>NZ_CH672377.1:0-7658 GCF_000153105.1 Blastopirellula marina DSM 3645
TTACGCAGTTTGAGTATAGAGATGTAATCGTCAACAATCAACTAAAAGCATTGTTTTTTTACATTTCTGCGCAGCTTTAGGCGATTTCTTCCACCGCTGGCCACAATTAACAGGGACTTCCTGCAAATTATGCCGAGTCGCGAAACGGAGCCTAGCCCACGCCGGGCCCCCAATTATCAACGCTCAACGCTTTTTTTCGGCGATCCACACCGCCACAGGGTGGTGCGTGGTGCAAGAAAGGAGAGAGGGAGCGGAGAAACGTCAACAAACTATATTGTTCTTTTACATTTCAACGTTCCGCTAGAAGAAGAACAGCCCTCTTATCCGGCTATCTACGACGCAATCTTTTCATTTACCGAACAGGCGGCAGTCAACTGCAAGCAACCACTCGATGACTGCGATTTGTTGTTGCTTCACAACAATGGCGTCGTCGGCGCTTCGGCGACCGAGACTGGGCAACGCATGCAGGGAGACTTACACGAGCAGTTTGGAAGCGGCGCTCGAGCGCTGAATTACGTCCAGCGCGTCTTTCGCCTGATGAAATCCAACGATCTACGGCTCGCTTCCACCGAGATACGTCAGCAACGCGCAGTCAAGAATCAATCGCGCATCCCCAGCGGCGAGATCTCATCGCCACCAATTGCTGTCGCATAGGCGATCGCGTGCGAGCGACAGTGCGAGATGCTGATCATGATCTCGATAATACCGCGGCGCTGGCTCGACTCCAGCGCACCGCCAGAGAGATTGATGCGCGGCTTACCGCCAAAGAGATTTTCGACTTCAACGTCTCGCCAGGCGATTCCCTTGATCCAGCCGGTGCCGATCGCTTTCAAGACCGCCTCTTTCGCCGCCCAACGTCCGGCATAGTGCTGCGTCGCCGCTTTGCGACTGCTGCAGTAGTCGATCTCACGCGGCGTGTAGACGCGATTGATAAACAGCTCTCCATGGCGTTCGATCATCTGGGCGATGCGTAGGCACTCGATGATGTCGGTACCGATTCCGACGATGTTCATACGTCTTTCCTTGGCGCCTTACGCTCGTTTCAATCCACATGCTTCTTGAGCGCGACGCAAAACGGCGCCCGCCTGCTGGCGAGCCGCGGCGGCGCCATCTCCTAAGATCTCTCGCACCTTCTCTGGCTGCGCCGCGAGTTCTTCCCGCTTCGCACGGACTTCGCCAAAGTACTCATCAGCGGCGTCGGCCAAGGCCTTTTTGACCGTGCCGTAGCCAAAGCCCCCCTTACGATACATCGCGGCCATCTCTGCTTTGGCTTCGTCGCCGGCAAACAGCTGGAAGAGCTGGAACAGATGATCGGTCGCCGGGTCCTTCGGGGCTTCCATCGGCCGCGAGTCGGTTACGATCCGCATGATCTTCTTCCGCATTTGCTTGGCCGGCTCGAAGATCTCGATCGTGTTGTCGTAACTCTTCGACATCTTCTCGCCGTCGGTGCCGACCACCTTGGCCGAAGTGTCGAGCATCTTCGCTTGCGGCAGTACAAAGACTTCGCCGTACTGATGGTTGAAGCTTTGCGCTAGATCGCGGGTCACTTCGATATGCTGCACCTGATCGCTACCGACCGGCACGATGTTGGCGTCATACGCCAAGATGTCGGCCGCCATCAGCACGGGATAGGTGAACAGCCCAGCGCCGGCGCTGAGCCCGCGACTGACTTTGTCTTTGTAGGCGTGACAACGCTCGAGCAAGCCCATCGACGTACCGGTCATCAGCACCCAGCACAGTTCAGAGACTTCCGGCACATCCGACTGCACGAAGAGATTCGCCTGATTCGGATCGAGCCCCAGCGCCAGCAGATCGAGCGCGGCGTCCATCGTGTTCTGCCAGAGTTGCTCTTTATCGCGAACGGTTGTCAGCGCGTGCAGATTGGCGATGAAATAGTACGACGCTTCCTCGTTCTGCAGATCGATGTACTGCCGAATCGCGCCAAAGTAATTGCCCCAGTGGAATCTTCCGGTGGGCTGAATGCCTGACAACACGCGCATAGTTCACGTCGAGCAAGTTAGGTGTGGATAGGTCAAAAAAACGTTACGCGACCGGCGAACCGAGAACGTTAGGCGCCGGTTGCGACTTGGGCTGCAGCGAACCGATGATCTCTTGGATCGACGCAGCGCCAAGTTCGGCCAGCGCCGCCGGCATCTGATCGAGTAATCTCATCGACACGGTCGGATCATTGAAGTTCGCCGTACCGATTTGCACCGCCGTAGCGCCGGCGACCAGAAACTCCATCACGTCATCAATCGTGCCGATGCCGCCGATGCCGATCACCGGAATTTTCACTCGTTGGGCGATTTGATACACGCAACGCAGCGCCACCGGCTTGATCGCGGGACCGCTCAGTCCCCCCATCACGTTGCCCAAGAGCGGCTTTTGGCGGCGCCAATCGACGGCCATGCCCAGCAGCGTGTTGATCGCCGAAATTCCGTCGGCGCCCCCCTCTTCGGCAGCGGCGGCGACATCGGCGATCCGCGCGACATTGGGGGTCAGCTTGGCCAAGAGCGGTTTGGTGCATTGGGCGCGAACTGAAGCGATCAAGTCGCGACACGTTTCGGGACAAATGCCAAAGTCGACCCCGCCGCTCACGTTCGGACAGGAGATATTCAACTCGATCGCGCCCACTTCGTCATATTGCGACAGCCGCGCAGCCATCTGCGTAAACTCTTCGCTGGTGCGGCCGGCGATACTAACAATCGCAGGAGAGGCGAGTTGCCCCAAGTAGGGCAGATGATGCTCAATGAACGCATCGATGCCGTCGTTATCGAGCCCAATCGAATTCAACAGGCCCGCGGTGGTTTCGACGGTTCGCCAAGGAGCATTACCGGCGCGCGGCGCCTGGGTGATTGTCTTGGGAACGATGCCGCCGAGTCGGCCGACATCGACCATGCCGGCCATCTCGCGCGCGTAGCCAAAAGTGCCGGAAGCGACCAGAATCGGATTTGCCAGGCGCAAAGAACCAATTTCGACCGACAAGCTGGCAGACATAGGCGGAGACATCATAGAGCGGGGGGATTGGACTGAACGACAAGACGTTCATCGTATCCCCTGACCGTCAAAGCGACAATGCGGCGCAGTAGCGCGCGTCTCCACTGCTGGGAGGACGCGCTCACGCTGTGCTACGCTGAACCGCAGTTCCGCTTCCGACGGCTTAGATAATGCCGCCGTGAACGCGATACGGCTTCAAGTGACTCGGTTGGTCCAAAAACCAAATCCGTTCCCACTCGTCCAGCACGGTGCGCAGATCTTCCGACGTGTATAGCAACTGGTTGGTCCGACGAGCCGGATCGGCCGAGTAAATCGGGACGAAGCAACCGACATTCGCCATTAAGCTAAGCCCTAAGAGGGCGCCAATCATCAACTTGCGCATTGCATTCCTCCATGAAGCGGCGGCTACGTACGACTCCAATAAGTCGCACGACACCGACAAGCGTGATTCCATTCTGCGCAGACCAAGACTCCTTGCTCGGCAAACGCTTATACAGATAGATCTTAGATCGCGTCAACGACGCTTAGCTGGATAAATAGAGTCTCAGCCGGATCTGAAGATACGCGGCTGGCTCAATGATCGAAGTCGCCAGGCGGGGGGGCGAATGTATTGGTAGGGGGTTCTGGAGTCTGGCTGGGCGGATTCGAGGGACCACCCATCATTTCAGACGAACCCGAGGCCATTGCTTCGGCCTCTTCACGGCGGCGCTCCGCTTCTTCCATTTGGCGAACGCGTTCTTCCATCTCCTTACCAGGCTTGAAGGTTACGACGAATTTCGACGGAACATACACCTTCTCACCGGTACGAGGGTTGCGCGCTTTGCGGGCCGCTCGTTTCTTGACTTCAAAAACGCCAAAATTCCGCAGCTCGATTCGACCGTCTTCAACCAAAGTATCGACGATCGCATTGAACGTCTTTTGGACGATTTCCTTGGTTTTCAACTGGGTGAGTCCGATTTCTTCTGAAATCGTCTTCACTATCTCTTTCTTGGTCACGACGCGGCTCCTGATCAAGTTTTTTGGGTCACCAAAACGACCCCAACGTCGCTCCAAGTGTAGGTGTCATAAGCACTAGAGTCAAGATCAATCACGACTTAGGCGAATTCTCTCGCCCTCGTCATCACGCCATGACACGATTCTTCGATCGCGAACACGACGAGGTAAAATCTTAGTAAGTTTCGATTGTCAAAGAGCTTACGAGCCAAGTGATGGCTCGGGGCCGACTCGAATTGCCGTAAGTCCTTACAGCAAAACAAGTAACACTGCCGGCACAGTCATTACGTACTTCAATCGCAGAAACTGCTGGCAGCGCCCACTAGACGTTATCGGCGGCACAATCGTCAATCTTGAACTCTTCCGCTCGATTTGGGCAATTGCCTCAACAGGCAAAATGAGACCGGCCCAGGACGAGATGTCCTGGCGAGACGTAAGTCGTTATTTTTCGATCCGACCAACGCGACTCGTGGAACCAGGCGAGTTTAGATCCGAATCTGGCTCTTACGCTCTTCGATTTCTTCCAATTGATAGAGAGCGCCTTTACCGCTCCCGGGGCACATCTCACAGGTTTCTTTCCAATCCCCCTCGGTGCGGACATTGGAATCCCAAAACGGCCAAGTTCGACATTGGCGGGGGCGCGCCGAATAGACGGTGCACCCGCGTGAATTGGTATCAAAGAAGACGCAAGCTCCATCGCTGTACTCTCGCAAGCTTTTTCGTAAGCCCACTTTCCGTACGTACGTCTCTTCAAATTGATCGACCGAAAGCTCCATCAAAACGGCCAATTGAGCAATTTCTTCGTCGTTCACCCAGACGTAGCCAGGCGCGCCAGTGCAGCAATCACCGCACTGCGAGCATTCGAAACGCAATCCGTCGCGATACCAAGGTGATTTCGACATGGCTTCCTTTTTGATACGGTCGGTCACTTCCGGCAGGAAGCGAAGGGACAATCTCGTCTTCCGTGCTGGGCGGCGCCGGTGGTTAGTGGACGAGGGAACTGAGAGCAGATAGCACTTTCTCAATCTCAGCCGCCGTCGTAAAGGCGCCTACGCTAAATCGAACGGCTCCGCCTCGATCGGTGGTCCCCAATTGCTGGTGCATCAGCGGAGCACAATGGAGCCCGGCGCGGACCTGAATATGGTGAGCCGAGTCCAAGTAGCTCGCCAACTCATGGGGATCAAAGCCCGGCACATTCAAGCTGACGACGCCGATGCGGTCCGCCGCCGAAAGCGGACCAAATACGTCGATGCTCGGGATACCGGCCAGACCTTCCAGCAATTGGGCCGTACGCTCTCGCATTTCACGCTCGATCGCCGTGACCGTCCGATCCCGCAGATATTCGACCGCCGCTTGCAATCCTAAAATCGCGGTGACGTTGGGGTTCCCGCTTTCATATTTGTCCGGCAACGTATCTGGCTGCTGCGGGTGCTGGCTAAGCGTGCCGGTTCCCCCTTGGCGAAAACTCTCGGTCTCGATCTCGGCGCCTGGCGCCAAGTAGAGGACGCCGACTCCCAAGGGACCCAATAATCCTTTGTGTCCAGAGCAAGCGAAGAAGTCGACGCCTGACTCTTCGAGACGAATCGGCGTATGGCCGGCCGTTTGTGCGCCATCAACCAGGACGCGCACGCCGCGGCGATGGGCCATCTCGGTGATCGCTTCGATCGGTTGCAGCGCTCCGGTCACATTCGATGCGTGACTGATGACGATCAGTCGCGACTTCTCGTTCAGCGCTTCCTCGATCGCTTGCGGCGAGACCACTCCCTGCGCGTCAGGCGCCGCATGCCGAACTTCGATTCCGCGTCGCGACGCGAGATAGGCCAAGGGACGGAGAACCGAGTTGTGCTCGATTGTCGTCGTTACAACATGATCGCCCGCACGCAAGAAACCATGCATCACCGTATTGAGCGAGTCGGTGCCGTTAAACGTAAACACCACGCGTTCCGCTTCGCGCACGCCCAACAGATAGGCAAGTTGCCGACGCGTTTCGGAGACGGCGCGTTCGACGACCGCCGCTTCATGGTATCCGCTACGTCCCGCCGGCGCGCCAATCTGTTCTAAATGCCGCCGCATCGCCTCGATCACGCCTGGCGGTTTGGGCCAACTCGTCGCGGCGTTATCCAGATAAATTCGTGATTGGCCCTCTACGTTCATGCTCCCTCACCCTCCGATTTGATACATCGCGCGTTGCGTATCCGCAAATCCCTGATCATCGCTTCCGTGCCCACGTCGCTTGGCGCTAGTGCAATCGTGAAATAGTTTCGCGACAACTTCGTCGGTCGCGCCGCTCCGAAGCAGTGCTCGAACGTCCCATTCTGCGGTCGAAAACAGGCAGTTTCGCAGTTGGCCCTCGGCCGTGATCCGCAAACGATTGCAGTCGCCGCAAAACGGTTCGGTCACCGAGTTGATAAACCCCACGCGCGCCGGCGAGTCCGCATATTCGTAGTCGACTGCGGGCTGACTCAGATCGGCTCGGCAAGCCGGCGAAAGTTCGGCCACGTCGCGAGAAATGACCTCGCGCACTTCCGCGCCGCTTAGCACTTGAGCTTCGCCCCAATTCTTGTCGGCGTCGAGCGGCATAAACTCAATAAACCGCAGTTCTAGGTCATGTTCGCGCGAAAAGCGAGCCAACGGAACAATCTCGCTTTCGGTCAGACCCCGGATCGAGACGGCGTTCAAGCGAATTCCTTGAAAACCAACCGCCTGAGCGGCGGCGATCCCTTGCAACACACGATCGACTCCCTGACGCCGCGTAATTCGCCGGAACATCTCTTCCGACAAACCGTCCAAGCTGACGTTCAGTCGCCGCAACCCAGCGTCATGCAGCGCCGCGGCCTGATCGGCCAGCAGCACGCCGTTGGTGGTCAGCGCCAAATCCTCCACTCCGGGGATCGCCGCCAGCCGCTGGATCAGCTCGTGCAATTGAGCGCGGACGAGCGGCTCTCCGCCGGTCAGCCGAAACTTTCGCACGCCGAGCGATACGGCGAGCCGAGCAACCCGTTCGATTTCTTCAAAGGTCAACAGTTCGGCACGCGGCTTGAACTGCACGTTCTCAAGCGGCATGCAGTAAAAGCAACGGATGTTGCAGCGATCGGTCACGCTGATCCGCAAACTAGTGTGAACGCGGCCAAACCGATCAGCAAGCGGCGTCTGCGGCGTCATGGCGCGTCTCCTGTCGGCAAGCCGGGATGAACCCACTCGGTCGATCCATCGCTCCAATTTTCTCGCTTCCAGATCGGCGCCTCTTCCTTGAGCGTGTCGATCAACCATTTGGCCGCCAAGAAAGCGGCTTCGCGATGCGCCGAGGATGCCGCGACCACAACGCTCGCCTCGCCGATTTCCAAATGGCCCAAACGATGTACGACCGCACATTTTTCAATCGGCCAGCGTTCTTTCGCAATTTGCTCCAACTCTGTCAGCTTGGCCAGCGCCATCTCGGCATACGCCTCGTAGTCGAGCGATTCGGTTTGCCGGCCTTGGGTCAGCTCGCGGGTGACTCCACTGAACGTCACGATCGCGCCGGCCGTCGGCGTCGCGACCATGTCGTAGAGCGACTGCAAATCGATCGTTTCGTGCGTGAGGCTCGCCACGGGTCCGTTTCTCTCTTGGTAGGCGGAGGTTTTGAAGTTCTGTTTTTGCGAACCAATTGGACACTAGCCAGAGGCGCA
>NZ_CH672377.1:7742-90545 GCF_000153105.1 Blastopirellula marina DSM 3645
CCTCTGGCTAATGTGACGATTTCCGGCTGGTTCTGGCCGTGCTTTCCCGTTCTTCAACTGTTGCCCTGGCCGGAATTCGATTCATCCTCTTCCCCCCACCAAGCGCAGCTTCAATAGACGGAAGCTTCTTCTATTAGCCGCCGCTTACCGGCGGAATGCAAGCGATCTCGTCGTCGGCCGCGACGCGCGTCGCGGCCGTCGCGTACGTCTGATTCACCGCAAAATTCAAAAACTGGGCGTACGGCTCCAGTTGCGGCCACTTGCCGATCAACGCGGCGCGAACTGCGGAGATATCGGCGTCGCTGGAAACTTCCAATTCGACTTTTTCGTCCCCGGCAATGTCACGCACTGCGGCGAATAATTTGACGCAAACTCTCACGAAATCGTCAATTCATGCGGCGCCCGGGCCACCAACTGGTCGAGCCCTGGCCCTAGTCCATACGAGGCGGCCAAAAGTTTGAGGGGATGAACCGTCGACTTGGCGGTCCCCTGCTCCATTTGCATCTTACACGCGCTGCATTCGGACGATCCGATTTGGATCTGCGGATCACGCAGTGAAGAAATCATATCCCAACCGGCTCGCAAGCTGCTGCGAAAGTTCTTTTTCGACAGACCAAACGCTCCCGCCATGCCGGAACACCCTTTTTCAATTAAGCGTAACTGCAAGCCAGGCACCAGCTTTAGCAAGCGTGCACCGGCAGATTCTTCGTACAATGCGCGAATATGGCAAGGAGTATGATAGCCAACCGACACATGGAGCGGACGGAAATCGAGATTCAGCTCACCGCTTTGATGCAGCCCCCAAATATAGTGGCAAGCCTCGGTCGTCCCGGACGCGACCAGATCGGCCTCTTCGCTTCCTAACAGCTGGCGATACTCATGCTTGAGACACATCACCGCCGAAGGTTCGGTCGCGACGATTTCATATCCTTGCCGGACCGCCTCGGCGAGCAAACGCAGATTTTGTTGGGCTAATTTCTTGGCCGGCGGCGTCGCTCCCAGCGCGATCGCCGGCATGCCGGAGACGGTTTGTCCCAAGTGAACGTAGACGGCGACGCCGTTATGCTCAAGGATCGAGACCAACGCTTCGGCCAACTGCGGATCGAACAGGTTGGCGTACATGTCGACAAAGAACAAAACCTTGCGTCCGCTGCGGCGCGTAGGACGGCTTAATCGCCGCCGCTGCGCCAGACGCAAAAAGGATCGCCGTGCGAACAGCGGCAACTTGCGACCTTGAGCGATGCCAAAGATCTTTTCCATCAGCCAGCGTGCGCCCCGATTGCGAATCGCCCAATTGGCGAGCGGTCGGAAAAAGTGCCCCCACGCCGCCCAACGATCAATCCGCGCCAAGACCGAGTCGCTGAACGACAGACCGTTCGTTTCGTAGTATTGCGCTTTGACTTCGGTGACGATCTTCGGAATATCGACCGTCGCCGGGCATTCGATCCGGCATTGATGACAGTTGACGCACAAGTCGACGATCCGCCGAAACGGCTCGGTCGCCATCTCTTCGGGCGCGATATGGCCCGTCATCACGCCGCGCAGCAGATTCGCTTTGGCGCGCGGCGACGCTTCTTCCTTCGGCTCAAACCGAAAGATCGGGCACATCCGCGCATCGGCGCCGCTGGTCCGGCAGCGTGCGCAGCCGTTGCACGCACGTACGGCGGCGCCCATTTCTTCGGTCGTCCAAGCCAAGGTCAGCTCTTCATCTCGAATCCCGCGCCGCACCGGTTGCGCATCGCCGGCTTCGCTTTGAGCGACTGCCGAGAGTGGGCGAATCAAGCTTTCCAACGGCCGTGTCGTCGTGACAATCTTCTTGCCGGGATTCAAGATTCCGACCGGGTCAAACAGCCGCTTGATCTCTTGAAACACCGCGTAAAGCGGACCGAACTGGCGTTCGAGATAAGGAGTGCGGCTCAAACCATCGCCGTTTTGTCCACTGATTGTGCCGCGGATCGCCAGCGCTTCTTCGTACAAGTCCGACGCGACGCGCTCTAACCGGGCGACATCTTCCGGATCGGCCAGATTCAGCAGCGGGCGAATGTGCAGTTGCCCTTGGCCGGCATGCGCGAACAAAGACGCGGTCACATGATGTTTCTTCAACACGTTTTGCGTCGTCGTCAAAAACTCCGGCAGCCGATTCGGCGGAATCGCCAGATCTTCCAAATAGGGTAGCGGCCGCGTCGTTCCCTTCAGGCGATAAAGAATCGGCGCGATGCGACGCGCCAATTCCCAGTAAACGCCCACTTCTTCGGGCGAAGTGGTCACAATCGCATGAAACGCCCAGCGGCGGCGGCGGCGAATCCGATCGACCGCCTGGTTCAAGCGATCCTGCACTTCGGTCGTGGTCTCGCCCGGCATCTCGACCAACAGCATCGCTTCCGCTTCGGTCGGGATCAAATTGAAGTAGCGCCGATCGGTCTCGCGAGCAATCGCCAACACGCGTCGATCCAACAAATCGCAAGCCGATGCGCCGAGCGCCGGAATCTCGATCGCCGCTTTCGCCGCTAAATCGAGCTTCTCAAAAAAGAGCAGCACCAGACCGCGGTGCTTGATTTTGGGAGAGATGCGGAGCTTCGCCTCGGTGATCAGACCGAGCGTTCCTTCCGATCCGACCAGCAACTTAGAGACATCAAGGTTCCCATTTTCCAGCACTCCGCCCAGTTGGTAGCCGGCTCGATTGACGGCGGTCGCCGGAGCATGCTTTTCGATCAGCGCCTTATTGCGCTGCAAGATATCGACCAGGCCGGCGCATATGCGGGAACGTTCGGAATCGCCTTTTAGAGCGTTCTCGAGCGGTTCTTCGCCAAACTCCACCAAATCTCCGTTGGCGAGAATGACCTGTAGGCTTTCAACATGATCACGAGCCGAACCATGCAATAACCAATGGCTGCCGCTCGCGTCGACCGAGATCACGCCGCCCATTGTCGCAATCGCGCGATTCGCGGGATCCGGGCCAAAGATCTTTCCCGATTCGGCAAGCTGGCGATTGAGCTGCGCCAGGATCACGCCTGGCTGTACGCGCACGGTTTGGTCGCCATATTCGACCACGCGCCGCAGCGCATGAGCGAAATCAATGACGATGCCGCTACCGAGCGATTCGCCGGCCAGACCGCTGCCGGCGCCGCGAGCATGGACCGGAATTTGATTTTCGTTGGCGTACCGAACGCATGCGACAACTTCTTGCGCGCGGCGCGGTCGGACCACCGCCAGCGGCTTGATCTCGAAAATGCTGGCGTCGGTCGCGTACATCTGCAACGACAGGTGGTCGCAGAGGACTTCGCAGTCAATCACGCCGCGCAGATCAGCTCGGATTCGTTCCCGTTCCGGATCCATGAATCTCCAAAATACCGCTTAGGCGCTGGGAGGTTGTTTTCCCAGGCGAGCCGCTTGTTGACGGTGACGTTCGTGCGTTTCTAAATCGAACGGATGATGAGAGTCGATGCCCGGAACGTTCCGATATTCTGCGCCGCAGCGATAACATTTCAACTGATTGCCGACGACCAATAACAACAGCATGTCCAACAAGGCCGACCCAAACAAAATGACAAAGGTCAGGATCACTTGGTGGTAATACCAGGTCACGCAGCTCAGGCCGATTCCGACAGCGACGATCAAAACGCCGAGCCATTGCGGAAAGTCTTTCCGCACGTACAACTCGCGGCTCGGACAGACCATGCAGCGCGATAAGCGCTCGTCCTGGATCGCATCTTTCGGTACGCGCGTTTCCGCCTGGCAATGCGGACAGGTCAACTGTTCGCAGTTTTCGTCAACGGCGACGCGCCCAGGGGCTTCGCACTTTGGACAGATGTAATCAATCTTCATCGCAGCCGGATCACCTTCAGCTGGGGCGATTTCGACGTAACCTCTCTATATCATAAGGGATAGGGCAAGCCCCGTGATAGTAGTTGCGACGAGAGTTCCCCCAAGAAGACGCAGATCACGGCTACGTAAAGGATGCCGGTTGCGCTTTGCGTATTCGGGATTTTCAGCGTTTGCCACGTCATGGCCGCCAAAACCCAAACGGCGACAAACCCCCACAGCCAGCGCAAAGCGAGAAAAGTTCCCCCCAAAGCGTCCAGTTGCGGCCACTGACGCACGTCTCCCCATGCGCACAGTAAACACCGCAACAGCGCGGCGACCACCGCCAACAAGACCAGTCGATTGAGCGGCGCCAGTTTCATGCCGGGATTGTTCAGGTACCAATGCCCCAGCAGCATCGCCAACGTCACGCTTCCCAGCAACAATCCGCCGGTGACAAAATCAACCGCGCCGGCCACTTGGTCTGCGCCAGACACCGCCATGCTGCCGGCGACCACGCAAAGGATGGTGAAAATCGCGATCCCCATCTTGCCGGCCAACGCATATTCATACAGCCACAGCACCGCTGCGACATAGCTGGCCGCAGCCGCTGAGATCGCAGCAGCGTAGAAGTAGAAGTGAGAGGTCGCTGCAGTCGGACCGATCGTGGTTCCTGCCGCCGCAGCGCCGGCGGTCAATCCAAGTCCAATCCAAAGGTGGACTCGATAGAACCCGGCGTCGACTTGTCGACTGGAGGTCACCAACATGGCGACTCCCAAACCAAATGCGAGCCGCAAGAGAAATTGAATAAGTACGTCCACGTCCCAGCCCCTAGCGTCAATCGAGCGTTCGCATCGTAAGCGTCCGCTCCGGCAGCGTCAATTGGCGCTTGCCCGCAAGGGAAACGGCGGACGTCCTATCGACTGCGGATCGACGTCCGTTTGCGAAAGCCAACGGATCAGCTGTTCGCCGCGACGAATCGGGTTGGTTTCGGCCAACAATTGTTGTTTCAGTTGCAGCGGCCACGGCAAAGCATAGGCGACGGCGTCGGTCATGACGTCGAGAGACGGGGAGGTTCCGAGCGAGGGTTGCTCGAACATTTGCGAGAATTCGGTCTTGGCAAGCGCCTTCTTCAGCCGAGCGGCGACTTCGCTCGACTCATTGGTTCCACCGGCGCCGGCGCCGAGCAGATCTTGAATCTGCGCCATGCGAAAAGTCGCCGCGGACGGGATCTCATACAAGATCCGCGCACGCTTAACGCCGCGCATCAAAATGTTCGACGTTCCGTCATCATGCGTTTCACAAGCGACAATTTCGCCGACGCAAACGACCTCGTGCAACGCGGGACTCTGATCGTATTGCGGTTGCCAGCCTCGTCGCAACAAGGCCATCGCGATCTGACCGTCATCTTCTTTCGCTTGTTCCAGCAATTCGCGATATCGCGGCTCAAAGATAAATAAAGGCTGCAGCACGCCTGGAAAAAGGACCAGGTTAGGCAAAGGAAAGAGTCGAATTGGATACGAGGTCAACGAAGCCATAAATCCCAGCGTCCCCAAAAACCGAATGAATCGCGAACGAATCCTAGTTTAGTCGGGATTTTCGGAGTTTGGCTCGTCGATTGTGGTGGAATGACGCAAATCAGGAATCTTCTCGACATCGATCACCCCCACAGGGTAGGTTTCGGTGCTTGCGACGATCTCGCGGCAACAGTTCTCCAACTCAGCAAATAGCAGTTCCAAATCGAGCCCCAGGTATTCGGGACGGTATGGGGCCAGATAGTTGCGGCTGGAATGGAATAGCTTGACCGCGCCGCGCGTATTCTCGTTGACAAAATGGTGCAGGCAAACGGCAGTCTGAATCAGTCCTTGGTAGAACGCGCGAACTTCGCCGGTTGAATCGGCCCATAATTCTTCCCAGACGTCATGCGCTTCAAAGTATTCGCAATCGTTGAACAGACGAATCCCCTCGAGATAGCGTGGATCGTACTCGACCGAATCGTTCACGGGATTGGCTTTCTAGAGATTAGGGGGTCGACAGCGTCCCGTGCTCAAGCGAAGAGTCGGTTCGTTGCGAGCTCAAATAGGTCGCCAGGTCGTAAAACTCGCTCTCTTGCAGCGCATCGGCGACGTTGTCCGGCATCAACGACAACCGACTGGAGCGTCGCTCCTCGATCTCGTCAACGGCGATGATTCGCTCTTGGCCGCGCGAATCGACGAGCGTCAGCTTCTCGGTATTCTCATTGCGGACCAGCCCGGTCAGGACTTCGCCGCTGACGAGTCGCAAGATCGACGTGCGAAACGCCTGATCGACGTTGCGATTGGGCAACAGGACATCTTCTAGCACGCGTTCTACTCCGCGATTGCCGATTCCGTCAAGTTGCGGCCCCACCAGCGCCCCTTCTCCAGAAATTTGATGACAAGCGGCGCAATGCTTTTTAAACATCGCCGCTCCCTTCGCAAGATCGCCGGTCGACTGTTGCATGCCGGCGATTCGCTGAGCCAGCAGCGCTTGCCGCGCGGTATCGGCGGTCAGAGAACCAATATCCACTTTTTCGACCAGCGCCTGCAACGTATCGTCGGCATGCAGCCGCAATTTTTCTTGCAGTGACACGTCGGCCAACAGGGCCGCCGGCAGTTTTCCTTCGTCGACCAGTTGCAGCAGTAATTTGGCGCCGACCACGGTCGAGCCCAACTCGTCGGCAAGCTGCTGGCTGCTCGCGAAATCAAAATAAGTCGCCGCTTGACGATAGACCGCCAGCGCATCGGCTGTTTCTGGATTGCAGACGACGCCAACCAGCCGAACGTCGATCGACGCGGGCCAAATTCCAGCGCCAATCCGCTCGGCCAAAGGGCGATAGATCAACGTCGCGCCGCGGGTAGTCAATTGAATCGCCAAGGGCCGTTGCAACTGCGGTTCTTCAATCTTCTGGATCAAGCGCCGGATCACGTTCCCTCCCGCTTTATCGCCCAGCGCAGCGGCGAGTTCCGTAAATGCGGCCAGCGCAACAAAACGCGCCGCAGGCGAAGTCTCCGGCAGTTGCGTGTCCGGCGAATCAAGATCGCCCAGCGCGATCCAGGCATACGATCCGCCGCGATCTTGATCGACCACTTCCAAACGTCCCCGTTGACCGGCGTAGGGCTGCAAATCCCACGTGACGCGGGTCGCTACGTCGGATCGCGGCGCGTCTACTTTCGCGACGACTTCGCCGCTCGCGAGGCGAAGTTGGACATAATTATCTCCCTGGGCAGGTTCGCGGGGAAAACGATTATGACCGGCGACGCGAAACGACAACGTCTCTGGCAATTCAAACGGCGGTCCGCTCAGTCGCCCTGTTTGTTGCTCGCCGCCGGGTAGACTCGAAAGCATCCGCTGCGGCTCGCCTGCTTCGTCCATCCGCGTCTCGAAATCCCAAGGAGGCGCCGTCGCCGCTTGATCTGGCGGGGACGCAAAACTCCAAGCCGATGAGTTTTCGTCGATCTCTGCTTCCAGTCGCTCAAGCAATTGATTGGCGGTTTGGGTCAATCCAACAGGTATCTCGCCGCGAACGGCGGCGCCTTGCGTGATCGGCAACAAGACTTGCAATTGGGTCGATAGATCTTGCGGCAAATCAGCCGTCACGACTTTGATCAAAGTTGCCATCGTCGCCGGCGAAGCATATTGACTCGCGTTTACCAGCGCCTGTCTGGCAAATTCTTGCTCCAGTCGAATGGTCGGCCAGTGAGCCAATAAAAAGTCGGCGCCTTGCGGCGAGCGTGACGCGATCGCGATTTCAGCGAGGAGCAAGATTTCGATGTTTTCCAGTTCGACGCTGGTCAGCGCTGCCGCGACTGCCGGGTCGCGAAAATGTTCTCGCAGCGCGATCCGCGCCGTCATCGCCAGATGACTATCGGCATTTCGGATCCTCTTCCACAGACTTAGCAGGGGGCTGACGCTTTCGAGATGAGGATGTCTCCCCAGCGCATCGGCCGCCGCGCGAGCAACGAACGCATCTGGATCCCTCAAGCCGTCGATCGCCAATTGCCGCTGCGCGTCGGTCCAATCGATCAGCGCGACCTCGCTCAGGATGCGCAGCGCATGGACGCGCACGAGTTGATTGGGATCCTCGGCGAGTCTCTGTAGTTCGGCAAAGTTCAACAGCCCCAGTCTCGCCAAGCACCACGCGGCATGGGCGCGGGTGGTGGAAACGTCCGACTGGACCGCGTCGCGTAGTGCGTCTTGGGCCGCGGCGCCAATTCGATCCACCAATTGATGCGTCGCTAACAGGCGGGTCGTTAGATTGGGATCGGCCATGCTATCGATCAGCGCCGAGACATCGGCAGCGGCTAAATCGGGCGTCGGCTGGTGAGCGCGGTCGGCGCCCTCCCCGGTGTACGTGATTCGCCAAATGCGACCCCGATGTCGATCGCGACCAGGATGTTCGAGCGGGACTTCGTAGTGCCCAATGATTTTGTTGTAAAAGTCGGCGACATACAGTGCGCCATCCGGCCCTAACTGCAAATCGACGGGCCGAAACCAAGGATCGGTCGATTGCACCAAGTCATCGCAGGCGATCGCCTGAATGGTCGAGCCATGATATTCCAGCCGATTCCGATTGATCCGGCTGGTCATCACATTGCCAGAGAAAAAGTTGCCGCGATACTCGGCCGGAAATCGATTGTCGTCATAGCGAATGACGCCGGCGATCGCGGTCGAGCCGTGCAAGTGATCCATCATCGGCGGCACAAACCCCAGGCCATCGTCGGGTCGACCAAAACTGGGATAAAATCCGCCGCGCAGCAGTTGATAGATCGGCTTGCTGTGACAATCGGCCGTGAACAGATTCCCCAAGGGATCGAGCGCCATGCCAAACGGATTGACCTGACCATGGGTAAAATGCTCGACCCGCTGACCATCGAGCCGCATGCGATAGGTATTGCCGGAGGTCATTTCGACCCGATGTCCGTCGGCGCCGGCGACGCTTGTCACGTTGCTAAAACCGTGACAAGCATAGAGCCAACCATCAAATCCGCGGCGGAACGAGTTGTTCATGCCGTGGGTATCGCGATCGTAGCCCATGGGGCCAAACAGCACCGTGCGCTCATCAGCGACGTCATCTCCGTCGACGTCGCGCAAGAGGTAAATGTTGGGGATGCTGTAGACAACGCAGCCGCCGGCAAACGGATAAAGCCCGATCGGAATGTTCAGCCCATCCGCAAAAACGGTCGTCTTGTCGGCGCGGCCATCTCCGTCGGTATCTTCCAAAATCTTGATCGAGTCGCGCCCCGGCTGTCCGATCGGCGCGGGATAGGGGTACTCCAACGTTTCGGTCACCCAAAGTCGGCCGCTGGCGTCAAACGCCATATTCAGCGGCTTGGCGATTTGCGGCTCGGCGGCGAACAGATCGATGCGAAACCCGCTGGGAAGCGTAAACGAGGCTTGCTCGGCGGCAGCAGTCAGCGGGTCGGTCGGTCGCACGTTGCTTTGAAAAGGATCTTCCGCCAACGCATAGGCGGAAAGCACGAGCAACCACACTCCCAGGGCAAGAGCCGGAGGTTTGAGCATTTTGTGGGGGCCAAGAATGCCCGCGCGTCAGCATTGCTGGCGTGACGCGCGGTGGGCGGTGGGAACTTGATCTAGCTCATCGCTCCCCGGATCGCGGCTCCAACAACCGAAATCAAAACAAAGGCGCCGATGCGCAGCGACCAGCAAAAGTAACAAGCGCTTGGCTTTTTGACGGTATCAAACTGCGTGTGGCAAGTTTGGCACTCCCACACCATATCACCACCCAGCGGACTACCGCTCATCGGCGGTTTTCTGCCCGACGGACTGGTGGGCCAACGACTCGGCGGTGACGGCGGGCGCACTGTCGGCGGCGGGGGAGTCACTTTCGGCGGCGCTGGCGAGCTCCTGGTCGATCCGCGCGACGGCGATTGATTCGCCCACGGATCATAAGCCGGCGTATGGGAAGCGATCTTTTCTGGTTCGCGCGATACCGGCTGAGCGGCGGGAACGCTCGACTTCGCAAACTTCTCCTCAAATTCGCGAGCCAAACGGTCTCGTTCGGCCTCGAAATTGTTTTTCGGCGGAGTAGGCGCCGAGTTCATCCCGCTAGGTCCCATCCTACCAGGTCCCATCCCACTGGGCCCCGTACCGCCTGATTCAGATCCAGCGGGCCAATTGTTGCGGGGAAATGGGGAAGCAGCGATCGCGCTGCTGTCGTCGGG
This sequence comes from Blastopirellula marina DSM 3645, assembly GCF_000153105.1. GTDB lineage: Bacteria > Planctomycetota > Planctomycetia > Pirellulales > Pirellulaceae > Blastopirellula > Blastopirellula marina. The sequence goes on from NZ_CH672377.1 coordinate 17,747, forward strand.
TCGGGAATGGATAATGATTGGGGGAAGCTGATCTTCATCGCCGAGGATTTCCATCTGAGCGTGGAGAAACTTCTGATCCATGGCGCTCAGTTTATAGAAGTCGACGCTTTGCGCTTTGTTTCCTTGCAGCAGAATCACATTCCCTTCAAAGATCCGCACAAACTTCGCTTTGATCTGATTGCCTTGATCATCGGTCCACTTGCGCGTGCCCATCAGTTCGCGACGCGCTTCGGCTTCGGAAGCCCCCTTTTCGCCTGGTAGCAGCTCTTGCTTGTTGTCTTGCATCCCGTCGGATTCTGGCGCCGAAGAATCCGCGCTAAAAGGGTTGGCTTCAAAAGAGTCAGGCTTGATCGGGTCTGCGGCGAAGGGGTTCCCCTCCGTTTTCCCAGACTCGTCGCGCAACTTCTCGATCCGGCGTTGGTCCGCTTCGCTAAATTTAGAGAAAGCGACCGTAATCGTTTTGCCGTTGTCCGTGCGGCGCAACGTGACGTCCCCGTCGGCGTCATACTTGACGAACTCGGCGTCAACCGAGCGTCCTTCAGAATCGATCCAGATACGTGCGTGAGCCTGGCTATATACACTCGATAAAATCAATGTCGCGAGACAAATTGCGAACTTGATACGGCCTGACATTGTAGGCTTGCCCCTGCAATTTTTAGATGAAAAGGAATGGATTGCCCCTCCTCCCTCTCCAGCGGTAGGAAAATTCTAATCCTTTCATCGACTGGGCGTCAAGAATAATCGATTTCGAGTTGTCAATTCTCGCCAAGAATTATTCAGACGCGTTTCAAAATTAAGGCCGAGATTTAACGCGTTATACAGGCGTCGATTTCTTTTTCCGGGCATAATAGAAACTTCTCCTCCGTCTTTAATTTGCCTGCGAACCTTCTTCTTTGAATATGCCGATGGACGTCGCGACGATCGCTAAGAAAATTATCGCCAATTCGGAACGGGTCATCATGGGAAAGCGACAGCAGATCGTCTTCTCGCTGGTCGCTTGGTTCGCCGAAGGGCATGTCCTGATGGAAGACGTGCCTGGCGTCGCCAAAACGATGCTCGCGCGGACTTTGGCCAAAAGCGTTGGTTGCAGTTTGAAGCGGGTTCAATGCACGCCAGACTTGCTGCCGACCGATGTGACCGGCGCTTCGATCTTCAACCAGAAGACGAACGAGTTTCAGTTTCGCCCTGGTCCGATCTTCGCCAACATCGTGTTGGCGGACGAAATCAATCGGACCACTCCGCGCACCCAGGCCGCGTTGCTAGAAGCGATGGCCGAGTCGCGCGTGACGGTCGATGGAACGACGCATACGCTCGCGCCTCCCTTTCTGGTGATCGCGACGCAAAACCCGATTGACCATGAAGGAACGTTTCCGCTGCCCGAGGCGCAGCTCGATCGTTTTCTGATGAAGTTCAGTCTTGGTTATCCCAACATGGAAGACGAACTGAAAATGTTAGCAGCGCTGGAGAGCGGCAATCCGTTAGACGCGATCGGCCCCGTCGTCTCGGCCGAAGAGTTGGTCGCTTGTCAAAAAGCGGTCCGCACGATTCATATCGACGAGAAAGTGCGCCGCTATATTTTAGAAATCGTCCATCAATCGCGCCAGCATGAGCACCTGGCGCTGGGCGGCAGTCCGCGTGCTTCGATCGCACTGTTCCGCGCCTCGCAAGCGCTAGCGGCGATCTTGGGGCGCAAATTTGTTTCGCCGGACGACGTGAAACGAATTCTAGCGCCGGTGATGACGCACCGGATGATCTTGCGTCCCGAAAGCCGCTTGCGAAAAGTCTCGGCCGCCGACGTGCTGGAGGAAATTGTCAGCGCCGTGCCGGCGCCGGTCCTGGATGTGGAGGCCCGAGTTTAGTGCGCTGGTTTGTCGGCGCCATCACGATTCTCGTCATCTCCTCCCTGTTTGGGTTGAGTTTGCTCGTCTACTCCATGTACGCGCTGCTGGCGATCATGGTCGCTAGCCGCATGCTGACGCGCTACTGGGCCCACCATTTGTCGGTCAGCCGCACAATTAACCGGCTGGAAGTCGACGAAGGCGAGTCGATCGCGGTCAACGTGACGGTCACCAATTCAGGCGCGTTGCCGGTTCCGTGGCTATTGATCGAAGACGTCTTGCCGCATCGCGCGACGATGCATCGCCCCCCTGCCCTGGAAACCAGCGGCGATCGGATCACGCTCGCGTCGCTTGCACCCCGCAAATCAAAGTCGTTTTACTATCAACTGCGCTGCCATCGCCGCGGTTATTTTCCGATTGGCCCGGCGATGCTGGAGACCGGCGACTTGTTCGGGCTCTATCGTCTGTTTCGCGTTTTGGCGCCGCCCGATTATCTGCTGGTCCTTCCCAAGGTCATTCCGCTGGACGGGTTTGATATCGCGTCGCGGCGACCGATGGGCGAAATCAAAATGTCCCATCGACTGTTTGAAGATCCGACGCGCATCGCCGGCGTTCGCGCCTATCAAGCCGGCGATCCGATCAATCGCGTCAACTGGGCCGCAACCGCACGAACCGGCGTCTTGCACAGCAAGGTCTACGAACCTTCAAGCATCGCCGGTGCGACGATCTTGCTTGATTTTCATCAGGAGAGCTTCGTCGCCAAGAATGAGCCGATTCGCTCGGAGATGGCGATCACGTTGGCCGTCGCGATCGCCGGCGCCGTCCAAGAGACGGGCCAGCAAATCGGCCTGGTCACCAACGCGCGAGACGCCGCCGAGCGGATGAAACGCGAAACCAACCAAGCGCAAGAAGTCAAAAGTCGAGCCGACGCGCGCAGCGCCGCCGTCGCCGAGCAAGACAATGACCACCTAAAACCGCAGGTCGTCTCTACGCGGCGCGGCGGCGAGCAGCTGTCGCTGATCCGCAAGTTGCTGGCCCGCGCCGAACGAACCGATGGTCTGACGCTGCCAGAACTGATTGCCGAGTCGGTCAGCCGCATACCGCGCGACGCCACCGTGATCGCTATTTTGACCGAGACGACCGACGAGACGGCGCTGGCGCTGGGCAACCTGCGCCGCGCTGGCTTTACCGTCACCGCGATTGTGAACATTTTTGACGAATACGAATTCGCCCAAGCCGCCGGCAAGCTGCTCTCTGAGGGAATTCGTTGTCGCCAGTTGTACAATCTGGAAAACATCAGCTCCATTTGCCAAGAACAGGCGTTCTCGTGGTTCTAACACGACGGCAGTTATCATGAGCAAACGGCAATCCGAAATCGACTATGCGGTGATCGCGATCAATCCGGCGTTGATCATGCTCTTGGTCGGCAGTTTGGTCTTTTTTCTGCTCGAGCTCTGCTATCGCGGCGACTATCTCGGCCGCATGCAGTTTGTGATGAGTTGTTTTGTTTTCTCTTCGGTTCTGCTCGCGCGAGTCTCGATTGAGGAAGGAATGGAACGAGCCGTGATGCTGGGGGGCGCGCTTGCGGTGGTCATGTTGCTGGCCATCATGCAGTTTGTGCCGGGCTCCATCGCACTCGGCGTGGCGATGTTGATCTTGATTTGGTGGTGCTCGAACCGGCTGACTTACGACTGTACGCTAGTCGATGAATCACGCGACACTTCGCAAAAAGGATTGATGCAGTGGATCGGCGCTGACTTTGATTCGGCGGATGCGCCTGCTGCGACCTCAACCGCCAAGCCGCCTAACGAAACGACGGCCGAGGATTCAGCGACGAAGAGCAACTGGTTGTGGGATCTAATCAATCCGACCTCCACGCAATTTGCGCCCGGCGTTTGGGTGATCTACTTTTCGATGGCGGCGCTGCCGTTGTTTGGCGTGGGGCAAGCCTTCGAACCGAGCGGCGACGCTGGCCTGCGTTGGCGTTTGTTTCTGTATCTATTCACCTACGTCGCAGCCGGATTGGGGCTGTTGATGACGACCAGCTTTTTAAGTTTGCGGCGTTACTTGCGTCAGCGCGAACTTCCCATGCCGCTCTCCATGGCCGGCGTTTGGCTCGGCGCCGGGGCCGTTTTGATCGCGGTGGTGCTGATCTTCACCGCCCTGCTTCCGCGACCACATGCCGAATATGAGGTCGCCCGCATCCCCGGAGTCGGCGACCTGCTGAACCGAGCGAGTTCCAGCTTCGCCGTCGGCAAAGAAGGAACGCAGGACGACGATCAAAAAGGACAAACCGAATCGAACGATCGCCAGCAAGCCGGCGCGAAACAGTCTCAATCAGGCGACGGAGAAAAGGGCGCCAAGAGCCAAGACCAGAAAAAGTCGGGCGACGGCGAGAAGTCTTCTTCGTCCGGCAAGAAGTCGGATCAAGGCAAAGGAAAAAGCAGCGACGACCAGCAACAGCAAAATCAGTCTGGCGAGCAGCAGAGCGACTCGTCTGACAAATCACCGGCCAACGATTCGCAGCAAAAGTCGGATCAAAACAAATCGCCCCCAGACTCGCAGTCCAAAAGCGACAAGTCCAACGGCGAAATGGGGAAGGATGTTTCCTCAGAAGCAAAGAGTAACGACGAGCAAAAATCGCCAGACGACGACTCTCCCTCCCCCAAGGAAAAATCGGATTCGCCTCAGCAACCATCTTCGCCGCCGCCGCAATCCTCCCCTCCCCCGTCACCGCCGATCAGTTTGAGCGGCCTGCTCAGTTCACTGGGGCAGATGTTCAAACTCTTTATCTATGGTTTGGTCGCGATCGCAGCAGTTTATTTCGCGTGGAAATATCGTGACTGGATCGCCGAGAGTTGGGCGAAATTTGTGAACGACTTGAAAGAGCTCTGGAAGCGGTTGTTCGGTCGACCAGAGCCGGTTCTTGCGGTGGTCGAAGCGGCGGTTGAGCCGCGACGTGCGCAGTTCACCTCGCTGGCCTATCCCTTTGCGAGCGGCGCTCCGAAACGAACGCCTGAACAGTTGGTCCGCTACACCTTTCAAGCGCTCGAAGCGTGGGGCGCCGATAAGAGCGTGCCGCGAAATTCCGATCAAACCGCCGAGGAATACGCCAGAACGTTGGCCAACGAATTCTCCGAGACCGAAATCGGGCCCTTGGCGCGCGAACTGGCCGGATATTACACCGAGATCGCCTACGGTTCGGGCCGCGCCGCTGCTGAGTCGACCGATTGTGCGCGACGACTGTGGCGAAACTTGCGTGTCAGCTACTAACCCGGCGGCGCCCCGATTGACGCTTTCGCGATGACGCTTGAAAATGCGTCAAAACGCCACGTATTCCAGCAGACGAACGAACGTTGCCCAAGAAACTCTCGCTTGAAGACCGTAAAAAGCAGGCGCGACGCGTCGTCAAACAGTTGGCGAGCGACTACCCGATCGCCGAATGCGCCCTGAACTACGAAACGCCGTATCAGCTGTTGATCGCGACCATCTTGTCTGCGCAGTGCACCGATATCCGCGTCAATATCGTGACCAAGGAGCTGTTCGCCAAATATCCGACTGCGGAAGAGATCGCCGCATTGCCGATTGCAAAAATTGAGAAGTTGGTGCAATCGACCGGATTTTTTCGGAACAAAGCGAAAAATATCAAAGCCGCTTCGCAAGAGTTAGTGGATGCATATGACGGCCAGGTTCCCGCCGATCTCGACGCGCTGGTCGCGCTGCCGGGCGTCGGACGAAAGACGGCGAATGTGGTTCTCGGCACGGCCTTCGGCATTCCGACCGGAGTGGTCGTCGACACGCATGTAGGGCGTTTGAGCCGCAGAATGGGGCTTACGGCGCAGGTCGACGCGGTGAAAGTCGAATCCGAATTGATCCAGTTGTTGCCGCAAAAAGAATGGATCCAATTCTCCCATCGCATGATCCATCATGGCCGCGCGATCTGTGACGCGAGAAAGCCGAAATGCGACCAGTGTCACTTTATGAAGTTCTGTCCTCAGGTGGGGGTCGCCGTTTAGCCGCGGTTCGATCATTTCAATTTTTCCCGACCTCTTTATAATCACCCTTGGTACGGCGGTCGCTTCAGCCGGCGCCCCGCTTTCGCTCTCTTCGTCCAAAACCGCCGGAACAGCTACCCATGATCCTTTCAGGGAATGAGATTCGAGCACGTCTAGGCACAGACATCTCGATTGATCCGTATGACGACAGCCGGGTCAATCCCAACAGCTACAACCTGACGCTGCATGACGAGCTGATGGTGTACGAAGAGATCGTGCTCGACATGAAAAAGCCGCATCGCGTCCGACGGCTGCGCATTCCAGAAGAAGGGGTCGTCCTCTCCCCCAATCAGCTTTACCTGGGGCGAACCAACGAACGGACCGAAACGCACAATCTGGTCCCAATGATCGAAGGCCGCTCGTCCGTCGGGCGTCTGGGCCTGTTCGTCCATGTCACCGCCGGTTTTGGCGACGTCGGCTTTAACGGCTTTTGGACGCTCGAGATGTTTGCGGTCCAGCCGATCCGCATTTATGCCGGCGTGCCGATCTGCCAGATCTTCTATCATGAGATCCGCGGCGACATCGTCGAATATGTCAGCAACAAGTACCAGAACAACACCGGCATTCAGCCCAGCTTGCTGTTCAAAGAACTCAACCCCGGCGCCGAGCGCGATGATCCGCAACTGCCGCTGAACTTTGGATTTCAGCAGCCGTAAAGCCGCTACATCACCGCAAAATAGTTCTCGACCGCCGCGTCAAAGCGACTGGTCGAAAGCTCGAGCGGCTCTTTCTCGAACAAGCAGAGATTGCGCACCTGTTGCAGCAAGTCGCGCGGCTGGCAACAGCGGAAAGGGCGATCCACCTTTTGATAGTGCTCTTGCACGACGTAGTCGATCACTTCCGCATGATACTCGAACCCCATCAGCGGACACATGATTTTGAAGAGCTGGCGGAATTCGGATTCGCTGGGATCGCCGACTTCAATCTTGTACGGAATACGACGCAAAAACGCGTCGTCGCAGAGATCCTTCGGCTCAAGGTTGGTCGAAAAGATCACCAACTGATCGAACGGCACCTGAATCTTTTTTCCGTTAGCCATGTTCAAATAGTCATACCGCTTTTCGAGCGGCACGATCCAGCGATTCAACAGCTCATCAGTGCGCATTCGCTGGCGGCCAAAGTCGTCGATCACCAGCGTGCCGCAGTTGCTTTTCAGTTGCACCGGAGCTTCGCTGATGCCGGTCGCGGTGTTGAACGTGATTTCTAGGTTGTCCATCGTCAACTCGCCGCCGACGACGATCGTAGGGCGTTTGATCCGCACCCAGCGACGATCTAACTTGGTGCTATGCATGATGCCGCTCTCTTGCGGCAGCGGCGCTTCTTCATGGTTACTGGGGTCAAACAACCGCAAGATTTCACCGTCCAGACCGATCGCGCGGGGAATCCAGATGTGTTGTCCAAACGCACGGGTCACCCGTTCGGCGATGCTCGTTTTGCCGTTACCCGGCGAACCGTACAAAAATAGACCGCGTCCGCTGTTGACGGCCGGGCCCAGTCGCCGAAACATTTCGGGATTGATCAGCAGATCCTCGAACGCGCGACGCAGATCGTCCAGGCTCGGGTGCTGCTTCTCGAGCGACTGCGCTTTCACACTTTCGATATAGTCTTTCAGCGTTACCGGCGCGGCGCCAAAGTAGGTGCAATGCTCCGAATATCGCTTGCCGCGTTCCCGCCCCAGATCGGTCGGATAATAAACGTAGTCGTTGGCGACGGTCGTATCTTTGTAGACGACCAGCTGGTCGTATTTCATCTTGCGCAGCTGTTCTTCGACGATCAAAAACGGCAGCTGCAGTTGATCCGAAATCTGTCGCCCGCTCGCTTCACCGCGAGAAACCAGATACTTGAGCGCCAGTGCTTCGATCTCGGTATCGGTCAATCCTGCTTCGCGAGCGCTCGCCGGTTCACGCGGGATGAATGCGTCGAGAGGTTGGTCATCCAAGTTTGGTTGCGAAGACATGCTGGCCGACGCCGTCGGCGCGCCGCCTCGTTCGCCGGCGGCCATCTTGTTTAAGCGGTCGAGCAGCGAATCGAGCTTCTCGTCGCCGCGTCCGCCCGAGTTTTCTTGCACCGGTTCATGCGCCGGCGTCGTCGCGGCGAGCGACGCCCAGGGATCGCCCCCTTCGTTCGAAGCATGCTTGCCTGCCAACCGCGCCAATAGATCGTCCGCTGGGGTGTTCGCCATGTCCACTGCGCCGAGATGAGATCGAGGGGTCGTAACCGAAGGAATCACCCGAAGTTTAGGTCCTCTCGCGGCTGGGTCAAAAAAGGACCGCTCAGTTCATACGGAACCGGCATAACCGTTACAAACCGAACCCGGGCGCAAACAGGGCGACATCCCGTTACTGCCGAGCGCTAATCTTCCAAGATGTACTCCACCAAGCGACCGACGTACGAACTTTCGCGCCCTGGGACGTTTTTCCCCTTGGTCGGCAGGGCGCGAATTTGGGGATAGAGCGGCTTCGCCATCTCTCCCAATTCGTCGATGACATTGAGCGCGAGCATCGCCGAATAGTGGCCGTTCTCGGCGATGTTGGCGCTATCGATCAATACTTCCAGCGACTTCTCTCGATCGGCCGGCGAACCATACAGGGCCAATGCCTGGGCCGCGACGATGCGCGGCGCGTAGGCGTTGTCTTGTAAAGTTTCGCGCAACAGATCGGTCGACTTACCAACCCCCTGCTTGCCGAGCATCATAATGCCGAGGGCGCCCCAGTAGCGGACGGCGCTGTCGTCATCCTTCAGCCGTTTTTGCAGCGCCGGCAAATCGTTGAGCTTGCTCAGCGACGCCATGTCGGCGGTCGCGGCGATCTTCTGCAGCGGATACTTCTGCGGATCGTGTCCCATTTCGTAAGGAGACGAGCCTTCGCTGCGAGTATGGATTTCTCCTTCCGGCAAAAAACCAAGATCACGGATTTCCATCTGCCAAGCGTGGACCGCGCCGCGCATCTTCTGCAACGTTTCGGCATGCTCTTCGCTGGTTGCGAGATTCACCACTTCGTCCTTGTCACTCTGCAGATCGTACAACTCTTCCGCCGGCCGCGACTGCCAAAACGCCGATTGGACCGGGTTCAACTCGCCGCGTAAAAACATTTCGCGCCAGAGGCGCGTGGTCGGCGTTTGCATCTGGTAGGCGAGGACCTGACCATGCGGTTTGTAAGTGACGAAATTGCGAACGTAGACGTACCGGCCATCGCTGCACGAGCGGACCAGGTCGTAGCGTTCGTCCATCCGTCCGCGGAAACCATACATGTAGGCGGGCGACCGCTTTTCATGCGGTCCCATAACGGCGACTCCTTGCATCCACGCGGGGATGTCGGCGCCGGCCAAGCTGAGCATCGTGGGGGCGAAGTCAATAAAACCGACCAGACGCTCCGAGTCGCCGCCAACCTGGTATTCTTGCGGCGCTAGCGACTTCCACTTCTCCGGCACATGCACGATCAACGGCACCTGCAAGCCCGAATTGACCGGGGTCCGTTTGCTGCGCGGCATGCCGCTGCCGTGATCGCCCCAGTAGAAAATGATCGTGTCTTCTTCGAGCCCGTCTTCTTTCAACTGCTGCAGAACGCGTCCTGCTTGCTGGTCCATCGTCGTCAAGTTGTCGTAATACTGCGCCCAGTCTTGACGCACTTCGGGAAGGTCGGGATGGTACGCCGGAACCGGCGCTTTGGCCGGATCATGCACCGCCGTGTGCGGACGCTTGCGAATCTGACTTTCGTGACTGATCGTAAAATTGAAGACCGAGAAAAACGGCTTCCCCTCAGGCCGACTGCGCCAGTGGGCTTTCCGACTAGATTGATCCCAGACCTTGCCGGTTTTGACCAGGTTGTAGTCTTCTTTACTGTTGTTGGTGCAGTAGTAACCCTGGTCCTGCAGCAAAACCGGGAACATCTGAAACTGCGGCGGCAAATGGGTTTCGCTCCGCATATTCTCGGCGCCGCTCGACGGCGGGTAAATTCCCGAGATGATCGTCGTACGCGCCGGCGCACAAACCGGAGCATTCGACCAACAGTGGAGATACTTCATCCCTTTGGCCGCCAACGCGTCTAGATTCGGCGTGTCGGCATATTCGTCACCATAGCATCCCAAGTGCGGACCGTTATCTTCGCTCGAGATCCACAAGATATTGGGATGCTTCTGTTCCGCCAATCCGAGCGCCGGCGAGACGAGAAGAACGAGAAGTGCAATGAGTTTGCGCATGGGGGGCCTAACGATGCGAGACAAAGTGAGAATGGATTCGGCAGGGGCGGCAGACGATCGAAAGCCAAGCCGCTAACTTGATAAGAGCGGCGGTTGGCGAAATAGTGGGTAGGTAAGAGCCAATTGGCGCGAATCGCGGCCGATTCGCCTCCCTTTGGCTCGATTTCTTCGGTATTTTCGTCATGATCTCGGTCTGAGCCGAGAGCTATGCTAATGATGATAGTGGAAACTCGATCAACTTTCCCATCTTTTTTTGCCAAATCGAATGCCCTCTCGCTTGTCGAAACTCCGTCAAATCCCGCTCGTTGCGATTCCCTTTTTGGTCGCGGCGCTGCTCGGCGGCTTGGTGCTGGCCGACTGGTACTGGGCGATCCCCACGACCCGTCAGGCCGCCTATGTGGGACGCAACTCCTGCATGGAGTGTCATCAAGATCAGCATGACGCGTTTGTCGACTCGTACCATGACAAAGCGATGGACTTGGCGACCGAACAAACGGTCCTCGGCGATTTTGAAGACGCCGAGTTTACGCATTTTGACATCCACTCGCGGATGTTCCGTAAAGAGGGCAAATACTTCGTCCACACCGAAGGCCCTGACGGCGAGATGCAGGACTTCGAGGTAAAGTACGTCTTCGGCGTCGATCCGTTGCAACAGTACATGGTCGAAATCGAACCTCCCACGCCGGGCTCTCCGGTCGGTTCGATTGGCCGCGTGCAAGTTTTGCGGATCTCGTGGGATACCCGCAAAAAAGAATGGTTCTATCTGCCGCCGCCTGACGTCGACGAAAAGCTCGCTCCGAACGATCCGCTGCACTGGACTGGATCGGCGCAAAACTGGAACCATATGTGCGCCGATTGTCACTCGACCAATCTGCACAAGAACTTTGATCTGGCCAGCAATTCGTATCACACCACCTTCTCCGAGATCGACGTCAGTTGCGAAGCTTGTCACGGCCCCGGCAGTTTGCATGTCGAGATCGCCGGCGGCACGTCGCTCTTTTGGGACCGCAATCATGGATACGGTCTGAAAGAGTTGAAGACCGAGAGCAACGTCGCGCAAGTTCAAACATGCGCCGATTGCCATTCGCGGCGCCGCGTCGTCTGTCCAACTTACGAGCGCGGCGATACGTACTACGATCAATTCTCGAATGAGCTGATCATGCCGCAGACCTATTACTGCGACGGCCAGGTTCGCGAAGAAGATTACGTCTTCGGCTCGTTCCTGCAAAGCAAGATGTACCACAAAAACATCCGCTGCACCGATTGCCATAACCCGCATTCGACCAAGATCAAGTTCGAAGGAAACAAGCTCTGCACGTCTTGCCATCAGCATCCCGCCGGCAAGTACGACACCGAAGCGCATCATCGCCACCAAGCCGGCAGTACCGGCGCTTCGTGCGTCGAATGTCACATGCCCGAGACGACCTACATGGAGGTCGATCCCCGCCGCGACCACAGCATTCGCATCCCGCGCCCGGACCTCTCTGTCGCGCTGCAGACGCCCAACGCCTGCACGCAGTGCCATCTCGACCGCGCCAAGCTTTCGCCCGAGAAGAAAGCGAGCCTGAAAAACTACGGCGCCTGGATGACCGCGGCTCGCAACGGCGATCAAGAAGTGAAACAAGCCCTGGCCGAGATCGACGCATGGGCCCAAAAGACCGTCGTCGAGTGGTACGGCAAAGACTACTCCCAGGACCAATCGCACTTCGCCTACGCCCTGTCCGAGGCCTGGCACGAAAATCCCCAGAGCTTCCCTGCCCTGGTCGATTTGGTGAAAGACCCCAAACAGCCCGGTATCGTGCGCGCTAGTGCGCTGACGCAACTGGGCGCCTTCAACGGCGAGCCAGAACTAGGCCGCATCGTGAAGCTGTCGCTCGCCGATTCCGATCCGCAGCTGCGCAGCGCCGCGATCATGGTCACCGAGTTCCTATCGGCCGCCGTTCTGCCGCGTCCCGAAGTGCTGAAGCTGCTGATGAACGGCTTGGACGATCCAACTCGCGTCGTCCGGACCGACGCCGCCAGCGCGTTGGCCGGAACTTCGCTTGAGTACCTTAAGCTCAGCGGCAAAGAGGAAGCGTTCAACAGCGCCCTGACCGAACTGAAAGAATCGCTGCTGCGAAACGCCGACCAAGCCGGCGCACTGCTGGCCCTAGGCGCGCTGGCCGAAACGATGGGCGATCCCGCAGAGGCCGAAAAATGGTATCGCGCCGCGATCCGCGTTCAGCCCAACGTAACCGGTCCCCGCTCGAATCTCGCCGAACTGCTCACGCGCCGCTTGTCGCCGGCGCGACAACGCTTTCAACAATTGGCCGCCCAAGGACAACGGGCCGAAGCCCGCAAGCTTGCCGAACAAGTCGCGATCGGCGACTTTGAAATCGCTCATCTCCGCGAAGAAGAGTTGTACAACCTAGGCCGCGACGCGTCGCAATTGCCCAACGTCGCCGAAGTCCAATATCGCTACGGTCTAGCCCTGTATCAGGCCAACCAACTGGAAGCGTCCGAAAAAGCGATCGCCCGCGCCGCCGAGCTGCAAGCAAACTCGGTGACTTTCCTCACCGCGTTAGTTCGCTTGCAACAGAAACGCGAAAAATGGGAAGCTGCGACGGCCACCATTCAAACGCTCCGCCTGCTTCGCCCGAATGATCCCGGCCTAGCCGAGGTCGAACAAGAAATTCGCCAGCAACGACAGCCGGATACCAGTCAACGCTAGAACAGTCCCTTTGCTCCGCCGAATTTTGGAATGGATTCTCCCGTGATAGACACGCGTGCTCAACTGCTGGCTCGGATCGACCACACGCTGCTCGCCCCCAATGCGACGCAGCATCAGCTGGAAGATGCGTGCATGCTGGGGCGCCATCTGAAGACGGCGTCGGTTTGCGTCCCCTCGTTCTTCGCAGGACGGTGCGCCCGGATGTTGGCCGGCAGTCACGTCAAAACCTGCACGGTGATCGGATTTCCGCACGGCGATCAACCGCTGAGAGTCAAACTGCACGAAGCCGAGCAATGCCTGGTCGAGGGCGCCGAGGAACTCGACATGGTCGTCAACATCAGCGACGTCAAAAGCGGTCACTGGCGATTCGTCCGCAAAGAGATCGCGCAGCTCGTCACCATGACGCACGACGCGGGACAAAAGATGAAAGTCATCTTCGAAAACTGCTATCTCTCGCAGCTCGAAAAAATCCGACTTTGCCAGATTTGCAACGAAGCCGGCGCCGATTGGGTGAAAACGTCCACCGGCTACGGAACCAGCGGCGCGACGCTCGACGATGTTCGCCTGATGAAGCAACATGCCCGCAGCCCAGTCAAAGCCGCCGGCGGCATCCGCGATCTGACTACCTTTCTTCAATATTGCGAGCTCGGCGCCGATCGCATCGGACTCAGCCGAACCGCGTCGATCCTGGCCGAATTTGACGCACGCTATCCCAGCGAGTAGCTTCGCTTGCTGTTCCGCAGTTGCGTAAGGTAGGTGGAGCAAGTTCCGTAGGGTGGGTGGAGCAAGCAAAACAGCTTCACCAATTTCGAACCGCACGCTCGGCTTGCGCAACCCACCGGCCTTGCTTGTCGATCGGAGCTGCTTGGTGGGTTACACAAGTCGGCAATGTCGTTTGAGATTGGTTAAAATGCTTTGACTTGTTTCACCCACCCTACGATTACTTTGCCTCTTCCATCTCTAGATCCAACCCAATCCAAGGCCCCGCATGAAATCCATCCTCTCCATCGCCTGCGTCTTGGCGCTTTTCCTCCTTGCTCCTGCGACGGCCGCCGAACCGAACCCGCTTGCCGGCAAACGGGTCGTCTTCTTAGGCGACAGCATCACCCAGGCCGGCGGGTACGTCACCTTTGTCGACTACTATCTTGAGAAGCTCTATCCGCAGCAGGACTTCGACATCATCGGACTCGGGCTGGCCAGCGAAACCTTATCAGGGCTCAGCGAAGAGAATCATGCCGGAGGAAAATTTCCGCGGCCCTGCTTGTTTGAACGGCTTCAGCGTTTGCTCGACAAAGCGAAGCCCGACGTGGTCTTCGCTTGTTACGGCATCAACGATGGCATCTATCAGCCGCTCGATTCGCAGCGGTTCGCCGCTTTTCAGAACGGCGTGAAGCAATTGATCGCGCAATGCCAAGCCGCAGGCGTCCAACAAATTTACCTGGTCACGCCGCCGATTTACGACGCGACCACCCAGCCCGGCGAGTTCAACTATGACGCCGTAATGACCGAGTACGCCGCGTGGGAAATGGCGCTAAAAGCGCCCCGCGTGCAGACAATCGATCTGCATTCCGCGATGCGCAAAGCCCGCGACGCCCAGACCGAAGTCTTTGCCAAAGACAAAGTTCACCCCGGGCCCGCGGGTCACTTGCTGATGGCGAAAACCATCTTGTCGGCGTTGAATGCGCCAATCCCCGAGGAATCGCTCGCCGAGATTCAAGCCGATCCGCTCTACAAGCTTGTCGACCAACTTCGCAAGCATCGCTCTTCGAACTGGATGAAATATGTGGGATATACGCGGGAAAAGACCGTGCCCCCCCAACCTTTGGGTGAGACGGAACAAGAGTCGGCCCAGATCCAAGCGAAGATCAATGACGTGCGGCGAGCCGAATAGTCGCGAGGTAGCACGCCGCCGTCCCGCTGTTTAATATAGAAGTCACTCCAAGCGGAGACGCGATTCCCGCCTGACATGAAAACCATTCGGAAACAGACTCTTATGCGCCGCTCTTTCTTCGCTTTGCTGCTGTTCCCTTTGTTGGCTTCGATCACCTTGGCCGCCGAAACCAAGAGCGGCAACACCGCCACGCCGATTGACCGCATCACGGCGCTGCCGGGGTTCAAAGTCGAGCTGCTTTATTCGGTCCCTGCCGATATCCAGGGCTCATGGGTCAATCTGTGCACCGACGATCAAGGGCGACTCCTCGTCAGCGATCAGTTCGGCGGGCTCTATCGGATCACGCCGCCGCCGGTCGGAAAAGCGCTGACCGCCGACGATGTGCAAAAAGTGCCGGCCGAGATTCGCGCCGTGAACGGCATGGTCTGGGCGTTCGACGCACTGTATGTCGGCGTCAACGATTACGAACGTAAGATCCCCTCCGGCTTGTACCGAATCACCGACAGCAACGGCGACGATCAGCTCGACAAGGTCGAGTTGCTCCACGAAGTCAAATCACAAAGCGATCACGGCGTACATGCGGTTCTGCCCACGCCCGACGGCAAAGCGCTCTACCTGGTCACCGGCAACAACACGACACCGCCGCCGTTGGCAGATTCCTCTCCAGTTCGTCAGGTTTGGGGCGAGGATCATCTGTTGCCCAGCATGCCGGACGGCCGCGGTCACAACGCCGGCGTCTTGGCGCCTGGCGGCATCATCTATCGCGTCTCGCCTGACGGCAAAAAGTTTGAAGCGTACGCCAACGGCTTTCGGAACGTCTTTGACGCGGCCGTCAATCGCGACGGCGAACTGTTCACCTACGACGCCGACATGGAGTATGACTTCAATACGCCCTGGTATCGTCCGACTCGCATTTGTCACGTCACCAGCGGCGCCGAGTTTGGTTGGCGCAACGGCGCCGGCAAACGGATGCCGTTCTACGCCGACAATTTGCCCGGCATACTCGACATCGGCCCCGGCTCGCCAACCGGCGTAACGTTTGGCTACGGCGCCAAGTTTCCGGCCAAGTATCAAGACGCACTGTACGCGCTCGATTGGAGTTGGGGCAAATTGTACGCGGTTCATCTTGAGCCCAGCGGTTCGTCCTACACGGCGACCAAAGAAGAGTTTGTCACCGGCGCGCCGCTGCCGATCACCGACGCGATCATTAACCAGCACGACGGCGCGATGTATTTCACCATCGGCGGTCGCCGCGTCCAGTCAGGTCTGTACCGGGTGACCTATGTCGGGGACGAATCGACCAAGCCCGTCGCCGGTAACGCGACCGAAAACGAAGCTCGCGACATACGTCATATGCTGGAAGCGTTTCACGGCAAACAAGATCCCGCTGCGATTGACGCGGCGTGGCCTTACCTGGCCGACGAAGATCGGTTCATTCGGTTCGCCGCGCGTACGGCCATTGAACATCAGCCGCTCGAATCGTGGGAAGCCAAAGCCCTCGGCGAGTCGGATCCCGCGAAACAAGTCACCGCACTCTTGGCGCTGGCCCGCGTCAGCGGCGACTGCCCGCAACATCGCACCAAAGCGGCCCCCGAGCTCGACGCCGCGATGCGTGATAAGCTGCTGGCGGCCGTCACGTCGATCGACGCGCAGCAGCTCGATTTGACGCAGCAATTGATTTTGGTCCGCACGACGCAGATCATCCTGAATCGTTTCGGCCGCCCTGATCAAGCGACCATCGACAAGCTGATCGCCCAACTGGATCCGCTCTTTCCGGCCGACTCGGCCGAGTTGAATTGGTTGCTATGCGAAACGCTCGCCTGGCTGCAATCGCCAACCGTCGCCGAGAAAGCGATGGCGCTGATTCAATCGGCGCCCACCCAAGAAGAGCAGATGCAGTACGCTCGGTCGATTCGGATGCTGACCGCTGGCTGGACGCCGGATCTGCGTACCCAGTACATCGAATGGTTCCTGAAAGCGGCCAACTACAAAGGGGGCGCCAGTTTCGACAAGTTCATTGAGTTCATTCGCAACGACGCCGTCGCGTCGCTCAGCGACGCCGAAAAGCAATCGATGAAAGAGCTGCTGGCGAAAAAGCCGGTGAAGAAATCGGCGCTCGAGAACCTGGGCGAAATCTTCGCCGGACGAGAAACGACCGAGTGGACGCTTGACGAGCTCTCCGCCGCCGCTCGCACCGGACTGACGAAGCGCAACTTCGCCAACGGCCGCAAGATGTTCGCCGCCGCCGGCTGTTACGCATGTCACCGTTTCGGCGACCAAGGAGGCATGACCGGCCCCGATCTGACCTCGGCCGGACGTCGCTATTCGCCGCATGACTTGCTCGATCAAGTCGTTAATCCCAGCAAAGTGATCAACGATCAATTCTCGGCGATCAACGTGTTGACCATCGACGGCAAGGTCCATAGCGGCGTCGTCGTCAATCTCAACGGCGACTCGATGACGCTCAACACCGACCTGACCGACCCCAACAAACGGGTCAACATCAATCGCAATGATATCGAAGAGATGGCCGTCTCCAAAGTCTCGGCAATGCCGGTCGGCTTGTTCAAATCGATGACCCAAGACGAGATCCTCGACCTGATCGCTTACCTCATCAGCGGCGGCGATTCGCAGCACGAGTACTTCCAGAAGTAAACCGAGTCAGGGTGCGCCAAGATGCGCCTAGAACCTGCCCAGTCGATAGCCAACGGAACAGCGTGGTGACGCAAGCAATTGCGTTACCACGCTTGGTTGTTTTTGGACGAAATCCGCAGGGCTCGGTGCGTCGCGACGTACGCTATAATTTCATCTCACACGATTCGAACCAGCTGCTTACCGAGATTATCCCCGTTAAACAGGCCGATAAATGCTTGGGGCGCCTTTTCTAGGCCTTCGGTGACGCTTTCTTCCCAGACGACTTCACCGCTTTTGATCAGCGGCGCCATTGCTTGGATGAACTCTTTTTGATCTTGCATGTGGTCGACCACAATAAAGCCCTGCATGCGGATTCGTTTTGCAACGACCTTAAATAGATTTCGCGGCGCCATGGTCGGCTCGGTCGCATTGTAAATCGAGATCATGCCGCATTCCACGCAGCAACCAAAGTCATTCATCACTTCGATGGCAGCTTCTAAATGATCGCCGCCTACATTGTCGAAGTAGACGTCGATCCCATCCGGAGCAAGCTGGGCAAGTTCGCCGGCGAGATCCTCGGTCTGTTTGTAATTGATCACGGCGTCGACTCCCCCCTTTTCTTTGAGCCACGCGATCTTCTCCGCTTTCCCTGCGCTGCCGATCACGCGGCAGTTTTTGGCTTTGGCAAGTTGGCAAACGACCGAACCAACGGCGCCTGACGCCGCCGAGACAAACAGGGTGCTCCCCGCTTGGAGCTCTGCGATTTTGTGCAAACCCACCCACGCAGTCATCCCCGTCATCCCCAGGACGCCGAGATAAGCCTGCACCGGAGCAAGTTGGGGATCGACCACGGTGACTCCCTCTCCTGTCGATTTCCAGTACTCGCGCCAACCGAGGTTGCCCAGCACGATATCGCCTGCTGGGAACTTGTCATGACGCGACTCGACGACCTCGCCGATACATCCCCCTTCGAGCGGCTCACCCATCTGGAACGGCGGTACGTAACTCTTGCCGGCCTTCATCCGCCCGCGCATATACGGGTCGACCGACATCCAGAGATTTTTAACCAAGAACTCCCCTTCCTTGATGGGGGACAGTTCAGCGGTCGTCAGTTTAAAGTTCGACAATGTGGGAAGACCGCTGGGGCGCGAAGCGAGTTCGATTTGCTTGGACGTGGTGGTTGCGGTCATGAGATTGCCTTCGAGAGCGTTGGTGAAAATTTAAGTCCGAGTTTCCCACAGGCCGGGCGAAGTTGCGTCACCGCAGGATCCCAACTCCCATCGAGTCGAAAGAAAATTGTATCCGACCTGCGAATCGGGAAGACGCAGCGCCGCTGACGACATTGTCTCTCGACAAAACGCACGGACCTGGGGTCGAGTCACGCATGCAGAAGAACGCGCCGACGCTTGTCCGTCGCCAAGGCTGCGTCAAAAAACCATGGCCCGATCGCCAAACTACGCAGATTAACACTCAGGCAAAATGGGAAGTTCGATATCCAATGGATTCAGCGGTCCGGTCCGCTGGTCCAACCCAGCCAAATTCGAAGTCGTGCCGTCCACGAGGCCGACTAAAAAAAATGCTGCGGTCCGGTCCGATCTTCTAGCCGTTGAATCGGCTGGGACGAACTCTACGCAGCAAAACTCGATTTCCGCTGGGCGCACGCGTGAAGATCCCTAGACTGGAACAATTGCGATCGAATGGACAACAGGAACTAGCAATAGCGCGATGACAGAATCTCGACCAGTAATCGGCCTTGGCGAAATTTTATGGGACTGCTTCCCAGATGAGCGACGTCCCGGGGGGGCTCCGGCCAACTTTGCATTTCATGCGCAGCAGTTGGGACTCAACGGCGTCGTCCTTTCGCGGGTCGGTACGGATGAATTGGGGGAAGAATTTGTCCAGTATCTTTCGCGGCATGGCCTGAGCGATCAGTATGTTCAACGCGATGCGGAGCATGCGACGGGGCAAGTGCGCGTTGAATTTGTCGATGGCGATCCGCAATACACGTTTGTCGACGATGTAGCGTGGGACTATTTGGAGTTTCTGCCGGAGACCGCCGTGCTGTGTGCGAAAGCGTCGGTCCTCTGTTTTGGGACGCTGGCGCAGCGCAGTCGCGCTAGTCAGTTGATGATTTATGACTGCTTGCGAGCGGCGCCCAGCGATGCTTGGAAGATCTACGATATCAACCTGCGCCCCCCGTGGTTTAACAAGTCGACGATCGAGTCTTCGCTGCAATTGGCCAACGCGCTGAAACTGAACGAAGACGAAGTGGTCTATTTGGCCGAAAACTTTGGTCTCCCTACCGAGCTCGAACCCTTCGCGGCCGAAGTTCAGCAATTCTTTGGACTAAAGGCGGTCTGTATCACATTAGGAGGGGACGGTTGCTTGGTCGCGCGCGGCGACGAGCAAAGCCGGCAGCCGGGGATCCCGATCAAAATTGCCGATACCGTCGGCGCTGGAGATTCGTTCACAGCCGCGATCGCGCACGGACTGGTCCAGCAAAAATCGGTCGCCGAGATGGCGCGCTTCGCCAATCACGTAGCGGCGCTGGTCGCATCGCACGCCGGCGCTATGCCCGACTTAAGGGTCGAAATCGCTAAAATCCCCCAGAATTCGGCGTAGATCGCCGCCTGGGCCCTACTTTTCGAGGCCGCATGGCCTTTGGTACGATAGGCGATCTTAGCCGCACCCTAGCGGCGTCGCTTGCACCATCTGATGAGAGTAACTCACCAATGAAGGCAGTCGCGGTAACGCCCGGCACGCCCCACAGCGTCCACCTAGAAGATATTCCCATGCCCTCGCTTGACCAGTTTCCCAAGGGGAACGGGGTCTTGGTGAAGATATTGAAAGTCGGCGTGGATGCGACCGACAAAGAGATCAATGAAGCCTGGTACGGCGGAGCGCCTCCCGGCGACAAATATCTCGTGCTCGGTCACGAATCGTTTGGCGTGGTCCAAGAGGTCGGCCCGAATGTCACGCGGGTAAAGCCCGGCGACTATGTCACGGCCACCGTGCGTCGCCCCGGCGGATCGATCTATGACCAGATCGGCACGTACGACATGACTAGCGAAGAAGTCTATTACGAGCGGGGAATCAACCTGCTGCATGGCTTTCTGACCGAGTACATGGCCGACGAAGAAGAATACATCGTCAAGGTGCCGACCGGCCTCAAGCACTTGCACGTGCTGATGGAGCCGATGAGCTGCGCCGCCAAAGCGATTCATCAAGCGTACGAAGTCCAGCGCCGCATGAAGGTCTGGCGCCCCGAAGTCGCGTGGGTGATGGGCGCCGGCCAGATCGGCCTGCTCTCGACCTTGGTTTTGAAACTGCGCGGCTTGCAGGTCTATACGATTGCTCGGGCGCCGGGTCCGCATCTGAAGTCCGAAATCGTCGAAGGAATGGAAGCGACCTACGTCAGCTCCAAAGAAACTTCGCTGGATGAACTGGTCAAAAAGACCGGTCGGCCGCAGATCATCCTTGACGCGACCGGCAGCAGCAAGATGGCCTTCGACGCGATGAAGTATCTGGGTCACAACGGCGTGCTCGCTTGGACGTCGATTACCGGCGCCAACCTGCAACACGAAGTTCCCAGCGACAAGCTGAACATCGAATGGGTCCTGGGCAACAAACTGCTGCTCGGGTCGGTCAACGCCAACCGCGAACACTTTGAACTCGGCATTCGCGATCTGGCCCTGGGTGACGTCACCTATCCCGGCGTGTTGGAAAAGATTTTGACCAACCCGGTCGATGGTCTCGACAACTACAAAGAGATGATGCGTCTGCTGGTCGAAGACAATTCGGCGTTGAAGGTCTACGTCAACGTCGCCGAGGGCTAGCACCGGCGCGGCTCGACGCTTCGCGTGCGGCAAATACAAACGAGAAAGGCTCGTCGAACTTACGGTTCGACGAGCCTCTTTTTTGTCCCCCTGGGCGAGGTCTGCTATGATTCTTCTAGCACCCCCTACCCTTCTCTTCTCCCCCCTTAGAAGATCATGCGCAAACTCACCAGCGGCGGCGGTTGGCAAGCGATCAAATACACGTTCACCAAAGGACGCCAGGCCGGCGGCATTTGGAAACTGTGGAAAGCGATGCGCAGCAAGAATGCCTGCAAAACCTGCGCACTGGGCATGGGGGGGCAAAGCGGCGGCATGGTCAACGAAGTCGGCAGCTTCCCCGAGGTCTGCAAAAAGTCGCTACAGGCCATGGTCGCCGACATGCAAGGCGCGATCCAGCCCGAGTTCTGGAAAACCTACAGCGTCGCGCAGCTCGCGAAGTTCACGCCGTATCAAATGGAGCATAGCGGCCGTTTGGTTCAACCGATGCTCTACGAGCGCGGCGCAGGCAACTATCGCCCCATCGAGTGGGAAGAAGCGTTCCGCCGCATCGCCGACAAACTCAAGAGCCTGCCGGCCGACGACACCTTCTGGTACTTCAGCGGACGCAGCTCGAACGAGGCCGGCTTTCTGCTGCAGCTGTTCGCGCGCATCTACGGCACTAACAATGTCAACAATTGCAGCTACTACTGTCATCAGGCGAGCGGCGTGGGACTCGCTTCGACCATCGGCAGCGGGACGGCGACGCTGGTGCTGGAAGATGTGGAACACGCCGATCTGGTCTTTTTGATCGGCGGCAATCCGGCCAGCAATCACCCCCGGCTGATGTCATCGCTCAAGCATATTCGGCGGCGCGGCGGCGAGGTGATCGTCATCAATCCAGTGATCGAAACCGGCCTGGTGAATTTCCGCGTCCCCAGCGATCCGATCAGTCTGCTGTTTGGCACCAAAATCGCCACGCAGTACGTTCAACCTCATATCGGCGGCGACTTGGCCCTGTTGAAAGGGATCGCCAAGCAGATCGACGAAATGGGCGCCGCCGACCTGCAATTTCTCGCTGAACATTGCGACGACAGCGAAACCTGGCTCGCTCATCTGCGCGAACTGACATGGGACGAAATCCTGACCAAGTCCGGCGTCAGTCGCGAACAGATCAACGACATCGCCGCGCGGTACGCCAAGGCCAAGAACGTCGTCTTCAGTTGGACGATGGGCATTACGCATCATGCGCACGGCGTCGACAACGTCCAAGCGATCGCCGCTCTGGCCGCGATGCGCGGGATGATCGGTCGCCCCCACGCAGGGCTGATGCCGATTCGCGGCCACTCCAACGTGCAAGGGATCGGCTCGGTCGGCGTGACGCCGCAATTGAAAAGAGCGATCTTTGAACGGCTAGAATCGAATTTCAAATTGCAACTGCCGACATCCGTCGGGCTCGATACGCTCGCGTGCATGGAAGCGGCGCACCGCGGCGAGTTGAAGCTGGGCTTCTGTCTCGGCGGCAATCTGTACGGCTCGAACCCCGAGCAAAAGTTCGCCGGCGAGGCGCTCGAGCAACTAGA
The DNA here is from genome assembly GCF_000153105.1 of Blastopirellula marina DSM 3645. GTDB lineage: Bacteria > Planctomycetota > Planctomycetia > Pirellulales > Pirellulaceae > Blastopirellula > Blastopirellula marina. The sequence continues at coordinate 40,467 of NZ_CH672377.1, forward strand.
GATGATGGTCTTCCTCAGTACGACGCTCAACACAGGACATGGTAACGGCCTGGCGAAAGAAACCCTCATCTTGCCGGTCCTTGCGCGCGACGAAGAACCGCAGCCGACCACGCAAGAATCGATGTTCAACTACGTCCGGCTCTCCGATGGCGGACCGCGACGTTTGCAAGGTCCGCTCAGCGAGGTCGAAGTGATTGCGCGCATCGCCAGCGATACGCTGGGGGACGCCGGCGCGATGGATTGGAAATCGATGCAAGATACCGGCAAGATTCGTGACGCGATTGCGCAGGTCGTGCCAGGCTTCGAGCAGATCGAAACGATCGACCAAACGAAACAAGAGTTTCAAATCGCCGGGCGAACCTTTCACACGCCGATCTTCCCCACGCCGACCGGCAAAGTGCAGTTGTTCACACACGAGATTCCGCCGCTCAAAGGGGGCGAAAACCAATTGCGGCTGATGACCGTACGAAGTGAAGGTCAGTTCAACACCGTCGTCTACGAAGAAGAAGACATCTACCGCGGCATCGATCGCCGCGACGTGATCTTGATTCACCCGGACGATTGTCGCCGGTTGGGATTGGCCCAAGATCAAAAGGTCGAGATCCATTCTGACGTCGGCTTGATCCGCGGCTTCCTGGTCCGCGAGTACGAGGATATTCGCCCCGGTAATGCGTTGATGTACTACCCCGAAGCGAACGTCCTGGTAGCACGTCGCGCCGATCCCAAGTCGAAGACTCCAGCGTTCAAAGGGGTCGTGATTGACGTCCGCCCGTTGGGATCAGACTCCTCGGCTGCCGCCGTCGTTTAGACAGGTATTGTGCGCAGAATCAGAGGCGCCCAGGGTGTACGAATTGGATGTCGCGACTAAAGTGGTAAAGAGCCCCCAACTCCTTTCACACGTCCGAGCAGACTTATGACGCACCGCCTATTCGTACTGGGCGTTTTCTCGATTTTTCTTGCCGTTTTTTCTACCCCGTCTGCTCATGCAGCCGAAGAGTATCGCGTTTGTCGCTATTGCGGCGACTCGCATGACGCTCGCGGGATGTTCGGCGTCGACCTGGAAGGAGATGGACGTCGCTACGCGCCGATTCGTCAGGTAGACGTGTTGCACATCAAGCTGGATGTGACGCCTGACTTTACTCAGCGGACGGTCGAGTGCGTCACCACGATCAAATTTGTGCCGTTACGGCAACCGCTGCGAGAATTGAAGCTTGACGCGATGGAGCTGACGATCGATCGCGTCCGCGGGTCGGCCGAGATCTCCGACTTCGCAACCACCAAAAAAGAGTTGACGATCGCCTTCGCCGAGCCGATTCCGGTGGGGGAAGAAGCGTTTGTCGAGATCGCTCATCACAGCCAACCGACCGGCGGTTTCTATTTCCGCACGCCGGAGATGGGCTACCCGGCCGACGACATCCATTGCTGGACGCAGGGAGAATCGCATTTCGCGCGGCAGTGGTTTCCTTGCTTTGACTATCCCAACGAACGTTCGACCACCGAAGTGATCTGCCGCGTTCCGCCCACGATGACCGTCGTCTCGAATGGTCGCCAGATAGGGGACGAAGTCGACGCCGAGTCAGGATTGCGAGTCGTACATTGGCTGCATGACAAGCCGCACGTCAACTATTTGATCTGCCTGGTCGCCGGTAATCTGGAGAAGCTCGAAAAGATGTCAGGCGACGTTCCGCTCGGCTTTTACACGCAGCCTTCGTGGAAGGAACATGCGGAGAACTCGTTTGCGGATACGGCCGACATCATGGATTTCTTTCAGAAAGAAATCGGCGTCCCCTATCCGTGGCCCAAGTACGATCAGGTCACCATCGCCGACTTTATGGCAGGCGGGATGGAAAATACGACCATCACCACGCTGACCGACGGCACCATCCACGCCGCCGAGACCGAAAACGTGAAAACGTCGCATGGTCTCGACGCGCATGAAATGGCGCATCAATGGTTCGGCGATTATGTCACCTGCGTCGATTGGAGCCATCTCTGGTTGAACGAAGGGTTCGCGACCTACTACACCCATTTGTACGAAGGAAAAAAATCGGGACGCGACGCGATGCTGTATGGGCTCTATCGCGACGCGACCGGGCGAATCCTGACGCAAACCAGCGACAAGAAACCGATCGTCTGGAACCAATACAAAAACTCGGGCCAGCAGTTTGACTATCGCGCCTACCCGAAAGGGAGTTGGGTTCTGCACATGCTCCGCAATCAGCTGGGCGAAGATCTTTTTCGCGAGTGCGTCAAAACCTATCTCGAGCGTAACGCGTTGTCGAGCGTCGCGACTCCGGCGCTGCAATCGACGATCGAAGAAGTGAGCGGTCGCAGCTTCGATCAGTTTTTTGATCAATGGGTTTATCACGCTCGCTTTCCGGATCTCAAAATCACCTATCGCTGGCTCCCCCACGAAAAGCTGGCCCACCTGACGCTGGAGCAGACCCACGAAACCAACGATGCGGTTCTGCTGTACGCTTTCCCGGCGACCTTTCGCTTTGACTCGAAAAGCGGCTCGGTGTCGCGCACGTTCCGTGCCGACGGCAAAAAGCAGGAGTGGTTCGTGCCGCTCGACGAAAAGCCGCAAGTGGTCCGCTTCGATCCCGACTACGCCTTATTGGCCCGCGTGACCTTCGAGAAGCCGAACGAAATGCTGTTCGCCCAACTGAAAAACCAGGACTACATGGTCGGCCGCCTGTGGGCGATCGAACAGTTGGAGAAGAAGAAGTCGGACGACGTGGTCGAAGCATTAACAACGGCGCTGCAAACGGATTCTTTTTACGGGGTTCGCAAAGAAGCGACCCAAGCACTGCAAAAAATACATAACGACAAAGCGTTTGACGCGCTGCTCGCTTCGACCGAACAAAGCGACGCGCGGGTTCGCCTGGAAGTGATCGAGGCGCTCGGCCGCTTCTATCGCCCAACGCGGGTCAATGACTTTGTCGAAATGGTCCGTAGCGAATCGAATCCGGCGATTCAAGCCGCGCTCGTCCGCTCGCTAGGAAAATACCATGACGAAGCGGTCGATGGCTTGCTGCTCGAATTGCTGAAGTCCAACACCTTCCGTAACGAATTGCTGGGCGCCGCGATCGAAGCGATCAACGCTCGACGCGATGCGAGTATGGCGAGCGTGTTGATGGAGACGATTGAGACGCGTCGCGGCGACTTCACCACGTCAGGTCTGGCCTCGGCGTTAACCACGCTGGCCCGCATTAGCGAAGACCAAGACGACACCGCGGCGCAGCGCAAACTGCTGTTAGCCCAACTGAGCGACCTCCGCAGCCCGGTCCGCCAAGGAGCGCTGCAAGCGCTCGGCCTGCTGGGAGATGTCGAAGCGCTTAGCGTCCTCGAAACCTTCGCCGCCAGCGCCGCCGAAAAAGAATCGGAAGCAGCGGCGAAAAAAGCGATCGAAGAACTACGCGCCGAAAAGCCGGCCGCACCGCGAGAACTGAGCGAACTCCGCAAACTGATCGATGCGTTGAAAAAGCAAAACGAAAAGTTAATCGAGGATGTGAATACGCTCAAAAAGAAGGTCGAAGCCAAAGCCAAGTAAGCCGCGATTGATTGATCGGCGACCGCAATTTTGGCTGCCTCCCCGCATTGGCGGGGAGGCATTCTTGCTTGCCGATAGGAGTTGCCGCGGTTAGAAGCTGATCGCCGCGCCCGTTTAGGGCTTCTCCACGACGATCTCGATTTCCTTGTCTCCGGAGACTTCGATCTGGATGCCGGAGGTTTCATAGGATTGGAACTTTTTCGCGACCAGCGACTTTCTTCCAACGCCGCCTGACGGATCGGCCGCATAGGCGTCGATAGACGCTTGATAAACCCCATCCGGAACGCCGCCATCGATCATTCCTAAATCGACGGTTCCATCCTCTTGGATGTAGCCAAAGGTTTCGAATTCATCACCGACGATTCTCACCTGGCCGGAGGTCAACGGCGTACCGTCCTCAAATTTAACCGTAGCGATCACCCGGTTCTCGGAATAGCCGGAGCAACCGACGAGCACGATGGTCGCCAACAGCAGAGTAATCATGCCAAACAATCTAGTCACGTTTGGTATCCTTTTCGAAATTGTATTGTCGTTTCCCACCCTTAGATGGGACGATGGGGTCAGATCGACGCGCCATCGTCCTGTTTGTCGCCGCAGCCGGCATCGGCACGCGCCTTACTGATTGGCGATGACGGTTCCATCGCTGCGATGCCCGTACTGGCGGCGAATGAGTTCCGGCGTGTTTTGCGACAGCGAGGTCACCGAACCGTCGCACAACAGAAACTCGACGACGCCGGGATGATAGCTGCCGAAACCAACCTGCGTGTTCGGCGCGGTCGCATACATATCGTCAGGCGTCGTGTCATTCGGTCCCCGGCCAAACCGTTGGCGAATATTGCGGGAGAGCAAAAATTCGCGCCAGTTGCCGGCGTCAAACATGTACGACCCGTCCGTTCCATCGCCGCCGCAGCACTTGCCAACTTCGTTGCCGCGCAGATGCTTTTCGCCGATGATCGCCGTGTTGCTCAAGCCGTCAGTGATCGAAGCGAACGAGAGTTGCGGTTTGGCTTGCGTAAACCGGACATCGCCTGGCAACGATTCGTTGACCCGGGCCAGCGTGAGCGCCCCTTTTTGGGCAGCGAGATGGTCCGCGTTGGATCCAAAGTAGTGGTTCCACCAACCGTCCTCACTCGCCGTATCGTACAAATCGCGATAGAGAAACACGGCCGCATAGTCCGACAGAGGACCACGAGCGGGGTTCGACGAGTCGTCGATCATTTGCGTGCCCGAGCGCTTCGAGGGGCAGTGCATGTAGGGAATGCTGGCAAGCGCCGCCTTTTCCGTATCGGTGAGCCGGTCCCAGTTGTCTAGGCTCGGGTAGTTCAAATTGTTGCCGCCGTTGGCGTTACTGCCTGAAAGCATTTCGTAGGCGTTGTTCTGCTCCATCTGCGGCATCATATAGATCCAGAAACTCTGGTGGTCCACATGACTCATCAACGGGGGAATCTTCCCATAGGTGTCGTGCCAGTTATGGATGCCAAGCCCCATCTGCTTCAGATTATTCGTGCATTGCATGCGGCGAGCCGCTTCGCGGGCTTGCTGGACGGCGGGAAGCAACAGCGCGATCAAGACGCCGATGATCGCGATGACCACCAACAACTCGACTAAGGTAAAACCACGACGGGATAAGGGGGTTCTAGACATAAAGTAAACCTCAAATACATGCACGAAAAAGGATGGTTGAATATGTCGGCGAACCGACATCGGGGGCACAACGTAGCAAGTATTTGAGGAAGGCCGTGTTAAGTCAACGGTCGAGCGGCGAGCGCAAATTGCCGACCAAGAATGGGAATGCCCGCAATAAAAAAGAGGGGTCAAATTATATCTACGCCCATTCCGCTCATCGGAGGGGCCAATTTACGATTGAACGTCGTGTCTGCTGAGAACGTTTGTAATTCTTGCAACCTTCGCCTCAGAGAAGCTGCGCCGACAAAAGAAAACAACTGCTCCGCGCTCCTTTAAAAGTTCCGCGGTATCCCACCGAATCTTCGAAAATCTCTCCTCAACTTCGGTAATCCGCAAGGCGGCGCGGGACAACTTCGCAGCAGCGCATATACATATGTATTTTCTTTGTCGCCGCCTTTGGCTTGGAAAAAGTCGGCTCAGTTCAACCCGTAGGCGCCGTTATTGAACGTCATATGACCAACGCCGAGCCAACGTTAACGGTCGGGCTGATCGCCGCCCAGCGACGCGCGATGATCGGTCGCTTGACGATGCAACGTTTCTAGGCGAGAGCTAGAGGAGAAACGAAGACCCGGTGCGAATCGCGGCGCCCGCTTCCTTGCTCTTGAGGACTACGGAGCAATCACCGGCGTCACCACGTAGGGAGTTTCATTCAGCCAATTTGGCCAGAGCGCGCCACCTTCCGCATGGCGAGCTTCAAAGTAGTACTGAAGATCGTAGTTGGGGTTCTTCTCAGGGCCGGCGCTGGCTGCCATCAGACGATTGTATTCGTCCCAAGCAGCGGCCTCATCCGATCCGAGGTTGATTTGCTTGGTCCCGAGCTGGACCTTCCAATTGCCGCTTTGTTTGTGGAACCACGGCTTGGGCTTTCGCTTGATCATTTCGTCAGAGTTCTTCCCGTTAAAGGTAGGTCACTCCGAGCGTTGCTCTGACGAAAAGTCTGATGTCGTCGTCAGAGTTGCTGAAAAGCGGTCTCTAGATCAGATTCGTAACTTGCTAGTTACCAACAACTTAGAAAAAGTGGAGCTGATGAGATTCGAACTCACGACCTCTGCATTGCGAAGGTACCGAACTACACGAAAAACAGCGATATTGTCAATCGTAACGCATTTACAACACTAGAGTTACGACAATTCCAACTTGGTACCATATCAGCCGCAAAATGGGTACCAGATACCTTTTGCGGTACCATTTGCAGGCGTATTCCTCTTCGTCAGGCTGGCGTTTTTTAAGCGAACGACGTCTTTTCCGGCCCAGAGAGCCTATCTACCTCTCCGCTAGAGTGGCTTTTATTGGCGAACAACGCTACCGGCCGATCGATACGAACGTAGCAGAAATCGCCACCCTCAATCTTCGTCCACAATATCTCCAGGGAAATTACGCGGGCAAGCCTCGACACGCAATATCGAACGTCCTGCAAGAGAGCATCTCGCCCCTCTCTAAAAACGGCTACGTCCACATCCGCCAATCCATGCCCTTTGTAGTCACGGCATCAGCAACGTAAACTAACAGGGCTACTAACTCATTGTTTATATAGCCTCATCCTGAACTACGTGAGCTACATCATGCCGACGGATACACACAGCAAATCGGACGCTATCCGCGATTTTCTCTCCCAGAACCCTAACGCTACAAGTGCAGAAGTCGTAACCGCACTAAGAGAAAAGGGCATAGAAGTTACCCCCGGACATGTGGCGACCGTGAAGAACAGAGCGGCAAAGTCTGAACCGAAAAAATCCAAATCCAAGACGACAGACAAACCACCAAAGACGAAGACAAAATCCAAAAGAAGCGAAAAGACCTCGACCGAGCCAGAGTCGACAGGCCCCCAAGAAAAGACACCAAGGCCATATCACGAACGGCCATATCCGCAGAAGACGCTAGAAGATGCTCTAAGAGTCCCACAATCCATCAAAGATTTAAACGGCGGCAACCCCTGGGCAACGAAAGACCTCGCCGACGCATTGGGATACACCAATCTCCGCACTCCAACATTTATACAGCTAATGCGTGCAGCGAAAGATTATGGACTAATCAATGGAACGAATCGATCGACAGAGATTGAACTCGCCCAACTCGGACGCGACATCGTTTATCCAGACAGCGAAGCACAAGAACGACAACTCAAGATCAATTCGTTTTTTAACATTGATGTGTTCAAAAAGGTCTACGACCATTACGGAAGCAGCAATTCTTTTCCTGAACAGCGGTACCTAAGCAGCACTCTTGAGAAAAGCTTCGGACTCTCACCCGAACTACACAATGAGTTCATCGAACTCATCAAGCAAAACTGCAAGTACCTTGGCATCGAGGACGGACTGAAAAACGCGGGCTACAAACAAGATCACAAGTCCACGAAAAGAAGTGAAGTCCGATCAATCGGAAAAGAGGAAGGAAACTTCGATCGAACCGCATTCGTGATAATGCCATTCTCAGAAAAGGGACAAGTCGACCGACCTCATGGATTTTTCAACGAATTACTTGTACGCCTGATTACCCCAGCGGCAAACAATGCAGGATTTGCCGTCAAAACCGCCGACCAGAAGGGCAGCGACATAATTCAGTCTACCATCATAAATCAACTCCTTCAGGCCGATTTGGTCATTGCAGACATTACCGACCACAACCCGAATGTCCTCTTCGAGTTAGGAATTCGGATCGCAAAGGAAAAGCCAGTAGCCTTGATTCGAGCCGAGGGAACAGGACGAGTTTTTGACGTTGACAACCTCATGCGAGTAACCGATTACAACGCAAATCTCTGGACATCGACCGTTGCCCACGACCTGCCCAAACTCACAGAGCACATTAAAGGAGCATGGGACCACAGAGACACCTATGCTACCTACATGGAAATCCTTACACAGCATGTATCTCTAATAGAAAAGCCTGCTTAGCTTGATTTCAAATCTAGAGTAACCAGGCGTCCCCTTCGCCTCTCGGCTTTTCTGGAGGAGCAGTAGCCCCCTCTTCGCCGTCTTGCCGGTATTCGCGACCATCGAAAAGGTAGCGGGCTTCTTCGAGTCAGCCGCGGCGGTGAAGTCGAAGCTCGCCTCCAGAGTCAACGAATCTCCGACGCTTCGGCGTATCGCCTCCTTCGGCAATCTTCTCCATACGGGAGCGAACTCGCTGTCTCGCAATATCCCAAGGAGAGAGGGAAGCGGCGTCTAGCTCCGCCTTCTTTTCCTTCCACGCCGCGAGACAGCGAGCGTAGCTAGATTCTTTCGTTTCGTCCGACTGGAGAGGGAAGTAATAGACCTTCCCCCGGTACTTCTTTCGCCAGCGGCGGCTCCCGTCCTTCATCCACGAGAGCATTTACCGACCGTGATAAATCATCCCCACTTCGGCGACTCCATAAAAAAAGATCGCTGGTACCGATTTTTGGTACCAACGATCTTAGATTATCGCCGAATCGGTATCAAACCGCTTTGCGGTCGTCACCGAAGGACTTGACCTAAATCCTTGAAAACAAGGAGTTTAGCGATGGAGCTGATGAGATTCGAACTCACGACCTCTGCATTGCGAACGCAGCGCTCTCCCAGCTGAGCTACAGCCCCAAACTTATTGCAGGATTTTAGTGGGTCGCCGTTTGGCTGTCTAGGTCCCACGGTGGTTAGACGGGGGAACTGCACAGACAGTTCGCGCTGGCGGTTGGGACAATCGGTATGGCCCGCAAAATCTGCGGTTAGCGGATGCCCAGGCTAGCCGCATTGGCTTTGATTTGGGCTTTTCTTCCTAGCTTGTCGGTGATCGCGTCCCAATCTTGGGCCGCTTTTTCCAGCGTCGGTTGGGGGTCGGCCTGGTCGTTCAAGATGGCTCCCATGCTGGTGTTCAAAACCTGTAGGTATTGGTCGACGCCGGGCAGGTTGAAGCTGATCGCTTCGTTCGAGCTGAGCTCGATCGCCATCGCTTCGCCGTAGGCGTTGGCCGTCTCCGACGATACGCGGCTGTCGACCCACTGCGATACGCCGGCTAGATTTCCGTTGCGATAGACCATCGTCGCTTCGCTCGCGGGCGAAACCTGCGTCGCCGACTCTAAGGCCGAGAGCAAGATCAGCCCCAGCGCGGCGTCACGCAAACTAGGGCTGCTCTTCGAGACCGAGCCGATCCGGCCGCCAACGGTTAAAAGCGGGACCGTCGCCGGGCGATCCCCGCGACGCTGCTCCCATGATTCGGTCAACTGATTCCAATAGGCGACGGCGCCGGGGATCGGAGCAAAGTCAGGCGTAAAATCGAGCTTCCCCTGCGACGCATCCGACTTGTGCGGCAACCAGCCGATCGCCAGCGCTGATTTGCCGGCCAGGAACTGCTCGCCCACTTCGGCAGGCGTCAACGATTGCAACTCGGCTGGAATCGTCGCCGCGATGCGACGCAAATCCTCCGCACCTTTGACAAACGACGGTTGCCCGATCATCGCTTCGCCAGACGCGAGGCCAAACAGCACGGCGTAGTTGCTTGGATTCTTCGCGTAGGCGGCCGAACGAGCCAGCAACAGCTTCCCGCGCCAGTCGCTGGCCAATGGCTCTAACGTCGGCGAATCAAATGTCTTTTCGTCGCCGGTGCAAAATCGGCTGCCGGCGATCCGCTCGACGCAGGCTTGATACTCGCCCCACGTCTCCGGCAGCGTCAGTTCCAATTCTTCCAGCACTTCAGGACGAAACATCAGCACCAGCGTCGGGGAGCCAAACGGAACGGCGACGGCGGCGCCTTTCCATTGCAGCTCTGACTGGCGAACCGCCGGAAAGATATCGTCGACCTCCAGCGCTTCGTTGTTTAGCAGCGAGTCTGGCAGCGTTTCGATCCACTCGCGGCGCATCATTTCGCCCAACAGCGCCGGCGGATAGATCACCGCGTCGGCGCCGATTTTGTCCTCTTTGAGCAGATCCGCCGTCGTCGCTTGCGACAGCTCGAGCGGGCGTTCTTCGCGTGCTTTCCATTCACGTTCGATCGCTTCGGCAAGCGGGGGATCATCCAACACCAGCAGTTTGAACGGTCCGGAGGGGCGTTTTTCTTCCACCACGGGAGGCTTCGCCTGCGGGCAACCCAGCGAGCAGACCAACGTGACCAATAGCAACGCGAAACTGCAGAAGCGACTCATGGGGCGACGCATGCATAAGAGAAGTGCTCGAATAGTCCAGACTTCATCGTAGTCGGCCTGTTCCCCATGGGTCAAAGGGTCAGACTCACCCAGCGCCGGGTATCGGCCTACTTTTTGGCGAACTTCACGAAAAAGAAAAGTTTCTGGCGCCGTTGGTGGCAAGCCAAAAATGAGCCACAATAGGCGATTCTCATTCATCGCAGCTTCGCAACGCCCCGCACCCAAGGAATCCCCGTGAGCATTTATTTGGGAATCGATATCGGCACCTCTGGCACCAAGACCATCGCCATTCGTGAAGGGGGCGAAATCCTGGCCGAGTCGAGCGCCACCTACCCGCTGCATCATCCCAAACCGATGTGGAGCGAGCAGGATCCAGACGATTGGTGGAGCGCCGTCGTCAAAACGGTGCGCCGCGTCGTCAAAGAATCGAAGGCGCGACCGGGCGAAGTCAAAGCGATTGGGCTCTCGGGCCAAATGCATGGCTCGGTCTTCTTAGACAAGCAAGACCAGGTGATTCGCCCTGCTCTGCTGTGGAATGATCAGCGCACCGCCCAGGAATGCGCCGAGATCGAACAACGCGCCGGCGGGCGAGCCAAGTTGATCAAGATGGTCGCCAATCCGGCGCTGACCGGCTTTACGGCGCCCAAGATCTTGTGGCTGCGCAATAATGAGCCGCGCAATTTCGCTCGCCTGGCGAAAGTGCTGCTGCCGAAAGATGACGTGCGACGGCGATTGACCGGCGAGTACGCGACCGAAGTGAGCGACGCCAGCGGCATGCTGTTGTTGGATGTGGCGAAACGCGCCTGGTCAAAACCGCTCCTCTCGAAATTGGAACTCGACGAATCGTTGCTCGGCACGGTTTATGAATCCGAAGAAGTCACCGGCACGCTCACGGCCGAAGCGGCCAAATTGCTCGGCCTAACGACCGATTGCGTGGTGGTCGGCGGCGCCGGCGACTGCGCCGCTAATGCGGTGGGCAACGGCGTGGTCAAGCAAGGGATTTTGGCCAGTTCGCTGGGAACCTCTGGCGTGATGTTCGTCCATAGCGATGAAGTTGCGATCGATCCGGAAGGGCGACTGCACACCTTCTGTCATGCCGTGCGCGGCAAATGGCACATGATGGGAGTCACCCTCTGCGCCGCCGGCACGCTCGAATGGTTCGTGCAACGACTCTGCGCCGATCTGCGTTCAGGCCGGGGCAAGCAAGATCCGTACTCGGTGCTGACCGCCGAGGCGCTGGATACTTCGCCCGGCAGCGAAGGGCTCTTTACGCTCCCCTATCTCGCCGGCGAGCGGACCCCGCATGCGGACCCCAATGCCCGCGGCTGTTTTATCGGCTTGACGTTGCGTCACACGCGAGGGCATCTGACCCGCTCGATCATGGAAGGGGTCGCCTACTCGCTGCGTGACAGCCTCGAGATTATCTCGGACCTGGGAGTTCCGGTTCGTCAAATTCGGGCCGGCGGCGGCGGGGCCAAAAGCGCCCTCTGGCGCCAGATTCAAGCCGACGTGTTTGGCAAGAAAGTGGTCACCATCAACGCCGAGCAAGGGCCTGCCTACGGCGTGGCGCTGTTGGCCGCGACCGGGGCCGGCGCCTACAAGAATATCCAGGAAGCCTGCGCGGCGACGATCCAGGTCGTTCATGAAACGGCCGTCGATCGCAAAGCGGCCAAGATTTACAACGAGGCGTTTCCGGTATATCAAGGACTGTATCAATCGCTGAAAAACGACTTCCAGCGAATTTCGGAACTGAGCCAATAGCCCCTGCCGTGCGCAGCGAAGGAGAGCCAGATGACGCCTCGGTTTTATCGCGAATCGGAAGTCTCCCAGGTCTTGGACATGTCGACCGCCGTGGAAGTGGTCGACGAATGTCTGAGGCAGCTCGCGATCGGCGGCGCCGAGAATGTCCCGCGTCATCGTTCGCGAACCTCCGGCTTCGTGCTTCATTCGATGAGTGCGACCGCCGGCTATTTGAACGTCGCCGGCTGGAAGCAATACGCGACGACGGCATCCGGCGCTCGGTTTCACGTGGGGCTGTACGACTGCGAACGCGGACGGATGAAAGCGCTGATCGAAGCGGATCGCCTGGGACAGATGCGGACCGGCGCGGTGACCGGCGTCGCCGCGCGCTATCTAGCGCACGGCCCGATCACGCAGCTCGGCTTGTTCGGCTCTGGCTGGCAAGCCGAGTCGCAGTTGGAAGCGATCAAAGCAGTCCATCCGCTCTCGCGCGTCTTCGTCTACTCGCGCGACGAGGCGCGTCGTCAATCGTTCGCGGCGCGGATGAGCGAAGAGCTGCAGATCGAGATCATCCCGGTTCATGACCCGCGCGAAGCGGTCGAAGACTTGCCGCTGATCATCACGGCGACCGCCAGCAAGACGCCGGTCTTTGACGGCACGCTGCTGTCCGAAGGAGCGCTGGTCTGCGCAATGGGGAGCAACTGGCTGCAAAAAGCGGAGCTCGACGTCAACGCGGTTCGTCTGGCGGACAATATCGTTTGCGACTCGCTGGAAGCCTGCAAACTGGAAGCAGGCGATTTTGTCGCCGCGCAAGAGAAAGGCTATTTCGACTGGGACAAACCGGTCGAATTGGGCGCCGTCGTGGCCAATCTTGCGGTCGGTCGCAACAACAAAGATAGCGTGGTGATCTTCAAATCGGTCGGCCTGGCGATCGAAGACGTCGCGCTGGCCGAAAAATTCTATCAACGCGCCATGACAAATCCGGGCCTCGGCGTTTCTTTACCGCTTTGACGGCGCTTCCGGCTTGTCGCTCAACTCCAGCTTCGGCGGCTGAGGCGCTTCGTTCAGCGCCGATACGGCGACTTCTGAAACCAAGTGCGCGTCCCAAGCGTCGCAGCGGACCTCGACGCGATAGATCTGTCGCCCATAGTCATTGACCGTCGCCAAGACTTCCAGGTCGACGTGTCCCCGCGGAGCGATCGTCAGCGGACGAAAAGCGGCTTGACCGACGGCGACTTTGCCTTCGGCGCCTTCAATCTTGACCGGCTCGAGACCTTCCGAGAAGAAGATAATCGCCGAAACATTGGGCGCCGGCTTGTCGCTTAAATTGATGACTCGCAGCCCAAAGTTGGCGCCAGAGCCCACGGCGATCGGTTTGGGCGGAGAAAAAACTTCGACTCGCAGCGCATCGAGCGGAGCAAGCGTTTCCGGCGAAATCTCCGCTTCCGGCAACATCGGCTCGACGGCAGGCGCTTCGGCCGAAACAACTTTCGCTTCGCTCGCGGTTGCGGCCACAATTTTCTCGGGCGCAACTTGCGCGACGCCGGAGATCATCATCGTCGTTTCGGCGTCCAGCAAGTTGGCCAACTGCTTCCAGGCGTCGGCCGAAGTTTCGGCGGCGCTGTCATACAGAGCGATATCGGCCAGCGTAATCGTCGTGCTCTCGCCGTTCACGTTGCGGATGATTTTGTTCGGACCATTTTGCAGAGTCGCAGGCAAATCGTTCCACTCGAAACGTCGCGCGAACCCATTGTTGGTCCACAGCGTAAGTTCTTCGCGGTCGGCATGCAGATGCAAAGCCAATGGACCGTCGATCACTTTCAACGCGTCCCCCAACTCCGGCTGTTGATCGGCGGACAAGTCGTTTACGGCACGCAGAAAGGACGCCGGAATTTGATGCTCTTTGGCAATTTGTTCGACGGTGACGCCCGACTTGATCGTCACGGCCGGCAGAGCCAAATGCTTGTGCGGCGCAAAGACGATCTTTTCGGCGAGCGGCTCTAGCAACGCGAAGGTCTTGGCTCGTTCTTCCACGCTCAGATCTTTCCGCTGCAGCAACAACGAAAGCGTGCGATAGGCGCGCAGCGATTTTCCGTCGGCGAGCGATTGTTCGGCTTCGATCAGCAATTGCGCCGCGGTCAGCGACTCGAGCCCTGCCGTCGCCGGCGCGACTACTGCTGTAGTTGAGGGCGCTATCGTCGGAGGCGTCGCCGATGGAGTCGGCTGCACATCGATCTGGGGGGGGTCGGCAGGATTTGGCAACGAAGCAGCGCTGGTCGACAGTACAATCGTCGGCGCCTGCGTCCTGGCGTTGCTCCCGAGGGTCGGAAACGAATCTGGCGAGAACAAGGGAGCCTCGTCGAGCGCCGTTGCATCCGGCGATCGTCCTGCTCCGCTGTAATGCTCCAGGTAGATCACATACCCCGAGTAGCCGACGCAAGCGATCAGCCCAAGAACAAATAAATTTCGAACGATAGACACTGCGGCCCACTCCGTATTGTGTCGAGTACTTCCAATGCTGCTGCTTCCACTACCATATCGGCGCAGCCTGATCTAGATCAATTCGCTAGAAACAAACCTTTGGCGAATTCCGTATTACCCCGTAAGATAAGGTACGGCGGAGCTTTACATTCCCGAATCACTCCCCCCACGCCTACTAGTCAACTATGCAATCGGTTTCTGCACCTATTCAAATGTCGGCGAGTTCCCTGACGCCGGAAATCGCATCCCCCGAGGATGATCGCGGATCGTTTCGCGATTGGTTTCGGGGGAGCAGTTCGTTCCTGGCGTCCCTCATCTTCCATATGGCGGCGGTGATCTTGCTGGCGCTGCTCACCTTTGATCCGCCGCCGGATCGATCCGCACATTCGGTCATCCTGGATGACGTGATCGATGAGCCGTTAGATCGACCGCTGGAAGACGAACTTGACGAGTTAGAGGATTTGGCGACGGAGATGTCGATCACGATGATGCCGAGTTCGGTATCAGGACTTTCCGGCACGGCGCCAGCATCGCTGTCAGCGCCTCAGTTTGAAACGCAGCTGATGGAAGACATAATCGGGCCCGAGGTTTCGCTGGTCGATCTAGAACTGCTTACCAAGCCGAATGATTCGCTGATGCGAGAATTGCCGGTCGGAACCCAAGGCGCCGTCAACGCCGTCGTCGGCGACTATAACGAAGCGATGGATCGCATCGCCCAAGAATTGGTCTGGATGCTCGACAAGGGAGAAGTGGTCGTCGTTTGGCTGTTTGACCAATCGGGCAGCATGAAAGATGACCAGGCGAAGATCCGCGATCGAATTGGACGCGTCTATGACGAACTAGGAATCGTCGGCGTTTCCCAAGACGAGGCCCTCACCACCGGCGTCGCTAGTTTCGGCTCCAACTTCCAACTCCATACAAAAACGCCGACCAGCAATCGCGACGAAATCGCCGAGGCGATCGCCGAGGTTCCGATTGATCCGTCGGGCGAAGAACTAACGACGCAGGCCGTGATGGAAGTCATCACGCGGCACAAGCGTTACGCCCAAATCTCGAAACGTCAGATGGCGATCATTTTGGTTTCTGACGAAAGCGGCAACCCCGACAGCAATCAACGCTATCTGGAAGAAACCATTCAAGCGGCCAACAAAGCCAACTGCCGCGTCTATGTCATGGGACGCGAAGCGATGTTCGGCTACCCCTACGGTCATGTTCGCTGGGAGAACCCGCGTAACGGCGACATCCACTTGCTGCCGGTCGACCGCGGCCCCGAAACGGCGCTCATCGAGCAACTGCAGACCGACGGATTTGGGAAGCGGCGCGACTCGATGCCCAGCGGGTATGGCCCCTACGAGCAAGTTCGCTTGGCGAAAGAGACCGGCGGCATTTTCTTCATGCTTCCCGGCGAAGAAAAAGACCTCTATCAATTGAAGGATCGTCGCTATAGCGTCGCCGCGATGGAGCCGTATCGCCCTGATCTGCGTCCGCGTCGCGATCTGATGCGCGAAGCGATGCAAGATCCGCTGCAAGCCGTTATTTCCAAAGTGATCTACGACCTGAATCCCTACAACGAAGAGGTCGCCAGCGTCATCGAGATCCGTCGTCGTTTTTCTACCGACTTCGCGACGCTAACGCAGCAAGTTCGCTACGAACAAGCGAAAATGTTGACCTACATCGAGTATCTCGACAAAGCGATCGCCGCGATCGAAAGAGCGCAACCGCTGCGCGACGCGTCTCCCTACGTGCGTCAACAAGCCAACTTCGACTTGCTGCACGCCCAATTGCTCGCCTATCGCGTCCGGGCCTACGAGTATGGCGCTTATCTGACCGAATTCGTTAAAAAGCCGCCGGCGCCCCCAAAATTGCCGACTCCCAAGCATGAATTCCGCAGCTGGGATTTGATCACCGTGAAAAAGTTGTCGGCGGAGGAAGTGACCGGCGCCGATATCCAAAAATCGCGCAAGCTGCTGAAGGAAATCGTCAACGAATACCCCGGCACTCCCTGGGCGGAACGGGCCAACTGGGAATTGAACCGCGGCTTCGGCGTCGCGCTGACTCCCTGGCTGTTCGACACCTCCCGCTTTCCAAACGCGAATGACAAATCAGCGCCGCCGATTCAGGTCCCCAAACTGTAGACTTGCAGAAAGCGAGTTCGGCGTCGACTCTCCTCCTGCTATTTCTTTTTGAGCGGCAAACCGGTCTGGCGGTCAAACTTGTCCGGCGTCCATTGCTGCGGGACGGCGTCTTCGGTCCGACTGGTCCATGCTTTGTATTCTCCTCGCATCAGCTCCAACGTCTTCGCGTACTGCGGCTCGTTGATCAGATTCCGTAGCTGAAAGGGATCGCTCTTTACATCGTAAAGCTCTTCTTGCGGACGCGGCGTCATTAGCGGCCCACGTTGATCGGCCGTTAGCTTCCCAGCTTCCTCCAGCTTCAGCATCGTCTCAAAAGTCGGGCTGCGCACCGCGTCGGCCGGGGGCGATCCGCTTAGCTGGGGCAATGCGTTGTAGATGTAGAGATAATCCTTCGACCGGATGCTGCGCTCGAATGCCTGGTAGTCGTGCCAGTTATGTTCGGAGAACACGTAGTCGCGCGTTTCACTCTGCGGATCCTTCAGGATCGACGCAAATGACTTCCCTTGAAACGTCGGGGACTTGGGCAGCCCGGCCAGTTCTAGAATGGTCGGCGCGATATCGACCGAGCTGACCAGACTCTCGGTCGTTTGTCCGGCCCGCACGCCAGCCGGCCACTGCACGAGGAACGGCGTCTTCACGCCGCTGTCGTAGATCGTCGTCTTGCTGCGCGGAAACGGACGCCCATTGTCGGACATGAACAAGACGAAAGTATTGTCGGCGATCCCCTGCTCTTTCAGCTCGGCCATCACTTTACCGACATATTCATCCAGCCGCGCGATTTCGTCGTAGTACATCCCCAGGTCATCGCGGACCGGCGGTTCGTCTGGCAAATAGGGGGGAACGACAATCTCTTCGCGCTGATGCGGCTTCTCGATCGTGTTCGCGCTATAAGGACGATGCGCGTCATTCGAGGCGAACCACATGAAAAAAGGTTGATCCCGCGGACGCTCGCGGAGCATTGTTTCCCAATTTTCGCAGCCGCTGGGGCGCCCCCCCATGATCCGATCAAAATTCTTTTCGGCCGGCTTGCCAAGATGCCATTTTCCCGCGGCGCCGGTATAGTAGCCCGCTTGTTTTAACAGGCCGGCGAAAACAACCTGATCGGCAGGCAGCGGCATATGAAGTTCCGCCGCTCCGGTGCTGTGGGGATATCTTCCCGTCACAATACTGCAGCGACTGGGGCTACAAGAGCTACAAGTCAGAAAAGCGGCGTCAAAGCGGATCCCCGCCGCCGCCATGCGATCGAGATTCGGGGTTTTGACATGAGGATGCCCGTACGGGCCTACGTCATTCCACCCGACGTCATCTCCGATAATAATAATGAAATTGGGTCGCTCGGCGGCCGACAGCATCGCGGCGGATAGGCTGAATGCCGCGATGAAAAAGAACAAAAACCTGAGCATGATATGTCCTGTTGCGGATAATGGCGGGATGTTCGGTTTAGGCGGGCGAAGGCTTTATTCTAGCCAGCTAGGATGCGCTCGATCAAATTGACCTGTTTTTTTGAAAATTCCGAAGGCCCGCAATGGCGTTAATTTCTGTTCGAGACGTTTCTATCTCCTTTCATACGGCGCCTCTGTTGAATCAGGCCAATTTGCAGATTGAGCCTGGCGAGAGAGTCTGTCTGGTAGGTCGAAACGGAACCGGAAAATCGACGCTTTTGCGAATGTTGGCCGGCGAACAGGCGACCGACGCCGGCGACGTTGTCGTCGGCCCCGAAGTCCGCGTCGCGACGTTATCGCAAACGGCGACCGCCGGCGAGGACCAAACGGTCTTTGACCTGGTCGCCGCCGGCCTCGGCGATATGGGCGAAACGCTGGCCGAATACCACCATTTGACCCACCAGATCGCGGTCGAAGCGACCGACGAAGTGGTCAACCGGCTTGATCAACTGCAGCACAAGCTGGATATGGAAGATGGCTGGAATCAGCACCAATGGGTGGAGCAGGCGATCTCGGCGACCAAGCTGGATGGAGACTCCAATTTCGCCGAGCTGTCAGTCGGTAAAAAACGTCGCGCCTTGTTCGCCCAGGCGCTCGCCAGTAAACCGCACGTGCTGCTGCTGGACGAACCGACCAACCATCTCGATATTGAATCGATCCTCTGGCTCGAAGAGTTCTTGCTCTCGTTCGACGGCACGATCGTTTTTGTGACGCACGACCGGATGTTCGCCCAAAAGTTGGCGACCCGCGTGGTCGATATCGACCGCGGCAAGCTGACCAGTTGGACCTGCGGTTTCGACGAATACGTGATCCGCAAAGAGGCGGCGCTCGAAGCGGAAGAAAAGCAAAACGCGCTGTTTGACAAACGGTTAGCGCAAGAGGAAGTCTGGGTCCGCCAAGGAATCAAGGCCCGCCGCACGCGCAATGAAGGCCGCGTCCGCGCCCTGAAGAAGATGCGGGACGAGTATCAAAGTCGCCGGACGCGGATCGGTACGGTCAAGTTTGACGTGCAACAAGCCGAACGATCGGGACAGGTCGTCATTCGAGCCGAGGATATCAGCCACTCGTTTGGCGATTTCGTCATCTGCAAAGACTTCTCGACCACGATCATGCGGGGAGACAAGATCGGCGTGCTCGGCCCCAACGGCGTTGGCAAGACGACGCTGCTTCGCATTCTGCTAGGAGAATTGAAGCCGACCGAAGGGGAAGTTTCTGTCGGCAGCAAAGTGGAGATCGCCTATTTCGATCAGTTGCACGCCGCACTCAACGAAGAGCAGACGCTGCGACAAAACATCGGCGAAGAAAACGAATTTGTGAACATCAACGGGCGTTCACGCCATGTCATCGGCTATCTGCAGGAGTTTTTGTTCACGCCGGAACAGTCGAACCGCCCGATCAAGAATCTCTCGGGTGGAGAGCGCAATCGTTTGCTATTGGCCCGCTTGTTCGCCAAACCGTCGAACTTGCTGATCCTCGACGAACCGACGAATGATCTCGACGCCGACACGCTCGATCTGCTGGAAGACCTGGTGGTGAACTACGCCGGAACGCTGATCGTGGTGAGCCACGATCGTAGTTTCCTCAACAACGTCGTCACGTCGACGATCGCGTTTGAAGGGGACGGCTTCGTCAAACAGTACGCTGGCGGCTACGACGATTGGCTCGCCCAGCGGAAACGCCTGGCGGACGAAGCCAAGGCCCAAGCGAAGCTGACCGGCAAAGAAAACGACAAACGCGACACCGCTCGTGCGCGGAAATTGACCAACAAAGAGCAGCAAGAGCTGAAATCGCTGCCGGCCAAGATCGAGGCGCTGGAAGCGGAACAAGCCCAACTGCAAGAACAGATGGCCGAGCCCACCTTCTATCAGAAGCCCGCCGGCGAGATCAAAGTGGTCACGTCTCGGTTGGATGCGATCGGCGAAGAAATGCTCGCCGCGATGGAGCGCTGGGAAGACCTCGAGTCGATCGCCGGCGGTTGAGGAAGTTGCGGACCATGAACTCTTGTCGGTTGGGCGCCGCGCAGCGAAACCCAACCTCTGGCGAATCGATTGGTGGGTTACGCAATCCGGCCACGCCGAAACGGACGCTTCAGCGACCTTTGGCTTGCTCCACTCGACCTTTTGGCGACTAACTGGTCAGCGCAAAGGCGACCAGCATCACCAGCCAGACGGCGTCGAGAAAGTGCCAATAGTCGGCGCAGATCGAGACTGCGACGTAGTTTTCGTGGTCGTAGCCGTCGCGACAGGCTCGATTGGTGACCATGGCCAGCGTCGCCAGGCCGCCGATGACATGCAATGCGTGAACAAACACCAACACGAACATCAGGCCGTACAGCTTGATGTCAGGGCCGCTGGCGAAGTGCTCGGCTAATAGGCGATTCAGCCCGCTGGCTTGAAAGACGAGAAATACCAGCGCCATTGCGCCAGCGAAAAAGAGCCAGCGGCGAAACAAAACCTGCTTCTCAAAGCGGACCGCTTGCACCGCGCGATGCAGCGCGTACCCGACGCAGACCATAAACAGGGTGCTGATCCACAGACTGGCCGGAACGCCGGAGAACGAGACCGTTCGGTCGATCGAACTGGTGGACCAAATGATGAAATAGGCGATCAAGCTGGCCGCAAAAAACACGGAAAGCGTCGCAATGAACAGAAAAAATCCAAGCCGTGCTTGGTGAATCTCGCGGCGCATCGGTAGTACCGAGAGCGAGTCCTTGATCATGTGCTGACTCCGTAAGCGGAAAACCAGAACCAGCAACAAAGGAAAAGCCACCCCAAAACTGGGGCATGTGGTAAGCCAGATGACGTTATACGTAACGCCGGAGGCCGATGCAATAGATTGCAGCGGCGGCTCAGTTGCCGACCGTGTGGCTTTTCCTACTCTGCCGCTTCTTGCATTTGAGCGTTATGCAGCGCTTCGACCTGCGGTTCATACTCGCGCGCGTCCATCAGCGAGACGCTGATAAACAACGCGACAAACGCCAACGAGAAGAGAAACGAAAGCGTGATGAACGGCTTCTCGTATCGCAAGTGCATGAAGTAAACCGCCACCAAGGTCGCTTTGACCGTCGCGATTCCCATGGCGACCCAAATATCGATCGCGCCAAAGTCAATTTCATAAATCGCAACGGTCAGCCCGGTCAGCACCAACAGCGCGGCGAACGTGCCGAACAAGGTGCTCATCGACATCACATGGGCATGAATGCCGTGATCGTGCGAATCGTCGTTAGGTTGTGCGTGATCGCTCATCGCGTCGATCTTCCGTTTAGTGGATCAGGTAAAGCAGTGGGAAGAGGTAAATCCAGATCAAGTCGACCAAGTGCCAATACAGGCCCACGTAGTCGACCGGACCAAAGTACTCGCTGCTGAATTCGCCTTTGTTGGCTCGATAGATCAGCCAACCAATCGCGCCCATGCCGCCGATAATGTGAATCGCGTGAATCCCGGTCATCATGTAATAGATGCCGAAGAAGATGTGGATATTTCGCACTCCTTGAGCGCCGCCGTGCCCATGTCCGCCGGCTTCGGCATGAGCATGTCCGCCGGCTTCGGCGTGAGCATGTTCTTCGTGCTCGCCCGTTGCGGGGGTCGAACCATGTTCTTCGCTATGCTCTTCACCGTGAGCCGGAGCTTCGGTCGCGTGCTCTGCGCCGCCGGAGGCCTGATTCTCTTTCGAGACATACTTATCGGCGACGGTGGGATACTGCTCTTGGGCGAAATGGTTGTAGATGCCGGGATAAAGTTCGTGTTGGAATTTGGTGGTGTACTCGACCGTTTTCACGCCGAGAAAGACGCCGGCGAGCGCCAACGTAATCCACAGCAACACAATCAACAGCTTTTTCTGGCTCAGCTGAGCCGCGCGGACCGCCCAGGCCATCGTCAAGCTGCTGACGATCAACACGACCGTATTGAGCGCGCCAAGCATCGCGTTCAGCTCTTTGGCGGCGTCAATAAAGATTTCGGGGTGCAGCGAACGGTAGATCGCATAGGCGCAAAACATGCCGCTAAAGAACAGGACTTCCGTGATCAGGAACATCCAAATCCCTAGCTTCCCCGAATCGAATTGCTGTTGCGGCGATTCGAAATGGTGGGCGACATGCGCCTCGGGGCTGTGGTGACCATGCGCGTCGTGTTCGTGCGTCGACTCAGCGACCGTCATCGTACTTGTTTCCATCAGTGGCTAGACGTTTTTTTAGCTGGTCCGGGCACGGTGACATAGCCGCCTTCCCGTTCATCGTATCGCAAATTGCTGTAATCGTAGGGATCGCCGACCGGCGGCGGGTTGTCAAAGTTGGCCAACGGCGGAGGCGAACTGCACATCCACTCCAGCGTGTTAGCGCCCCACGGATTCGCCGGAGCCTTCTTGCCGCGGTAGAGCGAGTACAACAGCACGCCGATCGCGCCCACCATACCGATGCCCAGCAAAAATGCTCCCAGCGTCGACAACTGGTGATAAATCTGAAACTCTTCGACGTACCGAGCATAGCGACGCGGCATGCCGCGAGCGCCCATGATGAACTGCGGGAAGAACGTCAGGTTGAATCCCAAAAAGACGATCAAGCAGAACAAACGGCCGGCGTTCTCGTTATACATGACGCCGAACATCTTCGGCCACCAGTAATAGAGCCCGCCCACAAAAGCGACCAGCGTTCCGCCCATCATCACGTAGTGAAAGTGAGCGACCACAAAGTACGTGTCGTGCAGTTGAATGTCGGTCGCCAAAGCGCCGAGAAACAGCCCGGTCAAACCGCCGATCGTAAACAGGAAGATGAACGCCAACGCGTAGCACATCGGCGTCGCCAGGCTGATCGATCCTTTGTACATCGTCGCGAGCCAGTTAAACACTTTGATCGCCGATGGAATCGAAACGCTAAAGGTGAGCCCGCTGAAAACGACCGCCGCAAGTTGCGACTGACCGCTGACGAACATGTGGTGCCCCCAAACCAGGAATCCCAACAACGCGATCGCGATCGAGCTATAGGCGATAAAGCGGTAACCGAAAATATGCTTGCGGCTGAAGACGGCGATCAGTTCGCTGATGATCCCCATCGCCGGCAAAATCATGATGTACACGGCCGGGTGCGAATAGAACCAGAAGAAGTGCTGGAACAACACGGGATCGCCCCCCATCTCGGGATCAAATATCCCGATATGCAGCGCTCGTTCGGCGATCAACAGCAAGCCGGTGATGCCGAGAACCGGCGTCGCCAACAACTGAATGATCGACGTGGCGTAGATCGACCACAGAAAGAGCGGCATCTTGAACCAGGTCATCCCGTGGGGACGCATGGTGTTGATCGTCACAATGAAGTTGAGCCCGGTAAAAATCGAGCTGAACCCCAGGACGAAGACGCCGAGCAAAGCCAAGATCACTCGCGTGCTGGTCGTCACGCTATACGGCGTATAGAACGTCCAGCCGGTATCGAGTCCGCCAAAGATGATCGCGCAGAGGAAGAAGATCGCACCGACGACCCACAGGTAGAAGCTACCGAGGTTCATTCGAGGAAAAGCGACGTCTTTCTGCCCGAGCATCACCGGCAACACAAAGTTGCCCAGCGCCGCCGGAATACTAGGGATGATGAACAAAAAGGTCATCACCGCTCCATGCAGCGTGAACATCTGGTTGTATTGGTCTTCGGTGAGGAAGAGTTTCGTCCCGGTGAACAGTTCCGCACGCAAGATCAGCGCGAAGATCCCTCCCAGGAAAAACGATACCAAGATGCCAACCAGGTACATCACCCCGATCCGCTTGTGATCGAGGGTGAACAACCATGACCCGACGCCGCTGGAAGCCAACAGGTAGTTGTCTTCCCGCGTCTGGGCGCCGTCTAAATTGGCGGCTTGAAATTTATCTGGCGTCGAACCAACGCTCATTTGGATTTCTCGTTACTTCAGGCTCTTGATGAATTCGGCGATCGCCGTGATATCCTTGTCGCTCAGGCGCGAACTGGGGAACACCGGCATGACCGGTTGATATCCAGCGACCACTTTGGCTCGCGGATCGCGAATCGACTCGCGAATGTAGTTTTCATCCATCACGGCTTCAGTGCCGTCGGTGAACTTGTGCGCTGTTCCGAAACTGTCTTTGAACGAAGGACCGGCTTTCTTCGTGCCGTCGATCGAATGACAACTGATGCAGCCTTTGCGTTTGTAGAGAATCTCGCCCACTTGGACCATGGTGTTGCCTTCGTACAAGTTCGAGGCTTTTTCTAACCACGCGTCAAAGTCGCCGGTCTCGTAGACGTAAACAAACGCATGCATGTTGGAGTGATCGCGACCGCAGTACTCGGCGCAAAACAGGTCATGCGGCTTGTGGTCGTCGGGGTTGACGCCCGTTCCGGTGGTGTTCACCGCTTGGACCCAAATCTCGTTGTAGCGTCCCGGCACGCAGTCCATTTTGGTCCGGAAGGCCGGCACGAACATGTTGTGCAGCACGTCTTCCGACTCCAGGATAAACCGGACCGGACGTCCCACCGGAATGTGCAGATCGCTCGACTCGGCGCCGTTGGGATAAACGAACAGCCAAGACCATTTCTTCGCTTGAACATGAATTTCGTAGGCGTCATCCGGCGGAGTCCGCATGCTCATGTAGTTGGTGAAGCCCATCACGAAGAAGACGACCAACAGGAACGACGGCAACACCGACCACGCGATTTCCAACGTGTTGTTGTGCGTTGGCGACGGCTGCGGACCATGTCCCGGCCGGCGATAGTACTTCAACACGAAGTAGACCATCACGCCGACAATCAAGACGAAAAAGAACGCCGAGATCCAATAGATCAAGTCGAACAGGTCGTCGACCATCGGCGCAAACGTCGAGTTGGCGGGACCGAAAAACAGACCGCCGTCGGCGTCCGCCAACATAGGCAAATTGCTGAGCAAATTCATTGTGCTTTAGCGCGTGGTGACAGAGACGTTCTCTTCGACAGGCCAGTTCGCCTTCCGTGCTTCTTTTGCTTGCCGTCGTCGGCGAAACCAACTAGAAGCAAGCCAATACGGAGCGAGATACATCAGCAAAGCGGCCAACATGCTTGCGCCGCCAACTTTCATGATATTCATCGCCACCGGGCCATAGGCGCCTGTGCTGGGATCGTAATGAAAGCAGAATAGCAGAAATCGATCGGTCGTTGTGCCGATCTTGCCTTCACTTGCTTCCACTAACGAAAGCCGCAACGTTTGCGGCGGAAATTCCACGCCATACATATAACGGGAGATTCTCCCGTCTGGAGTGCAAAGAGTCAGCAGCGCCGGATGAGCATACTCGTTACGCTCCGGCACATACCGAAATTGAAAACCGATTGCGTCGGCCAATTTCTGAATGCTCGCTTTATCGCCGGTCAAAAAATGCCAACCATCGGCGCTCTCAGGGCGACCATAAAGTTCAAGATACTTTTCTTTGGTCTTCAGCGCCTTCTCCGGCGTCTCGGCCGGATCAATGCTGACCGAGATGACCTGGTACTCTTGTCCCGCCGTCCAGATGACGCGGTCCAAGCCGGTCACTAAGCCGTTCAACTGCACCTGACAGAGCATCGGACAGTTGGAATAGTTCATCGACAAAATAACGGGGTTCTTCCCCTGGAAGTAATCTCCCAAGCGAACCGTCTCGCCGGCGTCATCGCGGAACGTCAGATCTAGCGGCAAGAGGTCATTCGAATGTTCGATGATCGTCAGATCGCGAAGCTCTTGCGGGTCTTCGCCCGGAACTTCGGCGCGCAACTGTTGCGATGACGCCGTCAGGGCGATCAGCAAAATTGCGGCATTGGCGAACTGCACGACCGGCGACATGGGACCCTATTTCGCTTTCGTCGAGTATTCATTGACGACCAACTGCATGGCGCGGTCGATCGGCAGGCTGACCTGACCAGCATCTTTGTTGACCCAGCCGTAGCCGTTCAACGACGCCTTCTGGGCGCTGAGGATGTTGCCTGTCGCATCGGACTTCACGTTGACAACTTCTTCGGCGTGCAGCGTGTTGGCGTACTGGTGATAAGTCGCCTGCAGCCCCATCACGATCGCGAAGGTCAAAATGGCGCTGACGAAACCGACCACGGCGATGACCGGGGTGTTCAGGTCGTCTTTTTGAGCCGGCAGCGCGGCTCCGTGACCCAAGTGAGCGTCGTTCGATAAAATCTTGCGTTCGAGTTCAGCAACTTCAGACATTGCTCTTTCCTCCTCTACTTACATGTTTTTCAGTGCGAGCGATTCGGGAAGTCGCGGATCGCGGATCGCCAACAAGCGGCGTTCTGCAGCAATCCAAGCAATGTTCCCGATGAAAAAGCCGCCCAAACCGATCAGGCAGGCTAGTTCCATCCATCCCAACGGCAGTTTTTCCGGCGAGTACTGCGGCATGACGAGCCAAAACATGTCGACCCAATGCATGACCAGAAGGAATATCGCCCATCCCACCATTAACGCCTTGTTGCGGCGAACTGCGCGGGACATTGTTCCAAGGAACGGGATGATGAACTGCCCAAATAGTAACACTAGTGAAACACTACGCCATGCGTCATTTTGTCGCACCAGATACCAAACCGTTTCTTCCGGGATATTGCCGTACCAGTACAGCAGATACTGGCTGAAAGCGATGTAACCCCAGAACAAAACGAACCCGAAAATAAATTTGCTTAAGTCGTGATATCGCTCGACGGTTATCACGTCTCGCAGCTTGCCCCACGATTGCAGGGTAGCGCAACAGATTAAGGTGAAAGAAAAGAACGACACCATGGCCCCAGCGAAGAAATAGACGCCAAACATGGTGCTGAACCACTTCCAATCGAGCGACATCGCCCAATCGATCGAAGCGAACGTGACAGTTAGTGCGAATGCGGCGACTACCAGCGGGCTCTTATTCTCCATTCGCAGCGTCAGCTTTGGATCGCCCGATTCGTCTTGGGCGGTCGACTGCGAAAGGAAGTACCACGCTGCGGCAATCCACACGCCAAAGTAAATCACGGCGCGGATCGCGAAGAAGGTGGAGTTGAGATACGGCTCTTTGCCGGCCAACAGATGGTCGCTGGCCGCGAGCTCCGCGTCGTTCCATTCAAACAACACCGAACTGCCGGAGAGGACCGAGAACAAGATCGGCAAAAACAGCAGCGCCATCGGGCCCAGCGTCATCGCGATCACTTCCGTAATCCGGCGGACCGACGCGCTCCAGCCGGCGCGCGTCAAATGCTGCAGCGCCAGAAAGCCCAACGCGCCTAGCGAGATGCTCAGGAAGAACAAATAGCTGGTCAGGTAAGCGAAGAAGAAGTGACGCAACTGATCCTGGGCGAACATGCCCAGCAGCAGCGCGACGACCATCGCCGCCAAGCCAACGCCGTATCCGCCGATCATCAGCTTGTTGCGAATATCGCCCAAGCGAATGGTCTCGTCGTTGGGAACCGAAATAGTGTCGTGGTGGTCGCCCATGGTTAGTTTCCTTGACCCTTCAGCGCGTCGGCTTCAATTTGCGGCACATCCTGGATCGACGCGTCACGCGACTTCTGCAACGCCTTCAAGTAAAGGACGATCGCCCAGCGGTCCTCGGGATTAATTTGCGCCGCATAGCCAGGCATCTTGCGGATGCCGTTGGTAATCGTGTTGAAAACCCGACCCACCGGTTGCTTGACCACATTCGGATCATGCAGATTGGTCGGCTGCACCCAAGTCGGTTGCTGCATTTCAAAGGCTCGGATCGAGACGAGCCCGTTGCCGTCTCCCGCCAAACCATGGCAAACCGCACAGTAAATGTTGAACCGCTGCTGACCACGTTCGACGAGGGTCGAATTGATCTGCAGCGTCTCGGGGAATTGCGTCACCCAATCCGGTTCCGGCGGCAGATCCTCGGCCGGGGCCGCTTCGTCCGCTGCGGCGCCGTCCGCCGGCTTTTCAGCCGCCGGCTTTTCAGCCGCCGGCTTCTCCTCGGCAGGCTTGTCTTCGGCCGGTTTCGCTTCATCCGCGGCAGGCTCGTCCGGATCCTCTTCCTGCAACAGCATCGCGACTTCGGACATATCTTCGGGCGCCGGAACGATGCCGGTCAAAAACTCGAGCGGCTGCCATTCTCCGCGAGCGACAGAACCCGGCACG
Organism: Blastopirellula marina DSM 3645; assembly: GCF_000153105.1. Lineage (GTDB taxonomy): Bacteria > Planctomycetota > Planctomycetia > Pirellulales > Pirellulaceae > Blastopirellula > Blastopirellula marina. Next base: position 68,660 of record NZ_CH672377.1, read on the forward strand.
CGAGGACGCATGGCGCGTCCGTCAGCGAAGATCGGCGAAGTCGTTTGCGTTTTCGCTTTCACCTGATCGTCCATATCGAGTATCGGGTGCAGGCGCGGAAGCGGCGAGGTCGTATTGCGAGCGTTCCAAACCAACATCGGCGGAACGGTCAGCAGCGAGAGGAAGACGATCGCCACATATTTGTAGATGGTCGGGATCTGGTGGCTCGACGGGTCGGCTTCGATCTCATCGATCGCCAGCGGCGAGAACGCTTCGAGCATCTCCCGATGCTTGTGCAGTTTGAATTTCGGATCCGCGGCGTTGAGCACCAAAAAGAAGCGATCATTCGTCGCGCGGGCGAAGTTGGGGTGACGGAACAGCGGATTGGAGAAGGTCGGCAATTGATTAAGGATCAACATGCCGAAAAACGCGCCAAACGCCGCCAACAAAATCGTCAGCTCAAACGTAACCGGGATATTCGCAGGCAAGCTGAAGGTCGGCTTGCCTGAGATCATGTAGGGATAGCCCGAGAAGAGTGCGCCCGGTTGCTCGGTCGCATTCAAGACGTACTGCATCGCCAAGCCGGAGATGCCGCCGGTGAGCCCCATCGCGAGCACGATCCACGGCAGGATCGTCTTGCGAATGCCGAGCGCTTCGTCGATTCCGTGCACCGGAAACGGGACGTGTGCGTCGGTTTTGGTCAGTCCGGCGTCGCGAACCGCTTCGCAGGCTTTGAGCAATACATCCTGGTCGTCAAACTCGACCAACAGGCCCAGCGTTTGAGGACGCGTTTTGTCTTTGTTCTTAGACATGATCGGCCTCAGCTATGGGATCGTGTTCGCCGTGCGGCATGACGCTTTTGACTTCGGCCATCGCGACCATCGGCATAAATCGAAGGAACAAGAGGAACAGCGTGAAAAACAAACCGAAACTGCCCACGAACATGCCGATGTCGACCCAAGTCGGCTCGAAATAGCCCCAACTCGACGGCAGGAAGTCGCGCGACAGCGACGTGACCGTAATCACGAAACGCTCGAACCACATGCCGATGTTCACAAAAATACTCGCGACAAACATGATCCAGGGAGTCGTGCGGCACTTTTTGAACCAGAAGATCTGCGGCACCACCACGTTGCAGGTAACCATCGTCCAGTAAGCCCAGTAATAGGGACCAAACGCACGATTGAGGAACGTGAACTGTTCGTTCGGCACGCCGCTGTACCAGGCCATGAAAAATTCCATCGCGTAGGCGTAGCCGACCATCGAGCCGGTCGCGAGTAAGATCTTGCAGATGTTTTCTAGATGCCGCGTGGTGACCAGATCTTTCAGGCCGAACCACTCGCGAGCCGGCACGATCAACGTCAGCACCATGCCGAAGCCGCTGAACACGGCGCCGGCGACAAAATACGGCGGAAAGATCGTCGTATGCCAACCCGGCAACTGCGAAACGGCGAAGTCGAAACTAACGATCGTATGGACCGACAACACCAGCGGAGCAGCCAACGCGGCCAGCAGGATGTACGCTTTTTCGTACCGCGACCACTGCCGAGCCGAACCGGTCCAGCCAAGTGCGGCGATGCTGTAACCAATCTGGTGGACGCGCGACTTGGTCCGATCTCGTAAGGTCGCCAAGTCGGGGATCATCCCCATGTACCAGAACAAGATCGAAACGGTCGCATACGTCGACACGGCGAACACGTCCCACAGCAGCGGGCTGCGGAAGTTCGGCCACATGTTGAGATACAAACTCGGATACGGAAAGAGCCAATAGAAGACCCACACGCGACCGATATGCACCGCCGGAAAAATACCGGCACAGCAAACGGCGAAGATCGTCATCGCTTCGGCGAAGCGGTTGATGCTGGTTCGCCAGTTCTGACGAAAGATGCACAAGATGGCCGAAATCAGCGTTCCGGCGTGACCGATACCAACCCAAAACACGAAGTTGACGATCGGCCAGCCCCAATAGACCGGGACATTATTGCCCCAGACGCCGACGCCGGTAAAAACCAGATAGCCGATCAGCGCGAACAGCATTCCCATCGCCGCAACCGAGACGCTGAAGCCGATGTACCACGCGAGCGGCGGTTTCTCTTGCTCCGGAACGCCGGCGACGATTTCGGTGATCGAGCTGAAAGTAAGCCCGCCCGTCACAAGCGGCGCGCGCTTGCCCGGAGTTTCCAGCGTAATGTCGGCGACTTCGTCTACTGTGGCCATGTTTCTTCGCGTGGACTACAGGGTTTTAGCTACGAAAGGGTTTTAGCTATTGGGCGGCTTTGGATTCGGTCTTCGCAGGAGCGTGTTCTTCATGGTCGGCATGCTCATGGTCGTGAGCATGTTCGCCATCGGTCTCGACATGTCCCTCATGCCCCGGAATGTGCTCCAGCTCGACAAACGGATCGGCCAACCAAGGATGAGGATTGCGAATCCGAGCCAGATACTTGGTCCGCGGCTTGATATTCAACTCGGCGAGCATCGCGTAAGCACGCGGGTTCTTATGATTTTTGGAGGCGTTGTTTTCGGGATTGTTCAAGTCGCCAAACTGAATGGCGCTGGTCGAACAAGCCTCTTGGCAAGCCGTTTTGATTTCGTTGGCGCCGATGGCGCGGCGATCGCGCCGTGCGTCGATCTTCGTGTTCTGGATTCGCTGCACGCAGTAGGTGCATTTTTCCATCACGCCGCGGTTACGGACGGTGACTTCCGGATTGAAGACCAGCTCGGCCAACTGACGATTTGACTCTTCAAAGCGATAGTCGCTGGCGCGGTAATCGAGAAAGTTGAATCGACGAACCTTGTACGGGCAGTTGTTACCGCAGTACCGCGTACCGATACAGCGGTTGTAGATCATATCGTTCAGGCCTTCGTCGCTGTGCACTGTGGCCGCTACCGGACAGACCTGCTCGCACGGAGCGTTCTCGCAGTGATGACAAGTCACCGGCTGCGTCACGGCGACGGGATCTTCTGGATCGCCGGCAAAGTAGCGATCGATCCGCAGCCAGTGCATCTCGCGTCCCTTCGAGACCTGCTCTTTGCCGACGATCGGCACGTTGTTCTCGGCCTGACAAGCGACAACGCAAGCGTTGCAGCCCAGGCACTTCGACAGATCGATCGACATCCCCCAAGCATGCCCATCGTACGACGCTTCGGTCCAGAGCGACTCGAGCGGCGGATGATGGACGACATGCTGAGCAAAATCAGGATGATGCTTGAACTCTTCGACCGTACCTTCGCGAACCAGCGTCGGAATCCGGCGAGCAATCTCGGCCAGGCCGATCTTGTCGATCGAATGATGGTCTTGCGTCGTCGCCAGCAAGTACGATTTGCCGGTCGATTTGACTTGGACGCCGGTGACGACGCTCATCGCATCCGAACGTCGCAACTTGCCGACATCTACCCCCACCGGATCGATGCCGATTGCGACTTCGCCGCCCACTTTGCCAGCGTGCGTGCGACCATAACCCAACGCCAACGAGATCGTTCCCAAAGCCAGGCCCGGCATCAGGTAAACCGGCGCGTCGATCGAAGCCCCACCCGAGGTGATCGTCGCCAAGATTCCTTGCTTCAAGCCCAAAGCTTCCGCCGTGGTCGGATTGACCAGCAGCGCGTTATCCCAGGTCAGCTTGGTCAGCGTGTCAGGCAGTTCCTGCAACCAACAGTTGTTGGCGAAGCGGCCATCGTAGGTCGACGTTCCCGGCGTCAACACCAGCTCGACTTCGTCTTTTGCCGGACGCTGCTTCCAGGCGCCCTTCTCGGCGGTCAGCGCGGCGATGTTATCGGCCAGCTGAACGCTTTGCGTCTTGCCGGCGACTCCGCCTGCAAAACCATCATGCACCATTTTCTTCCAGACCGATTCGGTCGCGTATCCGACGCGATCTTTGGCGACGCGGCGCACAATCGTGCGTCCGTCCTTTTCTTCTGCACCAGCCAACAGCGCGACGAACTCGGTCTTCGAGAGCCCGTGGAAGATCGTTTCGATCAACGGCTGCGCCAAACAGTAACTTCCGTCGGCGGCGACATAATCGCCCCACGACTCAAGCCCATGCGCCTCGGGCAAAACCCAATCGGCGTCGACCGAAGTCTCGTTGTTGTAATACCCAAAAAAGAGCCGGCGCTTGGCCTTCTTGAACGCGTCCGAAAACGGGACGTTCGCCGGAGCGTCGTAACCAGGATTGCCGCTGATGACGATGACCGTATCGATCGAACCGCCGTTCAATTGCGTGGTCAATTCTTCCAGCGTGCCGACTTCGCCCGAGGTCGGCAACGCGGCGTCAATCAACTCGACCGTCGCGCCGATCGCGCCGATCTGCTGATTCAATTTCCAGACGGCGGCCTGAACTTCGGCCGGCTGACGCGGGCCCACGGCGATGACCGCTTTGCCCTGATGCTTCTTCAGATCGTCGACCAGCGCGATGATGAACTTCTCGTGACGATCGGCGTCTTCGGCCGGCTCGGCGACTTCGCCGCCGGCCATACGAGCTTCAAGGTCGGCGACAAAGCTGGCGATCCGCGTGGCCGGAACGGCGATCCGATGATCGGCGGCCAAACCGGCGGTCGTGAATTGGCTCTCGACAACATACAGCCGATTCATCTCGCCTTCTTCCGGAGCGCGACGAACCGCGAACTCTTTCGAGTTACGCTGCCCGGTCGGGTGCATGCCGAAGAAGTCTTCGTCGATGACGACGATCACGTCCGCTTTGTCGAGATGATACTTGGGCGTGACGCTCTGGCCGAACGCCGCTTGCACGCCAGCCGCTTCGCTGTCTCGCGTGATCGAGTCGTATTGATAAACCTTCGCTTGCGGAAAACGCTGGCGAAGTTTCTGCAGCGAGTCTTGATAGCTGGGAGAAGCCGAGCCTTGCGTCAGCACGGCCAACTTGCCGCCGGCGCCCAACTCTTCGGCGACGTTCTTCCACGAGATTTCGAACTCGTCCCAGGAACGATCGAAATGCTCTTCCCCTTTGAATTCGGTCAAACCGCGGAGCCGATCGGGATCGTAAACTTCCAGGACGGTCGCCTGAATGTATTGATCCGAGCCCTGCCCTTCGGGATGCTCGGCGTTGCCATCGACTTTGATCGGGCGGCCGTCATAGCTGGTGACGACAACCGGGCGAACCGAGCCGGCGATTTCCAGCGTGCTGGCGAACTTCTCGGTCTTGCCGGGGACGCGATTCTCGGGACGAACGGCGAACGGCGCGATCGTCTCTTCCGGAAAACGCAACGCTTTCGGAAAATCGCAACCGACGACGCCGGCGCCCAGCGACAGGGAAGCGCCCATCAACTGCATCCAGCGACGGCGTGAGACCCCTTCCGGAAACTCCGAGGCGGCGACCGGAAATTCACGGTGCAGGAACTGCTCGAACTCGGGCGTATTTTCGAGCTCGTCGAGGCTGCGCCAATAGTTTTTTTGCGAGTCGGACTTCATCGATGGCACGTCGAACAGTTCGTGGAAGGTTGAATATCGTTTTCTTTGCGGATCTCGGCGCCCAACAAGGCTGCAGCGTGCGGGTCCGTATCGGAACCCGGCGCTTGCCAGGCCAGGTTCGTCACTTCGTCCAGCGGACGAATGTGAGCGTCAGGACTGCGGTGACAATCCAAACAGAAGGCCATCGAGAGCGGCTCGACTTGGGTGACGACATCCATCGTGTCGACCCGGCCGTGACAGCTAACGCAGGAAACGCCGCGAGTGACGTGGGCGCTGTGATCGAAGTAGACGAAGTCCGGCAGGTCATGCACGCGCTGCCAATCGACCGACTCGCCGGTCGCGATGCTGCTATGCACCGGCTCTAGATTCGGGCTGCTGACCAAGACCGCCGCGTACTTTGCGGTTCCATCGGCGCCAGCCGGAGTGTGACAGTTGCCGCAGGTCGCGGTCGGCGGCACCGCGGCTTGAGCCGCTTCGTCCACCGTGTTGTGACAATAGCGGCAATCCATCTTCAAACGACCGGCATGCAGCCGATGGCTGAACGGCACCGGCTGGATCGGAGCGTGCCCGACGCTGATCGTTTCGGGCGCCGTCGCAAAGACGAAAACTACGCCGCTATAGATTGCGAACGCAACGAAACCGGCGCCGGCTAGCGGCACAAAACGGTTTACCCAACGTGGAAATAGGAAGCGGTCCATGACTGCAATTCGTCCTAGGGGACGGCTGGTCTTTACCGAGCACGACAAGGGAAAGTCTCTCCGACGAGACTTCTCAGCGCCAAGGCCTAAAAAGCGTACTGGCTAAAAAAAAGCCACTGAACGCCGTTTGGCTTCGCTCTTCGGCGGTCTGTTGACCGCGTTAAAGATTTGAATGTTACCGAAAACAAACAGCCACCTGCGACGCGTCAAAGAGTCGCACTACTTTGGGGGGTGACTACAGGACTCGCTGTTCCTGACCAGAAATCAGGGCGCCAACTTCTTCAATTTGCGCTGCAAAGTGCGCCGCGGGATACCGAGCAAGCGAGCCGCTTCGGAAAGATTTCCACCACAATCATCGAGAACCCGATGGATATGCCCCCATTCGGCTTCGGCCAGGGATTGCGGTTGGTACTCAATCGGAGACGCCGTCAGATCCTCGGCGGCCTTCTCATCAAACGCGGCCAAGATCTCATCGGCGTCGGCAGGTTTAGTCACATAATTGACTGCGCCAAGCCGTATCGCCTCGACCGCGTTGGAAATACTCCCATAACCGGTTAGCAGCACCGCCTTGGTGGTGGGGGAAACTTCTCGCAGATCGCGCAGCAGATCTAATCCCGAGCGGCCAGGCATTTTCAGATCCAGCACGGCCCTTTCCGGCTTCGCTTCGATCGCTTGGCTGATCGCTTCTTCGTAGTTCGCCGCTGCGTAAACGTCATAACCACGGGCCGAAAACGCCCGCGTCAGACGGTTCCGCAGGGTATCGTCATCGTCGACGAGCAATAACGTGGGTCGTGACATGTCCGTCCTGCTGCGAAGGGAAAACCAGTTTGCAATATAAAACGATCACGCCGAATATGCTATTCAATCTCCGGTCAATTCGCCCCGCTTCAAGGGGCCGGCGTCGCTTCCCAAGGCTCTCGTTTGCGAAGAAGTTGCACGACGACGGTCGTCCCTTCGTTCGAGTTCGATTCGATCCGCAGGGCCCCGTCGATCCGCTCAATCACGTTTTTCGCCAGAAAAATGCCGAGCCCGGTCCCCGATCCAGGTTCTTTGGTCGTAAAAAATGGTTCGCCGATTCGAGACAAGATCTCCGGCGGCATCCCGGGCCCTTCGTCTTGAATCGTCATCACCAAGTGTTTCGCCGTCCGTTCGAGCAGAACGACGACCGAACTCCCCTCAGGCGACGCGTCAAACGCATTTTTGATCAGCCCCCGCAGCGATTGCGCCAACAGATGGCGCGGAGCACGAACCACGGCGTCGTCCGAGCGATCGGTGATTCGGAGTCGATCGACGAGCCGCGCATCCAGCAAACTCCGAATCTCCTCGGCCAACTGCGTCGACGTCACTTCGACCAGCGGTTCGCCGGTCGCCTGACCCGCGTCGGCCGACATTTGGTCGAGAATATGGCGACAACGATCGAGTTCGGTCCGGATCAGCGCGATATCGGCTTTCAAATCTTCGGAGACCGGCGTGCCGGCCAATTCGCGCTGCACCTCTTTCGCGACCACGGCGATGGTCGCTAGCGGCGTCGAAAGCTCGTGGGCTGCGCCGGCCGCTAAGGTCCCCAGCGATTCTAGTTTCTCGCTCCGCGCCCGCTGCAACTCGGCGCGACGCAGTTCCGAGTCGCGGCGGCGGACTTCGTCGGTCAAACGTGTCGTGAAGTACACAATCACGAAAATACAAGTCAAAAACGCCACGTACATGCCGGTTTGCGCCAGCGGGATTTGACCCAACTCGCGCAGCGTTTGCATTCGCTCTGGCCGCGTCAGCAGCGGGACGTCGACATGGTCGTAGAATAAGAACGCAATCGAAACGGCGGTAATCGCCGCGAGCCACCAGACGCTGCGACCTGGGAGAACGATCGCCGCCAGCGTAAGATTCACCATATAGAAAATGCAGAACGGGTTGGTCATGCCGCCGGTAAAGTACAGCAGCGCCGTCAGCGAAAACAAATCGAGCAGCATGACCCCCAGCAAAACATTTTCCCACCCGCGTCCGCTATCCATCGCTTTGCGCAGCCGCCGATAAAAGAGGGTGAGCAAGATGTTGCTGCCCGCCGTGACGGCGACCGCGGCGAACAAAACGACCCAGCGGATCGGAATGTGAAGCAACGAGCCGACCACCAGAATGGTGATCAACTGCCCAAACACGGCGACCCACCGCAACTTAATCAGCCACGCCGCGTTGATCGACATCCGATCGCCGGCGGAAGCGGAGGAAAGCGGGGGAGCAATGATCGGTGACATACGCGGACTACGGCGAAAAGTGAAATAATGACAAACGAAGTTGCTCAATCGAGACCTGATTCACCGCGTCTTAGCCGCCGCGGCTTGATCATTACGCTCGCCTCGTTGGCGTCGCTCCCCATTTTGGTTGTCGGCCTGTTATACGTGACGCTGCCGGCAACTTCGAGCGCACCCCTGGCGGTCGACGTGAAAATCATTCGCAACGTCGATCCTCCCCAGGTCGTCATCGTCAATCAAGATGACAGCGATTGGTCCAATCTGAACGTCACTTTAAACGGCGCATTCTACCACTACTACAAACATTCCCTTCCCCAGGGGAAAGAACTTTCGCTTCCCGTGACCGCGTTCGTGCGACGTAGCGGGCTGCCGTTTGACCCGGCGAATCTCGAAATTGATGAAGTCAACGTCGCGGCCCGGCGGGTGAGCGGCTATCGAGCGACGCGCGATTTTGAGATCCCGCGGGGACAAGATCCATAGAATCGCAAAAATCGGCGCGGCGCCCGCTTCCCGGCCCGGTCTGGCGCCCCTCTTTTTTGGTCGAAAATGGTCGCCGGGCTAGAGGTTTGACGCGATCCGTGCGAAAATAGGCGTTTGCCACTTCGATTCCCACCGTGACGAACCTAGCGCGCCGTGAAAAATAGTCCACTCGCCATGCACCAGACTGACAACGTCAACGTCCGTAGCATTGAAAAGCTCGTTTCGCCGCGAGAAATCAAGCAAGACATCGCCGTCGCCGAAGATTCGCAGGACTTCGTCTTTGAATCGCGCGAGCACATCAAGCGCATTCTCTCTGGCGAAGATGATCGCATGTTGGCGGTGGTCGGACCTTGTTCGATCCATGACCCGGCGATGGCCCTCGACTACGCGCGTCGCCTGAAAGAAGTGGCCGACGAAGTCAACGATCGCCTGTTTATCGTCATGCGGGTCTACTTTGAGAAACCGCGCACCACCGTCGGTTGGAAGGGTCTGATCAACGATCCTCACCTGAACGACACGTTCGACATCGGCTCTGGATTTCGCATCGCGCGCCAACTGCTGGTCGACATCGCCGAACTCGGTCTGCCGGCGGCGACCGAAGCGCTCGAGCCGATCACGCCGCAGTACATCGCCGACCTGATCTCGCTGGCCTCGATCGGCGCCCGCACGACCGAATCGCCGACCCATCGCCAAATGGCGAGCGGCCTTTCGATGCCGGTCGGCTACAAAAACGGAACCGATGGTTCGCTGCAAATCGCGCTCGACGCGATGACCTCGGCCGGCAGCCCGCACAGTTTTTTGGGGATCGACGCCGAAGGCGCAACTTGCGTCGTCCACTCCAACGGCAACCCCTGGGGTCACTTGATCCTCCGCGGCGGACGCTCGGGCCCCAACTACGCCCGCGAAGATATTCGTGACGCGATCGCCCAGTTGGAAAAATCGAATCTGCACTCCAACCTGCTGGTTGATTGCAGCCACGCCAACTCTAACAAAGATCATGCCCAACAAAAAAATGTATGGCGTGACGTGGTCAATCAACGGACTGAAGGCAATCGCTCGATCATCGGCATGATGCTTGAAAGCAACATCAGTTCCGGCAACCAAAAATTGGGCGCCGAGCCTTCGTCCCTCACTTACGGCGTTTCGATCACCGACGCATGCATAGAATGGGACGAAACGGCCCTCCTCCTGCGTGAAGCCCACGCCCAACTTTCGCAAGCGGCGGCTAGCACCACCTAGCGAATCCCATGTTCCGGCCACTCGCTCGACTTGACGAACTTCTCACTGAAGGAGTCCTGTTTCGAGTCGTCGGCGAACTCTGGGTCGGCATCTTTGAAGTCGACGGCCAAGTCTACGCGATCGACGCGCGTTGCTCGCATGCCGGCGCTCTACTGACCCGCGGCCAAGTCTGCGACGGCGCCGTCATCTGCCCGATCCACCACTGGCGCTTCCGCATTTGCGACGGCCGCTACCTCGACCAAAACCTGCCGCGCCACGACCTGCGCACCTTCGTCGTCCAAATCATCGACGATCAAATCGAAGTCGACCTGCCGGAGTTTTGAACAAAACACCAGACGCGTGCCGAGAGAATGCGGTCCCACGATTCTAAAAAGGTTCGAGCTATCCAAGAACCAATCGAAGGAGAGGCGATCCGTCATCAATCCCTCTATCAAAGAATTGCGACTGCGGCCGAACTGCAACGCGAATGCGTCGCTTGGGATGCGGAGCGAAACGCGCTCGCCAGCAAGGTCTGCTGGCATTTCTCCACCGATGACGCCCGTCGCCCCCTTTTACCCAATGTTTGGTTGGTTTGAGAACGGCTGTGATCGACGTAGGGCTCGACGAACGCTTGGTGAGTCTTATGCTCGTGCCGAAGCGCTGCGGGCGAGCACACTGGCATTCACGCTTCGCACATACTAGAACAGATCTTCAAGATTGGTCACTTGATCAGCTGAATCGCTCACATGACTGTCGTAGAGGAAGTGCGTCTTGGCTCGAATTCGCAGCGTGTTTTGGAGCCGTGACGTTAAGAGCGGTTTTCAGCTTGTGACCTTGAAGCAGTTGCGTGAGAGAGATTTGCGGCCTGGCTTGACCGAGCAGCAACGGCTCGACTTTCATATGTTGATCCTCTGCGAAAGTGGCGCCGGGGCTCATATGGTCGATTTCGAGATGCACGACTGTCGACGAGGTACGCTGATCCATATCAGTCCCAACCAAGTGCATGCGTTTGCCAGCGACATCGATACGGAAGGGACGCTGCTCATCTTTCGGCCTGAGTTTTTGACCCCGGATTTCTATGGTCCTGACTCAGGAATCCAACCCCCTGCAGAGTATCTTTGGCCACCGGCAACAAAGCTCGACAAGGCCTCGCTTGAGTTTGTGACGGCCACGGTAAGCTTTCTAACCAAGCAACATCGCACACAAGGCGTGTGGGCTCAGCCAGAAGCGGCCAGGCACATTGCAATCGGGCTCGCGTCGCTTGCCTATCGCACGGCCGTTTCAAATAGTCCGCTTTACCAAAGCCCGCCTCAGCCGTTGTTTCTCTCGTTTCTTACGCTCGTTGAAGAGTTCTATCCGACGCGGCGTGACGCCCAGTGGTACGCCGCGCAGCTGGACTGTTCGTATCGGAACCTGTGCCGCATCTGCAAGAAGGCGAGCGGCGAGACGCCCAAAACGATGATCGACCGTCGCGTTGCGATCGAAGCGCGACGCTTGTTGGCGTTCACCCAAGATAGCGCCTGGGAGATTGGCAAGCGTCTGGGATTTACCGAAGCGACCAACTTCGTCAAATTCTTTCAGCGGTTAGCAGGCAGCACGCCAGACGTGTTTCGTCGTCAGTGGCAGAAGTAAGTCTCGCCGCGGCCATTGGCCGCTAATCGAGCAATCTGTCCACTTTTGACCATTCGAATGCCGGCTTCCACCATGGTCTGCTGGGGTGCTCTTCTTAAGATGAGAAGGTAGAGCCGCTCGACCACAAAACGCGCCGGTTCGTCTTACCATTGGTCAAAAGCACACTTTTAAAAGACATTCGATCATGAATACGCCGACGAAAGCATTTGCATTCCTTTTTGCACTTACCTGGTTGACCGGCGTTGTCAGCGGGCAAACGCAAGTCGATCCGAAGACGGCGATCCGGATGCTGAACTCTCAGCAGCATCAATTCGAACAAGCGATCGTGCAGGTCGCCGATAACATCTATACGGCCGTGGGATACCATGGGGCCAACACGTCCTTCATTGTGGGAACGGATGGAGTCATCATCATTGACACCCTCCGCGGGCCGACCAGCGCCGCGAAAGCGGCGGAAGCATTTCGTAAATATAGCGACAAGCCAGTCAAAGCGATCGTCTACACGCACAGCCATGGCGATCATACCGGCGGGGCGAGTGCGTTTGTCGGTAGTGAGAAACCAGACATCTACGCCGCCAACGGATTTGGGGCGGCCACAGGCTTGGATCCAGCCGTCGATCCGATCGCGATGCAACGAGGAGCACGACAGTTTGGACGAAAACTATCGCCAGCGGAGAGCACCAATCGCGGCGTCGCTCCAGCATCCACCACTGACCACGATGGTGGTGAAGGATATTTGCCTCCGACCGTTACAGTTCCGAGCAGTGGCCTCAAGACCACTATTGCAGACGTCGACATCGAGTTCCACCTCGCTCCTGGCGAGACGAACGATGCGATGTTCATCTGGCTGCCCAACGAAAAGGTGCTGTTCTCAGGCGACAATTTTTATCATTCGTTCCCAAATTTGTACGCGATCCGAGGGACGCCTTATCGGGATGTGCTCGCCTGGTCGAACAGCGTCGCGGAAATGGCGAAGTTTCGGCCGCATGTGCTTGTGCCGGGACATACGATGCCGATCCGAGGCGAGGAAGCGTCCACGACCGCGCTTAAGGACTATAGCGAAGCGATTCGAAGTGTTTACGACCAGACGATCCGTGGAATCAACGCCGGCAAGAGCCCAGATCAGATCGCGCATGAAGTGAAGTTGCCAGAGCACTTGAAAGACAAGACGTACCTGATTCAGTTCTATGGCAGCGCACCCCACGCGGTGCGAGCTATCTACGCTGGGCTGCTGGGGTGGTACGACGGCAACCCCACGACGCTAAATCCGCTGGCCCCCAAGCAGCAAGCCGAGAAAATGGCCGCGCTGGCCGGGGGACCCCAGAAGCTTACCGAGCAGATGGAGGCCGCACTACAGCAGCAAGACTATCAGTGGGCCTTGGAACTTTCTGACCATGTGAAGTGGCTGGACGAGGCCGACCGCAAGCTTGCCCGACAGGTCAAGATAGCGGCGCTCCGTGGTCTAGCGGCGCGAGAATATAACGCTCCGAATCGGAATTACTATTTGAGTTACGCCAACGAACTGGAGTCAGGGCGCTTGAGCGACATCTGGTTCTAAGGGACTGGAGCGAAAAAAGGGAGGTGGTAAATGACTTTGCCTAGATACGAAGAAGCCAAAAAATGTATGTTCGAGAGTAACGAGAATTTGCTGGACCCTCACTCGGAGAAACACTTGAAAATGGTCGGTGATATCATCGAATTGTGGGAAGATATCGAGAAGGTTCACCCAGTCCTCTCGTCCCTAGTGTCAGGCAGATCTGTCAAAAACGGATTTCGGTCCGACTTGGTCCAGCTTCAAGGCCGAATGTGGCACATGAGAGAACACCTCAAAACACTTGACAAAAGAATTGACGAATTCATCTTAGAGACGGGCATCGATGAAGATGAATAAACAAATCGATCGCCTAACCAGTCTCACCTATGTCGATGGCGGCAGCAGCAGTTAGAGCCTATCCGGAAACTGCTATTTCTTGAAACCTCGGTTTTCGTAAGACTTAGCTGCTTCAACAACTAGTGGAGCACGCGATGTCCGAAGAAGGCCGAAAACGATATCCGAGTGATTTGACCGACCAGCAGTGGGAGTTGATTGAAGGTTTGATCCCGCGTTCGCGACGAAGCAAAAAAGGAGGCCGCCCTCGCTCGGTCGGCATGCGTGAAGTCATGAATACGATCTTCTATCAATGTCGCTCAGCGATCATCAGCGCGGCGTCGCGATGGGCGTGAACGCGTTCTCCATCTTCGCGGGACTTGGTTGCGGAAGTCTCATCTTCGGTCTGTTGGCGCCCCATGGAACCGGCCCCGCGATGCTGATCTTCGCCGCCGCCCAACTCGGGGTGACGGTGGTCGCCTCCTTTCTCTTTCGCGGCGAATGAGAGATCCAACGTCGCTCGATTTGCGCTACGCATCGAATCTGCTGACCAATCCGGCGATATCGGTGGGTTGCGCAAGCGGCGACGTCGTTCGAAATTGTTGGGCAAAATTCGCTTGCTTCACCCACCCTACATGAGTATATTTTTGTACAGTACTCACGGGTGCGACTATCTTGGTTTGCCGACGCGCGTAGGAGGCGTCGGGTTCTTTTTGTGGGGGCGATTTCGGCGGGTGGAGCGGGCCGAGCGCTGACGTTGGGACGCCGCGTGCGGTGGTGGTATCGCGCTGCGCGCAGCGAACCAAAGGGGAAAACTCTCATGCAAGTTGCCGACGCTTCTCAATCTATGGAGCAACCGCTCGCCAACCCTTTCACTGAACTGACCTGTGCCCAGTTGCTGGCCGAGCAACCGCCGCAGGCCTGGTTGTTGCCGGGGATGCTGCAGCAGCATGAGCCGGCGGTGATTGTGGGGCCCAGCAAAAGTCTGAAAAGCTCGCTCGCCGTTGACTTGGGGGGCGCGTTGGCGAGCGGGGGGAAGTTTCTGGGGCAGTTCGCGGCCGATCGGGCGTTTCGCGTTGGGTTTGTCGGGGGCGACGCCGCTCGGGGCGCGTTGACCGATCTTGCCCAGCGGTGGAGCGCGGCGGCCGACGTTGACCTGGCGGCTCTTGAGACGCTGGTCTGGTCGCTCAGCGTGGCCAACCTGTCGGATCCCGCTAGTTTGCAGCGGCTGAAAGATTGGATTGGGCGTCATCAGTTGGAGGTAGTGCTGATTGACGTCGCCGATCTGGCGACCACATCGCGGCGCGCTCAGGCGGCGCAGCTGCGCGAATTGGTTCGCTGTTGTCTGGAGCTTGGCGCGACGCCGATCGTTTGTTGCCCAACGCGAAAAGAGTTGCCGCCGCGGGCGCTGGGCGCCGCCGATCTGGCAAGCGCCGCAGACAATGCCATCGCTCGGCAATGGCTCTTGGTCAATCGTCGACAAGCGTTTGAGCCAGGGAGCGGGCGACATCAGTTATGGCTGACGCTCGGCGGCAGCGCGGGGCAAAGCAGTCTGTGGGGCGTCGACGTTGATGAAGGTCAAGCCTGCGATAAGTGGAAGGTGCTGCTGCGCGACGTGCCGTCGATCGCCGAAGAAACGGCCCAGTTGGCCGCCAAGTCGCAGATCGAGCATTTGCGGTGGAAAATGCGGGGCGTAATGTCGCAAATCGACCCGGCTCAGGCGACCAAGCTGAAGATCCGCGAGCAGAGCGGGATGAGCGGAACGAAGTTCGGCTTAACTTGGCAGTATCTGATCAATGCCGGCGAAATCCGACTCGCTCCTTCGAATCGCGATCCCCACATGCGACATGCCGAGCCCCGCTATCGCCTGGTTGAGCTCGCGGAATTGAACGATCCCGATGCGCCCGCGTTCGACCCGGTCAACGAATCCTTCCCCACCTTCACGACCGCCGAATTATTGAGCTACGCTGAAAAAACAGCGCCGCCGAGTCCACTCCAGCAGACCGACCAGCCGAGTTGCTCGCGCGGCGCAGCAGCGGAAATCGGATCGCGCCACGATCGCCAGCGGGCGCTTGAAAAAATGTTACGCGAGAGTCCACTCGAAAAAACATCACCGTCGAGTCCACTCGAAAAAACATCACTGTCGAGTCCAGTCGAAAATAAATCGCCGCCATGTCCAGTCCACTCGGGCAAACCGCCGCGCAAACGGCGCGTAAAGGCCCGCAAACGACGCCGTTGAGACCGCTTTGGCGCCTAGCGCTGCGCGTCGCGGCGGTGGGAAAATCGTTTGTTTTCAGCGCGTCCGCGCCTCTAGGGAGATGCTAGACTTGCCTACTGTGCGGTCGCTGCATGCCCCACCAACACTCCCCAACGGCCGTGCCTCCGGCGCTGGCATCCGCCCCTGGAAAGGTTCCCCATGAATCGGATCACGCGATACGTCTTGTTTTCTCTCGGACTGGTGATCGTCGGCGGCCTGGGCATTGTGTGGGCTCATGAAGACGGCGTGCTCAAAGTGACCGTGCTCGCCAAGTCGATCGACGCGTGGGATGGCAAGCCGCTGCCGGCTTACCCGGCCGGTCAACCAGAAATCACGATCCTGCGGATCATCATTCCAGCCGGCGAAAAGACCCCGCTGCACTTGCACACCGTCATCAACGCAGGCGTCCTACTGCGCGGCGAGTTGGTCGTCCATACCGAGAACGGCTTGTCCAAGCGTCTGAAAGCCGGCGACTCGCTGATCGAACTGGTCAACAAGCCGCATTGGGGAGCAAACGACGGCGAGGTCGACGCCGAGATCATCGTCTTCTACGCCGGCGTCCAAGGCGCGAAGGTGACGCGCGAGTTAGAGGAGCATCATGATTCGGCGGACCATGATGCTCGATAGGGGTGCAACTGTATGACGAATGTCTATTAACGACGAAGACCAAATGACGAAGCGGCATCTTCATTCATTAGACATTCGTCATTACCAATCTACGCCTTCGCGATCGCCGCGATCACCGCGTCGTGCAGTCGCCCGTTGGTCGCAACCACGCCGCGGTTGTTCTTGAGCATCGAACCAAGGGAGAAATCGAGCGGCTGGCCATCGATGTCGGTGACTTTGCCGCCGGCTTCGGCGATCACTAGCGCGCCGGCGGCATGATCCCAGATCTTTTCTTGGTAACCGGCGATGGTCGGCAGTCGCAAGTAGATATCGGCGTCGCCGCGAGCGACGGCGGCGTATTTGGCCTGGCTATCCATCCGGACGCTGGGGCGCGCGATCTGCAGCGCGGCGGCGATTTTGGCCGATTGATCGTGGTCGCTATGGCCTGACTCGACCGACTCGCACAAGGCCGCTTTGGCCGAATTGGAGGTCGACGTCACTTCGATCGGTTTGTCGCCGGCGGCGGTGCGCTGAAAAGCGCCGACGCCGCGAACCGCCCAAAAGATGCTTCCCTCGTCGTCCAGCGCCGGGCAAGCCAACGCGGCGACTTCGATCTGACCATCAATAATCAGCGCTAGGGCCACGGCGTATTGCCCGCCGCGCAAAAAGCCTTTCGTGCCGTCGATCGGATCGAGCGTCCAGACGCGCGGCGCGGCGTCTCGCGAGATGCCGGCGTCAATCCAGGCCAACGCTTGGGCTTCGTCCGCCGAGGGCACGACTTTTTTGACTTCGGCCACGACGCGGGCCAGCAGCGGCGCTTGATCTTCGGTGCGAAGCGCGTCGGCGTTTTCTTCGGCAATAATCAAATCGCGGGGAAACGCGGCGCGAATCGCGCGACAGACGATCGCCTGACTTCCAAAGTCGGCGACGGTGACGGGGCTTTTATCGGATTTGGCCAGCGCGACAAAATCGTCCCCTTGACGCACGTTCTGACAAAGGACGGCGGCCGACGTAACCGCTTCGAGAGCGATTTGAACTTCACGCTGGTAAGCAGACATGCGTTTTGCTTTGAATCTCAGTAGTAGGAAACAGTTCACCCGGTCGCGGGAAGCAACGTCTAGCACGAGTGCCGCGTCACCCCTAGAATCTCGGGTGCGTGTGAGTTCGAGTGACGTCTCAACCTTGCTTCGGCACGGCTCGCCGAGTCGAAGCGACCATCCATCGTCGTCCGACGATGCGCCGCGTTGAGTCGCGTCCCAGGAAGAAACAGCCAGAATAAGCGAATATCGACGACTCCCCAAGGGGCGAGCCGCCGGAAGGAGAAGACCCAATGCAAACGATAAAAGCGAATTGTGCGTTTGACGGCAAAGCCATTTTGGCCGAAGGCCCCGTCTGGGACGCCGATCTAGGCAAATTGTGGTGGGTTGATATCGAGCGATATCTGGTCAACCGCTGGGATCCGGTCACCGGAAAAAATGAATCGTGGTCGCTGGGGCGCCAAGTCGGTTTCGCGATTCCCACCACCTCTGGCGACGTCATCGCAGGCACGCGCAACGGCATCGTCCGCTTGAATGTCGAAAGCGGCGCGATCATTCCGCTGGTCGATCCCGAAAGCGATCTATCGACCACGCGTTTCAACGACGGCAAATGCGATCCGCAGGGGCGCCTGTTTGGCGGGACGATCTCGGACCAGCGAATCGCCGAGGCGAGTCTCTATCTGCTAGACGAAACGCTGCAGATCCGTCGCGTTGTCGAAAAAGTGACCAACTCGAACGGGCTCGCCTGGTCGTTGGACGAGAAGACGTTTTACTACATCGATACGGCGACGCGCCAAATCGACGCGTTTGACTATGACGTCGCGTCGGGCGCGATCGGCAATCGCCGTAAAGCGTTCGACATTCCGCACGACCTGGGCAAACCGGACGGGATGACGATCGACAGCGAAGGGATGTTGTGGGTCGCGCTCTGGAGCGGCTGGGGCGTCAGTCGCTGGAACCCCAACACCGGCGAAATGCTGGCGAAGGTCGACCTGCCGTGCCAGAACGTCACGTCCTGCTGCTTTGGCGGACCGAATCTGGATCGGCTCTACATCACTTGCGCACGACAAGGACTATCGGCCGAGCAACTCGCCGGTCAAGCGCTCGCCGGCGGCATCTTTGTCGCCGATGTCGGCGTCACCGGAATGGCCGGAGTTAAGTTCGCGTATTAGACGTTGCGTGGGCTCGCGTTTTTGAAGTGGCGTCAAAAACCAGGGTTGGCCGCGATAGCTCCGCTATCGGCGCGGCGCAGCCGTAAGAGGCATCAAATCCAGGCTCATCGCGCATGGTGAGCAGGCCACTTCAAACGGCATGGCAAACGGCCGATTTTTGGCGTGTTGCGGAGTGATGCCTCTAACCGACTTCGTCGGCCCCGATAGCGGAGCTATCGGGGCCAAACCGGGGAACCACGCGGCTCACTTTTCGAGAGCGGCGGCTTTGATCGTTTCTTCGACTTTGGCGTCTTGTTGGGTCGGCGCTTCGTTGACGGTCGGCGTGTCGATCAGTTTGCGGATTTCTTCGGTCGGTACGACAATCGATAATCCCAGCCGCTGTCGGACCATCCCTTCGCCGTAGACTAATTTGTAACGTTCATCCAAAAAGTGCTGTGCTCGCGTGAGCCCGATCACTTTGATCGCGCCGTCGGCGGTTTCCAGATAGACCAGGCCGCCGCTGTCCCCTTCAAACGTGTTGAAGTCGACCAAGAACATCGGCTCCTTCTCGCGCGTCACCGACGCGATGCAGCCCAGTCGCACCATCGGGTAACCCGCTTTGCTGGGGTTGAACTGCGACGCGTGCGGAAAGCCGACGCAGCGCACCAACTGACCCGCTTCGATCGGCAGCTTCTCCCAGTCGCTCGCTGGCGCTAGCCAGTCGAACGGAATCGCATCGATCGCCGGATCGATATCGCTGGGCAATCGCATCACGGCGACATCAAGATCATCCGCTTCGGTCCAGAGCTTTTTCTCGCCGTCGCGAATTTTTAACTCCAACGGCGCCCGCATCCACAGATCTTTTTCTTTGTCAAACTTTCGCAGCGTCAACGTCGCTTTCTCGCCGTGCATCGCGGTCAGAACATGCGTCGCCGTGACGAGCCAATATTCCGCTTTCGTCGCATCCTGGGGATCGGCCCGTTTCACCACCCAGCCGGTGGCGTTCGATCCCTTACCGCCAAAGCGATAAACCGACGACGCGACCAACGTCTTGTCTCTCGGCTTCGCAAGCGCGCTGGAAGCGAATGGAACGAAGCAACAACAGGTGATCAGTAGGAGCAGCGGCAAACGATGCACGGGCGAAACCTCGAGTTCTGGGCGACAGAAGACGCACCTTCAACTTAGTCCAAAACTACCGCCTGCGAACCTGCCAGGAAAAGATGGTGCGATACGGGACGAAATCTTCGGCAATTCCGGCTTGTTTCATATACGCTTGTTCACTATCCTGGTAAATATTCCGCCAACGAGAAAGCCGCCATGGATGTGATCGGACGAGGGAGCGACTTCAACCCCACCAATCGTTTTGAACGGTTGGCGGTCGTCGATGACTGGGAGCATCTAGAAACGACCGACAATGACGAAGCGCCGCGCAAGTTGGTGACCGAGTTGTTTGACGATCAATCGCAGTCGGTCGTCAGCGAAAACAAGAGCCCTGATCTCTCATTCCGCTACAGCTTGAATCCATATCGTGGCTGCGTGCATGGTTGCTCGTATTGTTACGCGCGCCCCTATCACGAGTTCCTGGGGTTTAGCGCCGGTCTCGACTTTGAGACCAAGATCATGGTCAAGCGTGACGCGGCGCTGCTGTTTCGCAAGTTTCTCGCGCGGCCCAGTTGGCGCTGCGAGCTGATCGTCATGTCTGGCGTCACCGATTGTTATCAACCGATCGAGCGGCAGTTCGCCGTGACGCGGGCTTGTCTGGAAGTCGCCAATGCGGCGAATCAACCGATCGCCGTGATCACCAAAAATGCGCTCGTCACGCGCGACATCGATCTCCTGGCCGACATGGCTGCGCGCAATCTGGCGCAGGTCAACATCAGCGTCACTTCGCTCGATCAAACGCTGACACGCAAGATGGAGCCGCGCACGAGCAGCCCCGCGGCCCGCCTGCGCGCGATCCGCGAGCTTGCGGCCGCCGGCGTGCCGGTGCATGTGATGACGGCGCCGATCATCCCCGGTCTGAACGACAGCGAAATCCCCAAGATTTTGGAAGCGGTCGCTGCCGCCGGCGCTGTCGGCGCCGGTTACACAATTTTGCGTCTGCCGCATGCGGTGAAAGAGATCTTTCTGCATTGGCTCGCCCAGCATCTCCCCGAAGCGAAAGACCGCGTCGAGTCGCGACTGCGCGCGGTTCGCAGCGGAGAACTGACCAACAACCAGTTCGGCAAGCGGATGCGGGGCGAAGGCCCGATTGCGCAGCAGATTGATCAAACGTTTCGCGTTTTCAAGAAGCGTCATGGGCTGGATAGCGCTAGTTTGCAGCTCGATACGACCCAGTTTCGCCGCCCTGACAAGCACGGACGTCAGAAAAGCTTGTTCTAACGGCAAGTTGCGAGCCGGCTGGCTTCGGGTCATAATGCGACCTTCCGCCCTCCCCCATCCATGACCCCCGCCCCGTGAATCAGGAGAATACTGAATGCGTAAAATCATCTTCCCGGCGCTGCTGACCGCGCTGATGCTCAGCCTTACCGGCGTCGCTTCGGCCGCAGATGGCTGGATCAAGCCTTTTAACGGCAAAGACCTTTCCGGCTGGACGCAAAAGAACGGCACGGCGACTTACGTGGTCGAAGACGGCGGCGTGATCCGCGGCAAGACCGAAGTCGGCAGCCCGAACTCGTTTCTGTGCACCGACAAAGACTATGGCGACTTCGAGTTGGAATTTGAAGTAAAGTGCGACGACGGTTTGAACAGCGGCGTGCAGATCCGTTCGCAAACCGCCGAAGCCAAAGGTGACCAAAAATTTGGTCGCGTCAACGGCCCGCAGGTTGAGATCGAAAAGAGCGTCGGCGAAGCCGGCTATGTCTACGGCGAAGCGACCGGCCGCGGTTGGTTGACTCCCGCAGATCGCCTGAAGCCGCACGACCATTTCAAGAATGGCGAGTGGAACAGCTATCGCGTGGTCGCCAAAGGCCCGCGGATTCAGACCTTCATCAACGGCGAGCCGATTGAAGACCTGACCGACGAAGAAATCTACAAGACGCACCCGACCGGGTTCATCGGTCTGCAAGTCCACGGCATCGGCAAAGACCAAGGCCCATACGAAGTTCGCTGGAAGAACATTCGCATCAAGCCGCTGTAGTCAGCCGGTTTGTCAAACCAGGAAAGAGGGACGCCTATCGCGTCCCTCTTTTTTTATCTTCGTAGCCCGCTGCGCAAGTTTTGAGGTTGCGCTATTTGGCCGAACGGATCCCGGTTGGCCCGGATAGCTCCACTATCGGGGCCGACGAAGTCGGTAG
>NZ_CH672377.1:90602-270265 GCF_000153105.1 Blastopirellula marina DSM 3645
CGATTCGGGTAACGAAGTCAAATGCCGTGCCTAATCATCCCCTAACGCAATGCAACTTCGCGACAAAGACTATCTCCGCACCAATGACGGACTGATTTTTAACGTCCTCGGATACGATCACGCGGTCCATGCTGCAACCTGCGGATTGAAGTACGTTGACAGCGTTAAATGGCTCGACACCTATGATCAGGCGCTCCGGTTTCTTGGCAAGAGATATCCGCACTATGTGGATGAATTGATCCGCGTTCCCTTCGATCGAGTCGCCGAGGTCTATCGCAGCGAAGATCGTCTGCCGCAACTCCGGCAAGCAAAACCAGTTGGACTCCTTCAGAAGTCGCTCGATTTTGCGAACCTGTTGGCGTCGACCTTGCGCTGGCCGTTAGAAGCCTGCGGGCTCACCGATTCGCTACTGTGGGGCTGCGGCGGTGAAGATTCCGATATCGATCTGGTGATCTACGGCGAAGCTCGCTGCCGAACTTGGCTGGACCAAGCCGAGCGCGTGTTTGCGTCGCCCGAGATCAAGCCGATCGCGCCGCAGTTCATACAGCGTCCGCCGCATCTCGACGATGAGCAGTTCGCAACCTACTGCCGCCGCAAGCGAAACCAAGGCTACTATCGTGGGACACGATTCAGTGTGCGCGGCGTGCGTGCATGGAATGAGTTTCCCCAACCTTTGCCGCTGGTCGCCGGAACGGCGACCGAGCGTGAACTGACAATCGCCGACAACCGGCAGTCGATGTTCTTTCCGGTGATTTACGAAACGGCGGAGAACGTCAGCATCGTCTCGTTTCCTATCGGGTACGAAGCGACCTTCGCGCCGGGCGATCGGGTGCGCGTGCAAGGCGCCCAGGTCGATGCGCAGACGATTTTGGTTGGCTCTCGTTATGGCTCGGCCGAAATGATCCGCCTTATTTCTTCGGCATGATCCGCTTGGCGGCGGCCGAAACCGGCGTGCCGTCGGTGTCAACGGCTCGATTGGCTTCGCGCATTTCGTCGGTCGAAATCGAGTTGACCAGCTTGATCAATTGATCGACGGCCACCGGATCTTCCACCAGGCGTTTGGAAGCCAACAGAATCGCGTCATAGGGCGGCAACGCACGCGCCGGATCGGCGATTTCGACCAGGTTGTTGGCCGCGATGCGCCCGTCGGTACGAAACGCGACCAGCACATCGGCCTTGTCATTGGCGATCGCGCCATACATCAACGTCGCATCCATCGACTGCTTCTGGGGGAAGTCAAATTGATAAACGTCACGCACGCGGGCCCACTCAGGACGTTCCCAAAATTCAATGTCGGTGACGGCGTTTAGTTTGTCCGCATGCTTGGCGAGATCGTCGAGCGTTTTGATTCCCAGCTCCGCCGCCTTTTCCCGCTTCATCACAAAGACATAGTCATTGCGGAAACCGAGCGTTCCCAGCGAGTAAACCTGATGATCCGCTTTCAACTCTGTCGCCAGATCGATCAACATCTCAGGCGCCGAAACAAACTCGTCTCGGCCCAGGACGTTCGCCCAGAGCGTGCCGCTGTAATCGACATAGCAGTCGATCTGGCCTGTCTCGAGCGCGCGAAAGATCACGGCCGAGCCGATCCCTTCTTTGAGCTCGACTTTGCGGCCGACTTGCTCCAACTCCGCCTGAATCGCGAGGGCCAAGATGCGCTGCTCGGTGAAACCTTTGCCGCCGATGACGTAGGTGCGATCGTCAAACTGCGAGGCGCTCGCCGGGTCACGGGCGCCAAGCGTCGTGTAGCTGGTCTTGCCGAGCGGCAAGAGCGAGATCAGAAAGGGACTCAGGATGATCGTCACGATCCCCAGCGCCGCGCCTAATCCCATCTTGCGACTGCGCGATTGCACCGCGTTTTCCAACGTTCCCAACAATGCGTCAATGGAGAGCGCCAACGCGGCGGAGAAGAAACAACCGACGCCGAGCGCCACCGGATTCAGCGTTTGCAGGCCGGCGAAGATGTAATTGCCCAAGCTGGTCGCACCGACCGGCTGCGCAATCGTCGCGGCGCCGACCACCCAGACCGCGGCGGTGCGGATACCGGCGACAATCGTCGGTGCGGCCAGCGGCAGTTCGACCAGACGCAGGCGCTGGCGATCGCTCATCCCCAGGCCTTGCGCCGCTTCCAAACAAGCTGGATCTACCGATTGAATGCCGGTGATCGTGTTTCGCAACATCGGCAATAGACTGTACAGGACAAGCGCCACGAGGGCCGGAAACCAGCCGATCTTGCCCCACGCGAAGACCATCGCGGCCAGCAGCGCCAAACTGGGGATCGTTTGTATAATGCTGGCGACCGTCAGCGCGACCTGTTCAGCACGCTTGCGACGCGAACACCAAACGCCCAGCGGCAAGCTGATGGCGCCGCCGATCAGCAGCGCCATGAACGAGAGAAAGATGTGCCCTGCCAGACGCTGCGGCAGGAACTGCAACTGCTCGAGGATCTCAGAAATCGGCATGACAAGCGGGCTTTGCGAGCGTGAGTCTAGTTGGTTTCTAAATCGTGGATCAATCGTCCATGCCGACGAGGCGTCTCCAGCAGTTGGGCGACGTAGTCGTCGCCTGCGTCCAGCAGCAAATCGCGCGGCGTTCCCAACCGCAACAGCTTGCCCTCGCGCATCACCGCGATCTTGTCCGCCAACAGCAACGCTTCGGCCATGTCATGCGTCACCATCACCGCGGTAAAGCCAAGCTCTTTTTGCAGCCGCGTAAATTCTGACTGCAAACTGTCGCGCGTCACCGGATCCAGAGCGCCAAACGGTTCGTCCAGCAACATCACCTTGGGGTCGACCGCCAAGGCGCGAGCGAAGCCGACGCGTTGACGCTGACCGCCGGAAAGCTGATGCGGATAACGATGGGCGAACTGCGAGGCCGGCAAGTCGACCATCTCCAGCAGGCGCGATCCTTTCTCTCGATATTCGAGCGGATCGTGCCCCAGCATCTTGGGCAAGATGCAGACGTTCTCCAGAATCGTCATGTGCGGAAAGAGGCCGATGCTTTGAAAGACATAGCCGATTCGCCGGCGCAACAGCACGGGATCTTGCTCGACGACGTTTTCGCCGTCGATCTCAATGACGCCCGAGGTGGGTTCGATCAGGCGATTGATCATTTTGACGGTGGTGCTTTTGCCGGAGCCGGAACCGCCGAGCAACGCGAGAACCTCGCCGGGTTCGATGCGCAGCGACAGGTCGCTGACCGCGAACGACTTTCCCCCGTCCCACGTTTTGCAGACCCCTTCTAACGCGATCATGACGCAATATCCCCCATTCTCGTGTCAATTGGCCGCATGCTACGCCGACTTTTGTTCGGCGGACGCCGGCATCTCGCTGACCCAACTTCGCAGCGTGCGGTAATCGGTTTTGCCTGTTCCCAGGACTGGTATCTGTTGGACCACGCGCACTTCGTCGAGCCGCATGATTCCTTGCATGCCGGCTTCGCGAATCAAAGCGTTCGCGTCACGCAGCGAAATCTCTTCGCAAGTGAACAGGACGATCTGTCGCCCGCCGTCGAGTTCGATTCCTTCGACGGCGATTCGCGGCCCTTCGTCACCAATCGGAAACGCTTTGGCGAGCGGCTCTTCGAGCGCCGGCAACGAGACCATCTCGCCGCCGATCTTCAAAAACCGCTTCATCCGCCCCCGAAAGTGAAAAAAACCGTCGGGGTCTTTCATCACCAGATCGCCGGTGTTGTACCAAGAAGCGCCGGCGACTTCGACAAACGGCTGCGGGCCGTCATGCTTCAGATAGCCGCTGAAGATGCTCTCGCCGCGCACCAGCAGCAGCCCCGTCTCTCCGTCGTCGATCGGCTGATGCGTCTCGGCGTGCACAATCAACATCTCGACGCAATCGAGCGGTTTGCCAATCGTGCCGCGGCGACTATCGGTCGGGCGACTGCCGGAAACGACCGGCGAGCACTCGGTGATGCCGTACCCTTCTAAGAGGACCGCGCTGGGCAGCGCCGCTTCAAACCGATCATGCAATGCGTCAGGGCATTTCTCAGCGCCAACCATCACCGTCCGCAACGTTTGCAAATCTTCGGGCGTACTGACGCCAAAGATGTATTGCAAAAACGTCGGGGTCGCGAACATCAGCGTCGCGCCATAGCTGCGAATCACGCGGGCCAATCCGCGGGCATCGGTCGGATCGGGATAGTGAACCACGCGGATCCCGGTCAGCACCGGCATCAGGAATGCGGCGGTCAACCCAAAGCTGTGAAACGGGGGTAAAAAGCCGAACAGGATATCGCTTTGCCCAAATTGAATCAGATTGACGCCGGCGTTGATGTCGGCGATCAAATTGCGATGCGACAGCGGAACCGCTTTGGGCAGCGCCTCGGATCCCGAGGTAAACAACACGGCCGCCGGAGCGTCGCGGTCAGGCTGCGGCAGATTTCGTAAAAACGAGCGCGGCGCCAGATAGGTCGCCGCGTAGGTCGAGACCTGCTCCCACTTGCCGATCCCGCCGCGCATCTCTTCCAGGCTCACCACGTCGGCGCCGGGAATTTCGATGCCAAGTCGATCCAAAAATCGCTGCGAGGTCAGCACCTTTTTCACTTCCAGCTTTTCGACCGCATGACGCAGGCCGGCGTCGCCGGTCGTCCAATTCAACAGGACTGGCAACTTGCCTGCCAACTGGATGGCCAAAAAGACCGTATCGGCGGCGACCGACGCCGGCAGCAAAATACCGATCGCATCGCCTTCCAGCTTGGCGATCCGTTTCGAGAGGAGCGTCGCGCCGGTCAGTAACTTGCGATACGTCAGAACGCCGGAGAGTTGATCGGCGACGGCGGCCGAGTCGGGTCGTTCGATCGCGCGCAGGACGAACGATTCGGCCAACGTTTCTCCCAGCGCCTTGGGAATCGCGCCATCATCTTTGGGCGGCTTGCTCCAGATTTCGGGAATCTTGGCTTCGTCATTCTCGTCCGAGGCGAGCCGCCCTTCGGCCAACAACCACATTTCGCCTACGGTGGTCGGCACATGATTGCTGCGAAAACCGAACTCCCGCTCCATTTCGAGCGCCATGTCCATGCGTTCGAGACTGTCGAGCCCCAGCGTATCCAGGGTCATCGTCGGGATGTTTTCGGCCGCGTCCAAAGGGCGGCCCAGATGTTCGGCCAGCATCTCGGCGATCGCCTGTTTCGTGGCGGGCTTGATCGAATCGGCGTCGACGGCGCCTTCGCGTTGGACGGCTTCAAAGTCAAATTCACGCGGGCCGAACCAGGGATTGTAAGGGACGAACGTCGGTTCTTCGCCGCCGTTGGCGTTGTACCACGCTTCCAGAAAGCGATTGAGCGATTCTTTGCTTGCGAGCGGCAGTTGGCTGCGATCGATCGCTTGGGCGGTGAGCGAAACCTTGCGCTTCGGTACAAAAAACAGCAAGCTCGAAAGCAAGCTGCCGAGGGCCAGACGCGCGGCGCCGGCCAGGTCAGGAACGCCGCCGGTCTGGGCGCAACCAAAACGGCTGCCCCACATCCCTTCGGTGCGGACCAAGATGACTTGCAAGTTAGGACAGCGCGTCAGCAGTTCGTACGCCATGCGAGCGCCGCCGATCACTTCGGTTCCCTGACGTTTCAACCGGCCCGAGGGATAGATCAAAAAGTCATTTCCGGCTTCGACGCCGGCGACGACCCGATCAATCATCTCAGTCGTCTGGCGATGCGCGTCACGACTATGACTTTTCAGATTGGGAACTTCAAACGCATGGCTCGCTTTGCAGAAGGGATAGAAAATCCAACTCCGAAAGGTATCGGCAAAGACCAGCGGCCGCAGCGATCGCCCAAAGCGCAGATGGCTCAACACCAAAGGGGGATCGACATAGGCGGGATGATTGGGCAAGACCAGGATCGGCCCCTGAACGCTCCGCAACTCCTCTAAGCCGTGCAATTGGACCCGATAGCGAAAGCGAAGCAAAAACCGCAGCGTCGCCCACATGATTTTTTGTAGTAGACCGTTCATCGGTCGAGATTCCTCGCAAGTAGCTTCGTGACCACCGTCTACTTAGGCGTAAACGACGAGGGCGGGGGATAAGAAAAGTGAAAATATTTGCGCCAACCTAAAGCAGCACAAACGTTTATAACCCGGCCGAGCCACGACAATCCAGGCGAATGCCTGCGAGATCCTAGCATTTACCCCTCCCTGGATGATAGGCGTTATTTTCCCTCGGATCGAATCTGGGCTAGCATTTTTTCGACGCGGGGGATCTGAGCCCGAATATGCTTCGACAGCACGCTTTCCGCCTGTTTCCAATTTCGCTTGAGCAGTGATTCGAGAATCACGCAATGCTGCTCGGCCATTTCCTCCACCGCCGACATCTCGGTAGTCGCCAGGTCAAAGATCGCCGCGTGGAAGACGCCGTGCCGCTCGAAAAAGTCTTGAATGTAATGATTTTCGGAGAGCTCAATCCAGTAGCCATGCAGGCGATTGTCGATCTGCGGCTTCCCCTCGGACAGCGGCTGATTGCCGGCCAATATTTCTTCCAGCATCGTCGCGTCCAATCGATCGCGTACCGATCGCAGCGCCATCAGTTCGAGCATCTCGCGCACTTCGGAGTAATGCTCGAGATCCTTCGGCAAAAACAGACGGCTGCGCCAGCCGCGACGCTGGACATGCTCGACAAAGCCCTGGCCAGCTAATTTGCCGAGCCAATGCCGCAGGACGGTGCGGCTGACCCCAAAGCGTTCGGCAGTCGCTTCCTCGCGCAAGAACGAGTCATCCCCGGCCAGACTGCGGCGAATGATGAACTCGCGAATCCGAATTTCGAGCGACGGTTCGAGTGCTTTCTCGCGCTTGGGCCGGCGTTTGAGTCGCCGTGCGGGGTTGGGAGCGATCCGCCCTGTGTCATCTCGAATCAGCAAGCCTTCCTCGACCAATTGATCAAACGCTGTCCGAACCGGTGAGGCGCTAACGTCAAACATCCGCGCGACATTTGCAATTGAGAAGGGTTCTGGTAACGATTCTCGCGCGCTAATGCGAACCGAAAGTTCTTCCGCGATGCGATCAGACAACGACACGGGCAAAAATCCTTAAGGGAAAAGTCGAGCGGATGAGCCTACGATTTTACGCAATTTGATTGACGAAGCGAGATGAATCGCCTAGCATGCCTTTGTACACAAAAAAACATACCGTTCGTCCGAAGGACCTACTGAATGAATGTCGATTGGAGCGGAGTATTTCCGGCGGCGACGACGCAGTTTAACGCGGATCTGACTCTGAACATTCCTGCGACGCTGCGGCATCTTGACCTGATGATCGACGCCGGCGTGCATGGAATGATCGTGCTGGGAAGCGTGGGCGAGAACTGCTCGCTGAGTTATGCGGAAAAATTGGAAGTCCTTCAAGCCTCTATCGCCCATATCAATGGCCGCGTTCCGGTATTGACCGGCGTCGCCGAGTATACCACGCAAATGGCTTGCCGGTTTGCGGCCGACGCCGCTCGACTGGGGGCCGATGGCCTGATGGTGCTGCCGGCGATGGTCTATCGATCGGATCGCCGCGAAACGGCGGCTCACTTCCGATCGGTCGCCGCCGCATCCGACTTGCCGGTCATGATTTACAACAATCCGATCGCCTACAGAGTCGACATCGCTCCAGAAGAATTCGCCGACCTGGCGGACGAGCCGAAGTTTGTCGCGATCAAAGAGTCGACCGAAGATACGCGGCGGATTACGGACATCCGCAACGTCTGCGGCGATCGCTTTTTGTTGTTCTGCGGCGTCGACGACGTCGTGCTTGAAAGCATGGTCTTGGGGATCGACGGGTGGGTTTCTGGTTTGGTAAACGCATTCCCTGCCGAAAATCGCTTGCTATGGGATCTGGCGACTGCAGGTCGTTACGCCGAAGCAGTCGAGATTTATCGTTGGTATACTCCGCTGTTGCATCTCGACACCGATCGAAAGCTGGTGCAATATATCAAGCTGGCGGTCCAGGAATGCGGATTCGGTTCGGAGACGACTCGTCCTCCGCGACTCCCGCTGATCGGCGACGAACGGGACAAGATCTTGCGGATCATCCGCCAGGCGATCAACACGCGACCGATGCTCACCGTCTAAGAGGATCCTGTGCCCCAACTTCCCCAATCGGTTACAACGCTCTCGGTGATCGATTCTCACACCGGGGGCGAGCCGACCCGCGTCATTGATCAAAATCTTGACCTGGGAGATGGTCCGCTATCGCAACGACGCAGCGTCTTCAAGAAGAAGTTTGACTGGATTCGCAGCGCGACTTGCACCGAGCCGCGCGCCTCCGAAGCGATGGTCGGCGCGATCTTGACGCCGTCGACCAATCCCCAGGCTACGACTGGGGTGATCTTTTTCAACAATGTCGACGTTCTCGGCATGTGTGGTCACGGCACGATCGGCGTTGTCGCGACACTCGCGCATCTCGGCAGGATCAAGCCGGGAACCCATCTGATCGAGACGCCGGTCGGCGACGTCCAGGCGACCCTCCATCAAAATGGAGAAGTCAGCGTCCGCAATGTCCCCAGCTATCGCCATCAGGCCGATCTCGAGCTGAACGTCCCGGGCTACGGCAGCGTGGTCGGGGATGTCGCGTACGGCGGCAATTGGTTTTACCTGGTCAAATCGCCGGTGATGGCGCTGAACTACTCCGATCGAGATGAACTCCTTCGGTTCACCAAGGCGATCCGCAAGACGCTCGACAAGCAAAAGGTCACCGGCGCCGATGAGGGTCGGATCGATCATATTGAACTGTATGGGCAACCGAGCAGCGAAGTCGTCGCCGACTCGCGGAACTTCGTCCTTTGTCCAGGTGGAGAATACGATCGGTCTCCCTGCGGCACCGGCACTTCGGCCAAACTCGCCGTCCTGGCCGCCGAGGGCAAATTGGCGCCGGGACAAATCTGGCGACAAGAGTCAATCACTGGCAGTATTTTTCAAGCCAATTATGATTTAATTGAGGGTCAAATCGTACCGACGATCCGCGGCTCGGCTTATGTCACCGCTGTTTCTCAATTGATCATTGACCCGGCCGACCAATTTGCGTTCGGCATTCAATCCCGCTAAACCGCATCAAGACGTAAATCCCCTGTGAGCACTCGGCGAACCATCATCATCGGTGGAGGCGTCGTCGGCGCCGCCTCGGCCTATTATTTGGCCCAATCAGGTCGCGACGTCGTCCTGATCGACAAAGCTGAATTTGGCGCCGCCTGTTCGCACGCGAATTGCGGCTATGTTTCCCCCAGCCATGTCTTGCCGCTGGCGCAGCCAGGCGTTTTGCTGCCGTCGCTGCTGTCGATGCTCAAACGCAATTCCCCCTTCTCGATTCGGTTCCGCTTTTCTCCGGCGCTCTGGAGTTGGCTGACCCGATTCGCACTGCGCTGCCGCAGCGGCCCGATGTTGAAATCGGCCGCCGGCATTCATGCGTTATTGCAATCGTCGCGACAACTCTACAGCCAGATCATCGCCGACGAGCAAATGGATTGCGAGTTTGAAGAGCGGGGATTGCTGTTCGTCTACAAAGACCGGCATGAGTTCGACGATTTCGCCCATGTCAACGAGTTGGTGTCACGGGAGTTCCAAGTTTTCGCCGCTCCCTATGCCGGAGAAGCGTTGAACGAATTGGAGCCGGCGCTCAAACCCGGCCTGGCAGGCGGCTGGCTGTTTGGCGGCGACGCGCATCTACGTCCTGATCGCTTGATGACCGCTTGGCGCCAAGTGCTGGAGCGCATGGGAGTCGAGATCCGCGAGCACTGTGAGTTCCGGCAATTTGTCAAAAGCGGTAAGTCGGCGACCGCCGCTGAAACGTCGACCGGAACGATCGATGGTGAAGACTTTTTGATCGCGGCTGGGGCCTGGACTCCGTTTTTGCAGGAACAGATTGGTTGCAAGATTCCGATTCAGCCCGGCAAAGGCTATTCGATCACGATGCCGCGTCCCGAAATCTGCCCCCAGTACCCGATGCTGCTGGAGCAACATCGGGTCGGCGTGACGCCTTGGGAAAGCGGCTATCGATTGGGATCGACGATGGAATTCGCCGGGTACGACAACTCGGTCCACGAAAAGCGGCTATCGCTCCTCAAACAAGGCGCCGAACTCTATCTGAAAAATCCGCATGTCCAGCCGATCGTCGAAAAATGGTACGGTTGGCGTCCGATGACGCCAGACAGTACGCCGTTTATCGATCGTTCGCCGCGACTGGGCAATGTCTATGTCGCGGCCGGCCATAACATGCTGGGCCTCTCGATGTCTCCCGGCACCGGCAAGCTAGTCGCGGAGCTAATGAATAACGAAACGCCGCATCTCGACGCGGAGCGCTATTCGCTCACGCGTAAGATTTGAGGATTGCTCGGAACCTTACGGCTTGAGCACGACCTTAATGCATTCGTCTTCCTTGTCGCGGAAGGTCTCGTAAGCCTTCGCCGCATCCATGAGCGGCACTCGATGCGTAATCACGAAGGAGGGATCGATTTTTCCTTCTTCGATCTTCTTCATCAACGGATCGAGGTAACGCTGCACGTGGGTTTGCCCCATGCGAAAGGTCAGCGCCTTGTTCATGGCGGCGCCGAAGGGCAACTGAACCGATCCAACGTAGACGCCGGGGACGGAAATGGTTCCCCCTTTACGACAGCAGCGAATCGCCTCTTGCAATACATACGGCTTATCCGACTCAAGATGAATCGCTTCTCGCATCGTATCCATCGCAGACCACACGCTGCTGCTGGCATGCGCTTCGGCGCCGACCGCATCGATACATCGATCGGGTCCGCGTCCATTAGTCATTTCCATCAGCTTTTCGTAGACGTCGACTTCGTCGGTATTGATGGTCTCGGCGCGACCATTCGTCTCGGCCATTCGCAAACGTTCTGGGATGCGATCAATCGCGATCACGCGGCCTGCATCAAACATCCACGCGCTTTGGATGGCGAACTGACCCACGGGCCCGCATCCCCACACGGCGACCGTGTCGCCGGGAGCAATCTCGGCATTCTCGGCAGCCATGTATCCGGTCGGAAAGATGTCGGACAAGAACAACACCTGCTCGTCGCTCAATCCCTCCGGCACTTTGATCGGTCCGACATCGGCGCTCGGTACTCGCAGATATTCGGCTTGCCCGCCGGGAAAACCGCCCAAAAGGTGCGAAAACCCAAACAAACCAGCCGGCGAATGGCCCATCTGCTTCCGCGCTTGCTCCGCATTGGGATTCGAATTATCACAGAGCGAAAACATGGTCTGTTCGCAGAACCAGCAATGTCCGCAGGAGATCGTAAACGGAACTACGACGCGATCCCCCTTCGCCAACCGGCGGACGTCGCGACCGACCTCGACCACGACTCCCATCGGCTCATGACCAATGATATCGCCGGCCTTCATGCCTGGCATAAAGCCGTTGTACAAGTGGAGATCGGATCCGCAAATCGCTGTCGATGTAATCTGGATGACGACATCACCGGGATCTTCGATTTTCGGATCAGGGGCGTCTTCCACGCGAACATCACTCTTGCCGTGCCAGCGTACCGCTTTCATCTTATTGTTCTCCTTCAATCGACCAAAGCCGTCTCGGCCCTCGATTGGATTGGCGTGCCGTTTCCTGCCATGTCACTCGATCCCTGAAATGCGAAACCAAAAGTCTGCATTTTCCAGCAATCGACTGGCCGCGACTTAACGCACGTATCATGCCAATCGTCTTTATGCGTTTCGTACAGCTCGGAAGATCGCCCAAAGAGTCCAATATTCTCGGGTTGCCGTTGCTTGCCACGCTGATTCCCGGCATCACAGCGCCCCGCGACCACCTGAAAGCGTCGCCGCCGAGAAGGCGAGTAGAGCGGGACTCAATCAACTTGGTTGGTGATCGGTCGATAGGTAAAGAGATTGGCTTCGTCTGGTAAGAAAATCGTCGCTGAAAACGAGCGAATCCCAAGCCCGCTTGATTCAGCAGATCGAGAACATGGGCAAAATAGCATAGCCAGCGAAGCGGACCAACGCACTCTTTCGAGGCGCCGATCCTAACCGACCATCGTCGCCGCTAAGTTCGCCAACAACGTGGCCCAGCCTGACTCGGTCCGCTCTTTGTAGTCGATCCATTTCGGGTCCATCTCGTGAACGAGCGTCAGTTCGCAGCCAGCGTCGGTCGGTTCGATGTCGACCGTGACGCGAGTTGACTCGACATTGCGAATCGCGGCGAAGGTAAAGACCAAGCGCCGCGGTCGCTCGATCTCGAGATACTCGCCAAAGTGTTCGGCCAGAATATCTCCTCGCTGCTCGGCAATCAAAAACTCTCCCCCGACAACCGGGTTGATCTCCACCGTTTTCATTTCGCCGGTCGCTGTCGCGAACAGCCAGCGCCCCGCGACTTCTGGATCAAGCCAGGCGTCGAAGACCAACTCGGCCGAGTAAGGAAATGCGCGGCGAATGGTCAGTACGATCGGTTCACTTTTTTCGGACACGTTTCGCTTTCTACTTCGACTTTGCATGCAAATAGGCGTCGCGACGATCCAAGCTCTGATCCCACAATGTGCCGTATAGGGCGACCCAATCGACGGCCGCTTTCAACAGTTCTCCCTGCAAGCGACCAGCGCGCCATTGGGCCTGCTGGTTCCAGCACCTTCAGACGCTTGGTGATCGCCGGCGTCGTGATCTCAATCGGCGCAGCGAATCGGCCTGCGCTGCGAATGTCGCCGAGAGCTTTTCGACTGCCGTAACCATGTTACCCGTATGTTAAATTACGGAATGGTAAAATCCAATTATGGGGGTTGATTGTCAAAGGCCGCGGATAGTTATCTCAACTCAACTTAGAAATCGAGCATATCGACGATGCATCGTTTGACCAAGCGTCGCCGATCGACGAAACTCAAGTCAGCCTCCTTCTCACTTCCCCCCATCCTTGAGTCGTTGCTTTATGTCGCGTAATTCTCTATTGCCGCTCTTCTCCGCGGCGCTGCTCCTTTGGCTCGGTTTCAGCGCAATTGCCGCAGAGAGCCAGCCGCCGAATATCGTTGTTTTTCTTTCCGACGATCACACGTTGGCCGACTCGTCGGTTTACGGCGCCACGGATATCGATACGCCGAACATGCAGCGTTTGGCCGACGCTGGTCTGACGTTTGATCAAGCGTTTGTCGCTTCCCCCTCGTGCGCGCCTAGTCGCGCTGCGCTGCTGACCGGTTTGATGCCGGCGCGCAACGGCGCCGAGCGGAATCATGCTCGCCCTCAAGCCGAGATCAAAAAATTGCCGGCCTATTTGCAGCAGCTGGGCTACGAGGTCGTCTCGTTCGGCAAAGTGGGCCACTATGCTCAGACGCCCGACTATGGCTTTGATCTGGCGCGACACTTCGGCTACCACGACGATGTCGCTGTTGGCGAAGCGGTGAAATGGCTGCAAGCGCGCGAGAGCGACAAGCCGCTCTGCTTGTTCGTCGGCACTAACTGGCCGCATGTACCATGGCCGCGCGCGACGACCATCGACCTCCCATCGATCCAGATCCCGCTGAAACATGTCCATACGCCAGAGACGAGAGACGCTCGCGCCAAGTACTACCAAGCGATCCGCACGATGGATGACGAACTAGGCCAAGTCTTTGACGCCGCTTACGCGAAGCTGGGCGAGAACACCCTTTTTATCCATACCAGCGATCACGGCGCCCAATGGCCGTTTGGCAAGTGGAATCTGTACGACGACGGGATTCGCACGCCGCTGATCGTCGTCTGGCCAGGACAGACGCCGGAAAAGAAGCGGACCAGCGCGATGGTCTCGTGGGTCGACCTGTTACCCACCTTGGTCGAAGCGGCCGGCGGAAAGCCCGATGAAAAGCTGGATGGACGTTCGATCATGCCGGTGTTGCGTGGAACTTCCGACACGCACCGTCAGGAAATCTTCACCACGCATAGCGGCGACGGCAACTTCAACGTCTATCCGACGCGGAGCGTACGAACCGAGCGGTTCAAATACATTCGCAATCTGCACCCCGAGTTTCTCTACGAGTCGCACGTCACCAAGGCCCATAAGGAAGAAGCCTATTGGAACAGCTGGGTCGAAAAAGCGAAGACCAGCGTCGAAGCGGCCCGCAAGGTAAATCGGTATCAACAACGACCATTGGAAGAGCTGTACGATCTGGCGACCGATCCGCTGGAGCAACACAATCTGGCCGACGATCCGGCGCATGCCGCGACGCGACAGCAGCTGCAAAGCAAGCTGGACGCTTGGATGAGCGCCCAACAAGATCAGCAGATCGTTTACGGCATGCCGACCTTGCTCTCGCAGGCAAAGACCCCGCCGAACGTCATCACGCTGTTCATCGACGATATGGGCTGGGCCGATCTCTCCTGTTTCGGCGGCCAAGACGTCGAGACGACCAACATCGATCAAATGGCGCGCGAAGGCTTGAAGTTCACCAACTTTTACGTCAACTCGCCGATCTGCTCTCCTTCACGCACGGCGCTGACCACCGGACATTATCCGGCCCGACATCGCATTACGTCGTATCTAGCCGATCGCAAAATGAACGAGCGGCGGGGGATGGCGCAGTGGCTCGACGTCCGTGCGGCGACGTTGCCGCGGATGCTCTCTGAGCGGGGATACGCGACCGGCCATTTCGGTAAATGGCATCTCGGCGGACAGCGTGATGTCGGCGAAGCTCCGCTGATTACCGAGTATGGCTTTGACGCGTCGCTGACCAATTTTGAAGGCCTTGGCCCCCGCGTCCTGCCGCTTTGCGACGCCTATAACGGCAAAGAGCCCCAGCGCCACGACTTGGGAAGCGCCAAGTTAGGCCATGGACCAATCGAGTGGAAAGATCGCTCCCAAATCACCGCGCGGTTTGTGGAAGAAACGCTGCAATTTATCGATGCTGCAGTCGCCGCCGACCAACCGTTCTTTGTCAACGTGTGGCCTGACGACGTTCATTCGCCGTTCTATCCGCCGGAAGCCAGACGCGGCGATCAAACGAAGCGAACGCTTTATCTGGGCGTGCTGAAGACGATGGACGAGCAACTGGGCCTGTTGATCGAGCGAGTTCGCAATGATCCCAAGCTGCGCGATAACACCCTGATCTTGTTGGCCAGCGACAATGGTCACGAACCAGGCGCCGGCCGCGGCGGACCGTTGCGCGGCGCCAAAGGCGATCTGTACGAAGGGGGCGTTCGCAGTCCCTTGATCGTTTGGGGGCCAGGCTGGCTCGACGAGTCCGCCGTCGGCCAGACGAACGACACGACGATCGTCTCCAGCGTCGATCTGGTCGCTTCCCTCATTGCGCTGACCGGCGCAGCGACGCCCCAGGGATACCAGGGAGATGGCGAAAATCTCTCGGCGGCGCTGCTAGGCAAAACCGAAGCTCAACGAAACGGCCCGCTCTTTTGGCGTCGCCCGCCCGATCGACCAGGCCCGCCGAAAGCCCCCAATCCCGATCTGGCTGTACGTGACGGCCAATGGAAATTGCTCTGCAATCTCGACGGAGGAGCGGTTCAACTTTACGATCTGACCACGGATATCGGTGAAGCGAACAACATCAAGAAACAGCGTCCCCGCATCGCCAAACGCTTGAAACAAGCGGTTCTTACCTGGAATGAGACGCTTCCGGTCGACGGCGTCGCGGCGCAGGAGTCGGCGGCGCCCTAGCTTCCGCTCCACTGCCTGGCGACAAAGTTCCTGGCCAAAAAAGTGCTGTCTGCGGTCGAAGAGCGGTTGCCGGCGGCTTAGAATTGCTAGTTCGCATTCGCTGGGCGCTGTAGAGTAAGCGCTGATTCTCGGGCGAAGACTGGTTTGGAAAATTGTGGACAACCGATGCTAACATCTTCGCTAGGAAAAGCGTTTCACGTGCTCGAGGTCTTGGCGTCGGCCGACGGAGAGATGCCGTTGGCGGAGATCGTCAGCGAGCTGGGCTACCACAAGCCGACCGTCCATCGCTTGCTGCAAGACCTGGTCGAGCTGGGTTACGTTTGCCGTATCGACAAGGGAAAGTACCAGTTGACCGGCAAGTTGCGGCGGATGACGCTCGGCAAGCTCGATGACCATTTGCTGGAAGCGGCCGATCCCTTTTTGCGTCAGTTGCATGACCTGACCGGCGAAACTGTCAACTTGGGGGTCTTGCGGGGAACTTCGATTCGTTACCTGCAGGTCCTCGAAAGCCGACATCCGTTTCGCTTGGTGGTCGAAGCGAACAACAAAGATCCGTTCTACTCGACTGCGTTGGGGCGCGCGCTCACTTCCGAGCTCAGCGAAGAAGAGTGGAACGGGCTGATCGCGCATGTCAAACTGATCGCGCGAACTCCCCAGACGGTCATCGATCCCCAGAAGCTGCGTGAGATCCATGAGCGCGTCAGCCAAGAGGGATACGCGATGGAGCAAGACCAGAATGACATCGGCGTGACCTGCATCGGCGCGCCGATCCGTGACGGCAGCGGCATTGTGGCGGCCGTCAGCGTCAGCATTCCAACGGCGCGTGTCGATAGCACGTCGAAGCCGCAATTGATTGACGCCGTCCAACAAACGGCCGCCAAAATCTCGGACCGCCTATCGTCTTAAGCGCCGCTCACGACAAGCGGCGCGATCTGCGTCGAACGGGTAACGCGCGCGAAGCTTTGCCTGGCGGTGACGATTTTTTCAAGACGGACAATCGCGACAACCGATGCGACTAGAGTGAATTTACTTTCTCTCGAAGAGTCGGTCAGCGTGCGGCAAATATCCTTCATCGCGAAATGCTTCCTTTGGCTGGCTGCAATACTTGCGCCAGCACAAGCGATCTTTGCGATGCGCTGCCATTGCGACCACAGCACCCATGAGCATGTCGAACATCAACATGCTCATCCGTCTGAACCGACCGGCGCGCAGCGCTGCCAGCACGTTCACTGCAGCGCCGTCTGCTGTGCGTCCGATGCGGTCTCGACCGGCCGCTCGCAATGCCAGTGCGATCACCACTCGCCGCCGCAGCAATCAGGACCTTCGGCGTTTCAAGTTCGCGTCCACGGCGCCATCGGCGGGGGTCCGCCGCATTTTTCGATGAGCCCTTGTCGCACTTCTGCGCAGACCGTTGCGTCTGCCGACATTCGAAAGACCGCCAGCGCCTTGGAAACATGCGCGGCGCTTTGTCGTTTTCTAACGTAAAGCGATCCTCTTCGCTTCGCTGCTTAACGCATCGCCGAAATTGCTAGCAACGCTGGAAAAACAAGCGTCAAGGTTTTCCCAGCCCGAATGATCGGCGCCGCTCTCCCGCGTAATACCGCGAAAGAGCATGACCCCATTAACAGCTTCAATCGCCGCAACCGAAGAAATCATCACAACCACGTCGTGAAACATGATGATGCTTGCGCGAAAACAAAACAGACTTTCATGGGATCTCCCACTGGATGGACTTTATGCATAAGGCAAGCATCGCCTTCACGATCGGGCTCGCGGCGATTGCCGGCGGCTGTCGCACTTCCGCCGTTCGACACGAATCGACCACTCTCGCCTATACGGCCGCTTCTCCAGCAAGCGTGATCGTCTCGGGCGAACAAGCGTTGGATAACTCCAGCGATCTGCAACCAGCAGCGACAGCGCCGCCGCAAGACTTGCCGGCCGCCAAACTAGTCGCATACCAACAGACCGCCGCGCCGCCTGAAGCGATCGCACCGCCGACCAGTCAGTGGTCGTTGCCCGAACTAGAGCAATTGGCGCTGCAAAACAATCCAGCCATGGCCGAAGCGGTCGCCCGCGTCAACGCGGCTCACGGCAATTGGCTGCAAGTCGGGATCGCTCCGAATCCGGTCTTGGGCTATTCGGGCCAACAACTCGGCAGCGGCGGCCTGGCGACCCAAACCGGCATGTTTGTCGGCCAAGAGTTCGTCACCGGCAACAAGCTGGGACTAAACCGGGAAGTTGCGGCCTGGGAAATTCAAAAAGCGGAACGTGATCGGGATGCGTTTCGACTGCGCGTCTTGACCGACGTCCGCATCGGCTACTACGACGTGCTGATCGCCCAGCGTCGTCGCGAACTGGCGACCCAGTTGGTGCAGATCGCCGAAAAGGGAGAGCAAAGCGCCGAAGCCCTCTTCAAAGGACAAGAAGTCAGTCAGGCCGATCCGCTGCGGGCCCGCGTCGAAGCGGACACTTCGCGAATCGTGCTGCAAAACTCGATCAATCAGCATGTCGAAGCCTGGCGCCGACTTACCGCGGTCCTCGGTCTGCCCGATTTCCAGCTGCAACAGCTAGAGGGAGAACTAAAGGCCGAAGATGTAAATCTGCAATGGGATGAAACGCTAGCCACCTTGATGCGTGATAGTCCCGAACTGGCCGCGGCCTTGGCGAATGTCGAAGCGGCGCATTGGGCGGTGCAACGCGCTTACGCACAGGTCATTCCTAATATCGAAGTTCAAGCGATCATTCAGGATGACCGCGGAACGCGCGGGACCGACGGCAACCTGCAAGTCACGCTGCCGTTGCCCCTCTGGAATCGCAACCAAGGCGGCATCCAACAGGCGCATGCCGAAGCGGCGGCGGCCAATCGCGCGGCCGACAAGCTATCGATGGATCTGCAAGCTCGTCTGGCGATCGCTTTTCAGCGATACGAAAGCGCCCGCAATCAGGTCAACCAATATGCTCGCGAAGGGGGCATTCTAGAAAACGCCAACCGTTCGTTAACGCTCATTCGCACCGGCTACGAAGCGGACGAGTTTAGCGTACTGGATCTGTTGAGCGCTCAGCGAACGTACTTCCAGACGAATTTGGCGTACCTCGATTCGCAGCGTGAATTGTGGATCTCGGCCATGGAAATCCGGGGCCTGATGCTGCAAGGGAGCCTGCAAAAATAGCGGCGACGCCACCCCCAGTTTGGCGGAGCCCCTTAATCGAAGTTAACGATATTCGCCGTTCCAACGGTTCGGCGAGTATGTTAGCTTCAAAGGAACGTCGCTGACTATTACAAACCGGGGGCGACGCCCAACCCAATCGTCGGCTGCTTCGTCGTGCTGGAGAAGCGCCGCTTCCGATTCGATTTTCTCCCTTCCGTACCACCGCGGATCTGTTGATGTTTTTCCCTCCCACCCACCGATCGATTGCGATGCGAACTACGGTTTGGGTCTTGGGGATTCTTCTATCGCTCCCTGGTCACTCGCTCGAAGCTTGCAGTTGCCTGCAAGCGATCGCCAACGCTTGCACGACTTGCTCGGCGCCGGCGGCGCCTGATTCGGCGGGACATGACCACTTGGTCGTTTCGCCGCATCGCGCCAGCGATTGCCCCTGTCAGTGTCATCACCACACGCCGCAGCAATCCTCAATCGCGGCCCGCGAGAGCCGTTCGGCGGATGACATCGATATCGCCGTTCGTTTCGCGACCTCTTCCCAACACGTCTGCTGGGAGCCAACCGCACAGAATCTTTTTTCGGACCACGCGTCCAGGCGCCCAGCGATCCCAGCTCTGCTGCGCTGCGCCACGCTCTCGCGCTTTCTGCTCTAAAGCGACCGCGGCCCCCTGTCGATGCGCCATCGGCCTTCGCAGTGAGGTTCGCCGTTTACTTTCGTCGCTTTTCCATGCTGATTGCCTTAATACGAGAGTCTTGCTATGTACGAAAAAAATAAATCGGATCGCAGTGAGTTGTTCAACCATCGCATTGATCCCTCCTTCTTTCCCGCGATTGCGCGGCGGTTGGAAGAATCCCCCTATGAACAGACGGCGATTGTCGTCGAGTTTCGCGATGAAGTGTTCGCAGAAATCCGCACGCGACTCGCCGACTGCGGCTGGCAGGTGATTCGCGCCGAGCAGGCCTGCGATGTCGCGGCTTGCATGAATCTTTACGATCCGCAGCTGGTCATCGTCAATGACGCGATGCCTGACGAATCCGGCTGCCTGATAACCTTCAAATTGCGGTTGAATCACTGCTTGCCGATTGTGTGGCTCTATTCTTCGCAGCCGAAAGCGGTCGCTCGTCGCTATGGCAAATTTTGCGGCGTCGACAAGGTCCTCGAGTACGACGGCGTGCTGCAGAATCTCGGCGAAGCGATCGAAGGCCGGCTGCAACGACGATTTCCTGTGATGAACTACGTCGAACTGACGCCGGAGACTCGGCGTCATTCGCAACTGGGGTAATGCCGCCGGCCAGTTCATAAAAAAAACCGGCGTGACGATTGAATCGTCACGCCGGTTTTTGACTTTCGCAGCGACTAGTGATCGTGGCCGTCGTGGTCATGATCGTGAGCGACCGCTCCCCGGTATTGCTTGCCGGCGATGGTGACCACCAGTTGGGCGTCGGCGCCTTCGTGATCCAAATCTTCCGCCAGTTCGGCGTCGGTGGAGACAAACTTGGACGACTTCCCCGCCGGATCGCCGGCGTCCGGCGAAGCGGCCAGCTTGAACTGTTCTCCCATGCCGTCATGCTTCAGATTGATCGTCAGCTCGGTCGCTTCGATCGGCGTCGCGGCTTTCGCAGCGGCGTCCAACAGATAGATCGTCACGCTCCCCGCTTTTTCGTCATGAACCAGTTCCGCGTGATATTCTTCCGCTCCTAGTTCGATCAACGAACCGCCATGCGGACCTTCGCTCGGATGAGCATGGTCATCATGATCGTGGCCGTCATGTTCCGAGTGCCCATCGCCGCTCGGCGCGTCGGCGGCGGGATTGGAACAACCATAAGCAGACAGCGAGAACAACAGCAATGTCGTCGCGACAAAACGGGCCGTCTGACCGGCGAATAGCTGAGTCATTTTCATCAATCGTCACTCCCTAGAAGTTAGTAATCGAAAAGTGCTCGCCTGAACGGCGAGCGCGCAAAAATCGTCGTCTTCAGACTACGCGTGTGCGTGCCCCTCTTCATCCTCTTCCACCAATACGATCGCCTGCTCGTTGGACGCGACGATCGTTCGCGCCGCATGAATGCCAAGCGTCCAAAAGAGGGCCGGGCGGACGAGAAACTCGAGCGATGTGCTGGTGATCAAACCGCCGATAATCACGGTCGCAACTGGATACAAGATTTCCTTGCCTGGTTCTCCGGCGGCCATCGCTAGCGGCACCAGGCCGATGCCTGACGTCAACGCCGTCATCAACACCGGAGCGAGTCGATCTTTGCCGGCGCGAATAATCATCTCTCGCGACCAGGTCTCTCCTTCGTACTTCACCAAGTGAAGGTAATGGTTAATCAACAAAATGCCGTTGCGCGACGCGATCCCACACAGCGAGATAAAGCCGACCATGCTGGCGACGGTCAACGTTTGTCCCGTTAGATAGAGCGCGGCGACCGATCCGATAAACGCCATCGGCAACGCGATCATCACTTGTAGCGAGAGATTGATCGACTGAAACATTTTGTAAAGAACCAAAAACATCCCGACCATCGAGATTGCGAACAGGACCGCAATCATGCGAGACGCCGACTGCTGGCTTTCAAACTGGCCGCTATATTCGGTGAAATAGCCGGTCGGCAGACGCGATTCAATCGGCGCCAAGCGTTGTTTGATATCTTCCACTACATCGACCAGGCCGCGACCGCTGACGTTGCACTGAACGATAATCCGGCGGCGCACTTGCTCGCGGTTGATCGTATTCGGCCCATCCGACTCATAGATTCGGGCGACATCTTCCAACTTCACCGCGCCGCCGGTCGGCGTTTCTAAAACCAGGCGACTCATCGCGTTTCGATCTTCGCGAAATGGTTCGTCTAGTTTGACCAGTAAGTCGAAGGTCCGCTGTCCGTCCAAAATCTGCGAAACCACTTCGCCTTGCATCGCCGTCTCGACAAATTCGTTCACATCCATGCGGCGCAGACCGTATTGCTCTAGCTTGTGCCCGTCCGCTTCGATCCGTAACTGCGGAATGTTCACCTGCTGTTCAATCTGCAGGTCGCGGACGCCGGGGACGGTGGCGATTGCGGCCTGCATCTTTTGCGCTTCGCGTCGCAATACATCCAAGTCGTCGCCGTACAGCTTGATCGCGATTTGCGCCTTGACGCCTGACAACATGTGCGAGATCAAGTGCGCCAGCGGTTGCTCGACCGCGGTTACAATCCCTGGGACATCGGCCAACGCTTCGCTGATTTCATCAATCACCTCTTCGCGTGAGCGGGTGGTCTCGGGATCGATCGTCGCGACAAATTCATTAATGTTGACCCCTTCGGCATGCTCATCTAACTCGGCGCGCCCCGTCTTGCGGACAAACGCGGAGATGTCGCTGACTTCCTGCAGGCGTTTCTCGACGCGATCTGAGATTTCATTGGATTTGGCCAACGACGTTCCCGGCGGCAGAACCACATTGATTTGCACGGCGCCTTCGTTAAACGGCGGCAGAAAATCGCTTTCTAACTGCAACATTCCCCAGCCAGAAACCGCTACCGCGAAGGTCGCGACCGCCAAAATGGGCCAGGCCATGCGAACGCTGAAATTCATGACGACGTCGGCCATGCGTTTTAAACCGCGTAGCAGAAATCCATCCTTCTCTTCGTGGGCGAATTTCTCGTTCCCCAACATCCAATAGCTTAACACCGGCGTCACGGTTAACGAGACGAAGAGCGAAGAGACCAACGATACGATGTAGGCGACGCCCAACGGAGCGAACAAACGTCCTTCCATTCCGGAAAGCGCGAACAGCGGTACGAACACCAACACGACGATCAACGTGCCGTAGACGATCGAGTTACGAATCTCACAACTCGCCTGAAACACGACCAGCAGCGGGTGCTTGGGGTTGTCGCTATGCCGATTTTCTCGCAACCGGCGAAAAATATTTTCGACGTCCACAATCGCGTCATCCACCAACTCGCCGATCGCGACCGCTAATCCGCCTAATGTCATCGTATTGATCGACAAGCCGAACGTCGCGAAAACCAACGCCGTGATAACAATCGACAGCGGAATTGCCGTCAACGTGATGAATGTCGTCCGCAGATTCATCAAAAACAAAAACAGGATGATGACGACCAAAATGCCGCCGTCTCGCAGCGCTTCCATGACGTTTTCAATCGCCAAATCGATGAACGTCTTTTGCTGATAGAGATCCGGTAACATTCGCACATCCGGCGGCAATGACGGCTGCAATTCCGCCAGCGCCTCGACCACTTGTTCGGTAACGCGGCGCGTGTCGGCGTCGGGTTGTTTCATCACCGTTAAAACAACGGCTGGACCGCCGTCAAAATTCCCTTCGGCG
The DNA here is from genome assembly GCF_000153105.1 of Blastopirellula marina DSM 3645. Lineage (GTDB taxonomy): Bacteria > Planctomycetota > Planctomycetia > Pirellulales > Pirellulaceae > Blastopirellula > Blastopirellula marina. Next base: position 113,657 of record NZ_CH672377.1, read on the forward strand.
TCACGCGCAAACGCCGTACTATCGCCCCGCTTCGTCTGCGCGCCTTCCACGATCTTGGCGACCTGCGCAAGACGAATCGATTGGCCATCGTGATGAGCGATTACGATACGCGACAGATCGTCGATCGAAGTCACGCGGCCCAGTGATCGCACTAACAGCTCGTTCGGCCCCTGGTCATCCAAGTAACCCCCAGCCGTGTTTTGATTGCTTTCGCTGAGCGCCTGTTTGACTTGATGCAGATTGACGCCGTAACGGAGCATGTCGTTCGGGTTGACGAGGACCTGAAACTGCTTTCGTTCGCCTCCCATGACAACCACTTGCGAGACGCCGGGAATGGTCAGCAGACGCTGTCGCACGACCCAATCGGCGACCGTTCGCAGCTCCATCGGCGGCGTTACGCCCCCTTCGCTATACATCCCCATGATCATGATTTGTCCCATGATCGAAGAGATCGGCATCAACTGCGGCTTGACGCTCCGCGGCAGCGTATCGGCCGAAAGCGCCAATCGTTCGGCGACGATCTGGCGGTCGTTGTAGATGTCGGTTCCCCAATCGAACTCGACGTAAATCACCGAGAGGCCGACGCCAGACTGCGTGCGAACCGCTTGCACGCCGGTAGCGCCGTTCAAGACGGTTTCTAACGGAAAAGTAATCAGCGTTTCCACTTCCTCTGGCGCCATGCCGGGCGCTTCGGTCATGACGACGACGCGAGGGCGATTGAGGTTCGGAAAGACGTCGATCGGCAAGTGATAGGCCTGCCAACCGCCGTAGACTAACAAAAAGATGGCCAAAGCGATCACCAACAGGCGATTCAGCAGCGCAAAGCGGATGATGGAGTTAAGCATGCGTATAGGCGAGGGTTGATGGTCGTGGAAAGCGAGAAATGACGTGCGACTTCCAGCACGACCTTAGTGATTGTGTCCCGCGTGCGGATCGACCGCGCCGCCTGACTTGTTTTTGATCGCCAGATGAATTTGATACGCGCCGCGAGCTGCGATGACGTCACCAGGAAAAATCGATCCGTCATTCGCGACGACCACCGCTTCTTGATCACGGAACTCGACATGCACCGGCACGCGATCAAAATGATCCCCATTTTGTTGGTAGACGTACGACTCGGCGCCTTCTTCCACAATCGCCGAGACCGGCACGACCAGGCGATCCTTCCACTGGGCGATCGGCACGCGCACTTCCATCCGCTGCCCCGGCTTAAATCGCCATTCGATATAGCGATGTCCGTTGGCGGCCGCTTTGTCGGTAACGACGTCATTCGGCAGACTTAGATAGAAATGAAACGCACGCGACTGCGAATCGACCACATCCGACAGGTAGAGCAATTGCAAGTTTTCGATCTTTTCTCGTTCGTCTTTGCCCGACATCAATTCGGCCGTAACCGGCCAACCGTTGGCGGCCGCTTCGCGGAGTCGCACCGCGTCATCTTCAAACGCTTTGCCTTCGATATACAGCTCGCAATGATCGGCCACGATGCCCATTAGCTGCCCTGCTTGGACTTGCTGGCCGACGTTGATGGCGATGTTTTGCACATGGAAGAAATGGTCCATCGAGCAGGCGTCCCCGTCGTGGGCATGCTCCGGAGCGTTGACCGTCAACGTTTGGAACAGCCGCCGCTCTTGCGTGATCGCGTCGACTTGCTGTTGGGTCAAACCGTGTAACAACAACGCTTGGCGGTCCGCTTTGAGCGAAGCTTCCAGCTTTTGCTTCTCATACTCCTGCTCCAAGATGCGTTTCCCCGGCACAATCCCCTCGGTCAGCGACTTCAGACGCGCGATCTCGCTATTCACCACTTCCAGGTTTTCCGCGGTCCGAATTAAGTCGCTTTGCGCGGTGACCAACTCTTCAAAGGTCAACCGAATCTCAAACAGCGGGCTCCCTGGCGCAACGGCGGAACCTTGCATCGGGTAGATCTTCGAGATGACGCCGGTCAGTGGAGAAGAGATGTGAATCTGCGTTCGACCAGGTCGTTCGACCACCATCGCCGGCAGATTGATCCGCCGCGTATAGGTCCCCAGCTCGAGCGTCAGCGGACGATAGCCAATGTTTTTCAGGCCATTGGCGCTCAGCTCGATCGAGGTCCCTTCCGAATGGCCGGCATGCGCCGCATGGTCATGCTCATCCTCGTGCGGTTCCCCGGCGTGCGCATCCGCCGCTGGCGCCCCTTTTTGGTCAAGCAGCGACCACCAATAAACCGAAGAAGCCGCCGTGACGGCAAGAATTCCGACGACGACAACCGTCGGCCAGATCCAACCAGAGCCAGTTTTCTGAGGAACGTTCATCCGATTTTCCAATCTCGCGTCCGCAGACGCACGCACGTTTCGTGACCTGCACGAAGGATTCCACGATCAGCCAAGAATTCACCAACACGCCAAGCTGCTTTCAGCCGCAAGAACGCAACGACGGCGTTCCAGCACAAAAAGAGCTACATCCAGAGAAACGGATTTAGATCCGCAAAACGCCCAGCGCAAGATGGCGGCGCATCAGGGCGCCGGTGGGAGACGCCAAGCTGTAAGAATGCAGACGCAACGAGTCGAACTCACTCGCGGCGCTGAGCGGCGTTCCAATTCCCAAAAAGCTTGCCTGCTGCGTCCAATTGTCAGCCAGCGAGAGCGCGTCGTCAGAACGAGCGGCGACAAAAACGCATTTCGCCTCCGAACATTCCGAGTCGTGGTCAGGACAATTGGGCGTTTCGGCCTCAGTCGCGACAGCGGCGACAGCGTGAGCGTGAGCGTGATTGCAGCAATCGCCGTGCGCGTCGGCCGTAGCCGTTTCGCGCTGAGCGTAATTCGCCACACCGCTCTCGGTTTCGACATGCACGTGATGAGCGCAACAGCCGACGATCGCATGCCAAAGCATGGCCGAAACCGTCAGAAATGCCGCTACTCGTCGAATCACAAGCCGATATCCGGTGATCAAAAGTTCTTGAACCAGACTAAATTATCGGCGAATCGTCCAATCAAGCAACAGGACTTTCCCCCCCAAATTCGTCAGGGTAAGAGACATTCGGCGTCGCTTTCGAGGAATTGCAGCGGTTTGAGCGACAAAAATTGGGCCAAATTACTTCCCGCGGCAGCTCAGAACGCTGCTCACCTTTCCCCTCTCGGCGCCGATTCGAAACCGAATTGCGGCGCCGTGGTTGATCAATACCGGCGGCTAATTCGCCGGAGCCCGCAGATTTTGGGGGGTCTCGACTTCAATCTCCACTAGCTGGTTGATCTCTCCTTCGGCCTGTTTATGCAGTTCAAAGGCGTCGTACAACTCGCCGATCGCCGTGCGGGCCTCAAAGCGAAGCTTCGCTCCATCGATATGAATGATCTGATAAAGCTGGGTATCCTCGCCCAGACGTTGCATAAACGGCCAGCGGGTATTGTCATACATTTTGGGGCCGCTCACCGAGACGACGTAGACGGTTCCGTTCTCTTTGTCGACGTTTTGCACGCCGGTCGGAACATTCACCATCCCGACCTTCACCGCTTCCTTTTTCGTCGAATCATCGGCGCCGCCAAAAGTCGGATAGTCGCTCTCGGGCACGTCGACGCCGGGGACGTTAAATCCGGTTCGGCCGTAGGTATGATCATGTCCCTGCAGCACGAGATCGACTTTGTACTTGTCAAAGATCGGCTTCCAAAGCGCACGCAACCCAGCGTTGTCGCGTCCTTTGCCAGTCGAATAGATCGGATGGTGAAAGGTGCAAACAACCCACTGCGACGTGTTGTTAGCCAACACCTCTTCGAGCCAAACCGCTTGCTCCGCCTGCAGCTCGTTGCTGTTCAGGGCGATGATCCGCAGATTGTGATAGACCAACGTAAAGCAGCTCTCTTCGAGCCCGCGAGGTCCATTTTGCGGCAAGGTGAAACTAGGCCGCCAATGCGGCGATAACCGCCGTCCACCGTCGGCGGTTTTGGCTTGTTCATGATTGCCGGGGACCGGAACGCTGGGAATCATCGCATTGAGCCACGAACCGGCGCCAAACCACTCGCCCCACTCGGCGTCCGATTCACAGCGATTGACCAGGTCGCCTGCGTGCAACAGAAAGGCGGCCTTGGGAGCATCGCGATAGGCTTCGCGAATCACGCGCGACCACATCGAACGAAGATTATTTTGCGCGTCGCCAAAGTAAATGAACGAGAAAGGCTCTGGCTTTTCGGTCGCGGTCGAAAACTGAAACCACTCGCTCCAATTCACGCCGTCCCCGACTCGATAAGCGTAACGCGTTCCCGGCTTCAAATCCTGGAAACTGACGCTGTGAAAATGGGCCGTGTTGAGATCGGTCTTCAATGCTTCCGAGGTCGCTTCGTACTGGGTCGCTTTGTCCGAAAAACCTGGCCCCGCTTCGGCGACCGCGATCTCGGCCAAGCCAACCTCAACCGCCGTCGAGGTCCGCCAGTTCACCGCTTGAGTCGTTTGCGGATCGCCGTTCCAGCTCAACACAATCCGATCCGGCATCGCGGTCGGTTCATACATCTCGGCCGGCTTCACGGCGATCGGAGCATGCGTATGGTCGTCCCCTTCATGGGCCAACGCCGCTTGATGGACTGCGAGCAGAGCGAACGCGCAGGAGAGCAGCACTCGAAAAATCGTCATGGAAATCAACTTTGCAGGGAATGCGAAAACAGGGGGTAAACCAGAATCAAAACAGGAGTAGTCTCTTCGTAATATTGCTACTATTCCACTGGATAGTGGGCGGAAAAGTTAACCTCCGGCGTCGCCTTGATAAGCTCTTGAAAAGCTCCTCGCGTGACGCCGGTCTCGCGAAAGTCGACGACCGCCAAATCCGGCAATTCCGCCAAGCGCTTGAGCGGCGTCAGCGAATTGTCCGTGATCGGGACTTCCATGATGGCCAAGCCGCGCAAATGCGGATTGAAGCGAATGAGCGTGTCGATGAACTCCGGCAACAGTTCGTCCGTCAGCGAGGTGCGTCCCAAATAGAGACGCTCTAAATTCGGAAACGATCGCAATGTCTCGATCGTCGATCGATTGATGGAATTATCGCTCAAGTCGATCAACCTCAAGTCGGTGGATGACTTGAGCATCGCAAAACCTTCCCCGGTGACAGCCGTATCACGCAAATAGAGCGTCTTTAGATGGGGAAGCGATTGCAAGTGAAACATTCCCGCGTCGGTGATCGGCGTCTCGCTGAGACTCAAGAGCGTCAGCGCGGGCAATTGGCCAATGGTCTCCAGGGCGTCATCCTGAATCGCACATTCGGTCAACATTAACTCTTCTAGTTTTTCACAGGAAGCCAGTGCCGCGACGCCGGCCGAGGTGACCGCCGTTCGCTCCAGATAAAGCGATCGCAACTCTGGCAAAGCGCCCATGATCTCAAGGGATTTGTCGGTAACGCCGCTTTGATTCAGATTCAGTCGTTGCAGCGATTGCAACATCACAAGATGGCTCGCCGCGTTATCGGTCATCCGAGCTGAATTAGCGCGAAGCTCAACCACGGCGCCTTGGTCGTCATATTCAACCTCGACCATCGCCAGACGTTTCAGTGCCGAGACCGCCTTCCGCTCTGCTCCGTACCTGCCGGAAAAAAACGACTGATAGCCCCAAGCGGTCCCCAAGGCGCATATCAACAACGCCATGCTGGCCAAGATCGCTGTTCGCGTCCGCGTTGACATACGCGCCGCGTTCTCTGTTTTATTCGTCATAGTCGCCCTACTACGAGCCCGAGTTTACCCGGGATTTTGTCATTACGAATAAATCTCAGCGGTGATGAAACACTCCCTTCACAACGCTTTCACATGATATCTCCTGATCCAACTTGGCAAATCCTGCTCTGTCTGGGGGAAGTTGATGGGCCATCGTAGCGGAAATGCGATTATCGCCTAGTTTCGTAGGGGTAGGTTTCCAAATTCGCGGCAACTCTTCGTCAACGCTTAACCAAGCTTTCACCTAGCATCCGGCTCGAATCGATAGATTATCGACCAGCCAAACGCCCGGGGATGACTCGTGCTATCCAATGGTTCAAGGAAGCGAACATTCAACTCGTCCGACCAGGCGACTAGAGGCATTTGGCTGTTTGATTCATCGCTAGGACTATCCTCCAACTTCCGCAATTCACAAGAGGGATCAGGAATGAGCATGACGCACGCGCGAACCAAAAATCGCGGCTTTACTTTGGTTGAACTACTGGTTGTCATCGCCATTATCGGCGTGCTAATCGGTCTCCTCTTGCCGGCCGTACAAAACGCACGGGAAGCGGCGCGACGCATGCAATGCGCCAACAATTTAAAGCAGATCGGCTTGGCCTTGCACAACTATCATGACTCGGTTCGATCGTTTCCCCCCGGCACCTTGTTTGGCGATGACGAATATGGGTGGGCTTGCATGATCTTGCCCCAGATGGAGCAGAAGAACATTTACGATCAGGTCGATTTCACCAATCAGGCCGAGGATGTGTCGCTGGAACTGCAGCCCGGCGTCACTGATCAGGTGATCAACGGATATCTCTGCCCGTCCAACTCGATGACGCTGACCCACAGCCCGTATCGCTCTGCGACGCTGGGGGGACATGCTCGTAACGACTACAGCGGCAGTCTTGGCACAAGCTCGACCATTACCGGCATGTTCGGCAAAGTGGGAGTCCTTTATCGGCCAACGAAGTTGCGCGACGTCTTGGACGGCACTAGCAATACCATCGCCGTTGGCGAAGCCTATACCGCAGCAATGCGTGAGATTGATGGTCCAACGCACGACAACGTCAGTGACTTCAAAGTCTGGGTCGGCACCAACAATCAGCACCAGAACGTGATCGCCGAAGCTGCTCCGGAGCATATCCCCAACAGCACGCGTGACGATTCGTTCGCGAGTCAGCATGCCGGCGGCGTGCAGTTCACCTTCGCCGATGGTTCGGTTTCGTTCATCTCCGAAAACGTCGACATGGTGACCTTCGGGCGCTTGGCCGACAAAGCGGATGGCGAAGTGGTCCAGCGCCCGTAGGAACGGTTCGCTTGCTCCAATCCCCCAGCAAGGCGCGAGTCGCAGGAGACTTCCGTCTTGCTCTCGATGTTGTCTTTCGCAGGAACCGCAAGTTAGAAAACGCAATGGAGGGGTAAATGATGTTACCAAACACGAAGTTTGCAATATCGGCGATCCTGCTGGCAGCAGGGCTGATCGGCTGCGGCCGCGCGTCCTATATGAAAGAGGTCGCGCCGGTTGCCGGCACGATTCAACTGGATGGCGAACCGGTGACCGAGGGCTACGTCTTGTTCACGCCGGACGTCCAAAGCGGATCCGATCCCTTGTCGTCCGGCAAATCGGCCACCGGAAACATCGACCGAGAGGGCAAGTTCCAGCTTTCGACCTACGGCGACAACGATGGCGCGCTGATCGGCCCTCATACCGTCACCTTCTTCCGTCCGGATCCAGAAGATGACGATATGTTCGTCAAAAATCGCTACATTCCCGGCGGCAAGTCGGTGCGCATTGAAGTTGAGCCGGAGATGAATCAACTCGAAATCCATCTGCACAAACGAGGCGCAGCGGAAATCACCCGCGGCAGCTAAGTTACACGGCGCATCCATCCTCGACGGACCACGGACTAAGGACAGCGCGTGTCGCGTAACTCGCGATGCGCCCGACAAATTTGGCCATCGCAGAAATAAAAGCCGCACTGAAGTCTTCCACTCCCACGCCGGAAGCGCAGTCCCCGCTCGATAACTTTTGGGCAGGGATGTTCGCGCCGCAGTCGATTGCGCCGCTCGTCTTCTTCCGTATCTTTTTCGGCGCGATGATGCTGTACCATTTGTACGGCATGACCGTGGATCATTGGATCCACTTCTTCTACATCGCGCCGGACTTTCATTTCACCTATCCCGGTTTTGAATGGGTCCAACCTTGGCCCGGCGACGGCATGTATTTGCATGTCGCCGTGATGGGGGTCGCCGCGATGGGGATCTCGCTCGGCCTCTTTTATCGTTTAAGCGCACTCGTTTTTTGCCTGGGCTACACTCATCTGTTTCTGATCGAAAAGGCCCTTTATCAGAACCATTGCTATCTCATTTGCTTGTTGAGCGGAATCCTGATCGTGATTCCAGCCCATCGAGCATGTTCACTCGACGCTTTTTTTGGCTGGACTCGCAAGAGCAATGCGGCGCCAACTTGGGCGTTAGGGCTCGTGCGATTGCAGTTAGGCATTCCGTACTTCTACGGCGGCCTGGCGAAACTGAACGCTGACTGGCTGCATTCTCAACCGATGAAGCTATGGCTGGTGCGCCGCTCCGATGTTCCCTTCGTCGGCGAGTTATTGACCTGGGACTGGGCGCCTTTCTTTTTTTCTTACTCCGGCATCTTGCTAGACTTGCTGATTGTTCCGGCGCTGCTATGGCGGCCTACCAGACTATTGGCCTACGTCGCCGCTCTAACGTTTCACCTCATGAATGCGGTGCTCTGGGACATCGGCATCTTTCCTTGGTTCATGATCGGCGCGACGCTCCTGTTTTTTCCGGCCGAGAGCCTGCGGAAGTTGTTTCGTTTTCCGCCTATCGAGGAAGCCCCCGCATCGACATCGCTGGTCGTCACGCCGGGACAACGTCTGCAGTTGGCTGGAGTTGGGCTGTTCTGCGTATGGCAGTTGCTTTTGCCATTTCGCCACTACGCCTACCCCGGCGATGTCAGTTGGACCGAAGAAGGGCATCACTTCGCTTGGCACATGATGCTACGTGAAAAGGATGTCGGCATTCGCTTTTATGTGGTGGACGCGGCGAATGGTCAGCGCGGTTTGATTCGCGTCGAAGACTTTTTGAATGAACGCCAACTGAGCCGCATGGGGAAAGATGCGGACATGGTGATTGAGTTCGTGCATCACGTCCGCGATCATTATCGCGAGCGTTCCGGGAAAGAATTAGAAATCTACGTCCTGAATATCGCCGCATTGAACGGCCGCAAGCCGCAGTTGCTGATGGACCCGACCGTCAATTACGCCGCCGTCGAGCGCAGTTGGAGCCCGCAACCTTGGATCATGCCGCTGACCGAATCGCTTCGCGTCGAAGGCTGGAAAGCTCCGCTTGACCAATGGGAGCAGATTCTGGACCTGGACCTTCCCGAAATGATGCGGAGCCGCGAACGCCGCGCTGAAGAAAGCGGATAACGTCTTTCTACGCTTTTTCGCGCCTTGTCATTTCGGGAAATCCCGCGCCAAGATTCCTCGTGACATCTCCCTGAACCTTTACTACCATAAAGGACTCCCCTTCCCTCCCGCCTTGATAGCAGCGAACCGTCTCTTATGTCGGATGAACCTTCGGCCAAGTTGCCTCGCCGTCAGTTTCTGCAAGGTGCGCTCGCGGCGACCACGTTGGCCGCCGCCGCCGGCGAAGCTCGCTCGGCTCGCGCTGCGGACACCACCCCGACCCCAGATCGGATTCGCGCCGAGAACGCGCTTCCCGGCGCCGACGACTGGCAACTGACGCGTGTCCGAGTCGACGCAGCCGGCTTTCGCTCTCCCTGGATTGAAGGGTACTGCTCGCGGCAAAGCGTCCTGCCTGGCGAGTCGATCGACATTTTCGTCTCGACCAATCCCGTGCGCTCGTTTCGACTTGAACTGTTTCGCATGGGCTACTACGGCGGCTCCGGCGCTCGGCTGATGAAGACAATCGGCCCCCTGGAAAGCGAGACCGAGCCCACGCCCACGCCGGGCGAAAAAAATCTGCACGAGTGCGGCTGGAAGTCGACGGTTCGGTTGACGATTCCCGCGCATTGGACCAGCGGCGTTTATCTCGGCCGACTCACCACCGTTGCGGAACCCGGCGAAGCCTATTGGCAAAGCTATGTCGTCTTTGTCGTGCGCGACGAGCGCCCGGCCGACATCCTGTTTCAAGTCAGCGACAACACCTGGCAAGCCTACAATCGCTGGCCCAACAACTACTCGATCTATACCCATCCGAAAGGAAATCAGGGACCGTGGGCCGACGTCAGTTTCGACCGACCCTACGGCCGCGAAGCGCAACACCAAGGGGTGGTGAACGATCCCCGCACCGTCGGTTCCGGCGAGTTCCTGCCGTTCGAGTTTCCCTTGGCCTACTGGCTCGAACAGCATGGCTACGACGTTTCGTACTGCTCCAACAGCGATATGCTCACGCCCGATCGTGGACTGCGGTGCAAGTCGTTCATCAGCGTCGGCCACGACGAGTATTGGGACCTGCGGCAGTTTCGCTCGGTCGAGCAGCTGCGCGACCACGGCGTCAATCTGCTCTTCCTGTCCGGCAATTCGATCTGTTGGGTGACGCCGTTCGAGGAAAGCAGCAGCGGCGTGGCCAACCGGATCATCTCGCGCGGCGGTCCTTACGGAGCCAGCAACGATTACGCGGTCGGACGCGAGCGAGACCATGGTCCCTTTCCGCATCGCGGCCCCGACGAAGGCCTGCTGATGGGGGCGCGCAACGTCGAGCCGGTCAACGGCGGCGGAGACTGGATCGTCACGCAGCCGAAACATTGGATGTTCGCCGGGACCGGCGTCCAGCAGGGCGAGAGCATCCCGGGCCTGGTCGGCTGGGAGTATCACGGGCAACCGGCCGATATCCCCGGTTTGCAAGTGGTCGGCGCCGGAACCGCCTGGCAAGGAGGCGTCAATCCGCAGCAATGGACCGCGACCATCTATCCCGGCCCCAAGGGGAACTTCGTCTTCAACGCGGCGACCATTTTTTGGGCGCAGGGCCTTAGTTCTCCGCCGGGGCATGTGCTTCCCTGGTCGCATTGGAGCCGTCCCCATGGGCCCGACGCACGCGTTCAACAGATCACGCATAACCTGCTAAAACGAGCGATCAGCGGCTGATCGATACTCTTCCTTTGACGGAAACTCAAAATGACGCGCCGGTCTATCGCCTGCCTGACTCTGCTGTTGGCGAGCAGCGTTTCATCCATCCTGCTGGGCGCCGAAGCGGCGACTCCTCTGCTGCAAGCGCCTGATGGTTATACGGTCGAAATTGCCGCCCCCTCGTCGCTGATCGCGCACCCGTTGATGGCCGACTTTGACGAACAAGGCCGGCTTTACGTCGCGGCGAACTCGGGCCAAAATCTTCCCCGCGCAGAGCTCGAAAAGCAGTTGCCCAACTTTGTGCAACGCCTGGAAGATGTCGACGGCGACGGCCTCTTTGACAAAGTGACGATGTTCGCCGACAAGCTGACCTTTCCGCAAGGCTGTCTCTGGCACGCTGGTTCGTTGTACGTCGCATCGAGCGGCGCAATCTGGAAGTTTACTGACACCAACGACGACGGCGTCGCCGACGAACGCGTCAAACTGATCGGCGACTTTGGCTATACCGGCAACGCCGCCGACATTCATGGTCCGTTTCTGGGTCCCGAAGGGCGACTCTATTGGTGCGAAGGACGGCACGGGCACGAAATCAAAGACAGCGCCGGCGCGTTGATCAGCAAAGGAAAAGCGGCCCGCATCTTTTCGTCGCAACTTGACGGCAGCGACGTGCAAACGTATTGCGCCGGCGGAATGGACAACCCGGTCGAAATCCTCTTTACGCCAGCCGGCGAGATGTTGGGAACGGTCAATCTGATGTACGCGCGGCCGCGCGGCGACTGCCTGGTTCACTGGCAACCGGGCGGCGTCTATCCACGCACCGATTTTGCGGAAGGTCTCGAAAGCGAGTTCATTCGCACCGGCGATCTGTTACCTGAGGTTCATAACTTCGGGCACGTCGCCGTGTCGGGGCTTTGTCAAAATCCAGCGAACGACAACTCTCTCTTCATCACGCAGTTCAACACCAATCGAGTTGTCCGCGTTGATCTGCAGCCAAGCGGCTCAACGCTGGCGGTCCGCAACCTAGCAGACTTCGCCGTTTCGACCAGCGAAGACTTTCATCCGACCGACGTTCTGGCGGACGCAGATGGGTCGTTGCTGGTGATCGATACCGGCGGTTGGTTTCGGATCGGTTGTCCGAAATCGGAGTCGGCCAAGCCTGATATTCGCGGGGCCATTTATCGGATTCGCAAAACGAAAGATTCCGCGGCAGATCCTGCAAACAACGCTCCCCAACGCGCGCTGCAAGCGAAGATCTGGACGCTCCGCCGTAGCGAATCGCCTGCAGCGCTGTCTGAAATCGCCAAGTTAATGCAGCATCCAGAATCGACGATTCGGCAAACGGCGGCCCGCTCGCTGTTGGATTGGCCTCGCTCGCCAGAAACAGACGCACTCGCGCCGCAACTGTTGGTGATGCTGCAAACCGGCGAGCCGAGCGAACGCCGCAGCGCCGCGCTGGTGCTCGCGCGATGGGCGAGCGATATCCCCTCGATCGCTCCCGCACTGTTAACCGCAACGGCTCGCGCCGATAACGACCCCGCCATCCGGCACGCCTTGGTCTTGGGCCTGATTCAAAGCGGGCAGCGCGATCTGATCAGCAAGGCGCTGCTCGACCGGCGTGCCCAAGTCGCCGCAGCGGCGGCGATCGCGCTCGAGCAGTTGCGGCGGCCGCAGATCGACTTGGCAAGCCAAGATTGGCTCGACATCCCGCCCGCTTCGCTGGGCAAACCGCTGACGCCGGAGCAGCGCAACGAATTACTCGAGCAGGAGCAGAACCTCGCGACCGGAGATTCGCTGCGCGGCAAGCAAGTCTTTCAATCGACCAAAGCCGCTTGCAGCAAGTGTCACCAGATCGCCGGCGAAGGAGGCCAGGTCGGTCCTGACTTGACGACCATCGGCCGCAGTCGCGGACGACGCGATTTGCTGGAATCGATCCTCTATCCCAACGCGACGTTCGCACGCGGCTTCGCCTCGTATGTGGTGATGACCGAAGAGGGGCAACTTTTCAGCGGCATCATCCTGGGCGAAAGCACCCAAGAGCTGCACTTGGGAGTCGACAAAGAAAACTCAGTCCGCATCGCCAACAACCGCATCGAAGAAATCCGCGCCAGCGACGTCTCGATCATGCCGCCCGATTTTCATCGTGATCTGTCCGCCCAAGACTTGGCCGATTTGATCGCGTATTTGGAGTCGAGAAATAAGGCAAGAAAAGCGGAAACGGGAAAGCGGATGAAGAGGAGACGAAGCTGCTCTGTCGCTGCTTCAAATCGCGACTTCTCCTGCCAAATTACCTCGCCGCAGACCACGGCAATAATTTCTTGCACCGCTTTCCGCTTTCCGCTTTTCTTCCTAGATCCAATAAACTGACTGCGCCGTCTTTCGCAGCATCCACTCTTTGTCTTCGGCGGTGAGAAAATCGAGTTTGTCGCGGATGAGCGAAATTGACGCCGCGTAGGAGTGTTCGTTTTGCACCTGATAGGGACAGTCGCTGGCCCACATCAGGCGCTGGGCGCCAAAGGTGTCGCGGAGGCGCTTGACCATCGGGCCTAGATCGAGATAGGGCGCCTGCTTCTTGCCAAAAGCGTAGAAGGCGGATGTTTTGACATAGGTCTGCGGAAACTTCTCCAGCTTGCAGAGATTGTCTAAGTCGGCTTGCTGAATCGTTCCGCTTCCCCCGATTCGGGAGAAGTGATCGACGACGACGTTGGTTTTCGGGAAGCGGCGGCACAATTTTTCGATCGCCGGCAACGCATCTGGATTCGACAACAAGCAGATCGCCTGGCCGGTATCGGCGGCCGACTTCCACATCGTCGCCATCTCGGGCGAATCGAGCCAAGCGTTGGCCGACTCGGCGTTGGCGTACAAGCGAAATCCGGTAACCCCCTGATCTTGTAGATTGCGCATCGTGAGGCCGACGCCCGGCTTGCGGTGATCGACGATCGCGACGCCGCGGAACGTATCGGGATACTGGGCGATCGAATCGAGCATGTATTGATTATCAAATTGGTAGAAACTCATTTGAATCAAGACAATGCGATCGACCCCCTCAGGGCGACACTCGGCGAACAATTCGCTAGGGGTAAAGCTCGCCGGTTTCATCGCCGATTTGTCGTAATCTTTTCCCAGCGGATAAGTGGTCGTATCCGGGGTCCAGACATGTACGTGAGCGTCGATATAGCCTGGCTCTTGCGGCTGCTTCGCCAGACTAATCGAAGCGCCAGCGACGGCGACCGCAGCGGTTTGCAAATAGCGGCGACGCGACATCGACGGTTGTTTCGACAAATTGTTCATCTCAAAGCCCCTTGGAGTTCTTGCTTTTCATCGTCCCAATCAAGTGGGACGATCTGTCTGACCAGTCCGACGTAAGCGAAGACGCCGACGACCAACATGACGGACGCGGCGGCGAATGCGGAGTAGTAACTGCCGGTCTCTTGCACCAGCCAACCGGTCAGCGCCGGCGATATCGCACCGCCGATATTGCCGATCGCATTTTGCAACCCGGTCCATTGACCGGCGGCGTTGGGTCCGGCTAATGTTTGCGTCACCGCCCAGACATTCGAAGTGTAAAAGCCCAGCGACGCACATGCCAGACAAAGGAGCAAAATACAGGCCCGCGGATCCGGCGTCAAAACCGACGCGAACATGAACACCGAGCAAAGCACCAGTCCGCCGATCAGGAAAACCTTGCGAGCGAGCGTCGCCGATGCGCCAGCATGAATCCAGCGATCGGCCAACCAACCGCCGCAAAGCGAAGTAACCGCCATCGCGGCGAACGGCAGCGAACCAAACAGGGCCATCGATTCTTTGGAGAAATGTCTTGATTCTTCGAGATAGGCCGGCAACCACGATAGCAAAAACGCCCAGGTATAGCCTAAGCAGAAAAACCCCAGCGACGTTCCCCAGACTTCTTGCCGTTTGAACAACTCTGAAAATGGAACGTTGGTGCGGGCTTTCGGCGCATCGATGGTCGGTTTTTGCTGCGAAGGGACAAGCCACAACCAAGCCGGCAGCCAAAGCAAGCCGCCGAGTCCGACCACCACAAACAAAGATCGCCAACCGCTATTAGCGACGAGCAGTCCTCCGAACAACAGCGCCAGCATGGGGCCCAGCTTGGTCGCCGCGTCGATCAGCGCGTTCGCGATGCCGCGCCGCCGCTCGGGAAAGTTCATCACGATCATCCGTGATGTCGCCGGGTACGCGATGCTTTCACCCACGCCCAGCACGAGCCGCAACAGCAAGAAGATGGCGAAACTGCCGGACATCGCCATCGACACGGTCGCCAACGACCAGACGAGAAAGCCCCCGGCGTAAAGCCATTTCACATCAAAGCGATCGACCAGCCATCCGGTCGCTACTTGCGACAGCGCGTAGCTCCAAAAGAAGGCCGAAAACAACCATCCCATCTGGACGCTGCTTAGCTCAAACTCGGCGGCCACGTCGGTCTTCACGATCGAGAGACTCCCTCGATCGATATAATTGACGCCGATCGCGATCACCATCAACGTGAGCAGCGTGGCGGAACTCGCCGATTTCATGGTCATTCGCAGGTCCTAACGGCGGAGGTGAATCGAATTAGGCAGGCGACTGCATGTCGATCGGACGGAGACAGAATTGATAGTAAGTTTCGCATGCCTGACGAAGCTGCTCGATTTCGATCCATTCGTCGGCCGTGTGGGCCTGGGCGATCGATCCTGGACCGTACACCACCGCTTCTGCTCCCGCCGCGGCGAAACTACTTGCGTCGGTGCAGTACCAGGCGCCCAATTTTTCGCGCGGGCCAGAAATCGCTTCAATCTGCTGCAGCAATCGATCGACCCAACGCGGATCTTGATCGTCGGCCAGCGAATCGGCGTCGATCCAAGGAGGATGCATGACAAAGTCGACGCTCGTCCGCCCACGCAGATAGGTCTCTAATTCGGCCAATACTTGGTCGGAACGTTCGCCGGGACTCGTACGGCGATCGATTTCAATCTCGCACTCGTGCGGTACGATGTTGACGCTGGCGCCGCCTACGATTCGCCCGATGCTCAACGTCGGCGCACCGCACAGCGGATGCTCGCCGACGCGCTCCGGCAGTTCGCCGGCGTATTGCTGCAACGCTTGAATCACTTCGGCCATCGCATAAATCGCGCTGACCCCTTCATGCGGGCGCGAGCTGTGACAGGCCAGCCCCAGGGTTTGCAGTTTCCAGCGCACCACGCCGCGATGCGCGACGATGATGTTCAAGTCGGTCGGTTCGGCGACGATGCAAAAGTCGGGCGGCGACGGCAGGAAAGATTCGGCCGGATCGACGTTATTCCAACTTCGCGCCAAGTGACGTGCGCCGGTCGCGCCAAACTCTTCGTCGCAGGTGCAAGCCATGATGACGTTCGCGCACCCGGTGGGACGCTCAGTCGCTAGGCGAGCGAACGCCGCAAGCATCGCCGCCATGCCTCCTTTGACGTCGCAAGCGCCGCGACCATACAGACGCCCCCCTTCCAACACCGGCTCAAACGGTGCGATCGTCATGCCGTCGACAGGGACGGTGTCTTGATGCGCCTCAAGCATGATGGTCGGCGCATCAGGGTCGACGTCCAAGCGGGCCACCACGTTGCAGCGGCCGTCGGCGACTTCCTGCACTTCAAACGGCGTACCAAGGTTACTGAAAAAGTTGGTCAACCAGCGCGTCATGCCGTGTTCTAAATAGATCGCTCCGGTGAGGTCCGCCCCACACGGATTAACGCTCGGAATCGTGATTAATTCCTGCAGGATCTCTAACGGGTCAGGCTCGGTGAGCGACGCGACGCTGGTCAGATTCTGCGGCTTCTGGAGTTCCGCTTTCATGTCGGTTGGTCCTCTATCGGAGATCGTCTTCATTCGTGCCGTGCGCAACCCCAAAGAGTCGCCATCCATCGTTGTATCTATGGGCATGTCTTTATACCGAACTATTTTCGAGCCGAGTCGCCGGCGCCTTAGAGGAGTCAAGCAAATCACGCAGCGCTTCCAAATACTGCTCTACATCTTCCTGCGTGTTGTACCAATGGAGCGCCGCGCGAATTCGTCGGTCGTCTCCCTGCACAAAGATCCCGCGCTCGGCCAGCTGTCGCTTCATTTCTGCCGATGACTCATAGGCGAAGGGAACGATGCCCGCTTGTCGCGCCGGGGACTTTGGCACGAGCGGCGTGAGCCCCATCGCGACCAGGCTGGCGCGCAGCTGACTGACCAAGGGGGCCAAATGAGCGGCTCGTTCTTGCACGGCTTCCGGCGTATGAAAATCGAGTGCGGCCGCTAGCGAGCAGATCGAGTCAAAGTTGGGCATTCCGGCTTGAAAGCGTTGACCATCAGCGCGGGGATGGAACGTTTCGAGCCGATCGTCGGCAAAGCAGCTTTCGGCCGAAAGCCAGCCGGCCGGTCCCAGCAAATCTGCTTCCAGGGCGCGGCGACTGACCGACATGATCGCCGCGCCGTGGATCGAATTCATCCACTTGAACGCGCTGGCGACCGTAAAGTCGGCCATGCGGCCATCCACGGGAACGCGCCCGGCCGCCTGGGTCGCATCGACGCACAATAGCGCCGAAGTTTCTTGAACGCGCCGCCACAGCGGTTCGGGATTTAAATGCTCGCCGGTTGCATAGCTGACTTGACTAACGGTGACCAGTCGCGTCCGGTCGTTGATCTGCGAGAGCAAATCGTCGACCGAAATCCCGTCGGGGCCGGGATGCGCGATTCGCAACTTCACTCCGCGACTCTGCAGCGCCACCCATGGAAAGATGTTCGACGGAAACTCGCTCGAGGTGAACACCACCTCATCGCCGGGGCGCCAATCGATTGAATGCGCGATTGTATTTAGGGCTTCGGTCGTGCTGCTAATCAAGGCGATCTGATCCGCAGCGACCGAGAAGAGCCGCGCCGCCCCTTGCTGCGCACGTTCGTACGCTTTCCAGAACTCTTCGCGTCCCGGTTCGCCATGCGATTTGGCCATCAGATACTGCTGAACGGCGTCGACGCACGACTGCAGCGGCAAACCTTCGGCCGCGGTGTTCAGATAGGCTTTGCCGTTCCAGTAAGATTCGTTGGAAAGCCGATGCGTAGGCGCCATCTGCGACATGTTGTAGTTTCACGGGGGTGGAGAGGGTGCAAAATCTGGTCTCAAGGCGCTTGCGCGGTCAGGCCAGGATCTGGTGATGGACTTGGCCATGCACATCGGTCAGGCGAAAATCGCGTCCAGCGTGCTTGTAAGTGAGTTGCTCGTGATTCATTCCTAACAAGTGCAGCAGCGTCGCATGCAGGTCATGGACGTGCATCTTGTTTTCGACCGCGTAGTAGCCATAGTCATCGGTCGCGCCATAGCGTAGCCCTCCTTGAACGCCGGCGCCGGCCATCCACATGGTGAAGCCCTCAGGATTATGGTCACGTCCATCCGCTCCGGCTCCTTGGCAAGTCGGCGTCCGTCCGAATTCGCCGCCCCACAGGACGAGCGTATCTTCCAGCAAGCCGCGTTGCTTCAGATCGGTCAGCAGCGCGGCGATCGGCTTGTCGACCTCCGCGGCGTTTTTGGTGTGGCCTGCTTTCAAGTCGCCATGCTGGTCCCACTGCACCTTCGAGTCGCTATGCGTCACCTGGATGAAGCGAACGCCGCGTTCGGCGAAGCGCCGCGCCAACAAACATTGCCGACCGAAGTCCTCGGTCATCGCATCGTTGAGCCCGTACATCTCTAAGGTGTCCGGCGTTTCCTCGGCCAGATTTTGGGCGAGCGGCATTTCGGTCTGCATTTGATAGGCGAGCTCAAACGCTTGAATCCGCGCTTCCAACGATGACTCTGGCCCCGACATCGCGAGATGTTCTTGATTCATGGCCTGCATCAGATCAAGTTGCATCCGCTGCACTTTCGCGTTCCACTGCGGATTGGCGATATACTTGACCTCGGCTTTGGTCGACGGCTGCGACGCGACTCCCAGCGGAACCCCCTGAAATCGCGCCGGCAAAAATGCGGAGTCCCAGTTCTTGGCGCCGCCGTGTGCGAAGGTGGGACAAATGGTGACAAAGCCCGGCAGATTGTCGTTCTCGGTCCCCAGGCCGTAGGTCACCCACGAGCCCATGCTAGGGCGGATGAAGTTGTCGCTGCCGGTATGCAATTTGAGCGCTGCGCCGCCGTGCGACGGATTGGTTCCATGCACCGAATTCAAAAAGCAGATGTCATCGACATGCTGGGCGACATGCGGAAAGAGCTCGCTGACATGGACGCCGCTTTCCCCGTACTGCTGGAACTTCCAAGGGGAGCCGAGCAGATTGCCGGTCGGAGCAAACTGCACGCGCGGCTTTTCAAACGGGAACGGCTTGCCGTCGTCTTGCTGCAACTTCGGCTTGTAATCGAAGGAATCGACATGCGACGGACCTCCCTTCATAAAGAGGAAGATCACCCGCTTGGCTCGCGCCGGAAAATGCGACAACGTCGCCGACGCGGCGCTCGCGGCCGAGAGTCCTGTCGGGCCTGAGAGCATCGCCTGCAGCGCGAGATATCCAAAACCTACGGCCGAATTCCGGAGCAAACAACGGCGACTGAGCACGGCGGAGGAGATTTCGTTATTCATATCGGTTCACCATCCCAAGCGTTTCTATTTCAGTACGGCTGCGGGCGAAGCTCGCTATTCCACGTAGGAAAACTCGTTCGACGCCAACACGCTCTGACAAACGGCTGACCAGGCCGCCAGGTGCGGATCTTCGATCTTGGCGTCGGTTTGCAGCAGCGGCTCGAGCTGCGACGCGTACTTCAATAACCGTTCGACTTCATGCGGTTGCGGCAGTCGTCCTAGCGCGATTTCATAAAGCCGCGGCACGCGTGCTTCCGCATCGCTCGGAAATTCCTCAATCAATCGTTTCGCGAGCCCTTCCGAGGCCGACAAAAACAGTTCGCTGTTCATCGCATACAACGCTTGCGGCGCCACCGTCGATGTCCCCCGGCTTCCGGTCGTGACATCGGCCGTCGCGAAATCAAACAGCGAGAAGCCGTCGTACATGTTGTTGCGAATCACCGGCAGATAGATCGAGCGGCGGAACGTGTCGTAAGTGGTCGCATCTTTCGAGGTGTGATCGAAGACTAGCTTCCACTTCGGCAGATCCAAGACTGACTCGCCGCGGCTCGTGTCCAACAGCCCGCTCACCGCCAACAGCGAATCGCGTAACGATTCGGCGTCCAGGCGTTGCACATTGGCCCGCCAATGCGCTTTGTTCTCGGGATCCAGCTGCTCATTCTCGGCGATCGCCTGGCTGCTGAACTGATACGTTTCGCTCAGCATGATCTGCTTCTGCAGCTTCTTGATCGACCAGCCGTTCTCGCGAAGCTCGACGGCCAACCAGTCCAGCAATTCCGGCTGAGTCGGCGCTTCTCCGAGTCGCCCAAAGTTGTCGGTCGTCGGCGCGAGGGCTTCGCCAAAATGCCAGCCCCAAATCCGATTGACGGCCACCCGGGCGGTCAATGGATTCTCCTCACTGGTCAACCAACGCGCCAGTTGCAAACGACCACTTTCGGACTCGCCGATTTTGAGGGCGCCCGATCGATTCATGACCGCCGGTACGCCGCGCTCGACCGATCGCCCCAGCATCAGATGACTGCCGCGAACATGAATCTGCGTATCGGCGGCCGTTCCTTCTTCCACGGCCATTGCGGTCGGCAACTCGGGCGCGTCGGCGGTTAATTGGGCGATCTCTTTGCGCAGTTTGGCTAACTGCGTCTTGGTTTCTTCTGGATACTTTTGTTCGGCGTCGGCCGGAACCGCGCTATCCGCCGCGGCGCCTATTTCTTTCAGCAGCGCCGCATTGGCCGCTTTCACCTGCGCGGCGAGTTCGGTCTCTTTGGCTTTTCGCTGTGCGTCGAGTTCGGTCTTTCGCTTGATTTCTTCGTCGGTCGCCAACGTTCGCTCGTTGTACTTGGCGATCACCGTGTAGTTTTGCATCGACTTGGTGCTTTTGAAGATCCCCGCCAACGCGTAGTAGTCGGCCGTATAGATTGGATCAAACTTGTGATCGTGACACCGCGCACAAGCGATCGTCATCCCCAGAAAGGCCTGGCTAAACGTATCGATCTGCTCGTCGATGATGTCCATTTCCATCTTGACCGGGTCTTTCTCGGCTAGGACCTTCGGCCCCAGCGTCAGAAAACCAGTCGCGATCACCGCCGAATAGTCGCCCGACGCTTCGCCGTGCCGCTCGTCTTTCTCCAGCAGATCGCCGGCGACTTGCTCTTGTAGAAATCGGTCGTACGGTTTGTCGGCGTTCATCGCATCGATTACATAGTTGCGATATCGCCAAGCGTCGACAAAGCCCTGATTCTCGTCGAGACCATTGCTGTCGGCGTAGCGAACCACGTCCAACCAGTGCCGTCCCCAACGTTCGCCATACCGGCGCGAACTCAACAAGCGATCGATCACATGCTCAAACGCCGAAGGGGTCTCATCCGCCAAAAATGCGGCGATCTCTTCCGGCGTCGGCGGCAAGCCGATCAGGTCCAATGTCGCGCGGCGCAAGAGCGTCCGTTTGTCCGCAGCGGCACTGGGGGTTAACCCCTGTTTTTGCAAATGCGAAAAAGTGAACGCGTCGATCGGATTCGGCTTGGCCGGCTGGCCTTCAACTTCAGGAACTTCCGGGCGGACGATCGGCTGAAAGGCCCAATACTTCCGCGCCTCTTCCAAGTCGATCGCGCCGCGGCGCGGCGTGATCGAACCGGCGTCGCCGCTCTCCGGATGCGGCGCCCCTTTTTCGACCCATTGCCGCAGCAGTTGGATTTCGTCATCGGCCAATTTGCCGTCCGGCGGCATCTGCAGCAGCTCATGCTTAAAGCTGACCGCGGTCAGCAGCAAACTCTCGTCCAAACTGCCTGGTACGATCGCCGGTCCCGAAGTTCCTCCGCCGAGCATGCCGGCGTAAGTATCCAATCGCAGCGCCGACTCTTGGGTATCCTCGCCGTGGCAATCAATACATTTGCTGACCAGCAGCGGACGAATCTTTGCTTCAAAAAACTTCAAATCATCGCTGCTCGGCGCCGGCGGTTCGGCGGCGCGCGATTCGCACGGCGAGAGCCGCAAAGTCGGCAAGATCCACAACAAAGCGATCCAGCAAAGCGATCGTCGATAGCAGCGGGGAGTCGACATGGAGTTCTCTTTAGGCAGGAGTTTTCATGCAGCTCAAAAGCCAGCGCGCTAATTGGTCAATCTCGAAACATGGCTTCCCAGGAAGGAGGAGAAGCGTCGAGTTATCAGGCGTGTCCAATCGATTTTGCCCGCAGAGGAATTTCGTTTTCAAAAACGACAATTCTTCCAGGCTCAAACCATGAAATGAGTATATCCTGGAAGCGGTTTAAATCGAGACTTCATTTGGTACAATAATTTGAAACGACAGGTTGCACTACGTGCAATCGCAATCAGGAATCGGCCAGATGCCCCAGAAAACGCCGTTAACGCTGCTCTACAAAGACATCTCTTACCCGCAACTGCGCAGCTATTGCGAAACGGTCCGCCACGGCAGCATGTCGGCCGCCGCCGATTCGCTGCAAGTCTCGCATCCGACTGTCTGGAAACAGATCCGAGCACTCGAACAACTGCTGGGACAGACCTTGATCGAGTCGGACGGTCGCCGCAGCGAGATCACGCCGGCCGGCCGCTTGTTAGCGGAACTAGCGACGCCGATCATCGCCGAATTCGAAACGTTGCGGCATCGTTTTCAACAGGCGTGCGAGACCGCGCCGCGGACGTTATCGGTCGCTGCGCCGCCGCGCAGCTATACCGACGATCTGTTGGGAGTGATCGCCCAGTTCCGCGCCAACTTTCCCGACGTTCGCCTGGTGATGCGAGAAGTGTTTGAGTCGCTTGGCAACGAAATGCTGGAAGCCGGCGAAGTCGACCTGGTGATCGGCGACAACAAGTGCTGCCGCAATCCTGAAGAACTGTTGGTCGAACCGATGTACGCGATCGAGCCGATGGTCATCATGCCGGTCGGTCATCCGCTCGCCGAGCGGCGCCGCATCTTACCGAAAGATCTCGCCAAGTATTCGGTGCTCAATCATCGCGCTTCGTACGCCGACGATGAAGGCCGCGCCATCCTCACCAAAGCCGGCGTCTTTGATTTTCCGGAACGAGGCTTCGATTTGATTCTCGCGTCATCGATTCGCAGTTGCGTTAAGCAAGGGCACGGCATCGGCCTGGTCGGCCGCGTCATTCCCGACGCTACGAGCGATCCCGAACTGGTCGAACGCTCGCTTAAACATTGCCTGCCGCCGACCGAAATCAACGGCTACCGCAGCCGCCGAATTACCGAAGACCCGGTTTTGCGATCATTTATCGATCTGGTGAAAGCAACGCTTGGCAACGAGCGTGCAACAACTCCACCCCGGGCCTAAGCCCCTTGCTTACACGCAACTTCCTCAGCCACGGCTTGCCCGTGGTCCCGTCTTCGCTTCCAGCAAATACCGACGTTGCTCCAAAATTGTCTCTCGACAAAGCGCACAACATTGAAGTCGACTGTGGGGTGAGGATCCGACGGTTGTCGGTATTGGTTTGGGGAACTGGATGTCTGACATCTCTCGATCCACTGTCCACTTTTCGTGGACAATTCCACCGCGCGCATCCCCCGCGCTTGTTAAGCGGACCGGCGTCTAAATCGCTTGCACGCTTCTTCCCAGCAATTTAACACTGCTCTTTCGCGATTAACTGCCTGTTACGGGTCATTTCCTGGCTGTTAACGGCGCTTTTTTTCTCTTTACCTGCTGGGGCATTTGCGCACATCACAATACCATTTTTCGGGCGCAGGGCCGGAAGGGTGCAAGTAGCTTAAACCCATCACTTCGTCCTTCGATCCTCTTTCAAGGAATTGTCCATGACTCGACGACGAGCGTTTACCCTGGTCGAACTCCTGGTCGTGATCGCGATCATCGGGGTACTGATCGCTCTCTTATTGCCGGCGGTGCAACAAGCCCGCGAGGCGGCCCGTCGAATGCAATGCATCAACAACCTGAAACAGATCGGACTGGCGATGCACAACTATCACGACACCCACCGCGTTCTAACGTCGGGCTTCATTGATGATGCGAACGACACCGGCGGCGTTGATGGTTATGGTTGGAGTTGGTCAGTGATGCTGCTGCCGTTTCTAGAACAACAAGCGATGCATGATCAACTATCGCCAGGCCCGCAAACGGTCAGCCAAGCGATCACATCGAACCTAACGCTGCTGCAGCAACCGCTGACCGCCTACCTTTGTCCTAGTTCGACCGACGAAACGCTCAACCCGCACTACCTGTTCAGCGACGAGAAGCTGGCGACCTCCAACTATGCGACGGTCACCGGTCACGGCTACACCAGTGGGGCATCGGTCGATCGCGGCGGCGCTTTCTTTCGCAACAGCTACAAAACGCTGGCCGACATCCATGACGGGACCAGCAACACGCTGATGGCCGGGGAAAAAGTGGTAGCTAATCCGCGTAGCAAGAACATCTTGGGAGGCGCCGTATGGGCCGCCGCCAACCGCACTGACCGGATGGGGAATTCAGGGCAGAATACCGATTCGGTCGGTTCGACCCTCGGCTCGATCCACGCGCTGCACCCCCTTAATGGCGATCCGGAAGCGGCGAGTCTCGACCTCGCGTTCGCTCCGATGATCTACGCCAGCCAACATCCTGGCGGCGTTCAGTTTGCGCTGTTCGACGGTTCAGCTCGCTTTCTTAGCGAAAACCTCGATCACACGAACTTGTTGCCCAACCTGGCTCGCATCGACGACCGCAACCCAGTGGGAGAATTTTGAGATGATCGCTTCCGCATTCACACGTATCGGCGGCTCGGCGATCCTAATCGGTTGTCTCTTCCTCGCGAGCGGCTGCGGCACAGACGACTTGCCGTTGGGCCATGTGACTGGCCGAGTGACCTGTCAAACGAAGCCGATTTCCGCCGCTACGATTCTGTTTACCCCGATCGCCAACAGCGGTTCGACGCTAGTCGGCAAGCCGGCGACCTCCAAAATCGGCCCGGACGGCAGTTTTGAGCTGACGACCTATCAAATGCATGACGGCGCGGTGCTTGGTCCGCATCGCGTCACGGTGGTTTTCGACGGTCAAGAGCTCGACAGCATGACGCTGACCGAGGAATCGAATCCCGAATACGCCGTCCGCCGTTCCTCTCCTTCGTCACGCAAATTGCCCCCGTGCGCGCGTTATCCGCAGGAGATCGAGCTGGAAGTGACCGGCGCCGAAAACCATTTCGATATCGAATTGTCCAACTAACCCCATTGCTGGGCCCCGCAGCTTCGATTCCATCTCAAACCCTTTTTTTTAATTTTTGCGAGTAAGCGAGTCAGTCGCATGAAAAGTAAAGGATTCACGTTGGTTGAGTTGTTGGTGGTCATCGCGATCATTGGCGTCTTGATCGCACTGTTGCTTCCCGCGGTTCAACAAGCCCGCGAGGCGGCCCGTCGCATGCAGTGCGGCAACAATCTGAAACAGATCGGCCTTGGGATGCATAACTATCACGACGTGATACAAAAGCTTCCCCCTGGTTGGATTTACTATGACGAAGGTCGGGTCGCCAACACGTACGGCAAAGCTACCTGGGGCTGGGGGACGCTTTTGCTTCCGTACATCGAGCAAGCCCCGCTTTACGATCAATTGAGCCCCAATACAAAAGAGGTCAGTTCGGTTGACATCAACCTGACGGGAACCTATCTCCCAGCTTTTATTTGCCCCACGGATAACCCGCCAAAGTTGGTCACCAGCGGCAGCTTTGTCTCTGGCGCATCAAACTACAGCGGCGTCTTGGGACGGTTTGACACGGCGGAGGCGGGGACCGCCTACTCGCCCAACGTGCCTGCCGTTAGCGGCGGCGCTCTCTATTACCGCACCGACGCCGTCAATGAGACGTACCGCCCTGAAGGAGTCATGGGGCCCAAGGGCTTTCGCTTCAGGGATATTACCGATGGACTGAGCAACACGCTGCTAGTCGGCGAGAAAAGCCAGAAGATCTCAAAGAATGCAGGCGGTTGGGCCGGCGCGCGGTATGACAGGTGCTTGGGCTGCTCGTACGGATGTCTTTTCGGCGTCGTCGGCGTCGTCGATTTTTCGATCAATGAAGATGGCGGCGCCGCTGGTTGGCGGCGAGAACGAGTTTTCACCAGTCGTCACCCAGGGGGCGCCCAGTTCGCGCTTTGCGACGGTTCGGTCCGCTTCCTTCCCGAAACGATCGACGCCGACACCTATCTTTGGCTGGGCCAACGAAACGACGGGCAAGTTGTCGACGAATACTAGTCGCTGCACTATCGCCACATGCCAAGCTGACGCCCGTCTGAATACGGCGGCTGAACCTCCCGTTCCAATGTAAAGGCCTCCCATGTTTCGGAATTACTTGAAATGGCTGGCGCTCGTCGCGCTGACCGGCGTCATAGGATGCGGCGCCAATCGCGGCGATCTGCCTGACCTGGTCGACGTCACCGGCAGGATCACGGTCGACGGCAAGCAGACGCCGGGGCTCCGCGTCGTGTTTGAACCGGAATTCGGCCGCCGCTCGGTTGGTTTCACCAACGAGGCCGGCGAGTTTTCCCTGCAGTATCTGACCAGCGTGGATGGCGCCGTCCCGGGCAAGCATACGGTGAAAGTTACCTGGGAAGGAGAGGGGACCGACGCCGGTTCCAGCACGACGTCCCAGGCCGTCGTCGTAATTCCCAGCCGTTACAACATTCGTTCCGAACTAATCGCAATCGTCAGCCAAGACAAGCACCAGTTTGAGTTTGATCTCTCCACGAAGCGCCGCTAACCCTGCGCCGCAAGAACCAACAAGCGAGAAACGCAATACCCTCCATGAATTCTTTCCGATCGTTACGACTGCTGTGCGTTATCGCCGCATTATGGGGGTGCGACTCGCTGCTCGCCGCTCCTACCGCTTCCAATCGCCTGGCGACTGGCTTTGAAGACTTCGCCCCCGGCGAAATCCAGTCGGCGGCAGACTCATCCGGCAAGTGGACCGCCGCGCCCGATCACGCCGAAGCGCATACGGACCATCATCGCAGCGGCCGACAAAGCCTCCATCTGCTCGGCGGGGAAAAGCGGAGCGTTGTCTGGACGCCGTCGCCGCTAGCCGCCAAAGTCGACCAACTCGAATTCTGGATAGAACGCTGGACCATCCAAAAGCCGTTTGATTTTCGCGTGGAAGCGAGCGACGGCGAAACGTGGACGACGCTTTATCACGATGGCGGAAACCTCCCCATCGGGTCGTTCAAAAATCGACTATCGATCCCGTTGCCGCAGGGACTTCCGCGGCAAATCCGCTTCACCAGCACGACGCCTGACCAGAGCGGCGTATTGATCGACGACCTGGCGGTCGAAGTCGCGACCCCGCAACGCGTAGTCGCGGTCAGGACTCGCCAGCCGATTGCGCCGGTGCTGGTTCGAAACGAGCTTAATCCGGTCTTGGAAGTGTGCATCGAGGTTGAGGGAACCCTTCAGCCGTTGAACTTTCGCGAATTGGATCTCAAGATCGACGGCACATTGCCGCCGAGTCAAATCTCACAACTCGAAATCTTCGCGACGGGAGACGTCGAGGCCCTTGATTGGAGACATCTTCGCAGAGACTCCGCCGCGCTACGTCGCTTTGGCGGTGCGTCGAAAATATCGTCTGTATTGGCGATTCCCGGGGATTTTCAACTGTCGCCTGGCGCCAACCGCTTCTTCGTATCGCTCCAACTGCACGAGACGGTCGACCCGGCGCATACGATTAATATCGCCGCCACGTCAGTGAATATCGCCGGCAGATCCTACGCAATAGAAGCGACACAGCCCAACTCAAACCTGCGGATCGGCTACGCCTTGCGAAAGAGGGGCGACGACGGCTTTCATACCTATCGCATCCCCGGCCTGGCTACCACCAACCAAGGCACGCTGATCGCCGTCTATGACGTGCGGAAAAAATCGGGGAATGATCTTCCCGGCGACATCGATGTCGGCATATCGCGCAGTACTGACGGCGGCCGCACGTGGCTGCCCATGCAAATCATCTTCGACATGGGGAGCGATCCGCGGTGGTCGTATGACGGCGTCGGCGATCCAGCCGTGCTGGTCGACAAGCAGACCGGCGACATCTGGATCGCGGCGATCTGGTGTCACGGCAATCGCGGCTGGCATGGCTCGTCGCCAGGGCTTGAGCCTGAGGAAACGGGGCAACTAATGATGGTTCGCTCCAGCGACGATGGCCTTACCTGGTCGGCGCCGATGAATATTACCAAGCAAGTGAAGCGTCCAGAATGGTCGTTACTGCTGCAAGGCCCCGGCAAAGGAATCACCATGCAGGACGGGACGCTCGTCTTCGCCGCGCAGTACCAGGATTCGCCCGAAAAGGGACGCCTGCCGCACTCGACCATTCTCTACTCCCGAGATCACGGCACGACCTGGCAAATCGGCACAGGCGCCTTTGACCAGACGACCGAAGCCCAGGTCATTGAAGTCGAACCTGGCGCGCTAATGCTCAATTGCCGCTACAACCGCGAGTCGACTCGCGTGGTGGCGACGACGACCGATATGGGCGAAACGTGGACGGAACACTCGACGTCGCGTCGTTCGCTGATCGAGCCTCGCACGTGCATGGCCAGCCTAATCAACGTCAATCGCGAGTTGGGAATCGACAAGCCGGGCTGGATTCTCTTCTCGAACCCTGACAGCCTCCGCGGCCGTTCGCGACAGACAATCAAAGGTTCGCCCGATGGCGGTAAAAGCTGGCCGGAGGAAAACCGCCTGTTGCTCGATGAACGAGCAGGCGCCGGTTACAGCTGCATGTCGATGATCGACCCCCAAACGATTGGGATTCTGTACGAAGGCGGCGAGGCGCAATTGCAGTTTCAACGCATTCCGCTGGCCGATGTGATTGGCGACGGTTCGCCAGAATCCTCATCCTCGACTCGCCGTAACTAACCTCCCTCGTCAAAAATTCGTCCTACTTCGTACCGCGCGCTACGCTTCAGGAGCATCCCATATTGAACATGAAACGACTGACGGGCCTGATCGCCGCCACCTATACGCCTTTTGGCGCCGACGGCCGGCTTCGCCTCGATCAGACCCCGCAGATGGTCGAACATCTAGTTAACACGGGCGTAAACGGACTTTACGTCTGCGGTAGTACCGGCGAAGGAATGTCTCTCACTAGCGAAGAACGCCGCCTAGTAGCCGAAAGCTACGTAAAAGCCGCCGACGGCCGCCTGCCCGTGATCGTCCAGGTAGGACACAACAGCGTCGCCGAAGCGAAGCAATTGGCCGCGCATGCTCAGGCGATCGGGGCCGATGCGGTCTCGGCCACTTGCCCTTCGTATTTCAAAGTGCAATCGCCGCAACTGCTGGTTGATTGCATGCGGGAAATCGCGTGCGGTGCGCCGAAATTGCCATTTTACTACTACCATGTTCCACTACTCACCGGATCATTGATTGATATTCAGCAATTCATACAGCTAGGCGGAGAGCAGATTCCTAATCTGTTTGGTCTGAAATACACCGACACCAAGCTGAACGAGCTTCAACAATGCTTGAAGCTGCAAAACCAGCGATTTGACGTCGTTTGGGGCTGCGACGATATGATACTGGGCGCGTGGGCGTCCGGAGCGACGGGCGCAATCGGCAGCACCTATAATATTGCCGCCCCTCTCTACCATCAGCTCATCACAGCGGTTGAAGCGGGCGACTGGAATGACGCCCGCGCTTTGCAGAATCAAGCAATCGAAATGATCAACGTCATTGGAACCTTTCCGTTCCATTCGGCGATGAAAGCGATCCTGGGCATGCTCGGCTATGACTTCGGCACGTGTCGCCTGCCGCAACGCGCATTAAGCTCAAACGAAACGGCTCACTTGCGAGAATTGCTCGAACAGGTCGGCTTTTTCGAGGGATTCGTCACTCGATAATCGCATGCCCCACAGGCCAACCGCCTGGTTCCGTGCGCGTCCCCATTGGAGTCAGCCTAGCGTGCCGCAATTGATCGCCTCGAACTTGAAACTTCACCGTCTGTCGCTTCTCGCACTCCTGCTCCTCACGATGTTCTCCCCCTGCATAGCGGAAGAAAGAAACTGGCTGAAGTGGACCGAGGTTCCACCGCTACCCAACGAGCAGGACTTCGCAAGCGTTCACAACAATGCCCTGATCATCGCCGGCGGTGCGAATTTTCCCCAGCCTATTTGGGAAAACAACAAGTAATGGGTCAATCAGATTCATGTGCTGCCCCAGCAAGAGAGAAAGTACGTCTGGCGCGACGACGGCAAACAGCCACGTCCAATCGCGCAGGGCGGCAGAGGGGCTTCGCATGGCTAATCGGAAAACTCAACAACTTGGTCGAGCAGCGGGAAGAGTGGCTCCAGCAGACGAAACGAACGATTCCATTTATCGAACGTCGCTGCTTTGACCCGGCCGACGGGCGCACATGGTTTCACGCCACGCGCGAAGGCGCTTCGATTCGCGAGCGGCGCTACGCGTTTAGCGCAGCGATCGCCTTCGCACAATACGCCCACGCGATCGGCAGCGAGCAGTACGCCGCGAGGGTGCAGAACTGTTTCAGCGCGTCGTCCAGCTCAACTTGAAGGCGTGTTCCACTTCCCCCGCATGCAATTGATCTTCCGGAAATTGCTCGAAAGAAGCGTCGCAGCCGCTTTTCCACAGGTCTCTCTGGACGATGTCGCCATGTAAGCGACTTGCCAGCGGAGCCGACGTCCCTTAACTTGACAAGGTCAACACCTCTCGTGGATTGGCGCGACAACTCTGGTCTGAACTACGATGCGTCGCGAGACGAGCCCCCATGGCGCGATCGGCGGCAATTTCCCAAAATCGTTCCGCTCATCGGTATGCCGCACAAGATTACGCTCGCCGTCGTGCCAAGTTCCGACAATCAGGTGCGGATGATCCGGGGCGTTATGCAATACGCGACCGAAACCGGTCGCATCCAGATCACCAAGCGAGCCGCGATTCCGTACGTTCCGATCGAACTGCTCGACAAGCTCGCCGCCGATGGAATCATCGCCTACGCCGAGAGTCAGGAGCGGATTAATTTTCTACAAAGCTTGGGGATCCCGTTCGTCAATCTGACGCTGCAATCCGAACCGGAAGCGGGCGTTCCCGTCGTCCATTCAGACAACTTGCAGATCGGGCGGCGCCTGGCCGAGCATTTGCTAAGTCTGGGACTACGCAACTTCGCCTTCGTCGGGCATTTCGCTTGGTATCACAATCGCATGCGGCAAACAGGTTTTCTCCAGCGGCTGGCGGAAAGTGGTTTCGACGCCGCATCGATCGACATTTCCTTCGATTCCGAATTGTCACTGGAAACCAGCGACCGTCAGGTCCACCAAGGCGAGTTGCAACAAGCGATCGCCGGGTTGCCGGAACCTTGCGGCGTCGCGTCGTGCCATGATGAGTTCGCCCACGAGATCGTCGAAGCCTGCAAGGTGATCGGCCGTTCGATTCCCCATAGCGTTTCGGTGATCGGGGTCAACGATTACCGCCTAATCTGCGAAACGACGATGCCGGGGCTTTCGAGCGTCGCCCAGAACTCGGAACGGATCGGCTACCTTGCCGCCCAATTGGTCGATCAGTTGATCGAAGGAGCGGAACGTCCGGCGAAACCAATTCTCGTTCCGCCGGGGCAACTAATCGTTCGCCGCTCATCGCAGTTTCTCGCCTTGGGAGACGCCAACGTGGTTGCGGCGGTCGAATTCATACGCGATCGCTGTCATCGGCCGATCACCGTGACCGACGTAGTCGACCATTTGCACCTCAGCCGCAAAGTGCTTGAAAAACGATTCAAAACCGCGATTGGCCATTCGATCGCCCACGAGATCCGGCTATCCCGGATGCGAAATGCCCAGCATTTGCTCACTTCGACTCCCTTGAGCATCGTCGATGTGGCTGTCCGGAGCGGTTTTGACAGCACCAGCGGCTTTATTCGCGCCTTTCGCGAACATACCGGCGTCACCCCGGCCAATTATCGTAAAGGTTAATTGCGCGCTAGCAATTCGCCGCAGCCTCTTCTGCGCGTACAATTCAAGATCAGTACATCCTTACTCGTCCCGCCCCTGAAACGCGGAGAATTCGCATGTCGATTCCCGTCCTCGAATTGATCGATATTCGGTTGAGATTTCAGGAGAGCAGCCGCTAGAGATCTTTGAAGAGTAGCCGCAAAGATCGTTTAGCTAGGCGGACGAACGCCTCTTACGAATCTCTCCACGTTCGACTTCTCGCTGGCAGTACGGAAGATAGTTGGAGCCGACCGGGAACCGCTTTTTGGCGCCAGGCTGCGTGCAGCACCAGCTATCGGTTTGCTTCCCATGCCAGGCCGATCGATGAGATTGCCGGCGCTTTTTCGATTTTCTGGTCATTTGTCTTCGCACCTATTGCCGCTGCGTTGACCCGCGCGTCGGTCCGACCGATACTGAATCAGTCCCGCCAAATCCGCCCATCCAAGCATGCTTGCCGTAAAGGACCACTAAATGATGTCGACGCCGACACCGAGTTATTTACAACACAAACTAACTACATTCACTCTGGTCATCGGCGCCATTTTATTTTCTTTTACCCTAGAAAAGCAGGCGAATTCTGCAGAACCAAAGCGTACGCCCAATATAGTCTTCTTCCTGGTCGATGACCTGGGATGGAAAGATATCGGCGTATACGGTTCGAGCTTTTATCACACGCCGAATGTCGATGGTCTGGCGGCGTCGGGAATGCGATTCACCAATGCCTACGCCGCGTGTCAAGTTTGTTCGCCGACGCGGGCCAGCATCATGACCGGCAAGTATCCGCAGCGCGTCGGCATTACCGACTACATCGGCGCCGCGCAGCCGGATAAATGGAAACGTAATACGCCGCTGCTGCCGGCGCCTTATCAAACGCGTTTGGCCCTGGAAGAAACAACCTTGGCCGAAGCGCTGAAGCAGCGCGGTTACGCGACCTTCTTCGCCGGAAAATGGCACTTGGGCCCGGAAGGGAACTGGCCCGAAGATCAAGGGTTCGACGTCAACATCGGCGGCATCGACCGCGGGGGTCCTTACGGCGGCAAGAAATACTTTTCGCCGTATGGCAATCCACGTCTGACCGATGGACCCGATGGAGAACATCTGCCCGATCGTCTGGCGAGCGAAACGGTGAAGTTTATCGAACAGCACCAAGACCAACCGTTTTTGGCCTATCTCTCTTTCTACTCGGTCCACACGCCGCTGATGGCCCGTGAGGACTTGAAGCAGAAGTACGATGAGATCAAACAGCGGATTCGTTTTGCCGGCCCGATTTGGGGCGAAGAAGGAAAAAGTAAACTACGGCTGGTGCAAGAACATTCGGTCTACGCCGGTATGGTCGAAGCGATGGACGCGGCGGTTGGCAAAGTGCTGGATGCGCTTGATCGCTTGAAGTTGACCGACAATACGCTGGTGATCTTTACCTCGGACAACGGCGGCCTATCGACTTCGGAAGGACATCCGACCAGCAATCTGCCGCTGCGCGGCGGCAAGGGTTGGATGTACGAAGGGGGAATTCGCGAACCGCTGGTCGTCCGCTATCCCGGCGTTACCAGCCCAGGCAGCGAAAGCGACGCGCTGGTTACGAGCCCTGACTTTCTGCCGACGATCTTGGCAGTGGTCGACAAGCCGGGGGACAAGATCGATACCGACGGCGTTAGCATCATCTCCGCACTAGAAGGAAAGCCGCTCGATCGCGGTCCGATCTTTTGGCATTATCCGCACTACGGCAATCAAGGGGGCTCGCCGACCGCGGCGGTTCGCGAAGGAGATTGGAAACTGATCGAGTGGTACGAAGATGGCAAGGTCGAGCTGTTCAATCTGGCCGACGATATCGGCGAAAAACAAAATCTAGCGGATCAGCAACCGGAGAAACGTAAGGAACTTCACCAAAAGCTGCGTCAGTGGCGCAAAGCGGTGGGCGCAATCTTGCCGACCGCGAATCCGAATTACAAAGCGACGAAGTAATTGCCTGCGGGCTTGCCAGGGCGGTAGAAGCAAGCCAAGCGAGAGTGGTAGACTATCTCTCGAAGCCGCGGTAACGGTTCCACTTTGATGACTCACGAGAAGAAAGGCGCCTTATGCGTAGAACCATGCTTTGCAGTTTGATTGTCGCAGCGTCCGCTTGGTGCGGAGCTGCCGTGAATGCCGAAGTCGTTGATCTCGGTCTGCCCGAAGGCTACTCGGCCGAAGTCGCCGCCAAAGGTCTAACCAATCCGTCCGGCGTCAGCTTTAGCCCCAGCGGCACGTTGACGATCTGCGACTCAGGCGATGGTCGCGTGTTGACTCTGGAAGCGGGCGAACTGAAAGAATTTATCACCGGCTTTCCGACCGAATACTGGAAGGTGGACGCCGAGTCAGGCGACAAACGTTTCAAACTAGGTCCGCTGTCCGCCATTTGGCTGGACGCCGAAACGTTGGCCGTCACCAACGCTGGACTCGGCGACGGCGCCGAAACGGTCGTCTTCTTCAAAGGCCCCGGCAAAGTCGAAGCAGGCGAAGCGACCAACTCGGTTCCGCCGACCTCCGATGACAAGGCCGACAAGGGCGAAGGCAACCTGACCGGTTTGACCGCTAGCGCGGATGGCAAAACGATCTACGTCGCCGGACAAGGCTCCGACGCCAAGACGTGGGTCTTAAAGGTCGACGTGGCTGACAAGAAGCTGAGCCCCCTTTTCTCGGCGGACGACAACGACATCGCGATCAACTCGCCGATGGCGACCGCGTTGTGGGGCGACGACGCAATTTTGACGTTGTACTCTGGCGCCGGCGGCAAAGATGACGGCTTGATCGTCGCTTGGGATCTGAAGAGCGGGAAGCCGACCAAGCAATGGACCGTGCCGGGCTTGCTCGATCCGATGGGCTTCGCCGTCATCCCCGGCGCCAAAAAATTGGCCGTGGTCGACAACAACTGGGCGCTGACCGAAGTGAAGCCCGGCAAGTTGGCCATCGTCACGCTGCCCGAGGAATCAGGCGCCGCCGAAGTCGAAGTGCTGACCGACAAGCTAATGGGCCCGGTCTCGTGCACGTTTGGCCCGGACGGCAAGCTTTACATCGGCCAGCTGGGCAAAGAGTTCGACAAGAACGAAGGCCAGGTTATCGCTGTTTCAGGACTGAAGTAACGCACTTCGATCTCAGCCGATTCGAAAATCTCAAGCGCCGCGTCCCACCTTGGACGCGGCGTTCTTTTTGGAGACCTCGATCATGGCGACGGTCCATATTCCGGCTCAATTACGCCCCATGACCGCAGGCGTCGAACATTTGGAAATCGACGCCGCCAACGTTCGCCAATTGATCGAGTCGCTGGAGACGCGATTTCCAGGCCTGCGCGAGCGACTTTGCGACGGAGACCGCATACGCGCTGGTTTGCAGGTCGCGATCGATGGGGCGCTCAGCAATAAAGGATTCGCCGCACGGCTAGCAGCGTCAAGCGACGTCTACTTCTTGCCTGCCATCGGTGGGGGATAAAAAGGGCGCCGGCTTGCCGCAACAGGGCAATCGCCCTTGCGATTAGAGGACAGTTCTCGATAAACTTCCCCCAATCTGTAACATCCCGTGACAAGTTGAGTCGGTATGCGCCTGAAATCTGAGACCATCAAGCAGCTGCGTTGCCGCTTGCTGAATACGTGGTGGCGACTGTTCGGCGTCCCTGCGCCGCGCGGAGGTTGTCTCGACTCGCCGCTCGACTTTTGCTTGGAAGAACCGGCGCGCCAATCGTTTCCTCGCCGCACGATGTTCGGCGCGGTCGATCAAGTCGGACAAGACATCGAAGCGCTTATTTCGGCCGGTTTGCTGTATGAAACGGATCGCGATTGGAACGGCGAGTCAACCATCGACTATCCGCCAGGCGGGGTCACGCTGCTAGAACAAGGGAGCGTCATCAGCCGGCAAGGGATTTTGTTTACCCCCAAGCATGGCGTGCTGGAAAATCTGGGAGGCGGTTCGCTGGCGGCGGTTTCCGGCGTCGGGACCAGCTTCACCCATCTCCCGCGTCCGCGGCGTATCGACGGCAACGTCTTGGTCATGACGCGCGGCTTGGCCCAGCGCAATTACTATCACTGGACGTTCGAGATGCTGTCGCAATTGCGTCTCGTCGAACAATCCGGCGTCTCGTTTGACTACGTCGCCGCGCCCAAGCGGCACGCGTTTGCGTCAGAGTCGCTGCAGTTGCTCGGAATCGAACGTTCGCAGATATTGCCGATGGGCCACTACACGCACATCCAGGCGAAGCAGTTAATCATTCCGAGCGTCGCCTGCTACTTTCCGCAACCGGCCGGCGTCGCCTACTTGCGTGAGAAGATGCAAACCCAAGCCTGGTCGCACTACGAACGTGACGACCGACTGAAACTGTACATCGCTCGGCGGCGATTCACGTCGCGCTATATCGTGAACGAAGCGGAACTCTTCGCCGCGCTGAAGCCGCTCGGATTTCAGCAGGTCTATCTCGAAGACTTACCGCTGAAGAAACAGATCCAACTCTTTCAACAAGCGGGCGTGATCGTTGGTCCGCACGGCGCCGGGTTCTCGAACCTTGTCTATTCGCGGCCAGGAACTGCCGTCTTCGAGATTACGCCGACGTGCCGCCCTCCCCTGTTCTTTCATTACCTGGCCGAAATCAACGCATTGCAATACGCCGTCTACTTCGGCCAGCCGGTGGGTCAGCGCGGCATGGACGCCAACATTCGCGTCGACGTTCCGCAATTGCGTCAGCAGCTTACCAGCTTCTTAGCAGAAGCGGCCGGCGATTACTCTCGAGCGGCCGCCTAGCGCCACGCGTTACTTTGCGAGCTGACTCATCGCTTTCCACAACCGAGGCGGAGAAATCGGCAGCCGAGTCGCTCGTACTCCGGTAGCTTGGAAGATCGCGTCGGCAATCGCCCCCGGCGGAGGAACGATCGGCGTTTCGCCGACTCCGCGGACGCCGAACGGATGGTTGGGATTGGGAACTTCGACGATGATCGTGTCGATCATCGGCACATCCAGACAGGTCGGAATGCG
This sequence comes from Blastopirellula marina DSM 3645, assembly GCF_000153105.1. Taxonomy (GTDB): domain Bacteria; phylum Planctomycetota; class Planctomycetia; order Pirellulales; family Pirellulaceae; genus Blastopirellula; species Blastopirellula marina. The sequence goes on from NZ_CH672377.1 coordinate 150,405, forward strand.
ATAGTCGAGCAGTGACGCATTGCGCATCTTGTGGTCGTCGCCGTAGAAATATTCTTCGTTCAGCGCCCAGCCGATTCCCTGCACTGCTCCGCCTTGCATCTGGCCTTCGACGTAGCTGGGATGAATCGCTTTGCCGGCGTCTTGGATCGCCGTGTAACGCAAGATTTTGACCTTCGCCGTATCGGGATCAACTTCGACGTCCACGATATGAACGCCAAAGCCGTTGGTCGGACCTTCCGGCGATACTGACGCGTGACCCACCACGGGATCGCCGGCGCTCGGCAGCTTTTCGGCTAACTGCTTGAAAGTCAGTTGTTGATCACGCCAACGGTAAAGGTCGCCGTCGACTTTCACTTCGGCCGGATCGCAATCCCACAAGAACGCCGCACGTGCCGTCAGCTGCTCTAGCAGTTTGAGTCCCACTTTGTGCGCCGCCATTCCGGTGGCGAAGGTTGTTCGACTGCCGCCGGTCACGTCGGTGTAGCCGATGCTGTCGGTATCGACCACTTTCGGCAACACGTCCGCCGCGGGAATACCAAGCGTCTCAGCCAACTGCATCGCGATCGAAGTCCGCGTACCGCCGATGTCGGTCGATCCTTCCAGCAGATTGACAGTTCCATCTGGGTTGACCGACGCGGAAACGCTCGACTTCAAACCAATGTTGAACCAATAACCGGCCGCGATCCCGCGCCCCTGGTTGGGGCCTTCCAGCGGCGAGTTCCAATGCGAAGAGTTTTGCGCCGCCTCCAAACATTCGAGATAACCAATCCGCGGATAGACCGGGCCGTCGACACGACGCGATCCCTCTTTGACGCCGTTGATCCGTCGGATTGCGATGGGATCAATTTGCAACTGCTCAGCCAGTTCATTGAATGTCGACTCAAACGCAAACGCCGCTTGCGTCGCGCCGGGCGCTCGATAGGCTTGCGTCTTCGGTTTGTTGACGCAGACGTCGTACCCGTCGACCACCGCATTGGGCAATTCGACGCAGCTAAAGATGCACATCGTGCCGGGACCAATCACGCCGCCGGGGAATGCGCCCGACTCGTAGGCCAGATAGGCCTGACCGGCGGTCAACTTTCCATCCTTCGTCGCGCCCAGCTTGACCCGGATAAACGACGCAGGCGTCGGCCCCGTCCCTTCAAAGACTTCGTCGCGCTGCATGGTCATTTTGACGGCGCGACCACTCTTGCGGCTTAAAATCGCGGCGACCGGTTCTAAGTAGACGGCGATCTTACCGCCGAATCCGCCCCCAATTTCGCACGGCGTGACCGTCACCTTCGAGATCGGGAGCTGCAGCAACTCGGCCGTTTGATGGCGCGCGGTGAACGAGCCTTGGGTGGAAGTCCAGATCTTCAGCTGGCCATCTTCGTTCCAGAGCGCCGTAGAAACTTGCGGCTCGATATAGCCTTGATGAACCGTCGCGGTTTCAAACTCTCTTTCCAGGATCAGATCGGCGGCTGCAAACCCTGCGGCGATATCGCCGGTTTCAAAATGAACGTGCCGATCAATGTTAGTCGGTCCTTGGCTGGGCTGCCCCAGCGTCTCGGTCTTCAAACCGGGATGCAAGATCGGCGCGCCAGGCTTCATCGCGTCCAGCACGGACGTAACCGCCGGCAACAGTTCGTAGTCGACGCGAATCGCCGCGATCGCTGCTTCCGCGATATGGACATCGCGAGCAGCGACGGCGGCGATCGCATGTCCTTTGTACAACACCTTGTCGACGGCTAAACAGTTCTCACTGAGATCCTTCAGGTGGACGGCGCCTTCCCCCAAGTCGGCGATTTTGTCGACCAGGTCGGGCCAATCTTTACCGGTCGCGACGGCGTAGACTCCTTCGATCTTTTCCGCGATCGACGTATCGATCAACTTGATTCGCGCATGCGCGTGCGGGCTGCGCAGCACTTTGCCGTGGAGAGCGCCGGGAAGCTGAACGTCGGCGCCGTACAGGGCGCGGCCGGTCACCTTGTCGGCGCCATCATGTCGAACCGGCCGTGTGCCGATTACTTTGAACGTTTTGTCACTGTAAGAAATCGGCGAAATGTCGCTCATGGGTTCGTTCCTTCGGCAGCGGCTTGAACAGCGCGGACGATCTTGTCGTACCCGGTGCAGCGACAGAGGTTTCCGGCCAACTGAAAACGAATCTCCGCTTCGCTGGGATGCGGAACTCGATCCAACAGCGCCTTGGCCGTCATTAAAAAGCCAGGCGTACAAACGCCGCACTGCAGCGCGGCGCCTTCCAGAAAGCATTGCTGTAGCGGCTGCAGTTGGCCGCCGGCGGCGATCCCTTCGACAGTCTCAATCTCGGCGCCTTCGGCCTCCAGCGCCAACACCAAACAGCTGACGACCGGTTCGCCGTTCAGCAGCACCGTGCAAGCTCCGCAGTTGCCGTTGTTACAGCCTTCTTTGGCGCCGGTCAGTTGCAACGAATCACGCAGGACCTCTAGCAAACTTTGTCGCGGCTCGCACGCGAACTCGCGCGGTTCGCCGTTGATCTTCGCCGATATCAGCTTTTTTTTGGCCACGCTGTAACCTTAGGTTGGTCGTTCTATTGGGTTTTCGACTGGGCGCGCTCGACGGCGATCGCCAGCGTGCGTCGCGTCAACACGCCGCACAAATGTTTGCGGTACTCGATCGTTCCTCGCATGTCGTCAATCGGACGAGCCGATCGCTCGGCCAGCGCGCCTGCTTGGGCGAACAGCTCGTCGCTCGGCGGTTGGCCGACGAGCGCCTCCTCAGCGTGCGATGCGCGCACGGCGGTTGTTGCAACGGCGCCCAAGACGATACGCGCCTTGCAAATGATCCCCTGGTCGTCCAGCTCGACTAAAGAAGCGGCGCTGGCGACGGCGATATCCATCTCGTTCCGAGGGATAAATCGTTGGAAAGCGGCGCCGCTTCGGGCTTCGATCGGCGGCAAGATAATCGCGACCAGCAGATCGCCGCGCGCCATCACATTCTTGCCGACGCCGCTGCAAAAATCGGCGACCGGCATTTGCCGACGTCCGTTGGGACCGGCGATCTCGGCGACGGCGTCATAAATGGCCAGCGGCGGAATCGAATCAGCCGCCGGAGATGCGTTGCAGAGATTTCCGCCGACCGTAGCGCGTGATTGAATCTGCCAACCGCCGATGATTTTGGTCGCATCGACCAGCGCGGCGTACTTCTCGGTAATCGCCGCTTCGCGATAGATTCGGCTACAAGGAACGGCCGCGCCGAGAAAGAGTCCTCCATCGGCGGTCATCGCCAGCTCATTTAGTTCGGCGATTTTTTTGACGTCGACAACCAGCGTCGCACGGCGGCGACGTTCTCGTAACAAAACCAAGATATCGGTGCCGCCTGCCAGGACGACCGCTTTGTGGCCGGGATCTGCGAGCAACTGGACCGCTTCGTGGGTGGAAATCGGCGCCGCGTAGTCGAAATCTTGCAAGAAATCACTCCTAACAGTCGTCGTCCCAACGATCGAAAGCTGGGTTTCACAAGATCGCGACGACGTAGATGGCGCTCATTCTATCGCGAGTGGGAGCGCTTTCCAACGCAGCTAGGCCGTATCTTGCCTCAAAACCGATTGCTTGCGGCAGGCGTTACGCCCTACAATACATAACCCGACTCTTCCTGTTACAAAAGGATTTCCCGTCATGGCTACGATTTCTCGTTCTAACTCCTCGACTTCGCCCGAAGTTCGCCATACGCAGTGCTTTATCGACGGCCAATGGGTTCCCGCGATGAGCGGCAAAACCTTTGCGACGTTGAATCCAGCCACTGAGGAGGTGATCGCTGAAGTCGCCGAAGGGGACGCCGCCGATATTGACGTGGCCGTTCGCGCCGCTCGCAATGCTTTCGATAGCGGGCCTTGGCGAAAAATGGACGCTCGTGATCGCGGCGCGCTGATCTATCGTTTGGCCGAATTGATCGAGCAAGAAAAAGAAGAACTGGCCGCGCTTGAATCGCTCGACAACGGTAAGCCGATTCGTGACGCATTGGCCGCTGACCTGCCGCTGGTCGTCGACTGTTTGAAGTACTACGCCGGCTGGGCCGACAAAATTCAAGGCGCGACCATTCCGATTCGCGGCGACTACTTCTGCTATACCCGTCGAGAACCGGTGGGCGTGGTCGGTCAGATCATTCCCTGGAACTTTCCGATGCTGATGGCCGCTTGGAAATGGGGACCAGCGCTCGCCGCAGGCTGCACCATCGTGATGAAACCGGCCGAGCAAACGCCGCTCACCTGTTTGCGCATGGCGCAGCTGGCGCAAGAGGCCGGCATCCCCGATGGCGTCATCAATGTGGTGCCTGGGTTTGGTCCGACCGCCGGCGGTTCTTTGGTCAAGCATCCCGGCGTCGATAAGATCGCGTTCACCGGCGAGCATATCACCGCGCAAACGATCATGAAGAACGCCGCCGACACGATGAAGCGGGTCACGTTTGAACTCGGCGGCAAAAGTCCGAACGTCATCTTCGCCGACGCCGATCTCGACGCCGCGATCGCCGGCGCCCACTTTGGTTTGTACTTCAACCAAGGCCAATGTTGCACCGCCGGCAGTCGCGTCTTTGTCGAAGATTCGATCTACGACGAATTCTGCGAACGAATGGTCGCGATGAATCAGGATCGCAAACTAGGGGACCCGCTTGATCCAGATACCGAGCAGGGCCCGCAGGTCGATCAGCGTCAGATGGACAAGATCTTGGGCTACGTCGAACTTGGCAAGAAGCAAGGCGCTCGCCTATTGAGCGGCGGCCAGCGACACGGCGACAAAGGCTTCTATGTGCAGCCGACCCTGTTTGCCGATGTGACCGACGATATGAAGATCGCGACCGACGAAATCTTTGGCCCGGTGATGTCGGTCCTGCGGTTTAAGGGCCAGGACGACATCATCCAGCGCGCGAACGACACGTTCTATGGACTAGCCGCCGCCGTTTGGACCAACGACGTCAAAAAGGCGCACCGTTTCGCCGCGGATGTTCGCGCCGGAACCGTCTGGGTCAACTGCTACGACGTGTTTGACACGGCGGCTCCGTTTGGCGGCTTTAAGATGTCTGGCCTGGGACGCGAACTAGGCGCCGCGGGTCTCGACGCCTACTTGGAGAACAAGACCGTCACGGTCAATCTGGCCGACTAAGCTACCAGACGGACGAGGAAAACGGCCAACTCGACCGGATCGCGCGCCGACGCGATCCGGGACGAGAAGGCACAGGCCAGTATGGGAGAACTGTAAAAGCACAAACCGTGCCGAGCGGCGAAGATTTCTCTGCAAAGCGAAAAGCCCTGATACGTTTCCGCAAGAACGAGAAAAACGACCGATGTCAGTGACAGCGGTCGTTTTTTCGTGTCGATTTGTCCGACAGTCGCGTCGTTTGAATCGACGCGTCTACTCCAGCGGGCCGCTAAGGCTGCTCCAACGAGCAATCTTCTCGCTCCGCTAGGAACTCAGGCCGCGGCGCATAGCCGCCAAACGGTTCTACGAGCCGATTTTCGACGCTATTATAAACGACAAACAGATTGGTTCGCGGCGTCGGGCTGAGATTTCCAGCCGAACCGTGCATCGTGTTGCAGTCAAACATCAGGGCCGAACCGGGGCCACCCTTGGGCGCTTTGATCGATCCTTGATTGGTCAGAAACTCGATCGCCTGACGACTGGGGACGCCGAACTCTTGTTTCTTCAGCGACGTCTCGTAGTGATTCTCCGGCGTTTCGCCGATACAGCGAATGTAGTACTGATGCGAACCTTGGATCAGCATCAGAGGACCGTTGAACTCGTGGTTGTCGGTCAGGCTGATCGAAACGCTGATCGCACGCGTGCGCGGCATGCCATCTTCGACGTGCCAGGTTTCAAAATCGGAGTGCCAGAAGAACTCTTTGCCGTGAAAGGCCGGCTTGTAGTTGATGCGGGATTGATGAATATAAACGTCGCTCCCCAGGATCTGTTCGACCTTAGAGAGAATTCGCCGGTCCAGGCAAATACTGCGGAAACGTTCGTTGTCGCGATGGACGCGAAAGATCGTGCGAACTTCGTTCCGCTGCGGTTCGGTGATCACTTCGGGCCGATCCTGGTCGGCGCTCCACCGCATCTCTTCCGCTTCCGCCAGGCACTGCGCCGCTTCGCTTGAACTGAGCAGTTGCGGAAACGATAGATAGCCGTTGTCGGCGAAGCTGCTGATCTCTGAGTCGGGCAAAGTGCCGCTGCGCCCTGGCCAGACAACCGGATCGATGCGCGGCGCGGCCTCCCAGATTTCCCCCATGCGAGACGCATAAGGATCACGATGAACTTGAATGACGTTCGACACTAGGGTTTTCCTTCTCCAGTTGGATCATCCGATTGTCGGTTGCTGGTTCCTTTACGAAGTTGTGCTTGGTCGTACGACGACGCCGTCGCGGCTAATCCACAATCGCCGGGTAGACGCCATTTTCGTCGTGAACTTCGGTTCCGACGACCGGCGGATTGAAGACGCAGACCATCCGCATATCGACATCGGCCGACAGCAAATGCTTGTCATTTTTGTCGAGCGCATAGACGGTGCCGGCTTCGATTTCAAAGACCTCGCCGGAATCGACCAGCTGGACGCGTCCTTTACCTTCGATGCAATAGACGGCTTCGAGATGATTCTGGTAATGAATCGGGGTCGTGGTGCCGGCGCGAATAATCGTGTCGTGCAGCGAAAATCCCATGCCGTCCTTCTTGAGCAGCAAGCGACGACTGGTCCAGTTTTCCGATACAACTTCCGCTTCGGTTCCGATGGCTTCGGATAATTTTTTGACGATCAAAGTACAGTATCTCCGTGCAGCGCGCCGCAGAATGCGACGCGCGTTGGGTTAGGTAGAAGTCGATACGCGCGAGCGTGAAGACGCTCCATCGCTTTTGAATTAGCCCGAAACCTCGTCGGCGGACGCCATCGATTGGGCCGGCTTCTTGGTCCTGGGACTGCCCATGACTTCTCGAACCGAATCGACCAGGATCTTCAGGCCGTTGTCGAGCGCATCTTCGGCGATCGTCAGCGGCGGCAAAGTCTTGACCACTTCGTCGTTGGGACCGGCTGTTTCAATGATCAGCCCGCGCCCAAACGCCGCACGAGAAATCTTCGCTGAGACGTCTTCTTCATGGAACTGAATTCCTTGAATCAGACCGCGACCACGAACGTCGGCGCCATACGCTTCGGCCAGATCAAGCAACGTCGCTTTGATCTTCTTCGCTTTGCTATTGACCGCCAGCGAGAGCTGATCGTCTTGCCAATAGTTACGCAGCGCGGCGGTCGCCGTGACGAACGCCGGATTGTGTCCGCGGAACGTCCCGTTGTGCTCGCCTGGCTGAAACGCATCGAGCTCCGGCTTCATCAGCACAACGGCCAACGGCAAGCCATAACCCGAGAACGACTTGGACAAGCAAACGATGTCCGGCTTGATCCCCGCAAATTCAAAGCTGAAGAACGGGCCGGTGCGACCGCAACCGACCTGGATGTCATCCATGATCAGCAGTGCGCCCACTTTTTTGGCCAAGGCCGCTAGGCGCTGCAGCCACTTTTTCGAAGCGACGTTGACGCCCCCTTCGGCTTGCACAGTTTCGACGATGAAGGCCGCCGGCGGCTCAATGCCGCTGCTGTTATCGCTCAGATAGCTTTCGATCAGCGAGATCGTATCGGTATCGGCGTCAAAATAGTCGCAAAACGGCATGTGCGACGCGTCCGACAGCGCGACGCCGGCGCCGGCGCGTTTGCCTGAGTTGCCGGTCATCGCCAGGGAACCGAGGGTCATGCCGTGGAAGCCGTTGGTGAAGGCGATCACGTTGGCGCGACCGGTCACCTTGCGGGCCAGTTTCAGCGCCGATTCAACGGCGTTGGTGCCGGTCGGTCCAGGAAACATCACCTTGTAATCGAGTCCACGCGGAGCAAGCAGCACATCCTGCATCGCTTGCAGCAAATCACGTTTAGCAGCCGTCGACATATCCAGAGCGTGCGTCACGCCATCCGCCGAAAGATACTCGAGCAGCGCCGACTTGATCACGTCATTGTTGTGACCGTAGTTGAGCGAGCCTGCGCCCGCAAAAAAGTCGATGAAGGATCGTCCCTGTTCGTCGAACAGCAGGTGATCCTTCGCGCGGGTGAAGATCGTCGGGAACGAGCGGCAGTAACTGCGGACGTTTGATTCCATTCGCTGGAAAATATTCATTCTCTATCCTAAATAGGGCCAACGCGGACAAGCTCTTCCGCTTCATGATCTGAAGCGCCAAAGTCCGCGGGTTCAAAACATCGCGAGTATTCGATCGCTGCTCCCAACCGGGACGCTAGCGACGCAAACAAACCACGCGATGGAGCATTAGATGGTGTGATCGTCGCTTCGATAAACTGCACCGCTTCACCCTGCTCCACCAAATACAGCAGCATCTGCTTGGCCAGTCCCATGCCGCGCGCTGAGGGCGCGACAAGCACTTGCCATACAAACAGGGATTGGGGACGCGTCGGGGGGCGGAATCCAGTAGCGAAACCGACGATCTCATCGTTCAGTTCCGCAACGACGCACGAATCGGCGAACTCGGTCGCCTGAAGCAAATAGAGGTAACAGGAATTGGTGTCGAGCGTTTCGTCAGCGCAGACCAATCTCCACAACGACTGAGCGTCCCGTTTTTCGGGACGACGCAGACGAACGGACTCCCTGTCGTTTTCCGCCGGGGGGGAAGTCTCGGTCATCGCATGAAGTGGGTGTGAAATTTTCCTGCTTGCCGTGGATGGTTAATCCGACGCTTACCATTGCCTAAAGGTGCGTTCGCCTATCGCAGACGATCGAGTCACCCTAACACGATCGAGATTTGGTTTCAACGCAGACAACCTAAGAAATTGGCTCAGGACCGTACTTGCCGCAGTAATTCACGCTTTTGCGCTGTTTTTATTTGTAGTGTTAACATTTGCGAAACTTTTTCCGCCGAAGTTGTTTAAATAGAAGATGTCGTTCACCCCTCATGGAACAGGAAAGAGACGATATGCTTCGACAGACATCGACGTACGCTGGCGCACTGCTTTTGGGGGGACTGCTGGTCCTCCTTCGTTATCACTCGGCCGCGGCGGAACCCGCGCCGGCCACGGTAGAAGGAACCATTACCTATCAAGGTGAGCCGGTTTCGAACGCGTTTGTCACGTTCAAATGCCGTGGAATGTCGGAATCGCTTTACGGCCAAACCGACAAACAAGGTCGCTATGAGCTCTATTCCCGAATGGAGCACGAATTGCCGATCGGTAAATACGCCGTGACGATCGTCAAACGAACGACGCAAGAAGATCACGCGGATCGACATCATGGTTGCCGACGTTCTCGGCGGCACAGTTCGCAACGTGTCGTCGATTTGCTTCCCGAACATTATGGCGATGGTCCGACCTCAGGACTGATCGCCGTGATTGAACCGGGTGACAACGTCTTCAATTTCAAGTTGTCCGACGTTGCGCCAAAGAGCAATACAAGCGACGTCGCTAGCGGACGAACCGCCAAGCTTTCGCTGAACTGATCGGACCTCTTTTGTAGGTACGGTTGAAGAGCGGACGCGATCTGGTCTACACTGACCCGCTTCCTGCACGCCGCAATTGAGCGGCGTGCTCTCCTAGCGCTATTGAACTAGCGTCGTCGCGTGCTGCTATGTCAGTGCGGTCGCCATCTCCTTTCCGAACTTGGAAGGAAGCGATGCCGCAAGCGAAAAATCAGATAACGCCGCTCGGCGTCGTGTTGGCGATTCTTTGGATCACCGTCACTGGATCGGTGGTGTGGCGCGTCTCGCATCCGCCGCAGCCCAGTTCCGCGTTGGAGCGAATCCGCCGGACCGGCGCCGTGCGCATCGGCTTCGCCAACGAACCTCCGTACGGCTACTACGTCACGACGACCGGTCAGATCACCGGCGAAGCGCCCGAGATCGCGAAAGTGATCCTGCACCGCTTAGGCGCCAAGCAGATTGAACCGGTTGTGACCGAGTTTGGCGCGCTGATCCCCGGCCTGAAAGCAGGCCGCTTTGATCTGATCGCCGCCGGCATGTACGTCACGCCGCAGCGCGCCAAAGAGATTGACTTCTCGAATCCCACCTACGCGATCGGCGAGGGATTCATCGTTCGCGCCGGCAATCCGCTTCACCTGCATAGCTACCAAGATGTCGCGGCCAATCCGCAGGCGCGGATCGGCGTGATGGGGGGAAGCGTCGAGCATGGCTATGCTCAGCAACTTGGCGTGCCGGAGAATAGAATTGTCGTATTCCCCGACTATCGCAGCGCCATCGATGGAATCACGGCCAATCGAATCGACGCGGCGGCGGCGACCATTCTGACGGTCAACGATTTGTTGGCGAAAGCCGATGATGATCGAATTGAATCCGCCGAGCCGTTTGAAAATCCGGTGATCGACGGTAAGTCGATCCTGGGCTACGGCGCATTCGGCTTCCAAAAACATGACGACGAATTGCGTCTCGCGTTCAATCAAGAGATCGCCGATTTCGTCGGCACGCCGGAACATTTGCAGCTGATCGAACCGTTCGGGTTCGGCAAGTCGACGCTTCCCGGCGACATCACAACCGCCCAAGTCATCGGTTCTGACGAACCATAACGTTTGCGAATCAGGATGCCTGCTCCGTTTGATTTATTACCAGTCTTGCTGCAAGGTTTGTGGGTCACGATTTTAATCACGCTCGGTGGAATCGCCGTGGCGTTGGTCAGTTCGCTGTTAGCGGGTCTCGGCCGTGATTCGCGCGATCCGATCGTCCGTTGGACGGCGACCATCTATGTCGAAACGTTTCGCGGCGCCTCGGCGATCGTGCTCCTGTATTGGTTCTATTTTGCGATGCCGGGATTGATCGGCGTCAGCATGCCGGCGATGGTCGCCGGAATCGTCATCTTGGGGCTGAACATCGGCGCGTATGGCGCCGAAGTCGTTCGCGCCGCAATCCACTCGGTGCCGGTTGGTCAACGCATCGCCGCCCAAGCGTTGAATCTGACCCCCTGGCAAACGATGCGTTATATCGTGTTGCCGCAAGCCGCTCTGGCCGCCACGCCCCCGCTCGGCAACCTGATGATCGAGTTGCTGAAGAGCACCGCATTGGTCTCGATGATCACCGTGGTTGATCTGACGCAGATGGGCATGTTTCTGCGGACCGAAACGCATCGTTCGCTGGCGATCTTCAGCATGCTGCTGCTGATTTACTTCGTCCTCTCGCAATGCATCGCCGCCGCCGTGAGACAGATCGAACATCGACTCGCGCGTGGCCAAGATTATGGGGGAGCGCGATAATGTGGGATTGGGAATTCGCCATACGAATCTTGCCGGAAATCCTGGAAGGTCTCGGCGTCACGCTCTTGGCCGTCGCCGGCGGCATGACGCTGGCGATCTTGCTGGGACTTGCGTGGGCGGTCATGCGCCGCTCGACGCTGCATTGGGTCAGTTGGCCCACCTACGGAATCGTCGAGTTCATCCGCAGCACTCCGCTGCTGGTGCAGTTATATCTCGTTTACTACACGCTGGCCGAGCTGACCAGCGGCTGGCTTTCGCCGCTGTGGTCTGGCATTTTCGTCTTGGGGCTGCACTACAGTTGTTACACCGCCGAAGTCTACCGAGCCGGTTTAAACGGCGTTCCCCAGGGTCAGTGGATCGCCGCGAAGGCGCTCAACCTGACGACCTGGCAAACTTATCGCCACGTCGTCTTGCCCCAAGCGATCCCGCCGATTTTGCCGGCGCTGGGCAACTATTTAATCGCGATGTTTAAAGACGCGCCGTTGTTGTCAGCGATCACGGTCCTGGACGTACTGCAGCGCGCTAAGATCGTCGGCAACCAAAGTTTTCGCTACCAGGAACCGCTGACGATCGTCGGCATCATCTTCCTGACGCTCAGCATTCTTTCCGGGGTTGGCGTCTCCTGGCTGAAGCGCCGCGTCGAAGCGTCACAATCGTAAAGGATCACCAGAGTATGACTTCCGACCCACCGATCGTGAGCGTTCGCAACCTCGTCAAACGCTATGGCGAGCTGACCGTCCTCCGCGGACTGAATGTCGATATCCAAGCCGGCGAAAAAGTCGCGATCATCGGCCCCAGCGGATCGGGCAAGTCGACTCTCCTGCGCATGTTGATGACGCTCGAAAAACCGGATGACGGCGAGATCTTCATCGCCGGCACGCCGATGTGGCGCGTCGAGCGCAACGGATCCCAAGTCGCAGCTGACGAACCCCATCTGCGTCAGGTTCGCGAGAAGCTTGGAATGGTGTTCCAGCATTTCAACCTCTTCCCTCACATGACAGTGCAGCAAAACGTGACGCTTGCGCCTCGGTTAGTGCATGGGGAAGCAAGCGGCGCCGCGACGCAAACGGCCGAGCGTCTGTTAGATATGGTCGGACTGGCCGATAAGGCCGACGCCTATCCGGCCAAACTTTCAGGCGGGCAAAAACAACGCGTTGCGATCGCCCGAGCAATGGCGATGTCGCCGCAGGTCATGTTGTTTGACGAAGTCACCTCGGCCCTCGATCCAGAACTGGTTCACGAAGTGCTGTCGGTACTGCGCAAGCTAGCCAAAGAGACCGATATGACCATGCTGTTGGTGACGCATGAGATGGCGTTTGCCCGAGAAATCGCCGATCGCGTCCTCTTTTTTGACGAGGGACGCATCCTCGAATCAGGCCCGCCTGCGGAGATCTTTACGTCACCGAAAGAGGAACGAACGCAGCAGTTCTTGCACTCGGTGCTTGATCGCTAGAAGAACCAAATTCCGATTCTACTTGCCGCCCGTTCGACGGCGTCGTATGTTGACGAGTCGTTCCCGTTGATTCATCCGCTGCAGAGTTCGCTCCATGTCTTCGACTCCCGCACCCAGCGGCGCTGCTTTGTCCGCTGCGCGTCACGAACGTCTCGCCCTGTTGCAAAAGCAACTGCCCGACGGCCCCACGGCGGAACTGATCACGCTGCTGCTAGAAGAATTGCAGGCAAGTCAGGCTCGACAAGCGGCGCTAGAAAAAGAAGTCTACGACCTGCAACTCGAACTCCAGCTGCGCGGCGTTTTTCGTCAGTCCTGTTGCGATTAAGTCTTTCGGCCGGCGACACCGTGGCGCGCTGCTTTTTCCTTCGCTGGAAACCGCATTCGTAGAACATCCTGCCCTGTCGGTTCGTGATGCGTTACTTCTAGCGGCACAAATCCGTACCGATCGTAGAATGCTCGCCCGATCGAATTGGCGACAAAGACCTCGACTTCCAGCTCACTGCGAAGCTGCACTGCTTTGTCCATCAGCTGTCGGCCGATCCCCAACTTCTGCCGTTCGGGTTGCACGAAGATCGCTCCAACCTCGCTGCCGATCAACGCGATAAATCCGACGACGTGCGAATTGTCTTCAAAGACCCAAGTCTCGGCTTTGACCAGATAGACGTTCGCGATACTCTCGCGCACCATCGCTTGAAATTCCGCCGTCAAAAATGGATGCGCAAGCTCGGACGCCGCCTCCCAGACTTCGAGAAGTTGCTCTAAATCGCGATCTTCATAATGTCGAATCTTACTTGTCACGATGGATCGCATCTCCCTATTTCTCCAGAAACGGGCGCGCCGGACGATAACGCCGCCCAGGGCAAAGCAGTCAGGACCGAGACACCCACCCGCGAAAAAGGTTCGGCAAATGAACCTCCGAAACCTCGTCCGATACTTGCATCCAGCCGCGCCGAAACGGAAAACGCAAACTTACTTCGTTAGCGACATGAGCAAGTAGAAGCTACGACTTTCGCCTAACCAAGATCGCGGCGAACAAGAAAATGATCCACTCGGCCGTCGCCAGCGAGTAGGTATCGGCCGGAATGTCGCTAAAGACCAGGAACCCGGCGGTCCGAAACGCGACTAGGCATCCGTGGATCAGCAGACAAAGCAGCAGTGGCGACTCGACATCGGTTGGCCGATAAAGCGGCCACAGAAAAGCAAGCCCAAGCGCAAACTCCAAACCGCCGTAGACCGTCAAAAACTCGGACTGACCGGAGCCTGGCTGAAGCGTGAAACCAACCACTTTCGATGTATGCTCAGGACTGAACGAGCACCACGCCGCTAGTAGCAGATAGACGGTCCCCACGATTGTCAAAAAGATACGCGCCATCAGAATTGAAGACTTCCTCTTGCAAAGATTGTGCTTGCCGCCCCCCATCAAGCATCTTTTTAGAAGGCTCGCCACAAGTGACAACCGGCGAAATTCATCCCCCGTCCAATAAAAAAAGCGTCCTACGCATATCCGACACAAATCCGGCTCTTATCCGACCGCTTATCCGAACAGGAGCCTTTTCGTAAGTCCTTATGGCACAGGGAATTTCACGTAAGCCCATGAAAAAAGGCACCTTACGTGACTCGTAAGGCGCCTTGAAAGTGGGCGATGAGGGACTCGAACCCCCGACATCTTCGGTGTAAATGGAGCCGGGAATGGAGGAAAGGCCTTATTTCTTGGGAGTTTTTGCGATTTCTGTGTCTAGGATTTCCACGAAATTCACGATTTGCACGCCGTTTCGTGCATTGATTCGTGCATCGAATTTTTGACCGAAAGGACTGGTCACCTTGTATTCGGAAAGAACCGTGCGGTCAGTCACACTCGATTTGCGGGCACGGCGAATCGGAAGACTCCGACTGGTCTTGACGGACACTACCTTAGGCGTCGGCACGCTGGATATCCTGTGGTAAATCGTCAGGCCACGCCGATTTTGTGATTGATGGGGAGGTGTAGTTGACCGTGCGCTCACCCTGCTGAAGAACAACAAAACGGCGAAAGTGGGGGTGAAGAAAGCAAGGAGGAACGACGGCTACTTGCTGGAAGTGTTGTTGGGGAAATGATTTATGGTGCGATCGCCGTGGACTGAAATCGAGAGAAATGCGTCAGCGATTTTCCACGCGTGTCTTGAACAAGTTCCTCTGGATTCTACGAATTGAAGCATCCTCATGAAGTTGCATCGGAGGCATTGGGTCGATTTGTAATAGCTCCTGTTCTCCGAACCGAAGTGCCAAAAGACCGACGTTGACACTGGCGACATGGATGATGTTCGTTCGCTTGTCATAAGCCAACGCGCGGATCATTCCGCAATGGAGGTTGACAGAGTCGATTTCTTTTTTCGTTCGCACGTCCCACAGACGCACCATGCCATTATTGTGGGAAGAAAGCAGAAACGCCGGATCACCCGAGTTGCCTGCAACCGGTACAAGGTTAGCTACCGCGAAAATTGAATCTCCGAGCCGCCCCAATTTCTTGCCAGAATTTGTATCCCATAATACGAGGTTACCAGAAGTGTCCCCGGAAGCGAGCATGTCACTGTTTCCGATGAAAGTCAAACTATCGATTGGGGTGTGTGATGGGGTTTCGAGAACGACTGAAGATTTCTCATCGGACATGCTCGTAACACAAATCTTTCCATCTTCTCCTCCCGATGCGATCAAGCTGCCATCTGGAGAAAATGCAATGCTACGCACCCCATGTTCATGCGTCACCTCGATGCTTCGATTTTTCTTTGTAGCAAGATCCCACAGAATTACCTTTCCATCGAGTCCTCCGCTCGCCAGTACTCCAGTTGCCGACCAGCCCAAACACAAAACTCTCGGCGGATGTCGTCCGACGTGCGAGAACCCGTTTGTTACGGCATTCCAAATCGAAATCTCTCCACCTTCGATTCCGACCGCCTGGGCGTCAGACCTCGGTGAAGAAGCGCCACAAATAACAAATCCTTGATCATTTAATGGCGTTCTCATGAAGTTGCGAAGCCGTTCGTCGGCAAGCTTGGCTGTTTGAAAGACGCGTCCGGAATGATTTGCCACTACCAAGCTGCAATCACGATTTCCATAAATCCCCAGTGCAAGATTGCTGTCCGACAATACGTTCATGCAAGTGACGAATCCGCTTGCGACCTCTCCAGCCGCCGCGATTTTCACAGCCATTTGGATTGACGTGAAATAGGCAACAGCAATAGCGAAGCCAACTATCAGTCTTTTCATCGTGCTATTTCAGTATCCAGGTTGGTTCTTCTGGTAAATAAATCTTCGGAGGATCGCCTAGGCCGTATTTATACAGGAGTTCTTCGATTGCCTTTTTTGGGTTCGCAGAGTTTGCCGCCTTCATTATTTCTTGAGCAAGTTTAAGCAATCGCTCAGCCTCAGTCTTACAGTTGAGTATGGCTCCTCCATGGTGATGAGCTGAAGGCGATCCCGCTTCGCTCAACAAACGAAAAGCTTCTATTACGTAAGGATTCATCGAATCATTCCCCGCTATCTTGGCTCTGCCATTTTGCAGCGCTAATATTGCTGCGAGAACATCGTATGCCTGATCTTGATACCAGTGGGATGGATTGGAAGCGTCATTGCCATTTCCCCAACTATATGTTCCAATAATATTTCCCTTCTCGTCTGTGACGACTATGAATGTGTGGTCCAAAGGATTCAGGGGATGTGTCGGGGCCCACCCACCAATTGGTCGGTCTACAAGGTAAATCTCCAGTCCGC
Source organism: Blastopirellula marina DSM 3645 (assembly GCF_000153105.1). GTDB lineage: Bacteria > Planctomycetota > Planctomycetia > Pirellulales > Pirellulaceae > Blastopirellula > Blastopirellula marina. The sequence continues at coordinate 166,850 of NZ_CH672377.1, forward strand.
TCGGGTCAATGGCAAACGAAGGACTGTTCCCGACGTATCGATAGAGATTCGGGTCCATCGCATCGAAACCGAGAGGATCTGCGCTGATCCAACGGCCAAGTTCAGCTTCGTAATACCGGGCTCGACTATACTGCAAACTGCTTTCCTCATCCCTTTCTCTTCCAGTAAATGCGAACAAGAAGTCGACAGCGGAGTTCGTTTCGCTGGCGACTTGGCCAAAGGCGTCGTAGGCAAAATGATTGACAATGGTCGTTGCGTCAGTTCCGGCGTCATATTCGGCTAGGTCACGGACCGTCCCGAGATTATCGGTCAGCACCCAGAGGACATCACCCGCAGTAGCGGTGCTGGCGACTTCTTCGCTCGCTAGCACTTGGTCGACATGTGGGCCGTACAAAAAGCGATTGGTTAAATTGCCTGCCTCGTCGAAGACAAGCAGCATATGATCGCCCGCGTTGCCACGTTCTTCCCGCATGCCGTCGTAGATGTAAATCTCTTCAACCGCAGTTCCGCTGACAGCCCCATCGACATCGATCGACTTCACGATCCGGCGATTGAAGGCGTCGTACGTGTACTCGACTTCGTGCGTGACGACGGAGAGACTGTCCTTAGTGATGATGCTGGTAAGACGATTGCGGTAGTCCCAACTGTATTCAATCACCTCGCCCGTCGAGATATTCGTCTTGGTTAGGCGGTTTCCTTCGTCGTCGTAAGTGTAATTGTAAGTGCCATCCGAAAGAATCTGATTGATGTCCCCCGTCGAATAACCACCGCCGATCCGGTTGCCGTTTTCGTCGTACGCGTACGACTCGTCGTCGGTAGTGCCGCTCCGGTCGGCGCCGGTCAACTGGTCGGTGTCATCGTAGTTGTAGGTGGCGTCTTCGGCCGAGTAGCCGTAAACAGTAAAGCCGGTCAGGCGGTTTCCTTCGTCATAGCTGTAAGTGTATTCGGCGAGCGTGCTGCTGCTGCTGCCTCCGTCGACGTGCGTGAGGCTCGTCAGCTGATCGGCATTGTCATAGCTGTAAGTGCTTGTCGCCACCGTTTCGGTACCGGCCAAGTCGGCATAACGCGTAATCGACGTGAATTGATACTTGTCTTCCGCGTCGTACGTAAAATCGACTCGCTTTTCAGCGACCGTGTTGCCGCCGACTTGGCCGGCCTGGGTGACCTGCGTCATCCGGTTCAGGTAGTCGTAGGCGTACTCGCTTTCCAGGTCGTCCGAGCCGTCGATCTCGACGGCCAGACTGATGCGACGGTTGAGGGCGTCGTACGCCTCGTCGATTACGACATCGAAGCCGAGCGCGGCCAAGTCATGCTCGGTGCTGGTGTTGCGGCCGAGATTATCGTAAATGAACGTGTAGGTCGCAGCCGAATCGCTTGCTTCGATCAGCTGCGATGCGGCGTCGTAGCTGTATGAAATTGTGTGGACGATCGACATGCCGTCCAGCCAATTTTCGGTGATGCGGCGCTGGAGATTGTCGTATTCGTAGTTAATCACCCGGCCGTTGCGGTCGATGTACTCGGTCAGATTGCCGGCAGAGTCGTACTCGTAGTAGCGCGTGTCGCTCAACTCGTTCGTGTTGGTCAGCATCCGGTTGAGCGCGTCGTACGTCCAGGTGGTCGTGTTTTCTTCCGGATCGGTCAGCGTCAGGCGATTGCCGTTGGCGTCGTAGGTATATTCGGTCTCGCCTCCTTCAGCATCGGTTTTCAGGATGAGACGGCCGAGGTTGTCGTAGTCGTAACTCGTCTCATGCCCCAGGCGATCAGTCTCGCTGAGCGTGCGGCCGAGCGCGTCGTAACTGTAAACCGTCCACGCGGCCAGCAGTGAACCGGCCCCATCGGGATCGGGCGTCGTCACTTTGATCGTGCGGCCCAGCGCGTCGTATTCATAGCTGGTCGCGCCATCAAGCGTGGACATCGACTCTAACTGCCCATCGTCATTGTAGACGTAGGTTGTGACAGGGGCCGCAAGCGGACCAGCGTCGTCGGGATCGGGCTCGGTGATCGACAACTGTCGTCCGAGCGCGTCGTACGTGTAGGTCGTGACGCCGCGGGGATCGGTCATCGTGGCGATTTGGCCGGATGCCGTATAGGTATAGCTGACCGTTTGATTTTCGGCATCCTCGACGCTCGCCAGACGACCGTCGGCGCCATAGACGTACGTCGTCACCGGGGCGGTCAGCGCCCCGCCGTCATCCGGATCAGGCAGAGTTTCCGTTAAGGTTCGACCAAGCGCGTCGTACGTGTAGCTGGTCGTCCGGCCCAGCGGATCGGTCATGCTGCTCAGTTGGCCAGCGGCGTCATAGACGTAGGTGGTGACCGGCGAAGTCGCCGCGCCGACGCCGTCCGGATCAGGCAGCGTGACCGAAATTTGTCGGCCGAGATTGTCATACTCGTAGACCGTTTCGTTCCCCAGCGGATCGGTCATGCTGACCAATTGCCCGTTGGCGTCGTACGCGTAGGAGACTTCGGGCGCCGTCAAGGCGTCGCCCCCATCGGGATCAGGAGAGACCTCGGCAATTTTGCGGCCGAGATCGTCATACACGTAAGTGGTGACGCCGCCATTGGGATCGGTCATGCTGACGAGCTGGCCAAACTCGTCATATTCGTAACCGGTGACCGGCGACGTGAGGGCGCCAGCGCCGTCCGGATCGGGCGAAGTAATTTCGACGACGCGGTTGAGTGCGTCATATTCGTAACTGGTGACATTGCCGAGAGCATCGGTTTCGGTCAGCACGTTGCCAGCGTCATCGTAGGTGGTGCTGCTGACCGGCGCCGTTTGCGGGCCTGCGCCATCGGGATCGGCCTGGGTGACGCTGGTGCGGCGACGGCGATTGTCATAGGCGTACGTGGTTGTCCCGACGGGCGTGGTGACCGACGCCAACATGCCGGCGGCGTTGTAGACATAGATCGTTGTCAGAGCGTTCAGCGCGCCGCCACCATCCGGGTCGGCGGTCTCGATTTCCACGCGGCGATTCAGTTCGTCATAGGCGTAAGTCGTCGTCCCGAGCGGCGTCGTCTCGGTCAGTAAATTCCCTTCGGGATCGTACGTATAGCTGGTCTCGACGCCAGCGGTATCGGTACGGCTGGCGACGCGGCCGAAGAGATCGTAGACCGTCGTTTCTGAAAGCGATAGCAGCGCGCCGCCCCCGTCGGGATCGGGATAGGTGACCGAAATCTGACGACCAAGATTGTCGTATTCGTAGGTCGTAACGCGACTGAGCGGATCGGTGATCGTGAGGATCTGCCCGTTGTCGTTGTAAGTGTAGCTAGTGACGGGCGCCGATAGCGGCCCGGCGTCGTCGGGATCGGCGCCGGTGACCGAGGTCAGCAATCCGTCGGTATAGGCGTATGTGGTGACGTTACCCAAAGGATCGGTAACCGTAAGGACATTGCCGTCGGTATCGTAGGTGTAGCTTGTTTCGGGAGAGGCTAGCAGGCCGGTATCGTCTGGATCTTCTTCCGTTATTGAGGAAAGACGTCCATCGGAATCGTAGGTGTAGCTGGTGGTACGACCGTTGATTGTTTCCATTGCAACCAGGTCGAATGCGTTATATGCATAGCTGATAACCGTGGCCGAAAGCGGCCCGGCGCCATCCGGATCGGACGAAGTAATCGAGATAACCCGATCGAGGCTGTCGTACGTATACGTCGTCGTATTGCCCAACTCATCGGTCTCGGTCAGCATATTGCCGGCCGCATCGTAGGTCGCTGTGGTAAACGCTTCGTCCGTTGTGCCAACGGCGTAAGTCGTTTTCGTCAGGTTGCCATATTGGTCATACTCAAACTCCGTTACGACACCATCGGCTTCGGTGATCGACGCTATCAATCCCTGTGGAGGATCGAACGCTATCGTCGGGGGTGACGTGTAGGTATACAAGGTGGTCAGATCGTCGGTCTCTAGGTTGTTTCCGTCGTCGATCTGCCCGATTATAGCTGTCTCGGAGAGGAGCAACGCATAATTCGAGTCGTACGCGTATAGGGTGATGTTGCCGTTCGCATCGGTGAACTTGATCGGTTCGTTCCACGTCGCATGATATTCCCACTGTCTTACGGAGCCATCGGGCAGAATTTCCGTCAGGAGATTTCCACGGGAATCATAAGCGTATTCATAAACGGGCGTTTCGAGCGGGCCAGCTCCGTCGGGATCTGGTTGAATCATCTTAGTAACGAGGCCAGCTGCATTTCGCAGATAAAAGGTGATATTGCCGAGCTCGTCCTTAGTTCGAGTAATGTTCCCGTGTGAGTCGGTCGCATAGTACGTAACAATACCGCTGCCGTTTACTATGCTTCCCCAGGTGTCATCCGCCTGCCCAAGGGGAGCTGGATTCTGGATGGTTCCGAGCCCTGCGGAGGCGAGACCGCGAGAGCTATACGAGTCATAGTAGACCGAGGAACCATCCGGCAGAATTTTCTGCGTTAGATTTCCATGGGAGTCGCGAATGTACTGTGTCGTTTTACCATTCGCGGCGGTAACCGAAGCAATTTCGCCGTGTGAATCGTAAGCGTACGTCTCCACCATCGGACTCAAGGCGCCTAGTCCATCAGGATCGGGCGAGGTCACCGTCTCAATACGGTTTTCACTGTCGTAGGTGTACGATGTCACGCGCCCGGCGATATCGGTAACGCTGGTGAGCAATCCGTCCGTGTAGGAATAAGCGACCGTTTCGCCAAATGAGTTGGTAATTTCGGAAATTTCATCCGCGACGGCATCTCCGTCGCCGTCTGCGTAGGAGTAAGTGGTGGTTTGGCCATTCGCCTCGGTAAGTGTCTGGATACGACCATTGCTATCGAATTCAAGCGTTTGATCTGCTTGATTGGTCAGGGTGTAGCCGCCATCGCTGTTTTGAGTGAGTAGCGAATAGGGTTCGTCCGCCAGGGAGAAAGTGCCGTCTCCATTGGCCAGAAAATGCTTACCGTCGCCATCTCCCAAATCAATAATAGCCCCGTTAGCCGTGGCGGTGATCTTGCCGAGATCTGATATGCCACCATTCCCGAGGGAGCTATCCTGCTTGGAGACGGTTAGCTGTCCAGTGAATGTTGAGCTTGGCAATCCTGCATCAAAGCTATCGCTGCGAAGTGTAGCGGTATAGCTGTAAACGCCGGTCCCCATTTCAGAAACATTGAACTGATGGGAAAAGGGAACCGTGACATCTCCATACTGCGGAAGTTCATCGGTTGAGTAATAAATTGTCTCCGTCGATCCTCCATCCAGATACCAGTCTACGGCAATGATACTTCCGGGCGGGCGATATCCCGACAGTTTGAAATCGACGGAAACTTGCCGGTTCGTTTTTGAGCCGGTAGCGGGCTCAGGAGCTTTTTCGGGGGGGCCGACGGAGCAACTGCAGTCGCAATTGCAAGGATCTTCGTCCTCGGTCGTCGTCGAGTCTTCCGCAGCTGTTGGTCCATTGGGAGCGACAGTCAGGGTAATTCGATCGGATAGTTCGCCAAGTTGAGTGAACAATCCGGTCGAATCGGTAAGCGTAAACGTCGCTTCAATGACCGCCTCACCTGCGCTGAGGGGCTCGGCATACAACGCATGTTGCTCCCGAAAGTCCAGTTGCGTCCCGGATGAAATTTCCTCGGGCGTTCCGTTGTTGTTCCACCAAAGTTTAACGCCGCCGCTTGCCGAAATCGTGAAATAACCAGAGGCTTCCACCGGAAGGTGATCGAAGGCGGCGAGCGTGACTGGAATCAAATCGTCATCCGCCAAATCAGTTTTGGGATCTTGGTAATCGGGGATCCCATTATCATCGTCATCATCTAAATTTGCGACAAAGATATCGGTGGGTTCCGGCCCACTTAGCTTCACCTGATGGGTCCAAAGCGTACCGGTCTGACCGACAATCTGATTCCAATAGTAGTTTCCGCTGTCGCCGTATCCCGGAATAATATTCGCCGGATCATAGAAAATAGCCCCTCCGCCTTCGATATAGGCAATATTGGTGTCCCAGTCGTAGTCCGGGTTGTCGAGCGTCGAACTGACGTGCTCGACGCGAAATTCGAGCGTCTGATCGATTCCAAACGTGCGGTTAAAACTGTTCACTTGCCCGTGGACCGGATTGGTCACAAAGGAAGGGCCTACGAAGAATTTGTACCGTTCGCTATGGCTTCCGCTATTGTCGCCAATCGTCAGTCGCAACCGGACTTCGTCCTCTTCCACGTTGCCGCTGGGGACGCTGCCGCCGGCGATCGCGTCGATGGCGTCCTGCTCCTCCGCATCGGGCGTCCCATCGTTGTCAGAGTCGCTCGACGTGGGATCGAATTGGAGGTTGAACTCAATAAAGTCATCAACGCCATCGCCATCGGTATCGCTTAGCCAAGGATTGCTGCCGAATTCGACCAATTCTTCGTAGTCGGGCAGCAAGTCTCCATCAGCATCCGCGTTGTTCACGTCTGACCCAAACAGAGCCCACTCCAGCAGGTCCGGTAGACGATCATTGTCCTGATCGGCATAGGCGTAAACGGAATCTGGATCCCAGGCAAGGGCGTTTTCGAATAGATCGCTTAAGCCATCGCCGTCCGTATCTGAATCGGTCGGATCGGAGCCGAGGTCAAACTGCTCTACGAGGTCTGGCAGGCCATCGTTGTCGGTATCCGCGGTTCGATCGTCAAGCGTGCCGACATTCAGCCCGTAATGGGCCTCGAGTGAGTCCGCTACTCCATCGCCATCACTATCTGCGACAAGTCCGATGTCAACGGAAGCCAGAGCATCGATGATAATGGCGGATTGATGAGAAATCGGGCTGACATTGCTGCTTAGTGGAGTTCCCTGACCAGCAGCGCCGCTTGTAGGCGCCATATTCTGGGGCGCGACAACTTCGATTCTCGGTGCACGAACCCAACTTTCGAGATTGAATTCGTAGTGGCCCTGGGCGTCCGTGTAGGTCGTGGCCAAAATGCGGCCAGCCAAATCGATTACATGAACCTCGATGTTTTCGAGTCCTTGTTCCGATCCGACATCCCATGTTCCCGCCCCATTGGTGTCCGCAAACACGTTTCCTTGAATGGAGGAGACAATCTCTCTACTTTGGATCGTAGCGACTGCTGCGGAATCCCCAATCGTCGCATGGACCGCATTAGAAAGGGAGAAGGTAAACGACTCTGGATTTTCAAAGATTCCGTCGTTAAGAATGTCGACGGTGACTATTTTTGAAGTTTCCCCTGCCGCAAATGTAAGTGTTCCCGCGGTCGCCACGTAGTCGCTCCCCGCAACGGCCGTTCCGTCAGCCGTCGCATAGTCTACCGTTACGGTCTCATCATCAGCCGGATGAAGCGTTACCGTAAAGGTCGCTGTGCCTGCATCTTCGTCGACGACGATATCGGCTACTCGCAACATTGGACCTTTGGCCGTCAGTTGCAGTTTATAGCTTCCAATCGCCGCACTGCTGGTGGAACTGGAGCCGCTGCCGGGTGCCGTTACGTCGTAGCTTTGGTTGTAGGTGGAAGAGACCCCGATATAGTACGTTCCTTCGGCCGGGGCGGTGAACAAAAGATAACTGTCGCCATAGCTGTAGGTGCTGTAGTCGTTCTCGCTGCTGGCGTCGTTATTGGACGTGAGCGGATTGCCGCTGGCGTCAAAGACTCGCAGGAAACTATTTAGAGGGCTCAAGTAGTTCCCGGAATCATCACGATAGGCGTCGATATCGATCAATAGATCCTGACCAAGTTCGAGAGAAACTTGATACAGATCGACATCCGCCGTGCCGTAGGTTCCGTCGCCGATTACTCCTTCGACTTCCACCGTTACATTCTCAGCAAGGGTGACTTCCAAGGCCCGCGATATCACGTCCCCGGCAGCGTCGGCAATCGTTGCGATCCCTTCCGCATCGACGATTGTTGCATTCACAGCATTCGAAAGAAGCAGACTGAATGATTCCGAATCTTCTACGATGCCGTCATCGAGAATCGTCACGGTCACTGTTTGCGTGGAAACGCCTGGGGCGAATGTCAGCGTGCCTGAAGTGGCGGTATAGTCGCTGCCTGCCAACGCGGTCCCATCGACGGTCGAGTAGTCGACCGTGACCGTTTCGCTGTGCGTTGGATTGAGGGTGACCGTAAAGGTAACCGTACTGGCGTCTTCACCGGTCTGGACGTCGTTAATCGTCAAGGCCCGGTCTTTGGCTTGCAGTTGCAGCTTGTATTGACCGAGGGCGGCGCTGTTGCTGGAATACGTGCCGTTTTCCCCGGTGACCGGATTGTAATTTCGATTGTATTCGGAAGAAACGCCAACGTAGTAGATGCCTGCCGCGGGAGCGATGAATTCCAAATAGCTGTCATTGCTGGAGGAATAATCATCGCCGCTTGTCCCGTTGTAGTTGTACAACAGTTGATTGCCGCTATCGTCAAAGATGCGGAGGTAGCTTTTGAGGGAACTTAACGTCGAGCCATCGTCCAGACGATTGGCGTCGGTGTCGATGGTCAAAGTCTGCCCCTGGAATAGGGTGACTTGGTAAAGATCGGCATCCGCGGAGACGTATTGGCTATCGCCGATTTCTGCGGTGAGTTCATGTAGTTGGTTGTCGCTCAAGTCAACCACTTGGGCGCTAGCCAACGATTGGCCTGGAACGTCAGGCGTGGGGGGAGTATTGGTTTGGAGTTGGAGCTTGTAGGCGCCCATCACGCTTGTACTGGCAGCGATCGTATTGCTGCCGATGGTCGTGGGATCGTAGTTGCTGTTTTGATTGGAGGAGATGCCGATATAGTAGGACCCTGCCGCCGTCGCGACGTAGGAAAGATAGGCGTCATTTCCCGCCGAATAGTCATTGGTGCTGGCCCCGTAGTTGCTGGCTGCGACTTGATTGCCATTGGCGTCAAAAATCCGCAGATAGCTGTCCAGGCTGCTTAAAGTAGTGCCGTCATCGAGATAGTTCGCATCGACGTCGACCGTTAATGTTTGCCCCATCGCCAGCGTGACCTTGATCAGATCAACGTCGGTCGTCAGGTAGTGTCCGTCACCGATCTCCGCTTCCAACTCGGTCGCCTGGTTGTCAACAAGTTCAACCTCTTGGGCGGTGGTCAACTCTTCCCCTAGCGCATCGGGATCGACCGCACCGACATCCTGTAGTTGCAGCGTGTATTCGCCAAATGCGGAAGAACTGCTGGAAGTCGAGCCGCTATTAACGCTTGTCGGATCATAGTTATGGTTGTAGTACGAGGAGACGCCAATGAAATAGGTCCCCGAGGTGATCGCGACGAAAGAGAGGTAGCTGTCGTTTCCGGAACTGGGTTGGTAGTCGTTGTCGCTTTGCGCATTGTCGTTGTAGGTGACTTGATTTCCAGTCGCGTCGAAGATCCGAATGTAGCTATTTAGAGTTGCACCGCTGACATAGCCGGTTGCGTCGTCGTAGATGGCGTCGATGTCGATGATCAATTGGTGGTTGGCCTCAAGCGTTACTTGATAGATGTCGACATCCGACGCGCTATAGGTTCCGTCTCCGATTTCGCCATCGATCGTCGACCAGTTTCCTTCGGTCAGTGCGATCTCGAGAGCATTGGCCAGATCATCTCCGGCAGCATCGCCAATCGTCGCTGTCGCCTCGCTATTGGCGAGCGCTGCCCCGACTGGACTGGACAATTGCAACGTAAAAGATTCTGGGTCTTCCAAGACGCCGTCATCCAGAATGGTGACCGTTACCACTTGGCTGGTGGTACCCGCAGCAAAGGTTAATGAGCCTGAGGCCGTGAGGTAATCGCTACCTGCGAGTGCCGTTCCGTCCACGGTTGTAAAATCCACCGTGACGACTTCATCGCTGGCATAGTCGAGCTCCACCGTGAAAGTGACCGTGCTCGAGTCTTCACCAACCTTGACGTCTTCGACGCTTAACAAACGCTCCGAGGCCGTCAACTGAAGCTTGTAGTCGCCAATCGCATCGGCATTGGCCGACGTTTGACCGCTTCCCAACGTGGCGGAATTATAGTTGCGATTGTACTCGGACGAGACGCCGATGTAGTACATGCCGGTTGTCGTCGCCAAAAATGAAATGAAGGCGTCGTCACTGGAGGCGTAATCATTGGGGCTGAGATTATCGTAGCTGTAGCGAAGCTGGCTGCCAGCATCGTTGAAGACTCGCAAGTAGCTTTCCAGGTCACTCAGCTGGTTGCCGTCATCCAGTTGCTGCGCGTCGATGTCGATCGAGAGCGTTTGGCCTTCGAAGAGATAGACCGCGTACAAATCTACGTCCGCTGTACCGTAGGAGCCGTCACCGATATTGCCGCTGAGCTCCGTCGTGACGCCAGGAGTAATGGAAACGTTTTGCGCCGACAGAAAATCGTCGCCAGGTTCTGGCGTAATCGTGGCAGTCGCTTCGCTATCGAGCAGCGTAGCGTTCGCCGAGATGTTCGACAGCTGCAAGGTGAACGATTCCGGATCTTCCAAGATCCCATCATCGGCGATCGCTACCGTGACGGTCTGCGTCGCCGTTCCCGGTGCGAAGGTCAACGTGCCCGATGTAGTCGTGTAGTCGCTCCCCGCCAACGCGGTTCCATCGGCGGTCGCGTAGTCGATCGTCACCGTCTCGTCGCTCAACGGGTTGAGCCGAACCGTAAACGTGACCGTGCTCGAATCTTCGCCGACCGAGACGTCATCCACCGTGATCGCCGGACCATCGGCCAGCACCTGCAGCTTGTAGGCCCCCGCCGATTCCGTATAGCCGGAAGTCTGGCCTGACCCGGTTACTTCCGGATCGTAGCTCGTGTTGTAGGCCGATGAGACCCCCAGGTAGTACGTACCCGCGGTGGTCGCCGTGAACGTTAGAAAGGGATCGCGATAGTTGTAGCCCGTGTTGTCATTGTCGCTGAGGGCGTAGCTATTGGTCAGCAGCAACGTTCCGGCCGCATCGAACAGCCGCAAGTGAGCGTCGAGCGGACTGAGCTGGGTCCCGCTATCCAGCAGATAGGCGTCGACGTCGAACGTCACCGTCTGGCCAGCGAACAGCGTCACCGCGTAGAAGTCAACGTCCGAAGTGAAGTAGGCCCCGTCGCCGATCGTCGCATCGATTTCCACCGGCACGAACGGATCGAGTTCCAGAACTTCCGCCGTCGACAGTTCTTCCCCCGCCGAGTCGGGCTCCGGTGGCGTCTCGGCCAGCAGCTGCAGCTTGTAGGCGCCCACCGCCGCCGTGCTGGTCGAGGTCTGACCGCTTCCTGCCGTGGTCGGATCGTAGTTGCGGCCGTAGTACGAGGAGACCCCGATGTAGTAGGTTCCCCCGCTGAACGCCGTGAACGAGAGATAGCTGTCGGCCGAGGAGCTGTAGTCATTCGGACTGGCGCCGTTGTCGTTGGCGCTCAGCTGGGTCCCCGTCGAGTTGAACATTCGCACGTAGCTGTTGAGCGAACTGAGCGCCGTCCCGTCGCCATCCAGCTTCACCGCGTCGACATCAATCCGAATCGTTTGCCCCGCCGACAACGTCACCGCGTACAAGTCGACGTCCGCGCTCCCGTACGTCCCGTCCCCGATCGAACCGTCCAACTCGACCGCGACTTCCGGCGTCAAGCTGACGTCCAAGGCTCGGCTCAGTTCATCCCCCGCCGCATCGGCGATCGTCGCGGTCGCTTCGCTATCGAGCAGCGTAGCGTTCGCCGAGATGTTCGACAGCTGCAGCGTGAACGATTCCGGATCTTCCAACACCCCATCATCCAGTATCGTCACCGTCACGGTCTGCGTTGCGGTCCCTGGAGCGAAGGTCAACGTCCCGCTTGTCGCCGTGTAGTCGCTCCCCGTCAACGCGGTTCCGTCGGCGGTCGCGTAGTCTACCGTCACTGTCTCGTCGCTCAGCGGATTGAGCCGAACGGTGAACGTGACCGTGCTCGAATCTTCGCCTACGAAGACGTCGTCCACCGTGAGCGCCGGACCATCGGCCAGCACCTGCAGCTTATAGGCGCCAGACGCTTGCGTATAACTCGAGGCCTGACCCGACCCGGTCGCTTCCGGATCGTAGTTGGTATTGTAGTCGGACGAGACCCCCAGGTAATACGTCCCGGCCGTGGTCGCCGTGAACGTCAGGAAGCTGTCCTGGTAGTTGAAGTAGTGGTAGCCCCAGTAGTACTGGCTGTAGTCGTTGTCGCTGTGCCCTGACGAGTTCGACTTCAGCTGGTTGCCCGCCGAGTCGAACAGCCGCAGGTAGCCGTTGAGCGAACTGATCGTGTTCCCTTCGTCGTCCCAGTAGGCGTCCAGGTCGAACGTCACCGTCTGACCGACGGTCAGCGTCACCGCGTACAGATCGACGTCCGAGGTGAAGTACGCCCCGTCCCCGATCTCGGCGTCGATCTCCACCGGTACGAACGGATCCAGTTCCACGACCTGCGCTGTCGAGAGTTCTTCTCCCGCCGAGTCGGGCGTCGGCGGCGTCTCAGTCAACAGTTGCAGCTTGTAATCGCCAATCGCCGCAGCGTTGGTCGACGTCTGACCGCTTCCTGCCGTGGTCGGATCGTAGTTGCGGCCGTAGTACGAGGAGACCCCGATGTAGTAGGTTCCCCCGCTGAACGCCGTGAACGAGAGATAGCTGTCGGCCGAGGAGCTGTAGTCATTCGGACTGGCGCCGTTGTCGTTGGCGCTCAGCTGGGTCCCCGTCGAGTTGAACATTCGCACGTAGCTGTTGAGCGAACTGAGCGCCGTCCCATCACCGTCCAACCGCAACGCGTCGATGTCGATCCGAATCGTCTGTCCCGCCGCCAGCGTTACTGCGTACAGGTCGACATCCGCGCTGCCGTACGTCCCGTCCCCGATCGAGCCTTCCAACTCAACGGCGACTTCCGGCGTCAAGCTGACGTCCAAGGCCCGGCTCAGTTCATCCCCCGCCGCATCGGCGATCGTCGCGGTCGCTTCGCTGTCCAGTAGCGTGGCGTTGGAGGAGATGTTCAACAGCTGCAGCGTGAACGATTCCGGATCTTCTAAGATCCCATCATCGGCGATCGCTACCGTGACGGTCTGCGTCGCCGTTCCCGGTGCGAAGGTCAGCGTCCCGCTCGTCGCCGTGTAGTCGCTCCCTGCCAACGCGGTTCCGTCGGCGGTCGCGTAGTCTACCGTCACTGTCTCGTCGCTCAGCGGATTGAGCCGAACGGTAAACGTGACCGTGCTCGAATCTTCGCCTACGAAGACGTCGTCCACCGTGAGCGCCGGACCATCGGCCAGCACCTGCAGTTTGTAGGCGCCAGACGCGCTATTACTGGTCGAGGTCGAACCGGACCCGGTCTCTTCCGGATCGTAATTGGTGTTGTAGTCGGACGAGACCCCCAAGTAATACGTCCCGGCAGTTAACGCCGTGAACGTCAGGAAGCTGTCCTGGTAGTTGAAGTAGTGGTAGCCCCAGTAGTATTCGCTATGGTCGTTGTCGCTGTGGCTCGACGAGTTGGATTGCAGCTGATTACCTGCCGAGTCGAACAGCCGCAGGTAGCTGTTGAGCGAACTGATCGTATTTCCTTCGTCGTCCCAGTAGGCGTCGATGTCGAACGTCACCGTCTGCCCTTCGAACAGCGTCACGGCGTAAAAGTCAACGTCCGAAGTGAAGTAGGCCCCGTCGCCGATCGTCGCGTCGATCTCCACCGGTACGAACGGATCCAGCTCCACGACCTGGGCGGTCGAGAGCTCTTCCCCCGCCGAGTCAGGGGCAGGCGGCGTCTCAGCCAGCAGTTGCAGCTTGTAGTCGCCGATCGCCGCCGCGTTGGTCGAGGCCTGCCCGCTGCCTGCGACCGTCGGATCGTAGTTGCGGCCGTAGTAAGAGGAGACCCCGATGTAATAGGTTCCACCGTTGAACGCCGTGAACTCGAGGTAACTGTCGGCCGATGAACTATAGTCGTTGGAACTCGTGCCGTTGTTGTTGTAACTCAACTGGGTTCCCGAAGCGTCGAACATCCGCACATAACTGTTGAGCGAACTGAGGCTAGAGCCGTCGCCATCCAGCTTCACCGCGTCAACGTCGATCCGAATCGTCTGCCCCGCCGCCAGCGTCACCGCATACAGGTCGACATCCGCGCTGCCGTACGTCCCGTCCCCGATCGAACCTTCCAACTCGACCTGAACCTCCGGCGTGAGGCTGACGTCCAAGGCTCGGCTCAGTTCATCTCCTGCCGCATCGGCGATCGTCGCGGTCGCTTCGCTATCCAGCAGCGTGGCGTTCGAGGAGATGTTTGACAGCTGCAGCGTGAACGATTCCGGATCTTCCAAGATCCCATCATCGGCGATCGCTACCGTGACGGTCTGCGTCGCCGTTCCCGGAGCGAAGGTCAACGTGCCTGAAATCGCCGTGTAGTCGCTTCCCGCCAAGGCCGTGCCATCGGCGGTCGCGTAGTCTACCGTCACCGTCTCGTCGCTCAACGGGTTGAGCCGAACCGTAAACGTGACCGTGCTCGAATCTTCGCCGACCGAGACGTCATCCACCGTGATCGCCGGACCATCGGCCAGCACCTGCAGCTTGTAGGCGCCAGAAGCTTGCGTGTAGCTCGAGGCCTGACCCGTTCCGGTCGTTTCTGGATCGTAGTTGGTGTTGTAGTCGGACGAGACCCCCAGGTAATACGTCCCGGCGGCGGTCGCCGTGAACGTCAGGAAGCTGTCTTGGTAGTTGAAGTAGTGGTAGCCCCAGTAGTACTGGCTGTGGTCATTGTCGCTGTGCCCCGACGAATTCGACTTCAACTGGTTGCCCGCCGAATCGAACAGCCGAAGGTAGCCGTTGAGCGAACTGATCGTATTTCCTTCGTCGTCCCAGTAGGCGTCCAGGTCGAACGTCACCGTCTGACCGACGGTCAGCGTCACCGCATACAGGTCGACATCCGAAGTGAAGTACGCTCCGTCCCCGATCTCGGCGTCGATCTCCACCGGCACGAACGGATCGAGTTCCAGAACTTCCGCCGTCGAGAGCTCTTCCCCCGCCGAGTCGGGCTCCGGAGGCGTTTCGGCCAACAGTTGCAACTTGTAATCACCGATCGCCGCCGCGTTAGTCGATGTCTGACCGCTTCCCGCCGTGGTCGGATCGTAGTTGCGGTTGTAGTACGAGGAGACGCCGATGTAATAGGTTCCGCCGCTGAACGCCGTGAACTCGAGGTAGCTGTCGGCCGACGAGCTGTAGTCATTGGAACTTGTGCCGTTGTTGTTGGAGCTCAGTTGGGTTCCCGAAGCGTCGAACATCCGCACATAGCTGTTGAGCGAACTGAGGCTAGAGCCGTCGCCATCCAGCTTCACCGCATCGACGTCGATCCGAATCGTCTGTCCCGCCGCCAGCGTTACTGCGTACAGGTCGACGTCCGCACTGCCATACGTCCCGTCCCCGATCGAACCGTCCAACTCGACCTGAACCTCCGGTGTAAGCGAGATCGTTTGAGCCGAGGCAATATCTTCGCCGGGGTTATCGGGCGGCAACGCGGGCGCCAGTAGCAACTGCAGCTTGTATTCGCCTTCTGCCGCTGTCGAGGTCGACGTGCCGCCGCTTCCCTCTGTCGTGGCGTCATAGTACCGGTTGTAGTACGAAGAAACGCCGATATAAAACGTTCCGGCGGAGGGAGCGACGAACCATAGGTAGCCGTCGCTGCCAACGTCGTAGTAATCGTTGAGGCTTCTGTCGTTGTCATTGGCCAGCAGCGAATTGCCGGAAGCGTCGAACAGCCGGAGATAACTGTTGAGCGAGCTGTACCAGGTTCCATCGTCAAGCCTGGTGGCATCGATGTCGATCGCCAGGCGTTGTCCCTGCGTCATCGTCACAGCATACATGTCGACATCAGCGGAGTAGTAAAGTCCGTCGCCGATTTCAGCATCGATTTCTACGGAAACATCTTCTGTCAGAGCGACCGTTTGAGCCGAGGAGATATCGTCTCCGGCGCTGTCGGGCGAGGGAGGTCCAATGTCCGTCAGCTGCAGTCGGTAATCCCCCGTGGCCGACGAACTGGTGGAGGTGGCGCCGCTGCCAAGCGAATTGGAATCGTAGTAGCGGTTGTAATACGACGAGACGCCGATGTAGAACGTGCCTGACGAGGGAGCGACGAATAGGAGATAGCTGTCGCTTCCCGAACTGTCGTCACTGTCGCTTGTCGCGTTGTCATTGAAACTGATCTGACTGCCCGACGCATTGAAGATGCGGAGATAGCTATTCAGACTGCTATCAGGCGTTCCGTCGTCGAGATAATTCGCGTCGATATCCACCAAAAGCCGGTCTCCGGCGTCGAGCGTCACCGCGTAGAGGTCAACGTCGGCCGATTGATACCAGCCGTCGCCGATCGTAGCGTCAATCTCAGTCGTCACGTTTTCGGTCAGGGTGACCGTCTGGGCCCCGAGCAGCTCTTCGCCTGCACTGTCAGCGGGCAATGGCTCGGATGCCAGCAATTGGAGCCGATATTCTCCGTGCGAATTGTAACTCGTGTAATCATTCCCACTTCCCGCCGTGGTTGGATCGTACGACGGATTGTATTGCGACGAGACTCCGATGTAAAAGGTTCCGGTCGTGGGGGCGACAAACGTCAGATAGCTGTCGTTGTAGCCTGAGTAGTCATTGGCGCTATAGCCGTAATTGTTTTCCGCAAGTTCGTTTCCGGAGGCGTCAAACAGACGGAGATAACTGTTCAAGTCGCTGTACCAACCGCCCCCCGTGTCGAGATAGTTGGCGTCGATGTCGATCGTCAGAGCTTGACCTTGTTGCAGCGTGACCTGAAATAGATCGATATCTTTTCCTGGAAAGAGACCATCCCCAATCTCCGCGTCGATCTCTGTCAGAACATTTTCCGTCAATGAAACCGTTTGAGCGGTTGTCAGGTCATCCCCTTCGGCATCGGCGGTTGGCGCTCCTTCCGTAAAGAGTTGCAGACGATAGTCGCCTGTCGCTGCCGAATTTGTCGAAGTCGACCCGCTTCCCGCCACGGTCGCACTGTAGTAGCGGTTGTAGTAAGAGGAAACGCCGATGTAGTAGGTTCCCGCCGAAGGCGCCAGGAACGACAAGTAGCCGTCGTTGCCTGTGCTGTAAAAATCATTGTCACCGGCGCCGTAGTTGCTTGCCGCGAGTTGGCTTCCCGAGGCGTTAAATACTCGCAAATAGCTGTTGAGATTGCTCAGATTGCTGCCGTTGTCGAGATAATTTGCATCGATATCGATCGAAAGTCGTTCGCCAGCCGCCAGCGTCACCTCAAACAGGTCGACGTCTTTACTCTCGAAGGCGCCGTCCCCCACTTCGCCGTTGATTTCGGTTAAGACGCTTGGCGTTAGGCTTACCGATTCTGCGGTTGAAATCTGATCGCCATAAGCGTCGGGCGGAATAGGATCGGTCGCGAGCAGTTGCAGAATGTAATCTCCGCTGCTCCCCGAACTGCCGCTGCCTGAGGTAGCAGGATCGTAGCCGCTATTGCCATAACCCGAGACCCCGATGTAGAAGTCGCCAGAAGTGACAGCTGTGAACGAGAGATAGCTATCGAGGTAGCTGTAGAAGTCGTTTTCGCTTTCGCCGTTGTCGTCGACCGCAACCTGGTTTCCAGAAGAATCGAACAGCCGTATGTAGCTGTCCAGCCAACTCAAATTAGTGCCATCGTCAAGGTAGTTCGCGTCCAAGTCGACCGAAAACGTTTGCCCTGCCGAGAGCGACACCTTGTAGAAATCGACGTCACTGGAAGCGAAGGTTCCATCGCCCACACTCCCTTCGATGACGTATTGCGTATCGACGACGAACGCCGCGGTTTGGGCAGTCAGTATTGAATCGTTGTCCTCGACCGAGACCAGATCCGCCGCCAGCAATTGGCGAACTTCCAGTTGCTCATGCCGGTGAGATCGAGTGTTGATACGCGCCTTGGGGAGCCGTTGCTTTTTCCATTTTAGCCCCAATTTCTTCAGCGTTTCCGTCCAGGTAAAGATCGACCTACGCATGGCAAGAGTCCTTTGCTGCGTTGCGGCTAGATTTTATGGAGAGGAGTCTTTCACTAGATTAGCTACCCCTCGCAATTGGGACCCCGGCTTTTGCAGAAGAGGCCCTCTCTAGAGGAGTGCCCGCAATTTATCGAACGAATCTTTCATAAGCAACCGTTTTTATGAAAAACTTTCTAAAGTTGCCCCAACCCTTTTAATCGACAGCAGTTACGGAATACAAATGTTCGATTAATGTGCAGCGAAAAACGTGATAGCAGCCGTCAATGCGAAATTGCTTCTGATTGCATTGCCATGTCTCGAGAATCGACCGCGACTATTCAGGAAGCACTTTCTTCAGAGAATCAAGATGTCGTTCATAGCGTTTCCAGGCCCCCACGGACGAATGATAAACGGGCTGCCGAACTTGCCATTTGCTAGGTGTCTGAACAGCTCGTTTTGATCCTTGAAAATCGAGGCACGCCTCGTCCCATGGCAAGCCGCAAAATTCAACCATCCGCCGGCTTTCTTCTTCCTGATTGGCCACTAGTTCTTCGTAACGCACATCAAGGATTCGCAGTGAGGTTACTTCCTTCCAATGCGCCATCAAGCGGCGATATCCCTGGAAATAAATCGCCGCTGCGTCCAGATCACAAAACGGCCATTCGAGATTTTGGCGGAAACAAGAAACGCAGACATCGAGCGGATCGCGTCGAACGTGGATGACTTGGGCGCGAGGGAAAAGCCGGGCAATAAATCCAAGATGCCGAAAATTGATCGGCATCTTGTCCGTGACTCGCAGTGCGGAAGCAGCAAGCTTGCGAAGTTGTTCCAAATAGGAGTCGGCCATCTCTCTGGCGACTTGCTGCGTGAGCAAACTTGCGGCCTGCGGATAGCGTGCTTCCGAGTTCAACCGTCGCGGTAAAGTGAGCGTCAAATCGGCGATGTCGACCCGCTCTCCCGCCCCGTAGACATCGGGATGACTTGAAAGAATCTGTTCCACTAATGTTGTTCCAGATCGCGGCATTCCGACAATAAACACCGGCAATTCGCTCTCCGATCCAAAGCGATCGCTATGCTCCCGGAAATACTCCTCGCCGAAAATCTCCATAAACTCTTGGGTATGGAACTGGGCTCTTTTTTGCATTTCACGATCGCCAGAGCGCAAAAGGCCGCGAGGATCTTCGCATTTCAGTCGATTGGCGATTTGGTAATGCTCGAAGGCGGCGTCATAGTTTTTGTCCGCATCATACAGCCCTGCCAGGGCAAAATGCATCAGCACCTGTTCGCGGAACGGAAGATCGCCGCGATCCAATAAGCCTCTTACCTGCTGGATCGAACGCGGCACGTCGTCCACTTTTTTGGATCGAGCCAATTCGAACTGGGCCAATGCCCGCCGCGGATCGAAACGGACCGCGGCGGAGAAGGCTGCGCAGGCGTCGTCGATGCGGCCTTGCTCCAGATAGATTTTTCCTAGCGACTCGTGGGCAGGGGCGAATCCAGAGGCCAAGCGTATCGATTCCTCAATCTTCCCTAGCGCCTCGGCGTGCCGCCCCATGTTAATGAGCGCCGCCCCCCAGGCCTCCATCGCTTCGGCGCTCGGGGCGAATTTTGCCGCTGAACTCAGATGTAGGAGCGCTCGCTCGCCCAGTTCCTCTCGTTCCGTTAGTTCCAGCCTGGCGCGTTTGTCCGGTGTTAGTCGCGAAGCTAAAACCATTCCCAGCAAAAGATGCGCTGGCGCAAATTTCGCGTTCGCTTTCAAGGCCTTCACGCAATACTGTACGACTTGATCTGGATCGGCCAGGATCTCGCAACACGTCGCCAGTCCCAGCAATGCCGGTCCATGGCACGGATCTCGGAAAAGTATTTCCGTCAGGATTTCCAGTCCCTTTTGAGGGTTGCCTCGCAGTCTTTCAAGATGAGCGAGTTCGACAAGTGCTTCGCTGGAGCCGGGACGCAATTCCAAGGCTCTTTGCAATGCCATTTCCGCCGCATCGAATTGTTGAGATTGGCGCCGACTTACGGCGATCAATAAGTACGCGCGAAAAAATTCAGGATTCAGTTCGAGCGCTCTCTCGAAGCTGGTTACGGCTTCCGAGGCTCTTTCTTGCGCCAGTTGACTGACTCCATAGTTGACATGCGCTGTGACGTTTTCAGGAAAGCGCTCAAGAAGTCTCTTGAAGATTTGCTCGGCCTCTTCATGACGATTTTCTTGCCCGAACGCTTCGCCAAAGCAGTTGGCTAGTTCCACGCTTTGAGGAAAACGCTCAACAGGTTCGGACAACAAATCGATCACTTCCCGAGTCTTTCCACGCTCCATCCAATGACGAGCCAGCTTGATGTAAGCATTCAAATCATCGGGAAATTCGCCCAACCGTTGGCGAAGAATTTGCTCGGCTTGCTCGGAATCTCCAATGGCGACTGTTGATCTGGATGAAGCCTCCGGCGACTTTGGAACGCTTGTTTGGCCTTGAAGCTTCAGCGACACAGCGGCCAAATTACGGCGTGCTTCCTCGCATGCGGAATCGAGCGAAATCGCTTTTCGAAAACAGGACTCTGCGATTCGCAAATCTCCTAAAGCCATTCGAGCCACGCCCAAACTGTTGTAGAGCACGCCAATTGTCGGCCCGATTTCTACGGCCTGTTCTAAAAAGACGACAGCCTCCCGATCTTTCCCCTGCTCGTGAAGATTCAGGCCCAGCAGGTGAAGTGCGTTCAGGTCCTTCGAAGTATCGATGAGGATTTGGCGATACGTTCGCTCAGCGGCTGCTAAATCACCAGCCCTATGCAGCTGAAATGCAGCCTGCAATCCGTTTTTCATCATTTCCCGATTTGTGAATTGGAACGTTTGTGAAGTCAAGAGGGCGACTGTGGCAAAAACGGATTATGATGGAGCTAAAGGAGCATGTCTAGAATTGACGGTCGGACAGCGCGGATTGCGGCGAGCGCTTCGCCGAAAGCACGCGTAGCCTTTGCGATAGGCCGACTTGTTTCCAAATACTTTCAAGCGTAAATCTCAAGCGTTCGCCGGGCGACATTTTGTTTCGCTGCGATTTTGCGGCGATCGCCGCCGAGAACCTAATCTGGTCAAAACGGCTGCAGTCTGGTGGATTCGACAGTACAAAAGCGTGGGAATCGTCGCCATGAGGAGAACGCACAAATCGGCTGGAACTTCAACTTCCTCGTCGAAATCCTTGGGGCTGTGAAACCATCAAGATCAAAACGCCGATGCTCGCACTCATTATCAGAAGTTCGAGCACCGTAATTCCGCGTTTGCGAGCGAAAATGTCCACGGAAAACGCCCCCGAAACCCCTTATTAAAAATGCCGCCTCGCACTTGGCGGCAGCTTCACCATCTCTTTCTTCTGACGTTCCAAATAACTCTGCAAATCTTTCTCCGAAACCCGCTTGCACGTTACGATTTCGTAACACGGGAGTTCGCCGGTGGCGATCAGCTTGTACACCGAGCCAACACAGACTCGCAATTCGCTTGCCACTTCTTTGACGGTCAATAGGTCCATAAAAACCTTCCAAATGAAGTTCGTTCAATTCATGTCAATATCGAAGCCTGGACGGACGTAGCCACTGAGCGGATGAGGTTTGGGAGCGGTCAGCGTCGCAGCGGCGGTGAGTACCATGACAATTTTGATCACGTCTTTCGCTTGGACAGGGGCGATAGGAAGAGAACGAAGGATGGTCTCTTGCTGGCCGATTGGGCTCGTCGCGGTCTGGCAGAGCATCGATAAGACAAGTTCGATGCAGACCGCCTCCTCAACGTCGTTGCGAGTCAGTCGCTTGCTGTCTTCAAGCTGACTGGCGAACGCCTTGGCTTCGTCATCCGGCTGCATATGGAATTGGGTTTTGACTGGCTGTCCTTGCCAGCTGCGCCAAATGACGACTGGTTGATCGTAGTAGCGACTGCGGAAGGCGATCGCTTCTTCGCTAAACCAGATCGTGAGTCGGCTGGCGAAAAACTGCCGGGCTAAAGCTTCCGGCGCCAAGGTTCGCAGTAGTTGCGACGCGAAGGAGCCAATCATTAATCCGCCCAGGATGGAGAAAGCGATTCGCAATCCGACTTCATCGATCCCAAGGTGCGACCAGACAATCACGACAGAAACGCCGTTGATGATCCAGATCAGGCATTCGGTAGCGAACTTTCCCCAACCGATGCTGCGCCAATGAACGACGCGGGCCGAGACGACTGCTCGACGCTTATCGGGATCAAACAGAAGCGGCGGCCATGGGGAAAGGCCGGGCGCCGACACGCGGATCATGGTTTACCTTTCGTCAAACTTGCCGCGGAACAGTTCGTGCTTGTCGTAGTAGGCTCGCTGCAAAATCATCGGCCGGTAACCGGGGCGGATCACCAATTGACGCAGCTTTTTGTCATCGCGAGCGAAGTAACGTCCGATTTCTTCGGCCGTCATCAAGGGATGCGTCGCCACCGACCACGACTCGCCGGTGGCGGCATGTTTGGCCGCTTGTTCGAATGTGGGCATGTTCGTCGAGCGGGTGATCGCTAGCGACTGTCCCAGGAGCTTCGAGCAATACTCCAAGGTGGTTTGATCGGCACCGCCAAAGACTTGCAGCAATCCGGCGTTGGCGATGAACGTCTCGAAGTTTTTGGGGAAGTTCGCCCGTAGTTGATTCAAATCCTGCAGGACAACGTACATACGGGCCCCGAAGCCCGCGATCTGGCCAATGGCGGTCTCCAGGCAGCGCATGCCCCCTAACGCGAAAAATTCTTCCAAAATCAGAACGGTCGAGTGCCCAGTTTGATGCGGCTCCTCTTCGTGGGCGGCGATCGCCAACTGCACGACCAACCGCAGCCAGCCGCTGAGATCGGCCATCCGCATCGCCGGCAAGCTGACGTAGAGGGCGAGCGAGCTCCGTTTCAAATCGCGAAGGTCGATTGAATCGCCGCGGAGCGTCTCTTGGATGCACTCGATCGCAATCCATTCCAGGTGTTTGTTCAGGTTTGACAGGACCGATGAGAATTCGCCACCCGTCCGCGCGTAAAAATTTAATGCGGCCGAACGGACCATGCCGCCGGCGGCGTCGCTTTCGGTCATTTCCCGTTCGAGCCAATAGCGGTGCGGATCGTCGGGATCGGGCGTGGCAAGTTCCGACGCCAGTTTCCAAACGGTGACCAAGTCACGCATGCCGGCATAGTTTTGATGCGTGACGACATGGACGCAAAGGGCGGCCAAGATCTGCTTCGCCGTATTGTCCCAATGCGGATCTTTCGTCTCGCCCGGCACAATTATGGCGTCGGCGATCAGTTTAGCGTTCGGCACCAGAGTGCGACGGCCGGAACGGAGCAGGATTTGAAGTGGATTGAACACCCGACAAAAACGGCGCGTCTTTTCGCCGGAACATCCGAAGGGATCGAGCAGCGAGACTTCTTGCCCCAGGCCATCGGCCCGCCAGCGGGCTGTAATCCTGGCGTGCTCGCCCTTGGGATCCACCAGCACCATCGATGTAGAGGCCGGTAGGCTCAATGCCAGGGGGATCGTCGCGGCCCGCCCCTTACCGCTACGAGAACCTGCAATCAGTAATGAATGTTGATCTGTGGATACGCCGAGCGGAACTCCACCTTCCACCCACCGCGATAAGCGGCCGTCGGGAAGTCGTGGCCCCGTCACCACCTTGCCTCCTGCGACGCCGAGAAATAGTTTCGACTGCAGGTTTCGCTCTGCATCGAACCGGAGCGACTCCGTCGCGATCAAGTTCTGCGGCGACTCGAAGTAAGCATTGGACGGTCGACCGATATCGTCTCGATGCCGACCGCGCGGAAGATCGCCGAGCAGATCGAAACGATCGGTATCGTTTTGCATTTCAACTTCCCTCTTCATCTTCCTATCGCCCCCACCCCCACTGACTTCGGAGATCTGGAAATCACGGTGACCGAGAATTAATCGAACCGCGGCAACTGGGCATTGGCGACCATTTCATGTTCGATCACATACTGCCCCGGCTCGAACCCGGCGTCGCTCAAAATACGCCGCCAGCGAGCGGTTTCCTCCTGCGACACGAAGTAAAGGGCCAAGCCCCCTCCCTGCGCGCGATACCGTTTCAAAGAGTCGAGCATCTGGAAACCTTTTTGGCTGCGTGTTTCAGGATCTTGCTCGCTGTCGGCCATATCGCTGAGGACGACGGTCAACAGCCGCGTCCTTTCGGTCACGCCCGGCATCGACGACATGAATTCGACCGTCTTACCGGTCGCCTCGAAGACCGGCGAACTTTTGGGATCGGAATTTGCTTTCAGAAATTCATTCAGCTCTTCCGGACTGCGAAAGCGGCGACGCATCTCGGCCGGAGTGCCCTCGAAGAGAATGGCGTTTTGATTGTCGCTGAGCTGACCGAGGACAACCCGCGACTCTGAGCCCATTCCTTCCGTAAAGAAACGGTCGATCAGCTGTAAAAAGAGCGTATAGGCGCGATCATCCCACTGATCGTGGAAGGAGCCGCTCATGTCGACGACGACCGCGAGACAAGCATCAAGCTCCTGCGTCTCGAACGGTTTTTGGTTCACTTGGGTAGCCTGGCTTTCGATGCAGCCGCCTATCGAGAGGGCGGACAAGCAGGCGATCGCGACCCAAAAATTGCGTGGGGTTTTCATACCAAACTCCTTTAAACGGTGGGGGAGTGAGAATAGTCGGCATGCCAGGCGCCGATCAAAGCGAGGCCTGCCATGTAAAGTACTGTCGCCGCCGGAGCGACATAGCTAGGCGCCTCGCTCCAACTGCTCGAGGTTTGGCTATCGAGTCCGACGTAAAAAATTCCGGCGTCGCCTAGAAGGATGATCGCGGCGATGCCGGTCAGCAGATAGAACAAGATCGGATTGCGTGATCGCTGTCGGGTGATTTCGCCCATTTCCTGCAGCTCTTTGAAAACGCGTATCCAGAGGAGCGTCACCGCGATGAACAAGATCAACGCCATCAGCATCGACAAGTCAAGGCGATCGAAGCCGTCATAGTTTCGCAGCATCCCTGCCCCCGGAACCGGCAACTTGTAGAGCCGCATCTGGAAAATCGGCATGATCACCCGCAGCCCTTCCGCGCCGACGGTGAGGTAGACGAGCGCCACGATAGGCATCAGCACCAAGTTCGCGGCATAGAAGACGATTCGCTTGCCGAGCGACTTGCGTCGCCGCAGGATCTTGGGAGGCGCCGGAGATCCGTTTTGACCGCCGTCGCGGGCGAACGCCTCCTCGAACGTACGAAACTCAAACATGACTTTCCCTTTCGTTAGGCCGCATCTGGCGACTTGGAAGCGGCTGGAATTTGATGTTCGGAGCGGAAACGGGCGAGCGCCGCTTCCAAATCGCGGATGATGCCTTCGATATCCGCCTGCGAGCTGGTTTTGGCGGGCTGCACGATCAGGCGGACGACGCTCCCCACATACGACCAGATCGCCTTGGCAGCATTCCCCTTGAGCGGACGATCCTGTTTGGCCTCTGGCTTAGCGACCGGCGTTGAAGTTTCTTTCGCGACAATGGTCGATTTACCGGCGGAAGTTCGCCCGGCGGCATGTTTTTTCTGCAGTTGCTTGGCGACCTGGATGCTGATGTGCTGCCCATTGCGGGCCAGTTGCAGCGCTTCGTCGCGGGCCGCTGGCGGCGTGGTCTCGCCCGCCAGAATCTTGAGCGACTCGCTGACAAATTGCTTCGTCAAATGCCCTTCCGCGACGAACGATTTGCCGAACGCGGTCCAGACGGCGATCGCCCGATAGGCCTGAGCCCTGGAGACCTCGGCTGCTTCCCAAAAGTTCTGCTCCCGCTCCTCATCTCCGACGTTTTCGGTGACGATGCGATACAAATAGAGATAGCAGCCGGTGCAGATCATCGATTCAACTTGGAGAACCCGCAGTTGATCCGACATTTTGACGCTCAACGCCACGATTTGGCCGTCCGCCAAATGCTCTGCGGCGGAGTCGAGCTCGAACTTTGTCGTTTCGGCGACGCGCTGCATCAACTCCGTCGTCGACAACTTGCCCGCCAGAATTTCTTCAAACAACCTATTCATGGAACGGTTCCTGGGGAGGGAGGGGATCAATCTCGCTGAGCTTCGTGGAGCGTGACCGGAATTGGAAAAGTTCGATGTGGACGACCGCTGACGATGACTGCCCGCTTATCGGAAGGTGGACGGGGTTTGGCGCCAGCGAAACAACCAGAGCAACAACAGGAAGAGCCAGAGCAGCCAGGCGGCGACGCCGAGCAGATAGGCCAGCCACAGAGCCGACACGATCAGCAGCAAAATCAACAGCAGCATCCAGCCGGCAAGCCGCAGGACGTAAGCCAGTCCCAAGAGCAAAAGCCAGATGGACAGGTCAGCCGGATGGCTAGCGTCGCGAAAGGTTCGAGCGGACATCGGATGCCTCTGACAATGGTGACGGAAAAGGAAAAAGGGGCGAGCGGCGGCGATCGCCGCCCGCCTTGCCGATCTCGGTCGTCTAGCGTTTGGGCTCGATCGTCGTATGGCTGTGCCCCTTGATGACCAATCCTTTCGGTTTGGATTTGAAGCACGAAGCGATCCACCAGATCACGCCGATTACGAAAATCAACGTGAAGAAGTTGGCGGCGCCATCCGCATCCGACGAGGCTTGAGCGAGCAAGTTCAACATGAAACAATCTTTCTTCGAGTGGGAATTTGGAATTCAACGCGGGCGGGTTGCGACCAACAAGCCGCTAATCGTCAGGCGGAGGCGGCATCGCTCGTAGCTCCTGCGAAAAAATCCCCCTGCTCGGCCGTCGCGAACATCGCTGAGCGAAGCAGGCAAGTGGTATGGCCGTATCGTAGGAATAGGCGTCTCCGCTTGCTAATCACCAAAAATGCAGAAACTGCATACCAAGGAAACTCCATGGCCAAGGCCTCCCCGGAATCGCAACTGGACGAGTCGAAACGTCAGCAATACGAAGCGGAGCTCCGCGAGTTTTATCGAGGCGACTATCCGACGATGCTGATGGTCAAGGGAGAGCGGATCGCCAAGCTGCGCGAATGGCTCGGCAAGCATGAAGGCCGAGGCAAGCCGATTTCGCAGGAAGAACTCGCGACTCGGGCAGGTCTGCTCGTCGATCAGGCGACGATTCAGCGTTATGAAAAAAAATACAAGGAAGCGCCCACAATTCACCTGTGGGCGATCGCCCGGGCTTTCGGCGTGGCGCTGCACGAAGTCGCTTACACTTCGCCGTCCCTTCCCCCGCCGATGCCCGCCACCGCGCTCTACCGCGCCAAGGTGTTTCTCATTCGCAGTTGGCTGCTCGGAACGTTGCCCAAAGATCCCACGATCGATCTACGGCACTACGTCGACAAAGAGTGGCGAGATCCCCATTTTCGCGAGTTGATCAGTCTGACGAAGAATCAGGAACAAATCTTGTGGCATAGCCTGGCGCAAGATGGCTGGGTCGCCCAGAACGCCGCGGGCGAGTTTTTCTTTCAGGAAAACCACCGCCTGCCGCCGACCCCGGCGATCTTTTTTCGCCTCGGGATTCAGATCACGCATCTGGCGATGGAAATCGTGACGATCGAGCATGCCGCCTACGCCAACATCATCGCTCGCATCGAGCATTGCCTCCAGTCGCTCGCCAAGGCGCTGTTAGACGCCCAAGAGGCGCTCCGGGATGATGGTCTCAATTTAGAGCTTGCATTAGAGGCGCTGCGCGATTGCGATTTGGCCCTGGCCGACACCGATACGGTCGCTCCCCAAGTGACGCTCTTGCATCACGCCGCGTTCGCCCAATGGGTCGACGCCTCGGTCGCAATGGTGACCGCCGCTCAAGACGGCGAGCGATTCAATCTCGATACGTTTCTGAGACCGGTCTTGCAGATTCTTTATCATCACCGCGAACAGCTTTTTTACTTGCTGCGCAATGATCCGGCCAACTTGGCTGCTGCGCAGCAACTGGAGCTGCAATATCGCCAAGCGGTCTTCGCCTATTTGGCGAAATGGTCCGAGTTGCGTCATCACCTGGCGGAGTTAGGCCTATTGTCGGAAGCGACCACGCCTGCTTCCCCAGAAACTCCGACGAAACCGCCGAAAAAGAAAGGAAAACGCAAACGCTGATCAATGGTGCAGGCGAATTTTTCTTGCCTGACGGCGAACTAGTGCGCTACGGTAGAACTGTCGGGCGAATGGTCGCTCGATGGGGTGTCGTAGCCTCCAGACAAACGGTCCGTCAGGTCCGGATGGTCGCGAAATACAAGAGGACCTCCGGTCTAAATACGCGGCACTGCTGTCTGGCGGTTACGAACATCCGGACGCCAACCGAGAGGACCGTCACCGATGGAAAAAATTTTCGTTTCCCCAGCCGAAATTAACGCCGCCCAGCCTTCGCTCTGCCCCCATGTCGCGAGCGCCGCCGGACGGCTGGCGGCCAACGACGAGAGGATCGCTCCGAACGATGATGACGCCGACTGAGCCGTCGCCGGGACTAATTCGCACGATTGTTGAGTGCGGGCGTCGCCGCGGCGTCGAGATTTCTTGGCTGGAAGCGCGAGAAATTGCCCAAGAAGTTCTTGGCAATACCGCGAATGACAATCCCTGGCCTGACGTCTAACCGAACCACATCAGGCTTTGCGATCGCGTTTGTCGTGGAACAACTCAACAAAAAGTCGACAAGCGTCGCTCGGCGGGTTTGCGTTTATGAACAACTTCGGGCATGCTTTTTGGGAAGAGTCGATTCCGGCTCGTCATTTCTATATTCCTCGATCAAGGAGAAAGAACCACGAACCCATAAGAAAACCCGCCAGTGGCGGGTCTCTCGAAACTTTTGCAGCGATGCTGTCCTCTCAACAAGTTCAGCATCGCACGAAAACGAAATGCGATGCAAGCACTAATTCGATTCTTGCAACAGTTTTTTGCGGCCTAAATTTTGGCGAGGTTTTCTTCAGCACGAGAAGGAGAAAACATCATGCTGCATATCTCTCACACTGCCGCCATTCTGGCGCAGCGGCCCTATCAAATCGTCCCTGGACGAAGCGACGCTCCCCGGCGCAAATCGCTTGAATGTCCGCCTGACCGCGGCACGTTCGTCAAACCTTTGAAGCAATGCTTCGTCCGTAACCCTCGATTGATGCCGATGACGCGGATCATGCTGACACTGCTCGCCGGGTGGGCCGGTCACGGCGATTCAATCAAAACGACGATTGGGATCATCGCCAAGCATCTCGGCAAATCGCGCCGCCAATTGTTTCGCTATCTGAAAGATGCGGCCGAAGAAGGGTATCTCTATTGGACCAAGACCAAGGACCGGATCGGGCGGTACACGGGGATTTGCGTCCGTCTCAACTTTGGAGCTATTCGCTACGAGAAGGCGAGCCGAGCGAAGGCCAGCAGTCCGAAACCCGCAGAAATGGTAGATGTGCCACAAGAGTCCGACACTAAAACAACTTTATCTATTACTTTACCGGGCGAAGAAGAATTTCAAGCGCGACTGCGAGCGATCTGCTTGCGAAACGGTATCGAGCCGCCTCCTCTCAAGAGGGCGGAATGGGCGATAGGAAAGAAGATTTTGGGGCGTCGAGAGAAGATCTGGCCGGGCTCGTCAGCTACGGCATGTTGACCCCGGAATCGATCGATAAAATCCAACCTAAAATTTACCAGATGCTCATTCTTGCGAGATAAAATGATCAGGCAATAACCGTGCACCAGCTGCACGACGATCGAAGGGAGAAAAAGGCATGGCGGCGACAACCAACCGTGGCGGCGCGGGTGAAGGGCGCCCACCGGAATCGTTAGCCCAAAAGTTTGGCGACGCGGTTCAGGAGCCCGTGGCGAACGGAACGCCGAGGAGGATCGAGGATACGACGGACGAAGCGGAGCCGTATTGCTTGAGCACCTCTTTGACCGAATTCACAGGCATGAGCGACCTGCAAATGGGAAAGCTGGCTGCGGATACGCTCGCCAAAAACCTGCAGCAGCACAAAGAATATCATCAAAAGGCCGCCAATCTGTTCGGCAGCGGCAGTATCGCCGGGGTCCGCGACTTGGGCGTTCCCAATAGCTTGCGCGAGCTCAAGGAAAAGCAGCGAAAACAAGACGAGCTGTTTTACGAATGGCTCCAACAGCTTGTCAACCGCCAACTTCACGACCTCTCGCAGTTAGCCCGACACCTGGATGCATGGGTCGACAAGTTCAAGGAGTTAAGGAAACAGTTACAAGCCAAGCAGGACCAAGCCTTTGAACAGTTGGACGCACTTGACGAGGAAATGGAACGGTACGAACGAACCGGCGCCATCGACGAGGCCCGCGTGCGGCAGTTGTTAAAGGATCGCCAGGTAAATATTCCCGCCGCTGCGGATGCGGAGCTTCTCTACCAACTGGCTGCCCAAGAAGTTTCGAAACTCCGCCACGAGACGGAAATGCGGCAACGGGCGATGGAAACCTGTGATCAGGAAAGTCAGGCGTTGAAAGACCAGGCGACCGCGGCGCGGGAGACCATGGAAGAGGTTCAACGTCGGACTGACCAAGGGATCCATGCGGAAGAAGATGCCGAGGCGTTAGAGACGCAGCAAGAGATCGTCCGTAAACGGATGGAGTCGGCGCGCGAGCGTTTCGAGCAGATCGGCCATCAGGAAGAGGCCAACTACGAGGCGAACGATAGGGCCGTGGACCAAGTCAACGTCCTGGCGCCATCTCCGACGGCCGAGATCCCGACCAATTTTGAGCTCTAGTTCTTGGTGAGGGCGGGCGTATGCCCGGGATGCACCTGATTAAACATCTGGAGTACGTCTTGAAACGCCGCGCGAACTTCGCGCTCCGTATCCAAGCTGGCGTTGGGATATAGGCGTGAATCCCCTTTGCCCAGAGCGTTATTCGCTACGATAAACTGGATTCCTCCATAGGAGGTTTCGGTTTTTCGGACAAAAATGCGGGCGGGAATGCCCCGTTTCGCCAGTCCGCGCATGAACACCGCTCCTTTTTCATAGGGATCTTGCGGATCGTTTTTTCCCTGGTGAACGAGAATGGCGACTCCTTCGTTGCGGGCGACATATTCCACGGCGGCAGCGGTCGCCCGATGCTCGGAAGCCACCTTCTCCGCGCTCTGGAGAGGTTTGGTTGCGGCGGGTTGATTTTCCTGCGCGGTGGGCGCCTGCCACCGCTCGCGGAAAGAGATTTTTTCCGTTTCCACAGCCTTGTCGCGGTTATCCGCCGCCTGACTGGCGACGGGAACACATCCGGTAGAAGTCGTGAGCAGCGAGCCCGCCGTGATCGCGGCGGCGGCAAATAGAGAACTGAAATATCCTGCTTTGGTCATGGCGAACCTCCCGTTCGCATCCCTCTATCCGTTCAATCCATTCGGTTTGTTAAAGATAGTCACGATCTGCTTATCACAGTTCCCCGTCCAGCGCAAGAAAAAAAAGGAAGGGCCGAAACCCTTCCCAGTTGTGAACAAGAAAGATCATACTTACGCACGATTACTAACTATCTTACCCTGAAATAGTTAAAAATCGCTTAACGAATTCGTCTTTTGGACACGTTTGTGCATGGTGAAGTGCCCTGGCGTCCGTGAGCGAACCGCTCTTCGCTCCATGACCGGCAACCGTCTTTCCACGGCGTCGTAAAATCGTTTTATCGCTGGTACAACTTGCCGTATTCACGCGGGCGATCTTTTCTTTCCTATTGCCCCCGCCATAGATTTCTCCAGTCTCGAACTTGGGACGAAGAGTTTCCCGCAAATTCGTCCGTCTCAAGTTTGAGACAAGCTTTTTGTATCGTCGCTTGCTTGGAATTCCAGAACGTCTCGGCTGGACCTGTCAATCGCGTGAGATGCAAACGCATCGTTTCTCTTCGGCCGGGCAATGGGAAACAGAAAGGCATCCTGGCTGATCGCCGTCTGTGGCTTCAAGGGTCGCGAAAATTTTCCAATTCGCATAGAGCGGGAAATTTTTCGGCGAGCCGCCGAGCGGCAAACCCTGGACGCCCCGACCTTAGCGATCATCCGGTCGGCTGGCATCGTTTCCCACAACCAACCGAAAGGAGAAAAACGATGATTTTATCTACTACCAATCCACCAATTCCGGCCCCGCAGGCCGTCCCTACTCCCAGCAATTTCGCTCGAGAGGCTACGTCGAAGCCGAGATTCGTGGAACTGCCGATCGCACCGCGAAACGCCAGTCCCGTTCCCGAACTGACGAGCATCCACAGCGTCAAAGGCCGCGGACCGTATGGCGACAATCGCTATCGAGGCAACTGCGGCGGGCACATCATTCGTGACCTGCTGCGGTACTTCCAGCCCAAAAATGTTCTCGATCCGATGATGGGCTCCGGCACCTGCCGTGATGTCTGCCGGGAACTTCGGATTCCGTGTCACTCGATGGATGTTCGCAAAGGACAAGATGCGGCCGATCGAGCCAGCTACGCTGACTGCGAGCCGGTCGAGTTCGTCTGGATGCACCCACCCTATTGGCGGATGGTTCGTTACAACGCCGATTCCCGCTGCCTGTCGAATGCTCCGTCACTCGACGCGTTTCTCGATCAAATGGAACTGGTGCTGCGAAACTGCCAGAGCGTCCTCAAGCCTCGCGGCAAGATTGCCGTTCTGATCGGCGGCTATAGCGATCGCGGTCGTTACCAGCCGTTGCCCCATCTGCTCGTAGCTCGGGCCATCCAAGTTGGACTCTGGCCTGCGTGCACCGAAATCATTCGCTTCCAGCATGGCAACACGTCTTCGCGAAAGACGTACCGGTCGAGTTTTATCCCCGGACTGCATGACGTATGCCTCGTATTCGAGCGGGTCTAAACCATGACGACGAAGCGTAAAATCGCATTTCCGCCGACACGCTTCGTCGCCGCGCCGCAATTGCGACTTTTTTCCCATCGCCCCCGCTCGATTTTCGCTTGCCTCCGAGAGCACATCCGCGCTACGATTTCGCATGACTGAGGCGCGGCGAACCGATGAGTTGGAAGACTTCAAATCGCAGATCAATTTCTGCCAGTACGCTAGCTCGCGCGGCTTTACGCTCGATCCCAAGCAAAGCAGTCGGAGCAGCGCGGTAATGCGACACGCCAATGGCGATAAGCTGATCGTCGCCCGCTCGCCCAATCGTCACTGGATCTACTTCAACGTGCATGACAGCCGCGATCGGGGCACGATTATTGACTTTGTTCAAATCCGTGATCGTTTGTCGCTCGGCGAAGTTCGCAAGGAGTTGCGTCCCTGGATCGGTCGCCACGAGACGATCACTGTCGTAAAGCCGCCATCCTTTCCCGAATTGACGCCGGTGGAACATGACGTAACCCGCGTGTTGGACGTTTGGATCAAAGCTCAATCTATTTCGGGATCACACGTTTATCTTGAACAAATGCGAAAAATTCCGCCAGCCGTTTTGAGCGATCCGATCTTCGCCGATCGCATTCGCATCGATGATCGCGGCAACGCCCTCTTCCCGCACTTCGGCGGCGATGGACTCTGCGGCTTTGAAATCAAGAACAACAATTTTACGGGCTTTTCGCCCGGCGGCGTGAAAGGACTGTGGTGCTCTCGACTCCAGGCAGACGACCGGAAACTGGTGATTTGCGAAACGGCGATCGACGCCTTGAGTTACGCCGCCCTCTTCGGCGCGAAGCGAACGCGGCTAGTCAGCACCGCCGGGCAGATTAGTCCTGTCCAAGCGAAGCTCTTGCAATCTGCGGCTGAGAAACTCCCTTGTAACGGCGAGATTGTGCTGGCGATGGATAACGATCCCGGCGGGCGTCAGCTTGTCGAAACCATTTCCGGCGTGCTGGCGGAGATCGATCTCACGAACAAACTTCTTGTTGTGCGGCAGCCAGATGTCGAGGGAGAAGATTGGAACGATGTGCTCAAGCGAACCGGCTGGATTTTCCCGGCTTCACCGGTCTTAGGCTAGCAATAATGCGCTTTTGCGACGCAACGTAAAATCGCATTTACGATTGTCCGCATACGCATCTCCAACGGCTGCGACTATAATGGAGGGCGTCGCGTTGCTTTGACCAAACCGGAGCGTTCATGCTACGATCGCGGAAAAGGAGAAAACCATGGAAATTGACCTGCCGGAAGATCTGACGCAGCGCCTAAAACAGCGGGCGGCGAGCGGCATGAGCGAGATCGACGTCATTCGCCAAGGACTCGACGCGCTCGATTGGCAAGACGGCGAACGTTTGGCGATCCAAGAAGGGATCGAGGCGATGGCGGCGGGCCAAGTCGGAGATTTCCACGAATTCGATCGCCAGTTTCGTCAACAACACGGCATCGCTCCCGACGCCTCATGATCGATTTGAAGATCACGGAGCCTGCCCAGCAAGATATTCAAGCCGCCTACCAGTGGTGGCGGGATCGTCGTTCTCGGCGGCAGGCGGAACGATGGTATCTGGGCCTCTATCAAGCGATCGAGTCGCTGCGGCAAAATCCCAAGCGATGTCCCCTCGCCCCGGAAGCCGCCCTGCTTCCCCAGGGCGTCCGGCAACTTCTCTTCACGATCGGCAAACGCCCCACGCACCGCATTGTCTTCGCCATCGACGAAAATGCAGTGACGATCTTGCGCGTTCGTCACGCCGCCCAGGCGGATCTCCAGGCGGAAGATTTTACCTCGTGAGTGAACCGAACCATGGCGGGACGTAATCACGACGTGCCGGATCACCGTAAAACCGCAGCAGCTGCGATACGATCTTGCAGCAAATCGTAATCCGGGCCAGACAAGCAACTCGATCTCTTCTAACCCGCCGTCTGTTTTCACCGGTCGAGCGTGAGCTGCACGACCGCCTTATCGTGCCGTCGTATTTCCGCATTTACGGCGTTACGAAATTCAGCCGTTACGATTCGTCGTATTTGCGGTGGGTTGAAATTCTGGATTCGATCTCGGTCCCATTTCGTGCTAGGAGAACTTCAAGCAGGCAAGACTCGCCAGCCTGGCCCAAGCTGCCGCACGGCCGCACCTCGTACGGTCAATGCCCGGCCCGCACAAACGTGTGGGGCATGACCGCGGAGCGTCGCGTGCGGCGAGGGACCAGCAAGGCTGGCAAGTGCCCGCTGAAATACTCAACTAGCAACAGAAAAGGAGACCATCATGTCTAAATCTAAAAACAATTCGCCCGTCCACCGCATCCACATCGGAAGCGTCAGCGTGTCGATTTTCGCCAACCAGTCGCAACTCGGGAAAACGTTCCATTCCGCCCAGTTCGATCGGAGCTATCTCGACGGCGACGAGTGGAAACATACCCGCAGCTTCGGACGGGACGATTTGTTGGTGCTGGCCAAACTGGCCGATCAGGCTCACAGCTGGATCGTGGAGAACCGCGACGTCGACGGCGAATCGCCTGAGCCGAACTAGACGCAAATGGCCGTACCAGCGACTGCCGGTGCGGCCTTCGCCTTGCGACAAATCGCCTCGCCGATTTTACGATTTTACGATTTTACGATTTTACGGTGATGCGGTGATAAACATCCAAACTACATGCGATCACGCCAGTAGCCCGGCCGACGGCGAAAATGACAGACCGCCAAGCCGACGATCTTATCGGGCAATTCGACGTAGCCCAAACCATAAGGAAACTTGCGAAGCGGAAAACACCGCGTGCCATGGAGGTAGGGGGTCCAGCTTTGCGGACGTTCGGTCACCAGCTTGCGGGCTCGCTGCAGTTCCGCCCAGAACCGTTCGGCCGCCTGACTGCTCCGATCGGCGTACCACTGATAGGCGGCGCTCGCCTCCGCGATCGCGTCTACGTGATATTCAAAGGGTAGGCGGGGCATCGCCGCGGATCATCCTTTCCGCTTCGTCGGCCGGGATCGTGGCGACGCGGCCACGTTTCACATCCTCCAGACGCCGGGCGATTTCATCCTTCCAAGCCGCCTGGACCTCGGCTGCAGGCTCTTCTGGACCGTGGTCAACGGAAGGATCGGCCAAACTGCTATGAATAGCGCCCAGCACCGACAATCGCTCCTCCGCAGGCAAAGAGAGGGCGGAAGCGATCACTTCGTCGGTCGTCTGATGTTGGTCGGGCATGGCCTATCCTCCAGTTCAATTGCAGCTCCTTCTACTCTATCACGAGTTTTGACTTGGCGTCAAAGTCTTCCCATTTGGACCGTCCCAAGTTTGGGACAGGCGACAGGGAGGAGGGGGAAGCCATTCGTCCCAAACTTGGGACGGGCAGTGCCGAGGGCATTACGCGGCAGTTCGCCCTGTCCCAAATTTGGGACGCTACTGAAAGCGGGGCGGGGGCAATCGGAAAAGAACCTTGTCTCAAACTTGAGACAGGCCGCTACTGGTCGATCTCTTCGATCGAAATCGAGACGATCTCGGGCGCCGACTCCGGTCTTCCCACATCGCGCGGATCGGCCTCTTCGATCCAGAGCAGTTCGGCCCGTCCCAGTAAATCGGCCAGTTCGCGCAACCGACGCCCCTCCAAGGTGATGATCATTTTCGCCATGCCAAGTACCGAAACTTGCACGCACCCGGCGTCGCGGCAGCGAATTTCGCGAACGTCGCTATAGGGATAGCTGATCGTACCGCCGTCGCGGAGCCTCAGCTGAAACATCATTGGCGGCATCTCCCCCTCCCGCACACTTCGCCAAGGAACGTTGTTCTGCTCCGCCGACTCCCTTCGCCCCGGAAGTCCCCGCAAGATATTCCCGCCGCGCTGCTCGTCAAACGCTCGTGCTGCGTCCGCCATAGCTACCTGCTCCTTTCCATCCCGGGCGTCATGCCCATGCCCAACGAATTCTGAATATCCAACTGACGATGACGGCCGATCGGTTCGCGTGCCTGACCATCCGCCTGACGCTCTCGCCACCACCGGACCACGCGGTCCCGAAAGCTGCCGAGCAGGGAACGTCGCTCGATGGTTTGTTTGTGCTGCCGTTCAGCTTGACGGCTCGTCGTCGCCATCGTCTCGCTCGCGGCTCGACTGAGCATCTGCGTCGCCGAGAGTTGTTCGCCAGACCTTTCGATCGCTTTTCGAACCCGAGCCTTGTCGTCGACGTAAATCGCCACATCCTCCCGGCCACGGGAAACGGTCACGTAAAACTGCTTGGCGTTAATCGCCGGCAACGACTCCGATCCCATCGCGGCGATCGCGACGTGCCGATCTTTCCCCTGGCTGGCATGGCTGGTGACGACGTAGCCCAGATCGAGATGAGCATAGCTTGAATCGATCGTCCATCCATTTTTTAAAACGATATTTCCGCTCGCATCAAAACCTTTCACCTCGTCGAGCCGACCGTTGCTGATGCGGCCTTTGCCGTTTTTGGTCGTACCGCCGAGACTAAACCGGAGCTTGTCACCAGCCGCGACGCGGAGTTCCCGTTCGGCGTAAACCTCGAAGCGGTCACTGGCGGCCTGGGGAAGTTTTTTCATTTCTCCGCCAGAGAGCGGGACCAATTGCACTTCGCCATTGTTGAGGCCGGTCACCCGATACCGTTCGCCGCGCTGAAAACCTCCCTTGACGTTCTGATGAAACTGCACCACTAGGTCGGTCTGCTCGCTGTAGGTTTTGGCGTCTCCTTTTTCGGCCTCCGAGAGGTTCAGCGAGCGATACTGCACAAACGCCCGTTCCTCGGTCGCCAACTTGCCATCTTGTTTCAGACGATCACGGATTTCGGATGTCACCGCAGCCGCTTCGCGATGCGTCGGAGCGACCACAAGCGTCGATTTCCCGTTCGCTTCCGATTTCAGATAGTTGTCGGCGAGCAGCTGATAGCGATCCGCGGTCGCGACTTCCTTGATCTTGCCCATCGCATCAAGCAGATCGAAACCGGCAAGCAGGCCCGTCTTACCAGTGCGAGCGTCGACGACTTCCTGGCCGCGGCTGATCATTTCGACCGCCTGGCGATAACGCCCTTGCTGACGCTGAATCGCTTCGACGCGAGCGACGTTTAGTCCGGCTTCTTGCTCCAACAGCCGCATCGCTTCACCTCGCCGGGGCGAGGCGTGTTGACGCGTATCGCCCGACAACACGACCCGGGCGTTTTGCTCCTTCGCGATCCGAAAGACGCCGTTCATGGATCGCACATCGAGCAGGCCCGCTTCATCGATCCAGATGACTTGATCCTTCAGTTCTGGGTGGAGTTTGGAATTTCGCAGCAGATGCTCGACCGTTTGAGCCTTACGAAAACCTTTTTCCTCCAAGACTTCGCGGGCCCCGGTACTGGGTGCGAACGTAAAGACTTCTTTGCCATTTTGCTGGATTGCGTCGACCGCTTCTTCCATCAAGGAAGATTTTCCGGTGCCGGCGCCGCCAGCGAC
Organism: Blastopirellula marina DSM 3645; assembly: GCF_000153105.1. GTDB lineage: Bacteria > Planctomycetota > Planctomycetia > Pirellulales > Pirellulaceae > Blastopirellula > Blastopirellula marina. The sequence goes on from NZ_CH672377.1 coordinate 204,860, forward strand.
CGCCAGTACGGCGTCGCGAGACTCAAGCACGAAGCAAACGGCGTCCCGTTGTTGCTCGTTCAGCCATTCCCGCTGAAACTCATGTTCAGTTGAACTGATTGATTTGCGAGTTCCCCGACCGTCGCGGGCGTAAGCGATCATTTCCCGTTCGGCGTTCAAGACTTCTTTAGTGGTGATAAACTGGCGTTTCGTGCCATCGGCGTCGAGCGTTCGCTGAATGAGATCCATCCGATCGATCTCCGCCTCGACCGCTTCGGGCGAGAGCGTCAAGCCATGCTCCAAGGCGGCTCCGACCACCTGGTGTCTCTCGACCGTCGATTGACGATAGAGATGATGCTCCAAAGCGTACTGGACCGAGTTTCTGGCGGCGGCTTGTTCCGACTTCCCGTCGGCCCGTTCGGTCGTTTGTAGCAGCCCGGCGAATGCCGCTCGTTCCTCCGGCGTCAGTCGTGCTCGCCACTGGCTGCGCAATTGGTCGATCGACTGGCCGGTATCTTTTTTCTCGCGCGTTAGCTTGCCGAGTTTTCCTTTGCGCTCGGCGTCATGGATCGCATGCTCTTCGGCGTACTGTTCGACCTGAGTAGTCCGGCGGCTGAACTTTTCGATCGTCGCCCGCTCGACGCCCCGCAGCTCCCAGCCCCATTTCAGCTTTCCCCCTTGAGCGTAGTGAACGTGCTCCACCTCGTAGCCCAGCTCGTGCTGCATCTTCCGGGCGAGCCGGGCTTCAAACTTCGCTTGCAAGCTGGGACGCTGACGCACGATCTCCTCAAATTCGCCTGCAAAATGCTTGCCGTCCTGCTCGGTCCAGTTCACTACAAAAGCGTGAATGTGCAGATGCGGATCGGCGGCGCCTTCCACCGGTCGCGAAGTTTTGTGGAGGAAGTCGGCGTAGATGAGTTTGCCGGTCGCCTCTTTCTGCTGCGTGAAAGCGTGCCGCCCCGTTCGGACGCGACGCTGCATGAGCGGTTCGACGTCACGCCGCATCGTTTCCTGAACAGCCGCCTGCAGCATCTCTAGAATTCGCTCGTCCTCATTGATCGCCCAGGCGAGCGATACGCTCTTCGGCACGGAGAAGGTGAGATCCATTCCGGGGCGGCGATCTTTTCGGTTCCGCTGCGTCAACCGCTTGCCGGTCGTCGGATGTTTTCCTTCGAGCAGAGCGTTGAACTCTTCCTTCTTGACCTGCGATCCTGCTCCCAAACCAAGAACCTCGGCGCCGCGGCCATGCCAATGACCGGCGACTTCCTGGCCGAGATAATAATCGCCTCGGGTCAGGACCTGATCAAAGTATTGCTGCGTTCCGGAGACGCTTTTTCCTTGCGTGGCGATGAGCATGTTGAACCATACGGATGACCCAAGAACGGGGCAACCAAGAGAAGCATTTTTCGATAGGCTTGTCTCCTAAGCAGTGCTTAGGCGGTTCAAGCGTGTCACGGATGACCTGCAACCGCAACGTGCCGAATAGGATTCAAGAAAAGTTATTCACAGGTTCCATCTTGAGGCGGGCCGACTTCCACCGCGACCAGCAGTCGCACGAGATCGGAGATTCGGCATTGATGCCGGGCACAGTGGATCTTGAGCCGCGTGTAAAGATCTTGGTCCATATCCAGCGTCAGACGCTTGGTCTTCTTGCGGGGCTCAGGCATAGGCTCCGGCGATCGGTTTTCGACCCAATCATCGGCTTGCGGTTTCGCCTGCGGGCGGACCGCCATTTTAATCTGCTTGCTCATGTCAACCTCCTTAGTTCATCCATGAATCGTTCGATCTCCTTCGTCGCCTTCTTGTCGGCTTGATCCAGCACGGTGCTGCCAGTGACGATGCTTTCGGCGAACGCGACCCGCTGCCCGATATCGCTGGAGAGAATCGGGACCTCCAGTTCCGCCAGCGTTGCCCGCACGTCCCGTCCGATCGCCGTATTGGCGATTTTACGATTGATCGCCAACACGCATTTCAGTTCCGGCTTGTAGACTTGAGCTTCCCGGATCAGATCGACCGTTTCCGCCGCCGCCCACACATCCATCGGCGAGGGCTGCAACGGAATAACGACCACATCCGCAGCCAGAATGATCGACCGCGCCAACTCCGCGAGCCGGGGAGGGCCGTCAATGACCACGTCGTCGTAGTCCGACGCCATCATCTCGATTTCTTTGTGAAGCGTCGCCTTTGCCATCCCGACGACACTGAAATCAGGCGTCTCCCGAAAGTTCGACCAAGCGAGAGCGCTCCCTTGAGGATCGGCGTCAATCAGCAAGACGCGCCGCCCATAGCGAGAAAGGGCAGCCGCCGTATGGATAGAAAGAGTCGTCTTGCCGACGCCTCCTTTTTGGTTCAGAAAAGCGTAAATCATCAATGCCGTATCGTCGTGTTGCCGCATTTGCGCGGTTACGACTTGACGGTATCAATCTCAATGAAATTTCGCAATGATCTAACGAAGGTTATCCACGAAGTTAGACTTCGCATAGCGCCCTTCGTAGGCTTTGGGGGTCTACTCCTTTATTTTTGCAAATGAACCGAGAACCGGATACATTCACAGTCTTCGATTTGAGAATGTGGGCGATATTGTTGTGGCCCGTCGAAGTATGGAATTTAAACGCGTATATCGCCAAGCGAAGAATCGACATGACCGCGAGGATACTCGAGCTAGACGCCATGGTGCGTTCAATCGAAGTCAACAAAGGATCTCCTCATGCACTTTTTCTTGGTGCAGGTGCATCGCTGACCTCCGGCGTGCCGTCAGCATGGACATGTGTGCTACGTTGGAAACGCAATATCTTTGAAACCAAAAATCCCGCATTAAAAACTGCAGTTTCGGAGATTAGTTTGCCGTCTGTGCAATCTCGCATTGACGATTGGTTGATAGCCAACGGGATTTGGCCCGACGATGATGAAGACGATTACAGTTACTTCATCGAGAAATGCCATCCTATCGAAGAGGACCGTCGAAGATTTTTTCAGAAGTTGATCAAATCTGCGAATCCTCATACGGGATATAAACTATTGGGATTGCTTGCTGAAGAAGGAGTTATTCGAAGCGTTTGGACGACAAACTTTGATGGGCTTGTCGCGAAAGCCTTACTTTCCAGTTCGACAATGTCTCCCGTAGAAATCGGCATTGACTGTCAGGGTCGTATTGATCGACAGGACGACACAAATGAACTCATTTGTGTTTCATTACACGGCGACTATCGCTATGACAAGTTAAAAAACACCGAGACTGAGCTTCAACTTCAAGAGGCCACTTTAGAAGCAAAGCTAGTTGAAACACTTAAAAGTCAATCACTTATAGTCTCGGGATACAGCGGCCGAGATCGCTCAATCATGGCCGCATTCGAGAAGGCAATCCTTAATCAAAAAAGCGGCGGCAACATATATTGGTGCGGCTTCTCAGAAACTCCCCCTAGTGCGGTCGATGATTTGCTTGCTCGCGCAATTCACGCTGGACGTCAAGCGTATTACATTCCTGACGTGAGCTTTGACGAACTAAACATAAGACTAGCTCATCAATGCCTAACCGGGGCAAAGGCAATCCAGGCGGATGAAATTATCGGATCGGCAACGCTCGTTTCCACTCCCCTGAAGACCGCTTTCTCGTTAGCCCCTTCTAAGACGACGGGACTTATAAGGAGCAATGCATTTGCGCTGACATTGCCGACGGAAGTCTACAGTTTTGCTCTCAAAGAGTGGCCAATTGAGGGGCGTTGGAAATGGCTTAGAACTCGATCCTCGAACAATGGATTTAACGCGGTCCCATTTTCCAATGCTGCGCTAGCAATAGGCACGCTAGATCAAATTAAGGATGAATTTGGCAATGAAATAGATGGTGAAATTCATCGTTCACCAATTACTGATACGGACATGAAGGTAGTTGATGGTGCTGTTTTTTCACTGGTTCAGAAGAGTCTGGTCCAATCAATTGCATCCCATCGCGGCCTTGATACCAATCACAGAGATCTAGTCTGGGATCCCGTTCAGATTGATAGCGTTCGACAAGGCAACGTGACGTATGGGATTTATCGCTGTGCACGCATCGAAATCCGATTGATCGATTCAAAAGTGCATATTACGCTGGATCCTACGTATTACGTGCCTGTTCCCGACGGGGACGTAAGCGACGGTCACCAAGAGGCGCGGAAGTACAAACTCGGCTACCAACATAACGCCGACTATGCCAGAGATCTCGAATACTGGCGCAAGATTCTGATTGGCGACACTCAAGTCACCGATGCGGTCGAGTTGGACTTTCCCCCCAACACTGCAGCATTCAAGTTTAGGCTAAATTTACGGCCTTCGTACGCAGTGATCAATGACGGCAAGGCTCAGGCAATCCCTTTATCCGACAATCACCGAGTATTGATCAAACACTCGGGGAAAGTCTTTCCAGAACCACAACTACTTTTCGCGACGGAGGCAGGCTGGAACCCTTCGAGTGATACTTTCCCTTTACGAGGACTGGCAAATCATGGTCCTTTTGATGCGGAATCGGTCAAAGCGATGCCACAGAATGACATTCAGCTTTCGATTATCTGCCCAAAGGCCGAAGCACAGATGCTCTCACAATTTCTTTCCACCAGTGATTGTAAAGCGAACGCGAAACGTCCAGGTGAATATGTCGTAGATTTCAAGGGATTTTCTGATGTGTTCCGTTGCAACCTAGTCATTCCAGGGTTGTCCGATCCAAACTGGATCACCTTGCCTGAACTCCGCTCGAATCAAGAAGCTCTTAACGGATGCCAAGAATTGACATCGAATTTGTGCGCGGCATTGACAACGGCATCAGCCCTGGGACGCTCTGTTGCATTAATCTTGACGCCCAATCGCTGGGAGAAATTCCGATCCGCAGAAACCGACGAGCACAACTTTGACGTACATGACGACGTTAAAGCCTTTGCCGTTCGAAAGGGGATTGCAACTCAGTTCCTAGATCAAGACACTCTCTCGCCTTACGACCAATCACGGATCTGGTGGTGGCTTTCTTTAGCTATTTATACGAAGGCCATGCGAACGCCTTGGGTACTGAAGTCTCTGGATACAGACTCTGCGTTTGTTGGTCTCGGGTATTCAATTGATCGTGGGTCCGACCGCGACCAGAAGATAGTCCTTGGGTGTAGTCATATCTACAATGCTCAAGGTCAAGGGCTGCAATTCCGGTTACGGAACATTCAGGATCCACGAATTCGAAGAGATAGAAACCCTTATCTAAACTTTAATGAAGCGAGGCAGCTGGGGGAAATGATCAGGCAGCTATTTTGGGAGTCGCACTATCGGCTGCCCAATCGGGTTGTCATTCACAAGCTATTTCCGTTCACCTACGAAGAGATCAAAGGAATCAAGGCAGGATTGAGCGGGGTGGCTATGCTTGAGTTGCTCGAAATCAATCATGAACCATCGCTTCGGTTCTTGAGCTCAAGGTTTCAAAATGGGCAGTTCCAGATCGATGGATACCCGGTAAAACGAGGTACAGCCCTTAAGTTGTCTAGCGATGAGCTACTGCTATGGGTTCATGGTGCAACATCGGCAGTAAACGACAAAAACACTTATTTTCAAGGAAAGCGTCGCATCCCCACGGCGATCGCACCATAAATCACGTCCCCAGCAACACTTCCAACAAGTAGGCGTCGTTCCTTCCAGCTTTTAGCCGCTTGTTCTTCACGCCCACCTTCGCCGTTTTGTTGTTCTTCAACAAGCTCAGGCTTGTTCTTCTTAGCAGACTGAAGTTGACGTCGGCGTGGCCTTTGCGGATTCGACTTTGGTCTTCGCCGAACGTTACGTCGAGTTGCCAGTGGAGCGAATTCTCAATGCTCCAGTGCCCTCGGACCGCTTCGGCGAAGCGTTTGCCGGTGAGATATTTGCTCACGATGTAGTAGCGTACTTCACTCGTCTCTTTGCCGTTTTGCTTGACGATATTGATCGTCATTCCGATCGCCTTCAGCTTCGTCCAACGCGAGGCGTACGGAAAATCATCGGCGTCGATTGGACAGAGATAGTAGTAACGCGACTCTTCGCGGCCATGCCCTTTCTCGTGCGTCTCGTGGCGGTGAACTTTCATTTTCGCAAAGTCGATTTCCATCGCAGCGGCGAAGTGATCGCGAATCGCTTGATGCAGATAACGCTGATTCCCTTTAATCGCCAGACAGTAATCACCGCCTGCGTTAACGATCTTGGCGGCGATCTCTTTCTGACAACCCATCGCGTCGATCGTCACCAAACAGCCGGAAACCTCGATGATTTCGAGCAATTTCGGAATCGCCGTGATCTCATTACTCTTCGCGTCAGTCGCGACTTGCCCGAGACTCACATGATTGGCGGTCGCCCAGGCGCTGACCATATGAATCGCGGCCTTGCTGCTGGCGGCGTCAAAGCTGCGCCGCAAAGTTTTGCCGTCGATCGCGATAATCTGCCCATCGGTAATCTCTTGCAACGAAGTGATCCAGCTAAGCAAACACTTCTCAAATTCAGCCGGCTTCAAAGCGCCGAGAATCGCGTTGAAGCGATCATGCGAAGGAACGCCGGTGCTCATGTCGAGGAACTGCGAAAGCCACTCTTTCTTGTCTTCGGCCCAGTCAGTGATCGCAACGAAATCATCTGCTCCACCTAGCACCGCACAGAGCGACATCGTGACGATGTTGACTAGCGGATAAGTTACCTTGCGAGTCCGCGGATCCGTCAGATCGGCGAAGTGTTCTTGAATCGAAGCGCGCGATGAAGACGACATGCTGAACAACTCTCGGCAAGACAAACGCTTGGCCGCGATCAAGCAATCACGAAACCGCCAAGACGCACTTGCCGGATTGTCGCAGGTTGCCCATCATGGCGCAATCGCCGTGGTCGCATCCCCAGTCCTGTCGTCATCCGTAGGTATGCAGGTACGTCTGATATTGCCATGATCGCCAACGAGATTCTTGGGTTATCGAAGATGGACTGGAATTCGGGGGAGCTCTACTCTCGGCTTCCGGCGACCGTCCAATCGTCCAAAACTATCGCTCGGATCGGCCGCCGACTTGCAGCTGTCGGCCATACGTCATTCGACTATCGCCTCTTTATGTGAGTGCCCATATCGCAATGCTCCATAACGCTTTCTCTAAAGGCACTCGGTGACACGGCAAGTCACTTTTGGAAATTACGCAATAGGTATTCGTCATGGCAAACGCTCCCAACAGCTGGTTCTCGCAGTGGTTTGATGAGGAGGAATGTATCATTGAAACAGTTACCGTGTTGAATGAGTCCGAAAACGGCCGTATCGCTGTATTTGAACAATTTGTTACGGTCGCCGTAGATCACGTAATTGGACTGAAAGTTATCGAGAGTCTTGGAGGGTTTCCACAATCGACACATGTTCTAAAAAACAGGGTGCCAGCCGGAAAAATTGCCCGGTCTGGGTTTCTTGGAGAGATCCTAGCAACGGAATACGTCGACGAAATCACGGAGTTTAATGTTCCGGTCCGCAGGCTACGACACCGAGATACTCGCAATCTTGCCATGCGTGGCGACGATGTGCTTGGCTTTCACGTTGAGGAGCCAAACGTAAAAGTAATAAAAGTAGAGGCAAAGAGTCGCGACAGACTTAAAACCGCCACGATATCCGAGGCTCGCAATGGATTGGCGAATCACGAAGGACTTCCCAATCCAGAAACGTTGGCTTTCTTGGAATGTCATTTGCGACAGCAGGGCCGGGACGAGGAAGCAGATCCAATCACAAGACTGCAAAAGCAGTCAATTCATGCTTCCAATATTTGCCACCTCGTGTTCACTGTTTCCGGCAATAGTCCAACGAGCTTTCTCGAAGGCAACAGCACAGCCGTTTGCCAGGACATCGAGCTACGACTTTGCGGATGTCGACTCAGGCATCATGCAGAATTTGTAAAGTCGGTTTTCGACGCATGCTTACAAAGGGGCGAAGCCGATGGAGTCGCCTGAAGAATTGACGGAGAAGCTGCGAGAGCTCTGCGAATCAGGAACGCGAGGGAAATTGCTTGCAAGAGGCTTGGCTCGCGGCATGATTTGGGATGACGGTGTTCTTCCAGAGGGCAGTCCAAACTTTTCACCAAGCCTGACTAATGACCTTCTAAATCATGGATATCTGGTACTTGGATGCGCCATACGACTGCGATCACTTTCATTGCGTGAGGATATCCCTGATACGGACGTTCTAGATAGCTCCTTTCTGACTGCTGCCGAATGTATTGAGGCAGTGGTTCGTTACGGAGAAAGACGAAACGATCGTGGGTTTCATCTTACTATCGCTGCCGCAGCCTTTCACCTTGCTCATTATGGCGCAAGGTCGTTCTCGCTACTGGCAGAGAATACGCAATTATTGAATCTAGTTCACAATGAACAAATCTTGGTCGCCTTGATGCAGCGTCGTCTTGATGAGCTTGAACGTCTCTTAATCGACTGGCTAAACGACGAGAATTTTACGGATGCGGGAATTTCCGCGTCTCTAGAATCTGATGACGATCAAGTCACTGTCGAAAATGCCGCCTATCTCGCAATTACCCGCGTATTCAACCAAGCGATAGCAACTTTTGAATTTGCGGTGCGAACAGGAGAAAACCAATTTGCGGCGAATGCAATCGAGATGCTTGATAAATGTGTCAACGCGGCAGATCGTTTGACACACGTCCCACTCTGGTGGATTTGCGTGCTTGCCCGACATTTAATCGATGATCTTTGGGGACGCAGCCTGCACCAAATACTTCCGCTTGCGCCAAATGACGATGACAACTGGAACCGCTTGCGAGCAGACTTCATTGAACTGCTCGGTCGACGGAGCATTTCAGAAATTGATCTCTGGCCATCACAAACACTGGCGGCAAAGCGTGTTATTGACGAATCAGACAGCCTCGTCGTTGCTTTACCAACAAGCAGCGGAAAGACGCGAATTGCCGAATTGTGCATTTTAAAATGCCTCGCCGGTAAACGGCGTGTAATTTACGTCACTCCATTGCGTGCTCTATCCGCGCAAGTTGAAGGAACATTAGGTCGGTGTTTTAAACCTCTTGGCTTTACTGTAACGAGTGTTTACGGAGCAAGCGGCATCGGTGCAAGCGACGTTGACACCATGAGGTCCGCAGACATCGTCGTAGCCACGCCAGAGAAGCTAGACTTTGCAATTCGCCAGGACCCTGATGCCATTGCGGATGTTGGCCTGATCGTACTCGACGAAGGACACATGATTGGGCTGAGCGAACGCGAAATTCGCTACGAAATTCTTGTACAAAGGCTTCTGCGGAGAGCGGACGCGGACAAGCGGCGAATCGTTTGCCTTTCTGCGATTTTCACGGAAGGTGCCGCCTTCGATGCGTTTACGCAATGGATTCGATCAGATAACGATGGCAACGCGATTCAGTCAAATTGGCGTCCCACGCGACAAATACCAGCAACACTTCGCTGGACTGATTCACGCGGTTGGCTTGAATATCGAGTTGCCGGCGAAAAGGTTTTCATTCCACGATTTATTGAAGAAGCATCGCCGAAGCGACCGCGCCGCAACCCTTTTCCACAAAACCAGGCCGAGCTTGTGGTAGCGGCCATTGAACGTTTTAGTGATGATGGCCACTCTGTTTTACTGTATTGTCCATTGCGTTCATCGGTGGAAACAGCCGCCGAAACTTTTTTGAAAATGGAAAGTTATGGATATGCAAAGAGCCATCTTCGTACTGAAGCGGCTATTGAGATTAAAAGGGCTCTAAGTATCGGCGAGGAATGGCTCGGAATAAGTCATGTCGCAATCCGTGCCTTGCGACTTGGCATTGCAGTGCATCATGGGCAACTTCCTCGGCCATTTCTTTCCGAGCTTGAAGACTTGCTGAAGCGTCAAGTGCTCTCTGTTGCGATTTCTTCGCCGACCCTTGCCCAAGGAGTCGATCTGTCATTCGGTGTCCTTATCTTCAAATCGCTTTGGAGGAGTGGTGAATTGATTAAGGCGAAAGAATTTGCGAACGTCATAGGAAGAGTAGGCAGAGCGTTTGTTGACATTGATGGGATCTACGTACTTCCAGTACTTGAGCTTGCCCCTGGAAGGGAGGCAAACAGGCTCGACGAATTCCATCGACTTATACGGCACGCAAAAAGTCGCGAGCTCGAGAGCGGGCTCTATCTTTTGATTTCTATCTGTCTTTCGAGACTAAAAAGAAAACTCGACTTGGAAGACAATGCACTTAGCGACTATGTCTTAAATCAGCAACAAGCGATCGATACCATGGCTGAGGGCTCAGATGAGAATGCGGAGCAGATGGAGATTATCCTTGCGGAGTTGGATGCTGGTATTCTGGCACTTGTCGATAATTTGGAGTGCGATGATTCGCAGATTGCATCGAAGCTAGACGAGGCACTGAACAATTCGCTTTGGAAACGCCGACTGGCAATTAAAGAGCTAGAAGAACGGCGAAACCAGATAGCAATGCTCCACGGAAGAGCATTGCACATTTGGAAAAGAACAAATGTCGCTCAGCGAAAAGGCTTCTACTCAGCAAGTATTGGAACCGAATCAGGCTTGCAAATTGTAGCTAATCGGTCAGAACTCGAATCGCTGCTGGAATCGGCGACTAAAGCAATTCGAACTGGTGCGGTTGAGCAACTCTCGGATGATTGTTGTAAACTTGCGAAAACTCTGTTCCAGTTCTACCCATTTCAGCCATCAATGCCAGCAGATTGGGACGAATCAACATGGACGGCGATCCTTGATGCCTGGATCAAAGGGGCTGCTCTCCACCGAGTCACGAATTCCGCAGGAATTGCATTTGTGCAGGAAGCCATCATTTATAGGCTCGTGTGGGCCATTGAATCCGTGAGACTCGTCCTGAATAATCTTGCTGAAAACACAAAAGATGGCCTAGTTATCAATGATGATCGTACATTCGTTGCGATCTGCTTAACTTATGGCGTTCCCAAAATGTCAGCAGCACGCATGCTCGAATGCGGCATGGAATCTAGGCTGTTGGCAGTTCGCATTGCAAAAGAGCTAAATCTCAACTTCACGAAACGAGACGAATTGATCGACTGGTTAATTCAGTACAAGGAAACGGAACCACTGACATTCTCCGAGGAAGAACGCACAGCATGGCAAAGGTTCGTTGATAGAAATGAATACTCTTTTGACCTGTGGTTGCATAGAAATGACGTATATGAAGTTCGCCTCGGAAGTGGAATCGAAGTTGAACTGGGCAAAAGCATCAGAATAATCCCGAACGAAAATGGTTCGGCGGAATTGTACACTCCAGATTTTGAATGGCTCGGTCGTACCAAATCAAATGTTACCGCCGAGCGGTCACTAATCGGGACGACGATCGAACAAGGCAGGGTGATTGCTAAAACCTTCGGACCACCCAAACGATCGAAGGGCACATCGGCAAGCCACAACAAGTGATGGCCTGTTTCTCGAGGCAACTCCCGTTCCAATTGCTATCAAAGTCTGGTTGAGCGAAATCTGCTGATTCTTCGCGTTTTGCGACGAAACTCGACTTGCCATAGTGGGATGTCTGTGCCCGATGTCATGAGTGACGGCGATTGGATCGATAACGCACTCCTTGGTTACCGCCTCAGTGGCGCACGAACGTCTGATGCCGTTGGTGATAAGGGACACGCCGACGCCTCTATGATTCGCGGCAGTTGGCGTTTCATCGCGTCTTTCGTCCAGAAGCGAAAGCGCGCATTGCGGAATGGGACGCTGGCTGGTCGATTCTTCCCCAGGTGGCCGAGTCAGGGTTTTCTATGCGGGGGGACCCATGTCCATCCCTTTGCGCCACTTTAGGACCTGGTCGACACGAACTGACTTAATTGACCTTACGGTCGAATTGTGCTTTAACGCTCGTAGGGCAAAGCAGAAACGGCAACGGCAGTCCAATGTCACGTATTTTGGAGATGACTGCCGCCCCTGAGGGATAGAGGCCGCATGGCGAAGAAGAAAAAAACTAGCAAGCCGAAGCACGATGTCTATCAGGAAGTGACCGACCGAATTCTTGGCTACCTGGAGCAAGGCGTCGCCCCCTGGCGAAACCCAATCAAACGCGGCTCCGGCGACGGCTGGCCGAAGAATCTCGACAGCGGCAAGCGTTATCGAGGCATCAACGTCTTTTTGCTTGGCTTGCGATCCTGGGAGAGCGGTTACTCTTCCGATTTCTGGCTGACTTTCAACCAGGCGAAGGCCCGCGGAGGTCAGGTTCGTAAAGGGGAGAAGGGATCGCTTGTCACCTTCTTCAAGATGTACGCGACCAAGGATCAAGAGACTGACCATCCGATCGAGATCCCGATGTTGAAACACTTCATCGCCTTCAATGTCGAGCAGATCGACGGCATTGAAGCCCCCGATGCCCCAGCAGAGAACCCGGACGCTACGCCGTTTGAACCGCTTGCTGCAGCCGAACAAATTGTCGCCGGATACGCATCTCGGCCGGCGGTTGAACATGACGGCGGGAGCCGGGCGTTCTACCGCCCGCGATCCGACAGCGTTCACCTGCCCAAGCAGGAACGTTTTGACGACCGAGAGAGCTATTACTCGACGCTCTTTCACGAACTAACTCATTCTACCGGGCACAGCAACCGCTTGAACCGCGGTCTCGACACTGAGCTAGCGCCGTTCGGTTCGCCCGACTACAGCCGCGAAGAGCTGGTCGCAGAAATGGGCGCCGCATTTCTCTGCGCCGTGAGCGGGATCAGCCCACCGGCCATCGAGCAATCTGCGTCGTATCTGCAAGGCTGGATCAAGGTCCTCAAAGGGGACAAACGCTTGGTCGTTGGCGCCGCCAGCGCGGCACAGAAAGCGACCGATTGGATCTTGGGCGAGAAGTTCAACGATGCCAGACCACCGCCGGAAAACGAGGCTTCAAGCGATCCATCGGTGAATCCTTTGCCGTCGAAGCAGAACAACTCCGCCTCTCAACTTGATTTGTTCTGATCTCCCCGCCCATGTTAGTATTTCACGCCCCTTTCTTTCCCACCGCCTTCAAAGCCTGTTGCCGCAGGAACTCCGGATTCCTCGCGATGTGCGAATAGACGCGACTAACCATCGTCGGATCTTTATGCCCCATCAGATGGGCGACGGAGATCGGATCCACGCCCCCTTTAGTCAGGGCTTCCGTCGCGAAAGAGTGCCGGGCGCCATAGGCGATCACACGGAAGCCGACCGTTTTGCTGACGCGGGTCAATTGGCAGATGATCGCATTTTTTGTCCAGGGGAGACCGCGGGTATTGCGAAACAGAATGCCGGACGGCCGGTCCTTCGCCAACCGGCGGAGAATGGCCTTCGCCTCGGGGACCAGATAAATCACACGGGCCTCGTGTTCTCCTTTCGATTCGTCCGTCGGGAAGATGACGAGATCGTCGTGAAGGTGACGGGCTTCAATGGTTCGGGCTTCCAAGGGACGGCAGCCGGTAAGATAGAGAAAGTCGAGCAATTCGCCCAAAGGTCCGGGAACATTCTCTCGAATGAGCTTCCATTGCTCCGGGGTATAGAAAACGTCGCGTCGTTTCCGTTTCGGCTTCTTCATCCGCTTGATTGGGTTGCGGTAGAGATATTCTTGCTCGACCGCCCAGTTCAGCATTCGCTGCACGATACCGACGACATCATTTTGCGTGGTCGTGCCGACGGCCAAGCCTTCGTGCCATTTGGAAACGTGGTGTACCCGCAGCTGGGAAGGCCGCATTCGCCTGCCGACGCTGTCGATGAACGACTTCAGGTAGCGCTTGTGCAGTCGATAGGTCGCCGGCTTGCGGTTCGCCTCGCACCAGTCGAGGTAGACTTGGGAAAGCTCATAGAGAGTGGTAAGTTCGTCCTTGACCTGCTCGCGATCGGCCATTAATTCGTGAAATTTGGCATGGGCGGCGTCGCGGTTTTTGCCGAGCGAAATCTGCCGGCCGGCGATGCTGCAGTACCAGCTTTTGGTCTGCTTGCGGTAGAAGGGTTTTGGCTGCCGCGGCATGAATAGCCTCCGTTTCGTGCATTGAATCGTGCATTGGACGATTTCATGCTTGGAGGCCTAGCGGCGAAAGGCAAGTTTTGCCCGAGAAAAAAGCGAGTGGGCGATGAGGGACTCGAACCCCCGACATCTTCGGTGTAAACGAAGCGCTCTAACCAACTGAGCTAATCGCCCGCGAAGCCCGAAATAATAGCGTATGGCAAGAAAGATCGTCAATCGGGCGCCTTTTGACGTTAGGGGGAGGAACCTTTCGCGGGGAAGGCTCGCTATAATCTGGAAATAATTCGCAACTCCCTCCGTCTTCACTACTTACTAACACCTTGATATTCCTACGCATTCTGTTGTTGGCGGCCCATTTGGCAGGCATGAATTTCGCCGCGGCGGGTCCTTTGGCGGCAATTTGGATCGATTGCCGCGGCGGTAAGCAACGGGATGAGCCGCTGTTTCGCCTGGCTCGCACCGTTACTTGGTGGTCGCTTGCCGCATTTGGGCTGGCGATGCTGCTGGGCGCCTTGAATGGGCTATTAATCTGGGCAAGCGGAGAACGAGAATTCTTCGCGACATTGCTCCGGTTTTGGGAGACGAAAATCTTCTTTGGCTGGTGGGAGCTCGCTTTTTATGGGGCCTGCGTCGGCGGCTTTCTGCTGTGGAGATCGTTTCGCCCGTTCGCGACGCGCTGGGAGCGGATTGTTTCGCGGTTCTTGCTGCTGCTGGCCGGCACCAATTTGCTGTACCACTTTCCGCCGCTGTTCAGCGTGATCCAAATGCTGGCGCGCGAAAATGAGGCCACCGGGCCAACAATCGATTCGAGCGAGTTTCGCAGTTTGATGGCGACTCCCCAGGTAATCTGGCTCACCGTCCATTTTTTGCTCGCGTCGATATCGGTAACCGGCATGCTGACGGCCCGGTTGGCGCTCTGGCGACTGGAAACTAGCGACGCTGATCCGATCGTGGCGCGAGCCTCGTTGACGGCCCTGATTGCGACGCTGTTGCAATTGCCGATCGGCACGGCGTTTCTGTTGGCGTTGCCGGCCGGCGAGCAACGGAGCTTAATGGGAAGCGATATGCTGGCCACCGGATTGTTCGCCGTCGCGCTGTTGTCGGCGCTGTGGCTGATGCATGTGCTGGCCAGCGCCGCGTTTTTTCAGCGGACGGCACGCCAAGTGAATCAGGCGTTGGCGACCATGCTGGGCGTGATCGTACTTATGACGGCGGCGATGTTGACCAGTCGCTTGTAAGCGCTGCTCTAGGCAGTCCCGTTCTGCTCCGTTTCAATAGAAAAAACGACGCCACCTTCTGTGAGAAAAAACATGTCGATTGAAATCGCCGCCATCCGTGACGCCGAATCTGGCGCAACGGCCGAGATCGCCGCCGGTCTTGGTTTCAACTGCTTTCGCTTTTCCGTGCCTGACGGCGAGAAGTCGCTCGAAATTCTTTGGGCCGAAGAAGGGTTTGAGACCGGCACTCGCCGTGCTTCGAGCAGCGGCATTCCCCTGCTCTTTCCTTTTCCGGGCCGCTTGAAAAAAGGGGTCCTCGCTTGGGAAGGGAAAGAGTATCACGTGCCGGAAGGGGATGGCGCCGGCAATGCGATTCATGGATTTGCGCATACGCGTCCGTGGCGCATCGTCGCGCAAACCGAAAACAGCGTGACCGGAGAGTTCACCGCTTCGATCGACGATCCCAGCATCCTGGAAATGTGGCCGGCGGATTTCCAAATCAAAGCGACGTACGCGCTGCACGGCACGACGTTGTCGGCGACGTACGAAGCGACCAATTGCGGCGATGCTCCGTTGCCGTGCGGGCTGGGCACGCATCCCTACTTTCGCGTTCCCCTGGGAGGCGGCTCGGCCGACGCATGTCAGATTCATGTGCCCTACAGTTGCCAATGGGAGTTCGCCGACAAGATGGCGACCGGCGCCAAGCTGCCGACCGAGCCGCTGAACGCGCCGTTCTCGGCCACGGCGTTTGATAACGCGTTTGGCGACCTGCAGTGGGCCGGTGGGACTTGTTTGACTTCGATCGAAGATCCGGAGAGCGGCGTGAAAATCACGCAGAGCTTCTCCGAAGAGTTCATCGGCGTCGTCCTCTACAACCCAGGACACCGCGAGGCGTTTTGCATCGAGCCTTACACGCTGATCCCCGATGCGTTTCAGCTGGCGGCCCAGGGCAAAGATGCAGGCCTGCGCGTCCTAGCGCCAGGCGAGTCCTTCACGGCCAAAGTCGACATCGCTGTGGCGATGACCAAGTGACCGTTGCGTAGACAGGGCGAACAATTCTCTTCGTCGCCCAAAGCGCAAGTTTTGAGGTGGCGCAATTTTGCAAACCGACTACGTTGGCCCAGATAGCTCCGCTATCTGGGCCAACCAGAAAAATAGCGCAAGCGAGGGAATGCGGTTCGCCACTTCCATCTGTGTTGGTATCGCCAAGCGGATTCCCTCGCTTGCGCAGCGGGCTAGTGTTCTGTTGGTTCGAAATATCGCAACTTCAAAACGGGCTACGAAGAGGAAGCTGTTCGCCGAAGTCACTACAAAAAAAGACCGTGGGGTTAACCACGGTCTTTCGCATTTCACACGCTGAGTTCTGATTGTCTACGGCAAAAGCTTATTCGGCCGCAACCGGCAGCTTGCCCGCTTTGATCAGTTCGCCATAGGTTTCGCCCGACGGCGATTTTTCGCCTTCGACCTTCACGATGGCGGCGAGGATCACTTCTTTGCCTTTGTCTTTGTCTTCTTTCAACAAGGCGACGATTTCGGCCTTGTCGAGCAGTTTGTCGAGAGCCACGCCGTAAGCGTTACGGTCTTTCTTCGACTTGCCTTCGTGACACAAGTTGCACTTCACTTCAGCGACTGCGGCAGCCAGCGACTTTTCGGCATCGGTCTTCGGCTCTTTGACGTTGTACTGTTCGACAAACACGTCCATGAACGGTTTGATCGCGAACGCTTCATCGGCGGTGACGATTGCGGCGACAGCGCCCAAAATCAGACAAAACAGAACTTTCTTCATCCTTACTCCTCCAAGGGTTTACGCGAGACCCGCCTAGCAGCTAACAGGTTGTACGGCAAACGGTCTTTTTTCGGTGGGATATTGGCAGGGAGGGCGCGTGTGGAATATGCCGTTGCCATTCTAGTTAAACTGCACGCAAATTCCGTGTCAAGCTACTCCCTCTGCTGATTTCCCTAAGTTTATCCCCTTAGTTTACGCTGCAAATCATCTAAAGGGCTAAATATTTGCCGGAAGTTTACTTCCCATGGTCCAAACGAGGGTCCAACGCGTCACGCAGCCCGTCTCCTAGCAAATTAAAGCCCAGGATTGTGACAGAGATGGCTAGTCCCGGGGCAATCGCCGGCCAGATGCTGGTCGAGAGGTCATTTTTCGCTTCGGCCAACATTCCCCCCCATTCCGGGACGGTGGGATCGCCGCTGATTCCTAAAAAAGAAAGTCCGGCGACTTCTAAGATCGCGCTTCCTAGTCCCAGCGTCGCCAACACGACTAGCGGTCCTACCAACCCCGGTAACAGCGACCAGAAGAAGATGTGCCGCGTTGTCGCGCCGGCGGCGACGGCGGCCGTCACATAGTCTTGCGAACGCAACGTCAGCGTCGTGGCGCGTATCTGCCGAGCAAAGATCGGAATGTTGATCAGCCCCACCGCGATGATCACCGCCGGCCAGCCGGGCGCTAGCGCCGCCATCACTAGCAGCGCAATCAAAATCGCCGGAAACGCCAGCACGACGTCGATCGAGCGCATGATCACTTGATCGACGGCGCCAGGAAAATATCCAGCCGCCGCCCCCAACGGAACTCCCAGAAAAATCGCCAACACGATCGACAAGCTGCCGGCGGTCAGCGAGAGACGCGATCCGTAGATCACCCAGGTCAGCACGTCTTTCTCGTTGGTGTCGGTTCCCAACCAATGCGCGGCGCTGGGAGGCGTCAATTTTTGATCGCGCTGGTCGATCGGATACGGAGCGATCAGACTAGCCGTCATCGCGACCAGGCAAACAAACACGACGACCACGCCGCCGATCAAAGCGCCGCGATTCGACACAAAACGTTTCCAGGATCGGTTCATCGTTACGACTGCGTCCGGATACGAGGATCAAGCCATAAGTACGCGATGTCCAACAACAGATTCGCCGTCACAAACATCGCCGCAATCACCAGCGCGCCCCCCTGCACGACGGCGTAGTCTTGCTCACGCACCGCCGTCACCAGATAGCGCCCCATGCCGGGCCAATTGAAAACGGTCTCGGTTAAAACGGCGCCGGAGAGGAGCATGCCAACCTGGAAGCCTGCGATGTTGACGATCGGCACCGAAGCGTTTGGCAGCGCGTGACGCCACACGATCCGCCATAGTGTTGCGCCTTTCGCTTTCGCGGTTCGCAAATAGTCGGACGATAAGACCTCGAGCATGCTGCTGCGGGTAATTCGCGAAATCACGGCGGCAGGAATGGTCGCCAGCGCGACTGCCGGCAGCAGCAGATGCCGCACCGCATCAAGCGCCAGCGCAAACCGTCCCGTAAAGATCGCTTCGCACAAGAAGAAGTCGGTATGAAACTGGGAGATCATCGTCGGCGCAACGCGGCCGCTGGTCGGCATGCTGGTAAAGATGGTCATCAAGCAGATCCCCAAAAAGAAGACCGGCACGCTGACGCCGAGCAGCGCAAACGTCATCGCCGCGTAATCGGGCCAACTGCCGCGCCACAGCGCCGATGCGACGCCGGCGCAGATCCCCAGGGGAACCGCTAACAAGATCGCCGCGATCGACAATTCCAACGTGGCCGGAATCGTTTCGGTCAGGCGCTCGGCGACCTGATCACCATGAAAAAACGACACGCCCAGATCGCCGCGCAGCAGTTCGCCCGGTAAATCGATCAATTGCGCCAAGATCGGGCGATCCCAACCTTGATGGGCCATTTCGGCGGTAACGCGCGCTGGCACGCTATGTTGTCCGAATCGCGCCAGCGCCGGATTGCCTGGCAATAGCCGAATCGCAACGAAGATCAGCACGACGGCGACCGCGACGGTCGCCAGCGACTGCAACATACGAACGAATAAGAAACTCCACACGGCGACTTCGGCCCTTCGTCTACTTGGCCAACTTCGAAAGTCGCAAACGGTTCAGCGACGAGGGATGCAGCAAATAGCCAGAGACCGCATCGCTTTGCACGTTGCGTACCGACGTATGAACAAGCGGAACCAACGGCGCGTCCGCAAAAATTTGTTCTTGCGCTGCACGATATAATTCGGCGCGCGTCTCCTGGTTCATTTCGACTTTCGCTTGGGCCAGTAAGTCGTGAACTTTTTGGTTGCGGTAACGGCTCATGTTGTTGCCGCCGACATCGTTGATATTGTCGAGATCGAGCAGCGTATAGAGAAAGTTGTCGGGATCCGGCATGTCGGCCGTCCAACCGGCCAGCCCCAACTGATGCTCGCCGCGCGTCATACGGCGGAAGTGCTGCGAATTTTCGTTCGTGACGATCTCGGTTTCGATCCCTACTTTGGCGAGCGAGTCTTTGATAAAGATCGCCGTTTGTCGCGGCTGCTGCATGTAAGGACGAGGATCGGTCATTACAAACAGTTGCAAGCGAATCGGCGTCGGCACGCCGTCCGCCGCCGCTGCGGCCAGCAGTTGTTTCGCCTTCTCGGGATCGTACTCGCGATCCGTCAGATCAGTATGACTTCCCCATAACGTTGGCGGCACCAACGTGACCGCTTTCGTCGCATGTCCCGAATAAGCCGACTTGATCAATTGGTCGCGATCGATCGCGCACCAGATCGCTTCGCGAATGCGCTGATCGTCGAGCGGCGCTTTGTCGTTGTTCATCGTCAGATAGCCGGTATTCATCCCCGCCTTTTCCTGCACGATCACATGGGGATTTTTGGCGAGCGAATCGATCTCGGCCGGGGGCAAATTGTCGGCGATGTCGATCTCGCCGCGGAGCAACTGTTTGACCCGCACCGCACTTTCGCCGACCGGCAAAAAGATCACGCCGTCAATCTCGGGCCGGCCGCGCCAATGATCGTCAAATGAGAGCAGCGTCAACTGTTGATTGACGTTCCAAGAGTCAAACTGAAACGGGCCTGTACCGACCGGATGCTTCCAGAACTCTCCTTCGTACTTTTTGACGGCTGTCGGACTGACGATGCTCGCTGGAAACATCGCCATCGTCGTCAGAAACGCCGCGAAGGGACGCTTCAGACGAACTTTGACCGTCAGCGGATCGACCGCCGTGACCGACTCGATCGCTTCAAAGCTTTGGACATACGGAATCACCTGATCA
This sequence comes from Blastopirellula marina DSM 3645, assembly GCF_000153105.1. Classification (GTDB taxonomy): domain Bacteria; phylum Planctomycetota; class Planctomycetia; order Pirellulales; family Pirellulaceae; genus Blastopirellula; species Blastopirellula marina. Next base: position 225,054 of record NZ_CH672377.1, read on the forward strand.
AAGACGAACGGGTGCATCGGAACCGTCAATCGCTCAAGCGAAAAGAGCACCGCGTCCGCATCCAGCGGCGTACCGTCATGGAACGTCACCCCCTTGCGCAAGTGAAACGTCCACTCGAGCCCATCGTCGCTGGTCGACCAAGACTCGGCCAGGCTCGGGACAAGTTCGAGCGTCTCATCATCATAGGTGACGAGCGTATCGTAGATGTTGCACATCACGGTGACCGATTCGCCGATGTCGGTATGGATGGGGTCCAACCGATCGGCGTCGTCGCCGCGCCCGTAAATCAAGATATTGCTCGGCACGGCAGGGCCGCCGCATCCGAGGAAAGTAGAGACGATCAGACAGAAGAGAAGCGAGCGCATACGTTCTTTCGATTAACTGCGTTCGGGGCTGGGGACCGTATTCTAGCGCCAAACGCGCCATGGTCACAAGCCGCGCAGAGGAGAATTACGGGAGTTCGCCGGTAGAAACGCCAACGTTTGTTGTCGCGGACGCGTCAGGCGGAAATTTTGGAAGTTTCGCAAAGTCGGCGCCGGCGATTTCGGCGCCTGCTTTTTTGTCATAGGCGTAATTCGCGTCCGCTTCCGCGTTCAAGCGATAGTCGCTTAGTCGACGCTGCGAATAGGGGGGCAATTGATCAAGCGGTTGCGCCCAAGCGACCGGATCACGCTTCCCAAATTTATCTCCCTCGACTGCGGCGCCCCACATTTCGGCGTGCAGCGCTTCGATCTCCAAACGGGTCTTCTTCTCCCAGAAAATCTGCCGCAGACTGCTGGTCAAATCGTAAAAGTTGTTGTCCCCTTTGAATCGCACCGCATTGAGATCGGTCAGCCGGGCGCTGGGAGCATGATCATATTGCAGCAACATCGCTTCGCTGGGCGACCAGCGGACGATGCAATCGGTTAGGGTCGCCTCTAAGTCGCGTTGTTCGGGAAATTCGGCCGAACTCTCCAAGCGGAACAGGCCTTTGGCCGCGGCGGCCGTCACACGGTTCAAGCGGACGTCGATCAGATCGGTCGACGCTTTCGTCGAACCTTGCGCGTCGAGCAGCACGCCTGAAACCGCCAGCAAGCCGTTTTGCCAATCGAACTTGAATTGCGCCGCCTGATCAAGATGCACGACGTCTGTCTCTCCCCGAATCACCGTATCGACCAGCGAGATCGACGGGGGACGAAACATCATCACGTCCGTTGTAACGGCCGGCGTCATCGCGATTGTGACCGGTCGGCGAAATACCGAGGGCAAAACGGCCATGTTGGCCGGAGCAACCACGGTAAACGTACAACGATTGGTTTTGATCGCGCCGCCTGTCTCGAGCAAAAACAGACAGCCTGGATCGACCGATGCGTCGGTCGTCTCTAGTCGAAACGCGATGCCGTCAAACAGCGCCTGGACGCGTCCGATTCGAATCATGTTGCGATACATCGACATCGCATTGATCGCGATCGTCATTTCGGGGGCAAAGCCGATCGCCGCACGGAGCGTGATCTTATCGGTTTCCATATCCCCTTCCAGCAGCAACGGCGCGTCCATTTTGACGGGGCCATTGAAACGCAATTCGATCGTATCGATACGACTGTCAAGCTTCGCCTTGGTGACGGCGTCATAAATCAGACTAGCGCTCGCTGTGTTGACGATCTTTACATTCGGCATTTCCACCGTCGCCGGCGGCAAGATCATCGGCGCAACGGGAGATTCCAGCGGATTCGAGCCCCGCCCAGGCGGAGTCGTCGCCGAGTCGGGCATTGCTCCTGACCGAACTGGGTCAGCAATAATCGGAAGCACGCGATCATTGCGATTGACGGCGGCCGGATCATTGCTGGGGGGACTATTGAGCGTACGACGTCCGCTGTGGTCTTGAAAAGTGAGTTCCGGCAACAAGTTGTTGCTGCTACGCGCCGACCAGACCGCGTCCATCACAAAAAAGATGGCGATAAACGCCAGGATCGGTGCGATCCAGGGAAAATGACGTTCGACGATCGTCGGGGGTTGAACGTCGGCAGCGATCGTCATTCCCCCGCCGTGCTGCAGATGGATTCCCAGGTCTTCGCAAAACAACAACATCTCGGCGATAAACTCGGCCGGCGTTTGATAACGATCCTGCGGGTTCTTGGCGGTCAATCCACTCAGCAGCACCATGGTCTCATCGGGCAGATCGTCACGCAGTTCGCGAGGATCAAGCGGTTCGTCACTGCTGTGGCTGAGCAACTTCTGCAGGACCGTCCCTTCCGGAAACGGCGGTCTGCCGGTCAACATGTAATAGAGAGTGCAGCCGAGCGAATAGAGATCGCTGCGCACGTCGGCCAAGCGCGGATCCCGCGCCTGCTCTGGCGAAATATAGTCAAACGTGCCGAGCGTGACTCCACTCGCGGTCAAATCACCATCGCCGGCGTCGACTTGATGCAAGCGGGCCAGTCCCATATCGACGAGCTTCGCCAGGCCGCCGGAACTGACCAGAATGTTGGAAGGTTTGATGTCGCGATGAACGATGTCTCGCTCCGAAGCATGATGCAACGCTTCGGCGATTTGCAGCGTATAGTCGAGCGCCTGCTCGACCGGCAAGGGACCGTCGCGATCGACCAGATCACGAATGTTGTGCCCTTCGATGTACTCGAAGACGATGTAGTTCCACTCGTTGTCGGTACCGACGAAGTAAACGCGGGCAATGTTCGGATGATCGAGCCGAGCAGCGCTTTGGGCCTCGTTGCGAAAACGGCGCACCGTTTCTTCGCTGCCGTTGTTTTCGCGCGATAAGACCTTGATCGCGACTTCGCGTCCTAGCAGCGTATCAAAACCGCGGAAGACGGCGCCCATGCCGCCGGCGCCGATGAACTCGCGCAGTTCGAAGTGCCCAAGCGTTTGCCCAACCAGGTCGCTGCGGAGCCAAGCACTGTTGATCGGGCGAATCGTGGAACCGCCGTTGCGTTCGGCACGGTCCCGCGCCGAGATGACGGTCGCCTGCTCTTCGGTCGTCATCAACATCTCAGGCGCGGCGGTCGACGGCAAATCGCGCGCAGAAGCCGCCTTCGTCTCGCGCTTGGCGGAAGCGCTAGACAAGGACGAATCATGCGTCACATCAGCGTCGGGCGAATGAGAATCCACGACCGCGATTACCTCGCAGGAGTCAGAGAGGATTTAATGGATGAGCAAAAACATGTCGCCAACGAAAAGACAAACCGACATGCTTCCTTTAGCTGATTCTAGACACGGCGTCGCAATCGTCAACTGAATGTCTCGTGTGCTAATGACTTACGAAGATCTCTGGGGCCCCAGTAGCGACCATGCTAATTGCGCCGATCATACCGCTCCCGCTGCCGTCAAGCCATCGCTGAAGCGTTACGCCATGTCGCCGGCGTGGATCTGACAGTAGCTCTCATAACGGCGAACGTCGAGGAATCCGTCGGCGACAGCCCCTTTAACGCCGCACCCCTCTTCGTGCGTGTGCGAACAGTCGGGAAAACGGCACCCCGTAATAAAAGGACGCAGATCGCGAAAATATCCGGCGACTTCTTCCGGAATCACGTCCCATAGCTGAAACTGCCGAATCCCCGGCGTATCGACCACATGCCCCCCGGCCGCCAGCGGAACCAAGCTAGAAGTCGTCGTCGTATGGCGCCCTTTATCGGTCGTTTCGCTGACGTGACCAACTCGCAGGTTCAAACCCGGCTCGATCGCGTTCAAGATGGTCGATTTGCCGACGCCGCTTTGGCCCGAGAGAACGCTCGCGCGATCACGGACGGCGGCCCGCAAGCGCTCAACGCCGATTCCCTCGGTCGCGGACAACAGAATGACCTGATAGCCCATCTGACCATAGACGCCGACCAGCGGCTGCAAATCGGCGGGATCGATCAGGTCGACTTTGTTAATGCAGATGACCGGCGTGATGCCTGCTTTTTCGGCGGTGACCAAATAGCGGTCAATCAAGTTCGGCTTCAGATAGGGTTCGGCGGCGCTGGCGACAATCAACAGTTGATCGACGTTAGCCACAATCACATGCTGCCGACGTTTGCTGGCTCGGCAGAGGATCCCGTAGCGCGGTTCGATGCTCTCGATGATGCCTTCATGATTGTCGGCGGGTCGAAACCAGACGCGATCTCCGGCGGCGACCACATGCCGCTGATCGGTCGAGAGCGTTTTTAACAGACGCCGCGTGGCGCACTGATACATCTGACCGCTCGCCATTTCGACTTCGCTGACCAGACCGCGCACGCGCAACACGCGCCCCTGCAGACATTCCGATTGATCGACGTCGATATGCAGTTCGCCATCTTCGCCTTCGGCGGCGCCGTGGACCGTTCGCTTGCGGGTCAGGTCTCCCTTGCCGCTCAGACGTTCGGCCGAAGCGAGCTTGTCATGATTGATCTCGTCTTTGGCGAATTGACGAGTTAAATCGGCGTCGCGAACGCGCGAGGAGCGGTTCTTGCGAAATTCGGTGCGAAACTTTTTGGAACTGCGCTTCGCCATAGGATATTGCGACTACGCCTCTTCCGATTTCGCGCGCGGAGGAGCTTCGACGCCAGGCATCCCGTTACTCGCTTCGTACGGGATCTCTTCGAGCTCCGCCGTCTTGCGCAACGCATGGACCGACGGACCGATCAGCGCGGTGATCTCTACGTCTGACAACTCTTCTTTATCGCACAACTCTTTCGTCAGGCTTTCGAGCTTGTCTCGATTCTTCAGCAAGACGTCGTAAGCGCGCTTCGCCGCGTCATGCAAAATGCGGGCAATTTCTTCGTCGATCACCTGCATCGTGTGTTCGCTGAATAGCCGAGACTCGTGCATTTCGCGTCCCAGGAACGGATCTTCGCCTGACATCTTGTAGCTGACCGGTCCGATCCGCTCGCTCATGCCCCACTGAGTCACCATCCGGCGAACCATTTTCGTGGCTCGTTCCAGGTCGTTCTCGGCGCCGGCGCTCAGCTCTTCGTAGGCGATCTTCTCGGCGGCGCGGCCACCCAGGATAAACGCCAATTTGTCAAACAGTTCGCTCTCACTAACGTTCATCCGCTCTTCTTCAGGCACCGTTTGCGTGACGCCGAGCGCACGACCACGCGGAATCACCGTGACCTTGTGCAGCCGATCGACCCCCGGCAGCAGCCAGGCTAACAGCGCGTGGCCCGCTTCGTGATAAGCGGTCTTCTCCTTTTCTCGCGCGACCAGCGTCTCTTCGCGACGAGCGCCCATCAAGATTTTGTCGCGAGCGTATTCAAAGTCGATCATGTGGACTTCCGTCTTGTCTTGACGGGTCGCCCAGAGCGCCGCTTCGTTGATCAGGTTACGGATGTCAGCGCCGGTCAGACCGACCGAACCGGCCGCCAAACGCTCCATCGAAACGTCATCGGACAGCGGCACGTTTTTCACATGTACTTTGAAGATTTCCAGGCGCCCCTTCAAACTGGGGCGATCGACCGTGATATGCCGATCAAAGCGGCCTGGTCGCAGCAAAGCGGGATCGAGCACGTCAGGCCGGTTGGTCGCCGCGACGACGATTACCGTTTCGCCCTGCGTGAACCCGTCCATCTCGCTCAAAATTTGGTTGAGCGTTTGCTCGCGCTCGTCATGACCGCCGCCAAGTCCGGCGCCGCGTTGACGCCCGACGGCGTCAATTTCGTCAATGAAGACGATGGACGGCGCGTTGTCTTTGGCCGTTTTGAACAAGTCACGGACGCGACTAGCGCCGACGCCGACAAACATCTGAATAAATTCGGATCCGCTCACCGAGTAAAACGGCACTCCCGCTTCGCCGGCGATCGCGCGAGCCAAGAGAGTTTTGCCGGTGCCGGGAGGCCCGATCAGCAGCACCCCTTTGGGGACCTGACCGCCGAGACGTTGGAATTTTTCAGGCTTCCGCAAAAAGTCGACGATCTCTTGCAGATCGCTTTTGACCCCTTCCAGTCCGGCGACGTCGTTAAACGTCACAGCGCGGCGGTTGGCTTCGTACTTCTTGGCCGGGCTCTTGCTAAAGCCTGACAGAAAACCGCCTCCCATGATCTGATCGCGGCTACGGCGGAAGCTGTTCCAGATCAGCAACAACACGACCAGCGGCAACAGGGCGAATAGCACGCCCAAGATGACCATGCTGTGGTTTTGTTCTTTGTAGGCGAACTCGACGCCGTTCTCGGTCAGCAGCGTGGTCGCTTCGGCCGCGGCGGCGTCTCCGGCGCGGATGTTCACCCGAAATTTCGACGGCAGCTCGATTGGGTTGTTGTTTTTATCCTTTTTCTCAACAATCTTGCCGTCGGCGCCCTCTTCGCGCGCATGAACCGTGCGAATGAATTCGCCGGTGATTTGCGCTTCATCAATCAAGACATCTTTGACGTTATGATCTTTGACTTGCTCTTCGAATTTCGAGTACGAGATGAGCCCGCGGTTGGAGCCTCCAGGAGACGCCAACAGCATCACGACCAGCACCGCGAGTAGCAGCATCACCAAAAAGATGCTGAACTGGGGGCGGAAGCCGCTTGGTGCGGGCTCGTTTTTCGGATTCTCTTGATTCGGATCGTTTGGCTGTTCCGCCATCCATATTCCCTTACAGGGACCAACTATTGATTTGAAACGCGGCAGGATCGACACGCAGGATACGGCGCAAATCGCCGCAAAACCATAAGTATTCTTACCTTTTGCATATCAAGTTGCCCACCCCTGAGGCTTTGAACATGGCGACTTCGCAGCCGCAAAACCCGCAAACTACGCCTGTTCGACGCAAAGCGGCGGTCGCCGTAATCGTGCGTCAGCGGCGACTCTTGGTGATTCGTCGATCCGAGAAAGTGGTCGCGCCCGGCAAACTTTGCTTTCCCGGTGGCGGCATCTTAGCGGACGAGTCCGAGCGTGACGCAGTAATTCGAGAAATCCAGGAAGAAATTGGGGTCGCCTGCGTACCGTTGCAAAAAATCTGGCATAGCCAGACATCTTGGGGCACCGAAGTCGCTTGGTGGGAGACGGCAATCGATGCGGCGGCTTCCTTGACGCTCGACGCGGAAGAAGTCGCCGAAGCCGTCTGGCTACACCCTACCGAGCTGCACGCCCGCGCCGATCTGTTGCCGAGTAACTACGAATTTCTGTCGGCCTGGAAAGCGGCAAAATTCGCCATCGGCGGATTTAGCGACCCGTTTGCCCCGCATGGCGGCGATTGAAGATCTCGGGATCAAACGGATCTCGTGACTGATAACCGCCGCTTTGCCCAGCAGCAGCCGGAGCAGGCGTATTAGGCGTTCGCCGAATGTTGCTCGGCAGAGAACTCGGAACCGCATTGGACGAGGGGCCCGGCGTCATCCGTGACGACGGAATCGGCGTCAGCGTCTCCTGAAATCCGACTTGCTGCACATCGTTCTTAAGCGGTCGCACTTCGCCGCGCGGTTGAACGCTGATCGCCCATGCTCGCAAGGCTGCGAGTTGTCGCGGCCACGCGTTCGTTTTCGTGTTGATTTTGTTGCCGTGCGTGTCGTACAGTACTTCCAATAGGGGGATCGTGCCGTTTTTGAGCTGGGCGACATCGTAGGTCGCCTTCATATTTCGGAGAGTCAAACGACGCGGCATCAGCCCGTGCCCGCTCTGAATCAATTGAAAATCGGAAACGGTTGAAGCCGAACCATGGCACTGCGACGTGGAACAGGCGTTTAGCAAGATCGGCTGGATGATGGTCGCAAACTGCCCCACCGCTTGGGGGTGAAACTTTTTGGTGAATTCTTCTAATTCCTTGTCGGAGATCACGGCGGGTCCGGCCTCAACTGGAGAGTCTTCGTTGGCCGAAGTCAACGCGATATCGGGTTGCTGGACCAGCGAATCGAGTCGCCGACGCGACATTTGCCCCATCGCGTTTTCTGGATCCGAGCGTTCGACCCACCGCAAATGGTGGTCAGCTTCCGAAAAAAGTTCGGATCGCATGCACCATTCGGCGATCTCTAAGCGTCCGGCGATCGTATCCAACGATACTTGTCCACAGCGGTACTCGTGCGCTTCGGCCAAGTTCGTGCAGCGATACTGCACTTGCTTGGAGGAGACGCGAATCACCGCATCCTCGTTGATCGCAACCACATACGCATCGCCAGACACGGTAATCGCGCCTGCGAGCGTATTGCCGTTTTTCAGCAACAACACGCCATGCGTGGGGCCGATCCACCCTTCCTGGCAAAGAGCGGGGGAAACGGTCGCCAACGACAACAACAAGATGGTCAGTATGCGTTTCATGGGGGTCGAAGGCTATCGATCCGCTTGAGACGCGTCAATCGCAATTTGCAGCAGCGGCAAAATGCCGTTTGTGAAGAGAATTTCACTAAAATCCGCACAACCCGTTACATGTCAACAACTTCCGGCTTTATTCGACTACTAGCAAAACCACGTCGCCGTAACTATATTGGAGCTTTCGTCACTTCAAGCTGGCATGAGTGCAGCGAAATGGATGGCAACTGGGTACGGCACGAGACCATTTTCGTGGGTCGCGTACAGGGAGTCGGTTTTCGCGCGACGGCGCAAAATATTGCTCGCCGCTATCCGGTCGTTGGATTCGTCCAGAATCTGGCGGATGGATCGGTGCAATTGGTGATCGAAGGCGATCCCGAAACATGCCGCCAGGTGGTGTATCACATCGCCGACCAGATGGAAGATTTTATTGCTGAACGAAAAATGCTCTCGAGTGACGCTACCGGTGAGTTTGCTTCGTTCGATATTCGTGACTGACATTCGCTTATCCCGTTTTCTCCTCCTCCGCTCAGGACGATACGACGCGCTATGACGCCACTTCTCGCTTTCTTCCACATGTCGTCAAAGAACTTCGGTCACTGGGTCACTTCGCTGTGGCTGTTTGGCATAGGCGTTATCCTGGGCGGCCTGGTCGTCTTTGTCGCCTGGTCCGTGGTCAAGGCGCTCGCCCCGAAGTATGCCGACCGCTGCGTTGAAGCGCTGCGGGGTTCAATCTTGTTTCCGATCACGATGGTGATGTTGATCTGGGCGGCGATCGGCGTTTTTGGAACCTTTGCGGTCCAGGAACCAACCGCGATCCTCAACTCACTCCGTCGACTTCCGTACGCCGGCGCGACCGATCACAAAATTGAGATCCCGGCAACGTCCGAACTGAACGCCGATGGCACGGTTCCGACCGTGGACCTCAACATCCAAGTCGATTCCGACGAACTCTCGAAACTCGAAATCGACGCGACTGGACGCTTTGACTTGGTCGCGCGCATTGTCGGCGAGCCGGAAGACGTTGCAACCTACACCATCCGAGAAGCTTCGGTCTGGCAATGGACGCGCGGCGACAAAGCGTTTCTCTCGCGCAAACTACCGCCGGGACAAATGGTCGAGTTCTTTGCTCGCAATGACACCGAAACCCCGATCGAAGGGGTCATGACGGTCACGATCGAGCCGGAGCATGTGGAAGCAGTCTCGATCTTTTCGACCGCACTGATCGTCGCGACGCTCTACTTTGTCTACTTTGGCTACTCGATGTTCTTCCCGAAGACGGTCGCAATTTCTGAGGCGACCGCAACGTCCGAAATCTCCCAACTCCTGTTCATGCTGTGCGCCGTCATCGGCTGCTTGTTCATGATCATCGCGATTTACCTGCCGTATCAGACCTTTGGCGAAGACATCAAGGTCCTCAAACATACCGGCCTCCAGGTGATGCTGATCTTGGGGATGATCGTCGCGATTTGGGCCTCCAGTACGTCGATCTCGGACGAAATCGAAGGCAAGACGGCGCTGACGCTCCTCTCGAAGCCGGTCAGCCGTCGCCAATTCATCATCGGCAAGTTCCTGGGCATCGTCGGCGTGGTCGCGGTGCTGTTTGTGATGGTCACCCTCTTCTTCCTGCCGGCCGTCGCCAGCAAGCCGATGTTCGACTCACGCGAAGGCGCCACCTTCGAGTACGAACGCTTTGGCGAAAAGGGGATCAGCTGGCAACTGCTGCACGAAGAAACGGTCGACGTCGTTCCCGGCATCGTGCTGGTCTTTCTCGAAACCGTCGTCTTGGCGTCGGTCAGCGTCGCGATCTCGACGCGCCTGCCGATGATCGCCAACTTTATGATCACCTTTGGCGTCTATGCAATGGGTCACCTTACCCCGGCGATCATGCAAGTTTCGGCCCAAGGGTTTGAACCGGTGAAGTTTGTCGCCAGTTTGTTGGCGACCGTCTTGCCGGTGCTAGAGAACTTTGAGATTTACGGCGCCATCTCTGCAGGCCGCGAGGTCCCGATGGAGTACATAGCGCTATCCGCACTCTTTGCGATGCTCTACAGCTTGATGGCGATGTTCTTGGCGCTAATTTTGTTTGAAGACCGCGACCTGGCGTAAGACCGGCGGATGAAAGTTCACTGCCAAAAAAAAAATGCGACGCTGCCCAACAGCGTCGCATTTTTTTTTTGCGCCGCGCTACTCTTCGCCTCGCAGAACAATGCCAGCCAAGATCACGCTGAACAGTTTCGCAACGGGATCAAGCTGGGGCTATTTCCGCCATGGAACGTTCCCGGCCGCTTGGATCTGACGACGCAGCGCGTTGGCCATTTCGCGGTAGATTTTGGGGGCCTTCTGAACCAGGTTGTTTTGCTCCTGGGGATCTTCACGAAGGTTGTAAAGTTCGAGCGGGCTGTAAGGATCATTTTGCATCAACTTCCAGTCGCCGCGCACCAGCGCCTGATAATCTTTGCCGCCGTACCGCAAACCACCTTCGCGACGGACAAAGTACAGATCACGGGGCCGAGCATGGAAAGCCGGCTTTCCCTCCAGAATCGGCAATAGACTCACCGCGTCGAGTTGATCACTCGGATGGCGGCCGGCTAGTTCAAGGAACGTCGGAAAGACGTCGAAATTTAAGCCGGCGTAGTCGCTGTACGAGCCTGCTTTCACCTGGGCGGGCCAGCGGACGAAGAACGGAACCTTGAGGCCGCCGTCATAGTGGCTTTGCTTGCCGTCGCGCCAAGGGTCGTTGTTTTGGGCATGCGGCAAACTGCCGCCGTTGTCACTGCAGAAGACGACCACGGTGTTCTCGGCCAGTCCAGCGTCGTCAAGCGTTTTCAAAACGCGGCCGACCGCGTCGTCCAGGTGCTGCACGAAGGCGACGTTCGCGGCCCGCTTTTCATCAAGATGCGGTTGTTCCTGTTTCACCTTGGCCAGCCAATCGGCAGGCGGCTGAATCGGAAAGTGGGGCGCATTATAGGCCAGGTACAGAAAGAACGGCTCGTCAGCGCCCGCTTGTTGCTGGAGATACTCTTGCGCCCAGGTCGTGAACAGGTCCGTCGCATGCCCTTTCGGCTCGATCGGCTGATCGTTCAACCGCATATAGTTGACGCCGTGCCGCAGGTGGGTCGTGTAGCTGTCCATCATGTCTCCCAGGAAACCATGGAAGTGATCGAAGCCGCGTTGGTTGGGCGTATTGGGAGACTCCAAACCGAGGTGCCACTTACCGACGATCGCGGTGCGATAGCCGGCCTGCTTCAACTCGGTGGCCAATGTCGGAACCGACGGCGCGAGATAACCCCACGAGTTCTCAGGCTGCGTACGAATCACGCCAGGCACGCCCACTCGGTCAGGATACCGACCGGTGAGCAGCGCGGCCCGCGATGGTGAGCAAACCGTGCAGTTGGCCCGCATGCTAGTGAAGGTCATTCCCTGCGCGGCCAAGCGATCAAAGTGGGGAGTAGCCACGTCCGATTTGTGATAGGTCGAAACGTCGCCGTAGCCCAGATCGTCGGCAAAAATAATCAGAAAGTTAGGGCGAGCGTCAGCCGCGTTCACGGCGGGGACCAAAGTCAACAATGTCAGCGCGGCGGACAAGACGTAGCGGAAGAGAGGCAAGTTCATAGCGACGGCTCGATAATGAGGATTGGCAAGTTGGGGAGCACGCTGCGCAACCGCACAGCCGGGGGCTGCTTAGCTTAACAGGACCGCGCCCCGGCTCGCTACTTTTTCGCCGGGAATCACCAGCAGGCCAAGAAACGCGAAAGCCCCTCGCAAGCGAGAGGCTTCGTCTAGTATCAGCTGCGCAAGCGGGATCGTCGCGCGACTACGCCGCTTCTCGTTTTTGCGGCGCCAAACCTGGCATCGGCGTGAATTGCGGTCCGCGTACCGAGCGTTGAGCTTCGTGCCAGACGTGACGTTGCACGCTTTTGGCGACCATGTTGGCGACGATGACCGCTTCGCGTCCTGCGGCGCCGTCAACCCGCGGCTTTTCGCCCGTTTGCATCGCATGCACAAAATCGGCCTGTTCGTCGGCGATCGCATTGGTCGCCGGCAATTCGACTTCTTCCAGGGGCAGAAGCGACTCGAACAAGTGCTGGCGAATATGGTCCTTCTCGGCCTGCGGCAACGCGTGAACGTCTAAGTCGCCTGCGGCTAGGCGCGCGTCAGGCTTGATCGACTGCAACTTACGGCTGCCCATATCGATCTGCACAAAGCCGCCGGCATGGAAGACCTTCATCTCACGACGCGGCGCAAAGCTGCTGCGCGATGCGGTCAGATTGGCGACACAACCGTTCTCGAAGGTCAAACGGGCCTGCACCATATCTTCGTGTGGTCCAAAGATGGTCGCGCCGATCGCGTCGACTTCGACCACATGGCTGCCGGCGAGCGACAGCACCAGGTCGATGTCGTGAATCATCAGGTCGAGCGTGACGCCGATATCGACCGAACGGAACGAGTAGCCGCTGGTTCGCGACGCTTCGATATACCGCGGACGATCAATCAGCTGGCTCGCCGCAACGAATGCGGGATTGAATCGTTCGACATGTCCCACTTGCAGGACGCGACCATACGTTTTGGCGAGCGCCAACAAGCGATCGGCGTCCTCAATCGACAAAGTGATCGGCTTTTCGATCAGCAGATCGACTCCGCTGGCAAGCAGATCGGCTGCGACTTCATAGTGATATTGCGTCGGCGTCGCGATGATCGCAGCGTCAAACTGACCGGCGATTTCGTGATGGGACGCGTAAGCGGCGACTCCATTCTCGGCGGCGGAAGCTTCTCGCGCCGCGGCGATCGGATCGACGATCGCGACCAGCTCGAGCCCGGCGGTTTGCTTGGCCAGACGAGCATGAATTTTTCCGAGGTGACCGGCGCCGATGACGGCGAGACGACGATGCAGCATGGCGGAATCCTTTCCAGCCTGATTGCTCGTCGCCGATCTAGAATGCAGCGACGATCGTACCTTGAAAATATAACTAGGCCGAACGTCGCAGGCCCAGTTGAACTTGATTTTCGAGCAGCAATTGCTTGACCAACTCGGCGTTCAAGCGATGACCGCTGCGATAAGCGATAACCGAACCGGCGATATCACAGCCGGCGAGCGCAAAGTCGCCAATTAGATCAAGCGTCTTGTGACGCACGCATTCGTCGTCAAAACGGAGCTCGTTCTCGATCGGACCTTCCGGCCCAAAGACCACAAGGTCTTGAAAACCAACTTGCTTGCATAGGCCTTGCGAGCGCAACCACTCGGCTTCGCTTTCCAGCACAAAAGTGCGAGCCGATGACAATTCGTGCTCAAAAAACTTAGGCGTCAGCGAGCCGGTAAGCGTTTCGCGACCGATTGGGCTATTAAAACCGTAGTCGAGTCGATATTTGAAATCGAGCTGCAACTTGTTGCTAGGCCGAGCTTCGACCCAAGCTTCGTCATCGCCGACACGCACGATGTCAGAAATCACCAATAACTTACGAACCTCGTCTTGCTGGACGATTCCGGCCTGGCGAATCGCTTCGACATAGGCGGCGGAAGAACCGTCGAGCCCCGGCATCTCGGGCGAAACGACTGCGACTTCGCAGTTGTCGACCTGCATGCCGGAAAGAGCGGCCAACACATGCTCGACCATTTCGACCGAGGCTCCACCCACCGTCAGATTGGTGCGCCGCGGCACTTCGATCCGATTGCTGACCAGCGCCGGTACGCGCGGCCGACTGGGCAGGTCTTCGCGAACGAAGGTGATGCCGGCGTCAATCGGAGCCGGCCGAAATTCGACGCGGTTCGATTTGCCTGACCAGTAGCCAATACCTTCGACCGAGACGCTCGATGCGAGAGTTCGTTGGAAACGATACTCGCCGTCGTAACGCAGCAACTGTTTCTTCATGGATGCCGAATGCGCAAATGGGTGTGCTGCAAATATCAAGCGGCGGTAGGCGCAACTGCCTCCGCCGCGATTACGACAAAGTCGTGACTAGCGAGGAATCAGACCATTTTGCGGGCGAGCCGTCGCCGGAACGCCAGCGTTCAGCAAAGCAAGCACGTCTTGGGTGATGTCGATCCGGTTTTGATAGATGACCGGACGATTGATGCCTTCCAACACCGATTGACGGTTGTCGGCTTCGATCTCGGTGCTGTTGTAACGCAAGACCAACGCGATGTTGTTACGTTCAGCGAACGCAGCGACGGTACGTTTGACTTGATCGTAGACGTTGAAGTAGATGCGGGCTTCTTTTTCCATGAAGTCCTTCTTCTGCAGCGTCATTTTGACTTGCAGTTCCGACTGCTGACGAGCCACTTCTTCTTCTTTGACTTTGTAGTCGGGCGAGCCTGGCTTGTATTGCGAGCTGAGCTCTTGAATCATCTTGGTGATTCGGTCGCGTTCGGCGCCGATCGTCTTTTCAGCGGCTTCCACTTCAACTTTGAAGTCTTCCATTTGCCGTTTGAAAAGGGCGTGACCCTTAAAAACCATGGGAATGTCGATCACGGCGACATTGGTGCCCGACTGGGCGTTCGCCGCTTCCGCGACGAAGTTGACGAAGATCGCGGTGACCAAAATCGCGGTCAAAGAAAACAGTCGCTTCACTTTCAGCACTCCTTGCTGTGTTTGAATTGGTCGTCCTGACCCCGCGGGCGATTTTCGCCGTAATACGTCGGCTTTACGGGCAGCGCGACGGATGCGGATGCTGTCAAACGAGCGGCATTCTGCCTGGAAATTGCAAACGGGTAAAGTCCAATATTCCGCACTTCCGTAATGCTGCGGAAACTCCCGAACCGATACGACTCGGCCTTCTCGATGGTTCACACAATTCGAGAAGATTTCATCGCCAACTTGGTTCTTATCGGGGCGCAGCCAAGGTTACCGTAAGCGTAATTTCCATTCCATCCCGCATAATCGTCACCTTCGCTTTTTCGCCTGCTTTGAAGCCTCGCAGCGCGCCATCAAAATCTTCGAGCCCCGCGATCTTACTGTCGCCTAATTGGACGATGATGTCGCCGGCTTTCAGCCCTGCTTTGTCAGCGGGGCTTTCGGGCGAAACTCCTTGCAGCGCATAACCTTTGCCCACCACACTGAAGTCGGGAATGCTGCCAAAATAGGGGCGTGAACCCGTTCGCCGCTCGGTCGATTCAGGAGCGATCGCCACATACTCCGGCGGCGCCGGCATTGCATCGATTGCTAGCGCCGCATCCGCCAGCATGCTGGCGATTCGCCGAATTCCAGCAATGTCCAATTTTTCGACGTCGTCGCTCGGGCGGTGATAGTCGTCATGCGTGCCGGTAAAGAAATGCATCACCGGGATTTCTTTGGCGTAGAACGACGCGTGATCGCTAGGCCCGTAGCCGCCGGGATCTTTGGTGACGACAAATTGATAATCCCCGTTCAACTGGTCGATCAGCGCTTCAAATTCTTTCGCCGTGCCGCTGCCGCTGATGATCAGCTTTTCATCTTTCAGACGGCCAACCATGTCCATGTTGAGCATCGCGACCGTCTTTTCCAGGCTGAAGACCGGATGCTTGACGTAGTAGGCGCTGCCCAGCAGCCCTCGTTCTTCGCCGGTGAACCCAATAAAGACGATCGTCCGCTGCGGCTTCTCGTCGCTTCCCACAATTCGCCGCGCCGCTTCTAACAGTGCGACGGCGCCAGAAGCGTTGTCATCGGCGCCGTTATGGATTTCGTGCGTCCAAGGCGCCAGACTTCCTTCTCCTCCGTAGCCAATGTGGTCGTAATGAGCGCCAATCAAAATGATTTCGTCGGCCAAGGGACCTTCGCCGTGCAGTACGCCGATCACGTTGCTGACTTCCGCTTGCTCGCGGATCACTTCGGTCTCGCCGATCGCTTTCCACCCGGTTACGGCGACGCTTTGCGGTTTTTGCGTCATGTTGATGCTGGCTTCCAATTCGGCCAGCGACTTATCCAGGGCCTGCTGCACAACCGGGTCGATCGCGCTGCGCAGCGCGAAATAGACCGGCAATTCGGGATGACTTGCGTCACTGCCGGCGCCGAGGAACGGAAGCACTTCATCGGTTCCATCCTTTAATTTCTCGCCGCTCTCGGCGATGGTTTTCGCCAGATCGGTCAGCTTGTCACGCAGTTCGGTTTTCTGTTCGTCCGCCGCGTCGGCGTCGAGTGCGGAGAATTCGGCCTGCGTCTTGGCGATATCGGAGACCGCCGTATTCCAAACATTCTGTTGATCTTCGCGGCGCGATTCTAGTTCGTCGAGATTGTTGACCATAATCACGGCGGCGGCGCCATGTTGATAGGCGTTGGAGATCTTGCGGCTAAAGGTCGCATGCCGCGTCGGATGAGGACCGCCAAAGGCGCTATGCGGATTGTGGGGATCTCCCTGCGGCTCTTTCCGCAGCATCAAGACCGCTTTCCCTTTGACGTCCGTGTCGGCGTAGTCGTCATACAGCAAGTCAGGCGCGGTGATTCCGTAACCGACAAAGACGATCGGCAAATCAAACTTGCCGCTGCCGCCAGCCGCCAACGGATTGAACTGCTTCCCCAACTCCAGCGGCGCCGCTTCCTTTTGATCGGGGCCGACCAGTTTCAGCAAGTTTTGGTCGGCTGGCCCCAATTTGGCGTCGGTGACGACTGTGAAGGATTGAAACGGCTTTCCGCCGACCGCCGTCGTATCGAGCCCGATCGACTTCATCTGCTCGGCCATAAACTGCGCCGCTTTGGTCAAACCGGCGGTGCCGACTCCGCGTCCTTCCAGCTCGTCCGATGCGAGAAAACCGACATTCTCTCGGATCCGCGTGTCGGCGGCTTTTGCGGCCGACTCTTTTTCCGCCATCAGAGGGGCGGCCAGCAGCGGGCAAATGACCACCGTGACCCAAAACGTGCTTGTGATTCGCATATTCAGCGGTATCCCAGTAATCCGGAGATAGTTCATGTAACTTTTTTGCAGTACAGTCGATTCTTTTCTAGCGGAGACCGCCGGTCAACCATTGCCGTCGCCGCTCCATTTCCCCTGCTGTCAAGCGTGATTGCTACTTCCCACACTGACCCGATAAAATAAAGACTACTTCGATTCGCCAGCATGGGAGCTAAACGTGCCGTCCCTTTTCGTCATTCAGGGCAACGATCAAGGAAGACGTTTCGAGCTGAACGACCCGGTCGTCACTCTCGGTCGTGACCGGACCAATACGATCCAAGTGCATGATACCGAGATTTCGCGTCGACATGCCGAAATTCGTCTCGATGGTCAGCGCTATGAGCTGGTCGATCTGGAAAGCTCCAACGGCTGCTTTGTCAACAACGAGGCGATCCAGCGCGCCTTTTTGACCAGCGGTGACCGCGTCCAACTTGGCCGCACGCTGATGATCTTTACGCATGCCGAAACGGCCAGTGACACTCGGGCGACCCACGCGGGCCCGCAGGTTCGCCAGGAAAATTCGACCGACGGCTCACGCATCATTCGCACGGTCCATCACAGCGAGGGAAGCCAAATTTTCATGCTCCCCGGCGGCGACGTCGAATCGGGCGATTGGTTTCATGCGGCCCGGGCCAATTTGCAGTTGATGTATCACACCGCGCTCGCGGTCAGTCGTACGCTCGATATTGATCAGTTGCTCGACTACATCATGGGACTGGTCTTCGACTGGATCGACGCCGATCGGGGATGCGTGATGCTGCTGGACGAAGAATCGCTTCACTTCACGCCGAAGGCGCGCCGGTTTCGACCAGGCCGCGCCGGCGCCGACGAAGCGATCGTGATCAGCCGGACGATTCTCGATTTTGTCCTCGAAAAGCGGGAAGGCGTGCTGACCACCAACGCCAGTGACGATGAACGCTGGGATCCCGCCGGCAGCATCATCACGCAAGGCGTTCGCGAGGCGATCTGCGTTCCGATGCAAGGACGCTACGGCATTGTCGGCGCGATCTATCTCGATACGTTCACCGCGCCCGGCGACATCGGCGGGCCGCAGCGAAAACGCCGCTTTAATGACGATCATCTGAAACTGATGGTCGCCGTCGCTCATCAAGCGGCGCTCGCCGTAGAAGACACGAACTATTATTCGGCCGTCGTGCAGTCCGAGCGACTCGCCGCCGTTGGTCATGCGGTCGCGGCGATTTCGCACCATGTGAAAAACATCCTGCAAGGAATCCGCGGCGGCAGCTATCTAGTCGAAGAAGGAATCAAAGGGACCGACGTCAATTTGATCGAAAAAGGTTGGGGGATCGTTGAGCGGAACCAGGATCGGATTTCGACCTTGGTGATGGACATGCTTTCGTACAGCAAAGAACGAGAGCCTGACCTGACCGCTTCGGACGTGAATGACACGGTCGGCGACGTTGTCGAACTCATGCAGTCTCGCGCGGCCGAACAGAGCGTTCAACTCCTCTATTTCCCGCTCCCGACCGAAATGCAGTTGATGTTTGACGCCGAAGGACTGCATCGCGCCGTGCTAAACGTCGTCTCCAACGCGATCGACGCCTGCCTGTCGGCCGACGAGCCCAAAGTGGAAGTTTCGATCGTCCTGGACGAGTCGGCGCAGCGCCTGAACATCGATGTTGTCGACAATGGGTGCGGTATTCCGGCCGAGAAGATCGAGTC
Organism: Blastopirellula marina DSM 3645; assembly: GCF_000153105.1. Classification (GTDB taxonomy): domain Bacteria; phylum Planctomycetota; class Planctomycetia; order Pirellulales; family Pirellulaceae; genus Blastopirellula; species Blastopirellula marina. The sequence continues at coordinate 243,780 of NZ_CH672377.1, forward strand.
GATCTTCACCGCATTCGAATCGTCCAAAGGAAATCGGGGCACCGGACTCGGCCTGCCGGTCAGCCAAAAAATCTTGCGTGAACACGGCGGCGATATCGTCGTTCACAGCCAGGAAGGGGTCGGCAGTCGCTTTACCCTCTATTTTCCGGTGCATGTCGCCGCCGCGTCGATGCTCGATCGCCCGACGCAATCGGAATAGCGCGGCGCCGGGTTGACCGCGATAGCTCCGCTATCGGGGCGGCGGAGACGCAAGCGGACTCAGTTCTCCGTTGGAAGCGAGCAGGCGTAGGGAAATGTCAAACGGCCACCAAGCCGCCGCATGAACTCCGACTGCGGATTAAGTCCGCTTACCAACGATGTCGGCCCTGATAGGCAAGCTGGCCAACCGTGAACAGCCTGACTACCCTTTGTACCCGGCCGGTTTGCCGACAAACGGATTCTCGGCGATTTCTTCGGCAATGGTCGTTTCTGGTCCATGTCCTGGGTAGACGATGAATTCGCCAGGCAGCGTAAACAGTTTGTCATGAATCGCGTCGCGCAGTGCGCCGAAATCGCCGTCAAAGAAGTCGGTCCGGCCGATACTGCCGGCGAATAGCACGTCGCCGCCGAGCACCACTTGGGCGTCGTGGATCACAAACACGACATGGCCGCTCGAATGCCCGGGAGCGTCACGAACTTCGAGCTGGATCCCGGCTAGGTCCAAAACGGCGCCCTCGTCCACCAATTGATCGGCGGGGGGGCTGATCAAAGCGACCCCAAACGCCGCCGAAAGATTTTTCTGCGGATCGGTCAGCTTATCGGCGTCACCGCGGCCAATAATCAGCGGCGCAGCGGGATAACTCTTTTTCAGCGCGGCATTTCCGGCGATATGGTCACTATGCCCGTGCGTATTCAAAATGGCGATCGGCGTCAGGCCGTGCTCCGACAAGAAGTCGAGAATTTTCTCTGGTTCCAGACCAGGATCGACGACCAGACAGTCGGTCGCGCCGCTTTGGCGGACGATGTAGGTATTTTCGTCAAACGGCATGCTGATGATAGCGTCGATATCAAGCACCAGGTTTCACTCTCCACAAATTTGGGCAGTTCAGGTAGAATTTTGCGGCTGGACCGGTTAAACGTGGATTTGGGTAAACCTTACCGGTTCGCACTGTTATTGTAATTTTTCCGCCCGGGCAGGGCGATAAGACCGAGCAGCCAGCATTTTACGGCTGATCTCGGCGAACCAATGCCCCGGTCGTTACGAATCATACGTATTCGAGTCCACTCGCGACGCACGGAAGCCGCGTGACGCAGAAAAATCAGGGAGAAAGAAGATGGCCGAGCCTACCATATCGCGACGCCGCCTGTTGTTGGCCGCTCCGGCGCTGACGCTGGGCGCCGCCTCTTTGCTTCGCGGCGAAGAAGGCCGCAACAATCTGAAGGAACCGGTTTACCGAGTTTCTAACAATCCAAACGCGAGCCAGCCAGTCGCCGCTCAGCATCCGCTGGCGCCGGCCATGGAGATCGCCAAACGGGGTCTGGCGCAGATCGACCAAAACGTGCGCGACTACGAATGCACGCTCGTCAAACGAGAACAGATCAACGGCAAAGTGCTCGATCCAGAGTACATGTACACCAAGATCCGCAACGAACAAGTCGACGCCAACGGCAACGTCATTGCCCCGTTTAGCGTTTACATGAAGTTTGTCGCACCGGCCAACGTCAAGGGCCGTGAGGTGATCTACGTCAAAGGTCGCAACAACGGCAACCTGATCGCGCACGAAGGGGGCAACCTCCTGAAGTTCGTGACCGTGCCGCTCGACCCGAACGGCATGATGGCGATGCGCAACAACCGCTATCCCATCACCGAAATCGGCATCCGCAACTTGATCGTTCGCCTGATCGAAGTCGCCGAAGAAGACATGAAGTACGGTGAATGCGAAGTGAAGTTCTACCAAGGCGCCAAGATCAACGATCGCATCTGCACCGCGATCGAAGTGATCCACCCGACGCCGCGGTCCAACTTCCGCTTCCACAAAGCCCACATCTTCATCGACGATCAACTGCAAGTGCCGATTCGCTACGCCGCTTGGGATTGGCCCAAACAGCCAGGCGCCGAGCCGATGCTATTTGAAGAATACACCTACAGCAACATGAAGCTGAACAACGGCTACACCGACGCCGACTTCGATACGAACAACAAGTCGTACGCGTTCTAGTCGGACGGGTGCTGCTGCAAGAAAAGTGAAAAGGCGATCTCCATGGAGGTCGCCTTTTTTTGTGCGCGATCCGATTAAAAAATGGGGTCAGGTCCCACCCTTTAATCCTGCGGCAATCGCAGCTGCATTCCCGGCTTCATCTGATCGGGATAGTCGCCGATCACATCGCGGTTCAAACGGAACAGCTCACCCCAGCGAGCGGCGTCGCCCAAAGTTTGGCGAGCGATCGTCGCCAGGTCATCGCCGGGTTTCACTTGATAGGTGCTGGGCGCCGATGCGACTGGCGGCGTTGATTTGACCAGCGGTTGGGCTGATGTTTGCGCCCGGTCCGACAACGGCTGTGGCGACTGCGTCGGGACGATGCGCTGGCCGGGAATGAAACTGCCGCTGGAGATGATCTGCTGGACCCAACTGGGATCAGCTTCTTTCGTGACCCCTTTTTCCGTATCGGTCGCGACTTCGATCGTCGGGGGCAACCGCTGCGGAGTTTCTTTTTCGGCAGGCGAGATTTTGGTCGTGCTGGCGTTTTGGGCCGGTACATAGTTCGACGGCGTCGATGCGCTGGCGGTCGACGCAAACGCACGATTCAAGCGCGGCTGCGGTTTTGACGCGACCGCGATCGGCTTCTGCGGCTCGATCCCAGCATCGGTCGCTTGCCACGACGGCCGAGTTGCAAGCTTGGCCCGATTAAGCGGCTCAGCGACCGGTGACGGCGTCGGCGGTTTCGTTTCGACCACCGGGGCCGGTTTGATCGGTCTCGCTTGCGACGGGGTCTCCACCGGCTTCGCGGAAGTCTTCTCGCCGACGATGCGAAGCGACGCGCCTGAATCCGTCGACTGCGGGGGAGCTTCGGCAATTTGCACCGGCTCTGGCCTCTTCGGCTGGCTCGGCTTCGGCTCACTGGTCGCCGGCGTTTCGACCGGCGCCGTGCTGCCGGAAAAGCGAGACGCGATCGCGCCAATCGCCGTAGAGACCATCGACGCTGCTGGTTTCGGCGCTGCTTCGGCCGCAACTTCCGCAGGCTCTGGCTGCGCTTCTGCGGCCGGCGGTGCGGCCGGCGAGAAGCGACTCGAAAATCGTCCCAGCGGCGGCGCTGCTTCAACCGGCGTGGTATCAACCAGCTCCGCTGTTGGTTCCGGTTCGTCTTTCACGGCGACGGCGGTGGAGACCTGTTCGGCGACGGCAGTCGCTTCGCCGTTCGTCAACGGGATCGCAAAGCGCGAAGGGAACGGCACGCCGCGCGAAACGGCGACCGGCTCTTGATAAACAGCCGTGCTCGTCGGCTCACTCGGCAAGGAAATGACGGGCGCTGTCGAGTCATCGCTGGCGGCCAGCGCCGATGGCGCCGAGATCGCGGCGGCAGGAACGGTTGGCGCCGGGCTCGGATTGCTCGAGACTTGCGCAAGCATCCACATCCGCTTGACAGCGGCATAGGTCAGCACCGCGGCTAGACAGCCGACGATCGCAAATCCGATCCGAGCTTCCTTGCGCACCTTATTCACTCCTTGCGACCACCTCCTTTTACGGTCGGCAGTCGACGCTAGCGTGAGCCGCGTCCTGGCTCAAGCCCAATTCCTCGCATGCTTACACACGTCGAGCAACGCGCAGCTTGGCGCTGCGGCTGCGAGGATTCCGCATGATCTCCTCTTCACTAGGAATTATCGGCTTTTTGGTCATCGGTTCGAGTCGTTCATCTTCACGAAACGCTTCTTTTACTCGACGATCTTCCAAAGAATGGAAGCTGATGACAGCGATTTTGCCGCCTGGGCGGATGAAATCGGGCGCTGACTTCAAAATGCTCTCCAGCGAACTGAGCTCTCGATTCACCGCAATTCGCAGCGCTTGAAAGGTTCGCGTCGCCGGATGGATCCGTTCACGCGCTCCGCGGCCCGGGTAACAGCTCGTGACCAGCTCGGCCAAATCGCTTGCTAGCAAGAACGGTTTTTCTTTTCGCCGCAGGCAAACTTTTTTGGCGATCCGGCGACTCAGACGCTCTTCGCCGTTTTGATAGATCACGTCGGCGAGATCTTTTTCGGAGAGCAGATTCACCAGATCGGCGGCGGTGTCCCCTTCGGTTTCGTCAAAGCGCAGATCGAGCGGCCCGTCGGAATCAAAACTGAATCCACGATTACGATCGGCCAACTGATCGCTCGAAAGCCCTAGGTCCAACAGCAGCCCGTCGATCAGATCGATCTCGAGGTCCTGAAGCACGCTAGGAAGCTCACAGAAGTTACGCTGCGTGACTTTGATCGGTAGGCCGCGTAACGACTGTTCGGCTCGCTCAATCGCCGCCAGGTCGCGATCACAGGCAATCACCAACCCTTCGTCCCCCACGCGCTCGGCCAACTGCCGCGTATGTCCTCCGCCGCCCAACGTGCCATCGGCGAAGGTTTGCCCCGGTTGGGGATCGAGATACTCGATCGTCTCGGCGGGAAGTACAGAAACGTGAACGGTCGAAGTCATGTGCGGCGAAGTCAGAAATAGCGAAAACGGCGGAAAACGCAGGCAATTTGCCCATGCGTCAGCTTACCGCATCACCGCTCTGAACACATGACCCTCTCCTTTTAGTATCCGCAGCGCAAGCCGGAATGCATGTCGACATTAGCCGCACGGCGTTAGCCGCGGTTTCTGGCAAGAACTTATTGTTGACGCAAATCTGGAGACAAGAAACCGCGGCTAACGCCGTGCCGCTGATTTTGGGAGAGCGCCGCTCCGATAGCGAAGCTATCGCGGCCCACCATCGAGCGGAGAATTCGCCCAAGAAAGAAAAAACCTCGCCGCAGGCGCATCCATGCGCCCGGCATCGGCGAGGTTGGCGAAGACGGCCGCTGCACTTGCCGCTTCGCCAGCAGTTCGCCAGACCGGGAGAATCCTTCCCCCCAACAAGACGAACGGACGGACGTTCAATCAGCGTCGCCCAATGACGACTTGCCTAAAGGTAAGAATCGTTACGAACGGGTCAACCTGCGTTTTCCGCAAGCACGACCGCTAGCATCGCGTGATAGCACGCTTAAAGAATGACGCTGATGGGCGCTACGTCACGGGAGAAATCTTGGAGAAAATTTCCAACACGCTGCGGGGGTCACGCTAGCATGCCGGTCTGCGATTTCGCCGCGCAGCGATAGATCTTCGCGTGTCGGCGGACCATCTTGTCGAGCGTAAAGTGCGCTTCGATTCGCGCCCGGTTCGCTTCGCCTAGCTCGACGCGCAAGGTCGCATCCGCTGCTAGCACGCTGACGCGACTGACGAACTCGGCGGCGTCGCCGATCGGCGACAACTGCGTCTCTTCGTGCGGTCCCAATAACTGGGCGACCCCTTCCACGTCGGTCGCAACGACCGGCAACCGCGCCGCCATCGCTTCGATCATCGCATTCGGCATTCCTTCCCAGCGCGACGAGAGCAAAAAGAGATCGGCGTCGGTCAGCAGTTGCGGCACGTCGGCGCGGCGCCCCAAAAATTGAACCCGATCGACCAGATGCAGCTGGCGCGCCTGTTCTTTCAACGCCGACTCTTGCGGGCCGGCTCCGACGATTTGCAGTTCCCAGTCGTCGGCTTGCAGCAGCGAATCGCGCAGCGCGTTCAGCAACCAGTCAAAGCCCTTCTGCGCATCCAGCCGCCCGACGGCGATCATCCGCTTGCGCCCATCGATCTGCTTCATCCCAACATCCTGGATCGTCTGTTCGTCAAAATCGGCCAGGTCGATTCCGTTGGGAGTCACCAGCGTGTTGACCTGCAAAACTGTCTGGGCGAATTCTTTGAGTCGGCGGCTAACCGCGAGCGTTAAATCTGCTTTTTTTGCATAGTAGCTTTGCAGCCAGCGCCGCCAAGAACCTTGCTCGACAACGCGGAGCCCGTGGATGAGTTTCGCTTTCCTCCGGTTCCCCATCGCCATGCTGGCGGCGATATTGGCATGAAAGAGAAAGCTGTGGACCACATGCGGCTTCAAGATTTGCAGCGCACCGGCTAAGCGGCGAACCGCGATCGGAAGCCGCCATTTCGAGTCGCACCGGAGAAACAACACGTCGATCCCCTGCTCTTCCAGCTGCCGAACCAGCACGTCGCGGCCCGGCGCTGGACGGGATGCGAGCGAAATCACCGTCACGCGAAACTCGGACCGATCCAGCCGACAGGCCAAATTGGCCAGACTGCGCTCGGCGCCACCAACTTCGAGTTCCGTAATCACAAGCGCCACTCGAATCAGTCCCGATGAGTGGGTTGAAGATTTTGCAGGCGTCACTGTCACTCTTCTGGCGGCCTCGGGTAGAAAAAAAACAACGCTTGCCTACGATATTGAAAATGCGTCGCATGCGAACTGTTCGACGCTCATGCCTTTAAAGCCCACGCCTTATGACCAGCATCGAACAATACGACTATAGACTACCGAAAGAATTGATCGCGCAAGAGCCTTTAGAGAAAAGAGCGGATGCGCGGCTTTTGGTGGTGGATCGCAAATCGGGCCAGATCGAGCATCGCTATATCCGCGATTTGCCCGAAATTTTGCAGCCTACGGATCATTTGGTGCTGAATAACACCAAAGTCGTCCCTGCACGGCTGGTCGGCCGGCGCACACTGACCGGCGGACGCTGGCAAGGGCTGTACCTAGAGTCTGACATCAACGGGCATTGGCTCGTCTTGGCCAAAACACGCGGCAAGATCGCCGCCGGCGAGATGGTGACGCTCGAAAACCGCGAGACCAAAGAGGATATCTCGCTACGACTAGTTGCGAGTCTAGGCGTCGGAATGTGGGCGGTCGAACCCGAATCAAGCGAGTCGACGCTAGAAATTTTGGAACGAGTCGGACGCGTTCCCCTGCCGCACTACATTCGCGAAGGGGAAATGATGCCGGACGACTGGAAACGGTATCAAACTGTTTTCGCCGAACAGCCCGGCGCCGTCGCCGCTCCGACCGCAGGTCTTCACTTTTCGACCGAGCTGCTGAAAAAGCTGACCAACAACGATTTGCTGGTCGACTACGTGACGCTGCATGTCGGCATCGGGACGTTCCGACCTGTTTCGGTCGATCAGCTCGATGAGCATGTCATGCACAAAGAATGGGGCGAAATCCGCGAAGAAGCGGTCGAGCGCATCCTCGAAACCAAGGCCGCTGGCGGCCGCAACATCGCCGTCGGTACGACCGTAGCGCGGGTGATGGAAACAGCGGCCCGCTCCGGCGAACTACAGCCGTGGCGCGGTCAAACCGATCTCTTCATTCGTCCCCCGTTCGAGTTCCATGCGGTCGACGCACTGCTGACCAATTTTCACCTCCCCAAATCAACGCTGCTGATCTTGGTGCGGACCTTTGGGGGAGAAGAGCTAATGCGCGAAGCCTACGCCGAAGCGATTCGCGAAGAGTACCGCTTCTACAGCTACGGCGACGCAATGTTGATCTTGTAGCCGCCCTGCTGAATCCACGCGTGCTGAACATCCTTGGGTTTTGCCTGGCCGCAATGGGAACAGTCGCCGGGTCGAAGTCGCGTCTGAAAACGCGTATACTCTGCTAGCAGTCCGAGACGTCGTTCCACTCAATCGAAAGGAGTCGCCATGAGCATCGCCCAGGTCGAACATATTCTGGTTGTTCCCACCGCCGAATTCCGCAATCTGGGCTATTTTCAGGGCTTCTCTCCCGACGCTCCACGCTATCTCAAGCATCTGCTGCAGCCGGCCCTGATCAGCTTCCGTCCGCGTCCCGAGATGGAAGAAGATCCCAGCTTCAAGCAGTTGATCCCCTACGTCATTTTTGAGTACGTCGACGCCGATGGCGAAGCATGGGTCTTTCAGTACGTCCGCGGCAAAGGGCAAGGCGAAAGCCGTTTGCATAGCAAACGGAGCGTCGGAGTCGGCGGGCACATCTCGAGCGAAGACGCCGCCGAGCATCTCTCGGGCAATCCGTACGAAGAAGGGATGCGCCGCGAACTGGACGAAGAAGTCGAGATCGGCTGCGAGTACGAGATCGAATGCGTCGGCCTGATCAACGACGACCAAAACCCAGTCGGCCAGGTTCACCTGGGCGTCGTCCATCGCTGCCGCGTCGTGCAGCCGGCGGTTCGCCCCCGCGAAAGCGAAATCATCGAAGCCGGTTTCGTTCCGGTTTCGCAGCTGCTGGAAGAGCTCGATCGCTGCGAAACCTGGTCGAGCATTTGCCTCCAGGCGCTCTACGGTTAGCATAAAGCGGATGACCTGTCCGCTTTGCTGGCGAATCCTACTTTGACCGCTCGACCGATCTATCTCGACAATCACGCTACGACGCGCGTCGACCCGCGCGTTCTCGCGGCGATGACCCCGTACTTTCTCGAAGAATACGGCAACGCCGGCAGCGTGGGACATTTGTTTGGTGAAGCGGCCCGCGACGCAGTCGAGCAGGCGCGCACTTCGATCGCCACCGCGGTCGGCGCCGAAGCGAACGAAATCGTCTTCACCAGCGGCGCAACCGAAAGCAACAATCTGGCGATTCGCGGCGTCTTGCAACAACGTCGCCGCCGCGGCGACCATGTCGTCAGCGTAACGACCGAACACAAAGCGGTGCTCGATCCGTTGGCCAAATGGGCGCGCAAGGGATTCGACGTCACACTCCTCTCGCCGCAGCAGCAAGGCGCCGATCACGCCGGCCAGATCGACCCGCAGCAAGTCGCCGATGCGCTGCGCGACGACACCGCGCTCGTCACCATCATGGCCGCCAACAACGAGATCGGCGTCCTCCAGCCCCTCGCCGAGATCGGCCGCATCTGCCGCGAGCGCGGCGTCCCGTTTCACTGTGACGCGACTCAGTCGGTCGGAAAGATCCCGCTCGACTTCGACGCGCTCGGCGTCGACTTGGCCAGCTTCACCGCCCACAAGTTCTATGGCCCCAAAGGCTGTGGAGCGCTTTACGTACGCCGGAGCGGAAAACGAATCCGACTAGAACCGCAAATCGACGGCGGGGGCCAAGAACGCGGAGTTCGCAGCGGAACGCTAAATGTCCCCGGCATCATCGGCATGACCAGCGCCTTGCAACTTTGTTTGGCCGAAATCACGACCGAAATTCCCCGGCAAGCGGCGCTCCGCGATCAACTGCTGGTCGGGCTGCAAACGGCGATCGAGGGGGTGACCCTCAACGGCCCGCTCTGCACGCCGCCGCTGCGACTTGCCGGCAATTTGAACGTTTCGCTGGCCGGCGTCGACGGCGAAGCGCTGATGATGAACGTCCGCGAGATCGCCGTATCTTCTGGCAGCGCCTGCACTTCGGCCAATCCAGAACCAAGCCATGTGCTGCAGGCGATCGGCCTGTCCGAGGACGCAACGCGGAGCAGTTTGCGATTTGGTCTTGGCCGATTTAACACCGCTGACGATATTGAGTTTGCCGTGACCCACGTTGCGGCGGCAGTGACGCGGCTGCGGAAAATGGTCAAACCGACCTGATTTGCCGTAAAACAGGCCGGATCAGGCAGCGAATACGGGCGCCGGACTTTCTTTTTGGCGGCGTTTCGTATAATTTAGACATCACAATATGTGAAAAGTTATTTCCCCAAAACAGTTTGAGGAGCAGATATCGATGGCGGTTGAAATTACCGAAAATGCGGCCAACGAAGTCAAACGCATCATCACCGATCAAAAGCATGATCCGGGCACTATGCTCCGTTTGGGCATCGCCGGAGGCGGCTGCAGCGGATTCTCGTACAGCATTACGCTGTCGCAAGAATTCGATGATGAAAAAGACAACAAGTACGACTTCCACGGTCTCCCGGTCGTCGTCGACAAGAAGAGCCTCCTGTATTTGGACGGCACCACCGTCGACTTCTACACCGGCGTCGATCGCCATGGGTTCACGTTCAACAACCCGAACGCGGTCAAAACCTGCGGTTGCGGCAGCTCGTTCCAAGCGTAGTTTGCTCGCTTCAAGCCAAATCAAGAGAAGCCGTGACGCTCGTCGCGGCTTTTTTTTGTGCGCTGCGGTATAAATGGAACAGAGTCGAAAACCTCCAACGAAATTGCCCCATGACCACCACGCAAACCGACGAATCGAAATCGGCCATCGCCTGGTACGAATTGTCCCTGCTTCTTTTGCTGGTCTGTGGCAGTCTATTAACGCTGGGATGCGCCGCCCAAAGCAATGACGACCCGCTAACCACGGACGAGCAGACCGAGCGCGCAGAATCCAAATTGGACATCGCCGCCATCGCTTTGGAGGAAGTAGAGCGACGCACCGGCATTCCCCGAGCTCAGCTAATCACGGATGTCGAACGGGAAGACTATGGCTGGTCGGTGTTGATCATCCCCAAACAGGATACTCCCGGCGGATTTTGCACCGTCACGATCGATCAAAATGGCGCGGTGACCGGATTCTATGGGGGCGCGTGACTCGCACTATAAAAATCGAGCGGCGTCTCTCTAGTCCCGCAACTTGGCCCGCACATCCATCCGCACAAACCCCAACAGATTTTTACCACTTCCACCCATTTAACTCATTCGCATTCACAACATTCGCCGCCGGCCACCGAGCCTCATACAAATCCAGAATGTTCTGGGCCGCCATCGTCGACATGTCCAACAGCGATTGCTCATCCAGTCCGGCCATGTGGGCGGTGAAGTAGATGTTGTCGACATCAAGCAGCGGGTTCTCTTTGTCGATCGGTTCTTGTTCAAACACGTCGAGCGCCGCGCCCCGCAGTTTGCCCCCCTTCATCGCGGCGGCGAGTTCCGGTTCGTTGACCAATCCGCCGCGCGATGTGTTGATCAGCAGCGCGTCGTCTTTCATCAGCGCCAGCGACTGTGCGTTGATGATTCGCTCGGTCTCCGGCGTGCAGGGAGCGTGCAGGCTCACCACATCGCTGCGGCGCCAAATTTCGTCGAGCGCCACCCGTTCGACTTCACTTGGCCCGCCCGCCGGTGCGATCGGATCGTAGGCGATGACCTGCATGCCGAGCAAAACCGCAGCCTTCGCGACCTCTTTCCCAATCACGCCGTAGCCGATGATTCCTAGCGTCTTGCCGTAGGCTCGGGGACCGGCGGTGCGATCCCAGTCGCCAGCGCGGACCTGCTTGTTTTGCGAGATCACGTTGCGATAGATCGCCAAGATCATGCCGATCGTATGTTCGACAACCGATTGGTGCAGCGTGCCCGGCGTGCGGCAGACGGCAATGTTTTGCTCGGTCGCGGCGGGAACGTTGACCGAGTCATAACCGACGCCGACACGCGAAACGACACGCACTTGCGTCCGGCTTAGCACTTCGGCCGTGTAAGGCTCGGTGCTGCAGATCACTCCTGCGGCTCCATCCAGTGCTGCGACCAAATGGTCCGGTTCCCACAGCGACTTTGACAAGTCGGCGAAGCGGACCTCAAATCCAGCCGCTGTCAGCAACTCGTAATAGGGCCAACTGGTCGCTAAAAAATGAGACGCGGTCACGACGATCGTAGGCATAACGGGCAGGCTCGGGGGACGAGGAGATGCATGGAAGGAGAAAATGTCAGCAAAACTCAGGTTCTAACGCCAAAGGTTCCCCCGATCAATCCTTTGCGCCAGCTTTCCGCATCGCGGCGGATCTCTTAAAATCGGAGGATTCTATTGCATCCCCAAGCGACGTGAGGGCGGCGTGAACTCAGCGGCCAAGATTCATATTATCGGCATCGGCGACGATGGTTTTGACGGACTCACCGCTCAGGCGACCCAGCGCATCGGCGCGGCCGACCTGATCATTGGCAATCCCCAAGCACTGACCTACGTCGATTCGGTACAGGCCGAAAAACTGCCGGTCGGCGCCGACTTAAACGCAATCGTCGAGCGGGTCAAAGCCTCTTCCGGCAAGAATATTGTCGTGTTGACCAGCGGCGATCCGTTGTTCTACGGCGTCGCTCGCTACTTGTGCGACGTGATCGGCAAAGAACATTTTGAAGTCCTGCCGCACGTCAGCAGCATGCAGTTGGCCTTTGCGCGGGTGAAAGAAAGCTGGGACGAAGCGTACTTGGCCAACTTGGCGACGCAGTCGCTAGAACGGGTCGTGCAAAATGCTCGGCTTGCAGAGAAGGTTGGGCTGTTCACCACCGACGAGCACACGCCGGCCGCGGTGGCGAAAGCGCTGCTCGCGCTCAAGCTCGATTATTTCTCGGCCTATGTCTGCGAAAACCTGGGATCCCCCAACGAACGGGTCACCCAAGGCGAACTGGCCGAAATCGCCGAGCAGCAATTTGGCCTGCTGAACGTCATGATCCTGGTTCGCAAGCCCGGCGTCCCTGATCGACCGATCGCACTGGTCGGCAAGCGACTCTTCGGCAACCCAGACGAAGTCTTCCTGCAATCCAAGCCAAAGCGAGGCCTGCTCACTTCGGCCGAGACGCGCTCGATCGCACTTTCGCAATTGGATCTCGGGCCGACCAGCATTGTTTGGGATGTCGGCGCCGGCAGCGGATCGGTTTCGATTGAAGCGGCGATGATCGCCGCCGAAGGCGCGGTATACGCGATCGAAATGGATCCAGAAGATCACGGCCTGATCAAGTCGAACGCCGACACGTTTGGGGTCACTAATCTGACGCCGATCTTGGGTAAAGCGCCGGAAGCGTGGGAAGATATCCCCGATCCTGACTGCATCTTCATCGGCGGCGCGGGTCGCCATGTTCGCGGCATCATCGAACCGGCCTTTGCGCGTCTGAAACCCGGCGGGCGGATCGTGCTGAACATCGGCAGCATCGAGAACCTGCACGAAGTGCATGAGCTGCTGCAACGCTTGGCCGGCGAAGCCCGCGCGACGATGATCAATATTGCTCACAGCACCTACCAGTTGGAACGTCATCGGTTCGAGTCGCTCAATCCGACCTTCCTGATCACCGCGATCAAACCGGTGAAGTCGTAACAACCGACTTCGCCCCTTCGACGCCCGTTGAATTGACTTCAGGAGCCGCAACCGCGTGACCAACCTTGACGACTATCCGCAGCTAGACGTGATCGCCGTCGGCGCTCATCCCGATGATGTCGAGATCGCCTGCGGGGGAACGCTGGCCAAGTTATGCCAACAAGGTTACAAAGTCGGCATTATCGACCTGACCGATGGCGAGCCGACTCCCCGTTCGCCGGGTCCAGAGGTTCGTCTGGCCGAAGCGCAAGCCGCCGCCAACGTGCTGGGCGTCGACGTGCGGGTCACGCTGGAGCTGCCCAATCGCCGCTTGTTCGATTGCTTTGAATCGCGCGTCGCGCTGGCGAAAGAGTTCCGTAAGTATCGCCCCCATGTCGTGCTTGGATTTGGCGGCAAGACGCCGCTCGCTTCGCCCGACCATTGGCAAGCGATGCAGATCACCGACGCGGCGACGTTTTACTCGCGTCTGACCAAGTGGGACGACCACTTCGACGGCCTGCCGGTCCATACGATCGCCAAGCAGCTTTACTACCGGCTGGTCTTCGAGCCGATGGAACATCCCGAAGCGCCCGGCTCGTTTGTCGTCGACATCAGCGACACGCTCGAGACCAAAATCTCCAGCGTCCGCTGCTACGCAACGCAGTTTCCGCCCGAGAAAGACTACGTCTTCGACCGCGTCCGCGGCGCGGCGTCCTTCATCGGCTCGCAAGCCGGGTTTGTCAGCGGCGAGTTGTTTCACACGACGCGGATGATTGGGACCAAGGACATGGTGAAGTTCCTGTTTCCAGAGTAGTTGGACGTCGGGTCGACTGTGCGGGCCAGGCCACGCAATGAAAATCGTGCGAGCCTCGAACAGCTGGTCTGCGAAGCGGCCCCTACAAGTTGGAGATCGCCGCCGGCTGGACTTCTTCCGCAGGCGCCGTCGGCATCGCCTGCTTGCTGACGATCACGTCGGACGCAAAGACGCAGCGATCAGGTTTGGCGCCGGCGACGGTGTAGAGATGCCCTTTGGCGGTCAGTTCGTCGCCGAGCGAGGTGAACCCCAACTCTTTCGTCATCAGATGTGCGATCGCGTCGCTGGTGAGGGTGAAGGTTAACTTGCGGAGCGATCCGTTGAGCGTGGTCACGACCAAGGTCTTCCCGTGCAAGCTCTTCACCACCGCGGTGATGTTTTGGCGATGGCCTGGCTCCACTTCCGGCGGCGCAAAATCGCCGGGAGCGCTCATCACGTCGATCGCATCAAGCGGCTCGGCGCCATGCCCATGGGAGTCGACCTGGCCGAGAAAGCGAACCAACATGCCGGACTTCAACCAAGCGGCCGGCACATCGCCGGTCACGTCGACGCGTGAAACGCCGGCCGGATGCGTCACAATCATGTCAATCTTGCCGTCGGCCTGTTGCAGCAGCACGCTGCTCTTGCCGACTTGAACCACGCGACCGCTGACCGATACCTCAGGCAACGTGTCGATGTTCAGCTTGTTCTTCTCGACCGGAACGGTGACCGACTTGTTGGTCCCCAGACATGCGCCCAAGTTGTGGAGGTTTTCATACTTCAACTCCATCTTGGCCGAGCGATAGAAGACCGGCCAATGCAACGTTCCATCGGCCGCGACCGGCGGAGTGTCATCCATTGGTTTGGCGTAGGGGTTGTAAGGCCCAAGTTGCGCAAAAACCGGTCGGGGAAGACTACAAAAACAGGCCGCTGCGCACAGCAGCGCAAGACAGGAACGAAGCATGATGGGGTGGCGCCTGGGGGGGGGCTGGATGCAATTCTCGGTGGGCAAGTGCAACGACAAATCCCAGTAAACACCACGCACGGTTACACGTAAATAAACGTGAATGTCTTTTAATCTTGCGCCGTTTCGCCGTGGTACAAATCAAAGCTATCGCCCGATACCACGAAATATTTCCCCTCGGCCTCGACTTCGGCTACATTGGATCGGGTCCCGCCTCCCCCCTCTCCCGCTTTGGATACAACGTATGATCTTGCCCATCAAACGTCTTGCTGGCTCTTTGTTCGCGCTCTCGCTGTTCACCCTGTCACTGCTAGTCGCTCCGCTGCTCGGCGGCGATCTGCAGATGAAACTTCGCTCTCAACAAGAGACGAAGCCCGATAGCGGCCTCTATCACCCACAGACGCATGATGAGCGGTGGAAACCGGAGCAGACGGCGATCATCGTCTGCGACATGTGGGACCTGCACACTTGTCAGAACGCGGTGCTGCGTGGTCAAGAGTTCGCGCCGCGGCTGAACGATCTACTGAAGCAAGCCCGCGACCAAGGCGTGACCATCATTCACGCTCCCAGCGGTTGCATGGCGAACTACGCCGAGCATCCAGCTCGCCTGCGGGCCGAGCAAACGCCGAAAGCGGGCGATATTCCTGCCGACATCAACCAGTGGTGTCATCAGATTCCGGCGGAAGAAAACGGAGTCTATCCCGTTGATCAAGCCGACGGCGGCAACGATGACGACGCCCAACAGCGCGCCGCGTGGAAAGCCAGCTTAACCGCCCAAAAGCGAAATCCGGCGCGACCTTGGATCAAGCAAACCGACCTGCTGCCGATCGATCCGGCTCGCGACTACATCAGCGACCAGGGAGACGAAGTCTGGAGCATCCTCGCCGCTCGCAACATCGACAACGTCATCCTGACCGGCGTGCATACCAACATGTGCGTCCTCGGTCGCCCGTTCGGCTTGCGACAGCTCGCGAAGAACGGCAAGAACGTCGTCTTGATGCGTGACCTGACCGACACGATGTACAACCCAGCCTCATGGCCGTACGTCAATCACTTTACCGGCACCGACCTGATCGTTTCGCATATCGAAAAGCATGTCTGTCCGACCGTCTCCAGCAACCAAATCCTGGGAGGCGAAGAGTTCGCCTTCGCCGCAGACACGCGACCGCACGTGGTCATGGTGATGGCCGAAGGGGAATACGAAACGGCCCAAACTCTGCCGCAATTTGGGGGCGACTTTCTCGGGCGAGACTTTCGCGTCAGCTATCTCTACGGCAGCGAGACCGATCCCAACGATATCCCTGGCTTAGAAAAAGCGTTGGCCACGGCCGACGTGCTGCTAATCAGCGTGCGCCGCCGCGCCTTGCCGCCCGAACAGATGGAAGCGCTGAAAAAGTATGTCGCCGCCGGCAAACCGATGGTCGGCATTCGCACGGCGAGTCATGCATTTGGACTGCGCGGCAAACAGCCCCCGGCCGGGACCAAAACTTGGGAAGAGTTTGACCAGGAAGTCTGGGGCGGCAACTACAGCAACCATTACGCCAATAATCTGAAATCGACGATCGAAACGGTCGAAGCCAACCAGAAGCATCCGATCTTGCGCGGCGTCTCACGCGAGCCGTTCACCCAAAACGGTTCCCTCTATCAAGCTGCTCCGCTGGCCGCCGGCGCTACGACGCTGTTGACCGGAACCGTCGCCGGGAAACCGGCCGAACCGGTCGCGTGGACTTTCCGTCGCGCGGATGGGGGCTGGTCGTTCTACACGTCGCTCGGGCACAAAGTCGAATTCCAGCAACGCGCGTTCCAGCGTCTGCTGCTCAACAGCATCTACTGGGCGGCTGGACTCGAAGTGCCGGCTCATTTTGATCTGAACAAACCGACGCCGCCGCAGCGGAAAAGCTAACAGGCGCCTTCCGTATGCAACTGGTCCCCTGCTCTCTTGAGAAACATGGGTCGGCGATCCTGGCGATCTTCAATCATGAGATCGCCAACTCCTCGTCGTTGTACGAATACGTCCCGCGAACCGCGGCGACGATCGAAACCTGGTTCGCCCACAAAGCCGCCGGCGATTGGCCCGTGATCGGCGCCGAAGCGGACGATGGCCGCTTGATGGGGTTCGCGACGATGGGCCCCTTTCGCCCGCAGCCGGGCTACAAGTACACGGCCGAACATTCGATCTACATCCAGCAAGACTTCCGCGGCCAAGGCCTCGGCGGCGTCCTGCTGCAAGAGATGATCGCCCAAGCAACCGCGAAAGATCTCCACTGCCTGATCGGCGTCATCGATCAGGCGAACCAGGCCAGCGTCGCGCTGCATCTTAAGCATGGGTTTGTCTTGGCCGGCGTGATGCGCGAAGCGGGGTTCAAGTTCGGCGGTTGGTTGGACGCCGGCTACTATCAACTGGTGCTGCCGACTCCGCAGACGCCGGTGGATGGGTGAGGCCTCTTTCGGGAATAACGGCGGCAGGCGTCACGCCCAGAGTCGATCGCAAAGCAAAGCTGGGGGGGTCACGTCTCGTGTTGCTCTATCACGCCTATCACTGCTCGTTCTGAGCGTGCGACCTTGGCGAATGACCCCACGCTGGAACGCTCCCGCCCAACGTACAAAACTTGGGGTACTTTCGCCGCACACGGTACCAAGAGACTGCCTGAAGCCAGTCGGAGCCGGAGGAACAGGGGTTTGAAACGCCGCCCCCCCGTCGATTAAAAGTTCGATTGCAAAAGGCCGGGTAAATTGTAAAATAAAAAATCTATTCCTAACCCCCCTGATTTTACTGAATAGGACCTTCTGTCATGAAACGCAATCGCTACTGCTTGGCAGCTGGATTTACCCTGGTTGAGCTATTAGTTGTAATTGCGATTATCGGCGTGTTAATCGCACTTTTGCTTCCTGCAGTTCAGCAGGCTCGCGAGGCCGCACGCCGTTCTCAGTGCACGAACAATCTCAAACAGATTGGCTTGGCGATGCACAACTACCATGATGTGCAAAATGCCTTTCCCCCAGGCTTTAACAACAAGCTGGGCTGGAGTTGGGGAGCAGCCATCTTGCCCTTTATCGAACAAACCAACGTCTTTGAGGCATTGGACAAGACCAGTAACAGGACCGATTTCGATGACGCGGCCATTCTGGCGGCTGCTCGCACCGTCATTTCTGGTTTTCGTTGCCCTTCCGATTCTGCTCCGGATCTCAATGACAAAGCGGCCCCACTCTATGGACCAGGAAGCGGTCGCACCAAGACCCAGGATCTCGCACTGAGCAATTACATCGGGTCGATGGGCAATGATGGTGGAGCCACTGCGACGAACACGAAGGGGAATGGAGTTTTGTGGCCCGGAAGCAACGTAAAGCTTCGTGACATTCTCGATGGGACCAGCAATACGATTATGGTGGGGGAACGCGACTATTTCTTTCATCGCGGGTCAAACTGGGCCGCCTCGACGGATTCCTCCGGCGGAAGCACCAATCGCCATTACACGCTCAGCAGCACCGATACGACATACGGCTTGATCAACGGAACGAACAGCAACTGTTTTGGCAGCCTTCACCCCGGTGGAACGATGTTCGTCTTCTGCGACGCTTCGGTTCATTTTATCCCGGAAACCATTGACGCTACGAACGATACCGGGGCAGATATGAGCACTTACCAGCGTCTGGGCAATAGCCAAGACGGCTTGGCGATTGGAGCCTATTAAGGAACATGAAAACTCCAACCTATAACGATCGATCGCCGCTGCGCCGTCAGCCGACCGCCAGCACGCTTTCATGCCTGATGCTTGGCTGCCTTCTCGCCAGCATCGGTTGCGGCGGCCCAAAATATGGGGCAATGCCCGTAGAAGGGACTGTCACACTCAACGGCGCCCCGCTGCCTAACGCTCGGGTCATGCTCTTTCCCAAGGCGGGAAGACCAGCCGCAGGCATTACTGACGACGCTGGTCACTACGTATTGGCATATACCGTTTCGGTGACGGGAACGCCACCAGGAACATATCGTGTGGAAATCAGCACGGCGTACGAGACCCCAGAACTAGCGAACAAGCTAGAAAAAGTGCCGTCGAAATACAATAAAGAGACCGAGCTTTCGGTCGATGTTGTCGACGGTAACAATGTGTTTGATTTCGAGTTAACGGATTAACGCCGAGTGGCGCTCCACGCCGTTCACGCTTTTACTTCAACTCGAACTGTTTCACTTCTCAAAGTCACAACTTTATCGGTGCTGCGCTCTCCGGCGGCCGTAAGGTTTTGGGCGTTTTTTCCTGGATTTGCTGCGGCTTTCCTGATTGGTCTTGTAGGCGATCAGCGCTGGAGCGAGATCGTCTATCAGCGCGGGCATTCGTCGCACTTCTTCCTGGCGACGAATGCCGTCGAAATATTAATTTTATGCGCGTCGCGGGCCCTCCAGCCCGTATCTTCTCTTTGGACTAGATCGCTCCTCTTCATCTGCCGAGAATAACTTCACCGCTCGTGAAGATTTTCGCCAGCGCTGCAGCGCCTGCGCCGCACTCGAAATGCCGCCCCCCTAGGAGCCACTTCCATGACAGCGTCGCGCGACGCCCCGTTGGAACCTGTCGGCAAGACGGTCCAGCAATATATCGACGAAGCGCCTGTCTGGTCAGACGGCACCGCAACGACCTCGACGCCGCTAACGCCGATGCAATGGCGCATCTGGTGGCTCGCCGCGGCGGGGAAGTTTTTTGAAGGGCTGGTCGTCTTCATGACCGGCGTCGCTCTGCCGCTGTTGGCGGCCGAATTTTCGCTCGGCCCTGCCGCTCATGGGATTGTCGGCGCTGCGAGTCTGCTCGGCATTTTGATGGGGGCGACGGCGCTGGGGGGTCTTGCGGATCGGTTCGGCCGCAAGCCGATGTTCATCGTCGAAATGGCGATCTTCACCGCGTTCCTGGTCGCGGTCACCTTCAGCCCCAATTTTCCCTTCCTGGTCGTTTGTCTGTTTGGTCTCGGCGCGGCGCTCGGCTGCGATTATCCGACGGCCCATCTGATCATTTCCGAAAGCATGCCCAGCAATGCGCGCGGCAAGTTTGTCTTGGGCGCCTTCGGCTTTCAAGCGGCCGGCGCACTTTTTGGCGCCGGCATCGGCTTTTTGATTCTCTACGAAAATCCAAGCATCGGCGCATGGCGCTGGATGTACGCGACCGCGATCATTCCCGCGGTGCTGGTCACGCTGGTCCGATTGACCATCACCGAGAGCGCCCATTGGCTTGTCGCTTGCGGCAAGTACGAAGCCGCCGAGCGAGAAACGCTCCGCCTTTTGCAGCGGCAGCCAACCTATCCCCAACAGGTTGCGCTCGATCGAGCCGAAGAAATAGCCGAGGCCGAGCAAGCCGAAAGCCGCCGCGGCTATCGCGAACTCTGGTCAAGCAAGAACCGCCGCGCCACGATCCTCGCCTCGGTCCCCTGGTTCCTGCAAGACCTGGGCACCTACGGCATCGGCATTTTCACCCCCACCATCCTGGCCGCCGCTGTGGGCCACCAGAAAGAGCACGCGACCGCGGTCGCCGACATCGTGCAAAACGACATGCTCGCCGCCAAAGGCGCCGTCATCATCGACCTGCTGCTCATTTTTGGCATCCTGGGCGCGGTGCTGTTGGCGGACCGCGTTGGTCGGATCAAGCTGCAAGTCTTCGGCTTTATCGGCTGCGCGATCGGCCTGTTTTTGGCCTCGCTCTCGGTCGACTTCGCCGATCCGGCCAAGCTCTATTTCATCTTCGCAGGCTTCATGCTCTTCAGCTTTATGACCAACCTCGGCCCGAACGCCCAAACGTATCTCATCGCCGGCGAAGTCTTCCCCATCAACATCCGCGGCAAAGGCGCCGGCGTCGCCGCGTCGTTCGCCAAAATTGGCGCCGTCTTAACCGCGTTCCTCTTCCCGATCTTGCTCGCCGACATCGGCGTGCGCTACCTCCTCTATGTCCTGGTAGTCACCTCGCTAATCGGCGCCGCCGTGACATGGATCTACCGAATCGAAACCTCCGGCGTGAACCTAGAAGAGATCGGGAAGTAACAGGGATACTCCTCGCTTCGTAACCCGAAGCGTGAGCTTTGAAGTTGCGTTTTTTCGAGCCAAGTGAATTGCAACAAACGCAACCTCAATACCCGCGCATTGGTCAGCGCAGAGACGCCAACCGGTCGCGCATACGCCCCAGTCGCCAGCGGATGGTTAAGATTTCGGCCGCAAAGCTGTTTTTGGCATACTGATTGCGTTATTCTAAAAGCAGTCAATTTTGGCTTTAATTCGCCCAAATTTTGGGCAGCGCGCACCCTCAAGGAAGACCGATGATCACAACGGTTCAGCAGCACATCCTGCAAGAACAACGCCGTTTCCCTCACGCGTCGGGCGAGTTCTCGTGGCTCCTCTCGGCGATCACGCTCTCGACCAAGATGATCGGCGCCAAAGTTCGCTCGGCCGGTTTGACCGACATCGTCGGCGCCGCCGGAGACGTCAACGTCCAAGGCGAAGTCCAGCAAAAGCTGGACGTCTATGCGAATGAAGTGCTGCTCCACTGTCTCAGCACGCGGGCCAGCGTCGGCGTATTAGCGTCCGAAGAAAACGAGCATCCAAAAATCGTCGGCCACTGCAGCGACGGCGCCAAATACGCGGTTGTCTTCGATCCGCTCGACGGCTCGTCCAATATCGATGTCAACGTCAGCGTCGGCACGACCTTCTCAATCATGCGTCGCCCAGAAGGCGCGACTTGCGATGAGCCGGAGCGTTGGTTGCTGCAACCCGGCACCAAGCAAGTCGCCGCCGGGTATGTCGTTTACGGCTCGTCGACGATGCTGGTCTATAGCGTCGGTTTCGGCGTGCACGGCTTTACGCTTGATCCGTCGATCGGCGCCTTCGTTTTAAGCCATCCGAATATTAAGATGCCGAAACAGGGAAAATATTATTCGGTCAACGAAGCGTACGCCGCGAGCTTCCCGCCGGGCTACGCCGACTATCTTCAACTGCTTCGCGACGGCGAACTTAGCTACCCCTACAGTTCGCGCTACATCGGCTCGATGGTCTCCGACTTCCACCGCACCATGCTCAAAGGAGGCGTCTTCCTCTACCCGCCCACGGCCGAAAATCCCGAAGGCAAACTCCGCATCCTCTACGAAGCGTTCCCGATCGCGTTCCTCTGCGAACAAGCCGGCGGCAAAGCGTCCGACGGAACGGGCCGCCTGCTAGAAATCGAACCAACCAGCATCCACCAGCGCACGCCGATGGTCGTCGGCAGCCAGGTCGAGATGGAGAAGTTTGAAGCAATGGTCGCGAGTGGAGAAATCTCGGCTTTGGTGTAAAGAACTCGGGTGGCATGGCCACGGCCTTGCGTGGCCATGAATGCGGTCGGCAATAAATGGCTGCAGCAATCGATTTATGCTTCTTTTAAACATGAAGCTTGGATCGTTCGCATAACCCACCGAACTTCGAGCGGCGCGGCTATTTCATCGCCGCAGCCCGAGCTTCCGGCGCCAACCGCTTGAGGGCCGGCGTCATCTCGGCATATTTCAATTCGGCGGCGTCCCAATCCACGTCACCGAAAACGGGAAGCGCCTTGCGTGCATCTTGATTGTGCAGCGCCATCGGGGCGAACATCATATGCAGCATGTCGGTCATTTTTTTTAACAAGTTCCCCTCGCTCGCTTCTTTTTGACTCAGCAGCGGCAACGTATCGGGAAACTCAATCTCTGCGGGAAACGTTAACAGCAGCTCATTGACAGGCTCATTAACGGCCACCACTTGGATCTCGATAAACTGTTTATCCTCTGACGAATCTCGCATGATCATCGTTTTCAATGGATAGTCGGACGTCGTATCAAAACCACAAACGAGAAAGGACTTCCCTGTCTCGGAATCCGCCCTCAATTCCCACGTGTTCTCTCCGATTTCGGTCCACTGAGGGTTCTGACAGTTCTTCAAGAAAGACGCACAGTCGAACTTCACAAGCTCTTTCGACGCATCCCTTTTTTTCCCAAACGTCAAACCATATCCAATGGTGAAACGTTTCTTCTGTTCGTCAATCGCTAGTTGCAAACTGGGCCAAGATCCGTCCTCCCTGATACCACGCTGACCGATGATGTCGTAGAGGAACGCTTCGCCGCGACTAAAAATACCGATCGGGACGTCGCCGACTGGATCAATGATCACGGCGCCGACTGCGTCAGGCCCTTGCTTTCGATCCCAAGCGACATGAGAACAAAACGAAAACGGACCCAACTGCGATATCGAATAAATGACTTCGCAACTCTGAACGTCCTCGTTGTTCGTGGAAAGAACCGGCATCCTCGCCAGCAGATCGTCCAGCTTCGGCGGCTCCGCGGCCCAGACAGTCGCAGCACAACATAGCCAGACGCATAATCCCAGAACAAGACGAACGGACATCGGCAACTCCTTTCGCGACGATACGGAAGAGCGCTCAGTTTACCCCACAGAGGTGATCGCTGGAAATAGAATCTGCTGCAGGGTGATCAGCTCGGGCGCCATCAAGCGGAACACCCGCGCAAATTCATGGCCGCGCAAGGCCGTGGCTATGGCGCCCGAGTTTTTAGGGTCGTAAATGCGACAGGAAATTGTTGCAAGCATGGATCTCACCCGAGATACTGCATGCATGGAAACTCCCCATCGCAAAACAATCCGACACTTCGATCACACAAGAGAGGCCCACTTTCTCACGTTTTCCTGCTTTCGCCGTTTGCCGCTGCTTAGCCGACCCAGAACTTGTCAGTACTTGATTGACGCGATCGAAATCAGTCGCGAGAAGAACGGTTTCGATCTGTGGGCCTATGTCATCATGCCAGAGCATGTTCATCTGATCATTCTGCCGCATGCCCACTCGAAGATCGCCGCAATTCTATCCACGATCAAACAATCGGTCGCGAAGCGGGCCCTATTCTGGCTCCAGCAAAACGCTCCCCAGTTTTTGTCCCAGATCGAAGATGTCCAGCCCAACGGCAAGCGAAGTCATCGCTTCTGGCAACGCGGCCCGGGATATGATCGCAATCTGCGGTCGACTCGCGACGTTCATGAAAAAATGCGGTACGTCCACGAGAATCCTGTCCGCCGCAGTCTCGTCCTTCGTGCAATCGACTGGCCATGGTCGAGTTGTGCGGCGTGGGAATCAGGAGCGGACGGGCCGATCCAGTTGAATCGGGAAAGTGTGCCAACTTTGACAAACCTGGATGACGTGACGACTTCTGGTCTGTGGCGATAAGAAAGACACCACGCACATTTATTAACCTTGGGCGCCATGGCCACGGCCTTGCGTGGCCATGATTGGGCGCGAGTGTTCCGTTTGATTACGGACCTTATTGAAGAAGTTGGAATGGAATCGTCCTGAACAGGTCACTCCTCTGTGCAAATGCCGACCGCATTCATGGCCACGCAAGGCCGTGGCCATGGTGCCCGTTACCGGAAGTTTGAACGACTTCTACCGCGCCGGGCGCAACTGACGCAGCATGTTCTGCGTACGCTCTAGATCGGCTGGCAGCGGTGCGATGAACTCGCGGATCTCGCCGTCATCGGGATGCGCGATCGCGATGCGATGGGCGTGCAGCGCGGTGCGGTTTAGTAAGACGGTGCGATCGTCGTCGTGTTGCAGTTCGCCTAGTGATAAGAAGCGGCGACTGCCGTAGAGCGGGTCGCAGAGGACCGGGTGACCAGCGTGCATCAGGTGAACGCGGATTTGATGGGTGCGGCCAGTTTTCGGCAGCGCCTTGATCGCGGCGAAACCTTGGTAGCGTTCCAGCACTTCGTAGAAGGTCTGGGCGTCTTTCCCTTCGTCATCGCCGCGGCGAATCGCCATCCGCTCACGAATTTTCGGGTGCGGGCCAACCGGTTCGTTAATCAGGTCGCGATCACGGTCGGGCGCTCCGATCACCATCGCGAAATATTCTTTTTCGGTCAGGCGATCTTGGAACTGCGTTTTGAGAAACTCATGCGCCGCGTCATCTTTGGCGATCACGATCACGCCGCTGGTATCACGGTCTAACCGATGCACGATGCCGGGGCGCGTCGGTCCGCCGATGGTGCTGAGCTGCGGGAATTGACCTTTCAGCCCTTCGGTCAGCGTTCCCTTCCAGTGCCCTTTGGCCGGATGGGTAATCATGCCGGCCGGCTTGTTAATGACCGCAATCCGGTCATCCTGGTAGATAATGTCGAGATGGACGTTCACCCCGATCTGCTCGTCGGAATAAGCGGCGATCGGTTTGACGATCAGCTGCTCTCCGGCGCTCAGCTTGTGGGCCGGTTTGCAAGGTTCGCCGTCGATGGTCACCAGTCCGGCGTCGATCGCTTTGCGGATTTGACCGCGGCTGACGCCTTCAAGCATCAACGCGATGAACTGGTCGACGCGTCGCCCTGCTTGCTCGGCGTTGATGACGGTTTCGTGCGTCGTTTGGTCAGGATCGGACATTCGGTCTGCGACTATTCGCCTGACTCAGCGGCGGGCGCTTCTTCTTTGGCCGGTTCAGCGGCGGCGGGCTCGGTCGCTTCCGGAGCTTCGGCGGCCGGCTTTGCTTCCGACTTCGCTGGAGCTTCCTTGGCCGGCTCGGCCTTGGGGGCTTCGGCAGCCGGTTTGTCTTCGGCAGCAGGCGCGGCTGGTTTCTCGGCGGCCGACTTTTCTTCGGCGGTCGGCGGAGCGCTCGGCGCCGATGATTCGGCTGGCGCGTCAGTCGCCGGAGTTTCTGGCTGCGGCATCAGATCTCCTTCGCCCGGCTGCGGCAGTCCCGAAGAAGGCAGCAAGTTGATCGACGAGTCCATCCCGCCGGCGTCCCCAGGTCGGGTCAGCGCGTCGCGCGACGGCAAGCTCAGGTTCGGATCACTCGGCAAGTCTTGGTTGAAGATGCCGGAAGTCGGCGACGCCTTGGGAGCAAAATCTTGCTCACGGTACCAGGTATAGAACTGTTCGACGTTTTTGTCTTGGAGCGTTTCCAGACGCTCGGCCGCCCATTCGCCAAACGGCGAGTCGGGCCATTGGGTCGAAAGCTTCTCGTAAGTCGAGATCGCGGTTTTCAGGCTTTCGTCGGTCGCAATTACTTCGCTCGACTGACCGATGCCCCACAGGGCGCGTTGTTTCAGTTCAGGCACGTTCGCCGATTTTTCGGCGTTCTGGAACGCTTTAATCGATCGCTCCAGGTCGAGCTTGGCGTCGTCAGGCTGCGTGAAATTCTTTTCCAACCCTTGGCGATACAGATCATAGCCCAGGAACAGCTCGGCCCAAGCGCCGGCCGGACGTCCCTGATAGGCGCTGCCGACGGCTTCCAGAGCCGGCGTCATTTTGCCATCCTGCTGCGACATCATCGCCGAAGCGGTGAACAGCTCTCCCCAACCGCTGGCCCGGGCAATCTTGCTCTGCCACTGGAACCACATCACCGCCAGGACCGCGACGACCACGGCAATCGCGACGCCGGCCAGGATCTTGGCCTGCGGCCCCATCTGCTCCATCCCCTTTTCGAGAACTTGCTCCAGCTCGTTTTTCTGAAGTTCGTGGCGGCGTTCGCTTTTCATGACGAAGTTGCAGGGGTCTGGGGGCCAAAGGAAGGTGGAAGGCTACTTAACAGTAACCGACGCTTAGATTTAGAGTCCAAACCGTGAATATAGAAGCGCTGCGCAAGCGGCGTCAAGACCGAGTCGCCGGCGGCGCCAACGTGAAAGCGTCGCCTGAAGCTCGCAGTTCGCCTGGGTTCGCAGAGTTTTCGACCCTAAAACCACCGTCGCCAACCCAGACACTAGCCCGCGG
>NZ_CH672377.1:270471-307230 GCF_000153105.1 Blastopirellula marina DSM 3645
TTGGCCTTGGAGACGGCAAAGATTGTTCGTTGACAATGCACACGGAAGCGTGGTCGATTGCCGTGCGGCGAAGAGGAAATTGGCGCTCCGATCGGCTCTCACGCTCTTTGACAATTGGCATTTCAAAACGTGGCCGCCAAACCTCCCAATTTGACATCCGGGCAATCAGGGGGAAGGCGATAAAAAGATCGCAGCGGTCCGGTCCAACCGATAAACCCGTAGACTAGGTCTCGGCTGAACAATCCACAAAAGCGCCCAAACTACCTCCCAGGCAGATTGGGCAAGTTGATAATAAAAAAAAGAGGGGTCCGGTCCAATGATCCGGTCCCGTCTCGGCGATCCCCGAGGCAATCAATTCCCCCCAAATTAACGTCGAAGCGATTTGGACAGGTTCCTAAAAAAACGGAGCGGTCCGGTCCTACCTCCCGGCGCCGGCCGAACGTTGATTGTTACCGTGAACAATCGCGGACTTGGGCTCACCCCTTCTCTCGCAAATCGCCCATCTTTACTTCGCGATACGACGAGGGGCCCGGTTGCGGAAACAGCGTCTTGCGAATTACGATCTTTCAGGACTGACGCTGTTTCTCGCCGTCAGCTATGACGCTTCGCAATTGACTCTCTCGGTGCAAGGAAGTACGGACCCCGTGAGCGGACTTAATCAGGCCCAACTTGACGCGGTCAACACGCTTTCGGGCCCGATGTTGGTATTGGCCGGCGCCGGATCTGGCAAAACCCGCGTCGTGACGTTTCGGATCGCGAATCTCATCAAACATGGGGTTCGACCAAGCCGGATCTTGGCGGTGACCTTCACCAACAAAGCGGCCGCCGAAATGCGCGAACGCGCACTCGGATTGCTAGGAAAAAAAGCGACCGAGCAACCGGTCGTTTCGACGTTTCACTCGCATTGCGTTCGCGTCTTGCGGCGGCATATCAATCGTTTGGGCTATCCGCTGAAATTTGCGATTTATGATCGCGGCGACCAAGAATCGGTCATTCGCGCCGCGCTGCGCGAAATCCGCGTCCCCAACGAATCGCTTCGTCCCGGCGACGCGCTGAACAATATCAGCCGCTGGAAGACCGCCGGCATTCGCCCTGCCGAAGCGGTCGGGCACGCGCAGACCGACAAAGAGCATCTCTCGGCGATGGCCTACCGGCGTTACCAAAACTCGCTGAAAACCTGCGGTGCGGTCGACTTCGACGATCTGTTGCTGCTGACCGAAGAACTGTTCACCGAGCATGACGACATCCGCGACGAAGAAGCGTCGCAGTTTGATCACTTGATGATCGACGAATACCAAGACACCAACGGCAGCCAGTATCGAATTGTCCGCGGGCTGGCCGAAGCCCACCGAAATCTGTGCGTGGTCGGCGACGACGATCAATCGATCTACTCGTGGCGCGGCGCCGAAGTGCAGCACATCCTTCGCTTTCAGCATGATTGGCCCGAAGCGAAGGTCATTTACCTGAAAGACAACTATCGTTGCACCGCTGCGATCCTTGAACTGGCGAATCGCTTGATTCAGTTCAATTCGACACGCTACGACAAAGATCTTGAAGCGGCCCGCTTCGGCGGCGAACGCCCGCAGATCTGGCAATTCAAAGACGAAGAAAAAGAGGCGGAAGAAGTCGTCAAAGATATTGCTCGCAAGCTGTCGGAACCAGAGTTTGAACCGCGCGATTTCGCGATCTTGTTTCGGACCAACGAGCAACCGCGCGCGTTTGAGCAGCAGCTGCGAAGCATGAAAATTCCGTACATCTTGATCGGCGGCATGTCGTTCTTTGATCGGAAAGAAGTCCGCGATTTGATTTCGTACTTGAAGGTGATTCATTCGCCGATCGACGAGGTTTCGCTGCTGCGAATCTTGAACACGCCGCCCCGCGGCATCGGTCAGCAGACGGTCAAAACGTTGATGGACACGGCGGTGACCGAAGGCGTACCGCTATGGGAAGTCTTCCCCAAGGTGCGTTCGATCCGGAACATTTCGGAAAACGCGGCTAACGCGGTGATCGACTTTTCGTCCTTGATTCGCCGGTATCAGAAGCGTTTCGATACCGAACCGATGTCGCATGTGGTCCGCTCGCTGATCGGCGACATTCGCTATCAAAAAGAGCTGGAACGACTTTATCCCGATCCGAACGATCGCGAATCGCGCGAGATGGCGATCGAGCAGGTAGTCAACGCCGTCAGCGCCTTTGAGACGAACAAGAAGAAGCCGACGCTCGGCGGATTCCTGGATGACTCAGCACTTTCTGGCGGCGACTTTGACAACGAAAAGGAAAAGCAACTGCAGCGCAACGGCGTCGTCTTGATGACGCTGCATGCGGCCAAGGGGTTGGAGTTTCCGAACGTTTACCTGGTCGGCATGGAAGAAGGCATCTTGCCGCACGCGCGCAGCGTGAAAGAAGAAGGAGCGGCGGTCGAAGAAGAGCGCCGACTCTGCTACGTCGGCATTACCCGCGCTCAAGATCGCTTGACCTTCTCGCTGGCGACCTCACGCAAGCGATGGGGAAAACCACGCCCTACCGACACCAGCCGGTTCCTCTATGAGATCACCGGCCAAGCCGAGAACGCCGCGAAATCCGCCCAAATGGCGAAGTCGCCGCGCGATCGCGTGAAGAGCGCCGGCAAGCGTGGTTAAGAGCATCGCAACCGCAATATTCTTCTTAGCCCGCAGCGCGCGAGGGAAATGCGGCGTGACGCAATCGACGAATTACGCCGCGCCTTCTTGTCGTTTTTTCCGCAACAAAGCGGGGTCCAGATCGGGATGGCCTTCCCACCAAATCTTCGGTGAGTCCCAGCCGAATTCGTTGTCGGACGGGTGAGGACGTTTCGGCGGCTCGGGCTGAGGAGCAGGTTCCGGCTCGGCGACGACCAATACCGGTTCTGGTTCTGGTTCTGGTTCCGATTTGACTTCGATCACCAAGTCGACCACTTCCGGCAATGCGACGACCGGCAGCGGAATTTCGACGTTTTGAATCGACGGCTCTGGCTCTTCCCAAAGGTCCTCCAGCGCGATGCTGACCATGTCGACTTCGGCGGCATCTTTCAGCTGATAGTCGGTGTTTGGGACGAGGTCGAAAGCTGGTTCCGGTTCTTCGTGCTCGCTTCGCTCTAGATAGTACTCGGCGTCGATCAGTTGAATCGGCAACGATTCGGGCTCGACGATCGGGCCGCGATCGGCCAGCGACAGGTCCTCCTCGACGACCGGTTTCGGCTTTGGCTTGATGCTGTTGGTGAGCGGGTAAACTTCAAGGTACGGGATGATCGGCAGCACCACTTTGAACGGCGGCTTCTTGGCGACCGGGGTGATGATGACCGGCTCTTCGACGACCGGTTCGGGCTCGGGCTCAACGACTTCCTCCACAACCTCTTCCACGACCGGCGCCGGTAAACGGGCTGGCTCGGGACGGCAAACGCCGGTCACTTGCGGCAGCACGCGAACATCGCCGCCCAGGTTCTGGAAGATCTCCATGATATGCTCATGGCAAGTAAAGACGAGCGTTTGGTGCCCTTCGGCGGCGAAGCTCATCAACACTTCGGCCGTCGCTTTGCAACGCTTGGTGTCAAAGTTGACCATCACGTCGTCCAAGATCACCGGCAGCACGCGACCTTGGCGAGCAAAGGTGCGAACCAGCGCCAAGCGAACGCTGAGGAAGACCTGCTCGCGGGTACCTTCGCTCAGGTGTTCCAGCGACTTGGATCGTCCTTTGGCGTCTTCGACGTAGAGCGTATTCTCGCTCAGCGGCGTCCAGATGCGGACGTACTTGTTGAGCGACAGTTTGTCCATGAAGATCGACGCCATCTTCAGCGTTTCGGGCTGACGTTGCGTTTCGTAGATGCGGCGAATCTGATCCAAAACGTTGGCCGTCACGGCCAGCGACTGCCAACGCTCGATCGCTTGTTCGATCTGCGTGCTCACTTCGTTCAGCTCTAGCTGAGCCAAGCAAAGGCGATCGTTTTCTTCCAGCGACTCCAGCTGAGCTTTCAGTTCGCCGCGACGCTCGAAGCCTTCCTTCAGGCTGCGTTGCGTTTGCTCAAACTCTTGCAGCAGTTCGGCCAGTTCCTTCTCAGCGTCGGCGGCCGATAGTTCGGCCAGGAACTCCTCGACCGTCTCCAACGGAGTGGAGCCGAGCTTGGCGATGATCTTTTCTTCGACTTCTTCCAAATCCAACAGCAAACCGTTGATTCGGTTCGCTTTGTCGAGCAGTTTGCGATAGCCCTCTTCGTCTTCGACGCCTGCTTCGTCCAAGATTTCTTGTCGCTGCTTGGCCGCTTTGCGCATTTCGCCGGCGGTCTTTTTGAACTCGTCTTTGATCTTTTGGGCGCGGCCCCGCAGATCGGTGCGTAGTTCGGACTGAGTCTGCTGACGCTCTAGTTCGGACTGCAGGCGATCGAGTTGCTCCAGGCCGTCCTTCGCGTTCTTGAGACCAAGCTCACCGGCCAACTGCGTGATCCGCGATTCGACGGCGTGCAGTTCATCGGTGCGCTGCTTCTCTTGATCTTGCAGCGACTTCAGGTCTTTCCGCTTTTCGTGGATGTGGGCCAGGATGCGAGCCAAGACCTTGATCCGGTCAGGCTGCAAATCATCAGGCAGATCCAACGCACGCAGCGCGTCGCGCCAGCGACGGCGAGCATTGTTGACCGCATGTTCGGCGTCTTGAATCGTCTTCGACGCGTAGTCGCTCTTTTGCTTCGCTTCGCCGGCTCGATTGCCGAGCGGAATGAGCCCTTCTAGATGAGCCAGATGATCTTCGGCCGTTTGCAGACGAGCGACCAACGGCCCGCCCCCTTTCGGCAGCACCTCATCAAATTCGTCGCGCTCTTCGACCGCTTTGTGCAGTTGAACGTTGACCAGCTCAAACTGTCGCTTGACTCCACTGAGGTTTTGCTTGACCGATCGCTCCATCGTCACCTTCGTAAAGATGACGCCGAAGATAAAGACGCAACCAAACAACGGAAGCGTCCCCGAGATCTCCGGGATGCTGATCGCAGCGCCAAAAATGAAGAGCAAAATCAATAATACGCCGACCGAGAAAGTCAGCCCTAGTAGGGCCAACAACGGACGCGGCAAAATCTGGTTTTCGAGCAGATCGGCCGATTCGATCTCGGCCTCGCGACGCTGGAATTCCAGCTTGTCAATCTTTTCTTCGACCTGAATACGGCGGCAAAGCAAGTTAACCAGCTCGCCGGCTTTATCGATCGCGACGCTCAGGTCATCTTCGCCTAGATTGGCGAGCGATTTATCGACCTCGGTTTGCGCCGATTCCAGCTCATCTTCGTGCGACGAGACGGTTCGCTTCGACTCTTCGTGACGATGAATCTCTTGCTCGAGCGTCTGCATCGGCGCTTTGAGCGATTTCAACTGCTTAGGAGTAAGATCAGGCCGACGACCTTGACCGAGCGTGACGCCGGTGTTCTCCCAAGCCGCTTCGATCTCGCGTTGAACGTCTTCAATTTCTTCCTGAACGCCGGTGATCTGCTTGCGAATCGCGACGATCCAGTGACGTTGTTCGCCGAGCGCATCAACTCGCGCCGCATGTCGCGAGAGCTCACGATTGAGGGGGATCGACTCGTGTTCGGTGAAGAGCGCCTTGTACTGCGAACGCAATTCGGTGCAGCGACCTTTGCGCCGCGAGACTCGTTCGCGCAATTGATTCAGCTGATTCAAGCTCTCTTCGGCGACATCGGGGATCTCGCCGGCTTCGTCGATCTTGGCGGTCAGCACTTCGCGACGTTCGATATCGCCGCGCAGATCTTCGGCCAATTCGATAAATTCAGTGCGTTCGGTAATCGCTACCGACTTCTGCTGCTGTTGCTCAATCTGCACGGCGGCGCTGCGCTGCTGCTGCAGCACTTGGCCCCATTGCTGCGTCGCGGTTCGCTGCTCTTCGACTTCTTTTTTGAGCGAGACGTGCTGATCAAGCAACTGATCGATAATGCAGTCGGCGCCATCATGCGAAATGAGGGCTTCGCGAGAAATCTCGAGCCGACGAACGACTTCGGCCAACGAAATTCGATCCAAACCGCTGGTCAGTTCGTAGATCTTCTGGGCGGCGTGACTATCGTCGAGCGTCGCCAGCAACTGAATTTCGCGCAGGCCGACGGCGAAGATATTGTTGTAGGTGTAGCGATCGACCCCTTCCAGCAACGCTTCCAATTGCGTCCGACTTTGCCGCGATCCGTCAGGGGCGACAATCCACGCGTTTTCTTCAAACGTCCGTTCGTCCCACAGACGCACCACTTGAAACCGACCAAGCGTACCGCGGATGTTGAGCGAACCGCCGGGCTGCCCGCCGTTTACCGGAGGCAAATAGCGGCGTTCTTCCGTCAGATCGATGCCATAGAGCATCGTCCGCAGGAAGTTGAGCAGCGTACTTTTGCCCGCTTCGTTATGCCCAAAAAAGACGGTGACCGTCGGCGAGAGCTCTTCGATACGTAGCCCACGCCAAACGCCGAAACCATCGATATTGACTTGATTTAATTGCACGTTGGCGGCTCCTAGTCGTCGATCCGCAAGGCTTGGACGCCCATTCGGCGAGCTTCATGCAGCGCCTTACGACGAACTTCCCTGGTTTCAATCTGCACCGCCTCGGACAACTGCGTGCCGCGACGGTCTTCGCCTAATAACTCGGTCAACTCAATGGGGATATCGGGATCAGCAAGCAATTCGCGCGTCAGCCGCAAAAAGTCGCCGCAGATGGTTTGTTCTTGATACCAGGCCTCGGGAATGACCGACGCCGATTCAATCGTCAGCTCATGCGTCCAGGCGCCCGACTCTTCGCCGCCGAACTCTTTGTTCAGCACGTCGATCGTGTGCTGCCACAACGATTCGGCCATCAGCTTCTTCGAAGCGTTCCCTTCAATAATCACTCGCCAGTCCACCAACAACTGTCGGCGACCTTTGCCCGAGACGAGCGTCCGCATCCGATTCTTCAGCACCTTTTCCAATTCTTCCGGCGATTCGCAATTCGCGATTTCGACCAGTTCGCTTTGCCAGCGGACGACATCGGTCGCGATCGCGTCGGTCGAGATCTCGCCGGCTTCGTTGACTTCGACCACGGTGCAACTGCGTTGACCGACGTGTAGCGGCCGTCGACCTTGCGGTGAGCCTGAGTGGATGGCGAACTTCGGCGCGGTGCGATGCTTCTTGCGCATCTCTTCGCCGCCGAGCGCCCAATACGGAATATCGTGGCGGCTGATCACGCCATCTTCGACTTCGCCGTAGGCGACGGCGATGGTGAACAAGCCGGAAGCGGAGGGGCGAAACTCACCAACCCGAATTTCTCCGCCGGAGTTCGCCTGGCCGATAATCGCGGCGATCGCTTCGCCATCTTGTTCAAAGTGGACGGTCTGCGGCAGGCCTGGTCGAAAAATATGTACGTTGCGCGGCAGGGCCACGGACGAAGGCCAACGCGAGGGAGGATCGGCTTCGCCGCCGGCCCAATAGACGTTGATACCGGCGGTGTCTAGTTGTTCGAACATTTCCAACAAGCAGCCGATCGTACGCGGGCTGGATAGCCGCGGATCGAGCAAATCACCGGTCAGAACGACGAAATCGACCTCGTGCAACATCGCCGTTTCGACCACTTGCTGCGCAGCGCGACGCGGCGCCTCGCAAAAGAGAGTGCGCAAATGATCCGGAACCGAGGGAAGCCCTCCGAGCGGCTGATCGAGATGGAAGTCGCCCGATTGAAGAAAGCGGAACGACGCACCTGGAGTCATATTGTTGCGCCTCCTTGCGCGAATTTCTGTCGAGATGGTCGCCAGCAATTCAGTGCTGGCGCCTACCTATTCGGGCAGTCTAACGGAATTTGAAAATTCCGCCTATCCGGATTCTTTTCGTCAAAGAAACAAAGCCCTCCAACCGACAGCTCAACCATTGACGGTCGGTCCCTAGGCGCGATAATAAGACCCAGAACTCGTTTGCTATCACGCAATTCGCGAAAAGTCGATCTGTCGAGCAGCGTTCGTACGTTGGAAACGACGTCATGAACGTTTTTGGCGCGTCCCTCATTTCGATGATTGACGCCCCGCCGTCGGGGGTGCGACAGTTGATTGACTTCCAAAATGGGAATTGAGAAGATGCCCCCGACTGATCCAAAAATGCTGCGCCCACGCGAAATATTGCGGTCTCGCACCCAGCAGCTGCACCAGAATACCGAATCGCAACTCCACTGGGATCAGGTCTTTTCTTCACGCTCCGCCTATCAGCGGTTCCTGCTAGCAATGCTGCGAATTACGATTCCTGCCGATGAAGCAATCAATCGTCAGCTTTCCAATCAAGAGCCTTCGTGGCTCGCCGATCGCCGAACTTCGGCTTGGCTCGTCGACGATTTCCGCAAAATCGAGGACGGCGCGGTCTCCCTGGACGACACGGAGAATGTCGCCGATTTTGATTTCGTCGATTCGCTCGCCCAAGCGGCAGGCGTCGCCTATGTGTTAGAAGGCTCGGCGATGGGAGGAGCGATCCTCGCGAGATCACTGGAAGAACGACTCCACATTACCGCCGATAGCGGCGGAAAATACCTGCACGGCTATGGCAAACAGACCGGCGCCCATTGGGGCGCGGTGACAAGTTGGCTGGACGCCGTGCTGACCGAACCGGCGATGATCGACAATGCGGTCGACGCTGCGGCGCAAACCTTCTCCATTTTTGGACAACAACTCCATGAGTTCCGGTCGTGAACCAACACTCGAATGAGAAAGTTGATCTGGACAACTGCGACCGTGAACCGATCCACATTCCAGGGTCAATTCAGCCGCACGGCGTACTGCTCGCATTTGATCCCCAGTCGCTCGTATTGAGATATTGGAGTCAGAACGCCGCGATGCTGCTGGGGCGCAAGGTCACGCTCACGGAGACCCCCGAATCCCTATTTGGTGCGCGAACCGCAGCCGCGATTCGCCAGATATCGCAGGAATCGCCCGCGGTCGTCGTTCCGATCGATGGCGGCGCGACGATCGGCCGCGAAGACGAGAATATCCGGCATACAGCGGCCGCTCATCTGCACGCTGGTATGCTGTTGCTGGAAATCGAAATTGCGCCGATCGACAAAATCCATAGTCGCGCGATTTCCAAACTTCCCCGTCTGCTCAAAACGGCGACGCATCGCATGCAAGCCTGCCAGACGATGGAAGAACTGTATTCCGCAATCGCGACTCAAATCAAGTCGCTCAGCGGTTTCGATCGCGTCATGATCTATCGCTTCTTGGAAGGGGGGCACGGCGCCGTCGTCGGCGAAGCGGCCGAGTCCCATCTCGAGTCGTTTCTCGGCTTGCACTACCCGGCGTCCGACATTCCTCAGCAAGCGCGTCGCTTGTACGAACTGAATGCCGTTCGCCTGATTGCAGACATCCACGCTCCGCCGGTTCCGATTGCGGCCGCTGATTCTGATGCGCAGCAGCCGCTGGACTTGACGTTTAGCTATTTTCGGAGCGTCTCGCCGATCCATATCGAGTACTTGCAGAACATGGGAGTCGCCGCGTCGATGTCGATCTCCATCCTCCAAGGAGGCGATCTTTGGGGAATGATTGCGTGCCATCACTACGAGCCGCGGAATCTTACGCTCGAAGTGCGGGACGCGTGCGAATTGATCGGCGTCGCGGCTGGCGTTTATCTGGGGTCACGTCAATTAGCGCTTGAAAATCAAATCTATCGCGTACGGCGTGACGCACTCCATCAAACCTTGCGAACGGCGGCCGCCGGCGAATCGTTTCGCGCAGGGATCGAAGCGGCTTTGCCGATCATGCCCCAAATCGTCGACGCCGAAGAGGCTCTCGTCTGCCTGGACGGAAAAATCTTGACGCTCCGCAATGAGTCGCCGACGATCCAATCGCTGATCCCTTTAATCCCGCAGATCGCCGCGGCGACCAGCGGACCGCTATTTTACACCGATTCGTTGCGGACGCATTTTCCGTCGTCGGCGCCAATCCGCGCAGAAGTCGCCGGCGTCCTTGCGATTCGGATCGGCGAGAGCCCGCTGGATATCATGCTGTTTGTTCGACCAGAGTATGCCCACGAGGTCTCGTGGGCCGGTAAGCCGCAAAAAGAAGAGGTCGCGACAGCGCATGGGATTCGACTTTCGCCGCGGAAGTCTTTTGAAACATGGCGAGAAATTGTCCGCGACCACTCTCGTAAGTGGTCGACAGTCGATCGCGATATGGCCCTCGAATTACACAATGGCCTCGCCGAGTTACTCGGCCGCCGCGCCATCGAACTTACTCGGATTAATGAAGAACTTTCGCGAATCAACGCCGATCTCGATTCGTTCGCATTCGCCGCTTCCCATGATTTACGCGAACAACTGCGGAATTTGCATCAAGCGATCACGATGTTCGAAGCCAAACTACATCGCCCGCTGACCAGCGAAGAAGGAATAAGGTTCGAGACAATTCAGCGCAGCCGATCTCGACTCGACGAACTTTTAGAGGGGCTGTTGCGCATGTCGCGAGCAGGCCGCGGCGACCTGGTGCTAGAACCGATCCAGATTACCGCCGTAGCGCAAGAAGCGGCGGAAATGATCTGGGGAAGCGTTTCGCCCCACGAAGTCCAACTGACGATCGAAGAGATGCCGGAGGCGAATGCTGATTTTATGTGCGTTCGAGAGATTTATTGCAACTTGTTTAGCAACGCCACGAAATACAATAGTAATCTTCCGAAGATCGTCCATGCCGGAACGATGGTCGCAGGCGCCGCGGCGCCTGCGGCATACCGCGGTCGGAACGTCTTTTTTGTTCGCGACAATGGGATTGGGGTCGCGCCGCAGGATCAAGAGCGAATCTTTGAGATCTTTAAGCGTCTTCATCTCCCGCATGAGTTTGGCGGCGGATCGGGAGCAGGCCTCACGATTGTGAAAAAAGTAGTCGAACGCCACGGAGGATCCATTTGGGTTGAATCCCCGGCGAACCAAGGCACCATTTTCTGTTTTACACTGGAAGCTATTTAGCGGCTTAATCGCTTTCCACGATTCCAACAAAGAGCAATATGAACGAGGGTTCTACCAAACGCCGAGTGCTGATCGTGGATGACAATCCTCAAGATCGAGAGATGGTCCGTCTGGCGCTGCGAAGCGACCGCACGCGACGTTATGAACTGGTGGAAGCGGAAAATGGAGAAAAAGGCCTGCAAACATTTCGTCAGGCCGATAAACCGTTTGATCTGATCATCCTGGATTGGCGACTGCCCGATATGAACGGGGTCCAGTTTGTCGAGCATCTGCAAGGTTCCCATCGGATTCCGCCGGTTCCGGTCGTTTTGCTGACCAGCAGCGAGATACCACAAGAGTCGTCGGATCCGTTGCAACATGGCATTCAAGAGTTTTTCTTGAAATCGATGGTGACGTCCGAACTGCTCTCGCATGTCGCCAACAATGCGATGGAGCGGCACCGTCTGCTTGTACGCACGATTGCTAGTGAAATTGAAGCGGAAGAAGCACGCAATCGCGCGGATGCCGCGAACCGCGCAAAATCCCATTTCCTCGCGACGATGAGCCATGAGTTACGGAATCCGTTAACGGCGATTCTGGGCATGACGGAGTTACTGCAAGAGGATCCGAAACCAGAAGATCGCCAGCAGATGCTTGAGATGATCGCCGAGAACGGTCGTCATTTGCACGAATTGCTGAACGACATTCTCGATCTCGCGAAAATTGAAGCGGGACGGATCACGATTGAATTGGAAGAAGCAAACGTGGGCGACATCGCGGCCAGCCTTTGCAATCTGCTCCGTTACCGAGCAGCCGACGAGGGGCTGTCGCTGCGACTGGAGATAAAAACTCCGGTTCCGCATATGAATACCGATCCCATCCGGATCCGACAAATATTGCTGAATCTGATCGGCAATGCGATCAAATTCAACAATCAAGGCGAGATCCTCGTCACCATCGATCTCGAAAAAAGCGACGAGACAAAGCAAGTCGTTATCGACGTCATTGATACCGGCATCGGAATTCCGCCCGATCGATTGACAACCATTTTCGAACCCTTTGTTCAAGTCGCCGAAGATATTCGTCGGCGACAACCGGGCGTCGGCCTGGGCCTGCCGATTAGTCGCGAGATCGCGATACTCTTGGGAGGCGAACTTACGGTCGAGTCCGAATTTGGAGTCGGCAGTCGATTTCGCCTTATTTTGCCGGTGAATGAAACAGAGGGAATTTCCCCCCAGCCGATCAAACCGGCCGATCTTCCCGTCGAACAAGCCGACTGGCGATCGTTTCGCATCCTCGTCGCCGAGGATACTCCGGCCAACCAATTTCTCATCCGCCGGATGCTGGAACGGACCCATGCGAAATTGTTTTTCGTCCCGAACGGCGAGGACGCCGTGAACGAGGTACGGACCGCGCACGAATTAGGACTTGATTATCAATTGATCCTGATGGATATGCAGATGCCGGTCATGGACGGCTATACCGCCGTCCAAAAAATTCGGGAAACGGACCAACAAACGCCGATCGTCGCGATCACCGCGTCGGCAATGGCCGGCGATCGCCAGCGCTGCGAAGAAGCCGGGTGCAACGAGTACGTCTCGAAGCCTTTCGATCGTAGCGAACTAATCTCGAAAATCGGCGCCCGGCTGTTTCCCTCTCCTCATCCGAGAAACGATTGATTTCGGATCTCGGCCCTGGTCAGCGTCGGCGAAACTCGCTGGGTCGCGCTGGCCTCCTATGACTGCCGCTCAACCAGGACGATTCGCCGCCTGCCATGGCGTACGAAAATCGTATAGGCCGCGATCCACTTGCTCTCGATAGACGTCGCTCTTGGCGACTTGGCGCCAAAAATGCATTGATTCTGCGTCGTTCGATGCGGATGCGGCTCCTTCAAACCCTTACGGCCTCAATAGCGAATCAAGACGCCATGCGACTATTCCTTTGCGATGACTGTGGTGAACTCGTCTATTTCGAGAACAACTCGTGTCTTGCCTGCAAGCAGCGGCTTGCTTTTGATCCGACGACCCTGTCGATGGCAACCATCGTTCCAACCGATGAGAGCGCCAAAAAATGGAAATCCGTCGATTCGTCGCGCACCGACCTTTTTCGCCGCTGCCAAAATGATGTACAACACAACGTTTGCAACTGGCTGATTCCGGCGGACAGCGACCAGACGATTTGTTTCGCCTGTCAGTTCACGACGGTGATCCCCAATTTGTACGAAGCGGCCAATCTGGCTCATTGGAGCAAGATCGAAACCGCCAAGCGGCGCCTGCTATATACGCTGATGTCGCTCGGACTGCCGACCATTCCCAAAACAACCGACAAAGAAACTGGGCTCTCTTTTCGATTCCTCGCCGATGATCCCAAGAGCGACAAAAAAGTGCTCACCGGTCACGCTGAAGGCCTGATCACGCTGAACATCGCCGAAGCCGACGACGCGGAACGCGAAAGTCGCCGCGTCGCGATGGGCGAACCTTATCGCACCTTGCTGGGGCACTTTCGGCACGAATCAGGGCACTACTATTGGGATCGTCTCGTTCGCGATACGCCGCATCTGGAAGCGTTTCGCCAGTTGTTTGGAGACGAAACGGAAGACTACGGCGAAGCGCTCAAAAAACACTACTCTGTCGGGCCGCCAGACAACTGGCAAGAATCCTATATTTCATCGTATGCGGCCAGCCATGCGTGGGAAGATTGGGCCGAAACCTGGGCTCACTATTTGCATGTTGTCGACGCGTTAGAGATGGCTTCGTCTTGCGAAATCTCGCTTCCGTCGCTGCACAATCGGGGCGAACGACTTCGTGTTGAATTTAGTCCCGAGTCGGCGAAAGACGTATCGATCGATGATATGATGAAATGGTGGTTGTCGCTAGCGCACGTCTTGAACAGCGCCAACCGCTGCCTGGGTCAGGCCGACAGCTATCCGTTTGTCCTTTCTCCAGACGTGATTGAAAAGCTGAAACTGATCCATCAATTAGTGACGCAATCACGATCTGCTGAGTCTCCCGAAACCTCTCCTGCAATTTAGGGTTATCCCCATGGCCTATTCCCGCGGTTCGTGGAAGATCCGACTCGCAATCGCAGCGATTGTCGCTCTTTTCTCCATCGTTTCGTATTACATGGCGTCTGACAAAAACCCGGTCACCGGCCAGGCGCAACGCGTGGCGATGACCACCGATCAAGAGATTGCGCTCGGCCTGCAAGCGGCGCCAGAAATGATCGACCAACACGGCGGTGAGTTGCCAGAGCAGGCCGCCCAAGATCGCGTGGACCGGATCGGCGGCGAACTGCTGCAAGCGCTCAATCGCGACCTGGCGCAACAAGGGCGCCAAAATCCATTTCCGTTCGAGTTCCATTTGCTGGCCGATCCGCAAACGGTCAACGCCTTCGCTCTGCCCGGCGGACAGGTCTTTGTGACCGCAGCTCTCTACCGAGAATTTGAGACCGATGGTCAGCTCGCAGGCGTCCTCGGCCACGAGATGGGACACGTCCTCTCACGTCACGGCGCGCAACAAATGGCCAAGCAAACCCTGACGCAAGGTCTAGCCGGCGCCGCAGGCGTCGCCGGCGGCGATGTCAGCAGCGCCCGCATGGCGCAGATGGTTGGTCAATTAGTCGCGATGAAATATGGCCGCGGAGACGAGTTGGAATCGGACGAATGGGGCGTCCGCTTGATGGGGCTGGCCGGATACGATCCCAACGCCATGATCGGCGTGATGGAAATCTTAGAACGCTCTGGGGGCGAAGGGCCGCCTGAGTTTCTTAGCACGCATCCCAAACCGCCGAATCGCGTCGCCTATATCAAGCAGGTGATCAAGGAAGAGTATCCGGATGGAGTGCCGAAGGGGTTGAAACCGTAAGCCGGCGTTATTCCGCCAATCGGTTGGGCCGCTGCGTCTCGCCAGTCTCTTTTCGCTCGGCGCCCTGCCCATCCGGCGTATCCCAATATTCTCGCTGGCGGCGAAACGGCATCAGAAACAGGTTCCCTAGCCGGTTATCTTCTGGCTGCGAATAACCAGGCACGCCGATCTTGATCCCGTCTTGCGAGACGTTCAGTCGCAGACTGCGGTGGAGTCGGTCCCACCAAGGGAGCACGACCGAATAGTTGGAATTCGTTTCTCGCTCGAGTTGCGAATGATGAATCCCATGCATTCGCGGCGTCACCAGGCACAGATTCAACCACCGTTCCCATTCAATCGGTAACCGCACGTTGCTGTGGTGAAACATCGTGTTGGCGGTAAACGCGAATTCGTAAATCAGGTAGGCCTCGACCGACATGCCGATCAGGGTCACCTGGACGACGCGAAACAGGGCCGAGAACGCAACTTCGCCAAAATGAAATCGAAACGCGGTCGAGACGTCCATATCGGGATCGATGTGATGGACATTATGAAACCGCCACAAGAATCCGATCCGATGATTGAGCCGATGCCAGTAATAAAACGAGAGATCGAGCAGCAAGAATCCAGCGACGATGTTTAACCAAGCTGGAATTTTGACCCACTGCAGTAGACCAATCGGGGAACCATCGCTCCCCATCATCCACGCCGCCGCAGGCTGCACGATCAACGCGGCGACCAAGAGAGCCAAGCCTGACACCACCAGATTGACAAACATTCGCCGCCACAGCGAGCGCGTCGGTTGGCGCAACGGCAGCAGACGCTCGACGACAAATAACCCCGCCAAAATGCTGATCGAGATCGCGGGGAGTCCGTATTCCATTGTCGCGTACAACTTCAAAACATCATGACTTCGGTTTCAGCACGCGATCAATCAGCCGATACGCCGGCTCATGCATCTCCATCGGAAAAGTATGCTCCGTATCGGGGTGGACGACCTGAAGGTTGTCAGCGGCGCCATGCAGTCCAAACACGGGTCGAGCCGCCGCGGCGATTCGGTCGACGCTGTCCGGCTGAAAATTACTGTCACGGAGCGGAGCGATAATCATCGTCGGACGCGGAGCCAGCATTGCGACCAGTTCGTAAAAATCAAACGGGATCTCTTGCAGCCGTCCCTGATAGGCGGCCAGCTTCGGCACATAGCGGTCTTGGCACCAACCGCGACCATGCTCCCAATTGCCGGGGTCCCCTGCTTTGTAGTCGACAAACGAGTCGAGCCCGCAACAGCTGATGACCGCTGCGATCCGCGGGTCAAACGTGGCGATGAAGACGCTGTTATGACCGCCGAGCGAATGCCCAATCGCCGCATACTTGCCGCTTTGCACGTAGGGCAACGAGTCGAGCAAATCGAGACAACGGCTGTTGTCCCAGATCGATTTCATCGTTCCGCTTTCCCAGCCAAGCTGCTTCAAGTCAGGCTGATATCCGCCCAACGTGGGATAGTACGGAGCGATCACCACATACCCCCGCTCGGCCAACTCTTTGGCGTACATCCGCTCGCGACTCTCCCCCAGGCCGACCATCTCTTTGGGCCCTTGGCTGTGGGTCGGATGCAATGCGAGCACCGCCGGAAACTTGCCGGCCGATTCTTGCAGCGCCCCTTGGGGGATCAACAGAAAGGCTGGCGTGCGGCAACCTGACTCGGATTGAAACGTAATCCGCCGGCGAACGTAGCTCCCCATGTCGGTCTCTGATTCGACCTTCACATCCAGCGGACACCGCCGCTCGTCGCTGGGCGGCGCGCCGATCAGCGCCGTCATGCTTTGCAGCGTTTTCTGTTTGCGCAACTCCCAATCGGCTTTGGTCTTGACCGGCTGAACCTGGCCGTCGGCGTCTTGAAACAGGAGTAAATTCTCACGCGGTAATTGCCGGATGGGCGGCGGGCCGCTCTTGTTGTCGACTTCCGTCTCGGCGGCGGCTCCGACGGCTATTAGTAACAAGAGCAAACCGAATGTGAACCCGGCGATGCGATTTCCAAAACTCGAACGACTCGCGAGCAATCTCATAGTCCATCCAAACTTTGACAAGGGGAAACTCCGACCGACATTCATCATCGCTTCTTCTGGCCAGCCACACGTGACCGGCGCCAAACGACGATCGCGACAAATAGGATCGCGTAGAGGATGATCACTTCACCCAGACCTAGACGCGCAAATTGCATCAACGCCGCGCCGAGCAAGACAGCCCCGAGAAGCACCAACGAATCTCGCATTTTGTTCGCCCCCACGTTTGATAACAGAGCTCGACGCCAGCCAGCATTCTAACGCACAAACGCCAAGCGTTCTTCCTCGCAATGCCAACAATCCATTCCGTA
Source organism: Blastopirellula marina DSM 3645 (assembly GCF_000153105.1). Classification (GTDB taxonomy): domain Bacteria; phylum Planctomycetota; class Planctomycetia; order Pirellulales; family Pirellulaceae; genus Blastopirellula; species Blastopirellula marina. The sequence goes on from NZ_CH672377.1 coordinate 287,614, forward strand.
CGAGACCGCAAAGTCGTCGTCCATGTGGTCATCCCCCAAAGTGGCGAAGGGAATCGATTGATCTAGCAAATAGTCCCGCAACGCGTATTGATCCATTTTTCTCGCGCACTCCTGCAAATCGACTCCGCTGTCAGCCGGCAGAAAAAAAGGCTGATCTCCATAGACGGCGCGATGCGCAAAGTATCGACCGTAGTCGAGTACGTTGCCAACGAAGATGTCGGACGTTCTTTCCAAAACGTGAAACATCCCGTTGTCAAGCAGTTGGCCGTTATCGCCCCGAAACCGGGCGAGCTCACTGATCACGATGGCCGTTTCGTCCAATGACGCTTTGGCCTGCTCCACTGCATATCCGCGAACATACGGAGCTTCCAGAAACGTAGCGACCGAGTCGTATTCGAGCGGTCGTTGCAAGCCGGAAGCGTCAAACTCGCCCACAATCAGCAGCGCCGAATGCATCACCACGTTCGATAGATAGACGATCGCCGGCTGCGAATTGTCCAGACCAGCGATTCGATCCAGCCGCGATCTCCCCATGCCCTGATACGTGAACACCGGGTCATGGATCACCAAAGGCCGAGTTGGAAATCGATCGGCCAGCGAGTCAGCCAGTTGGCGGAATTGCAAACGTCCGCCCTCGGGCTGGTGAAAGTCAAACGGTGCGTCAAAGGTGCGAAGCATCAACTGGTAGCCTGCGATCGATGGTTGGATAAAGCCGCGTCCTGGGCAAATCAGGACCTCTGCGGAGAACAGTATTCTATCGCAACTCATTACTGACAATCCGCTTGGCGAAGAGGTGGATGCACGCGGGTCGCCCAACACCGGTGCGTGGGAAATCTCCCCTGACGTAGCCAAGCACCGCTCCAGGCTTGTCGCTCTAAAGCAAGAACTGGTGAGGACCACGTTTAGGCAGCCGCAGTCGAGGTCAGAGCGCGATACCACGTTGCCTTCTAGCGGTAACCGCATGGGGGTTGTCTTGCAAAAAGATTGACATGTCGGAAGTTTCCGATATAAATAAATCATGGGGATTGAGTCAGTGACGAATCGATCCGGGAATCGCATCGTATCCCAACCAGGTCCTGAGGGAGCGCTCAGCTTTTCCTCGATAAAAGTCGACTGCTTGCGGGCGTTTGCTCATTCCATGCGACTTTGCGTGGTGCGGTATTGCTTCGTAGCAGACGCGCCTCCTCATTCGTGGCGGCGTCTCGTTTTTTTTCACCAAACATATCGTTTTATAGCGACACATCCACCTAAAATCACGAAGAGTCGACGGCCCCTATTGCGCATCGGAAAAGTGAGGATCTCAATGAGTAGTGTCCACCCCAACGAGCATTCAATGCCGATCACCGATCGATTGAATGAGCCGCATACCCAAGAAATTTTGCACCGTCTACTCGACCGTGCGGAAGATCTCGACAAGGTTCTGCAAGCCGCAAGCGAGGCTCCCAACCTGGTGGCGATCGCCACCGACGTGGTCGACAGCCTGGCTCGCCAGGCGGCGGATCAGGGAATTGATATCGAACAGCGCGCGACCGATCTACTGACCCTTCTGAAAAAAGTGACCGAGCCGCAAAACGTCCAAGCGCTCATCACGCTCGTCGATCACCTTCCCAAACTGGCGCAAGCGACAAGCTTGGCGGACGAATTGCCCAACCTCATGGCGATCGTGATGGATGTCTTCGACGAGTGGTCGGACGATCTGAAAAAGCAGGGGATCGAGCTTGAGCAGAGTCTCCGCAATGGACTGCACGCCGCTTTGCACCTTGGCGGTCGGATTCGCCGGGAAGAGCTGGACAGAATTGGCTACCTGCTGCGGTCCGATGTTCTGAGCGAGCATTCCGTGGAGACTGTCAGCCTGGCGGGCAGCGCCTTGTCGAGTTGTCGTCAAGGAAGCTGCGAACATCCGGTTCCCAAGCGTTTGGGCCTGTTAGGGCTGCTGAATGCGTCCCGTGATCCCAATACGCAGCGGGCCCTCGCGTTCGCTGTGCAGTTCGGTAAATGCTTTGGCAATCTGCTGGAAGAAAAGCATTCCAATCGCCTTGTTTCATCCCCACCCCAATCGTAGGAACCAATGTCATGAGTCATCATCAAATCTTGATTGTGGGCGGAGGCACAGCGGGAATTACGGTCGCCGCCCGACTGCGCAACGCCAACCATGCGCTGGACATTGCGATTATCGAGCCTGCGGAGCAGCACTATTACCAACCGCTCTGGACGTTAGTTGGCGGAGGGATGTTTGCCCCAGAAGATTCCGGACGCAACGAAGCGGATGTGATTCCCTATGGCGTGAAGTGGATCAAAGACGCGGTAGTCGCTTTCGATCCGAATGAGAACAAAGTAACGACCCGGGAGGGGGACGAAGTCTCCTATGAACACCTCATCGTCGCGCCAGGAATTCAAGTCAACTGGGACAAGATCAAAGGACTCAAAGAATCGGTTGGCAAGTCCGGCGTTTGCAGCAACTACTCGATCAACACCGTGGGAAGCACCTGGAAGTTTATTCGTGAACTGAAAGAGGGGACCGCCCTGTTCACGCAACCGGCCGGCGCCGTCAAATGCGGCGGCGCGCCGCAAAAAATCTGTTACCTGGCCGAAGACCATTTCCGCAAAGTCGGCGTTCGAGACAAGATCAATGTCGTCTTCACGGCGGCTGGTCCTCGGCTGTTCGCCGTAGAGAAGTATCGCGAAGTCTTGGAAAAAGCGGCTGCTCGCAAGAATGTCGATACGCGGTTTCGACTCAATCTGGTCGAGATTCGACCCGCTGCGAAAGAAGCGATCTATCGGCACATGGACACCGAAAACGAGGTGGTAATCCAGTACGACATGATTCATGTAACGCCTCCCATGAGCGCCCCCGACTTTGTCGCTCAAAGCCCTTTGGCGAGCGAAGCCGGCTGGGTGGACGTCGACAAATACACGCTGCAGCACGTTCGATTTCCGAACGTCTTCGCCTTGGGAGACGCGTCGAGCTTGCCCACCTCGAAGACCGGCGCTGCAATCCGAAAACAGGCTCCGGTATTGGTCGAAAACTTGCTGGCCCGCATGCGTCACGAACCGCTGACGGCAAAATACGACGGCTATACTTCATGCCCTGTTGTGACCGGATATGATAGTCTGGTGCTCGCGGAATTCGATTACGACAATCAACCAGCCGAGACGTTCCCATTCAATCAGGCTCAGGAACGATTTAGCATGCTTCTGCTCAAGAAGTTCGGCCTGCCTGCACTGTACTGGCACGGCATGCTCAAAGGCAGAGTCTAACCGCAACAGCTTTCGATCCGCGTTCCAATGACAACACAATTTTGATCCCAGGAGACACCGCGATGTCACAGTCCAAGTCGATCGAGAACCTTCAGAAGGCGCTTTCTATGGAGCTGACGGCCTGCCATCAGTACCAACTGCATGCGGCGGTGCTGGATGACTGGGGACTTGACCTGTTGGCCAAGCGAATGCGGGAAGAGATGCAGGAAGAACTCGGGCATTCCAATAAATATTTAGAACGAATTTTGTTTCTGAAAGGGGATCCGACCCTCACGTTCGATAAAGCGCCGGTGCGCGCCCATACGCTGACCGAAATCTTCCAATGCGACCTGAAAGATGAACAGGACGCGATCATATTTTATACGCAAGCCTCGCAGCAGGCGTCTCTCGATTCCGACATCGGCACGCGATCGTTGTTTGAAACCATCGCCCTTGATGAAGAAGGGCACATGGCATGGCTAGAACTTCAACTCGACTTGCTCAAGCGAATGGGCGAAGCCGCTTACATTGCGAAGCACATGTCTTCGCTGTAGAGCATTTCCCTTTCAGTCGGTAGCGTTTCCGCTTGGCTGCGGCGGCGCCTGCTTCAGCGAATCGACATCCCCCAACGGCTCGGGTTGAATAGCCCGGGCTGTTCGCGTACTTATCCTACCCCGCGATCCAACATCCGGTAGTTAATCGCCTCACTAATATGCGCGATATCAATCGCCGTCGCTCCCTCCAAATCCGCAATCGTTCGCGAAGTCCTCAGCACCTTATCATGCGCTCGCGCCGATAGTCCCAAGCTATGGACGCTTTGCTTCAGCAACGCCGCGCACGCGTCGTTCAAGTGGCAGAACTTGCGGATCTCGCGCGAACTCATTTGCCCGTTGTAACGCGTGGGACTGCCGACAAAGCGGCGGGTTTGAATCTTCCGGGCCTCCATCACTTGGGCCCGCATCTCTTCGCTAGAGATGCCGGGAGTCTTGGAGGCGAGTTCGCTGAACGGAACGGCGGGGACTTCGATCTGAATATCGATGCGATCTAGCAAGGGGCCGCTGATCTTGCCGATGTAGCGTTCGACTTGCGGTACGTTGCAGCGGCAGTCGCGACGGGGATCGTTCCGATATCCGCAAGGGCACGGGTTCATCGCGGCGACCAGCATAAATTCGGCCGGAAAGGTCGTACTGCGAGTGGCGCGAGCGATCGTGACGCAGCCATCTTCCAGAGGTTGCCGCATCACTTCGAGCGTGCGCCGCTGAAACTCGGGCAATTCATCAAGGAACAAAATCCCGTTGTGACTATGCGAGATCTCGCCAGGCGAAGGGGGATTGCCTCCACCCACCAGACCGGCTTCGCTGATCGTATGATGGGGCGAACGAAACGGTCGCCTGGTCAGCAAGGGTTGATTGGCCGGAAGTCGACCAGTGACGCTGTAAATGCGGGTCGTCTCGACTGATTCGCCGGGGGTCAAATCGGGCAAGATCGACGGCACGCGTTTGGCCAGCATCGTCTTGCCGGAACCCGGCGGACCTACCATCAATAGATTGTGGGCGGCTGCGGCGGCGATCACCAGGGCGCGCTTGGCCATCTCTTGGCCGCGGACGTCGGCGAAGTCGACATCGTAGCTGCTGTATTGGCGGAAGTATTCTTCAATACGCGGGGGGACCGGTTCGATGTCGATTGCGCCAGAGAGAAAGCCGACCGCTTCGGCTAGAGAACAAACGGGGATCGCTTCGATCTCTTCGACGACGGCCGCTTCAGCGCCATTTTCGGCCGGGACTACAATCCCGCGCAGTCCCATCGCGGCGGCCTGCATCGCCATCGACAACGCGCCTTTGACCGGCCGCATGGCGCCATCGAGGGCCAGTTCGCCGACCACCGCATACTGCGTAAAGCGTTCTGACCGGATCTGTCCGCTGGCCGCCAGAATGCCCAGTGACGTGGGCAAATCAAACGCGGCCGCGTTCTTAGGAAGATCGGCCGGGGCCATGTTCACCACAACGCGATCCTGCGGCCGCACGTAGCCCGAGTTGACGATCGCTCGTTCGATACGGTGGATGCTTTCGCGAACCGCCGCTTCGGGCAGGCCGACCATCACGGTTTTAGGCATCGACGTCGGAGAAATATCGACTTCAATATCGACCGGCACGGCGTCGATACCGAGCAACGAATAGGTACGAAGTTTGGAGAGCATGCCGGCCCCTGTCCTCGAAAGCAAAACCACCCAGATGGGCACCATTGTGCAACACCGCAGGCAGGTGTTCAAGTGTTTAGTTGGCTCCGGCCAAAAAAGCTGCGTTTCGCCAGGACGAGCGGCAGTAATCACCGGGCTAGGCTCAAGCGCCGTACCGTTGCTCAGGGAATAGTAGCAAACGTGATTTGACTCTGTTAAAAGTAACGCCCATAGACTCCGCTTTCCCTTTCACTGGGATCTCTCCAGAGAAGATTCACAGAAGGAACGATGATGGCCGGATACTTTCTCTACTCTCTCGACACAGGTTCCGTCGAAAAATTTCTCGCCGACCCCACCTCGGATCAGTTGACTCGATATGCGAAGCCGCTCGCGAAATCACTCCAGAAACAGAGAGACGATCTCGAGCCGACTGATCCGCTGCATGACTGGCCCACCGACGCCGAAGCGCTGACGCCGCTTGTGCAACAGCGCCTAGCGACGATCGATTGGTACGCCGATCTATCGGTCCGTGGAAAAGGGCTTTGGGAAGGCGCCGCGTTTTCGTTTTTGACCGATAAGCGAAGTCGCAAAGAATTCAACTTTCGCGCCGAGAGCGACGGAATCAGTTTTACGATTCTCGAAAAATTGCATGAACATTTCGGCGTCGCCGCCGACACCGTGACCGATCGCATGTTTACGCAATTCGGCAAGATGCCGCTTCGCTGCCGGTACCGGCAGTTAGATCGCCCCAGTTGGGAAGATTTCTGCGATGGCTTGGTTTATGTACCCTGGCACGGCGTTCACTCCACCGCCGACGCTGCTCAACTAATCGAGGAATTAAAAGCAGCCGAACCAACCGTGCTCGCGGACGACGATGCGGAAGTGGAGCGCGAATACGCGGAAGAACTGCTGCCCATGCTCGAGAAAATTGTCAAAAAGCAGCGACTGTTGTTCGTCCAGGTCGATACTTAAAAGCCGGCAAGGATAGCGCCGACTCGAGCCTAGCGTCTTACCGACCTATCCAAGCGATTCGCAGCGAGAACGAAAAACCGCCCGAATCATTGCGGGGTGGTTTTTATTCTGATGCTGCCAGACGATCCAGTAGTCGCTTCGCTAGGGATCGAACTCACGCTACTTTTTTGAAAGTTCAAACGCGAACTCGTTGGGACCATCCTTCACGACTTCGACTTCGATCCCCGGTCCGCCAAATCGATACTTTCGCGGGATGACGCTGGGGGATTGGTCAGCGTCCGAGACATCGAACGAAACACGATGCTTTCCGGGAACGACTCCAGGAACCGCAGGCGGATAGTACGCGGTGAATTTTCCTTCGGCATTGGTCTTGCCGCGCGAGGGGGCGGCGTCCGCTTCCGGCAAAAACAGCACTTGAAAGTTCTGGGCCGGTTTCCCATCAATTGTGACAACCCCGGTGACATCCGCCAATTCGACGTCGGCGCCGCGACCGCCGAAGCAACCAATGGTCCCAAGCAAAACGGCGGAGAAGGAAAGTCGCATTGCGATGTGCGAGATCGAACGCAGCGTGGGGAGAAATTTCTCCATTAGTATTCTCCCAAAACTTCACCATCGGCGATTTTCGTGAGGTTCTGCAACGTGGTGAGATTCGCCGTTTCGCTGAGGAAATGGACCGAACCGTCGCCAAACAGCGAGTTACATCCGCCGGGATGATGACTGCCGACGCGCCACGCATACGAAAGCCGGCTGACGGCAGGATCGTCGGGAATGTTGATTCCGAAACTCATCTGCAACCAGAACGTATGCGTGTAAGTTCCCCAGAAAGGCCCATACAAAGTCGACGTCTTCTCCATTTGCGACTCGGCAAGCAGGACCGTGCTGCTCATCCCGTCGGTGAAGTCGCGAAACTTAGCGGCTCCGTTGATCCCAAACGCGGGACGCAAATTTCTGGTGTTGTCAGCGCCGTCCCAATAGAGATGGTAGTGGTAGTCCCGCCATTCCGCGGTAACAAGACCATAGCTCGTGCGGTAATAATTCAAGTTGTAGTATTCACCGCTGCTAGATCGCGTGCCTGGCTGGTCAAACGGATCAGAAGGACAAGCGTAGGCGTCCAGCCGCGTCCCTTGCAGCGCCGCCATATTGTTGGCGGCGTCCGCCGCCGTGGGCGTGGTGACCATCGCCGAATCGGCGGCGAGACTCATCGGTTGCTTGAAATCGAGACTGTCCGACAGCGCGTTTTGCTCTAGATAGGGGAGGATCAGCAAATGCGCGGTGACGTTGCGCACATTCTCCCCCACCGAAGCCGGCATGTGAGCGTCGTCACAAACCTTGCAGCCGGGATTGATCGTACCCGACGGCAAGACGCCGAAGGTATCGTGATAGTTGTGCATCGCCAGGCCAATCTGTTTCAGATTGTTGGTGCATTGCATCCGCCGCGCGGCTTCGCGCGCCTGTTGTACGGCGGGCAGCAGGAGCGCAATTAAAACGCCGATGATCGCGATCACGACCAGCAGCTCCACCAGTGTGAACGCCAGCCGCTTCCGCAAAGATACAGTCGTCATAGAGGCAACCCTTCAAGAATAAAGATGAAAAAGCGGTCGAGCCCGACTCGAGACATCGGGCCCGACCAGAATCTGGCGGGATGCAGAGAAGAGAAAGCTTGGTTGCGTCCTGACTTTGCATATCGCGTGCCAACACCGCTTAAAAAGGCGCCGATCTCGCCAAGTCGCCGTTGTCATTGGAGTTGCAGATATCACGAGACATCTCTCGCGTCGAGAAGGACGCGGTCTTTTGCCTCATTCGCGGCGGACGCCTGACGCGCATTTCAGCAATTCAGGCGGCGGCTAGCCCGCGTCTATTGCGCAGCGGCCGCCGCCTGAACCTAAATTTCCCGCCGCTTGATCCTGGCAATCTCCCTTTTTTCCGCTCTTGTCGCAACGATCAACCGTCCCAACGGCGGAGGAGAGAGGAACCGTCCGACATGCGCAAGACGCAACGCATGGCCAACGGAATAAGAGACGCCGATGCTTCGCTTGGGCTGCAGCGTTTTCGAGAATAGAGACGAGCGAATCCGTTGTCGACTCGCTGGCCCCGGTTAGTCGTCAAACGGGATCTTTACCCGGTGATCGATTTCATGCACCGGCGATACGTCGCCTGGCTTCCGATTCTCTTCGGAATGTTTGCCGAAGATATCCAGTTCGTATTCGTCGATCAGTTTCAGATAGGGAGTCAGTTCTTCCGACTTCAAGCGACTGCCGGTCAACTGGCAATAACGATCCCAAGTGACGACTTTGGAGAGCTTTTCAAAATTGCCAAACAGGTTGACCGCGAGACCTTCGTACTGAAACACGCCGGGCGACTGGGCTTCGACCGCGGCGGCGATCCGATCACGGTCGCACGGGTGCGTGTCAAACATGCCGGTCGACTCGTTGGCGATCGAGGCGCGGATTTCCCGCTTGAGATCCTCAGGAAATCGCTGCAATTGGAATTTCAAAAAGGCGGTGATGTCGTCGACCATCGCGCCGCGCTGAAACACGGCCGACAGCAACTCGATCGAAATACTATAGGCGGCGCCGATCAACCGCATGCGATTGGACGTTTGCTGAAACGCCGTGCTGCCGGCCAGACCAATCTCGTACTGGTCGGCGTCATATTCCATTTGCCGAAGCAAAAAACCAGCGGCGAAGTGCCCGATGTACATCAGGATCCACAGGATGGTGCGGACGATCCAGATGAAAAAGATGAACAGGTATAAGAAAATCGCGATGCGCACATCCAAGCTTTCGGCCAAATGCCAGAGCCAAGCGTCAAACACGTCTCGCTCATAGGCGACGCGGGCGAACCAATGACTGATCGTGCGAACAACATAGGTCAGCCGCATGCCGGCGCCTTGGCTGAAGTGACCGAACTCGTGGGCGAGCACGCCGGCGAACTGCCGCGTGGTGAGCCCGGCGGCTAGCGGCACGCCGATCGTCAGGACCAGGTCGTTGCCTTGGACAACGCTCCAGATGCCGCGGCGAAAACTGGCCGACGCGTTCATCTGATCATCGACGTCGATTCGCGAGGGAAACGGAGCGTCGACCAACTCACAGATTTTGGCGACAAACTCAAACAACAGCGGATCGCTTTTCTCGGTCAGCGAACGGGTTCGATGAACTTCAGCAGAGGGAGCGAACAGCGGCTTGATCAGGAAAAAGATGGCGACGACGGCGATGATCACCGGCAACATATAGAGAGCGAACCCGATATCGCCTACGCTGGCCAAGATCCCGCGGGCATTGATTGTCAAATGAAGATAGACGCCGTAGCCGATCAATCCGATGATCGAGAGATAAACCATCGGCAGCGCGATCATCACGACCGACACGATCGCAGCGCCAAGGACGTAAAACGGCTTGGTTTCGGGACGCTCGAAGTCGCCTTGAAACGCTCCCATCACCGCTTTGCGACGTTGCTCGTCGCTTAGCTGCGGTTTTGGCTTGGCCGCCGGGGTCGGTTGCTTTGCGGTGGGCGCAGCGGCCGCTTGCTGCGGTGCGGCAGGTTTTCGCGGCAACTTGCCAGGCGCTGGAGTGGGAGATTGCGGCTTTGCCGGCGATACTTGGGGAGAACGTGTCGGCGGCATTGGAGACGTGGCCGCGACTGCTGCGTCTCGTGAAGGGATCTGGGTGATCTCACCGCACTTGGGGCACTTCGCCTTTTTTCCCTGCTTCTCATCCGAAACGTTGAACGCCGACTGACAGCCGTTGCAGCGAAACAGAATCATGAGGAAGTCGCCTGCGTGGGATCCGAGAATCGGTCGCTCGGCGAATGGAAGCCGAGCGACCGACGCTGCTGGATCGTAGAAATATGTAGCCGCTATTTCAAAGCGGAGTAGTCAACGGGAACCATCATCGTGCTCTCGACCTGGTTGACGATCGGACCATCGGCGCGCGAATCGGCTTTCATCTTGATCCACTCCGGATTGGTGCGAAACGCATCCCACGACTTTGCCGCATCCGCCGCATCTTTGTGCGCGACGATGTAGATCAACGTGTCAGGAATTTCGGTCGGCGTAAAGTAAGCGATGTGCGTCATGCCGGCCTTGGTGAACAGATCGAGTTCGCCATCGCGAAATCGCTTGTGTAAGTTCGGCAGTCGACCTGGATCGCAGGTGTACTTGCGCAACTCGAACAAACGTTCTTGGTCGCCGTTCTCTAGGTTGTGGGGGGAGAAATCGGTTTCGGTCATGTAGACCGCTTGTGCTTTGGAGACCAACTTGCCATCGGCTTCCGACGCCGTTTTGGCTTTGACCCAATCAGGGTCGGCCATAAACGCGGCCCAGCTTTTTTTGGCGGCGGCGGGGCTGTCGTGCTTCAGCAAGTAAATCAGCGTGTTGTCTTTCAGCGCTGGATCGGTCGGCGTCCAATAACCGATATTGGTCATGCCGTGCTTTTCAAACAACGGCGCGGTATGGTCGCGAAACCGTGCGTTCAGCTCTGGCAACTTGCCTTCGTTGGTCGTATAGATCCGCAGTTCGTACACAGGCTTGTCTTCGGCTTGAGCCAAGGTGGTAAGAGCGAGCGTCGCCAAAGCGGCGGACATCAGCAGTAACGATTTCATGAACTATCTTTCGTGGCTGGTATTAGTGACAGGGCGTCGAACGATTTTAATCGAACTAGTCGGCGAAAGTCGACCTTTTTCGACGAGATTCATCCCCAGCTTATCGTTTTTGGCCGAACCTCTTCGGTGCCGGACGATACAATACTGAATGCCGCGAAAGTAGAACGGATAGTCGCTGGTCGTCGCTCTAACCCGCGGGTAGCGACGACGAGAGGAAAGTCCGGGCTCCACAGGACAGGGCGGTCGGTAACGCCGACCGGTCGTGAGACTAGGGAAAGTGCAACAGAAAGCAAACCGCCGAAGCCCCACTTGGGGCTGGTAAGGGTGAAACGGTGCGGTAAGAGCGCACCAGCGGACGAGGCGACTCGTTCGGCTTGGTAAACCCCGCCCGGAGCAAGGCAAACAGGCAAGAGATTGCGTCGGCCTAGCCGCTGCAATCACGGTTTGGTCCGAACCGTCATCACTGCCGGGTATGCTGCTAGAGGCGGCGAGCAATCGTCGTCGTAGAGGAATGACTATCGACTTCGCCTTGTGCGGAGAGACAAAACCCGGCTTATAGTTTTACTTTCGCGGTTTTTTACCTATTCTCGCCGTTCGGGCGATCCACTGTTCGGACGCCGCCGCTAGGCGTCTTACTCCTGCTTCTGGGCCGCGATGTAGTTCGACAATTGCCGCACGTTGGCGGCGAACGTCTGACTACGAATCACGCCCGAGGCGTTTTTGACTTTGGGGTAAAGCCGGGTCGTTCCTTTTTCAACCCACGCACCGCGCTCGTCGAGACTCGCGATCGCTTTGGCGACTCGATCTTCGGAGTAGCTTGCCCTTTTCTTCGCTTGGCCTGCTTTTAATTGTTCGAGCGTGCGAGTCCGATAGCGCTGGTACTCTTGCGACAGCGACTCCAACTTTGAGTCGATCACAAAACTATAGTGATCCGGCACGTCGCTCGCGTCGTAGGTCAACTGATAGTCTTTTGTAAAATAGAGGGGCCGATTGGTTTGCAGTTCATAAAACCGGGCTAATTTCCCGTTGGGCAAAATAGATTCGCTCAAATAACGCAGCGCCGCGGGGATCGGTTCTAGATATTTGGCCTTTCCCGTTTCGCGATAAAGCTGCATCAGCGTGGTGATCACTTGCTGCGATTCTCCACCGCTAATCGCCGGCGGTTCAAATTTGCGATCCCAGACCGGCTGCATCTTTTCGTCGTATTGCTGCGCCCAAGCAGGTTGCGGCTCTGGCATTTGCGCGAGCAACAAAAAGTCACCGGCTCGCTCGGCTGTCTCGAGATACCGCTTGTCGCCGTACGCTGCGTAAGCAGAAAGGAACAGATCGATCAGATCGGCCGTTACGTCATCGTTCAAATAGTACTTGCCGGTCCAATCATTCAGCCATTTGCGTGACCACTCAGTCGGATAGCTGGCCTGCAAGACAGGATAAGCTTTCTCGTCGACCGGAGTCGGATACTCTTTCCAATTTTGATACCAGCCGCCGATCGGGCGCTGTGCGGCGATCAGCGCGTCCAAGCCAAACGTCACCGCGTCATGGATTGCCGCCATTTTTTGCCCATCGGCTTGATCCAGTCGAATCAGAAAATGGAGCGCCGCTTGGGTTGTGTTGTCATCCACGGTGGTGCGCGTCTGCTGCTTCTTGGCAGGTTTGATATGTCGATAGCCGAACGCGGCCTGTTTCTCGGGCGTGGTTTCAATCGAGTAGTACCAGCCGCCGGTGCGCATTTGTCCGGTCGCCAAGATCCGCCCCGTTTGATTGGCGGCATCCAAATAGTATGAATCGCCGGTGGCGTCATAAGCGTCCAAGAACGCTTCGCCGATCGTCGGCGTCCCCGGCGGCTGCACCCAGACCGTGGTTGTTCCGGCGGTCTTCCCTTCCCCTTCGCTAAGCGTCAGATCGCCGCTGTACTGCCAAACGTAGCCCCCTTCAACGCCGACCTTTTGCTGAAAGAATTCACACGCTTTTCGCAAAGCGGACCGCGCTTGATCAACATCCGGCGATTTCCCATAAACGTGGGCCGAGCTGACGCAGATACCGACAGCGATAACGAGAAGCAGCACTTTTCTCATCCGTCAGACTCCATGCAAGGGAAAATCGAATTTCTGTAATTCTCAACTCGATCGAACGCGCGCACAAGCAATATGACGAAAGTTGAGAAACTTTGCTGTCCGGAATGTCTGTACAGCGATGGCCAGAAGATGACGGCGTAGCCAAGAAATAAGGAACGCCCGCGCTAGACACGGGCGTTGTCGGTTGAAATTCCCCACCATCGGCGGGGCGTCCGTAAGGGAAAGGCGCGGCGTTCGCCTTACGGAGATCGTGTCGTTGACGCAAACATGGCCGCGTGCTGTCCGCGAGTGGAGAGAAACGCCTCGGCTTTGCGAAGGGCCATTTCTACGGAATCCAAAGCGGAAATCGGCTGCGACGGAATGCTCGGGTCAGTCGCCGTAAACTCGGCGTGACAATGTTGGCAAGAGACAGGACGACCAAGGTCGTTAATCCGCACCTGCAGACGCCGACCGCAGGTCGGGCACTGCTGAATAAAGTAGGTAACGATCGACATCACGGAGTCTCCTACTACCGTACAACCAATCTCGCCCACTGACGATTGAGTGCGATTCTAAAAGAGTTCTATCCCCAATTCAACCGCCCATTCTACCAAAGCAAAATTAATTTCCTTTCACAATACCTGAGCGGAGGTTAAATACACACTAATGAAGCAGAACCGATCTTACAGCTGGTACGCAGTCTTCCGATTTTGGCGCTTACGACGACCACGCTAGCGCTAACCAAAGCCGGAATCCCGATTTATATCGCCGACTGAATTTCTATTTGCAAGCTAAAGTTTCAATAGGAAATGGATCAAGCATTGATTTTGCTTCTACGACGCTGCCTAAAACTGCACCGAAAAAATGCTCCATCGACAACTCCTACAACTCGGATGCGCGATCGCGTTGTTCGCTTGTTCGCTGGAAGCGGACGCGCAGAATTTCGCCGTACGTGAGAAGCCTCCGTTCGACCAGATCGAGCAGATCGCACGTCGCCACTTCTTGGCGATCCGCGGCTACCACGAAGACCAACTGTTGGTAGAAAGTGAAGTACGCGAGTTTTTGCCGCAACTAAGACAACTCGGCTGGTGGTCATTTCCGTGGAGGCGACTCCCCCGGTATAGTCTGGCCGACAACCAGTTTATTGTCAGCATTGTCTACGTCAAACATCCGCCGGTCGAACTTTCGACCTGCCTGAAAGCTCCCGAGCGAGTTTACAACCGCATGGAGCGACTCTCTTGTTCGCCGATTGGTCGCATTCTGCTGCTTGAACTCTCGCAGCGAGATGACTTCTATACCGTGATTTTGCAGGAACCCGCGCAGCTTTGCGTAGAAAGCGAGTTGCTCTCCGAGTTTGAAGTCGCCGCCGCAATCGAGTTGTTGAACATCGACGAGCCGACCGGCCGCGTCTATACGCTGCAACAATTGTTAGAGTCACTGCGACACGAGTATTTCGCCGTCAATTAAGCGGACCGACTCGTTAGCGAATGCGTTTGGCCGATTGGATGACGACCGACTCGACCGGAAGACTGGGAAAGCCCTCTTTGTCTTTGACCGGAGCGGCGGCGATCTTGTCGACCACATCCATCCCTGCGATCACTTCGCCAAACACGCAGTAACCATACTTCTCTTCATCGTCCTCCACATGATCCAGTTGGGGATTGTCGGAGAGATTGATGAAAAACTGATTGGTCGCGCTGTGGATGTACTGCGGATCTCGCGTCATCGCGATCGTTCCCCGCACATTCTTCAGGCCGTTGGCCGCTTCGCTTTGGATCTCACTGCGGGTCGAGTTCGCTTCGAGATCGGCGGTGAACGCTCCGCCCAAGATCATCGAACCAGGCGCGACGTAGTGAAAGATCGTGCCGTCGTATTGCCCCGGCTCGAGATAGTTATTCAGAAAGTTATCGACCGTCGCCGGCGCTTTGTCGGCGTTCAATCGAATCTTAATATCGCCGTAGCTGGTCGACAACACAACTTCGGGCTCACTTTCTCGCTGCGGCCGTTGGTAAGCCGCCGTCATACCGTCAGCGTCAACCGAGACCGGAGAACCTGCTAACGAGCCGGTTGTCGCCGCGGCGCCCGCTGCGCCTGCTTCAATCGAAGCCGCCGGTGGACTCGTATCGCCGCCGCCGCATCCGAGTGCGCACAAGGAAGCCAAAGAGATGAACGAGAAGAATTGAATCGAATACGAACGCATTTCAAAAACGCCTCCATGCGTGCGGGAATGCTGGCAACGTTGCTGGCGTCTATCTTTGGTGTTTTTGGGTTTTGACGCAAGCTCGCTTTTTTCGTGAAGCAACACACGAACGCTAGCAAGAGCTGCGATTTCGCATGGCGCTTGAAAGTTGAGCTGCGGTAGGCTACTACGGACGACCGATTTCGTACAAGCGGGCGACTTCCGCTTCGTTGAGCGCTCGCGAGTAGAACGCAAACTCGTCCATTCGGCCGTTTAAACTGCGGATCGAGTAGGGCTCGCCGGGATCTTTGCGGCGCCAGTTCCCTAGTTCAGCGTAACCGATGCGCAGTTTCGCCAAGGTTTCGGAAGGAGCACGATAGGCTGGCTCTCTGCCGGTTTCGATAGGAGCCTGCATAATCAGCTTCCCATCCAGGTAGTGAAACACTTTGCCGAGATCGCGGTCAACAACGGTCACCAACTGGACCCAACGACCGAGGTCCTCGTAGCCCAGGACTGGATCCGAGAGATACAAAATCCGCTCTTCATTTTTTGGCCGGATCCCTAAATCGACTATGCCGTTCGAGCGGAATTGCCAATGGATGTGCCCGTCTTGAAAGTAATCGGTCAGCATAATCGAGTTAAATTGTCGGTCGAACCCGTCGATTCGCATCCAAACAGAGAGCGTGATCGAATCAAATTCGCCAGGCACATTGATTCGTACGCGGTCGTGGAACTTTTTGAACTCGAGCGATTGTTTTCCGGGCCAGCGACCTGCGGCGACGTTGCAGCCGACGATATTTCCGTTCAGGCCGTCGGCGGCGAGATTCACGACCTGCTGGGCGTTATCGGGATCTGTCTGAAAATCATAAAACACTAGCAAGTCTTCATCCGCCAAGATTTGTTGGCGATCCTGCCGCCATTTCGCATATCTCTCGCTCGTTAAATCCGAGAGACGCTCGTTCATGCCGCGGATGCTAGGAAATTCATCCGGGCGAACAAGAATGTCCTGCGGTTGAAGCTGGGAAGAAATCGACATGGCGCGTCCCGTTGTGACCGAGCGGGTCGCTGGGTCACCGGTACGTGGCAGTACGTCGACCTGTCCGTCAAAGACATGCACTTCGGCTTGCTTGCCGGGGACGACGCGAACGCCAAATTCCGTTCCCCGGTCGATAAAGGTCGCCTCGTCCGTTTCTAAAGTAAAACCATCCTCCAGCGAGTCCGCATAAACGCGAGCCTGACCACGAACAAGCTTGCAGCGAGTTTGCGAAATCAATTCCAATTCGACGGTCCCTTGGACGACGACGGTGACGCCGTTCAGAAAATCGAGCTGCAATAGTCCCGATTTCACCGAAAGCTGTTGCGGCGACAAACCTTGACCAATGTGCAAGGAGTCTTGGCCCGGCGCCATCACGACATCGGCCATCCGCGAGATGATCGCAATCGGCTGCGACGTCGTAAACGCAGGAAGGTCAAAGGAACCCGGTTTTCTGCCGCCGCTTGTCGAGGACGATTTCGCCATCGATTGCGATGGGTCAGCGCTATCCCGCCAACGCGGCAGGAGGGCGAAACACGCAATCAAAATGCATGCCGCCAGAAATGCGATCGACACCGGTAGCCAATAGACGCGATACTCGAATTTGCGTTGCTCCGCCGCGACAGCGCCCGTCGATTCGTCCTGTTGATCGCGCTGCGCTAATTCATCGACCAGATCGTATAACCCGGCGTGAACTCGAAAGTAATGGATATAGTCCTTTCGCGCGTCCGGGCTCTCGCTTAAGGTCTCTTCGAGCTGGGCGAGTCGCGCCGGCGAGATCTCGCCGTTGGCGTACTCGCTCAATAATTGAGTCAGTTCTGAGTTGGCCTCCGCCGATCTCTCTTTACTCATGGCTCACCAATCAATGCTCGGTACTTAGTCTTACGCATCGCGCCAGTTGCTGACGCAGGCCGGACAGTTTTCGATAAATGCTTTGCACCGAGCGCCGCAATTCTTCGGCGAGTTGAGCGACTTTGAGTCCGTGACTATAGGCCTGCAGGATCAACCGCCGATCCTGGTCGACAAGTTTGTCCAAGCAACCGCGCAGCGCGTGCTGATAGTCTTGAACAAGTTCCGGCGTGTCCGAGATCTCTTGTGCGATCGTTATCAGCAGATCCGGGTTCAAAATCAGCCGATCGCGAGCTTTTTGTCGGCGGTACATAAGCACTTCGTACCGAGCGACTACATAGGCCCACTTGATGAAGCCGGCCTCCTCCTCTAACTCCGCGAATTTCGTCCAGAGGACAATACTCGTGTTCTGCATCACCTCATCGACATCGTCCCGATCAGGCAACAATTGATGCAGGTAGAAACGAAGTTGGCGATCGTGTTCCATGAATAGCTGCAGGAAGCGGGAAGCGTCATCCGGATTCTCCTCCCTCCTGGTTTCGACCAGCTTTCGACTCTTACTAGGCATCGGTAAATCCTTCGTTCGAGACAAACGGGGCTTGGCGGCGACTCTCCTCCGCCAAGCACCGTTTGTTAAAAAGCAATGTCAAAAATGGGCTCTTTCCTATTCACTGCCGGTAACTCGAGATTTTAAACCGGTTTACTGAATAACAGGAAAAACATTCCAGAAAAGCGAATTTCTGTGATAAAAGCAGAGCCCCACGGCAGTAAACAATCAGACATTGGTATGCATAGGGTCGTTTTCGTGCTGGAAAGGCGAAACGATCTTGCCCGTCTACGAACCACCGTCGTTCACTCCCACCCATTTTATTTTCATCTCGACCTCAGTGGTCCATTCTTTTCAGGAGGGTCTGCATGATCCATTATCAAAAGAGAAGGTCTGGCTTTACGCTAGTTGAATTGCTGGTTGTCATTGCAATCATCGGCGTGCTCATTGGGTTGCTGCTTCCGGCGGTACAGCAGGCTCGCGAAGCGGCGCGGCGCATGCAATGTTCCAACAACCTCAAACAAATCGGGTTAGCCTTACATAACTACCACGACACGTTCCGCGCGTTTCCGGCGGGCTATCGAATCGATCTCACCAGCGGTCCCACACTCAGTTCGTTCGGCTGGGCAGTCGCGATTCTCCCGTTCATCGAACAACAAAACCTCTACACCGCCCTGGCTCCACACCAACCGCGCCGTTTGGCCGAAATTTATGTAAGCGGAGCGCCGGACGCCGACAAGAAACTGCTGGGAACCAGAATCGAGGGATATCGTTGTCCCTCCGATATCACGGCAGATTTGAACGATCTTATCCCGTTTGGACAGCCCGAATTTTTTGATATCGGTACGTCGAACTACATCGCGATTTCTGGGGATGGGTCGAGCAACTATCTCGATTCGTGGGCGACGCCGATTGTCGCAAAAGATGGGCTGGGAATGTTTTGGGCCGACAGTTTCCTCTCGTTCCGAGATATGACCGATGGCTCATCGAACGTCCTAGTGGCCAGCGAACGAGACGGAGGCCCGACGGCCAACAATGGTAACTATCATGCTGCGACTTGGGCAGGCAGCGGTAGACAGAACCAAAACACGGCGTATGGCACTGCACGCTGCTTGGGTCGTGGCGGCGGTTTCGGAATCAATCGAGACTATTTCGCAATCAATGCTTCCATTCTTCAAGGAAACGGCATTTCCAGCTTGCATCCAGGCGGCGCTCAAGGGCTGACAGGAGACGGAGCGGTCCGCTTCATCCAAGAAACGATCGATCCGACTTTCGTTTTAGGTCCGCTGTGCCGCCGTGCCTCTGGTCAGGTAATTCCAGGACTCTAAGCAGTTACGCTAGAAAAAAACCTCGATTGCAACTTGATCGCGCAGGTAACATGCGCGATCAAGTTTTCTCTAATAATTCATGCCTACCAAAAAACGGAAATGTTTGTGATGAACCGAAAAAACATTCTTTGGATCGTTCCCGGCATCCTGCTCCTCTGTTCAACCGGCTGCTGGAAAGGGGACACCGGAACGGTGGAGGGAACGCTGAAAGTCGATGGCGAACCACTGGGTGGCTTTCTCATCTATTTCGCTTCCAAAGACGGAAATGGAGAAGCCATGGGAGGCGTCATCGGCGACGGAAGTTACAAATTGACATACGGTCGCGGAGACGATCAAATCCCTGTCGGTGAATATCGGGTTTATGTTCAGGCAACAGAATTTATTGATAACGTCTCGATGCCAAAGGTAAAACTGGAGCGACAATACACCGATCCCTACGAGGCCTCACTCGTGAAGACGATCGATTATGGTCATAACGTTATCGATCTGGATCTCGTTTCAGCCAAAAAGAAATGATCGCACCGAAGGTGGTGGATTTTTGATCCACGTTGTTTCCGAAGACATTGAGATGACAATTTGCAACAGTTGAACCAACCGGTCCAACTGTTCGCTTGCGCAGACGGTCGAACAGCCGGTGCGGCAA
>NZ_CH672377.1:307330-335579 GCF_000153105.1 Blastopirellula marina DSM 3645
CGGTGCGGCAAGTTGTTTGCTGGTGAAGGAGAAGCAAAGTAGACTGAGGTCCTTCGGCGCTGGTGCAAGAATTCCTCCATTGAATCCCCTGTTAACTACACCCCGATGCAATCAATCGATCCAACGGATGACATCGCACAATGGCGACACGTACTGCATCAGGAGCTCGTTGCTCATCTGAATGAGCTGCGAAACGATCCAACCGTTTGTGGTTTTGCGCTCGAGCTCCCCTCAGACTTCTCCAACGACGGGATTATTTCTCGAATTGCCAAGCGTTCCAACGCCCCGGCGGAGAAAGACAACATTCCCAGCTTGGATGAATGGAAATATGTTCCCAACGGCAAGACGTTTGGCTCCAGTTGTGATGGTCTCGCGGCGATTTACAGCAAGTACGACGAACCACTTGAGGACGAACAGTTCTATGACGAGTTTGGCAATACGCTTTACGAAGCATGCTTAAACGCGATGCAGCAATGCGTCGCCTCATCCGAGTTTGGCGACATTACGATACGCCTACTCACCTTGTCGGATGATGAGCACCCGATTCTTGGCAAGGCCATCGCGTTGCTAAATGATCCGCCATCGCAGGCGATTGCCAACCGACTGCTCATGCAATCAGAACCATAACAAAAACCGCTGCGGTGAAACCCGGATTGTTGAAGCCCGGCGCCGAGCGAACAATCTCAGCTGCATCCGTTCAAAATCACAGCCACCCCAGATACTGCAGATAGCGATAAATCCACGGATGGCTCCAAGGATTGAGCGCCGGGTAGGCCGCCGACGCTGCCGAAATCGCTAGTAAGATCGTCGCCGTCCAGCGCATCCAGCGGCGCTGGGCGCACCAATCCGCGGCCGGTTGCAACATCACCAGCCAGAGCGGGATCAACCAAAACAGCCAGCGGAATCCCGAGCAGACCCCGCCGTAGTTGCGATCTTTCAGCGGGCGAAACGTGTAAAACAAGATGCAGACGATGGTGAGCGTCGCCACCAAGATTGCGACGTCGCGCCAGTGACGATCTTCGCTGCGCAGCAGCATCACGCCGCCGATCACCGACAAGATCCAGATCGGCGTGAGCGAGAAAACGCCGTGATGTCCTAGCAGCATATGAAACGCATAGGTGAGTCGCGACTGTTCGCCCAGATCGACTCCCTTCTTTACGCCTTCGCGCCAATAGGTGTCGGCATAGTCGTACCAGCGATCCCACGAGCGGATCTCGATCCCGTCGTCCACCTTTTGCAGCGCCCAGCGACGATCGACCACCGGATCATCCAGCACCCAGCGATCATCGGCTGCGCGGACTTGCAACTCCGGCGTTTCCGAGAGCGTGATCCCCTGCTCGGCAAATGCCGATCGAACAGCCGTCGGCACTTTCGCGTCGTTCAACTCGCTCGCGGCGTCGCCTGCGGCTTGTGCATCAAGTTGGGCGATCGCCGGTCCATCGCTGCGATGCGCATACGGCGGCTTCCAACTTCCGTGCGCCCAATAGGTGGTTCCAAACGAAGCCGCCGCGATGATCAACGCGCCCGGCACGCCGGCTAACAAGGTTTTGCTGGGCGATTGGATCAGCAGCGCCAAACCCAATATGCCAAACAGTGAAAACGCCGGCAAGTCGTTGGCCGCGGCGAAGGCCGCCATCAAACCGGCGCCAAAAAAGAGCCAGCTCTCGCGGCGCCCATCGATCCAGATCCGCAGCGCAAAGTCGATCGCCAGCATCGCGGCGACCGCAGCGATTAAATGATTGTTCAGCGTAATCGCAAACGTCGTCAAAAATGTGGCAAACGCCGCCGACGCAATCACAAAAATCTTGCCCCAATCGCTGCGCCCGTAACGCTCGACCAGCGAAACTAAAGAGGCGAACATCACCAGCAACAGGCCGACGTTGGTAATTACCAGCATGATCCGCGCGACATAAAACGGATAACTGCCGAGCGACAGCCCCATCACACTTTTCACCACCCAGTACTCACCGGCCAACAGCACCGCTAACAGCGGCGGCTTGCTCGAGTAGTAGTGTCGCTTGCCGTCGGCGCCGACATGATAGACCTTGTCGATCGAGTCCCAGCGACGATCGGCGATCACGTCGTCAATCGCGAACGTCCCATGATCGACCAGCGAACGAATCGTCGTCCAGCGGCTGCGATCATTGGCGCTCATAAAGGGATGTTTGCCATGGTCGGCGCGCATCTGGCCGATGCGACCGATGATTGTGCCGACGCTCACGGCGATCAACAGAGCGTAAATCGCCAAGCGTAATTGTCGGTTTGCGTCGTCGGTCATACGTTTTGGTCAGCGCTCGAATCGTGGTGCTTGAGATAACCGGCGGTCTCCGAGATGGAGTAAGGAGATTGGCCGCGCGAGTTTTGCGCCGTGATCAGTTCCGCCAGCAAACCGACCATCAAAAATTGCGTCCCTAACAACAGCGCCGTAATCACGTAAAAGATCATCGCCGTTTCATGAATGTTGAGCGGGTTTAGTCCCAGCGCCGGAATTCGGGATAAACACCACCAGATCGCCAAGACCGTCATCCCCAATCCGCCGAAGGCGAAAAAGGCGAGCCCGATGCCTCCCAACAAATGCTGCGGACGCTGTCCAAAACCGGTAATAAACTTGACCGTCAGCAGATCGAGAAAGCCTTTGAAGATGCGAAAGAAGCCGTACTTGGATTGGCCGAACTGCCGAGCCCGATGCTGAATGACGATTTCGCCGATCTTCCAACCGCGGGCCGAGGCCAACACCGGCACAAAGCGATGCAGTTCGCCGTACAAGCGAACTTCTTCAAAGATCTCGCGGCGATAGCATTTCATGCCGCAATTGTGATCGTGCAAACGAACGCCGGTCAGCGTGCTGACCATCCAATTAAAGATCCGCGAAGGGAGAACCTTGTGCCAGGGATCGTGCCGTACTTGCTTGTAGCCGCTGACGACGTCAAATCCGTTTTCGATCTGTTCGAGAAAGCGGGGGATCTCGTGCGGGTCATCCTGTAAGTCCGCGTCGAGCGTCATCACCAGTTCGCCGCGGGCGATGCGAAATCCAGCATCCAGCGCCGCCGCTTTGCCAAAATTGCGACGAAAGCGGATCGCTTTCACCTGCGGATCGCTTTCGGCGAGTTCGCGTTCTACTTCCCAAGACGCGTCGGTCGAACCGTCATCGACGAAGATTATCTCCATCAGATAGCCGTTGGCGGCGGCGACCTCGGTCAATTCTCGATGCAACTCACGAAGGCTATCCGCTTCGTTATAGACGGGGATGACGGCGGAAAGACGCAAAACTCTCTCGTTTCGTTTCGAACAGCCTTGGACCGCGTTAGCGGGCGATAGGCGGGGTGGGAACCGAATCGTCGACCGCAGCATCGGCTGCTTTGCGTCGCGAAAAGGCAAAAGGCAAGATATATAGAATAATTGAGATTACGATTTCCGCCACCATCCATGAGACTCGCAGCATCACCGCCGCAACCACCGCGATCGGCCGGCCGAATACCGGAGCGGTCAATTGCATCAGGATCAACTCGCGAATGCCAAATCCCCCCGGCAGCAGCGAGACGAAGCCGGCGATCATCGCCAGACCGACCGCGGCAATCAACAACGGCAGCGCCTCCCAGGGGTTCGCCAAGGTCGATACGGCGCCGGGGATGGCCTGCATCACCGCCAAATAACTAAGCCCCATCAAAGACCACGCGACAAAATAGGCGCCCCAGCCGATCAGCATCAAGCGATAATTGAGCCCTTCCAGATGTTCTTCCAGGCGTGGATTGAGCCGAGTCACGCGTAAAAGCACGACGACCTTGCGAAAAATCGGCGGCAACGTCGGTACAAAAGCGCACAGCCCCAGCACCCCGGCAATCGTGATCAAGATCGCTTGCTCACGAAAGAGTATGGCCAAGATCACGCCAGAATAAGCGGCGCCAACGGCGATCATCGTCAACGTTTCGATAAACACAGCGACGGCCGCGACCGTTTTCTCGACATGCTCTCCCTGCACGAGGCTAGTCCGCAAGACCACCACCATCGCTTTGCCGGGCACGTACTTTCCTAAATGCCCAATAAAGAAGGCCCGCACGGCTCGCCCGTAGGTGGGTCGCTGCCCCAGAGCAAGCAGGACGCAGTACCAATAGGTCGCCATCGGCAGTGAGGCCAGCGCGTAGATGATCCCTGCCGCGACCAGCCAACCCCATTGGATCGACCCAACCGAATCGCCATGGGTGCGCATATCTTGCACGGCGCGCGCGACGTTGTACCAGACCCCTGCGACCACCACGAGAAAGATGACGATCTTCGCCGCGAGCGTGAGCCAGCTTTTCCAGGAACTCTTCGGCGATGACTCAGACAACGGCAAACTCGATTCAGGTAAATCTTAGGTAACATTCGGCATTTATTCTGTGCCGAAATGGATTTTGCGACAAGCGCAGCTGACCGCGAGCGAAATTCCGTCTGTTAGAATGCCTCCGATTCCCGGAATATCCTCCCTTACCATTTTCGACGACGGACCTACTTCGTATGTCTTTGCCAAAAATGTTTTCGTTCTGGGCGCTGCTGGCCATTGTCGGCGTCGCCGCCTTCTTCACCTACCAGGTGATGTCGATTTTCTTGGTGCCGATGTTTCTCGCGGCCATCCTGGTCGTCATCTTTCGGCCGCTTCACGACTGGATTGTCGAGAAATTCAAGGGTCGCAACGCTTTGGCGGCCGGCGCGACAACCCTGATCATCTTGTTGATCGTCCTGGCGCCGTTGATCGGCATCTTCTCGATGGCGATCAAAGAAACAATCGATCTGGTCCGCAGCGATGACCAGCCGAAAGTCGAAGAACGCCTGGACCGTTTGCGCAAACGAATGGGACTGACGATCCCCAATCCCCCGCTCTACCACCAGATCGGCGAAGAGCTGGAAAACCTGATCGAAACTCCGCCCACCGGGCGATCGGCCGACGCTGCGACCTCGCTGATCACGCAACTACGCGAAGATCTGAACGCCTATCGCGCGGATTTAGGCGAAACCGCGATTCAAGAGGTCGAAGCTGCACGCGGATCGGACCTGGAAAATCGGGATCAACTGCTCGCCGACGCTCGGGCGGGGCGCGTCGATCCAATCGCCGACCAACTCGCGGACGCCGCGCCCAACTCGTTGACCAGCGGCGATATCGTCCAGCGCTGGCGGAGCATGTCGGAAGGACTCGACCTGGTAAACGCCGAACTGGGCGAAATCATCGATGCGGTCAAAAAAGAGCAGCTCACCCCCGGCGACTTGATCTTCGCGTCACGGATGGAGGATGTGCAAACCTTGTTTCGCCGGCAAACGGTCGAATACCTGGGAGGCCAACCGCTGGCGATGGCGCGGTTGTACGCCAACCCCGGCGATCGCGAAGCTTCGCGGCTGCAATCGTTGGCGATCGATCGACTCGAAACCATCGTCCTGCCGGTAACCGGCGCGGGAGCTTCGTTCGTAGGCGCATTGATCCTCGGGCTCGGAATCTTGATTTTGAGCTTGTACTACTTCTTTTTTGATGGCCCGGCGCTCATCAGCGCGGCGATGCGGTTATCGCCGCTGGATGACGAATACGAACGTCAGCTGATCGAAGAGTTTAGCCAAGTCAGTCGCGCCGTCGTCTTGGCGACGCTCTTATCGGCGCTCGCTCAGGGTCTGTTGGCCGGAATTGGCTTTTGGTTCTGCGGGCTCGAGTCGGTATTCCTGCTGATGTTTCTGACCATGACGCTGGCGATGGTGCCGTTTTTGGGCGCCGCGTCAGTCTGGGTGCCGGTCAGCGTTTGGCTGATTGTCGCCGAGGAAAGATTAGCAGCAGGCGTAGGCTTGGCTATTTACGGGGTTGCGGTCATTTCGCTTGTCGACAACATCATCAAGCCTTTTGTCTTGCATGGCCAGTCGAAGCTTCACCCGTTGCTGGCGTTGCTATCGGTACTGGGCGGCGTCTCGGCGCTGGGCCCGATCGGAATTCTGGTCGGTCCGATGTTGGTCGCATTTATGCAAGTATTACTGAACATGTTGCGAGGAGAGCTCGTAAAAATGGGCGAAGCGGAGGACGCCAAAGATGCAAACTTGGCGAATTCCTCGTAACGGCCAGGGATTGCTGTCAAATGTCGCTTTCCTGTTTCCGGCATACTAGCTACGATGATGCCGGCATTTTTACGCTCGTGCCGTACGAGGAGATGGAAACGTGTACGCCGCCGCTATTCTAGTTGCTACAGCCGCCGTCGGAATTGATACAGGTTGGCGCCCCGCCAAGGATGACCCGCAGGGCGTTGAATACATCATTCAGATTGAGCCGGAATTATTCCAACGACTTCAAGACGGTAAGACGTCGATCGAAGGCGTTTTACCTCCCGATATGCAAATCGAGAACATCCGCTGTTTTCGCGTGCAAATCGGCGAGGGAGAACTGCCGCGCGAGATGCCTGAAAGGCCCGCCTCGTTCGAAGCTCCGATTGAAGAGAGCGCGACGCTGCGCAAAGTCGAAGCGTTAGAGTTGAACCCTGCGCCCAGCAGCAGCACCGCGTCGACTGCGACGCCTCCGCTGAACGCGCTGGCCGCCGATACGCCGACTCCGCGGTACAATAATACGCTCAGCAGCGGAGTCTCCAACTTTCCGAGCGGAGTCACGACCGGCGGTACGCCGCTGAATCCCAACACGCGCACCGCCAACGCCGCCGACACCAATCCGGCGCTCCGCGGAAGCCCGAGCAATTTCTCGATTCCCGGCGGCAGCACAACCACGCCGGTGGCGCCTTCGTCGTCCAACAATCGTTTCAGCACGACTCCATTGCCGTCCAACAGCAGCACGTCGACCACCTATCAAGGGAGCAGCGGCTATTCGAGCACTCCCACGACCAACCAAGGGAGCGAGTATCCTGCTTACACGTCACCGCCGCTCAATAACAACACCGGCAGCAGCCTGAACAATGGGCAATCTTCGCAAACTGGCGACAGCAATTATCAGCGGTTTGGAGACAACTACGCGAATCCCAATTCCGGCAGCAGCGGGCAATCGGGCAGCGGATTGAACTACAACACCGGCAATGGAAACAGCGGCAGCGGATATTCGTCAAACCTCAATAACGGTTCAAACAATAACGGAACCAACAATGGTTCGTACAACAACGGCGGCCTGACGCCGATCAACAGCACGCCGCAAAACCAGAACTCGCAAAACAACAATAATGGCAACAACAACGGCAACGTGATTCCCCCCTCGAATCAGCAACAGCCCAACCAAAACTACCAACCGCAGCAGCCCAACTATCAGCAACAGCAACCGCCGTATCAACAGCAACCGCCGAACCCCTATGGCCAGCCCAACTATGTGGGCGCTTATCCGCCGGCCAATCCCTATTATCCACCGGCTCCCTATTCGCCGTTTGCCAATCCTTATGCAACCGATCCACGCTTAGCGGCGCTATTAAATCCGCCGGCTCAGCAACAACCCCCCGCTCCGGCGCCCACCACCACGCCGGCAGCATCGCCTTCCCCCAGCGATCGCCCTGCTCGTGACTTGGAAGCGGAAAAGCCAAAGGTCGTCGCCGAACCGGTCGAACGTCCCTACTGGATGCTTGTGATCGTTGCGTTCCTCTCACTCGGCTTTAACATCTATATGGGCTGGATGGTGGTCGACTTTCGCACGAAGTACCGCGACATCCTCGCCGGCTTCCGCGAACTGAAAGCGGCCAACTAGGCCCGGCAAACGGCTCGCTCACGTAAAGACGCCCACCGCGGCGTCTTTTTTCGTTGCTTGGCGCCTCTCTTTATTCACTCTCCTTCTCCGCCCTGGCACTATTTTTTTTGTCGACTTTCTATATCTCTATCCTTGCGCCCCTGTCGCAAAATTAACGCGCAAAAGTCGCGCAGAAATTGCCGTATTCTCATCACTTCGGAAGCAAAACATCCCGTGAAATTGGGACCGGGTTGCTAGAATATCGTTTTCGCTTGGCGCATGAAAAACCGCCGCAATGCACAGAATTCGACGCCGTAGCACTTCCTCATGCCTGCCCCGCTACGTTTCGTTCTACCCTGAATATTGAGGTTTCTATGTCTCTGTTTGCCGTGTCTCTGACGCAAAACCTGCGTGCCTCTCTCTTGGCGGCCGCGATCGCCACGACTCCCCTTGGTCTGTTGGCTCAGCCAGCTTTTGCCGCGGATGCGACGCCTGTCATCGAGACCGAGGAAGCAGTCGATTTCGACCCGACGACCTCGAACGACGTGTCGCTGTTGACCGCACACATCGATACGCTGCGCGGCGAACTGGGTGGAGTGAAAGGAACAAAAGAAGAGCGCCAAGCCGAGTTCGTTAAGTTGATGCGCGAGATGGCGGTCACCTGTCAGAAGATCAAGGATCTGCAGGGAACCGGCGTTTCACTCGCCAAAGCGAACACGTTCAAAATTGTTTCGCTAAAAGAAATCGCTGCCGCGACAGAAACAGACGCGGACAAAGCGGCGTTTGACGCCGCGCTCAACGAAGGGATCAACAGCGGCGCCGCAGATACCGTTCAGATCTCGATCTACATGCTGATTGACGCGCACGTAAAAGCCCCGCGGGCCGGTGGTAAGCTCGATGTCGACAAGATGCTTGCCGACGCGAAAAAGAAAGTCAACTTTGACCAGCCAGGCCTCCCAGGTTTGATCGCGGCGAAAGTCGTCTCCCCCTACGTCATCGCCCGCAATCGCGCGGAAGGCATCACGATGCTCGCCGCCGCGATCGAGTTGAACGCCGCCTCGGAAGATCCCGCGATCTCAAACGCACTTCAAAAGGTCGAGGGTCTGCATCGCCGTTTGACGATCATCGGCAAGCCGTTGGAATTGACCGGAACCATGCTCGACGGCTCCGAACTCGACTGGTCCGCCTATCGCGGCAAGGTCGTGCTCGTCGACTTCTTCGCCACTTGGTGCGGCCCCTGCCGCGCCGAGATGCCGCACGTCCTGGAAATGTACGAGAAGTACAAAGGCGCCGGCTTTGAAGTCCTGGGCATCTCGCTCGACGATTCCCAAGAGAACGCCGAAAGCTACATCGCCGAAATGAAACTCCCCTGGCAAACAATGTTCCCAGTCGAAGAATCACAGCGCGGCTGGCAACACCCGCTGGTCACCTACCTAGGCATCGACGGAATCCCGCAAGCGATCCTCGTTGATCAACAGGGGAACGTCATCGACCTAAACGCCCGCGGCGACAAACTGACGAGCGAACTCAAACGCCTACTCGACGCGGCCCCTACGGCGCCGGCTACCGAGCACGAAAAAACGTAGCGCACGGCTTCAGCCTGCCAAAACGCTAGTCCAACCAAGCTCCCGCGTTTCCATCCCGAAACGCGGGCTTTTTTCTGCGCGGTGCGGTACGATCAATCAAAGCATGTCGCAAACGCAATTTGCTTTGCAGGGCAAGTCCCGACCTAGTGCGTCTGGACGCGCAGGATTTGCCCTGTCAGTCTCCCAATTCATCCGCGTGCCGGTGCAACCGAACCATATAATTGCGTTGCCACGCAATTGCGTGTCGGCGACTGTTGGCAGAACTTGGTGCGTCCAGGCGCACTCTACTTAACTTTGCCGCTTGACAAAGCGCACGAATCCGGGGTCCATTACCCCGAAACCCCCGGACCAACCGCGATCGCTCGGCGGCCAAAAAGGCCGATTCGAGGGTGCTTTGCTGCGCGATGACGATTTTGGGCGGCGATCAACTGAACTGCTAGGCGCGACTTGCGCAGTTGAGTCCAGTCCGGTCCCAGGTTCCGATCCGAAAAAAAAAGTGCAGCGGTCCAGTCCACTCGTCCGCGCAGAAAAAAAACGTTGCGGTCCAGTCCACATTGTGAAACGAGTCACGAAGTTTGAAAATGGATTGTCGAAGGCGAAGGGAAGCGCGAATTCCCAGCGGGACGTTCCTCTTTTGGAATAGCGGCCGCAATTCCCTTGCTGGCGCAGCGGGCAACGAAGAAAAAAAAGTGAAGCGGTCCGGTCCTACCATCGGGTCCGGCCGCATTCCCTTGGCTTGCGCACTCGGGCTACGATGGGTTGGGCTTCCTCGCTTGAACTTTACTGACGAGCGATTTCATCCGCGATCCGCTGCGGGTCCAACGCGCCGGAGAGCGGCGTCATGCGGCATTCGCTCAGGCTGCGAAACCAAGTGCATTGGCGTTTGGCGAATTGGCGCGTGCGGACTTTTACCTTTTCGATAGCGGCGGCGAGCGTCCATTTTCCTTCGAGATGATCGATCACTTCGCGATAGCCGACGGCCTGCAGTGCGGTATCGCTGAGGGGAGCGTGGTGCGCGAGCAGCTTTTCGACTTCGGCGACCAGTCCGTTGGCGAACATTTGGTCGACGCGGCGATTGATGCGCGCGTGCAACTCGGCTCGCGGCCAATCAAGAGCGAAGACGCGGCAATCGGCGGCGGCGCGTCCTTCGTCAAAGTCATTCTGCAAATGGCTGATCGGCTGCCCGGTCACTTTGTAAACTTCCAGCGCTCGGATCATCCGTCGCACATCGTTGGCGTTGATCCGCGCGGCGGAGAGGGGGTCGACTTGTTTCAAACGCTGATGGAGCGCTGCGGCGCCGATCACGGCAACCTCTGCTTCAACGGTCCGGCGAAAATCGAGATCAGGCGCCGGCCCCGACGTGAGCCCGCGAAGGAGCCCTTTCAAATACAACGGCGTCCCGCCGACAAACAACGGCTGTTTACCGCGAGCGCGAATGTCGCGAACCGCGGCGGCGGCCATCTCGAGATAGTTAGCGATGCTCGAATCTTCGCTCGGATCCAGTACATCGATCAGGTGATGCGGGACCAGGGCTCGCTCGGCCGGCGAAGGCTTGGCGGTGCCGATATCCATGCCGCGGAACAGCGCCATCGAGTCGAGCGAGAGGATTTCGGCGTCAATTCGCTGGGCCAATTGCAGCCCGATCGCCGATTTTCCGCCGGCCGTAGGACCGGTCAGATACCAACAATCGAGAAAATCAACCTCTTCAGAAGCGTTCATCAGCAGGGCGACACAGTAAATTTCAAGAAGATTCGGCTGTTCCCAGGCATCGCAGCAGGGCGAGGAATTTCGCAATTGCCCCTTCCCAGCTAGAATAGGAGGCTTTGCCGTCCCGTTCCCCTCGCTAGTAGTGAAGCCGCCCAGTGCCCAACGAATCCCACATTCTCGCTCAATTGATGGCGGTGATCGAGGACCGTAAGGCCAATCCGCCCGAAAAATCGTACACCACCAAGCTATTTGCCGGTGGAGTCGACAAAATCGGCGGCAAGATCATGGAAGAAGCGGCCGAAACGGTCGAAGCGGCCGGCGAACCCGGCGACGAAGGTCGGGCTCACCTGATCTACGAGTCAGGCGATTTGATTTATCACCTGTTTGTGCTGCTCTGTCACCAAGAGATCACGCTGGCCGAAGTTGAACAAGAATTGGCCCGACGATTTGGCGTCTCGGGCATCGATGAAAAAGCGTCGCGCAAAGCCGACCAATAACCGCGGCCGACCGCCCACCCCCGATTGATTCGCGACATGGAAAATCTCCGCATCGGCGTTCCCAGCAAAGGGCGCCTGGCCGAACTGGCCACTGAACTGTTGAAAGACGCCGGTCTCAGCTTCCGTCGCCAAGACCGCAGCCTGTTCGCGCTGGTCAAAGACGCGCCGGTTGAGATCACCTTTTTGCGAACCGACGACATCCCCGTGTTGTGCGCTGAAGGCGCGATCGACATGGGGATCACCGGCAGCGACCTGGTCGCCGAAGCCGGAGTCGATGTCATCGAACGCTTAGCGCTCGGTGTCGGCGGGTGTCGCTTGGCGGTTTGCGTGCCGGACGACAGCAAAATTCAATCCGCCGCCGACTTGAACGGCGCTCGGATCGCGACCAGCTTTCCGCACGTGACCGAAACCTACCTGGCCGAGCATGGCGCCAAAGCGCACATGGTCACCCTGTCAGGCAGCGTCGAAGTGATGATCTCGCTCGGCGTCGCCGACGCAATCGTCGACCTGGTCGAAACCGGCAGCACGTTGGCCGCCAACCGCTTGCGGATCTTTGACGAGATCGGCCGCTACGAAACGATCCTGATCCAAAACAAAGAGCCGCGTCAGCAAGAAATGGCCGACCGCGTGGTCCGCCGGTTGGAAGGGGTCGTGATCGCACGCAGCTATTCGCTGCTCGAGTACAACATTCCCCGCACCAAACTGGCCGAAGCCGAGAAGATCACGCCGGGCTTCAATTCGCCCACCGTCAACGCACTGGAAGATCCCGGCTGGTGCGCCGTCCGCGTGATGGTCCGCCGCAAAGAAGTGATTCCGGCGATGGAGCGACTGGAAGTGATCGGCGCGTCGGCGATTTTGGAAACGCAAATTGCGAATTGCCGTCTGTAACGTTCTAATCCCCACCGCGCATAAAAAAGCGAGACGCGTAAGCGCGTCTCGCTGATGGTTCTAGTTTGAATGCTGCGGTTAGTGCGGAACCATCGCCGTCTTCGCGGCGGCGGAATCCGAGACCCTTTCATCACCGACCGAAGGCCCGGCGTCATTCAGGATGCCGATGACGCCTTGCTTGCTGACGACGTCACTGAGCACATAGACTTCGCCGGGGCGATTCGCCGGGAAGACGGCGAACATCGGAATCGAGTTGTAACCCATTCCGTTCAGCAGCGCCTTGAGCGGCGGATCTTCGTTCGTATAGTCGATGATCTTCGGCACGATGCTGTTTTGTTTCACCACTTCGGCGACCTCTTGCGTATCAATCACCCGCGCGAAGTTGTACTTGCAGTTCGGACACCAGGTCGCGGTAAAGTCGACCATTACGGTTTGCCCTGACTTTTGCAGGGATAACAGGTCTTGCTCGATCGTCGCATACTCGGACTCTGCGACATACTGCCAAGGGATCTGCGTCTCACCTTTGACCAGCAGCGAGAACGAACCGTACGCGCCGACGATCGCCACCGCAAGCGCTGCGCCCCAGTATTTCATCGACGTGCCAAATTCTGATCCCGGCGGAGTCAGTTGCAAGATCCAACAGCCGATTCCCAAAAAGACCAGCAGCGCCAGTGTCGGCAACAAGTAGTCTTTATCGACGACCGTCAACAGATAGACCACGGTCCCTAACAGGACAAAGCCCATCAGGTTTTTGAACGTTTCCATCCAAGCGCCCGGCTTCGGCAAAAAGCGAATCAGCGACGGGAATGCGGCGACCACCAAATAAGGAGACGCCATGCCGAGCCCGATGCAAGTGAAGACCAGGAACGTAACGTACGGCTCGCTCGCCAACGTGAAACCAAACACCGGGCCTAGGAAGGGTCCGCTACAAGGAGTCGCCAAAAGCGTGGTGAAAATACCTTTGAAGAACGCGCCGCTGTAGCCTTCTTTGGAGGTCAATTCGCCGGCGGTCGAGCCGCCGATAAAACCGGGGATCTGCAATTCCCAGACCCCCAAAAAGCTCAGCGCCATGACAAAGACCAGGCTGAGCAACGGAATTGAGAACCAAGGATTGCCAAATTGCGAACCCCAACCTTGCGCCGAGCTATCGCCGGCGGCCGATTCGGCAAAGACGTGAGCGCCGATCGCCAACACGGCGAGCGCCCAAAAAACCGAGAGCAAGCCGAGCGTATAGACGGCGTTCAAGCCGAGCACACGCGTGCGATGCTCGCCTCCTTGATGAGCGAAGGCCATGATCTTCAGCCCCACCACCGGCAGCACGCACGGCATGAAGTTCAGCAAGCCGCCGCCGACCAGCGCCAACAGCATCGCCATATAAAGGCTCGTGATCTTTTCCGAGTTCACCACTTGCCAGGTCGTTGAGCCGCCGATCGCCGCCGCTTCGCCAGGCTGCGGCGCTTCGATCGCCGTTTCGACCTCTTCTCCGGCCGCTGCGTCGGCGGCCGCACTATAGGGCGCTTCGCTTAACGCGAGCGGAACGGTATCAAGATCGGTCGCGGCGCCGACTTTCACCAACGCTTCAAACTTGATTCCCGCTGGTCGATCGCACGTTGCGTCGGTGCAGGTTTGATAACCCAAGAATCCCACAATCGGATGCTCGCCGAGAGCGGCGTCTTTGGGAACCGTGATCTCGAACGACCAGGTCGTGTTGCCGTGATGATATTTCAGCGGCGCTTCGCCTTCGATAAATTCCTTTTCGATGACCGGGTTTTCGGTCGTCGGCGGCGACATCTTCCACGGCGTCGCTGTCGCCAAGCCCATGACGGTCGGTTTGTAGATCAACGGATCGACGGTGTCATACGCATAGACGTGATAACCGTCGGTCACTTCGACAGTCAACTCGACCCGGACTTTTCCGCCGGGCTCGACAACTTTGGGGGTGATGTTTCCGCGGATAATCGAATGCCCGCCCACTGTTTTGAAATCGCCGACCTTGCCCATGATCTGATGCGTCATGGGTGGAGCAGCGGCGTCGCTGGGCGCCAACATGTTGGTCGGCTTAAAGTCAGCGGGAACCTCGATCTTGGCGTCGCCAGCGTACTTGGCTTGCAATTCTCTTCGCTGCGGCACGCATGTTCCGGCGTCGGAGCAAGTTTGCCCCGAGTATTTGATCGCGAGGGTCAGCGTCTTGGGATCGACGCCTTGCGGCCAGACGAACGGCGCCTTCCAAGTGACCGAGTGATAATGTTTCTCTTGCGGCACCGGCATGATGTCGTCAGGCGGAACCACTTTGGGCTTTTGATTGGTGACAAACTTTCCAGCGACGATGTTGGCCGGCGTCGTCAACTTCGACGGCAGCGGCCCGCCGGGCTTTTGCGTGATCGAATAGAGATACCAACCGTCGTCGACTTTGGCGGTCACTTCGATCTGGCCAATCTGTTTCTCGGGATCGACGACAAACTTGCCGGTCACCTGCAGGTTGGGATCGTTGGCGGCCAGGCCATTGTCGAGTCCTTCCAATCCGGCGAACGGATCAAAGCCCTGCGCCTGCACGCTGGCGGTGAGCGCCAACAACAGGAGCGAAACGTAACTCGACAAACGCAATACAAGCTTCGAAGTCATGCGTGAATCAAACTCGAAGGGAGTGAATGGAAGGCTGGACAGTTTTCAAGCAGCAGGCGAATGCATCGCGCTGGCGCAGCGCGTTCACCCATATTCTATCCTTCATCGTTTCAATTGCTCCACCAGGAGTCAGTGAAACAAACGACACTTCATTTGCTAGCTGCAGCGAAGTCTCTCTATTTCAATAGAAACTGCAGTCGGCGTAAAGAGATATCTAGTCGAGAAAGAACGGCCGCCGGATCGGGAAATTGCCGACGCTCGAGCGCAATCCACTCAATCCACTGCAGCCCTGTCAGCAGCACCGCCGAGCGATCGAATACGGCAATCGCCCGTCGTTCTGCGGCAGATAGAGGACGCAGCCGCTCATATCGGGCGAGAAAATCATCCCAACGATTGCGGTCATCCTCAAACAACGATCCGCACAGGCGGGCCAAATCACCGGCTCGCGATTCGATCCGAACGGCGCCAAAATCAAGGACGCCGCTCACCAAAGCGCCTGTCAGAAAAATATGTTCTCTATGGATATCACGGAGACACGCATGGAGCGGAAGCGGAGTCGACACGATCGCTTGCAGCTCGTCTCCAATCGTGTTCGCTGCGTACGCGAACGATTGCAGCATCTGCTGCGCGATTGCGGCAAACTCGGGCCAGCCAAGTCGCTGGATCGCGTCTTGCAACATCGTCCGATCCATTGTCCGCCAGCGCTGCAGCATCGTCAAACGTTGCCGCAGTCCTGGGGAGGGTTCTAACGACGATTCATGCTGAGCGGCCGCTTGATGGATCGCCGCGATTGCGGCGGCGACGGCGTCTCGCTGCTGGGGCGAGATCGTATCTCCCTCTAACGCCGCGCCCGGCATCCACTCGGCCAATTCCCAGAACCCCAATGCATTTTCGGTGAACGATTCCCCCTCTGCCGTCGTATAGAGTTCAGGAATGAACTTTAGATTCGACTCGCGCCACAGACGTTGTAGAGAGTGGACATACCGTAAGCGAGCAGAGGTTGTTTCTGCAGGCCACCGACGGAGCGCATAAAGCCGGCGATCGCACTCGATTCGCCAAATTGCGCCCCCGCTCAAGCCGCCGGCTGAACCAAGCGAAGTGATTTGACACGGCTGTCGCTGTAGTTCGGGAAACCGCGGAAGTAGGTCGGACGAGTCGGCAATCTTGCCGGTTTTTGACCAATTCTGCGATCGGTCGGGGTTGTCAAACATGGCGCTACCGAAAAAATTCCTCTAGACGTTCTAATTCCCCTGCGCGGAATTATGCACAATTTTTGCAATGAGACTGCCAGAAAACTTTTCCTAAATCCGCTCATGTGAGAAAATGGGGTATATTTTAGGACCCTAGCAATCCTCATGCGGCGGACACGCCTCCTCGCTTCGCCTCTAGTCGCTTCGTCTGCCCCCAAACATTTAGCTCCCCCGCATTAAGAGAAGATGATAATGAAACTGTCGACCCTGTTGCGGTCAACTCTAGCGGTTATGGTTGCCGCTGGGCTGACGTCCGTTCTATGTCCGCCGTCGGCATTCGCCGATGATGCGGCCGCCGCGAAAGACGCGTCAGCCGACACCGCCAAACCGAATGAGAACGCCGACAAAGTCATGGCGACCACCGGCGGTTCTTCCAGTGACAGCAAAGATGGGGGAAGTTCGGCTAGCCAGCCCGATCATGCCCGCATTTTGAAAGACTTCAAAAAGGTCGACGGCTTGATTCCCATGTATCACAAGGGGAATCGCCTGTATCTGGAACTTTCGTCGCAACACTATAGCGGCGAGTATATCGTGCTGATCTCGATCAGCCGCGGCATCGGTCAATACCCGATCTACGGCGGTTTCAGTTGGGGCTTTGGCGACGATTGGGTTTGGAAGTTCCGCAAGATCGACGACAACGTCCATATCGTGCGTAAGAACGTCCGCTTCAAGGCCGACAGCAACAAGCCGGAAGCTCGCGCCGTCCAACACGCCTACGGCGACAGCGTCTTATTCAGCCTGGCGGCAGACAAAAAAGGGCCCAACGGCGGCGACCTGATCGACGTTACGCCGGTCTTCATGAGCGACTTGCCGCAGATCTCGGACGTGTTGCCGGGCGCTTCGTTCTCTCCCAGCAAGTCGGTCTTCAGCGAAGTCAAAGGCTTCGCCAAGAACATCGAGTTGGAAGTCGCAGCAACCTACGCGACCAGCGGACGGATGAACATTGATTCGGTCCCGGACAGCCGCGGCGTGGGGATCGACATTCACTATTCGATCAGCAAGATTCCTTCCAACGGCTATAAGCCGCGTTTGGCGGATGATCGCGTTGGTTACTTTTTGACCGTGGTGAAAAACTTCTCGCAGTCAAAAGACGATCAATTCGTTCGCTACATCAATCGCTGGGATCTGAAGAAGGCGGAACCGAGCGAAAAGATGTCGGAACCGGCCGAGCCGATCCTCTTCCACCTGGAAAACACCGTTCCCTACAAGTACCGCAAGCCGATCCGTGACGGCATTCTCGAATGGAACAAAGCCTTCGAGAAAGCTGGCTACATCGACGCGGTTCGCGTTCGCCAACAAGAAGACGACGATACGTGGGATCCGGAAGACGTGAACTACAACACGTTCCGCTGGATCACCTCAGACGCCGGCTTTGCGATGGGTCCGTCGCGCACCAACCCCTACAACGGGCAGATCCTCGACGCCGACATCATCTTCGACGCTTCGTTCCTCAACTCGTGGCAACAAACGTTTGAAGACATCAACCCGCAAGGCATCGCCGCGCTAACCGGCGGTTGGCCCGAACGTCAGGCCGAAATTGACAAGCTGACCAGCGTGATTCCGGGACGAGTTCCCAGCGCCGCGCCTAGCTCGGCTTGTATGCTCGGCAAAGGCATGTCCAGCCAGATGGCCTTCGCGAATCTGATCGCCGCCGAAGGCGCCGCCGCCGCGGAAGATCGAGAAGAAGTTCGCGAAAAGCTTTTCATGCAAGGCTTGAAAGAAGTCGCGATGCACGAAGTGGGACACACCCTCGGCTTGCGTCACAACTTCAAAGCGAGCAAATTCCGTTCGCTGGAAGAGATGAACGACCTCAAAGACTCGACCGACGGCATGGTGTCGAGCGTGATGGATTATGTTCCGGCCAACATCTCGCCCAAGGATGAGAAGCAAGGCGATTACTTCCCGCAAACGATCGGCAAGTACGATGTCTGGGCGATCCAGTACGGCTATACCCCGTACTCCGGCGGCACCGATGGCGAGAAAAAAGAACTCGACAAGCTGGCGACTCGCAGCGGCGAGCCGGGTTTGACCTTCTCGACCGACGAAGATACGACCAGCAGCGCTCCTGATCCGGACTCGAACCGTTTCGACTTCGGGGAAGACGCCGTCAAATTCGCCGAACGTCAGGCGAAAGTGGTTCAAGAAGCGATGGATGACCTGGTTAATCGCGTTGTGAAAGATGGCGACGATTACTCAAAAGCTCGTCGTGCATTCAACGTGCTGCTCAGCACGCACGGTCAGGCCATGTTCTTCGTTTCTCGCTATGTCGGCGGTATTCACACCAGCCGCAGCCATAAGGGAGACAAAGACGCACAGCCCCCGATGAAAGCGGTCGATATCGAAAAACAACGCGCCGCTTTAACTTTGCTCGAAGAGCAGGTCTTCAGCGACACGCCGTACGAAGTCGATCCCGCGATCTACAACCAGTTGGCCCCGTCGCACTGGGATCACTGGGGATCGTCGATGACTTCGCGTCCGGACTTCCCGATTCACGGCTATATCGAGATGTGGCAAGATCGCGTCTTGTCGCAATTGCTCTCGTCCGGCACTCTGACCCGAATGCACGATTCGGAATTGAAAGTCGCCGAAGACGAGGAAGCGATGACGACGGCCGAATTGATCGAGCGTCTCACGAAAGCCGTTTACAGCGAGTTAGACGATCTCAAGAAGGGGGACGAAAAGTTCACCAACAGCGATCCAGCGATTAGCAGCTTGCGTCGCGGATTGCAGCGGAACTATCTCCGTCGCCTGTCAAACATCGCTTTGGGTGACACGTACGCCCCGGACGATTGTCAGACGATCGCCTACGCTCAGCTGATCGACCTGTCGAAGAAGATCGACTCGACCTTGAAGAAGAAGGTCAAACTCGATTCCTACTCGCAGGCTCACCTGCTGGAAACCAAGGCCCGCATCAACAAGGTCCTCGATTCCCAGCTGATCTTCGCCTCGCCGTAGGTCCGATGAAAAAAACGAAAACCCAAAAGCCCTCTCCCACCCGGAGAGGGCTTTTTTATGCGCCCCCCCCGCTTCCCGCTTTAGCGCCAGTCGCCGATCCTCCCACGATCGGCTATCCTAAACGGCAGTAGAAATTCACGCCGTGCGTGCCGCCGCAGGAGATCTTTCGATGAAGTTGATCATCGCTCTCATTCAACCGACCAAACTCGATTCGCTGCGCGATGCGCTGAAAGAGATTTCGGTCGAGCGTTTCACTGTTACCGACGCCGAAGGTTATGGGCGCCAACGGGGACACTCGGCGACATTTCGCGGCGTCGAATATCAAACGACGCTGCTGCGCAAGATCTCGATTGAGCTGATCGTGAACGACGACTTTGTGGAAAAAGCGCTGGCGACCATCGAAAGCGTCGCCCGCACCGGGCAAGAAGGCTGTATCGGCGACGGCAAGATCTTCGTTCTGCCGGTCGAGCAAACCATTCAAATCGGAGGGGCCGCCCGCGGACCCGCGGCCGTATAACGCAACATGAAGATTGTCTATCTAACGCGCGACCTGATGTTTCCTAGCCGAGCGCAACAAGCGGCTCGCACCGGCGGGGTCACTCTTCAAGTGGTCGGATCGCCGGAGCAATGCACGGAAGCAATCGATGACGAAACGGAACGCGTCGTCGTCGATCTTTCGTCAACCGGCGCTCCGCTAGCCGACCTGGCCGTCGCGTTGAAGGCGAAGAAACCGGAGCTAGAGCTAATCGCCTACGGTCCGCACGTCCAAAGCGACCGACTCGCCGCCGCCAAAGCCGCCGGCTTCCGCACGATGACCAATGGCCAAGTGCACAGCGGAATGAAAATGGTCTTTGGAGAATGATCGAAGAAAAGCCGAAAGCGGCAGGAAACCGCGCGATGAACCAACCGCACTTCCTGGCTCGCGTCTCAGACTACGATTTTCCGCTTTTCTTCACGCTTCTGGCGGCGGAGTCGTCTCAATGTTCCCTGGTTCGTCTGTGCCGTTCGCCGCATCCGCTGCGAACGCCGGGGGTGGGAAACGAACCTCTCCTTCGAGCGTCACCTCATCTAGTTCGGCCTGATCGACGTCGTACCGTAGCAGCAGGTAGATCGCCGTCGCCGCGATGAAGAAAAAGCCGTAGACGTAGCCATCCAGGATTCGGGCGATCAAACCGCGCCAAAAGTGAATGATCTGAGCGCCTTGAGCGGGCTCGGCCATCTCGACCGGTACGCCGACGCCGGGCGCGATTTGTCGAAAAGCCCGGATTGGCGCGTCGGCGGCGGCGATTTGCAAATCGCCCAGCCGTTCTCCTCCGGCTCCAATCGCGAAGGCCCAGTCGGTCATCCCCAGAGAGACGACCACGATCAAGGACGCGACAAACAACCCCAACGAGCCGACTGCCAGCGACACGGCGCCGTAGAACGCGAAGTGGAGCGGACGCTGCGTGACGTAGGCATACGAGCGGCTAAGCGCATCGAACGCGTCCGAAGCTTCGGTCGCGATAGCGCCCCACATCAGAGGCCAGCCAAACAACAGGGGAATCAAGAGCGCAGCGGTCATCACGCCGAATATGGCGGCGATAAAGTAAAGAACGCCTGCAATCAAAAGCCCGACGTCACCGAAGTAAGCGATTAATCCCAGCAACATCGCCGGAATCGCGAACGCCAACACGCCGAGCATCGGAAATAGCGGGGCCGTAAAGAACGACAGAAATCGAGAGAGCGAAAATAGCAGGGCGCTTTTGAGGCCGCAGCGCTCTTCGCGCGTCAGCGATAACGCGGTGATCCTGGCGATCGCTCCACCAAAGATCGACCAAACGGCAGTCGCCCACAACGCGCACAAGGCGCGATAAGCCATGCTCCGGATTGAATTGTCGACCGAGAAAAATAGGCGATAAGGCCGCGTCGCATGAACCCAGACTTCCTGGATCGGATCCAAGATCATCAGGACGCTCCCCAATTTCCCCTCGGCCGCCTGTTCCATCACGCGCTGCGCCATGACGGGGGAGTGCAGCACTTCACCCAAAGGGCGTTCTGCTGGCTGCAAAAAGAGCTGCCCTGCGCCCCACCAGCCGAGATCGACCAGAATAACGCCGGCGATCGCCAACAGCAGCACGCGCAGCTGGAACGAGAGGCCAAAGGTGCGAAACAGCAATATCCAAGGGAAGACATCGCGCCAGGAAACGGAGCGGAGCACTTCACGGTCGTCAGTCATTCGAGATCTCCTCACGCGTCGGGGGTGTGACCGAGCGTGGGGGCATTATAGGACCGACGCGCCGTGGTTAAAACGTCACTCGTCGTCCTCATCCGGAATTTCTCCCGAGAGTTGGCCAAATCGCTTCTCGATGTCCATCGGCATCGAGTGACCTTCGTTGAGCCAAACGCCTAAATCAATCTGTCGACACCGTTCACAGCAGAATGGCATCGCCTTGGTGACGGCGTTAAACTCTTTTTCGCAAGTAGGACATCGCATAACGTTTATTGTAGAGCGAAATTGCGGTGCGTGCCACGCCAAGCCAGGCGAGTCGGCTGCTAGTCGGACGACTTTTTCGATCCCTT
This sequence comes from Blastopirellula marina DSM 3645, assembly GCF_000153105.1. Lineage (GTDB taxonomy): Bacteria > Planctomycetota > Planctomycetia > Pirellulales > Pirellulaceae > Blastopirellula > Blastopirellula marina. Next base: position 329,052 of record NZ_CH672377.1, read on the forward strand.
GGATCCGCCAGAGCTTTTCGGCTTCGACTCGCTTTTGGACGAGCTCTTCGATTCGCTGGAGGAGGAACCGCCGCTGGACGACGAACTGCTGCTCGAATCGCTGCTCGCGCTCTTCTTGTACGAATCGCTGCGGTAATCGGTGATATAGAAGCCGGAACCTTTGAAGATCAGTCCCCCGCCGGTGCTGAACAACCGTCGCAGCTTCTTCTTTTTGCACTTCGGGCACTTGGTCAACACGTCATCGCTGAGGTTCTGGAATTCCTCAAACTGATGTTGGCAAGCGTCACACTCGTATTCGTATGTCGGCATCGTCGCATCCGGAAACGTGACTGTTTCCGCCTTGGGAAATAGCGATAGTTTAAAAGGCTCGGACACTAGCCCGCAGCGCAAGCGAGGGAATTCGGCCGACTACTTCGGTCCCTGTTCGCATCGCCGCACGTATTCCCTCGCTTGCGCTACGGGCTAGTGTCCAATCGGATCAGTTAGGAGCTTTCGCCTTCAGCGGCAGCGGGGCTGCCGGTTGAAACAATGACTTGGGCAGGGCGGATCACGCGGTCATGCAATTGATAACCGCTTTGCGTCACCATCAGCACATGACCTGAGGGGACTTCGTCGCTCGGTTGCTGCAGGATGGCGTCATGCCGGTTGGGATCAAACGGCTGACCGAGCGCTTCGATCGTTTTGCAGCCGCGCCGCGCCAGTACATCTAGCATACTCTGAGCGACCATTTTTACGCCGGTCACAATTCCGGCCGCTTCTTGCGATTGGCCGGCCGAGTCGAGGGCGCGATTCAGGTTGTCGATTACCGGCAACAAATCGGTGATCAGCGGAACGTCGGCGTATTTGACGGTATCTTCCACTTCACGCCGCATCCGCTTGCGGAGATTTTCCATGTCGGCCTGAGCCAACAAAATCCGCCGCTCGGCGCCGGCCAGGTCGTTGCGCAGCTTGTTCGCTTCGCCATCGAGCGAATCATCGGCTAGCGCTTCGTCGAGTGCGCCGACGTCCTCTTGCAGCGCATCGCTATCAAAGACGTTCAGCGGTTTTTCTTCTGGAGAGGGAGAAGATTCATTCGACACGGTTTCGTATCCTTCGTTTATTTTTCTTTCACGGCTTCGTCTTCGTCGCCGGATGAAAACAAGTAATCCCGAATCGATTCCAGGAACGACTTCCGATGGGGGCTGACGTTCGTATGTTCGAATTCGGCCAGTTCACGCAGCAATTCTTCCTGCCGCGTATCCAGTTTTTTCGGCACTTCGATGTACGTCTGCACGTACAGATCCCCTTTGCCGCGGCCATGCGGATCGGGCATTCCTTGACCGCGGACTTTGAAGACCTCACCCGAAGCCGTCCCTTTCGGCACGGTCAACATGTGGGCGCCGTCGATCAACGTCGGCACTTCGATCTGGGCGCCGAGCACCGCTTGGGTGTAGCTGATCGGCATCTTCAAAATCAAATGCTCGCCGTCGCGCTCAAACAGTTTGTGCCGCCGGAGCGAAATAAAACAGTAACAGTCGCCGGCCGGACCGCCGTTGGGACTGGGCTGCCCTTCTCCGCTGAGTCGCACTCGCATCTGATCGTCGACGCCAGCCGGAATATTTACGTCCAATTCGACGCGTCGGTTCTGGAAACCTTGCCCGCGGCAACTGCGACAGGGATCGGTGATCTTGACTCCGGCGCCGGCGCAGGAAGGGCAAGTCGTCTGCACGCGCAGGATGCCTGCTTGCTGCACGACCTGGCCATGTCCGCCGCAGCGCGTGCAACGTTCCGCTTGAGAACCGGCCGCTGCGCCGCTTCCCTTGCAGGTTTCACAAGGTTCGCGACGATCAAAGGTGATAGTTTTCTCGACGCCGCGAGCCGCTTCTTCCAAGTCGAGCGTGACCTGGGCTTTGATGTCGGCGCCTTTGCTGACGCGTCGGCCGCTGCGCGTACGTCCTCGGCCCCCAAACAAATCGCCGAAGACGCCTCCGCCAAAGATGTCGCCAAATGCTTCGAAAATATCTTCCGCATCCGAAAACTGGCGATGTCCCCCTTCGACTCCGGCATGACCGTACTGGTCATAGCGACCACGCTTTTCCGCGTCACTGAGCACCTCGTACGCTTCCGCCGCCTGCTTGAACTTTAGCGAGGCGTTTTCGTCGTCGGGATGGCTGTCGGGATGGAACTTGATCGCCAGCTTGCGATAAGCCTTGGAGATTTCGTCACCGTTCGCCGTTCGTGAAACGCCGAGTACTTCGTAATAATCAGCTTTTACGGCCATATCCTCTGTCCGAAGCGTAGTCAACAAAATGGGCTGCTCTCGTGCGGGAAAGCAGCCCATTCCAGTTTTAATAACAAGGGAGCGGACGCTGATGGTCCCCCTCCCTTTTCCATCGGGAAGATCCGACGTCGAGCTTAGCGAATGACGCCTTCGACGCGGGTATTCTTATCTTCCTTATCGAAGTTGGTCACCATCGCTTCGGTGGTCAACAACAGACCAGCGATGCTAGCGGCGTTCGACAGGGCGGTGCGAACCACTTTGGCCGGGTCAATGATGCCGGCCTTCAGCATGTCGCAGTACTGACCACTATGAGCGTCATAGCCAATATTGGTTCCCTTCTGCGACACTTCGTCCACCACCACGGCGCCGTCGATGCCGGCGTTGTCGGCGATTTGCTTCATCGGAGCGGACAGGACGCTCAAAATGATGCTCACGCCGATTTTCTCGTCACCCTTAGCGGAAGAGCGAGCCTTTTCGACCGCTTCTTTGCAGCGAACCAGCGCCACGCCGCCGCCCGGAAGAATACCTTCTTCCAATGCAGCGCGAGTCGCATGCAGCGCGTCTTCGACGCGAGCTTTGGTCTGCTTCATTTCCGCTTCGGTTTCGGCTCCGACCGCGATGACCGCGACGCCGCCGGCGAGTTTGGCCAGGCGTTCCTGGTACTTCTCTTTGTCGTATTCGCTTTCGGTCTCTTCGATCTGCTTCTTTAGCTGACCGATGCGTTGCTCCAGGGCCGACTTATCGCCGCCGCCTTGGACCAACGTGGTGTTGTCCTTGGTGACGGTGATTCGCTTGGCCTTGCCCAACTGGCTCAACGTCACCTTATCGAGCGTGACGCCCAGGTCTTCGCTGATGACCGTACCGCCGGTCAAAATCGCCATGTCGGCCAGCATCGCCTTGCGACGATCGCCAAAGCCGGGGGCTTTGACCGCACAGACATTGAGCACGCCGCGCAGTTTGTTGACCACCAGCGCGGTCAACGCTTCGCCATCGACGTCTTCGGCGACGATCAACAACGGCTTGCCGGTTCCGCTGACTTGCTCCAAAATCGGAACCAGGTCGCGGATGCTGCTGATCTTCTTCTCGAACAGCAGGATGTACGCATCCTCCAACTCACAATCCATTTCGGCCGGATTCGAGATGAAGTAAGGCGAGACGTAACCCTTATCGAACTGCATCCCCTCGACGTACTCGACGGTCGTTTCGCGGGTCTTGCCTTCTTCGACGGTGATCACGCCATCTTTGCCGACGCGGTACAGCGCTTCGGCCAGCAGTTCGCCGATCGCGTGATCGTTGTTGGCGCTGATCGCGCCGACGTGAGCCACTTCTTCTTTGCCTTTGACCGGCTTGGCGGTCGAAAGCAGGTGGGCCTCGGCGGCGGCGACAGCCTTCTCGATACCACGACGAATCGCGGCCGGATTGCTGCCGGCGACGATGTTGCGGATACCTTCTTTGAAGATCGCGCGAGCCAGCACGGTCGCCGTAGTCGTACCGTCACCGGCGACGTCCGACGTCTTGCTGGCGACTTCGTTGACCAATTTGGCGCCCATGTTCTCGAAGCGATCTTCGAGTTCAATTTCTTTCGAGACGGTCACGCCGTCTTTCGTTACGGTTGGACCGCCGAACGACTTGTTGATGATGACGTTGCGACCGGTCGGTCCCATCGTCACCGCGACAGCGTCGGCCAGCTTGTCGATCCCCTTGAGCATTTTGCTGCGGGCATGATCGTCGAAAAGCAGTTGTTTCGCCACGCTTGAATGTCCTTATTTGGAATGATTCGGAATGACTACCTCGCTGTCAAGCGACTGGCGGCCTGTCGACCTTTGCGACAGGCTTCACCGTCTGAACTTGGCGAGGTTGGAAAACGCCACCATGGCCTTTTCCAACAGGCAGTTAGTCGTTGACGACCTTGGCGAGAATTTCGCTCTCGCGAAGGATCTTGTATTCCTCGCCATCGATTTCGATGTCGCTGCCGCCGTACTTGCCGTAGATCACTTCGTCGCCGATCACGACCGACAAATCAGCGCGGGCGCCGCTATCCAGCAACTTGCCGGGGCCAACCGCCAAAACGGTGCCGCGTTGCGGCTTTTCTTGAGCCGAACCCGGCAGCACGATGCCGCCTGCGGTTGTTTCTTCGGCGTCCAGCGGTTGCACGACGACGCGGTCATCCAGCGTGCGAATCTTCAATTTCTTGGCCATATGCGTCTATCCTTCGTCTTTATTTTTTGAATGTATTGGAGAGGTAACTCGAGAACGGAACGAAGCGGTTTACATCATGCCCGGCATTCCCATGCCGCCCATTCCTCCCATGCCGCCCATTCCACCGCCCATGCCGCCGTGATCGTGATGATCATGGTCGCCGCCCGCTTCTTCCTCGGAAGGAATTTCGGTGATCAGCGAGTCGGTGGTCAACAGCAGCGAAGCAACGCTCGCGGCGTTGAACAGCGCGGTGCGAACCACTTTGGCGGGATCGATGACGCCGGCTTCGACCAGGTCTTCATAAGCTCCCGAGTCCGCGTTGTAACCTTCGTTCGTCTTCTTCTGCTGACGAACGCGATTGACGACAACTGAACCTTCAACGCCGGCGTTTTCCGCAATCGTACGTAGCGGATATTCCAGCACTTTGGCGACGATGTCAGCGCCCAGCTTTTCGTCCCCTTCCAAGCCCAATTTCTTCAAGGACTTTTCGGCACGCAGCAAAGCGACGCCGCCGCCGGGAACGATCCCTTCCTGCAGCGCGGCCTGGGTAGCGCTCTTCGCGTCTTCCAACAGGTCTTTGCGTTCTTTCATCTCGGTTTCGGTGATCGCACCGCAGTTGATCTGCGCGACGCCGCCGGCCAACTTGGCGAGCCGCTCCTGCAATTTCTCGCGATCATACTCGCTATCGGTCGCTTCGATCTCACGACGAATCTGATCGACGCGTCCTTCGATTTCGGCCTTCTTGCCGGCGCCGCTGACAAAGACCGTGTTGCTCGACGAAATCTTGACCTTCTTGGTGCGGCCCAGATCCGACAGCTTGACGCTTTCCAGATCGATGCCGAGATCCTTGAAGATCGGCGTGGCGCCGGTGAGCACCGCAATATCGCCCAGCATCGCTTTGCGACGATCGCCGTAGCCGGGGGCTTTGACCGCACAGACGCTGAGAATGCCGCGCAGCTTGTTGACCACCAACGTCGCCAGGGCTTCCCCTTCGATGTCTTCGGCCAAGATCAACAGCGGCTTGTTCGCCTTGCTGACCGCTTCCAGAATCGGCACCAGCTTTTTGGCCGACGAGATTTTCTCTTCAAAGACCAGGACGTAAGCGTCGCTCAGTTCGACAGTTTGAGCGTCTTCGTCGGTCACGAAGTGCGGCGAGAGAAAGCCGCGATCAAACTGCATCCCTTCGACCACTTCGACGGTCGTCTCGTAGCCGCGACCTTCTTCGACGGTGATCACGCCGTCTTTACCGACCTTCAAGAAGGCTTCGGCCAAGACTTTGCCGATCGCCGGATCGTTGTTGCCAGCAATCGTGGCGACTTGTTCGATCTCTTTTTTGCTCTTCTCATCGATCTTGGTGGCCATCTTGCGGACCGCTTCGCTGACGGCGTCGACCGCTTTCGCGATGCCGCGCGACAGGGCCATCGCATCGGCGCCTGCGGCCAGCATCTTCAAACCTTCGCGATAAATCGCTTCGGCCAAGACGGTGGCGGTGGTGGTGCCGTCGCCGGCGACGTCATTCGTCTTGCTGGCGGCTTCTTTCACCAACTGGCAAGCCAGGTTCTCGTAAGGATCATCCAGATCGATATCCTCGGCGACGGTGACGCCGTCCTTGGTTACCTTCGGCGAACCCCAACCTTTGTCCAATACCGCATTGCGACCGCGCGGTCCAAGCGTGCTTTTCACGGCGCGAGCAAGCTTCGTTACGCCGTCTAGGAGCGGCTGGCGAGCTTCGTCGCCAAATACCATCTGTTTTGCCACGTTTGGAATCCTCCTCTTGTGGAATCAACGACTCTCGCTGTCGTCTGGGCCGAAATGCCACAGGAATCGATCAGCGGATGGGGATGAATTGTCTCGTTCTGGTCGCTCCGCGGAGTCAGCCAACGTCAAGTTTGGCAGACCAGTCAAAGCGACGCCCACTTAGAAGCAACCGCTGTGCCAAAGTGTCGAGACATTAATTAAGTCGCGATCCTCAAAGGATTTACAAATCGAACGAGATTTGCCACCCATCGTCCCGCACCAAGATCTTGGCCAGTTGTGCCAAATTGGCAGCAGAATGAAAAAACGGGGTC
>NZ_CH672377.1:335679-346884 GCF_000153105.1 Blastopirellula marina DSM 3645
AAATTCGGACCTGACCCCGTTTTTTCTCGATGTCGGCATTTGACGGGCCTGTCGCTCTGGCCTTACGTATTCATCCGTTTCGGAATCGTGAACGAATAGAGAATGACCACCGCGCCGGTCGACATCATGCTCCACGGCGCCCAAGCCGGCGGAGTGACGCTGCGCGATCCCCCGTCGCTAATCATGCTGGCGGTATCGACCACCAGGCATTCAGTGCCAACGATGATCAGTGTGATGCCCAAAGCTAAGAAAAACGATCGCCACATGGCTGCTATTCCTTCATTACCGACCGCCTGAGAGAAATTCCGGTTTCCTCTTCTTGTTTATCGGAGCGCAGCAGGCAAAAGCATGCTACGCAGCTAGCGAGCCGCTACAGGCGGCGCCGCTGAAAAGATCGGCGCATGCGGAACAACTGGATATTCTGGCGCGACTACTCGTTCACCCACACGCGGGCAACTTGGGTCACTTGAAACTTGCTGGTATCCGCCGTCGTTTGCAAAACCAGTTTGTAGAGCCCGCCCGCTTTTTCACAAGAGACGACCGTGGCCGAGATTGCATCGGCCGACGGCTCGAGACTGGGGTCGGTCGGCGCAACTTGCACTGTGACCGGCGCCGACTTCGCTTTTTTCTTGCCGGTCAGCAAAGTCTCGGCCAGTTCAGACCCTTCGCGGAACAACATCAGTTCCAGCGCTGCGCCTTCAACTCGATCGACATAGCCAGGCAAACCTTCTTTGGCCATGCGCTGCGAATGGACGGCGACCTGCTTATCGCGAAACGCTTCGAGACTCTCATCATCGAGAAACACGTGCCAAGCGACGCGACTTTGTCCCTTACCAATTCCATGCGTTTTGGCGCGCAGCTTGTCGCCCAGTTTGATATCGGCGAATGCGGCCGGTTTGCCTGCTTTCCAAAACTTGGTCTCCTTGTCCGTGTCTAGAAAGAGTCCCTCTTGGCGAACGAAGCTCTTGTCCGCTTTGGCCCAAGTGAAACCGATTCGCCCGTTCTCCGGATCGAGACTCTCGACAATGTAATACTCCTTGTGCCCGCGGAGCATGTTCATTTCGTCCTGGATATACGTGAGCCAGTACCATTCGCCTTGCTCGTTGACATGCAAACGAAAAATGGCACGCTCGCCGATCTGAAAATCGCTCAGCTCTCCATTCGTCGCGTGATGCAACATTTCGGCATACGGCATAACGGCGAACCGATAGATCGCGTCCTCCCCTTCGGCTCGAAACGTTCCGGTGCGCGTGGCCAGATCGACGCTCACGAGTTCGCCCCAAATCCGGCGCATCTTCTCGGTGGGGATAATCACTTTGCCCGGCGTAATGGCGCGAACCGTCGCCGCTTCTTCCGCATGGACAATCGACAAAGAGGGCAAAAGACCGATCGCTAGCAGCAATCCAAGCAGGGGCAAGCGGGACATGGGGCACACTCGGAAAGGGTGAAGCGGAGGGAGACTTGCGGGCAAGGCGAACGGGGCCGGGACCGCCTCTGAATGAAGACGATCATAAACCAAAATTCGAAGTAAATCGAGAAAAACTTCCTAGCCCGACAATTCCGCTTCAGCAATCCGATCGGTCAAATATCGCAGCAGATCGCGGATCGAGATCACCGCTTTCACGCGTCCTTCGTCATCGACCACCGGCAAATGACGATAGTGACCCACGTCCATTTGGTGCACGGCGAACGTGATCGGCGTGTTTTTGTCGACCGATTGCGGGTCAGGAGTCATGAAGTGGGAAATCGGCGTCGATAGATGGTCGCGGTAATCGGGACCGAGCCGCAGCAGTGCGTCCCGTTCGCTGAAGATGCCGATGGGGCGATGATGATCGTCCGTGATAACGACCGCGCCAATCGCATTGGTCGACAGGACGGTCAACACGTCCCCTAACGGAGCATCGGGCGAAGAGGTCAGCGGAGTTCGCATCGGCAACTGCGCAATCACGTCCCGTCGCAGCGCCGCTTCGACGCTGCTTTTCGGAACCATCTCTTGAGAGAGGGATTGTCCGCATGCTTCGCATTGGTCGACCCCCTCGAAATTGGTCGCACCGCAAGCCTGACAGATCATATTCTATTCCGTTTTCTCTATTCTACCGTCCAGGTATCGCCAGAGCGAAAGAGCTTATCCAAGTCTCCTTCTCCCTTTTCGGCTCGCGCTTGAGCGACCTGTTCGTTTAAAAGTTCGTCATACCGAGGAGCATCGACGCAACGCAACACGCCGATCGGCTCGGGAAATTCAGGATATCGCATCCGACTTAGCAAGTAGGCGAGCGTCGGCTCTGGGGCTAGTTCGTCATGAAACAGCAGGTCGTCTTCGGTAATGCCTTTACCCAGTTCGACCACTTCTGGCTGCATGCCGTTTAAGCGAATCCCCTTGTCTCTATTCTTACCAAAAATCAGCGGCTTGCCATGCTCGATTTCGATGATATTGTCCGACTTCACCGATTTGTCGGTCGCATACTTGTAGGCGCCGTCGTTGAACACATTGCAGTTTTGATAAACCTCGACAAACGAGACTCCTGGGTGTTCGGCGGCTCGCTTCAGCGTATCCGCCAGGTGTTTGATATGCACGTCGATCGACCGCGCGACAAAGGTCGCTTCGCAGCCGATCGCCAGCGACAGGGGATTCATCGGATTATCGATCGCCCCCATCGGCGTACTTTTGGTGATCTTGCCCAATTCCGAAGTCGGCGAATATTGCCCTTTGGTGAGCCCGTATATTCGATTATTGAACAAAATAATGTTCAAGTTTACGTTACGGCGAACGACATGCATAAAATGATTGCCGCCGATGCTGAGCGCATCACCGTCGCCGGTGATGACAAAGACGTGCAGATCAGGACGGCAACTCTTGATGCCGGTGGCGAAAGCGGGAGCGCGTCCATGAATGCTGTGCATGCCGTACGTGTTCATGTAGTACGGAAAGCGACTGCTGCAGCCGATCCCAGAGACGAAGACCGTTTTCTCACGCGGCCACGCCAGGGCGGCCATCACTTTTTTCATCTGCGCAAGAATCGAATAGTCGCCGCAACCGGGGCACCAGCGAACATCCTGATCGCTGCCGAAATCGCCAGGCTTGAGCACGGGTAGTTCGACGGGAGCCATGATTCAAATTCCTTGAGGATTTTGTCTGCTGTGCGTTGTTTTGTGCATCGTCAAATCAAAGTCGAGCGCCGTTACGGCAACAGCGATTCCGCTTTGTCGATGATCTCGGCGACCTGAAACGGTTTGCCTTGCACTTTGTTCAGGCCGATGGTGTCGATCAAAAATTGGTTGCGAATCAACATCGACAGTTGTCCCATGTTCAGCTCGGGAATGAGCACCTTCTTAAAGCTACGCAGGATCTCGCCCAAATTGGCCGGGAACGGATTGAGCCACCGGAGATGCGCATGGCTGACCTTGTGCCCTTCGGCTTGGAGTCGCGTTACCGCCGTGCGACACGATCCGTAGGGTCCGCCCCAGCTAAGCACCAACAAGTCGCCGGCCGGATCCCCCATCACCTCTTGATCGCCGATCACTTGGGCGACATTGGCCACTTTTTGCGCCCGGGTGTCGGTCATGTGCTGATGGTTGATTGGATCGTAGCTGACGTTGCCGGTCCCATCCGCTTTTTCTAAACCGCCGACGCGATGCATCAACCCAGGCGTGCCGGGGATCGCCCAAGGCCGAGCGAGCAGCTCGTCACGTTCGTACGCCAAAAACGGTTTGCCGTTGGTCGGCGCTTCGGGATGGGTGATCGGAATCGGCTTGAGATCTTGATAGTTGACGATGCGCCACGGTTCGGACCCATTCGCCAAATAGCCGTCGCTGAGGATCATGACCGGCGTCATAAACCGCGCGGCGACGCGCCATGCTTCAATCGCAACTTCAAAACAATCGGCCGGACTGCGAGCCGATATCACCGGCAGCGGGCATTCGCCGTTGCGGCCAAACATCACCTGTAACAGGTCCGCTTGCTCCGTTTTGGTAGGAAGTCCGGTGCTTGGTCCGCCGCGCTGCACGTTCACGACCAACAGCGGCAATTCCAGCATGACCGCCAGGCCCATCGCTTCTCCTTTGAGCGCGATCCCTGGTCCGCTCGACGTGGTCAGCGCCATGTGTCCTGAATAAGCGGCGCCGATCGCCGAGCAGATCGCCGCGATTTCGTCTTCGGCCTGAAACGTCCGCACGCCGAAGTTTTTGTAGCGGCTCAGTTCATGCAAAATATCACTGGCCGGCGTGATCGGATAAGAACCGAGAAACAACTCTTTTCCGCTCAACTTGGCCGCCGTCATCAAACCCCAAGCCAGCGCCTGGTTGCCGGTCATATTGCGATACGTGCCGGGAGACAGTTTTGCTTTATCGACCGAAAACGAGCTGACGAAAGCATCGGTCGTTTCGCCATAATTGCGACCGGCGGCGAGGGCGCGACGGTTCGCTTCGGCGATGGCCGGCAGCTTTTTGAACTTCAAATCGATAAATCGCCGCGTCGGTTCCAGCGATCGTCCATAGAGCCAAAACGCCAGTCCCATGGCGAAAAAGTTGCGGCAGCGGTCCGCTTCTTTTTGACTCAGATCAAGCCCGTCGACGGCGCGGCGCGTCATGTCGGTCATCGGAACCTGAAACAGTTGATACGAATCGAGCGTCTCGTCATCGAGCGGATTGTCGTCGTACCCAGCTTGTTCGAGCGATTTTTTATCAAACGCGTCCGAGTTGGCGATCAGCACGCCGCCTGACTTGAGGTCGGCGATGTTCGTTTTCAAAGCGGCCGGGTTCATCGCGATCAGCGCGTCGACCGTTTCACCCGGCGTGTAAATGTCGGTCGACGAGAAATGGACCTGAAAGCCGGAGACGCCGGCGAGCGTACCGCGCGGAGCGCGAATCTCGGCGGGAAAGTCGGGAAAGGTGGCGACGTCGTTGCCGGCGAGCGCCGAAGTGTTGGTCAACTGGGTTCCGGCGAGTTGCATTCCGTCGCCAGAATCGCCGCAAAAGCGGACAGTCGCTTCTTCAATCTTCAAAACTGCTTTGGAGTGATCAGTTTCGCTTTCAAATTCGGTGGACATGGTTCGCCTTGCCGCTGTGCCTGTTGGTTGTCCTCTTCACGATATTATTCCGTTCTGGGTCGCCGGAAGCAAAAATGCGCCGCAGCGGAATCTTCAGAACGGGCGCTGACGAAGAATACGATTGCTGGCCTTTATGCTCCTTCGCGCTCCGCCGAACTTCGCTCTGTCGGCGGCAAGTTGTAAACCGCTTCGGGGAAGTGTTCGACAAGATAGTGCAGCACGCCGGCTGCGGTGATCATGCCAACTGGTTGACCGTTGGCGTCGACCAAAGGCAACCGACGATGACCGCCGGCCGCCATTTTTTTGATCGCGGTCGCGACGTTCTCGCAGCGCCGGGCTAAGACGACGCTGCGTTTCATCCGCTGGGAAATCGGCTCGGTCAGATCCGCCTGTTGAGCCATCAACTGCAGCACGTCCCGCTCTGTAAAAATGCCGGTCATGTGACTCGCTTTGGTGACCAGTACGGCTCCCACTTTTTGCTCACGCATTTTCTGTAAGACAGCGGCGAGCGACTCGGACTCATCGACCTTGAGAGGAGCGACGGGATGCAGTTGCGTCACCGACTCGGTCGTGAGATGTAGCTGAAACCCGGTCATAGTGATCCGCTCTGCCAAAGGTATTTGGCATGTCGCGATCGCGTCCAAGACGCAGCTTGCCTTGCAGGCGATCCTAACCACGCGTTGCTCGGTGAGACGGCGGCGAGTCTTGTCTTTTTTACTCTTCGTAGTCCGAAACGCTCGCGAGGGAAATGCGGTTCGCAACTTCGATCCGCATTGGAATTGCTATGCGATTTTCCCTCGCTCGCACGGCCGGTTACGAAGAGAAATTTGGGCCGTCGCTTCTCCTTGGGCGCTTATTATAACACTAGCTATTCTAGTTCATAACCGAAGAATCCGCCCATTTAACACCGCATTAACATAAATTAATCTGCCAAACCGTGGCCGGGCGGTTTGTTTTTGCCTTCTGGATGGGCGTAAAATTTGCTCAGATCGAATCCGCCCTTTTGATCTTCCTCGAGCAGCTTCAAACGCTGCTCGACGGCGATCAACCGCTGGGCCAGATTGTGCACCAGATCATCCGCTTCGACATGCTTTTTCGGTTTGGGAACCGACGGGTACTTTAGCTGCCGCTGCAGCGCCGAGAAAAGCAATAAGGGATCTTTCTTGCGGTTCGCGAGTGCGATGCGTCCTTCGCGGGCGCCAAAAATCGGCGGTTCGTCCGGCATGGTCGCTTTGCGGCGGAGCGACTGCTGCTCGACGTAATACTCGCTCCGCACATAGATCAGATCGGCCAAATCGATCATGCCGATCCGGCGCCGCAGCGCTTGCAGAAAATTGCGCCAGTTTTCGTCAAAGATGGGATCGCCGGCCATTGCTTCCAAGCCGGGATCGTACTTCAAGCGATGTCGACAAAGAACTTCAAATTGATAGACGAACATCGCGGCCGGCGACGCTTCCGCCGCGCGAAACTCAGCTTCGAGTTTTAAGATTTCGAGCGCGATGCGAAAGTCAAAACGGCCGCGTTCATCTTCCGCCGCGGCGATGAGAAAAGTTTGAAACGGGGCAAAATAGTGCGACAAACGTTGCATCGCCGAGTGAAACAAACCCAAATGGCGCAGCTCAGCCTTCAGAAAATCGATCGCCATCGGCAACTTCGTGGTCGCAAGGACCTCTTCTCGCACCGACTGCAAGATCTCCTGCAGCGGGGCGTTCTCTTCGATCTTTTCGCGCATCGACTGAAAGAAAAAGGCCTGTTCGATGTACTCTTCGCTTGGAAGCAGCGGAGTTTGCGTCATAGATCGGTCGGCCGCACGAAGGCGTTAGGGTTTGTTGGCCGCAGTCGTCTGCAGCACTTCATCTAAGAATTTTACTGCTTCTTGCCGTGCCTGGGCACTCAGGAACGAGCCGATATGGCTCGCTTGGTCTAATTCGCACAGCCGCGCGTCGCAACCGGCTTGATCCAGCGCCGTGCACATCGCCTTCACGCCGGCCAGGGGTACAAGACTATCGGCGGTTCCATGAAAAAAGAACATCGGCGGCGACTGGGCCGAGACAAACTTGGCGGGAGAAGCCTGACGATAAACGTCGGGGATCGCAGCACGAGTCCCGCCCAGAAAGTAGGCGAGTCGAGCGCTGGTCAACGGTTCCAGCGTAAAATCGCATGGCGTTCCGCCGGCGACCACGGCGCAAAGCCCTTGCGCCGGATCCGTCGCCGTCATCGCGGTCAGGCAAATCAGGTGAGCGCCGGCCGAGTAGCCGTAGCCGACGATCTGCTTGGGGTCGATGTGATACTGGTCCGCATGGCCACGGAGCCAAGCGAGCGCCATCCGGCAATCTTCTAGTTGGGCGGGAAACTTGTGAGCCGGCGCCAAGCGATAGCCGATCGACGCGACGCAGTAACCGTGCCGGGCCAGTTGCAGCGCATGTATCGCCATCCGGCTCCGATCTCCAGCCAACCAGGCTCCGCCGTGGACCATCAAGACGCCCGGGAATGGACCATCCCCTTGCGGCAGATAGAGATCGACCTTCAGATCTTCCCCCCCAGGGGAAGCGTAAACGACATCGGTGATAATTTGCACCGGCTGTTCGGCTTGGGCGATTTTTCCGAAAAAGAGGCTCGCTAAAGCCAAAATCGCAACCATCTTCCCTCGGTTCATTCTGCATGACTCCCTGCTAGGGCGATTCGCCTATAATGCACAGGTAAAGTTCGCCTGACGCTATTATTAACCGCAGGCAAGCGACGACGTAACGGTTTTGCGTCCCAGGCATCGCATATTTTCGAAGCAATGCCCACGCCGCAAGCGCGACTCTTTTGACGATTCCAACCTTAGGTAACTAGCGTGTCCCATCGTTTTTCATCGGTTCAATCGGCGGTCGACGCGATCAGCCGTGGCGAAATAGTGATCGTCGTAGATGCGGAAGACCGCGAAAATGAGGGGGACTTTGTCGCGGCGGCCGAGAAAATTACGCCGGAATCAGTCAATTTTATGATCACGCATGGCCGTGGAATGCTGTGCGCACCGGTTTTGCCCGACGTCTGCCAGCGGTTGGATCTGCATCCGATCGTCGAAACGAACAACGCACCGCTGCAAACTTCGTTCATCACGCCGGTCGATCATCACACCAGCAAAACCGGCATCACCGCCAAAGAACGCTCTGACACCATCCAGGCTCTCGCCGATCCGCAGACCACGGTCGACGATTTTGTGCGACCTGGACACGTCTACCCGCTGTTGGCGAAAGAGGGGGGCGTGCTGCGTCGCGCCGGTCATACCGAGGCCTCGGTTGATCTGGCCCGTATGGCGGGACTTCGCCCGGCCGGCGTGCTATGCGAGATCCTGGACGAAGCCGGCGATCGAGCCGATCGAGATCAACTGATCGAATTGGCCGAGAAGTTCAAGCTCGAAATCATTTCGATCGAGCAATTGATCGCCCACCGCCGCGTGAACGAAAAACTAGTCTCGCGCGCCGCCGAAGCCGACCTGCCGACCAAATATGGCCAATTCAAAATCATTGTCTATTCCGTCGAATACGAGACGCAAGAGCCGGTCGTGTTGATCTTCGGTGAGCCGGAAAAGCAAGAACGACCGTTGGTTCGGCTCCACTCAAGTTGCTTTACCGGAGACTTGATCAGCTCGCTCCGCTGCGACTGCGGCGATCAGCTGCAGATGGCGCTCGAAACGATCAGCAAAGAAGGTCACGGAGCACTGGTCTACTTGCCGCAAGAGGGACGCGGCATCGGTCTGACGCAAAAGATTCGCGCCTATGGGCTGCAAGACCACGGGCTCGATACGGTCGAAGCGAATCATGCTCTCGGTTTCAAAGCCGACATGCGCGACTACGGCATCGGTATTCAGATCTTGAAAGACATCGGCCTGCGTCAAATCAGACTGTTGACCAACAATCCGAAAAAGACCGACGCATTTATCTACGGCGGGTTCGACCTGGAAGTCGTTGATCAGGTCCCGATGGCGTCGCCCGTCAATGAGTTCAACGAGAAGTATCTCGCGACCAAACGAGACAAAATGGGTCACACCCTGCCGTAGCGACAGGCGCAGCGCCGGTCGCAACCAAGATTCGGATCGCAACGATTGGGTCATCGAAAACGTTGCGAAAAGAGAACGTCGACGGCGGCGCGGGGTGATTTTGCATCGCATAGTTGGGGTAGGACGCTTTCTTCCCCTCCTGATTTGGCATTTGCGATGCGCACTCTTTCCCTCCTGCTGCTAATCGCCGTCGGTTCGAGCGCCAGCGCCTCGGCTCGCACTGCGCCGCAAACGCTCGACATGGGTCGCGCGTTGATCGCCGCAGCGGCGGAAGCCGAGGAAGAGGCCAGTCCCTCGAAGTCGGCGGAAGTAGTCGCGCGCTTTCAATTTTTGCGTGAGCAGATTAAGAGCCAGCGTCCGGATGACTGGGCCGAGCTATTATGGGAAGATCGCGCCGTCTGGCTCTTTCACGCACTCCATCGCGAAATCCTCACGGGTCGTTTCGACGCCAAAGCTTCGGCCATCTCCAGTGCTTTGTCTGGCGGCGATTTCAATTGCGTTAGCGGCACCATTTTGTATGTCGCGCTGGCCGATTCGCTCGACTTGCCGGTGATTCCGCGCCAAATCGAAGGGCATGTCTGGTGCCGCATCAACGCCGCCCAGCCGATCGACATCGAGTCAACTTGTCCCCAATGGTTTGAATTGTCCGCAGCGATGCGCCGCGGAGCCCCCGGCATCGAAGCCGGTTCGGCCGCCGCTCCGCTTCCACGACAAGCGCTGGTCGCCAAGCTGTACTATAATCGCGCCGTCGATCATTTGGAGCGACGCAACTTCTCGGTTGCCGTTGAGCTACTGAATAAAACGCTCGCACTCGATCCCAGCGACGCCGCCGCCGCACAAAACTTGTTGGCCGCAAAAAACAACTGGGCCGTCGAACTGGCGCAACAATCCCAGTACGAACAGGCCGAACAACTGCTAGACGAAGTGGCGCTCGCGGCGCCCAACTATGGTCCGCTGTTGGCCAATCGCCGGCATATCCGGATCTTGAAAGTCCGCTCGACGTTGGCGGCAGGTCAGTTCTCCGGCGCGCTGGAAGCAGCCGTTCTCGAAGATCAGCAGTACCAACGCCAGTTGCGTTTTGAAGTCTACGAGGCCTGGCTCACGTCGCTAGTAAAAGCAGGCAGCGCCGACGAAGCCCAACGCGTGCTGGCGACCGCCGAAGTCGAATTTGAAAACGACTGGCGCGCCTCGGTCCGGTTGCAACGGTTGTTACGATCACCGGCCGCAACGTAAAAATATCGGCATTCGTTATTTGCTTACCGGTCGATTTCAACCTATCCATTGATCTGTAGGCGCATCGATCGCCATTCGTGATCGACGACTCCGACTCGACGATATCGATCAATCCGTTGCGTTTGCGACGTTACTTGTCTCCATACCCTCATCGCTTCCTCACTATTCTCCCCGCCAATTCACCTTCCGCGGTGCGCTCGCTAGCCGTCCACCTGGGTTAGTAGAGCGTTGACGAGCTGCTGAGTACTCATCCTTCGTGAGTCGCCGCACATGCTATAGGGCAGGATGTGCGACGGTTTGCGTGAACTGTGGAGAGCCAATAGAACCATGGAACTGTCGACTTCCGATCTTTCGACGTCTGCGTTCACGTCTGCGCCGCTCAAGGTCAACTTGAACGAGCACGAGGCCGAAGTGCGCGTGCAGGTAAGGTCGATCATCGGCGCTACAGGCAAAAGCGCGCGACTCGCCTATGCCGATCGACGACGTGATCAGCGATATCCATTTCCCAATTTGCTCTATCTAACGCCGGTCGATCGCCAGGGAGAACCATTGGTCGAGCAGACCGTGGTCGTGGTCGGTAAGACTTTGACCGAACGCGGACTTGATTTCTATCATCAGCAGCCGATTACGCATCGCCGCGTGATTGTGACCGTCGAGACGCCCAACGGTTACGCCGCCAGTTTCCTAGTGGATCTCACTTGGTGCCGCTACACCAAACAAGGCTGGTATGACAACGGCGGGCGATTTTTGAATACGGCGCCCTGCCCGTTTCCTGACGGTATTCCCGTCCTTTAATCCACGACGAAGCGCCCTGCGCAGAAAAAAAGAGCGAGTCTTTCCGTGAGAGAAGACTCGCTCTTTTCGTATCTCCAAAAGCGGAGG
>NZ_CH672377.1:346984-406723 GCF_000153105.1 Blastopirellula marina DSM 3645
GCAAGTAGAAGTCCTATGCCGAAGCGCTTGTTCACTCTCGTAATTTTGTGGCTGGCGCTGGTGAGCTTTCCGGCGAACGCGCGTCTGCGGACCTGTCGATCGCCATTGGAAAGTCATTTCCGGCGATCGATACGCTGGCCCGACATTGAAGAACACGACGCGGACGCTCGGGCATGCCTACACGGACTTTGCTGGCCTCGGACCGAATTCTCCGCCGAGGTCGAAACGCCGCTCCAAGGACGCGGCGATGCGCTGGTGCGTTTTCCCTCTCCGGTGACGACCGGCAGCGACAAGAACGACCGCGTCGCCATGCAGTGGTACGCCGCACGAGACGAACAAGGACACGCGACCAAAGCGCCGGCCATCATCGTAGTGCATGAGTCCGGCAGCGGCATGACGGTCGGCCAGTTGATGGCCAAAGGGTTACGAAACCAAGGGTTTCATACCTTCATGATTCAGTTGCCCGGCTATGGTCTGCGCAAAGAAGGGAGTCGCAAGACCGATGGAGATCTCTTCCTGCTGCGTATCAAGCAATCAATCGCCGACGTGCGCCGCGCACGGGATGCGGTCGCCGCTTTGCCGTTGGTCGACGCCGATCACATCGCCGTCCAAGGGACCAGCTCCTCCGCTCATTTTAGAGTTCCACTTCGAGACCGGGGAGTTCTTTTTTCAACTCGGCGACGCCGCGGCTGTCGATCTGCGTGAAGGTGATCGAAATCTTTTTCAGACCCTTCAGTTGCTTCAGATACTTGATCGACTCGTTGGTGATCATGTCGTTATCTTTGAGCGACAACGTCTGCAGCTTTTGCATGCCGACCAGGTTTTCCAGCGAATCGTCGGTGATCCCCTGATAGTCGAGAATCAACGTCTTCATGTTGGTCAGGTCTTTAATGTGCGGCAAACCATCCGGCGTCACTTTGGTGAACCACAGGTTCAGCTTTTCCAGATTCTTGAACTTGCCAACATGAATCAGGCCATCGTCGCCAAACGGCGTTTCGCTGACGTCCAGCGACTTGAGCGTGTCGATGCCGATCAGGTTTTCCATCCCGGCTCCGGCGACGCGCGTCTGTCGCAACATGAGGTTCTGGAGTTGCTTCATCTCTTTCAAGTGCACAAAACCGTCATCTTTGACTTGGGCGCGCATCAGTTCCAAGGTTTTGACCTTGGTCAGCGGCGCCAGATATTCCATTCCTTCGGTCGTCAACGCGGTGCCGTTGGTCTCTAGCGTCTCGAGATTGGTCAAATTCGCGATCGACTTAAAGCCGGCGTCGGTCACATTGGTGCCGCGAACGTTCAGGAACTTCAGCTTGGAGAGCCCGGTCAGGTGAGCCAGTCCCTCGTCGCCGACGATCGCGCCTTCCAGACGCAAGACTTCCATATTCGGCATCTTGGCGACGATCTCCATCCCGGCGTCGGTGATGTCGTCATAGCGCAGATCGAGATAGCGCAGCTTGGGCAACTGCAGCATGGACTCCAACGACTTGTTGCTGATGTTGGTGCGGCGCAATTGCAGCACCGAGAGATCTTTGAGCGCCGACAGCTTTTCGATACCGGCGTCGGAGATCGTCGTGTTCGCAGCGCTAAAGTCGCGTAGGTCTTTCATCTGCAGAAGATTGTCGATCGTCTTGTCGGTGACGTCGGCGCCGTACACCTTCAAGATTTTGACATGCTTTAATTTCGACAACGGCTCTAACTGTTCATCGCTGAACGAAGCGACCGACATGTCGGCGACGGTGACGACTCCCCGTTCATCCTTCGTCAGACGCCCCCCCAACTCTTCCAGGGCGGCGACGGCAGCGGCGTCATCCGGTTCGACCTTCTCAGGCTCGACTTTGGCAGGAGTCTGCGGAGTCGACTTCGGACATCCGGTGGTAAATACCAACAGCAGAACGGCGAGCCAGGCGGGCAAAAATCGCATTAGGCGAACATCCTCTGATCAGGTGTGGGGGAACGAACCGCGTCAAAACGGCTTATTTTACGGCCAATAGCGCGGATTCGCAACGAGCGTATCACTAGACGTCATTCACGGAAAAACTGACTTCGCCCCACAAAATTACGTAACAGGTCGAATCTCCCCACGTATTTCTCAAAGTTCATGTGACGTAGCGATCGTTAGCGACATCGAAACCAGAAATGCGCCGCGAAGCGGCGCAGTCCGTTTCCGAACTGCCCCCCAAGCTGCAGGAATTTGCTCATGATTCGGTCCGCTTCGTTGATGCTGTTGGCCCTGACGGTTTCTCCCCTCTCGGCAGCCGATTGGCCCCAATGGCTTGGTCCGCAGCGAGACAGTATTTGGCGCGAAAGCGGCGTCGTCACCCAATTTCCTGACACTGGCGCCAAGATCAAATGGCGCGTCCCGGTCAGCTACGGCTATTCGGGACCGGCGGTTGCGGATGGCCGCGTCTTCCTGACGGACTATGTGAAGAAATCAGGCGACATCACCAACAACGCCGGCGGACCGGACGTTCTGACCGGCGTCGAACGAGTGCTTTGCTTGGATGCCGAAAGCGGAAAAGAAGTTTGGAAATATGAGTATCCTCGCGACTACAGCATCAGCTATGGCGCCGGACCGCGGGCAACGCCGACCGTCGACGGCGATAAGGTTTATACGTTGGGCGCCGAGGGAGACCTGATCTGCTTCCAGACCCAAGATGGTTCCGTCGTCTGGAAGAAAGAACTGCGCAACGAATACAAGTGCGATGCGCCGTTTTGGGGTTATTCGGCCGCTCCGCTCGTCGACGGGGATACGCTCTATTGTTTGGTGGGGGGCGAGGGCTCCATCGCGGTCGCCTTTGACAAGAACAGCGGCAAAGAATTGTGGCGCGCCCTTTCTTCCACGTCGCAAGGCTATTGCCCGCCGACGCTAATCGAGTTTGGCGGCAAACAGCAACTCCTGATTTGGCATCCTCTTTCCCTGAACAGCTTGAACCCGGCGACCGGCGAAGTTTATTGGACGGTTTCGTTGGAGCCCTCGTATGCGATGTCGATTTCGCCGCCCCGTCTGGTGGGTGACATGCTCTTCGCCGGCGGATATTCGGACACCAGCGTGATGTTGAAACTGACCGAAGCACCCGGCGCCGAAGTCCTGTGGCGAGGAACCGGAAAATCTTCGATCGCGACCGCCAACGCTCCGCCGTTTATGACCGCAGAGACGATCTACGGCGTGGATGGAATCAGCGGCGCGCTGATGGCCGCGAAAGTCGAAGACGGAGAGCGGCTCTGGGAAACGCAAAAGCCGACTTCGCCTGAGCGTCGCCCCAAACATGCGACCGCTTTTTTGGTGAAGCTGGGCGAGACCGGCGATCGTTTCATTCTGGCGAGCGAAACCGGCGACTTGATCTTCGCCGACCTGACGCCTGAGGGTTATACCGAGATCAACCGCGCTCATATCTTGGAGCCGACCAATAATGCTTTCGGCCGCGATGTTGTTTGGAGCCATCCAGCGTACGCGAACCAATCGGCCTATCTCCGCAATGACAAAGAGCTTGTCTGCGTCGATCTGGCGGCCGAATAGTCGCTACAGCTGCGCGAACCGCGTTACCGAAGTCACCCTCGAATGCCCCTGGCGGAACTCCTTTCCGGCGGGGGCATTCCATTTTTGGCGCTTCTAGGGGAAAATCGCCTGTTTACTTGGGGCGTTCTATCCCAAGTCGTTCGATCGCTTGACTTTAAACCGAATACTGCGACATGTTTCCTGAAAACCAACAAAACGTACAGTTCCCTCAACTGGAAGCCGAAGTTCTGGATTTTTGGAAGTCGCAGAAGATCTACGAAAAATCGCTCGACGCGCGGCGTGACGGTCCCAAATTCGTCTTCTACGAAGGACCTCCCACGGCCAACGGCATGCCGCATCCCGGCCATTGCCTGACCCGCGCGATCAAAGACGTCTTCCCTCGCTATCGCACGATGAAGGGATACTACTGCGAGCGCAAAGCAGGCTGGGACACGCATGGGCTGCCGGTCGAAGTCGAAGTCTGCAAAGAGATGGGGATCCACTCGAAGGAAGAGATCGAAAACTTCGGCATCGAACCGTTCATCCACAAGTGCCAGGCCAGCGTTTGGCGCTACATGCAAGAGTGGGAACGTCTGACCGAGCGTCTCGGCTTTTGGCTGAAACTGGACGAAGCGTACGTCACCTACCATCAAAGCTATGTCGAAAGCGTCTGGTGGGCGCTGAAGAACTTTTATGATCGCGGCCTGCTTTACCAAGGTCACAAGATCGTCTGGTGGTGGGCGCAAGGAGGAACGGCGCTCTCCGCCGGCGAAGTCGGCCAAGGGTATCGCGAAGTCGCCGACCCCAGCGTCTATGTCCGCTTCCCGCTGGTCGAAGACCCCAAGACCGCGCTGTTGGTTTGGACGACGACTCCCTGGACGCTGCCGAGCAATCAGTTCGCCGCGGTCCATCCCGAGCTGGAATACTCGACCGTTGAAGATGAAGAGACCGGCGAACATCTGATCTTGGCCACGGCGCTGGTCGAACCGTTGGCGACCAAAACGAAGAAGAACTGGAAGACGATCGCGACCTGCCTAGGCGCCGCCTTGTTGGGCAAACGTTATCTGCCGCCGTTTGACTACTACTATAAGACTCTCGGTGATGCGCAAGGCAGATTGGCCGACAACCCTCAAGCGACGCAGCATCTCGCATGGCGCGTGGTCGCGGCCGACTTTGTGACAACCGACAGCGGAACCGGCGTCGTCCATCAAGCGCCTGCGTTTGGCGAGGTCGACTACGACGTTTTGAAAGAAGAGCAAGATCGCTTCGCGCCGGGCGAAGGCCCTGACTTGATCTGCGCGGTCGGTCCCGACGGCAAGTTCACCGCCGAAGCGCCCGACTACCAAGGTCGCTGGGTCAAAGAGGCCGACAAAGACATCGCCCATGAGCTAAAAACGCGCGGTCGGCTCTTTTTGCTCGATCAATATCTGCACGACTATCCCTTCTGCTGGCGCGCCGACGAAGATCCGCTGATCCAATATCCGCGGAAGAGCTGGTTCCTTCGCACGACGCAGTTTAAAGACGAAATGGTCGCGAACAACCAGCAGATCAACTGGTTGCCGGATCACATCCGTGACGGGCGCTTCGGCAACTTCCTCGAATCCAACGTTGACTGGGCGCTGTCGCGCGAACGTTATTGGGGAACGCCGCTGCCGATCTGGGTTTGCGAAGAAACGGGTCAAGCCGAAGCGGTCTGCAGCTACGCCGAACTCGAAGCGAAGCCGGGCGCGACCGGCTTTGAAGTTTGGGCGGCGGCCAAGAAAAAGAATCCTGAATTGGTCGACGATCTGAAAATCCATAAGCCCTACATCGACGCGATCACCTACGATTCGCCGTTCGCCAAAGGGGCGAAGATGCAGCGCGTCACCGAGGTGATCGACTGCTGGTTTGACTCCGGCGCGATGCCGTTTGCGCAGTGGGGCTATCCGCATCAAAACGCCGACCGGTTTGAAGAGCAATTTCCGGCCGACTTTATCAGCGAAGCGATCGATCAAACGCGTGGTTGGTTCTATAGCCAATTAGCGATCAGCACGCTGCTGTTCGGCAAAGGGGGCGACGGTCAGACAGTGCGGCACGAGTATCCGCACCCTTTCAAAAACTGTATCGTGCTTGGCCTGATGCTGGGCGAAGATGGCCAGAAGATGTCAAAGAGCAAGCGAAACTATCGCGAGCCGAACGAGATCTTCGACAAGTATGGCGCCGACGCACTTCGCTGGTATCTGTTCGCCAATCAGCCGCCGTGGACGTCGATCCGCTACAACGAACAATCAATCAAAGACAGCATTCCCGAGTTCCTGCTGCGGCTCTGGAACGTCTACAGTTTCTTCACGATCTACGCCAACATCGACGGCTTCCAGCCCGAGCAAGCGCTGACCGGCCAAGCAGGCCAATTGTCGGGCGCCGACTTTGCCGGCGCGAAAGGCTATCGTCCCGCCGCCGAGCGCAGCGAGTTGGATCGTTGGGTGCTGAGCGAATTGAATCAGGCGATCGCAACGGTCGTCGAGCGGATGGATGCGTATGACAACTACGGTGCGTGCGGAGCGCTGACCAACTTTGTCGACGCGCTCAGTAATTGGTACGTACGCCGCAGTCGAGATCGCTTCTGGAGCGGCGACAAAGAGTCGCCCGAGAAGCAGGACGCTTACTGGACGCTTTACGAATGCTTGATCACGACCTGCAAGCTGATCGCGCCGTTCACGCCGTTTTTGGCCGAAGGATTGTGGCGCAGTTTGGCCGGCGTCTTTGGGGATCGCGCGATCGAAAGCGTCCACTTGTGCGACTTCCCTGCTCCCGACGAAACGGCGATCGACCTGCAGTTGTCGACGCGCATGAACTTGATCCGCGAGATCTCGTCGCTCGGCCGCAAGGCCCGCATGGACGAGAAGCTGAAGGTTCGCCAACCATTATCGCTGGTCGAAGTGGTGTTGGCCGACGCGACGCATCAAGACTGGCTCGAATCGCATGGCGGCTTGATCCGCGAAGAGCTGAACGTCAAAGATGTCCAGTTTACGCAAGAAGGCCAGAAGTACATCGACTATCAGGTGCAGCCCAACTTCAAGCGTCTCGGTCCGAAAATCGGCAAGCTATTGCCGCAAGTCAAAGCCGCGTTGGCGAAAGCGGACGGGGGCGAGTTGTTGTCGCAGTTGGAATCCAACGGCCAGATCACGCTTGAAGTTGGCGGCCAAGCGATTGAGTTGGACGGCGAAGACATCCAAGTTCGCCTGCAAGCGAAGCCTGGCTGGGCCGCCGCACAAGGAAAAATGTGCGTCGTCGTGCTCAACAAAGAGCTGACGCCGGAACTGCTGCGTGAAGGATACTGCAAAGACCTGGTGCGTTTGATCCAAGATCAACGCAAAGAAATGGACCTGGCCTACACCGATCGGATCGAGATCGGCGTCACCACTGACGCCGACGAACTGACCGCGGCGCTGACCGAAAACGGCGCCTACATCACCGGCGAAACGCTGGGAGAGAGCCTAGTCCTGAATGCCCTGACCGGCGCTACGGCGATCGAATGTGAGATTGGCGATTTTGCGGCGAAGCTGTTCGTGAAGAAGGTCTAACGCGTGAACGGTTCGACTCATTCCGCTGAAAATCCGCTGCGTGTCGCCGTGCTGATCTCAGGCGGCGGAACGACGCTGCGCAATCTGATTGAGAAGATCGCCGCCGATCAGCTCTGGATCAAGATTACCATGGTCGTCTCGAGCACCGCGAAAGCGAAAGGCCTGCAATACGCGACCGACGCCGATATTCCCTCGACAGTGGTCGACTGGAGTACGTACGACTCGACGGAGTCGTTTAGTACGGCGGTGTTCGACGCGTGTCGCGCCGCCCAGGCAGACTTGATTGTGATGGGGGGATTTTTGAAGCATGTCTTGATCCCGGACGATTTTGAAAATCGCGTGATCAACATCCACCCGTCACTGGTGCCGTCGTTTTGCGGCGCCGGTTTTTACGGCGCCAAAGTTCATCAGGCCGCTCTCGATTACGGCGTCAAAGTGAGCGGCTGCACCGTTCACCTGGTCGACAATCATTACGACCACGGACCGGTGGTCGCGCAGCAATCGATCCCGGTGTTGCCCGACGATGACGCCGCTGCGCTCGCCGCGCGGGTGTTCGAGGTCGAATGCGAACTCTACCCACACGTTCTCCAAGCGTTCGCCGCCGGCCGCGTGACGATCGATGGTCGCAAAATCACGATGCGTTAGTACGCCGGTGGGTTAAGCAAGCGAGTTACGGCTGTGGTGGGATGGGAAATCTACCGCGCTTGCTGCACCTACCGAAGATTGCCCTAATCGCGTTTTTCAATCGGGCTGAGCGATTCCTGCGGATTGCGGCATTCTCCGACATAGGTCACGCCGCTGGGCCTAGCCCACATCGCTGCGTTGGCGAGGACCTGCTGGATGTTGGGATCGTAATAGATCGGATAGGTTTCGTGGCCAGGGCGAAAGTAGAAGATCTTGCCGGCGCCGCGGGTAAACGTGCAACCGCTGCGAAAGACCTCGCCCCCTTCAAACCAACTGATGAAGATCACGTCGTCCGGCTGCGGAATGTCGAAGTATTCGCCGTACATTTCGGCATGCGGCAACTCGATATATTCGCTCGGCAGTCCGCTGACAAGCGGATGTCCCGGCGCGGTGATCCAAAGCCGCTCCCGTTCTCCCACTTCGCGCCAGCGCAAACTACACCGCGTGCCGAGCAGTCGCTTGAAGATTTTGGAGTCGTGCGCCGAGTGCAGCACGACCAGCCCCATCCCTTCCAACACGCGCTGTTGCACGCGATCGACCACTTCGTCGCTGACATCGTTGTGCGCCGCATGTCCCCACCAGTAGAGCACGTCGGTCGCGGCCAGCTTCTCGGCCGAGAGACCATGCTCGGGCTGATCCTGTGTCGCCGTACTCACCTCGGCGGCTTCTCCCAACTTCTCCCGCAGCGACGCGGCGATCGCTCCATGAATGCCATCGGGATAGAGCTTGCCGACAACTGGATCTTCCCGTTCGTGGACAAACTCGTTCCAGATGGTGATGCGCAGCGGTTGGCTCGTCATGGGTGATGCTCCTCGGTTGTTCCGGCTATTCAAGAATCGCACATTACCGGAAACGCCGCGACGCCCCTTTGACGTTTTGCGTCCGATATTGCCCCGGCGTTTGCCCGAGTTCTCGCTTGAAGACGACGCTCATATATTCGGGATGGTCGTATCCCGCGAGCGTCGCGATGCGTTCTAGAGGCAAATCGGTTTCACGCAACAGTTGGCGGACTCGCTTCAGTTGGACGGCGCGAATCTCGGACTGCGGCGAACGGCCGATGTACTTGCGGAAGCGGCGCTCCAAAATGCTGCGGGAAACAGGGACCTGTTTCAAGACTTCCTCGACCGAGATCCCATCGCACGCGTGCTGCCGAATATATTTGACCGCCGACGCGACCAATGGATCATCGATCGCCAATACGTCAGTCGATTGCCGCGTGACAACGCCGATCGGTTCGATCAGCTTGTTCATTTGCTTCGGCTTTTCGCCCCGCATCAGCGCATCCAACATCGACGCCGCTTCATAGCCGATCCGCTGCGGATTAGGCATAATGCTCGACAACGGCGGATCGCAGAGATCGCAAACCAATTCGTCATTGTCGACGCCGATCACCGCGATTTCTTCCGGCACGGCGACTCCGATGCGTCGACACGCGTCCAAGACGTGCTGTCCCCGCATGTCGTTACAAGCCATGATGCCGGCCGGTCGCGGCAGCGACTCCAACCAACGGACGATCTGGCTTTGTTGCTCATCCCAGGTCAGCGCGGTCGTCGTATCCCAGGGAGATTGGTATTGGTGAAAGTCGAAACCGGCTTTGGTCACGACCGTCTTGAACCCCTCCTGACGACGTGACGACCAGTTGTGTCCGGTAAATCCGCAAAAAGCAAAATGACGAAACCCCCTCTCCAGAAGGTGCTGCGCCCCCATTTTGCCAACGGCTTCGTGATTCGTGCCGATCTGCGGTAAACCCTGACTGCCGTAGATGTCGGTCAGGTCGACCGTCGGAATCTTCAACGCGCGAAGTTTCTCAGCAAGACTGGGCGTCGTGGACCGCGTGATGATGCCGTCTCCCTCCCATTTCTCCAACCAAGCGGGGGGCCTGACCACCAACTCACGTAGGTCGACATAGATCGACCAAGGCTCATTCGCCACGACGTATCGATTAATTCCCCGTAAAACCTCGCGCCCGTAGACCAGCGACGTTTCAACAATCAACATAACGCGACGACGTTGCATGGAGCGTAACAGTTCTCAAGAGTGAACGAGGGCGGCTTTCCCAATTTACCAATTATGACCCAGGTCCGAGGGCATACGCAATGCAATAACGGCAGTGTGAACGTGTTTTTGGGGTGGATTTTGCCGTTTTTTCCAGTTTTCTGTTCCACTCGGCTGGCCAAGCCTGCAAAACTTCTCAATTCGCTGCACCGAAAACTCATTGAATCCAACGCCGTAAAGAGGAAGAATTAGGCGATATGAAATCGTTCATTTCCCCTTTCTGATGATTTCGTTCCTGCCGCCAGACAACCATCCTGCCTTGAATGCGTCCCGTCCGACGATCGTGGAGTCTCGAATTGAGTCGTTTTATTACCCAACTTGCCTTCCCCTTGGCCTGCTTGCTGGCGTTCTGCACCGCTAGCTACGCCCAGGAAGAAGTCGACTATGCACGCGACGTTCAGCCGCTGTTAGCCAAACGATGTTACTCGTGTCATGGCCCCGGCGACGTTGAATCGGGACTACATATCGATACGCGCGAAGGCGCACTGGCCGAAGCCGATTCCGGCATGGCCGCGATCGTGCCGGGCGAGCCCGACGAAAGCGAGATGCTGCGCCGCGTGCTGTCGACCGATGATTTCGAGCGGATGCCTCCAGAAGGGAAGCCGCTGAAGTCAGAAGAGGTCGCGCTGCTGCGCCAATGGATTAGCGAAGGCGCGAAATGGAAAAAGCATTGGGCGTTTGAAAAGCCAGAACCGCAGACTCCCCCCGAAGTGCAGCACCCAGAACTAGTCGCTAACCCAATCGACAACTTTGTCCTGAAGCGATTGGAAACCAACGGTCTGCAGCCGAATCCGCGCGCCGATCGCCGGACGTTGATCCGCCGCGCCTATTACGACCTGACCGGCTTGCCGCCGACCTACGACGAGATCGAAGCGTTCGCCGCCGACGATTCGCCGCAAGCTTATGAGAACCTGGTCGACCGTTTACTCGCTTCGCCGCAGTACGGCGAACGCTGGGGACGACACTGGCTCGATCTGGTCCGCTTCGCCGAAACGAACAGCTTCGAACGCGACGGCGACAAGCCGGACGCTTGGAAGTACCGCGATTATGTGATTCGTTCGTTCAACGATGACAAACCGTACGATCAATTTCTGATCGAGCAATTGGCGGGAGACGAAATTCCGAACCCGACGCCTGAGTCGATTATCGCGACTGGTTACTACCGGTTAGGCGTTTGGGACGACGAACCAGCCGATCCGCTGCAGCACGAGTTCGACCATTACGATGACCTGGTCAACACGACCGGCAAAGCGATGCTTGGTCTGACGATCAATTGCGCTCGCTGTCATGACCACAAGATCGACCCGATCCCGCAGACCGACTATTACGAAATGGTCGCATTTATGCGCGATGTGGCGCCGTATGGAACGCGCGGCGATATCTCGAACAGTCGGCGAGAAATCACCTCCCCAGAGGTTCGCAAACGTCATGATGAAGCGGATGAAAAAATCGGCCGCCTGCAAGGAGAGCTCGACGAGATCTATCGTCAGGTCGTCGACAAGCTGCCGGAAGGAGAGCGAAATGAAGCCCGCAATCCGAAAAAGCGCCGTGAACTTGAGAAGCGAATCGGCGAATTTCTGCCGGAGCAGAGCAAGCTTTACGAAGAGCTGCGACAGGAACTGCGAACGGCTCGCACCGAGCAGGAAAAGCTGCCTCAGCGCCAGTTTGCGATGGCCATTAACAAAGCGTTAAACCCGCCGCCAGAGACGCGATTGATGATGCGCGGCAACCCGCACGTCCCTGGGGATGAAGTGAAGCTGGGCTTCCCTGATATTTTTGAAGCTCCCGAGCCGGTGATTATTCCGCCTGCCGGTGGAAAAACGTCAGGGCGTCGCTTGGCGCTGGCCAAGTGGATCGCGTCGGACGACAACATGCTGACGTCGCGCGTCATGGCCAACCGCTTGTGGCAGCATCACTTTGGCCGCGGCATCGTCGCTTCGACCGACAACTTTGGCCAGCTCGGCTCACAGCCGACCCATCCCAAGCTGTTGGATTGGCTGGCCGAGCAGTTTGTGGCCAGCGGTTGGAGCATGAAACAGCTGCACAAACTGATCATGATGTCCAACACGTATCAAATGTCGTCGGCCGGTTCCGAACCGGCTTTGGCGAAAGACCCGGCGAACAATCTGTTATGGCGTCACGACATGCGTCGTCTGTCGGCCGAAGAGATTTACGATTCGCTGCTGGTCGCCAACGGCTCGCTGAACGACAAGATGTTTGGCCCTAGCTACTACCCGAAGGTTTCGGACGAAGTGAAAGCAGGACAGTCGCAACCCGGCGCCGGTTGGCATGATTCGTCGGAAGAAGAACGAAACCGTCGCGCGATTTACATCTTCGTCAAACGCTCGCTCATTCCGCCGATGCTGGCGAACTACGATTTCCCCGAAACCGATGCGCTTTGCCCGGAACGTTTCGCGACGACGCAGCCGGCCCAAGCGCTCGGCATGCTCAACGGCGACTTCTTGAATGAGCAGGCCAAAGAGTTTGGCGACTTACTCCGCAAAGAAGCGCCCGGCGACTTGCGTCAACAGATCGTCTTATCGCTTGAGAAAGGCTTAGGACGCGACGCGACCGAAGCCGACATCCAAGCGGGCGAAGACCTGATCGCCAAGCTGAAGGAGAATCACACGCTGAGCGATGATCGTGCCCTCGATCTGTATTGCTTGATGGTGCTGAACTTGAACGAATTCATTTTTATTGACTAACCAAACTGCAATTGCGGCGGCGATCATTTGGATCGCCGGTTCCACGTTGCAGAAATGGAGAGAAATACGATGGCCCACAACAACCCTCCGCACGGCGACTTTTGCGGACGAACTCGACGCGAATTCCTTTGGGAAACCGGGGGCAAGTTCACCGGGCTCGCGCTGACGGCGATGCTGGCGAAAGATGGCTTTATGGCCAATCAGGCCCAAGCGTCGGAAGGCGAAAAAACCTTCCAGAATCCGCTGGCGGCGAAGGCTCCCCACTTTCCGGCCAAAGCGAAGAACGTCATTTTTCTCTTCATGTACGGCGGTCCCAGTCATGTCGATACGTTCGACTACAAGCCGGATCTCTATCCGCTTGACGGGAAGACGATTCCGGTAAAGACCAAAGGACGCGGCGGCGCGAAAAGCGAAGGGCGCGTTGTGGGGCCAAAATGGAAATTCAAGCCCTACGGCGAGTCGGGTCAGATGGTTTCGGACCTGTTCCCGCACCTGGGAAGCTGCGTGGATGACATCGCCTTTTTGAAATCGATGACGGCCGAATCGCCGATCCACGGCTCGGCGATGCTAAACATGAACTCCGGTCGCATTTTGAGCGGCTTCCCTTGCATGGGTTCGTGGGTCAACTACGGACTCGGCAGCGTCAACGAAAACTTGCCGGGGCACGTCGTCATGCTCGATCCGACCGGCGGTCCGATCAGCGGCGCCAAAAACTGGTCGAGCGGTTTCATGCCGGCGACCTACCAAGGTTCGATCTTCCGCTCCAAAGGAGCGCCGATCATCGACCTGAAGCCGCCGCAAGGAATCACGCGTGAAATGCAGCGCGACATTCTTGATACGTTGAAGGATTCGAACGATCGCCACTTGGCGTCGCGCGTCGATAACTCGGACTTAGCGGCGCGGATCGCCAGCTATGAGTTGGCCTACAAGATGCAAGAGTCGGCGCCGGAAGCGGTTGACTTCGCCGACGAAACCGAAGATACGATCAAGCTGTACGGCATGGACGATCCGCAGACCGAAGAGTTCGGCCGACGCTGCTTGATGGCGCGCCGCTTGGTGCAACGCGGCGTCCGCTTCGTGCAACTTTACTCCGGCGGTCACCACAACGACGCCAACTGGGACGCTCACGGCGATCTGGTGAAAAATCACACCTATCATGCCGGTCGTACCGACAAGCCGATCGCCGGGTTGCTGAAAGACCTGAAGCGGACCGGTTTGTTGGACGACACGCTGGTAATCTGGGGAGGCGAGTTTGGTCGTCAGCCGACGGCCGAATATGCCGAAGGAACCGGCCGCGATCACAACTCGTACGGCTTCACCATGTGGATGGCCGGCGGCGGGATCAAAGGGGGAACGACCGTTGGCGCGACCGACGAACTGGGCGCCGAAGCGGTCGAACGTCCCCTGAAGGTGAAAGACATGCACGCGACGGTGCTGCATCAACTGGGACTCGATCCCAATCATCTCAGCTACTTCTACAGCGGACTGGATCAAAAACTGACCGGCGTCGAACACGTCGAACCGATTCACGAGATCATCTAGAATCGCGGTTCGCGAAGAATACGAAATGCGCAGAGCTGGCTCCCAAGCCAGCTCTTTTTTTGCATTCGCCGCTCGTAACGGCAAGTCGCTCACCGACTCCTCTCCCTGCATGGGTGGCAGGAATGCTAGAATCGAGATCGCAACTTGGGTGGCACGACTTTCGATTCAGGAGGCAGAACGATGGGCACAGTGGATCTAACTCCTTACGGCATTACGGTCGCGGACGTACGCCGCAATCTGGCCCCTTCACGGCTGTATGAAGAAGCGATTCGCGTTGACGAAAAAGCGGCGATCGCAGACTCCGGCGCTTTGATCGCCTATTCGGGCGCAAAAACGGGACGATCCCCCACCGACAAGCGGATTGTTCGAGCCGACGAATCGGCGGACGAAATCTGGTGGGGTTCGGTCAATATCAACATTGATGAAGCGACCTACATCATCAATCTCGAGCGGGCCAAAGATTATCTCAACACGCGTAAAGCGCTGTACGTGGTCGATGCGTTCGCCGGTTGGGACCCCAAATATCGGCTGAAAGTCCGCGTTATCTGCTCGCGTCCGTACCACGCGCTCTTCATGCACACCATGTTGATTCGCCCGACACAGGAAGAGTTGGCCGATTTTGGCGATCCCGAGGTCATTATCTACAACGCTGGGCAGTTTCCCGCGAATCAACACACGCCGGGGATGACCTCCAAGACCAGCGTAGACGTCAATCTCGAAAAGCGCGAAATGGTG
Organism: Blastopirellula marina DSM 3645; assembly: GCF_000153105.1. Lineage (GTDB taxonomy): Bacteria > Planctomycetota > Planctomycetia > Pirellulales > Pirellulaceae > Blastopirellula > Blastopirellula marina. The sequence goes on from NZ_CH672377.1 coordinate 361,762, forward strand.
ATCCTGGGGACCGAATACGCCGGCGAAATGAAGAAAGGCGTCTTCACCATGATGAACTACTACATGCCGAAGGTCGACGTGTTGTCCATGCATTGCTCGTCGACGACCGATCCGCAATCGGGACACAGCTCGGTGATGTTTGGCCTCTCTGGAACCGGCAAAACGACCCTCTCCGCCGATCCCAAGCGTCTGCTGATCGGCGACGACGAACATTGCTGGTCGGACGACGGCATCTTCAATATTGAAGGAGGCTGCTACGCCAAAGCGATCGACTTGGCGCCTGACTCCGAGCCAGAGATCTTTCAGGCGCTCCGCTTTGGCGCCGTGCTTGAAAACGTGGTCTACGACGAAGATGACCACCATGTCGACTTTAGTAACACCAGCATTACGCAAAATACGCGCGGCGCGTACCCGATCGAGTTCATCCGCAACGCCAAGATCCCCTGCATCGCCGGTCACCCGGACGACGTGATCTTTTTGACATGCGACGCGTTTGGCGTCCTGCCGCCGGTCAGTCGCTTGACGCCGGAGCAAGCGATGTATCACTTCATCAGCGGCTACACGGCCAAGGTCGCCGGGACCGAAATGGGCGTGACCGAACCCCAAGCAACGTTCAGCCCCTGTTTTGGCGGACCATTTTTGGTTTGGCACCCCGGCAAGTACGCCGAGTTGTTGGCCGAGAAAATGGCGAAGCACAACGCCAAAGTCTGGTTGGTCAACACCGGCTGGGCAGGCGGAGGTTACGGCGTCGGCTCTCGTTTCAAACTGAAGTACACGCGGGCAATTATCGACGCGATCCACGGCGGCGCGCTGAGCGACTCCAAGACGGCGACCGATCCATATTTTGGAATGGAGACCGTTACTGAGGTTCCCGGCGTACCAAGCGAACTATTAGTCCCCAAAACAAGTTGGCCCGAGGCCGCCGCCTACGAGCAAGCCGCGCAGAAGCTGGCGAGCCTCTTTATCGCCAACTTCGAAAAATATGCAGCCGGCGTCAGCCCGGCGGTGTTGAAAGCCGGCCCCAAAGGCTAATCGCGCCGCGAGTCGCAATCACCAAGAACAGGCCGCCGCTTTGTGCTGGCGGCTTTTTCATGCGCCCTCCTAAAATTTTCCACAAGAGTTCATCAAACGGCATGGATATTGCGATTCATCGATAGTCATGAATACAACCGAATCACCCGACATCGCGGAAATCGAAAAAATTGTCCAACGCGTCGTTGAGCGTCAGCAAGCTGATTCCAGCGCGAAAGAGCGTAATCTGCGCCGACAGCGTAAAGCGAATCAACGACGCAAGCAGCGTCGCAAAATGGGACGTTCGGTGGAGGTCGTAAAATGGTGCATGATCTTTAGCGTGTTCCTTGCTTTGATCAGCATGATCGGCGTCGTCTGGACGGCCTATCAAGTCGACCGGACGGTGAATATGGTCGAGAGAGAAATCGCGCAATTCCACAAAACCATTTACAATCCGGTCGAAAATGCCGCCGCTGCATTGGGGCGACAAGTGGACGAAAGAATCGAGGATTACTTCCAAGCAAAACCGGAAACCAAAGTGGAGAATAAAACCGACGATGGAGAGCTGAAAACAGCGGAGGAAGATCGAGTAATCGAAGACGCCGAATAAGCCCGAGATCGTCAAGCCATCAGCGGATTGGTTGATTAGCATCCGCGCTGGTTAGTAGGCGTTCATCGTCGGGCTGCCAACACCGATTCAAGACGCGACATATAAATGGTCTTGCGTTTTCAAACGTTCGCTTTTCTTCGGGCAAAACGCAATTTCGTAAAAAGCCCAACAGATAGTCGGAATCTGGCACAGCAGGTGCTATCTAGTCGCGTGAAAGAGAACGCCGGAAACTAGTTCTTAAATCGGTCAGACTTCGGCCCCCCACCATTCGTTGCCGGACAGCCTGACAGAGCCTGCATACGTCTGCGGCTCAAACACCTGTCGTTCCCCCCAAGGTTGTTCGCTTCTGGAGATTGTCATGCCTGCGATGCCATTAATGTCGGCTGCGGATCGTTGTCTTGAATTGGCGAACCGCGTTCGTCATGCGTTAGAGCTGCTTGGATATCCTGATCTCAACCACATCTCGTGCGAAGCCTCTTCTACGGACGAGATCACGTTACGAGGCTCGACGAATTCGCTTTATCTGCGTCAAGCGGCGCACGCCGTGGCGCAGCATGTACCCGGGGTCCAGAAGGTGCGCAATCGCATCGTCGTCCTCGATTCCGCACAACCGGCAGTCTGATAAGTCGCCCCATTGGGCTGCCGCGTTAGGCTGGATGCATACCTGCAAATGCATCCAGCCTATTTTTATTTCTTGGGGATTTTGGTCGCGCGTTGGACGCTATGAAGTCCAAGTTCTCTGTCTCGCTCCGTTGAATTACCAGATCCACCAATGCGGATAGTGGGGCTGCAATCCCATCGCCATTCGTAGCACGACGGTGACCAACAAGTAGGTCGCATAGATCATGAACCCCAGGATGAAATCGACTTCAAAGCATCCCATCGCCGCACACGATCCGGCCGCCAAGCAGATAGAGACCCACATTAAGAGGACGGGAAACTCATCCGGCGAAATTCGGGCGAACGGAATCACCAACGCGTACAGTCCCCAGATCGCGGCGAATGCGACCGCACATAACGAAACGCGAATCCAAAGCTCGCTGCCGTAAAACGCTTCAAGTTCGTCATTGCGAGTAAACCAATAGGCGCCGTACACCACAGGAAACGCAAGCACCAGCGACCCGATTACGAGGATCGGCGTTTTCGTCGCGTCCTCCATCCCCCGCACCAGAAATGCGATCCCTAGCACCAGGATCGCCGAAACCAGCACGATCGCCAATGCGACCGGAGAAAATTTCGCATCCTCACGTTTGATCGGCTCAAAAACGAGCCGTCCCGCCGTATCTTTCACGCCGCCGAACTGCTCTTTCTCATGCACGACGACTTGCTCATCGAGCGTGGGGACGCGGATCGTCTTTTTGCAGTTCGGACAGGGGCCCTCTTTGCCAGCAAATTTGTCACTGACGTCATACCGTTTTAAGCAATGGGGGCAAGTAACGCGTATTTTGTTCATGAGGGAAGATATTCCGGTCGAGAAAAGCAGGAGATTCGCTGCGTCTAGTTTGGCGAAGTCGGCAGGCTCGTCAAGCAATGCGGCGGTAAAGAATTTCAGCCGCCGCCCAAAAGCGAAGACGAGGTAAAGTCATGCCGGATCTTCCTTAATTTGCGTTACTTACGTTTGCTACTAAACTAGAATAAGCGGCTTCCAGTTGATCGTGATGCGCTGGCGACGTTGTTAACGATGAGGTCTTCGTGTCGGCTTCTAAAGAAAAAGATCTGGTCTTTCTTTGCCCGAATGGGCACAAGCTGCATGCGCCGCGGCGATTGCAGGGACAAGCGGGACAATGCCCTCATTGTAACGTGAAATTCCGCGTTCCGGTGATGGACGTCGATGACGATATTCACCCCGCTGGGCACGATGCGTCGCCGCTCGACTCTTCGGTCGATATTTCTGCGTCGGCCCACAAATTGATTGGTCCCAGTCACAGCGGCGTCTTTGAGCCCGGCGCTGGGGATGGAGGCCTAAAGGACGAAGGAGGATTATCCAACGTCTTAGGACCGAGCGCATCGCGCGGTTCTTCTCCCAGCATCGCTTTCAGCGGGTATGGCCGTCTTTTTCAAGAGTTTCTCCGCCTTTGGAGCCTTCGCCGCCCTGGCGCGACCGTCGAACTTCACCTGCCGGAAGGCGAGATCTTCGTGCCGGAGTACTTCTCTCCCTCCCGTTCGACCGCCGAATTCGGCTTTTTCGCACGGAGCCCCAAGTCGGGCGAATACACGATTCAAATCGTCCCTTGGCAGTCCGTCTGCCGGATCGTGGTCACCGGCATCAAAGAGCTGCCAACCGATTTATCCAGCTGAGCCGCGGTTAATCGGCGGTGACGAGTGCGGTTAACCCCTTAACAGGGTGTATGTTGCGTCGCCCTTGACGCCTGGGCGAATCTCGCCGGCCACAGTAAAATAGCAGCCGTTGGCTGGGAAAAACGGACGCGACCACTGCAACGCCACCATTTGGGACAGGCACAGAGAACAGATGCAGGCAGATTCGACAATCCGCGTCGGCGCGGTTTCTTATTTGAACACCAAGCCGCTGGTCCATGGTCTGGCCGCCGCTCAGTCCGATATCGAGCTCGTCTTTGATCTGCCGAGTCGTTTGGCCGATCAGTTGGCCGCCGGCGACTTGGATGTGGCCCTGATTCCCTCGGTCGAGTTTTTCCAAGATCCAAGCTACGCGATCGTGTCAGACGCTTGCATCGCTTGCCGCGGCCCGGTCTGGAGCGTGAAGCTTTTTTTCCGCAAACCGCCGGCGCAAGTCGAAACGCTCGCTCTGGACGAGGGCTCGCGAACCAGCGCCGCGCTGTCGAAGATCCTGCTGTCGGAACGCTACGGCCTGAAACCGCAGACGATGCCGCTGCCGATCGACAGTTCGTTGGACTCGGTCGACGCCGACGCGGTGCTGATCATCGGCGATCGAGCGATTCACGCGCCGGACGAGCAGTTCGTCGAAGTTTGGGACCTGGGACAAGAGTGGCGCGCCTGGTCAGGCAAGCCGTTCGTCTTCGCCGCTTGGGTGGCGCGGCCCGGCTTCGACACTCCCCAAATCGCCGCGGCGTTGTCGTCCGCGCGGGACGCCGGGCTAGAGCACTTGGAAGAAATCGCCGCCGCCGAAGCTCCCCAGCATCGCCTGACCACGCAGCAGTGCTTAACATACTTGCGAGACAACCTACACTTTATCTTAGGGCCCGACGAAGAGAACGGTCTGGCCCTGTTTCACGCACACGCGGTGCAGCGAGGGCTGGCGCCGCCGAACGATCGATGGACGCGACATGATTGCGAAACTACTTGAGAAAGCGGTCGCCGGAGAGCGTCTGACCCCGGCCGAAGGTTTGCAGTTGCTCGAGTCGCACGACCTGGTCGCGCTGGGCCGCGCCGCTGACGCCGTGACGCGCCGTCTGCATCCCGAGAACTACCGCACCTACAACATCGATCGCAACATCAACTACACCAACGTCTGCACGGCGGTCTGCGATTTCTGCGCCTTCTATCGCGGCCCGAAAAGCGACGAAGGATACGTGCTCTCACAAGAACAATTGATCGCCAAAGTGCAGGAGACGGTTGAGCTGGGCGGCGAGCAAATCTTGCTGCAAGGGGGACTTCATCCGAAGTTCACCCTCGAGTGGTACGAAGAAATGCTGTCTGACCTGAAGCGCCGCTTCCCGACGGTCAACATGCACGCGTTCAGCCCGCCCGAGATCTATCACTTCACCAAGGTCAACAATCTTTCGCTGCACGAGGTCCTCTCGCGTCTGAAAGCGGCCGGTCTCGGCAGCTTGCCCGGCGGCGGCGCCGAGATTCTGGTTGATCGCGTCCGCAACGAGATCACCCGCGGCAAAGTGATGACCGACGATTGGCTCGACGTGATGCGCGTCTGGCATCAACTAGGCGGACACAGTTCGGCGACCATGATGTTCGGCCATGTCGAAACATTGGCCGAGCGAATCGAGCATCTCGATCGTCTCCGTCAACTGCAGGATGAAACCGGCGGTTTCACCGCATTCATCTGCTGGACTTTCCAGCCGGACCATACCGACATGTCCGACGTGGCGCCGGCCGGTTCGTTTGAGTACCTCAAAACCCAAGCCGTCGCGCGGCTCTATCTCGACAACATCCCGAACATCCAATCGAGTTGGGTCACCCAAGGCCTGAAGATGGGCCAACTGGCGTTGCTCTACGGCGCCAACGACATGGGCAGCTTGATGATCGAAGAAAACGTCGTCGCCGAAGCCGGCACCGTCCACTATCTGACGCTCGACCAAATTCGAGATTCGATCAGCGAGCTTGGCTATACTCCCCGCCAACGCAATGTTCACTACGACTTGATCCCGGTCGAACACGAGCTGAAAGCAGTCAATGCAAATCGCCTGCGCGATCAACAATTGCTGCAGTTGGTGTAGAACGGCGAACCTTTATTTTCGCTTGGCCTCCTTCCGCTGTGAGTTGAAAATCTAACCGGAACGCGTGGAGCGACCATGACCAACGAGTGGACCAAGCCAGAGCATTCGCGCGCCTACTTGCGGCGAGCCAAACGTCAGACGCAGCGTCAAATGGGAGACGAGACGCTGCTGGCCGAGTTGCCGCCCGATTGTCGCCGCGTGCTGGATCTTGGCTGCGGCGCCGGCCATCTGTTAGGGCTGGTGCTCGAGCGATTTCCAGAAGCCAGCGGCGTGGGGATGGACTTTTCCGCGACCATGCTGGAGCAAGCCCAGCTTCGCTTCGGGGATGATCCCCGCGTCGAACTGATCGAGCGCAGTCTCGATGATCCGTTGCCGCTGTTGGGACCGTTCGACGCGATCGTTTCCAGCTTCGCGATTCACCACTGCAGCGACGCGCGGAAACAGGCGATTTACGAAGAAGCGTTTGCGCAACTCCGCCCCGGCGGCGTCTTCGGCAATCTCGAGCATGTCGCATCGCCGACCGTCGCGATGCACGAGCGATTCTTACGCGAACTGCATATTCCGCTCGCCGAAGATGACCCTTCGAACCAATTGCTCGCTGCCGGCACACAGCTGCAATGGCTGTGCGAAATCGGCTATGAAGAAGTCGACTGCTACTGGAAATGGCGCGAAATGGCGCTGTTGATCGGCAAAAAGCCCACTCTCTAACCCCGCAGACTGGTCTCGGGCGATTCCAAAATTACGGAATCCGGAATTTCAGTTGCAATCGGCGGCCAGATCCCCGATAAAGAAGTCCCGCCAGGATATCACGAGACATCGCCCTCTGCCTCGTGATGCCTGCGTCCGCTCGATCGCCTGCCTAATTTCTCTGTCGGGAGAACCTTGATGAAGTCGCCGCTTCGCCTTCTTTTGCTCATCGTTATCGGCTGTTGCTCCGTTTCGAAAGTGTCCGCGGAGGAACTTCGCCTGGCGACATTCGAGGTCGACGCTTCTCCTCGAATCGGAGCGCCGTTGGCCTATGACCCAACGAAAGAAGTGACTTGGCCGCTGAGCTGTCGCGGCGTTGTTTTGCTGGGCGCCGACAAACCGATCGTCCTGTGCACCGTCGACTGGATCGGAGTTGCGAATGATTCCAATCGCTTGTTCCGGCAAAAGCTGGCCGCGGCCGTCGGCACGACCAGCGACCGTGTCGCCGTCCATACGCTGCATCAGCATGATGCGCCGCGCTGCGATTTGGGCGCCGCCGCGCTGTTGGCCAAATACGATGCGGAAAAGCAACATTACGATGTCCCGTTTCTGCGGGACGTGATCGACCGGGCGGCCAACGCAGCCGCCGAGTCGATCAAGCAGACGAACCCTGTTTCTAGCATTTCGATCGCCGCCGCCGAAGTTCACGATGTCGCTTCCAATCGCCGCATGTTGAATGAAGAGGGCAAAGTCGTCATCACCCGCTATACGGCCTGCGCCGATCCGAAGATCCGCAGCTTGCCGGTCGGCGTCATCGATCCAATGTTGCGTCTGGTCGCTTTCTACGATGGCGAAAAGCCGCTCGCGGTGATCACCACCTACGCGACGCATCCGCAAAGCTACTACCGCACCGGCGGCGCCAATCCAGACTTTCCCGGAATGGCCCGCGATCAGCGCCAAAAGGAAACCGGCGTCTTTCATCTGCACTTCAACGGCGCCGGCGGTAATATCGGCGCCGGCAAATTTAACGACGGATCCCACGCAAATCGTCAAGTGCTGGCCGATCGGGTTGCCGACAGCATGCGACGCGCCTGGGAGTCGCCAACGAAGCAGCCGATCAGCGCCAGCGATGTGGCCTGGAAGAGCGTCGGCGTTCAATTGCCGGCGGCGGCGCACTTGGACGGCGAGGCGCTGGCCGCGACGGTCGCTGACGACAAGACGCCGGCTGCGCTGCGCGTTCATGCGGCCGACAAGCTCTCTTATTTCAACAGCTTGCAAGCAGGCGAAAAGCTGAACATCGGCTGCTTGAGCATCGCGGATACGCGAATTCTGTTCCTGCCGGGAGAGTTGTTTGTCGAATACCAATTGGCGGCGCAGCATATGCGGCCCGATAAAAATGTCTTGATGGCCGCTTATGGGGATTATGGGCCGTTTTATATCGGCACCCGCGTCGCCTATTGGCAAGGAGGCTACGAGACCAGCGAGCGAGCGACGAATGTCTCGCTCGACGTCGAGCAAGTGCTCACCACCGCGATGGCGACGCTATTGGATGTTCCGAACACCAAAGTACGTCCCAACGACTTTACCGATACCAGTGGTCCCGGTCTGCCGAAATAGTTTCACCGCAGTTGCGGTGATCAAGGAAGCGAGACGGCCGCGCGGCAAATTGCCAGAGTCGGCCTTTCTTTTTAGATCGGCCGCCAGTTTTGCTCGTAGGCCTACTTTCCCGCTCTAATCGTCTCGGCCAACTCGCTTCTTATGTGGCGCCAAGCACCATGTTGGTAATCGCCCCTCCGGCGATGATTTGAAGAACGCTCTGAACTTGCCGGATACCGGGACAGGCAATCGACCGAATCTCTGTGACCGTCCGAACGTCGGCGACCGCGTGAATGTGGGTGACAAAACCGATATCGGTGATCGTACGAGATCGGCGGCGGCGATCGCATCAATACCGGCGACATCAACATCAACGCCGGCAACAAGATTGGGATCAACAACCGTCAGACCAACATCAACTCGATGCGCAACAAGTGGACGAAGGTTGAAAATCGTCCTTTCAATAACAATTACTGGAATAACAATCGCTTCCACAATAACCCCGCCTGGCGCTGGCAAGCGGGTTGGAATCGTTATCCCGGCAACTGGTGTTGGCGTCCCTACGTTTGGACCACGATGGGAACCTGGTTCGCTTGGTCTTGGCCGCAACCTTACCCGTATGACGATGGAACGAACGTCGTTTATCGTGACAACTACGTCTATGTCAACGATCAGCAATATGCGTCCGCCGATCAGTACTATCAACAAGCCGATACGATCGCGGAAAGCATCCCGCAGGATGCTGATCCCCCAAAGATCGAATGGATGCCGCTGGGCGTTTTCGCCATCTGCGAACAGAACGCGGCCGACACCGGCCTGTTGATCCAATTGGCCGTGAGCATAAACGGGATCATCGCGGGTACGTTCTACAACGACATCGCCGACTCAGGACGTCCCCTGCAAGGAATGGTCGATCAAAAGACGCAGCGTGCGGCCTGGAAGTTCGCCGACGATAAGAATACCGATGTGGTGATGAAAACCGGAATCTACAACTTCACGAAAGAGGAATCGACGGCCCTCGTTCACTATGGTGAAGAGAAAACCGAAACTTGGCTGATCGTTCGCATGCCTGCTCCAGACGCCGAGACCACGACGAAGTAACTGTGATACACAGTTGATTCAAGCCGGATCTGGCGACGCTTTGCAGTGTCGCCAGATTTTTTTGTGCGCGGCCAGGCGCGAATCTCACCAGAGAGGCTCGCAACTTCGATCAAAATAGCGATGTCTTGGCGGCCGCACAAAAGCGAACTAGAATCCTTTCCACCACACCTTAGATTGCTATACCTGCCCTCGCCCCATGAACTCTCGACAACACATGGATCGCGTTGGGGCGATTGATTGGAGAACGCCAAGCGTGCAGATATCGTTTTTCTCGAATTCGCGTCGTTTCTGTTGTCTCGTTCTCGCCAGCATCTTCTTGTCGACTTGGGCGATCCCTTCGGTCGAAGCTCGCGATTGGCTCAAGTGGCAAGAGCTGCCGCCGCTGCCTAACGACCTGGGTGTCGCGGGACCTTTCGCCGGCGTCGACAACGACGCGCTGATCGTCGCCGGCGGCGCTAATTTTCCGCGCCCCGTCTGGGAGAACGACAAGCAGTGGGTCGATCAGATTCATGTGCTGGTCAAACAGCAAGCGGAATACGTCTGGCGTGACGGTGGACGATTGCCGAGACCGATCGCCTATGGCGCCGCCGTTTCGACGCCGAGCGGCCTGTTATGTATCGGCGGCAACGACGCCGAGCAAGTTTATAGCGACGTCTTTCTCTTGCGTTGGGATGGAACGAAAGTCACGACAATCCCCTGCCCTGCACTGCCGGCGCCTTGCTGCTATTGCCAAGCGGCGGTGATCGGCACAACGGCTTACGTCGCCTGCGGTCAACAAGACCTGGGGCTGGAGAGCGCGACGAACACCCTCTGGGCGCTGGATCTCACCAAGTTGTCCGAAACGGTCCCCCAACCATGGAAGTCGCTTCCGCCGCTTCCGGGACCAACGCGCGCCTTTGCGTTGGTAGCGGCGCAACATGACGGATTTCGCGATTCGCTGTATGTGATCGGCGGGCGTCGTTTGGAAGCAGGCGCTGCTCAATTCTTACGCGACGTCTGGCGCTATGAACCGATGGCCAACGAGTGGAAGCGTCGCCGCGATGCGCCGCGCAATATCATGGCCGGCGAAGCGATTGGAATGGGACAAAGCCATATCTTGATCTTGGGGGGAGCCGACGAAAGCAACTTTGACAATTCGGACGAACTCAAAGATCAGCACCCCGGTTTTCCTCGCGAAGCGTTGAGCTATCACACAATTACCGACTCTTGGTCATCGGCCGGCGCGATTCCAGAAAACGTGGTGACGACCACGGCGGTTCGCTGGGATGGAGCGATCATCTTGCCGAGCGGTGAAATCCGGCCTCGCGTTCGCACTCCGCATATCTGGCGCATTACGCCGATTGCTTCCGATAAAAGCTTCGGCACGCTCAACTATCTCGTCCTCTTCGCTTATCTCTTGGCGATGGTCGGCGTCGGCGTTTATTTCGCGCGGTTGAATAAAAACACCGACGACTTCTTTCGCGGCGGGATGCGCATTCCGTGGTGGGCGGCAGGCTGCAGCATCTTCGCCACCATGTTAAGTTCGCTGACCTTTACCGGGATCCCCTCCAAAGCGTACGCCCAGGATTGGGTCTACGCGATTGGCAACTTGACGATTCCACTGGTTGCGATTGTCGCCGTCTACGTCGCACTACCTTTCTATCGCCGAATCGACGCAACTAGCGCCTATGAATATTTGGAAATGCGTTTTGGCCGACCGGTTCGCGTTTTCGCCAGCGCCAGTTTCGCTCTGTTCCATATCTTTCGGATGGCGGTCGTCATGTCGTTGACCGGTTTGGCTCTCGCGGTGGCGACTCCCCTTTCGCCGGCGCAGTCGGTCTTGCTGATGGGCGTACTGAGCATTCTCTATTGCACCATGGGTGGGATCGAAGCGGTGATTTGGACCGATACGATTCAAACCGTCGTGCTGCTCGGAGGAGCGATGCTGGCGATCGGCTTGCTCATTTCGGGAGTCGACGGCGGCGTCAGCGGCTTTCTTTCGATCGCCGCGAGCGACAGCAAGTTCAACCTGACGAACCTGCACTGGGATGCAACCGATGCGCAAACGGCGTTTTGGGTGATCGTCGTCGGCTCGATCGCGCAAAACCTCTCGTCGTACACCGCGGACCAGGCAGTCGTACAGCGCTACATGACAACCCCCAACGAGACGCTCGCCGCTCGATCGATTTGGACCAACGCCGTCCTCGCGGTTCCGGCGACGCTCCTCTTCTTTGGCATCGGCACGGCGCTGCATGCGTTCTATCAATCGAATCCCGAGAAGTTGGATCCCACGATTACGACCGATCAAATATTCCCCCTGTTCATTGCCCGCGAAATCCCCGCCGGGCTCGCCGGCCTGATTGTAGCCGGTATCTTTGCGGCGGCTCAGTCGACCGTTTCGACCAGCATGAACTCGACGGCGACGACGATTGTGACCGACTTTCTCAAACCGCTAAATTGCTGTCGAACCGAGCATGGCTATTTGAACGCCGCGCGACTTTGTACGCTGCTGATTGGGATCGCCGGCACAAGTCTAGGACTCGTCTTCGCTAATCCTGAGATTCGCTCGTTATTTGACGCGTTCATCATGGTGATCGGTCTCTTCATGGGCGTACTGGGAGGTCTGTTTCTGTTGGGTGCGCTCACTCGGCGAGCCAATCAGTTTGGCGCGATGACTGGGGCTCTGGTGGGCGCCGGCGTCATGTTCGTCCTGTGGAAATACTCCCCGCTCAACGGTTATCTCTACACCGCGTGCGGAATCACGGTTTGTTTTGTCGTCGGCTATGTCGCTAGTTTGGCTACGCCGAAATCGAGTCGCGATCTCGCAGGCCTGACGATCTTTGACGAGCGCAATACGGCGGCGGACGTCTCAACGGATGAATAAGGAGCGTCGTGCGATGAATTCAACGTTTTATTCCGCGTCGACCTTCGCTAGCAGATTCGCCGCGTCTCGATCAGGTGGGTACAATTAGGCAGGAACATTATCTGCTCTTTCGGCCACGCATCGCGCAGAGATCACATGTCGATTCCCGTCTCTGAATTGATCCAGCAGCTTTGGGACACGTTTCGCCAGATGAATCCCCAAGCGGGTCAGATTGTCGACCTGTTGGCGCAGCGCGGCGATCCTTTGCAAAACGATCACATCGCGTTTCGCACCTTCAATGATCCGCGCATCGGCGTTGCTCGCTTGGCCGAGCCATTTCTCGCCGACGGATATGTCGTCGGCGACGAGTATCACTTTGCTGAAAAGAAACTTTACGCCCAACATTTCGAGCATGCGGACCCCAGTCATCCAAAGATCTTTATCAGCGAGTTGCTGCTTGAGAAGTTTGATCTGCCGCTGCGGCAAACGGTCGATAAACTGATCGAACAAATCGATCTAACGGCGATCGACGCCGATCATCCGCTGTGCATCGCCGGCCGACCTTGGCACGTTTCGTACGAAGTCTGGAAATCGCTCCGTGATCAAAGTGAGTACGCCGCGTGGATGGCTGCGCATGGATATTGCGCCAACCACTTCACGGTCTTCGTTAACGCGTTAAAGTCAGTCTCGTCGTTGAAGGAACTGAATGCGTTGCTCGTTGCGCAAGGATTTCAGCTCAACCGCGAAGGAGGCGAGATCAAAGGTTCTCCCAGCGTCTTTCTCGAACAATCGTCGACCACCGCGCCGGAGATCGAAGTCGAGTTCACCGATGGCGTCCATGCGGCGCCGGGCTGCTACTTTGAGTTCGCTCAGCGTTACCCGCTGCCTAACGGTAAACTCTTCTCTGGTTTCGTCGCCAAAAGCGCCGACAAAATCTTTCAAAGCACCGACAGTCGCAGCTAGGGCAACAAGCGTTCGTTTCCCAAGATCTGCCCTAGATCGTCAAATGCGCGCTCGACTTCGTTCACAAGATCGGGGTCGGCCAAATCGGCGATCGACAGTTCATCGCGGTAGTGCTTCTCGATCCAGACTTGCAGCCGTTGGTGCAACTGCGGGGTCCAAATAATCGAACGCGGCAAAGCGGCGAACTCGTCTCGCGTCATCACCACGCGCAGCCGTAGACAAGCGGGGCCGCCGCCGTTGTGCATGCTCTGCCGAACATCGACAAACTCGCACTGGCTGATTGGATTCTCTTCCCTTAACAACCGCTCGATCACTTGCTGCGCCGCTCGAGAACGCTCGCACTCCGCCGGGCAAATCAGCGTCATCGATCCGCCGGTTGTCGTCAGCAATTGACTATTGAAAAAGTATGTCCGCACCGCTTCTGCCAGCGGCAGCTCTTGGTCACAAATCACGAGCGTCGTCAAATCGCCGCCGAACGGATGCTGCAATCGGCTCAACACGGCCGCTTGATCGACAAACGCATGCTCGTGCACCAAAAGAACCGAAGCATTACCAACCGCAATCACGTCGTTATGAAACACGCCGGCGTCAATCGCTCGGCGACTCTGCTGAGCAAAAACGGTTACCTCCGGCGATAGTCCATGCTGCTTGGCGATTTGTTCCGACGCTTGTTTGGCTTGTCGCGCCGGAAATCGAGTTTCTGGATCGGTCTTCTCAGCGCCGCTGCGACCATAGACAAACAGCTCCACTCCACGCTGCTCGTATCGCCGGCAAAACCGCGTATGATTGGCCGCGCCTTCATCGCTGTACTCGATCCGGCCGGCCAGCGGATCGTGCACCACAAAAAATCGTTCGTCGGCAAAAATCTCTCGCAACAGCTTCGTCGTTTGCTCTACTTCCAGCTTCCGATGCGGCATACTGATCAGATTGGCCGGCGTCAAATGGATGCGTCCGTCCAAAGTATCGGCGCTTGGTGACACGGTGGCTGCGTTCGCGGCCCACATCGCCGAAGCGCTATAGGCGACGCTCAACAGATCTGGCCGCTCTCTCGCAACCGCAGCAATCACGTGGCGCGCATCGCCGCTGAATCCATGTTCGCGTAAAAAACCAAAATGGGGTCGCCGCTGCGGCGGGAAGAACGCTTGCGGTACGCCGAGCTCCGCGACAAGCTTCATCTTCGCAAGTCCCTCCAGCGCCGCGCGCCGCGGTGACGAGCTTTGATGCCGGTGGGAAAGGGAGGCCAAATTGCCGGCCGATAGCCCGCCAAAGTGATGCGTGGGACCGAGCAAACCGTCAAAGTTGACTTCCATCGCTCCGTTCACCGATCATTCCTCTCCGGCGGCGTCGCCGGTTCGAGTCCAGCAACCGGAATGTTGCAGAAATCGGTCGCGAAATAGCCCGCCGGTCGATAGTTGCCGCTCTGTCCCATTCCGCCGAACGGCAGTCTGCCGCTAGCGCCGGTGGTCGGCAGATTCCAATTCACCAGTCCGGCGTTCACCTGACGACGGAAGCGCTGAAAGTCATCGTGACCCCCCCCCAGAAGTCCGGCGACCAAACCAAAACGCGTCTGATTCGCTTCGCGGATCGCCGCGCTAAAATCGTCGACGCGAATCACCTGCAACAGCGGTCCAAACATTTCTTCATCCGATCGCGATCCGCACGTCGTTACATCGATCAAGCCTGGCGAAAGAAACGCCGGGCCGCTCGGCATCCGTCGACTTTCCAAGATCGGAACTGCGCCGCCTGCGACCAACCGCTGCTGCTGGCTCAAGATTCGCTCGGCGGCGGCCGCGTGAATCAGTGGTCCCATAAACGGCTCTGGATTCGCATCGGCTGCGCCCACGGCAATTTGGGAGGTCTTCTCCTGCAACTGCTGTAGAAAAGCGGCGCTCTCGCCTACCAAGATCAACCGGCGAACGCACGTGCAACGTTGGCCCGATGTCAAAAACGCCGATTGAATCACCTGATTGAGCATCGACAGGTTTTGGTCAGGCTCCAGCACGACCAACGGATTATTCCCCCCCAACTCGAGCGCTAGCAGCACTTCGGGCCGATGGACCAGCGTCTCACGCAGCTTCAACCCGGTCGTCAGACTTCCGGTAAAGAAGAGTCCGCGTAAGTCGGCATGTTCGGCAATCAAGCGTCCTGTCGCAGCGCCTCCTTGCAGTAGGTTGAACACGCCCGGCGGCAGTCCCGCTTCGTTCCACAGTTTGGTCGTTAGCTCGGCTACTTGCGGCGTCAGTTCGCTAGGCTTGAACAGGACGCTGTTGCCGGCAAGCAGCGCCGGAACGATTTGCCCGTTGGCGATATGGGCCGGAAAATTAAAGGGGCCATAGACCGCGACGACCCCCAACGGACGATACCAGGTCCGTCCGATCCGCCCGTTTAGATCCAACGTCTCTTCTGGGCGGCGGCGCTGCTGGGCATTTATCGTGACTTCGATTTTTGCTGCAACCGCGTCCACTTCGGTCGCCGCGTCCCAGAGCGGCTTTCCTACTTCGGCGGAGATTGCTTGCGTCATCGCATCGCGATTCGCGCGAACCGCGCCCGCAAAAGCACGCAGCGAAGTCGCGCGCTCTTCCCAAGGGAGCGCACTCCAGGGAATCTGCGCCTCGACCGCGGCGAGAAAAGCGTCATCCACATCCGCGCTGTTGGCGGCGTTTCCTTTCCACACAACCTGCTCGGTCGCCGGATTGAGCGAAGTAAACGGCTCGCCGCTTCCTTCGCGCCATTGTCCATCGATTTGTAACATCGCTAGATCTCCGCTCTCAGATCGACATAGCGCACCGAGTCCCCGATCTGCACTTCCAAGGCGTCGGCCAACGCTCGTTCTACCACCACCCCATCCTCTCGCTGCAAAAGCAAACCGCCAGCCGCGCGAAACGTGGTCCCCACCGTTGTGGCGATACATTTCCGAAACGCCCCCAACACGGCAGGCGTCTCCAGAATCTCGACAATCACGCCGACACGGCTATCGCGAATCGCGCGAATCTCTGCTCGTTTGCACTGCAAAATCGGCCCCGCTTCAAAGATATCGACCAGATCCCGCAGGCGCAAGCCTTCACTTTCTAACAAGCGTCGCGCGGGTGCGGTGAGTTCATGAACGGCGCCGATCGACGCCTGAGCTGCGGCCGGAAGCAGCGCCACATAAATCGGGTGTCGCGGCATCAGCTTTTCGATGAACTCTTTGTTGTACAAACTCAACATATCGGCATTGGGAAAATCAATCCCAAAGAAGTGATGCCCAAGCGCTTCCCAAAAGGGACTGTTCCCCTGCGCGTCGATAACTCCTCGCATCTCCGCAATCACTTCGGATTCAAACAATTCGGGATAATTCGCCATGAAGAGAAATCGGCACAGCGAAAGGACGCGTCCCACTCCTCCACCCCGATAATCGCTCCGCAGAAACAAACTGCCGATCTCGGTCGGCCCGTCATGTTCTCTCAGCAGATAGAGGACCTGATGCTCGTAGTGCAACTGCAGCGTTTCCGACTTATGGATGTCGGTTCGGATTTGATAGGCGTAAAACGGCTTGAATCCTCCCACCTTCGGCACAATCCCGCAGGTGCCGACGATTTGCTTGGACTGTTTCTCCTCCATCACGAACAAAAACAGTTCGTGCTGCACCGAGTCATCATCCATCTGGGAAAACGAGCGCACGCTTTGCCGCACCCGTTTTTCCATGAGCGCCGCATCACGGGGAAGCGTCGTCAGCCCCGTCGCGGTAAGTTGAGCCAATTCGTTCAACTGCGTCAGATCATCGATCTGCACCGGGCGAACGACCAGTTGCGCTGCTTGGCTCATACGGAACTCTCCTATTGCTCATGATGAAGACGCAGCAGCGTTTGCTCCAGAATATCGCAGACCGCATCGATCTCGTCATCCGTGACCGCCAACAGCGACGGCAAAAAGCGAATCCGCGTCGGCTCGGAGCCGGCCGCAAATGCGATCACCCCTGCCGAGAAGAGTTCAAACAGCACCTTCTTCGCCATGCCGCTCGATCCGTCCAAAGCGGTCAGCGCAACCATCCCGCCGACGCCCCACGGCCCGCTGATGACATCCGGGTGTTGTCGCCGCAGCTTTTCAAACCGCTCGCAAAACCGCCGCTGAATCTGGGCGTTGCGTCCGTCAGCGCCATAGAAACCGCCGGTCTCCAGTTGAGTGAGAATAAACCGCGCGGCCAACAGCGCGCTGGTCGACGCGGTGAATGTTTGGCTCAACAACCCCGGCTGGGGATTCATCGCATCGCCAAACAGGGTCGCACAGACCTGCGTCATTTTGCCAACGGTCACGATGTCGGCGTATTCGTCCAACTGCAACATTTGATAGGCGAAGGGAGCCAGCGTGCGACCGAAGGTTTGAATTTCATCAAAGTAGATCGGCACGCTCGCTTGTCGCAGTTCCTGGCAGAGGACTTCAAAGAATGCTCGCGGCGCCGTGCGATAGCCTCCTTCTCCTTGCACGAGTTCCATCATGAAACCGCAATGCGCAGCAGGATAGCGCGCCAGATGCGACCGGAGCGCCGTTAGCGCCGCTTGCTGACTCTCTTCTTTTCGGTCGGCGTCGTAGAACGGCACAAAGTCGACCGGAACCGTCGCCGGAAGGCCGGCGCGATACTGCGGGCGATCGGTCACTTGAGAAAGCACTAGCGATCTGCCTGCAAATGCGTGATCGAACGCTAAGATCCGCTGCGAGCCGGCGCGATATTGAAACAAGATCTTCAGCGCGTTCTCATTCGCCATCGCTCCGCTTGAAGTTAGAAAGCAATGGTCGAGCTTGGCGCCTTGTCGATTGGCGAGCGTCACCAGTTGGCGACAAACTTCCAGCGATTCGCTGTTTTGCTGCAAGTTTCCCTGCATCACCGTATCTTCCAGCGCGGCGTCGATCAGAATGTCGAGCAACTGCGGATGACTATGACCGCAGACATGAACGCCGATTCCCGAAATCATATCGTACTTAACGCCGCCATCGGCCAGTTCGACCAGACTGCCGCGACCGATGCCGCTGCCGAGAAAAGGATAGTAGAGCGCATTGCCGCGTAGAGCGGCGAACTGATCGAGCGCTGCTTTATAGTCCGTTTGCAACTCGGCTTGCGCGTCGCAGCGAGCAAGTTGTCCCGCATGATCGGCCAGCGCCTCGCGAAGCAACAGCTTGGCCTGGGCGACTCGCGGGTCCGCTCGCAAACTCTCCGCATTCAACTTCGGCTGATCCATACCTATATCTCCGTTGCGCTGCCTACTCTTCAATTATACGCCATCGCTGAAAAAAGAAGTGGGACGGTCGGCGGTCGAAGTTCGCTTAAATCTCTGCGCGACTCTTGGTAATGAGCAAACTTGCCGACAATTTCGCGCGCTCGGCCAGACTGTCGCGCCACATGAATTCGGCCGTCGAATGAATGTTGCCGCCGCGAACTCCCAGCGTGTCCACGTTGGGCACGCCGAGCGCCGTCAAGCGATTTCCATCGCAAACGCCGCCGGAAGTTTCCCATTGCAAGTGGAGCCCCAACTGCTGA
The DNA here is from genome assembly GCF_000153105.1 of Blastopirellula marina DSM 3645. Taxonomy (GTDB): domain Bacteria; phylum Planctomycetota; class Planctomycetia; order Pirellulales; family Pirellulaceae; genus Blastopirellula; species Blastopirellula marina. The sequence continues at coordinate 380,475 of NZ_CH672377.1, forward strand.
CCGCAGTCGCAAATCTGCGTCAGCAGTTCTTTGTGCCGCGCGTCGAGCAATTTCGGAGGCGCGGAGAATCGACCATGCTGCGTCAGGGAGATTCCCTCCGTCGTTCGCGCTACGATCTGGTTGATCGCCGCCGCGATCTCTCTTTCCAAGTCAGGCGCCGGATAGCGAATGTTAAAACGGACAACCGCCGCGTCAGGCACCACATTGTACGGCGCGCCTCCTTCGATCCGCGCTACATTGATCGTCACGCCGGGCCAACGACCATTGAGATTGTGCAGATCCGCGGCCACCGTAGCGGCGGCGACAACGGCGTTTCGCCCTAGAGCGAACTCGCGCCCGGCATGGGCCGATTTGCCGTGCGCAACGATCGAAAAATTTCCAGAGCCGCCGCGTTGTCCAACCAGATTGCCATTGGGCAAGCTCGGCTCATAGAGCAGCCCAAAGTCGGCGCCCGGCGCGTACTTGGCGAATACGTCGGCCGAGGAAGGAGAACCGATCTCTTCGTCGGTATTCAAGATCACCCGCCAACCCAGTTGCTGATCGCCGGACTCGGCGACATAACGCTCCAGCGCATGGAGTGCGTACAGTAGAACGACCAAACCTCCCTTGGCGTCGGCGACGCCGGGTCCTGCGATCTCGGCTGTTGAGCAATGGACTGTTTGAAAGGAAGAATCGGCAGGATAGACCGTATCCAGATGGATCGATAAAACGGCCTGTAGCGGCGCTTCACGGCGACGCGTCATCACCAGCGCGTCTGCTAGCGGCATGGCCACCGACTCGCCGCGTGAGTCCACTTCGCTGTGACTCGCTAAGGGGACGCGGCAAATCTCATCGGCAAGCGGCTCGAAGTGGCTGACGACCTCTTCCGTAAGGCGTTTTACGCCAGCGAGATGATACGTCCCCGAGTTAATCGACGCCCAGTCGATCAGCAGATCTTCCATCGCGATTTGCTGCGAGTCGATCCATCGGAGTACCGCATCCATACTTCGTTTCCTGTGCGTTGCTCGCCCGATTTTAAGTATAGCACGTCGGAAACGACGGTCTTAAGCACAACGACGCTGCGATTTCTAGACGTTCAAAGATCAGAACAAAATTCTTGACGCGACTCCTCCCAACGGACTATAAACAAACTTCTCGCCATCATCGCTTCCCGCCTCCAATCCCACGATTCCTCATGCCGCGACTGTCGTCTCAGTTCGTTCTTGCGCTGATGCTGTGCATCTTGTTCGATGCCGGCAGAACGCAAGCAGAAACGCCATCCCACGCAGCTTTCTCCGACGCGATCGGTCCGTACGTCCAGCAGAACTGCATTCGCTGCCATGGCCCCGATCTGCAGGAAGGAGATTTTCGTATCGATACGCTTTCTACCGATGTCGGCGGAGGCCCTTCGGTCAATCGCTGGCGGGAAGTAATCGAAAAAATCAACAACGGCGAGATGCCCCCCGAGGACGAACCCAATCTTCCTTCGGCCGAACGGAACGCCGAAATCGTGGAATGGCTTGCGACGCGCATCGAAGAAGGAAAAGCGGCGCGGCTCGCGAAAAAAGAACCGGTCTCGTTCCATCGACTGACCCGCGATGAGTATGCGAATACCGTCGCCGATTTGCTCGGCGTTCGCTTTGGCGTCGCCGATCCGAGCGGGCTGAACGAAGACGCCCAATGGCACGGCTTCGAGCGAATCGGCTCAGTCCTCTCCCTATCGGCGTCGCATATCGAAAAATACTATAGCGCCGCCGAGCGAATCCTAGACGAAGCGTATCCGACGCGCCCGATCGAATCGAAGGTCGTTCGCAAGCGCGCCCTCGATTTGCGCGGCGGGCCGTCCGGCCAACAAATCAAAGAGTTAGAAGAACAAGGGCTCGCTGACAAAGTTCGCGTCGATATGTGGCCCGGCCATGAAATCCGCGGGGGTCGACCTGGCCCCGATAGCGCCATGCTGAAAAACGGCGGAATTTTCAAAGTCCGTATCCAGGTCAGCGGGTTAAAACCGGTCGGTGGTCGCGCGCCGCACCTGACCTTCTATGCCGACAAAATCGATCGCTTGCTGTTTGAGCAAGACATTCTGGCTCCAGAAGACGAGCCGACAATTGTCGAGTTCACCGTCGATCTGCCGGCCGGCGGGCACTCGTTTCAACTGACGAACGATGTGCCGGGTCCTTCGAACTTGCCTCGTTCCGGCCGGAGTGGTCAGAAACCTTTTTTCAGTCTTCAAGATGGGCGCATCCCCTGGCAGATTAAATTGACGGACGAAGAAGGGGTTCCCCTTTATCCCTTTCTGATCGTTGACTGGATCGAATGGGAAGGTCCCCTTCAACCCAGCGACGTCACCGAGAAGCGGGCTCGCTATATGCCAGCCGAGAGCGGCGACATGGATCAGGCTCGTACTTGCTTGGCGCGACTGTGCGAAGCGGCGTTCCGCCGACCGGTCGAGACCGACGAGGTCGACCAATACTTCCAAATCGTCGAAAGCGAAATCGCCGCCGGATCTGACTTTCGCCAAGCGATGAAGACCGGCATGTTGGCGATTCTTTGCTCGAAAAATTTTCTGTTTGTGATCGAAGGAGACCTTGAGCATCCCCAGGCGAATCTGAATGACTTTGAACTAGCGGCGCGGCTCTCCTACCTGTTGTGGAGCACGATGCCGGATGACGAACTATTTGCCCTGGCGCGAGACGACAAGCTGCATGAACCAGACATTCTCCAGCAGCAGTTCGATCGCATGTTGGCCGACGAGCGAGCCGAAAAGTTTTGCCATGATTTTCCTCGCCAATGGCTGCAGATGCACAAGCTGGGAATGTTTCCGCCGAACAAAGATCTGTATCCCGACTACGATCCCCACCTCGAACGGAGCATGAGCGGCGAGACGTTCGCCTTCTTCCAAGAAGTGCTCCAGAAAAACTTGAGTCTGCGCGAATTCATTGACTCGGATTGGACGATGGTGAATCCGCGTCTCGCGATCCATTACGGGATTGATGGAATCGAGCAGGATCAATTCCAGCGCGTGGCGCTCGCGCCGGATGATCAGCGGGGAGGTCTGCTGACGCAAGCGGCCGTATTATCCCTGACTTCCGACGGAACGCGACATCGTCCTGTACACCGCGGCGTCTGGGTCTTGCAATCGGTCTTCGGCAAAACGCCTCCCCCGCCGCCGGCCAACGTGGATGCGATCGAACCGAATCCGGTCGATTCGCCCAAGGCGACGATTCGGATGAAGTTGGAGGCGCACAAGCATGATCCCAACTGCGCTGCGTGTCATCGCAAAATCGATCCATTGGGGCTAGCGTTCGACAACTTTGACGCGATCGGTCGTTGGCGAGAAGAAGAAGTCGTGGCGCAAGGAGTCGGCGCCAATCCGCCGGTCGATCCCAGCGGCGTACTGCCGGACGGTCGCAAGTTCGCTACACCTCACGAATTCAAACAATTGCTGCTGGCCGATCTCGATCCGTTCAACCAGACCTTTATCGAAAAATTAGCGACCTACTCGCTCCGCCGCACGATGACCGTCGACGACCGAGAGGATTTAGCGGCGATTGCAAAACGTAGCAAGGATGCCGATTACCGCGTGCGTGATCTGGTGAAAGCGCTGGTACTTTCCGACCTGTTTCAGAAACGGTGATAGATGAGCCATTTCAATTTCAATCGTTGGAGAATCAACCGACGTCACGCACTGCGCGGACTGGGCGCTACGCTGGGCTTGCCGCTGCTCAACTGCATGGACTCCGGCCAAAAAGCGGTCGCTAAAGAACAAGAGAACCCCGGCGCAGCGGCCGGCAAACCGAAACGATCGGTCTTTGTTTACATCCCTAACGGCGTCAACACGCTCACCTGGCAAATCGAGAAAGCAGGCGCCGACTATGAGCTGAGCGCTCCGCTGAAATCGCTCGAAGCGCATCGCCAACAAATCACGCCGATCAGCGGTCTGCACCATCCCAACGGACTTGGCCAAGCCCACGAGTGTGACAAGATCTGGCTGACTGCGGCGAAGATCAGTCAAGAAGGAGGCGCGTTTCGCAATAGCGTCTCGGCCGACCAAATGATGGCCGAAGTCACGTCGCCGCATACGCGGTTCTCGTCCCTGGAACTCGCGATCACCGGCGGTTCGCTCGCCTGGTCGCGCGACGGGATTCCGTTGCCATCCGAGCGCCGTCCCAAACAGATCTTTGATCGCTTGTTCGGCGTCGAGCCCGGCGGCGCCGAAACCGCAAAACGCAATCTCAATCGTCGCGGCAGCGTGTTAGATACGCTGCTGGAAGACGCCGACAGCTTCCGCAAACAAATCGGCGCCGAGGATCGCAACAAGCTGGACGAATATCTCCACGCCGTTCGCGACGTAGAAAAGCGTACCCAGCGCAGCTACGAATGGCTCGACATTCCGAAGCCGTCGGTCGCCGCCGAAACCAAAACGAAACTGACGCGCGACATTCCGCAAACCGACGCCGGCGACTACTACCGCACTATCTACGACTTGATGGTGCTGGCGCTGCGGACCGATATGACCCGCGTGATCACCTGCATGAGCGGAAGCGAAAGCAACGGCCTGGCGATCCCAGAAATCGGCGTCATGCAGACGCGTCATGAGCTCTCGCATCACAACGGCGACCCCGAGCAACTGCGCCGTCTGACGCAAACCGACACCTTTTTGGCGGAGCAGTTGTCCTACTTCCTTAGCCAATTGAAGTCGTACCAGGAAGAAGATGACGAGACCCTCTTGGATCGAACCATGGTCTTGTTCGGCAGCGGCATGGCGTACGGCCACAGTCACGGCAACGCCAACTTGCCGATGGTCTTGGCCGGCGGCGCTTCGCTCGGCCTGAAGCATGGTCAGCACATCGACTTTAATCTGCCGAAAATAGAAACCTACAATTTGGACGACGCCAGATCTCACTACGGCGTCTGCTCGCGTCCCGTCGACAGCGACGCTCATCTCAGCAATCTGCTGCTGACGATGGTTCAAAAAATGGATGTTCCCGTCGATTCCTTCGGCGATAGCAACGGCGTCATAAAAGAAATTCTAGGATAACTCGCGTGCGAAATTTAATCTGTTTGTCGCTACTGCTATCTGGAATCTGTTTTGCGGGACAGCTTCCGGCGGAAGAGCCGTTTCGGACCGATGAGAACGGCGACGAGAAACTTGCCTGGTATCAAGTCGAACCGCACAAATTTCCCCCAGCTGGATCGGCCCACTATTTTACCGGTGAACTGATCGAGATGGATCATGTCCACCGAGCCGGCATGCTGCGCGTCTCTCGCACCGACAAGCAGCGCCGCCACAACTGGGATACGCCGATCAACTTCCGCATGTTGCCGTACGGGTCGCTGACGTATCACGGAGCGCCGGCCGCACTGCGCGATATTCCGATCGGCACGCATCTGCACGGCTGGTTCTACGTGAAAGATAAGGACGAAGAGATTCCCAAGGTCTACTTCAACCGTCAAAGCATCGAAAAGGACTTTTCCCAGGCCTACCGCCTAGTCGACGATTTCAGCTACTACGACGAGCAGAAACGACTATTTCAAGTCGAGTCGGTCGATCTGATGACCATGAAGTTAACGCTGCGCGGCGTCGAAACCGAAACGGACAAACGGGATGACGCGACGATCGAAATTGATCTAACGCCGGCTACCCGCGTCTATCTAGGAAAGCAATTCGGCGCGCTCGAAGATATCCAACCCGGCCAAAAAGTCTTGTTCAATCTCACCTGGGCGACGCTCTACGGCGTGGGTCGCTGCACCGACCTCTGGCTGGATGACGAGAGTCGCGAGCTGGCCCGCCAACAACAGTTAGCGCAACATCGCTTGCATCTGAAATACCGCGGCATACCAGGCTGGATCGATGAAGTCGACAATCAAAAGCGGATCGTCACCGTCACCCTGTTTGGCGGCGTAGACCCCCATCTTTTGGAAGACTTCCGTCCCAATACTTCCGTCACCGGCGTCGTCGCCGAACCAACGCTCCAAACCTATGACCAGGTCAACGACCGCAAGAGCGGCCCCTTACTTAGCATCCAAGAGATCGAGTTGGCGCCCGGCAGCAGCGGACGGCAAGTCCGCTTTCAGCCGCAACTGTTACTAGAAGGCTATCGCCCAGGCCGCATCATCCGCCTCTTCCCCGGCGGTTGGCCCGTCATCACCATCCCCCAAGACGAAACCCTCTGGCCCGAACGCGGCTAGCGCCCCAATCCCAAAACGCACAATCCGCCCCATCAACCGCGATTGCATAAAAAAAGCCGACTTGCGATCAAACACAAGCCGGCTCCCAAGCGGAGGCGGAGGGATTCGAACCCCCAACGGTTGCCCGCGACGGTTTTCAAGACCGCTCCCTAACCATTCGGCTCGCCTCCTGATTTGTCCCGATTGCGACACGGCGGTCGCTGGGGAAGGGATTTAATGTATCGACGGGGCGAAAGATTGTCAACGCAACCCTTCGCTCTGTAATAGGTTACAGCGGATGCCGGCTTTTTTTCTGGGGATGCTTCCTTAGGACCCATTTTATGGATCGCGGTTCACCGGCGCCAGCGACTGGTCATTGACGTAAATGCCGGGAATCGCTATCTTTATCCGTTTACTACGACATCAACTACCACAATATACAGTGTTTTAGGAGAATCACGTGCCGGTTATTAGCGAGCGTGGGAAAGAGCTGAAACGTCGTCGTCATCGTGCGAAATCGTACACGAAGTTCAAAGCGATTCTGGCGAAGAATCCGTCTGGCGAGATGAAGGCCCGCATTGCTGAGAAGCTGCGCCGTATGACTCCTTCGGCCGAACAGCTGATCAAAGAGTGGAAACTCATTGGTTAATGCTGGCCTGCTTGGATTAGGTTCTTCCTCCTAGTCGCGGCGGCTGACTGAATGCAAATCAAAAGAGGCTCGGCGAAACCGCCGAGCCTCTTTTTTTTTCCGCCCCTGGCAATCCTACTCGCTGAGCGAGTCAGGACGATATTTTTGAAACTGAAACGCGCCGTCGGCGTAGTCGATAGTTATGCCGTCTCCTTCGCCGATGTCTCCTTTCAAAATCGTGGTCGCCAGCGCGTTCTGCAACTGATTTTGAATCACACGCTTCAACGGACGCGCCCCAAAAGTTGGGTCGTACCCTTCCTCCGACAGCTCGTCTTTGGCCGCAGGCGTGATGACCAGTTCGATTCCGTTCTCTTGCAACTGCTTCGCGAGAAATCCAACCTGGATCTCCACGATGTGTCGCAACTGCTCTTTCGAAAGCGGTTTGAAGACAATCGTCTCGTCGATGCGATTCAAAAACTCGGGCAAAAAGTGGGTCCGCAAACTGGCCTGAGCCGCGTCGCGCACCTCTTCGTCGGTTCCTCCCTCGGCCGCGATCTGCTGGATCGCCTGGCTGCCGATGTTGCTGGTCATTACGACGATCGTATTGGTGAAGTCGACCGTATGACCGTGATTGTCGGTCAGGCGCCCATCGTCCAACACTTGCAGCAAGATGTTGAAGACGTCGCGATGCGCCTTCTCGATCTCGTCGAGCAAAATCACGCTGTAAGGACGCCGGCGAACCGCTTCGGTCAGCTTGCCCCCTTCTTCGTAACCGACGTATCCGGGAGGAGCGCCGATCAAACGACTGACGGCATGCCGCTCCATATACTCGCTCATGTCGATGCGAACCATCGCGTGCTCGTCATCAAACAAGATCTCGGCGAGCGCTTTGCAAAGCTCAGTCTTTCCCACGCCGGTCGGCCCCAGGAAAATAAATGAACCGATCGGTCGATTGGTCGCTTGCATTCCGCTCCGACTTCGTCGGACCGCGTTGGCGACCGCTTCGACCGCTTCATCCTGGCCGACGACCCGTTGATGCAGCCGTTCTTCCAGCACGAGCAGCTTGGCTCGTTCCGATTCGATCATCCGCGTGACCGGAATTCCGGTCCACTGGCTGACGACCTCGGCGATTTCTTCCTCGGTAACCTGCTCGCGCAGCAACCGCCGCTCCGGCTTTTTTCCTTCTTTCGCGGCGTCCGAGTGATCGACTTCCGCATCCATCCGCGCGGTCAACGCATCCCGTTTCTTCTGCAACTCAAATAGTTGTTGGTAATCCGACTCTGACACCGGGGCGCCGCTCGCTTGCTTCTCTTGAATCGACGCATGCAATTGCGAAAACTGCAGCTCGAGCTGGGCCAGCTCATGCCGAACCTTGGTGACGTCTCCCAACCCCAGCTTTTCGGTCTCCCATTGCTCGCGGAGCGACGCCAACTGACGACGCAGGTCGGTCATTTCGGTTTGAATCTCAGCGCGTCGTTCGACGGCCGATTCTTCGGTTTCTTCGGCCAATTGCCGATCGGCCAACTCCAATTGCGTCAGCTGACGCTGCACCGCGTCGATTTCGCCAGGCACGCTCTCCATCTCAATCGCCAAGCGGCTCGAAGCTTCATCGACCAGGTCGATCGCTTTGTCCGGCAAGAATCGATCGGTAATGTAGCGATCCGAGAGCTTCGCCGCGGCGACCAGGGCCGAGTCTTTGATCTTGATCCCATGATGCGCTTCGTAACGCGGCTTCAACCCTCGCAAAATCGCGATCGTATCTTCGACCGACGGTTCGCCGACAAAGACCGGTTGAAACCGACGTTCGAGCGCCGCATCTTTCTCGATGTATTGGCGAAACTCATCGAGCGTCGTCGCTCCAATGCACCGGAGTTCGCCCCGGGCCAGGGCCGGTTTCAACAGGTTCGCGGCATCGGCCCCCCCTTCCGCTTTGCCGGCGCCGACGACGGTATGCAGCTCGTCGATGAACAGCACGACGTGGCCGTCGGAATCCTGCACTTCTTTCAGAACCGCTTTCAGCCGCTCTTCAAACTCACCACGAAATTTGGCGCCGGCGACCAGCGCGCCCATGTCGAGCGCGACGATCCGCTTGTTCTTCAAGCTTTGCGGAACGTCTCCCTGGACGATGCGCAGCGCTAGACCTTCGGCGATCGCCGTTTTTCCAACGCCAGGCTCGCCGATTAAGACCGGATTGTTTTTGGTACGGCGCGAGAGGACTTGGATCGTGCGGCGAATCTCTTGGTCGCGGCCGATCACCGGATCGAGCTTGCCTTGGTTGGCTCGCTCGACCAGATCGATGCCATACTTCTCTAACGCCTGGAACGTCGACTCCGGATTTTGATCGGTCACGCGCGAATTGCCGCGCACCGACTGCAGCGCGGCCAATACTTCTTTGTCCGAGACGGCGTTCACCTTCAAGATCTCTTGCGCGGCGCTTTTGACGCGAGTCAGCGCCAGCATCAAGTGCTCGGTCGAGACAAAGTCATCCTTCATCACGTCCGCTTCGCGCTGCGCCGCTTGCAGCACTTGATCCAGCTCGGTCGAAAGCCCCGGCTGTCCGGCGACGCCTGTGACCTTGGGCAAGCGGCCCAACTCTGAGTCAACCAACTCCGTAATCTGGCGTCGATTGGCGCCGATCTTGTCCAACAGCGGTTTCACCACGCCATCGGCTTCGCGCAGTAAAGCGACGAGCAGATGTAACGGGGTCAACTGCGGATTACTGGCGTCCATGCAAATCGTCTGCGCATTTTGGACCGCCTCTTGAGCTTTGAGCGTGAATTTGTCGAACCGAATCGCCATCGTCCAAGCCTCCTTTGAAAAATCTGCGCACAACTTCAGCGCAGTTGTTTTTACCTGAATAGCGGCCAAAAATCGCCGAAAAAAGAGAATGCCCGAAAAGTCCAAGAGCGGGCTTCGCGCCGGCGTCGAGAGAAACTGAAGCCGGCTGTTGGCAAGCGAGATCCGCTGGGGACGATCGTCCGTCCCCAGCGTTCTCAAGCAACTTGCAGCTTAGTCTTTCTTCACTTCAAACTCAGCGTCGATCGCATCGTCGTCGCCGGAGGATCCGGCTGCTTCGGCTCCCGGGGCTTCTGCTCCGGCAGCTCCGCCAGCAGCGGCGGCTCCTTCGTACAACACTTTGCTCACCGCGTGGGAAGCTGCTTCCAGTTCGCTAATCGCCGACTTGATCGCATCGACGTCTTCGCCCTTGGCCGCTTCACGGGTTTTCTCGATCGATTGTTCCAACGGCTGTTTGTCGCTGTCGGAAAGTTTTTCACCGTTCTCTTTGATCAACTTCTCAAGCTGGAAGCACATCGATTCGGCTTGGTTGCGCAGATCGGCGAGTTCACGCTTTCGCTTATCTTCCGAAGCGTGCTCTTCGGCGTCCTTTTGCATCCGCTGAATCTCGGCTTCCGACAAGCCGGAAGACTGCTCGATTTTGACGTGCTGCTCTTTGCCGGTGCCGACATCTTTGGCCGACACGTTCAAGATGCCGTTTTGATCGAGATCAAACTTCACTTCAATTTGCGGCATGCCGCGCGGAGCCGGCGGAATTCCGTCGAGGTTGAACTGACCGAGCAAGCGGTTGTCTTCCGCCATCGGACGTTCCCCTTGGAACACGCGAATCGTCACCGCCGACTGACTGTCTTCCGCTGTCGAGAAGGTTTGCTTCTTTTCGGTCGGAATCGTCGTATTGCGCTCGACCAGCTTGGTGAAGACGCCGTTCAGCGTCTCAATACCGAGCGAAAGCGGAGTCACGTCCAACAGCAGCACGTCTTTGCGATCGCCTGACAACACGCTTCCTTGAATCGCGGCGCCAGCGGCGACCACTTCATCAGGATTCACCCCTTTGTGCGGATCTTTGCCAAAGATCTTTTTGACCATCTCCGCGACTTTGGGGATGCGCGTCGAACCACCGACCAACACGACTTCGTCGATGTCGCTCGGCTTTAGGTTGGCGTCGGCCAACGCTTTTTCGACCGGCACGCGGCAGCGCTGAATCAAGCTGTCGGTCAGCTCTTCAAACTTCGAGCGGCTGATCGACATTTGCAAGTGCTTCGGACCCGACGCGTCGGCCGTAATAAACGGCAGATTGATGTCGGTCTGCGCCTGCGAGCTCAGCTCTTTCTTCGCTTTTTCGCACGCTTCCTGCAAACGCTGCAAAGCCATCGTGTCGTTGCGAAGATCGACGCCGTGCTCTTTCTTGAACTCGTCCGCGACGTAGTGAATCAGTTCTTCGTCAAAGTCATCGCCCCCCAAGTGCGTATCGCCGTTGGTGCTGATGACTTCAAAAACGGTCCGTTCCCCTTCTTCTTCTCCTTCGGGAGGAGAAACTTCGAGGATCGAAATATCAAACGTACCGCCGCCCAAGTCGAAGACCGCGATCTTCTCGCTCTTCTGCTTGCCCAGACCATAGGCTAGCGCCGCCGCCGTCGGCTCGTTGATGATTCGCGCAACTTCCAAACCGGCGATCTGACCGGCGTCTTTGGTCGCTTGGCGTTGGGCGTCATTAAAGTAGGCCGGTACGGTGATGACCGCCTTGTTGACCTTGTGCCCCAAGTAGGACTCCGCCGCCGCTTTCAATTTTTGCAGAACCTTGGCCGAGATCTCTTGCGGAGTATACTCGGCGTCGCCAATTTTCACTTTGACGTACTCATCCGCGCCGCCTACGACTTCGTAGGGGATCATCTTCTCTTCCGAGTCGACTTCGTTGTGACGACGACCCATGAAGCGTTTGATCGAGTAGACCGTCTTCTTGGGATTGGTCACCGCCTGACGACGCGCCGGTTCGCCGACCAGGACATCCCCTTTGTCGGTGAACGCCACGACGCTCGACGTAAGCCGGTTGCCTTCCGCGTTCGGAATAATTTTGACTTCGGAACCTTCCATAATGGCGACAACCGAGTTGGTCGTCCCCAGGTCAATTCCAATGATCGTTTCGCCTTGTGCCATAATGTAGATTCCTCCTCTTATGATTCGAGGTTCCCCTCGGTTTGCGTCTTGTTTTTCGGACGGTCCATGTAGAAAGCAAGCGACATGCCAATGGGAAAAAAATCACGCAACATGAACCTAAGTCGCTATGTCAAAGTCACTTAGAAACATACCTGCCATGCCGAATTTTCCGGCCGATGCCAAATTGGCAGCAGATCTGGGCGGCGCGGCAGATGGGGGTTCGCGACGGGAGGCCGTCGATTACGATAGATGCGAACTCGTTTGACGATCGCCAGTTCGGGCGAATCGGCCCCGGCGGAGAACGGACGAAATGTCGAAAAAAAAGAGCGTGAAGCGCCCCACCCCCACCGCGCTCCAGCGCGAAGTGGACCAGCTTGACCGCGAACTGGCGGCCCTCATTCAGCAACGCGCCGACCTGATCCAGGTCGCGACCGAGTTGAAAGCGGCCGGAAATACGGTCGACGGCCTGATCGACGACGACCAACGGATCGAATCGCTCGCCCAGAAAAGCCGCGGCGCATTGCCTCCGCAGGAGATCCGGTCGATCTTTCGCGAAATCTTCAGCGGCTGCCGAAACGTCGCAGCCCGATTGAAAGTCGCGTTTCTCGGTCCCGAATACAGTTACAGCCATCAAGCGGCGATCGAAAGGTTCGGACAAAGCGCCGAGTTGGTTCCGGTCGCGACGATCGCCGCCGTGTTCGAGGAAATCAGCCGCGGAACTTGTCAGTTTGGCTTGGTCCCGGTCGAAAATTCAAGCGACGGACGCGTCACCGACACGCTCGACATGTTCGCCAAGCAGCCGCTCAAAATCTGCGGCGAAGTCCAACTGCGGATTCATCATTGCCTGCTGGCCAAATGCGATCGCGCGGCGATTCGCGAAGTCTACAGCAAGCCGCAAGCTCTCTCCCAGTGCCGCAACTGGTTGGCGAAGCATCTGCCGCAGGCCCGCGTCTGCGAAATCACCAGCACCGCCGCCGCTGCGCAATTAGCGACTCAGCAAGCAGGGGTCGCCGCGATCGCCAGCCGCGCCGCTGGAGTCAACTATGGCCTGAATTTCGCCGCAGAGAACATTGAAGACAACCCCCGCAACGTGACCCGCTTCGCCGTGATCGGCAACGAGTCTGGCAAGAAGACCGGTGACGACAAAACGGCGATGATGTTTCAGACCGAACATAAGCCGGGCGCGTTGGCCGATGCGATGAACATCTTCAAACGGAACCGGCTCAATCTGACCTGGATCGAGTCGTTTCCGGTCTCCGGCGGCGACCAGGAATATCTCTTCTTCGTCGAGATGGAAGGGCACGAAAGCGAGTTGAAAATCCGTCGCACGATCGCGGCGCTAGAAAAGAAAACGATCCGCTTTGAAGTGCTCGGCTCGTTCCGCAAAATGACCCCGACCGATTAGCGCGCCCCATTTTCGCGTAGAGCGGTTGCCAACCAGGTCAAGCGAATCGTTTGGCGGAGATCGCGCGATCAGCGATTTTGTCGCGATGGCTTCGCGGCGGATCTCGCCAAGAAAAAATAAACGGAGCGTATGCTGGATCACGCCTAGCACACACTCCGTTTTTTTCGGACATTCGCTACGATACGGTCGCGCGACGTTCAATTAGAGAGTCGCGCGATCATATCGCTAGGAACAAAATTTCTTACCAATAGACGCCGATCCGCGGGGTCACAACAGCGCCACCGTACGGGCGGCCATAGTATCCACGGTTATAACGGGGGCCGTAGCCATAGCCGCGGTATCCACGATAGTAAGGCGTTCGATATGCACGTCGGTAGACCCGGCGACCGCGCCAAGCGACGTCTTGAACCTCATGCGTCGCAGTTGCATGCGGCGCTAACGTCGACTCTGAATTGCTGAAGCTTGGTCCGGCGTACGCGACGGTAAGTGCGACGGCGGCGAGACTGAGAATCGCCCACCGTCCGACGGTCTGAAATTGCTGGCGTAATTGCGAAATACCCATTTTCTCTTCTCCTTATCTTGGATGGGGTAATTGAAAACCATGGCCAGCTAAGTCGCAAAGTACATGCCAGGGATGAGCCCTGTACGATCCCAACCAGACTCGTCCCCCCCGAACTGCCGAAGTCCGACTTAATCGGTTGCGGGGGTTAAGGGCGAGCCAGAGCAGGAGGCAAAAGCGAAAGATTTTCGCTCCTAGAAAGATAGACACTCCACCGCCTGCGTGGTGGAGCGTTACAAAAACAGCCCGCATTGCCAATTGGGATTACCAATAAACACGCGCATTCGGTATGACCACGACGCCGCCGCCGTTATGAAGAGGGCGATAGAACGGACGCGTGTTGTAGCCTGGTCCGTAAATGGGGCCGTAACCGCGATTGTAGCCAGAGTGGTTGTAAATAGGGCGTCCATAGATCGGCCCCATGTAGGTCTGCGCAAAGCCAGGGCCATTCCAGGCAACCGTTGACTTCCGCGGGGTAGACATCGCGGCCGAGTCCGATCCGGCAACAACGATGGTCCAAGCAACGGCGACTACCCCCAGTGAGATCCAGTGGCCAAACCGCCGGAAATGGATTCGCACGTGAGTCAAACTCATTGTCTCTTCTCCTCTCAAGGTTTTGGATTCATGGAAATCCAAGAAGGACCAATAACCGACGCAAACGCCGTTGCTCAGCAACCGCCAACAGAACGCGAAATGAGTTCACGCTCTGAGGTGGACCCGCTTCGTCAGGACCGAGCGCCTTCATCATGGCTGACGACGCTCTGCTAGCGAGACTTCGTCATGCATCTCGTCTTCTTTGATCGGCTATTCTTCCCCGAAGAATCGAAGAATCCCCCCTGACGCCGGTCACATTACCAATAGACGCCGCCATACGGAGAGACGACGGCTCCGCCGTAAGGACTGCCGTAGTAGGTCGGTCCATAGACCGGTGCGTAGTAAGGTCGAAGCAGCGGCGCTCGATAGACAGGAGCCACCGGCGCCACGGGGATGACTGGGACGACGGGGACGACGGGACCGTAATAGGCGCGACGATAGACTCTGCCGCGCCAAGCGACATCGGTTGACGTTGATTCCGCCGCAGATCCCAACATGCTGGGCGCTGCAAACGCGAAAGTCAGCGCGAGGACCGAAACGCCGAGCACGAGCCTACGACCGATCTTTTGAAACTGACTACGAAATTGGGTCGAGACCATGGTTGGTGATTCTTTCTTTGGATGTGCGACTAGGAAAAGACGGCAGACCAATCGGAACGCAGAGTTCATTAGGCCCCCAAAATGGACCAAGAAGCAACACTTTCCCCCCATCCGGCCTGCATCCAACCTTACTATCACAATGGGCTAGTCGCTAGCAACAAGCCCAATAAATGGGGTCAGGTCCCAATATTGTTGCAAAATTAGGACCTGACCCCATTTATTCCTATTGATTTGGCGCATTTCTGCAGCGATCTCCCTCTCGACGGCGGGTCGCTCAGCGTGATATATTGATCGATTCGTTCTTGGCGGCCCGGCTGTCATTCACTCGATATCACTCGTTGTTCCCAGCCATCCAGAGGACTGCTCCTGTGAGACGACCTTTTATCGCCGGCAATTGGAAAATGAACTCCACTCGGGCGGAAGGGATCGCCCTGGTCGAAGGGATCGCCAAAGGTCTTGCGGCTGATTGCTCGGTCGAAGTCGCGGTTTGCCCGCCGGCTTTGTACCTTGACGCGATCGTCGCCGCCGCCGGCGACAGCCCGATCGGCGTTGGCGCACAAAACATCTACTTCGAGGCGTCTGGCGCGTTTACCGGCGAGATTTCGGCCGCAATGCTCAAAGACATCGGTTGCCAGTACGTGATCCTCGGCCATAGCGAACGTCGCCATGTATTTGGCGAATCGAGCTCCCTGATCAACAAGAAGGTCCATGCGGCCCTCGCGGCCGGCTTGGTTCCGATTGTCTGCGTGGGCGAACTGCTGGAAGAACGAGAAACCGGCAAAACGGCCGATGTGGTCGCCGAGCAGTTCTATGGTTCGCTGGCCGGCGTTTCTGCCGAGCAAATGGAATCCATCGTTTTGGCCTATGAGCCGGTTTGGGCGATCGGCACCGGCAAAGTCGCGACGCCTGAGCAAGCCGAAGCGGTCCACGCCGATCTTCGCAAGGTGATCGAGGCCCGATACAATTCGGCCGTCGCCGAAAAAGTCCGCATTCAATATGGCGGCAGCGTGAAGCCCGACAATGCGGCCGAGTTGCTCTCGCAGCCCAACATCGACGGCGCTTTGGTCGGCGGAGCCGCGCTGAAAGCTGATAGCTTCCTGGGAATCATCGCAGGCGCGTAGCAGCGCAAGCGTTCGCCCTAAATCGCAACTACTCACGGATCGATCGATGCAATACTTATTCGGAATTGTGCTGAGCCTTCTCTCGCTCTTCCTGATCCTGCTGGTTCTCGTGCAGCGCGGACGCGGCGGCGGTTTGACCGGCGCGCTGGGCGGCGCCGGCGGCGGCAGCGCGTTTGGCGCCAAAGCCGGCGACACGTTCACCCGAGTCACGTCCGTCGTGACCCTTGTCTGGATTTTGCTTTGCAGCGTCGCCCTGGCGATGTTGCAAACTTCCGGCGACTCGAAACTGCAAGGGGGCACGACTGCTCCGCCGATCACCGGCGCCGTTGGCGCTCCGGCGGCCGAAGGCGAGACTCCCGCAGCGACGCGCTTCAATCCCGGCGACGACGCAGCGCCGGCCGCGACCACGCCTGACCTGGATCAACCGGCGACGGAAGCTCCGAAAGCGGAAACTCCCGCCGCGCCGGCAGCCGAAGCGCCGCAGACGGAAGCTCCCGCCGCGGAAGCTCCCGCAGCGGAAGCTCCCAAGTCCGAAGAAAAGCCTGCCGCCGAGTAGGCTTGGCTCTCCCTTGTTTCGGCCGTCGAACTTCACCGACGGTCTTGCCGTCCCGGTTTGAAAGCGTTCCGCTCGTGCTGCTAAGTATGACAGGCTTTGGCGAATCGCATGCCCAGCTCAACGGCTTGGCGGTGACCGTCGAAGTCCGCGCGGTGAACAACCGTTATTTCAAGCTGAACATCCGCGGCGCCGAGGGTTACGCTTGCTTTGAACCGCAGATCGAAGCGATCGTGCGGAAGCATGCAAAGCGCGGAACGATCAACGTCAACTATCGCGTTCATCGCCAGGCCAGCGCCGACGACTACCGCTTGAACGCCGCCGTACTGAAGAGTTATCTACAGCAGTTGCGTGGGGTTAGCAGCGACCTGGGGTTGGCCGAGACGCCGCACTGGGACAGCTTGTTGCAGTTGCCAGGCGTGATCGAAGAACGCAATTCCGAGGCGATTGACGTCGACGCCGATTGGCCGCTGCTTGAGAAAGTATTGAACGAAGCGCTCACCCGGTTCACGCAAATGCGGGGCGAAGAAGGTCGCGCGACGAGCATCGACCTGACCAACAATTGCCAAGAGATCGCCGTGCAGTTGGCCGAGGTCGAGAAATTGGCCCCGCAGGTGGTTGAGAATTATCGAACGCGCATCACCGAGCGACTGAACAAGCTGCTGGAAGATTTTGACGTGACGGCCGACCCGGCCTCCGTCATTCGCGAAGTGGGAGTATTCGCCGACCGAACCGACATCTCGGAAGAAGTCGTGCGTCTGAAAAGCCACCTCGATCAATACGCGACGATCATGGAGAAAGAGGATTCGGCAGGGCGCAAGCTAGAGTTTCTGACGCAAGAGATGTTTCGTGAGACCAACACGATCGGCTCGAAAGCGAATGACTCCGAGATCGCACGCCGCGTCGTCGAAATGAAGACTTGCATCGAACGGATCCGCGAGCAGATACAAAACGTCGAATGAGTTTCGTTACGGCTAACACGACTTTACCGCGACGACACGATATGCCTTCTTCTCGAACCGGCAAATTGGTGATCCTTTCAGGCCCGTCGGGGTCTGGAAAGACGACCGTTGTGCGGAAATTGCTCGCCCTGGCCGAGCCGAGATTGAAGCTAAGCGTTTCGGCCACGACGCGTCCGCCGCGTGCCGGCGAAGTTGACGGCCAGGACTATCACTTCCTGTCGACCGAAGAATTTCAACGTCGCAAAGCGGCCGGAGAGTTCCTGGAGACATTTGAAGTATTTGGCAACGGTTATTGGTACGGCACGCCGCGCAGCGAAGTCGAAGACCGCTTGCCGCAAGGGATTTCGGTCTTGCTCGAGATCGATGTCGACGGAGCGATGGAAATCGTGAAGCAGTATCCTGCCGCGGTGACCATCTTCCTGAGTCCGGGATCGCACGAAGAACTGGAACGTCGGCTCCGCGGACGCGGGACCGAACCGGAAGAAACGATTCAACGTCGCCTGGCCGCCGCAAAACGCGAGCTGGCCGCGATGCACCAATACAAGTATCAGATTGTGAACGACGCCGGCGCCGTGAACGAGACCGTTCAAAGACTGGCGGACGTGATTCAAAACGATTCGGGAGACGATGCGCTATGATGGAAGAACTGAAAGAAGAATACATCATCAACAAGGTCGGTGGTCGCTTTAAGCTTTCGACGCTGATCCAAAAACGACTTGTCGCGCTCAACGCCGGCAGCCGACCGTTGGTGACCATCGCCAGCGAGAACAAGATGGAAATCGTTCTGGAAGAAATCAAACAGGACAAGATTCATCTCGACATGTCGAACGAAGTTCGCATCACCGGCGAAGGCGAAGGCGGTCAATTCTTTGATGACTTCGGCGGCGATCTATGAGTCGACGTCGCGTCGCGATCGGAGTTACCGGAGGCGTCGCCGCCTACAAAACGGCGATGCTGGTCAGCCGCCTTGTGCAGTCTGACTTCGACGTAACGACCGTTCTGACTGCGGCCGCGAGCAAGTTCATCGGCGCGGCGACCTTCGCCGCGCTGACGGGCAAGCCGCCGGCGATCGACGCGTTTGACCCTCACTATCCGCTTGGCCCGCATATCGAAATCGCCAAGTCGGTCGATCTCCTCTGCATTGCGCCCGCTTCGGCCGACTTCCTGGCCAAAACCGCTCACGGCGCGGCCGATGATTTGCTCAGCACGATCTATCTCGCGTTCACGGGCCCCGTACTGATGGCGCCGGCCATGAATCGGGAAATGTGGGCCAAGCCCTCCGTGCAGCGCAACGTGCAGCAGCTCGTCGACGACGGCGTCGAAATGATCGGCCCCGGCGCTGGCTGGCTCAGTTGCCGCGATCAAGGCGCTGGTCGCATGTCCGAACCCGACGAAATCTTGGCCGCTATTCAAACTCGCTTGGCGCCCCTTTCCTGAGAGGGCAATCTTGGCCCACATCCTGATCACTTCTGGTCCGACGCGGCAATACATCGATCCGGTTCGTTACATGACGAACGGCTCAAGCGGCCGCATGGGATCGACGCTGGCCGCCGCCGCGATCGCCGCCGGTCATGACGTCACCATCATCTCGGGCCCCGTTCAGGTCGACTATCCTATCGAGGCCCGCGCCATCTCGGTGATCACCACCGAAGAAATGCTGGCCGCCTGCGAAGCCGAGTTCCCCCGTTGCGACGGCCTGATCGGCGTCGCCGCGCCTTGCGATTATCGGCCCGAGCGAGTCGAAGGTCACAAGATCGCCAAAACGGGAGAACCGCTCACGCTGCATCTGATCGAAACGCCGGACGTGGTCGCGACGATGGGCGCCAAGAAGCAAGCCGCCCAGTGGGTCGTCGGCTTCGCTCTGGAGACCGAAGACGCGCGCTTCCGCGCACTGGTCAAGCTCGAGAAGAAGAACTGCGATCTGATTGTTCTCAACGGACCCGAAGCGATGAACGCCGCCGAAAATCGCGTCGAGATCCTCGACCGGGCCGGCGAGGTCGTCGCAATGCTCTCAGGCCCCAAAGAAGATGTCGCCGCCGGCATCATGCAGGCCATCCAGATCAAGCTGATGAAGTCCGAGTAACAGTCGATGCAGCACTAACCCGCAGCGCCAGCGAGCGAGAGAAATGCGGTCTCCATTGAATGACACCATCGCCATCATCCTGGGAAACGAAATAAACATCGCTTTGCCAGAGATTACAAACGTGACGCGGCGCTGCTTTTCGTCTGCAGACGAAGCCGAGACGCTCTTATTTTATGACTGGCTCGAAGACCCACAGGGAGCTGTCTGCGGCCTCACGATTCATGTCGATGCCGCTTCGCCGTTCGCAGCAAATCTGACATCACGTCCTTACGTCACCTTCGATCCGTTCTTGAAGCTGTGGTTTACCAACCAGCAAAATGGAATGGAGAGAGGCTTAGAGGCGTTTGGAGACATCGAACTGTTAGCGATGGAGAACAACGAGTATGCCGTGTTCGTCTCCACGTTTTGGCTCAAGGATGGCGACCGAGAATACTTGCAACAAGCTTTTCGTCCCCCTGCAACTCCAGTTGCGCCCCCGAGAGAATGAGAGCCTGCATCAACGATTACGACGGCAAACGCAAATTCTTCGGTATCGGTCGCGGCTTGCCAGACTTGTCGACGCAGGCCAGTAGCGTCCGTCCGGTCGCGATCACCTCGTCGTCGCGGCGCACTTCGTAGTGATTCTCGATTCGCACCCCTTTGGCTTTAACGGTCTCGATCGAAATGCAGAGCAGGTCGTCAAAAACGGCCGGCGCGCGGTATTTGCACTCGGCCTCGGCGACCACCAAAAAGAGCCCGGACGCTTCCATGTCGCGGTAACTAAAGCCGGCCTCGCGCAGCATTTCGGTCCGAACGACTTCAAAATACGTGATATAGTTCGCGTGATGAACGCGTGCTTGAGCGTCCGTTTCCTGGTAACGAACGCGAATATGCATCTCGAACTTCGTGATCACGACCACTCCGTTGGGCTACGTACAAGTTGACCGAAGATTAAGCGTATTCTATAGTTAGCGAAATCGAAAGACGTCTCTCACCACGCATTCGCGGGGTGAATTTGTCGACGAAAGGATTTCCATGAGCTCTGACGGCGGATCTGGTACCGATTATTTAACGATGCGTGGGCGCGACTACCCCTCGCTGCGACAATTCACGGTGTTTCTCGAAAATCGGGTCGGGCAACTCTTAGAAATTGTGCGCCGTTTCGAAGGCTCGAACGTCCGCATCGTCGCTTTGTCGATCAACGACGCCACGGAATGCGCCTTTGTGCGGTTCCTGCTGAGCGAACCAGAACAAGGCCGAGAGATCTTGGAACGCGCCGGCCTGGCCCTGATCGAAAGCGATCTGATCGGGATCGAACTGCCGCGCGGTCCGCAACCGCTGCTGCAGGTTTGCACGGCGCTGCTGCAAGCCGAAGTCAACATCGTCCAGGCCTATCCCCTGCTCAACACGCCCAACGATCGTCCGGCCGTCGCGCTGATGACCGACAACATCGAAATGGCGATGGAAACGTTGGCCAGAAAAAACTTCCGCATTTTGACCGAACAAGATCTGAAGTTCGACGACGACTAATTTGGCTCATTCGCGCTAATCCGCACGATCCGTTCGATCGGCGACAAAGCCGAACTCTCTTCGCTGACGAGCGTCTGACAGGCCGAGTCGGGCACTCGCATCATTTAGAATTAACTGCACAATAAAGGATATCGCCCATCCTTGGCTCGCCGCGCGTGCAAGCCGCAGACGCTCCCCTTTCGTCTGGTCGTTCATGATTCACGTTCGCGAACTTGTCAAAGCTTACGACGATCTCCGCCGCGGCCAATTCGTCGCGGTCGATCGCGTCAGCCTGTTCGCGATGCCGGGTCAGATCTACGGGCTGTTAGGTCCCAACGGCGCCGGCAAGACGACCGTGCTGCGAATCTTAAGCACGGTCCTTCGTCCTACCAGCGGTTCGGTTCAGGTCAACGGCTACGATGTGGTGACCGAACCGGCGATGGTCCGCCGCCAGATCGGCTTCGTCTCGACCAACACGGCCGTCTACGAGCGAATGACTGCGTGGGAAACGGTCGAATACTTCGGCCGCTTATACGGCTTAGAAGAAGGCCTGCTGCAAGACCGCATGCGGATGATCTTTCAACGCCTGCGCATGGAAGAGATGCGTGACGTGCTGGGGTCGAAGATGTCGACCGGGATGAAGCAAAAAGTGTCGATCGCGCGCGCGATTGTCCACGATCCCCCGGTCCTGGTCTTTGACGAACCAACGCTGGGGCTCGACGTCTTTGTTGGCCGCGCCTTGCTGCAAATCATCGCCGAGCTGCGCGAGCAAGGGAAATGCATCATCTTTTCGTCGCACATCATGCGCGAAGTTGAAAAGCTGTGCGATCAGGTCGCGATCATGCACAAAGGAAAAATCCTCGCCGAGGGAACGCAGGCCGAACTACGCGATCGCTACTCCCAGCCCGATCTAGAAGAAATCTTCTTTCACTTGATCGGCGAACCTGAAGACATGGCCGACCATGCCGGAGCCGAGCAAAGCTAAAACGCATGAGTTGGTACAACATCAAGCTGATCCTGTTCCGCGAATTGCGCGATCAAATGCGCGATCGCCGCACGCTCTTTTCGATCGTCATCTTGCCGGTCCTGCTCTACCCGCTGATGGGTCTGCTGGTGATGCAGGTGATGCAGTTTCGGCAGCAGAACCCGGCGCGATTGCAAATTGTCGGCGCCGCCGAGTTGCCCGATTCGCCGCCGCTCTTGGATGGTGAAAACTTCTCTAGCGACGTCATGCTCAAAGACTGGTCGCCCGAGATGTTCGAGATCGAAATTCTCGAAGCGACGATGGATCCCGAAATCATTCGCCAAACGGCGCAAGACGCGATCGCCGCCGGCCAATTTGACGCATTGGTTTACTTTCCGCCGGGTTTCGCCGAACGGGTCGAACAGTTTCGGGATCACGTCAACGGCGACGGCCCCGCCACAACCGGCGACGCTCCGGCCGAGTTTCCCCAGCCGCAAATTTTCGTCAATTCGGCGCGAGAAAAGTCGATCGTCGCCCACCAACGCTTTTCCACAATCTTGACGCGTTGGCGCGACAAAGTGATCGAACGCAATCTGGCGGCGCATGACGTGCCTCCAGAGGTGACCAATCCATTTACGGTCGCCGAAATCGATCTCTCCGAAGATCCGGAGCGTCGCACATTTATCTGGTCCAAGATTTTTCCGTTTATCGTCGTCGTCTGGGCGCTGACCGGCGCGTTCTATCCGGCGATTGACTTGTGTGCCGGCGAAAAAGAACGCGGCACGCTCGAAACGTTGCTCTCAAGCCCAGCTCTACGCTCCGAAATCGTCGGCGGCAAACTGCTGGCGATCATGACGTTTAGTATTGCGACCTCCTTATTAAATCTCGCCAGCATGGGGCTGACCGCGACGCTGGTGATGGGGCAACTCTCGGCGGCCGGCGCCGGAAGTCGCTTGAATTTTGGCGCTCCGCCCCTCTGGTCGGTCGGTTGGCTGTTGCTGGCGCTGATTCCGATGGCGGCGTTGTTCAGCGCGCTCGCTTTGGCGGTCGCCGCGCTGGCCCGCAGCAGCAAAGAAGGCCAATACTATTTGCTCCCGCTGCTGATGGTCAATCTGCCGCTGGTGATCCTGCCGATCCTCCCCTCGGTCGAAATCGGCTTGGCGAACAGTTTGATCCCGGTGACCGGCGTCTTGCTGCTGATGAAAACGTTGATGGAAGGGAACTACCATGACGCGCTGCTCTACGCTCCCGGCGTGGTGTTGGTGACGACGGTCTGCATTTGGCTCTCGATCAAGTGGGCGATTGATCAGTTCAATAACGAGTCCGTGCTGTTCAGCGAAAGCGAACGCTTTGATGTGAAGGCCTGGGCGATTCATCTCTATCGCGATCGACTCGCAACGCCCAAGTCAGGCGCAGCAATCATGGCCGGTCTGTTGATCTTGATGATCCGCTATTTCGCCGGCCCCCTCTTCACCCTGCCGACCACAGGCGGCGGCTTCGTCGCTTACATCTTGTCGATCCAGTTTCTCACCATCCTGCTGCCGGTCTTGCTATTAGCGGCGCTGCTGGCCCGCAGTTGGCGCGAAACGTTTCTGCTGAAGCTTCCTTACGTGATGACAGTGCCGGCGGCGATCTTGTTGGCGATAGCGGTCCACCCGTTTTCGATCATGCTGGGGTCGTTGGTCCGCAATCAATTTCCCGTCGACGCCCAAACGACCAAGCAGTTAGAAGACTGCTCGGCCCGGCGCTCGAAGGCTTGCCGTTTGTCGTGGTGATTCTGCTGATGGCGGCGCTCCCCGCGATTTGCGAAGAGTTCGCCTTCCGTGGTTTCATCCTCTCCGGTTGCGGCACATGGGGCACAAATGGGGCGCGATCGTGATCACGGCCCTCTTCTTTGGCGCGACGCACGGTATGCTGCAGCAGTCGATCACCGCGACCGTGGTCGGCATCCTGGTCGGATATCTCGCGGTGCAATCGCGTAGTCTCTACGCTTGCATGGCCTATCACGTCACCCACAACAGCCTGGCGATCGGCTTAACGGCGCTGCGCGCCGAGGGAATCCAAGCGTCCGATTGGCTGGCCTACCTCTTCAAACCGAGTCCAGCCGAGTCCGAGCTGGATCTTACGGCGATCGTCGATCAAGCATTTCCGTATCAGCCGGTGTTGGTGGGGATTTGCGCCGTCGCGTTTGTCCTGTTGATCTATTACTTCGCCACGCTCCCGGCAACCTACTCGGACGAAGAACGTCTGCAAAAGGCGCTGACGCGTCAACCTTCGGAATCGGGCGCCGCAGCTCGCAATTCGGCGAAAGAATCGGCCGCCCGCGAACAAGCGTAGAGCACGCTGGGCCATTGCTCCACTCATCATAGCCCGAGTGCGCAAGCCAAGGGAATGCGACGGACGCTATTTCCCGTGCCGTCCGTGTTAACCGAAAGTCCCGCTTTCCTTCTTGCTGCACGGCAATCGATCCCGCGTCCGTGCTCTCGGTCAACCGACAGACGTTGCTCGCGATTACTACCAGACTTAGGCTCTAAGCGCCCGTTTTAAACTAGCCCAGGGCGCTCGTCTCGAGAGTGACGAAGGCCTGGGTCAGCATACTACGACGAAAAGCTGACGATTGACGAAGCGCTGCCAACCCAATTGGAATCCAACAACGCGCGGCAACGCAATCTCGTCGCGTGGTAGCGCTACCACGCGAATCCGGTGGTTGCTGACGGGGCAAGTTCGTGTCGCCTAATCTCGCGACCGACACTAGGGACATGTCATTCCAATTGGTGGACGAAACCCCCTCTGGAGGATATATTGATATCCCTTCAACCAAGCCTGCTGAAATCCAGGTGCTCCCAAGACACGACTAGGAATTGTTAATGGCAATTCATGAAAACCGCCCCGTCAGTGCACAGCCGATAGGCGTGCTTTGTTCTTGCGGTAAACGGCTGTCGGCGCCTTCGCACTATGCTGGCAAACGCGTCAAGTGCCCGAATTGCGGCCATGCCGTGATGGTGCCAATATCAGAGGTCGCCACTGCCGAACCGATGCGGACGGATGACGAACGAGAAGGACTTAGCCCCCAGACGTTGCTCGCACTATGGGGATTTGCTGGCGTCTTCGTTCTTGGGTGCGTCCTGTTTTTGATCTGGTATTCTCGTGCTTCGCATCAAGCGGAGATCGCAGACGCCAACGACCGCATTTCTCAGGCGGTCGTCGCAGCAAAGCAATGGATCGACGGAGACACATCGCAAAACGGAGAATCGGTAGAGCGGAGGCTCGTTGACGTTCTTAATGATCAGATCGCCACAGAAAGGGATGAGGGCGAATCCGTATTAATCGAAGTTCGACGCCACCAATCGCAAGTCGCTCGCGAAAGACTGCAGAGACAGGCGACTGCGATTTGGAACGAAGCGAAGCAGCAAATAAAAGTCAAACGTGTCGCCAACGCGATTCCTCTATTAAAAAAATATGTAGCCGATCCCTATGCCATTGATAAGAGCAAAGCAGAGCAGCTACTAGTCGAAGCCGAAACTGCGGTTTCCGACTCACTTGCTCTTGAGTGCCTTCTCGGTTTGTCAGAAGAAGAATTTGACACGGCAATGACTTCGGGCGAGATCGAGGATGGCAAAGTAAAGGATCCAGTTCTGGTCGCCGTTCGTAAAGAGACGATACTTCGCAATCTCGAAGCGTCCGTTCAGACGCGAGCCGAACGCAAGCGACAAGAGGACACGCGAAAAATAGCTGTCGAGCAAACGCGAATGGCGGAAGATCGCCGTCGCAATCTCGAAATGAAGACGAAGCTCGCAAATTTGCGCAATCCGGAAACTGTCAGCTTCAAAGATTTGACCAATTTCCCGGAAGATTACCTGGGAAAACATGTCCGAATTAACTCGGTTTGGTTCCATGGCGATCTAGAGAGAGAAAGGAAAATCGGAGTATTTACTGTTGGCGTAAGCAGCCGCGATGGAAAGCGAGTCTCCAATGTATTGCTGCGAGGAGAACTAAAATTCGTTGTTTCGGAAGACTTCGGACGGACACTCGACCTCCTCTTTGAGGCAGACAAGATGGTCGGTACGAACCTGTGCTGCGAAATCGCACAAATGGGAGAGTATCTGGTTGGTCGAGTTTATCGAATTGAAACGCTAAACCTGAATGGGGACGTCCTCAATGCTTATGATGACAAGCGGATCATCGGAGGAGGC
>NZ_CH672377.1:407273-459500 GCF_000153105.1 Blastopirellula marina DSM 3645
CTAGTTTAGAACTGCCGCTTCGCGCCTAAGACTTCGCCCGCATTCCGCAACTATCGCAGGGTGGGTGCAGCACGCAAGATTTCCGGCGGGCAAAATGGATCGACAGGGCCGATTGATTAACCCAACAACCATGCCGAACCGGCAATCGGGTTCGGCCGGTTGCGTTGAACCAAACGTGTCGATGGAAGATGGTGGAATCGATTGCGGTTTCGCTCTACCCAATCTGCGATGCTAGAAATATCTCCGTCCTTGCCCCGTGACGGTCAACGTGCTGACAAGACTGGAACTCCAATGGACTTCAAAAAGCCCGTGATCGTCTACTCCGCAGCGACCAACTTCGAAGCCCTTTTGATCGTCGCAATGCTTCACACCAACGGCGTGCCCGCGCATGCGGTCGAAGTCCAGTCGGGCGTCAGTCTGTGGGCACTCGGAACGATCGGGCAATTTCACAAGCCGAACATCTGGATTGACGAAGCAACCCAGAAAGAGGCCGCTGACCTAATCCGAGACTTCGAAGCGAAAAGAAAATCACGCAACGCGCCTGTGAATGGCTTGGCGGACATCAAAGTCATCTGTGAAGACTGTGGAAAAACTACATCGTTTCCGAATTCACTCGACGGGACGACGCAAGAGTGCCGACATTGCGCCGCGTACGTGGACGTTTGGGATTTGGGATGGGACGATGACTTTGGTGAGACCGAGGACTGAATCCATCGCGACGGAGACGACCACAACAAGGCCGTCATCCAGCTACTTCTTGCATCGCCTGAAGTTCTCGAGAAGTGCGACGATGATGGACACTCCAGGCAACGGCAGACGTTGAAGGCCGATTGATAGTGGTGGAATGGACTTCCTCTCTATCATTGAATTCGACCGCATCCATGGCCACGCAAGCCCGTAGACAGAGCACGGGCGCGAGACTACGCGGAACTAGTTGAGGTCTATCCAAATTAGTAGACGCCTACGTTCGGCGACACCGCTAGTTTTCACGCAAAGACCAGACAGTTGCTGAAGGTCAGCGGCTCATAAATCAAGAAGACTCGCCATTGCCACCTCAACAATTGCTGTTATTCAATTGCACCTTTTCTGTCATTTCTGTTGACAAACAAAAACGCGTTCCTCTATTCTTGGTAAATCCTTTCTTCTATCTTTTCATACCGAAGGAGAATGCTATGATTTCGCGATCTTGGATCATTTGCGTTACACTTTCAGTTTGCATTTCCGCAGGATCGACTGCAGCACAATCACCGTCTTCCAATCTCGACGAGGCCGGAAAACACATAGCTGTTGAGTTGGTTAGCTTCTTAGACTCCGTTCGCCCTGCGGTCGGGAAGAACCAAATTGGCATCCTGGCATTTGGCGACATTAATAGAATCATCACACCGTCAATGGGCGATTTCCCGCTGAAACTTCAAGCTCAGACAATCGAACACTTGATAGAACAACTGATTAACAATCCAGCGACAGATCCATTAGCATCAGATTTCGACGTTTTTACATACTCTCAACTCGAAGCGGTATTCAGCGCCCCGGTCAGTCCAAGCGGCTTGAATGATCTCGATCTAACCGCAGCTCGTGCAGCATTGGCGAATTTCAGCCAAATCGATGTGGCAATCGTCGGGCACTTTGAGATTGATGGAAAAACACTAAAACCACAAGACATCGGCAGGACCGTAAGTGTGTCGGTAACCGCTTTCACAGCAACAGCAGCCGAGACCTTTACTTTTTCTATGACTACGAGTGATCTTCTGCCAACGACTCCAGGAGGAGGCCCTGGCCCGCAGATAGGCGATAGTGATAACAACGGTAACGGAAGAGCTGACGTCAATTCCAACTTCATCGTCGAATTCTTCGCGCAACCAAATGGTTCAAGCACTTTTGAGCAGGTTCCACTAAAGCTAGTCACCGACGCCGGAAGCCCTCTGTTCAATACTTTTCTTGTTGTTTTAGATCGCGACCGTTTCGCTGGACAACGATATAAACTGCGAGTAAAAAACCGCGGTGGAAAACCGCACTTTATTCTTCCCGGAGAGCGAACGCCAAATGGAGACGGAACGGTGACGGTAGGCGTCATGCGTTGCCCAGATCCGCCAACCCCAAATGCCGAAGATCGCGTGTATCTGCTCTCGAGCTATGTCGATGGCGTATCAACGATAAATCGTCGAATTACCAACTCGGCAGGAGGCCTAGAATTCACCAAAGACATTCGGCATCAGGCCTTCGTCGGACGTCGCATCCTGACACCGCCCAAAAAATGGTTTGTCAGAGAAGATGGGTTTGAAAATAATCGCTTCAAAGATGCCAAACTGACTCCTTCGAAGCCTGGGTTGGTAGACCACAGCGAACAGGAGATTCTTGCATTTCTCAACGTGCGAGATGATGGCAGTCAAACGACCGGCAATGTCTTCGTTCTAGGCGATGCCCAGGAATCGGTCGGAGCAGAATTCGTCTCCACGGGACGAAACTCAATAGGAATCATTTCACTCTATTTCTTCGCCGAAAAGTTGCCGAACGAGACTGGCGCTGCTGAGGCAAAAGTCCTTTCAGAAAATGCCGCTACAATCGCTGGGCCCGAGATCCCCCGCCCAGTGATCCGTGTTGGTATTAAGAATGTCTATCCAGTCCCGATAGAGACTTGGCACATCCGCTATATGTACGACGAGGGATCGGGTGATGTACCACCAGCGATACCGATTGACCTATCGCCGAATGGCTAATCGCTAAAGAATAAGTCCATGTCATTGATACTTTTTCAAAACAAGTAGTTGCACTAGGCAATATGCGTCGAATTTCGCATCTACGTGGCAACGTGGCTTTGTTAGAGCTGAGCCCAAGTGAACGGAAACACTGCTTTCGGCTGCCAAGCAATTCTCTTGAAGTACATGTAAATTTTCGGGCCGATCGTGAGCCTTCGCTCGACCTTTGACCACGGCGGAATCCGGTGAAAGAAGAAAGGATCCGCCCCAACAAACGTCAGCATCTCCGGTGAGACACATACCCAGGACGAGCGAACGCGCCCTGGGCTAGTTAAACTCAGAGTTTGGCGCCGAACCGCCCACGGTTCCCTCTCCGCTTTGCTTGCGGCCGCATTCCCTCGCTGGCGCAACGGGCTAGTGTTTAAGCTCTCCCTTAGTCGATCGCTTCGATCGCGTCGGACAGTAGCGCTTCGATGTTATCGATCTTGCGCAGGTCATCAATGATCGCGGGGTGCGCGAAGACGCGGACCTTTTTCACGTAGTCGTCGAACTGGCGTTTGGCCAAGGTTTCTACCATCGGCGAGACCTGGCCTAGCAGGCGGTATTTGTCTTCTTTGGGCGAGAAGATCTCGATGTTGAACTGCACTTCTAATTTGATCGGCGGCGCGTCGATCAAGATTTCGTGCGGCGCGATGCGGCGGGTCATCGTGGTGCTGAGCCGGTTGGCGAATTCGGCCGACAAGCGTTCGAGCCATGCGTAAGGCCGTCGCGCGATCAGGTCGTAGAAATCGGGGTTTTCGACAAAGCTGTATTCGAGCAGACGTTTGTAAACGCGGCGGACCGGGCCAAACAAACCGAACAGCAGATCCCGTGCAGGGCCGTTGCCGGCGGCGCCCCGCATCGATGCGATCATCGGTTGCTCGACCTGGCGGAAGAGGGAATCGAGATCGAGCTGATCGTGCAGCATGTAGAAGGCGCGTTGGAACATCGCGGTGCCTGATCGAACGGCGTGATGCCAATAGACTTCGCTGAACATCACGTAGCGTGCGAAAACCATCATCTCGGCGGCGGTGCGCCCTTTGTTGGTCAGCGCGAGTCCTGTGCCGGCTTGATTCAAACAGAGACTGCCGATCAGGCGCTGTTGGTCAAAGTTCAAGCCGTACGGAACGCCGGCGTGCAAACTATCGCGGCGCAGATAGTCCATCTTGTCGACATCGATCGGCCCTGACAGCAAACTTTGCAGCACCTGCATTTTTTTGTTGCGGGGCTTCTCCGATAGCAGCGCCACCACGTCGCGCGGATTGATCCCCCAATCATCCCGCAGGCAATCGGCGATCTCCCCTTCCAGCAAAAAGCTGTTGGCGAACATCTCGTGCTGCGGCACGTTGGCCAGCCGCAAATCTTCGATCGGATGACAAAAGGGCCAATGCCCCAGGTCATGCAGCAGGGCCGCGACGATCAGCAGCTCGGCGTCGGCCGGCGTGATGATTTCGGCGAAACGCTCATCATGTGCAAGCTGCTGCAAATAGAGGAGCGCCGTTCGGTAAACGCCCAGCGAATGCTCGAACCGGGTATGGTTGGCCGCCGGGTAAACCAGCGAGACCAGCCCCAATTGGCTGATTTGCTGCAAACGGCGGAACTCGGGCGAGTCAATTAATTGCCGAACCCGCGGCGATAGCGGGACGTCCATCTCGGGGGGAATGCGGACGACCTGGCGTTTGACGTTGAGCCCGGCGACTTCGGGGATGTGCAAAATATCGGTCATTGGCCCGGTATACCGCGCTTCAGGTCGGCTGAGAAGACGACGAACAGGGTCCGCCTAACATGCGCAAACGGCAGTTTCCGCGAAACTTAACGGTTGGGACGCGGCGACTCGGGCCATCGCTGGCGCGGGGGAACCTTTGCGCATTGGCCGCGTCCGTCTAGAATACGTGATTTCCCCCCTACCGGCAGCCCAAATTCGGGAATCCCCTGTGTTACGAACGCATACTTGCGGCGAGCTTCGTGCCGCTCAAATCGGCCTTGAAGTTACTTTGTGCGGCTGGGTCGACAGCTATCGCGACCATGGCGGCGGCCTTTTTATCGACCTGCGCGACCGCTATGGCAAGACGCAAGTCGTCTTTAGCCCCGAAAGCGGCGCCGCCGTCCAAGAAGCGGCTCGCGGCCTGCGTAACGAAGACGTGATCAAAGTTCGCGGTCAGGTCAGCGCTCGCCCCGCAGGGACGGTCAACCCGAAGCTGATCACCGGGGAAATCGAAATCCGCTGCGTCGAGCTAGAAATCCTCAACAAGTGCAAGACGCCGCCGTTTTTGCCGACGCAGCAAGATATGCCGGGCGAAGATCTCCGTCTAAAGCACCGCTATCTCGACCTGCGTCGTCCGGCGATGCAAGAAACGCTGATGCTCCGCAGTCGCATCATCAAGATGATGCGCGACTATTTTGAAGAGCAACAATTTATCGATGTCGAAACGCCGATTCTGGGACGCAGCACGCCGGAAGGCGCCCGCGATTATCTGGTGCCAAGTCGCGTGCATCATGGTCATTTCTACGCACTGCCGCAGTCGCCGCAGCTGTACAAGCAGATCTTGATGATGGCCGGCTACGATCGCTACGTGCAGGTCGCGCGCTGTTTCCGCGACGAAGACCTGCGTGCCGACCGTCAGCCAGAGTTCACCCAGTTGGACGTCGAGATGGCGTTTGTCGACAAAGATGACGTGATCGGCATCATCGACGGCTTGGTCCAGCGAACCGCCAAAGAGCTCAAAGGACTCGACGTTCAATTGCCGCTGCCGCAAATGACCTATGACGAAGCGATGGAGCGTTTTGGTCACGACGCGCCCGACTTGCGGTTTGGCATGGAACTGGTCGACGCGACCGACCTGGCCGCAGAGGCCGAGTTCCGCGTCTTCAAAGCAGTCGCCGAAGCAGGCAACCGCGTCCGCGGCATCAACGCCAAAGGCGCCGCCGACAAGTACTCGCGCCGCTTGATCGACGAATTGACCGAGTTCGTCTCCAACGACTTTGGCGCCAAGGGACTCGCTTGGTTCAAGTGCGAAGCGGACGGCAAATTGGCCTCGCCGATCGCCAAAAACTTTACCGAAGAACTGTTGGCCAAGTTCAAAGACCGCTTCGAAGCTGAGCCCGGCGACTTGATCTTGATTGTCGCTGACAAGTTCAGCGTAACCTGCAAGGCGCTGTACGCACTGCGAAAACGGTTGGCGGCCGAGCTGAAGTTGTACGATCCCAAGCAGATGCACTTCTCGTGGATCGTCGAGTTCCCAATGTTCGATCATGACGAAGAGACCGATCGCTGGGTCGCGATGCATCACCCCTTCACCGCGCCGCGCCCGCAAGACCTAGAGCACCTGGAAAGCGATCCCGGCAAATGCCGCGCGGTCGCCTACGACCTGGTGATCAACGGCAGCGAAGCAGGCGGCGGTACGATGCGGATCCACGACAACAAAGTGCAGCAACAGG
Organism: Blastopirellula marina DSM 3645; assembly: GCF_000153105.1. Classification (GTDB taxonomy): domain Bacteria; phylum Planctomycetota; class Planctomycetia; order Pirellulales; family Pirellulaceae; genus Blastopirellula; species Blastopirellula marina. The sequence goes on from NZ_CH672377.1 coordinate 413,447, forward strand.
TCTTTGGCCTGTTGGGGATGACGCCGGAAGACGCCAAAGAACGTTTCGGCTTTTTGCTCGACGCGCTGCAATATGGCGCTCCGCCGCACGGCGGCATCGCGTTGGGGATCGATCGCTGGGTGATGCTGTTTGGCGGCTTGGATAACATCCGCGACTGTATCGCCTTCCCGAAGACGCAGCGCGCCGCCGACCTGATGACCGATGCGCCCGGCAATGTCGATCGCAAGCAGTTAGATGAATTGGCGATCAAGATCTTGCGTCCCGAAGAACTGAAGAAGTAGCCGCTAGTCGGCGGCTAACTTTTCGGCCCCTTTGCGGTAGGTTCGCAACTCATAATCCAGTAGCGGCGACGTGGCGATCAGTCGCCACTCGCTGTGGCTGTTGATTTGTTCGGCCAGCGGATCGCGCGAATCGACGATCAACGTTTGCACGCCATATTCGTCAAATTCGGCGTCGGCGGTGCTCCAATCGCTGGCGAATGATTTTCCGAGAAATGGCTGTTTCGCGTAATACGAAATCAGCAGGCCGTCTTGCCAACGATCGCCGATCATCGCGATTGGACCATCGACTCCTTTGCTCGCCAGCAGCTCCGAATACTTCTTGATCGCGCGTCCCGAACCACGTTCGTTGAAGACGTCGCGCAACAGGAAAAAGCCAGGCCGAGCGCAACATCCGACCACCAAATAGGCGGCCAACGCATAAGGCGCCCAGCGGCGCGTCGCGCTTAGTGATACGGTCTCGGCGTCGACGTTCAGCAGCCATTCAATAAAGGCCCACAGCTGCGCCACGCACAGCGGCAGCAGCACCGGCGCCATGTAACGGGGTTCGAACGCGACCGGCAAAAAGCCGCCGGCATAGATGCCGCACGTCGCAATCATCCAGACCGCGGCGAACTTGCTCCGCTTGTCGCCGTACAAACAGACCGTGAAGCCCGCGATCAGGATCATCGCCGGAAACAGGCCGAGCGGATCGAGCTTCCAAAAGCCGCTGAGAATCTTCTTGCCATTTTCGCGGGTATGCTGCAATTGACGCAGCAGGTTCTCTTGGGACGCGATCGGCGACCAGTCTTCAAAATCAAGTCGCTCCGGCGTCTCCCAAACGCTGTAGCGTCCCGGCTCTGGTTTTTGGATTTTATAGACGACTTTCCAATCGAAGTCTTCAATTCCAACTTGGTAGTGATTGAAGGCGCCCGAATTGGAAAAGGTAAATCGCCCATACTTGCTCGAGAGCGCACCGACCCAAGGCCCGGCGACAATCGTAAACGCGACAATCCCAATCGCCCAGCCAGCACACGCTTTGCCGAAACGAGTTTCTCGGCGATCCGCCAAATACCGCACCGCGACGCAAATGGTGAAGTGGGCCAGGAAGAAAGGAAAAGCATAAGCTTTGGCGAAAAAGGCGATTGCGCCCAGGACGCCGGCAAGCGCCGCGCAGCGCCAATCGGTCAACAGGCGATCCGAAGCGGTCAGGGGAAAATAGACCAACAGGAAACAGGCGAGCGCCACATCCGGCGTGGTCAGCGCTCCGCTCCAAACGGCGCCGGTGATCGCGGCGATCAAGCCGACGATCCATTGTCCGCGCGCATTCAATGCAAAGATTTGCGTCGTCGCCCAGATCGCGGCGGCGACATAGCCGACGCCGAGGATGCCTTGGGCGATCCGAAACGCGACGACCGACTCGATTCCGCTGGCGATCATCGGCGCCGAAAGAGCCGGCAAGAGAGGGCTCCAATATCCCGAGGCCGCTTCCCAGAAATCACCCTGGGCGAAGTAGTCCGCTTGTTGAACGTAAGCCGCGCCGTCGGGGCCGATCGCGTACATGACAACCGGCGCCGCGAGTCCAAATATTGCGACGAAGATCGCCTGGCAAACGAGGACAATTTTCCAACGTACCACGATATTTTAGGGGGAAATTCTGGAGCGATGCGCCCACGCTAAAGGGCGTACTCCAAAAGAATAGCCCGCACCTTGCGGTGCGGGCCATCAAATGTCGATCATTCTCGAAATATCGGTTTTAACGCGCGGCGACGTAAACTCGCATCGAGCGTTCCGGCATGACGAACTTGCCGGAAGCCGGCGGGCGCGGTCCGTTCAAGTCGGGATAAACGTCGGCCGGCGGTTCGGCGGCGGTGTCGACAAACATTCGCCAGCTGGTCGCTTTGGCGACCGGCGGCAGAATAAACTGCGCCGGTGCCGCGCTGGAGTTCATGATCAACAACACGTCACGGCCGACGCCATGCGGATCATTGAACGGCTCTGGAGCCGCCAAGACGCAAGTGAGCGTCCCTTCGGCCGCATCCCAGGTGACCGCCGTTCCTAGAGCGCTGTACCAGTTGACGTCAAACAGTCCGCGACGACCGGTCGGCTTGCCGCTCAGGAAGTGCTTCTGCCGCACCGTCGGCTGATCGCGTCGGAACGCAACCAACGCTTTGACAAACCGTCGCAGGTCGGCGTTCTTCTCGACCAGCTTCCAGTTCATGTAGGAGATTTCGTTGTCTTGGCAGTAGGCGTTGTTGTTGCCCCCCTGCGTTCGACGACATTCGTCTCCCATCAAGATCATCGGCACCCCTTGCGACAATAGCAGGGTGGTCATCATGTTCTTGATTTGTCGCTGACGAGTTTTCTCGATGCTGCGACGACGCGTCGGGCCTTCCACACCATAGTTGTAGCTGATGTTGTGGTTGTCGCCGTCGCGGTTGTTTTCGCCGTTGGCGTCGTTGTGCTTGTCGTTGTACGACACCATGTCGTTCATCGGAAAGCCGTCGTGCGACGTGATGAAGTTAATGCTGTGGTACGGCTGACGTCCGCCTGGTTGATACAGGTCGCTGGATCCAGCCAAGCGAGTCGCCAACGCGCCAAGTTTGCCGGGATCGCCGCGCCAGAACGAGCGGAGGTCGTCCCGATAGCGGCCGTTCCATTCGGCCCAACGCATGTTGGCGAACGAACCGACCTGGTAGGCGCCGGCGGCGTCCCACGCTTCGGCGATGATCTTGGTGTCGGCCAACAACGGGTCTTCAGCAATTGCTTCGACCAGCGGCGGATTGGGCACCAAATTGCCGTTGCGATCACGACTCAAAATCGACGCGAGATCGAAGCGGAAACCATCAATGTGATAGTTGTGGACCCAGTGCCGCAAACTATGGAAGATCATCTCGCGGACGATCGGATGGTTACCGTTGACCGTGTTGCCGCAGCCAGAATAGTTTTTGTAATGGCTGCCGCCGTTGGCCATCATGTAGTAGACCTGGTTCTCGAGCCCCTTGAAGCCGAGAATCGGTCCCATCTCGTTCCCTTCGCAGGTATGGTTGTAGACGACGTCGAGAATCACCTCGATCCCTGCTTGATGCAGCGCCTTGACCATCTCTTTGAATTCGCGAACCTGACCGCCGGGCTCTTTGCTGGCGGCGTAACCTCGATGCGGCGCAAAGAACGCCATCGAGTCGTAGCCCCAGTAGTTGTTGCGGGTCGGCTTTTCACCGGTCATCATGTCCATGATCGGAAATTCATGAACCGGCATCAGTTCGACCGCGGTCACGCCGAGCGATTTCAGGTATGGAATCTTCTCGACCACGCCGGCGTACGTCCCGGGATTTTTGACCCCTGACGTCTCGCTGGCCGTAAAGCCTTTGACGTGCATCTCGTAGATGATCGATTCCGACAGATCACGGCGGAGATGGCGATCTCCTTCCCAGTTAAACTGGTCGTCGACCACCACGCATTTGGGCGGTCGCACGATACCGTCGAAAGCCGGCTGAAACGTTCCGGCCAAAGCTTTGGCGTACGGATCGATCAAGCGCGCTCGGCCGTCAAACAGCATTCCGCGACTGGGATCGTACGGACCTTCGGCTTGGAAGTGATAGAGCTGGCCGGCGCTGACGCCTGGAACAAAGATGCTCCAGATATCGCCCCAACGGTCGGTGTCTCGATCGAAATCGATAATTTCCGACGGCTCGGTATCATCCACCGATTTGTACATCAGCAGGCGCATCGCCGTCGCATTGCGACTGAACACGACAAACTGTACGCCTCGCTCGTGCAGCACGGCGCCGTACGGCAGGATATGAGTAAACTGTAACTCTGGGTGGGGATAAACCATAAGCATAGGTGACGACATTGCTCCTTCGTCAGACGGGCTTCCTCGCATCAGCGATTAAAAGCTAACACCCGACTTGGAGTCGTGTCGTTGAAATCACCCCTCGCTATTTTGTTTTTTGGAATCTAGTCGCTTGTTGCATCATCTGGCGAAACAATAGCTTAGGGTCAACGGTGAAGCACTGCGAAAACCTTGCCGGCTATGACAATCAATGATGTCGCCATGGCGGCAAAGGATACGCACATCCCGCGCAATCCCTTCCACACGGATCATAGCAACGATTGCGACAGCGAAAACAATCGACTCGGCGAGAACTTCTATTTCGCGGAAATTAGCTCAAAAAACGTGGGCCAGCCCGATTCTGCATTAACTGACTCGGCTCGTTGACAATCTGGACCAGCAGCGGGAAAATGGCCTCTTTCTCCCGCAGCTTGCACGAATAAAGTCAATGGCCAAAGCAACTTACAAAGACGCCGGCGTCGATCTCGATATCTACGCCGAGTCGATGTCGCGACTTCCGCGACTCGTCCGCCGAACCCACAGCCCGCGGGTGATGAAACTTGACGGGGGATTCGCCGGGCTGTTTAAGCTCGACTTTGACAATTCTTTATTTGCCCGCAAGTACGAAAATCCCGTCCTTATTTCGTGCACCGACGGCGTTGGTACAAAATTAAAAATCGCGGAAAAAACCGGGATTCACAAGACGGTTGGGATCGATCTGGTCGCGATGTGCGTGAATGACGCCATCTGCTGCGGCGCCGAACCCCTCTTTTTTCTCGACTACATCGCGATGGGCAAGGACGACCCCGATCTGCTGGAAGATCTGGTCGAGGGGATTACCGACGGCTGCCTGCAGGGGGATTGCGCCTTGGTCGGCGGCGAAACCGCGATCATGCCCGACATCTATAAGGTGGGGGATTATGACATGGCCGGCTTTTGCGTCGGCGTCGCCGAACGTGCGCATTTGATCGACGGCTCGGCGATTGCGGCCGGCGACAAGGTGATTGGCCTCAGCTCCAGCGGAATCCACTCCAATGGGTTTAGTCTGGTCCGCAAAGTGGTCTTTGAACTCGCCCAACTGACCGTCGACCAGACGATCGACGAACTGGGAGAAACGGTCGGCCAAGCGCTGCTGCGACCGACCAAGATCTACGTCGCACCGGTTCGCAAAGTGCTGAACCACTACAAGGTGAAAAACGTCGTCCACGGCGTCGCGCATATTACCGGCGGCGGTTTAGCCGAGAATATCGAGCGCATCCTCCCCAAGAACGTCGACGTGCAGATCGATGGGCAATCGTGGAGTCGCCCGGCGGTCTTCCCCTGGCTGCAAAAGCTGGGTGAAATCGAAGAGGCCGAAATGGCCCGCGTCTTCAACATGGGAATCGGCCTGACCTTGATCGTCAGTTCGTACTACGCCAACAGCGTGAAGAGCCTCGTCGCCGACTGCGGCTTTGAAGCGTTCGACATCGGTGAAGTAGTCGATGGCAGCGGAAAAGTGACGATTCAGTAAACGCGACTGAAACGGCGGCAAATGGGGGCAGAAAAGGGGGGCAGGTCCCAATTTTGCTGCGGCCCCTTTCTTCAGACAGGCTGCGGCTCGACGGCCAACATCGCTTCCGGCAGCGCGCTTTGCGTTACGTTTGCCGGAACCGCGAACGTCACTAACGGGGCCGCTTTCCCCACGGTTAGCGAACCGTAGGTTGACTCAATCCCCAGCGCAATCGCCGGCGTTATCGTCACCATCCGCAGAAAATCGCTAGGCGGGATTTCTGGAAAAGTCGCTGCCGCAAGGCGCACATCGCGCCAAAGCGCCAGGTCGGGATTGGAGGCGCGCGAGTCGGTTCCGATCGCCAGCGCCGCGCCCCATTGGTAAAGCTTCGCCAATGGGTGACGATCATGCCCAAAGTACTGATGCGTCCGCGGGCAATAGACCAAGGTCAGCGACGTTGGACGCTCGGCGACGTATCGCAACTCTTCATCATCGAGATAGTTGCCGTGGATCACCAGCGCATGTTGCGCTTCGGACAAGCGACGCAGATAGTCGAGCGGCCGCGTTCCCGCAGCAAAGACGTCGTCGCGCCAGACCCCAAATTTCTCTAGCAGCTCGCGAAACGGCCCGGTCTGGCGATCGAGCAGTTCTAGCTCTTCCCGCGATTCGGCCAGATGCATCGCCAGCGGAGTTTTCGACGCGGCCGACAATTGCGCCGCCGCCGAGACCACATCCCGATGAACCGAGTATGGAGCATGCGGACTCAGTCCGGCCCGTTTGCCGTTGGCGTCAGCTTGCTGCAGATGGACCTGCGCGGCCGCGATCAACTCGGCGCCGCGCTCCGGCGCAAGTCCAATCAGCTCTAAGCAGGAAACGACGCCGTCCGCGGCGGCGTACATGTCCGGGGAATAGGGAACCGTCGTGATCTCGCCCAGCGCCGCGATCCCCTGCGTTTGCGACTCTTTGATACCAGCAGAAATTGCCGCGTTTTTTTGCGCTTCCAACAGCTCGCCGGCAGCAAGCCGCCGCCCGACCACTTGTTGGATCCAAGCGGGAAACGACATGCCGGCTTCCCCCAACGGCTGCGCGATGTCGCTGAATTCGAGATGCGTATGCGCGTTCACAAGCCCCGGCGCCAGCGCTGCATCGCCCAAATCGATCGGCGGCTGTCCCGAGAGATTTTCGCCGACCGCGACAATTCTTCCGGCGGCGACCGTCAGCAGCCCCCCTTCGAGCGGCGGTTGATCGACAGGAACGAGCCACTTCGCTCGATAGCAAACGGGCGCGGCGGTCATGATTAGGTCCTGTATCACGCGTTCTGAAATGTTGTTATTGGAAATCGCGAGCGTCGATTTCTCTTCGTAGCCCACAGCGTCCCGTTTTGAAGTTGCGATAGTTGGCAATTGGCGAACGATCAAACACGACTGAAGGGCGTAAAACAGGGTCAGAATCAACCGTAAATCGTCACACTAGCCAGAGGCGCGAGCCGATGGGATACGGTCGGCGATCCCAATTCGGCTTGAAGTGGCCAACCGCATTCCATCGGCTTGCGCCTCTGGCTAGTATTCGCTTGGCGCGAAAAATCGCCAACTTCAAAAAACGCCAACGAGCGACGAAGATCGATGACGGCCCCGTTTTCCTAAGGTGCAACATCAACAATCACGCGCTGGTCTTCCCACTCGGGATTCCAACCGGCGATCGCATTCCAACTCTCTGGCAGCGGCGCCGTGACGGCGACGATCTCGTCGACCATGGGATGTTTTAAACGCAGATAACGCGCGTGCAGCGCGATATGCCGGGCCCGCTCGTCCTCACTTTGCGGTCCAAAAGGAATCTCGCCCCCGTACGAGACGTCGCCCAAGATCGGAAATCCGCGCGACGCGCACTGCACGCGGATCTGATGGTAGCGACCGGTGTCGAGTTCAATCTCAAGCCAGGCGCCCTGCTCGGTTCGCTGGAGCACTTCGTACTTCAGCTTGGCCCAGCGTGCGCCCGGATCCGATGGCGACACGATCTCGGCCATCGCGACGTCCGGGATTTTGCGAATCGGATCTTCCCAAACTCCCTGGTCATCCGGCGGCTGGCCGGCGACGAACGCCCAGTAAAGTTTGCGCACCAGACGCGTTTCAAACTGCTGCGAGATCCGGCGCGCCGCACGCACATTGCGAGCAAACGTCAGCACGCCGGAGACAGGTCGATCCAACCGATGGGGAACGCCGAGATAAACTTTGCCGGTCTTAAAATCGCGTTGGCGGATAAACGCTTTGAAGCGCGACTCCAGGCTATCAATATGCGGGGGGGCCTGGGTCAGTAGTCCAGCCGGTTTGGCGATACAAAAGCAGGGGCCCTGTTCGTAGAGGATATCCACGTTGGCCGGAGGGAATTCATTCATCCGGCCATTATAGCGAAGTGGACGGAGATCGCGGCAGGCGGCTAGTTTTGCGGCACCCGATAATTGAGCAGCGACTGACTACTAATGGGCGACTTCGATGAAGTCCGAGACGCGTCGGACTGAAGTGAGGCGTGACACCAAGCGAACCGCCGATAGTTTTAGCGTGTCGGTCGGAACGGTGCCGCAGAGGACGACTTCGCCGTCGCAAGCGGCGCAGTACAGGCGCGACAGTTCGGCGCGTCCGCTCGCGTCCAGCAACTGCCGAGCAGCGGTGGTCAAAATGGCGTCAGACGATGCGCGACGATCTTCGCCGGCCATGATTTCAAGTTCCGTCGAAATCGCGTTCATTGGAAGACTTCCTGATCCAATAGGCATGATAGGGTTTTCTCTTTTCTCTAAATTACGTCCTGAATTCGAATGCTGAGTGAATTGAGTGCGAACTTTTCGCGTATCTCACACCGAGGAACAGCCCACGAAAACGAAAAACGCCGGCAAGCCAGTGCCGGCGTTTTCGATTTTGTCGAATCGGTGGGGTGGTTTTAGACCTTGCCCGCAGCCGGAACTTCGTACGGTTTGCGATATTCGCGCGACAACTGGTTGTCGGCCGCTTCGTTCCCGATAAAGGTTTCGCTCTTCGGATCCATCTTCAGGTTCGGACCAAGTTTGACTTTGTCCTTCGCCAGATCGACCTTGTTGTCTTTCAGATGGTCGGTGAAACGGCCCAACGTCGCTTTGACGTTTTCGGTCGTATCAAACTCCTCCAAACGTTCCAGGCATTCGCCGGCCGAGACGCTTTCGCCCAACTGGTAAGAAATATTACCGGTATGGCAAAGGGCGCTGGAAAGGTGACCTTCCAGAATGTCGCCGTTCAAGCTCGAAACGTCGCGTGAACGAACGCCTTCGATAAAGTTGTCGTAGTGGTGCTGGTCGCCGCCGCCGCTAAACTCTTTGAACTTCTTGCCATCCTTGTCGAAGGCGACGCCGCCGTTGTACGAGGAAATAACGACATAGCCGTCGGTTCCTTCGAAGATCACGCCGACGCTCGAGCCCTTATACTTGCGGCTGCTCTCAGGCGTCGATTTGTCGTAGACCAATCCACGAACTTCAAACACCAGCGAACTGTCGCCGTAGTTGTGAATGATGACTTGCGTGTTGGGCGTCGTGCCTGCGTCTTCGTAGCCGTAACGACCGCCGTAGCTGATCACCTGCGAGCTTAGTTCGTCAACGCCCAAACCCCAGCGTGCGATATCCATTTGATGGATGCCTTGGTTGCCAAGGTCGCCGTTACCGTACGGCCATTGCCAGTGCCAATCGTAATGGAACTGCTTGCGCGTCACCGGACCCAATTGAGCCGGCCCCGACCACAAATCGTAGTCGACCGACGCCGGAACCTTGTAGTCGCCAACCGGTCCGATCGAGGCCCGCGGCTTGTAGCAAAGGCCGCGAGCAACTTTGACTTCGCCGATGCCGCCGTTTTGCACAAAATTGATCGTGTCGATCATGCCGGGGTTCGAACGGCTTTGCGTACCGGCCTGACAGATCTTGTTGTATTTACGGGCGGCTTCGACGATGCGGCGACCTTCGCTCACATTGTGGCTGACCGGTTTTTCGACATAGACGTCTTTGCCGGCTTGCAGCGCCCAGATCGCGGCCAATGCATGCCAGTGATTCGGCGTCGCGATGGTGATGATGTCGACGCTGTCGTCTTCCAACACCTTGCGCAGGTCGGTCGCGATTTGCGGTTTCTTCCCTTGCTTGTCAGCGACTTGCTGGGCGCGGCGAGCGGCCACGTCCGAGTCGGCGTCGCAGATGTAGACGTATTCCGTATCTTTGCGGTTGAGCATTCCGCCCACGTGCGACATGCCGCGACCATTCACGCCGATCGTTGCGACCCGCAGTTTTTCGTTCGGGCTGCTGCTTTGCTTCGGCTCATCGGCCATCAGCGGAGATGCAGCGCTGGCCGCAACTGCGGCGGCCGATGCGAACATCGATTGTTCCAAGAATTGACGACGAGACTTCAAAGTCATTGGGCGCTCCAATTAGGTGGGCAAAAAGAATGCGCGTAAGGTAGGGATAAGTGCAAAAGCACCTCCCCTATGATAAACGATCTCGGCTCAATTGGAAATCATTACGCTCATGATTTTTTGGATTGTCGGCCTGCTGAGCCGTCAAATCCAAACCGCGTGACCAGCCAATCGGCCCAGGTCGGCGCCAAGCGATCCAACCAGACGAGCCCCTTCCCGCCGAGGCTCAAGATCACTTCGTGCTTGCCGGATTGAACCGCCTTAATCGCCGACTTGGCGACGTCAGCAGAGGTCATCGCCCCCTTCCCCTTGGCTGGCTGACGACCCGACTTTTCGATCACCGCGCTCGAAAACTCACTCTCGGTCGTGCTGGGACTGACCAGAATGACATCAATCCCCTCGCTAGCAAGTTCAGAGCGGAGCGCATCACTGAAACCGTGGATCGCAAATTTGCTAGCACAATATTCGCTTTTCGCCGGCACGGCGCGGTGGGCCAAGATCGAAGAAATGTTGCAGATCGCCGGCGATCTGCCGCGGCGCAAAGCAGGGAGAGCCGCGCGGATTAACTCAACTGGCGCAAAGAAGTTGACCTCCATCACCTGTCGCAGCCGCTCGGGAGATCCGTCGGCAAAGGGACCGAGCGCCCCGATACCGGCGTTATTAATCAGCAGATCGAGTCCCCCAAAATGCTCATCGGCGGCGCTGACCAACGCGGTTCGCAGCGCCCCGTCGCAGATGTCGCCGGGGACAATCACCAATTGCTGCGGCGCCGCGACTTCGGCGGCCAACTCTTGCAGACGATCTTCGCGCCGCGCGGTGGCGACCACTTTGGCGCCGGCGGCGAGCAACTGCCGCGTCAGTTCTCGGCCAATTCCGCTGGAAGCGCCGGTGACGATCGCTCGTTGATCACGCAGTTGTCGACGCGCCATCGTTAGGCGACTTCTTCGATCGGATCTTGATCCTCGGCCGTCGTTTCGGTCGGCACATGATCACGAATCACCGTATCGGGATCATCGATACGGCCGAGAAAATGGGCCGGCAAGCGACAATGGATCCGCATCCGCGTCTCGCTATAGGTTTTCGAGACGACTTCTCCGTGCGACGCCAGGTAGGCCATCAAGCGGCCGTTGTCGATGCCGGTTTCGACATCCACATCGCGAAAACTGCGGCTCAACGCGTCGCTGACCGCCAGCGCGAATTTCTCGCGACCTTCGCCGGTCTTGGCGCTGACCAGCAGTGCGTCGGGATAGCGCTGCAGCAGCACTTCCAGCGTATGCTGATCGGTGACGGCGTCGATCTTGTTTAAGACCAACAGCGCATCCTTTTCTTCAATCCCAATTTCTTCCAGCACTTCGTAAACGGCGCTGATCTGATTGACGACGTCGGCATTGCTGGCGTCAGCGACATGCAACAGCAAGTCGGCCTGACGCGCTTCTTCGAGCGTCGCTTTAAAACTGGCGATCAAGCGGTGAGGCAAATTGCGAATGAATCCTACCGTATCGCTCAGTAACACTGGCCCCCAGTGAGGAAGTTGCCAGCGCCGCGTCCGCGTATCCAGCGTCGCGAACAACTTGTCCTCGGCCAGAACCTGCGCTTCGGTCAGATAGTTCATCAACGTGCTTTTGCCGGCGTTGGTGTAACCGACAATCGAGATGGTCATGACATTGCGCCGCGAAGCGACTTCCCGTTCGCGCCGACCTTGGACTTTCGCCAGGTCGTCTTTGAGATCGCGAATTCGCTTTTCGACCAACCGGCGATCGACTTCCAATTGCTTTTCACCCGGCCCACGCATGCCGACGCCCATCTTGATGCGGTCCAAGTGGCTCCACATCCGTTTGAGCCGGGGAAGCGCGTATTGCAACTGGGCGAGTTCAACCGCGAGACGCGACTCATAGGTTTGCGCATGCGTCGCGAAGATGTCGAGAATCAGCTCGGTCCGATCGATCACCTTCAGCCCGGTCCCCTGCTCCAGGTTACGAGTCTGGGCCGGCGAAAGCTCGTTATCAAAGATGATGACGTTGGCTTCCGACGCTTCGGCGCACAGCTTTAACTCTTCGACTTTGCCGGAGCCTAGATAAGTCGCCGTCTCGGGCTTATCGCGCCGCTGCGTCATTTTTCCGACGACATCGGTGCCGGCGGTTGTCGCCAGCCCCGCGAGCTCATCAAAGGGATCGTCGCCGACGATCGTCTCGGGGAGGATGACTTTGACCAATACCGATTTTTCTTCGGCGACGCTTTGTTTCCGTTCTCGTTGAGTCACGCGGCCTCGGGATACCGTTGGAAGGAATTGAAAAGTAGTTCTGTCATTATCTTATCCCACCACGAGAAACCTCCAAGAGTCTCTTGCGGCGGAAGTGGAGGGACGCCGCCCCCCGAATTAGGTTCACGCGGCGTTCGTCAAGCGATATTTTCGCGTGACTTCCTTAAACCGTTCTACCAAACGACTTTGAAACCGGTAAGGATTCCAGGCCATTGCGATGGTTCGCTGCGGTTTTGGGGCGCTAAGCGAACTATAAATCCTTCGCTCGTCATGATCCAGACGGCGAGCCATCTCCGGCACCATCGAAACGCCGTGCCCTAACGCGACCAGCTCTTGCACCGTGGCCAATTGACTCGTTTTCTCGACCGAAACCGGGTGAAACGACTTCTGCCGGCAGAACGAGACGATGTTATCCGACAAACAATGCGCCTCATCCAGCAAGATAAAGGGATAAGGTCGCACATCGGCGATCGTAATCCGCTTTTTGGTCGCCAGCGGGTGCCCAGCTGGCATCGCCAACAGCAATTCTTCGTCAAACAGCGTTTCGACCTCAATATGCTGCATCGAAATCGGCAGCGCCAACAGCGCCACATCAATTTCTCCCTGCGCGACCCGCTGCAACAATTTTTCGGTCACTTCTTCCTGGACGGTTAGGGTCGAATCGGGCGAAGTCGCCGCGAACGCTTGTAACAGCCCCGGCAGAAAATAAGGGGCGATCGTCGGGATGGCGCCGATCCGAATGCGGCCGGTTCGCCCGTCGTCGGTAATCTCGGACTTCGTATCTTCGATCAGCGACAAGATCTGCTCGGCCCGCGACTGCAACAGCCGGCCCGCTTCGGTCAATACGACCGATCGGGTTTGCCGCTCAAAGACCGGTTGCCCCAACTCTTCTTCCAATTTGCCAATCGAGCGACTCAGCGCCGGCTGCGAGACCAGCAGATCTTCAGCGGCCCGAGTGAAGTTCTTCCACTCGGCCACTTTCAAAAAATAGCGTAACTGACTGATTTCCATCGTTTCTCTCGCCCGTTTCCACCAATAACCAATACGCATTGTAAGCATCCCAGTAATGCATTGGAAGCATAACGAGAGTCGAGCGACAATCTAGCAAAGCAAGCCAGACGACGAGCCAGCTGCTCTTCGCAGCTCGCAGCGCGAGTTTGGAGGCTGCGTCTTTCCCCGGCTTAGTGAAATAACGCAACTTCAAAACTCCCGCGGCGGACTACGAAGAAAAAAATCACCCTACATCCTTTGGAGACAAAAAATGCATCTTCGATCTTTCGCAACAGCCGCGCTCTTGGCGGCGCTCACCATCACCTCTGGTTATGCGGCGGCGCCCACACTGACCGAAGATGGGGGCCAACCGGTTGGCGACAATCAAAATTCGCGCACCGCCGGGCCGCGCGGCGGGATCCTGCTCGACAATTTTCACCTGATCCAAAAGCTGGGCCGATTTGATCGCGAGCGGATTCCAGAGCGCGTCGTCCATGCTCGCGGCGTTGGGGCGCATGGTCAATTTGTCAGCTACGACGATTGGTCGAAGTTCACCAAGGCCGATCTCTTCTCGAGTCAAGGAAAGACGACGCCGGTCTTTTTGCGCATCTCGACCGTGATTCATCCGAAAGGCTCGCCCGAGCAACTGCGCGACCCGCGCGGGTTCGCCGTGAAGTTTTATACCGAGCAAGGAAACTGGGACCTGGTCGGCAACAACCTGCCGATTTTTTTCATCCGCGACGCGATGAAGTTCCCGGACATGGTCCATTCGCTGAAACCATCGCCGATCACCAACCAACAAGATCCGAATCGCTTCTTCGACTTCTTCAGTCATGTGCCGGAGAGCACGCACATGCTGACGATCTTATATAGCGACCAAGGGACGCCGACCAACTTGCGACAGATGGACGGGTTTGGCGTCCACGCTTTTAAATGGGTCAACGCCGCCGGCGACGTGACCTACGTGAAGTTCAACTGGCGCAGCATGCAAGGCTTGAATCCGGCTACGGCCGAAGAAGCGGCCGCCGCTTCGGCGAAGAACCATAGCGGCATGACCGCCGATCTGTACGACTCGATCAACCGCGGCCAATATCCGGAGTGGGAACTGGGCGTGCAGATGCTGAAGCCGGATCAATTGGATGACTTCGATTTCGATCCGCTCGACGCGACCAAGATTTGGACCGGCGTGCCGGAGATCAAAGTGGGCAAGATGACGATCAATCGCGTGCCGAGCAACTTTTTTCAATCGACCGAGCAAGTCGCATTCTCGCCGGGCATGGTCGTGCCGGGAATTGAGCCGTCGGAAGATCGTTTGCTGCAAGGTCGTCTCTTCTCGTACGCCGACACGCAGCGCCATCGCATCGGCGCTAATTACTTGACGCTGCCGATCAATCGCCCGCAGGTCGAGACGGTCAACATCAACCAAGACGGCGACATGAACATGGGCGCAACGACCTCGGACGTCAATTTCCAGCCGAGCGCCATGCCCGACACGCCGCGTGAAGAAGAGTCGTACGAATACAGCCAGGCGCCGTTGTCGTCGCAAGTCGTGCAGCAGCGGATTGCGAAGACCCTCAACTTTCAGCAAGCAGGCGAACTTTATCGCAGCTTTGACAAAGACGCTCAGGCCAACCTGGTGAAAAACTTCGCCGGAGACTTGTCGCAGGTGAAAAATCGCCAAATCAAGTTGCGGATCCTGAGCTTCCTGACGCAGTCCGATCCTGAATATGGAGAACGCGTGACGGCAGCGGTGGGCGAGTCCGCCGACGACGTGCAGCGGATGATCACAGCGAACGAAAACGTCGAACCGACTCGTTGGACCAAGATCGAATTGCCGGACGCAGCGCAAGCCGACAAGGCGACGATTCACAACAGTTCGGTTGCGCCGATCCGCTATCAAACCCGCGCCGGAGGATCGGCCTGGAGTAAGACCTTCACGCTGATGCCGCGTCAGTCGCATCGCTATGACGCGGCGCTCGACGTGCGGGTGGTCGACAAGCAAGTTGGCGCCGCGCAAAGCGTGACGCTCGGCAAGCTGGTCGATCTGTCCGAAGCGGACGGCGACAAGTAGTCGATCCGCCGTTCCCAGTTCCAGGCGTTCTGGCGCCTATAGCGCCGAACGCCGTTTTCTTCGTTGGCAAGTTCTATCTACGGAGTCACCACGCCATGTTCACCCTCCTGCGCTTCGCGGCCAAGTTTTCCCTGGCTTCCGCCATGCTGGCGGTTGTCGGCATGATCGCGCTGCTGTCGCTGACTCCTGCAGAACCATCACCACCGCTGGTCAGCGCTGCCGGCATTACGCTGGATGACGAAACGGCGGCGCTGCTGGTTGACCTTGTGTTTCAAGCGGCGCGCGATGATGACGCGGTGACGATCCATGAGTATCTGGGCGCAGGGTTCTCGCCCAATGTGCGCAGCTCGCGCGGCGATACGCTGTTGATTGTCGCCAGCTATCACGACAGTCGCGACGTGGTGGATCAATTGTTGCTGGCGAAGGAGTTGGATCTGGAGGCCCGCAACCGGATGGGCCTGACCGCAGTTTCGGCGGCGGCGTTCAAAGGCTTTGACGAAACGCTGACGCGGCTAATTCGCGCCGGCGCCAATGTGAACTCGGCCAACGGCATGCAACAAACGGCGATCATGTTCGCTGCGCTGGCCGGCAAGAGCAGTACGGTCGAGATCCTGAAACAAGCCGGCGCCAACGCAGCCGCATCCGATGCGTTGGGCAATACGCCAGCGTCGCTGGCAGCCAATCAGGGGGCGTATGCGGCCTTAGCCGCCCTTCGCAGCCGATCCGAGTCGGATCATGCCGATATTGCGGCGGAGAAATAAGGTCAACACGCGGTGGTTCGTTGTGTGACGAATTTCTGCGGGATATATTTGAGTTACGACTCGTTCTTCTTGAAAACCCCGTAGTAACGCACTCCATCAGAGGACTTCTCACGCATGACTCGCATTGATCGCCGCTCCTTTCTGCAGTTCTCGGCCGCCGCCGCCGGCGCCTTCGTGTTGCCGACCTCGTCGCTCTTGGCCGCTGACGCCAAAGCCCCGTTCAAGATTTCGCTCGCCCAATGGTCGCTGCACAAAGCGTTGAAGGGCGGCAAACTCGACAATCTCGACTTCGCCAAAGTCGCCAAAGAAGAATGCGGCATCGAAGCGATTGAATACGTCAATCAGTTCTTCGCCGGCAAAGCCAAAGACGAAAAATACCTGGGCGAAATGATCTCGCGCAGCGACGACTTGGGCGTCAAACGCCTGCTGATCATGATCGACGGCGAAGGGGATCTCGGCGCCAGCGACGACGCCAAACGAACCGCAGCGATCGAAAAGCATTACAAATGGGTCGAAGCGGCCAAATTCATGGGCTGCCATTCGATTCGCGTGAATGCTCGCACCGACAAGAAGTACGAAGAAGGGATGAAGCTCGCGGCCGATGGACTTCGCCGCTTAAGCGAATTCGCCCAGCCGCATGGGATCAACGTCATCGTCGAAAACCATGGCGGCTTGTCGTCGAACGGCGAGTGGCTGGCCGGCGTGATGAAGACGGTCGATCTGCCGAACTGCGGCACGCTGCCTGACTTCGGCAACTTCCACGAATACGACCGCTACAAAGGGGTCGAAGAAACGATGCCGTTCGCCAAAGCGGTCAGCGCCAAGAGCCACGACTTCGATGCGGAAGGGAACGAAACCCGTACCGACTACTTCAAGATGATGGATATCGTCGTCAAGAAGTTCAACTATCACGGCTACGTCGGCGTCGAATACGAAGGGAACAAGCTGCCGGAAGTCGAAGGGATCATCGCGACCCGCAAACTTCTGGAACGTTGCGCCGAGAAACTTGGCTAACCCAACTTTGCTAGCACCTTAAGTGCCATGCTCTTTCGAAGAAGACGCCGTAAGAGCATCGCGCCAAAAATCTAGCGACAGACGTCCGAAACATCTCAGCCCGCCCAAGCCGCCACTTGGCCGGGCTTTTTCATGCGCGAAGCCGGCAACCGGGAAACTTTTTGAACTATTTTGGACAAAATTGGCGTTCGAAACGGGGACAGTACCCTCGATCAGAAAATGAGGGTTGCTTAAAAGTTGTGCAACTCGACCCCTGCCCAAAAAAGAGGCGCGACTGCCACCAAAACATGCAAGCAATGCTGTCAGCTGTAAGTGCTTGCACTGCAATCACTTCGATGCTGGTCTTGACTCGATGGCAAGGATTCTGGGATACCCTTTACCGTTGCGTTCACGGCGAAGGACTGAACGCCAATTTCCAATCGAAAGGAAGGAGCCCGATATGCCCGATTTCCACCAACACGGCGGAGCTTACGCCAACCCGAGCCAGCCGCAGACCGGCTATCCCCAAAACAACCCGTACGCCGCCGCGGCCCCGCAGCGACTAACGTCGCAGCCGAGCCCGCTGTCGTCGTCACCGCTCGCGTCGACCCCGACCAACCCGCCGATGCCGACCAATCCCGGCCCAGTCGCTACGACAGCGACGATGGCGCCGCAAGCTTCGGTCGCTGAGAAGAAGCAGGAAGCGCTGCGAGTCGCTCGCGATCTGTTTCGCCAGTCGCCGGACTGGGTCACCTTCTTCCGTGAGATCCTCGGAGTCGAAGGGGTCGTTCGCCGCCTGTTCAACGTGCCGGAACAACTGAACGACTTCGAGCATTGCGAAGAGTACGGCGAAATCCAGCTGATGATCGCCAAGCTGCGCGAACGAACCAGCGTCCAGGCCGAATCGAAAGAGCCGACCCGCGTGATCACGGTTCGTCTGCCGAAAAGCTTGCACGAGTCGCTGCGGGTCGAAGCCCACACGCGTCGCACCAGCATGAACAAGCTTTGCATTTCCAAGCTGCTTCAGGTCGTCGATGACTCGATGATTCCGAACGACTAACGCCGCCAGGTCTTCCGAAAGTCACTCGATTACGCCACGGGCGGCGAATTTTGGCACGGACGCCAACTCGAGGTTGATCTACGGAAGCCCTGACAGACTCGCTCCTTTCGGGAAATACTCGCGCCCGCGGCTGACACGTCGGTCCGCCGCGGCGCGATTTCCTGAGGCGAAGATCGATCGTCCCCAAAAAACGATTGACTTTCGCCCTGCTCCGCGATAACCAAAAGGGATAGTTCCTTGTCCCCATCGTGGGAGAAATTCAGATGGCGAAACAAGATGCGGCGGTGGCTGACGCCCCCGCGACTCAATCCGACACCAAGACCGACGCACGCAACCAGACGAAGCGACAGCCGCCGTACGTCGTGATCTTGCACAACGACGACATCAATACCTTTGACTTTGTCATCGAGACGCTGCGCAAAGTGTTTGGCTACGAGCTGGAGAAATGTCTCCAGCTGACGATCAACGTCCACAAACAAGGCCGCAGCGCAATCTGGAGCGGCGCCCTGGAAGTCGCCGAGCTCAAGGTCGACCAAATTCGCTCACGCGGCGCTGACCCACAGATGAAGAGCAAAGGCGCGCTGCCGCTGAGAGTCACCCTCGAACCGCTGCCGCAATAGGTCCGACCGCGGCAAGTCGCCGGCGCCCCCATTTCTCTTCGCAGACTGCTGCGCCCGCTTTGAAGTTGCGATTATTGCATGGCTGGAAGCGATAGCCCTGCTATCGGAGCGGCGCAACCGTACACTAGCCAGAGGCGCGAGCCGATGGAATGGGGCCAGCCACTTCAATCCGCGCCAGGATCGCCGACTCTATCCCATCCGCTCGCGCCTCTGGCTTAGTGTTTTAGTGGTTCGAAAAGGCGAAATTTCAAAGCGGGCGCTGCGGGCTACGAAGTGAAATGCTCGCCCAGTCTTGCCAACGGCACTGCTTCGAAACGGACTCTAGAACTACTGAAACTCAACGCCGGCCAGTCGCGACAGGTCTTCAAAGTAATTTGGGTACGTCTTGCCGGTGCAGGCCGGGTTCAAAATCACGACTCCCGGCTGCCGCAGTCCGACCAAGGCCAAGCTCATCGCCATCCGATGGTCGTTGTAGGTCTCAATTTCGGCGGGCTGCAGCCGGGAAGGAACGATCGTTAGCCCGTCCTCTAACTCTTCGACAACGGCCCCCAGCTTGCGCAGTTCGCACGCTAGATCCCCGATTCGATCGGTCTCTTTGTGGCGATTATGAGCGACGCCGGTCACCGTGGTCGGACCATCCGCAAACAACGCGACTGCAGCCAGCGTTTGCACCGTATCGCTGATCGCATTCATGTCGACGCAGATGCCGCGCATCCGACTGCCGACCACTTTGATCGAGTTGGGCCCGTATTCGACCTGACAGCCCATCTGCTCTAGGCATTCGCAAAAAGCGACGTCTCCTTGCAGCGCGTCGCGCGATAACCCTTCGACGGTAACACTGCCGCCGGTGATCGCCGCCGCCGCCCAAAAGTAACTCGCGGCCGACGCATCCGGCTCAATCGCGTACTGGCGGCCCACATATTTGCCGTGCGGAATCACCAATTTGGTCAAATCACCAGCGTCGACGTTGACGCCAAAATCGCGCATGACGGCGGTCGTCATATGCACATACGGCTTCGAGACCAACTCGCCGACCACTTCCAGCGATACTCCCTGGGCGGCGTAGGGCGCCGCCATCAGCAGCCCGCTGAGATATTGGCTGCTGATGTCACCGGCGATCTGGGCGACTCCACCGACCAATCCGGACGTTTCCACGACGACCGGCGGACAGCCGTTCTCCGCTTCGCTGCGGCAAGTGACGCCGAGCGCCGAAAGGGTTTCGAGCAAGTCGCGAATCGGGCGTTCTCGCATCCGCTGGACGCCGTCCAGTCGATAGCGCCCCTTTCCGGCGGCGACCATCGCCGTGAGAAAACGAATCGTCGTGCCGCTGTTGGCGACAAATAGATCCGCGTCGGACGACGGAATCACCCCGTCGCAACCGGTGACATCGATCACCTTAGCGCGGCGATCATGCTGCACGTCGATCCCCAGTCGCCGGAGACTGTCGATCATGACATGCGTATCCTCGCTCTCCAAAGCGCCGGTCAGCGACGATTTTCCCTGGGCCAGCGCGGCGATCACCAAGGCGCGATTCGTCAAACTTTTCGACCCCGGCGGAAGGATCGAACCGAGAATCGGCGGCGAAGGGGCAATCTCAATACGACTAGTCACAGGCTCGTCTCAAAGGGTATGCAGGAAAGTCCGCCGCTATTTTAGCGAAAATCAGCCGCGACAGCAGCGTGGGAATCAGCCCCATAGCGGTTTTCAGCGAGCCGCCGAAGTCACAGAAAATGGGGGTTAGGCCCCAATTTCGCGGCGAAATTGGGACCTCACCCCCCATATTTCGCACTCCCCACTTTCTCTCTCCGTTTTCTCGGTTCGCGACTCTCTTTTCTAAAAGAGGATCGTCTGCGAGACCGAAATGCCGTCGCGACGATAAATCTGCGTGTCGGAGAAGTTCACGACGCCGAGCACTTCAAAAAACGACCGCTGGCTCGTCTTTCGAAGGTAACGCAGTCCCAATCCCCAGACCGGATCGCCGGTCGGCGCCTCGTAGGCGATTTCCGGAATGATCGACTCATCTTCGTGGTGGCGAAAGTACTGCACGCCCAACGCGACGCCGCTATTGGGACCGACGGTATTTCCGGATGCGATTTGCACCAACGGATCGACTTCAAACGCCGTGCGCAGGCGGTTGTAGTTACCGCTTCCCGCCGGGTTCCAGCCGTCGCGAGCATAAAAGGCGTTGCAGTAATAAACGCAATGATCAATGCCGAGAAATTCGTGATCAAAATAGCGAGTCAGGTTACTCTCGAACACGAACAACTGCCCTGAGCCGATGCCGGCTTCATCGCCAAACTTGAACATCGCGCGGCCGGCGATCGTCACGGGGCCGTAGAATTTGGTTCGGCTGTAGGCCAAAAACTGCTGGTCGCGTCCCGGCGCATCCGGCGTGTTGACGGCCAAAGCGCTGAAGACGTGAAATTCCCGATCATAGTCGGCTTGAATGTTAACGCCATACAAACCTGAATCGGGATCGGCCGTATTTCGCACGTCGGTCGCCGCGTAAATCCCCTGGACGTTGATATTGCTGACGTTGCCCAGATAGATCGTATTTTTATTGACGACGACGCCTAACATTTCGTCGTTCATCAACAGACCATTGTGCAGCGCAAAGGGAAATCGCCCGGCGGTGACGACGACGTCGCGGACAGCGAACGGACTGAAAAATCCGCCGAAGATGCTATCCAACTCTCCTTCAAACCAATAGCGGGTCGGTTCGCCGGTCGAGTTGTCGACGTATCCTTCCGGATCGTTGAAGCGGTAATACGATCCGCCGGTGTTCCCCTTGCCTATCGGTCGAAACTGGAGATGAAACCGCTCGGTCCCGGTCAGCTGTAAATCGAAATCCGCAATCAACTGATGCGCCAGCGCGTCTTGCCGCGTCGTCCCTTGCTTGAACGCCAGCGCGGCGAACTCGTAGCTTCCATAGCCGACAAAGCGCGGCTCCCAATTGTTGTATCCGCGCAACCAGGTCAGATCCCAAACGCGAATCGGATCGTTCCCCAAAAACTCGGCGAACCAGGTGACCGGCATCGGAGCAACTTCATCTTCCGGCAAGCGAAGCAGTTGATAATGCTCCCCTTCCCCTTTGCACGGCCATCCCAATCGATCCCCTTCAGGCGAATAGAGATACGATCCGCCGTGATTCCACAGCTCTTCTTCCAACGGAGGCAAATATTCGTCCGCAGGATCAGGCGTCTCAATCGATTCCGGCAGCGGAATCGATGTGTCGAAGTAGTCTTCGGTGGGCGCCAGCAGTCGTTCGGGCGATCTCAACGGAGTGGGCGACACCGAAGCGATTCGCACCGGCTGGGTTTCCGCCGAACCGTTCGAGGTAAACCTGGGGGCGGCTTCTTCTTCCACATGTTGCGTTTGTTGCGACGACGTGGTCAAGCGATCTTCGCGACCACGGACCGGATTGATCGGAACCGCCGTCGTCACCGCCCAGACGGGAAGCCGATCGGGAATCTGAGCGACGACGATAGACGGGAACGGCGTCAACCCAACTGCGGTCAACGCAGCGGCGACAAATTTGCGGATCGTGGTAATTCTCACGGCGCCACCTCAATCACGCCGGTCCACGAATCGATCACGACGATCTCCAGCAAGTGCTTCAAGTGCGGAGTGCCGATATGATCCAACAGCGTCGGCGGCAGGTGACGGAAGTTCAAGCGAACGTCGACTTGGTAGGTTCCCGGACAGTCGGGCGAAAACTTGTACGTTTGTCCGCGCGTCGCCAACGGCGGCAAGCTCCCTTTGGCGATCCGAAACGTGCCGGGACGACCAAACGACGCGGACAACCCGTTGTTGGGTCTCAGCACATTGACCGGCAAAATGTTTCGATTGACCGACAACACGACCGTGCGATCGGTCCCCTTGTTCGACAACGCGACAAATTTGTTCTGGAAGTTCAAGAGATCGTGATCGTACGGAATTTCGCCGGTGAGAACCTGATGACTGTGATCGTCGCGCAGATCCGCGTTGTTGTCTAAGTCGCCCGACGCGAAGACGACGCGACCTTGCGGATCGCGGATGGTGATCGCCACCCAAACCTGGCGTTCGGCCGTAAAGCCGGTCGGCAAGCTATGTCCGGCCATGATGCTTTCGACATCGACGCGGACGTCGGTCTTACGGCCCACTTTGGCGGTCGCCGGCGAATTGACATGGATCACCGCGGCGTTGCGGAGCACTTCGTAGCGCTTTGCATCGGCGATACGCAGCGAGCGTCGATTCTTTTTCCGCAGCGCCACCAAGGTTTCCTTTTGGTACGGCGTCAGATTGTCCCAGTCGCGATAGTCGGTTTCGTACATCCAATCCAGTTTCTCGGGAAACTCGGTATCCGGCAGCAGCGAGTAGTCAGGGCCGGCGAACGTGTGATCCGTCAAATTGCGCAGCGGCAATGTGTTTTGCGACACGCCTGGCAAAACGGCCGCATAGCCGAGCGGACGATTGCAATCGGCGACGGAGACGCCTTGCACGGGGCCCATGTGACACGACTGGCAAGTCTGCCCTTGCTTGGCGGCGGGACTGTTTTGCCATTCGCTGAACGCTTCTTCCAAGCGAACGCCGTCAGGGCTGGTCACGTCATGACACTCGCCGCAGAACTGCGACGATTTCATATAGGGAAATCCGCTCGCCGGATGCGTACCGGTGTCAGGTCCACTGACCGAATCGTCAAACGGCCCGAACATGCACGCGTCCAACACCGCGCCAGGCGTCACCGGAACGCGTCCCGACGCTTTTAAGTGAGTCGTATTGCGGCGATGGCACGTGACGCAGGTGACCCCTTCGAGCGAAATCCGCGAACGATGCACGTTACGCGTGCTGCCGGTCTCGCCCATCGCGATGCCGATCGGCGTGTGACAACGCGTGCAAAAGGTGCCGATCGTTCCGCCTGTCCGCTCGATCAACGTCAGCGTGAACGCTTCGAAAATCGGGCTCTGCTGAGCGTAGGCGTGCATCGAGCGCGACCACTCGTCATATTGCTTGGGATGACACGTTGCGCACTGCTGGGCGCTCGGGAAATCCATTTCGGTGACCGGCGGCTTGCAATGGATCGGCAGCGTAAACTCCAGGGCGCCGTTGGTGATCCAGCGTTGGATCGTTTCCAACTGTCCGGCGCTCAACCAGGCCGATTTTTCCGGCGGCATTTCTGGACTGCGGGGCGCCGTCGAAACGGCCGTTTGATGGACGTTCCAGTTGACGTATTCCCACAACATTGAATCTTGGGGACTGCCGGGAACGATCAACTTGTGCCCAAATTTCTCGGCGTCGATCATCGCTGCGTAGCTGGAGAGATCGATTCGATCCGATTCGGGGCGATGGCAAGCCGCGCATTTGTTCTGCAGAATCAGATAGACGTCGGGCCAGTCGCAATCATAGGGATAATTGCCCGGCGTAATGGTATGCGGGACCGCAACGGCTTGCTGCTGGGCCGGCACGATCAATGACCCGATGGCCAGCGCGGCTACCAAGAACGCAATCAAGCCAAATACGCGGCGACTCCGCACAATACGTTGCAACATCTTGAGAATCCATCCCTTGAAGTTCCATCCATGAACGGCGCACCGGGGCTTGGCGCACGCATTCAGTAGGAATTTTCGGCCGATTCTCTTTGTAAATTTGCTGCAATAGAAGTTCGCGGCGCGATGCATGCATCACACGCGACTCGCTCAATCGAAAGAGGTGGTGGAAACCGCAAAACCCGATCGAGAGGGGGATCTATAAAGACTGCTGCAACTGTTCGACCTGTTCCACAAGTCCCTTATTGCGGGCCTTTTTCGCGGCAACTGCCGCGGTTTCGGCGACGGTGACCGCCTCGTCGCGACGTCCCGCTTTCAGCAAACGAGGTGCTAGCGTCAACGCATACTTGGCGACCCGCTCTTGTTGCAGCGCGCCCTCGCTAGCCGCTGCTAGCTGATATGACTTGAGGTCCCACTCCAGCGGATCGATCGAGAATCGCTTCGCCCAGTCGAGGACGATCTCGTTGCACAGCGGCAGTTCGCCCCCCTTGGCCGCTTCAGCCAGCGCGTAGCGGAAAGTCACAAATTGCAGCTGGGCGTCATCGTCGATCGACTTACCTTCGCTGAGCAACTTTTTCGCAAGCTCCGTGTGGTCGCTCGCACGCTTCGCATTGGCGAACGCAGTCGCCCACTTCTCTTGAAACTGGGCGGTAGCCGCGGTCAGCGACGAGTCGCTGGGAACTGCGACCTGCACCAACAAATCGTCGGCCAGATTGTAATTGTCGGTCGCGACCAACGGCAGATCGCCAAGGTCGGCGCCGGCTTGTTTCGCCTCGTCCCACATGGCCGCCGCACGTTCGACTCCGCCTTTTGGCGCAACCAACAAGTAGGCGCCGCGGATCATTTTGGACTGAGCGTCGTCGTCGGCCAGTCCTTCGGTCGCAAAGTGCATCGCCAGGCCAGCCGGCAGATCTGCGAGCGTGTAGCGTCGATTCTCGCCGTTGACGCGAATCACCAGATAGTCGGCGCGATTTTCCACAATTCGTGCGACCGTCGGACCAACGGTCAGATCGGTATCAGCAGTTAAACCAGCCAGCTCTTCACTGACGGCGGCCCAAAAAAGCCCTACCTGGTCGGCTAACTTTTGCAGCCGCGCGACTTTTTGTTGGTGAGCAGGCAACTCGGCCAGCGGCGTCGCTTCGGCCAGAATACGCTGCGCATCATCGGGTCTGCGCTCGACGAGCGCTTGTCTGGCGGCGGTCAGCATTTGGCCTAACTGGATCACAGGCGATGATTCGCCGTTCATCTCTGCAACCATCGCCGGTGAAGTCGACTCAGGAGTCGCCGCCGGATCTTCGACCGATGTCATGACCGGCGCAGCGCCGCGCCGGCTCGGAGCGTATCGGCTCTTTTCATCGGCGAGAGCGATGTAGCTCGAAATGTCAGCGCCTTGGGCGGCGGCCGCTTTCCAAACGTCCATCGCATGTCCCTGGTCCGCGATATCGGAGAACAGGAGAAACGAACCCTCCACCAACTTCTTTTGGGCGTCATCACCCGCGAGACTGTAAAGCGCCAGCGCCCGCCGCAAGCCTTCCGGCAGATTGGCCAGTTCGTACGACTTGGATTGGCCTGCAACGCGCAACACGAGATGGGTCGCGGTTTTGGAAGCGACCGTAAAATCGGTCGAACCGACCTGCAATTGTTCGCCCCCTTGCAGCTTTTCCAGCGAGCTGTCGATCGCCTTTTGAAAGGCGACCAGATTCTTGGCGAGTTGATCGACGCGTTGAAACTCGGCTTCGCCTTGATCGGTTTTGTTCAGCGATGCGGCGCCGGCGAGAGTCGCTTGGGCCGCCCCAAAATTCTTCGCCGCTAACTGCCGCCAAGCTGTTTCGATCGTCGTCTGAAGTTGTTTCTTTTCGGTCGCGGTCGGTTGCGGCTTGACCGGAGGTTTCGGCTTGGGCATTTCGCCCATCGCTTCCATCCGCTCGTCGGGATCCCCCAGACCTGGAATCGAACCGGCCAATTCTTCCGCCGTGGGGCGTTTGCCGGGCTGTCGCAGCGGCTTCTTTGCTTTCTTGAGTTCGACAACGTCGGTCGACGCATCCATCACCGGCGAGACCGGCGCAACCGGATCCGCGTCGGCGACTTCCTGGGCTTGCTGGTTGGATTGCCAAACGACAAAACCGCCGACGGCGCCGCCGACTAACAAGAGCCCGAGCAGAGCGGAGACCCAAAACATCCCGCCCCCCCCTTTGGCGCGTGATTTAGCGCGTTTGGCGGTCGAAGCGCCACGGCCGCTCACTTGGACCGGGGCCTCGCTACCGCTAGGCGCCGCTTGGGCAGTGCTGCCGACTCCCCCAGGACCTGCGCCGTAGCCTACCCCCTGAGAGGCCGGGTAACCAGCCGGCGCCATGGGATTGGTTTGGCTCGGCTGCGCGGTGGGAGCATAACCGGCGTTTCCACCGTAGGGGGCTCCTCCGTACGGAGCGCCGCCATGTTGCGCGCCGCCGTGCTGGGATCCGCCGTATTGGGCGTAGTACTGCTGTAGTTGCTGGTCGTAGATTCCCTTTTGCGCCGGATTCTGCAAACAGGCGCGTGCCGCTGTGATCTCTTGCAAGATTTGCTGACGCGAACCTTCCTCGGCGCCCCCATGCTGCGTTTGCACGCGCAGGAAGGCCTGCTCTCCCTGGGCCGAAATCAGCTGCGGATCGGTCTCGAAAGTCCGCAAGCCAAGCAGCGTGTAATAGTCAGGGCGGCCGTAAACGGAAAGTCCCAGCCAGCGGTAATACGGATTATTAGGATCGGTCATGACGGACAAATCATCGTGAAGGTGGGCGGGAATATGTCAGTGGGGCGGCGTCACGACGGGGAATGCCTCTTCTCCGTAGACGACGATGCGCGGGCAAAAGTTTTCTCGACCTGGCTCCCCAGACCTTTGGGGGCGGCGGATCTATCCAAACTCTATCATAGTCGGGGGCGCCATTTCCTCGCAAAAGCGGCGTCGTGCGGCAATACGACTAATTCTTTTTCACCCAAATATCCACTCAGGTTTCGCACAAATTTTTACTTAAATCTGCCATAATCCTCTTTATCGATAAATCGCCCGCGGACGAGAGCAGCGCTTCGCCTCCAAAGTTTCCTGAAAACTTTTTTGGGGCGCACGTCGTCAAGGTTGGTGATTAGCAAGAAGCGGTGCACATGGGCAGCCCGCAAGTGATCAGGCATTAGGTAGAAATATGAACCAGAGAATCACCGTAAGGTTTCGCTTCGTCGACACTGCAATACTTTTGGCCATCGTCGGCGTGATGGGTGCGCTGCTGGTCGGACAATTAGGATCGCTCGCTGTGCAAGCTCAACCGATCGACTTCGCGCAACTCGACAAGCTGTATAAAGACGGCAATTACAAAGAAGCGTACGAACAGGGGCGCCCCCTCTTTTTGAACGCCGACAGCGACGCCGACGAGATTCGCACGCATCTCTACCAAATGATTAGCGCATTGCAGCAATTGGCCCGCGTCGACGAGCAGGCCGATTTTCTTGAAGAGGTGGTCGCCGCACATCCCGAAAAATGGCGCGTCTTGGCGGCCGTCGCGACGCAGTATCAAAGCGTCCAGCACTATGGGCAAATGATTGACAACCAGTTCGTCCGCGGCGGTCGACGAAATCGCGGCCAATGGACCAACAGCATCGAGCGTGATCGCGTTCGTTCTTTGCAGCTTTATGAACAAGCGCTCCCCTTGGTGGCCAAAGACGACCAAAAGGGAGAGGTCGCAAGTTTCTATCAAGCGCTGGCGCAATTTGTTCTCAGCGGACGCAGCCACAACGAATCTTGGCGCCTGCAGTATCTGACCGAAACCGACGAGCTGCCGGACTACGAAGAAGGCTACGGCCGCGGCGGACAAGCGCAAGGAGCCCCCGTCGATGAAACCGGGAAACCGATTTACTATTCGGAGCCCAAGTCGTGGGAAGCAGCGGCCAATGACGGCGAGCGCTGGCGTTGGGCCCTAGCGATGACCGTCGAAAATTCGGCGAGCCTGAAAGGATACGCGTTACGCCAACGGGCCGATTTCGCCCAGCAGCAATTTGGCGTGCAGACGTTGCAGCGGTTCGGCTTTTGGCCCCGCGGCGGTCAGCCACAAGATGAAGGCGCCGACACCGGAACGTACGCGCTGCACACGCTGAAAGAAAACGAAACGATCGCGCGTCTGGCCAACGGGATCAAGCGATTTGAATTGCCCGACGAATTCAACCATATCGCGCTTTACAAACAAATCATTGCCGACCAATCCAGCTACGCCGAGTCGACCTACGATCAACTGGCCAGCATCTTCGAGAATCGCCGGCAATATCCTCGCGCCGCACAGCTCTGGCGCGACGTGATCGCCAAGCATGGCCCCGGCGGCAACAACTATCGCCAACAGCGTCTGCAACAAATCGTCGGCAATTGGGGACAGTTCCAAGGGGGCGAGATCGCGCCCGCCGGACAAGGCGCCGAGCTGCAATATTTGTTTCGCAACGGCAAAAAAGTGAGCCTGACCGCGTCGCCGATTGATGTCGAAAAGCTGCTGACCGATGTTAAGAACTACCTGAAGTCAGACCCCAACCGCGTCGACTATCAACAAATCAACATCCAAGACATCGGTTCGCGCATCATCCATCAAGGAGACGAACAATACGTGGGCGAGCCGGTCGCCAACTGGAGCGTCGACCTCGCGCCGCGCGAGCAGCACTTCGACAGCCGCATCACGATTCAGGCTCCGCTGCAAACGGCCGGCGCCTATCTGATCAAAGCCAAAATGGAGGATGGCAACGAGTCGCTCGTCGTCGTCTGGGTGGCTGACTCCGCGATCATCTCCAAACGACTCGACAAAGGAATGTTGTACTATGTCGCCGACGCCGTAACCGGCAAGTCGTTGGCCGGCGTCAATGTCGAGTTCTTTGGCTTTCGCCAAGACAACATTCGCGGCACGAACAAGTTTCGCATCACCACCAAAAACTTCTCGAAGAAGACCGACGCCAACGGCCAAATCAAATTTGATGAGCCTGCGGAAAAAGACAATATGCAGTGGGTCGTGATCGCGCGTCCCAACCAGCGCGGTCTGGCTTACATGGGATTTCAAGGAATCTGGTACGGTCAACGACACGATCCGGAATACAACGCGACCAAAGCGTTTTTGATCACCGATCGCCCTGTCTATCGCCCTGATCAAACGGCCAACTTCAAATTTTGGCTCGGCCACGCGCAATATGACAAAGAAGGAGCGAGCGAGTTCGCCAACCGCCAGTTCAGCGTCAGGATCAACAATCCGCAAGGAGACAAGGTCTATGACAAGCAACTGACGACCGACGAGTTTGGCGGGCTCGTCGGCGAGTGGCCGATCCCCAGCGACGCCAAACTCGGCTCCTACACGGTCTACACCGATCACGGCGGCGGAAACTTCCGCGTCGAGGAATACAAGAAGCCGGAGTTTGAAGTCAAAATCGACGCGCCGACCGAACCGGTCATGTTGGGCGAAAAGATCGAAGCGACCATCACCGCCAAATACTTTTTTGGCGCTCCGGTCACCAACGCCAGCGTTAAATACAAGATCATGCGGACCGATTATCGGCAAGATTGGTATCCGATCGCGCCCTGGGATTGGTTCTATGGCAACGGCTATTGGTGGTTCGCCTATGACTACAACTGGTATCCCGGCTACTCTCGCTGGGCTGGCTGCATGCGGCCTTATCCCTTCTGGCGTCCCTTCCCGCAAACTCCGCCGGAACTCGTCGCCGAGCAAGAGGTAGAGATCGGCCCTGACGGCACGATCAAGGTCGAGATCGATACCGAGTTGGCCAAAGCGATTCACGCCGACAAAGACCATAAGTACTCGATCACCGCGGAAGTCCGTGACGAGTCGCGACGCACCATCGTCGGTACCGGCGACGTCTTGGTGGCGCGACAGCCGTTCAAGGTCTTTACCTGGCTCGATCGCGGTTACTACCAAGTAGGCGACGCCGTCCAGGCGAATATCAAAGCGCAAACGCTCGACGGCAAACCGGTCTCCGGTCCCGCCGATCTGGTCCTCTACAAGATCACCTACGACAAAGACCGTAACCCGGTCGAGACCGAGGTGCAATCGTGGAAAACCAACGTCGGCGCAGAAGGGGTCGCCAACCTGCAGATCAAAGCTTCCGCCGCCGGACAATATCGTCTCTCAGCGACGGTGACCGACTCCCAAAAGCATGCGATCGAAGGGGGTTTCATCTTCACGATTATCGGAGAAGGCTTCGATGGGTCGCAGTATCGCTTCAACCATCTCGAACTGATTCCTGACAAGAAGGAATACCAGCCCGGCGACACCGTCAAGCTGCAGATCAACACCGATCGCCCCGGCACGACGGTCCTCCTCTTCTTGCGACCGACCAACGGCATCTATCTGCCGCCGCAACGACTGGAACTAGCCGGCAAAAGCAGGGTCGTCGATGTCGGAGTCGTCAAAAAGGATATGCCCAACTTCTTTGTCGAAGCGCTGACGATCTACGACGGTCAGGTCCATCAAGAGACGAAAGAAATCGTCGTTCCGCCTGAGAAGCGCGTGCTGAACGTCGCCCTCGCTCCGAATTCTGAAAAGTACAAGCCCGGTGAAGAGGCCAACGTCAAAATTACGCTGACCGATCATACCGGCGAACCGTTCGTCGGCTCGACCGTCGTGTCGATCTATGACAAAGCGGTCGAGTATATCTCAGGCGGCTCAAACGTCGGGGATATTCGCGAGTTCTTCTGGAAATGGCGCCGACACCACCAACCTTCGCTCGAAGACAGCCTCTCCAAAGCGTCGTACAACATCTTCCTGCCCAACCAAATCGGCATGAGCTTCCTCGGCGTCTTCGGGCAAGGCGTCGCGGACGAGCTGAGCGATGCCGGCGGCTTTGGTGGAGGCGGCGATAAGCAAATGATGGCCGAGGGGATGGCCATGCCGATGGCCGCGGCGCCCGGCAGGCTGATGGCTCGCGGCGCGATGGCCAAATCAAGCATGGCGCTGGACGCCGTCGAAACGCAAGCGAACGAGGTCGGTGGCGAAGCCGCCGCCGCGCCGCCGATGGTCGAAGCATCCGTGCGGACCAACTTTGCCGATACGGCGCTGTGGGTCGGCGCGCTGACGACCAACAAGCAGGGAGAAGCCGAAGTCTCCTTAAAAATGCCGGAGAATCTGACCACTTGGAAGGTCAAGACTTGGGCGATGGGCAACGGCACGCGTGTCGGTTCCGGCGAAGCCGAAATCATCACCACCAAGAACTTGCTGATTCGTTTGCAAGCTCCCCGCTTCTTTGTCCAAACTGACGAAGTCGTCCTGTCGGCCAACGTCCACAACTACCTGAAGACGGCCAAAGCGGTGCAAGTTTCGCTAAAAACGCCTGGCGGTTTGCTAGAGCATCTTGATCCGTCCGAGCAGACGGTCAAGATCGAAGCCGGCGGCGAACTACGCGTCGATTGGCGCGTGAAAGTATTGTCGGAAGGGACCGCCGTCATTCGCATGAAGGCGCTGACCGATGAAGAATCGGACGCCGTCGAGATGAGCTTCCCGGCCAAAGTCCACGGTCTGCTAAAGACCGAATCGTGGGCCGGCGCCGTTCAGCCCGAAGTCGATATGGCGACGCTGACCGTCACCGTACCGCAACAGCGCCGCATTGATGACAGCCGTCTGGTCGTCCGCTATACGCCGACCTTGGCCGGCGCGATGGTCGACGCGTTGCCTTACATGGTCGACTATCCGTATGGCTGTACTGAGCAAACGCTCAACCGCTTCCTGCCGACCGTCATCACGCAAAAAGTGCTGCTCGATATGCAGCTTGACTTGAAAGCGATTCAAGAGAAGCGAAACAACCTGAACGCCCAAGAGCTGGGAGACGCCGCCGATCGCGCCCAACAATGGAAGCGATTTGAGCGAAACCCCGTCTTCGAGATCGAGACCGTCCGCAAGATGGTCGCCGACGGCGTGCAGCGCCTGACCGACATGCAAAACGCCGACGGCGGCTGGGGCTGGTTCTCCGGCTACAACGAACGGAGCTATCCGCATACCACCGCCGTGGTCGTGCACGGGCTGCAAGTCGCTCAAGAGAACGACGTCGCGATCGTCCCCAGCGTGATTAACGGCGGACTCGATTGGCTTTCGAGCTATCAGGCGACCGAAGTGCAGAAACTGCAAAACGCCGACGGCCAGAAGCATCCCTGGAAGACGACCGCCGACAATACCGACGCGCTCGTCTACATGATCCTGGTCGACGCCGGTCGCGAAAACCGTGCGATGCGAGACTTCCTCTATCGCGATCGAACCCATTTGTCAGTCTACGCCAAAGCGATGTACGCCCTCGGCTTGCACAAGATGGCCGACGCCGACAAGTTGGCGATGGTGCAGCGCAACATCGAGCAATACCTGGTCACCGACATGGAGAACGAGACCGCCTACCTGAAGATGCCGGAAGACAACTACTGGTGGAACTGGTACGGCGATCCAATCGAAGCGAACGCCTACTATTTGAAGTTGCTCACCAAGGTCGATCCCAACAGCAAAACTTCGCCCCGCTTGGTGAAGTACCTGCTGAACAATCGGAAGCACGCGACCTACTGGAAATCGACGCGCGACACCTCGTTGTGCATCGAAGCGATGTCCGACTACTTGCGGGCAACCAATGAGTTGAAGCCCGAGATGACCGTCGAGATTTGGATCGACGGCCAGAAGAAGGAAACGACCGAGTTCACCAAAGAGAATCTCTTCACGGTGAACAACACGTTTGAATTGGTCGGCAAAAATGTCACCGGCGGCGATCACAAGATCGAAATTCGCCGCCAGGGAGAAGGCGCCGTCTACTTCAACACCTATCTCACCAACTTCACGCTCGAAGACTTTATCACCAAGGCCGGCTTAGAGGTGAAAGTCGAACGACGTTACTACAAGTTGGTCCCGGAAGAAAAAGCAGTGAAGGTCGCCGGCGATCGGGGCCAAGCCGTCAATCAACGCGTCGAGAAATATCGCCGCGAACCGCTGGAAACCGGCGCTCAACTGACCAGCGGCGATCTAGTTGAAGTCGAACTCGTGCTCGAGTCAAAGAACGACTACGAGTACGTCATGTTCGAGGACCAAAAAGCGGCCGGGTTTGAAGCCAAAGATCTGCGCAGCGGATACAACGGCAACAGCCTGGGCGCTTACATGGAACTGCGGGACGACCGCGTCACGTTCTTCGTTCGCCAATTGCCGCGCGGCAAGCATAGCCTGACCTACCAACTGCGGGCCGAAATCCCCGGCAAGTTCAGCGCGTTGCCCGCCATCGCCGAAGCGATGTACGCTCCGGAATTGGTCGGCAACTCGAACGAAATGAAGGTAACGATCATCGACCAACAGTAGATGATCAGTTGCCGATCACATCGAGCAGTGACGTAAGCTGGGTTAGGCGACAGGCGTAACCCAGCTTTTTTTGTGTTGGAATACGACGAGAAAAACCATATTTGCAGACACAAAGGGGACGGGGGCGGTATTCCCCCGACTCTTTTTCTTGCTCGCTCCGGCTCGTCCCAATTGCGTTTCACCAGCTCAGTTGCTAATTGCAAAAACGAGCATCAGACGATGGGCGTCCCCCGTCGCCCCATCGAGCGTTTCCTTGCGGCCGTAGAGGTATTCTGTCCCCAGGAACATGTTTTGGCCCTCGGAATCGGGTTTCGACGAGTTAAACAATTTAAGGTGACTCACTAAGTTGACGGCAACATAGTCGCCTGCTCGATAAGGAGAAGTTGCAGGTGCGCGGGGTGCTGTGCTGTGCAAGTCGACATGGCTGTACGTGATCGTGCTGCGAAGATCATCAGTCCAGTTATGCGTGTATCCGCCATAACAAGCAAAGACTGGGAGCGCTTCGAGCGAACCGCTTGTATTCACCATGGCGTCGCCCGTATCAGGGGCGGCGTTCAAATCGACAATATAATGCGAGATCCCTTCCCCATAGGTGATAGAAAACATCACCCTGTCCTGCGCGGTCAACGCCGGGTTAAGCTGCATCCGATACGCTCCACTCAATGCGAGCCCCCAGCCAAATTCGCTTTCGTCCAAAGCCGCCGGAGTCTCCAACGCCAAGCTGCGAAATACGGACCCTAATTGCACATGCCACCGCTCGACGAACTTACCGTTCACACAATCTCCCACGACATACTGAGGAGCGAAGATAAAGTCTGGTAAGTAAGCGAAGCGACTCTCGTTGGCGGCGGTATAGGAAATCTCGGGGATTGGCTGTTCAATGCTCGCGACCGCCTTGAAACCATCTTCTCGCTGCGAGAAAAAGTCATAGCTAAGCCGTCCTTGACCATTCGTAATGCCCGCGTCGAATACGGTGACCCGTGCGCTTGGGCCGGCAATATCGATTGTTTCCGGAACGGCTGACGGGTCCGAGAAGGCTGAATCGGAGACGCCGATCGTAAATCCGTTGATCGTGCCAACGACGCTTCGTACGGCAAAACCGGTGGAGACCGAGTTATCCCCGATCGATAACTCCGCATTGTCGAGAACGAGGTCCGCGTGAGCACTGGCCCTGTAGGACGAAGTAGCCGGGGAGTAGGCGCTGAGTCGCAACGCGCTTCCATTCCCTTGAAGGCTGGCGCGTGCGTTTGTTCCGTAGTATGGCTGACCCGCGACCGGAATTGCCGAGGGGAGAAACATGCCGTTCGCGAATGGCGCCAGACGCGTGCTGTCGCCAAATACTGCAGCCCGCGCTAGATAGTTGGAGTTAATCGTTGAGTCAATCAGGTAGCTGGTGTACGGCGCCGCCTTATCGTCTGAGGGAGCATACGCCATTACTGTTTGCGAGCTCGTCACCGGGGAAGGCGGAAGAACCAATAGATCGTTGATGTTCTGACCGAGGGCTAGCTCAAGTCTTACGCCAAGACAAGCGAGCGCACTCAGTACCACCAGGAACGCAGGCCGAATAAAGCTTCTTGCAACAAAGTGTGAAAGCAGTGCTACCATTTTTAGTCCGCCTTTAAATGTGACGCTCTACGTTCTTCATTGCCAAGGTTTCGGCTACACACATTGGGTATCGGCGTCGCAACTGCTGGGGGTACACGTTTTTCCGGATACGTGAAAGCTAGCCAATCATAAAACGGCGGTCTAACGAACGGACAAGTCAGCGAATGTCGCACTGACAAAGGCGCGGCTGCAGATGACACGCCTTCCTGAGTTGCGCTGGGCCGAAGAGATTTTGGAAACGCCTATAGTGACGTCGGGCCTGGGCGCCGTCGCCACATCTTATGGCGACAAATGGGATCGACGGGCAGGTAGTGGCGCATCCCACGAAAACTTGACCAACCGACGGGGCGATACTCAAGCCGATCGCCATGCAAATTCATTGCCACCCAAGAACGCGGCAATGCCTTCCCCATGAGAACTTCGTTGCATGGAGGAATTCCATCCTCAATACAGTCAAAGCCAAAGGGGGCCCTTGAAAACAATGACCCCCGTCCTTCTACGTTTTCTATGGCTTTGCTCGAAATATCCAAACGCATTCATTGCCGCAAAGACGTGGCGATGGGGCCCGGTGACGGCATTTTTTGCCCCGCGTTATCTCCCCCTGCGGGATCGGCTCCGTTTTGACGAGAGGTCAAAATCAAACGTGTTTGCGCCTGGCTGCACGTCCGCTTCCAGTTCGCTCTGCACGTTGTAGCGAGCGGGGATTCTCGGCTTCCCTGATTTGGCGCGGCGCTTGACTTGGGGAAGTTCGGCGTCCGGTTCCGCTTCGTCAGGCTCATCCGCTTCTTCGCTCGGTGCGATCTCGACGCGATTGTGGCCGAGCTTGGTCCCTCGCGTACTGCGAATGTAGGTCAGCTCGTACTTTCCCTCCGCATCCGTCTGGCCATGGGCCGGGCGGCCGTTGTCGGGTTGAAAGACGATCGCCACGCCGCTGAGCGGATCGCCGTCCAGCGTGACGGTTCCACTGACTTGACCCAGTTCAGGTTGATCACTCGGAGCGCTGCAGCCTGACAGACTTAGGAGGAGCACCGACAAGGCCGCCGCCAGGCGCCCAGTTGGGTTTGACTTCATAATACAACTCGCAATGCGGCTGATTGATCGAGGGTGATTTCAGCCTAGAAACGTGCCGCGCCACGGTCAGCGGCGCGGCTTGTTCGCCATCCATTCTGCGGATTAGTACCCGCCCAGAACTTCGCCTTCCGAGCGCGTGCTGAGCCCTTGGTAGGTCGGCATGTCCATGTTTTCTGAGAGGAATCGGACGCTGCCGTCCCCCATGACAAAATTCGCTCCGCCGGCGTGCCAGCTGCCGGCCGCTTCTTCGGCGCCGCCGTTGATCGGATCGTTGCCTTCGGCCGCGATCAAATATTCCGTCATCTCGAAGGGCGGGTTGCCGTCAGCTCCGGTCGAGAAGATGGCGCGACGGTCGCTGCCGACGCCATAATGGCCCATGATTTGGCCGCCGGTATCAACAACCTCGCTGACGAAGATCGTGTTGCTCAGACCGTCACGCACGTCGGCAAACCGCGTCTTGCTGTCAACGTAGAAAATCCCGTTGCCATTCATGCAGCCCCAAGCTTCCGATCTCATTTCGGCGAGATTCGATACGCCCGTGCACTCGCAGTTGTCATTGCCGTTCCCGATCCGGGTTCCCATGTTGCCGTTGTAATTGGACGGCTGGTACCCATTCTTCGCTTCGCCGTTGGTGACGTCTTCCTGAGAGGGGCACCAGAACACGGAAACGACCGTGTCACGAACGATCAATGGTTTACCAGCGCCTTGGCTCCCCGATTCGTTGCCAAACCCGTCGGAACCCTGGATCGCATCAAAGAGGTTCCCTTGTTCTAGGAACGTCAGGATGTTGGCGTGCCAGGTCCAGCCATGTCCGCTGTAGGTATTGGCCGACTCTTTCGGCAACCCTTGATTGCCGGCCGATAGGCTCTGGTAGGTGTCGTGATAGTTGTGCAGCGCCAGCCCGATTTGCTTCAGATTGTTCTGGCAATGCATTCGCCGAGCCGCTTCGCGAGCTTGCTGAACGGCAGGCAACAGCAGCCCAATCAGCACGCCGATAATCGCGATCACAACCAGCAGTTCCACCAAGGTGAAACCACGGCGAGCACTCTTCATTTGGGACAAACGACCGAGTTTCATTTCAACAACTCTTCAGTAACAGATGAAAAACAATTGCCTTGAACAGAGCGTCGAAGCACGGTTGGCGGTTGCTTGGGCGTCGACGCAGGCAATAGAACAAAGCCGATTGCCGTCGCACAATCGTTCTTCACGCAGACTGACGACAATTCATCGAAACCTAATAAAACGCCGTGCAAATGCGGAACTTGTTGGGGGCTTTGGCGCAGTGAAGAGAAGGGTTTCTGCGCGAAAGCGCGAGCACGCCGGCGCCGTGGTCACGACTTCAAGATCATCGCTGCAGTCAGAGAATTAGCAG
Organism: Blastopirellula marina DSM 3645; assembly: GCF_000153105.1. Taxonomy (GTDB): domain Bacteria; phylum Planctomycetota; class Planctomycetia; order Pirellulales; family Pirellulaceae; genus Blastopirellula; species Blastopirellula marina. The sequence continues at coordinate 451,098 of NZ_CH672377.1, forward strand.
CGGCGCAGCCCACGAAAATCCAACCACCCAATGGCGCCGGTCACGTAGAGTGGGTGGAGCGAAACCGCGATCGATTCCACCATCATCCAACGACAAGAGCGGGTTGCGCAACCAACCGCACCCCGATGGCGAATCCGACGCAGTCGGTGGGTTGCGCAAGCGGCGGCGTCGCTTGAGATTGGACACCGCCGTTCGCTTGCCGCACCCACGCTACATTACTGGGGACCGCGCTATTTATGCGTTCCTGGGCGCTCTGGCTACTTCGTCTTTAGATCGAAGTCGATGGTGTTGCTGCCGGAGTCCACTTGGGCAGTCAACTCCGTTTTTGCGTTGTATTTGGTGGGAATGGTTTCTTTCCGCGCCGCGACCAAGGGCTGGCCCCCTTCGCCGCCACCGGCGTCGGCAGCAGACGTAATGCGAACTTGGTGTTCTCCCAAGACGGCTCCATTTCGGCTTGCTGTAAAGATAAGTTCATAGCGTCCATTGGCGTCGGTAAAGCCTACTGAGGGGCGTGCGTTGGCAGGCTCAAAGGTAACGACAGCTTTGTCGATGGGCTTCCCGTCCAGCGTGACGACGCCGGTCACATAACCCGTTTCCGGGCCTGGCGGCTGAGAACAGCCGACGGTAACCGCAGCCAAAACTAGCGCGAAGACGCCTGACGCGCGTGCATGCGAGATCAGAAATTGTTGGCAAGTCGTGATCAATGGATTCAGTCTCCGATGGAAGCCGGAACGCGAATTCCTCGGTCCGGCGATACGAGTAGAACAGTTCAAGAGCAGGGCCTTCGACTTTCGTAATCGAGGCCGGCTGGGGAAAGTCAGAATGGGCGCGGATTAATATTCGCCGATCACGTTTCCATCGGACATGCTGCCGAGAAATTCCATGATCGTATCGGTGGTTCCGCTGGCGTTACTCGCGGTGGTTTCCGATAGGAAGCGAACCGACCCATCCGCAAAGCAGACCTGGACTCCGCCGGGGTGCAGACTGCTTAAACCAGACTCCTCCCACTTCGGATAGGAATCTGCATGTTCCCAAATCTTATTCGGAGAGTGATAAGTCGTTACCAGAATTCTGCTCGCCCCTTGATCGGCCATGCCGCCCCGGTCTCGATGAGCCGGACCGCCGCCGTTGTAGTCGCGGGTCGCGAACAGTTCGCCCGCCAGATAGTCGGTCGTGTTGATGCGATAACAGCGCTCGCCCACCATCACCGTGTTGCTGCTGCCATCAGTAATGTCGCGCAGCCGCGTGTCGCTGTTTCGATAGAAGATGCCGGTCGCGCCAGTCGTACCATCGTTGAAGTTCGTCGCCTGATCCGCGCGAGCTAACGCCGAGCTATTGATGCCGAGATAGTTGGACAAAGAATGCCCTAATTCCGTCGACCCACCGTTCTGGATACAGCAGCCGGCGCATTCGGTGGTGCTGCTGAAGTCGGGGCCGATATCGGAAGGACAACGGAACGCCGCGTACCGCGATTGCATGACCGCTTGCTGCGTGTCCAAGACGTTGGACGGAGAAGCCGGGCCGACATTCAACAGGTCGTGCACATTTCCCATTTCCATAAACGGCAGGGTCAACGCGGCCCACGACCAATGCCCCTTGTTGTCAACCACTTCCGTGCGGCCCGAAATGTCGACATAGCCAGAGGGGAACGAGCCGAACGTGTCATGATAGTTGTGCAGAGCAAGGCCGATTTGCTTCAGATTATTCGAGCACTGCATGCGGCGGGCCGCCTCACGCGCCTGCTGCACTGCCGGCAGCAACAGCGCAATCAAGACCCCGATAATAGCGATCACCACCAACAACTCGACCAGTGTAAAACCATTTCTGGCCATGCGAGATACGCGAGACGACATAAGAAAATTGCCTACAATAAAGGAATTAATACAGGGGGGGGCCGCAAGAACCGACTGACGCCTGCGTCTGGGAAAGGAAAATTTAAAATTCAGAATACAGACAGGAACTCGCTTGGCCTGACGCGTTGAAAGCAACTCTAATAGCGCATCCCTGCTCTCAAGCAGCATCTAGCGAGGGACGTTCCTCACGAAGCAGTCGAACGGTCCACACCCAGTTTACCATAACAAATCTCAACAAAATGTGAAATTTAGCACCCCCCGCCAGACAAGCGGAATTCTCCCCCCCTGTTTTCTGTACGAGGTTTTTGGCAAGAACCACCAGAACGCCCCGCTTGGCGTTTCGCTTTCTCCGCCCCCGATCAGCCGCAGGGCCTTCGCCCCGGTTTCTGCTGCGAACTCCTTTGCAAGCAACAATCGGCCGCAAAAACCTCCCCCAATAGAGGTTGACACGCCGCCCCACCGATAGTATAAATTTGTACAGTACTTCGAGCGACGGCTCGGCCCTGCTTTTCTGCGTTTGTTCTGGCGCCTGCGGGATGCGCCGGAGTCTAGTTGCGTAAGACGTTTGGCCTGGGGATGGGGCTGAGCGTCGGAGTGTTGGTTTGCCCCGATTTTGGGCGTGCGGCTCTGCTGCGCCTGCGGCGAACCACGGGGGGGGAAATTGAGATGTCAATCGTCATAAACGAGCCTTCTTTCCAACCAACCAATCCAACGCCATCGAATGACGCGACTTCGCCGGAATCGGATGTTGCGGAGAAGCGGCCGGATCGCCGCGACCATTTGCGCTTGGCCGATTCTGATTCCGAAGAGGAGCGGCGTTCGGGCCCCGAAGAAGAACCTTTAGAGGGGCTGACCACGACCCAATTATTAGCACGGAAAAAACCGCGGGCCTGGTTGTTGCCGGGGATGCTGGCTCGGCATGAAGCGGCGGTGATTTTGGGGCCCCGTAAAAGCATGAAGACCTCGCTGGCGGTCGATCTGTGCGGCGCGCTCGCGAGCGGCGGCAAGTTTTTGGGCCAATTCGCGGCCGAGCGGGCCTTTCGCGTCGGCTTTGTCGGCGGCGAAGGCGCCGAGCCGGTGGTGACCGACCTGGCGCCGCGCTGGAGCGCAGCGGCGGGTGTCGACTTGTCGACGCTGGATCGGCTGGTCTGGGGGCTGAACATGGCGGAGCCGGGCGATCCGGTGAATGTGCGGCGGCTGACCGCTTGGATCGAGCGACACCAGTTGGAAGTGGTGCTGATCGACGCGGCCGATTTCTCGACCGCGACGCCGCGGGCCCAGACCCGGCAGCTGCGCGAGCTGGTGCGGTGCTGTTTGGAAGCCGGCGCGACGCCGATTCTCTGTTGTCCAACGCGCAAAGAGTCGCCGCCGCGGGCCTTAACCGCCGCCGATCTCGCCAGCGCCGCCTGTACGGCTGTCGCGCGGCAATGGCTGCTAGTCAATCGCCGCCAAGCGTTTGAGCCGGGGAGCGGGCGACACCAGTTGTGGTTGACGCTGGGGGGCGGCGCCGGGCAAAGCAGCCTGTGGGGAGTCGACATTGATGAAGGAGCAGCTGGTCGCAAGTGGGAAGTACAGTTGCGCGACGTGCCGGCCATCGCAGAAGAAACGGCCCAGTTGGCCGCCAAGGCGCAAGCCGATCACTTGCGGTGGAAACTGCGGGGCGTGATGTCGCAGATCGACCCGGCTCAGGCGACCAAGCTGAAGATCCGCGAGCAAAGCGGGATGAGCGGCGCCAAGTTCGGCCTGACTTGGCAACGTCTGGTCGACGCCGGCGAAATCCGACTCGCTTCCAGCAGTGATCCCTCCATGCGCCAGTGGGAGCCCCGTTATCGCCTGGTCGATCTGGCCGAATTAAGCGATGACGATGCGGCCGATTTCGACCCGCTCGACGAAATCTTCCCCACCTTCACCACCGCCGAACTATTGGCCTACGCCGAAAAAACTGCGCCGCCGAGTCCATTCCAGCAGGCCGACCAGCCGAGTCGTCCTGCGAGCGAAGCCGAGAAAATTTCACGCGCGAGTCCACTCGAAAAAAAGTCGCCGCCGAGTCCACTCCACGCTGCCCGCAAGTCGCGGAAGCGCCGGGCGAAGGTGCGAAAAAGGAGAAGGTGAAGCGGCGACGATTGTTGCTGCAAAAGTCGCGTAGAGGGTGGGTGGAGCAAAACCGCGATCGATTTTACCATCCTCCAATGACAGGACCGGTTTGCGCAAGCCACCGAACCCAATCGTCGCTCTGACCCAATCCGTGGGTTACGCAAGCGGCGACGTCGCTCGAGATTGGACACCGCAGTTCGCTTGCTGCACCCACGCTACGTTACTGAAGTTGCTGGTCACCGATGGACGTTCCGGCGCGAACCCCCTCTCCAAGAGTTCTCTCCTTTCATTGGAAAGCGATTTCGACAAGCCGCCGCGCGGATTCACCAAAACTTCAAGCCAACGTGAACGGTTTGCGGATTTGGCGATGTCGCGGCGGCGAATCTTGGCAGAGAGCGAAATACCGGCCAAGAAGGGACGATTGTGTGCCTTTGACCGTGTGACCTACTTGTTCTCTTCACCAATTTCTCGCGGTGACCAACCTTGCGGCGACGCCCCAAGGAAAAGGTTCGACCACGAAAAGTTGCTGTCAAAATCGCAGATGTGTTATGCTAAGGGCCTGACTTCGCTCCCCTCCTCACCCCAACTGGGGTCGGAATGCAGCCCTACAAAAGTTCCTTGATCGAGCCCAAACGACTGTAGCTCAACCAGGCAGAGCGCCCGTAGAAGCGGTTAGAAATCGGTTCGAACCCGATCAGTCGTCATCGACAATAACCTCAGGGAGAGATGGATGTCGGCAATCCTCGAGCGCCCAACGCTCGTCCTCAATCGAAACTGGCAACCCGTAGGCGTCGCCTCGGTGGCCCGCTCGTTGACCAAGGTCTTCAGCGGTACGGCGCGGATCGTCGATCCGCTCAGCTACCAACTGTACGACTGGGAAGATTGGTCGCAACTTGTCCCGAACAAGGACGAGCCGTTCATCTCGTCGCAACGGTTGAAGATTCGCGTTCCGGAAGTGGTCACGCTGGTCAACTACGATCGCGTCCCGCGTAACACGGTGACGTTCAGCCGTCGTAACGTGTTCAAGCGCGACAACTACACGTGCCAATATTGCGGTTCGCGACCAGGAAGCGAAAGCTTGACGATCGACCACGTCCTGCCGCGTGCCCAAGGGGGCGAGTCGAGCTGGGAGAACTGCGTGCTGGCGTGCGTCGAATGCAATCATTCGAAAGCGAACCGTACGCCGCTGCAAGCACGAATGCCGTTGCACTCGATCCCGGTCCGCCCCCGCTGGTCGCCGGTTTACGCCGCACGCCGCGTACGGATCGAGTCGTGGGCCAAGTTCATCAGCGAAGCCTACTGGGATACCGAACTGGGCGCCTAGACGCTGCTGGTAATATGAAAAACGCAAACAGCCGTCCGAGTCACTCGGACGGCTGTGTTTTTAGCGAACGACGAATCTTTGGCGCCAGGTTAACTTTTCTTGGCGACTGCCGGCGGCGTTTCGGCAAGATATTGCGATTCGAGCTTCACGAGTCGCACGTAATCTTCCCAGACCGTCGCATCCGCCGTTACGGCCAGATTGATCGCGAGAGCGCGGGTTTCTAACCAGTACTTCAGACGTTCGAGTTTCACGACATCCAGTTCATGCTGCTCGCGTTTCGCATCGAGCTCTTCAATCGCGCCGTTTAGCTCCTTCACCTTGGCGTAGTTCTCATTCTCGAGAATCGCTTGCTTTACCGCGTCGGCTTCTTCGGTGAGTAAGCGAGCCGTTTCGGGGTGCCAGGGGCTGCCGATCGCGGGCCAGCGATGCTGGATCGCTTTGGAGATTTCACTTTTGGCGGTCCCGAGCTCCTTTTTCTTCTCGCGGAGGTCTCCATCAGCGCCTTTCTTTTCTTCGCTGATCCGCTTCATCGCTGCTTCGACCTCTTTGCCGCGATCGGCGCCGACCAGCTCGAACCGCTGGCTGAGACCTTCGATCACCGCTCGTTCACTGGGACTGGCCGACATTAACAACACGTCAACCGGAGAATGGATCGACAACAAACCGTCTCGGCCGGTGGTCGCCGAATAGTGTCGCAGAAGAGCGTCCGAGGTCCGCGTCGGAATGTCGATCGTGTCGGCGTTCAATACGGTATAGGCATGCGCCTCCAACAGCGAGCTGCGTCCGTCCTGATCAAAATCAGGTCGCGTCACCGACTGCCCAGTGCGGGTCTCTCCGGTCAGCGCTTCCCAGAAGTAGGAAGAGTATTCGCGATACTCGGCCTGCTGGATGTTGGGGGTACAGCCGGCGGCGACACGATCCGGCACCGTCGAGAAGAACCCGCAGCGGGGATGATCGGCCAGCCCATTTTCTGGATCGCCCCCTTTGAAAATCAAGTTGCCGAACCCGCCGCTATAACATTGCACCATCACCGCGATCACCGGCGCGTCGACCGGCAGCTCATCCAGCTTTTCGGTCCACTCGGTCACGGTCATCTCGTGGGAGTTCCAAAGGTGCGTCCGATTGTTGACCAACGGCTTAGCCCGCTTCTTCGGCTCTTCTTCCTTCGCATCGCCTTTCTCCGTCGGCTCCGATTTCTTTTCGGTTTCCGCAGGCTTTTCTTTCGTCGGCTTCGAGCGTCCGCCGTGCCCAGTAAAATAGAAGACCAAGCGATCATCGGCCGAGAGCCGCTGCGAGAGATCTGCGAGCGACTTTGCAATCACTTCCGGTTCGGCGGCGCCGCTGACGCCGGGGATCGAGCTGGATCGATAGTTGAACTGAATCCCGTTGCTGGGCCCCACGATCTCGGCCAGCAGCGTGCGGATATCTTCGTCGTCGCGCGTGACATCTTCGTACTGCAGATCGGCCTGGGGATTGTCGCCGTCGTCAAACAGGATCTGATGCTCGAGTTGATCCAGCCCCAAACGAGCAAGAGACCGCTGGAAGTAGAGAACGTTATTCTCCAACGAGATCTGACTGCTCTTCGCGACAGGTCCTCCTCCCACCGTGAAGAAGTGATCGGCGGCTTGGGCCGACGCCGCATGCAGCGCCAGTAGGCCCAGCCCTACGCACAAAGTAGATGTCATTCGAACCATGGCAAACCTGTTCTCATAGAAGTCAGATATTTTGACAAATAACTCGCGACGCCCAGCCAACGTATCGCGATAACATGCGGTCATCAGCGCCGCGCTGCTGGAACCAACTAGATCCGCAGCAGAAAGTTTCGCGCTCCGGCGAATGATGCGGCGAGTTTCCTGCGACGTCGGACGAGCTCAATCGGCGATAGAAGTCCGGCGCACGACGCATGGTCAACAAGTCACGATTGTAACTTGTGTGTCTATGCAATGCAGTTTTTGGTTCAATGATTTTGCGAAGAATTCGCAGTAAGCGTCACAATGTCATCCGCCGCGACCTGTCCTGCTTGGATCACCATGGCGAACCAACCGGCGAGCTTTTCGCGATTCGGACGCGTCTTTCCGCTCCGTGGATGTTGCACGTAACAGGGCGCCCAGCGGCGCGTGAGACGAACGATCACTTCGCCCAGTCGAAGCTCGGCGCCGGCGTCTAATTGACCAAGCCCCACGCCGGCGACCGTGATGTTTTCGCCCACGCTTCCCGGCGGCGCCGGCTCCTCATCGATCGGCAATTGCTCGTAAAGCTCGACATCAAACAGGCTCACGGCCCGCTCGTTCGTCTCGTGCTCTAAATAGCGATGCTTATCGCCGACAATCCCCTGCGGCGTCAGCTCGATCGCTGCGACCGAATAGCGCGGAATGCCACCCGACGTCGAAGTGCAAACGGCGATCACCCTGCCTGTCGCATTCATTTTGAGTTATTCCAAAATACTTAAGTAAGCAGGGGGAACTTCGTCCGTCAGCCAAACTTGGTTGGGCGTCACGTAAAACGAATAACCGTCGGCATGCATTCGTCCCGCCGCGATTTGCAGCAACACCGGCTTGCCCCGTCGTTGTCCGACGGCGCTGGCCGTTTGTCGATCGTGATGCAGGTGAACGTGATGACGCTTCATTTTTTTCAGCCCTGTCTCCAAAATGATCGCGACCGATTGCTCCGGCGTTCCATGCAACAGATACTCAGGCGGCGCGGCAGCTTCGTAGCCCAGCTCCACTTCAATCGAATGCCCTTGCACCGCGCGGATGCGCAGCCCGTCTGAGGAGAACATGAACCGCTGCTTGTCATTTCGCGTCACGACTTCTTGCAGCTGCGCTAACGTCAGCGGCCGACTTTCGCGCCTGATCGCGGCGAGCAACGTGGCCACTTCGACCCAACCCTGCTCATCGAGTTCGATCCCAATTTTATCGGGCTGATGCCGCAGCACCAAGCTAAGAAATTTGCTCGTCTTCGCGAGCTGTTTATCATCCATCGCTTTCACGGTATCTCTGGTTACCGTTTCTATTTTGAAAGTTTGAAGTTGCGTTATTTGGCATTCACGAAGAATAGAACACGGACGCCACGGATAAATCACGGCCAGAATCAACCGAACATCGCCACACTAGCCCGCTGCGCAAGCGAGGG
>NZ_CH672377.1:459600-482486 GCF_000153105.1 Blastopirellula marina DSM 3645
AGCGCCCAATACGCAAACCGCCTCTCCCCGTGCGTGGGCCGATTCATTAATGCAGAGTTTGCATGCCTGCAGGTCGCCTCTAGAGGATCCCCTTGTGCTAGGATGGTCACGTAGATCAGGAAACAGCTATGACCCCAGTGTGCTGGAAAGTATTGCGATTCGAGCTTCACGCGTCTCATGTAATCTTCCCAGCCCTAAAACATTCCCTGGATTGCGCAGCGGGCCTATGTTTCCTTGAATCAAAACTTCAAAACTCGCGATTCGGGCTACGAAGAGGGATGCGCGCCCAATTTTCTTAGTGTGCGATGTCAGCACTTTGAATCAACTTGACGCCGTGAGCCTCCATCTCCTTGAGAGCCGCGTTTACATCTCCAGGACTTAAATCGACTCCGCGACACGCGTCCACAATCAGCTGCACGCGGTACCCCAGATCGATCGCGTCGAGCGCTGTATATTTGATGCAATAGTCGGTCGCCAGGCCGGCGATGTATAGCTCGGTCACTCCCTTGGCTTGCAGCCAAGCGTGCAAACCGGTCGCATGCCGGCGATCATTATCAAAAAAGCCGCTGTAACTATCGATCTGCGGATCATCTCCTTTGTAAATCACATGATCGATCGCGGCGGTCTGCAAATCGTCCGAGAATTCACTCCCCCTTGAATGCTGAACGCAATGGTCGGGCCACAAAATCTGCGGCAAGCCATGCAGGTCAATCTGCTGGCCGACCGCATGGCCGACATGTTGACTCGCGAAACTTTCGTGCTCGGGCGGATGCCAATCTTTGGTCGCGACGACCAGATCAAATTTTCGTAGACAAGCGTTGATGATCGGTATGATCTGATCCCCCTCGGCGACCGCCAGACTACCGCCGGGCAGAAAGTCGTTTTGCACGTCGATCAGCAATAAAGCGCGCATGATTCCTGGCTCCTTACAATTCGAAGTGAAACCCATTTTTGACGAGCTGCTCGTACTTTGCGCGATCAAATCGATAGAGCCGCGCCGCGCGATGCGAAACGTCGCGCTCCACCTCATTCAGATCTTCCAACACGCCCAGCCCCAGCGCCTTCTTGCGAAAGTTTCGCTTGTCGAGCGAGCGTCCCAGCACCGTCTCGTACATCCGCTGCAATTGCCGGAGCGAGAACTTCTCGGGCAGCAGTTCAAATCCAATCGGCTGGTAACGAACCTTCCCCTGCAATCGCTCTTGCGCCATTTGCAAAATCTGATCGTGATCGAAGGCCAGAGCCGGCAGGTCATCCAAGGCGAACCACGCGGCCGCGCGCGCGTCGGTCGCCGCTTCAATCTTGTGATCTTTCAAATTCACCAACGCGTAATAGGCGACCGTGATCACGCGGGTGCGCGGATCGCGGCCGACCGCGCCAAAGGTGTAAAGTTGCTCTAGAAAGACCTCGCTGACGCCGGTCTCCTCTTGCAACTCACGCTGGGCCGCTTGATCGAGCGATTCGTCCATCTCGACAAAGCCGCCCGGCAGCGCCCAACTCCCCGCATACGGATCGCCGTCGCGTTGGATCAACAGAATTTTCAGACCGTCATCATCCAGTCCGAAAATTACGCAATCCACGGTGACCGATGGTCGAGCATATTCGTAAACAAACGCCATGGTTCAAACCTCCTCGCGCCAACCGTGAGCCTCGCGAATCAACTGTTCGCGTCGCCGGAACAGGTTTTTATCGAGCCCTACCGGATAGCTGTGCGGATTCAACAGCCGCAGCACGCTGGGATGAAATTGAGCAAGTTGCGACTTGGTTCTCGCTTGCATCTCGGCCAATGTCGGCGATGCGTAGACGACTTCACCTTGACGCACGACCGGCAGCAATAGCGACTCGCTCTCCAGGTTCGCCGGCAATTTCTTCCGGCGAATCGGGTCGGCCGGATCGAAGATCGCCGTCACGTCAGGTTCGCCCAGCAGTTCGTCGTACATCAGATCGCCTGCGACTTGACCCGCTTGCAGAAAACGCCGCACTTGCAAGCGGCCGGGTATGGTCGTTTTGATCCGTTGCTCCGAGAGCTTAATCCGATGCTCCCACTGGCCCGCTTCGTTTTGGATCGCGGCCAATTTGTACACGCCCCCTAAGGCGGGCTGATCATAGGCGGTCGCCAAGCGGGTGCCGACTCCCCAAATCGAAATCTGGGCGCCCTGCTGCTTCAGACTTTGGATGACGTGCTCGTCCAAGTCGCTGCTGCCGACGATCGCCGCCTCCGCAAAGCCGGCGTCATCCAACAAACGACGGGCTTCGATGCTCAGATAGGCCAGATCGCCCGAGTCGAGTCGGATGCCGGCCAGTTGGTGCCCCCGCTTCCGCAAGTCTTGCCCCACTTCAATCGCATGGCGGACGCCGTCGAGCGTGTCGTAGGTGTCGACCAAAAAGACGCAGTTGTTGGGCATGACTTCGGCGTAGTCGGCAAACGCTTCCCGTTCGTCTCCGTAGGCCATCACCCAGCTATGAGCGTGCGTGCCGCGTACCGGGATTCCCAACAGCTTGCCGGCCAGCACGTTGGAGGTCGCCGCAACACCGCCGATATACGCCGCTCTCGTCCCGGTGAGCCCCCCATCGATCCCTTGAGCACGCCGCAAGCCAAACTCCAGCACCGGCTCGCCGCGTGCCGCCTGACAGATGCGAGCCGATTTGGTGGCGACCAACGTCGAAAAGTTGATCAGATTCAGCAGCGGAGTTTCCAACAGTTGAGCGATCAGCAGCGGAGCGGTGACGCGCACCAAAGGTTCGTTGGGAAAGACAAGCGTGCCTTCCGTGATCGCGTCGATATCGCCGGTAAATCGAAGCTCGGCCAGATAATCAAAAAATTCTTCCTCGAACAAAGGACGCTCATCATTCCCACGCAGCGTGGCCAGATATTGCAAATCGTCCTCGTCAAACCGAAATTGTCGCACATATTCGAGCGCTAATTCCAAACCGGCGGCGACCGCGTAGCCCCCGCTGAACGGCAGTTTGCGGAAGAAAAGATGAAACGTCGCCAGACGATCGGCACGCCGCTGCTTCCAGTAGCCATAGGCCATCGTGAGCTGATAGAGGTCGGTCAAGAGTGCGAGCGACCCACGATAGAGAGTAGGCAACATGTTTTTCGCCTCCCAGGAACCTATAGTGTCTTCTATACACTATAGATACCGCATTCGAGCCGCCAGGTTCGCCGTGAACCGAAATAATCCGAAAAAAAATGCGGGCATCCAGGCCAAGAGACCTGTTGACGGTTTGGCGTAAGTCCGTTTCTAATCGTCCCTTTGACCGGCGCCTGAGCCTTTTTTTCCCACTGCGAGATCTTGGTAGGTTTTCTCCATGTCGCTCGTTTCCCTCTCTGCTTTGCCCCTGGAAGCGGATCCCATGCACGAAGCAGCACCCGAAGTCACTGCTCTGATCACCGGCGAACTGTCGGACGACGGAGATGTGGATGACTACGACACCTTCGATGATGATGACTTCGACGATGATTTCGACGAAGACTTTGAAGATTTCGAAGACCAGGAAGAACTGGGCGACGGATTCGACGACGACTTGTTATCCGACGATGATGACGACGACGACGCCGATCCCTCGATCTTCGCCGACGATGATGACGAAAAAGAAGAAGAGGAAGAAAAAGAAGACAACGCCGACGACGACAAAGAATAGCGAACGCCGCGCTGCGTCATCGATATCGAGCAGAAAACAAAAAAGCCCCGCGTTGAGCGGGGCTTTTTTTCATGTTTTTCGTTCGGCTGGCGAGATATTATTCGCCGCCAAATCGTCGCGAACTGCTGTTGATGCCGGCGCGCTCTAACAGCGACTTGCTGAGAATGTCTTCCATCACATTCTCTTCGGCCGGCGGCGGCCCAACGGCGCCTAGCTCGGACGGATCGTACTTCAGTTCGTATTCGTGCTTGGCGATCGCGATCTTGTCGCCGGGATCGATCCGCTTTTCGCCGGTCTGCACACGCTGGCTGTTCACCTTCGTGCCGTTACGGCTGTTTTGATCGATTACGAACCAGTACCCTTTGTTCACATAGAGTTGGCAATGATTGGACGAAACGTTTTTGAATCGCAGCACGATATCACACGTTTCTCGCCGTCCAACCAACAAGCTTTTCTTCAGCAGAGGGATAGGATCCCCCCCGCCCACCGGGATGAGCTCACCAAACATAGACGTGCCTCTTCGAAGTGCCTCTTCGTGTTTCGTCCCTTGGCCCTAGACGAAAATAATTTAAGATGAGATGAACATTGGCCTTACGGATCACTCTAACACCTTCAATAAAGCAGTCAATAATCCGTTGGTCCTTACTCCCCCCCAGACAAATCCCGATTGGCGACTCGCCGGGCACCGCTACTATTCGTATAACTTCTTTCTACGCAAGAAGTTTGGGCAACGAATTCAAAAAGTTAGCGTCGACGCAAAATTTACTTGCCCCAATGTAGACGGTACGGTAGCCAAGGGGGGTTGCACCTTCTGTGACAATCGTAGCTTTAGCCCCAGCCGCCGCGTCCCGATTCGCAAAATCACCGATCAGATCGATGACGGCATCCGTCGTCTCAAAATCCGCTACAAGGTCGAGCGGTTTATCGCCTACTTTCAACCGGCCACCAATACCTACGCTCCGGTCGAACGACTGCGTCCGCTGTACGAGCAGGCCGTCTCGCACGAGAAGGTCGTCGGCATGGCGATCGGCACGCGGCCAGACTGCGTCCCACCGCCGGTGATGGATTTGCTGGCCGAAATGGCCGAGCGCACTTATCTGACGGTCGAATATGGTCTCCAGACGATCCACAATCGCTCGCTCGATTGGATGAACCGCGGGCATCACGTCGACGCGTTCTACGACGCCGTCGAGCGCAGCCAGGGACGCGGCTTTGAAATCTGCGCTCACGTCATGCTCGGGCTCCCCGGCGAATCGCACGCAGACATGATGGCGACCGCCCAAGCGATCGCCCAGTCGCCGATCCAGTCGGTCAAAATCCACAATCTTTACTGCGTTAAAAAGACGCCGCTGGCCGATCAGGTCGCCGCCGGCGAGGTTCGTCTGATGGAGTTGGACGAGTACGCGAGTACGCTGGTCGATTTCCTCGAGTTGCTGCCGCCGCATATGCTGGTCGAACGGACGATCGGCGACGCTCCGCCCGATTATTTTGTCGGCCCGAATTGGTGTCTCGACAAACCGACCGCGCTCAAAACGATCGCGGCGGAGTTAGAGCGACGCGACACCTGGCAAGGTAAGCTGGTCACGAGCGGCGCCGATGCTTGAGCGATGCAGGGTGCGTCCAGACGCATCCTCCGATGACGCACCTCCAATGACGAATGCTCCGCATGTTGCGGCCCACCATGAATGAGGCGAATCCTGTTGACTGCACCACCGCTTCGTCTCCACGACGCGGTTGGATTCCGTTTGCGCTAGAATCGTTGGCGATCACGCTGTTGTTCGCACTCTACGTTTCGGCGCTTGGTCCCGAGGTCAACGAACCCCACTATCTTTGCAAAGCCAAGCAGTACTGGAATCCCGCTTGGTTGCCGCACGACTTTTTTCTGTCGGCGCCGGGCGCACATTACACGTTCTACTGGACGCTAGGTTGGCTGACCCTCTTCTTTCCGCTGCCGGTCGTCGCTTGGATCGGTCGCGTGATCTCGTGGTTGGCGCTGGCCGCCGCGTGGAGATGGCTAAGCTTTCTGATTCTTCCCCAAAAATGGTGCAGTATCGCGACGGCGGCGATCTGGCTGGTGACGCTGCACTATGGGCATCTCGCCGGAGAATGGGTCGTTGGCGGCGTCGAAGGCAAAACGTTCGCCTACCCCTTTGTCTTGATCGCACTGGGACTAGCGATTCAAAACCGCTGGAACCCGGCCTGGGTTTCGCTCGGGATCGCCAGCGCGTTTCATATCTTGGTCGGCGGCTGGGCCGTGGTCGCACTCGGCGTCGCGTGGCTCTGCGTGGGGCGCCGATCAGCGCCCTTGTTGACCATGCTGACCGGCTTGATGGGGGGCGGTCTGATCTCGCTGCTAGGGTTGGTCCCTGCTCTGCTGCTTACGGCCGGACTGCCCGACGAGATGCAGAGCGAAGCGCATCAGTTGTACGTTTTCTATCGCCTACCGCATCACCTGGTCGTGCATCGGATGAGCTCGTTGCGGCAAATCTGCTTTGTCGCCGTCGCCGCCGGTTGGGCGATTTTCGCCTGGACGACGCGCGGCGACCGCAACACAGCGCTGGTCAACTCATTCGCCTTCGGCAGCTTGTCGATTGCGGCGGTCGGCTTGGCGATCGACCAAATCTGCTGCTATTGGTTAGGCGACTTTGATCTAGGGGCCAAGCTGTTGCGATTCTATTGGTTTCGCCTGAGTGACGTCGCCGTGCCGCTGGCGCTCAGTTTGAGCGTCGGGCTGCGACTCTTCGGCGCCGAGCAGCAGCCGCGTCGCTCGACGCTCCGATCCGTATCGATCGCGGTTGTCTTGTTAGCGACCACGATCGGCCTGACGCTGCGCGTCGCGTCGCGGCTTACTGCGCCGATGCCGCCGGCCGATGAGATGGCGTCGGTCTCAGACTACGCCGCCTGGCTCGCGATGTGCGGCTGGATCCGCGAAAACACGGCGACCGACGCCACCTTTTTGACGCCGCTCAATCAAGGGACGTTCAAATGGAGCGCGCAGCGTAGCGAAGTCGTCACGCACAAGGACATACCGCAGGAAGCGGAAAGTTTGCTCGGCTGGAAAGAGCGCCGCTGGCGCACCAATCGGTACGAACGACTGACGACCGATCAGATTCGGATGTTGAGTCGTGACTACCAAATCGACTACGTTGTAGTCGACAAGCAAGCGCGCCCTACCTTTCAAGGTTGGGATTTCCCTCGCGTCTATCCGGTCGACGAGCATTCTGATTCTCCCTATGAAATCTTTCGCATCCAATCACGCTAACGCCGCCGCATGGATCGAACCGCTGAGCGCGCAACTCGCCGGCTCGCTCCCCGCGCAAGCGTTCGCTGGGCCTCACTCGCCGCAGTTGGTCTATTCGCGCCACAACGGACCTCCCCGGCATGACGCCCGTTTAGCGGCGGTCTTGATTCACCTGTTCCCGCACGAAGGGGTCTGGTCGTTGCCGCTGGTCCGCCGCGCCGACGTCGGCGACATCCATTCGGGGCAAATCGCGTTGCCAGGCGGGATGATCGAAGCCGCCGAAACCGCGGTCGACGCCGCGCGCCGCGAGTTTTTTGAAGAGACCGGAGTCGAAGTCGCCGCCGATCAGATCGCAGGCGAACTCTCCCCGGTCTATATTTACGTCAGCAATTTTTGGGTGCGTTGCTTTGTATCGATCGGCGCCGAGGTCGCCGCTTGGTCCCCCTGCGATCGTGAAGTCGCGGAGCTCCTATTTATGCCGATCGCCAATCTGGGGAACGATCAGTTGCGTTCGACTATTCGGGTCAATCGCCGCGGACTGCAGCTGGCAGGCCCTGCGCTGGAGATCGGCGGCAGTCAACTTTGGGGAGCGACTTACCACATTTTGATGAACTTCGTCCTGGCGCTGCGGCCGCCGGCAAGATGAATGCCGCGCTGTCGCGCTGAACCTTGGCGGACTCCCCGTGTCTCCCAGGCCACGAAGTTCTATACTGAAGCGAACTTAACAGCGATCGCCCTCCTTGGCGGTCCTCTTCGATTTGGGGAAAGCACGAAAAATGACCATACGCGTTGGCATTCTTGGCGCAACCGGGTACACCGCATTTGAACTCGCGCGAATTTTACTGCGCCATAACGATGTGGAGATTACCGCTTTGACCACGCGTCAAGACGATCGCCCGCACGTATCGTCGGTCCATCCCCAACTGACAGGCCGGTTAGATTTACCGCTTGAGAATCTGTCGCAGGATCAGCTCGCCGAGCGGTGCGACTGTATTTTCGGCTGCTTGCCGCACGCCGCGTCGGCGGCGGTTGTTCCGGGGCTGCTTGAGCGCGGCCTGAAAGTGGTCGATCTGAGCGCCGATTATCGTCTGCGCGATGTCGCCGTCTATGAACAATGGTACGGCGAGAAACATCCTGATCCGGCGCGGTTGCCAGAGTCGATTTACGGCTTGCCAGAACTGTTTCGCGATCCGATCCGCGGCGCCGACCTGGTCGCCAACCCCGGTTGCTATCCGACTTCCGCTTCGCTGGCGCTGGCTCCGCTGTTGAAAGCCGGCATGATCCAGCCGACCGATATTGTGGTCGACGCCAAAAGCGGCGTCAGCGGCGCCGGACGAACGCCGAAGTTGGGCACGCTGTTTCCCGAGTGCAACGAGAGCTTCGCCGCTTACGGCGTCGGCACGCATCGCCATACGCCGGAGATCGAACAAAACCTGGCCCAAGCTTCGGGGCAAACTTGCAGCGTTATTTTTACGCCGCATCTGGTTCCGATGGACCGCGGCATCCTCAGCACTTGCTACGCCAAGCCGACCGCCGCGGTGACGACCGCCGAAGCGATCGACGCCCTGCGTCAGTTCTACGTCGATGAGCCGTTTGTGCAGGTCGTCGATGGACTGCCGGCGACCAAACATGTCAGCGGGACCAACTACTGCCATCTGACGGCGCGCGTGGTCGGCGAGCGGATCATTGTCCTGTCGGTGATCGACAACCTGATCAAAGGAGCTTCCGGCGCCGCGGTGCAAAACTTCAATTTGATGTACGACTTTGCAGAGACGACCGCGCTGGCGAACTAACGACAACCGACTTGGCGATCCCCTCAACCCAGTTTTCCCTTGTGAAGTCGCGCTATCTCGAACCGATGGAACACGAGCCCGTTGCGCCAGCGAGGGAATACGGCTGGCGATACAAACACGGATGGATGTGGCGAGCCGCATTCCCTCGCTGACGCTGCGGGCTAGTGACCGACCGGTTCAAACTTCATAACTTTCACTCGACACTGTTGAACTCAATCTATAAGTGACGGCGCAATGGACGAACCCACCAAACAGATCGTGATTCCGGCCGGCTTTCGTTTCGCGGGAGTCCATTGCGGACTGAAACGGAATCCGAACAAGGAAGACATCTCCTTGATCGTTTGCGACTCGCCGGCGACCGCCGCCGGCGTCTACACCACCAACAAGGTCTTCGCCGCTCCGGTTCGCTGGGATCGCGCCCGAACCCCTTCCGACAAAATTCGCGCCGTCATCACCAACTCGGGCAACGCCAACGCTTGCACCGGGCCGCAAGGCGAAAAAGATTGCGCCGAGATGGCCGCGATCGTCGCCGAGCAGATCGGCGCTGCGGCGGACGAAGTCTTGGTGATGTCGACCGGCATCATCGGCGTGCACTTGCCGATGGAAAAGATTCGCCACGGAATCGCCGCCGCGGCGGGACAAACCGGTGTGGAAGCGCCCGCCTTTTTGGAAGCGGCTCGCGGCATTTTAACCACCGACAACGGCATCAAGATCGCGTCGCGTACGGCCGAGATCGACGGCCGCACGTTTAAGATCAGCGGCATGTGCAAAGGCGCCGGCATGATCGCTCCCAACATGGCGACCATGCTGGGCATCGTGCTGACCGACGCGCCCCTCTCGACCGAACAGACGCAAACGCTGCTGCGCGACGTCGCCGAAGAAACGTTCAACTGCATTCGCGTCGACGGACACATGAGCACCAACGACACGTTGCTGATGTTGGCCAGCGGCGCCGAAGGAGGCGCTCCGCTGACCGATTCGCAAGTCGCCCAATTGCGACACGAGCTAAAAGCTGCGTGCGAAGAAATGGCCAAGTTAATCCCGGCTGACGGCGAAGGCGCGACCCATCTGATCAAGGTAGATGTCGAAGGGTGCGCCACGCGTGAGGACGCGAAGAAGATCGCGATCGAAGTGGCCGACAGCCCGCTGGTCAAAACGGCGATCACCGGCGGCGACCCCAACTGGGGGCGAATCGTTTCGGCCGTCGGCTATGCCGGCGTGACGTTTGATCCGCTGAAACTAGAGCTTCGCTTGAATGACATTCTGCTTTACCAGACCGGGACGCCGGTCAAGTTTGACGCGAAGACCGTCTCGCACTCGATCAAAGGCAGCTTCGAAACGCACGTCCAACTCACTCTGTTCGAGGGGGACGCGAGCGCACGGATCTGGGCGAGCGATCTCACGGTCGAGTACGTGAAATTCAACGCTGATTACTCCACCTAGTCTTGAAGTCCAAGCGATAAATAGGGGGCAGCTCTCACTTTCACCGCGAAAGTAGGAACTGGCCCCCACTTTCTCCCCTTGCTAGCACTGCATTGACGGCGACGAAATCGCCCTGTCTTCGATTGAGCGATAGCGGTACACTCTCGCATCAGTCGTCGAATTTGCGACGTGCTGCGCCAGCTTGATATATCTTCTGCCTGGAAGGATGGATCGCCCGATGAGTATGGAAGCCAACCCGCGAAAACTGACCGTCGCTATGATCGTGCGAGACGCGGCGGAAACGTTGGCCGCTACGCTCGACAGCATCTTGGGGATCGCCGACGAAGTCGTATTGGTCGATACCGGCTCGCAGGACGATACCATCGCAGTCGCTCAATCGCATGGTGTAACGGCGATCGAACGCAAATGGGAAGATAGCTTCAGCGCGGCGCGTAATTTTGCGCTGACCCACGTAACCGGCGACTGGGTTTTGTGGCTCGACGCCGGCGAAAAGCTGGATGTTGAAGAGGCGCAGAGCCTGCGTCAGTTCGTCAACGACGAAGCCGATCCGTCACTCGCCTATGTGATGATCGTCAAGGTTCCGCAAACGGCCGGGGGTATTGGATCCGAACAAATCGGCAAGATTCGCTTGTTGCCGAACAACGGCAAGATTCGCTTTGAAGGCCGCGTCCGTGAAACGCCGCTCGTCTCGCTGGCCGAATGCGAAATGCAGCTGGCCGCGCTCCCCTTCCCGATTCGTCGTGATCTGATCGAACATGATCCGCAGCGCAAAAGCCGCAAAGCGGTGCGCGATATTCAGCTGGTCAATCTAGAAATCCATGAGATCGGCCCGAGCGCTCGCCTGTTGATCTGCATGGCCGAAGCGATGCAAGCGTTGGGCGACCATAAGAACGCGCTGACGTTCTATCAACAAGCGGGACAACTGGCCGAGCTCAATTCGACCGAATCGCTCGAATCGTACTACGGCATTTTGACCGCCTTCGACGAACAAGAGAACGGCCTCGAAAATCAGATTCAAACTTGCCTGGCCGCGCTTGAAACCTATCCGCTCGACGCGCAGTTATTGTGCGCCATGGGGGGCTATCTGCAGTCGCAAGGGCACTTGGAGCTCGCGATTCGCTCGTTTGAAACCGCCTACAAGTATGGCCAGATCAATCCCGAGACCTGGCACATCGAAGACATCGACCAGATCGCCGTTTCGTGCTTCGCCTTGGCGACGCAGCTCGCCGGCCAGCCGGAGCAGGCCGAAGAGATCTTGAATCAGGCGCTGGTGGAGCACCCCGGCTCGATCCGACTACGGCGCCAATTGATTGACATGCATGTGAAGTACGCGCGTCGCACCGAAGCGATGAATCAGGTGCAATTGCTCCCCGAGAGCTTCCCCAATCGCGAAGCGTATCGCAGCGCGGTTCGCGGAGCAGCGGCCGCCGCGCAAAAGAACTGGGTCGCCGCTCGACCTTACCTCGAAACCGCTTTCCGCAACGGTTGCCGCGAGCCGCTTTGCCTGCGTTGGCTCAGCATTTCGCTATTGGCGCTTGGCTTGCAAGAAGAAGCGATCGAGATCCTGCAAGTCTGGCGCACGCTCGACGCGACGTCGCTTGAACCGCAACAACTGCTGGGTTCGATCGAACAAGCGAACGCGAACCTGACCGTGCCTGGCCAGTCGCGGACGATTCGCGTCGACTCGAGCGAAACGTCGTCCAAGAAATCGCACGCCGCCGCCGAAGCGGCGACATTGCGTGATACGAATCGCATCTAAGACGCGTCGGCAACTAGTTGCCGCCGACTCGCTTGAGAACGGTTTCCAACGTCTGACGCAGCACCTGGCCGCTGTGACGCAGCTGCTGCATTTCCTTCGGCCACAGATCGACCTCGAACGTGCCGGCGACGCCGTCGCGACCCACCAACGTCGGCACGCTGAGGGCGACGTTACGGATGCCGTAGCAGCCGTTTTGCACGCTGGAAACGGGTAAGACTTGATTCTTGTCGAGTGCGATCGCTTCGATCACATCCCGAATCGCGATGCCGACGGCGAACCCGGCGCCCCCCTTTTTCTTGATCACTTCGGCGCCGCTGCCGCGGGTGCGGGTAAACAGTTCGGTCGCTTTGTTGGGCGTCCAGCCAGGAAACTTGTCGAGCGGCAGGCCGTTGACCGTCGCGGCCGACCAGACCGGCAACATGCTGTCGCCGTGCTCACCCAGGATCAGCGCCTTCACTTGCGTCGGCGGCAGTTTCATCTCTTGCGCGATCAAGGCGCGAAAGCGAATCGTATCCAACTGCGTACCAAGCCCAATCACGCGGCTGGTCGGCAGATTGAGTCGTTGGGCGGCCAGGTAAGTCAGAATGTCGACCGGGTTCGACACGACAAAGCAGATCGCATCCTTTTTGACGCCGGCGCTTTTGACGCTATCGAGAATCGAAAGAAACAGATCGACGTTGCGGTTAATCAGATCCAAGCGGCTTTCGTCCGGCTTGCGACGGAGCCCGGCCGTGATGCAGATCACGTCGCTATCGGGGATATGCTCGTATCCGCCGGAGGTGATGACCTGATCGGCGACGCTCGGAGCGCCATGCAGCAAGTCCAAAGCGTGTCCGCCGGCGAGATCGGCGTTGAGGTCTAGCAGCGCGATTTCGCGAGCGATGCCGCCGCACTGCAGCGCAAACGCCGCACACGAACCAACCAACCCGCCGCCGCCGATGATGCTAACTTTCATGACTCTCAACCTGTCAGGGAGTGATCTGCTTTTTGAATTTTTGTTCGTAGCCCGCAGTGCGGTGGGATCAACAAATGACGAATGTCTAAGGACGTAATGTCTAATGATTGAAGAAGCCGCTTGGCTGTTCGTCTTCATTCGACATTAGGATTTAGACATTCGTCATTCAAGCTTGTCCTACGAGCGTTTCGACAACTCGGCCATCACGCGGCTGGTGATCGCTTGAATCAACGCTTCCTGATCGCCGGTCACCGGAGCGGCCGCTTTGTTGGCGTTGGGGCCCATCGCCGGAGGAGCGGGAAACGCTTTGCGTTCGATCAGCGAATCTTTCCAGCTGTCGCGGAAGATGTCGTTGGCGCAGATGTCGCAATCTTTGTACTCTTCGGTGTTGCGCGGATCGCTCCAACCCCAACGCTGCTTCAGGTCGAGCAGTTCGCGTTCTTTCTCTTCCGAGAAGAACTCAACGCGGCCCAATTGCTTCGCCAAGATCAGCATGCGGCAATAGGCGTCCAGAATTTCGGTCCACCAGTAGGCGCGTTCGACCGTTTCGCCGTAGCTGACCGTGCCGTGATTCGCCAGCAAGATGATGTTGGTCTTGTCGACGAACGGCAGGATCGTTTCGGCGAAGGCCTTGCCGCCGGGCGTTTCGTATTTGGTGATCGGCACGTCGCCCAAGAAGACTTCGACTTCCGGCAGCACGCATTGCGGAATCGGCTCGCGAGCGATGGCGAACGCGGTCGCGTGCGGCGGATGGCAATGAACGACGCTCTTGATGTCGGCGCGACGCTGGTAGATCTCCAAATGCAGCAGCGCTTCGCTCGAGCGCGGCTTGCTGCCGGCGATCTGCTTGCCGGTCATGTCGATCGTTGCGATGTCTTCCGGCTTCAGGAAGCCTTTGGACTGCATCGTCGGCGTGCAGAGAACTTCGTTCTCGCTAACGCGAACGGTGATGTTGCCGTCATTGGCCGCGGCGAATCCTTTGTTGTAGATTCGACGGCCGATTTCGCACATGTCTTGCTTGATTCGGTGAACGTTCATCATTGCTTGTCTGCTCGCTCTATTAGGAGACAGGGTCGCTAGTCAATTTTGGGGCGACTAGTCAATTATTGGTCACGTAAATGGACGGTATCGAGAATCGCCGCGTTGTACGCGTCGACCGGTTTCAATTCGGGATAAAACGGTTGGGCCGCTTCTCCCCCTTCGCTGAGCGCGATTCGTTCTCCCACGCCTGCCGAAAAGGAGTCGTACACCACCAAAAACTCCGCTTCCAGCAGATCGGTCTCGCCGCGCAAATCCTCCAGCATCAGCGGCACGGCCAGTTTGAGCTGGGCGCCCTGCAAGCTGGGGTGAACGCGACTAAGCGTCACCTTGCCGACGATTTCTGCGATTCGCATAAGTTCTTCGTCTTTGTGGTAGTAACTACCGCAGCAGCGCTGCCGGCGGTGCGACAGTCTGATGCAGGTGAATCGTTTCCATCAGCTTGGCGATTTCGTCACGAGCGATCTTGCTGGGATCGACCGCGATCACATTCGCCGCCGTTTGCGGTAAAACACGTTCGAGCGTCGCGATCGAGTCGATCGACACCGCACGAACCTGCGCGTCGCGATTGGCCGCACAGCAAGCCGCCTCCGGCGACTCGGTGAGCAAAACCACGATCTTGTCTTGTTGGACGGCTAGCGCCGCTTGCTTGACCGTCGACGTCAAATCGATGAACACGCCCACCGGTCCGCGTTCGCGCCACGACGTGACGCCGCTGGCGGCGAAGGCTAACACTTCGACCGGCTTTTTGGCTCGTTTGGCCGCTTCGCTATCACGCCGCAACTGGACGCCGCGATCACGCAACGCGTCGCGAACCGCCGGAGTCACGATCGCCGACGGAGAAACGACCAGCGCCTTAGCGCCGCCGATCTTTCCTTCCAGCGTCTCCATCGTGACCACGCGATCCGCCAAAGCGACTTCGCTGCCGTCGGTCGAAATCTCGACGCTCGGAGCCAGCGTCACTGTCGGCTCAGAACTTTTGGCGAGCGCCCGCACTTGCTGGACGACCAGCCGCACGATGCGTTCGATTTGTTCCGAGTTCAGTTGCATGACCGTCTCTAAGCGTTGCTGTTATTCGTCGGCGATTCCGATGACCGTCCACCGAACCGGCGTCTTGGGAAAACCCAATAGTTCGCGGGTCGTCTCACCGTCGCTGGTGATCATCACGGTTTCGCCTGGCCCGGCGCCGACCGCATCAATCGCCAACAGCGGGTGCCCATCAGGGGTCACGCCGTCAGCTTGTTGCGGTTGCACGACTAGCAGCTTCCAGCCTTGCATCGAAGGATGCTTGACGGTGCTGGTCGCCGTGCCGACTACCTTGGCCAAATTCATAGGTTTAGCTCTTGCTCGGGTGACCGAGGATGCACAGATCGTCAATCAGCGAGCAGCGTCGCTCACGCGTAAACGTCAACGGGGTCGTCACGCCTTCGCCGGTCGGCGTCGCGATCGAGAACGAGATGTAACCCTCGCCCCCTAAGCCGAGCGACGCCATGCAGGGACCGTTTTTGACAAATAGCGTCGTGTCCATCGCGCGACCCATGCGGGTCATGTTGCGGACATTGTTCGAGTGAATGATCGCCGTATGACGGAAGCCGTGTTCATAGAATTTCGCCTTTTCGATCGCTTCGTTCAC
This sequence comes from Blastopirellula marina DSM 3645, assembly GCF_000153105.1. Taxonomy (GTDB): domain Bacteria; phylum Planctomycetota; class Planctomycetia; order Pirellulales; family Pirellulaceae; genus Blastopirellula; species Blastopirellula marina. Next base: position 475,105 of record NZ_CH672377.1, read on the forward strand.
ATCGTGACAGCGAACGAAAGGAATGAACGGCATCATCTGTTCGACCGGGACAAACGGGTTGTGCTCGTCCGTTTCGCCAAAGATCAATTCGACCTGCGAGTTGATGGTCTTACCGGCGGCCTTGGCCAATACGGCCGCGTCTTTGCCGATGAAGTCTTTGGCGGCGACCAGCTTCTTTTTGCCGTTCACTTCGACTTCGCTGATCGCGACGCGAGTCAGACGATCGATCTCGGCCGAGTTCAACCGGACGGCGCCGGCTCGCTCCATCGCTTTCATCAGGTCATCAAAGACCGAGTTGACGACGAAGACTTCCTTCTCGGCGATGCACAGCAAGTTGTTGTCGTACGATCCGCCCTGAATAATGCAGCGAGCGGCTCGGTCGAGGTCGGCCGTTTCATCGACGACGACCGGCGGATTGCCGGGTCCGGCGACGACCGCCTTCTTGCCCGAGTTGAGGGCCGCTCTAGCGACGGCCGGTCCCCCGGTGACGCAGATCATGGCCACGTCGCGGTGATGGAAGATGATGTCGGCGGTTTCGAGCGTCGGCTCGGCGATCACGCAGATCAGGTTGTCGATCCCCAGAGCGCGGAAGATCGCTTCGTTGTAGCGCCGCACGCCTTCGGCCGCGACCAGCTTGCCGCCGGGATGCGGATTGACCACCAGCGTGTTGCCGCCGGCGATCATGTTGATCGCATTGCCGGTGATGGTCGGCAGCGAGTGGGTGACCGGCGTAATACAGCCGATGACGCCAAACGGTGCATGCTCGATGATGGCCAGACCATGGTCGCCGCTATAAACTTTGCTTTCCAAAAACTCGACGCCGGGGGTCATCTTACCCAAGGTTTCGAGCTTCTCGATCTTGTGCGACAGACGACCGATCTGCGTTTCGTTCATCTCCATCGTGCCCAGCTCGACCTTTTGGTCCATCGCGATCTGGCGGATAATGTCGATGACCTGCTTGCGATCGGCGATCGTACGCTCCGAGAGTCGCTCGAACGCTTCGCGAGCGGCGTGAACCGCTTCGTGGGCACAATCAAAAATGCCGCGGCGACCGGTGAAGCCGCTCGTAGCGGCCGGCGCCTGGCCGACTTCGGCTAGCACCTGAGCGACGACGCTGCGGATCAAGGATTCGTCGATTTGCATGGCGAAAACTTTCGTTATCGTGGGGCGCGGTCAGCCCGCGCTGGGTGTCGCTGTTCTGGGAATACTACTCGTCCGAGTCCGCTTCGGGCTCAGTCGTCGGTTCCGGTTCCGGCAGCGGAGTCGGTTTCGGAGCAGGCGCCGCTTTCGGTTTTGACTTCTTCGCGGCAGGTTCCGGTTTGGCTTCCGGCGCCGGCGTTTCTTCTCGCGAATAGACGCAGGCGTGATCGATATGCGCTTGGTCGACAATTCCGACCACGACGCAGTCGATCGGCAGGTGCTTCGTCTCCGGCGTCAAGCGAGCGCTGGAGCCTTGCGTGATCAACACGTAGTCGCCGACTCCGGCGCCCAGCATGTCGACGGCGATGAAGGTTCGTCCCGTCGTGACCAGCGAACTGCGATCCTGCGGCTCCAAGCGGTACGGTTCGACGACCAGCAACTTGTTGCCGACCATCGACTCCACTTTTTGCGTGGCGATGACCGAACCGGTCACTTTCGCGATGAACATGGATCAGCTCTCCAACAGTTGCTTGGTTTGCCGGGCTACGATCAACTCTTCGTTGGTCGGAATGACCCAAATCTGCGTGCGGCTGCCGTCGGCATGAATCGCCGACTCGCCTTGGACGGCGCCGTTTTTCGTCGCGTCCAGTTCAATTCCTAGTTCGTTCAAGTTCGCACAGACGGCTGCGCGAACTTCCTTGCCGTTCTCCCCGATTCCTCCGGTGAAAACGATCGCGTCCGCGCCTCCCAACTCGACCAGCATGCCGCCCAAGTAACGACGGATTTCGCTGATGTAAACGTCAAGCGCCAGTTGCGCATCGGCGTTGCCGCCGGCGGCCGCTTCCTCCAAGTCACGCATGTCGCCGCTGATGCCGCCGCTGATCCCTAACAACCCGCCATGGCTGCCGAGATAGGCGAGGACCTCTTCCAACGACTTGCCTGTCTTCTCCATCAACATGGGGAGGATATAGGCGTCAAAGTCGCCGACCCGATTGTTTTGCGGCAAACCTGTCTGCGGGCTCATCCCCATCGTCGCGGCCATGCTTTGCCCGGCGCGAATCGCGCACAAACTGCTGCTGCCGCCCAGATGACATGAGATCACTCGCAGGTCGCTGCGTCCCAATAGCTCGGCGGAACGAACTCCGATAAATCGGTGGCTCGCTCCATGAAATCCCCAGCGCTGGATCAGGTACTCGTCGGACCAGGCTTTCGGAATCGCGTAGTAGCGATTTCGATCGGGAATGGTCAAATGAAAACCGGTTTCAAACGCCGCAACCAACGGGATCTCGGGAAGCTTCTCCCCCAACAATCGCATTGCTTTGATGTAGGGCGGATTGTGAGCTGGGGCGACGGGACTCATTTCCGTCATCGCTTCCAGCACTTCCGGCGTAACCTTCTGTACGCCCGAAACGCGTCCTCCATGGACCGCTTTGAATCCAATCGCGGCAACTTCGTCCGCCGATTGCAGACAGCCATGCTCGGGATCGGTCAGTTGCGCCAAGCATTGCTGCACGGCGACTGCGTGATCAGGAACATGCGCCGTTCGATTTTCGCTCCAAGCGCCGATCTCGACTGAGCAAGAGCTTTCGCTGCCGCCGATGCGGTCAATGCCGCCGCGGGCGAGCTGCGTTTCGCTCTGCATGTCAAGCAAGCGGTACTTGAAGCTGGTCGAACCGAGGTTGGCTACCAATATCTTCATCGCGTCGAGGCTCCGTCCTATGCGTACCGGGAAAAACGAACAAACTCTCGACTAGCTGAAGTAGGCTTCGACCAGACCGTCAGCCGGACGCGGAATCACGTGGCTGCCGACCAATTCGCCGACTTGCTGAGCCGCCGCGGCGCCTGCTTCGACCGCAGCGCGAACGCTGCCGACATCGCCGGTCACAACAGCCGTAATAAAGGCGCCGCCGATGTTGACGCGCTTCGTAATTTTGACGTTGGCGGCTTTCGCCATGGCGTCGGTCGCTTCGACCAAGCCAACCAATCCCTTGGTTTCAATCAGACCAATTGCACTGTTCATCGCTTCAAATTCCTGTAGGGAATACTCGTGAATGGAGACTAACCGGCGGAACCGCCGCCGTAGTTAACCGACGGGGGCAACACGACCGTCAGATCATCGTGCGGACGCGGAATCACCTGAACGCTGACGACTTCGCCGATACGTCCAGCCGCCGCGACGCCGGCGTCGGTAGCGGCTTTGACCGCAGCGACATCACCGGTCACGAAAACCGAAACCAAACCGCTGCCAACTTTGTCCCAGCCGACGAACTTGACGTTCGCAGCTTTCATCATTGCGTCGGTCGCCTCGACGAGAGCAATAAAGCCCTTCGTCTCGATCATGCCCAACGCTTCCATTGCCTTCGCCATGGGGTTGTCTCTCCCGATTCATAAAACAGGAAACAAAATATCAAATTGCCGCCTCCGCTTGCGCTTGGGCGGCGTTACGTTCAAGTTGTCAAAAAAACGCCCGCGGCCGACCATCTATCATCATGGTGCAGTCTCAAGCGGCCGGCGCGGACGTTCATGTCTCATGTCGGCGAGCGCTGGAAGCTCGCTAGTGCGTTTTGCAGCCGCACGGCTCTTGCTTCAACAGCGTAATCTCGGTCGCCGCATCCAAGTTGCACGCGTTCCCCTCATCCGTATCGAGGTGAACTTCCAGCTTGCTCACTTGGTCGGCTCGCACGAGCAGATCCTCAAACAGGATCGTGCAGCCGTTTGATACGACTCGCAGGTTCATCCGATCGCCGTTGGCGACTCCATAAAACTGCGCGTGGCTTTGATTCATGTGCACGTGTCGTTCGGCCCGAATGACTCCTTCCGACAGATCGACCACGCCGCGCGGGCCCACCAGCACGCAGCCCGGCGTTCCGGCGATCTTGCCGCTGGCGCGAACCGGCACATCGATGCCGAGCGAAATCGCGTCGGTAAAGGCCAACTCGACTTGGCTATAATCGCGCGTCGGCCCTAAGATGCGCACCTTTTCCAACATCCGGCGACGCGGGCCGACGACCATCACGGTCTCTTCGGCGGCGTAAAAGCCGTCTTGGTACAGGTCCTTCATCGGGGTCAGCGTGTGCCCTGGGCCAAACAGCGTTTCGACATGTGCGTCGGTCAGATGCACGTGACGCGCTGAAATACTGACGACCAACTTGGCCTGCGCGGCGTCGACCGGAGCCGGCGAGGCGGCCGGCGGCGATGATTTGCCGGCGACAATCTGGCGAACGATTTGTTCGATGGTCGAGCGATCGAGAGTCGGAGCTTGCGACATGGGGCGACTTATCGATTAGGCATGCGGAGGGTTTATCGTACAGCTTCCGACGGCGTCGTACTGTCAGCGACGATCGTGTCGATCCCCGCGTCTTGCAGCACTGTCAGCCACTGCGGCGTTATCTGGTCATCGACCACCAAGCGGTCGATTTCAGCCAGCGGACATTGGTGAGCCAGGCTCTGCCGTCCGAATTTCGTACTATCGGCGACGATGATCACTTCGCCGGCGGCGCGGACCATCGCTTGTTCGGTTTCGATCAACAACAGGTTACTGTTGTAGAGACCTTGCTCGGTGATTCCGGCCGTGCTGAGCACCGCCCGCCGAGCATTCAACTTGGCGATCATCTCGGTTGCGTACGGTCCACACGAAACGCCGGTGCGGTTGTGAACGTAGCCGCCGACAAAAATCAAATCGGTCGTGTTGCTGGCCATGAACAAGTTCGCGACCGGCAGCGAGTTGGTGACCACTTGCAACGTTCGCCCGACCAATAGCTGAGCCAGCTCGTAAGTCGTGCTTCCGCCATCCAGCAGCACCGTGTCGCCATCTTCGATCAGCACGCTCGCCGCTCGAGCGATTTGCCGCTTCTTCTCCCACTGCATCTCCTGACGCAGCTCGAAGTGAGGGAGATTGGGCGTCGGTCCGGTGTAAAAGACGCCGCCATGCGTCCGCTTGGCCGAACCAGAGTCCTCTAAAGAATCTAGGTCACGCCGGACCGTCGATTCCGAAACCTCCAGTTCACTAGCCAGATCTGGCAGCGACGCGAATCCTCGCGACCGCACCAACTCTAACAGTCGTGCTCTCCGCACGTCCGCTTGCATATCTGGTGATCCTGAAGGGTAGCAGTTTAGCTTCTTTCTTTACTCGACCTAGATTATGCATCCCTATTTGACGAAAAACAATCACCTAGTGAAAGATTCTGCGCATTTCGCGGCCATTCAAGTTCACAGAACGCTCATATTGGCGCAAACACAGATGCTAGCAACACTTACGAATATCAACATAGGGGCTCCAGGAAAAGAATAACGGCGATTTGACCGTAAGAATCGTCAGAATGGACATTAGCCGTCAAACCGGATTGGCGGATTTCTGTCAAACGAAACGGGACATTTGCCGCCTCGATGACGGCGATCCCCCTCGCAGCTACTATCATGGGAGGCGCCGATCTTCGCGTTCCCCGCCAACCCCCAGCCATACGTCGATGTCGCTCCCCCTTCTCCTCACCAAGCGATTGACCGTTAGCCCGCCCAAGACGGCGGCGGCCATTCTCTCCTACGCCGCCCACGCTGCGCCGGATGACTGGCTGCGCTTGCACGGCGCCATCTTTCTGAGCGGGGCCGACCGCTGGACCACGGCGCGCTTTCAGCGCGAGATCACCGCTCGTGATTGGTTCTCGCCGCAGCAGATGTGGTGGGCGATCCAACCATCCCGCCCACAGCCGATCGGAGTCGTGACGCTGGAAGTCGCCGGCGAACAGGGGCGCATCCACTGGCTGATGGTCGATGCTGCGGCGCGGCGACAGGGAGTCGCTTCGGCGCTGCTCGGCACGCTCGAACAAGCGGCCTGGGATGCTGGAGTTCGCCAACTGACGGCCGAGACCCTCTCAAGCTGGACGCCGGCAGTCGCGTTCTATCGGCGGCACGGATATGAAACGGCGTGAAGCGGCCGCTTCATCCGCCGATTGCCGTCGACCGCAAGTCTGGGTAGAGTACGTTTTTCCCGCTTCGGACTTGATTACAGACGAGACCTCCATGCCTGATCGCCAGCAAATCGCCCACAACGTATTCTTCACGCTGAAAGACCAGTCGATCGAAGCGAAAGAAGCGATGGTCACTGAGTGCCATAAATATCTGTCGGGACATCCCGGCGTCCTGTTCTACGCCGCCGGTCTGTTGACGCCGGAACTGGATCGCCCGGTCAACGACCGTGCTTTTGACGTGGCGCTGCATGTGATCTTCGATTCGCTCGAGTCGCAAAACGCCTACCAGGTCGCCGAGCGCCACCTAGAATTCATTTCTAAGAATAAAGAAGGCTGGGCTCAGGTTCGCGTCTTCGATTCGACCGTTGGCGGAGCGTAATACTCTGTGGCGCCGCGTACGATCGAAGAGCTGATTGCCCGCAAGCCGGCCCGCCGCCGGAGCGAAGTTCCGGCGGATGTGCTGAAAGCGCTGAACGCTGGCCAGATCGAGTCGCGCAATCTGGTCGAATGGCTGGTGATCGACCAGGTCAAGCTGCTCAAAGCGATCTTGCCCGAGATCGGCCTGAATGACGACCCAACGCAAAAGTCGCTGCTGAAAACAGCCCGTGGCTTTCGCGAAGTCGGCGTTATGCAGCGCTCCACCGGGATCGGCGCCGCATTTTATGCGGCGCTGACCGCAGCGGAAGATTCAGCGGCGATCTACGATCGGATGGCGACTCACCCGAGTGATGTCGTGCGCGTCTGGGCCGCATTTTCGGATGGCGCCAACCCGCGGCTCTCTTTTCTGCAGCGACTAAAAAGGGTGCGCAAGTTCGCGATCGACGCCAACGCAGGCGTGCGCGAGATCGCGTGGATGTGCGTTCGCTCCCCTGCCCCCGATGCGCTGATTGATGAAGTCCACCGCCTCCAGAAATGGGCCGTCGATTCGCATCCCTTTGTCCGCCGCTTTGCGATCGAAGTGACGCGCCCCTGCGGCGTTTGGTGTGCTCACTTGAAGCGTCTCAAAGAAGACCCGACGCCGATGATCGAGCTTCTAGACGCTTGCAACAGCGACGAAGCAAAGTACGTGCAAGACTCGGTAGCGAACTGGCTAAACGACGCCAGCAAATCGCAACCCGATTGGGTGCGAAAAACGTGCGATCGCTGGCAAAGCGAATCACCCACGCCGCAAACGGCGAGAATCGTCCATCGGGCGCTGCGTACGCTAAGGAAATAGCGCTTTCTCTGGCGCGCGAATTTGCCGTTTGACAAAACACTAGCCCGCAGCGCCAGCGAGGG
>NZ_CH672377.1:482531-689826 GCF_000153105.1 Blastopirellula marina DSM 3645
TTGCACCTTCAATAGCGCCAGCAAGGGAAAGCGCCGCTATCCCGCACGCCCCTGCCCCTCAATCACGTAAACAACCGCCGCCTCCAAACTCTTCTGGCAATTCAAATACCGACCGCTTCCACGCTCGGTCCACCATTTCTTTCTCTTCGGGCCAAGCTCGTTCAGCCTCCGCGCAGTCCACGCCTTGAGTTGCTGCAGAACCACCTTGGGCGGCGTGGTTGCGGAAACGACGACATGCAAATTGATTGCTTCGGCAATTTACTGCATGCAACTCCCAGCCTCGATGGCTACAGTGTGCCCGAATCGTCTCCTCGACAAGTTTTCGTTGGCGATTATCAAGCAGAGTCGTCGCTTCAGACATGTTCGCACCGGCGTACCGCTCTCGAACTTCGTCGGGCAATTGATCCCCCTGATTGCGCCGAACCCAACCTCGCTTGTCGCCTGGCAGCCATGTGCCGAAGACGGTCCAAGTTAGCAAATAGCCCACAGGATCTGGCTGCGGGGGCTGGTTTGAATCATCGAACGCCATGATCGAAGCGTTGATTGAATGAGAGTTTGCGACCTCCTTGTCGGCAGATGCCGCATTGCCTCGCTGGCGCTTTTTTGAGGTTGCACAATTTCGAACCAACAGAACACTAGCCCGCAGCGCCAGCGAGGGAATGCGGTTCGCCACTTCAATCCGTGTTCGGATCGCCAACCGCTTTCCCTTGCTGGCGCAACGGGCTAGTGTTCCATCCTCCAATGATGTTCGAACGCCAAGCGATTCCCGCTTAGCGCGGCGGTCGGCGAAGCGACCATGCCGCGCAAAGGTTGATTTCTCGACTTCAGTCACGCATCGAGCGAATGACCGATTCTTCTGAGAAGCTGCGCTCGGCCGTCCGTCCCAAATCGTCCAGCGAACGACGCTGACCGACATTGTTCCAGGCGTTCACGTCAGAAAGCTCCGGCATAATGTCGTTGAGCTGATTGACGAGCGTTTCGGCCATGATGCGAATGCTGGGCTCTTTGGCGCGTTCGAGGATCGCTTTTGCGCTCTTCATGACGCGAACCAATTGAGCTCGCTCGCGAATCGGAGCCGATAGATCGCACTCCGGCTCATCCAGCAAGTCTTGCACAGGAACGTCCAGCGCCTGACTCCAACGATAAAGTTGGCTCAGAAGCAAATCAGACGTTTCCTCTTCTTCGTCGCGGACTTGCGATGAAGTAATTCCAAGTCGCCGAGCCGCCGTGCGGAGCGATACGCCCTGTTCCTTTCGCACCTCTCGGATTCGATGCAGCGGCCGGGAAGGCTGTGCGCGAATGCGTGGAGATACAAAGGCTAACGAACCGCGAGTCAGTTCGAAGGGAACCGTTGCCATAATCTGTCCTCCCTAAGTTCCGGTAGACGCCGAAATGGGAGCGAAAGCAAAGAAGCAAGTTCCTCACCGCGCAGCAACGCCATACCGAACAAGCCGGTATGCAAAAAAATTGCCCATGAGATTGGAAATCGAACTCTGTTCCGCTAACCCGCCGCGCACGCAAATCAACTGTCCTGAGTTGACTGTGATCGCGTATCTCGACGCCTAAATTTCTCTGGGATCGCTCAGGTTTGATGAGACTTGAAGAGCGGCCCCAGAAAGTGATGGGATCGCCTGAGAAACCTTCCAGGCACGAAATAAATCCGAAAGTGCCTCTTTTAGAAAGATATGGACCTGGATGTCCCTCTTGGCGACTTTGAATTCTAGCGGAATCGGATCACGATTTCAAGGATTATTAATGAGCTATTTCCAAATAGATGCCACAAGTTGACACCTAGCGCTGCGGATCTTGCTGTTAGTTTTTTTGCTGGAATTATTCGCCAAGCGCGAAGTTGCTCACTTTACGCAGAAAATTCGGCCGCGGCATCAGGTCGGGCGAATGCGCCGGACGCTCCTTCTTGACGTCCGAGCCCCATTTCATCAGTCGTTCCAGCAAATCCTGATCCAGCCCAAGTCCAGACTTCGCAGGCATTTGCGGCGCCGGCGCGACAGGCCGCGCGGCGTTCTCTTGATGCATTCGCCACATTGCCAGCAGGTCGGATTCGACCACTGGCTTGCGGGCGTCATGGATCAACACAACTTCGCCTTCGGCATGGCGACTGCCGGTATCGACCGCCGCAGCGATTCCGGTGCAGCGAGCGTGCCGATGCAATTTCACTTGCGGAAAGCGGCATGAAAGCTCTTGAGCCGCTTCTTCGGTGTGGTCAGTCGACCCATCATCGATGATGACGACTTCAAATCGATCGGTCATTTCAGGGAGGACGTCGAGCAGACGTTCAACGTCGCGCGCCAGCCACTGCTGGGCGTTATGAACCGGCATGATTAGGCTCAGCGACTTATCCAACGTCTCACCTCTTTCAATCGTGTCGTCATTGCCCCGGGAATCTTTCCCAGGACGGTCAGCTTTCGGGGGCACTGTTAGGCAATAGCGGAGTGATAGCACCCGCATTGGAAAAGATCGGCGGAAGGCTGAACCTTTTTCAATCTCCCCGTTTCAAGTGTGCTTAAGCCGTTCGTACGGTAAAGTTGGGTCGTGACAATTGCGTATGGCAATTGCCCCTGCGGCCTCGTGCCGCCGACTTGACCAACACCGTCGCTGACCAGCAAACTGGGTTGGTCCCTTCACTTTTTCTGAAAGACGCAGCGGCCATGCCGATCGACTTGCCCCGAGAACCCGATTTCGCCAAAGCAGGCGGTTTGGTCCCTGCCATCGCCCAAGACGCAGACAACGGCGATGTACTGATGATGGCCTGGATGAATGCAGAAGCATTCGCCGAGACGCTCGCAACCAATCGAGCGGTTTACTTCAGCCGCAGTCGCGGCAAACTATGGCGCAAAGGAGAAGAAAGCGGTCACGTGCAGACCGTCGTGGGCATCTTTGTCGACTGCGACGCCGACACCGTGCTGCTGAAAGTGCGACAAGCAGGCGCCGCATGTCACGAAGGATACCGAAGCTGCTTCTTCCGCCAGATCACGACCACCGACACGCAGGTGGTGGGAGAGCGCCTGGTCGATCCCGCCGAGGCCTACCGGAAAAAACCGTAAATTGATCCCTGTTTCCCCAACTCCACACGACCCGAATTTGTATCGTCCAAATCAACAATTTTGCCGAGCAATCCTCATTTTTTCGCTAGGCCGAAGAATCTCCCCCCTATATATTGGGCGGCAGTTGCAGGGGTATTACATCTTTTGAATTTGGGGGGAGACGCTCAATGCTCGCGATAATCATGATGTTCGTGTTGGGGGTGTGCGGGATTATTAGCATCGGTTGTTTCATCATGGTGATCATCAAGATGTTCCAGAACGATGAAGCGACGCTGGGGATCATCTGTCTCGTGACCATCTTTTGTGCGATCGGCGGATTAATCACATTTGTCATGGGCTGGGTAAAAGCAGACAAGCTGCAGGCCCGTCAGATCATGGGAATTTGGACAGGTGCGATCGTTGTCGGCATGATCGCCAGTTTTCTGGCGCAATAGCGACTCCCCAACAACTTTCCGATTCACGAAAAGGACCGCACGAACTTGCGGTCCTTTTTTCTTTCTATCCACGGCGAGACTGGGCCCAACCAAGGGCTCGCAGAAGAGAAACCAATATCATTTCTAAGGCCCGGCGATCGGCAGCCAACGACCATTGTTCAGATGCCAAGACTGGCCGTCGTCTTCATCAAACAGAATCGCGGCGCAGCGACCTTGGTTGGTCTGCGTCATCTTAACCCGGTAGGCGCCGGTGCGATCTTCCAGATTGTTGGAGGGTTCGATCTTTACCCAGGCGCCTTCCTGCATTTGGGTGCTTTCGCCGGTGACCAGGTTGTAGCGAATCGCGTCCCATCGACCGTTGCCGAGTGAGCACATTTCGATGTCAAAGGTCCCTTGGGGCTGCTTGGGCTTTTCTTTGCCGTTCTTGGCGACGGCAATCGCGGTTGCGCTAATACAACAAAACAAAACGAGCGGGAGAATCATTTTTTGCATGAGGAGTCCTCGTGACGGAGAGATTTGAACCATAAACCGGGGCACAACGCATGATCAGGGAGACGATAGATCCGTGCAAGTTGTTTTTTGCCGCGACAAGAGCCAGATCGAAACGGGGTAACGTCGCTTTTTGCCGCTCCGTCACCGGGGTCTCGTCACTTCTGTCAGATTGGCAGACCAGCGGTAAAATTCGGTCGGCGTCCAAGTGCCCAGCTGCGAAATCATCGGTGATATAAGGACTTACAACACGAGCCAGTCGGTTGGCACAGCGGTTGCTATTAAGGGGTTCCATCTTGAAATTCCGCAAGATTGGCAGCCGGTGCGCTCCTGGCCCCCGGCATCGGCATACCCCTATGTTCCTCAAACCAGGATCATTCTCGGAGGAAATCGACGAATGGCGACCGCGACCAAAAAGAAAACTGCTTCCAAGCCCCGTCTTCAACCCCTTGGCGACCGAGTGGTCGTGAAGCGTGACGAAAGCGAAGAAACGACCGCCGGCGGCATCGTTCTGCCGGGCGCTGCTCAAGACAAGCCTTCGCGCGGCGTTGTCGTCAGCGTCGGAAATGGCCGTTTGCTGGACGACGGCAATCGTTCGCCGCTGCAGGTCGCTCCTGGCGATCGCGTCATCTTCGGCCGCTACGCCGGCAGCGACACGTTTAAGCTCGGCGATGAAGAAGTCATCCTGATCCGCGAAGACGACATTCAAGCGGTATTGCTTGACTAACTTGTCGCTCGCACGGATCCCCAACCGAACAAGCTAAATCCTTACAGGAGAAAACTTTCATGGCGAAAATGATTGCGTTTGACCAGGAAGCTCGCGAAGCGATTCGCCGCGGCGTTTCCAAATTGGCCAAAGCGGTAAAGACGACTTTGGGACCGAAGGGTCGCAACGTCATTCTGCAAAAAAGCTTCGGCAGCCCGACCGTCACCAAGGACGGCGTCACCGTCGCCAAAGAGATCGAGCTGGAAGACGTCTATGAAAACATGGGCGCCGCGATGGTTCGCGAAGTCGCCAGCAAGACCAGCGACGTCGCCGGCGACGGCACCACCACGGCGACCCTGATGGCCGAAGCGATCTTCAACGAAGGTCTGCGTGCGGTCGTCTCGGGCGTCAACCCGATTCACATGAAGGCGGGCATCGAAAAGGCGGTCGCCGACATCACCGCCAAGTTGACCGGAATGTCGATTCCGATCAAGAAGAAAGAAGAGATGGCGAACGTCGGCTGCATCGCGGCCAACAACGATCGCGAAATCGGTCAGCTGCTTGCTGACGCGATGGAAAAGGTCGGCAAAGACGGCGTCATCACCGTCGACGAAGGCAAAAGCCTGGCGACCGAAGTCGAATGGGTCGAAGGCATGCAGTTCGATCGCGGGTATCTCTCGCCTTACTTCGTCAGCGAACCGGCGACGATGCAATGCGTGCTGGAAGACTGCTACGTGTTGGTCTTCGAAAAGAAGATCACCAACATCAAGGACCTGGTTCCGGTCCTCGAAGCGGTCGTTCAACAAAGCAAGCCGCTGTTGATCATCGCCGAAGACATCGAAGGCGAAGCCCTAGCGACGTTGGTCATCAACCGACTCCGCGGCACCTTCAAGTGCTGTGCGGTCAAAGCTCCGGGCTACGGCGATCGTCGCAAAGCGATGATGGAAGATATCGCCATTTTGACCGGCGGCACCGCGATCTTTGAAAGCTTGGGCATCAAGTTGGAAAGCCTTGGGCTGGCCGAACTGGGTCGCGCCAAGAAGGTCATCGTCGACAAAGACAACACGACGATCATCGAAGGCGCTGGATCGACCCAGCACATCAAGGATCGCATCACGCAGATTCGTCGCGAAATCGACAAGTCGACCAGCGATTACGATAAAGAAAAGCTGGAAGAACGCTTGGCCAAGCTGGCCGGCGGCGTGGCCAAGGTCAACGTCGGCGCCGCGACCGAAAGCGAAATGAAAGAGAAGAAGGCTCGCGTCGAAGACGCGCTGCACGCAACTCGCGCTGCGGCGGCCGAAGGCATCTTGCCGGGCGGCGGCGTCGCCCTGCTTCGCGCTTCTTCCGAAGTGAAGCCGAAAGACCTGAGCCACGACGAAGAGATCGGCTACAACATCGTGATCCGCGCTTGCCGCGCTCCGATCACGACGATCTCGAACAACGCCGGCAAAGACGGCAGCATCGTCTGCGAAAAGGTTCTCGAAGGCAAAGGTAACTTTGGTTACAACGCTTTGACCGACGTCTACGAAGACCTGGTCAAGTCGGGCGTCATCGATCCGGCTCGCGTCACCAAGACTGCCTTGGGCAACGCGGCCAGCGTCGCAACCTTGTTGCTGACCAGCGACGCGTTGATCGCCGAAAAGCCGAAGAAGGACGCCAAAGGCGGACACGGCGGCGATCACGACATGTATTAATCGTTTCGGCGAAGCCAAGACTTTTCACGAGTCAAGCTTTGCCGCAACTGCGAAACGAAAAAGGGCCGCACGAAAGTGCGGCCCTTTTTTTGTGGAAAAACAAGAGAAATACGCAGGCGCCGCTCTCTGCGGCGCCGCTGCTGATTTCTCGTGCAATCGGCCCGAAACATGGTAGTTTCTTTGCGCAGACAAGGGGTTAGTTCGCCGGCGAATTGGAAATTGCGACACGGCATGCGGCTTGCTATTGAGGGGCGTGATTGAACTCAACCCCTCACGCATCCCGAGACGCTTATGCCATCCTCTGCTCGCCGCAACGGTTTTACGCTGGTTGAACTGCTGGTCGTTATCGCGATCATCGGCGTTTTGATCGCCCTCTTGCTGCCGGCGGTGCAACAAGCGCGCGAAGCGGCCCGCCGTATGTCCTGCTCGAATAACATCAAGCAGGTCGGCTTGGGAATGCACAACTATCATGCGACCTACGGGACGCTGCCGTGCGGTTTCCTCACCGAGGCGTCGATCACCGTGCACAAACGACTCTGCTGGTTTCAAGTGATCTTGCCTTACATCGAACAGCAGCCGCTGTACGATCTGTACTTCGCCAATCAAACGGATCAGGTCCATTCCATTCCGGAATCGACCGGCATTCAGCAAGTCGTCGTTAAAGATTTGATCTGTCCGTCCGAAGCGAATGCGGACGCGCGCGGTGGAAACGCGAAGAACTTTAGCTTCCAGGGAAACTACATCGGCTGCACCGGCGATGATCAGATGCATCGCTCCAATCCATTGGACGGCGTCTTCTATCCCAATTCTGGCACGGGATTTCGGGACCTGATCGACGGCTCATCCAACACGATGCTGATGAGCGAAGGGGTCAAGCGTCCCGGCAATGCGATCGCGTGGGGAGAGATCGGCGGCTATTGGGGAGGCGCACTCTGGGGCGCCTATGGCTATACGACGCTCGAATCCCCCAACACGACGGTTTCGGATCGCAACTATTCATGCAAGACGACCGACTTCGCCAAAGCGCCCTGCATCGCGACCAGCACGTCCAATGCGTTGCAAAACTTCGCGCGCAGCTACCATCCCGGCGGCGTCATGGTGGGTATGAGCGACGGATCGACACGCTTCGTTCCCGATACGATCAATCTGCAAACGTGGAAGAACCTCAGCACGCGCGCCGGCGGCGAAGTGATTGGCGAATATTGAGCGAAATTGGACATTGTCATTTACGATATCACGAGTTATCTTGAAGAATCGAAGAATACGAAACAATGCGTTCCACAATACGATACGCCATTATTAGCCTGTTGATCGCCTCCTTGGTCACGATGGGCTGCGGCCCAACCGGCCCGCCAAAGTACTTGGTAAAAGGGGGAGTGACGTTTAATGGCGAGCCGATTGAATCGGGCTATATCTGGTTCCGTGACAAATCTGGCGAAGTAGGCAGCGTGGAAGCGCGTATTAAAGATGGCGCCTACCAACTTGAATCGTTGCCGGGCGAAAAATTGGTCGAGATTTCGATGTTCAAAGAAGTGCCGCTTCCCGGCGGTAAGCCGAATGCGGAAGGCGACACCACCATGTTGGTGGAAGCGCTCCCCGAACGATACAACGTCCAGTCAATCTTAGAAGTCAACGTGGAATCCAACTTAGAAGCGCAAGACTTTGCGCTAACGACGAAGCCGTAATCGAGACGCTCCCATCTCTCAGTCAACCTCCACTCTGCTGGGAATGTTCGCCCCTCACGAGAACGACACGAAATCGATCACCTGCCCCGCCGGATTGCTGCATCACCAAGCGGCTAATTTCCCATTCGGGGGAACTTTACGACACAGACCGCAGTAATTCACGCTCGAAAGAGAGCAAATATCGCAATCTCAGTCAGCAGGATCCCCACGGCATATCGATTGCGATTGCCTGCATTACGAACTTGTCTTCCCCCCTTTTTTCTTGCCGGAGAACTTTCTTGAACCTGACGAAATCTCGATATGCATTCACACTTGTCGAACTTCTTGTCGTGATCGCCATCATCGGCGTATTGATCGCGCTGTTATTGCCTGCAGTTCAGCAAGCCCGTGAAGCGGCGCGGCGCATGTCCTGCTCTAACAATATGAAGCAGCTCGGCTTGGCGATGCACAACTATCACGATACCTTTGGATCGTTTCCGTTCGGCTTCATCGGCGACCCTCCCGAAATGGCGACGCATCGTCGCATTTGCTGGATGCAGACGATCCTGCCGTTCATTGAACAAAATGCTTTGTCCGATGCGTTTAAAGCGGATACCGAAGTCTACACCCAGAACGTGCCGGATTCGATTCAGGAAGTTGTGATCGAAGGCTTGCTTTGTCCTTCAGAAGCCAATCGTGACGCTACCGGCGGCAATTCGGTGGCCGGCTTCCAAGGGAACTACGTCGTCAATACCGGCGACGACCAAATGCATCGCTACGACCCGCTGGACGGTTTGTTCTTTAGCAAATCAAGTCTCGGATTTCGTGATACGGTCGACGGAACTTCCAACACGTTGCTCTACGGCGAAACGATCAAGCGACCCGGGACCGGCGCTTGGGGCGCAAGCGGCGGTTATTGGGGTGGCGGCGCGTGGGGATCGCATGGCTTTACGACGCTCGAATCGCCCAACACCACCGTCGCGGACCGTAACTACTCTTGCAAAACGACGACCTTCAAGAAAGCGCCATGCACGGCGACCGGCGTTTCGCATGAATTGCAAAACTTCTCGCGCAGTTATCACCCCGGCGGAGTCATGGTCACCCTGGCCGACGGTTCGACCCGCTTTATCGCGGAAACGGTCAATCTTTCGACTTGGCAGGCGCTCAGCACTCGCGCTGGCGGCGAAGTGCTAGGAGAGTACTAGTCTCGACCGCGAAGGCCTTCGACTCTCGCTCGGCGTTAGGCTCTTTAATTTGCAGAAAGGAACCGTGCTGCTCATGCTACGTTTATCCCTACTCGTCGCAATTTTCGCGACGCCGATCCTAACCGGTTGCGGCGCCAGCGGACCGACCTACCATACCGTCGCCGGAAGGGTGACTCTCGATGGCCAGCCGATCGCAGCGGGAAGAATCTTGCTGCGTGATCCGACGCGCCAAGTCGGCAGCGTCGAAGCTGCTATCGTCGACGGACGCTTCGAGGTGAAAGCGTTGCCTGGCCCTAAGCGTGTCGAAATCTCCGCCCAAAAGGAAGTTCCACTGCCCGGTGGAAAAACCAATATTGAAGGGGATTCCACGAGATTCGTAGAAGCTGTTCCAACCCGCTACAACAAAAGCTCAACGCTTGAGTTGATCGTCGCGGAGGATCTTGAAAACCAGGACTTCGAGTTGAAGTCCCAGCCGTAACTTTGCCGCCAGTGCGAGACGTTAGCTACAAAGCCGCCTTCTTGATAAAAGTTGGCGGCTTTTTCTTTGCGCGCGGGGTTCGTATTCGTCGTGTTGCGACGCCTCCGAATTCGCAGCTGCCGCTCTTCTAACGTCGATCACGCCGCATGGCTCCCCCTCCAGCGAACGACAACCGATGAGGCGACGTGCAACAGTAGCTGCCCATTTGCGATGCAGTGGAACTTCGGCTTTCCGCACTTGCTAAAAAAAAATGGAGTTGGATTGCGGAATCTGGTCACTTCTTCGCGAACATGAATTTCCACTCTTTCGGCACACTTGTTGCGTTCATTGTCAAATCACCACGTCCCATTTTATTCCAATTGTTTTCAGGGAACCGCGATGTCTCAAGTATCTCGCAGAAATGGCTTTACTCTGGTGGAACTGTTGGTGGTGATCGCCATCATCGGCGTTTTGATCGCACTGTTGCTGCCGGCTGTACAACAAGCCCGCGAAGCGGCGCGGCGGATGAGCTGCTCGAACAATCTGAAACAGATCGGCCTGGGTCTACACAACTATCACGACACGCATGGCTCGCTGCCGCCGATGATCATCCAGCCAGAGACCGACAATGCGCCGGCTTGGGGTTGGAGCGCCCTGATGTTGCCGATGCTGGAACTTGGCAATGAACATGATGCGTTGCAAGTCGGCCCATTGACGCTCACGCAGTCAGCCGCCACGACCGCTGGAGCGGAGGTTCTCGGCAAACCGTTGAATGCGTTTCTCTGCGCTTCCGATGCGGCGACAACCGATGTGACGGACAAGAAAATCAGCAATGTGTTCTTGGGCCGCTCCAGTTATCCCGGCGTCAACGGTCGCGGACCGCGCGCTTACTATGAGGATCTCTTTGTACAAGTTCTTTGCCAGGGAGTCTTCAACTCGCGAAAAAAGGGATATCGCTTTGGTGAAATCGTCGATGGACTCTCCAATACGACGGTCGTCGGTGAGCGAAGTTATTCTGTCCGAGGAACCCCGGATGTGACCATTACGAATTGGGCCGGAACGAGCGCCTCGGCGACGGATGACGCTGGTTACAAAGGCGCGATGGAAGTCTCAGCGACGGCCGGCTATCCCATCAATGAGCCTGGTCCAAACTGGCAGTTCAAGCATTGGTTCCGCAGCATGCATCCAGGCGGCGGTCAATTCACCTTCGCGGATGGGAGCGTTCACTTCCTGAGCGATACGATCGATATGGCGACGTATGGATATCTGGCTGATCGACAAGATGGGCAAGTTTTGAGTCAATACTAGACTCGATTGCTTCTCCCCATCCAACTAGCTACTTGATGGAGTAACAACGAAATGGCCTATCGTGCAGTTGCACTAATCTGCGCCGTCACTCTGCTCGGTTGCTTTAGTAACAAGCCAGATCTTGAGTTTGGCGAAGTGCGGGGAACGGTCACCTTAAACGGCAAGGCGCTTCCCTACGCTACCGTTCGCTTTCAACCCGAAATCGGGCGACCTTCCTATGGCCGAACCGACGAAGCAGGCTCCTACACGTTGCTGTTCAGAGGGGAACCTTGGGGCGCCCTGGTCGGAAACAATACCGTCGCCATTACGACAGAGGATCAGATCGAAGATCCAACGACCGGCAAATTCAAATTCATTCGCGAATATCTGCCAAAGAAGTACCACGCCCAGACAACTCTCAACGCTCAAGTAGAGCCGGGACAAAACAGGTTTGATTTCGCCTTGGTCGATCCCAAAAAACGAAAGTAAACAGAATTGGAAACTTGCAGGCGTCGCCCGTTGGGTCGACGCTTTTTTTTATGCGCCGAACAACTTTGCCGATCATCGATTTCGCGAGGGACAGAAGCTTTTCTTTTCGGCTTCTATGGCTTGACTCGCCGAACCGCGCGCAAAGCAACCGTCTGCTGCCTTACGAATAGGCAAGCGGCGGCCAAAAGCGGCTCAACGTGGGGCCGAGTTGTACGTCTCCGACTCGAACTAGGCTTTTCGTCGCGCGCGGCGATTTCGGCGCAATGCTTGCACTTAGAGCATGTCAACTTCGGTGATTTGAACGCTTCGCCAGATGCGGAAATCATCACCAGAGGTTCCGCGCAAATCAACGGCTCTTCGCGACTCCCTCCTCCGTACCGCACACCTGATTACAACTTATCTATTCGCGTGGCCGTCGTAGTCTCCCTACGGCGGCCATGTTTTGTTCCAGGCCGACTCTTGGCCCTCGAATCGTCATAACCGCTACGACGCTCGTTGTGGGTTTCGCCTTTCCGCATCCCTGCTGCGCTTCACCGCTGCTTGCGAAGCGACTTCTAAGTTACGTCCTACCTTCTGAATAGCGACGTCACCGCAGGTCTGACGGTCGCTCCCTTAGAGACGGTGCAGTTTATTGGCACTATTTACGTATCGAATAACATGCCTCACGCCGGAGGCTGTTTGTTCGGGAGCAGATCTTCACTCGATAATGACAGATGCATATGGATTCCTCAATTTCTGGGTTCACCTGCGCATCGGTAGGCTTACCGCCATCGATGCAGCGAGAGAGCGAGGCCGCAACCAAAAATGACGTTGCGCCTAATCCGTCAGGCGAATTGCAATTCGGTGATCGTGATCTGCGTCAAAAACGCATTATTTCGGTCGATGACGAACCGATCAATTTGGCCCTCGCCGAGGCTTACCTGCGCAACGAAGGATTTGAACGACTCGAGTTTTACTCGGATCCGCAAACGGCGTTAGAAGTCGTATGCGCCGATCCGCCAGATCTGATCCTGCTTGATCTGATGATGCCGGAGTTGGATGGTCTGCAATTCCTGCAAAAAATCAGCGATTCCCAAAAACAATTGTTGGCCCCCGTGATTTTGCTAACGGCCTCGCCCGACGCATCCCATCGCCGCGACGCTTTGGAGCTGGGCGCCACGGATTTTCTGCAAAAGCCGATCCTAATCGAGGAATTGATTCCTCGGATTCGCAACGTCCTTAGCGCCGAACATTTGAAGCGTTGGTTACGCGATCAAAACCAACAACTCGAGCATCTTGTCCAATTGCGGACGCGCGAACTGGAACGGACGCAAGGCTTGATCATCGCTTGTCTGGCTCGCGCAGCCGAGTTCCGCGACGAATTGACCGGCAATCATAATCTGCGTGTCGCCCGCTACGCCGGCTTGATCGCTCGCAATGTCGGCCTGCCGTCCGAAATGGTCCGGATGATTCAGGCTGCGGCGCCGTTGCACGACATCGGTAAAGTCGCCGTCCCCGATTCGATCTTGCACAAACCTGGAAAGTTGACCGCCGAGGAACGACAACTGATGCAGCGTCATACCGAATGGGGACGCTCGATTGTCGAACCCGAAAAAAAGTGGGGTTTCGTCATCGCCGATCTCACCACGGGTGAAGCCGGCCAAGCGAACGCCGACCTATTGCGAGTTGCGTCTCGGATCGCGCTGAGTCATCACGAGCGCTGGGATGGCGCCGGCTATCCCGACGGCAAGGCCGGAGCCGACATTCCGGTCGAAGCGCGAGTCGTCGCCGTCGCCGACGTGTTTGACGCCTTGTCCAGCAAACGACCTTACAAAGAGCCGATACCCCCGCTCGAATGCGTCGCAATGATCCGCGAACAAAGGGGGAAACAGTTCGATCCCGAAATGGTCGATGCGTTTGTGGAAGCGCTTCCCGAAGTACTGTGGATCGCCGATCTTTTGCGAGACAGCGTCAAGTGAGCGAGCCGCCCGAGGTAAAATCGTCTCCTTGGAAATGGACTGTCTCGGCGATCGTCGTCGGATGGGGAGTCGCGCTTTGCGCGGTCTGGTGGAGCATGACCGCCTATTCTTACCAGATCGACGGCACGGCTCTGCCGATCGTAGCCTGGCCGAGCGACGCGAATTTGTCCATCGCCGCTGACCGGCCGACGGTACTCCTATTTTTACATCCCCGCTGCCCTTGCTCGGCGGCGTCGCTGACAGAGTTGGAGCAAGCGATTTTGGAGACGCCTGCCGCGCGAAAGCCGCGCGTGTTGGTCATCGCCGCCGTTCCGACGCAGTACGACGCTCAGTGGACAGAGACCCGCAATGTCGTACGTGGAGAGCAACTCCCTCACGCCAGCGTGGTGATCGACGCCGGCGGACTCGAATCGCACAAGTTCGGCGTCGTTTCGAGCGGACACGTGATGGCCTTCGCGCCGTCCGGCGAGCTTCTCTTCTCCGGCGGCGTGACTCAGTCACGTGGCCATGCCGGAAACAATACGGGGCGAGCCTCCCTCATACGTGCGTTAACCGGTGTTGCGTTCTCAACAGCGGAGATCCCCGTATTCGGCTGCCGGCTTTGCTTGCCGGATCCTAGTTCGCTGGACGGATCCGGCGCAACGGCGCCGCTCGATCGCAACCAAGTCACCTTTCCCTAGGTAGTTCAATGCCACTGGAAGTCCTTCGCAACACGGAGACCTCGACTGCATTCGAAGCGGCGGTCCGTCGACGCTTCGAGCTTCAGATGACCAAGATTTATTGCAACACGGACCATCTGTTCGCTTACTTGATGCCGTTTCAATGGATTGTCGGCATCTTGTTTACGATCTTCGTCTCTCCCTTGGCTTGGTCCGGAGAATCGAGCTACATCCATCCGCACGTCTGGTTCGCGATCCTAGGGGGAGGCGTTTGCTGCCTGATTCCGTTCGCGTTGGCCGTGTATCGTCCCGGCAAGCTCAGCACGCGAATGGTGATCGCGTGCAGCCAAATGTTCTTCGTTTCGCTGCTAATCCATCTCTCTGGCGGCCGCATTGAGACGCATTTTTACATCTTTGGATCGCTTGCGTTTTTAGCCGCCTATCGCGACATCCGCGTCTTGATTCCCGCGACCTTAATCGTCGCAGCCGATCATCTGATTCGTGGTCTACTCTGGCCAGAAAGTATCTTCGGCATCGCCGCCGCCGACAACTGGCGTTGGCTTGAGCATTCGGCATGGGTGTTATTTGAAGACGTTTTCCTGATTCTCACCATCCGGCAAAGTCTGGCCGAAGTGCACGCTTTGGCGATGAAGACGACCGAAGGCGAGTTGGCTGTAGAACGACTCGCGATCGCCAAACGTCTCGCGGAGCATAACGAAGCCCAGTTTCGCGCGACCTTTGAATACGCCGCGGTTGGAGTCGCTCATATTGGCTTCGACGGCTATTGGCTGCGCACCAACAAAAAAATCTGTGAGATGTTGGACTACAGCGAACAAGAGTTGCAACGTCTGACCTTTGCCGATGTGACCTGCCCAGAAGACAAAGAGATCGACGATCGTCATCTACAAGACTTTCTCAACGGCGAAATCGAGGAAGCTTGCTTTGAGAAACGTTACGTCAACCGGAACGGAGAGATCATCTGGGCTCGTTTGACGATCTCCGTCATTCGCGATGACGCCTACTTTATCGTCGTGATCGAAGATATTCGCGAAGAGCGACAGGCGCGCGAAGACCTGGAGAAGTCCAACCGCGAAATTCACAAACTCTCGCTCGTCGCGGCCAAAGCTCGACAATCCGTCATCATCGCCGATAAGTTCGGTCGCATCGAATGGGTCAATGACGCATTCACGCAGTTGACCGGGTACGCGCTGCCCGAAATCATCGGTCAAAAACCGGGAACGCTGCTCCAAGGTCCCGAGACCGATCCGAGCACTGCGGCCTATATCGGTGAACGCTTGCGATCGCGTGAACGGGTTAGCGTCGAAATCGTCAACTATTCAAAGAGTAGTGAGAAATACTGGATCGCGCTCGAAATTGAACCGGTGTTCGACGAACAACATCGTTTGATTCAGTTCATCGCGACGCAAACCAACGTGACCCACCGCAAGAAACATGAAGCGGAACTGCGTCGCGCCAAAGAGACGGCGGAAGCGGCCAACGCCGCGAAAAGTGAATTTTTGGCAAACATGAGCCACGAAATCCGCACTCCGCTCAACGGGCTGCTCGGCTTTACCGATCTGTTACTGCGCGGTGCGGCGAATGATCCGCAAAAGCGAGACGAATACCTGCAGATCATTCGCACCAGCGGCCGCAACTTGCTGGATGTGATCAACGATTTGCTCGATTTGTCCAAGATCGAGGCCGGCAAGCTCGAAACCGAATCGCTCCCCTGCGATCCCCAAGCGGTTGTCGCCGAAGTCGTTTCGATTTTGCGCGTCAAAGCGGACGAGAAAGCATTACGACTCACCTGTGATTGGTCCGGCGAAGTTCCGCCGCAAATCGTCACCGATTCGGTTCGCCTCCGGCAACTGTTGACCAATCTGATCGGCAATGCGATCAAGTTTACGCAGTTTGGTTCCGTGTCGATCGACGCCGGTTGGCACGCTCCCCTGCAGCAACTGACGTTCGTCATTCGCGACACCGGCATCGGCATTCCCGAAGAGAAGCTCGACCTTATTTTCGACCCGTTTACTCAAGCGGACGCCACGACGACGCGCCGATTTGGCGGAACCGGACTTGGCTTGGCGATCTGCCGCCGCATCGCGCGCCTGCTTGGGGGCGACGTTTCTGTGGAAAGCGAAATAGGCGCCGGGTCCACGTTTACGGTGACGATCGCCGCTCCGCTGTATGACGCGCCTCCCACGCTCGATGGTAAGCAGGCTGGCGAAATCACCGCCAGAAAAAAGGCGCCGCCGAATGGTTCGCTGCAGTTTGCTGGAGTTCGCGTTCTGGTCGCGGAAGATGGACCGATCAACCGCTTGTTGGTCGAAAACATGCTTGCGCCGCTCGGCTTCGAGCTGACCTTTGTTGAGGATGGGCAGATGGCGCTCCAGCGCTTCGAGGAAAGCCGATTTGACGTCATTCTCATGGACATGCAGATGCCGGTGCTCGACGGATACGCCGCCAGCGAACGTTTACGCGCCACCGGTTGCGAAGTTCCGATCATTGCAATGACCGCGCATGCGATGGCTTCGGATCGTCGCAAATGTCTGGATTCCGGTTGCAATGACTATATCAGCAAGCCGGTAATGCTGGAGCAGATGTTGGCGATCATCGAAAGCAATTTGCCCGCCGCTGCGGCGCTGGACCAACCGCTGCTTTCACCGACCATCGAGCCGCCGTCGGAAAACGCCGCTCCCTCGCCGACTAGCGATCTGCCGCTCGTCTCCGACGTGCTGCCTTCCCTGGCGACGCTCGCGCCGGTCGTGGATCGATTTGTGATGACGCTGCCGGACTCCCTCTCCGAAATTTTAGAAGCGGCCGAAAACGCCGACTGGGCGAAGGTCGAAATTCTGGCGCATCGCCTGCGAGGCGCCAGCGGAGGCTGCGGCTTCCATTCGCTCTACGAAATCGCGAGTACGATGGAAGAATCGGCGCGCTCTCAAAAACAGACGCCGAGCCCTGATCGCGGCCAAGCAATTTTGACCGATCATGGGCGCCTTTTCAAAATGTTGCCGCGTCTGGAAGATTCGACCGGCAATCGGCCGCACGCGGCGAACCCCAGCATCTAAAGCGGCGTCCGAAAAATTAAGGCCGTATTTGGGCCTGCTAGCGGTGAAAACGGCCCGGCGAGCAGCGTGCGCCGCCGACTCGCTCTAGGAGGCGTCGCGTCCGACCTTTATACTGCCACTCTGCGGCGCCATCGGCTTTCAGACGTCCTTTGTTTCGACGCCGGCCGGTAACGCCAGACGCGTGTTCTTCTAGAATGACAGGTCCATGCTCGAGGTTCATCTTCCTGACGGCAACGTAAAGTCTTACGACATCGCAATCACTCCCATGGACGTCGCCGCCGACATTGGCGCTGGCCTCGCGAAGGCCACGCTGGCGGCCCAAATCGACGGACAGACCGTCGGCTTTGACGCTCCGCTGCCGACCGAGGGCTCGGTCAATCTGCGGCTGCTGACCAACAAAGACAAAGAAGCGCTCGGCGTGATGCGGCATAGCTGCGCTCATATCATGGCCCGCGCGGTCATGCGTCTGTTTGACGGCGTGCAGCTCGCCTTCGGCCCGACGATTGAAGGGGGTTTCTACTACGACTTTGATCTCGAGCACAAGCTGACCGCAGAGGACTTCCCTGCGATTGAAGCCGAGATGAAGAAGATCATCAAAGAGAACGAGCCGTTCGAGCGCATCGAAGAGTCGCGTGAAGGCGCGTTAGCGGTCGTCAAAGATATCGACCAGCATTACAAGATCGAACATATCGAAACCGGCTTGTCCGGCCACGAGACCCTGTCGTTTTATCGCCAGGGAGAGTTTATCGATCTCTGTCGCGGACCGCACGTTCCCCGTCCCAAGTCGATCGGCGCTTACAAGCTCCTCTCGGTCGCCGGCGCCTACTGGAAGGGAAGCTCCGACAACAAGCAACTCCAGCGCGTCTATGCGACTGCGTTCTTCAACAAAGACGACCTGGCCGCTCATCTCGAGAAACTGGAAGAAGCGAAGCGCCGCGATCATCGCACTTTGGGCAAACAGCTCGAGCTGTTCGCGATCAATCCGCTGGTCGGACAAGGGCTGATCTTGTGGCTCCCCAAGGGCGCCGTCGTGCGACAACAATTGACCGACTTCGTCTCGGAACAATTGAAGAAGCACGAATACGAATCGGTGTTTACCCCCAACATCGGCAAGGTCGATCTCTACAAGACCTCAGGGCACTATCCATATTACAAAGATAGCCAGTTCCCGCCGATTCACGTGTCGGATGACGAAGAATATCTTCTCAAGCCGATGAACTGTCCGCACCACATCATGATCTACAAGAACCGGCCCCGCAGTTATCGCGAGTTGCCGGTCCGCTTGTCAGAATTCGGCACCGTCTATCGCTACGAGCAATCGGGCGAACTGAACGGCATGACGCGCGTCCGCGGGTTCTGCCAGGACGACGCCCATATCTTTTGTATGGAGGAGCAGGTCGAAGAAGAGTTCCGCAAGTGCATCGAGATGACCCAGTATGTGCTGAACAGCCTGGGGCTGACCGATTATCGCGTGCGACTTGGTTTCCGCGACCCCGATAACGGCAAGTATGTCGGCAATTCCAAAGTTTGGGATCGGGCCGAACAGTCGCTGGTCTCAGTTTGCAAAAACATGGGCATCGACGCCGTCGCCGAAGCCGGCGAAGCCGCCTTCTATGGTCCCAAGGCCGACTTTGTCGTCAACGATTGTCTTGGTCGCGAATGGCAACTCGGCACCGTGCAGTTGGACTACAACTTGCCCAGCACCGAACGATTTGCGCTAGAGTATGTCGGCGCCGACAATCAGATGCATCGCCCGGTGATGATTCACCGAGCTCCCTTCGGCTCGCTCGAACGCTTTATGGGCGTGCTGATCGAGCATTTTGCGGGCGCATTTCCGCTGTGGCTTGCGCCTGAGCAAGTTCGCGTGCTGGTCGTCAGTCAGAAGTTTGAAGAGTACGCTCGCAAAGTCGAAGCCGAACTCAAGCAGGCGGGCTTCCGCGTCAAAGGGGACTATCGACCTGAAAAAATCGGCTCCAAAATTCGCGACGCCCAACTTGAATTGATTCCGTACATGTTCGTCATCGGCGGTCGCGAAATGGAGACCGAATCGGTCGCCGTCCGTGATCGCATCGACGGCGACCTAGGATCGATGAAAGTCGCCGAAGCGATCGATAAGCTGAAGCAGGAAGTCGCCGAGCGCAAAGTTCGCCAGGTTTTCACCGGCTCGGCCGGACTCGGAACCGCCGCGACCGGTACGAAGGACGAGTACTAACCGCTCGCTCCGCGCCAGTCATTTAGCACGAAAACGCCGACCATTAGGTCGGCGTTTTTTTGTTCGCTGGAAAGTCTCCTCTCCTCGTGCGTCGGTCGCGACCATCGCCGATTAACCCATAGCAACAACCGGTGCGCGAAGCACGCTCTACAACATTCGCGACCACTCCAATAGCGACCGAACTTGCCGCCAAATCGCCGTTTGGGCGACGATTTTTTGCGACATCGCCGCCAAGCGACCTAGGGTTGCCGAGGCGGAATAACCGTCACCGGCGCACTGTCCCCATTGCAGTTCGCTCCCACG
This sequence comes from Blastopirellula marina DSM 3645, assembly GCF_000153105.1. Classification (GTDB taxonomy): domain Bacteria; phylum Planctomycetota; class Planctomycetia; order Pirellulales; family Pirellulaceae; genus Blastopirellula; species Blastopirellula marina. The sequence goes on from NZ_CH672377.1 coordinate 502,225, forward strand.
AATAGTAACTAAGCGTTGAGGCCGTACGACGGTCCAAGAAAGAGGATTTGCAAACCATGCTGAATCGAATCAACTTCCGCCGTTTGACCGTCGCCGTATTGGCCGTCGCGTCGCTCGGCGTCATTGCGCATCAAGTCGCCGCCTGCACTCGAGCGGTCTACTTTGGCAAAGACGGCATGGTCGTCACCGGCCGAACGATGGATTGGAAAGAAGATCTCAAAAGCAACATGTGGATCTTCCCGAGCGGCATGGATCGAGATGGGGGGCTAGGCCCGGCGTCATTCCAGTGGAAGTCGAAATATGGCAGCGTCGTCTTATCGGCCTACGAAGCGGCGACTTGCGACGGCATGAACGAGCATGGCCTGGTCGTCAATGCGCTCTACTTGGCCGAAAGCGACTATGAAACGCCGGGGGATACGCGTCCCAGCATGTCGATCGGCGCCTGGTCGCAGTACGTGTTGGATAGTTTTTCCAACGTCGATGAAGCGGTCATGGAATTGCAGAAGGATGCATTTCGCGTCGTCGCGCCGACGTTGCCCAATGGCGCCGCCGCCACGATTCATTTTTCGATTTCTGACCCCTCCGGCGATTCTGCGATTTGCGAATATCTGGGAGGAAAGCTGGTGATTCACCATGCTCGCGAATTCCAAGTCATGACCAATTCGCCCACCTTCGATCACCAGATCGCCCTGAATGAATATTGGCGACAAATCGGCGGCAGCATCATGTTGCCGGGCACCAATCGGGCCGCGGATCGATTTGTGCGGGCCTCGTACTATATCGATGCTTGCGATCAAACGGCCGACGCGCGTGAAGCGGACGCCGCCGTTTCGAGCGTCATGTGCAACGTGAGCGTTCCGCGCGGCATTAGCACGCCGGATCAGCCCAACATCGCTTCGACGATTTGGCGTAGCGTTGCGAACCAAAAGGATCGGGTCTACTACTTTGAGCATACGTTCAGCCCCGGCGCCGTCTGGGTCGAACTCAGCCAAATCGACTTCTCGCCGCGTTCTGGCGTTCGCAAACTGACCCTGGTCGGCGAATATAACTTGGGTGGAAACCAAACGGCCAACTTTAAGAAAGCCGAACCTTTCAAGTTCCTAGCGCCCGAAATCAAATAACCTCTCGAGCGTCTATCCATCAAAGCGTCGCCGTTACTTGATAAACGGTGACGCTTGACAGGCAAGCTTGAAACGGCGCCCTAGGACGCCGCGCTGGCGTTCGATTTAACGGTAGCAGAAAGTTCTTCAACGCAATGATCGCCGGTTCTTCACCGGATTTGCTGAGATAAAATCCGCCACGGTCGACGAGCACGAATCGCCCATCCAAGAGCGCGACATTCAAACCCACTGGATACGAGAGCGGTTTCCGAGAAGAGCATGGCGCCGAAAATTGGCGCGTGACGCAGCACTAGCGTTACGGTGTTCGACTTGATGCCGACCCGCATTTCTCGCGTTTGCGCTGCGGGCTACAAAGAGCAGTGGACGCCGGCGACTTCCCCTCGCGCAACTTCAAAAGGCGCGAGCGCACCCATGTCTGTGGCGCTAGTCAAAATCGCCGCGATCGACGAGACCTCGCGACGCTTCGGCAGGCGCCGCCGCTGGGGTTTTCTCGCTCGGTTCGTCGATGTCGGTGCATGTGACGCTCGAAAAGCTGCTTCCAGCGAATTCGGCGGTATCCAGACCCATCTCTTGCGCATACTTCATCTCTTGCGTGGGATCCTCTTTGATCACACCCAAGAGCGTGGCAAAGTCGAGAAATGAAGAACTAATAAATCGCCCCGGCGCCAACATAATCGACCAGGATCGCAACGAGCGATTGTAGTTGTCCGAATAGCGTATTGGATTATTCACGAAGCCACCGAGATATCCGACGTCATTTAAATTGGGCCGCGGGACAATAAAGAACGCGAATCCCACGTAGATCAGTTCGACCCCGGCGATGATCGCCAGTCGCGGTACGAGCGAAGCGGGAAGGTGCGGCTGGTAAAAGAGCCAGTACCCGGCGCCTACCATCATGGCCAGTGAGACGATCATTTTGAACGTCACCACAACGCGTGAGCGCTGCGGCACGTGCTCGGTATTGACCTCAATAGCACCGTAGTCGCTGTACGAACAACTCGAAGCCGAACTGGAAAAGGTGTCAAACATCCACATGAGCTGCGGGCCTCGATCGAACAATCCTGCGGAAGGAGAAGAGTCATTTCAAACCTAGCATTAGCCGTTAGCGGATCGCGGCGCCCTGCGTAATCCTGGGAGACGCGACGCGAAATCAACGACGTTTTATACGGGTTATGGCGATTTTCAGGAGAACCGGGCCGTAATTTTTTTATAGCCAAACGGGTGGTGAATTTTCTATAATAGAAGTAGAGACGTCTCAATCGATCTTCAATTGGGAGCCAAATCATGTATGCCAGAACGCGGATTCAACGAACTCGAGAAGCGGTAAAGTGGGCCTTTCTCCTCGCGGCCGCCGGCATGATGATGGCGATCGCGTGGCAAGTGGTCGGCGGCGGCTGGTGACTTTGCGCCCCGTCATTGCGTCTACCAGGTCGGGTCAAGCCTGAGCGCAGCTTCCATCGCGGGCTAGCGCCGGTTTTGCCGTAGTCTCCGCGATTTGCAACTGGCGCCGACGACAAAATCTGGACGTGCGGGGTCTCCACATTTTTGGTGGAAGCGTTAGAGTTGCGGTAGGAACTTCGTCCGCAACTAAAGAATTTGGCATGACGCGTCCCATCGCATTTCATACCGGCAAATGGATCCCGCTCTCCGAACTCTCCGTCCCGATCGACGACCTTGGGTTTGTCATGGGGACGACAATCGTCGAACAGCTGCGCACCTTTGCCGGCAAGGTATTTCGGCTCGAGCAACATTTGGCGCGACTTCGCGACAGTCTGACGATTTTGGGACTTGAGATCCCTTATTCTGACGCCGACTTGTCCCAAGTGGTCCAAGAGATCGTCGCCCACAATCATCCGCTGCTGGCTGCCGGCGATGATCTGGGAGTGGCGATGTTCATCACTCCGGGAAGTATGGATCACCCGCGAGAATCCCCCATGGTTTGCGTGCACACGCGCCCGGTCGCCTTTGGCGGGTTCGCCAGCAAATTTGCCGCCGGTCAGGCGTTGGTGGTCCCGCCAACTCGGCAGACGCCGGTCGAATGTTGGCCGCGACAACTAAAAGTCCGCTCGCGGGTTCACTATTACCTGGCCGATCTCGAAGCGCAGAAAATCGAAGCGAAGTCGCGTGCCGTCTTGCTTGATTTAGAAGGCTACGTCATGGAGGCGACGACCGCCAATCTGGTCGTTCACTTCGCCGGAGAAGGACTCGTTGCGCCCCCGCGTGAGCTGGTCTTGTCCGGGATTAGTATCGCCGCCTTAGAAGACTACGCGCGGCGACTGGGGATCGACTATAGCCAGCGGCGGATGACGCCGGATGACGTGGCGCAAGCGGACGAGATCTTGCTGACGAGCACGTCTCCGTGCGTGCTTCCCTGTCATCGCTGGAACGGGCGGCAGGTCGGCGGCGGCAAGCCGGGTCCGGTCTTTGAGCGTCTGATTTCGGCCTGGAGCGAATCGGTCGGACTCGACATTCGGGGGCAAGCTGCCCGATTTGCACAAAGAGACTGACATTGCCGATAATTCCACGTCGCAAATGGTCCTCGTCGTCCGTCGCGTCGGCGAGTACAATGCGGTGTTCTGATATCCCTCTTTTGTCCTCTTGGGCGAACCGAAACGATGGACCGCGATACGATCGACCGTGCCGAAACGATACGTCAACGTTTGACGCAGCTTCAGGACAGTCTTTGACTACGCCGCCAAAAAAAAGACGCTTGCGGCCACCGAAGCGAAAATGGTCGCGCCCGACTTTTGGGATAATCAAGAGATCGCACAAACCGTCGTCGGCCAGTTGAAATCGCTGAAGTCGATCCTGGAACCGCTCGAAGCCTGCGCCGCCGCCGTTGGCGATCTTGACGCGATGCTAGAGATGGCGGAAGAGGATGACTCGTTCGACGCCGAAGCGAAAGCTGAAGTCGCGCGACTCGAAGCGGAGTTGGATCAGCTCGAACTCAAGGCGCTGCTCAACGGACAGCATGACGCCTGCGGCGCGCTGGTGTCGATTCATGCGCGTGATGGCGGAACTGACGCCAACGACTGGGCCGAAATGTTGTTACGGATGTATTCGCACTGGGCCGCCGAGCACGACTATACCGTCGAATTAATCGACCGCGCCGACAACGAAGAAGCCGGCATCAACAGCGCCACCTTCGCCGTTCGCGGCGTCATGGCCTACGGCTACCTAAAAGGGGAGAGCGGCATGCATCGCTTGGTGCGGATCAGCCCGTTCAACTCGGAAGGGAAACGCCAAACTAGCTTTGCGGCGGTCGACGTGTCGCCCGAGATTCCCGACAGTGAAGAAGTCGAGATCGACGAAGAAGATGTCCGCATCGACACCTACCGGGCCAGCGGCGCCGGCGGACAACATGTCAACAAGACGGATAGCGCGATTCGCCTAACGCATCTTCCGACCGGTGTCGTCGTCCAGTGCCAGAACGAACGAAGCCAGCACAAAAACCGCGCCCAGGCCTGGAAGATGTTGCGTTCGCGGATTGCACGGATTGAAGAAGAGCGACGCGAAGCGGAAGAAGCGGCTCGTTACAAAACGCAGGCCAAGGTCGGCTTCGGTTCGCAAATCCGCAATTACTTTCTGCATCCCGATCAACGGGTGAAGGACGCGCGGACCGGGCACTATGTCGGTAGTTTCCACGCGGTGATGGATGGAGATATTCAAGGCTTTCTCGACGCTTACCTGCGTTGGCGCGTCGGCCAAGGGGATCAAGAAGGGAAATAGTTTCGATCATGTCCAGTGAGAGTGACATCCAATTTGTTGACGCGATCGATTCAAACGGTCGCGGCCTCTTCGTCAGTTTTCCGCGGCGCGGCGACCGGTTTGGTCATGTCGTCTCGGTCGTTTCGGGCGACGACATCCTCCCTTGCCTGGTTTCGTTGGAAGGGGACGACGCGGAAGAATGGCCTGACAGTCCGCCGATTCAGCAATTGAGCGTCGAACAACGTCCGGCCGGCGCAGTCGCGCTTGGCGTTGGACAGGCCGGCAAAAGCCACTGGTCGGTCACGGTCGAGACGTTCGCCGCTGATCGCCGTATCGAGTTTCATGTCGCTTGTCGCATGAAGGCGCATCCAGCGCAAATCAGCAGTCGTTACGCCAGCCTGCTTGACGCCGCCGTCGAACCCAATCACGTCGACGCCTACACGTGGAGTTGGTCCGCCGGCGACATGCGACTTCTGGTGCGCCAATCGCTGTTTGATCACTATCCGGCGCCGGAATTTCCGGCAACATCATCCGGGTTTGAGATCAACGCCGCTGTCGATCAAATGCCGTTTCCAAAGACGATCGAGTGGCGCTACTCATTTCAACTTGCGTAAAGCGAGTAGTATCCCCGTGAGACGGTCAGATGACCGGAAATCTCAAGATCCCGCAATTGCTGTTCGAGGTATTGAACGCGCTGCGCTTCGGCCGTGCGAGCCAACAGCTCTTCTTTTTTGACCGGCTTCGAGAGAAAATCGTTCGCGCCGGCGTGCAGGGCGAGCTCCACCGCGACAGAACTTTGATGCGCCGACACCATCATAATGAACGGCCGTCGATCTTGTTGAACGTAGCGGATATGCCGAACAAAATCGACTCCCGCCGCATCTGGTAATTCCCAATCGCAGAAGACGAGATCAGGTTCAAACTCGTCAAACAACATCAACGCTTCCTTGCAGTTCGACGCGGTGCGCGTTTCGAATCCGGCATCGTTGAGAATTTCGGTCAGCAAAAATCGCATGAGACGATCGTCATCGACAACCATGATGCGTACGGACAGTTTTGTTGTATCCAAGAAAATTACTCTCACTTGAGCGACACGTCAAAGTGGACGACTACGACGGTTCAGAGATGCTGCCTCATCGCCGCGAACCTTTAGGTTTATAGGCCGATTTTCGGCAGCCAGCCTCTACTCTTGGGGGGAATGAAGGTCGCATTGTTAAAGAATTTCCCTTGCTTCCCATTACTTGTAACGGTCGTAGCGAAGATAAGGAATTACGCGAAGTTTTCGTTCCAGCGACTCCACATTTCCAGCTGACCTGCGCTTTATAGCGAGTATTCGGCCTATGCCTGCGGCGCCTAGTCGGGACGTTCTGATCCGATCGATTTGAGTGAATGCACGTCGCGAAACAAGTCGATGCTTACGACCACTGGGTCAATGCGTCGGCGGAGTCCGACGCGCTACGGGCACTCCCCCGAACGGAATCAAGATGGATCGCAGACACCCAATATGGATGGGACCAACGGCATTTGCCGCCGCAACGCTCGCCGCGTTTGCGGGGTGCTCTGACGCGCCGGTCGCCTCGACGGCTGCTCGCCTTTCGCAAGAGAATACGATCGAAACGCCGCGCCGATTTCAGCTTCCGGCCGACGTACGCCCCGTGGCGCTCGAAATCTCGTCGACCGAAGAGGAAACGATCGAGAATCCCTATCTGTTGACGCAGTTGCCAACTCCATTCGCATCGTCCGTGATTGGACTTCCTCCATTGCCCGAAGCGGCTGACGTCGAGGAAGTCGCCGAGCCGGCGCCTGTTCCTGCGGCGCCCCGATATATGCCGCTGATCGAAGCGCAGCCACAAACCGCCCCCCAGCCGGTTGCAATTCCAGCGCCCCGTTTAGAGGAGCCAGAATCCTCATTTTCGCTACAAGGACCGCAAAACTCAGGATCCTCCCCCGCACCGCGACAGACAACTCCCCGCATGGAGCCGTCCCAGATCGAAGACTCGCGCTGGAGCCAAAATCCAGAGCCGACGCCGGCGACGCGAACGCCGGAAGTCGCTCAGGACGAGCTCGATCTTTTCCCGCTGCAGCCGGGCGCTCCCAGTCAGCCGCAGCCGCCCCACGAGATGCGCTCGCTCCCCGAAATGTCGCCGCCGCCGGAACTTTCGTCGCAACCGCCGGTCTTCATGCCGCGTCTTGAAGCGAAGGTGGAAGCACAACCGCAGCATTTGCCCCCTCCGCAAGCGGCGCCGCTCGTTCAATCTGCGCCGGTCCTTTCAGAGCCGGCCCCGTCGCCGCGGATTGCGATTCCGTCGCGAGCGTTTAACGGAGTTCCGCAGACGCAACGCAATACCATGCTGGATCAACATGCGATGACCGCGGTTCGCGGTCGAGCGCAGTCGTTGGTCGAACATGGGTTTTCGCTCGCTCAACGCGGCGCCTTTTTCTCGGCCCGCGCCGAACTCATACAAGCGCTCCGTCTGCTGACGCAAACACTCGATACCGAACGGCATACGCATCAACACAGCGATGCGTTGGCGGAAGGCTTGCTCGCGCTCGACGAAGCGAGCGACTTTGTGCCCGAGGGATCGCAGTTGGAAGCGAACCTCAACTTGAAGCTCTTAATTCAATCGCATCGCACGCCGATTTTGAAGAATGTTGACGCCAGCCAACTCACGCCGTTGGTCGCCGCGCAGCAATACTTCTCGCATGCTCAGGATCGCCTGGCGATGGCCTGCGGCGGAGTTCCTGAAGCGTCCGCCGCGTTGTACGGACTCGCCAAATTGCAGCCCTTTTTGAAAACAGGCGGCGGTGACAAAGCGCTGATCGGCCCTCGCTCAATCGCATTGCACCAATCGGCGTTCCTTGCCGATCCGCAAAACATCATGGCCGCCAACGAATTAGGCGTGATGCTGGCCCGCTATGGTCAGTTGACCGACGCCAAACAAGTGTTCGTCAGCGGGTTGCGTCAAAATTCGCTGGCGGAAACCTGGAACAATCTCGCCAAAGTGCATGAGATGCTGGGCGAAGATGATTTGGCCAAGTTAGCTCGTCAAGAAGCGCAATTTGCCATCGCCAACGGCGTCGTCGCCCCCAAAAGCAATTTTGTCCGCTGGATTTCTCCCGAAGCGTTCGCTGCCCAGCATCGCGTCGACGCGACTGCGATCGGTCCGCAGCGTCCTGACGTCAGTCGTCAACCGCAACCTTCTCAGCAACGTTAAGTCGTACGGCATGAACCAGAATTTCGCTCAACAACCGTCACGTGCCGGCCGCTCGCTTGCCGCGATCGCCGGATTGCTGCTCCTTTCCGGCGGACTGGGCCTTGCGTTGACGCCTGGCGATGACAGCGCCTCGGCCGCGCCGCAAGCGATCGTCAAGCAAGTGCAGGCCCAATCGCCAACAGCGGACGCCGCCAACAGCGCCGCTGCGATCGTGAGCTGGGATCCATCGCTCGAACAAGATCAGGTGATGTTGTGCGCAGGACCTCCCAACTGCGCTCCCTGCCCTTCGCCGGCGCAACTGCAGAATAGTCCGATCAAGGTCGGCGTCGACTCGGCCGATCCGATTTGCGAGGGAGAACTGCATTGGAACGCGCGCCGCCCGATTCCTTGGCAAATCTTCGCCCAAGGCGAATACGTCGGCCCCGCTCGTCTGCAACATGTCCCCGAATATCGCCTGCGGGTCGATGATGAACTGGAATTCGTCTATCGATTAACGCGCAACGAGATGACCACTCCCTATCGCTTGAATGTCGGCGATCAGGTTCGCGTCGAATCGTTGACTGATCCCAACTTGAATCGCGATCTGGTGATTCAGCCCGATGGTTCGATCACCGTGCTGCTGTTGGGTCAGGTGCACGCCGCCCGCAAGACGGTCACCGAGTTGACGGACCTGCTTGATCAGGATTACAAGCGTTACTACAAAGTACCCGCGATTACCGTCACGCCGCTCCAGGTGAACACCAAGCTGGAGGACTTGCGAGCAACCGTCGATAGCCGTGCAGGCCGCGGCGGTCAGTCGCAGAGCGTCCGCGTGACTCCCGAAGGAACCATTCAACTGCCGGCGATCGAGTCGGTGCCGGCCCAAGGTTTGACCTTGGACGAGTTGAAACGGGAAGTCGACGAACGATACGCCCAAGTCGTTGACGGGATCGGCGTGACGCCGATTTTGACCGCTCGGGCTCCTCGCTATCTGTATGTGTTGGGCGAAGTGAAGACGCCGGGCCGGTTTGAGTTGGTCGGCCCGACCACCGTCATGCAATCGATTGCCTTGGCCGGCGGTTGGAATGTGGGGGGTAACCTGCGAGAAGTGGTGATCTTCCGCCGAGCCGAGGATTGGCGCCTGGTCGCGACCAAGGTAGATATCCAAGGCGCCTTATATGGCAAACGGCCCATTCCCTCGGACGAACTATGGCTACGGGACTCCGATATTGTGGTGGTCCCCAAACAGCCGATCCTGTGGGCCGACGAGTTCATCGACCTCGTATTTACACGCGGAATCTACGGAGTCGCTCCGTTCAACGGCATCAGCATTACCTTCTCTGACATCACGACGCTATAGGTAATCTCATCTGGGGGGAAGAAAGTTCCTCCCCAGACGAAACCAATTGACGCGAAGCAGGGTTTTAATGTACGACGGGCGAAGGCAACTTCGCTGCCCTGACTGTACATCCACTCCCCCTTCGCGGGCTCAAATCGATGAATCGTTGGACGCATCTCTCGCTGACATTGCTTGCCGCTCTGCTGACTTCTCCTCTGCTGGCGCGAGATTCCATTGCCGAAAGAACGCCGATCGGCGCCGTCGTGGCCGATATGCAGCTGAAAGACTTTCGGGGCAAAGATTACGCTCTGGCGGCATTCAGTGAGAAACAGGTGGTCGTCCTGGCCTTTCTGGGGACGGAATGCCCACTGGCCAAGCTGTATGGCCGCCGTCTGCAAGAGTTGTCCGATGAGTTCGCCCCCAAGAACGTGGCGATCCTCGGCGTGATGTCGAACCAGCATGACGCCATCACCGAGATCGCCGCGTTTGCGCGTTTGCATAAAATCTCGTATCCGCTGCTAAAAGATGTCGGCAACCGACTGGCTGACGCCGCCGGCGCACAGCGAACTCCAGAAGTCGTGGTCCTCAACGCCGATCGTAAGATTGTCTACCGCGGCCGGATCGACAACCAGTATCAGATCGGCGTCGTCCGCGATCGGGCGGACGAGCATGAGCTGCGCGATGCGATCGAAGACGTTCTGGCCGGCAGACCGGTGAAGACGCCGACGACCGAAACGTTCGGTTGTCATATCGGCCGCGTTCATCAGCCCGATCCCAACAGCGAAGTCACTTACCACAATCAGGTTTCGCGGATTCTGCAAAAACGCTGCGTCAGCTGTCATCGTGAAGGAGAGATCGCTCCCTTCGCTCTTACCGAGTATGACGAAGTCGCCGGCTGGGCCGAGATGATCGCCGAGGTGGTCGAAGATAAACGGATGCCGCCCTGGCACGCCGCGCCCGAACATGGCGAATTCACCAACGCGCGACCGATGCCGACGCAGGAAAAAGAGCTGCTGTTGCAGTGGGTCGCCGCCGGTGCGCCGGAAGGGGACAAGTCGCAAGCTCCCCCAGCGATCGACTATTCGAGCAACGGCTGGACCTTGCCGGTCGCGCCCGATCAGGTCATCCAGATCACCGAAAAGCCGGTCAAAGTCCAAGCCAGCGGTGAAGTGAAGTACCAATACTTTATTCACGACCCAGGTTTCACCGAAGACAAATGGCTGCAAGCGGCCGAATTGCGACCCGGCAATCGTATGGTCGTGCATCACATTTTGGCCTTCGCCGTCAATCCCGGCGAACGCGACCTGCGTGACGGGGGGATTCGCGGATTTTTGGTGGGCTACGTTCCCGGAATGCGGGCCGAGCCGTTTCCGCCCGGTATGGCGAAACGCATCCCGGCCGGATCGCGACTCGTGTTTCAGGTTCACTACACGCCGATCGGCAGCGAACAGTTCGATCAAAGCGAATTGGGCCTAGTCTTCGCCGACCCAGAGCAGATCAAGTACGAAGTCAAAACGACGAGCGCCGTCAATCGCTCGTTTCGCATTCCGGCCGGTGACGGCAACTACAAAGTGGAGGCCGACTCGCCGCGGATTACGTCGGCAGGAGCTCAATTATTGGGGATGATGCCGCATATGCATCTGCGCGGCAAAGCGTTCCGCTACGAACTGAAGGGGAAAGAGAAAAACGAGATTTTGCTCGACGTTCCCGCGTATGACTTCAACTGGCAAACTTCGTATCGGCTGAAAGATCCTCTGCCGCTCGACGCCGGCAGCGTCCTCCACTGCGTCGCTCATTTCGACAACTCGAAGTGGAATCTGGCCAACCCCGATCCGACCGATACGGTGAAGTGGGGGGACCAGACCTGGGAAGAAATGATGATCGGCTACTTTGATGTCGCCCATCCTTACTCGCCGCAGGACGACGTGAAAGCAGAACCGAAGGACCTGACGCTGGTCGCGGCCAGACGCTTGATGGAGAAGTATGACGCCAACGGCGATGGCATCGTGCTACGCGATGAAGTCCCCGAGAAAGGGCATCGCTACTTCGACTTCTTCGACAAAGATGGAGATAAGAAGGTCGTGGAAAAGGATATCGTGGCGCTGCTGCAGAAAATGCCGGCGCTGATGAATCTGCTGAAATAGCGTTGTCTTGTTCGACATCGCCGAGCATGTTATCCGTCGCGGCGCAGATCGACCGTCAGCGGCATTTGGCGACTAGAATTCCACAACTTCCATTGCGCTTCGTCGTAACCAAAATTGGCGGTCAGACCTTCCTGTTGCAGCGTTTCGACCAGCGCTCGCAGCACCGCTTCGTTTCGCATCTCTTGCGTAACGATCTTTGGTTTGGCGCCGCCGAAAGAAAACCCGCCGGAACTGGCGCTGCCAAACGACGCAGACGTTTCGCCGGGATTGCCTTGCGTTACCTTAAACTGATGCGTCGTCACCAGCGCGTCGATCAATGAATCGATTGCGGCTGGATGCTTAAGCCGCGCCAAGACTGACGCCGCCCGATTCACCACGCGATTGTCTTTGCTGTGCAACAGTGAGATCAGCTGAGCCGCGGCGATTTCGTTCGGGCGACGCTCCAGCACAATCATCGCTCGATCACGAATCGAAGCCGAGGGATCATCGCAGGCAACCTTGGTTAACGCGAGCGTTGACGCGCCGTTGTCGAGATTCCCCAACGCATCGATCAACAGTTCACGAATTGCCTGGTACTTGTCGTCTTTCAACATTTCGATCAGCGGTTGGGTCGCCATGGGATCTTTGATTGCGGCGATTTCGGCTTGCGCCTTGGCCGCTCTCTCCCCGCCGCGTCGCATCTGCAGCAGATACGAGCGAAATTTGACGCGCCAATCGTTGGCGCCATCTTCGTACTTCTCGGCGCGCTCACTCAACATCACGTCTTGCGGGTACATCCATTTCCCGTTGCGACGAATCATGCCTTGATTTTTGTTCCACTGATTGGGAATGATCCACTCGCCGCGACGGAGAATGTAGCCGAGCGCATGACGCGCCTCGGCGTGATTAGGATCCATCGCCAAAATCTGCTGCAGGTGATGCTCACGCTGCACCGGCAAATCATTGCTGGCGCACCACTGAACCATCTTCCAGTTGCCTTCGACATCCGGCGGCATCTGCGGCAAGATCGCCTCGTAGTTGCGCATTTGCGGCGACTTCTCAATCACCTCAGCGACAAAGTCGGCCGGCAAGATCATGTCGCCGCTGCTGGTGCGAACATGCAACTCTTGCGGCGTTTCAGCCGCAGGCGTCAGCAGCTCTCCCTCGATGCGCCCGCCGGACTGAAGCACAAATACGTCCGCAACCGCCGGCGCCGCAAACCAAGTTGCGGCCAAAAAGAGCGCGGCGGTAGGACGACAGATCAACTTCACGTCAGGTCGTTTGTCAGAGGGTAACGGGGGCTACCGGTTCAGTTTAGGACGCCGGACAACTTCGTGCGTCATAAATACCAACACCGGAACAAGCTCAAAGATACGGTTTCAGTATAGGCGAGCGAGTCAGAGAGAGCCATTTCGAAGCCAGAAATGACCCGCAAGAGGGGGTTCGATTCGCCAGATCGCAACGCTTATACCGAGGCTTCGCCGCGCGGCGCGAGTTGAAACGCGGCCAAAATCTCGTCTGGAATACGACGCGGCGTCCGTTTGATCATGTCGATCAACACCCACTTGGTTTCCGCTTTCGCCAGTTTCTTTCCATCGTCGACGCGACAGATTTCGTACTGCCGTAAGACCGACGCGGTGAAATAGTCGGACAGCCAGGTCCGGACGACCAACTCTTCTCCGGCGAATGCCGGCGAGAGGTACTCGATCGCATGCGCACGAACCACCCAACCGCAGCCGAGTTCGTCGTAGCGACGTTTGCCCCAGTTCTCGGCGACCGAGTGGGCGACCGCGGCGTCTTGCATCCACCGCAGATAAACGAGGTTGTTGACATGCCCTTGCATGTCGATATCGGCCTGGGCGACCGAGATCTCGTGTTCGTAAATTGCCGCCACGGGAGACCTCACGAAATCGTAATTCGTCGCGGCGTGAAAAAGTTGCGCACGTCGACCACTTCCATCCCGGCCCGACGTCCCGCTTCGACTCCGAGGTCGGCGTCTTCGTAAACGCGACAATGTTCCGGCTCGACCTTTAACTGCCGAGCCGCTTCGAGAAAGACGTCAGGGTGCGGCTTGTGACGCTCGGTGTCTTCCGAAGTGACGCAAGCGTCAAAACAGTCGGCCAGTCCGACATGCGCCAAAATCAGATCGGCGACATAACGCATCGCGCCGGTCGCAACGGCCATCGGAATTCGTCCGCGATATTCGTAGACCAGTTCGACAACCGGTTCGATCGGGGCTACTTCGGCGATTTCCAAGAGAAAAGCTTCTTCCTTTTCAATCGCGACAGTGTGGGAGTCGAGCACCATCCCCTGCTCTTCCGCCAACAATTCGACGATCTTTTGACTAGGACACCCCCCCAGCGAATAGAAGCGATCCTCGTCAAACGAGATGCCGTACTTCGCCATGGTGGCGCGCCACGCGATGTAGTGCGCCGGCATCGTATCGGCCAGCGTTCCGTCGAGATCAAAAATCAGTGCGTCAAAAGACATTGGCGGTAGATTCCTTACGGCTGAAGTAGTTCGCCCATTCTAGTGGGAAAACGTCGGCTTTCGTAGGCCGCGAGCTGCCGGCGAAATTCGTTGACCCGAGCCCAGGAAGACGCATAATGGATCTTCCCCCCTTAATCCACACTCGACGGAGTCGATTCATGTCCCGCCTGTTCTCCCTCCTTTTGCTTTTCCTGTTGTTTTCCGCGGCGAGTGCGGGGGACAATTGGCCGGAATTTCGCGGCCCGCAGGGAGATGGAGTCGCGGAGAGCGACAATCTGCCGGTCGATTTCAGCGATCCTAAGGTCCTGAAATGGAAGACGGCGATCCACGATCGGGGCTGGTCTTCGCCGGTCGTCTGGGGAGATCGCATCTGGGTCACGACCGCGACCGAAGATGGCAAACAGCAGTCGGTGCTCGCGCTCAACCGCCAAACCGGCGAAATCTTGCTCGATCGCGTCGTCTTCACGACCGAGAGCCCGCAAGAAAAAGAAGTGAGCAACAGCTACGCATCCTGCACGCCGGCGATCGAAGCGGGACGTATCTACGTCCATTACGGCAGCTTCGGCACGGCCTGTCTTGATAGTAAAACCGGCGCGACGATCTGGGAGCGGCGTGATCTTCCCTGCGATCATTGGCGCGGTCCTGGTTCGTCTCCGATCATCGATGAGAATAATCTGTACGTCGCCTTCGACGGTTACGATTTTCAATACGTGGTGGCGCTCGACAAACGGACCGGCAAGACCATTTGGAAGCAGGACCGCAACATTGACTACGGAACCGACAACGGCGACCGCAAAAAAGCGTACAGCACGGCTTGTCTGTTTGAACATGAAGGTCAACGCCAACTGGTGATGCCCAGCGCGTCCGCTACGATTTGCTACGACCCAGAAACGGGCGCTGAACTATGGCGCGTGCGCCACGGCGGCATGAACGCCGCTCCTCGCCCCCTCTACAAGCATGGCTTGGTTTATATCACCGGCGGCGACCGCGATCGCAAGTTGTTCGCGATGGATCCTTCTGCACGCGGCCTGGTTCCGGATGACGCGATCGCGTGGGGAATGTCCAAAGGGGCCCCCTATCGTCCGTCGCAGATCATTTTGGGAGATCGCATGTTCATCATCGACGACAAAGGAATCGCAACCTGCGTCGACGCGTTGACCGGCGAAAAAGTATGGCAGCAGCGAATCGGCGGCAACTATCGCGCTTCGCTCTTCGCCGCCGGCGACAATCTCTACTGCTTTGATGAAAGCGGAAAAATCACCGTCTTCAAAGCGAGTGATGAGTTTGAAATCGTCGCCGAAAGCTCGCTGCCGGAAGGTTTTCAAGCTTCGCCGGCCGCGGTCGGCGACTCGCTTTATCTGCGTACCGTGAAAGACTTGTACTGCTTCGAGAAGTAAGACTTTAGCAAGTCTCCGGCATAAACGTCGGCATCACGATTCCTTCGATGATCGGAGTCTCGGCGAACGCCTGGGCCAGGTGCAGCTCACAGTTTCGCCCTCCCAGCGCGTACATCATCGCAACCAACTTTGGATTGTTGCTGGGGATCAGCGCGACCGGCGTTCGCCCGGGGTATTGATTCAACTCCGCGGCGATCAGCGCCGCGATCTCGGTCGAGCTTGTGCCGACGCCGGGCCCGATCATGTTGCTCGCCGGATGCCCGATCGACGCCATGGCGCCGGTGATTTTTCCGTTCCGTTCGATCACCGAGCAATGCCAATAGCCGCGGGCATTCTCGATCATATAGCGCCAATCTCTTTGGCGCGACGTCCGCCAAATCTCCTGCTCTAACCGATCGATCTCCCCCACATCGGCGATCGTGGCCGGCCGCACGCGCTCGGTTGGCAAATCGATCAAGGCTAGTCCCCCTTCCGCCGGAACGCGAAAGAACATGTCCTGATAGACGGCGTAGGGATGAAAAAAACGACGACTGTAAAGCGAGAACGAATCGAGATTCATCGCGCTCGAAACCAGTCGCACCGGCAGCTCACGGTCTTCGGCAATCCCGATAATATCCTCCAACAACGCACTGGCGATGCCGGCGCCGGCGAACTGGCTCGACGCGTTCATAATCCCGAGTGAGATATGCGTCTCGCGGGGATGATAGAAGCAAGAGCCGATCAAGCGGCCATCCGCTTCGCTTTGGGCGACCAGGCAACAGCCGGGATCAAGATCTTCGTACACTTCGGGAAACAGCCGACAATCCTCGGCCGGCCCCCGAAAGATCTTTTCATGGCCGTGTGACTCGTACCACATGTTGGTCGAGGAGTGGATCAGCAAAGCAAGCTCGGCCGCATCCTCCGGCTTGGCGGTATGAATCTTGAACATGGCGACTCCGACGGCGTACGAGTTTCATTCTCTCTAGTTTCCTTTGCGGTAGGGGGTAAAGTCAACGCAGCCGCGGCAAAAGTGACTGTCGCATTGATTTCCGAATTTCCGCAACTTTTAGCATCACGCATGCATTTGCACAAATACTGCATCTGCATTGCTTGTCGACAAATCTCGAATTACATTGCATGAGTTCTCCGCTTCATTTCTGCCGGAATACAAAATCATGCGATCCAGAAAAATCAATCTGCGACGACGTTTATCACGCGGATTTACGCTGGTTGAATTGCTGGTCGTCATCGCGATTATTGGCGCTCTCGTTGCGCTGCTGATCCCGGCCGTTCAACAAGCTCGCGAGGCTTCGCGACGAGCGCATTGCCAAAACAATCTACGGCAGATCGGCCTCGCCGCGCATCTCTTTCACGATGTGGAGAAGCGTCTGCCTCCCGGTTGGATCGGCGTGACCACCACCGGCGAAGATGAAGTATTTGGACTGACCGGCTGGAGTTGGAGCGCCCACTTGCTTTCTCAACTAGAGCAGGGAGCGATCGCCGATCGCGTGGCGCTCGATTGGCCGATGTTGCACGAAATTAATGACGCGAGCCGACAACAGCGCGTGACCACGTTTTCCTGCCCCAGCGACCCTTCGCAGGAAGATCTAAGTTTCGAGTCTGCTGTCAACGCTCCGCTTACGCTCCCGGCGTCTCACTATGTCGCCAATTTTGGGCCAACGCCGTTGTCGGCTTCACAGAATTACTCAGGCACGAAACGCCGCTTTTCCGGTCAACCGTTTCGCGGCCCCTTTCATCACAACAGCGAAACGAAGATGCGCGACTTTCTACGCGGGACCAGCAACACTATCCTGGCCGGCGAGCGCCGCTCGAATCGAACGACTGGCTCCGCTCGCGCCACATGGACCGGAGTCGCTTTTGGTCATGCGGAGTATCTTTCGCACGCCGTCGGCAGTTCTCACCTGCCGATTAACGACGCGGATAACTCCGCTTTTTCTAGTAGTCACCTCCTTGGCTCGTTTTTCCTTTACGCGGATGGACATGTCGCGTTTTGGTCACAGCAGAGCGAGCATCTGCTGCTTGCCAAGATGAGCATGTTGGATCAAAGTGATGATCGGCTCCCCATCATGCTGGCCGGCGGTGGATTTGAATTTGGAGAGACGCCTGAGGATTCTGAAGACGACGCAGACGCAGAAGATGACGACGGGAATTTCCTGATCGGCGGCGGAGGAGGCGCCGGCATTTGTCCGATCTGCCTTCGTCCTAGCGAGCGGCCATGGCCTCATATTCCTGGAGAAGATGACCACGTCCCCGTCAATCGGCCGATTCCTATCCGTTAGCGACGACCGCCGGCCGATATTCTCGCGGCGATTTCGTTAGAATGGATCGACGCAATCCGCGTAACGGCGCAGCCCATCCGTGCATCCAAGGCAAGTATCGGCTCGCTCGAAGATTCTCGCGAAAGGAAGTCATGCGTCGCACAAAATACGTCCTCTTCTTGTTGTTGATCGTTCCCTCTTTCGCTACAGGACAAGACTCGGGGATTGAGCCGGCGGCGCTCGATGGACGCGACGGGCGCAATCTGGCGCTCGATCAGTTTTTTCCCGTACCCAAGCTAAAAGTCGCGGAAACCAAACTAGAGCACGCGAAGTTTCCGGTGATCGATGCGCATACGCACTTTCGCTATCGCTTGCGAAGTTCGCCCGAGCAACTCGATGATTTTGTCGCCGTCATGGACAAGCAACAGATCGCGATCTGCGTCAGTCTGGATGGACGACTAGGGGACGAATTTCGCGAACATGCCGCCTACCTGTGGACCAAGTACCCCAACCGCTTTTTGATCTACGCCAACATCGACTGGCAAGGAGACGGCGATCCTGACAAGCCGGAGACCTGGGACTGCCAGCGACCCGACTTTGGGCGACGCATGTCGCTAGCCCTGGCCGACGTGAAGAAGCAAGGCGCCAGCGGCTTGAAGATATTCAAGCAGTTTGGCCTCGGCTACAAAGACGCCGACGGTTCGTTGCTGAAAATTGATGATCCGCGCTGGGATCCAATTTGGCGAGCCTGCGGCGAACTCGGTTTGCCGGTCATCATGCACACGGCCGATCCAGTCGCTTTCTTTGACCCGATCGACGAAACCAATGAACGCTGGGAAGAACTGCATCGGCATCCCGATTGGCATTTTCCGGCCGACAAGTTCCCGAGCCGCGAAGCGTTGCTGGCCGCTCGTAACCGCGTGATCGCGCGGCATCCGCAGACCACCTTTATCGGCGCTCATTTCGCCAACAACTCCGAAGATCTGACAACGGTCGCCAAGTGGTTGGAAGAATACCCCAATCTCTACATCGAACCGGCGTCCCGCATCAGCGAACTAGGACGTCAACCTTACACGTCGCGCGCCTTCTTTGTGAAGCACGCCGATCGCATCCTGTTTGGGACCGATGGTCCTTGGCCCGAATTGCGACTGACTTATTACTGGCGCTTTCTCGAAACCTACGACGAGTACATTCCCTATTCCGAAAAACCATTCCCGCCGCAAGGCTTTTGGCGAATCTACGGAATCGGTTTGCCCGACGACGTGTTGAAAAAGGTCTATTACGAAAACGCGTGCAAGCTTATCCCGCACGCCCAAGAGAAGCTCGACAACTGGCGCAAAGCCGTAGCCGAATAAACATTACTCGCCGCGCGCGATGGGTGGCATGGCCACGGCCTTGCGTGGCCATGAATGCGGCGTCCAACCGGTTACGGTCGATTCTCGGCGTTCAAGTAGGCGGAAATGGGGTGAACAGTGCAACGTTCTACGTTCGTTCCACGCACATTCATGGCCACGCAAGGCCATGGCCATGGCGCCCACCAACTCTAGTGCTGAACAGTACTGGAAGCGCCTATCCTTCCTGGCGTCAGAGCAAGTGCCGCGCTTTGATTTCTAGGTACTGATTGACCAGGTTGGCGGTCAGATCCTCTGGAAAAACGTCCATCGCCATCACGCCGCGATGGGCCAGGTCGGTTAATACTTGATGTCGCCAGGTGAGAATCTCGGCCGCGGCAGCCGCTTCAAACAGACTACGCCCATACAGCTTCTCGGTATCGGCCGCGTCAAAGATTCGGTGATCGCGGAGCAAAATTCCGAGCGGCAAATGCCGGCCGACAATGGTTCCTAGATATTGCTCGACCTGATGCGCGTTCACCTCGTCGATGACGTTGGAAATCATCACCACCAGCGAACGCTTCTGACAATGGGCGCGCAGATACATGAAGGCCGAGTCGTAACGTGATTCGACCAATTGCGGGAAGCGATCGTACGACGCGTGCAGCAGATGGTTCATCTGGTTTGATCCGCTGCGCGGCGGGACGTACGAAAGCACCTCGTTCGAAAAGCAAATCGCGCCTACCGAATCGCCTTGCCGCAGCGCCACATAGCTCATCATCAACATCGCGTTCAGCGAATGATCGAGCAGGCTGATGCCGTCCACCTCGTTGGTCATCATGCGCCCGCAATCGATCAAAAAGATGATCCGCTGCGACTGGCTGCTCTGAAACTCTCGAACCGTCAGCCGGCGTCGCCGCGCGGTTGAACGCCAATCAATGTGCTTATAGTTGTCATCCAACGTGTAATCGCGCAGGCGCTCGAAATCGTGATCTTGCCCCACTTTGCGCGTGCGGCGAACGCCCATCAGGCTCAGCCGATTGGTGCGGGCCAAAATCGCGTATTCCGACAATTGTTTCATGTCGGGATAAACCTTCACGACGGTTTCGACCGGAATCCGCACAAACTTGCGCCAGAGCACAAACGAACTCTCGACCTGAAGATAGACGTAGTTCAACGTGAATGCGCCGCGGCGATTCGGCTCAAATTCGTAGTGCACCGTCGCGCGACTGCGTGCTCCTAAATCGACTTGAAACTCTTCCGGCGTCGCCGAAAACTCTTGCGGCAAATCATCTCGAATCGCGATCTTCAGACGACGCGAGCCCATGTTGACGATCAACAACGTCACGCGATGCTTTTTTTGCAGCGAGGCGATGCGCAACGTTTCGCGTTCCGCCGCCAGATTTTTCGCCGCGGGAAGCGTCCGAAAATCGATCGCCAACAACA
Organism: Blastopirellula marina DSM 3645; assembly: GCF_000153105.1. Taxonomy (GTDB): domain Bacteria; phylum Planctomycetota; class Planctomycetia; order Pirellulales; family Pirellulaceae; genus Blastopirellula; species Blastopirellula marina. The sequence goes on from NZ_CH672377.1 coordinate 522,632, forward strand.
GCAGGATCGCAGCGTCGATCACCAGCACATAAGTCAGAACTTCGCTACTGATCAAGACGCCGATCGAGATCAATAGCGGCAGCACAAATAGACAAGCGGCCCAGCGCGTTGGATAGACGCTCCAAACGTAGGCGTAGATCAAAAATGGAACCGCGATCAAGACAAACATCAACAGCGGCAACGCCGTCAGATCTTCGGCGCCTAGCCCCAAGCTCGTGAAGATCCGCTGCATCACATTTTGATCGCCGGACGTTTGCGCAAGCATCGTCAACGCTAGTTCGGACTGGATCAGCTGGGTCACATAATTCACAGACGCGGAACCTCCACGGTGCGAATCAGTTCGGTCAACAAGTCGTCGACGTCGTGCCCTTCGACTTCCGCTTCGGCCGACAAAATCACACGATGCCGCAGCGTCGGGATCGCGATCTGCACCACATCATCCGGGACCGCGTAGTTGCGACCGCTGAACGCCGCCAACGTCCGCGCCCCTTGCATCAACGTGATCCCCGCACGCGTCGAAGCGCCCATATGAAACTGCGGCCATTCCCGCGTCAGGCGGACAATCTTGTTGATGTAGTCGATCAACTTATCGTCGACGATCACGTTGCTATTGAGCTGCGTGATTTCCAAAATCTCTTGCGGCGAAGTGACGACCTCCAGCTCTTCTTCCAAGCGGCGGTTGATGTCGACTTGCCGACTATGCATCCGCAAGATCTCGGCTTCTTCCTCAATCGCCGGATAATTCAGGTTCAGCTTGAACATAAATCGGTCCAGCTGCGCCTCAGGCAGGTTGTACGTTCCTTCCGATTCGATCGGGTTTTGCGTCGCCAGCACCAAGAATGGTCGCTCAATCTTGTGGCTAGTTCCATCGATCGTCACGCGAAACTCTTGCATGATTTCTAAGAGGGCCGCGTGCGTTTTGGCCGGAGAACGATTGATCTCATCCGCCAGCAGCAGCTGCGTAAAGATCGGTCCAGGGCGGAACCGAAACTCGTTCGTCTTCATGTCAAAGATCGGCGCGCCGGTAATGTCGGACGGCATCAAGTCGGCGGTAAACTGTACGCGGCCAAACTGGCAACCCAGTACGCGGCCCAGCGTGCGGACAAACAACGTCTTGCCCAAGCCGGGCGCACTTTCGATCAACACATGCCCGCTCGAAAAGAGCGCGGTCAACGTTCCCAAGACAAGTTCGTCTTGGCCCACGTAGATCTTGCTGATTTCCTGGGTGATTTTTTTGAACAGCTGTCGCGTCCGCGTGTCGCTGCCTTCTTCGGCATGATGACCGTCGATGGTCGAACGAAACGCGCCGACCTCGGTCGGCGGCGTTGCAGGCGTCGAAACGTGCGAAGCCTCGGGCGCCGGAAACTTCGGCTCGTCGGCGGCGCCGTTGGCGGAGTCGTCAGGGATCACTTGCACCGAGCCGCAGTCAGGGCACTTCGCTTTTTTCCCGGCAGCCGAACGCGGGACGCGCAGCGACTTCTGGCAAGCGGAACAAGCGAACTCGATCGTATCGGAGGTTGGCGAACTCATCGTTGCGAATCAGGCTCCCAGCAGGGGACAAACGGCTTGGCTATGGTTTCACACGCGCCCGACCGACACGTCGATAGACGGTCTCGCCGCGCGCGATCTGTTGATACTGGCGCACCCGCAATTGGGCGTAATCGTAGTCGTCGGTCGCTTCGAGCAATTCGCCCAACGCGCCGATATGTTTTTGAAAATCAGAGCAGCGTACTTCTGGCAAATGCTTCGGCCGACCAAAAATCGGAAACGAAGCGAAACAGAAGACGATCAGCAAAATGCCGATATGCAAACCGAGGATACTGATGGGCCAAACGGTCAACCACTCCCATCCTGATCGCCCCTCGACGCCGTCGCTAGTCGCGACAATTTCGACGCCTGATTCGCCAGTTTCCAAAAAGGTGACCGTCTCACCATATCCGCACTCTTCAATCAACTTGGCGGCCAGTTTGCGATGCTCATGATTGACGAGCGGTTGGTTGAGCAGAAACGAACCGTTGCTAATCAAGATGATCTGCGTCCCTTGCGTGTCGAACTCCGCATAGCGAATCACGATTGGGTCGTCGGCATCGGCTGTCGACAATAAGACCTCGTCATTCGGAAATTTTTCCGACAGATTCGGCAGGTCATCACTTTCCCAGTCGGTCGGTAGAGAGATCCGAGAGCGGAGCACGATCTCGGTTTTGTCGGCGTCAATCGCTTCAGCCCAAGGGCCGGCAAGCTGTTTTGGTCGGCGCAGCGGAACGTCACGCTGGACCGAGTACCAAGCGCTGTCAAACTTGTCGCTTGTTTCGGCGGAGATGCGGTCGAAATCATGCATCGCGCGACCCTTCTCGCGTCGGGCGGCCAATTGGTCTTCGGGCGAAGCTTGCGTCTCCATCGAATTCCAATACTCAATCGCCGCGTCAAAGTCACGGTCGACGTAAATCAGCGTTCGCCCCTGCTGCGCTTGTAGCCAATCCTCAAGGTAACTCCGCACCTCTTTGGTCGGAGCCTGGAAAGAATCGGGCGCCCAGACGATGACGTCGCTCTCTTGAATACGGGGAGAAAGCTTGGTCGCGGAACGTACCGTGTAACCCGCCTGACGAAACAGTTCTCCCAAAACGTGCGTACCGTTGACGCTGCCCGTTTTTTGGTAGCCGTTACGCGCGCCATAGGCCGTCGGGATTTTCACTTCATTCGAAAAACAGCCCCCAGCGAAGATCGATAGACCAATCAACAGCCACAGCCAAATGTACGAAACCATCGACATCATCGAACCACTCCGCTCAGATGTTGTCGAAATGGCTCCAATTGCTCCCAACAGCGTTCAAAACCAGATTGCGTTAGTTTTCGTTGTCCGAAGAACACGTCTTCAAACGCTCGCATCGTCACTTCCAAAATGTCTTGCAACGCGAAATTTTTGCGGATTTCTCGCAAATACTGACCGTTCGTTTTCCCTTTGCCCAAGCGAATGATTTGGCGTTTGTCGAGTTCCACTAACTCGTAGCTGAACAAGTAGACAATCGCTTCGTTGTAATCCCCTTTGTCGTAGCAACGACGCGCTTCGGCCAACAAATCTGAGTCGGGACGTTTCACTTGAAACGGCAAGCTCTCTAAGCGATCGACCTGCGTCGTCGTATCGACCGCTTCGGGGCGGTCCTTCTTCGTTAATCCGGTGTCGATCAAATCCGCGTTTTCCAGGTAACGGAAAATCAAATAGCCGATGACTCCCAAGCCGACCAACACCATCGTGTAAATCATGATCGCGCCCAACGACCAAATGCCGCTGCTGAACAAACTAGAAAGCCACGAAAAATCGGGCCACCAACTCCAGTTGGTCGCCGCCGAAGCCGGCGTCGGCGGCGCCGGACGATAGTCGTTGCTGGCAGGGGGCGTCACTGGGACGCGAGCCAAAGCGTCTTTCTCGGCGTCGTACCACGGGGCCGACGGCAACTGCGCCAACTCTTTTTGCGTGGTCGCGACCGGTTCTTCGAGTTGGCCGCTGGGGCCCGTTCCGTCCCACCAGTCTTCGGCGGCGGCGACAGCGACAAGCGCGCCAAGCAACAACAGCGGAGCGATTCGCGAACTGGTTCGTAACGCGTTCATGCGACGATTCCTTTCCAGCGATTCGCTTCGGCCCGGACGACCAACTCGACTTCCCAGCCTTCACGGCGAATCCGCAGATCGAGATAACTCAAAAAGCGTGCGACCGCCATGTAGGCGGCGACTAGCCAGAGCGAGATCGGCAGCAGCACGTCCAGCATCATCGCGTCCCAGCCCCACTGGCCAAACAGATAGCCGCGTAAAGCCCAGATGTTCAAACAAATCGCAGCCGCCAACGGGAGCGACAGCGTCGAGGCCATCGCGCGAATCACCATGTCGCCAAAGTTGGGATTGTGCAAAGCGGCGCTGCGCCGTCCGATCGTCATCGTGTTGGCGTCTTTCGCCCACAGCGGATTTCGATCGAGCAAGATAATCTCACCGAGAAACGGCCGCACGCCGCGCAAGATCGTCGCGTAAGCGATCAACAAAAACAGGAAGAAGCCCCAGGCCTCGCCATCTTCGAGCGTACAGAGAAAGACCAGCGCCATCCCCGGCACGACTCCTCGCAAGATCGCGACCAACCAAAACATCCGGGGGATCAGCGCAAACGGCGCCGATAACATCCGTTTCCAATCCGGCTTGTCATGGAACATCGCGTCGCCCAGCATCAGCGTCACCAGCGCGGTGGCCAAGGGCGCTTCGAGATAGATCAAGATGACCATCAAAAAACCGTACTGCGCGGTCGTCACGTCACTGGGCAAATCGGGACGCAGATTCCACAACAGGGCGACGTTGAGCGCCATGAACGGAATCGCGACGGCCGCCGTCGCCACCAGAATTCTCGCGGCATACCGTTTGCCGACCAACAGCCCCAGGTCAAACAGCTCGAGCAATCCCCGTTCGCGGATCGCAATTTGAGTCTTATCGAATTGCATTCTGCCCTCCGCGCGGAAATCCCAGGACGACAAAATAGATCATCAGCAGAAAGCTGCTAAAAATCGCGACAAAGACCTTCACCTCCAGCGGCAACGCCGAGGGTGAGACCCAGGCTTCGATCATCGCCGCCAGGCAAAACAAAGTCGCGGACGCTCCCATGATCGGCAAACTACGAGACGCCGCGATCGTGAGCGAGTCAAAACGTCGAAACGCAATCAGCTTTGCTTTCGCGAGCAGATCGTCGTCGGGCTCCGGATCTTCGCTCGGCTCCAGCTCACTCTTCCAATAACGGGGAGAGATGATCGCCATTCCCAACCGCAAACCGGCGCCGGCCGCCAACGCGATCGCGGTCAGCTCGAACGGGCCATGCGCCAACACAAATTCAAAGAAGTTGTCACGCACGTCGTCCGGCACGGACGGGCTCGACATATATCCAAACACGGCCCCCAAGTAGGTCGCGTTAAACATCAAAGTTCCAATCCCGCCGACGACGGTAATCCCCGTCGCAAAGCACTGCAGTCCGATCGAGGTGTTGTGCTGGACATACATCGTCGCGCCCGCAGGAGAAATCCCGCTGTTGCCGACCGAATTACGATGCATATCCGACATCTGCTCCAAACTTTGATTCCCCACGATCGCATCGGCGAAGCCTGGGTAAATAACCGGGTTAGCGCCGATGAACCAAGAGAGAACAAAGAAGCCGAAAAAGAGGACGAAGCAAAGTTGAACGCAAGGATCGACAAAAATGTGACGCGGCGTAGTGACCAACAGCTTGTAAACCAGACCGGTCCAATCGATCGAGCGACTGCGGTAAAGCTGGTTGTGAGCACGACCGACCAGCTGATGCAAATACTCGACGATGTTCGGCGGCAGTTGATAAGAGTCGGCCAAAGCCAAATCGGCACAAGCGGCGCGATAGAGCGCCGCAAATCGTGAAATCGCCCGCGCGCCCAGCTTCTTCTTACGGCGCATCTCCATCGACGTGCATAGCACCTCCAACTCTTGCCAGTTGCGGCGACGCTTTTCGATGAGTTCGGCGACCTTCACGCGGGCAGCCCTTTATTGGTTAAGCGACGGGGACTTGGCGACCGTCTGTAAATTGGTCGCCGTGCTCGCAGGTCCGCCTGCGTAAACCGGCGAATCAGACGACGTGCCGTCGGCCGATCGATCCGACAGGAAGGTGCGAAAGTACAACGCGCACAACATCAGATCGTAGCTCGTGTCGGCAGGCAAGTTGAATTGTTTGAGCATCGGCTCGGCCAGGTGTCCGGCGATCTCGCGCCGGCGGGCCGTCGTAAAAAATCGGCGACGTTCTACATAAGTCGCGACCGCTTTGCAAAGACTGGGCCCAGCGACAAAGTTGGGAGGAATATAATCGGCCAACTGTCGCGCCCGATCGTCTTCAATTTTTGCGATCTTCATTAGCCAACTGCGATCTTCGATCACCACCATCGTCGCAACCAACAAATCTCCCAATCGTTGAAAGCGAGAATTGAGCGTGGGAACGATCAGCCCGATCAGAAAAGTCGGTAAGTAGGGCCCCGGATAATTGAGCGCTTCGCGCATCCATTCGAAGGGGAGCGGCGCCAGCGGCATCATGTCGGCGTAGCGAAAGAGATTGCGACCGAACGCCTGCAACGCATTGATCGGCTCACCATCGACGGTCACCGCGCGTATCGACAAAGCCCGCTTCCCCGGCGTTTGCCCGTTCCAGTAAGTCTCAAACAACGCTCCGTAAAACCAATCAAGCAGGAAAAACGCGAGAAAGCGAATTGCATAGCCAAGTTCGGCCAACGGCCCCACACGGTCCATCAGGCCGCTGCAGACGACGATCACAAAGATCGCGACGTACACCGCAACGCGAATTGCGAAATCGAGCAGAAAAGCGGTGAGACGACGAAACGGACCGGCCGCTTGATAGTAGAAAGCGATATTCTCTGGGGTCACGATCTTCAATCGCGAATCGATCGGATCGATGGTGCTCACCATGCGGGAATCGGTATCGGAATGAAGAGATGGAGAATCGCCTTGGAGTTCGCATCCACGGCCCTTCTCTAGTGTAGTACGCCGGGACGCTCTCTCTCCAGAGGTAAGTCGCAGGGAATCGCCGGAAGGTTCTCAAAATCACTCCATTTGGCTATATTTTGAGCGCGTTGGCCTAGAAATTTCTTATCACTTTCGCCCCGGACGATCGGATGCGTCAAACCTACCCTCTCCTTTTTGCGAGCAGACCGCACGAACCGAATCTTGACCTGGAAGTTTGTGACAAGTTTTCCGGGGAAGTCGCCGCGCGTGTTCCGCTGGCGTCGCCGCAGCTTATTGAGCAAGCAATCGCCGCCGCAGCCGCTGCGACGCGTCCTATGGCGCAGCTGAAAGCCTACGAGCGACAAGACATCCTTCAACACTGCGTCACGCGCTTTCAAGAACGCCAGGACGAACTTGCTGAAACCCTGTGCGTGGAAGCCGGCAAGCCGATCGGCGATAGCCAAGGGGAAGTGACCCGGCTGATCGACACGTTTAAGATCGCCGCCGAAGAAGCGACTCGCATCACCGGCGAAGTGATGCCGCTTGATATTTCGGCTCGCGCGGCCAACTATCGCGGCATGTGGCGACGCGTGCCGATCGGCGCCTGTTCGTTTATTTCTCCCTTCAACTTTCCGCTGAATCTGGCCGCCCACAAGATTGCCCCGGCGATCGCAGCCGGTTGTCCCTTTGTTTTGAAACCGGCTAGCTTGACGCCGATCGGTGCGCTGATCATCGGCGAAGTTTTGGCCGAAACGAACATGCCGGAAGGAGCGTTCTCGATCTTACCCTGTCGTCGCGATGGGGCCGAGTTGTTCACCACCGACCCCCGTTTGAAGTTGCTCAGCTTTACCGGATCGCCGGAAGTTGGCTGGAAACTAAAGTCCCAAGCCGGCGCCAAAAAGGTCGTGTTAGAACTCGGCGGCAACGCGGCCTGTATTGTCGACGCTGACGCGAATCTAGACGACGCGGTGAAGCGGCTGATTGTCGGCGCGTTCTATCAGTCAGGGCAAAGTTGCATTAGCGTGCAGCGGATCTTGGCGCATCGCGATATCTATGAAGAGCTGAAATCTCGTCTCGTCGCAGCAGCGTCGCAATTGAAGTCGGGCGATCCCAAAGCCAAAGAGACGTTCATCGGCCCGATGATTTCGTCCGGCGAAGCGGAGCGAGTGGAAACCTGGATCAACGACGCCGTCCAAGCCGGCGCCAAGTTGCTGACCGGCGGTCAGCGCGACGGAGCGATGGTCGAAGCGACTCTGCTAGAGAACGTTCCGACCGACCAGCCGCTCTCGTGCGACGAGGTCTTCGGGCCGGTCGCAATTCTCGCGCCGTTCGATCACTTTGACGAAGCGCTGCGGATCGCCAACGACAGCCAATATGGGCTGCAGGTGGGGATCTTCACGCGCGACGTTTACAAGATCCTATCGGCCTGGGATCAGATGGAAGTGGGCGGCGTGATCATCGGCGACGTCCCTTCGTGGCGCGTCGATCATATGCCGTATGGCGGCGTAAAAAACAGCGGCCTGGGACGCGAAGGAATTCGCTTCGCGATCGAAGACATGACCGAGATCCGTAACCTGGTCATTCGTGAAATCGACGGTTAACGCTTCCACATAAAAACGGATCGTCGAAATAATGCGACGATCCGTTTTCTATTTTCAAATGGCGAGCGGCGATCTAGCCGTGGATTCGGCGATGGATCACTTCGGGATCGATCGGAATCACTTTGGTCGTCGCCGAGTAGTCGGCGGTCAACACGCTGCGATTCTTCTTTTGCTTCTTCAGTTCGTACTGAATAACATAGGCGCCGATCTGCACGCCGCCGGTGGTGTAAACCGGGGGCCACAGTTCTTCTGGTCGGCTCGATAGCGTCTTGGCCAGCAACCGCGTGCCGCGTCCCGAATAGCCGCCGAGCGACATTTCGAGTCGCCCTTGCGATTCGTGATAGGCGTACAACACGTAAGCCGGTTCCCAGGTCGTTTCGTCCCACTTGGCGCACTTCCACGATCCGTCGGCCGTTTCGTAGTAGAAGCCCGGCGTCTCCGGCGTTTCGGTCTTCGACAATCGCTTGCCGCCGCTGCACGACTCGGGATGCTCGACGTTCTTCTCACGATGTCGCAGATAGATCGGCACGGCGCGATCGCTCGGCTTTTCGACTTCGTCTTGGCTGATATAAGGTTCGCAGTTGAAAATGCTGGCCATCGAGATCTCGACGACCGGGTTGCTGCGGATGCTGCCGAGACAAATCAACGCTTTGTCACCCTGGGCGGCGTGGAAGTTTTGATAAACTTCGTTGGCGCGAGCATGCACTTCTTCATCATCGGCTTGCCCCGGCGCCCAGACGAGCGTTTGGAACAAGTCTTCCGGCTGCGGAATCGGCGCGTCGAAAATCTGCTCGCCCATTTCGTTGAGCATCACCGGCTCGGGAATCGACGGTTCGTTGCGGTGATACTTGGCGGTCCCCCCCAGCGTCGAAATGCCGGTCAGCAGCTCACCCTGCAAAATTGTGTCAGACGCAACAACCCAAGCGCCTTCGGGCCAGTTTTCGTCCGCACGCACGCCCAAGCACATTTCGATGCGGCGGCGACGAGCCAACAATTCCCAAAAGTTCTCAGGCTCCACCGAGAAGAGCGAGCCCGGCAGTTGCCCGGCGTCCGCATATCCATGCTTGATCAAAAAGTCGCACAACTGCGACAGAGCCGAGAGCGGTATATACTTCGCTTCGTTCTTCAACAGCGACGAAACCTGATGGCGATCGAGTCCCGTATAGTCGCAAATCGCTTTGATCGTTCCTGGCCGCTTTTTCGGGTCGGGAGAGTGATTCAGAATTTCCGCGAGACGAAAGGAGAATTTCATCGACAAGCTCCTGCAGATTGAAGGCGAACCATCGATTCGCCGTGGGTGAGCGATAGCCCCAGCTGGAAAAAAGGCTCACATACATAATGTGCATTACTCCGCCATTGAAATCAACGGTAGAAACACCGCCTTTGAGTTAAAGTGCAAAAAATTCACGCCAGGGCTCCGTACAATCGATTCACCCACATTAACCATTATGCCGTTATCTCATTACAACAAAGCAACTTACGCAATTTCATGACGATTTACCGCAGGACTGCGGATAGTCGCTAATGTGCAACTGCTTCAACGAGGTAATTCACGCAAGCTGCGCAATGCCGTCATCTACTCCATCGGACCGAGACCATGTCGCAAGCCGGAAAACCACGCGTCGACCGCTGTTTTCGCCGTGACGCAACGAGGACTGGACGGAACAAGGTTGGACCGGACCGCAACCATTTTTTCTGCAGCCCAGCCACCCAGTCCAATCGTAGCCCGAGTGCGCAAGCCGAGAGAATGCGCCTCCACTCCACAAATCCAAGACCCGATCGCCTCAGATCGGGCAAAGGTTGGACTGGACCGGACCGCTTTTTTTCTGCAGCCCAGCCACCCAGTCCAATCGTAGCCCGAGTGCGCAAGTCGAGCGAATGCGCCCCCACTCCACAAAACCAAGACCCGATCGCCCCGGATCAGACCAAGGTTGGACCGGACCGATCGCATTTTTTTTGAGGGCGTTCTCCATCGCGGTCGCCTGTCCCCGTTTGAACGGCGCATGCGAAAGCACCCTGCCCTGATTCCCATCCGGCCGGGTACTCTCCGAAAATCACCCGCGGCGAGCGTCGATTTCCGCATCGCCAAAAAGCTCGCGATTCTCTCACTACATTAGAACAAAAGACTGACACTTTTTCCATCCTAAAATTCCCACCGCTCCACCTCCCACCTTCGCCGAGGCGCACAAAAAAACTGCCGCCCCCCACGGGACGGCAGTCGCTTTTGCTGGAATGAAACACGCAGTACGTCGCTAGTCGATCCGACGTTTCAACAGCACGGCGTCTTCCACGTTGTAATCTTCGCCCGGCTCGTAGCCGACCGGAATCGAACGATCAATCAAGTAGAACGAACGATTCCGCGTGATCTCGCCGGTATCGCTCCCTAGCTCTTGCCCCAACTGCCAACCATCCGGGTGCACCGAGCTAATCGTCGTCGGCTCCACCTCGAAATACCCGAGCGTGATCCAAACGGCGTAAACGTTGGACTGGGTCGTGGTGAGATTGCCTAACCGATGATACGGCATGTAAGTGAACATCGGGTTCTTACTCGTGGCCAGAGCCGCATTCGCTACGGTGAGGTCGAATAGAGGACTTTCCGTCAAGCTTGCCGCGGGAGAAATCACGCCATCGGATCGTAATGCCGTTCCTTCGACGGGACGAGATTTCATCGAATCAAGCGGAGCCAACTCTGCCGAGCTTGCCGAGCGGAACGGATTAGCGAAACGCGTCGGCAAACCGTTCGATGAAGTTGCGCCGCGGCGACTTTCTCGAATCTTGTCGAAATCAGGGAAGTTGTTGTCGAGACCGTTCTTCCATAGATCCTCATCAAACATCGCATCGTAAACGAGCTTGGACGGAACCGTGTTTAAATTTATTCGCCCAGGTTCGCGATAGCGTAGTCGACGGTTGAACGGCGGGCGATAACCGTCCGCCCATCCCGCTGCGGCAAAGGTAGAAGGGTTATACCACGACTTTGTATCAACAAACGGAGAAGGAACATCGACGAAGTCGAAAATCCTTGCAAACTGCGCTGACTGTTCAGTCGCAGCTGCAGTTCCAGCGAGAACGCTCTCGGTCTTTTTGCTATGGAAGAAGTTAAACAAATAGGGATACGGCGCCATCAACGCATCGGCGCTGTCACCGTTGGCGCCGTACGGCTCCGTAGCGGTCGAGCCATCGGATTGCGTGTTGCGAGCTAAGTCGTATTCAAACAATAACCGTTGCGGGGCCGAAGTAGGAACAAGCATCAGCTCGTACTTACTAATCAGCGGACGATTCGCCCATTGCAGCCATGAAAACGTTCGACTCGTATCCGTTGGATTAGACGAGTCATAGGGACTGCCGACAAAACGAGCCAAACCGCCCGCCGGACGCGGGTCTCCAAATTGCGCGTTCACATAGCCTAGCGTATTGGTTGAGGGATAATCGAAATACGCATCCGTCGCAGGCGCGGCAAGAGCGGAAGTTGCAGCCATTACGTTATTGGATGCAAAGGCCGATCCTTCACGATTACCACTGCGCCAAAGGTCGCCAGCATCGCCAACTCCAGTACCGGCTCCCCGCTCGCGGGCAAAGAATCGAATATCGGCCATTGAAGGGTCCGATGGCGCCGATGGATCAAACTCAGCCGGAGCTTTCATCGAGCCGGTTGGATCATCTTCGCCATTGTAAATCGTCAGATCGATCGTCTTCCAATCGATCGTAATATAGGGATTCGTCGTTTTGTCGTGAGGCAACGTCGGATCCGCCAAACGCTGCACCAAGGCCGTCCGAAAATCGGTGATCGTTTGATCGCTCAAATCGGCGGCGCCTGTCACTTCTTCCACGGCGTCACCTAGATAGGTGTCGATATCCAAGTCCTTTGGCAAAGCGAACGTACCACCGGCCGGCGAATTGCCCATATCGGTGTAGCCATCGACTGCCGTAAAGTTATCGAGCGTGATCGTCGGTTTGGGATAATATCCGTCAACGGTCGGATCGGTTGGCCGTGGAAACGGTTCCGAGACGCTCATACCGATTAATTGCGCGGTTCCATTCCACTCGACTCCTCCTGTTCCCGTCAGGGTCGCAAGCGCAGGTTTAATATCGCCCGTCCTAGGCTCCAAAGCTTGGCAAATGATGCCCATGTTTTGCTGAATATCACTCGCCGGATACGGTTCATTCGCGGCCATCGCGGTAGAAAAAACCGAGGGAGCGCCGGCAGCCGGCGCAGTAAAGGAAAAGATCTGATCACCAGGCAAGTTGCCCGTGTGATCCGTACCATCCAATTTCGCAGGGTCCGGCTTAGAACTCACAATGGTCGAAAGTCGTGGCCCGACAACGGCATAACGCCCTGGCGTCAGTTTCGTATTCGCAGCGTGCGTATTCGTGTAAATAGCGCCTTGCGTTAGTTCGTAATCTGGAAAACCGGTCGGATCGGCGATATTGGCCAACCAAACAATTCGTTCAATTTGCAGGTCGTCGGGAGGCAAAGCCGAAGTGCCGCCGATTGGGCCATAGAAACCTGGATCTTCATCCGTGTTCAACGGACGAAATCCGCCCGAACCATCCGGCACCATTTCCTTGGGTTGGAAATGGACCCCCTCAATATTGCGCGTCGCGGCAGGAGCACTGTAGCGAGGATCAGCCACATTCGCTAATTGGCGCGGCGTCATATCCCCGTCCACTTTATCTGCGTCCGTCGGTTTGGCGACAACAATTCGCCAGACGGGATGATTCAAGCCGGATCCATCGGCGGGAGAAGTACGATTGAGATCCAACTGATAGTAGTCGTCCGTCAAGTCGCCGGTGGTGCCATTGTCGTTGACCGAATAGAGCTCTAACGGAAACGACTTGTTGTTGACATTCGCATTTCGCGGACAGAAAAGCTCTAGAAACAGCGAGCCTTGCGGCATTCGATGCTGATCTAGCGTCATGTCTTCCGTTGATGGATCGTCGCGTTTATGCATGCCTGCATCATACGCCGTATCCATAGCGCGACGATCGTGAAACGCTTTTGACTCTGTCATCACCAGGTCAGGAGATTCACATCCCCAAACCACGCGTCGATCAGGATTCACCGCGGTAAACGGCGGCACAATGGTCGTAAGCTCATTGGTGCCAATATCGCCGTCGACGCGCCAGCCGTTAAACGGCGTTGCGTCATATTCAAACGGCGTCATGATGCCGTCTTTGTCACGGAAATCAACGACATTGATCGCCCACTGGGCGATCCGGCGCACGGTCAGTTCGCGCTGTTGTTCGTCGGTCAACGCCAGCCCCGTATGATTGGGCGTAAAGTTCGGCAGTTTGTATCGCATCCGGATATTGGTCGTGACGGCTGAATCATGCTCAAACGTCAGCAGCATCATCAGGCAGAACAAGTGACGCGCGTAAAGCTGACGCGAAGCGCGATGTTGTTCACTTGACCCAATCGCGGCGCTCAAAATCGGATCGCCGTTCAGGTAATTCCCCACCGAGTCACTGCTAGCGCCTGGTCGAATCGCATCATAGGGCGCTGCATTGAAAGGCGCCGCCGTTCCCAGCACAAGACTCCGGCGCGATGCATTGACCGGCGTCAGATTTCCGCCCGGCGTGGTAAAATCGTTCGGCGTTTCCAGCAATCGATTCAAATCGAATGGTTCGCCGTGACGAATCTCAAATGGCAGAATCAACTCTAAAATATCATCGACCTCCTGCTTCGCCGTCTCTTGGGCAACGCCGTTGTCGACCATCTCCTTAATACAGCGAACCCGGGCGAGATCCAGAATCGTTGTGAAACTATTCAATTCGGTTCGCAAATCATCCGGCACCGGAGCCCGCGGCAATGCCGGCACATGCGTACTTTCGGTCGTCACCGAACGACGATGTTGAACGGAATCGAAAGTTGTGCTTGCACTTCTCAATCGATTGGACGTGTCGCTGGCCAAATAGTTTGCATCCACGTCTCCTTCGCGAAGCAATTGCTCTAATTCCGAAGGCTCGAATTTTGAATCATTCGCATTGGATCGGATCAAGTTGTATTCGTAGGGATCGTCAACGACTTGATTGTCGTTCATCGTCGAAAAATCTTGACTGCCGTCGATGTCGACTGTCACCCACCGCGGTTGTCCGTTCTGGTCGATATACATGCGTGAGCGACCCTGGTAGTCCGCCGGTTCTCCGTAGGCGCCTGTCGCACGATTGGTGAAAATATTTCCTGGTCGACCAATCGACCCCAAACGACTCAAGGGATCGTTGACATTCATCTGACCAGGCATGACGTCGCTTGCCGTATTCGAGCCGTAACGGGCCGTTAGAATCGACAGGTATTCGTTCGTGTTGGCAAAGAAATCACGCAGATTCACATCTGCCGGACCATATCCCTGACCGATCGGCAATTGAATCGTGCCGCCGCTGGCGTTATAGGCATTGTGATCGCTAAGCAAATCAGCAACGTTTGCCACCGGCGGTGACGTCGATTGATCGAAGTGGGCGTATCCGCCATGCGCATTCATATTCAGCAAACCATCCATGTCGCGGACATAGATCGCCGCCAACGCTTTGTAACGACGCCCATGGGGTCCCGTCTTCACCGGCAAGCCTGGATCGATCCAAATGCTTTCGGCGACACCATCGCGATCATTGTCGACATCGTAGAAAGGCCCCGTGGTCTCGCTAGCCTCACGAAAGTCGCGAAATACCGGCGACTCATTGGCGAATTCTGGCCGGAAGATAATCCGGCGTCGAATCGCGGCGATCATACGAAGCTCGTCAAGCTTCGCTTCATCACCAGCAAAACCTGCCGGATCATCCGTAGTCCCTAGCTGCCAATCTGGACCATAAGGTTGACGGAATACTTTGATGCGATCTTCCGCCATGACGATCGAGGTATCGGTAAACGTAGGAAAGTCCGCAGTATTATTGACGATCTGATCGAACCAGTACTTCGCCAGACTTGGCCGATGGAACGAGGGAATGATGTCGTTCGGATTGACTGGAATCGTACCGGTGGGAATATACGACAGGGCCATATTTTGCAGGTCAGGCGCATCGTAGGATTCGTCAGCGCCACCTTGCGTTACTAGATAGCTGCCCACCATACCGCTCGGTGCATATCGGTTAAAACGGGGCGCGAGCGCCACCGGCATGTCGATGCTAATACTGCCAATCGTTATCGTCTCGGTCAAATCTAGCTGCGACGCCGCTGGTCCTGTGACCGGCCGATATCCAAACCCCGTTCCGTCGAACGGCTTGTCATTAATGACAAATTCGTCACCTACCGCTGGCGCCGAAAGCTTTTCAACACCATCGGTAATTGCGTCGAACACCAGCGCACGTTGCGTCGAATCGCTGATCGTGCCTGAACCGCCTGCGACCAGCCCCGGATCGTACGATAAGATCCGCGTACTTTTGCCTTTGTTCGCTCCGCTAATAAACGTAAGCACGTTGCCAGAGTAATAGTCCTTGTTGAAATAGCTATACCCGGCTGTCGCCGTATCGTTGACAGTCGTCGTCGAATCGGTCGGATTGTTCAACGAAGCAAGGCGGAAATTGGTGACAATCAGTTGTTGGCCTGAATTCGCAGCATAGCCGTTCATTCCAACTTTGGTATTCGAAGCGATTATCTCGCCGCGGATCGAGCGACCATACATGTCGGTCAGAAGGGCATGCGCTTTCAGGTCGCTATTGCTGCCGATTCGTACATCGCGGACCAGGTCCAACATCACCGAGTCGGCGTCTTGTTGCGGCATGTCTGCGACAACGGGATTGTTACGTCCGGCCGTGGCCGCTCGGTTGAATTGTCCGGCCGTCACGACAAACGTGACGCCAACCAATGCGAACAGTACGAGCACGCTAAGGACGACGAGCAAGATAGCCCCGCGCCGGGGCGTATGCTTCCGATTCATGGGTATTGCCTTTTTGCTTTCGCATGACGACGCCAGCCCCCGCAAAGCGTCGCCGTTATTTCGTCAAACCGCCGTAAGTCGGCCGCTTGAATTGCTGGTAAGAGTAGTCTTCAGGAAAAGTAAATCGTGAGTGTTTAAGGGGTCCAAGGAGAGCCCGTCTCCAAGCGGACCTTTCGTTCGTAAACGCCGATTACGTCTTCGACGTAGATGGCCTGGGTGGGAGGGTCCGTCGCGTTCCAATCAGGCCCGCTGATTGTTAAACGTCGAAAGGGAGTCCCCGAAGCATCGATTTCATCCATTGCAATGATCCGATACCATTTGAAAACATCGCCCCAGTAATACGAGTCGCCGGAAACAGTTCTCGTAATACGTGTGGACAGGCAAATCCAGTCGCCCGTTCTCATGTCGAGCTCCGCCTCTGTACCACTTACTTCGACTTCGCCCGACGCGCCTCCGCCGCTGATAAACGAAGCGCCGTCAACTCCTAGTACGCGTTCGTTCAGTGACGTAGCGATATCGGCACTGCCGGGAATATCGCCTTGGCGATTCTGGAAGATAATTGTCGACATCGTGTATTGATCGGTCGGTAACTGAGATGCGTCAGTCGCCGCACTGAACGGAGGAGTCAAGCCGCCGCTCGTCGTATTGACCGGCACGCTGGCAAACTCCGGAACCAGCATGATCGCCCAACTATAGGTCCCTTGCGACTGACGGCGAATGGCCGTCCCGCCGCGTGTGAAGAACTTCTGCAATAGCGGGTCTTCGCGATCCTTGGGACGCTCATAACCGCCGGCGGTTCCTACCCCGTAGTCATCGTCAGAAACGAACGCGCGTTCGCCGCGACGGCCGATGATATTCAAACGCTGCTGGGCGTCGGTAATCACCGAGACATCCGGATAACTTCCCAGAGACAAGCGACGCATTTTCGGCGTCGCCGTCGCGGCATAGGGAAAACCTTGACGCTCGGTAGCGCCGTCAATAAAAAACATCGGGTCAATCAAGTACGCCTGACGCACAGGCAAGGCCGAGGGAGAGATTCGAATGGTCGATTTATCATTGGGCGTTGGGTCCAGCGGATCGAGCCAAGCGTCCGGGTTCATCATGCCGTAGACCTTCGCTTCGCGCTGGACGCGGCGGCCGATGCTGGCGACGCGATCGCTGCGGGTTCCCCGTTCGGCCAGATGGCTGCCGAGCGGAATCAGCGAGATCAGGCCGAGGATCCCCAGCATCACGACCATCGTCGACATCAACACTTCGACCAGCGTGATGCCGCGCGGGCGATTTCGAGTTGGTTGCATGGTTATCATCATTACGTCACGTTTGATTTCGGTTATCGGCCCGAGATGTTCTGAGCCTGCTTGGCGAAGCGGCGCGCCGACGCAATCGCGTCTGGCGCCGATCCGACCGAGGTGCTGACTGCCCCGTTGTTGGTGGTCGCGATGTTGCCCGTCAGTCGATTGATCGATACCCACATCGCCTCTGGATCGGCGATATTGCTGCCGTCAGCGGTGGGCGCCGTGAACAACGATAGAACGTTCGCCGGATTCGTCAAAGGAAGCCCAAGATCCGTCACTGCGATCACCTTTTCATAACGCCCAATCAGCAAGTTGATATTGCCCACCGGCAGCGTCGCGGAAGCGGTCACGGCGGTAGCCGAAGTGCCCGATTGCCAATAGTAAGCGTCGACGCCCCCTTTAGGGCCGAACATGATCTTGGGGTATTCCTCGGTCGTGGGCGTGCCGGCAAACGCTTGCGAAGCGATCCCCGTCGAATTGGTCCCATACCCGGTCGTCCCTAAACCCGAGAACGCCAAGTCGATGCAAATGCCGGTCGGCATCTGCAGCGGCGTGACGCTGTTGCGCTGCGGTTGACGGTAGATTTTGAAAGGGGAAGTAATGGTTCCGGATGCGTACCATGGAAATGGGGATGGCTGATCAATATCCCACTCCACGCTGACCAATCGATATCCGTTCGTCGATATCGTCGGATTTACGGCGGTGACACGATACGGCTGATTTTGGTAACTAAAAAAAACAACGTCCCCCGGCTGAACAAAATCTGGATCGAGCAGCAATGTCGAATCGATCGGATGCAATGGCGGCATCCCCCCAGCTTGCACCTTGAACGCCAACGAAGCGGAGTTGGTTCCCATGGATCGGATTTCTACCGTCGATGCAGTAAAGTCGCCCGCATAGGGAGGCGGCGTTTCGACCATGAACAACGTGAGCCCGGCTTGCGGTTCGTTCGGACGATTGTTAACGATCTCGACGCCGACCGAACGGCCGAGCTCCAGCGCTCGCGTGCGAGCGCCGGCGATAAACGCGTTCACCTGACGCGCCGCTTCGCGTTGCTTTTTACCGCGAGCGCCGGTCCGCGCCGCGGTTGCGGCGATGCCGAGCAAGATCGACAACAGCGTCACCACGACCAACAGTTCGACCAAGGTCACGCCGCGGCGGTTTTGTTCCGATTTGTATGACTGTCCACTCATGGCGCGTTACCTCCGACAATCAAGTAATGATTGCTGATGTTGTCGACCGAGTTGTCGTAGCCGTCGCCGTTGACATCCGCACGGACAGCGCCCACACCGACCGAGCCGTTATCGCCGATAAAGGGCGCAGCGGTGAAAGCGTAGGGGTTGGCTACCGGCGATGTCGAAGAATAAACGATCGGCCCCGTACCATTATTTCCGGTGATGCCACGTTCGGTGTCGGCAGTCGTGCCTGACGAGTCGTCGCCCACGATATCAAAAATGCCATCCTTGCCAGGCGAAACGACCAGCGGCATCAGGTTGAAATGTGCAAAGCTATCGGCCGTTGTTGCCCCGGCGCCATCTGTATAAAGATTCGGGATTCCGCCTGTCCGTCCATAAACCTTCAGCGGATCGAAGGAATCGTAGACGCGAATATCTTGCAGTGAACTCTCGAAACCAAGATATCCCTGCGGCCAGCGGATAAACGCGATGGGGTTGCCCCAACCGTCCAGCACTTCGGGCACGCCATCCTCGTCGGTGTCTCCGACTTCGCTATCGTGCAAAAAGTCGAGCGCGCTCGTCTCACCGTCAGAGATCGACGCCAAAATGAGATAGAGACACTCAGAGTGTTGGTTCTCAGCGGTCCAGTAGTTGTCGTACGCATCCGTCCAGCTTAAAGCGCCAGTGAACGCGATAATGGCGCGTTGATGACGAGCGTAGGTCGACGAATATTGCCCCGCAGCGAGCGTTGTGTAATCTGTCGCCAAATCCGTTTTGCGATCCGGCATCTCCTGCATCATTAACGCACGAATGTTATCGACGCGATCCGTCGCAACTTGACGCGGGTTGCCTGTTGTTGGCCGGGGAGTCCGCCGCGTCCGATAGCTCTCGTAGCGAGTCATGATGAACTCGTTGAGCTTGGTGATTTGGCCGCGGGTCCGTGCTTCGCGGGCCGATTCGCCGGCGCCGGCCAGGGCCAGTAGGACCATGCCCGACAGTAGGCCGAGGATCACGACGACGACCAACATTTCGACCAGCGTAAATCCGCGGCGAGCAGCAGTCCGCCCGCGGCGGTCGTTTCGCGCGTGATTACGCATCATTATTCAGGCTCCTTGTTACGCAACGGCCCCTGAGCAAAGTTGGTGATGTTGTCGCGATCGTCGGTGGTGTAGGCGTACGCCGTCAACGAACTGGGAAGCGTTGCGCCAGCCAATCCTCCTGGATAGACTTTTACGTCGGTATTGGTGACCGCATAGTCGTCCCACTCACCGAAGGACCCATCGATGCCGGCACAGATAATTTGAAAGGTATCGGGATTGGCGAAACCCGAAGTGCTTCCCAGGATCTGGTAGTAAGGACGGGCCTGACCAATACCAGGGAACGCAGAAGATGTAGACGCCGGAAATCTCGCGGCGGCGCCTGCACCGGTCACGTAAGACCTGGAATCGAAATAGACGTACGGAGCATCCACACCGCTTGGATAATACTCGTACCAACCGTCGCCGTCTTTGTCTTGCAGGCGTTCCGGTTTGAAATCAAAATACCGCTTGCGCTCGCTGGATCCGGTGAGCGGATACTCGATGTCCGAACTAAATCCGCTCAGGCAGATCACCAGGATTTCGGGAGGGCTAATGTTATCGAGTGAAAGCGTGCCGGTCAAAATCGCAGGAGATACAATTCCTGCATCCACCAGATTTTGAATTTGCTGCTTCTCACCCGTATCAGACGAATCTAGCGCGTCATCGTAATCCTGTGAATTAATACGGGGGAAAAGCTTCTTGAAAAACGATTGAAATCTTGCTTCGCGAACGCCGTTGGTCGGATAGTAGGCGGCGTTACCATCTGGCGGATACGCACCATAATCATTCCTGAACAGCTTCATCGCCGTTTCCATCTGAACCAATTCGGCGGTCATCGCGCCTTCCTTCACGCGACCAACGGCCGCCGGAATCGCGACCAGCGCTAAGCCGGCCAGGATGCCGATGATCGTGATCACGACCAGCAGTTCGACGAGCGTAAACCCGCGCCGTGTTGATTTGCGCTGCGTTGCAAGTGCCCGAGTCTTCATGGCGAACCTTTCCTGGTAAACGCGTCGGCTTCGCTGCCGCGGTTCGTAGTAAGTGGTTATGTAGTTGGGGTGTTTGCAGCAGGGAGGCTCGGCTGGCGAGCGGCCTCCCTGCGGTGCGATAAGGTTTACGACAAGTTTTGAATCAAGCTGACCAACGGCAGGAAGAGCGAGACGACGATAAAGCCGACCGAGATGCCGAGAAACACGATCAAGATCGGTTCGAGCAGCTTGGTCAACGATTCGGTCATCACGCTGACGTCCTCGTCGTAGGTGTCGGCGACTTTGAAGAGCATCGTATCGAGTTCGCCGGTCTCTTCACCCACGTCGATCATGTTGGTCACAAACAGTTCGACCACGCGACGTTTCATTCGCATGAAGTACCAGAGCGCGCCGCAGATGGCGCAAACGCCGATCGCGGTGGGTGCGTACTGGGCCACATCGCCAGGCACAATCATCAGCGCCGCGGCCGGCAGCGCGGGGAACAGCATCCACAGGAAGAGCGCGACCGGGTGAAACGGAGCGCGACAGTTTTCTTCCATCGGTTTGAAGATCGATTCGCCCTCTTTGATCGACTCGGAGACGTTGTGATACATCTTCTCGAACATCGCGTGCCCTGACGTATCGCGGGCAATGTTCAAGCATTCGAGGATCGGCACGCCTGAGGCGATCAACGTTCCTAGGGTACGCGTGGTCCGCGCCAGGATGTTCTTCTCTTGCAAGCTGCCGGCGATCGGCACGTTCAGGAAGAACAAGTCCCAGCCCATGCGCCCTTGTCGGAATTTCCGCAGCAACTTGACGAACAAGACCAACGCCATCGGAATCAACGGAATCACGTACCAGTAGTTCACGATCGCCGTCGACATGGTGATCAACAACTGCGTCGGCGGCGGCAAATCAAGTTCGAAGTCGTCAAAGATCGTCTTAAACACCGGCACGATCTTGATCATAATGAAGGTCAAAATACCGACCGCCACCGTGATGACCACCGCGGGGTAAATCATCGCGCCTTTGACTTTGCGCTTCAGGTCTTCGTCCCGTTCCATGAAGTCGGCCAGGCGAAGCAAAATCACTTCCAAGGCGCCGCCGGCCTCGCCGGCTTTGATCATGTTGACGTAGAGCCGATTGAAGCACTTCGGGCACTTCGACATCGCTTCTGACAGACCGGCGCCCGACTCAATGTCTTCGCAGACGTCCATCAACGAGTTCTTCAAGCGTCCCGGTTTCGACTGCTTCTCAAGAATCTTCAAACTGCGCAAGATCGGCAGACCGGCGTTTTGCAGAATAGCCAACTGCCGTGTGAAGGTAGTCAGCTGACGACTGCTGACGCCGCCGATCGCGAACGTGCGGCCCCCTTTGCTACCTGCCTTACCGGCCGCCTTCGCCCGCGCCTTCTTTTCAGAAATGCGGGTAATGAAGTAGCCCATTTGGCGTATAGTAGCCACCGCTTCATCTTCGGTTGGCGCATCAATTACATCGCGGATCTCCTGACCCTCGGTGTCCATCGCTTCGAATTGATAGGTTGGCATGATCTTTTCCCGCGTGCAGCCTGGATTGTCGAACGGCGCGGCTGGTCGCGTCGGTCGAAGGATGTTGGCGTCAGGCGATTATTTCGCCGGGTCGCTCAGTTCGTGTGAATTCAACGTGTTTGTTTGTTAATTTTTCTCGTGTTGGCAGCATGACGCCGCGAGCACGAGGAGGCTTCGATTTGTTTCGCTTTGCTATGCTTCGAGCACGGTTTCGCGAACGACCTCTTCAATCGAGGTCAAACCGTCGTAAGCCAACAGCATTCCGGCGTCGCGGAGCGAGGTCATCCCCACGCGCCGCGCCTCTTCTCGAATCTCGTCGGTCGACGCGTTCCGCATAATCATGTCGCGGATATCGTCATTCATAATGAGCAGTTCAAACAGGCCGATGCGCCCTTTGTAACCGGTGTTGTTGCAGTTCTCGCAACCGATCCCTTTGTAGAACTTGCGGCCGGCCAGTTCTTCGGGCTTCATCTTCAACTCGAACAACATATCGTTGCTCGGGATCGATTCTTCGCGACACTGACTGCAAATGCGCCGCACCAGCCGCTGAGCCAAAATGGCTTCGACCGTCGCGGTGATCATAAACGTCGGAATGCCCATGTCCTTCAAACGCGTGACCGTCGAAGGAGCGTCGTTGGTGTGCAGCGTGCTGAACACCAAGTGCCCTGTCAGCGACGCTTGAATCGCGATCTCGGCGGTCTCTTTATCACGAATCTCGCCGACCAGGATCGTATCGGGATCTTGTCGCAAAATGGCTCGCAGGCAATTCGCGAACGAGTTGCCGATGTCGGCGTCGATCGGAATCTGCACGATGCCGTCAATGTCATACTCGACCGGCTCTTCGGTCGTGATGATCTTCTCGGTGATTTCGTTCAGTTCGCTAAGCGCTGAGTAAAGCGTGGTCGTCTTGCCGGAACCGGTCGGTCCGGTCACGAGCACGATACCGTTGGGACGCTCCATCACGACGCGAAAATCCTTCAGCGTGACCGGATCCATGCCGACCTTCTCTAGATCGAGCGACACGACGCTGCGATCGAGCAGTCGCATCACGACGCTTTCGCCAAACATCGTCGGCAACACTGACACGCGCAAGTCGACCGGGTGCCCGCCGACGGTCAGTTCGATCCGACCATCCTGCGGCATCCGCCGTTCCGCGATGTCGAGATCGGCCATCACCTTGATCCGAGTAGTAATTGCAAACGCCAAGTGACGCGGCGGCGGAACCATTTCAAAGAGCACGCCGTCCGCTTTGACGCGAATCCGAAACTCTTCTTCAAACGGTTCAAAGTGAATATCGCTGGCGTGATCTTTGATCGCCATCAGCAGAACCATGTTCAGCAGCTTCCGCACCGGGGCGCTGTCGGCCAGCGCTTCGGCGTCCGTAATGTCGATCGGCCCGTCACCCATCAGCGCCGATGCGGCTTTCGCCAAAACGGCGTCACCCTCGAGATCGTGGACCAGGCTTTCGAAGCTTTCGGTATCTTCCGAGTAATAGCGATCGAGCGTTTTTTGGATGTCTCGTTCGGTCGCGACGACAACGCGAATCGAGTAGCCCAAAAACTGTCGCAATTCATCCTGCGTCGACAAATTCTGCGGTTCGCACGTCGCGACCGACAGCTCGTTCAAATCTTCGTCAAACGAGATCGGAATCACTTTGTAGAGCTGGGCCATCGGCTCGGTGACGCGCGACAGCAAGTCGCCCGGAATCGAGACGTCGTCCAGACTGACGACCTGCATTCCCAATTGCTCGGCCAACGCTTGAACAAGCTGATCATCCGTGATCAGGTTCATGTCTTCAGCAATCTTGCCGATCGCCTGATGTTCAGCTTGCTGCTCTTGCTCTTCGAGCAATAGCACCAACTGTTCATCACTGATGAACCCTAAGTCGACCAGAATTTGTCCCAGGCGTCGAATCGCCATTGATAAGTCCTTGCTGCTTCTACTTGGCTGCGTCTATTTGAAGGTAAATCTCTGCCGTCGTTTCGGTTGACGTTAGTGAGCGGAAGCTTCGGCCACTTCGTCTTGCTCCAAGCCTCGTTTGGCGTCCGCGATTCGCTTGGCCAGGTCGGTCGGATGCTGGGCTTTGCCGAGCACCTCTTCTTGCGAGACTTTCTCTGCTTTCCACAAGTTGTAAAGCGAGTCGTCCATCAGGATCATCCCGTGCTTGGCGCCGGTTTGAATCATCGACGGAATACGAAACACCTTGTTTTCGCGAATCAGGTTCTTGATGCCGGAGGTGCAGTTAAGCAGTTCGTAAGCCGCACAACGTCCGCCGCCGATCTTGGGGCAGAGCGTTTGCGACAACACGCCGATCAAACCTTCGCCCAACTGCGTCCGAATCTGGTCCTGCTGGTTCGTCGGAAACACGTCGATAATGCGGTTGATCGTGCCGGCGGCGCTGTTGGTATGCAACGTACCGAACACGACGTGCCCTGTTTCCGCCGCGGTGATCGCCGCTTCGATCGTTTCCAAGTCGCGCAGCTCACCCACCAGAATCACGTCCGGGTCTTGTCGCAATGCGCGACGAATCGCTTCGGCGAAAGAGGGGACGTCGACCCCAACTTCGCGTTGATTGACCGTCGACTTTTTGTGGTAGTGATAAAATTCGATCGGATCTTCGATCGTGATGATATGGTGATCGATCGTCTCATTAATGTTGTTGATCACGCTCGCGAGCGTCGTACTTTTTCCCGAACCGGTCGGCCCGGTCACCAGAAACAGCCCGCGAGGGCGTTTGCACAACTCGATCACTTTGTCGGGCAAACCGAGTTGCTCCGGCGTCAGCATCGAGTTCGGAATCTGACGCAACACCATCGAGATGTTGCCGCGTTGGCGAAAAATCGAAACGCGAAAACGGGCCAAATCGCTGAACGCAAAACCAAAGTCGGCGCTGCCAGACTCTTGCAGTTCCCGCTGACAACGCTCTGGCGTGATGCTTTTCATCAGCGAGACGGTGTCTTCTGGAACCAAAGATTTCGTATCAAGTTGTCGCATTCGCCCATGCAACCGAAACACCGGAGGTTGCCCGACGGTTATATGAATGTCGCTCGCGCCTTGCTTCACGGCGGCTTGCAACAGCTTGTCAATCAGAATCGTGGCCATACGAATCCTTTAGCGCATTCAACAAGAGACGTATTACCCCCAGCATTGGGAGCAATTACATAACGACAGCAAGCGTTCCAGCACATTCCCCAATAGGGAGCGCCCTGGTTAACGTTTCTGGTTGGTATAGGAATGAATCACGTTCAACAGGCGAGCTCGATCGAGCCCGGCTCAAGCGAGCCCTGTTGCCGTGCGATCCGTTCTGTTCCGTGATGAGGGATAAGGAAAAGGAATAGGAAGCTGGCGGATCGTTGTTATTGTTACGTCGCGGCCCGATCGCTCAAGTAAATGGCCCGTTCTGTGGCGCATTTCGCAAAAACGGTTTGACCTGCCCTGCGACGCAAATTGGAACTGCTGCGAGACATGAGTCCTCTAGGAAGACTTATTGCTCGACTTGCTTGGCGACGCGGAACACCTCCTCAAGGGTGGTGAGCCCCTTCATTGCTTTGAGGATGCCGTCGTCATACAACGTCGCCATCCCCAGGCTAACCGCGGCTCGCCGAATCTCTTGAGTCGAAGCGCCTTCAAACGCTAGCTCTCGTATTTTTGAGGACATCGGCATCAATTCAAAGATACCGCGACGTCCCTTGTAACCGGTGCGCTGGCAGTTGCCGCAGCCGCGCCCCTTCATAAATGTCGCGGTCGCGGCTTGCTCCGGCGTGATGCCGGCTTGCTCCAAAACCGCGTCGCTGGGGGTGAACGGCGACTTGCACTTGTCGCAGATAATCCGCACCAAGCGCTGTGCCAGCACTGCGATAATTGTACTCGCGACGAGATAGGGGGGAACCCCCATGTCTACCAGACGTGTAATGGAACCGGGCGCATCGTTCGTGTGTAGAGTACTGAAAACCAAGTGTCCCGTTAAAGAAGCTTGAATTCCCATCGATGCCGTCTCTCGATCTCGCATTTCACCCACCAGGATGATATTAGGAGCCTGACGCAGCATCGCGCGAATAATCCGGGCAAAGTCGAGCCCGATGTTGTGACGCACCTGCGTCTGGTTGATCCCCGGCAGATAGTATTCGACCGGATCTTCGGCCGTGATGATCTTGGTGTCGGGACGGTTCAGCTCGTTCAACGCGGCGTACAGCGTGGTCGTTTTTCCGGAACCGGTCGGTCCGGTAACCAGAATGATGCCGTTCGGACGCTTGATCAGACTCTGGAACTTCTGGAATGAACCTTCCGACAGACCAAGCTGACGAACGCCCACCTTGATGCTGTCTTTATCCAGAATACGCATCACGATCGATTGACCATGGTTGGTCGGTATCACATTGACACGCAGGTCGATCTCTTTGGTGCCAACGTCTGCCTTGATGCGACCATCCTGACAACGTCGGCGTTCGGCGATGTCAATTCCGGCAAGAATCTTGATGCGGGAGATCAGCGCACCCAACATACGCCGGGGGGGGCTGTCCCGCTCGACCAATACCCCATCGATGCGGTAGCGAATGCGGACGCGATCTTCAAATGGTTCGACATGGATGTCGGAAGCACGCAGCTGGACCGCCTCGTTGATCATCAACTGCACCAGGCGGACCACCGGGGCGCTGTTGTCGTCGACCGCCGAGACGTCGTCGTAGGTCTGCGTATCTTCCTGCATCGTGTCGGTGAAGTCGATCGCCGTATCGGTAAACTCCTGCAGCATTGTATCGGCCGACTCCCCCTCTTGTTGGCCGTAGTAGCGGTTGATCGACTCCAGGATGTTTTCGCGGGGGGCAAGCGCGATCTCCACTTTGCGATTCAAGATGAACCGCAATTTGTCGAATGCTTCGAGGTCGAACGGGTTGCTGCAGATCACGCGCAGCGCCCCATCCTCTTCCGACATCGGCATGATGACGTTTTCGCGGGCGACCGATTCCGGCACCAGCTCAACGGCCGACGGGTTAATCAGCACTGAGTCGAGGTCGATGTACTCCAGTCCATGCTCTAGCGCAAGGGCCTTCATCACGTCGCTTCCTGACGCATAACCGAGCTGAACCAGGGCGTCGTGGACCTGAATCTTTTTCTTGTCGGCAAGCTGCTCCGCTTCGGCAAGCTGATCAGGGCCGACGATGCCGCGTCGAATCAGGTTTTCCGAAAAGTCTCCGAGTGTTCCGGCCAAGGCGCAATCCTCCCGAACGCGATAAGTCGCTGCGAGCGCAGTTGTTTACGAAAAGTCAGAATATAAGGAATGCAGCGGCGTCAGAATAGATTTGGACACCGCGCACCATAAAACGACGAGTTCCCTCATCATGTATCATGCTTCGGAAACCGTAGCCGCGTCAACCGATTGGTAAGTCGAAGTCGGGCCGAAATTTACGGTTCTTTCCGTCCAGCCGGCCAAATCTTCAAAACCACACTCGGATGGTCGTTGCCGGGGGTCGTGTATTCGACCTCTTTTCGGAGCTGAAGGTCGTTCAAAAGCCCGAAATGACGTGCTTCGTTCCGTTCTTCGACCCATTTACCCCCCTTGATGGCCAGAAGTTGATCAAAGGAGGCCCAATGGGGGGCCAACCAAGTCAGCAACTTCTTCAGAGGGGCGACCGCGCGACAAACAATTGCGTGATAGCGAAAATCTTCTAGCAAATCTTCGGCGCGAGCATGATAAACCGGAATCGACAGCCCGGCGCGATGGACGATCTCCTCTAAAGCTTTCGCTTTTTTCGTGACCGAATCGCACAAAGAAACCTGCACGTCAGGACGTAGAATGGCGATGATGACGCCGGGGACGCCGCCGCCGGAACCGAGATCCAGGATCTCGTCGCCCGGTTTTAGCTGCCCTGCCAATGCGAGACTATCCAGAACATCCCGCGCGACGAATTTGTCGTAGTCAGTGTG
Source organism: Blastopirellula marina DSM 3645 (assembly GCF_000153105.1). GTDB lineage: Bacteria > Planctomycetota > Planctomycetia > Pirellulales > Pirellulaceae > Blastopirellula > Blastopirellula marina. The sequence continues at coordinate 550,591 of NZ_CH672377.1, forward strand.
CCGCGTGAGGTTCAAACTTTGATTCATTTCCCACACGATCTGCGCGTACTTGTCGAGCGCAGCGACGATCGCATCATCAAGCGGCGCTCCATGCGCCGTCAGCGCCTCTTGCAGCGTGGCGAACTTGGGCGCGGGTGCGGGCGTAGGCGGGGGAACTTCGTTCAAAGCAATTCTCTTTGTGTGACCAACCAAAACCAATCTACTAGATTCGGCCCTACGGCTCGTTGCGACAAGAGGGGGAAAGCCCAGTGATAGACCGTATTTGCCGTCGTTCGTTCCTATTGGGAGGGTCAGCCGCTCTGTTCGCCGGCTCGGCGGCGCCGGTGACCAAGGCCAATTCGCCCAACGAGCGACTTCGTTTGGGGTTTGTCGGAGTCGGAAATCAGGGATTCAGCAATCTGAGCCTCTGCGAAAATGAGGAAGTCGCCGCTCTCTGCGATGTCGACGCGCGGTATCTCGGCGAGGCTCAATCCCGTTTTCCGAAAGCGGCCGGCTTTCGCGATTTTCGCGAAATGCTCTCGTCGGCCGATTTAGACGGCGTGGTGATCAGCTCGCCTGACCATACGCATGCGCTGGCCAGCTTGTTGGCGATGGAGCAAGGTCTGCACGTCTATTGCGAAAAGCCGCTCTCGAACAACTACGCCGATTGCCAAACCATGGCCGCTGCGGCTGCGACCACGAAAGTCGTCACGCAGTTTGGCGTCCAGCACCACGCAAAACGCGGCTATCGCCGGCTGCGGCAAATTTTGCAATCGGGCGAACTCGGCAAGATCGCAGAAGTCCACGCCTGGTCGACCGCTCCCTTTTGGCCACAAGGGGTGACGCGACCGATCGGCGAGTTCCCCGTTCCCGCTTGGCTCGACTGGAATCTCTGGCTCAGCGGAGCGCCGGTGCGTCCGTATGCTCCCGGCTACCATCCGATGCAATGGCGCGGACATTGGGCCTTTGGCAGCGGCGCGCTCGGCGACAACGGTTGTCACTTGCTCGACCCGGTCGTCTCCGGGTTGTCGCTTACGGCGCCAACCGCCATCTCGGCCCAGACCTCCGGCGACGGCTCCAACGAATCGCCTCCCAGTTGGAGCGTAGTGAAGTTCCAAGTCGCGCGCGAAAACGCCGCGCCGGTTCGTCTGACCTGGTACGACGGCGGCCAAAAACCATCGGTCGAAACCGTCGGCGTCGCGCGGGTACCGGATGACGGAATCTTGATCGTCGCCGAACAGGCGAAAGTCTACGCCAGCAAATTTGGCGGCATGCCCCAAATCGTGCCAGGCACGGCGGTCGATGGTTTTCAGCTTTCGCCGCTGCGGCTGGAAGACCCGCAAAACCATCATCAACAGTGGCTTTCGGCAATCCGCAGTCATGGTGAAACCGACACCTCTTTCGCCTATGGCGCGCGACTCTCCTCGCTTTGTTTGCTGGGGAATATTGCGGTACGCGTAGGGGGCGAATTGAGTTGGAACGAGAGCAAGCAGGAGTTTGAGGGTTCGCCAGAGGCTACGGCTTTTTGCACCGTCGCCCAGCGTGACGGCTGGCAGTTTCCTATACTGGATATCAAGCGTCCCTAAATACTCGTCTGGCGCTTCGCTCAAATATCTAGCCATATCGCCGAACGGAAGTGTGGAGAGAAAGGCATGCGTTGCGGATGCTGCTCTTTCGAATCCTCCGCTTCGCCGATGTGACTCCTCCTCAACAGCTCATCGAGATCGAAAACCGGTCCGTTCGATCGTCGACGCACGCACAATCAACTTCCGAGAAGAGCCCTATGAGTTCCGAAACAAGCTCGCAGGCAATTGCCGACATCAAGCAAGAGCAATTGCCGATTCCTAGTCACAAGCTGCATGGCTGGACTCATTTCCTGGGTTTGTACGCCGGCGAACATGTCGCCGCGACCGAGTTCGTCATCGGCGCTACTTTTGTCGCGTTGGGAGCTTCGACCAAAGACATTCTGATTGGCCTGTTGATCGGAAATTTCCTGGCGATTCTAAGCTGGACGGTCATCACAGCGCCGATTGCAGTTCAGACGCGACTGAGTCTCTACACCTATCTGCATAAGATCGCGGGAGACTCAATGACCAACCTCTACAACTGGGCGAATGTCCTGATCTTTATGGTCATCTCGGCGGCGATGATTACTGTTTCCAGTTCCGCCGTGCGACTGTTATTCAACATCCCCGCTCAATTGCATTGGTATCCCACGAGCAGCTTGTTCGTATTGGTCGTGCTGGCCGTCGGCATGATTGTGGTGGTGGTCGCGATGTATGGATTTAACGCCGTCGCCGAGTTCTCAGGCCTATGCGGTCCTTGGTTAGTCGTGATGTTTGTCTGCGGTGCGTTCGTGCTGTTTCCCGCCCTCGCGAATTCGGTCCTCGGCCGAACCGAACTATCAAGCTTCGGCGACTTCATCACGATCGGCGACCAATCGATCTGGACCGGGGTCAACAGCAAGGGAGAACCAGGCATCGGCCTCTGGGAAGTCATTGGATTTGCGTGGGCGGCGAATACGATTACGCACTTCGGCCTGATTGACATGGCGTTGTTGCGATATGCAAAGAGTTCGCTGTATGGACTATGCACTAGCGCAGGCATGCTATTTGGACACTATGTCGCATGGATCGCAGCAGGCGTCATGGGCGCCGGCACAGCGGTGTTGCTGAAATCGAACATCGTCGAGCTAGACCCCGGCGACGTCGCGTATCGTGCACTGGGACTTTCTGGATATGTGATTGTGATCGTTGCAGGCTGGACGACGGCAAATGCGAATCTTTATCGCGCGGGGCTAGCGGCGCAGTCCATCTTTCACACGCATTCTAGAAAGATGGTCACTTTTACGGTGGGCTGCATCACGGTTGTGATCGCCTGCTTTCCGTTTGTGTTCAGCCAGATGCTTCCGCTGCTAACCTACGCAGGTCTGCTCGTGGCGCCGGTAGGTGGAATCGTATTTGCAGAGCATGTGGTTTTTCCTCGCATTGGTTTTACCCGGTATTGGGCGCATTTCCGCAGGTCAAATCACAGCACGCCGGCGATCGCCGCTTGGATCGGCGGTTTGGCCTTTGGGTTTGGCCTTAACGCGATGAACGTGATGTCGTTTTATTATCTATTTTTGCCGACGTGGATCTTTACCATTCTGCTTTATACAATTCTCGCAAAACAATACGGCGCTGCGGAAAAGTATCCAGTCGAACAAGCGGAAGACGAAAAGCGAACTGAAGAGATCAAAGCGTTTCAAGCGGAACAAGCAATCTCAGAAGGTGATCCGATTCGAGATCATTCTTGGCTGTCGAAGGCGCTGACTGGAATTGCTTGGACCAGCTTGGGACTTACGCTGGTACTGGCTTTAAGAGTGATGTTTTGGAGTCCCGACATGACCGCTTACGAACAGAACGTCGCGATCTTTTACCCCTGGGCGTTTGTGTTCACGATCACTTATTTCGCTTTCGCCTACTGGGTTCTTCACCGGCGAAAGGCGCTGAATTTACATCTGGCGGACTGAGCAACGATCCCTTTCATGCCGTCGGCGGAAGCCGCAAGGAACATTCTATTATGAGCGAATCGATTTCACTAAATCAGGAAAACCTTCAACGGCTGCCGCATGAAATCGCTCGCCCCACGTATGATCGGGCTCCGCTGAAAGCGGGGATCGTCCATGTCGGCGTTGGCGGATTCCATCGATCGCACGAAGCGTTTTATACCGACCAGTTGCTGGAAAACGCCGACGTTTCCGATTGGGGCATTTGCGGCGTCGGCCTGAGAGAAGCCGATCGTAAAATGGCCGCCATACTCGAAAACCAAGATTACCTTTACACGTTGATCATGAAGCATCCGGATGGTGAAGTCGAAAATCGGGTCATCGGATCGCTGATCGATTTTGTCATGGGTTGCGACAATCCAGAGATGGTCATCCGCAAAATGGCGAGCCCAGAGACTCGCATTGTCTCGCTCACGATCACGGAAGGTGGATACAACGTAGCGCCGGGCACTGGAGAATTTGATTTCTCGAATCCTGATGCGCAACACGATTTAGAACATCCGTTGCAGCCAATTTTGGTGTTTGGATACCTGACTGCCGCACTTCGCCAAAGGCGAGACCAGGGGCTCCCGGCATTTACGATTCTCTCCTGTGACAATATTCAGCATAACGGCAGTTTGACCCAAAAGATGGTCCTGGATTTTGCTCGTCGACAAGATCCCGATTTGGCGAGCTGGATTGAGAACGAGGTTGGTTTTCCCAACGCCATGGTCGATCGCATCACCCCGGTGACAACCGACGCGGATATCCGCTATCTCGAGCATGAGTTGGGATTCAAGGATGAATGGCCGGTAACCTGCGAACCCTATTGCCAATGGGTGATCGAGGACAAATTCTCCAATGGCAGACCAAGCTGGGAAAACGTCGGAGCTCAGTTTGTGCCCGATGTAACTCCCTACGAGAAGATGAAACTGCGCCTGCTCAACGCTGGCCATTCGGTGCTGGGAATCCCCGGGGCGATCGTCGGCTACGAAACCATCGCCGAATGCGCTGCTGACAAACTGTTTGCCGCCTATCTGCGCAAATTCATGGACCTCGAAGCGACTCCGGTACTGGATGACGTCGCAGGAATTGATCTCGACGCCTACAAAGACACCCTGTTGGAGCGGTTCGGAAATCCGAATGTCCGGGACAATGTCTCACGAATCTGCCTAGCCAGTTCCAGCAAACTGCCCGTTTTCTTGATTCCGACGATCACCGAAAACCTTCAGCAAGGCGGCAACATCCAGTGTTCGGCGTTTTTACTTGCGACATGGTGTCTTTATAGCGACAAACGCGTCGATCAAAATGGCAAGCCGCTTGTCATCATGGACGACTTGAAAGACGAGTTGCACCAAGCCGCTCAAGGGACTTGCAATGACAAACTTTCCTTCTTGAAGCTGAAGCCAGTCTTTGGTGAGTTGGCTCAAAACGACCGTTTCGCCACGGAATATGTCAGCATGGTCGACCAGGTTTACGAGAATCCTGACGTATCTCTACTGATGCGAAAGCTCCTCGCGGATGACCAATAGGCGATCTCGCCGTAACAGCGCAATCATCATCCACCGTGGTAGCGGCGATGGGTAGCGGGGGAGAGACCGAATGCGCACGGCGCCCAGCGGACTTCCAGCTTCTTTTTGGGGAACATCGCGGTTCCCGGGGTGGCGAACTGACATGGAATCAGCCGAAGAAAGAGTTCTCAGGCTCGCCGGAAGCGACGGCCCTGTGTACGGTCAGTCAGAGAAACGGCTGGCAGTTTCCGACGATGCGATGAACGTGCATTAATCCTCGATTCACCTTCTATCTTTCTTGATAGCCATCCTATGAAGTCTTCCTCACCAAACGCCGACGCTCCGCTTGATGTCGTTTTGATCGGCGCCGGCATCATGAGCGCGACCTTAGCGGCAATGCTGAAGCAGTTGCAGCCTAACCTGAAAATCGAGATTTTCGAGCGACTCGATAGCGCCGCCCAAGAAAGCTCGAACGCTTGGAACAACGCCGGCACCGGACATGCGGCGCTTTGCGAGCTGAACTACACGCCGGTCATGAGCGATGGCAGCATCGATATTTCCAAAGCGTTGACGGTGAACACGCAGTTCGACCTATCGCGGCAGTTCTGGGCCTATCTGGTTCGCCAAGGAGTCATCAAGTCCCCCGAGTCGTTCATTCAGTCGGTGCCGCATTGCAGCTTTGTCCGCGGCGTCGACAACGTTGCATTTCTGCGTAAACGTTTTGCGGCGTTATCGGCCCATCACTGTTACCAGGGAATGGAATTTTCGGAAGACAAGCGGCAGTTGGAAGAGTGGATGCCGCTGGTCATGGAAGGTCGTGACCCCAGCGAGGTTGTCGCCGCTACGCGGATGGTCACCGGCGCCGATGTCGACTACGGTTCGCTGACAAATGCTCTGCTCCACTCAGCGGCCGAACACGATAACTATGCGATTCACTTTTCTCAATGCGTGCTCGGTTTGCGCCGCGCGGGGAAACTGTGGAATGTGCACGTCCGAAACGACAAAACCGGTACCCACCGAGACGTCCAAGCCAAGTTCGTCTTCATCGGCGCCGGCGGCGGATCGCTGCACTTGTTGCAAAAATCGGGCATCCCCGAGGCGCACGGCTACGGCGGCTTTCCGGTCAGCGGCATCTGGCTACGCAGTGACAACGCCAAGTTGGCCGAACGTCACCATGCCAAAGTCTACGGCAAAGCGTTGACAGGTTCGCCGCCGATGTCGGTGCCGCATCTCGACCAACGTCATATCGACGGCAAGGTGGCGCTGCTCTTCGGGCCGTATGCAGGCTTCTCGACGAAGTTCCTCAAGCATGGATCGTTTTTTGATCTCTTTGGGTCGATCGATCCAGAGAACCTTTTGCCGATGCTGGCCGTCGGGCGAGACAACATCGCACTGACGGAATATCTGATCGGCCAGGTCATCGAGTCCGACGCAAAGCGTTTCGCACTGCTGCGCGAGTACTTCCCCAACGCGGATCACGCCGATTGGAAATTAGAAGTCGCCGGACAACGGGTCCAAATTATCAAGAAGGATCCCGTCCACGGCGGCATTCTCCAATTTGGCACCGAGCTTGTCTTCTCGGCCGATCACTCGCTAGTCGCGATGCTGGGCGCATCGCCGGGCGCGTCAACTGCCGTCGCGATCATGATCCAAGTTCTCGAACAAGCGTTCGCCGATCGGCTGGCGCCAGGAGCTTGGCTCGATCGGGTGCAAGAGATGATTCCGTCATACGGCCATTCATTGATCGACGACGCGGACCTATGTCGAAAAGTTCGCGCTGATACCGCCGCCGTACTCCAACTGCAAAATGTGAACGCATGATCCAAGCCTATTACCTCTACACCGGCCCCGATGGGCACTCGCACGTGACTCGCGGCAGCATCGTTGACAATGAAGTCACCGCAGCCAAGTCGGTCTTGTTCAAAGAAACTCCGCCCCACGCAACGCTCGAGTGGCACAACGCTCCCACCACGCAATACGTGATCACGCTCTCAGGTACGCTCGAATTTACGATGCACGATGGCGAAACATTTACGCTGGGTCCCGGCGATATTCTCATCGCGTTGGATGTCACGGGGACTGGTCACTCGTGGAGACTAGTGGACGACGAGCCGTGGCGGCGGTTGTATGTTGCGTTTGATCAGGATGCAAAGATTAATTTTCAGCCCGATAAGTCACTCGGCTAATCTTCTTAGGAAGGCCCGAACACACGCTTATAGCGGTCTCTGACATAATCGCCCGAGTCTTCGGTCTCTTCACTTTGACCTTGTCAGATATCAATCGCCGGCTTCCCAACTTGTTAGCCGCCGATCCCCCATTTTTGTTTCATGACGGCGCTCCAAATGCGATGCAGCACGATGAGAAACGAGACGAGGGTGCCGGCCAGATATCCCAGGACAAACGTTGATACGCTCTGATGTTGGTAACTCGCCAAGTACAAAGCGATGCACGTACCGACGATCGCGATCACGGCTGCGATTAATAAATCCTTGCCGATCTGGCGGACCACTCGCGGAGGCGAGGCTACATCCCCCGTATCTTCACAGTTTTTCATCAGCGGATGCGATGGAGACGAATAGGGATTATCGTTCGGCTGGAGCTCCCCTGGATCCCCTAGCGCCGAATCATCTAACCTCAAGAAATGAACCGTCTTAATCGCCTCGCTGTTTTTCTGCTTATTCATTGGTTTTCTCGTGAGGAGGTTCGGTTTGTCCCAATCCGCCTGTTAACCGCGAAAGCGATGCACATCTTTTCGCCGTTCGACTCGGTTGCCTGCGAGGTCGAATGTGTGAAGTTTTTGAGCTCCCGCACATCTCCTCTGCATTCATTGCGTAGGCCAGACCTGCAAGTCGACACTCTTTTTCAAGAATTTTCGTCGTATTCCCAAGTTTCGCGGCGCGGCTCGTCAACACGCAGTCAACTGCGGACGGTCTAACGTCGCGAACTCTCGCCGAGTGCGCCGCAAGAATCACTTAGAAAACAACTTGGGCTATTTCGGCGACTTGGTAGAAACGCCGTATTCGTTAGGGTAAAATTCCATGACACTCAGCGAGTAGAATGGAGGCTTTTCGCCCATGCTCATCCAGACAGTCCTGTTTCGCCTGGAACGGAATCATCGGATGTTGCTCCCATCGCGACCCCATTGCCCAGCAGCCGAGCTCCCCGCAGTCGACTCCCAATTCACAAGCTCTTAGGCGCCCATCTGTATGAGAATGCTCATCACCTTCGCTCTTGTCTTCGTTATGACGGCTTCCTCTTTGGCGCAAGATAAGGCCCCACAAAAGGAAAAGTCCGCCAAAGCGGACAAGCGTCCTAACGTGTTGTTCATTTTGACCGATGATCAGCGTTCCGATGCGCTCAGTTGCATGGGGCACCCGCATCTCAAGACGCCGCATGTCGATCGGCTGGCCGACGAAGGCTTGTTGTTCAAGAACCACTACTGCACCACCTCGCTTTGTTCGCCCAGTCGTGCGTCGATCCTCAGCGGTCTCTACGCTCACGCGCATGGAGTGGTCAACAACTTTACCGACTATCCGTCGAACTTGGTCAGCTTCCCCATGCGACTGCATGAGTCCGGCTACGAGACGGCCTACATCGGCAAATGGCACATGGGCGAAGATAACGACGAGCCCCGGCCCGGCTTTGATTACTTTGTGACGCATAAAGGGCAAGGAAAATACTTCGACACCGAATTCAACTTCAACGGCCAAGGGCGCAAGGTCGTCGACGGGTACTACACGACGGTCGTTACCGATATGGCCGAAGACTGGATCAGCAAACAAGATGGCGACAAGCCGTGGATGCTGATGCTAGGACACAAGGCGCCGCACAGTTTTTATCTGCCCGAAGAAAAGTACGAACACACGTTTGATCAGGCCGATATCCAATATCCCAAAAGCGCCTTCGATCTAGAGGACAAACCAGAGTGGTTTAAAAAACGACTCGATACCTGGCACGGGATCTATGGGCCGCTGTTCGACTGGCGCAAAAATTTTCCGGACGAAAGCCCCGCAGGCGTGAAAGACTTCGCTCGGATGGTGCGCGCCTATTGGGGGACGATTCTCTCGGTCGATGACAGCGTCGGTCGTCTGTACGACTTCTTAAAAGAACGCGGTGAGCTCGACAACACGCTGATCATCTTTACGTCCGACAATGGTTTGTTGGAAGGGGAACATGGCATGGTCGACAAACGAACCGGCCACGAGCCTTCGATCCGAATCCCGTTGGTGGTCCGCTACCCAGGACTAACCCCAGTCGATCAGCCGCGCGTGATTGACAACATTTCGGTCACGATCGATTTCGCTCCGTCGATTTTAGAAATCTGCGGCGCCAAGCCGCTAGAAAACATCCACGGCAAAAGTTGGAAACAACTTGCCCAAGGGGACGCGTCCGACTGGCGCACCAGCTTTTATTACGAGTACAACTACGAAAAGCAGTTCCCCTACACGCCCAACGTTCGCGCGCTGCGGACCGATCGTTACAAGTACATTCGGTACCCGCACGGCGACGGTTCGCCCGACAAACACATGGCCGAGTTGTATGACCTGAAAGCCGATCCCGACGAAAACAAGAATCTGATCAACGAGCCCGCTCAGGCCGAAACGATCCGCAAGCTCCGCACCGAACTCGACCGCCTGATCGCCGAACATGGCGCCGGCCAACCAGACCAGATGCCGCTCGATCAAGGGATCCAATCCGGATTGCCGGAAGAGTCGATCCGCTAGAGGGACCTCGCCGGTTGCAGCCAGCAGCGCCGAAACCGGTATCAACCTCGGCTAAATATTATCGTTCGCTTTGGCCGAAACGTCCATCAGATCGCTTTCTTTGACCGAGGTGAGCAGCAATTGGTACTGTTCATCCGCGGCGGCAAATTCTCCAGCGTTATGCAGCACCTCCGCATATCGCTTGCGTATCCGCAAATTGGCTGGTTCCTGCTTCACGCATTCCGCCAATAATTTAACGCTCTTGCTCACCGCACCGGTTTGGACGAGATATTCGGCCAAGTCTTCTTTCAACGCGCAGGCGCCATTCTCTTCTGCGACAAGTCGCTTATAGATGCGATCGATTGTCGCGTTCATCTTGGGAGTTGTCTTACTCAGATGGCGAACCGCATTCACATAGGTCGGCCAGAACTGTTCGTCAATGTCGGCCCGCTCCGATAGTTCGTTCAAGAGCGCAGCGGTTTCCTGGTAACGCCCTTCCGACGCCAACAAATCAACCGTGCGCATCTGGAGCGTGGTCGTCTCGAACCCGGCTTGAATCAAGATCTTCAGCTGCGCGATCGCTTGATTGGTGTCGCCTGATTTGGCGAGCGCCTCAGCGTAGAGCCGCCGAGTATCATTGTCCGTAGGCCGTTCGCTGGAGAGCATCTTCAGCGATGCGAGCGCCGATGCGACCTTGCCGTCGTTCAAATCAAGCCGTGCGCGAATCAATCGCGTGTCAAAACTTGGCGCCATGGTCTCAAGCAAAGTACGAACCTCGTTCAGCTTGTGTTGGTCAAACAGGAGATTGGCCAATTCGAAGTCGATCTCTGGATTGGGCCTGATTTCCAGCGCTTTGCGATAGGCGGCGATTGCGATTGTCGTCTCTTTCAGCGCGCCCGCGCTGCGAGCGAGTCCCAGTTGAATATCGCCTTCCTGCTCTTGGGTCGCCAAAATTTCGCCAGTCGCCGTCTCGACCGCCATCGCTTTGTAGGCGGCGTACGCTTCCGGCGTCTTGCCTTGGTCGAACAGTTGGCTCGCACGGGCCAGTTTTAACCCCAAGTCATGCGGAAAATCGATCGCCAATACGGCGTCCAGTTTCGCGAGACGATCTTTTTCGCCCAGCATCTGCAGCACCTTGCGGGCCTCAAATAGGATCGCCGGGTCTTTCACGCTTTTCGGCGAATCGAGCAGTTGCGTGATGATCGTGTCCGCACGTTGGCGCTCGGCAGGCGTCAGCATCGCCGGACTTTTGGAAATGTTGGAAAGGAAGTAATTGTCTTTCCAGATGTGCCAAGCGCAGATCACGCACAAGAGCGACGCCGCCAGGGCCATCCAGCCTCCTTCGAGCAACGGAAGCATGATTGGCCGCGGCGCAATATCGACGGCAGGGCTAATCACTTCCGAAAGCTTCGATCTTCCGCCTGCAGCATGCTGAATGCTCTTCAGCACGCTCCGCGACTGATCATCGAATTTGGTGAATAGCAGCCGATACTCAGATGACTCGCCGGTCGACTCGAGTCGCCCGTGGCCAGACATGCGTCCGACCGGCGAGTTGATTCGAAAGTAGATTTCTTGATCGACGGACAACGGCGAATTGGTTTCAAAGACGATTGCATCATCGAATACCGCGCTGGAGACAGCTTTGGCGAGCACATCCGAATCGGCCGATGCGGCAATTTCCAACGGCAAGCGAACAAATTTGCGTCGCCCTGCGCGCGACGATCGCGGCGCCAAGCGTTTGTATTGCCCATCTACGGCGGTCTCGGCCGAAATGGACCAGATTTCACTCAACTGCTCGGTGGTCGCATTGATAAATTGAAAACCGACGCGAAACGCGTTGAAGTTCGTCTGCTCGCTATTGACCTGCCAACATTTGCGCACGACGGCCTGGCAGTTCAAACGCCGCGCGGTAGTCGACAAGGTCAGATTGACAATTGCGCCGACCGGAATCGGCATGTAGACAATCGCGCCGATCCCCGTTTCGTTCACATCGGTGCTAATCGCCTGGCCGGAGACGCCGTCTCCTTCAAACCGAATATGAACTTCGTTGGTGGGGTGACGCCAGGAAAATCGCCCATCGCCGGGACGCAGCGCTTTTCGCACCACTTGAAAGGCCATCAGAGACTGGATCGCGATCAAAATCCCGCCCACCGTCAAAGCGATATAGTCATTGCTTGCGCCCAAGTAGATTTTGGCTCCCGCCCAGGCGATCGCGGCCATACCAAGCGTGATGAGCGCGATGTGAGGAGCGATAAGCATCGTGACCTTGGTGTTTTGCCGCCCTCGCTTGCTGGTCACCACAAATTTTCCGCGTCCACGATTCAACATCGCGCGCGCCACGCAGCAGCATTGAATCCAGAAGTTGGTCATTGCCTGGACTTCCATATCCCAAAGTCGGCCGTATCCGTTGCTGATTAATTTGACCGTCGTCCAGGTCACGATCAAATACGCCAACGTGATCAGCAGCAACGTCGCGTTGAAGTGTCCGACCGGCGAAACGCCGCTAAACAGCATCAAAATCGGCGCGATATAGAGCAACGCCTTGGCTGGCCCCGTCGTCCATCCCAACATCGAGCCGAGATAGTTGAGGCGCTGTCCAATCGTCAAACCCTTCATCGTCAACGGATTGTCGTAGGCGAAGATGCTGAGATTTCCCTCGCCCCAGCGAAGGCGCTGCGACGCGAACGAAGTGATGTCGGGAGCCGCCTGAGCGGCGATCATCCGTTCGTTCACAAACAACGACTTCCAGCCTTTGGCGTGAATTCGCAGTCCGGTATGCATATCTTCGGTGATCGTTTCGGTCGCGATCAGGCCAACTTCCTCAAGCGCCGTGCGACGGAAAATCGCCGCGCTGCCGCAGAAGACGTTGGCGTTCCAGCTGGTTTTGCCTGGCTGGATGACGTTGTAGAAGAGCTGACCCTCTTCCCAGTAGATGCCGCGTTTGTAGTCGACATGCGACTGAAAGTTATCAAAGTTGTAAAACGCATGCGGCGTCTGGATGAACGCCAACTTCTCGTCGGCGAAATACCCCAGCGTGCGCGAGATAAAGTTCGAGCGAGCGATATGATCGGCGTCGAAAATCACGACGAACTCGCCGTCCGTTCGATCGAGCGCATGATTTAGATTTCCGGCTTTGGCGTGCAGATTGTTTTCGCGCGAGATATACTCAACGCCCATCTCCTGACATAGCTCGGCCACTTCGGCGCGTCGACCATCGTCCAATACATAGGTCCGATGCGGATAGTCAAGTTGATTGAGTGCGTTGATGGATCCACGCAGCAACTGCACGTCTTCGTTGTAAGTCGGCAGAAATACGTCGACCGTTCGCTCGGCAAGCGGCGGAACCGGATCGAGGACGATCGAGTCCCACACTTGCATGAAATAGAGGAACAGCAGGATGACTCCCCACGTTTCCGCCCCCAAGAGCGTCACTGAAGCGGCGATCGCATAGTAGCTCTCAAAGTTCAGCGTGTAGAACAGTCGATAGCTGATGTAAACCGTCGACATGATCGCCGCGAGCACAATCACAAAATGGTGAAAGTGACGAGGCTCCGAACTGTTTTTATCGAACGTGGACATAGCGATATTAATCCGTAATCCCGCGCAAGGGCGGTTGCGAAATCGTGACTGCAGCGAGCGTTCCTAGTGAAGTCTCGACTGCGGTTGTCCGTAAAACTAGGTCACCAGTAGTCGTTGGCCAGTAGAAACTGACTTGCGACCGTCAGAGCATTGGCCATGGCCAATTGCGAGCGGAGTAGCTGCTCTCAATCGGATCAAGCGAACGGCGTACGTCCTGCACCACATCGCGAACATTGCGATTATGTCAGTTAGAGGGATGAGATCGCCTGATTGCAGCCCCCCTCAGGCGCGGAACGAAACGCTGCGACTGGGGCGGCTTCGAATGGTTCGACATGCGAAGAATGTGAAGTAGAGTAGCGAAGCGCGAACACCTACGAGCTATCGAGAGAGACGCATAGTTATCTGTCGTTGTTGGGAATCAAAATCAGGTAAGGCGGTTAGAGGAATTTTTTCGTGAAACTCAATCGTCGACGATTTTGCCAAGCTACAACCGCTTCGCTCGGACTGTGGGGACTAGGGGACGAAGCAGACGCGCGATCACCGGTTGCGAGACCTTCGTTTCGGATCACGCTCAATCTTGCGGGCGCCGAATTTGGCGCCGACGCCAAGGACTTCTCCCAACAAAATCCTGGCGTTCTGGGGCGCGACTACACGTTTAACAATCAAGCGACCGTGCAATACTTTTGCCAGCGCGGCGTAAAGACTTTTCGCATTCCGTTCAACTGGGAGCGATTGCAGCCCAAGCTGCAAGGCCCGCTCGACGACGCCTATCTTGGCGGTCTCCAACAATTGCTCAGGTGGATCGCCGACGCCGGCGGCTCCGCCATTTTGGACCTGCACAACTATGGACGTTATCGTCTGTTCCGAGATGGGCGTCCCGTCGAAGCGATTCTGGGTCAAACGTCCAATGGCCGACAATTGCTGACGGTCGACGATTGGGCCGATCTTTGGCGCCGTCTCGCCAAACGACTGATCGACGACCCAACCGTTGTGGCCTACGGGATCATGAATGAGCCTCACGATATGCAGGGGCTCGACTGGATTGCGGCGTCCAACAACGTCGTCGCGGCGATTCGCGAGATTGATGCGCTTCGTTGGATTTCGGTGGGGGGCGCAGACTGGTCGAGTTCGCAAAACTTTGTCAGCGCCAACGGCGGGAAGAACTGGATCCGCGACCCATCAAACAGGACGATCTACGAGGCGCACGCTTATTTTGATGCTGACCGTAGCGGCAAGTATCAACTGACCTTCGAGCAAGAATTGGCGCGAGATCCCGATATTTGGAAGCGCCCGCAAAAAGTGCTGCAGCCGTTTTTGACTTGGTGCCGCACCAACGGCGTCTTTGGCTATGTGGGTGAGATCGGCGTTCCGAACACCGGCGATCCATGGCGCGTCCTGCTTGCCGACGCGATCCGCCTAATCAAAACCGCAGACTGCGCGGTCGGATATTGGGCCGCCGGCGACTGGTGGAACGACTATCCGCTTTCGGTTCAGCCCAAAACGTTCGATGCGCCGCTTCCCGCGCCGTTGGCCATCACGGTGGAAAACATGCGTTAGGTCGATCGCCTTTTCAAGGTGATCGCGGCCCACCATGCCCGACAGCGCAAGCAAAAGCCGCCTGCCTTTTTGTGCAGACGGCTTTGCAACTCGAGAAGAAAAAGGGAGCGTGACTATTTGTCGTCGGTCGCGACTTCTTCTTTAGTGCGGACTTCGCTGCTGATGACGGCGGCGGTTTTCGACTTCTCTTCTTTCTGCTCGTCGGTTGGCGGTTTCGGCATTTGTTCGGCGATCGCGGCCAGCATCGCTTCGTGCAGTTTCGGCGTCAGGGCCGCTTCGACCTGCGATGCGACTTTCGCCGTTTCGGCTTTGACTTCGGCTGACAGCTTTTCGGTCGCGGCGGCGATTTGAGTTTTCGCTTCGGTTTTGATTTCGGCGACAGCCGTCGCGATCTGCTTTTTCATCGCATCGGTCTCGGCGGCCAACTTCGCTTCCGCTTCGCTACGGAGCTTCGCGATTTGGGCGGCGGTTTCTTGCTTCAACTTTTCGGCTTCGGCGGCCAATGCCGATTTCGCCGCTTTGCGCATGTCGACCAGCGCCGCATCAACTTGCGATTTCAACGCGGTCGCTTCCGCTTGAATCTGCTCGGTCGTTTCGGCTTGCAGTTGCTCGGCGGTTTCCGCTTTGGCGGCGGCGACTTGGGCGTTTAACTCCCAGCGCAGCTGCGCCGAGACTTCGGCTTTGATCCGCTCGCGGCGGCGGCCGAAGATGCCTGCTTCGAGATCGGCGACCGTCCCCAGTGCGAGGGCGATGACCAGGGGAAATACGATTTGGGTTGCGTTCATAAAAGTGACTCCCAGGGGAAAGTTTGGCTAGGGTAGAAAGGGGGGATCAGCAGGGTAAACGGCGACCTCGATCGGGTTGCCGTCTGGATCGTGAAAAAAGGTCTGGTGAATTCCGCCGGCGTTCACGCGTTGAATAAACGGGATCGCATGGGCTTGCAGGATTTCGACAATGGTCGTCGGGTCATCCACTTCAAACGCCAAATGATTGGCCCGCGTGTCGATCGCGCCAACATCTTGCTGGTTGGCGGCGCTCCGCTGGATCACATGCATCTGGATCCCGTAGGCGACCAACCAGGCGCCGCGGAAATCAAACGGCGGGCGCTCGACTTCGCGAAACCCGAGTACGTCGCGATAAAAATCACGACTTATATCCGAGTCAGCGGCGGAAACAGCTATGTGTTGCAGCCGACGAATCGGCAAGGGAGGCGTCATAAGGCGGGACTGGGTAAAATCGATCGGGCGGAATTCCGCGAAATTGGCAGGACAAATAGTATAACTAGGCGATTGGGGCGAATAACAGGGTCAATCTGCTAGATTCGCCAACTCGTGACGAATAGTAAGTAAATAAGGCGCCTCTTTTTCTCTGGTCGAAAGTGAAAAGTCATGCGGACGATTCTTTTGACGCTGCTAATATTCGCTTCTACGGCGACCTTGGCAGCAGCAGTCGAACCGGCTGCCGGGAAGGTCGCCCCGGTTGAACACTCGGAGGACGTCGATTCTGACCATCGTACGGATCCACTCTACACGTCGCCAACGCATGTGCTTTCGCAATACTTTGGCCGCCGCCGATCTGGACTGCTGACCAGCGGCATGGAGAATGTGGTCGGCATAACCGCAACGGGACTTTCGCCGTTGATGGTGTTATCGGTAACCGGTCCGATCGTCTACTTCACAACCAGTGCACCGGATCGCGGCGAGCTCTTTTTCTTTTACCAACCCTGGTTCTGGATCATCACCGGCATCTGCAGTTTGATCGTGATCCTGAAAGACACGATTCTGACGTTTGCAAGTTATTTAAAATCGCCGCTCGATGTCTTGGGGTCGCTCTTCAATTTCGTTGGGTTCTTGTTCGGCTTTCGCCTGATCATCTATTTGTTGGGGGCCGATCTAGGAAATGACCCGAGTCTGGCGGAGAAGTTTTTAACCTATCTAACAATCGTCGTGATGCTCGGCTTCTATGCTGCGATTTGGATTTTCGGCAATCTGGTCGAAGTGATCATCCTCCTCTCTCCTTTCCCGCTGGTCGACACGACGCTTCGTTTTTCGCGGATCGCGATTGTGGTGGTGATGTACGTTTTGTGCTGGATTCATCCGCTGCTCGGGCTGATGTTCGCGTTACCGATATTGATCATCGCCGCGTTGACGCTCAACCGATCGCTACAGGCGCTAAAGCTGAGCGCGCGAATCGGCTGGGACCTGGTCGCATGGCGTCGCTATCGGCTGTCGCCCGCTGCGGAGTCGTTGACCGCTTTTACGGTGATCAGCTTGCCGCGGACTCCTTGGTTCACGTTGGGGCAGTTGGTCAAAAAAGAAAATGGCTGGCATTTTCGCTACCGGCGATTTTTGATCGGGCCGCGTGTCGACAATCTCGTCGACCTGACAAATCTGCAAATCGTCAAAGGGACGCTTTCCTCGCTGGCGGTTCAAAAGCAGGACGAGAGGTCGCGCCTCCTCTTGCGTTTCCCACCAGGCTATCGCGGCCAAGAGGAAACGCTCGCGCAGATCCTGGGAGGCGAGACGGCTGATTGGTCGGCGATAACGAAGATCCGGGATATATGGAAGAATGGGCGATGGCCTTTTTCGCGCAAATCGGCGGCCAAAGAAATTGTAAATTGCGATCAACCGCAACCAACCAACAGCCGATAACTTGACCTATCAACAAACTACAAAGAGAAGGGGTTCGCCCTTTCTTTTAGGGCCGTCGTGTTCCTGCCCCACACGACGGCCTTTATTTTTTTCTTGGCTGAAAAGCCGCCGCTGCTAGCGGAGCCGACCTGGAAAACTTTGCCGGTTGTGCGGATTTTCTCGATTGGCGGAATTCTAACGCCGATAGTGATCGTAACGGAATTTACGCCGTGATCTTACGCGCCCGTTCCCCCCGCCGTCAGCAAAGAGGTATTTCTCCGATGCGACTTTCAGCAATCGTGGCCATTTTCAGTATGGCGATCGTCCTTGGTTCGGCCCAATTCGCGTCGTGCCAATCCTACGGCCCTATGCCCACAACGTCTTGCGGAGACGCATGCGGACCAACTTGTGGTCCGACCTGCAACCATGGTTGCGCACCGTTCAAGTTGTGCCTGCCGTTGATTTCACCGAAAGCTTTGCTGGGCTGCCTGCATAAGAAAGTGACTTGCGGCGCCGGTTGCGGCGACGAAGTTTATTGGGGCGAATGGTGGTCCGATCCCCCGAAGTGTGATCCTTGCGATTGCCACGGCAACTGGATCGGTCAAAATCCAGGCCGGATCTGCCGCCCTGGCTTGGCCGGCGTGCGGTACGGTCAGCGCGGATGCGGCTGCGGTGCTTGCGGCGGAAGCGGCTGCACCTGCGGCAATACCTGCGGCGGCGACTGCGGCCCTGATTGCGGCTGCGGCGGACACGCCCATTCGCAGGGAACTCCGCACTATGCGACCCCGCAGCAAGGCGAGATCATCTACGAAAGCGGCCCGACCACCACGATGGGCCGGCCAACCTACTCCGCGCCTTCCTACGAGACGTCCACTTACCCGACCTCGATGACCACTCGGAGCGGAGCCAGTCAGCGCAACCCCCGAAATTTGGGGCGAGGCTCCTACTAGGGCTCGGCGGCTTCGATCCCTCGAAGCAAAGACGAAATTCACGAAAAAGCGTCGATCAAGCCCGATCGACGCTTTTTTCGTCTGGCCGCAGCCGCAAACGCCGGGTCGGCAGCACCGCTTACCGGTGGGGCATTTTTGGGTAGAATCTACGGCTCGGCACAGTTCACTCCGTCCCTCTGCTTATGAAGTCAGCCTGCTATGGAAGCTGGAATCGTCGGTCTTCCCAACGTCGGTAAATCGACGCTGTTTAACGCCTTGACCGCCGCAGGCATCGCCAGCGAGAACTATCCCTTCTGCACGATCGAACCCAATGTCGGGATCGTTCCGGTCCCCGATGAGCGTCTCGAAATCATTCAGTCGTTCATCAAGACGCAGAAGGTGATTCCGGCCGTTTTGCAATTGGTCGATATCGCCGGCATCGTCCGCGGCGCCTCGGAAGGGGAAGGCCTGGGGAACAAGTTCCTGTCGCACATCCGCGAAGTCGACGCGATCGTCCATGTCGTCCGTTGCTTCGCCGACTCGGACGTGATCCATGTTGACGGCTCGGTCGATCCGATTCGCGATATCGAAACTATCGATACCGAACTGATGCTGGCCGATTTGCAGACGGTCGAATCGTCGAAAGATCGCGCCGCCAAGTCGGCTCGCTCCGGCGACAAAGAGGCTAAGGCGCGCGTCGAACTGCTCGAGCAATGTTACGCCGTCCTGTCCGCAGGGAAGCCGGTCCGTTCGATGTCGTTTCCTGATCCGGAAACGGAGAAGCGGGCTCGCGGACTCGGACTGATCACCGCTAAAAAAGTTCTCTACCTGGCCAACGTTGACGAAGACAACCTGACCGGCGAAGGAGAACTGGTCGCCAAAGTCCGCGCTCGAGCCGCCGAAGAAGAGGGCGAAGTCGTGCCGGTTTGCGCCCGACTCGAAGCGGAATTGATCGAGCTAGACGCCGCGGATCGTCAGGAAATGCTAGAGAGCGTGGGACTAACCGAACCGGCGCTGCATACGTTCGCTCGTTCCGCTTACAAGCTGCTCGGCCTGCAAAGCTATTTCACCGCTGGTGAAAAAGAAGTCCGCGCTTGGACGATTCCGATCGGCGCCACCGCGCCGCAAGCGGCCGGCGTGATTCACTCCGATTTCGAGCGCGGTTTCATTCGGTCCGAAACCTACTCGGTCGCCGACCTGGAACAATTGCACTCGGAAAAAGCGATTCGCGATGCAGGCAAAATGCGCGTCGAAGGCAAGCAGTACGTCATGAAAGATGGCGACGTTTGCCACTTCTTGTTTAACGTGTAATCGCTTTCGCCTAGCGGCTGCTAAAATCGGGGCGACCGATCGAGTTGATCGAGTTCCACTTGCAGCGTCGTCAGGCGATCCTCGATACCGGACAGCGCCTCTTCGCTGAGGACAGCGCCCCCAAAGCGAACGCGATAGTACGCTTCGACGACCGGCGCGATCGCGTCCATCGCCACCGGCGTTAGACGAGCACGGAGCGAATCGACAAATTCGTACGGAGTTTGCCCCGGCGCGCGGCGCATCCCGCGTCTCGCCAGACGGCGTTCGAGTTGCAAATAGAACGTGACGCCGTGGCGGTTAAAGTGCAATTGCCGACGAACCCAGCGCCACAACGGCTGCCCAAAACGCCGGATAAACCAGCGCGAACTTTGGTAGATGCCGAATCCGGCGATCGTGCAAAAAATGGTCAACAAGCTCATGTACCAGCTGAACCACTCCCCTTCGATGTCCACGCCGACGCTGGCCGCTTTTTCTTTCACCCACAGGCGCCATTCCTCGTAGTTAAACCAATCGCCCAGCGGCCGCCAGATGCGATCGGCGAACGGTTTGTAAATCGCGTTCTCTTGGCGTTCTGAGTTCATTTCTACTACGTAGTCGCGCCACATCAGCTCGAGATAATCGAACCAATCGAGGGCTTTGCTCAGCATCCCCCCCTTCTCTTCATAGACCACTTCCGTTTCGCCGCTGGGAGTGGGATCCAAGCGGAGCCAGGCGCCGGTCGGATAGTTCTCACGCACCGACTCTGGCAAATCTTTCTGTGGAATGTACGCTTCGACCCACGCATGAGCGTGCATTTGCTTGACGGCGTAGTAATTGCCAACCGAGTTATATTCGCCCCCTTTGTATCCCACGACGATACGCGACGGAATCCGCTGGTATCGCAGCATCAGCGCCATCGCGCCGGCGAAATATTCGCAGTGCCCAGAACGATGATTGACCAGAAAATCTTCGAGCGGGTCAAGGTTGGGATCGCGAACGCGCGGATCAATCTCTAACGTGTACGAAAAGCCCCCTTCATCGGTGAAGAAACGCTCGATCGCCTGGGCGACTTCAAAGTCATTTTTCTGATCGACGTTGGCGCTCTCGACGACATTGCGCGTCGTTTGCTGCAATTCCCCGAACGCGAAAACTTCAACTTTCTCCAACGAATCGAGATAGCTCTTCGTACGCCAATCGAGTTTTGTCTTGTCCTCGTCGCGACTCTCCAGCGCCAGCAAGCGATTTTCGAGTTCAGCGGGTCGCCAGGGAATCAACACGTTGTACTGCGACGGCTTGGCTCCGAGCGCATCGGACGCCGCGAACGACAAAAATCCGGCCAGCCGATCGTCGATGATTTCGCTGGAAGTCAATTGATCGCGATAGGCGGGATAGACGCTAAACAACAAATGTCCGTGAGCTGTTTGCACGAGGCGCGTGCGAGGATTCAGCACCACGAGTTGCCGCACCATCTCGACGTTGGGCGGAGCCGCCGGCAATTGCGTTGCGCCTTCGTCATCAGGAGAATACGTGGTGATCCAGCTGGAGGTCTGAATTTGATAGCGATTCAGCACCGTGCCGCGAAAATAAGGCTCCAGCGGCGATTCTTTGGGAGTGTCGGTTACGGGACTGCGAAATGCGACCCGCATCACCATCTCGTCGCTTTGCAGGATTCTTCCCATTCGATCGAACGAAATCTGATCTTTGAAGCCGGTTTCGCGGAGCCCGCCGGCTAAGCCGCCTCCCCATTGATCACGACTGGGACGTGGAAATGCGTAGAAGCAGACAACCGTGGCGATCAGCGTGACGATTCCCAACTTGCAAACCTGAACGAACATTTGCCAGCTAGAAAATACGGTCGCCAGATTTTTCGGCAGACGCGATTCCAACAGCACCGCTTCGGTCATGACGCCGCCGCCATCCCCTGCTTCGTCGCGCGAACCAAATAGCGCAAAGACCGGGCGATTGTCGATCGCATCATGTTCCGCTTTTAAGATCGGGTCGACGCGAACCGTCTCGCGATAGATGAAGAACAGACTGAGCGTCGTCAATGCGGCCAACATATAGGCGACCAACATAAAACCGAACGAAACGTTCAAGTTGAGCGCAGCGGCGACCACGACTTGCAGCAAACTAAGGACGCACAGGTGCCAATAGACGCGCGTCGATTTGCGTTGAAACAAGAGTACGATCTGCAGATAGATCAACAACTTGGCGATCGCCTGCAGCTTTTCGGTGCTGTTGCCTGGCCAGAAATCGGAAATCGAAAACGCGACGGCCAACAACGCGGCGACATTGGCCAGATTTCGATTCAGGCTGAACCAACGTTGAATATCGGTGACATAGACCGAAATAAACGCCGCCAACACCGCGGCGATCGGCAGCGCCGCGTCGTCCGTTTCGCCTCCGCCGAGCAACATCGCTCCCAGCGCCGCAAGAACCGCCACGCTAATTTGCAATAAGCGTTCGACCTTCATGACGACTCCTTTGCGCCGCTGATTTGGGCGCCATCGACAAAGAGATTCGTCAGTTCATCTCGCGCGTCCGACAAACAAATAACGCGTCCGATTTCGGATCGCACTTTGTGATCGTTCCAAACTTCTTGGAAAGTGTTGGTGTCCGACAACTCCAGATTGCGAGAGCTGAGCAGGACCACTTTTCCCGTGCGGCCGACGCGGAGCGCGTCGAGCAGACAACCATCGATCGACTTGTGCGGCGCAGGCGTGACTTCGGCCAATATCGTCATCGCTTCATGAACGAACGCCTGAGAAACCGACCCATGCAGGCTCTTCGTTTTGGCGCCGGCGCAGGCCAGATACATTTGGCAGCCGCCGACCGCAGAGAGATCGGCGACCACTGACGCCGCAATACTCACGATGCGTTCGACGCTGGCTTCTTCCTGGGGAGTCGGTTGCGGCGAAACCCAAGCGTCGACAATGATGGTGACGTCCTGCTCACTCTGTTTCTCAAACTGCCGCACGACCAATTGATTGCGTTTGGCGGTGGTTCGCCAGTGAATCCATTGCTTCGGGTCGCCGGTTCGCCACTCGCGCAGGCCGTAAAAGTCGCCCTCATGCAAACCGTGCGTGCGGCGACTCGCCGCATAGCCGGAGCGATCATCCTGAATCAAACGCCGCCAAGCAGGGGTCAAGTGTCCAATCCGCGGATAGACGATCAAGTCGTCGATTTCGCCGATCTTGAGCGTGTTACGAATCAATCCCAAGGGAAACGCCGTCGACGTTTCTAAGGGGCCTACGCGATATCGTCCGCGGTGCTGCACCCGAGCGCGATAGGTGGACGATTCCGGAATGCCGTTCCGGACGCGCGCGAAAAAGACTTCGACATCGCAAGACTCGCCGATCTTCGGGCCGTCGACCGCTTCGATCACATCACAGGCGACAACCGCATAGACGGCCCCTCGCCCAGAGTTTTCGACGCGCAGCTCTACCAAGAGGGGATCGCCGGCACACACCGAGTGAGAGAGCTTGCGTGAGAATTTGAGCCGGCGCAACGATCCCTGAACGACGCGCCAGTTGTAAAGCAAAGGGCCGACCATCATGCAGGCCAGGACCATCAGCAACTGGAAGTTGCGAATCATAGCGCCAACCACAATGAACGTCATCACGAGGAGATAGTAAGTCCCTTCGCGAGTGATCATGGAGCCCTGTCTGCTCCAGAACGACATTCGTACCTCCTCAAGCGCGTTTGAATGGGATGGTCGAACTCTATCGGTCGGCTGCCGCTGTCGGCCGACTTAGGTCGGAACCGCTACTTCATCGACAATTCGACTCACGATCGTCTCCACCGCTTCACGTTGACCAGCGTGGAGGTAACCCTTGGGAATCACGCGGTGGGCGAGCACCGAAACGGCTAGCTGTTTCACATCATCCGGAACGACAAACTCGCGGCCTTCAATCATCGCCAAGCTTTGCGCCGCGCGATACAGGCTGATCGCCGCTCGGGTACTAGCGCCAACTTGTAAGTCATCCGTGTCGCGGGTCGCTTCGATAATATCGAGCAAATATTCGTGGATCGAATCGTTCATCTCGATTTCGCGCACCGCCGCTTGCAACTGCTTGATCTGATCGCTGTGCAAGACTGGGGTCAATTCGGTCACCGGTTCGCCGCGACGATGCGACTCCAGAATCTGCCGTTCGGCGGCGCGATCGGGATAGCCCATCGAGATTCGCATCAAGAATCGATCGAGTTGGCTTTCGGGAAGAGGATAGGTCCCTTCAAACTCGAACGGGTTTTGCGTCGCAATCACCATGAACGGCGTCGGCAGATCATGCGTCACGCCGTCAACTGACACTTGGTTATCGCTCATCGCTTCCAGCAGCGCACTTTGCGTCCGCGGCGACGTCCGGTTGATCTCGTCGGCGATCACGATGTTCGCGAAGATCGGCCCACGGTGAAACACAAATTCGTGCGTCTTCGTGTTGAATACGTTCGACCCGACAATATCGCTTGGCAAAAGATCGGGCGTGAACTGCAGACGACAGAAATCACCGTCCAGGCTCCGCGCTAACGCTTTGCCGACCAAAGTCTTGCCAACTCCGGGAACATCTTCTAACAGGAGATGTTCGCCTGCGAGAAGCGTAATGAGACACTTTCGAACGACCTCTGACTTGCCTAGAACGACGCGGGAAATGCTGTTTTCCAGTTCCGCGACGAGACTCGTTAACTCCGCCGGCATTCAGGGCTCCTTCTCGGGCCGTTGTGATCGTCATTGCAAATCAAGTTGTGGGTACGACCGCCACTTGGTGACCATTATATCCAGATTTGTTTTGTGCGCAACGATACGGAGCCCGCAATTCCGCTGCGTGTCTCCGCTTACCGCTTTGCCAACTAGACGGGGGGACTATTCGACATTATTAGCAGATCTCGCACATTCGACACTTTATTTGTTCCCCTGCCTGATGATCTATTCCGTCGCTCCCCAATCGAACTGGCTGTTGCGGGTCGTAACGCCGCATCGGATAACCGGAATGCGTTTCCTTTTTTCAACACGCAAAATAAGGATTTGTAGCGTTCAATTTCGACGTAATCTCCTAATACGACACATGTTTGTCGATGCGGCCTCCGTTTGGGCTTGCCGCCGGCCCAGGATTTGCAATTTATTGTAATTCGTTTCTCTACTCCTGCGCCGGATTCGACTCTATGACCGAAGTGGTCGAAATCAACGATCTCAGCGAACTTGCCGCCTATGCGACGGTCTGGAGAACGCTCTTTCTCCGCATGCCGCGGGCGACATTTTTCCAGACTTATGCATGGCTATGCGCCTATTGGAAGCATTTTGGGGCAGATCAACGGCTGCGTGTGCTGCTTGTCTACGCTTCCGGTGAACCGATCGGAATTCTGCCGCTAGTCGTGCGCCGCGAACAAACGCGTCTCGGCTCGTTTCGCGTACTTACCTACCCGCTAGCCGATTGGGGTTCTTACTACGGACCGATCGGCAGCGACGGCGCCGCAACTTTGGCCGTTGGACTCCGCTATTTGGCCCAATCCAGGCGAGACTGGGATTTGCTCGATCTGCGCTGGATCGAAATGGAAGCGGTCGATCGCGGACGGACCGAAAACGCATTTCGCCTAGCTGGGATGTCGTCGCTGGTGACTCCCTGGAAAGAGATCTCTATTGTCGATCTGCCGAATTCCTGGGAGAGCTATCTCGAGACGCGCAAACCAAAATTCCGGCAAAATGTTCGGCGATTGATCCGACGGGGAGAAACGACGGGGATCGAATTTGTCCGTTACCGCCCTGACGCGCAGCCCAGTGGATCGGTGGAAGAGAGTTGGTCGATATTCGAGGAGTGTCTCGACGTAGCCGCGAAAAGCTGGCAAGGCTCCTCCGATTCTGGCACCACGTTGTCGCATGCAGCGGTCCAAGGTTATTTTCGCGACACCCACGAGGCCGCGACACGCCTTGGCATGCTGGATATCGGTTATCTGCTTCACGAAGGGAAAATGGTCGCCTTTGGCTACAAGTACCATCACCAGGGCGAAATCCAGGCGATGCGCGTCGGCCACGACCCCGCGTATCAGGCGCTTGGCCTGGGAACGTTGCAGTACGCCCATGGAATTATGGACAGCATCTCCCTGGGCCAACGCCGCATCGACATCGGGCCGAATCACTTAGAAACGAAAGCGAACTGGCGGACGAACTTGCTGATGAGCTATCGGATCTGTCATCACTCGCAATGGATGATGCGAGCCCAGGCGCTTCGTCTGCACCGCTGGTTAAAGTTTCGCCGCAATCCTGAGCCAGAATCGCTCGAGTAGCTCGCAGCTACGGCGTCTCCGTTTCCTGCGGAACGATGCCGGAATCGATCACCATCAGATCAGCCCAGAAGAACGGATGATCCGCAGTCTCTGGCGGCTTTAAATCTCCAAGTACGCGCAACCGGGGTTCGTGCGCTGCATCGAGCGGAGCACTGCGAACCTCGGCAATCGCTTCCTGCCAGGCTTGGCTCGCAGGCAGGCGATCGATGCGAGCGCCGATTCCGGCGGTCATTCGCACGGCCGCGTCTCCGGCGCTATGCCAACGACTGAGGACCAATGTCTGCGTTCCGCCGCTGTAGGTTCCCATGGCGGCGGCGAAGATTTCGTCTCCGTTGCCCCCGCGTTTCAGACTATCTTCGGCGGCGGTATGAAAGCCCGGCAAATAAACCGTTTGCGGCGTCGCCAGCGGCAAGGGAAACCAACTTCCCAGATCGCTGCCCGGCTTGCCGCGATCAATTTGCGCGAGCGACCAACCGTAAGGGAGCGATTCGAGATCTTCGATATCATCCAACACCACCAGATTGTCCCAGGTTTTCCCCAACAAACTGGTTGGGCCCGGCGTCTTCTTATCGAGTCGCGCCGCGGCGGCGAACGCCGGCGACAGCTTGTCGTAGTAGAAATTGGTCGCTTCCGCGTCGTCGCGCACGTAAAGTCGTCCTGAAACGATCGCCGAGAGGAGCGGACGTCGGCGTTTATCGATTTCCGGAATCGCCAACGAAGCCAACGGCGCGTAACGAATCCGCACCTTTTCGGTCAGCGGCAGCGAGCCGCCGGCTCCATCATCGAGATGGAGCATCTCGACCGGCACGTACCACAGCGGTCCGTCCGGCACGACGATCAACTCTTCATATTGGTCAAAAAATCCGGCTTTCAGTGTCGGCATCAGCGTCAACAACAACTTCGCCGAGTTCGCTTTCCAAGCTTCGTCGTTGAGCGTGGCGACATCGATCGGGCCATCTTTTTTTAATAGTCCCATCGAGCGAAAGAGCTCGACGATCTGCTTCTTAAGATCGCTAGGATTTTCGATTTTCCAATAGACGTAATCCTCTTTCGTAAACAGAAACGCAAAGACGCCGCCGGAGGAGTTGAAGAAGGCGAGAACCACTTGCTTCTCGCTCAGCTTCTCGCGCAGTTCCTTCGTCGTTCGCAGCGGGGGAAAGAGGAACGTGCTGCGATCACGACGCAGCGACACTTCGCCCAACTTCGTCTCGATGACCATCGTCGCTTCGGCGAGTTGCTCGAGCAGCTTTTCCTGGGCGACAAATTGCTCTTTTTCGATCGCTTGCGGCGGCAGTTCTTTCAATTGCTTGCGGATGTCTTCGGTTCGATCGAGCGCGGTCTTCAAGACCGGATATTTGGTGAGCAAATCCTGACGTTGCAAGCGTGCGTCGGTCGACAAGCTTGTCTCCGGCGCGTCGAGAATCCAGCGGAGCGCCATCTCGCGACCGCCCAGCGGGAGCGTCGCAAAATAGCGAATGCGACGAATTCGATCGGCGATTTCCAGCGCCAACTCTGGCTGCTTACGTTCTAAGGCCGAATAGAACCAACGCTCCAGCGCCACGCCATTCGGATTTAACTGATACGTAATCGTGTCTAACGGATCGGTCGCCCAGTCGGAGTCGGTCGGTTCGCGCAACAAATTGTCATACAGCAATTGGGCGCTTCGTTCGGTCAGCACGTTCGCGGCGAACCACTCGTTGGTCAAAATCGTTTGAAAGATCCGGAGCGACACGACGCGTTGAATTCGGACCGCATCGTTGAGAGACGCGCTCCCCGCGATCATGTTGCCGCGTTGGAACTCCATCAGCGCCAGTTGATAGGCGTAGCGAGCGCCGACGCGGCCGGTCATCATGTCGGTTCGATTCATCGCGCGGCGCGCTTCGTTCAGTGCGGCTCCTGCTTTGTTAGCGTCTCCGGCGCACGAATAGTGCTCGGCCAGAGCGATCAAGACGGTCCCCTTCAAGACGTTAAACTTGCCAAAGTTGCGCCACGCGGCGGCTGTCGCGAGATACTGGGAAACCTGGTTCGGCTTACTGATCAGATGGACGCTTCCCAACAGGGCGAACGCTTCGGCGGCGATGTCATATTGGCCAAAGGCGATCGCCGGATACGTCGCTTCGACAAAGTAGGTCTCGGCGGCTTCCAGATTTTTTTGCTCCAGCGCTAGTCGCCCCAATTCCAACAAGCCGATCGCGGTCAACGGATGATCGTATTGTCCGCCGATCGTCAGGCTGCGCTGGATGGTCGGGATCGCATCCCGCAGTTTGCCGGCGGTCGCTTGCGCCAGCCCCAGTTGCATATCGACCCAGACGCCCAACCAATGGTTTGGCGGCGCCGGCCGGCGCTGCAGCGCCGTGATTAAGTTTTTGTTGAGCGGGTCACTTTCGCCGAGCGGCCCCAGGAGTTGTCGCCGTCGACTAATCGCCAAAGCCAGGCAACGCGCGATCTCGCCAGCCCGAATCGGATGGTATTGCTGCGCCATAAACGTGCCGCCGTTGTTCACGACGTTCCGATTTTGTTCCGGGCTATTCCCTTGCAACGAAAGCAACGTATCCGGGAACTTGCCGATCGCAGTCGTGCGCGCCGAAGGCCCCCACGTAATCGACGAACGAGGGTCGCTGCTGACCGGCCCGATCGCCTGCACGGTGTCGGTGCTCAGCCGCATCATCCAGTCAGAGTGTTGCAAATACAGGAGGACCGCGGCGTTGTACTGTTCCAGCGCTTTCGCGTTGGCCCCCATCTGGTAATAGCACTCTCCGCGCATCGTCGCATAGCAGATCGAATCGACCCACCGCCCGTTGGCCGTGACTACCGCGGTCGACGAGACGTTGTCGAAGACGTTGAGCGCTTCTTTAAACTCGCCGGCGTAAAGCGGTGAGAAGCCGAGAAAGAAGGCGTTGTTCGGCTTCGTCGCATCCCCATTTCGCTGCGCCTGCACGGCGCCAGCAGGCCCGGCGGCGACAAAAATCAAAGAGCAGGCGATCAGCCAACCGGTGAGAGGGCGTGATGTCATGAAGTGATTTCCCGGTAGCTAGCATGAAGTGGGGGAGCGTGCGCAAGTCATTTCATTATAAACGATTACCTATTCCCACCCCACAAAAATGCGGCATTTGAGGCCGGACAGACTGCAAATCTACGTCGGTCCCGCTGGACATCTGGGAAAATGAACCGGTTTTTCGGGTTAATCGGTTTAAGTCTCCCCTCGGGTTCGGACGATACGGATAGTGGCGATAATACCGAGAACCAGCTCGGAGTCTCCCTGCTCTAGATTCATCACCGGCGCCGTTTGGCGCCGCTTTAACGGACCGCACAACCAGCGGAGTATTCCCACAATGGTCAAACGACAAGCCTGGATGAAGGCCGCCTTGGTTTGCGGCATGACGGTCATCGCCGCCGCCGCTACCGGCTGCCAAATCGATGTCGGCGGTCAAACGCTTCCCAGCCCGTACTATATGACGGACGACGTCCAGTACTATCCGAAGGGCCCAGAATTCATTCTGCAGCGCGAAGCGGACCAAATGCAGGCCACGCTGGCCGAACAGGCCGAACTGCAAGGCGAAGGCTACTAACAGCCGCTCCCCACAAAACCGTACCAACGACGCCGTGCTCGAGAAAACTCGCAGCACGGCGTTTTGCTGCGCGGTCGGAAAAACCTGGATGGCCCGACCCGACTGTTCGATATTCGCTGCGGTTGTGATAGCGACATTGGGTTTCGCCAACCGAGACGAAGCGAGTATCGGCCGGAAATCGACGCGAATGGCGTCGCATCTTGCGAAAGCACCCCGGCCAGTTCTGAACCAACTGCCCGAACGATCCAATGGCGACTAGAGCGAAACGACTTCCGCTTCCACCGGCTCCACCGCCGGCGTCACATCCCCAAACCGCAGCACTTCGCGGGCCTGGGTCATGATGCAACTGTTGCAGATGTACTGGTTAAAATCATGCTCTTTTCCCATCAACCGCGCGGTATTGTACTGCTGGACTTTGCTCCAGCCTTCGCTCGATAGTCCGCCGGCGCCGGCGTAACCCATCGCTTTGTTGCCGTGACCAGCGACCAGCCAATACCGCTTGAGCACCGGATCGGCGCTGTTGTAGTAGTTGAGCAGCTTCTCGACACGTGAGAGTCCATCTCCACTACTGCAATAGGGAGAGAACGCGCCGCTAGAAGTCGCCGCGGCGAAGAAGACGACGCGATAGTCGACCGTCGAGCGGTTCTCCAACACGCGGCCGTTCAACCTGCCGCCGGCTTGCAGTTGCAAAGCGCCGGTGACAACCCGAGCGCCCAGGCTAAACGCCGAGATGCTGACTTGCTCATCGGCCGGCATTTGCGAAAGAAACCAGGCCAGATAGTAAGCGTCGGAGTCGGCTCGCTCGGTGTTGCGGCGGATGCTGGCCAACGACTTGGCGTCTTTCTGGGTCGGCCATGACCAGATGACATACCGAATATGACGCTCTGGCTCCCAGTCGCGGGTCAGTTCGTGATACGTCGCCCAACCGCGGCGCTTGGTCCACCAGGTATCCATCCAATTGCCGTGGACAAAGATCGACGTGCAATCGAACGTGTCGCCGGCGACCGCTTCTTCCAGCGATGACTCGACCCAGCCGAGTCCGCCATCGTACCGCTGCACCGACATCCGCTCGACCGGCAGTTCAAATCCGCAGCCGCTCGGCAAGCAGCGCGTCGAGATCAGATAGACTTCGTCCCCCGGTCGAATCGCTTCCTGATAGTTCGGGCAGCAATAGCCGCCGGCGCTCGCGCGGAAGTCGGCTTGGGCGGAGCGTGCAGAAACGATCACGGCCATCACAAGTAGGCAGAGAATCGATAATAACGATTGTCGTAACAGCAAGGATCGTAGGGGCATGGCAGTAGTGATACGAGCGGTGCTTAACTGTGAAAATAAATCGACTACGGTCCCTTTGTCGGCTAGCAAGGGGGTCGTGGTGTAGTCGCAACTTGAATGTTGCGAATTTTTCGCGCGTTGCGTTTGCACATCATGGTTCCTGATGTAGTGTTGCTTGCCCACAGTTTCGAACACGTTTATTTATTGACTCGCCAACATTCCATTTGCGGAGGATTTCTGCAATGAAACGTTCCATGCTGTTGCTTTCCAGCGCGATGCTGGTCGTGGCGGTTGTCGGCTGTCGCAGCGGTATGGGTTGGCGTCAGTCCGAGCCGTGCTGCGGCGGTTCCGAATTTTCCGGCCCTTCCGTTTCCTCGTACCCCTCCTACGATGAGGGCGTATTGATGCAGCCGTCTGGCGCTACGACCCAAATCCTGCCATCCCCCCGCCAATAAGCGTCACGCCCTCCTAGGCATTCCGCTCACCGTCGCCTTCGCAAGACGCACCTGTCTAGCGAAGGCGTTTTTTGTTTCGAACCCGAAAATCCTTTGGAGCGAATGATCCGATTAGGCCGTTTCCGCCGCGCAATCTGCATCACCACTACGAGCGCGGGTTCTTTTCGGTCGAATCGCTACCGACCATAACGGCATATTTTGAGCGGAGAGCGTCTCTGAATTACAATCAACTAGTAACCTCCGCCCAATCGTGCGCGCTTCCCTGTTCTGAGAATCTTACCGAAAGAGGTGTCCTGGTGCGACAACTCACTCCGCTGGCCGCCGCCGTGATGTTACTTTTGGCGACGACGCAACTCTCCGCTCAATTCGAGAAGGTGCAGCCTTCCGAATCCAAAAACGCGCCAATTTTGGGAGAAGCCCGGACCAGCCGTTATCAGGTCGGCATGACGATCGAAGCGGTTGGCGGCGATTGCGTCGGGCTTTACGGCACTATCCCGATCCCGGCCGATTGGCCCGAACAAACGGTTCGCCTGGTCGAAGAAGAAGTTTCGACCGAGTCGCGGATCGGCTATCGCATGCTGGAGAACTCGGTCAAGCAGATGATGGTCAGCGTGCCTTCGCTGCGTCGCGGCGAGACCGGCGGCGCCGTGATCACGCTGGAGGTCGAAGTTCGCTCGGCTCAACCTCCGGCCGATCTGACCGGCGTAAAAATCCCCAAACGTCCCCCCAGCGATATTCGCCGCTATCTTGGCTCCAGCCCCAGCATCGAATCACGGCATAGCTCGATTCGCAAAAAGGCTCGCGAGATTTTGGAGGGAGTCGAAGGGGACTGGCAAAAAGTAGAGAAGCTTTACGACTGGGTCCGCGACAACATCTCGTACGAAAGTCAAAAATCAACCACCGCCGTCACCGCGCTGCGCAAAGGCACCGGCGACTTTGAAGATCTGACCGGTTTGTTCATCGCACTTTGCCGCGCTGCGGATGTCCCGGCTCGCACGGTCTGGGTTCCCGGCGCTAGTTACGCCGAGTTCTACTTGGAAGACGCCAACGAAGAAGGCCATTGGTATCCAGCGCAGGTCGCCGGCACGAGAGCCTTCGGCTTCATGCCCGATCCGCGGCCGATCTTGCAAAAGGGAGACAACTTTCGCGTGCCGGAGAAAAACGAACCGGTTCGTTTTGTCGCCGAGTACTTGACCGGCAAAAAAAGCCCCAACGGCGGCAAACCCCGGGTGACCTTCATTCGCGAAGAGCCGGGGAGCTAATCGGATGCGTACGCTGGCGATCGGACTTGCGATTTGGATCGCGCTCGCGGCGACAGCCGCAGCGCAGTTCGAAAAAGCAGGCGAACCAAAGATGCTGACCGGGGACGACGTCACCGTGCAGATGATCGAAGTCGGATTTCATCTCGACGTGTCCGGTCTCGCCCAAGGGATTGTCGCGACCTTTCCGGTGCCGACCGATTGGCCCGAGCAAACGGTTCGTCTGGTCGAGAAACGTCTAAAAAACGTCCGCGAGCAGGACATCACCTTCGATATGCTAGGCGAGACCAAGCAGGCTCAGGTCTTGGTGCGAGCCCTTTCGCCGCATGAAGACGCCGAGGCGATCTTGGTTTACGAAGTCGCTCGCCGCGGCGTGATCATGCCGTCTCAGCCCGAGAAGTTGACGGCGCCGGCGCTGCGTGAGTTGGATCGCAGCATGCGAGTCTATCTGAGCCCAGGACCGGCGATTGAGAGTAATCACTCCAAGATCACCAAGCTCTCCGCCCAACTAACGCCGCCCGGCGGAACCGACTGGGACAAACTCGCGGCGTTCTATGATTACATCCACGAGCATGTCCAATACGAAAACGGCCCGCTGAAAGGCGCCGTCGCAGCGCTCGAAGAAGGTCGCGGCGATTGCGAAGAGATGACCGCGCTGTTTGTCGCCCTTTGTCGAGCCGCCAAAATTCCGGCGCGCACCGTCTGGGTGCCGGGACATTGCTATCCCGAGGTCTATCTCAATTCGGCGCTCGGCGAGCCGCACTGGATAGTCGCCGAAATGACCAATCAATTTCCCCTCGGCGAGTCGCCAGAGACGCGTCCCATCTTGCAGAAAGGGGACAACTTCCGCGTCCAGGGAAGTCGTCGACCAGAGCACTACGTCAAACCGACGCTACAGATGAAAAACTATCTAGGAACCACGCCGCCGATCGTCCAATGGTTCCCCCCGCCCGGCGTCGAACCGCCGCGCTGATCGCGAGCCCCAACGTCTCTTCGTAGCTCGAACCGCAAGCTTTGAAGTTGCGACATTTCGAATCAATCGGACACTACCCAATCCGCGAGCAAGGGAGTAGGGCTGGCGATTCGAACACGGATTGAAGTGGCCAACCGCATTCCCTCGCTAGCGCTGGCGGGCTAGTGTGACGGTTTTTCGCTTGATTCCTACCCTGTTTTACCGCTCGTCATCCGTGGCTTCGCCGCGCTCTATTCTTCTCTTCCACCAAATAGCGCAACTTCAATACCCGCGATGCGGGCAACGAAGAGAAAGAATGCGTTTATTTCAGGGCGCCCAAAATCTTATCGGCCAACGGACGATCGGGCTTGGTGCCGGGCAACACCTGGGCGATCTTCCCCTCGGCGTCGATGATGTAAGTAGTGAATCC
The DNA here is from genome assembly GCF_000153105.1 of Blastopirellula marina DSM 3645. Classification (GTDB taxonomy): domain Bacteria; phylum Planctomycetota; class Planctomycetia; order Pirellulales; family Pirellulaceae; genus Blastopirellula; species Blastopirellula marina. The sequence goes on from NZ_CH672377.1 coordinate 584,508, forward strand.
TTCCGAGCTGTACCGTTTGGTTTGGACCGCCGTCAGGTCTAGTCCCAGCGGGAACTTGGCGCCGGTGATTTTCTGCACCTCTGCCAAACCCTTTTCGCCATCTTCCTCTTCGCGGAAGATCACTAACACTTCGGCGCCGGCTTCTTTGATTTTGTCGTAGTTGGCCTGAATGTCTTTGATTTGCTTCATGCAATAGGGACACCAATGGGCTCGGTTGAACGCGAGCACCAACTTCTTCCCCCGGAAGTCATCCAGCTTGATCATCGCTTCGTCGACGGTCTCGACTTCAAAGTCGGGCGCGACGGCGCCGACCTTCAATTCTTCGGCCGAAAGAGGTCCGACGATAAGCGTCGCGAGCAAGAGCGTTGCGATCGATAGAGACGTTTTCATGATGAGCTCCCAATGAAGATGGAGTGCGTTTTCCCGAGACAGATTCTATCCGCCACTCCTATCGGTTCATTGTAGGCGATCCAACGCAGCCGGTTCGAAAAAAGAAAAACGGAACCGAAAAGGCTCCGTTTTTACGCTGGACAGTTTTTAATTGGCGAGATTCTTAACGAATCGGCCCGGTTCCGGCGTTGGCGCTCGCTGCGGCGGCGCCGCCGTTCGCTGGCGCTTGTTGAGCGAAAATGCTCTCCAGCACTTCTCCCAGCCGTTCGCCGCGGGGATTGATTTCGATCACTTTCCCCTCCGGGTCGACCAGCACCAAGAATGGAATCCCATCGACGCCGCAGTGCACCGCGTTCACGTTGTTGAAACCGGTCGCATTCGGATCGTTGCTAATCACCGTGGTCCATGGAAGTTGCCGTTTGGCGAAGAACGCTTCGAGCGCCTTCGGATCTTCGTCGAGATTGACGCCAACCACTTCAAATCCACGTTCGCGGTATTTGACAAAGTTCTCCTGGATGTTCGGAATCTCTTGCAAACAAGGCCCGCACCAGGTCGCCCAGAAATCGATCAGAACATAACGGCCGCGATAGTCGGCCCAGTTAAACGGCGTGCCGTCTAGATTGGCGCCCACCAACGGCATCGGTTGCCCGATCAAGGCCAGGCGTTTGTTGGCGCTCGTCGCGCTTTCGATAATCGCCGCGGCGATTTCTTTGTTGGGATGGTTGCTGTAGTTGTTCAGTAACAGATCGTTCACCGCTTTGGCGAGCGCCATCCGATTGAACTCTTCCATCTTCTGTTCGATTGCTTGAATCGTGGTCACCGGCTCCACCGATTCCGGACCAAACGAATTGACCAATTGCTGCATCAGCTGCAACATTTCTTGACCGCGGACATCATCGCCGTTGGCGGCGTCCATCATTGCGCCGAAGATTTTCCATTGCAAAATATGATCGTCCAAACCAACCGAAGCTTCAGCCAACTCTTTGTCTTGGCTCTTGGTGAAGTTCTGGCGAGCGGTGCTCAAAATCTCGACCGCGACGTCCGAATGTCCCATCTGGCCAAAGACGTTGGCCGCATTCATGGCGACTTCCAAATGCTGCATCGATGCGCCCGGATCGCCGATGATCGCCAATGCGTCTTCTTTGACCATGCTTCCCAATTCTTGCTTACCGGAAGCGAAATCTTGCAGCATGTACTCAAACATGTACAACATGCCAAAGGTACGCAGCGTGCGATCCTGATCTTGCGTCAGCTTTTGCGCCAACGCCGTGCGCTCGGCGATCAATTTTTCGGACTGATCCGGATTGATCTGCGCCAACACTTCGTAAGCATGAAACTTGAACTGCAACGCGTCGCGAAGTTGATCGGACGTCGCATTAGGAATGGCCAGCAAGCGATCGGCCGCTTCCATGATGTTTCCATAGACCTTGTTGGCGAACTCGTGCAGCTCTTTCTGCGACGCCGTGTTGGGGAAGTTCGTTTCGCTGACCGCGGTCATGTATTTCAGCAACTCGACCGGATCGTTTTGCGGAATCTTATTGATGTCGACGGCCGCGTCCAACTCGGCGGCCGAAATCGGCGGCGGCATCTGGGGAGCGGCGGCGTCGGGCTGTTTCATCACGACTTGATTGGCGGCGTCGGCGGTCGGATTGCCGGTCGCGGCAGGATTGCCGGTGGTCGTCGCGCCTACCTGAGCAGGGCTGACCGCTTTCGGCGGCGTAACGGCAGGCGCTTCAGCAGTAGGAGCGGCGGCGCTGGAAGGCGCCGCTGGAACGCTGGCCGTCGGTACGGCGTCGCCGCCGCCGCAACCGGCGAAACTCAATAGGGCGCAAGCGGCGCTGCTAACGGCCAAGGTAGGGAGCCAAGGTAGGAAGTTTAGCTTTCGCATCGAACATGCCTCAATGAAAACGCGGCGGGAGTCGTATCCACATCCGTTTGGAAAGAGCGACCCAGGCGTCGCATCGTGCGGGATTCTAGGAGAATGGCGACAGGAAAGCAGCGCCGATTTTCGCGCAAAACTCGGCATTTTTGCGAGGAAATGACTAACTGCTAGCACCGAACTCGTCGCCGGCGTAGATCGTTCGTCCGCCGTCCACCGGCAAGCAAACCCCGGTCACAAAGGGATTTTCGGCCAGAAACAGCACCGCATGGGCCAGGTACTCTGGCTCCCCTTGGCGTTTGACCAGGGTTCTGGCGATATCTCGCGCGATTTTCTCTTCCGACGCGTCAGGCGGCTGCATGACTTGGCCCGGCAAGATTGCGTTGACGCGAATCCCAGGATTGCGTGTTGCTAGCTCGACCGCCAAGCTGCGGGTCATCGTCGGAATCGCTCCTTTGGAGGGAAAGTAATTCGCGTAATCGGGATAGGGACGCACCATTGACCAATCGCCGATGTTGATGATCGCGCCCCCTTTCGGCTGGTCGATCATTCGCCGGCCGGCCGCCTGACAACAGAGAAAGGTACCGACGGTATTGACGTCCAACTGTTGTCGCAGGTCGGCGGCGGTTACTTTGTCAAATCGCAAGGGTGACCAAATCGCCGCCGTGTTCACCAGCACGTCGATCCGCCCAAAGTAGAAATGAATGCTGTCAAACATCGTGTGAACAGCCGCTTCATCGGCCAGATCGGCGACAAAGGCCTTCGCTTCAATGTCGCGCTCACGCAGCATCGCGGCCGTCTCTTCCGCTTCGTCCAGCGACGAGTTGGCGTGCAGCGCGATGCGGTAACCATGCTCGGCCAAAGAGAGCGCCACAGTTTTGCCGACGCGATCGGCGCCGCTGCCGGTCACAACGGCGACCGGCTGCGGATTGCCAAACAGCGAGATCAGTTTTTCTTGCGAAACGGTCATAGCGGCTAAATATCTTTGACAGGATGTCCGTGGTAATGCGCGATGATGTCCCATGCCTGGGCTGGCGAATCGGCGAAGCTGACCAAATCCAGGTGATCGTCGCGAATCACTCCTTCGTCCGCGAGAAACTGAAAATTAACAACCTGTTTCCAGTAGTCCGATCCGTACAAAATGATCGGGATCTCTTGCATCCGTTGCGTCTGTCGCAGCGTGAGCGCGTCGAACAGTTCGTCCAAAGTCCCATAACCGCCGGGAAACACGACCAGCGCCTTGGCCCGCACCAGAAAGTGCATTTTCCGCATCGCGAAATAGTGAAACAGGAAACATAATTCCGGCGTCACGTAGGGATTGGGATGCTGTTCGTCGGGCAGCGTGATATTCAAACCGATGGTAGGTGCTTCAGCTTCAAAGGCGCCGCGATTGGCCGCTTCCATCACACCGGGTCCGCCGCCGGTAACGATCACGTAGTCGCACTGGCCGTCGACGTGACAATTGGTCGAGCAAATCTTGGCGAATTGCCGCGCCTCTTCGTAGTAGTGCGACTTGGCGAACACCCTTTCAGCTCGGGCCAGATCGCGCATCCGCTGTGGATCGGTCGGCGCGGCGGCCAGCGCTGACTTCGCTTTGTCTAACCGCTCTTGGGCGATATGCGTTTCGACGATTTGCGTACCGCCAAAGACGATCACCGTCGAGCGAATGTTCATCCGCTGGAACGCGAGTTCCGGCTTCAGGTACTCCAGTTCCATCCGGACGGCGCGCAGTTCTTCGCTTTGCAAAAAGTCGGTATCGAGCTCCGCCATCTTGTAGGTCGGCGACTTCAAGATCATCGAGAGATTGTCGCCAATCTTATTGTCCACCATGCGCGTTACTCTCCTAGCTCAAACGAGTCACCCAGTTGAGGAATGACCGTGTCGAATTGATATTGGTCACGCAGCGCCGCGGCGAACGAAGCGGCGCTGTCTGGTTCGCCGTGCGTGATAAACGTCTGTTTGGGCTTGGGCAAATCTTTGAGCCAACGGAGCAGCTCGCTGCGACCGGCGTGCCCGCTCAGCCCGGATACGCTGTCGATCGCCGCGCGAACCGGAATGTCTTGGCCATGGATGCGTACGAAAGAACGTCCTTCCTGCATGTCGCGGCCGCGCGTGCCGGCGGCCATATAACCGCCCAGCAAAACCGTGTTTTTCGGATCGGGCAATCGCCGCTTCAGATGAAACAAAATCCGGCCGCCGGTCATCATTCCTGACGATGAAATAATCACCGCCGGGCCCGTCACGCGGTTCAACTGCTTGGAGCGCTCGTGATCTCGCACCAGTTCGACATTTGGTCCATCCAACACGCTGCTAGGCGGCGACAATTGTCCCTCGCTGAGATCATGGTCTTGAGAGAACGTGCGAAAAATTTTGGTCGCGTCGACCGCCATCGGACTGTCGAGAAAGATCGGAAATCGCGGAATCCGACCGGCATGCATCAAGACTTGCAGTAAATAGATCAGCTGTTGCGACCGCCCTACCGCGAACGCGGCGAACAACATCACGCCGCCGCGCTGGAACGCTTTGTTCACACGCTCGGCCAAGATATCCAAGATATCCTCTTGCGGGTGATCCCGATCGCCGTAGGTGCTTTCGCAGATCAAATAGTCGCACGGCGGCGGGGGCGCGGGATCGAAATAAAGGGGAGCGTCGTAACGGCCGACATCGCCAGAAAACAAGATTCGGAGCGGCGGATCACGATCGCGGATTTCCATCTCGATCATATTCGAACCGAGCAAATGCCCGGCGTCATGAAACCGCACCCAAATTGGATCGAGAAGTTCGCGCCACTCGCCGCGCGGAACCGCTTTCAAGCGTTTGATCGCGCGACGCGCATCTTCGGCGTTGTACAAAGGGAGCGCCGGTGAGTGCTTCGATAACTTTTTGCGATTGAGATAGTCGGCGTCCCGCTTTTGATTTTTGGCCGAATCGAGCAGCAGCAGCTTCGCCAGCTCTTTGGTGGCCGGCGTGCAGACCACTTTGTTGCGGAAGCCGTCACGCACAAAGCGCGGCAGAAAACCGATATGGTCGATATGAGCGTGGGTTAAGACGACCGAATTGACCGTCGCCGCGTCAAACGGCAGTTTCTTCCAGTTCAGCTCGCGCAGCTTTTTCAAACCTTGAAACAAGCCGCAGTCGACCAAAACTTTCGCTTTGCCTGCTTCGACCAAATATTTCGAGCCGGTAACCGTCCCGGCGGCGCCGTAAAAAGTGATTCTCGCCATGCGGTTCACTTCGATCCTTCGCGCTGTTCATGATGCGGTGCAGAGGGTGGCCCAATTGTAGATGTTCGCACATCCCGGGACCAGCCGCATCAATAGTCGGCGCTGTCGGACGGCGTCAGCTTGAAGAGATAGAACAGCAGCGCCAGACTGGGCCCCAAAATGACAGCGCCTGCGGCGACCGCGCCGATCATCGCCCATAAAACCGAATCTGGCGCCTTCGAATCGGCCAGCGTCAAAAACGGAGGCGCGATCACTGGATACTGGGCGATCCCCCAGCCCCAGATAATGTTGGCGGCGGCCAACATCGTACACGCCGCAGCCGGCGTGTACTTGCGCCACAGCAGCAATAGCAGCGAACCGGTTCCGCAAATCGCCGACAACGCGACCAGCGGCCAAGCGCGGGTCGCGAAACCATGAGCAAGCTCCGGCGCTTCGAGCGAAACAAAAACCAATCCAACGGCCGCCAACACGCCCATCCAAATTCCGGTCGCCAGCGCTCGCTGGCGCCACACGAGCGTTAGTTCGACCTCGCCAGAATGCTCCGCTTCGCGGGTTAAAAAAACGGCCGCCAGGTAGCAACATAGGCCCACCGTAAAAAACGCCGTGAATAGCGCCATCGGCGTGATCCAGTCGGTCAGGTAATTTCCTTCGTAGACGCCGGCCGCGTTGATCTTCGAGTCGCCCGAGGCCAACGTGCCGGCGATCGCGCCCAAAAAGAACGGAGCCGCAGCGGAAGCGCCGGCAAATAAGGTTCGCCAAAATTGCTGCTGCCGGCCAGAGTCGATCGAATACGCGCGAAACACGTAACCGGCGCCCCGAAAGACAATCCCCACCAACACCAAAAACGCTGGAATGATAAACGCCGAGCACAATGCCTGGAACGCCAACGGAAACGCCGCGAACAACACGACCAACACAAAAATCAGCCAAATGTGATTCGCTTCCCAGACCGGGCCGATCGCATGATACAGCAGCTTCCGTTCTTTTTCATTCGACTGAAACGCCGTGTTGATTTCCCAGATGCCGGCGCCAAAGTCAGCGCCTCCAAACAGCAAATAAAGGGTCGTCGCCGCTCCCAGCACGATTCCCACAATCAGTTCAGGCGACATCGGCATCCTCCGGCATCGGTTGTTTCGCCAAGATTCGCAGCACCGAAATGCAGCCTACCGTCAGCACCAGGTAAATCGACATCGTCACGGCAAAGATGAACCAGACGCCGGGCGCTTGGGTCACCGCATCTTTGGTTCGCAAAAAGCCCTGTACGATCCAGGGCTGACGCCCCACTTCGGTGACGGTCCAGCCGGCTTCCATCGCCAACACTGTCAGCGGTCCGCTGGCCAGCAGCGTCAGCAGCCACCAGCGGCGCTCGTGCCACGCCGATTTGCCCCACTTCAGCAGATAGCCCGACCACAGACCGATGAAGATCAATAGCGTGCCGATTCCCACCATGATTTGAAACGCGACATGGACGATCGGCGTCGGCGGATGCAGATCTTCGGGAAAGGCGTTCAACCCTTGCACCTCGGCGGCCGGATTATCATAGGCCAACACGCTGAGCATCCCCGGGATCTCAATCGCATAGGGCGTCGTCTTCGTCTCTGGATCAGGTATCCCGCCGATCCGCAGCGGCGCGTAGGTTTCGGTTTCCCATTGTCCTTCCATCGCCGCCAGCTTGATCGGCTGCGTCACGGCCACAACGTGACCCGCCCAGTGCCCAACCGGCCCTTGCACCAATGCGAAGAAACCGCCCAACAGCACGCCCAACGTCAACGCTCGGCGCTGATAAAGACCGTTGCGTCCGCGTAAGATTTCCCAAGCGTAGAAGGACGCGACCAGAAACCCAGTCACCATGTATGCGGCGACAATCATGTGCGTCGTCTGCGCGCCGGTCGCCGGATTCAGCATCGCCGTCCAAGGTTGCACGTCGAGCAATTTTCCGTCAGCGTCCAACTGAAAACCTTGCGGGCAATTCATAAACGAGTTAGTCGTCACCACAAACCAGGCCGACATTGTTCCGGCCAGCGCGATCGGCAGCCCGCACAGCCAATGATGAAACGGCGCCAAACGATTCCAGCCGTACAGATAGATGCCGACGAAAATCCCTTCGGTAAAGAAGGCGAAACCTTCGAGCGTAAACGGCAAGCCGACGACCGGGCCAAACTTTCCCATAAATTCGGGCCAGAGCAGACCAAGTTCAAAAGAAAGCACCGTGCCCGAAACGGCGCCGACAGCGAACAGCACCGCAAAACCTTTGCTCCAGCGTTTGGCGAGCGTGCGCCACACGGGATCACCGTTTCGCAGCGAAAGCCATTCGGCCAGCACAATCAGAATGGGCAACCCCATGCCGATGCAGGCAAAAATAATATGAAAGCCGAGCGTAAACGCCATTTGCAGGCGTGCCGGCAGGAGATTCGCGCTGTCCGCTAGAAGCATCATCAAGTGGCCCACGGTCAAATGTCGGGCGCCGTGCATTTCTCGCGAAAAGCAGGTCGCCAAGGTGACAATAGTTTCGCCGGAATCATGGAGCGGAGCAATGCGACAATTTGCCGCACGAAACTAACCATCACAGATATTTCGCAATCGCTCCGCCGCGAGCCGCCAACGCGTCGACTCTTGCTGACACCGCCGGATCTTCCTCCAGCGGCGGCGCATTCCAAGGTTTTAACCGCGCGTCAATCACCAACGAACCGCGGCATCCCCAATGCTTCTCTTGAGTGAAAGACTCTATACCATGGGCGTCCGCCGCGGGATTGCTGCGCGTAAAGAGCGTCCAGACAAAGTTGTTCAGCGACGCCGCGGCAAAGGAGCTGTCGTCCGCGATCACGATCAGCGGAAACTGATTGATCGGCGCGCCGGCGTCAAATGCGGCGCAAAAACGCTCGATCTGGTTCGCCCCTTGAAACGCCGGACCTTGCACGACCATCACCCCTGGCAGCGCGACTTGCGGCGCATGAAAACCATCCGGCAACGACAGATTCTCCGGCAACCGGTTCACCAATTCCCGAATGGGTCGCCCCACCGCGGCCATGACTAACTTGGACCCGTGATTAAATTGCCCGCTAGAGTAGTCAAGCGTATCGATCGTCGTTTCGGTTTGAAAATGAAGATCGCGCCGCCAATCGATGCGTTCTAAGAGGTGGCCGAAGTAGCGCGGCAGATCATGAATCTCCAAGTTCGGATCGTCTTCGTTGGCGATGATCATCAGATACTTGGCCAGCGACATTTGGCCCTGCCCCAGGATCGCGTTGGCTTGCGTTAACAATTCTTTCGGCCGCGTCCGCTCGTCGTATGGCACATACCGTTCGCTGCCGATCGCCAGCATCAACGGATGGACGCCGGCCGCATCAACCGCATGCACCGCTTTGACCCCCGCCAAGACGGTTGGAATGATCGGGCCGGTGATCTCATGGATCAGCGCGCCAAACGTCGTATCTTCCTGCGGAGGTCGCCCGACCACGGTAAAGGGCCAGATCGCGTCATCGCGGTGATAGACCTTCTCGACCGTCAGCACCGGAAAAGGATGCGTCAGACTGTAGTAGCCCAAGTGATCGCCAAACGGACCTTCCGGCTTCGTCGGCGGGTGAATCGTCCCGGCGATGCAAAAGTCAGCTTCGGCGTATAACGGCAACGAAGTGGAGCCAGAGGCCATCGGGATTCGATGTCCGGCCAGCGCGCCGGCGAAGGACAACTCACTCAGCCCTTCCGGCAGCGGCATCACGGCCGCCAGCGACATCGCTGGAGTTCCGCCGACAAAGATGTTGGCGTGAAACGGCCTGCTCGCCGCCAGCGCCGCCGCGTGATGAACGCCGATACCGCGATGGATTTGATAGTGGAGACCAATCTCGGCATTCGCCGCATAGTCATTGCCCGCAAGTTGCACGCGGTACATCCCCAGGTTCGACTTCATCGCCCCCGGCTGGTCAATATCCTCGGTATAAACCTGCGGCAACGTGACATAGGCGCCGCCGTCAGCGGGCCACGAGACCAACTGCGGCAACTGGTCAATCTTGGTTTGATTTTTCAACACGGGGCCGCTGCGCCGCTTGGACGGCATCATCTTCAGCGCCCAGAGCGGCGCACCCGCGTACCGCAGCGGCCGCTTCCACAACTCGTTGGGATCAATCTTCAACTCAATTAGTCGTTTGACCTGATCGATGGTGTCGCGAAACAAAAACCGAGCCTGATCGAGCGAGCCAAACAGATTCGAGACCATCGGAAAACGACAATTCTTGACGTTGGCGAAATAAACCGCCGGGCCCCCGTTCGCGTACACGCGACGCTGGATTTCGGCCGCTTCCAAGTGTGCGTCGATCGCGTCATCGATTTGGATTAAGCGGCCATGCCTGCGCAGATCTTCTACACATTGCCGGAGATTTCGATAGCCCATGTTGGAAAGACGGAAGATTAAGGGTGATGGGGAAATTTAAAATTCCGGCCAGCCGCGGCGAACTATTACAGATTCCACCATATTTGCGCCGCTAGTGACAACCGACCGCAATCGTACCCCCTTATCAACGTCTTAACAGCCGGGGCTGCTGTGACAAGCGGGCCAATCGCATTAAACTGAGCACAGGAAAATCGCTTCTCGCTCTGTTTTCTTCGCTTAGAAAGACGCCGCAATGAAGATTCACCCCACCAAACAGCCGGTTCAAGACTTCGACGGAGACGCTATCATCGTCGGCGCCTACTCGGATGGCCTGTCGCCGACCGCCGAACAACTCGACCCGGCGATTAGCGGCGCGATCGAACGCTTGAAAGCGGTCGGCGAAATCACCGGCAAGCGATACGAAGCGACTCGCATCCTCGCTCCAGCTGGCGTTCCGACCATCGAAGTGATCGTGATCGGCTTGGGCGCGAAGGCCGATCTCAGCGCCGAGACCGTTTACGGCGCCACCGCGACGGCAGCCAAAATGGTCGCCAGTAAAAAGCGGAAAAAAGTCGGCTTCTTTCTCGACGACTTCTGGCCCTCGGATCTGACCGAACAAGCGATCGCCGGGCTCTGCGTCGGCATGCACGGACAAGACCTCTATCGCCAAGAGAAGAGCCTGACCACGCCGGAAGAAATCTTCTGGTACGGCGTGGATGACGCGACGATCGAAAAAGGCGCCGCTTACGGCAACGCGATCAACCTGACCCGCGTACTGGTCAATCGTCCGGCCGCCGACATGTACCCGGCCACCTTCGCCGAAGAAGCGTCGGTCGTCGCTGAGGATTACAACTTGTCAATCGAAGTCTGGGACAAGGCCAAACTCGAGGAAGAACGTTGCGGTTCGCTCTTGGCCGTGTCGCAAGCTTCGCCGCGCGATCCGCGTCTGGTCATCATTCGCTACAACGGCGGCAAGCTGGGCGAATCGCCGCTCGCTTTGGTCGGCAAAGGAGTGACGTTTGACTCGGGCGGGCTCTCGCTCAAACCGAGCGACGGCATGAAAACGATGAAGTGCGACATGGCCGGCGCCGCGACCGTGCTGGGCGCGATCAAAGCGATCGCCGCGCTCAAGCTGCCGGTCAACGTCGTCGGTCTGGTCGGCCTGGTCGAAAACATGGTCGCCGGCAACAGCTTCAAACTGGGAGACGTGTTGACCGCGCGCAGCGGCAAGACGATCGAAGTGCTCAACACCGACGCCGAAGGACGCTTGGTCTTGGCCGACGTGCTCAACGTCGCGCTCGACGAAAAGCCGACGCGCATCATTGACTTGGCGACCCTGACCGGAGCTTGCGTCGTGGCGCTCGGCCTGGATGTCGCCGGTTTGATGACCAACGACGAAGAGATGCAAGACATGATCTTTGACGCCGCCAAGCGCATGGGCGAGCCGATGTGGCCGCTGCCGATGTACCCGGAGTTTGGCGATCAAATCAAAAGCCAGGTCGCCGACATCAAGAACATCGGCGAAGGCCGCTGGGGCGGAGCGATCACCGCCGCCAAGTTCTTAGAAGAGTTTGTCGACGGGACCCCTTGGACCCACATCGACATCGCCGGCCCCGCCTTCTTGGAAAAAGCGAAACCCTGGATGGACGGCGGCGCGTCAGGCTTCGGCGTGCGTACGTTGGTCGAAATCGCGAAGACGCTTTGTAAATAAGCGTACGAAATAAAGTTGCGGGTCGCTATTTTATGCGACCCGCAGGTTCAAATTTCGGCGCCCAGTTTGGCAAAAGCCCGTAGAGAGAAGAGAATGTCGGACAGGCGCCCCTTCTCTCCTCAATCTGCGCACTCTTTGCCGCTCTTCTCAACAAGCAGTATGGTCGCCTTGCAACTCGAAGGAACGCTCGCTCATCAAGCGGCCCCGTCGATTTCGCCTAGCGGGAGCTGGTGAGGTATAATGAGGAAATACTCCGAACGAATAGGGCGTCATCATGCCGCAACGACAAGAAATCCTCGAGCAAATTGCGAAGCTGGATCCCGTCGAATTCGAAGGCCTTGTGATTGACCTTTTCTTCGCAAAAATGCTTCCCCATCCTTTCTGGACGCGCGGCGGATCTCATGCCGAAGACTATTCGTCCATTGTGGCGACTCCCAAGGTCTGCGGCGGCTCTGCACGGTTAATTCGTACTCGCATACCGGTATGGACGCTGGAGAGAATGCGGCAGCTTGGATTTACGGAGGCTGATATCTTGCAAAGCTTTCCCACGCTCCAAGCGCTGGACCTTGTGCAGGCGTGGGCCTACGTCGCACAGCACCGGCAAGAGATTGAACAGGAAATTCTCGAAAACGAAGAAAATTAAGTCGTGGCTCGTCTCTACTCCAATGAAAACTTTCCGATTCCAGTCGTCCTTGAGCTAAGACGACTGGGCCATGACATCGTGACGATTCAAGATCGCGGTAGAGCCAATGAAGCGGCGACCGACCCGCAGGTTCTCGCATTTGCGGTGACGGAAGGTCGCGCAATTCTCACGTTGAACCGAAGAGACTTCAAAAGACTGCATCTGTCGCAACCTGAACATGAAGGCATGATTGTCTGCACTGCTGATCCTGATTTCATCGGGCAAGCAGCACGGATTCACGATGCGCTGGAACGAACTCCAGATTTGCGAGGTCAGTTATCGTCAAAGCGACTAGCGTAGGCGCCTGCACGGTCAGCAATCAAACAATTTACAATTCTGCGGATTCAAGCAATCCTCCCCCCTGCGCGTGAATAATCGGCAAATCCAGGTGCAATGGTTTGACAATCCCCTGGCGCAATCCCAAGATACGGGGGGTTCGCAGCGACGGGGAATTCCCGCAATATTCGGCCTGCTAAAGCGAATACCTGGTGAACATCTAGTAACTAGGAATTCGTTCCTCACGAAAGGGGCGGAAAATGAGCACCATGTATCTGATCTGCGCCGTCATCGGCGGTTCGGTCTTCGTCATTCAATTCTTATTGACGTTGATCGGCATCGGCGGCGAAGCGTTCGACTTTGAGTCGGAGCTGCCTGACGATCTCGATTTGCCGGACGACGCCGATCTTTCGGCGACGGCTCACGGTTCGACCTGGCTGTTTGGCGTGCTATCGTTCAAGACGGTCGTCGCCGCGTTCGCCTTTTTTGGCATCGCCGGCTTGGCGGCCGAAGCGGCCGGCGTCGGCAGCGCCGCAGCGATGATTGTCGCGATCATCTTTGGCTTGGCGGCCATGTATACGGTCCACTGGGTGATGCTGTTCATCTATCGCTTAGGCGTCGACGGCACCACCAAGATCGCCGATGCGGTCGGTCTGTCGGCCAAGGTCTACGTGCCGATCCCCGGCGAAAACCTGGGACAAGGCAAGATCCAAATGAAGCTGAATGATCAGATCGTCGAGTACGCGGCGATGACCGCCGAATCCGAAAAACTGTCGACCGGTACGCCGGTTCGCGTAATCCGGGTCATCGACGATTCGACTCTCGAAGTCGCCCGTTTGTCGGCATAGTCGTTAACTCTGTCACTACCCGCGTCAGCGCAACTTCTGCGCGGCGCTTTTCGTCGGCGAGTTCCTCGCGCGCTGCGTGCGGCAACCTACAACTATTTAGGCACGAAGTACACCCACACGATCGGATCGCCCATCATGCTTACTACGTTTCCTCTCGTCTCCGCCATTTTTGGCGTCTCCGACGGCCTGTTTTGGGTTCTCGTCGGCGTGGCGCTGTTCGTCATGTTCGTGTTTTCGACGCTGATCTTCATCGCGAAACAGTACAAACGCTGTCCTTCCAACCGCGTGCTGGTCATCTATGGGCGCACCGGCAAAGGAAGCGCCGCGAGAACGGTCCACGGCGGCGCTTCGCTGGTGATTCCGCTGCTGCAGGACTACGCCTATCTCAGTCTCGAACCGGTGCAGATCGACATTCCGCTCCGCGGCGCCCTGTCGTCTGAAAACATCCGCGTCAACGTACCGAGTTGCTTCACCGTCGCGATCGGCACTTCGCCCGGCGTGATGGACAACGCCGCCGTTCGTTTGCTCGGCCTGACGGTCGGCGAAATCCGCAAGCACTCCGAAGAACTGATCTTCGGTCAGTTGCGTCAAGTGATTGCGTCAATGCGGATTGAAGAGATCAACCGTGACCGCGACAAGCTGCTCGAACATATTCAATCGTCGCTCGAGCCCGAATTGAACAAGATCGGTCTGATCTTGATCAACGTGAACATCACCGACATCACCGACGAGTCAGGCTACATCGACGCGATCGGCCAAAAAGCGGCCTCGTTGGCGATTCAAAACGCGCGTGGTGACGTCGCCGAAAACTTGAAGATGGGTGAAATTCGGGTCGCGGAAGCGGACAGGGCCAAATTGGTTTCGGTCGCGCTGGCCCAAAAAGAACAGATCATCGGCACCCGCGAAGCGGAACGGGATCAGTCGATTCGCGTCGCCGAAATGCAGAAAGAACAAACGATCGGCGAACGCACCGCCGAGTTCGAGCGCGAAGCCCAAGTCAAAAACGCCGAGCGTGATAAGCGTGTGAGAATCGCCGACGCCGACGCAACCGCGATCGAAGGCGAAAACCTCTCGAACGCCAAGATCGCCGCGTCGCAAGCTGCGCTCGCCGTGAAGCGGGCCGAAGCGTATCAAACCGGCGAAACGCGCAAGAAAGAAGCGGAAGCGGCGGTGCTCGAAGCCCAAAACCGCGCCATGGCCAAAGCGGCCCTCGCCGAAGCGGAACGAGTGGAAGCCGAAAAGCGTGCGTTGCTCGAAGCTCCCGCGAAAGCCGAAAAAGCGAAGATGGAAGTCGACGCGTCGGCCGAAGCCTCCAAGCGACGCATCCTGGCCCAAGCCGACGCCGACGCGATCTACGCCAAGCTCGAAGCCGAAGCCCGCGGTGAATACGAGAAGCTGGCCAAGAAGGGTGAAGGCCTGAAAGCGATCGTCCAAGCGTGCGGCAGCTCGAAAGAAGCGTTCCAGCTCATGTTGCTCGAACATCTCGACAGCCTGGCCGAATCGTCCGCCAAAGCGATCTCGAACATCAAGTTCGATAAGGTCGTCGTCTGGGAAGGAGGCGGCGCCAAAGATGGCCGCTCCAGCACCGCCGATTGGCTCAGCGGCATGGCCAAAACCTTGCCCCCGATGATGCAAGTGCTGAAAGACATCGGCGGCGTCGAGCTGCCCGAAGCGTTCATCCGCTACGCCGAAGATGGCCCCGAAGGCCTGGCCAAATCGATGGAGTCGAACGGCGCCGTCGCGACGGCGGAGAAGCCGCAGCAGGATGAAGAAGAAGCGTAAGCCGATTCACTTTCGTATCGAAAAATTCAACGCAGCCGCTTTTAAAAAGCGGCTGCGTTTTTTTGTGCGCATTGATATTCGTCGTAGTTGTAGTGACTCATCTCGCGAAAAAGTCGTAGGGTGGGTGAAACAAGCGAATTCAGGCGAAAACTCGGAAGCGACATCGCCGCTTGTGTAACCCACCAATAACGCCGGAGTAATGAGCAGGGCCGGTGGGTTACGCAAACCGATCATGATGATTAACGATGGTTCGATCGGACGCGGTTTTGCTCCACCCACCCTACGCGGCTCACCACAGTATTTAGCGCGACTCGAGGATATCCAACCCAATGGCTCGCGATCCTATCGGTTCTGGCAGCGCGGCGGCGGTTATGACCGTAACTTGTCATCCACACCGGAAGTCCATCGCAAACTTCGTTACATTCATGAGAATCCCGTGCGCCGTGGACTCGTTCAGCGAACAATCGATTGGCGTTGGTCGAGCGCTCTTGCTTGGGAAACTGGTACCGACGAACCACTTTCGCTCGATCGCACCAGCTTTCCGCCGCCGACGTTCCTGGATGAGGATCTCTCTTCGGATCTACTGCGGTGATTGATACGGCGAAGACATGCTCTTCTCGCGAAGACGCGATAAGAGCATGGCACCTGATTGGAAAACCCGGGTAATGCACCCGGCTGCGTTTTTTTGTGCGCTTCGATAGTCGCCTTTCGCTCCCGCGAAAGTAGCGTCTTGCCGATGCGGATTGGCGCTTCCACTACTTTTGCGGAGCAAAAGGCGACTATGTAGCGCCGGTTCCCTCCCAAAAATTGTCTCTCGACAATGCGCACGGATCCATGGTCGATTACGTTCGGCTCGTGGGCATTTTCCGCGGCGAATCAGGCTTTGGGATGAGCCGCGAAATCGGCCAGGCTAGCCGGGATTTCTGATCTTCGAAAATGCGTGACCGAGGTCGCGCCGGCGATCGAAGTGCGCGCTAGGGGGCAGATTTCTGTTCAGCGGTCCTGTCCGCTCGGCCCTCCAGAAAAAAAACGTCGCGGTCCAGTCCACATTGTGAATCTTGTCACGAAGTTCGGAGTCCGAATGCTGCAGGAAGCACAAATCAACGCGGTCCGGTCCAGTCCAACCTTTGGGGACTGGCCTTTAAATGACGCAGCTTAACCCACAGACGAGAGGGGGCGGTTCGACAAAAAAATGACTGCGGTCCGGTCCAGTCCAACCTTTGGGGATTGGCCTTTAAATGACGCAGCTTAACCCACAGGCGAGAGGGGGCGGTTCGACAAAAAAATGACTGCGGTCCGGTCCAACCGCTTTCCCTCGGCTTGCGCACTCGGGCTAGTTTTGCTTTGGGTTTCGACATTTGTCGTTTACCTCTGGCCGCTTTTCTCTCGCTCGCGCGTCGGGCTACGAAGAATCTTGGAAAATCTTTTTCGGCTGGGACCAATCGTGTCACGGGCCTGGGCGAAGCTATATCCGTCGCAGCAACGCGGCCGCAAGAAGTGAAAAATTGGCCCCTCGGTGAAGAAGGATATTTCCCATGATTCAGCACAAATCTCTCCTCTCCCCTGCCCCGCTGTTCGACGACGCTTTGGCCGTGTCGGCGGCGCCGTTTGACGAAAGCTGTTTGGATGATTTGTTTGAGGGCGCCATGGTTGATCCGCGTCCTTACCAATTGCGGATCGCGTCGAAAGCGATTTCGGCCTTTGAGGAACACCGGGCCGATCCGTTTCACGAACTTTCGGCTTCCGCCGCATCGGTATTGGTCGAAAGTCCTACCGGCAGCGGTAAGACGGTCATGGGCTTGGGCATCGCCCAGTGGATGCAAAAACATTACGGACTGAGCATCGGTTGGGTTGCGATGCGACGCAATCTGCTGCAACAAGCCCAGGAAGAGAACCTGCGTCGGGGGTTTGACGTCAAGCTTGAGCTCATCTCAATGTTCGACAAAAATCCGCCCAAGGTCGACATGCTAATTGTTGACGAAGCGCAGCACGACGCCGCCAGCAGCATGGCCAATCTGCATTGTTCGGTCCGCCCGCAATACATTCTGGGCCTGACCGCGACCCCGTTTCGCAGCGATCGCGTGAAGCTTTGTTTTGACACGGTGATCAAAGACGCGGGGATTCACCAGCTGATTCAAGATGATTACTTGAGCCGGTTTCATCACTTTACGATTCCCGAATATACGCCGGAAGCGGTCGCCGAGCATTACGCTCGCAGCCCGCTGCATTGGGGCAAGTCGATCATGTTCTTCCATCGTCGCCAACAATGCGACGTCGCCCAAACCGCACTAGCGGCTCACGGCATCCGCAGCGAAGTGGTCACCGCGACCAGTGATCGTGAGCGTCAGCTGAGCGACTTTGTCGCCGGTCGCGTGCAAGTGCTAATCAACATGAGCATTTTGACCGAAGGCTTCGATTGTCCTGATTTGCAAACGGTCTTTTGTCGACCGTCGAGCCGGGCCTGCACGATTCAGATGTGCGGCCGGGTCTTTCGCAAACATGCGGCCCATCCCTTCAAACAGATCGTGCAATGCCGCAACACGCCGCACCCGATTTTGAAAACCGCGACCGCCGCCGAGCAATATGTTTGGAACGGCGAGATGTGGCGCAGTCTGAAAATGAATCGCGAGATCAGCAAAATCAGCACGCGGACGCGGCAATTGATCGCCGGCGCCGAAGTCAAGCTGCCGAAACTGGTCGCCGCGGCTCGTACGTCAAAACCGTTTTGGCAGCAAGTTCGCGAAAGCTTTTAGTCAGTTCAACACGTTGCAGATCGATCCACTTTTTCAAACCCATGCACGGGAGATGACGCGATGAAATGGAACTTCGAATACGGAAATGCCCGGATTAAAGATTTTCAAGTCGCCGCCGAGCGTGACCAGCGCAGCGGCAAGGTCCACGTCAAGTCGATCGACTTGCATGGAGAGAAACTGACGCCGACTCCCCGGTTTTGGCGCTCGATGTTCATCCGGTTCGGCTTTTCGGAAAGCGTGTTTCGCTACTTCGATCACGGCGAAGTCTTTCAGCGGATCGCGGCGCGGACTCCTAGCGATACGGTCCGCTTTTGCGTCGAACGGCCTGGCAAAGGAAATCCTCGCTTGCTGTCGGTCAGCAATCCGAAACGCCCAGTGATCATGCATGACGAGGTGATCGACCTGGTGCAGCGTTATGAAGGGGACGACGTCGACTATAGCAACGGCATGATCACCAGCACGCATCGTCCGCGCAGCGGCGACTGTACGTTTGAGATCGGCGGCGATCATTTCAAGCATCGGTTTGTGATGGAAACGCCGATCGACGGCTTCAGTCAGCCCCGGATTTTTCTCTCGTTTTTGCGGATGGTCTGCTCGAACGGCGCGATCGGCTACAGCCGCGCCTTTCGCAGCGACGTTAGTTTGGGCAAAGACATTGGGCACTGCATTAGCCGCGCGCTCGACAGTTACGACAACGGCGAAGGCTACGCCGCGCTGCGGCAACGGTTTGAAAGTGCGCAAACCTCCTGGGCTTCGCTGCACGAGTGCAATTCGCTCTACAAAATCTTGTGCAAGTTTGAGCGCAGCAAGTCGTTCTCGGCCGAGAACGTGATGCCCGACTTCCACAAAATGACCGGGCGTCTGCACGAACTGTATGGAATGGCGAATCTGGACGCTTTGAGCGAGAAGCGGCAACGCATTTTGCCGGCGAAATGTCGAATTTACGATCTGGTCAATTTCGCCAGCGAGGTCGCGACGCACCACAGCGACGCTGACGCGAATCGCAGCTTGCAGGCCTACATCGGCAGCCTGATTTCGGACGAATACGACATGGAAGGGACGGCGGTCGACTCGACGGAGTTCGCCGATCTGCTGGTGGGCGAGTCCGCCGCGGCCCTCAATTAGCCGCGCGACCGTTGCCGACGAGTGCAGCGGCGGGTTACACTGCCAGTTCAAGAGCGACGGCGCTCTAGCCGCGTGAAGCGATTCGCAATTTCGTTCACGGAAGAACCTAGGCCGGTGGCACGCAACGAACAACTGATCCGTCAGCACAAAATTCTGCAGATACTCGAGCATTCGCGTTACGGGTATCTGCTGGAAGAGATCCGCGACGATCTGGTCAATCAATTGGGCCTGACGTCGCTGCACGTCCGCACGGTTCGCCGTGATCTAGAAGCGCTGCAAGCGGCCGGAGTCGACGTCGATTCGCACGAATCGCCCCGCGGACGCGTCTGGAAGATGGGAACCGGCGCTCGGGGGATGCACAAGATCAACGCGTCGGCGACCGAGCTGATCGCGCTGTCACTCGGGCGTGATCTGATGTTGCCGCTCGCCGGCACGCCGTTCTGGGTCGGCATCGAATCGTTCTGGAACAAAATCAAAGAAGAACTGCCCGACGGAATCTGGGACCACTATCAAAAGTTTCGCCAAGTGCTGCACGTCAGCGGCGTCACCCCCAAATCGTACAAGGATCAAGAAGGCGTTCTGAAAACGATCAATCGCGCGATTCAGCAACATCGGGTCGTGCAGATCTCGTATCAGACGCTCGGTCAACCGAAACCGAAAGAGCGCGAGATCGAACCGTACGGCGTGGTCCTCTATCAATCGAGCATCTACATCGTCGCGGCGGCGCGTGAAATTGAAGATCTAGAAACGCGCGTACGGCACTGGAAGCTTGACCGCTTCAAAAAAGCGGAAGCGCTTGACGCCTATTTCAAGCCGCCGAAAGACTTTGATCTTGAACAACACTTGGCGCAGTCGATCGGCATCTTCGCATCCGAGAAGCCGCAAAACTTCAAGATCCGGATCAGCAGCTTCGCCGCAGCGTGGGTTCGCGAAGATCCCTGGCACCCCGAACAAAAGATCGAATCGCAAGAAGACGGCAGCGTCATCTTGACGGTCAAAGCAGCGAATGACTTGGAGATTATCCCCCGCGTGTTGGCGTTGGGCGCCGAAGCTGAAGTGTTGTCGCCGGCTTCATGCCGCAAAGCGGTCGCCGAACGGGTCAAACGCTTGGCGCAGATCTACCAGATCGATTGACGCTTCCAAACGACAACTCCATTTTCGTCGGGCAAGATCCGCCGCTCATCGGTCAGCTTGTCAGGATCTGCATAGAGATAAGTCGTCGCGCTGATCTCTTGCCCGTCAAACGTTTCGCACGGCAGTTCCTCACGGCCATACAACCGCGGGTAGCCTTCAATCTCATCGAGCGCCTTAAGCACGTTCGCGGCGTCGCGATGCTTGAAGATCCACAGCTCGCCTTGGATGCGGTCTTCGCCGTGTACGAGGCCCGGGTATTCGCCCAGTTCGTAGAGCCGACCTTGCGTGAACGCGGTGACGACGGTGAGCGGCCGAGCAGGCCAAAGCTTTTCGCGTTCTTCGCCTCGTTTGAGCGTGCCGTAAGCGAAGAAGGGGGTGATTTCGTGGGCCATTAGTTGAACAGCGTGGGGGTTTGCGGTTTGGTTCGTTTCCGAGTTTTGGGCGTCGTCGCCGGCGCTTCGATCGGCATATCATTCAGCGAGAGGACCGGGATCTTGGCCGAAAGCGTTTGCGCCTTTTCGACCATCGACTGATGGCAGGTCAAAAACAAGATTTGCACGCGGGGGTCAAACTCTTGCAGCACGGCTAACGTGCGCAGCTGTCGCTGGTCGTCAAAGTTGACCAGGATATCATCCATCACCACCGGCAAAACTTCGCTGCCGGCGGCGTAGCTTTGGATATAGGCTAAACGAATCGCTAGATAAAGTTGCTCACGCGTACCGGTGCTCAACTCTTCCGCCGTTTTCGGTTTCCCTTCGCGAGGCAAGACGATCAATGTTCCCAGCTCATCCAGTCGGCGTTCGATTCCCTGGTATTCGCCAGCTGTCATTTCGCGGAAGAGCCGACCCACCGCTTCGAGCATGTCTCCTTGCGTCTTTTCGCGATGCTTGGCGACCGCCCGATCGATCAACGCGCGGGCCAATACCAGCGGCGCGTATTGATCGACTTTCTCCTGTAGCTCCCCTTTCAAGCTCTCCAGCTCCGACGCGACGGCGATCGACTTGTCCGAACCTTCCAGCGACTCTTGTTGCTGCCGCGCTCGGCCCAGTTGCTCCTTCACGTCGTCAAGTTGCTGGTGCAGCTTGGCGACCTCCGCTTCGCTTTCGACGCGACGCAATTGCACATCGTCCAGATCGGCGGCGGCGAGCGCTGCGGCAAACGCGTCCGCGTCTTCAGACTGACGAATGCCGGTCAGCTCGGCTTGCAACGTTCGCCGCTCGGTTTCCAACTCGGTCAGCTGGCGCGCCTTGTGAGTCGCTTCCTCCAGGCCGAGATCATCATCGACGCCGGCCGCTTCGCGCCAGGCGGACAATTGCGATTCGATCGTCGCATGCTGCGACCGACACTGAGCAATCTGCTGCTCTAGGCTCGCGATTTGCCGCTGGGCGTTCTGCTTTTGACGGACCGCCGCTACCGCCTCTTTCAATCGCCGATCCAGCTCAATCGCGCGCGCCTCGGCCAGGAGATCACTGGCGGGCAAATCGGCCGTTCGCCAGCAGCCGATCACCTCCTGCTCGAAAGTGTCGATTCCCTGCTGCATATCAGCGATCCGCTTTCGCAAGTTGGCCGCGTTATCACGCATCGCACGCACGGCGTCGATTCTGCCCAGCAAGTCGTTGATAATCTGAGCATCGTTGGAACCGAGATCGGGGGCCTCCGAAAGATGCGTGCGGATGGTCTCCATCGCCGCTAATTGACGCTCTTGCAATTGTTGCGCGGCGTCGACGGCGGCGGTGCGATCGCTCTGCAGCTTTTTCGCTTCCACCGCAAGTTGACTATGCTCTTCACGCAGCTTTGTATCAGCCGCCGCGGCACGTTCCAACCAATCGACGACTGTGGCGATGTCGCTGGACGTCGGAGCTTCTGGCAGCACCTGACCGATCTCTTGAATCAGCGACGCATTCGCGGTGGCGATTTCGGCAAGCGACGCTTCGACGGCGGCGGCATGGTCGTTCAGCTCTCGCCAACGTCGCAACTTGTCGCACCAGGTGATCATTTCACTGGGGGATTGAGGAGAAACGCCTTGTTGGTTCCAGAGCTGACGCCATTCCTCTTGCAGCGTTTGCAGCTGTTGCTCGGCGGCGGCCAGCGCTTCGTGGAATCGATCGATGCGGCGCCGCGTCAGTTCCAGATCATCTGTCAGCTTGTCGCGTCGCGCATGCAGTTCGGCCTGCTCTTGGCGACGATCGGCCAAGTCGTCCGGCGTTTTCAACAA
Source organism: Blastopirellula marina DSM 3645 (assembly GCF_000153105.1). GTDB lineage: Bacteria > Planctomycetota > Planctomycetia > Pirellulales > Pirellulaceae > Blastopirellula > Blastopirellula marina. The sequence goes on from NZ_CH672377.1 coordinate 606,893, forward strand.
CTCAGCAAACGCCGCTAGCTGGGCGGCGTCAGCAGTAGCCGAGGTAATCGAATCTTGAAGTTCACCCCAGGCCGCGTCACGTCGTTGGCGAGCTTGCTCGAGCTGCTCGCGCGGCACCAACGCGTGCCGTTGATCCAGGACTTCAATCTCGGCCTGTTGAGCCGCATACGATTCTTCCTCGGCTTCGACGCGCCGCTGCGCTTCGTCACGCTTTCGCTCGGCTTGCTGAAACGCTTCCGCATATCGGTGCAGCTCTGCTTCTGACGGCAAATGTTGGACATCCACCGCTGCAAAGCCGCTCAGGGTCGCGACGCTCTTTTTGAGAGGGGCGGCGGATGACTCTAGTTGCTGCAGCTCACGCTGCAGATCGATCGCTCGGTCGGCGCGGCGCTCCCACGCTTTCGCTTCGCGCATCAAAGGCGCAAACTCGATGTCGCTGACCGGGGGCAGTTCCGCCAACCGCTGCTCGACAATTTGGCTCTCGCGGGCAAGCCGCTGCAGGTCCTGTTCGTAAACCTTCGCTTGACTCCGCAGATCGCGTTCGGCGGCAGCGGCCTTCTCCACTTCCTTTCGCTGCGGAAGCGAGAGGTTAAACTGCGCTAAGGTGGCGACGCTCCAGTCAGGGTGCAGCTCGCGCATTTCGCGATCCGCATCCGCCAACGCGGCGGCTTCGTCTTGTTGGCGAGCGGGAATATCACGACGATAACCACGAATCTCGGTAACGGTTTGCACCAACCGATTGATCGTTTCCTCTTGGCGAATCAAGTCGTCGCTGATCGCCGCCGCGCTGTCGGCTTCTTCTTTGGCCAACAGTTCCGACTGCGATTGATAACGCGCCAGCTCTTCTTCCAGCGATTGCAGCTTGGTTCGCTGCACGCCGAACTTTTCGATCGCTTCGCGCGGCGGTTGCTTTTCGCCTGCCAGCGCGTTGATCTGTTCGCTCAGCTGGGCGATCTTGATCCAAACCGGATAAGCATTTTCGATTCGCTCCAAATGTTTGAGTCGTCGATAGGCTTCCGCATGTTCCTCGTGCAGCTGATCGCGGCGCTCTACCAGCTGATCGAGATCACGCAGCATCTCGTCATAGTGAGTCGGCCGCAGCGGTGCGCTCCGCAGACGAGTGCGCGCTTCGCGGACTTGCGACAACAGTTCGTTGATGCGAGGTTTTCGGCCGGTTGGCAAAAAGAGGGTGTTGCTCTCCGTTTCGAGGGTCTTCTTGAGCGTCTGCAATTGCCCCAATCCGCCGAGACTCCCCCCATACAGCGCTTCATCCAGGCTGGCCGCTTTCAGCCCCTCTTCTCCCGAAGCGAGTTCGGTCAGCGAGAAACCGAACAGCTGCTCATAGGCCGCTTGCTCGACGCCCCCCAGCAAGTCGAGCCAGACCTTCTCGTCAAACGTCTCGCCGCTCTTCGTAAACTGCCCGGTCAGCGGCGCCTTGTTCGACTTGGTTCGGCGAAACTCTAGCTCGCGTCCATCGCCCAAGGTTCCTTCCAGCTCAACCCCCATTTTTCCGCCGTCGGCGTACGCATACGGATTGCGGACGCGGAAGCCGAAGATCGTCTCGCGGATCAGTTGCAGCAGCGTCGACTTGCCGGCTTCGTTGGGGCCATAGATGATCTGCAAGCGGTCGCCCAACTCGAAGCGACGATTGGTGAAGAGCCCAAAGTTTTCGGCCTGAATCGTTTTGATTTTCACGCGGCGCCCTCCAATCCGGTCAGCAAGATTTGTTCGGCGGCGGCGAGCCACTCTTCCATCCGAGCATTTGTATCGCGTTCGTCACTCAGGCCAGCCTGAGCGGAAGAGAGCTTATCAAACAGCGATTTCAACTCGGGCGACAACCCGGCGAGCGCCTCGGGGTCTTCCCGCAACAGCGCCACTTCACGCGAGAGTTCGCCCAGCAGATCGGCTTCGCCGCGCGAGCGTTCCGAGCGTTGGGCGCTGGTCCGTATCTTCACCTTCTCAATGCACAGCTCGTCACTGATCACCGCAGCCGCGTCCCGTACTCGGCCGATCCAGTCTCCTTGTTTCAAGGGATCGTTCAGTTCGGCGTGCAGTTGGCATCTGCCGGTCAGACGAACTCGGGCCACCGTAAAACGTCCTTCGTTCTTCTCATGCGCTGCCGAGAGTGCGTCGCGAATTTGCTCATCCAGTTGTTGCGCATCGGCGTCCGCGGCAAGGACAATCTCCAACTCGCTCCACCGCAATACGTCGGTCGGCTCAAAGCGAACTTCTTCAAGCTGCCCATCGGCGACGGACGCGACGAGACATCCTTTGGCGCCTTGTTCGCGAATATGGCGCCCTTGCGTATTGCCGCTGTAGGCGACATAGGGATGTTCGCACAAAGCTTGCGCTTCGCGTAGATGAATGTGCCCGAGCGCCCAGTAGTCGTACCCTTTGCCGCGCAGCGTATCGATCGTTGTCGGCGCGTAGGGATCATGCTCGTCGTACCCCTGCAAGCTGGTATGCAGCATGCCGATGTTAAAGTGACCGGGGATCGCGGCGGGATAGGCGGCGGCAAGATCCTCCAACACGTCAGGACGTGCGAATCCACGACCATGGATCGCCACTTTCACTTCGTCCAGCGTAATCGTCTCGGCCTGTTTGACCGACAGTTCACTCACGTTGTCGGGCCAGCGAATGGATTTTTGCAACTTGCTTTCGGCGTCATGATTGCCGCGAATGTAAAAGACGCGGATGCCGTGAGCGTCCAGACGGCGAAACTGGGCGATCGTCCATTGCCCGGTCCGCATGTCTTGCCATTGACCGTCGAACAGATCACCGGCGATCAGCAGAAACGCGACCTCTTCGCGAACCGCCAGGTCGACGAGCTTCTCGAATGCGGTCCGCGTCGCCAACTGGACGCGCTGCATCATCGCCGGATCGATTCGCCCCAGACCTTGCAACGGGCTATCAATGTGCAAATCGGCGGCGTGAATGAAACGAAAGCTCATGATTTCACCTCCACGATCGTGTCGATCGATGCGAAATAGAGATGGCCAATGACGGCCTTCTCCGGCAGTCGCCACATCTGCTGCACCGCGCGGCGATAGGCGTTGACCTGCGGTCGATAGTAGGCGGCGCGATCGGCCAGCGTTTCCGCGTCGTCCTCCGGCAAGCGATCGGTCTTATAGTCAATCACGTCGGCGGCGACTACTTCATCCCCTTCTTTCCACAAAACCAAACGGTCGATCGCCCCATTTTGGATTCCCCCTTCGACCGCGATCGCGAAGGTCTGCTCTTGGCGAACCTCCGCGGTCGCGCCGGCGGAGACGCCCTGCGGCCGCGGCGCCGTCTGGCGATCGAGCAACTGCCGCAACTGCGGTTGCTCGATCGTCTTGCGGAAGCGCGCGAGCAAATGATCGACATTCAACGCGTCGCCGACGATTGCCCGCGCGATCGTGCGAAACCGCGTCTCGTCGAGCTCAAAGTCATTTAGCCACTCGATCCGCTCTAGCCAAGCATGCGTTACCGAACCAAACAGCCGTCCTGTCGAATCGGTCGTATGCAACAGGTTGGCGACCTTCAATCGCGGCCCCCCTTCCAGCTTCGATGGCGCGAGAGTTTCGCCACGCTGCGATTTCGCCGCCGCCATAGCGATGGGCAAACGCCGCGCAACCACAGGCGTACGATGCAAGCGCGGCGCATCCGCAGCCGCAAGATGAGCGAACCACTCGGCGTCTCCCATCGCGAAGACGACGTCATTGCCTTGCGGTTGACGCTTGACCTCCAGCGCCTCGGTCACCAATCCGGCCATCGTGCGCGGCGTCTTCTTTTCGCGCGCCGATGGAGGTTTGATCATCACATGCATCGCATGCACCGCGCGAGTGATCGCCACATACAAGACGCACAGTTCTTCGACCGCCTGCTGTGAACTAGCGTTGGTAAACATCTGCTGCAAGCGAGGCGGCAGCACCTTTTGCACATCCTTATTCGCGTAGCGAACAATGCTAGTGACCGGCGACAGCGGCGCCGCGCGCTCGATGACAAAATTGGGAGAACGACCGGGGAACTCGTGATCCAAATCCAACAGCACCACCACGTCAAACTGCAGCCCTTTCGCTTGATGAATCGTCATCACGCGTACGGCCGACGCTTGAGGATCCGCGACGCGCTGCGTCTCGACGAACTCCACAAAATCGCTCGTCCGCAGCGTCGCTTTCGGCTGATACGCATGCGCCATGCGAACCAACTGTTCGACGCGCCGGCGTTCGCGGGAATTCCCGATTTCGACGAGCACCTGCGACCACCGGCGAAGCATCGCGCCATAGCCAAAAACCAACAGCTCGTTTCGCAGCGCCTGCGCCAATTCGGATGACTTGCGCGCCGCCATGTGCGGGGTCAGGCCAATCGTAGCGGCCAAGGGACTGTTCTGCACATGGAATCGAGCGACCGTATCGGCCGGGTGATCGATCCATTGCAACAGCGACATCATCAATTGAACCGACGCCGAATCGGTCAGCGTGCCGCCTCCTTCTTCGCTGGCGGTCACGCCGCGCTGGCGCAGTTCAAAGATCATCTTCCGCACGGCGGCGTTGGTGCGAACCAAGACGCCGACTTCGCTTCCCGGCGAATCTTCCAAACTGCGGCAAACGCGCTCGGCGGCAGCGACAAACAGCATCTCGTCAGTCGGGTCTCCTTCTTCGCCGTACCGCGCGGTTTCGACACTGACGTAGCCCGGCAAACTGGTTTTGGCGGTCGAGTGATCGGCGAACATCGTCTGCCAACGTTTGACGCCGTCTTCAAATCGATCAAGCGACGGATGGCGATGCAGATTCCGCGCGACCAGATTCACAAAATCGATCACCACCGGCGACGAGCGGAAGCTGACCGCTAGTTCCGCTTCGTCCAGCTCGCCAAGTTCGGCGACTACTTCTTCAAAGATCTCGGCCACGCCGCCGCGCCAGCCGTAGATCGCCTGCTTCACGTCACCGACGCAAAAGAAGCTGCCGAGCGGCTGCGTCGTCACCCGTCGCGCCACAGGGCGCAACACGCTCCACTGGGCTGGCGACGTATCTTGAAACTCATCCAGCAACAAATGATTGATATGGCCATCCAGTCGATAGGCGACGCGGGTTGGCGTGTCGGCGTCGGCTTGTCGCGAGAGAAAGCGGGTGACATCGTCAAAGCGGTACGACTGCGACTGAAACTTCAACCGCCGATAGATCGCGTCAAAACGATCGAGCAGTTGAAAGGCGCCTTCGGTTTGACGAACCAGCAAATTATAAGGCTCACACGCGGCGGCCGAGATCAAAGTCTGATAGGCGCGGGCGACATCGGCCGGGATCTCGGCGCGGTAGTACGAGAGATCATCGTCGATGACCTTTTTCGCTAATCCTTTTTCTAGAAACCCGCCGAAGTCTCCTTCGTCGAAGCGGGCCAGATCTTCATTGCGGGCTTTGGTCATCCGTTTGTCGAGCGGCGCTTCGAGCAACAATTTTTTCGCCGCGTCAATCTCTTGCGCTTGCGGCGGCTTGCGGGCCTTCAGCGCTGTCCAAACCGCTGCTGGGGTCTCTTGGAAGAGCCCGTAAAATTGGCTGGCCGCGTCCAGCATCAACTGGCTGACGCCGCGGGTCGTCTCCCCTTTGCTCATCAGGTGGACGATCTCCAGCACCAGCGCCGCTTCGTTCTCGCGCAACAGTTCTTCGATCGCATTGATTCGCAGTTCCGAGTCATCCACTTCATCGGCAATCGACCACCCCGGCGGAAAGCCCATTTCAAAGCTGAAGCACTGGGCGACCTGAATGAAAAAACTGTCGAGCGTTTGCACGCGCAGCCGATGCAGTTGCTGCGTCAGTTCGCGCAACGTCGCGACGCAAGCCGCCGGAGTGACCGGCGCCGCTTCGATAAAGCTGTTCAGCTCGGCTAGTTTGTTGGGATCGCGCGCCGCTTCGGCCAGGCGAATCATAATGCGGTCTAGGATTTCGCCGGCCGCTTTACGTGTGAACGTGGTCGCCAAGATTTCAGCCGGAGCGTCGCCAGAGGCCAACACGCCGAGAAAGCGATTGGAAAGTTGAAACGTTTTGCCCGACCCGGCCGAAGCGCGAATCAAACGATGTTGAAATGGTTTCATCGGGTGATCTCCTCTGCGGCGGCCAACAACTCGGCAGGAGGAAACCAACGTCCTAACACGCCATCCTGACAAATTCGTGAGTAGTCATCTTTTTGCCCGCGAATGTCGGCAGGCGGCCAGAACTCGCCGCGACGAATCTGTCGCACGACATCCACAATCACCTCTTCGGCTTGATCCAGATCGGCGTCTTCCCAGGCGGCGGCGCGATACTTGACGTCTTCGCGCTTCGCCGGCAGCGTGAAGTAGCCGACCTCGACATGGGGACCGATCCCCAGTTCGCGGGCAATCATCCGATAGAAAGGCAATTGCACGTTGAACCATTCTCGCTCTTCAAATTTGCCTTTGTGATGATCGGCCTCCGGTTTCTTCGCCGTGTCAGACGTTTTGTAATCGACGACCGCCCAACTGTTGGTATCGGGGTGATGATCGATGCGGTCGATGCGTCCCTTCAAGCGAACCGGAACGTCGTCGACGACCAGCAGCGGTTCATGCTGAGAGTTGTCGGTTTCGGTACGGACAATTTTCCAACCCTCGCCCGCGCGGCGTGCTTGGGCGGTCGCAAACCATTGCAAACGCAGTCGCAGTTGTTCGACTTGGATCCGAACCGCCGGCAAGACGCGCGCTCCAAATTTTTCGCGCACCAGTTCGCTGAGCGCCTGCTGCAAGAAGTCGCGGATGGCCGCCTCGTCGACGGAGTTGCGAAGCTCGCTGCGGCCGAACGCTTCGAGCGAGTCATGCGCCAGATTGCCAAACTGGGCGGCGTCCAACTCGCGTGCGCTGTCCGAATACGATCGCAGCCGCAAGATTTTTTCGAGATAGTAACGATAAGGACAATACAAGTAGCGGCGAATATCGCTGGCCGTAATCTTATCGACCTGATAAGGCCCCGGCGCAGGCAGCGGGATCTCGATCGCCTGGTTAAACTGCTCGGTCTCGCCAGATTGAAATTCGACCGCACCGTTGTTGATCGCCTCGGGTGCGCCAAACATCCGCTCGACCGCGATCGGCAGCGCCGTGTCATCGCAGCCAAATAATAGCCGACTTGGCGCTAAGGGATCGCCTGCGGAGGTTCGCTTGGCGACGATCACATCGAGATCGCGGCGGCTGTTCATCAACAATTCAAAGGCGTAGGCGTCACGCGCCAGGCGCCGCGAGTTATCTTCGATCCCCAACCGTTCACGCAGCGAATTGGGCAAGAAGAGATCGCCGTTGGCGGAACTCGGCGTCAGACCGTCGTTGAAACTGGTCAGGATCAGGGCCGGCGCGTCACCCAGCGGCAATTCAAGCCAACCGAGCAGCTCGATCACGCCGCTGCGCGGCTCTTCCGGAATCAGATCCGCACGCAGCAAACGGAGCAGGATATCGATCGCTTCACTGGCCGAGAGCAACGGCTGCAACGTATCGGGGATTTCTTCCCAGGTCGCCAGCGCATTTTGAATCGCTTCGATCGGCAGATAGATTGAGCGGTATTCGTCACTCGCCGGCGTTAGCTCGCGCTGGCCGTAAATCGATTGCAAGAGCTCGTTAATCGGTTGTCGCCAATCCACCAAGGGACAAATTGGTTGCGTCAGCGGAATCGCAATTCGATCCATCTGCGCCATCAAATCGGCGATCGTCTCCCCTTCTAACTCGGTCGCATCGAGCGCGTCACGCAGGTGTTCGCCGAAAAACAAGTCGAGCGTTTCGAGCGGATCGCGCTCGGCTTCGATCAATCGCCAAACGTCCGGGTGCCGCAGCGCTTCGGCCAAGGTGGCGAAACTACGACGGCGTAAATAATCGGAAAACGTCCGCAACAAGCGGCAAGGGAGCGTATCGACGACCGCCGTGCCGGGCCCAAAGCGGCTGTCGAGCTGATGCGAGGCCAGGCGCTGTTTTAATTCGGGTACAAGCGCCTCGTCCGGCACGCCGATCACGACGTCTTCCGGCGCATAGCGTCCGGCGAAGCTGGCCAGACAAGCGACCACTTGCTCGGACTGATCGGCGGGCCCTTCGACCAGATAGACGCGACTTGGATCGACCACCGCGCGGCGATCTGACCAGGCATCTGGTCGCAGGCAACCATGCGCGTCAAACGCAGCGGCCAATTCCTCGGGAGCGGCGATCAGGGCCGAAATCTCGGCGCCGTGCGCAGTCGCTTGATCGAGCATGGACCGCAACGTTTGGTTCAAGTCGACGGCGCCGATTAACACAAGCTTCCGCTCGCAGCGACATTCGTCGTATTGCAGCGCAAAAAGTCGAGCCGTCTCTTTATCCCAGACGCCGACGCGATCCAACCGCGCCAGATAATCTTGCTGCAGCTGTGCGAGCGTGCGCCAGCGCTCGAGCTCGGCAAATTCTGGAATCTCTGTGGCGCGCTCGGCGACACCGGCGAAGTCGAGCTTTTCACTCGCGAGCTCGCGATGCGTTTTGCGAATGATTTCGCCATACTCGCGCCATTGCGTCAGATCGTCGGTCGCCGGCGGAAAAGGAATGAGATGTTTCAGACGCTGCGTCCCAAACAGCCGCAACGTTTCCGCCCATGCCAACTGTTGCGTCAATTGGCTGGCGAAAGGACGCTTTTGCTCGTACAGCAGTTCCGGCGTTTGCCCTACGCCGCAAAGCATCGGGGGGACAAGCGAAGCCTGCTGAGCTTCGGCCCGCTCTATCAACAGATCGCGCAGACGTCGTCCCGCTTGGGCGCCCGGCAGGATTAACGCGTACTCGCTGAGATCGAGCAAAGGACCATCGCGATGCGCCCTGGAAATCAGGTAATCGGCCGCCGAAATCAGCGCAGGGCGATCCCAGCCGAGAAAATATCGTGCGAAGTCGGTTGGTCGTCCTGACATGGCTCGCCTTTGCTCTGAAAACGCTCAAGATACCCGCGCCGGGCGAGGGGGAAAAGCCGCGGGTGCTTTTCCCAAGTGGTCGAGCGTAGCGCCAGCAAGTGACACGTTTGGTCACGCGTGAGAAGAAATTGCGACGACCATAAATGGGGGTCAGGCGTTTAGCGGACCAATTCGTCGTAAACTGCGGCGGTTCCGGCGGCCATGCTGCGGTCCGAAAAAGAGTCGCGTTGCCGCCGAATCGCCGCTTGGCGAAGCGCCGACCAGTGGATTTCGCCAGAAACGACCGCCAAGATTTTTTTCGTCAGATCATCGGCGTCGCCGGGGATAGCGAGCAAACCGTCGGCTTTCGGCTGGATCGCTTCGCAAACGCCTTCGACGTCGGAGGCGATCACCGGCACGCCGGCCGCCATCGCTTCGAGCACGACCATCGGCAACCCTTCGCCAAATAGACTCGGCAGCACAAACAAGTCCATCTTGAAAAGCTCGCGATTGACTTCTTGGGTAAAGCCAACCCACTCGATCGCATCTTTGAGTTTTAATTTGTCGACCAATGCCAGGATGTCTCGTTCGTACTCTGGCGTCTCGAAAGGCCCTACCGCGCGTAACCGAACTGCCTGCCCTTGGCTGCGCAGGTTGGCCAGCGCTTGCAGCAAGACTTCCATTCCCTTGCGCGGGCGAAACAGCGCGACGCAGCCCAACGTCCAATCGTCGGTGGGAGTATTGTGCGAGGGAACTTCGGCGAGCGGCGGCACGCCGTTGTGGACCACGCGAACCTTCTCGGCTGCGACTTTCAGTTGCCTCATGTGTCGGCTCAAACTGTGAGAAACCGTGATCAGGCGATCCGCTTTGGTCATCGCCATCGATTCAACCTTCTGGTTTACCCAATTTTTGAAGCGGCGCGTCGAGTCGCGCGAAGTTGGACTATGAACGTGGTAGACGAACTTCGTTGCGCTGCCGCGAATGGCCAACATGGCCAATAACGCCGTGCGCGGCGTATGGGCATGGACAATCTCGTACCCTTCATCCCGAATGAGTCGCGCGGCGTCACGAGCTCGCCAGAGATCAAAACGATGTCGCATCGCCAGGTCAAAGACTTGGCTTGTCTCCGCTTGCCGCGATGTGAGAAACTTGCCCGGTTTCACACAAGCGAAATCGGCGTGATAGCCAAACTCCGGCAGGCGAAGTCCCAGTAGATCTTGCACGCGCTCGGCGCCCGAATAGTGCTCTCCGTTGATCAAATGCAGCACTTTCACCGTGCGAACTTCCCTCGGGCGCGTAGGGATAGCCGGCGGCGCGGCGCTCGAATAGTCGCCGGACAGGTTGTCTGCAGCATGCGAGGAAAGCGGGCCGTCCATCAGCAAAATTCCGGGGGAAGTGATCAGTCCACCGAAATATAGAACTCTAGCGGCGTATCGCTCGGCGATTCTCGCGATTCTCCGGTTGTAACGGTTATTGGGAGGCGCGGCGGACTATCGCCACAATCCCATCAGGCTACGAACCAGTTCCGGCGCTTTTGCATAGGCCAGATATCCGCCGGCGATCAACATGCCGATCGCCGAGAGCCAAAGGCAAACGTCCCACGCGACGCCGGGCGCAATCCGTTGATCACAGCGGTAGTAGCGGAAGTAGAGCGCCGCGGCCGACAACATCGGCAACATGATCGCCTGCATCATACCGCTAAAGATCACCAAAATGGTCGGATGGGGATAGACGATGTAAATCACCACGCACAGCAGCGGGAAGAAGCCGCACAAGAACCGGACTCCGCCGCGATAGGTCGCGTCTCCTTGCCCCAATAGGCCGAAGATCTGCAGCCCATCGGCGTTGACGCGGGCATGACATGCGTTCGCCACAAAGAACGTCGAGTAAAGGACCGCAAACGCGCCGAACAAAAAGAGGGGAGGCGCATACGCGCCAAAAACGGGTTCGTACATCACGCTCAGCGAGCGGATCATCTCGGAGCTTTCCGGAATCAATTTAATTCGCCCCAAGATCGCCGCGCCCAGCAAATAAAACGCAATGGTCGCGAACGTATAGACGATCATCGAACACCACGCGTCGCAGCACATCACCCGCATCCAACCAGCCGCGCGATGTCCCCACTCGGGCGAATCGTCACGCGGCCCGACAAACCGAGCATATCCTTTTTCGAGACACCAATAGGGATAAGCGATCAACTCCGTCGCGCCGACGCCGATAATGCCAAACGTGGCCAGCGCGGTCATCAGCGGCGAGACGCCGATCGCTTCGTTGGCCGGCGTAAAGCGGAAACTAAGCCCTCGCAGAAATTCTTGCGGAGTGACCGCCCAATCGGGATTAAGCTGCAGCGCCAGCAGATTACCGACCGTCACCAGCGTGAATGATGCGACCAACACGGTCGAAATCGTTTCAATAAAGCGGTAGCGTCCGACCAGCAACAGAATCGCGGTCACGCCTCCCAATACAGCCGCCCAGATTTCGTCGTCGATTGGTTCGACGTTTTTTTGAATCGCTTTCAGTTCGTCTTTACGCTTGGTCAACTCGGTACGCAGTGCGGCGGCCTCTGCACTTTCTGGTTGGTAGTCTAATAAATCGGTGTTGGCGGTTTGAATCGAACGACGCAGCGCGAGAAAGCGCGCGCCTTGCTCGTCCAGATCTCCTTCTAACTGCGCGAGTATCGTGCGCTGCCCTGCTTCTTCTTCCGGGTCGTCGCGATCTGCGGCTCGCGTGATCAAGGTTTCGGTAACGCGAATCCGCGTTTGCAGATCGCCAAATTCGTTGTAGTACCGCCCCTTTTCGGTCAGCGGCAGTCCCATCTGCAGCGCTTGGCCGACGCCGCCGACAATGCCGCCCAGCTGAGCGATGCTTGCGGCGGTCATCACAAACCAATAGATCATCAACCAGTTGACCCGCGCCGGCGTCACCAACCGGTACGAGATCGCCGGTCCAGGGACTTGGTTCATCCCATACAGCGCCGTATTGCCGCTGAAGATGGTGTAGCGGCCAAACTCTACCTGAACAAAGACTTTGATCACGCAGCCGATCATGATCAGCCAGAGGAGCCAGAATCCGGCTTCGGCGCCTGCTTTGGTGGTTGCGATCAACTCGCCGGAGCCGACGATCGATCCAGCCACGATCAAACCCGGCCCAATCCGCCGCAAAATAGCGACATAAGAAGTGGGGGGCGTTTCGATTCGGAGCAAATCCTCTTCCAATTGCGGAGAGGAATCGGCAGGCGTGGTACTCAAGCGGGGCTAACTTCAGAGGGCGCGTTTCAAGAGGTGACCACCACGCGCAAAGATTTGCGGCGGTTGCGAACCTACGAGACTAACGCATGCGCCCCGCTTTGGGAAGAATAAAATGCTGCACTGTCTGCTTAAGGAAGCGAACTTCCCACTTCATAATACTCATCGTCGATCATTAGCTCGGAATCGACCGTTTCCAGCACCGTGGTCGTCTCACCGCTGCTGCTGTACGAGACGGGACTGAAAGCCGAGCCGGCTCGATGTCCGTAGGCGTGGGATTCGTCGTAGACAGCATAGCAATAGTCGTTGGGATGAGCGCACATCGTGCACCCAACTCCGGCGCTAATCGATGACGCGGCCATCAGGATGGCGAGCAATTTTTTCATTGCATTACTTCCACGAATCAAAACTGGCGAACAGGACGCAATCGAGAGGCGCCCTTACCAACTCGATCGGCAGTTTCCGATTGTGGAAATTAGAGAACTTATTCCGGTTGCACCGATTTTTCGGAATAAACGGCGATTCGCCCCCACCTAAGCTGCTTGGCGATTTCCTCGCAGCGCCGCCCACGGGATCAAATCGGCCCAGTTCGACAGCATCACCGAAGCCGGGATCGGCGCGTTACGCCCGATTGCTAGCGTGAGCCAACCGGCTTTGGCGGCGGCCGTCAGGACGCGCGCGTCGGCGCTTTGCAGGACGCAGACCGAATCCCCAATCTGCGTGCGAAGTCGCTGATAGGCGACTGGGTCTCCGGCGTCGCAGCCCAACTCCCACGTGGTGACGACTTGGTCAAACGCTTTGGTCCAAGCATGCTCACGACAACGAGAATCGACCGTTTGGGTCGTTTCCCAAAGCGATATCAGTTGGACCCCATATTGGCGAACGCGCTCTAAAATCAGCAAGATGTCAGGCGATGGCTTTCCGCCCGACTCAAGCTCGGGGAACTTGCGCGACGCAGCGCGCCACAGTTCGTCGACGTGCCCGCTGGAGAGTCCTTTGGCGCACAGATACTCTTTCATCGCGTCCCAATAAGGACGCTCGCCGCGCCAGATTGCGGGCAAATTTTGTGTGGTCCACTGGGCGAAGAATGCGGCGAAATCCGCCTCATCTCGTCGCCCCCCGACTAATTGAAACAGCCAACGCTGTCCGACGGTTGCGTCAAACAGCGTGTTTTTTGGATCGATGACGATCGTCAATCGACTCGTTAAGCCGGCGCTCGCCGAGACGATCCACTCGTCGGCGTACCCTTCTGCATCTTCCATCGCGAGCGACTCCATTCGCTGCGTTTGAAAATTCGCCGGCCTACCCGAGCCAGGCGAAGATCTGCGGGGCAACTTTGCAAGGCCGTTTCCTATCGGCGCAGACAAAGTTTATCCGACTTGATTCATCGTCTCCATTCGCTGCCGCAGATGAGGCGTTTCACGAATGAATCGAACGACATCCTGCCATTCGAGATCGTGTGAACGCATCGCATCGACAATCGTCAGCGAGTGCTCCCAATCCTCTTCGTCCACGACCGACAAGCGGACGTCGGCGCCTTCCAGCTCGCTCGGAACCGGCAACAGATGCTGCGGGAACCAATCGGGGCGAGTCGAAATCGATCGGCTTATATCGGCTCGTTCGGCGGAATCGGTAACAATTTCATCCGCTTTCAAGATCGCTTTGGCGCGATACCATTCCGCGAATAGCCCCAACGGAGAAGCGACAGCGGCGCACCCGTCCAAGTGACGATAGCCGACGTAATCGCATTTCTCAAACATCGCAGCGGTGGTCAGCAAACGATCAATCAGCGCCGGATCGACAAAAGGGGTCTCGATCGGAATGCGCACAACGCCGCGCGGCTGATATTCGCGGACAGCATCGGCGAAACGACCAAGCGAATCATGCTTGCGGCTGATATACACCGGCGTATCGCTCGGGATGAGCGGCAGCACCGCGTTGGTGTCGGCATCGTCCGAAAGAACCACCATCACGCCGTCGACGTGGGCCTCGCCGACGCGGCGAATGATCCATTCGACCAGCGGTTTGCCGGCAATGAAGCGTTGAGCTAGCCGAGAGGGAACAATTCGACTGCGATTCCCGGCGTCGCGCCCTGCAGCGCTGACGCTGTCTTGGTTGACGGTATCGATCTGCAGAATGGCAAGATTCTTCAGCATTTCGGCATCCTTGTAGTTGTTTTGCCGGCGAAAAAATTGAAACCGTCGTCCCCGCGATTAGTGTAGCAGTCTCCACAAAATAGGGTCAAGAGTGACAAAAAGACTAGATCTTGCGTGGCAAACCTAGCACTTCGTAGATCCGCGCATCTTCCAGCGTGTCGGCGACGAACTGAGCGCCGGTAAAATCATGATGCCGACTATGATCTCCAGGCGTCGCGACGACGAAGGCGCCGGCGGCGATCGCTGCGCGACTGCCGGTGTGACTATCTTCGAGCACCAACATCCGCTCCGGCGAAACTCCCATCTTCTCCGCCGCTAGCAAATAGATTTCCGGATTGGGCTTCCCGTTTTCGACGTCAGTTCCGCACAACAAGAATCGGAGCCGCGGCAGGATCGCGAACGTGCCCAAGATTTTCTCCGCCATCGGCCGACCAGAACTAGTCGCGACCCCCTTGGGTAGTTCGGCTTGCTCCAGCGAGTCCAACAGGGCGAGTAGTCCCGGCATCGGCGCTAGATGCTCGTCCAAGATCCCTTCGAAGATGGCGTCCGACTCGTCGGCCAAGTTTTCAGGCGTTTCGTCCAGTTCGTGCCATTCGATCATGATTCGAAAGGCGTCTCGACTAGGGCGCCCCATCATCGCATTGGTGAGCTCTTGCGTTAGCTCGTGCCCGCGCCGCTTCAGCAATTCGTAGGAAACCTGGGGGTATAAGAGTTCGGTGTTAAACATGAGGCCATCCATGTCAAAGACAACGGCCTCGATTTTACTTTTTGCGCGCGAACTCATGCTATTTCCGTTGCTCCTATTCTACAATCTCGCTCAGAAGATATGCCGCCCACTGGGCCATTGTCGACTTTGTCCCCCTTAAAATATAGGGGAGTTGAGCCGTTAGGCGGAGTTGTGCGCAACCGCGAGAATGCTAGAATTCAGAGCTTCCCTCGGCGAAGCGCCAACACTCTACCGAGGAGGGAAAAGACGGGGATGTGGCGAAATTGGCAGACGCGCTAGATTTAGGTTCTAGTTCCTAACGGAGTGCAGGTTCGATTCCTGTCATCCCCACTTTGTAACGGCTGGTCGACATTCGACAGCCGTTTTTTTATGCGCAAATCAAAAAAACGCATCGGTCATCGACAATATCTATCGCCAAAATAATTCTCCGGCGAAGATTTGCTGACGAATTTCATCGTACATCTATCTGAGGGGTTGGGGACATCTTCCGAGGGGAGGTAGATAGCTGCTTGCACTTTCTACATAATAAGCAAAGTTAGAACGAAACCTATAAGGTCGTATTACCTTGTTAGCTTGCATCGACTGCTGTCGAGTGTCGAGCTCATATCCCCCCCGCTAATCACAACTTGATTTGGAGTCTCTACTTTTATGGCGAAAAAAGCCGCCGCCAGCAAAGGCAACAAAGCGAATGCAATTCGCAAGTACAAAACAGAAAACCCGTCAGCCGGACCTTCGGCTATTTCCGATGCGCTAAAAAAGCAGATGCCTGGCGTGACTCCGCAGTACGTCAGCACCATTCTTTCGATGGACAAACGAAAGAGCGGCGCGACCAAGACCGGCGCTCTGACCGTCGATGATCTGCTGAAAACCAAAGAGTTTGTGGAACAAATCGGCAGCATCTCCCGCGCCAAAGAAGCGCTCGAAAAGCTCGCCAAGTTGAGCTAAGCGTCTCTCTATCGCGATGCGTCATAGGACGCATCGCGATCGCTAACGCGCATTTGCATCAATTGCTTTTGAGCGATGATCCGGACATCCGCATCCACGTCATGCGCCAGTTCGATCAGCCAAGTCTGTCGATCATACGACCTTTCGACCGATAATTCTTTCGCTAGGCGTAGGCGCTCTTCGACGCGAGGACTCGTTAAACGGCGAGCCAGCTGCAGCTCAAACGGCTGAAACCGCCGGCTCAACAGCTCTTCTTCGGCCAACTCGACGATCTCTGGCCGCGTATCGTGCAACCAATGCATGACATCGATATCCGCTAGCTTTTTTAGATCCATCGGCGGACTGGGCCGCGCCGATTCTGGCAACAAACCCGGCGTCGTCCCCAATGATGTTCCGGCGAACCCAGATGGTTGTCGGTCAGCGCCTTGCGGGTCAATCGGCTTACTGGTCAGCGCGGCGGCGGACGGAAATCCGCTCGGCGGCTGCAATTTGCCGGCCACTTTCGCGTCTGGATTGACCGGGGCTATCGGCAGGTAACCTCCGGGCGCTGCGGCGATCTTTTCTGGCGGCTCATATTCGGTCGGCATGCTCTTCTGCTCGTCCGGCGTCAACATGGTCAGCGCTGACACCAAGGGACGCGGCTGTGCAATCGGAGCCGTCGATGCGGATCGCCGTAGTATCTGATCCATCGCTTGGTTGAATCGGCGCGCCTGAGCCGGTTCGAGCCCAAGATTCCAGTTGGCGACATCCTCCGCCATGCTGGCGGCCGCCAGACGCGCCGTGGGCGTAAGCTGGTCCCAACGCGTTTCCAATTGCACCGCGATTTCAATCGCTTCTTGTTGATAACGAAGCGCCGCTTGATTGCGCCATCGTCTTCTCTTTTGCTTCAGTACATGGGCGGCGGCCAGCGCCAGGGGAGCGCGGTTGCTGTTTAGAGCATCGACCAAGTCTTGTTCCGGATGGTTCGAGACTTGCAATTGACGGCGCAAATAGAATTCAACTTCTCCGTCAGGAGCTTGCGCTAGCTGAGCTTCATTATACGACTGGAGATAGAAATCGCAGCTATAGGAAACAGCGCAAACCAATCCAAACGCTGCAATCAACAGCGAGGCGAGCCCCCTCCAGCTTTTTGATAAAACGCGATACATAATCTGGCCTGACAGTGGCGCATGAGAGCGATGATGATATCGGCGCCGCCGCTGGCGACAAGGGCGATTCATTGCCGGTACTGCTAGCATTCGGGCTGGAATCGTTCGTATGGAAGAGATTGATTGAGGATTCCCCCCTCTCTGAACCGAATTATCATCAGGATCGAAACAGCTTAACAGTCGGCGAGGTCGACCTGCTTCCGGGGGACGTATGACGCGCAGAGTCCGAGATGCCATTTGCATCGCGAACCAAAGATATGTACGTGCGGCACGGTGGTTCACGGCCATGGCCGTAATGATCGGTTTTGCTGGTGCGGCTTTGGCGCAAGAATCAGGCAGCTATCCGAACGAAACGGTCGCCTTCAATCGAGGGGATCGGGAAGCCGCGATTCGCGAGATCCCGTTTGGCAAGCTGACCGTTCAGGCCGGCGACGACATTCGCCATGTGGTGACCAACCCGAGCATCTTCCGCCGTTTGCCGGTACAGGTGATCGATTGCGATCCCGACCTCTATCTGCTGATGGTTCGATATCCAGAAATCATCGTCAACATTTGGCGCTTGATGGGAATTACGAATGTCGCCGTCGAGCGAACCGGGCAATTTTCGTTTCACGCCCAAGATGGCGCCGGAACCGTGAGCGACGTGGAATTGGTCTACGGCAATCGCGACACGCATATCATGGTCGCCAACGGCTACTACGAAGGTCCACTGGCGCCTGGCAAAGTCGACGCGAAATGCGTGCTCGTGCTAAAAACCGGATATGCTCCGAACGAACTCAACAAAACGTTCGTCTCGAACCAATTGGACGTGTTCGTCAAATTCGAGCATAAAGGGGCCGACCTGCTGGCCCGCACGTTGTACCCGCTGATCGGCAAAACCGCGGACGCCAACTTCGCTGAGACGACGGCCTTTCTCGGCAAGATCTCCAAGAGTTCGGAAGACAACATCACCGGCATCCAAAACCTGTCGCAAAAATTGACCGAAATCGATCCGGCCCTTCGCGCACAATTTGTCCAAGCGACCAACCGCGTCTACGAGCGCAGCAAGGCTGCCCAGCAGCCGCTTTCGCCCCCGGCGAATAGCTCGTCTCCGCGCGAAGTGACCAGCGACGGTTCTCCACGACCTTTTGTCGCTAAACAAGAGAACGGCATTCGTCCCCTCTCTGCCGAATCGCCGAAAGAAGTAACCATCGCCCCGGTCGAAATCGCCGGCCCCTTTCCGCGGAAGCGAACCGCCGATCTACGTCGTTAATACGACGGTAGAGAAGCGGACAGGTTCAATGTGCGTCGCGCGTCTCCCGCAGTCCGGACTATTCGACCGACCAATCGAAGTCTCGGCGCGCACGGCGGCCAACAGTGGATCCCAGGCTCGCGTCATCAACGATCCGCATGTGCGGAGGCTTGCAACAGCGCCATCTCTTTGATCGCTTTCAAGTCGAGCTTTCCGGTTCCTAGCAGCGGTAATTCCGGCACCTGATAAAAAGCGTCTTGCGCCGGAATAAAGATATTGGGCAAGCCCCGGGCGACCAGCGCTTCGCGCAGCTGCTCTGGCGACTTGTCCATTTCTGTGTAGAGGACGATGAGCCGCTCGCCCTTTCTGTTGCAAGGAGCGGCTGAAACGGCGATCCGCGGCTTCTCATCGTCGGCTGGGGCCAGCATCGTATTCAATGCATCTTCGATCTGAATGTGCGGCACCATCTCGCCGCCGATCTTTGAGAAGCGGCTAATCCGTCCGGTGATGCAAATGAAGCCATCTTCGTCGATCACCGCCATGTCGCCGGTGGTGTACCAATCGTCTTGGATCACCTCGGCCGTTTTCTCGGGCAAGTGAAGGTAACCAAGCATGACGTTCGGCCCCAGAATCTGGAGCATCCCCTGCTGATCAGAGGCTAGTTCTTCGTGCGAGTCGAGATCGACAATCCGTGCCGAGACATTCGGAATCGGGCGACCGACGGTCCCTTCTTTGCGATCGGGCTGAAAATTGTCAAACGATCGACTAGGCGGAATATTGCACGACACGAGCGGCGAACACTCGGTCGCCCCATAGCCTTCGACCGGACGAACGCCGAAGCGCTGCTCAAACTCGTCGCACAGGTCATGGGGCAACTTCTCGGCGCCGGCGATGACCACTTCCAACGAGCGGAACAAATCAGGATCGACGCGTCGCAAAAAGCCGCGCAAGAAGGTCGGCGTAGAGAACATCAACGTCCCAGCGTATTTATGGGTCAACTGACCGATCTGCTTGGCGTCCAGCGGGCTAAAGTGGAACGCGCCGGCAATGTCGAGCGCCAGCACCGGCCACATCGTCAGCGTATAGCCGAACGAATGGAAGAACGGCAAGATGCCGATCATCACATCTTTGCTGTGCAGATGCCCCATCTGATCGACTGCTTGAACGTTCGACGCGATATTGGATTGCGTGAGCATCACCCCCTTCGGCTCGCCGGTCGAGCCCGAAGTAAAGATGATTGTCACCAAATCTTCCGGCTCGATTTCGTTCAGGCCAAATCGCCAATTCAAAATTCGACTCGGCGTCAAAAACGCTGCGGCGCCGCAGGCGACTTTGTCGAGCGTCGTCGGCTTCGTTTTCAAGTCTTCCAGCAAGACAATTTCGGCGTCGAGCTTGTAGTCAAACTTCTCCATAAACTTGCGGCTGGTCAGCACATGCTTGACGCCGGCCTGACGAATGCAGGAATTCAAAACGTCATTGCCGACGGTGTAGTTCAAATTGACCGTCGTCCGACGATCGAGCGCCAGCGCGGCGTTTACTACCACATCGGCGCCGGTAGGCGGCAGCAAGATGCCGACCATCGGTTCCGCATGACGATCGGCCAACACATGACGATTGAGCAAGCGCCGCATGATCATTGCACCGGCCAGCAGTTTGCCTCCGGTCAGATCAACGCCGGTCGAATCGACCACTTTGCGAGCGAACAGCCGCTTCTTGCAGGCCTTGATAAACGACTGAACTGGAGGAACAACCCGATCATGGCGCACAGCAAACGCATGAGAACCAAGTCGCTGCACCGCTTGGCGAATTTTAAACACGTCGTAGGGCGCCTCAATCGGTTTGCCAAAATGAATTGAAATCGGCGTCCGCCAACCTTGCGGACGCTTCCAAAAAAACTTGCCGCCGGAAAAGCTGAAAATGCTTCCCCAAAGTTCGTCCAGAAAAACAGGCACGACGGGCGCATCGGTCCCTTGCACCAACTTCATCAGACCGCGTTTGAATCCTTGCACTTGACCGCTGCGCGTGATGCCCCCTTCGGCGAAGATGCAAACCAGTTCGCCATTCTTGATCGCGGCGTTCCCAACGCGCAAGGCCTTTAAGATTCCCTTCGGGCCGTTGTCGATCATAATCGCGCCATGCCATTCGGCGAACTCGCGCGCCCACTTGCTCTGAAAGTTCCCCGCCCAAACGAACATCCGCACCGGGCGACTACTGGTCAGCAGCAGCAAGATTCCGTCTAAATAAGTGACGTGATTTGAAACGAGCAGCGCGCCGCCGTTGACCGGCAGATTTTCTCGGTCATAGACCCGAATGCGATAACACGTTTCGCTGGCGAGCCAGACGAAAAAGCGAATCGTCGGCTGAGGGAGAAGCCGTAAGATGTACCATAGCACCGGCACGGTCGCGATTCCACAAAAGAGGAAAATGAAGCGAGATGAGAGGAGCGGTAAGCCGGAGGCTTGATAAAACACGGCCGCCGCCAACTGCTTGTCTTCCGGAAACCGCGCAAGCTGATTGCTGCGATCGACCAAATCTTGAACTTTGAATCTCTGGGAAAGCTCGACCCATAGCAACTCGGCGATCGCTTTTCGCCGCTCATCATCGGTAGCGGCGAAGCGGTCGATCTGCTCGATCGTGATCCGCGTTCCGTTTCCTTTTTCCCACTCGTTTTGGTGCGCCAAGACCTGCGCCGCTAATTGCGTTTCAAACTCGGGCGATCCTACGTACTGAGCTGCTTCGATATTTTGCAGCGCACCTTCCCGTATTTGCCAGCGCATTCCCATGAACATGATCGCGACGACCATGCAGCCGCTGAATGTGAGGAAGTTGCTAGCGGCGAGCACGACGCCTCGCTTGCGCGGATCGCTCCGGTGTTGCAAGAACGCCGCCAGCGGAACCTCGAACAGCCCGGCGAATACCCCCAACGAGAAGAGCAGCGCACAGGTGATCCCATACGTCGCGTTCAGCGTCTCGTCTGGATTGATGATCGCGCCATGCACAAAGGATAACGCCAACGAACTGAGCGCCATGCCTGCGGCGCCCAGCGGCAAGATGCCCAGTTCGACGTGGCCTTGCGACCAGTAGCCTGCCAAGACGCAGCCGACGGCGACGCCGGCGACCAGCGCGATCAAGAGCGGTCCGACCTGCTGCTGCGTCGTCGTACCTCCCTCGCCGGCGAATTGATCGATATTCATCTGGGCGAGACTCGCCAAGGACCAGAAGAACGCGGTTCCCAGCGCCACGCGCAAGATAGCGCGATCCTCTCCCAGCACGCGCAAGTTGCGAATCGTCTCGTGGAACGCCGCGATCGGGCTCCAAGGAAATTTCAAGTTGCTATTCGCAACCGGCAGCGGCTGAATCAGCAAACTGGCGCCGACGCCCACCAGCGCCGTACCGATCAAGATCACCGCCGCCAGACCGATGTTCGTCATTCCCTGATCGGTCCAGTCGCTGAGCGAATTGCCGACAAACGTGCCGACCGCGACGGCGATGACCGTTCCCAGTCCCAAGATCCCGTTGGCGGCCGAGATATGCTTCATCTTCAGCATCTCGGGAACGGCGCCCAGTTTGGCGGGCCCATACAGCGCACTTTGCGCCCCCATCAAGAAGACGGTCGCCAACAACCACCAGAAACTGTTGGTCACGACAAACACGATGCCGAGCGCCATGATGGCGACTTCGGCCCACTTGCACCAAACGATCACCGTGCGCTTGCTGTAGCGGTCGGCCAGATAGCCGGCATGCGCGGCGAACAATATATAGGGAAGCACAAAACAGGCGGTGCCGGCCATCAAGACCGAAGCAATATTGGTCGCGGCCTGCTCTTTGCCGATGCCGATGACAAACCAGCGAAAGATGTTGTCGTTCACCGCGCCCAGCATCTGGGTAACGACCAAACCGAGAAAGCTGGCGGACCACAGATCATCGCGCTGGGCGTCGCTTTCCGCTTCGCTTTCGATCGAGGACACGGCGTCAGAATTCATGGAAGATAGCTTCAGATAGGTTCCGCAATTTAATCCGGTAAGTTAGCCGATTCGCGTCAATCCACCTAGTAGTGGGTAGCGGAGAACTCCACCGTCAACCATGACGCGAGATAAGCATCCTCACGAGCCAAATCGGCGCCAATTTAAACCACTTTCCGCCATCGCGCCCCCCCAAGATTGCGCTCGACGCCGTATTCAGACCGAAATATGCTTGCGATCGTCACCGGCGCAATAACCCTGCCCCCAGAGAATCCGCTGAAATTCACCGATCGCTAGCTCGATATTTATAGATACCTCTGCTCACGTGCCCAACGACTGAGAGCCACCCTATGGAACTGAATCGCAACCAATACTTCATGATCGGTCTGATCGTGCTTGCGCTCGGAATCCAATTTCGCGTCATCGATTCTGTCACGTTGACGGCGGAAGCGAGCTCTTTTATCGCCAAAAGGATCGTCAAGCAACAAGCCGAAGCCGGTGAGATTCCGCCTGCTTTTGTGCCGGCCGCCGAGAAACAGGCCAGCAATAAGCGTACGATCAATCCGCCAGAATGGCTCGGCTGGGCGCTGATGTCGGTCGGCGGAGTTTTGATTTTGCATAGTCTAGCGATGCAAAAACCTGGTTAAAACTAGCGCCGCTGATACGGTAAGTTCGACCCCTGGTTCAGATCTAGATAGTCGCGATAGGGGGAATAGGTGCGAATCCGGACCCAGTCTAATTTACGCTCGAAGACCCCCTGCCCCGGCACGATGATGCGGACTTTCACCAGCCCATTGGGGCTGAGCGTATCGTCCGTCTCCGGGTTGAGCCCCTGATACGGCAAACGGACGGCGGCCGTTCCGCCAGACGACTCAAGCTTACCGCCCCAGCGACCTAAACGGGTCGAAACGACGCCGCGCTGCGACGGCGCCGTATAAAAATCGTGCCGCCGAAAAGCATATAGCTCGGCGTCATATTGCCCTTGGAGATCCAGCGAACGCCCAAACTGATCCCGAGCGTCGATCGTTAACAGCAGGCCATCGGCGATGATGTCGTAGTCCCAATTCTCCAGCGTGGCGCTGACATGCAGCGACGACAGCCGCGGGACGTACGTCTCCTCGGTTTCGTAGGAAGCCTGCTGAACGGGCCGCGCAACGATCTCGGATCGCAAACGAATTTCTGGATCGATCAAATCCATTTGTTGCTGTCGCAACTGATCGGACGAAATCGTCGCGCCAGCGACGCTGGCCGATTGGATCCGATCCCAGTCGATCGGACGAACGATCCGAACCCCTGAATTGCCGGTCGCCAGCCAAAGTTGAGAATCATCCGACTTGGACGAAACCGAGCCGGTAAGCGAACGGCCGCTCTCCAATAGAACGGTGATTTCGGAACCGTTGGCCTGCGTGCTGAGGAGGAGCAGCAGGGTCAAAATGGACGTGAATCGAAGGTACATAGCGGCGACTCGGCGAATTCTGGCGGACAAAAGGTCTTCCGTGCCAAAATGCAACCACGGCGCCAAAGCATCCAAGCAAGCGGCGTGAATCAGCGTAAATCATTGCCAGCCATTATCTTACACGCTGCAGTAGTCGATCGCCAAGAGAATTCGCTGTCGCGAAATAACAACACGGTGGTGAAAACGCCACGGCCGCGCGCCCCCAAAGCGTGTCCTAAAATTGACACAAAGCAGTATCTCCAGCGCACTCCTACCCGTGGTTTCTCTGATGTTACGAATGCTAGGCATCTTCGCCGTCTTGGCCCTCGCCGCGCTCCCGTTTGTCGCTAAGGCACAGCAACAATCGCAAACTCCCCCCCCATTTCGGCGCCAGACATCGAAGTAGTGACCGACCGCGCCAGCGCCCAAGCGGACGAGAACCGCCGTCGCAACCGTGTCCGCGAGGGAACGCGCGTTACCGACAGCGTCGGCCAGTTCGATTGGGTGGGGGACCGGCTGCGGTTTGTCAGCGAGGACGGATCGCAAGACTTTCAGGTTTTGGAGAACCTGACCATGGAACGGGTCGCCCAATCGATGGAGCAGTCGGCCAGCAAGATCACTTGGACGCTCTCCGGCGTCGTGACCGAATATCGGGGCTCGAACTACTTGCTGATCGAGCACGTCACGCTGAAAAGCCGACGTCAGTAAAACCGGCTTCTCTGGCCCCTGTTTCTGAGGGAAGTTGCCCGTTGCTAGCAAGAGGAGGCGTTGACAGCACCGTCTGCACGAATATCATTTGAAATAACGGGTTACGTCAAATGGCCGATCTGCTTTTGGGCAAGGCGACGGCTAACTGCTTCATTGCCAGCGAGGTGGATGCATGGCCGATCATCGGCGTCTTGGGGTTTCTGAAGTCAGCGGTGTGACTGTCGTCCAGTTTATTGATCGCAAGATACTAGACGATTCCCAAATCCAAGAGATCGGCCAGGAGTTTACCGCTCTGGTCGAACAAGATCAAAAAAAGAACATCCTGCTTAACTTTTCGCATGTTGAATTTTTGTCGAGTTCCGCACTTGGCAAATTGATCAACTTAGAAAAGCAGGTCAAAGCTCACAGCGGTAAGCTGCGCATGAGCAATATCCGACCAGAAATCATGGAAGTTTTCGCGATCACCAAACTCAACAAGTTGTTTGATATCCGTGAAGACCTTCCTGACGCGTTGGCGGCCTTTAAGTCGTAACGGCCCATCCGTCGATTTGGATCGTGCTCGTTTCGCCAGAATCCAGTTACCGCAGGCAATCGCCCTTTATCTCTATTCTTCATTCCGCTAGTGGCTCGTCCCGCGACTCCTACTAGGTCGCACTCCCGTTACTCCCGAAACCCCCAAGAAACTATGGGAGCAAGTAACAATTGGCTTTGGACTTGCTCGGAAACGATTCCGAGCGAAACGCATGAAGGTCAGCGTCTCGTGAAGCAGCTTCTTTCCAAGCTGGAAGAGCATTCATGGGGCATGTCCGACGTGTTCGGCATCCATTTGGCCGCGGAAGAAGCGATCGTCAACGCAATCAAGCATGGCAACGCTTACAACCCCGAAAAAAACGTTCAAATTGAGATGAACGTCGGAGCCGATCGCGTGTCTCTTCGTATTACCGACGAAGGTCCCGGTTTTAACCCCGTCGAGGTCCCCGATCCGACGGAAGAAGAGAACCTGGAAAACGAGTCGGGACGCGGCGTCATGCTGATCAAAGCCTACATGACTGACGTGCGGTACAACGATCGCGGCAACTCCGTTTTCATGGAGAAAGTCCGCTCGCAGTGACGATGTAAATGATCGCTGCGCGTTGGTAGTCGTCACGGTCTCGAGCAACTCCGCCGCCCCAGGCGACTGCGTCGCCCACGGCCCCCGCTCTAAAGATCGCATGCCCCAATCAGCAGCCGAACCTTTTTCTACGATCTCAGGTCAAAACCGGTCCGGGTCGTAGGGAAAATGCCGAGCAAAAAAGTCGCCGCCAGCAGCCTTAGATCAGCCCAAGGGGTGTTGCGTTTCAAAGCGACCTAGCTAAATTAGACTCTTTCAACGATCCCCTGTAGCTCAGCTGGTAGAGCGAGCGGCTGTTAACCGCTATGTCGTAGGTTCGAGTCCTACCGGGGGAGCTTCTGTAGGTCAGCGGATTTTCCGCTGACAAACAATCCAACGCACAGCGCCGAGAGTGAAAGCTCTCGGCGCTGGTCGTTTCTTGGCTTGCTGGCGACGGTTTGCGGTGATCTGACCCGCTCTCACGGGAGACTCTTGCGCTCTCGCATTTCTTGGCCGCTTGGGTGAACCCCTTGATTGGCTGCGGTCTCCACGGCGGACCGGCTAGGGGAACGGCGGAAATCCAAGTAACGGCAGCAGACCTTGTCATGATCGTGTTAGAATACCCCCAAATTAGTCCACAGCGTAGATTTCTCTGCGACTTACACGACGCTCTTCCTTGGTTCTTGACAGACATCTATGGCTAAGAAATCGACCACCAAAAAAGCAACCGCCCGCCAGACTTCTCCCCCCCAGAACAAAGAATCCAAAGCGAAGAAATCGTTTGAGCAAACCCTGTGGGACACCGCCGACAAGCTGCGGGGGACGGTCGAATCGTCCGAGTACAAGCATGTCGTCCTCTCGCTGATCTTTCTCAAATTTGTCAGCGACCGGTTTCAGCAGCGCCGCGCGGCGCTAATCGCCGAAGGCAAAGCCGACTACGTCGACATGGTCGAGTTCTACACCATGCAGAACGTCTTTTACTTGCCGGAGAACTCGCGCTGGTCGACCATCGTCAAACAGGCCAAACAGGCCGACATCGCCGTCCACATTGACAGCGCCTTGCATGCGGTCGAAAAGAACAACCCGTCGCTCAAAGGGGCGCTGCCGGACAACTATTTCTCGCGGATGGGGATCGACGTCGCCAAGTTGGCGGCGCTGATCGACAGCATCAACAACCTCAGCACGGTGGCCGATCAGGCGGCCGAATCCGAAGAAGACATCGTCGGCCGGGTCTACGAATACTTTTTGGGCAAGTTCGCCGCGACCGAAGGCAAAGGGGGCGGCGAGTTCTATACGCCCAAGTGCGTGGTCAATCTGCTGGCCGAAATGCTGGAGCCCTACAGCGGCAAAATCTATGACCCTTGCTGCGGCAGCGGCGGCATGTTTGTCCAGTCGGTCAAATTCATCACCAGCCATCACGGCAACCAAAAAGATATCTCCATCTATGGTCAGGAGCAAACCAGCACGACGTACAAGCTGGCCAAAATGAACCTGGCGATTCGCGGCATCGCCGGCAACCTGGGCGAAGTCCCGGCCGATACCTTTTTCAAGGATCAGCACCCTGACCTGAAAGCCGACTACATCCTGGCCAATCCCCCGTTCAACCTCAAAGCGTGGCGCGGCCCCGACGAACTGACCGACGATCCGCGGTGGAGCGGGTACGACGTACCGCCGGCAGGCAACGCCAACTATGGGTGGATCTTGCATATGATCAGCAAGCTCTCCGAAAACGGCGTCGCCGGGTTTGTACTGGCCAACGGGTCGATGTCGACCAGCACCAGCGGCGAAGGCGCGATCCGGCAAAAGATCATCGAAAATGATCTGGTCGATTGCATGATCGCGCTGCCGGGGCAACTGTTTTACACAACGCAAATCCCGGTCTGTCTCTGGTTTTTGACCAAAAGTAAACAGGCTCGCAAGGTCCAAGGGCACAGCGAACTGAACCAGCGAAAGCGGAGCGGCGAAACCTTGTTTATCGACGCGCGAAATCACGGCACGATGGTCGACCGCACGCACAAAGAGCTGACCGAAACCGACATCGCCGAAATCACCCAGACGTATCACGCGTGGCGCGGCGAACCCAAAGATGGCGCCTACGCCGACCGCCCCGGCTTTTGCAAAAGCGCGACCCTCGCCGAGATCCAAGCCAACGATTACGTGCTGACGCCGGGCCGCTATGTCGGCGCGGCCGCGATCGAAGACGATGGCATTCCGTTTGAAACCAAGATGACCGAGTTGACCACCACGCTGTACCAGCAGATGGAAGAGGCGAAGCAGCTGGATAAGGCGATCCGGAATAATTTGGGGGCGCTGGGTTATGGGGAGTGAATGGAAAACTGCTTTTTTGACTGATCTTTACGACATCAGTTCAGGGCTTTCAAAATCCGCCAAGTTCTTCGGTTCCGGCCATCCCTTCGTCGCGTTCAAGGATGTGATGTACAACTACTTCTTGCCCAACGAACTTTCTCAGTTGGTGCAGTCCACGAAAGAAGAACAGCAAAAATGCTCAGTTAATCGTGGGGATGTTTTCCTGACGCGCACGAGCGAAACGATGAATGAACTAGGGATGAGTAGCGTCGCGGTCAAAGATTACGAGGATGCTACATTCAATGGGTTCACAAAACGCCTGCGTCCAAAACCCGACACCACAATTGTTCCCGAGTTCGTCGCCTACTATTTGCGGTCGCCCAAGTTCAGAAGCGAAATGCGCGCGTTTTCTACGATGTCGACACGGGCGAGCTTGAACAATGAAATGATAAGTCGACTCAAAATCTCGTTTCCGTCCGTTCTTGAACAACGAGTAATAGGAGGCGTCTTAAAGACGCTTGACGACAAGATCGAGCTGAACCGCCAGATGAACGAGACGCTGGAGTCGATGGCTCGGGCGTTATTCCAGAGCTGGTTTGTCGATTTTGATCCGGTGATCGACAAAGCGCTGGCCGCCGGCAACCCCATCCCCGAGCCTCTGCAGGCCCGAGCCGAAACCCGCCGCGCCCTCGCCAACTCCACACAACCCCTCCCCGCCCACATCCAAAAGCTCTTTCCCGATGCCTTCCAGTTCGATGAAGAAATGGGCTGGATTCCTGAGGGATGGAAAGTGACGCCGGTAGGCGAAGCAATCACGATTAACCCTCGAGTAAGTTTGAAGAAAGGTGCAGTCGCGAAGTATGTCGACATGAAGTCGCTGCCGACCTCGGGATTTGCGATCAATGAAGTCATCGAAAAAGAATTCTCAGGTGGAGCAAAGTTTCTGAACGCCGATGTTCTAATGGCACGGATAACTCCCTGCCTTGAGAATGGGAAGGCGGGAGTTGTGGATTATCTTGACGATGACGAACCCGGTTTTGGTTCAACTGAATTCATCGTTTTGAGGCCCAAGAATGAGATCGGCACGCCGTTTATTGCCGCTCTTGTCCGTGACGAAAATTTTCGCGCACATTGCGTATCGAACATGGTGGGGTCATCCGGACGGCAACGCGTGCAAAATTCTTGTTTCGACAGTTACTTCTTGTGTCTGCCATCGAAACCTCCGCTACTGACTAGTTATCACAAAACCTGCTCCACGTTTTTTGCTCGCATCACGAAGTTGAAACTCGAGACCAACTCACTCACCAAACTTCGCGACACGCTTCTCCCCAAACTCCTTTCGGGCGAGATTCGCATCCCGGACGCCGAAAAGCTGGTGGCGAATAGCTTATGAGCACGACTCAAAAATTCACCGAAGCAAAGCTCGAAGCAGCCATCATCCAATTGCTGGCTGACCAAGGCTATCCGTACCTCTCCGGCGCCGACATGGTGCGAGACCCCAGTGATGTCCTGATTCGATCCGACCTGCGAGACTTCCTGGCCAAGCGATATGCCGCCGACGGCATCACCGAAGGCGAAATCGACTCGATTGTTCGCCAACTCGACTCGCTCAACGCCGCCGATTTGTACGACTCGAACAAAACGATCTGCAAGTGGGTCTCGGACGGCTTTTTGCTCAAACGCGAAGATCGCAATCAAAAAGATCTTTACATCCAACTGATCGACTACTCTGGATTGGTCGTAGCTGAGCAGACGACCGGTGATCAAACCGGGGACGCCAATATCTACAAAGTCGTCAATCAACTGGAGATCGAAGGGCGCGAGAAACGGATCCCGGATCTCATCCTGTATATCAACGGTTTGCCGTTGGTGGTGTTTGAGTTCAAGAGCGCGATTCGCGAAAACGCGACTTTGCACGACGCCTACCTGCAACTGACCGTGCGCTACGCCCGCGATATCCCTGAGTTGATGAAGTACAACGCGCTCTGCGTGATCAGCGATGGGGTGAACAACAAGATGGGCTCGCTGCTGGCCGACTACGAGTTCTTTTACACGTGGCAAAAGATCACCAGCGACGAGGTCGCCACGCGAGACGGGATCAACTCGCTGCACACCATGCTGCAAGGCTTGTTCGATCCCCTGCGTCTGCGGCAGGTAATCCGCGATTTCATTCACTTCCCCGATGTTTCTAAAGCGGAAGTAAAAGTCGTCTGCCGCTACCCGCAGTTTTACGCGGCTCAGAAACTGTACCAGCATATTTTGCAGCACCGCAAACCGGACGGGGACGGCAAAGGGGGGACGTACTTTGGCGCGACCGGCTGCGGCAAAAGCTTTACGATGCTGTTTCTGACGCGACTGTTGATGAAGAGTCTTGCCCTGGAGAGCCCGACGATTCTGCTGATCACCGATCGCACCGACTTGGACGATCAGCTCTCGAAGCAATTCACCAATGCGAAAAATTACATCGGTGATCAGACCGTAATGAGCGTGGAAAGCCGTGCGCAGTTGCGGGAACTATTGACAGGACGCCAGAGCGGAGGGGTCTTTCTGACGACGATTCACAAGTTTACCGAAGACGCGCAGCTGCTGACCGATCGCGCCAATGTGATCTGCATTTCGGACGAGGCCCATCGCAGCCAGATCAACTTGGATCAAAAGGTGAAGGTGACTGAATCCGGCGTCAAAAAGTCATACGGGTTCGCCAAGTACTTGCACGATTCGCTGCCGAATGCGACCTATGTCGGTTTCACCGGCACGCCGATCGACGCGACGCTGGATGTATTTGGCGAAGTGGTCGACTCCTACACGATGACCGAATCGGTCAGGGACGAAATCACGGTGCGGATCGTCTATGAAGGACGCGCCGCGAAGGTGCTGCTGGACAATCAGAAACTGGAAGAGATCGAGGAGTACTATCAGCGCTGCGCGGACGAAGGAGCCAGCGACTACCAGATTGAAGAGAGCAAAAAAGCCTCGGCCCAGATGAACGCGATCCTAGGCGACCCTCAGCGCATCAAAGCGGTGGCCGCCGACTTTGTGGCGCACTACGAAAAGCGAGTCGAAGAAGGTTCGACCGTCGCAGGCAAAGCGATGTTCGTCTGCAGCAAGCGGGAAATCGCCTGGGCGTTCTACCAAGAGGTGATTGCGCTGCGTCCCCAATGGAACGAAGTCCGCGAGTCTGCCGAGGGTGTCGAACTGACCGAGACGGAGCGCAAGAAGATCAAGCCGATGGAGCGGATCAAAATGATCATGACTCGCGGCAAGGATGACCAGAAAGAGCTTTACGATCTGCTGGGCGGCAAGGATTATCGCCAGGAACTGGACCGCCAGTTTAAGAACTTGAAATCGAACTTCAAAATCGCCGTCGTGGTCGATATGTGGCTGACCGGTTTCGATGTCCCTTCACTGGACACCATGTACATCGATAAACCGGTCAAACGCCACAACTTGATCCAGACGATTTCGCGCGTGAATCGGAAGTTTGAGTCGAAGCAGAAGGGCTTGGTGATTGACTACATCGGGATCAAGAAGCAGATGAATCTGGCGCTGGCTCATTACAACAAAGCGGACCAGCAGAACTTCGAGGAGATCAGCCAATCGGTCGTCGTGGTGAAGGACCACTTGGATCTGCTGCGCCAAGTCTTTCAGAAATTCGACGCGTCCGATTATTTTCATGGCGACTCGGTCGCCCAGCTGAACTGCCTGAACCGAGCGGCGGAATACGCCCAGCTGACGGAAAAGATCGAGAAGCGTTTCATGGCGTTGGTAAAACGGATGAAGGCCGCCTACGACATTTGTTGCGGCAGCGAAGGACTCAGCCAGGACGAGCGAGACCGGATTCACTTCTACTTGGCGGTTCGCTCGATCGTATTCAAGCTGACCAAAGGCAATGCGCCGGACGCCGCGCAGATGAACAAGAAGGTGCGCGAGATGATTGCCGAAGCGCTGAAGAGCGATGGCGTCGAGGAGATTTTTAAACTGGGCGATGTCGACGGAATCGACATCTTTGACGACGACTATTTGGCGAAGATTGAAAAGATCAAGCTGCCCAACACCAAGATCAAACTGCTGCAGCAGATGTTGGCCAAAGCGATTGAAGAGTTCAAAAGAACCAACCGGATCCGGGGAATCGACTTCGCCCAAAAGTTCAAAGATTTGGTCGACCGCTATAACGAGCGAAGCGAAGAAGACGTCCTAGTGAGCGACGTGCTGGACGATTTTTCGAGCGAAATTGTCGACCTGATCCGAGCCCTAAAAGACGAACGCGAGTCGTTCCACGACCTGGGGATCGACCTGGAAGACAAAGCGTTTTACGACATCTTAAAAAGCCTGGCGATCAAATACGATTTCACTTATCCCGAAGACAAGCTGATCGAGCTAGCCAAAGCGGTGAAGCTGGTCGTCGATGATAAAGTGAAATACACCGACTGGAGCAAGCGCGACGACATCAAAGCCGAGTTAAAGGTCGACCTGATCCTAGTGCTGGCCGATCACGGCTATCCGCCGGTCGACCGGGATGAGGTTTACCAAGAGATCTACGCACAAGCAGAGAACTTTAAGAAGCACCGCACAGGGCTGTAGCACCGCGCAGCGACGCCCAGCCCTCGAAGGCGACGGAAAGCGGCGGATGGGCGAGAAGATGCTTTCCACCCCGAGCATTGGCGTTCTCGCCCATTGGAGAAGCAATCGCGCAGCGCAGCACGCGAAGGCGCCCCCGTTGATTCCAACTTATTTTGACTTCAGATCAAAATCGACGACGTTGTCCCCGGCGGTGACTTCGGCGACCAGTTCTGATTTGGTGTGATATTTGGCCGGCAATCGTTCTGGCGAAGCCGGTTTGCTGGGATTGGACGGATCGTCAAATTCCTGATAGGTGGTGATCGTTACCGAATGGTCGCCCAGCTTCGCGCCGTCGAGATCGATATTGTATCTCAGACTGTATTGCCCCTGTTCATTGGTCAGCCCGGTCGATGGTCTGCCGGCGGTTGGTTGAAACTTCAGCGTGGCGTTATTGAGCGGCTTGCCGTCGAGCGTCACCGTACCGGTAACCGGGGCGACTTCGGGGAGATCCGATGGTCCGGCCGAGCATCCGGCCAGGAGCAAACCGCAGAGCGCGAGACTCACGATATTGCACTTTAGAAGTACTTGCACTTCGTCATTCCTAATAGAAAGCCAAGTTGTTTCAAGTCGACGGAACCAGGCAGACGCTGCGATCCTATTCGTGGCAGGTCGCGCCGAAGTCTCG
This sequence comes from Blastopirellula marina DSM 3645, assembly GCF_000153105.1. GTDB lineage: Bacteria > Planctomycetota > Planctomycetia > Pirellulales > Pirellulaceae > Blastopirellula > Blastopirellula marina. Next base: position 639,966 of record NZ_CH672377.1, read on the forward strand.
ATCACGTCGAAAAGGGAAAGTAGAAATTGGGCGGCAGTCGCGCCGGCTGTTTATCTTCTTGCATGGGCCAAGCACGCGAAACTTACGCCGCAGAACTCGCTTACGTTTAACCGTCTGAATGCGATCCCCAAATAGCGGCGTAAGTCGCTCTGGCGCGAGCGGCCTAGTTGTCAAAACTCGCCGATCACTTCGCCGCCGCGGATCGATTGCATCGCGTTGATGACGCCGACTTGATCGGCGTTCTCGCTCATAAAGCGAACGGAACAATCGGCCAAGAGGAAATGAACTCCCCCCTTATGCAGACTGCCGACTCCATTTCTACCCACGCCTGAATTTGGGGTATCGGCGACGATTTGATTGATTCCCTTCTTCAATTCGAGCCAGTAAATATAGGTGTAGGTATTCCAGTAGGGGCCTGTCCACTTCTCCCCGGATTTCTTTTGAAAAGGAGCCTCCGTCATCGCGACCGTATTGCTCGTCCCATCGGTGATGTCACGAAAACTTGCCGCTCCATTGGGGCCCCACATGCCCTTGTCTAACGCCGTGCTCTTCGCCCAGGTCGTGCTCCAAGCTCCATCCCCCTGGTGCGACACCAGACCGTAACTCGTTCGGTAGGCGCCGTTGGCGACGGAGAATTCATGATTGGCGTCACCACGCTCTGGCCCTGGATCACTAGGGCAGGCGAAAATCGACAGTTGACTGGTCACCAGCGCGAACTGATCGGTGGTCGGAATCGTGGCGGTGCAATTGCTATTGTTGTTGTAGCGAGATTTTCCGGAGGGGGAGGAAAAGTCGATTTGGTTATGGAGAGCCGATTGTTCCACATACGGCAGAATCATCTGGAACGCCGTGTGGTTTAAGATTTTCTGATCGGGAGAGACGATGTCGCAGTTGGTTCCCGGGTTGAGCGCTCCCGGCGGAAAGGTGTTGTGCACATCGTGATAGTTGTGCATCGCCAAGCCGATCTGCTTTAGATTGCTTTTGCACTGGAGTCTTCGCGCGGCTTCGCGAGCCTGCTGAACGGCAGGCAGCAACAAAGCGATGAGAACGCCGATGATTGCAATCACGACTAGCAATTCGACGAGCGTAAATCCAGAATGGGGGTTTTCTGGAGCGTGATGGGCCGCATGTTTTTGTTTCACGTGAATTTTTTCCTAGGAGAGGAGAAAATGGCAGGGTATTGAGAAATAAATGATCACGTCATGCCAAGTAAGTGCCCCACAAACGAGTTTTGGACACTTTTTCGCCGATAAATTTTTAAATTAATTCCGCGTAACAACTCCTTTTGATGTCCGAAATGGCTTGCGGGAGCACTTAATACCTATGACAGGCGGTGAACAACGACGTCCATCGAGCGGCGATGCTGCGACAGCGGATGCTCACATTGAGCAGTTCATTCAATTATTGGCCGAGAATGAACGTCTGTTGGCGGTATTTGTGATGACGATGGTGCCGCATTCACCGGATGCCGACGACATCCTCCAAGACACGAAGATCGCGCTGTGGCGCAACTTCGACCAATTTGAATTGGGAACCGATTTTGGTGCTTGGGCAAGACGCACGGCATTTCATCGAATTCTCGCGTTTCGCAAAAAGAAGGGTCGCGACAAGTTGCACTGCGGGTTGTCTCAGGACTGTTACGCGATGCTTGCGAAAGATTACGAAGCGGACGTAAGCGGACGCGTGGATTGGATTCGACATTTGAAGCGTTGCCTTTTGCGGTTGCCTGAACAACACCAACAAATCATCCAGATGCGCTACGAACAGCAACTTTCGATCGATCGGATCGCCGCGACCGTCGATCGCACGCCGGCAGCGATCTATCGCGTACTCAGCCGCATTCGACTTGCGCTGCGAGACTGCATTCGTTATGGCGAATCGTCGTCATCGCCGGTTTCTGAACCCTACAGAAGTGATGAGCTGCCTGATGCAGGAAAATGAAGCGCGACAAATTGCCATCGCGATCGAGCACTTGATCGAAGGAACTCTGCCTGCTGATCAGTTGGAGTTTCTCGAACGAATGCTGTTGGAAGACTCTGAAGCGCGAGCGTTGTTTCTCGATCTAACTCAAACGCACGCCCATTTGCGTCGGGAGATTCCTCGTCTGCAGGTGGGCGAATACGAGTGGCCGACCGTTGTTTCTCGGAAGGAGCAGCGATCCTCGACTTGGTATTCGGCGATCGTCGCGGCTTGCGTTGTCGTGGCTGCGATGTTTTTCTGGCTCGCTCAAGAACCGCAGGCCGCCAAACAGCAGGCGATCGCTGAATTGGTGCGCTGCGACGATGCGACATGGGGAGCGAGCACGCTGGCGACCGAAATCGGCTTACCTCTGGGCCCTGGCCGGATGCGGCTGGAGCAAGGACGCGCGATCCTGCGATTTAAGTCGGGCGCGAAGGTCTTTCTGGGTGGCCAAACGGATCTTGAACTGCGCGATGAATTGACCGCCGTGTTGCATTCCGGAACGGTGATCGTAGAAGCTCCCGAGTCGGCGCATGGATTCGCCGTCCACACTCCGAGCGCGATTGCAATCGACCACGGCACCAAGTTCGCCATCTCGGTTGATCGCGCGCGTGACATCTCACACTTGCAAGTGCTCGACGGAGAAGTGGAGATCCGACATCCAAATTCCGGCAAAGCGACCATGCTGATCAAGGGCGAAGCGGTGACCGCGACACAACAAGCGGTGAGTGAGAAGACCGCAGCTGAATTGAGTGAGTTTTACGTGGCTCGGTCCGAAGAAAATAACGTGCCGCTCAATTCGATCCGAATCACAACGGCGATGGGGCGCGACGCTACGATCGTCAAGAGTAACGCGCCGCAGCTAACCGATCCTGCGTTGATTCTGGTGAAAAACTGCCCCAACGAATATCGCCGCAAAGGCTATCTCGCATTCGACCTGAGCTTGGTAAAAGGGCTCCACTATAATCATGCGAAACTAATCCTGACGCTCCAATCCAGTAAGTTTTCTCACCCCACCGAAGAACCTGACGCTCGGTTTACGGTTTACGGAATCACCGCAGAGTCCCTGGATGACTGGCGCCGCGAGGATCTTCGTTGGGACAACGCGCCAGCCAATCTCGACGGAGCGGATGAGGTCGACGAAACCGTGACGCAGAAACTCGGCGAGTTCGAAATCCCCGCTGGGCGCGACTCAGGGCAAGTCGTTTTGGAAAGTAAGGGTTTGACGGACTTCCTGAAATCCGATACCAACGGCATCGTCACTTTAATCATCGTGCGGAATAACCTTCAAGTCTCCCCGTTTTCTTCGCCGACCACTTTCGCCAGTCGTCGTCATCCGACGCAATTGCCGCCGACTCTTGAGTTTGAATTGGAACCATAGTTCTACAGGCGTGGTTTCGCCGGTCGCTTGACGATTTACTCGTCGAAGTCGCTTTGCGGATTGGCGAACGCGCGCCTCCGCCGCAATCGAAACGCTAACTTTTCCAGGCGATCGCCAGCTCGAGCTTTCGATCCCCGCGAATCAGCGTCAGCACCAAGGGGAGATCGTGCGGAACGACCGCCAGTAAGCGATGAATGTCATCCACACTGGCCGTGATGCGATCATTGATCGCGACAATCAAATCACCAGTTCGAACGCCGCTTTGCCTAGCGACCCCGCCGGCTGCGACATCGACGACTTCCACGACTTGGTCTGAGAGCAGGTCAAATTGTCGCACCATCGCTCGGGGTAATCGCTGCGCAGCGGCGGTAACTCCCAGTTGTCTACGGCGAACGACCCCATGCGTCAAAATCTCGGAAATCACCCACTGCGCCGTATCACTAGGAACAGCAAAACCTAGCCCCTGCGCCATTGCGATGATCGCCGTATTAACGCCGACGACGCGTCCGCGCGAGTCGACCAACGGGCCGCCGCTATTGCCGGGATTGATCGGCGCCGTGTGCTGGACAATGTTCTCAATCAAGTGTCCATCTTGACCACGCAGCGTTCTGCCAACCGCACTGATCACGCCGGTTGAAACCGTCGAATGAAGTCCCAACGGACTTCCCATCGCGATCACCAATTGCCCCACTCGACTCGCGTTCGATTCTCCCAACTCCGCGTAGGGAAGTTCGCTCGAAGCCAGCTTTAAAAGTGCGATATCGGTGGAAGGATCATCGCCGATCACTTTTGCGTCGACGCGATCGCCGTCATTGGTCTCGGCGAACAAACGCCGGCGTCCTGCGACCACATGACTGTTGGTGATCGCGTATCCGTCCGGCGTAACGAGAAATCCAGAACCGGCTCCGCCCCGTTCGCCCGAGACGCTGACAACCGCCGGAGACACGCTTTCGACCACATTAATCACCGCTTGCGAATAGGCGTCCAGCAGATCCGCATCGGCAGGATTGGCCCTCCGCGGCGTCGATGCATGATCACCACCTCCATCGGCGCCAGAGAGAAATCGCAGTGAATCGTCCGCTTTTTTCATGCCTGTCCCTTCCGAGAAAAGTATTCTCCAATCTTACGCAGTCAAAGCGCAAAGGACAGATGCGAGCAGCGCCACGCACATCGGCGGCGAATGAGTCCCCACATCGAGATAGATTTCGTCGCCGCCGCAAAGTATGATCGAAAATCCCACCGGTCGCTTCATCCCTGCCAAGTGACAACCCTTTTAGCCCCTTTCCCATCCAGCTCGATTAGAAAACCGATGCCCAAGCCTTTCTCGCTTCTGTGCGTTTCTCTCGTTTTGGCGATGCTATTGATCGCGGCGCCGCTGTCTGCTCGTGAATGGCACGTCAATGCGGCGACCGGCAGCGATGCGAATTCTGGCGGCGCAGCGGAGCCGTTTAAGTCGTTGCAGAAGGGGATCAATTCGGCCCAGGATGGCGACGTGATTCAGCTCTATCCTCACGGCGCCGTTATTCGACAGTCGGCGAGCTTTGGCAATCGATCCGGAATCACGATCGAAGGGAACGGCGTGACGTTGGACGGCGCCGATCCATTGCCGGTCGACGGTTGGGAGACGGTGGGCGTCAATCTGTATCGTCGCGTGCTGAAGCGAACGCCGCTTGACCGGCATCTGCTGATCGTGGCCGGCGTGATGCAGCGGATGGGACGGACGCAAAGCGCTGGCTCGCCGCAGTTCCCTGCACCTGCCGATCTGAAGCCGGGACAGTTTTGCTTTGAGAACATCGATGAGAAGACCGGCTGGCTCTATGTGTGCGGACCGATCAAGAATCTCGAGTGGTCAACGCGTGTGAATGGAATCGGCCTCGGCGGCGTTTGTCAGCGAATTGTCGTTCGTAATCTGAACACGCGCAACTTCCTGAATGACGGCTTCAACATTCACGGCGACGGGCGCGAACTGACGTTCGAGAATATCAACGGCTACGACTGCTTTGACGAAGGTTTTTCGGCCCACGAAACCTCCGAGTGCCTGATCACCGGGGGCAAGTTCTACGGCAACGAAAATGGGATCGCCGACGTGAACGCGTCCGAGACCGTTTATCGCAACTGCGAATTCTACGGAAACGTTAACACCGACGTTCTGCTTATCGGTAAAGCGCATGCGTTGATCGATTGCAAAATTCTCAATTCGACATCGGCGGCGGCGCTCGTCGCCGGACCGCGCTCCGAAGACAAGTTGTTCGCGTTGCGACTGCAGCACGTTACGATCACCACCCAACAGAAGTCCGATCGTGGTCTAGTGCGAATTAACGGAGGGACGCTGCTGGTTGACAACTGCGTCTGCGAGAATATCGGCTTCAATACGCTCGGCGCCGACGTGACCTACCAGGGGCGGAATTTGGTTGACGGCGTCGAACTCGACGCGCGATAAATTGGATTCGCTTCTTAACCCGCCAGCGGTCTACAACCAAGCGATGCGTTCCCTATTTTGCGAACTTTCCCGTCAATCATGTTGGAAAGTGACTTCGAATCCTCTAAAAAAGATCTCCTACCTTCTCCCCCTACCCACCTAAGGAGCCCATCTCGTGAAGCGAATTCTGCTGACTCTCGCGCTGCTGCTGCTCACCACGCAGTTGCAAGCCGAAGAACTGAAACAGCTGCTCAATCTGCCGTATGGCGATCATCCGCGACAAGTGCTTGATTTTTATCCCGCGAAGTCGGACAAGCCGACGCCGGTCGTCTTTTACATTCACGGCGGAGGATGGCGCGGCGGCGATAAAAAAACGAATCCGAAAGCATTCCTAGACAAAGGTATTTCGGTAGTCGCAATCAACTACCGCTATGTCCAAAACGGCGTCGAACAAAAAGTGGAGCCGCCGGTCAAAGCGCCGCTGAGCGACGCCGCCCGGGCTTTGCAATTTGTCCGCTCGAAGGCGTCAGAGTGGAATCTCGATAAAGAACGTATCGGCGCTACCGGCGGTTCGGCCGGCGCGTGCAGTTCGCTGTGGCTTGCGTTTCACGATGATTTGGCCGATCCCAAAAGCGACGATCCGATCGCTCGCGAGTCGACCCGTCTCTACTGCGCCGCGGTCAACGGAGCCCAGGTTTCGCTCGATCCGAAAGAACTGCGCGAGTGGATGCCCAACTACAAATATGGCGCCCACGCGTTTGGTCTGCCGAACCTGGAAAGCGTGATCGAAAATCGTGAATCGTTGATGCCCTGGATCAAAGAATATTCGCCGATCGAAAGCGTCTCGAAAGACGATCCCCCGATCGCGTTGTTCTATGGTGGTGAAGTTCCGGTGGTCGGCGCCTCGCCGAAGGATCCGACCCACTCAGGCATCATGGGCGTCAAGCTGGCGGAACGTCTGGAAGAAGCGGACGTCGACGTCGTGCTGGTGACGCCGGGTACCGAAAAACCGAAGTACAAAAACTCGACCGAGTATCTCATCGACCGCCTGACCAATTAGGTCTAGTTTTCAACATCCGTGCAAGCGACTTCCGAGTCGTTCGCGGATCGCGATCGCAACTGCCGAGAGAACCAAGTTCTGTACATGGGGATGACGCCGATTACGGCGTCATCCCTTTTTTTGTGAAGTGACTTCGCCGAGCCTTGGAAAAGGCAAAAAGAGACTCGCTATTCTAGCAATATCATTTTCAAAACTTTTCCCTTGCACCCTCCTGCAGAGTCGCGTACTTTGCACATGGCAGTCACATCAACGGCTTCTATCGCGTCAAAAATGCGATCCGTAGCCCGGTAGACTGCCCCTTTTCCTTGCGCCGCAGAGTGTGGCGACGACTTTTCCAACATCACCGAAAAATCGCGGCGACGCCTGCGCCTTTTTCCCACGTTCATTGCAATCCTGTCAGCCATAACGCTCTCCACTGCCGCGTCATTGCCGCGACGATTGGCGGAGCCATTTAGGAGTGGGTTCGATGTTCTTTCTCCGATTCGCATGTCGTCATTTTGACACGTCGACTAGCCAGTCCATTTCGTACGTTGTCCCTGGACGGCGTCGGAACTCTTTGCCAGCGGCGACCGGATTTACCCTGGTCGAACTGTTAGTGGTGATCGCCATCATCGGAGTTCTCATCGGTTTGCTCCTTCCCGCCGTACAACAAGCGCGAGAAGCGGCCAGACGCATGCAATGCGTCAACAACATGAAGCAAATCGGGCTTGCGGTCCACAGTTTTCATGACACTTTCAACGGGCTTCCACCGGCGACGACCGGCAATACAGGAGTAACCCTCTGGGCGGTCTTGATGCCTTACATGGAGCAAGGCAACGTCTACGGCCAACTCGACATCGAAGCCCCCGGCGGCGTTGATGCTTGCACCAACGCATCGCATATCGGCGCCAGCGCCGCGGCCGCAGCGAGCGCCAACTACAGCGTCCTGCGCAATACCGTGATCGGCGGTTATCTCTGCCCTTCGCGTCGATCAGCCGCCGAAGGAAAAAACAGCAAAGGGGTGCCGGTAGGCGACTATGCAATTGTCATTGCAGGCACGGAAAAATGGCAGTTCTGGAAAAACCCTAGTTCGCAACTGCAAGCGCTGCGCGTGGCGCAAACCAGCGACGATAAAAACTTAATCGCTATCAGCAACAGCCCCGTCACCGACGCGATTGACAATCCTAACGGCGGCTGGCGCCCGCGTGACACGCTGGCGCGAATTACCGACGGAACCAGCAATACGATGATTGTGGGAGAGAAGCATATCACGGCCGGGTTTCTGGGACTTTGTTGTCGGGCGGATCGCGGGCCCAACGGCAGTGACGGCTACCTCTATTGGAATCGCTCGAACGGCCCAGGCGGCTACGGCGAATATTGGGTCGCCGGGAGTGTGAATTACGGTCTGGCCCGTTCACCTAACGAAGGAGTCGGACTGAGCGTCAACAGCAGCCCAGCGCTCGGAAGTTGGCATCCGGGAGCTTGTAATTTTCTGTTTGCCGATGGCTCAGTCCAAGCGTTGGCGGTTAACGTCAACTCCAACGTCTTGATCTCACTGGGAGGGGCCAACGAAGGCAACGTGGTGAGTCTTCCCTAATGAAATCAATCTATCCAATGCAACATTCGTCGTTCTTAAAGTCTGCGCTTCGCATGTTCGCACTCGCATCGTTGCTGGCCTGCGCCGCGGGATGCGGCGGCAGTTCGATGCACCCAGTCATAGGTCACGTTCATTTCACCGATGGATCTCCTCTGAAAACGGGACGCGTGATGCTGGACGGCGGGGATGCCAATACAAGTTCCTGGGGACTGATTCATCCCGACGGTTCGTTCCAAGTCGGAACGCTCGACGTGGACGACGGAGTTCCGGCAGGCGTCTATCGCGTTTACATCGAGAATGCGATGTCGCTCCCTCCAGACAACTGGGGAGATCGCGATTTTACTCCCAAGTTGTTAATCCATCCCAAGTTCATGGATCCTGAGCAGTCTGGATTAAGCTTCGAGGTTCCCGGCAAGTCGACGCCGTGGGAGATCGTTGTCGAGAAGCCGCCGAAATCCCGCTAGCCGCACGGCAAGATCTCTATCGCGACTCGTTCACGAGATATCCTTCTTCGCAAAGTTGATAGGCAGTGTGGTGATTCTCCCCGCTCGGCCAGCTAGAATGGATCGACGGGGCCGATGCTGACGGCGTCCTCCCCACTTGGCCAGAATCGCTTCTTTCCCCCCTGCCAACCCAGAAATCCTACCAGCCATGTCTATTCGATCCGCTGTGATGTCGCTGCTTCTCATGAACGCCGCTTCCCTCGTCGCATTCTGCGCAGAGCCGACGAGCGTCACGCTTCCCCCCAAAGAAAAGTTTCAGCTTTTTCTGCTGATCGGTCAGTCGAACATGGCGGGCCGCGGCAAAGTGGAAGCCCAAGACAAAGAAATCAATCCACGCGTGCTGACGCTCAACAAGGCTGGCCAGTGGGTCCCGGCGGTTGATCCGATCCATTTCGATAAGCCTGGGATCGCCGGCGTCGGACTCGGCCGAACTTTTGGCCTCGAGATCGCCAACGCAAACCCAGAGATCACCGTTGGCCTGATCCCGTGTGCGGTTGGCGGCACGCCGATCGATCGATGGACGCCTGGCGCCTATGATAAGCCGACCAAGAGCCATCCCTATGATGATGCGTTGCCGCGGGCCAAGCAGGCGCTCGAGTCAGGCGTCCTCTGCGGCATTCTCTGGCACCAGGGAGAAGGAGACTCGAATCCCGCCAAGGCCAAGGTCTACGAGCAAAAGCTGGATGAGCTAGTGACGCGAGTTCGGAAAGAACTAGACGCTCCCGAAGTGCCGTTCCTGGTTGGGCAATTGGGCGTATTCGAAGAACGCCCTTGGGACGATGCCAAGAAACAGGTCGATGCGGCACAGCGACATTACGCCGCGTCTCATCCCAACGCGGCGTTCGTCTCCGGCGAAGGCCTGACGCACAAGGGAGACAAGGTCCATTTCAACGCCAAGTCGTACCGCGAATTCGGTCGACGCTACGCCAAAGCGTATCTCGATCTTGCACCAGCCAAGTAGTTGGCGGCGCCGCGGCTTACTTCCACGTCCAAATTTTTAGGTCGTCGATCCAAGCCGAATGGTTGACGGCCAAAGTGATTATTCGTTTCGTCGGATGAGCAACTTCCTCCGACGAAAATTGCGCGACCTAAGCGCCGTCGATCGTAGCTGTCATCGTGTCTCCTGCGACCGTGACTCGCAGCGTGTACCACTGGTTTGGTTTCAACTGCAGCGGCGAGTGCAAATTGAAATGTCGTTGAAAATCCAAGTGGAATCTTCCATGCGGAAAGCTTCGACACGAGTGTTTTATCATGCGAGTATTTCGGTTTGATCCTGGCCAGGTTTCATTCCTGCTCGACCATTCGCCAACTGTGCTAAACTGATCTTCGTCCCTTCCTTATTCTTCGGAGAGCCCGTCGGTCATGTCGCGTCTGTTTGCTGGAACTCCCTTCGATATTCCGCCCCAGTGCGACGACTGCGGCGAGCTATTGCCGCAGTGCAAATGCACGCCTGCTGAGAAAGCGGCGAGCGAGGCGCGGCGTCAACAAGCGGCGGACCGTCAGCAGCGCGAAGCGGGCCGCCTTCCCCCGGAAAATCAAATCGCCGTTCTCAGCGTGCAAAAGCGCAAAGGGGGAAGAAAAGCGACGGTCATCACAGGGTTAACCGATGTCGCCAACGACCTGCCGGCGTTGCTTAAGCAACTTCAGGCCGATTGCGGCAGCGGCGGAACCGTGAAGGCGAAGGAAGACCTGCTCGAAATCCAAGGGGACCATGCCGATCGCGTTCGCAAGTCACTCAGTGCACTCGGCTATCGCGTGAAAGGTTAGTGCGTAAAGCGACGGCGGTTGCTAGGGAATCATCACGTCGACCGGCAATCCGGTCAGCTTGTCAAAGACTCGCTGCGTTCCGGCCGTGACGAGCGTGATCGATTTCCATCGCGCGGCGTCTAGGCCGTGCGAATCTGCTCCAAAATAGCAGACGCCTGCCGCGGCGTTCTCGAAATGGAGCGAAATTTCTTCGGCGGTCAGCGGAAAATCATACAACGCGACTTCGTCGAGGACGCCTGCAAAAGGCTCACGCTTGCGCCACATATTGCCAACGACCGCCGGCGCCGGCCCGCCGCAGAGGATCAAACCGCCGACCGAAAATTGGTGCTGAAAACAAAGCTTTCCATCGATATAGAGCGCCTTCTGTCCACTGAAACTATCGTAGGTCGCCACCACATGATGAGGCTTGCCGTCTGTCAACTGCTCCACGGTCGGTCGCCCATCGCGACCATCCAGCGGCATGTCCAGTTCGCTATAACCCTGCTGTTCGATATGCAGTCCAAACGATAAGCACGGCCCCGGAGCGACCTCCGGAAGATCATAGTCTCCTACATCATCGTCATTTTGAAAGCTAAGCAAGATGCGGTAGACTCCATCCTCTTTGCGAAAAATCTCGTCATAATCGAGAAGTTCGCCGGACCACTCCGAGATGAACATGGCCTCGATCGTGATTCCGCTGCTGCAGGCCATCAAACCATCGCCGATCTCGGTTCCCATTCCTTCATCGATCTGCACAATCGATTCTGGCGTGTTGTCAAAGCGAATAGCGCCGTGCCCGACGATGCCGGGAACTCGTTGAGCGTGTTCGCCCAACGTCAGCGGCGTGGAAATCGAGGGAGCATCCTCGCTGGCCGCTCCCTCGCGATCGTCAAAGTGCCAATAGTAAGAAGGTAAGCGTACGCGCGACTGGACATCGACCTGGCCATGCATCGCCTGCACGCGAATATGTCGATCATCCAGCATCGCGACTTGAAATTCGGTTCCCATATCGACCACGCGCAGATTGGAAGTCGTCACTGAGAACCTCGATTGCGGGCTCTCAAGCATCGCATGGACCGACCCATTGTAAAGAACGCCCTCTTCCGGCGAATTGACTCCAAACAGGGCCGGCCCTGTGACTCGCAAATTGGCGCCGCCTGACGATGCGAACTCCGTCTCTCCCTGAGCAATCGACAACGTCAGCGGTCCGGAATCGTGCCCCTCTAACTTACCGACGGCGCCAATCGGCGGCTGGCGGTTGTCGTAATTGGACGGTGCTGCATCCGCAAATTGCTCATCGGGTGCGTGCTCAAGCAGGTCTTGCCGCGGCGCATTGCTCAGCGATATCCAAAGTACGAGAACTATGGAAGCTGCAGTCGCCAACGAGACTCCGACGGACCATCGCTTCCATCCGATCGGCGTCGTCCCGACCTGTGCGGAAAGCGTCGGATCGGAATGGGCGGACGCTGTAAGCCGTTGCAGCGCCGGCGGCGTCATCCGCAGTTGCGCATGCACAAGCGAATAGCGAAGGTAGATGGAATGCGCGACCGGGTCATTCGTGAGCAACTCGGCAAGACGCGCCACATCGTCTGGCGTCGCCGTACCGTCAAATTGACGATCGGCGAGTTCGAAGATTTGCTCGGTGCGATTCACGAATGTTCTCTTGGTTATCTGCGGACGTTGTTAGGTTGTTGGGTGGCAAGCTTCGACTCGACGCATTCCAGTAGAGAGCGCCGCATCACTTTCAGCGATTTGTAGACCGCATGCACCGATCGGTTCCACGCATCGGCGATCGTCGCGGCCGATTGATTTTCGCCGTAGAACAATTGAATCAGTTCTCGCTGGCGATCGCTGAGCAAGGTCACGCACTCGTCGAGCGCCTCTTGTCGCGGTTCCAATTCGCTGGCCAAGCCGATCGCAGTGGCCGAGATCTCCGCCAGCAACACCTCGCTAAAAATATGACGATCGCGGTCGCGCGTGCGCCAATACTTCAGAACCTGATGCCGTGCGATTCCCAGCGCCCAAGGGGTAAATTCTTCGTCTCGCCGGAAGGTTGCAAAGCTGCGCCAAAGTTCTAGACTCGTTTCCTGAAACACGTCGCCAGCAACCGAGTGGTCATGAATCAGCGCACGGATATAGGCCAGCACACGCAATTGGTCGCGTGTGAACAGCCGGAGGAAATCTTCGTAGTCCGAGGACCTGTGGATCCGATCTTCGTTCATATCTGCCGCGTGTGTGGCCAAAAAACCAAGTCATTCAGGCAGTCGTGCAGGCTGCTATTCTAATCTGCCGCTCTTCGGCAGCGACGCCAAGCGGATCGCTGGCTATTAGGGAATGGCGCGGTCGACCCCAAATTAGTACCCAAAAGGTTGTCGCCGAGCCTGATTTTCTGGTACTAATTCTGAATGCGGTGGGTCAATGCTTCGTAACGCCGCCGCCCCCTCCATTCTTCCCACCGCAAACCAAGGAATTCGCTATCGTGAAACATGCCCGGCGAAATTCGGCTCCTCTCGCCTTGTTGGTCGTCGCGTTGTTCCTGATCGCGTTGCCCAGTGCGACGCAAGCGGGCGATTTCTTTCCGCAGCAAGTTGCCCCTATCTTGCAGCAAAAATGCCTAAGTTGTCACAGCGGCGATCAGCCGCAAGGCGATTTCTCGCTGCAATCGGTCGCCCAAGCGTTGGCTGACGGTTACATCGAACCAGGGGACGCGGCGGCCAGTCATCTGGTTGAGCTGATCTCGCCGATCGACGGCATCGCCGCTATGCCCAAAAACGCCGATCCGCTCACTCCCGCGGAGCTCGCTGTGATCCGCAAGTGGATTGACGACGGCGCGGATTGGCCCGCCGACTTCCAACTGCAAGCGGCTCGCGTTTCTGATTTCGCTTGGTGGTCGTATCAACCTCTTATCTTGCCAGCCGTGCCACAATCAGCGGATCCCTGGGCGAAGACCGCGATCGATCAGTTCATTTTAGAAAAGCTCGACGAGCAGGGGCTTCAGCCTTCGCCGGCCGCCGATCGCCGCACGTTGATTCGCCGCGTCACCTACGATCTGACCGGATTGCCGCCGACGCCGGAGGAGGTCGCCACATTTAATAATGATTCCGATCCGCTGGCATACGAGAAGCTAGTCGATCGTCTGTTGGCCTCTGATCAGTACGGAGAACGCTGGGCGCGGCATTGGCTGGATGTCGTCAAGTATGCCGATACGTGCGGATACGACAAAGACAAACTGCGTCCCAACGCATGGCCCTATCGCGACTATGTCATTCGCGCTTTCAATGACGACAAGCCGTATGCTCGCTTTGTCCAAGAGCAAATCGCCGGCGACGTCCTGTTCCCCGGCTCGCCGGATGGCGTTTTGGGACTGGGCTTTTTGGCGGCCGGTCCCTGGGATTTTATCGGACATGTCGAAGTATCAGAAGCCAAGATCGATGGCAAGGTAGCGAGAAACCTCGACCGTGACGACATGGTCTCGAACGCGATCAACAGTTTCTGCAGCGTGACCGTCCAATGTGCTCGTTGCCACAACCACAAGTTTGATCCGATCACGCAAGAGAACTACTACGGCCTTCAATCAATCTTCGCCGCAGTCGATCGAGCCGACCGCCCTTACGGCGCTGATCCCCAGATCGAAAGAGTGAAAAGCCGTCTGGAAGAAAAGCGGGCTGCGCAAAAATCGGAATTGGCGAAACTGCAAAAACAAATCGAAAGCGACGGTGGTCCGCACTTCGAGAAACTGGGAGAGTCGATCCGCCAGTTGCAAGCCGACGCCAAAGTCAGCAAGGCGCCCGAGTACGGCTATCACAGCGCCATCACCCGAACCGCGGCGACAACCAAATGGGTCGAGGTCGATCTCGGTCAGCCCACAAACATCGACAAGATTGTGCTGCGTCCTTGTCACGACGACTACGCCGGCATCGGCGCTGGATTTGGATTTCCTGTTCGATTTCAGGTTCAGATCGCGGCGAATCCAGACCAATGGACCACCGTCGTCAACCAGACAAAAACGGACTATCCTAATCCCGGCTTGAATCCGTTGGAGATCCCTGAAATTGCTGCGCCGGTCCGATTCATTCGCTTAACCGCGACTCGGCTGGGGGAACGCAAAAATGACTACATGCTGGCGCTCGCCGAGATGCAGGCCTTTGACGGCGCCGGCAACAACGTGGCGCTCGGGCGAAAAGTGACTTCGGGTGATTCTATCGAAGCCCCGGTTCGTTGGTCACGAAACAATCTGACAGACGGAAAATGGGCGCAAGACCACGATCCCAAGCGATCCATTGAATTGGCGAAATTGATCTCCGAACGCGCCGCGATGGCAACGCCGGAAAATAACGCTCAGCGTAATCGCTTGCAAGAGTCGCTTGTCGCGATCGAGCGCGAGATCGCCGCGCTCCCTCAGAGTCGCATGGTATATGCCGCAGCGACCGATTTTCCCACGCAAGGCAATTTTAAACCGACAGCAGCGACGCCGCGGCCGATCTATTTGCTGCATCGGGGTGACGTCCAAACTCCGCGCCAAGAGGTCTCGCCGGGCCTCCTGCCGCTGGGCGAAAATGCCGATTGGCATTTAGACGCGGCGTTGTCCGAGGGAGAACGTCGTGCTGCGCTGGCCCGCTGGCTGACCGACCAGCAACACCCGCTGGTCTGGCGTTCGATCGTCAATCGCATCTGGCAGCACCATTTTGGCGAAGGGATTGTCGCGACGCCGAATGACTTTGGTCGGATGGGCGCCAAGCCGACGCATCCCGAATTGCTCGATTGGTTGGCGTGCGAATTCCGCGACGGCGGACAGTCATTCAAAAAACTGCATCGCCTGATCGTGACCAGTAACGTCTATCAGCAATCATCGCAACACGATGCGGCACAGGCTGCGATCGACGACGGCAATCAGTATCTGTGGCGAATGAATCGCCGCCGACTGGAAGCGGAAGAGATTCGCGATTCAATCCTCTCGGTCAGCGGTTCACTGAATTTCACCATGGGCGGCCCCGGGTTCTATCTCTTCGCCCTGGAAAAGACCGCCCACTCGCCGCACTACGAGTATCACAAATTCGATCCCGCCGATCCTGCATCGCATCGACGGAGCATTTATCGCTTCATCGTACGATCGCAGCCCGATCCTTGGATGACGACGCTTGACTGCGCCGACTCTTCGCAGAGCACGCCGCGACGCAATGAAACGCTCACTTCGCTTCAGGCCCTCTCGCTGCTGAACAATCCTTTCAACTTGGTGATGGCGCAGCGGTTCGCCGCTCGACTCGAAAACGAGCAAGCTGATTTGCCGGATCAAATTGATCGAGCGATGTTGCTGACCACGGGTCGAGCGCCCAGCGATTCGCAGCGTGCTGAAATGGTCGCCTATGCTCAAGATCATCAATTGGTGAACTTCTGCCGCTTGATGTTTAATCTTAGTGAATTCGTCTTTGTCGACTAAGCGGAAACTCACCCATGATCGATCGCAGAAACTTTCTCGCCCAAGGAGGCGCCGGTCTCGGCAGTCTCGCGTTGGCGATGATGCTGCATGAGGATTCGCAAGCCCAAACCGGGGGCTCGATTCAAGTGCTGCATCATCCGCCGCGTGCGAAGCGCGTCGTGCAGCTCTTTATGTCAGGCGCCGCAAGTCATGTCGATTTGTGGGATCACAAACCGATGCTCCAAAAGCACCACGGCGAAAAGTCCGATTTCGGCGAACACGTCGAAGCGTTTCAAAACGGCTTAGGGCCTTGGATGAAGTCCCCCTTCGCTTTTTCCCCGTATGGCGAGTCGGGAAAAATGCTCAGCGAAGTGGTCGCCCCGTTAGGCGCGTGCGTCGACGACATGGCCTTCATTCACAACATGATCGGCAAGACCGGCGTTCACTCTCAAGCGACTTATCTGCAAGCGACCGGCTTCGATCGCCCCGGTTTTCCCGGCATGGGTTCCTGGATCAGCTATGGCCTGGGTTCGGCCAACGACAATCTGCCGACCTTCGTCGTCTTGCCGGACCATCGGGGCTTCGCGAGCAACGGCCCCAAGAACTGGGGTTCCGCATTCCTGCCGGCCAGCTCGCAAGGCACGGCGATCTTTCCTCAGCGGGACAATCCGATCGAAGATCTCTCCGCTCGCTCGAACTATGTGACCGAGTCTGGCGACAAGGCCGGACTAGAATTGCTCGCACGGCTGAACGAGCAGCACCGCGCCCAGCGCCCTGGAGACTCGCGCCTAGAAGCGCGGATTCGCTCGTACGAATTAGCCGCCAAAATGCAGCGCAGCGCGCCTGCCGCGCTCGACATTACGGCCGAGCCGCAGCATATCTTGAAGATGTACGGACTCGATCGACCAGGGGCTACCTATCCAAGCGAGATCAATCGCGCAGAAGAAGCGGAGTACTTTGGCCGCAAATGTCTGATCGCGCGGCGACTGCTGGAACGAGGAGTCCGTTTCGTGCAGATCTGGTCAGGCAACGACAATGGTTTTCCACGTCGCAATTGGGATAGCCATGAAGACATCGAGCGCGATCATGGTCCATTGGCGCATGGAATGGCGGTCGGCACAGCCGCATTGATTCAAGATTTAAAACAGCGTGGTCTGTTGGAAGACACGATCGTCCTTTGGACGACCGAATTTGGCCGTATGCCAAGCACGCAGGGAAGCAAAGGACGCGACCACAATCCGTATGTCTTCACCAATTGGCTCTGCGGCGGCGGCATCCGTGGAGGAATCAGCTACGGTCCGTCCGATCAATGGGGATATAAACCGCTGGATCGTGATAGCCCGACGCAGGTTTACGACGTCCATGCGACCATTCTTCACTTGCTAGGGATCGACCATCGCCAACTGACCGTCCGAAATGAAGGGATCGATCGTCGACTGACCGACGTTCACGGACACGTCCTCGAAAAGCTGCTGGCCTGATCGACTAGCCGTAATTCGGCGAGGGTAAAATTCAAGATCGGCTCCTAGTTGGCGCCGGCGTAACGTTTTGTCATCCGACGGTATTCGGATACGAATGTTGCGTCCTCAAAAAAGGCTCCACGTGCGGAATACGCTTGACGCTCTTCGTCACCTTGCTGCGAGACTTTTCGATACCGGCGATTCTTTCCACATGGTGTCGGTCTCAACGATGCGATCAATGAAATAGCCGCTCCATCAGCCAACTTTCTGTTTTATTGTGTTGGCGCTGACGCTATTCATGAATGGCGTTAAAGTCAAACTTCTCCCCCCACGATCAGCACAAACCTCTTCTCATGGCATGAGATATCTCTGTTCTTTGAAGATCGATCTTGAACAATCCAGTCCCGGGGGAGACCGCTGTCGCGCCGTTGATGGAGAAGCGGGTTCGCGATCTAGGATGCTCACGCAACTATTCCGTCGGAATAGCAATGAAGCTGCGTTAAAATAAGAAATGCATCCCTGAGAAGATCGATTTTTCGCCGATGACTTTGTCCCCATGCGCACTATGATCACCACCCTTCGCAAAGATCGCTGCATGCGAGTGATCGTGGTGCTTGCCATGTTGCTGATCGGATTTGGCTTGGTCGTCTACTATCGAAGCTCCCGAAACGAGAGGCCCTTCATCGTTGTTTCTATCGAATCAATCAACCTGGACGGCGAGTCAAGATCCTATCGTCTGACCGTTCCCGCATCACGTCCTGATGCTCCGCTTCCGATCGTAGTCGCGCTGCATGGAATTGGCGATTCGACCGAGTCGATGGCCCACTATTCGCAACTGGATCGTCTCGCAGCGCGAGGAGAATGCTATGTCGTCTATCCCGAAGCGTACAAAGCGATGTGGAATGTCGTGGGAATCTCACCTGAAAACTTGGCGCAGAACCGCGATCTGCGGTTCATCGATGAATTGCTGGCGCGGCTAAGAAATCAACTCGACATCGATGGCGTCTATTTGATCGGCATGTCGAACGGAGCAACCTTCGCTCAGGCGCTACTATTCACTCGAACCGATATTGACGCCGTCGTCGCCCATTCCGGATCAAAGCCTAAAGGGCTAGAACCAAGCGACAATGCTTCGCCTATTCTGTTGATCGTCGGCGCCAACGATCCGGTCATCGACGCGATTCGTCGCGACGCGGCCACATACCGCGCGGCGGGCTATTCCGTCCAACTCATCGAAGCCCCTCATCTCGGACATCAATGGTCGACTCCACATAATGCACAGATCGAGCAGTTTCTGCTGCGACGTCGGCAACCGTAGCAATCCGGCGAAGTCGATCTACTCACGCGAAGCTGAAGTAACGCCGATCGCAAGCATCCAAGCATCACGTCACGCGTGAAACGAGCGTCATTATCGTCACAGGCGGCACAATCGTTTCGGGACTAGCCGCGAGTTTCATTTCTGGCCCGACCAATCGCTTCTATCGACCTATCTTTTCGCGGCGAGCATCGTCCTTTGGCGACGCGCAATCACGCCTTCCCCCGACGGTTCCTTCCTGATACGCCCGCGACGATTTCGCATGTCTATCTTCCGCAGATACGCGCTGAACACGATTCGGCCGCGTGTTAAAAAACCGATTACTCCTGACGCCTCGTTCGGCCAGATCGAACGTTTGGAAGTGCGTGAATTGTTCGCCGGCGATACGGCGAACTTTCTTTCGCCGATTTGGTTTGAGCAACTATCGACTTCCGCGCATTCGCAAATTGACGCCGGCAACGCGACCTTCGCTGAATCAACCACGCAGGTCGTCTGGGAAAACACGACGCTGGACGTCTACAACGACGAGTGGATCATTCAGTTGGACGCTTCGCTGGCCGCGTCGATCACATCACTGACCGACGTTGCGGCGCTGCTGGACGGCGGTACGCTGCAATTTGAGATCATCGGCGGCCTCGGTCTAAGCGGCCAATTGCTCATTCGCACCTATGACGCCGAGATCAACGCCGTCACTGACTGGCTCGCCGGACAATCGATCGTCACCACTTTTGAGCCGAACGCGCTGCTGCCGGCTCATCTGGCGACTAGCGATCCCCAAGGCGATTCGCTCTGGGGTCTCGACAATCAGGGGCAAACCGGCGGCACGGTCGACGCCGACATCGACGCACCGGAAGCTTGGGAAATCACGACCGGAAATCCGAACATAGTGGTCGCTGTGATCGACACCGGCGTTGACTACACGCATCCTGATCTGATTCACAGCATGTGGGTCAACCCCGGCGAAATCGCGGGAGACGGAATCGACAACGACGGCAACGGTTTTGTCGACGACGTCTATGGCTACGACTTTCTGAACAACGACGGCGATCCGATGGATGACAACATGCACGGCACGCATGTCGCCGGAACCATCGCCGCCGAGGGTGACAATGCGACCGGCGTTGTCGGCGTCGCGTCGTCGGCGTCGATCATGGCGCTTAAGTTCCTCAGTGCGTCCGGTTCCGGCAGTACGGCCGATGCGGTACGCGCTTTGAACTACGCTACCATGATGAAAAAGCTGTACGGCGTGAACGTCGTCGCCACCAACAACAGTTGGGGAGGAGGCGAATACAGTTCGGCCCTGTACAACGCGATCAAAGCGAGCGGTGACGAAGATATTTTGTTTGTCGCCGCTGCCGGCAACAACGGGACTAACAACGACGTCAACCCGCAATACCCAGCTAGTTACGGACTCGACAACGTCATCTCGGTCGCAGCGACCGACCATAATGACCAACTCGCAGGCTTCAGCAACTATGGCGCGTCCAGTGTCGATATCGCCGCCCCCGGCGTCGGAATCGTCAGTACGATCACGCGCGGTCGTTACCTATCGCTCAGCGGCACCAGCATGGCGGCGCCGCACGTCTCTGGCGTGATCGCGTTGGCTTACTCGATCAATCCTTCGGCGACGATGGAGCAGATCAAAGCGGCCCTGTTGGGCGGCGCTGACGACATTGCTGGACTGCACGGGAAAGTATCGACCGGCGGGCGATTGAATGCGCTCGGCACGCTGCATCAGCTCAACTTCAGCGTCACCGACGCATCGATCGAAGCAGGCGCCGTCGTCGAATCACCGCTGACCAACTTCACCATCGAATTTAGCGGCAATTTTGATCCATCGACCGTCGCCGCGTCCGACTTTCTGGTCAACGGCCAGGCCGCCGACAGCTTGACGGTCGTCAACGGCAATCAGGTTACGTTCCACTATTCGCAGTCGCCGATCGTCGCGCAAGGCGCTCAGCGGATGGAGCTGTTGGCCGGCTCGGTCGAACGAAACGGCGATGGTTTGGCTCTGACCGGCTTTGTCCGTGAGTTTTTCTACGACGCCGCAAGATTGACCATCACCCAGACGAGCATCGCCAACGGCGCAGCGCTGGATGATCTTCCGAAATACCTGGACCTCATCTTCAGCGAAGCGATCGACCCAGCCACGTTAACCGCCGCCGATCTGCAACTTTCGAGCGGCGGAGTCATCGCAGTGGAGATGATTGGCGATCGCACCGCGCGGTTTTGGCTGCAGTTGCCATACGACAACGGCGAGATTACCTATCAACTGGCCGACGGCGCCGTCGCGGACTTGCATGGCAACGTGGGAGCAGGAATCACCGGGCATTTTTCGATCGATCTGGTCGACATCGCGATCTACGAAACAACGGGGCCGATCCCACTTCCCACCTATGGTTCGATCGATATCCCGCTACAGATTTCCGACGACTTGAAGGTCGCGGACGCCGATATTTGGCTCGACATCGATCACACTTGGGACTCTGACCTGACCGTGGTGTTGATCGCTCCCAATGGAACGCAGATCAAACTGTTTTCGGCGATCGGCGGATCGGGAGACGGTTTCCATGGAACCATCCTCGACGATGACGCTGAGATGCTGATCGGCGACGCCGCGGCGCCCTTTTCGGGGCGTTTTCGTCCGAGTGGAGATCTGTCGCTGCTGGAAGGAATGTCGACGGCCGGAACCTGGACGCTACGCGTCAGCGATTCGTTCGCCTCCGACGTCGGCACGCTCCAATCTTTCGGTATTCACTTTTCAGTCGCATCGTCACTGGAAATCGATCCGCTTGACGACATCACGATTCATCACGTCCAAGACTCGCTTGAGGTCGATGTCAACGCGAGTCCCGGCGCGACCATTTCGGCCAAGGTCTTGGGGGATGTGCCTGCGAACGTCCACTGGAACGCCGAGACAGGCCGTTTGACCATTGATCCGCCCAGGGGCTATGTCGGTAATTTTACGGTGCGCGTCAGCGCCGCCCGCGGCGGCGAAACGACCTGGGAAGAGTTCGTCGTTTCGGTCACAAACGATGCGGTTCAGCTCGGCGTGATCGCCGATCAAACGCTAAGTCACGATGGCCAGTTGGAACTTCCCCTGACGGTCGAAAACCGCGACGGCGACTTGCTGACGTATATCGCCACCGCGACCGACGCGGCCGGGCGCCTAGTCGAAGTCGCGATCAGCGATGGCGTTTTTCGCTTTGATGCAACCAGTGCGGCGGCCGGCAACGTGCAAGTCACGATTTCTGTTTCTGACGGCGTTTCGACCGCGACGCAAACCTTCTCGATCACGATCTCGGCGGCGCCGATTGCCGCGGATCCGTTGCCGTCCGAATTTGCCGGCACGTCCGGAAAGCCGCTCGAGATTGATCTGTCGCAGTACGACTTCGGCCAAGGGATGACCGATTTTGAGGTCGCCGCGCCTGGCGGCGGAACGACAACCGGCGCATCGCAGTATGGCGTCGTCCAAGATGATTGGCTCGAGCAGACGAACTTCGCCTACAACTCGCAGCGTCAGGGTGAGAAGTATGTCAAAACCGAATCGGGGCAATGGTGCTTTGTCACCACCGACGGTCAACATGCGCTGCTGCACGAGTGGAAAGGGAGCTTTGTTCGCAGCACTGTGATCGCGACGCTGGACATCTCCTACTACAACGACCCGAAACTTCTCTATCAAAACGAACCAGCGACGCCGCAAGCGGACGTGGATGTCGCGATCGACCCCGCGACCGGCAAACTGGTCGTGACGCCGCGCGACGGTTTTGCGGGGCGCATCACATTGACGGTAACGGCCACCGGGTCGAACGGCGCCGAAACTCGTACATTCGACGTCGTGTTTGCGGCACAGACGCTGGAACTTGCGCCGATTGCGAATGACCAATTTCCGAGCGGCGAAACGCGCTATACGCTTGATTTGCGCGACTATTTGACCGGTGGCGACTCGGTGGTTCTTTCGACGGCTGCGACCGCCGTTTCCGACGCTGAAGCCTATGCGATCGACAAAGCGGCGAACTTTGTCAGCGATCCGTTTTTAAGCCGCACCAACTACGCCTATAACGCCTACGGTCACCAAGAAAAGTTCATCCGTGATGCGAACTACCAGTGGTACTATCTGACTCAGGAAGGAGATCAGGCCGTCCTCTACAAGTGGCAGGGAGACATCGGCGGCGGTGACCGAATCGCGACGCTTGATTCTGCTTACTACGAAGATCCCAGCTTGTTAGTCAACGCTGCCGAAACCAGCGGCGACGTTACGGCGCGCATTGAAAACGGTCAGCTGATTGTCGATCGGCCGGCGAACTTTACGGGGGACGTTATCGTCACCGTCGCCGCAACCAACGGCAGCGCTTCGGTCTCCCAGGTCTTTCGTATTGCGGCGACAACGCCGGCGATCCACCATGCGTCGTCGATGGTGGACTTTGTCTCCGCATCCACTGCTGCACTTTCGATCCGTTCCGCATCGACTTCGGTCGACGCGAGCAACTTCGCGCCGCCAGCCGCGTCGCCCACGCTCGATTCGATCCAAGCCCAAGTCGCCGCAATCGCCGCCGAGGTGGCCCTGCGGTTTGGAGACGACATCGACTCGCTTGCCCAATCGCGCACCGCCCCTCTACCGACGACTGGCGCGCCGCGAACTCTCGGCGGCTCCATTTCGCAGAAGAGCGATCAATTGGCCGATGTCGCCGCAGCCCAGTCGGCGCGGGACGAACGTTTGTCAATGCCGACGATCGTTAACGCCATGGACGCGTGGGGAGACCAGATCGCCAGCGATCTGGCCCAGCGCGAAGATTCGTTCTCGGTCGAAGCCGACGACCTCTACTCTTCGCTGGATCAAGTTGATTTCGAGTTGCCGGAAGCCTAGGCTGCCGGAGTCTCAGCCCGCGGACGATCGAGCGTTAAGCTCCGACCGCCCGCAACGTCGCTGATGGCGATCCAATAAAGCCGTAATGCTCCAGACCTTCCAGTATCCCGCCGGCGCAATGTGCCTGAGCGAAATAGACGCGTGACGATTTGCTCTCGCGCAGCTTCTCGAGTTCCGGATCATAGTTGCCGACCACAATCCCGGCCGTCTCGCCGGTCAACATGTCCATATCGTTGCCGGAGTCGCCGGCGGTGGCGATGTTGGTAAGCGGGATATTCCACTTGGAAGAGAGATAGCGAATCGCTTTTCCCTTCGACGCTCGATGCGGCAGAATGTCGAGAAAACGTCCATGCGAAAAGATCAGCGAATGTGCAACGCCGGTCTGTGATAGAGCATCCCGAATCAGCGGTAGCGCTTCCTTCGGTTCCAACGCATCATCCAGCGAGTAGCTGATTTTGAATTCGCGCTGCGAGTGGGACTCCGGCTGCAGATGCAAAAACGGCAGCCCGTCCAGCGCCGCATGAACCCGGTCCGGCTTCCAACGCGAACGCAGATGGGCGCCCCAGCCTTTGACCGGAACGCGATCGGGTCCGTAGTACATCTCAGCGCCGACCGAACTGATAATCACGTCGATGTCGTGGATGCCATGTTTCTCGAGGACGTCATCGATCAATTCCAGCGCTCTTCCCGATGCGACGCCAAATCCGATTCGCGAGCGATTATCTTTCAGCACTTGCTTGAGCTGCGCGAGCGCTTGATCGTCACCCAGCAGCGTGTTGTCGATGTCGGTGATCAGCATCCGTTCGACATTGATCATCCGTGGTCCGACCGCCGGTTTTCCGACCGCCGAAGGAGTCCGCGACGGCGAAGAAACGATTTCTCGAATCGCTTCAAGATAGTGCCGACAGTGCGTTTCCCACGAGTAGAGCTTACGCACCAGATTCACGCCGTTCGAGGAACATTCATCCCACTTTTCGTGATCGGTTAGCAAGGTCAACATTGCGTCGGTCAACGCCTTCGAGTCGGTCACATCGACCGCGATCCCGCTCTTGCAGTTCTCGGCAATGTCTTGCGGACCACCCTCTTGCGTCGCCACAAACGGCAACCCGGTCGCGGACGACTCGATCGAAGTGAGCCCGAACAATTCGATGAATGCGCTGTTGACGAAGATGCCGCGATCCGAAGCGGCCAGCCGATACAACTCCGGCACGTCAAATTCCGAACTATGATTTTTTGGAATCGCCATCTTGCCGTACAAGTCGTAACGATCCATCGCCATCAACATGTCGGTAAGCACCTTTTGCTCGTTTTCCGGCATCGACTCGATATCATCACGAATCCCGGCGAAGACCGCCAAGTTCGCGATCGCTTGCAGTTCTTTGCTTTCGCCGTAGGCGCTAATTAAAGCATTGATATTTTTGCGGCGATCAGGACGACACAGCGCCAAGATCATCGGCTTGTCAGGTGCAAAGTGAAAGCGATTCAGTTCGCGGCGCATCCGCATGCGGGCCTGCTTGAACTGCTCGTCAATTCCGTTGCTCGACATCTCATAGTCATAATACGGAAAGAAGCGATCGAGATCGGTCCCCGGCGGAATGACGCGAAAATTGAGATCTTCCTCTTTGAAGTAATCCGCGTACTGCTGATCTCGTTCATGTCGCGTACTAGTGATCACCAGATCGGCGACCGAGAGACAGTCTTGTTCGACCTGAATGCGACGATCCATCGCAAGTTCTTTGTCGGCGTCTTCGCGGGTCCACCCTTCGTCCATGAGGTAAGCCAACTTGGGCTTGCCGAGCGAGTGCCCTGTAAAGACGAACGGGACGTCAAAGACGGACGCGACTTCTTTGGCGATATATCCGGCGTCCGCATAGTGACCATGAACCAACGTCGGCGAGCGACCCTCGCGACGCGTGAAGGTAATCATCGCATCGACAAACTCGTCGACGTAGGGCCACAGCCGCTCTTTGCGAAGGTATCGTCCGGGACCGCACGGCAAGCGAATCAGGCGACAGTTGGGGCCCAGTTCTTCGATCGGTTCCGAGTAGTCGCTCGATACTCGCTTGTCTTTGATCCGACGAGTGAATAGATCGACCCCCTCTACCTCTGGCAAAGCGGCCAGATTTTGGGCCAACTCCAGCACGTATCTTACTTGGCCTCCGGTATCGGCGTCGCGTCCCATTTCGATGTTGGACGCGCGGATAAGACCGTGAAGACTGATGAGCTGGATGTACATCAAATACCTCCCCCTGGTTGCTCGGCGTCAAACGTTTTTAGGCGATGGCTCGACGCGCGATTTCTATGGGCTGGTTGAAGAATCGTTTCGCCTCTCTCGATTCAGACCTTTCTTACTTTGCAAGCGGCGTGCCGAGTCCATTTCGGCCGGGTAGTGATCATTTTCCGGCGGGTCGATTGACTGCAAATCAACCACCTTGGACGACGAACCGCCCGAGTTTTCCATCATCGTAGCGACACGCTGGAGCGTAGCGGCGACCTGCATCTGCTCCCAACTTTCCAACTGATCCAGTTGGCGCTGAAACGGACGATGCAGCAACGTCGGCGCTTTGTCGAGCAACTTTTGACCGGCGTCAGTCAATTGAACCCGGATGTGGCGTCGATCATTCTCGCTCCGTTGACGAGCGATCAACTCCCGCTTTTCCAAACGGTCAAGAATTCCCGTCAGCGTGGCATGACCAAGATGAATAGAGCTCGCGACCTTGCCGGCTGTCGTCGGTTGCAAGCGATGAATCGCCTGCAGCGCGGCGAGTTGCGGAAAGGTTAACCCGATCTCTTGCAACAATTGTCGCGATTCAAGATCAATCGATCGCATGATTCGCCGTAAAGCGAATGCGATCTGATCTTCCAACGGGTCATGAACTCCCATGCAAGCTTCCAGATAACATCAATGTGGGGCTTGCACTACTTTACGTGTACGAAAGAGTTGCTGTCAACTAGCGCGGACAATTACGACATAAACGCGCATATTCGCCCCACTAAAGTCGCTTCAACGGCATTTCGATATTGTGAGTGCGAAAGAAAGCGCCGCCGCAACAGCCCCCCGACTGACAAGTTTGCGGCTATGCAGAGAATCCGCGTCGCGCCAGCCCGTCGAGCAACTGCTCCAGAATCCGTCCCAATTCCACGCGATCTGCGTCCGGCAATTCTTCAAACAGTTTCAGCACGACGTCATTTTTCAAAATCGTCTCTTTGACTGTCAACATGCCGCGATCGGTCAGCGATATCAAGGTTGCGCGGCGATCTTCCGGATGCGGATTTCGCTCGACCAGCCCTTCGCTTTCGAGCGCGTCGACCAATTTCGTGACGTTTCGCGGAGTCACCTGCAGCCGAGTGCTAATGTCGTTCATCTTGCAGGTGCCGCTGCATTTCAGCGCATAAAGCAAGCGCGCACGGGACGCCGTCGTACCGGCGGCGGCCATTTCGACCTCCAACCATTGGGAAAATGCTTTTCCAAAACGACCGATCTTTTCCGCCACTTCTTCTGATTTCAATGCTTCTTCTCGAAAAACTTGGCTGCCGCTTGATTGACAAATTGTGTACTGGTCTATAAATTTCCGCTTAGCTGCGTTTCGCAACCTTATCGATAGCGAATTCGCCCATCGGGGGCGATATCAGGAGCGTCAAAATGAGCGATCTCACGACAAATCATCCCGAAAACAACGATTCCGCCGCTGGCCACTCGGCGGCGAAGGCTTCGCCGCGTATCTGGCCGTTGATCGCAATCGCCGTTTGTCAGTTGGCGATCTTGACGATTCCTGGTCGCATCGCTCCCAGCACGATGTTCCATTTTATGTCAATGATGTGGGGAGCGCTCGCCTGTTTGACGCTGACGATGGTGTGGTTAATCGCATTTTGCCGCCTGCCGCTTCGCGAACGACTGATCTCGATCGGGCTCGTCATCGCTCTAGCGCTGGGTGCGATTCTCTTTTCCGATCCGTCGATAAACGCAATGGTGCTGGGGATCGTGCTGGCTCCGTGGACGATTGTCGCTTGCGGGTTAGTCGCACTCCTGGCGATTCCGTTTGGCTGGCCGGTGCAACGCTTCGCTTTGGCGTCGGTCTTGGTCATCACGGCCGGTTTGACCCTCTGCTTAAAACTCGACGGCGTGCGCGGCACGATTACCGCCGACTTTTCGCCGCGTTGGAATCCCACCAACGAAGAGGCGTTGTTGGCCGAACTCAAAAATTCGCCGGCGCCGCACGTCGCTCCCGATAGTGCGGCGCTCGCCGCGTCGACATCCACTTGGCCCGGCTTTCGTGGTCCGCAGCGTGACGGCGTCTTGCGTGGCGCTACGTTCGCGACCGATTGGGACCAACACCCGCCGCAGGAACTCTGGCGGCGGAAAATTGGTCCCGGCTGGTCCTCCTTCTGCGCCATCGGCGATCAAATTGTGACGCAGGAACAGCTCGGCGATGAAGAATTGGTGACCTGCTAC
This sequence comes from Blastopirellula marina DSM 3645, assembly GCF_000153105.1. Lineage (GTDB taxonomy): Bacteria > Planctomycetota > Planctomycetia > Pirellulales > Pirellulaceae > Blastopirellula > Blastopirellula marina. The sequence goes on from NZ_CH672377.1 coordinate 668,121, forward strand.
GACGCGACAACCGGCCAACCAATTTGGCGGTACGCGATCGAAACCCGTTTTGAAGAACCCTTGGCCGGGCCCGGTCCGCGCGCGACGCCCACGTTCCACGCCGGCAAGCTTTACGCGTTGGGAGGATCCGGATTCGTTTCGTGCATCGATGCGACCAACGGCGCCGAGATTTGGCGGCGTGACCTGACCCAGGACGTGAATGCAAAAACGCCGGAGTGGGGCTTTTCCAGCTCTCCGCTGATCGCCGGCCCAACGGTGATCGTATTCGCCGGCGATCAGCAGTTCGAGGGTCAGCCCGGAGAAACAGGCAAAGCGGTCGTCGCCTACGACCTCGAGACCGGCGAAATCCAATGGACAAGCGGTCGCGGCAAGCATAGCTACAGTTCGCCCCATCTGGCCAATCTGGCAGGCGTCGATCAGGTCGTCATGATGACCGATTGGGGCGTCCAAGGACTTGCTTCCGAGGATGGCGAAGTCCTCTGGGAAAATGAGTGGGACATCCAACCCGGCAATCGCGTCGTGCAGCCGCAGATCGTCGCTGATTCGGTCTATGTCGGCACCGGCCTAGGGATGGGAACCCGGAAAATTGATATCGGGCGCGACGCCGAAAATTGGTCGGCGACCGAAGAATGGACTTCACGCAATTTGAAGCCCTACTTCAACGATTTCGTTCAGTTCGAGGGGCATTTTTACGGATTCGACGATCGCATCTTTACCTGCATCGAAGCGGCGACCGGCGATCGCGTCTGGAAGGGAGGCCGCTATGGCCATGGACAAACGCTGTTGGTCGAAGATGCCGGCGTGCTGATCATCGTGAGCGAAAACGGGGAGCTGGCGCTCGTGAAAGCGACCCCGGAAGACCACACAGAAATCACGAAGTTCCGCGTGTTCGACGGCAAAACTTGGAACCACCCGGTCGTCGCCGCTGGCAAGCTGTTTGTCCGCAACGGCGAAGAGATGGTTGGGTTTGAACTGCGTGATTGGCAAGAAACAAAAACAGCCGACGAATAATCGTCGGCCGTTTTTAGATCTCACAGGGATGCGTTTATTTTTTCGCCGCCAAGTCGATCTCGACAAAATCTTGATCGACGGCAACTTCCATCGTACGCCGATATTCCCGCGGTCGCTTGACCCGACGTGGAGCACGCGCCGACTGACCATCGCCAACCAACGGGTTCCCTCCGGTAATCGAGACGATATGCTCACCGGGAAGTACGCCCTCACGACCATCGATATAGTTGAGCGTGAATTTCCCTTCTGAGTCGGTGATCCCCCACGACGCCGCGCCATCTTGCTGCGGCGAAAAGGTGACGTTCATGCCGGCGGCGGGATTTCCGTCGTCAGTCACGAGTCCCTGCAACGGGGCCAATACCGGCCCCTTCGCACCGCATCCCACCAAAGCGGCGAACGATAGCAAGAGCAATAGGCTTCGCATTTTCATCACGTTCTCCCTTGTGGTGTCGGAGTTAATCGTTGCTGATCACGGCGCCGTCCGCGCGATCGAACAGGGACATCAACGTCTGCAAACCGGTCGTTTCGGCATAGAAAGCAACCGAACCATCGGCCCGCGCCATTTGGGCGCCGCCCGGATGTTGCGAACGAAAAATCGTGTGGCGGTAATAGGGCTGATTGTGTCCGATTCCGGTTCCATTCCAGTTGATGCCATGACGAACGGTCGCTACGTTCAACCACCACTCATCCCAGCCGCCGACGCCGCATGACCAGGCGCCGCCATCCCAGCTGCCGCCGCGCCAGTCGCAGTTGCCTGCTGCGCAATTGGGGCCGTTGTAAAAGCTCGATTGCTCACCAATCGTAATCGTGTTGCTGGTCCCATCGACCACGTCGCGAAATCCAATTGCCCGCGAGTTTTTCTCGTCGATCGAAACGAGCGTCCCGTTCCAAGTCACATAGCCATAAATGCCCCATTCGCCCGGCGTGGCGTCTTCGGTCACATTTGCGCCGCTGAAATAGCTGCCGGCGTTGCCCACATAGTCAGCGATTTGATACTCGATTTCGGCCGGGGCCCCCAATGCTTGCGTCCCGGACGAAGTCGCTCGTTTGCGAGTGTTCAGCATCGTACTAGAAGGACAATTCAAAGCCGAAACCCGCAGCTCGTTGGTGACTTGCCAGTTGCGGTTCGGGCCAATCTGATCAGACCAGTCCGTGTCGACGAACGTCATCTGATCATAGGCGGCGTTCTGCTCCATCTGCGGCAACAAGCGTGTCAACCACGAAGCGCCTCCTTTGCGATCCGCAGACGGCATCAGGACTGCCGGCGGAAAGACTTGATGCACGTCGTGGTAGTTGTGCATCGCCAACGACAACTGCTTCAAATTGTTTGAGCAAGTCATGCGTCGCGCCGCTTCGCGGGCTTGCTGCACGGCCGGCAGCAGCAAAGCGATCAACACGCCGATGATGGCGATCACCACCAACAGTTCGACCAGGGTAAAACCGATTCTCCTCTTCATGGCACGGAATCCTTTGATAGGAATGGATGAATAATTCATTTCCAGCTAGTAGCCTAACCAGGAAAATCGCAATTTCACCGCTTGCCAGGCGGATCACTGGTTACTTCTGTGCGCGGCGACTGGAATACCTGCCAAAATTCAAGAAGATCGGCAGCGACAACCTACGCAGGGGGCAATTCCGGGAAACGCGCCTACTTGAATTCGCCGGTCACGTCGATTTCGACAAATTCCATGGAAGCGTCAACGAGCATCATCTTGCGATACTCTCGCACCGGTTTCTGCAGGACGACGTTTTCGGTCTCGTTGACAATTTCGTCGCCGGCGTGATCGTTGCTTTCCGTGATTGTCAACAAGTGCTCTCCAGGCAAAACGCCGGAACGTCTGTCGACGTAGGTAAGCGTAAATTCACCTTCCGAATCGGTGACGCCCGAGGAAACTCCTCCTGTTTCCCGCGGCATAAAGATCACATCGGCGCCGACAAGCGGTTTTCCACGGTAGAGCACTTTGCCGTTCAACTGCGTTAGTGAAACTCCGGCGTCACCACAACCGACAATCGCGCTCGACAACAAAACAAGACACAGCGGAAGCAATACGACGTTTTTCATGCTGACGTTCTCTCTTTGTTCACAGATTAGTTGTCGCTAATGACGGCGCCATCGGCACGATCGAAGTATTGAGTCAAGACCCCGATTCCCATCGTTTCTGCAAAAAATCGAACCGATCCGTCTGTCAACGCCAGTTGAGCTCCGCCTGGGTGAGCCGAACGAATCACGGTATGCCGACGATAAGGAGCGTTATGGCCGACGCCGCTCCCGTCCCAATTGATCGGATATCGATTGACAATCACGTTAAGCCACCAATTATCGTCGCCGCCAGCTCCACTCGACCAGGCTCCTCCGTCATGATTGCCAGAGCGCCAATCGCAGTCAGCAGTGGGACAAACCGTTCCCTTGGCGAAATCCGACTGCTCGGCGATCATCACCGTATTGGTCGTACCGTCGGTCACGTCCCGGAAACCGATCGCTTTTGAATTTGTCATATCGAGCGAAACCAGCGTGCCGTTCCATGTAGCGGTACCATAACCGGAGCTTTTATTCGGCATCGCGATTGCCGTAATATCTGCGCCGCTGTTATACGAACCGGCGTTCCCAGCGTAGTCCGAGACTTGATATTCCAGCGTCGCCGGCGCACCCAGCGCTACGGTGCTGGAGTTCGTCGTCTGCGTGCGCGTTTTCGGCAAAGGGCTAGAAGGACAATTCAATCCATCGACGCGCATTTGACCGACGACTTCCCAATTTCGATTCGGCCATGAGGATTGGCCTGACCAATTGGTTCGAATAAAAGTGATCTGATCGTAGGCGGCGCTTTGCTCAAGAAATGGCAGCAATCGCGTATTCCAAGAAGCACCGGCGCCCGAGATCGTATCCATGGCGACAACGCCGATCGGAAAGACTTGATGCACGTCGTGATAGTTGTGAATCGCCAACGACAACTGCTTCAAATTGTTCGAGCAGCTCATCCGTCGCGCCGCTTCACGGGCTTGTTGCACGGCCGGCAACAGCAAAGCGATCAACACGCCGATAATGGCGATCACCACCAACAGTTCGACCAGGGTAAAACCAGATTTTTTGAGCATGAGAGCAATTCTCCGAATCGGGTTATAAGAAGTAGCAATCGCAGGGTAACGGCAAAAACTACAAATTTCATGCCAGCTACGTCTTACAAGTGGTTACTTCTGTGCGCAACGGAAGAAGAACGCCCCTTTTTATCGTGATTGGACGAGAATCCGCCTGCGTCCGAGAATTACGTGCCCAATCCTCACCAACAAGAATGAGACCCGTTACAGAAGCACTCGCCTTCTTTTCGAGCAACGTGCCTGCGAATGGGCGACATCCAATCGCTAGGCGCCGGTCGGAACTTGCGACTTTTTCAAGTCGCGCAGCTGCTTCGCTTCGTCCATTTCTTTGTAAAACGGATCGAGCGGATAGCAGCCCGAGACGATGCCGTTACGCGGCGCGGTCGTACAATCGCTGAACGTGCGACAAACTTTTTTCCGCTTCATCTCTCCCTCTTGCAGCGTCGCCGCCGGCAGTTCGGGAAAAGAAAGAACCATCCGGCCGAGACCGACGCTGTCGATCCAACCTGCTCGCACGATCGCTTGGGCCACATGCGGCAGATAGTCTTGCAAATACGTGAATCCGGTCGCGACCATCGTGACGTCAGGCGCCGCCGCTTTGCACCGCCGCGCAACGTCAATCATGCGGGCCACGCCGATCAGCGGATCTTCGGGCGGTTGATATCCGTCGCTGGGCGGAAAGATCGCCGGGCGTTGAATGTGGGGGTTGTAGTAAGGACTGCCGCAGGTGATGTTGACGCCGATCACGCCGAGCTCGCCCAACTCGCGAATCAATTGGATCGGCTCCGCCAAATCGATCTCCAGCGGATTGTTCGGATTCGAGCCGAATCCGCATCGATACGGCAAACAGTCGGTAAAGTCCATCGGCTCTCCAACCGCGTCTCCCTGCTGATACGGGACAAAATCAAACGCGCTCAAGCGAACACCGACTTCCAAGCCCGGCAGTTCGCTTTTGATCCGCTGGATAATTGTCTTGAGCAAACGGGTCCGTCCGGCGAAGTCTCCGCCAAACTTGCCTGTTCGCAAGCGAGCGCCCAGAAACTCATGCAACAAGTAGCCGTGGCATGCTTTGACATCCACAAACTGATAGCCGACTTCTCGCGCCAACCGCGCTGCATTGACATAGCTGTCGATCAAACCCTCCAGCTCTTCGTCGCTCCAGACAACCGTGTCATCGCCGGCGGCGATGTGGAACTTGGCGTCGAGCAGCGGATGATGATAGGCGATCCGGGGTCGCAATTGATGGTCAGGCAGTGGTCGGCAAAACCGGCCCGAGTGGGTCAGTTGCAGACCAATGATCAGGTCGTCGGCCGATCCAAACGATTCTTGATGCGCGGCCGCCGCCGCTTCGCGCAGCTGTGCGAGCCCGGCGATGTTGCTGTCGATCGCCATCGTCTGACGAGGATTCGCGCGACCATCCGGCTGAACCGCCGCCGCTTCGCCGCCCCAGATCATTTTGGCGCCAGAGAGTCCAAAGTTACGCCAACGGCGGATCGTCAGTTCGGTCGGCGTGCCGTCGTGATTCGCGTCCCAACCTTCCATCGGATGTATCGTCCAGCGATTGCCGGCCTTCAGCGGTCCCCAGGCCAGGGTATCGGCCAAAGGAGATCCAGCCGCGGCGGTTAAAATCTCGTCATCGCAGGGTAACGCAATTCCCAAAGTTTGCAGGCGTAGGCGAAACTGCTCAACCGTTTTCAGTTGGGCGATCTTTTCGTATTTCACAGGTTTCCTCAGTGGATGGCGCCGCTGCGATTCCATGCAGGGATTCAACTTGAAATTAGGATTGGACGATCCGTAACTACAGGGCGCTTGTCTGGTAACGCAACCTAGCCCGCGGGGCGAGCCAAGGGAAAGCGTAGGGCTATGTCGAAAATGCAACCATCGTAGGACGGTCTGCACCGCGGCGTTTGACTCTTTTGGTTTCGCCAACCGCATTCCCTTGGCTCGCGCCGCGGGCCAAGGCGACATCCCCCTACGATCGGCTGGAATTGGCGGGACGAAGCGGACTATAGGCGAGACGAAACTTCTTTTCGCCGGCGCCGCTGGCGAAGCGAACCGTCGCCGTTCGTTTGGCGCCTTCACCGCTTAGCGCGATGATCTTGCCCAGTCCATACTCGTCGTGAGTGACGACCATCCCCTGCACGAACGCGTTTGGTTCGACACGCGGCTGCGCGTCACCTTCCCGCTCGCCCAACAGATCGGCGGCCGTTCGTATATTTGTAACCGCCGACGGCAGCGCGGGTCTTGGCAGATCGAGTGACCTTTGGCCCGATATGGGAAATTCGGGGAAAAAGCTCTCATCCAACGGAAAATCAGGGGCGAAGGCCGTTTGTTCTTCCGTTACCTCCATCTCGTCGCGCGGCAATTCCATCAAAAACGGGCTCGGAATCGTCATGTTCCGTTTTCCCCGGAAATCACGATAGCGGGCCATACTGAGGTCGAGCTCTTCTTCGGCCCGCGTGATGCCGACAAACAGCAAACGCCGCTCTTCTTCTAATTGTTCCGGATTCTCGCGTGAGCGCTCGTGCGGCAGCAAGCCTTGTTCGAGGGCGACAATATGCACCACCGGAAACTCCAGTCCTTTCGCCGCGTGCAACGTCATCAGCGTCACGCGATCCATCTCGGCGTCGAAATCGTCGGTCTCGTTGACCAACGTTTTTTCTTCCAGGTAATGCTCCAGCGTCCCATCGTGCGGATGTTCGGTATCGTACTCGCGCGCCGAAGAGAGCAATTCTTCGATGTTCTCCAAGCGGGTTTGATCTTCGACGTCGTCTGTCGCTTCGTACTGCCGTTTGAACTCCGACTCAGAAAGGACAAACCCCAGGATCTCTTCGACCGGATCGTTGATCTTGGTCGATAGTCGATCGAAGAGCGCGACAAATTTGGCGAGCGCCACCGCCGCGCGGTTGCCGAGCCCGTCAATCATGCCGGCTTCGCGCGCCGCTTCAAGCATCGAGAGTCCCTCGGTCGCCGCGTGCAAGCGAACCTTCAGCAAAGTCGCTTTGCCGATAGCTCGCTTCGGCACGTTGACGATCCGTTCAAACGCGACGTCGTCGCGCGGATTGTTCATTAACAACGCGTAGGCGAGCAGATCCTTGATTTCTTTGCGATGATAAAACTCGACGCCGCTGACGATCATGTACGGCACTCCCTGCTGTCGCATCGCATCTTCAAAGGTGCGCGACAGCGCGTTGATGCGATAAAAGATCGCGTAGTCCCGCGGGCGACGCTTTCCTTGCGCGACTTGGGCCGAAATCCGCGCGGCGATCGCCTGGGCTTCTTCTTTGTGGGTGGAGTACTGAATCATCCGCACCGCTTTGCCGGCGGGATTATCCGTAAAAAGCGACTTCTTTTTCCGTTGCTTGTTGTTGGCGATCAACGCGTCGGCGACCGACAAAATGTTAGGCGTACTGCGATAGTTTTGTTCGAGCCGGACCACTTTCACGGCCGGAAAGTCGCTTTCAAACTCCAAGATGTTCTTCAGGTTCGCGCCGCGCCAACCATAAATCGATTGGTCAGGATCGCCGGTGACGCCGAGATTCGGATATTGGATCGACATGGCCCGCACGATTGCGTACTGCGGCAAGTTGGTGTCTTGGTACTCGTCGACCAATATGTAGCGAAAGCGTTCGTCCAGCGAAGCGCGGAGCTCTTCGTTTTCTTTCAGCAGCAACGTGACATGCATCAACAAGTCGTCAAAGTCGACGGCGTTCGCTTGTTGCAATGCGGCCTGATACTTCGGATAGACGCGCTCGACAATCGATCCGGTCGCATTGACGCCGCCCACATATCGATCGGCTTCGATAAGATGGTTCTTGGCCCAACTGATCGCCGAGGCAACTTGCTCTGGAGTTGCGTGCGTCAGTTGCACGTCGGTCTCGCGAATGGTCCGCTTCAACAACGAAAGCGAGTCGCTCGTGTCGTAGATCGTGTAGTTCGGCTGCAGCCCACGATATTCTGCGTATTGCCGCAGCAAGCGTGCACAGAAGCGATGGAAAGTTCCGATCCAAACATTTTCACCCGGCGCGAGACGATCCAAACGCGAGCGCATTTCGTCGGCCGCTTTGTTGGTGAACGTGAGTGCGGCGATCTGCGTAGGGCGCACTCCTTGCGACAACAGATGGGCGATTCGATGCGTAATTACTCGCGTCTTTCCGCTACCGGGACCTGCCAACACCAGCAGCGGTCCATCGACATGCAGCACCGCTTCGCGCTGCGGATCGGTCAAAGATTGAAGTAGGTCTGCGGTCATCCGTTACTTACTGCTTAAGGGTGCGAGGAAAGCGAGAAGTGCTAGCATGACGCGTGTGGTTCCCGTAAATATTTTGTAAAGTCCTGTCCAAAATTGGCGCGACAGGTATATTAACTCAAGTTCGAGGAGCGAGTCGCCGCAGTCGCCGCTTTTCAAACGACCCACTAGCGGTTCCAGGGACGAACCGCAACCATTTTCCACTCTATTGCCTGGGAGGGAACCCATGACGCGAATTCCTCTGAATGCTGCTGCTCAAGAATCGGAAAGCTTGATGTCCAAGCTCGAAATGAGCACCGCGGAAATCGGCCTCACGGTTCGCACAACGAATTGTCTCGAAGAACGTGGAATTTTCACCGTTCGAGACCTCCTCAACTGCACGCGTGCAGACCTCCTCAGCATTTCAAACTTCGGTGAGAAAACGCTGGACGAAGTCTACTCGTCGCTGGAAAGCATCGGATTTTTCCGGAAGGCCCGTCAAGCGGTCGCACAGCCGCTGGCTGTGTAGTCGCCCAGCACGCGTGAGGAGCAATACTTCCATTCAGGGAAGACGTTCAATGCCCGCGGTCGACCGTTCTCGACTGCGGGCTTTTTTGTTTCTTGGTCCCTATTTCTGGGCGACCGGACCGACGCGAAAACATTTCAACATCCCGCGACCCGCGTCCGACGTATCCCGCGCAACCAACAAACCTGCCGACAGAGCCGGAATCGCTCGCGGCACATCGGTGAAACCCGAAAAACTGCTGAGCGATTCGTACTGCTTCACGTTCGGCTGGAGCAAATAAACGTTGCCGTCGTTGGCGACCGCGATCAACTTGCCATCGGCCAACAGCAGATGCGCCGTACCAAAGTTTTCCTGCGACCAATGAACCTTGCCGCTCTGCGCGTCAATGCAAGTGAGCGACGCCGTGCCGACATCTTCGCGCCCGTTGATCCCATAAATCGCGCCATCGATCTCGATCGGCGTGTTGTACTGGCTCGAGAGCGAACTATCGTTGGCCCACACATTCGGCGCATTGTGCTGCCCCAGTTTGGCCAGCTTCGCGCCGACGCCATAACTGGACGTGACAAATAGTTGCTCATCCCACACGATCGGCGTCGCGCCGTTGACGGTCGGACCACGCATGCCGAACGGAAACTGAAAACCAACGCGTCCTGTTTCTGGATCAATCGAGCAAACATCTAACCGCGTCACAAAGATCGCCCACGTCTTGTCGCCGATCTTCGCTGCGGTCGGCGCTGCGTAACTGGCGCCAAAGTCGGTCGCTTTCCACTTTTCGCGTCCCGACTTTAAATCGAACGCGACAATCCCAGCGCCGTTGCGACCGCCGACGTTGATCAGGACATTTCCATCGATCACGATCGGCGTACTGCCAAAACCAAAATACCCCTCTTGCGCGCCGTACGTCGCAGCCAACTCCACATTCCAGCGGCGCTTGCCGGTCGCAAAGTCGACGCAGTACAAATCGCCGGCGGCGCCCAACAAGATAATCACGTCGTCTACAATCAGCGGCGTACAACGGGGCCCGCTGTCACGTACGATCGAGCCTTGATAGGTCGCGTCGAAACTGGTGCTCCACTTTTTCTCGCCGGTCTGCAGATCGAGCGCTTCGACCACTTCTAGGTCGGCGATCCGATGAAACAGAATGACCTGACCCCGTGCGATCACGGGACCGGCGTATCCCGCGCCGACCGATTTTTTCCAAACCAGCGGCGGACCGGCGGCCGGCCATTTGTCGGCCAGTTTTTCGTCTGCGGCGACGCCGCTGCGCGTCGGACCAAGGATTTGCGGCCATTCTCCAGCTTGGCTAGAAGCGGCGATTAGGGGGATCGTGACGAAAAATAACGCGTTTCGTAGCAAGATCATCGGCGCGGCGTCCTGTGGCGGAAGTGTCAGTCGGACTATATTTTAGCGTACCGGAACGACTCCACCCAGCATTCGCATTGCTGCTATTCTTCGAGGATCGACTCGCGCATGGCCCGTTGGCCCCGACTTTGGGAGAAAAAACGAGGAAAACGTCGCACAGGCTCGCCGATCTTCGGAAGCGTGGGAGAGGCGATGTTTTTTGCCGCGCTGCTGTTTCTGGGGTCGATCGGCCTGGTAGCAGTCGTCGCGTCGATCGCGTTCGAATCGGTCGTCGCGACCTATTTGTTTCCCGAAGCGACTTATTCGGCCGGAAAATGCGTCGTGATGGAGACCGATCTAAGCGAGAAAACGCTCGACGGCGGCGACACGCGCTATCAGCCCATGATTCTGGTCCACGTTCGTTCTGGCCAGCGGGACTACGTGGGCTGGACCTATCGCCGCAATCCCACTTGGTACGCCGACCGCGATGCGGCGCAAAAAATTGTCGATGGGTTCCGACCCGGCTGGGTCTATCCCTGTTGGTACGCGTCGTATGATCCATCGACGGTCATCTTGCGGCGATCGACCAACTTTACCCTCTGGATCATCTTGCTGGTCTTCGCGTCGTTCGCGACGATCGGCACGATCGGCATGTTCTACACGTTGCTGCTATTTGGCGCTTCGGCCGAACGACGATCCGCGCTGGCGAAAAGCGCCCAGAAGATCGAATTGATCGGCGACCTATTACCCCCGTCCGCCTATCCCAACATTCCGAGCGCCGAAAACTTGACCAACAGCCCCGGCGTTCGCTTAGCGTATCGCCTGCCGATTGAGGTCTCGCCGGCGTGGTGGTTGTTTGCGACGCTGCTGTTCAGCTTGGTCTGGTCCGGCATGACGGCCGTGTTTGCTCTCGCGGCGATCGCCGACCTGGAACGGGGCGAGCCCAACTGGCTGCTGATGGCGCTGACTCTAGCCGCGGTCGCGGTTGGCATTTGGTCCGGCTATCATTTTTTGCGACAGATCTCGCTGCATACGCGCGTCGGTCCCACCTACATCGAGATTTCCAATCATCCGCTGCTGCCGGGTCGCGACTACAAACTGCATCTGTCGCAAGCCGGCCGAATGCATCTGAAAAAGCTGCGGGTCACGCTCATCTGCGAAGAAGAAGCGACTTTCCTGCACGGCACCGACGTCCGCACCGAAGTGGCGCAAGTCTTTGACGCCGAAGTCGCCAACTTCCGCGGCCTGGTGGTTCGCCCCGGAACGCCGTTTGAAGAGCTGTTGCACTTTCAGATTCCGCTGTCCGCGATGCACTCATTCAAGTCGAGCCATAACGCCGTGCACTGGAAATTGATCGTCGATCTCGAGGCCAAAGGCGCCGGCAGCCAACGCCGCAGCTTTCCGATCGTCGTCTATCCGGCGGTAAAATCGAACGCATGACCGACCAGCCGCACATTTCGATCTCGCTCGATCGGCCGACGCGCCAATACGCGGCCGATGACGAGCTGCTTGCGCGGTTTGAAATCAGCAACCTCCCGGCGGTCAACATCCAAGCGATCGAAGCGTCGGTCTTATGGCATACCGAAGGAACCGGCGAAGAAGATATGTCGGCGCACGAATTTGTGCGACTCATCCCCGGCGACGAAGCCGACGGCGATCTGACCCGTTCGCAATCGTTAAAAACTCGCCTGCCGCGCAGTCCGTTGTCGTATGCCGGCAAAATCGTCAAAATCCATTGGGTCGTTCGCGTCCGCGTCTTTGTCGGTCGCGGCCGCGATTTGGTCGAAGAGTTAGAGTTTGAACTAACCCAAACAGGCGGCGAAGGATCGGGAGGCGCTCGTGGTTAGTACGAACCCATTCGCCAGTCGGCAGGTTCGTCCCGGAGCGATTCCGTTTCAATTTTCAGCCCCCGACTCGGCCAGCCTGATTATCGAGCGTCTGCGCGAGTCGCACTGGCGCGGAACCATCATCGGCCCCCATGGGTCCGGCAAGTCGACGATGCTCGAGACGCTATCCCCGCTCTGGCGTGACCAAGGTCTGACCGAAGTTCGCGTGACGCTCCACGCGGGCGCTTCCAACTCCGGCGAACTCCGGTTGCCGCGGAAAGAAGAAATCTTGGTGGTCGACGGTCTCGAGCAACTCTCCTGGCCGGCGCGGCGCTGGTTGCTGTGGCGATGCGCCGCGGCCAACAGCCGGTTGCTGGCGACCTGTCACGCGCCTCTCGGTTTGCCGGTCGTCTTCACCACGGCGCCCTCGCCGGAATTGGCCGAACAACTTGCCGAGATCTTACAGCGAAAAACAGACAAATTGGTCACCGCCGCCGACGCGCGAATGATGTGCGAAAGCAACCAGGCCGATCTGCGCGAGACCCTGTTTCAGTTGTATCACTTGTATGAGTCGCGCCGAAAATCGCGATCAGCGAGCGATTCAGACGCAGAAATTACCCGCTGATTTTCCACGATCGCTAAAGTTTCTTCACGCGCCAGAAGGTCGCCAGACGGCGCCGATTCTCTCTGCCGCGCGACCGCGCTGACAACCGCGAGATTCTTCTCTATTTCGGCTGTAATTGCTGTTCTAGCTTATGTTTCTGATCTACCTTTCCTTGGATCATCTTTTCGGATGATCGGAGCGGCAGGGAACTGCCCCAAGCAAACGCGACGGATTCGCGACCAGATTTGAGTGAGAGAGAAAAGGCATTCCCATGTCGCGTCGTCCCCTACTGGCCCTGATTTTGCTAACGACGTTCAGCAGCGCCGCTCAGGCCGACTGTTGGCTCACGAATTGGCTCTGTGGCAAAAAGGAAACGCCGCAACCGGTCGTCGCTGGCTACATGCCGGCCGGGCCTCCACAGCCGTACCAGGTGAACTACGTTCAACCGGCCGCTCCGATGTCCTGTGCGCCGGTCTATCAAAACCAGACCTCGGTTCGCTACATCCCCGAGACGCAATACCAAACGACCTACAAGCCGGTTCCGGTCACCGTTTACCAACCGACCACGGTCTACCTGCCCGGCAGCAACGTGCCGACCTTGGCCTACAACGGTTGCACGACTTACCGCTGGGAGACCGAACGTGTTCCGTACACGACTTACAAACCGGTAATTCAAAACGTCCAGACGCAGGTCAACAGTTGTGCGACGGTTGGCTACATGCAGGCTGCTCCCGCAATGCAAGGAGCCCCGGCTGTCGTGGGTTCCTGCAACAACTGCAATGGCGCGGCGCCCTCGCCGTACGCAGCGCAAGGACAGCCGATGCAGTCGTATCCCGGCGGCCAAGGACAGTGGGTTCCGGCCCAAGGGGGCGGGGCCAGCTCGATGGTCAATCCGCCTTCGACCTATCCGCAAGGCGCCGCTCAGCCGATGCCCAACTCGCAATACAACGTCGCTCCCTATCAGGGCGGAGCTCCCCAGCAAAGCCAACCGTACCAAGGTCAACCCTACCAAGGGTCTTCGCCAGCCGACCAACCGCCGGCCCTCAATCCCAACGAAGTCACCCCGCCCAACTACAACAACCGCAGCACGCTGCGTGTCACGCCAGAAAACAACTCGGTCCTCCGCCCGACGCCGGGCGCAACAATCATCAACCCTTCCCCGCAACCGAGCACGACGCCGTCGATCGGATCTGGCGCAGCGCCGATGACAACGCCGGGCACGACTTCGCCCAGCACGCCGCCCCCCAGCAACACGCAATCCCTCGGAACGCCGTTTACGCCGTACGCTCCGTCGTCGTCGCAAACCACTCAGGCGCCCTCGACAGTTCCCAGCGGCGCTGCTCGACCGCAACTCAATCCGTTGATCAAGCCGATTCCCGATCCTGACTACTACCCGACCCACACGACGCCGCAAGATCAGGCCCCGGCGCTGCTGAACCCGCACGACAAATCAGCGTTTTTGCCGACGGCCAAAATCGTGCCGATCGCATGGGACGAAGTCACGACGCCGACCGTTCGCGAAGTGAGCTACGAAACGCCAACCGTTTCGATCCCCGCCAAAAAGAGCAGCTGGCATCAAATCGGCCGCTAGTGATTCCGGTAAGCAAAAGCCATCGAAAGCCTGACGAGAGTCAGGCTTTTTTTGTGCCAAAAATTGTCCATTGACAAAGCGCACGCACCCAGCGTCAACTACAAAAATCGTAGGGTGGGTGCAGCAAAACCGCGATCGATTTCACCATCGCCAACCAACACGACCGGTTTGCGTAACCCACCAGAACCTGCTTGAGAACCGATCATCGGTGGGTTGCGCAAGCGGTGATGTGGTTCGAAATTGGTGGCCGGAAATCGCTTGCTCCACCCACCCTACATCTTGCTCTACCCGCGCTACGTCGCGCAAAAATTGTCTCTTGACGAAGCGCACAAAACTGGGGTCGACTACCCAAACTGTAGGGTCCGCCGTGCGGGCCAATGGCCTGCGCGATTGCCTGCAAATCGGCGAACGGCGCCCGGTGGTCCGGACAGCGGATCCTACAACGATGGTGTTATTTCGACTTTTCGTGGGGAGGCAATTTGTGATGACACTCAACCAACTTCGTCGGCTGATCGCCCGTTTGTGCGCTGATCCCACGACGCGAAGCGTCGACCTTCAGACGCGTAATCTAACGCGCGGCGAAATCGCCGAAGCGCGGTGGCTCGCCGTGGTGTTGATGCGGTCTGATCTCTTTTCGACTTGCCCGCTGCGGCCTGAACATTTTCAACATCAGACGCACTTTGACATCTTCCGCGCGATGCTGCAAATGCAATCGCGCCGGATCCGCTGCAACGATCTGCCGGAGCTCCTCGCGCGGCTCGATGTCGCAGGATATCCCGAAGAAAGTGCGCTCGAAATGCTGAGCGAGGTCTTGCATTGCCGCGGCCAGATTAAAAATTTTGACGACTATACGGCGACGCTCGAAAAGCGTTTTCAGGCGCATCAGGCGGCCGAGTTGACGCTGCCCAATAGCGAACTCGTCCGGCTCGATACGGCCGGCGGCGCCAGTCCGTTTCAAACGTTGACCACCGCCGAATTGATCGCCCAGCAAGAACCGCTGCAGTGGTTGGCGCCGGGGATATTCGTGCAAAACGAACCGGCGGTGATCGTCGGGCCGAGCAAAAGCATGAAGTCCTCGATCGCCGTCGATCTGTGCGCGGCGCTGGCGAGCGGCGGCCAATTCTTGGGGCAGTTCACCGCTGATCGTCCGTTTCGCGTCGGCTATGTCAGCCGTCATGACGAGCGGCAAGCGCTGTCCGGTCTCGCCGGGCGGTGGAGCGAAGCGGGCGGCGTCGATTCGAGCAAGTTGCCGAATCTGATTTGGTCGCTGTTGGTCGCCGACGCGGCCGATCCGGCGCACTTGGATCAGCTGCGCGACTGGATCCGTGGTAATGAACTCGAAGTGGTTGTGATCGATGCGGTGCGGCTGACTTCAGCCGGCAAGCAGGCGCAGGCCAAGCAGCTGTGCAACCTGGTCGGCTGCTGCAAAGCGGCCGGCGCGACGCCGATCTTATGTTGTCAGTCCCACAAAGCGATCCCCCGCGGCGCGACCTTGGCGACCGATGTCGCAGCGAGTCTCGATTTCGCGCGGCAGTGGATGTTGCTGCAGCGCCGCGAAACGTATTCGCCCGGCAGCGGTCAGCATCGGTTACGTCTCACCTACGGCGGCTGCGCCGGCCAAGGAGGCGAATGGGGCGTCGATATCGACGAGGGAAAATTAGAAGATCCGCAAGGGAGAAGTTGGCAAATCACGCTGCGCGATGTCGAGTCGATCGAAGTCGAAGCGGCGGCCAACGCCGCGGCCGCCCACGACCAACGATTGCAAACCAAAATTCACGCGACGCTGACCCACGTCGAAGCGACGCAAGCCACCAAATCGCGGATCCGCGAACAATGCGGCATCAACGGAAGTCGCTTCGCGGCCGCGTGGGATCGCTTGCTTGCGTTGGGAAAAATTAAACCGATGGAGTCCTCCGAGCAAAAACCGAAACGCGCGCCGATCTATCGGTGGATCGACCGCTCGAGCCCGCCAGAAAAAAACGAAGCGGTCCGGTCCGCTCCCGACGTCGATATCGGGCGTAGGGTCCGCTGTGCAGACAAGAGAAGTGCGTAAGCGTGTGAGCGTTTTTGCAGGGCTGATGGTCCGCACAGCGGACCCTACTTACTACTTACCGAACTGGCGGAACCCGTGGGTTGCGCAAGCGGCGATGGTTTTTGAAATGGGGGGCTGGAAATCGCTTGCTTCACCCACGCTACGGCTTATCGTTGGATTGAGCGATTGAGTCCTGCAAAAAAATACGAAGGGGTCCGGTCCTGGCCGGGGTGTTGATCATCGCGGGCCGCGTCGGCTAGGCTGATTTGCTTCGACGCCGCGCCGCAGGAACTATAAGATGACTAACGAACAAATCGCCAATCGTTTTGAGACGCTCGCCGACCTTTTGGAATTCGACGGGGCCAACTCGTTTCGGGTGCGCGCCTATCGCAATGCGGCTCGGACGATCCATGATCTGGGCGACCCCTTGGCGACCATGGTCGAGCAAGGCCGCGATCTTACCGACTTGGACGGCATCGGCGACGATCTGGCGAAAAAGATCCTCGTGATGGTCGAAACCGGCAAGCTGCCCCAGTTGGACGATCTGTTGAAAAAGGTCCCCGCCACCGTGTTGGCGATCTTGCGGATTCCAGGTCTGGGGCCGAAGAAAGCGGCGGTCCTTCACAAAGAACTGGGGATCAACGATCTCGAACAACTCAAGGCCGCCTGTCAGGAGCATCGCGTCAAAGAGTTGAAAGGCTTTGGCGCCAAAACCGAAGAGACGATCCTGAAAGGGATCAAGATCGCCGCGGCGGCCGATGAGCGGACCTATTGGTCGAAGGCCGATCTGGTCGTGCATGACTTGTTGTCGCATCTCCAGTCATGCGCCAGCATCGAACGCATTGAGCCTGCCGGCAGTTATCGCCGCGGCAAAGAAACGATCGGGGATATCGATATTCTCACCGTTTCGACCAATGCGCAAGAGGTGATGGACCGGTTCGCTCAGTTTCCGCTGGTCGAAGAGACGATTGCCCGCGGCGAAACAAAAATGTCGGTCCGCTTAGAAACCGGCTTGCAAGTCGATCTGCGCGTTGTCCCTGCCGAATCGTTTGGCGCGGCGCTGCAATACTTTACCGGCTCCAAAGAGCACAACGTCCATGTTCGCAGTATCGCCAAGCAAAAGGGGCTGAAGGTGAGCGAATGGGGCGTGTTTCGTGTCGCTGACGACGGGGAAGAAACGTATCTGGTCGGCGCCGAAGAAGCCGACGTGTACGCCGCGCTCGACCTGCCCTGCTTTCCGCCGGAGATTCGCGAAAATCGGGAAGAGTTCCGCTGGGCCGAGTCGGGCAAGCTGCCGGATCTCATCGTCGAAAGTGACCTGCAAGGAGACCTGCACATGCACACGCAGGCCAGCGACGGCGCCAACACGCTGGCCGAAATGGTCGCCGCCGCGCGCGAAAAGGGGCTGAAATTTATTGCGATTACCGACCACTCGCAACGCGTTACGATGGCCAACGGTCTCAACAGCGAACGGTTGCTGGAACAATGGAAGCTGATCGACGAATTTCGGAAATCGATCGACGATGACTTTCTCGTGCTGAAGGGAATCGAGTGCGATATCCTCGAGCAAGGAGGAATGGACCTGCCCGACGAAGTGTTGGCCCAGGCCGACTGGGTGATCGGCAGCGTTCACTACGGTCAAAATCAATCGAAACGGCAGATCACCGATCGGATTGTCGGCGCCCTGGAAAACCCGCACGTTTGCATGATCGCCCACCCGACGGGACGCCTAATCAACAACCGTCCGCCGTACGAGGTCGATTTGGAAGAAGTCTATCAAGCGGCGATCGCCAACCGCAAGTTTTTAGAATTGAACGCGGCGCCCAAGCGTCTTGATTTGAACGACGTCTACTGCGCCGCCGCGAAGCAGCGCGGCATTCCGATCGTGATCAATACCGACGCGCATCGGACCGAAGGTCTGGCCCAAGCCCGCTATGGCATTTTGCAAGCGCGTCGCGGCGGGCTGACCAAAGCGGACGTCGCGAACACCCGCAGTTGGGCCGAGATGCAGAAGATGCTCGGCCGTTAGGGTTTTTACTCGACGAAAGTTAGGCGAGCGCTTTGCGGAGCGTCTCGACAAACTTTGGGCACTCTTCGCGTGGATCGCCGGCTTCTTCGTATTCCAAAACGACAAAGCCGCGATAGTTGGCGTCCCGTAAGATTTTGGCGATGCGGGCAAAGTCGGTCGGAACCTTTTTGCCGTCCGGCCCCGAGACGACCACTTTCACTTGCACGTTCAACGCGTAAGGCGCGACTTTGGCGAGATCGCCATAGATGTCTTCACCATGAAAATTGCCGGTATCCAGATTGACGCCAAACCAGGGGCTATCGACCGCTTTCACCAGTTTCAACAGCCCGGCGGCCGTCGCCGTGGGACCACCATGATTTTCGAGCGCGAGAAAGACCCCCTGCTTGGCCGCATAGTCGCAGACTTCCTGCATCCCGGCGACCATCAACCGATGCGACTCGTCGGGCGCAATCCCTTTCTTCGCATGGCCCGCGAAGATGCGAATCACCGGCGCCGAGAGAATCGCGGCGTTGTCGATCCACATTTTGACGTCCGCAATTTGTTTGTCGCGCTGCTCGCCGTCGGGATGTCCAAAGTCGTTGCCGACGGCGGTGCCGCTGATGCTCATACCGAGGAGAAACGCCTGACGTTTCAGTTCGCGAAGTTGTGCCGGCGAAACGTTCGGCGGAAAGTAGTACGACGTCAACTCGGTTCCGTCGAGTTGCATCTTGGCGCAGTCGTCAATAAAGTCGGCCATCGTCAACTGGGGCTTGTCTCCTTGCAGCAGTTTTCGATAGCTATAGGCGGCCAGACTCAACTTGAACATCGGCGCAGTCCGCTGGGTGATCGGCTCGGCGGCGGTCGCGAGTTGCGGTGCACTCCATGCCGCGGCGGCGATTGCCCCCGAAGCGGCGATCCATTGACGACGATTGATGGGGAAGTCGTTCACGGGGCGGTTCTCCTACCTGCAAATGGATGGGCGAGACGTCGAAGCGACGTTAGGCGTGGGCGGGAATTTTTTTGCTGCTCGACGCAGCGTTTTCGTCGCCAGTGGTCGCATCCCCTGGGGGACGGACGGCCAGCGGAGTGAAAAACGCCAAGTTCATGACCAGCATCAGCAGCGCGAGTAGCCAATTGCCGCTCGCTAAAGCGTACAAAATCCAAATCGGGATGGATACGGCGATCATCAGAGGGCGGAGCGGACGGACCCAAATCGCCACGGGATAGGCCAGCTCAAACAACACGATCGCGTGCGTCCAGGCATAGACCACCAACGGGCTGCTGCGGAGAAATTTGAAATCGATCAGCGGCGAGTCGGGTCGCGCCAGCACGTTCCACATCGCGGCGCCGTTCCACCAGATGTAGCTCGCCCCCAACTTGCTGAGGGCCATCATCACGAAAAACATCGACAGATGAACCTGCATGAGGCGAATCGCGATATTTGCGGCGTACGTCTTGCCGATCGTCGGTTTGCCCAGGCGCTTTCGCCAGACGCTATCGATCGAGTAATGAGCGCCGCACGGCCCCAGACATAAGTACAGCATCAGCGGACAGAGAATCGGTTCGATCAATCCGGTCAATACGATCGGCGATCGCTGGGCGTACGACAACACGAGGATGAACGATGCGACCGCCGTGAAGCGAGAAAAGAGCCCGCCGGCAAACGCCAACAGCGTCAGGATGGTGACCGCGTGCAAGATCCACAGATCGGTCGGATCTTGGAAATAGTAGAGGAGCGACCAGTAGGAAGCGCCGCTTTCGGGATCGTTGATCCCGCTAATCTCGTAGACGCGAGATACCGGCAACACGCCGTCGGCGGCGAACCAGAAGGTCAAATCGGTCGTATAGCCGAGCACATACAACAGTGCGATGCAGGCGATGCCGATACGCAGCATGCTTAACGTTTTGGCCTCCGCCGCACGGAACCAAAATTGAGTCCACGATTCGGTGACGCAGCGAGACAGGTCGGCGAAGTATTCTTGGATGGCGACGATCACGATTGGCTCTCCACAGCAGGCGCGACATGTTCCAGCGACGAACGTTTCAGAACTTGCACCTGACCATCGCGATCGAGCCAAACGTCGGCCTCGTAGACCGTCTCGAAATAGCTGGCGGCGTCGGGATCTTCGGCTGCTCCGGCTGCGAGTTCCATCGGTTGAAACATGTGCCTGCGAAGGCGAAAGACGCCGCGCGTCGCGCCGGTTTCCTGAAACGTATGAGCAGCGAGCGATTTGGCGAACTGAGCCGGCGGAGCGTCTTCGCCGATGCGAACTTGTAACGCGATGTAAATGGCCAGCAGACGCAACCGTTGTTGGGCTTGCGACCCGGCGGCGAACTGATCGTTAATGGTCACCGTTTCGCCGGCGCGTTCTCCTTCGGTCAGCTCGATCACCAGCAGATGATCGTCGCTGAAAGGTTCACCGCTATGAATGTAATAGGGAGATCCCGTCACGCTGATCGCCAGCGATTCGCCCATGACCGCCTGGTAAAGTCCCCCTAGGCGTTTATGGAGTCCCGACATGTATTCGTTACCAAGCGGGCAACTCAGCAAGACCCATAGTCCAAAGAGATAGGCAATCAGCGCAAGCGAGAGAAGCGATCGCGCGTTGCTCGACAGGGGCTGAGGATCAGGTGTTGTCGGTTGGGGTAGAGGCATTTGCTTCAATTTGGGTAGGCAGGCAAATTTGCAGTGCCCTTTAGTCTAATCAATTCAGGGCCGTGTTAAATTAGGTAAGCGCATAAAAAAATCGGACTCCCAAGGTTGGGAGCCCGATCTTTGTCTGCATCGTAGGGTTATGCGGCGCCGATCGTCACAGGGCAACCGAACTGTTGCATTTCCCCATGTCGACTAGCGACGGAAGCTGACGGTGTGGACGCGAACCGGCATACGAATGCTGGCTTCGGCCGGGGGAGCCGGAGCTTCGTCGCTCGGGCTAACTTCGGGAGGAGCCGGGGCTTCTTCCGGAGCGGCACAGGACGGTTCCGGAGCGCAGCAGGTCGGTTCCGGGGCACAAGCCGGTTCCGGCGCACAGCAGGTCGGTTCCGGAGCGCAACAGGTCGGCTCAGCCGAGCAGCTGCACTTGCACTTGTGACCGAACAGACCGCAGCAGCGATCGCGTTTCGCAAACAAACCGTGACACTTCTCACGGCACTTGTGACCAAACAGGCCACAGCAGCTCTTCACGCCACAGCAAGCCGGAGCTTCACTGCAACCATTGCAACCCCAGGCGGCGGTCGCCTCACGCTCACCACCGACCAAGGAAATTCCGACGATCGCGAAGAAGATCGCGATGCCAAGTCCAAAAATGCGATTCATGTCAGAATCCTCCAAGAAACTCTACTGTATTTGAAGTGCTAGGGGGGAACCTTCACACAACAACTCAAGAGCCGTACGTCGTGTCCTCTGCGAGGACATGGATAACGACCGCGGCCTCAACCCGACTGCT
>NZ_CH672377.1:690366-696666 GCF_000153105.1 Blastopirellula marina DSM 3645
CCCCCTTTTTCTTTTTTCGCATGTACCTGCGAAAAGGATCTTACTTGTTATGCGAAACGCCTGTTTGATCGCTCTCTTGCTTACGATCGCTACCGTCGGTTCGGCCGCCGCGCAACAACCGCAGCGCCGTGCGAAGCTGCCGGACAATTTCGACAATACAGGCGCCTCGTTTATTTTCTCGCGGAATGTCTTTGGTGAATTGCTCACCGGGCAACGCCCTGCGGCGCTCAGCCAGAAGGGGAGGCCGGCGATGGTCGCTTCTTCGGGCGGAGGAATGTCGGGAGGTCCATCCGGCGGGATGTCGGCGGGACCCGGCGGCGCGGCGCCGGCAGGCAGCGGCAAAGATTGGAGCTTTATCACGCCGGAAGTGATCCAAGACGAAGTGAAGCAGTTGAACTTAGAGTTGGCGCCGATCGCGATGAACATTCGCGAGTTCAAAGGGGGCGGTTACGCCGTTTGCCGCCGCAACTTTACGGAGCTGGCGATGCTGTTTGAGATCATCAACGAAACTTCGCAGGATGTCCGTTGGAAAGAATCGTCACTGGGCGCTCGCGATGCATTTTGGAAAACGGCGGACGTTTGCAAAGTGGGGACCGATCAATCGTTCGCCGCCGTCAAGCAGCGTTCCATCGATCTCGATGATCTGGTGCGCGGCAGTTCGCCTACCTTTACCGAAGGTGATCCTGAAGCGACCTGGGAATCGATCGCGGATCGCCCGCCGTTGATGCAGCGGCTGGATATCGGCTTTGAAAAGAAGTTGAAGAAGTGGGTCGCCAGCGAGGCCGAATTCCGCAGCAACAAGTTAGAGATCCTACACGAAGCGCAGATCATCGCCGCCATCGCGCAAGCGATGAAGCAAGAGGGCTTCGATTACTACGACGATGACGACTATGTCGGCTTTTGCGACAAGATGCACAACGCCGCGCTCGACATGGTCAAAGCGGTCACCAATGACGACCCCGCGCTCGCCCGCGAAGCAGGCGGCGCGATCGCCGGCGCTTGTTCCGATTGCCACGGCAGCTATCGGTAGTCTTACGGTTTGGCGAAGCGGGGAAGGGCGATGATCTGGTCGTCGCCTCCGCCGTCGACAGCCGCGACGACGATGCGGCGTGGTTCGATCCGGATCTGGTAGGGTGCGCCAGTCAGCGTGTTCATCGGCGGCGATGTCGGCGGCTCCTCGCCGATGGCGAGTTGCAGCGCTAGGCTCCATGCGGTTGCCAGCGCCTTGTCGCGAGCGGCGATCCGCTGCTGTTTGCTGACGTCGACCAGCAGCCACCTCGCGGCGACGGTGGGGTAGTCGTTGGTTCCCGCGAATGCCGTCAGTTGTGCGTGGAGCTGCGAAAGCATTTCGGCCCGCTGATAAAAGGGGAGCCGGCAGCCTTCGATAATCACGCACATTTGCTTTAGGTAGACAACTTCGTCGTGGTTCAAGTTGCGCGAGACAGCGCGAATCGTCGCGTCCAGTTCGTGCTCATCTTTCAGCTTTTGATATTCGTCACGCGGCAAGGTCGAGAGAAATTGCCCATCGCGAATCAGTTCGTATTGATGCAATCCGCAGGCCCGGTCGGCGATCCATGCGTCAGCGTCATTGGGCCAAGCCGCAACGTGACTCGCGAGCGTTTTGGAGATTGTCGAAAGTTGGTCGCGATTGACGGCGGTCTGCGTCGCGAGGGCCCCGGCGGCGGAAAAGGCCGCTTCACGCAGTTCGGCGGCGATGCGGCGAGCATAAACGTGATTCACTTGCCCGAGACGCGACGCTAACTCCAGCGCAAACGCGATGTGCTCGGCCGCGGCGTCCAGATCTTGATCGGCCAGCGCGACGGCGGCAGACAAGATTTCGAGCCGCGCGGCGACGCGGGTGCATTCGACAAAATGAACGTCGGCCATGTAGCCGGCTGTAGGCCGCCAAAAGTATTTCCACTGCGGCATCTGCAGCGCAGCGCGACCGCGCACGATTTTCTCTTGATGCCGCACGACGTAGGCGTGAACCTTTTCGAGCGCGAGCGGCGGAAACTGAAAGTCTTGGTTCGGCAGCCAGGCGTCGGTGCTGTCGATCATCTGATCCGCGATGGGACCAGGGTAGATCTTCATCAGCGCGGCGACGCCGTTGTTCTCGGGATCGAGTCCTGCGGCCAACGCCGCTTCTAAACCTTGCGGCGTCTTTTCGGCGCCGACGATCGGATCGATGAGACGCGTTAATTCGGGATGATTCACCTGGCGCGTTAGCGTCAGACGGCCATAGTCGGACGGCTCGTTCGGATCATGCACCATCGGCTTACCGCCGCAGCCGGCGATCAGCGCAGCGGAAAGACATAGGAGCACGAAGTTGGTAATCCGGACGAACATCGATCAGCGGACGCCAAAAATGGGGAAGGCGAATTGGGTACTGATCGCAGATCGTAGCAAATGCGGCTGGTTAAAGCTCGATCAATTCGGCCAGTCCGGCTTCGGCCAGTTCGGGACCGATGACAAACTTGCCGGGATGTGTCCAGCGGTTGATCAGCTCCTCATCGGCGCCAAACAGATTTGCTAGCAGCACGTCCATTTCTTCGTGCAGAAACTTGTAGTGCCGCACCCACTCGCGGGCTTCGGCCAGCGGGATGTTCTCTTCGCTTTGCCAGCGCATGGGGTGGAACAGCAGGACGCTCCACCGCGTGACATACCGCTGATAGCAAGCGGCGAAGGGCCAGATCGCGGCGGACGAACATTCGCCGATCACGATACCGGTCGCTTTGAGCCGGCGCAATTTGATCAATGAAACGAGCGCCGAAGCCGCATAAGAGCTGCCGCCGGGTGAATCAAAGTAGAGGGTGCATTCTCCTCCTTCCGGCACGGCGATCAGCTTTTCGTAGAGCTCAGACATGTCTTCGCCCAGCTCGCCCGAGATTGCGATTTCGTACTTTTCCGGCTCTTGATCGTCTTCCTCGTCGTGGTTCACGCGGCGTTCTCGCTTAAAAATAAGGGCATCTAGGCAGCAACAGGGGCAATCTACTGGCAAAACGGTTCGCCGGGAATCGGGCCGAAATCAGCCCCAGGGGAGGCGAACCGCCTGCGTCGCATTGTATGATAAAGAGACGGCTCGCCGCTTCGGCGGCGAGAATTACAGCCTGCAAAGTGCTCACTCCCCCAGATCCTACGAGAGGTTACCCGTGCGACGAAATCAAATTCTGGCCGCCTTTGTGGCGGCGATCGCGTTTGGCAGCGCTTCGTTTGCTGCAGAACCGGAGAAGCTGGAACTATCGGACGGCAAAATGTCGCTGGTCGCCCCCGAGAGCTGGAAAAAAGTGGCGCCGAAGGTGCGGATTATTGATTTTGAATTTGAAGCCCCGGCCGCTGCTGAAGGCGGTGATACGGGTCGCATCACCATCATGGGCGCCGGTGGAAGTATCGAAGCGAACGTCGATCGCTGGGTTGGCCAGTTCGCTGGAGCCGTCAAGCAGCCGATGAAAGAAGAGAAAGTCGCCGGTCAAACGGTTTATCTGGTCGATATCTCTGGCGACTTCCGCGATCAACGCGGCCCGTTCGCCCAGGCCGAGATCAAAAAGGACTACCGCATGTTGGGGGCGATCATCAAGACCGAGAAAGCGGGACAGTATTTCATTAAGTTCACGGGGCCGAAAACGACGGTCGAACACAATGAAAAGGCTTTCAAAGCGATGGTCAACAGCCTGGAAGTGAAGTAATTCTTCGCGGAAATATCGTAGCGAATTCAACGGACGAGAAATCGTCCGTTTTTTTGTGGGACGGCGGATGAAGAAGAATTCACGCGGCGAATCGCGGTGGCCCTCCTTTTGCTTAGCCGAGAGCTATATTAGCTTGGTCAATTCAAGCAGACCGGGCAGATTGTAAGCAATTTGACGACGGAAGCGATTGAAACGCTGGTTTCGGTCGTCCAAAAATCGGCGAGGCGAATCGATGAAGGTTGAACAGTTTCTCGAGCATCACGGCATCCACTCGAACCCGTTTGCGGTCGAAGACGCGCAAACCGACACGGTGTTTAAAAGCCGCTGCATCGACAGCACTTATCACCCTGCCTGGCAAAAGGTGTACGGCGATCCCCGCGATCCGTCCACGTCGATCGTCTTTGGTGAAAAAGGCGCCGGCAAGACCGCGATGCGTCTGCAGATTGTCGAGCATGTCGCCAAACACAACGCCGACCATGCCGATTCCCGCGTCTATATCATCGAATACGACGACTTCAATCCGTACCTGGATCGCTTTCGCGATCGGATGTTCGGCCGCAATCGCTATCCCGAAAAAGCGCTGAAGCAGTGGAAACTGTGGGATCACATGGATTCGATCCTGTCGATCGGCGTTACGCAGCTGATCGATCAAGTGCTGCAAACGCGCAACGCCAAGCCGTCGGCTTGCAAGATCGAACCGGCCGAAGCGAGCAAGCTGGATCGCAGTCAGGCCCGCGATCTGTTGCTGCTGGCCGCTTGCTACGACCAATCGACGGCGGAGACGTTTAAAGAACGTTGGCAGCACCTGCGCAGCAAGTTGCGGTTCTGGAACCCGAAAGCTTGGTGGCAATTCGCCGTCGGCGCTGGGATGACCGTTCTGACGCTGGCGCTGATGTTTGTGATGCTTTCGCAGGGGGCGGCGGTTTCGCAGCCGCCGTGGTGGATTTTTCTGTTGATGTTTGTCGCCGGTTGGTCTCCCTGGCTCTGGAAAGCGTTCCGAGCGACTTGGAAGGCCTGGGGAATCGTCAAGCATGTTCGGACCGGTAATCGAGAGGTCTTCTCGCTCAGCCGGTTGCTGATGAACTTCACTTTGCCCGAATTGTCGTCGCAACCGTTGCCCACGCATGAGCGGACCGACGATCGATATGAAATGTTGGATAAATTTTTCGGCGTTTTGCGGTCGCTGGGATGCACCGGAATTGTGGTGATCGTCGACCGGGTCGACGAGCCGCATCTAATCAATGGTTCGCCTGAACTGATGAGATTATTGCTCTGGCCGATGCTGGATAATAAATTTTTGAAACAGCCGGGGATCGGTTTCAAATTGCTGCTGCCGATCGAATTGACCCAGTTTGTCGATCGCGAAACGAAAGAATTTTATCAGCGGGCCCGGCTCGACAAGCAAAATATGATTCCTTCGCTCCAGTGGTCGAGCGAAGCGTTGCAGGACGTCGCCAACGCG
The DNA here is from genome assembly GCF_000153105.1 of Blastopirellula marina DSM 3645. GTDB lineage: Bacteria > Planctomycetota > Planctomycetia > Pirellulales > Pirellulaceae > Blastopirellula > Blastopirellula marina. The sequence goes on from NZ_CH672377.1 coordinate 695,512, forward strand.
CGTCTGGCGGCGGTCGCTGACAAAACGCCGGCGCCGACTTTGCGTGATCTGATCGACGATTCGGTCTCGGATCAGCGCCTGCTCGAGGCGCTCCGCTCGCTGCGCGTGCCGCGGCATCTGTTCAAGTTTCTGTATCGGTTGATGGTCGCGCATGCGAACGCCTATACCGATCAAGCGCCGGTCTGGCGCGTGTCGAGTCAAACCTTTGACTCGACGCTAGCAGTTTATCAGCGCGAGCAAGACGCGTTCGATCGTGGACTGGGCGCTGGCTAACGCCGCGCTCGATTGACATTGACTCGCATCGCCTGCTTTGCGAGATTTGCTGTTACGAAGCGCACCTTCGTGCGGCGATGCGTATTTCCAAGGAAGGAATCGGTTCATGTTCTATCAACGATGCGCCCTATTGCTGACGGCATCTTTATTGCTGGTTGGTTGCAGCAACCAAAATCCGGATTCTACCGCGGAAAACAGCGGTGAAAACGTCGAAGTGAGTCCGATTCAAGACCCGTTGGCGATCGGCTCTGTCGATCCGAAAACGGCGGTCGAATCCTTTCTCGCGGCGCTGCGCGACGGCAACAAAGAGTTGACCTCCAAGCTGTTGACGCAAAAGGCCCGCGACGAAACTCGCAAGCATCATCTCGCGATCGATCCGGTCGGCGCGACAGGCGCCAAGTTCGAAGTGGGCGAAACCATCTACATCACTTCCGAAAAGCGAGGCGCTCACGTCGAGAGCCATTGGTTTGACGTCGATCCGCAAGGCAAAGCCGTCTCGTACGAAATCGTTTGGATCATGCGTCGCGAAGCCGGCGGCTGGCGCGTCGCCGGAATGGCGACCGAGTTGTTTGCCGGCGAACCGCCGTTGGTGCTGCCGTTTGAGAATCCCCAAGAAATGTTCCAAGCCCAAAAGTTGGCCGAGCGCGAAATTCAGCGCCGCAGTGGAATTAACCCGTCCGAAGTCATGCCGGCCAGTCACGCCGCGCAACCAGGCGAAGGCTCCGGCAGCTCGTACTTTAGGCGGTAGCAACGACGGGGGGGAAGCGGCGATTTCCCGCTTCAACCGTCAAATTTGGGTGAATCCGATCAAAAGCTCTCGTTCTCGAGGGCTTTTTTTATGCGCGTGCAGTGATTACAAGGGTTCTAAACGGTAAACTTCCG
>NZ_CH672377.1:696766-792410 GCF_000153105.1 Blastopirellula marina DSM 3645
CCCCTTTTTTCGCCGACGCACCGATATCGCAGACCGGGAGCGCTATAATCGAAGTATCGACGACGAAACAGTTTTCGGCAAGCAATCGAACGTAAATCGCCTCTGATGAATTCTCGCAAATCGAACCGCCGCGACTTTTTACGGGGAAAATCGGCCGTTGATGCGCTGCACGACCTGACCTCCGAACCGTTGCCGCCCCCCAAATCGGTAAAACCGGCGGCGCGCCCTGCCGACGAAGTTGCCGAAGCTGGCGCCGACGGCGAAACGCCAGAATCGCCCGCTGAGCAAGACAGTTACCTGGTCGAAGTCAGTCGCGAAGCGATGGCCTGTACGTTCGCGATCTATCTGAACGCCGGCCAACATCGCCTGGGCGCCGAAGCGGCAGTCGCCGCGCTCGATAAAATTGATGACTACGAAGAACAACTGTCGATCTATCGATCGAGCAGCGAAGCTTCGCGATTGAATGCCGCCGCCGATTTTGCGCCAATCCAGATCGAGCGGGGGTTCTTTGACCTGCTGGTTCAAGCTCAACAAATCTACGCCGAGACCGACGGCGCCTTCGACATCACCGCCGGACCGCTCGCCAAAATCTGGGGCTTTTATCAGCGCAAAGGACGCGTGCCTGAAAAAGAGGAACTCGCCGCCGCGCTGGCCAAGGTCGGCAGCCAACATCTGACGCTCAACGCCGAGAACCGAACGGTCTTCTACGAACGGGCGGAGATGGAAATCAATCTCGGCGGCATCGGCAAAGGGTACGCGCTCGACCGCGTGAGCGAATTTCTGCTCGAGCAGGGAGTCGACAACTTCCTGTTCCACGGCGGCACCAGCAGCGTCTTGGCCCGCGGCTCACGTCTGCTGGGCGAGACCGTCGGGTGGCGCGTCGGCGTGCCGCATCCCTATCTGCCGGGCAAGCGAATCGGCGAAGTCGTGCTGCAAGACGAATCGCTTGGAACCTCCGGCGCCGCGCATCAAACCTTCATCGAAGGAGGCCGCAGCTACGGGCACGTTCTCGATCCCCGCACCGGTTGGCCCGCCGAAGGCGTGCTGTCGACAACCATCGTCGCGCCGACCGCGGCGATCTCAGATGCGCTCTCGACCGCATGCTTTGTGATGGGCCCTGAACGAACCGCCGCCTACTGCGAACAGCATCCCGAAGTGGGCGTGCTGTTTGCGATGCAAGGGGCGCGGCGCAATACGTTTGAGCTGCGGTTTTGTGGGGCGATTGAAGAGAAATTTCTGCCGGAGGGCGCATAAGGAAACGTTGGTAACGCTACCCAACAACCGGTAACGCAATTTCCATAATCTCTACCCATCCTTGAGAAAGCCAATCATGATTGTCACCACCGGCAACGAAATCGCCGGCTACCAAATCATCGAGTATCGCGGCGTCATCCGCGGCATTGTCGTGCGGTCGACGGGGATTGCCCGCGGTTTGGTCGGCGGCATCCGCTCGATCGGCGGCGGTAATATTCCAGAGTACGCCGACGTCTGCGAAGAAGCGCGGCGGCATGCCTACGAACTGATGCTGCAACACGCGCGAGAAGCGGGGGCCGATGCGATTATCGGCATGCGTTACGACGCGACCGAATTTATGCAAGGCGCGACGGAAGTGCTTGCTTATGGGACCGCTGTAAAGATTCAACCGGTCCACTTCTAAATCCCATCGCCCACTTTGAGCACGCGTCGCATGAATCCGAAAGTGAATGAGTATCTGCAAAACGCCAAGCTGTGGCCGAAAGAACTGCGGGCCCTGCGAAAAATCATTCTCGCCAGCGAGCTGACTGAGGATTTTAAATGGCGCAGTCCTTGTTACACCTATCAGAAGAGCAACGTGCTGATCATCGGCGAGTTGAAAGCATGCTGCACGCTTGGCTTTCTGAAAGGTTCACTCCTCAAGGATCCGCACGGCGTTTTGACCAAGCCTGGCGAAAATTCACGAGCGGCCCGCATGATGTCGTTCACCGATGTGAGCGAAGTTACGGAAGCGAAATCCATCCTGCAGGCCTATATCCACGAAGCGATTGAAATCGAAAAAGCGGGCCTGAAAGTCGATTTCGACCAGAATCGAGAGATGGATATTCCTGTTGAACTTCAACAGAAGTGGCGAGAAAATCCGTCGTTCAAAACGGCCTTTGACGCATTAACCCCGGGACGACAACGAGGCTATCTCCTCCACTTCACCGCCGCCAAACAATCCCAAACCCGAGAATCGCGGATTGAAAAAGCGACGCCGCGCATTCTCGCCGGCAAAGGGCTCGAGGATTGCATTTGCGGGCTATCGAAAAAAATGCCGCGATGCGACGGCTCGCATAAATCGACTGGTTAAAGGGCTGCTTGCCGTTCATCCAGCTTCAACAACCGCACCCAGTACACGTTAGTCCCACCACCAGGCTTCCGCCGCCATCTTCGGCGGAACAACGCTGCCCTTGAGATCCGCGTCCAGCAGGCCATATTCGTCGAGCTTGAAGTTTTCGTCGGTGATAAACTTCGACGCGTCGACGCGGACTCCGCCGCTGACGCCGGCGATGATATGCCTTTTGTTGATCACTTTGTGGTTCATGATCGTTTCGACTTCTTTAGCGACCAGTAAGCGTTCGGGGCGATAGCGGCCTTCGACGCCAAAATAGGTCTGTCCCCAAGCGCCGCGTGAGGCCAGGGCTTCTTTCTCGATGATCGCAGCGACCAGCGTCAAGTCAAAGACGTTTTGCAGTTCGGCGTAGATCGGGTATTTTTTCGCCAGCGCATCGTAGTGTTTGGTGAAATTGTGGGCGAAGGTTTCGTTGAGCGTGCTGCTTTTGCCGGTATGGACTCGCTCTCCATCTTTGGCCAACAACTCGTTCTCACTCAGCACTTGCACGCCGGGGCCGCGGATTTCAAATATATCGCGTGAGTCGGTGGTCGCCACCACCGAATAATTGAGCGCGAACCACCAACGCAGTACGTCCATCGGCGGCGGAGTTTCGTCAGGGCCAAGCTCAACCATCGAAAGATAGCTGGGAACGCCCAGCGTTCCTTCTTCCAGCCCCATGCCGATCCGCTTCATGTGATAGTCGGCTTCGACCAGGATCCGCGCGACATGCGTGTCGGCGTCGATCCCGTAGACTTCGATCTCTTGCTTGCCGAGCGTTTGCCGCAGATCATCGAGCCATTTGTCGCGTTGTCGCGGGTTGAGACTCTTCTCGCCTGACTTCTTCAAAAAGTCTTGCGTCGCCGCGAGTCGTTCTTGATACGGCGTAATCGAGCAACCGTAGCGTCCCTTGTCGCGCTGCGCGTTTCGCATGACGACGACCAGATCATCCAACCGCAATACGGGGCGCTGCGTCTCGATATTGACGACGCGGCCTTCGGCGTTGGGCGTCCAGTTGCCGGCTGGACCGGCGATCACAATGTCGCCGGTCTCGGGGTAGACCAGGACGTATTTCACTTTGTAGATTCCGGCAAGTCGCACCATTTCTTCATCCAACGGCTCGCCGGCCGCCATCTTCAGATGAACTTCCCGCTCCAAACGATTCAGAGAGATTTTGCGCAGCGGCGAGCTGACCGCGGCGCGGCGGTTGCCGGAGTCGCCGCCAGTCGCTTCACGGATCAGCTCTAAACGTCCCGACCGGTCACGCAGTTGGGCGCGTTGCAGCGTTCCCTTGGAATCGACATAGACGCCGCTTTCAAACGGGGCAACGGCGCCCGGGCCGCCCAGCAGATCCCATGTTTCGGGCTCGATGGTCGTGGTGATCAAATCGATCAATTGATCAAAGTCGGGTTCGACGCCTCCTCCCATCGCACCGGGTCGCGCGGTCAACGGCTTCTCGAGCCCGATCAATGTTTCGGTCCGGTATTGATCGCTGGCGATCGAGCGAGCGCTGGCGATCGCCGCTTGTTTGGCGCCGCCGGCCGCTTGAGCGCGAGCCAATCGAGCGTACATCTGATCGCGTTGCTCGGCGGTCTTCGCCTTTTTGGCGAGATCGATCGCCGGTGGAAACTCGCCGGCGACTAGCAACGCGTCAAAGTCGGCCATCATCGGATCGGGTCCGGCGCCCCAGACAACCGAAGTTTGGCCCCCAGTGACGACCAGCAAAAGCAACAGCGCGAGGGGAAAAAGCCGTGACATGGCGTTTCTCTCAATTCAACGAGGAGCGCGGCGAAGAGTTTAAGCGAAGCGAAACCCAACCAAAAGGGGGCCCACGGTCGACTTCTCCTTATTGTCAACCGTTTGGCGGGCGCGTCAATGAACCAGATCCAGAATCTGCGGCAAGAATGGAGAGCGGCAAGAAATAAAAGAACCGCTTACCAAGCGGTAAGCGGTTCTTTCTCAGTTTCAGACGGGACTACTGGTGTGGGCAATTAGCCACAGCAGGTCGGTTCCGGAGCGCAGCAGGTCGGCTCACAGCAAGACGATTTCTTGCAGTGATTGAACAGACGCTTCAGGAAGCAAGGCTTCTTGCAGCAAGGTTCGCAGCACGACGGCTCAGGAGCGCAGCAAGTCGGTTCCGGAGCACAGCAGGTCGGCTCGGGAGCGCAACAGGTCGGTTCCGGGGCACAGCAGGTCGGCTCGGCGCCGCAGCAGCTCGATTCGCAGCACTTCGGCTTGCAGCACGAAGCAAGTTTCGCACGCAGCTTGCCAAACAAGCCCATGCGGCAGCTACAGGGATCACAAGGATCGCAACAGCTAGGTTCGGGGGCACAACAGGTCGGTTCCGGCGCGCAGCAGGTCGGCTCGCAACCGCAACCGTGGTGGCCAAACAGGCCCGCTTCGGCGTTGGCAGCAACGACAGCAAAGATCGAAGCGACAACCAAAAACGCCGGGAGAACAAGACGGCTCTTCATCTGTGAGAACTCCAAAAGTCTCGACAAAAAAACTAAAACGGCTCTTGCGGCGCCAGCGTCTCCATAGCAAACAAACTATGAGACCCACCAGCTTGCAGAGATTACCTACTCGTTCAGTGACGAACGCTATCTGATGCTATCGTCCTCCCAGGACGCCCAGGTTAACCATGCGACTCTGTTTTCGCGAACGGATTTCTTTTCCCGGTCCGAACGTACCGAACGTCACGATTATCCGATGCAAAATCCCTAAACGGAGCATCTTACGGAGCTGTTACCCCCTCTCAAAAGCCTGTTCTTACTTCTCCTAACCCTGCTTTGCCCAATTTGCGACCTACCCTTTTTAAATGCAGCGCCCTATCCAATGGGCGAAAGGGGCAAAGGGGCAACAAAGGCACAACAGGAGTGCGAAATGTCAATTCAATCCATCAGCAAACCGCTCTATTCTGAGTTGGGGGATGATCCCGACTTGGCGGAAATCGTAGAAATGTTCGTCGACGAGATGCCGGACCGAATCGAATCGATGCTGAATTGCGTCGATAAGAATGACTGGGAAGGTCTCGGTCGAATCGCTCATCAGCTGAAAGGGGCGGCCGGCAGCTATGGATTTGGGCAGATTACGCCGTACGCTGCTCAACTCGAACACGACTGCCGCAGTCAAGCCGGCGACCAGGCGATGATCGCTTCGTGTCGCGAACTCGCCGGAATATGCCGTCGCATTCGTAGCGGCGCTCCTAGCTAGCAGAATGGAAACGTTTGAGAAACGGCGAAGTCGTGCAGGCGGCCGCGCCTGCCGAATCGCCGTTACTCCTGCTTCGCCAGCGCGAATCGTAGCCGGACAATGCGCCCCGGCAGCGTAGCAATCAGGTCGGCGCCGTTTATCGACGCCAGACCGCTGGGCATTTCGCCAAACGACAGACGATCGGTCACTGCGCCGTCCAGTTGCATGAGATGCAGCGTCCCATCGGGGCCGAGCCCGCACCAACCGCGCTGCTGACCAATCGCGAGGGCTATCATCGGCGGCGAAACATTCGGCAACTCGGCCGCCGGCAGGGGATAGCTCCACGTTTGCGCGCCATCTTTGGCCAGCGCGTCAAACTCCAACATTTCAATCTCGGCCAGCGCCAGGGCCAACAGTTCGCCAGACGGCGCGTCATACGCGAGCGACAGCAACGAGCGCCCCGGCAACGCGATCTCACGGCGAATTTGTCCTTGGCGATCGATCACCAGCGCTTTGCTAGATGCGTCCATCAACGCAATCTGTCCGGCGCCGACGCTCGCCAAGTCGCGCAGCTGCAGCATGTCGCGAAAGCTCCAGAGTCGCTTTCCGGTCTCATCGACGCCGTGAGCGCCGACCTCTCCATGAAAGGCGACCACCAACGTCGTCTGCTCGGCGCCGCTGAGAAGTTGGGCGTCGGCAATTCCGGCATGCGGCGCGTCGCTGGTCGGGTAACGAAACAACGGCTCAAGCTGTTCGTCGAGCAGCCAAAGTCGCTGAGCGTTCGCGGCAAAAAGAGCAACCCGCAATCCCTTGTCCGCCGAGGCGACGCGGAGACGATCGACAACGACCTCTTCTCCCAGATCGAGATCATGCCGCGACACGAGCTTGCCATCGCTATCGAGTTCACAAATAGCCGTACCGCCGTCGAGGACAAAAATACGCTCTCTCTCTTCGTGGCGCAGCACGGCGACGGCGCCTGGTTGCTCGACATCGGTCGTTGACCAGACCGTCTCCGCCGCAAAGTGACTCAACGTACGAGCCGGCGCCAAATCAACCGCCGGCAGCGGCAAATCACGATACGGATTTTTGCCTGCCATCGATGCGGTCAACGCCGCTTGATACAGCTTTTGCTCTGCTCTGGCGGCCGTCAGCGTCACCGCTGCGACGTTCTCTCCATCGGCGATGCGACGAGCAATTCCCCACAGGCGTTCGGCCAGATCCGGCGTAGCGCCCGCTTCCATAAACTGCACGCGGCCTTTTGCATCCAACAGAACGACCGTCGGTGCGCCTGGGATGCGGAACTGCTGTTGTCCCACCGCTTGCCCATCGCGATAGACGGCGAAATTGGCGCCCCATTGCTCGAGCCGCCGTTGCACTTGCTCGGCGGTCGTTTCACGCGGGTCGACCGAAATCAGTTTTACATCCACCCCGGTCGAAGCGTCCGCCGCAAAGCGGGTCAGTTGTTCCGCCATCAGGCGACTGGACGGGTGATCGTTGATCCACGCCAACAGGGTTGGCTGGCCCAGAAATTCGGTCGACGCGATCTCGCCGCCGGAGAGTCGCTCTAGCGTGAACTCCGGCGGCGTCTCGCCCAGCAGCGGACTGGTCGACGCTTGCGACGGACGCACGAAATAAGTGACCTGCTTGTCGTCTCCACGGATATTGAAGAGAAATTCATTCTCGTGAATCGGGTCGCCGATCGATGCGTCGATAAAATCGGCTACTAGCGAGATCTTGGCGTGAGGATCGCTCTCTTTCAACGCCGAGAGCATCGGCTCTTGCGGATATTCGATCCGACGCAGCAAAAAGTTGTCTGCGTCCACAAACATCGTCAGCGGACCATTGGGCGTTTGATAAATCAGCCGATGACAACGGCGACCATTGATATTGTCATCGACCCCCAGCACGTAGTGAGTCGCTTCTTGCGTAAAGTCAGGCTTTTCTTGGGCCAACAACATCTCCAGCGTTGGCGGAGGCCCCACGATGCCGCCCACCAAAATCTCGGACAAAATCGGGTCGCTTTGCTGCGGATCGAGATAGAGGACCGCCGCGTCAATCTGCTCCGGCGCCGGGCGAACCAACGCCTGATGATCCATTTCTTCGGTCGCTTCGTCAAAAATTTTGGCGATCAACCGTTTTCCGTCACAGGCGATCATCACCTGGTAGGCGTCAATCCGCAAATAATTGGGACGCTTCCATTTGACGGAGAATGCAACGTCATCGATGGTCGTTTCTCCGGCCAGCGTTCGACTCAGCCGCAACTTCCCATGATCGAGGTAAGAATCGGCCTGAGCATAAGCGGCGGCCATCCCCTCTAATAGTTCGAGCGGCGTTTTAGGGTCGTCAACGACCGCATCCGCCGGTTGACTGGGGGTGTCGGCGGCTGATTTTCCAGCTGAACCAGTCGATTTTTCGCACCCAACCGCTGGGCACAGGCCAAGGACCAAGAGAACGATCCAAACTCGCATGACGACATCCCTTCCGACAAACTGCGACTCGCAGAAAAGGCCCATTATCATCGATTTGGCGTCTCGGCGTAAACCTCGACTCGTTGACCCCCAGCGACAATCCCTTCTAAGATTGCAGGAATCATTTCGCTGTCACATTGTGCGTAGTTGACCATGCAGATCTCATTATCGTTCGGCGAAAGCCAAAAATTCGAGCTGGAACTGAAAGATGACAAGGTCGTCGCCCTCTGTGATGGGGCCGGTTCGACGCTGTCATCGGTCGGGGAAGCAGTCGACGCGGCGCTGACCAATCCTCCGCAGTTCCCCGCACTTGCCGACGCCACCGTGCCGGGCGACCTCATCGCTTTCGCGATTGGCCGTCATATTCCGGCGGTGGACGAAATCATCGCCGCGATTTTGCAAGTCGTCGCGCGGCCGGAGATGGCGGATCGCCGCATGGCTATCGTTCTGCCGCACGACGCCGCCAAAGATCTGGAAGCGGCCGTTCAGCAAATGATCGGCGAGCGCAACGATGTCACGGTCGAGCGTCATGACCCCGATGACCGCAACAAGCTGGCGTTCATCGGCGCGACCAAAGAGAATCGCCCGATCATGATCAACCGTTCGCTTAGCGACGCGGACATGGTGGTTCCGGTCGGATTGGCTCGTCTCGATTCGTCGCTCGACTACTTCGGCCCCTACGAAGCGGTCTTCCCCACGTTCACCGACCGCGAAACGATGCAACGTCTTTCGGCGCCGGCCTTCGTCGAACAACCGGTTTTACGCAAACGTCGCGCCGGCGAAGCGACCGAAGTGGGCCATATCCTCGGCGTGCTGTTTGGACTTCAGGTCGAAGCGAATGGCCCCGAGTCGATCAGCGCGATTCGCGCCGGCGCCATCGACCAGCTTTCGACGCAGATCCAAGCCGAACTCGCCAAAACGTGGCGCTATCAACCTTCCAAACGCGCCGCGTTGGCGGTGGTCGCAATCAGCGGCGGCCACTACCAGCAAACCTGGGCCAACTTCGCCCGGGCGCTTGCCGTCGCTTCGGCGGCGGCCGACGACAACGCGGCGATCATGATCTGCTGCGAGTTATCGACCCATCCCTCGGCGACCATGTTGCAATTGGCCGAGCACGACGATCTGGATGATCAGCGCCGCCGAATCCGTCGCGAGCGCACCACTGACGCCGTCGCCGCATTGCAATTGGCGACCACGCTCGACCGCAACAAGATCTACCTCTTGAGCAACTTGCCCGAAGCGATTGTCGACGAACTGAACATGGCGCCGGTCGCCAATCTCGAGGAAGCTCGCAAGGTGTGCGAATACTACGACTCGTGCACGTTCATCGCGCATGGGCAACTGGCCGAAGTCGCGGTCGAAGGGGAAGAGATTTCGAGTGATATCGATTGGGATCAATACGCACTATGAGTTCGTCTGAAGTTCGTTCGGCTGCCGATCCTTTGGAAAAGCCGCTCTGCTTTAATCTACCCCGTCGGACGCGTCTGCAAATGTCGGGCGCCGACCGGGTAAAGTTCCTGCACAATCTGTCGACCGCCGAGATCAAAAAGCTGCCGCCGGGGCAAGGCTGCGAAACGTTCATTCCGACCCTGCAGGGGAGGATCCTGGGACACTTCTTCGCACTGCCGACGGACAATTCGATCCTCCTCACCGGCGTGTCCAATCAAGCTGAGACGCTCCTCCCCCATTTTCAAAAGTACGCGGTGATTGAAGATGTCGAAGTCGTCGATCGTACGGCGGACACGAGCGAATACCTGCTCGTTGGTCCGCATGCGGCGACATGGATCGAGCAGACGTGGGGGATTGCGCCGCCGGAAACCAACTTGCAGATCGTCGCCGACGACGACGTGACGATCTATCGCACGCCTTATGTCGGGCATTCGGCCTGGGGAGTGATCGCCAGCGGCGAGAACCAAGCCGCACCGGCGGACGCATTGGCCGCGTTGCCGCAAGGGACCGAGGAAGCGCTCAGCGCACTGCGTATTGAAGCTGGTTTTCCGTATTTTGGTCGCGATATCACCAGCGAGAATCTCGCCCAAGAAGCGGACCGCGACGCCGCGGCGATCAGCTTCACCAAGGGATGTTACTTGGGACAAGAGACGATCGCGCGTATCGATGCGCTGGGACATGTAAACCGTCGCTTGCTCGGCGTGAAGTTCGCCGCAAAGCCAAGCGACGAAGCGACCTTTGAAATCGACGGCAAGTCGGCGCTAAACGTCACGTCGATCGCTTTCTCGCAGGATCAAGATCAATGGATCGGCCTGGCGATGGTGCGCCGCGGTTTTGATAAGCCGGGGCAAACGTGGGAGACTTCCAACGGACCGGTCGAAATCACAGCACTCCCCTTCTCTTCAAAGAAATAACGCAACCTCAAAACTTGCGTTGCGGGCTACGAAGAGATAGATGGCTACGCCTTTGGGGCGACGACGTTGGGAGCGGCGGCGACTTCGATGTTCATCTGTTGTTGTCGCCACCAGGCTAAGAATTCTCCGGCGACTTCCGTCCCGGCCGGGATCACGCTGATGCAGTCGACCTCGCCCTCTTCGATCGATTCGGCAAGCGTGCTCAGGCGCCATTCCATTTTGATGATCAGTTCGGCCTGATCGACATCGCTCAGCGGCGTAGAGACCAACGAGGTCGATTGCTCGTTACGCTCGCGACGCATGCGGATCAAGCGATTGTGATCGGCCTTGATAAGTTCGCCGTCGATATATCCACGGCGGAACTGACCGGCGTCGTTGAATTGGTAGACCGGGTCTGGCCCAAAATAGAGACTCAGCGCGCCACTCGTGCGAAAACCGATCGTCACCGATTCGACTTCCTGCGGCGCGTTGTAGGCCCCGCGGCGGACCAGAGCGGTCGCTTCCTGCATAAGATCTTCACGGTCTTCTTCGCTGTGAGCCATTCTCTCAGTATAGAGATTCTAGCGAGCAATTCGACCCGATTTATTTTAGCCAGTCGCGAACATCGAACCTGATTTCGGCTCTCTCTTCGCTCAGGATCGAGCGGAGTTCGTCGCGAGCGGCGAAAAAGGCGTTAATCACCGCCGGATCCCATTGTTGGCCGGCGCCATCGCGAAAGATCGCATCGACCTTTTCTTCCGGCATTCCCTTGCGATAGGGACGATCGCTCGACATCGCGTCATAAGCGTCCGCGACGGCGGTAATTCTTGCGAGCAAGGGAGTATCATCCGCCTTCAGCTTATGCGGATATCCTTTTCCGTCCCATTGCTCGTGATGATGCAACACGACCGGCAAGACTTTTTCAATCTGCTTCAAGCCCTTGAGGATGTTGTACCCTAGTTCCGGATGAAGCTTGATGTGCTCGTACTCGGCGTCGGTCAAGCGGCCCGGCTTGCGTAACACGCTATCATCGATTCCGATCTTGCCGACATCGTGCAGCAGACCCGCCATGTAGAGCAAATTAAGCGAGTCGGTATCTTGTCCCATTTGCCGCGCCAAGCAAACCGACAGCCGGGCGACGCGATCGCTATGACCGCAAGTATAGGGATCTTTCGCATCAATCGCGGACGTCAACGCTTGCACCACGCTGGTGACAAATTCGGACTGTTGACGATAAAGCTCGATATTTCCGCTATGAATGCCTAGGATCGCGCCGACGCTGCTGAGCAAGCTCGCTTCGACGGTGCCGAAACCTTTGTTCTCGCAGTGATTGAAGGCCATGATCCAACCGAAGATGTTATCCCCTTCGGCGAGCGGCACCACGATCAGTTGACGCACTTTTGGGAACGGCCATTCTTCGCGAGCCGTGATCCGTTGATTCGCGACAAACGGCGCTCCCTTCTCGCCCAAATTTAGATGTTGGACCAAACGGGAAAGTTCTTCCGACTGAAGCGGACAAACGCCGACGTTCAGCGTCTTCGTTTCGTTCCGCCCCTTCGACGAAACGTCGTCGTCGCGGGTCGGCAAAAATTGGATCGCCAGCCCTTCGCACGGCAGCACTTCTAACAACCAGTTCAGGGCCAGATCCCCCAACTGCTCGTCACTGCTGGAGATTCGCAAGTTTTGCGTCAGGCCATAGAGCAAGCTGATTTCTTCGTAGGTCGAAGATAGGCTATCCGAGATCTTGTCGATCTCGTTCGACAGACGTCGCGCCTCATCATCCACGCTTAGTTTCGACAACTGTAAGCGGGCGATCCGCTCTAGGCTTTGCGTCGTCCAGCGATTTTGTTCTCCTTTCCATTGACCAGCGCGATCAGGGGTCGTTCCCAAGAGTCGCGCCAGCGCTTCGACGTCATCGTCGCACTCAAATTGTTCGCCGGTCAGAAAGGGGCTCGTTGCGACAATCGTAGCGCTATCCATCGCGAGCGGCATCGCCAGGATGCAAGCTCCGGCTTGTTCGGCGACAATTTCCGGTTTTTTCTTGACTGCGACAGCGCGCACAATCGGCGAGAGGTAGTTCTCATCGCCGGAAGGCTGCATCTCGGCAGCACGCATCATTTCCCCGGTTTCGCCATCCCAATAGGAAAAGTCGACGCCAAACCAAGTTTGCAGTTCTCGGTTTACTAGCTCGAGACGATGCAAATTTGCATGTCGTTCTAGCGGTTTAGTTGGCAGCGCTGGTGCGCCTGGCAGGGTGGACATAGTCAAACCCGGGACTCGGACTGTACTTACGGATCAATTCCCATACGCAAGGGCAATTTTCCTGCTGAAACATAGGTTGGGCAAAAGGTAACTGCAATTTCTGATTTCTCATTCGCGCTCAAATTAGTACGATCCGCAGATAATCATGGATGCGACGATGGAGATGGTTCGAGAAACGCTACCCTCCAGAGAGCCGGAATCAGCGGAAATACCGTCACAACCCGCTGTTGGGGTGGGCCAATTAGACGACTCACGGCGAATAGTCTAGTTGCAAGGGGGGATTTCTGAGAATCCGCAGTACGGATCACCGAATTCCGGCATGTTGACCCAATACGGAGGTCTACCTACCCCCGATGAACATGCCTAGAATGCTGGGGCTGGAGAAAACCGATGATGAATTCGCTAGAAGTCGCACTTCATCAGATCCAGGCCGTCCGCCGTTATTCCACGGATCTGATCGAGTCGATCGATCACGCCGATTGGTATCGAATGACCGATGAAGGGATTTCGCATATCGCCTGGCAAGTCGGGCATTTAGCGATGGCCCAATATCGGTTGGCGTTGCGGCGCGTGCGCGGTCCGGCGGAAGGAGACGACGAACTCATTTCCGCCGACTTCTTGCGCGTTTTCGGCAAAGGATCGACTCCCGTCCCACAGCCGGAAGTTTATCCCTGCCCGGACGAAATATTGTCGGTTTTTCATCACGTTCATCGCCGGGTTATGGAAGAGCTGCCGCAGTTCCCCATTTCCCGCTTGTCCGACCCCCCTGAAGAACCTCACCCCCTGTTCCACACAAAACTCGACAGCCTCCTTTGGTGTGGCCAGCATGAAATGCTGCACGCCGGGCAAATTGGGCTTATTCGCCGCCTTCTGGGAGCGGACTACCGCTGGTAATGATTCAAAACACGCTAATCCATCGAGCACGAAATCTGGCCGTTGATACCACTCGGGCACAAACGCCGTTGCCGCTGCTGATAACCGGCGTCGCAGGCGTCCCCGGCTATAACGCGCTCCCCTACTTCACCGAAAAATACCCCGACCAAGTTGTCGGGGTTCGTCAGGTCAACAATTGGCGCATGCTCGGCGACAACATTGTCGCCTGCGATGTCGAAGACGTTGACGGCATGAAGCGTCTGTTCGACAAGTATCAATTTCGCGCAGTGCTCAACTGCGGCGGCTGTTGCGCCCTCAAATCGTGCGAGCTCGACCCGTCGATGGCTTGGCGAATCAATTTTGAAAGCGTTCGCAATCTGCTGACCGTGTTAGAAGGAAGCGACACGCGGCTCGTTCAGCTTTCGATCGACCTGGTTTATTCCGACAAGCTGGGCGGCGGCTATCTCGAGCATGAACCGACCGATCCGGTCACCATCTACGGCAAAACGATGGCCGCGGCGGAGAATCTCATTCAACTAGAGCGCCCCGAGTCAGCGGTCCTACGAATTTCGCTGCCGATGGGAGTCAGCTTCAACGGGCACGCCGGTGCGATCGATTGGATTCAATCGCGTTTCATGAAGAACAAACCGGCGACGCTCTACTACGACGAGATTCGCACCCCCACCTACACCGATTGCATGAATCGCGTAATCGACGACGTATTGGGGCGTGATTTGGCGGGCATCTTCCATGCCGGCGGTCCGCGTCGTTTGAGCCTGTATCAAATCGCCCAAATCATCAATCGCGTCGGCGACTATAACCCGCACAATTTAATGGGTTGTATGCGAGTCGAAGCGGGTCCCATTCCTCCGCGGGCCGGCGATGTCACCATGGACTCGACCAAGCTGGCCGATCAGTTGGGATACGAACCGTTCGATCCATGGCCGCTGGAAGAATGCTGGATGCCGACGCACGCCGATTGGCATCACGAGCGACCGGCGGACGAAGAGCGGGGCCCCCATCGGATTCAAGAGTTGCTTTGCCGCAACCCACGCTTTTTCGACTGAGCGCCATCGCCCCTGCGGCAGTTCTCGATTGCCCAAACAGCGGGTTTCTGATAGCAACTAGCCTGACCTTCCTCGTTCGGTTCAGGTTTCCACCATGTCTAAGTCGATCCCCGCCAAAATCTCACAGCGGCTGGCCGCTTGCGGCTGGATCGAACCGATTGCGCTAAGAGCGGCCGAAGAACGTCTGAGCGAGACGCCTGCAGCGCTCCGCGAGATGGACATCGTCTGGATCGACGCCCTACAAAGATTGGGACTGCTGACGCCGACGCAAGCCGAATTTTTCTACGCCGGCCGCGAATCGCAACTCACATGCGGCCTTTATCTGATTTCTCGCAAGCGCCTCTCGCTGGACGGGATCGATTGGTACGAAGCGACCAGCGAAGGCCAGTCAGGCTATTTGCTAGCAGTCGGCAAGCAACCGCTGCAAGAGCGGCCGCTCTCGCCGATCGCCGGTTATCGAGGTCGAATCGTCGACACCGGACAAAATGGAGACTCTCACTGGGCGGCGGCGATTCTTCCCGCTGGCAAAACCTTGGCCGAGTTGCTGACCCGCTACGGTCGCATGCCGTCGACGGTCGTGATCGCGATCCTGCGGCAACTGGTTCATCAACTGCTGTCGCTCGAAACCGCCGGACGGATGCATGGGCGCGTCTCGCCGGAGACGGTCTTGCTGAGTGCCGACGGAATCACCAGTGCTCCGCTGCCGGGCGTTTGTTGGCCATCCGCTAGCCCGCTGCGGAAGTCGAGTGACATGAAACAACTGGCGCAATTGATGCGGCAACTGTTGTGTGGAATTCCGCATGGCGCGCCGCCGCGCGTCCCCTTTAACTCGTTGACCGCCGATCCGCTGTTGTGCGAACTTCAGACGCGTCAGAACAGACCCGAAGTTCGGCTGGCCGATTGGTTCGCCTTGTTGGGGCCGTCCGATCAGGCCGACGCGCGGCTGCTGCAAAACTATCTTGGCGACCCGCCGCTGGTGTTGCCGTCGCTGCATGTTCATCTTCGCGAGGAAGCGAACCGCCGCCGCAAACGGAATATGCTGGTCGCATCCAGCGCCGCCGCGTTACTTGCCGTCGGGGCGGCGTGCTGGCCATCGCCTAGCGTCACTTCGCCAGAACTGCCGATCCGCTCTCCTGCTCCGCTCACAGCGGTCACTGCGAAGCCGCTCGTCCCCGAAGTTCTCGCCAAGCCTTCCCGCGAGATCCACCTGGCGTCGATCGAAATGCCTACAGCGGCTCTCCGCCGCGTTGTTCTGCCCAGCAGGCTAACGGTAAGCCAGTTTCCTCAAGCAATTTCCGCGGAAGCGACGATCTCGGCCGCAGAAAACGCGCGGACGATCCTGGAGATCGACGCGGCGCCATTACGACTAACGACCGAAAAGTTGACGCTGGAGCGAATTGATTTTGTCGCGAGCGGATCGACCGCCGCCGGCAGAGCCGCGCTGCTAGAAGTCGCCGCGTCCTCGATCACGCTGCGCGACTGCACGTTTCGTTGGCAAGGCGCAGCGGCGGCGGAATCGATCGCACTAGCATGGCGCCCTGTGGAAAGAACGTCGGCTGGATTGCAGTCGCTGCCGGAAGCGAAGCTAGACAACTGCCGATTCGACCAGTTACTGGTCGGAGTCGACGTGTCGGCGATCGGCGATGCGGCGATCCACTTGCACCGGTGTCACTACGAAGGAGTCGGAGGGCTGGTCCGCACCCAAGCGGGACCATCACCGCTCCGTTTTCACTTTCAAGGTTCGCAGCTAACGACCACCGGCGGAATGCTGTGGCATCATTTTCAAGCGGATCGCGACCTCCCCTTCTCGGCCAACGTACGGATCGCCGACTCGCAGATATCACCCGGCGATAACGGCGCCGCGGTCGCGATCATTGGAACAAAAGGACAGCCATACGCTCCGGCCGTTCGCTTTGACTTACGTAAGCTGACTATTGCCGATGACGCGCCGCTGGCGACATTCTTTGACAGCGAGCAGTTTCAACCGCTGCCAAAGAACGCATTCGCACACTAATCCGCTTCCGCCGCGCGCTGCGAAGATCGGAAGCATCTAGCTGAACGTTTCATTCTCGGGATCAAACAGCACGGCGCCGGGCAACTTTTCGAGCGATTCGATTAGCAGCGCGAAATCGTGAAAATGCTCCATCTCCGGATCATCACTCGCCATCACGATAATCCGCTGCGAGCAGTTGGCGATTCTTTCCTGGTCTTCCCGAAACTCTGCGAACGACTGGGCGATTTCCGCCGACTCTTGCCGGACGATGTCGCCGCTCTCATAAACGACCGCAATCGCCCAATCTTCCCACTGCAATTCGAGAAAGCGAGCGCCCTCTGGCGACGATGAAATCAGCATGCCGATCTCGGGCTCCGCTTCGCAGTCGGCGCACAAATGTGCTTCGAGCCGCTCGAGATCCCATGGATCGGCCGCGGTGAGCAAAATCATTTGGCCGTAGGACATGGTGAATTCTCCTCGCAGCGGAAATTGATGATTCCCATTGTTTCGTCGTCCACTACAAAAAAACACCCTCTGGTGGAGAGGGTGTTTTCAGCAATTATCAATCAACGGTATCGCGTTACGTCAGCGTCCAACCATCCGGAATCTGGGCGCCCTTTTCAACGCACGGAATTCCTTCGACCACGGTGACGCCTACGTCGTATTCTTTGTCTTCGATCCCGTGATCGTTGACGATGCGGACATTCTTGCCGATGTTGCAATTCTTGTCGATGATCGCTCCTTGGATGACCGATCCGCTGCCGATGCCCAGCGGCGGGCGCTTGCAACTACGGTGATCGGCCAGTTCCCCTTCGGTCTCAAAATAATCAGAGCCCATCAGGACCGAATCTTTGATCGTGACGTTCTCGCCGATCAAGCTGCGCAAACCGACGACGCTGTTGTCGATCACGCAACCGGCGCCGATGCGGCAACCGTCGGCGATCTGGCTTCGTTTGATGGTCACCTCGGACATCAAGGTCGGCGGCAGGAAGCGAGCACGCGAGTAAATCGGTTCATCCTCGTCCGAGAAGCTGAACGGCGGATTGGGATTGGCCAGCGAAAGGTTCGCTTCGTAGAAGGCGCGAATCGTGCCGATGTCTTCCCAGTAGTCGTCAAACGCATGCAATTGGACGTGGCGCGAACGAATCGCCGCCGGGAAGATCTCGCGGCCGAAATCTTCGTAGTCGGTCTTTTCCAACACGTCGACCAGCGTATCGCGATTGAACAAGTAAATGCCCATGCTGGCCAAGCAGTCGCGGCCTTGGCTCTTTACGCCGAGCGCCTCCAGCTTGTCTGGGGCCATGCGGACCAGGTTCAAATCTTCTTCGGTTTGCGGCTTCTCGACAAAGCCGACCACGCGTCCCGAATCATCCAAACGCATGATGCCGAGCGAACCGGCGTCTTCGCGCGTCACCGGGATGCCGGCGATCGTCACGTCGGCGCCGCTTTTGATGTGGGTTTCCAGCATCTTGCGGTAGTCCATCCGATAGAGTTGATCCCCCGCGAGAATCAAAACGTAGTCGGTGCCGTATTGCTGAATGTATTTCAGGTTCTTACGAACCGCGTCGGCGGTACCTTGGTACCAATCGGTCGATTCGTTGCCGGTTTGCTGAGCGGCCAACAGCTCGACAAATCCGCCGCGGAAATTGTCAAAGCGGTAGGTTTGCCGAATATGACGATGCAAACTGACCGAGAGAAACTGCGTCAACACATAGATGCGGTTCAGATCGCTGTTGATGCAGTTCGACAGGGGAATATCGATCAGGCGATATTTTCCGGCGAGCGGCACCGCCGGTTTGGATCGGTACTTGGTCAACGGATAGAGCCGAGTGCCGCGACCGCCGCCCAGTACCAGAGAGATGACATTACGCATAATTTCGACCGAGATTCCTCAAAGAAGTTTGTCCGTGGGCGGGTCTTTTCCACCCTAGCATATCAGTCTCGTCGCCGCTCTGGCAAGCGTCGCAGGCGGCGGTCAAAGAGAAGTTCTGATGAGGAACGAGCTAGCTCGACGGTTTTACATCAAAGCCGCGACGACGTTGCTCGCTATAGCGCTGCAACGCTTCTTCAATCACCGGAATCGCCATCTCGGTGGGTTGCATTTCGTCGACTTCGACCGTTTTGCCTTCTAATTGTTTGTAATCTTGGAAGAAACGCCGCAACATGTTGCGGCGATGGCTCGGCAGATCGACCGCTTCGCGATACGACGAATACTCGGGGTCGTTCACGGCGACCGCAATGATCTTATGATCCAGCTTGCCGCTGTCGATCATCGTCATCAGGCCCACGACCCGGGCTTCAATCAACGTCAACGGATAAACCGGTTCTTGGCAAAGAACCAGCACGTCCAACGGATCGTCATCATCGGCGAGGGTTTGCGGAATAAATCCATAATTGGCCGGGTAATGCACGGCCGAGTAAAGAATGCGATCCATCCGTAACAAACCGGTTTGTTTGTCGAGCTCGTACTTGAGACTACATCCGGTAGGGATCTCAATGACTGCGCAAAATTCAGTCGGCATGCGATGGCCGGGGCTGACGTCGTGCCAAGAGTGCGTCATCGTTCGTCCTAATTGTCAATTAAAAGAGAAGAAATGGGCGGGGTCTGTTTGACCGCCGATGGCGGCGTTCGAGTTCGCTTATTTGACGACAAAATTGACCAAGCGGCCAGGGACCACAATGGCTTTTACAATCTGTTTTCCGACGATTAGCGTTTGGATGCGTTCGTCAGCCAATGCGGCTTTCTCCAAATCGGCCTTAGAAATATCGGCCGCGACGACGATTTTGCTACGAATTTTTCCCAATATCTGCACTGGGATTTCAATTTCGTCATCCTTCGTAAACTTTTCATCAAATTGGGGCCAAGGATGATAAGCGAGCGTCTCGCTTTCGCCCAACACGGCCCACAATTCTTCGGCGATATGCGGTGCATAGGCCGAAAGCATCAACACCAGTGATTTCATCGCAGACTTGGGACGCACTTCTTCTTTGGTGAAGAAATTGGTGAATTCCATCATCCGTGCGATCGGCGTATTGAACTCCAACCTCGACAGATCCCGCGTCACCGCTTCGATCGTCCGGTGGATCACTTTGTTTTGCTCCGCCGTCGGTTCAATCTCCTGAACTGCCGCCAACAGCGTCGTCGTCTCGGCGAAGTCGTCCACGATCAAGCGCCAGACGCGATCCAAAAAGTTCCGGACGCCGCTCACCCCGGCCATGCTCCACGGCTTGGTCGCTTCCAGCGGCCCCATGAACATCTCGTAAAGTCGCAGGCTGTCGGCGCCATATTCTTTCACCACGATGTCGGGATTCACGACGTTGCCGCGACTCTTCGACATTTTCATTGCGCGGGCGTCGATCTTCACGCTGGCGTCGGCCTTCAGGACGAAGGAATCCCCCTGCTTCTCGACTGCGTCGGCTTCCAACTTGACGGCCGCAACCGGCTCGCTCGTCTTCGGGTCGATCCGCTCTCCAGCGGCGTCGGTTTTGGTTTTATTGTGCGAAACCCAGCGACCAGCGGCGGTTTGATAACCGGTATATTCCAGCTCGCCCAGAATCATTCCCTGATTGACGAGCTTCTGGAACGGCTCGGCCGTGCCGACCACGCCGCGGTCAAACAGCACTTTGTGCCAAAACCGCGCGTACAGCAGATGGAGCACGGCATGCTCGGCGCCGCCGATGTACAAGTCGACCGGCATCCAAGCTTTTTCTTTTTCGCGATCGATCAAAACCTGATCATTGGTCGGATCAATAAATCGCAGGTAATACCAGCACGAACCTGCCCATTGCGGCATCGTGTTGGTTTCGCGTTTGTACTTCACGCCGTCGATGATGGGATACAGCCAATCGTGCGACGCTTTTTCGAGCGGCGGCTCAGGACGGCCCAGCGGCTTGAAGTCCTCAAGATGCGGCAAGTTGACCGGCAATTGATCAACCGGAACCGGTAAGATCTTGCCGTTGGGCACTCCGTCGGCGTCCAACTCTTTGAGAATCGGAAACGGCTCGCCCCAAAAACGCTGCCGGCTGAAGAGCCAATCGCGCAGCTTGTAATTGACCGCAGTTCGTCCCAGCCCGGCAGTCGTCAAATCTTCGGCGATCTTGCCTTTGAACTCGGAAGTCGGGGTACCGTCGTATTTGCCTGAGTTGATCGCGACGCCGTCAACGGTCGAGCAAACTTTGCCTGCCAAAACTTCGGCTCGCTCGACGTCTTTGGATTCACCAGGATCGACGACGGCGATCACGGGAATATCGAACGTTTGCGCGAATTCAAAGTCGCGCTCGTCATGCGCCGGAACGGCCATGATCGCGCCAGTGCCGTAACTGATCAGCACGTAGTCGGCGATCCAGATCGGCGTTTTTTCGTCGTTGACCGGATTGATCGCGTACGAACCGCTGAAGACGCCGGTCTTCTCTTTGGCCAGTTCGGTTCGCTCCAGGTCGCTCTTGCTGGCCGCTTTGTCGCAGTAAGCTTTGACGGCGGCCGATTGCTCGCTGGTCGTCAGCGCATCAACCAACGGATGCTCAGGCGCAATCACCATATAGGTCGCGCCAAACAGCGTATCGGGACGCGTTGTGTAGACGCGCAAGACATTGTCGCTCGGTTTACGGGGGAAACCGCCGGCGGCGCGCGACGTTTTCCAGTCGGCCAGCTTGTCGGCGGCGCCGATATAAAAGTCGACTTCGGCGCCGGTGCTGCGGCCGATCCAGTTGCGCTGGCGAGCTTTGATCCCTTCCGACCAATCGAGCCCCTCCAGATCGCTCTCCAGGCGATCGGCGTAGTCGGTGATCCGCATCATCCACTGCTTCAGCGGAATTCGCTGCACCGGGTGACCGCCGCGTTCGCTTTTGCCGTCGATCACTTCTTCATTGGCCAGAACCGTTCCCAAGGCGGGACACCAGTTGACCGGGGCTTCGTTCAGATAGGCCAGGCGATGCTCGTCTTGATACTCACGAACCGCTTCGGCGCCTGCGGCGGAGATCTCGGCCGGAATCGGCAACTCGGCGATCGGACGCCCTCTCTGCTGCTCGCGGTCGTACCAGGTATCGTAAACCTGCAGAAATATCCACTGCGTCCAGCGAACGTACTCGATATCGGTGGTCGCGATCTGACGTTCCCAGTCGTAGCTAAAGCCGAGCATCTTCAGCTGACGGGTAAAATTGGCGATATTTTTTTCAGTCTGCACTCGCGGGGGGGTCCCCGTTTTGATTGCGTGCTCTTCGGCCGGCAAACCAAACGCATCAAAACCCATCGGATGCAAAACCGATTTGCCTTGCATGCGGGCATAGCGGCAGACGATATCGGTCGCCGTATATCCTTCAGGGTGACCGACATGCAGACCATCCCCGCTGGGATAGGGGAACATGTCCAGCACGTACATCTTTTCGCCGGAGGGCATTTCTGGCGTCGCGAAAGTTCGCTTTTCTTCCCAGAATTGCTGCCATTTGGGTTCGATTTCGGCGGGATTGTAGCGCGGCATCTGTCTATCGTGGTTTTTGGGAAGCGTCAGCGTGGCAGTTTGTACGTAAGCCGTTATCTTTGTTCGGCTTTCGCCAACCGCCAAGAAAGCCGTGATTCTAATTCTTTGCCCGATTTATCGCAATCGACGGCCGCGGATCGGCAAAATCGGTAGGGGCCGAAAATTGGGCGAAATCTTCTTGTCGATCGGCGTTTTCATTCCAGAATTGTTGGACGATGCGTAGGCTGATGGCCGGGTCGTTGTTAAACTTCTTCATATCTTGTAAATCATGTCGCTGGGCCTGTGCGACGTTCGATTTCGCCTCTCATTGTATAAACTCGGAAGGCAATCCTTCATGCTCGATGGACGTAGAAATTTAAGGCTGGTCGACACCGATCGCGACGCCATGCGCATAGCGGGCAAGTTTAACGCCCAATTGATGGATTTCATCCGTCCTCATGTTCAAGCCGGAATCACCACCGGAGAAATCGATCGTCTGATCCACGAATACACGCTGGATCATGGACACGTCCCTGCTTGTTTGGGTTATCACGGATTTCCCAAAAGCTCGTGCACCAGCGTCAACGAAGTAATCTGCCACGGCATCCCCGGCAGTTATGAGTTGAAGGATGGCGATATCGTCAACGTCGACATCACGTCGATCGTCGACGGTTGGCACGGCGATCAGTCAGAAACGATCTTGATCGGCGAAGTCTCGGACGAAGCTCGCAGCGTTACGCAGTGCGCCTTCGATGCGATGCACGCCGCGATCGCCGCGATCACGCCGGAGTGCTGTGTCGCAATCATCGGCCGCGCCGTCGTCGCCGAAGCGAAGAAGCACGGCTACGGCGTCGTGGAAGAATACGTCGGCCACGCGCTGGGCCGTCGGTTCCATCAAGAGCCATCGATTCCGCATGTTCCGACCCGCGCCACGCACAACGTGTTCCTGATGCCAGGCGTCTGCTTCACGATCGAACCGATGATCAACCTCGGCACGCACGAGACGGTCCTCGATCGCCGCGACGGTTGGACGGTTCGGACCAAAGACAACAAGCTGAGCGCCCAGTTCGAGCACACGATCCTGATGACCGAAACTGGTCCCGAGATCCTGACGCTGACGCAGAATGGCCCGCAAATCGGACATCAGTTCTAAGCATCTGACAACCAGCATGCAGAAAAACAAGAAAGCCGCCTGCAAATCGCTGGCGGCTTTTTTGTTGGTTCACTTCTCCCCCCTCGCTTGCCGATGGAAACAAGAGTTAGGCGAAGCGTCATTCTCATTTTGCTAGCACGGAGAACAAGGATGTTCTGCTGCGAGTGCGGGTCGAAGGCCCAAGGCAAGTTTTGCTCCCATTGTGGTCATCCTTTGCAAGCGGACGCGTCCGCGCCGCTGACGGAAGACTGGGAACACGATGTCCGCTACGAGGCGATCGTCAACGTCGCCGCCGTGCGTGACGTCATCGCGAGCCATGCGCAGCACGCGAAAAAAGGAATGTCGGCCGAGACATTTCTGTCGATCTGCGACAAAGTGATCGACTCCCCCATTTCTTATGCGGGCCTGGCCGAAGTCGTTCAACCGATGTGGGCCAAAGTTGGTGTTCGAACCGGCAAAGAACGAGCCGAAGAAATCGCCGCGCCCATCGGTCGCGTCATTGCACGCGCTGTTTGCAGCTTAGCGAAACATGGCCAGCCGATTCTAAACGTCCAACAAGGAGACGGCGGTTGTTTGCTAACGGCCGAGTTCCCCTCGTCGATGTTGGCGATGAAGGGAGACCTCAGGATCTCCGTGGTCCGCATGGAACAAGGTGCTTTCGTCGGCGCCGAGACCGACATCTCTGGTCAGATGTTTGACTGGGGAAAAAGCACGAATGCGTTGGCGCAACTCTTCGCCGATTTGCACAGCGAGATGGGACTGCCGGCAAGCGAGCAAAAGCGAATCGCGGCGTAGCTTGCTACGACGCTTGGCATAAACCCAATTTTGCAGCAAAATTGGGACCTGATCCCCTTTTATGCCAACTCACGCTGTCTGGAACCTCGACTGAATAGCGCTGCCGCAATGATTGCGAGCAGCGCGAGAGGAACTGTCAGCAATGCGACGAAAAAGTAGATCGATGTCGTAGCATAAAAGTTGTGGAATTGAACGTCATTTCGATCATAAGGAACTCGGCCTGAAAGGGGCGCATCCCAGCGGATCGTTACCTCTGTTCCCTGCATGCTGATAACGCCAGAACCAAAACCAATGATCAAGCCAGCGCCGATGGCGACAAATATCAGCGCAAAGATGATCCAGACGTAAATAGCGGCGGTCTTCATGCTGGTTCTATTTCGGCTTGGCCGCTTGCCAGCCGGCATCCAACTGTTTTTGCAATTGCACGATCAACTCCGCGTTCTCCGTCAGCCCGGCAACATTAACATTCTCAGCCGGGTCAACCTGATGGTCATACAATTCGGTCGCGACTACCTTGCCTGACTTTTTGTTCTTCCACGCGGTGAAGCGATAGCGGTCGGTCTTCATCGTGTAACCCATGATCTGGCGACGCGGATATTGGCTGAACGCGGCCGTTTTCCAAGCGGCGTCCGGCTGATCTAACAGGGGCGCGGCGCTCGTTCCTTCTAGATGCTGCGGCAACGGCAGTGCGGCCAATTCGCAGAGAGTCGGATAGATGTCGACAAACTCGACCAGCGCCGTCGATTTGGCGCCAGGCGATTTTTGACCTGGGGCGCGTATGATCAGCGGCGCGTTTGCGTCGTCTTCAAAATTCGTATGCTTGCACCAACTGTTGTGCTCGCCCAACTTCCAACCGTGATCTCCCCACAATACGACGATCGTTTCGTCGGTCAGTTTCAACTTGTCGAGTTCGTCTAACAGTTTGCCAACGTTGGCGTCGGTGTAGCTGATGCAGGCATAGTAGCCATGCTTCAACTCGCGAGCTTTTTCGGGTGATAGATCTCCCTGCTTCGGAATCCCATCGTAGACGCGCATCTCACCCCAACTGGTCAGCGAGTAGGGAGTCACATTCTTCGGCGGATAAGGATTGGCGGCTAACTCAATCTTGGCCGGGTCGTACATGTCCCAATACTTTTTGGGCGCGTTGAACGGCAGGTGAGGTTTTACGAAACCGACCGCCAAAAAGAAGGGCTCGTCGCGTTGGCTCAACTCACGCAGCGATTTGACCGCCAAGTCGGCGACGGCTCCATCGGCATAGGCGTTGTCGGCAACATCAGCCATTTCGGTCGCCGGGCCACGAGCGGCGCGACTTAGCTGCACCCCTCTCAGGCCTTTCGCCCTGGCGGCGTTTCGTTTGTCTGTGATCGTTTGCAAGTTCTCGGCCAGCACATAACCAGCGCCTCCTTGCGGCTTGCGAGCCGGTTCGCTCCAGGTCGGCGGATCGTCATAGCCCCCGTGATAGATCTTCCCCATGCTGACGCTATAGTAGCCGTTCTGTTTGAAGTGCTGTCCCAACGTCACGACATCCGGCACATTCTTGCGGAAGTGGGTCACCAGGTCATATACCTTGGTGGAGTCGGGCCGGAGTCCGGTCATCAAACTGGTGCGCGACGGCGAGCAGACCGCTTGCTGACAATAGGCCCGTGTGAAGACGGTCCCAGCGGCAGCCAATCGATCGATGTTTGGACTGTGAATCTGCGAAGCGCCATAGCAGCCAAGTTCGGTCCGTAAGTCATCGACCGCAATGAATAAGACGTTCGGCTGGCGATCAGCGGCGCTCGCTGCGGAGACGAAACAGACTGCGGCGAGCAGCGACACCGCGAAAGTGCAAAAACAAGGCATCAGCAAGTCTCCCGGCGGGTTCAACAAGGCAGCGTGAGCACGCTCTATTCTAGTCGCTACCATGGCGACAGAGAGCTATGGAATTTCGTCTGGGGACAGCGAAACGTAAATCGTCACTACCCAATCGGGGGCCGAACTTTGTAACCTATAGTTGAGCATCCCTCTAACTGCTAACTGCTTGACCAACGAAATGGTGACTGGGCTCATGGACATTTTCCGAAATTGCACTCTCGGGGTCGCTTCCCTTTTTGTCTGCATATTTAGCGCAAACGTGCATGGCCAATGGCCTGCCGACCAGGCCAAGTTGGCCGCTACTGTGGAGCAGTTGCTTCAAGACAACGCCGTTCCCGGAGCGGTCGTGCTCTTGCGGCAAGGGGACCAGCAATGGTTGCAAGCGTTTGGCGTCGCCGATCTGAAAACCGGACAATCGATGCAAACCGATATGGCGTTTCGGATCGGTTCCAACACCAAAACAATGACCGGCGTCGTGATTCTGCAATTGGTGCAGGCAGGCAAGATAAAGCTGGACGACAAAGTCTCGCAGTACTTCCCCGACGTTCCGCAAGGAGACAAAATCACGATCGCCGATCTGCTTAGAATGCGGAGCGGGATTCCCACCTATAGCGAACTGAAGTCGTTCAATCGAATCCTTGACGAACATCCGGAGCAGTCGTTCACGCCGGAAGCGTTGATTCAAATGGGGATCGAGCAAAAGCCGATGTTTCCGCCGGGAACAGAGTTCTTCTATTCCAATACCAACTACGTGATGCTGGGGGTCTTGGTCCAGCGCTTGACCGGAATGACGCTGGAGAAAGCGTACGAGCAGCGAATCTTTGCCCCGTTGAAGATGACGCGAACGCTACTGCCGGCCCGGGAGGATAACCAGATGCCGCCGCCGTTTGCGCATGGTTATTTGTTTGGCACCAATCAAAACTCGGTTTTGACCCCAGAGCAACAGCAGCAAGCCCTGGCCGGCAAGCTCCTTCCCAGCGACGTGACCAATGCGAATCCGTCGTGGAGTTGGGCGGCCGGCGGAGCTATTTCGACGGCGAAAGACTTAGCGACCTATGTCGAAGCGCTGGTCGGCGGACAACTATTTTCGCCTGCGATGCATAAGATACAAATCGAAAGCATTCAGTCCAACGATCCCGACGATCCCGATAGCGCCGGCTATGGTCTAGGCATTGCGAAAATGGGCCCCATGCTCGGACACGACGGCTCGCTGCCGGGCTACCATACCTTTATGGGGCATGACCCGAAAACAGGACTCACAATGATCGTTTTGACCAATCTGCAGGCGACCCCGTCTGGTGGTCAAACGGCCAATATCATCGCCAGAGCGTTGATGACAGAGATGGCGCCGGCGAAGTAACCGTTTGTCGACGGATGGCGCAGGATCTTGTCGCTAAAGCGTCCCCCGGTCTTCGCGACCGGGTCGGCGCAGGCGCCCCAAGATTTCTCCGGACGCGTGAAGAGCGGCCGGCGAGCAATGGCCTATGACTCCCGCGCCGTGCGCAACTTCCACAGCCCAAAGCCGACAACCAAGCAAAGCGTCCCTGCGGCGAACAAGTAGCTGCGGTAGTCGTGCATTACGATTCCGGTGACGCCGAGTCCCAGGAAGGCGAATACCAGAAGGAAGGCAAGTGTTTTCAACATTTGGCGTTCACTTTCGGATCAATCGATTTTTCAACTGCAGGAATCGCTCTAACTATTTCTGGCGCTCTCGCTAGCACCACATTCTATCGCTCTTGAATCGACAGGTCGAATCAGGTATTCACCACAGTGCATCTACGCAGGGGGGAAACTGCGCTAGCTGGGCTGGTTCGATGAAACTATCACTAGAACGCTTTACGCTGACTCGCTTCGCCGCTACCTGTGTGGCTCAGTTGCTAATGGCGACCGTCGTGCACGCCGCTGCGCCGACGCCGGAGCGTGCGGTGATCACCGCGAAGGTATCGGACATCTTCAGCGGTCCCGGCGAAAAATATTACGTCTGCGACTTCTTAGAAGAAGGCGCCGAGATTGAGATCTACGCCGAGGAAGAAAACGGCTGGCTGGCGATTCGCCCGCCGCACGGCAGTTTTAGCTGGATCTTGGCCGACGCGCTGATCGCGACCGACAAACCGAACCTGATGGAAGCTTCGCGCGACGAGGCTCCCTGCTTTATCGGCAGCCGACTCGAAGAGCGCCGCGACGCCGCGCATGTTCGGCTGATGCGAGGCGAAGTCGTCCAAACGCTCGGCAGCGGACAGTCGCTAAACGCTGAGACAGGCCAAGTCGAAAAATGGATCAAGATCGCTCCACCGGCAGGCGAGTTTCGCTGGATCAAAGCCGATACCGTCGGGAAGCTGCCCGAGGTTGCGGCGAGTGCCGCGGCCGGCAGCACCACGCCGGCGCCGCGGATGAACGCATCGGCCGGCGGATGGAGCAAGCGTTCCGATGATTCTCCCTGGAGCATCGATGATCCCGAACCGCTTCCGGTAAAAAACAGCACGACGCAATTTGTCGCCGCTCCGCCGAGCACGCAAATTCCAGTGACGGCGAGTCTTCCGCCTGGTCCGCTGAATCACGCCAAAGCGAGCGCCGTCGCGATGGTCCCCGGTTCGTCCAGCCGGACGATCGCGGCGCCGGCGACGATGCCCGATTTTGGGGGCGACTTTCGCGCCTCGATCCAGTGGCTAGAAGCGGAGTTGACCAAGACGGTCGCATTGCCGATCGACCTTTGGCAGTTTGATACATTAAAAGCAGCAGCGCAGCAGTTGCGGTACACCGGCGCGACTCCGCTCGAACGCGGCGAAGCGCTCGTGATGGTGGAAAAGATCGAAGAGTTCGCTCAACTGCAAACGCGCAAACGCGAAGCGTCGAAGATCGCGGCGACCATCTCCACCGACCAACCGAAAGTGGATGTCGCTTCGGCAAGCATGACGAGCGATGGCGGCGCTGAGGGGGACAAGTCCGATCCGATTGGGACCGGCGTCTATGTCGGCGGCGACGATCACGACCCTCGTTTCGACGGCGAAGGCTGGTTGATGCCGGTCATCAAACGCGCGTCGTCGGCGAAAAACTCGGCCCGCTATACTCCGCCGTTCGCGCTGACCGATGAGGACGGCAACGTGCTGCAGTTTGTCACGCCGTCACCGGGGATCAACTTGCGACGTTACCAGAAACAGAAGGTCGGTCTGTATGGGCAAGTCTCGACATCCAAAGAATTTACGCGGCCCCACCTGACGGCGCATCGCGTCGTTGTCTTAAGCCGTCATGAGAAAGCCGACATCAAGCGATAACGCCGGGGGCCGCTCGAACCGCCCGTTCTAGCCAACCATGCCGATCGTTTCAAACTCGAGACTGCGGAGTCGCTCGGCGACATCATCGGCGGTCTCGGGACGGCGGAGCGGATCTTTCGCCAACATCCTGGCGATCAAAGTCGCCAGCGCCGCCGGAGCATTCGGCAAGAAGCGGCGCAGCGGCGGCGGCGTGTGCGACTTGTGAGCGGCGACGATCTTCGCCAAATCAACGGTATCAAAAAGTCGATGCCCTGATAACAGTTCAAAGGCCATGACGCCCAAGCTATACAGATCACTCGCATCCGAGGCGGCCAGCGTCGACGTGAACAGTTCCGGCGCCATATACCGCGGCGTCCCCTTCTGGTACTGCACCGCGTCGACTTCTTCGATACCGATTTGCGTTGCGAAACCGAGATCGATCAGCGTCACTCTGCCGCTTGCGTCAATGATGACGTTTTCCGGTTTCACATCGCCATGCCGCCAACCGGCGGCATGCAGCGCAGCCAAGCCTTCGGCCACCTGGCGAATAATCCAAATCCGCGCCGCCAACGGACCACGGCGGGGAACCAACTGATGAAGGGTCACGCCGGTCAGATAGGGAAAGACCAAATACGCTTCTTCACTACCGCCGATCTGATGCGCGAGAACCGTCGCCAAGCGGGGCGAAGCGACCTGCTGCGAAACGCGGATTTCGCGCCGCAACATTTCTAAGGCTAACGGATCGGTCGCATATTCGGGTCGTAACGTTTTAATCGCGTAGTCCCACGCGATCCCCTTGCCTCCCAGGGGCTGGGCTCGCGAGACGTCGCAGAACGAACCTCGCGCGACCAGGTTCCCGATGCGCCAATCTCCCACGACCGATTGGCGCGCGGGGGTGCGAAGTTTTCGATGTGCAAGAGTCGGCTGCATGAGCATCTGCGGAAGGGGAAGAAGGTGAAAGACCTTGTATCTAATAGTCGGCCTGCTGGGCCGAATTACACGATGGAGCGTCGGCGAATCGTGTTAGCCTGATGGCGCCGATTTTACCGTTCTAAATTTTATGAACCCAAGCAGGGGAAAAAAACGCGTAGTTGAGTACCTGAATACCTTTCAGTAGACTGGCACATACGTGGAAAACGTCGCAATTTGAAGAAGGATTATGCAGATGAAAATCATGAAGACGTTGATGGTTGCAGTGGTGCTGGCCTCCTTGGCCGCTCCGTTTGTCGGTTGTGCTCCGTCGGAACCCCCGACGACTCCTCCGCCGGCTAACACCACCAACTAGTTATCTATTTCGACTTCCCAGCGGCCCTTCGGGTTCACTGCGGAAATACGAAATCGCGACGCGCGTCCTGTGGGGCGTGCGTTTTTTTATGCGCGTTGCCGAATGATCGGATCATAACGGGGTATTTGGACACATTACTTATCGCTTTGCT
Source organism: Blastopirellula marina DSM 3645 (assembly GCF_000153105.1). Taxonomy (GTDB): domain Bacteria; phylum Planctomycetota; class Planctomycetia; order Pirellulales; family Pirellulaceae; genus Blastopirellula; species Blastopirellula marina. The sequence continues at coordinate 727,256 of NZ_CH672377.1, forward strand.
GTGCGTCAGTTGCCTCTGCATCGATGTCACCTTAAAATAGCGACTTGTCTACTTTTGATTTCTCCCCTGTCTCCCTCTTCCGCTTTAGGCCAGCCTTATGAAACGTCGTCTCTTTCTAAAGGCGTGCGCCATCGCCGCTTCGGCCGCAGTCGGATGCAGTTCTCAGTCGAACCCCGCGGGCACTTCGGGGGGAGCGGTCAAGAACGAATTTCCCCTGACTAACGGCAAATACACGATTCTCGACCTGCGCTCCGACAGCGGAAATCATGACCGGGCCAAACAAAATGCTGAAGCTGCGATCTCGAAATATCCAAATTTAAACTGCATGGTCGGCCTTTACGCCTACAATCCCCCTACAATTTTGCGGGCCGTCGAAAATGCCGGAAAGCAGAACGACATCAAAATCGTCGGCTTTGACGAGGACATTGAGACGCTGAAAGGGATCGAAGCCGGCAAGATTTTCGGCACCGTTGTGCAACAGCCATTTTTGTTCGGCTTCAAATCGGTCGAATATCTTTCGGCATTGGTTCGGGGTCAAAAGGTCGATGTGCCTGAGAGCGAAATCCTCTATATCCCACATCGGGTGATTCGTCCCGCCGACGCCGCCCAGTTCAAATCCGATATCGAGCAGATGATGGCCGGCGACGGCAAAGCTCCCGCCAGCGCACGGGACGACTACGACACCAGCGAGCCGGTGAGCCTGGCGTTTTTGACCAATACGGTCGATCCGTTTTGGACCCTGGCCGAACGCGGCGTGCAATGCGCCGAGCCGATCTTTAACGCTTCGTGCGACGTCTATCATCCGCCGACCGCCAGCGCCGAAGAGCAAAAGCGTTTTATCGAGCGAAAATTGAATGACGATTGTCAAGGTCTCGCACTGTCGCCGATTGACAAAGAGAATCAGGGGAACCTGATCAATCGCGCCTGCGAAAAGATGAAGGTCATTTGTCACGACAGCGACGCTCCCGATACGAATCGCTTGTTCTATATTGGAACCGGCAACTATCTGGCGGGGCGCGCCGTCGGCAAACTGGTGAAAGAAGCGATCCCCGACGGCGGCGAAGTCGCGATCTTTGTCGGCAAGCTTGAGCAACTGAACGCCCAAGAGCGCAGCCAAGGGGTCATCGACGAACTGCTCGACAAGCCGATCCCCCCGCAATACGCCGCCGGAGCCGAAGCCGCCGCTTCGGCGGCCGAGTCGGCGCCACAGTAAGCACGCCCCGCAACCCCCTGCCCACGTACGAAAGGCGTTCGCGTGCCGCTGCTTGAAGTCTGCCATGTCTCGAAACGTTTTCCCGGCGTCCAGGCGCTCCAAGATGTCAGCCTGTCGATCGCCCCTGGCCAATCGATCGCGGTGATCGGCGAGAACGGCGCCGGCAAAAGCACGTTGATGAAGATCTTGGCCGGGATTCAAACCCCCGACGAAGGCGAAATCCGCATCGATGGTCGCGCGGTGGAGATTCGCACCGTCCGCGACGCCGAGAAACAAGGAATCGCGCTGATTCACCAAGAGTTGAATCTGTGCGACAACCTAGATGTCGCGGCGAATATTTTTCTGGGCAAAGAACCGCGGAGCTGCGGCTTTTTGCGCCGTCGCGAAATGGATCGCCGCGCTGCGGAAGTCTTGCAACAAGTAGGGCTCGATATCCAGCCGACAACCTCTTTGGCGTCGCTCTCGATCGGGCGACGACAATTGGTCGAGATCGCCAAGGCGCTAGCGTCCGACGCTCAGGTGCTGATCATGGACGAACCGACTTCTAGTCTCTCGACCGGCGAAGTCGAAAATCTCTTTCGCGTGATCCACACGCTGCGGCAGCGCGGCGTCAGTATCGTCTATATCTCGCACCGCTTAAGCGAAATTCATCATGTCGCCGACCGCGTCGTAGCGCTGCGTGATGGGAGAAACTCAGGCGAGCTGGAACGGGACGAGATCACGCATGAACAAATGGTTCGCCTAATGGTGGGCCGCGATCTGGATCAATTTTTCCCGCATGTGCCGCACTCCGCTGGCGAAGTCGTGCTATCGGCCCAGGGAGTTCGCGTCCGTGGGAAGGCCGCTTTTCCGCTTGATCTAGAGCTAAAAGCCGGCGAGATCGTCGGTCTGGCGGGTCTGGTTGGCGCCGGCCGAACGGAACTGCTGGAAACGCTGTTTGGCGTTCGCCGCAGCGCCGGAGGATCGGTCGAAGTCGCCGGCAAGCGGATTCGCTTGCGAAGTCCCCGCGACGCGATCGCCGCTGGACTGTTCCTCATTCCCGAAGACCGAAAACAAGACGGCTTGGTGATTGAGATGACGGTCGGCGAGAACATCACGTTGCCAGGTTTGATGCGGGCCTCCACCGCCGGCATCTTGCCTACTCGCTGGGAGAAATCGACCGCCGACGCAATGATCCAAAAGTTGCGGATCAAGACGCCGGGCCCGGGGCAAATTATTCAGTTCCTCTCAGGGGGCAACCAACAAAAAGCGGTGATCGCCAAATGGTTAGCAATGGGCCCCCAGGTGCTGCTGCTCGACGAACCGACGCGCGGCATTGATATTGGCGCGAAGCACGAGATTTATGAGATGATGGAGACGCTCGCGCATCAAGGAGTCGCGATTCTCTTCGCTTCCAGTGAAATGGAAGAAGTGATCGGCATGTCCGACCGGACGTTGGTCATGCACGAAGGACGGATCGCCGGCCAACTCGAGCGCGGGCAACTGAGCGAACAGGCGATCATGCGACTAGCGACCGGCGCAGCGAGCGCAGCGACAACATAGCGAACCATCAGGCGACACAAGGGCTGCTGAATGAATAAAAGTTGGGGAATGCTATTCTTGCTGGTGCTGATCTGCGTCGTCACGGCGATCTTTCGCCCACGATTTGTGGAACCAGGGAATCTGGCGAACATCATCCGCTGGACGTCGCTTTACGGCGTCATGGGAATCGGCGTCGCGTTTGTCATCATTACAGGGGGAATCGATCTTTCGATCGGATCGATGCTAGCGCTAGTTGGCAGCTTGTTCGGCGTGCTGATGGCGCAGTACAACCTTCCGCCTGCGGCGGCCATCATGATGGTATTGGTAATGTCGACGCTGCTTGGTCTGGTTTACGGTTTGCTCATCACGAAGTTAAAACTGCAACCATTTGTCGTCACGCTTTGCGGTCTGCTGATCTTGCGCGGTCTAGCCCGCGCAACGGCCGGCGGCAGTTCGGTTGGCGGCTTTCAGCGTCTCAGCTATCTGATCAACTACGAATGGGGAAGTATTCCCGTTCCTTTTCTACCTTGGATTAACGAAGGCTATTGGAGCTTCCATAAATGGCTCCCCAGTCGCGGCGATCAACCGGGACACTTCGCACTGAATGACGCCGGAGAACGAATCTCGCTTGATTGGTACGACTGGGTCCCGCTTCACCCGCCAATCCTTTATTTGGCGGCGATCGCGATCATCGCGGCGATCTTTTTGAACTGGACCGTGTTCGGACGCCATCTGAAAGCGCTCGGCAAAAACGAACAGGCCGCACGTTATAGCGGCGTGCGAACCGACACGATGGTGATCATCAGCTATATGATCTGCACCGCGATGGCCGGCGTCGCCGGAGTCTTGTTCTCGATCGACATCGGCAGCGTCATGCCGAGCACCTTTGGCAATTTTTACGAACTGTATGCGATCGCTGCGGCGGTGCTAGGAGGCTGCAGCTTACGCGGCGGCGAAGGTTCGATCATCGGCGTCGTCATCGGCACCGCAATTTTGCGGGTACTACAAAACTCGATCGAGATGTGGTCGATCCAAGAGCTGGAGTTCGCCGTGGTCGGCGGCGTTATCTTGATCGGCGTCATCGCCGACGAAATCGCGCGGAGAATCATCGCCCAACGTCGCGCCAGCCAAGAAGCGGCGCTGCTAGAAAAACAGAACGCGTCCCCATCGTAGGATAGGAACGCGCTTCACGGTTGATTCCTGTCGTGAATGTGGGCAGCAAATTTGCAAGCAGCGCGCCGCCAAACGTTCATTTCACGCACAATCATTGCCACGCAAGGCCGTGGCAATGGCGCCCGCAAATCGGAAAAACGGCGTGAAAGCGGACTCTTAACCTGGCGCAAATCTCGGGCCGAACGGTATTGGACCTGCCCCCGTTTTCTGTTTCGCTGCTTCTGCTGCCGCTTATTCTTTCGCCGGCGGAAAGAGCTGCTGCTTTAAGAACGTGAACGCCATCGCGGTCATGAAGGCCGATTGGCGATTGTTGGCGGCGCCGCCGTGTCCGCCTTCGATGTTCTCATAGTAGAGAACATCTTTGCCCCATGCTTCCATTTTGGCGAACATCTTCCGCGCGTGACCAGGATGGACGCGATCGTCGCGTGTGGACGTGGTGAAGAAGACCGTTGGATAGTCGACACTTTCTTTTACATTGTGATAGGGCGAATAGGTTCGGATGAACTCCCATTCTTCCGGCACGTCAGGGTTTCCATATTCGGCCATCCAAGAGGCCCCCGCCAACAGATGGCTGTACCGTTTCATGTCGAGCAGCGGAACCTGACAGACGGCCGCTTTAAACAGCTGTGGATAAAGAGCGACCATGTTGCCGACCAACAGTCCGCCGTTGGAGCCCCCCTGAATCCCCAGATGCTGGGTCGAAGTCACTCGGCGATCGATCAGGTCTTGTCCGACCGCGGCGAAATCTTCGTACGCTTTTAGCCGGTTTTGCTTGAGCGCCGCTTGGTGCCAACGAGGCCCATATTCGCCGCCGCCGCGGATGTTGGCGACGACATAGACGCCTCCTTGCGTCGACCAGGCGCGGCCGACGGTGGCGCGATAGCCGGGTTGCAGCGAGACTTCAAATCCGCCGTAGCCATACAACAGCGTCGGGTTGGCGCCGTCGTACTTCATCTCGTCGCGATAGAGCATGAAGTACGGAATCTTCGTGCCATCTTTGCTCGTGGCAAAGTGCTGCGTCACTTTTAAACCGGTCGTGTCAAAAAACTCCGGCATCGACTTTAACTCTTCCGGCTCTTTGCCGACTTCGCCCATATAAAGCGTGGTCGGCGTCAAATAGTCAGTCGAAGTCATGAAGTATTCGTTCGACTCATCGGCATCGACCGGCGAAACGCTGACCGTCCCTAACGTCGGAGCGCCGACCAGCGGCGTCTTTGTCCAACTCCCGTCGGCTTCCGCTTGCATGACAAACAGTTTGCTCGCGACGTCCTCTAGCACGTTCAGCAACAAAAAGTCTTTCGTAAAGTTGTAACCTGCCAATGCGCTGCGTTCATTCGGCTCAAACAGCACCGTAAACTCACGCTTGCCGGCCATGAAGTCGTCAAAGTTGGCGACGATCAATGAACCAGCGGCGTAAGTTTTTTCGCCGACCGTCCACGCATCGCGCAGTTCCAACGTCAGATAGTCGCGATGAACTCCTTTGCCGGCCGAGTTCGGCGCTTCGATCAGAGCGAGCGAGCCATCCTCTTTCAACAGGTAAACCTCGTTGTTGTAAAACGCGATCGCGCGACGGACGAAGTTTCGCTCGTAGCCCGGCGTATTGTCATGCGACGCACTGATCGACAAATCGGTTATCGCTCCCTCGTAGACGACCTGGGCCTCTTCCAGCTTCGTGCCGCGCGTCCAGAGTTTGGCGATTCTTGGATAGCCGGAACTGGTCAGCGAACCCGGCCCGAAGTCGGTCGAGATAAAGACATGATCGATGTCGATCCAGCTCATCCCTCCCTTCGCTTCCGAGCGATTGAAACCATCGGTCACAAACTGCCGCGTCGTCAGATCATATTCACGCGTGACATCGGCGTCGGCGCCGCCGCGCGACATGCTGAGCAAACAGCGCGTGTAATCAGGACGCAGCAGTTGAGCGCCGCTCCAAACCCAGTTCTCGTTCTCGGCTTTGGCGAGTTCGTCCAGGTCGAGCAGGATCTCCCATTGCGGCTCCGCTTTCTTGTATTCGTCGAGGGTCGTGCGTCGCCAGATTCCTCGTTCGTTCTTTTCGTCGCGCCAAAAGTTGTAGTAGTACTCGCCCCGTTTGCGGACAAACGCAATTCGCTCGTTGGAATCAAAAATGGCCAGCAGATCGTCACGCAGCTTCTCGAAGCTGGGATCGCGCTCCAGTTGCGCCTGCGACAGTGCGTTTCGCGCTCGCACCCAATCGAGCGATTTTTCGCCTTCGACATCTTCTAGCCACGCGTAGGGATCCGTTTCGCTGCTCACGCTTTCCGCCTTCTTATTTTCTTCGCCGCTCACCACAGCCAGGGGAGCCGTTACCAAAATCAACCAAGTACACGCGGCGCTAGCCGCAATTCGCAACATCATATCGAGAAATCCCTGTTTCGACTGCGAAGGTCGCTAATGGAGTGACCCTAAAGATCGTCCAGAACGGACGACAACCCACAATCTTAGCCCACACGGCAAGGTCGGGTCCTCTGCAAATCGGCGGAAACCACGCTGAGAACTTTGATTTTTCGGAGATCGCGATCCCGCGCTGCAGAAAATCACGCGAGCAGAGAAGAAAACGTCCTACCACAAATGAGCTAACAGCATCAAGTTAGCCGATTCCGCGGCAAGCGAGACGCTTGGAGCATCCGCCAAAAATTGTCGCTTGACGAAGCGCACGAGACTGGCGTCGAATACGCAACAACGGAGCAACCTCTGCGCGCGCTGGTCAGCCCAAAAGCCGACAAACCGCCGCTCCTCTACGCGCCTCCTGCAGCCCCAAGAGCAAAGCGTCTTTACGGTGGGCAGTCCGGCCCGACGGACAAAACCGTTAGACAGGCCGCCAATCCACACGAACGAAAATCGAGAAAGATGATGGCAAAAAAAATTCAGCAGTCCGGTCCGCCCTATCGGAACAATGTCAAAGGTCGAAACCAGCATGTCGAATAACGCAACCGCCGAGCAAAAAAAAAGCGAACAGTCCGGTCCAGTCCGGTCCAGTCCAGTGAATCACTTCAGCAGATAATTTGGCCCGGACGGAAGGGAGGGTTAGCGGCGCGGCATGCGCATTCGCTTGTTCAGATAGTCAGCGAACATTCCGGCCATATCCTCGCGGGTATCGACCAACACATGATCGCAGCCGTTGCGTAGCGCGATTTCCTCGAGCTGCGCATTGAAGGCGCCGACCGCTTCGAGATAGGCGGCTCGCAGATCCTCTGGCTGGGCCAGGTATTGCTCGGCGACTTCTAGACCGACAAACCGGACCATGCCGTCCATGTCGAAATAAAGTTCGTCATGGTGCATCACTTGAAAAAGGACCACTTCGTGCTTGCTGAACCGCAGACGCTGGATCGCCGCTTCCACCGATTCCAAATCACCAAAGAAATCGCTGAAGATCATCACGATCTCGCGGCGCTGCATCCGTTCGGCCAGTTCGCTTAGACACTGGGCCAAGTTGGTTTTTTCGATCGCATCGACTTCATCCAAGTGCTGCGTCATGCGCACCACTTGATGCATCGAGTTGCTCGCGCGAATGTGCCCGCGGATGTGGGTATCGAACGTCGCCAGCGAGACTTTGTCGCTTTGACGTACGATGCTATGTCCTAAGACGGTCGCCATGCGCGACGCATACAGCAGCTTTTGTTCGTCCCCTTCGCCGTAGCGCATCGACGAACTGATATCGAGCAGCAGATGGCACGTAAAGTTCGTCTCCATCTCGTACTGTTTGATGAAGTACTTGTCGCGCGTGAAATAGATGCGCCAGTCGATATGCTTAGGATCATCGCCGGGGACATACTCGCGATGCCCGGCGAATTCGACGGCGAAACCGGATGCAGGCGAACGGTGCGCGCCGGCAAGGTTTCCCATCACCAGCCCGCGCGGTTCAATGCCGCGGCCGGCGACGCGGCTCAGAACTTCCGGATCAAGGTAACGTGCTAAAACGCTGCTGGACATCACTAGGCTTTCGGCAAATTACGCGGCGGGACGTTCGTACTTTTTGTCGGCGGGGATCGCATCTAACAGCATGCCGATCAAATCTTCGCTCGACAGATTGTTCGCTTGGGCTGCATAATTGCCGGCGATGCGATGTCGCAGCGCCGGCTTGGCGACCGCTTGCACATCGGCGACGCTCGCATGGTAACGTCCGTACAAAATGGCGCGAGCTTTCGCGCAAGTGACCAGGGTGAGCAGACCACGCGGACCGGCGCCCCAAGCGACCCATTTGTTGACAAAGTCAGGCGCTTCCGGCTGGCCAGTGCGCGTCGCGCGAATCAGCGCCCATGCGTAACCGAGGACTTGATCGCTGACCGGCACGCGCCGAACCAGGTTTTGGAACTCTTGGATCTCAGCGCCGCTGACGCACGGTTCGATTTTTCCCATTTGGTTGGTGGTCACGCGACGCGCGATATCCCATTCTTCGGCGCCGCTTGGATAGTCGACTTTGATATGCAACAGGAAGCGGTCCAACTGGGCTTCAGGCAGCGGATAGGTCCCTTCCTGTTCCAGCGGGTTTTGCGTCGCCAACACGAAGAACGGATCAGGCAGCTTATGAACCGAACCGCCCGCGCTGACTTGCCGCTCTTGCATTGCTTCGAGCATCGCCGCTTGCGTCTTGGGAGGCGTCCGATTGATTTCGTCCGCCAACAGCAAATTGGCGAACAGCGGTCCCGGCAAAAATTTGTAGCCGCGCTGACGCGTTTCGGGATCTTCCTGAATCACTTCGGTGCCTGTCACGTCGCTGGGCATCAAGTCCGGCGTAAATTGAATCCGCTTGAACGTCAGATGCAGCGCGTCCGAGAGCGAGCTGATCAACAACGTCTTGGCCAGACCCGGCACGCCTTCCAACAGCGCGTGGCCGCGAGCGAACATCGCTACAAGGACTTGTTCGACGACGTCGTTTTGCCCGACGATCACCTTGGCCAGTTCATCACGAATCCGTCCATACGCTTGTTCGCACCGCTGCACCGCGGCGACGTCGTCTTGCGAAATCGGTTCGCTGCTCATCGAAAGCTCCTCAAATTTTGGGCGTGGAAATCGCCGTTGGAGATGTATTTGCGTTGTGGGTTTGTTAGTCGATGTTCTCAAAGTAACGGCGGAGTCGCTGCTCATATCCGCGCGGTGGTTCACGCCGAGCACCCGCTTGAATCGCTTTTTGCAATCCCGGAGGAAGCTTGGCGAACCATGGTTCGTTGTCGAAGCGTCGCGACTTGGCGTCGCTATCCCCGGCAGTTTCGCGTCCCCGCGAATCGCCCCCTTCCGGTTCCGGCGAGAGGGAAAGCGGCATGTCGGCGCCATCCTGGTTTTGCGTTTGCTCCCCTCCCTGCGACGTTCCGCCTGTCGCGGCGACGCTTGACGCGGCGCCTGGCTGCGGTTGCTGACCTGGTGTCGCGGCGCTGGCGGCCGCTGGCGCCGGTGCTTGCGCCGTGGGGCCATCCCCCACACCGGGTCGCGGCGCACCGGCGACTTGGCCCGGCATCCCGGCCTGCGGCGCTGCAGGCATCGCTTGCAGCGCCTGTTGGACCGCCTGGCCGCCGGCGATCGCGTCAGCCGTCGCTTGCGGCGAGTTCGGTACGAGTCCGGTTCCTAGTTCGCTGCTGGTCGGCCCCAAGTCGGGCCCGGCGCCTGGCATTGCTTGCGAAGCGTCGCCCGAGGCCGTTTGCTCCCCGGGACCTTGCCCCTGGGCGGGCTGGCCCAGTGGTTGATTATTGGAAGCCGGTTGATTTCCTTCGCCGCCGGGGGACTGGGCCGACGAGTTCATCTCCCCGCCGGTTTCGCCCATCGCGAGATCGCTGGCCGGCGGCGCAGGCGCCAAAGACTGCTCTGGCAGCGGCAACTGGGAAGCCGCTTCCAGACCTTCACGAAGCGGCTGGTTCGCAACTTCCTGCTGACCTGAGATCTGCTGGGCGCCTTGTCCGGTCGCGGTTTGGGCTTCGGCAAATTGGCGTGAAGCGTTTGCAAGTTGCTGAGCCGCGGCGGCGGCAGCGGGTGATATCGGCGAAGTCGTTTGACCTTCCGCCGCTTCGCCCTGCGGCGGGCTCGGCATGTTTTCGGCGAGCGCATCGGCCTGGCGGTCAATTTCGTCACGCGCATTTTGCTGCTGCTGAGCGAGCGCGGCCAGCGCTTCGGCGATCGATTTGTCACGCGCCAACTGTTGCTCTCGCGCGGTCAACGCGGCCGCCGCTTGTTGCAGGCTGCGCTGCGCGCTGTCGGCCGCTTGTTGCATTTCGCCGGGAGCAGGGGACGCGGGAGAATCTGCCTGCGGGCTGTTCATTTCGGCGCCTGCTTGACTGGCTTGCTCGGCCTGACGAAGCGCCGACGCGGCGTTGGGATCGACGGCGCCAGCTTGCTGGGCGAGTTGATCCAGTTGCGGCGATTGCTTGCCCAGATCTTGCGCCAACTGCTGGGCGGCTTGGTCGATGGCGCTGGCCAACTTTTGGGCGGCGTCCCCCAGCGACTTGTCCGCTGCGGCCTGGCTTTGCGCCGCGCCTTCCGGTTCGCCTTGGGCGAGATTCTTCGCCGCCGCTTCGCCTGCGTCGGCCGCTTGTTGGGCGGCGGCCGCAGCTTCTGGCGCGGCGTCTGCGGCCAACTGGGCCGCTTCGGCGGCGAGATCAGCCGCTTTCGCCTGAGCGGCGGCGTCGGTCTGCCCCGCCGGCTCGGCCGACTTCTCGGCCGCCATCTGCTGTGCTTTGCGCTGCGCCGACGCAAGTTGAGCGGCAGCTTCTTCGCGAGCCGCGGCCGCTTTGTTGGGATCGCCGCTGAGCGTTTCTTTGGCGGCGGCAGCGGCGGCTTTCTCCGCGTTTTGCAGCGCTTCGGCAATGGCGCCGTCCGTTTGTTGGGCGAGCCCCTCCGCTTCGTCGGAGACTTGCTGCTGCTGGGCGGCGGCGTCGACCGGCGAGTTCGCTTTCCCTTGACTCAACTGGGCGGCGGCGGCGTCGGCTGCTTGTTGCATCTGGGCAAGCTTGCCGATCTCTTGGGCGAGTTGCTGCGCTGCTGCGGCGGCTGATTTACCCTCGGCTTTCATCTGCTCCATTTGCGCGGCGGCAATCTTCTCTTGCGCGGCTTGAAGTTGCTCTAGATTGTCGCCGGAAGCGGCGTTGTCGAGCGACTGCTTGACGGCTTCCTTGGCGGCGCTGGTTTGCGCCAGTTGTTGGCCGGTCATCTCGGCCAGCTCTTGCGCCGCTTTGCCGGCTTCCTTGCGCAGCTCGGCGGCTGCTTGCTTCAGAGATTCACCGGCAGATTGAGCGGCCTCGGCGGCTTTCTGCAGTTGCGGCGTCGCCTTGTCGGCGTTCTTGGGATCGGCGGCGGAGGCCAGATCCTTCGCCGCTGCGGCGATCGCCGGTTTCGATTTCTTGAGCACCTCGGCGACTTGGGGCGCCGTATGTTCAAGGCCGGCGGAAACATCGTTCGCGACCTTCTCCACTTGCTTTTGCGTCTCGGCCAGCTCGGCCGCGGCCGCTTGCGCTTCTTCTTCTGGCATCGTAGCTGCGGCTTGCGCGTCGGCTGCGACATCCCGTTCGGCGGCGGCGGCGCGTTCGAGCGCTTCGGCCGCTCGCGCCAGTTCGCCCACTTCCACGGCAAGCTGCTTCCGCTTCAAATCGGCCAGTTGTGCGGCGGTCTCGGCCTGGGCTTTCTCAATCGCTTCCGACGCTTGCTGCATCGCTTCTTGGGCCGATTGCTGGGCTTCTGGCGACGCGTCGGCTTGCGCCATCTTTAGCGCATCCGCTGCTTCCGTCGCCGCTTCTTGGGCGTCCAGCAGGCGGGATTCAACCGGCGCCGGCGACGCGTCATCGGCCAAATGCGCCAATTCTTCCGCGACGCGCGTTTCTTCCTTTTGCGCGGCGGCGGGATCCTTCATCGCCGTTTCTTCCGCTGCGGCTTGCTCTTTAGCGGTTGCGGCCAACTTCTCTTGCAGTTCTTCTAACTTCTTCACCTCGGCCGCCAATTCGTCGGCGCTCTTCTCTGCGTCATCCTTGGGCGCCGCCGACTCGAGTTGATGGGCTAACTCGGCCAGCGCGCCTAAGACCTCGCTTTGATCGGCCAGCGCTTCGGCTTGATCTCCTTCAAACAGCTCGGCCACCGCATCATGAGCGGACGCTTTGCTCTGTTCTAACAAGGGTTGCAGCGGCTCGAACTCTTCCAACTGCTGCGCCAACTTGCCTAGGTCGTTCCGAATTTCTTCCTGCGCCTCGGTCAACGCGTCGGGCGTCAATTGCGTCAGGTCGGTATCTTTGGTCGTTTCACGCAGCTTTTCCTGCTTCTTGGCGATCTGTTCAATCAGCTTGCGGGCCGCATCCCGATCGCTACTGATCAGGCCGCGCGTCTCTTCTAGCTTTTCGAGCAGACGTTTCAGCCCTTTGACTACTTCGGTCTGCTCTTCGCCTGCTGCGGAGTATTGTCCGGTCGAGAGATTCTTGTCCGCCGTGTCGAGATGGAGGCCGGTTTCCGCCGCTTTCAGAATGCGAACTCCATCGGCTGCGCCGGCGCCTACTTTACCGCCCCAAGCGGCGACTTCTCCCAGGTCATGGACGAGTCGCACAAACAGACCCGCCACGTCGCGCTGATCTTGAATCACGCCGAGCGCGATCGATTCGCGCTGCTGCATCGGCTGATCGAGCAGACCGACCGTGCGGTCGCGGGTCTTCTCTTCGATCGCGATCAGCTCGCGGACCTGCGCCGCCAGCTTGGCGATTTGCAAGCGTCGATACAGACGTTGCCGTTCGGCCATCAGTGCGAGCACTACTTCGCGGATTTGATCACGCGCAGCGTTAAAGTGCTTCAGACGCGTCGGCTGATCCCCTTCTTGCGCTTGAACGAGCAATTCGACGACCGTCTGCATCTCGGCGCCGACCAAGCCGTCGACGTTGTCCCGCATCGTTTTGATTTCGACATAGACCGGCATCTTGGCCAAGCCGTTCTCTTCAAACTGACGCAGTTGAATATCAAGAATGCTGGTGACCAGATCGCGGGCCATCGCCTGCGCGCGTTCCTGGGCGAGCTCGCGTCGTCGCAAGGTGGTCGAGTTTAACTCTTGTGCGCCAGCGAACGATGTCGCGGTCAGCACGATCGCCGTAGTGATTGCAGTTCGTAGGTATTGTCTCATCGCGCCTCTCCAATTCCGAGTTGACGTTTGATGATTTCGGTGAGTTGTTCTTCCGACCGCTGGTCCGCTTCCGAGATGGCCGCCAGCACTCCGCTTTCATCCGATACTTCCAGCACCAGCGGTTCGCTGTTGGCGACAGCGCCTTCGCCGCGACCGCGCCAGTCGCGGGCTTCGAGGGTGACGCTCAGACGATCTCCCTTTTCCAGCTTCAGCGCCGACAGCGGTAGTGCGAAGTCGCCGGAGTAAGGAAGCTGGTTCGCTTTCAGCGGCGAGTCGAGCATTTCATACGATTCTTCCGCCAGTTCCGCATCGCCGCGTTCGATTTTCAAACGCAGCTTTACCGACGCAACTCCATAGTCGTCGCTGGTGCGGAACGCGATCACCGGCGTCGCCGTTGGCAACACGACGCGATGAATGGCGCTGGCGGCGATTTGCGGAGCACGATCATTTTTCAGGCGTAAATAGCCGCGAGGGACAAACTGCGGCGAGAGGCCATCTTCGTCTTGCATTTCCAATTCAAATCGAATCGGCGCCGCAACGCTCGAGAACGGCGTTTCGCCGCTGGGCGATTTCCAGGCAAGTCGCTGCTGGTCGGCGGCGACCAACTCGATCGTTTCGGTCTCTGCGCCGATTGTTAAATGCAGCCGCGCCACGGCCAACGGCTTGCTGCTGGTCAGTTGCAGGTCAACCTGACTACCTTCCAAAACGGCGCGCTGAAGTCCGCTCGCCGAGTCGTCGCTCTCGAGTCCGGCGGCATATTCCGGCGGCGTGACGGACATCTCGGTCTCGATCGTCGGCAACGGCATCACTTCAATCCGCGCCGGATCGGTCCAGGCGTCTCCGAGCGAAATTTGATAGATCGCCGGCTCCATCAGACGAGGTAACGTCGCGATATAAGGGCCTTTCAGCTCACTGTCGCTGCTGGTTTCTTCCGGCAACAGGTCCAACGTCGTGGCGCCGCTCTTTCCCGAAAGAGAAAACTGGCCGCTCGGCGGCAAGACGCCGGAGGCATGCACTTGAACGTCAAACGGCTGTCCAAATCCGATCTTCACCACGGTTTTGGCGGCCTCGGCAGGGTCCACATCGACGCCGCCGATGCGAAGCGACTCAATCGTCGTCTTGGTCGGGTAATGGTCGTCGCTCAGCGCCAGCCGTTTCATAAAGGTCATCATGTGACGCGGCGCAATCGCGACCGCGCCGATCGCAATGACCAGGATGATGATCGCCCAGATGGCGCGGCGACGCAGCGGGCTACTGTCGAATCCGTCGAACACGTCAATGTCGCCGCCGAGGTCGGCCACGTAGTCAATCACGGCCGATTCCAGCTCGGGCGAGCCCCACTTGGCGGCGTCCGGCGTTTCAAATTGCAGCGCGCCGACCAGATCACTTTCGATCCCGTGACGGCGTTCGACCATCATCGCCATATCGAGCATCGTTTCGCGATTGCCGAGCCATGGCGCGGCGAAGCGGCGCCAGGCCCAGATCAACGTCATCGCGGCGATCCCCATGACGATCACGCGCTGGACAACGTTCATCTCCAGCGCCCGATCGAGTCCAAATAGGATCAACAGCGCCAACAGCAAGCTGCCGACGATGACGGCCAGCGCACTACCTAGGCGAACGCTCCGGCGCGCCTGTCGCAGCTTTTGCAATTGCCAACGAAGTTGATTTAGTTTGCTGCGGGTCATGCCAAATTCGCTCTCTTCCGCGAGTACCATTCGCCAAGCATCAGGCCGACCAACAAGACGAACCAGAGCGGCGTCCCCCAGAGCGGTTCGTTGCGGGTCACTTCTTCGCGAACATCCTTCAATTCAATTTTGTCGAGCAGCGAGTCAATCTCTTGCAACTCCACCGCAATTCCGCCGGACTGCTGGGCAATATCATTTTGCAGACTTACATTGCGAACGGCGCTGCGCAACTCGGCCGACGCGCCGGTCGCCTGAAAACGGACCTCGCTGACCTTGTCGGTCACCGGGTCTTTGACACGGACCACATATTGCCCTTGCCGACTGACGGGAACACGGATCTCAAAGCGGCCTGTCCGTAATTCTGGAATCGTGATCTCGCGAGGCAACATGGCGCGGCCCGAATCGTCCGGCGTTTCCAGTTCGCCCTGCAGCGCTCCGCCAGCCAAAGTAGCTGCCGACAGCGGCTCAAAGTTTTCATCGTACGCTTCGACCGAGATCAACGCTTTTTCATCGACCAGATACTGATCCCGTTCGGCTCGCACCACAAATCGCTTTTGAGCGCCCAACGCATGGCTCAGCCCCAGTCGATTGATCAGCTGCGACCAGAACTGGCGATAATATTTTTCGCCGTGCATGCGACGTAGTCGCCACAATTCGTTGAAGCTGACATAGACGACTTCGCCGGCGCCATAGCGACGAATCGCAATCAACGGCTGCGGCGTCTTGCCGTCGGAGCACAGGTCAAACGGATGCTCGGCCAGGACAGTCGCTTGCGAGTGGACCCCTTGCACTGGCTGATACCAGGGAAGCTTGCCGAGTGATTTCCAGGCGGCGACGTTCTCACGGCGATCATTCGTATCGCCCAGTTGCATGAAGTCGGTTTGCAGTCCGAGCGGCGTCAGCCGCGGCTCAAACTCTTTGTCGTCGCGCAGCGCCATCGATCCGTCGACCTTCACCGGCAACATATCGGCCAGCGCCGTGCCATTGAGCTGTGACGGTCCAAAGCGAGGACCGGCGATCACGACCAGCCCGCCCCCAAACTGCCCAACAAACTCTTTGGTCATTTCACAAAAACGATCACTAAGCGCCGCGGCAGGCATATCGCCGAGAAAGATCACGTCATTGGCGAAAAATTCGCTCCGCTGCGGAGTCAGCGTCGGCAAAAACAATTCGTTGTTCTGTCGCACTTTGGGATCGGCGGAACGGAGAAATGTACGAAAACCACGCATGCCGACCAAGCGATCCCGATGGAACACTTCTTTGACAAAGCGCCACTCCCAGGTCGGTTCATTCTCGACAAACATCAAACGAAGATAGTCGTCAATAATGTTCACCGCGCGAACCGACGTGTTGTTTTCCAGAGTCGCTTCGCCGATTTGCGGCGTGACTTCGGCGATAAAGGCAAAGCGGCCGGCCTGTTCCGGAGTGAACGGCATATCGATATACATCACGCTGGAATCGAGGGGCAACGTTTCGGTTCCGACGGTGATCCGCGACATCCCGGTCAGCGACTCTCCCTCCAGCGGTTCGGCATAGACGTTGACGTCAACCGTTTCGCCGGTCAGGCCTGATTGATTGACGCGCACGGCGATCGTGGCCCGCTCCGCTTTTTTCATCTTCGGAGGCGGCTGCACGTCGACCGCAATATCGACCGCCGAGTGGGAGCCTAGGCCGATCGTATAGATCGGAGCGCCGACTCGTTGGACCGGGCTCAGACCGCTGCGTGACTCGTTGAGCGGCGGGGCGCCTGCGTTTTGTGCGAAGTCGCTAAAGAGCAGGACGCTCGCCAAGCGGCTGGTGCGATGCTGCGTCGATAGATCATGCAGCATATCGCCCAGTGCAGTGACGCGGCCCTCGGTCGTTAACTCGATCGCGGCGTCCGCAAGCTCCGTCGCGTCCGACTTCTCGTCTGCTCGCAACAGACGGCGCAGACGGCTGGTGTTTTGACCGTCGAAAATAAAGGGCTCGATCTGAACTCCCCGCTCTGCGGCCAGTCGAGTCAGCAGATTGCCGTCGGGGTTTTGCAGATAGGCCTGCAACCATTGGGCGCGTGAGGCGACCGCAGACTCGGAAGTCCCCAGCGCTGCAGAACTCCCTTGCGTCTGAAGTCCTACAACGGCGGCCAGCGCCTCACGCGTTTCGGGCAGCAAGTCGTCCGCGATCGTCATGCTTTCCGTTCCGTCGAATACGGCGTACACGACAGGCTCCGGGTCATTGGTCGCGGTGACTTGCAAAATGGGATCGGCCAAAGTAAAGATCAGTAGCGCCAACAGCAAGCCGCGCGCTGCGCCCAGCGAACAGCGAGCCCATCCGCTCAAACGAGGATGAAACTTGGCGTAAAACCACAACGACGCCGCAAACGCCGCGGCGCAGCCTAGGATTACCCAAAAGGCGTTGCCGCTGGCCCATGGCGCCGCTAGCGAAACTTGCACGTGGTCGATCGACGACGCGTTACGAATGTTCAATAGCCAGCCGAGCGTTTCGGTCATCTAGGAACGAGCCTCCTCGGATAGCGGGGTCGCGTCGGTCGCAGCCGAGCGTGAAAAGATCCGATCGACCCAGCCTGGCCGCGCGATCAACAGCATCTCGATCAGCAGACAACCGAGCGCCAGAGCAATCAGGTATTTCCACCAGTCTTGGCCTCGAATCTGGGCGCCGGCCAGACTGATGACTTCCCCCGAAGCGATCCATTTCAGTTTTTCATCAAGTCCGCGCGACTCAAAATCTTCACGCGTTAAACGATCAATCTGCGACTCAGCCGCATGCGGCTGCACGGCCAGGATCAACGTCTGCGGCGGTTCTGGGGAAAGGGTCGGATCGCTGCTGAGTTGTCGCTCGCTGACTTTCAATTGATACTCGCCGCCGCGCAGCAATTGCGGCACGGTCACGCCGCGAGTTTGATCGTCCAAAAAGCCGATCGGCAGTTCTTCCGAACCGTCGACGCCGGGGCGAGTCAATTCGACCATCGTCGTCGTCGACGCCGATTCCAGCGGCAACGATACTTCCGCGAGCGCCGAAAAATTTCGCTGCGGCAGCGTTGTCTCCAGCATTCCCCGCAACAAGCGATCAAAGATCAACACGGCGTTGGTGCGCGGCAAAGTATTCCACAGGTTATCAATGCCGGTCGAAACCAGCAGAACGCGGCCATCGCCGATTTGGCGTTCCACCAGAAACGGCAGATCATTGTCGAACCGGGCCAAGACGCGCGGCAAGTTGCGCCGATCGAACGGCGTCTCTGGGCTCTCGGTCGAATCGTCGGCTGCTGTTTCCGCGACTTCGCTCTCCGCCGTTTCTTTCTCTGTGACTTGCGCAAGTCGGGTCGTACGCGTGACGTCATTGCGCCAGAGGAGCCAGCGATCGGTCGTCATATCGTCGTCGTTGACCGGTTCGCCCGCTTTGGCGCGCGTCGCTTTTTCGACCGCCGCCATCGTCGTCTCATCGACGCGCGGAGTGATGGATTTGAAAAAGAGAGGCTCGGCATAGAGATCAAGCAACTGCGAGTCGGATAGCCCCGAGAGTTGAAAGTAAGCGTTGTCTTTCATGCTGTCATACGACAAGCGGAACGGTTCTAAGCGATCCACGTTGGCGTCTAGCGAAACGCCAAACGGAATCGGGTCGAGCGGCGCCGGTAATACTCCCGCCCCCTCGCGCCACGCAACTTGCGTCCAACGCGCCGGATCAAATTCTCCACCAGCCGTGATGACGAGTTGCCCTCCCTGATTCACAAATTCGGTCAGCACGTCGACGGCGAACTCCGGCGGCTCGGCGATTCCGCCCAACACCGCCAGGCGCGCGTCTTCTAACAGCGCCCGTAAACTGGGAGCATCCAAGTCTTCCAGCCGACGATGGCGGACCTGAATCAATTGACGTTGCTCTTCGCGGCGACTTGTGACCGGCGCCAGCAACCGACGCAGCGCCCAGGTTTCGCCATAACGATTGCGACGGGGATCTTCGTCCGTTTCTGAGATCGAATCGAGGAAGACGACCGGCAGGGCCGCGACGACTGATGCGACAATCGTACGCGAGTCGTCGGCCGGCAAGCGATCAGGCGGAAGCGAAACTTCGACCGCGACCGACGTCGACTGACCCGGTTCAATCGCCATTCCGTCAAACAGATATTCAAACGTTAGCTCGCGCTCTCCGTTGGGCTCGAGCGAAATCATCTGCGAGTCAACTTCTTCTCCGTTGACGCGAAAGACGACCGGCACGTCTTCTCGAGCGGATGTGCCGGCATGCGCGACGCGGACCACAAACGTCGACGGAGTATCGACGTCGGCTAGCGCGTCTTGAAGTTCAAAGCCTGAGATCCAACTATTGGTCGCATCGTGCGTACCGACCTCGACCACTTGCAGCGACGGAAACTGTTCCCATTGGGCAGGCGATCGCAAGTCTTCCCAGGCGCCCGCTTGTTGATCGGTAAAGAAAATCGCCCGCGGTGAAAGTTGCGGCGTGCGCGCGGCGGCGACCGCGATTTGATTGCCGACGGCGATGACATCCGCCGCGCGATCGGTCGGGTCAATCGCCGAGACAGCGGCGGCGGCGTCTTCGCGCGTTCGATAAGGGTCCACGGCCGGCGTGCGGGTTGATCCGCAAGCGGCGATCACGCTGATGCGACTGCCGGGCGGAAGCTGATCAAGAAACTCGATCGCTTGACGTTTTGCTTCGTCGAGCAAGGTTCCGTCGAGCGATTCGATCCCCATGCTCATGCTGTTGTCGATCGCCAGCACCGCATGCAGCGGCTGAGACGCGTCAAAATCAGCTGCACCGACCGAGAGAAAAGGACGTGCGAGCGCCAGTCCAAACAACAAGACGGCGGCGGTGCGCAAGATCATCAGCAGGATATCTCGCAGTTGCAAAATGCGGCGATTGCGTTTCATCGCTTGCTGCAAAAAGTCCATCGCTCCCCAGTGCACCGTGCGAAATCGGCGACGATTCATCAAGTGAATGATGATCGGCCCCGCTGCGCACATCAGTCCCGCGATCGCGAAACCGCTTGCCGTGAGTGAAGGGAGAAAGTTCATCAGCGCCGCCTGTGACAAGCCAAAGGAGAGAAGTGCTAGTTCGAGTTAAACTGCTGTGACAAGCCTTCAATGCGGCCTTCTTGCAGAATCGGCAAATAGCGATTCGGCATCGCCAAGATAAAACAACCCACCGCGGTTCCGTACAGGTCGCTGGGCATGCCGCCCAGATGGGCCCCGGCGCCCCATTTGCCATGCTCGCGAGGAATATCGGCCCGCAGGATCTGACTGCCGACGACACGATCACGAAGAATCGGGTATGACTTTTTCCAGTCATCGCCCCCGACCTGATACAAGGCCTGACCGACATAGTACATCGTGTAGGCGTCAAACGGCAGCTTGCCGTTGTGACGTTCTTCTTTGCCTTTCAGTTCTTCGATCTTGATGTTGATGATGTCCAGATTTTTGCGAATTCGCCAATCGTCGTATTGGCCAAACTCCTGCAGGCAAACGACTCCGGCGGCGGCCATCGCGGTCGACGACTTTCCGCCGTTGCGCGAGTAGGTGAACTGACCGGCTCGCTTCATTTGTTCGGTTTCTGGAGAGTTGCGTGAGATTCCTTCCGGCTCGTAGTGGTCACGCACGCTCGCGATCGCCATCTGAATCACCTCGGGTGGAACCTCCAAGCCGCTATCAACAGCGCTGCGCAGCGCTTTGGCTTGCATCACGGCCAGGCTCAAATCGTGACCATGGTCTTGCCGACGAGCACGATAATCCCAACCCCCATCTTCGCATTGCGTATTGGCGATCAGCTTTAGCGAGCGATCGAGCACCGAGTTGATCCGAGGATCGCCGGTCATACCGTGAGCCTGACCAAGCACGAAAGTCGCCAGCCCATGGTTGTACATATCGCGCTGTGCGTCGGCGACATTCAATAGCCCCGACGGTTTGGCGTTGGTCAGCAGATATTCGACCGCGCGCTCGACGGTACGGCCATACTTGCCGCGACCGGGCGCATGTCCATCGGCCAGAAAGGCCAACGCTCCCATCCCTACCAGTCCCAGATCGTCCGATTCCCAGTTTCCTCTCGGACCTTGGTTCTTGGCCAACCAGTCCAGACCGCGCTCGAGCGCGGCTTCGCTCTCTGGCGTCATTTCCCATTCCCCTTGCGCGGCGGCAAACTGAGGAGTGGTCGCCAGGCTGATTACGACAATGAGCCAACCAGCGAAACGCGGGGGTGAGATGGGATAAGCTCGCACGACAAGTCCAACAATCAGGAAAAAATAGCTCTTTCCATGGTATGTAAGGACATCGCCGAATCGTTACGGAGAATTTTGGACTTCAGGACCGATTCGCCGAAAATCGCCTGATCGACCTACTGAATCGTTAAATCCCTCACCAAGATCTTGCCGCGCCCCTGCAACGAGATCTGCACGAGATCGCCTGCCTGACGATTGGGGGGCAAGTTGACCGAGATTTTGGCGAGCTCCCCTTCTTCTGGCATCGCACCGTCGAACAACGTTTCCTGTCCGCAGCGAACCGAAACATGAACCGCTCCGCTCCCCTTGCTGCGATCGACCGTCAGGAAAACAAGCTTTCCGTCTCCCGCCGGATGGATCAATGTTGTTTCATTCGATGGATGCAGGCCTAGCTGAAACTCCAGCTTGCCATCTTGCTCGACGATCGTCGCGCCGCCGCTGGTTTCGAGTGTCGCGATTCGCCAGTCAGGAAAACGCCCAGCCCAAGCGGCGGCGAAAGTGGGGTAGAGCGGTTTGGCCGCCGCGAGCGGTTGATACTCGCCGAGGGCTAGCGGCGCCTCGCCGGGTTCCAAACGATGCAGCCGAATATCGAGATCACGCACCTCCGGCCGAAAGCTGACGTAGGCGCCTTGCGGATGGATGAGCAGTTTGCCGAGTTGAGGATCTTTGGCCGACAATTTCGCCAGCGGAACGCCTGACAGCAACTCGCCGGTCTCAAGCGAGAGCCAACGAATCCAAGGTGTGATTTGCTTGTCGCCGCTGCGCCGCCCGCTACTCGCGATTTCGACGAGATAGGATCCCGCGATGGCCGCCGAGTAAACTTGCCAGTCATCGCTGCGGCGCCAGACGACGCCTCCATCATCGGTGGAGAGCGCGACGGCGCCGTGATGCTCTAAGTAGATCAGCTTTCCCTCGGCAGTCCCCACGCACCGTTCCAGGTCGGGGGCAAATTCCGACCAAAGCAAGCGCCCTGTAGCGATGTCGATACAGTCAATCGACAAGGCGCCTGGCTGTCGTACGATTACGCGATTGTCAATCACGATCGGCGCCATCTCTTGCTGACGGACAAGATCGACGCGCGCGGAAGCTGGCGCCGACGTTTGCTTACGAACCCAACGGACTCCGCCCGACAAGTCGCATGCGAGGACAGCCCCGCCTAAGTCGGCGACGATCAAGTCGCCTGCGACCACCGCGGCGCACAGTCGACGTTCGCCCCACGACTGTCGCAGCCGAACCAGCGGATGTTTGCGCAGCGTCTCGCCGGTCTCGGCGTCGATGCGGGCCAGCTGAACTTGCCACAAATTTTGCGAGTCTTCTTCGCCGACAATCGCGAACAGTTCGCCTTGGATCCACAGCGGATCCGAGAGAACCGGCGTTTCTCCTTCGGCGCGCCAGATCAGCTTTCCATCATCGCGGCGATAGCAATAAAGCTCGGGACGATTGGAATGCAGCAAGCGAACAAAGACGCGATCCCCCACGACGACGGGGCGCATCTCGGTCAACTCCCAATTGTCGTGAGCGCGGGCGCGATGGCTGTCGATACGCGGCGTCTTCCAGACAATTTCGCCCGAGTCAGGTTTCAACTGCAGCAATTGAAAGCGATTGCTAAGATAGATGCGATCGTCGTTCAGCGTCGCAGCTAACGTTTCGGCCGCCCAGTCGACGTCATTGGATCCATAGAGATTGTCGCGATCATTCGATCCTTCGCCGAAGTCCAACTGCAGACGGACGGCGTCCTGGATTTTCGGGTTGGTCGGCGCAAACTCGAGTTTGCTTTGCTCGATCGTC
Source organism: Blastopirellula marina DSM 3645 (assembly GCF_000153105.1). Lineage (GTDB taxonomy): Bacteria > Planctomycetota > Planctomycetia > Pirellulales > Pirellulaceae > Blastopirellula > Blastopirellula marina. Next base: position 749,953 of record NZ_CH672377.1, read on the forward strand.
GATTCACGAGCGGCGCTCCAATTGGCCATTCCCGACGAGCGCCGTTGCTCGCCGAACTGCTTGATCGCCGAGGGAGAAAAGGACTCGCCGCCGATCGCGACCGCAGTCGTCAGTTCGTCGACATCCGGCGCGCCGATCATCGCGGTCGCCAGCGCCAAGCGAGCGCTTAACATCTCTTGGTCAATTGTCGACTGCTCGCCTCCCGCTTGTCGATAATGCGCGATCGCTCTGGCGACTTGCCCTACGGCGAGCGCCTGATCTCCTAGCCATAAATGAGCTTCGGCCGCCGCTTGGGTACCATAAAATTGCAACGTGACTAGTTCTACCGCTTCCACATCGCCAGAGTGGATTTCGGAGCTGGCGCGAAGGCGCGCAACGTCCGAGAAATTGCGATTCATCTCGTCCCGCAATTCTGGGTTGCGACGCATCGCCATGGTGATCGCGGCAGGCAGCGAGAAATAGAGATCAGGATCTTCGCGATCGGGCGCCAATCCGCTGGCGCCATGCAGATTGACGCTGTTGATAATTCGGCAAGCGTCGTCAAAGGCGTTGCTATCGACTGCGGCCGATAAGTCGGCGCTGACGTTGTACGCTTCTTTACTTAGCTCTTCTAGCAAAGGGGATCGATAGCGAGCGTCGATCGAAGGCCAGTCCCCTTCGACGCGAATATTCGCTTCGCGCGTCGCCGCCGTATAAACCCACGTCGGCAATTGGAAATCGCGTCGCAACCGGTAATCGTCTTGGCCAGCATACGCGCGCTGTTGGAGGCAAAGTTGGATTGCGCCGTCCCAATCGCGGTCGGCTAACTTTTGCAGCATCGCCTGCTGGATCACTCGCTCATCGACTAGATTCACGCGATCGCGCATATCGATCGGCAGCGCCAATATCGTGCTTCGCAGATCATCCGCCGTAAAGACGCGACCATCGGCATACGTCCGACCAACCAGGTTCGCCGCGTACGATTGGAAGAATTCGAAGAACTCTTTTTCGTTTTGGCCGGCGGGCCATGTTCGCACCAAATAGGCGAACTTGCGCAGACGGTCGAGCGACGCTTCGAGCGAAGCTGGATCGTCTAGCGAGTCGGCGAGCTGCTTGAAAACATTCGGGTTATCGGTACCGGCGACAATGGCCTGCTGGGCGGCCGCCGCCATCCATGCTTTGAGCGGCACATCCGCCGGTCGCGCTGCGATCGTCTGCGTGATCCAGTCGATCGAATGCTTGACTTCGGTCGGCGCCAACGCCAGCTTGTCGGCCGGGATATCGCCGGAGAGTAATTCGATGCGGCGAACAATCACTTTACGCAAACGGATCTTTCGCGGCTGCGGTCCCGCTTTGATCGAGATGCCGAATTCCGTCTGCTGACGTTTGACGCCGCTGGCGGGATGGGGATTGAGCGCCCAGTTGCGGCCATCCACGCTGGTCCAGAACCGGGCCTGACCATCGACAACTGCGATGCGAATCCAGATGGGACTTGCGACATCGCTGATCGGCACATCCTGCGGCTTGCGCTGATCCTTCCGGCCATCGTCTCCCCACCACGAGAGGAACGGGAAGTATTCATTGGTTGCGTTGTTCCGGCCGAAGGGAACGGCGACGCCGGGATCGTAGCGCGGCGGATCTTCACCGGAGTTAGCGCGAAACGCCAGCAAGGCGGAACCGCCGACTTCAAAATCTTCCAGCAAAAAGTCGACGACGCGAACTCCTTCTCCAGGGATCGGCGCCGTGATATAGCCTTCCCCCTTCAGGGCTTCTAACTCGATCGCCCCATCGTCGAGCTTGCGAATCGTGATCCCTGCTTCCGGCAGACGCTCGGTCCACGGCAGGTCAGCGGGACGATTGATCTCGGCGACGATCGGCAGTTCGAGTCGGCTCGTCCGAGGCAGTTCGCTCAGACGCTGAAAATCGAGCCCGCGCATCCCGGCTTTGCCTTCGAACAAGACTTCGGTTGGCGGGCCAGACAACGGGGCTCGCAGCAACTCGATCTCACCGCGAAAGAGGACCATCTCGTGCTGTTGCGCATCGTAATAGAACCAAGTGATCGGCGCTTCGTGCAGATCCGAGCGGCGATCGGCGAAGTTGTCGCTAGCGGCCAACGTGCGGCGACTGACGTTTTCTTCATCCGGTTTGCGCGCAACCTGGTAAGCGTTCCACGGGTCGTAGTCGCGATTGTGGTGAACGAGCGAGATCCCTTCGTCCCCGTGCAAAAAGTGAAGTGCGAACTGCTCTCCATCCCAGACCGACAGTCGCAGCGCCGCGTCGTTGGTCCAGGGCGCATTCAGCCGAAACGCGCCGCTCATGCTGGTCCGCATCGTATTGTGATGCTTGTGGGTCTCGAAACGACCTCCCGATTTTTTCAGCGGCGTAAACCATTGCTTGAGAGAGTCTTCGGTCGGCGCATCGCGCGCCGGGTCAAAATCGTGGTACCAAGCGTCGGCGAAGCGAACCGCCGGGCGAGCCAGCGAGACGTCCCAAGGACCGGCTGCCTTGGTCTCTTGCTGGTCGTCGTCATCGGCCTTCCCAGCTGCTTCGCCGTCAATCGGCGACATCGGTAGCGCCAAGTCCGTTTCGCCCTCTTCGACAACCTTCGCTGGATCGGCCCCCGGCTCTAATTTGAGCGGTTGTTTGTCAGCGGGATCAACCTGCACCGGGTTAGCAGTCGCGTCGGCGACCTTGGCTGGGGGTTGATAAGAATAGATCAAGCCAGCCGCGGCGGCCAATACGATCAGCGCTAAGCCGCCCCCAATCGCGGTGTAGGTGCGCCGTCGACGTTGGTCTCGATCAAATTTGGCTAAGAGAGTTTCGGCGGAGAAGCCGAGTCGCCCTAGCGCGTCGGTCAGATAATGCTCCATTTGCAGCTGATCAATCAATACGCGGCGCAGTTCGGCCGATTCGGCGATGCGCTGGCGCAGCAATTCGATCTCTTCGAGCTTCAGCTCAGCCGGAGTATGGGACTGAACCAGCTCGATTAATTCTTCGTTAGTCATCGGCGCTTGCGTGGATCTTTCGCGTAATGCAATTCTTCAGCGCTTGTCGAGCGCGAAAGACGAGCAGCTTGACGGCGCCTTCGCTACGTCGCAACTTGGCGCCGATCGCCGACATTTTCATCTGGGCGTAATAGTGCATGTCGAGCGCGTCACGAGCGCTTTTGCCAAGCGAATCCAAGCATTGCTTCAAGAAGCCTTGCACAGCCGAATAGTCGTCATGGTCGTTGTCGGCCAACGCGTCGATCTCGAGGCAGAGCTCGGTCCAGGCGACTTCTTTGCGGCGATTCACTTTGCGTACATGTTCGCGCAGAACATTCCGAGCGACCCCCAAGAGCCATGGCCGGATCGGCACGTTTTCTGGAAATCGAACTTTGCCGACAAAGCAGCGCAAGAACACCTCTTGGCAAAGATCTTCCGCGTCCGATGGTTCGAGCATGCGCGAGCGCAGATAGCCGAACACAAACCCTTGCTGCCGCGAAACGAACGCCGTAAACGCTTCGCGATCTTTCCTTTGGATCGCTTCCACCAACAACGCATCGTCATCGGCGGCGACCACGACCTGCCGATCGTCGCATGTCGTATGATCTACGGCAGCGCGTAAGTCAAACGGCAATGTCGCCGCGTCAGGCAAGTAAGTTGTCGGCTGGCCGGAAGGCATGGCGATGCAGGCAGGCGGAAGGAACAGGAAGGATGACGTCGGCTGGTTCCATGTTATCGCAAAACGAGAAGATTATGCAAACAATCCGTCAGACGGAGTGCACGGGCGCATAAAAAAAGAGGAGAGTCGTCAGACGACTCTCCCCCCAAATTTCTGTCAGATCGGACGGCTCGCCTTACAGGCTGTAACCTTCGCGATAGGTCGGCTTGATGATCTCGGCAACTTCCGGAGCATTCTTGGCGACCATGTTTTTGGCGTCCCAATCAATCTTCTTGCCCGCCCAAACCGACAGGTTACCGAGCAAAATCGTCTCGGTAAGCGGACCGGCGTAGTTGGGGAAGTTCGAGACCGGCTCCGGTCCACCCTTGATGGCGTCCGCGAATTCTTTGAAGTGACCCGGCGAACGCGGAATCGTTTCGGCCGGTCCTTCGTAATCCTTGTACTGGGCTTCCGGCAGCAATTGGAAGCTGGCTCCGTAATCGCTGGACGAATACAAACGACCCTTGTCGCCGACCAATAGGCAACCGCTGCTGGCGACTTTGCCTTCGCCGTCACGCGGCACGCCGTCCAACAGTTCGTTGTCGGGCATCTTGCCGCCGTCATACCAAAGCAACTGGCAAGCCGGACGTCCGTCGAGTTCGGGGAACTCGAAGGTGATCGTCGACCATTTCGGGTAGGTGATGCCGTTGTGGCCCGAGGTAACCGCTTCGACCGAAGTAGGGTCACGCAGTTTCAAAGCCATGTACGGCATGTTGACCGTATGGCAAGCCATGTCGCCCAAGGCGCCGGTGCCAAATTCCCAGAAACCACGCCACTTGAACGGGTGGATGTCGGGACGATAGTCGATCGCTTTGGCCGGGCCGATGAAGTTGTCCCAGTGGATATGTTCCGGAGTCGGTTCAACTTCGGCGAAACCTTGACCTTGCGGCCAAACCGGACGATTCGTCCAAACGTGAACTGCCTGCACGTTGCCGATGGCGCCCGATTGGATGATCTCCGCAGCGCGACGCAGGCCGGCGTGCGAAGTTCCTTGGTTACCCATCTGGGTCATCACTTTGTTTTCGCGAGCGATTTCGCCCAAACGACGCGCTTCGTAGATGCTGTGGGTCAGCGGCTTTTGCGTAAAGCAATGCTTGCCCGCTTTCATCGCGGTGGCGGCGACGACGGCATGGCAATGATCAGGCGTGCTGACCGTCACCGCGTCGATCTCTTTGTCCATCTCCTCGAGCATCTTGCGATAGTCGTTGTACTTCTTGGCGCCTTCAAACTCGCCTGCAGCTTTGGCAAGGTTGTTATCGTCGATATCGCAGATCGCGACGATGTTGCCGGCACGGCTTGCGTCGCGCGAATCGCTCGAACCCTTGCCCTGCACGCCGATGCAAGCGAAGTTGATTTGCTCATTCGGCGATTTCGATTCCGCCGCTTGCATATTTGACGCCCAAAAGCCGACGCCCGCAGCCGCCGAAACCTTCAGAAAATCACGACGGTTATTATTCATTGTCATAGAGGGTAGCTCCTAATCCGGTGATCAACATCAACCACAAACGACAAGGCAGGTCGCTCACGCTTGGCGAAATCGATGTGGCGTTGAGAGAGGGCGGGCGGTCTGTGCTTCGACGGAAATACCTTCAATCGTATCGGCCGTTGGTGGGCACAATCTACCACCGTATTGCTCTACGATACCGGGTCACTGCACATTCTGCAATTAAGAGGGGGCCTGAAACCGGCAAAATCCCCTAACTAATTGTCAAAATTACGCAGCTATGTGCAGACCCTTCGATCGACATGGAAGGCGCAAGGAATCTCAATTACTCAATTATTTCCCGATACAGAAGCGGCTAAAAATCACATCCAAGATGTCATCCGTCGCGATGGCGCCGACAACGCGCCCCAGTTCGGATAGCGCCATTCGGATCTCGACGGCGATCAATTCTTCCCCTAAACCACACTGAGCAGCATTTAGCGCCGCCGCAAGCGAGTTCGTCGCTTGTTCTAGACTAGCGCGACAGCGACTAGCCGTCGCGTCATCCGCCGCAGGCAGAGCAGCCAGTTTTTCGGCGATCGCGGCCCGCAGCGCGGCGATTCCGGCGCCGGTCGCAACGCTGGTCGTGATTCCGGCGGTGATTGTCGCAGTCGCCAAATCGCCTTTGGTCAGCACGAGCAAGCGGCGATCTTCCGGCGATTCGTTCCACAGTCGCCATTCGGCGTCAGTCGCCGCGCGACTCGCATCAAAGCAAATAATCCGCAGGTCCGCGCGGCTCACCTGGTCGCTTCCCAGCCGTTGGGCCGACTGCTGCGGCCCTGCTGCGACTTCCTCTCGTCCCGCGGTATCGATCAGCGCGACTGGTTCGCCACCGATGACGATCGACTTTTGCAGCGTGTCGCGCGTGGTTCCGGCCAGATCGGCGACGATCGCCGCCGACTCGCCGAGCACCGCATTAAATAGACTGCTCTTGCCGACATTCGGCGCGCCGCAGAAGACGACCTTGATCGCTTTCTCACCGGCGTCGCGCCCTGAAAGTTGCATCAGCGATTGTTCGACGCAGCGCTGGGCATCTTGAAGTTGAGCACAGAGTGCTGCAGAGGAGATAAACTCGATGTCTTCTTCGACAAAGTCGAGACCTGCCTCCAAGTGGGCTAGTAGCTCCAGCAGTTGTCGCCGCGCTTCGGCCAGCGGAGAGGAAAGTCCGCCGGCAAGCTGCGCCAGCGATTGTTTCAAACGTGCATCCCCTTCGGCGTCGATCACGCCGAGCACTGCTTCGGCCTGGGTCAGATCAAGCCGACCTGCGAGAAAAGCCCGCAGCGTAAACTCGCCCGGCTCGGCCATGCGAGCGCCATGCCGACATGCGGCGGCGACCAGCTCTTCTAACAGCGGAGGAGATCCGATCGTATGAATTTCGATCGAAGGCTGCCGCGTGTAACTGCGATCGTCCGGCCAATAATAAAGATCGCAGGCAAGCTGACGATCGGCGACTTTGGCCAACGCTGCGGCCATCGCGGAGCGGCGCCCGAATGTTGCCGGCGTCTCGCGCAGCTCGAGCCATGGCTCGACGCAACGGAAAGCGTCGGGGCCGCTAATGCGAATGACTCCACGCAACGCCCCGCCCGATCCGCTGCCGATCGCCACGATGGTGTCTTCCAGTGCGGCCGACATGTCAGATCCGTCGCTTTCCAGCTGTGCTTACTTTTTGCCTGGCGGTCGTTTCTTCGGCTTTTTCGCGGTGACCGTAATCGTATCCGACGCCGACGGCAAATCAGCCAACTGCGGCTTCGGGATCAATTTACGTTCCAAGATGCCCCAGACGCTTTGCGTGATGAAGTAAATGCAGAGACCAGAAGGCACGCGGAAAAACATGAAGCCGATAAAAACCATCATGTAGGTCATCATCTGCTGCTGCATCTTTTGCTGTTCGTCCACCGCCGGCGGCATGAACATCTTTTGCTGAACCAAAAAGAGCGCGATCGTGAACAGCGGCAGAATGTTCAGGTAAGGGCCCAGGAACAAAAAGCTGGCCGGAAAACTCGCCGATGGGTGGATCGTCATAAAGTCAGGCAGCACGCCGACCCAATACCAAGCTTGGTCCGGCGCCGAAAGGTTCGAGCACCATTCAATCCCTGGAATGAACGGCGCCTGACGCAACTGGATATCGACCGCCAACGCGCGATAGAGCCCCAGGAAGATCGGCAACTGCAGGAACATCACGCCGCAACCGCCGAGCGGATTGAAGTTGTACTTTGTAAACAGCTCTTGTTGCGCTTGACGCTGCTTGATCGGATCCTCTTTGTACATCTCGCTGATCTTCTTCATCTCCGGCGCGAGCTGCTGTTGAATCAGCATGTTACGCGCCTGCTTGCGGCTCAGCGGGAACAAGCAACCGCGAACCATCAGCGTCAAGAAGATAATTCCCAGACCATAGGGGATGTACAGATAGTCGTGCATGAAGTGCAGCACGAACAACAACGCTGTCGAGACGTAATGGAACCAACCGTAGTACTCCAGATTCTGCAGACCATAATGGGCCAGCAGCTCTTCTTTCTTCGGTCCCGAGAATATCGTGCACGACAGCTCGAACGGCTTGTCGCCGGGCTCAATCGTTTCGGTCGCTCCATCCAAGCGATAGGTGCAATCGGTCCGTTGCTTTTGCTCTTCATCCACGACTGCAGCGACAATCGCCGCGCCACGCGATAGTGCGGGTCCTTTGTCAGACTCGTTGAAGACCATCGCTGACGAAAAGTAAACGGCGTCCACGCCGGCAAACTTGGGTTTGATCTGATCGTCGACTTTGAACATCGAGATCTGGCGATCACTCTCTAGATCTTGCGCTTTGGCGATAATCTTGGCGACGGTGAACATGTCATAATCGCCTTTCGACGATTCCCAGACCACGTCACGCAGACCAGCCCCGCCCCAGCCGCGGGCAATTTTGTTGCTGTACCACCAACCTTCGGTCGGCAACCCCGTAGCGCCAAACTGACGAAACGCCGCGTCGACCGGTTCCGTTCCGTCATTGAAAACTTGCAGCGAGTATTTCAGGCCGTACGGCTGATAATTGGATTCGGCGTTGGCCTCGGTCGGCTTCTTCGGCAGTTGAAACGTTTTGACCAATCGCAGCTTGGCGAAGCGAACTCCCTGCGGCAGGTCCTCAGGCGTCACCAAAGTTTCAAACTGCACGATCGTCGGATCTTCGTTCTCGACCAGGCGCCAGTTTTTGGTGATCAGCGGCAAGTCGTTGATCATCTTGCCTTCGGCTGGAATCATCGAGCCGTTGATCCGCGCCAGCGAAGTTAGATAGGCGGAAGGATGTTCGACCGTGCGCGGCATGCCGGTGACCTTGTCGACCACTTCCGACACTTCCGGCTTGATCACTTCCAAGGGAAGATCGGTCAGCGTCGCGGTGTAGGTCAACAACTGAACGGCATCGGCGCCTTTGCGCTCGACGACCAGTTCGATCGCGTCTTCAGGTTTGGTCAGTTTCAGTGCGTCGACGTAAGACTGCACGTCGACCACTTCTTCGCCGGCGAGCGATTTGATGATGTCGCCCACCTGCAGTCCGACGCCCGATTTGGCGTCTTGGGGAGTCGCTAAAGCGGCCGGAGTTCCGGGGCCGACGATGCGAATCTCGCATCCAGCGACCGCGTCATACGGCATCAGCCAACCCAAATATCCGCCCAGATGGCGATCTTCCAGACTTTTGTATTTGTCAGCCGGCAATTCGATGCGAGCGACCGAGCCGCCGCGCGTGTCAAAAGTGACCAGCATGTCGGCGTCGGCAGAAGAGACCGAACCGAGCGTGACAAACTTGCGAGGCTGCGGCTCTTCCTTGACCTCCTCGTCCTCATTTTCGGCGTCATCCGCCGGTTTGATTTCGGGGTTAGGCTGATCGCCGCCGGCATCGCCTGGTTGGGGCTGGTCCCCTTTTTCGGCAACTTCGGCTTGCTCTGCGTCCGGGTTCTCTGGCTGAGCGTCCTGATTACGACGACCGAGCATCTGGAACGTCATGAGCATCGCGACAGCGATCAGAGAAAACGCGATTACACGACGTTCCACAACTTCAAACCTTGCTGGACGAAAGAATTAGACGTCACCCCTAAACAGAGCGACGCGATCAAAGCCTATTTGGATGTATTCTCATGGGATGGGCGAATCTTGCAACCACGCCGCGCAAAAGAGGTCGAAACCATGATGTCTATTTCGCCCCAAAGCGCCTTGTGGAGACAGTCAAGCCGCTGGTAGCGAGAATGGCGCGATTATCGCGGATTTAACGCCCGTCCGACAGACGGTCCGCTTGGGTGTTGTCGAGACTGTCAATCGCGCGAATCTTGGCGGCCGTCGCCGCAATATCGTAAGAAACGCGGCGAAATTCGACCTCTTCGTCGGAAACCACCACATAACTACTGCGAGAATCGCCGTCTCGCGGCTGCCCCACGCTGCCGACATTGACCATCAACTTGCGCTGACCCATCTGGTAACGGTTATTCTCGAGATCCGCCGATGCGATGAACGAAAAATCATCGGCAAATACCCCCGGCACGTGCGTATGCCCCTGCAGACAATACTTCGGAATGATCGAAAAAATCCGTTCCAGCTTGCGGCTGTTATAGATGTCTTCGGGAAAAACGTACTCGTTCAGCGGATTTCGGGCGGAACCATGGACGTACATCCAGTCCCCCTCCATCCGAGTTCGCGGCAATTCGCACAGAAATTTCCACCGCTTGGCGACTTCCGGGTCGGTATCGCCGCCGTTTTCGAGCTGCTCACGCGTCCAAAAGATCGCTCGCTCGGCGCCTTGGCTGAACCCTTCGGGATCAAACAGAGCGGCCTGATCGTGATTCCCCAGAATGCAAAAATCGAATCGCCGCGCGGCGTCGACGCATTCGCGAGGATTGGGACCATAGCCGACGATATCTCCCAGACAGTAGATCTCGGAGACCCCGATCGAAGCGATATCGGCAAGGACCGCGGTAAGCGCTTCGAGATTGCCGTGGATGTCGCTGACGATCGCGCGTTTCATCGAAGTCGTCTCTGAAGGGCTAGCGGCAATGGGTGCGGCAAAATCCTATCTGCCGTCTTTTAAACGGTCGCCCAACATGTTGTCGAGGTCCGGTATGTCGTAGATCTTTTTGGCGGTCGCGTTGACGTCGTACTCGACGCGGCGATACATCACCGACTCTTCCGTCAGGATCACGTAGCACGAACGCGGATCACCGTCTCGCGGTTGGCCGACGCTGCCGACATTAAACATCGCTCGCTCGTCTCCCAAGCGATAGACGTTATCGCATTCATCCGGCCCGAAGAACTCGAGACTCGGCGTGAAAATGCCGGGGATGTGCGTGTGTCCCTGAAAACAAAATCGATCGAGTCGCTCGAACAGATTTTCCATCTTCCGTTGATTGTAGACATCTTCGGGAAAGACGTACTCGTTGGTGGGGTCACGCGGCGAACCATGCACAAACAAGCGGTTCGGCTCCATGTGCGTCCGCGGCAGCTCACCCAGGAAGTCCCACCGTTCGTTGACGACATTGGGGCCGCCGGTAGAGTTATCAATCTGGTCTCGCGTCCATAAAATGGCGCGAAACGCGACCGGATTAAAGCCATCGGGATCAAACAGGGCCGCTTGATCGTGATTGCCCAATAGGCACATCGTGCATTTGCGACGGACAAGATCCAGACATTCAACTGGATTCGGACCATAGCCGATAACATCCCCCAGGCAGTAGATCTCGGTGATACCCTGCTGTCGGATGTCGTCTAGAACCGCGGTCAGCGCTTCTAGATTGCCATGGATGTCGCTAATCAGCGCTCGTTTCAAGCCTGACTACCTTTCGTTTACCGAGGGCTTTCATATGCCGAGGGAGGGTATTTCGGAACTGCTTTTGCTGCGTCTCCCCTACCGGAGCGATGCATCAATGGTAGCCTATTAGGCGATGCGATTGCAGGCCTAGCCCCGAAGTTTAGGTAGGATAAAGACCTAGGTCAAGCATGACCCACACTGTTGTCGTCGTCCAGATTCATACGCCTAGAAATCTTACATCGCCATGAAGCTGTTGGCACTTGAGACTTCGCTCCGTCAATCCTCCTTTGCCTTGCTGGAGGGGGATCAACTGCTGCGACAGGTAGAACTTGACCCGGCGCTGCGCACCGCCGCCGCGTTAACCCCTGCCTTAGAGGAGGCCTTTCGCAGCGTCGATTGGGCGCCCGGCCAGATCGAGCTGATCGCCGTCTCGCACGGTCCCGGCTCATTCACTGGACTGCGAATCGGCGTCGCAACCGCCAAAGCACTGGCGTATGTCGCGAAGGCCGAAGTCCTAGGAATCGACACGCTGCGCGTCATCGCCGCCCAGTCGCCGGCCCACGTTAACAACGTCCAAACCATCATCGACGCCCAACGGCAAGAGGTTTTCGTCGCAAAATACCAGCGGCAAGAAAGCAGTTGGAACGGCGATGGTTTGGCGAAAATTGTCGAAATCGACGCCTGGATCGCTTCGCTGAAAGTGGGCGATTGCGTCAGCGGAACGGCGCTGGCCAAGCTGCGTGAAGAAATTCCCGCCGGCGTCCAAATCTTGCCCGAATCGTGCTGGCGACCAATGGCCGCGACCGTCGGACAGTTAGCCTGGTCCGACTATCAGTCAGGCGCCCGCGGAGATCATTGGAATCTGGCGCCGCGATATTATCGGAAGAGCGCGGCTGAAGAAAAGCTGGACGGCTAGCCCTTAATCGGCCGCTTCCAAGTCGGCGACGCGGCGGCGCAGCGCCTCCATCACGACCGGCGCTACTTCGACGCCGCAGCTGTTGATCTCGCCATATTGGCGAGCGTCGCGGCCATAGGCGTACGGCGATTGCGAGTCCCACTGGCGCTTCGGAATAATATAGCCGATCTCGTCGTTCGCCAGGCCAAACAGCATCCACTTTTTGTCGGCCAACAGGGATGCAACCGTCGGCTCGAGTTCCGCATCCGGAAAGTCGGCGTTCGGCTCAACGGGATTCTGAAATTCGCCGTAAACAAGTTCGGGATAAAGTTCGCCCGGGATGCAGGCAATTCGCAGTTCTCCCAGCGCGACGACCGACACCTCCGATTTGAGCCCTGCGTCGTCAGGCCGAAATTCACGGGACACTTGTTGGCCGAAGGTTTCAAAATCATCGGTCAACGCAAACCCAGGTCTCCGCACGACGTTTAACTTGCGGGCCAATTTGTAGAGCGGATTCTCGACCGCAATCGCGATCGGCTTGGCCGAGACCGCAAATGGAGTCGCCGTAATCGGCGTCGCCGTATCAATCGCGGCTGCGGCCAGATGCGCCACGGCGCGACCATACGCTTCGCAATAGGCGAAATCCCCTTCCTGCAGTTCGTTCCCTTGTTCGTCACGAAACTGACCGCGTGAAGGAGCCAGCAGCCCACCCACAGCGCCCGAAACATAAACCACAGGACAGTGATACTTCTTTTGCAGCTCGGCGACGGTTGTCGCCGGAAAGTCACCGGTCAGCAAGGTATTTCTGGAGCCCATCGCCTCGGGATGCGAGTTCCATTGGACCAACAGCCCGACATCGGCGCCGCTATCGACCGCTTGAAAGCGGAGGACACGCAATGTCGGATCATAGACCTCTGGTAAGCGACTATCCCGAAGTAGCGACGCATCATCGACCGTTCCAAATTTCGCCGTGACCGGGGTCAGTTGCTTTTCGAGCGACGTGACCAGTTCCGAAACACGATCGACGACCAGCGAGACATAGCTGTCATCCACTCCGCGCGACAAGGGATTGGGTCCCCAAATGCCGATCACATCGGGACCTTCGTGACTGTGCGTGCTGGCGACGATCGTAAAGTCGACGTTGGGCAGGTTATCTCGAATACGCTGCACGTCCGGAAAAGCCAAGCCGATCAGATCAACGCCGACAATTGCGATCCGCTTGTGACCGTCATCCAACAGCAGGGCCCGCCCCATGATCGGATCATGAACGCCGGATGCGCGGCGATTGTAGCCATATCCGGCCAAGAAGACCGGCCGCTCCGCTTTTATTTCTGGGGTCAGATCAACTTCCCCAAAGGCGGCGCTCAGCGGCTGGGCGACAGAAACTCTCGGAAAAGCCGCGATCAAGGCAAGGATGATCCATCCCAACTGCTTCGTCATCTCGATACCCTTTGATTTTTTCGCCCGGCTACCCATCTGATCGTGCGCTTCGCTCGGCGTCGATTCAATGGCGCTGCCGAGAAAATCTACCTTACTTGTCCGAATAGACGCCCGTTTCTCGATCTGGTATTCTCCGAACATGGAAAGTTTTCAACGCCCACTCGCCGATCCCTTCGTAACCGAAGCCGAATTGGTGCAGGGCCTACAGTCGGGTGATCCGGCCGCCTTCGAGCGTTTGGTGCGAGACTACAGCGGGCGGTTGCTCGCGGTGGCTCGTCGCTTTTTGACGCAAGAGCAAGATGCCCAAGACGCGTTGCAAGATGCGTTCCTGTCAGCATTTCGGTCGATTAGTCGGTTCGAGGGAAACTCGCAGTTGTCGACTTGGCTGCACCGCATTGTGGTGAACGCGTCGTTGATGAAATTGCGGACGCGGCGGCGGAAACCGGAAAAGCCGATTGATGACTTGTTGCCGCAATTCTCGGGCAACGGCCATCGCGATGGTCATGAGCCTGCTTGGGCCGTTACAATCGATACCGCAGTCAACGACCGGGAAATCCGAGAGCTGGTTCGCACAAAGATTGCCGAATTGCCAGAATCCTACCGTACCGTTTTGCTATTACGCGACATCGAACAGATGAGCACCGAAGAAACGGCGGAAGTTTTGGAACTGACGCCCGGCGCTGTAAAAACTCGACTCCATCGTGCACGCCAGGCGCTCAAAACCTTGCTAGATCCTCACATGCAAGGTGCATAACTATGAACCACGCAAAACTATCCTGCAAAGAGATCTACGAATATCTCGCCGAGTTTCTCGACCATGCCTTGCCGGCCAACCAGCAAGACGTGATGGAAACGCATCTCGAACATTGTCCTTGCTGCAAACACTACTTGGATAACTACCGCGAGACGCTGATCTTGGGCAAAGCAGCGTGCTGCAACAAAATGAACCCACCGCCGCCGGCCCCCGATGCGCTGATCAACGCGATCCTAGAAGCTCGCAAGCAAGGGCCCGACGAGATTCCGCCAACGGAATAATCGGGCGTAGGGTCCCCTATGCGGACCATCTGCAGCGCAACGATTTCGGCCGATGAAATTCAACCGGACGTAAGATTGCCTTACCTCGGTTCTCTGCGCGGTATCGCAACGATGTTTAGCGATTCCCTTGGTCCACACAGCGGACCCGACTTCGAACAGCGAACGATCGCGTGCTTCCTGCTTCGCGATCGACTAGAATCAAACAGTCGATTCCTCGCTCTATCTCACGCCCAAAGATCGCCTCATGATTCGCCTTGCTCTCTGCGCTGCTTGCGCGTTGCTGCTGTCCTCTTCTCTCACCCAAGCCGAGAAACCCAATATCCTGTTCATCGCGATCGACGATCAGAACGATTGGATCGGCTGTCTCGACGGGCATCCTCAAGTTCAAACGCCGCACATCGACGGACTAGCCGCGCGGGGCACGCTGTTCGCCAACGCCCACTGTCAGGCGCCCCTTTGCAATTCATCACGCACGAGTCTGCTGACCGGGCTGCGACCCAGCACGACCGGCATACATGGCTTGGCGCCCTGGTTTCGCGATGTCGAACCGTTGAGCGATCTGGTCACCCTGCCGCAGTACTTGCACCAACACGGCTACACGACTTATTCGACCGGCAAGATCTTTCACGGCGGCTATGGTCGTCGCCCCAAGAAAGACAACGAGTTCGATCATCTTGGCCCGGCCGCTTCGGTTGGCGCGAAGCCGAAAAAAAAGCTGGTCGAAACGCCCAATCCTCACCCGCTGGTCGACTGGGGAACCTTTCCTCACAAAGACGAAGACAAAGGCGATTTCAAAGTCGCCAGTTGGGCGGTCGATACGCTAGAAGCGAAACCGCAGGAGCCGTTCTTCCTGTCGGTCGGCTTCTTCCTGCCGCACGTCCCTTGCTACGCGACGCAAAAATGGTTCGACCTCTATCCCGAGGACGAAGTTCAACTGCCGCCGTTCGTCGCAGCAGATCGGGACGACACTCCCCGCTTCTCGTGGTACATGCACTGGAAGTTGCCGGAACCACGCCAAAAGTTTTTGGTGGAGTCCGGCGAGTGGCGCAATCTCGTCCGCTCGTACATGGCCTGCACTAGTTTTGTCGATGCTCAAGTCGGCCGCGTGTTGGCGGCGCTCCAGGAACAAGGGTACGCCGACAATACCATCGTGGTCGTCTGGTCCGATCATGGTTGGCACTTGGGCGAAAAAGGGATCACCGGCAAAAACAGCCTCTGGGATCGTTCGACCCGCGTTCCGCTGATCTTCGCCGGCCCCGGCGTCGCGATTCAAGGGAAGTGTACGCAGCCGGTTGAACTGCTTGACATCTACCCCACCCTGATCGACCTCTGCGGCCTGCCGGCCAACACCAACCTGGAAGGGCACTCCCTCACCCCGCAACTACAAAACGCCGCCACCCAACGAGATCATCCCGCGATCACCACCCACAACCAAGGCAACCACGCCGTCCGCACCGAGCGCTGGCGCTACATCCGCTACGCCGACGGATCGGAAGAACTGTACGACATGCAATCCGACCCGCAGGAAATCAACAACCTGGCCGGCAATACAACATTGGCCGATGTGAAAAACGAGCTGGCCGTGTGGTTGCCTAAAGTCGATGTTCCCTCAGCGCCCGGCAGCGCCCACCGCATCTTGTCTTATGACGGCGAGACGGCGGTGTGGGAAGGGGAAGTGATCGGAAAGGATGATCCGATTCCGGAGTTGTAAGGGGGACGAATGCAAATCAATCTAAAGACTTGCTTCTCGATTACTGCGAGTATCGCATTGATACTCGCGATTGCGGTTCAGATACACTTCTTATGTGCAATCCCGGCGGTCGTCATCATCGCTTGGGCATGGCTTTGGGTTTTTCGGCCGAAGATTGCCGGGCACATAGGGACCGTCCTAGCGTTTAGCGGAGTTCTGCTATACCTCGCAAGCCAATTGCTGATCCCTTCGCTTGGACATCCAACCTATCTATATCAACACGCCGCCGCGCGCCGCCAAACGAGACAGGTCGTCATGGCCCTTTCCGTTTATCAAGCCATCCACCAAGCTTCTCCGCCCAGATGCATCTATGGCGCCAACGGACGCCCCATGCATAGCTGGCGTGCGCTTCTGATCCCGATCCTGGAAAACGAGATCGATCCGCAACTCAGCGAATACCGTTTCGACGAACCGTGGGACAGTCCCCACAATCGAAAATTACACGGCTGCAAATCTCCCTTTCATTTCGATAACGATCCCGGCGCCCCTACGCATACTAGCGTCGTTGCAATCGTGACCGACCAGGGAGACTCGATGCAGCTAGGTTTCTTCGACGACGATTCAGCAAGCGAAAAACCGGCGCCGACATATCTCATGACCGGCAAGAATCTCGGCATCCATTGGTTGGCGCCTGAAGATGTTGACTTTGTCGACCCGCAACTGTTTCGCGAGGGAGATCGCAAGCAACCACTGCGAAAAGGGAATTTCACGATTCAAAGCAATGGGGACGTCGAGGATACCGGCGAGCCGATCCAGTGACGTTATATTGCCGTTGTACAACGAAATGACGTGTTCTTCGCGAAAGTTGAATTCGTGATTGGGAAGGGTGATCCGATTCTGGACCTGTCGAAAAACCCCAAATGCGAATCAGTTTGATGACATGTTTGGGTCTTACGGCAGGCGCCGCGCTCTGCGTGTGGGTAGCCATGAAAACGCACATCATCTGCGCCGTGCCGATGGCGATGTTGGTCGTGTGGGCGTTTATCTCGGCAGACCGGCCCAAGCTGGCGACACAGATTGAAGTCGTCGCTATCGTTTGCGTTGCGGTGGTTCTTTTACTCGGAATGCTTTTGCCGCAAACTTTCTAGATTCTGTTCAATGCAACGCGCGAATCGGCGCCCCTAATGGATAACTCGTCGATCTTGGCGTGTCGCGTGACGACCGCTTCTACTTCAGGTTTATCGCGTCGCTCAGCCCTCAAGCAGCGATTCTCTATTTGCCATACCCTTGCGTGTCGACCCAGCCGACAAGCGAGTCGAATCAACTGACATGCAGCGGACCGCCGACGACGTGCGACAGACCGCTGCAAATTGAATCTTGAACGGCGCAGGACATTCGATAAACCGCTGAAATGCCGATTCAAGCATGTCCCCCATACCGACGCAGCAAAACATTGGTTGTGTTGGCGCAATGCTTGCTATTCACTAGCGAAGCAAATGAGGAAGACGATTTGCGGAATACGTTCCTCGCATGACTCACCAAGAATCCCAGCCGCTACCAACTGCCCCAATCAGCTGGACGATTCTCACTTCTGCTTCTGATTTAGCCAGTGCGTGTTTCCCTTTCGTGAACCGCCAGTCAGAAGAGGAAAAATCGACAATTACCATATTTCCCACTGTTTGCCGATCCGCGCGGCAAAGTAAAAAAGAGGCGATTCGGAGAATGTCACGTCAACGCGGGTTCACGCTCGTTGAACTATTGGTCGTCATCGCTATTATTGGCGCTCTCATCGCTTTATTGCTTCCAGCGGTGCAACAGGCTCGCGCGGCGGCCCGACGCATGAGTTGCACCAACAATTTGAAGCAACTGGGTCTGGCGACGCACAACTATGCGTCGACTTATGCCGAAGCGTTCCCCAACGCTGGCTGGGATGGACCTGCTTACCCGAGCGACTATTCGCCGCTGGCGAAGATATTGCCTTATGTAGAGCAGGAGAATCTGCAGAATCTAATCGACTTCAGCTTCTACATGGGGCATCCCAAGGATGGATTGCCGGTAGAAGTGCATGCAGCCGCGGGCACAGCCGTCAAAACCTTTCTCTGCCCCAGTGATCCCGGCGAAGCGCTCAGTCAACAGGATGTGGGCGGCGGCACGATCATACCGGTCGCGGGCGCCAACTATGGGATGAACGCGGGAAGCGGCCAAGACGCGATGTTTCATCCGTCTTTCGGCGCTAACGACGGCATGTGCTGGGTCGAAGCGCAGGTGAAATTCTCCTCGATCACCGACGGCACAAGCAACACCATCCTGTGGTCGGAATCGGGCATCGGTCCAGGCGACTCTCCCGCTACGGCAACTCCGCTCCAGGACGCTCAAAAGTATCGTGCGGCGCTGAACAGCGGAGTTGACAGTTTGACCTATGCGGCGGACAGCAACGCCGGCGGATTATCAGCGGTGGAGACGCAAATCGCAAGCTGGGAAGGAAAGCGACTTACGTCATGGCTGCGAGGCTGCGATCCCAAAGGGCCGTTACTCTGCGGTTTGCTATCGCCCAATAATTCGGCGCCAGATTTCGTCAACAAATCATCCAAAGCCAACGCCGCGCGCAGTTGGCACACGGGAGGCGTGAACGCCTGCTATACGGATGGCGGCGTTAGTTTTGTCGCGGACACGATTGATATCAACGTCTGGCACGCAACTTGGACTCGTAGCGGGCAAGAAGTGGAGATCGCGCGTTAAGTCAAGGTCGCCATTCTTACCGATCGTTGTCGCGGACATCCCCAGTCTAGAGTTCTTCTTTCTTCCTGGAAAACGAAGCATGAACGTATCCGATTCTGTCCAACCGCTTTGCGTCGAATACCTGACGAAACGTTTTCGCCAGGGGCAGCATTGGGTCGAGGCGCTCCGCGACGTAAGTCTGACGATCGAACGCGGTACGTTCACGGCGATCATGGGAGCCAGCGGATCGGGCAAGAGCACGCTCATGCACTTGATGGCGGGCCTTACGTCCCCGGACGCTGGGCAGGTGATCGTCGACGGTCAAAACATTTCCAAACTAAGCGACGGTGACCTTACCCGGTTTCGTCGCCAAAAAATTGGCCTCGTCTTTCAGGCGTTCAATCTGATTCCCACGTTGACCGCAGAAGACAACATTACCCTACCGCTATTCGCGAGCGGTTATTCTGGCGAGATACGCGAAAAGCTGGATGATCTTCTGGATCGATTAGGAATCGCCGAGCGGCGCAAGCATCGCCCTGACGCGCTCAGCGGCGGAGAACAGCAACGCGTGGCGATCGCGCGAGCCCTGATCACGGATCCGTCGATTGTGCTCGCGGACGAACCGACGGGAAGTCTCGATTCGGCGACCGGCGAGGAAACTTGTCGAATCCTCAAAGAACTTTGCACAGAACAAAATCGCACGATCGTCGTGGTTACTCACGAACCATCTGTCGCCGTCTGGGCTGAAAGAATCATTGTCTTAAAGGATGGCAGACTGCTGGACGAATTTGAGACGGCCAACTTCTGCGATCCCCACTCACTAGCGGCCCATTACCAAGATGTTCTTCGCGGCGCAGCCCCTGCCGGTACGGAGGTCGCCCAATGAGAATCGTCTTGAAAATTGTCGCTTCCTATATTCGCCAATATCCAGCGCGTTTGGCTTTGACTTCGTTGGCGATGGTCGCGTCGGCTTGCATGGTCGTCTGGGTAGTAAGCGGTTATGACGCGCTTGTCTCGCAGTTCGAGGATTTCTCTTCCGAGTATCTTGGACAACACCACTTTTATGTGGTTCCGGCCCTTCAAGAGAAGTCCTCGGCGGAAGTGAAACCGTCTGTGCCGGAAGGATGGATTGTCCAATTGCAAAACGATCCCAATGTCGCGTCTATCGATCTCGGCATGCAATCACGCGTGAAGTTAACCAAGATTTTTGGAGCAACGCCGGCCAACGACAAATCCCAATCACCTGGAGGCCCCGGTGCACGTCAACGCGGAACGGGCCCCCCTGGTCGCCGCGGTCAGGGGAGACCGCCGGGCGCCGATCGCGGAACAAGTGATGCGTCGAACGCGAATGCGAGCGGTACTTCCGCCAAGCTCGCAAGCGAAAGCGAAAACGCCGTGCGCATTCCGACCGGCGGCAGATTCTCTTCGGGACCTCCGACGGTTTCGTTGCTCGGCGCCTCATCCACCGCCCCTCCTTTTCCAATGATCGAAGGGACTTGGATCGACGCGGCGAAGACGGATGGTCACGAAGCGGTCATCAGCCGTGGATTAGCCGCCGACCATCGAATCGCCTTGGGAAATGAGCTCGAAATTGAAATGGAAGAGGGCCTGTATCGCCTGAAAATCATCGGCATCGTGGATCAGGTGAAGTCGTTGCCTGTTATCGGCCGGGGGTCTCCTCAACCATCACGTGGCCCCGCGCCGACAGCGCTGTACGTTCCGATCAAAGTCGCCGAGAAAATCAGCCAACAACCGCTACGTGTTGACTTCGCGGCGATCACTTTGAAAGAGATGGCCACATCCGACGCGTTCCGCAATAACTGGCGGCCCCGGTTCGCGAGTTCGGATCCCCCGCTTGCGCTGCAGAGTCCTCAAGATATCGAAACAGAACTTACGCAAAGTCGATCCGCCGAAGGCGTGCGGACGCAGGCCTATTCGGCGACCGGCATCTCGCTACTCGCATCGCTGTTTATTATTTTCACCACTCTCAGCATGGGCGTCCATGAAAGAGGTCGACAGTTCGCCGTGTTACGCGCAATTGCTCTTACTCGCGGTCAGATCGCCGCGATCATCGCGGTCGAAAGTCTCGTGCTGGGCCTCATCGGCTGGGTGGGAGGACTGATCGCCGGCTGGTGCTTGCTGAAAGTCATCGCCTACTCGCATCCCGATTTCTTGCGGGATGGCGCGACACTGGGAGGCTGGTCCATCGGGCTCTCGGGGGTCTGTGCGTTTGGCGGAGCATTGGCGGCTTCCATTATCCCGGCTTGGCGCGCCACGCGCGTCAGTCCGCTTGATGCGATGTCGCCGCATTCCATCGCGCCGCCGGCGAAGATGTCGTATTGGAGCGTGATCGCCGGCATAATTCTCATCGCGCTCAACCCGCTCTTTGTTTTCTTCGTACCCATGTCAGACGAAGTGCGCTACGGCGTCTATTCTGCGATCGGCTGTACCACGATGGCGATTGGATTCATCCTCTTGGCGCCGCTGGCCATCGTGTTGACCGAGCGTTTTCTTTCCCATCCTCTAGCACGGATATTCGGACTTGATCCGCGATTGCTCGCTTCGCAGTTGACAAGCAACTTCTGGCGAACGCTGGGCACATCAGTTGCACTAACGCTAGGACTCGGGCTCTTCATCGCGACGCAAATCTGGGGCTACTCGATGCTCAAGCCGTTCGTCCCCGGCGATTGGGCGCCAAACACGCTCGTCAACTTCACCACGGGAGGTCTTCCCGCATCCGAATTCGCGTCGATCGCCGCAGCGCCCGGCGTCGTTCCAGGCCGCTTTATGCCGCTCGCCGTCGAACAGCCGAAGCTTGCTGAGGATGTAACCGATAGCAATAGCCGCTCCTCGGTCGCCAGACAAGACAACGTCATTTTGATTGGGCTTGATCCGGAAATAGGCGTCGGCGGCGATGATCCATTATTGGATTTGGATTTTGTCGTCGGCGACCGCAACGAGGCGGCCCGTAAGCTGGCGACAGGAAATTCATGTCTCGTGCCGGATCATTTCGCCAGCGTTACCGGGTTAGGCGTCGGCGATACGATTGTAATGATCCCGCCTTACTCGCCCGGGAAGCTCGTTTCGTACGAGATCGCCGGCGTCGTCACCTTACCGGGCTGGCCAGAAGCGTCCGGGATTTTCTTCGCAATTTCTTCACTTGCGCCAGCGACTTCAGTTTGTCATGATTTCGACATGCAGCCGAAATCGCGACAGCGCCGAACGAAACGGGAGTTGGCCGAATTGCCACTGTGGCCTGATCAGGTCATGGGGGGGAAGTTCGTGCGCTTATTGCAGAAGCAGCTTAGTGAGTTGCGGCGCCGTGACGATTCTCATGGCAATCGCGAGTTGTTTCTCGATGACGTCTTCGTCACTTACCTGCTCGCCTTTTTTAACCCAACGATTCGCACGCTGCGAACGATCGAAGATTTTAGTCAAACGCAGCAAGTCCAGCGGCATCTCTCGATTCAAAAAATCTGCCGCACTACGCTTTCCGACTTCCATCGACTCGTCGATCCTCAGCGGCTCGAGCCGATCCTGCAGGCGCTGCGCGAGCAGTTGAGCCGCAAAGAGGCCGGGCTCGGCCGCGCTGCGAACGACTTATCCGAATTGCTCAAGCGGACCGTCGCCGTCGATGGAACGTTTTTAGAAGCGGCGGCCGAGGTCGCGTGGGCCGTGCGCGGTTCAAATCAACATGGACGAGAAAATTCGTATATCCGACTCGATTTTCAAGTCGGCGTTACGAGTTGGGCGCCAGAGATGATTGTCGTCGCCGAACCGGGGCACAGCGAGTCGGCGTCGGCCGCGGCTAACGTGCAAGATGGTCGGCTTTATCTGTACGATCGCGGCTTCAGCGGCTTCGACGTCATCAACGCGCATTATCATCTGCAAAACGAATCTTGGACTCCCCGCGCGCAGTTCGTTATCCGTTACAAACCGGCTGGCGGCAATGCGCCGCACCTGGCTGACGCCGACGAAAATCCGCTAAGCGAAAAAGATCTCGCAGCAGGCGTCGTCAGTGATCGGCGCGGCCGTTTTCGCTCGTCGAAAGCAGCGCGACATATCGTTCTCGATGTGCCGTTGCGCGAGGTGATTATCGAGTATCAAGAGCAGGACGAAACGAAAACCGTGCGTCTGATTACGAACTTGCTCGACGTGTCGGCCGAAGTCATCGCCCAGCTCTATCAACAGCGCTGGCAGATCGAACTCTTCTTCCGCTGGTTGAAATGCTTCGCCAATTTCAATCACTTGATCAGTCATCACCGCTCGGGCGTGCTGCTCAGCTTCTACGTCGCGGTGATCGCGGCGCTGCTGACCTATCTGCACTTGGGACATCGTCCGAGCAAGTATATGTTCGTGATGCTGGAGCAAGTCGCCTGCGGCGCAGCGACGTGGGAAGAAATCGCGCCGATCCTACGCGAGCGCGAACGACAGCGTGACGTGGAACGAGCATCGGCCGCGAAGCGCCGCGCAAAAAAGAAAGCCGAGTCGTAATAAGCTGGCGTCTAACCCCGACGGCAAGCCGCGCCGCCGCCTGCGCGGATGTTGAACCGGCGCCGACCGCAAGATCAGCACACCAGCCTCTCATCCCAACACATGACGCACGCCAGGCGGCCGAAACGATGAAAAACCTGAAATCCCGGACGCTTCTGCCGGGCTGGCACTGGATGACGAAATTTTCTGGGTTACGGCGACAGAGCGGTCGCTCGGCGGCGATTGTCTTCGCTCGCTATGAGGACGTCCAGCGAGACTTTGACCTGCCGTTGACCAATTTCTTTTGGATGAATGTCGAGCCCGACGCGGATTACGAACAGTTGGGTCAATCGTTGCAGCAAATCGGCGATCACTATGAAGGGGAACGGCAACCGGTAAATGGCCAGGGAACATGGACCTTCGCCGCACGTAATTTTGGAGATTCCGTTCGAATTACGACGGTGGATGACGTCCGACAAAGAATTCGCAATCGCGCCGACGGCATTATCTGGGGGATGGGGCAACTGCCGTTGGTCACATTGGCTGTTTCGGCTTTGGGCGTTTTGAATACGATCCTCGCTTCGGTTCGTGTGCGGCAATGGGATTTGGGCGTATTGCGTTCGCTCGGACTGACCCGATTCGGCCTGTTTCGTTTAATCATCGCAGAGGCTTGCCTCGTGGGACTGGTCGCATGCGTACTCAGTTTCTCGTTCGGCGTCACTGCGGGCTGGTGCGGAGTCGGCATCTCGCAGCATGTCAGCTTTTTCGGCGGGATGTCGCCGACGCTGGTCTTACCATGGAAGCAATTAGCGCTGGGTTGCGGCGCTACGCTCGTTCTCTGCCTGGTGGCAGCGATTTGGCCGGCATTCAGCGCCGGTCGCAAGGAACCGCTCAAACTCTTGCAGGCCGGAAGATCCGCCGCCTGACAAGCAGTTCCTGCCGACAGCGTTGAAGAGCCGCCCAACGCTTCGTTTCGCGCTGTTGGAAGCGAAGCGGACATTTCTAACATCGAAGCCGAGCGACGTATCTTTGTCGCTCGGTAAACTTCGACCGACGCGCGAACCGTCTCTTTTCGCGCGTGTCTCCCTCTCCACAACCCTATTTTCCGTTGGAGTTTTCTCGCATGAAACCGATTCCGAATCTCGCCCAATTATTGCTTCCTTCAAGGAACTGTAGAGATCCTATGCACTCACCTGATCTACCATGGCCACCCAACAAAAACAAAACGAACTTCTCCATAGCGATCGCCATCTCCGCGGTCATCTAAAGCGGCTCGGCCTGGATACGATCGAGCAGTATCGCACCTGGTGCGCCGACAACGGTTTCAGCGACAAGCTCCGCAAAAAGGAGCGTCAGCGCGTTCTCGAAATCGAGTATGCGGCGCGTCTCGCCGCTCGTCGTCAATTGTTGCGTCAAAAGCGTGACGCGCGGCGACGGGGAGACCACTTGCTGTCGCTGGCTCGTCGAGAGATCGATGCGCGGCACGTATCGACGCCCTCTCTGATTCGCTTCGCCAATGCAGTCAAGGAGACGAACCACAAGCGGAAAACGCTGGTCGAATTGCTGACGCACTTGCTGAGTCAGCGAGCCAGTTTTCTCAATGGATACTCGTTCTATCCCCATGACGGTGAGATCGCTGGTAATTCGGCGATTGAAGCGTTGCCGCTGCTCGCAGCGTTTGGCCCGCACTGGGTCCGGCCGTTGGAATCGTGGAAACCCAAGACTCGCAGCGCGCGACGACAGTTCATTTCGCTCTTGCATCACTTGTTATTGCGGTACGGCGACATGCCGGCGTTTTTGGATCGCGTTTGGTTCACCGGCCACGGCGGCCAGTCTGACAAAGAGCGCTTGTGGTACGTCCAGATCGGCGCCGGCGAGAACTTTACCCGTTGCAACCTGCCGCTTCCCTACACCAAGAGAATGGCCCATCACTTTCTCTCGGCGCCAAACGACGCGACGATCAACGAAGCGATTCGTTGGGGGCAAGTCATCGGCTTGGGGGGCGACGATCGGTTGGCCCAAGCGATCATGGGAACACGACTGGCCAATGACTTTTCGCAGCATCCGTTTTGGACGACGGTCATTCAATGGTTCATTCGTAATCCGTTGGAGGACATGGCCCAAGTTGGACCAGTCATTGACTACATTTACTTCCAAAAGTTTGAAGTCGCCTACTACTACCTGGGAGCGGATCAAAACGAAGCAGGCCCGGCTCGGCAGCCGAACTTCACGATGAAAGGGCGTACGCCTGAGGCGCTGTTGCGTCAGGTGAATCGCTGGCACGCCGGGCTCGATTCGACCTTCGCGTTCGATGTTCCACAGTGGAAACCAAGCGGCCTGCCTTCGTTTGACTGGCTCGACAAGTCGTGGGACGGCCACGATCAATGGTGGTCCATCCGCGAGGTCTGCACCGCCAAGGAACTGGTCGCCGAAGGTCGCAAGATGCATCACTGCGTTGCGTCGTACGCGTCGACCTGCGTCCGCGGCGCACGTTCGATTTGGCGGATGGAAGTGGAGTCTTGCGGCATGCACGTGAAAGTGCTGACCTTGGAGGTTGACCCCCAAACGCGCACGATCGTGCAAGCGCGTGGCAAATTCAATCGCTTGGCGACCGACCAAGAGAAAGACGTACTGCGCCGCTGGGCGTCGTCCGTTGGATTGAAGTTAGGAAACTATGTGTAACGCCGCTCTGACTAATGATTCATCTCATCCAAGATTTCATACATCGGAGCGTAGTACGAATACGCCAAACGGAAGATCAGGGAGACCAGCAGACCGGCGACCATCAGCCAAACGCCGAAGCCTGCCAACATCCCCAACGTGTTGAGCGCGGCTCTGGCGCGGGACTGGTAGTCGGCGGTCAGCTTTTCCATCATTTCAGACAGATTGCCAGTGATCTCGCCGGTGTCAATCGCATCCAGAAACTCTTCGGGAAAGACGCTCGTGTGACGCAGCGCGGCGCCGATATTTTCTCCGTTGAGCAGATCACGATCGACCTGCTCGATGTACTGCGTGTAGTAGTCGCTGTGGGTCGACTCTAAACCGAGCTGAACGGAACGACGCGCGTCGAGCCCGCCGCCGGTGGTTAGCGCCATCGACCAGGCCATCTGCGCCAAAGCGATCGTTTTCAGCGGATAGCTGATTCCTGGGATGTTCATCGCGATGCGGCCCAACGGCAAAAAGTCAAATTGACCGCGACTGTAGAGCATCCAAATGCCCCAGCCGGCAAAGATCAAACAGCCGATCAGCGAAAAATAAATGATCAGCCCCTTCGTACCGATCAGCCCCAAACCCAGGATATCGACCGACTGGCCAGTCATGTCACCGAGAAAACCCATGATCCAGATCAACAGCCCCACAACGCAGACGGCGAACGCCAGCTGGATCATCGGCCAGGCGATGCCGGCCAAAAAAGCGCTGCGAATCTGCTTCTTGTGCTCATAGCGAACAGAAAGTTCCTTCAGAATCCGATCGAGATGTCCAGTTTCATCCCCCAGGCGGACCATTTCCCGAAAAACATGCGGAAAGTAGTCGCCGGTCCGCGTCAGCGCATCCCCCAGCGTCGAGCCTCGTTCGATTCCATCCCGGATTTCAATCATCATCTGACGCTGGGCGCCCGAGGATCGCTCGACCTCTCGGCGCCAGATGGTGCGGTCATCCACGCCGGCGTCCAACTGCGTTCCGACTCGCCGGCACAGCAGAACGAGCGAATGAAGTCCGATACGTGGGGAAAAAAACATGCCATCTCGCGATTTAAGGGAGTCGGATCGGTTCCCTCTCAAGATACCTGGGGAAATCGACGCTGACAGCGCCTTGCCCCTCGGCTAACGGCGCGGGATTTTGTTAAACTAACCGATTCTCGATTTTAGCCATTTACGACTAACACCCCCTTGCGCGTCATGCCTCAGTGGAATCAAGCCACGATCGTTGGAGTCGGCCTGATCGGCGGATCGATCGGCTTGGCGATGCGAGCCCGCGGTTTGGCGAAGTCGATTGTTGGCGTCGGGCGAAACCAAGAGAGCCTGGTCGACGCCAAACGGGTCGGTGCGATCGATCGCTCGACCACCGATATCGCCGGCGGCGTCAAATCGGCCGATTTGGTGGTCGTTTGTGCTCCGGTCGATAAGATCGTCGGTCTGGTTCAAGAGATCGACCGGCATTGCCCGGCCGGCACGATTGTGACCGACGCCGGCAGCACAAAAAGCGAAATCGCAGCGGCGCTCGATCAAGGATTGACCAACGCACGCTTTGTCGGCGGTCATCCCTTGGCGGGGGGCGCAAAAGCGGGCCCTAAGCATGCCGACGCGTGCCTGTTTGTCGATCGCACCGTCGTGCTGACGCCGACGCGGCGTACCGATGCGGCGGCGGCGGAAGCGGTTGAAGATTTGTGGACGGCATTGGGCGCGACCGTTGTTTGGATGAAACCGAAAGAACATGACGAGGCGCTGGCCTTCACCAGCCATTTGCCTCACTGGGCGGCCGCTGCGGTCGCCGCGACCACTCCCGAGAAGTGGTTGCCGCTGACTTCGACCGGCTGGGCCGATACGACGCGGATCGCCGGTGGCGACGCCGCGCTGTGGCGACAGATATTTACCTCGAATCGGGGCCACGTCTTGAAGGCGCTCGACAAGTTTGAGAAAGTGCTGGCGGCTTTGCGTGAAGCTCTCGAAGCAGAGAACGACGCCAAGCTCGAAAAACTCCTAAACGACGGAAAAAATCGCCGTGACGCTGTGGGAAATTGACATATATCCGTCCGCTGACGAGCGCGACGCTGCCGCTGATTCGTTAATCGCCGCCGCGGCCGATCTGGGCCTTGCGTCCGATCTGCAGGTCGCTACGTCGCGCGGTTTTCTGATTCAAGCCGACTTCAACCGCGACCATGTCGAGCTGTTGTCCGATCAACTGCTCTGCGACACCGTCGTCGAACAGGCGAAAGTCGACGAGGCCGGCGCCGACGCGCTGTCGCAACCGCCGGCGCCCGGTTTGTCGCAATTGGTCTATGTCTTGCCGAAGCCCGGCGTGATGGATCCGGTCGCGCAAAGCACGATGACGGCGATCGCCGACTTTGGTCAATCGGCCGCCGCGGTGCGCACATTCCGCAAATATTGGCTGCCGGAATTGCCGCCGCCGCTGTTCGACAAGCTGTGCAACAAGCTGTTGGCGAACGACGCGATCGAACAGGTCATCGTCGGCCCGATTCCGTTCGAGCAGCTCTCGTTCGGCAAACCATACGAATTTGCGCTGGCGACCACGTCGATTCGCCAGCTGGATGACGCCGGCCTGACCAAGCTCAGCAAAGAGGGTCAGCTCTATCTGACCCTCGTCGAAATGCAGACGATTCAAAAGTATTTCAACGAGCTGGGACGAGATCCGACCGACATCGAGTTGGAATCGGTCGCCCAAACGTGGAGCGAGCACTGCAGCCACAAAACCCTGGCCGGCCGAATCGCCTACAAAGATGAAAAGGGCGAACGCAAATTCAACAACATGTTGAAAGAGACGATCTTCGCCGCGACCCAAGAGATCCGCAAAAGCCTGGGCGACAAAGATTGGTGCGTCAGCGTCTTTCAAGACAACGCCGGCATCGTTCGCTTTGATGACGAGCACAACATCGTCTTCAAGGTCGAAACTCACAACCATCCGTCGGCCTTGGAACCTTACGGCGGCGCCAACACCGGCATCGGCGGCGTCGTCCGCGATCCCATGGGCACCGGCATGGGCGCCAAGCCGATCTGCAATACCGACGTCTTCTGCTTCGCCCCGCCGGATGTCGACCCCGAAACGCTTCCTCCCGGCGTGTTGCATCCGCGCCGCGTGATGAACGGCGTCGTTAGCGGCGTGCGTGACTACGGCAACCGCATGGGCATTCCCACGGTCAACGGCGCCGTCTACTTTGACGAGCGTTACCTGGGCAATCCGCTCGTCTATTGCGGCAATGTCGGTCTGATCCCGCAACAGCACTCCTTTAAAGAAGTGAAGCCCAACGATCTGATCGTCGCCCTCGGCGGACGAACCGGTCGCGACGGCATCCATGGCGCGACGTTTAGTTCGGCCGAGCTGACCAGCGAGAGCGAATCGCTCTCGGGCGGCGCCGTCCAGATCGGCAACGCGATCACCGAGAAGATGGTGCTCGACGTTCTGTTGGAAGCCCGCGATCGCGGACTCTTCAACGCAGTCACCGACTGCGGCGCCGGTGGGTTCTCCAGCGCTGTTGGTGAAATGGGCGAAAAGATCGGCGCCGATGTTTGGCTCGATCGAGCGCCGCTGAAATACGACGGTCTGTCGTACACCGAAATCTGGATCAGCGAAGCGCAAGAGCGGATGGTGCTGGCCGTTCCGGATCACAAATGGGACGAGCTGGAAGAGCTGTGCTCGAGCGAAGGGGTCGAAGCGACAATCATCGGCCGGTTCGCGCCGACCGGTCGCTTGAAACTGTTTTACTATCAAGAAGCGGTGGGCGACCTCGACATGAAGTTCCTGCACGATGGGCGTCCGCCGATCGTGCGTGAAGCGACTTACCAGCCGCTGCCGGTCAAGCCGCTGAAACTTCCGGCTGCAAAATCGTGCGATTTCGCCGGCGATTTGAAACAAATCCTCGGTTCGCTGAACGTCGCCAGCAAGCATTGGATCATTCGCCAGTACGATCACGAAGTGCAAGGAGGCAGCGCCATCAAGCCGCTGGTCGGCGTCTTGAACGACGGCCCCGGCGACGCGGCGGTCGTTCGTCCGGTGCTGACTTCGCAGCGCGGCGTGGTCGTCTCGTGCGGCATGAACCCGCGTTACGGCGACTTTGACACCTACGACATGGCGACCAGCGCGATTGACGAAGCGATGCGCAACTGCGTCGCCGTCGGCGCCGATCCGTCGCAGATCGCCATCCTCGACAACTTCTGCTGGGGCTATACGGATCGCCCCGAAACGCTCGGCTCGTTGGTTCGTTCGGCGATCGCGTGTTACGACATGGCGATCGCGCTCGGCACGCCGTTTATCTCTGGCAAAGACAGCTTGAATAACGAGTTCAGCTACTTCAACGACGCCGGCGAAAAGCAGAGGATCTCGATCCCCCCGTCGCTGCTGATCAGCGCCTTGGGGCAAGTCGACGACGTCCGCCGCTGCGTGACGATGGACCTGAAGAAAACCGGCAGCAAGCTGTATGTCGTCGGCAAAACTTTCCACGAACTGGGCGGTTCGCACTGGTCGCTGATCCACGATCAACCACATGGCGCCGCGCCGAAGGTCAATGCGGCCATGGCCAAAAGCACCTTCGCTTCGCTGCACAAAGCGATTCATGGTGGTTTGGTGCGTGCGTGTCATGATCTCTCCGAAGGTGGTTTGGCCGTCGCAGCGGCCGAAATGGCTTTTGCTGGCGGACTGGGCGCCGAGCTCTCGCTCGACAACATGCCGCATGACGAAGCGGCCAAACATCCGATCAGTCTGCTGTTTAGCGAATCGAACACGCGGTTTTTAGTCGAAGTCCCCGCCGAGAACGAAAAGCAGTTCCAATCGGTGTTGGCCGGCATTCCGCACGCCGCGATCGGTACGGTGATCGAAAAGCCGACGCTGACGATCTCGCTTAAAAAGACGAAGCTCGTTTCGGCTTCGCTAGACGAACTGAAACAAGCCTGGCTCGCGCCGCTTGACTGGTAAGCGGTCTCCTTTCCTTATTTCTGTTTGCAGCACCTTTCAAGAAAAAGTACCCGACGATGGCGACTCCCAAGGCGTTGATCCTGCGAGCCCCAGGCACCAATTGCGACCGCGAAACCGCGTTCGCGTTTGAAGCGGCCGGCGGCGCCGCCGAGCGCGTCCATCTCAATCGTCTGCTCGATCAGCCGCAGCTGGCCGAGGGTTTCCAAATCCTCTGCCTGCCTGGCGGATTCAGCTACGGCGACGACATCGCCGCCGGTCGAATTGTCGGCAGCCTGATTCGTCATCACCTGGACGAAGTGCTGCGTGAATTTGTCGACGCCGGCAAGCTAGTGCTCGGCATCTGTAACGGCTTTCAAATCTTGCTCAAATCAGGCATCCTGCTTCCCGACGCCGCCGACGGTCACGCGCCGGCGACCTTGGCCTGGAACGAGTCGCAGCGGTTCATCGATCGCTGGGTGCATTTGAAAACCAACGGCGACAAATGCGTCTTTCTCAAAGAGATCGAAAAAATGTATCTGCCGGTCGCCCACGCCGAAGGCCGCTTCGTCGCTCGCTGCTCCGACACGCTCAAGTCGCTTGATCAGTCAGGCCAACTTTCGCTCCGCTATACCGACGCCGCAGGCGGTGAAGCGGCCTACCCCGATTGCCCCAACGGCGCCCAACTAGGCGTCGCCGGCGCTTGCGACGCGACGGGCCGCGTCTTCGGCCTGATGCCGCATCCGGAGCGTTATCTCGAACCAACGCATCACCCCCGCTGGACCCGCGGCGAAGCCGGCGAAGTCGGCGACGGCCTAAAGATCTTCCAAAACGCGGTGCAATATTTCGCTTAGAAGCTGTCAGGCGAACGCGCAGCCAGGCTCTTTCATAGCCCGAAGCGCAAGCCAGGGAAGTGCGGCCGCAAGGCAAACAACCAGCGTCAAAGCTTAATAACAATTCGGCGAATCGCCTGAGTCGTCCGCCCCTCAAAACGGACCGGGACCGTAGGACCGGACCGCTCTATTTTTTTGAGGGATCGCCCCATTGCCGGGCTGTTAATCTGGGCAAAGTGACAGGCGCCTCTTACCTCCCGAAACGGACCGGACAAGGTTGGACCGGACTCCTTCATTTTTTTTATTGGATCCCCCCGTCTATCTGAGCGATAACATGGGGAAACTTTCGATCGCGACAGGCACGGTCTTCTCTCCGGTTGGGCGACCGAGTGGACCGGACCGCATCGCTTTTTTTCGTAGCTCAAATCGGACCTGCGGGGGAGATACGGCCACTCTGCCCAATTCCGGACCGCCGCAGCGTTGATCCATGCTGCTTTTGACATTCGGGATGCGCCTTCGTGATTTGTTTCACAATGTGGACTGGACCGCGTCGTTTTTTTTTCGCCGCACCGAGCGGTCTGAATGCCGAGCTGTGAGGTTTGACGCTCGCCTTCGACATCAGCGACGTTTGGGTTTAGAAATGCGAATTCTCAATGTGCAAAGAAGCCCGTCGCCGTTGATGTGATCCACCGAATTGCGAAGCGCCACCCAGCATGTGACCACGGCTCCGTGCGAATTGTCAACGGACAAAATCAGACGCGCCAGAGCTTCAAAAACATCCATCTCGTCGGGTGCGTCCAGACGCACGCGGCGCTACGGAGAGCTGCAAAATATAACGCCGCGTCGCGATGCAAACAGAGCTGACAGGTCGCTTCGCAACGGATCCGACGGAGCTGAAATTTTTGTTTGACTCCAATTTTTCTCATGATATCATGAGCAATCATTCGCAAAATGAGGTCATCAATGCACGCCAAACTATGCTATCCCTTTTGGAATCTGCTAGGCGTGAAAGCGCTTCGTAGCGTCTGCTTCTCCTCACTGATTGGCTTTACCGTCTTGGCCCTGTTTCTGCAGTCGGGGTGTACAGCGAGATCGGATCGGCCTGAGCTTGGCGAAGTGACCGGAACGGTCACTCTCGACGGAAAACCGCTTGTCGACGCGTTGCTGACGTTTGTTCCCGAAAAGGGACGATCTTCCTTCGGGGCAACCGACGAAGCCGGCTTCTATCAGTTGAAATTCACGGGCGATGCTGACGGAGCGGTTCTCGGCCAGCACAAAGTGGTCATCGAGAGTATCGCGGCGAGCGGCAATCACTCCGATCCATCCATCGAGAGAAACAACGCTGCTCAAGCCGAAAAAATTCCGAGCAGATACAATACTAAATCCGAGTTGAAGCGTGAGGTGGTCGCCGGCCGCAATGCGTTCGATTTTGAGCTCACCTCTCGCTAAAGCTTGCTAGCTCCTCCGTCGCTTATCTGTTTTCGCGTCTCGCTCTTCTAGATTCATTCCATCATTGGTAGCGGAGCGGATCGCGTTGTTCATTGAAAACTCGCGGCGATTTGCCGTGGGAGTCTCCTCGTGTTGAAGGAAGTGAAGAATGAATACTCGCTCTCGATCCGGTTTTACGCTCGTTGAACTACTGGTAGTGATCGCCATTATCGGCGTTCTGATCGCTTTGTTACTGCCGGCCGTCCAGCAAGCCCGCGAAGCGGCGCGGCGGATGCAATGCACGAACAATCTAAAACAGCTGGCAATAGCGATGCACCTTCATCATGACGCGCATGGCAAGTTTCCTCAGGGCTACGCCGACATTCGCAGCACCGGCCGAGCTTCGATCGATAACGAAGGGCATTGGAGCTGGTCCACCTTCGTGTTGCCGTATATTGAGCAAACGGCGTTGGCCGACTTGCTAAACGCCGACGAATTAGACGCCTCCACGGCGCTGACAGACTCGACGGTTTTGACCGCGGCACAACAAACTCAAGCAGCGTTTCGCTGTCCTTCCGATACCGGTCCCGAGCTGAACGAAAATGTTGGGCATGCGATTGCAGCCGGCGGAGATAATCTCATGCCGGTCAGCAACTACGTGGTGAACAACAACAACTACGGCACGATTCAAGCTCGGTCGACCAATAACCTCAATGGTTCGTCTGGCGCTACGGGTTTGTTTTGGCGCGATAGCGAGTCGTCGTTCCGCGACATCACCGACGGCACGAGCAATACCTTCCTGTTGGGCGAAAAATCGTATCAGTTCGCGTCGTCCGCCCCCGAACCTGCGTACGCAGGCTCGCTCTACGCGGCTCGAGACTTCAATACCACCGGCCCCGAACAGGCAAGCGGTCACCAAGGACTGGTTGCAATCTTCGGCTCTTTGCGAGTCCCGATCAATCCGGCCTACATTTCCAGTTCGGTCATCGAACGACAAGGGTACAGCAGCCGACACCCAGGCGGCGCCCAGTTCGCCCTCGCCGACGGCAGCGTGCGCTTCTTCAGCGAAAACATCGAGCATAGCGTCGACTCGGCGATCAACAGCACGATCGAACGACTCGCCGGAATTTCGGACGGAGCGGTGATCGGCGAGAACTAACCGACCAGCGACGGGATGCCGCCGGCCTCTTTGCGCCCGCGGCATTCCTTTCTTGGATCGCGGCGCGGTAAACAACGACACATATCCGTGCGCTTTGTCATCGAACAAGATCCGACGCGTCCGAGCGTCCCAAACGTCCTACCAGTAGGGTGCGTCAAGACGCACCGGACGATGCCGAGAGCGACGAAATCTAACCATGCGTGGCAACGCAAACGGGGGCCACGGATTGCGTTACCTCGCTAATTGGATGGTCGCCGAATAGCGGGTTCTTGGTGCGTCGCGACGCACACGACGTAACTAAAATATGACTTGCGATCGTCGAAGAATCCTGCGCTAGACTGTAAGCTTGCAATCTACTGGAAATATTCCGACAATTCTAAAGCCAAGTTTCGGAAGAAGTCATGGAAATAAGGAGAGCGAAATGGGACGTGTATCCGACCTTAACGAAGAGCAAAGAAAGACACTCAAGGCAATCATTAGCGACTTTGGTGGTCCAACTTCAACACACTACGTCCTAAGTGTACTTCGGGACGCACTGGATCACTACAAGCCCGGTTGGGAGCTCGACTCCATTGCCGATCCGCAGCTTCGGAGTGACCTTGACGTCTGTATGGTGGCGCTTGAGTATGCGGATGCCGAGAATCTCGACTGATTGGCTAGTCACTTAAACCTGGTTCGCGGGTGATGCGGGTTCGGTGGGTTGCACAAACCGATTTTATCACTCGAAATTGGCTGCCGTCATTCGGTCTGCTCTACCCATCTCAACGTGACTGCGTAAGGTCCAGTTTTCAGATACACTAAGAGACGCATAAATGATCCGGTATTAAAATACTTCATTGGAATCGAATCGCCGCGGACGTTTGAGGTTGACGCGAATGGCCTACGTCTCACGGACGTGTCGATTCTTCTTAATAGATGCATTAAAACTCTCGACCTCTGGACTGCTCGGAACCGTGCGATTTAAAACACGCAATCTACGCGCCATCGCGGAAATGGTAATCGGTGACGAGAAGTACTTTCCTCGTCGTTCGAGTAGCTTAATTACTGAGTTCTTTGAGGAATGCGATCTAAACTTCGTCCACGATGGTACGACACGTTGGCGATGGACATCTGAACGATTGGAAGAACTTCTGCAAGAACCGCAACCCATCCCTCACGCTCTTCCGGAGAGATTTGTGCACGTGTTGCGAGTTCTCATGCATAAATCCGACGCAGAAGATAACGACACTGATCGCCAACTGGCACTTGAGGCGCTTAATCAGCCGCTTGCGCGCGAGGGTTACGAAGCGTTCTATGGTGACGACAACTTACTCTATATTCGTCACAATGGATCTCTAACCATTTCGACTGCGGTCAATCCGCACCGCCCGTTCACCTCGCGAGAAATAGAACGACGCCATCAACTGATTGCTTTCTTAGATCAGTGCTCAGAAGATGATCTGATCAATGACGTTTTATTGCCATTGTTCAGACAATTGGGATACCATCGAATCACGGCCGCTGGGCACAAGGATAAGGCGCTCGAATACGGCAAGGACATCTGGATGCGGTTTGTTCTTCCAACTCTTCACGTCTTGTATTTCGGCTTGCAAGTGAAAAAGGGAAAGCTCGATGCTGCTGGAGTCAGCAAGGGGTCAAATGCGAATATTGCAGAGATTTACAATCAGCTACTAATGATGCTGGGCCATGAAATATTTGATCCTGAAACGAGCCGAAAAGTGCTGGTTGACCATGCATTTATCGTTGCTGGCGGTGAGATTACAAAACAAGCGAAAAATTGGCTGGGCGAAAAACTCGACGTGACAAAGCGAAGCCAAATACTGTTCATGGATCGCGACGACATTGTAAATCTATACGTCGTTAGCACGTTGCCCTTGCCGTTAGGTGCGACTCCCAACGAGAATTCAAATTCTGATGACGATTTCCTATTTTGATCTCGCTTGGCACCCCAACCGATAAATCGGGATGCAAATTCGCCGCTAGTCCCCATCATCGGCCTTTGGCTTGTCAAGTACATCCACGTTTGATTGCGGTGGAATCGTGAGCTTCATTCCGTAAATCGAGTTCGGGCCATCTTTCTCGCCGGCGTAGAAAACGAGAAACCAATCGTTACCCTCGATATGCGTCATCCAGGGATAGCTGAAATCTTCAAAGCCAGCACCGGAGGTCACAAGACTGTGCCGTTCCCACTGGAGCGTGTCTGATTGTGATTGCCAAAGATTGATCTGATTGGCGGCGTCCCTTTCGGATTGAAGCGCGTAGAGCCGCTCTGGTTGCGTCGGATCCGCGACAAGGAAAGGGCTGGGATGCACCGCGTCTTTGCTCCCCTGGATCACGCTTTCGCCGAATTGCCAACTCGCGCCGAGATCGTCACTGACGTATTGATGGTACGCATGGGCGGCGTTCTCTCGGACCAGCCCGATCAGACGTCCGCTGGTATAAATGAAAGTCGGTTCAAAATAGCTCTCGGTCGAAATGGTTTGAGCCGGCCCCCAGGATTTTCCGTCGTCTTTCGAATAGGCGATCCATAGGCCTGAACCGCTCGGCTGGCGATAGTGGCCGCACACCGCTAGTCCCTTGCCGGGGACCTGAAACACGTGGCCGAAGACCGATCCGGTTTTGCTCTCGCCGATCGCGGCGGTGTCAGTCATTTCCCAAGTTTGGCCATTGTCGGTCGATCGCCAAGCGTAGATGTTGTTGCGCAGGTTGTCAGTAAAGGCCATCGCCATCAGGACGATGGCGCCGTCCTCGGCGATTCCCATCGCTAGATTGGCGGCATGCTGATATTGCATCGTGCTGTCGAACGTCTTCAGAACATGGGGAGAGCTAAAGCTCTTGCCGCCGTCTTTAGAGATCGACACAGCGGGACAACCATCCCCATTTACGTGCTTCCTGCCGGCGATGTAGGCGACCACCAGACTACCATCCTTGGCTTTGACGACCTTGGGCCATGACAAGTGACAAAACCGGTCGCTCTCTGGAGCCGGAACGATCACCCGCGCGGGACCAGACTCACCGCCGACAACGAATCCGCTGCACGTCAACATCACCCCGGTAACGATCAACCCCGCAAAAATGGAGGCTTTCATAGGAAGGACTTTCTATTAGTCTGGGAGGGCAGGTCAACCAAGGCCGCAATTGATTTTCCCAATTTGGCAAGCTGCTTCGGTGGGTTGCGCAAACCGGCTTTGTCGCTTGAAATTTGCGGACGTAATTCGGCGGTGCTCCATCCACCCTACCTGACAGAAAGAGACTAATCTATGCCCGAGCCGAACGCAGCGCGTACGCGTGCGTTTCCGACGCCTGAGAAGTTCAACGCTTGGTTGGCGGTCCATCACGCGAGGGAAACGGAACTGTGGCTCCAAATCCACAAGAAGGCGTCTGGTCTGAAATCGGTTACTTGGCAAGAAGCGGTGATTGAGGCGCTGTGCTGGGGCTGGATCGACGGCGTGAAGAAATCGTTGGATGACATTTCCTACTTGCAACGATTTACCCCGCGGCGGCCGAAGAGCAATTGGTCGCAGCGCAATCGCGAACATGTCGAACGGCTGCTTGCGGAAAACAGAATGCAAGCGCCGGGTCTGGCGCATGTTCGCGCGGCCCAAGCCGATGGACGGTGGGACGCCGCTTACCCGCCGTCCAGCGAAATGGTCGTACCTGCCGATTTTGTCGCCGCCGTAAACGCCGATCCAATCGCGAAAGCATTTTTCGCCACGTTGAACAAAGCCAATCGGTATGCGATCGCCTATCAACTGCAGTCGGCCAAAAAGCCGGAGACGCGTCAACGACGTTTTGACAAACTGCTCGCGATGCTCAAAAGCCAAACCGCGATTCGCTGACGTCTTGGCGATATCACTCGCTTCCCTCCGGTTGGAACCATGATGCGAGGCCCGGCCAGCCTGCCCCAAACTGGCCGGGCGATATCGCAATCAGAGAATTTATCGCTGCTTTCAAATTGGCGGAGAGCCTGAGGTCAAGCCAACTACTTCGTCAGGTGAAAATCGAACTCGCTATTTCCGACACTCACGTCGGCCGTCAGCGTGCTCTTTTTGTTGTACTGGACCGGGATTAGATCCATGAACTCGTGAGCCGGATCGGAGGTTTGAATGATCGAGTGGATCACGACCTTCTTCTCTCCGAGGGGGACCTTCGCGGCGTACTGACCATCCTTGATATCGGCGGAAGCGACCATGCCGTCGGCGATGTCTTTCTCAGAGCTGAAGGAGATCGAGCCAGCGGGGAGCGGCTCGCCGCCGAGGGTGACCTTTCCCGTCACGTCAATTCGATCGGGCAACCGGCGCTCGGCGGTACAGCCGAGCGTTCCTATCAACAGTGCGACCAAGCCCAAACCTACTGCTTTGCGCGTCTTCATCGGGCGCCCTCTCTTTGTATTGGAATGATTACGCAAACGATCGAAAGCCAATGACTTGTCGTGAAGGGGGGCTGGGCCCACTTACCTCCCAGGCAATAAGAGAGACCCAGCCGCCTTCATTTCAGGTCGCGGAGACGCGATTAGAACTGCGATACGACCAGACCATCGGTGCGGTTGGCCAGTCGCGCCATCGAACTTGTGTCAACCGACTCGGTAAGAAATCGGACCGACGCGTCCCCGACCAGAATCATGACGCCGCCTGGATGCGCGGATCGCAGGGGACTGTTGTAGCCGAGTTCGCTGACGCCGTCCGAAGTATCCGTGGTGTATTCAATCGCCGATCCCGGATTAATGATGTGCCGCAAGGTGACGCAGTTATGAACGCGCCGCGAACCGGTATTGCGTTGGTAACCCGCCGCAAAACCGTGCGTCGTGCCAGAGCGAACGTCTTTACGCGTTCCGCCGGAGACGTAAACCCAATCGCCGATCTCGCTAACCACAATCGTGTTGCTGCTGCCGTCGGTAATCGATGCGAAGGTGTTTTTCGACTGCTTGGCGAGCACTCCATTGGTGGCGCTCACGCCAAAGGCGGTGTCGCTTGTGTCATTCACGGCAGAAACGCTGCCGTAGCCATCGACGTGGCCGGCAATACCGATATAGTCGGCGACCATGGTCTTGGGAGTCTGGCTACTGAACTCTTGCTCTAGCGCCGAAGAGGGACAGCCGAACACGGGGAAATTGGTGTTGCCGATGGCGGTTTCAATATTCGAGTCGTAGAAGCTGCGATTGGGGAAGTCGCAGCTATCGTAGGCGTTCCCCAACTCTAAAAACGGCATGCTGTACGCCATCCAGGAGTGTCCGCCGGGGCTGGTGTAGCCTTTGCCGAAAGGGGCGGAATTGTCGCTGGCTCCCGGCGGAAAACGACCGAAGGTGTCGTGGAAGTTGTGCAGGGCCAGTCCCATTTGTTTCAGATTGTTGGAGCACTGCGAGCGCCGCGCCGCTTCGCGGGCCGCTTGAACCGCCGGCAACAACAGAGCGATGAGCACGCCGATGATGGCGATCACAACCAACAACTCGACCAGAGTGAAACCTAGACGGCTTCGTGACGATGCGATGCGCATATAAAAAACCCCGCGAAAAGAAGGACAGGAATGGCTTCCCCAAGAGGGCCATGTATGAAAGATAAAAATAATTATACAGACCTCCTTTTTTATTGGCGCAAGAATCGCCGCAAAAGCGCTGCGGGTTCCCCCACCCGCTGCATGCGCTCTCACCTCTGATTTAAGGCGAATCAGGGCTGCCGCGACCGTCCCGCAGGAATTTGGGGAGCGCCGGTTTCCCGTTTGCTGAAAAATCTTCCCGCTGAAGTTGACGTCTTTTCCCCGTCCCGCTATGATTGTCGCTATTGAGACTCACTATCATCTTAGCCGCCAGCCAGCTCGTTCTGTAGAACGGGAGCCAGCTCCGCTGGATGTACCATCCGATTCGCTGTGACCGGCGAACTCGGCTGGCTCGCTGCGATCGTGGGCGCAAAGGCGCGCTGCGATAGCAATCGCTGGTTTCGGCATGAAGGAGAGATTTGGTGGATTTTTACGCTCTTGCCGCTGACTTGTTTCGCCAGGAACGATACCGACAAGCCCTGCACGTGCTGCAGCGCCATCACGACCGCTGGGTCGATGACGGGCACTGTTGGCAGCTGGCCGGGCAAATTCAATTTAGCCTGGGAGAACTAGCCGCTGCGGCTCGAATGTTAGAAACCGCCGCGATGCTCATTCCTCTCTCGGCGGCGGCGCAGTGCCGTTTGGCCGAGTGTTATCTCCGCACGCAGCGCCCTGACTTGGCGGCTTGCATCTACGCTCACTTGGCCGAGATCGAGAATCTCGACGAGGTCTCGGCGGTCGATGCGGTTCGCGGGCTGCTGCGTGTCGATGCGATTGGAGATGGGGTCGACTTGGGTCTGCGTAGTCTGCGGCGTTTCCGAGAAAACCATCGACTGCTGACGCTCGTCGCCGATGGCTTGGAACGTTCGGGACTGGGGCCGCAAGCGGCGCTCCCGTTGTTGCTGCAGGCCGAACGGCTGCAGCCGAAGAATCTCCAGTACAAAATCGCGGTAATCAAGAGGCTGGTCGAAGCTGGACGGCGTTTAGACGCCGTTCGTCGGTTGCGCGCCATCGAGGTCGAGTCGCTGGACTGCGTCGCCTCGCTACAGCGGTTACGTCTGCTGTTAGCGGCCTGCGGCGAAGTCGCCCGTGCCGAAGCGTGCCATGCGCGCTTGGCGCAAATCGAATACGAGGCCGTATCCTCGTACCGACCGACCGACGAAGAGGACGCTGATAATTCGTAGTCCAACTCATTTTGATTTTCGGACAGATAACCCGACCGATCGGCGCCTGAAAATCGAGTTGCGCTGGACTACTTCTCAGGCCTGTTCGTGCTTTATCAACCGATTGCCTGGAGAGAATGTCTGTGATTGAGAACCCACTACAGCGCGCCGTCGCTTGCTATAGTCGCGGAATGCTCGGCGAAGCGCTCCGCCATGTGGATGCGGCGCTAACCGAGGGAGAGATCGCCGCCGATGCCCTGGAGTTGAAAGGAGTCATCCTGCAGATGCAGGGATCGCATGAAGCGGCGCTGCGCACGTTGGAACATGCGCGCCAGTTGCAACCGCTCTCGATGGCGGCGCAGTTGGCGATCGCCGACTGCTATTGCCAACGGGGCGACTTCGAGGATGGTCGCTCGATCTACTGCGAGTTGTCGGAACGTGACGACCTTCCGCCGACGCTGATGTCTTGTCTGGCCGAAGGATTAGGGCGTTTGCAAGAGTTTGACCGGGCCCGCCGCGTCTGCGAGTTGGCCGTGCAGCACAATCCCGACTGCCACGCCGCACTGTACGGCGTCGTTTTTTACATGTGTCGCGCCGGCGAACCTGCCGAGAAGTCGATCCCTCTAGTTGAGAGGCTAATCGATTTGGCGCCGCGCGTTTTTCGATACCGGATGTCGCTGGCGACCCTGTATGGACAACAAGAGGAACAGGAAAAAGCGTATCTAGCGATCGCCGATGCGTCGACCGATGAACTGCACTCGGTCGATTGCACATGTTGCGTGACGCGCTTGATCGACCTATTCGCCCAGTTCGGCGACAAAGAACGCGCCGCTTATTGTCGGTGTCGGATGATTGAGATCGCCAGCGAATAAAGTCGCCCACGATGGCGCTGAGCGTTCGACGCGCCAGCCTTCTTCCCCAGACAAACAACCTTCTCAGGAAGTGAATTCGATGAGCGTTTCTATCGCTATTTTTTATGGTTCGACCACCGGCAATACTGAAATGGCCGCCAACAAGATCGCCGAAGAACTTGGCGGCCTGCTGACGCATATCGGCGACGTCAGTCAAACGAAGCCCGCCGAATTGACGCAATACGATGTGCTGCTGCTGGGCGTCTCGACCTGGAACATCGGCGAGATGCAGGATGATTGGTTCGACTTTCTCCGCAAGCTGGGCGACTTGGATTTGACCGGCAAGAAAGTGGGACTGTTCGCCATGGGAGACTCCTACGGCTATCCCGATAATTTTCTCGACGCGATGGGAGAGCTATGGGAAGCGATCCAGAAGCGGGGCGCCGCGCTGGTCGGCGTGTGGCCAGCGGCCGGCTATCAGTTTGACGAGTCGCAGGCCATGTATGACGACGAACATTTCGTTGGTCTCGGGCTCGACGAAGATAACGAGTCCGATCAAACCGAAGATCGCATCCGCGGTTGGTTGGTCCAGGTTCTGCAAGAGATCGGGCTGCTGGACCTGCAAGATCTGGCCGACGCCGGGTAACGTTTCTTCGGGCGCCATCGCCACGCCCTAGCGTGGCG
>NZ_CH672377.1:792471-814841 GCF_000153105.1 Blastopirellula marina DSM 3645
AACCGCCGCGCGACGTTTCTTTGTACTTCTTCGACATGTCAGCGCCGGTGCGCCGCATCACGTTGATCACGCGATCAAGCGAAACGTGGTGCGTGCCGTCGCCGTGCAGCGCCAAGCGGGACGCGTTAATCGCTTTGGCGGCGCCCATCGCGTTGCGTTCGATGCACGGGGCTTGCACTAGGCCGCCGATCGGATCGCAGGTCAGGCCGAGATTATGCTCCATGCCGATCTCGGCGGCTTGCTCAACTTGTTGCGGCGTTCCCCCTAATACCTCGGTCAGCGCGGCGGCCGCCATCGAACAAGCGACGCCCACTTCTCCCTGACAACCAACCTCGGCGCCAGAAATTGACGCGTTCTTCTTGTACAGCACCGCAATCGCACCGGCCGTCAGCAAAAAGCGGACGATCCCATCTTCGTTGGCCTGCGGACAAAACCGAGCATAGTAGTGCAGCACCGCCGGGATGATGCCGGCCGCGCCGTTGGTTGGCGCCGTGACCACGCGCCCACCGGCGGCGTTTTCTTCGTTGACGGCCATCGCGAACGCGTTGACCCAATCGAGCACCGAGAGCGGATCGTTGGCGCCGCCGTACCGTTTGATCAGTTCTTGCGACAAACCGTGGGCGCGCCGCTGAATCTTGAGCCCGCCTGGCAAAACGCCGGGGGTCGCGAGCCCTTTCTCCACGCACTTTTGCATCGCGTCCCAGATCCGCTTGAGACCCTCGCGAACCTCCGTTTCGGTCCGGAGCGACTTTTCGTTCTCCAGCATGATGCTGCTGAATGACATGCCGGTCTCTTGTGAAATCCGGAGCAAGTCGGCCGCTTTTTCAAAGGGATAGGGAGACGTTTCGGCGGCTTTCGGCGGACCTTGCGCCAGCTCTTCTTCTGAGACGACAAAGCCGCCGCCGATCGAATAGTAAGCGGTCTCTTGGAGGATCGCGCCGTCGGTAGCGACCGCCGTGAATTTCAGCCCGTTGGGATGCGCCGGCAGCGATTTGCGGCGGTGGAAGAGCAGATCGGTTTCGACATCAAACGGGATCTCGCGGAGGCCGGCCAGATTCAGCGTGTGCGACGCTTCGATCCGCTCGGCGGTGGGGACGATCGATTCGGGATCAACCGACTCAGGCG
This sequence comes from Blastopirellula marina DSM 3645, assembly GCF_000153105.1. Lineage (GTDB taxonomy): Bacteria > Planctomycetota > Planctomycetia > Pirellulales > Pirellulaceae > Blastopirellula > Blastopirellula marina. Next base: position 793,597 of record NZ_CH672377.1, read on the forward strand.
TTTCTCCCTCTAAACCGACGAGGACCGCTTTGTCGGTGCCGTGACCGATACCGGTCAGCGCGAGCGATCCAAAGAGTTCGGCCTGGAGTCGAGCGACGCTTTCTAGCTGGCCGGCTTGCGTTAGATCGGCCAAAAATCGATGCGCGGCCCGCATGGGCCCGACCGAGTGAGAACTGGAGGGCCCGATTCCAATCGTGAATAACTCGAAGACACTGATCATTTTCGCGCGACTCGCTTCCGCTGATAATTGTACGCGTCGGCCGGCTGCAGGCGACACATTCGTTATCAATCTGACGGAAGAACTACGGCGTTGATAGATGTGCTGGCGAAAGACTGGTAATTTCGCGCCAACAATCGTGAAAATGAACAATCGCGAAAAATCGACAGCTCAGTCCTTGCGCCTGCGCTGGGCAATTCCGGCGATTTTTTTGATCTTCTTCTGCTTTTTGAGGGTATCGACGATATCGGGAATCGGCTTGAAATCGTCGTCTGCCGACGATTGCTTGTAGTACTTGTCTTCCAGTTTCTCGATCTTATCGAGCGCGGCGTTACGAGCACTGTTGAGCGAGGTAAACCCGGTCATGAACTCGCGCAGACACGACTCGTGACCGGTCAGCTGTACGCTGTAGAGATGCCGGCGAATGGTCGTGCCGGACATACGGCGCTGAATCGACAACTGCCACGCTCCATGATGTTCGACCAAGGCGAGCTCGGTCCCCATGCGATGGGCGCGCACCGGCAGATCATCATGATCGCGCGAGCGAAAATCGAACATTAAGTCGGCTCCTTGACTGCCCCATCCCTGTACGAAATGAGCGGATAGTCAGATTACATCGGTGCTGGCGAATGCCGCTGACTAGTCGAAATGTATCTTGCAGGAATCACCCTCGCATTGATTCCGACCGAATCGATAGCGGATTCGTGCAAATTGACGATAGCAAAATGCCCAAATAGGCAGGCTGTAGGGAATATGCAACATCGGTGCAAAAATCCACAAGGAGGGGAGCTTGCGCGTTAGGTACCGAAAGGCCTCGGCGCCGCCGTGTCGCATTCCACTCGGCTCAACCACCAACATTTCGTCCATCAGCTGCTCATGCGTCAGGTCGCCGGCATAGTTGGTGATGCTCGGATCGTGCAGCGAAAGGTAAGAAAGCCGCCGCTTACCCCCCAAAAAGTCGAGCCAACGGACGCTCGCCGTACAAAAACGGCAATGCCCGTCGTAGATGACGACATCCCGACCCGGGGCCTCGCTGGGGGAAACCAGCGGCTGATCAGCGCTTTTATCGGTGGCCAACATCCGAGATCTCCTGGAAATTGGAGGAAACCATCCTCGCTGCTGCGGAGTCTAACTGACGGTTGCGAACTTCCCAAGCTTAGAACTGCGAGCAGCGCGGGCGCCGCAACGAAATTTCCCCATTTCGGTGGATATTTCGACACGAATTCCGGTAAACTCTTAGATGGAGCTTCTCGGCACGAATTACGAGAAATCCTCCTCTTTTTTCGCATCCCCACTTAGGTGCCTGACGATGGACAAACTGCAACAGCAAGTCGGCGCGGCGCGTTGGAGACTCAACGCACAGCAGTTTCTGGAGCGGCTCGTCTGGTCTTTGCTGTTCGCCTATCTCGTGGCGGCCGTCGCAATGGCCGTCCCCAAGATCTGGCCAATCGGCGTCGACGGCGACGTCTGGAAGTGGAGCTGGTTAGCCGGCGCCGCGGTTGTGGGTCTATTGGGCGCGGTCGGATGGACCTATCTCGTTCGCCGCAATGCACTGGAAGCGGCGATCGAAATCGACCTGCGTTATGGTCTGCGCGAACGGGTCTCCAGTTCGATGACCCTCGATCAAAACGAACGGGAGTCCACCTTCGGCAAGGCGCTGGTCACCGACGCCGTCCGTCGCGTCGAGCGAATCGATGTCCGGGAGAAATTCCCGATTCATACTTCGTGGAACGGATTGCTGCCGGTCTTGGTTGCTGCGATCGCGTTTATGGTCGCCATTTTTGTGCCTGACGCGCAGCCCGATCCCACCGCTGGCCAAGCGGTCGCCAGCAACATCGACCAGGAAAAGAAGATCGTCAAATCGACGACCGAAGAACTGAAAAAGAAGCTGGAAGAACGCCGTAAAGAAGCGGAAGAGAAAGGTCTAACCGACGCCAGCGAACTGTTCAAAAAGCTGGAAGAAGGGACCGACAAGATCGCCAAGAAGAAAGACGCCGGGCAAAAGGATACGCTGCTCGAGCTGAATGATCTGGCCAAGGCGCTCAAAGACAAAGTCAAAGAGCTCGGCATGTCCGAAATGCTGAAAGACAAGCTGGAGGCGCTTAAGAACATCTCTAAGGGGCCTGCCGACAAGATCGCCGACGCGTTGAAAGATGGCGACCTGAAAAAAGCGATCGAAGAGATGAAGAACCTACAGCAGAAAATGGCCAACGGCCAACTCTCGAAAGAAGAGCAGCAGGCGCTGGGACAGCAGTTAAAAGAGATGGCCGACAAAATGAAGCAAATGGCTGACGCGCAAGCGAAAGCCAAAGCCGATTTGAAGCAGCAGATCGAACAACAAAAAGCGGCCGGCAATCAAGAAGCGGCCGAAAAACTGCAGCGTCAGCTCGACGAAATGGAAATGCAGAATGAGCAGATGGGCCGCATGGAGCAAATGGCCGAGCAATTAGGCGAAGCGGCCGAACAAATGCAGAACGGCAACATGCAAGAAGCCCAGCAACAGCTCAGCCAGATGACGCAGCAGTTGGAAGACCTGCAGGGTCAAATGGACCAGCTCGAAATGATGGATGAAGCGATGGATCAGATGATGGCCGCCAAAGAAGCGATGTGCAAAGCCTGCCAAGGAGAAGGCATGGACGGCATGGGTCAGATGGGACAAAGCCAACAGCCCGGCAACGGCATGGGCGAAGGCCAAGGTAAGGGAGATCGCCCTGAGGAAGAAACCGACACCGGTTTCTATGACTCGCAAGTTCGCGCCGACCCGAAAAAAGGAAAAGGCGTGATCGTCGATTACGTCGACGGCAAGAACATGGCGGGCAAAACGCTGATCGAAATCAAAGCAGCGATGTCGGCCGGTTCGTCGGAAGACGCCGACGCGATCGTCGAAAAACGACTCTCACGCGATCACGAGAAAAACGCCCAACAATACTTCGACCTGATCCGCGACGGCGGTTAATCTCCCGCTGCGTTCCCTCGAATCAAAAAAACAGGGCGTCCCAACTTGGGACGCCCTGCTCTGTTTCTTGCAACTTTTGGGCTTACGGACGGAAGTCGGCGTCCGCTTCGATCATCTCGGCGAACCGCGCCAACAGCGTCGCCGCGTTGTCGATATCCTCGAGCGAGACGACCTCGACGGCGCTATGCATGTAACGATTGGGGATCGCGACGCAACCGGCTGCGACGCCGGCTTGCGCCATTTGCAGCGCGTTGGAATCGTTTGACGCCGGCTTACCGAGCGCCGCCAACTGATACGGGATCTTGAACTCGTCGGCGGCGAGAATCAGTCGCTCGACGACCTTCGGGTTCATGTTCGGTCCGCGATAAATCACCGGACCGTTACCGAGCGTCACTTCCCCTTGCTGCCGCTTATCAATCGTCGGGCAATCGGTCGCATGCGTCACGTCAACGCCGATTCCCACATGCGGGTTGATGCCGTGGGCGCTCGTTTTCGCGCCTCGCAGGCCGATCTCTTCCTGCACGGTCGAAACGCTGAAGAGCGAGCAGTTCAGCTTGCCGGCGCGGCGCAGCGCTTCGAGCACGACCCACAGACCGGTCGTGTTGTCCATCTTCGGAGCGTTCGCCAGGCCGTTACGCATCTCTTGGAAACCGAGCTTGAGCGTGACCGGATCGCCGATGCGAACCAAGCTTTTCGCTTCTTCCTGATCCTTGGCGCCGATGTCGAGCCACAAGTCCTTCGCTGCAACGACCGTCTTCCGCTCTTCGTCGTTGAGCAGGTGAATCGGTTTGCGGGCAATCACCGCCGGAACGGGACCCGTCGAAGTCCAAATCATCATCCGCTGGCCAATCAACTGCTGCGGATCCCAGCCGCCGATCGTTTGGGCATAGATAAAGCCCAATTCGTCGATCTGGGTCACCAACATGCCGATTTGATCACAATGGCCGGCGTACATCACCCGCAGCGGCGCGCCGGTGTTCTTGGCGCCGATGACATTGCCGTGCAAGTCGGTGTCGACCGATTCGGCGATCGGCTTCAGATAATCGCGAACCAGATCTTGAACCGGCTTTTCGTAGCCAGAGGGACTGGGAGTATCGAGCAAACGCTTAAAGAATTCGAGCGGCGCAGATTCCATAACGTCCTTTGCAGACAAAAAAGCGAAGGGGCAAAGGTTCTATCTTAACGGCTCCGCGGAATCTCGACAGCACGATATACCCGGGCGATTTGCCGATGATTCCCCTGAGGTTCGGCGCCCGATCGGCTGGGGCGCGATTGCTACCGTGATTTCAAACGGTAGAGCGATCGCGGATTGGAGACCGCCCCCGGGATGATGCTTGAAAACCCCGAAACCTTTACCCTATAACAACTTTAGCCCGGTTGACGACGCCTGCCGCCGCCATCTACGATGAATGATTCGCTTTGATATCGCAGTCCGTCTGGGGAGTATCGCTTTTCGCCATGCCAAAAACGAAGGTTGCCATTGTCGGCGTCGGCACCGTGGGCGCCGGCGTTGCGCGCATTCTACTGGACCACGGCGATCGGACTGCGAAGAATGCAGGCACAACGCTCTGGCTAGAAAAAGCGGTCGTCCGCGATCTGAGTCGCCAGCGCGACTGTCAACTGCCTGACGGCGTGTTGACCGATGATCTGAACGAGATCATCAACGATCCCGAAATCCAAGTCGTCGCCCAATTGATGGGCGGTATCGAAGAAGCTCGCACGACGATGTTGCTGCTGCTGGAAGCGGGCAAAGATATCGTCACCGCCAACAAAGCATTGATCGCCGAACATGGGCCAGAGCTTTTCAGCCGCGCCCACGAACTGGGCCGCTCGATCGCTTTTGACGCGGCTGTCGCCGGCGGGATTCCGATCATCACCAACCTGACGCAATGCCTGGCGGCCAACCAGGTGACGTCGCTGGTCGGCATTTTGAATGGGACCAGCAACTTCATCGTTTCAAAGATGGAGGAAGATGGCGACAACTATCACGACGCCGTCCGCGAAGCGCAGCAGCGCGGTTACGCCGAAGCGGACCCGACGATGGATGTCGACGGCTCGGACGCGGCGCAAAAACTGGCGATCCTAGCGCATATCGCCTTTGGCGCGGCGATCGACTGGAAAGAGATTCCGCGCGTCGGCATCGATTCGCTCGACCCGGTCGACTTGCAGTTCGCCCTCGAACTGGGCTATCGCGTCAAACTGTTGGCGGTCGCCCGCATGACCGACAAGGGACTCGAACTACATGTCTCGCCGACGCTGGTCCGAATCGGTCGCCCCTTGGCCGAAGTTCGCGGCGCTTATAACGCGATCAGCGTGAGCGGCGATCAAGTAGGAGATCTGCTTTATCACGGACTGGGCGCCGGTCAACAGCCGACCGCTTCGGCAGTCGTCGCGGATTTGATCGATACGGCAGTGGGTCGTACGGCGCTGACGTTCCGTACGCTAAAGCTGTTCACCAGCCACAATCCGGATGTCGCGATCTGTTCTCCGGAAAAAATCGTCGGTCGCTACTACTTCCGCTTCCTGGTCGACGATCGTCCCGGCGTACTGGCCGAGATCGCGACGATCCTGGGGGAACATCATATTTCGATCGCGTCGGTCATTCAGCATGAGCCCGACTATGAAGGTGACAACGCCGTGGTCGCGTTGATCATCATGACCCATACCGCGACCGATGGCGACGCTGACGCCGCGCTGGAAGACATCGTCCGACTCGACAGCGTGCGAGCCGGCATCCGCAAACTTCGCGTCCAAGACTAAAGCGAGATAGCGATGAAATACGCCATCATTATTCCCGACGGTTGCGCTGACGAACCTCAAGAGTCGCTCGGCGGAAAATCGCCGCTAGCCGCCGCCAACACGCCCAACATGGACGCGATCGCCGCCGCCGGCGCCGTCGGCCGCGCCAACAACGTGCCAGAGCATTTGCCCGCCGGCAGCGACGTGGCGAATCTCAGCCTGCTAGGCTACAACCCGAACGAATACTTCACCGGCCGCGCTCCGCTGGAAGCGGCTGCCCAAGGGATCGCGCTCGCCGCCGAAGATTGGGCGATTCGCTGCAATCTGGTCACGGTGCAAGATCAGACGATGCGCAGCTTCACCGCTGGTCATATCACCAGCGAAGAAGCGGCCGAACTGCTGAAGGCCTTGCAAGAAGAACTAGGCGGCGATCTGCTCGAGTTCGTCCCCGGCGTCAGCTACCGCAATTTGTTGCTCTATCGCGGCGAAAAGTCGCCGGCGCCTTTCTCACAAGATACGCGGACGACGCCGCCGCACGATTTGACCGACAAATCGGTCGCCGATGATTATCCGCGCGGCCCCGGCAGCGACCTGTTATCGGAACTGATGAGCCGCAGCGTCGAGATCTTCGCTGATCATCCGGTCAACAAAAAACGAATCGCCGCTGGTAAACCGCCGGCGACCAACGTTTGGCTGTGGGGGATCGGTAAGCGCCCTGCATTAAAATCATTCCAAGACGTCTATGGTCGCAGCGGCAAGATGATCACCGCGGTCGACTTGCTGCGCGGTTTGGCCGCGCTGGTCGGTTGGGATCGGATCGAAGTTCCCGGCGCGACCGGCTATACCGACACCGACTACGCCGCCAAAGGGAAGTACGCGATCGACGCGCTGCCGACGACCGACATCATCTGCGTCCATGTTGAAGCGCCGGACGAAGCTTCGCATGAAGGGGACGCCGCCGCCAAGATTAAGGCGCTTGAAGAGATCGATCGCCACATTGTCGGTCCGCTTCACGAAGCGCTGAAAAAACAGGGCGACTACCGAATCCTGGTCACCCCCGATCATCCCACGCCGGTGCGCACCAAGACGCACAGTCACGGCTTTGTGCCGCTGACAATTTGCGGAAGCGGCGTCTCCGCCGATGAATATACGACGTATGACGAGGAAAACGCCGGACGATCGGCGCTATCGTTTGATGATGGCTGGCGCATGATGCGCCACTTCCTCGACAGCTAAACAGTCGAAATCGCCCCCTGCAGCTCTTGCCGAAAGGCCGAAACCCAACATGTCTTTGATTGTTCAAAAGTTCGGCGGCACCAGCGTCGCCGATTGTGACAAGATCGTCGCCGCCGCTCGCAAAGCGATCCGCGCTCAAAAAGAAGGTCACCAGGTCGTCATGGTGGTCAGCGCGATGGGCAAAAATACGGATGTCCTGGTCGACCTGGCCGCCCAAATCAACGAGCGACCTCCAGCGCGCGAGATGGACATGCTCCTCTCGACCGGCGAACAAGTCAGCGTGGCGCTGATGGCGATGGCCATTCATTCGCTCGGCGCCAAAGCGGTCAGCCTGACCGGCGCTCAGATCGGCATTCGCACCGACAGCACGCATACCAAAGCGCGGATCATCTCGATCGAAACCGAGCGTGTGAAAGAACTGCTGGCCGCAGGCAACATTGTGATCGCCGCCGGTTTCCAAGGAATCGACGAGAACCTGAATATCACCACGCTTGGCCGCGGCGGCAGCGACACAACCGCCGTCGCATTGGCGGCGGTATTGGACGCCGACGCTTGCGAAATTTACACCGATGTCGACGGCGTCTACACGACCGATCCGCGACTATTGGCCGAAGCGCGACGCGTACTGCAGATCAGCTATGACGAGATGCTGGAGCTCGCTAGTCTCGGCGCCGGCGTGATGCATAGCCGCTCGGTCGAATTCGCCAAAAAGTTTGGCGTGCCGATTCATGTTCGCAGCAGCTTTACCGACATCACCGGCACGATGATCGTCGATCAGCCCGAGTCGCTGACGCGCCCGGTCAGCGGCGCCGCGATGACCAAGAATGAAGCTCGCATCACGATCGAAGGGGTGCCTGATGTCCCCGGCATCTCGCACGAGCTGTTTCACAGCATCGCCACCAAAGCGATCTCGGTCGACATGGTCGTGCAAAACATCGGCGCCGACGGCCGCGCCAACATTTCGTTCACCGTCCCGCGTGAAGAACTGGATCAAACGCTGGAAGCGGTTCGCAACGCCGCGAACATCTTGCAGTACGCCAGCGTGGCGCACGACGAACAGGTCTCGAAGATTTCGGTTGTCGGGCTGGGGATGGCCGAGCAATCAGGCGTCGCCGACAAAATGTTCCGCGTCCTGGCCGACGCCAACATCAACATTCAAATGATCACCACCAGCGAGATCAAGATCTCGGTGCTGGTCTCGCGCGAAGACGCGCAGCGAGCGCTGGCTGCGGTTCACTCTGGTTTCCAACTCGATGTGACTCCCAGCGACGCGCCCGAGTCGGTCGCCGCCGTACCGCGCGAATGCGAACGCGACGCCGCCGAAGTCGTGTCGCGACTCCGCACGATGGAAGACCTGACGATCGACAGCATCGTGCTGGACGATTCGCAATCGGTGATCGCTCTGCGTCGCATTCCGGATCATCCCGGCATCGCCGCTCGCGTGTTTGAAGCGATCGCAGCCGAAGGAATTTTGGTCGATATGATCGTCCAAAACGTCGGACGCGGCGACGCGGCCAATCTCAGCTTGACGGTGCCGAAGGAAGATTGCGAACAGGCGCTGGTCGTCGCCAAAAAGATTGGCGCCGAACTGGGCGCCGAAGAGATCTTGTGCAAAGCGGACGCCGCCAAGCTTTCGGTCTCCGGCATCGGACTACGCAGTCACACCGGCGTCGGCATCCGCATGTTCCGAGCGCTCAGCGATTCGGGAATCAATGTGGAGCTAATCAACACGTCCGAAGTAATGGTCAACGTGATCGTCGAAGGCAAGCAAGGCCAAGCGGGCCTTGCGGCGCTCAACAAGGCGTTCGCCGACGTGCTGGTGTCTTAATCCGCCCACGCTGCTGACAAGAAATAGAGCAGGCCGAGATGTGCATGACATCTCGGCCTGTTTCGTTTTCTGCGTAGGAGTTCGCGTTAGCGAATCACGTCTCCTTGGACATCCAAGATCTGCGAATTGGGGACCGAGTTGCCGAAGCGATCGTATTGGTCAAACGTCCAAATTACCTTCTTCGTCTTCGGTTCGATCTCGACCAACAGCGGCTGACCAGGGCCAGCGTGGCAGTTGCCGATCACGTAGTTGCCGCCGGGCAATACTTCCAACGTGGTGACCCAGGCCAATGTGATGCCGGGCAAATCTTTTTGTTGCAGGCGCCAGACCACTTCTTTGTCGTGGTTGACTTCGATCACGCCGTGGCCGTTGCCGGTCGAGATGAGCGTGTTGCCGTTCTTCAAGCGAACTGCGGCGAAGCAAGCGTTGCCCCAAGCCTCGGGGCCATGGCCGCCGGCCGGCTGTTTGCCGAAGAGCGGTACGTCGTATTCCCAGACGACATCGCCGGTCTCGCCGTCATATTCGCGAACCTTGCCGTCTCCTTCCTGGCAAACCAGGTAGTTCCCATTTTCCAGCTTGCGAACCAGACGCGTGTCACGATGCGGGTGCGGGTTGTCGATGACCAGCTTGACTTCTTTCAGCAGCTTGCCGTCGCGATCGATTTCGATGATGCGGCCGATGCCAGATTCGGCGATCATCATCTTGCCGTCGGCCAGCGGTTGGAACGAATGGACTTCGATCGGTTTGCCGGCGTTGCCATTGGAGTTGGCGCAGTCGTATGACCAGTCGATCTTCTTTTGCAGCGGGTCGATCTCGACGATCTTCCGCATCTGCTCTTGCGCGAAGATGTGTCCGTTGGTGGTGACGTGGATGTCATGGATATCGTTGAACGGCATTTCCCATTCCACTTTTCCCTCGGCGTCGACAATGGCCAGTTTGCCGTTGCCTTGCGTCACCAAACGATGACCGGCAAAAGCGGGAAATGCGAATGCGACTGCGATCAGCAGCGAAAGAACGAGCCTGAGCATGAGCGGGCACTCCAAAGACGGGGGACATGGATCAACCGTCATCCTAGTCCCCTGGACGCGCGAAACAACCCGGCCGTTAAAGATCAAAATCGGGCGAAGCTTGGTTGCGAACCGTTGTGCGAAACGGCGCAGGGCGGGTGGAGCAAAACCGCGTGCAATTCCACCATCATCAACCAACCGGAACCGCAGACCACTTCTCCCACAAAATCAGCCGCACGGCGTTAGCCGCGGTTTCTGCTTAACCACAGTTTCTCGCCGATTGTTTGTCGTTATTAAGCGCGCATCAGAAACCGGAGCGAACGCTCTGCGGCTGATAATGTTCAAGAGAACGGCGGCGCCAAATTTAGGTCGACGATTCGTCCAACACGTGCTCTTCGACGTAGATCGGCAGATTGGGCTGATTGGTGACCGCGATCGCGATCGCGTCGGAAGGTCGAGCGTCGATTTCGATCAACTCTCCGTCCATCTTGATTCGCAGGTTGGCGAAATAGGTCCCCTGATTCAGATCACAGATGACGACGCTATCGAGCTCGCCCCCCATTTGATCGATGATGTTGCAGATCAAATCGTGGGTCAGCGGCCGCGGCGAAGCGAAATCTTTAACGCGGCGATGAATGCTGGTCGCCTCAAAGATGCCGATCATGATCGGAAACTGCCGATCGCCATCGACTTCTTTCAGGTAAATGACCTGCTGATCATTGATCTCGCTGATAATGATCCGCGAGAGTTCCATTTGGACCGGCATAGATGTTAGACCCAATGGTCGATACGCGAGGAGACGGGACAGGACGCGTCTCTATTATAGTGGGCAGACGATTGCGGCGACCAGAGCCAACGAAATTCGGTTGGCTGCGGACCACCGCGACGCGGACTACTTCTTCTGGAGCTTGACCAAGGCCGCTTCGACCGTTTGCAGCTCGCGCTGAGCGTTCTCGAGGCCTTCACGTTCTTTGGCGACCACGTCGGCCGGCGCTCGTTCGACGAAGCTGGCGTTGGACAGTTTCTTCTCTTTTCCGGTGATCATCCCCAGCAAACGCTCTCGCTGCTTCTCATTACGCTCGATTTCGGCGCCGATGTCGATGAAGTCTTTCAGGTCGACATAGACTTCCATTCCGGGCAAATCGATTCGCGCGTTGGTTTCGGGAATGGTCACCTGCTCTCCCCAACCGACGCTACGCGCATTGGCCATCGACGCGAAGTAGGCCTCCATCGATTCCAACAATTCCACCGTCTTCACGTCACAGCGGATGACAAACTCAATCATCTCGCGGGGGGCGATGTTTTGGCGACTGCGAATCTCACGCAGACTGGCCAGCGTCTCTTGGAACTTGGCGAACTGCGCTTCGATCTTCACGTCTTGCCAGGCCGGATCGATCTTCGGCCACTCGGCGATCATGATGCTGTCGGTCACTTCCGTCACTTCGGCCAAACCGCGGCGCGGCGCTAGTTGACCCAGCGATTGCCAAATCTCTTCGGTGATGAACGGAATCAACGGGTGAAGCATTCGCAGCAGCGAGTCCAAGACAAAGGTAATCACGCGCTGCGCGAGGGGACGCGAAGCTTCATTCGTGAAACGTTCCTTCGTCATCTCGAGATAGAAGCTGCAGAAGTTGTCCCAAGCAAAGTCATACAGGGCTCGAGCCGCGTCGGCGTAGCGATACGCCTCGAGGCAGCGCGTCATTTCTTCTTCCGCCGAAGCCAGGCGACTAAGAATCCAGCGATCTTCCAACTGCAAGTCGGCCTCAGCGACCGGCGCCGGCTCAAACCCTTCTAGATTGATCATCGTGAACCGAGCGGCGTTCCACAACTTGTTGCAGAAATTGCGACCGATCTCGAAGCGTTCGCTCACCACGGAGCCGCGCGGCAAGGCCTGGTCGGCTTCGCTTTGCGCCCATTGCGTTGAAAAGACGCCGGAGCACTTTTTGCACGTAATCGTGTGCTGCATGCGGTTCTTCTTGGTCTGATCGATCAGCGCCTCGCAGTGAGGACACTCAAACTGCACCGGCATCCGTACGTCTTGCGTTTCGGTCGTTAGATAAGCGAGACCGAAGCGGAGCGAGTCGGCGCCAAATTTCTCGATCACGTCCAACGGATCGACGCCGTTCCCCTTCGACTTCGACATCCGTTCGCCGGTCCCATCCAAGATGGTCGGGTGAATGAAGACTTCGCGGAACGGGATCTCGCCCATGTTGTTCAGACCGGCCAGCACCATGCGAGCGACCCACAACGTGATGATGTCGCGGCTGGTGATCAACGTACTGGTCGGATAGAAGTACTCCAGTTCCGGCGTTTGCTCAGGCCATCCCAATGTCGAGTGGGGCCAAAGGGCCGAACTGAACCAGGTATCGAGCACGTCTTCTTCCCGCACGAAACCAAGCTGCTCGTATTTGGCGGCCAGCGCGTCGTCATCTTCATTGATGCAGACGTGGATCATCGAATACGGCATTCCCACGCGCGCCGCGCCTTGGATGACGCCGGTCTTTTCGGCCGCTTGACGCTCCACATCCCTTTCGATCTGGTACGAAGCGCGGCCCGCCGCGATCTCGGGATCGGCGTCCAGCGTCGCGATCAATTTGTCATGATCTTCCTGCAGCTGACAGGTTTGCGACCAGATCGGAATCTGATGTCCCCACCACAACTGCCGACTGACGGGCCAGTCCCGTTTTTCGCTAAGCCAGTCGACGTATCCCTTGGCGTAGCGGGGCGGGAAGATCTTCACGCGGCCATCGGTCACGGCGTCCATGGCGCTTTGCGCCAAGTCATCCATACGAATGAACCATTGATCGGCCAGGTAGGGTTCGATCGGCGTCTTGCTGCGATCGGAATGGGCCAGATCGATCTCGCGATCTTCCACTTTGTCGAGCAGGCCGATGGCGTCAAGATCGGCCACCACGCGATCGCGGGCGTCATAGATCTTCAAGCCTTTGTACTGCGCCGCGTTCTCGTTGAGCGTTCCATCCGTATTCAGGATGTTGATCATCGGCAGTTCGTTCCGCACGCCCACTTCGTAGTCGTTCGGATCGTGGGCCGGCGTGATCTTCACACATCCAGAGCCCATTTCGGGCTTGGCCCACTCGTCGGCGATCAGCGGAATTTCGCGTTCGATCAGCGGCAACATCAGCTTGCGGCCGGCCAGCGCCATGTCTCGCAACACGATCAGCTGCGGCAACATCGTCCGGCGACGCTCGGTCAGTTGATCGAGTTCGGCCTGAATCTCCGCTTTCTCTTTGCCGGGCGCCGTTTTCAGCTTCTCGGTGAGTTCGGTCTCTAACTCGTCGAGCGCACGTTCCGGATCGGGATGCACGGCCACCGCCGTATCGCCCAACATCGTCTCGGGCCGCGTGGTCGCGATCGTCACCACCGGCGGCTCGCCGGGCTGCGGATCAATCACCGGATAACTGAAGTGCCAGAAGTGCCCTTGGGTCGTTTCGTGCGAGACCTCGTCGTCGCTCACCGCGGTCTGCAGGAACGTATCCCAGTTGACCAGGCGTTTGCCTTTGTAGATCAGATTCTTCGAGAAGAGGTCGAAGAAGGTGCTGCGCACGGCTCGGGCACACATCGGATCGAGCGTAAACCGCGTCCGATCCCAATCGCAGCTGCTCCCCATCCGCTTCAGCTGACCCAAGATGCGAGTCTCGTACTGATCTTTCCATTTCCAGATCCGCTGGACCATCTGTTCGCGGCCCAGATCATGGCGCGAAAGCCCTTCTTCTTCCAAGATCCGGCGTTCGACCACCGCTTGAGTCGCGATGCCTGCGTGATCGGTGCCTGGCACCCAGAGCGCCTCGAAACCCTTCATCCGCTTGTAACGGATCAGCACGTCTTGCAACGTGTTGTTAAGCGCATGTCCTAAGTGGAGCGCCCCGGTCACGTTGGGCGGCGGGATCACGATCGTATAGGGCGGCTTGTCGGAATTCACTTCGGCGTGGAAGTAGCCCCGCTCTTCCCACATCGGGTAGATACGTTGCTGAGCGGCCACAAAATCGAATCGATTCGGGAGATCTTTCGGATTGAAAGTCACAGCTTCCACTTTCTTTGGTCTCAAGCGTTATTTGCCCCGGGGATCAAGCGACGATTATTTCGCCGCTGTCGAATCGGCGCTGGCCCGCGCCGGCAACTTGCCCCGTTGCTCGTCTTTGTAAAGTTTGTACTCAATCGCATCGACCAGCGCGTTCCAGCTGGCTTGGATGATATTCTCGCTCACGCCGATCGTGCCCCAGACGTCGTTCTCGTCGGCGCTTTCGATCGTCACGCGAATCCGCGCGGCGGTGCCGGCCTCTTGATTCACCACACGCACTTTGTAGTCGACCAGATGCATCTCTTCGAGCGTCGGAAAGCAGCCGTTCAGCGACTTCCGCAGCGCTACATCGAGCGCCTGCACCGGGCCATCCCCTTCTCCTACTTCGTAGCGAATCTCGCCGTCGACCGAAACTTTGACGGTTGCTTCGGTCACCAGGTCGACCATCTTATGTTCGACCAGATCTTCGACTTCAACGTGATACTTGAGGATCTCAAAGTGAGGCTCAAAGACGCCGGCGACCCGTTTGACTAGCAGATCAAACGACGCTTCGGCCGCTTCAAACTGAAAGCCTTGATTCTCTTTGGCGACGACTTCGGCCAAGATCTTATCCATCAGCTCGCGGTCGTCCTGCAGGTTGTGCTTAGTCGTCAACGCGACAATGTTCGAGCGGCCTGACAATTCGCTTACCAGCACGCGACGTTCGTTGCCCACGCTCTGAGGATCGATATGTTCGTAACTGGACGCGGCGCGATTGATCGCGTGGACATGCATTCCGCCCTTATGTGCGAACGCGCTTTGCCCGACAAAAGCTTGATTGTTACGCCGGTTGACGTTGGCGGTGTCATAGACGAAACGGGATAGTTCGGTCAAATGCTGATAACCGGCGCCGCCGATCACTTCGTACCCTTTCCGCTTCAAGCCGAGATTGGCGATCACCGAAATCAGATCGGCGTTGCCGCACCGCTCGCCAAAGCCATTGATGGTCCCTTGCACTTGAACGGCGCCGGCGTCGACCGCGGCCAGACTGTTGGCGACCGCCAAATCGCCATCGTTGTGGGTATGAATGCCGACCGGCACGTTGAACTCGGTCAGCGCGGCGATCGCTTTGGCTGCGTACTCGGCGATCTCTTCCGGCAAACTGCCGCCGTTGGTGTCGCACATCACCACCATCCGGGCTCCGGCTTTGGCGGCGGCTCGAATCGTCTCGGCGGCGTACTCGGGATTCGCCTTCCAGCCGTCAAAGAAATGTTCGGCGTCGTAGATCACTTCCCGACCTGCGCCGACGATATAGGCGACCGAGTCGGCGATCATCGCCAAGTTCTCTTCCAGCGTCACCCGCAGCACATCGGTCACATGAAAATCATGCGTCTTGCCCACGATCGTCACGACCGGCGCGCCAGAGCTGACCAGCGCCTGCATGCCGGGATCATCGGCGGCGTTGATCCCTTTGCGGCGGGTCATGCCGAAGGCGCAGACCTTCGTGTGCTTTAGGTTCAGATCTTGAACGCGGCGGAAGTACTCGGCGTCTTTTTCATTCGACAGCGGGTATCCTCCCTCCACAAAATCAACGCCGATCTCGTCCAGCCGCTCCGTAATCGACAGCTTGTCCTGCAAAGAAAAGCTCACGCCTTCTCCTTGGGCGCCGTCGCGAAGCGTCGTGTCGTAGATCTCGATTTTTCTCATGAAGAAAGTCCCTGCTGGCGGCGGCATGCCGCTTGGGGTTCTGCGTTTGGAATGGAAACAAAAAAAGCTCTGAGGCCGCAAAGGGCTTCAGAGCTGTTGGATTCCGGTGATTCGCCGTTCCTCTAGCCAAGCCCACAGCGGCCCGGTACTACGATGCGTACGATCGTAATCGGTCCCTTCTGCGAGCCTACGGTGATCAGCGTGTTGGGCATTTCCCTGCACTCTTTTCAGGCTAGTGGCCGGTTTCTGCAACCTGCGGTGGAAGACGTAAGTCTAAAATTACCAGTATTCTATGTCAACCAGACGCACCCGCCGCTCGGGCGGTTCGCTGGCCATCGGGCATTCTATTTAGATCGGTCCAGCGGCGACGGAGATGGACGGTCGGGCGAAAACTTCGCATTTTGCCAATTCTACGGAGAAAACCGGAGCAACGCAGTCCCGCCGATGTGATGCGGCGAAGGATTGCATTAGCAATGCGACAACAAAGACGGTCCGCCGGACACTTGCACACCGCCCTAAAGAGCGGGTCTTCTCATTTCAAAAGACGGAGGCCCCGATGATTAGAAGGGGCAAGAACAAATAAAATGCATTCTTCTTGAGTTTCAACTTGAATTCCGTTAAAAAGACTGGGCTATCTCTAAAGAGACTCATCCCCTTGTTAAGCAGACAATTAGGTGGACAAAACCTTTTCTGCTAGCAGGCCTTCCATTCGCCTAATAAGCATTGGCTTGCGCGATCTCCGCAGATTTGGCGATTGAGTTCATTCTCCTTCGCCAATTTGATCGGCAACTTATCGAATTTGATCCTTTTCCCATTTTCACACGTCTTTTTCTAGACGTGCGGTAGTATCGTCATCTCTTCTTATCGAGGTACGCGTATGTCCAGATTTTCCCGTCGGCAGGGCGGCTTTACTTTGGTCGAACTGCTGGTCGTCATCGCGATCATCGGCGTGTTGATCGCCCTGTTGCTGCCTGCGGTGCAACAAGCTCGCGAAGCGGCCCGCCGCATGGCTTGCTCGAACAATTTAAAGCAGCTTGGTTTGGCGCTGCACAACTATCACGATACGCATCGCAACTTTCCGCTGGGCTGCCAGGGAAACTCGGAACGAACAGGCCTGCACGTCGCGTTGCTCCCGTTCATCGAACAAAACAACCTCTACGACCAGATGGATACCGCGATCAATTACGGCTCAGGCGTAAACGCGGTCGCATTAAGGACTCGGATCGACGGATATCTCTGTCCGAGCGGTACCGAGCCGATGGGCGACGACAACGATGAATATTTCACCACGCACTATTACGGCGTCATGGGTGCGAAAGGGACCAACCCGGCGACCGGCAGTTCCTATGAATTTGACGCCGGCAGCGACACCGCCTACGGCGGCTTCTCCAAGGTAGGAATCTTCTATCAAGGCGAA
Source organism: Blastopirellula marina DSM 3645 (assembly GCF_000153105.1). Classification (GTDB taxonomy): domain Bacteria; phylum Planctomycetota; class Planctomycetia; order Pirellulales; family Pirellulaceae; genus Blastopirellula; species Blastopirellula marina. The sequence goes on from NZ_CH672377.1 coordinate 810,722, forward strand.
TCCCGCGGCATGCACGAAATCTTGGACGGCACCAGCAATACGCTGGCTTTCGGCGAGATCTCTTGGGGCGATCGCAACGGCAAAGATACGCGCTATCGCCCCTGGTCGCGCGGCGGCCGCGTCGGATATTTCTCGGTAGGCGCCAAGAATGTGAACGATGCGATTAACTCGGACCAAACAGGCCGCTTTAACGACATGTCTTTCGGCAGCAGTCACCCCGGCGGAGCGATGTTCACTTTGGGCGACGCATCGGTTCGCTTCCTCGCGGAAACAATCGATCACGACACGTACTTGTCGGCGGCCAGTTGCAAAGGGGGCGAATCGCTTCCGCTCGACTAACGTCGTCGTTTTTGTTTGTTGCAACTCCTTCGCTACTCCATTGGTTCTGTTATGAATTACATTAGTTACGCGATCTGCGCCGTCATGGCGGTTACGCTTTTGACGGCCAGTGGTTGCGGCGCCGCGAATTCAAATGAATTCTCCGTTGCAGGCGTCGTGACGTTCAAAGGGGCTCCGGTGCCGCGCGGCACGGTGACGTTTAGCCCTGACTCGTCGCAAGGAAACTCTGGCCCAGCCATAACCACCGATATCGTCGACGGCAAGTTCGACACTGCCGGCGAACGATTCGGCATGACAGAAGGCGCCTATCGCATCCAGATTTACGGCTATGACGGCAACGCCAAGCCCGAAATGGAAATCCCCTTGGGGCGAGCGTTGTTCAACGCATACCGCACCGAAACGGAAATCACGCAGCAGAACGCCGGCGAGTTGACGTTTAGCGTCGCCAAGTAGAACGAACTCCGGCAAACCAGCGAAGGACGCTCATTGCGAGCGTCCTTTTTTTGAGGAGTGTTGAAGGAAGCCCGATTTAAGCCCTTTTCTGACGATCCTCTGCTTCCGGCTCGTCATCCTCTGCTTCTTCGTACTCCTCTTCCTCGTATTCTTCCTCTTCGTACTCCTCCTCTTCTTCGTCGCCGTCGGTCTCCTCTTCTTCGTACTCTTCGACTTCCTCCTCGTCCTCCGCTTCTTCTTCGTCGAACAGTTCGGCTTCTTCCTCTTCGTATTCCTCTTCCTCTTCTTCTTCCAGAGCCGGGACTGGTACGACCTTGTTGGATCGTTTCGCTTTCGAATCCGACTTCTTTTTCGGCGCGGCTTCGACCACGTCCTCTTCGATCTCGATCTTGGGGCTGAGACTCTCGCCTGACTTCATCTGCTCCCACTCGATCGCGGTGATCGTTACTTCGCGAGCCTGCGAACCGTTGTAAGGCCCGACGATTCCATCTTCGGCCATGAAGTCGATCAGTCGCGCTCCGCGACCATATCCGACTCCCAGCGCGCGCTGCAGCAGCGATACGCTGCCGCGCTGTTCGGCCACGATCACGTCAACGGCTTGCTCGTACAGTTCGTCCCGTTTCTTCATCTTGCTGGGGTCGGCCACCGCGCCGTCTTCGACCTTCAGTTGCACCAATTCTTTCACAAAATCCTGCTCGCCGGTGCTGACAAAGTCGACGACGCTGTTGATCTCTTCGTCCGACAGATACGTTCCCTGGCCGCGAAGCAGCGAGCTGGTGCCGGGCCAAAGGAAGAGCATATCGCCGTTGCCGAGCAACTTGTCAGCGCCCATTTCATCGAGCACGACCCGGCTGTCCGTACGGCTGGCGACCTGGAACGCCAAGCGGGCCGGCAGGTTGGACTTGATCAAACCGGTGATGACGTCGACCGTCGGTTTTTGCGTCGCGAGGATCAGGTGGATACCAACCGCTCGGCTCTTCTGCGCGAGACGGATGATATGCTGCTCGACCTCTTTACCGGCGGTCATCATCAAGTCGGCGATTTCGTCGGCGACGATGACGATGTACGGTAAGTTGGTCGGGACGCTCTTGCGATCTTCCTCGTCGCCGACTTCCAAACGTTCGTAGATCTCTTCAGCGCTCAACTGGTTGAAGACGGCCAAGTGCCGCACGCCGACTTTGGCCAACAGCTGATAACGCTCTTCCATCTTCTCGACCGCCCAGGCCAAGATCGCTTCGGCCTTTTTCATGTCGGTGACGACCGGATGCATCAAGTGCGGCAGCGTTTTGTAGCAGCTCAGCTCGACCATCTTCGGGTCGATCATCAACATGCGGACTTCGTCAGGACGCCGTGTCATTAGGATCGACGTGATCAGCGCGTTCAAACAGACCGACTTACCGGTACCGGTACGCCCCGCGATCAACAAGTGAGGCATCGACGCCAGATCAACCACCAGCGGATTGCCGGAGACGTCTTTCCCCAGGAAGATCGGGATCTTCATCTTGTTCGAGCGCGCGAGTCCCTCTTCCATCACCTCGCGCAGGCGAACCATCTGGCGTTCTTCGTTCGGCACTTCGATGCCGACCGTGTTTTTGCCGGGGATCGGCGCGACGATGCGAACGCTCGGTACGCGCAGTGCGATCGCCAGGTCATCGGCCAGGCCGGTGATTTTGGAAAGGCGCAGACCGGCTTCGAGTTCGACTTCGTACTGTGCGATGACCGGACCGGTTTCGATCTCGACCACTTTGACGTTGAAACCGAAGTTGGCGAACGTTTTCTCGAGGATCTTCGCCTTCTGGCGGACTTCTTTCTCTTGGGCCTCGTACGAAAACTCTTCGTTCTCGATCAGCAGATCGATCGGTGGGAGTTCGTAATGCTCGTGTTTCGGCCCATCGTCGGCGGCGGCGTTCAATTGGCTGATCACCGCGGCGCGATCGTCCTCTTTCGCCTTCTTCTTCGATTTGGTGTTCTTGACCGCCAAAGGATCGATTTCTTTGACAACTTTGTCGGCCAAGGTTTTGACCGGGATCGCTTCTTCTTCCAGCGCTTCCTCGTCTTCTTCCTCTTCTTCCCACTCCGACTCTTCGTCTTCGGCGGCGTCCTCTTCCGCTTCTTCTTCCCATTCTTCGCCGTCGGCTTCCGCTTCGTCGTACTCGGCCTCCTCCTCGTCGCCAGCTTCCACTTGGCGACCGCCGATGCGGATCGTCATCCCTTCGGTAATTTCCTCTTCGGCATCTTCTAGATCGGTTGCGGCGTCTTGCTTCTCTTTGCCAGCGGCCGGCAGCAGGTCTCCCTTCTTGCCGATCCGTTTGGCGACGATTTCTTTGCCCAGGACGGCGGTCTCGATTCCCTTTACGCCCACGACCATCGCCAAACGCAACAGTTCGTAGTCCGTGCAGAGGAAGAGTCCTACCGCGGTCACCGTCAGCGCTAGCAATGTTCCGCCGACGGCGGCAAAGTGTTGATGCAGCAGGGTCGCACCCAGCATGCCGAGGCCGCCCCCGGCGCCGGCCAAGGGGCCGGTTCCCATGCTTGGTGCATACATCGACGCGAGCGCCGTCAGCCCCGTCAGCGAAGCGAGCCAGCCGAACATCCGCAGCGCCGGCGCCGTGACTTCCAATCGCTTCAGCAAAATAAAATCGAGCGCTGCGAGCGAGAACAACAGGTAATAGGCGCCCAAGCCCCCTAAGCGGGAGTAGAGTAGGTCGGCCGCCAATGCTCCCATTCCGCCGCAGATATTATGAGCGCGCTCGGCCGGCGGGTAGACCACCAGATCGGGCTGATAAAGTTCGCTGACCGGCGAGGGAAGCGCAGGGATGGGATCGGCCGCGTTGTAGCTGACAAGCGACAACAGGAGAAACAAGACCGCCGCCGCCAAACCGATTGCGATCAGGTCGCGATGTAGGCTGCGATTTTCGAACATGGCGGGCGCCACTCCATTCTGGCCGACGACATGCCGTGCATGCCGCAAAGTCGCGGGGCGATCCCTGCCCGACAAATCCTGTTGGTCCGTCTCTCTCTATTTCGGCATTGCTAGCGATGCAAAATCAACGTCACCCAGTCGCGCGGCGCCGTTTCGCTGGTGAAAAGAATCAGGTAAGTCGGCAAGATCGATAGAATCGCTAAGAAGCGAAATAACGCATGGAGATGCGTAACGCCGCTTCTTCTTTGTAGCCCTTAACGTCATTATCAAATGGCGACTCTTCTAGGCCCAACGGCCCGCGCTAACATAGCCCGGGGTGGAGTCGTTGAAAACGACGCAGCCGCGGGAACTCGGCTTCGGCAGTCGCAACTTGTTCCATGCTAGGGCGCAGCGCAATGTCGCTTT
>NZ_CH672377.1:814952-831866 GCF_000153105.1 Blastopirellula marina DSM 3645
CCAGCGTTGGTCTTCGCGGCGGGTCAAGATCGCGATCAGACGTCCTTGCTGGTCCATAGCGGCGATTTCGGCGGCCGGGCTTTCCATGGTCGCGCGGATACCGCGGGCATAGATCATCTCGTTCACCTCTTCTGGGGTGAGCGTGATCTGCGGCGCCTGGGAGACCGCGGTTGAGAGCGGGGACAAATTCTCGGCGACGCTTTCGGCGCTCAGCTCATCCAGCGGGATGGCGTCTTCCAGGCGAAAATCGCCGATCGCCGTTCGCTGTAGACCAGTCATCACGGCGCCGCTGCCGAGTCGCTCGCCGATATCTCGTCCTAAAGCGCGCATGTAGGTGCCGCCGCCGCACAGTACGTCGATCTCGAACCGGGGATATTCAAAACCGCGAAGCGTGATTTCATAGATCGTAATCGGACGCGGCGCCAGTTCGACTGCGGCGCCTTGTCGAGCGAGTTTGTAGGCGCGCTTTCCATCGACCTTGATCGCTGAAAAGGTGGAAGGACGCTGCAGAATTTCTCCGACAAACTCGGGTAAGATCGCCGTCAGCTGCGCAGCGGAAATCTCCGGCGCGTCGACGATCTCGGTCACCACCCCTTCCAAATCTTCAGTATCGCTCGTTTTCCCTAATTCAAACTGGCCGACATACCGCTTGGGCATTTGCTGCAGATATTCAATCAACCGCGTGCCGCTGCCGACGCAGCAAATCAGGACGCCGGTCGCCAAAGGATCCAGCGTGCCGGCATGCCCTACTTTGGCCGGGCGGACAAATCGATTGACTCGATTTACGGCGTCGCGTGAGGTCCACCCCGGCGGTTTGTGAATGTTGAGAATGCCGTGCATGTTTCGGGAACAAAGGGGGAAGGCAGTAGCGAAATCAGCGGTTTCGACTATAAAACTAAGAAGTGTTTCCCTCTCGCAACAGGCCCCACCGAGAAGTTCCCCTCTATGTCACGCACTCGCAGCCACGAAATTTTCCAGCGCGCTTTACAATTGATGCCCGGCGGCGTGAACAGCCCGGCCCGTGCTTTTGGCGGAGTCGGCGGCGAGCCGCTGGTCTTCGAGCGGGGCGAAGGCGCCTATTTGATCGACGTCGACGGCAATCGCTACATCGACTACATCGGCTCGTGGGGGCCGATGATTCTGGGCCATGGAAACGAGCAGGTCCGCGCCGCGATTCACGCGGCCGTCGATCAAGGGACCAGCTTCGGTGCGCCGACCGAACGTGAGAATACCCTCGCTGAATTGATCATCGAGTTGGTTCCGTCGGTCGAGAAGGTACGCCTGGTCAATAGCGGCACCGAAGCGACGATGAGCGCGATCCGCGTGGCCCGCGGCTTTACGGGGCGCAACAAGATCATCAAGTTCGCCGGCAACTACCATGGCCATGTCGACAGTTTGCTGGTCGCCGCCGGCAGCGCCGCAGCGACGTTGGGCGTTCCCAATTCGCCGGGAGTCACGCCGGGCACGACCGCCGACACGATCGTCTTGCCGTACAACGATCCGGCCGCATTAGCCGCCGTGTTTGAACAGCACGGCGACGATTTGGCCTGTGTGATTTTTGAGCCGATCGTCGGCAATATGGGAACCGTCATTCCGAAGCCGGAGTTTCTCGCGGCGATTCGCGAGTTGTGCACCAAGCATGGCGCGGTGATGCTGATGGACGAAGTGATGACCGGATTTCGGGTCGCGCTCGGCGGCGCCCAGCAGTTGTTTGGGGTGACGCCGGACCTGACGACGATGGGGAAGATCGTCGGCGGCGGTTTGCCGATCGCCGCGTACGGCGGCAGGGCCGACATCATGAACCACGTCCTGCCGGCGGGCCAAGTCTTCCAAGCAGGCACCCTGAGCGGAAATCCGCTCGCGACCGCCGCAGGAATTGCGACCTTGTCGATTCTGAAAGAAACGAATCCTTATCCGCGCTTAGAGCAATTGGGCGAGCGTCTGATGACGGGCCTGGCCAAAGCGGCGGCCGACGCCGGAGCCCCTTATTCGGTAGCAAGGGTTGGCAGTATGGCGACCCTCTTTTTTGGCGCCGGCACGGTCGTCGACTGGGACACCGCCGAGAAGAGCGACACCGAGCGCTACGCCGACTTCTTCTGGGGCCTGATCGATCGCGGAGTTTACTTTCCCTGCAGTCAGTTCGAGGCGCTCTTCATCTCGGTGACGCATACCGACGAAGATATCGATACGACAATCGCCGCGGCGCGAGCCAGCCTGCAAGCCTAAGTTCCGGCGAATTCGACAACAAGAAAAGCAGAACGCCGACCTAAAGGACGGCGTTCTGCTTTTTGGGAATCAATCGATGTCGTCTAGCGACGAAACGAAGGAGCCGTCTGCATGGCGCTTCCGGAGTTTTGATTAAAATTCAGCTGCGGCGGGCTGGGAGCGGCGGGCAGCCGACGCAAGTTCTGCTGAGATCCGCGTGACGGCAAGCTGGCGACCTCAGGCTGGCCTCGATCCAGGATCGACAACAACTGGCGAGCCGCATTCAAACTCGGGTCTTTTTCGATCGCCATGTTCAAATGGACGCGGGCCAGCTGGGCGTCTCCCCGCTTGTAGAGCAGGTAGCCAAGGTTGTAGTGGGCCGGCGCTGCGCCATGAGCGTATTCCAACTGCGAAAATGCTTCTTCTAGACGATTCGCATCGACCAGCGCACTGGCCATGTTGTTGCGATAGCGTTTGTTCTCTGGCTCGATCGTCGTGGCCTTGTAGATCGCGCTCATCGCGTCATCAAAACGCTTCGATTTCAAATAGCAAAGCCCCAGATCGTTCATCGCGACGGCGCTGTCGGGATGCGCGGCGGCCGCTTTTTGGTAGTACTCCAGCGCTGCGGGCGATTTCCCTTGGCGATCGAGCAGCCGAGCGTAACTGAGCAGCGCGTACAGATTGTCCGGATACTCTTCGATCGCTTTCAAATACTGCTTCGCGGCGCCATCAAAGTCCCCTTGCTGCTCATGCATGCGGCCCGAGCCCAGGTAGACCGCCGCGTTCAGATGATCGGGGGTGTTCGCCAGGCTGAGCGGGTCATCGGCCGGCACGGTCTTCGATTTGATGGTAAAAGCGTCGGAGATGCTTTTACCGGCGCTCTTCAACGTTGCGGTGAAACCGCTGTCGCTGGATTTTTGGTTCTTCTTCGCTTCGGTCTCCCGAATATATTCGTCGAGAGTCGTCGATTCGCTCTTGTCGCTTGTAAACTGCACCTGCCGGACATTAAACGACGGTAGATTGCCAAGCAAACCGCCGCTCGTCTCTTCGGCGTTTAGCGGGGAAGTCCACATAGCGCTAGCCAGCGCGACCGATGCAATACCTGCACGCAGCGAATGCGAATTGAATAGTGTCTTGTTCAGGGCCACGCGACATCTCCGTGCGAACGCGCTTGTGGGCTGCTAGCACCAGCCGCACTAATAATCGGAATAACCTGCCCGTTTACTTTTCGACGAAAGTTGCCGTCGCTCTGCACCGAAAATGGGCGCGAGCGGCAACCAAGCCGATATCTGGCGATGTTTTCCCGTAAGCGGCGCCCCCTGCCGGCGCCGCTACCGTGACGTTTACCCCGCTTACGGCGATACCGACTGAGCCGCCGGCAAACGAGGAGCCGGGATCGAGCCGCGCTCGGCGCGGTAGATGTCGTCGATAAAGTCGGCCGGACGACCGTAAGGCTCAGCTCCTGATTCGTAAACCTCCGGATGTGCGTCCGGCCCCAGCATACGGGCTATCGCAGCATGAACCGAAGCCAAACGCGCTTGCGTCGCATTTTGCGTCAACGAAGTTTTGACAAAGACGGCGCGGCGGTCAGGCAGCCCTTCCAGGATCTGGCGAATCTTCATCTCGCCGCCGCGGGTGATTTCGTTCGTCTCACTATTAAAGTGATGATCGCCCAGCGTGTTCTGCAAGCGGATGCCGTTCGCCGTCATTTGGCTCAAAAAGTTCCGCGTCGCCATGCGGTCGTAGGTGAGGAACGGTTCTGGCCAGCATGCGTTCCGCGCGTGGTCGACTTTGGAACCTTCCCAGAATTCACGCCAACCGGCGTCGCACGATCCCGCCATGATAAAAGCGGCGGCGATGGCAAGCGCGATTCCCTGACCTCGATACATCCGTCTATCTCCTCAGATGGGGCTAGTCCTACTAGCTCGGTAGTTCTTATCGCGCCTGCGCGATCTGCCCGTTGGCCCGGTGCTTATTGGGCTTATCGGAAAAACACGCACAGCGCAGCCAACTACTGCCGCTGAGACGGTACAGATTCACATTTACCCCCACCTCTAACCAAAAAACCTGGCCGCACTTGGTGCGGCCAGGTTGAGTCAGGTAAAGTTTGCGGATTGCAACGGCGTTAACTGTTGGCCGCCATCATCGGCAGCATCTCGCGAATCACGGTGATCGCCGCCGGTCCGACAAGCACTACAAAGATGCCGGGGAAAATGAAGAAGACCAGCGGGAAGATCATTTTCACCGCCGTCTTGGCCGCTTTCTCTTCGGCGATCTGACGGCGCCGCGTTCGCATCGAATCGCTTTGCACGCGTAACGCTTGAGAGATGCTAGAGCCGAATTTGTCGGCTTGAATCAAGATCGCCGCCAGCGAACGCAAATCGTCCACGCCGGTGCGATTGCCAAGTTCGTGCAACACGTCGCTGCGTTGGCGACCGACTTGCAGTTGGAAATTGCAGAGCCCGAATTCTTCTGCGATCACGCGATACGTCTTTTTCATTTCTTCCGAAACGCGACGCATCGCCTGATCCAGGCCGAGTCCCGCTTCCACGCAGACGACCATCAGGTCAAGCGCGTCCGGTAAGCCGCGGAAGATCTGTTCTTTGCGTTTCTTGCCGAGATACCACAGGCCAATCGAAGGAATATAAAACGAGATGCCGGCGATCGCGATCCCTTTGAAGAGGTCGCTTTGATTGTAGTTGCCGAGCAGCACCACCAATCCGCCGCCGACGATCAAGCCGATCAGCAACGAGGCGAATTTCAACCCGAGGAAAATGTTGGGCGCGGCCTCGCTTCGAAAGCCGGCGTGCGTGAGCCGTTCCTTCAGCGCATTGGCGTCCTTCGCGTTCTTGGGTTGCAGCGGGGCCGCGAAGGCCGGCGTCGCTTTCTCCAACACCTTGGAAACGGCGTTGCCGGAGCGGTCTTCCCGATTTTTTTTACCAATCGGATCTTTAATATCGTCCAGTCGATCTTCGGCGCGCGTGGCGCTGGGAGACCACGAATCAATCAACCACCAGACGCCGGCGGTAATTAGACCGAATACGGCGAGCGGCACCAAGATAGCCCAGTTGAGAAATGAAAGGTCCATGGTTCGCTTACACCTTGATGTCGATGATTTTCTGAATGACCCACGCCCCGATCAACTGCATCACGATCGCGACGGCCAGCATTTTGTTTCCGAGCGGATCGGTAAACAGCGTCATCACATAGCCCGGGTTGAGTCGCCATAGTGCGACAAACAGCGCCGGCGGCAGTCCCAACAGCACGATGCCAGAGATACGACCTTCGCCGGTCAGCGCTTGAATCGTGCCAAACAATTCGAGACGTTGTCGCACCAGCCGGCCAATTTTGTCGAGAATCTCGGCCAAGTCGCCGCCGGTCTGACGCTGCAAAATGATCGCGGTGCCAAAGAACTTGAGATCCAAGTTCGGGACGCGTTCGGTCATGTCGGTGATCGCATCTTCGAGCGAAACGCCGAGGTTTTGCGCCTCGAAAACTTTCGCGAATTCACGCCCGATCGGATCGTCCGACTCTTCGCTCACCAGGCGAAACCCGGCGCCCAAGCTATGTCCGGCGCGCAAGGCGCGAGAGATCAGCTCCAGCGCGTCAGGCAATTGCTTGCCAAATTTGGCAAGCCGAGCTTTTCGTTTGAAATGAACCATGGCGAATGGGATTACGCCCAGCAATCCGGCGGTAATCGGCGCGACGTAAAACGGCATGCCTATAGCAATCGGCAAGATTGCGCCGGCCGCCGCTAATCCGCCTGAGATCATCACCAAATTGGCGACCGACATGCTCATGTCGGCCTGATCCAAAAAGAGGCGCAGATTGAAGTACTGCAGAATGTAGGCTTCGATCGCGTTCCCTTCATCCTGAAATCCAGAGAGCAATCCGGCCGCGGGATCGGCGTCTTTGCCGCGCGGCTGACCGGCTCCGGTCAGAACGTCAAGTCGCATCTCGGCTTCTTCGCTTCCCGTATTTCGGAAGCTCAGCGCAACGCCGCCGATCAATGCGGCGATGCCTACAAAGACGACGATCGGAATCAAAATCGACAACATGGGGCAGTACCTCGTATGGCGCCTACCGGGAACGGGATTAGTCGACCAACATCACGCGTTGCCTGAACGCGCTGGCCGGAAGCCGAACGCCTGCCGATTCGAGTCTCGACATAAAGTTCGGCCGGACGCCGGTCGCTTCAAACTGGCCTCGAGCTCGCCCTGTCTCATCAATGCCAGTTTTGTTGTATTTATAGACGTCTTGCATCACGACGGTGTCTTGCTCCATGCCGATCACCTCGGTGATGTGCGTGACGCGGCGCGATCCCCCTTGCATGCGATTGGCCTGAATGATCAAGTCGACCGCACTGGCGATCTGTTGACGCATCGCTTTGATCGGCAAATCAAAGCCGGCCATCGAGATCAGCGTCTCGACACGCGCGATAGCGTCACGCGGAGTATTGGCGTGGATCGTGGTCATCGAACCTTCGTGACCCGTGTTCATCGCTTGCAGCATGTCAAGCGTTTCGCCGCCGCGACATTCGCCGATGATGATTCGTTCAGGCCGCATACGCAGAGCGTTTCGCACCAGATCAGTCGCCGTAACCGAGCCCTTCCCTTCGACGTTGGAAGGTCGCGTTTCCAACCGCACGACGTGATCTTGCTGCAGCTGAAGTTCCGCCGCGTCTTCGATCGTCACGATCCGTTCGGAAGCCGAAATGAAACTTGACAGCGTGTTGAGCAGAGTCGTCTTGCCAGAACCGGTGCCGCCGGAAATGATGATGTTCAAGCGGGCTTTGATCGCCCCTTCTAACAGCATCACCATCTCGGGCGTGAACGCTTTGTAGTTGAGCAGGTCTTCCAGCTTCAGCGGATTCGAGCCGAAACGGCGAATCGACACGGCGGCGCCATCCAGCGCCAGCGGCGGAATGATCGCGTTAAAACGAGAGCCGTCCGGCAGGCGAGCATCGACCATCGGACAGGTTTCGTCAACGCGACGACCGACGCGAGAAACGATGCGATCGATGATTTGCAGCAGGTGGTTGTTGTCGCGAAAAGTCACCGGGCTCTTCTCGAGCCGACCATTTTTTTCGCAATAGATTTGCTTGGGACCGTTGATCAGAATATCGCTGATCGCATGATCTTTCAGCAGCAATTCGAGCGGTCCCAGGCCGAAAGTCTCGTCCAGAACTTCTTCGATTAGCCGTTCGCGTTCGTTGCGATTAAGCAACGTTTCTTCCGTGTCGCAGAGATGCTCAACTACCAGGCGGATTTCGCGGCGCAATACTTCGCCTTCGAGTTCGCCCACCTTCGAAAGATCAAGCTTGTCGACCAGCTTGCCATGAATGCGACGCTTCAAGTTCTCGAACTCGGCCTGTTTAGCGTCTCCGTTTTTCGCTTCTGAGTTCAATGATCGTACGGACATGTCTATTCTCCGCGTCGGCTTCATGCGACGCACAATGCGAATGTTTCAGAAATCGAGCGCATACCGTCAGGGGCGACGGCCACTGGACCTCGTGAAAAACATACGTCATACGATTGACAATGCCGGAAGAATTTCGGCGACCCTGCCTGGAGATTGGGTCGTATCGATAGTGCAGAACAAAACGACTGCGAAAGCACCAGGAGAAGAGGATTGCAAAATGGGGTCAGGTCCCATTTTGCATGGCGCCAAGTTTCAGAATGCAGCTTCCCAATCGGAGCCGGCGTCCTACTTGGAGGCGGTCTCTTCGTTGTCTTCGGAAGCGGATCTCGCCTCGGCGTTTTTCCCCCCCAGGAATCCGAACCACCGACTGATGCCGGCTTTGCCGCCGGTTGCGGAGGCCTTCTTGTTTTCGCCAGACAACACGTTGGCCAAACCGGCCATCGCTTGGGTAATGCCGGCGCGGGGAGCCTGTTCGATCAGCGGCACGCCGTTATTGCGAACTTCGACCATTACGCGATAGTCGTTCGGGATCTGCCAAAAGATCTCGCTGCCGATCGTTTCTTGCGCCTTCTTCAGACTGATCTGCCCAGAGTCGAGACCAACGCGATTCACGATGATCCGCGTCTTCTCTTTCAGGCCATCCGTTTCTGAGAATGACATCATCAAGCGGACGACGTTTCGTAGGCAAGGGAGATCCAACTGGATCACCATCAGATTGTCCTGCGCCTCGCGCATCGCGACAAAGTCGAGCGGGCGAAAGCCTTTCGACAAATCGATGATGACATGCGTAAAGGTCGCTTTGAGCAGACCGATCACACGCGTAAAGTCGCTGGGGCTGATCAGCGAATCATCGTGCAATTGCACCGGTCGCGGCAAGAGGTAGAGCCCCGACGAATGTTTGGTGAGCGATCGTTTCAGCAGGTTGAAGTCGAGGCGCTGTATGTTTTGCGCGACGTCAACCAACGTATAGTCGGGAATGGTGTCCAGAAACACGTCCGCGTCGCCCAGGGCCAGATCGAGATCGATCAAAACGACGTTGTTCTTTTCGTTGGACGCCAACAAGCAGCCAAGATTGACCGCCAAACTGGTGGCGCCGACGCCGCCGGTCGCTCCACCCACGGTTATCACGCGGCAACCGCGCGAGCGTGATTCCCCTTTGCCGAACTTCTGACTGCTGATCCGCTCTAGCGCCGCCATCAAATCTTCGAGCACCACCGGGTGCGTCAAAAACTCTTTGGCCCCAGCACGCATCGCACGCAAGATTAGATTGCCGTCGGTCGAAGCGCTGATGACCAGAATGCTGCACTCCGGATTGGCGTCATGCAGCTCTTCGATCAGCGCTAGTCCTTTCTCGGGACTAGCGTCCAGCGAAACGATCCCGATGTCGGGATTGGTCTGTCCAACGACGTCCGCGAAGAACTCGTACCGAGAGCATTCAGCTTCGAGCCAAATGACTTCCATGCTGAGCAAAGTCGACTTCAGTTTTTCTCGGGTCGAGTCGGTTGGATCTACCAGAGCGACTCGCAATACGTTGTTCATAGCCGACATACTTCTTAATGCGACGTCTAGCGCTGCGAAAGACGGATTTAGGCAGGGTGCAAGTTAAGAAAGTGTAGTGCGCAATTCCGGCGCCGCGACTAAAATCTTAACGAGTCATAACCTACCGGCCCAATCAGCGTCGGTTCGGACTGAGCCGGCTGAAGCGGATTTGACGCTTCGACCGTCGAGCCTTTGGGCGGAGCCATCGGACTGATCCGCACCGGCGTCGCCGGAACCGGTTGCTGGGCCGGCATTCGCATTTGCATCGATTGGCTCGCCGCAGCCGGTTCGATCATTTCGATCACCGGCGGACCAGGCGCGATATTCTCGCCGTCGTAAGGTCCAATCATCCCCGGTTCGCTAATGCAGGCTCCCCCCGGCGGGCAAGCCGGAACTTCCACATAACCGCGTCCGTAAAGTTCGCAGTCGGTCGTGATTCCGGTGTTGGAACCGGGATATTCGCAAGGAACTTCTTCCGGATTCAATGCTCCGACCAGTTCCGGCGTCACGATGATCAACAGTTCCACTTCGTTGCGTGAATCGGTATTCCGACGAAATGCGGCGCCCACCCAGGGGAGATCGGCCAGATAGGGAAGACCCCGCGTTTCGGTTTCGATTTTCTCCTGAATCAAGCCCGCCAAAGCGAACGACTGTCCCGCTTTCATTTCGACGGCGGTATCGACCCAACGAAGCCGGAAACCAGGCGTGCCGTTAATCGCGACACTATAGTCCGGCTCACTGACTTCCGGACGAACTTCCAGCTTCAGATTTCCGTTGCCCAGCACGATCGGCACAAAGTCGACTCGCGTACCGTACTGCTTGTACTCGATGGACGTGGTGCCGAGACCCGATGCGACTTGGATCGGCACTTCACCGCCAGACAGGAAGCTGGCAGGACGACCGCTAATCGTCGTCAACGTCGGTTCCGCCGACAACTTGGCGACGTTGTTTTGGCGCAGCGCGTCGAGAAATCCGAAAAACTGCGTGCTAGATCCAAGCACGCCAAACTGCACCGTCTGCCCGGTGGCGCCCAGTGCGTCACGAGCCCCCGACGTGAGGACGCCGGCTGGGGTCAAAACATTGGCCGCGGTCGACGAGATAAAGTAGTCGGATCCGATCGCCGCCCAGTCGATGCCCAATCGGCGCAACTTGGTTCGCGATACTTCATAGACTTTGACCTTCAGCATGACCTGCTGAACGCCGCCGACGGTAATGTTATTGATGACTTTCGGATAATAGTCTTCGGCCATGGCGACGATCCGGCTGACCGCTTCCGGCCGATCGACGTAGCCTGACAGAACGACGCTGCTCGCCAGGGGGCGAACTTTGATCGACGAGTTGGGAAACTCGGTTTCCAACAACAGCTGCAGTTCGCGGCCGTCGCCGATGACGATGATGTCGATCGTATGGATCGTACCATCTTCGTTCCACAGGTTGACTTGCGTCACGCCTGGCTTGAGCGCGGAAACCTGAATCTTGTTGGGTGAAAGCGGCGTCAACCGCAGCAAGTCAGGATTGTTCACCTGCGCCTTCGGAATCTTCTCGTCCAGCGTGAAGATGCGACTGGAGTTAACCATCATCTCCAAACGCTGATTGGGCGCGTCGACCTTGAAGTTGACGTTTGGCACGGCGCCCATATCTTGGGCGTTCGCGGCTGGCGTCGCGATTGCAATCAGCAAACAGGCGACGCCGTAGCTGTACAAGAACCCCAAAGGGCGGCGAGAAATCATCATCCGTGAACATCCTTGCGTATTGGGCGCGAGTCCAGTCCGTGTCCTCGCGTACCCGAATCGAATTCCGTTTTTCTACTTAATCATCCAGGCCCAGGGGCGCCGCTTGATCCTGCGACGCATCGTCTTGTTGCAAAGCGTCGCCGCTTTGCGTCGCATCCGCTGTCGATTGTCCTGTAGACGAGCCGGCCCCACTGGGAGCAAAGCCCGATCCTATCGGCGTCGATCCCAATCCTTGCATTGGAAGCGAAACCGGCGCCGCCGCCGAAGAACCCGCCGCGCCTGGCGCGACTTCCAACGGCAGCTTTCCATCTTGTCCGAACTCAAAGCGACGAACTCCATTCGGATCGAGCAGATCCATCGTCCACTCCGGCCCCGTTTCAACCGGCATTTCGACCGGTTTGCTGCCGCCATAGTTTTGCAGGAATCCCAGGAAACCGCCGTTATCCGGCTTCGCTTGGGCGATCGGCTTCTTTTTCTGCTTGGGATCGGCGTCTTCATCGATGCCCATCAGCTCTTCCACCGTCGCGTCATCGGTGTCGTCTTCGATGGTGTCATCATCCGGCGGACGCAATGACAAGCTCAGACTTCCCAGTTGGCTCGCCAGCATCAGCACTTCGACCTGGCTCGGTTTCACTAACAGCGAAACGGTCTTGGCCGTGATCGTGTTTCCCTCAGAGTCCGTTTCGCGATGCGTTTGTTCGTTCACCGCGAAAACTCGCACGTTCTTCAAAATCGTGCGGGTCAATGTTTTGTTGATGCTGCCCGAGTTGCGGAGGTAAACCAGCACGTCGACGCGGTCGCCCGGCAAGATCAATCCCGAAGCGGAGGTTTCGGCCGTCACGCGAACCGAGTGCACGCGAAACCCTTTCGGAATCATCTTCGAGGCGCCTTTGTCCTCGTTCGATCCGAACAGCTTGCGTTCCAGAATCGGCTCTCCGGCGTACAAGCGAACGCGCGGTCGGCGATTCTCGATTTCTTCCAGGTTGGTCACCGCTCCCTCAGGCACTTTGTCCTTGGGCCACGGCTCCAGCTTGATCAGCTCGGGCGAAAGTTGTTCGTTGATGTCGATGTCTTCGATCGCGACAAAGATGTTTTCCATCTCCATCTGCGGCGCTGTGGATTGTTGGCTTTTGCTTTCCAGCACCTGACTGATGCCGATCGAAGCCACTAACCCGCAGCCCAGAGCGAATACGATCAGAATTAACGATTTGGGACGCATGAATATTTCCTTAGTTTGCTAGCATCCGTGCCGTCATAATCGAGCTAGCAATGCGCGTCTGGCCGAAGCGCAAAATAGTTAATTCCTTCATCGGCGTACTTGCGACGCGAAGCCAACCCACGCTTTCGCATCGCTACAACCGATGTAGTCGATTCCACTGGCGCAAGTGGCGCCAATCAGATTCGCTTATTTGATTCCTTCACGACGCATCACTGTCTTCGCTTCTAACGTCGTCCCCCCCAGATACATCGGGGAAGGCATCCAACTGACGTCGCTAAACGGAACGCTTATCGTCACCCCCACCGGATCGCCGTTGGATGCGCTGCCGGGGGGATCCGGCGAAACGCGAATTTCCAAGTTGCCGCCGCTCACCGAAGCTTGTTCGAGAAATTCTTCGACCGCTGCGACCACCTCACTGGTAGTCGCCCCGTCGAGAACCGCTCTTCGAGCTCCTTCTCGCGACGCATTGGTAATCACCTGCTGAACCATCACCATCCTGCCGTATTCGATCATGCCGAACACCAGCAGGAAAAACAGGGGAGCCACGATAGCAAACTCGACGACCGCCGCTCCTGTTCGTTTTGATCGGTACAATCGACAAGGTCGATGTAACCTGAACTTCTGCGGCGTCAAAGTCGACCCAGTTTCACACTGCGTCCAAGTTTCTCTATCTACCTCGGCTTCCGCGACGACGGTTCTTGTGGGGGTCATACCAGCATTCCCATCCATATGAAGTAAGCGATCGATCCGATCGCGATCGGGATGCCATACGGAAGCAACATCATCGTCGGCTTCCGCTCGGCGGCGATCGCCGAAAGTTGATTCGGGTCACGGATCGTCAGGATCTCATTCAGAATCATCCAGGCCTGGTTCGAGTGCTTTTCCCAAGCGCCTCGGAACAAGACCATGCCGATCGCCAGCACCGCGCCGACGACAGCCGAAATGCAGAAAGCATAGAAAGTGTGCGTGCCGTACATCCAAGCGCCGACGCCGGCGAGCAGTTTCACGTCGCCTGCGCCCATGCCGCCGATCGCGTAAGCCGGCAACAACAAGGCCAAACCCACGACGGTGCCCAGCATGCTCCAGCCGAGACCTTCCCAGCCGAACGCGATCACGCTGTAAGTCCAGCCGGCGATAATAAACGGAAACGTGATCCAGTTCGGAACCTTCAGCTGAAAGCCGTCAATCACCGCCGCAACGATCAACGTCACGGTTACTACCCAAACCGGCCAATGTTCCGCCATCGAAGCGCCCAAATCGTTTACGTATTCCATGGTTCTCTCCTGGTAGCTCTCCGCCGAGATCAGGCCTCGGTCATTTGCATGAATCGTTGACTTTCGCGCAAAGAGCGCGAAATTATCAAAAAACGTAGCATGCGCCGTACGTGACGACGGACGATGCCGGGCGTTTTCTGCACTTTTCACGACGCCGGCGAGCGGAGCTGCCGCGTCACTGCCATCCCCTTCGCTGCGATTTCGCGCAGCGAAAAAAAGCCCGCATCAACGTCGACCAGCGATGACGTCAAAGGGGCTTTTTCAAATAAGCGCGAAGAGCGTGCGACGTGTTTCGCACGCTCTGCTGGACGTCGCAAGCGACTACGGAGTGGCGCCGCCGGTCGCATTGGCGGTCGACATGTCGTTGCCAATCTTGGTGAACGTGGCGTTCGCCTGGGTGCCGATGGCCTGAATGGCCGTCAAGCATACGATCACGATGAGGGCCAACATCACGGCGTATTCAACCGCGGTGGGGCCATCTTCCGATACCAGGAAATTCTGAATCTTTTGAGCGAGAATGTTCATGAGATCTCCACAAGTGCCTAAAGCGGCATTTAACAAGGATGCGATTTTGATTTTCAGCCGCGACGTTGTCTCCGACGCCGGCCTGCAAAATGCAACTGAAAATCAACCTACGACGAATTTCGCCATGTCCCTCACTCTCGCCTCCGTGGTTCTTACCGCCGCGAACATTCGCGAGCGCACCCTTCGGCAGCCTGGCGTCCACTTACGTGGCCCTTGGCTTTGCGTCCCGACCTCACGATCGGTTTGCCTTTTTCGAGGACGTCTGGCAGCAGGCCATTGCCTGCCTCACCGAACCAACGAGTTTTATGATTGCTCGGAGAATTCCGGAAAAGACAGGAAATGACGGTGACGTTGTGTCACCGAGCAGGGTTTCGCGGTTGGCTACTCCCCTGTTCACTTGAAACCTAGGTCGGAACGATACCGAGTCAAATCTCTCGCTTTAGAAAATCTGGAGAAAATTAGCCAAGTTTTCCGAATTGGCCCAATTTCGGCTGTTTCCTCGAGAAAACGAAGGGAAAACAAAGAGCACGCTTGCTCGCAAAGCGCATAAAAAGGGGCTCGTCTGGTTGGATGAGCCCCTGAATTCGCCCTGATTTGCAACGCAGAACCCTTAAATACAGGAGGCTGCGCGGCGAGTATGCCTTGATTTAGTGCGCCGCAGGCGACGAAGCTTCGTCTTCGGACGTCATCGACGTCTCATCCGCCGCTTTGTCATGAAACAGCAGGCCGAACAAGATCATAATGACGCCAGCGAAAATGCAAGGAATCAGCCAGATCATCCCCCAGTCCATCATCTGCACCGCCTGGCCTCCTAATTCGCCCGCTTTCTCTCTCAGCTCGGCGGCCGCCGCCAGATCGGTCATGCCATACGCCTGAACGGTGAGCTTCTGCGCTTCGGCCTGCAGCGCTTGCGCCTCAGGCGGCGTATACATCTTGACGATGTAGCCAACCAGCTTGGCGCCGATCCCCAGCCCCAAACCTTGCGTCACAAAGACCAGGAACCCTTGCGCCTGACCGCGCAATTCCTTGGAACACTTTTTATCGGTATAGATAAACCCGGTCACAAAGAAGAAGTCGTAGCAGATGCCATGCAGCACGATGCCGGCCAAAACCAACATCCACATGTTGCCCTCATCAGCCGCCGAAAACAGACCATAACGCAGCACCCACGCGAACATCCCGACAAACAACATCCACTTCACGCCCAAATAGGCGAAGAAGATCGGGATCAACAACATGAAGATGATTTCTGAGACTTGTCCGATCGACATCCAAGCGCCAGGACTGGTGAAACCAACCTTGCCGACAAAGACCGGAGCGTAGGCGTAGTAAGCGGCCAGCGGAATGCAGATCAAAAATGAGCTGACGATAAAGACGGCGAACGAACGTTCTTTCATCAGCGCCAACGCGTCGACCCCCATAATCTCGCGGAAGGTCACCTTCTTGCCGGCTGACGGCGGCGGCGTGTGCGGCAAAGCAAAGCTGAACACCCCCAGCGCCAGCGCCGCGGCGCCCGTTATGTAAAACTGCATCTCCGACGTATCCGCTTGAAACACTTTGCTGACGACAAGATTTGCGGCGATCCAACCAATCGTGCCAAACACGCGAATTATCGGGAACTGCCGCTCCTGATTTTCAATGTTATGAAACGCCAGCGTGTTGGTCAGACCCAACGTCGGCATGTAACAGAGCATGTGTAACAGCAGCACGATGATAAATAGCGTTGGACTAATCCCCGCGGCAAACGGCGCGATGAACATTGTGACGCCCCCGAGCAGATGCAGCGTGCCTAGCACCTTTTCGGTCGCGAAATAGCGATCAGCGACAAACCCCAAAAAGAAGGGAGAGATGATCGCCGCGATGGGACCTACCGTATAGGCCCAAGAGACTTCATCAAACATCCCCCGCGAATTCATGAAGTTACCGACGGTGACGTACCAGGCGCCCCAGATGAAAAATTGCAGGAACATCATCATCGAGAGGCTGAACATTGCTGGCATCGCGGGCCCTTTTCTAATGAGATCAAAGTCGTCAGGCGTCGTTTCTCGTTTCGCGAGAAGGTCGCATTCTAGCCTGCGCAGCTATCAGCGTGAAGATTCGCCGCTTCTCGTCACGTTGATTTTGCGCCGAAAATAGCGATCCTTTTTGCTCACACCTCCGTTGGCGCAAATAGCCGCCCAGCTTAGGCAAAGCGTGCGCTGGTGGCCCGTTTATGACGCACACCGCCGGTGTTATACTCCCGCATACATTTCGACCCTTTTTTCCGCCAGAAGTATGAGACCCAAGACGATGAGCGCTGAAGCCAAAATCACCGAACTGAAATTGGAACTCCCCCCGGCGCCCAAAGCGATGGGCGTTTACAAACCGGTCCTAGTCCACAACGGCTTGGCCTATATCTCCGGCCATGGCCCCCTGCAAATGGATGGGACCCTCTCGAAAGGCAAAGTGGGCCAGAGCGTCGATCAACAAGCAGGCTACGACGCCGCGCGTCAAACCGGCCTTGCAATGTTGTCGACGTTGCAAGCGCATCTCGGCAGTCTCGATAAGGTCAAACGCTTGGTCAAAACCTTCGGCATGGTCAACGCCGTCGATGACTTCACCGCGCACCCGGCCGTAATCAACGGCTTCAGCGAATTGATGGCCGAAGTTTTTGGTCCCGACAACGGCATCGCCGCTCGCAGCGCTATCGGCGTCAGCGGACTGCCCGGCGAAATGATCGTCGAAGTCGAAGCGATCTTCGAAGTCGAAGCCTAGTCGTTCGACAAGCACGAACGCCCAACAATCAACAAAGCGGGCGACCTCCGGCATTCGACCCCATCGGACCGGACCGCCCCGCTTTTTTTTTCACCACCCCACAACGCTCTCATCCGCCGTAGCGTGGGTGAAGCAAGCGATTCCAGCCCCCCCATTTCCAACACCATCGCCGCTTGCGCAACCCACGGGTTCCGCCAGTTCGGTAAGTAGTAAGTAGGGTCCGCTGTGCGGACCATCAGCCCTG
>NZ_CH672377.1:831966-904021 GCF_000153105.1 Blastopirellula marina DSM 3645
CACGCTTACGCACTTCTCTTGGTCCGCACAGCGGACCCTACGCCCGACATCTACGTCGGGAGCGGACCGGACCGCTTCGTTTTTTTCTGGCGGGCTCGAGCGGTCGATCCACCGATAGATCGGAGCGCGTTCCGTTTTTCGCTCGGAGGACTCCATCGGTTTAATTTTTCCCAACGCAAGCAAGCGATCCCACGCGGCCGCGAAGCGACTTCCGTTGATGCCGCATTGTTCGCGGATCCGGGACTTGGTGGCTTGCGTCGCTTCGACGTGGGTCAGCGTCGCGTGAATTTTGGTTTGCAATCGTTGGTCGTGGGCGGCCGCGGCGTTGGCCGCCGCTTCGACTTCGATCGACTCGACATCGCGCAGCCTCACCTGCCAACTTCTTCCCTGCGGATCTTCTAATTTTCCCTCGTCGATATCGACGCCCCATTCGCCTCCTTGGCCGGCGCAGCCGCCGTAGGTGAGACGTAACCGATGCTGACCGCTGCCGGGCGAATATGTTTCGCGGCGCTGCAGCAAGATCCACTGCCGCGCGAAATCGAGACTCGCCGCGACATCGGTCGCCAAGGTCGCGCCGCGGGGGATCGCTTTGCGCGACTGACAACATAAGATCGGCGTCGCGCCGGCCGCTTTGCAGCAGCCGACCAAGTTGCGCAGCTGCTTGGCTTGCGCCTGCTTGCCGGTCGAAGTCAGCCGCACCGCATCGATCACAACCACTTCGAGTTCATTACCACGGATCCAGTCGCGCAGCTGGTCCAAGTGCGCCGGATCGGCCGCGTCGGCGACCAACAGCGACCAAATCAGATTCGGCAACTTGCTCGAATCGACGCCGCCCGCTTCGCTCCACCTTCCGGCGAGATCGGACAGCGCTTGCCGCTCGTCATGACGGCTGACATAGCCGACGCGAAACGGACGATCGGCGGTGAACTGCCCCAAGAATTGGCCGCCGCTCGCCAGCGCCGCGCACAGATCGACGGCGATCGAGGACTTCATGCTTTTGCTTGGCCCGACGATCACCGCCGGTTCGTTTTGCACGAAAATCCCCGGCGCCAACCACTGCAGCGGTTCTTGCTGGGCGATCAACTCGGCGGTGGTCAACGTTTGAAACGGACTGGCGCCGCCGGCCGTATCGAGCCGGACGAGTTCGCTATTGGGCAGCGTCAACTCGGCCGCCTGATGCGCCTGAAAACGCTTTTCGAGCGTCGCCGTATAGTCGTCAAAATTTTTAATCTGGCCGCGGCAATGCAAGACCTCGCTCAGCATTTCGAGCGCACTTTCTTCCGGGTATCCTGCGACGTCGAGCCGCGCGAGGAGCTCCGGCAGATCGTTGCAGCGGATCCGTCGCGATTGCATTTGCAGCATCGCGCGGAAGATGTCAAAGTGCGTCTGATGTTGAAAATGTTCAGGCCGCAGCGGGCAAGTCGAAAAGAGATCAGACCGCATCAACACCACGGCGAGCCACCGCGCTTCGGCGATTTCGCCGCGCGTTAGATTACGCGTCTGAAGGTCGACGCTTCGCGTCGTGGGATCAGCGCACAAACGGGCGATCAGCCGACGAAGTTGGTTGAGTGTCATCACAAATTGCCTCCCCACGAAAAGTCGAAATAACACCATCGTTGTAGAGTCCGCTGTGTGGACCACCAGCGCCGTTTGCCGATTTGCCGGCAATCGCGCAGGGCCATTGGCCCGCACGGCGAACCCTACAGTTTGGGTAGTCGACCCCAGTTCCGTGCGCTTGGTCAAGAGACAATTTTTGCGCGACGTAGCGCTGGTAGGGTGGGTGGAGCAAGCGATTTCCGGCCACCAATTTCGAACCACATCACCGCTTGCGCAACCCACCAATGATCGGTTCTCAAGCAGGTTCTGGTGGGTTGCGCAAACCGGTCATGTCGATTGGTGATGGTGAAATCGAGCGCGGTTTTGCTTCACCCACCCTTGTATCTTGAATCTAGCTGCAGGTGAGATAGAAAAAGGCTTTGTTCCGTCTTGCGAGCGTAGCGAGCGAGACGGAACAAAGCGGCGGGCGGCAGATCGTCCCACCCTTGGTCGTAAGACCGTAGCGTAGCTGGGTCGCCGTCCGCTTTTTCGTGCTGAAACCCGAACAGTCGCCAGAGCGGCGCAGTAACGCCAGCTCGTATCACAAGGCTGGGCCTCGCACATGTCTGATACTAACAAAATTTGCGTGGGTGTCGACGTTTCGAAATCCAAATGGGACGTCGCCATCACGGGAAGCCGTCAAACTTACACCTTCGAAGCCAATGCGGTCGGCCAGCAACAACTGCTGGATCTGCTCCAGCCGCTTGACGTCGAGATCATCTGTCTCGAAGCGACCGGCTGCTACCATCATGACCTGGTGAAGCTGCTGCAGTGCAGCGGTTATCCGGTCGCCGTCGTCAATCCGCGGCTGCCGCGCGATTTCGCGCGCTCCATGAACCGACTTGCCAAAACCGACAAGATCGACGCTCAGATTCTGGCGCTATTCGCTCAACGTTACGAGCCGCGGCCAATGCCAGAAACCTCGCAAATACTCGAGAATCTGACGGCTTTATCGACTCGACGCCGTCAACTGATCAACATGCGGACGCAGGAGAAGAATCGTCTCGAATCGACTCGCGAGCCGAACATGCGCCGCTCCGTCGAGTCGCACTTGGCTTACATCAATGCTGAAATCGAACAGCTGCAGCAGCAAATGGAACAGTTGATCAACTCGGATCCGCAGTTGCAACAAACAACGGCGCTGCTCGCCTCGACGCCTGGCATCGGCGTGCTAACCGCGTGCCGACTGGCGATCGAACTGCCAGAGCTTGGCCACGTGAATCGCAAGGAGGCGGCGCGGCTGGCCGGTCTCGCTCCGATCAACCGCGACAGCGGCGTTTTCCGTGGCAAACGCACCACCGGCGGAGGGCGATCGCACGTGCGAAACGCGCTCTACATGCCAACGCTGGTAGCGACAAGACGGAACCCAAAGATCAAAGCGTTTTACGACCGCCTGGTCGCCGAAGGCAAACCCAAAATGGTCGCCCTGGTCGCCTGCATGCGGAAGCTGCTTACTATCCTCAATCTCATGGCCAAAGAGGGAAAAGCATGGAATGAGAAATTGAAAACGGCTTGACGATCAAGACAGTCGCTACACGGTTTTTGTAGTTGACGCTGGGTGCGTGCGCTTTGTCAAGAGACAATTTTTGGCGGGCTGCTCAGAGATGTAGGGTGGGTGGAGCAAGCGATTTCCGCCCCCCAAACTCGAACAACATCACCGCTTGCGCAACCCACCAATGCCGCCATGCTGACAAGCAGGTTCTGGTGGGTTACGCAAACCGGTCATGTCGGTTGGCGATGGTGAAATCGAGCGCGGTTTTGCTTCAACCACCCTACGATTTTTGTAGTTGACCCGGGGTCCGTGCGCTTCGTCAAGAGACAATTTTATCGCTGGGCGGCCCGACTAGTTCGTGCAGATGTAGGGTGGGTGGAGCAAGCGATTTCCGCCCCCCAAACTCGAACAACATCACCGCTTGCGCAACCCACCAATGCCGCCATGCTGACAAGCAGGTTCTGGTGGGTTACGCAAACCGGTCATGTCGATTGGTGATGGTGAAATCGAGCGCGGTTTTGCTGCACCCACCCTACGGGGCTTGTTGCTATTTTAGGAGAGCAGTTCGTGCAGATGGAAGTGAAACTTGCCGAGCTTGCCGCCGTAATTGCCGGCTGAGATCGCGAGGACGCCGGGGCCGGCGGCGGCGTTGATGGATGCTTTCATCGCGGCGGCGACGGCCGCTTCGGTCGCGCCGTCGATCACGATTTCTAGCACGCAGTTGGCGCCGTCGACCACTTGCGACTCGACGCGACTACGGAGCGTTGGGCAATAGGGATCGGCGGTCGATGCGCGGAGGCCTTTGTAGCGCGAGCCCACTTTGCTGCCGCTGCGCGCGACTCCGGCCGGAAACGGCGTGATCGCGTCGGCCAGTTCGTCAATCGCTTGGACGCCTCTTTTAGCGGCGTCTAAGGTGGTCGGTAGATCGACCCCCTGAATCAAGATATTGCCGCCGGCGACTCCTTTGGCGACGCCTAACGATTCTTCGCAGAGAAACTCGCCGTCCATCACCGGAATGCGCCAGTAACGACGACCGGCGATCACTTTGCTCTTTTGAAAGCCGTCCCCAAAATAGCGAAGTTGCTTGCCCAGCGGCACGCGTTCTTCCCCGGCCGGCAAGCCGTCAAACGCCGCGGTCGACGCGCAGGTCATCACGCATTGTCCGATCCGATTAGTGATCGCTTTGCCCAGCGCCTCGGTCGAGAAACCGAACGCTAAGATCGAGACGCCGACGCGCCCGTCTGGCGACTGGTCGGGCGAAAGCCAACGTTCGACGCCGACCTCGGCGTCGCAGGCAATCACCGAGCTGCCGTAGCCGCACAGCTCGCGCGTCGCCGCTTCTAGCCAATAGCGATCATGCGCCGTGACGATCACGCGGCAATACCGCATGCCGAACGCTTCGGCGAAAGTCTCCACGATTTGCGTCGAACCGATCTTCACCACGTGCACTGTAGCCAAAAAAGGGAGAACAGGCGAAAAGGCCCAGTCTCGCCCGGGACGCGGGAAAACGCAATAAGGCGGGCCGCTGAATCAGTCGCCCCACGTCGCAGTTCGGCCGTTTCCCTTAATCGCTGGTTGCGTCTGTTGGCAGCTCAAGCATCAATCGCAGGCCCCATTTGGCGAACTTGGCTTTGACCGCGGCATGCCCCTGAATCGTTTGCGAAATCGCCAGCTTCTGATCCACGATGATAAATCGATCGTCCGCTGCCCACTGCAGGTTCTTCAATTCGTCTTGCAGCCGCACGGCGACGTCGCGCAGCTGTTCCGTCGAAAGGATGCCGGTGTCGATGTCGACCAGCGCGTATTCGATGATTCGTGTTTCAGTGGAATTGAAGAGTCCGAGGCCCTGTCGATTGGTGCGCAGCGCCCCCAGAAACTCGACAATCTGCCGATGCTGCGGATCCCGCTGAACAATGATCAGGCAGTTCGCGACCGGCAAGTGGAGGATCGAACCAACGCCCCCCTGCTCTTCCCAACTGTCAGCGGCCGGGATGGTCTTTAACAATTCGGCCAGAGTTCGATATCCTGGCGAACGATCGGCGGGATCGCGATCGGTGGTGAACGCCAATGGTTGCTGCGGCAAGTCGCGTATCGGATAGACGAGCGCGAACGGCATGCTGCGATCGCCTTGGTAGTAGGGAAACGCTTCGAGGGCGAAGTCGCTGAATTGCGTGCCGAGCATGCGACCGCGATACCACAAACTCTTGGTTTGCGCAAACTTCAACAATTGGGTGAACCGGCTGATCTCCAAGTGCGCCTGCGAATCTTGGTAGACCAGCAAGCTGCCGCCGACGCCAAAGATCCGCCCCTTTCCCCCTTGCGTTTCCCAACTTTCTGGCGCCACAAATCGTTGAATCAACTGGATCAACGGGCGAAAGTCAGGCACATTTCGTTCGTGGTCAACCAAGAGCGATTGGTAATCGTAGTTGACGAAAGTCAGCTTTGACTCCGCCTGCATCGGTATCATATCTTCCATCGAGCGCACGTTTTGCGACCAACACGGCGACGCCCAACCGCAGCAGAGAAGCAACATCAGCACGATCCCGCGACAGGCCATCTTGCGCTCCTTGGAAATAGGTTCGAACTACATTCCGCTCTTCACGGCGTCTTGCATGACCCGGGGCGTAGGCGGAACGCCGCCGACTACGCCGAGCTTTTGGTCAAACAGCTCAGGGGCGTAACAACTGCCCCAGGAAGAACCAGAGCCTCCGCGGAGTCCCCCGGCTGCTTGCTGAGCATAGATGCTATGGGGATAAAGTTGGGCGATCCATTGACGAATTATTGCGTGGATCGCCGGAGTCTGCTTGACAAGCAACGTCGTTTTTCCCAAGGAGATGGCGTATCGGGTTTCGTCATTCCAGCTCTCCGCAGCGACTTCGGAAGTGAGCAATCGGGCGAACTTGCTAATCGCATCACTGCCGTCGTCGTCCAAGGGAATGGGGTAACGAATCAGGACTGGTTCGTCCTGCTTGGCTTTCGCTGCTGTCGAACTCTCTGGTCGCGGTTGTCGCTGGGTGCGAATGTCATGCAAGAGCCTTGCGATCTGCTCATGATTCTGCTCGGTTTGCAGGATCACCAGTGCGTCGGCGACTTTCAAAACCCCAATTCCACCGGAGCCTCCTAATTCTTTCCAAGATCCGGGCTGGATCGTCGAAGTCATGGAGTCGAGAAGTCGATCGGTTGCTGTCTCCCAATAGGGAGAGGGCGATTGCCCGCTGCCGCCAAAATTGCCATGGAAGCTAGGCGTCAATAATTGCGGCGAGGGATCCACCGATTGCAGCAAATCTCGCACGGGATAAACCTTCAAAACCATGTGCGACTCAACATCATGCACGGTCGTAATCAGGATCGACTCATTTTCTAAGTAGTACGACAACCGATGCTCTCGGGTCAGATCGTCAAAAATCAGGCGAGCGGTCGCTTTCGGAAACTCTAAATCAACCGGCAGGTCGAGAGACTTGCCGACAAACTCCAACGCTCGTTTGTCTAGCAATACGCGGGAGCCGGTCAACTTCGACAAATATTCGGCCACTTCAATCAGCGGCGTATCGACGAAGGCCGCCGACCCTGCCTTGTCGAGCGAAGCACGTAATTTTTGCAATTCGGCGGCTTCGCGTTGGGGAAGAGCATCGATCGGCGTTGGATCATAGGCGTCCGACGGCAGCGACTTCGCCGTGCGCAGCGCTGCTAGAAGTGCGGCAATTTTTCTCTGCGCCGCTTCCGACTGCCGAATGAGAAGACCATTCTCCATCGGTTGGACATCGGGCATGGCCCCACCTACGAAGTACCAACTATCCGGTTCGACTGTCGTGTGGATCAAATCAATGAGGCTGTCATAATCAGAAGGCCCGCCTTCGCCAGCCAGCGAGTCGCTGTCATAGATCAAATCCACACAAGGATAAAAAGCGGACTGCGAGTAGGGCTCCGCCGCCTCCGGCGTCGTGATCAGCAACCGCCCTGGGTCGACGACATAGGTCAACTCCAACTGGTCTAGCATCAGGCGCAGGCCGCTCTGTAGTCTGACCCCTTCTAGATCGATGGTGATTGGATGATCGCTGGATAAGCCGACGTCTTCCAGCGCCCGGCGATCGAACTGAATATCGAGGTTGTGCAGCGTGCTGAGATAGGTTGCCACCTCTAGCAGCGGTGTGTCGATAAAACGCATTTTGGTCGGGGACGCCAGCGCTTGGCGGACCTTGTCGTTCGGATCGTGCGACGCGTGGGTCTGCAGATATTTGTCGGCCAGTTTCACGGCTGACTCCTCTGCGTCGGCAGACCGACCACCCAGCAATAGCCCTAGCCCAACGATCACCGCTAGATAACTTTTCATCACGGACGCTCCGCCTGTTGTTGTCTGATTATTGGACATCCATCGCTGCGGCTTCGCCGAAGTAGAAACACCGCTGAGGGTGGAGTAGAGAATCCGCTAGACGGGTAGCTTGCAACCTACAACCGGGCGCCGCTGAACGCAACTAATTGGTCGGTTTTGGCCTACTTTTCATAAGGCGAAGCGGTCCTTTTCGGGATTTGTTACACTACTAAATTACGACCCCTATTTGGAGAATCGACCCTTGGACGCCGCCGCAGTGAAAGCAACCCGCATTGCTGTTGTTGGCGGCGGCATCAGCGGATTGGCGGCCGCGCATCGCTTGCGCGAACTGGCTCCGACGACCGAGATCGTGTTGTACGAAGCGGCCGAGCGACTCGGGGGCGTCTTAGAGACGCGGCGCCAAGACGGTTTTCTCGCCGAACAGAGCGCTGACACGTTTATTACCAACGTCCCCTGGGGCGTTGATCTTTGTCGGCGATTGGGGATCGAAAGCGAACTGCTGCCGACCAACGATGCGCTGCGCAAAGCGTATGTCGTTTGTCGAGGGCGTCTGATTGAAGTGCCGGAAGGCTTTTTGTTGATGGCGCCAGGCAAAGCTTGGCCGATAGTGCAAACGCCGATACTCTCTTGGCGCGGCAAACTGCGGCTGGCGTGGGAGTATTTTGTGGCGCCGCGCAAGGATCCGAGCGACGAAAGCCTGAAAGCGTTTGTCGTGCGCAGGCTGGGGATTGAAGCGTATGAGCGGCTCGTGCAACCGTTGATCGGCGGCATCTATACGGCCGATCCGGAGAAACTGAGCGTCGCCGCGACGATGAAACAATTTGTTGAGATGGAACGCCAGCACGGGGGTTTGATTCGCGGCATGCAGCAGCGGAAAGCCCGCGAAGGGAATGCTGACAGCGGCGCCCGCTATTCGATGTTCGTCGCTCCGCGCGGCGGCATGTCGGCCTTGGTCGAAGCGATCGCCGCGCGGTTGCCGAGCGAGTCGATCCGCTTGAATTCGCCGGTCCGCTCGGTGTCGCGCCAAGAGGATGGCGTTTGGCAGGTTGCGACCAACAGCGAGTGCGAAACGTATGACGGCGTGGTTGTGGCTGCTCCGGCGCCTGCCGCAGCTGTGCTATTACATTCGCAAGACGAACCATTGGCCGCAGAACTGGAGCAAATCGAGTACGCTGGCTGTGCGATCGTGTTGCTGGGGGTCGATCGCCGACAAATCGCCCAGCCGATCGCAGGCTTCGGCTTTGTGGTTCCCGAAGTCGAGCAGCGGCGAATCTTGGCCGCGAGTTTTGCGAGTTACAAATTTGCAGGGCGAGCACCAGACGAGAGCGTATTGATTCGGGTCTTTGTCGGCGGCGCTTGCCATCCAGAAATGAACGAATTGCCCGACGAGCAATTGCGTCAGATCGTGCTGGAAGAGCTCGCCGATCTGATCGGACTAAGCGGCGAGTTGCAAACGTTCTCGGTGCGTCGCTGGTCGGCTCAGATGCCGCAATATCATGTCGGTCACTTAGAACGCGTGGAGCGGATCGAAGCGCTCGCGGCGAAACATGCGGGGCTCACGTTGGCAGGCAATGCTTACCACGGAGTCGGCGTGCCGACCTGCATTCATTGTGGAGAACAAGCGGCCGAACGCTTGCTCGAGCAATTGGCCCTAGGCCAAGTCGAGCGATAGTCCCTCGGCATCACGAAAAGTGAACTGCGCCGTGCGCTGATCTTTCTCGTTGAAGAGCGCCTGATAGGCGTCGCCGGATTGGCCGGGATCTTGATTGTAGGCGGTCGAGAAGTCTTGATGCTTGGCGGCGGATTCGATCAAGCTGCGATTCGCGGCCGCTTGGCGAATCTTATGGGCCAGCGACGCATCGCCGTTGATTAGTTTCGCCAGGGTATCGTCGGCGGTTCCGGCGCCGTCGACTTCGACTTCGCCGCTCTCGTTGATGGTGAATTGAAACTCAGAGCTCGGATTGATCCCCTCGCTCTGCAGCAGCTGCCGGATCGCGGCTTCGATCTCATCGACCAACTTTGCGGTCGTCGCCGAAAGGTCGTCCAGCGACTTTCCGTTCAAGTCGCCGGCGGAGGCAAAGAGAGAATCGAGGGCCGACGGGGTTTGCTCGTCAGCGGACTCTGTCAGCGCCGACGGCTCGCTCGACTTCTCGCCCAATGACAAGAGTTGCCCGAAACTTGCCCCGGTAATGCGCGACGTCGCATGCGCGGCGATCCCTGCCGCTCCGATTGCTAGCGGCGCCATCACAAGTGGATTCATACTGCTTTCCGTCGATTCGAATCGAGCCCCCCCGACATGCTTAGTATCGGTTGCATAATCGCGCCAAGTTGACGTCGAATCCGAGAATCTCGACCGGAGCGCTAGATAACGGCAAAGCGCAAAGAAAAAGTTCCCGCTAGCTAAATTGACTTGAATCGAACCGCGCGATCGAACATCAAGATGATTGCATCTACTTGATAGATTCGTCTGGCCCACCTCTGGTATCACTGTCGTGACGCCCTGCCCCAGAGGTTCAAATTCTAGTTAGCGGGAACCGTTTCTTAACAATTCCCACTATAAAACTTACAGCGGGGGCGATCAAGCGTTTTCCGTCAGATCGAGCGGCTTTCTTACCCCAGTCTGGGCTACCCTTCGCTGGAAAGTAAGCGTCTTACGCGGCGGAAGCAATCCGGGACTGTTGAATTCCGCCGATCGATTCATAGAGATCGGCATATTGTCGCGCCGCTTTGCGCCAACAAAACTGACCGGCGTGAGTCTTGAGTCGCTCTGCGTAGAGTGGATCTTCGGAGAACCGACGCATGCCGTCTACAAACCGCTGATAGAGATGATCCCCATTAAACTCGTCCCAGTAGAACGCGAGATCTCCGCCGATCTCCGGCAGACTTGTGCGACGCGAGAGGAACGTTGGCTTACCGCCGAGCATCGCTTCGATGGGAGGCAAACCAAAACCTTCGGTGATCGAAGGAAACAGAAACGCGGAGCAATTTTGATATAGCCATTCGCGTTCCCCTTCGCTCACCGGGCCCGGCAGCAAAAAGCGATCACTGAGGCCGCGGCGACGAACTTCTTCTTCAATCTCCTCCGCATAGGCGTCGCATTTGATGCCGGCCAGAATCATCCGGTACCCGGCGGCGCGCTCGATCAGATCAATCAAGACGTGAAAGTTCTTCTTGCGTTGGATCAAACCGATCGAAAAGAGAAATGGTCGCTCGTCAGCAACAAACGCCGGTCGGACAGGTTCGGTCGGAGCCCGTGAAACTCCGTTGTAAATCACATGAATCGGCTTATCGCCGACGTTCATTTCGGCGCGGACTTCCTCGGCGACAAACTGCGAGATCGTGACGATCTCGGTCGCTCGATCGATGATCAACTGATGCCGCCGCCGCTCGCGGGCAATTTTGCAGGAGGATTTCTCCCGCAGAAAATTTAAGTCGTGGATGGTCAACAAGACCGGCGTCCGCGGATGGCGCGGCAAGTAGCGCGTCTGCTGATGCGTCGCATGCCAGATCAGGTTTTGATCCAAAGTTCCGGCGTAAAACCGACGAGAGTGTCGTTGCAGAAACTCTTTTCGCCACAAGCTCGCCTCTAAACCGCGCTCGTGCGGAAAATGCGCCAGCTGAGGCTTACGCGCCAAAATAATTGGTTCGATTCCACGCAGCTTCAATTCCTCGACAAGCGTGTCGCCGAGATATCGCGCGAACTGCCCCAAGCCGCAATAGGGCTGACGCAGTTTTTCAAGATCGAGAACGACTTCTAGCATGAAATATTATTGACGAATTACAGGCGAACGATCGCCTCTTCCGATCTCGTGGCATCCAATCTTCGCCACGAGATTTTGATTCAACAGGAAATCCGC
Organism: Blastopirellula marina DSM 3645; assembly: GCF_000153105.1. Lineage (GTDB taxonomy): Bacteria > Planctomycetota > Planctomycetia > Pirellulales > Pirellulaceae > Blastopirellula > Blastopirellula marina. The sequence goes on from NZ_CH672377.1 coordinate 843,242, forward strand.
AAAGATCGACTAAGCGGAAATGCGAACAAGGCTAGGCGCTTGTCCACCAAGCAGCGAAACGCGCCGCATGTCGGAGTCAATCATCGTTTCGGTGAGTTCCTGAAACGACATTTTCGGCTCCCAACCCAGTTCTTTCCGGGCTCGCGTCGGATCGCCAAGCAACAAATCAACTTCGGCCGGTCGATAAAACTTGGGATCGATGACGACGTGGTCTTCCCAGTTCAGGCCAACCCTGCTGAATGCGATTTCGACGAACTCGCGAACACTATGCGTTTCGCCGGTGGCGACCACATAATCTTCTGGAGCGTCTTGTTGGAGCATCATCCACATCGCTTCGACATAGTCGCCGGCGAAACCCCAATCGCGTTTTGCGTCCAGGTTCCCCAAGCGAAGCTCGTGCGCCAAACCTAGTTTGATTCGAGCGACGCCGTCCGTGATTTTTCGAGTCACAAATTCGAGCCCGCGACGGGGCGATTCGTGATTGAACAGAATACCCGAGCAAGCGTACATGTCGTAGCTTTCTCGGTAGTTCGCGGTCATGTAGTGACCATAGGCTTTGGCGACGCCGTAGGGGCTACGCGGATGAAGCGGGGTCGATTCGCGCTGCGGAGTTTCGTGCACTTTGCCGAACATCTCGCTGCTGCTGGCCTGATAGAACCGGATCGACTTGTCAACCGAGCGAATCGCTTCCAAGATGCGAGTGACGCCCAGACCGGTCACGTCCCCCGTCAAAATCGGCTGTCCCCAACTGCTTCCGACAAAGCTCTGAGCGCCCAGATTGTAAACTTCGTGAGGTCCGACCGTTCGCACCAGATGTTCGAGCGAGGTCTGATCCAACAAGTCTGCAGGATGTACGGAGATGCGGTCTAAGAGATGCTGGATCCGCTCAAAAGAGCTGGTGCTAGCGCGCCGAAAGCAACCGTGAACCTCATACCCTTTTTCCAGCAGGAATTCGGCAAGATAGGAGCCGTCCTGGCCTGTAATTCCTGTGATTAATGCAGTTCTCGACATAGTTTTTCTCATTTCGTCCTTGAAAACCAGATAGGTCTCACCCCCTTGTCCATCCTTGACGTCGGGAAGAATACCCCAAACTTGCCGATTCGCCAATGCCAAACCAGATAGCCGGCCCATCCCTTCGGTATGTGAAGTTGCCCCTACCAGAGCGTCTAGCTCGTCGCTCTAAGAACGGACGCCGTCGCTGGCGAGAATTTCGTTGCAACGCAGGCGTATCACACGCTCGACTTTTTAGAGATCTTAGGTCAAGGGTAATTGGGATTTCATGCGAGGAAACGCGTTGCTATTATGCGACCACTGCTTTTGGCCGTTCCGCTTCTATTGCCGATCCGCGACGATATTCCCGACTTCCAACTACCAGGGAAGACCCCATCTATGAGCTTTCCAATCCGTAGACTGCTGATCGACGTCACTCATACGGCGATGGGCGATACCAATCACGGCATTCAACGCGTCACGCGAAACATCGCCAAAGAAGCGTTGGCGTATTCCGAAACTCATTCCCTTCCTTGTATCCCCGTGATTCACCGGGATGGTCAGTTTGTTCTGGTCGATGAAGCCTGCATCACCAGAGGGTTTCGAAGAACGCATCCAGACCAACTTCACTGGAATACCAAGATCGCGCGCAGCATTCTTCCGAACTGCAGCATTGGAATCGAGCAAGCGTTTCAACGCGCGCGAAAGTTGTTATACCCTCGTACGCTTGTTCGAAAACTGAGTCGCATTTTTGCGGGACGTCAAAATCCGCCGATCGCCGCCAATCCAGGACCTGGTGACATCCTGCTGCTTCCTGACGCTTGGTGGTGCGTTCCGATGTTCGATGCGTTGGCGGCAGCGCGACGAAACCATGCGATCGTCGGAACCATGATTCAGGATCTCATCCCCATTCGAAATCCGGAACTCTGCGACGACCGCTTTGTCGCTGATTTCCGCCCTTGGATTACCAAAGCGATTCAGTCCGTCGACTTCATTCTTGGCAATTCGCAAACGACTCGCGAAGACCTTTGGAGTTTCGTACAAGCCGAAAAATCGCCGCTTGCCAACTGGCAAGTCCGCCATGTCCGCTTGGGTTGCGATATCGAATCGCATGAAAATGTCGATGAGCAGCAACTAGCGCCCAAAATTAGAAACCATTATGGCGATCGCGACGCCGCCCCCTATTTAATGGTTTCGACGGTCGAAATCCGCAAGAATCACAAACTGTTACTCGACGCCTTTGAAGAACTATGGCGGCAAGGCAGCGACGCCTCTGTAGCGTTCGTCGGTCGCGTCGGCTGGAAATGCAAGGATCTTATTCGACGAATCAAGAATCATCCGCAGTACGGGCGAAGACTTTTGCTCTTTACCGATATTGACGACGCCGAACTCGCTTACATCTACCAAAACAGCAAGGCGTTTCTGTTTCCTTCGCTTGCCGAGGGGTTCGGCCTGCCGATAGCCGAGGCGCTTCACCATGGACTGCATGTCTTTGCGAGCAATCTCGCAATTCACCAGGAAGTAGGAGGACCGCACTGCAAGTACTTCACTCCTCATGAGCCCTGCGAACTCGTTGAGCAACTCCAACAGTTCGAAGCGACCAAGGGTTGGCGAACGCCGATCCAGGCGCCAACCGTCAATCATCCGTGGTCAACCACTTTTGAAAACATTATTGACGAATGCCAAACGATCGCGACGAAGATCGATCAAACTCGACCGTTTGCTAGCAGCATGGTCGCGTGAGTCAAAACTACCTGATTTAGCTTGCTCGTGCTACCAGAAACGCCAAAAACGAATGATGCAAATCAGAGGGAAACCTCATGATTATACCGACTACCGTAAGTCATTCTGATATTGTTTTCACCTCGAAACCGCTCTAATCTCTTGCGACGAATGCCAAAGATCGCTCGCGATCTTGGCCAACATTGGGAATGGAATCCAAACTCGACAATGCGATACTTAAACAAAGCAATTTGGCTCGCCTGGAGCGAATACAAATGGTCGATCATCCTCTCGGTTATTAGCTCTTTGCTGGTCGGGATCCTTTGGGGCGCCAACATCGGAGCGGTCTACCCCTTTGCTGAAGTCATCTTCAAAGGACAAAATCTGCACGAATGGGTTGTGCGGGAAACCGAAACATGTCAAACGGCGATTCGTGAAGGGGAAGCGAAAATCGCGGACCTGCGCGCCGCAAATGAAGACGAGAAAACCATCACGATCCAGCAGCAGATGGTCGATGGCTGGAAATCGCGACTCCGCAACGTTGAGAAGACGAAGCCCTGGATCGCGAAGTATGCGCCGACAAGCCCCTTCAACACGCTACTAGGAATTGTCGCCTTTCTCGTCCTCGGCACCACCCTCAAATGCGTGTTCTTGGCGCTGAGCATTATCTTGATGTCGCGAGCCGCGTTTCGAACTTCTCAAACGCTGCAGCGAAGGTATTTCGCGAAAATCCTCGAACTACAGCTGGGAAAAGCAAAACGGAATGACACCGGCGATTCCGCGGCTCGCATCGGCGGCGATATCGGCGCCGTGGGCAATGCGATATCCATCCTGCTCGGAAAATCATTGCGCGAACCAGCGAAGATGATTACTTGCATCGCAGGCGCGGCCTACATTAACTGGCGACTCTTGGTATTGTCTCTGCTCGTTTGCCCGCTCGCCGCTTATCTCCTAATGCTCTTGGCGAAATCGATCAAGCGAACAAGCATCCAAGTGATGGAAGCGAGCGGTCGCTTGATTGGATTCTTCCTGCAAATTACGAGCGGCTTTTACGTCGTTAAAGCGTTCGGAAATGAAGAACTCGAAATGGTGCGGTTTAAACAGAAAACCGAGGACGTCTACCGCCAACAAATGAAGCTCGAGATCTATGGTTCGCTCATCCGCTCCAACAATGAACTGCTGGGGATCGGCATGGTTTGTCTATCGCTGATTGCCGGCGGATATCTCGTCTTGAACCAGGCGACGCATATCTTCAATATTCGCTTGGCGGACAAGCCGATGGACTTTGGCGGAATCATGACGTTTTACGCCTTCTTAATCGCCGCGGCCGACCCGATCCGCAAACTTGGCGACGTGTTTGGCGGCATCCAAGCAGGCGTCGCCGGCGCCGAGCGCGTCTATTCAGTCCTGTCCGCCGAGCCTTCGATCAAAGACCCAGAGAACCCAATTCCGCTCGTCAACGGCGATATCTCGTTCAACAACGTCTTTTTCCGCTACAACGATAACGTCTCTGTTCTAGAAGGTACGCAGCTGACCATCCGCCAAGGTGAAAAAGTCGCCATCGTCGGCCCCAATGGCTGCGGAAAGAGCACGCTGATCAACTTACTCCTGCGATTCTACGATCCCGATGAAGGCTCCGTCACTATTGGCGGCGTGGATCTTCGTGACGCCAAACAATCGGACGTGCGCGGTCGCATCGGGCTAGTGACGCAACACACCGTGTTGTTTAATGACTCAATCATCGAGAACATTCGCTACGGGCGACTAAATGCTACCGATGAAGAAGTCGCCAATGCGGGAGAAATGGCGGAAGTCGACGCATTCGTCCATTCGCACACGGAGAATGGATATCAGTCGAACTGCGGTGAACTAGGTTCCGCACTCTCGGGCGGACAACGCCAGCGAATTGCCATCGCCCGAGCGATGCTGAAAAACCCAGACATCTTTATCTTCGATGAAGCGACGAGCCAGATCGACCTGGAAAGCGAACGCCTGATTCATGCTGCATTTGAACGTTGCGTCGGAGACAACACGGCGATCATGATCACCCATCGTCCTGCAGCGCTCGAGCTTGCCGACCGCATTGTTGTGATGAATGCTGGCCAAATCGAAGCGATCGGTTCGCACCAGGAACTGCTAAAGCAAAGCAAGACGTATTACGAACTTTACCGCGAAGAAGCGGTTCTTGACCGCCAGGCGGCTTAACTGCCATATAGTTCGAGTGATTATAAAGACTTCCGCCTATACCGAGCAGGCACGCCGATCGCGGTTGCACCACCTTGGATGTTAGAAACCACGAATCCGCCTGCGCCAATCACCGTTTGCTGGGCGCCACTTGCTCGATGAGTCGCTGCGGCAATTGCTACGACAACGCGGTCGCCGAACGATTCTTCTGATCGCTTAATCACGAATGGACAAATCGTCACCAGTACGAAACGCTGGAAGATGCTCGCCTAAGCGAATTCCAATACATCGAAGCATTCTACAATCGAGCGCGACTTCATCAGACATTTGGCTACACGTTACCCGATCAATACGATGCCGAACACGCCCCAGTCCTAGCGGCGTAAAAAGAATGGCCCGGCACTGCCCGAAAGTCGTGGGCTATCGCATAACATTTGATTTCCGACAATGTCCATTTCTTTTCGCCCGTTGGCCTACCTCTTTCCGGACGAATGCCTACCCATGAACCCGATTGATCTTGCGGGATACGAAAAGGCGGATTAGTTTCTTGCCGTCACCTCTGTATTGAGATCATCGGCCAATCGGATTACCACTTCCCAAGCCTGACATCCTTGCGACGGATTGAGCAATGAAGATTATTTTGTGCGGCTATCACTGGACCGGATGTAAGGCCCTCGATTTTCTCCGTCGCGAAGGACATGAGGTTTTCGTATACACCCATGAAAATCCGTATCACGTGCCAAGCTTATGGCAGTATTGCGAGAAGACGGACACGCCGTACACACTGAAGAATATCTCGAAAGTTCCGTTGCCATTCGAGCCGGATGTGATCTGTTCGGTGTACTATCGCTTCATCATCAAACCTCATGTAATCGAGGCGTGCAAGGGGAGAATCTTTAACCTTCATCCTGCCTTGCTACCTAATTACCGCGGTTGCTCAAGCTTGACGTGGGCGATGATCAACGGTGAAACAGAGGCAGGATATACCTATCACTACATTGACGAAGGGACGGACATGGGGGATATCATCATTCAGCAGCCGATCCCAATCGAGGATTTTGATACGCAAGAAACACTTTTCACTCGCGTAATGTATACTTCCATGACGCGATTCTCTGAGGCCCTTCATCACGCGGCGAAAGGATTGCCTGGTGACCAACAGACGGGTGAGGGATCGCATTACCCGCGTGGATGCCCACATGACGGAGTGATTGATCCCGCCTGGGACGAACGCCGAAAAGAGCGGTTTGTGCGAGCGATGATTTACCCGCCTTACCCCGTTGCGAAGCTAGGCGTTCAGTCGATTTACAGCTTGAAAGACCTCAAGGCGGCCGATTGATCGGATGCATTGGCCCAACTTTAGACCTTTCCGCTCCTCAGTCCTCAAAGATCTTTAGTGGATTCAAAAGCTCTGAATGGCTAACCATCGAGAGGGGGGCTCCCCACGCCTGCGCCACGCTCGAGTAGAAACGCAGGGCGTCGAGAGCTGCCGAAGAGCTCAAACATTGCTCGGCGATTTCTACGACCGCATCAGCATATTGGGAAGCCGAGTGATTGACTCGTGCGTATTCCTTGGCCCGAGCCCCGATAATCAGACTTTGCTGCGGGTTTGAATATAATTGTTCTAATGCAGCAGTGATGTCAGCTATTTCGTTTTCCGGTCGAATTTTGACAACGCAGCCATCTGGAATCTCGCTATAGTGGGCAGCGTTTGTAACCAGGGTGGGCTTACCCTCAAGCATGGCTTCAATAACCGAGGCCGACCCCGATTCAAGAATTGGCGACCTCAAACAACTGATCGCATCGGCACGGCGGATGGCAGTCGCTAAAGCTGTATCATCTACCTCTCCGGCAATTTTCAGACGGACATTATGTTTAGTCGCAAACCGAATAAGCTCTATGCGTATGCTCTCTTCTACGAAGCCGACTAATTCATATTCAATTTTTTCCCTCAATCGAGGACTTGCCGCAATTGCTTGAATTACACTACGAACACGCTTATTTGGATTGACGTGACCGATGGTGATTAGACGAAAAACTTCATCTTCAGAGCGTGTAATGCTTTCCGAGACCACATCTGTGAGCGCTTCGTAAGCCAACGGGACAACATTGACAGGACCTGGACAGGAGCGTAACACGCGATCGATCGCCCAACCACTGTGGGTCAAAACGGCCACCGCCATCGAACAGATCCATTCCGTCATTGGCGCCAGCAAATTCGTTTGGCTGATAAATTCGTCGCTGCTTTTATAGGTAAAATAGCGCTGCGATATCTCCTCACCATACCAATTGCGGACAATCGCTTTTCCAGTCTCTCTCTCTGTATCGTAGGCGCCATAGAATAGATTACCGAGATAATAATCATGCAGACACACGATTCCTGGCGACACCGTCAGCCAATTCAGACAACCCTGGTGAAAGCCAAGGTGATTGCCGATGTGATACACGACGAAATCCGAGGCTACGATGGCCGCATGCACTTTGTCTTGTTGATTCCATTGCAAAATTGGGCAATCGAAATCATGAGTCGGCCCCTTAAAATTGTCCGGTACCTCGCTCCGCACCACCGTGACTTCGTGCCCCTTTTCCCTTAGTGCAAGAGTAACCAAACGCGCCATTCTACCAATTGCAGATCGTACCGTTACTGGCGTAAATATTACACATTTCATCGGAGCAAGACCTGTATCGTGTTTTCCCAGTTAACGCCAAAGCTATCCCACAAACGCTGGGCATTGTGTCCATAGTCGATCGCGCGCTGTTCGCTCTCAAACGCGGCATTCATTGATACAGCAAGCGATTCAGGATCCGGCGAAGCCACCCACCCTGTCTCCATATGCTTAACCAGCCCAAGAATCCCTCCCGAGTCAGTTGTCGTTAGCAGCGCCTTCCCGGCGGTGGCTGCTTCCATGGCCACGTATCCAAGAGAGTCTTCGTCGAATGGCAGATAGGCAACGGCTCGGGCATTTCGTATGTAATTTGCATATTCCTCGCGTGGAAGAAATCGCAAGTCTAGTTTTACGCGATCTGCTAGCCCAAGTTCGCTAACGAGCCGATGGAGTCTTTCACCATCCTTTGGATAATCAGGTGGACCTCCAATAATTAACCGAACATTGGCATTCGTTTTGGCCATGGCCTGTATGAGCAGAAACTGGCGTTTCATGTCATTCACTCTTCCGCCAGCAAAAACATACTCACCACACTTCCCACCAAGGAACATTTCGGGACCGTTTACGGGAGGCCTTAGAACTTGAGAATCAAACCCGTTGTAATGCGCCAATCGCTGTTGCGTGACATCGGAGTTAATGTAGATGGCATGCGATTCGCTGAAGGCCTCGCGATCAGCTTCCTTGATAACATGCTGAATACGCTTGCCATCTTCGCCCACCAAGTTTGTTTGCCCCGCGTCGTATAGGTCGTAGGCTTGGCGGTACTGGTGGAGAAGCCACAGCGTTTTACGTGGATGTCGAATCAGATAGGCGGGAAATTTGAAAGCGATCACCTTATCAACATTATCCAACTCCAAAGCTCGCACGAGCAGCATTTGTGATAAGATTCGATGCTGAGGCTCCCACTGAAATGGAATCCGAAGAATTTCTGCTTCATGCCCCGCCTTAATGAGATTTTCGTGGAGGTGAACTCCCAGTTCTTCTGCACCACCCCACACAAACGGAACCATGTTGTTGACGATTAAAACTTTCACGAGAGCAGTCTTTCCAGCACATGTGACCAACTGATGCCCATTTTATTGATTTGGTCGCGAGCATGATCTCCCATAGCTTGCGTTGCCTGGCGGTCATTGTACAACGCATCGATCGAACTAGCGATTTCTTGAGGGACAGGCTCAGCCACGCAGCCATTGTGGCCGTTCACAACGAATTCGCTCACTGCGCCCGCATCCGTGGTGGTGAGCAGTGCTTTACTCGAATGAGCCGCTTCCAATGTCGGATACCCATAAAAGTCTTCGTCCCGCGGCAAATATGCGGCCGCAAAGCAGCTGCCGAACAGCTGAACTTTCTCTTCCTCGCCAATCCAGCGATCGTCGATCGTCACACGTCCCTGCAGATGGTACGAGCGAATCAATGAATTTAGCTTTTCGGCGTATTCCGGCGAACTGGGACCGCAAAGCCTCAAGCGTACCGATGTCTTCACATATGCCATTGCTTCAACTAACAGATGCTGCCTTTTGTGCGGCGCCATTCGGCAGACACAAAGCAACTCGTCATTCATCCCTTGGTTTGAAAAACGCTCTGATTGAAATATCGGGGGATAAAGAACTTCGCTTTCGATGTCGTTGGACTTCTTTAGGCGATCGGAAATCACTCGAGAGCTGGTAAAGATCTTTCTCGCTTCCTGAAGCGCTCGTGTATCCACGCTGTGCAAAGCGTTTCGGATTCCACGGCTTTTAGCATTGTCCGGAACAAGCCTGTATTCAGGATGGTCCCACAGATCATAGAATTCGCGAATGTGGTGAATAAACCACAATATCTTGTGAGGATGCGGGATCAAATGTGCCTGTGGACGGAAGCAGATGATCCGATCCGCATCTTCTAAATGGATCCATCGATATGCCCCGAGTTGGCGAAAGAGATTATCAACGTTATTTGATTGTGGAAGATAAACCGTTTCAACGTGATGACCGTGTTCCTGCAGGACCAATGCCAACCAGTCAACGACATTCCGGTACCCGCCCTTGGCGAAGGGAACCATTGACGAGCATAAGGCAATTTTCATTGAGCAACTTCAAGTGAGTAACAAATACCATTGGCGGGTTTGCGACGCCTTGATCATACAAGAGCTCATGTCCTTCGCCAACCTGATCCCGGCTCGTTGGACGATCGAGCAACGGAAATTATGCAACATCATTCCTTTAACTTGCCTGCGTCCAAACGGCGGAGGAACCTATCGTTTTTGCCGAGGAGCAATACAAATCTTTCTCCGGAACTGTCAGCGGAAAATGGCATCCCAGCCACTGCTCAAGAGATTGAAAAGCGGAGAGCTAGATCCAGATGATGCGAACCGGTTCTAACCATCAAGCATTCAATGTGCTCAATGAGATCTCACATTCAGAATCGACTAGAGTCTGGATTGCCCGAAACTCGCGGGCTGACTCATTTTTATACTTTGACCGATTTTGGTGACGTGGCCAGAGACCAAATCAACCTCCCATCTACAATGAGGAACTCGCCCCAGGTTAGTGACCACCCATAAAGCCGTATCGATTTTCAGTACCAAATACGCATCTGATGAGATCACCGCGACAAACTCAATGCCCCCGGCATCACGCTCTCCCAAATATGCGGTCGAAACCGTAGTCCCTTGCATACAACGACCGCCGGCAGGGGAATAACCGCGTAAGGCTCAAAGCTGCAATACCAAGGATGCTCAGGCGTTAGCGACAGCCCAAACATCGCTTTCTGGATACGCAAAGAAGAGATTGACAGAATCGACCGCCGTTAATCGATCAAAATCCCATTCCTCCAGCTTTCCACTCTTTTCATCAACAACCCGATAAACTAAGCCTAGATCGGCAAACGGACGAAGCCAATCCGAAGGCTCGACCCCAAGCCGGCGTAGATGACAAGCTCCGAATTCAACGATCAATGCGATGCCTGGATTCTTCTGCACAATCGACTTTGCACCTTCGAGCACCTGAAGCTCCGCACCTTCGGCATCAATTTTTATTAGCCTCACCTTCTCGTCCGGCGGCACTGCCTCGTCTAATCTGATCGTCTTCACCACTTCGAATTCATCGCCCTTCGCTTCGTCCGGGGACAGCGGGAAAAGAGACTGGTGAGTGCTGATTTTTCCCAGATACAGAGGCTGTTCGCCGGCCTGATTAGAGACGGCGCAGTTGAAGGTTGTGACGATTCCCTGACACCCATTCAGGATCAATGATTTTTGCAAGAAGAGATGGTTTTTTGCCGAGGGCTCAAATGAGAAAATCCGTCCATTCCCACGGAGGATTTGGGCGGCAGCCAGGGTATGCATACCTATATGACACCCGACATCAACAAAAGTGTCGCCCGGTTTCAATACTCTTTGAAGTAGTAAACGCGTCCCGACCTCTAGATCGCCCGTTTCGATGAGGTGAGCCATCACGGCATGTTCGCATGACGGAACGATGACGTAACCTGCCTCGGATCGGATCATTACCTCACCTTCATCGCCCGGAATCGCCACACGTCGTGCCGAAATTAGCGAATAGATCGAGATATTGTGTAATGACTCTTCAATACGTTGCAATCGTGACATAATTTCCGAGCACATCCGGTCCTCCAGTGACTCAAGTTGCTTGGCCATCGAACTTAATTGCTGGGCGGCCGATAAAAGCTCGCCGGATTCACGTTTGAAGTCATTGGTCATGTACTTCAACGGTTGAGTCACCGAAGTCATTTCACTCGAAATAACCGCAGCCGTTTCCTGCAACGCCGTCAGGCGTTGATCCATGCTGGAAAGTTGGACCGGAGTTGGTTCACCGGTGCGGTTGATATCATTCCCCGCCTCAAGATTTGCTCTCCTTAAGGGCGCTCTGAAAATGCGAAAACTGCTCCAATAGCCTTTAAGCTTCCTTTTGGCCCGCCTCAACTCATCGCGGACCTTTCGCAGAAACTTCTTTTTTGGCTTTTCCCCTGGAACAATTTGACGAAGATCGTGAGACGCCAATCCCAGTTCGGCCTCGTGCTTTCTCCGCACTGCAGAAGCAAGCGCCACTTCCACATCGATCGCTTTGCGATGCACGACCACTCTGGTTCCCCCCACTAGTTCCGCGTCTGAAGTGAAATAAATGAAGTCATACGCATAGCGACACATCACAACTACCGAATTGTTACCGAAATTCTTCTTGTAGCGTCAAGTCCAATCCGGGAAGAGCCATCAAGGCCTTCAGCACCCCTGCCCATTGAAACTAGTCTCTTGAGCAATTTCCCGAATGTCACCTGGAATAAATTGCTCTTAGCAACGTTTGCAACTTCCACTATAACTTATTGCTCTAAAATGCAGCGATAATGCCGCGATTCGGAACCCTAAGGCTTAATAACCGCTCAGCCCGAAAGGCCAGAACCTGTGAATCAACCGACACCATCTGACAACGATCGGCTTGTCAAATTGGAAAGGCAACTTGAGCTGGTTGAGTCGCACTTTAACCGTGCTTTGTGGTCAACGCTGGACGGGATGTACGACGCCACTCTACCGAACCGTATTCTTCGATGCATCATCTGCGACTTGGAGCAGAGCTGGGGAATGTGGAAAAAACGCGTCGACAAATGCATGTTTGGTGGCGGCAAGCTAGAGCGATATGAGTGCCCTAAATGCGGATGCATCTTTGGACCGCAAAAGTATCTGGATCTTGACGAGGAATTCGTGGACCATGATTACCGGCTACTCTACTCCCGATATGCTGAAAGCGACTCGACAGAAAACGAGATTCAGACGTTTCGGTCGATGGAGCCAGAACGAATTGGCCCTTACCTCGATTGGGGCTGCGGCGGGATTTGGAGTCGTACGGTTTCCCGCCTTCGCGACGAGCATTACGACGTTTGGGGCTACGAGCCCAGCGCCGAGACATCTAGCGATTTCATCGTCAACCACCGACAATTGATTTCCGCTCGCTTTAACGGCATCTTCTCGAACAACGTGATTGAACATTTCCGAACCCCCGTCGCTCAATTCCAGGATTTCCATAACTTGCTGAAGGACGGGGGCGTAATGGCCCACTCATCTCCATGCTACGAATGGAGCTATGCATTTACGAGGTTTCACACGCTATTTCTGCTGAACAACTCCCCTCACATCTTAGCTGAGCGGACCGGCTTCCGAGTGAAACGCCGACACCAGAATGGTGAATACATCTGCTATGTTTTTGAGCGTGTATAGGCCCCAGCGAGCTTGTCCGAAATACTGCGATAGCCCACGACTTTCGGACAGTAGCGGCAGCCGAAATCATGGCGTCCCAAGAAGGCCCATCCGTTCAAAACTTGATGCAACTTGCATCTCCCAGGCTCTCGCCAGGAATCTCGCTAATCTCATCCCCATTCGCCATCTCCACCATCAAATCATAGAGACGCTCGCCGAATTTTCGTAATGAAACCTCATCACGACAAATTTGCTCGAGTCGATCCAATTGAGATGCGCCGTTACCGGTCAAATCGACCCTCGCGGCTTCCAGTGCATCCGCCAATCCAACAGCCGAATCACCCTCGTAGAAATGCGAACCGATTCCGAATCGCTGATCCAAGAATTCCGCAGCTTTGTAACGCCTAGAAACAACGGGCTTTCCAAACCACGCGCCTTCAATCATCGAGTAAGAGCCATTATCAAAGCGCGCCGCATTGACGACAATCTTAGACCTTTGGAACAGGTCCATCAGTTGGGAGTTATTAGTATAGCCCAAGAACACAACATCCTCGCCTTCAACTAATCCAAGCTCATGCACCAATTCGCGAATATGCTTTATGTGCCTGTCGTCTGGATAGTCCATTGAATGCTTGGAAAACCACTGCGTCCCCCAACCCGTATGAACGAGCTGCCAGTCCTTCCACCCCAAACGCTTCTTCACTTCCGCAAAGCCCCGCAACATTGCTTCGGCGCCCTTATGAGCGGACACGTTCGCAACATTCAGGACAAATGATTCTTTGAGACCCTGAACATGCGTGGGATGAATCGAAGTAAATTTTTTTGCAGGCTCGTGGGCGAGTGGAATCATTCGACAACGAGAGGATGGAAGCTGGTACTCTTCAATCACATCTTGAGCCGTTGGCGAAGTAGTCGTCACAGTGACGGTGGCCGCATTAGTGGTGGGACGTATCCCTCGGCGCACCATATTATCCCACTCTGCCCCCGCAAATACTTCAGGAAGATGGAGCCGGAGCATGTCATGAATCAAAATGCCGTAGGGTCGGATCGGTGGAAGCGGCATAGTGAATTGATCCACGAATGCAAACCAACCATCGCTCTCTAGCAGAAAATCATTCCTGCCGCCAAAAAAGAAGAATTCATCGGTCGCTTGCTCCGCCAGTATGGTCGCCTCGTTTGGCAACGCATTGATTAAGCTGGTCTTGGAGACAATGACCGGTGGAAGTGGTTCAACATGTAGGTCAGGGAGCTCCAACTGCAATTCTAAATATCCTTGCTGTTCAGGATGAACCCCCAAAACGAATTCCAACTGCTGGCGCTCGCGATTGATTAGCACCAAGGATCGAACAATACTCGACGTCGCTTGCCATACGCCGCCTGCATAAGCGATATGATGCAGCAGAGTGATTCGTCGGCGTGTTTTGCCTGGAAGTAGTTTTTCAACCGGTCGAGCACGATTTTCATTCCGGTGAATTTCTGCGGCTTCATGGCATATGTTCAAACACTCGAGCGCAGAATTTTTCCAAGACCGCTTACGAATCTCAGTACTCGCCTCCTGCTGGTTCTCTCGAATTGCCGCTCCGTTGCTGCGAATCTGCATGATCGCCCGAGCAAAGGAATTCGGATCCAGCGGATCGATGTAAAGAATCGCATCGTCCATCGACTTGAACTGTTCTGCAATCGCAGGAATTCGAGAACAAGCGACCGGGCATGCGGCCTGGATCGCTTCGTACAGTGGAAATACGGTTGCCTCGAATTGCGTGGGAACAATGGCTCCCATCGCATGTCGATATAAAGCTCCCAGCCGTTCCCTGGAAGCAGGCCCAACAACGTGAATCCTATCAACAAGCCCCAATTCAGCAGCCAATGCACTGAGTTTCGCAGGCATTTCGTTGCTATCGCCATACAACACGAGGCTGAAATCTTCGATCTGATAATCGTCACGTAGCACAGCCACCGCCTGCACTAGCTGATGATGCCCGCTATAGGGACCAAATGAGGCTGGGCATAGCACAAAGGGACGGCTGAGTAGTTGCGGTCCGACAAGCCTTTCGGACTCATGCTCACTTGTACGAGGAAAGGGCGCCGCACCCGCAGTCGACACCATTCTAATTTTCTCCGGTGGTGCCCCCAGTTGCTTTATCAAGTCATTCGGGCGAATGAAATCTGATATGCAAGCAACGAGCGTCGCCTCGCTAGTCCTTGCTAAAGTGAGGGAATTGATATTTCGGACAAAACCTGGGTCAAATTCCTCCGAGTGGTTCTCCTGGATGACGCCGTGAGTGAATACCACCGCGGGAACATTCAGAGGAGTCTTCAGCACACCACAAGGCACAATCCAGACGTCGCATTCCGCGTAACTCGCGACTTGCTGAGCTGTCGAGTTGACATGAAAGCTACTCCGGGGCATTGACTTGCAAAACAGCTGGGCTATTCCCGCCTTCGCGCCCAACTTGCAGTAGCGAAGCCCGCACTTTACTCGGGCACACAAATTAATTAGACGTATCATCGGTTTTATCGCAAATGAAAACCTCTGACCCCTCGGACGTTGCGAGAGATTACGGCTCCAAACGTCGACGCGATCCAGTTCTACTTCTAGCCTCATCTTTATACTCTCGCGTTTCACCGAGAGATTTCTCAATACTGCAGCCCCCCATTCGCCTAAGGCCTCGGACAGCTTCACTCGCTGCTCCGCTTTTTCCGGCAGAACCATGACCCGCGCAGGAAATCGCTTGGCGAGGCCGCTAAACAAATGTTGATCGCCAGGTCGGACGAGAATTCGCAGCTCGATTTGTTCCGGTTGCTGCATCAGCCCTTCGATCATGTTGGCGATAAATTTTCCCACCTCGCCCTGATCAGGAGCCACGGTGAGACTAGAGTAATCGCACCACACGCCGATCCGAAATGGTCGCTTAGCATTGGTGGTATTACTCATCGATAACCTGCGAATCCCGGAGAAAAACCAGCTGTATTTGCGGCATTTGGGCCACTTATGGGTTGATGGTAAGATGCCGTTGCCGCAAAGGTCAAGATCATTTGATTCGACCAAGAATCTGGATTCTCAACCGGCGTGTTAGCAAAAATCCGAACCGTTCGTGCCATGGAAAGAAAAAAATTGTGTTCGGGAAATCGGAACCCTGGTCGACGGCAAGTCGCAAGCATCATCAATCCGGTATGCCCCAATTTTCTGTATCAGGCGTTACGAAAGATCGGGTTGGGAAGCTGCGCAGCGACGCACGAACTCGGCCGGGTCAGCTAACCGAGCGAACGGTTGTCATTGAAGTCCTCTCGACACGATGAGCAGCATGCACCAGCGAGGCCAGGAGCGGCATGGAGCCTTCATGAGTAATTGACCGCGACTGAGGGGGCACTTTTGGGTCTCCTCAATATGCCGACTGATTCGGTTCGAAAGAAATTCGTTGACTTGACGGATCATCGAACGCGTAAGATTTTTGCACTATCGCTCTGGGGCAAATCTCGGCAGTTCTAAGTCGGCCAGATTTGAGAAGTGCTTGCTGAGCTTGATCACCTCATTGCATGAAACCACCCCTGGGCACATCATCACGATCGACGCGTGGATTTTGCGATGCAGTTCTGACGCCGCTAGCAGCAATGCTCCGGATCCGTAGGGCGAGAATCTGAGCGACCGTCAATCATGTGAGTCTTGATCAAGAAAGTCCGACTCGATGGGAAACCAGAAAGGAATCGCACAAGAGATCACCGACAGCGGGGGCATTTATTGCTTAGCGCCTATAAAGCGGATCAGTGTTTGTTTCTCACTGCAAGAAATGGCTTTTTCGCCGACCGGACGGGGAACGATTATGACAAGACCAATCTTCGACGGCATTAGACTCATTGAGCTTGACCCAAAATCTGAATTTTCCTAGACTCCCTCAGCACAAATCGCTGCAAAACCAAATACTGCTCTGCATTGGATTTAGCAAAGCGTATGTTTGCGCGGCTGTCGACCAGTGCATTTTAACTTCCGTTGGAATGGAATCTGTAGCGGAGATCCCTATGTGGAAAATACCTGTTGCTAGTGCGGACGTCACTGGCAAAGAAGAAGAATATGTCGTTGAAGCCATTCGCAGTTCCTGGATCTCCTCGAGCGGCGCATTTGTTGATCGTTTTGAGAAAGAGTTTAGCGAACTCTGCGACACGAAGCATGCATTGAGCTGCGCGAATGGAACGGTCGCTCTCCATTTGGCGATTTTAGGACTGGGCCTTCGTCCAGGGGACGAAGTTATCGTCCCTTCGATGACCTACATTGCGACCGCTAATGCGGTACGATATTGCGGCGCAGAGCCGGTCTTCATTGACATTGATCCCAACACTTGGTGCATGGATCCCACTCAAATTGAAGAAGCAATCACCCCCCGAACAAGAGGCATTATTGCAGTCCATCTGCTTGGTCATCCGGCGGACATGGACGCAATCAACGAAATCGCTTCGATCCATGGCTTGTGGGTTGTTGAAGATGCAGCTGAAGCCCACTTCGCACTTTACAAGGGGAAACCCGTTGGCTCTTTGGGTTCAGCGGCAACCTTTTCATTCTTTGGAAATAAGCTCTTCACCTGCGGCGAAGGAGGTGCGGTCACCGTTAACAGCGATCAGTTATCCCTCCGCCTGAAGACGCTTCGCGGTCAAGGAATGGATCCCCGAAAAAGGTATTATTTCCCAGTAATCGGATACAATTATCGGCTGACAAATGTTGCATGTGCGATGCTGTGCGCGCAACTGGAGCGTCGGTCCGAAATCATGTCACGACGCATTGAAATCTTCCAGCGCTACAATGAAGGCCTGGCTCAAATTCCCGGCGTACGCTTACAACCCATAGCGTCTTGGGCGACGCATTCCCCTTGGATGCATGCCGTCCTGATCGATTCGACTGAATATGGCCGAACGCGAGACGAAGTGATATCCGGATTAGCTGCGAAGGGAATTGATTCTCGCCCCTTCTTTGTGCCGATCCACACGCTTCCTCCATATCAAAATTCGCCGGTCGTTCGTGACCTCCTGCCACATACAGATTTTCTAGGCTCAAGCGGATTGATGCTCCCTACTTACAATGCGCTTACCAATGAAGATATCGACACGGTCGTCCACATCATTAGTGAACTGAGCACGGCCCGATTGCGTCGAGCCGCGTAACCCCCCTGGAAGGAATTGCGGGCAAATGCCCGCTTTCAAAGAACTAAAAATCGTCGACTTCCAGGTCGCTTCGCTGATCGCTAAAGTCTGAAATACTTCGGCTGATGACTTGCCCGCCGCCAATATCGCCTCGCCTTCCTGCAAGGCCTGGCCTTCACAATCTGTTCCGGCGAACGCCGTTTACGCTTCTTCGTCATCGGAGTCTCCCTGGCCAAAATCGGCCTTTAGATTCTCATACCACATGGACCCGATTGTGGAGAGCGCGCCACCCTGCCGAGTCCATCGCATCCAACGTAATGCACTCCAAGTGATCTATCAATTGCCGTAACTTGCGTCGTACCCTATACTTCAGTAGTCCGTGACTCTGTTTCGCGGTCTTCTCATTCCTCGGTACGAACGCCCTGCGAGCAGTTACGCCCATGTGGAAAAATCCTGCTAGTTTCGCGCTTTCCGCGCTGACCACTTTCGCATTGCTCCTGCCGATGGAACGCTTGACTTGGGCGGCCGGCCCGACGCCGAGCGAACCAAGCGTCAGCCAACCCTCTCCCTACGCCGAAATCGACGATGACTATGTCGAATTAATCCAGATGTTCGCTGACGCGCTGGACCAGGTCGATCGCAACTATGTGGAAAAACTCGATCGCCGCAAGCTTATCGAAGCTGCGATTCGCGGCGTCATTACCGAGTTGGATCCCCATTCGACCTATATCCCCCAAGAAGAGCTAGCCCGGTTTCGCACCAACATCGATCAGCAGTTTGGCGGCATCGGCATCCAAATTGATTCTCGCAATGGCCAGCTGATCATCGCGAGTCCCTTGGTGGGCGGTCCCGCCTATGACGCGGGTCTGGGCGCCGGCGATCGCATCTTGGAGATTAACGGCCAGAGCACCAAAGGCATGACGATCGACGACGCGATTGCGCGCTTGAAGGGAGACGAAGGAGAAACCGTTTCTCTCGTGATCTATCACCCGGCTGAGTTTAAGACCGAAACGGTTGAGTTGGAGCGTGAGATGATCCAACTGCAAACCGTGCTCGGCGACCAGCGTCTCGAGAACAATGACTGGGACTACATTTACGATCACGACCAGAAGATCGCCTATGTCCGCATTACGATATTCAGCCGCAATACCGCCGAAGAGTTCGCCGCGGTCCTGCAGCAATTGAAGAAAGACGAAATCCGCGGGCTCATCGTTGATTTGCGTTCAAACCCCGGCGGTCTGCTCAGCGCCGCGATCGAAATCTCGGATCGCTTTATCAACGAGGGGAAAATCGTCAGCGTGGAAGGCCGGAATACTCCCAAGCGAGAGTGGAGCGCCGTCGCCGACACGACCCTGGTGGACGTTCCGGTCGCCGTATTGGTCGACCATTTTAGCGCCAGCGCCAGCGAAATTGTTTCGGCTTGCCTGCAAGATCATGAACGTGCGGTCGTGATCGGTCAGCGAACCTGGGGCAAAGGGAGCGTGCAGAATATCATCAATCTAGAAGAGGGCAAAAGCGCGATGAAGCTAACGACCGCTAGCTATCATCGCCCGAGCGGCAAAAATATCCATCGCTTGCCCGACGCCAAAGATACCGATGAGTGGGGCGTTTCTCCTTCGCCTGATATGGAAGTCGAAATGACGCCCAAGCAACTCGCCAACTTCCAGAACTACCGCCGTCGACGCGACATGGGGACGCTTATCCCGCACCCCCCAGCTCCAGAACCGCCGCTGGCCGATGTCGACCCAGTGCTGGCCAAAGGGCTTGAATATCTCGAATCGAAACTCTCACAACCAGCCTCCCCCTAATTACGCAGCGACGGTTTATGAATCTGTTGACGATCGAGACGACCTGCGACGAGACAGCCGCAGCCATCATTAATGAAGATCTCGAGCCTTTAGCGAGCGTTGTCGCGTCGCAAGAAAAGCTTCACCAGCGATTCCATGGAGTTGTTCCTGAGATCGCCGCACGCGCTCATCTCGAGCGAATCATGCCGGTGATCGACGAGACGCTCGCTCAAGCGAACCTGACCCTTGCCGATATCAACGCCGTCGCCGTCGCCCATACTCCCGGCTTGGCTGGCTCGCTGCTAGTTGGCGTCTCGGTCGCGAAGACGCTCGCCTGGTCGCTGGGCGTGCCGCTTGTCGGCGTCAATCACTTACACGGACATATTTACGCTTGTCGACTCGCCGCTGGTCGCGACATCTTTCCTTGCGTGGGACTGATCGTCAGCGGCGGGCACTCGAGCCTCTACGATTGCTTGGGCCCTTCCGATTTTGTCCCGCTGGGCGGAACGATCGACGATGCGGCCGGCGAAGCGTTCGACAAGGTCGCGTCGATGCTGGGACTCCCCTATCCGGGCGGCCCTTCGATATCACGATGTGCGGCGGATGGAAATCCCCAGGCGATCCCTTTTCCTCGGCCGTTTCTCCAAGATTCGTCTCGACTCGACTTTAGCTTTAGCGGACTCAAGACAGCGGTCCGGTACGAGATTGCGGGACCTGGTCGCCCCGATTTTTCCGCTATCGAGATCTCCGCTCAACGTCGCGCCGACATTGCCGCCAGCTTTGAACAGGCGGTCGTCGATTGCCTGGTTGGCAAAGCGGAACTAGCAATCCGAAAAGCGGGACGCACCCGACTGTGTGTTGGCGGCGGTGTCGCCGCGAATCGCCGCCTGCGCGATGCGTTACAAGAGATGGCCGACCGTAACCAGATCGAATTGATCATCGCTCCCTTCGCCCTCTGCACCGACAATGCGGTGATGGGGGCGATCGCATGGGAAAAAATAAAGGCCGGCAGCTACGACGAACTTTCACTCGACGCAGCACCCGGCCTGATTCGCGAACGCGTTTAACAACGCCTACTAGTTGTCATCATCATCGTCGTTGTCGCCGCCGCCGGTTCCGGATTCAATCGTATTGAAATCGCCCGAACCGATATTGAACGTCGTGACGTTGCCGATTTGCGTGAAGCTCGGGAAGCCGGTGAAGCGAACGTATCGCCGATCGGCCGAAATCACCGCAAACGATGTAAACTGCACGCCTTCGGGCAGAACCGTAATCTGCGGTCGAAAACCGACGCTGCTGCGATTGCGAATAAACGGACGCGTGTTGGCCACTTCTTGCCGATCCGTTGCATACGCTTCGCTGCTGTACGAATCGGAATAGCTATCCAGCGCTTGGGCTAACACGGCTCTCCCCATTTCGGCATGCGCCTTGGCGGCGACTTGCACTTGATTCTCTTCCAGGCTGTCCGTGCGACGTCCTTCTTTCAAGGTGAAATTCACCATCGCAGCGGTATCGCCCAGCGGAATTTGCTGACGCAAGTGCTTCTGCTGCTTGGCGCCGTACGAGGTGTAAACGTCGACCGTCACTTTGCCGGCGGTCACTTCACCCCAGATGCGACGAATGAGCAACTTGTAGTCGCCGGGGAAACCGACGGGGCAAACATAAGTCTCGGAAAAACCTTGGTCATCTTGTTGATTTAAGGAAGAAGCCGCATCACCCAGCAGAACGCCGCCGCCAACCGAGCGAGGGTTGCGAAGTGAGCAAACGGTTCCGGTCGGCTCTTCTACGGCAATGTCGAGATCAGCGTCGCCGGTCCAAGAGACGTTCACAATGCAATCGCGAATCAACGCTTCATTCAGTTCCTGGCTGAACTCTTTCGCTTCATCGAGCCGGCCCTCTTTTTGCAATCGGCCTAAAGCCGCTTTGGCGGAGAGAAACGCTTCGGTTTTGATCTTCACGCTTTCCGTCGGCCAGGCTTGCTTCAAAGCGCCGACGCACGCCCAACGGACGCCGTCAAAATCATCCAGGCGTTTGGCGGCTGCAAGGCCCAATGCGTACGGCTCAGGACGAAGCGGTTCGATCTTGGCGACTTCCTGAAACAGCTTGAGTGCTCGCTCATCGAGCCCGACGCGGGTCATGTAGATCGCCACATACAGCATGTGCTCTGGGCCCGAAGTGAAATCGATCGCCGACATCAAGCTTCGCTCGATCTCTTCTTTCGGTGCGTGATTTAACTGCATCGCCATACCCAACGCCTCGTACATCCAAGGTTGCGGCTGGCCATGACGCAGAAACGATTGAATCAACGCGGTCACTTCGTCGTATTGCTGCGAGTTCATCATGCGACGAATTTCGCTACGAACTTCCGAAGAAGGAACGTCGGCGCCCGATTCGAGCAACCGATCCCAAGCAGCGCTACGGGTCTCGCCTTCACGAACTTCTAACTTTAGTTCTGGTTTCGCTTCGATTGCCGGAGCCGCTTCGATCTTGGCCGCTTCCACCGAAGTCTTCACTTCCGCTTCCGCTTCCACGGTTGGCCCTAGCTTCAAAACCGCCTTCTCATCATCGACGGCAAAGAAACCACCGCCACCGCCGCCTTGACCGCCACCACCGCCTCCAAAGCCGCCGCCGCCTTGGCCGCCACCGCCGCCAAAGTTGCCGCTGCTACCGCCTTGGGCGCCAGAACCAAAGCCGCTACCGCCAGAGGGAATCGGCATCACCAAGTCAGCGACCGGGTAAACCTTGGTCACTAGTTCCGATTCAGCATCTTCCGGAGTCGTAATTTCCAACACTTCGTTGGCGACCACATAGGTCAGTTCCAACTCCTTCAGCAGCAAGCGAAGCGCTGAACGCAGGCTGATACCTTCCAGATTACGCGTAACCGGCACGTCCGGTGAAAGCCCCACGTCTTCCAGTGCGCGATTGTTCAATTGAATTTCGATGCCGTGCAGCGTCTTCAGGTATTCGACGACTTCGACCAGCGGCGTGTCGATAAAAGCGATCTTGGTCTGCTCGTTGAGTTGCTCAAAGATCTTCTTTTCGGCGTCGCCCGTGGTCGCCAAGTCGACTGACGAGTATTTCTTACGACGGCGGGTGATGTCTTCCCAGAATTCGCGATCGGCGTAAACGATCGGCGGTTCGTCCGGAAACGGAACATGGGACTGCTCCACCAGCCACAGCGTATCGATCACGCCCTTGTAGCGACGTTCACGAATTCGTTCGATGTTGTAGAAATTGCCAACCAGCTCGGCGTTGTAAACGGCGCCATGCGTGGCCAAGTTCAACGGATCAATCTCGCGAGCCGCATAAGCCGCTTCTTCAGCTTCGACATATTTGTGCTCGTCCATCAGCGCGTTAAACATTTCCATGATGCTTCGCACACGCTCTTCGTCGCGAAGCAACGTTTCAGTAATGCGAATGCGTTCGGCGGCGATCGCGGCGTTCTCGTCACGTTCTAGACGTTCGGATTCGACCTGAACCGCACGTCGATCCGCCATCTGAATGGCGCTGACGATCTTGTTACGCAGACCACGTCGGATGTCGGCTTGCAGTTCGGGAGCGCGATCCACGCTCTCCAACAGCAGCTTCAGCGAGTCTTTCACCATGGCGGGCTGAACGCCCATTTGCTCGCGGGCATTGGCCAACGCGTTTTCGACTTCGATCTTGATCACTTCCGCTTGGCGGATTTGCTGACGTTGCACTTCGCTCAGGAAGTTACCTTCGTCCGCGTCCAAGTCGGCGCCCGGCTGAGCTTGGGCATTGACCATTCGCAGCGAGTCATCATCACCAATCTGCGATAGCGCGGCTTTTCTCACCAGCGTCGCTTGCGGATTGTTCGGGTCACGCTGCAGCGCGGCGTCGGCCAGGCGCTGGGCGCCCACCGCATCACCGGTCGCAAGCGCTTGTCCGCTCATTTTCGAGAAGGAATTGGCCGAAGCCAGCATCACGCGAGCCGTCTCACGCAGACCGACCGAACCGACCGTCGGCAGGCTCATGCCGCCATCTTTTTTGGCCAGTTCCATCAACTGCGGCAGATAGGCTTGATCGTCCGATGGTTCCGGCTTGGCGGCGAAATTGAGTGGGATCGTCTTGCCATTGGACATGCCGGTCAACTGGACGGTCACTTCGCCTGCATCTGCAAGTTCGCCAACCACAATCGTGTCGCGATCTCCACGCAGCGGCGGAGTTTGTTTCGGATAGACAACCGAGACGTTGCTGGAAAATTTCACGTCGGTCGGCCAAATCACAGGCGTCTCGGCGGCGGCAGCGATCAAAGCGCCGGCGTCAGCCGACGCTGCTTCGTTGCTGTCGGCAATCACGACGCCGCCGGTCTGATTGGCCAAGACGGCCAGCAGTTGAATGTCACGTTCTGGACCGATGGCGAACGCATCGACCGACGCACGCGCCTTCGTCAGAGCGCCGACCAGATTTTTCAGTTCGGCGTCTTCCAACGAGCGAGCGCGGCTGGCGCCGTCACCCAAGTAAACGATCGAGCGGGGAGTATCGAGTCCGTTTTGGAATTGCGACGCCGCTTCGCTCAACATCGTCGGCAAATCGGTCGAACCAAGGGGGGCTCGCTTGGCCAACTTCGCCAGTGCTGCGTCGGCTTCTGGACCGGTCGGAGCGACGAAACCATCGTTCATCGCGACCGCATGCAGATCGCCTCCCATCACTTTGACGCGCGTTTGCGGCGAAAGTGACGCCAATAACGCTTTCAGCGTATTGAGAGAGTCTTCGCGATAGATGCCGGTTTGACTCGCCGAAGTATCGACGATCACCACCACTTCGCCCGGCACGGCTTTGAGCTTCTCACCGGGAGAAATACTCATCGCAAAGTAGGTTTGTCCGCCTGTCGCTTCGTAGGTGGCAAGCTTCGCTTCTTCGGCCATTACTTGGCCAGCGACGCTTGAACCCAACAAGATTGCGAGCGATGCGAAGAGGCATCGTGTCATGCGCTCACCTTTGGGCATATTCAGACTCCAAAACCGTCGAAAGGATGTGTCGAGGAGGGGGATTCCCTGTTCCAGCGAATACCCACTGTTTTAGCAGATGCGGATAACAGAAGGCGCAGAATTGCATTCCGCAACTGAACTTGTATTCTATTTCCCGCCTGAAATAGACGCTACAAAATTCTACCGATTGTCGCAAGTTTAGCTGGATTAACATTTCCGGAAAACCGGCACACTCAAGCGCCGCCGCCCAAAGTGCCGGTCTTCATCGAACCCGGAACCCTTCTAGCGAAGTATGTCAAACCCATCAATGACGGCATCCCAGCGTTCGAGAACTTGTCGCTCGGCAGTCCGATAGCTGCGGATCTCTCGCTCCTGATGAGCATGCCGGGCAGCTTCCAGCCCTTCGGTAAGATCCAAATTCCCTATCCAACGAATCCCCTCTTGCGTGCTACGCGACCATGCGAAGATTTGCGCCGCAATGGTGACCGTCCAGGCCGCCCCCTGCCCTGGCTGAGGAGCCTCGGTCACTTCTTCTTCCTCCAAGTACTCGTTGTATTCCGAATAACCGTACGGATCGAGCGAGTTGACGAAGTCGGATGGGCCCGAATGGAGATAGGCGATCTCTTCGTCAGTCAGCGGGGACTCCTCATCCTGCAGCAGGCTCACGACCTCGTCGATCATGCCGGGTTCGATCATGTCGGAATCGCTGCTCTCATTCTCCGACGCAAAGTGCTCGACGACCGGAGGCATCGGCGGGCAATCGTCTTGCAATTGAGCTTCGACAAGCAACTGGGCTTCGACGAGCGGTCGAGCGGCGACAATCTGGGCGTACTCTTCGTCCAAAATGAATGCTTCAACCGCTGCAAGCTCTTTCTCTGTAACCATTTCCGATGCGGCGACCGACGCCGAGGCAGAAACCGGCAACCAACCGGCCAGCGAACGAGAGATCAGGCTCTTCATCCGCAAGTCGAACTGAGCCAAGCGAAAATCGGCCGGATGTTCGGGGCTCTCCCAAAAGAGCTCGCTCACCTTTTCCCAAGCGAGCTGGAGCTCGTACTGCACGACTTCCGTACGATTTCGGCCGCGGAGATCTTTCGCCACGTTAATAGAAAAGCGACTTTCACCAGAGGGTTTCGTGCGATTAGGTTCCAGACAATCGCGAATCGCTTTGTTCACCCAGTCGGTTTTGGCGTAATCCGCAATCGGAGTCGCGACAGAAGATAGATCCGAGTCGCTCGCCTCAAACGAGGCGAAATCGCAAGGTCCGGGCAAACCGTCTGCAAAACTAAGGGTGGGGATGCAAACTAGCAGGACGTATAGCGAGCGTAGGCCCAAGAACGACATCCGTTGTCTCCAGCGGGGGGCATTGGTTGATTGTATTTTTGAGAGGGCCCGCGAAGATCCTTTCGCGGCGGCCCGTATTCGGCGTGACAGATGTCGTATCGGCGAATTACGACGTGACACGTCAGGCAAACCGGGAATACTAGGAGAGATGCAGGTTATGCGAGATATGAAGGCGACCCCTCTTGATATGCTGTTTACAATGACTCGATTCCGCAAGCAGTCGCGACATCTCGGCGGTACCGCATTCCCAAGCGGCGGCGGAAGCCTCAGAATCATCACTTCCCCAGCTGTTCGCCCTGCCCTGTCGCCAACATTGATTGAATGGTTCCTGAATTTCTGCATCCTTGGCTCGCGATCGCGACAACGGTCAGCGTATTTATCACGCTGCAGGTGACGCGTCGCATCCCGATTGACCTGCTGTTTTTGTTGGCGCTGGTATTCTTGGTCCTGACCGGCGTCCTCTCCCCGGCCGTCGCGATCTCCGGCTTCGCCAGTCGCGCCGTCTTGGCGATCAGCGCGCTATTGGTTGTTGCGGCCG
The DNA here is from genome assembly GCF_000153105.1 of Blastopirellula marina DSM 3645. Lineage (GTDB taxonomy): Bacteria > Planctomycetota > Planctomycetia > Pirellulales > Pirellulaceae > Blastopirellula > Blastopirellula marina. Next base: position 869,740 of record NZ_CH672377.1, read on the forward strand.
GACTGCGCAGCACCGGCGTGCTCGACTGGATCGGCAATGCACTGTTGGGAGATGTGAAGTCCGAAGGCACGGCGCTGCGTCGCATCGCCGGACCGATTGTCGCTAGCAGCGCGTTCATCCTGAACACGGCGCTGGTCGCGATGATGATGCCGGTCCTGATTGATTGGTGTCGCCAGCGCAACCTTTCGCCGTCAAAACTTCTATTGCCGCTCAGCTATCTGACCATCCTGGGAGGCGTCTGCACGCTGATCGGCACCAGCACGACATTGGTCGTCAACGATCAGCTGCGACTGAGCTATTCGGCGATGCAAGCCGAAGTCGAACAACTGCAAATGGAAACCCCGCTCAACTCGGCGGCGATCACGGCGCGACAAACAGCGCTGCCGCATGTCGCACCGATGGGCTTCTTCGAGATCGGCATGGTCGGGCTGCCTTGCGCGATCACCGGCACTCTCTTTTTGATGTTCGTCGGTCAGAAGTTGCTGCCGGGCTCGCCGGACTTGATCGAACAGCTCGGAGATCAACGGCGCGAGTACCTGGTGGAGATGCAGGTCTTGCCAGAGTGTCGCCTGGTGAACAAAACGGTGGAAGAAGCAGGCCTGCGCAATCTGCACGGGCTGTATCTGATCGAAATTGATCGAAACGGCGACATCCTGACGCCGGTCGCGCCCGGCGATCAAATTCGCAGCGGCGATCGCTTGGTCTTTACCGGAGTAGTTTCGACGATCGTCGATCTCGAGAAGATTCCGGGGCTGGTGCCGGCCGCCGATCAAACGTATGAGTTCAACCCCTCTTCCCGTCAGCAGCGCCATATGACTGAAGTCGTCTTGTCGCGCACCTCGCCGCTGATCGGCAGTACTGTTCGTCAGGCGAACTTCCGCGCGTTGTACAACGCAGCGGTCATCGCCGTACATCGCAACGGCATGCGTTTGACCAACAAGATCGGCAACATTGAACTAGAGCCAGGCGATACCCTATTGCTGCAAACCCGCGGCGACTTTATCGCCCAACATCGCAACAGCCGCGACTTTTATTTGGTCAGCAGCGTCGAAGGCGCCGAACCGCGCCGTCATGATCGCGCGTTGCTAGCGGCCGGCTTGATGAGCGTACTGATTTTGTGGATGACGCTTGCTTCTTTGTTTGGCGAAGGCGGCTTAGCCGACCCGGCCATCGCGGCACTCTCGATCGCGGCGCTGATGGTCTTGCTGCAATGCGTCAAATCATCAGACGCTCGAGCCGCGATCGACTTACAGGTCGTCGTCACCATCGCCGCTGCGCTGGGACTGGGCAGCGCCCTCTGGCAAAGCGGCGCCGCCGAAATGATCGCCGAGATGCTCGTGCAAATCGTCGGCCCCCGTCCCTACTTGTTGCTAATCGTGATCTATCTGCTGGCGCTGATTTTTACCGAAATGATCACCAACGCCGCCGTCGCCGCGCTGCTATTGCCGATCGCAATCGCAGTGGCGATCGAAGGAAACCTGAATCCGCGCCCCTTCATCATGGCGATCGCATTGGCGGCGTCACTCTCGTTCTTAACGCCGATTGGCTATCAAACCAATTTGATGGTGATGGGCCCCGGCGGTTATAAACCACGCGATTACCTGGTGGCCGGCATCCCGCTGGCGTTGATCGTGGCGACCACCGCGCTGGTGCTGATTCCGCTGGTCTGGCCACTGACTTTGGTCGAATAGGCGTAGCGTTAGCGATCTTGCTTCACGTTGATTCGCGGCATGGTGCTAGCAGCGAACCGAGGTTTCCCACGGGCGTTTTCCTGTTGCTATAGCCTGGGGATTGCATTTCTCGTTAATATTCCCCCATCGTCGGAACCACGACGCGTTTCCCGGCGCCTCGCTCAGAATATCCTTGGGAGCTCCTATTCGTGATCAAAGCGCTACGTCAAATTTACACAGGCTTTCGCACCGACTCTTCCAACGGATCACGCAGGGGAGAAAAGTCGTGTCGATACTATGTCAAAGACTACCAATACTGCGGGAAAAAAGTGAGCGGAGCTTTCCGATATGGAGCGATGGATGAAGGCATTTTCTCCGGTATCTTTCGCGAATATCGTCTGGAGGCAATCAGTCAGTCGCTCGCAGGTCGTGAAGCGACAATTGTCGATATCGGCGGGCACATCGGCGGTTTTAGCGTCATCGCCGCATCGCTCTTGCCCCAAGCCAAAGTGCAGGTCTACGAATACATCTCCGACAACGTGCGGATGATTCAGACGAATATGCTGCTCAACGAAGTACAGAACCAAATCCAAGTCTTCAATGTCGCCGTCGGCGATCGTAGCGATCAGGTTGTTCCCAACAAAACATTTGACGACTTGGACGCGAATGCGCCTCGTAAGAAACGGGCCAATACCGGCGGAAATTGCATTGCGGATGCGGCGACATCGCAGGGATCCTGTGAGAACGGAATTCCCACCTTGGCCGCCAAAGAAATTCTAGCGCCGCTAGAACAGGTCGACATCCTCAAAGTCGATTGCGAAGGATCAGAATTCAAGATCTTGTTCAGCCTGGATGCATCCGACTACAAAAAGATCAAGATGATCACCGGTGAGATTCACCATATGTCCAATCACTACAACGAAAGCCAAACGAACGGCCATCTTTGGAGCGGCCCGGAATTGTTGGATTATCTGCGCCAGTTCTATCACCAAGTGGAAGTCCAATCGCAAGCGAATCCAGAATCGGATTACTTACAAATCTTCACCGCATGCGATCCTAAATAACATTCGCCTAGAGTCATGAAAATCGCCGCCGAGCCGTTGTCACCATCTCTCGGCAGCAATTCATGTGCGGTCGACGCGCCAATCGTCGTCGCTATCTACCGACGGACCAAGACGCCGGCGATGCTGATCCCGCTGATTTGGCCGTTGTCGCTGGCGCAGTAGAACGGATTGAAGCAGGCGAAATAAGGCGTCCGGCAATTTGTCCCCTATACGGCTATCGGCGAATTATTAGCCTTGATGCTGTCTGTATGATGAGATCTTCGCCAACAGTCATTCGCACGCCGCCGAGAAGTTCTCTCCTATTTCTAGGTCCTCTCCCTATCAAATACACGAAGGAGAAATTGGCTCTACGGCAATCTCCAGAAATTCCTTGCCGAACATGATATCTCGTGGTATTTTGAGCCAAATAGAGAATGCAGGCGTCGCCCGTTTTCGCATCGTCTGGAATGACAACGACGCGCAAGTGGTAGGATCTGCTCTTCTTTTTCTCATTTATGTGCTGAGATGGCGAAGCACATTACTCCCAACTTTTATTGAAGATTCTCACAATGACTGCCTGGCGAAAATAACGGGTTTCTATACTTTTTAGCCCCCCCATAATGCGACGATTTCCTACTGGCTGGTAAGCAAAGTTTTTTTCTGCTTGCATTTCTACGCACTTGAAACAGTACTTATTTTTCCTTTTTAGCTGGGAACCGAGCTATGAATCGAAATCGAGCATTTACATTGGTCGAATTGCTGGTAGTCATCGCGATTATCGGCGTATTAATTGCTCTCTTGTTGCCTGCCGTACAGCAAGCTCGCGAAGCGGCCCGGCGAATGGAATGCAGCAACAACTTGAAGCAACAAGGCCTCGGTCTGCATAACTTCCACGATACGTTCGGGCGTTTTCCTCCGGGAACATCCAATAACTTGGCTCCCTTCGGAACAGCTACCGTGAGCCGATGGGGTACGTCTTGGATGGGCTACCTTCTACCATTCGTGGAACTGGGCAACATATTCGATGCAGCACAATTGACGACAGACATCAATTACAACGCTGCGTCGATTAAAAGTGCTGTCGGTGTTGATGCAGGATCTCCGACTTTGAGCATCTATTCTTGCGCTTCTTCGTCGATGGAAGAAGTTGCGAACGAGAACCCTTTCACAATGGCTCCCGACTATGCGGCGATCGCGGGAGCGGTGGGCAGTTTTGGCGGAGTTACGGGCGGTACCGAGTACACTTCCAGCAGTTACGGCACCCACGCGACCAACGGCTTATTGCACTACAACTCGCAGGAAACGTTCAGCACCGTAACGGACGGAACCAGCAATACTATGGCGGTCGGCGAAGTAGGAGACTATGTCTATACTGGTACTGCTAGTAGCCCAGTGCGAGCCGACTATCGTCCTGGGGCAAATTATGGCTTTCTTATGGGCGTCATTGGAAACGATGATAACACCACGGTCTTGCCGTCGGGCTCAAATGGACGCCCAAGTAACACCACGACGCTTCGCTACCAGATCAATCCGGGCAAGAATCAATTTTTCTCGACAAGTTGCTCTGATGGCGTTTGCACAAGCGTAGGTGGGAATCATCCGCTAACGTCGGCACATCCCGGCGGCGTGCTTGTCCTGTTAGTAGACGGCTCTGTGCGTTTCATCGCAGAAACGATTAGTACGACGACTCTAGCGAATCTTGCCGTGAGAAACGACGGAAACGTATTGAGTGATTTTTAAGCCTGTAGTTTGTCAGCTACCACTCGGCGGACAGGCTCGGGAGAAAAAGTCGGGCCTCTCTTTTATCTCATAAATCGTCGCTTTCCTCAAAAGGCTTCCCTATCGTGATCGCTATTCTTCGCATATTAACAGCAAGCCTTTCGCTTTTCGCTTGGGGTTGCGCCCAGGCGGATAATTCCGATCGCTTCGAACCCACCAACGCTGTCACTGGCGCCGTAACCGTCGACGGAGTCCCCCTCGAGTCCGGGTCGATTCAATTCACTTCCCCCGAGGATGTTCGCCAAGGCTCTGAGGCATTCGCCGAGATCACCGCTGGCGAGTATAATGCCAACGTAACCGCTGGCGAAAAAATCGTGCTCATTCGCTCGCCGCAACCGTCCGGCTCGCCCGATGTAACGGGCACAGTTCCCACCAAAGAAACGCTTCCCGCGAAGTACAACACGCGAACTACCCTGAAAGCGGTCATTGAGCAGGGCCCCACCACCGTTGATTTCACCCTGGGATCTACTCGCTAGTTCCGCAGGGCGAAGTTATCACCCCCGTCCCACTTTTCATCGGAGCTTACCGTGTCAACACTCAATCGTCGTACATTTCTTCAATCGACTGCTGCCGGAACAGGTTTGATTCTTACGGGGACCGCCGCTTCCGGCGCCGTTTTGGGCGCCAATGATCGCGTCCGCATCGCCGTAGCCGGTTTGAACGGCCGAGGCAAAGCCCACATCAGCGGCTGGACAGGCCAAGAAAATGTCGAAATCGCCTGTCTGATCGATCCCGATGAAAAAGTATTGGCCCGCGCCATAAAAAGCGTGCAAGAGAAAGTCGGCGGAAAGTACAAAGTGAAAGGGTTTCGTGACGTTCGCGAAGCGTTGGACGACCCGAATCTCGACGCGATTTCGATCGCCACGCCGAACCATTGGCATTCGCTGATGACCATCTGGGCGGCCCAAGCCGGCAAGCATGTCTACGTCGAAAAGCCGATGAGCCATGATGTGGCCGAAGGCCGCGTCGCCGTCGAAACCCAAAAGAAACATGGCGTCGTGATTCAGCACGGTACGCAGAACCGGAGTAACGCCAAGATCGCCGGTCTGCACGAAGCGATTCAGGCCGGCAAGTGGGGCAGGTTGAAGATCGCTTACGGATACTGCTGCAAGCCGCGCGGCGGCATCGGCGAAAAGTCGATCTCGCAACCTCCGGAGAATTTGGATTGGAACCTGTGGCGCGGCCCGGCGGACATCACCGACTTCCACGCCAACTATCATCCCTACAATTGGCATTGGTTCTGGAAGACCGGAAACGGCGATCTCAACAACCAGGGAACCCATCAACTGGACATCGCGCGTTGGGCGATCGATAAGGATCAAACCCATCCCGTTCGCACTATGGCGATGGGAGGCCGTTTCCAATGGAACGATCAAGGCGAAACGCCGAACACCATGTTCGCAATGGCCGAATACCCCAACGGACAGTATGTGTTCTTCAACGTTCGCAACGTCAACTACAAAGGTTACGAACATCAAGTCGAGAACGAATACTACTTTGAAGACGGCGGGCGGATCGTCCGCGGCGTTTACTATCCCAAGGGAAGCGACAAGGGAGAGAAAGTAAGCGTGGAAAACGGCCAGGTCACGCCCGGCGGCAACTGGGGCAGTTTCATCTCGGCAGTTCGCGCCAATGACCCGAGCATGGCCAACGGCAACGTCGAAGACGCCCACAATGCTTGCGTGCTGGGGCACTTGATGAACAACTCGTATCGTCTGGGCGAAGAAGCGCCGTTCAACAAGAAGACCGGCAAATTTGGCGACAACGCCGACGCCGCCGAACACTTCGGTCGTCTGCACGACATCATGGCGGACGGCGTAGGCGTGAAGGACAGCGAAAAGTACGTTGTCGGCCCGATGCTAACGTTTGATCCAGAAACGGAACGGCACACCGGAGATCACGCCGCAGAAGCCAACGCACTCCTGAAAGACTCGGACCGCAAAGGCTTCGAGATTCCCAAAGCTGCGAACGTGTAGTAACTCGTCGTATTCGTGGACAGACGCCAAGCGATCGCTTGGCGTCTGTTTTTTTTGATCGGAAGCGTCTGCAAAAGAGAAACTGCAGCGTACGAGACGGATCTCCCGGCGACTCTGCGGTCGATCTGGTTGTTCGTTATCCGATCCCTGATTCGTTTGAACTCGAAAAACCGCTCACGAAAGCGGAAGAACAAACACGGCAGACGCCGATTGACAAATAGGCTGTCGGCGCCAAAGTCGAGAAGGATAGCAGCAAGGTCAGCCAAGCGGTTACGGGTCGATCTTCTCGTCATCTATCCGACAAAATCGATTGGCCTGGCTCTTTCTGTAATTGTGGGATGCATGCGGGCGCGTCTTGTTCCAGAAGCTTCAATCGCTGCGACTCCATAGTGTGAATCTGATCGAGCACTCCCTGGCTGGATTTTTCGAATCCGTCGGTCAATTGTTGCGCGAGTTTCCGCCGCTCCTGGAGCTAATCCGCATGAATTCCATGGGTCCAATTCCTGAACGGCGAGGGGTTCTGCTAGAAATTCTGCCGTCGTTCAGCATGGCCCATTTCGGTGGCGACGTCTATGGAAAACAAACGACAATTCCCGTTACGAATGAGCGTCCCAAACGCTAAAACGCGCGGCTTTCATCTGGCAATTCCACGCCGACAACGCTAGCATCGCGGCGCAACTCCCGGGATATCCGGCGCCAAGGGCGCACAAAAAAAGCTCACCCAATAGGGCGAGCTTTTTTAGGAGCTTTGAATTCCACCGCAAACTACGGAGCCAGCAACAACCGGCTCGGCGCTTCCAGATAAGATTTGATCTCATTCAAAAAGCGAGCGGCCGTCGCTCCGTCGACCAGGCGGTGGTCGTACGACAGGCTCAGCGGCATCATCATTCGCGGCACGATCTGGTCGTTGACCACGACCGGCAACTTGCGCGAGCGGCCGACTAGCAAGATCGCGACTTCCGGGACGTTGATGATCGGAGTCGAATAAGTTCCGCCGATCGCGCCCAGGTTACTGATGGTGAACGTGCCGCCGCGGATCTGGTCCATGCTGAAGGTTCCGCCGCGAACATCGGCGGCGAGCTTTTGAACGTCGCGAGCGATTTCTGGAATGGCCAAACGATCGGCGTTACGAATATTCGGCACGACCAAGCCGCGTTCCGAATCGACGGCGATGCCGACGTTGACGTATTCCTTGTAAACGACCTGGTTGTTTTCCATGTCGATCAACGCGTTGATCGCCGGATTGTTCCGCAGCGCCAGCGCGACCGCTTTGACCAGGAACGACATCGACGTCAGTTTGACGCCGGCCGAGGCATAGTCATCTTTGCTCTGCTGCCGCAGCGCTTCGAGCGCGGTGACGTCGGCGTCATCAAAGTTGGTGACCCGCGGAGCGGTGGTCCACGACATCACCATTTGATTGGCGATCGTCTTGCGGATCTTCGCCATCTTTTCGATGCGAACCGGACCGTAGGCATCTTCGCCTTGCTCGCCTGGCGGGGTTACCGCCGGCGTCGTCGTCGGCTTGTCCGCTTTGGCCGGAGCGACGGCGGTTAACGTTGGCGCCCCCCCCTGGCTTAGTTCGCGAACGGTCGCGAGCACATCGTCACGGGTCACGCGTCCGTTGTTGCCGGTGCCGCGAACGCGACGCAGATCGACCCCCACTTCGCGAGCGAAGCGGCGAATCGCCGGACCCGCCGGAACGTCGTCTTCTTCTTGATAAATCAGGTCGGCCGACGAAGTCGCAGCGCGAGCAACGGGCGCTGCGTAGGTGACCGCCGGTTCGGGGGTCGGAGCCGGTTTGGCAGCGGCCGGCGCCGGTTTCGGCGGTTCGGCTTTGGGAGCTTCCGCTTTGGGGGCAGGCTCCGCTTTCTTGGCTTCGGCCTTGGGGGCTTCTGCCTCTTTTTTCGGCGCTGGCGCCGGCTTCGATTCTTCTTTGGCGGCGCCTTCGGAAGCTTCGACCGAGATCAACGCGCCGCCGATCGGCACGGCGTCGCCTGTCTTCACGTGAACTTTGGTCACTTTACCGGCGACGTTGGTCGGAATTTCGACCGTCGCTTTGTCCGTTTCCAGCTCAAGGATATTTTGATTCTTCGTGACGACGTCACCTTCGGAGACGTAGACCGAAAGGATGTCGCCTGAATCAATGCCATCGCCCAGTTCGGGCAATTTAACTTCTGTCGCCATGATGCTGCTCCGGCGGAGTCGATATCGATTTATAAGGAGTGCGCGAGGGTCGCCTACGCAAAGTAGGGATCGACCTTTTCAGGGTTGTAGTCGAGGTCTTTGATCGCTTTAGCGACCTTCTTGGCGTCAACTTTTCCTTCGCGAAACAATTGGTACAAAGTGGCGATCACCACCGAAGCCGAGTCGATCTCGAAGTGACGGCGAAGCGCTTCACGCGTTTCGCTGCGTCCCATGCCATCGGTGCCGAGAGCAAACAGGGCGCCCGGCAGGTAATCGCGAATCTGTTCAGGTAACGCTCGCACGTTGTCGCTCGACGCGATGAACGGGCCTTGGACCCCTTCCATCACTTCTTCCAGGTACGACTTACGCGGAGTTTCTAGCGGGTGAAGCATGTTCCAACGTTGGCAAGCGTGAGCGTCGCGACGCAGCTCGGTATAGCTGGTGACGCTCCAGACGTCGCTGGAGATGTTGTACTTGTCGGCCAAGATCTGCTGAGCGTCCAAAACGCATCGCAAGATCGGCCCGCTGCCGAACAACTGCACGCGAGTCTTGCCCTTGGCCGAATCGAGCGAGTTGAACTTGTAGATGCCGCGAACAATGCCTTCTTCGGCGCCTGCGGGCATCGCCGGCATCTGGTAGTTTTCGTTGCCGACGGTGATGTAGTAGATCGCCGTTTCGCCGTCGACGTACATCTTTTTCATGCCGTCAAAAATCAACACGGTCGTTTCGTAAGCGAACGCCGGATCGAACGAGCGAACCGTCGGGAAGGCGATCGCGTTCAAGTGGCTATGACCATCTTGATGCTGCAGACCTTCGCCGTTAAGCGTCGTACGTCCTGCGGTGCCGCCGAGCATGAAGCCCTTGGCGCGGGTATCGGCCGCAGCCCAAATCAAGTCGCCGACGCGTTGGAAACCGAACATCGAGTAGTAGATGAAGAACGGCACCATGTTGATACCGTGCTGGCAATACGAGTTACCCGCCGCGATGAACGACGACATCGAGCCGGCTTCGGTGATTCCTTCTTCCAGAATCTGACCGTCTTTGGCTTCCTTGTAGTACATCAACTGATCGGAGTCGACCGGTTCGTACAATTGGCCGCCGTGGGCGTAAATGCCGATCTGGCGGAACATTCCTTCCATACCGAAGGTGCGCGATTCGTCGGGGACGATCGGCACGATGTTCTTGCCGATGTTTTTGTCTTTGACCAACTTGCTGAGCAGACGCACAAAGCCCATCGTCGTCGACAGCTCTTTGCCGCCGCTATCGCCGAGGAACTCTTGGTAATCGTCGAGCGACGGAACGTCCATCTGCGGGCAAGTCGTCGGTCGCGTCGGCATGAACCCGCCCAGCGCTTCGCGGCGCTTGACCAGATATTTCATTTCGGCGCTGCCTTCAGGCGGACGATAGAACGGGGCTTTCACCACCTCTTCGTCCGAAATCGGAATGCTGAAACGGGTACGAAACTCGGCTAGTTCTTTTTCGTTCAGCTTCTTCTGGTTGTGGGTGACGTTGCGGCCTTCGCCCGCTTCGCCCAGACCGTAACCCTTGACCGTTTTGGCCAAGATAACGGTCGGTTTCGTGGTGCATTCGACCGCCGCTTTGTAAGCGGAGTAGACCTTTTCGGGATCGTGGCCGCCGCGAACCATTTTCTCTAGACGCTCGTCGGAGTAGTTTTTCACCAGCTCGAGCAGCTCGGGGTACTTGCCGAAGAAGTGCTCGCGAATGTAGGCGCCCGGCATGACGACGTACTTTTGGTACTGGCCGTCGACGACTTCTTCCATCCGCTTGACCAGCAGCCCTGATTGATCGGCTTCGAGCAACGGATCCCAGTCGCTTCCCCAGATGACTTTGACCACGTTCCAGCCGGCGCCGCGGAAGACCGCTTCCAGCTCTTGAATGATCTTGCCGTTGCCGCGGACCGGACCATCCAACCGCTGCAAATTGCAGTTGATCACCCAGGTCAGGTTGTTCAGCCCTTCGCGAGCGGCCAAGCTGATCGCGCCCAAGGTCTCCGGCTCGTCGCATTCGCCGTCGCCCAAGAAGGCCCAGACGCGCGTTCCCTCGGTCTTCTTGATGCCGCGATCTTGCATATAGCGGTTGAAGCGAGCCTGGTAGATCGAGCAGATCGGGCCCAAGCCCATCGACACCGTTGGGAATTCCCAGAAGTCAGGCATCAACCACGGGTGCGGATAGGACGAAAGCCCCTTTTCTTCTTGCAACTCGCGACGGAAGTTCTCTAGGTTCTTTTCGCTCAAGCGACCTTCGACAAAGGCGCGGGCATAAATGCCCGGCGAAGCGTGCCCCTGGAAGTAAACTTGATCCCCTTCGTAGCCGCTGCTGCGACCACGGAAGAAGTGATTGAACGCAACTTCGTACAACGTCGCGGCCGAAGCGTAGCTAGAGATGTGACCGCCGAGCCCGCTGAAATCACGGTTGGCGCGAGTCACCATCGCCATGGCGTTCCAACGAATGACGCTCTTGATGCGGCGTTCAAATTCGCGGTTGCCTGGGTAAGCAGGCTGCTGGTTAACGTGAATCGTATTGATGTACGGCGTGTTGGCCGCAAATGGCAAATCGACACCACGCGAGTGAGCGCGGTTCTCAAGCGCGGAGAGAAGATAGCGAACCCGTTCGCCCCCTTTGCTCTCAATGATGTAGTCGAGCGAGTCGAGCCATTCTTTGGTCTCGTTCGGATCGATATCTTGCGAGTGAGCCGCCGGGTTATGTCGCAAAATGTTTTCTTCGGCGGGCATCAACTTGGCTTCTGCCATTAAATTTTCCTCGCTAGCACATGGAAACTGCGGAGGCGCCAACCTTGGGCGCCGCGACCGCCGGCATCTTCTGGGATGGCGGAAAATCGAATCCAGCAGTCGAAGTCGGGACAGACATCATCAACATCCGTCCCCGAATGAGTCACTAAGTATAGGCCGCACTTCAATTTCGACGCTAGACGGTGGGGACAACCCCCGCTTGCGCCCGCAGCACATTTAACACAATCAGACGTTCCGGTATTCTCCGCCAGAACGCCTTCGCAGAAAAGGGCTCCGCCGAGAAATCGGGAGCCCTTGTTAATCCGATACGACGTAACAACTTACGTCGCTTATCTCTTCGGCTTGTAAATCTCGGTCGCCGTTCCGAAAAAGACTTCGGCCGCATTCATGACAGTTTCGCTGAGCGTCGGGTGGGGGTGGATCGCAGAAGCGATGTCGCCCACTTCGGCTCGCATCTCAATCGCCAAGACCGCTTCGCCGATCAATTCGCCAGCGCCGGGGCCGACAATACCGCAGCCCAAGACGATCTTGGTGGTCGGATCGACGATCCATTTGGTCATCCCGTCCGAGCGTCCCAGTGATTGAGCGCGACCGCTGGCGGCCCACGGATACATCACAACTTCGACTTCGCGGCCTTCTTTTTTCGCCGCTTCTTCCATCAATCCGGCCCACGCGATCTCTGGATCGGTGAAGATCACCGCCGGAATCGCCGCTGGCTTGAACTCGACCGGATGACCCAGCAACGCTTCGATCGCCGTCCGCCCCTCATGCGTCGCTTTGTGGGCGAGCATCGGATCGCCGGTCACATCGCCGATCGCCAGCAATTTCGGGTCGCCTGTCTTCAGTTGGCCATCGACTTCGATAAAGCCGCGTTTATTCACGACGACCTTGGTGTTTTCCAGGCCGATTCCCTTGGTGTTGGGCCAACGTCCGATCGACACCAGCACGCGATCGTATTGCTCGGTCCCAAACTTGGCTGGGCCTTCAAACGCGACTTCCACCTTGTCGCCGCGAATACCGATCGAACCGACCTTGGTGTTCAGATGCAAACGACCTTCAAACAGCGATTCGATCCGCTTTTGCAGCGGCTTGACCAGATTACGATCTGCGCCCGGCAACAGGCCGTCGGTCAGTTCAACCACGCTGACTTGGGTCCCCAATTGGGCGTAGACGCTGCCCATTTCGAGGCCGATATAGCCGCCGCCGATGACGAGCATCGTTTCGGGGACTTCTTTCAACTCTAGCGCGCCGGTCGAATCCATCACGCGATCAGAATCGACTTGAAACGCCGGCGGAACCGCAGCGACCGAACCCGTCGCAATCACGCAATGATCGAAGGTCAGCTTGCCCCCTTCCGGAATCGAAGGGCTGTCGCCGGTCAATTCGAGGGTGCCGCTATCCAAAAACGTCCCGCGGGCCTGAATGACCGTGACGTTGCGACGCTTAGCGAGTTGCTTCAACCCACCCGACATCGCGTCGATCACCTTGTTCTTGCGGGCCCGCAGTTTATCGAGATCGATCTGCGGTGATCCGAACGAAACGCCCCATTCGTCATGCAGGTCGTAGGTTTCGTCGATGACTTTGGCGACGTGAAGCAGGGCTTTCGAGGGAATACATCCTCGTAGCAAACAGGTTCCGCCGAGCTTCGGCTCCTGTTCGATCAAAGTGACTTCCATACCGTGGTCGGCGGCGAGAAAGGCGGCGGCGTATCCGCCGGGACCACCCCCCAAAACAGCAAGCTGCGTGTGGCTCATGTCGGTTCTTTCAGCGCTTGTCTAACGATCGAGACGATGGCTCAATTGCTGGGACATAAAAAAAGGGATTCTTCGATGTGGGTCACACCTAAAAATCCCTGGAAAGTTCGTAATGATTTGGCGAATAAGTCGGCGGGGTTAGCGCGACATAAATTCGACCACCATGTTAACGTCTACCGGCAGGCTCACGTCTCCGGCCGTCGGAATCGAGTCGAACGAAGCCGACAACGTCTCCTGATCCGAAGATACGAACTCGGCTACTTGACTGCCGTTTTCGCCCAGGATGCTGCGATAGAGAATCTGCAGCTTCTCGCGATTACGGACGCTCACTACGTCGCCGGGACGCATCTGAAACGACGGCTTGTCGACCTTGGCGCCGTTCACCAGGAAGTGACCATGCACGATCCCTTGGCGAGCTTGCGGGCGGGTCAAAGCCATGCCGGAGCGACGGACGACGTTATCGAGACGACGTTCGCACAGGACCAACAGCTGTTCGCCGGTGTTCCCCTTCATGTGCTTCGCCATTTCGAAGTAACGACGCAACTGGCGCTCGCCCAGGCCGTAATAATGTTTGATCTTCTGCTTCTCCATCAACGCGGCGCCGTAGTTGGACGGCCGACGAGGACGGGTATGCATGCCAGGCGGAGTCGCACGTCGATCATAACCTTTGATCGCGCCACGGTTCTCGTAGATCACGCCGCCCAAGCGACGATTAATCCTGGCCTTAGGACCTGTATAATGGCCCATCAACTACTCCTGATTGCGGTTCGACAACGACCACGCAAGGCGATCGGAAGGTAAATTCGGTTTACTGCGGACGGGAACTCGGAGTTCTCCTGGCCGGATGGCGGGCCCACAGATAAACCGCATATCGTGCCACAAAGACTTCACCCTGGCAAGAGGCTCGACTCTGTTTTTGTCGACTTCACCCAAAGCGGCTGGAGATCTGCGGCAACTCGGGGGAAGAAAGGAGCCGATCGACGATCTCACACGGCTCTCGAAAGACTTGCCAGGACTTGTCCGGAAGGCTGTGAAATGCGCGGGCATAGCGGGCCGGATGCGAGTTTTTACCGCTTAAATCTCGGATATAGATCCGCTCGACCTGCTGCGGGAACTTACGGGCGATCACGCCGTAGGTTTCCGGATCTTTTTCGCCGGAATCGCCGACCAAGACAAACTTGCGACTCGGAAAAGTCTGCAAAATATGCTTGATCGCCTTCCGCTTCCCCCACCGGCGGGCGATAAAGAGCCGCAAAACGCTGGGGTCGCGAAAGCGGATCGATTTCATATGAAATGTCCCCCCCGGCAAGCCTTCCGACACGAAAAGATCGGCCAGCGGCGTAAAAAGCTGCCACGGAGACGAGGTCACGTAATGAAACGCGGCGCCCTGGTCCTCCCAAGCTTTAAACAGCTCGGTTACCCCCGGCACCGTTGTGAACTCCTTTAAGAACGTATTGGCCAACATCGCTTTGCGGGCTGCGACGTCGGTATGTTTCACCGTGTCGTCGATGTCCGAAATAATCGACATTCCGGCATGTTCCAGCAGTTGAATTCGCGCCGGAAACGACCGCTCATCTTCGGCGTCGATCACCAATTGAAACGGCAGAAATACGCCGGCTGCGCTCGATTCGAGATACGACTCGACTGCTTCGCGATCAATCTCGATTTTCCCGCGAAACTGCCCATTTTTGCCGGAACGCTCTCGCAAGCGATATCGCCGCTGGCCGATCTCGACGACGATCTGCTTGCCGCGATGCTTGTAGACGGTAAAGCCCAAAATCCGCTGCTGAAAGATCTCGGTTTGCAGATCTTCGGGGCTCGCATCCATCAACCGCGCCAACAGACGCAGCATAATCCACCGCGGCAGATTGTCGGGGACTTTTTCAAAGATACAGCCATGAACTTCCACAACCCAGCGCCTGCCGTCGGCAGACGGGTAACCGTAGGTAGGATAGACCACTACCGATTGACTGGCGGTTAAGTCAGTTACGGCCATGTCGTCTGGCTGCATGACGACGCTCCGCTCTAGCGGAGACCCAATACTAGCAAAGGTTTACGTTCAAATTCCGCTGGGCATTGTAGCGAAGAATCGCAAGGGCGGAAAACGATTCCGGCCAAATTGCCCAGATTCCGCCAAAGCTTCACGCTCTCGCGACACTTCCTCTTTTTACGGTGAGTTTGGCGGCAAATCTATCCCGGGCGCCGACTCCCCATTGGGATAGGTTCGGCTTCGAAGCCCCGCTCGCAGAAAATAGAGCAAGTCCGCTTTCTCCTCCGCGGTCAACTTCAGCGGTCGCATTCGCACATCGAGTCCCTCGCGCTGATTTCCGCCGCGATCGTAATATTCCACGACATCCTTAAGGGTCGATAAACTTCCATCGTGCATATAAGGAGCTGTTCGCTCCAGATCACGCAACATCGGAGTACGAATCTTTTTTGGCTCCAATCCGATGCCGGTATCGTGAAACTGATGATCGGACAGCACCTTAGCGATATGGCAGTCGCCGCAGTTAGCACGGGAGAAAAAAACGCTCGACCCGCGCGACATTTGGTCATCCATTGCGGTCGCCCGCCCGTTGCGAAACAAATCGTACGGGGTCTCGGCCGCTAGCAACGTTCGTTCAAAAGCGGCAAGCGCCTGGGCGATGCGCTGCGCCGTCACCGTCCCTGCAAAAACCGCCTGAAACTGCGCCGCATAGGTTGGATCAGCCGCGAGACGCTCTTCTAACGCATCGAGATCCATGTCCATTTCGACCCGATTCTGGATCGGTTCGAGCGCCTGCTCTTCCAAAGTTTTCGCCCGCCCATCCCAAAACAGCGAGTGCTGCAAACCTGTGTTGATAATCGACGGCGGATTGCGTTCTCCCAAGCGACCTGCAACTCCCCGGGCGAACGGAGCTGCAATCGACCACCCATGCTCCGGATCGTGACACGAAGAGCAGCTGATCGAGCGATCCCGCGAAAGCTGCGTGTCAAAAAACAATCGCCGCCCGAGCTCCACTTTACCAGGCGTGATCGGGTTGCCATGCGGCACACGCACCCAATCGAGTCCCAGCGGCACGTCCGAGAGAAAATCATCGGCGGCCGCGCTGCTCGGCAGCATGAGCAAGAGTGAGAACAAGATGAGCGTGCAGAGGATCATGGGCAGGACGCAAGGGGAGGACATCGTCTATCATACAGCGAACCGACGATCCTGACCGCGTTGTTTTTCTCGAGTTTTGCGACATGGACGCTCCCCTCCACTCTTCCTTGCTTTGGCGGAAAAGCGCTTCGCAAATCGCCGCCGGCGTCGCCGCTGGAGACTTCTCAGTCACCGAAGTGGTTGATCAACATGCCCTGCGGATCGAACAGGTGAATCCGCAGATCAACGCCGTGGTCTATTCGCTGCTCGATACCGCACGCAAGACCGCCCAAGAGCTCGACAAAGCGGGACGCCCGAGCGAACCGGGGCCGCTGCATGGCGTGCCGATCACCATCAAGGAATGCTACTACGTGCAAGGCGCACCGGCGACGATTGGCCTGACGCACAAGCAATCGATCTCGCAGCGGGATGGGGCGCACGTTCAACAGTTGCGCAGCGCCGGCGCGATCCCGCTGGGCGTCACCAATGTGCCGCAATTAATGATCCTGCACGAAACCGATAATCCGGTCTATGGCCGCACCAACAACCCCTGGAACTTAGAGCACGGCGTCGGCGGCTCGAGCGGCGGCGAAGCGGCGATCATCGCGGCCGGCGGTTCTCCACTTGGCCTGGGTAGCGATCTCGGCGGCAGCATTCGCTTGCCGGCGCACTTCTGCGGCGTCCACGGCCTCAAGCCGACCAACCGTCGACTGGCGCGCATCGGCGCCGTCGCCAATTTGCGCGGCATGCAAGGAGTTGAATATCAGCCAGGTCCGCTTGCGCGGCACGTCGAAGACCTGGAACTTGCGCTGCGCGTCCTTTCATCCGCCGACTATGGATGGAGAAACGCGGATGTCGGATGCGCTCCGCTGGCTCGCAGCAGCGAGGTCGATTTCACCCAGCTTCGAATCGGATACTGGGAAGACGACGGTTACTTTCAAGCGGCGCCGGCGATTCGTCGCGTCGTTCGCGAGTCGGTCGCTGCGCTGCGAGAGTGCGGCGCCGAAGTGGTTGAACTATCGCCGCCCAACGTACCGGCGGCGCTGCAGCACTACTTCGCGATGGTCAGCGCCGATGGAGGAGACGACTTTCGCCAACTCCTGAAAGGCGGCAAACAGGATGCGGAGGTCGCGAGAATTGTGCGATTGGCCCAAACGCCTCGTTGGATTCGCCCGCTGATGGCCGCGCTGCTGCGCATGCGGGGTGAAAAGAAACTGGCCGACCTGTTTGTTGCGGCCGGGCCACGTTCGGCCAAGTCGCTCTGGAAAGCGACCGCCGCTTCGCTTGAATTTGTCGCATCCATCCAGCAATCGTGGGATGACGCCAACATCGACGCGGTCATCACGCCGCCGCATGCGCTGCCGGCGTTTCTACACGGCATGGCGGTCGAACTATTGCCGTCGGCTAGCTACGCACTGCTATTCAATCTGCTGGGCGGGCCGTGCGGCGTTGTCACTTGTTCGCAAGTGGGCGCTGACGAACTCTCGGATCGCACCGATCTTTCGGATCCTGTCGAACGCAGCGCCCAACGTGTCGAATTGGCGAGTCGCGGGCTCCCTGTCGGGCTGCAAGTCGCCGCGCGCCCCTGGCGCGAGGACCAAGTTCTGGCGATTATGTCCAAAGTCGAGTCGTATTTTCGCGATCGCGCCGATTACCCCGACGTCTCGCGCCTGCCGATCTAGTCGGATCTGTTGATCAACAGGGAGAGACATGTTCTCTCCCAAACATTGCGGCGATGCGAACATGGTTCGCAATAGCTTGCCGTTTTGACCTCGCTTGCGCTTCGGGATATGAAGAAAAAAAGGCGCCCTGTGATGGGCGCCTTTTGAAAATCCGATGTCGTGAGCGATGCTACTCGTTGACGGTAACTTCCGTGTCTTTCACGTTGACTGTGGCGATCGTTTCGCCTGAGGCTCCCCCGGCGATATCCGTTTCGATCACAATCTTTTGCATTTGATTGCCCGACTTGCCGCCGGCGGTGTAGGTGATCGGAATGAAGTGGAGCAACTTCGCCTCGTCCGATGGCTGAGCGAATTGGTACGACTTGTTGTCGCACTTGATCGACGTGATTTTGAACGGCTTCTTGGCTCGCACAATCAGTTTCTTCTCGACCGTTTCTCCCTGCGAGAGTTCACCCAGGGCCAATGCGGCCGGGCTGACGGTCACTGCCGGAGCAACTTTGCCTTCGACCGGCAACGTGATGTTCGGGTTGCGTCCGTCATTGGTGACCAAAGTCAGATGGTCTTGGATATAACCGACCGGAGCGTCGTCTTTGAGCTTCACGGTTAGATCGTAAGCGATCCGTCCGGCGCCGCGCATCGGCTCTGACATTTCGACCGACAAGTGCGGGTTATCACTCCTCACGTCCAGAATTTGCCAGTTGCTGCCGCCGGCATAAGCGACGTTCACTTTGGCCGACGAGGGCTCGCCTTGGTCGACCGAACCAAGCTTCACGGCGCCTGGCTGAAAGACGACATCGCCGCGAATATGACCACGGACGTTGAGCTGAACTTCGGCGTAATACGGTTTGTCGATCGTCACCGTCACGGTGGCGCTTTTTTCGCCGAGAAAGCTATCTGTATTGAACTTGCAGACGATCGCCCCTTTTTCCCACGTCTTCAAATCTTTGCTTTTGATCGACGGCGTGGTGCAGCCACAACTGGAACGTACGGCTGTGACGTGGACATCTTCTTCGTAGATGTTCTGCAGATCGAACTCATAGATCGCGTCGGCGCCGCGGGCGACGGTACCGAAGTCATGCGACGTGACGTTAAACATTTTTCGAGCCCAGTCTTGCGCCGAAACGACGCTAGCAAGCATCAAACAGAATGCCAACGACAAGATTGCTGATCGAGACACGAGCTTGGCTCCTAAGCAATTTTTTCAGGCGGGAAGCCGATTCGTCCCACTTTGGGGAAATGAGGTTAAACCGGCGAATCGACCCGTTTCTATTGGAACATAACGCGGCACGGCCGACAAACAATCGGCTGCACTTAGGAATAATCGGTAGGACCGCTACAAATTTCCACCCAAATAAACGACATTCGTGGATGCTGCGCGATTCAGGTATTTCTTGCGCAATTCATTCCATCAAAGCAGCTGCAATACTTACCATGACCGTACCATCTTTCCGATTTTCACTAGGTCGGCGCCAGCAATTCGCTAAGATGAAAAATAGCTCCACTAGTCGTCCCACCGATTTAATCCCCCCTTTCGCCACGAATTCGAGGTGCATGATGCAAACGAATCGAAACCTCTGCATCTGCTTGTTGATCGTTTCCCTGCTTTCGACCACAGGCTGCGGCCCCAGCCAACCGGCGGTAGTCGCCGCCGCCGAAGAGGGACGCAAGACAGCAGAACAGACAGATACTGCACCAGCAGAGAAAGCACCACCTGCAGAGGGTGAAGCCGTGGCGAAAATTCCAGAGCCATTCCCACGTCGAATTCCAGCGCCTGAGTTTCCGACCGACATGGAGTGGATGAACACGTCGGGTCCGGTTCGCCTGCGTGACCTGCGCGGGAAGTTTGTGCTACTCGACTTTTGGACTTATTGCTGCATCAATTGCATTCACATTCTCCCCGAACTCAAAAAGCTGGAACACGAATTCCCCAACGAACTCGTGGTGATCGGCGTTCACTCGGCCAAGTTTGAAAATGAAGGCGACGCCAAAAACATCGCCGAGGCGATCTTGCGCTACGAAATCGAACACCCGGTCGTCAACGACAACCAGCATCGCATCTGGAATTCGTTCTTCGTCCGCAGTTGGCCGTCGATGTATCTGATCGACCCCGAGGGAAACGTCGTCTACGGCAAGAGCGGCGAATTTGAAGCGAAGGAAATCGCCGCGGTCTTGAATCGCGCCATTCCGTATTACGAACAACAAGGCACGCTCGACCGAACCCCGATTCGCTTTGAATTGCTCGCCTACAGCCAAGAGCCGACGCCGCTTCGTTTTCCGGGCAAAGTGCTGGCCGACGAAAAATCGGACCGCTTGTTTATCGCGGATAGCAACCACAACCGGATCGTCATCGCGGATCTCGACGGCAAGCTGATCGAGACGATCGGCAACGGAGCGATCGGCACGACCGATGGCGACTACGCGACCGCCAGCTTCCATCACCTGCAAGGGATGGCGCTCGACGGCGATACTCTGTATGTCGCCGACACCGAAAATCACATGCTGCGGAAGGTCGACCTGAAAACCAAGCAAGTCACCACAATCGCCGGCAAGGGAGTGCAAGGTCGCAACTCATGGCCCGGCATTCCCGAAAGCGGCCTGCTGCGATCGCAAGTGCCTGATCGCTTTGTGGGCAAACCGCTTGAGACCGCGCTCAACAGCCCATGGGCCCTCTGGGTCAAGGGAGACGATCTCTACATCGCGATGGCCGGTCCCCACCAGATCTGGAAGATGAAGCTCGACGGATCCGAGATTGGTCCATACGCAGGCAACGGCCGCGAAGACATCGTTGATGGTCCGCTGCTGCCGCCGATTCCCTACGAACAAGGCTTTTCCTCATTCGCTCAACCATCTGGCCTCACGTCGGACGGAACCTGGTTGTACGTCGCCGATAGCGAAGGCAGCTCGATTCGAGCGGTTCCTTTCGATCCCAAGGAAAAAGTTCGCACGGTCACGGGGTCGGCACACTTGGGATCGGGACGGCTGTTTGCCTTCGGCGACAAGGATGGCTCGGCGACCGAAGCTCGTCTGCAGCACGCGCTGGGCGTCTGCTATGTCGATGGTCAAATCTATATCGCGGACACCTACAACTGCAAAATCCGGGTCGCCGACGCCAAAACGGGCGAAGTCCGCACCGTCGCCGGAACCGGCGAACATGGCGCCGATGACGCCGCCCCCACCTTTGACGAGCCAGCCGGGCTAAGCTACGCCGCTGGCAAGCTGTACATCGCCGACACCAACAATCACTTGATTCGGACGATCGATCTGAAAAGCAAGCAGGTCAAAACGCTGACGATCGCGGGCCTGACCCCTCCTTCGCCCCCCAAAGTGAAGCAGACGCCCAAGTTTTCTGCAGCCGAAGAAATCGTGCTGCCGCCGACCAAAGTGACCGCTGCCAACGGTCAGGTAAATCTGAACGTTGATATTCAGCTTCCCCCCGGCTGGAAAATCAACACGCTGGCGCCGACCAGCTACTACCTAGAAGGGGAGTCGACTGGCCCGGCTCAAATCGCCGCCGAGGTCGAACTGGTCACCCTCGCCGAGCCCAAGCCGCAGTTTTCGGTCTCGGTCCCAGTCGCCGGCGAAGGTAAATCGACGGTGAAACTGTCGCTAAGGTATTACTACTGCGAAGAGGGGGTCGACGGACTTTGCAAAACCGCGGAAGTCCGCTGGAGCGTTCCCCTGGAAATCGTCGCCTCCGGCGGCGAATCGGCCGTGCCCTTGGCCACGAAGCCCGAGCTGGGACTGTAAACCGCTTTGGCGTAAAGATTTAAGTCACAAAGCTACCTTGCGAGCCAGCGACCGAGACCAACCTCCCGGTCGCTGGCTCTTTGCGTGTCGCCTGCGCCCAAATTCATTTAGGGGACCAATTTACAAACCGGGCGCAGCTTTGCTAAGATACGCGTTTCGTCTCAATCCGCCCTTGTATTCTGGGGAGCGGAAGAGCCGCCCGTAAGTCTGTAATCGTCCCTGGCCGTATTTGATGTTCGCTTCGCTTCAAGACAATCTCCGAACTGCGCTCAAATCATTGCGCGGCAAGGGAAAGCTGACTGACGCCAATATGCGCGACGGTCTGCGGATGGTCGAAGAGGCGATGATCGAAGCGGATGTCGCCTATCCGGTCGTCCAAGACTTCATGGCGCGCGTCTCGGAAGAGGCGATGGGACAAAAGGTCCTCAAATCGCTCAATCCCGATCAACAACTCGTCGGCGTCGTCCACGAGCAGTTGATTCAGTTGCTGGGTCCGGTAGATCCCTCGCTGCATCTTGAGAAAGACGTCACCGTCCTCATGATGTGCGGCTTGCAGGGCGCCGGCAAAACGACTACCTGCGGCAAGTTGGCTCGCTTGATTGGGACCGAAGGCAAGAAAGCCTTACTGGTCGCAGCCGACTTGCAGCGTCCGGCGGCCGTGCAGCAATTGCATGTTGTCGGCGAAAGCGTCGGCGCCAAAGTTTACAGCGAAGAGAACGCGTCTGATCCGATTGCGGTCTGCCAAAACGCGGTCAAGTTTGCTCGCGAAAACGGCATCAACGTCGTCATCCTCGATACCGCCGGCCGATTGGCGATCGATGAAGAGTTGATGGAGCAGCTGAAGACGATCGATCGCAAGATTGGTCCTGATCAGTGTTTCCTGGTTGTCGACGGCATGACTGGCCAAGACGCGGTCAACAGCGCCAAAGCGTTTAACGACGCGTTGGAGTTGGACGGCGTGATCATGACCAAGCTGGATGGCGACGCTCGCGGCGGCGCCCTCTTGTCGGTCAAGCATGTCACCGGCGTGCCGATCAAATTTATCGGCATCAGCGAACACATGGACGGTCTAGAGCCGTTCTACGCCGACCGCATGGCGGGGCGAATCCTCGGGATGGGCGACGTCCTCTCGATGGTCGAAATGGCGCAGCGCGAGTTCGACCAAGACGAGGCGATGAAGGCGCAGAAGGCGCTCGAAGCGGGCAGCTTCACGCTCGACGACTTCAAACGCCAGCTCGAACAAATTATGCGGCCCGGGCTGATGAAAAAGATGCTCGGCATGATGCCGGGCTTCGGCGACATGGCCAACATGCTGCAGAACACCGATCACGAGAAAGACATGCGTCGTTTGCGAGGGATCATCGATTCGATGACTCGCGAGGAACGTCGCACTCCCAAAGTCATTACTCCGACTCGTCGGCAACGTATCGCCGCCGGTTCGGGGACCTCGCCGCAAGAGGTGAACGAACTCCTGAAGCAATTCGACGCGATGTCGTCGATGATGAAGGGTGCGTCGCCGTCCGAGTTGATCGGCAAGATGCAGCGTGGCGACCTGGTCGATCCGACCGGCAAGATGAAGAAGAACAAAGTTGGTACGGGCAAACGCCTTAGCACCAAAGAGCGGCTCGCGCAGAAAAAAGTGCGCGACAAGGCGCTCCGTAAACGTAAAAAACGCTAGACGTCGTTTTCGAAACAATTCATTTTCGAATACATTTGAATCAATTCGCAATTGCACAGGAGTAATCGTTCGTGGCAGTACGAATTCGCATGAAGCGGATGGGTCGAACCCACCGCCCGTTTTACCGGATCTGCGCCATGGATTCTCGTTCGCCGCGTGATGGCAAAGCGATCGAGTATCTAGGCACCTATGATCCGTTCGTGCCGGAAAAGGACGCTCGCGTCTCTTTGAAGCGCGAACGCGTTGATTATTGGCTGGGCGTTGGCGCCCAAGCCTCGCCGAAGGTCGCTGTCTTGCTTCGCAAGTACGGTACCGGCGGCACCCACTTGGACGCGCAAAGCTCGGCGCTCGAAAAGATGCAGGTCACGACCAAGTTCGTGCCGCAAAAGGTCGAAATCGCCGAGAAGGCTCCGGAAGCCCCGCCTGCGGAAGAAGCGCCAGCTGAAGGCGAAACGGCGGAAGCCGCCGCTGAAGCTCCGGCTGCCGAAGCGCCCGCCGAAGAAGCGGCCAAGGTAGAAGGCGGCGAGTAATTCGCCATGCGTTTTGATGTCCTGACTTTGTTTCCTGAGATTTTCTCCAGTTATCTGGGGCAAAGCCTTCTCGCGAAGGCGATCGAAGGGGAGCTGGTCAAGGTCTACCCGCATGACATGCGTAAGTGGGCCAACGATAAGCACAACCGCGTCGATGACCGACCTTTTGGCGGCGGCGCGGGAATGGTGATTCGAGCCGAACCGGTCGTCGAGTGCGTCGAAGCGGTTCGACAAGAAGGAAGCCAACCAGGCCGTTTGATCATGCTGACCCCGCAAGGTCGCCGGCTTGATCAGCCGCTGGTCGAAGAGTTGAGCCTAGAGCCGCGTCTGCTGCTGTTGTGCGGACGCTATGAAGGGTTTGACCAACGCGTCAGCGATCTCCTCCAGCCCGAGGAGATCTCGATCGGCGACTATGTCCTCAACGGGGGCGAAGTCGCAGCGATGGCGATCATCGACGCCGTGATCCGGCTCATCCCAGGCGTACTGGGAGACGAGACGAGCAGCGTCGACGATAGTTTTAGCTCGGGCAATCGGCTGCTGGAGTTTCCGCACTACACGCGACCACGCGTTTATCGCGGACTCGCGGCGCCGGATGTCCTCCTAAGCGGCGACCACGCCCAAATCGCCGCTTGGCGAAAACAACAGAGCATCGAACGAACAACGCGGCGGCGAGCCGATTTACTCGATCGCAACGCCGAGTCAAAAGACGAATAATCGCTGGAAAAGGAAAGTTATCATGAGCCAAGATTTGATGAACAAGGTCGAAGCGGCCTATAAGAAGCCGGAAGTCGACCAATTCGAGATCGGCGACACCGTCGAAGTTCACACCAAGATTCTCGAAGGCAACAAAGAACGTATCCAGGTCTACTCTGGTACGGTCATCGCGCGTAGCGGCAGCGGCACCCGTGAGATGTTCACCGTCCGTCGCATCGTCGGCGGCGAAGGTGTCGAAAAGAAGTTCCCGCTGCACAGCCCGAAGGTCGACAAGGTCGTCTCGACCCGTAAGTCGGTCGTTCGCCGTGCGAAGCTGTACTACCTGCGCGATCGCGTCGGCAAGGCGACCCGCCTGACCGAACGCCGCGTGTAGTAGCGGACCAGTCCAGCGATTCGCTTCAAAACCGCTCGGTCCCATGTCCGAGCGGTTTTTGCATGCGCGATTCCCATCTCTACTTTTCGCGTGATTTCGCCGACCGGACATATTAAAATCGACGGTCCAACCGAAACCGTCTGGTCTGCCGCGCGAGTCGTCCCATGCTGTTCCGCTGGATCGCCAATTGGCGCAAGGCCCCCTCGCTGGGCGCACGTGGAGAAGCGGCCGCAGCTCGATTTCTTCGCCAACTCGGCTACGTGATCATCGCTCGCAGCGATCGCTCGAAGTTGGGGGAGATCGATATCATCGCCGTCGATGGACGGACCGTCGTTTTTGTGGAAGTGAAGACCCGTTCGTCGAGCGACGCCGCCCATCCCAGCGAAGCGGTCGACACTCACAAACAAGCGAAGCTGACGCGACTAGCGATCAGCTATTTGCGCCGGCACAACCTGTTGGAATGCAAAGCCCGCTTCGACGTGATCGCCATCACCTGGCCCGCAGCCGCACAGACGCCGACGATCGAGCATTTTCTCAACGCATTCGAGCCGGCCGGCCAATATCAGATGTTCTCGTGACCCATTAAATTCGTGACGCCGCAGAGGTCTCCGCCTAGCGTCAGGACGAATGGTCAAATCGTAGAAGTTTTCTCAGCCGTCCATGCACCCCGCTCAAAGGTGGATTTACACTTCATCCGCGGTTATCTTTTTAGTTGACCATCGTCAGCGGATTTGACGCGAAATATTGATGCGAGCGAACATGCCGCATTTTCGTCGTCGAATCTAATCTTGGCCGCGCAGGTAATCATCTTTTCGAAAAGCCGAACAAGAGCGAGGGAACCAATGCCGCATCTCTTTCACCGACTTTACGCGCTCGTTTGCCTGTTGTGTACGTTGGCAGTCGCCAACTTCGCCTTCGCTTGGAAGATCGAAAAATTCGATCTGCCTCAATCGCGTTGGCCCGGCTTTCAAGATGTGGTGATTGATGAATCTGGCGTTCCCTGGGTGTTGGCCAATAACCTTGTGCATTACTTCGATAACGACAAGTTCGTCGCACTAGAGCGATCCCAGCTCAGCTCGGGTCAATATCTGACCGGGCTTTATGGAGGGCCGAAACGAGGCGCCTATCTCACGCAACCTGGCGAAAAAGATCACCTCGGAAAAATCTATCGTTTGAATGCCGGCAAGTACGAGCAAATCACAACATTCTATTATGACAACGCGCACAACCGTCCCGGCATCTACGTTTCTCAGGATGGGCGACTGTTCAATTGGGGACAAACATTTTTGGGGGCGTTTGACGATGGAGAGTGGACTCGCGTCGAAGGGCATTTCGGCAGCCGAGCCGATCTGTATCGCCCTGCGATTTGCGATTTAGGGGACGAGGTTTATTTCTATTCCATTCACGACAATCGCATTTATCACTGCAATGCAGCGAGCGAATTAAGCGTCGCCGCTGGTCCGGCGATGATTGCGGAGCAAACGGAAGGGAGAAAGGGACAAAGCCAATTTCCCACGCCGCCCAAAACTTCGAGTTGGAACGGTGATCGAGTCCTCGTGCTCTTCCAACGACCGAACTTAGCCGTCGCGTTCAATGTCCGCACTAATGAACGGATCGACGTGCAGCTTACTCCGCAGCAGGAAGAAACGCTGACCTTCGAAGATGGCTTTGAAACCCATAGCGGAACTGTCTGGATCAATACGCGTGTGCGCGGCGGACACGGGCTTGCAATTTACGAACTCTCAACCGACGGCAAGCTAACCGAACTTCCAGCTTTGCATAACGCCGAATTGTTGAATTCGCTCCGAATGCAGTATCCCGATTCGATCTTAGAAACCAGCGATGGCGCCTTCGTCATCGGATTACGGGAAGCCGGGATTGAAGTCTATCGTGACGGCCAGCTGACGCGGCTCAATTGGAGACATGGTTTTTTCAACGGCGTCAGTAATATTCAGGAAGGGCTCGATGGCAAACTATGGCTGCCGTATGACCGCTCTGGCCGGGGAATCGCTCGGCTGACGCTCGGCTCTGGTCCACCGCCGACGACCGAACTCACCCAGGATTGGGCCGAATACAATCTGGTGAACGGTAGCGAGGTCTGGCAGCTTTCCGGCGATACGATTGCGATGTTCGAGGTGGAACATCCCAATCAATTGTCACGCCGGACCGGTGACAAAGTGTCGTTCCAAGAAATGCCGTTTGACGTGACGCGAATTGGTAAGTCAATCGTCGACGATCGAGGTCATCTGTTCGTCGAGATTTATCCACGTCGCATCTACGAGATTCGCGAAGGAGCCGTCGACGAATTCGAGAACATGAATGCTGCTTTGGCGGCTGCAGTGAAGTCTGGCGCGACGCACTTTCAGGGCTCCGATATTTTCGGCGGACTTTTTCTCGGAAACGACAAACGGCTGTGGTACAACCTCCGCAATTCCAACACGGTGAGCATGCTGAAAGAGGACATCTGGAGCACATTCCGATTCCGTGAAAGCGTCTCCTCGATGTTTGAGTCTCCCGAACAGGGCGCAATCATCCGCACGCAAAGCGGCAAGCTGTTCCGCTACGACACAGGGCAGATGCAAGAACTCCCTAACGCACTCACTTCCCGGCGTGACCAGATGCTGGGGCCCAAGGGAGTACAGCCGTACGACAAGTCAATCGCTGCGGATCACCCGCGGCAATATTACCCGGTTTTACGCGTGCAAGCGGCAATGCGGCTTTATCTCGATGTGGCCGATTTTGAACGAGCGCTCGACGCTCCCGAGCCGTCCGCCGCCGATCCAAACTCGGTTGAACTTCCTCGTTTCTTCAAGCATATCGCGCCGTCGCGCGCTTACGGCAGCTGGCTGCTGATGTCGCAAGGAGCCGGTGCGCCGTATCGCATCTTTGACCAACAACTGTCATCGCTCGATTTGTCCGGAACGCCGCTCTATGGTTTTTCCATCAGCGACATCGTCGAGACGACCAATCACGATGTGTGGTTCGTCAGCAGATACAGCTCTCACCCGAAGGCGTTTCAATTTTTACAGTCGCAGCTTTCCCTGCAAGCTCCTCCTATCGCCAAGCAGTGCGGACGAGAACTTACGGTTCCCGTCGAGGTGAAGCCCGACCGAATTGCCGCCGACATTGACCTGTTTGTGACGGTCAACGGTGAGTTGCAACCTCTCACGCGCACTTCCATGGGAGAGGTTGTCTTTCGGTTTCCCAGCAGCGGAATTTACCGATGTTCGATCGGTGGTATGCGCCTTGGCGCTGCGGCGCCCGACCTGATTGAATTCACCGTGACCGCGTCAGTGCCGTTGCCAGAAACCCATTGGACCAGCGCGGAGACGGATGTCACCCTGACGACGCTCCAGTGGGATCCCCCGGTGAGAGTCACTCCCTCTAGCGATAATCAAAACGCCCAGCTCGCGTGGCGGATCGTTGGTGAGCCGTGGCGGCAATTTGACGACTCAACCATGATTTCCCTAGTCGACCACCCGCCGGGCGACTACCAAATCGAGCTTCGCGCCACCGAAGACGAGCACTGGCACGACCAGACGCCGGTCGCCGTCAGGCTGTATTATGCCCCCGACTATCAATCCATTGTTCACGACTTGGTTCAACACCTTGGCTCCGATAATTTCACCGTCCGCAAGCACGCGCTCGCCGGACTGCAACAGCTTGGTCCGCGCGCGATGCCGCAATTAAAGCGGGAAATTGAAGCGGCGGAGAAAGCGATACACGCGCTGCCCAAACTCCGCGAACTGCAGCGCAACATCGAGCGGATCGAACAGCAAAAAGCAAGAAGCAAACCCTTCGTAGTGCCGCCGCGGTGAGAGGACCTGCCTGTTGGAAATTTTGGGATTTTTCCGAACAAAGTAATCGGCGAATTTGCGATATACCGACTATCGCAACCCGGGAATGTCCCACTAGACTGCCTGACAGTCGTCCTCATTTTTGCTCTGCCTGTCTCTAACCAAAAACGTTCCGCCGATGACCAGCGCCTGGGTAAGCCGTGCGATCTCTGCGATCGATCGCGACTTCAATCGATCCGCCGACACGCATCTGATCCAAGTCCCCTGTTTGCAACTGCCGAACATTTCCATCTATCTAAAGGATGAATCGATTCATCCTTCCGGCAGCTTGAAACATCGCTTGGCGCGATCGCTGTTTCTGTACGGCATCTGCAACGGCTGGATTCGAGAAGCGACGCCGATTGTGGAAGCTTCATCCGGCAGCACGGCGATCAGCGAAGCCTATTTCGCCAAGTTGCTCGACCTGCCGTTTCATACGGTCATTCCGGCAAGCACGTCGCGCGAAAAGATCAAGAAGATCGAGTTTCTCGGCGGTATTTGCCATCTGGTCGACGGCGGAGACATCTACTCGCACGCCGAACGCATCGCCGCTGAACTGGGCGGTCACTACATGGATCAGTTCACCTTCGCCGAACGCGCAACCGACTGGCGCGCCAACAACAACATCGCCGAATCGATGTTTCGTCAGATGTCGCTGGAAGCGGATCCCGAACCGAAGTGGGTTGTCGTTTCGGCCGGCACCGGCGGCACCTCCGCGACAATCGGTCGCTATATTCGCTACCAGAAATTGTCGACCCAATTGTGCGTCGCCGATCCAGAGAATTCGGTCTACTATGACTTCTATCAAACCGGCGATCGGTCGGTTACGTCGTGCGGTCCATCGCGCATCGAAGGCATCGGCCGACCACGCGTCGAAGCCTCTTTTCTGCCGACCGTCGTTGACCAGATGATCAAAGTGGACGACGCCGCTTCGCTAGCGGCGATGCGCGTGCTGCAGCGCCTGCTCGATCGCAAATGCGGCGGTTCGACCGGCACCAACTTTTGGGCGACGATGCAAATTGTGGCCGGAATGGTGGATCGCGGAGAGACCGGCAGCGTGGTGACGCTGATTTGCGACGGCGGCGAACGGTATCTGACGACCTACTACGACAACGCTTGGATCGAGCAGCAGGGACTCGATCCAGCGCCGTACGAAGCTTGGCTTTACGATTTCCTCGAAACCGGCAAGCCAGCCGCTCTATAGCGAAGTCGTCGCCTGGCGATAGCGCGCCGGAGTAAGTCCGGTCACTTCACGGAACTTGCGCGTCAGCGCCGCCTGATCATAGAAGCCGGTGTCGATCGCGATCTGACCGACCGACAGATCGGTCTCGCGCAGCTTCGTAGCGGCGGCGTCGATTCTCAGCTTGGTCAGCAGTTGGCGCGGCGAGAGCCCCGTAATCTTGTTGATGCGCCGTTCAAATTGACTGGCCGACATGCTGGTCTTTTCCGCGAGCTCGCCGATTCGCAGCGGTTTGCTATAGTCGCGATGCAACGTGTCGAGCGCTTCTTTGACGGCGCCCAACTCTTGCCCGTCGTCCGCGCGAATCTCTAAGTCCCGCGAAATACTCGCCAGCGCGATTACTTCGCCCGAACGGGATCGGATCGGCGCTTTGTGCGAAACGAACCAGCCGACGTCACAGTCAGCGCGCGTGATCATCTCTAGTCGATCTTCGATATTGACGCCGCGCTGAAACACTTCGTCATCTTGCTGTTCGTAGCCGGCGGCTAGCATCTCAGGAAAGACCTCCGTCGCGCGGCGATTGAGCACCTCCGTCACCGTCTTCTTCAGCGTCGCTGCAACCAACGCGTCATTCGCGGCGACGTACCGTCGATCGCGATCCTTGATGCAAAACAAAACATTCGGCAAAGATCGAAACAGAGTTTCCATCGTCTCCAAGCCGGGCGATTCCGAAAAAATTTCAACCCGTGACGATGTCGAAGTAGCGCGATTCAAAACAGGGTCCCCTCACAGTTTTACGGTTTTCCGCCGAACCCGCATTTGTAGTTTTTCTGCACAGCAACAAATTGTAATCGCAAGACAGTAGGCGCAAAGATCCCTAGAATTGTAAAAAACCAGCTTTTATCACGACGTCCTTTTTCCTGATGACGTTTTCGCCATGATTGTTGAAAAATTTCACCATGGCCCCCCCGGCGGGTCAGTCCAGGATCACGAAATGTTCGATTCGGCGATCGCCAATCGCACCATCGATCTGGCGAAACAACTACTGGTCGCGGCCAACGATAACATTCGTAAGAGCGAGAAAATCCAGAGTGAACAACTCGCTCGGATGATGAATGACGGGGCCGGCAAAGCATTTACGCTTGCGATGGTCGACGAGACCTTTCGCAGCGCCAACCTGCGTCTACAGGCCCAACGCTGGCGGGGACTGCTGCGCAAGTTCGGATTCCCGCAATATTTCTCGTGGACCGATCGATTGCTGATGCGAACGGCGAGCGCACTAAGCGTCATAGCGCCGCAGTTGGTCATGCCGCTGATCGCCGCGCGCATGCGAGCCGATTCTGCCAACGTAATTTTAAATGGCGAAATGGAAAGCTTGCGCCGTCATTTAAAACTGCGAATCTCGCAAGGTTTCTCGATCAACCTCAACCATCTCGGCGAAGCGGTTCTGGGCGAAGCAGAAGCGCAAAATCGACTTCGCATCGCGCTCGATTATTTAAAGCAAGCCGAGGTGACTTATCTGTCGGTGAAAATCTCGGCGATCTTCAGCCAGATCAATCTGACCGCCTACGAGCACACGCTGCAAGCCGTCAAAGATCGCCTGCGGGTGATCTATCGCGCCTCGGCGCCGCAAGGCAAATTTGTGAATCTCGATATGGAAGAATATCGCGATCTGCGTCTGACGCTGGATGCGTTTCAGCAAGTTCTGTCGGAGCCGGAGTTTCAGCACTACTCGGCCGGGATCGTGCTCCAGGCCTATATCCCTGACTCGTGGAGCGCGCTGCAAGAATTGGCGGCTTGGGCCAAAGAGCGCGCCGCCGCTGGCGGAGCCATCGTGAAAGTGCGCCTGGTCAAAGGCGCCAACCTAGCGATGGAAGATGTCGAAGCCGAGCTACACGGCTGGCATTCGGCCCCATATCGCACGAAAGTCGAAACCGACGCGAACTATCGCCGCATGCTTGAGTTCTGCGTCCAGCCGGAAAACGCCGCCGTGCTGCGCGTCGGCGTCGCTTCGCACAATCTGTTTGACGTCGCGCTGGCGCTGACCTTGCGCGAAGAATTCGGAACGACGGATTCGGTCGAAATCGAGATGCTGGAAGGCATGGCCAACCACCAGGCGCGCGTCGTCAAGCAGCAAGCAGGCGGGCTGCTGCTTTACGCGCCGGCCGTGCAGCCCAAAGACTTCCAAAGCGCCATGGCCTATCTTGTCCGCCGACTGGACGAAAACACGTCGCCGCAGAACTTTCTGCACGATCTGTTTGGGCTTACTCCCGATTCGCCGCAGTGGCGCGAACAAGAGCGGCGGTTTCTCGAAGGATGGGAGCATCGGCTCGATGTCGCGACGCTTTCACGGCGCCAACTGCCGGTCGTCGATCCCAATCGAGCGGCGCATTTTTTAAATGAGGCCGATAGTGATTGGACGCAGGCCACGACGCGGCGACACGTCGATGCGGCGATCGCGAATTGGACCCCAGCGATGCCGCCGCAGCCGGTAGAACTTGATACGACGCTCGACCGCGCCGTCTCCGCCGCCCAACGTTGGTCCAGCGAATCAGTCGCACAGCGAGCGGAAGTATTGCATCACGCCGCCCAGGTTATGCAGCAGCGGCGTTTTGAATCGATTGCCGAAATGCAGCAGACCGCCAAGAAGACGATCCTGGAAGCCGACAGCGAGATCTCGGAGGCAATCGACTTCGCTCGCTACTATGCCGAGCATTTCCCCAACCAACCCGGGATCGTCAGTCAGTCGCTTGGCGTGGTGGTGATTACTCCTCCTTGGAACTTCCCGTACGCCATTCCGTGCGGCGGCGTCTTGGCCGCGCTCATGGCCGGCAACGCCGTCATCCTGAAGCCGGCGCCGGAAACGACCGATATCGCTTGGCGATTGGTTGAGCAGCTTTGGGAAGCTGGCGTCCCCCGTGATGTTCTGCAGTTCTATCCGTGTGCCGACGGCGAAACCGGCAAACGGCTGATCACCGATCCCCGCGTCAACGTCGTCGTGTTGACCGGCGCCTATCAAACGGCTCGACTCTTCCAGACATGGCGTCCGTCGCTCCGTCTGTACGCCGAGACGAGCGGCAAGAATGCATTGGTCATCACCGCCCAGTCCGACCGTGAATTGGCGGTCAAAGATCTGGTTCGCTCCGCTTTCGGACACTCCGGCCAAAAATGCAGCGCCGCGAGTCTGGCGATTGTCGAAGCGGAAGTTTACGACGATCCGATCTTTCAACGGCAGTTGCACGACGCGGCCGCTTCGCTGCAAGTTGGCGCGGCGACCGATCGGACCAGCGTCATCACGCCGTTGATTCGTGCGCCAGAGCCAGCCCTGCTGCGCGCGTTGACGCAGCTCGACGCTGGAGAGAGTTGGTTGTTAGAGCCGCAAAGCTCTCCGGACGATCCTTGTCTCTGGAGCCCCGGCATTCGACTCGGCGTTCGACCTGGCTCTTGGTTCCACAAGACCGAGTGTTTTGGCCCGGTGCTAGGCGTGATGCGCGCCGAGAATCTCGCCCAGGCAATCGCCTGGCAAAACGATGTCGATTTTGGCCTAACCGCCGGGATCCACTCGTTGGACGAAAAAGAACAGCTGCAGTGGCGCAAGTCGGTTCAAGCAGGCAATCTATATATCAATCGCCCCATCACCGGCGCGATTGTGCAACGTCAACCCTTCGGCGGTTGGAAGAAATCGTCGATCGGTCCCGGCGCCAAAGCAGGCGGCCCGAACTACGTTTCGCTGTTCGCTCGCTGGTCCGATGCGTCGTCGGATGTCGCCCAGTCGGCGGTCGAGCAGAGCTATCGCACCGCGTGGGACGAGTACTTCTCGCTCGAGCATGATCCGTCGCACTTGGCGTGCGAAAGCAATGTCTTCCGCTACCTTCCGGCCCGCGGCGTGATCCTGCGTTTGACATCGGAAGATCCAGCGGTCCGCGAACGGGCCGAACTCGCGTCGCAGTTGACCGGCACGCCGCTGCAAGTCAGCATGGCGAGCGAAGAGTCGGACACCGACTTCGCGGCGCGATTGGCTCGCGAGGGAAGTCAGTTCGAGTTCCTTCGCACCATCGGCACGCCAGACGATGTGGTTCTGGTCGCCGCCCATGAAGCGGACCTCAATTGGATCGATGCGCCCCTCACGGCCAGCGGGTATGTTGAGCTTCGCTATTGGTTACGCGAACAAGCGATTACCCGTACGCTTCACCGTTATGGGCAAATTTCGGAACCATCGAGAACGCTAGCAGAGGCCTAGCCTA
>NZ_CH672377.1:904121-906660 GCF_000153105.1 Blastopirellula marina DSM 3645
CCGGGAACGATCGGATGTTCGCCAGAGTCCGCTTCTCCATAGGCGCTGCCCTCCAGATCAAGCCGGAAACCGCCGCTGCGATGTTCTTCGTCCGGACCATGGCAAGCGTAGCAGTTGTTCGAGAGGAGCGGCCGGATATCGGCGCCAAAGTCGACCTCTTCCTCCGCTCGGCTGGGGTGAATCCAGCCTAACGAAATCAAAACGCCGAGAATCATCCATGAACAGGGAGAGTTCGCTGAGGGAAGTCTCATGCCGATACCTGACGGGCAAGGTAGGGAAATCGAGATCGAAGGAGGGAGAGTGAGGAACCCACCTGATCGGAAGGGGATCGAGTAGTCGCCATTGTAGCATCCACCGCAGCGAGCATCGATCCTTTGTACACTTTAATTGGCCATCTGTTCCATCGTGAAGCGAAGCGAAGGCGCCCAATAGAAGATCATTCTCCAAGCGAATAATTTTTCGTAGGATTAGCCAAAATAACGACTTACGGTCGTTGCTACTTGCTCGCAAGAGGAGCGACGACCACGTCGCACGATCCCAGCGCGCACACTTCGGCGCCTTCGACGAAGAGACGTACGTGACATTCGCCTGAACAGTGTGCCGGCAGGGGAATCTCGGCCTGAAAAGGACCTGCCGGCAGATCTAGGTCCTGGCTATGCCAGCGACGATCGTTGGCCTGACGATAAATGTTGGGAAAGTCAGGCAAGCTGGTTTCGTAGTCGGTCCGCGTTGCGGGGGCGAACGTCAGCAGATCGCGGCGGCAGACGATTTCGAGACGTCCTTTGCCGGCTACCGGTGAGACGCCGTTGACCAACAAGGTTTCGCCGGCTTGCGCCTCTGCAGGAGATTCAATCTGCGCTGACTCGACTCGCGGCAAGCGCAGCAAGGGATCGCCGATCAGGTTGAACAGCTGAACATGTTCGCGGCGTTCTTCTTTTAACAGTTTGGGTTTCGGGCTGACCATGCTCGCTAGCGAATCGAGCAGCTTTCGATTTTCGCTTTTGTCGGTCGCACTGACCATCTCTTGTTTCGCGTGCAAAATCAACTCGCCCAGCGTCTCGCGATGGTTGTCAAAGTATTCTTCGAGCATCTCGGCGCCCATGACTGACATTGCGTACGGCATCGTGACGCGTGAGCCGGCGTAGACCGCGACAGGACCGCCGGGACTGCGGAGCATCTCTTCGGCCAGGCAATCATTCGGTTCGTCAAACGCTCCGGTGTAGCAGGCCAGAAAGATCGCGATCGGCGAACCATTTTGGCATTTCAAGCGGGGAATATCACGCGAAGTGAAGATCGGATAGTAACGTTCTTCGGGGACGCGAATGTAGTCGAGATAGCGACGTTGCCCATGCCCTATGTAAATCCAAAACAGGCAACCGTCGTTGAGTTGATTGACCATCTCGTCGCAAAACTCGCGCGGGTCAGGACAATAGGGACTATGCCAACTCGCGTAGGCGACCTTCGTTTCAAACGAAGCAGGGATTTCATCGGTAAGAAATTTTTTGGTGATCGATTCCATCAGCGAATCGGCCAGCAGGCCAAATCCGCCCACGCCGGCGACAACGTTCAATTGCCGCCGCCAAGCGCCAGGCGTGACATCCGTTTCGTAGGCGAGGATCTTCGCGACGACGATTTTCAATTGTTCAGGCGTGCGGACCGACAAGCGACCGATCGCTACGTCGGGCAGCAGGTCATCGTCGACATCCGCATAGTAGTTGTCGGTAACCAGGGTCGGTTCTGAGCCAAAGTGGACGTTGACCACGGCGTCCATCAAATGAGTCGGAACGCCGGGGGCTTCGGGAGTCGGCTGGTCGCCGGGAACGTCACCGACGAGAACAACCCACCGCAACG
This sequence comes from Blastopirellula marina DSM 3645, assembly GCF_000153105.1. GTDB lineage: Bacteria > Planctomycetota > Planctomycetia > Pirellulales > Pirellulaceae > Blastopirellula > Blastopirellula marina. The sequence goes on from NZ_CH672377.1 coordinate 905,973, forward strand.
AGCCCGACTTGGCCGTTTCGCGGATCGCGGCGCGAATTCGCTCTTTCGACGCGGTCTCAGTGATCAGGCCGATTTGACGCCCTTGCGCAGCGCGAAAATCGAGCCAGGGGCGAAGCGCCGGAACCAGCGGTTCGGGGCAAACGACCAGCGTGTCGGTGGGCGGTTGGGGAGCGGCGCCCAGAACCATAGCGGTCAGGAGTGCGGCGATCGATCCGTACATATATTTTGTCGGCCGCTAGGAGGGATAGAAGCGGGAAAGGATCAGAGACGCCAACAGCGGGGTTCGCAGGGCGCGAGGAAGTGTACTCGCCAACTCCATTCGCAGGCAAGACGCATCTTTCTCCCCAACTTAGACGATCCTGGCTGCCGTATCGATCTTACTAGCGAAAAGTTGAAGAAGTTTCACCCCAATTCGGGTTCCCAGCGCCAGTCGCTTGCCGCGTGGCAGGGGAACGCTATATTAACGTTGCTTGAGGAAACATGCGGGAGTAGCTCAGTGGTAGAGCGCTAGCTTCCCAAGCTGGATGTCGCGAGTTCGAACCTCGTCTCCCGCTCTTCACGGAAAGCCGGTTGTGTCAGCCGACACAACAAACTGCGTCCCTGTTGTTGGATTTCCACTTTTTCCGCTTGCCCGATCGATTGCTGCAGCGCCACCAAGATCGCGTGGCGATCATCCTCGGCCAGGTCG
>NZ_CH672377.1:906760-1042852 GCF_000153105.1 Blastopirellula marina DSM 3645
CAGCAGACGCGCCCCTCAATCGCTTGGGTTTGGCGCAGTGGTTGGTCAGTCCTCAGCATCCGCTAACCGCTCGCGTCACGGTCAATCGACTTTGGCAACATGCATTTGGCGCCGGCCTGGTAAAAACGGCTGAAGACTTCGGGCTACAAGGGGAACCGCCGAGCCATCCGCAATTGCTGGATTGGCTCGCGTCGCAGTTTATCGCCGAAGGCTGGGACGTGAAAGCGATGATGAAACGGATCGTCCTCTCGTCGACTTACCGCCAGTCGTCGAAGATGACGCCTGAAAAAATTGACCGCGATCCTGACAATCGTCTGCTGGCGCGAGGTCCGCGATTCCGTCTCGACGCCGAGATGATTCGGGATCAAGCGTTAGCTGTCAGCGGCTTGCTGGTCGATCAGATCGGCGGCCCTAGCGTCAAACCACCGCAGCCTGCGGGCCTGTGGGAATCGGTCGGTTACAGCGGCAGCAATACGGTCAAGTTTAAAGCGGACGATGGTCACGAAAAGGTGCATCGCCGCACGCTTTACACGTTCGTCAAACGAACCTCGCCGCCGCCGCAGATGAGCACGCTCGATGCGCCGTCCCGCGAGTCCTGCACAGTTCGTCGCGAACGGACCAATACGCCGCTCCAAGCGTTGATGTTGATGAACGATCCTCAGTTTGTCGAAACCGCCCGCGCTTTGGCGGTACGAACCAGAACAGAAGGGGGCGAAACGCCCCAGACGAAGGCCGCCTTCTTGCTTCGCTTATGCTTGAGTCGAAATCCCCACGAGCAGGAAATCGCGGAAATCGTGCAGTTAGTCGACGCTGCAAAAGCACACTTCGTCGCCGAGCCCAAAGCGGCCGAAGCGCTGCTCAGCGTCGGTGAAATCCCGCTCGACGCCAACACCGATGCAGCCGCCAAGGCCGACGCCGCGGCTTGGACGTTGGCGGCCAATCTGGTGCTGAATCTCGACGAAGTGATCACCAAAAATTAGCTCTCCATCGCCGAATCACCCACGGCTCCTCAAGGAACGTCGAATCATGGATCCTCGCCAAGAATACGGATTGGCTCTATCGCGCCGCCATTTCTTCAAACTCGGCGGACTTGGCCTCGGAACGGCGGCCCTCAGTTCGATGCTCCCCGAACGAGCTGGCGCCGCTCCTCTTTCAACATCCGGCGGGCTACCCTCGATTCCCCATTTCGCTCCCAAGGCGAAACGAGCGATCTATCTGTTCATGGCCGGCGCGCCAAGCCAGATGGACATGCTCGACTACAAGCCCAAGATGAAAGATTGGTACGACAAAGATCTGCCAGAATCGATCCGCGCGGGACAGCGTCTGACGACGATGACATCGGGTCAAACGCGTTTTCCCATTGCGCCGTCGAAGTTTAAGTTCTCGCAGCATGGGCAGTCAGGCGGTTGGTTCAGCGAATTGCTCCCCCATACTGCGAAGATGGCGGACGACATCGCCGTGATCCGCTCGGTCAATACCGAAGCGATCAACCATGATCCGGCGATCACCTACATTTGCACCGGCAATCAGTTGCCGGGTCGCGCCAGTCTTGGCGCGTGGCTCAGCTATGGCCTGGGATCCGAGAACAAAGACCTGCCGTCGTTCGTCGTGATGACCCCCAACTGGACGGGCCGCCAAGAAGCCCAAGCGCTTTACAATCGACTGTGGGGCTCTGGTTTTTTGCCAAGCAAATACCAAGGAGTCCCCCTCCGCAGTCAGGGCGATCCGATTCTGTTTCTCTCGAACCCTGACGGCGTTGGCGGCGACTTGCGCCGCCGCATGCTCGACTCGCTGGGTCGCATGAACCAACAAGCGTTCGCCGAGATCGGCGATCCCGAAACCCAGTCTCGGATCGCCCAGTACGAGATGGCGTTCCGCATGCAAACGTCCGTTCCGGAACTGACCGATCTCCGCGACGAGACGCAACAAGTACTAGACATGTACGGCCCGGAAGCGAGTACGCCTGGCACGTTCGCATCGAGCTGCTTAATGGCTCGCCGGATGATCGAACGGGATGTTCGCTTCGTGCAGATTTTCCATCGCGGTTGGGATCAGCATGGCAACGTGGCCGGCGACTTGCCGAAACAGTGCCATGATATCGATCAACCGGCTTGGGCGCTGATCCAAGACCTGAAACAACGTGGAATGCTGGATGATACGCTGGTGGTTTGGGGGGGTGAGTTTGGTCGCACCGTCTATTGCCAGGGAGGGTTGTCCCAAGAAAACTATGGTCGTGACCATCATCCGCGCTGTTTTAGCATTTGGATGGCTGGCGGCGGAATCAAGCCGGGCGTCGTTTACGGAGAAACCGATGATTTCGGCTACAACATCACCAAAGACCCGGTTCACATTCATGATTTGAATGCGACGATTTTGCATTGCCTGGGGATCGATCACCGTAAGTTGTCGGTGCAATTCCAAGGCCTCGACATGCGGCTGACCGGCGTTGAAGAACATCAGGCCGTCCGCGATCTTTTGATCTAGAGCCCGATTGCTCTAGTCGTTTTTACACCGGGATCGGCGTGTTCGTCTCGCTGATCCCTGCCGTCGACGCGCCGCTTCGTTCGCTTCCCCACCCGATGTGCCCACGGAAAAGAGGGGGAGAGAAACAAACGTTGCCACGTACTTTGCGCCGACGGCGACCGCTCGCGCCACGGCAGCTCAATTACGGCTTTTGGCTGACAAAAACCGGTTCTTTCACCTCTTGGTGCTCGACGATCAGTTGGTTGGCTCGCGTTTGCACGTCCAATCCGTTCGTCTCGCTGATCATCCGCTCGATTTCGCGATGGCTATTGGCCAATTGTCGCACCGCCGGCTCCAACAACATGATCTCGGCCAGGCCGCCGCGGATGCCGACGCTTGTGGCTACGACAGCGGACAACGAGCGATTCAATCCTTGGATCGTTTCCACATTGTTGACCAGTCCGCCGATCGAATCTCGCAGCGTCGCGACATCTTGATAGATCGCATCGATCTGTTGCAGATTCGCCTGGGTGGTCGCCATCCGTCCAGACTGCGAATTCAAGTACTCGCAAACCCAAACCATTTCGTCGAGAGCGGACAACGCACGTCCCGAATTGCGACGGTTGTCGACCAGCGCCCCTTGCAGTTCGGCCGATTGAGCCGCTGCTTCCGCCGCCAGGTCGAGCGCCGTTTGGGCGGATGCGATATCATCCCCCAGTTGGACCTGCTTGTCTAAGACCGCTGCGACGCGATCGACCGTCAGCTCGTTTTCTTCGAGCGAACCGGCGATCTGCTGCATCTTGGCCTGATTTTTGGCGAGCGAATCGAGCGAACGCTTCGCCGAATCATGCGCCGTCGCAAGATCGATCAGTTGGTGCTGCATGCCCTTTTGCTGATCGAGCGCCGCCGCCAGTTCGCCGGCCAGGCATTGCTGATTCACAATTTGCAGTTGCAGCTGCTCCATGCGAGCCAAAACGGCGTTGGCGTCCTCAATGCGTGACGCGGCCATTTCGACCTTGGCGAGCGTATGCTCCAGCTCACCGGCCAACAACTGGTTTTCGGCCAGCGACGTTCGCTGTCGGCGAAGTTGACCCAGCAGAGAGTTCGTCTTTTGTGCGTCATCCGCATATCCGGTCAGCAGTTGGATATCTTGACGAGACGCGGCGAGTTCCGACTTTACCGAAGCGAGCTCGCGATGAAAGTCTTGTTGAGCGAAGAACATTCCGCCGGCGGCGCCGGCGGCGACGCCAAGCAAGACCAGGGCGAACGTTACGAATCCAGACCGCTCCCCGTTAGAAGCGTAAAGATCGTTGGAATCGTGATATTTCGAACGTGATGACATAGATTTCCTCCGTGGCGAAATTGCGTCCTCTTTCCGTGTTAGCCGCACTTACCTTATCGATTCGCACACCGCAAACAGAAAAGGGAAGTGCTGGCGTTTCCCCAATCTTTTCCCAGCCCCCCATGAACAGCCTGTAAAACCGACATATCACGCAACCAGTCGTAAGGGGCAATTAAGTTTTCCCTTACTTTTGCAACTAGCTTGAAGCCTCTTCGGAACTTAGACTACAGGCAATCTTTCTCTACTAAGGCTGCACGATGAAAATTGGTAAAAACACGGTCGTCACCATCGACTACACGTTGAAGGACGCCGAAGGCGAGATCATTGACACCTCCAGCGGCGCTGACCCGCTCGTCTATCTGCACGGCATCGGCGCATTGATCGCCGGGATGGAGTCTGCGCTCGACGGCAAGTCGAAAGGGGACGAATTCCAAATCGTCATTACGCCGGAGCAGGGCTATGGCGAATATGACGAAGAAGACGTCATGGAGATCGACCTTGCCGCCTTTGAGGATCCGAGCCAGGTGCAAGTCGGCATGGAACTGGTCTTGGAAACGGAAGACGAAGGAGAGTTCGCCGCGGTCGTGACCGAAGTCGGGGAAGAAGTTGCGATCGTCGATCGCAATCACCCGCTGGCCGGCATGACGCTTCACTTTGAAGTCGCCGTGCGCGACGTCCGCAAAGCGACGCCCGAAGAGATCGATCACGGTCACGCCCACTAAGGGGGCGTGGTCCGATCCGACCGATTGGTCGTTAGTCGCCGAACGTGTTCTTCTTTCGCAAGATATGGTGGTAATGCTGCGCAAAGCGGTGCGCTTCGTCGCGCACATACTGCAACAGCCGCAGCGCGTAAGCATGCCGACTCAGTCGTAGCGGCTCCGACTGGCCAGGGCGGAAAATCTCTTCTTCCCTCTTGGCTAACGAAATCAACGTCGGCGGTTCGATCTGCAGATCGCGAAACGCCGCCAGCGCCGCGTTCAACTGCCCTTTGCCGCCGTCGATCAGCAGCACATCCGGAAAGACCTCGCCGTCGGCATGCAGCTTTTTGAAGCGCCGCGCAACCACTTCATGAATGCTGCGAAAGTCGTCGATCCCTTTCACGCCTTGGATCTTGTAGCGTCGATAGCCCGGCTTGAACGGCAGGCCGTCCAAAAACTGCACCAAGCTCGCCACGGTTTCGCCTCCCTGCAAATGAGCGATGTCGACCCCTTCGATCGACCGCGGCGTCGTCGGCAATTGCAGCACTTTGCGCAGCCCGGCTAATCCCTTTTTGGGATCAATGTAAAACACTTCCGGCTGCGCGTGCGTTTCTAGTTCGCCTCGTTCATCCAGGCGCTCGAGCATGTCGATCTCGTCGCGCAGTTTCGCCGCTTTTTCAAACTGCAACTCCTTCGACGCTTCCAGCATCTCTTCGCGCAACTGCTTTAGCAGGCGATCGCGATTCCCTTCCAAAAACATCTGCAGGCGACGAATGTCTTTGCGGTACTCTTCTTTCGAGATCCGCAAGTTGCAGGGTGCCGTACATTGATCAATGCTCGCCAACAGACAAGGTCGAAACCACCGCCAGCGCTCGTCGTTCTCGTCGATATCGAGACTGCAGGTCCGAAACTTGAAAATCCGCTGTAATACTTGGATCGCTCCGCGCAGCGCCCCCGCATTAGCGAACGGCCCATAAAGCTTGGCGTTCTTTTCTTGCGGCTCGCGAGTGAACTCGACACGCGGAAAATCTTCACGCTGCGAGATCATCAAATAGGGGAACGACTTGTCGTCTTTGAGATCCTTATTGAACTTCGGCTGAATATCTTTGACCAGTCGCGCCTCCATCAGCAGCGCATCGACTTCGCTATCGGTCTCGACAAAGTCGGCGTCGGCGATTTCTTTGACCCAATAACCGGTTCGAACGTCGACCGCCGCTTCGGCGTTGAAATAGCTGCTGGCTCGGCTGCGTAGATTTTTCGCTTTGCCGACATAGATCACCCGCCCTTGGATATCTTTCATCAGATAGACGCCAGGCGTAGTCGGAAATTTACGCACCTTGTCGGACGCTAGCACGAACGGGACATGTTCTTGCGGCTTCCCCTCGGTCGAGCGGCTTTCTGGTTCAGCAGGAGTATCGGCAGGTTCGGTCATGCGCACAAAAAATGAGGGAGAAAAAGTTCTCCCTCATTGTAGAGCGTCACTCGAAATCGGGCAGGGGCAGCTCTCTCTAGATCGCCGCCGCGTACGCTTTTAGCTCGGTTTCCAAGGCATTAATCCGCTCTTGCATCGCCGATTTGGCCATGTCCAACAGCGACAGTTGTTCTGGCTCGACGTAAGTGAACATGTAGAACTTCACCTTCGGCTCGGTCCCGGACGGGCGAACCGCGACATAATTCCCTTCGGCCAAGTCGAGAATCACCATGTCGCCCGGCGGACCATCGAGCGGCGCCTGCTTTCCGTCAGGCGTGACGATCACGTTGTTTTTGTAATCCCGCACGCGCTGCAGCGCCATTCCGTCCAACGAAGTAGGAGGCTGCTCACGGAACTTGGCCATCAGCTTTTTCATGTTGGCCATCCCCTCTGAGCCTTCCATCTTCTGGTTCAGCAGATGCTCGGCATGGTATCCATACTGCCACCAGAGCGACTCCAGCTTCTCGTGCAACGATTGGCCGTTGGCTTTGCAGTCGGCCGCGAGTTCGCACAACAGCATCGACGCGACGGCGGCGTCTTTGTCGCGTGCATACTGACCGACCAGATAACCGTGCGACTCTTCGCAGCCAAACAGGAAGTTGTCGGGGCCTTCCTCATCCATCGTGCCGCCGATGTACTTGAAACCGACCTGCAAATTGCCGAACGTCTTTACGCCGTAGCTATCGGCGATACGACGCACCATTTCGGTGGTCACCAACGTCTTGACGACGTAATTATCGGCTTCGACGCCGACTCCGGCTTTCTTCTTGCTCAGGACAAAGTCGCACAATAGCGCGGCGATTTGATTGCCGGTGAACGTGCGCCACTCCCCTTTCAGATCCATCGTCACTGGCGCCGCGCAACCGACCCGATCGCAGTCAGGATCGGTCGCCAACACGAACTCGGCGCCGGTTTCTTTCGCTCGCTCAATGATCGCGTCAAATACTTGCGGGTTTTCCGGATTCGAGACATGTCCCGGCACGTTCGGAAAATCGCCGTTCGGCTCGGCATGCGGCCCAAAGACCTCGACGTCGGCAAAACCGTCCGCCTGCAAAGCAGGAATTACGGCCGAAGCGCCTACGCCGTGCAGCGGCGAATAGATTAGCTTCAAATCGCGCGGCCCGCTAAAACGTTGGCCTTTGACATTCTCGATGAACGCTAGATCGACTTCATCCGTGCAGATTTCGATACTTCCCTTCCCTACAGCTTCACTAAACACAACGTCTAGCGGCAGCTCTTCGACATTCATCACCCGATCGATGATCGCTTTGTCGTGCGGCGGCAGAACCTGGCCACCGGTCGACCAGTAGACTTTCACCGCGTTATCGCTAGGTGGATTATGGCTGGCCGTGACCATGATGCCGCAGCTGCACCGCTTGTAGCGGACCAGGAATGAAAGTTCGGGGGTGCTGCGGTAATCGTCGAGGAAATAGACTTTAAACCCGTTGGCGACCATGATTCGCGCACACAACTCCGCGAATTCGCGTGAGCGATGCCGCGTGTCATAGGCGATGCCGCACGACAGCGGCCCTTCGACGTTGTCGTTGATATACGAAGCGAGACCTTGCGCACTTTCACCGATCGTCCGTTCGTTGATCGCATTCGACCCGATCGGATACATCCGGCCGCGACGGCCGCCGGTGCCAAACGGAATCACCGTCCAGAACGCGTCATCCAGGGCTTGCCATTTCTCGGCTTGGATATGGTCGGCGACTTGCGAAGCGTACGACGCATAGCGCGGCTCGGTAAGCCAAATCTTGATGTTTTCGGCGGCGCTGGACGTAATCTTTTGGGCGCTGACGGCCGCTTCAACTTTGCTCAACAATGGGTCGACTTCGCTGGTCATCGGTGCTCCTTCAGCAACACGGCAGTTTTTTCCAGTTTCGATTTTACGGCGGATGGGGAAGTTGCTTCAATCGGGCATCCCCAGTTCGCCCTTGACTTCGCTTCGTTAAAGCGGGGAAATTGGTCCCATACCCGAAGGCCGCCCCCTTTGGCGACAGCATTGATTTACAAGGAAGAATCTGTGAAGGACCCGATCATCAGCGTTTCTGGCCTGCGCGGCGTCGTCGGCGAGTCGCTGACTCCCAGCGTCGCGGTGCGATATATCGCCGCTTTCGCCGAGCAAGTTTCGCCGGGGCCCATTCTGATCGCACGCGACGGTCGTCCCAGCGGAAAGCCGTTGGCCCATTTGATCGCCGGAACTCTCAACTTCTGCGGACGCGATGTGATTCAGGCCGATATCGCGGCGACGCCGACGGTCGGCGTACTGACCCGGCAGTACCAATGCGGCGGCGCCGTGCAGATCTCGGCCAGTCACAACCCGCCTCAATACAACGGCATCAAGCTGATGGGCGCCGACGGACGCGTCATCCCGGCGGATCAGGGAGAATCGGTACTGACCGCCTATCACGCAAACTCGGCGAGTTGGGTGGCGCACGAACAACTGGGATCACTGACGAACTGCGAAGACACGCTTTCGCAGCATTTGACCAAAGTTCTGGCCATTGTCGACGTCGCTCGGATTAAACAGCGAAAGTTCCGCGTACTGCTTGATTCCAATGAAGGAGCCGGCAGTTTGCTCGGCCGACGACTGCTGGAAACGCTCGGTTGCGAATTCGAAATCTTGGGGAACAACGCGAGCGGAAATTTTCTCCACACGCCGGAACCGACCGCCGCCAACCTGCAAGAGGTTTGCGCCAAGATCGTCGCATCTGGCGCCGACATCGGCTTTTGCCAAGACCCCGACGCCGATCGCCTGGCGATCATCGACGCCGCCGGACGCTACATCGGCGAAGAATACACGGTCGCTCTCTGCTTGGACCATGTGCTGGCCAGTCGCCAAGGCCCGGTCGTCATCAACTGCGCCACCAGTTTGATGAACGAGGCGATCGCGAAAAAGCATGGATCCCCGATCTTTCGTTCGTCCGTGGGAGAAGCGAACGTCACCGACATGATGATCGCCAAACAGGCGATCTTTGGCGGCGAAGGAAACGGCGGCCCGATCGATCCGCGGGTTGGCTACATTCGCGACAGTTTCGTCGGCATGGCGCTGGTGCTCGACGCGATGGCGGCGTCGAGTTCGACGGTCGCTGAACTTGCCGACTCGATTCCCCGGTTTGAGATTCTCAAAACTACCATGCCGCTCGATCGCGAACAGTTAGCCGGTTCGCTCGATCGGTTAACGGCTTACTTTTCCGATGCGCGAGCAAGTCGTTTGGATGGTTTGCGATTTGCGTGGGACGACGCTTGGCTATTAATTCGCGGCAGTAATACAGAGCCAATCGTGCGAATCATCGCCGAGAGTCCTGCGAGCGACCGTAGTGCGGCGCTTTGCGAAGCAGCGGCGCGGGTGATGCAAGGCTAGTCTCCACACGCCCAACTTACCCTTGTGGGAACTGTCGGCAAAACTCATACAGCGCCATGCAGGTCGCGGTCGCCACGTTAAAGCTGTACGGCATTCCGTAGACCGGGATCTCCACGACGTCGTCCAACAAACGTAATACATCGTCAGGCGTTCCCTGTCGTTCGTTGCCGATCACCAACACGGTGTTGCGGACGAACGAAAAGTGATGGATATCTTGCGAGTTGGTCGTTTGCTCAAGACCGACCAGACGATACCCTTCGCTTTTTAGTTCCTTCAATACCGGCGGTAACGACCTATGCCGTGAGATCGGCAGCTTTTCTGCGCCGTCACGGGCAATTTTGGGGTCGATTTTCATGTTGCCGGTCACAATCACCCGAGAAACGGCGCAGCACGATGCAGCTCGGACGATTCGCGAGAGATTGACATTACTCCGAAACTGACAGCAGGCGACAATCAATTGCCGCGGCTCGTCGAGAGTCGTGGGAGGTTTATGACGCAGATGTTCGAAATCAGACATTTTGGGAAGGCGAGTTGGGCGACAATCGAGAATTCCTTATGCTAGTGTCACCTTTCCCCCACGAATAGATAGCGAAAGCCCGTCCCGTGAAGCCTCTTTCCCTTGCGTCGCTGTTGGCTCTCCTCACGTTGTTCACAACTTTCGGCTGCGCGCCGTCGTCCAGTGAAGAACCTGCAGCCCAACCCAGCAATACTTCGACAACGGCCATGCCGACTGCAGTTTTCCCAAAAGAAGTGACTGTTCGCGTCTTGGATTTTGAAGCGATCCGGATGCTGATTGAAAGTCAGCGCGGCAAGATTGTGGTGGTCGATTACTGGTCGACCAGTTGCCCGCCGTGCCTGAAAGAATTCCCCGGGCTGGTCGATCTTGATCGGCAATACGCCGAACAAGGAGTCGTTTGCATCAGCGTCAGTCTCGACTTTATCGGCGGCAAGAACCAAACAGCCGAAGCGAGCATCCCACGCGTCCAGGCGGTATTAGAAAAATTTGGCGCGACGTTCGATAACGTTTTGGCTGGGGACGACACCGACACGATGCTAGAGAAGTTGAAGCTGGGTGCGCCGCCTGCGGTTTACGTTTACGCGCGAGACGGATCATTAGCCAAGCGATTTGACAACGCTGGCGCAACATCCGAAGAGGAAGCTTTTACCTACACGGACGTCGAAAACCTCGTCGTCGAGTTGCTGGCCGCGAACCATCCATGATCGCCCGCGGCCAGCCTCTCCGACTTTGGTCATTAGCTTCGACCGCCTACGTTCCCATCGTGAAATAGCGTACGCAATGCTCTTGCACGCGCAGTTCGCTATTGTCGACGCCTGGCGTGTGCTGGAACAGTTGTTCCATCAATTCGCCGACGCGGTCCGGCAGAATTCGATAAAAGTTGTGCTTGCCGTCACGACGCGAATCGACCAAACCGGCGACGCGCATCAGCGCCAAGTGGTGGCTGACCGCCGGTTGGCTTTGGCCAAGCAGTTCGCACAGCGTGCGAACGTTCAATTCTTTCTCTTGCAACAAAAAGCAAAGAATCCGGAGCCGAGTTTCGTCGGCCAACAGTTTGAATAACTGGACGAGATCTTTCGCCGTGGCGTCATTCAAGGGTTCTGGACCAACCGTCGCCGTTGCTTCGGGAGCTTCGGCCGGAACGCTTCCATTTTCGTTCGGCTGAAAAGTTCGAGGAGCCTGGGGCGTTACGGGGCGATCCGAGAGTGAGCTGAACGCGTAATCTTGCGCTAGCGACATGTGCTAAGTTCCTTGTGTGATACATCTACCGCGCACGGAGAGACGAAAGGTCGTAGACCGTGTGCGTCGAACAGCAGGATGCGTGAGCAAAACGCGGCAGATGTGACGCCGTTCAATGCGAATGAGAAGTCGCGACTCATTCGCGCGGCGCAACAAGGTTCCAACGAAGCGCGCTTGCGTACCAATACTCCTGCGGTTCGACTAAACCGTTTCCGCAAAAGCTGACCATCTCATCGTTGCGATTTCCTTCGCGCCGACAAGCAAGCAAAAATAATATGTCTTCCTAGCTAGAAGACAACGATGCCTTGCGCCCGAATTGATGTGGTTACGTCTGGCATTCTAGAAATGTTCATGTGAAAACGGAATAGCTGGGCTGTTGATTCGCCACGGGGCTCCGCAAGCAAAAAAACTCTTGTGGAGAAATCACTGCCACAGCGTCGAAAAGGTCCAATCTTCCTAACCATCATGGGGAAAACAGGTTGAGTTCCAAGCGCCCGCCGCCTACATTCAGACTTAGGTCGTCGTATCCGCACTATTCAATGTTTGCGCAAAATCATGAAATTCCCTCTGCGCTATCTTCTTCCCCTTTTTTTCTTGGTGCTGTCGGCGATTGCTTTCGCCACGATCTTCCAGTTCAGCGACCTCCCTCCGGCTGATTTTACTTTCGCCAACGGGACCGAAGTTAAGTCAGTCGATCCCAAAATGGTGACCGGCGCACCGGAAGGTCGCGTCATCGAAGCGCTGTTTGAAGGCTTGTACCAGCGACTTCCCAGTAAAGAAGACCCCAACGTGCTGGTCACGACTCCTGGCCAAGCAACTTCCTACGATTTGTCCGAAGATAAACTGACATATACGTTCCATATCCGCGAAGACGCGGTTTGGACCAACGGCGAGCCGGTCACGGCCCACGACTGGGTCTTTTCCTGGCAACGCTTCCTCCACCCACAGCTTCCTTCGGAATACGCCTACCAACTTTGGTATGTAAAAAACGCCGAGAAGTTTTCGCTCTCGAAGGTCGACACTGGGGATCGCGTTGAGATTGAATTGCCGGATCGCGCTGGCCCGACCAACTTGCCGGCGACCGACGGCAACTCAGAACAGCACTACCCGCGCGGCACGATCCTGTCCGGCATTCTGAAAGCGGAAGAAAAGATTTCTGTCCAAGTTGGCGACGAAATGGAGGAGGGTTCGGTTTTTGAAGTCGACGTCAAACCGACGAAAGCGGGGAAGATCGATTGGGATGCGCCCGGTGAGATTCAGAAGTTTGTCCGCCTATCCGAAACGGACGCCGTTCGCAACGCGATCACCAAAGAAAATCCCCACGTCCAACCGGTCAACTTCCTGACCATTCACTTTGACGAAGTCGGAATCAAAGCGTCTGACGACCATACGCTGGTCGTTACGCTCAACAATCCAACGCCCTATTTTCTCGATCTGGTCGCGTTCTATCCGATGCACCCGGTCAATCGAACCTGCATTGAGACTTACGGCTACCCCGGCTGGACCAAGCCCGAGAACATCGTCTCGAACGGGCCTTTTACCCTCGAGTTTCGCCGGATCCGCGATCGCATTCGACTTCGCAAAAACCCCAAGTACTGGGACGCCGAGCAGGTCAAGCTGAACATCATCGACGTGCTGGCGGTGCAGTCCGATACGACCGTCTTAAACATGTATATGAACGGCCAAATCGACTGGGGAATCACCGTGCCGACCCCTGCTCTGCCGGCGTTGCTGAAAAGGGACGCCGAAAAACCGGCGGATTCGCTGCCTGACATGCGGATCGCTCCGATGCTGACCACCTATTTTTATCGGGTGAACACGACCAAGCCGCCGCTCGACAATCCCAAAGTCCGTCGCGCGCTTAATTTGGCGATCAACAAGCAAGAGATTGTCGACTACATCACCAAAGCCGGCCAAATTCCGGCGACAAGTTACGTGCCACCAGGATTAGCTGGCTACGGCGGTGGACACTCTGGCGAATTCAATCCTGCCGAAGCGCAACGTCTGCTCGCCGAAGCAGGCTATCCCGGCGGCAAGGGACTTCCCAAAATTCAGATTTTGTACAACACGCACGAAGCGCACAAAGACATCGCGTCGGTCGTGCAGCAGCAGTTGAAGAAGAACCTGCAGATCGACGTCGAACTGCGGAATCTCGAGTGGAGCGTTTTCCTCGCTTCGTCGCGCAACTTGGAATTCGACATTGCTCGCGCTGGGTGGATCGCCGACTACCCCGATCCCAATACATTTCTCGACATGTTTGTCACCGACGGCGAAAACAACCAGACAGGCTGGAGCAACGCCGAGTATGATCGACTCATCCACGATTCGCAGTCTGAGGCCGATCCGGTCAAACGTCTGGAGATGCTCAGCCAGGCCGAGCAAATCTTGATGGACGAAATGCCGATCTTGCCGATCTACTACTACGTTTCGCTCAATATCGTCCGCCCGTACGTTAAGAACTTTTATCCCAACATTCAGGATTTACATCCCTTGCATATCTTGGAAATTGACGAGGCGGAGAAACAACGCATTTTCAAGGCGGAGGGGCTCCGTTGATTCGCTTTCTCATCCGTCGAGCCGTGTGGATTGTGATCACGCTCTGGCTCGTCTATACGCTCAGTTTCTTTCTCATGTTGGCGGTCCCCGGCGGGCCGATGTCCGGCGAGCGCGCCTATCCGCCTGAGATCGAAAAGATGCGTAAGGATCGCTTTCATCTGAACGATCCCTGGCCCGTGCAGTACTGGTACTACCTGAGCAACGCGTGCCGCGGCGACTTTTTGTCGAGTCAGGTGTTGAACGACTACGAAGTGAGCGAGATCATCTCGCAAGGCTTTCCGATCAGCGCCACGCTGGGCGTACTGGCGATGTCGATGGCGCTGATCCTGGGGCTTTCGGCTGGGATTATCGCCGCACTCTGGCGCAACTCTCTGTTGGACGTTTTCTTTCGCTCGCTGGCGACCATTGGGATCGCGGTCCCCAACTTTATCTTGGCCGGCCTGGCGATCATGATCTTCGTCTTTCAATTGAAATGGTTCCCCGCCGCCGGCTGGGGCAAACCGATCGATATGGTCCTTCCTTCGCTATGCCTGGCGGCGCCGTTCGCCGCTTACATTTCGCGTCTGACGCGAACCGGCATGCTCGACGTGTTGGGCCAAGACTACATTCGCACCGCCTACGCCAAAGGCTTGATGCCTAGCACCGTCGTGCTTAAGCATGCGGTTCGCGGCGCGCTGTTGCCGGTCGTTTCCTACTTGGGTCCTGCGGTCGCCGGCATTTTGACCGGTTCGCTGGTGATCGAACGGATCTTCTTCCTGCCGGGTCTGGGGACGCACTTTATTGAAGCGGTCACCCAGCGCGACTACACCACGTCGC
Organism: Blastopirellula marina DSM 3645; assembly: GCF_000153105.1. GTDB lineage: Bacteria > Planctomycetota > Planctomycetia > Pirellulales > Pirellulaceae > Blastopirellula > Blastopirellula marina. Next base: position 921,230 of record NZ_CH672377.1, read on the forward strand.
TGGGCATTGTGATGGTCTCTACGGCGCTGGTGTTGGTCATGAACACGCTGGTCGACGTCTCGTACCAATTGCTCGACCCGCGTATCAAACTGAAATAGCCCTTTCTCATCGGCTCGTCCTTTGAACTCAAATAACCGCAACTTTGAAGCCGCTTTGCCGCCGCTGGATCGCTATCGCGACATGCTGCGCGACGCCGACGCGATCCAGGGCGTTTCGCTCTGGCAAGACGCCTGGCGTCGTCTCCGTCGCAACTGGGTCGCGATGGGATCGTTGACCTTCTTGATCTTGCTAAGCGTCGCGGCCGTTTTGACGCCGATCTTTCCGCTGCAATCTCCGGTCGAACAGCATCTGCGCGATCGGTCGTTCGCCGCTCCCAATCGACAATCGGTCCAACTAGGATTGTCCGGCCTGGACGAAGAACAGCGAAGTATCGCGATCAAGACGCTGTGGAATGATCCTAGCGCCTTTGATGAAGCTTTGATTCGCACGCGTTTGGCGATTTTCGGCGATTGGGCGGTTCCCAGCTTGTGCGGCTCCGACCATCTCGGCCGCGACATGCTCTCGCGACTTTTCTGGGGAGCGCGCGTGTCGCTAATCGTCGGCGTGGTCGCGACCTTCGTTTCGCTAATCATCGGCGTCAGCTACGGCGCGATCTCCGGATTCGCCGGCGGACACATCGACGACGCGATGATGCGGGTGGTCGACATCCTCTATTCGATTCCGTTCATCTTCATCGTCATCTTTGTGGTCATGGTGATCAGCGAGCCGACGATCAAAGGACCGCTGGAGAGTTTCGGCATCAATCGTCTGGTCGCGTTTTACTTTCTGATCGGCGCGATTTATTGGCTGACGATGGCCCGCGTCGTCCGGGGTCAAATCATCAGCTTGAAGAACGAACAATTTGTGGACGCCGCTCGCACGATCGGCGCCGACTCGGCCCGTATCGTCTTCGTTCACTTGGTGCCCAACGTCCTGGGCGTGGTGATCGTGTACCTTACGCTGACGATTCCGTCGGTGATGCTCTTCGAAGCGTTCCTCTCGTTCCTCGGCATCGGCGTCGAAGAACCGAACGTCTCGTGGGGGCTGCTCGCCAACGAAGGGCTGAAAGTGATCACGCCGATTCGAATCTATTGGTGGTTGATCGTCTTCCCCGCGCTCGCGCTGGCGTCGACGCTCTACTCGCTCAACTTTCTCGGGGACGGTCTTCGTGACGCTCTCGATCCTCGCATGAAGAATCGTTAAGGATCCTCGCATGTCGTCCCCCAGCACCAGCCACGAAACGCTGCTCCGCGTCGAAGATCTCCGCGTCGAATTTCATACCGACGACGGCCTGGTCACCGCCGTACGGGGAGTCGATTGGGAATTGCGCGCCGGCGAAACCTTGGGCGTGGTTGGCGAATCAGGCTCGGGCAAGTCGGTCACCGCACTGGCGCTGATGGGGTTGATTCCGCAACCGCCTGGCAAGATTGTCTCGGGCCGCGCCATGTATCGCGGCCAAGATTTGCTGAAGATGCCGTCCCGGGCGCTCTCCGACATCCGAGGCAATCGCATCGCGATGATCTTTCAAGATCCAATGACGGCGCTCAATCCGTTTCTGACGGTCGAAGATCAACTGACCGAGGTAACGCGTCGGCATATGGGACTGTCGGCTCGCGAAGCGACCGCCCATGCGATTGATATGCTCGAAAAAGTCGGCATTCCCTCGGCCAGCAAACGCGTTTTTGAATACCCGCATCAGTTCTCAGGCGGGATGCGTCAGCGGGTGATGATCGCGATGGCGCTCTCTTGCAAGCCGGACATCTTGATCGCGGACGAACCGACCACGGCGCTCGACGTGACGATTCAAGCGCAGATATTAGAGTTAATGAAAGAGCTGCAAGAGCAGGAAGGGACCGCGATTTTGATGATCACGCATGACCTGGGCGTGATCGCCAACATCGCGCATCGCGTGCAAGTGATGTACGCCGGCCGTGTCGTCGAGAAGGCGACGGTCGACGAACTGTTCGCCAACCCGCGGCATCCTTACACGCTGGGCTTGCTGGAATCGGCGCCGCGCGTCGACAAGCTGGAAGCCGAGCTTCGCCCGATCCCGGGTCAACCGCCCGATCTTTCGAAGTTGCCGGGAGGTTGCTCGTTCCGTCCGCGCTGTCCCTTCAGCATCGCCGACTGCAGCAGGATCGACCCGCCGCTTGTGAAATCGAACTCCGACGGCAGTTACGCCTGTCTGGTCAACATTGATGAAGCCCCGCGACATGACGCGACGTCGCAAATCAGCGAGGAACTCTCGTGACGCTGGAAATGAAAGAAGAGATCGTCCCCGCGGTGGCCGCGACGCGTCCGCTGCTCGAAGTGCGCGACATGAAGGTGCACTTCCCCTTTCGTCGCGGCGGTTGGTTCACCGGCGAATCGGGGTTTGTGCGCGCGGTCGATGGAATCAGCTTCACGCTCGGCGAAGGGGAAACGCTTGGCCTGGTCGGTGAATCAGGCTGCGGGAAATCGACCACCGCCAAAGCGATTCTCAATCTGACCCCGCCCACCTCCGGCGAAGTTTACATCGACGGACACCGAATCGACGGCCTGACCGGCAGCGCGATGCGCCCCTATCGCCGCGATGTGCAGATGATTTTCCAGGATCCGTTCGCATCGCTCAATCCGCGCATGACGGTCGGTTCGACCATCGGCGAGCCGATCAAGATTTACCGTCTAGCGCGCGGCGTTGATCGCAAGCTGGAAGTGATGCGGCTGATGGAACTGGTCGGACTCAATCCGCGCTACATCAATCGCTACCCGCACGAGTTTTCTGGAGGACAACGCCAACGAATCGGCATCGCGCGGGCTTTGGCGGTTCGCCCACGGCTGATTTTGTGCGACGAGCCGGTCTCGGCGCTCGACGTTTCGATCCAAGCGCAAGTCGTGAATCTGCTGATGGACCTCCAGCAGAAGCTGGGCCTTTCGTATCTGTTTATCGCGCATGACCTGTCGGTCGTCCGGCATATCTCGACCCGCGTCGGCGTGATGTACCTGGGGCGCATCGTCGAGATGGCGCCGGCCGAAGCGTTGTACGAGTCGCCGCAGCATCCTTACACCCAAGCGCTGCTCTCGGCGATTCCGGTCCCTGATCCGGCGCTAGAGCGGACGCGGCGCCGAGTCGTTTTGCAGGGTGAAGTTCCGTCGCCCGATAAAGAGTACCCAGGCTGTCCGTTCGCCGATCGCTGCCCGATTGTCGACGACTCCCTCTGTCGCGACCATCCGCCGATGCTCGCCGGATCGGCGCACAAAGCTGCGTGCTTTAAGGCCGACACGAGTTCGCTCTAAGCGCGGCTAAGTTCGCGAAGTCGGTACCGGCGGTGCGCCGATCGAATCGGCGCTGTCGTCATGACGCAGAATCGACGAACCGCCGCCGGCGCGGCGAATCTGCAGATAGAACTCGATGATTTCCCGAATCTCATCGACCTGACCAGGCCCCGAGATATAGACGTTGCTCAACTCGGCGGCCGCCGAAGCGTCGGACGTGAGATAGATCACCACTCCTTTGCGCTGCAGCTGACAGCTTTCGACATTGCGCCACTGAATGCGGCGTTGGCCCCACAGATTCCTCTGCACGATTCCGCGCGGACCGATCTCAAACATCGCCGGCAGCCACATGCGCCAGGACGTTAGCAACAGCAGCAACGTGCAAAGCAGTCCCAGCGACGTGCTATGCGACGCGTAATAGGCGATCAGCCCCACCGCAGCAAATGCGACGGCCATCGCGCCTGTCTCCCAGGGAGACTGCACCAGCGGCCAATGCCGCACAAGCAGTTCTGGTTGACGCGTTTCGTTTTGCCGACTGGACGGACTCATGCATTCATTCTAATTCGAGACAGGCGCTCATGTGTAGGCGTTCCTACGACCGGGAGTCGCCAAAATGGGTCGAGGTTCGCATCGCTCCGGAGATCATCCAAACCGTCACCCAATACAGCAGCGTAACTATCAGCAAAACGAAGGCCAGCAATACGTAATAATGATCTCTTAGCAGAACAAAAGTGGGCGGTTCGGTGCTTTTGGGCACCGTACGAGCTACTGGCGATCCCCCCTCTTCCATCTGGATCTGCACATGATGCCGAAACTCGCTCCATTGCTCTCGGCTGTCCGCCGTATCCAGTTCCACTAAAGCCCAACTTCGCGCCGAACCGATCGCGGTGACTACCGCTGCGACCAGCAAAAAATAGCCGCCGATCATCAAGCCTATTCGCAATTTTTGCATTCTAATTGCGCTGATCTGCGGCAGCCGGCGCCTGAAGCAAGTCGAGCGCACCTGCAATCATCGCCCGCAGTCCTGTATTTAAGGTTGGCTTGATGTCCGGATAATATTTCGGCGAATGGAGCGAAGGAGGAGATTGCCCCAATTCGGCGAATCGGTCGAGCCGCTTCTGCTCTACCGACCCTAACTGAAACATCAAGATGGGGACGCCCGCCAAACCATAGCGGCCAAAGTCCTCTCCCCCCATCGAAGGCTCGCTCGGGACGACCTGCTCCTCTCCCAAGGTATCACGAAAGACCGACACCATCTGTTTCGCCAAATCCTGGTCGTTAAACAGGCTGGGCGTTCCTTCCGAGTAGTGGATCGTCGGCTCAGGCGCGTTGTAGGCTTGGGCGATTGCGTTCGCGCGGCGCGTAATCGCTTCCCGCAGCTGTGCACGCACTTTTTCACCATAGCTGCGAACGGTCAACTTCAAATCGCAGCGATCGCTGATCACATTGTGCTTGGCGCCGCCATGAATAGCGCCAACCGTAATCACGGCCGGATCCACCGGTTTGATTTCGCGACTGACAATCGTCTGCAGCGACATCACCAGCTCAGCGGCCTGTACGATGGGGTCGATGGTCGCTTGGGGATAAGCGCCATGTCCGCCGCGGCCGTGCACCGTAATATCGACGCTGTCGACGTTCGCCATCGCGTACCCAGCCCGATAGCCGATCGTGCCGGACGGCAATGTCGCCGAGACATGCAGCGCCAAAGCCTGATCCGGCTTCGGAAATCGTTCTAACAAACCAGCTTCGAGCATTGCTTTCGCGCCGGCGCCTCGCTCCTCGGCAGGCTGGCAGATCAAGACTAGCGTTCCTTCCCACAGGTCGCGGTGGGTCGCCATGAACCAGGCGACGCCGATCTGGTTGGTCATGTGAACGTCGTGACCGCAGGCATGCATCACGCCGGTCTGGATTCCGTCTTTGGTGGTGATCTCTTCCTGCGACGCATAAACCAACTCGGTTTGTTCGGTCACCGGCAGACCATCCATATCGGCTCGGATCATCAACGTCGGGCCAGCGCCGTTTTTGAGCACCGCCACGACGCCGTGTCCCCCTACGTCGGTCGTCACCTCATAGCCGGAATCGCGCAGTAGATCGGCCAGCTTTTTCGAGGTGACCGCTTCTTCGTACGAAACCTCCGGGTGCGCATGGAGATCTTTGTAGATTTCCAGCAAAGCCGGCAGCTTCTCTTCGATCCACGCGTCAATCGTTTCGCATTGGGCCTGCGCCGGAATCGAGACCGCAATCCAAAATGCCAGCAGGGCTGGAATGATTTGTCGCATCGTCACGATCTGGCTCCGCAAAGAAATTCGTCGAAAATTGTCCAAATGCTATTGCAATGATTATAACTGCTTTGCTAATCTACGGAGGTCATCTAACGGTCTACATTTCATAAAGAGCGAGTCGACGTCATCCCAACGGCTCGCTCATTTTTTTTCTTGGCCGCCTATCCTACGGGGACTCGCGGCCCCACTTCCCTGAGATCTGCAGTTGCCGCAATTGGGGCAACAAGCGGCGAGAAGCTCTCGCTCGGTGACTCAGCATCGCTTTGACCGCGCCCCCCATCTCTCCAAACGTCCGCCGATATTCGATCAGCTCGAAGAGCGGGTCGTAGCCAAATCCGCCGGTTCCACGCTCTTGGCGGACAATCCGGCCGCAGCAAACGCCCTCGCTGGCCGCCATGATCTCGCCGCTGGGAGAAGCAAGCCGCATACAACAAACGTAGTGCGCCGTGCGTCTGGCGTCCTGCACTCCGGCCAACTTTTCTAGCAGCAGCCGGTTGTTGGACTCATCGGTCGCTTCCAGTCCCGAAAATCGGGCGGAGTAGATCCCCGGCTCGCCGGCCAGCGCATCGACGCAAAGTCCGCTATCTTCGGCCAGCACCCACATGCCGAGATGGATGGCTTGCTCGGTCGCTTTCTTTTCGGCGTTGCCGGCAAACGAATCGGCGTCTTCCTCGACTTCGATGGCCCGCGGCGTTTGGGCGAGGGTTCGCAATTCGATCCCCAAAGGCGCAAGCAGCTTGGCCATCTCGGCGCCCTTCTTTTTGTTGTGCGTCCCGAGCACCAACTCTCGTTTTTCCGGCATCTCGCCCTCGCTCCCAAAGTCCACCCACTGCACTCAATTTAGCAAGCCGGCCGTCGCGACCATACGGGGGCGTGGGAAAAGAAAAAGACTTCTCATCGCAGGATGAGAAGTCTTCGTTTGGTTCTTCGATCGCAATGCGAACAGCGAAGCTATTTCAGAAAATTCCACTTCGCGTACTCGCCGCCAACGCTGCGCTTCGGCACCGTGACCGGCACCGGCTGCACGTCAAACGGGACGCCGTCGATCGTCTTCGGCTTGAAGTTGGCTGTGCCGGGTTCGGGAGTCGCGCGGAAGTCGTTGATAATTCGATTGATCTGCGGATTGATTTCCATTTTTCCGTCCGCACGTTCGGAGCCGACCGATTCAAACGAGCCGACGGTGACCATGCTTTCCGAGCGATCATGAAAGACGTAAGCCGGAACTCCTTGCTTGCGCAAGCGAGCGGTCAAGCGTTCCGCTTTTTCGGCGGCGTCCGCCAATCGTGTGCGGCTAAGGTCATTCTTCTTTTCAATCTCGGCGATCCGCTTGGCGTCAACTTCGGTCGCTCCGGAAAATGTCGCGACGCGAACGCTGTACTTCCCTTCGCAATCGAGCAGGCTGTTCACGACCCCGTTGTTGATCTTCAAGATCAGCGGGTCGATCCCCTTCGGCGCGAAGTATTCATCCGGAAGCAGCGGATTGCGTGAGACGAAAGCGTGCCCCATGGGGCCTTTCTCTTTCTTCTCTTTGTCGGTGACCGCTTCCCGAATTTTGCGACGGAGATATTTGATCGGGTCATTTTGCGTGGTTTGCGTCTCGCCGGTCATGCACTGCGGCTTGGCGTCTTTCAGTTTTTCGAGCGTCTTTTTCAAGCCATCGTCGTCGACCGTTTCAAAGTTGCCGACCAACACGGCGATGCTGGTGTATTTGCCTTCGTCGGCGTATCGCATCGTCTTGCGCTCGCCATACTGGTTGAAGCCCAAGCCTTGCACCTTTTCGGTGAAGTCATAAGCCTGCTCAAAGACGTAGGCTTCCATATCGAAGTCCTTACGCAGCTCCATCACCAGGTTATGAGCGTCTTGCGCCGCGCCGGGACCACTGAACGAGGTCGCCATGATCATCCAGGGACCATTCGTGTCGGTCAGTTGATACGGCTGATTGACATCGGCTTCGACGCTCTTGAACGGGATCAAGCGAGCCCAAGGAGGAGCCGCAAGCGCTGCTGCGCTGGCCGCCAAAAAGAGAATCGCCGCCAAATTGATCTGTAGGTTTCGCATCCTTGCTCTCAAGTTCGCACGGACGTAAAGATTGTCGCGACCTACAAAGGCCGCGCGACCGGGGCGAACAGTAGCAAATGCGCCCCGACAAGAGCAAGCCGAATCTTGAGCTGATTTTTAGCGAAAAGAAGAGCAATGGCGACGCGATCAAATTGCTAGCAGTCGAGGATCGCCCAAACGCTTACAGCGTTAACAGATCCCGGCCGCTTCGCGGATCTTCACGACCAACTCGTCATACCGCGGCTTGGCGACCTGGCACGAGACGCCCACCTGTTTTCCCTTCTTTTCATTGTCGCGCGACACGAGCGACGAAAAGATGACAATCGGCAGTTCGGCCAACACCTGATGACTACGGATCTGTTTCGCCAAGCTAAAACCATCCATCCGCGGCATTTCGACATCGGTCACCACGACGCTGACAGCCGATCGAATCGTCGATGTGTCGTGCTGGGTCGCCAGTTGACGCAGATAGTGCAACGCGTCTTCTCCATCGGTAAATCCACGCAGGTTAGAGAAGCCTGCCGCATACAACGAATCCTGGATCATCTCCGAGATCATCCGCGAATCTTCGGCGAAGATGATCGGACAATTGGCGGCGCTGATGTGCTCCACATGACTTTGTTGGTTCGACTCGGCCAGGCCGAAATGCCCGATGCCGTTGCCGATTGATTCAAAATCAAGAATCTGAATCAGTCGCCCATCCAACAAGATAATGCTAGTGACGGGAGGATTCATGCCGGTCACTTCCGGCAGCGGCTTGGTCGACGCCCAACTAACGCGATAGATCCGCTGAATGCTTTGCACGCGAAACGCAAGCTGTTGCGAATTGAATTCGAGCAACAACAAATAGTCTTTGCCGCTGCTTGTCCGCGAGAACTCTTCGTCGCCATACAGAAAGCGCGCCAGATTCACCAGCGTCACGACTTCGTTACGAATCTGCGCCAAGCCTTCGATCGCCGGATGTCCGTGCGGAATCGACGTCACTTCGCCGATTTCCAGCACTTCCTTCACTTTGGCGACATTCACGCCAAAGTTTTGATCTCCAACTTGAAAGACGAGAATTTCCGCTTCGTTGGTGCCTGCTTCCAACAGAATGCCGGCTTCTTTTGATACTGCAGTCGCCACTTGGTCGCCTCGCTTCGGAATGCCTTCGGTGCAGGGTGCACATTTCTCTTCTCTATTTCATCGGCGATTAGCGAGCGGCGCGGCAGAAAACGCTAGCATCGAGCAAATGGAACGATCGTAAGGTTTGCGCCTTCGCTACAACCGTTCTGTTGCTCTTGAGCAAAACCCGAATCAGGTCAGAGTCGCGATCAAATGATCCGCCTGGGCCGACTTCACAAGAACTCGTCGGAGATTTCCAACATCACCGGCCGCCCCTTCAAACGTGACCGGCGCATAGCGGCACGCGGTTCCCCGCACGAGGGCGCGGCCAGACTCGTCAGTCTCGGACGATTCGCCCAAGACTTCCAGTTGCCGCCCGACGAGCGAATCAAAATAGATTTGTCGAGACGCCGCTTCGACGTCCGCCAGACGACGGCGGCGATCCGATTTCACGTCGCCGGGAATGTGATCCGGCATTTCCGCCGCAGGCGTTCCCTTGCGTGGACTAAACGGGAAGATATGAATCTTCGAGAACCCCACTTCTCGCGACACCGCACAGGTCTCTTCGAACTCGGCTTCGGTCTCGCCGGGGAAGCCGACGATGATGTCGGTCGAGATCGCCGGCTGATCCAGACTGGTCTGCAGCAACTTGCAGCGATCGACAAATCGTTGCGCTCCCCAGCGACGACGCATCCGCCGTAACACTGAGTCCGACCCGCTTTGCATCGAGATATGCAAGTGAGGGCAAACGCGATCGGGAAACTCTCCCATTACCTCGATCAGCTCGCGGGTCACCTCGGTCGCTTCGATACTGCTCATCCGAATACGAAAGTCGCCGTCCAGTCGCGCCAAACTTCGCACGAGATGCGCTAGACGCATCCATTCCGCTTTTGACTTGCCCCGATTTTGATCGACGCCGTAGTGCCCCAGATGAATTCCGGTCAGGACGATCTCACGAAAGCCGTTGTCGGCCAGACGAGCGACTTCGGCGATGATCTCTTCGCTAGAGCGGCTGTACATCTCCGGACGAACTGTCGGAATGATGCAAAACGTGCAGCGCAGCAGACATCCATCCTGCACCTTCACAAAGGCGCGATGGCGGTCGCCGAAAGTCGAGAGCCCCGTGGGAACGTCGATCACGCCAAAGCGACCCAATAAATCGGGAATTTCCCGCTTGTTCTCCACCACTTCGACGACATTTGGCAACACGGCCAGCTCTGCTGGAGCCCGGGTCGCGTAGCATCCCATGACGACAATTCGTGCGTCGGGATTGTCGCGCGCCAGTCGGCGAATGACCTGACGACTTTTCGAGTCCCCTTCGTTGGTGACTGTGCAAGTGTTCACGATACAGAGATCGGCCGGCTCTTCGGTAATCGCATCTCGATAGCCGGCGGTCACCAGACCTTCGCGGACAAGTTCTGTTTCGTACTGGTTGACTTTGCAGCCCAGCGTGACCGTTTTCAGTGCTTTTTCAGTCATCATCGCCAACAAAATAACCGATCCCGCGCAGTGCGCGGATCGGTTCGGGTGAGATCGAATTGTTAAACAGGGAAGTTTGCGGCTATTCTATCGGTTCAATCGTCGCCGACATCGACCCTTTGGATCGGGCCATCAGCTCATCCTTGCCGTAAGCGTGGATCTGGTCCCGCTTTAGCTCGGCATGTTCGCGCGTCGTGGTCAAACAGATCGCTCGACCGGCCGCGTCCACCGTTTCGGCGATTTTGAAGCCCGCTTCGACCGGATGCCCGAACAGATCACGCATCATCAGAATGACGTAATCGTACGTATGGTCGTCATCGTTCCACAAAATCACGTTATAACGTGGCTGCTTTTTCCGTTTGGTATCATTTTTCGGTTTTGATTTAACCGTTGTCGCTTCCCAAGGTTCAGCGACGGCTGATTCGTTGTTCCCCATGCTTTCCGTCCAAAGGTTCCAGGCGAAACCGCGTAAACTTCACTCCTCCAACAGGTTCCCGCTGCGGGGTGTGGCATACTCGTAGCTGCGGCCTGCCATTATATTGTACCGCTGCCGTTTGCGGGAACTAATTTTTCGGTCTGTTCAAGGACCGCCCATCTTTCAATTCACTCTGAGTATTCATGTCTGAACTACAGACGTTTCTAACCGAAAATCGGTCCAAGTTTGAAGCCGATCTTTGCGAACTGCTCAAAATTCCCAGCGTCAGCACCGACAGCCGTTATAAAGCGGACGTTCGTGACGCCGCTGCATGGATGCATCGGCAGTTTGACCAGCTTGGCTTTGAAACGAAAATTTTTGAAACGCCAGGGCACCCCATCGTCTATGCCGAGAGCCCGGCTGTTCCGGGAGCTCCCGTCGCGCTGGTCTACGGACACTACGACGTGCAGCCGCCGGAACCTTTGGAAGAATGGAAGAGCCCTCCGTTTGAACCGACCATTCGCGACGGCAATATCTATGCTCGCGGCGCTACCGACGACAAAGGGCAGATGCTGACGCATGTGAAAAGCGTCGAAGCCTGGATCAAATCGGTCGGCAAGCTCCCGCTTCAGGTCAAATTTCTGATCGAAGGGGAAGAAGAGATCGGCAGCGAACACCTGACGCCGTTCATCAAAGAAAATGATGACCTGCTCGAGTGCGACGTCGTCGTCATCAGCGACAACAGCCAGTTTGGTCCCGGCCAGCCGGCGATCACCTATGGCTTGAAGGGAATCGCTTACTACGAACTGAAATTGTTCGGCCCCAAACAAGACCTACATAGCGGCACGTTTGGCGGCGCGGTCACCAATCCGGCCAACACGCTCAGCAAGATGCTCGCGTCGCTGATTGACGAGAAAGGCAAAATCCAAGTCCCCGGCTTTTATGACGATGTCGATCCGCTGACCGACGAAGAACGAAATCAGTTTGGCTCGCTCGACTTTAGCGATGCTGACTTCATGCGCTCGATCGGCGTCGAAGGTCTGACCGGCGAATCAGGATATTCGACGCTCGAACGCCGCTGGACCCGACCGACGTTTGACATCAACGGCATCACGTCAGGCTACCAAGGAGAAGGCGCCAAGACGGTTCTTCCCGCCAAAGCGTCCGCGAAATTCAGTTTTCGCCTGGTCCCGCATCAAGATCCGGCCCAGTTGTCCGAATCGCTCAAAACGCATCTTGAAGCGCTCGTGCCTCCCGGGATTCGGATGGAACTGACCGATTTCCACGGCGCACCGGGCTTTGTCGTGCCGTTGGACAGTCCCTACATGTCGGCCGCCGCGACGGCGATCGAAAAAGGCTTTGGCCGTCCGCCGGTCTTTATTCGCGAAGGGGGCTCGATTCCGATCGTGACCAGCTTTGTCGAACAACTGGGTGTCGACGTCCTGCTGCTTGGCTGGGGACTGAACGACGACAACACGCACAGCCCGAACGAGAAATTCTGTCTGGCCGACTTTCATCGCGGCATCAAGGCCAGCGCCGCACTTTGGCACACGCTGAGCAAAATCACCCCGAACCAAGCCTAACTTTCCCCGATCTGTCTATATCATGCTCGACCGTAAGTTCGTACTCGACAACGTCGATCTCGTCCAAGAAAACTGCCGACTCCGCGGCGTTGACGCCGACGTAGCCAAAGTGGCTGCGCTCGAAACGGCGCGTCGCCAGAAGCAGCAAGAGACGGAAGATTTCAACCGTCGCGCCAACGAGACCAGCAAATTGATCGGCAAGGCCTCAGCCGAAGAACGACCACAGATCATCGAAGAAGGTCGCAAGCTGCGCGAAGAGAAAGACGCCGCCCAAAAGGAAGTCGATCGTCTCGACGCCGAGATCGTCGATCTGCTGCGGCTGATCCCCAATCTGACGCATCCAGCCGCTCCGATTGGCGCCGACGACCAGGCGAATCTTGAACTACGCCGCGGTAAGACCGAGCCCCGCAAGTTTGATTTCAAGGTTCTCGATCATGTCGAGTTGGGCGAAAATCTCGACCTGATCGACTTTGAGTCGGGCGCCCAAGTCGCCGGCGCCGGGTTCTACTTTTTGAAGAACGAAGCGGTGCTGCTAGAACTAGCCCTGCAGCGGTACGTTCTCGAAATTTTGATGAAAGAAGGCTTCACGCCGACGATCACGCCAGACCTGGCTCGGACCGAAATCTTGCACGGCGTCGGATTTATTCCGCGTGGTCCCGAGACCCAAATCTACAGCGTCGAGAATACCGACCTGAATCTGGTCGCGACGGCCGAGATCACCCTGGGCGGCATGAACGCCGGCAAAGTGCTGGAAGCGGAAGACTTGCCGAAGCTTTATTGCGGGATGAGCCACTGCTATCGAACCGAAGCCGGCTCGGCCGGTCGCGCCTCACGCGGGCTCTATCGGGTTCACCAATTCACCAAGGTCGAAATGTTCGCGTTTACGCTCCCCGACCAAAGCGACGCAACGCTCGATAAATTCTGTGATCTGGAATGCCAGATCTTCGATGGACTCGGCATTCCCTATCGCGTTGTCGACACGGCGACCGGAGATTTAGGGGGGCCCGCCTATCGTAAATTTGACCTGGAGGCCTGGATGCCGGGCCGCGGCGAAGCCGGCGAATGGGGCGAAGTGACCAGCACCTCGAACTGCACCGACTACCAAGCGCGACGACTCAACATTCGCTACAGAACCAAAGGGGAGAAGGGAACGCAGTTCGCCCACACCCTAAACGGCACCGCGATCGCGATCAGTCGCGGGATCATCGCCGTGCTCGAGAACTATCAACAGGCCGACGGGTCGATCGAGATCCCGGCGGTTTTGCGCTCGTTCATGGGCGTGGATAAGATCGCCGCGAAGTGAAAAAGAGGGCGTTTTCGGGCAAAAAACTGACGCAGGCACATCTCTTGTGTACTTGACGCTCGAAAGAAGCCTCCATTACATTGCTGGCTTTGTCTAGCTTGCAGATACCGATCTGTGGTAGGTGAATGCGCCGCTAACAGGCGTCGCCTTCCTCGTTCGCGACCATACAAAGCGGAATTTTCCCCACACACGCATCGTGCAACTCAACGTACAGAAGGTTTGAAAAGATGGCGAAAAAGAAGGCGGCTGCCAAAAGCGCGAAGATGGTCTACTACTTCGGTAAAACGAAGACCGAAGGCAAAGGGGTCAGCAAAGCGATTCTCGGCGGCAAAGGTTTGAACCTGGCCGGCATGACCAACATCGGCTTGCCGGTTCCGCCTGGATTCACCATCACCACCGAGGTGTGCGATCTCTACTACAAAGGTGGCGAAAAGCTGCCGAAGGCGATGCAAGAAGAAGTCGCCAAGAACATCGCGACGCTCGAAAAAGAGCTGAAAAAGAAGCTCGGCGATGACAAGAACCCGCTGCTCGTTTCGGTTCGCTCCGGCGCCGCCGTCTCGATGCCCGGCATGATGAACACGATTCTCAACCTGGGTCTGACCGACGCTTCGGTCGTCGGCCTGGCGAACGCGACCAACAACGAGCGTTTCGCCTACGACGCCTATCGCCGCTTGATCAACATGTTTGGCGACGTCGTGATGGGAATGGATCACCACGACTTTGAAGAAGCGTTCTCCAAAATCAAGATGAAGTACGGCGCCGCGCTCGACACCGATGTGCCGGCCCAAGGCATGATCGAACTGTGCGAAGCGTACAAAGCGGTCTACAAGAAGGCGACCGGCGAAGACTTCCCGCAGGATCCGCTGAAGCAGTTGGAACTGTCGATCGAAGCGGTCTTTAAGAGCTGGAACACCTCCCGCGCCGTTCGTTATCGTGAAGTCGAAAACATCCGCGGCCTGCTCGGCACCGCCGTCAACGTGCAGTCGATGGTTTACGGCAACATGGGCGATGACTCCGGCACCGGCGTCGCGTTCACCCGTAATCCGTCGAACGGCGAAAACAAGTTCTACGGCGAGTTCCTGATCAACGCCCAGGGCGAAGACGTCGTCGCCGGCATTCGTACTCCGCAGCCGGTCTCGGAGATGTCGAAGTGGAACCGCGCCGTCTACAAGCAACTGATCGAGATCAAAGATACGCTCGAAACGCACTACAAAGACGTGCAGGACATCGAGTTCACGATCGAACGCGGCGAGCTGTTCATGCTGCAAACGCGTAACGGTAAACGTACCGGCGCCGCCGCGGTGAAGATCGCCTGCGATATGGTCAAAGAAGGCCTGATCGACGAAATGACGGCCCTGGAACGCATCCCGGCCAATGACCTGACGCAACTGCTGCTCCCCAGCTTTGACGCGGCTGGCAAAGCGTCGGCGACGGTCCTGACGCGCGGCTTGCCCGCTTCGCCTGGCGCCGCGGTCGGTGCTTTGGCCTTCTCGGCGGAAGAAGCGGTCGAACGAACGCACGCCGGCGAAAAGGTGCTGTTGGTTCGTAAAGAAACCAGCCCTGAAGACATCGACGGCATGCACAGCGCCGCTGGTATTTTGACCAGCACCGGCGGTATGACCAGTCACGCGGCGGTGGTTGCTCGCGGTTGGGGACGTTGCTGCGTCGCCGGCGCCGGCGAAATCGAAATCGACGCCAAAGCGAAGAAGATCAAGGTCGGCGGCAAAACCTACGGCCCGAAAGACATTCTGTCGCTCGATGGTTCGACCGGCGAAGTAATGTTGGGCAGCGTTTCGACCAGCGAGCCGAAGCTCTCCGGCGACTTCTCGAAGGTCATGAAGTGGGCCGACGAGTACCGCACCCTCGGCATTCGCACCAACGCTGACACGCCGGCCGACTCGCAACGTGCCCGCGACTTTGGCGCCGAAGGGATCGGCCTCTGCCGCACCGAGCACATGTTCTTTGAAGACGAACGTATCGGCCTGATGCGAGAAATGATTCTCGCCGAAGACGAAGCGACGCGTCGCAAGGCGCTCGGCAAATTGCTGCCGTTCCAACGCAAAGACTTTGTCGGCATCTTCACCGCGATGAAGGGCCTGCCGGTCACCGTTCGTCTGCTCGATCCGCCGTTGCACGAATTCCTGCCGCACGACAAAAAGGCGCAAGCCGAGATCGCCAAGGAAATCGGCGTTTCGGCCGATAAGGTTCGGTCGCGGGTCGCACAGTTGCACGAATCGAACCCGATGCTCGGTCACCGCGGTTGTCGCTTGAGCGTCACCTATCCCGAAATCCTCGAGATGCAGGTGACCGCGATTGTCGAAGCGGCGATCGAATGCAAGAAGAAGCGGATCGACGCTCAGCCGGAAATCATGATCCCGCTGGTCGGAACCGCCGCCGAACTGAAGCTGCTTCGCGGCATGGCCGAAGCGACGATCGAAAAGGTCAAAGCCGACGCCAATTTCACCGGCGAACTGCCGATCTTGATCGGCACGATGATCGAGATTCCGCGTGCCGCGTTGACCGCGGATGAAGTCGCCGAACATGCCGAGTTCTTCAGCTTTGGCACCAACGACTTGACGCAGATGACCTTCGGCTTCAGCCGTGACGACATCAACACGTTCCTGCCGGATTACCTCCACCGAGAACTGTTGCCGGTTGACCCGTTCCAATCGCTCGACACTTCCGGCGTCGGCCAGTTGGTTGAAATGGGCGTCACCAAGGGTCGCTCGACCAGCAAGAAACTGAAGGTCGGCATCTGCGGCGAACACGGCGGCGATCCGGCGTCGATCGACTTCTGCCATCGCGTGGGACTCGACTACGTCAGCTGCTCGCCGTTCCGCGTGCCGATCGCCCGCCTGGCGGCCGCACAAGCTGCGATCCGCAACGGCGGCAAGAAAAAGAAGAAGTAAGTCAAACGCGGCCCTAGGCCGTTTTGATCGGATCCATCGAAGAGGCCGTGAGCAAATTGCTCGCGGCCTTTTTTTTTGCGTTCTGGCCGCCAAGAGACAAAAAAACGCTGGCCAGGAGCGTGGCCAGCGTCTTGTAACACTCAGCAGCAAGCAAGTTGGCGCCGACGGATTCTAACCAGCCTGGCGAACTTTGACGTTTTCGTTTTGATCGGTTTGATCCCCCGGCATCACGCGCAGCTTGACCGGATCGTTGATCGGGCGTTGATGGCCGCGGCTGCGAGCTTGGATGAAGCCTCGCTTGCTGGGCGCCAGGAACGTATGAAAATGCTCGGCGGCGCGACCGGCGAATTCCATCCGAATTCGCTCGAGCGACTCGCCGTTGGTTAGGTTCGAGCGGTACAAGATGCGGTACGCTTTTTTCAATTCGCGAATCGCTTCGGCGTCGAAACCGTTTCGTTTTAGACCGACCAAATTCAGACCGACGACCAGGCTCGAACAGCCGTCGACCGTGACGTAAGGGGGAACGTCTTGCACGACGTGCGCTTGTCCGCCCACCATGGCGAAACGACCGACGCGGCAAAACTGGTGGATCGCGACGGCGCCAGAGACATAAGCGCGATCTTCGATGACCACGTGCCCGGCGACGAGCGAGTTGTTCGTGAGGATGACGTTGTTGCCGATGATGCTATCGTGGCCGATGTGGGCCTGAACCATCAGCAAGCAGTCGTTGCCGACCGTCGTCGTTTCGCCGGCATTCAAGGCGCGGTGGATCGTGACAAACTCGCGAATTTGATTGCGATCACCGATCACCAAGCGGCCTGACAGCTCCGGAGCACGAATGTGCTGGGCGGCGCCCCCAATGACAGCATGATCACAGATGCGATTGTCGCAGCCGACGATCGAGCCCGATTTGATGGTGACAAAAGACTCCAGTCGACAGCGATCTCCTACCTCCACGCCGGCTTCGATGACGCAAAATGGTCCGATTTGAACATCAGCGCCCAGACGTGCCTGGGGTGATACGACCGCGGTCGGGTGGATCTCTGTCACAGCAAATCCTTTTGCTGATGGAAGTTGTATTGCCCTGGGCTGCGGCTCGTGATAGCAATCCTTGCCAACGGAGCCGAAGCTTATTCACTTCCCCGGTATATCGACGAACTGGAGGCGAGAGAATCGCGCAAAACGTCCTAACCCGCGAAATCTCCTCGGTTTTACCCCGAAAGGCGTGCCCGCGTGAAGACCAAAAAGATCAGCCCAGCAGCAAGCCCAACAGAATCAGCCCCCCTAATATCAAGAGCGGCAAGCCGTTGGCGATCACTCCCACAATCGCCCAGCCCTTGCCAGATTCCGGCAATAAAACGCCGATCCCTCCCAAAAGCAACCCCGCTAGCATGATGACAAAGTTAAAACAAATGCTGAGCCCAATGGCGAACAAAACGGCCTCCGGCGGTTCTCCGCCGCCTTGTTCTTCTTGGATCACCATAAAGACCACATAGCCAAAAAATCCAAGCAAAAGCAGCCACGATAGGATGCCTAGGCCGCACGAGATCATCCCCAGCCATCTCGGCGCGGCGGATCCGCTGTCATCGGTGACGTGGAGCTCCGCTTGCGGTGAAGCGTAGGGAGAAGGCTCCGCCGCTAAATCCCGAAAATCTCCATACTGATCGCCGCTTCCGCCGCGGAACAACCGCTGTAGTTCTGGGAAGTCACCGGCGCGGCGCCAATCGTCGGTTCCTTCCAACCGGATTGGCGTCGATTCCGAGATCGGCTGCGATTCGAGTTGAAAGAGAGAAAAGGGGCCGCGCTCTTCGCCGCCGATCTGGAGGAAATACTCGCTCATTTTACGCGTTGCCGATCCAAACAGGTTTGCTCTAACTCCTTGCTGCGAAACGCCAATGTACTGAAGTTCACCGTGGGTTGCACGCCTGGGATTTCGCCGGAAATCACGTATAATTCGGAGAAGTGGACCCAATCGTCGATTCCAACCCCGCCAGAGCATTCCCTATGTCGACCGCAAAAGAACTCTACAAAGCCGGCGAGAGCCTCAATGAAGCTGGCAAGTTGGACGAAGCCGCTGCGCAATACCAAGCAGCGCTTGCCGTCGATCCAACGCATGTCCTCTCTCACATGGCGCTCTCCATCGTTTATCAAAAGTTGGACAAACACGCTGCGGCGGTCGAACACGCCGAGAAGGTCTGCGAACTGGAGCCGACCGATCCGTTCAACTTCACCGCCCTGTCGGTGACCTACCAACGCGCCTTCGAGGGAACTCGCGACCCGATGTTCATCCAAAAAGCGGAAGAAGCCAAATATCGCGCCGACATGGCTCGCGGTTAATATCGCCCTCTCCCAAAAGACCGGCTCCAGCGAGCTACCCTTCAAAATGCAGACCGGCGTCGTCGATCGTGTACGGAACAATTTCGTCGGTCACGGCGCTGCCGCGGTGCTTGGGGACGTACATCGCTCGGCGTAGTTTTCGCCCATCCATAAACTTGCCCAGATAGATGATCGTGTTCGCGCCCGAGAGGATGTCTCCTTCGTCGAGCGGACGCGAGATCAAGTCATCGAGCATCGCTTCTTTCGAGGTCTGCAACAGCATGCAGCAGACCTGCGCCGGATCGTACGCTTGACGTTCCGCTTCGGCGGCATGCTCGCGAAACTTCTGGCGAAACAGGTCTCTGGCGACCCACATCGGATCCTTTCGCAAGATCTGGTGATAGACGTACTCAAACAGATTGAACTGAATCGATTCGCTCGGCGTGTCGACCGGTTCGATCCCATCAATCACCACGCGCCGTGAACCGCGACATAGATTGCCGTAGAGAAAGCCGATCGTCGTCGCCAGTTTCACGTTCAACTCGCCTTGCCACTCGTGCCAAGCGTCCCAGTCGAGATCCCGTTTGGTGACCCGCTTGCCGGCATAGTCAAAGACATGCAGAAAGTTGCCGTAGTCGGCCTCCGCGGCAAAAAAGTCGTCGAGATTCGGCTTGGCCTGCGAGTCGCATCGCGTCAGCTTCCAGTCGACCATCCGCTGCGCATAAGCGGCGTGATTCTGCGAATCGCCGCGTGAACTCATGTCAAAGAAGACGCCGCTGTTCCCCTCCGTTTTGACGCCGGCATGCGCGAAATGGACGCCGAGCTGCGTCTTCCCAATTCCGGTCGCGCCGACCACCACCGTCAGCGTGCCCGGGACGAGCCCACCCCCTAAAAGTTCATCCAGTCCCGGTGCGCCGGTCGTTTGTCGCTGCATCATTCGCTTTCCTAGGAAAGGGCCGTGTGAGAGTTTGCTCCGATTCTCAACAGGCGCCCCAAGAGCGTCAATCGCCCCGCGACGAATGTCCCATTTGGATCGGACCGGACCGCGGCAATTTTTTTCGAGCCATTGCCCCCAACAGCCCGAGCGTTAATTTGGGGAATATAGCCGCAGCCGCGCTGTCTGCTGCCCCAATGAGACCGGATCGCCCTGTTTTCTCGTGCGAAAGGTTGGACTGGACCGGATCGCCCTGTTTTCTCGTTCGCAAGGTTGGACTGGACCGGATCGCCCTGTTTTCTCGTGCGAAAGGTTGGACTGGACCGGATCGCCCTGCTTTCTCGTGCGAAAGGTTGGACTGGACCGGATCGCCCTGCTTTCTCGTGCGAAAGGTTGGACTGGACCGGATCGCCCTGTTTTCTCGTGCGAAAGGTTGGACTGGACCGGATCGCCCTGTTTTCTCGTTCGCAAGGTTGGACAGGACCGGACCGATCTTTTTTTGGGGAGCCCGGCGATCGGGTCATTCGACCTGCTGGTTTCGATATGGGCCCAACTAGCCGGACTGCCAACGTCTGTTGGAGTAGGGCGCATGCGCCGACGACTGCTCGTCCCCGAGTCAGATGGGTGCAGGAGGAACTTCCCTATCTTCTCGCCGCGTGGCAATCGACCACGAATCCGTGCGCATTGTCAACGGGCAATTTTCCGCGACCCGAGAGCGCTGTTCAGCAAGCGAACCCAACAGTCGCCTTTCGCTCCGTCGAAAGCAGCGTATTGCTGCAGCGCCGGCAACCGATTTCGAACCAAGTGAAGACTAGAAAGCGTCACCATATCGACATCAGCCGCACAGCGTTCGCCTAATTTTTTTTTGGGGGGGGGAGAAACCAGGGCGAAAGTTCTCTTCTTCGCAGCGGCAAGCCTACCGCACCAGATTCGACCAGGCCGAGACCAGCAGATCGGCCGCTTCTTCGATCTCTTCTTCTGACGTGTACCAGCCGACGCTAAAGCGAATCGTTCCGGCCGCCGCGTCGTCGCCCAGGCCGATCGCGGTCAGCGTCGGTGAATTTCCGGCGGGACCCGTATGCATGGATGCGGTCGTGTACGCACAAATTGAATCGGCCTGTCGCAAGAGCCGCGCTGCGTTAACGCCGGGAAACTGGACCGAGATCGTATTGGGCAGGCGTTCTGCTTTGGCGCCGGGAATCTCCAAGCGATCGGAAATGCCGGCGCTAAGGCGATCCTGCAGCATGTCGCGCAGTTTGGCTTGCACGCCGGCCGAATCATCCAGGCAACGACGAACCAAATCTGCTGCGGCGCCCATGCCGATCAGCGCGGCGACATTCTCTTGTCCGCTGCGCAGTCCGCGTTCTTGACCTTCGCCATGCAAGAGCGGCGCGAGCGGCGTGCCGTTGCGAATATAAAGCGCGGCGGCGCCTTTAGGACCGTAGAACTTGTGGGCCGAAAGACTGAGCAGATCGACTCCTAATTCCTGAACTTGCACCCGTATCTTGCCGCAAGCCTGGACGGCGTCGGCATGCAGCAGCACGCCGCGACTGCGGCAAAGGTCGGCAATCTGTCGCAGCGGCTGAATCACGCCGATTTCGTGATTGGCCAGCGTCACGCAAACCAGGCGCGTCTCGGGGCGAATTGCATTTTCGACCTCTTCCGGATCGACGACCCCATTTTTGTCGCAGCGAACGTAGGTCAGTTCGACTCCCAATTGCTTGAGAAACCGCGCGGTCTCGGTAACCGCCGCATGCTCGAGCGCCGAGATAACCAAATGCCCGCCGATGTCGGCCGGATTACGAAAGAACGTCCCCTGGATCGCCAGGTTAATGCTTTCGGTTCCGCTGGAGGTGAAGACAATTTCTTCGTTGGTTGCGCCAATCAAATTGGCGATCTGGCCCCGCGCGTCTTCCAATGTCTCTTCGACAATCCGCGACGGCGGATATTCAAAATCAGGCGTCGAAAAATACTCCGCCAAGAACGGCAGCATCGCCTCTTGCACGCTGGGAGCAATCGGAGTGGTCGTGTTATGGTCGAGGTAAATTCGCCGCATGAGAAGTTTTCTTTCTTCGTCGCCGAAGCGCGTTTTTTGAAGTTGCGTTATTTCCCTGGTTGGCCGCGATAGCTCCGCTATCGGGGCGGCGCAGCCGTAAGAGGCATTGGTTCCCCGTAAGCAGTTCAGCGGCTTTTCGTCATTTCCAACGGTATAGCGATCACCGAAGTAAGTCCGACCGCGGCTCGACGCCTCCTACCGACTTCGTCGGCCCCGATAGCGGAGCTATCCGGGCCAACCCAGAATCCGTTCGGCCAAATAGCGCAACCTCAAAACTGGCGCAGCGGGCTAGTGTTCCGTTTTTCTAATTGCTTGCGTCTCTGCTTTACCGTCCTGCATCCGTGCCCTTGCCGTGTTCCATTCTTCTTTGTCTGCAAAACGTTAAATCTTGGGCAACGAGCCGCTGAAGCCAAATTCGTTGAACATCTTGGTCGGCACGACGGCCGTGATTTTCAAACAAGCGATCGACTCAAAGGGGACAAAAACTTGCCGCCCCCCCATCGCGTCGGGCGCGGGTCGCTGCAGCAACATGATTTCGTCATCAAATACAAATCCGGTAAATGGGATCTGTTCGTTCAGCGTGGTGACGACCAGTCCTTGCTGCGGCATTTTCTCGGGCCATGCCTTTAAGAGCCTTAGCCAGCGGTTTTCTGTTCCGATTTCTCCCGTCATAGCGATTTTCCTTGCCAGCTGTGTGGTGTCCTCGGCCGCTTACCCCCCAAAACAGGCAGGCAACCCCCTCTTGAACAATGTGGAAGCGGCCGCGGCGCAGGATACGCAACCATAGGTCGCAATTACACTTACGGTTTCATGAATTCTCAGCGCTGGCTCCACCAAAGTCTCGACATCCCCGCCTATTTTTGCGATAGTGAATGCGGCTAAGCTTTTCGCGGTTGCTCCTCAAAATTTCTCTCCATCGAAGAGGATACGTCATGTCTTCTCCGCTCCGTCGCGGTTTTACGCTCGTCGAGCTGCTGGTCGTGATCACGATCATCGGCATTTTGGCGGGCCTGTTGCTTCCGGCGGTCAGCATTGCCCGCGAATCGGCACGCAACGCCCAATGCAAAAACAATCTGAAGCAGCATGGCGTCGCCGTCATGAACTATCAAACTTCCAAGCAAAAGATGCCGCCGCTGATGGCGTTCATCCCGACCAGCGGCGCGCCAAGTGACTATTCAACACAGATCGTCAACTGGCCGGTTCCGCTGCTTGCGGAACTTGGTCGAAATGATCTGGCCGAGCTTTACAGCGAAGCCTATCGCAGCTCTACCGCATCCATTGCCGCGGACGCGTCAAATGAGGCGCTGGATGGCCAGGTTCTCCCCATTCTGGTTTGCCCGAGCGATCCAGTGGACGTTGTTACCGGCACCTCGAATCCGCTGGGCTATTTCGCCAACGGCGGCATCAAGAATCTCTATGGCGCGTCGGCGACCAGCGGGGTCGATATCGAAGCCAATGGCGCGTGGAGCGACAACGCGATCACCTCCGGCGACCTGAAGGTGCTGCTCGATCGGATGAAAGATGGCGCCTCGAACACGATCTTGCTGGCCGAACGGGTACAAACCGGACAAGATTTCCAATGGAATGTCGTCAGTGGTGGAGGTGCGTCATCCAATCCCAACGACTATGAAGCGGCCATCTTTTGGTACGATGCCTTTACAACGTCCGGGCCCCCAATCAACAGTGCCATCGGCGATACGGTTACCGCAACCAACTCCCTTCCCTCCAGCAATCACTTTGGCGGCGTAAACATTTGCATGGTCGATGGCTCGGTGAAATATTTGGACGAGAATGTAAATGCCACGGTCCTGGGTCGACTGATGTCCTCCAACGGAGCCAAAGCCAACTCCACGCCGAGTACGCCCAGTGCGGCCCCTGAACCGGACTGGCAGAAGACGCCGATCAAAGGTACCGAACTCGACCTGTAATCGAGTCAAGTCGCGCATTCAAATTTCCAGCGTCCTCTTCCTACAAGAGGACGCTTTTTTTGTTTTCCATGATGGTCTGCTCGCCATGATTGATTCCGCCGAACCGCGCCAGTTTGAGTATCCTTCGTTCCACCAGATCTTTATGTATCAGGCGCTGGAACTTGCCGAGCAAGCGGCCCGCGAAAAAGAAGTCCCGGTCGGCGCGATCATTGTGCATAACAATCGCGTGATCGCCGCCGCGCATAATCAGCGCGAAACCCTGCACGACCCCACCGCGCATGCCGAGATGATCGCGATCACTCAAGCCGCCGAGTCGCTGCAAAATTGGCGCCTGGCGGACTGCACGCTGTATGTGACGCTGGAGCCGTGCCCGATGTGCGCCGGCGCAATCTTACAAGCGCGAATCCCCACCGTCGTCTTTGGCGCCATCGATCCCAAAGCAGGCGCCGTCACATCGCTATACACGCTGCTGAGCGACTCACGCTTGAACCATCGCTGCGAAGTCGTCCCCGGCATCTTAGCGCCGCAGTGCGGCGACGTGCTGACCGAATTCTTTCGGGCACGCCGCGCGGAGGGGAAGAAGTAGGAGGGGGAAATGTCTAATTTCTAAATCCTAATGTCTAATGAAGAATGCCGTGTTTTTTTCAAGCATTCGACATGAGGATCTAGTCATTTACCCAAAGCTAGCTCGCCTTTCCGCAGGCGGAACAAAGTGTCGCCTTTCGCTCCGCCGAAAGTAGCGTCTTGCTGCAGCGCGATAAACCGCGCTGAGTACCAACCCCACAGCTCTTAGGCCCAACGCGGCCGTTCTAATAGCAGCCCGGGGCGCTCGTCACGCAGCGACGGAGCCCAGGGTCTAGGCGGCCCAAAATAAGGTGACGTTCGGGTTGGCAGAATGAAATCGCGTCCAACGTCACCGCCATATTCGGTCACGCGAACCCGCGGTTGCGTCGCTGCGCAACTCCACCCCGGGCTATTTTGGGACAGCCCTCCGGGCTGAAGAGAAAATTGCTACACGATTGCATTGGTTAGCGATTCCGGTGGGTTGCGCAAACCGATTCTGTTTTTTTTGAATCGCAAAATCGATCGCGGTTTTGCTCCACCCACCCTACGGTTTTGCGACGATTTTGTTTGTCGATCCGAAGTCGGTACGCATTTTTAAGAAACAATGTTTTTAGCAATGTCTTAGGCCCAACGCGGCCGTTCTAACAGCAGAAGAAACCGGAGCTAACGCTCTGCGGCTGATGAAGAAAGAAGAAGAAATGATCTCTTCGAAGATTAGCCAATAGGTTTTAGACATTAGACATTTCCCCCAAGCGGCGCCCAGAGACAATCCTCTGGGCGCAATCTTCCCTTTCGACTACCAGACGAAGCGCAACCCACTATAGGCGCCGATCCCGAGCGTGCCGAAGCCGGGGACTTCTTCGTAGTCCTCGTCGAACAGATTGTCGATCCGCCCGACCAAGGTCATCCCTTGCGCCAATTCGTACGTGCCGGCGACATTGACGGTGATATACGAATCGAGCGGGCCTGACAGATCAAACCGATTGTCGACGTACAACATGTAGAGATTGACCGTTGCATCGCTGGCGACCTGACGCTCTACCCCCAGGGTCGCTTTGTTCCTGGGACGTCGCTGCAACGGGCGATCGTTGTCCAAGTCGCGAGGACTCGTAAACGTATAGGTCGAGCGAATGTCGGTCCGTTCGTCCCAGCCCCAAACGCCGACCACTTCGACCCCGGTCGAGCGGGCCGTGCCGATGTTTTCGAGTAGGAACGTATTAAAGTCGAACGCGATCAAATCTTGAAAGTCGTTACGGAAGTAGGTCACATCAATCGAACCTTGGCGATCAAAAATATACTTGGTCACGCCGACGTCCCAGCCTTTGCTGCGCTCGGGCCGCAGATTGGGATTGCCGAAGGGAAACAGGTTCTCGGCCAGCGACGGCGCCCGAAAACCGGTGCCGATGCTTCCATGAAATTCGGACCCGATCTCCCACGCGTCGATCAAAAACGTAAAGCGATACGTTTGCGCCGTGCCGGCGACGCTATGATCGTCCCAGCGAACGCCGGCCGTGCCGTAAAAGCGATCGCCCAGCTGGTACTGATCTTGCAGAAACACGCCGGAAAGATACTGGCTGACGGCTGGCGTCGACGTGTTGGACGCTTCCTCATTCAAGTGGTTCGTGCCGACGGTAAAGATGTTGTCTTCCAACAGCATTAAGTTCAGCTGATATTCAAACTGCTTGGTCGATCCGTTGTACTGAGGATCGAGAAAACCGGGATCGGTATCGACCCGCTCGTAGTTGGTATGGTCGAGCGCGACGCGATGTTCAACCAGGCCGTCAAATTGAAACGACTGCAATTGGATCTTCTCGTAGAAGACGTCGCTCAGATTCGAGCGAATCAGATTGTCGACCGGCAATGAGCCGAACGGCTGATCGTCAACCGCCGCATGCACGTCGGCATAACGGAAAACATAGTCGACGTTCAACAGCTCGGACGGAGTCCAGCCGTAACGTCCCGAGATGGTGCCGTTGTAATAGCCGTCTCGCTCAGGATTGCCGTTGGCGAACTGAGCCGAGCTGACGCCGTCGGTTCCTTGGTAGCCAAGACTGGTCGAGTGGTAAAAGAGATCGTTGCCGCCGCTCATGGTCAAGCTGGTGTTGGAAGAGTTGAAACTTCCCCCTTCGACCAGGGCCGTCGCGGTCAGCGGACCTTCGCCCCGCTTGGTAATGATGTTGATCACGCCGCCGATCGCGTCCGAGCCATACAACATGCTTTGCGGGCCGCGCAACACTTCGATCCGCTCGATGTTTTGCGTCGACAACGTCGAGAAGTCAAAGCTTCGTCCGGCGTTGCTGGGATCGTTGATCGGAATGCCGTCGAGAATTACCTTGGTATGCTGCGAATTGGCGCCGCGGATAAAGACCGACGTGATCCCGCCGGGCCCGCCGGTGCGAACCACATCAACCCCTTCGACCTGCCGCAGTACTTCGGCCACGGTCGTCTGTTGGGTCCGTTGAATCTCTTCTCCGGTGATCACCGTGACGCTGCTGCCGGTCTTACCAACGGCGACCGTGGTTCCGGTCGGCGTAATCGCGGCCGTATCGGGCAGCGGATTGGCCGGAAAGGAGTCGAGCCTTCCGACAACTTCGACCTCGGGCAAGACCAGGTCTTGCTGCGGATCGAGCAGCGGGACGATCTCGGTCTCGGCGAGCGGAGATTCGTTTTCAGGCGGTTGGGCGGGCAAGGAGGTAGTCCACCACGAAAGACACGCGGCTAGCGCGCAAGTAGAAGTCCAGCGAAATCGCATCGTTTTCCTATCCCTCGAGGAAAGCAATCATCGAATTGTCCATTCGCCGGACCAGATATCCTGGCTCCGAATCGTCCTACTGGCCCTCCTTCCCAACTTTTTCAAAAAAAGTCAGTGGCGTTCGCTGGGCTTTCGTCCTCGTTACAGTCGCGGGGCGGCGGGAGCATTTCACTCCGCTTCCCTGAAATCCGGCGAAACGTGCGTCTTTCCTTCGCTTCCAGATTTTCTGGAAAAGCTCGATTGACGCATGAGTCATCGGCACTACCCAGCGCTGCCAGTCAATCTGATTACTCCGCCCTTCCTGGTCGGCCGGATTCTTCCTATTGTGAAGCGCATGCCGAATATGCTGGCATTCTTTGACAAATTTCCCTTATCAACGAGCGATTCTGGGGCAGGATTTACCACTAATTGTCCCCAAAGTCTGGACGTGAAGGCTGGCTTTTGACAAAATGAAGTTCTGGTAAGGCATTTCCTGCGCTAGCTTCCCTTCTCACGGTTCTCGTCTTGGCTTCTAGCGCTTATCACGGAGCGAAGTGAATGTCTCGGATTCGTCGCGGCTTCACGCTGGTAGAATTATTGGTCGTCATCGCCATCATCGGCGTCTTGGCTGGTTTGTTGTTACCGGCGGTTAATTATGCGCGCGAGACGGCTCGCCAAACGCAGTGCAAGAACAATCAAAAACAGCTAGCGCTGGGTGTCGTCAACTATCTGGCCACCAAGAAACAGTTTCCGGGCTACGTCGAGCCGCTTAATTCGTCGCTGGATCAAACTTGGATTCAAGCGATCTTTCCCTACGTCGAACAAACTGCGCTTGCGGAAAGATGGGAAGGACTCAGCAGCTATCCGGCATTCGGCAATCCGCTGATTCCCCGGGTTCAGCTTCTGATTTGTCCCAGCAATCGCGAAGACTGGGCAGGCGGCTTTAACTCGTATTGCGGCAACGCCGGCTGGGCCAAGCAAGGCGTCATCGCGTCGCCTGCTAGTACCGTCGCCGAGGACACCGCTTACGGCGTGTTTCTCTATCGCGGGAGTGCGTTGACGAACCCGCCGAAGATTTCGGACGCATCGATCAAAGATGGGCTAAGCACGACGCTCCTGATTTCGGAGAATCTCCAAGCGTCGAACTGGTACCGCCTATCGACGCAGATCCAATCCGGCGCTCAAAACCACTTTGGCGGTTCAGCGCCAGCGGTTAGCCCCGCTACCTATGGTCGCAAGACCGGCGTAGTGATGACCTGGTTTGCGGACGGCAGCGACAACGTGGTGAACCCTCCGCCATCGGTTTGGATGAAACCCAACGGCGAAAAGTATGATCAATCGCCAGAGTCCGCGCCGCGTCCATCGTCGGAACACCCCAGCGTCTTTATCGCGGCGATGGCCGACGGATCTGTCGCTACTCTAACCGAAGGAATCAGCTACAACGTCTACGCTCAGTTGATGATCACCAACGCTACGCAAGCGCGCAAAGATGGACGTTTAGACTATCCGCTGAACGAATCGGACTACAAGAAATAGGACCGAAAAACACAGCGCGGGGAAGTTAATCCGCTTTCTTCCCCACGTCGCGGATTTCAATCTTGCGAATCGCGGCGGTCGATTGCCATGCCGAAAAGCCAAGCGGCTGCGAGTCGGTCACTTCGTTCCGCGTCGTGATCTTGCGATCCTTAATATTCTGATCGATCACCAGCTTGTCATCGATCCAACCTGCGATCTTCTCCGGCGTCACTTTCAGACGAAAACGATACCAGCGATTATCGTCAAACCCCATGTATTTGGTCGTTTCGTTCTGCGATGCGTCTTTGCCGTCGATGCTGGATAAGCCGACGACTGCGCCTCCCCAACCGCCGACGATCCAGCTGCAAAACGAATCTTCGACCGGAAACGTTAGCCCGGCGAAAAAGTCGATTCCTTCGAGCCGCTTCGCTTCAAAGCGAATTTCATAGTTGGTTTTCGGCGGCGCCTTTTGATAGGTCGCGCCGGTCAGATTGACTCCTTGCGCCATTAGAATCGCGCCATCGCTGACCGAGACCTCTCCCTCGCCCCCAAAGTTGACCGACTTCCAGTCGCCTAAAGTCTTGCCGTCGAATAACGAACGCCAAGCTTGCTCTTCGGCGCCAGCTGCGCCGTTGAGGGTGAGCAACAGAATCGCGGTCAGCGCAGCAACACAAGCTTGAGAGCGGGCCAACATCGGGACGCCTTTGTGGAGATATTTGGAGATAGCCAAGTCGATATCAGAATAACCCGCGACGGCGCGAATACCAAATCGAGCCCAATCGCCTTCTACGCGTACCAGGACTGGAACCAGGCGACATAGTCGCGGATTCCGACTTCAATCGGCACCTGGGGCTCATAATTGAGGAGTCGCTGCGCTTTCTGCAAATTGGCGAACGTTACCGGCAGATCTTCAGGCCGCTCTGGCAACCGCTCGATATTCGCTTTCTTCCCGAATGCATTTTCCAGCAGCGCGATCAGCCCTCGCATCTCGATCGGTTCGCTGTGCCCAAGGTTGATCGTTTCTCCGATCACATTTTCGGCCGTCAGCGCCGCGATCAGCCCGTCGCAAATGTCGCTGACATGCGTAAAGTCGCGGCGGATCGTGCCATCGCCAAATAGCGGAATGGTTGCGCCGGTGTGAATGGCTTTGGCGAAGATCGTCAGCGCCAAGTCAGGGCGAAGCCGCGGACCATACACGCTGAACGGACGCAAACAAACGACCGGGGTTTGATGCAGTTCCGCATAGGTGAGCCCTAACAACTCGGCCGCGCGCTTGGTCGCGCCATAGGGACTTGCCGGAACGCCGTGCGGCGCATCTTCGGCAAATGGAATCGCGGCGCCGCGGCCATAGACGGTTGAGGACGAGGCCAATAAGAAACGCTGGACCGGGTGACGGCGAACCGTCTCAAGCAAATTGAGCGTGCCGCCGACATTCGTCTGTTGATAGAGCTGAGGCTGGGCGACGCTGACGCGCACGCCTGCGTAGGCGCCTAGGTGGACAACCGACTTGATCTGGTGCTGGGTAAAGAGACTTTCCATCGCGTTGGAATCGCAAAAATCAGCTTCGATTTGCGTCACGCGCGGCTGATCGTCAAACAGGGCGGCGTTCGCCCGTTTCAGCGCCGGATCGTAGTAATCATTGAAATTATCCAGACAAATCAGGTCGTCACTCGACTGAACCAACAAACGCTCGATCAAATGGCTGCCAATAAATCCGGCCCCGCCTGTGATTAGAATCGCCATCCCTGCTATCGCTCCTCTCGTATGGTTTACAATGAAGTCCTCAGGGCAGTCGATCTTGCGGCGGCCCTGCTTCGTCGCATTCGATTTTTACTTTGATTCTCACCACTTGATGACTGCATGAATCGCCTGGCTGCAGCCCGCTGGTACATCTTAGCCGCTTCGCTGTGGCTATTGGCTTTCGTCGCGACGCATTGGCCGGCGGCGCGTTTTCCGAAAATCGCCAGCGGCTGGAACCAATGGGACAAAGGAATCCATTTCTTGCTGTTCGCCGTGCTGGCGATGATTTTTTCGGTCGTCGCCGCCAAGTTTGGCAAATCCGCTCCACTGTTGGTCTGGCCGCTGCTCGCGTCTTATGGGTTGCTGGACGAAGTCACGCAATCGTTTGTGCCGGGACGAAGTTGCGACGGTCTGGATTGGCTGGCCGATTGCCTGGGGGCCGCGACCGGAGTTGGACTCTATCTCCTGTTGGCCCGGCTGCGCCCTTCTGAAACGGCGCAGTCCTGAACCGGTCGACGCTGCACGCTTTGTCATTGTGGATGTTGCACAGTATCGAATCGATTGAACACTAGCCCGCCGCGCCCGCGAGGGAATCCGGTTGGTCACTTCAATCCGGGTTTGTATCGCCAGCCGCATTCCCTCGCTGGCGCAGCGGGCTAGTGTCGTGATTTTTGGTTTATTCCGATCCTGTATTCCGTTGTTCCGTTAAACCTTAATCGTGATTAGGCGTGGGAGCTCGATAGTGCGACATGTCGATGTTGCGAAACCATTCGATCGTCGCTTTGAGTCCCGCTTCCAATTCGACTTTCGGTTCCCAGTCCAATTTCTCCTTCGCCAGCGCGATGTCAGGCTGACGTTGCAACGGATCGTCTTCGGGCAGCGGCTTGTGCACGAACTTTGATTTTGAGCCTGTATATTTCACGACTAACTCCGCCAATTGGCGAATCGTAAATTCGTGCGGATTACCGATGTTCACCGGACCAATAAAACTGCCGTCGCAATTCATCATGCGAATCATCGCTTCGACCAGATCGTCGCGATAGCAAAACGAACGCGTCTGGCTGCCGTCGCCGTACAAGGTGATCGGTTCGTTGTTGATCGCCTGGCGGATGAAATTAGAAACGACGCGTCCGTCGTACGGATGCATCCGCGGTCCATAGGTATTGAAGATGCGGACGATCTTGATCGCAACCCGATTCGAGCGGTGATAATCCATAAAGAGCGTTTCCGCGACCCGCTTCCCTTCGTCATAGCAAGCGCGTGGTCCGATCGGATTGACGTTGCCGCGGTACGATTCTGGTTGCGGATGAATTTCGGGGTCGCCGTAGACTTCGCTGGTCGACGCTTGCAATACGCGAGCTCGGCACCGTTTGGCCATGCCCAGCACGTTGATTGCGCCCATGACCGACGTCTTGGTCGTCTTGATTGGATTGTATTGATAGTGTCCCGGCGCGGCGGGGCAAGCGAGATTGTAGATCTCGTCAACTTCCAGCCAAACCGGCATCGTGATATCGTGCCGGATGAACTCAAAGTTGTGAAAATCGAGCAGGCGGACGATGTTCGATTTTTGGCTGGTAAAGAAGTTGTCGAGACAGATGACGTCATGCCCCGCTTCGACGAGTCGTTCGCATAAATGCGAACCGAGAAACCCGGCGCCTCCCGTTACAAGGATTCGCTTAATATGCGACACGCCGATTTCTCCCCAGAGGTACGCTGGCATTTCATGCTGAAAAGTCCTAGCACAAATTATCGAAATCCAGCGCGTGGGAACAAGCCGTGACTGACTTTTCGCAGCTCGAACAGCAGATTCAGGCTCGCTTGCCTGATTTGCCGAGCGATTTGCAACAGCGAATCGCCCAAATCCCCCTCGGCAAAGTCGCCACCTATGGGCGAATCGCCCAATCGCTCGGCGATCGCCTAGCGAGTCGCTGGATCGGCGATTGGCTATTACGCTCCCCGCTAGCGACCACGATCGCCGCGCATCGCGTCGTCCGAGCAGGCGGCGAACTGGGACTATTTCATACCGGCAGTTCCGTCGACAAGCAGCGTTTGTTAACCGCGGAAGGTGTTGCCGTCGTCAACGATCGCGTCGATTTGTCGGAATATGAATTCTCTGATTTCGCTGGCAGCGCGCCGCTGACCGACCTGCGCGAATGGCAAAACCAGCTCGCCGCGCAAAATCGCTTGAATTCGCTGGCGCGGCGGCCTGAGCTCGTCGCGGGACTCGACATTTCATATCACGGTGACGAGGGGGTCGTCGCCTATGTGCTGTTTGACTACGGCTCGCGCGAGCTGGTCTGGTCGCATCTGGCGCGGCGGCCCGTTTTCTTTCCTTATATAACGTCTTATCTGTCGTACCGCGAATTGCCGCTGCATCTAGCCGTGCTGGCCGAAGCGGCGCAAGCCCATCGTCTGGCCGACGTGTTGCTGGTCGATGGCAGCGGCGTACTTCATCCGCGCCGCTGCGGCATCGCCAGCATGCTATCGGCGCTGACCGGACTTCCCACGATCGGCGTCACCAAAAAGCACCTCTCTGGGTCATTCTCGGCCAACGATCTGTCGACCGAGCGTTTTTGCGATCTGCGTGTTGCAAGCGAAGACGGGTCCACCAAGTGGGGCGCGGCGATCTTACCGACCAAGAAAACCAAGCGGCCGATCTTTGTGTCGCCAGGCGGCAGCGTCGACTTTGACGACGCCGAAGCGATCTGCGCGCACTTCATGGTCGGCAAACGTCTACCGACGCCGATCGCCGCGGCGGATCACCTGAGTCGACAAGCCGCTAGCGGCGAGACGAATCGGGGTGGACGAGCGCGCGAACAATAAAGTAGTCTCCGCGACGATTTCGCTTTGCCGAAGTTCCACTTTTCGAGGAATGAACCATGCTGCGCCACTGTCTTGCTATCGTTGTCAGCGCCCTGATCGCCAGCGCCGTTACCGCCGCCGATTTTCAGGTCACCAATACGATCTTTGAAGGTGAGCAGAAGCAACCATATATGACGACGCAGACCATCTTCAAAGACAACGTCGTCTTTGATCACGCGATGGGGCAAGCAGGCCAGGCGATGATCATTGACTTCCACGCCAATCGAATCACGCTGCTCGACCCGGTTCGCAAGCGCCAGCTTTCGCTCGACATTCGGCAGATTATCGAAATGTCGACCTATCTGCGAACCAACGGCGACTTCAGCACGCCGCTGCTGCAATTTTGCAACAAGCCTGATTTCAAGATCCAAGCCGAGCCGCAAATCAATCGGGTCGTCTTCACCGGCAATCCGATCAGCTATGACCTGACGACTTTGCCGATCACCGACAAGCGCGTCGTGCAAGACTACGCCCGCTTTTGCGATTGGTCGGCGGATATTAACTTTGCCTGTGCGGCTGGGTTTCCCTCGCAATCACGGAAGGTGATCAACGGTTATTTTGGAGAGAATAATGTCCTGCCCAAAGAAATCCGCCGCGTGATTCGCAACGGCAATCCGGCTCAAAACCAGACGGTCCGCAGCCAGCATGTCTATCGCTGGATTCTCAACCAGACCGACCTGGTAACCGTGCAAACTTTGCGCAACCAGCAGACAGTTTTTGAGCAGGTGACGCCAGAAGAGTGGATAAAAGGACAAGCGAAGTAGCACGACGAATTGCTAGCGATTAGGATAGTGGGGAGTCTGTAGCTATCCCGCCTACCTAGGAACTGCCCGCCATGAATCGCTTGCTTGCTGCGTTGGCCCTACTGGCCGCGCCCCTAATCGCTTCCTCTGCTCTCTCTGCTGAAGTCACCGTCCGCGAAACGAAGGATGGCGCCGAAGTCTTGATCGACGGCGAACTCTTTACGCGCTATCTGAAAAAGTCAGGCGCCAAGCCGATTCTCTACCCGATCATTGGCCCGGATGAGATGCGCATGACCCGCAACTATCCGATGACCGATGCGACGGCGGACGAAAAGAGCGATCACATCCACCATCGCTCTTTCTGGTTTACCCATGGCGCCGTCAACGATAGCGATTTTTGGGCCGAGACCGGCGACAAACTTGGAACCACCGAACATCGCGAGTTCAAGAAGCTCAGTAGCGGTGAAGAAGGGGAAATCGTCGCCGCCAGCGATTGGGTCGACCACAACGGCAAAACAATCTTGAACGATGTGCGGAGCTACAAGTTTGGGGTCCTCGGCGATGCACGTTATATCGATCTCGATGTGAAGCTGACCGCGACTGACGCTCCGGTCAAATTTGGCGACACGAAAGAAGGCTCGTTCGGCATTCGCGTTCCCGGTGCGATGAAAGTCGAAGCCCACAAAGGGGGCGAACTCGTCAACAGCCACGGCGACAAAGACCTGAAGGCCTGGGGCAAGCAAGCTCCGTGGGTCGACTATCACGGTCCCGTTGGCGACAAACAGGGGGGAATCGCTATCATGGAGCACCCCAGCAGCTTTCGAGCTCCCACCTATTGGCACGTTCGTACTTACGGACTGTTCGCCGCGAATCCGTTTGGCGTGCACGATTTCGAGAAAGACAAGTCCCTGGACGGCTCCTACACGCTTGCGCCGGGCGAATCGATCGAGTTCTCGTATCGCGTGCTGCTACACGCAGGAGACGAAAAGGAAGCCGATATTGCTGGCGCTTTCAAGAGCTATCAAGCCGTGAAAAAGTAAGACGCAGCAGCTTCAATCTTTAGACATTCTGCAAGCTCTACGAGAGAAATCTCGTAGAGCTTTTGCTTGCGCTGAAGAACCTTAAAAAACATCCAAACTACCGAGCCTTCCTCGTAAAACTTCACACCCTAGTCTGCCGATAGTTACCTGTACGACCAAGCCTCCCAATCATCCCAGTCATCGTCTTTTGCACATTAGCCTCAGATGATGACCTCGCTAGGAGTTGATATTCCACATGACTAATGCGTTCCCGTGTTTTACGCGTTTGGAACATCTCCGTCAGTACGTTTATGAAATGCTTTGCCAACAGGAAAACCTTGAACCCAGCGTCTTCCCAATGACCGAACGCGTGCTTGTCCGCTCCGGCGATCCTTGTGGAATCTATTTCTGCTTACATGGACCGCGTAGCGTCAAATGCACGGCTATTTGGGAAACCGAGACCAATTCGATTTTGTTCTACGGTTCCAGCGGCGAACGATTTCTGCGAACTCACCTGACGGCGGCGCCTGCGCTGCAAAATGCTGCTTAAGAAACAGGGCTTAAAGTCAACGCAGTCGAAAACTCTTGACAAAAGCTCTGAACTGCACACACTATACATTTGAACACACAACCACCTGACACCTTAGAAGGCTCTAGATAATGTTGGTACTGTCGCGCAAGGAAGGCGAACGGCTGAAACTAGGCGATTCAATCGTTATCACCGTGGTGAAAGTAGCGGGAGACAAGGTCCGCCTTGGAATCGAAGCCCCGTCGAACGTCCTGGTGCTTCGCGATGAACTCGAGTTACACGAGGAAGTCGCTGAAGCGATCGCTCCGGCCGCCTAGGATGGGCGCCGGCCAGAGAAAGTAAAGTATTGTCGCCATCGACGAATCGCTTGATTCGTCGATGCTGGGCCTGAAGCTCGGATTGCGACTGTAATGCGGACATCGCTCGAACCGATTGGTTATTCGAGCGGAGTGCGCATAAAAAAGGGCGCCCGATTGAAACGGCGCCCATGCATCCTAGTTGTTCGCTCCTCCCGCTTATTCGCGGGGGCGAATCGCTCCGGTCAAGCCAGAGTAATCGCAGCGATCGTCCTGGTGCCACAGGGGCAAGCCCTGTTCAACGCGGCTACGCAGGGTATCGATCTTTTCGGCAGACCCGGCCGGGGCGCTGGTCGCCGCAAATTCTTCTGAAGCGTCCGGGACGAAGTCCTCGTCATGGCCATACTTCAGGATCGCGTCGAAAACGTTACGAATTTTCTGCATCGAACTAACACTTCCTCCAAACAACACGGGGCCACGTTTCCCTACTCCAGGAAACGAGGGAGGCTCGCGCGTACGGCGAACCCAACCTATCACTAACTCGGCAAAATGCGGCTTTCGCTCCATTCCAGTCGAGCGATTCCGCAGAAAATACGCCTTCTTTTCGATGGCGTACACCTCGTCGTCTGAACTTCCGTGAGTCGACGATTGACACCCAGTGGGCGTCTCGAAGGAGCGTTACATTATTTACGCAAGGGGTGCAGTGTCAATAGATTTTATCGGAGGATCGGAAACCCGCAGTTTTGGACGTAAGTTTTGACTTTTCAAACACTTCGGTTTCCTGCGCAGAACCGCACGCCCAACGTATCCCCCTTGTGCCGCAGAGGTTCGTTCACTAGCCCTTCACTCCTTTTTTATGGAACCCTAACTTACCTACCGCTTCCGATTTCGACTTATCCGAATCTCCGGATCCGGCGATACTAGCAATGCTTGTCGATAATGCGGCAGACCCCGGCCGCTAGCAGATTATTTCATTCGAGGACCTCTGCATGCCCTGGATTCAACGGACAATTACCTTGCCGGCGATGTCGCGCGGGTTCCACCTGATCACGCGAAACGTCGTGGAGTCGCTCCCGCAAATGTCGTCGATTCAGGTCGGCTTGCTGCACGTCTTCATCCAGCACACCTCCGCGTCGCTCACGATCAACGAAAACGCCGATCCTGACGTCCGCACCGATCTGGAAATGGCCTTTTCCAAGATCGCACCCGAGAGCTTTCCGTATGTGCATACCTTAGAAGGCCCCGACGACATGCCGGCCCATATCAAAGCGGCGATGCTCGGCAGCAGCGTCATGATTCCGGTGACCAGCGGTAGACTGGCCCTGGGAACCTGGCAAGGGATTTATCTTTGCGAGCACCGCGATCACGGGGGAAGTCGACGCTTGGTGCTGACGCTACAGGGAGAGTAGTCGCCGCTGACTGGCGGTCCCTCTTTGGCCAGCTTGGGCTGTTTTTCGATGCATTGTCTGTGCTGATCGGCGCCCCTCTTTACATCGCTTCATTGCTCCCCAGGCAGCGGCAGCAGCAGTACCCACCACGGGGGTATTGCAGTATCGAGAAATTTTACTTAGGCTACGAATATAACTCGATTGAGATCGAGTCTCAGTTAACATGCCAGCCTCCGCCAGCCTGCCACTCACCCGCCCACTAAGAGATTTCTATGAATCGCCGCGCAGGCTTTACGCTAGTTGAGTTATTGGTCGTAATCGCGATTATCGGTGTGCTGATCGGGCTGTTACTTCCCGCTGTCCAGCAGGCCCGCGAAGCAGCCCGGCGGATGCAGTGCATGAACAATTTAAAGCAAGTCGGCTTGGGAATGCATAATTTTCATGCCGCCTACAGATGCTTTCCGACCAGCGTTTCGGGAAACGGAGCTTCTCATTACTGGTGCGCCCAGCTATTGCCTTACATGGAACAGAATCCCCTTGCGGATATCTATGACTACTCA
The DNA here is from genome assembly GCF_000153105.1 of Blastopirellula marina DSM 3645. Classification (GTDB taxonomy): domain Bacteria; phylum Planctomycetota; class Planctomycetia; order Pirellulales; family Pirellulaceae; genus Blastopirellula; species Blastopirellula marina. The sequence continues at coordinate 958,838 of NZ_CH672377.1, forward strand.
GTGAAGTTTAAGGACATCGCTAATCGCGAAGCCGTGCAGTACCCAGTGCCGTTCATGCTCTGCCCGAGTACGCCTGGCGGTCCAATTGCCCATCCCAAATTCAAAACAGCGACAGCTTCAAGTCCCGAGACTTGGGGCGCCATCGGATCGGACTACGCAGGTTCGTCGGGCCCCTATTCCGCTATGTGGAATAGCCCAGCCCAAGTCTCCTACTCCAAGCCAGGAAATATCGAGGGGTTGTTCAGCGGAAGTGTGAAGCCAGGAGCGAGGGGAAGACAAATTCGTGATGTCACGGATGGAACCTCCAACTCAATTGGTTTTGTCGAGTCGGCTGCTCGCCCGCAAAAATGGCAAGGCCGCAAAATGCTCGCTGGCTCGGGCGAATTAACCAGCGCCTCTAGCAACTATGTCGCAGTATGCAGTTGGGCGGAAGGCAATTTATTTGCTGTTCGCGGTTACCTCTACGACGATTCCATCACGGATGAAGATAGTCGCTGGTCGTATCCAGGCCCGCAAATGGTCAATGGGTCGAATTACTACAGTATCTACGCATTTCATCCTGGCGGAGCCAACGTCGCTTTGATTGACGGTTCAGCCCGATTTCTAAGCGAGACGACAAATGCTGATGTCGTCTGCTCTCTTCTAACGATCTCCGGACAGGAAGTTGTCGGAGAATACTAATGCCCCGTTTTGATGTCATGATGGTCAAATCTTTCGGCAAATTGTTTGCAATCTCTGCGTTCTTTTGGGCTGCTGCATCCTCGGATGCAGCAGCCGGAGAATTGAATCCAACGATCCATCCCGTCGGTCACTTCTTAGAGGGCTTGCCAACATCTGGGCAATCGCAAGCGGTCTATCACCATGACGCATCACATCCGCTAAACCGTCTTCATCGACTGCTGTTCATCGATCAGCTTGTGCCGGAAGAAATTCAGTCGCAATTGCCTGCGGAGATGGAATCCGCGGGCGTTGCACAACGGGACTTCTATCAAGGCAAATGGTACTTCGGCAAACGGAACGGCGAGGATCACGATCTCAAATTCTTTGGCGGTGATGTGCGCGTTAGTCCGGTTCGGAAGTTCTCCGCAGAAGAGCGGAAGGAATTGCGGAAATTGCTTACCGATCTATCGTCGCCTGAGCAACGCACTAAGCAACTGACTAGTCCGCTGCAGCAATTGCTTGTGCAGTGGGACGTAATGAGCGTCTGGTGGCAACTTGAAAAACTGAAATATGATGATCCGGAACTGTTAACAGAGATGGCCATCGCTATTCGGTCGTTGGCGCTGACGCGTGACGCGATCGAGCAGTTGTCGAGCGGCTTCGATCAATTGCGATCGCAATTCCCAGATTCTAATAATAGCACAACTTCGCGCCCATTTTTGCCAGCCGATTTCGATCCAACGACCGGCTCCACAGAGTCAGCATGGGCGGAGATTGGTCGCAAGAGTTCCGCCTTGTTTCAAGCCGATCGTAGCCTGCATGCGTCGCGCGTCTTTCTTAATTTTGGCGGTCAATCCGCGACAAAGCGTCTCTTGTCAACAATCCAGAAAGACGACGTTTCGTTTGAACTACCATCGAAACTTCAAACCGCGTTGGTGCAATCCCTTGTTGTTGTCGATGAAGAACTTAATCCTGTGGCGACGCCGGTCATTGATGAGATCCGTATTCGAATATCCGTTCCTCCGTTTGAACTTAGCGGCGAAAATACAAGCAGCAGCCGAGACGGTTCCAGCCACTGGATCTATTACCGAACGCGGGCTGGATCAGTTCTTAATCCTGAGCAAGTCTTCCGCTTTGTGCCTGATTCGGCGCAATCTCTGTTCCTTGAGTACGGAAGTATGAAACATGCTACTTACGGGGCGCAATGCGCGTTATGCCACCGCCTGACGAATGCTGGAGGGCAAACGCCATTTGGAATTCGCTCACTTTCCAAACATGCGAACGCTCATTTGGCGACTGTAGATGAACGAATGCAGTTGGCGGAGAGTGAAATGACGAAAGTAGTTGAACGACTCAAATCTCGTTTGAACTCTACCACTACGGTAAAAATCTCCGCACGCCGTAAGCCAAGACCAGAGAGAAGCGAACAAGAGTTCGCCGAGTTGGCCGATAAGCTCCGCGCCGTTTATTCGCAACCGCCAGAATCTTGGCCAGCGCCAACGGTAGATAATGGAGTTCAATGGCGAGAAATCGGCTCACTTCCTGATGTCCAACATCCCGAAGACAATCCCCACTCCGACGCTAAAGAGCAGTTGGGCAAAGCCCTCTTCTTTGATCCACGTCTCTCGGGCAGCGGGCAAATCGCTTGCGCTTCGTGTCACGATCCCGATCTAGCATGGGGAGATGGACGAACGACTAGCTTTGGGCATGCGCGGAAAATGTTGGCGCGAAATGCGCCGTCGATTCGTTACGTCGCTTTTCAAGAGACCTTTTTTTGGGACGGCCGCACCAAGAAGCTCGAAGACCAGGCGATCGCAGTCTTCCTGAATCCCGACGAGATGCATTCCACTTCTGAACATGTCGTCGAAGCGGTCGCGGGATGCGATCCCTATCGCGAAATGATGTGCGAAGCGTTCGGTGACGAGAAAATAACGCTCGAACGCATCGCCCAGGCGATCGCTTGTTTTGAACGGACGATCATCCACGGCAGGACCCGCTTTGACGCGTTTTTGCAGGGAAAAACTAATGCCTTGTCCGACTCTGCCATTCGCGGCATGGACCTATTTCGCCGTGACGCCCGCTGTATGAATTGCCATCATGGCCCGCTGCTGAGCGATGGCAAGTTTCACGAGGTCGGCCTCAGCTACTATGGTCGCAAATACCAAGATTTGGGACGCTATGCAAACACCGGGGAAGCAGTTGACGTCGGCAAGTTTCGCACACCGACGCTGCGCGACGTCACGGCGACGACGCCGTTGATGCATAATGGATTGTTTGAACTCCCTGGCGTTCTGAACATGTACAATGCTGGTATGCCTACGATCAAGCGAAAAGAAGAGCAGGTCGACGACAAGTTGTTTCCGACGAAGTCGCCACTGCTAAAACCGCTCGGTCTGAATCGCCAAGACTTGGCCGATTTGGCCGCGTTTTTGTCTTCGCTGGAAGAAGCGAAGTTGCGGGTTCGCCCGCCGGAGTTGCCGGGATTGCATCCATCGCCATAAGTAAAATCTCAAGTTACTCCCACGCCCCCAGTCCCTGCAGGTCGCTATCAGGCCGTAGTCGCAAGAAATCGACCTGCGGCAAATCTCCGTTGGGCGCTCGCGGTCGCATTAGTTCTTTCCAGTCGGTGCTGATGAAGTCGTCGGCGTCCACTTTGACTCCGGGTCGCGTCCAAGAGTTGTCGGTCGCGTTTTCTGGCGGCGTCGCGTCGTTTTTGATGATCGGTCCGCGAAACGCGACGTTGCCATGCAGTACTTCTCGCTCGCCGGGGATGTCGGCGCTCATGTCGGCTTTTCGTTCGAGCATATTGAAGTTGCCGCCGCCGTTTCCGTACGCCGAATTGCGAGTCCAGACCGCGGCTCTGCCCGGTTGATGATTCGCGTAAAACCCTTTCGCCCCGTTCCAAGCCGAGATGCAAAATCTTACTTCGTGCGCCGGAACCGGATGGGGAGGAACCGTCCGCGGGTCTGCGCCGTAGCCGCCGATTTTAAAGCCATTCGAGTCGCCGCCGGCGCGATGATTGAACGCCCAGCAATGATCGAAGAGACTTCCGGCGCGCGCGTTGATCGAGTCAAAACCGTCGTCGCTATTGTTCCAGGCGCGGCAGTAGCGAAACTCGACTCGTTCGCCGTGCGCACCAAAACCGTCAATGTTGCCAATCGAACGAGGATGCGTGCTAACATTGTCGTAAGCGTCGCAGCGGGTCGCCGAACCGCGCGAACGATTGGTCCAGTAGAACCCGATCGCCGCGTTGCCCTGGGCGACGCAATCGTAAAAGTGAGCGCTGGCCCGAGCGCCGTCGATTCGAAAACACTCGGACTGCTTTTGCTCGCCAACCGGCGTCCCTGTGACGTGCACGCCACGCAAGATGACATTCGTCCCCGTTATCAAAAAGCCGGTGACGCGGCGATCGGTCGGCGTCGTCGAGAAATCGAAGACCGGCGTTTCGTCTTGATAGGCGACGTAGCTGAGGTCGCTCTTGTGCAAGTGATTCGCGACGTTGTAAATGTAGATCTTCGCCGCATTGGCGAACTTGTCATAAACGCCGCCGCGCAAGTAGATCGTATCGCCAGAAGAGGCTCGCTGTTGCGCCTTCATCACGCTGGCCAATGGCGCGTTGATCTCGCCTGACTGCGCGTCATCGCCATCTGGCGCAACATACCAATCGGCCGCTTGCACATCGGCGGCAAGCGTAAGAACGCCCCAGAGGGTGAGCAGACGAAACAAAAGCATGACAGGGCCGAGCGTTGGTGAAATAGCGGCGAAGGCGGGCGCCAATATAGGGGCCGGCGGGCAGACTATCTCTACTTTAGCTTACTGCCCCAGCGGCACATAACCTAACCGTCCGGCTGACGAGAGATCGTCCATCCATGCGTCGACCAAAGTCGCCAGGTTGGCGTTGGCTTCGACCTCTTGTTCCGCTTCGATGCAACGCGCCAAACAGGCCGCCGCAGCGTCTGGTCCGGCGGTAAACCGGGGAACGGCTCGTTCGACCTGTTTCCTCAGCAGGTCATCTCCCGCGACCGCGCGACCGCAGAGGGCTCGCATCAGTTGCTCGTAAAACTCAGCGGCGAACTGCATCACCAGGATCAAACGCGCTCGACGCGGCGGAGCCTCTTTCCCGGCGCGATCGACAAACTCGGCCGTTTCCTTCGCCAGCGGAACGCTCGGAAAATCGGGCGTTCCTAACCGCGGCAACAGCACAGCGCGAAACTCTCGCAGTTCCGGATCGGCTACCTGCATGGCGCGCTCGAGACTTCCGTGGCCTAGTTCCGCCAGGACGCGGGCCTCTTCTAACTCGGCGACGACTCCCTGCTCTACCAACAGCGCTGCGATCACTTCGTTGGACAGCGGGTCAAAACGGATGATTTGCGAGCGCGAACGGATTGTCGGCAATTGCCGTTGCAAACTGGTCGAAAGCAAGATCATGACCGATTTTGGCGGCGGCTCTTCGAGCGTCTTCAGCAAGCAGTTGGCGCCTTCGACGTTTAAATAGTCGGCGTCATCGATGATCGCCACTTTGCGTCCGCCCCGATAAGGGCGCAACGTGATGTCGTGACACAACCCGGCTCGCATCCGATTTTGCCCGTCGCCGATCAGCAGGTCGACCGGAATCCGGGTCCGATTGGCCGGCCGCGAAACCAAAATCAGATCGGGATGCGAATGGGCCCGCACTTGAACGCAGCTTTCGCACTTGCCGCAAGGGTTCAAGTCGGCAGGCGGGTTCACTTCGCAAAGCAGCGCCTCGGCCAGTTTCAATGCGAACTTTCGTTTGCCAACCGCCGGCGGCCCGACGAACAAAAAGGTGCTCGCCAAGCGTCCGCGCGCGACTGCGGTGCGAAACTTCGCCTGAACGGCGTCATGGCCTTGAATCTCGTCCCAACTCATGCGTCGTTACGCCGCTCCAACACGGTCAGGGCAATGCGGCGAATTTCAGCCTGAATTTCTTCGACCTTACGACTCGCATCAATAATGTGCACGTTTTCAAACTTCTTCGCTTCGGCGAGAAAGCCCTCGCGAACCTGTTCAAAGTATTCGATTCCGCGGCTCTCGACCCGATCCAGCGCGCGATTCAAGCGGCCGAGCGCCGCCTTGGTCGGCAGATCCAACAGGAAGGTCGCATCCGGCAGAACGCCGTCGGTCGCCGCCAGACCGACATTGCGAATCGTATCGACATCGACGCCGCCGCCGTAACCCTGATAGGCGATATTGGCGAGCAAGTAGCGATCCGAGACAACCGCGGCGCCTGCTTCCAGCGCCGGACGGATCGTTTCGGCGACCAGCTGCGCACGAGCGGTCATGTACAACAGCATCTCGCTGCGCGGCGCAATTTCGAGATCGCTCTTGTCGAGCAAGATCGACCGGAGCCGTTCTCCCAGCGGAGTACTGCCGGGATCGCGACACGAGACAACTTTGGCGCCTTGCATCTCGAGCCAAGCGGTGAACAACGTCTGTTGCGTCGATTTGCCGACGCCATCCAATCCATCGAAAACGAAGAACATAGTTGTAAGCTCACAGGCGCCGGAAACCGTTCCATTTTACGCTCGAATGGGGGAATCGAACAGTATGCGATACGTTGCCCAACGTTTTCAAGTTGGGGATTTGGCGCCGCAGTCAAACCGCTTTTTCTTCGTAGCCCCCACTCGTCTGGTTGGCCCTGATAGCGCGGCTATCTGGACCGACAAAGGAGGTAAGCGGACCTAATCCGCGGTTGGCGTCTGATCGGTGGTTGGTTCCGTCGAGAAGGATTGAACCCCCTATCCGCTGCGTTCCGCTAACAGAAGCCGCCTACGGCTGCGCCGCCGCGATAGCGGAGCTATCGCAGCCAACCATGCAAATAGCGCAACTTCAAAACACGTTCGGCGGGCTATGAAGGATCGTTCCCATTGTCCGGATATTTATCAATAATTGCCCGTGCGTGCGTGACAACGATCTGCTGCATTTCTGGCGGCTGCAGGACGGTCGCTTGTTCTCCATAGCCGAGAATCCACCACGACATTTCTCGTAACCCCGAGACCGTCACGCGAAAATCGATCGAGCCATCCTCGTTCCACGCGACCTGCTGCGTCTTGTGCCACTGCACTTCGGCGACGTTGGACGCGACCAGCTTGTGAAAGCGGACGACCACTTCTTGATCGGGCCCCTCTTCTGGAATCATGTGCCAGGCGCTGCGGAGATAGCGTTCGACGCGAAAACCGGCGGGGATTTTGAATTCGTCTTCAAGCACGTCGAGCGACAAGATTCGCCCGACTTTGAAGGTGCGTATCGAGCGATGCAACGAGGATCGCCCGATCACGTACCAACTATGCCGACTGAAAAGAAGTTTGTACGGTGACAGCTTCGTGCTGATGTCGGCCTCGTCGAAGAGGCTTTTGTACTGAATACGAACCGAACGGCGATTTCCGACGGCGTCGACCAGTTGCTGATAAACCGTCTCGGCTTCTTGGGGTTGCGGCGAATGCGTCAGCTTGATTTCGACGGCGCCCGAAACGCGTCGCAGCCGACGACGCAGGCGATCCGGCAAACTGTTTTCTAGCTTGGTCGCCGCTTTGCGAGCGTTGGAATAGTAGGGCAATCCACCGCCGTCTCCCAGTTCGCTGCAGAGGACCATTACCGACAGTGCTTCTTCGGCGTTGAGATTGGTCGGGCTCAGAAAGTAAGTATCGGGAATGTGATACCGTTGCGATTCCGAATCGAAAGCGAGGGGCACGCTGGCCCCTCGCAATGTATCAAGATCTCGAAAAATGGTCCGACGACTCACGCCGCACTCGACCGCTAACGAATCAACGTTTTGGGGCCTGCCACTTTGCAGCAGTCCGAGAAGTTGCAGTAGACGTTGGATTCGCGACAGGTTCATAACTGGCGGCTGCCGGTGCTTTCTTAGCAGGCGTGGGCTGCGGGGATGCGGAAGAGCGAACGTCCATATCCTTCATGACTTCCGAGAGACCTAGTTTATTAAAATCGAGCTTCGCTTGCGACTTGGGCGAAGCGGACTTGGTCGGACGAGCCGCTTGGGTCGGCTGCTCGAGCGAAACCCGGGCGACTTTCGATCCGTTTTGCGTCGGCTTCAAACCGATCGGACGCAGCGTGGCGCCGTCCCCTGCGACTTGTTGTCGCTTGGCGGCGGGAGCCATGGCTTGCGTGTCCATCGCGGCCGGAGTCGGCCGAGCCGCCGGGGTCGGCACTTCTTCCATGTAAGGCTGACCCGGCATCGGAGCCTCTTCCCAAATCACGCCTTCCTCGATGTGCTGCGACCCGCTGGGGACCGCTCCGCGGCTGATGACGCCGGGGCGAGTGTAGCCGTAGTTCATGTAATGGCTGGCCGCACGACGACGAGCGTTCCCCTTGGCGTCGAAGTAAGCCTTGTCTGGCCAAGGGCCTTCCGCCAAGTAGACGCCGTTGTAGTCCAACAGGGAACCCTTGCGGAGATGGACGTCTTTGACGGCGATGTTGTATTCGACCAGAGCTTGGAAGTAAGCGATCTGAGCTTCGCTGCGACGACGCTGAGCTTCCAACAGCAAGTCGAGCGTGACCGTACCGGCGTCGTAAGCGGCTTGCACCGAGTCGACTTCTTTGTCGGCGGCGATCAGGCGATTCAGGTTCGACTGCACCAGGTTGTAGTTCGAGTCGAGATCGCGAACCGCATCGGTCAGCAGGTGCGACACTTCCAGTTCCATGTCTTCCAGCACCGCTTTTTCGCGAGCGATGCGGAGTTGAGCGTTGCGAACTCCCGACAGTGCCTGGCGGAAACCGATCGGCATGCTGTACTGAGCTCCCAAGGTCCACTCTTGATAGTTGCCGCCGGTCAGCTCTTGCCAAGCGGTCGAACCGACCGCCGGAAAGTCGCCTGCTCCGGGGTTGCCAGAGATCAACTTGTCGCCCACACCAAGGAAGCGGTACAAGCCAACCACGTCAAGCTGCGGCAACAGTTGGTTGCGAGCGGCGATCATTTCGATCTCACGCTGCTTCAGGCGCCAGCGTTGGCGACGCAGTTCGGCCGACATCGCAATCGCTTCTTCATGAATCTGGAACCAGTCAAACTTCACCCACGCGTCGCTCGGTTCTGACGAGGGACGAATCAGGCGACCATCGTTGGCGGCGATCCCCATGAAGTACCGCAGCGCGTTTTCGGCTTTGTACAAGTCGCGAAGCGCGGCCTGCGTACGAGCACGGAATTCGTAGTACTGCTGGCGAGCCTGAGCTTCTTTCTCGGCTTCGCCCCCTTCGGCGCCTTTTTGCATCAGCGTGAAGATGCGACGCCAGGTCACCAAAGCACTGTCGCGTCCGGTCTTGGCCGCTTCCAGGTTGTGATAGGCGAAGTAGGTTTGCCAGTAGGCTTCTTCCACGTCGCTAACCAGGTTGCGAACGTTGGTTTCAAAGTCGGCCAAGCTGACGTCTTCTCGAACGCGAGCCAACATCACGTTGACGCGATTAACCTGGACGCCCGAACCGCGAAGCAACGGATGACGCGCTTCCAATTCGATGTTGGTTTGCCAGTCGCTGGGCAGCGGCCGCGTGAGCGGGCTACGATTGTTCCATTCGTACTGATAGTTGTTTCGCAAAAAGAACTGCGTACCGGTCGCCGACTTCTTGGTCAACTCGATGGCGCCCGTTCCCAGGTTTTGCTGAAAGACCGACGGGAACAAGGTGTTAGACGAATAGTTTTGCGGGCGATCATTGTTTTGATAATTCGCCGTCATGTTCAATTGCGCGTCAAACTCCGACAGGGCGCCTTCCACACCCAAGGTCGGATCCGATTCGACAATCGCCGGATCGTAGATCGTCGGCATGCCGTCGTTTCGCGTAATCAAGCTGGTCGGAATCGCCTGGCTGGTCAGCGTGGTGCCGGGGATGACGCGGAAGACCGCGTTGCCGCCGGCGGTTCGCAACACCTTGCTATTTTTGAGCGTGATGCTGACCGCTTCTTCGAGCGAGAGTTCCCAGATCTGATCCTTCTCAAGCGAGAAGGGGTCAGAAAGGGTGAACGGCTCGGCCGCGTTCTCTACCTCGGCCAGACTTGGCTCGTTGACGTCCGGATATTCAATCTCGGTCGCCTTATCCAGGTAGGTCGAGAGATCGTTTCTCTCAGTAAAGTAGAACGGCTGCGTCGGATGACAACCCGTCAGTGCCGAAGCGCCGATCAGAATGATCGCCCAATACTTCGCGGTGTGCCGGCTCATGGAATTCCGTTTCCTGATTGAGCCGTACTCAAACGCATCGCGTTCTTTTCGGCTCGGGAAGGTAATCAGTACGTTAGCTGGGCGCAGTCTCCTCGCGGAGACAACGACAACAAAAGCACTGGATCCCCCCCCGGGACCGAACGCCCACAGCATGTGCAGAGCGGCCGTAATCCAGCATGGAAGAGTTATCGGCCAGCCTAACCGGCAAACTTTGAAGAATCCCTACAATCGTCAAAGTTTTCCAACCGAGCCGCTAGCGAAGCGTGGCTAGCGGCGGCGTGCTGCTAGAGATACATGCCGACAAAACCGCCTGACTCGTCGCTTTCGGCCTGGATCTTTTGGATCCGCTGCTCTGTCGCGGATAGATCGCCGGCGGCGATATAGCGATCGAAATCGGCCAGCACGCTGCGTGAAACGGTCGATGCGAACCATTCCACGATCGGTTCCGACAGCCAAGAGCAGGTCTCGCGCGTCAACGATACGTCGAGATCAGCCTGTCGCGCCTTGGTGTCGTCGGCGTTGGTCAGGACCGTTCCCTCAAATCGAAACTCAAGCATCCCATCCGTCTCATGATTGAGCAGATGGAAGACGCATTTGGCGTTATACAGATAAAACGTGTTCAACGCTCCATGCTTTTCCAGCGCATGCTTCAAATTCATGCAGTGCTTCTGATACTTCGGCGAAGCGTCGAGCGGGATATCCATCCGCCCAATCGACCGAAGCGGTAAACAATCAAATTCAATCTCTACCCAGCGCTGCATAACGGTGCTCTTAGAAAGTCAGGAGCCGCGTGTCGTTCGTTCGGTAACTATTTTACCGAATTCGCGCCGCTAGCGAGATCCTTGTTTGCCGTTTTCTTGACCGGCATCACCCAACCGAGCGTCGCCCAGCCGTCGCTAATGACCAAATCTTCCAGCTGCAACGGTCCTGCACCCGCCCAGCGCCCTTTCAATTTCAGCCCTTCGCCGACGATCTCCGGCTCAAACAACGCTTCAAACTTCTTATGAAGAAAGGTCTTCAGCGTAATATCACGAATCCCTTGCCGTTCGCGGCTCAAATATTCGACCGAGACCTCTCCCTCACGCGTCAGTTTGGCGCCTTTTTCCCCGCGTTCGACCAAGTAGACAGCGCTAATCCGGGCTGGATTGTTGAACTCGCTGTCACCGCGGGTGAACTGACGTCCGCGAATCGAGATTTCGATCCGATCTTGCCCAAACCGAACCTCGACCGGCCGCTTATAATCAAAGGTGATCGACCAGGGATCTTTTTCCGGCGTGATCTTCAATTCCTCCGGAACCTCTGTTCCCCGCTCTTTAAGCAGCTCCACCAATTTCACATCGGTCAGCTTGATCCCTCCCAGCAGCACTTCCCCCATATTGGTCGGCATCGACTCATGCAGTTGGACCCCGATATCCGCCGATGATGGCGCCGGCGCCGGAGGAAGCGTTGGCGCCGCCAGCTGAAATCGATTCGCTTTCATCGCCATGACATGAATCGCGTCACTGGTCGACGAGATCTCGAAGATCTCCAGGAATTCGTCGCGGCTATCGAGCGGTTGGCGAACCTCTTTGCGAAGTCGCGTGTTCGCGTCCTGGATTAGTTTGACGGTTTCCGCTTCCATGCGACTGACGACGCGTTGTTCGGCATGTTGCGACGCGATCGCTTCGGCCTGCGACTTCTGCTGGTACGCCTTATTGGTTGCGATGTTTCGGACCAAACCCGAATTGGCCTGAATGGAGTTGAAAGTCGAGGAAGTCCGACATTCGGCCGTAGCTCTCGTATCGCTCACGCCTTCCGCGTCGACCAACAGCGATTTTTTTCCCAAGACCGAAGTGACTCCGCTGGAGTGGACCGTCACTTGGCCGTTGCGGCCAACATTGTTAGTTCTCGTTACGGCGTCTAACACCAGTTGAACTTGGGCGGCGGCGGCGTTGGGGATCAAATTGATTTTCAAATCGCCGACGGTTCGCCCGGTGCCATAAATGCTGGTCCCCAAAATGTTGTCGCGAACCGGCTTCGTGTCATCGACTTTACGGTCGATGCCGTAGCCGACAAATCGTTCCGACGCTGTGAGGAACAGGTTGGGGTAATTCAGCGAGTCGCGCGCACTTTGGACCAATTCCGGAATCTGCCCGCCTTGCGCAAACCAACCAAGTTGGGCGCCGACCGCAGCCGCGTCGTCGGCATTCGGATCGTCAGCGTATTTCTTCAAGTTTTCTACAAGCAGTCCCAGCTGCATTTCATACATCGCTTGGTATTGCTCTGTCGACGCGAAAAATTGCAAGTCGATATAGCGGCGCAGCGCCCGGCGGACGTCGGCAAATTGTTGGTACTCTAAACCTTTGGCGCCCGAGTGGAATCGAAGATAACAACGTTCCAGCATCCCCAAGTCAGGCGACTCGGCGGCGAGCTGTTGCGTCAGATCATCCCACCGCAGATAGCTCTTCCAACCTTGCTCGGTAGCGCTGCCGCTGTCGTGGATGTACTTTTCTAAGACGCCGATCGCCGCTTCGAGTTTGGCCTTCGCTGCGGCCGCTTGCTCGGGCGTCACGGGTCGAAATTTACCCTGGGCATCGACAAAGATTTCCGCGACCGGTTTTTTCTCGGCATCAATCGCTTGAATCCAACTTGCTAATTTGGTCCGGACCAAGACAAATTGCGGTAATTTTAATCCCGGCGCGTCGCTCTGATATTGGTGAAGAACCTTCTCCAGGACTTCCGGCGAGGCTTTGTCCCCCAATTGGATTTGGGTGAGCAACGTATCGCTCAGCAAGTAGTCGTCCCACCCTTGCCGCTTTTTGCCTTCCCCCAACCATTGGCCCAAAGACTGCTGTGCTTTGAAAACTTGCTGAGGGAGCGAATCTTGCCCTTTCACTTGATCTGCGGCGCAAGAAAAGACCGCCGTCACCAAAAGTGCTAGGGTCCAACTAGAGAATTTAGCAACCGTGCTGCGAAACATGGATCATCCTTCAGGAGCAAACGCGAGGGGGTGTAGGTCGCTGCAAAAGTCCTAATCTTGATAACACGAATAGATATCGAAAGCCACTACGTTTTCCCAACCGCCAACTATTGAAACCCGTACAACTCCCACTTATCCTATTCTTCGGGATGCACGCACACTAAGCTTTCTGCGCAATGCGCATGCTCCGCCTAATCTACAGCTTGGTAACCTTGTCACCCGATTGACTCGCATAATCGGCACGCGCTATTCTGAATCTCTTACGTAGCTCATGAATTCGGCAGAATCGGTCTATTCTGTCCATGCTGCTGCGAATCACCCCCAGGGCAAAGTTGATGCTGAAGCGAACCCCCTTAGCAATTGCCGCGCTGCTCGCCATCACTATCACGCAAACAGTCCTCGCCGATACCCCGTATTGGTACGACGACTACTCCACGGCGGTCCGAACGGCGACGAACGAAGGACGGATGCTGCTGATCTACTTCCGTGACGAAGATCAGACCAAGCAAGCCGAGTTCCAACGCGTGCTAGACGACCCCAAAGTCGCCGAGCTGCTCAACAACTACATTCTAGCCGAGCTTCCCATCGACGCGACTGTCGGAACCAAGTCCGGCACTACCAAGTTAATGTCGCACGACTCCTTCCAACATATGGCGGGTCAGCCGGGCATCGCGATTGTCGATTATGTCGATTCTCAGGATGAAACCTACGGCTACGTCGTTAGTCAGTTCCCGTTCCGCGACCGCCGTGTTCGCAGCATTCAGCAAATGCAGACCATCCTGTCGCTTCCCCGCGGATCTCTGACGCAGCGAACTTTAATCTACGCGGTCCGAATGCATCCGGAACGCCCACGCAGCACGAACGGAGCCTTCCGTCGTCTGCTTGCGGTCGCGACGTTCCAACACAGTCGTCTGCAAGCACGGATGCAACTGCAAGGACATCATTCGTGGGAGTCTCGGTTCCACCAACTCTCGGGCCAACTTCCCGGCCACATGCTGCCGACTGAAGTGTGCGCCGAAAGCTGGCCCGGCCAGAATCTGGAAGACGCCGCAATCGAATGCGTTCATAGCTGGCGCCACTCGTCGGGTCACTGGTCAGCCGTTAGCGCTGACAACACTTATTACGCTTATGACATGAAGCGTGGTAATAACGGCATCTGGTACGCCACCGGCATCTTCGCCAAGAACCGCTAAAAGCGGTTGAAACTCACTACCGCCGGTGCAATCGCTAGCACCGGCGCGTAGATGTTGATTTTCTACCGCATGCGGTGATGTAAATTCGCCGCATGTCCTCATTTCGCATGCTAGGTTTGCCTAGCCCGCATTCTTTCTGTGCGCGGCGGCAAACCAATTCGGCGGCTCAGTCGGCCCAAACCGAGTAGTAGCATGCGTCTAGTACATCCTGACAACACGAGACGATTCGTTGTGATCGCACTGCTCGTTTCCCTGGGGGGAAGCGGCTGTACCTCGGTCCGCGTTCCGGCCATCGATCCGACCGGGCGTAGTATCTTCACGTGCAATCAGTCGACGTCGCTCACCGGGCCCGCCGATGCCCTGCCGAAGCCGGCCTACGCCGCTCCACCCACTCCTGGTCCATGCAACGTCCCCGGCGTCGCCGTCAGTACCCCGTTGCCGAAACCTCCCAAAGGCGCCATCGAGCCGGAGAAGTCGCTCAGTCTCTCGCCGTCACGCGTCGTCGCGCCGGTGGGGACCGAAGTCGTTCTGGTCGCCGGCCTGAACGGCGATGAATGCTGCTTAACGCAAGGAGGACGTCCTATCAAATGGATGCTCTCGCAAGATAGCGTCGGCCACTTCTCCGAAGTCGGCGGCAGAGACACGACGACCCGGTTCGCTTCGTTCGGGGGCGAGCAAGGAATCATCAGCCCGGTCTACGCCGTGGGGCGTACGCAGTTGTGCGATCAAACGGTCGATCGCGGTACCGAGATCCCCGGCGACGATGTTCGCGTGCTGCGCGGCCAAAACTGGATCAGCGTCAGCTCTTCGTCCCCCGGCACGAGTCGCGTCACCGCGCTCGCCACCAAACTAGAAAACTGGCCCGCTCGTCAGCGCGTCGCGACCGTGGAGTGGATCGACGCTCAGTGGCAACTGCCGACTTCCGCCTTTCAACGAGCGGGCGAACGCGCCTTCCTGACCACGACGGTCACGAGCCAAACGACCAATTCGCCGCTCGACTCGTGGATCGTCAAATACGAATTGATCGACGGAGCCGCCGCCGGATTTATCGTCAACGGGGTTGTCGCGACGACGCCGGCTGTGGAAGTGACGACCGACTCGACCGGTCGCGCCACTGCCGAAATCGCCCCCGCTTCCCGCGATCAGCCCGGCGTCGCTCGCGTACGGATCACCGTGATTCGTCCCGCTCATGCTCGCTTTGGCACCAGCGAACGTCTGACGCTTGCCTCGGGCGACGCAACGGTCACTTGGAGCGCCCCGCAATTGTCGGCCGAAATCGCCGGTCCGGCGGTCGCCGAGATCGACTCGACGGCGACTTACGACCTGGTGATCTCCAATCAAGGGGATGTGCCGGCCAGCAATGTCGTCGCGTTTATTACTTTGCCGCCTGGGGTCCGCTTCGCCCAAAGTAGTCTACAGCCGACCGAACGAGGTAACGATATCCAATGGAGCATCGGTACGCTGGAAGCGAGAGGTTATCGACGAATCCAACTAGTCTGCAACGTCACCGGCGCCGGCGATCATCGGATCTGCCTGAACGCTTCTGCGGACGGCGAGTTGCGACATTCTAGTTGCACCAACACCCAAGTCGCATCCAATAATATCTCGGTCCAGATCAACAGCCCGCAGTCGATCACCAACGGGTCGCAGTTCGACACGATCATCACCATTCGGAACAACGGGACCAACCCGCTGACCAACCTGGTGCTGCGTGACGAGTTCTCGACCGGTCTCGAGCATATCAGCGGCGTCGGCAACATGATTGCAACCAACCCCGTTTCGCTGGCCCCCGGTCAGACGATCAATGAAACGCTCACTTTCCAAGCAGTTGGAACCGGTCGGCAGTGCCACCGCATGACGGTGACCGCCGATGGCGAAACGCCGGTCCTGCGAGAAGCGTGCGTCGAAATCGCACCTCCAGCCGCACAGCCCAACTACAACTTGACCTTTGTCGCCAGCGATCCCTTGGCGACGCCTGGCCAAACGGTGCAATCGGTCCCGCAAGGCGCCGACGTCCTCTTCACGCTGCGGCTCGAAAACATCGGCAGCACGCCGCTGACGGCGGTTCGCGTTGACATCAACTACGACGCGAACCTGACCGGGCTAGAAGCGACCCAAAATTCCGACAACACGGAACTACGGACCGTCAAATGGCGATACGACAACGGCATTGCTCCGGGCCAAAGCGCCGAGCTTCGCCTTCTTTGCCGAGCCGACGAGCTCTCGCAAGCCGCCTGTGCTCGCGCTACGGTCAGCACCGGCGAAACGCAACCGCAGACGAAGCAGTATTGCGTGCAAATCACGCCCCCCACCACTCGCCCGCAAGAACAACCCCCGGCAGTTAATCCCAACGGCGGCAACAATACTCCACCGGCGACTCAGCAAGGGAAACTGACGGCCAAGATCGCTTCGCTGCAGGGTGACGTTAACATCGGTGCGACGATCAAGTATGTCCTGTACGTGAAAAACGATCCGCCGATGGCGGACGAAAATGTCCAGGTCACGCTTCGCTTGTCGCCGGGACTCAATTTCAAGAGCGTTGTCCTGAAAGATGGCGCCATCGGCAGACCGCAGTCGAACCCGGCGAACAACAGCGTGATTTTGCCAGCGATCAAATATCTTCCTCCCAACGCCACGTTAGAATTTGAGATCGAAGCGGTCGCCACCACGGCCGGCCCGCAAACGATTGTCGCCGAAGCGACAAGCGCCAGAGCCCGCGAATTGGCGACCTCGCAAGAGACGACCAATGCGTTTCCGAACTAGATAGGGCAGGTCCGCACGACGGCCCAGCATTCTCTAACTAGCGCCGGCGGGCGAAGAGGAGTTTTGCTAGAATGCCGGCATGAAACGTTTCGTTCTCCTCTATCATCAGTTCCCGCCGGACCATGCCGACAAGAGTCACTATGACTTGATGTTGGAAGCGGAAGGGCTGCTGCGAACCTGGCGATTGGGCGAGAAGCCAGACATGCTGCAGCCGGTTGCAGGGCAGCCGATTGCCGACCATCGTCTGGCCTACCTGGACTACGAGGGAGAAGTCTCCGGCGATCGGGGCTCGGTCACGCGAATCGATCAGGGCGAATATGAGATCGTCCGAGACGATGCGACAACGCTGATCGTCAACCTTTACGGCAACGTATTAAGCGGCCGACTGGCGGTCTTGATCTCTTGATCGGCATCCGCTTCAGGCGCGACCGGCGCCGCTGGTTCGACGGCGGCTTCGGGCGCTTTCAGCGTTTCCCCGGCTAAGAAAATTTCTCCGTCACGCAGTTCCAACGTATCGATCCGGATGATTCCTTCGATCTGGTCCCCTTCGCTGGGCACTGTCACGAGGGCCACGGGATCTCCGTCGACTTGTTGCCAGCGCAGCGGGATCTTCGCTTCTTCGGCGCGGCGGGCTACTTCGTCCAGCAAACTGCCAAGCGGAAACGGCAAGGATCCGGCCGCGACATTGCGGATCTGAATCGCGACGACGTTTTCTTCGTCTTCCACCAGATAGGCGTCGATCGCTAATGACATGACCGAATGGAACTGCTGTCCCTCAAAGCGACAGCCGAGCTTCACCTGGCGCTCTTGGATCGAGATGCGGGGATCGTGCATTCCGGAGGGGAGCAACTTCGGAAACTTTTCTTCCAGATCCGACGCCAACCAACCATTGATTTGGTCGTTGGTCAGACGCAGTTGCCAGCGGGACGGTTTGCGGATTTCGTTAGAGAAAGCGAAAACTTGCTCTTCGAGGATCTCGCCGGTCTCTTGCGCGGCGGCCGGCTCGATCTTGAGAGCCGCCGTATAGAATTCCGGCACATGACGCGTCGCCTGATACATGTAGATGCTTATGCCGCTGATCACCACGATCAGCGTTACTACCGCACAGGTCGCGATCTTCCACGACAATTTCATTTTCGACAGAAATCCCGCTACATCGAACACGCCAAGTTGGGAGGACATCGAAATGTTACGGGCGTCGCGGCGGCAGGTCAATTGAAACCAGCGACCGCTAGCGATGTCGGCGCCGCTCTCTGGAACTAGCTTTGGAAACGAAGCAGCGCGTATTTCTTTTTACCGCTTCGCAAGACCATGACCGTTTCGCTCGCCAAATCACGCTCAGTCAGCGCCTGGTCGACCCCTTCGGCGCGGACATTGTTGACGTAGGCGCCCCCCTGGCTAATGGCACGCCGGGCCTCTCCCTTGCTTTTGGCCAATCCTGCTTCGACAAATGCGTCGAGCAGGCTCAGCCCATCGCCGGTCAGCCGATCGCGCGCCAACTCGCTACTGGGGACGTCGGCGAAGATTTGGCCCAATTGGGCGTCATTCATGTCTTCAATCGTCCCGCCAAAGAAAATCTCGGTCGCGCGCCGAGCGGTCGACAGACCTTCGTCTCCATGGATCAACTGCGTCAGATGCTCGGCCAGGCTCTTTTGGCTGGCCCGCTGATGCGGTTCTTCTGCGCGCGATTTGTCGAGAGTCTCAATTTCTTCGTGCGACAGTTCGGTCAAAAACCGCAAGCACTTGCCGGCATCTTCGTCCGCGACGTTAAACCAGTATTGATAAAACGCATAGGGACTGGTTCGTTCGGCCGAGAGCCAGATGGCGCCTGACTCGGTCTTCCCCATCTTCGTGCCGTCCGCTTTGGTCAACAGCGGACAGGTCATGCCGAACAGCTGCTTCTGATGCATGCGGCGGCCTAGCTCGGTGCCGGCGGTGATATTGCCCCACTGATCGCTGCCGCCGATCTGCAGTTCGCAGTCGTAGGCTTGATTCAAATGCACAAAGTCATACGCCTGCAGCAGCATGTAGCTGAACTCGGTATAGCTAATCCCCGAGTCTTCCCGCTCTAGACGATTCCGAATGGAATCCTTCGCCATCATCACGTTGACCGGAAAATGCTTACCGACATCTCGCAGGAATTCGAGATAGGTGAACTTATTCATCCAATCGAAATTGTTGACCAACTGGGCGCCCGCCGGCGTCTCATCAAAGTCAACCAGCTTGGCGACCTGGGCTTTGATGCCGGCGACGTTTTGCTCGAGCTGGTCCACCGACAACAGATTGCGTTCGGCGCTTTTACCGCTCGGATCGCCGATCATGCCGGTCGCTCCGCCGACGAGCGCAATCGGTCGATGGCCTGCTTTTTGGAATCGCCGCAGTTGCATCAACGGCAGCAGACTGCCGACATGCAAACTCTCGGCGGTCGGATCAAAGCCGGCGTAGACGGTCCGCGGCTTTTCGTTCAGCCACTTTTGCAGATGATCGTCCGCCGTCGTTTGATAGACCAGTCCGCGCCATTTCAAGTCGGCGAAAATATCGTTCATCAGAAGCTTCCAGCAGGTGAAACGTCGCAATCGGCCCAGAAGAATTCCGAGCCAAGCGGCCATTTTAGGTCCACGGGGGCTCCAGGAAAAGGCGAGCGAATCAACGGCAGTAGGCGTAAACGGTGAGAGGCCCCAATCCGAGGCTGGAATTGCACCGTCCGCGTCACCATTCCTCTTCGTAGCCCGCAGCGCGAGCGAGGGACGAAGAGAAGTCAGATCATCCCCAACGTCGCTTCGGCGATCACCAGATCTTCCTGCGTCGTGATCTTCCGATTCAGCTGCGAGCCGGGGACGATCAGCACGCGGCGTCCCATTTTCTCGAGCAATTGGGCGTCATCGGTCACGGCGTCAGCAGTGCGGGTTTCGTACGCTGCGGCGAACCAATCGCGGCGAAAGACTTGCGGCGTTTGCGCTTCCCAGATGCCGGCTCGCGAGACGGTCTCTTGGATCGTGCGGTCATCAAATACCCGCTTGAGCGTGCCGGCGACCGGTGTCGCCAACATTGCGGCGCCATGTTCGATCGCCGCGGCGAAGACGTTATCGATCAGACGATCGCTAATGCAGGGGCGAGCCGCATCGTGAACGGCGATCATCTCGATATCTTCGTCGACCAGCGCCAACGCGTTGGCGATCGAATCGCTGCGCTCGGCGCCTCCTAGCGCGATCGAAAGATGCAAGCGGTCAATATCAACCGCATAGTCCGCGCGGAACGTCTCTTCATCCTCAGGCGAGATCACGACAATTAACTGCCGCACATCATCCCGCGCGGCGAAACGTTTGGCGCTATGCAGCCAAACCGCTTCACCAGCCAGCGATGCGTAGACCTTCTTTTGCCGCGGATCGCCAAACCGCGTGCTGCGACCAGCCGCCGGCAAGATGACGCCAAAGTTTCTCACCGGCACTTCCCTTTGCTAATCGCTATTTCTCGTACTTCATCAAAATTTCGTCCGGCGCCCCTTCGACTCCGGGGAAACCGTTCTCGGCAATCGCCGAACCCAGTTCGGTCACGCGGCGGAAGTGACGATCGCTGACCGGTTTGTTCAGAATTTCGTTCGTCATATCCCGGCAGATGATGTCGGCCGCGGCGCGAACCATTTCGTTCTCTTGCTGCGCGGCGTACAAACTGGTGCAAAGTATCGTAATCAATTTTTGCACCTGACTTGAGAGGAGCGACATGCGGCACTGGCGATCGGCCAGCTTCAACTGGTGCTTGCGCATCACGCCAGAAATCGTCAGCGGCATCGCCTGCAAGCCTTCAGACGCAAACTGAGCATGCGCCTTCAGATTGTCTGGCATCTCCGGATAGTGGGGACGCGGTTTCGGCGTGACATATTCCTTCATCAGCCAACCGGCGTACGGCGCGACGGCGCCCTTGAGCGCCCAAGCATGCGCCGGATTCAGCGGATTCGGCTTTTTGATCCCGGCGGCGGCCAGCGCTTTTCCGACCGCTTCAAAGTACTTCGTGCCGTGCTGTTTGACGAGCGATTTGAAGAACGCCATCCCCAGCATCTCCCCTTCGCCTTCGTAAATGCAAGGAGCAAGATACTCGTGGACATTGTCTCCAAACATATGACCATGCAGGAACGAACGACCGCCGTGCGTTTTCATATAGAGCTCAATCGCCGCTTCCTTCTGCGCTTCGCTGCCGAAGATCTTGGCGATAATGCACTCCATTTCGCCGCGATAGCCAGAGTCGATCAAGGTTGAGCACCACGCGACCAGCGCGTCGGCGGCGACAATCAATCCCGCCATGCGGCCGAGTCGGCGACAGACCAGCTCGCGCCGGGCGATCGGTTCGCCGTACGTTTCGCGGAACTTGGCCCATGGGATCATGCTAGCCATCATCAGTCGCATCGTGCCGGCGGCGTTCGCACAAAGCGAGATGCGACCCAGATTGAGCCCGTGGTAAGCGATCGTCAGGCCGTTCCCCTTGATCGGCTCTAACAAATTCTCTTTCGGAACGAGGAAATCTTTGAAGATGATGCCGCGGTTGTAAGTGTGCTTCAGCGCCCACAAGCCATATTTGCGCAGCTGGAAGTTGTCGTTCTCTTCGTCCGGCAAGTCGACCACCAGCACCGCGGGCTTGTTTTCGATCAGGCAAACCAGGCCGATCGTTCGTCCCGGCGTGATGTTGGTGATAAATAGCTTTTCGCCGTTCACCACATAGTGATCTCCCTGCAGCACGGCCGTCGTACGCAGCGCCGTCAGGTCAGACCCGGCGCAAGGTTCGGTCAATGCGAACGCCGATAAACGCTCGCCGCTGGCCAGCTTTGGCAGCCAACGTTGCTTTTGTTCTTCATCGCCGAACGTCCCGACCGGATCGACCGCGCCAATACACCCATGCACCGAAGCGAGCCCGGCGATCGTGGGATCGGCCATCGCCATGCGGGTCAGAAAGGGGGCGAAACTGCGGAACGGCGTTCCGCTGCCCCCATATTTTTTGTCGACCAGCAGCCCCCAATAACCGGCGGCGCCCAACGCGTCCATCACCTCGGCGGTGATCTTCCCTTCTTCGTTGTGCAGCTTGCCTTCGGCCTTGAAGCGATTAACGACGGCGATCGAATCGTCCATCACTTTGCGAATCTCAGCCGGCGTTTCTTCGGGCTGCGGCAAAAAGAGATCGATATCAAAGCCGCGGTCCCACACCACGCGGTGCGCCGGACTGTTGACCGTTTGGTACTGCGGCAGAAAGAGCTTTTCGACCTGATCGTCGGCGCTGTCGATCGCGCCGGTGCGTCGTGCTTCTTCCGCGCTTTTGCCCCCTAATTTGAGAGCAGTTTCGGCGAACGACTCTTGGTCGTTGGACTCAGGACGGGGGCTTTCAGGCATTTGGGTCGACATCGGGGATCTCCTTCCAGGGGTGTACTCCATTTTACCGTATAAACGACGTTCCGCCTGCTTTCTTTTCTGAACTAATGCCGCTTAAACCCTGTTTTCCCATAGGGTTACAAACGACAGGAATCTCCTATCCGTTACGACACTGCTTCGCTTCCTATCGATACATCGCTTTGATCTCGACCGCGCAGTTTCGTTGAATCAGTTCGCGGCGGAGTGATAACTTGGGGGTCATCTCGCCAGAATCAGGCGTAAACCCGCGTCCCATCAGCGTGAACCGCGCGATCTGCTCATGCTTCGGATGATCGGCCAGCAAGCGATTGATCCGCTCGCGATAGGTCGCCAACACTTTGCGATGCCGCAGCGCGCCCCGCCGCGAGAATACCCACAGATGTTGTCGGCGAATCTCGCGCCGCAGTTCGTCCGGATCAGGCACAATCAGCGCCGTCAAAAAGTTGCGACCTTCGCCGATCACGATCGCTTGGGCGATCAGCGGATCGGAAGCCAACACCGATTCAATCTGTCCAGGCGCCACCTTCTTGCCGGTGGCGGTGACGATCAACTCTTTTTTCCGACCGGTGATAAACAGAAAATTGTCTTCGTCCAATCGCCCCAGATCGCCGGTATGCAGCCAACCCTCCGAGTCGATCACCGCCGCGGTCGCCGCTTCGTCACGATAGTAGCCCGGCATGACATGCGGCCCGCGCGTCAGTACTTCGCCGTCGGCAGCGATTTTTACTTCGACGCGGGGGAGCGCTTTGCCAACGCTGCCGCGGCGATAGACCTTTTTGGATGAAGCCGTGATGACCGGCGCCGATTCTGACAGGCCATAACCGTTGCGGATCGGCGTCTCTTGTTGGGCGAAGATCTCCGCCGCGTAGTCGGCCAGCGCCGCACCGCCGCTGGCGCACATCTTGATGCGACCGCCGAGCATATTCTGCAGCGCACCCGGTTCGTTGATCTTCCCCTGCGCACGTACCGCGTCGGCCACCTTTTGATAAAAGTAGGGAACGCCGTTGATCAAGGTCGGCCGCATCAACTTGCAGTCGTCCAAGATCGTCTCGCGTGAGCGGGCCAGGACCATCTCGTTGCCTAAGATGATCCACGTATAAAGATCGCAAGTTCGCGCGTACAAGTGACTGAACGGCAAAAAAGTAAGTCGCCGATCGGCCGCCGAATCTTCAAACGCTTCGACCAACGCCAACGCATCAAAAGCCAAGTTCGAATGGGACAGCATGACCCCCTTCGGCACGCCGGTAGTGCCGCTGGTATAGACGATCGTCGCCAAGGAGGCTGGATCAGGAGACCGCAGTTCGCAGAGATTCGCGGCGTCGACCGTCAGAAAATCCCACGACTCTAGCTCGCAGCCTGCGTTGAGATCGACCAGGCTGACGTTCTCATTATCACGGGCCGGTTGCGTTGGGTCTTCCTCCGTCAGCGAACGAATCGATCGCTGCGCGCCGCTATGCTCCAGCAGACGCTGCCGCTCTTCGGCCTTGTACGTCACATGCAGCGGCACGCTGACGGCGCCGACTGCGGCCAGCGCCAAGTCAGCGACGATCCACTCATGGCAGTTGGGCAACTCCACCGCGACGCGATCGCCAGACGCGACTCCCAAGCGACGCAAGCTAGCAGCGACCGCCGCCACATCCGCCGCAAGATCGATCCACGTGCAACTTCGAAATTCCCCCGCTTCGTACGTCCAGAGAGCCGGCGCTTCGCCGCTCGCGGTAACGCGACGGACAAACAGTTCGAACATCGACTCGCCATGGATCGGGGCCGACATGCTAGTCGATCCGCTCAAAGATGGTGGCGATTCCCTGACCGGCGCCGATGCACATCGTCGCGAGACCATACTTCACTTGGCGGTCGACCATTGCGTGAATCAACGTCGTCGCAATGCGAGCGCCGCTACAACCCAGCGGATGCCCAATCGCGATCGCTCCGCCGCGAACGTTGACCTTGCTGACATCCAGCTTGAGCGCCCGGATGCAGGCGAGCGACTGCGACGCGAACGCTTCGTTCAGTTCGATCAGGTCGATATCTTCGATCTTCAGCCCGGCGCGCTGCAACGCTTTTTTGGTCGCGGGAATCGGCCCAGTCCCCATCACGCTGGGATCAACGCCGGCGACGGCCGTCGCGACGACGCGGACCAGCGGTTTCAGGCCCAGCTCTTTCGCTTTCCCATCCGACATCAGCAGCAGCGCCGCGGCGCCATCGTTAAGCGGCGAGCTATTGCCGGCGGTAACCGTTCCTGAACCCGGCATAAAGGCCGGCTGCAAGGCCGCGAGCGCTTCGATACTCGCGTCGGTCCGCACGCACTGATCCATGGTGATCAGCGTTCGCTGACCTTCTTCATTGCGACCGTAGATCGGGACAATTTCATTTTTGAACTCCCCTTCGGCATAGGCCGCGGTCGCTTTTTTGTGGCTAGCCAACGCGAACTCATCCTGATCGCTGCGCGTGATCTCTTGGGTCTGCGCCAAAAATTCGGCAGTGATCCCCATCATCAACGCCGCTTTCGAAGTTTGCTGAAAGAGTTTGGGGTTGATGTCGAGCCCATGGTCCATCGGCACATGCTGCATATGCTCGAGCCCACCGGCGATTTGGACATCTTCGGCGCCTGCCAAAATACTGTGCGCGGCTTGGTTGAGCGCTTGCAGACTGCTGCCGCACAAGCGATTCATCGTCGCGCCGCCGGCGGTATGCGGAACGCCAGACATCAGCCCGATCAGGCGGCCGACGTTCAGCCCTTGTTCGAGCGTTTGCTGCGTATTGCCGAAGATCACGTCTTCGATTTCTTGCGGCGGTACGCCGGTGCGCGCCAGCAACGCTTCGACGCAGGCAACCGCCAGATCGTCGCTGCGAACGTCACGAAAAACGCCCTTTTCAGCATGCGCGCGACCAATCGCCGTGCGAACGCCATCTATCACTACGGCTTGTGTCATCGCCGTCATCCTTTTGTTGGGTTACCGCCTATTGGCCGGCGGAAATCGATCGTGATTCCAGGTCGTAAAACTTCTTGCCGCTTTTGGCCATCTCTAACAGCAGCTCGGTCGGTTTGTAGCGAACGCCGAATTCTTCCCACGGTTTCAGACGCTCGACCAATTGCTTGGCGCCGATCGTATCGGCCCAGAACATCAGGCCCCCTTTGAACGGCGGAAAGCCGAGTCCAAAAATTAAACCGAGATCGATGTCGCGAACGTCACGTACAATGTTCGCTTCCATAGCGCGAGTCGCTTCCAGCAGCATCGGCAGAAACAGGCGATCAATCACTTGGGCGTCGGTTTCGTCACGCGGC
Organism: Blastopirellula marina DSM 3645; assembly: GCF_000153105.1. GTDB lineage: Bacteria > Planctomycetota > Planctomycetia > Pirellulales > Pirellulaceae > Blastopirellula > Blastopirellula marina. The sequence goes on from NZ_CH672377.1 coordinate 984,274, forward strand.
ATCCCTTTGATGTAGGGATCGATATATTTGGCCGCAGCCGGATCCGGCTGCGCTCTCCGTTTGCGATTCTCATAGCTGTAGAAACCGAGGCCCGACTTTTGTCCGAGTCGCCCAGCTTTGACCAGCGCCGGCAAGATCGGCGACGCGAGCGTTCGATCCGGGAACGCGTCGTACATCGTCCGACCGGCGTAAAACGCGGTATCGATGCCGACCATGTCGTACAGCGTGATGGGGCCCAACGGCATGCCGAATTTTTTCGCGCATTTGTCGACGCGCTCCATCGAGACCCCTTCCTGCAACAGGGCGAGCGCCTCGTTCATGTATGGAAAGAGGAGTCGATTGACCAGAAACCCGGGACCATCGTTCACGACGATTGGAAACTTGCCAAGCCGCTTGGCGAAAGCGACCGCCGAGGCGACGGTCGCATCGCTCGTTTGCGCGCCGCGGATCACTTCGACCAGCTTCATCTTGCGAACGGGATTGAAAAAGTGAATGCCGACAAACCGCTCCGGCTTCGCCAAATTGGCCGCTAATTGCGTGATCGGCAACGTCGACGTATTGGAAGCCAAGATCGCATCATCGGCCAGTTGCGGTTCGAGCCGAGCATAGATCTTGCGTTTGACTTCCAAGTTCTCGACAATCGCTTCGATCACCAATTTCGACGCGGCGACTTCGCTGTCGCTGATCGACGCGTTCAACATCGCGGCGCCTTCGACCGCTTTGGCGATTGTTTTTTTGCCGGCGTCTCGGTCGTAAGCGGCTTCCTCCAATACGCCTGCGACGCCGCGGCGGAGCGCCTCGGCGTTGGCGTCGGACAATGTGGTGAGAATCCCGCGACGGATGCTGGCGGCGGCGATTCCGGCGCCCATGATGCCGGCGCCGATCACGCTGACCGATTCGATCTTTGTCTTTTCAACGTCGTCTTGATCGACCCCGTCGTCTTTTTTGTTCCGATCGGTCAGGAAAAAGACGTTCATCAGCGCAGCGTTGACCGGCGTGCCAAACAGGCCGGCCAAGCCTTCCGCTTCCATTGTCAGGGCCGACTCGGCGTCGACCATCGCGCCCCCCAGCAACGTCTCGAGCGCCGCCATCGGCGCCGGGTACTGTCCTTTGGTCTGGCCTTGAATGTAGGCCGATGCGGTCGCCCCCAGAAAACCCAGCTCGGTTTCGCTCATCTCGATCGCGGCGGAACGCACTTCGCGATCCTGAAGGTACGACTTGCTCTCTTGATCCTGCTCGATCATCCGAATCGCCGCCGCGACCAGATCGTCTGGCGAAGTGAAATCGTCCGCTAATCCCATTTTTGCGGCATTGGCCGCCGAAACCGATTCGCCGCCGGTGATCATCTCGACGGCGTTACTGAGGCCGACAATTCGCGGCAAACGGACCGTTCCGCCCCACCCGGGGAAGATGCCCAGTTTCACCTCGGGAAAGCCCAGCTCTGTTTTGGGTCCCGTCGAAAGAATGCGGCGATCGCACCAGACGGCGAGTTCGGCGCCTCCTCCCACGCAAACTCCATCGATCGCGGCGACGCTCATATAGCGGCTGCTCGAAAGGCGAGCAAAAATCTGTTGCCCGCGCTGGCTCATCGCGGCGATTTCTTCTTTCGAGGCTCCTACCGAAGCGACAAACTCGCGAATGTCGGCGCCGGCGATAAAGATGCCGGGCTTGCCGGAGGTGATCACCAAGCCGTAGATATCTTCGCAGCCATCGATCTCGTCGAGATGGGCCGCCAGTTCATCCATCACCGAGCGGCTCAGGATGTTGGCCCCTTTGCTGGGATCATTGAAGGTCAGCAGGGCGAAACCGGCCTGGGGAAACGAGAGCGTAATCGTCGCGGTCGGTAACATCGAGCGGCGTCCTTCTGCGCGAGTAATCCATATCGTCGCCGGTGATGACGACGTAAGGTAAATTCATCGAACGAATTATAGCGTTTCGGGCAAGCCCCGGCAGCGTCACCAACTGTCTCGCGAGAGATCGACGGACCGGCTAAAATAAAAGCCGGCGTTTGCCCCTCCCTTTGGTAGGATTTCGACCATGATCTCACGGCGTCTGTTTTTCAGCCTCGGTATCGCACTAGCCGGACTCGCGGGCGCTTCCTACTCGGCAGAACCGGAAAAAGCGGTCGAAGTCGTGATTGATTTTGGCGACGGCAGCGAAAAACACTACACGCAGATTCCTGGGAAGAAAGCGGAAAACGTTTTCGCCGCGACCGAAACGGCCAGTCGACACCCGCACGGTTTTGCGCTGCAGAGCCGAGGATCGGGCGACACGCGGTTCGTTTTTTCGATCGATGACGTTAAAAACGAGGGAAATGGGCGGAATTGGATCTTCCGCGTCAACGACAAATTGGCGACACGTAGTTGCGAACTGGTCAAAATCGCTCCCGGCGACGTCGTTTTATGGCGTTTCCAGCGATACGAATAACCTTGTAAGATGATGGGACCAAACCATGTGTCAATGCAGAGAGACGATGAAAAAAGAAACCGTTGAACGATTGTTGTTGGTCCTGTCGTTGATCTCGATCGGCGTCGCTTTGCGCTGGATGTTGAGCAGCTATCCCAACGTCGCTCCGACGGCCGCATTAGCGATGTTCGCCGGCTACAAGCTCTCGAGCGTTCGCTGGGCGTTAATGGTTCCGATCTGGATCACCACGCTGAGCGACGTATTGATCGGCGGCTACGCTTGGCCAGTGATGATGACGGTTTACGTCGCGCTGGCGTTGCCCGTGTTTCTGGGAGTCGCCATCCGCCGTTTCCAACCGAAAACCGACACCTGGCTCGGCAAACTAACCAGCGGACTGCTGCTGGGCGGCGCTTCGGTCTGCGGATCGGTGCTGTTCTTCATGATCAGCAACTTCGCCGTATGGGCGTCGACTGCGGCCGGATTCGGCCTGCCGATGTATGCCGCGAGTTGGAGCGGATTGGTCGAGTGTTACGCCGCCGCGCTCCCCTTCTTCCGTTACACGCTGACCGGGGACGCTTGTTTCAACGTCGCGATCTTTGGAACGTACGCGCTCGGTTGCTTGTTGGTCGCGTCGCCGCAAAAAGAAAATGCGGCGGTCATTTCGGCCGACTAGAGCTACTACACTTCGTAGCCCTTAGCGCAAGTTTGGAGATTGCGTTTTTTCGAACCGAGCGAACACTAGCCAGAGACGCAAGCCGATGGAATGCGGTCGGCGATCCTAACTCGGATTGAAGCGGCCAGCCGCATTTCCTCGCTCGCGCAGCGGGCTACGAAGAAAGACGCCTCCTAGTACGTCACCTGCGTACTGCCGACTTTGGCGGCGTACCAAGATTGCCAGGCGGCGATCTGCGAGTTGGTGTCGCGGAATCCTTTTTCTTTGGCGGCGATATCTTCGCCCACCACTTTCGGCAGCGCCTCGAGAGCCGCGTGTCGCACGCTTTGTGATTCTCCCAGCATGCGGATCAATGTGGGCGCGAACGCTTCGTCGCCGCTGACTCCCATCGCTTCGACCGCCAGGCGCCGCGTTCGTTCGATTCGATGGCGCGAGAACCGGTTCAGAGCGTCGTTCCCTTCCTGGACTTGGAGATAAGCGAGCGAACCGGCTGCTGCGACCGCCAAGTCGTCGTCGCGGTCGCCGATCATTCCTAACAGGGCTGTTGTCGTCGATCGGCCTGGATAGTATCGCAGCGCCACAGCGGTCGCCAGACGAACGCCGCGGTCTTTGTCGGTCAGCAGGGTCGACAGCATCCCGGCGTAATCATGACTCGTGTACCGCTCGCACCAGGCGACCGACTGCCGACGCACGGTCGCCGCGCGATGATGCAGCGCCAAGCCGACAATGCGGGCCGCCGCTGGTCGATTGTCTTGCTGAACGATCTCCAGAATTGCGTGCATCTCTTCTTCGGGCGCGTCCAGGCGACACGAATCGGCCACTAGTTGCAACAGGTATTGGTTCAGCAAATGTCTCCGGCTGGCCCGCGCTAATTCACGCAGAGCCGACGTCCGCATCGTGTCCGACTGCTGCTTCGCCCGCTCCCAACTGGCGAAGTCGGCGTTGATCTCCGGCAGGACGTTTTCTTGCAACCGGGGAAGAGGCACGTTTTGAAGTTCTGGGGCCAGCTGGTCGAGGGTCGCCAGCAAAGCCGTTTGTTGCGTCAACAATGACCGCTTGGCGGCGGTCGCTGCCTGAGCCGTTTTCGCCTGTTCGTATTGCTGCACCAATTGCAACAGTTCGAGCGCCGCTTGGCGGGAAACTCGATCTTCGGTGACGGCGACGTTTTCTTCCGGCAGCGAGCCAAACTGCGTGCGCCATGCTTTGTCGAGTCGAGCGAGCGACTCGGCGACCGTTTCGTCGGACGCTGGCGAAGGTTCCCCCAGCCGCGCCGCTAGTCGCTGAGCGAGGACTTTGCCGGTATAGGGAGATTCCGACTTGCGTAGGGCGGTGAGGATCGCGGCGGTCGCCGGCTGTATTGGCCAGGCTTCCAGCGAATCGAGCGCCTGATCACGGACTTGCGAACTCGAATCATCGAGCAGTTTGGGCGCCGCGGACAGCAACTCCTGCTGCTGATCGATCGCCAACAGCTCGGCCACGGCGCTGCGGACGCGATGCTCGGGATGGGTCGCCAAGTCAGCGATGCGCTGAAAGTCTCCTCGAATCGCCCAAACGTCGGTCGCCGCGAGCAAGCAGACAATCGAAGCGTTTTCGTCCAGTTGCGACAATGCTTCAAGCGCTTCCGGTTGGCCCGAGCGCGCCATCCCGTAGATGGCGTCCCGGCGTTGGCTCATGACCGCCGACATCATGGCGGGACGTAGTTCGGCCAGCGGAGCGGCGGTCCGCCGCGCGGCGGAGGAAACCATTTCCGCACGATCGTCCAGCAACTGCGCCGCTTCGGGCGGAAGCTCTCCACTCCAGTCCAGATACATCGCGTCGAGCGCGGCGGCTCTTACGTTGTCGTACTCCGAGGCAAGCCCTGCGATCACTCGCGCATCGCTACGCACATTATCGCGTAGCGCCAGCGCGTACATCAGCTCTGTCTCTAGTTTTTCAGCGCTAAGTAGCTGGGCGGGAGTAGGCTCTTCGGCCGCCAGCCATGTTTCGCGTGATTCATACAACTGATCGATCGCCGCTTGATCGTTGACCAGCGCCAGCGCTTCCAGCGCCGCCGAGCGTGTCGAAGTCGGCAAGTCACGGTTTTCGACGGCGTCAATCAATAACGGGGAGTCCCCTTGATCGCGGCGCGCCCGTCCAATCGCCGCGGTCGCACGAACCAGCGGATTTTCAGATTCGGTCGCCGCCAACAGCATTGCGTCGGCGGTCTCTTCTCGCAGTACCGATTCCAACTCTCGATGTCGCCAATGCGTTTGACGAAAAAAGGGGGTCAGAAATCGCCGATCGGCGCGGACCAGTCGCCAGCCATCGGTTTCGACGATCTTGCCGCGGAGCCCGCTGCGAGAGGGTAATTGAATCGTCGATTGCAATCGACGTTCGGCGTTGGCCAGAGCAAACTTATGGGCACGGTCGGCCGGAGGTGGTCCGACCTCCACCTCCGGAGGTTCGTCGGCAGCGTCTAAAAGCGCGTTGAATTCGGCGCTAGCATTGGCCGCAGCGCCCAAGTCGACCGTTTCGCGCGCAACGAAACATCCTGCGGTCGAAAGTCCGACCGAGAGAAGAATCGCCAAATTGCGCAGTGCTAGCATAAAAAGAGCCGCTCGCAGGAAGAAACCTCGGCGGCTGTTGATAGCTATCTATCGGTGAGCAGACAAGAGCAATCCGCAATTACGGCTATTTGGCTGGCGTCATCGGAGCTGTAGCGCCGGCGGCGCCAAACGGCATGTCAGCGCTCGGAGCAGCGGCAGCAGGAGCAGTCGCCGGCGCGGCGGCTGCCGCGGGACGCTGGGGCGCGGCGGCGGGTGCGGCGCCAGGAACCGCTCCAAACGGCATGTCAGCGCTCGGCGGCGCACCTGCTTCGCCTGCGGCGTCAACAACTCCAGCGCTGGCGGCGAGCTTGTTCGCTAGTCGCTCCAGCTTGGCGTGCTTCTCTTTGATGGTCCGCGCCAGATCCTCGTACGGCATATAGGGATCGGTTGCCCCCGGCCCCGATTGCTGCCCCATCTGATTTGTCGATGCTGTCGGATCCACGTCGGAGGCGTCAATCAGTTCGTCCATCGCCTTCGAGAGGTCAATGATCGCGGCCTGCTCTTCGGCGGTCGGCACAAACCGAATCAACCCGCTATCTAACTGGCGAAGGTCCGCAGGAACTCCCTTTGATCCAACCAAACTGACTTTTAACGTGTCGACATCGTTTTTCACGCGCCGGCGGAAAGTTAGCTGCAAGCTATGTAGCGGCGGGTTGGTGTTGACGAATTCCTTCTTTTTCGGCTTCTTGCTTTTGCCGCCGCCCTCGGGCGACATGTCGTCATAGCCGTATTCGGGCGACGGAGAATAGGATTCTATGCCGCCGCCGTACGAACGACCGCCGGGCCCGCCCATGCGCATCTCTTTCAGCGCTTCGGTGAACCAGGTGATATCGGCGTCGACCGACTGCGAAGCGAGCTTGGCGACCAATCCGACCTGCAGATTGGGATCAAAACTCTTCTTCACGGCGTCGTCACTTGGCAAAGCGGCCAGCGTCATCGCCGCGTCCACGCGCAGCGACTTGTCGGCCTCTTCGTTCTCTAACATCTGGCCCAGCGATTTGGCGACCTCTTCCAACGATTTGCGGATCGAGCTGGTGACATTTTGATTGCTGCCGGAGGCCAGCAGCGTCTTGTAGCCTGGCGAGAGAGTGCGCACCATATCCATCGCACGACGCTGGATCCATTGATGAGCGTCAGCCGAATGCCCTTCGGCAACTTCCGACGTGATCACCTGACTGGCGACTTTGGTCAAACGATCAATTTCGGCCAAAGTCATCGCTTCGCCGGCCGGTTTCGGCGTGCTTTGGGCGTAGCGAGCATGTCGCACCGCGCCGAGCATCGCCGCAACGCGAACCACGTCGTCCGATTTTGGATCTTCCAGCGTCTTTAGCAGCACATCAAGCGCTGCGTGATACGGACAGACCGGTAGTTTTTCAAAGCTGTTAAATTCCTGGGCGTTCAAATCGCCGATCGTCAGCATTGCATTGTAGCGCACAACCGGATGATAGTCGGGCTTTGACATCTCGATCATCGCTTGCAACGTCAGTTGATTCAGCTCTTTCTTGCTGGTCAGTTGCGTATCCAGCGTACCATTAAAGCTACGCATGAAATCACGCCGCTTCTCGTCAACGCTGGTCCAGTTGGCAGGCGTCGTCCAACTCGGAAAGTACGCTCCCATAAAGAAACGCGTCATCAACTGCTTACCGGCCTCATCGATCGGTTTCCGCTGCAGATACTCGCGCAACTCAAACTTTGCCGCAGTTACGCCAGCGCGCATCTTGGCGTCATCCGGGTTCAACTCCGGCGCATTCATGGGGATCGTCTTGTATTGCTGTGCCCAGACGTCTCCACTAAGAAGGAGGGTGAACACAAAGGCGATAGCCATTCCGTGCAATTTCATGATTTCGACCTGGGATCAGAAAACAACGGCGAGTGCCAGAAAAGTTGGAGGAGGAGTTCTGCAAGATTAGCGTAAATTAACCGATTCGCGCTTCGCAGGTTAGTACCGCCAAGCTCTCGGCTTCTATTCAGACTACTTGCGGAATAGGGAGTCTGTCAATTTTAATGCAAGCGGTACGCAGTTTGCTCACCCCCTACGATTCGTATGACCCTACTCTACAGCGACCACGAATTCTTAGAACACGACACCGGAAACCACCCGGAGTCAGCCCAGCGGTTGCTCGCCGTCACCGCCCGACTCGAGCAAACAGGCCTTTTGGACCAGTGCCTGCGGCCGCAGTGGGCGCATGCGACCGCGCAAGACATCCAGCTGATCCATACGGCCGCGATGCGCACGTCGGTCGAAGGATTTTCTCTGAAAGGTGGGGGGCGAATCGAAGAAGACACCGTCGTCTCCCACGATTCGTACCATGTTGCGACCCTGGCGGTCGGCGCCGCGATGGACGCGACGCGACGCGTTTTGGCGGGAGACTCCTCAAATGCGCTTTGCCTGGTGCGGCCGCCGGGCCATCATGCGACGCCGACGATGCCGATGGGTTTTTGCCTGTTTAACAGCGTGGCGATCGCCGCGCAGTACGCGCTAAGCAAGCTCGATCTCGATCGGGTGTTGATCGTCGATTGGGACGTTCATCATGGCAACGGCACGCAGGACGCATTTTGGGAGAGCGAGCGAGCCGCGTTTCTCTCGATCCATCGCTACCCGTTTTACCCCGGAACCGGGGATACGCTCGAAATCGGACAACGCGCCGGTCTGGGCTACACGCGGAACCTGCCGCTGAAATATGGGGTCTCGCGGCGTGATTTTATCTCGCAGTTCGAGCGTGCCCTCGAAGATATTACGGCGAAAGTGCGACCTCAACTGATTTTGCTCAGCGCCGGCTTCGATGCACATGCGGCCGATCCGGTCGGCAGTTTGGGGCTGGAAACGGAAGACTACGACGAACTTACGCAAATCGTCCTTGACGCCGCTTCCGTTTATGCAGGCGGAAAGCTGGTTTCGATCCTCGAGGGGGGCTACAATCCCGAAAAATTAGCAGAATCGGTCGAAGTTCACCTGCGGAAACTACGTAGTTGCGCGTGAAACTCGCGATCGAGGACCAATTTCTAACTTATAGTTTCGTTAGCTGCTGCCCAACTGAGTGGTACGCCAATACCGTCCAGAGACTAACGAGAGATTTCCGCCATGTTTCGAGCGTCCGTAAGTGTATCGCCCACTGGCTGCGTATAAGCTGCCGCGATCCTATTTTGCCGATCACTTCCCACGGTCTTTCAGGAGCATCTCTCACCATGACATCGCAAAATCGCACCGCAGAATCATTCTCCAGCCCCTCATCACGTTCGATGCGTTTTTTGGTGATCGATGATGATCGCTTGACCCGCGCCTTGCTCTCCGACATGCTGTCGCCGTTTGGCGAGTGTGACGAAGCGGCCGACGCCGACACCGGATTGCGGATGATATTGGGGGCCGATGAACACCATCATCGCTATGACGTCGCCTTTGTCGATCTGATCATGCCGGGCGCCGGCGGCAAAGATCTGCTGCGAGCGTTGCGTTCTGCCGAAGACGAAATGGGACTTGCCGGCAGCGATGGAACGAAAGTAGTGATGATCACTTCGTCTCGTGACACCCGCAGTTGCGTGCAAGCCTTTATGCTGGGCTGCGAGTCGTATCTGACCAAACCGTTCTCTGCCGATCAGGTCGAAGAGAAGCTGCGCGAGATCGGTACGCTGGTCAGCGTCTAGCAGTCTGTTGACTTATTCAACAGACCGCCAGCCAAGATGGAAGAGATCGATTAGATGTCTTCGTCACCGGTCGGATTGGTCGCCCAGCGATCGTAACGAACGGGAGGTGAAAACGTGGGGGTCGTCGTTTCTAGCGGCAGATCGGCTTCGTCCGCTTCTTCTCCGACTAGATATCCGCACTGTTCAATCTCATGCAGCGTCTTGAGCAGATAAACCACGTAGCGCGACGAATTGACCGCTCTACGCGGTGAAGTCATCCGATTGCCGACCAAGTCCCACGCATCGATATTCTTTACCATTTGGGCTGCTCCACTAGAAAGTCGTCATTGAGCATTCGTTGCGTCTGACATTAGCAACCGCGGCGCCGAGATCGGCGACTTGAGCGAAAATCGTCGACATTCGCAAAAATGCCCGAACTTTCTAGAGTTCTGTCAGTTGCGCCGAAAAGAGAACGCAACCGGCGCGATGCGCAGCTGCGGTCAGGTCGCTAGGAAAATTTACAAACGCGTTTGTAAATGACTGGCAAGCTTTGCCTGCTATCCGCAAAGTAGGGCCGTGCCCGACCGCTAACGCGCCGCAACGTCGTCTTTCACTTGCGATTGAATATATTCAATCGCCTTCTCCATCTGCGGATCGACAAACCCCTCCAGCTCGATTTCTTCCTCCGACTTTTCTCGCCCATCAATCGCCGCTTGATCGGCGATGTTGGAACGATCGACGTCGCGGAAACTTCGCGATCGCAGCATGTTCTTGAGATCTTCGTCGGACAACGGGACGTCAAACCCAGGGTTGGGCGAGACGCCCCACGGATCGTCATCGCCATAATCGGGAAAGCGATGGATGTTCTGCTCGCTGGGACGCCAATAGGTTGCGGTGGTGATCTTCAAAGCGCGTTGCGCGCGATCAAGCGGAAAGATGCTTTGCACTGTCCCTTTGCCATACGAACGCTGACCAATCACGACCGCGCGGTCATGATCCTGCAGACAGGCGGCGACAATTTCGCTGGCGCTGGCGCTATATTGATTGACCAAGATCGCCACCGGCAAATTTTGGGGAATAATCGTGCCGCTTGACGTCGCTTCGGAGACTTCTTCAATACGGCCATCCCGACCGCGCGTCGAAACGATGACTCCTTTATCCAAAAACATGTCGCAAATTTCTTCGGCGGCGGTCAGATATCCGCCGGGATTGTTGCGGACGTCAATGATCAATCCATCGACTTTGCCGTTAATGCTTTCCCAAGCGACCTGGAACTCGTCCGAGGTCAAGTCGCCAAACGACTCGATCCGGATATAGCCAATCCGCGGGTACGCTTCGAAGAAATAATTCCAATCACCCGCGCCGTCGTGCGTGTCTCCCAAAACCGACGCGACTTGAATCCGGGCGCGCTCGACTTCAATCTCGGTCGGCTTGGTCCGCCCAATATGCTGCACTTGCAGTTTAACCTTGGTGCCGACTACGCCGCGCAGTCGTTGCACCGCTTTTTCAAATCCGTCTTGCGCCACCTTCTTACCGTCGATCGCCAGGATCACGTCGCCGGCCTGAACGCCGGCTTCATAGGCCGGCGTTCCGCTGACCGGGGTCACGACCAACATCTGATCGTTCTTCTCGTCGTACATGACGTGAATCCCGATGCCGCCGAACTCTTGATCCAGCTCTTCGCGAAAGTCTTCAAAATCGATCGGCGGAATGTAGGTCGAGTTTTGATCTAACTCCATCGTCATTCCATTCATCGCTGAATTGAACAGCGTCTCGGCGTCGATTGAACGCACGTATTCGTACGAGATGATATCAAGCGATTCGCCAAACAAACGCATGAAGCGATTGCGACTCGCGGCGCCGTAGCAAATCAGCGATACGAACGCGAAGACAAAGATGATCGTAAGATTACGTCGCGGCATAGCAGGTCCCAGGGACGAAACAGGCGGCTTGGGGGAGCGTCATGTTTTATCGTAACTGCCACGGGCGCATTGGGGTAGCAGCGAGCGTCGCCAAAGCGGAGGAGAGCCGAGAAAACAGGGTGATCGGCGCTGCTGCTAGCCGCCGACAAACGGGGCCGGAACCAGAAAAGCATGTTGCTCAAGCAGACTATAAGCGCCGCTCCAAGAAACGTACAAAGCCAGATACATGAAAAAGACATAGCCTACGACGACCGGAATCTCTCCCAAGCGCGCTACCCAGCGTAAGAAACGATTTTGCGGCTCGCCGCGCCGCCGCGCACATCCCAACGCCCAACCGCTAAGCAATCTCGCAGGCAACATCAGCGCCACAAAAAACAGACTCGGCAGCCAGGCGATCTCGCGATCGATCAACTCGATCTTCAGCAGATAGAGCGGTAACGCAAACAATAATGTGATCAACAGCGCCAACCAAAACGCCAACGGTGCATAGCGAAACTGTTTGCGGACTTCTCGCCATTCAAACATCGCTCGCCAACGATTCTCGGCGGCGAAATGAGCCTGCATAAACGGCAAATAGAGCAATACAAAACAAAACGCCAGCATCCCCGGCAAGCTAATCAAAAACGCCGCCGGCGGATTTTCGATCCCGCGCGCCGCGATCATCCAACCGACCGGCAAGATCAGCCAGACCAAGGTCGTCAGGAACCCGCGCACGCCGAGCGAAAAATAGTAACCCAATCGCAGCGAGCCCAAAAACCCCAGACTCTTGTCTCGCGCTTCGGAGAACATCCCGCCCGCGCGAATCCGTCGCCAGAGTCGCAGCGGCGCCGGCCAAAGAAAATGCCGGAACTTCCCGCCGCGGAACCACGCCCACGCGATATGAAACCCGACGGCCAGCGTTAATACGATCAACACGATGGTCATTCGCCGCGGGACCGGTCCGCCGGGCTCGATCAGATTGGCGCTGTCCCGCAAATCGGCAAAAAATCGAAGCGGCCAGAAGAAAAGCCAAGTCCCCAATGCAATCGAACCGATCCGCGCCGCCGTACGAATCCCAATAAATCCCTCTCTGAACTTGCCGGTGCGTGCGATTCGCCCGCTCACTTCCAGCAAATAGCCCAGGCTCAACATGTTCGCGATCGGAATCGTCGCCAAGATCGCGAGTAGAAAGATCAGCGAAACCAGACCGAAACCCCATTCACCGCCGCTGCACATCGCGTCGAAAAAAGAGCGAATCCAACCTCGTGGCGGCGAAGCTGTGACCAAAGCTTCCCCCGTCTCCGGTGGCGAAGACGCCACCAGCGGTTCGTCGTTTTCGACAGTTTCGAGGGGATCAGAGATCGTCGCCATTGGTTCCTGTTAGCGCAAATCAGCAGTAGAAGGGTCCGTCGGAATCAGCGACCCGGCTCTTGGTTTACCCCGAGTGCGTCGGATTAGTTTTCGCGCCAAGTCATTATTTCTGGGCCGAAACCATTTTCCCTCAACGCAGGTAATTAGTACAACGGAATTGGGGGAGGAATGAAAATCGCCATGTGGCTACGAAATCTGCTGTTTCTCGGCATTTGCGGAATCGCGGTCTCGGCCGTGGTCGGCGGACTTGTCGTGCCGCAGCGTCCTCCCCAAGTCGCGGAAATCGCCCATCCGCTCGATGAAAATCAGCAAAACGAGATTCAGGCGGTCGCCGATCGCGTCGACGAGCAGTTTCAACAAGTCTGGTCGGACGCCGGTCTCGAGATCGCTTCTCCGGCCGATGAACTGACGCAGATTCGCCGAATTTCTTTAGGATTAACCGGCACGGTCCCTTCGCTGGAAGAAATTCGGGTGCTAGAAAGCCGCTCGAAGGGGGATCGACTCTCCTGGTGGCTCTCGAAAACATTCGCCGATCGGCGTTATGGCGATTTTGTCGCCGAGCGACTCCGCCGCGCCTATGTCGGCGTCGAGAATGGGCCGTTTCTCATCTATCGCGGACGCCGCTTTCTGACCTGGCTCAGCGATCAACTGATGGAGAACCGTCCCTACGACCAACTGACTCGCGAACTGATTTCTGACAATGGGCTATGGACCGATGCCCCGGCAGTTAACTTTGTCACCGCGACCATCGATCAGGACGGCAACCAACGCCCTGACCCGGTGAAGTTGGCTGGCCGCGTCACGCGGGCCTTTCTCGCGACGCGTCTCGACTGCGTCCAATGCCATGACGACAATATGGGGGGCGACCTGAAACAGAGTGATTTCCACGAGCTCGCTTCGTTCTTTCGCGAAGCGGAGAACTCATTTGTCGGGATTCGTGACGACACCAGGGCGACCTACGAATACCAGTATCTCTATGACGACGACACGACGCTTGTCCCTTCCCAGGTCCCCTTCAACCAGAACTTACTGCAAGAGGGCGCGACAGAGCGTGAGCGCCTCGCCAATTGGGTGACCCATCCCGAGAACCGCCCCTTTGCCCGCGCGATCATCAACCGGATGTGGGCGATCACCACCGGCAAGCCGCTGATCGAACCAGTCGATAGTATTCCGCTGAACGGTTCGTTCGAGACCGGCGAATATCCGCCGGGCCTAGAACCGCTAACCGATGACTTCATCGCCCATGGGTTTGATCTGCAGCGACTCATTCGCGTGATCGTAGCGACCAAAGCCTTTCAGCGCGATAGCCGGGCCGACTTTGAAATCACCGCCGCTCACGAAGAAACCTGGGCCGCCTATCCGGTCACGCGTTTGCGCCCCGAACAAGTGATCGGCGCCATCCAACAAGCGGCTGTTTTAAAAACGCTTGACGCCGAAAGCCACATTCTGACGCAGCTGATTAACTTTGGCGAACACAACGATTTTCTCAAGCGTTACGGCGACGCCGGGGAAGATGAGTTCGCCGAACAAGGAGGAACGATTCCTCAGCGTCTATTGATGATGAACGGCAATTTGGTCAAGGATCGGACAAAAGACAATCTCGTCCGTAATTCGGCCACGCGACTGGCGCTGCTTGCGCCCGATCATCCAGCAACGATTGAGATCGCGTTTCTGACCACGTTAACGCGACGCCCTAGCCAAGCGGAAATCGAATACTTCGTCGAGCGATTGCGAGATGACACGCTCAATCCTCGTCAAAAAGCAGAAGACCTGATCTGGGCGCTGCTGAACTCATCTGAATTCGCCTGGAATCACTAATCGCCGAGAACCTTTGATGACCATCCAACATTCCCCCAGCGGCGGTTGCGGCGGACCCGATCATTTTTCGCGGCGCACGCTGCTGAAAGCGGCCGGCGGATTGCCTTGGTTGACCCCCTTGGCCGCGCAGTTGGCGGCGGCCGCCGCAGCCGACAAGAGCGGCGCACCCGCCAAGTCGGTCATCGTCCTCTGGATGCAAGGAGGCCCCAGTCAGTTAGAAACGTTTGATCCGCATCCCGGCAAAATGATCGGCGGCGACACAAAGCGTATTGCGACCTCCACGCCTGGCGTCGAAATCTCGCATCTTATGCCGAGCACCGCCGAAGTGATGAACCGCATCGCACTGCTGCGCGGCGTCACCAGTCGAGAGGGAGATCACGAGCGGGCGACCTATAACATGAAAACCGGATATCGCCCTGATCCGACCCTCATTCATCCGACGATCGGCGCTGTGACGTGCCATGAACTAGGGAGCGTAGGGGTCGAGATCCCCCGTCATGTCTCGATTTTCCCCGATCAATGGCCGGCCCACGGCGGATTTCTCGGTAACAAGTATGACGCGTTTAAAATGTACGATCCACGCGGCGACTTGCCCGATTTGCCGCGGCGCGTCGCCGATGAGCGGTTCGCCCAACGTCGCCAAGACCTCGATATTCTCGAGCGTTCGTTCACCCGTGGGCGACGCTCGGATCTCGAGCAGAATCGGACGCTGCATCTTGCGACGATCGACAAAGCGATCACGATGATGAACTCCGAGCAGATCAAAGCGTTCAATATTGAAGATGCGCCGCAGTCGCTGCGGGCCGATTTCGGCGAGACGCCGTTTGGCCGCGGTTGTTTGTGCGCCGCACAATTGATCGAGACCGGCGTGCGCTGCGTCGAAGTAACACTCAGCGGCTGGGACTCGCACATCAACAATCATGAACTGCAAAGCGGTCGAATTGCGGAGCTTGACCCGGCGTTCTCCGCGTTGGTGCGTCTGCTGGAAGAGCGCGATCTGCTGAAGAGCACCGTCGTTCTGTGCGGCGGAGAATTTGGCCGTACCCCAAGAATCAATCCAGCCGGCGGTCGCGATCATTGGCCGCATGGGTTTAGCGTCGCCCTCGCAGGCGGCGGCATCCGCGGCGGAGCCTGCATCGGCGAGACCGATCCCGCAGGCAGCAAAGTCACGCCGGACCTCGCCGGATCGGTCGGCATCGCCGACATTCACGCGACGATCTACCAGACGCTAGGGATCGACTACCATCACATGTACGACACCCCAATCGGCCGCCCCATGGCGATCAGCGAAGGCAAACCGATCGCGGGGATTCTAACGTAGAGCCCTCCAATCGTAGCCCATTTTTCTTCGTAGCCCGCAGCATGATTGAGGGAAAATCGCTCGCCGATTCTAGTACGGACCGAAGTGGCCAACCGCATCTCGCTGGCGCATCGGGCGACCAAGAAATAAAAAAAACTCGCCCCAATGGGGCGAGCTTCTTCTGTATCTGGAAAAACCGAGTCCGAGCGATTAACGCTTCGAGAACTGAGTTCCGCGGCGAGCGCCACGCAGACCGTACTTTTTGCGTTCCTTCATGCGAGAATCGCGGGTCAAGTGACCGTTTTCTCGCAGTGCCGGGAAAGCGTTTTCGTCCATCTTGGCCAGAGCACGACCCAGACCCATGCGGCATGCGCCAGCTTGGCCCGAGGTGCCGCCGCCGTTGACCAGAATCCGGATATCGATCTTGTCGACATATCCAGTGTCTTGCAGCGGGCCCATGAACGAGACCTGATCTTGGAGGTTCGGGAAGAAATCTTCCAGCGAACGATCATTGATCGAGATCTTGCCGCTACCGCTTTTGATGCGGACGCGGGCAACGCTCGACTTACGGCGTCCCGTTCCCAAAACAACGCCTTCAGCCGGCATCGCCTTCTTCACTGGAGCCGGAGCCGGTTCGGCTTCTACGGGCGTTTCGACAGTGGTTTCGCCTGTTTCGTCGGTCGACATGATATTCCCTTAGTATCGCTTACTTGCGTTTCTTTTGTTTAACTTGACCCAGCCCAGTAAGAGGCTGCGGCTGCTGGGCTTGATGTTCGTGCTCGGGACCGACGAAGATCTTCAGTTTGTCGAGCATCTTGGTCGCCAGCTTGTTTTTCGGCAGCATCCGACGGACCGCATCTCGCAGGATCCAGTCCGGGTGACGCTCAAGGCGCTTGCCAGCTGTTTCGGTACGCAGCCCGGGGTAACCGGTGTACCAAGTATATTCTTTTTTGTCCCATTTGCCGCCGGTGAACTTCACCTTCTCGGCGTTCACGACAACGACAAAATCGCCAGTGTCGACGTGGGGCGTATAGGTGGGGCGGTGCTTCCCCATCAAGATCATGGCCAAATCGCTCGCCAAGCGACCGACGATCTGGTCTTCCGCATCAACCAGCCACCATTGCTGATCGACTTGACCGGTCTTCGCCATGAAAGTTGTAGTCGACATAATATCCTGGCTCTCAGTTTATCCTGGCTCAACAGTCCACTCCGACTCGCGGGTTCCGAGCCGGTTCTTTGATTTTCCCGCAGAAAACCGGACTTCAGCGCCACAGCGGGGCCCAGAACGGTCAGGGGAAACACGGATTTTACCGAGACATCTACTATTCCGCAAGTGACCGCCGCTGCGATTTGAAGAAAGGGAGAAAACCCGCAACTACTCCCCGATAACTACCGGAAAAAGGGTTCCCAGATGACGCTACGTGTGTAAGAATTTTCCACGATTTGAGTTGTGTTGCGCGGCCAAGTACCCCGCTCGCTCCAGAAATCCCCAGGCGCCGCGCCCCACGACCTAGGGAAAACACATGATTATTGCCGTCGTACGCGAAAATTTCCCGGGCGAACAGCGTGTCGCCCTGATACCCGCGTCCCTCGCCCCGCTACAAAAAGCAGGCGCTGAAATCATTGTCGAAACCGGCGCCGGAGTCGCCGCCGGCTTTCTGGACGCCGATTATGAAGCCGCGGGAGCCAAAATTGTCTCTTCCCGGGCGGACGCTTTCGCGCAGTCCGACATCGTCTTCCAGGTTCGCTGTCTAGGAGCCAACCCAGAAGCGGGGAGAGATGACCTCGAATTGGTCAAACCGGGTCAGATTCTTGTCGGCGGGTGTGATCCCCTCGGCAATCCTGCCGCGATCGCAGAAATGGCCGGCAAACAGACGACCCAGTTCGCCCTGGAGCTAATCCCCCGCATTACCCGCGCCCAAAGCATGGATATCCTCTCGTCTCAAGCGACGATCTCCGGCTATCGCGCCGTTTTGATCGCGGCGATCGAGCTGCCCAAGATTTTTCCGATGCTAATGACCGCGGCCGGCACGCTGAAACCCGCCAAAGTTTTTGTGATCGGCGCCGGCGTCGCTGGCTTGCAAGCAATCGCGACGGCCAAACGACTGGGTGCCGTTGTGCTGGGCTATGATGTTCGCAAAGAAGCGCAAGAGCAGATCGAAAGTCTCGGCGGAAAAGCGGTCGACTTTCACCTCGAATCGAGCGGAGCGCAAGACAAAGGTGGTTACGCCAAAGATCTGGGCGAAGACTTTTACAAAAAACAGCGTGAGTTTATGGCCGACACGGTTCGCGAGTGCGATGTCGTCATCACCACCGCCGCGATCCCCGGCAAAAAGTCGCCGCTGTTGGTAACCACAGATGCGGTCAACGGCATGCGGCCCGGTTCGGTCTTGGTCGATCTCGCCGCTGAGCGCGGAGGCAATATCGAGCCGTCTCAGCCCGACACGCGCATCGAGCATAACGGCGTGTTGATCCTAGGGCCGACCAATCTAGCTGCGGAAGTTCCTCAGCACGCCAGCCAGATGTTCTCTAGCAACATCACCAAGTTCCTGCTCAACATGGTGAAAGAGAAAGAACTGGCGATTGACCCCGCAGATGAGATCATCGCATCGACGATGGTCGCCCGCGATGGCGAAGTCGTCCACAACCGGATCCGCGAGATGTTAGGCCTGGCGGCGATCGAGCCGCCGCAGCCGCCAGCGGAAAACGACAAAATACCGCTGGATGATGACCAACCGGCGCCTCCCTCGGAAGGAAACGCAACATGAAATGGCTCATGCTACTGCTGCTGATCTTGGGAAGCGCGGCGTCAGCGACGGCGCAAGATGCAGCGCCCCCCAAAACCGATGAAAAACCGACTGCGGCAGAACCCGCCCCAGAAGCGGAGCCTGCCCAAGCGACCGCAGAGGGCGAAGCGACCACCCCCGATCCGGCTGCAGAAACGCCGGCGGAACCTGTTGATGAAACGCCGCCGTCGCATGAGGCCAAGTTTACGCGTTACCACGCTTTGGTCGCAAGTTTGACGATTTTCATTTTGGCGATCTTCATCGGCTTCGAGCTGATTACCAAAGTGCCGCCGACGCTGCACACGCCGCTGATGTCCGGCTCCAACGCGATCAGCGGAATCTCGATCGTCGGAGCCTTGATCGCCGCCAGCGCCGGCGATTCATGGTTGGCCGCATTCATCGGTTTGATCGCCGTCATCTTGGCGACGATCAACGTAGTGGGAGGCTATCTAGTGACCCATCGCATGCTTGAAATGTTCAAACCGAAACGATAACGCAAGTCGGCCTCAACGAAGGAACTCCTAGTGTACGACGCCTTGATCAATCTGGCTTACGTTGTTTCGGCGATCCTGTTCATCTTCGGCCTGAAGTTCATGTCTCATCCGCGGACGGCGGTCAAGGGAAACCTAGTCAGCGCCGGCGCGATGCTGTTGGCGATATTGCTCACGCTGCTCGTTACCGGAGTCGGCGCCTATGTCGTTGCTGGCCTGGTAATCGGCAGCATCATCGGCATCGTCCTGGCGGTCAAAATTCAAATGACCGAAATGCCGCAGCTGGTGGCCCTGTTTAACGGCTTTGGCGGAGCGGCCACCGTCTTTGTCGCCGGCGCCGAACTGCTGCGTCCGAATACCATCGGCACGTCGGACGTGTTGCTGGCTGCCGCGTTATCCGGTCTGATCGGCGCCGTCACCTTTTGGGGATCGCTCGTCGCCTATGGCAAGCTGCAAGAGTTGCAGATGTTCAAAAAGCCGATTGACATCCCTTCGGTCCATCTCATCAACGCGATCATGGTGATGGTGCTGCTGCTCCTGATTATTCTTATGACCGGGACCGGCTATTCCGTCTTGCCCTATCTGTTGATTGTGATCATCGCGTCGGTATTGGGAGTGACCCTGGTTGCGCCGATCGGGGGCGCCGACATGCCGGTGGTGATCGCGCTGCTCAACTCTTACTCGGGCTTAGCCGCGGCGGCGACAGGGTTTGTTATTGAGAACAACGTGTTGATCATCTCCGGCTCGCTGGTCGGAGCCTCGGGAATCGTGCTGACGCAGATTATGTGCAAAGCGATGAACCGCTCGCTGCTCAACGTCGTTTTCGGCGGCCTGCAATCGGCCGCCGCTTCGACCGGTCCCGCCGCAGACGAGGTCTACGCCAACGTTCGCTCGACCTCCGCCGATGACGTCGCGATGATCCTGGACGCCGCCCAGCGCGTCGTGATCGTTCCCGGCTATGGCCTGGCCGTCGCCCAGGCGCAGCATGCCGTGCGCGATCTGGCGACGCTGCTGGAAGAGAAAGGAATCGAGGTCGAATATGCGATTCATCCCGTCGCTGGACGGATGCCGGGACACATGAACGTCCTGTTGGCCGAAGCCGACATTCCCTATGAAAAGCTGCGAGAGATGGATGACATCAACCCCACGATGAGCCAGGTCGATGTGGCCATCGTCCTGGGCGCCAACGACGTGGTCAATCCGGTCGCAAGCACCGATCCCCACAGTCCCATCGCCGGGATGCCGATTATCCATGTCGACAAAGCGCGAACCGTTATCGTCATCAAGCGAAGCCTGAGCCCCGGCTTTGCTGGCGTTCCGAACCCGCTGTTCGCCGCTGATAACGCATTGATGCTGTTTGCCGACGGCAAGAAAGCAATTCTCGATATCGTGACGGCGATCAAAGAAAACGCCTAACCTGCCAACCGCGTCGCGACCGACGGCGCCAACGACATCGCACAAGCTTCAACCGGTTCCCAGTCGCCGCCATTCCAGCGCTCGATCGCCGTCCAGTGATCACGGTCAATCGAACGCAGCGAAGCGTACCATTGCAGCGGGTTGCTCCCCAAGCGGCGCGCCAGCGATTCGATCTTCAAGCGATCCCCCGGCTGCATCCCGCACATCGCGGCCATCTCGCGCCATGACGCCAACATGGTGGACGCGCCAATCTCGACACGGAACAACCCATCGCAAAACAAATCGGTTTGCTCACGATCGCAGCGTAAGACGGAACCATCGATGCGCCGCACCGCTCGATTAGCGGTCGCTTCCCAGTGGGCGTTGGCCGAAAACCAAACGGCCGGTCTCATCCGACTCGAATTACAAGAGGCCGCCGGCTTCAATTTTCCACTCGCAAAGATCGCATCGATGCGACGCCCGTTGGTGTAGTGCCATCTCATTTTGTTGGTACCCTCGTTTCCCGCCTGGTGAACTTGGAACTGTCCTTTTGTCCACTATCTGTCGGACACCTTTGGTCATTTCGAGATTCCAGCGGTGACGATTTCACCGATTCTTCCTATGAAAACTCCACGTAATAGGTACGAACTACCACGGCATGTGTGAAATTAGGAAAAGCAGTTAATGCGTGCTAGCTGTGACGCCGATTCCCTAACTGTTCGACCAAGGATGTCGACGCAGGCTTGCGGGTGCTATGGATCAGCGCCTCGAGTTTTTATCGCCACGGACGAGGCGGAAATGGAAAAATGCAGATTCCAATCGGCGCGCAACTATGGCTCGGCCCATTCCCAGCTATCTCCGGATTCACCGTCACGAAACGGCGCGACCGTCGTCGGGCGCGAAGGCTCTCTTCCCAGGGCTTTCTTCTGCAAGTGCGGCCTTGGTCGAAGCGTTCGGCTGTCATTTAGAGTACCGCGACGGCTCGGCCGGCGATGGTTATGCCGTTGTCGACCTGGATGGAAAAACGACTGGTCGATTGCTGGTCAAACCGGTGCTAAATGACTCCGATTTTGCGCCCCCCCGCGAAGTCGCCCAAATCGCCGGCGCCATGGCCGAAATGATGTCGGAAGTGCAGCGATTACGCACCGGCATGATCCGCGTCGAAGCGGAACTCGCCGCCAACATCCCGGTCTCGGCCGTGCAGTCGAAGAACCATATCGCCGACAAACTGCAGGCCGTCATGCGGGGAGCGCTGGAGAACGTGCATGCGTCGGCCGCCGCGATCTACATGCTGGACGATTCGACCAGCGAATTGAAACTTCGCGCTGCGCTCAATCTACCGCCTGAACGCTTTCTCGAACCGGCTCGTCCGCTTGCCGCCGCGATCGCCGATCTTGAGGCGCTTGCCGGCAACGCCGTCGTGCTAGAAGACACCGCGTTGCTGCCGCATTGGCGCTGTCCCGAGAATTATCCGTCGGCTTGCTGCATTCCCGTTTCGACCAGCACCAATCCGATCGGCACGCTTTGGATTTTCTCCGAGGAATATCGAGACTTCACCACGGCCGAAACGCAAACGCTGGAAATCATCGCCGGCCGCATCGCGTCGGAGCTGGAACTCGACGTGCTGCTGAAGGACAAGACCGATTCGCATGACCTGACGAATCAACTTGCTGCGATCGCCGCTCAACAAGATCACCAGCTGCCGCACGTCAAACCGCTGCTGGAAGGCTGGGACCTGGCCGGCTGGACCGAGCAAGCCGAGCAAGCCGGCGGCGACTTCCATGACTGGTCGATGCTGGATGATGGTGCGCTCGCGATCACCGTGGGAGATTCCGACGGCCGCCAAATGGAAGCGGCGATGATGGCCGGCCAATTGGCATCGGCCGTTAAATCCCACGGACGCTATGCTCCGGATGCTCGCACGTTGGTGAATCGCGTGAATCACACCTTTTGGTCGACCTCGGCTGGGGACCGCTTTGCGTCCCTTGCTTACGGCGTGATTCATCCCGACACCGGACTGATCGAGATCGCCAACGCCGGCGAGACCTGCGGCCTGTTGATTACGCCGGATGGTTGGGAAGAACTGTGGGAAATGTCGTTCTTATTGGGCGCCAGAACCGATGTCGATCCCCGCTTTCTCGAACGACGGCTGAAGCCTGGATCGGCGATCACGATGATGTCGTCCGGCGTTCGCGAATACCTGTTCGACGAGGCTGGACCGGCCGGAATCGCCCAATTTGCCGAAAAACTTCGTGAGCACCTGGAATTGCCAGCCGATCGAATTTTGACGGCAGGGCGTGAACTTCTCGCCAAGCTGCATCGTCCTACCGCGTGTGACCGGACCATCTTTGTGGTAAAACGCCGGCCAGATCGGTAATCGCCCCCCGCTTGACCCGCAGGGCGGTTTTCCTAGACTAATGTGTTCCATTACGGTCGCCGCAAGCGACTGTAGCGGTAGCCACGGGCTAGTGGCGGAATTGGCAGACGCGCTAGGTTGAGGGCCTAGTGTCCGTAAAGGACGTGCTGGTTCGAATCCAGTCTAGCCCACTTTGAAAATCCCATTGTTTCGCCCGCTTTACGGCGCCGCGAGCAATGGGATTTTTCTATTTCTTGCCCTCTCTTCACCAGAATCGCCCTGCTGGCGACCACCTCCTACGCTCAGTCAGATGCCCGGGATAAACAAGTCTCCCCCCGCGTAGAACCCGGCGGCTGTAACGTCATGCCGCCGGCAGCATCCATGTTGTAGGCGCAACGAGTAGTAATTTTGCAAGGAACATGACCATGTCCGCATTAGCCATCTACACGATCATTCACGTCGCAATCAGTTTGGTCGCCATCGTTTCTGGCTTTGGATTCGCCTATCGATTGCTCAGTTCCCGACCATTGCGTGGCTGGACCAGCACCTTTTTTGTGACGACATTGTTGACCAGCTTGACCGGATTCGGATTCCCGAATCTCCAGTTCACTCCCGGCGTCATCATTGGGATCTTATCGCTGATCGTTTTGACGATCGCGGCGGTCGCCAGGTATGTAGGACATCTGCAATCGGGCTGGCGGATCGCGTATGTCGCGTCTGCGTTGATTGCGTTTTACTTCAACTTTTTCGTGCTTGTAGTTCAGTCATTCATGAAGATCCCCGCTCTTCACGCGTTGGCGCCGACCAATTCGGAACCGCCGTTTGCAATCGCTCAGCTGGTCGTACTGGTCGCGTTTTTGGTCGTCGGATACTTCGCGGTGCGACGATTTCATGAAACGCCGACCATTCCCACCACGCCGGTGACCCCGGCTCTGTAGAGGATTTCGCCTTGTTGGTGAAAAATGATTTCGATCTACTGAATCACGCTCGGGCGCAGGGCCCCCGTCAAAGAGTCACGCCCGAGCGCAAAAAAGAAACCCGGTTCGTTTCTACGACGAACCGGGTTTTTCGTGTTTTAAGCTTTCTCTTCGTAGCCCGATGGGCGAACAAGGCAAATGCGGTTGGCTACTTCGAGCCGTATTGGAATCGCCGAGCGACTTTCCCACGCTCGGGCATCGGGCTACGAAGCGAAATGGGCGCCTGCGATCGGAAATAGCGCAACCTCAAAAGTCAAAAGTCGCGTCCCAGTCGAACGAATGTTCTTTCCCTATGTTACCGGCGTCCAGCCATAGTCGACGTATTCGTAGTCAAAAGTCCCGTTCGGGTTCAAATCGACCAATCCAAATCCTTCCTGCACGCCGCGATGCGGGCCGCGCCACCAACCGCCGGAGACGGCGCCGCCGCAAATGTAGGTAACCCCTTGGAATTCGATCCGCTCCAAGATGTGATGATGCCCAGAAAGAGCCAGTTTCACATTATGCTTGGAGAATAGATTTCCTAGTTTGGCGGCCTCGCGACACATCGCGCTAAACCCAACGCGGTAGGCGAGGTCTTCTTCGCGCCCGTTATCAAATGTCGAAACCGTATAAATGGGAATATGGCTGACGACAACGGCGGGGGTTTCCGCCGGCTTTTCTTCGAGATCTTTTTTCAGCCACTCGAACTGCTCTTCTTCGAGATAGGCCTGGTAGCGGTTGTTCGGCGCCATTTGAATGTCGTCCAAGATATAGAACCGCCAACCTCCCTGGTCGAACGCGTAGTAGGTCTTTTCTAACCCGAGTTTTTCGCAAACCAGACCTTTGCCAAACTCGGCGTCTTCCGGCTTCACATCTTGCCGGTGCGACCAGCCGAAAACATCGTGGTTGCCGATGCAGCTGCGGAACGGGATATCGGTTTCCCCTTTGACCACATCCCCGTAGAGCGAAAAGAGCTGATCGGCCCGCTGACGATTATGCGCGAAGATATCCATCACCATATCTCCGCCGGTAACGATTACCTCCGGCCTTTTCTCAAGCGCATTGACCGACGCTAAGCATTTGCGAAATCCTTCGCCGGCCGATAGCTCTGGCTGAACATGAATGTCGGTCAAATGGGCGAACCGAAACGGTTGAGCGGCTTCTTCGGCGCGAGCCAAACTCGGCAATATGCAACCGCCGAGTGCGGCGCCGGTGAACTGGAGAAAATTACGTCGTTGCATCGAGTCCGCTCCTGCTTGTCGGTACCGGGGGTTTCCAACTCTCAAGATAGCAATTCCGCACCGCTTCGATTCTAGCCGATGTGAGTTGTTCACGGAAATTTCACGTACGTAGCGTAGATTGCTGAGCGCGCACGAAAAAAAGCTCGCGATAGATATTTCTATCGCGAGCTTCGTATAAAAAATGGTTGTGACCTTGTTAAGCGGTATGAGACTGTCCCACCGTTAGATGTCTATTGAACAGACGCAGATCTTTCGATCCACGCCGCTTACCGAAGTAAGCGTCGCTAGAAGGAAGTGTGAGTCTTCCTGAGTCATCTAACAGTTTTCCTTAGAAAGGAGGTGATCCAGCCGCAGGTTCCCCTACGGCTACCTTGTTACGACTTAGTCCCAATCGCGGAGTTCACGTTCGGCGCCTGCCTCTCTTGCGAGTTAGCTTAGCGACTTCGCGTGCACCCCACTTTCGTGGCTTGACGGGCGGTGTGTACAAGGCTCAGGAACATATTCACCGCGGTATGCTGACCCGCGATTACTAGCGATTCCGGCTTCATGCAGGCGAGTTGCAGCCTGCAATCCGAACTGAGGCGCGTTTTCTGGGATTTGCTTACTCTCGCGAGTTTGCGTCCCTTTGTTCGCACCATTGTAGGACGTGTGCAGCCCTAGTCATAAAGGCCATGAGGACTTGACGTCATCCCCGCCTTCCTCCGGTTTCACACCGGCAGTCTCTCTAGAGTCCCCGACATTACTCGCTGGCAACTAGAGATAGGGGTTTCGCTCGTTAAGGGACTTAACCCGACATCTCACGACACGAGCTGACGACAGCCATGCAGCACCTGTGCAAAAGCTCTCCGAAGAGCACTCTCCCCTTTCAGGGAGATTCTTAAACATGTCAAGACTAGGATAAGGTTCTTCGCGTAGCCTCGAATTAAGCCACATCCTCCACCGCTTGTGTGAGCCCCCGTCAATTTCTTTGAGTTTCAGCCTTGCGACCATACTCCCCAGGCGGAGCACTTAACACTTTCGCTACGACCGAGAAGATGTGGGAGTCCCCTCGATCCAGTGCTCATCGTTTACAGCTAGGACTACCGGGGTATCTAATCCCGTTCGCTCCCCTAGCTTTCGTGCCTCAGCGTCAGTAGAGACCCAGTGAGCCGCCTTCGCCGCCGGTGTTCCTGATGATATCAACGCATTTCACCGCTCCACCATCAGTTCCGCTCACCCCTATCTCCCTCAAGCCCTACAGTTTCAAGCGCAGTTCCACGGTTGAGCCGTGGGATTTCACACCTGACTTGTAGGGCCGCCTACGCACCCTTTAAGCCCAGTAATTCCGAATAACGTTCGGACGGTTCGTCTTACCGCGGCTGCTGGCACGAACTTAGCCCGTCCTTCCTCTGAGGATCAGTCAAAATTTCTTCCCCTCTGACAGCGGTTTACAACCCGAAGGCCTTAATCCCGCACGCGGCATCGCTTGGTCAGGCTTGCGCCCATTGCCAAAGATTCTCGACTGCAGCCACCCGTAGGTGTCTGGGCAGTATCTCAGTCCCAGTGAGACGGGCCACGCTCTCACGCCCGCTAACCATCGTCGCCTTGGTAGGCCATTACCCCACCAACAAGCTAATAGTGAGCAGTCTCATCCCCGGGCGCCGGAACTTTGATCCGTAGATGTTATTTGGTATTACCGCCAGTTTCCCGACGCTATCCCAAACCCGAGGGTAGATAAACCACCTGTTACTCTCCCTTTCGCCGCTGTCCCCTCGAGAGCAAGCTCTCTCAGTTATCGCGCGACTTGCATGCCTAATCCATGCCGCCAACGTTCATTCTGAGCCAGAATCAAACCCTTCAATTGTTATATGCTTTTACGACTCACCGAAGTGAGACGCTTATGAGCAACAGTTAAAGCGTTTGAACTGCTCTTTGCAAAACAATTCAAATACAGTTCATCGTGATTGTCTTCTCCAAAACTCCTTCAAACCCGAAGGCCTGAATCGGTCTCAGTGAAGTCCAGTCTCACGCCGAACTTAACAGAGGTCACAACCAAATTGTCAAAGATCAAAGCCTGAGAAACGTTGTCTCTCAGTTTTTGTTTTCCCCCTTGGCTGCGTCAGCAACCACTTGGGAAGGACAAAGATTACCAGAACAAACCGGTGCGTCAACGGGCCACCGTCGCGGCGAACGTTTTTTTTACCTGAAAACGCGTAAACACCGAGAAAACAGGGCTCAATGCGATCTGAAAAAGTTGGCGAGATTCGTCAAAAACCTCTCCTCAAGGTCTCTTGGACGGTCCGTTTTGAATCGCGTCGCGTCAAAATTGCCATCTGAAATCGAACTTTCCCACGCTCCGATTCAGCCCACGACGCGACCAGCTTCTGCCGACTGTTCCGATCAGGCGGATCGCCGATCCGAGAAATTCGCTCAATCAGGTATCGGTAGCCCCCAATGAGCGGCAAATGGGGAACGAAGTACTAGGGTTGAGGAACCGTTTTTCCCATCTTTCGCATCACCCAAGGTACGATCCGATGCCCAAACCGGTCGTTTTGCTGATCGCGTTGGCCACGTTCATGCTGCCGATCGGCGTCGTCTTTGTGATGTACGCCGATCGCATCGAGCTGCCGCAGCCTCCTCGGCCGCACGAAGTCGAAGGGAAGGTCTACTTCTTCTCGGCCCCTTGGTGCGGAGCCTGCCGACGAGCGCAACCTGCCTACGAGCAACTGCGAGACGAGGGCTACCCGATCAAAAAGATCAACGTCGACAACGATCCGGATCTGGCGCAAAAGTACGGCATTCGCGGGATTCCGGCGTTTGTGTATGTGCGCGACGGCAAAGAAGTAGGGAGAACGAGCTCGCCGGGGTCGGTGAAGTCGCTGTTTTCGTGGTGGTAGGCGTTATCTCGCGCTGCGGACGACGCAAATCGCTACTCGACCGCAATGTCTTCCCATAAGAAATATCGCCCGTCCGGGTCCGCTTGCCCCGCCAGGTTACGTCTGGTTGGCAAGGCACGATCGAATGCGGCGACAGGGATCAGCCGCGAACCGTCTCCTGGCTTGCCGGGTTCATCCAGGAAGTGGAACGACTTGATAAATCGATCTGCCGCGACACTCGCTTTTTTCCCTCGAACCAAGATCCCGTAAACGCCTGTCGGGTGAAGAACAATCCGGGATCTTTCGAAAACCACCGGTCCAACAACATCTGATTCGATGGCGGACGCAACATCGACGGCGATAAAGCCTTCGTGCCGAGTTTCCTTCGCTTCCATCAGCGCACCCCGTGCAGTGCTGGTTGCCGCCGCGTCGATTATCGACTGGACCAGTTCTTCGTCCGTTTTGTCCCCCGTCCGCGGCCCCACTCGCACATCAATGACCGTAGCGAAAAATCGCGTTAAATCGTTGTTCAAGATGAATTCGCCATCGACCAATCCTGCATCAAGCCGCTGCAGATAATGCACGGTCGTCTTCTTGCCGTCCTCGTTCCGCGTCTTAGGAAAGGCGATGACCTGATTCGAGGGAAATTCAATTTCAAACGGATGCAGGCTGGATCGCATTTTGACTCCGCCGCTCCAAAACGCTGCGACATCCGCGGCGATTGCCGATGAGTCAAGAATGGATTTTGTTCTACTTGCCGCCTTCGGCGGCTCTGGCATCGTCGGTCGCGGCTTCGGCGCCGCTGCAACCTTGGGAGGCTCCGCTTTTACCGGCGAAACCGCCGCGACAACATCGGTAAATCGAATCGATTGAACGATCTCTTGCCACTTGTAAGGAGGTAAGTTGGCGTCAGCCGTCGCCAACAAAATGTAAACCGCCCTTTGATCTGAAACGTAAACGCCGAAGTTCCGCGTGCGGCGCGACGGCATCTCGAACATCACCGTGAAAGCGGGATGGCCGTTAATCTTCGTATTGCCTTGGCGCGGATTTCTGATCTGGCTTTCGTCGGGAGGAAGTGGACGCACGCGCTGCTTGGCCGATTCGATCGCCTCGGTGTCGGTGTCGTTGCCTGTCCGCGGCACGATGATCAACTTGACCTCGATAAAGACGCCGCGAGAGACATCGTAGTCTGGGGGAACTTCCCAGCGATACTGCTCGAGACCGGCGACCTGCTCCCGCTTGATCGGTCCGGCCGGAAACGTCAATTCGATCGGGTAGTCTTTAGGGCGAAACCCCTGGCTCTGATTCGGATCGGTTATTCCCGAATCGGCGGCAACCGGGGTCGCACCCGTCGCAGAGACGCTTAAATCAGGTCCCGCTTCGCCCCCTAACGCAACTGGCGGCGCATGGCGCGAACTCGACTGACTGGCGACATTCCAGGCGTACAGCCCGGCGATCGCCAGGCCGCCGATCAAAACAACCACCGCCACCAAACCGCCGCCAACCATCAATAGAGTCCGCATCGCGTGTTGACCACTAGCGGAACTTCGTCGTTTCGGCGGCGGCGCCAACGTGGTCTCGTTTGCGAACGTGTCGTCCAGCCCGCTTAGCAGATCTTCCGGGAGAGACGGCTCCGGCGCGATCGCAGCGATCTCGATCACCGCCGCTTTGCACTTCGGACAACGGATCTTGCGCCCGGCAAATTTGTCGGCTACCTGAAACGCTCCGCGACATTGCGGACATTCAACCGGAATCGGCATCAATGGCCCCTGATTTGAAACTGACGAGAAGTTTCGTGATATCTCGCCGCAGCGGGAAAATCAAGTCAAATCCAGGCGTCGCTGGCCGCGATGGCGGAGGTCGACTATTCGACCGTCACGCTCTTCGCCAAATTCCGCGGCTTATCAACATCACAGCCGCGCAGCTGAGCGATGTGATAGGCCAACAGTTGCAGCGGGATAATCGAAACGATCGGTTGCAAAAATTCGTCCACCATCGGGATGCGGATCACATCGTCGGCGATTTTGGCGACCTGGTCGTCATCTTCACTGGCGATCGCAATCACCGGACCTCTGCGGGCTTTGATCTCTTCCAGGTTCGACATCACTTTGTCGTAGACGACGCCGCGCGGCATGATAAAGACGCTCGGCGTTTGCTCGTCGACCAGCGCGATCGGTCCATGTTTCAGTTCGGCGGCCGGGTAGCCTTCGGCATGGATGTAGCTAATTTCTTTCAGCTTCAAAGCCCCTTCCAGCGCCGTCGGAAAATTAAAGTGCCGTCCGAGATACAGAAAGTTGCTCGCCGCCTGGTACTTCTCGGCGATCTTGCGGGCGGCGTCATTCGACTCGAGCGCCTTCTCGACCGCGGCAGGCAATTTCTGCAGCGACTCGATGATGCGATACCCTTGGTCAAAGCTGAGATGCGTCAAGCGGCCGAAGTAAAGCCCCAGCATCGCCATCACCGCCAGTTGCGACGTGTAGGCCTTGGTCGACGCGACGCCGATCTCTGGGCCCGCATGCAAATAGATGCCGCCGTCGGCCTCTTGTGCGATCGTGCTGCCGACCACGTTACAGATCGCCAGCGTGGGGTGCCCTTTGCGTTTCATTTCTCGCAGCGCGGCCAATGTATCGGCCGTTTCGCCGCTTTGCGTAATCCCAAAGACCAGCGTCCGCCGCGGCGTCGGCGGATTGCGATACCGCAGCTCGGACGCGTATTCGACTTCGACCGGGATCCGGGCCATCTCTTCAATGATGTACTCGCCCACGAGCGCCGCATGCCAACTGGTGCCGCAGGCGGTCAAAAGAATTCGATCGACGCCGCGCAGCTCTTGCGGCGAAAGATTCAAGCCGCCGAAAACCGCGGTCGCATCGTCGAGACTAAGCCGCCCGCGCATCGTATTTTCGATCGACTGCGGCTGCTCGAAGATCTCTTTCAGCATGTAATGTTCGTAGCCGCCCAGATCGACGTCGGACGCGTCGATCTCGATCACTTCGACGCTATGCTCGATCGCGCCATGATCGCGATGCCGAACCTGCAGCGAGTCGGCCTTCAGCAGCGCGATCTGATGATCGGCCAGGTAGACGATCTTGTCGGTGAACCCGGCCAGCGGCGAAGCGTCACTCGCCAAATAGTGGACATCGTCGGCGACGCCGACCACCAAGGGACTGCCCAGTCGCGCCGCCACAATCAACTCAGGCCGCTGCTTGAACAAGATCGCCAGGCCATAGGTGCCGCGCAGTTGGGCCAGCGCATCTTGCACAATGTCGATCAGTTGTTGGTCGGTCGGAACGGCCCCGGGCTTGGCGTCAGCAAGCCGACGGCGACGGCACTCTTCCAATAGATGGGCGATCACTTCGCTATCGGTCTCGGTGGCGAACTCATACCCCCGAGCGATCAGCGTCTCTTTTAGCTTGGCGTAATTCTCGATCACGCCGTTATGCACCAGGACGACCTCGCCGCCTTGGCCGACGTGCGGATGGGCGTTGGTTTCCGTCGCCGGGCCATGCGTCGCCCAGCGGGTATGGCCAATTCCGGTCGCGCCCACGATATGTTGCTTAGCGAGGCGCGAGGCCAAATTGTCAATTCGTCCGGCGGTTTTGCAAACGCTGATCTCGGCGTCACCGGGGTCCAATGCGGCGATCCCGGCGCTGTCATAACCTCGGTATTCCAGCCGACGCAGCCCCTGCACGATGAAATCGACCGCTTGTCGATCTCCGACTACTCCAACGATGCCGCACATCGCACGCTCCCGATAGGACGAACAGATTGGGGACGAAAACCCCGAAAAGGGTACCGCCCCGATCCTGGCAAACTAGCAAAAATTGGCCGATCTCAGAACATCGAATAGGTGGATGAGAGAAATTGGTCTAGTTGTTTTATTTGATCCGAATTTACAATCCGGCGATCGAATTCTGTTTTCTTAGGCCAAGGAAGGTCGTCATGGCTCCCCAAGCTCCGCTTCGTCTCCATCTTCGGACTGCCGTTATTATCCCGGCTCGCCTGGCTTCGACCCGCTTGCCGCACAAGATGTTGCTGGCCGAAACCGGCAAACCGTTGATCCAACACACGTATGAAGCGGCGATTGAAGCGTTGCGCCCCGAAAAGGTGGTCATTGCGACCGACCACCCTTCGATCCGCGACGCGGTTTTGGCGTTCGGCGGCGACGTGATCATGACCAGCGAGTCGTGCGCCAGCGGAACCGATCGTCTGGCCGAAGCCGCCCAGCAATTGCCCGAGTTCGATCTGCTGCTGAACGTCCAAGGGGACGAACCCGAGATCGCATCAACCTCGATTGACGCGTTGATCCAGCTGATGGAAGAGAATCCCGGCCACAATATGGGAACGCTGGCGACGCCGATTCGTGACAAAGCCCAGCTCGCCGACCCGGCCTGCGTCAAAGTGATCTGCGATCAAACGGGGAAAGCGCTCTATTTTAGCCGGAGCCAGATCCCGTTCGTGCGGGAATGGGATGACGCCGTTCTCCAGGCCGAGCCCCCCCACTTTTTGATGCACCTGGGGATTTACGCCTACCGTCGTGATTTTCTGCTACGGATTGCCGCGGCGCCGCGGACCGAAGTCGAAAAGCTGGAAAGCCTGGAACAGCTTCGAGTTCTGTCGATGGGCGAGTCGATTCATGTCGGCGTGGTCAACGAAGCGTCGTCCGGCATTGATACTCCCGCCGACTATGCGGCATTTGTCAGCCGCAGGCTTGCTTGCTAAGATAAAGCCCCAGGGCTGACGGTCCTGGCCGATCCAGTCTCTTGCGTCTTTCACGCCCTTAAGCAACTGCCTGAGGGCGATTAGGGATTTCTGACGCAAATTATCGATCACTGCCGATCGTCTGGCGGTGACGTCTCTCGGTTTACGCTAGCAGCAGTAGTTCTGCACTTGCAGGGAAGGTTCATGACCAAGCATATTTTCGTGACCGGCGGCGTGGTCAGTTCACTCGGCAAAGGGTTGACCAGCGCTTCCATCGGCATGCTGCTCGAGCAACGCGGGCTCCGTGTGAAATTGCAGAAGCTCGACCCCTATATCAATGTCGATCCCGGCACGATGAGCCCCTACCAGCACGGCGAAGTCTATGTGCTGGATGATGGCAGCGAAACCGACTTAGACCTGGGACATTACGAACGCTTCACCAATAGCCCGCTGACCCGCGACGCCAACTACACGACGGGTCAGATCTACCTATCGGTCATTAACAAAGAACGCCGCGGCGAGTTTTTGGGCAAGACCGTCCAGGTCATCCCCCACATCACCAACGAAATCAAAAGCGTCATCGAGAAGCTCGGGGACGAAGAAACCGACGTCGTGATCACCGAGATCGGCGGCACCGTCGGCGATATCGAAAGCCAACCGTTTCTCGAAGCGATTCGCCAATTCTCACTGACCGCCGGCAAAGAAAACTGTCTCTATATCCACCTGACGCTGGTCCCCTACCTGAAGGCGGCCGCCGAACTGAAGACCAAGCCGACGCAGCACTCGGTCGGTCAATTGCGCGAAATCGGTATTCAGCCAGACATCCTGATTTGCCGCACCGAACGCAATCTCAGCCATGACGATCGCGAAAAAATCGCCCTGTTCTGCAATGTGCCGATCGAAGCGGTCATCGAAGAGAAAGACAAGGACTTCTCGATCTACGAAGTTCCGCTTAGCCTGCACGAAAACCGGCTCGATCACCTGATCGCCAAGAAGTTTGGTTTTCCCCGCGGCGATATCGATCTGACGCAGTGGCAAGAGATCTTGCACACGCTCCGCAATCCGGAGACCGAAATCAGCATCGCCGTCGTTGGCAAATACGCCGAACACAAAGACGCCTACAAGTCGATCTACGAAGCGATCGACCACGCCGGAATCGCGCATCGCTCGCAAATCCGCATCGGCCGCATTCAAAGTGAAGCGATCGAATCGGAAGGCGCCGAGCGTTTGCTCTCTGGCTACGACGGCATTCTGGTTCCCGGCGGGTTTGGCGAACGCGGCATTGAAGGTAAAGTCGATGCGATCCGCTACGCTCGCGAGCGCGACATTCCGTTCCTGGGGATCTGCCTAGGGATGCAGTGCGCCGCGATCGAGTTTGCCCGCAATGTGGTCGGCTTGGAAGGAGCTCATTCGACCGAGTTCTCCAAAGACTCGCCGCACCCGGTGATTTGCTTGCTCGACGAGCAAAAGAACATCACCGACAAAGGGGGCACCATGCGACTCGGCGCCCAGGATTGCTCGTTGGTCCCCGGCAGCCACGCACACGAAGCGTATGGGCACGAATCGATCAACGAACGGCATCGCCATCGTTATGAGTTCAACAACAAGTATCGCGAGCAGTTCGCCAAGCACGGGCTGCGATTTTCGGGCCTGAAACCGGATGGCTCGCTGGTCGAGATCATCGAGAACGAAAACCACCCCTGGTTTGTCGCGGTTCAGTTCCATCCCGAATTCAAATCGAAGCCGATCAAGGCGCAGCCGCTGTTCGCCAGCTTTGTCGCTGCGGCGATTGTGCGTCGCAGCAAGTCGGCGCCCAACGCTTCTCCTTCGGAAGAAACCGCCGAAACGTAATACTCCCCCCGAGAGGCAAACTTCATGACTGACGACTCCGAAGCAGAGAAAAAGATCATCGTCGACTCGGACTGGAAAGAACAGGTCGAGCAAGAGAAGGAAAAACTGCGGGCCGAAGATGCGCCCGAAGCGACGCCAGCAGCGGAAGAACCAGTCGCCGCGGCGCCCACGGACTCGGACAGCAGCGCGAAGTTCGACCCCAGCAAACTTCCGCCGCCCGACTTTCGGATGCTCATTTCGATGCTGGCCACCCAGGCCTTCGCCGCGATGGGACAGATCCCACATCCCGAAACCGGCCAGGCCATGGTCGAACTACCGTTGGCCAAGCACATGATCGACCTGCTAGGCGTGATCGAAGAAAAGACCAAAGGCAATCTTTCGCCCGACGAAGCCGAGATGATCGAACACGCGCTGCACGATCTACGCATGGGCTACTTTGCGATGTCGCAGCAAGCGCCGAAGTAGTTTTCTGCGGGCGGCCCCACAACTGTCTAAAAAAAACGCGTGCTCTTCACGAGCACGCGTTTTTCGTTTTTCAAGCTCGACGTGTTCGTCTTACTTTTTGGAGACGTCGAAGTCGACTTCCGTACCGTCGGCCGGGATATTGACTTCCGTGCGGTACGCTGGAAATAGGGCATTGCCCGGACTGTTCGCTCCCGGTTCGGCCGTGGGGTCTACTTTTCCATCGTAGCCGCGAATTGTGACGGAGTATTCTCCTCCCACAATTCCCTTTCCTGACGGCGTTGCATAGCGACCATCGGTAATTTTGCCAATGGTCCCCGGTCCCGAATTCCCTTTGGCGGAGTTCGGTTCCAAGATGATGTCTCCGCGCGGAATCGGCTGCCCCTCAAAGGTCGCATCGCCGCGTAGCGGGTCGCCGTAGCCTGAGCTTCCGCCACACCCCACAGCGCCGACGATCAGCAAACTAGCAAGCAAGATAAATCGCATGGTTCACTCCTTCGAAGGATTAAGGCGAGTAGCCGCCGATGGGCAGTCCGTCGGAACGCTTGGATAGGTTTTGCGAGATCGTAAGATCGGTCGTTTCGGCCAGAAAATGTACCGATCCATCGTTGAACAAGAATTGCGCCCCGCCGGGATGATCGCTGCGAAACGCGCTGGTGAAGCTTTCCCAACTGCCGGACGGATTGGCGTTCAGTTGGTAACGGAATCCGGTCAAACAGACAGGCAACCCGTTGCTATCGTTCTTACCGCTGGCCGCCCAGGAAAAACCGACGGAGTCGTGCGGATGGTTGTTTTCGCCGACAACCATGACATTCGACGTTCCGTCGGTAATGTCAGCAAACCGAGTCCTCGAATTCACATAAAGCGTGCCGTTGGTGTAAAAACGACGCACGTTCGACGAATGTCCCTGGCACGAGGAATCGCTATCGGGACCTCCTCCTTGCACGCCGCGATAGCTAGCTCGCAGCTCATTCTCCAAAATCTTCGCGTCGGAAGGACACTGGTAGCCTTCCATTGGAACCAGAACATCCTTATTGGGACTCGGCACATCTTGACCGCCGGGATCGAAGAACCGTTGCTGGTAGACATTTCCATCCCAGGCGAATTGGTCATACATGTTTTGCTGCTCGATAAACGGCAGCAATAGGACGGTCCAAGGGGCATGACCGCCGTGAACCGGCGTGCTCATACTGTCGCACCAATTACTCGCGCTGTAATTGATGTCGGTCTTGGCAGAGATATATCCGGCAGGAAAACTACCGAGAGTATCGTGATAGTTGTGCAGCGCGATACCCATCTGCTTCAAATTGTTGCTACAGCTCATACGCCGCGCCGCCTCTCGCGCTTGCTGCACCGCCGGCAACAACAAGGCGATCAAGACGCCGATAATAGCGATCACTACCAATAGCTCGACCAGAGTGAACCCCTGGCGGAAGCGAGTGTGAAGTTTCATAGGACAGCTCATGACTATGGGGGGGGCGGATCCAGTAAAAGGGGACGATAACAACGACCACCAACACAAATTGATACATTATTCCCCCAATTACGACTACACACTTAAGCAACACAAAGGCGTTTTAATACGGGTTTTATGGCAATCCTGACGGCACATCTCAATTCAAACATGTTTTATTTCGATATTTTGATCGAAAGCGGTAAGCACAGAGATCTCACTGCCGTTGGCGCCTGCCGAGGATCAGAAGCGGAGTGGAGGATCTTGCGACTTTTGACATGCGCAGGTTAGCGGTGATCGCTTCTCCTAAGATTTGTCTCTTCACAAAGCACACGCCGTCGTGGTCGACTTCCTGCAGTGCGCGAGAATCACGATTGGCTCCCAGCTCGGCGATGGAGCCAAAAAATTAGCCAAGCTGGCCCATCAAATGCGATTCTGAATATTTGTGACATCGGTCACTTCAGCGCGAAAGCAATCCCCAAGCGACTCCCTACGATAGAGTGCGCCAAAATACCGAGACGAGGGAACAAGATCGTCCCTCGAGAACCTAGAAAGCCAACGCTCTGGCGACGGACAACAGCCGGGCAAATGTCAAATGCCGATCCCTGGACAAAAAAACGATCGGTCCAGTCCAGTCCAAGCGGGCCGCTCAGCCATTTGAAATGGAGACCCTATTCACTCGACTTGCGGATTTTGAGATGAAGACGTTGGAGAACAGATCTTTCGTAGCTGGCTGCGCATAAAAAAAGCCGCTGAATCCAGGGGACTAATCTGGATTCAACGGCCGCTTATCGGTGCTGCATCGACTAAAAGCTCGGCTTCCATGCCGAAAGTGCCATCCTTGGATGTGTCTTGCCATCAATCTAAGGTGCGCTGTGGACTAAACAGCTTTCTCAGTTGACGTTCAGTCGATACGTTTCACCGGGGGTACGTGTGTATGGTTTAGCTCGACAGGGTATCGAGAAGTCCGCCGAACTCAGGCATCTGCTGCTCTAGGTTCGCCAGCCAAGCGTCGGTTCGCCAAATCTCTACGCAAATAGCGGCGCCCACGATCAGCACTTCTCCGCCTGCTTCAACTCCTAAAAACTCGCGAAATCCTTCCGGAATCAGCATCCGCTGCTTCGCCGCCAGCTGCACGTTGCGATGGCGAGTCGATAACAAGCGACCCAGCATCTGCACGTCGGCGGTGCGTCCTTCTAACCGGCCTGCGTTGATCTTGGCTTTCACCAAGTTGACCCCTGCATCGAGCTTGGCTTTCCAGTGAGTGGAGTTCCACAAACTGAGACAGCCGGGTCGCTCTTTGACCAGGATCAGGTCGGTCGAATTCTCGCACAGCGGTTCGGCCAATTCGGTCGGAATCGACAAACGGAATCGTTCGTCAATCTTGCGATTGAATTCCCCCAGGATGAAGTCTGCGCTGGCCATATCTGTCGCGGAGATCCCCAACAGTTGTGCGGGCGGAGCCTAAATCCGATTACGGGCTAATTTCCCACAAGATTGTCTAAAGTTTTTACTTAGTGGGCTCAAATCCCACGACTCGAAGTTTAGCGGATCCCGCTTGAATCGCAAGCGCCGCGGGTAAAGTTTTCCACAAATTGCGACTGACCGCGGCAAAGTGGGTCGAAATCCCACATTGCCGCTGCAGCAGTAAGCCGCGTCAGAAATTGGTGTGGAGGTAGATCGCAAATTTTCGTACTCTTCGCCCCGCTCCAACGTCCACCGCTATCCAGCCGTCGTCCTGTCCGGAATTCGTCGTCCTTTTGGTTCACTCCGTGATTTCGCATCTCCCTACAGAACCTGTCGTCATTACCGGGATCGGCATGATCACTTCGGTCGGCCAGGACCGTGAGTCGACATGGCGCGCGGTGCAGCGCGGAGAATGCGGCATCCGTCGAATGACGGGGCTGACGCCGCTCCCAGACAACATGGTTCTGGGTGCTCCGGTCGACTTGCCGAACATGAGTCGCGACATCATGAAGCCGATGTTGTTGAACAACATTACGGCGGAAGAAGCGATCCTCGATTCCCAAATCGATCTGACCGATGTTGACCTGGAACGCTTTGGTTGCGCCATCAGCGGTCATATGGGAGACGCCGCCGGACGTAGCGTGATCGAAGACCGCCCCGTCAACTGGATCACCACCGGCGTGAACTGGTGGAATCAGCTTTACCCGAACACTTCGTGCGGACAGATCGCCAATCGCTACGGTTTGATGGGCCCGCGCATTTGCCATTCGACCGCTTGCGCCAGCGGGCTGGTCGATATGATGAGCGCCGTCCGCGCCATTCGCGACAATCAATGCGACATCGCGTTGGTCGGCAGCGGAGAATCGATCGATCCACTCTTCGCCGCCGGATTCCGCAGCATGCGGGTGCTCTCGGATAGCGACGATCCGAAAAACTCGTGCCGTCCTTTCGACAAGCAGCGCAATGGGTTTGTGATGGGAGAAGGCTCGGCGATGTTCGTGATCGAACGCCTAAGCCATGCCGTCGCTCGCGGCGCCAAAATCTATGCCGAGATCCTCGGTTGCCGCTGCCTTTCGGAAGCGCATCACGTGACGGGGCTCGATATGGAAAGCATCGCGCTGGAGCGATTGATTACCGACACGATGCGGGTCAGCGATTTGAGCCCGCGTGATATTGAATACATCAACTGCCACGGAACCGGCACCAAGCAGAACGACATCAACGAAATCCGCGGCATTCGCGCCGCGTTTGGGATACAAGCGCAGCGGACTTGCGTCAGCAGCTTGAAATCGATGTTAGGCCATCTGGTCAACGCTTCGGGCAGCGTCGAGCTGGCGCTGACCACGCTGGCGCTGCGGGACGGCTTTGTCCCGCCGACGTCGAACCTGCGAAATCCGGATCCCGAGTGCGATCTCGACTGCATTCCTCAAGTGGGACGACACCTGAAGGCGCAGCATGCGATGAAGCTTTCGGTCGCTTTCGGCGGGCATTTGGTCGCCGTTGCGATTCGCCGCTGGAACGACGCCGCATCGGGCTACGGTTATCCCGAACTTCTCCGAGCTGCGTGACGCCTTCTTCCTGGTCGTCTTTCGACCAGTTTGGACGTGAAGAGACCGTAAAACGGCCCTTTGATCGGTCGAATTAGCGGCTTACGACTTTTCTGGATGTTGGCATGCTGTCTGCACTTGTCGCTTCGATACTGCGGGCTCACTTATTATGCGTCGTCGGCGACCAGCCGATTAGCGACGCCCATGGAAAGGCCAATCGAATGGAGAGGCAGCATGTCCGACTCGTTGAAGGGAAAACGAATCGCAATTCTCGCAACCGACGGTTTCGAACAAGTGGAATTGACCCAGCCGATGGAAGCCCTCCGAGCAGCGGGAGCCGATGTCGAATTGATTTCGCCGACCTTGGACAGTATTCAAGGGATGCATCACGATCAGCCGGGAGAGAAGTTCTCAGTCGATTACGCGATCGATCAAGTTGATTCAGGTCGCTACGACGGATTAGTTCTGCCAGGCGGAGTCGCCAACCCAGACTCACTGCGCACCGATCCGCGCTGCATCGAGTTCATCCGCGACTTCTTCGAGCAGCACAAACCGGTCGCGGCGATCTGCCACGGTCCTTGGACCCTGATCGAAGCTGATGTGGTGCGAGGCCGAAAGGTCACCTCGTGGCCCAGCCTGCGAACGGATCTACTGAACGCCGGCGCTGAGTGGCTTGATCAAGAATGCGTGGTCGACGATGGTCTGATAACCAGTCGCAAACCGGACGACCTGCCGGTCTTCTGCGGCAAGTTGATCGAAGAGTTCATCGGCGGTCATCCGGTTGGGCAAACGGCGTAAGCTTCGGCTCGACGCTACTACTCGCTGATTTGTCGGTTAAAATAACCGGCTTGAACCTACAGCCGATACTCTCCGAAGTTCTCCGCGAATATCAGATGTCGCTGCGCGGCATTCATGGCGTGGCGCATTGGGCGCGGGTGCTTGAGAATGGTTTGTATTTGGCGGCTGAGACCGGCGCCGACGTCGCAATCGTTTCTCTCTTCGCTGTCTTGCACGACTCTCAACGTGTAGATGATGGTTATGATCCCGGTCATGGTCAGCGAGCCGCTGATTTTGCACGAAAGATGCGACCAAAACATATCGATATTTCCGATGATAACTTTGAGTTGCTCTACGAAGCATGCGCCGGACACACCCACGAGTTGACGCACGAGAACATCACCGTGCAAACCTGCTGGGACGCCGATCGGCTGGACCTGGGTCGCGTTGGTGTTACGCCGCATCCCAGCCGGCTTTGCACCGATTTCGCCAAACGCGCAGAGACGATCCACTGGGCCTTCGGCCGCTCGGCGCTGGGTGTCACTCCAGAGTGGGTGAAGGAGGAATGGGAAATCGATCTGCAACCGCAATGATATTCGAGCCAAACTATCAAGAATCTTCTGCTTGATTTCCGCGTGAAGAGTTCATGAAGTTTGGCCGCCGAAAACTCACCGGATCCAAGTTGCTGATCTATTTCGCCTGCCTCTTCCGATGAAGCCAAATGCGTTCCTGCGTGAAACAAGACGCCGCATTGCCCGATTTTTGAAGGGTTATCTCTCCGTTAAAAGCCGACGCGAGTGGGTCGCAGGCCGCCCCCCCCTAAAAGCGATTCGGTAACCGATAGGATTTCGCGTGCATTGAGCTCCCATCCCCTCGTGCCGACAATTGTGGAGAATTAAGGGCGCTTCGCCACAGCGCTTCCTTCCCACAAACCGTTACGCGGTTCCTTCCGCTGGAGTCTTACTCGTGAGCAAAAAACGGGGCTTTACCCTAGTCGAACTTTTGGTGGTGATCGCGATCATCGGTGTTTTAATCGCGCTGCTTTTGCCGGCAGTTCAACAGGCCCGCGAGTCGGCTCGTCGCTTGCAGTGCACCAACAACATGAAGCAGTTGGGCATTGCGATGCATAACTATCATGACGTCGCTCTGGCGCTGCCGATCGGCGTGATGCGGACCCCCGGCTTGAACGTAACGGTCAGCAACTCGACCTGGTTCCGTCGTATCTTGCCCTACATCGAGCAGGGCGCCATGTTTGACGCCTACGAGGAAAAGTCGAACTTCTATAGCGCCGCTCCTAATCGCGCGCTCAGTCAAACGGTAATTCCGATGATGCGCTGCCCTAGCGACATCGAAGCGGACTATTTCAATAGCGTCGTCCAGTACAATTATGCGGCGAACCTTGGGAATGGAAATCTGGACAAGAGCGACGCGAATGGCGCCCCGTTTTCTCCTGGGCCGTTTGATTTTTCGATCACCTACGATGGGTACGCCACCAAATTCGCGCGGATCACCGATGGCTTGTCGAACACGATGATGATGGGCGAGATCCGCGTCGGCGCCAAAGAAGGAGACTACCGTGGTCTGCTGCAATACGCTTACCTAACGCTAGTATCCGGTAATCTTCCCCCTAATACTTCGATTCCCGACGTGAGCGTCTATTGCGTCAGCACGCCCGATCAACCGTGTGCCGTGGGAACGAATTTCTCCTATCTGCTTTCGATGCGCAGCCGCCATCCAGGCGGCGCTCATGCGCTGCAGTGCGATGGTTCGGTTCGCTTTATCAGCAACAACATCGACATCAACTTGATTCGCGGCCTCAGCACGATGTCAGGCCAAGAAGTTCTGACAGGTCTCTAAAGACAACGACTTCCACTTGCGGATTCTGCTCGCGCGCCCTTTTTAGTTGGATACTGAAATGACATTCCCGTCTTCAATGAAGTTCATCGCAGTTGTCGCATTGACGCTGGTAGGCTGCATGGGAACGGCCAAAGATCCTTTCGGACGCCAGGCGATCGAGGGAACAATCACCCTGGATGGGCAACCCCTCGCAAGCGGCTCGATCGTCTTTATGCCGGAAGAACAAGGCCCCTTTGTCTCCGGCGCCGAGATCCATAAAGGCACGTTCTCGATGCCGCCGACGAACGGCCTACCGGCCGGACGCTACAAGGTTTCGATCACGTCCGTCGTTCCGCTTCCGGCGAGCGACGTGAAGTCCGCGGATGAGATGACGATGGACTTCCCCACCAAGTCGCTCGTTCCGGCGAAATACAACTCGCAGACAACACTGATCTCCGAAGTAAGCGACGAGTCGCAAAACGTCTTTACATTTGACTTGAAATCGAAATAGCCTGGATCGGTTGAGGCGAAAA
Organism: Blastopirellula marina DSM 3645; assembly: GCF_000153105.1. GTDB lineage: Bacteria > Planctomycetota > Planctomycetia > Pirellulales > Pirellulaceae > Blastopirellula > Blastopirellula marina. The sequence continues at coordinate 1,026,653 of NZ_CH672377.1, forward strand.
TGGCCCAGTCAAAATGAGGTGAAGTGGATCTAGGCTGGGGCCAGAGGGGGTCTACAATCAACAGCTCGCCGCCCCCTGCGGCGTCTCTCCTGATTGATAGCCCTTTGTGAAGCAAACGCCTCGTGACTTCATCCGCATCTCGTTTTCTACCGGCCGCCGCTCTGTTTGTTCGCGTTGCATTGGCCTCCTCGTTTTTGTCCGCCGTCGCCGATCGCTTGGGGATCTGGACGAAACTCGGCTCGAGCGAAGTCGCCTGGGGGAACATGAACAGCTTCCTCGCTTACACGCAGATGTTGCTGTGGTATCTGCCGTCGAGCGTGGCGAACATCGCCGGCTGGGCGGCGACTATTTTTGAGATCGCCATCGCGGCAGCGCTGCTGCTGGGCGTCGCGATTCGCCCTACGGCGATCGCCAGCGGCGCCCTGCTGTTGGTATTCGCCATCAGCATGACCATCAGCACCGGCGTTGAAGGGCCGCTTTCCTTCTCGGTTTGGACGGCCGCAGCGGCGTCGCTGTTGCTCGCGGCGATCGATCCCCAGTCGACCGGGCCTAGAATCTGGACTGCTTAGATTCGCCGGGGGAGGTCAACAGTCGCGCGACGGAAACCGGCGCCGTGATCAAGTGGCGCAAGTTTCTGATATTTCGCCGCAAATCAGCGTGCCGTCATGCGCCAGACAGCGGTCGCGGCCGCTATTTTTGGCGACATACAACGCTTCGTCAGCGCGATTTATAAGAGTTCGCAGATCATCGCCGGGCGCAACTTCCGCTACGCCGCCGCTGATGGTCAGTTGCATGTCATCGTGAATTCGGGCGCCGCACCGTTCGCCGATTTTGGCCCGCGCTCGATGGGACACCTTCAGCGCTTCGGCCAGTTGCGTCGCCACAAAAATGACGGCGAATTCTTCTCCCCCCAATCGCGTCACCATATCGGTGGCGCGCACTTCGTTGTAAAGACTTTCAGAGAGGACGCGCAACGTCTTGTCGCCCACATCATGCCCCCATTGATCGTTGATCTTTTTGAAGTGATCAATGTCAAAGATCGTCAAGCAGAACGGAACATCGTGTCGCTGATATTCGTGAATCCGGCGATCCATTTCACGTTCGAACGCGCGACGATTACCGATGCCGGTCAACGCGTCAGTCATCGCTTGCGATTGCGCCGTTAACAAATGCTGCTGGCGCGTGATCGAATGCCGAATCGCGCGGGTCAACAGCGGGCCGCGCAGGCGTTGTTTTGAGAGATATTCTTGTGCTCCGTGACGTATCGCCTCGAGAGCGTCTGTATCATCGTCATCGGCGGTCAGCACGATAATTGTCGCTGTCGGCGCCGCTTCCCTCAAGCGGGTCACATTCGCCAAACCGCTGCAATCGGGTAGTCCCATGTCGACGATCAAGACGTCGTAGCCGTGGTCATGCGTCGCCGCAATCGCGTCACTGAGCGTGCCCACGTGATCGACCGAGACCCGAATTTCCGAGCAAGCCTTCAAATGAAATTGAATAATCCGGGCGTCGGCGTCATTGTCTTCGACCAACAGCAAGCGAATTGAATTGTTCATAAGAATATTCCGCCCCTGAAACATCGTCGGCTGCGCCCCATGTCGCCGCCGAACCTCAAAACGTCGTGATATTCCAAAACTTACGTTAGTACTGGGGTGATTCGCCGGTTTCTCGGCGATTGCGACAATCCGCGTGCCTGAATCGCAGATCGCTCTCGCTACAACCGTTAAGAGCCGTTTCATTCCGACTAGATGAGCGACGTCTCTGCTACGCCGCGTCGTGAAAGATGACGCCCAGCGTATGTCGGCGCCCGGTCCGCAATCGACTGACTCCATGCCGCATCAGGACCCGCTTAAAACCGCTGTCGTTCGGCACTGGACGCTCGCGAACAGGGAAGATGACTCCTTGCCCTTGCTGCAACGGAACGACCTCGGCTCGCACCTGATCTGGCTCGCGCTGCTCCGTCAAGACAAACTCGCCGCCGTCAAAATCAACGCCAGGGCGATCTAACAGAATCGCAACTTGCAGCGGAAAAACATGCTCGCCATAGACATCCTGGTGCAAACAATTAAAGTCATCGGACTCGTATCGCAGCAGTAGCGGCGTCGGCTTCAGCTGGCCTGCACGATGACAGCGTTCTAAAAACTGGGCGTGCGTTTCAGGGAATTGCACGTCCGTTTTGAGCGTTTCGTTCCAACGATTCGCAATTGCGGCCAAGCCGGGATAGAGCGTCGTGCGCAGCTCGACAATTCGCGCCGGCAAGGGATCGGCGAAATACTTGTATTGCCCCTGGCCGTAACCATGCTGCTGCATGATCACATGCTTGCGAAACAGCGATTCGGCTTCGAACAAGGCGATTTGCGCCGCACATTCGTCCGGCGTCAACAGATCGATGATCGCGCAGCCATACGCGTCAAGTTGGTCGCCGATTGAAGTCCAATCAAGTTGCGGTTCGCCTGTCGTCATTGTGAGCTCGCACGCAGTCCAAGGCCATCGTAGGGTCCGCTTTGCGGACCGACAATTTCTTCTACCGCAAGATATCCTTCACCACGCCGCCAGCGATATCGGTCAAACGAAAATCTCGGCCTTGGTAGCGGTAGGTCAAGTCCAAGTGGTTGACCCCCAACTGATGCAAGATGGTTGCGTTCAGATCGTGGATGTGGACGGGGTTTTCGACGACGTTGTAGCCGAACTCGTCGGTCCTACCGTATTGAATACCTGGACGTACGCCGCCGCCGGCCATCCAGATAGTAAAGCAGCGAGGATGATGGTCGCGGCCATAATCGTCCGCGGTCAACTCTCCCTGGCAGTAGGCGGTGCGGCCAAACTCGCCTCCCCAGACGACCAGCGTGTCGTCGAGCATTCCTCGATTTTTTAGGTCCGTCACCAGCGCTGCCGAAGCCTGATCAACATCGCGGCATTGTCGCGACAAATCGCGAGGCAAGTGCAGATGCTGATCCCAACCGCGATGATAAAGTTGAATGAAGCGAACGTCGCGCTCCGCCAAGCGGCGAGCCAGCAAACAGTTCGCGGCGAACGTGCCTGGCTCCCGCGCTTCTTCCCCATACATTGCGAAGGTTGACTCCGGTTCGTCCCGAAAGTCAACCAGTTCCGGCGCCGAGGATTGCATGCGGTAGGCGAGTTCATACTGGGCGATGCGAGCTTCGATCTCGGGATCGGGAATGGACTTCGCTTCCAGACGATTCAGCTGGGCGACGGCGTCGATCATCTGACGCCGCGACTTTCGCGTGACGCCGGCCGGATCGCCCAAGTAGAGAATCGGATCTCCAGCGCCGCGAAACTTGACCCCTTGTTGTTCAGCCGGCAGAAAGGCGCTGCCCCACAACTTGTCGGCCAACGGCTGCTGATTGCCCAAACTGCTGCCGCGCGAGATCAGGACGACGAACGCCGGCAGATCGGCGTTCTCGCTTCCCAAACCGTAGCTAACCCAAGAGCCAAGACTTGGCCGCCCCGGCTGTTGCGTGCCGGTTTGCAACAGCGTCATCGCCGGATCGTGATTGATCGCTTCGGTATGCAGCGAATGAATGAAGCAGACATCGTCGGCGATTTTCGCCATGTGCGGCACGACCGAACTCAGCCAGGCGCCGCTTTCCCCATATTGGGCGAAGGGGAACTTGCTGGGCGTCAGCGGAAACGTGGTTTGATCGGCCGTCATCCCGGTCAATCGCTGTCCGTCGCGAATGGACGCCGGCAGCTCTTCTCCCTGACGCTGGGTCAGCAGCGGCTTGTAGTCGAACAGATCGTGCTGCGATGGCGCGCCCGACTGACAGAGATAAATCACGCGCTTCGCTTTGGCGGCCGACTGTCGCACGGCGGCTTGCAGCGGAGACTCCGCCAGCGAAGCGAGCGCGGCCGCGCCGAGCGCTGAGCCGGCCTGACCGAAAAACATCCGGCGGCTGAGCAAGTTGGCGAGTTGTGGTTGCGGATTCTGCATTGGTTTAGTTGGCGTGAATCGCCTCGTCGAGGTTCATAATCGTGCTGACCACCATCGTCATCGCGGCCTGCGGAATCGCCGGCAAATCCGCCGCAGGCGATTCGCCGACGGATAGCAGTTCGGCCGCGGCCGCAGCGTGATCTTGATAGTGCGCCAACTGCGTCTGATATAGCTGTCGCAGCAGCGGTAATTCCTCTTTGGTCGGTTCCCGTGAAATCACGTCGACGAACGAGGCGATAATTTGCCGATCGACATCTTCGCTCGCTTGCATCACCTTCGCCGCCAACACGCGTGCGGCTTCGACAAACGTCGGGTCATTCATCAAGACCAACGCCTGCTGCGGCGTGTTGGTCTGACTGCGGGTCAGCGTGCAGAACTCGCGATTCGGCGCGTCAAACGCCGACAGGTTAGGCGGCGGTGACGAACGCTTCCAGAATGTGTAGAGACTGCGGCGATACAAGCGATCGTCATGATCTTGGGCGTAGCGCTGCGCGGTGAAATCGCGACCGTACGAGATCGCTTCCCACAGCCCCGGCGGCTGATAAGGACGAACGCTCGGGCCTCCCAACTGCTCGCTTAACAGACCGCTCGACGCTAGCGCCGCGTCACGCAACTGTTCGGCGGTCAGTCGCATCCGCGGGCCGCGGGCGAGCCATTGATTGGTCGGATCGGCCTGCCATCTGGCCGAACTGACCGCGCTCGTCTGTCGATAGGTCGCCGACATCACGATCTGCTTCAGCAGCCGTTTCACGTCCCAACCGCTGCCGCGAAAATCGGCGGCCAGATAGTCGAGCAGTTCGGGATGCGTCGGCGGTTGACTGCGCAGGCCGAAATCTTCCGGCGTCGCGACCAGCGGCAAGCCAAACAGCAGGCGCCAATATCGATTCACGGCCACACGAGCCGTCAAAGGCTGGCGATCATCGACCAACCATTTCGCCAAAGCCAAGCGATCTGGCGTCTCGTCGGTCGGCAACGGAGGCAAACAAGTAAGGACATCCGCCGTGACCCGTTCGCCCGGCAGGTCGTAGCGACCACGCTGTAAAACATGCGCCGGTCGGCGATCCGCGCGCTCGCGCATCACCATGGTTTCCGGAAAGCTTTCGATCAAGCGTCGCCGCTGGCGAGCGAGCGATTCGTGTTGTTCGACTTGATCGGCGTATTTGACGTCTGATTTGCGCAAGTAGTAGTCGAGCAGCGTCACCTGCTCGGCCTTGCTGCGCTGGGCGGCCGGTTTGGCCAAGATTTCCCCGATCGGATCTCCTCCGCCGAGACGCTTCGCCTCGAGGGGGGCCAGTACTCGAGCGTAGATCCGCACGTCATCCAGCAAACCCCGAAAACCATCGGACGCGCCGGCGCGGGCGATTTGCAGACCGGAAACGTCGGGCCGCTCTTCGGCGACTTCCATCGAATCGACCAACTCGCTGGGAGATAGCGGCAGGGGAACGCCATCGCGATAGATCGTGACGCTCTTGCCGTCGACCACCAGCGTCACCTGCTGCCATTGGTTCTTGACGACGAGCTCCGCCGTGTGAAGACGGCGCTCAAATGTTTCGTAAACCAGCGCGCCGTGATCGAGCGCAAGCGTAAAGTCAGGCGCCGCCAACAAGATGGTTCGGCTTGCGGTGGTGGGATAGATCCAGAGCCCGATCGAGAACGCATCGCCCAGTTGGATCGGCTCGCTGGGCGTAATCAACGTTCGACCGTCGCACAGCAGCGCTTGATCCAACTTGCCCGCCAAAAAGAGCGTTTCCTCGTCATTCTCGCGTTGGATGCGCACCAGGTCGCTGGCGCCATCCAAGGAGAAGCGGGCCAGGCTATCCGCCGGGGGTTGCGCAGCGGCGGCGTCTTGTTCGGCCGAAGTTTCCCACGCGGCCAATGCTGACGTAGCGTGGTCGCGCGTATCCGCCAACGCGGCGTCGATGGCGCCAATTTGTTCATCCAGCAGCGTCAACCGTTGACGCTGCTCGTTGGTCGGACTGATCAACAGCGGCGCGGCGTTGCCGCGGCGGCCGTCGAGACCAAGATCGTCAACATTGTTAAAGAACGCGTAGAATTGGTAGTAGTCGCGCTGCGAAATCGGATCGTACTTGTGATCGTGACACTCGGCGCAGGCGAGCGTTAGCCCTAACCAGACGGTCGCGGTCGTGTTGGTTCGATCGGCCGCGTAAAAGTGGAGGTACTCGTCGGGGATGGCGCCCATCTCGTCGTTGATCGGATGATTGCGATTGAATCCGGTCGCCGTGATCTGATCGATGCTGGCGCTGGGCAGCAGATCGCCGGCAAGCTGCTCGATGGTGAATTGATCGAACGGCATGTTGGCGTTATAGGCGTCGATCACCCAATCGCGCCAGCGCCACATGCTGCGGTAGCTATCGATGTTGAATCCATGCGTATCGGCGTAACGCGCCAAGTCAAGCCAATGCCGCGCCATTTGCTCTCCGTACCGGGGTGAAGCGAGCAAGCGATCCACTACTCGCTCGTAGGCGTCTGGCTGGTCGTCGGCGAGAAAGTTGGCGATCTCCTTCTCCGTCGGCGGCAGACCCGTCAGCGCGAAGCTTACGCGGCGCAGCAACATCTCACGATCGGCGGGCGCAGCCGGCGAAAGATCATGTTCGGCCCAGTGCTGCGCGACTAGGCGATCGATCGGCTCATCGCTCCAGCCGGGGTAAGCAGCGGGAAGCTGCGGTTGGGTGATCGGTTGAAACGCCCAATGCCCGCTCCACACGGCGCCGGTATCGATCCAGCGCTTAATGGTCGTGATCTCTTCGAGCGACAGTGGTCCGCCGTGCTCCGCAGGAGGCATCTGCACATCCGGATCGCTTGAGACCAGACGACGATAGAGTTCGCTGTCGGCGGCGTCACCTGGTTGGACGATCGCCGGTCGGTCATCGCGGCGCTGAAACAACTGGGCCGGCTGATCCAGACGCAAGTCGGCCTGACGCTGTTGGGCGTCTGGTCCATGACAAGCGAAGCAATGCTGCGTCAGAATCGGCAGCACCTTGCTGCTGAAGTCGGTGCGTACTTCGGCCGGACTGTCGGCCAGGACGTAGTTCGTCCCGCACGCCGAAAGGGCGACAAAGGCAAGCTGGAAGAGCGACAGCTTCAACGGCAAACGCACATTTGGGGGAGAGAAGGTCGTGTCACCTTCTATCATATCGCCTAGGGGAAGAAGGCAAATGCGCAAAAACAGAGCGCGACCTGGGTCGCGCCCTGTTGTAACGATTTTGCCGGCGAAATGTGACGATTAGCCAAGATTGGTCAATCGTCCGTTCGAATCGCCGAAGCGATCGGTTTTGGCGCCCATGATATCGAGCATCGACACATAGAGATTGGTCAGCGGCGTATTTTTGTCATAGGTCAGGTGACGATCTGGTTTGATCGCTCCGCCGCCGCGGCCCGCCATGATGATCGGCAGGTCGTCATGGTTATGGCGATCGCCGTCGCCGATCCCGCTGCCATACATCACCATGCAGTTGTCCAGCAGCGTGCCGTCCCCTTCGCGAACCTTCTGCAGTTCTTTGACCAGGTAGGCGTATTGCGAGACGTGATAGGCGTCGATCTTGGCGATTTTTTCGAGCTTCTCTTTGTTGCGGCCATGATGCGAGAGCCCGTGATGACTATCTGGGACGCCGATATTGTTGTAAGTGCGGTTGCTGCCGGCGTTGGTGAACATGAAGGTCGAAACGCGCGTCATGTCCGTCCGGAAAGCCAGCACCATCATGTCCATCATCAAGCGGACATGCTCGCCGTAATCGGCCGGAACCCCTTTCGGACGAGGATAGTCAGGCACATCGACTTCCGTTCCGTCCAGCTTGATCGACTGCTGCACGCGGCGTTCGATCTCGCGTACGGCGTACAGGTATTCGTCCATTTTCCGCTGATCCGATTGGCCCAGCTTTTGATTCAAGCGCTTCGCGTCATCCATCACAAAGTCGAGAATGCTCTTCTTCCGCTTGTGACGCAGCGCGCGGTTTTCGGCCGACTCTTTGGCGTTCTCGTTGCCGAACAAGCGATCGAACGCGGCCTGCGGGTTGATTTCTTTCCCGACGTGCGACGAGGAATTGCGCCAAGCCATGTTCGACGTATAAACGCAGCTATAGCCAGAGTCGCACTTGCCGGCTTGGGCGCTTGGTTCGCAGCCGAGTTCGAGCGAAGGGAACTTTGTCGCGAAGCCGACCTGCGATGCGGCGAACTGGTCGACCGAGACGTCATTGCTGATGTCGGCGCCATCGGTCTTCTTCGGATGCGATCCGGTCAAAAACGAAGCGACGCTGCGAGCATGATCGCCGCCGCCGTCACCCAGTGCGAACGCGCCGCGGAGGGTAAGTCCGGTGAAAGCGGTCATCTCGGACTTGACGTCTTTCAGCGACGACAAGGTCGGGGACAACTGCCAATTGGCGCCTTCACCTTGCGGGCGCCACTGTTCGACGTTGACGCCGTTGGGAACGTAGAGGAACGCCATGCGCACCGGAGGTTTGCCGGTCGAAGCGGCGGCCGAAGCGATCGGCGCCATCTGTTCGAGCCAAGGCAGCGACAGCGCGGCGCCCATCCCGCGAAGCAGCGTGCGGCGTGAAATGCTGGTGTTCATATCGGACTCCCTCTCCGTTATTGCGTACGGCGCTTTTGAAAAGGATCGCTATGGACGATCGCTTTCACTAGCGCGGAGAAACGGTAATCGTTACGTTCCAATTCAGCTTGAATCGCATCGACCGCACACATGTCGTAGTATTCGACACCGCGGCCCAATGCGTAGGTCAGCATCTTTTCAGAAAACGTGCGAACGAATTCGTCACGATGATCTTTCAGGATAATCTGTCGCAGTCCTTTGGCGCCTTCAAATTGTACGCCGCCGGGCAACTCTCCCTTGGCGTCGATCTTTTGACCTTCGTCCTTGGTACGGAAAGCGCCGACCGCGTCAAAGTTCTCCAACGAGAACCCAATCGGGTCCATCCGCGAATGGCAAGATGCGCAGCTCGGATTGGCCATATGTTGCGCCATCCGCTGACGCAGCGTGCCGGTCAGCTCTTTTTGCCCTTCCAAAGTCGGCACATCGGCCGGAGGATCCGGCGGCGGCGTTCCTAGAATGTTTTCTAATACCCATTTACCCCGCTTTACCGGAGAAGTACGCGTCGGATGGGACGTCACCGTCAACACGCTGGCCTGGGTCAAAATGCCGCCGCGACCTTTATCGGCGAGCGAAACCTTGCGGAATTCGTCCCCTTTGACGTCTTTGACGCCGTAGTGTTTGGCGAGCGATTCGTTGAGGTACGAGTAGTCGGCGGCGATCAAATCCAAGATGCTGCGATCTTCCTGCACGATCGACGCGACAAACAGCTCGGTCTCGCGGCGCATGTCTTGAGCCATCTGCGACGTGAACGAGCGAAATTGGCGTCGATCCGGTTTCGCCGATTCCAAATTGCGTAGTTGCAACCATTGGCCGGCGAAGTTTTCGATCAAAGCCGAACTCTTCGGCGATTTCATCATCCGCCCGATTTGTTGATCCAACTGCGACCGCAACTTCCCTTCGTAGGCCAGCGTCAGCAGTTGCTGATCGGGTGCGCTGCTCCAGAGGAAATAGGACAATCGCGATGCGAGCTCATACTCAGTAATCGCTCGGACCGGCTGCTTGCTCTCATCCATTTCGACCCGGTACAGGAAGTTGGGCGAACACAGGATGGCGATGACGCCGTCACGGATCGATTCTTCAAATTTTGCTCCATCGGCCTGCGAGCTGCTGACGAGCGCGTACAAGCGATTCACTTCGTCGGCCGTCGCTGGACGGCGGAAAGCGCGAGATGCGAAGCGGGTCAAATTGCGGCGAGCGGCGACTTCGGCCGTGATCCCCTCTTGGCCGGGATAGGCGACAAAGATCACCCGGTGCGATTCTGGAAAGTCTTCCGGCTTCACATCGGGAGGTCCGATCAGTTGGACGCTGTTGACCATCAAGTTGCGATCGCGACGCCGCGGATTGGAATTGTTCGGATCGTAAAAATCGTTGGTGAACGAGATTTCAAGCCGATGCTTGCCTTTGCTTAACCGCTTGGTGATCTCATAGCTCTTCTCTTTGCCCCGTTCCGCATCGACCGCAAAGTCTTTTTCGACATCGTCCACTTTAACGTGCATGTTGGGCAAGTCATCGCCGGCCCGAGTGCCGAAAGCGCTGATCGAAACTTTGTATTCGCCGGGCGCATCGACATGAAACTCGGTCTTGGCCACGTTATGCGAAGCGAAACTGATCCGATCGTCGCTCTTCGAGCCATCCTTCAGCTTGAAGTCTTTTAGCCGGTCGCTGTGAACCAGGCTCGCCGGATCGGTCACAATCGCTTTGTTGGCGATCGTTTCGGCGGCGTCATAATATTTCTCTAGCAGCAGCGGCGAGAGCGAGAGCACGTCGCCGATGTTGTCAAAACCGTAGCCGACGTCATCCGCCGGAAATTCTTCGGTCGCTTTGAACTCGATCCCCAGCAAGTCGCGAATCGTATTTTCGTATTCAACGCGGTTCAGACGGCGAATCGTCTCGCGACCGGGATCAACCGGCCCATCGCACGAATAGTCGGCCAGCGCGTTGCGAATCCAATCCAGGGTCTGCGCCAATTCTTCGGCCGAGGGCTGCGTCTCTTCCTTCGGCGGCATCGTCCCCGCCGCCAGCAGATCGAGCGTCTTTTGCCAGGTCTTGCGGCCGGTGGTCATCACCTGTTCGGCCGAATTGAACGAGGCCAGGTCGACGCCCGACTCGGCGAAATCGCCAGAATGGCAATCGGCGCAGTACTTCTTCAGAAACGGTTTGACGTGCTTGTCGAATTCCGCTTGATGACGTGCAGGCTCGGCCCATAGCGACGAACCGGCCGCTAGCAAGAGCGCAATCGACATGCAGAGCGAAGAAATTCGCAACGGTGGAATCCAAATGAAAGGCGGGAATTAGGCGTGGGAGCCGCGAGAAGCCGAAAGGTAGGCAGGAAAAGGCTTAACTCAGCTGTAGATTATACAAATCGGCGCTTGTTGCGTCCAACAAATATGCCGAATTGCCCATCATTTCTGATTTCCGCGCGTACGGCTGCAAAAATGCGCGGGATCAGGCGAACTTTGCGGGAAGTCGCCGCCAAAAGCGGGGGCGACTCTTTCGATTGGTTATCGCCAGCGCGGCTTAGGCGACCGCTTTCTTCTGGATCGTCGAGTAGAACTTATCCACCGTTTCGACCACGTATCGCTGTTCGGCGGCGGTCAATTCGGGGAAGATCGGCAGGCTCAGCACTTCCAACGCCGCTTTTTCGGTTTCGACTAGGCTGGCGTGCTCACTCATGCTGGCGAAGCAGGCTTGTTGATGCAGCGGGACCGGATAGTAAATCTCGCTACCGATTTTGTGATCAGCCAAGTGCTGTCGCAACGCATCGCGGCGTCCTTGCGGAACGCGGATCGTGTACTGATTCCAGGCATGCTTGTGGTCCGGATATTCGACCGGCAAGATCACGCACTCGTCCATGCCTGCCGCTTGGAACAGTTCGCCGTAGCGAGCCGCGTTTTCACGACGCATGTCGGTCCATTGGGCCAGCTTCGGCATCTTGACCAGTAACGTAGCGGCCTGGAACGTATCCAACCGACTGTTAATGCCGACCACCGAGTGGTAATAGCGGGGCTCCATTCCGTGACCACGATATAGTCGCAGCTTGGCCGCGAATTCTTCGTCGTTGGTCGTCATCATCCCGCCGTCTCCCATGCCGCCCAAGTTTTTGGTCGGGTAGAAGCTGAAGCAGCCGACATCGCCGATCGAGCCGACCGGTTGTCCGTCATATTCGGCCAAAATCGCCTGGCACGCATCTTCAATCACCCACAGATCGTGGGCCGCGGCGATCGCGTTGATCGCGGTCATGTCGGCGGCCTGGCCGAACAAATGAACCGGGATGATCGCTTTGGTGTTCGGAGTAACGACCGCGGCGATCGCGGCCGGATCGATATTGAACGTGACCGGGTCAATGTCGGCGAAGACCGGTTTGGCGCCCAATCGCCAGACGGCGCTAGCCGTTGCGAAAAAGGTGAAACTAGGGACGATCACTTCGTCGCCGGGACCGATATCGTAGGCCATTAGCGCCAGCAACAGCGCGTCGCTGCCCGAGGCGCAACTGACGCCGAATTTCGCCTGCGACGCTGCGGCGATCTGCTTTTCCAGTTCAAAGACTTCCGGGCCGAAAACAAATCGCCCAGAGTCGAGGACGTTTTCTAGCGCCGCGACAAATTCGGTCTGCAAAGGGGCATTGCCGCGGGCGACATCCAACAGCGGAACCGAGGCGGGACGGCCCGCCGATTCTTGAGCGCTCATCCTTGATTCTCCGTGCTTCCGTACTTCGGCCGATCGTTCGTCCAGTGAACAAGCGGGCCTGTCGCGAAAAGCTAGATGGAACCAGAAGAAAGGTCAAGATCAAGCGAACCGCTCGCTAGCAAACGCTTTTTAGACCGCCGATGCGAATTCTTGGCGATACTTGGCGATTCCCCCGTCGGCAATTGCGTCGTCGTTGTAAGAGATCATCATGAACGCCTCGTCGGGCACGCCGGCCAGTTCAGAACGGACGTTCCACTGCGACGCCGGCTGGAAACCAAATTTTGGATAGTAGTTGAAATCTCCCAGCACAATGACGAACAACGCGCCCGAATCACGCAACTGGGCGAGTCCGGTTTCGATCAATTGGGCGCCAACGCCGCGGCGCTGCGCTTTGGGCGATACTGACACCGGCGCAAGTCCCCAGCCGCGCACGACGCGTCCATTTTTTTCGATCGTCGCGGGTGTAAACAAGATCTGGCCGATAATCTGGCCATCCTCTTCGGCGACAAGTGACAGTTGGTCGCAGCCGCAATCGCGCAGCTGATCGACGATTTCGTTTTCGATCGCAGTTGGAAATGCGGCCAGCAGCAAAGCACGGATCGCCGGCACATCGTCCGACGTTTCAGGGCGAATAATCATAGGAGAGGGCTCCGAGTGGAGATCGCGAAGATCAGATTTGAATGGTTGCCTGCAATTGATCGTGTAACGCTTGGGTCGCCGCAGCGACAACTTTAGGTCGATTCCAGTCGAGCGGTTCTCCGCCCACGCCGCGAATGACGCCGCCCGCTTCTTCCACCAACAACACGCCGGCGGCTACATCCCAAATTTTAACGCTCGACGCCCAGTAAGCATCGAGATTTCCGGCGGCGACATAGGCGAGATTCAGCGCCGCCGATCCAAGTCGCCGCACCGCTTGGCAACGGACCAAGACTTCGATGAACTGCTGAATCTCGGGAGAGTCGCGATCGATCCCGGCGGCAAAGCTGGCGGCGACCAACGCACCTTCCAGATCGGTGATCTCACTAACTTGCAACTTGGCGCCGTTGCGCGTCGCTCCTTTGCCGCGCTGGGCCGCAAAACATTGATCATGGACTGGGTCATAAACGACGCCGACGATTACTTCGCCGCGATGCTGTAAAGCAAGGGATACCGAATAATTTGCTAGCCCATGAACGTAGTTGGTCGTCCCATCCAAGGGATCGGCGATCCAGCGGTACTCATATTGCGCAGAAGCGGCATTGGCCGGGTCTTCCTCTTCTCCCAAGAATCCGTGTTCAGGAAAATCGGCGAGGACAATTTTTTGGATCGCTTTTTGGGCTTCTACATCGGCCTCGGTGACCAGGTCAGCGCGCCCCTTCTCGCGGATCCGAAATTTCCCTTGCCAGTCGAGCAACACTTGTCCTGCAGCTCGGGCCGCCGTTTCGCAAGTCGTTAAATAATCAGGCATTTGGATCTCTTGGCTGATGGCTATTTTTGTCGCCTCTGCGGTCGCCGCCAGAGTCAATGATAGAAGATGCGATCGAATTGCGAACTACCTGCCGTCGTGACCAGCGGTGATCCAAAACTTTCGCCCAAGATTTTGGGAACCAAAAGGTGGACAACGGCGACTACTTTGGTATCATGACGAGTGGAAGAGCAGCCACCTAAGGCATCATAATTTTCATACGCCTCGCCCAATGGGCGCCATTCCGGCCTCTTCTCTGTTCCGGCCCCGTCACTCACCTTGGTGAGCGACGGGGTTTTTTTATTTCCCTCTCCTATTCAATCTCCACCCCATGCCCTCCGCATCTTCCTGGTCAACGTCGACGCCCTTTGAATACGAAGCCCCCTCCCTGCTGCTGGGAGTTACGCTGCCCGAGCAACTGGCCGTCGGTCTCTGCGATCTCGATTCAGGACGCAATTTCACGGTAAAAATTGACTTGGGAGACGCGAATGTCTCTGATTCGTACGTTCGCGAAGATGATCTCGTTTTCACGGGAGAAGATACGCCTGAGTCCCCGGTACGCACGCAAGCCTATATTCGTGCGCTGCCGGAAATATCGGCTTGCGAGCTGATTCTTTCGCGGCAAACGTCGCTGTTGGATCATGCGGCGCCGCTTGCGCTGCAATTTACGGGGAAGCAGATCTTTCGGCTGGCGGCTGGTCATTTGGTCCCTGCTCAATCGAATCTTGAGCCGCAAGAGGACTTGGCGCTAGCCGTCTATCTAGACGAAGAGACCGCGTGTTGCGTCCTCTTCTATCCTGGCGATGCGGACGAAATTGACGTCGAGCAAACGCATCTCACCGTCCGCGCGTTTACCCAATCGCTCGAAAAAGGAGTGATTCGCCGGGTTCGCGTGCAACTTTTCTTTTGCGCCATCGCCGAGCTAGAAACGACGTTGGCCGAGCGATACGCCGATTTCCGCCGGTCCGAACTACCACTAACGACATAGCCTATCCCCCCATCCCCAGTTTTTATGGGGGATGAAATGTGCGCCCCTTTCAGTTACGCTGAGATTTTTGTCTCCCCTTTCCTCAGCGAGCCGGCGCACCCATGTCGATCGAGTTGCGAAAACAGCTTTTTGAACAACTAGACCAAATCGCTCTGGTAGATCCCCATTCGCATATCAATCCGCTCAGTGCGGCGTCGACGACGCTGGCCGATATCTTGGGGTATCACTACTACACCGAGCTATCTCACTCGGCCGGCATGCCGAAAGATCAGATCGAAGAACCGGGTCTCGATCCGAAAGAAAAAGTGCGTCGGTTGGTCGAGAACTTCGGTCCGATCGAAAACACGATCCAGTACAGTTGGTTCATCGAGTTCGCCCAGAAGATGTTTGGGTTCGCCGACGATCGTCTAACAACCGACAACTGGGAAGCGCTGTACGACGCCGCCGCCGACAAAATGGCTGGCGACGACTGGGAAGAGACGGTCCTGCGCGAAAGCAAGTTGGAAGGAGTCTTCCTGACCAACGACTTTGACGACGCGCTGGAAGGTTTTGACACGTCGCGGTATATCCCCTGTCTGCGAACCGATGACCTGGTCTTTCATTTGTCCAAGTTGACGGTCGCTGAGCGACTGGAAAATGCGACCGGCATCTCGGTCAATGGTCGCGCTACGTTGGAAAGCGCGCTCGACAAACTGTTCGATCACTTCGTCAGCAAAAATGCGAAGGCCTGTGCGATCTCGCTGCCGCCTGATTTTGCTCCGCATTTTGTCAGCGAAAGCCGCGCCGACAAAGCGATCCAAAACATCTTGGGCAAAGGCTTGGAAGCCAATCCCAACGATCGCCATGCCGCGGCGAACTTCGTCTTTTGGTCGTTGGCCGAACGTTGTCGCCAGCACAAACTGCCGTTCGACTTGATGATCGGCGTCAATCGCGGCGTGTACGAAACCGGCGTCTATCAAGGGCAAGATCTGTACGACAGCCGCGTGTCGCTGATTCAGTATCGCCAACTCTTCAACGCATTCAGCGACGTCACCTTCCCGGTGTCGGTCTTGGCCAGCGTCACCAATCAAGAGCTGGTCAGCTACAGCTGGATCTTCCCCAATGTCGTCGCCAACGGTCACTGGTGGTACAGCAACACGCCGGCCTACATCGAACAAGACCTGGCCGCGCGGCTCGAAGCGATCCCGCAAACCAAGGTGATCGGCTACTACAGCGACATGTACAAGCTGGAATTCGGCATGCCCAAATTCGCGATGTTCAAACGGATCTTGGCCAAGGTCCTCGCCGAACGCTTTGTGATTGATCGCGGCTGGAGCGAACAGCGCGCGGTTGAACTGGGTCACACCGTGTTGCGCGGCAACGTCGAGACGATCTTTGGCGTGGGCGACTAGGAAGAAGAATCGAACACGGCAAGGCCGCGGATGAAGAGACGGCAAGAATGGCTGCGCTTGCCGTCCAATTCTCCTAGTCCCGACAGGGCCGTTCCCAACAGCCGAGGGCGT
>NZ_CH672377.1:1042988-1190723 GCF_000153105.1 Blastopirellula marina DSM 3645
AGCGATCAAATCACCCTTGTGCGTCGGCCGAATTGGTTGATGAGTTCGGGCATTCTAGGCGCTTCGTGCGTTCCGAATCCAACGATCAAGATTTGGCGCCAAACGAGACCTCGGAGATAGGGATTTGGGAACAGGCACTCATCGCCGCTTCGACTTCTCGTCCGAAGGTCCACCCAGAAAAAAACGGAGCGGTCCGGTCCAGTCCAAACTTTGGTACGAAAAAACGTAACGGTCCGGTCCAGTCCAAACTTTGGTACGAAAAAACGTAGCGGTCCGGTCCAGTCCAACCTTTGGAACGAAAAAACGTAACGGTCCGGTCCAGTCCAACCGTTGGAGCGAAAAAACGTAGCGGTCCGGTCCAGTCCAACCGTTGGAGCGAAAAAACGTAGCGGTCCAGTCCAACCTTTGGAACGAGAAAGCGGAGCGGTCCGGTCCGATCCAACCAGCGCGTTAACCAATGAATTTCCCGCTAGTTCGGTCGCAAAGCGCTGTACGCGTAGATCACCGTAAAGCAGACAAACATCACGGTCAGCGTGTGATAGCCTAGTTTCAGCCACCACTTGGTGAGATGCTCCTTCACATCAAAAACTGCCTGCAGCAGCAGTCGCAATCCCCAAAAGATCGCGGCGTACAGACAAAACGAACGAGCCAGAAAATCGCCGCCGGCCAATTGCGACGCGTTTAGCAGACTGATCAGTCCGAAGGCGACGATCGACAGCACGACGTAGCCGGCGTAGACCCAGTACATCTGGCGATGGAGTTTCGAGAGACAAGCCAGTTCTTCTTTCCAGTTCAACTGAAAAGGGACCAGCGCCGAAGCGAACAGCACGCACAACTGCATTGCGCCGACGATTCGCAAAAGCGCTTCTAGATCGAGTGTCATCCGATTTCTTTCAGTGCGAGCAGCATTGGGACGATGATGTTCTCAACAAACGAGCGGTGAAACAGCCAAGTGAGCGGCGTGATCAACACCACAGCGGCGAACATTTTTCCCCGCCAGCCGCGATGGAGCGAAACCTGCTTTCCCCAGCGACTACGCTCGAGCAAGATCGCGCCGCCTTGCAATAAAAAATAGGCCGTTGGCCAGCCATATCCGCCGCCGGCTGGATAAGAAATGACAAAGTCATGCACGACGCCGCTAAACGCAAAGCCCAGCATTACAGCCCACTGCGGACTAAAGCGTGCAGCCAACGGACGAAACAAAAAGCGATGCGTTAAATCACGGAAGGCGATGTTCCAGCGCCGGCCCCAAAAATCCGAAATCGATGTCGCCGCCAACGGAGCGTTCATCAGCCGCGGCGCATCAACACCGCGACTGCGCCACCAACAGGAGAGCAAATGAAAAAGGCCGAAGTGGAGCGAGAGAATCAGCCCCCACATTCCGAGCCAACCAACCATGAGCGGCGGCCAACGTTCCGACCAGGCGATCGCGGCGGCCAGCAGCAATCCGCCGAGCACCGTTTTGAGGGCGGCGAGGAACCAGTCCACCGCCAGAGGAGCCGCGATCGGCTGTTTGGTTTCCATCCTTAAAAACGCCAGCGCATCGAGTCCCGGCCAGGCCAGCCAATAGGCGAGATTGCGGCCTATGGTCGACTTGACCGAAGTCGTGCTCCACGCGAGCCACTTACAGGCCAGATAAATGGTCACCGCCAGCAGCCACATCAACAGCCACCCCGGCAATTGTGGGGGCGCAAAAATCGTGACCAGAACCGGCAAAAGCGGCGACAGGCCGAAGCGCCATCCCCAACGTGTCGTCTCGACCGAGGTTGGCGATCGCGGGAGGATTGGGTTGGCGGCGCTGATCATCGGACGGTCGGGCACAGAGATAGGGGAAGTCATTCTGCTGTTAACAACCGCAAGACTGGCGTTGGCGGCAACACGACATCCCCACAAATTGCCGTCCTGCATCGGCGCTTAAGTTTGTAGAATGCTCCCTACGTCTGCGGAATACCGCAGGAAGTTGCCCATTGCATCAATGGGGTGCAATGATTGAAGGATTGCCAGCAACGTCTTTCAACAGAAGCCCCGTTGCTTTCGTACAGCAGGTAGCGGCTGGAACCTGCGGTCCGACTGGGCGATATCGAAAGTTGCAGCGACTCCATCCATCCAAGAATTCACTCACCAATCTTTCGGTTCTGTAGGGAGCTCCGAATGATTGCGGCTAGCGCTCCCATGAATACGGCAGAAACTCCTGATCTTCCGCGAAGAAAACCCGACCTGGCTGCATCCAATAGGGTGCAAGAGGACGCGTTCGCCCCTGGAATCGATCCTCTGGCCGAAATCGCAGCGGCTTGCCGGCAAGGCAACATGGCGGCTCGGCGTCAGTTGTATGACGCTTGTAGTCAGCATGTTTACCGTGTCGCGGCTCGCGTCGCAGGCGAACAAGACGCCGCCGACGTGACGCAACAGGTTTTCTTGCAGGCGTTCCGCTCGCTGGACAAATTTGATGGTCGGTCGCGGGTCGAAACTTGGCTCCACCGGATCGCCGTGAACGAGGCGCTGCAACATTTGCGGCGCAATCGTCGACATAAGCACAGCGATCTCGACTGGGAACCGATGGATAAAGTCGATTCGGGCCGGCAGGCCGAACAAAAAGATGCGCTCGAACAAGCGCTGGCGAATATCGATCCCGAGTTAAAATCGATATTTCTGCTGCGTGAGGTCGAGGACTATTCGTACCACGATATCGCCGAGTCGCTGCATATTCCGGAAGGAACGGTCGGCTCTCGGCTCAATCGCGCGCGACGTGATTTGCAGCAACAGCTTCAAGAAATGGGATTTTCCCGCACTTAATCGAACTTGAGCCGACCAGGCGGATCGGCTCTCGCAACGGATATGAATCGCGAAATGGATTGCACTGAAGCACGAGAACGATTGTCCGACTATTTCGACGGCGAAATGCCGGACGACCAACAACGAGCGATGGCCGATCATCTGGCCGATTGCGAATCTTGCGCGCTGGAGTTGGTCAGCTTTGCAGATCTTTCGACGATAACCGCGTCGCTCGATCATCCGCTGCCGCCTGCCGGTTTATGGGGCGAAATTGCAGCGCAGCTGCAAACGGAGGAGACGCTGTCGCCAGAAAATTTGGCGACTGCTCAGCCCTTTCGTTGGACGACGGGGCGCTACGCGCCGTTGGTGATGGCGCTGGCGGCGAGCGTGGTGTTTGCGATCGGCTGGTTTGGCTATCAATCCAATCTCAGCATGATCGGCAATTTAGCGATCGCATCGGTGTTTGATCAATACTTCGACACGCTGCATCAAGACCCCGTCGCCGCTCAGCAGATCTTATTGACGAAATACGATGGGCAAACGGTCGACGCAGAAAACGCCGTTCATTTGGTCGGTTATCGGCCGGCCGTCGCCGACGGCGTTCCGGCAGGTTATTCTCTGCACACGACCAACGTCATCAGGATGCCGCGAGGGGATTGCGTCCACAGCCAATTTCAACGCGCCGACGGAAGCACCTTGGCGATCTTTGAGCATGATGGCGAGCGGCCTGCCTGGTTCGGCAAACGCCCAGCGACCCAAGCGGTGCATGGTGATAAGAATTTGCATGTCGTCGATGTCGACCAACGCGTCGCGGCGACATGGCGCCAAGGGGATCGACACCTAACCGTCGTGGGCGCCCACAATGCGGAAGAACTAGGGCAATTGGCCGGCTGGTTCGGCGAGCGAACCAATCTAATGCCGGAGTAGCTTGGCGCCGCCTAACGAGCAATCACTGAGACCAGCGATTGCGGCGTTCTCGGCCCCTTACTCCACGCATACTTGCGCCAGCGTCGCTCCAGGTCATCAATCCCTTCGATCTGATAGATGTCGCGCAGGGCACGATCATAACCGCGCTCGAGCGCCGCTTCGGCAAAATCAATCAGCTGGGCCGGCTCGCCCTGTTCCGCCAAAAAGTGAACCAACAATAAGCTTTGCCCATAAAAGGCCGGCACTTGTTTCGCCGAGGTGAACTGTTCGAGACGAAGTAGTTGAGCAACACGCAATGCGTCGCCGCTGCGGAGCGCATCATGACAATCCCGGTGGTGGAGCGTTCGCTTTTCGGTCGTATCGGCCATCGTTGCGATGCCTTCGTCCAGCCAAAGCGGCGGACGCGCCGCGTCAAAGCGATCGGCCAAAACAACATGCGTTAGTTCGTGCGGTAGGGCGCTTGCGACTTTACGAGCGTCGCACAGCAAATCAATTCGCCTGCCGACGATTTCGCCGGCGACAACCCGAACCGTGCTGCTGCCCGAGGTCTGGGCGGCGCCGCGGCCCACGGCCGTTTGATAGCTGGACTTGGTCGCATGAACGACGACCTGACAACGCGGGCTCCATTCGGTTTGATCCGCCGCGGTGAGCCAAACCTGCTGCAAGCCGGTCCGAAGCGATTCGCACTGCTGCCGCAGTTGCGCGGCGCTGGGGCCGCCGGCAAACGTGCGAATCTGGAAATTGTCGGACTCGATATCCCAAGCGGCGGCTTGCGCCGTGTCGGCCAGAGGGGTCGCTGTAACCAAGCCGACGATGGCGAAAAACCCGCATAAGCGTTTCAGCATGCGATCGTATCCATCCGAGAAATCGAAGAGAAAGGAGCAGCAATTTCACTTGTGCGCGTCATCCGCGACGCGTCCTCGCGAGGCGAGCCCCTC
Source organism: Blastopirellula marina DSM 3645 (assembly GCF_000153105.1). Classification (GTDB taxonomy): domain Bacteria; phylum Planctomycetota; class Planctomycetia; order Pirellulales; family Pirellulaceae; genus Blastopirellula; species Blastopirellula marina. The sequence continues at coordinate 1,047,626 of NZ_CH672377.1, forward strand.
TCTAAGGTCAAATTGCATGCCCAAGCTCTGAAAATTGCCTACGGATAGGCGCAGCCGGCAACCTAACCCTTGCTACCCAGGTTGTTTACAGGATTTTGAGTCTGGCGGATGACGCCGGCCTTGTGACGCCCGATGCACCGGTTGCAAGCAGCTTTGCTAACGATCTGGGCAGGCATTGCCGGGAACCAAGAAGGGAGCGAGGAACCCTCGGCGGCAAAATATTTGGAGGCGCCGTGAAGAAACGGCAAGGTCATCGCATCTGACTTAGTAATGGATCGATGACGGCGCCATGTGACGCAGCCAATAATGAGAATCGATTCAAGCTTTCGTATTTATTGGATGAAGAGGAGGTGTGCGATGAAGAAGATGTTTTTGTTGGCCTTGATGGCGGCGTTGATGGCTGGATTTGCGACAACCAACGCAATGGCCGAACGTGACGCCGGAGCCAAAGCACGCGGTGATTTTGGTCATGGGTTCTGGAACACGCAGGTCCATCGTCCGATGCGAGTCATGAATTACACGCGAGTGGCTCCACAACCGGCGGCTGTCCAAACTCCGGCCCCCCCGACTGTGACGAAAGCTGCGGAGCAACCTGCCGCTGTCGCTCAAACGGACAACTCCGGCGTGACGCAACGTTTCTCGTATGAGCCGACCGAAACAGTTAACAACTATCAACCAGTTCGCAACTATCAATCGGTGCAGACTCACCACAAGAGCCCCTGGCAGTACCCGAAAACCGATGCAAGACGTTACCACCGCTAATCGGAGACGCCCCTCCGCTCTCGTGAGCATCGTCACGAGACGAAGTCGACGCATGGTCGCCCATTATCCAGCCGGGCGACTGTGCGTCGTTTTTCGATTCTTGTCGACAAAATCCTCAGTGGACCGCCAAGTTTCGACCGAGAAAAACGTCGCCGCAATCTCTTTCCCTGCAATGAGTTGCAACGAATTGTGAGCGGTCATACGATCACGGAAAAAGATTTTTGGAGAATATGACCGTAGCGTGCGAACCAATCCGACGAAGTATCGTCTTACTGGTGTGCCAAGCTGACTGCACGTTGCGGTCAGAGGTCCGACTTCGGTAATTTTTTCACAAAGTTGCTGTTGTTCCGGCGGCACGTTATATTTCAATGTTCCCCACCAGGGTAGGTCGGGGAAAGAAGTTCTATTCACTCTCTCACTGCGCAAACCGCGTAGGAGGAACTCACAATGCGTAACGACATTATCAACATCCGCGAAAACATTGTTGTCGCTGCAGTCGCCCGCGTCGCCGTGGTCGCCGTTGATGTCGCTCGTGAAGGTTTCTCCACGTGTATGCGCCTCTATGGTCACGCCATGACGCATCTGACCCCGCCCACCAAACAGGGCGGCGGTTTGAAACCGTCATGGCTCGGCGGCGAGAGTTGGCTACTAGGTTCATTGCAACCAAGCCAACTACAGCCGGCGTTTCGTTGGGGATCCGTGCGACCAGAAGTGTCGCCGGCCTGGATAGGCAGAAGCTAAGACGCACCTGCGTCAGACAATTCGTCTCGCTTCTCGTCTGCAAGGCTCGCCCCGACGGCGCCTGAGCTAGTCGCTCTCGGCTCGCGTTGAAAGCACCCTCTTGGTCTGTTTTCGCGCTTTCCGAAACGCCTCTTGCTCTTTGGCCGAATCGCGGCTGCACGCACCTTCGCCTGCCGCCGCCTCTGCGTCCTCAGCAGTTCCGTACAAAACCATACGAGAGAGAGTTTCCGATGACTGACTACACGCAAATAGACGAAAAAGAGCGGATGATCACCCTGGTCGCGGCTTCGCAGATCGGCGACCGTGACGCGTTCGGCCAGCTGGTCGAGCAGTTCCAGGGAGTCGTCTTCGCGATCGCCCTGAAGCGACTGCGTGATTACGCCGAGGCGCAAGAGCTGTGTCAGGACGTATTCATCCAGGCGATGCAGAAGATCGATCAACTGCGTGAGCCGGCGGCTTTCCCCGGTTGGCTGCGGTCGATCACCGTCCGCATGGCGATCAACCGCGCCGTGCGACGCCCTCCTGACATCGCGACCGAGCCGGATACCCTGGCGGCGACTTGCGTCGATCGTCGGACTCCGCTCCACGCGTTGATCGACGGCGAACGCGCCGAGACCCTGCACTCGGGCCTGGCCCAGCTGCGTGATCTCGACCGCGAAACGCTGCGAGCGTTTTACGTCGAAGGTCAGTCGCTGCGTGAGATGAGCGACGAGTTTGATGCGCCGATCGGCACCATCAAGCGTCGTCTGCACGTCGCTCGTAAGCGTCTGGCCAAGGAGATGGAAGATCAGATCGCCGTCTAACGACGATCGATCGACCTGACGACGTTGGCAAGTAAGAAACCGCCTGAGCTGCGATCCGCACTCAGGCGGTTTTGTTGTTTCGGAATTCCAGAATGGCTCACTGATCCGCGATCGCTTGCCACACGCAGCGAACCTGGAAGCTTACTGCGGCGTTTCCTGATCGTCGACTTCCGAAATTGCCGGCTCGTCGTCCGACGGGTGATTCAACGCTGAAGCCGGTTCTTCGGTGGGCTCCATTGTAGACGGTGCTTCCGTTTCGGTCTGCTCGACCGTTATCGCCGGGCTCTCGGCCGGAACTTTCGGTGGCGCCGCGGGAAGACTTAACACCACGCCGCCGATGACGATCAGCGTAAGCAGGATGACGCCAACAATGATGACGATGAACCAGGGAAACTTCGACGGCGCCGGTTGCTCAACGGACTGCGCCAGAGGAGGTTCGGCCGCTTCGGCGATGATCGGCTCTTCCTCGCTCGCCAGAGTCTGGGGGCGAAGATGCGAAAGATCGTCGGCGATCGAAAAGGTCTCGCCGCATTTCGGACAGGGGAAATCCTTGCCGGCCAACTTGCGCGGGATACCAAGCGATTTGCTGCAACGCGGACAACGCAGCTTGGTGAGATTGGCGCTCATGGGGAGACACGCGAGTGTGGAGGATGGAAGAATTCACGCGAGCCGGAAAGCTGGGCTTCGTCCGATCTCGCATCCTCTATGGTACTTGCTGGAGGACGCCGGGGTCAAAATTGCTCGCCGCTTCTGCGCAGCGCATGGAAAAGCCTGGCGAAGTATTTTTCCGCCAGGCTTTGTCACACGCTCTCGGTATTCGCTAGTTACTCGGTATCACTTCTCCACCGCTGCGGGTCGCCATATATCGCCAGGTGGCCAAGTCGATCGTCTCGGCGACGCTTGAGACCGATCCATCGACGCGAGCAACTTGCACGACGCCGGGATGCCAACTGCGCGACGTGATGATCGCGTACGTTGGATCGAGCGTTTTGCCTTCCTGGTTGGAATTGTAATCCGCGTCGTAGTCATTCGTCCCGTCGTTGTATAGAACGTAGGTATTGGGGGACATTGCGGCCGTGAAGCCCGTGTGATGGACGCGACCATCGGGCCATTCCGTATGACCGGTTTCTGACTTGAATTCGGAAGAGGCGGCGGCGACAGCGGCTTCCGCGTCGTCCACATCCGCTGGAATCGTCGTCGCCGGGGGCTGCGTGTTGCGCGTGTAGGGAGTCCACGCTTTCACCTCGGCCGCCAACAGCGTATTGCTAGTGCCGTCGGTCGCCGCTGCAAAAGTGAGATGGCTGTTGGGATAGAACATGCCGTCCCCTCCTTTTTTTGTCGCCGGATCATAGACGAACCAGGTTCCCATATTGAAGCCATAGGTCGTCGGATAGAGCACTGGTCGGCCAGAGCCGGGATCGCGTGATCGATCGGAACCGGGATCGCTAGGACAACTAAACACCGGAATTTTTACATTGCTAATATCCGGCTCATCGTCCCAGGCGATGTTCAAGTCGACGAGATCCATCAGATTCGTCTGCTCTAGGTAGTTCAAGATTCGCCCATGAACGCCCCACGAGCCGTTGTTAGAACCGCCAAAGGTTCCTGAGGAACCAATGATGATGCTGGCCGGAAATCTCTTGAACGTACTCTCGTAGTTGTGGATCGCCAAACCAAGCTGTTTTAGATTGTTGCTGCATTGCATCCGGCGAGCCGCTTCGCGAGCTTGCTGAACCGCCGGCAACAGCAACGCGATCAAAACGCCGATGATGGCGATCACCACCAACAACTCGACCAGGGTAAACGCCTTTTTCTGCACCGCGCTGATTTTCAATTGTCGCTCCTACGATTCCGTCGCACTGAGATGGGGTCTGCAACAATCACCAGATGCAAGTCAAGTGCCAGAAGCATTAAAATTTGTTAAGGCCAGTAATTACGGCTCCCATCACCGTTTCTCGATCCAATCCCCGTCCTTAGTGTCGCCTCAACCGACACGTCTGCCGATCAAACCGACACGCGACGGGATTATGCGCTTTCGACTATCATGAATAGATTCGTCTCCTCTCGACTTTGGCGTTCCTACTGACATGCGTTGGCCATTACGTATCCAACTTCTGCTTCCGTTCGCCGCCGTGCTGTTGGCGATCATGATCGGCGTGACGCTGGTCACGGCTCAGATCTCGGTCGCCAACGCCAAAGCACGGATCGAAACAAGACTGCGCGATGTGGCGACCGTCTTGCAATCGGCGACCTTCCCGCTGAGCGAAGCGGTGCTGGAGCAAATGAAGGGGCTCTCAGGCGCCCAGTATGCCGTGACCATAGACGGGCGCCTGCTGCGGTCAACTTTGAGCGGCTTGCGATCGGATCAGCTCACGTCGCTGCAGGTGACTGACTCGATCGAACACCTGGCGTTGACCGAGGAAATGGCGATCGACGATCAACAATACTTCCATGCTGCGGTGGCGCTGCAAGGTCGAGCCCAACAGGGTCAGGTCCTCCATATGTTCTATCCGGTCGACTCGTACCGCAAAGCTTGGACGGCTGCGGCGGGTCCGCCGTTTTGGATCGGTTTGGCCGGTTTTCTGGTGCTGGGAATCGTAGCTTTCGCACTCGCGCGAAATGTCACCGCGCCAATCGCCCAATTGCGCAAACAGGTAGAGCGGATCGCGGCCGGCGACGCTTCCCCCATTCCTGCCCGCGTCACCAATGACGAGGTCCGCGACCTGGTGGACGCCGTCAATCAACTGGCCGAACAGCTGACCGCCTATGACGAAAAGATTCGGACGCTGGAGCGAACGCGCGTTCTTGGTCAGTTGGGCGCAGGATTCGCACATCAGGTCCGCAATGCGGCGACCGGGTGCCGATTGGCTCTCGATATCCACGCGCTGCAATGTCCCCAAGCGCATGACGAAAGCATGGCGATCGCAAATCAGCAACTAGCCCTGATCTCGACTCACCTGCGGGCCATTGTCAACTTTGGTAAAGAAGAACGCCGCGACTTTGAGCCGCTTGACCTGCGTCAGATTGTCCTGGAGACGTTGCCGCTGGTCCGACCATTGGCGCAACACCATCACGTCAACATGACATTTATCGGCGATGGAGTCTTTCCGATGATGGGAGAAGCGACGCTGTTGCAGACGGTGATCGTCAATTTATTGACCAACGCTGTCGAAGCGATTGCAGGCCATCCGCGTGACGACCAATCCGCCGACGGTGAAGTCCGGGTAGAATTAAACCGAGAACCAGGCGGCGTTCGTTTGACGGTCGCTGACAACGGCCCAGGCTTGCCCCCTGAGATTGAAACGGTCGCGTTTGACCCGTTGATCACCTCCAAGCATGAAGGGGTCGGACTGGGCTTAACGATCGTTCGCGAAGTGGCGCGTGTGCATCACGGCGAAGCGACCTATCGCCGTGAGGATGGCGAAACGCGATTTGAAATTCACCTGACTGATACGAGAAACGACTAAGCGATGGCGGATGTTCTTATCGTTGACGACGAACCCAGCGTCTGCTGGGCGGTCAGCTCACTTGCCGAAGCGAAAGGGCACCATGCGGAAATCGCCGCATCGGCCGAAGAAGCGTTGCAGAAGCTCAACACGTTTCAACCAGCGGCGATTGTGCTCGACGTTCGCTTGCCCGGCAAATCGGGCCTGGAGGCGATCGAAGCGATCCGCAGCGCGTCTCAGAACGTTCCGATCATCCTAATCACGGCGTTTGGCGATTTAGAGACCGCGGTCGCCGCCGTCCGCAGCGGCGCTTTTGAATACATCGTCAAACCATTTGACGCCGCAACTATCACCGGCGCGTTAGAAAGAGCATTAACGCCGCGCGAAACGACCATCGCGACATCACCGAACGAATCGATCCTGCCGCCGGACGGCATGGTCGGCAAGTCGCTTTCGATACAAACAGTCTTTAAAAAGATCGCCCAAGCTGCGGCGGCTGACGCCTGTGTTTTGATCGAAGGAGAAAGCGGCTCTGGTAAAGAACTCGCGGCCCGAGCAATTCACCAACACAGCGCCCGATCAGCGGGTCCATTCGTCGCGGTCAACCTGGCGTCGTTAAGCCCTTCGTTGGTCGAGAGCGAATTATTCGGACATACTCGCGGCGCGTTCACCGACGCGCACGACGCCAAGCCGGGCTACTTGCAACTTGCCAACGGCGGGACGTTGTTTCTCGACGAAGTCGCCGACATCCCCGCCGCCGCCCAGGTCAAACTGCTACGAGCGCTGGAACATGGCGAAGTCACGCCGGTCGGCGGCGGACAACCAGTGCCGACCCGCTTTCGCGTCATTTCGGCGACGCATCGTCACTTGCTATCGCAGGTCGAAGAAGGAGACTTTCGGCACGATCTCTATTTTCGCTTGAGCGCGTTTCGTTTGCAGCTCCCCCCGCTGCGCGAACGAGTCGATGACATTCCGGAACTGGCGAAATTCTTCCTTTCGCAACTCGGCGCAGCGGGGCAAAGTGCGGCGATCACCACCGCGGCCCTGACCGAACTGAAACGTCGTCCGTGGTACGGCAACGTGCGAGAGTTTCGCAACGCACTGGAACATGCGCAGATCGTCAGCATGGGAGATGCGATTCGAGTCGAGCATTTGCCGGCCGCGGCGCCCCCGCTCAACACGACGGGACATGTCGACCTGGCCGAGTTGGTCCGATCGTGGGCACAGCAGCAATTAGCGACCGGCGAGTCGATCGACGACTTGCACGCCCGCTTGCTGGCGCTGGTCGAACCGCCGCTGCTTCGCGCCGCGCTAGAAAATCACCAGGGGCAATTTGTCGCGGCGGCCAAAACGCTCGGCATGCACCGGACAACGGTCAAAAAGAAGGCGGACGAATATGGGATTTCGAGCGACTAGCTGAGCCTCTTTTCCAAGGGCGAGAATTGCGATAGTTTGCAGGGATGTGAGCCCCTCATTTTTGCAGCACAGGCATTCCGATGCATTTCAGCCAACTTCCTGCCCGCCTGCAAGATCTCTATAAGCACTCGTCAAATATCGAATGTAACCACGAGAATGCAGATGGCTGGGAAGACTACATCGCTAATTTTGAACTGACGCTAGCCGATGGACATTCGCTGCTGGAGTTGGCGACCTGGGAAGCCAGCGATGAAGAACTGGATGCGGCAGGCATTGACGACATGGCGATTGTCGAAGGCCCTGCCCACGCTTGGCGAGCCCTGGGGCAATTAGGCGTCATCGATGCGATCGCACCGTTGGCTCGCTATGTCGAAGGGGACGGTTCTGACCTTTGGGATGAATGGGCCAATGAAGAGATGCCCGTCGTATTTGGGATCATGGGGGAAGCGGCTATTGAGCCGCTGCGTCGCCATATCGAAGATGTGTCCATTGGCGAACGAGGAAGAATTTCACTCGTCGAAGGCCTGGAAAAGGTCGCCCAGTTCCAGCCTCCGCTCTGTGATCGCGTGACGTCGCAACTGGACGAACTTCTCCAACTCGAAATCAAAGCGAAGCGATACGACGATATCGCCACCTTCTTGGTAATTTCCCTGGTGGAGCTGAAAGCGAAGACAGCGGCGGAAACCATTGAGCGAGCCTTTGCCGCCCAACTAATCGACGAAACCCTTGGCGGTTGTTGGGGCGATACGCGACGAGCGTTGGACGTAGAAGGAATGGGGCTGGCCGCAGATCGCCGGTTCAATATCGATCTTATGCCGGAAAGACGCCGTGATCGAATGGAAGCGATGGCGATTGAAAACGACTATCGAATTGCGCCTTCTCCGAAAGTGAAAAAGGACCGATCCAAAGCGCTCAAAAAGCTCCAAGGGAAGAAAAAGAAGAAATAACCAGCACCGGATTCGTCAATACAACGGCGCCATCTCCGTCGCCCGACGCCGATCAAAATCTCCGCCGGAGACGATCTGCGTCTCGAGGAACAACTTGAGCGGCTGCGCCAGTTGCCGGAATGCGGTGGTCGGCATCGCGATGGTCCGCCATTTGGGCGAGATCCGCCGCGCCCACGCGGCATAGAGATCAATTCGCACGCCGACAAACGCGTAGATCTCTCCTTTGAACGGGAAGAGAAAATCATGCGGCAGCGGCGCCATGTCTCCGGTAACGCAGTAGGCGAAGACGAACAATCCTCGAAACTGCGGCCCAAACAACAACTCCCATTGGGCCATCGCCTGCAGGTCGTCGATGGTCGCCCAGTTTTTCCAGTAGCGATTTTTGCGCCCTGACGGGAACTGTCGCCCTTTCACATCGACCAACCAAGACATCTCGCTCCCCGAGGGGGAGACAATGAAGTCGACGTTTTTGATCGAACCTTCCGGCGTCAGCGAACGCCGCGATTCGTCGACCGCCACATAGGGGGTCTGTAGTTGGCGAAGATAGGCTTCGAACGCGGCTTCGTAGTGATTTGTGCGAATCGTCATCGGTTGTCTCCTCGGCGGCGAGCTTACGCCCACAGTTTGCCAACCGAGAGTGACAACAGTTTGTCACCATGTTTTATGGAGACGCAAGAATCTCTTTAATTCGCGTAATCACAGCGGCGGCGCCATCGGCCAATGACTCATCGGTCGCTTCCCCAGCGGCCAGGTTCTTCACTTGGCATTTCCCCTCGGCCAGTTCGCGGTCGCCGGCGATGATCGCGATCTTGAAGCCGCGGCGATCGGCGTATTTCAGTTGCTGGCCTAGCTTCTTCGCTTCGGGATAGATCTCGACGCCGATCCCGGCGGCGCGCAGTTGTGACGCCAGGACTAGATAGGCGTTCAGGCTCTGCTCGTCAAAATACGGGATGAAGACCGGCGCCGGCGTGCTCACTTTTTCGATCAGCCCCAATTCTTCCATCGCCGCCAACAATCGATCTAACCCCAGCGACGCTCCCACACCGGGAAGTTGTTCTTTGGTGTAGAGACTCGCGAGGTTGTCATATCGTCCGCCGGAGCAAACGCTGCCGATCCCCGGCAGATCATCGAGAAACGTTTCAAAGATGGCGCCGGTGTAATAATCCAAACCGCGAGCGATCGATACGTCAATCGCCAAGCGCGCGTCGGTCACGCCGACCGCTGAAGTCGCGTCAAGCAGATCACGCAGTTGCGACAAACCTGTTTCCCCCGTTTCGGATCCGGCGACCAGCGGCTCCAGCTGTTTTAGAATCTCCGCATTGGAACCAGAGACCTCGGCCAACTTTAGCACCTGATCGGCTTGCTCGGCGGTTGCTCCGGCAGCGGCGATCATTTCGGCGGCGACTTTCTCGCGGCCAATCTTCGTCAACTTGTCGAGGGCGCGCAGCACTTCGGTCGACTTCTCCGCCAGATCCAGTTTCTCCAGCACGCCGCTCAACACTTTGCGGTTGTTAACGCGCATCTGAAAGCCTTCAAAGCCGATGGCCCGCATCAGGTCATGAATGACCAGCGCCGTCTCAATGTCGGAGACCAGCGACTTGGTGCCGATCGTGTCGAAGTCGCACTGCATGAACTCGCGATAGCGGCCGCGCTGCGTATTTTCTCCGCGCCAGACGGATGCGACATGATAACGCTTGAATGGAGTTCCCAGCGTGCCGACATGTTGCGCGGCGAATCGGGCCAGCGGCACGGTCAAGTCAAAGCGGAGCCCGACGTCCCGTCCCCCATGATCCTGGAAGCGATACATCTGACGATCGGTCTCGTCGCTTCCTTTGCCGCTGAGAACTTCGGCGTACTCCAGCGCGGGAGTATCAATCGGTGCGAAACCATACGAACGATAAACTTGCTTCGCGGCGTCAATGAGCCGCTCGCGCGGCATCATCGCTTCTGGTAGGTAGTCGCGAAATCCCTTCAGCGTTCGGGGCTGAATCAGCTTTGTTTTTTCAGACATCGGTTTTCTAGGAACGAAAAGACGGGCGGCAAAACCGCCCGTGCTAGTTCGATGGAAGGGAAGTTAGGCGTCGCGCTAGTTAAGGATCGGCAACAGCGGCGGCTTGCGACTGCGAATGCTTTGTCCAGCGCCGCGCGGAGCGATCGCTTCGGCGTACTCCCAGATTTGCTCAGGCGTCTCAAAGTACATGTCGTAGACCCAATCATCTTCGTATTCGCAATTCTCGGTCGTGTAGTCGCGACAAATTTGCGGCCGAGTATCGTAAATTCCGCACATGTTGTCGGCACGCAAGTGCTTGCAGGTCGTATGAACCAGCAAATACCACGACTCGCCGTCAACGAACACCGAAGCTCGATCGTGCAGCAGGTACCAACGAATGAACTCGAAATCGGCCATTTCGTCCGGCGTATCAATCGGCAACGCAAAGTAACGACAACACTTGGCGGTGCAATGTTCGCAGAGGACTTCGCCTGGCTTCAGATCTTCGCGATAGGGTTTGGTTCGTGTGGCGAGGGACATGGCCGCGATCCTTTTCCCCAATGGGGAGCTGAAAAATTAGCGAGTTTGCGCTGTTGGCGTGCCAGATAAATCTAGCAAAACCGGCAGATTACGACCAGACTCCCGGTCTTCCCTGCGGCAGGCCCGAAAATTTGTGGCATATTAGTAGGTCGTCGGGGGCAACCCCGACGGCGATTCCCCGTTTGCTCCCTTGCCCCCCTGCAATTCGCGATGCGCATCGTCATTACTGCGGTTGGCCCTGACAACGTCGGTCTGGCTGATCCGATCATTCATTACGTCACCAGCCTAGGCGCGAACATCGCCGAAATCCAGATGTACGATCATGACGAAGAAGCGATCTTCGCCATGTTGCTGCGGATTGAACTGGAAAACGCTCCAATCGACCAACTACGGATGGCGCTCACCGAAATTGGCCGCCTGAAAAATCTATCGATTCGCGTTTGGACGCCGGACGAACGAAAAGAACGTCCCCGGTTGGCGATTTGCACGACTTACCGCCCCGAGCCTGCGCTGGCGCTGTTGCGAGCGATGCGCGACGGGCAGATCAAAGCGGAACCGGCCATCATGATCGGCAATCGCGACGCTTGTCGCGGCTTGGCGGAACAATTTGGCGTCGAGTGGCGAAACGTCGGCGATCACGAGGGGAAAACCGACGACGACAAGATGATCGACGTACTCGACGAGTTTGACGTCGACTACGTCATCTTAGCTCGGTATATGCGGGTTCTGCCGGCCAGCAGTTGTTGGAAGTATGCAGGCGGGCGAATAATTAACCTGCATCATGGTCTGCTTCCCAGCTTTCCCGGCATTCGTCCCTATCACGATGCTTTCGCCGTCCGCATGCTGACCTATGGGGCGACGTGTCACTTTATCGTGCCGGAACTGGACGCCGGCAATCAAATCATCCATCAATCGACGTTCACCACGCCGCCAGGGATGAAACTGGACGACATCGTCCGACTTGGACAGGAAGACAATGAGCCCCGCTGTCTGGTGGAAGGGGTTCGCCGCGTCGTCGACGGAGAAGTGCAATTGCATTTCCATCGGGTGATTGCGGTCGAGTCATAACGCTTGCAACGGATTTTCCCCCCAGCGCACTGGAATTCCACTCCCCAAGCAGTCGGCTTCGGATTGCCGTAAGCTTGCTGCGCCCTATCGTTTTCATACGCTCGACATGTGTGTATTGAGTCGACGGCTTTCGCGAAACGCGTTTGAATCCAGGGGGCTGGATTGGATTTCCCATGCAACATCGCATTTTAGTTGTCGACGATTCTCTACTTGTTCAGACTGAACTGCGGGAGTTGCTCGATTCGACCTACGAAGTCGCCATTGCATCCAATGTGCGCGAATGCCGAGAAATCGTCGGAAGCTTTCTGCCGCATTTGATCTTGCTTGACTTGCAATTGCCCGATGGCGACGGCCATGAGCTTTGCGAAGATCTGCGTCGGATGAAATGTTGCAATCTGGCGCAAATTCTTATTTTCAGCAGCACCGATGACTCAGCGAAACGGCTTGCCCTGTTCAATAGCGGAGCGGACGACTTCCTCTTGAAGACGATCAACCGCCATGAGTTGCTCGCCAAAATCCGGGTCCACTTGCGACTACAAGATGCGATCTATCGTGCGGAAAGCGCCGAAGACAAGCTGCAAAAATATTCCCACGAGTTGGAACGAATCGTCGACTCGCGCGCTCAAGCGATTGAAGCGACGCAGGATATCGCCGTATTCGCGCTGGCGAAGCTCGCCGATTCGCGTGATGTGGAGACCGGCGAACACCTGGTCCGCATGCGCGCTTATTCGCAAATCTTAGCCGAACAACTGCATCTCAATAGTGAATACAGCGACGAAATTGACGACGCTTTTTTGTCCGATCTCTATCGTTCCAGCCCGTTGCATGATATCGGCAAAGTCGGCATCAGCGACGCCATTTTGTTGAAACCGGGTCGGCTGACTCCGGACGAATATGAAGTGATGAAAGGGCATGCCGAAATCGGCGCCCAAACGTTGGAAGAAGTTGCTCGCAGCAGCTACAAGGGAGACTTCTTTCGCATGGCGGCCCAGGTCGCTCGTCATCACCATGAACGCTGGGATGGCGCAGGATATCCTGCGGGTCTCAAAGGCCGCGACATTCCGCTCTGCGCTCGCATTGTCGCCGTCGCGGACGTCTTTGACGCGCTGACCTCCAAACGGGTCTACAAAGATGCGTTTGAAGTCCAAAACGCCTACGACCTGATCCTTTCGGAAAGCGGCAAGCACTTTGATCCCACCGTCGTCTCGGCCTTTGTCGATTGCTTTGACAAGTTCACAGAGATCGCCAGCCGTCAATCGAATGTACATCACGCGGACTCCAGTCGCCGCTTGGCGACTCCCCGTTATCGCCAAGCGATGGAATACGCCGCTTCGCCGATCTCAAACAACCCGAAAGTGTTGGTCATCGAAGACGATTTGAGCATGGGGCGGATGATCGAGACTTGGCTTTCCGAAGCTGGATACGAAGTCACGACCTGCGGCGACGCCGCCTCCGCTTTGCGTGTGATTCAAACCAACCAACCTCAGTATGTCATTACGGACTGGATGATGCCGACCATTGACGGCGAAACGGTCTGCCGTTGGACGCGTGATGCGTTGCTGACCCACTATATCTATACGATTGTGATATCGGCGGATATACGCCCCGAGACAAGACTGCGCGCCTTCCACGCCGGCGCCGACGACTTTATGCCCAAACCGCTGGATCGCAACGAACTACTAGCCCACTTGCACGCCGCGTCCCGCGTGGTCGCGTTAGAAAGTCGTCCCGCCGGGGTGTCGCGCAACGATCCCCTCACCGGTCTGGCCACGCGGCGTCAATTGGACGAGCAACTCGAACGTGAATGGTTTCGCGCGGTCCGCTACCACCTGCCGCTGTCGTGCGTCGTGATCGACATCGATAGTTTCGAGGAGATCAACAACCAATATGGATTCGAAGCGGGCGACCAAGTGATTCAACGGATCGCCCAAATCGTGCAAGGACATACGCGTTTAACCGACTATGTCTGCCGCTTGGCAGGCGATCGATTTTTGATCGCCATGGTCGAATCGAACGAGTCTCAAGCGGCCCAGTTCGCAGAGCGTCTCTGCAAAGTGCTTGCAGGCAGCGCCGTCACGATCCATGGACAGACGCTAACCACGACCGCCAGCTTTGGGGTCGCTCAGACCCACGCCGATACGACCAACTTGGATAAGTTGATTGAACTCGCTGAAGAAGCGATCGTGATTGCGAAACAGCTCGGGCGTAATCGCGTCGTCCGTCGTTCGGCGACGGTCCAGTCGGTTGAATTGCCGCACGCGGCGAACGATTGGTGCATGCCGTTGGCGAACGCGTTGGCCCATGACGTGATGACCTCTCCGATTGTGACGCTGCGTGAAAGCGACACGGCTCGCAGCGCACTTCGATTCTTGCTCCGCTATCGGATTAACTCGGCGCCGGTCGTCGATCACCACGGCATGCTTTGCGGCGTGTTGTCCGAAAAGGATCTGATGTGCCATATGACCGACGTCACCCGCTGGGATCAACCGATTGGCTCATCGATGAGCTCCGACGTCGTTTACTTCGAAGAAGACGACACCGCCGAAACGATTTACAACTTCTTAATTCGCGCCTCGATTCGGCGCGTGGTCGTCGTGCGTGACGGTCGCCCGACCGGAGTGATCAGTCGCGGCTCGCTGTTGCGTTGGTTCAATCGCCAGCAAGAGCTGGAGAGTGAAACTCAAACGGCCGAATCACTCGAGAATCGCCCCGACGCCGAACTGGCCGAAAGCGTCAGCAATCTGCTGAAAGAGCTCGAACAATCGATTTCGCTAGAACTCGCTCATGGGACGTCGAACGCCCGTTAAAAAAGTTTGCGCTAGATCGGCGATTAATGCTCGCCAGAGGTCGGTATCTGCGACCAAACGCTGATTGACTTCTAGCTCGACGCCCACATATTGCTCGACCGTATATTTCTTTCGCAGCGAAGTCGTCAGTCCGTCCGCTTTTCCCAGGTAGGGATAGTTCAGACGGACACGCATATCAGGTCGCAGCGCCAACAATCGCGCACGCCAGGCGGCGCAAAACGACTTTTCACCGGGTCGCCGCGGATCGTAAAGCAATCCAATCTCGGCGGTTCGCACTTCGCCGTTTAGCTCTGGCGTAAACGTATGCAGCGACAGATGAATCACGCGCCGCTCGGCGTCATAAGACTCAGCGATCGCCTTTTCTACTTGGATTCGATAGGGCGTATAGTACTGAGCTAGAATCGCCTGTTTTTGGTTGGCGGACAGATCCCGCGTAAACTCGGAAAAGAGACTCGCATGGCCGAGCGAACGATTGAGTTCGACCACCAGTCGTGAGACCTTCGCCGTTACAAGCGGCGCTCCGGTCGAACGTTGAAACGCCCCCGCCATCTCCAGCGAGCCGGGATCCCAACCGCGATGCGACGCCAAGACTTGCTCGGCGTCGCGAAAATAGGAGCGATACTCCGGCGGCACTTCGTTGCCGCCGTGCTCACACGAAAGAACCACGGCATCCATACGCTGATTGCTTTCCGACTAGGCGCCGCTGACGACGGTGTACTCGGCATGCGAATCGGCCGGTCGATCGACCGTCGCACGTAACGTCTTCGCCGGAAATATCGCGGGATCCACGCGGAAATAAATCGCATGCTTGCCCGGCTCCAACTCGACCGCTTCCGGCTTTCCTTCCGGCAGCAGATCATCACCGACCCAAACGCGAACTCCCGTCGTTTCGTTCAGCCCGACTTGAACTTTACCGCCGACAACCACTTCGACTTCGGCCATCAGGTACAGGACCGGTCGCTCGTCCGCAGTTAGTTCCGCCAGCGGCAGCGCCCCGGCAGTCATCGCGTACGCCGCAGTCCAGGCGTCCTCCGGCGATTGGATGATCAGCTCTTCCAACTCGCCGATCGTCGGCACGCTGGCGGCTAGTTCGGCTGGGGTTTCCGTTAACACGCGCCATCGCTGCACTGTCGGATCGGTACGAATTTTGTATTCGCCCGGTTTTCCCAGTTCCGAGATGAATCGCGACAAGTCGAGAAACTCGTCATGGGTGAGGAACTTCGCGAGCCCTTTTGGCATCAGCGAGCCTCCTTCTTTTTCATCTTCGATATCGTCGACCGGTATCACGACCGCTTGGCCGCTCGCCTGTTTCATGATGACGCGATCATCATCCTCTTCCGCGACGATGCCGGTGTAGACCTTGCCGTCAATCGTGAGGATGGTCCGCGTCGTGTAGGCTTCTTTGACCGCTTGTTCAGGATACAAGATCGACGTGACGACATAATCCGCCGGGCTGCTCCCCCCCACGGCGCTCAGATCGGGACCAATCTGGCCGCCGGCGCCGCTGAGCGAATGACACTTGAAGCAGTTCAGATCGGCGCGGCGGAAAAGCGCTTCTCCCCGCTGTGCATCCCCTTTTTGCAAGACTTCGGCCGCGACTGCTTTGATTTCGTCGGGGGTCAAAGCCGGTGCGTCATCATCAATACCGGCCGCTTTGGAGAGTACGCTCACCAGTTCCGGATCGCTGCGGCCGACGGCGAACATTTGACGCAGGCACATCTTCGCGACATCCGGCGTCAATTCGGTTTCGGCCAGGACGGCGCCCAACTTGGTCGGCCCCGATTGCTGGGCGAGAAACGCGTCGATCATCACCGCCGGATCGGTCGAAGTATCGGCGCCGGTGAGAATCTGACCGGCGATCTTCGCTGCATTGTCGACATCGACGTCGACCAATGCCGACGCCCCCAGATAGCGAATCGCCAACGGCTGACTTGGCTGCGTCAATTTTTCCAACGTCTCGACCGCCTTCGGTCCGCCGATTTTCGCCAGGCTGTTCACCGCCGCTTTTTTCAATTTGGCGCCGGTTTTCTTTTCGGTCGCTAGTTTCGCGAGTGCGTCAAGCGCTCCCTCCACTTTCCACAAACCGGCCAGTTCGACCGCGAGAGTCTGCGTGTTTCGATCGTCGCTCTTCAGCAGTTCGCCGATCGCCGACAGATCGCCAGTAGGAATCGCATTGCGGCTGATGGCCGCGTCGTGCAGCGCCTTCAGCGCGTCGGGGCGAACAGCCGCCGGAAAGCCATCCGGCTTGACCGCCATTTGAAAAACGAAAGCCAGATTCTCGTCGTTGGCGCGTTTGCAGATCATATCCAGGACTTGCGGCAAGCGCTGCTCGGTGATGCGACCGCTATCGATCATCTTCACCATCGTATCAACGCTCCCCTGCGCCGATACCGAGGAAACCATTAGCAACAGAGCGAAACTCGCCGTCGTCAGCATGCTGGAGTGACGGAAACTCATAGATCGAACCTTTTGAGGGTATTCGTGGCGTAATTGAAAAGAGCCACCCGAACCAGGTCCGGGTGACTCCGTCTTGATCACCAAGCGTTTGCGGCAACTAGTTCTTGGCGCCAACGCGACGTTCCAGCGTCTTAATCGTTTCGCCCAACGTGTACTCCAGGTAGTAGTCCTGGTCGTAGGCGAGCGATTCCAAAGCGATGTCGAGTGCCTCCTGCGTATCGAAGAAGCTCAGCGCACGAACCGCTTCCAAGCGAACGCGAGGGTTCTCGTCATTCACTTGCGATTGCAACAGGGCGAGCGGCTCTTCCACCTGATCTCGCCAATAGCACAACACGCGCGTCGCCGCGGCGCGAGCTCGCGGATCAGCGGCTCGCAGCATCTTGACCAGCAGGTCCTGGTCGACCATGTCCAGATTCTGCTTGACCCACAGCGCTTCTAACAAGTTGTGTTCGTACAACTCGTCATTGGCGTCCAGTCCAGCGATCCATTTGGCCAATTCGGCGTCCACCTGTTGAGCGTCACGCTCACGCAGTTCGCGACGAACGCGATAACGCGTGCGGTACTCGTATGACTTCAGCAATTCCAACAAGTCCGGAATCGACTCGCCGGCGATCTTGGCCGGTTTGACCAAGTCGTTGCCGGTGTAGGTGATGCGCCAGATCCGGCCATGGGTGTTGTCCCGTTTCGGGTCGCGAACCGAGTGCTGCATATGACCAACCAGCGGGTTGTACCAGTCAACGATGTACAACGCGCCATCCGGGCCAAACTGCAAATCGACCGGGCGAAAGTTGAGGTCGGAAGACTGCAACAGCGGTTCGACCGGATCGGCGGCCATGCCCGAACCATCTTCTTTCATCTTGTATTGCAACACGCCTTGGAAACCGATGCAGTTGTTCAGCAGATAGTTGCCTTGGGCCGATTCCGGAAAGTTGCGGCTCGAAACAAATTCACAACCCGAAGTGGGGCGCCACTGCTTTTTCAGAAACTGCTTCATCCCCGGGTGTTTTTCGGGGTAATCAACGTCGCCGCTGAAGGCCGCAGCAAAGTAGTTGGCGCCGCCCGATGCGTCAGCGACAAAGTCTTGTCCCCAGTCGTCAAACGTATGGCCCCACGGATTGGCGAATGAATAGGAGACGAAGATGTCGACCTTCGCGGTCAACGGCTCGTAGCGAAAGACGCCAGCATTTTTGACGCGCGTCGGCCCGTACGGAGTTTCGATCTGCGTGTGGTGGAACGTTCCTTCCTGGAAGTACAACGCGCCGCCGGGGCCCCAAGTGAAGGCGCTCAGCGAGTGATGCGAGTCAGCCGAGTCAAAACCGTGCAGCAGGTAGGTTTTGACGTCCGCTTTGTCGTCGCCGTCAGTATCCTTGAGAAAGATCAAGTTCGGCTGAGCAGCGACATAAGCGCCGCCATCCCCCAACTCCAAACCGGTCGGCAGATGCAGACCATCGGCGAACACCGTCTTCTTGTCCGCTTTGCCGTCGCCGTTGGTGTCTTCAAAGATCAAGATTTTGTCATCGACCGGAGTTCCCGGCAGATACATCGGATAGCTTTCCATCGTCGCGACCCACAAACGCCCTTTGGCGTCGAAGGCGAACTGAACTGGGTTACGCAGTTCCGGAAAATCTTGCTCGGAAGCGAACAAGTTAATTTCGTAGCCCTCGGGCAACTTGAAGCTTTTCAGCGCTTCTTCGGGCGTATCAAACGAAATCGGACGATCGACATTGGATTCGATCTTGGTGAACTCGCCGGTGCTGGAGTCATCAATCGTCGCCGGAACCTCTTTCCCGGCGGCCACTGCCCAGATGCGTTGATCACGCGCGGCGGTCATCTTGCGGAGCTTTTCAAATTCGGCCGGAAAGTTGACGACGCCAAACGGGTTTTTCCGTCCGCCGTAAATGTAAAAACCGTTGACCGCGCGATGGTCGTAGTAGAACTGCAGGTCTTTTTCCAGGACTTCCGCGTGCAGCTTCTCGAGATCGCATTTGTACTCGGGCGCCGCGCCGAACAAACCGGCGTCCAGAACTTCGGCCAGGGCCTTGTAGCCGTCGTCGTTCAGATGAACGGAGTTGATCGTCAGATCGGTGTCGGCCGCTAGCTTTTCTTTCATCGGAGCGTAAACGTCGACAAACGCGACGTTGTTCGCAGCGGCGATTTTCTTCATGGCGGCGGCGTACAGTTCGATGTTCTTATTGTTCGCCTGACCATCGGGCAACGTGCGGCTATGCAGGTTTTCGTTCGGGATCGGCGAGACGATCACCAATTGAGGCGCCGATTCGCCGTTGTACTTGGTGGTCGAAGTCGTTTTGACGAAATCGGTGAATTCTTTTTCAAATTTCGGCAACCCACCCGGTCCGGCGAACGATTCGTTGAATCCGAAGAAAGCCAGAATCACGTCAGGCTTGTGGTCCGTAAGATTGTGACCATGATCTTGAAAATCTTTGCTGCGGGGACGCAGTTCGATTTCGTCCGCCGACCAGCCCAAGTTGCGAACCTGCAACTCTAATTCGGGAAAGCGAGCCTGCAGCAAGGTTTCAAATCGCGGATAGTACTGCATCCGCTCGGCTAGGGTGTTGCCGATGTAGACGATCTTGTCCCCTTTTTTCAGCTCAAGCTTCGTTTCGGCTCGAACCGCGCCGGCCAGCGAAATCGCTGCGGCGAACAGGGTCAGGGCAAATAACTTCGACGCCATCTTCATGAAATACTCTGCTCCGGCAATGTAGAAAAAAGGACGAATCGCGCGGCGGCGATGTCGTCGGGAGGGGGGGCGAAGTGTTCGCAGGACCGATGCGACCTGCGAACCCTCTCCCATTGGGGTGGGGGCCACAATTCTTCTATAATAACCTAACGCGCAAGCGCGGGGGAAGCATCGGCGCGCAATTTCGACCGGTTGGACTGCGAACATTTTCGAGCCGACGTCTGAATCGGCCGCAAAATTGTCGCAAGCTAACAACGTGCGCCGTCGGCACGAAAGTGCGCTATCGTGCTTTTCCGATCCCCGGCGACTCTTACTTTGAGTTCGCGTTCAACGGGCCAGATCATTCCCTAAGATCTGAAGAAGCAACGCTTACAGCAGGTCCTCGTCGCTTTGGATGCGAAATATTCTTGCGAACAGGCTAGTTTGTCGCCGATTGTCCAACCAGATGCGGCTGAACCCAAGGAAGCTGATCGGCGTGTTGTTGCAAAATGCGCAACACTTCGCAAATGGTTCCGGGATGCTTATTGAGATGCGTATGCGTTGCGGAAACCATCACTTCGGTATCGACGCCGGGCAAACGCGCACTGCTTACCGGCACCACACCATCCGACGCGCCATCATGAATGGACCACCAACCGCGCCCGATGATGGAATGCTCCTTCACTTGCGGCGCGACATCCAAGTCGTAGATTCCCTTCAAGATCAAACTGTCAGGCTCCAACAAGTCGATGCTGGTCGGCGGGCGGCGGCGCAGCTCTTCGCGAAATGCGCCCGGATTCGCGTTCACCAGCTTCTTATGCTCTTCTTCACGATGCTCGACCCCTTCAATCACCAGAGAGGTCGCTTGCCCCAAACAGCGCCGCGCCCAAGAAGAGCCTTGGTGCGGCGTCGCGATATAGACGACTTCTTTGACGAACGGACTCGCCGAAAAGAAAAAACTTTGTTGTAGTCGGAGTCGCTCTTTTTTCGGTGCGATGACCTCTTCGATCGGAACGAAAGCGGCATGTCGCCAGATCGTATTTCCGCTGTTGGCCGCCAAGAGCTTGGCGATCAGCCCTCCCATGCTGTGTCCCACCACCACCATGTTATCGAGCGCCGGATCGGTTCCGGCCGAATCGCTACATTGCACGGCGCAGTCCAACTGACGCCGCAGTACGGCGGCCGACTCTAAGAACGGCTCATCGGTCGGATATTGGAACGCCCAAATCTCGTATCTCTTGTGCAGTTCGGGATAAGCATATAACTCGTTGGCCATCGCCGCCCAGGTATACGGCGCCGAAAGCAAACCATGCACAAACACGACCGGAATACGCCCTGGCTGATGCGGCTCGAGCATGAACAATCCCGCAGGCGGCGGATCCGACCTCCCATGGTGAGACGAGCGCTGCATCTCAGGTTGCGGATGACTTAGAAGATAGGCGAACAGCGCCGTCCAATCGGCGGCGAGCACCGTTTGGCACTCGCGAAACTCGACGTCGTCATATTCATCCGGATTAAATAGCTGCAGCGAGCCGACCAAACGTTCGACATGCGTCTCGCAATCAGGCGTCGGCGCATCCATCTCTACTTGGCATTCGTCATCCAACGGACGAAGCACCGCCGTCGCGTTAAACGGCGTATTCGCCGGCAAGAATTGATCGTCAGGCCGGCGATGGCGAACAATCACCAGCGGCACACCCAATCCAGGGCGTTTGTAGTGATGCAGCAGATATTTCGAATGGTAGTCGCCTACCACATTCCACTCGTCAAACTCATCAGCTCGCCAAGCGAAACCGGCATATTCGATCTCGAGGACCCGAAAACCGTAGTCTTCCGGTACTTTGATCCGAATGTTCTTTTCAATTCGCCCAGTCACCGCCGCGATATGAATCAGCCGCGCCAGGCTCGAATGATAGATTTCCCAAGCGCGTCCCGTCTTCTTCGAGATATCGTTTTCCGCCGGCGCCGTTTGCAAATAGTCCCACGCTCCTAGAATCGCATCGAGATACAAGCTCATCGCATGTTCATCGATCTTTCGATCGGCTTCGACCGCCATCGCGTAATAGCTTTCCGCCAACAGCAACCGATCATCGCGCGGCGGGGTTTTCATTTCGATTTCGTATTCAGCAATCGGCGCCGGCTGGATCACGTCTTCCGGCAACGGCTGCGGCATCACCGGTTCGCCCCACTGGGGATTGCTGGGAAGCGGAGTCGGCGCCGCTTGATCGATCGGCGGCAGACGCTGCGGACCGGTGTTAAGGTTCGGATTACGCCAAAATCCGCCCTCGCTGGGCAAACGAGGAGGGAGGTCGGCAGGCTCGACATCGGGAATGCGCATCGCATTGCCCGGCTCGATCAATTCTAAGGTCGCCGCGCACGGCACGACGCTAAAACAAGAGGATCGGGGAGCCGAAGCGGGATCCGGATCGGCCATGACCGGCGGATTCCAGCGGCCGCGACTGTGAGAAAGACAGCCGGCTTGCATGGCGCAGAGCACGACGGCAATCAAGGCGATGCTCGTCGCGGCGTTGATCCTCATGATCTGCAGCATGCTTCCTACTCCGAAAGAATAACCGAGCAACGCTACCTCACCGTTAAGAGGGACGCAAATTTTCTTCCCTACGATTCCAGAAATCTTTCTGCAATCGGCGCCAGTCTTACCGACTTTGCCGATCGTTCCGTTTGGCGCCTCCCTGGTTGCTTCTGTCGACGGGGCGCGACAGACTCGTGCAAAGGTGTTTTCGTTTTCAGCGAAAGGGACGCTTGTGACTGTGCGTTGGGGAATATTGGGGTGCGGCGATGTTGTCCGCAAACGAGTCGCGGCCGCGATTCAAGCGGTCGACGGCTGCGAATTGTTGGCCGCTTGTCGCCGTGACGCAGAATCGCTGAAAACGTTTTGCGAGGATTTCTCGGTCCCACGCGGCTATCCGTCCGCCGATCAATTGCTCGCCGACGAAGAGATCGACGCGGTCTACATCGCGACTCCGGTCCATCTCCACTTGCCGCAAACCTTGGCGGCGCTTGCCGCCGGCAAACATGTGCTGGTCGAAAAACCGATGGCGCTGAACCCGGCCGAGTGCGAGTTGATGATCAACGCGGCGAAAGAAGTCGATCGCACATTGGGGGTCGCTTATTATCGCCCGTTCTACCCAGCGCTGGAGCGCCTGGGCGAATTGATCCAGTCCGGACAACTGGGGGAAATGCTGGCGGTGCAAATCGCCTGTTCGGCGCCGATCGTCCTCGAGGATGATGGCGCCCTGCCGTGGCGCGTGAAATCGAAAGAAGGAGGCGGAGGCCCTCTGATGGATGTCGGCAGTCATCGGATCGACGTGCTGCTGCGGCTCTTTGGAGATGTCATCGATATCCGAGGAATCTGTTCTCGCAAATCGCCTGACGCGGTCGAAAATGTGGCGAACTTCGCGCTCCGATTCGAGGATGGAACGCAGGCCAGCGTCATCTGTCTGTTTGACGCCATGCAAGATCCCGATTCGTTGACGGTTTTCGGCACGCAAGGAATTGTCGACGCGACGCCGCTCAACTCTGGCCGGTTGGTGATTCGCACTAGCGACGGCGATCAGGTCGAACATCATCCGCCGCACGCCAACTTCAATGTGCCGTTGATCGCAGACTTTGCCGCGGCGATCCAGGAGGGTCGCCATCCGCAGGTCAGCGGCGAAGATGGTCTGCGCGTCAACGAAGTCATCGAGCAAATCTATCGCGACGCGCGGTAGCCGACTTACCGCCTCGATTCAAACCGGAACCGTATGATGGTCCCTTCGCCGGGGACGCTGGTCAATTGCACTCGGCCCCCCAGCAGTTTCGCCCGCTCTCGCATGCTGACTAGTCCAAAACCGGCGTTACCGTTTGCCGCGGGATCAAAGCCAATTCCCCAGTCACGGACTTCGGCGTCAATCAATCCATCGACATAACGCAGGCGAACTCGAATCCGTTCCGACTTGCTATGTTTACTTGCGTTGTTAATCGCTTCTTGCAAAATGCGAAACAACGTCGTCTCTTCGGTAGAAGGAAGACGCGGAAAACATGCGTCGAGATGGAGCGAAACCGGAATCTGAGGATAAGCGTGGGCGCTGGCCAGAAACTCATCGATCGCCGCCGGTACGCCGGCTTCTTCTAATCCAGCTGGCTGCAATCCGCTGATCAGTCGTCGTGCTTCGTCGATCGATTCGCGCAGCAAGCTTTTGGCCTGCTGCAACTCGTCATTCTCCAAAGCGGACGCCTCGATGTGCATCAGCGCTCCGGTCGCCAATTGCACGAAACCATCATGAATTTCAAATGCCGTCAGTCGTTGCTCGGTTTCCAATTGCCGTACGATCGTCCGCAGCGTCTTCGCTTCTTCCCCGCCAGACGCGGTCCCAGACAAGGACGCGGGCGAAAGTCGATGCACCAAACATCGGGGCTGTTCTTGTCGGTCGAGGATCGCCTGACCTCGATCGCGCAGCAAGCGCCAACCGCCGTCGCTGCGACGAACGCGAAAAAGCAAGTCAAAAGGTTGTCTCTTGCTGACCGCTTCACCGACCGCAGACATTGCCCGCGCCGCATCTTCGGGATGGATCAATTCGAGCAACGAAAGATCATGCTCCAAGAAATCATCCACCGCGGCAGGCAGCAACGACGATATCGCGCCGAAGAGACAAATCGACGTCCAACGAGAATCGACTTCCGAGACGTAAAGCGCCTCACCGGGACTAGCGACGATCGCTTCCAGGACCGCACTGATCCCATCGCTGGCATCGTTAGGCGAGCGATCCATTCGTGAGATCAACTCGTTAATTTTCGCCACTTGGCTATATTGATTGGCGGCGTCCGTCGTCACAGCGCAAACTCCTCTTGAAAATGGACTAGTCCAACTTACTCAATCGGAATCGAACTAAGGAAACGTCGATGGCAACCGATCTATCACAGCTCATGGATCACCTCAACAGCGGCGATGTTTCGCTTCGCCTGGCTGCTTGTGAAAAAATGGCTCAAATCGGTCCCGAGTCACGTAGCGCGGCCGTCCCGCTGTGTCGTTTGACGGCCGATCCCGATGAGTCCGTTCGAGAAGCGGCCGTCGGCGCACTGGAAACGTTGGAAACTCCTTCGCCCGAGGACGCCCCCGCCCTCGCGCAGTTAATGGCTTCATCCGCCGCAGACGTTCGCTTTTGGGCGGCCACGCTATTGGGCCGACTCGGCGAGTCCGCAGAAGAACAAGCGTCTGAACTACTCGCTGCGATTACTAGCGATCCAGCGATCGCAGTCCAACAAAAAGCAGTCTGGGCGATCGATCAGATTGGCGTGCGAACCGCATCTGCAAAAGCGGCTCTAGAGCAAGCGACGAAGTCGACTGACCCGCGTCTGGCTCGTTTAGCGACCAAAGCGCTTGCAAATTTTTAAGCGACTTGGACGCAGGATGGGGATTCATCCTACCGCGGCCTCAATATAAGTTTGGCGAGATTCCATACATATAGGGGGACTGCGATATTTCGTGAAATCCAGCGTCATGCCCCAAAAAAACGCGCCACAAACCAACTAATCGGCTTCCTCTATTGCGCTTTCTGCGCATCCGGCTGTCACGCGTTCGAACTCCGCTTGATAGTCAGGGTGATTCGTCCCCAACCATTGATCCCACAGATTGAAATAGAGGCCATAGTTCGAGCTCACGCAGCGGTGGTGCATGTTGTGATGAACGCCGGTGTTATGCCAGTTCGAGAATCGACTTCGCAGAAACCAAGAGGGGAATAGCTCAAAGCCCAAGTGCCCAAATACATTCATCCCCGTCATGTACAGCATCCAAAAGACCACCGTCAGTGGATGCATCGGCAGGAAAATTGCGGCGATAGGTAGCACGATCGCCTGAACAAACGCTTCTACGGGATGGAACGCAAACGCCGCCCAAGGAGTTGGGTTGTGGCTCAAGTGATGAATGCGGTGCACCTTCGAGTAAAGAACTTTGGTGTGCAGCAAGCGATGCGTCCAATAGAACCAAGCGTCATGGAACAGGATCATCGCGACGACCGAGAACCAAAAATAGAACTGCCCGAGCGGATTTCCGCCGTAGTAGAACTGCAATATCCCCGCGACTTTGCCCAGATAGACGAGGACGCCCACGCCGGCGAAAATCGCCAGAGACGCGATGCTGTAAAAGATCTCCCGACGCATATCGGGCGTCTCGGCCAACTTCTTTTGAATCGGCGTCAGCCAACCGGTTCGACGCAGCAGGACATAGAACAGCAGGAAAGCTCCCCCGGCGGCGACCAAATAGCGAATGAGATTGGTCACATAGACCGCCGCGAATACGGTTGGGGCGCGTGCAACCACCTGCAAGTGCCAGCCAAGCGCCCAATCAACGATCGTGATCGCCGCCGCCAACAAAAACAGGCCCCCCAACCACGGAGCGACTGTTTTGAGAAAGGGGCGCAAGATCGGCTTTCGTCGTTTCTCGCGGACGAGGTCCTCTTCCGCTATCGCTTGCGATTCCACGTTCAGCTTGTTTGCGACCACGTCCATTGGACCATACCCTCCGTGAATCCTTGATTCTGATCTATCTCTCTTGTTAGATACCCCCGCCGGCCCGCGAATCCAAGCCCGGGAAACGAATCTATAAATGCCTACTCAGTGCTCGACCAACGCGTTTCAGTAGACGTCCAAAAACATCGCCCCATCAAGGCTTCGCCCCTGAAAAATCTAGCAAGATCCGCTTCCGTTGGGCAGGTTGGGGAACAACTACAGAAATCGGCGAAACAGATCCGGCGTCACTCCATATTTGCGTCGAAACTCTCGAATCAAATGCTGACGATCGCAAAATCCGCAGCGTTGAGCGATCTGCCCAACGGTAAGATCGCTGGCTCCGAATTCGAGAATTTCCTGGGCCTTGTTCAAACGAATCTCGACCAGATATTGCTTCAGCGATTGTCCCATGGTCTGCCGAAAGAGCCGAGAGAAGTGGCAACGGCTGACCCCGGCGACCTGGGCGATCTCATCCAAGCGAAGCTCTTGATGGAAATGTGCATCGATAAATTCGATGGCTCGGGTAACGGCATCCGGGCGCAGTCGATCGTTCGGTTTTATCTCTGGCAGTTTCCGTCCAGCGATCAGAAACAAGCGATCGAGGATAGCATCAAAAAAGGGCTCGATCGTCAACGACTTTTCTGGGGATCGCGATTGGCGACATTCGAAATTTAGGCGTTTGATCAAGACCTCCAGTCCACTGTCCAGAAAATGAGACGAAAGCAATTTGTCGGGACTCGGCATTTCTTTTCCCCACAGTTCGGCAAACCTGCTTTGGAGCAATTGGGCCGGAATGTAGATGCCGATCGAGTGCAATGGCCCGCCCCCCTGGCTGAGTAGTGCTCGAGGTTCATATCCGAAGATCATGCTGCCTGGCCGCGGAGGTCGCCTGAACCTTCCTTCGCCAAGATCATGCTCCAGAGTTCGCGTCGAACCGGCGTTGATGAGCAGCGATACGAAGTAGAAATCATCTTGTCCAACCGAGTCGGTGCATGGCTCGGAAATAAGCGTTTCCGTCAACTCCCACTTCGCCGCCTCACTGATGAAGTACTCGCCGCAGATAACCTGATCACGTAATTTCTCCGAGGCGACTGCCAAGCGTTCCCACTTGTTAATCGTGGTCGACAAGCCAGCTTTCGTGCGGAGAAATAGATCAAGACTCTTTGGAGGCATACGAATCGGGTGTCAGAATTATTTCAAATGGATGCGAAGAACTATCATCAGAGCAGTGACGCCAACGCAGATCCAGCGGTATTTTGCCGAATTTTTCGCATTTAGCGCTCGGCGGAATCGCGTTGCAAGTCGCTCCACTTTTGGAACGCCGCTGCGCGATCTTCGTCTGTATCGAAGCCGACGGAGGAGGGCAAAAAGGGCAGCGTGCCGGCATCTTGGATTTTCACGAATCCAAAGTCGCGTGGATCGAGACCATGAACCACGATGGCGGCGGCCAAAGCCATATCCCGGACCTGACATGTTTGCGGCGACTGGGAGCCATCATCTTGGGAGGGAGCAGCCGTCACAGGTCCGTCTGACGTAGTAATAAGCCGGTCATCGTCGAGGAAAGGATCTAGCGCGGCGCTATCGCTCTTAGAACCGCATTTCGCGAGGGTCATGATTGGCCAATTGATCGATTTCTCTCCGTACATATCCAGCTCAAGTTGACCAAGCTCGCTCAGCATTCTTTTCGCAAGCGGCGCCCCTCCCTTCAAATTCGATTGCATCGCACGAACCAACAGCCCCACCCGCACCTCACTATCGAGCGTCTCGCACTGAGAGCAGCGCAAGAGCCATTGATTTCTAAGTCGTGACAATACGTACTGGTCAAACTTGCCATAGTCCTCCATGTTCCAAAGGACTCTGATTTCTCCTCCCCCAGCGTCGAAATAACGCTGAATTTCTTCGTTGGTCGATTCGCACATCAGCAGCAACAAGAGCGATCGGTCGAACTTCGAGGGCGCCTGAAAATGTTTTCGTTCACGCAGAAACTGCCAATTTGCATATTCCAACTTGTCCAGTTCACGTCCCTCGGGTTGCCAGTCGACCCAGGTCAGCAGCTCCCATTCACGATTTGAGACGCCTAGGAAGTACTCTCGTTCATTTTTTCCATCGCCCACGATCTCGCAAAACGTATCCCAGCGGGGAAGCTCCCCATTCCCATGCTGAAACGTCCTGATCCGTTGTTGGCGGTCCTTGTCTAAAATTGTCGTAATCAAGTAGCGCGCGTAGACGCGAACCATAGCGTCAGGAGATTCAAGCGTTTCGCCCAACGGCGGAACGGCATCAATGCCGAAAGCAGCGATCGCTTCGACCGCCGCTTCTCGTTTCGCAAAACTTTTCGCACCAAGCTGCTTGATAAGTGCTCCCAATCGCTCGGATTCTTCCGCGTGTGCAAGAGAGTGGCCAAGCAAGCTAAAACCGGCAAGCATCAGGAGGCCGATCGTATGCGAAATGCTTCGAGTCATCTAACTATCCGAAAAGAAGGGCGTCTCAAAAAACCGAAAACTACTCGCTTCCCATCGCAAATGGCTTGCTTTTTTTCAACGGCGTCACCTTGACGCCGGTTAGCTCAATCGGGGGAAGCTGGTTTTTTCCTGCCTGAACGGTGTAAGTCAAAGGTGACTTGTCCACCGTGCTGAAAGCCGAGCGAAGTCGATCACCTGGCGCCGCACGATCAAACGGCCACCTCAATAGGACCGCATACTCACCAGCCGGAGCGCCGTCGCATATATCGTAAGTTCGCATCTGGTAGGAACCGTCCTCCTGTACGACCCCCCAAGGCATACTGCCGCGCGAATCGACATCTCCTTCGGTCGGAAGGAAAATCACAAACAGATCCTTTGGGGCTTCTCCGTTGATGGAGACCGTTCCCGATGTGGGATAAGTCTGTGATTCCCAGTCCTGCCGAGAATTGCACCCGGCCCAGAATCCGAACGCCAAGAGGAGTAGAGCCGTCATTGAGTTTCGAGACATCGGCCTATTCTCCCGCAATCACTTGGTCATCGTTGCGGCAAAACAGATAGCCAAGCGACGCAAGGTTCGTCCCCTCGGAAAGAAAACGAACTGATCCGTCCCCCATCGAAACTTGTACGCCGGAGGCGTGAAACGAATAGGGTCCCTTGTTGTTGGTGTTGTTAATGACTTTTCCAACTCCAAAATCGAAATCAGGAAAAACGCCAGTCGGATTGGTGCTATTCGGCGTGTAAGAAAACAAGGCGCCCAAGTTGACCCCATTTCCGTCGATCCAAGCATCTCCCCCGATACCAAGGGCATCGCTCATTTGATATTGATTTACCCACCAATGAGCGCCGCCAGCTTGCTCGTGCAATAAGATCGAGTTGGAAAGACCATCCGTCACATCGCGAAAGCTTCCGCCTGTGGCTCCTCCGAAGATTCCTTCGCCTAGCATTTCGCCCAAAATGCTGCTGAAGTCGCCGATCATATTTGCTTGGTTGTAGTCCGATGCTTGCAGCCCGACGGCGAAACCAGAAGCGATTGTTTCTCCTCCTTCAGGCGTCGAGGGGCAAACGTAGGCCTCGGGCATGTTGCCGGTCATCGCCGTCTTGATTTCGGTCGAATTGGCATACAGATTCTGATCGTACAAATCGTAGACGTTCGATTGCTCGATGTACGGCAATACTGCGACTAAGGGTGCGGCGGCGACGCCGTTGGCCAACTGAGGCAATCGCTGAAATACGTCATGATAGTTATGGAAGCCCAGCGAAATCTGTTTCAAGTTATTCGAGCAATGCATCCGCCGTGCGGCTTCACGCGCTTGTTGGACCGCCGGCAAAAGTAGCCCGATCAGAACGCCGATGATCGCAATGACAACCAAAAGCTCAACGAGTGAGAAGCCTCGTCGAGAAAGTGGAGATGAAAATGAATTTCTGGCCATGCGATTCCCTTATTTGACTAAATATGAAAACACCGGGATTTTTCTCAACCAATAACCCCTGCTTGCTTGGTATGGAATCGTTGAAGAATAGCAACAATGATTCCTAACGCGCCCGTTTCCGTTCCCATTGCAGCGAGCAAGACAACGCCGACGGAGCATCGGATGCTCTTTGTAGACAAGCATTTACGATTTGTGCGGCAAAGAATGTCGGGCGTTTATCTTTGTTGAATTGTCCGGCGAGAAAGGGAATCGAATTTGCGCACCCCTCCCAGAGGAGGAGGCGCAGTGGTGACGTTTGCATCACCTATCGCCCGGTTGTTAGGCAGACTTACTGAGTCTGCGAGCGCCAAGTCAACTGTGCGTGCGTGGGCGACTCCTGCATTGCGGGGGCATTTGGCGGTCGCATTGGGTGAGTCGCCGAGTCGCCCACGGCGGCCGCCGGCGAGATTGTCGCCTCATGCGGCGGATGGTGATGCGGCTGAGCGTCCGCAATCAACACGCGCATAAAAAAAAGCGGCCCGAGTCGAAACTCGGACCGCTCGCTTACCACCAGGCCAGGGACCTCGATCCTGCCATCAGGCTTCGAGGAAGCTGGACGATCTTGGCCTAGTTACTAGGCGCCGCAACCACAGTCGCTTTTGCAACCGCAAGGAGCCGGGCAGCAAACCGTCACGGGGACGGTCTTGCAGACCACTTTCGGGACGCAACGCGTCACGGTGTAGGCTTCTTTACGGGGCACGCATTTGCAAACCTGGATGGTCTTGGTGTAGTGGACCGGCTTGCAGACCGTGTAGGGCACTTGCTTGACGCAGGTTTCGGGAACCATTTTGCAGACGGTGTAAGGAATTTCCTTCGTCTTCACTTCACGTTCCATGTGGCAAACCTTGTAGGTGCACACTTTGGTGTGGGTTTCCGGAACCATGTGGCAGACCTTGTAAGTGCAGGTCTTGGTGCGTTGTTCCTTGACCATGTGGCAGACCTTGTAAGTGCAGGTCTTCACATGAGTTTCGGGAACCATTTTGCACACTTTGTAGGTGCAAGTTTTGGTGATCGTTTCCGGCACCATCTTGCAGACCTTGTAAGTGCAGGTCTTGACGTGGTTTTCCTTGACCATGTGGCACACTTTGTACGTGCAGGTCTTGGTGCGAGTTTCCGGAACCATCTTGCAGACGGTGTACGGGCACTCTTTCTTGATCACTTCGCGTTCGTATTTAACGCAGTTGATCGTCTTTTCTTTAACTTCCGGAACCCAAACCTTCTTGCAGCATTTGCGCGGCGGGCACTGGACTTCGACGACTTTCGTCTCGCCCGGGCAGTAGACGCATTTGCAGCAGCAAGGATCCCAAGTCCAGCAACCCGGCTCTTGGACGCACTTCTTCACGACCGGACCAGGAATTTCGGTAACTTCGGTTTCGTAGTGACCGCAATTGATCTGGATGGTCTTGGTGTAGTGAACCGGCTTGCAGACCGTGTGGCAAACTTCGCGGGTCTTCGTTTCGTAGACCGGCTTGCAAACAGTGTAGTTAACCTCTTTGGTCTTGGTTTCCCAGACCGGCTTGCAAGTCGTGTAGCAAATGTCCTTGGTTTTGGTTTCCCAAACCGGCTTGCAGACCGTGTAGGAGATGTCTTTGGTCTTGGTTTCCCAAACCGGCTTGCAGACGGTGTAGGAGATGTCTTTCGACTTCGTTTCCCAAACCGGCTTGCAGACCGTGTAGCAAATCTCTTTCGATTTGGTTTCCCAAACCGGCTTGCAGACCGTGTAGTTGATCTCTTTGGTCTTCGTTTCCCAGACCGGCTTGCAGACCGTATAGGTGCAAGTGCGGACTTTGGATTCGTAGACAGGTTTGCAAACGGTGTAGGTGCAATCTTTGTAGAGCGTTTCCTTTTCGTAACGCACGCAATCGATTGTCTTGTCTTCCATCACCTTGTCGTACACCGTCTTGTAGCAGGTAATTTCCTGCTTCTCGTACTGGACCTCTTTGCAGGTCTTGTTGACCGTGTAGCACTGTTGCTTGCAGCACTCGTAGCTAACGGGCTCGCAGCAACAACAGTTACGGAAGCTGAACAGGCCGCAATAGCCGGCTTCAGCAGTTGTTACCGAACCTACGGTCAGCAAAACCGCAAGCACCGGCGCCCAAAGAAACGCTCTCATTTCCAATTCTCCTTAGCTGACAGAATCGCTGTGTGTTGTGACAAAGGGCCTGGCCTGGTTTGGCGAAGCGTTCGCCGTGTCCTTTAGCCCTCAAATCCGAAAAATCCGTGCAGAATCCTCCGACCGCTCCAGATGATGCTTGTGATAGACCTGGGGACTCAGCATTCGCATATAGTCTTCCCAGCTATCCCAAGCATTACCTGGATGTCCTAACTTATCGTCAATCTGGGACGGCAGCTTGAGATAGTTCGACTAGATAAAATGTCGACAACAAACAGATGGGGAATCATGGGGAAATTACAACGCTAGCATTGTGCGATCATCCGTTGCGATCGAAATAAGTCGTACATGAGGCGCATATTCCTCCCCATCTTGGGAAAATCCTCGACAACACCACATCAAACACGCTCAATTTCCTTGACGTGGGTTCGCCGTAACGTAAGTACTTGAAGCGGATCGCAATTTCGCGTC
Source organism: Blastopirellula marina DSM 3645 (assembly GCF_000153105.1). Classification (GTDB taxonomy): domain Bacteria; phylum Planctomycetota; class Planctomycetia; order Pirellulales; family Pirellulaceae; genus Blastopirellula; species Blastopirellula marina. Next base: position 1,080,302 of record NZ_CH672377.1, read on the forward strand.
GCAAGTAGAAAACCGTACTTACTTTTGCCGGGCGGCAAGTAAATCGCAGGAGACGATTCCCCATGTCCAACCAGAAAAACCTTGGTTTCACGCTGATTGAAGTTTTGATCGTGGTCGTGATCCTGGCTGTCTTAGCCGCGACGGTGATTCCGCAATTCACCGATTCCACCGAAGACGCCAAATCCAGCAGCGTGAAGTTCAATCTTCACACGCTCCGCTCCCAGATCCAGCTCTATCGCGCTCAGCACGAAGGAACACTGCCGAGCGCCACGCTTGACGAAATAATCACGAAGACCAATGTCGACGGCACGACCACCGGTTCTCCGACCCTGGGACCGTACCTGTCGAAACTTCCGGTTAACTCGTTCACCAATTCGGCGACCATTAAAGCGATCACCGCTGTTCCGACCGATACCGACGTCACCGAAACCGATGGCTGGCTCTACAACACCACCAACGGCAACATCTACATCAATCATGAAGACATGCTTGACGAGTAAACGCTTGCCCGGCCCGGTAGTACAGAATGTCGTTTAAAAAAAGCCGCTTGGCCTTCCTTGGCCAAGCGGCTTTTTTTGTTCTGCGAGCGATATTGGCCGTCGTCGCCAACTGGCCCTTCATTCGCTAAGATTCGCCCTGCGCTCTCTTGGGTTGCCTAGAATGAACCCCAAGCGATAGAGTAAAGATAGGAATTGATGAAAACTACACGTCCCCGCCGATGTGATGAGCAAGTCGAAAGACAAAAACAAACAAACGGCTGATGCCGTACCGAAGGCTGTCGTCAGCCGTTTGAGCCTGTATTTGCGAGAATTGCAGCGGCTACAGCGCGACGGAGTGGTGACGACCAGCAGTACGCAACTTGGGCAACTTCTCGGGTTCACCGATGCCCAAGTACGGAAGGATCTCGCGCATTTCGGTCACTTTGGCTACCCCGGCGTCGGCTATCGCTGCAGCGAGTTAGTCTCGGCCGTCAAACAAATCATCGGCACCGATCACACGTGGCCAGTCGTTCTGGCCGGCGTCGGCAACCTCGGGCGCGCTTTATTGGGGCACCGCGGGTTCGGACATCAAGGCTTTGATATCGTCGCAGCCGTCGACTCCGATCCGGCGAAGCACGGCAAGACGCTCGACGGCATTGAAATCCGCCCAATCTCGCAATTGCCCGAAATCGTTCTTGAATATGACGTTCGCCTGGCGATCATCGCCGCACCGGCCGCCGCCGCCCAGGAAGTCGCGGAACGAATTGTCGCAGCCGGAATTTGCGGTATTTTGAATTTTGCCCCAATCACGCTCCACTTGCCGGCGGATGTCGCGGTGTCGAGCGTCGATTTGGCGATTGAGATGGAACAATTGTCCTTTGCGATGACGAACCTTCGCCCGCCGGAGGACCTCCAGTCCAACGAGGGACCATTGGTTGAGTGAGTGGGCCACTTGTCGACTGGCAGGCTTGTTGGTTAAGATAGCCCCTTCACATTTTTACCCCCTAGTGTAATGGTAACACTACAGTTTTTGGCACTGTCATTCGAGGTTCGAATCCTCGGGGGGTAGCTTTCTTCGAGACGCCGATTTCGGCGTCTTTTTTTTTGCCAATGTTTCGCGAATCGGCGTAACCTCGAGCGTCTCTTCGGAATCCAAGGTGGCATCCACCCGGTCTTCGATGGCGCCGCCCCTTCTTCTGGGGCGGTCTGTCCGTCGAGCTATTTTGGGGGTCTCGATGACCGAGAAAATTTGGCACTTGAAGAACTGCCGTATCTTCGAGCAGTTATCCGCCGCAGAAATCGAACGACTCGACGCATGCTCGCGCGTCCGCCGCTTCGCCAAGCGATCGCCGATTTACCTACCCGCTGAACGAGCGGATACGGTTCTCTTGCTTGCGTCTGGCCGAGTAAAAATCTGCCATTTAACCCCTGAGGGGAAACAGTCGATCCTGGCCTTTATTGAACCAGGCGAACTGTTTGGCGAACTTTCGATTCTCGACGGCGAAGCTCGTGACGAGTACGCCGAAGCGGTCGATGCGGCGATGATCGTTTCGATTCCCAAAGAAGCGATGCACGAGCTCATGGAGTCGCGTCCTGGCCTTTCGATCGGCGTGACCAAACTGATCGGACTTCGTCGTCGTCGCATTGAACGACGCGTGAAGAACTTACTCTTTCTGTCAAACCGCGACCGCTTGGCGCATTTGCTTTTAGAACTTGCCGAGAGCTATGGCAAACGCACCGAAGATGGCGTCGAGCTCGGAATCCGGCTGTCGCATCAAGATCTGGCGAACATCGTTGGCAGCACCCGCGAAACGGTCACGGTCGTGCTGGGCGAGCTGCAGAATGATGGCCTGGTCAAGGTCGGTCGTCGTCGCATTATCCTCCGCTCGATGCAACGACTGGCGCAAAGCGTTCAGGCGCCAGAGCCGAAGATTCCTGAACCGGTCGAAACAACCCGTCAAGAAGCGTCGCTGCGTCTCGGCTTTAGTACTTAGCGATTTCCCGCGAAATCATCCCTATTCGTAGTACTTCGTACCAATTCCTCTCCTCCTATTGCGTACGATTGGGTAGCCTTCTGTTGCAAACTACCTGGGGCCGATTTCTAACCGCATGAACGAGCACGACTCTGAATCTTGGCGTCCCTGCCGAACCGGCGAAATTGCCGAGGTCGCGAATAATCTCGTTTTGCTTCGTCGGCGGCGCTTGGCTCTGCAAACCGTTGGCAGTTTGTGCTCCGTCTTTTTGGTGATCGGCATCGTTCTGTGGTTAGGTCCCGCCAACCCGCTGCCGGTCTATGCAGGCATCACTTGCAGCGAGTGTCGCAAACAAATGCCCGCCTATCGCTCGCATACGCTCAGCACCAGCCAGATTCGGATGATGGACGCCCACTTGAAGCACTGCAACGGCTGCAAGGATCGATATGACGCCCAAACGCGGGAACAAAGCAAATGCGATAATCCAGCCGACTGCGATAAAGGGAATTGCAACCTTTTAGAGAACTGCAAAACGACCGAGGGGCGCCAAGCTTCCAATTGCATGTCATGGCGATGCCAGGTACTGACTTGCAAAGCCTCGGAGGCTGACAAGTTCTCCCCCTGCCGCGGCAGGGGGACATCGAATTTACCTGATCGGGATCAGCAGCCTCTCTAGCCGATTGGGCCCCCATTCGACCCTCCGCAGAAAAAAGGTCGGGCGGGACGACAAGGGGGGAATTCGTCGATCGCCAGTCCGCCCTCCTGAAGCGATTTTCCTATTCTCTTCAGGGCTGCGGCCGACTTCGGCGAACTTTCTCACCTTCGCGCTAGAAAAGAACGGCAAAGGGTTTGAGCATTCTTGCTCCTTCGCACTGTATTCCAGTACGATCTGCCGTTAAAATTTAAAAATATCATCTTGCGTCCCCCCCTACTCTTGCCCCCCAGATAGTCTCGATGTCGACGTTGATTGTCGCTGCGCTCTCCTTCTTTGGATTTATCCTCGCCTACAACACCTATGGTCGTTGGCTGGGCCGGAAGATCTTTCGCCTCGACGAAGAGGCGGTTACCCCCAGTCATGAGATGCGGGACGACGTCGACTTTGTACCGACCAATCGCGAAGTGGTCTTTGGACACCACTTCACCAGCATCGCCGGCACAGGCCCAATCGTGGGGCCTGCGATCGCCGTTTTTTGGGGCTGGCTGCCGGCTTTGCTCTGGGTGATTTTTGGATCCATTTTTATCGGCGCCGTCCATGACTTTGGGGCGCTAGTCGTCTCGCTTCGCAATCGGGGCCAGACCATCGGCGAAGTCGCCGGTCGCCTGATCAACCCGCGGGCCAAGATTCTTTTTCTGATGGTGCTTGCGTTGGCGTTGACCGTAGTGCTGGCGATTTTCGGGCTAGTGATCGCGTTGATTTTCGCGAAGTACCCGCAGTCGGTTCTGTCGGTCTGGGTCGAAGTTCCCGTAGCGATCGCGATCGGGTACTACATCTGCCGCAAAGGAGGGAACATCCTTTGGCCCTCGATTGGCGCGCTGTTGATCATGTATGCAGCCATCGCCATCGGCGTCTATTGGCTGCCGATCGACCTGACAGAGATCTTAGGAGTGAATCTGCTGACGCCGGCTGACATGCCGGCCGATGCGACCTGGTGGCAGTTCTACGGCAACGCAGTCGTGATCTGGACGGTGATCCTGCTGATCTATTGCTTCGTCGCGTCGGTGCTGCCGGTCTGGACGCTCCTGCAACCGCGCGATTACATCAACAGTCACGAGTTGGTGCTTGCCCTGGTCCTGCTGGGGCTGGGACTTGTCGTCGCATCGCTGACCGGCGCGGCCGATCTGTTCGCCAGCGCTCCGGCGATCGCGACCAACATTCCGCTCGACGCGCCGCCGATCTTTCCGTTCCTGTTCATTACGATCGCCTGCGGCGCTTGCAGCGGCTTTCACTGTCTGGTGAGTAGCGGCACATCCAGCAAACAGGTCGATAATGAGCGAGACGCCCAGTACGTCGGCTACGGCGCGATGCTGCTGGAGGGCGCGTTGGCGGTGGTGGTCATCTTGGCCTGCTGTGCCGGCGTCGGCATGGGCCGCTACGAGCGAGCCGATGACGGATCGTATCATGCGGTCGCCGCGGCCGATGGAACGGCGATGGTTGGTCGCGCCTCGTGGGAAGCGCGCTATGATGCGAGCGCTGGCTGGAAAAAATTCAACAATCTCGGCAACATGGTTGGCGCCTTCGTCGACGGCGGCGCCAACTTTTTGACAGCGATCGGTATTCCGCTTCGCTTGGGCTTAGGCATCATGGCGGTGCTGGTCGCCAACTTCGCCGCAACGACGCTTGATACGGCGACACGGCTACAGCGCTACGTGCTGCAAGAGTTATTCGCGTCTGCCGAGATTACCAAGCCGCTGACCAACAAATATGTCTCGACCGGCGTCGCGGTTGGTCTGGGCGGTATGGTTGCGATTTTCGCCGGCAATTCGCCCGGCGCCGGCGGCATGTTGCTGTGGCCCCTGTTTGGCGCCGTTAATCAATTGCTGGCCGGGATGGCCCTGATGGTCACCATCTTTTATCTCTGGCGCCGCAAGATTCCGGTCTGGTTTGCGATCGTACCGATGATCATGATGCTGGTCCTGCCGGCGATCGCGACGTTTTGGAACATGTTCAACGGCGACACCGCCTGGTTTATCGAGAATTACCCACAGCTCACCTGGCTCGGCAATTTCTTCCACGGCGATACCGGCTTCTATTGGAATCAGAAGTACCTGCTGTTTGGCTTTAGCGTCGGCACATTGATCCTGCAGGCCTGGATGATGCTGGAAGCGGCGCTAATGTGGCCCAAAGCGAAAGGGATGTTGGAAGAAGCGCTCCCGCCGTTGGCTGGCCCCACTGGTGCAGAAGCCGAATCGGCCGACTACGCGACCGCAGGCGGTCAGAACTAGCCAATCCGAACGCTAATCGAAGCGATGTCGCCGGTCGATTAGCGTCAGTTTGGATGGCATGCACTTGCTGTGAAGACGCAGTAAGAGCATGCCACTTAAAAATTGAGCTGCGACATACGACCAGTTATGCATCGACTCGCAGCGCTAGACTTTTTGCCCGTCAACCATCTCTCGGAAGCGCTCGAACAGGTACTCGCTGTCATGCGGACCGGCTGATGCTTCGGGATGGTACTGCACGCTGAACGCTTGCAGCGTCTTATGCCGCACACCGGCGACGGTGTTGTCGTTCAGATTACGGTGGGTCACTTCTAGGCAATCAGGCAGCGACGCTTCGTCCACCGCGAATCCGTGGTTCTGCGAGGTGATCTCGACCTTGCCGGTCGTCACGTCTAACACCGGTTGGTTGGCGCCGCGATGACCAAATTTCAGCTTGAACGTTTTGGCGCCGCAGGCCAGCGATAGCAGTTGATGCCCGAGACAAATGCCAAAGATCGGCTTTTGGCCCAACAGGCCGCGGATCGTTTCGATCGGGCCGAGCAGCGGTTCGGGATCACCTGGACCATTCGATAGAAACACCGCGTCGGGATTCTGCGATAGCACTTCTTCTGCGGTCGCCGAGCCCGGCATGACCGTCACTTTGCAGCCCATGTCTTGCAGATGCCGCGGAATGTTCCACTTCATGCCGAAGTCGAGAGCCACCACGTGCAGATCAAGCTCGGTGCGCGATTTGTCAGCCCGGATCTTGTCTCCCATCTTCACCCAGGGACTCAGCTTTTCGGTCCAGCTCTGCCCTGCGGTCGGCATCACCTCTTTGACCAAGTCACGCCCCACCAGGCCGGCGCTGTTGCGAGCTTTTTCGACCAGCGACGCGTCATCCAGGTCAATGTTCGAGAGAACCCCCTTCATCGAGCCGCTACTGCGCAGGCGACGCACTAGCGCTCGGGTATCGATTCCCGATAGTCCGACAACGCCGTTTTGTTTCAGAAATTCGTCGAGCGACTGAGTTGAGCGAAAATTGCTCACACGACGGCTGCACTCGCGAACGATAAAGCCCGACATGTGCGTCTTGGCGCTCTCCATGTCTTCGGTGTTCACGCCGTAATTGCCGATCTGCGTGTATGTCATCGTCAAGATCTGACCACGATAGCTGGGATCTGTCAGGATCTCTTGGTAACCGGTCATCGACGTATTGAAGCAGACTTCGCCGTCGACTTCTCCTTCAGCCCCCAACGAACGTCCGGTAAAAACGGTTCCGTCTTCCAGCGCTAGTTTCGCGATTGGCTGCGTCATTGCGTTTGTCGTCAGATCTCTGCGGGTGAATCGAAAGCGAACTTTTTTTCTTAGCCGGTAAGGTCGATCTGTTCCGAACGATCGTCCGTGTTAAGCGTCGCTTAAAGTATTGACATGCCGAAGCCCGATATCCATCAGTACGGCTGTGGGTCTCCGGGCTTCGGTCCGGACAGCCAATTTGGGAGGACTCTTGTTTCGGCGAGCGAGAGTCCTCCTTTTTTTATGCGCCGCGGGCGCAAATTTGGGTCATTATAGGAATCTCCGCTAGCTCCGGCTAGGACCAAGCTTGGTCTTCTCTTGCGAACCGGAAGAATCGGGCCCAAAAAAAGAAAAACGCCCTGAATCGGAGCCGATCCAAGGCGTCATTTTACGGGAATTGCGGTCTGCGGCTTTTTTTAGCTCTCGAGAGTCGTCTCCGCGGTAACCAGCTCTTTTTCTTCGTGCTTCAAGCAGCGACCGATCTGCCGGACCGCCTGACGCAAGCGTTCTTCGTTTTCGACCATCGCCATGCGGACATAGCCTTCGCCGCAAGGGCCAAACCCGCTGCCGGGGCTGACGGCGACATCACCCTTCTCGAGCAACATCATGGCGAAATCCATCGTGTTCATCCGCTGCATCCAGACGTCAGGCACCTTGGCCCAGACGAACATGCCGGCTTTGGGCGGCGTGACGCCCCAGCCGAGTCGCGTCAGACCATCGACCAGCACGTCACGGCGGCTCTCATAAATGCGGCTCTGTTCTTCGACGGCGGCGTCCCCTTCTCGCAGCGCGATGATCGCAGCGATCTGGATGGCCTGGAACATGCCGTAATCGTAATAACCCTTGATCGTGGCGAGGCCTTTGATCATTTCGGCGTTGCCGGCACAAAAGCCGACGCGCCAGCCAGCCATGTTGTAGCCTTTGCTCATGGTCGTAAACTCAACGCCAACCGAAGACGCGCCGGGGGCCGACAGGAAGCTGGGGGGCTTGTAGCCGTCGAATGCAATATCGGCGTAGGCGAAGTCGCTGATCACCATAAAGCCATATCGCTTCGCCAGTTTCACGATCTCGACAAAGAACTCTGGCTCGACCGTTACCGTCGACGGATTGTGCGGGTAGCAAATGATCAGCAGCTTTGGCTTCGGATAAAGATGCTCGCAGGTGTAGGCGATATTTTCGAGAAACTTCTCGCTATCTCCCACTTCCAACGCAATCACGTTGCCGGACGCCAGCGCCACGGCGTAGGTATGGACCGGAAAATAAGGCGCCGGCACGATTGCGGTGTCGCCAGGGCCCATCATCGCCAGACACATGTGCGAGAACCCCTCTTTCGAACCGAGACAAGCGATAACTTCGCTTTCCGGATCGAGTCGGACCCCATACTTTTTCAGGTATTTGCCGGCGACTTCACGACGTAAGTTGCGGATGCCGTTTGACTTGCTATAGCCATGGTTGCGCTCGTCTTTCACCGCTTCGCACATCTTTTCCATGACGAATTCTTGCGGAGGATCGGACGGATTGCCCATCCCCAGATCGATCACGTCATGTCCGGCGACCCGCTTCTCGTATAACAAGGCGTTGATCCGACCGAACATATAGGGGGGCAAGCGGTAAACGCGCTGCGCATATTCGATCTTGAAAGGGGTCTCGCCGCCGATGGGGTGGCCGGATTCGGAGCTCATGAGCTTCAACCTGAAAAACGCCGCTATAGCGGCAAATTGCGTAAATGGAAATCGAACGCAGAAACGTAATTCTAAGAATCGGCAACCGCGCAGGAAAGGACGACTAGAGCGGTGGATCGCCTGCGTAAACCATAGGTTCGCACAGGGCTAGCAAAAAAGAAGCCCCAACCGGCGGTCGGGGCTCCCAAGTTTTTGCAGAACTTCTGGAGAAGTCGCGGTTTTATCGAGTCGGTTGCTGTCGGGCGGCAGCTTCCAACTTTTTACCCATCTGGGTGGTGTTGGCCAGAAAATTGTCGATCTGGGCTTCTTCTTTTAACGCGTCAAACTGTTTCGCCATTTCTAGGCGAATCTTCTTTTCGTGAATGTCTTTGACCAGTTCGTCACGCACATCGTTGACATCGGTGATCGTCGGCTTGGTCCGCCCCATCGCTTTCAGGATCAGCGACTGACGACCAATGTTGACGATGCTCGACAATTCGCCCGGTTGCAGGCGAAACGCTTCTTCTTCGAGTTTGGGCTGACCGCCGTTACGGCGAATCGGCGGAACCTGGCCGTCATTGTTCTTCGAGACCGGCTCGATTGAGTACTGACGAGCCAATTCCCCAAAGAACTGCTCACTCGGATTTTTGCGGGCCATGTCCCAAACTTCCTGAGCACGACGTTGATTGTCGAGGACGATCGCTAAAACCTGGACTCGTTCGCCGTAGTTGGCTTCAAAGCCCTTCTGAATGTCTTCCTCCGAAACAATCACTTTGTCGGATACCAGCTTTTTCAGCGCGACCGTCGGCCAAACCGCGTCGCGAACATAGACTTCGACCGTGACGCTCTGTTCTTGGGTTACTTCTTCCAGCCAGGCTTCGTAGTCCGGCGAACCATCTTCTTTCAAAAACCCATACGAATCAGCCGCGCGGCTGATTTCGTCATTCAGGTCCTGTTCAGTCACTTCCAGATTCTTTGATTTGAGCGCTTGCTGCAGCAAACGGCGGTTGATTTCCCCTTCGAGAACGTCGATGCCGTGACGCGTGATGCACTCCTCTTGTAGTTCGTCCAGCATGATCTGCTGTCCGTTCAGCGTTGCGACAACGCCTGGATTCTGCTGACGCTTGGCTGGATCGCTCCAGATTTTTTCGACTTGCGCCTTTTCTTGCAGCTCTTCGTAGACATCGCCCGCCGAAGAACGGAGCTTTTGCTCACGGATCGCTTCGACCATCCGATTCTGGATTTCCGGCTGCTTCATGGGGTCAACTTCGGTCGGCGGCAAATGCGACTCGCACTTGAAAATCAGGTACTGACCGGCAATGAAGAGGACCTGCGAAACTTCGCCATCCTTCAAGGCGAAGACCAGGCTTTCGACTTCCGGCGTCCCCATGTTCATGCGGATCGGCGGGATCAGGCCGCGAGCAGCGGCGCTGTTTGGATCTTCGGAGAAGTCCTTCGCCATGTCGGCGAAAACATCGGGGTCGGCGGCCGCTTTGGCCCGTAACTCTTCGGCCAAAGCGCGATCGCTGACCGAAATCATGCGACACTTCACCTTGGGGCCAAATTCGGTTTGCCAGGCTTTGCTGAACTCTTCCTGGGTCACTTCCAGACGATCCGCAGCCAGCCGTCGTAATGCCATCGTCGGCCAGACGATGTCGCTGCGGTACTGAGCCGGCGAAACGTTTCGCTCATCTTTCAGCAGACCCAACCAGCGATCGACCGAGAGGCCAAACTTCTTGGCCGAGGCTTCGATTTCGGCGTCGATTTCGGTTTGTGTGATTTGAATGCCGCGTTTGTGACATTCTTCGGCGATCAAATGTTTGTTGATGACGCTTTCCAGCACTTCATCGCCAAAGCGGCGAGCCGCTTCGCGTCCCAGTTCATCGCGAGTAATCGGTTCGCGATTCACCACGGCGACCGTTTTGATTTGAGGCGCTGAGTTGCCTTGCGGCGCAACTCCCTTGGCGCCAACTTGCGGCTGTTGGGCCAAAGCGTCGTTTTCCCCGCCCAGGTTGCGAATGGCGATGACGCCAACGGCGACCAAAACGAAGCCGCCCGCAATAATGGCCCAGGTTGTTCGATGGGCGTTTCGATACTCAGTCACACTCGCCTCCTTGCTACTGCCAAAAATCGATCGATTTTTTCTAAAGTTTGCATCCGTGCAGGTCGATCCCTAATAAGTTAGGGCGCGGGAATATAAACCTCATTTTGGCTGGGGTCAAGATCGATCCAATCGCCCAACAAAAAAGGACGACATGAATGCTCACGTCGTCCTGTCTATCTCTTCTAAAGTGCTAGCAGCAGCTTACTTGCGAATTGCAGCTCCGATCTCACCGGGTCGGTCGGTAATGATTCCGTCGACCCCGATTGCAACCAACTCTTTCGCTTGCTGCGTGTTATTGACGGTGTACACGAACAGCTTCTTCCCATGCTTGTGAACCATCTCCGCCGCCGCGCGGTCGACGAACTTGGCGTTCCACGCGATCACGTCCACTTTGTCGACGATCGGCGCGATCCGTTTGGCGGTCAGCGCATCGGATCCGAGCGCGGCGATCGCTAGGGAGGGCTCTAATTCATGACAACGAGCGACAAACTCCCAGTCAAATGACTGCACGACAAGCTTGTCCGTCCAGTCGCGTGCTTTAAGCAATTGGATCAGCGACTCCGCATCTCCCTCTTTGTGTTCGATCAGCGTCACGCTTCCTGCTTGGATCGCTTCGATCGCTTGATCCAGCTTTGGCAAATGGACGCCGGCGAACTTGGCGTCAAACCATGATCCGGCGTCCAGCGAAGCGATGTCGGCCCAATTCTTGGCGGCGATCTTCGTCTTCTTGGCGTTCCACTGTTGATTGGCGTTGGTCGTACGGTCGTACGTTTTATCGTGAATGCAAAACGGCGTTTTGTCGGCGCTCAGGTAATAGTCGAGTTCGACCAGGTCGGCCTTCTGCTCGATCGCGAGTTGAAACGAGGGAATCGTGTTCTCTGGAGCAAAAGCGCACGCGCCGCGGTGGCCAATCACCAGCGGTTCTGTGGTGTCGAGGATGCGATTCACCCTGGCGTCTCCCGCCGATAGTTCGGCCTGAAAACCAAAGCCGCCGGCGATCACCGCGGCCAGAACAACCAATAAAGCGTGTCGACCAATTCGAAGCATCACGTCCCTTACAACTTTCACAAGCAGCCTACAAAAAAGGTCGCGTACGCTTGTGCGACACGACCTGGGAGAATCTTTCTATTTTAAGTGGGAAGCTAGCCTTCCATCACTTCGGTTTCCCGAGTCTTGGCCAATTCGGCCACTTTTTCCTCAAACTTTTTTGTGAGCTCCTGCACTTCGTTCTTGATATCGTCCCGAATATCTTCGCCGATCTCTTTGTTCTTTTCGGCGGTTTCAGCCGACTTATTCGAGTCGCGACGAACGTTGCGGATCGAGACCTTCGCTTCTTCCGATAGTTCCTTGATGCGTGAAACCAGCTTTTTGCGAACTTCGGTCGACAACGCAGGGACGTTCAAGCGAATTACGCGGCCGTCACTTTGGGGCGCCATGCCCAAGTCGCTGGCGACAATCGCTTTTTCGATGTCTTTGATCGCACCGGTGTCGTAAGGGCGAATCAGCAATTGAGTCGGTTCCGGCACGCTGACCGAAGCGATTTGCTTGATCGGTTGCAGCGAACCATAGACTTCGACGCGCAGCGAATCGACCAGGCCAGGATTGGCGCGGCCCGTCCGAATGCCAGAGAGATTGTGCTTGAGATGCTCGATCGCCTTCTCCATGCGATCTTCCGCTTCGGTCGTAATGTTGTCAGCGCTCATGGCTCAGTCCCACGATTGAATTTGTTGTTGCCAGCAGACTAGCGCAGCGCGACGCGCCGCAACTAATCTTCATAAGGCTACCTTACTTTAGCCCCGAAGAAAATATGCGGCCCGTTCTCGCTTTCACTTCGTCGCTGCAGGATGCAGAGAGGGAGATGCGGATCGCTACTTTGGGCTGGTCCGGCGTCGCCGCGCGCATTTTCGCGGCTTGCTCTTCGCACCCGCGAAGAGACAATTTCGACCTTCATTCCAACAAACTAGGCCGTTAGCGGAGCTGCCGCAAAATGTTAGACGCGGCGACGAAGCTAGTTTGGTCCTTAGTTGACCGGCTCTAGCTCTGGCGAGATCAATGTTCCAACATGGTCGCCGCAAACAGCACGCTGGATGTTGCCATCGGTTCGGTAGTTAAACACTAAGATCGGCATGCCATGTTCTCGGCAATGCGTAATCGCGGTCGAATCCATGACTCGCAGATTTTGGGCCTGAACCGTGGCGAAATCGAGATTGCGATAGAAAATCGCGTGCGGATTTTTCTCCGGATCGTCGCTATAGACGCCGTCGACTCGAGTCGCTTTCATCAAGATGTCCGCTTCCAACTCCAGCGCTCGCTGAGCGGCTGCGGTGTCGGTCGTCACAAAGGGACTGCCGGTTCCGGCGGCCAAGATGACGATGCGACCTTTTTCGAGATGACGCTTGGCTCGGCGACGAATGTAGGGCTCCGCGACTCCGTCCATCCGGATCGCCGTGGTCAGCCGCGTTTCGCAGCCAAGCGACTCAAGAGCGTCTTGCAGCGCCAGACCGTTGATCACCGTCGCGAGCATCCCCATATAGTGGGCCGTCGCTTCTTGGATCATGGCGCTTTCGTTTTTGAACTGGGCGCCGCGGAGGATATTCCCCCCGCCGATCACTACCGCGATCTGGCATCCCAGTTTCGACGCTAGATGGATTTGCTTCGAGATATGAACGACTTCGTCCATACTGATCCCTCGTTCGCCGGCGTGGGAAAAGCTTTCGCCTGAGAGTTTCAGGACAATTCGCGTGTATTGTGGCGTGGAACAGTCAGATTGGGTCATGCGGCGAACCTTGGCAATTTGAATGGGAGAAGCCCAATTCGTCGACGGAATTCTACCGGAAACGTCGCTGGCCGCACAGCAGATGCGTCAGGTTTGATGGATCCCAGGTGCGTCAAGAACGAAAAGAGCCCTGCTACAGCGAGCAGGGCTCTTTAAATTTTCAGGGACAAAATCGCGAGAGAGTCTAGCCTTCCGACTGATCTCCTTCGCCCAATTGCCAGTGAACGAAGCGTTTGACCTTCATTCCCTTTTCTTTGGCGTAATTTCCGACCGATTGCTTGTCGTCTTTAACAAACGGCTGTTCAAGCAGAACCGACTCGGCGTAGAAGTTACGCAAGCGACCTTCGACCATCTTTTCGATGATCTTGTCCGGCTTGCCTTCGTTGCGAGCCGCTTCGGTCAAAATCGAGCGTTCGTTTTCGACAACTTTCGGATCGAGTTCATCGACATTCAACGCCGAAGGACGCATCGCCGCGATATGCATCGAAACGTCTTTGGCCGTCTCGCTGTCGCCGCCTTCGACTTCGATCAACACGCCGGCAACCGTCGAGCTGTTGTGGCTGTATCCGCCGGTCGGAGCATCGATCCGGATCATCCGGCCGATGTTGAAGACTTCACGAACGCGATTGAACAGGTCGAGCTTCAGTTCGCCAAGAGTCGTGCCTGGCTTGATGGTCGACGGTTGAGCGAGCAACTCCTCAGGGGTCGCAGCGCCCGGCCCTTCGGCCAAGACCTTCGCCATGTCTTCCGCGAGCAGAATGAAATCTTCGAGCTGGGTGACCGAGGCGCTTTCGCACTTCAGTTCGACCATGGCGCCGACGCCGTTTTCGAAGTCCGCGAAGACGCCGAAGCGACCAAATTCGGTCACGCGGTCTTGACGCTTACCTTCGATGGCGACGCCGTTTTCGCGCAACCAGCGGATCGCGCCTTCTTCGTCGCCGCTGGTTTCGACCAGCGCCTTTTTACATTCCATCATGGGAAGTCCGGTTTTTTCGCGGAGTGACTTTACCGCAGCCGCCGAAATTCCAGCCATATCAGATTCTCCGAGATTTAGTCGGTGTCAGAATTTAAGTTCACAATAGCGGGAAGGAGGTTCTATCCGCTTCCCCTGAATCTTTGATGAACGAGCCGCGATTCGCGTTACGAAGCAGGGACTGCGTCTTTACCCTTCATCGCGACGTTGTGCTTGCCGTCGAGAACCGCGTCCGCCAAATGTTTGGTGAACAGTTCGATCGAGCGGATACCGTCATCGTTGCCCGGCACCGGCAAATCGATCTCATCCGGATCGCAGTCGGTATCAGTCAACGCAACCGTCGTGATTCCCAGCGAGTGGGCTTCGCGAATCGCATTCTTTTCTTTCTTCGGATCGACGATCACCAACGTTTCGGGCAGGCGATTCATCGTACGCAAACCGTTGAGGTTGCGGTACATCTTGCGATATTCGCGGGCGAGCGAAGACTGCATCTTCTTCGAGTATTTCGAGAGCTCGTCCCCTTCCAAGATTCGTTCCAGCTCTTCCAGACGGGTTAAGCGGCTACGAATCGTGCGGAAGTTGGTGAGCGTACCACCAAGCCAACGCTCGTTAATGAACGGCATGCCGCAGCGCTCGGCTTCACGTTCAATCGAGGCGCCGGCCTGACGCTTGGTGCCGACAAACAACACCAGCGAGCCCCCTTCGGAGACTTGGGTCAGGTACTTTTTGGCTCGCAGCAGACCGCGAATCGTTTCGCGGACGTCGATGATATGGATCTGGTTCTTTTTGGCGTAGATATACGGCGCCATCTTCGGGTTCCACCGGCTGGTACGGTGACCATAGTGAATACCCGATTCGACCAGTTCTTTGATGACGGAGTTTGCACTACCGTCTTTCACTGCACCATCAGTAGACATAAAGGCTTTCCTTTAACATTGGGAATGCCCGGAAACGATGCGTGCAAACAGAGCGATGCCGGCGCCTCTATAAGCCGGAGACAGGCCGAACCGCAAAGGTTCAGCCTCTGCGAAGCGATACCCATATCTCTCAGGCCGTGGATCTGTCTGATTTGGTTGACAGTTCCTGACCGATCCGCCTCACTTCGCCAGCAGCGGATCGACAGCTAGAAAGACGTTTTCCGCATGCTCCGGTTTTGGGCGTTTGGCCCGCTTCCCGGTGAATATGCGCCCCTACGACTTGCAGGGGACGAAAACAAGCGGCTGATCCTATCAGAGAGGGCGAAATTCGTCAACTGGCGCCGCTTGCATGCAGTGGACTGCTACCTGGATCCGCCTATAATAACTCGCTTCGAGCAGTTATGGCCGACGCGCCTAGCTATTACCTAAAATCATAGGAAGATTACGTGGCCGAGAAAGTCCTCATCATTGGAAGCGGACCCGCTGGGTGGACTGCGGCGATCTACGCCGCCCGAGCCGAGCTTCAACCCTTGGTTTATGAAGGCGCTCCACTCCAAGAGCATTACGATGTCGGTCGCGGACCGCTTGGTCAGCTGGCGATGACGACCGAAGTCGAGAATTTCCCGGGCTTTCCGTCAGGCGACATGACCGCCTATCTCGACGGCTCGATCGATAATTCGATTCGACAATATATGGCCCCCCACATGAAACATGGGGTCAGCGGTCCGGAATTAATGGAGCTGATGCGTCAGCAGGCCAAGAACTTTGGGACGCGGATCGTGGGGGACGACATCGTCGAAGTCGATTTCGAGAGCCGTCCCTTCCGCCTGAAATCGCGTGAAGGGGAATGGATTGAAGCCCATTCGGTGATCGTCGCGACCGGTGCTCGGGCCAATTACTTGGGACTCCCGTCCGAAGCGATGTACAAAAACCGGGGAGTCAGCGCCTGTGCCGTCTGTGACGGTGCGCTGCCGCGTTTCCGAGATCAGCCCTGTATCGTCGTCGGCGGCGGCGATTCGGCGGTGGAAGAAGCCGACTATATGGCCAAATTCTCGTCCAAGGTCTACTTGGTTCACCGCCGCGACGAGCTGCGCGCCTCAAAGATCATGGCCGAACGCGCTGAGAAAAACCCGAAAATCGAGATCGTCTGGAATTCGGTGGTCGACGAAGTCATCGGTGATGATGACAACGGGGTGAGCGGCGCTAAGCTGACAAACGTGGTCGATAACACGTCCAAGGTTTACGAAGCAAGCGGCTTCTTTCTGGGAATTGGTCACACGCCGAATACCGACTTTTTGGTGGGTAAACTCGATATGACCGACAAAAACTACCTCAAATGGACGGTCCCCTTCCGGACCAACACCAGCGTTGAGGGAGTCTTCGCCGCAGGCGATGTCGCGGACGACAACTACCGCCAAGCGGTCACCGCCGCCGGTACCGGTTGTATGGCCGCGCTCGACGCCGAACGGTACCTGGCCGCTCAAGGTCACCACTAAAACGCAAAGTCTCGCAAACTTTTTGTAGCGCCTTGCACAGAAGGCGCTACAAGCGGGAAACGATGCGCTTTACACTAGACCCTCCTCAAGATCTTCTCCCTCACCACGAGTTCTGCCCCAGCCATGTCTGAATCGAACGCTACCGCTGCGGAAACGCCGCCAAGCAACCACGTTCAAACTGATCGAGAAATTTTGCAAGAGGCCCACGAGAAAGGGACAGCGGCGACGATCTTCGCCTTTGTTCGACTCTCCGGTCCCGGCTGGCTGCAAAGCGCGATCACGCTGGGGGGCGGATCGCTCGCCGGAGCCCTTTATCTGGGATCGCTCGGCGGCACTAACATGCTCTGGCTGCAGCTGATGGCGATCATCATGGGCGTCGTGATGCTATCGGCGATCAGCTACGTCACGCTCTCGACCGAGCAAAAGCCATTTGGCCAGATCAACGATCACATCAATCCCGCACTCGGCTGGGGTTGGGTGATTGCGACCAGCTTGGCCAACATGATCTTTATCATGCCGCAGTTTTCGCTTTGCTACGACTCGCTCGACAAAAACTTGCTGCCTGGATTCCTGGACGGCAGCGTAACGTCGAAGGTCGTCGTCTCGGGAGCTCTGTTGCTGGCAGGCGGTTTTGTGGTGCTGCTAAATACCCGCGGCGGAACCGGCGCCAAGATCTTTGACACCGTGCTCAAGCTATTGGTCGGTATGGTGGTAATTTGCTTCTTCGGCGTGGTGGTGTTGATGGCCGGCGAGGGAGCGCTGAATTGGGGCGAGATCTTCGCCGGGTTCATTCCTGACCTCAGTCAATTGAGTGCGCCGACCGGCGACCTGGCCGAGCTTGTGAAACAAGCGAGCGAATCGCATCAAGAGTTCTTCCGCAATCGGATCGTGACTGCCCAAAGCGACGTAATGATCGGTGCAGCCGCGACGGCTGTTGGGATCAACATGACTTTTTTGCTCCCTTACTCCATGTTGGCTCGCGGCTGGGATCGCCCGTTTCGCGGCTTGGCGCGCTTCGACTTGTCGACCGGCATGGCGATTCCTTACATCATCGTCACCAGTTGCGTAGTGATCGCGTCGGCGGGACGTTTTAACGGCAGCAACTACAACGATCCGAAAGTGGACCCCTATTGGCTGAGCAGCGATCCGGCGGAAGTCGCTAAATCGCCGATTATCAGCGGCGCCACTGCCGTAATTACTCCGCTGCTCAAGAAAGAATACGCGGATCAATTTGTCGCGATCACCGCTGGCGACACCCAGTTTACCGATATTGAAATCGCCAAGCAGCAAAGCGATTTGGCCAAAAAGCTGGCGCCAGAGTACCTAACCACGCTGAATGAAGCCGACCGTCTGATCGTCGCATCGCTGGTGCAACGCAACGCCGATCAACTATCAGCAGCGCTCGCGCCGCTGTTAGGAAAGTCGACGGCGCGACTTATTTTCGGTCTCGGCGTCTTCGGGATGGGCTTCTCAACGATCATCATTTTGATGTTGATCAACGGCTATGCGTTTACCGAGATGTTTCATGCCAAAGCGGGCGGTGCGCCGCACGTCATCGGCTGCCTGATCGCCGGACTAGCCGGCGCGTCATGGTTCTATTTCTGGACAGGCGAATCGAAAATCTGGCTGGCGATTGTTGCCTCAAGCTTCGCGATTCTGCTGCTGCCGATCGCCTATACGACGTTCTTTTTGATGATGAACAGCAAGCGGATTTTGGGAAGTCAAAAGCCGACCGGGGTTTCGATGGTCATTTGGAATGTCTTGATGGTGTTAGCGGTCGTGGGGGCGTTTGGCGCCGCGGGCCAATCGCTCTGGGCGAAAGCGACCAATACGAATCCAGAGGCGGCGCTGGCGACCAATGTGGTGATGGCGCTGGTAGTGCTCTACATCATCTCAGTGTTCGTCGGCTTTTTCTTCTGCAAACGGGACGATGCCCCCGCAGATATCGCGGAATAGAAAAATTGCAAAAACGAACTAACTCCAGGGCGGTCCTTGTTTCTGCAAGCGGCCGCCCTTTTTGCTTTCGAGCTTGTGCGGCTAGAATAACGGACTTCGCACCGCAGGCACGGAAGGTTCGTCATGCAAAAAATTTCGGTTCGCTCCGCTCTCTCGGCCGATCAGGTCGGCAATCAGGTCAAGCTCGAAGGTTGGGTTCGCACGCGCCGCGACAGCAAAGCGGGGTTTAGTTTTATCGAGCTGAACGACGGCAGCTGCATGGGCAACATCCAGGTGGTCGCCGACGGCGCGCTGACGAATTACGAGTCGGAAGTCAAAAAGCTCTCGGCCGGCTGCAGCGTGCGCATTCTGGGCGAGATCGTTGCGTCGCAGGGTAAAGGGCAAACGACCGAAATCCAAGCGAGTGAAGTCCACGTCTACGGCTGGGCCGACCCAGAGAGCTATCCGCTGCAAAAGAAGCGGCACTCGATGGAAAAGCTGCGAGAGTGGGCGCATCTGCGTCCCCGCACCAATACGTTTGGCGCCGTCTTTCGCGTTCGCAACTGCGTCTCGCGTTCGATTCATAACTTTTTCCAAGAGCGCGGTTTTCTCTACGTTCACACGCCGATCATCACCGCGTCCGATTGCGAAGGCGCCGGCGAGATGTTCAAGGTCACGACGCTCGATTTGGATGCGCCCCCTAAAACCGGCGGCAAAGTCGACTACACGCAAGACTTTTTCGAGCGGCCGTCGTACCTGACGGTGAGCGGTCAGTTGGAAGGGGAGATCTTTGCGACGGCGCTGGGCAATGTCTACACGTTTGGCCCGACGTTTCGCGCGGAGAACTCCAATACGTCACGGCACTTGGCCGAGTTTTGGATGGTCGAACCGGAGATGGCGTTCGTCGACCTGGAAGGAAACATGCAGGTTGCCGAGGATTTCATCAAACGGATTATCTCGGACGTAATGCGTGACTGCGGCGACGATCTGCAGTTCTTCAATGACCGCATCGACGACACCGTGCTCGCGACGCTAACCGCGATGGCCGACGGCGAGTTCCTGCGCGTCAGCTATACCGACGCGATCGACATTCTGCTGAAGAGTGGGCGGAAGTTCGACTACAAAGTGGAATGGGGAACCGATCTGCAGTCCGAGCACGAGCGTTTCCTGACCGAGGTCCATTTCAAACGCCCTGTCATTTTGCATGACTATCCCCGCACGATTAAACCGTTCTACATGCGTTGCAATGACGATGGAAAAACGGTGCGAGCGATGGATGTGCTGGCCCCCAAAGTGGGAGAAATCATCGGCGGCAGTCAGCGCGAGGAGCGGTTAGACGTGCTGGAGCAACGAATGCAGGAGCAGGGGCTGAATCCGGCCGATTATTGGTGGTATGTCGAACTGCGGAAATACGGCACGATTCCCCACTCTGGGTTTGGACTAGGGCTCGAGCGCATCCTACAGTTCATTACCGGCATGGGGAACATCCGAGACGTGATCCCCTTCCCGCGTACGCCGGGGAGCGCCGACTTTTAGGATCTCCACGACTTCACGTTCCGATTATTCGGAGGATTCGCTTGATGACGGCTCGCACGAATATCACGCTGATCACGATAATGCTGATCAGCGTCTCCGCTAGTTTTGCCCGCGGCGAAGATCTGAAGAAGGTTCTGGAGAAATTCAAAAAGGGCGAAGCGGTCCTGCTCGACGTGCGCGAAGAAGTCGAGTGGAAGAAGGGACATCTCGCAGGAGCGACCTTGGCGCCGTTCTCCAAGATCGCGTTCGATCCTGAATGCCGCAAAATCATTGCAGCTCTGCCGCCCGGCAAAGAGGTTTACACCTATAGCAGCACCGGCAAACGCGCCTTCTTCGCAGCCAACTATCTACAAGATCGCAACGGCCAACCAGCGACCGCATTGAAAGTCACCTACCAGGCGATGCTCGCCGCAGGCTTCAAAGCGGCTGACCTGCGACCGAAAGGCTTCTTGCAGCAACTTAAAGAGCAGGAAGAGAAAGATCTGGGGAAGAAATAGTCCGGCAGGGTGCGTCGATTCGCCCCCCGGGGATCTACAGGCGAAGATCAAAGTTGGCCTATCTTCCGATCTGCACGAAGAACGCGACCCACGGCAGTAGACCGATGACCACCATGGCGCGAACGATCGCTTTGGGGGGAGCAGAGCGGCGCTGCTGCAAGACGACCGGAATCAGCAGTACGCTGATTGTGCCGGTCACCATCGCGACCATCAACAGCAGCATCGAGATCGCTTCGAGCTGCGGCGACGGCTCACCACTCGCCCAGATAGAGCCCTGCACGCCGATGATGGCGATTTCGGCCAGCAAGGTGGTGACCCCGCACAGCATCCAAAAGATGGTCATCGAATCCGCGGCGCGCAACTCAGGATCGGCGCCGATGCGGTGACTGTGCGTCTTCGACTTGCGAGCCGTCTTCGATTTTTTGCTCATAGAGAACGCCTTCCGAATAGGGAGAGTGATGGCGACGCTTCTACCTTCTATCGTACCTGTCGAACACCGGTGAGAGCAAAAGAAAAACCCCGCCAATATAGACGGGGCTGGTAGATTTTCTTTCGCCTTAATCGGCGTCACGCGAGCCACTTCGCTTAATAGTACGAGTGGACGATCAAATCGCCGCAACGCGTGAAGACCATCCGGATACGGAATCCGCAGCACCACTCATACTCGACGACGGTACGTCCCAAAATACCAGGATGACTGCAAACGGTTGGCGCTCCTTCGCAACAAGCGGGAACGCAAACCGGCACTTCAAAGGCACAATTCGTGCATGGCTTTTCTACAACCATCACCATCTTGACCGGCGGCGCACAACTGCCGCACTTTCGTGCGAACAACTTGTGATGATCGCGATACGAGATGCAAGGGGGCGCGCAGCACTCGACGGGCTTGGGAGCACAGCAAGAAGGTTCTACCGAAGCTGCGCTGGCGCCGCTTACCATACCGAGTGAACCGAGCATGGCGAATACCAGCGCCGGAATCAAAGTCGTACGAATCATGGAAATGTCTCCTGCGTAGTTGCTAAACGAGCTTCGCTGTCTGACTTAACCCTAACATGCTTTACGGCGTCTGAAAAAGGGGTTGTATCGATTATAGCGATCACAGCGGAAGCGACAAATTTATCGATCAATACCCACCGCGAGGAAAAAGTAAACATTCACGCTCTCGATTCATTGCCAGCGGGACGAATTCGACCTAGTTTTCAGTTGGCGAAGGTCGCAACCGACCTCAGCGCCGCTGCTTTCTTTTCAGTAACGGAGGCGCATCGCCGCTTCCACTGCTTTTCATACGCAGGCTCGCGAAGACCGCGAGCAGACGAAACGATCACGCCTGGGTGGGAAGAAGAATCGCCGTGACTGCCAGTCCAGAACAGTTGCTCCAGGTAGGTTACCCTGCCCTGGAAGAGGCGCTCGAACAGCTAAGGGCTCATAACCAGGGCCTAGAGCAATTCGTCGAAGAATTGGTGGCCGAACTCGGACGCTTGTCCTCGGAGTTCGAGCGCCGCTCGCTCGAAGCGTCTCAAACCGCCGCACAACAGTCGGCCCACGCCGATTCGTCCGCACAAAACTCGGCCGAACTTGCGTTGCTGCAACAAACGATCTCGGATCGTGAAAATCAACTCTCCGCAGCCGAAGCGCAATTGGGCGCCGCCCGCGCTGAGATCGATCATTGGAAATCTCAAAGCGGTTCCGCCGCGTCAAGCGTCCAGCGTCTGACCGAGATGGAGCAAAAGAATGCAGATCTAGAGCGCCAACTGCGTGAATCGGTCCAAGCGATGCGCGAGCTCGAAGAAAGCCGCGGTGAAATCTCCCATCTGAAACAACAGCTTGCGATGGTCAAAATCGAACTGCTCGATGCGCAGCAGCAGTTTGATCGAACCGACAGTTTTCCGGAAGAGAGCGGCGTAGAACAATTTGGCGAGCTTGAAGACGAACTCGCTCGCGTTCGCAACCGCGCGGCCGAACTAACCGCGACAGTCGACCAACAGAAACGAGAAATCGCGGCCGAGCGCGCCGAGTGGTCGACCGAATTGAAGTCGATGCGGACGATTCTGGAACGCCAGTCCGGCGCAATCGCGACACGGCCGGCCGCCGCCGATCAATCACTCTCGTCGACATCGGTCGGCACCAACACCGTCGTGCGCGAATCGGCTCAGTCGCGTCCGATGGACGCCGACAATGTCGTCGATTCGGTGATGGCGCAATTCGCAAAATTACAACGTGACATCAGCCGTCGCAGAACCAATGGCCAAACTCGATAATCGCAATCGCTGCTCAGGGGCAATGTCAAACTTGTTGCAGGACTGATTCCAATGCTTTTCATCAAACAACAATGGACGACACTCGCAATCGGCGTCGCCGTCGGCGCGTTGGGGATCGCCTGGCTGGCGGGATTTTGGCTCGTTGTCGTCGGCGTCGTCGCACTCGCTGCGATCGCCGCTTTCGTCCGTCGCTTCGTACGCCATCGCCGGCTTGCGGTAGCAGCATCGGCCAGCGTTGCACGCCCTCAAAGACCGAAATCACGTCCAGAGCCAGAGCCCTCCGACACGGAAGCCCTGGCTCGCTTGATGTTAGAGCAAGCTCGATATGCATTGCTGTTGCGACCCCAAATCGCGGCCAATCTGCCGCCGCGGCTGTTAGACCAAGCCCGCGAAGCGTTTGACGACCAGATGACCATCGTCCCAGAAGGGGACGTCCTGGTCGGTCGATACAAAGGAAATGACGACCAGGAGCAAGGCTACGCCGGCAACCTGGTTCGGGTTGAAGCGGTTTATCTCGATCGCTTTCAAGTGACGAACGAAGAATATCAAGAATTCGTCAACGCCGGCGGCTACGAACAGATGCCGCTGTGGGATCCGGAAATCTGGCCGGCGGTGCTCGATTTTGTCGATCAGTCTGGACTGCCGGGCCCCCGTTATTGGCGCAACGGCAAGCATGTCGAAGGAGAAGAGCGACTGCCGGTGGTTGGCGTTTGTTGGTACGAAGCGGCCGCCTACGCTCGCTGGGTCGGCAAACGACTTCCGTCCGACCCCGAATGGATGAAGGCCGGAGCATGGCCGGTCCCTTTGCCCGGCGCCGAACCCATCCAGCGCCGCTTTCCCTGGGGAGAATCGATGGATCAAGGTCGGGCGAACCTTTGGGGCTGCGGCCCCGAGCATGTCGTCTCGGTCGAGCAATATGTAAGCGGCGCAAGCGTGGGCGGGTGTCACCAACTGATCGGCAATGTCTGGGAGTGGACCTCCAGTCGCTTCGGCGCTTGGCGTTCTCCGGGAGATCAATTGGTGATGGATAGCGCGATGCGCAGCTTACGCGGCGGCGCCTATGACACTTATTTTGATCATCAAGCTTCGTGCGACTATCAAAGCGGCGATAAGGCGATCGCTCGCAAGCACAACATCGGATTCCGCTGTGCGGTCAGCTTTTGCGATATCCTGCTCGAGGATAACTCGTTCGATTCGGCAGGATCAGAAGACGAACTCGAAGCCGCCGGCGCGGCAGGGGTGGAGAACTAATTATGGTACGCAAAGCGCTCGTAGCCATGGAATCGTATCGCTTGGCGCAATACGCGGTTCCGATTTCCTGTTACATCTGCGGCGGCGACAACAACTACGATGTTGAGCTGTGTCGTCACTGTTCGGCGCCAATGGCCTTGTCGCACCAAGCCAATTCGCAGGGGATTGAGCCTGGCATGATCGCCGTGCTAGGAACCGCCGCAGCCGGCAAAACCGTCTACCTGGGGATGCTGCTCGACATGCTCACGCGGCGCAACAATCGCGTGCAAGTATTGGCTCGCGGCGCGTTCTCGATCACTCTGCAACAACGCACGATGGCGGCGCTGGCCGCTACCGCATTTCCAGAAAAAACGCCCAACGAACCAGATCGCTGGAACTGGGTTCATTGCCAGGCGAAGCTGCCGAGTCAAAAGCGGCCGATCGAATTGATCATGCCTGACATGGCCGGCGAAGCGATCTTGGAAGAAGTCGATCACCCCCATTCGTACCCGGCGATTCACTCCTTCTTGAAAAAATGTGCCGGCGTTTTGCTGTTGATCGACACCGAACGGATTGAAGACGGCTCGCAAGAGCAAAACTATTTCATGATGAAGCTGATCACCTATCTCAGTGAACAATCGCAAAAGAAGCGTCGCGGCAAGTGCGTACGGCCCATGGCGATCGTGTTTTCGAAAGCGGATCAGTGCGATCCCTGTTTCGCTAATCCAGATCGTTACGCGCGAGATCGGACGCCGAACCTTTGGCAGCAAATCGGCGAACGATTTGAAACGGTCGGCTTCTTCGCTTCCAGCGTAACTGGCGCGTGTACGCAGAAGATGGACCATGGCTCAAGGGTAAACATTCCGCTGCGAATCGAACCGCGCGGCATTGTCGAACCATTCGAATGGCTAATTCGCAAAGTTTAACCTCGTTTGCTCACTGCTTGTCTCCAAATTCTCCTCGCAGGTTCTTATCCTTTATGGGCGTCACGATCCAACAAGCGATTTTCACCTCGGCGCAAACTTCGCGTCTCGACGGCTATCAACTGGTCGCCGCTAGTCGCGGAGTCTCCACCGAAGACTCACGCGAATTAGCGACCTGGTGCCCTGCGCACGATGCGATGCTACGTGACGATTTCGCCGCCTACAGCGTCAATTTTCATCCGATTGGCGCCGGTAGATATTGCGTCTCGCGCACCATCAATGGGCAGACCGAATACAGCGGCCGCGGCGGTCGCCAGGTGTATACCCACTGCCTGCTGATTGACGCACCGCAGTTTGCGTTATTCGCTAACAACCCTTTTCATCTGCTAACAGCTGCTACGGTCGACGCCAATCTCAGTTGGCAAAGTTCGCTACCGTCTGAGCTTTCCGAAATCAAGCTCGTGCCCGCCAGCAAAGGGGTTGACTTGGCGTTGTTCAAACAATCGCAGAAAGAACGGACCCCTTACCTGCTGACCGCCTGGTTTCAAGAGGCGCTCGATAAGCCTCGCTTGGCACTGACCGGCTATGGGGGAGATGAAAGTCTCTTCGCCCAGTTTTTCAATCTGGTGCCGGTAAGTCTGCGTCCGCAATTCTCGTTCTCGACCGGGCTCCGCTATTCGCAGCGCCGTCCGTTCCGATTTCTCGGACTAGAGAGCAACCATGAAGAGCAACGCCGAGCCGTTCGCAGCGAAGGGCTGACCCTGCTTGATCTGGCGAATCCGCCGATGAATGGGGATCGCCTGCGAAACGCGTGGGCGACATGGATCTTGGTCGCATTGCGAACCAATTTGCCGGCTTCGGCGGTCAAGCTGCTTGGTCAGGCAGATCCCCACCTCGACGCGTCGCAACTCAATATCTTGGGCCAACAATTGCGACTGAAGTTGCTCTCGATGGAAGAAGACGAAACGCAAATCGCGGCCGAAATGGAGCGGGACGACGTGGTCGCCGCCGCGTTCACTGGGGTCGACGCTCCCAGCCAAGGAAAAGGACAACGCAAAATTGTCCGGAGCCACGCGCCGCATCCGGCTCACTCACGCGCCGCTAGCTCGGCTCGTCTGGTGCAGATCGCCGGGCCATTGCCATCGACGCAAATCGCCGGGATCTCCATTCATGAGCAGCAGCGATTGGCGCAGTTGGATGAGTTAGTCGCCGGAGCATTGACCGGCAGCATCGAGTCGCTCGCCCAATTGCAGAACGTTTGGCCTGAGATTGCATGCGAGCTTCCACCGGCGCTGCGCAGTGACGTGCAAGAGCGGTATCTTGCCTACGCCGTGATCGCTTGGAAGCGGCTCAACGACCGACGCGTCAGCCGCAATCCGCAAACGGCGGCGAGCTTGCTCGACGTCCTCTCGCTGATATTCACGTCCGCGGCCTAAAGAAACTTACTTGCGGCCCGGCGGTTTCGCCGGCGCCGGCGGCGGGTTGTTCGTGGGCATTTTCGGTTGCGGAGGCTTTTGCAACTTCGGCGGCAAAATCGCGTCCACCTGGATCGCTTTGCGGCCTTTGAACGCACCGGGAAATGCGAGAAACTTGGTCACGCCGTTGACGCTGACTTTCAGCGGCTCGCGTGAATCTTTGGGCGTGGTGATCACATCCCCCACGCGCAGTTCCAGCAGGTCCTCGGTCGTAATCTTGGTCTCGGCCAGCGTCACGCCAACTTCGACCGAAGCGCCGTCGATTTGCGTACTAAGCGCCTGTCGCGACTCTTCGCTCACTTCCGAAGTGCCATAGGCGAACCAGGTATTGGCGGTCAATTTGCCGCCGATTCGTTCGATCGAATTGAACGGGATACACAAGTTCATCATCCCGCGCACGTCACCGATCGTCAGTTCAAAACTGATTAGCACGATCACTTCGTTCGGCGGGACGATCTGCACCAACTGCGGGTTACTCTCGACGCGGACGACGCTCAACTGCAAGTCCAGGACGTTCTCCCAGGCAATCCGAAGCTCACGCAGAAATAGGTTGGTGATCCGTGCGACAAGCGTCAGTTCGATCTCGGTCAGCGGACGGCGTGAAACCGGGCTGCTCTCTTTGCCGCCCCCCAGTAAACGATCGATGATCGGATACAGGATCGACGGATTGATGTCGAGAATCAGGTTCCCTTCCAGCGGGCTGGCGGTCAACAGATTGAAGCAGCTCGGATTCTCAAGACTGAAAATGAACTCGCTATAGGTCAGCTGATCGACGCTGGTCAGTTTCACTTCGACGATGTTGCGAAGCAGCCCCGAAAGCGCGGCGCCAAAGTTACGACCAAAGCCTTCGTGCATCGATTGTAGAGCCCGCATCTGCTCTTTGCCGACGCGTTCTGGACGTTTGAAGTCGTAGGGGGTGATCTTCTCGCGTGGGCGCGCAGGCTTCGTAATGTCGTCGCCGGCGGATACCGACGCGACGACGTTCTGGATGTTGGCTTGCGGAGGCGGAGGGGCTTCGGACTTCTTTGGCCCGCTCGCCTCCATCGCGTTCAGCAGGCTTTCGACCTCCGCCTGGCTTAGCACATTGTCGTTGCCCATGAATCCCTCCCTGAATTCAATCGGATCGTATCGAACGAGCCGTTACGAGCGTATTTGGCCGTCGCCGTAAACCACGTATTTGTAACAAGTGAGCGCCTCAAGACCGCACGGTCCCCGAGCATGGAACTTGTCGGTGCTAATTCCAATTTCGGCGCCCAGTCCAAACTCGCCGCCGTCGTTGAATCGCGTGCTGGCGTTCACCATCACCGCCGAACTATCGATCCGCGAAGCGAATTCACGAGCCGCCGCCAGATTGCGGGTGACGATCGATTCGGTATGTTTCGAGCTGTAGAGATTGATATGGCGAATCGCCGCATCAAGCGACTCGACTACTTTCACACTGATGATCGGCCCCAGGTACTCGGCGGCGAAATCCTCATCGGTCGCAGTCTTCGCTTTCAGGATCAACGACTGCGTGATCGAATCTCCCCGAATTTCGACTCCTCGCTCAATCAACGCCGCGCCGATCGCTGGTAAAAACTGATCGGCCACGTCTTGATGGACGACCAGCGACTCAGCGGCGTTGCAGACGCCGTAGCGATGGCACTTGCTGTTGACCGTGATCGACATCGCCATGTCGAGATCGGCGTCACGATCGACATAAACATGGCAGTTGCCGTTGAAGTGCTTGATCACCGGCATTGTCGCTTCGTCAGCGACGCGGCGAATCAGCCCTTCGCCGCCGCGCGGAATCGCGACGTCGATGTATTGATTCAGTTTCAAAAAGTGCCCAACCGCGGCTCGATCGGTCGTGTTGACCAACTGCACCGCCGACGAGGGAATATCAAAGTCGAGCGCCGTCTCTTGCATTACTTCGACAATCGCCCGCGACGAATGGGCCGCTTCTTTACCGCCGCGCAAGATCACGGCGTTGCCGCTCTTCACGCAGATCGCGGCGGCGTCGGCGGTCACGTTGGGGCGCGACTCGTAGATGAAGAAAACCACTCCCAGCGGGACGCGGATTTTTTGAATGTCGAGCCCGTTGGGACGAACCGTCGAGTCGATCACCGAACCAATCGGATCGGCCAACATCGCGATTTCTTCTAGACCGGCCGCGATTCCTTCGATCCGCTTGCTGTCAAGTTTCAACCGGTCGATCTCGGCCGCGGTCAGACCATATTCGGGCGCCGCCGCCAGGTCGATCGCATTGGCCGCGATGATCGCTTTTTCCGCCGCTCGTAGTTGCTTCGCCGATTCTCGCAGCCAGCCGTTCTTCTGTGCGCCGGAGACCAAAGCCAAAGCGGCCGAAGCCTCTTTCGCTCGGAGCGCGGTTTCCAGACAGTACTGGGCCAGATCTTGGTTCTCGAGAATCGACATGAAACCTTGAATTGGTAATGGGTTAGCGAGCCGACAGCGCGTAGCTATCCAACTCGGTAGTATCGAGGGATTCGCCGTTTAAGTCAATGGAAACGCAACGGCGAACAAGGTTCGCAATGTTAACGCAAAGTGTTTTACTGCAAACACTTACAGACGAGCACTACGCTTTGCGGGATTCGCTCTCGAGACGAGACAGCAGATATTTGTGAATATTGCCGTTCATCCGCCACCCGATTAGTAGGCAGCCCAAGCAAAATGCTGCGCCGGCCGAAAGCTTCCAGATCAACGGCAGTCCCTGTTGAAGCGGCAGGATGTAGAGAATCGGTCCCCCAAGAATCACCAGCGGAAAAACGTATCCCAAAACGGCAATGGTCGTTCGTTGTCGGCGAGCATTTCGCAGCGTGAAAGCAAGACTGCCGTGACAAAGTCCGCTCATCCCGCCAAACAATCCACCAAAGAGGGAGAGTTGCAGCAATTGAGCCCCCAGCGCGGTTCGTCCCCCGGATGAATAGACAAACTCGCCCAATGCCCCCACCGAGAGATAGAACAAGCAGACCAGCGAGAAGCCGACGATCCCGATAACGCCAGCGCCGTTCAGAGCGCCAGAGATCATCGGCAGCGCCAACCAGCGACCGATCCGATCTCCATCAATCAACGGCGCATCGGCCGGATCTTCATCTTCGATCGGCGGACTGGCGAACGGGTTGTGGTCTGGCTCAGTCACGATGACGACGACTCTTGCGAATGAATGAGCACCGTACTATCTCGACTTCGAAACAGCGTGCCCGTGATGCGTGAAAAGATGGAAATCCCAACTCCGACCGAAATGAGGAAGATGGCGAACAGTGAGATCAGCCCCAACCCATCGTTGATCGTTTCACCTGCGACTATAGAAAAGATCACCATCGTCAGCATTGGGAGCGTCGGCAGGATCAAGCAGAGCAGAAATAGCATCCACTCACGATAGCGAAACTTCTGCAAACCATAGGCGATTAGCCCCAAAAAAAACGCAATCGCACCGAAAACCGCACCACCGAAAAGAACCCCGAGCAAGAACACCTGGAAGACAGATCTCAGATGCGACCAACCGGTGAACATCTCCCCTACGACAGACCATTCATTGCGAATCACCGAGACGACCACGCCCACCAAAAACAGGAAGCACCCAGCTACGACGCCGCCGATGATTCCGCGACGAGCGGACCACCAAAGCCATATTCGCAGCGGCTGCGGTGCGCCGCTAACCGGCGATTGGACTTCGGCGTGAGACCGAACCTCGCGCGGACTGGCGTACGGGTTGGTGTCGTTATTGGTCAAAACGTCGGTTCCTTCTGCAGTCGCCGCCGTGGACTTCCCTCCGTCGACAACCGAAGCAATCCGCGAAACGAATAGATGCCGGCGCCAAGCCCAACCAGCAACATAACGCAGGAGAAGCCGATGTATGCAAGCGGAGTCATCTCGCGCACTGGCCCGGCAAGTACCAGAAAAGAGCCGACAAACACGACAGGGCAAACCAAGCCGCTCGCCAGAAGATGGGCGACCGTCCGCCAAGAAGTGCGGCGGACGAATATCGCAACGAAGCCCACAATATTTCCGGCGATGACGCCGACCATCATGCCGGCGGCGACCCCAACCAGAAAATGAAGGATCGAAGCCCACGGCTCATCAACAACTCCAATGCGGCTGACGACATACATCCCAGGGCTAACGAAGGCGAGAAACAAGAGACCACCGACGACTCCTCCGACCAACATACTACGGCGTACTGGCAAAGCGTACCAGTCAACCAATTCGCCCCGCGGCGTGGTCGCCACATGTGCATTCGCGACGGGACTGGCGAACGGATTACTTTCAGCGTTATTCACGTCGTCCATGTTGACCGCCCAGTGTTAAAGTCTTACGAAGGAATCGTACCCGCAATTCCATCGACTCCGCCGCACGCAACAAACAGCCGTAGCGCCTCGAAGTTCGCACGCACATCGTGCACGCGGATGACCTGCACGCCTAAGCGGGCCAAAGCCAATGTTCCGCCGACGCTACCGTAAGTCCGGGCTATCTCTTTGTCTTCCAGCAGTTTGCCGATGAATCCCTTGCGGGAATGTCCCACGAGCAGCGGTCGCTCTAGTTCATGATAACGCCCACAGCCGGCCATCAAGTCGAGATTGTGCTGATGCGTTTTGCCGAACCCCACGCCGGGATCGAGACAGATTCGCTCTTGTTCAATTCCCGCCGCGATCAACGCGTCGCGCCGCTCTGTTAGGTACGCGAAGATGTCTTCGACCACATCGTCGTACTGCGGATCATCCTGCATCGTTTGCGGCGTTCTCTGCATGTGCATCGCGCAGACGCCGGCGCCGCACTCGCGCGCAGCGTCAATCATCCGCGGATCGCCCGAGAGACCGGTCACGTCATTGATGATCTCGGCTCCGGCTTCGATTGCTTCTCGGGCGACAACCGCTTTGGACGTATCGATCGAGATCGGTACGTTGGTCACTTCGCTAAGATGCCGAATTACCGGAATCACGCGGCGCAGTTCTTCCGATACGTCGATCGGCTCTGAATAGGGGCGCGTGCTTTCGCCGCCGATGTCCAAGATCGCGGCGCCTTCGTCAATGCACCGCAGCGCGTGTTCGACCGCCTGCATGGGATCAAAGAAAGCACCGCCATCCGAAAAGCTGTCAGGCGTGACGTTGACGATCGCCATCAACAGCGGGGTGCGATCGAATGAAAGCGTGCGACGACGCAGCTTCCAAGTAAGAGCGCGGGTAGGAAATCGGGCGGATAGTTCGTCGTGCGGCATCCCCTCAGTTTACCAGGGGGCCAAGCCGTGAATCACCAGGGCGCCTGCATGTTTCGGACGATTTGCACCGCCAAATCGCGGATCGCCTCTTCTTGGGCGATCGCCATGGTTTGCCCCGATTCGGGCACATACTTGCTCGCCACGTTAAGCGTATCGGCCGAAAGCGGCGGCGCCAGCGTCAGTGACAGCGGCTGCTGCAACACATTGCCGCGAGAATCGGTCCAGCGATAGACGACCGTTAGATTCTCTTGGATGATACGAGCTTCGTCCAAGCCGTTGCCGGCGATGACGGACTTTTGATCGCCGATCAATTCGCCGCTCAGCGTGCTGTCGGCCATCTCCTTCGACACCACTTTGTAGGGCGTCGTCGCATGGATCTCGCGGACAACCGCTTCCGTCAGACGTTCGCCCAGTCCAAATCGAAACGATTCTGAAGCGAACATCGGTACATAGACCGTCTGAATGTCAGGCCGATAAAGGGTGCGCGCTCCAATTTGATAGCAAGCGCAGCCTCCGCTGAACAGCGCGGCCAACAGCGGCATCCATATCCAGCGACGATCGATCATGGGGCCTGAACGTTTGCGGTGCGTGGAGTCGAATCTTCCGGAGCAATCTTCGGCATGTCCTTGTCCTCGTCGTAGTCGATCAAATCGACCAGCCATTTCGCCTTTTGCGGCGCATGATCGGGACGATCGGCGATTTCGACCATCCGCTGACGAGCGGCGTCGGCCATGTTCGAGTTCGGAAATTCTTGAATGACCTGGTCGTAGTAAAAACGAGCTCCGCCGTATTGCTGTCGGCCTTCAAAGAAGGTCGCCAGATGCCATAAGCGTTCGGCCTGCTTGGCCCGAACTTCTTTTTTCGCGGCGTCGATCGCTTCACGATGTTCGACAACCCGATCAGGGAACTGCCGCTCCATTCGCTCGGCCAGCTTACCGGCTTCTTCGAGCGACTGCCCATCATAGGAGGGCCCCTGGTACATCTTCAGCTTGCAGAACATGCCGAGATAGTGCCCGATGAATTGATGTTCGCTAGACGGGAAGTTCTGTCGCAGATCGGTATAAAACCGGTCCGCCGCTTCGTACTTGCCCCGTTTGAAGTTGGCGTTGGCCGCGGCCAAGGTAGCGTCATCCGCCAATTTTCCGGTCGGATCGTCCAGTCGGATCATGTCATACAACTTGATCGCATTGCCGAATCGGTCGAATAGGGGTCGCTCTTCGTCGGTAAAGTTCGGCGCCAACGTCCAATCGGGATTCTCGGCGTATCGATCAACCCAGTAGCGGGCCAGCTTGAATCGACGATTGCCGACCTGATCCAGGTATTTGGTGTTCGGGTACTTCTTGACCAGCTTCCCGTACATCTCAACGGCGTCGGGATACTCGTCCAAAAAGTAATAGCACTCGGCTGCGTACATCAGCGAGTTTTCTTCGAGGTCCGATTCACCGTAGTACTTGCCTGCCAAGATGAAGTTGTCCGCCGCTTTGTGCAGCGCGTTGTCACGCTGGCCGACCGGCGCTTTGATCCCTTGTTCGTACTGCGCTTCCGCTTCGGCGTAAAGTCGCTTCGCACGCGCTTTGTCTTGGGCAACTTTGCCGGTCGTTTCGCGGATCGATCGTTCGACGGCGTCGCCGCCCAAAGATCGCCACCACGACTTTTTCTCGACCTCGACAGGCTCGACTTCAGCGCCTGGCGGCTGGTTTTCTTCAAAGGAAACCTGGCGAACGCCTGGCGACATTACAGGGGTTTGGGCGACAGTCTCGGCGCCGCCTGGTCGCCATGAAGCGCAGCCCAACACCGCCGCCATGCAGGCCAGAACCGCAACGCGTCCTGGCTGCGGCGATCGACGGGGGCATCCATGTCCCGGCATTCGTGTCATTCGCTAAGCATTCCCAGCTTGTCGTGCATCTTGAGCCGATGGCCGGCTTGATGCGTGATGTATCGGTTGATTACGCCGCGGCATTCGCCGCGACGACTGGCCGGAATCTCCGTTTCCCGCCAGCTTTCTCCCGGTTCGGCCAGCCGACGGAAGATCTCTATCGTTTCTGCAGTGACGTCGATCACCTGCCGATGTCCGGCTCTGGCCTCGCGAGACAAAACGCCTCCTGCCAACAGCCCCAACGGCACGCGACCCGTTTTAGGAGCAGGTCTTCCGGTATCGACGCAAAACGACAATTCCGGCAGTTGCCCCAATAATCTCAGCAGCGAAAGCTCGAAATGAAGCACTAGCTTCGGTACGTTTCCGCCGCCATCCAGTTCGGCCAAAGTTTGATCCGCGATGTGGAACAACTCCGCATACGGATCGGACTCGTGCGTAAACTCTCCAAGCAACTCGGCGATGTAGTAGCCCGCGTACAAATGGGGCAAACTACGCTGAGCCGAGCGAAACTTACGTAGTAACTTCGCTTCGGTCAGGATGTCGAGGGAGTCGCTCGTTTTGTGGAGGAACACTATGCGACAGAGCGACAACAGGTCAATAGCAGACTCGAACGCACTTTTGGGTCGGCGGCACCCCTTGGCGATCCCCGAGATTTTACCGAAGTCCTCAGTAAACAGCGTCGTAATGCAACTGCTCTCGCTGAATTCGACAATGCGAATCACGATCCCCGTTGTTTTTTCGCTCGACATAGAAGGTAGTGCTAGCTGGCGGCGTGTTGACGTTTGTGGGGGTGTAACGCCGTAGGGTCCGTTGTGCGGACCAAGAATTGCCGAGCGGCATGATTGGTCCGCAAAGCGGACCCTACGACTTCAGAAGTAGACCTAGGATACCCGACATCACGTCGAAGGAGATTCAGCTGGATCGAGTTTCGTCAGTTGCAATTTTTGAATTCGCCGGCGATCGGCTGCTATCACCACGATCTCGACATCGTCGACCCGAATGCGATCACCAGTCTTGGGGATTTTTTGCAAGCGACTGATCACCATTCCGGCGAGCGTGTCATAATCGTCGCCGACCGGCAAGTCGAGTCCTAGCTCTTCGTTCACATCGTCGATGTGGGCGCGCCCTTGCACTTCGGCTTGATCGCGGCTGATGCGGACAATTTCTTCTTCTTCATTCTGATCGTGTTCGTCGACAATCTCGCCGACGATTTCTTCTAGGATGTCCTCAATCGTGATCAGCCCGGCGACGGCGTGGTATTCGTCAATCACGATCGCCATGTGATTTCGTTCCCGCAAAAATTGCTTCAGCAGTTCGTCAATCGGCATCGACTTGGGGACCATCGCCGCTTTGCGGGCCAAATCACGCAGCGACTTGCGGTCCGCGGCCGGCTTGACCAGTTCCGACAGCATATCTTTCACATACAGGACGCCGACAATCTGATCGAGCCCCTCGTGATAGGCCGGAATCCGCGTGCGCCCCGTCTCATGGACGAACTTCACGACATCTTCCCACGACGTTTCGATCGGTAACGCGTCGACCTCGCTGCGTGAAGTCATCACGTCAGCGACGTCGATATCTCCCAGTTCGATCACGCTTTCGATCATTTCACGCGCATCTTCTTCGAGCAGGCCTTCCCGCAGCCCCTCGGTGACGATCGTGCGGATCTCGTCTTCAAACTCTTCTTCTTCGTCGACTACTTCGTGGGGAATATTCGCCAAGCGGCGGAGAAATCCTTCGACAAAGCGAACGCCCCAGGCGAGCGGCGAAAAGATGATGCTCGCCACGGCCCAAAAACGCCAGGTGTAGTAAATAAACTGCGGTGCGAAATGCTCGGCGACCGCCCAAGGTAGCCAGACCGTCGACGCGAGCAAAACAAACGCAACCGCTAGTACGTCCGTTGCAAAACCCGCCGGGGTCAACGTGCTAGTCTTGCCAAGGCCAAGTAACCAGGCCTGACCGGCGACCAGAAAGAAGGCGGTTCCTAGCACTTGCAGGCACTGGGCGGCGAACCCGGCGTCTTCGTGATTCTCGTGAATGATCCGAAACCAGCGAATTTGTCGGCGGCGATCACAGAACTCTTCCAGTTCGTGCCAACTCAGGTCATGCAGCACACGACCCGTCACGGCCGCCAAAATCATGAACGCGGCGCCAGCACAGGAGGTCCAAAATAAGAGCGACGCATTCATCGGGCGGCGCCTCGCGGGGTCTGGGGAGTCTCTAAATGGCGATGCGACTCTGGCGGCTCCAGTCCGACTTGTTCGAGATAAACCCGCTCGAGCCGACGCATCGTTAGGCGATCTTCGTCCTCATGGTCGTCATACCCGACCAGGTGCAAAGCGCCATGGATGACATAGAGGAGCGTTTCGTGCTTGGCCGGCCACTGGTACTTTTCGGCCTCGGCCGCCGCATATTGGCAGCTGATGACGATTTCCCCTTCCAGCAGATCGTCGTCCGCCGAAAGATTGAACGTCACGACGTCGGTGGGGTAATCATGTTGGAGAAAACGGCGATTCACCTCGTGAATCTCCGCATCGTCGACTAGCGCGACGCTGACTTCGTA
Organism: Blastopirellula marina DSM 3645; assembly: GCF_000153105.1. Lineage (GTDB taxonomy): Bacteria > Planctomycetota > Planctomycetia > Pirellulales > Pirellulaceae > Blastopirellula > Blastopirellula marina. The sequence goes on from NZ_CH672377.1 coordinate 1,116,401, forward strand.
CGCTTCAATAGACTCGCCGGCAAAAACCGCCGCTATCGCTTGGCGAACCGCTTCGTCGGTCGGCGCCGCATATTGCGTGCGACGCGTGATTTCGACCGCCTCGTCGGGCTCATCATCCATGAGATGTTCTAGGCTCGCTGTTGACTAGGGTATTTTACGCGACCGTGATAAACGGCCGTCAGGCTCTTCGTAACGCTGTCTTGAATCTTCCGCAATTCGGATAAGGTCAAACCCGATTCGTCAAACTGACCATCGAGCAGACGCTTCATCGTCAACTCTTCGACCAGGTTCTCGATACGCGCCGGAGTCGGATCAACCAGCGTACGACTGGCGCTCTCGATCATATCGGCGATCATCATTACCCCGGCCTCTTTCGACTGCGGTTTGGGACCGGGATATCGATAGCTGCTTTCGTCCACTTCCTCCGAGCTGGAAGGATCGTTTTCGTTGCGGCGGCTCGCTTCGCGATAGAAATACTCGACCAGCGTAGTCCCGTGGTGTTGTTCGATAAAGTCGATAATCGCCCGAGGCAACTTGTGCTTGCGCGCAAGGTCGGCGCCATCTTTCACGTGGGCGATGATAATCAAAGTACTCATCGCCGGCAGCAATGTAGCGTGACGGTTTCCTTCGCCAGACTGATTTTCGATGAAGTACTCCGGCTTCATCATCTTGCCAATGTCGTGAAAATAAGCGCCGACGCGGGCCAAGAGTCCGTTGGCGCCGATCGCATCCGAGGCCGCTTCGGCGATCGATGCGACGTTGATCGAGTGGTTATAGGTGCCGGGCGCACGGCGGACCAACTCTTGCAACAGCGGGTGAGCGGCGTCTCCCAGCTCCAGCAAACTGATATCGGTCAACACGCCGTAGCTTTTTTCGATGAACGGCAACAGGCCGGTCATTAAGAAGCCGGTCACAATCGCCCATCCTGCTTGCCAAGCGGCGATTTCTAACAGGCGCAGTCCCAGCGGTTGACCAACGACGACTCCTACGCCCAATTGCGTTGCGAAAGCGGCGACGCCAGCCCAAACGCCCACAAAAATCAACTTGGTGCGACTGCGGATCCGCACGGTCATCAAGATCGCGGTCGCGGTCGCCGCCGCGATCGTTACGAAAGTTGCGAGTCCTTCGCCGACCAAAAAGACCGCCGCCAACATAGCGCAGGCCGAAACCAACAGCGCCAACTCTTGGCGATAGACGATCGCTAGCAACATGCCAAGCGCCATCAGCGGCACCAGCTCGGCGCGCCACGCGTCGTCGATCCAGTACGCCAGCACGACAGAGCCGGCGACCGGAGTCAAAAACATCAAGAAGTCATGAACCGAATGCAGGACCTGGGGAGACTTGAACGCGAGATAGACGCCGGACAAAGTCGCCAAGGCGATAAACATGCCAAAGATCGATAACGATCGCGATAGTTGCTTGATCAACGGCAGACTATCGCAAAATGCAACGTGCTCGCTACGAAGCAGCTTCAGCGATTCCCCTTCAAGCGGCACTCCTCCCTTGGCGAGAGCTTCGCCGGAGGGAATATGCCGCATAACCGGCTCGACCTTGTCGATGGTCGCTTGTCGTTGCGTGTTTGTGGCGATTTCGTTTTTTGTCAGCGTGCTGGGCAAGTTGGAACTCATCCAGTAGTAGATCGGGTCGATCACCTCGGCGTTCGACTCTTCTTCTTGGAGCTGGCTCAGCTCGATTTCTAGATTTTTTTTCAGATTGTTGCGGGCCTGGGCAATCAGCAAGTCCGAGATCGAAACGGTCCGCCGCGCATCGGGTTCTCCCTTGCGATAGACGATGACTTCGGCCTTGTTCCCTTTGTTCTCGGCCTGGTCGTTGTTGTCCATCAGGCCGTTTTTAGTGAAGTTCGTCAGCGCGGCGGCGACTCCTTGTTCTAGCGCCGTCAGCTTTCCTTCTTTGGCGTAGAAAGCGTGAAACTTATCAAAGTGGCGGCGCTTTTCGGTTTCTGGAATCGCTTGATCCGGAGCGCTGGGCGTTTTCAGAAACTCGTCCCAAGCGGCTGCGATTTCGGGTGTGAATTCATTGGCCGATACAATCCGCGCCAGGGCGGACTGTAATTTCCCCCGCATTTGTTCGAGCGGCGCCGGATCATTTTCATAGACCGTCAGCGCATTGGCGGCGGCGGCGTCACGCGCACGCTGATCACCGGCAGGGTCAGGCACGGCGAAATCAATGCGGGAAACGACATCGCGCGGAGGGACAAAATCCTCGCGAAAAGAGAACGGCGGCATCCAAGAGATCGTCACCGCCCACAGGATCAGCGCCGTCACGGCGGTGAGCGCTACCATCGCCGCATTCTCGGGGCGCTGCAGCTGCGCGATCCAGCGACGCATCGCGCCTGGTTTCAGGACGATGCTGCTAACGTGATCGGAACGAGTTTTGGATTTGATATGGGGAGGCATAATTTGCGTTCGACTAGGTCGTGTTCGGTCCCCGTTCGTAAGCGTTCACAATTTCTTGCACCAGCGCGTGCCGGACGATGTCGGCTTGCGTCAGCTGCACTTGGCCAATTCCCTGGATATCCTTCAGGCGCAGGATCGCGTCGCTCAAGCCGCTGCTTACGTTATGCGGCAAGTCATTTTGCGTCGCGTCGCCAGAGATCACCATGCGTGAGTTCTTCCCCATGCGGGTCAAAAACATCTTCATTTGTGAAATCGTCGTGTTTTGCGCTTCATCCAAAATGATGAACGCATCGTTCAGGGTCCTTCCCCGCATGAACGCCAGCGGAATTACTTCGATAACGTTTTGCTCCATGTACCGCGCGACCTGATCGCGCTCGATCATTTCGCCTAGCGAATCGAGCATCGGCTGCAGGTAAGGATTGATCTTTTCGTGCAGCGTGCCAGGGAGAAACCCAAGTTGCTCTCCCGCTTCGACCGCGGGACGAACCAAGACGATTTTGCGGATACGTTGTTCTAACAGGGATTCAACCGCCAATGCGACCGCCAAAAAGGTCTTACCGGTACCGGCAGGGCCCAACGCGAACACCATTTCATGTTCGCGCATCGTCTCGACATAGACGGCCTGACCTGGGGTCATCGGCGTGACCCGCTGCGTCTTCTTGAAGACGGCGATCGGCAGCGTCTTGGGTTTGGTCGTTTCGCCGGTCACATCGGCCAACGAGTCTTCCACCTCGTCCAGCGTAATCAGCCCTTGGCGTTCCACTTTTTTTCGCAGCGCCTCAATCACCTTGGTCGCCTGGGCGACGGCGACTTCACGACCGGAAATGCGCACTTGGCCATCACGATGCGTAATCGTCACGCCCAGTGATTCGCGGATACGGCGAACATGTTGATCGCGTGCGCCAAATAGCTGGAGAACGGACGAGTTGTCGAGAAATCGGATAGTCGCTTCGTACATGCAGAAAGCGCTGACCGCAAAGGCCCTCGCAGGAAGAATGATTTCAACACCACTAAAAATATAGACAATCTTTCGTCGGACGAAATCGAAATTCCGCCGCCGATGCGCTAACTTATTTCATGATAGCACTTTACATTCCTTTAGATCGTCTTAATCGGGTTGAAAGCTGGTTACCGGGGCCCTACCAGGCCGATTTCCCAGAAAAATAGCGCCATCGGCGCGGCGACCAATATCGAATCCATCACGTCGAGCACACCCCCCAGTCCTATTAGCCAAGTGCTGGAATCCTTGCTTTCCATGTCCCGCTTAAACAGCGACTCGGCCAAATCGCCGATCATGCCGGCGATCGCTACGCAGACCGCATACAGACAGAGACGCCAAAACGCTGGGGGTTCACTCGTTGTCAGCTGCGGCGCCACCACGGCGAATACGATCCAGGCGCCAAACATGGCCGCGATCAATCCGCCGATCGCTCCTTCGACCGTTTTGCCAGGACTTAAATTGGGCGCTAGTTTTGTGCGGCCCATGAATCGTCCGGTGAAATAAGCGCCGGCATCCGACGTTTTGGTCACGACGATCATCGAGAGCAGCGCAATCATTCCCCACGCGTTGCCATCGGGCAAATCGCTATGCATCAGGCGCAGCCGCAAAACAAAGCTCATCAGGCCGCCGACATAGGCGATCGTAAAGATTGTCAAACCGACATGCACGATCGCCCAGCCTGGCTTTTCGTACCGGCGCATTTCGCTAATCATCGACAGAACCATGCTAGCGGCGAGCGCGAACAAGATCCACTTGGACGAATCTGCAGGCAGCGTCGCCGGAGCAAAGGGCCAAAAGATCGAGAGCCCAGCGCTTCCCATCACCAGCAAGGTACCGACGTGGCAAGCCCATCCGGCGGGACGCAACTGTTTTGCGCGCAGCAGCCCTAGCACTTCTTCCGACGCGGCGATTGCAATCAAAATCGCCAACGGTAAGAGCCAAATTCCAGGGCGGTCAAAGTTCCAGCTATAGTCCAACCAGCAAAGCAGGACGACCGGAACGATGATCGCCACAGCGCCGATCAATCGCCATCTCAGCACAGGCTAAGTCGCTCCTTCCGCAGAATCGACCTTTAACCCGCCAAATCGCCGATCTCGTCCGGCAAAGTCGCGTATCGCTTGGTGCAACGTTTCTTCACAAAACTCGGGCCAGCATTGCTGCGTAACCCAAAGTTCGGCGTAACTAATCTGCCACAGCAAGAAGTTGCTGATCCGCATTTCGCCGGCGGTGCGAATCAACAGGTCGGGATCCGGCATGCCGGCGGTGTACAAATGGGCGGCGATGGCGTCTTCGGTGATCTTCGCCGGCTCAAGAGTTCCGGCAGCGGCTGCAGTCGCCATCTTCCGGACCGCATCGACCATTTCGCCGCGACCGCCATAGTTAATCGCCAGGCAAAGGGTCGTCCCGGTATTGGCGGCGCTCAGCTCGATCGTGCGATCCATCTCGTGCTGCACTTGCTCTGGAATGCCGTCGCGGCGACCGATGATGCGCACTTGGATATTGTTGGCCATGATCGTGCTCCGCTCTTCGATCATGTACTGCTCCAGCAGATGCATGAGAAAGTCGAGCTCGTACTGCGGCCTTTTCCAGTTTTCACTCGACAGGCAGTAAAGAGTCAGTTGTTGAATGCCCAACCTCGCGCATTCTTCCGTGGTGCGTCGCACCGACGTCACTCCCCGACGGTGCCCTTCTACACGCGGCAAGCCTTGTCGCTGCGCCCAGCGGCCATTGCCATCCATGATCACGGCAATATGACGCGGCAGACGTTCGGCAGCGACGCCTAGGTCAGATTGCACAGATTGACTGGACGATTCAGAATTCATGGCGAACAGCGGGAGCGATCAATGCGATACCGGTCGAACGACGACGACCGCGAAAACCAGGTCAGGCTTTCGCTTCGTGTCGCGTTATTGTAACGACTCGTCCCCTCGCCATGCGAGCGGAGAATTACGACGCGGCGCCCGCCAACATGGCCATCGGCTCGGTAAAAATCGTCTGCTTGCGGTCGGGACCGACCGAAACGACGCCTACTTCGCAGCCAACCAGTTCCGAAATTCGCTCAATGTAGGCGAGTGCGTTGGCCGGCAAATCCTCGAGGCTCCGAGCGCCCGTAATTTCTTCCGCCCAACCGGGTAGCGTCTCGTAAATCGGCTTGACCTGGCGAATGTCATCGACGTGACTAGGGAAGTGCGTCAGACGCTCTCCATTCAGGTCGTAGGCGACGCAGATCTTGATCTCGTCCAACGTCGACAGCACGTCCAACATCATCAGCGCCAGCGTATCGACGCCGCTGATCCGCGCGGTGTAGCGAACGGCGACCGCGTCAAACCAGCCGCAGCGACGCGGGCGACCGGTGGTGGTCCCAAATTCGTTGCCGCGATTACGGATCTTTTCGCCAAGCTCGTTTTCCTGCTCGGTCGGAAAAGGGCCGCCGCCGACGCGCGTGCTGTACGCTTTGATGACGCCGATCACTTGGGTGATGAACTTGGCGGGAACGCCTGACCCGGCCGAAGCGCCGACGCCAGAGCTGTTGCTGCTGGTCACAAATGGGTAGGTTCCGTGATCCACGTCCAACAGCGCCCCTTGGGCGCCTTCAAACAAAATGCGTTTGTCCTCATCGGCCGCATCGAGCAGATAGGCGGTTGAATCGGTCACATATTCGCGCATTCGATCGGCGTACGCCGCGTATTCGGTATAGATCGCATCGGCGTCAAGCGGCGTAAATGCTCCGCTGTCGTACATGCTGGCGATCGTCTTGTTTTTGGCGGCCGTAATCAGCGCGATCTTTTCTTTCAGACCGGGACGAACCAAATCGCCGAGTCGAATCGCATGGGCGCGGCCGACTTTATCACGATAGCAGGGCCCAATACCGCGCATCGTGGTGCCGATGTTCTCCCCGTCGGCGGTTGCTTGATTCATGGCCCGATCTTCGGCCATGTGCCAAGGGAAAATGATGTGGGCGCGATCGCTGAGCTGCAGGTTGTTCACCGGCACTCCGCGAGCTTTTAGCCCATCAATCTCTTGCAAAAGAATCGGCGGATTGATGACGACGCCCGCCGTGACGACGTTGGCGACGTCGAGGCTGAGAATCCCGCTCGGAATATGGTGCAGTTTATAGGTGTTTTCTCCGTCGACGACGGTATGGCCGGCATTCGCGCCTCCCAAAAACCGAGCGACCACATCGTGGCGCTTCGTCAACAAATCGACGAGCTTGCCTTTGGCCTCGTCTCCCCACTGCAAGCCGATGACGCACGTTCCAGGCACCGGATTCGCTCCGCTATATCAAGTCGATGAACCAACACACAAACTTCCCATGTTACGGCGGCTTGATCCGCTCGGTCAACCAGTAAGAGGGTAAACCGCTGGCGAGGGGGATCTGGCAAGCTCTTTTCCGCCGGACCAAGCGGCGGCGGAATGACTTCGCACGGCAACTGCGGTACCATTAACGACGGGAAACGCCGCTGCAGGCAAGTCGCCCAGTCTCCAGCCGCCGAGAATTTTTTGTCTGAAGATGACCCCCGAAACGAGCCGGAAATCGACGAAGCGCCGCCGCTAAGTCCTCGCGAGCATGCAGAATACTTTGTTCGCTCGGTTGTTTTGCTCGAAGCGGCGCTGCTGGGCGTCGCCATCTTTTTGGGCTGGATGTTTGGCGTTTCTCCCTGGCAAAGCGCCAGTTGGACAGCGGAACAACCGCTGGCGGCCGCTTGGGCATTTGGGATTGGCGCCGTCGCAACTTTGCCGCTCATCGCTTTTTTCTTCTTTCTCCGCTTCAACAAAAGCGCCGCGTCGCTTGATTTGCGGCGTGTGATGGAAACGCAAGTTGTCCCTCAGTTCTCCTCGGCCACCGTGTTTGAATTGGGAATTGTGGCGTTTGCCGCGGGACTATGCGAAGAGGCGCTTTTTCGCGGCTTTCTGCAATCTGGCTTGACGTCGATCTTGTCCGAGTCGTTTGGGGGCGCTGCGACGGCGATCATTGCCGCTAGCGTCTTATTTGGCCTGGCCCACTATCTATCGCCTGAATATGCCGCCGCCGCGACCACAATGGGCTGCTACTTTGGGCTGCTGTTCTATTGGACGGAGGACTTAATCGCGCCGATCACCACGCACTTTCTGTATGATTGGTTCGCGTTGGTTTACATGCGCAGCCGCGGCGCAACTTCCGTCGATTCTGGCGACGACTAGCCGCGCGACGGCGATTGTAGATTCTCCCCTGTTTCTCTAAAAATAGAGAATGCAGACGCATGTCCGACCGCAAGCCGAAAGACGCCCGATGGAAACGCTGGATCTGAAGGATTTTGAGTGGAAAACCGTCATCCGTAATCTGACGATCGATGACTTTGACCAGTTGGTCGAAATGCAAGGTCGCTGCTTTCCGGGGATGAAGCCCTGGAGTCGCGAACATATCGAGAGTCAGATCAAGACCTTCCCCGACGGACAGATCTGCATCGAAATTGACGGCAAACTAGCCGCGTCCAGCAGCAGTTTGATCGTCGACTACAACCCGAACATGGCCTGGCACAACTGGTCTGCAGTCGCCGACAACGGATATATTCGGAATCATAATCCGAAGGGAGACACGCTCTACGGGATCGAAATCATGGTCGACCCCGAGTTCCGCGGCATGCGACTTTCGCGGCGTCTCTATGACGCTCGCAAAGAAGTTTGCCGGCATTACAACCTCTCGCGGATCATCATCGGCGGCCGCATTCCCGGCTATCACAACCATGCCGATTCGCTTTCGGCCCGAGAATACATCGAGAAAGTGGTCGACCGGGCCCTGTTTGACCCGGTGTTAACCGCCCAACTGGCCAACGGATTCGCCCTGCAAGGTTTGATTCCCAATTATTTTCCTGGCGACGAAGCGTCACGGGGCTACGCGACGTTTCTGGAGTGGCTCAATCTCGACTATCAACGGGGCGCCAAACGTCGCTACCACCACGTGGTCGAACCGATTCGCCTGGCGGTGGTGCAATACGAAATGCGCCCCGTGAAAGACTTCAGCGAATTCGCGACCCAGTGCGAGTTCTTCATCGACGTCGCGTCGGATTACAAAAGCGACTTTGTGGTCTTTCCAGAGCTCTTCACGACCCAATTGCTCTCGTGCGTCGCAGGCTCGCGTCCCGGCCAAGCGGCTCGACGTCTGGCCGAGTTCACGCCGCAATATCTCGACCTGTTCACTGAAATGGCGGTCAAGCACAACGTCAACATCATCGGCGGTTCGCAGTTTGTGATCGAAGATGAGACCCTTTACAACGTCTCGTATCTATTCCGTCGCGACGGGACGCTTGGCAAACAATACAAGATCCACATTACCCCTAGCGAACGCAAATGGTGGGGCGTTTCGCCCGGGGACAAGGTCGAAGTGTTTGACACCGACTGCGGCAAAATCTCGATTCTGGTTTGCTACGACATCGAGTTTCCGGAGCTTGTCCGCATCGCGGCCCAGAAGGACGCCGGAATCGTCTTTGTTCCCTTCAATACCGACACGCGACAAGGCTATCTGCGAATTCGGCATTGCGCGTTGGCTCGTTGCGTCGAAAATCACGTTTATGTCGCCGTCTCGGGCTGCACCGGCAACTTGCCTTTCGTTGAAAACTCGGACCTGCACTACGCCCAATCAGCAATTTTTACGCCGGCCGACGCCGAGTTCGCTCGCGATGCGATCGCCGCCGAGTGCAATCCGAACATCGAGACGATGATTATCCATGACGTAGATGTCGAGCAACTACGCCGGCACCGAGAAAGCGGCAATGTGCAAAACTGGAACGATCGCCGCCGCGACCTCTATAAGGTCGTCTACAAGGAAGACGGCGCCGAGCGAGAGATTTAAAGCGTATCCACGATCGTTTTCGCAATTTGCAGCGCAGACGTCGCGGCAGGGCTCGGCGCATTGAGCACGTTCACCATGCGCCCTGCCCGCTGAATCAAAAAGTCGTCGACCAGATCGCCGCTCGGAGCGATCGCTTGGGCGCGAATGCCGGCCGGCGCCGTGGAGATGTCAGACGCTTGAATCTCCGGCACCAGACGCTGTAGCGACCTTAAAAAAGCGGTCCGTGAGCAAGACCGATACAGCTCTTGCAGGCCTGCTTTCCAGTGCCGCCCGGCTAATTTCCGAAAACCGCCGTACGAAATCGACTCCCACAAATCACGCAAGTTGACATCGAATTTTCCATATCCTTCGCGGGCCAGCGCCAGCACTGCGTTGGGACCGCACTCGACGCCGCCGTGGATCATCCGCGTGAAGTGAACGCCCAAAAACGGAAAGCTAAGATCGGGAACGGGGTAAATCAGGTTGCGGCAGAGTCGCTCTGATTCCGAGCTCAGCTCGAAGTATTCTCCCCGAAACGGCACAATCTGGGCCTCGGGCCTGGCGCCGGAAAGTTGCGCAACTCGATCGCTGTAGAGCCCGCAGCAGTTGATTGCAATCTCGCCGATCAATGATCCGGCGGTTGTTTCGATCGCAATTTCACTTTCGTGTTCGATAATCGAAAGGACTTTTGCGTTCAGGCGAATTTCGCCGCCGCGCTGGCGAATCAAATCGGCCAGCTTTTCACTCACTTGGCGATAATCGACGATTCCGGCGTCCGGCACATGAATCGCCTCGATCCCGGCGCAATACGGTTCCAACTCGAGCAGTCGCTCACGGCTGATCCGCTCGCAGCGGACGCCGTTGGCTTGCCCCCGCTGGTAGATCTTCTGCAGTTGCGGCAACTCGGCTGGTTCGACGGCGACGATGACTTTTCCGCAGATGTCATACGGGATCGACTGCTCGCGACAAAACTGTTCCATCAACGCTTTGCCGGCGCGGCAGTTGGTCGCTTTCAGCGAACCAGGCTTGTAATAAATGCCCGAGTGGAGCACGCCTGAGTTGCGTCCCGTTTGATGCGTCGCTAACGCGACCTCTTTTTCGCAGACGATGACGCGACGATCGGGATCACGTTGCAGTATTTCGTAGGCGGTTGCGAGCCCGACGATTCCTCCCCCCAAAACGATAGCATCGTAGCGCATTACGAATCTTGCTCGCTGCTAGCTGAACCAAGGGTTTTCAGTTTGCGTCCCAGCTTCTGCTCGACCGCATCGACTTTTGTTTGCAGGCGGCCTGAATAGCCAGCTCGATAATCAAGTTTTGCTGTGCATGTAACACGGTCGCAATCGGCGGCCATCGCCTCTAAACAGGCTTTGAGAACTGCTAGCACCTGATCAATCTCGCCTTCAATGATCGTTCCCATGGCATGAAGTCGATATTCGAGACCACTTTTGTCGATAATATCGAGACTGCGGGCAACGTACTCGCTGACACTGTCCCCTTTATTAAGGGGCGACATGCTGAATTCCAACAGGACCATGGCTCAATCAATGTTTCGCTAGCGGAAATATTTTTGCAATTCGTGAACCGGTTCACCTTTGAGACGAAAAGTGCTCTAGAGCCGGCCAGGACCAATCACTAGACTACGCCCCCTCAAGTTTCACCGCGAGAGACAGTTGAACTCCCTGATCGCGCTGAAGTTTTAACGGCAAGAGCGGAAGTAGAACGATGAATTTCGGAACAGGCGACAGAACGAATCTCCGTTACGCGGTTTGCGTCGCCGTAGGGATGATTGCCTGGCTGCTCTTCGGCATTGGATCAGCGCTGGCTCAATATCCAGAAGCCTACCAGCGCGATCTCGATACCTTAATACCCGGTGACGAATATACCGGCCCTCGTCCAACTTTTGCTATTTCGCATCTCGAAGCAGGCAACCAGGAAGCGTTGCCCTTTCCGGACCGGCCGATTGAAGTTTCCGAATACGAACTGAACAATCAACCATGGTACGACGCTTCAGGCGACTACGATGATTGGCAAGTCTTGCCCACCGGGCATATCTACAAAGCACATCTGGCGAACGTCAAAGAATCTCGCATGGCGGTGAAGATTGTCGATCTCACCGGCGACACGACCATTTTGGACGGCAACCTCGGCGGACGCTTTGGCGTCTTCCGCTATGGCAATCATGATCCCTATATGCCGCAAGGCATCCAGTGGGACGTCGAAGGTTCGGCGCATGTGCGACTCGACATTCCGGAAGAAGTGGACGTTCGCGCCGTCGACTTTCGCGCCGGTAATCAGTTGACTTGGAGCTACGACCAGGCGCCCAATCACCGTTCGCGCTTCGGTTACTATCACCTCAGTTCGCATCTGGGGGACGAGTTCCTGATCAAGAATCCCGGCTATAACCGGCTAAACTACTCACGTGACGTGCTGATCTTTGGACACTCGATTTATCTGCGCGAAAAGATTCGCATCTATGGACAAATCGGCTGGGCGTTTTATACGACCAGCCTCTCCAAGCCGTGGGAACTGGACTTCGGATTCGAATGGTCACCGATCTACGCTACAGGCCCCTGGGGAGAACCCTTTTTCGCGATCGATGGGCATCTTCGCGAAGACGTCAATTGGGGCGGAACGGTTACCGTACAAACCGGCTGGGCCTGGGTCGGCGATGATTCCGGTCATCTCTTGCGAATCGGTTTGCAATATCTGAATGGAGCGAGCAGTCAATACTCGTTCACCGGTTATTCAGAACAGCAAATCGGCTTCGGCATCTGGTACGACTACTAGTCGTCAAGCAAGCGGAAGGGTCCGCTTGCCTGCGATTCTTTGGCGTTCTACTTGGCTCGTTCAACGGTGAAAGTCGGCGTATTCATGCCGGCGGTCACTTCGAGTTCCAATCCTGAAGTTTCGTAGCTTTGGAACTTCGCTTCGATCACTTTGCCAACGCGTTCATCGCCGGTGGCCTGACGCGGCACGATCAGCACGCGATGCTTTCCTGGCAATGCGCCATCTTCGGCCTCGAAGGTCGAAATGACGAACTTCCCCTCGTCATCGATCGAACCGCGTGCGCTGACATCTTGTTCCAGAGAATCGAACTCGACGGCGCCGCCTCTAAGTTCTCTTGCCGGTGCGCCATCGGGATAAACGATCGATCCGTGCACCGGATAGGTTCCGTTTCCGCAGCCGGCGGTAACGCCCAGAATCGCGAAACAGCTAAAAGCAAACAGCGCATGTCGATATTCCATAAATATCCCTGTAATTATGTAAAATAACGCTTTTAATCCCCCTCTATTCTAGTACATTTGTCATGAAACGGAAAGAGTTTGAGATCTATTGCAGCTTTTTAGGAATTTTCGCAATCAACCCTCTCCCCCACAGAAAAGGGGCAACGTCCCTCGCTCATTCCGAAGACTGTTTCTCCCCATCCTGCAAACTAACACGACCGCATTTCGCCTTTAAGTCGCCCCGAAATGGCGCTGATGCGTGCAATCCGCTCCCTCTCATGCCTGAGATCGGATTAATCCATTTCCTGGTTTGTACTGCCAAAGGGCGAACTCATGACGTATCCCATTTCCACTCGTCGCGAAGGACGAGCCGCTTTCACCTTGGTGGAACTTCTTGTCGTGATTGCGATTATCGGCGTGTTAATCGCTTTGCTGTTGCCAGCAGTTCAACAGGCGCGTGAAGCAGCCCGCCGAATGAGCTGTAGCAACAATCTAAAACAGATGGGACTGGCGCTGCACAATCACCACGATACCTACGGACACTTGCCCAATAGTCGTCGCGACGCCTATCCCAACTGGATCGTCGATACCCTGAAGTTCCTCGAGCAAAACAACTTGTCGGAACAATGGGACCGCAGCAAGAACTACTATCACGCAGATAACCAAACGGCCCGAGAAACTGCGGTCGAACAGTTATATTGCCCCTCACGTCGCGGGCCCATGCTGAGCGAACCAGAGTCGCTACAAAACTCCGGCTCAACTTTCGTGGTCGGCATGGTCGCGGATTATGCCGCCAACGTTGGCACCGGCACGAATGACTATGCCAATAGCGCGACATTCACCGGTTTGTTCCGACTCTTCGGAACCAGCGGCAGTGGAGCGCCGCAAGGCCTGTCGTTCCGAGACGTCACCGACGGCACGAGCAACACGTTTCTTGTCGGCGAGAAGCATGTCGACATCCAAAAGTTCGGAGTCGGAGGACTCGACTTCACCGACGGCGGCGCCTACAACGGCGACGGCTTCAACTCGATGCGCTTCGCTGGCCCCAGCAAAACGCTGGCCCGCTCTCCCGCCGACACGGCTTCCAACATCTTCGGAAGCTACCATCCCGGCATCTGCCAATTCGTATTCGTGGACGGCAGCGTTCGCAATATTCCTGTGACGATTAATGCAACGACCCTCGGCTATCTGGCGGCTCGCAACGACGGCGAAGTGGTCAACACCGATTGGTAGTTTGAAGCGGCATGCCATCTACAGCCGGGCTCGTATCTATGCGACCCGGCTTGCCTTTATCAAACACAAATGGCAATTCTTGGGCGATATCTTCCCCATTCCGTTAGTTTATTCTTGACTAGCGACGCCACCGAATCATGAGCGTAGATATCTTGTTTGGAATTATCTGCACCGCAAACCACTTGCAATGCCGATAAATCTTCTACAATAAAGCGCAGCGGCTTTGAGTGTTTTTTTAAAGTCGTTATTTTCATCTGATTTCAGATATTTACTTAGATCTCTTATCCACTTTTCTTCTTTACGAAGGCGGCCGCAGAATGCAGATCTCCTCTCAGCGAACTCGTTTCCGGACCGGGTTTACCTTGGTCGAGTTGTTGGTCGTTATTGCGATCATCGGCGTTTTGATCGCCCTATTGCTCCCCGCCGTCCAACAAGCTCGCGAAGCGGCGCGGCGCATGAGTTGCTCCAACAATTTGAAACAGTTGGGACTAGCGATGCACAACCACCACGACACGTTCGGTTCGCTCCCCTGCAGCCGCAAAGACTTCCACCAGACTTGGCTCGTCGATATCTTGCCGTTCATTGAACAGACAAATGTCTACGATCAGTGGGACCTAACCAAAAACATTTACCACGCCGACAATCAAGTCGCCCGGGAAATCTCGGTCGAAGCGTACTTCTGCCCTTCGCGGCGCGACGGCTCGGAACTGAGCCAAGACACCAAGAGCGATGGTGATGCCTACACGATTAAAGGAGCGCTCGCGGACTACGCTTGTAACGCTGGAACCGGCGTAAACGACTACTTCAACGAACCTACGTTTAACGGCGTCTTCTGCCTGAACGGGCAAGGAGCGACCAAAGGACTTGGACTACGGGATGTTACCGACGGAACGAGTAATACCTTCATGGTCGGTGAAAAGCATGTCAACCTGGATCATTTCGGCGAGAAAGCCTACGGCGACAGCCCTGCCTATAACGGGGATCACGGTCAGTCGAATCGGTACACAGGCTCCGGCCGCTCTTTAGCTCGCACGAACCGCGACACGAGCGCTAATATCTTTGGAAGCTATCACCCTGGCATTTGCCAGTTTGTCTTCGTCGATGGAAGCGTCCGCAATGTGAACATCACGACTAGCACCACGATCCTTGGTCGTCTGGGGGCGCGAAATGACGGTGAAGTCGTGAGTCTCGATTAGCTAGGCATTTGCCTAGCCCTAATCTGGTAAAGGAATTCTGGAACGCTAGGAGTTATGGGACTTAATCGCCAGAACTCCCTTAAGCCCCCCCAGCAGGCAAGATTCCTACCGAAATCGAGCTCAGAGCATTTGAGAATCTATTAATTTCTGTTATTTTGCAATAATATCCCGCCTATCCGGGATTGATCTTATCTTTTCATCGAAGTTCTCCTGGAATGCTTGTCTATGTTCGCACCTCGTCGCGACCGATCTCGGATCGGGTTCACCCTAGTTGAGTTGCTGGTCGTCATTGCGATTATCGGCGTCTTAATCGCGCTGTTGCTTCCCGCTGTCCAACAAGCTCGAGAAGCGGCGCGACGCATGAGCTGCTCCAATAATTTGAAGCAGATCGGCTTGGCGATGCACAATCACCATGACACTTTCGGAAATCTGCCCAATGGCCGTGTCGACCTCCGTCAGACTTGGCTCGTGGATATTTTGCCGTTTGCGGAACAGCAAGTCTTGTTCGATAAGTGGGACCTGACGAAACAGTACTATGATTCCGCAAATCAACTGGCTCGTGAAACCCCCTTTTCCGCCTACTTCTGCCCTTCGCGCCGTTCTCCCGAAGAATTGAGCGACGGCGACGTGCGTGACAACTCATCCCCGGAAGTTGTTGTCAACGGTGCGCTGGCGGACTATGCGGCGAATGCCGGAACCACCGGCACTGACTACTGGACCTCGACTTCCTTCAACGGCGTGTTTTACCGCCTCCAAGGAGACCCGTCGAGTTCCGGCAATCGAGGCGGTTTGGCATTCCGCGACATCACCGATGGTCTCAGCAACACGTTCCTGATCGGTGAGAAGCACGTTCACATCGATCACTTCGGGGAAAAGGGATATGGTGACAGCGGCGCCTATGACGGCGACCACGGCAGTTCTGTTCGCAAGGCGGGCACAGGGAATGCGTTAGTTCGTACGATTCGCGATACCAGCGGCGGCCTGTTTGGCAGTTACCATCCGGGGATTTGCCAGTTCGTCTTTGGCGACGGCAGCGTGCGTAACATCAATGTCACCATCAACACGACCACGCTCGGCAACATGGCCGCGCGCAATGATGGCCAAGTCATCACCTTCGATTAACGGTCCCGCGGCAACACCCCATCTGCCGTCGAAAAGCTCGGCGAGCTTTGGTTCGCAGAGCTTTTTTGTGCGCGGAACGGCGCTTAGGACCGGCGTCCAAAACGCTCGTAATACAGCAGGCCCGCGATGGTCTTGCCATCTTTGATGCGGCCATCGCCGATCATCGCGATCGCGTCGGCAAGCGGCACGATCAGGTTTTCGATTTCTTCACCCGCTTCACGTTCGGGAGGCCCCTCGGTGAGTCCCGTGGCGACGTAAACAAACATCCGCTCATCCATGATTCCCGGCGATGGATAGAACTGGACCAGTAGTTCGACCGATTCGGCGGAATAGCCGGTCTCTTCGGTCAGCTCGCGGGCGGCGGTCACCTCGGGCGGCTCATTCGGTTCGAGCGTGCCGGCCGGTAGTTCGATCAACGTTTCGTCGACGGCAACTCGATAGTTGCGAATCAAACAAATCTGATCGGCGTCAACAATCGGCAATATTACCGCGGCGCCGGGATGACGGACGATATCGCGCTGGCGTCCGTCGTGCACTACCCGATCCACCGCGAAACGAATTCCTTCATAGCGACGATCGACCATCCATTTCCCTTTGCGAAAAACCTGCTGGATCTGCGCGTGATGTTCGACACATTGCCGAAAAAAACCTGAGAGTCTGCGCACACCAAGGGCGAGCATACCAACGTCACCCACCAACGTTAACCAGAGGGCGATGGTTGTTTCGTGCCTATGCTGCCGCAACATCGCATCTGGACGCTCGGCGCATAAAAAAAGGGACGAGCGCTGCGGCTCGTCCCCTTCTGACATGATTCGCGCTGATTAGCGATTCCCGCCCTGGCCTCCCTGCCCGCGAGGTCCGCTTTGACCGCCACCCTGACCGCGTGGGCCACGTTCGCCGCGAGGGCCGCCTTGTTGACCATCAGGGCTCTGTCCACCGCGTTGACCGCCGGGGACGCCCTGCATCATTTGAGCGCATTGCTCTTCTTGCTCATCGGTCAAAATATTCGCCAATTCGGCGTTCACCTTTTGTTGCAGCGCGGCCATTTGGGCCTGTTGCTGCGGAGTTAGTTTCAACATCTGCTGCAGGAAGCTAGGCATCACTTCGCCGATGCGCGGAGGTCCCATCATGCCGCCCGGTCCCATACCAGGTCCACCTTGGCCCATGCCGGGTCCACCTTGGCCCCCTTGCTGTCCGCGGGCGTTGCTCACTTGGCTGGCGAAATGTGTTTTCAACTCATCGGCAGTCACGACGTCGTCTTTGTTGGCGTCCGCCGCCGTGAACAAGCGAAGTAAGCGACGATCGGTTACTTCGGCCTTGGAGAGCTGGCCATCTTGATCAGCGTCGAGCTTCATCAGTCGGGCCAGCATCTCGTCGGGCGCACCGCCCCGTTGCTGGTTGCCGCCCCGTTGACCTCCGGGACCACCAGGTCCTCCCTGTCCGCCTGGACCACCGGGGCCTTGCGCCCAAAGTGAGGTCGTCGCCAATCCCAATGCCGCGGCGATTGCCAGCGACGCTATGTTTTGCCATCTCATGTTCCAAGCTCCTGAAGAAAAGAAAGACCGCCTTAGCGTGAACCGCGGCGATTGGAAGGGAAATCTCGATCGTTCGGAGTACGTCCGATGACGAAATCAAAAGAGGCCGTCAGCTCGCCGATTTTGGAATCAGCGATCGGCGTAAAGTCGGTTGTCACCAATTCGCGATCAATCAGGTCGCCTGCACTGCGGTAAACGCCGTCGCGAGCATTTCCTTCTGCTCCGGCCACAAAGATCTGCGTCGTCAGCACTTCTCGTCCACCGACCTTCACTTTCGCGTGAATGTGACCGGCCGGACGCCCTGGATAGGGAACCGGCTTGATCGTGCGAAAGCGATATTCGCCGGTCGACGCCGTTTCAAATCGACCGAACCCCTGGAAGTGTTTGTCTTGTTGGCTCTGCTTGCGTCCGCTATCAGCAGTATGCAGATAAACGGCGTTCGCGTCGCATTGCCAGATCTCGACGGTTGCGTTGCGAATTGGTTCGCCGCTGCTCGACAACACGCGCCCCGTCAAATGCGTGATCTCGCCCACGGCCGGCGTGATGCTGTCTTGGATCAAGATCAGGTCGTTATCCTGATCAAGCGGCATCTTATCGGGATAGAACGGCCCTTCGGTCAACGCAGGAGAGGGCATCAGATAGTCGGCGAAAAACCCACGGGTCGAAAAACAGGCGATGCCGAAAGCGCCCGCTATCCAGCGGCGGCGAGAAAGCGAAGTCGAAGGATTCATAGCTCTCAAATTCCTGGGGACAAATCGATGCGGATCGGGCGTTCGGCGTCACCCGGCGACATCTGATACAACCGATTTAACAGTAGAATGTGTCGTCGGTGGTGAAAAATGTCGAAAAAACGCGGCTTACTTGAAATCTTTCCGGTCCAATAAGCCATCCTTATTGCGGTCCAAAACTGGAAACATGCGGGGAGGACCGTCGAACTCTTCCTTGGTCACCTGGCCATCTTTATTGCGATCGGCGCGAGCCATCACTTGCTCGTAGGTGAGCCGACGTTCGCGACCCATTGGCGAACCTTGGCCCGAACGCGACTCGCTGGCTTTGCTGGTCGAAGTCACGGCTACGTTCTTCACGGCCTCGTCGCTCTTCAATGTACGCTCGAAAAATTGATTGACCATTTCGGTCACTTCGACGCCGCCAAAACCCTTTCCATGTCCGCCCCCTTCGATGGTATGCAAATGAACCGGAAGGTCCGCTTTTTTCAGCGCATCAAACAGCAATTCACTTTGATAGTGGGCGACGGTCGGATCGGCGTCTCCGTGCACGATCAAAAACGGGGGAGTCTTTTCGCTGATATACTCAATGGGGTTCGCCTTGGCCGCTTTTTCTTTGTTTTCGAGAATCGGTCCGCCGATCAACTTCGACTCCGGCGAGTTGGGATCGAGATGTTTCCGCGCCCGGGGAATCGCTTTCACGTCCATCTGAAGCAGGTCGGTCGGACCATAGTAGTCGCAAACGGCCTGGACTCGGCTGGAAACGTCGAGATGCTCACCGACATCAAACTGTCCGCTGTCACTGGTCGTCCCTAACAACGACACCAGATGCCCACCGGCCGAGCTTCCCCAGACGCCAAACTGATCGGGCTGGATGCCGTACTTTCCAGCGTTGGCTCGTAACCAGCGAACTGCCGCTTTGCAGTCTTCGATCTGGGCCGGGAAAATCGCCTCACCGCTTAGTCGATATTCGACGCTCGCAACGGCATAGCCTTCTGATGTCAGCCGCCGCGCGGGACAACCAGCTTTGCTTCCCCCCATCCAGCCGCCGCCGTGAATCCAGATGACCAGCGGCAACGGTTCCTTCGCTTTCTCGGGCAGATAGAGATCGAGTTTTAGCTCGCGATCCCCAATTTTGGCGTAGGTCAAATCCTTTTTCATCTCGACTCCAGGAGGAAGCTGTCGGGACGGTTGCCCTAGCGCCGCCGTCGATACGATTGTCGCCAAAATCAGCGATGCCGCACTCATCACTTTGGTAATCATGGAGAATATCTCCCTCGATTTGATGTGAAACCGTTTTTGCCGTTATCTACCGAACGCGTGAGAGATAGAGAAGTTTCGCGTGTTGCTGAAAGTACTGGCATATATCCCAGTGAACCGGAAAGAATCCGTAAGCTTTATTCAGGTCGGACAGTGACGCAGAAAATCGGCTGGCGTCGCCTTTATCAACGAAAAGTCATTTCGAGGCAAATTGCATCACGATTTCCCTAAATTTCTCCCGTCCAGCTTGCCGATTATTTTTACCCGGGTAAAAATAATACCGCACCCGAGCTTCCTAGGAGAGAAACATGCAAGCGACCGCTAGAACTGCGTGCACCGCGTTTGAGGGCTTTCGACTGATCGGCTCTGGAGAGTTGGCCGCGATCGCACCGGCGATCCACCAGTCGCTTCATATAGAGGACCATGCGCCGATTCTGATCTTCGACGACGCGTCGGCACATCAAGTGGAAGTTGACTTTCGTGGAGATCTGGCCGACGTGCTGGATCGACTGGAAACAGCGGCCCAATGGGCGCTCGAAGATGCGCCGCCAACTTCAGCGCCCCGCGGTCGCGGACGTCCCAAATTGGGCGTGGTCGCTCGCGAAGTGACGCTGTTGCCGCGGCATTGGGATTGGCTCGACACGCAATCAGGCGGCGCTTCTGCGGCTTTGCGCCGCTTGGTTGAGGAAGCGAAGCGCGTCAGCGGACCGGCCGATCGTATCCGGCGCTCCCAAGAGGTCGCCTATCGCTTTATGTCGACCATGGCCGGCGATATGGCGGGATTTGAAGAAGCGTCGCGAGCGCTGTTCGCGGCGGAAGAAACGCGATTTGACGAGATGTCGGCGACTTGGCCGGCGGATGTTCGCAACTACGCCAAACGGTTGGCCGAAGCGGCGTTTCATCCCGAGCCGGCGCCCAGCGTTTCGTAGATCGAGGATTTTCGGCCTTGGTCGGTCGAAACCAAGAAACAAAAAAGCCGAAGACAAGTCACCCTGTCTTCGGCTTTCTTTGATTTCAACTGACGACTACTCAGGGCGCTTCGACTTGGCGCCGAACGGACGCTTGCCGCCGGTTCGTTTAGCTCCGCCGCTGCGACCGCCGCCGTAAGTTTTCGGACGTTCGCTCGAATCGCCGCCACCTTGCGAATATCCGCCGCTGCGACCACCGCCATTGCCGGCGGGACGTCCCGACGACTTGCCGTAGCTACGACGCGGACCGCCGCCGCCTGAACGCGGGCCACGCGAACGCGGCTCGACATGGAACGGATGATCGGCGTCGACCGTGATCGTGGTCCGAATCAAACGTTCGATCGCACGCAACGTGCCGTGTTCGCTGAAATCGCAGAACGACAAAGCGATCCCTTCTTTGCCGGCGCGACCGGTACGACCAATGCGATGGACGTAGCTTTCCGGGTCGATCGGCAGATCGAAGTTGACGACATGCGTTACGCCATCGACATCAATACCGCGAGCGGCGACATCCGTGGCGACCAACACTTGCAAGCGACCGCTACGGAAGCTTTCCAAGGCGCGATTTCGCTTGTTCTGCGTCTTGTTGCCATGGATCGCGTCGGTGCGAATCCCCGAGGCGTTCAACTCTTTAGCCAAACGATCGGCGCCATGCTTGGTCTTGGTGAAGACGAGCGTACGGCCAACCCCTTCGGCCTGCAGTGAGTGTTCGAGCAACGCTCGCTTGTCACCCTGGCTGACGTACATCAGGCGTTGTTCGACCCGTTCGGCCGTGGTCGATTCGGGCGCGACTTCAATTCGGACCGGATTGTTGAGCAGGCCGGAAGCCAACTGCGCCACTTTCGGCGGCATCGTCGCCGTGAAGAAAATGGTCTGACGCTGTTTTGGCAACTTCGAGACGATCGTCTTGAGCGCCGGCATGAAACCCATATCGAGCATGCGGTCCGCTTCGTCCAGGACAAACGTCTTGGCCTGGCTCAGATCGACGTAACCCTGATCCATCAGATCGAGCAAACGACCCGGCGTCGCGATCGCGACATGCACGCCGCGTTTCAAAGCGCGAACTTGCGGATTTTGACCGACGCCGCCAAAGATGGTGGTCAAACGGAACTTGACGTTACGTCCGTAGACGTTGAAGCTTTGGGCGATTTGCACCGCCAATTCGCGGGTCGGCGACAACACCAACACCTGCGGAGCACACGCATCAGCGCGACTGCGGTCGAGATCCAGTTGATTCAAAATCGGCAATGCGAACGCGGCGGTTTTGCCGGTTCCGGTCTGGGCGCAACCGATTAGGTCGCTCCCTTCCAGCAAATGAGGAATCGCTTGGCCTTGAATCGGGGTAGGCGTGTGATACTTCTCGGTGGCCAAGGCTTCTTGGATCGCTTCGCTAAGCTGCAAATCGCGAAAACTAGTGATACTCAAATCATTCCTAACGTAGTTAAGTGCAATGCGACCGCAACGGGCGCAGTCCTCGAGCGCTCGAGGATATAGGTGTATGCTCCGGCGGCTACTGGCGGCGTCAATGACAATACAAATTGGTGCAATGACCAATTCGCGCGACATGACGCTCATGTCGAGAGACGCAAAGATCCGCTACCTGCAGATCGGCCGCGAGCCAGTCGCGTTCATTCGGCCTGTCATTTCAGATTCGCAAGCTAGTAGGCGAGCGGCCGAATGAAAGGAAGCGATATATGCCAGTCTGAATAATCTTGAACGCCGAGCAAATCCGAAGAAGCTAGGCCAAAAGATCGAAGTAGATCAAACCAACGCCGCTTACGACGTTGGTGCGTGCTCAACTCTTAAACCGATGAGATATCCATCTGATCGGTTCAGTGGGAAATTGTAGCTGCTAACGTGATTTTGGATAGGGGGAAAATACATTCCCTCCAGCGGATTGCCGAAGTAAGTCCCTCCCGCCCGGAAAGTCGGCGTAATTCCTCGATAGTGAGGAGAAAAAAGCGGACAATGCTATCAAATTCAAGCGACTCTCCTGCGGTTGGCGGCCGCGCCCAGTAGCGTACAATCGACCCTGTCGCATCCACAGGGAACGGGGAGAAACGTTTGAATACGCCGCTGCTGATCGCCGCCAGCGTGATTATTCCGCTTTTCTGGGGATGGGGTACGCACCTGCTCTTCGCCTGGATTTGGCCTCCTCAATCGGCTCGCCGCGTTGATCACAACGATCCGCAGCGCCCGCAGGGACCTCCGTTCGACTTTCAGATCTAAGGTCCATGTGATGATCTCTCCCGAAATCCAAGAGTTCCTGCGTTACGCGCCGATCGGTTTTTTGGTCGGCGGATACGGAACATTGGTCGGCGCCGGAGGCGGATCGGTATTGGTGCCGATCCTGCTGATGATGATGCCGGATGAATCCCCCGCCAAGATTACGGCGATCTCGCTGGCGGTCGTCTTCTTCAACGCCTACTCCGGTACGGTCGCCTACATGCGCATGGGGCGCATCGACTATCGCGCCGGCACGATCTTCACCGTGGCAGGCATCCCCGGCGCAATCCTCGGAACGATGCTCGTGCGAGAAATGCCGCGGGAATTATTCGATCCGATCTTCGGCACGTTGCTGGTTCTGATCGGCGCCTGGTTATTCTCCAATCCTCTCGGATCGACCAGTGAGACGGACAATACGAACCAGCCGATCGCTGGGACGCGGATGTTGATCGGCTCGCTCGGCAGCGCCTATATCGGCGTCGTTTCTAGTTTGCTCGGGATCGGCGGCGGGATCATCCACGTGCCGTTTTTGATCCGCGCCTTGAAGATGCCGCCCCACTTCGCCACGGCGACCTCTCATTTTGTGCTCACCTTTATTGCGTTGACCGCGACAATTACGCATGTCAGCATGGGCGAGTTTCAGGGAGAACTTTCGACCACCATGTATCTGGCGGTCGGCGTCATGATGGGCGCTCCGATCGGCGCGGCCGTTTCGACCAAACTGAAGGGTTCGCTGATCGTGAAGATGCTCGCCCTGGCGCTCTGCTTTGTCGGCATCCGACTGCTCGTGCGGATGTTCTAAAGCGTCCGACTACAGGAAGAGTCGATAGGCCGGATTGTTGGTTTCATCCACGCACGGATAGGCCAGCCCGCTCAAGAATTCCTCGAACCCGGCCATCTCGCTATCGGGTACTTGCAGCCCGGCCAAGATCCGCCCTACATCGCCTCCTTGGCTGCGATAGTGGAACAGGCTGATATTCCAACTAGGCGGCATGTGCGACAGAAACTTCATCAGCGCACCGGGGCGTTCCGGAAAATCAAAGCGATACAGCCGTTCGTTTTGGACGTGCGGACTTCGCCCGCCGACCATGTATCGAACATGCATTTTCGAGAGTTCGTCATTGGTCAGGTCGACCGCAGCAAACGCATGCCGATTCAGCTTCTCGATCATATCGGCGGTATCTTGCCGGTTCGACGTCGTTAGCCCGACAAAGACATGCGCCTGGGTTTTGTCCGACATGCGGTAATTGAATTCCGTAATCCCGCGGGTTCCCAGCAACTCACACAAGCGTTTGAAACTCCCTGGTTGCTCCGGAATCGAAACAGCGATCAGCGCCTCGCGCTGCTCACCCACTTCGGCCCGCTCGGCGACAAACCGCAGTCGATCAAAGTTCATGTTGGCGCCGCACGTGACCGCGATCAGGTTCGAATTCGTCAGCTTGTTCTCGGCCGCGTATTGCTTCAGACCGGCGACGCTCAATGCGCCCGCAGGCTCCAAAATGCTGCGCGTATCCTCAAACACATCCTTGATCGCCGCGCACACGGCGTCGTTGTCGACCACCACAAACGCGTCGACCAGCGCCTGCGTCATCCGAAAGGTTTCTTCGCCGACCAACTTCACCGCCGTGCCGTCAGAGAAGAGCCCGACCTCGCTCAGTTGGACGCGTCGACCTGCTGCGACCGATTGAACCATCGCATTGGAATCGGCGATCTGCACGCCGATCACTTTGATCTCAGGCCGGACCGCTTTGACATAGGCGGCGACGCCGGAGATCAAACCGCCTCCGCCGATCGCGCAAAAGATCGCATGAATCGGCTGTTGCAATTGCTGTAAGATCTCCATTGCGATCGTCCCCTGACCGGCAATTACGTCCGGATCATCGAACGGATGAACGAAGGTCAGCCCTTGCTCGAGAGCGATCTCGATCGCAAAGGCGTAGGCGTCCGAGTAGCTTTCGCCGTGCAACGTGACCTCGCCATGAAACGAGCGCACCGCTTCAATTTTCAGCTGGGGAGTCGTCACCGGCATGACGATCATCGCGCGACATCCCAAACGGTGGGCGCTGAGCGCCACTCCTTGCGCGTGATTTCCGGCCGAGGCGCAAATGACGCCGCGCGACAGTTGTTCCGGCGTCAGATGGGCCATCTTGTTGTAAGCGCCGCGCAGCTTAAAGCTGAATGACGGTTGATTGTCTTCCCGCTTGAACCAGACCGCGTTGCCAATTCGCTTCGACAGCCGGGCCGCTTGTTCCAGCGGCGATTCGATCGCGACGTCATAAACCCGCGCATTCAAAATCTTCAGCAGATAGTCGGTCAGACCAAGCGTCTGGCCGTCGGAGGCCGCAGCGGGCGAAAGTTGATCGTGGGGAGTTTGGCCAGGGCCCAGCATAGATGTCTCGTCGCGAAAGGGGAATACGTCGATTCAATTATAACGAGCGGTCTCCATTTCTCCTGTAGGCCGCCCCCAATGTGCGCAGGGAAGTTTCCGTTGAAATCTTTCTTTCTTCAAAAGGACCTTGGCCAACTTGCCTCGAACCGGCAGTTCGCGTTAATAGGTAAAAGGGCGCAATACCCGAGCGAAAGCCAAACAGCGCCACTCGGTATGATACTTCACGAACCACCAAGGAGGCGATGACCATGGATTACCGGCAACTCGGCGGATCAGGGCTCAAAGTTCCCGTATTGAGCTTTGGAACCGGCACGTTTGGCGGCGGCGGCGAACTTTTTAAGGCCTGGGGAAGCACCGATGTCGCGGAAGCGACCAAGCTGGTGGACATCTGTCTTGACGCAGGACTGACCATGTTCGACTCGGCCGATATTTATTCTCAAGGAGCCGCCGAAGAGATTCTCGGCCAAGCGCTGCGTGGACGTCGCGAACAGGTTTTGATCTCCACCAAAGGAACCTTCCGCAGCGGCGACGGTCCTAACGATGTGGGCTCGTCCCGGCATCACTTGATCCAAGCGGTCGAATCGAGCCTCCGCCGCTTGGGAACCGACTATATCGATCTTTATCAACTGCACGGCTTTGACGCGACGACGCCGGTCGAAGAGACCCTTAGGGCGCTCGATGACATGGTTCGCGCCGGCAAGATCCGCTACATCGGCTGCTCCAACTTCTCTGGCTGGCATCTGATGAAGTCTCTAGCCGTCTCCGAAAAGTACGGGCTCTCCCGTTACGTCGCTCATCAAGCCTACTACTCGCTGGTCGGACGCGACTACGAGTGGGAGCTGATGCCGCTGGCCCTCGATCAAAAAGTAGGCGCCGTCGTCTGGAGCCCGCTTGGATGGGGTCGCTTAACCGGCAAGATTCGCCGCGACAAGCCGTTGCCCGAAAATACGCGTCTACAAAGCCAGGTGGCCCGCGACATTGGCCCGCCGGTCTCGGACGAACATGTCTATGACGTGGTCGATGCGCTCGACCAAGTCGCCGCCGAAACCGGCAAGAGCGTCGCCCAGATCGCGCTGAACTGGGTGCTGCAGCGTCCATCGGTAGCGACGATAATCGTCGGCGCTCGCAATGAAGAACAGCTGAAGCAAAACCTCGACGTCGTCAACTGGAACCTGACGGCGGAACAGATCGCACGATTAGATGCAGCCAGCGAGACGACGCTCGCCTATCCTTATTGGCACCAACGAGGATTTGAAGAACGCAATCCGCGACCAGTCTAAAGGCCACCTTCAGGCGACCAACCAGGAAAGCCATCGCCGCTACACGCTCTTTGCGGCGATGGCTGCTAATCTAAGCGGAAGGGTTCGAAATCGCAAGCAGGTCCGGCGGCAGCGCTTCTTTTCCCGCGACCCCTTCCAATAGTTCAGGCGCAAGCTTGGCATCTGGATCTTTGGAATGAAGAACAGAAATATCGCCGGTCGTTTCAAATATGACGGCGAGCACCTCATCAAGGTTAATTGCGTTCGCCTCGCGTAATTTTCCATAGATGTCCGCGCGGGTCACGTTCGACTTCCGCATATTGTCTTCCAGCATTCGCCCTTTCGACATTAATAGAATGGGTTGATTGTCGACAATTTGACCCACAGTCGACGAACTTCGCCGGAGAAACGCCACCAACCACTGTCCGCCGAAGAGCGTAGCAATCGCGACTAACCCCACAGACAAAGTCGGCGTCGAGCCAGACATGGTGGACGCAAAGAGCGAGCCGACGGCAATCGTCATCGCAAAGTCGGCCGCCGATATTTTGGAGAAGCTGCGCAAGCCGACAATTCGCGTGTACGCGAGGATCGCCCCATAGGTGACGGTCCCCGAGAGCACCACCATCGCCAGTTCGCTCCATGCCGAGGTGATCCATTCGTCGATCATTTGGATATCTTCTTTCCGGATAACATCCGATAGTTCGCGCTAAAACTAATAAAACTGAGTATCGAGGCAATTATCGCAACTCTCGACTGGCAAGCAAAACTTCGCCCCCGGATGATCGTAACCAATCATCCTCCTGTTTGACGAATGACAAGGCGAATCAACTCACCAAAATCATCGCCGCCGGGTGACGTCGAGCGCAGAACCAGTGACTCTGATCCTACGAACAGCACGTCATTTGACAACCTTTCTCCACGACGTAGATTTGCGAGATTTCTCTCGGCAATTCTCCCTTTCGACGCAGAGGCTTGTGGTCTATGTCCATCCCTGAAAAAACGCCTGCTCCGCTGAAATGGCTGGATGACAATTGGCCGTTTGCTGGCGCGGTGACGATGATTTTTCTGCTGGGACTATTGCCGCTCGTCGCCGGCGCTTGGTCGTTTGCGCTCGTCCTGGTTTTGTTGCAACTGATCGTCTATTTAGCGCACCAATTGGAAGAACATCTGGGAGATCGATTTCGCCGCTTTGTCAATGAGAACGTCGCAGGCGGGTACGAAGCGCTGACGCCGCGGGCCACGATGTGGATCAACGTGGGCGGCGTGTGGGTCGTCTATTTTGCGGCGCTGTTGATGGCCGGACTATTCGATGTCGGCTGGGGCTTGATCGCCGTTTACACGATGCTGCTCAACGCGTTGGCCCACATCGCCGCCACCTTGGCGATGCACCGCTACAATCCCGGCCTCTGGACAGCGATCTTCTTGTTTTTGCCGGTCGGCGGTTTTACCTGGATCATCCTGAGCGAAAGCAACGGCATGGGCATGCTGGCCCATGTGGTCGGCCTAGCGACTGCGCTCGCGATCCATATTGGGATCGTGCTGAGCGTCAAACATCGCCAGCAACTGCTGATGCAAACGGCGTAAGGCGCAGCCCGCGATTTGTCGGATCTGCAAATTTGTCTCTTGCTGCGAAATTCAAAACCCGATACAACGTGAACATAGGTTCACTATCAGTATTGGAGGCGCGCCATGGAAGCCATGAACTGGCTTTGGATGGACATGAATTCGTACTTCGCCTCGGTGGAGCAACAATTGCGGCCGGAGTTGCGCAAGCAGCCGGTCGGCGTTGTCCCGCTCGATACCGATAGCACCTGTATCATCGCGGCCAGCTACGACGCCAAACGTTCCGGCGTTAAAGTCGGAACCAAGGTTTATGACGCGCGGCGACTTTGTCCCGGAATTCAGCTGATCAAAGCACGGCCCGACGTCTATGTAAGGATGCACCATCGGTTGCTTGCGTCGGTGGAGAAGTGCGCTCCGATCGAGCGTATTTATTCGATCGATGAGTGGACGATTCGCCTTCTTGGCGCGGATCGCCAGCTCGAGCAAGCTCGTCGCTTGGCCTATCGCATCAAGCGCCACGTCGCTCATGAAATCGGCCTGTGGATGTCATGCTCGATCGGGATTGCGGCGACGCGTCTGCTGGCCAAGATCGCCGCTGGTCTGGAAAAGCCGCATGGTCTCACCGCTTTGCCGCAGGAAGCGCTGCCAGAGCGGATTGAACATTTGCCGCTGACCAAGCTCAACGGCGTCAACGTTGGAATCGAGCGCCGCTTGCACCAACATGGGGTAACCAACATTCGTGAACTCTGGAATCTCAACCGAGACGAAATGACGCGCGCGTGGGGATCGATCTCCGGCTCGCGTTGGTGGGCAGGCCTGCACGGCGTCGATGAGCCGGAACCGCCCACGCGGCGACAATCGATGAGTCACGGCAACGTGCTTGATCCGCAGTTTCGCACCGCCGACGGCGCTCATTGCATCTTGGTGAAGCTGATCTGCAAACTGGCCCAGCGCCTGCGCCGCTCCGGCTACTACGCCAATGTGCTGCAGCTTTCGCTCAAGGATGTTCGCGGCGGACGGTTTGAAACCAAGACGCCGATTCCTTGCCTGCAAGATACCCCTTCGCTGCTGCTGCAGTTTGAAAAGCTCTGGAAGAGTCGCCCGCTGAGTAACACGCCGCTCCTAAAGGTCGATGTCTGCGTCAGCGATCTGCGTCTGGCGTCGCAGGTGACGCGTTCGCTGTTTGAAGAGCTGGAGCAGCCGTGCAAATTGTCGGCCGTGCTCGATGAGATCACCGATCGCTGGGGACCATCGGCCCTCTTCTTCGGTTCGATCCATCGCTATCAGCACGCGATGGAAGAGAAGATCGCCTTCGGCCGGATCCCCGAAAGCCGCTCCTCCACATCTTAGTCGGCTACGCTTTTTCACGGAAAGAAAAAAGTAAAACACGGCAGACAGTCGGGCGCCCAAGCAGGGAATAGCGTAAGGTCAAGTGCGAAGCGCGTTCGAAATGGGTAAAATCGCCGACAACCCTAATCTCGCGGTCGCTAGACGACTTTCATCGTGACGGAGTCCATGCCCATGAAGTTTTCAATCATTCCTACATTTCTGATTGCAAGTCTCGGCGCAGCATTATTGACGATCGGCTGCGCACCTGCGGACCAGACTCCCCAAGCAACTGTCGACAAAAAATCGCTCACCGTTGCGATCTCGCCCGACATTCCGCCGTATGTGCTCGACAAAGCGACCAGCGGATTGGAAGTCGAACTGCTCCGGGCCGCCTTGCCCGACTACGAGCTGAACTTCGTCCAAATGCCGTACGAAGCGTTAGAGAAGGCCGTGCCGGAAAAGCAAGCGGCGATTTCCGTCGGCATTCGGCAAGAGAATGACAACGAATTTGACTCCCACGATTTCATCGCCTTCTCCAACGTGGCCATCGTCAAGAAGGGAGCCGAGATGCAAGTCGCCAGCGTCAGCGATCTCGGCAAGTACGAAGTTTTGACCTGGCAAAACGCCTATACCGAATTGGGAGACCAATTCAATGCGAAGTTCGCTCCCGGCGGTCCGGATCACGCCAACTACAAAGAAGTCGCCGATCAAAAGGAGCAAGTCGAGCAGTTCTGGAAATCGGACAACGCCGTGATCGTGATCGACCGCAATATTTTCGATCATTTTTCCAAGTCGCTTGGACATTCGCTCGATGCCGTCCGCAATATCGAACTCTTCCCCGGCGTCACCAGTTTCAAAGTTGGTTTTGCCGAAGAGTCATTGCGAGACAAGTTCAATGATCGCCTGATCGAACTATGCGGCAGCGGAGAGTACCAGAAGTTGCTGCACAAATACCAGGTTCACCTTCCGGAAACTCCATGCGACGCCAAATAGGGTGACCACTAATCACGACTAGGCGAACTCGCCAGTTTCGCGCCTAACAAGCGCAACCGGCGCAGATGTTCGGCAGGCGGCGAAGGATCGCAATGATTGGGTAAGACGCCGTCCAGTTGCAAGCGGAGCGCCGCGGCGACGCTGGTAGGGATTTGCGGTGGATCGGAGTTAAAGATATCAGGCGGCAAACGAGCCGCTCCGCGATAACTGACAAACAGGTCGCCGCTAAAGAGCAATCGCCGCTCTGGCGAGTACAAACCGAGATGACCTGCCGTGTGCCCCGGCAGGTGCACCGCCTGAAGTCCTTGCCAAACGTCGAGCATGTCGCCGTCGTCCAACAGACGATCCGGCGTGAACCGTTGAAAGCCGAGCAACGGTCGCCCGAAGGTTTCTAACCATTGTGCGACGCGCGCCTGACCGGGATAGTTCGATCGGCCTGCGTACTGCTCGGCATCCAACCGCGGTGCAGCGATCCAAGCGCCGTAGCGACGCGCGATCGTCTTCACATTCAAAATATGATCGAGATGACCGTGCGTGACGATGATTCCGCGGATCGGAAACTGGTTCCAATTGCGACGGACCAGCGCACGCTGCATCAGCCGCAAACCGCCGATAAAACCGGCGTCGATCAGGTAGAGTTCTTCCTGATCGCGCAGCACGTAAAAGTTGATCGCCGGAGCGCGAACCTGCAGAATGTGCCCTGGATACGCGAGATTCATGATACGACTCGATCGACTCCGTTAATTTTCCTTGACGCCTTCCGGCACTTTCGATCGTGCGGCGCGCCAAAAAATTGATCTCCGACGCTATTGCTATTAGGATACGGTACATTCTCGCCTTCTACATCTTGCCCTCCCTTTTGACGCGTGCCGCCGCTTGTTTGCTGCAGCGTGCATGCCTCCTTGAAACGCAATCGTCCCCATGCCGGCCAATCCAAAACTGTGGTTGATGATTGTTCTCAGCCTGGTTACTATCCGCTCCGCCAAGTCAGAAGTCATAGACATTCGTACTGCACCCTATTCGGCGGTCGGCGATGGCGAGACCGACAATCGTCAGGCGTTTGCAAAAGTCTTTGCGGCGCTGCAGCCGAACGACACGCTCCTCATTCCGCCGGGCGACTACCGGATATCTCTGACCAAGTCGCCGCTGCGAGTCCCGCCGGGGGTGACGATTTGGGGACAGGGAGACAACTCGAGACTCTTGCTTACTTCAGACGGCGATCGTCGCGATCATCGCGAGTTCCTCCGTCTTGCAAGTGACGTCGTGTTGGACGGGATCACCCTGGAACGTGACCAAGAGTTCCCCGCCGTCCTGCTGTCGATGTTCGGCGAGATCTCGAATGTCACGTTGCAAAATTGTCGTATCAACGGCAATGCCGCCCGATTTCCTCAAGCGTACTGCCATGCGATCCAACTTGGCGTCGGAGATTTAAAGAATCTCGCGATTAAGAGCATGACCATCCAAGATTGCTTTTACGGCCTGTTTCAGGCCAACGGAGCAACCGGCGGAGTGGATGGGGTTGTGGTCGAATATTCCCGTTTCGAGAGAAACAGGGCGTCCGATCTCGAGTTCAATTCGCCGAATGGAAAAATGCAAAACATCGTCGTCCGCGATTCGCAGTTTCGCGACAATCAATGCAACTCGGCCTCCGCAGGGTTTGCGGTGGGATTCGCGAATGTGACCCATGGTCGAGTCGAAAACTGCGACATCCGCAACTATGGATCCGAGGCCTTGCACGTTGAAGACCGGTCGACGAATATCGAACTTGTCGGCAATACGATCATCGGCGGATCGCTGACGCAGCCCAACGGCGTCATCATGGTGGTCAACCATTCGCAGGGAGTTTCGATCGATCGCAACTTCATTGACGCGCGAGCAAATACGAACCGCCCGCATTTGATTTTGGTCACTGCCGGAGGTTCTTCCTTCGCGAATCCAACGGAGGTTTCGGTGGCGAACAACATCTTGGTCAACGGCCCCACGACGAAGACTTGGTATTTGCAACCAGGCAGCGGCCCCGAGCCGACCGGCAACGAAGTGATCACCCCAAAAACAGCGGTGAAATAGTCCGCATCGCCACGTCCGTCGATCTCCTGTTTCGATCAAGCTTTTCCTACCTGTCCTTTCGATTTCATTCCCGCCATCCTGAGTGAACACCATGACAAATCCCTTCAATCGCCGCCAGTTTCTTGCTCTTTCTTCGCTGTCGGCCGCAGCCGCCGCGTTGCCCGCTTGGTCGTTCGCCCAAGATCTGACGCCGGAAGTCGCGGACGGCGTTGACTGGTACAACGTGCAAGACTGGGGGGTGGAAGGAAAAGGCTGGAACGATACGACGCGCTACTTTGATCGCTTGCCAAGTCGCGCCGAAGGTAAAGTTCGCGCCGCCGTTTGGAATCTCAGTCGCCACTCGGCTGGCATGCTCGTGCGGTTTGAAACCGATGCGCCGAAAATTTGCGCACGCTACAAATTGCTCAGCGCCAATCTCGCGATGCCGCACATGCCTGCGACCGGCGTGAGCGGCGTCGACCTGTACGCTCGCAACGAGCAGGGACAGGATCGCTGGCTGGCCGTCGCCAAACCGGCGTCGCAATCGGTTAACACGGTCTTGACCAATGACATCGATCCGCGGCCCAACGGAGAGCGACGACTCTACACGCTTTATTTGCCGCTCTACAACGGCGTCGAATCGCTGGAAATCGGCGTTCCGACCGGCAGCGACTTCGCCGCGGTCGCTCCGCGCACAGAAAAGCCGCTCGTCTTCTACGGCACGTCGATCATGCATGGCGCCTGTGCTTCGCGTCCCGGGATGTCGATCACCGGCATCGTCGGCCGCCGCATGAATCGCCCGGTCATCAATCTCGGCTTCTCGGGAAATGGTCGCTTAGAAGCGGAAGTAGGCGAGTTTCTCTGCGAACTTGACCCCGCCGTCTTCATTATTGATTGCCTGCCGAATGTCGACGGCCCGGTCGTCGCCGAAAAGACCGGACCGCTGGTTCTACAACTGCGCAAAGCTCATCCCGAGACGCCGATCTTGCTGGTCGAAGATCGCACCTACACGTTTGCGCCGTTTCGTCAGTCATCACGAGAACGCCACGCCGGAAGTCGCGCGGCCTTCAAAACGGCCTTCGAGAATCTGCAAACCGCAGGCGTCAAAAACCTCCATTACCTGCCTGGCGATGATCTGCTGGGAAGTGACGGCGAGGCGGCGACCGACGGTTCGCATCCCAATGATCTGGGGATGATGCGCTACGCCGACGCTTATGTTCCGGCGCTGCAAAGGATTTTGGGCGACGGGTAACCCAAACTCTCGACAGTCAAACCGGCAAACCGCTGACGTTCAAATGGACTTCACATACTCGACCAGCTGATCGAGCACCGTGCTCCAGCCTTCGTGAAATCCCATTTCTTCGTGCTGTTTGCGCGTCGCGACGTCGGCGTGGAGCGCGACGGCCTTGTAACGAGTCCCTCCCTCCACGGTTTCCAGCGTAATTATCCCGGTCATGAACCCCTGCTCCGCCGGGCGAAACCCTGGTAACAGCATGTCGGTCCAGATCAATCGCTCGCCGGGAATCACTTCCAGGTAACAACCGACGTTCGGAAACTTTTCTCCTTCTGGAGAGCACATCGTCGTCCGAAAAATTCCACCGGGGCGCAGGTCGATTTCGCAGTCGGTCACGGTCCAAGGACGCGGACAAAACCAATGGCAAACTTGCTCCGGCGTCGTCCAGGCGGTCCAGATTAACTCGCGGGGTACGTCCACAATCCGCTCTAGCACCAAGTCGAGCTGTGGATTTAGATCCAGATTGAACGATCGATTCATGCTTGCTTTCTTTCCTTTGAGGAGGTGAAACTCCGAACAGTAGAACATGGGCGCCGCGGCATGTTACTATGAGAAGTCTCCCAGATCCATCTCCCCTCCACGATGGCCCCAGCATGCAAAACCAAGCCGAGTTCCGCTCTGTTTTCCTCCGCTATCTATCGATCGTGTTTTTGATCGCAACCACTACGGCGGCGTCTGCGGACGAGACCTATACCGAAAATCCCGGCGCAGCGGGGAACGGCGACTTTGTCATCGGTCCCGACTACAAAATTGACCTCGATTTGACCGACCAGGGAAACCCCAAGGGGAAATACTTTACGTTCAGCATGCCGCTGGCTGAGAGCAAGATCTATCGCGGCGACGACAAGACGCTCGATCCGCACAAACCGGTCCGCGTGGCGCGCAAGATTTTCGTTTACATTCCGGCCGCCTACAAAGATGGAGCCCAAGCGCCGATTCTGGTGACGTTGGACGGCCCGAGTCGCTTGAATCTGGTTCGTAACGCGCTCGACAATCTGACGATCTCGCCAGATCCGGCGCGACGACTGCCGGCCTTCATCGCGATCGCGGTCGAAAACGGCGGCAACGACAGCTATGGAAGCCAGCGAGGCTTAGAATACGACACCATGTCGGACCGGTTCGCGCGCTTCATCAACGACGAAGTGTTGCCGGCCGTGCTGAACGATCCGCAGATCAAAGCCGTCTATCCCCACATCGCGTTCACTGACAATCCCTGGGGCAAAGCGATTATGGGCTGCAGCTCTGGCGGCGCGGCCGCATTGACGGTCGGTTGGTTTCGGCCGGACCTGTTTCGTCGCTTGATCACTTACAGCGGCACCTTCGTCGATCAGCAAGACGACGATGCGGCTGAAGAAGAGGAATATCCGCTAGGCGCGTGGGAATATCATTCGGGCAAAAAGCTGATCGAAACGAGCAAGAAGAAGCCGCTGCGAATCTTCACACACGTTTCCGAGTTCGACAATCGCGCCCAAGACCCAGCAGAGACTTATCACAACTGGGTGATGGCCAACCAGCGAACCGCCGCCGCGCTGAAAGCGAAAGACTACGACTATCGCTTCGTCTACAGCAAAGCGACGCGACACTGCGACGGGAAAGTCTTTGAAGCAACCTTGGCCGACACGTTAATCTGGACTTGGCGCGGCTACCATGCGGAGTAGGCTAGGCAGTGCTTCAATGATTTAGTCGGCTCGCACCAGCTCCGAGTTCTCGACAATCGTATTCAGAAACACCCGGCGAATCGCATCATACCCACGGTCGTTGGGGTCTTCGACGTTTTCATAGAACCAATAGTGCGGATCGTCCGCGACGTAGGTCGCTCTCCAAAACTGTCCGCTATGCGCCCCGTGACCTAGAAAGGTTTTGTAAAGCGGGACGATGTGGACATTGGGATGCGAAGCCGCGACCTCGTAGATCGCTTCGTTGTACTTTGCATGAATCGCCAGTCCGTCGTTCCAATTGGGGAGATAGATGCTCGGTGCGTCTCCGATGCCGTCGGTTGGATCATAAATATCGGCGAGATAGATCTCGCAACCGCCGGGAAAGCTGGCCTCGATTTTGACCAGCATCTCTTCCAAGCGAGTACGAAACGCGTCAATCCAAGGTTTGGCTTCAGCCAGCGTCGCGCCGTACATAGCGCATTCTTTGGGCGCCGCTCGACCGTAACTATGGATCAAGTCGTTCCCGCCGCTCGTCATCACCACCAGGCCAAATTCTTCCGAAGCATGCGTCTCGAGCCGGTCTTCAAGCACATGCAGATGATCGCGGGAAGTAGAGCCTGAGATCGCGAAATTGTCCTCTTCCAGATTTGGCAACACCTTCGACAGACAGAGCCCCTGCAGTTCAGGAAACTCATCGTCTGGATTAGCGATCAAACGATTGAAGTAGGTATGACTCGGCGAGTCGGCCCCAAGCCCCGCGGTGACGCTGTCGCCGATTCCAATCAAGCGAACGGGCCGATCGGTCCAAACGCGCGCGAAAGGCGCTGGATCAACCGGGGGTCCGGCCGGTCCGCTGCCAATCGATCGCAGCATGAAGTATTGCACGTAAAAGATGGCGCAGCTGACAAGTAACAGTCCTGCCGCCGAGATCGCTACGAGTCGCTTGCCGCGCAACTTCATCGAGCTCTCCTAAAATCATTCGATCATTTCTCGAATTTATCCGCATTTCGCCAGAACGCTTTTCCGGGTTCGGTCTCCGCTTCCGACATCAGCCACAATGCGCGGGCGATGCAGGCGCTCGACATCATGTCGTCCGGCGTATTCGCTTTCCAGTTGGTGTAGATCGCGTCAACGTTCCGCTGGGCCCGCTCCAGCAGGTACGGCTCGTTGGTCGCGCGGTAGAGTTCAAGATCGGCTTCGATCATGAAGTGCGAATATCGCACGGCGTCACGATAAAGGCCGGTATTCTTATCCAAGAACCAGTCGGCCGCTTCGCCGATTCGCTTGGCTTCGTCCAGGTAAGCTGACTCGCCGGTCGCCCGATATAGTCCCAAGTTGGCCCGCAACATCAAAGCGCTGTTGTAGGTCAGCTTGCCCCGTTTGATCTCGCCGGTCGCGACCACTTTGCGATCATCAAACAAGCCGTCGTCATCCTGCAACGCAGAATTTGTCCAAGCGACAATCTCCCGCGCCTTCTGGATTAGCGCCGGAGCTTCTGCTGTTTCAAACTTCGCCAACTGCAAACAACCGACCGCCGCCGGGCCGTTGGCGCAGGTGTTCTTGGTTCCATCCTTGTGGCGCTCATGCCACCAGATTCCTCCGCCGATCTCCTCGTCCCAACCGCTCAGCACAAACCTTTGCGTCTCGTCGGCTCGCTGCAGATAGCGCGGGTCATGATTCGTTTCGTACGCTTCCAGGAAGGTAATCACCAACCAGGCGTTGTCGTCGTAATACTTATCGTTCCCATTGCCGCGGGTCGGCGCCGCTTCATAGCCGGGAATCTTCGCCTTTGCGTCCCAATAACCGTCGAGGGCCGTGAAGTAGGCGTCCAACGGCAGCGCGTATTTATCGGGTTCAATCCTCGCGGCGGCGGTAAGGTTGGCGAACATCACGCTCTGCAGCCAAACATAGTCGAGCCGGTCGTGCTTCACCGTTTTGAAATAGACTCCGCTTTGAGCGTCGAAGAAGTTCTTTTGGATAAAGCCGGTGACTTCTTCGGCGCGCTCTGCGTATTGGTTCGGCTCAGCAGACTGAACCGCGGTGGACGTTACAAGCAGAATGGTGATCGTCAGAACTTTGGTCATGGAGCATTTTCTTCGCACGGTAAGGCGGCAATCCAGATGACTATCGTCGGCGAGCGTGGCTACGCGCCGCGCCGCAAGATATCATGATAGTTCACCGCAATGCCTGCGACGACAAAATGCAGCGTGCCGTCGAGATGCATTTCCCGCAAAGCCCCCCTGCTCGATCACTACTTCTCCAGGAATTGGACCATGAAAGACTTGCTCACCCCATGCTTGGTCTTGGCTATTTTCTTACTAGCAAATCCCGCATATTCTTCCGCCGCTGAACCCTATCAGCCGCAACCGATCGTGCCAGGCGGCATCCTACTGTCGCTTTATCCAGCTGATTCGCCGCAGTTGAATCAAGATCGCGTCCATGAAGCGGAGAACTACAACTCGACATTCGAGAAGAAGCCTGCAAACATTCTCAACGTAATTAACATTCACAATCCGTCGATCGAGGTCCATCTAGCGACCGACGAGCCCAACAACACCGGCGCGGCCGTTATTGTCGCACCCGGGGGCGGCCATAAGATTTTGTGGGTCGGACCGGAAGGCGCCGACTGCGTTCCCTTCTTCAAACAGCTGGGAGTCTCGACCATCATTCTGCGCAATCGCCTGCGCGTGGATGGCTACGTGGCTGAGGTCGACGCCGTGAATGACGCGTTTCAAGCAATTCGCTTGGTTCGCGCTCACGCCGCCGAGTGGAAGCTAGATCCGGCGAAAATCGGGATCATGGGATTTTCGGCCGGCGCCGAACTCTCGGCGCCGACGGCTGTGCTGTACGAACAATTTGCAAGCAACAACCGAGGCGCTGGCGATCCGTTGGCCAAGATTTCGGCGCGCCCTGATTTTGTCGGCGTGATCTATCCGGGACCGACTCCGTTTACCGCCGATCCAGAGACCCGCATTCCCGGCGACGTTCCTCCCAGCTTTATCGCTTCGGCCGGATCAGGCGACAAGGTCCATGCACTTTGGGCGACCGACTACTTCACGGCGATGCTAAAAGCAGGCGTTCCGAATCTGGAAATGCACATCTACGGCAACGGCGGTCACGGCGGAGGCTTGAGAGATCGCGGAGGCATTCCGTTTGGCACGTGGACGGCGCGATATGCCGAATGGCTAAAAGATCTCGGCTTTCTCAACAAGCCTGGCGTACCCACCAAAGCGGCCGCCGATGTCGCCGCGCATGCGAAGAAATCGCAGCGCTAAAAGCGGTCAATCGCGCCGCGCGCCCTAGCATCATCGTAAACCAAGCGGCTAAGAAAATAGCTCGTCGCAATTCTCTGCGGCGAGCTATTTTTGATTCGATATCAAGTGACTTGCGCTCGTCTATGCCCGGGCTTTGGTCGCCAACTTCTGATCGGGCCGCGCGACATTCCAGGCTAGCCCCACCGCTTCCAGGCTACAGATGACCCGATACGAAAGATCCAGTTCCCACCAGCGTCGTCCATGGGCCGCGGCGGTCGGAAGCGCATGGTG
The DNA here is from genome assembly GCF_000153105.1 of Blastopirellula marina DSM 3645. Taxonomy (GTDB): domain Bacteria; phylum Planctomycetota; class Planctomycetia; order Pirellulales; family Pirellulaceae; genus Blastopirellula; species Blastopirellula marina. The sequence goes on from NZ_CH672377.1 coordinate 1,155,195, forward strand.
ATTGTTGTGCCAGCCTTCGCCGTGCGACAACAAGCCGATCAGCCAATTGTTGCGGCTGTCGTCGCTCGTTTGATAACTGCGATAGCCAAACATGTGCGTCAGTGAGTTGACCGCCCAGGTGATGTGCCAGACGAAGACGGTCCGGACAAAGACTCCCCAAATCAACAAGCTCCAGCTCATCCGCCAGGCTTCGCTCCATCCGCCGGTGAAATAGCCGATAGCGCCGCCGATCAGATAAATGACGAAAGCGTGAGCGACAAATACAAGCAAGCCGTTTTGGCCGCGCTCTAACCACAGATAGAGCGGGTCGCGGACAACGTCGCGGGCGTATCGGTCCAGGTGCGCCATCTTGCCGAAGTTGCGATCTTTCACCATCAGCCAGCCCACCTGACTCCAGAAGAAGTTTACCAGCGGCGTGTGCGGATCTTCTTGTTCATCCGAGTGTTGGTGATGCACGCGGTGCGTTGCAACCCAACGAGCCGGAGTATCTTGCAAACAACAAACGCCGAGGATAGCGAAGGTATGCTCAAGCCAAAGCGGACACTGAAAACTGCGGTGCGTGAGCAGACGGTGATAGCCAACCGTCATTCCAAACATGCCGAACAAATGGTGGCCGACGAAAACCGAGACGACACCGGTCCAGCTGAATAGCCAGGGCCAGAAAGCATATAACGCAAACAGATGCATCAGGCCGATGACGCCTACGTACTCCCACCAGACGCGAATAGGCGTTACGCCGGGAGGCTTTTCCAGACGTTGGCGTTTCGGCGGTGATGCGATTTTGAGCACGTCAAATTCTTCCAATTAGAACTTCTGATCCGCAACCGATGCCGGCGCCGAGGGGGGGATTATACTGATCCCGCGTTTTTAGTGGAACATCGACATCTTCTGACTCAACAGGCCATCTCGCCTGCGTTGGATGACGTCTGCTGCTTGACCAATCGCGATATTTGAGAGCTTGGCGGCGACTAGACAGAATGCGAGATGTAGCGCATCTGGGAACTTCAGCACGGCCAGTTTAAACTACTTTCTGGGGGCATGCAGCCTAGATCTCGCCCCAAAAAGGCGACATAAGCCAGTTTCTTAGCTGGTTTACCTGGCGAAACTGATCAGCGGATCAACCTGTACTTATGTAAGCAGAGCCACCCTAATGTGCGAAACACTCACCGTCAAGCAGGGTAATTTGCGGCAAGAATATCGACTTTAGAATATTGGAAGAAATTAATGAATATCGCCCCTTGAGCTCCAGCTTGCCGCTGAGATCTCGGCACGAGTTGCCCTCAACACGCTGCGAGAAATAAGAGATCCACGGGGCGTTCCAGACAGAAACGTCGCTGTTCACGAATGTTTCGGGCGAACTGACTTCGTATCGCGACGGATTGCTGCAGCGGCTCACAGCGCCGTAGCGCCCCAAGCTTTGGGCGCTACAGGCGAGAACGATGACCGTCTACTTCACTTGCTGAACGCCCGGCGGTTGCCAGGTCCCTTCGCCTGCCGGCAAGACCGAGGGCGTTTCCGTCTTCGGCCAATAGAGGCGCATCACCAGATAAATCGGACCGTTGGGGGCCGGCAACCAGTTGGCTTCTTTGTCCTTGCCGGGGTTATCCTTTTGGATGTAGAGGGTTAGCGAGCCATCCTCATTCAATTGCATTTCTGGCAGCATCGGCGAGTTGATCAAGTAGCGGTTGATCGGGTTCTCAATCAACAATTGACTTTCGCCGTCATACATCGTCACCGACCAAAAGGCGTTGACCGGCGGAAATTCTCCTTTGGCGAACGTCAACGTGTAGTCGTGTTTGCTCCCGTCAAGCGTTTCTCCATCGACATCGACGCGAGTGATCGGATAAGTCGCTTCGACCGAATCGTTTCCGCAAATCCCCGCCTTGGCGCCGGCGGCGCGAAGTAGCCAATTACCAGCAAAGAATTTTCGATCGCCAAACGGGGAGGCGATTTTCCAACCGTTGACGTCCTTCAACGCACCTTCCAGATACTTCTGGACCTTTTCATCACCCTGCTTCATCGCGGTTGCGACGGTCGCTTGATGTTCAGGCGAGAGTTCCTTCATGCTGAACTTCTTGTCTGGCCCAATGCCGATGCTGGCAAGTTTGCCGCGGATTTCTTTTTCTTCTGGACCCGCCGGAGCAAACTGCAAACAGAAGTCGAGATAGCCGAAAAAGCCGGTCTCCAACATTGCTTTGTCGATCTTCGGAAAATCAATCTTGGGCGCCGCAGGCGGCGCCGGTTGGCCCAGAAAAGCGGAGAGCGGCTGAACTTTGTACCCCGACTGAATCTTCACGACATTCGGCATGTCTTCAGCGTTAAACAGTTGAGTGCGAAACCCAGCGATCGAAAACTGCGTTGTGGAGCGGAACACCCCTTTGACGCCCGGCGGCTTTTCACCTTTCCAGTCAGGTCCAACCACCAGAAAATCACCAGGCTCATTGCCGGTGGTGCGACTGCCGATGTAACCGTAGTTGAAGGTGTTGCCATCTTCCAGCTGCACGGCGTAGTAGCGATCTTTCTCGACCGCCGGGACCGAAATTACTTGCGGCTCGGCCCGTAGGTCCATCCAGAGAAACGAATACGGCGTGTCGCTATTGGGCGTGACAATGGCCGTGTCTTTGTAGGTAAAGACGCGCGATTCGTTTTTGATCTCGTTGAAAGGCGCTTTGTACTGTCCAGAATCTGGATCGACCGAATACTCGTACATCACTGCGTAGTTCATCACGATCGGCAGACCGTAGATGTAACCCTCTTCCAAGATCGCTTTGGTCTCTTCGATACTTGGCGCGGCGACGTCCGAACTTGGCGCAGCGACGTCCGGCGTCTCGTTTGTCGTCTCGCCGCCGGAGATTGCCTCTTGCTTCCCGCCACACCCGGTTAAACAGGTGATTGTGATCGCGCCGGCTAGAATTCCGCTCAGCAAGTACGCCTTATTTATCTCAAATCTCATTGCGTTTCTCATGGGAAGTTCGGCCAAACCGATCGGTGTCGATTCGCGGGCCGAATTTGGGAACAGACCAGAAGAGCGCCCCTTATGGTAATGGAAATCCACACCCGCCATTTGAGTGGATTTCATTCTGTTGTCGAGATTCTATCCGCGCGTCAAGGGAACGGCGACCAGCGATTTCAGAAAGACCGTAACTTCCTGGGGTCGAACGCTATTTGCAACAGGAGCGCCAATCCGCGAAGGTTGGCAATTGGGCTGAAATTTGTTGCGATTTTCCCGAAATTTTTCCGCGATGACGCTATCCCGCAGCAGAAATAAGAGGATCGCGCGGCGCGAACCATCTAGAATGAAGGGCCCCAGGTGATGATCTCTTCGCCAAGAGTCGTACTTGATTGCCGCACGCAACTCAAGTGTTTTCTCCCCCGCAAGGCGCCGCAGTCATGACCGACTTGCCTGCCGATGTCTATTTAGGAACGGACGATTGATCAGCTATCTCAAGACAAGTATCCAGCTCTTCAGCTATTTCTCGATTGCCTGTCTAGGCGTCTCGGCGACCGCGGCCAAAGTTGATTTCAGCAAAGAGATCGCGCCGATTCTGGAAACCAACTGCGTCTCTTGCCATTCTGGCGAGTCGCCGGAAGGGGATTTCAATCTGACGACCAAGACGCTTGCCAACGAAACGAGCTATGACAGCGCGATCGTCGCCGAGTCTCCGGAAGAGAGTTCGATTTACAGCTTGACGGTCCTGGATCGTACTGACGATCAACTGATGCCGCCGCTGCATTCTGGCGGCCCGCTTCCCAAAGCCAGCACCGAGCTGCTGCGCCGCTGGATCGCCGAAGGCGCCGAGTGGCCGGAAGGGACGACTCTCACGGCCAAGCCCAAGCCCGCCGGCAGTTTTGTTTCGGCCGACGACTTCGACCTGGTGAAAAAGATCCACGCCAAGATTGTCGCCCAGGCGAAAGCCGAAGCCGGCGATCCGCAGGATTACGCAAAAGTAATTCCGCTGACCGAAGTTGAGTTTCACATGGTTGCGACGCCTGGCGGCGAATTTCTGATGGGGAGTCCGGCTGATGAAGAGCTTCGCCATGCCGACGAAGGACCGCAAACCAAGGTAACCGTCGATCCCTTCTGGATCGGCAAATACGAAGTGACCTGGGACGAGTACGAACCGTTCATGATCACCCAGATCGACCGCCGCAAAGATGGGGGACGCATCGATTATGACGCCCAGACGCACACCATTATCGATGCGGTCAGTCAGCCGACTCCTCCCTACACCGAGATGAGCTTTGGCATGGGGCAACATGGCTATCCTGCGATCAGCATGACGCAGCACGCGGCCAACAAGTATTGCCAGTGGTTGAGCGCCCAAACCGGTCATTTCTATCGACTGCCGACCGAAGCCGAATGGGAATTCGCTTGCCGCGCCGGCACTTCGACCGCCTATTCGTTTGGCGATGATCCCGAACAGCTAAAGCAGTACGGTTGGTTCTATGACAACGCGAACGAAAAGTACCAAAAGGTTGGCCTAAAGAAGCCGAATCCCTGGGGCCTACATGACATGCATGGCAACGTGATGGAGTGGACCGCTGACCAATACCTGCCTGACTACTTTGACAAGATCCAAGGCCACGCGAACAATCCCTACATCAAACCGGTCACCCTTTATCCGCGCACAGCTCGCGGCGGCGGCTGGGACGATGATCCAGATCGACTTCGATCGGCGGCGCGGCGCGGATCGGACCCCTCCTGGAAACAGCAAGATCCGCAGTTACCCAAAAGCGTCTGGTATCACACCAACGCGACCCAACTAGGCTTTCGCATCGTACGACCAGTAAAGGTTCCCTCTCCGGAAGAGATGTACTTCTACTGGAACAGCGCTCGCGACGTTTACTAGCCCCTCTCTATTCCCCGCAACACTTCCCGTTATCACAGGACTGATCATGAGCGAACGAATCGAAACGACAGAAAACCGCCGCAACTTTATCAAAGTCGCCGGTACGGCTTCGGCATTGGCCGCCTTCGCTGTTCCGCATGTCCATGCCGAAGAAAAAGAGATCAACACGATTCAAGTCGCTCTGGTTGGCTGTGGCGGTCGTGGAACCGGCGCCGCGGCGAACTGCCTAGACGTACCGGGCGCTCGCACCAAGTTGGTCGCGATGGCTGACGTGTTTGATCATCGCTTGGCGGGCAGCCACAAAACGCTCGAACGCTTGTACCAAGAGAAAGAAGACAAATTCGACGTCCCCCAAGAACGTCAGTTTGTCGGCTTTGAAGCCTACAAGAACGCGATGGACGCACTCAACCCAGGCGACATCGTCATTCTCGCGACGCCGCTGGCGTTTCGCTGGGTCCACTACACCTATGCGATCGACAAAGGCTTGAACGTCTTCATGGAGAAGCCGCTCATCGCCGATGGCCCGAGCGCCAAGCGAATGCTGGCGTTGTCAGAAAAAGCGGACGCGAAAAACTTGAAGTCGGCCGTCGGCCTGATGGTTCGTCACTGCCGCGGACGCCAAGAGTTGCACAAGCGCATCCAAGATGGCGAAATCGGCGACATCATCATGATGCGGGCCTATCGCATGCATGGGCCGGTCGCCTCGGCGTTCTCGACCCGCAAACCGGCCGAAACGCCGGAAGTGATGTTCCAGATCGAACGCTTCCACAGCTTCCTGTGGGCCAGCGGCGGTTGCTTCAGCGACTTCTACATCCACCAAATCGACGAAACGTCGTGGATGAAAAACTCGTGGCCGGTCAAAGCGCAAGCGCTCGGCGGGCGACATCATCGCGATGACTTCATCGATCAAAACTTTGACTCGTACGCCGTCGAGTACACCTATGACGACGGGTCGAAGCTCTTCTTTGACGGTCGCACGATGCTCGGTTGCCGCAACGACATGTCAAGCACCGTCCACGGCAGCAAGGGTTCGGCGATTGTCAGCACTTCGGGTCACACTCCCGGTAAGGTGCGCACCTTCAGCGGCCAAAACCAAAATCGCCGCGAAGTGACGTGGGCCTGGCCGCAACCCGAAGAAAACCCCTACCAATTGGAATGGAACGACTTCATCGACGCGATCGTCAAGGACACGCCGTACAACGAAGTCCCTCGCGGCGTCGAAGCGAGTCTGGTCACCAGCATGGGTCGCATGGCGGCTCACACCGGCCAGGAAATCACCTACGACCAAATGCTCCACTGCGAGCACGAGTTCGCGCCGAACGTCGACAAACTAACGGTCGATGGCCCGGCCCCGATCATGCCCGACGAAAACGGCCGCTACGCCGTGCCGATGCCGGGCAAAAATCGCGACGTTGAGTTCAGCTAGTCGTTCGACGGCGATTGGAATGGTAACATCGAAGCCCGGCGTCTGAGTTCAGACGCCGGGCTTTCTTCATAGTTAGCGTCGACCGCGGCCGAACCTAGACTTACTGCGGTATCACCTGACCATCATTCCGCTGAAAAAGCAGTTGCAGCGTTTTGGCAGGCGTATCCATGTTGATGAAGCGGACGCTGCCGTCGCAATAGGCGGCGTTGAATCCGCCCAGTTGCGCTTTCCCCAAATTCTTCCAGACGTTCATCAGGTCGACCTCCAGATCGCTCGGCTGCGTCCAGATCACCGCGGCGTCTTCGTTGGTTTCAACGCACATCAGGGTGTTAGACGTGCCGTCGGTGAAGTTACGGAAGCTAAGCCCCGGTGCGAACGGCTGGCCTTCCGGCGGCGCCGTCGGTTGCTCGAAAAACATACCTTTGCCGAGTGATCCCACATAGTTGGCGTATCCTTCCGGCGTCGTGCTATTGGGATTGTTGTAAATCGCCGGCATCCGCGGAATCAATTTTCGATTGTGCTCGCTATCCCAGGGCTCATCGAGATGAAACTGCTCGTACAACGCGTGCTGTTCGATGAACGGTAAAATCATTACGCGCCAAGAGAGCAGTTTTTTTCCTTCCTTGTCGGTGATCGCCTGGGGAGGAAACGTGCGGTACGTGTCATGGAACATGTGCATCGCCAGTGCAATCTGCTTTAAATTATTGGCAGAAGCCGCGCGCCGCGCCGCCGTTCTCGCCGATTGAACCGCCGGCAACAGCAGCGCGACCAAAACTCCCACGATCGCCACATTGGTCGCGGCGATCTTGTCTTCGCTTTGTTCAAATCGGATCACTAGCGCGTCGCCGTCTCGTTTTGGCTGCAGCAGTTTGAGCATCGATTCGGCCATGCGAGTTTGATACTGCCCCATCGCGGCTTCGATTTCGTCTTTGCTATCCGCCAACTTTTGGGCTTCGCCCAACATCGCCGCTTTGGCCATTTCCATGGTGAAGCCGGCCATGTACTCCAGCTTTTGCGCCGCTTCTTTGTCGACCGCGTCGATTTTCAACGTCAGGGCCATCTTGTTGGTGAAATGACCACTCAATGTGATCGACTTGGTCGAATCCGGAATCTGCTTATAAACGGCGAACGGAAACGGAATCTCTTGCTGCGCGATGATCCCATTGATTTGGTCTCGCACCGGCGCCATGTTGAGCATCAAGACGACGTCGGCATCATCGCCGGCGTCCGCCAACATTTGGGCTGGCTGCGTGAGCTGCGCATGGGGACCGTTGGTTACGACCGCGGCGACGGCGGTGAGTGAACCGAGCAGAAACGTATGCTCGTCCAGTTGATGCGCCGCGAGGTAATCGAGCGGATACGCTTCGGTGAAAAAGGCTTTCCCTTTCAACCCCGCAAAGACTTCGTTCACCGTTTCTTGGTCGGCCATCTCCTCGACCAACTCACCGATGTTGGCGAAGAAGGTTTCCCCTTGCAGCGTCTCGGACGTCTTCACCACGGCGACCACGTCAGGCGTCGGATTCTCCGGCGTCGGCAGAGTCGCGATTAACAGGATTGAAGTGATCCGCATCGGATCAAATCCGAGGTACTTCGCGCCGAACGCCTGCGCCACTTCCACGGGATAGTTTTTTACGACCGACGAGGTCAACAGCGGTTCCGCACGTAGAAAGCCAACGCCGACCGCGTTGTCCGGAACATATTCCAGACCCAAGCTCCCTTTCTCGACCGTCGCGGCCTCTTGGGCCATTAACGCCCACTGCGGCGAAAACGCCATCGTCGCCGTCAGAAAACCAACCAGGATTGCCTTGAGATACGAGGTCATGCGCCTGTCTCCTTGATTGCAGCGGTGCGTCACGGTTGAAAAGATGGAAATAGCAGCCGAAGATTATAGCCCGCCGAGAGAGGGGGAGCGAGCATTTCCTAGGTAAATGTTCCGTGAGCCATCACAACCGATCTATGACATGCGGATTCAGAAGTCGCGCCGATCAGAATTCAGGAATTCTTCGCCACCGGAAGAGAAGGAGCAGCAGGAAGAGATCAGACTGCTAGCTGAAACCGGTTACTTTCGCATGACGCTTCCATCGCAGTTGCAGTTGAACGCAGTAAGTGCGCCTAGTTCAATCCGACTCTCCCTTGTATTCGCTCGCCGCTTTACAACAACTTCTCTGAGAGAGCCGGATTATCCAGCTGCGCGAAAAATGGAATCTAAGCTTCTACGAGAACCGATTTCCCTTTCGCAATGTACAGGAGACTCCTATGGGATTCCCAATTATGATGCTGTTGGCCGCCAGCGCGCTATTCTGTGACGAAGCAACCCAAACCAACGTCGCGCCCACCGGCGACGCGCTGCAAGGCGTCTGGTACCTGAGCGGCGGCGAAGCCGATGGCAATGTGCTCTCCCAAGCCGAACTCAAAGATGGCAAGCTGGAAATCCAGGGAGACCATTACACCGTCATGCTGGCCGAAATCGGCAAGCTCGAGGGAACGCAAAAGCTGGGCGTGGCGGAAGACGTCAAGACGATCGACGCGACGAACGAGACCAACGGCGAAAAGGAAAAAACTTGCCTTGGCATCTACGAAGTCAACGGGGATGAATTCCGCGTGATCTTGGCTCCGGCCGGCGAAGCTCGCCCGACCAAATTTGAAACGGCGCCCGGCAGTGGGCAGTGGATGCATGTTTGGAAGCGAGTGAAGTAGGCGACGCGGGATCTAATTCGAGAAACAGCCGATCACCACATCTGTTGGTGATCGGCCACGAGCGAACATCGATTCGCTATCGCAAGGGTTCCCACCTCCATCAGACGGCACGATTCTCTAGGCCGTTGACCAAGCCCAATAGCATCTAAGCGATATCCTCTAGCTGAGCTTTCCGCTCACCATGCTCGGCATCATCAAACAAGCTACGACGCCGGGCCAACTCCAACAACGGCACGCATTCCTGTACCGAGCCGTAGGTGATCATGAAAAAATTCCTGCGGTCAAGCTTTGGTAAAGCGGCCGTTACCTTCGGCGCTGTTGGCGGCAAGGGAAAGGGCGGCGCTGTTAGTTGATCAACGAGGAAGCCATAGCCGCGGGGAAAGGATTCAGTCGCCGAACAGATCGGATCGGCGAAATCGATCGCCTTCGGGTAGACGAACAGTTTCTCGAACTGGAACGTCACTTGGCTACTCAGAAGAAGTGAGTAGAAAGAAGAACCGTAGACCGAGCAGAGAGGGAGAAAGCTAAGCAGTAGTGAGAATCTTCGCCCTTGAGAAAACCCTAGGCCTGTAACGCTCTACTGCTCTACTTTCTCCCCTCTACTCTCTACTACTGAGGCTTCGCCTCAGTCGGGGTGACAGGATTCGAACCTGCGACCCTCTGCTCCCAAAGCAGATGCGCTAGCCAGGCTGCGCCACACCCCGAACATTAGTCCCCGATCTTATCCGCCGAGCGGGGACCTGACAATGATACCTGTACTATACATCCATTCACAAGAGGGGCAAAATTTTAGCCCGCTTTGCGAAGTTCGACCTGACCGCCGATCAGATAGTCTCGCAAACGATCGAATTCTTCATTTCCCTTGAAATGCAGGACGATCTTCCCTCCCCGGGCCGTCTGTTTGATGTCGACCTTGGTTCCCAGGGCCATACGGAATTCCTGCTCTAAGGACGCAACTTGATCGCTTGCGGTTCGCCCTTTTTTGACCGGCTTCTTGATGGTCGCAGGTCCATCCTCCGCATGAATGAAATCCTGCACCGCTTCTTCAGCAGCGCGGACGCTCCAACCTTCGTCGAAGATCCGACGCGCAAACTCGACTTGGATTCCTTCTTCGCCCAGCGGCAACAACGCCCGCGCATGTCCGGCGGTCAGCTCTCCCATCATCACGGAGGTCAGCACCGGCTCGGGCAGCTCCAACAATCGGACCAAGTTGGCCACGGTCGAACGATCGATGCCGATCCGCTCGGCCAGTTCGCTTTGCGAACAGCCGTTTTCGTGCATATAGCGCTCAAACGACATCGCTTTTTCGATCGCGTTCAGATCTTTCCGCTGCAAGTTCTCAACGATCGCCAATTCGGCGACGGTCTGGTCGTCAGCTTCAAAGACCCGAACCGGCACGTGGTCCCAACCGGCGACGATCGCGGCGCGCAGGCGGCGTTCGCCCGAGATCAGTTGATAGCGCCCGTCGATCTGACGAACTGCGATCGGCTGCAGCATATCGTGCTGCCGCAGGCTTTGTGCTAGTTCGGCGATCTCTTCGTCGTTGAACTCTTGTCGCGGTTGATAGGGGTTCGCTTCGATCTCTTCGACCGGCAGCTTGATCAGCCGTTCGCCTACGAACTCTTCGGGAGCCGGCGCGGCGCTGGGGATCGGTTCGTTGTGCTGATCGGCGTCACCGTCATCAGGGTTGAAGACCCGCGGTGAGCCTGCTTCGATCGGTGCGTCGATCATGCCGCCGGTTTCGTCCATCGGCCCGCCCAACAACGCCGCCAATCCACGTCCCAGACGTTTTTGCTTAGTCACGCTCGAGTACCTCCATGCATAGTTCAATGTAAGCGCGCGCTCCTCGTGAGCGGGGCGCATGATCAATCACAGAACGACCGTGGCTGGGCGCCTCGCTGACGAGGACATCCCGCGGCACCACGGTGTCAAACACTACTTCGCCAAAGAAGTCGCGGACTTCGTCCTCGACCTCAGCGGTTAACTCTAGTCGGGGATCGTGCATGGTCAGCACGATCCCGCCGAACGCCAGGCGATCGGGCTTCTGTTGCATCACGCCGCGAATCACCTGGATCATCTGCGTCAGCCCTTCCATCGCGAAATACTCGCATTGGATCGGCATCAGCACTTCGGTCGACGCGGCCAGCGCTGTTTGCGTCAGCTTACCGACCGATGGCGGACAGTCGATCAACACAAAGTCGTAACCGGCCATGCCGCGTTCCAGGTGCGACTGCAGGACGGCGGCGTGGGGCTGCGACTGATCATCCGAAGCCAGGGTCTCGACATCCTGAAAGCTGCGGCTGCCGGGCAACAGGTCCAGACCATCAATCGCCGTCGTTTGAATCGCGTCCCGCAGCGATTGCTGCAATACCAATGGATGTCGGTCCGTCGGCGCCAAATCCAATCCCGTGGTCGCGTTGCACTGCGGGTCGAGATCGATCAGCAGCGTGCGCTGAGCGGCCTTGGCCAGAGCGACGGCTAGATTGATAGCCGTGGTCGTCTTGCCGACGCCTCCCTTTTGATTCGCGATGCAGATGATTCGAGCCACGGTTCGCCTTGTCCTGGGGTCGCACGACTTCGGATGAGGTCGTGCGGGGTAGGGATTCTAGCGAGGAAGCGCACAAACGAGGAATGTCATTTCCCCCGTGAAAAACGGAAATCGGCATGTTTCACGTGAAACGCACAGGCAGCCGAATCTCGCCTGTTTCACGTGAAACACCCAAACTACGCAAAAAGGGCGTTCCGAACGATCGTCCGAAACGCCCTTTGGCGGAAGCAATGTTTCACGTGAAACGGTAACGATTGACCGATCTGCGGCAGGTTGCAGCGTACGGTAAACGTCGCCAAGATCCCTGACTTCAGCTCAGCGGATTGAAGACCAGCCCGCTGAGCAGCTTGGGATAGAAGTAGGTGCTCTTGGCGGGCATTCGTTCGCCATGTTCGCTGATCGTGCGAATGTGGTCGATGGTCGCCGGCATCACGATCGCCGCCAGCGGATAAGGTTGGCCGCCGTTCTCGGGATCGCCTTGCTGTATTCCTTCCACGACTTCGCTGACCAGGTGGACATAGTTGGCCTTCGGCAGTTCTTTGGCGTCGAGCAACGTTTCGATCACCAGGCGATGCAAGATCGATACGCCGAGCGCTTGCCAGTCTCCGCTATGCTCGGCGGCGATCTCGGACATTTTCGCCTGACCTTCTTCGTTGAAGTTGGCCATCACCCAGGTATTGTCCACGGGGCAATAGAATCCGATCTTGCCTTGCTCGTCGCCGGTAGCGATGTCGGTCCAGATCGTATCGGCCAGTTCGGCCCCCTGGCCGACGATGGCGACGTCAAAGTATTTGCCCAGTTTGGCGACCAGGTCGTCCGACTTCATCGCCGGCAGACCACGGAAGAGACGATGCGTCGGCAAGACGATCATTCCTTCATCGCTCATGCTGACCAGCATTGTCATGACATAATTGGCCGGATGAACCGGGGTCAACTCGCCCGACTCGGCTAGTTGATCTTTGTAATTACAGGCCGTCTCGTAGCGATGATGTCCGTCGGCGACATACATCGGCGCATTGGCGATTGCAGAGCTAACTTCGGAGATCAGCGACAAATCAGAAATCGGCCACAAGCGATGGACAACTCCCAAGTGATCCGTCGCGACCAGGGGAGTCTTGTCGATCACATAGTCGTCCAGCAGCCTTTGCGTCTTATTGCTCGGATCGGGGTAGAGCCCAAAGATCTGGCTCAAATTGGTTTTGGTCGCTTTGAACAACTTCAGACGATCGGCCTTGGCGGAAGAGTGGGTCTCTTCGTGCGGGTAAATGTTCCCTTCGCCGAAGCGGACCAGTTTGACGCCGGCCATAAATCCACGGCGAACATAGTGCGTACCTTCGACCTCGAACTCTTGATGGTAGACGTAGATCGCGGGGTCGGATTCCTGCGAAAGAATCCCTTCGCGCGTCCAATCTTTCAGGAGCCGCGCCGACCGCGTGTAGCGATTGTGGTTCTCATTGTCGCCGGGCTCTTCGCGATTCAAGATTAACCGCACGGTATTGGCGGGATGCTTTTGGTAGAGCTCCTCTTGAAGTTCCGTACCGATCACATCGTACGGCGGCGCGACCACATTGCTAAGCGAGCCGACATGGCCCAGGTCGTAACGGAGTCCGCGAATTGCTTGAATCTGTGGCATTCGATGCTTACTCTTGACGTGCAAATAAAACAAAAAGGGGCTGCGACTATTCCGTCGCAGCCCCCCAAGCGTATCTCAGGTCAACTCGTCTCGCGATGAGTCGAACGTTCGGTTTAGTAGCGGTAGTGATCCGGCTTGAACGGACCATCGACCGGCACGCCGATGTAATCCGCTTGCACCGGCGTCAGCTTGGTCATTTTCACGCCCAACTTGTCAAGATGCAACCGAGCGACTTCTTCGTCCAGATGCTTCGGCAAGACGTGCACGCCGATCGGGTATTCGTCGGAGTTTCGCCACAATTCGAGCTGAGCGATCACCTGGTTGGTGAACGAGCTCGACATGACGAACGACGGGTGCCCTGTGGCGCAGCCCAGGTTGACCAAGCGGCCTTCGGCCAGAACCAGGATCGAATGACCGTCGGCGAACGTGAAACGATCCAGGGGTCCGCCAGGAACGGCGTCGCTCTTGATCGTGTCGCGCGAAATGCCCGGCGTCTTCGTCAGGTAGGCCATGTCGATCTCAAGATCGAAGTGACCAATGTTGCAGACGATCGCGTCGTTCTTCATCTGTTCCATGTGAGCGCCGGTGATGATGTCCCGGTTGCCCGTGGTGGTGACAAAGATGTCGGCGTAGCCAACGCATTCTTCGACCGTGGTGACTTGATAGCCTTCCATCGCCGCTTGCAGCGCAATGATCGGATCGACTTCGGTGATAATGACGCGAGCGCCAAAGCCGCGCATCGACTGGGCACAGCCCTTGCCGACGTCGCCATAACCGCAGACGACAACCACTTTGCCGGCGACCATAATGTCGGTGGCGCGTTTGATGCCGTCGGCCAGCGATTCGCGGCAACCATACAAGTTGTCAAACTTGCTCTTGGTGACCGAGTCGTTGACGTTGATCGCGGGCATCTTCAGCTCGCCCTTTTTGAACATCTGATAGAGACGGTGCACGCCTGTGGTCGTCTCTTCCGAAAGACCGCGGATCCCTTCGCACAGCTCCGGGTATTTCTCGTGGACCATGACGGTCAAGTCGCCGCCGTCATCCAAGATCATGTTCAGCGGTTTGCCGTCAGGAAAGATGATCGTCTGGTCGATGCACCAATCAAACTCTTCGTCGGTTTCGCCCTTCCAGGCGTAGACCGGCACACCGCGCTCGGCGACGGCGGCGGCGGCATGATCTTGAGTCGAGAAGATATTACAGCTGCTCCAGGTCACCTCGGCGCCCAGTTCGATCAGCGTTTCGATCAAGACTGCGGTCTGGACCGTCATGTGCAGGCAACCGGCGATGCGAGCGCCTTTGAGCGGCTTGTCCTTGCCATACCGTTCGCGGAGAGTCATCAAGCCGGGCATTTCGACCTCGGCCAGTTGAATCTCTTTCCGCCCCCACGCGGCTAAGCTAATGTCTTTAACTTTGTAGGGGAGCTTTTCAACTTGCGACACGGAGAGTACTCCTTCAATGAATTGGAAAATCAGAATCGGCAATCTCCGTTACACCGCATTTCTAGCGGAATGCGCAACGGGGCCGTCGTACCCGGCTACCAGGGAACCGTTAATGTAGCCCATTATCAGTAAATCCGTAAATGCCCGAACGCTAGCAAAAGCGGGTTTTACAGGGCTTTTACATGCCCATCGCCGCTGTGGCGTTTGCACAGAATCGCGTCGCAAGCGAACTATCTTTCTTTCCCGGCTCGATCTCGACCCCGCTAGCCGTATCTACCGCGCTGGGCTGAACCGCTGCGATCGCCGCGGCGACATTCCCGGGAGTCAGCCCCCCTGCTAGGACCAGATGCTCAATCGTCAGCCACTGGCTCCAGTCCGCGAGCGATTTCCAGTCGGCGGGATGGCCAGTTCCCCCATAGGCGTCTTGCTGAAAGCCGTCGACCAAGACGGCGGCCGGCGAACAGTCACGCGCCGAGCATCGCGATAGGAACTCAATCATTTCCTTTCGCCAATCGGGACCGCAGCGAAACGCCTTCAGCACCGGCGGAGCACCGAGATGCCGGAGGCGCGCAAGATAGTCAGGCGACTCGTCTCCATGCAATTGAATCCAATCGAGCGCTAGTCGCTTGGCTGTTGCAACGACATCCACAACGTCAGCGTTGACAAATAAACCAACCACGGCGGCGTCAGCTGAGATCGCCTCGCGAACGTCGGCGGCAATTCCCGCGTTGAGATAGCGTTTGCTCTGCCGATAGAAATTGAGCCCCAGCGCATCAGCGCCAGCGGCGATCATCGCCGTCGCATCTTCGACCGTAGTGATTCCGCAGATCTTCCGCTTGAACAAGGCGCGTCTCCCGCTGGGGGTAATCCATTCGAGGATGTTTATTTTAACCCGTAGATTTCGGCGTGCGAACTGGACGATTCGTATGAAGCGCCGCTCTTCGGGCGCCGATGAATAAGACAACGGCAAACTGTTGGCATGGACAGCTAGCATCCGCCTGCCCCACGGAGGAGTAGAAATTGGAAGACTCGGCAACGCAACAGGCGCGATCTAGCGCTGCGAGTCGCGCCTATGCGTTTATCGTAACGGCGCTGGCCGTCGTCGCGTTTGGACTCTACTTCTGCCGCACTCCGGTCGAATCAGTCGTCGCGCAGCAGGGGTTGCTGGTCTCGGCCGATCTGCCGGATGAAACGTCTTTGGTCAGCGTCGCGCAGGAAGCGAAAGTCAATACGCTCTCCGACGTCGCTTTGTTGTCGATTGCTGAGCAACTTCCAACAACTGCGGCCGAGTTGGCGAACGTTGACGCGCTGCGTGAGCAAATTCGGATCGAAGTTGTCGCGCGGCCGCTCGGCCATCAGGCGGACGTTTCAATCCTGACCACCGCCCCCACTTCTGGTGCAGCTCTTCAATTGGCCAGCAAGGTCGGCGAAACGTACCGACGTGAAATCGATCAGCACGCCGATGACCAAGCGAATCGAATCGGGGACGCAGCGATCCAACTGAATCAAACGGCGCGCAGCACTTTGGATGAGTCACAACAGCAACTAGACGCTTTCGTCGCGAAGCATGGCGATACCCTAGCCGGAAGACAACCGTTTGTCAGCGTGACCGCGCCGGAGATCGAAGAGAACTCGCAGTGGCGAGAACTGCGACGGCAGATCGCTGACCAAGAGAGTGAATTGGCCGCGCTGCTATCGCAGCGGACCGAAGCCCACCCCATGGTGATTAACGTCAAAGCAAAAATCGCCGGGCTCCAAGCCCAGTTGCAGCAAGTGCCGCAGTTCTCTGATCCGCCCCCTTCCGTCGCTCCGGCGCAGTTGCCGCCGGTCGATGTAGCGAAAATCAAGTCCGAACATCAGCGTCTGAAACAAGCGGTGCAGCAAGCGAAATCGTCGCTGGAAGCAGTCGGCGGCAAACACCAAATCGCGGCCGATGGCCATCGCTTTTATACGTCGATACGCGTGGAGACGGCCGAGTCGCCGCACGTGGCCGGAATGATCGGCGGCAAATTTCCCTTGAAGCGGGTCGGCATGTTGCTGGCGATCGCGACGTTGCTGGGTGGTTTCGCGGCCCTTTGCGTTCCGACCGCAGAGCAAGAAGCGATCTTGGTCAGCTCCAAAGAGATCGCCGCAGCCGCCGGCGTTTCGATCGCGGCCGAATTGCCGCTGCCCGGCGGACCGGCGATCCCCCGCAAGCGAACGGTGACACGCGTCGCCGCCCGCTTTGCGATTGTCGCGAGCGAGTATTCGCTGGTGGCGCTGGTCGGCTTGATCTTGGTCGCCCTGTTGGTGGACCCCGACTTTACACGTACTTTTACGCACGAACCATTCACGGCCTTATATAACGCTCAAAACCAAATTTGGAAGTTTGCGCATTAATGGTCAGCATTCGCAATCCGCGGCGGTCACGGTGGAGATCTTCCCCCGTTTTTGCCGATGGTTGAAATGCACCCCGCGCAGCGCAAATCACTTTGAATACTTGGCTTGCAGTCTCGAACGGAAGCCTGCACAGCCTAGGAAGAATAAGCAATGTACGAATCGTTTTATCAGCTAACGCGGCGCCCTTTTCCAGCAGCCGCCGACGCCCCCTACTATTTTCCTTCTGCGGCTGCCGAATCCTCGCGCAGCACGCTACGCCGTTGCCTGCATCGTGGCGAAGGTCCGGCGCTGCTTATCGGCGGCCCCGGTCTGGGCAAGTCATTGCTGCTGAAGGTCCTGGCGGAAGACTTGAAAGCCGAGCGCCACATCTCTTTCTTACAGTGTGGTCGCGTCTGCTCGCGTCGCGCTCTGCTGCAGGCGCTGCTATATGAACTGGGTCTCCCTTATCGCGGCTTGGAAGAAGGGGAGCTGCGATTGTCACTGGTCGACTTCCTCCGTTCGTCGCATGACGATCGCCAGGGTCTGCTTGTCTTCATTGATGAAGCCGATACGCTGCCGACCCGGTTGCTGGACGAACTTCGTCTGCTGACGAACATCTCGTCGCAAGGCAATTCGCTGGTCGGGATGGTGCTCGCCGGCGGCTTGACGCTCGAAGAACGTTTCGCTTCGCCCCGCCTTGCTTCGTTCAATCAACGGATCGCAGCTCGCTGCTATCTCGAAACCTTCTCGAAGGCCGAGACCGCCGAGTTCGTCAAATTTCAATTGGAAGAGTCAGGCGCCCAACGATCTCTCTTCGCCGACAGTGCGATCGACTCGCTCAGTCAGGTAACCGGCGGCGTTCCTCGTTTGATCAACCAACTCTGCGATCATGTGCTCGTCTTGGCTTCGCTCGGATCGCACAAGCAAGTCGATGCGAGCGGCATCGAAGAAGCTTGGGCCGACCTGCAACAAATGCCGGGACCATGGACGACCAGCCAAGAAGCGTTCTCGGCGCCGAGCGGCGACGGCGGCGTCTTGGAGTTCGGCTCGTTAGAGGAAGAAGGGGAAATGCCCCATTCCGTGAAATTCCCGTCGCGGATTATGGAGCCTCCCAAGCAAAAGCGGAGCGAGATGGACGCCGACTCGGCTGCGACGCTGCGAATGAGCGCCGCGGAGATGGAGTTCAACCCCGAGTCTCCCTTCAAACCGGAAGCGGAGCTGGAGTTCATCAGCGCCGTCAAAGATCCGTTTGACGAGTCGTTCGCCAACGAAGAGATCATTCTGGATCGCTACGCCAGCCTTAGCGAAGCCCGCGGCTCGCTGAAGCAGGTCCAAAGCCGAGAAGGGGTGGAGATCGCGTCGCTGTTGGAGCCGATGCCGATGATGGTCGAGTCGAATCACGATTCGGTCGCTGCGGTCGATGTGGTGATGCCTCCGTATGCCCGCGATGAAGAGATCGTGTCGCGGCACGTGCGCAAGACCGCCGCGCCGACTCCGGCGGATGATCGTGACATCTTGATCATCGAGGATCCTGCGGCCGAAGCAGCGCCGACTCGCAGCCGTCGCCGCGAATTTCGCCGGCTCTTCAGTTCGCTTCGTCGCGAGCATGCCTGATTAGCCGAAGGTTGGTCCTATGTCGAAAATGCTCGACGCGTTGAAACGTTTGCAGTCGCAGGGCGTCGCCCCTGCGGCCATGCCGACGATCAACAATACGGGGGGGCAAATTGATTCGGTTCGCGAAGTCGCCGCCGCCGTTGATCAAGCGGTCGCCGAGACCGAGCAGCGGTTGCGAGCCGAATACGAGCAGCAAGTGACGGCCCGCGAGCAAGCGCTCGTCGCTCAGCGTCAGCAGTTGGAATTAGAGCTTGACGCGGAAAAGAAGCGGCTGGAACAGCAACTCGCTGGATTGCAATCGCAGCTTCAGTCGCATCAAACCGACTCGGCCTCGCATGACGAACTGCGCGCCGAGCTGGAAGCCGAGCTCGAGACGCATCTTGCCGAGTCGACGCGTCTGCGCGAAGCCGATGAAGCTCGCTTCCTGCAGGATCAGGCGCAACTGACGAAGCGGCTGGATGAGTTGGGCGAGTCGCATCAATACCTCGTCGACGAAGCGGCCGATCTCTCGCTGCAGCTGGAACGGAAAGAAGCCGAGCTGCAGAAGATCCAGCAAGCGATCCAAGCGACGCCGACCGTCGATGAACAAGCGTTGCGCGCCAGCCTGAGCGCCGAGTTAACCCAGCAAGCCGAGCAATTCGCTTGCAAAGAAGCCGAATTGAACGCGGCGCTGGCCGAGGCGCGCCAGACGATCGACAGCCATCAGCGTGACCTGGCCGAGATCGTACGGCTAAGAGCGGAGGAAAAAGCGAAGTTTGAATCGGCACGCGCCGCTGCAGAACCGCCGCGCGTCGAGCAAGAGCCGCAAGTCGCCGAAACGCCGCCGGTCGAAGCATCAGAACCCCCTTCGTTATTGCGAACTTTCACGTCGACAATTCCTCGGCCCCATCTCGTCTCGTACGAAGAACAAACGCTGGCCGAATTGCAAGACGCGCGGATCCGCGAGCGGTACGAGCAACTTGCGCATGTCTCGTCGCAGCCGACGTCGACCCTGTTTCTTTCCGCTGACGGCGGCGATGACGCACATCAGGCCGGATTTCACACGGCGCTGGCGGCCGCTCGCGAAAATCGCCGCGTCTTGATCATCGACGGCGACGTGCACGGCAAGCAGCTTTCGCAACGGCTCGGCATGCGTGATTCCCTTGGTTTTTACGAGGTCATCCGCCGCGAAACGAAATGGACCGAACGCGTGGTCGGACTTCGCTGCGGAGAAATTGACTTTTTGCCTGCGGGACGTAGTCTCTACACGGTATCGCGGAGCGATCTGGAGTCGGCCCAAGCGGTCTGGCGTGATTTGAGTGAGATCTGGCCCCTGATCATCCTGGTCGGCGAGCATCCAGGCGCCGTTTCAACAGAACTCTACGGCGTCTTGTGCCAGTCGATCTACTTGACGGCCTGTTTGGGGCGCGCCACAAAAGATGACGTAACGTCCGCCGCCAAACGAATCGCTTCGATCGGCGGTCGCATCGAAGCGGCGGTCGCGATGAACGCCAAGTTGAATTAACCGTCAACTTGGCCGCTCCCTTCCCCTTTCAAGCGTCAAAGCAGCGGAACTATGGCCAAGTATCTTGTCACCGGCGGCGCTGGTTTTATTGGTTCGCATATCGTCGAAGCCTTGGTCGCCCGCGGCGACCAGGTGCGTGTCATCGACAACCTGAGCACCGGCAAGCGCAGCAATCTGGACCATGTCGCCAAGCGGATCGAATTTGTCGAAGGGTGCCTAACCGATAGCGCCGTCGTAGCGGACGCTGTACGCGGCGTCGACGTTATCTTTCATCAAGCGGCGCTCGCATCGGTGCCGCTTAGCGTTGAACGTCCCCTCGACACGCACGCTCACTGCGTCACCGCAACCGTCAATCTGTTGAACGAAGCGCGACAAGCCGATGTTCGCCGCGTGATCTACGCTGCGTCCAGCAGCGCTTACGGCGACGCGCCGACCTTGGCCAAACGCGAGACTGATCTGCCGAATCCCCTTTCTCCTTATGCCGCCGCCAAGTTGGCGGCCGAGTATTACCTGCAAGCCTTCTATCACACCTATGGCATCGAGACGGTCGGCCTGCGCTACTTCAACGTGTTTGGACCGCGGCAAGATCCCGATAGTCCCTACTCGGCAGTGATCCCGATCTTTATCACATTGCTGCTGCAAGGGGATCGCCCGGTGATTTACGGAGACGGCGAGCAATCGCGCGACTTCACTTTCGTCAAAAATGTCGCCTTGGCGAACCTGGCCGCCGCCGACGCCAACGGGGTGGCTGGTCGGATCATCAATGTCGCCAACGGCCGCAGCACGTCGCTATTGCGCTTGATCGAACTGCTGAATCGCGAACTCGGCGCCAACGTTCAGCCTCAACATGTTCCGCCCCGCGTCGGCGATGTTCGCGACAGCATGGCTGACAATACGCTGGCCCGCACGCTGCTGGGCTACGAAGTCGAGATCGACTTCGAGACCGGACTGCAAATGTCGATCGACTACTACCGGCAACTGGTCGCTTCGCGATCCGCCTGATCGATATCGCGGGAACTTGGGGGCGCGGCCGGATCCATGGTCTGCGGCGGTTCGGACTTCGCCAAGTCAAAATACTCTTCGCCGACCTCTTTTTCGCCAAACGCCGCATACAACAGCGTGATCACCGCAAAGAGGCTCGCCAACACGACAAACATCGTCGGATAGCCGGGCCATCCCATCGCATCGGCTTGGCTGACAATCGCTCCTTCTAACGGAAATCCCACGAGCGATCCAAAGTCAAGCGACGCTAACATCAGATTGGTGCCGGTCCCACGATAGCGCCGCGGAAACGCGGTTGAGCCGCCTGCGACGACGGCCGGAAAAAGAAACGCATGCGCCGCGCCTCCAAAGAGGGCGGGTAGCGGCAACATCCAAGCCTGGCTGACCGGCAGATAGGCGAGCATCGACGCGGTCAAACAAACCATGCCGAGAATCACCGTATTCTTCACGCCGTATTGATCGGTAAATTGGCGCGTCGCGATCCGTACCGAAAACGCCGTGAACGCGTAGGCGAGAAAGAAGTATTGGATTTGATTGATGTTCAGCGACTCGGTAAAGCTGCGTACAAAGACTTGGGGAAACAAGACTCCGGCGCCCACCACGACGCCGATCAACAGCAACCACCCTGGGTGAAACTGACGCACCAGCCGCAGCGCCGAAGGATGGTCGTGATGCGGCGCACGCAGGTCACGACGTGTCGCCAGATAGGCGAGCGCCATGGAGACGATCATCATGGACGCCGCCAGCAAAAACATCGCGCGAACCTGAACGAAGGTGATCTCATCGCCCCGAAAAATCCAGTCGCCGATCACCGGTCCAATCGCCAAGCCGACAAACCCTGACGACCCCAACACGCCGACCATCTCCGCCGTTCGCCCCGGCGGAGCTTTCAGCGAAACGGAGGTCAACGAAGCGCCGAACGCTCCGGCCAGGCTAATCATCATCCCGATTCGCAAGAGATAAATCCAAGCCGAATCAAGTTGCTCGACCGTCAGATTCAACGCAATAAACAGAGACAGCGCCAGCAGCGAACTGAGCCAAACCATCCGCGGCCCCAGTCGATCGATCAGGCGTCCTTGCAGAAACCGCCCCAGCAGACCGCCGGTCATCCCGCAGCCGGTCACCAACCCCAATTGATACGGGCCTCCCCCAAGATAGGAAATAAAGTCGGCGTACCGAAACAGACTGCTCATGCCGACGATCAACGCCAAATTGGCGCAATAACTAAGCCAGAAGTCGCGATTGTAAGGATTTTCGTGCGAAAAACTGTCGATCGTCGCAGACATAGAATCTTGGAGGCCAGTAAACAGGGCAGGGGATTCCAGCTATTATACGGAGCAGTCTCCCGTGACCAGCGGGCCAATTCCCCCCCCCTGCTCTGTTCTTTCTCCGCATGTCCTCAGACCGCCAACCATCTCCTACCGTGTTGATTGCGGTCGCGACGTTCAATGAGATCGATAACTTGCCGCTCTTGGTCGCCGAGATAATGTCGGCCGTTCCCGACGCCGACATCTTGGTGGTCGACGACGACTCCCCCGATGGAACCGGCGAGTGGTGCCAACAATTCTCGGTCGAGCAGCCCCGATTTCGCAGTCTGCATCGATCCCGCGGCGCTGGTCTCGGCACGGCGATTGTGGCCGCGATGAAATATGGGATCGAGCGGAACTATGATTTGTTCGTCAATCTCGACGCTGATTTTAGTCATACGCCCAAAAAAATTGTCGACTTGCTCGCGGCCACCCATTCGACCGACGCGGACATCATCGTCGGTTCGCGCTACATCGCCGGGGGCGGAGTCGAAGGCTGGCCGCTGCATCGCCGAATTATGAGTCGCGGCATCAATCTGTACACGCGACTGTTAATGCGATTGCCGGTCTATGATTGCAGCGGATCGTTCCGCTGTTATCGCGTCGCGACGCTCCGGCAACTGGACTTTGATTCGATCGTTTCCAAGGGCTATTCGTTCTTCGAAGAAATCTTGTGGCGCCTTCGTCGACAAGGAGCGACCTTTCAGGAAGTCCCGTATGTCTATGTCGAGCGCGAACGGGGTTACTCGAAAATCAACTGGCGCGAAGCCGTTCGCGCCCTCTATCTGATCGCGCGACTTGGTCTGGGTTCTTTCTTCACGCGCCGCTCGTAGTCGACCGCGGTCCAATCGTCCCCCTTCGCTTCCCCGAAAGTCCGTTTGCAGGCGCTGCTTTCGCAGAGCAATAGGCGACGATGTCTCTTCGGCAAAATCGGCATAACCGCGCCGGGCTCCAAACTGCCAAGTAAAGTTTCTCGATTTCTCCCTAAATTGCGACCTACATTTGCACAGCATTCATCCCCTGAATCAATGCGCGAACGAAGGCGAGCGAAAACATCATGGCAAGCAAAGCGAAGCGAATCGGAATTCTCACCTCGGGCGGCGATTGTCCAGGACTCAACGCGGTAATTCGGGGAGCGGTCAAAACCGCCAATCGACTTGGATTTGACACCATCGGCTTTCTCAAAGGATACGAGGGGCTGGTCGATCCAGTCCAATACGTACCGCTGAACGATGAAAATACTCGCGGCATCCTCGGCCGCGGCGGCACGATCCTGGGATCGACCAATAAAGGCCGTTTCGCTGCGACCGTCGGCATCAATGATCGCGTCGAACTTTGCCCCCAGCTCATGAAGAAAGTCAAAGGCACTTTTGACCAGCTCTCGCTTTCCGGCTTGATTTGCATCGGTGGCGACGGTTCGCTGGCCGTCGCCCAACAATTTCACGAATATGGTCTGCCGGTCGTCGGCGTTCCGAAAACGATCGACAACGATCTTTCGGCCACGGCGTTCACTTTCGGATTTGACAGCGCCGTCGAATGTGGAACCGAAGCGCTCGATCGTTTGCAAACGACCGCCGCGAGCCACGAGCGGATCATGGTGATGGAAGTGATGGGTCGACACGCAGGCTGGATCGCGCTCCATAGCGGAATCGGCGGCGGAGCCGACGTCATCTTGATCCCCGAAATCCAATGGAACTTCGACATCGTCTGCGAAAAGATCCTCGAACGGTACAAAGCAGGCAAGAAGTTCACCTTGATCGTTGTCGCCGAAGGCGCCCATCTGCCCGACAAAGGGATGGTCACCCAAGAAAGCGAAAAATCGGATCGCCAAACGCGACTCGGCGGCATCGGACAAATCATCGCCGCCGAGATCGAACGTCGACTGCACTTTGAAGCACGCACCGTCGTATTGGGACACCTGCAGCGCGGCGGAGCCCCGACCACATTTGATCGCGTCTTGGCGACACAATTTGGCGCGCATGCCGTCCGCACGATCGTCGAACGTCGCTTCGGACATATGGTCTGTTACAGCCCGCCGAATATCGAATCGGTCCCAATTCTCGAAGCGGTCCATCAACTGCGCACCGTCCATCCCGACAGCTCGGCGGTGCAAGCGGCTCAAGCAATGGGAATCAGCTTCGGCAATTGCGCCCTGCACGAAACGCCGTTCCAGCGCTATGTCACCCAGCACGAACACGAGCTCGCCACGGATGATACGACCGCGCTCCTCGAATCGGCGCTGCAATCCCTTGTTGGCGCCGAAGCGTAGGACTAGTCCGCCCGAGCGTCCTGAGAGGCCATCGGACCGGACCGCCGCAATTTTTTTACCACCCTACGATTTTCTCGGCGGAAGGTAGGGCCCGTGAAGCGGACCATCGCCCTGCGAAAACGCTCGCACGCTTACGCATTTCCTTTGGTCCGCACTGCGGAACCTACATCCCTGTGAGCTTCGGGACCGGACCGGACCGCTTCGTTTTTTTCTGGTGGGCTGGATCGATCGCTCAGGCGATAGGTCGGGTAGGACTGCGTTTTGCTGTCGTAGGTCGGACTCACTTCGATCTCTCCGCTGGCGATCAGCCGATCCCAGGCGGCGGCGAATTTGGCGCCGTTGACTCCGCTGTGATCGCGGATTTTGGACTTGGTGGCCCGCGTTTCTTCGATGTTCGCTATGGTGACGCGGATCTTCGCGCGCAGACGCTGTTCCAGAGCTTGCGCTTCGCAGGCGACCGTTTCGACTACCAGCGAATCGACGTCGCGTAGCGTGACATTCCATCTTCTGCCGGTCGGATCTTCCAAGCGGCCCTCATTAATATCGACGCCCCATTCTCCGCCTTGACCAGCGTTACCGCCGAGGGTCAGGCGCAACCGATGTTGTCCGCTGCCAGGCAGATAATTTTGGCGACGCTGCACCAACATCCATTGCCGCGCGAAGTCGAGATGGTCGGTGACGCCGGTTCCTTCCAACGTGCCTGACTTGATCGCTTTGCAGGACTGGCAACACAAAATCGGCGTTGCGCCAGCGTCCATGCAGCAGCGAACCAAGTCGCGCAGCTGCGCTGCCTGCGTTCGCTTGCCCGTCGACGTTAGCCGCAGCGTATCGATCACGACAACTTCTAACTGATGCTTTGAGATCCAATCGCGCAATTGAGGCAAGTTCGCTGGATCGGTCGAGTCATCGATCGAGAGCGCCCAGAACAAATTATCGAGCGGCTTCGACGCGGCGCCGTTCGCATCGCTCCATCGCCGCGCAAGATCGAATAGCGATTTTCGTTCAAGGGTGCTGCTGACGTAGCCGACGCGATACGCGCGCTGGACCGCAAACTGCCCCAAAAACTTCCCGCCGCTCGCAAACGCCGCGCACAGGTCGACGGTGATCGAGGTCTTCATGCTTTTGCTCGGCCCGACGATCACCGCCGGTTCGTTCTGCGCGAGCATGTTGGGTAACAGCCACTTGAGCGGCTGTTCTTCTTCGAGCAACTGCGCGGTGGTGAACTCTTGAAACGGGCTGCCGCCGGTCAGGTCGACTCGAACGATTTCTTCTTCACCGGGATTCACGGCAACAGCCTGCGATTCTTCCTGCGGCTCGCGAATGATCGCAGCGTATTGGTCCAAATGGGCGATCTCGCCGCCGCGATCCATGACTCCTTTCACCAATACCACCGCTTGTTTGAGGCCGTACCCCAAGGCTTGCAGCTCTTTGAACAGCCGCGGAAGGTCGCTGCACTGGTGGCCATTCGTTTGCAGTTGCAAGAATACGGAGTACAAATCGCGATGCTGCCGGAGTTTGAAATCGTCGACCGACAAGGGATCGTCGGCCAGTCGTTCTGGAAATAGCAGCACGCAGCCGAGCCACTGCGCTTCGGCCATGTCGACAGGCGTTAGATTACACCGAGGAGCATCATTTTTCGGCAGCCCGTACGTTGATTTTAACTGGGCAACGAGCTGATGCATTCTTGCGAGTCGCATAGAAAAAGCCTTTCAGAAAAGCGCGTAGAAGAACTGCATTCGTAGGGCCCGCAGTGTGGAACAGCGGCAGCGTTTGCCGACTTTCCAGCAATCGCGCACATCCATTGGTCCGCTCGGTGGAACCTACTTTTTGCAGTCGACGCCAAGTCCGTGCGCTTCGTCAAGAGACAATTTTTTAATGGATCTCGCTTTTCTCAGAACGATCATCACCGCTCCGTTCGCTCCCGATCAGCACCAGCCGCAGCAGTGTCGAATCGAGAAAGAGCGACACGGACAGGATGCCGATTCCCGTCACCGTCACTCGGTCTACCTGGGCGATCTGCAGACACATGGCAAGCAGTAGCGCGACGCCGAGTGTGACAAACTGCGCAAGCAGATGTTGATCGACTCGGCGCTGTGTTGCGATGATGATCACTGGAATGCTGGCGGTGGACAACGTCAGAAAGAGGAACGCGTTGGCTATGATGTCTCCGAAGAACGTTCCCCAGTCGTAGTTAGGGGTCACCAGTCGTCGCGTGACGAACGCTAGTCCCATCGAGACGATCAGGATCGAGAGTCCGGCGTCTTTCATACTGATTTGCACCTTGTTCGGTCGCGATCCGTTCAACGCAAGCGCGATTCGCGACGCGTAGCCCCACACAAAGCATGCGGTCGCGATGGCGAACATCGCGGCAAAAAAATCGCTGGTCCAAGGTTGAATTGGACCATAGATCGCGATGATCGCCGTGCCGACGGAAACAATCCCCAAAGTGCGCACCGTCAGCGAACACCGGGCCATGCCTGCCCAGAGAGCAACAAGGCAAACCTTTTCGTGAACGAAAATCGATTCGCCATAAATCGCGCTGCCGAAAGTCGCGAACTGAACCACGTTCGCGGCGACGGCGATGCCGATCATCAAGCGATGAATGCTAGCGAGTTGCTTGGATGGACTGTCTGGCATTGGGATCCTGGAATCGCTACGAGGGTCGACCGCGGCATTGACGCGACGATCGCGTAAGAACCTACCATGGGCTAGCGTCGGTATCGCGACGACTCCAAAAGTGGCGAAATTCGGCCCTGGCTCGGCAATATCGTCTCCGCGAAACCTCCCCAACCATCGCAGCCCCTCCAATGGCGTGCCTTCTAACGGCAGGCGCACCTCCGCCCAGGTTGAACAAATCTTGCCTGCAACTTAACCTGGAAGAACTATCTCGCCCGCTCCCTCCCCCCGAAAGGTTGCAAGATGTTTCGCACGCTGATTGCGTTGGCGCTGACCTTGCTCGTCTGCGACGCGGCCTTTGCCGCGAATCTGAAGCTGCAAATCACCGCGGCGGACCAAGCCGAAATCAATATCCCAGTCACCGTCGCGGTTCCTGCCGCGAACGCTGGCGACGCCCAGGTTGCGACCGTTTCGCTTTCGGACGGAACCAAGCTGACCGGTCAACTAACTGCGCCCCGGCTGTTGTCCAGTGCCGACGCCGCGAAAGAACGCGAGCTGACGTTTGTAGTACCGAAATTGGAAGCAGGCGCCAAGCTGACCGCGACGGTCGATTTTGGCGGCGGCGCCAGCGGCGAGCAATTCAGCTGGAAAGACGAACCCGGCAAGTCGCTGGATCTGCTTGACGGCGACAAGCCGGTGTTGCGCTATATGTATGAAACGCTCGACGACTCATCGGCAGAGCGTCGTCATGAAACTTTCAAGGTCTACCATCATGTCTTTGACATGGACGGCGAAAACCTGCTGACCAAAGGCCCCGGCGGACTTTTTCAGCATCATCGCGGCCTGTTCTACGGCTTCAATCGGATTAGCTATTCGGCCAACGGCAAACAGCAAAACGCCGACGTTTGGCATTGCAGCAAGGGGGAGTCGCAAGCCCATGTTCAAGTGCTGCATTCGGAAGCGGGTCCCGTCTTGGGCCGTCAACTGCTGCAAATTGAATGGCGCGGCCGCAACGGCGAAGCGTTCGCCGTAGAAGAGCGCGAACTGACCGTCTACCGCACGCCGGAAGGACGCCTGATCGAATTCGCGTCGCGACTTCACAGTAAAGTCGCTGACTTGAAGCTGGACGGCGATCCGCAGCACGCAGGCTTCCAGTTCCGCGCGACGCAGTTCGTGCCGGATAACACCGCGAAAAAGACGTTCTACATTCGCCCTGACGGCAAAGGAAAGCCCGGCAGTTTCCGTAATTGGCCCGGTCAAAAGGATCATGTCGATCTGCCGTGGAACGTGCTGGTGTTCGAAGCGTTCGACAAGACCTATTCGAGCTGCTATCTCGATCGTCCAACCAATCCCAAACCGGCTCGCTTCAGCGAACGGGACTACGGTCGCTTCGGGTCGTACTTTGCGACCGACGTCTCGCCAGAGCAGCCGCTGGACGTCAATTATCGGATCTATTTGACCGAAGGGGAGATCGCCCCCGCGACGATCGCCGAGTCGTACGCCAGCTTCAATCAACCACCGCAGGTATCGATCGTTGAATAAAACCTTCGCGCGAAGGCAACTGGGCAAGTTTGCCTCGCGACTGCGCTGCTCGACGACTGCGATCGTCCTGTTGATGGCGACGGTCTGTTTGTCGACCCACGCAGACAATCTGCCGAAAATGACGCATACGCGACTCTTCAATGAGCGCGACCTGCAAGGCTGGCGCCCCGCGGTCTGCTGTGACGCAAAACTGCTGACCGCACAGGATCGCGAAACGTTGGCCGATCTCGCGACCCAAGACATGGGCGTCCACTGGCAAGCGGCGTTCGGCATTTTGCAGTACGACGGAGCAGGCAAGCCAATCGAAACCGAGCGAACGTTCGGGCCGTGCCGGTTATCCTTCCAATGGAAGTGCGAGCCCTGCGCGTCGACGCAGATCGGTCTGCCCGGAGGCCGGAGCATCGCCATCGGTGACGCACATAGCGATGGAGACGGCAGTCGCGCTTCGGGCGCGATCTATGATGGTTGCCGCCGAATCGTCAAGCCGACGCTCGGCGCCGATTCTCCGCGGGGCGAATGGAATCAAATGATGATCTATGTGCGCCGCAATCAGATCGACGTCTGGCTCAATGGGCGTCGCGTGGCGATTTCGGACGAATTTTCGACCGAGTTGGAAGGCCCGATCAGGCTTGGAGGGGGCCCGGCGCCGCTTTATTTTCGCAATCTAGTGGTAGAGCCGCTGGATGACACGCCGAGTGCGCCAAATCCGTCGCTTCCCTAAGGTTCGTTGACTACCCTAGAAAGCGCATCTAAAATCGGCTCCTTCCCCTTAGTTTACTACTCAGAGATGCTGCAATCTCGCGGAAAGACTGCCCATGGCAAATGAATCGACCGGTCGCATCGACAATGTGATGCATGAAGCCCGTGTGTTCCCTCCTACCCCGGAATTCCAGGCCAAAGCCTCCATTAGCTCGCTGGAGCAGTACCAGCAAATGTGGGACGAAGCGAAAGCGAATCCCCCCGCATTTTGGGACAAAATCGCCAAGACCGAGCTTCACTGGTTTGAGCCGTACCGCAAAACCTTGGAATGGAACGAACCGTTCGCCAAGTGGTTTGTCGACGGAAAAACGAACGCTTCGTACAACTGCCTGGACCGCCATTTGTCGACGTCGCGGCGTGATAAGCCTGCGATCATCTGGGAAGGGGAACCTGGAGATACGCGTACGTTGACCTATGCCGAGCTCCACAGCGAAGTCTGCCGCTTCGCCAACGGGCTGAAGAAGCTGGGGATTCAACAAGGGGACGTCGTCTCGATCTACATGCCGATGACGCCGGAACTGGCGATCGCAATGCTGGCGTGTGCTCGGATCGGCGCGATTCACTCGGTCATCTTCGCCGGATTCTCGGCCGAAGCGATCGCCGATCGCAATCAAGACGCCAGCGCTCGCGTGGTTCTTACTTCGGACGGCGCCTGGCGCCGCGGCAAAGAACTATCGCTGAAAGCGACGGTGGATGAGGCGCTCAAAAAGTCGCCGACCGTCGAGAAGTGCGTCGTATTGAAACGGGTCGGAAACGATGTCGAGATGCAGCCGGACCGCGACATTTGGTGGCACGACCTGATCGAATCGGTCAACGACGATTGCCCAGCGGAACCATTCGACAGCGAGACGGCGCTGTTCATCCTGTACACCAGCGGATCAACCGGCAAACCGAAGGGGATCAAACATACGACGGCTGGCTACAACTTGTTCGCCAAGCAGACGTTTGAATGGGTCTTCGATCACCGCGACGATGACATCTATTGGTGCACCGCCGACTGCGGCTGGATCACCGGTCACAGCTATGTCGTCTATGGGCCGTTGTCGGCAGGCGCAACGTGTTTGATGTACGAAGGCGCGCCGAATTTTCCGGATGAAGGCCGCTTCTGGAATCTGATCGAGAAGTACAAAGTCACGATCCTCTACACCGCACCGACCGCGATTCGCGCCTTCATCAAATGGGGCGACGAGTGGGTCGACAAACATGACATCTCCAGCCTACGACTGCTGGGAACCGTCGGTGAAGGGATTAATCCGGAAGCCTGGATGTGGTACCACGAGAAGATCGGCGCTAGTCGCTGCCCGATCGTCGACACTTGGTGGCAAACCGAAACCGGCGGGATCATGATGTCTCCCCTGCCGGGCGCCATCCCCACCAAACCCGGCAGTTGCACCAAGCCGCTCCCCGGCGTCATCCCGGGGATCTTTGACGAAAACAACGAGCCCTGCGAGAAGAACCAAGGGGGCAAGCTCACCATCACGCACCCCTGGCCCGGCATGCTCCGCGGAATCTGGGGCGATGAGGCGCGCTACAAGCAACAGTATTGGAGCACCGTTCCTAACTGTTACTTGGCAGGCGACAACGCTCGACTAGATGACGACGGCTATTACTGGATCATGGGCCGCATCGACGACGTGATCAACGTGTCAGGGCATCGACTCTCGACGATCGAAGTCGAAAGCGCTCTGATCACGCATCCGAACGTCGCTGAATCAGCGGTCGTCGGCCGTCCCCACGATATCAAAGGGCAAGCGATCGCCGCCTTTGTAACGCTACGTGACGCGGAGCCTTCGGACGAACTAAAAGCGGCGCTCAAGCTGCACGTGCGAAAAGAAATCGGCGCGCTGGCCGTGCCGGACGACATTCGCTTTACGGCGGTGCTGCCCAAGACCCGCAGCGGTAAGATCATGCGACGCTTGTTACGTGATATCGCATCGGGTAAAGAGTCGCTGGGAGACATGTCGACGTTGGAAGACGTCGCGTCCCTCTCGAAGCTGCAAGAAGAAGACTAACCGAGCGTGCGGCCGTCGCGATCGACCATCGCGGCGGCCCAGCCGCCGCAGCTTTCTAACGCGGCGTCAATTTCGCGCCGCGTCTGAATCGTCAATTTCACCGCGGCGATGATCTGCCGATAGGTCGCCGCGTCCGCAGACGA
Organism: Blastopirellula marina DSM 3645; assembly: GCF_000153105.1. GTDB lineage: Bacteria > Planctomycetota > Planctomycetia > Pirellulales > Pirellulaceae > Blastopirellula > Blastopirellula marina. The sequence goes on from NZ_CH672377.1 coordinate 1,186,917, forward strand.
CAATCTCTGCCCGCGACGATCTTTCAGCCATTTCTCTAACACTTGATGAACGCCGAAGCGGGCTTTCCAAACGTCGAGACTCACCTCCGCGATCACCTGGTCCTTGGAAACGAAGATCTGGCCGTCGATGTATTTGGGAAAGCCGCGACCAATCTCGTAGTGCGCCGTATCTTCTTCGCACAACGACTTCCCCCGCAACAAATGCGCATCAATCAGGCGCTGGCCAAGCCGCGTTAGCTGCTGGGCTAATGACCATGTCTGCGGAAAGAAGAGGCGCGGATATTCAATTCGCAACTGGTCGGCGTATCGCTCTCGATAGCTGGTCGCATGGAACAGCGCGTACAGCAGCGCCGCAACGCACTGCGGCGCGATCGCACGCTTCGGGCCAGTGGGAACATCGGACCAAACGGCCTGCCAGCGCTGCAGGTGAACTTCAAGTAGTTCATGGCGCAGGTTATTTTTCGCGGCAATCGCGAGCGGCAAAATCGATTCGTTCCCCCGATTATCACTGCGCAGGACGCCGTCGAGCGTGATCGCGTCGGTCACGCCAAAATAGTTGCATTCTTGCCCGGTGGGCATCTGCCGCCGCACGATCAGCGCAATCGTCCCTGTTTCGTTAAGGGCGCCCATGATCTCGCGACGTGGCCAATCGATCATTTCCGGCGTCCAATAGATCCAGCGATAATCAAAGGGACGATAGAGCGCGCGTTGCGGTCGCTCGCGCCAATGTTCGTCGGCCCGCAATGAATCTCTAGCGGCGGCAAGTTTCCAAGAACGCGTCTCCCCAGCCGGATACTTGGCGCCGCGACTGCGAGCAAAATAGTGAACCCGAATTTCGTCGTCTGTCAGTTGAACGTCGCGGAACTGTCCAATTCTCTCGAGCAGCGACTCTCGATCGGTGTCGATCACAATCTTGTCGCGAGCCGTCACCACCGCCGATGCATATTTGGCGAAGAGTTCAAGGATCGGCAAGCCGCGCTCATATTCGCGGGTTCGCGTTTGGTCGCGCGCCATGAAAAAGTAATAAGGCGCCGACGGGGTGAGCTCGTCGGCCGCTATTTCTTCCAATGGCTCGCCAGCGAGTCGCGCGAGTTTCGTCGGGCGCGTTCCCCACAGATCGCCCCGGCGCACAGTCGCTAGTTCGGATGAGGCGCTGGTCTTGGTGAACAATCCGATTGCGACTCCTTGTTCGATGGCAAAGAGATTTTCGTCGGCAGGCTCAGTCTCGCTCTTCTCTCGTTTCTTGACGTTGCCATGCAGGTCGACCAGGTGGATCTGGTCAAAACCGCGGAGCAGCTCCCACCGCATGCCGCGAAAGGTCGGATTGTCGAGATAGCCATGATTGGTCAGAAACGCCAGGATGCCGACGCCGCTACGGTCGAGATGCCGCTGAGCGAGTCGAAAAAATTGGACGTAGTCGTCATGCAGCCACAATTTTTTCTCCCGTAGCGGCTCTCCGGCAACCTGGTAGTAGTTGCGTGAAGGATCGCCGGAACCGGTCATCAGCGATTTGATCCATTCTCCATGAAGCGCCGCCGCAGCCGAGTAGGGCGGATTGCCGACGATCACCGAAAAATGCTCGTCGGCAGACCAGGTGCTTTCCGCCAGCGCATCTCCAATGCGGATTTGAATCTCCTCCGCAGTGACGTCGGTCACGCCGGTCTCCGCCAACGTCTCAATCAAGCGTTGTTTGGCGTCCGCCGCCGCTTCGGGAAAGAGCTCACAACCGAACAATCGCGGCAGCACCGTGCAGTGAACAGCCGAAGGCCAGCTTGGTTCGTTTCCAGCGGATCGATAGTTTTGGTAGATCTGGCGTACCGCCGCTTCCAAAAAAACGCCGTCGCCGCAAGCCGGGTCTAGGATCGACACCAGCGGGACATCGGTTCCCTTTCGCCGCGAATCGTCCGCTAAACCTAGCGGCAAACCCAATTGCGACTTTAAACCATGATCGACCGCTTGGATCATCGCCGCAGCGACTACTGGCGGCGTGTAATAGACGCCGTGTCGCCGACGGAGCGAATCGTCCGATTTTGCAAGACGCGATTCAAAATTTTCGGCCAGACCAGGCAAACCGCGACCAGCGTTCATTCCGCGTCGGGCTCGGTGGCCGCTTCTTTCGATTTTGGCGACGACCGGGAGGGCGAGATTTTCAAGTCGATAATGCGTCCCTCCTTGGCGAGCATGGCCCAGATGATTTTATCATCGTCATCAAACTCGACCGTAATCTTACCGCTTCCCTTTTCACCCACAATGTCATAGACGAAAACGTCAGCCTCCTCTTCTTCGATGGAAGCCGACAAGTTCATGTCACAATGGATAATTCCGCCGATCTCGGTTTGAATCGTGGGATCGTCTTCGATCGCTTCCACCAGTTCCGGATCGAGCGAGAGATCCTGCAGATCCTCAGGATCAAACTCGAGATCCCATTGCTGGTCCCCCTTATGCAAGACGATTCTCTCGGGCCACTCCCCCTTTTCGTGAACGTGGAGCTGACCGCTACCCTTGTCGCCAGAAACGTCATACACAAAGACATCCTCATCGGCCGCCGCTATCGAAGCGGACCAGTTGATGCTGCTCGCAGAGACTTCGCCGATCTCGGCCTGAAAGGTTTCGTCTCCTTGAACCGCGGCGGCGATCTGATTCGCCTCCTCATTCATCGCCCACTGCATAAGTCCGCCGCAGCAGCCGCAGACTAGCAGAAAAGGCGCCATAACGGCAAAGAACACGCAACCGGAGACGCCAAAGATCCACCCAGCGCCCGAACTTTTCTTCGGGGGCCGCGTGGAGTAGTGATCCTCGGCCGAAAATCGATCGTCGTTGCTCATATCCAACACTCAACTCTGACGAAGTCGTTGTAATGCGAAGAGTATAGCGGGCAAGCGTTTGCGTCGCGAACCGAAATTCAGGCTAGGCGCACAAAAAAAGCCCCAGCTGGTTAGAGCTGGGGCTTTGTGGGTAGTAAAAAAATCCGGCGATACCTACTTTCGCACTTGTGGTACTATCATCGGCTCGAAAAGCTTGACGGCTGTGTTCGGAATGGGAACAGGTATGACCTTTTCGATATGGTCACCGGAAAAGGCTTGCGTCAACGTGAGGGCTGACGCGAGCCTGATGACTCATGGCAAACGGCGGACCGTGTTGAGCGGTCCGCATCGTAGTGGCCATTTGTCGCAGGTCTGAAGCATTGAAGCTTCTTCGTTCTCGTTCAACGGATTGAACTTGGAACCTGCGGCAAAGTATTTGTATAGAGAATGCTTTTCTCGAGTGAAAAGCGTTGAATATATGTGGTCAAGCTTTCGTCCGTTAGTACTGGTTAGCTGAACACATTACTGTGCTTACACATCCAGCCTATCAACCTGGTCGTCTTCCAGGGGACTCTCGCACTAAAGTGCTTACGAATTCTAATCTTGGAGCGGGCTTCACGCTTAGATGCTTTCAGCGTTTATCCTTTCCGACCATAGCTATCCAGCCGTGCCACTGGCATGACAACTGGGACACCAGAGGGTCGTCCTTCCAAATCCTCTCGTACTAAAGAAGAACCTCCTCAAAATTCGTACGCCCACAGCAGATAGGGACCGACCTGTCTCACGACGGTCTGAACCCAGCTCACGTACCACTTTAATCGGCGAACAGCCGAACCCTTGGGAGCTTCTTCACCCCCAGGATGTGATGAGCCGACATCGAGGTGCCAAACCGCATCGCCGCTATGGACGCTCGGATGCGATAAGCCTGTTATCCCCGGAGTACCTTTTATCTGATGAGCGATAGCCCTTCCATACGGGACTACCGGATCACTATGACCTACTT
>NZ_CH672377.1:1191394-1272304 GCF_000153105.1 Blastopirellula marina DSM 3645
TCCGGGAGCGGATTTTCCAATCTCCCCATCTTGCTGCAAATCACGGGCTGTTCCACCAGCCCGATCACCTTTCGGACGCCGTCCCTCCATCGGTCCAACGTTCTAGCGCAGGAATATTAACCTGCTATCCATCGTCTACGCCTTTCGGCCTCGACTAAGGCACCGGCTAACCCTGGGCGGAATTGCCTTCCCCAGGAAACCTTAGGTATTCGGCGAACAGGATTCTCACCTGTTTAATCGTTACTCATTCCGGCATAATCACCCGATAGCCCCAACACCGCTCCTTTCGGTACGGCTCGTATCTGACTATCGGCGCTCTCCTACCACTTTCGTCCGCTGCTTCGGTGAGACGCTTACTCCCGATCATTATCGGCGCAGAATTACTCGACCAGTAAGCTGTTACGCACTTTTTAAATGGTGGCTGCTTCTAAGCCAACATCCTGGTTGTCACAGTAATTCAACCTCCTTAGTGACTGAGCGTCTCTTCGGGACCTTAACAGACGGTCTGGGTTGTTTCCCTCTCGACCACGAAGCTTATCCCTCGTGGACTGACTCCTGAGATAGTCGCCCCGGTATTCGGAGTTTGGTCCGACAGGGTACCCCGGGAAGGGGCCCCAAATCGATTCAGTCTCTCTACCCCCGGTGCGTAGTGGCTCAAGGCTAGCCCTAAAGCTATTTCGGAGAGAACGAGATATCTCCAAGTTTGATTAGACTTTCACTCCTCCCCACAAGTCATCCCCTCGGTTTTCAACCCAAGTGGGTTCGGTCCTCCACGCGGTATAACCCGCGCTTCAACCTGCTCATGGGTAGATCACTTGGTTTCGCGTCTACAGCCTACGACTAACGCCCTATTCAGACTCGGTTTCCCTCTGGCTTCAGTCCGTAAGACTTTAACCTGCCGCAGACCGTAACTCGCCGGATCATTATGCAAAAGGCACGCCGTCACCCAATAATCGGGCTCCGACCGCTTGTAAGCGTATGGTTTCAGGTTCACATACCTCCCCTAACAGGGGTTCTTCTCATCTTTCAGTCGCCATACTGAGTTCGCTATCGGTTATCAGAGAGTATTTAGCCTTACGGGATGGTCCCCGTGGATTCAGTCCAGGTTTCACGTGCCTGAACCTACTCAGGTATCTCTCGGGAGGCAATTCCGCTTTCGTTTACCGGGCTGTCACCGTCTGTGGCCGACCTTTCCATGTCGTTCAACTAGCAGATTGCTTTGTAACTCCCATGTGAGAGACCCTACAACCCCGTGAGGAAAATCCCCACGGTTTGGGCTATTTCGCTTTCGCTCGCCGCTACTGACGAAATCGAGTTTTCTTTCTCTTCCTCCAGGTACTGAGATGTTTCAGTTCTCTGGGTTAGCCACTTACGCCTATGTATTCAACGCAAGTCATTCAGGAATCCCGGGATCAACGTTCGTTTGACAACTCCCCCAGGCTTATCGCAGTCTTCCACGCCCTTCATCGCCTTCTGATACCAAGACATCCCCCATACGCCCTTAATAGCTTGACCACAAATATTCAAAGCTCTTCAGCAAAGAACATCTTTCAAGCTATCGGACTTACTTACTGCCGACGCCTCGCGGCGGCGGCTATAGATATCCGATTAATTTAACGATATTCGCTCGAGAATTTCACCTTAAAATTAACCCCCAGCTTGTAGAACCGGGGGTCCGGTTACTTTTGCATTCTCTATATTCTCACGCTCACTTCAGCGGCCGCAAACTGAACTCGCTCTCCACCTCCGCTCCCCTTCACTTGCGTGATGAGTCGCTTCCGAAGAAAGCTTGTTTCAATCGCAAACCACGTCTGCAAGACGTGATGAATGCCATCTACTTCATTTGCCAAATTGTCAAAGAACTCTTTTCCGCCGCAACTTTTCGGAGCAGCGTTCCCCTGTTGAAGTATTGCCCTCAACGAGAAGAAAGGAATTTATGACAAACCGGACCGAGTGTCAAACGGGGGCAGCGCCGTTTTCATGAAGAGTTGGAAAAAGAATCGACCGCGAAGCGAGCGATACTACCGAATTCCTCGGTGTTTTACGGGGATCGCGGCCAAATGCGGATTGTGAAAGTTTTTAGAATATCGCGCCGTCGGATCCACTTTTTCGTGACTTTGGCAAACGCTGCTTCGAGACGTCAGGACGAATTTGGGGGTCGAGATCGAACCTTTTCTGGCGATCTGGAATCCAGGCTGGATATGGCCACTCTGGCTACTTGGCTGCCGATTCCAGCAGATAGAAGTCGCGAAAACTGGCCGCGAACTCCTTTTTGGTCACGTTTAACGCAAACACGCCGACTTGGACCTGCGCCGGCAACGGCATCCGCAGCGATGTATGACGACGCCACTGCGAACCGTCGTCGCTAAGCCAAAGATAGATGCGATCGGCTCGGCGCTCGAGTCGCAGCCACATCGGCTGCCCATTCCATGCGACGTTGACGTTTTCGGTCAGCTTTCCCTGCTCATACAGTTCGGCGGAAGCAAACACGGCCCTCGCTTCGCCGACTGCCGAACGAGTCCAGCGGAGAAAGTTGTTCTCGTTTTGCCAGACAACCAACCCAGCAGCGACATAGCTGACTCGGATATTCCCGGTATTCTCGGCGGGAATCGGGAAGTCGAGGACTTGGGTTTCGATAACAAAATCTCCGCTGACTTCGCGCCAGACACGCGGCGCCGAAGTGTCCTTCAGCACCGGATTGAGATTGTGGATCCCTGGCGGAACATGAAAATCAAGCTGCCCCTGGCTTTCTTCAACGGGGCAATCTCCATGGGGATCCTCGGTCTCGCCCCAATCGGCGACTTCGGCAAGCAGCGGGGTCGCCAACACGGCCCAAACCAAAAGTCCTATCCGCAGCTTGGCAAATTGCATCCTCGCGATCCTTCTATGGCGCATTCTGGATAATCGGTCAGGCCACGATCATGTACGTAGTAGCCCCGCTTCGAGTTCAACAACGCGAAAGTTGGTTCGCACTTGGCGAAGTTGGCCTTTTGGCCGTAGAATTTCGCTGAATCGTATGGCAACTGGGACCGCGCTAGAGTCGGCGGCCGCGCAACTGCGCAGCTTGCCGCAAGGATTAGCCGAACGAACAGAGTTCCGAGAACTCGTCACTCAGATCGCTGCAGGGCGCAAAGGGACGATCGAGGGAGTCTGGGGATCAGCCTGCGCGCTGATCACCGCGGCGATCGAGCCGGATATTGCCGGCCCTCTGTTGGTCGTCTGCCCGAGTTTGGCCGATATCGACGACGTATCCGACGCTTTGCGGACGTTCAGCAGCGCCGAGATCGTGCAATTTCCCGCTTGGGAATCGGACCGCAGCGAACGTCTGCTGCACGACGAGATCTATGGCCGGCGCCTGCGGGTCTTAAAGCAACTGACGCACGGGCCGCAGCCGGCGATCATTGTGACCAGCATCGAAAGCCTGTTGCAGCCGGTCCCCAGCGCGGCGAATGTCGCCGCCAACAGCCGGCGCGTCGCAGTCGGCGACCAACTGGACGTCGAAGAACTGGCCCAATGGCTGGTGCGACATAAGTTCCACTCGACCAGCGCGGTCGAACTGCCGGGCGAATTCTCGCTTCGCGGCGGCATCCTTGACGTGTTCGCCCCCGATTGGGAGCAACCGGCCCGGATCGAGTTGTTTGGGGACGAAATCGAATCGATTCGTCAGTTCGAGATCGGCACGCAACGCAGTCTTCACCCATTGGAGACAGTTGAGATCACGGTTCTGCGATACGGCAAGGGGCAGACCGGACACTTTTCGGACTACCTACCAACCGCTTCGGCCTGCGTGCTGATCGAGTTGGAGCGGATGAAGGACTCGGCCGAGCAGTACTTGGATCGGCTGGAGAAGATCGAAGACAAGTTTGGCCTGCACGAGACGCTCCAGAAACTGCAACCGCTCGGTTCGCTTAGTCTGTCAGGCGTCGCAAGCGGTCATCTCGACGCGAGTTTGACGCTCCACTTTGAGTCGGTCGAGCAATTCAGCGGCGAGATCGAACGGGTTCGCGGCGAGCTCGAAGCGCTCAGTAACGGGCAGGACGTCTACATCATTTGTCAAACCGAGGCCGAAATCGATCGGCTGAGCGAAGTTTTTGAGGGAGGCGAACTACAGCGAGCCGGCCGACTCTATTTCGCGTTGGGACGCTTACCGCAAGGCTTTCGTTACCGCGAAGAGAGCGTCGTTTTGGTCAGCGGCGATCAGCTGTTCCATCGCGTCCGTCGCCAACGGCCGGCGACGCGCAAACTTGGAAAAGTGATCGACAGCTTTCTGGACCTGCGCAAGGGAGACCTGGTCGTGCACTTGGCGCACGGCATCGGTCGGTATCGCGGGCTCAAGAAGATTGAGAAGCAGCGGCAGGTCGAAGAGCATCTGGAAATTGAGTTTCACGGCGGGACGAAGGTCTATGTCCCGGCGTCGAAAGTCGAGTTGGTGCAGAAGTATGTCGGCGGCTCGAAATCGCGACCTCCGCTCGCCAAGATCGGCGGCGTTACCTGGCAGAAGCAAAAAAAGGCGGTCGAGCAGGCGGTCCACGATCTGGCCGGCGAACTGCTGGAAGTCCAAGCGATGCGGCGCAGTCGCCCCGGCATCGCTTTCTCGGCTGATACTCTTTGGCAGCGCGAATTTGATCTATCGTTTCCGTATGAAGAGACGACCGATCAGCTGACGGCGATCGGCAATATCAAGTTTGACATGGAGCAGCCGCGGCCGATGGATCGCCTGCTGTGCGGCGACGTCGGCTTTGGCAAAACGGAAGTCGCCATGCGGGGCGCCTTTAAAGCGGTCGACAACGGGTACCAAGTCGCGATCCTGGTGCCGACGACCATTCTGGCCGAACAACACTACAAAAGTCTCCGCGAACGGATGGCCGAATTCCCCTTCACCATCGCCCGACTCAGTCGATTCGCCTCGGCGAAGGAACAGCGAGATGTGGTGAAAGGACTGAAAGACGGCACGATCGATATCGTCGTCGGCACGCATCGCTTGGCGTCCAAAGATGTCAGCTTCCAAAATCTGGGGCTGGTCGTGATCGACGAAGAACAGCGCTTCGGCGTTGAGATCAAAGAGCGGCTGAAACAACTGCGCACCACCGTCGACGTGCTGACGATGACGGCGACGCCGATTCCTCGCACGCTGCATATGTCGCTGGTGGGAGTCCGCGATATCTCGAATTTGGAAACGCCGCCGCTGGATCGCGTCGCCGTCGAAACAAAAGTATCGCGTTGGGGCGACGAACTGATTCGACACGCGGTGCTTCGCGAACTTTCGCGCGGCGGCCAGATCTTTTTCGTCCACAATCGCGTGCAAGACATCGAGCTAATCGCCGCGAAATTGCAGCGCATTGTGCCGGAAGCGAAAATCGGCATCGGACATGGCCAAATGGGGGAAGGCGCGCTCGAAAAGGTGATGACTGATTTCATCGCCGGAAAATTTGACCTGCTATTGGCGACGACCATCGTCGAAAGCGGACTCGATATTCCCAACGCGAACACCATCTTCATCGACGAGGCGAATCGCTACGGCCTGTCCGAGCTGCATCAACTGCGCGGTCGCGTCGGTCGCTACAAGCATCGCGCCTATTGCTACATGCTGCTGCAACCAGGCCGGCATCTCAGCCCGGTGGCGGCCAAGCGCTTGCATGCGATCGAGGAGTTCAGCCACATGGGCGCCGGGTTCGCCATCTCGATGCGCGACTTGGAAATCCGGGGCGCCGGTAATATCCTCGGCACGCAACAAAGCGGCCATATTGCGACGGTCGGCTACGAGCTGTATTGCCAACTGTTGGAAACGGCCGTGCGGCGGATGAAGCGAATGCCGTCGAAAATGACGATCGATGTCGACGTCGACCTGCCGGGCGAAACCTATCTGCCGGATGACTATGTCAACGATATGCGGCAAAAGATTGATCTCTATCGCCGCATGACGCGCGTTGCTAGCGACGAGGACCTGACCAATCTGAAGGAAGAGATGCAGGATCGATTTGGTCCTTTCCCTGATCCCGTCGAGCGCATGCTGCGAATGACCGAGATCAAGCTCGACGCCGCGTTTTGGCAGATCAACGCGATCTTTCTCGAAGAAGAGTATCTGGTTTTGCAATATTCGGACCGCGGGCGCGTCGAACAGCTAGCTCGCCTGCGCGGGCGTGATTTCCGGATCGTTGATGACAAAAGCGTTTACGTTCCGTTGAAGTCGAATGAGCAGGACGCCGACGCTATCATCAACAAAACGAAATCTATCTTGCGGCCAAGTTAATCTCTTTCTATTATCGCGCCCCCTCAATAGATTCGCTATTGAGGTTCGCCAGCCAAAACTCGCTCGGGCCAGATAGCCGCCTGCACGGAGGGTTCCTTGATCCGCCGCAGTTCGATCTACATTTTCCTCACGGCGTTCGCATTGTCGACGTTCGGCTCCTTGCCTTGGTGCGCCGAGCCTGCGCAACTTTATGCACAGGGGAGTACGTTTCGTTCTTGGTTGCCTTGGGGGGGCAAAAGCACGAGTGATGATGCGCCGGTCGATCCGTTTAAAAACCGCGGAGGATCCGCGACGCCCGATTATCGCGTCGCTGCTGCGCCCAGCGCCACTGCTCCGGCGGCGACGCCCACGACGGCGCCGCTTCCCTATCCGAGCAATCCCTATGGCGCCACCGGCTACACGCCGCCCAGTCGCAGCGCCGTAACGACGCAAATCGGCGATCAGCCGAGTGGATCTGCCGGCGCCCATGAGGCGTATTCCGGCAACTACACCAACGCGACAACTCAGCCCTGGCGAGAATATCCACAAGGAGCAGCGGCGTGGTCCAACCAATCGCCGCCCGGCGCAACCAACTCGCCGCAAAACGCCTATCCGCCCCGACAAGTTGCGCCACAGCCGGCGGCGCGACCAAGTCCGTATCGGCAGAGCCAATATGGACAAAGCCAATACGCGCCGCCTGTTACGAGTCAATATCCGCCAGCACAAACGCCGACTGTCAATGCGCCGCCGGTGACCGAGCCTGCGCGAGCGGGCGTCAATAATGACAAGCTCTTCGTCCCGGCGCGCATCATTGCGTTGGTTGGCGGTCAGCCGATTTTGGCGGGAGATATTCTCGGCCCGGTGAATCAGGCGCTGGAAACCAGAATCGCCGAACTGTCGCCGGAACAGCGCGAACAGGTTACGGAAGAGGTCCTCGAGGAGCAGCGTCAGATGGCTTTGCGTGAGCTGCTGCCGGGCCTGATCGACACCAAAATGATCTATCTCGATTTCATTCGGACGATTCCGCCTGACAAGCTGTCCGAGATGCAAGGGCACCTCGATTCCCAGTACGCCGAATACCAGATGCAAAGCGACTTGGACCAGTATGAAGTCCATACGCCGGCCGAGCTCGATATCGTGCTACGTCGTGAAGGCTCTTCTTTGGAAAAGAAGAAGCGACTGTTTCTCGAACAGATTGTTGCGAGCCAACAATTAAAGACCCACGTCAAACCCAACACGGAAGTAAGCCACCAGCAAATGCTGGACTACTACCACGATCACGCGGCCGACTACGCAAGCCCGGCTCGCGCGAAATGGGAACAATTGATGGTCCGGTTTGATAAGTTTTCGAGTAAAGCGGAAGCCGAGCAAGCGATCGCCGAAATGGGAAATCAGGTCCTCCGCGGCGCTCCGCTGGACGCCGTCGCCAAGAAGGAATCGCAATGCTTTCGTGCTTCGGAAGGGGGGCTCTACGATTGGACGACCCGCAACAGCCTGAAAAACGAGACGATCGACGCGGCGATCTTTTCGCTCCCGACCAACCGACTGAGCCAGATTATCGAATCGCCGGAAGGGTATCACATTGTTCGGGTCTTGGAGCGCGATGAGGCCTCGATCAAGCCGTTTCGGGACGCGCAACTAGAAATTAAAGAAAAGATTCGCCGTGAACGCGCTAACCAGGCGCAGCGCGACTATGTCGCCGACGTCCGCAAACGGACCCAAATTTGGACGATCTTTGACGAAGAGAAGGGGGCCCAAACGGCCTCATCCGATTCTTCGGAACAACGCCGTTAGTCTGCCAGCATAAGCACGGCTAATATCGCCAACTGCGGGCAGCCCTCCTCGTCTCGATTCAGGCAGGGCTGTAGAATTGGCGGTTGTGCAGATATCTGCGGCGGCGAATTCCGCCTTCGGCTATTTTGCCGGCCGCATGCATCGGGTAGAGTATCTCTCACCTATGCTTTCACATCCATGCGACGCCAATTTGGGCGCCGCACGTCGCAATTGATGACGAAGAGGAGCCGTCGATGACTGAGGTCGCCCATCTACGTGTTCGCGATACCGAGATCGAATTACCGATCGTCGAGGGAACGGAGCAAGAGACTGCCGTCGACATCAGCAAGTTACGTGCTGAGACCGGCTTTATTACGCTGGACGACGGTTACGTAAACACAGGTTCGACCACGAGCAAGATTACGTATCTCGACGGCGAGGCCGGCATTCTGCGCTATCGCGGCTACCCGATCGAGCAACTTGCCGAAAACTGCGACTTTGTCGAAGTCATGTATCTGCTGATCTACGGCGAACTGCCGACGGAAGCGCAGATCATGGACTTCCGCAAGTCGATTCGCCGTCACACGATGTTGCACGAGGACATGCGGTCGTTCTACGACGGCTTTCCGCGCGACGCTCATCCGATGGCGATTCTCAGCTCGGTGGTCAGCGGTTTGTCGACCTTCTATCAAGATTCGCTTGACCCGCACGATCCGCGGCAAGTCGAAGTGTCGATCCATCGCTTGTTGGCGAAACTGCCGACGATCGCCGCCTATAGCTTTAAAAAGTCGGTCGGTCAGCCGTTTATCTATCCGCAAAACGACCTATCGTACTGCGAGAACTTCCTGCAGATGATGTTTGCTGTCCCCAGCGAACCGTTTCACGTCGATCCGGACTTCGTCAGCGCACTCAATCTTCTGCTGATCGTCCATGCCGATCACGAACAGAACTGCAGCACGTCGACGGTCCGCATGGTCGGCTCGGCCGACGCGAATCTGTTTGCGTCGATCTCGGCAGGCATCAGCGCTTTGTGGGGCCCACTGCATGGCGGCGCCAACGAGGCGGTCGTTTCGATGCTGGAAAAAATCATCGCCGACGACATGAACGTCGAAAAATACGTCAAGCTGGCGAAGGACAAAACTAGCAAGTTCCGCCTGATGGGCTTTGGCCACCGCGTGTACAAGAACTTTGACCCGCGAGCCACGATTATCAAAAAAGCGTGCGATACGCTGCTGGCCAAGCTGGCGATTAAAGATCCAATCTTTGAAGTCGCCCAGCGACTTGAAACAGCCGCCCTGAATGACGAGTACTTTATTGAGCGGAAGTTGTATCCCAACGTCGACTTCTACTCAGGCGTCATTTATCGTGCGATCGGCATACCGGTGCAGATGTTCACCGTGCTATTTGCGATCGGACGTCTGCCGGGCTGGATCGCCCACTGGAAAGAAATGCAAGGCTCCCCCTCGAAACGCATCTGCCGGCCGCGTCAGGTTTATACCGGTCCGACCGAGCGTGAATTCGTTTCGCTCGAAAAACGAGGCTAAGCCGAAACGCTCGTTACAATCTCAAGTTCCCACGCCAAGCGTTTTGTCGCTTGGCGTTTTTTATGAGCGATCACGTTTTAGAAATTTGTTAGCCGTTACTCTTCGCCGCCGACAACGGCGCCGCCGACCATAATCACGACGCCTAATGCGATCGCGCCCAAACGAATGCCGATGCCCGGCAAGGGGCCCCACATGTCGACCCAACTCAGCAAGATGAACTCCATGCCGACCATGTTCAACAGGAATGAACCGGCGCCCAACATCACCAACGTTCCTCCCAATCCACCCATCGTTCTGTCTCCCGTATAAGAATGCAAAAGAGTTGAAAAAGCTGTGACGAGTAACAAATTGACGGCACACCTCAGAGGGGGTCGCCGCACCGCTAAGTTACCCGTTCGGCAACTCTCAAGCAAACAAAAAATGGCTGCCTCGAATTGCTCCGCGGCAGCCATTCAGATCATCGGCAGTTACTGATCGGTTAGAGCGTCCAGCCTTTACGATACTCCTTGTGGATCAGGTCCTGGGCCTGCGGGTTGTTGTTGGTGACCTTCAGGTTCTCGGCGTCCCAATGAATCGCGTCGCCGCTGCGATAGGCGACCGTTCCCAGCAACACCGCTTCGCTCAAAGCTCCTGAATAATCGAAGTTGCAAGTGGTCGGCCCGCCGGTGCGAATCGCTTGCAGCCATTCGTTGTGGTGACCGATCGAGTCGGGGATCGTTTGCTCGGGCGACATAAAGTCGACCATCTCGCCGTCTTGGAAAACGTAGTGCCGACCGTAGTCCGACAAAACCATTCCCTTGTCGCCGACAAACAACTGGCCACTGCCCCAGTTCATTGGATTCCCCTCTTTGTCTTTGAGCTGGGCGAGCTCTGCGGGACGTTTGCCCCCGTCGTACCAGGTCAAATGGACCGGCGCCTTTTCACCGCGGGCCGGGTATTGATAGTCAGCAACGCACCAGCTGGGACAACCGACCGGATCGACCTCGGGCCCGGTGGCTGAGACGCTTGCCGGATGCTTCAGATCCAGCGCCCAGTGAACCAAGTCAACATAATGGCAAGCCATATCGCCAAACGTACCGGCGCCGTAGTCCCAGAACCGGCGCCAGTTGGCCGGATGAACCTTTTCGCTGTAAGGACGTTCGGGCGCACAGCCGAGAAACAAATCCCAGTTCAAGTTTTTTGGGGCCGCTTTGCCAAACGCGTATTTGCCGTCTCCCCAACCTTTGCCGACCCAGACGTGCGCGCGGGTGATATTGCCGATAATGCCGGAGTTAAGCAGTTCGACGACGCGGCGATAGTTATTGGTTGCGTGAATTTGCGTGCCCATTTGGGTCACTAGCTTGTTTTCTTTCGCCAGGTTGCTGACGGTGCGGGCCTCATAGACCGTGTGCGTCAGCGGCTTTTCGCAGTAGACATGTTTTTTCAACCGCAGCGCCATCGCCGAGGCCGGCGCATGGCTATGATCGGCGGTGCTGACAACGACCGCGTCAATGTTGTCCGCTTCCTTCTCTAGCATGACGCGATAGTCGGCGTAGCCTTTCGAGCCGAACCGCTTGGTCGCCGGCTCCAAATAGCTCGAATCTACATCCGCCAACGCGACAAAGTTTTCGCTTTCACATCCTGACAAGTTGGCGTTGGCGCGATTCGCGACGCCGATGCCGGCCAGATTCAGTTTTTCGTTGGGCGATTTCGATTCGGCGGCGGGAAGTTGCGAATAGAATCCGATGCCGGACACGGCGGCCGAGGTAGCGACCAGGAACCGACGGCGAGAAGTTCGCAGCGACATGACGTGGGTCTCCGAGGTGGGAAATTAGGCGGAATCAGCCTATTGAAGCAGACTTCTAATCACGATGCAAAATCGCGCACACGAATCTCGCAATTCCGCAACGACCGTATTAGTCTGTCCGATTTTCTTGGAGTTTTGCGACCGCCGCAAGGCAGATCACTTCACCGCGCATGACGGACTGTTCCCGCCAGACCGTACTCTTGGGACAGAACGCGTCGGCAGCCGACTGCTTCGCGCGATGGAACGCCGGACTGGCGCGGTCTCCCCAGAAATGGGCCTGATTCTCACGGCGCAGCGCCTGCAAGACGCGCACGGCCGAATAGGTTCCAAACTCGGCGCAGTAGTAGGCGTAGTCGATTGCGCCGGCCTGCTCAGCGCACCACAAGCCAAAGTCTCCTCGCGCCTCATAGGCGCCTGCAGCTTTACGCATGCGATCGACGGCGGAACCGCCGAGCGCATGCGCCGCTTGCTGCTGCCAGGGCGAATCGAGTTGTGGATGGGCCAAGAGCGTCAATTCTCCCCAACGTCCCAACCCGGTGTGAAAGTCCAAATGAATCACCCGGCGGCTTGCTCCTAGCCAGGCTTTCCAATGCGGCGCTAGGATCTGCTGCGCCTCGCTTGGCCCTTTGCCGCCGTAGAACAGGCCGCGAGGAAATTCGTACTGCCCGCCGGCGATCGCCTGTTTGACCTGTTTCATGCCATAACGCGCGAGCGTCGCCGCCGCACGGAAGCGAAAGCAGTCGAAACCGCCGGGGGGAACCTCGGGATTTAAGAGCGGATCTAGAACCTCGTAAAGCGGCGGCGCTCCGCGATGCTCTTCGCCGCGCCGCAGGAAAGCGCGGTTCAGATCCAGGTTCTGAGCGTCGCTGCGCCGCTGATCGACATATCCATAAGGATTGAGCGCGTGCGCCACTACAATTCGCAGGTTGGACGGGACTCCCTCGCGCAGCAAACGCCGCATCCAGCGCAATTGAATCGCGGCGCCAAGCGGAGCTTCGAGCCCATGCAGCCCGCTGGAGAGAACCAGACAGTGCGGCGCCTGGGGATCGCCCAACGTCAGCAGGTCAATCGATAACGGATCGCTTTGGGGCTCGAGCGACTCGATCGCGTGAGACTCCCACGCGCCGCCGAGCTCTTTGCCAACGGCGAGAAATTCGGCACGCGACTGGTCATAGTCGCGCGGAAACCAGATCCCCTCCGGAACGCTCACGCGACTTACGGTTTCACCTTGACGTGAAAACCGGCCGCCATCAAAGCGGCGACGACATCCGCGGCGTCGAAATCTCCCTCGACGACCATCGTCTCTTCTTTTGGCTTGGCGGTGTCCGCTTGGACGCCGTCGACGGTCGCGACCGCCTCTTTAATCGACTTGGTGCAAGCGCCGCAGCAATTGTGCAGACCGGTTAGTTCCAGACGCTTGACAGCTCCTGCTTTGACGCCGGAGTCATCCTTCATCTTCAATTTTTCGCTATCGGTTTTCGCATGAAAGCCGGCCTGGGAGATTGCGTTAAGTGCGGATTGGGCCGCTTTATCATCGTCGGCAGTCACCACCGTTTTTCCTTCTTTCGCGGTCACATCCACTTTTACGCCGGGCAAGTCTTTGACCGCGGCCTGGACCGCTTTGACGCAAGCACCGCAGCAGAGGTGCATTTTCGTTAGCGTAACGGTGGTTTCGGCCTGAGCCGCTGGGACGAAGAGGGCGACCGAAAAAATCAGTGCGAGGGGCAATCGAAACATCGGGGTTCTCCGTTCGAAGGGGGCAAGTCGGCGCATATTGTGCGATCCCCCAATTCTACCACTCGCGCATCCTCCGTCGCAAAGCCAAAATCGCGCGATTTTCACTCGGTCGCATGCGCGGGAATCGCGTGCGATATCGCCAATTCTTCCGCTTGGCGCAGTTGACCAAAACGACTTGCTTGCCAGACATGCAGCGCGTCGACATCGATCGCCGTCAGCCAACCGTTGCGCCAGCAAGCGGTATCGATATCCTGAATGCAGCCGAGATTCAGGATTTCGCCGCTGCGCTGCTCGGTATGCCCTACAAACAACGTTTTGCCGGAAACATGGCACTGATACGCGTCAGGCTCGAGCACCTTCCAACGCAGCGCATACGGCGGCTGCTGATCCATCGGCAAGTCGGGCTCTGCATTGGCATGCGCAAACAGGCAGGTTTCCGTCTCGTAGTAAAAGCGTGAACGACGGATGAACTCGATATGGTCGGCCGGAATATCGTCGATCGAACCGCCGAAGCGGTAGGAGTTGATGGTCCGAGTTCCTCCGCAGTTCTCCCAATAGTCGCGCGTCTTTTCGCAGGTCAAACCGGCCAGCAGCAATTCCTCGTGATTCCCGAGGAGGTGAATCAGGTTCGTTTCTGACTCGAGCTGGATCAAACGCTCGATTGTCTGCTTCACTTCCCATCCCTGATCGATGAAATCCCCCAACACGACGATTGTGTCTTTGGGTGTCGGCGCAATCATCCCCAGCACGGCGTCCAGCGCATGCACGCAGCCATGAATGTCGCCGATGGCGATAGTTCGCGATGGCATGGTGATTTTCGCCTTGAATCGACATGGGTCGGAAAAGCGCCGTATCTCGTTTATCGGCCAGTCGCCGCCGGCGGATTGCATTCCAAGCTAGCAGCAACGCAATGCATGCGAAACGGATGATCGGAATGACCGGTTTGATGCGTTTTGCTTACTTGGTCGAAACATTTTCACACATTCCGCTGCGGCCAGGCGCCAGTTAGCGCCGATAGAGGATGAAGGATCGCGCTGTCATCTGCGCGGAGAGAAATTGGACTTCAGAGGGATGGTAAAGATGAGCATGGATCGTGTTCCGTCTATTCGAATCTTCGCCGCAGTTTTGCTAGCGGCTCTGATCGTAGGCGTCGCCTCGGCGCAAGAACCGACCGCAATGCTCGACCGCACAATTCAGTTGCGCCCCGAACCGGGCCGACTCCATCCCCCGGTCATTTCCGATATCTCGATCCACCCTGCCGGCGCCATCTTCGCCGCCGCCGGCGACGATCATATCGTTCGCGTCTTCGAGATGGACTCTGGCAACGAACTCTATCGCTTGGAAGAACACCACGATTGGGTGCGCGCCGTTAAATTCTCGCCTGATGGCGCTACGCTAGCTACCGCCGGCAATGACCGCCGCATCATTTTGTGGGACGTCGAACGACGTGCGCAACTCCGCTCGATGGGCGAGTTTCCGTATGCCGTCGCCGACGTGGCCTTCAACAAAGCCGGCACCATGCTGGCGATCGTCGGCTTTGGTCCGACCATCGCAATTCACGACCCCATCACAGGGCAAAAGCTGCACGAATTGGAAGCGCCGATCAACGACATGCGCTGCGTTTCGTTTTCGCCTGACGGCGCGATTGTCGCCGCCGCCGGCCGCAACGGCGTGATCCGGACCTGGGACGCCGTGTCTGGTCGACCGCTGGGTGATGTGAAGGCGCATCGCCAACGGATTCATTCGCTGGTTTTCTCCAGCGATTCATCCCAATTGATCTCTTGCAGCGACGATCGCACGATCAAAGTCACTGATTTGGGACAAAACAAGGAACGCACGTCGATGTCGAGCGCTCCGGCGAAAGTCATGGCGCTGACGTTAATTAACGATACGACGCTGGTCTCGGCAGGCAGCGACAATCGCCTGCGATTGTGGGACCTGACGACGCACGCAGAAATCGCCAAGCTCGAAGGGCATTCGGGCAGCGTAACGGCGATCGACGTCTATAACGACGTGATCGTCTCTGGCGGCTTCGACACCACGGTTCGGATCTGGAAGATCCAGTCGGGTGAGCGAACCGCACAATCCCCCCAGGGCAGCTTGTTTACGAAATAAGTTCGACGATTGCGGCAAGGATCGCCGCTATATGACGCACGCATGGAGGCGCTAAATGCTTCGCCGAATGTTCAATTCGCTTCTGAAGGGCCGCAAACGTAAAGGCCCCGCTCGACCTACGCTCCGTGGCAGCGATGTCGAAATGCTGGAAGATCGACGCGTCTTTGACGCCGATCCAATCCAATTGGGAGCGATCTATGTGGAAGAAGACGCCTCGGGCGGCGACGACCACGGCGATACGTTCCACATCAAGTTCAGCGGCGGCGCCGCCGGGACCGAACTGACCCAGATCATCATCGATGGGGATCAGATCGGCAACTTTGGCAACCTGCCGGGCCTAAGCGCCGGCGACGTGATCTTTGACACGGCGCTGGGCGGACTCGGCGCGGACAGCGCCTTCCCGTTCAAAATGATCTCGGCCAATGGGATCGACAACTTCAAGGTGACCGTCGCCGACGGCGGCACGAAGTTGATCATTGACTTCGATGGATTCAACGCCGGCGAAGAGTTCGTCTTTTCGATCGATGTCGACGAAATCATCATCTACGATCCGAATAACCCCGGCAACATCTTAGTCGACCCGATCGCGTCGGGCGCCGAAGTTCAGGGGACGCAATTCTCCGCCACCTTCGAGGCGCAGTACTACCACAATACGACGATCGACACCATCTTTTACGACGCGTACGATCCGTTGCTGAATGCGTCGGGGCTGAACCTGCCCAGCGACAACGCCACCGGTCATCGCGATCGTACGGACGGCGCCTTTGGCAATGCGGTCCAACAACCGCTGCCGATTACGATCTCGGGTCGCGTCTACCACGACGTCAACCTTAGCTTGACCCAAGAAGCAGGCGAAGCTGGCCTGTCGGGCGTTTCACTCACGCTGTGGCAGAAGGTGAACGGCGTCTATGTAAACACGGGATTCACGACCACCACCAATGGCCAAGGGGATTACGAGTTCGGCGCGAATCTCAATCTGCAGCCAGGCACCTATCAAGTTCGTGAAACGCAGCCTTCCGGTTACTTTAGCGTGGGCGCGATCCCCGGCACGGTCGCTGGCGCTGGAATCGGCGAAATTGTCGCCGGCGACAAGGATGTACTGACCGAAATCACGATCATCAACGGCGGCACGTCCGGCATTCACTACGATTTCGCCGAAGCGCTGCCGGCGTCGATCAGCGGTTACGTCTATCACGACCGTGACAACGACGGCGTTAAGGAAACCGGTGAAGAAGGTATTGCCGACGTCACGATGACGATCACCGGCATCGACGTCGACGGCGTCACGCACACCTACACCGTCACGACCAACTCGGTCGGCTACTACGAAGCGACCTTGCTGCCGCCGGGCATGTACACCGTAACTGAAACGGTGCAGCCGGCTGCGTACATCGACGGCATTGACGCTGCTGGTACGGTCAATGGCGCGGGAATGGGTTCGGCCATCAATCCTGGCGACAAGATTGTCAGCGTGTTGTTGCTGGGTGGTGAAGCGGGCATCAACTACAACTTTGGCGAAATCAAGCCAGGTTCGATCAGCGGTTCGGTTCATTTGACCGATCGCGATGGCAACTGCTACGACGGCGTCACGATCATTACGCCTCCGATCGAAGGAGTCGTGATCGAGTTGCTCGACGCTAGCGGCAATGTAATCGAAACAACGACGACCGA
This sequence comes from Blastopirellula marina DSM 3645, assembly GCF_000153105.1. Classification (GTDB taxonomy): domain Bacteria; phylum Planctomycetota; class Planctomycetia; order Pirellulales; family Pirellulaceae; genus Blastopirellula; species Blastopirellula marina. The sequence goes on from NZ_CH672377.1 coordinate 1,208,250, forward strand.
CGTGAATGGTCAATATTCGTTCGACAACTTGCTGCCGGGGACCTATTCGGTCCGCGAGTATACGCCGGTCGGCTTGATCGACGGCGGTGACCATGTCGGCAAGATCGACGGCATCAAAGTGGGTCAGAACTCGACCAACGATCTGCTGTCGAATATCGTACTGATGTCGGGCGATGACGGCGTGAACTACGACTTCTGCGAACATGAAGCGGCGACGATCGCCGGTTATGTCTATCACGACCGAGACAACGACGGGGTCAAAGAAGCGGGCGAAGAGGGAATCGGCGGCGTGACCGTCGTGCTGCTCGACGCCAGCGGCGTGCAAGTTGGTACGACGACCACCAATTCTGACGGTTCGTACAGCTTTACCGGGCTTCGAGCCGGAAGCTATCAAGTTGTCGAAACCCAACCGACAAATTACCTCGACGGTCTTGACGCCGCCGGCACCATCGGCGGAACGACCGTCGGCGCCGCGCTCAATCCTGGTGACAAAATCAACGCGATCGAGCTGAAGTGGGGCGATGACGGCATCGACTACAACTTTGGTGAAATCAAGCCGGTCAGCATCAGCGGCTACGTCTATCACGATCTCGACAATGATGGTTTAAAGGAAACAGGCGAAGCCGGGATCGGCGGCGTCTCGGTTCAGGTGATCAACACGGTCACCAACCAGATCTTCTCGGTGACGACCGACAATGATGGTTACTACGAAGTCGTCGGACTACCGCCGGGCACTTATCGGATTACCGAAACCCAACCGGTTCCGTACATCGACGGTAAAGACGCCGCCGGTACGGTGGGCGGATCAACGCGCGGCGGCGCCGTGAATCCCGGCGACGAGCTCAACGCGATTTCGCTAGTCAGCGGCGACACCGGCATCAATTACAACTTTGGCGAAATCCTGCCGGGCTCGATCTCCGGCAAGGTTCATCTGACCGACCGCGATGGCAACTGCTTCAGCGAGGAAGCGTATAACTCGCCAATCGAAGGTGCGATCGTCCGGCTGTACGATTCTCTGGGGAATCTGGTCGCCGAAACGACGACCGACGCCAACGGCGATTACTCCTTTAACGGATTGCTGCCCGATACGTATACCGTTGTCGAAATCACGCCTGCGGGTTTGATTGACGGGGGCGATCATGTCGGCACGATCAACGGCGTGGCGGTTGGACAGAAAACGGTCAATGACACGCTCTCGTCGATCATCATTCGGTCAGGCGATCAGGGGATCAACTACGACTTCTGTGAACACTTGCCGGCTCAAATCGGCGGTTTTGTCTATCACGACCGGAACAACGACGGCGACATGGACGCTGGCGAAGAGGGAATCGGCGGAGCGATCGTTTACTTGTACGACAGCTCCGGCGCATTGGTCGGCACGCAAACGACGGCCGCGGATGGAACCTACTTGTTCACCAACCTGCGGGCCGATACGTACCGCATCGTCGAACAACAGCCCAACGGTTATCTCGACGGCAAAGACGCTGCTGGAACCATTCTGGGAGCAGTGGTCGGCGCCGCGACCAACCCCGGCGACGAGATCAACGCGATCGAATTGAAGTGGGGCGATTCGGGCATCAACTACAAGTTTGGTGAAGTCAAACCGGGTAGTATCGGCGGTTTCGTCTGGTCCGACACGGATGACGACTGCTTGTTTGACGCCAACGAAAATCCGATTTCCGGCGTCGTGATCAATCTGTTGGACGCCGCCGGCAACGTCATCGCCACCACGACGACCGACGCCAACGGCCACTATCAATTCGACAACTTGTTGCCAGGGCTGTATACGGTGGTTGAAACTCAACCGGCCGGTTACTTCCAAGGGCACCAGATGGACATGAACGGCCTGGCCGACGATTCGGTGCAAGATACGATCTCTCGCATCAACATCACGTCGGGTCTGGATCTCGATAACCACAATTTCTGCGAACTGCCGCCGGCGACGATCTCCGGATACGTTTACCAAGATGGTGCGACGTTCACCACGAGCGATGGCAATTTGCCGTCGGACGCGCTGTCGCAGCGGGACGGCACGCGAACCTCCGACGACACGCCGATCGGCGGCGTTACGTTGGAGCTGCGTGACGGCATTACCGGCTTGCCGATTATGGGGAATGACCCGCGACTGCTGGGTGGAACCTACGGCAGCGGACCAGTTCGCGTGGTTACCGGCTCGGACGGTTATTACCAATTTGTCGGACTACAAGCCGGTTTTTACGCCGTCTTTGAAGTGCATCCCGAAGGCTATGCAGACGGCAACGACAACGCCGGCACCACGGCGGGCGTCGCTTTCAACCACGGCAACGGAGTCAGCGTCGGTACGTTGTTGATCGATCCGCTAAACGACTTGATCGCTTTGATCGACGTGCCGGTCGGCGCCCACTCGTACGAGAATAACTTCAGCGAACTGAAGGCGCAGCCGAACCCGCCGTTCCTACCTCCGGTTCCGCCAGAGCCGGTCGGCACGCTGCCGCCGCTGGTTACTCCGGTCGCTCCGGCGCCAGCCGATTTGATTCCGCCTGCGGCGCTGTTTATTATTCAGCCGCTGCTGCAAAGTTCGAGCGGCGGCGCCACCGGCGTTACTTGGCACTTGAGCGTTGTGAACGCCGGTTTGCCGCGCAGCAAGGATCAGATCGCATTTGTGGAGCCGAACGTTTGGTTCACCGCGGCCAACGATTCGATCTTGCCGTGGGAAGGAAACGAGTTGCAACAGGCCGAATGGAAGCTGCAAGTGCAGTCGGCCGGCGACAACGATCCCGAGCAGATTCTCACCAAGATGTTCGGCATGGCAGGCGCCCACCCGGTCTCGGGCGACTTTAACGGCGACGGCGTCACCGACTTCGGCATTTACTACAAAGGTCACTGGTACATCGACGTCAACGGCAACGGCGTCTGGGACGAGGGAGACCTGTGGGCCAAGCTGGGTTACGACGGCGATCTGCCGGTGGTTGGCGACTGGGACGGTGACGGGAAAGACGATATCGGCATCTTCGGCAAAGCGTGGGCGGGCGATCCTCGCGCCGTCGCCAGCGATCCTGGATTGCCGGTGCCGAACAACGTCTCGACCGGCGTCTCTAAAAACTTGCCGCCCAAACCGGATGAAGCGACCCTAGGCAGTCGCGTCATGAAATTGACCTCGACCGGCAAGGTCCGTTCCGACCTGATTGACCACGTCTTCCACTTTGGAACGGCCGGAAACTTTCCGATCGTCGGCGACTGGGATGGCGACGGCATCCAAACGATCGGCGTCTTCCAAGATGGCGAATGGCGCCTGGACGAAGATGGCAACGGCCGCTGGAACGACGAAGTCGATTCACGCGTTCGCTACGGCAAAGCAGGCGATGTTCCGGTCGTCGGCGACTGGAACGGCGACGGCATCGACGAAATCGGCGTCTATCGCGGCGGTGAGTGGATCCTGGATAGCGACAACAATCGTCACCAAGACGATACCGACAAAGTCTTCATGCTCGGCGACGCCGATGACATGCCGACGGTCGGCGACTGGGATGGTGACGGCTACGACGAAGTCGGCGTCTACCACGGCATCTCCGCCGATGCCCGAGTCAGCGAAGCGCCCGGTCCGGCAAAACGCTAAGCAATTTAAAGGGGGGCCCGGCCAGTTTTGGAGAGACTGGCCGGGGCGCCCTGATTTTAGCTCGCCTTTAGCTTTTCGATTTCTGCTTTGGCGGCGGCCATTTCTTGCTCGAACTTTTCGGTTTCGCTGGCGTCGTCCGCTTGTTCTTTTGAGCCGGCCAATTGCTGCGTCAGCTTTTGAATCTTCTTGTTCAGCACTTCGATTCGTTTTTTCGCCTTTTTGTCCATCGTTGCTCCCAGAGCCTGCGAGATGAGTATTTCTATGCGTCAGTGTAGTGGTTCGTCGCCCCCAGCGGGAGTATCGCCTTACAGCATCGCACGCAAGGCCTGCATCGCGGCGATCGACTCCATCCCTTGCAATCCAAAACACTCGTAAAGCAGCATGATCGCATCGTTGAAATTACTCTGCATCAATTCTTTGCGCAACTGCATCGCTTTTGAGACGATCTCTGGGTCCTCTCGATAGCGCTGGAGAAAGACTTTGGCGCATTGTTCGCCGCGCGGCAGGTCGACTTGCAGCAAGTCAGACAACACGCGTCCAGCTGCGGATTCGTCGCCAGCTTGAATCGACTGCATAAACAGCTGAAAGTTGGCGGCCGGCGCAGGCGCAGGCAAACTCAAGACGTTGGGAGTCGATTCCATCGGCAGCGAAGCCTGCGGCGCCGACTCAAACGTAAAAGCAGTCTCGCTGGACGCGGCCATCGCATCGTCCGTCGAGTAGGTTTCTTCGGCTTCAAATTCCAGGGCTTCGGCCGGCATGCTGGAAATCATCTGATTGACATGCACCAGACGAGCGCCGATCTGATCGTAAATCGTTTCGATATCGCTCAGGAACGATTCGCCGCGAGCATCGGCTAGAATCTCTTCTTCGTTCTCAACGATTCGCTGCCGCAGACGCGCGACTAATTCTTCGCGGGCCTGCTTCAAGATCGTGACGGCATCTCGTGGCGAGTTCATGGTGGATCGGCGGAAAGGTCAGGAAAATGGCCAGATTGTCGTGCCAGCCTCCCTGCTTTGGCGCTATCTCCACCTTACTTAAACCGGTCCCTGCTACGAACCATTTTCCGCTGCAGAGGGGGAAGTCGGTTCCGTTTCTGCCGGTTGAACAGTTTCTGCGTCCCCTTTGGGAATCCGCTCGGCGACTTTCAGCGCTCCGCCCATCAGCACGATCGAAATCGCCAGGCCGGCGTTCATCGAGAGCCAGAAGCGTTCTTTCTCGCGAAAACGAGCCGCGTTTTCGCTGCGGCCGGTCAGCATGCTGGCGATGTAAAAGACGACCAAAGCCACCAACATTTTGACGCCGACGACCGGATGATAGTACTTTTGCGGAAAGCTGTACTGCGTCGCGATCAGCACGACGTTGATGATCCCGCTGACTAGCAGCAGAAAGGCGCAGATCATCACCCATTTCATCCAGCGAGCGCGAACGCCTGCTTTCAGTAGCTCTTTTTGCTCGTCCGCCAACGGGTCGGTCGAGGGAGCCAGGGCAAATCGTGCATAGACCGCTCCTCCCACCAAAATGGTCGCCGGTACGATGTGGGCCCAACGTAGTAGCAAATCGGTCGCAAAACTCATACGGTCGCCTCGGGTGCGGATAAAAGGAAACGTGCCTGCCGACGTCGCTATGATATCCGCTTCGCCGCTATTGGCCACCTACGCAGGCCGCCAATTTCTGGCCAGTTCCAGCGCTTCGTCCAGCGTTGCGATCTCACCCAACAGCTGCGCATCGCGGATCGATTCGAGCAGTCCTTGGAAATGTCGCCCCGGTTTCAGCCCGGCGCGGATCAAATCGTCTCCGGTCGCTACCGGCGACGGATTCAGCCGTTCGACCGCCCAACCAAGTCGCTCGCGCACAAAATCGAGGTGCTCCAGCGATTCCATCCGCGCCTTCGCAATGGCCGACGCGAGATCCGCCAGCTTCTCGATCCGCGGATCGACCAGCACGCGTTGCAGCCGCGGCCAAGACTGATCTTTCGCGGTCTGCAGCACGTGCACCTGGCGCAAGAGCCATTGGACATCTCTGGTTTCGTCGTTGGTCAATTTCCATCGCCGACAGACTTCGACCAACAGCGGGATCGGCTTCCGCGGATCGCCGCTGGCCAATTCGCGAGCCGTCGAAAATCGCAGCAGCGCCGCCAATGCGGTCGCAAAGTCGTTGCCCGACAAGAACTGCAGAGTCCGCAGCGTCTCGGTCCACCGCGGCGCATGATCAATGACGGTGATAACTTCTGGCAATACGGTTGGAAAGAGCCAGGAATCTCGCAGCAACACGACCGCTTCAACCCGGCGCGGCGAGCAGAGCATCTTACGCATCTCGACGGCGACCCGCTCGGCGCTGACGACGGCGATATTTCGCGAATGTCGTTGGATCGCCCGCATCGTGTTCATTTCGAGATCAAACTGAAATGTCGAAGAAAAGCGAATGGCCCGCAACATACGCAACTTGTCTTCGGCGAAGCGCTGATTGGGATCGCCGATCGCGCGGACTAGGCGATCACGCAGATCGATCTGCCCACCCACAAAATCGTAGATCGCAGACGCATCTGGATCGTAGAAAATGCCGTTGATCGTAAAGTCACGCCGCTTCGCGTCTTCTTCGGCCGAAGTGAAGCGAACTTCGTCAGGCCGACGACCATCGCTATAGCCGACATCCTGACGAAACGTGGCGACTTCAATCTGGCCTCGTTTTTTCCCACCTTGGACAGTAATCACGCCAAACGAGGCGCCGATCGCCAGGGTCCGCTTTTCGCCAAAGATCTGCCGCACGCGCTCTGGCGGCGCATCGGTTGCGACATCAAAGTCTTGCGGATCGCGGCCCAGCAGCATGTCGCGCACGCATCCGCCGGCCCATAGCGCTTGATGGCCATGCGTTTTGAGCGTGCGGACCACTTCTAACGAAAAATCGCGTTCGGCGCCGTTTGATTCTGCATTCATAGTGTCACGATTTTATCAAGTCAGCGGCGGGGCTGGACGGACGTTGGCTGATCCGGCTACGATCGGATAACTGTTCTGACCCAATTTTGTGGAGCTTTTCGCCCGATGACTGACGCGCCGATGGAAATCACTGTAAGCGAAGTGAAACAACTGCTCGACTCCGGCGACAAGTTTCTGCTGCTCGATTGCCGTCAACCCGACGAACACCAGTTCGCCAATATCGCCGGGGCCGTGCTGATTCCGATGAACGAGCTGCCGCAACGGATCGCCGAAATCGAGCCGTTTCGCGACGCGCCGATCGTGGTTCATTGTCATTTAGGGGGCCGAAGTCTGCGAGTCACCCACTGGCTGCGGCAAAACGGGTTCATGCAATCGCAAAATATGACCGGCGGAATCACCCAGTGGAGTGCGGAAATCGACTCCACCGTGCCGACCTATTAAGAGGTGGGCGCTCGGCATTGCTCGGTTCGCCCGCAAAATCGGCCTAGTCCGAGCAAGTGGATTAAGCCCGACGCGAACCAGAATCTCCCCTAAGGGGTCCTTTTCCCCAAGGGCCCTTTCCACTCGGGAACCGTCGATTATAATTCACACCTTGCCAGCGGCTCTCCGGAGCCAAGTAGAGTGCATTTCGGTCTCTAAGACCGGCAAAATGCCGAAGTGGCGGAATTGGCAGACGCGCTAGGTTCAGGTCCTAGTGGGAGTAAATCCCGTGGAGGTTCAAGTCCTCTCTTCGGCACTTTTTAGAAGGCGACCATTTTTGGTCGCCTTTTTTTGTGCGCCGAGCAGGCATGGCGTTAGCCGACGGGACGTCTCATTTCAACTTCGCACAACGCGTCGAACCGATCACTTTTGCACCAATCAGCGCGTTGTTCGCCTACAACAACAAAACCCAATCTTCGAAATACTTCGATGTTGCCCGTTTCACGAATGGTGAATAGCGCAAGCGTTCTACATTCCCGTTCCTCCGCTACTCGCTCCGCGAACCTCAGCAGCCTTGACGCCACGCCGCGGCGACGGAATTTCGGAAGTACGCCCAGCCCGGTTATGCGCAGCAGCGCTCCATCTGTATTGAAACTGATGACGCCGACATCCCCCCCCTCGATCGAAGCGACCGCATCGACTTGCTCGTCGGTTGTCGCACTACTCGTCTCTAGCAGCGTGTAGACCTGTCGAACCGAGCGGAAAGCGTTTTCTCGGATCGCGACAACATGCTGCCGTTCAGCGGCGACGGCGATTCGGACGGAAATCAACGGAACGCTTTTCTCACACGGTTGTGACTCTTTGCCCAAACGTCGACAACACCCGGTGGACGCAGGTGATCGCCATCGAGCCGTCTCCCACGGCGAAACCGCAGCGTTTGGTGGATCCGGCTCGGACATCTCCGGCGGCTAAGATGCCGGGGACGCTGGTTTCCAGATCGCAGGGGGGACGATCGGCCGTCCATTGGGCCGTTAGCTTGTCCGGCGGAATTGCGGCGCCCGTCAGGACGTATCCGGCGTCATTTAGCAGCACGCTCTCTGGCAGCCACTTCGTATGCGGCTGCGCTCCAATGAAGCAAAACAGCGCGGCGCACGCCAGGGTGGTGACTCGCTCGGATGGGCGATGAATTAGATCAATCGATTCGACGCAGCGCGCCCCCTGAATCGCGACGATCTCGCTTTCGGTCAGGACCTCGATTTTGGGGTGATTCAGGACTCGTCCGCACAGATAGGCCGACATGCTTTTTCCCAGATCGTCGCCGCGAATAACGATTTTCACCGCTTGGGCCGTTTGCGCCAGAAACATTGCGGCCTGACCGGCCGAATTGCCGCCGCCGACGACGACGGCGGTCGAGTTTTCGCAAATGCGCGACTCAACAGAGGTCGCCGCGTAGTAAAGTCCGGCGCCCTCAAAATGTCGCGTGTTGGAAACGCCCAGTTGTCGATAAGTGACGCCGGAAGCGACTAAGACGCAGCGAGCTTTGACCATTTGGGCGGTGCAGAGCGTCAATTGGTGCTCGCCTGACTCGAGCGTCTCGATCGACTGAACCGTAATCGGCGCGATGAACTGGGCGCCAAACTTGAGGGCCTGCAAATAACCTCGGTTCGCCAAATCACTGCCGCTGATGCCAGAGGGGAAACCGAGAAAATTCTCGATCTTCGAGCTACTGCCGGCTTGCCCGCCGGGCCCCATGCTATCGATTACCAGCGTCCGAATCCCTTCCGACGCCGCATAAACCGCGGCGGCGAGTCCGGCCGGTCCAGAACCGACGATGACCAGATCGAACGACTCGCCGTGAACTCGCCGAGAGATCCCGATGCACTCGGCCAGTTCCGGCAGCGAGGGGTTGTGAACCGTGTGTCGGTTGCAATGGATGACCGGAAGTTCGGCGTTCACCGCATCTAGCTCTTGAAGCAGTTTCCGCCCCGCTTCACCATGCGCCTCGAAAAACGAGTGGGGCACGTGATTCTTGTAGAAGAACTCGCGTAGTCGCGCCGTGCGCAGGCAGCTGACGTCGCCGATGATGCTGACGCCGACAAATCCAGAGCTTTCTAACAGCTTGCGGCGGACCTGGAACGCCTCTAACAGCTTGTCGCTGAAAGCAGGGCAGTCATTCAGCAGCTTGCGCAGGCGAACGCCGCACAATTGGTACGCTTCTACCGGGCCTTTGGCGATCGCGCCGATCACCGCCGCGCGGCCGGTGAGCATATCGACATCGCCGGTAAACTCGCCGCACCCATGAACCGTCACCTGTTGCTCGACGCCGTGATGATTTTCTACGATTCGCACTTCGCCCGATTTGATGACAAAGAAGGGATAGTCTTTTACTCCCTGCTGAAACATGACTTCATCGGCGGCGAAGCGAACCAACTTGCCATGTTCTAATACGGCCGACATCTGTTCGTCGTCCAGCACCGGAAAGGCGACGTCGCATTGTGAACCCATTTGCCCCTCGATCGTTTCGATCTTGTCGGTCAGGTAGTTGTTTGATTTTGTGCGACGCGCCAGACAAACCGGTTGCACAATGATTTGATCCCATCCGACGATATTGTAATGGCGAATTCGTTGCCGACGTCTCCCATCATCGCTTTCCCATAACGGGAAGTCCAGAATTGCTTTGCATGCGCCCGTAAGATGGATGCGTTGACGTTGATCTGACAAACTTGTCCCGAAAACGCCCTTACCGTTCTAGGCGGAATAGCAGGACAGTTCCGATTCGATTGCAGATTGGACCCGTTCCGCGGCAGGTTGGTCCGAAAAAAAAAGCGACCTCGTGTGAGATCGCTGTTCTTCGATTCCCAGTGATTCTGACGGCTCAAGCTCAGCTCACCTCGGACGTCACCAGCTCTTGCTTCTCAATCTCCCGCCGCTCTTCCGTTGTTTCGATCTCATCATGTTTCGACACCTGACCTCCCAAGATCGCGTAGATCAAATAGAGGACCGGCACCAGGTACAAGACCAGGAAGGTCGACGCCATCAGGCCGAAGCATAAGCTGACCGCCATCGGGATCAAAACTTGGGCTTGAAGCGAGGTCTCGAACAAGAGCGGGGTCAGGCCCGCGATCGTGGTAATCGAGGTCAACAGCACCGGGCGAAAACGACGTCGGCCGGTATCTAACAGCGCCTCGTAAATCGGTAGGCCGTCTTTCAAACGATGGTTAATGAAGTCGACCAACACGATGGAGTCGTTCACCACCACGCCGCATAACGCAACCAGGCCAAAGAAGCTGAAAAGCGTCAACTCAAGCCCTAGCAACAAGTGACCCACCACGGCCCCGATCAGGCCGAACGGAATCGCGATCATCACAATCAGCGGCTGAAAGTAGGAATTGAATTCGATCGTCAGCAGCACGAACATCGCCGCCAACGCGACGCCGGTGCCGATGAACAAACTGCCGAGCGATTCGCTTTGCTGCTCTTTCTGCCCTTCCCAACGGATGGTGACGCCAGGGAATTTCTCCATCATTTTCGGCACGTACTCGGTCTTCAGATTCTCGATAATCGCGTTCGAGTTGGCGACGCGTTGATTGACGTTCGCCGACACGGTGATCGAACGCTTCTGGTCGAGACGATTGATCTCGCTCAGCGGTCGAACAATCTCGACATGGGCCAATTCCGTAATCGGTCGCTCTGATCCGTCGCCGGTCCGCACACGGATTTGATCGAACTCGGCCAATGAGCGGCGATCCTCCCGCGGATAGCGGACCATCAATTTGACTTCGTGTCGTCCGCGCTGCAGACGCATTACTTCGTCGCCGTAGTAGGTGGCGCGAATGGTTTCGGCCAGGTCGCGTTCGGTGACGTTCATCGCTTGAGCGTTCTCTTTCAATCGCAGGCGCAGCTCCATCTTGCCTGGCGAAGAGTCATCTTCGATGTCGTATACGCCGGCCGACTTGGCCAACTCGTCCTTGGCGTCTTCGACCGCCGCTTCTAAGCGCGCCATGTTTTTGGGGTTGGTCAACAGCTTGAATTCAATCTGCTTTCCGCCGGGGCCAATATCTTGGGAGTCGAACACCAGCACGTCGGAGCCGACAATCGGTCCGGTCGCATCGCGCCATTCTTCGATCAGTTGCGAGCTGCTAACGGTTCGCAGCCCTGGAGATGTAAGTCGTACCACGACGGCGCCCAAATGACTGCCGAACTGATCGCTCGTTTGGCCAGGTCCTTGTCGCATCTGGGCGAAGCCGACGTTTCGCCGAATCAGCTCTACGACGGTCTCTCCATTCTCTTCGTGCTTTGCATTCACGGCGCGAATCGCCGCTTCGATTTTTTGCGTCGCTTCGTCCGCCAAGACCGCCGGCGTTCCGTCCGGAAAACCGACGTTCGCGACGATCGTTTTACTATCCATCGACGGAAACAGATTGAGCGGCACAAAACCGGCCCACACGACCGCGATTGAAATCGCCATGATGCAGACCGCCAGCGTAAAGATGGTGAACGGATTGCCGAGCGAATACTTCAATCCGGGCTGGTAAGCGTTTTCGATGACCCAATCGAGCCGCGCCGATGTCCAATCCCCCACCCGGTTGAACGCCGCCCCAATGGGTCGGAACGGGTAGGCGAAGAAGTCGATCGCGTTGTTGATTAAATCGTCGGAGTCATCGCCGTGAGCCAAGTGACACGGCAAAATAAAGGCCGCTTCTAATAATGAGATCACGAGAATCGCGATCATCGCCAGCGGCATGACCGCCATAAACTTGCCCATCACGCCGGCGACAAAGAACATCGGCACGAACGCCAATATCGTGGTTGCGATCGACATGACGACCGATGGCAACACTTCGGCGGTGCCGTCCACGGCCGCTCGATGAAAGCTCTTGCCCATCTCGCGATGCGCGTAGATGTTTTCGCCGATCACGATCGCGTCATCGACCACAATGCCCAGCGCCATGAGAAACGAGAACATCGTCAGCATGTTGAGCGTCTGCCCACAATAGAGCAGGATCGCGCAAGCGCCGAGCATCGAAATCGGAATCCCCATCGACACCCAAAACGCGAGCCGCGTATTCATGAACAAGGCCAAAATGATCAGCACCAGGACGAGCCCTTGCCAACCATTGGTCGTTAGCGTGTTGAGACGATCACGAACTTCTTCCGATTGATCTCCCCAGGTCACCATGCTGTAACCTTCGGGAATCAAATCGCCATGCTCCTTGACGAAGTTCTTCACTTCATCGGTGATGACGATCAAGTCTTCTTTCGAGGTCCGATTGACCGAGATCGCGATCGCCGGGCGACCATCAACGCGTTGGAACGACGTAACATCGTCGAAGTCGTCGCGGACCACCGCGAGGTCGCCAACGGTTAACACAACCCCGTCTTGCGTCTTGATCAACGGCAGCTTGGCGATCTCGCGACCGATATCGCGTTTGTTATTGCCGCGCACCAGCACTTCTTGCGAAGCGGTGCGGATCAATCCGCCGGGCATTTCCAGATTTTCGTCTCGAACGATTTCCGACACTTGCTTGAGGGTCAACCCAAAGCGGCGGAGCGTATCTTCTTCGATCTCGATATCGATCTGATAGTCTTTGGCGCCGGAAACTTCGGCTTGTGAAACGTTAGGCAGCGCCAAAAGTTCAACGCGGATCTCTTCGGCCAGATCGCGCAAGCGCCATTCCATCTCGGCGCTGGGATGCTCGACGTCAGGGGCGAGCACGCCGACGGTGATCGCCGACTCGCGCAGCGTGATCTGCTGCACCTCGGGATCTTCAGCCAGTAGTGGAAAGCTGGGGATACGCTCGACATCGCCGCGAACTTCGTTCAAGACGCGCTGCGCGTCGACGTCGGCGTTCAGTTCCAAGATGACGGCGCCATAGTCGTTGTTGGCGACTGAGGTCATTTTTTTGATGCCGACCGTGTCTTTGACCGCTTCTTCGATCTTCTCGCAGATGCCGCTCTCGACCTCTTCCGGGCTCGCGCCGGGATAAGGAACGGTCACCAGGACGATTTCCAGTTCAAACTCTGGAAAAGTCTCGCGGCGCAGCATAAAAAAACTGAGCACGCCGACCCCGATCACGCTGATCATAATCGTATTCATCGCAGGCGTATTGCGAATCGCCCAGCGAACTAAATCTCGCATAACTTAGCCTTCCACTTTCACGGGGAGACCGACACGGGGATAGCCCATCGGAGAAATCACGATCTGGTCATCCGCGCGAAGATCGACGTTCTCGCCGTTGATCAATGCGTAATCATCTTGAATCACCAGTACTTCGACGTGCTCAATCTCTAACTTGCCGTCACGCACTAACCACAACACAAACCGGGGACGCGACTCATCCGAATGCGTGCGCGTCTTGGCCGCTTGGCCTGCGGTCATCGTTTCTTGAATTGCCTGAGCCGAATAGAGCGACAACGCCGATTCCGGCACGCGCCAGATCGGCATTTCGGGCTGAACTTGAACTTTCACATCGACAAACATGCCGCGCAACAATGCCGAAGGACCGCGGGATTTGACCATTTCGCCATTCAGCTTGGCCTGATCGGGATTGGGAACACGGATCAATACGGGGGCTGTTCGCGTTCGTTCGTCGAGCCCCAACCCATCAAATCGCGAGAGAACCCCATCCCATTGATAGGTTCGGCCTGCTAGTTCATACGAAACCGCCACCGGAACCTGGGGCAACAGATAATCTTTCGAACCGCGAGCGGCCAGCGGATCAATGGTCTTGCCGAGTTGCTTGCGCCAAAGCCAGGCGAGTTCGTCCATGCGCAAACTACAGCGGACTTCGGCGGCGCTGGTATCTTCGATCGTGTAGAGCGCCGTGCCGACCTGAACGTAAGAGTCCTGCTCGACATCGTCGGTAATGATGACGCCGTTAACCGGCGAAACGACCTTGGTATTCTCAAAATCAAGCTTCGCTTGCTCCAGCCGCGCCTCAGCCAACTCTTTGGCTCGTTGCAGACCCTGCTTACGCGTCGCAAAACTGCGAACCTGATTTTCTAACTGCAACAACTGGTTCTGGGCGGTGATCATCGTTTGCTGTTCGCTATCGACCGCGGAAGGAGTCGTCGCGTTGCGGGCCAACAGCGATTCCATCCGGGCCAACTGCTTCTTTTGCAGCTCTAGATTCTGCTTCGATAGGAGGATCAACTCCTGCGTGTTCTCGACATCAACATCAGTTTCGCGAATCGCGACTTCGGCCTGTTCGACTTCTTTCGACAGGCGTTCGACTTCCAGTGCGTACTTGCGCGGATCGATTTCCAACAGCGGCTGTCCCTTGGTGACGTAGGCGCCTGAACGCAACGAGTCGTCTCGATAGGTGATGCGACCGGCGACTTCCGAGGAGAGATTGATCTCGCGATAGGGGACGACGACGCCGTCGACATGAAAGATCAGTCCCTCTTCATTCCGCACAATGGGAGCCGTCGAAACCATCAAAACGGGTCGTTCGACTTCCTGTTTTTCCGGAGGCTTACGCATCTGAAAGATCACGAAAATGATCGCCGCTGCGGCGCAAATGATCGCCAGCGGAGTGATGATGCGCGCAGCCATGTTTAGTGATGAAGCTGACTTTTCACTCATCTTAGTGGTTTCCCTTTACGCTTTTTTCCGCCGAATCAGGCGCCAACGCTTGACTCTCAAGCGGCAAGTCCCATCCGCCGTGTTGTAGCGCGGCGAGGACAAATCGGTAGATATATTCCGCCAAATCTTCTGTGCCAAAATGTTCATCCAGCATTTCCTGCGGCACCAACATGTGCAGCACCGGTTGGTTGAACCGATAAAACAAACATTGGCCAATCAAGCTGAACGCAAGTTGATGCAGGCGAAACTCCTGCACGTGGGGACCCACGATCTCTTGCAGGATCGAAACAAGCAGTTTGTGATGGGGGCGAAAAAACTCTTCCACCAACTCCTCCACCACTCCGGTCGGCTGAGCAAACTCTCGCATCATCAATCGATGACACGCGCTAGTGTCGGTCTTGGATCGCATTCGCAATAAGGACACCCGAATGAAGTCGCGCAGGCGTGACTCCGGGCTTTCGTCCGCTTCCCATTGCGGCATGGGGTACGCATCGTGGGCGCTGATGTGCGCTTGCTTGAACACGGCTGAATAAAGCTTCTTCTTGTCGCCAAAGTAGTAATTCACGGCCGCCAGGTTCACGCCGGCTTTCGCGCAAATATCGCGAATCGTCGCCGCACGAAATCCCTTTTCAGAGAACTCTTCGAGCGCCGCGGCGATGATCTTGCTGGCTGGGTCGTCGTTTCCCACTGATTCGCTCCGCTGGTGATATCCTTACTAAGTAAAACAAGCGTATGAAACAATTGTTTCAACAAAAACGGCAACTGGGCAAGATTTACCGATTTTTCGCCATAAGTAACGAAAAAAGGCCCGGATAAACCGGGCCTTATGCGTGGATGATCTTTAAAACGTGTCAAATTGACATCAATTCTGAGTCAAATCATAGATCATCAACTTGTCTTGTTCTCGCAGATAAAGCTTGCCGTCCACCACGACTGGGTGGGACCAGCTTTCCCGTTCCTGGTACTCCGGCATGAACTTCCCCTTCAGGACGTACTCCTTCGGAGTCGCTTCGACCAAGACTATCTCGCCGGACTGATAGCGGAAGATGAAATTGCCGTCGGCATATAGCACGGCCGCCGAGCCTTTTCCTTCTCCACGCTTGTCGCCGCCCCATTGCACTTCGCCGGTCTTCATCTCAATGCAGATCGGAAAGCCTTCGTTGTGCTTCGTTCCGGCGTAGATGTAATCGCCCAGCTTGACCATGCCGCCGTGATGGTTTTGGAAAGTTTTCGGCTCGAGGAAGTAGACCTCCTCTGCGCTGACGCCGTCACGAGTTTTCGACAATTTCACCAAGCCTGCGCCCGTTTGATAGCCAGACGAAACGAAGACATAGTCGCCGTCGACGATCGGGGTCGGGATGACCGCGACGTCGTTGGCGACCGGATTGTAGTTGTAGAGAAACTTGCCATCTTTAGCTCGCACGGCGACCAAACCTCTGCCGGTCATCTGCACGTATTGTTTTACACCGGCGCCGTTGCCGATCACGATCGAAGAGTAGCCGGCTTCCCCTTTCCCTTTGTCCCCGAGCTTGGCGTCCTTGGTCGCCCAGACTTCTTTGCCAGTCTTTTTGTTGAGCGCGAGCAGCAACGCTTGATCTGAGCCAGGCGTGCAGATCAGCAAGTTGCCGTCCACCAACGGCGATTCGGCGAATCCCCAGTTGGGTCGTTTGGCTCCGTACTCCTTCTCAAAGCTTCGCGTCCAGACAACTTTGCCGCTCATGCGATCCAGGCAAGCGACCGTACCGTCAGAGAGTACGACGTACAAATCATCGCCGTCAATCGTCGGCGTCGAGCGCGACCCGCCGTAGCCATGTTTCGGAATCTCTGCGGTGACCGGAGTCTTCCAGGCAACTTGATTGGTCGCCAGATCCACGGCGACCACGCCTTGGGCGTCGTCAAAGTTGCCGGTGGTGTACAACATTCCATCCACGATCGAAACGCTGGCGTAGCCCCCGCCGAGTCCTTCGACCATGCCGAGTAATTTCGGCGGCTGCGCGTCCCAGTCTTTCAGCAGTCCAGTCGAAGTCGACTTGCCTTCACGCTGAGGACCGCGCCACTGCAACCAGTTGGCGTCGTCCGGTTTCGCCGCGATTGCCGATGAACCAAGGATCGCCACCGCGGCGAATGCAACCATGTGTACGGATTTCATGCGAGATCTCCCAGCAGGCAGGGGGGTTTGCGCCAAAATAGGCGGGAATATTCCGATTGGGTCGAAAATCAAAGGCGATGTGAGTCTAAGCGGCAGGTAAGAAGATGGCAAGCTTGGCTGAACGGGGCGCGTTCTGTGAAAAACCTTTGGGGAGTGTGATTTTTTCACGGTTGCATCTCGATCCAGCCCCCTAAACAATCGAACAAAGCCCTGGCAAGTCCCGCTCACTCCTCCTGATGGGTCGTCATGCTCCCTTCTTTACGACTTCTGTTGCTTGTTATCCTAGCCGCACTCGCCCCTTCGATTCTGTTGGCGGACGAACCGTTTATTCCCCGCCGGCAAGCGACGATTCCCGGTCCGGCGCTCTCGCCGGCAGACGCCGCCGCCAAGATGACGGTTCCCCCAGGTTTCACGGTCGAAGTGGTCGCCGCCGAGCCTGACCTGATTAATCCGGTCGCGATGGCGTTTGACGATCAGGGGCGGATTTGGGTCACCGAGTCGCTCGAATATCCACGGCACGCACCGGGGCCAGGTCGCGATCGCATCAAAGTGCTGGAAGATACCGATCACGATGGCCGCGTCGACAAAACGACAATCTTCGCCGACGGTTTGAATATCCCCTCCGGCATTGCGGTCGGCTTTGGCGGAGTTTGGGTCGCCAACGCGCCCGATCTGCTCTTCTACGAAGATACGGACGGCGATTTGAAAGCCGACAAAAAGCATGTGGTCGTCACCGGCTTTGGACGAGCCGACACGCATGAACTTCCCAACTCCCTGACCTGGGGCCCCGATGGCGCTCTCTACGGCCTGAACGGCGTCTTCAATCCGTCGCACATTACCCAGCACGGAAAAACGTTCGACTTTACTTGCGCGATGTTTCGCATCGATCCCCGGACCGAAGAATTTTCGCTCTTCTGCGAAGGAACCAGCAATCCCTGGGGAATCGCGTTCGATCCCGAGGGAAGCGCCTTTATCAGCGCCTGCGTGATCGATCATCTTTGGCATCTGACCGAAACCGGTTACTACCATCGCCAAGGCGGCCCTTACCCTCCCCATACCTGGAAAATTGGATCGATCGTCCAGCACAAACACCAGATGGCCGCCTACTGCGGGATCGAATATTTTGACAGCGACGCCTATCCGGCCGAATACCGCGATCGCTTGTACATGGGAAACATCCACGGCAATTGCATCAACGTCGACGAAGTAACCCGCGACGGCTCGACCTATTTCGGCAAGCCTCATCCCGACTTTGTCACTTCCAACGACGTTTGGCACATGCCGGTCGATCAAAAGATCGGCCCCGACGGTTGTCTCTATGTTCTCGACTGGTACGATCGCTTCCATTGCTATCAAGACGCAATGGCCCATCCGGCCCAAGTCGATCGCTTGAAGGGTCGGCTCTATCGAATTCGGTACGAGGAAACTCCCCGCGCCGCCCCCTTCAATCTGGCGAAAGAAACCGACACGCAACTGATCGAGCGACTCTCTAGCGGCAATCGCTTCTATCGCGACCGAGCCCAACGTCTCTTAAGCGAACGTAGTGAGCCGGCGACGATGGCGCAACTAGCCAAGTTGGCCCAGGACGAATCAGCGCCGCGCAAAACTCGCTTGCACGCCGTGTGGGCGATCGCCGGCGGCAAAGAGCCGTCAGAAGAATTCGTCTCGTCGCTCCTATCCGACCAAGACCCCACTTTTCGCGCATGGGGCGTACGTATCGCCGGCAATCAGGGGACCGTTTCGCCGCAACTCGCCGCCAAGATCGTCGCGATGACGGCGGACAACAGTCCTGACGTTTTGTTGCAAATAGCGATCGCCGCCGGCAAGATTGAGCAGGCGCCGAGCATTCCTACGCTCGCCGCCGTGTTGGTCAGCGCCGGCGACGACAAGCTGATCCCGCATATCGTCTGGCAAAACCTGTACCCACGACTCGAAACCGAGAGTGGGCAATTTTTTGCACTTCTGGAGGATCCCAGGTTCGCCAGTGATCCGCAGGTCGCCGCGCTGCTCCCACGGATCATCGATCGCATTCTGGCTGCTCCCAATGTCGAAACCGACAGTATCGTCAAGCTGGTAAAATTGGTCGCCGAGACGCCTGCGTTGCGGTCGGCGCTCAGCAATTCGTTAGCGACGCTCGCCGCGCGCGTGCAATCGGGCGAAATCTCGGGGGATCGCCTCCGCGAAATGCGTTCGCTGCTTGAGCCGGTCATCCAGCCGACTCTGGCCGCCGGCGAGAAGAATCCCGCTTACTTTGACGCCGCCCTGCTAGCTGTTACCTGGAAGAACGCCGACGCTCAATTAGCGATACGCTCGGTCTATCAGGACCCAGCGGCGCTCGCTGCGAAGCGTTCGGCGGCATTGGCGGCGCTGGTCGCTTTTGGTGACGAACAGATTGTTCCCGCCGTTCGCGCGGTGCTGGTCGACCGTCAAAAGGCGTCTCGGCTCCTGCAAGCCGATTCGATCGCCGCCTTGGGGCGACTCGATCAGCCGCAGGTCGCAGAGATGTTGCTCTCCACCTATCCGCAACTAGCGCCGGACCTTCAACCCAAGGTGCTTGAACTGCTCACGCAACGCGTCGCTTGGAGCAAGCAACTGCTTAACGCGGTCGCCGCCGAAAACATCTCGAAAGACGCGCTGAACATCAATCAAGTTCGCAAACTGCAAGAGAGCCCGGACCGGGACATGGTCGCCGCCGCGGTCCAATTGTGGGGACAAGTCCGTACGCAACGCAATCCCGAGCGGGAACTGGTCATCGCCGACATGCGGCGTTTGGTCCACGGACGTGATGGCGATCCGCATGCAGGCGCCGTCGCGTTTCAAAAACTATGCGGCCAATGTCACAAGATCTATGGAAAGGGGCAGGAAGTCGGACCTGACATCACGACCAACGGTCGCGGCTCGTTCGAGCAACTCCTCTCCAGCGTCTTCGATCCCAGCTTGGTGATCGGTCCCGATTATCAAGGTCGCATGGTGCTGACCGCGGACGGTCGAACGCTGACCGGATTGATGGTCGAAGACAACGAGCAGCGCGTCGTTCTCAAGTTACAGGGAGGAAAACTCGAAACAATTCCGCGAGAGGACGTCGACGCAATTCGCATTAGCAAGTTGTCGCTGATGCCGGAAGGCGTCGAAAAACAACTGAGCGAACAGGAACTGATCGACCTGTTCGCCTATCTTTCGCTAACTCGTCCCCCTGGCGATCCGCAGGCCGAATATATCCCCGGCGCCGAGCGAATCGACGTCGACCGGTTGCATCTGCCTGCGACTCTAGTGAACCAACTCGCGACCGCCGATCTATCCAGCAACACGACCGAGATCGGCAAAGGAGCCCGCGGCGCTGCGACCGATCTGGTCTATCTGCCCGCGAAAAACGCCTACCTGCGTCCCTCGCAGTGGCACGAAGTCGGCGTCGGCGGCGGCGCCGACTTGGGCGTCGTGTCCGCAACGGCGCCGATTTTCTATCAGGCCGAGTGGAGTTCACCGATCGCGATTAATCTGATCACCCTCTCCGGCGTTTATCCGAATCAGCCCCAGCCGCAAACCGCGTGGAAAATCGAAGTCCGCTCGGGAAACCAGTGGCGCTTACTCGATCACGGCGTCGGCGGTTGGTACGACAACGGTCGTTACGTCTGGGGCGCTCCCGGCTCTGCCGAAACGACAATCGACGGCTTTCGCGTCAGCTTGTACAGCCCTGACGAAAAAACGCCGATCCGCAGCGTCCACTTCCGCGGCGAACCCGGCGTTTCCTGGTTCGTCGGCTCGGCGCCGGCCGATGTACGGATCGTGAAAGAAAAATAACCAAACAGCGACGTTCGATCTTTAGCCGCAAAAGATTTTTGCACCCGATTTTTCGAGCATCTCCACCGTATCGAGGAATCGCTCCAGAATTTCGTCGAAAGTCCAGCGATGAACGTTACAATGCGCCGCAAGGCGATACTCCGTGCGTCGACTGGTCGATTTGTTCGTACAAATCGCGCGTCGGTCGCACCACAACGATAACCGCTGGCAACCCATGCTGATTCAAGTTGGCTACGAGATCGCTTTTGAATCGCCGCAACCCGCGCCGATGTTGACGATGCTCTATCTGCATCCGTCGCGCGAGATGACGACGAAACAGCCGGATCGTCTGGTCGTGACTCCCCGTGTGCCGATCTTTGAATACTACGATCTCTTCGGCAATCGTTGCGGTCGACTGGTCGCACCAGCTGGTCGGATCGTCTTTCGCAATCAAGCGTTGGTCGAAGATTGCGGCTTGCCCGATCTGCAAGCTCCTCAAGCGATGCAGGCGCAGGTCCAAGACTTGCCGTCCGACGTGTTACTGTATCTTTTGGCCAGTCGCTACTGCGAAGTCGATAGCGAGTTGAAAGATCTCGCTTGGTCGCTATTCGGCACGACGCCGCCCGGCTGGCCGCGCGTGCAGGCAATTTGCGACTTTGTGCACAACCATATTCGTTTCGACTATTCACAGGCCCGCGCCAATCGCACGGCGCTGGAAGCGTATCGCGAGCAAGTCGGCGTTTGCCGCGACTATATGCATCTGGCCGTCACCTTTTGTCGTAACTGCAACATTCCGGCGCGCTACTGCACCGGCTACCTGGGGGATATCGGCGTTCCGCCCAATGCGGCGCCAATGGACTTTAGCGCCTGGTTCGAGGTCTATCTCGGCGGTCAGTGGTACGCATTCGATGCGCGAAACAACATTCCGCGCATTGGTCGCGTTTTAATGGCCCGCGGTCGAGATGCGGCCGATGTCGCATTGACCACGACGTTCGGAACCAATGAGCTGAAATCGTTTCGCGTTTGGGCGGATGACGTTACTGGAACCTAATTCGTAAGAACATCTGACGCCCCTTACTTCTGTGGGCGACGCACCACGTCGATGCCAAAGTCGCGTCCCAACCCACGATGGCGAGCCAGAATGATCCAGGTCATCGCCAGCGGCTCCAGCAATCGTGACATTTTGAGTGGTCCCAACTCGATCGGCTCAAAACCAAGCTCCGCCGCTAGTTGGGCGGCGATACGATTAGCGGCTGGATCGTCGCCGGCGTAAAACATCGTCACCCGGTGATCGCCGTAGTCGGGGTCGGTCATGTTTTTCGCCCCGTTGGTATTCAAAATTTTGACCACCTGAGCCGTCGGCGCCAGCTGGGCGATCTCTTCGCCCGCCGAGCGATCATATCCCATCGTTAGGTCTGACAGGTCCTGATTGACCGGATTCGTGCAGTCGAGGATTAACTTTCCCGTTAAATCGCCCGCCGATCGGAGCACCTCCGAGACCGCCGTAAAGGGAATCGCCAGCACGATTACCTCGCACATCCCGGCCGCGCTGACCGGCCCAAGCTTGACGTTCATAGCGGCCGCTTCTTCCATTCGCTGCGGATCGGCCGGATCTCGCACGCAAAGCGTCACCTGATGACCGTGCTTGGCCCACTGCGGAGCCAATGCCCGTCCAACATTCCCCATTCCAATGACGCCGATACGCATTGCAAACTCCTTATTCTTACCGTCGCTTCGAGCAAGCCGAGGCAAGGCCCAAGCCGCAAACGTTGCGCCAACGCAAGAATAGAAACGCTCGCAATCAAAAATCGCAGCATTACCGCGGAACAGGTCCGCCGGCGTTCGCAACTCCCCGATTTGCTGGATTGAATACCCAGTAGATGCCGCCGGGGCCCGAAGCCGATTGCAGCCATTGCCGCTGCGATGCCGGCGTCGGTTGATGCAACAGCGTAAAGATGTCGCAAATGATCGAGTCGTTGTCGCCGTAATAGGCGTGCCCGATCAAGCTAGTGTCGATCGCTGAAACGTCAATCGTATCGACTCCTTGCACGATCACGATCTCGGGGCGCACATCGCCGGCGCGGGGATAGCCGTTTACATTTTTCGAGGCCAACAACGCCAAGTCGTTGGACGAAGCGTACAACGTCACTTGCTTCGAGGCCCGCACAATCTGCGGCGCGATCTCGTCGCGAAAGATGACCGCATCCACATCGGGAGCCGCTAGCACCACCTGATTGAAGAGCTTCGTCTCGTCTTTCATCTCCGCGGCGATCTCTTCCAGCGCCGTCCCCATCGCACGATTGCCCATGCTGTGGGCGATCAGGTTAATCGACTCGGCGTCGCTTTGTCGGGCGACCTTCAGCAGAAACTCTTTCAGATGCGAGACCGTCCAGAGCGAGTTATCACGATCGGTCGTATAGCCAAACAGATCGGCCTGCGAAGGCCAACTGTAAAACATCGGAACGCCGGTGAATTTCAGGTCGTACGACATCTGCGCCGTCCGTCGCGCGGCGTCTTCAAACGAGACGTTGAATCCATGCACAAAGATCAAGACTTCGTGACGCGGCGACTGGGCGACTTTCTCGCGGAGATCAGCGAAAAACGCTTCTTCTTCCTTGGAGAGCACGTCCAGCAGCACCACATGCTTCTCGGGACGCTCGGTCAATTCTAACCTCAGCAGCGACGGACCTTCTAACTGGCCAACTTCATGCACTTCCGGGATGCTGATATGACAAGCGCCAAACTGCAAATCGCCGCGGCCCCCGCTAAACATTTGACTGCCGCTGGATAGCGCACGTAGTTCTTTCTGATAGTCGAGTCCGGCGTCACGAGCGAGAAACAACGCCAGGCAAACGCCGACAATCGCTAGCACTCCGCCCAGGCGGGCCAACTGATATTTCCACATCACGCCGAAGAGTACGAGTCCGCCCAGTGCAATCCCGATCGCCGGGTAAAAGTGCCCCAGGATGCCGCTGGAGCCCAACAGATCACGATCCGTGCCGTAGAGCACTTCGACCACTTCATAGCCCGGCGTGTCATCCGGGAGGCTCTCTGGCATCATCATGGGGGCCGCCATCATCGACTGGGGCGCGATCGCTTCGTCGGGCGCCGTCATCTCCGGCGGACGAGCCGCTAGATCCTCGGGCGCAACCATCATTCTTGTGCGGGGAGCCGTCTCGGCTGTGGATCGCATCATCATCGGCGATGTGCGCACTTCTGCCGGCGCTTCGGCGGGCGCGACCATCCTCTCGCGCGGAATTTCCACTTCGGCCGGCTCGATCACCGGAGGCGGCGCCTGATTAGGGGCCGGCATGGTCGCTGAATCTTCTGGCGCCTGCGCCATTTGAGCTTCATCGGGACGTTGCTTCGACGAGTCGAGCGTCAGTGTCGTCAGCGCCGACACGCCGATAACGGTTGCACCGATTGCCGCAATAATCCGTCGATTCATGACGCTCCATTCCTACATCGCTACTTCACTAGACGCACTCTTCAAGAGACGTCGGGGGCGTGGATCATAGGATCTTCCCCCTCGCTCGGCCAGATGAATTAGGGGGTTTCGCCGTCGGTTTGTAACGCCAAACCTAGTCAGTACTTAGCTCGCAAAGCGATTCTCGACCGTGGCCGGCGAATTGCTGGGACAAATTGACAAATTCGACTACGATCAAAAAACCGCCGCCGCCCCACGCTCGTCTCAATGGGCGGAACCACTTTTCTCACCAGACCGATGCGTCTCGCTCGCCGCGACCCAGGAATCTCATCATGCACCGCCGGATTCTTTGCTCTGCTCTCTGGTTACTCCTCCTCTGCCCCGCTATTCTCTTCGCCCAAGAGAACGCCGAAGAAAACAAACCCGCGGTCGCGGCGCCGGAAGCGGAAACTGGCCCCGCCGCGCAATCGAGCTTGCTGTCCGTTCCCAAGCCGGTTCGTGAAGCGATGCAAGATCGCGACTACGACCGCGCGATCGCAGCCATCGCCAAGGCGATCGCTGAAAATCAAGGAGATCCGGCCTACCTGACCTATCTGAAGGGGCGCGCCCATTTCTTCGCGAAGCAGTACAAAGAGTCGATCGCTGTCATGACCCAATTGACCAAACGCTATCCAGATAGCGCTTGGACGCGCAAGGCCCGCTTTGCAATCGGCGTCGCCTATGCGCGAGCCGGAGACTATCGCGCCGCCGAACTCGCTTATCAGGCCGAAGCCGAATATCTGATCTCGCTCCAGCGCAAAGAAGAGATCGCCGCGATCTATCTTGAGTTCGCCGACGCTTTCTTCGCTCCCCCAGCGGACGGCAAGCATCCCGATTATCAACGCGCACTTGCGTTCTATCAAAAAGCGGCCGAGATCGGCCCGCTGCGCGAAACCAATACCCGCATCCAACTGCAAATCGCTCGCTGCTACAAACAGCTGAACAATCCGGGCCAGGCGATCCAACTTTACCAGGCCTTTATCAACGCGAATGACGATGACGTGCTGCTCTTGCCGGCTCGCTACGAATTGGGCGAAGCGTATCTGCAGTCCGGCAATCGGGTCGAAGCGCGACGCAGCTGGGAAGACTTGCTTTCGCTACACGGCACAGCCAAGTCTAAACTCATTCCGTTGGCCGCTTTCCGTCTTTCAGAAACCTATGGAATCCCGAATCCCGGTAACAAAGATGACCTGGAACTAGGAGTCGCGGCGCTGAAGAAGTTTTTGGCGACCTATCCCGATCATGAGAAAGTCGCGTCCGCCCATCTGCGAATCGTGCAGAGCTTTCTGAATCAAGGGCGAACCGAAGATGCGCTCGCCGCGGTCGACAACTTTTTGCAGCAAGCAAATCTGGAGAAAAGCGACGAGTACGCGTCGGCCCAATATCTCAAGGGCTTGGCCTTGGCTCGGCAAAAGAAGTTTGACGACGCGATCGTCGCCTGGCGGACTTATCTGCAACAGCACCCCACCCATGGCCACTGGAGCGAAGCGCAGCGTCAAATCATCAACGCCGAATACGCAAAAGGACTCGACGCGTTGGAGCGCGAAGATTATGACGCCGCCCGAGCCGCGTGGGGTGAGTTCCTGGTGAAGTACCCGATCGACGAGCGGAACCGCTCGATCCAAAACAGCTTTGCCGAAATGCTCTTCGCCCAGAAGAAATATGAAGCAGCGATCGCCGCCTGGCGTCAGGTCGTCTCGAAATACCCACAGACCGAGGAAGCTTCCATCGCCCAGTATCGCGTCGCGCAAACGCTGGCCGAAAAGCTAAGTCGCTTAGCCGATGCGATGGTCGAATACAAAAAGCTGAACTGGGGTTCGCAGGCCGGTCCGGCCCAGCAGCAAATCGCGTTGTTATCGAACAAGTCGCTTTCGATCAGCACCGTACGCGTTTATCGTAGTAACGAAACTCCTCGCATCGGCCTGAAGACGCGCAATCTAGAGTCGGTCAACGTGCAGATTTACAAGGTCGATCTCGAGACCTACTTCCGCAAGATGCACCTAGCGACGGGCGTCGAATCGCTGGACATCGCGTTGATCGATCCCGATTCGCAGTTTGAGCACCCAGTGGCCGACTACGAGAAGTATCGTCTGTTTTCTCAAAATGTCGATGTTCCGCTGCCAGGCGAGAACGAGGTCAAAGCCGGCGTGATGGCGGTCACCGTCAGCGGCAAGACCCAAGAATCGACCACGTTGGTGCTGCAAAGCGATCTCGACATGATCGTGAAAAGCTCGCGTGACGAGGTCTTCATTTTCACCCAAAACATGCGGACCGGCAAACCTTGGCCCGGCGTCAAGTTGCTCCTCTCCAACGGCAGCGAAGTTTTCGCCGAAGTCGAAACCGGCGCCGACGGCGTTTACCAGGCCGATCGCAAAGAGTTACGTGATCCGGCCGACTTGCGCGTCTTCGCCATCGCCAACGGTCATATCGCGTCAAGTGTCGTCAATCTTAACGGTCTGGGCGTCGCCCAGGGGATTGCCCGCGCTGGCTATCTCTATACGGATCGCCCCGCCTATCGCCCTGGTCAGTTGGTTCACTTGAAAGGCATCCTTCGCGATGCGGTCAATGACGTCTATGTCGTTCCGACGCAGCGGGACTACAAGCTGGAAGTCTATGACGGCCGCAACCGACTGGTCATGGAAGAAGAGGTCCAGCTGAACGACTATGGCTCGTTCCATTCGCACCTACTTCTTCCGTCGGCGTCGGCGCTCGGCGACTATCGGATCGTCGTCTCCCACGACAAAGTTCGCTACGAAGGCTCGTTCGTCGTCCATGAATATCAACTGCCGTCCGTCTTTTTGACGGCCGAGTCCGATCGCAACGTTTACTACCGCGGCGAGAAGATCACCGGCACGATCAAAGCGGCCTATTACTACGGGGCCCCAGTCGCCGGCGCCGAGATTTCCTATTCGCTCAACGGCGATCGAACGCTGACCGGCACGACCGACGATAAGGGAGAAGTGAAGTTCGAGTTTGAAACGCGTGACTTCCGCCAATCGCAAACGCTTAATTTGGCGGTCCAGTTGCCGGCCCATTCAACGGCGACGCAGCAGCACTTTTTCCTTTCGGCCCAGGGATATACGATCGCCGCCAAGACGGTTCGCCCTGTCTACTTGGCCGGTGAAACATTTGAAGTCGATGCGACGGTCAAAGACGCCGAAGGGAAACCGATCGCCCAAGACTTGACGCTGAAGGTCTTTCAATTGCTCGACGCCAAAGGAACTCGCGAAAAACAAGAGAAGCTGATCGAAGAATTTCCGGTCAAAAGCGATGAGAAAACCGGCGTCATCCGCAAAACGCTGCAGTTGGCCGACGGCGGCGACTATCGTGTTCGTCTGGAAGGAGTCGACCGCTTCGACAACGTCGTCTCGGGTCAGGTCGCGGTCAAGATCTCAGGCGACGAAGATTCGACCCGGCTCCGAATTCTGGCCGATCATCACACGCTGAAGTCGGGCGAAAAAGCGACCGTGAAAGTCCACTGGCGCGACCAACCGGCCCTGGCTTTGATGACTCTGGAAGGCGCCAAAATTCTCGAATATCGTCTGGTTCAGTTGAAACAAGGCGCCAACGATCTGGAAATCGCCGTTTCGTCCAAACTGGCGCCCAATTTTCAAATGTCGTTAGCCCTGATGATCGATCCGACCAAAGAGCAGCAGGACGAAGAGGCTCCGCTCCGCTTCCACACCGCGAGCAGTCCCTTCGCCGTGGAACGTGATCTTCAAATCGAGATGAAAATTGTGGGCGAAGGCCATAAGCCCGGCGACAAGGTGAAGGTCGATATCACCACGACCAACGCCGCCGGCCAGCCGGTTCCGGCGGAGCTTAGTCTCGCGTTGGTCGAGAAAGCGCTCTACGAACGTTTCCCCGACCGATTCTTAGCGATTCAGCGTTTCTTCGGCGGCGCCGCACGCACGTTTGCGATGCGAACGACGGCGACAATCGAGTTTTGCTATCACCCGCAAACCAGTTCAATCGATCACTTGCTGCTGGCCGAAGAAGAACGGCTGGAGACGCTGGCCCGCGAAACGGAAACCTTGTCGGAACTTGGCGATCGCGACTTTGACGGCATCGCGCTGAATAACCGCGACCGCGCAAGCGGCTTCTTTGCCGCGCCCGTCGAAGAAGCGGAAGCGCTCGCCCACAGCGGCATGTCAGGCAGCGGAGGCGCATTCGGTGGCGGCGGCTTTGGCGGAGGAGGCGCATTCGGCGCTGCCGGAATGCAGCAAGGTGGAAATGGCCCTGGCTACGCCTATGGGAACTCGATACCCGAACTGCAAAGCCAATCGCGTCAGCTCCAACAATCGGCGGACAAGCCGCAAGCCGCGCCCAACCAATCGATGCAACTCTCTCGCCAACGCTTCGCCCAGAAGGATGAGAAGAAGCGTTACAATCTACTGGCTGTGGATGCGGCGTCCATCGTCCCCGACGATCGATTGAACCCTCAGTCGATGGCGCCCAGCGACTGGGCCGCACTCGGTTCTCGCCGAGAAATACAAATGCTGGGTGTCGACGGACGTTATTCCAACCTCAACTTCTCCGCCGAATTGGGCAAGAAGTGGGATAGTACCGTTGCTGGCGAACGCCTGAAGAAAGCGGCCGCGGAAGGACAGAAAATCTTAATCGGCATCCCCGCCCAAGAGACCGGCTTTTGGGATCCGGCCGTCCTGACCGACAAAAAAGGGAAGACGACCCTCGAGATCACTTTGCCCGAACGGTCGACCGCCTGGCTGCTAAAATCACGCGGCGTGACGATCGACACGCTCGCCGGAGAAGCACAAGCCGAACTAGCGGTCAGCAAATCGCTGTTTGGCGAATTGAAGACCGCCGCGGCGTTTGTCGACGGAGATTCGGCTCAGATTCCGGTCACCGTTCACAATGACCTGCTCGACAAGGGAGCGATCACTGTCACCTTGAAGACGACGATCGGCGCCAAAACGCAAACCGAAACCAAGACGCTTGACGTGGCCAAGAAGGGAATCGTCGACCTTGAGTTTCCGGTTCGGTTCGCGTTACCGATCGCCGGTAAAACGGACGCCGAGCCCGGCGCCAAAATTGAATTCTCGCTGCAGGTCTCGGCCGCTGAAACGGTCGATCAGCAGTTGGCGATCGTGCCGCTATTGCCTGCCGGGATGCCGGTCTATGCAATCGCTTCCGGCACGTCGGCCAGCAGCACTTCCGCCTTCGTACAGCGTCCGCAAAAGATGCCGTGGACCAGTCCGCGAATGCAGATCGTGATCGGTCCGACGGTCCAGCAGACTTTGCTCGACGCGCTGAACGCCAATCCGACGCTGCGGCAACTCGAAAGCCAACGTTTCGCCGCTGGGATCGACACCAACACCAGCGACCTGATGGCCGCGATCGCGCTGCAGCAATTGATGAGCAAAGGACGCGACGCCGCAAATCCGCAAATGCAATCGTTGGACGAAACGATCCGTCGCCAACTGCGGGCCGTGGTCGCCGCCCAAAAGGATGACGGAGCTTGGAACTGGGCCGGACCTTCCGGCGCCGGAAACGCCTACACGTCGTCCCGCGCTATGTGGAGCCTGACGTTGGCGCGCGGCGCTGGCTATCGTGTTGATAACGGCGTGTTCGATCGCGGCCTGAATTTTCTGAAGAACCAACTGACGCAATTGGCGGTAGGCGACTACGAAAGTCGAGCCATCTTGCTACACGCATTGACGGCGACCGGCAACGAAGACTTCCCGCTGGCCAATCAGCTATACCGCAATCGCAATTCGCTCTCGACGGCGGGGCTCGCCTATCTGGCTCTCACCTTCGCCGAGATGAATCGCCAAGAGACCGCCAGCGAAATCATCGCGTTGGCGAAACAAAAACTAAGCGGCGGCGGCGCCAAACCGTTGTCATGGAACTCGGCGGAAGTCGAAACCCGCGGTCTGTATGCGTTGTGTTTGTACAAGCTGTCTCCGCAGCAGGAAGAACTACGGAAAGAAGTCGAGTGGCTCATGCAGCATCGCTGCGGTTCACGCTGGACGCCGGAGAAAGCGGTCGGCCCGATCATGTTGGCCGTCTGCGGATACAACGCGACCAAGCAGTTGGCCGCCGACGCCTACGAGTTGACGGTGATTGTGAATGACAAACCGCTGAAAACATGGAAGTTTGACGCGAACTCGACGACGCAAACGCTCGAAGTTCCGGTTGACTCGCTGACAAACAAAGCAAAAGAGACGATCCGCTTCGAGCTTAACGGCCGCGGCGAATTCTCCTATGAATGCGTGTTGGCCGGTTTCGTCGCCGCCGACAAGCTGGAAAACACGGTCAAAGACTGGACGATCCGCCGCTACTACACGCCTGCGCCGCTCGAGTTTGACGGCCGTCCAATCCCTAGCGGTTTTGGCTTGCTGACCGGCAGCTATTCCAGCTTCCGCAACAACATGACGCAGCTTCCAGCCGCCAAAAAAGGGCACGTCACCCTCGAAATGTGGCGAAGCAGCGTCCCCAGCGGATCGCGCGATCAACAACTGCCGTATCTGATCGCTTACGAACCGCTCCCCTCCGGCGTTCGTGTCGACGAGAAATCGGTGAAGGGTCCGTTCGAGCGTTTCGAGATTCAAGCCGGCGGCATCTTGTTCTATCTGGGCGGTAATCGCGGATTAGGTTCGATCCACTTCGATATCATCGGCTCGATTCCCGGCGACTACCAAGGATTGCCGACCGTGCTGCGCGACGCTTATCACCTGGAGGATATGGTCGTCGCCAAATCGCAACCGCTAAAAGTTTTGCCGCTCGGCGGCAAGAGCGACGACAAATACCGTCTGACTCCGCTCGAACTATACGAGTTGGGCCGGCTGAAGTTCGAAAAACATGACTTTGCTGGCGCTCATCAGAACTTGACCGAGCTCTTCAGCAACTGGAATCTGCAGACCAATTACTTCCAACAAACGATCCGCATGCTACTCGACATCAGTCTCGAACAAGGCAACTCGGCCGAGGCCGTTCGCTACTTTGAGATCGTGATCGAGAAATATCCGGAACTAGAGATTCCCTTCGCCAAGCTGATGAAGATCGGCAAAGCGTACCACGAAATCGGCGAGTACGAACGGAGCTACCTGGTCTATCGCGCCACGGTCGAAGCCAGTTTTATGGTCGAAAGCCAGGTCGCTGGTTTCCTGCAGGATCAAAACGAGTTTCTCCGCAGCGTCGAAGTCATGACCGCGCTGTTACAAAACTCGCCGCCGGAACCTTACGTCGCGACCGCCGACTACGCGCTCGCGCAACAAGTCTTCGCCAAGGCCCCGGTCGCGGCCCAAGATCCACAGTTGCGTGAGAAACATATCAACCGCGTCACGCTCGTTCGGCGTTCGCTGGGGATGCTCGAGAATTTCCTCACCGCCCATCCCGAAGATCCGTCGGCCGATCAAGCCGCCTTCTCGCTGGCGACCGGCTTGATTGAGTTGGACGCCTACCAACAAGCGATTTCGGTCTGCGGCGACTACACGCGTCGCTATGACAACAGCAACTTCCTGAGCAGCTACTGGTACATTACCGGCTTCTGCCACTTTGCTTTGGGACAACACGAGAAAGCGCTTGAGATGTGTGAGCAGGTCGCCCAGTACAAGCGTCCGGCGACCCTTTCCGGCAGCCGTCAATTGGCCGAGGAAAACAAATGGCGCGCCGTCTATATCATGGGACAGATTCATCACGCTTTGGGTCAGGCCGCCGCGGCGATCACCGACTACGAGAAGGTGAAAGATCGCTTTGTCGACGCCGCCCAGTCGATCGACTACTTTTTGCACAAACGAATTGCGCTGGAAGATGTGACGACCTTCACGCCGGCGGAACCGGTCAACGTGAAGCTTGATTTTCGCAACATCGCGGCGTGCGACGTCAACGTTTATCGCATCGATCTGATGAAGTTCGGACTGTTGCGGCGCAACCTGCAGCAGATCACGGCGATCAACCTGGCCGGAATTCGTCCGTACCACGAAGAAAAAGTGGAGCTCGGCGACGGCAAAGATTATCGCGATCGGACGAAAGAGCTGAAGTTGCCGCTGCAAGAAGAAGGCGCCTATCTGGTGGTCTGCCGCGGCGAAAATCTGCACGCCAGCGGTCTAGTGTTGATCTCACCGCTCAAGGTCGAAGTGCAGGAAGAAATCGAATCGGGTCGCGTTCGCGCCACGATTCGCAACGTCAAAACCGACGCCTACGTCGCTGATGTTCACGTCAAAGTGATCGGCTCGGCCAACAACGAGTTTACCTCCGGCGATACCGACCTCCGCGGCGTCTTCGTCGCCGACGGCATCCAAGGACGCTCTACGATCCTCGCCGAAGCCGAAGAAGGTGAATACGCGTTCTACCGCGGCGAAAAATCGATCGGCAATGTGCCGATGCCGGTTCCTTCCGCCCAGCCGCAAGCGCCCAACGCGAGTGGCGCCGATCAGCAACAGGGAGGCGGCAGTTCCAAAGCCAAGCTCAACGACGAGCTGCTCCGCGGCATCCGCGCCGGCAACGGCATGATCCAGGAAGAACAACGCAAGAACCTGGACAACTACTATCGAAATGACATCAAAGAGGGGATCCAGAACTTCAAGTTCTAATCCGCCGTTGCTTTCGGTTCGGCCGGCGGGTTAATCGGCAGCGGGGGACGATTCTCATCACCCCGTTTGCGATCTCGCCCATCGGGACCGCGACCGCCTGGGCCGTTCCAATCACCGCGGCGGCCTGGTCCACCGGGGCCTTCGCCTCGCGGGGGTCCATCTCCACGCGGACCGTCATCAAATCCGGGAGGACCATCGCCTCGTTTGAAGCGATCCGGGGAGCGCGGGCCTCCGGACGGCCGACCAAAGAAGTTGTACATCAGATGCCGCGAATACTCTTCGTGCAACTCACGTTCAAACGCATCTTTCGGCAGAGAGGCCAAATGACTGCGGCGTTCGGCAGGGAGTTTCTCAAAGTACTTGCGCACATCTTCTTCGCTGGCGTTCTCCAACATTTGCGAATGGAACGCTTTAAAAATCAACTGCCGCAAGAGGTCGCGTTGTCCGTCAATCGGCAACTTCTCGAGCATCGTCCTCGTTTGCGGCGTCAAATCGGCCGCCAGACGTTTGATGTCGCCGGGACCAGGCAGCGGCGCGTCGACTTGCGGCTCGAAATTCATTTTCACCCAGACCCAGAAGAGTCGTCGCTCGACCGGCATCTCATCCAGACGATGGCGCAAACGCGAGTCTTCGCCAAACTGCGTCTCCATGTAGGCTTCGATCGGCTCTTGATTCTTCTGCATGAAGTCGACCAGCCAGGCCCAGATTTTGGGCATGTCTTGTTCGCTGGCTCCCCGCAGCGCGTCTCGCATCATGCCAAACCGGCGACGTCGCGACTCTTCTTCCAGCTCTGACTTGATCGTCGCGACGCGCTTTTCGATCGGTAGTTTCTCGATTTCCGCCCGTTTAACAGGATCGAGCGTTTTTAGCCATTCGTAATAGCGATTCATCACTTCGCGCAGCTCGTGGCCGTCGTCGCGCGTTTCGAGCGCGGTATGAATCTCTTCGCAATGCTCGCGTCCCGCGGCCGAGAGTCGCTCCCAACGCTGCTGACTGGACAGCAGTTCGTCTTTTTCGGCCTGCGACATCTGCTCGATCCGCTGGCGGCGATCAGCCAGATCGTCTCCGTGGACAACCGCGGCGATGGTCAGCAGCAAGCAGGCCGGCAGAACGAGTCGCTTAAACGCCATCATCCACCTCCGAGACGAACAGGCCCTCGCTGCGAAGGCGTTCCAGGAATTCGACTTCGTCCACTTTCTGGTAGCGGTCCATATTCTCGATCAGCGGCAATTCGGTCAGCAGTTCTTCATTTTGACGGCTAGCGGACTGGCTAATCCAGGCAAAGCCGAGCACAGCGGCAGCCACCGCCGCGGCGCCGGTGATCGCGGCGATTCGCCAGGAACGCGACTTTTGGCGGACCTGGATGGTTTCCAGTTCCTGCGACGCGGCGACCGAGATCATTTCGACTGTGGTATGCACAAACTGATCGCTCGCTTCAACCCGCGGTAGCGAATCGAGCATATCCCAGGCGCGCTCCAGCCGCTGCAAGCGGAGCCGATAGTCGTAATCGTCGGCCAGACGGGCTTCGACGACGATTCGCTCGTCTTCGGAGAGCTCGCCGTCGAGATACGCGACCAGCTGCTGCTCGGCGTCTTCTACGGGAACCATATTGTTGTCTTGCGGCGTACTCATAGGACTGGCGTTCACTCGGATGGCGGTCGGGCGCCTTGCTCCAGATAAGGTTCGAGGGCTATTTTCAAATTGGCTCGAGCCCGAGAGAGCAAAGACTTGATCGCTTCGACCGACATCCCCATGGTGACGGCGATATCGGCATAACTCATTTCCTCAAATTTCGATAGCAGCACCGCCATCCGCTGGCGATCGTTTAAAGTTTCCATGGCGAGACGAACAACTTCGCCCATCTCGGCCCGATCAATGACCCGCGTCGGCATTTGGCCGCTGGCCGCTTTGGCGATACGATCCAGCGGATTGGCTGGTCCCATCCCGGCGTCGTCGCCGCCGTCGACTTGGATCTCTTTACGGCGCGCCATACTGCGGCGAGCATTGCTGGCCACGTTATTAGCGATCGTGTAAAGCCAGGTCGAAAACTTCGAGCCTGGTTTGTACGACTTTCGTGATCGATAGACCCGCAGAAAAACTTCTTGGGCCAAGTCCTCGGCCTGATCTCGGCGTCCCATCAAATGATGCATGAGATTGATCAGCCGGTTTTGATAGCGAAGCATCAGCTCCTCAAAGGCTGCCGCACTGTCATCGCGCACCTCGAGCATGAGCCGGACATCCGGATCTTGCAGTTCGTAGCGTTTGGCGGTCGATTCGGTGATCGACAAACGGCGCTCCTAGCCTAATCGGCGGTAATATCGATTTTGGTTCTAAGAAGACAGCGTCGATCACCCCATCTGCCGGCGCGATCGAGCCGTGTTTACTTCTCGCCTATTGTAACCCCAGCGCCTTGCAGAAGTTTCCTGGGCAAAAGAATTATTCAGTAAGTGCATCATTTTGGCACGCCTATTGCAACTGTGTTTACCGTCCTAGGGATGAGAAGAAGCTAACTTGATTGGGTCGGAACAGAGAAGAGGACCACGATTAAGGGGCCGGCGTTGTGAAGAGGCGATCCGGTCCATAGAGCGAAAAGCTTTGCTGTTTAACGCTTTATGGCTTTCTTTGGGACATGAAAGAGGCAACCGAGAGTCACGTCACCGTGGTTCTCGCTTTCAACAAAACTAGGCGAGCTGGTCAGCGAGACCAGCTCGCCTGTTTTATTTTGCGTGCATCAAAATCGTACACTGATCGATTATGCAACACCCGAGCCAGCCCCACCTGTATTCACAAAGCCGCTCTTTTGGGCGGATTGACCGGTTGATTCTCATCTTTTCTCTGCAAATTCTGAGTACGAACGTTTAAACTGTACGTTTGTAGTATTAGATGGCTCACTCGATGTGAGACAAGCGTCTCATTCTTTGACACGGTTTCACTTCCACTTTTCCCGTCAGCAACTCAAGGCACTTCCCCATGGCGACTTTTTCTCGTTTCGGCCTGGCTATTTGTCTAACGGTGAGCTGGGTCAGCTTTTCGTCGGCTGCACGGCCTTCGGATGACTACGGCATCCCTCAAGTGGCCGAGATCAACGAACAAATCAGCGTGGTGTGGAAGGACTATGGAATTTCGCCTGCGCCAGAAGCGCAAGACTTCGAATGGGTCCGTCGCGTTTATCTCGATATCATCGGACGCGTTCCTTCGGTCGCCGAGCTCGAAGAGTTCCAGCGTGATCGCGGCAAGGATCGCAAAAAGAATCTGGTCGAGAAGCTGCTAAACGATTCGGCCTTCACCGAAGAATATGCTCGCAACTGGACCACGATTTGGACCAACGTCCTGATCGGTCGTAATGGCGGACTCGACAATAACTCGCAAGTCAGCCGCGAAGGGATGCAAAAGTACCTGCGTGACAGCTTTGCTCGCAACAAGCCGTACGATCAGCTGGTTCGCGAAGTGATCACCTCCGAAGGCGCAAACGCCCCCGGCATGCCCAACTTCAACGGCGCCGTTAACTTCTACATGGACAAGCTCGCCGAAGACGGAGTCCAAGCGACCGCCAAGACGGCGCAGATCTTCCTCGGCGTTCAGGTGCAATGCACGCAGTGCCACAACCACCCGTTCAACAGCTGGAAGCAAGACAAGTTTTGGGAGCTGAACGCCTTTTTCCGCCAGACGCGCGCTCAGCGTGATCGTGGGATGGAAGCGAACAACGCCATGGGAATGGCGATGAGCCTGAAAAATGTCGACTTCCGCGGCGAGAGCGGCAATCCTTCCCAAGCCGAGATTTACTACGAACTGCGGAACGGCCTGATCGAAGTCGCTTACCCGACCTTTATCGATGGCACCAACGTCAACCCGAATGGCATGGTCTCGCAAGTCAATCGTCGCGAAGAACTCTCAAAATTCGTCACCGACTCGAAAGAAATGCAGGAAGCGATCGTCAATCGCATTTGGGGACATTTCTTCGGCAACGGCTTCACCAAACCGATCGACGACATGGGCCCGCACAATCGCGCGTCGCATCCCGAATTGCTGACTTACCTGGGCGAAGAGTTCCGCGGCGCCAGCTTCAACATCAAAGAGCTGATCAAGTGGATCACGCTGAGCCAGGCTTATGGGCTGTCCAGCAAGATCACCAAAGGTAACGAAGTTGACGATCCGACCATCGGCGAATCGCCGAAGTTCAGCCACTTCTATCTGCGTCAGATGGACGCCGAGCAGTTGTATGAATCGTTGATCGTCGCGACCCAAGCTCACAAAACCCGTGCCGACTACGCCGAACAAGAGCGGATGAAAAGCATGTGGATGCAGCAGTTCACCATTGCGTTTGGAACGGACGAAGGGGACGAAGCGACGACCTTCAACGGCACCATCCCGCAAGCGTTGATGATGTTCAACGGCGACTTGATTAAAGAAGCGACGAGCGTCAAGCCAGGCAGCTTTATCGCCACCTTGGCGGCCAACGGCGATGACGGCAAAGAAGCGATCCGCCACTTATATATGGCGACCGTCGCACGACGTCCGACCAAGAACGAAATGCAAGCCGCCGGCATCCTGGTCGCGAGCCATAAAGGGAACACGGCCGCCGCGCTGCAAGACGTTTTTTGGGCACTGCTGAATAGCAACGAGTTCATCCTGAATCACTAATTCGACGGCTTGCGCCCTCGTTTTTCTTCCGAATATTTCAAGCAAACAACGCTAGTCACCATAAGGAAATACACATGTCCATTCCCACTGGGATGTCGCGACGTCACTTTATGAAGCATATGGCCGGCGCTTCGGCCATGGTCGCTCCGGCGATGATGATGGGCAACGCGATTCGCGCTAACGCCGCCGACCTCACCAGCCGCGGCAAAAGCTGCATCATGCTCTGGATGGGCGGCGGGCCCAGCACCATGGATATCTGGGATCTCAAGCCCGGCGCCAACACCGGCGGGCCCTTCCGACCGATCTCGACTTCCGGCGATTTGCAAATCTGCGAACATATGCCGAAGACCGCCAAGATCATGAAAAATCTCTCGGTCGTCCGCTCGATGAGCACTCGTGAAGCCGACCATGGTCGCGGCCGTTACTACATGCACACCGGCTACGTCCCGAATCCGAACATCGAGCATCCCGGCTATGGTTCGGTCGTCGCGCATGAGCTGTTCGACCAACGTCCTTACTTAGAAATCCCGCCGTTCGTTTCGGTCGGCGGCGGCAGCGTCGGACCAGGCTTCCTCGGCATGAGCTGGGCCCCGTTCACCGTTAGCAGCAACGGTCAGGTCCGCAACCTGAAGATGGCCGGCATGAGCGAAGGAACCCTCGGCAAGCGGCTTGAAATGTTGAAGCTGGTCGAAAACGGCTTTATCAATCAGCGCCGCGGACCGGCCGCCGAAGATCACGCCAAGATCTTGAACAAGACGGTCAACCTGATGACCAGCGAACAGATGAAAGCGTTCCGCGTCACCGAAGAACCGGAAGCGATGAAAGAGATGTACGGCACGAACGGCTTCGGCCAAGGCTGCCTGCTCGCTCGTCGCCTGGTCGAAGCCGGCGTTCCCTTCATCGAGGTCGACCTCGGCGGTTGGGACAACCATGCCAACATCTTCAACACCTTGTCCGACAACAAACTGCCGGTCATGGACCAAGCGATGTCGGCCCTGGTCACCGACCTGGAGCAACGCGGTCTGTTGCAAGACACGACCATCGTCTGGATGGGCGAATTCAGCCGCACCCCGCGGATCAACGGCAACACGGGCCGTGACCACTGGGCCCGCAGTTGGAGCACGGTGGTCGGCGGCGGCGGCATCAACGGCGGCATCGCGGTGGGTGAAACGAGCGCCGATGGTACTCGCGTCGAGACCGAGCCTTACTCGGCCGAAGACATGATGGCCACCGTTTGCCGAGCGATGGGCATGTCGCTTGAAACGACCTTCACCAGCAAAAACGGCCGCCCGATGAAAATCGC
The DNA here is from genome assembly GCF_000153105.1 of Blastopirellula marina DSM 3645. Classification (GTDB taxonomy): domain Bacteria; phylum Planctomycetota; class Planctomycetia; order Pirellulales; family Pirellulaceae; genus Blastopirellula; species Blastopirellula marina. Next base: position 1,246,674 of record NZ_CH672377.1, read on the forward strand.
CAACGGCGGCAAAGTGATCAAAGAACTGATCGCCTAGGCCAGATCGAAGCAAAGCCGGCCGATCGTCGCACCAGCGACCTTCGGCCGCAAAGCGCTCAGGGACGGATGGCGCTGCACAAAGAGCCCCACGAGCCAGCATCGCAACTTCGCAACCAGCCGACGTCTTTTGAAAGACGCCGGCTTTTTTTCTGCGCCAACATCTGCGTAAAATCTAGGCAAGGGATCTCACTTTGCTGGAAGCAACAAGGAACTTCTCATGACCTGGCTCGCCCAACCGCCGATTGTTGTACCGTTTGACTTTTCCCCGGTTTCGAAGGAAGCGGTTGGCCGAGCCATCGGTTTGCTGGGCGATCCTAGCCGAGTTCACGTGGTCCACGTACTGGGAGAACTTTCGCCCGCCGAGCCCGGCGAAATGTGGAACACGGTCGACCACGCATCGCGAACCAAGCACGCAACCGACGCGATCATCAAGGAGATCGGCAACGAGGTGACGATCAAAGTGCTGTTTGGCGACGCCGGGCACAAGATCGTCGAACATGCCGATGAGATCGACGCCAAGCTGATCATCATGCCTTCGCATGGCCGTAGCGGTCTACTGCGCGTTCTATTGGGTTCGGTGACCGATCGAGTTGTTCGCTTGGCGCATTGTCCGGTGCTGGTGTTGCGACCGGAGAAGCCGAAAGCGTAAGGGTTTCTCTTACAATGTCTTTGCGTAAAAATGGGCGTTGCAGCTTCGTACGCCACGACGCCCGATACCATGCGTTAGTCGTCACCGGCGCGTGTCGTCCAGGCTTTCAACTTTGGCAGATCGCTTTGTTGCATAGTTAGTATCGATGTGTCGGCTTTCATGACCAAGGTCTCGCAATCGCGAGCGCCGATTGCCGACTCGCCGGCCAGAAAAGATTCGGGCGACGTATCATCCGGTTGCGTCCAGACAACCGGCTCGCCAAAGTTCTCGACGACCATTGCCGTATTGGCCGTCCCGTCGGTGATACCGTGTAAGGTCATCTTCTGGACCATCGGATCAAAACAGGTTCCCGGTCCGGCGATCGCCTGATACGTCGTGGTGGTGCTGTCCTCGTCAATAATCTGTGGGTTTTCGTAAGTCAGCGGTCGCTTGTGGATCAGGCCAATATTGTGGGGGCCATCCCAGGGCTCGCTGAAATCGTATTGATTGTAGAGGTCGCTGCGCTCGAGAAACGGCAGAATGAGAACGCGCCATGAATGCATCGGCTGGCCGTCTTCATCGGAGATATAGGCCGGCGGTAATGATCCATACGTTTCGTGATAGTTGTGCAGCGCTATCCCAATTTGCTTCAGATGCCCCACCGAATTGATCCGCCGAGCGGTCGCTCGCGCCTGATCGACCTCGGGCAATAGCAACAACATCAGTCCCCCGCAGGTCAGCGCCGCCGCCAAACAACCGACCATGACAATCGCGATGACCACCATTAGATTTGATTTGCCCTTGCGCCGGCCAACGAAGAATCGCTTATTCACTACAAAAGCCCAATCGCTGGATTTGGAGCAAGGGATACATCAACGCGATGGCACAACCTCTCCGCCGCCGCGAGTCGCCGCAGACTTCAGCAAACTCAGGTCTTCTTTCTGAATGCGGCGCACGCTGCCGTCGACCATCACCACGACAACAATATCGCGCGGAGCATTGTAGAGCGGCACGCCGGCTGCGACGTCGTCCCAATTCATATCAACCGGCTTCGTCCAAGGAACGGGTCGCCCGAGATTTTCGATCACCAGAATCGTATTGGGCGTTCCGTCGGTGATGTCAGGAAATTTCACCGGCCCAAATTCAGGATCAAAAACCGCGCCGGGCGCAGCGATTACCTGACACGTCGTTAAACCGGGATCATCGGTTTCCAGTCGCGGATCTTCATAACATTCTGGAAGCTCTGGCAGCAATTCCAGGTTCTCTGGCCCATCCCAAGGCTGGGAGAAATCATATCGATCGTAAAGGGCGTGTTCTTCCAGAAACGGCAAGATCAAGACGCGCCAAGAATGCATCGGTTTGCCATTTTCATCCGCTAGATAAGCCGGCGGGAAGGCACCAAAAGTATCGTGATAATAGTGCAGCGCCAGAGCGATCTGTTTCAATTCATTCGATACGTTGATGAACCGAGAGACATCGCGCGGCGTCGAAACTGCTGGGTATAGGACGTATGAAAAGAGCCCAAACGCCAGCGAGGTGATTCCGCACGTAATCAATGGCCACCGCGAAGGGCGCGCGTTCTCTGTATCGTGATAAGAGGACATCAAAAGCAGGGCTTCAACTTAGCTTTGTTAATAATTCGAGAGCGCTTCGCCGCCGTTGCGTGTTGAAATATCGTGGAGCGTTTGCGGCGCCGTGTTTTCGCTGATGAAATGGACCGATCCGTCCGCCATCAAGATTTGCGTGCCGCCGACCGGGCCGTTTTCAAAGGGAATCCCTTGTACGAAGGCATCTACATTCGTATCGACCGGGCGAAGCCAGGGGACCATGGCGCCGGTGTTCGCGACAACCATGGCGGTATTGGAGGTCCCATCGGTGATGTCCATAATTCTTGTATTTGTCGCTTCGCTTAGAATGGTGTTGGCGTCGGACAACGCTTGGTACGAAGTCGCTCCTTCACCGGGACTGGTCACCGTCGGATCGTTGTAGGTTTCCGGCATCTGCGACATCAGCAAGCGGTTATTGGGGCCATCCCACGGCTCGTCAAAATCATATTGGCTGTAAAGCATCTGCTGTTCGAGGAACGGCAAGATCAACACGCGCCACGAGTGCATCGGAGTTCCATCTTCATCCGCTAGGTAGGCGGGGGGGAACGAGCCATAGGTGTCGGCATAGTTGTGCAGCGCCAGGCCAATTTGTTTCATATTGTTCGTCGAACTCATTCGTCGAGCAGCGGCCCGGGCTTGCTGCACCGCCGGCAGTAGCAGCGCCACCATGATTCCGCTGCACATGAGCAGCGAGACACCGACCACGACCAGCACAATCACGATTACGGCTGGATTCGTAGCGCCAGTTCGGCGACAGTAGCGGGAAGTAACCAACCGAGACATGATTCGATTCCTATCGGCGTCAAAGGGGAATAAGCCTGAATCTTACCGCATCTTTGAGGGGGGTGGAACTCTTTCTGACGGAGTTTCCATTGATGTTCTCCGCTCAATCGTAAAGAATCAAAGGTATCCAATCGACTCGATGGGCGCTATTACCTTATTGACAGGTATTCGCCCAAAAATCAGCCCCTACCGCTCCCTTCCCGCCTAGCGCCATGACCTCGACCCCAGAGCAACCGACGGACGGCGAATTGCTGACCGCCGTTTTGGCGGGCCAGCGAGAAAAATTTGCCGAGATTGTCCAGCGGTATCAATCGCCGCTGCTACGCTTGGCGATGAGTCGACTCGGGCGACAGCAGGAAGCGGAAGACGCCGTTCAGCAAACATTTTTGAATGCGTTTCGCTGGCTCGATACCTATGATTCGCGATATAGCTTTCGGACTTGGCTCTGGACGATCCTGATTAACAACTGCAACCGACTGCACCAAAAGTCGGCGCGCCGGGCCGAGACCGAAGTGGGGGACAGCCCCGTGATTCAATTTCAGGCCGATGATGCGGCGGCCGAACCGCTGGCGGCGATGATAACGGCCGAAAGGCATGAACATGTCCGCCGCTTGCTGACCGAGTTGACGCCGTCTCAAGCCGAGGCGGTCCGCTTGCGATTTTTCGGTCAGATGAAGTTCCAAGAGATCGCCGATTCGCTGGGATGCACCCTTCCGGCCGCTAAGGCCCGAGTTCGTAAGGGAATGATTCGCTTGACCGAGCTTCTAACGGCCGGCACTTTATCCGCTGGTCGAGTTGGAGATCACTTTGATGATTAGTCGTTCTGACGCTTTTCGCCTGACCACGTGCGACGACGTTTTTGATGTCCTCACCCGAGCGCCCTTCCCGAGCGGCGATCCGTCGGTGGACGTGAGTGTCGAAAAGCATTTGCGCTGCTGCCATGACTGTCGGACCCTGGCCGAGGCGCTGCGGCCCGCAACCAGCGAACTTGCGGAAACGCTGCCGGAGGAAGCAAGCTGCTTGCCGCAGGTGGACGGCGACTTCTGGCGCGGCGCCGAATCCGCTTGGCAAGATCCGCAGACAAACAAGTCACAGCCGAATTCTCTCTGGCTGAATATTGCGGTACCGGCAGCGGCGACGCTAGTCGCACTGTTGGTTTTGGCGACCTATTGGGGATCGGTGGGCCAACCCTTGCCAAACGGGGGCAACGGTCGCTCGTTGGCGAACGCTCAGCTAGAAGCCGAGCGATATCTGATCAACCTTTCGCTGCCGGCCGTCTGTCTCTCGCAAAGGCCAGCTCGCACTTCCGAAATGGTCGTGCAGGCAGTCGCTTCGCTCGACGCGTCGCCGCTGGCGCATTTGACATGCTGCAGCGAGTGCCATCATCGCTCTGGCGACCGGCAACCGGCGGCGACATCGTCTCCTGCGGCGATCGTGGCCGCAGCCAATAGCTGTCAGGCTTGCCACGCTCCGTAGTGGTCGTGAATGATCGCTGGGCGAGCTTCGAAGCGGTTTTGTCACTCGACGCCGTCCGCTTTTTTTTCGCTTGGGCGAACTTCTAAAGCAGATCGACCGTTTGCTGCGCGCGGGTTTGATCGGCCCTGCGCGAAGGCCGGCCGTTTTTCCACCAATGGGACCAACGCAAAATCTGGCTTTTGGGTTCAAAGGTGGGATAGTGCGTCACCCGGCCGATCGGCGCGAGTCGTGTGAGCCAACTGCGTTTCGCGTGAATCGATCCGGCGCCCAAGTCAATCAAACGATCGCGGCGGCGGCAACTGTCTTCAATCGTGACCGCGGTAGCGACAGTTCCGATCCCTAGCTCATGAATCTCGGGCAAGCTGCCGCGACGCAATCCATAGACTTCACCGTCACGGTGATAGTTGTAGAGAAATGCGGATGGCCGTCCATCGACATAGATCAGGCACAGATCAAGCATTCCCAATTCGGCCGCCGCTTTATGGGTCTCGCGAAAAAAGCCGCTTACTTCTGGGTGAGACAGCGTATTACCGTAGACGGAAGCGCCTTGCCAACTGGTAAGCGCAATGTGGTAGGCCTGACCAAACAGATCCCACCGCGGATCTCCGTCTGCGGCCTCGAGACCTTGGGGTCGATAGCGCAACATTTCCATCCGGCCCTGGCGGCGCACGCGGCGCGTTTTCCGACGGATCTCGCTGCGAAATTTGGGACTGCGCGTCGCCAGGTACTTTTCCCAACTTTCCGGCACGTCGATCAACGACGTTTCGTTCCAAACGCCGCGATGAGCGGTCAGACCTCCCATCGACATTGCGCTAAAAGAGAGATCGTCTTCGATGTCGGCAGTCGCGAGCCATCGCAGATCAAAGAGTTCCCAGTCGCGCGGAGTCTCACGGATATGGCGACAAGCGGCGCCTAGCGTCTGATTGCGATCGACCCCGAGCGGTCCGTAGTAGCTTCCCCATTCTGAAAGCGGATAGGTCAAGACACGGACCGGACCAAGCCGCGTTTGCTCGCGAACCACCGTCAGCGGAACTATGCCGACGATGCGATCCGCATCCAGCACGATCAAGACGCGCAGACGTTGATCCCGGCCAAAGTGGCGCCAGTAGATTCGAAGCCAGTCAAGCGTTTGAAAAAAACTAGCGTGCGGCGTTTCTAGCCATAGTTTCCGCCAGTTAGCGCGGATCGTCGCCAGGGCTTCGATTTCGTTGATTTCAACTACGCGGAGCATGAATCTCGGACTATTCGGAGGGGGCGTTAGATACTAATAGCCTACGCCCCAAAACGCTCTAAATACGGGGCGCCGCGATGCGAATCCCCCCTTTTCGGTCGATTCAACCGGACTAATCCGACTCGTCGGTTTGTCGCGCAAATTCGGCGTGGACCGACCCCAAGACGGACTTTCTTGCGGAAGTCAAAGTGGAGAACGCCGCCAGACCGGGGAACATGACGGCAGGAATCGCCGCCGCCAAGAAACGACAAGAGACGTATCGGCGTTCGACACGTCTCTCGTCTTGTTTCGGGAAACTGCCGCTTAGCCAGCCAAGCGGGCGATTTGCGAGCCGGTTTCGGTTTCGACCGGTTGTTGAAATCGATACTGCATCAAGTAGGCGTCTTCGGTCGTGTCTTCGTAGAAATCACGCAAAACCGAGATTGCTTTGAAGCCTTCCTTGCGGAAAAAGAGCTGGGCGTCGAGGTTCGTTTCGCGCACTTCCAACAAGATTTGCGAACGACGATGCGGCGAAAGCTTGCTAGCCAGCTTGGCGATCATTTGCGATCCGATATTCATGCGGCGGCATTTAGGATCGACCGCAAAGTTCATCACATGCAATCGGGTGCGATGCAGCTGATAAATCATGAAGCCCACAATGCGCTCGTCATGCTCGGCCACCATGCCGATGCAATTTCGTTGACGCAGGCATTGGATGAAATCATCTTCGCCCCAAGGGAATTCAAAGCTGGCCCGTTCAATCTGCAATACTTCCGTCATGTCACGACGGATCATCCAGCGAATGTGCACCGGCAGGTCTTGTAGTCCAGAGAGAATCATTCCGGCCTCCTTCCATGTTAGCCAGCAGAGTCAGGAGGCGATGTCTTTCGCCCCGCGAAGAGTGTCGAGCAGGTACGGTAACAAATCAGATTCAATCCGCCAAGATAGAAGTATCGGACGACCTAACGTTTGGCGATGTAAATTTTCGCTAGAGGTCGAGCTAGCGTCGAGTTTTATGGACGCTGCGTTCCAACTTCCCCATAAAAGATCTTCCCGATTCCGTTGCATTTCTCCGTCCCCAGTGAAGCGGGGAGGCCGCCAAAACGAACACCGCCGCAACGATCCAGCCAACAAACGCAGGTTGCAGAAACAGCCCCCAGGCGATGCCGGCGGCGGCGCCCAAAGCGTGAGGCCAACGCGACATCCAAGCGGCGGAGATGTCAATCCATTCAGGCTGTCGCCAAAGCAATCCCAACAGCGCGATCGATGCTAGCACGCCGCCTGCAACAAGCAGCGGACGTCGCCAATCGACGGCCCAATTTGATTTTTTCAATTGCAAGCGAATGACATCCGCCTTGCCGTACAAAACGTGGCTCCAGGTCTCCGGCGCACTCTGTGGCTTGATGCCTGTTTTGGCGATTTCGGTCTGCAGCATGGCTAGTTCATCGCCTGAGGTCGCCTCGCGAAATTGACGTTCGGGGGCGAAGCGATCTCCCTGCACTTCGCCTAACAACGTCACCAGCGAACGCCAGGCGTTATCGGCCGCTTGCAGACGTCGCTTTTTCCAAGCGTCGATCTCGCTTCTGGATGCGTCGCTGTCGCGGATGCCGCGCTTCCAATGTCGCCAGGCTTCGGCAAATCGAACGGTGCGCCAATCCACAACGGAAAGCGGGGAAAAATCGGCTTGCAACGGTTTCTCGCTCTCGACGCGCCAAATGGGGGTCGGAGTCATCGCCAGCGAATCAAACGTCAAGACATCGAGCGGACGAGTCGCGGACGACGACGCTGGATAGACGTACGCGATTTGCAACTCTTGCGGCAGGGATCGCGATAGCAGCGGAGCCGTCACGCCGCCCTCCTCATCAGCGGTCGTGGAAACCACTTTGCCTTCGATCGATGTCGAAAGCAACTTTGCTCCAGCCGGCAAACGAAATCGAAGAAAATCACTCCCCTCGGGAGACAAATAAATTGACGTCGATGTCAAATAGGTCAACGCATCGGCGACCTTCACATCATGCCGCAGCGACAGGATGCGCGGCGTCTCCTCAATGGGCAGCAAGCCGACAACGCGGCATTCGTAGCTTCCCGAAAGTGACTGGTAGACCTGACTTCCGGGCGGAACGTGCATCGCAAACCAGCTATCCGGAAAAGCGACCGATTGAAGCTCGCGCGTTCCCCAAATAATTTGTTGCGAATTGAAAGAACGGGGCACGGCGACATATTGCGGCGGATACTGCCCCAACAACCGCACAGGACGAATCACCAGATCGCCGGTGCTAGGAGTCTCGACATCGGCGACCAGGCTAAGTTGAAACTCTTCGGGAAGCGGGCGCAAAGGTCGTAACCGCCAGATGACGCCTGCGGCGCCCAGCGAGCGCTGCGTGATGTCAAAACCAAGCAGCGACGTCGATTTCAACTTGTAGTTGGCTGGAGCCAGAAACTCGAATTGGTCGGGCGCAGTTCTTTTTAACCGCAAGCGGCAATCGATGCGAACGGTCCACCCCTCTTCGTCTCCCTTGGCGGACAGGAGCATCTCGCCGCCGAGCTCCACGTTGTTTCGTCGGATGGTCAACTGCATCACGCCGCTGGGATCAAGCACGCGATAACTGCCGTAGGCCACTCCTTGGACCGAGTCCAACGGCTGGGCCGCTTCGCTAGCGGCGGTGTCGAACATCGGAGCGCCGATTTCTGGCAAGCGTCGCAAGCGAACGTCTGGATCGTGGGAAATGTGCAAATACGACGAATCGATTTGCGCGTCGACGACACGCGGCGCCTCTATCTGCAGCGCAATCGCCATGTCCGTTTCAAAATGCCCTTCGATCCGTAACTCGGCCAACGCCCGCAGCGGCGCAGCGAAAAAGAGGGACAAACGCGAAGTTGGTTCGTCGTATTGCCAGACGACTTCACGGACGACGCCATCGGAGATAAACGCGACATCGTCTACGCGCCACCCCTTGGCCATCTCCAACGAAAAGGAAGTCAGTTCGCCCGCCAACGCTTCTAGTTGCAAATCGAGTCGATAGTCGGAGATTTGCGATCCAACATGCACGTACTGATTGGCCGTGATGAACATTCGGGAATCAACCGGCCGCACTTCAACCACGGCCGGCGTCGTCGCTTCGTTGCTCAGGTCAAATGCACGTCGTAAACCGTCAATCGGCGCCGGCCATGCTTCGGTAAAAGCAGGCGTCGCGATGGTCGCCAGACTATTCGCTTCTTTTCGCCAGGTCGTCGCTACGCTGGCCGGCGCTGAGATCGCCGTCCAACGTTCCTTTGTCTCGGCATCTGCAACGGTAACGCTGGGAAGATCAAAGGATCCTAATCCGCTTGACTGGTCCAGCGTGAACGAGAACTCCAAGGCGACCGGTTCGGCGATCGGCGGTTCAAAAGTCGCCGACAATCCGTCCTCCGAGGCTGTGATTACGGCGCCAGGCAATTTCACTTCGTTCCAACGCAGTCGCGGATCAAATTGGAGGCGGCACGTTTTGATTTCACCGCTGATCGGCGTCAATTGAATCCGACTTATTAACGTTGGCGAAGGTTGCCCAAGCTGGAAAAGATCGACCTGCTTCGCATGAAATCGACCATCCTGCGAATCGGCGGTTGGTATCCAGCTAATTTGGCGGACCGATCCCAAGGGAACGCTGGTAAAGGTCGAGAGCGATTGGAAAGGAAGCGGCTTCCCATCCGCTAGGATTTGCGCGATCGGTTTGCTGGCGATTGACTCGTAACGCAGTTCCGCGTTCAAACACACGGGGGTTTCCCAAGCGACGCTTTGATTAGCGGGAAGCTGAGCGACGATCTTCACGCGATGATCGCCGGCATCATCAAACACGATCGTCAATTGTTCCTTTTCTGCGAAATCGTCCATCGACAAGGGGATCTCGTCCACCAGAACCGATTGGACGCCCGCCAGAAAATCAGCGCTAAGCGGAAGGGCGAACGAAGTCCCATTGATCGTCGACGTAACCTCAAACAAGCCGGCGACGCTAAAAACTTCCGGCATATTGGTGGTCGGAGGCGAAATCCGCCAAGACGCCGCGGTCACATCGACGCGTTGCGACATGTAAATCGGATTCTTCGAAGCGGTGAAGAGATAGTCGTACAAGGCCTGAGGCAAATAGACGTCGCCGGTCGGCTTTTTCTCGCTGTCAATCGGAATCCAAATTGGATAGGTCACGGATTTAACATCGGTCGCAGCCGGCTGCTGAGCGCAGAGCGACGTCCCCTGCAGCAGAAAAACGAAGACCAGCAAATATCCGGCGGCGGTGCGAACGCTGTGTGAATCGCTCGACTCCGTTTCGCGCCACGAGGTCGCAAACCAGCGCACGATGACGCCTGCAACCAATCCTTGCAACAAGCCGGCGGTAATCGGCGCGAGCGTTGTGGGCAGCAAGATCGCCGCAAGCGCGATCACCAAGGCGGCGACCAGCAAACCAATCCGCCGCCGAGGGGTCAACCAGCCGGTCAAAAATGAGATCCCCAGCATCGCATAACCCAACGCCTGAATCTGCTGCGGATCAACGGCCCAAATCGAATCAGCCGGACCGTCGATTTCCAACTTGCGCAGACGCGTAAAGTCTCCGTTGGGAACGTACAAACCATGGAGAAACATGGCGCGTAAGTGCGACGACAACGACTTATCCCAGGTAAACAACGTCAGCTGCGACGTCTCGATGTTCGTGATCGATTGCAGGAGGTCAAAACTGGTCTGCGGTCGCTGCAGTGCGAAGGGACGTAACAGCGGAAATCCTGATGCCGCCGTTTTGTAGCGAATGGAGCAAACTTGCGTCCGCGCGTCGCCGTAAATATCGACTTCGTACCGATCGTCTCCCCTTGCCGCTGCGACAACCGGCTGGCCATCCAATTTGACCGCTAGCAAGTGGCATTTCGACGGGAACTGAAATTCCAGTTTCCCGGTATGGGAAGCGATCAAGCGATAGTCAGCGTCGACCAGGACCGAATCATGACGAAGGTCATAACGATAGTCGGCCAGTTCCGCATAGGGAACAAGCTCCACGGGCTCCTTATCAATCGTTAACAACGGTCCCCCGTCCAATTCATTAACGCGCGAGACATCGCTCGACCGATAGCGAAACTCGCGATTTTGCAGATGGTCGTCAGTCGGAGCGGCGTTCTCATAGACCGGCGAGAGCGGAAAGTCTTCGCCAACGGTCAACCGCCAACGGCGAGGCGCGGCGACGTCCAGCTGATTGGTCTGCGTTGTTCCTTGCGGAGTCGCTAGTAACACAGGAGTAACGCTGTCCGAAATCGGTCGCGTGATCTCGGTCGACAACGTCGCGGGAAAGCGTGTCCCCGGCGGAAGACGCAATTCATACGCCGCCAACTTAGACTTTTCAGCGCCTTTGGATGTCAACGGCACGCAAGTCACGGCCATCCCGTCATTTAGGCGCCAATTTTGCAGTTCGGCCGCCGCTTCCGTCGCGTGCAACACGATCGGCTCTGTGAGATCACCGGCGCCATCTACGTGAATCGCAATGTGTTCTTTCATTCGGTCGCCGCGCAGCAACACGTCGCTACGTATCGCCATGCGATAGCCGCCCCGTTTCGGAACCGCGAGCACGACGGGATCGCCGTAGCGGGGCGAACTCGCAGCGAACACCAGGCTGTTCGATTGCTTCGCTTCGCCTGGCAGCAGAAGTTTCGTCTCATCTGACAGCATGGTTCCGTCGACCAGCAACTCAGCCGACTCCGGCGAGGGACGCAACTCAAGCGTTTCATCCGCCGAGATGCGAATCCAATCCGCCAGCACGTTGCTTTCGAATTGCATCGGTTTCAGTTTGCGCGTGTCGTATCCGATTTCAGTATCACGCCGTGGCCGTGAAAACTTGCCGCGTAGCGTGACTGCCTCGGTCGACGTGATCGGTTGTTTGAGCCGAACGTGTAGTCGACCATCGTCGTCGATATACCACCGATCCAGCGGCGCTTCCGCCGAATCGGTGGCCAGCGAATCGACTTTCCAGTCGTTCGTTAATGGTCCAAAATCAAGTTCAAGCGTTTCTCCCTTGTCCGCCGAGATGATCGCCGTGGTCTGGGCGACAAGTTTGGTCGGCCCAATGTGGACCGAATTGCCCACGCGATATCGCAAGCGAGGCTCAATCCGAGTGAGAGAAAAGTCAATCGAAGCCGAGGGAGCAAACAGCACGAACTGAGCCGTTGCGTGACTCTCGTCGATACTTTCCTCAAAGCGGAGTTGTTTCCCTTGGCGCACATTCAGCGTGGTCATGCGCCACGTGTCATCCAGCGAAACCATCAGTTCCGCTTCTTGCCACACCGCCGGATCAGCCGTCAAAAGAGGCGCTTGGAGCGTCGCAGGCGAGCTTTCCACCGGAACGACGCCCGAAAACTCAAACTCGGTAAGTTGCTCTACATTTTCGGGCAAGCGAACGGTCAGTCTCCGTTTGCCCGCTTCGTTCGGTGGAGATTGCTCCCAGGCGACCGGGCGGCGACCTTGCTGACGGTCGACCAGATGGACGCCGGTTAAAATCAAGCGAGCGTCGCTGGATAGTTCAAACTTGCGCAGCGGTTCGGCAGTTGAAACGCAGATAAATCGAGCCATAACCGAGATGCTCGCCGCGCCGACTTTGTAGTCGCAGTGCTGAGCGACATGCAGCGGTGACGCCGAATTGGCGCTGCGACGGTCAACGATTCTAAATTCAATTTGGCCCAACGCGTCAGGCAGCAGCAGCCATTCTCCTAGTTCATCATCCTCGTCGCTGGCCGATTCGATTTCCTGCACGATCCCAATATCGGCTTGAATCTGCTGATCCGCACCCAGATGAAGATGCAAACTCGACGACGCCGCGGGGGGCAGCCGTAGCGAAAATTCTCCCAATTCGGATGCGACGGCGCGCCAGCGGAACTTGGGCGCGGCTTCCGCCGCCCAGACGCCAACTTCGCCGTTGCTGACGCCGGGGCGACTGACCGACGCTTGATTCGAAATGGCCATCGGGGCCAACAATTCCAGCGGAGAGAACTCGAGATTGGTTCCTTCGAACGAAACAAACTGTTGTTGCTGGTCAAAGTCTTCTTGAGCCAGCGACAGTTCAAAGGTCGCTTCTCCTTCGATCATGCTCTCGCTGACGCGGCCCACCAAATCGGTGCGGCGAATTCGCGCAACATCGCCGGGACCGCCGCGCGTCGCTCGAATTGCCTGAACTCCTTTTTCAAAGTCGCTCAGCCGAATGACGGGCGCGTAGATGAATCCGTTGCGTGGCCAAATTTTCTCTTGCCCAACGGGGACGTAGAGCCGACGAAATTCGATCGGCGCAACATCGTCGTCGCACCTAGCGAGCGATCCTCCCAACACCGTCGACAACAGCGCCGTTATCACTAACATCGATCGCGACATGCTACGCCTCCGCCGAAGAGGACTTCAGAAGTGCGGAGCCAGCCGTTGTCGAAGCCGGTTCTTGCGGTTCGGTGGGCAAAGCGCGCATCTGCGACTCTGAGCCGGTCCGGCGCACGACGGTGCGTGACGGCCGACGCGTTCCCAAGGCGAAATACAAGACGATCGAGAACAAGCTGCAGGCCAGGCCGATCGCCGCCATACCGCCCAGCAGAACCGCGTGATGCGGGTAAAAGAGCGCCATCGCCGCCGCGACGGCGACCAGGACGCCCACGACCGACGCGCGGCGCAAATGCGGCAGATAAAAAAGTCCCAGTCCAATCGCCAAGGTGACGCCGCCAAAGGCCAACATCAAACTGCGGCGACGCACAAACCAGGGGCGGATCGATTTTGGAGCGCCGATCGAACTGTAGAGATATTGGCTCATTCCCGGCGGAAACTGATCTTGCTCGCTCGCATTTGCCCAGCTTTCTAATCGATCCTGATGAATTCGTTCGATCGGAATGTAGCTAAGTCCGTCCCACTCCCAGTTCATCTCTTCGGCCAATCCCGGCGCCGACAGGCAAAACCAATCGCTTGGGCAGGCCAATTGATAGTAAACCGGCTCCAGATAGACTGCATCCTCCAAAATTGGAGCATGCAGCGCGGCGCCGCTTTCAAGCCCCATCCCTTCGATCTCGTACCAGACTTCCAGCGTATCCATCGCCGTCGTGCGCGACAGTTCTGACGGATCGATTTGCAGCGTGATTCCGTCGGACTCGTCGCTCGGAATCTGGCGCGACTTCCAGTTGGTTTCAAACGTTTTCGCTTCGGCTGGCAAGTGCAACGTCAGCGACGGCTGCCTCGTCTGCAGCAGGAAACACGCGCGGGTGCGACGATGATCGGAGGTCAACGCTTCCTGGATCCAACAACGCTTGACGCGCGTTCGTAAATCGCCGACGCCGCCGGGGCGCTTAGAGAACTCCAAGGTGACAGCGGTCGGCGCGGCGCTTTCGCTGGTCGCGACCGACTCCAATTGCAACAAGACGTTGGCGTCGGAACTCCGCACTTCGGCCCAGGCCGGATCAGGTGCGACGACCTGGATGCCGGTATGTGACGAAATTGAAAGTTCGGTAGGGCGGATCACCATCTTGACGGGGCCTGACGGCGATTCGTCCGCCGCGAGTGAAATCAGCGGAATGGTCGTAATCATCGGCGCCAATTCTCCAGAGCTGGCCAAAGCGGCGCCGGGCGAGCTGACCTTATATTCCAGCGTCAATTCCGCTTCGGATGGTTGCCCCAATACGTCAATTCGCAGCGCCGATTCCGTTCCGTCCGGCGGCGATTGCAGTTGAGCGTACCCGACTTCTTCTCCATCTAGGCGAATCACCAAATCGGCCAGCGCAGATCGGGGCGCGCCATGCAGTAGCAAATTGCCGACTCCGCCGTAGAACGCATGAATCTTGAACGTTTGCACCACTTGGCAACGCGAATCGAGCGGCGCTGCGTCCAACGCCTGGAGCGGCGGTTCGATATCAATCGCCGCCCGCGGCGTCACAAATAACTGCTGTTCGATTTTTTCGAGCTCCAATCGCAACGGCTGCGCCTGTTCGGACGGGGACATCCGCAAATGGAGGCGTTGGGCGCCAAGGTTTTCATCTTGGGCAAGCACGTCGATTTGGTAGGGAGAGTCCAAGCCAAATTCGGGAATCGCTTTCAGGTTCGGCGCGGTGCGTAAAAGGATCGAAGCGGCGGTAGGTTGCGTTATCTGAGGTCGAATCATCGGTAGCGAAACGATCCCCATTTCGTCCATCTGCAGCGGAAGAGTCGCCGTGAACGACACTCGCGCTAATCGCGCCGTCGTCGTTGTTCGATCCATGCTGGTCGACAGCAGCGGCGCGCTCCATTGGCCCTCGACCGTATCCACTTGGGCCCAATCGACGTCGCTTTCTTTAAACTTCACGACGCTTTCCCAACCGTTCAGATCAAACGTGATCGATTCGCTGTATGATTTGGGAACCGAGAAGACAAAGTCGGCGTCGACCTGAGCGACGGTCTCGTTGATCACAAACTGATAGGCGGCGCTGGTCGCCTGCAGGATCGGCTGATTCGTCGTCGCTTTGATTTCTAACTCGGCAGGCTGCGCGGCGTAAGAGAACGCGGCGCGCTCATCCATCGATTCGCCGACCGTCTCGCGGCGATAGTTGCGCATGCTCCAGCTTGCGATGACGTTCTCACTGTATTTGAGTCGCAGCTCCCCTTCCTGTTCCTTCGCTTGCCAGACGTCGAAGAGCCCGGCCTTGATGCGGCTTTCCTGCGTGTCGGCGCCGCCGATCTGACTCGTCTTTATTTCGATTTCGCGGGTAGCCAGCTTGTTGGAGATGTTAGTGAATTCCACCCGAATGAATCGCTGCTCGATCCCTTCTCCTTGCGGCAAGAAGACCTCGCGCAGTTCATAGTCGACCGTCTGCGAAGGAGGAAGCCATTCGGCGTCGTCGGCGATGCGAACGTCAAACGATTCGATCGGAACTCCGTTGAGCGAGGTGACTTGCAGATTGGCGGTCGTCTTCAATTGCAAATCGTCTTCAATCGTCGTCACGATATCGCCGGTCGCGCGCAGGATAGCGACATCATCCTGCATAGAGCGACGATTCGAGCCCCAGGTCAGTTGCATCGTGCTGCTGCCGGTCAATTCCACCGAAACGAGCGTCGCATCCTCTTGATGTTCGGTCGCCGTGACGATCGTGTTTCCGGTCGGCGTCGCAACCACATCGGGCGGAAGCGACAATTGCATCTGAAACTGAGTCGTCGACGCGACGTTTAAATTGAATCGGACTTCATCGCCGTTCGATTCGGTCCGCACGCGAGCATTGAGCCGCACTTCCACCTTATGCGGCGACTCGCTCGACTCGTTTTTCAGCCAAAGATTATATTTGCCCGTGCTTGAATCGGGCTTGATGACCCATTCCGATTTGTCCGACACGGTCGGCGATCCGCGCAACCCAGCCCCGGCGAGCCCCAACGAGGTCTTGATCCACCCCTGCTCATGCAACTCGAAATGGTAGGCGAGAACGAGATCCACGAACCCGTCCGCCGCTTTTCCTTCGACATCGACCAAATTGAGCACGTATTTCGGCAGCCCAGAGCCGCCGCTATTTTTGCGGTCGCCGTTGTACCACTTCATGTATTCCTGGTACGAGGACTCGACGATGAACTTGTACTCATTGTCGGCGGTCGGCAGATAATAGAGCGTCTCCCCTTTATCCGCGACGCTGGCTCGCGTCCCTTCCGACTCTGGAGTCATCTGGGCGGCGGCGCTGCTCGCATACATGCAGCACGCGAAGGCGGCAATCAATGCGACCAACTCGGCGCGCGACGGCCTAGCGGGAATTCGAAACATGGACGATCGAGTTCTGCGAAAAGCGAGGAGAATCCAGGAGCGCCGAGACAAGCGAGGAAGTGACGCCTCTTTCAATTTATTCAGAACCGCCCCGCTTGGTCCCACGAATTTCGCTGCGGAAGCGAAACGGTAAAGAAACCCCTGACGACTAGTTAGATTATAGCAGTTGGGGCGTTCCGAGCGATCTTTCGACACCGCCCGCGAGAGAAAAAAGAACAGGCAGCTCCCCCTTCCCCAGAAGGGAGACGGGCCGCGAGTTCGCCAACCTGCGCAGCACAAAGCGACGACCTACAGGCCGTCGCTTTCGGCGTATTGCGTTGATCTTTTAGAAAGGCGATTCGGCAGATGAATCACTTCTTGCGATGACGAATCTTCGCACGCATGCGTCGCTTTTTACGACCAATTTTCCGCCGACCTTTTCCCGTTTTCTTCGTTCCCACGAACTTCTCCGGACGTATAAGGACCTTTGACGGTCCCTCTGCAAAACTTAATGTTGAGTGGAAGGAGGATAGGATATCAAACTTCCTACCCCCTTTTCAACCACCTACACGCGTTTACCAGGGAGATGTTTCGTCCAGAGCCCGTTCTAGCAGGGCAATTAACGCTGCGGGGTCGTATGGTTTTTGTAGAAAAAAGCGAGCTCCACGGCGGCGGGCCGAGCGAACCAGGTCCGCTCGTTGCATTCCACTGACCAAAATAATGGGCAATTGATGCGTCCGCTGAGCGTCCGAAATCTCTTCGCAGATATCGAGCCCGCTGGCGTCCGGAAGATCAATGTCCAGCAGCAGCGCCGAGATTTGCTCGCTGGCCGCAAAATGCAGGCACTCGCCCCCGAGACCGGTGTCGATGGTCTCGAACCCGTTCTTTTGTAAGATGATCGCCAGCACTTCGCGTTGCGTCACGTCGTCATCACAAATCAGCACGCGTCCACGCGAATGTCCGCTGTCAGAAATCGGTTCTAACTGCGGAATATTCTCCATAATCATCATTTGGCTCCCTGATGTAGCTGGCGCGTCGCTCAACCGTACACCAGGACTCGATGCTGTCAAAAAGAAACGGTTGCGAAAAAGAAACATTGGCGCGGTGCGGCCCCGCTGAGCCGCTGCAATCGTTCAAATCCTCGCAGTCGAACTAGAAAGTGGCCGTAAATCGCGATAACTTGAAGAGACAGCCCTCAAACTCTCGTCGCAATTTCTCTCAGTCCCGGAAGAACTCATGCGCGCTATCCTCCTGACCATCTCCATCGCACTTCCGCTGCTCTTCTCCTGCTTGTCCCCTGCACTAGCGGACGACTCGGAACAGATCAATGCGTTGGTGCGATCCGCCGCCGAACAGAGCAAAGCCGCCAAAAGCGAAGTCGAATACGCCGCGATCATCAGCATTTGCGAAGAGGCGCAGACCCTGACGCTGCCGACCGAGCACGAGAAGTACTTCCACCAATTGCAGGCCTGGGCGCTCAACAAACGGGGCGAAGCCTTAGCCGACAAAGCCGCAGCCGCGACCGACCCAGCCGATGTCGCCAAGCTTGACGAAGCGGCGTTGGCCGACTTTGACGCGGCCGTAAAGCTGCAACCTAAGTTGGCGACCGCCGTTCACAATCGGGGAGTCAGCTTAGCCGCGGCAGGCAAAAGCGATGAAGCGAT
The DNA here is from genome assembly GCF_000153105.1 of Blastopirellula marina DSM 3645. Lineage (GTDB taxonomy): Bacteria > Planctomycetota > Planctomycetia > Pirellulales > Pirellulaceae > Blastopirellula > Blastopirellula marina. The sequence continues at coordinate 1,264,808 of NZ_CH672377.1, forward strand.
AAAGGATTTCGACTTGGCGATTTCGCTCAATCCCAACTACCCCAATTCGTGGTTCAACCGGGGCGAACTCCACTATCAAGCTGGCCGGATGCGACAAGCAATATCGGACTACAGCCGCGCTATCCAGCTAAAGCCAACCGATGCAGGCGCCTTTAACAGCCGCGGCAACGCCCAATATTTGTCCGAAAACTATCAGGCCGCGCTGGCCGATTTTGGCCAGGCGATCCGCATCGCTCCGAGCGACCCGCTTGGCTACGCCAATCGCGCCGACGCTTATAGCGATCTGGGCTACTGGGAGCGCGGACTGCAAGATTACCGCAAGGCGATCCAACTCGATCCGGAATTGGCGCGAGCCAAACAAGGCATGGCCTGGGTGCTAGCAACTTGCCCGCAATCGAACGTCCGCGACGCCGATTTGGCGCTGCGATACGCCGCCGAAGCGGCCGCTCAGATCGAAACGCCCGATGCTCGGTACCTCGACACGCTTGCCGCCGCCCAAGCAAACTTTGGTCAATTTGACGAAGCGGTAAAGACGGCGGAACAGGCCAAAACAATTGCGACCGAACCTCACGCCATCCAAGTGGAAGAGCGTCTCCAACTCTATCGTACCGAGCAGCCTTTTCGCGAACCTGCAAGGTAATTCCCGCTTCTAAGTAAAAAGTAAATGAATTTTGTCTACCGCGAAGGAAGATTCGTGACTAGACTTTGCGGAAGAACCGGGGATAATGGAAAGATGCGTGCCGTTGACCGCAGCCTGCCGCAATAGGCGGTGGACTCCCCGGCTAAAGCGGTAGCTCTTAAGTACTTACGTTTTTACGAGACGCGATTCCCATGTTTTTTGTCGTGGAAACTCGACTGCCGAAACGCCGCCCAATCACGGTCGGTCCAGGAATTCGCGCCTAGCCCGGCGTTTGACATGCGCAGCCTACGGACGGCCGAAGTGACCTAGTCCGTTTCGCCCAATCTATTAAGATTGTCTCGCGCAGGTCCACCGCACGGCTCCCTTTCTCGGGACCTCTCTCCTCTGACCTGTGTCGGATCCCATAAATTAAAGCGTTCGCGCTTGAGTTGTTTTCCTTCAACCTCGACCTTTTTTGAACTCCTTTACTATGAACCTCGCCAAACTGCGAAACATCGGTATTTCCGCTCATATCGACTCTGGAAAAACGACTCTGAGTGAGCGCATTCTGTTTTACAGCGGTCGCATCCATAAGATCGAAGACGTCCGCGGCGGCGGTGACGGCGCTACCATGGATCATATGGAGCTCGAAAAAGAGCGCGGCATCACCATCACCAGCGCGGCGACCAGCGTCGAATGGAAAGGGTACCCGATCAACTTGATCGACACCCCGGGCCACGTCGACTTTACGGTCGAAGTAGAGCGTAGCCTCCGCGTGCTCGACGGCGCCGTACTCGTCCTTTGCTCGGTCGGCGGCGTGCAGGCCCAGTCGTTGACGGTCGATCGCCAGATGAAGCGCTACAAAGTGCCCCGCTTGGCGTTCATCAACAAGATGGACCGCACCGGCGCCAACCCCGACAAAGTTATCCAGCAGATGCGCGACAAGCTAAATGTCGACGCGATCGCGTTCCAGATTCCGATCGGGCTGGAGGACAAGCTGGAAGGGGTCATCGACCTGGTCGAGATGAAAGCCTATTACAACGACGGCGATCAAGGCGAAATCGTCCGCACCGAGGAAATTCCGGCCAACTTGCTCGAAAAGGCGCAGGAAGCTCGTCAGCACATGCTCGAATCGCTCTCGCTTTACAGCGACGAGTTGATGGAACTGCTGCTAGCCGAAGAAGAGCCGACCGCCGAACTGGTCCACAAGGTGACCCACGATGCGGTCCTCGGTCTGAACATTACGCCGGTCTTCATGGGCTCGGCCTATAAGAACAAGTGCGTTCAACCGCTGCTTGACGCGATTACGCGGTACCTGCCTTCGCCTTTGGAAGTTGAATACAAAGCGAAGGACGTCGAAGACCCGACCGTCCTGATTCCCCTTTCGTGCGAAACCGATGCGCCGTTTGTCGGCATGGCGTTCAAGATTGTGGAAGATCCGTACGGTCAGCTGACTTTCATGCGTATCTACCAAGGCAAGATTGAAAAAGGCAAAGGCTACGTCAATCAGCGTACCGGCAAAACCGATCGCTTCTCGCGTATCGTGCGAATGCACTCTGACAAGCGTGAAGAGATCGATGTCGCCACCGCTGGTGACATCGTCGCCGTGATGGGCATCGACTGCGCGTCTGGCGATACCTATGCGTCGGAGCGAAATTACTGCTCACTGGAAAGCATTTTTGTGCCGATCCCGGTGATCAAGATTTCCGTCGCGCCAAAGAGCCGCGACGACAGCGACAAATTGGGCAAAGCCTTGCAGCGTTTCCGCAAGGAAGACCCCACGTTCCACGTCTTCACCGACGAGGAAACCAAAGAAACGCTGATCGCAGGCATGGGCGAGCTGCACCTGGAAGTTTATGTCGAGCGGATCAAACGCGAATACAAGGTAGAAGTCGTCACTGGCCCGCCGAAGGTTTCGTATCGCGAAGCCCCGACCAAGGCCGTGGAGTTCAACTACAAGCACAAAAAGCAAACCGGCGGTTCTGGCCAATACGGCCACATTGTCGGCGTCATGGAACCGATGGAAGATGGCGGCGAAGGTTTTGTGTTTGAAGACAAGGTTTCGCAAGGGCGCATTCCCAAGGAATACATCCCGGCGGTCCAAAAGGGCTTCGAAGACGTGCTGCTCAAAGGTCCGGTCGCCGAATTCCCGGTGGTCGGCCTGAAGGTGGTCCTGCAGGACGGTTCGTACCATGACGTCGACTCGTCAGAAATGGCCTTCCGCATTTGTGCCCAGGGCTGTTTCCGCGAGAACTTCATGAAGATGAAGCCGACCTTGCTAGAGCCGATCATGAAGGTCGAAATCGAAGTACCGGAAGAGTACCAAGGCCCGGTTACCGGCGATGCGATTGCGAAACGCGGCATGGTGACCAGCACCGACTCGAACGGCGAAACTTCGGTCATCACGGCCGAAATTCCGCTCTCCTGCATGTTTGGCTACTCGACGATCCTGCGCAGCATGACGCAAGGGCAAGGAACATTCAGCATGGAGTTCGACAGCTACAAGCCGACTCCGTCGAATATCCAAGAAGAAGTCGTCGCCGATCGCTTGAAAGAAAAAGCGGCCAAAGCGAAGTAGTCTTCGCTATGGCATTTGACAAACGAATAGCCCCGTTCGCCATGTGCGAACGGGGCTGTTTTATTTCGAACCGTCAATCAAGGCGTTCGCTCGCGAACTCGACCAATTTCGATTACGCTACCTGCTAGTGTGGACTGGAACCAAGGCTTCCCAGAGCGGACCAAACTCGTGTCGACTATTTGCAGCAATTGCGGAGAAGAGCTGATCGGCGCCGTCAATCGTTGCTGGCGTTGCGGTCGAGATTTCGAGATCGACGCGCTCGCCGACATCCCGCCGATTCGCCGAATGCATATCCTGCCCACGTATCTTCACTCCAGCCCAATTGTCGCCAACGCGGCGACCTCTCCACCTGAGAGCGCGGAGGAAGAGATCATATCGGCCGAGTTGGCCAGTCCACCTACGCCGCTTCGACTTGACTCTCCATTCCTCTCGGCCGATGCAACGCCCGATAGCAAACGTGTGATCCCCTGGCTTCCAATTGCCCTGGGAACCGGAGGCTTGGGAGCGCTCCTTTGCCTGATTACGATCGCAGGCGTCCCGTTGGTTCTTCTAGCGATGGGCGTCATCATCTGGCGATCAGGCATGATTCCTGCTCGACAAGCCTGGTTCCTGCTGTTGTTAGCGGCGATACTGCTGCTTGTTGCGTCGATACGTGCGAGCGTCGCGATGCACCTCTATTTTTTCGGCCAACCCCTGTTTCCATCGTCGTTGGTTTCCTAAAGCTCCTTCTGAAATGACTGGCTGTGGCGCAGGACGCTTTACAACAAAAAAAGACTCTACGCCAAAGCTTCCTGGCTGCCCGTAATCAGTTGGGCGATCGATCAGAGCGGAGCGTAAGAATTCAGGCGCGCATCAGCAACTGGCTGCCCCAGCAATCGGCGGCGACCCTCCTGTGCTATGTCAATGCTCGCTGCGAAGTCGACACGCGGTCGCTGCTGCACCAGCTGCTCGCTGACGAGCGACGAGTCGTCGTTCCTTATTGCCTGGACGACAATCATCTAGGCCTGTTCCTACTCTCCAACATGTCGGAACTTGCAACGGGACGTTTCGGCATCCTTGAGCCGCGACACCAACTTCGAGATTCAAAGCGGATATCGCCCGTTGAGATCGACTTGGCGATCCTGCCGGGAGTTGCGTTTGACCTGCACGGAAATCGCCTCGGCTACGGCAAAGGCTATTTCGATCGATTGCTAAGTGAGATGCGACCGCAGGCCGTGACGTGCGCGCTGGCCTTTGAATGCCAGCTTACGGCCCAGATTCCGACGGAGCCCCACGACCTGCCGATCGACTATCTCGTCACGGAAGATCGCCTCATTCGATCTGCTGCAGCCAACTAGCGATTGGCGTAGTGATCGTGCAGGTTGTTATCAATCAAACCGGTCTGGCTTGCTTGATCGGTTGACAAGTAGAGAGCATTGCCGCGCCACAGGCGATCCAGCGACTCGCGCGGCCAGACTTCCACGCCGATGCTGGGGTTCGGATCGGCGATCAACACTTGACTATCATTAATCACGCCTAGGCAGATCACCGAGTGCATGGTCCCCGGAGTCCAGCCCTCTTCCACCTCCATGCCGGACGCATGCCCCAGCGTTTGCCACTGCTGAATACCGACCTGCAGCAAGACGGGACGATCCAGTTTCGCGAGTTGGTCGAAGTTGAGCTTTTCCGCAGACACATGCAGATTTGCATTCGCCGTCTTCAGCTTTAAGCCGCGGTAGATTCCCTTCCAGGAAGTTCCCTTGCGAGTAAAGCAAATCTCAGCCATCTCCTGTTCCGAGGCCGGAAGTCCATATTGCCCAAGCAGCGTTGCGGCGCAAGCTGCAGAGCACGTCTTTTGCGTGGTTTGATAACAGACCCCATCGTCGCTCCAGAGGTCGCCGCACTTCGGCGCACTGCCGAGAACCAAATAGACAGCCGCAAATCCGCCAACGCAAAGCATCGCTCCCATCGGCAGAGCTCGCCGCGCCCCTTGGTCCTGAAGTCGATTCGAGACGACGGCGGCCATTGCGGCGGCGCCGATCGGAAACCAGTTACCCAGGACCAGAAGAGACGAAAAAGGAAGCCATTTCGCCATTACTTCGCTGTCCCACAGGAACCAAGCGTAGCCCGCGATGGCGAGCACAATCATGCCTGCCAGAAGATTCAAAGAAGCGTCCGACCAATCCCTAGAAAGCGACCGCACAGCAAAGAATGCTGCTAAAGAGAGCCCAGTGACAATCGCATACGCGACATACATGTCCGTCACGGCATCGTCTCCTGCTAGAAACTGGCAATCCTTGCCCACTCCCCGAACCCCCAGCGGAGGATCCCCGCATGTGAATTCCAGATGTGTGCTTTTTGAAGATATCGTTAATTATAGGCGGTCGCAATCTGAATTATTCGGAAGTTGGCATAAGTTGCGGTACTTTCGCGCAATAGCGTCGTCACAAATCCTGATACTGCGACGAAACGGGGCGCCAACTCGTTCTACGCAACCGGTTAAGAATGGGTTGCGATTTTCATGCCAAGCGTTGGCGAGATTCTTGGGGGGACCGCTAGCGCAACCACACGGCATCGCGCCTAAATGACTATCAAACCATGGCTTACGACCATGGCACGCAATTCGGCATGCTAGCAATCGCGGCTATTTGGCGCCGCTCATCTGCGCTTCGATCCAAGCATCCAGCGCCTTCCAATCGACCGGCGGCAGGTCAGATAGGTCAGGTCGAAGCCGGACGGCCTGCTTGATATAGACGTGCTGAATATCCTTTTGACACTTAGCCGTGTTCCAGTTCAGCATGATGCGGATGCAGAGCGGTAGTGACCCCGGCACGCTGATTTCATGCGTGCAAATCAGCGGAACGTCCATCCAGCCGAGCTGGCGAGCGGCTAAAGCGGGGAACTCGGCATTAATGTCGCTGGTCACCGTAAAGATAGCGCTGCCGACATCTTTCCCTTCGATGCCGTTTTGACGAATCATCAACGCAAGCAATTCTCGCGTAGCTCGCAATATCTCTTCACGATTGTTGCTCTCGACGGTGGTCGCACCGCGAACGCCTCGGCAGGCAGTCGACATGGGAAAACGCTTCAAGAAGGAGTTGGATAGAACAAGGGTCAAGCATACCCCTGATTCGACCCTCAGAAAAGCCGCAAGTAGGTCGATCACCAGGAACCCAAAGTGGAGATCTTTCCATTTTCAGACCTCGAAAAACGCTTGTTTTATAAGGGTTTACGACACAAGTTCATGAAATCTGCACAAAAAGCCTTTGGGCCCGTTGACGCCCATCCTCAATCCGATAGGATAGACCGTCTCACTTGAAGGCATTGGCCCTGACAGTGAGGAAAACAAAAACTGAGAGACAACGTTTCTCGGGCTTTGATCTTTGACAATTTGGTTGTGACCTCTGTTAAGTTCGGCGTGAGACTGGACTTCACTGAGACCGATTCAGGCCTTCGGGCTTGAAGGAGTTTTGGAGAAGACAATCACGATGAACTGTATTTGAATTGTTTTGCAAAGAGCAGTTCAAACGCTTTAACTGTTGCTCATAAGCGTCTCACTTCGGTGAGTCGTAAAAGCATATAACAATTGAAGGGTTTGATTCTGGCTCAGAATGAACGTTGGCGGCATGGATTAGGCATGCAAGTCGCGCGATAACTGAGAGAGCTTGCTCTCGAGGGGACAGCGGCGAAAGGGAGAGTAACAGGTGGTTTATCTACCCTCGGGTTTGGGATAGCGTCGGGAAACTGGCGGTAATACCAAATAACATCTACGGATCAAAGTTCCGGCGCCCGGGGATGAGACTGCTCACTATTAGCTTGTTGGTGGGGTAATGGCCTACCAAGGCGACGATGGTTAGCGGGCGTGAGAGCGTGGCCCGTCTCACTGGGACTGAGATACTGCCCAGACACCTACGGGTGGCTGCAGTCGAGAATCTTTGGCAATGGGCGCAAGCCTGACCAAGCGATGCCGCGTGCGGGATTAAGGCCTTCGGGTTGTAAACCGCTGTCAGAGGGGAAGAAATTTTGACTGATCCTCAGAGGAAGGACGGGCTAAGTTCGTGCCAGCAGCCGCGGTAAGACGAACCGTCCGAACGTTATTCGGAATTACTGGGCTTAAAGGGTGCGTAGGCGGCCCTACAAGTCAGGTGTGAAATCCCACGGCTCAACCGTGGAACTGCGCTTGAAACTGTAGGGCTTGAGGGAGATAGGGGTGAGCGGAACTGATGGTGGAGCGGTGAAATGCGTTGATATCATCATGAACACCGGGCGGCGAAGGCGGCTCACTGGGTCTCTACTGACGCTGAGGCACGAAAGCTAGGGG
>NZ_CH672377.1:1272404-1778013 GCF_000153105.1 Blastopirellula marina DSM 3645
GATACCCCGGTAGTCCTAGCTGTAAACGATGAGCACTGGATCGAGGGGACTCCCACATCTTCTCGGTCGTAGCGAAAGTGTTAAGTGCTCCGCCTGGGGAGTATGGTCGCAAGGCTGAAACTCAAAGAAATTGACGGGGGCTCACACAAGCGGTGGAGGATGTGGCTTAATTCGAGGCTACGCGAAGAACCTTATCCTAGTCTTGACATGTTTAAGAATCTCCCTGAAAGGGGAGAGTGCTCTTCGGAGAGCTTTTGCACAGGTGCTGCATGGCTGTCGTCAGCTCGTGTCGTGAGATGTCGGGTTAAGTCCCTTAACGAGCGAAACCCCTATCTCTAGTTGCCAGCGAGTAATGTCGGGGACTCTAGAGAGACTGCCGGTGTGAAACCGGAGGAAGGCGGGGATGACGTCAAGTCCTCATGGCCTTTATGACTAGGGCTGCACACGTCCTACAATGGTGCGAACAAAGGGACGCAAACTCGCGAGAGTAAGCAAATCCCAGAAAACGCGCCTCAGTTCGGATTGCAGGCTGCAACTCGCCTGCATGAAGCCGGAATCGCTAGTAATCGCGGGTCAGCATACCGCGGTGAATATGTTCCTGAGCCTTGTACACACCGCCCGTCAAGCCACGAAAGTGGGGTGCACGCGAAGTCGCTAAGCTAACTCGCAAGAGAGGCAGGCGCCGAACGTGAACTCCGCGATTGGGACTAAGTCGTAACAAGGTAGCCGTAGGGGAACCTGCGGCTGGATCACCTCCTTTCTAAGGAAAACTGTTAGATGACTCAGGAAGACTCACACTTCCTTCTAGCGACGCTTACTTCGGTAAGCGGCGTGGATCGAAAGATCTGCGTCTGTTCAATAGACATCTAACGGTGGGACAGTCTCATACCGCTTAACAAGGTCACAACCATTTTTTATACGAAGCTCGCGATAGTTTTTTCTATCGCGAGCTTTTTTCGTGCGCGCATCTCAAATGCTCATCCCTGCGATGGACGCCGTTGCAGCGAACCTAACGTCAATCACGCGACTCTTGCCGGAGCGGCGGTTGCCTGCGTAGGTCCTCGCCGCGACAATCGAAGTACGTCGCACCCAAGCGTCGGCAAGCAATCTCTAGGAAAGTTGACCCCGCGAATGTCCTCTCACAAACCTGCATCGGATCGCATCACCGTCCCCAAGTTCGTCGCGATGAAACGGGACGGCAAAAAAATCTCAATGCTAACCGCTTACGATCACACGATGGCGCAGTTGCTCGACGAAGCAGGCGTCGATTCGATCCTGGTAGGCGATAGTCTTTCGATGGTCGTCCAAGGACACGATACGACTTTGCCGGTGACGCTCGACGAAATGATTTACCACGCCAAAATGGTGGCTCGCGCAGTCCACCGCGCCTTGGTGATCGTGGATTTGCCGTTTCCCAGTTTTCATCTCGGCGTTTACAGCGCGATCGAAAGCGCTGGCCGCATTTTAAAAGAGACCGGCGCCCAAGCGGTCAAGCTGGAAGGGGGAGTCGAACAGGCCGAAGTGATCGCGGGGCTCGTTTCGGCAGGCATTCCCGTCATGGCCCATGTCGGACTTCGTCCGCAATTGGTCATGCAAATGGGGGGCTACAAAGTGCAGCGTGACGAAGAGCAACTGCTGGCCGACGCCTTGGCGGCGCAAAACGCCGGAGCGTTTGGCATGGTGCTCGAGTGCGTTCCGCGCAGCGCCGCCGCAAAAATATCGGCCGAGTTAACGATTCCGACCATCGGTATCGGCGCCGGCGCCGGCTGCGACGGTCAGGTTCTCGTCGTCAACGACATGTTAGGGCTGACCGGCGGGTACGTGCCAAAGTTTGTGAAAGCCTACGCCGACTTGCGCGGGCAAATCACCACCGCCGCCCGGCAGTACTGTGAAGAAGTCCGCGGCGGAGCATTTCCGGCCGACGAACATAGTTTCAAATAATTTCAGCAGTCGCGGGCAGCGTTTCCTTGTCGTCACCTGCTCCGTCGGAGATCAAAATGGCGAATCGCCTGACTCACGAATCGAGTCCCTATTTACTGCAACATGCCGCCAACCCGGTTGATTGGCGACCTTGGGACCAAGCGGCGATCGCCGAGGCGGTCGAAGCGGATAAGCCCATTTTTCTCTCTATCGGCTACTCCGCTTGTCACTGGTGTCATGTGATGGAGCACGAGAGTTTTGAAAATCAGGAAATCGCCGATTATCTAAACGAGCATTTTGTCTCGATCAAGGTCGACCGCGAAGAGCGTCCTGACCTGGATCAGATATATATGAACGCGGTGCAGATGCTGACCGGTCGCGGCGGATGGCCGATGTCGGTCTTTTTGACGCCGCAGCTCAAACCGTTCTTCGGCGGCACCTACTGGCCGCCGACGCCGCGCGGCGGGATGCCCGGCTTTGACCAGGTGCTGAAAGCCGTCATGGATGCTTGGGAAAATCGTCGCGCGATCGCCCTGGAACAGTCTGAGAAATTCGCAGAGCGTTTGCAAGAGATCGGCCAGGCCGAAGACTCTGGCGAACAGATCGACCTGCATTTGCTGGACGACGCGTACAAGTATCTCGAATCGATCTACGATTTTCGACACGGCGGTTTCGGCGGTGCGCCGAAATTCCCCCACACCATGGATATCGAAGTTTGCCTCCGCTACAGTCGCCGCCAACCAAGTAGTCGCGCCCTGGAAATGGCGATCCACAATTTGGATCAAATGGCCCGCGGCGGAATTTACGACCATCTGGGCGGCGGGTTTGCTCGCTACTCGGTCGATGCGCGTTGGCTCGTTCCCCATTTTGAAAAAATGCTGTACGACAATGCGCTCCTCGCCGGAGTTTACATTGATGGCTATCGCGCCACCGGCCGCGAAGACTTCGCGCGCGTCGCGCGAGAGACTTGCGACTACGTCCTCCACTATCTGACCGATGAAGCAGGCGGCTTCCAAAGTACCGAAGACGCCGACAGTGAAGGGGAGGAAGGGAAGTTCTACGTCTGGACTCCACAAGAAATTGTAGACATTCTCGGAGAAGGGGAGGGGCGTCGCTTTTGTGAGATTTTCGACGTCAGCGAGTCTGGCAACTTCGAAGGCAAAAATATTCTGAACCTGCCCCAGTCGATCGAAGATTGGGGCGCCGCATCCAATCTCGACGTTGTCGAACTTCGCCGCGAGCTTGATGTCGCTCGCCAACAACTTTTGCAGGTTCGCGACAAGCGTATCCGGCCCGCCAAGGATGACAAAGTCCTTGTCAGCTGGAATGGCCTGATGATCGACAGCTTGGCCAGAGCGGCAGGCGCTTTGAGTGAACCCAAGTATCTAATCGCGGCCGAGCGAGCCGCCGATTTTGTGTTCGACAAGATGATCGATGACTCGGGGCGGCTGTTGCATTCGTATCGCCACGGCGTCGCCAAGCTGGCGGCCTATCTCGACGACTACGCGAATCTCGCCAACGCTTGCATTTCGCTGTACGAAGCAAGTTTCGCCGAGCGGTGGCTGAAGCGCGCGATCGAGCTGACAAATCTAATGATGCGTCACTTTGGCGATCCCGTGGGCGGCGGCTACTACTTTACGGCTGACGACCACGAAAAGCTGATCGCGCGCAACAAAGACTTGTATGACAATAGCGTGCCGAGCGGCAATTCGATGGCGGCGGTCGTTCTGCTGCGGCTGAGCGCCTTGTTGGGAAATACCGAACTGCTGGACGAAGCCGTGACCACGATCCGCGTCGCCGCGCCGCTGATGAAAAAACATCCGACGGCGACTGGCCAGATGTTAGCGGCGGTCGATCGTTATTTGGGACCGGCTCGAGAAGTCGTGATTTTTGGAAATGCCGATTCTGGCGCAACCCACGAGTTTTTAGCGGAACTACGTCGCAGCTATACCCCCAATAGCGCTATCGCCTGCGTTTCATCCGAGAAGGCATTGCCTAGTGGCTCGCCGCTGGCTCCGATCTTTGCGGGGAAGGGCCCGTTGCCCGAGGCCGACGGAACTGTCTATGTCTGCGAGAATTTCGCCTGCCAACGACCGGTTACGGCCGCCGAAGCGATCGCCGATCTGCGGCAATCGCCTGCATGAACCGCAAGCGAAGGGGCGTGTCCCGATCGAGGATCAGAATCTAAAATAAGCGATTCGATCCGCAATAATTCCTTTCTTCGACGCCCATAGGTAGACCAGCTATGCCGACCGTGCCGCAATTTAAGACGTTTCGCACCGAAATCGCCGGAGTCCCGGTTCTCGATTTGGCGGCGAAATACGGCACTCCCACCTTCGTCTACGACGCCGCGAAGATTGTGGAACGAATCGAGGATTTGCGGGCGTTCGACGTGATTCGCTACGCTCAAAAGGCTTGTTCCAATTTGGCGATTCTCGATCTGATGCGCAAGAACGGCGTGATGGTCGATGCGGTCAGCGCCTGGGAAATCCGTCGCGCCTTGGCGGCCGGTTACGGCGCCAAGGGAGAACCGGCGCCGCTTGTCTACACCGCCGATATCTTTGATCACGAAGCGCTGGCCCTTTGCGTTGAACATGGACTGCACGTCAATTGCGGCTCGCCTGACATGATCGCCCAGTTGGGCGAAGCGGCGCCGGGAAGCGAGATCACGTTGCGGATCAATCCTGGTTTTGGTCATGGTCATAGCCAAAAGACCAACACCGGCGGCCAACAATCGAAGCACGGCATCTGGCACGAGCAACTCCACGAGTGTTTGCTGATCGCCGATCAGCACGGCGTCCGCGTGACCGGACTGCACATGCATATCGGATCGGGCACCGACCTGGAGCATTTGGCCCAAGTTTGCGGTTCGATGGAGAAAGCGGCGCTCGAAGTAGGACGGACGATCACCACGATCAGCGCCGGTGGCGGCTTGCCGATTCCGTACAACGCTTCCCAAACCTATGTCGATCTTGATCAGTACTTCGAGCTGTGGAACGGCGTCCGCAAACGACTGCAAGACTCGTTCGGACACACGGTCTCGCTAGAAATCGAACCAGGCCGCTATCTATCAGCGGAGTCCGGATTCTTACTGGCCGAAATTCGCGCCATCAAAACGATGGGCGAGAACAAGTTTTACGTGGTCGACGCAGGCTTCAACAACTTGGCGCGGCCAATTCTATACGGCTCTTATCATCCCATGTCGATCGCGCTGGCCAGCGGCGAAACGGATGAACGGCCGCATTTGGACGTGGTTGTCGGCGGGCCGCTCTGCGAGTCAGGCGACATCTTTACGCAGGAAGAGGGCGGTTTTGTCGGAACGCGCAGCTTGCCTGCCGCATCGATCGGCGATTTTCTCGTGATCGAATGCGCAGGAGCATACGGCTTTGTCATGGGATCGAATTACAACTCGAAACCCTTGGCCGCCGAAGTTTTGATTCGAGACGGCCAGACCCATTTAATCCGCGAGCGTCAGACTTTCGAGAATCTAATCGCAGGCGAGCATATCCCTGGCTAGGTCGCTGAAGACCACCAAGCTCGCGTCAGCAAATATCATGGGTACGGCTTGGATCGCCTGCTGACGCGAGTCAATGCGGCGCAAATTATGCGCCGCGGGCAGCCGCGTACATCGAACGCTCGCTCTCTTCCATCGGATGCGGCGTGATGCCGTGATCCCATGCCGGAAGCATCGCATCATTTTCGATGTCTTCGATCAAATCGACGACCGAGTTAATCACGCGATCAGGTCGAAATGCATAGGACGGCAAATCTTCGGCGCGCGAACCGCCGCTAAGCGTCAACGTCGCGTAGTAGCCCATCTGCACAGCGCCCAAGATATCGGTTTCCATCGTGTCGCCTATCATCACGGTTTCCCACGAGCGAACACCGAGTTCCCATTGCGCCGAACGCATCATCACCGGACTCGGTTTACCGACGCTAAACGCGGTCTTACCTGTCGCTTTCTCGATGAACGAAACGGTCGCACCACAACCGCTGCGTGTGCCAGACTTGGTTGGGCAGTTCGGGTCAAGATTGGTCGCGATCAATTGCGCGCCATCGAGCACCATCTGCACCGCCGCATCCAACATCTCAAGCGTGATCGAACGCGCTTCGCCGACGACCACATAGTCTGGCGCATGATCGACAATTGCGTAGCCATTGCGATGCAGCGCATTGTGCAGTCCCCCTTCGCCGATCACGAACGCTGTTCCACCAGGCTTTTGCTTGGCCAAAAATCGAGCGGTCGCCATCGCACAGGTGAAGATGCGGTCTTCGTCGACATCAATTCCCATGCGAAACAACTTGGCCGCGACGTCGCGACGCGTGCGCTGGCTGTTGTTGGTTAGGAATAAAAAGGGTATCTGCTTCTTTTTCAGTGTTGCGATAAAGCGATCAGCGCCGTCAATCAGCTGACTGCCGCGATAAATAACGCCATCCATGTCAATCAAAAATCCAAGGCCCATCGTTCTCATTCCTTGTTAAGTCGAACCGGTAAGCAAAAGGTCGGACCAGACTACGTTAGGCAATTGACATGCCAAACCGACAAGGCGACCGCTCTCCACCTAATTACCATCTAACGGATTGGTTTAGGTGAAGATGTCGGGCACTGCTTAATTCATGCGCAGTGATGACGGCGGCGAGTTTCGCATTATGTGGATGCGAGCTAGCACGGCGTTTCGCACGTTATGCGCGGCTATCTTGCGTTTCATTGCGCACGGGTCGCCATCCTGTACCGAGAAAGTCGTTTTGGCCTATGAAAAACTACCGGAACTAACGCAGAACTTCGGGCATTGATTTCTGACAGGTTTCGCTGGCCCTACAGCACGTAGTCGCCCAGAGGTATAATTGGCTGTTTCCATCTCTCTTTCGGCAGAAAAGCAAATAGCGCCATGACGACGACGCTTGAGACTCCGGCATTCGACTTTGCTCCTTATCGCTCGCTCAGCAATGAAGAGCTGACGGATCGCATCAACGCGGTCCGCCGCAAGCAGGGAAGTCGCCTGATGATCTTGGGGCATCACTATCAACAGGATGAAGTGATTGCGCAGTCCGACTTGCGCGGCGACAGTTATCAATTAAGCAAGATGGCGGCCGACAGCGGCGATTGTCGCCACATCGTCTTCTGCGGCGTTCACTTTATGGCCGAGACCGCCGACATCTTGGCGAATCGTCCCGAGAAGATCGCGGCGCGCGACGGACATCGCGTCGATGTGATTTTGCCCGACATGGCGGCCGGTTGTTCGATGGCCGACATGGCGGCGATCGATCAGGTCGAAAATGCGTGGGAAGATCTGGGCGAATTGATCGACACCAATGACATCACGCCGGTCACTTACATCAATTCGGCCGCCAGCTTAAAGTCGTTTGTCGGTCGACATGGGGGCATCGTCTGCACGTCCAGCAACGCTGCGTCGGTTCTGAAATGGGCGTTCGCACGCACTAGTCGCGTGCTCTTCTTCCCCGATCAACATCTCGGCCGCAATACGGCGCAGACCATGGGGATCCCCAACGATCAGATGCCGGTCTGGAATCCGTACGACTTGGAGTTTGGCGGCAATACCGCCGAGGCGATTCGAAACTCGAAAGTGATCCTATGGAAAGGACACTGCAGCGTTCATCAGATGTTCAAGAAGGAGCATGTCGCGGCGTTTCGGCGCGATTACCCCGGGATTCAGATTTTGGTCCATCCCGAATGCATGCAGGAAGTCAACGAAATCGCCGACGTGTCCGGTTCGACCGGAAAAATTATCGAGACCGTTCGCAATGCGCCCGCCGGAACCAAATGGGCGATCGGCACCGAACTCCATCTAGTGAATCGTCTAAAGCAAGAGCACCCGGAACAAGAGATTCACTTTCTTTCGCCGGTCGTCTGCATGTGCGCCACGATGTATCGGATCGACCTGGCGCATCTTTGCTGGAGCCTGGAAAATCTGGATGCAGGAACTCCGGTAAACGTCGTGCGGGTAGATGACGAAACGTCGCAGTGGTCGCGCACGGCGCTCGAAAGAATGCTGAGCGTCACGTAGTTCTCGCGCTGGCGCAGCAGCGCCGGGACGCATAGAATTCGTACAATCGGCACGACCTGCCCAACGGCTCGTAAACATTCGCCGCTAGAAATCCCCGGCGACATTGCGCGTGTGATGGTTCCTCGTCGAGTGTTAGAGTTGCCGACGCTTCAACGTATCGGCCGCTGGGCCGAACGGCAACTTTCACATCGTCAGCGAATGCCGCCATGTCGTCCCGTATCGCGATCATCGCCGTTCTGGTTCTGGTTTTCGGATCGCTCTTGGCCTACAGCCAGTTGCGGCACGAGCCGCTAAAGGTCTCTGGATATATCGAAGCGGAGGATATCCGACTCGGTTCGCGGGTCGGCGGACGCATTGCAGAAGTCTTGGCCGACGAAGGAGACCGCGTCGAAAAAGGCCAGATCCTCGTTCGCTTGGAACCGTTCGATCTCAACGAGCAGTTGGCCGCCGCCAAGGCCGAGCAAGACGACAAGCAGGCGATTCTCGACAAGCTGAAGTTCGGGTACCGAGTAGAAGAAGTCGCCCAGGCGAAAGCCAAAACCGATCAGTTGACGGCGCGACTGAAGAAATTAGTCGACGGCCCGCGTAAACAAGAGATCGACGCGGCGCGAGCAGAGCTAAAAATGGCCTCTTCCCAACTAGAGTTAGCCCAAGCCAACTTCAAGCGTGAAAAAGAGGTCTTCGAGAAAGGCGCCGGCACGCAGGAGAGTTTTGATCGCGTCGCCGATCTCCTACGTGAGGCCGAAAGCTCCTCGGTCGTGAGAGAGAACAACCTTTCGCTGTTGGTCGAAGGAACGCGCCAAGAAGAAATTGACGAAGCTCGCGCAGCGCTCGACGAGGCGACGCAGCAGTACGAGTTGATGAAATCCGGCTTTCGCACCGAAGATATCGCCCAAGCCGCAGCCGCCGTCGCCGCGGCCACCGCGAATGTAGCCGCGATTCAAAAGCGAATCGAAGAGTTGGATATCGTCGCCCCCAGCGACGCAATCGTCGAAGCGCTGGAGTTAGAGCCCGGCGATTTGATGGCGCCCAATGCGCCGATGCTAACGTTGATCGACCCGAACAAATTGTGGGTGCGCGCTTACGTTCCAGAAAACCATCTGAATATCGAACTTGGTCAGATGTTGCCGATCACCGTCGATAGCTTTGACGGCGAGTTTCAGGGGGAGATTACTTTCATCGCGCGGAACGCCGAGTTTACGCCTAACAATGTGCAAACGCCGGAAGAACGCTCGAAGCAGGTTTTTCGTATCAAAGTGACGTTGCTCGATGGGCGCGACAAACTGCGATCGGGTATGGCCGCCGACGTTTGGCTCGAGCCGAGAAAGTAATCTCATGAGCGAGCCAGTCATCCGAGTCGAAGGACTCTCCCGTTCGTTCGGCGATCTTGTCGCGGTGGACGATGTCAGCTTCGAGGTCCGCCGCGGCGCCATCTTCGGCCTGCTCGGCCCCAATGGTAGCGGCAAGTCGACCATTATCCGCATGCTCTGCGGCGTGCTGGAGCCATCCTCCGGCGACGCATCGGTGCTGGGCTATGATGTGCACAAAGATCCCGAAGAGATCAAACGCCGCATCGGCTACATGTCGCAGAAGTTCAGTCTGTATAGCGACCTGTCGGTTCGCGAGAATCTCGACTTCTACGGGCGGATCTATGGTCTGACCGACGAACGTTTGGCCGAGCGTCGCCAAGCGGTGCTCGAACTGACCAACATGAATGATCGAATCGATCAGCTGGGCGGCAATCTCTCGGGAGGTTGGAAGCAGCGGCTGGCGCTTGCCTGTGCGCTCATTCATGAGCCGGACGTCCTCTTTTTGGATGAACCGACGGCCGGTATCGATCCGGTAGCGCGTCGTCAGCTCTGGGATCTGTTGTTTGAGTTGGCGGCTCAGGGGGTGACTCTGTTCGTGACCACTCACTATATGGACGAAGCCGAACGTTGCACCGATGTCGGCTATATCTTCATGTCGAAACTGCTGGTGCTCGGTCGCGGCGAAGAACTGAAGCAATTACCCGACGTCACGCCGGAGGGGACCAAGCGGATCGAGATTGATGCACACAATCCATCGACCGGACTCACGAAACTGATCCACGTCAGACAGGTCCGTGATGCGACGCTGTTTGGCGAGATGATCCATGCGTTGGTCGACGACTCGTACACGCACGAGCAACTGGCCGCCGATCTGGGGACGACGGCCGATAAACTACCGATTCGCGAAATCGCACCGACCCTGGAAGATGTCTTCGTTACGCTCACCAAAAATGCGGAAGAGCGGCACAACAGCGGCGAACCAGCGAAGACCGTTCGGCTGGAATCGGCGATCGACAATTCTGAGGAAAATGTCGAAGAAGCTTCGGCGCCCTCCCCTGCTCTGCGCCAGAAACATGAGTCGACGCTGACCGGACGTTCGACCGATGGTCTGCTCGCCGTCTTTGTCAAAGAGATGTCGCACATACGCCGTCAGCCCAGCACGCTCTTCTTCATGTTTGTCGTGCCGGTCATGCAGGTGCTGATTTTCGGCTACGCGATCGACATTCAGATCGAAAACATTCCGATGGTCGTCTACGACCTCGATGGTCGGCAAGATAGCCAACGACTGATTGATTCGCTGGTCAATACGCGCAAGCTGAAATTGATCGGCAAAGTCTATGACGAGGAGAGCTTTCAACGCTCGCTCACCTCGGGCCGGGCAAAAGTCGGCGTGCTGATACCGCCCAATTACAGCGATAGTCTGGCGCAAGGTCGTCAGGCGCAGGTGCAAGTCTTGATCGACGGCAGTGATTCGCAGGTCGCGACGACGGCGCAGAACGCCGTTGCGCTGTTAGGCTTAAATCTTTCGATTGGTCGGGCCAAATCGGCGGCGACAGATGCGCAGCGAGCTCCCGCTCGCGATCAGTGGGGCGAACTCGCCCTGCCGATCGATGTTCGTCCCCGCTTGCTTTATAACCCGGATCTGGAAAGCGCCCGGTTCTTTGTTCCCGGTCTAGTCGGCATCATTTTGCAGTTGGTCACGCTCTTCCTGACGGCGTTCGCGATCGTACGCGAACGGGAGCTGGGAACGCTCGAACAACTGTTTGTGACGCCGGTCGGCCGCGCTGGCCTGGTGCTGGGAAAACTGGTCCCCTACTCGATCATCGGCATGGTCGAGATGTTGTTGGTGCTGACCGTGATGGTCTACGTCTTTGGCGTGCCGATCCGCGGCAATCTGATGTTGCTGATCGTGTTGTCGGCCCTGTTTATCGTCTGTTCACTTGGCCTGGGCTTGTTGGTTTCGACCTTGGCCAAGACGCAAGTCGCGGCGCTGCAATTCGCCTTTTTAATCATGCTGCCGTCGGTGTTGCTCTCAGGATTCATGTTCCCCCGTAGTGAAATGCCGCTACCGATCTATCTGGTCACGTTCGCAATCCCGGTGACCTACTTCATCGAGATCCTTCGCGGCATCGTCTTGCGCGACGCCGACTTCATCGACCTGGTCCCATCGATCGTGGGTCTGTCGATCTGCTGCCTGGTGATTTTAACGGCCAGCATCGCGCGGTTTAGAAAGCAGCTGGACTAACCTGTTTTGCGACGGCGAGTTTTCGTTTTCGCCGGAGCCGGGTCGACCAGTTCCATCTTGGGGCGCGGGATCTTGATTCCGTAGACGCGGCCGAACTGTTGATGCAGTTGGGCGAAATTGAGTTCGAGAAACTGGTACAGAGAACGCAGCGGCGCCGTCATCAGGTATTTGTTGGCCAAGATCCCCATCTGTTCGTCGTACTCTTTTTGCGAGTGCGAATGGGCGTAGCAGCGCCCCGGGAGTCGGCGGATATCGCCGTCAAACTTCGGACTAACGTGCCAGAGTTCATGGAAGATGGTGATCAGCTTCTCTTGGAAGCTCATATCCATGAATCGCGGCAGATAGAAGGTGAGGATATAGAGCATCTCGCGTCCTCGTTCGTCAGCGAGCCGTTGAACGCGATAGGAACGTCCGCGACGTTTGGTGACCGCTGAGCCTCCTTCAAATCGCAGCGGCGTCAGTGACGCAAATACGCCGTAAGGAACGTCTTTGCGGGCCTGAGCGACGGCGACGGCGATCCGGCTGAGATCGATATGCTTCAACTCGGGTGAGCGAGCGATCATATCGGCGACCAACTGCCGCATGCTCCAAGAGAAGTCAAAGCCAGGTTGCGAGTTGCGCTTTACCAACGAAATTGTCCGTCGCCCTGTCGTCGCCAATGGTCGCATGCGCCGATCGTCCATCCATGAAAAAAGCCGTTATGCTCCGTGCGGGGAGTATAACGGCTTTCGTTTGTTTTAAGCAAAGCGAATTAGAGCGTAAATTACGCCTCTTCGCCGGCGGCGGCAGTTTCACCTTCAAAGGCGGGACGCTCGGCGGCTTCGTGCTTACGATCGCGATCATTCCCGACAAATTCGATAATCGCACGCGTTCCGGCGTCACCCAAGCGGGGCGTCGCCAAACGCAAAATCCGGGTGTAACCCCCTTCGCGATCTTCAAACTTCGGAGCAAGTTGGTCGAACAGCAGATCAACTGCTTGATGATTGCACAGCATCGCGACAGCGCGACGACGCAGCGCCAAAGCAGGCGCCTGAGCGTTGTTCCAAGCGACGTATTCGTCACTCTTGCGCCACTCACGATAGGCTTCGTTCGGCTTGCCGTTGGAGTCATACTTGGCGTGCTTCGTCGCCAATTTCTCAGCGGCGCGAAGGTGCGGCAGAGCTTTGCGGGCGAGGGTGATCACCTTTTCGATGTACGGGCGAATTTCTTTCGCCTTCGAGATCGTCGTGATGATCCGGCCTTTGACCTTCGGCACGTTCCGCCCCGCATCGGGCGTATCGGTCGAGAGGTACTCATAGCCCGACTCATTCACATCGTCGCTACGTAGCGACAGGATTAGACTGCTCGCCATGTTCCGCATCATCGCTTTGCGATGGGGAGACGAACGCCCAAGAACCCGGCCTTTTTTTCGATGTCGCATGCTACTGAAGTCTTAAAAAAACTATAAGCGTGTGAATTGCAAATGACGGCTGTTGACGCTGTTCGTTAGCGAGGCGCCGATTGAACACGCATTCCCAAGTGCAGGCCAAGCTCTTTCAGCTTTTCGCGCACTTCGGTCAGCGTGGTTTCGCCAAAGTTCCGAACTTCCATCAACTGATCTTCGGTACGACGAACCAGGTCGCGGACCGTATTGATGTTTTCTGATTCTAAGCAGTTGCTGGCTCGCACCGACAGGTGCATCTCGGCCAGACTCATGTTCAGCTTTGATTCCAGCACGGGATCCAATCCGCTCGACTGCGTGCGGCTGGGAATGCTGATCTTCGAGCCGAGTTCGTTGTATTGAACGAACGGGTTCAGGTGCTTGCGAAGGATCTTCGCCGCTTCAACAAGCGAGTATTCGGGATGAATCGAACCATCGGTCCAAATCTCCAGAGTCAGCTTGTCGTAGTTGGTCTTTTGACCGACGCGGGTTTCTTCGACTTCGTAACGAACGCGAGTCACCGGGCTGTAAACGGCGTCAACCGGGATAATGCCGATTTCGTGTTCAGCGGTGCTATGTTCGGTAGCCGGAATGTATCCGCGGCCCGATTCGACGACCATTTCCATCATGAATGGAATGTCGCCGGTGATCGTGCAAATGTGAATGTCTTTGTTGATGATGTCGACTTCCGGATCGCACTGAATGTCGGCGCCGGTAATCGTGCAGGGCCCCTGCTTTTCAATCGTGACGACTTTCGTCATCTCGGAATGCTTTTTGACGACGATCGCCTTGGTGTTCAGGACGATCTCGGTCATGTCTTCGACAACGCCGGGGATCGAGGTGAACTCGTGCTGAGCTCCGCGGACCTTAATCTGCGTAACCGCGGCGCCTTCCAGGCTCGACAGCAAAATGCGTCGCAAGCTATTGCCGATCGTGACGCCAAAACCGCGTTCAAACGGCTCAGCGATAAACTTGCCATAATTCGGCGAGAGTGATTCGGCTTCGCAATTAACGACGCTCGGCAGCTCCAAACCGCGCCAGCGAATATGCATTGATTCTCTCCGTTCGACGAACTTCGAAACAGCTGTGGGGGGAAATAGAAACGCGATGCCCAAAAGCGTGAAGCTTTAGACGCGGCGTTTCTTCGGCGGACGGCAACCATTGTGCGGGATCGGAGTGCAATCTTCGATCGACCGAACGTTCAAGCCGGCGGCGGCCAAAGCGGTGATCGCACTTTCACGGCCCGAACCCGGACCTTTCACGCGAACTTCCACTTCTTTCACACCGAACTTCAATGCCTTTTCGGCAGCCTGTTGGGCGGCGCACTGGCCGGCGAACGGGGTGCTTTTGCGACTACCCTTGAAACCGCAGGTGCCGGCGCTTGCCCAGCAAAGCGAGTCTCCCTTGGCGTCGGTAATCGTCACTTGCGTGTTGTTGAAGGTCGCTTTGATATGCACGACCGCCTGCAATACGTTGCGACGAATTTTCTTCTTTGCTGCCTTGGCCACTGCGCCAATACTCCTGAAAGGTGAATGTTCGCTCGTCTCTCATTGCTCTCAAAAGGGAGCAACAAGCCTGCAAAATTATCGCAGGTCCTTCACGCCCTTCTTGCCGGCGACCGTCTTTTTCGGTCCCTTGCGAGTTCGGGCGTTCGTGCGAGTTCGCTGACCGCGAACCGGCAGACCGCGACGATGACGCATGCCGCGATAGCAAACGATGCGATTCAAACGCTGAATGTTTTGAGCGATTTGTCGGCGGAGGGGACCTTCAACGGTGTATTCCGTTTCCAGCAGCCCGGCGATGCGGCTTAGCTCATCTTCGTGCAGCTCGCCCGCTTTGCGTTCCTGCGAGATACCAACTTTCACGCACAGCTCTCGAGCGGTGCGCGGTCCGACTCCGTACAAGTACGTAAGCGAAATCCAGGTTGGTTTGTCGTTCGGAATGTCGACACCCATCAAACGGGGCATAACTCTACTCCTGCCAAGACGCGGTAGCGTCGAAATTACTCTATGTGCTTAAAATTGAACGGGTTGCGTGCGGTGGTAAAGTTGCGTTTTGGCCCCCAAGGGGAACGATCGCAGCAACCAAACCGAGTCGCCGTCAAACCTAGATCTTCGAGATCTAGCCCTGACGTTGCTTATGGCGGGGATTCTCGCAGATCACGAAAATCCGGCCGCGGCGGCGGACCACTTTGCACTTATCGCAGATGCGTTTTACGCTTGCTCGAACTTTCATCGCCTACAGCTTCCAATCAATGCTTATGGTGGAAGCGAGCCAGTATAACGCTCCTCGCGACTGGCTTGCAAGGCCTCCACGCAGGAAAACTGACCACGAAGTCTACCCCATTTTCGAGCCGCTCGGCATATGGCAATTTAGACAAGATTACGCGACGATCTGGTCGGTTTCTCGAGGTTTTTGCGTATTCCGCGACGATCTACAGCCAATCCGCATAGGCTTTTTTCAGATCTAATTCGTCCCCGACCTCCGTTTGCAGCTTCAACAAGCGATTCAATAATTGTTCAATTCGCGTGCGTTGATCCGGATTCCCCGCCAAATCTGCGCGCTCCTGCGGGTCCGACGTCAGATCAAACAGCTTTAGCTTGGCGATGGTCGGATACAGAATCAGCTTGTACCCATCGACCGTGATCATTCGCTGGCGATCGAGATAGGCGCCATAAATGGCGTCGTACTGCACGTCGCGCTCGCCGCGAATCACCGGCAATAGGCTCCGAAATTCGACGTGATCCGGCTTTTCCACACCGGCCAACTCCAAAGTTGTCGCCATCACATCCTGCAGATAGACCGGCGTTTCGCACACTTTCCCTTGCGGCAAACCGGGCCCAGCGACCAACAGCGGCACACGAACACTGTGGTCATACATATTTTGCTTCCCTAGCAGCCCATGATGACCAACCGCCAAACCATGATCGGCGGTGAAAAAGATGTAGGTATTGTCAGCTTTACCGGTTTTCTGCAACGCATCCAGGATGCGGCCGATTTGCGCATCCATATGCTCGATAATCGCGTAATACTCGCTACGGTGGACCTGAATCGCATGGGGAGTGCGGGGAAATGGGGCCAGTTTCTCATCGCGGAGCGATTTCCCGGCGCCCATCGCCTCTCTTTCCGGATACAAAGGCTGAAAATCGGCAGGCACATCGGTCTTTTCGGCGGGATAGTGATCGACGTAATCCTGCGGCGACTGTCGCGGATCATGCACCGCATTGAACGCTAGGTACATGAAAAACGGCTTATCACGCTTGGCCGCCGTATCGAGAAAGTCGACCGCATCGTCCGCGACGACTTCGCTCCAATGTTTGCCTCCGGCCCAGAACCCGCCAAACTGCGGATCGGACGGGGACCAAGGATCTTCGCCCCCCGCTGGCGGGCGATTGTAACCATGGTTCGTATCTTTCGGCATTCCTCCCCGAATATGGGCGCTCGTCTCAAACGCTTTGGCGGCGTTGGCCGGAACGTGCCATTTACCAGTCATATAGGTGTCGTAACCAGCCTGCTTCATGTACTCCGACCAAAAACGGCCCGCGACACGCTCTTTCTCGGCGGATTTGTAGACCTTCTCGGCATGCCAGACAAAGCGCCCCGTGTTGAGCATCGTGCGGCTGGCGACACAGACGGCGCCGCTCCACGATCCCATGTTGTAGGCATGCGTAAAGCGGGTGCTTTGCTTTGCCAATTGGTCTAAGTGGGGCGTCTGTACCATCGAATGACCATAGGCTCCGACACATTCGTAGCTATAGTCGTCGGCGAAGAGGAAAATGATGTTCGGCTTATCGGCGGCTTGAGTGAATGAAGCGGCCAGCAAAACGAGAAATAGCGAGGCGAATCTAGGCATGACAAGAACTTCTGGCGGGAGTATTGCATTCGGGGGGGATTGGAGCCAAGACTCCCTTTATAACCCCCCAAAAGCTTGTTTGCCAAATAGAAAACGCCGGCAGTAGAGGCCGGCGTTTTCGAGTTCGTTGGTAATTTCTAGGGGCGCATCGACTATTTATCCCAGACGCCGCAGTTGGCGATCGTCACCGTCGCACGAGGTTTGCCGCTCTGCGAACCGAGGGATTCAAGCCTTTTGACGACCTCCATTCCTTCGACCACACGACCAAAGACGACATGCTTGCCGTCAAGCCAACTGGTCTTCACGGTGGTGATAAAGAACTGGGAGCCATTGGTCCCCGGTCCCGAGTTCGCCATGCTCAACACGCCGGGCCCATCGTGCGTCAAATCAAAGTTCTCGTCGGCGAACTTGGCGCCATAGATGCTTTCGCCGCCGGTGCCGTTGCCGTTTGTGAAATCGCCCCCCTGCAGCATGAACTGCGGGATAATGCGGTGGAACGAGCTTCCCTTGTAGGTCAGCATCTTGCCAGAGCGGCCTTTTCCCTTTTCACCGGTGCAAAGAGCACGGAAGTTTGCGGCCGTCTTTGGCGTCGTATCGCCAAACAAACCGATCACAATCCGGCCGGCGGGCTTGCCGTTGACATCCACTTCGAGAAAGACCTTGTCGGTCACTTTGCCCTGCGAAGCAGGAGCCGCTAACAACGAAGAAGCGGAAATAACCGAAATCGCAACAAACATCGCCAAACGCAACATGAACAGCTCCGGGGAGAAATGGTGGTGAATTCTGTCAGGCAGACCTCCATTTTGCAACTTTCCTCGCAATCCCGCCAGATGAACCTGACTTCTCCCCTTCAACCGCGTGCTTGACGCCGTATCTCCGATGGCAACTCCCCCAATTTAAACCATCGACGCCGATAGATGAGGAAACGGTAAAGATCGCAAGAATTTCCGTTGACTTAGGTCAGCGAAGCGGAAGTGATCGCCTAGAATCGGCCTCTTATACCGCGATTTCGAAGGTGACCGATCTTGAACATGAATTCCATCTCTCCGCGACCCTACTTTATTTTGCTGTTGCTCTGCGCGCTGCTGCACGGGGGCTGCAGTTGCAGTTCGGAGGCCGAAAACCGCATGAACGCCGTGTCGTTTAGTCGTTCATCGGATGAAGAGGAGGACGAGACGCCCCCGCCCGCCGCACCGGCGCCGAAGAAAAAAGCTCCGGCCAAAGCTCCGGTCAAACCAGAGGTCGCGAAAGCCGCCGATACAAAAACCGCGGCGCCAGCAGCCGAAGAAATGCCGGAGGCCGCGGCTCCGCCAGTCAACTCAAAATACGCCGAGCGCCGAGAACGCATCGAGCGATTGGCGAAAAACCCGCCAGCCGACAAAGGCTCAGAGGCCCAAACCAAGCTGGAAATTATCGGCGAAGCCTTGGCCGACATGATTACCGAAAAGGGAGAGATTCCCTCAGCGGTCCGTAAAGACTCGCGGGGCAATACGCTGCTGGGATGGCGAATCGATCTCTTGCCGTATCTTGGCTACCAAGACCTGTACGATCAATTTGCGGTCGACAAGCCCTGGAATGACAAGCAAAATCTGGCGCTCGCGGGCAAGATTCCGCCGGTATATCAGTCGCCCGAGCGAAAAGATGAAGCGACCAATTTTCTGATGGCGTTTGGTCCGACCTGCGCCGCGCGGGCTTCTTCGCCCACGAGTCTCGACACAGTCGGACGTCGTTCGCTAAGCACCATTCCACTGATCGTGGAAGCGGACGACGCGATGTCGGTTAGCTGGGTCAAGCCGTTCGATCTCGAGTTCAATCCCGCCGCTCCGCGGGAAGGAATGGGACAGCTTCGCGGCGGCTCTATCTTTGTGGTGACCGCCGACGGCAAAACGCACAAAGTTCCGCCGGCGATCACGGCGACCGAAATGACCGATTTTTTCGTGCTGGGTAACGGTCTGGATGTTCGAAAGTTCGGAGACGCTTCCAACCCCGATCCAGCCAAAGTTGCGAGCGGCGCTGCGTCCGGCAATCAAGTTGCGTCGAATATGACCACCGCCAATAGGCCGCGATCGGATGCCGCCTTGGGCCCTGCGTTGGGCGAAACTCCCGCTGCGGGATCACGACCAGGACTCGCGAAGCTGCCGATTCCAGACCCCAAACTGTCCGATGATGCGGAAGCGCGAATTCGCGAAATTTTCGCCGACGAGTTTCGTGCCGCTGATTCGGAAAACCGGCGCTCGATGCTGGCCTCGATGTTTGTTTCAAACGCCGAGAAGCTGGGAGATGATCCTATCCAGCAGTTTGCCATGCTATCGCTCGCTTATCAGTTGGCCATCAAAGGCAAGTCCCCAGCGATCGCCAAAGATGCGTTTGAGCGTCTCAATCGTCAGTATGAATTTGACACGATCAATCAACAGTTGCAGTTGCTGAGATTTGCGACCGAAAATGTCGCCCGCATTCCCCATGCACGCAAAGACGAATTTAAGCAACTCGCCATTCAACTCTGGCAAATTTCGTATGACCGGAACAACTTCAAAGCGGTCGACGAATTGTTTGCGATCATCGAGACCTTCGCTCGTTCGCAAAATGACACGCAGATGTTGAACCGGATCGCTGCGTTACGTGACCAAACAGCGGAAGCACGCAAGGTCTATGTCGAGATTGAATCGCAGTTTCTTTCGCTCGAACGCCCCTCTTTTAATCCAGAGGGTAACTTATTGGTCGGCCGCTACCTTTGTCTCCATCGTAATCAATGGCAGCAAGGTCTCCCCTTCCTCGCCAAATGCAGCAATCCAAAGATCAAAGACGCCGCGCTGCTAGAGTTGGAATCTCCAACCGCTCCGGCAATTCAGGCCGAAATCGGCGATATGTGGTGGGACGCGGTCGCCGGCTTCAACCCGGTCGAAAAGAAGCGAATCCAAAGCCGCGCCGCTCAGTGGTACCAGGCCGCCGTCAACGGATTGCCCAACAACATCGAGCGCATCAAAGTGCAGCGGAATCTGGAGGAGTACAAGAAGCTGTATCCGGATGACAAGATCGCACCGCTGTCACCGGGGATTGATACGGCGAGCCGATAGAACAAATGAGTTCCGCACTTCTCTCGCTGGCGAGTTTTGAAATAGCGTCCCTTTTTGCCAAACCGCGTTTGGTTAGATCCACTATCTGGGCTGACGAAGAAAGGTACGTCGTGACGCACTTTTCCTCTCTTCCTCACGATCGCATCGACTCTGACATATACGTCGCGAACGGAACAAACAGCATCAGCGGAAACCAGGCCGCAAAGGCGGGGCTGACCATGTAGTTGGCCCCAAGTCCGCGGCTGGCCATCGTGACGCCGAAGAACAAAACGACCACCGCACCGCACAGGCCCACTGCCACAAAGACGTTCCGATTGTCGTTTTTCAGCACCAGCGGCAACCCCAACAGCAGCAGCGTCATGTCGAGAAACGGCTGCGTTAGTCGGCTATGAATTTCGACACGAACATCCGCGCCGAAGTCCAGCGAGCGGTTCCGCAGTGCGGAGATCAGCGCCCAAGTCGAGGCGCTGCTCCGCCACTCGCGACTGGCCGTTAGTTGCTCGAACGTCAGCTCGCTGACCACAAAGCATTGATTGGGCGCGAGCCAGGCATTGTCTTGCGGCATTAACACAAAGACGCTTCCGTCGCGATCGGTGAGCGAAGGAATCTCGGCCAGGTTTTCCGGCTCGGTCACCTCATCCAGCAAATAGCCGCTGGGGCGATCGGCTTCGGCCGGTTTGAAAAAGGCGTTTACGGCGTTGATTTTTGTCCCGACCCCCGGCTGAGATCGCGGCAGGCGGAACTTTGGAGCTTCGATCCGCAACTCGTTGGCGAACGTATGATTTCCGCTGATTAGCACGTCGGTCAGATTGTCATACTTCGGTTGCAACTGCTTCGCCGATTCGCCGAGCCAATCTTGGGCGTTGCGGCTGAGTGCGTCGGAATATTCCGGCACGACAAACTCGCGATTCAGGGCCCCCAGGATCGCAATCAAGCCGACCGCGATGATCACCGGACGGACGATCCGTTCCTTCGTGATGCCGGCCGCCATGAGTGCGGTCATTTCGTTGTGTCGCTGCAGCCAGGTGACGGTAAACATCGCCGCGATCAGCGTCAAAATGCCGCCGGTCATGTTGAAGAAGGTAAAAATCCGCGGCGTGTAGTAATCAAACAGAATGGGAAACGCGCCGCGACCCGTTTGCTCTCCATAACGGAGAAATTCGTCCAGGTTATTGAACGAATCGATCACGACATACAGCCCCGTAAAGCTGATGAAGAAGATCAGAAACGACTTGATAAACTGCGTCAGTAGATAGCGGTCGATGATGTACACGGCCGGAGCAATCTCGACGTTAATGGCGGAACAGTTGGGGAAATCGCCTGGAGTTATACCCGCACAGAGATTTTTCCCAAAGGTGAATCGGCGGCCGAGTTCCCCTATACTGGGCCAAATGTCGACTCCCCCTGCTAAAATCAATTGGGGCAAATTCACAAGCTGGGCAACTTGGCCTTGGCGGAGCCTGCTATTGCCGGCCCACTGTCCGCTTTGCCTGGACTCACTCACCGACAGGTTGGACAACTCGCCCGAGTATTGCGTCGCATGCCGAGAACAATTTGTCTGCGCCGAGCCTCGCTGTCGAAGGTGCGGAAATCGGCTGCCTCCTGGTCATGGGCCGGGTCGAGATGCCTGCGACGTCTGTCGCGACCTTCGTCTGAAATGGGACGGGGTGATCACATTGGGCGATCATTCTGGTCTACTGCAACAAGCGGTAATTGCGGCGAAACAAGCCAGCGGAGCGCCGGTCGCCGCCGCGATGGCCGAGTTATTGGCGACAACGGCGGCCCAAACCGATTGGCTAGGAAAGGTTGATCTGGTTATTCCGACGCCGATTTATTGGTTGCGACGAATTCGTCGCGGCGTAAATCCCGCCGAACGGCTAGGCGCGGCGATTGCCAAACGGCTGAATGTGAAATTTTGCCCCCGGTTGTTAAAAGTCGCGCGAATCATGCGCAAGCAATCGGAGCTTCGGATTGCCGCACGGCGGGCCAACGTACGGGACGGCTTTCGAGTGAGAACTCCGCATCTATTGACCAATGCAACGGTTCTGTTGGTCGATGACGTGATGACCAGCGGCGCGACGGCGAACGAGATAACCGGTAAAATGCGCAGATGCGGCGCCTCTCGCGTAATCGTGGCCGTCGCCGCACGTGCGCCACGCGGCGAAACAGGAAACTAGCGTTTCCAGATCACTCAATGGCCTTTCAAAGGTCGAAGAAGTTCGTGCAGTACCGCGCACTGCTAGCAAACCCCTTCAGCATGATATGAATTCGGAAGAGCAACCCCAAAAACCGAGCGGAATCCAGTCCTTTCGCCGTGCGCTATTGCGCGGGCTCGGCTTGGTATTGCCGCCGCTGCTGACGGTATTGATCCTGATCTGGGTCCTCACCACGGTGCAGAACTACGTTCTGATGCCGGTCGAATCGACGGCTCGCTACGTCGTTTCGATGGCGATCCGCGATGTCCGCAAGACGATGCCAGATGCGAAGCCGGGGGACGAGACGGCGCTGCTCGACAACCAGGTTTATCATCGGACGGCGAACGGTAACTGGATTCCGGAATACGTTTACACGACGGTCCGAGACAATCTGCACGATCAGCCGATCCCTTACTCCGGCGTCGCGATCTATCAGGAATATGTCCAAATTCGCTTTCTGCAGCGACGTTATACGATTCCGTCGCTCCTCTGCATTTTTGTGCTCATCCTGTATTTCACCGGCAAATTTGTCGCGATTGGGGTCGGGCGCATCTTGTGGACGGCTTCAGAACGCCAGATCCTGCACCGCTTGCCGGTCGTGCGAAACGTCTACTCGTCGGTCAAGCAAGTCACCGACTTCCTGCTCAATGACCGCGAATTGGAGTTCACGCGAGTCGTCGCCGTCGAATATCCCCGCAAAGGTATCTGGTCGCTCGGCTTCGTGACCAGCGAAAGCCTGCTGGATATCCGCAGCGTCGCCAACGAACCGGTCATGACCGTACTCATCCCGACATCGCCGATGCCGGCGACCGGTTTTACGGTCAACGTCAAGAAAAGCGAGACCGTCGACCTGAATATCTCATTAGATCAGGCTCTGCAATTTATTGTGAGCTGCGGCGTCGTCGTACCGGATCACCAGATGACGCGCGAAGTCGCCAATCGAATTTCGACGCAAATCGCCGAGGCCCAGCAGAACGGCATGCATGAGGACGACGCAGAGCCGGTCGAACAATCACCCCCCTTTGTGCAGAAATAGCCCCCTCCTTTTGCTGCCAAGTCTCGCTAATTCCCGCCGCTTGCGGTATTCTGTCGGGGGATATGCAAATCACGATATCAAGGGCGTCTCTCGCTTGGGCAAGTTTGGGCGGCGTCTCGCTAATACATTGGCTTCCCTTATCGTATAGAGAATCATGCCAGCAATACGGATTGGAACGCGGGGCAGCCAGCTCGCACAGTGGCAAGCTAATTGGGTCGCCGATCAGCTTCGCGCTGTTGGAACCGATGTGGAGATCATTCACATCGCCACCCAAGGTGACGTAACGCAGGGACCGCTCGACTTGATCGGCGGTCGCGGCGTTTTTACAACCGAGATCCAAGCTGCGCTATTGGACAATCGGATCGATGTCGCCGTCCATAGCTTGAAAGATCTGCCGACCGAGGCGGTCGTCGGACTCCGACTGGCCGCGGTTCCCGCGCGAGGAGCCGACGGAGACGTGTTAATTACGTCCAAAGCGAGCGACGTTTTGGGCCTTCCGCAGGAATCGATCATCGGCACCGGCAGCATGCGCCGCAAAGCGCAGTTGCTCCATTTGCGACGCGACTTCCAGATTCGCGACATTCGGGGCAATCTCGATACTCGCCTGCGGAAACTGGACGATGGTCTGTACGACGCGATCATTTTGGCAGAAGCGGGATTGCGCCGACTCGAATTGATCGAACGGATTCGCCATGTCATTCCCAAGGCCCAGATGTTGCCTGCCGTCGGGCAAGGGGCGCTGGGCCTAGAGATCCGTGAACGAGATTCCGCTACCGCCGCGATGCTGGCGCCGCTCAATCACGAAGATTCGCACTACTCGGTGCTCGCCGAACGTTCAATGCTGCGGAATCTCCGCGGCGGCTGCTTGGCGCCTGTCGGAGCCTGGGGACGAATCGATCCAATCAAGCAGTTGCTTTTTCTCGATGGAGTCGTCGTCAGCGGCGATGGTCATCACAAGGTCACCGCTTCCGCCTGCGGACCGCCCAATCGGGCCGAAGACATCGGCCGTCAAGTCGCCGACCAATTGGCGATCCAAGGCGCCGAACGCCTGATCGCTTTCGCCCGAGCGACCGGCAGCTAATCCGGCCGGCAAATCGCGACGCTTGCGGCAACTCTTTCCGCTAGCGTCAAGCAATCCCTGCGTCTTCGGCAACTTCTGCGGTATCGCAGCATCTCTACTTCACGGACGGCTGCGAATAATTCCCACGCCGTATCTCTCGGAAATTACGGCACTTGCGAAGTTCTTTGGTTCGCCGTGATGCGGCTGCGTCTGTTTCGGCACATCCCTTGCATTAGATGAGCGACGCCTGGGGGGGCGAATCATGGACGAAACGCAACAATGCCATACGGCCTATACATCGCCGCGGAAGGCGCCCAAGCCCAAGCCCAACGGGTCGAAGTTCTCGCGAACAATATCGCGAACGTCGACACGACCGGCTTCAAGCGCGATTTGGCCGTTCTGCAGGCTCGTTATTCCCAGGCCATTGAAGACGGCAAAGACTATCCCAACTCCGGCTCGATCAACGATGTCGGCGGCGGCGTCTACGTCAGTGAAAAAGTAACGGATTACTCACGCGGCGTTCTGAAAGGAACCAATGTTCCGACCGACCTGGCGATCGCCGGCGATGGCTTCTTCCAGGTTGAGATCGATGGCGAAACCTATCTAACGCGAGCCGGCAATTTTACCTTCACCGCCGATGGCGCCCTGGTCACTCCGGCCGGCAACGCCGTCCTGGATGCGGAAGGAGAGCCGGTTCAAGTTGATCCGGAAGCGTTGGCCAACCACGTCGGCAACTACTTTGACGAAAACGGCTTTTGCACCGTCGGCGGCGACGTCGTGCCGCTGGCTATGGTCAAACCCAAATCGGTCAGCGATCTGGCCAAGTATGGCGACAACGCCTTTTTCCCGTTGGCTCCGGTCGAACCGCTAGCCCTGGAAGAACGACAGACCCGCGCCGGTTACCTGGAAGGATCCGGCGTCAACTCGATCACCGAAATGATGACGATGATCGAAGCCCAACGCGCCTACGAAGCGAATGTAAACCTGATCAAGAATCACGATGAGATGCTCGGCAACCTAATCAGCCGCGTCCTCCGCCAAGGCTAATCGCCGGCGTCTTTCCCCCTTGGATAAGTAGCGATCATGAGCGTTCAAACCCTATATACCGCCGCGACTGGGATGCAGACTCTGCAGACCAAGCTTGACGTGATCTCCAATAATCTGGCGAACGTGAATACGACCGCCTTCAAAAAGGATCGCATCAATTTCGAGGATCTGTTTTACGATAATCGCGTCTTGCCAGGCAAGCTGGACGGCAGCTCGAACCCGACGCCGACCGGCACGCACATCGGCATGGGCGTTCGCGTTCAGAGTACGCAAACCGACTATCAACAGGGCGCGTTTCGCGAAACCGATCGCTCGCTCGATTGGACCATCCGCGGCAAAGGCTTCTTTCAAGTCCTCGACCCGACCGGACAGACCTACTACACGCGAGCCGGCAACTTCTCGATCAACGCCAACGGCGAAATCGTCACCGGTTCGGCCGGCGTCGGTCGTCCGCTCGAACCCTCGATCACGATTCCGCAAGACACGACCGGCATCGAAGTCTCGTCGGACGGCATCGTCTCGGTGCAACGTCCTGGTCAGCAAACGCTGGAAGAAGTGGGACAGATTCAACTGGCCAACTTCATCAATCCAGAAGGTCTGCTGAAACTGGGCGATAACTTGTACTCCGAAACGAACGCCTCCAGCGCGGCGATCGTGGGCAATCCGAACATCGACGGTTTCGGCAGCGTTGAAAAAGGCTTTCTAGAAGCGTCCAACGTCGAACCGGTGCAAGAGCTAGTCGACCTGATCACCACGCAGCGGGCCTTTGAGTTGAACTCGCAAACCGTGCAAGCCGGCGATCAAATCCTGCAGCTTGTCTCGAACCTGCGTCGTTAATCGCCTAAACGCCTAGAAAGACTCATTCGTATGCTTCGTCACTTCACCACCTTCGCTCTGCTCTTGACCGGCCTGACCAGCGCCGCTCAGGGCTACGATGTCGTCCTGCGTCGCGAAGCGGTCGTGGTCGAATCGATCGTTCGGCTCGGCGATCTGGCCGAGATCGGCGGGCCTTCGCAACGTTTCGTGCAAGAGTTGGAGCAGTTGGAACTGTTTCCGGCGCCTAGCCTGAATCGCTCTCGCTTTGTCACCATCAATGATATTCGAGCGCAACTGACGGCTCGCGGCTTTCAAGACGCCGACCTTTACTTTACCGGGGCCAGCCGCACGCGAGTCGCTCGCACCGATGTCGCAGCGCCGCTCAGCGAATTGACTCGCAACGCTTCTCCATCAGGCGTGCAACAAACCAGTTGGAGCGGCGGTCCTTTGGCCGAAGGCGAAACCCTGGTCGTCCATACGGTTCGTCCAATTCGTCGCGGCGAAGTGATCCAAGCCGAAGACTTGACCGTGCAACCGCTCAACACCGTTCGAACTGACGGTGATTTTGAAACGCGGATCGAATCGCTCGTCGGCAAAGAGGCGATTCGCTCGCTGCCGGCCCAACGTCCAATCGAGTCGGGTTCGATTCGCGAACCGGTAGTTATCCAACAAAACGACGTCGTTACTGTCATTGCCCAAATCGGCGGGCTCGTCATCCGCCGCGACGCGATCGCCGCGAGCGACGCCAGCGTCGGCGATCTGCTGATGGTGCAAGCGATCTCTCCTGACTCGAAGCGGGGTCAGCAGCGGGGAGAAATGTTTCAGGTTCGCGCCTATGGCCCGGGACAAGCGATGACCATCAATAGCGATCAACGCCGAGCCGCGACCGTCACCGCACAAATGGGAGCCCGCTAATGAACCGAATCACGATCTTGACTTCCCTGGTGCTGACCATCGCAGCGACTTCGCTGGCGGCGGCGCAAGGCCCGACTTCGAGCCTGGCTCAGCGCAGCTTGCCGGGCAACCCGTCCGTTCCCGGCGAACAAGTCGACGGTGCGATCCGCGATCTCAGCTGGTATTACCGCGAACTGCCGCCGCCGCGCAAGATTCAAATCAAAGACATCATCCATATTCGCGTCGATGAAGCGGCCGAAATGGAATCCGAAGGCAATCTGAACCGTCGTAAGCAAGCCAACTTCAACGCGTTGCTGGCGAACTGGGTTCATCTCGAAAATCTAAAAGCGATCGTGCCCGATCAACAGGAAGATGGCTCGCCGCAGATCACCGGCCAGTTGACCAGCCGCTACCGGACGCAAGGAACACTGGAAACGTTGGAAGAAGTTCGCTTCCGCGTCGCCGCAACGGTCTCAGAAATCATGCCGAACGGCACCCTGAAGATCGAAGCTCAAAAAGAGATCCAGGTAAACAACGAAACTTGGACCTACTATCTTCGCGGCGTTTGCCGCGTCGAGGACATTGACCCAAACAATGTTGTCTTGAGCGAACGCCTGGCGAATCTCAGCATCACCAAGCAAGAAACCGGTCATATCCGCGACTCCTACAAACGGGGCTGGTTATTGAAGATCTGGGACGGTTGGAAGTGGTTCTAAGCATGAAAACGAAACCGATCAAAACCGCCATGAAAACGACTGCCTTGCTGATATTCGTTGGGATCGCCGGCTACTCCACCGTGGCTCAAGCTCAACCGCAATCGCAATCGCCGCCGCAACCGTTGGTCGCCGAGCGATTTCAGATCACGCAGCCGTTATCGACGTTCGTCCGCGTCAAAGGGCAGGAAGAAAACTACCTGCAAGGGATCGGCCTGGTGGTCGGCCTGAAGGGAACCGGCGACAAAAATCTGACTCCGACGCACAAAGCGTTGTCGTTGGTGATGAAACATCTCGGCAGCAACTCCGGCGCCGGCCCAGATGGAGAATATCTGCCCGAAGCGTTGAAGACCGTCACCAACACCGCCCTGGTGATTGTGCGAGCTCGCGTGCCTGCCGAAGGCGCCGAAGAAGGGGACATGATCGATTGCGAAGTGAGCTCGCTAGGCGCCAAAAGTCTCGAAGGGGGATCGCTGGCGATCAGCACGCTGCAAGGCCCGAACCCGCACGATAAGACGGTCTGGGCGATGGCGACCGGCAATCTGGAGACGTTCAGCAAAGCCGTGCCGACCAACGCTCGCATCAAGTCAGGCTGCCGCATCGAACGGACGATTCGTAACTCGTTTGTGACGCCGGACAAAAAAGTTTATCTGGTGCTGAACGACGGCTACAAAGATTGGCAGATGGCCCAAGAGATCGTCTTTAGCGTCGGCAATCTTTTGCAGGTTGGCCAGGGATCTTCCAGCAACGTGCAAATCGCACGGGCGCTGGATCAAAAGACGATCGAAGTTCAAATTCCGCCGCAGTATCAATCCGATCCGGTCTTTTTCGTCTCGATCCTGATGGATACGCCGATCGTTGACAAACAGCTCAACAACAAAGTGGTCATCAACAAGGCCCGCGGCGTGATCGTCGTCGGCTCGGACGTCGAGATTGGTCCTGACGTCGTCACGCATAACGGAATCAAGATCGAAACGATCGATCCCGAGTCTTCCAAGTTTGTCGAACTCAACACGCAACCGGCGTATGCGACTCGCTTGAAAGATTTGGTCGACGCTTTAAACACGCTCAAAGTCCCTGCCGAAGACGTGATCGACATCATCGTGGCGATCCATCACCAGGGCAAACTGTACGGCGAACTGATCTTTGTGAACTAGCGAACGCCGAGAAACAAACCATGGTAACCAGCGCACCCGCCAATTTGACTTCCGCCGCTCCCGCTGCTCAGCAGTCGGAATTGCGTGAAAAATTCGACCAGTTCGTCGGGGAATCGCTGTTCGGCCAAATGCTCAAGTCGATGCGGAAGTCGGTCGGCAAGCCCGCCTATTTTCATGGCGGTCGCGGCGAAGAGGTCTTCCAATCGCAACTCGATCAATTGCTTGTAGAAAAACTATCCGAAGCCAGCGCTCAGGAGCTGTCAGGCCCCATGTTTGAACAATTTATGACTCAGTCGAATCTCAGTCCCGAATCGAATGCGAGTTCGACTTCTAATGAAACGTCGCAGCGATCGCCTCATTGGAAGCAGGTCAGTCTGATTCAGGCCGTGCAGACGTTGAACGATCAACCGAGCGCTCCACTGTTGGACGCTTTGGCGTAAACACCGCTTTCATCGCAAGCCGCTAGAGTAAGGTTTTCGTTATGCCCTTTACGCCCGTAGACGATGCGTCGGAAGCTTCGACCATCGACTGGGAAGCGTCCACCGCCGAAGTTCTGCAAGAACTGACCAGCGTCCAGGACGAACTCATTGAAGTGCTGGGGACCAAACGCAGCCAGATGGTCGCACGCGACATCCCCGGGATGGAAGCGACGCAACTGCGTGAGCTCGATCTGATCCAGCGACTCGAGCAACTGCGCGATACGCGCCATGACTTGCTGCTATCGGCGCAACAGCAGGGATTGCCCGGCGATAGCATCGAATCGCTAGCCGTACTTGCTGATGGCGCCGAAGGTGAGAAGCTGCGCGAGATAGCAAGCACAGCGAAGCGCCGAATGCGCACAATCCAGAACGAGACGCTAGTAAACTTCGTGCTAGCCCAACGCAGCGTCCTACATTTGTCGCAGATTTTGCAGATCATCGCGACCGGCGGCAAACTTCAGCCGACTTATGAACAGGAGAACTCCGCACATCAAGGAGGGACTCTTGTGGACCATGAAGCCTAATACTGACCAGGCAAAGGTCCATGGAGGATAGTCAAGGATGACTCTTTTTACATCGCTTCAGCAATCGAAGAACGCGCTGGTCGCCGCTCAAATCGGGATCCAAGTGACGGGCAATAATATTGCCAACGTCAATACGCCCGATTATCTGCGCGAACGAGTCATCTATACTCCTGCGCCGACCCAATCGTACGGCAACCTGCGGCTCGGAATGGGCGTGCAGGTCGAAGCGGTCGTTCAACAGGTCGATCAATTTCTCGAAGAACGCCTGCGAAATTCGATCAGCGATCTCGCCAACGGAGAAACCCAAGAGAGCGCCTATCTTCAGCTTGAGGCGCTAGTCGGCGAACTAAGCGATACCGACATCAGCACTTCGCTGAATGACTTTTTAGGGAGCATCAATGACATCCTCAATCAGCCCGAGGATGTCAGCGTTCGCAATTTGTCGGTCCTCCGCGGGCAGACGCTAGCAAGAGACATCAGCCGTTTGTACGGTCGGGCCAAAGAAGTCCATACGGACCTTAACAAACAGATCAAGCAGGCGGCCACCGATATCAATTCGCTGTTGAATGATATCGCCGATTTGAACGTCAAGATCACGACGCTGGAAGCTGGGCCGATCACCAAAAGCGATGCGATCGGCCTGCGCGATCAACGCCAGCGCAAGCTGACCCAATTGGCCGGCATCATCGACATTAAGGGAGTCGAGCAAGAGAATGGCTCGACCTCGGTGTTTCTCGGCGGCGAATACCTGGTCATCGACGGCATCGCACGGCAAGTCGAAACGAAATCGGTCGCAGAAAATGGTTTCAATAATGTAAAGCTCACGCTGGCCGGCACCGACTCGCCGATTTTGGCGAGCTCTGGCAAATTGGCGGGCATGATCACCTCGCGCGACGCGATCGTCGGCGAGTTCATGAACAACCTGGATGACTTCGCTCAGACATTGACGTTTGAGTTCAATCGCGTCTTTTCAAGCGGGCAAGGACAAACTGGTTATCAGACGATGACCAGCGAGTTCTTCATCGACGACGCGTTGTCCGATCAGCCTTTGGATCAGGCAGGGCTTACCTATACGCCGACGAACGGCTCTTTCAAGATTTTCACCCAAAACTTGCAGACCGGTCTTAAAAACACCGTCGACATCTCAGTCAAACTAAACGGCTTGCCAGACGATACGTCGCTGCAAGGCCTTGCCGATGCGATCAGCGAAGTAGATGGCCTGACTGCGTCGATCTCGCTAGATGGTCACCTGCAAATTGACAGTGACTCGCAGAACGTTGAGTTCGCCTTTGGCAGCGATACGAGCGGCGTTCTGGCGGCATTGGGACTCGGCACCTTCTTTACCGGAACGTCGGCCAGCACCATCGACATCCAGCAAGTCCTCAAAGAGGATCCTTCCAAGTTCGCGGCGAGCAAGAACGGCATCGGCGTCGATACCGACAATGCCGTTGAAATGGCGGGTTTCCTGGATCGTCCGTTGGACAGTCGCAATGGACAAACGCTCGACAATGTCTACGCACAATTGGTTGGCGAGGTGACGCAATCGGCTTCGGTCGCCAAATCGGTCGCCGAAGGTTACCGCGTTTTCAAAGAAACGCTGGATGGGCAAAAGCAGGGCCTTAGCGGCGTCAGCCTCGACGAAGAAGCGGTCAACTTGATTACCTTTCAGCGTCAATTTCAAGCAGCGTCACGGTTGATTTCTGTCATCGATGAACTGCTCGAAGTATTGGTCAACATTTAGCAAACAATTTAGAAGTCGCGGTAATTATTGATTCGGGCGGCGCCACCCAATGATCGTCGGCCCCGTTCGCGTTTTCGTAAATTCCCAACTTCAACATCGCGTTCCCAGCAGCGCTTACCGCCATGACTCGAATCGTACCAGTTCCGACTACCCGCGTAAGCGACGGCAACTTGCACTCTCGTTTGCTATCGCAATTGGCGGCGAGTCAGGCCAATCTGTTCAGCCTGCAAAACCAGCTCAGCACCGGCCGTCGTCTACTGGCGCCCAGCGATGATGCGCCGGCCGCCATTCGCGGCATCACGTTGCAATCATTGATCGAACGGAAGACGCAGATCAGCGTCAATTTGTCGACTAGCCAGTCATACTTAGCTGCTACCGATACGGCGATGGCGGGCGCCGCGGATTTGTTAGCCGAAATGCGAGGCTTGGCCGTCACGATGGTCGATTCGACAGCGACCGATACCGAAGTCGCGGCGGCGAGTCAAACGTTGCAAAACGCTTTGCAGCAATTCGTTGATATTGGAAATCGACAATTCCGCGGTCGCTTTCTGTTCGGCGGCTCCAACACCACGACGACTCCGTTTACCATCAAAGACGGCCTGGTCCAATACAACGGCAATACGAATAGCCTGAACAGCTTCTCCGATATCGATTTGCTGTTTGATACGACTGTCAACGGTAATGAAGCCTTCGGCGCGATCTCGCCGGAAGTCAAAAGTCAGATCGACCTGAATCCCGTTCTTACCGAAAATACAAAGCTCTCCAATCTGCGCGGCGGCGCAGGAATCGCATCCGGCAGCTTTGTAATTTCCGATGGCGTGAATCCGGTCACGATTGACATTCGCTCCGCCGAAACGATCGGCGACGTCATCAACTTGATTGAGAAAAATCCGCCGCCGGGAAGAACCATCACGGCGCGTATCGACAACAACAGTCTGATCGTTGATATTGACGATGCTGGCGGCGGCAACCTGACGATCCGTGAAACCGGCGGAAGTCGCGTCGCCGCCCAACTAGGGATCTTGAAAACCGACGGCAACGGCGTCCAGCCAATTGAAGGCGCCGACCTGAATCCGATCATTACGGCGACAACCAAACTTTCAGACATTTTGGGGACCAAGTCTCAAGCTGTCGTTTCTTACGCCGGCGCCAACAACGACATCGTTCTGAACGCCAAAGATAATGGCGCCGACGCAAACGGCGTGACGCTGCAATTGGTCAATGATGATCTGCTGCAAGCCAAACCGGGTCTGACCAAAGGGAACGAAGTCGTCACTCTGGCCGAAGACTTGCAACGTGCGCAGACCACTCTCGACCTGGATGGAGCCGGCAACAGTCTGTTGCTCACCGCTAACTCGACCGACGGCAGTCTCGACGGCGCACGGATTGTGTTTGATTCGACCGGCGATATCGGCGACACCGCCGTGATCGGTCCGACGACCGTCGTCAACGGCGTAAAGACGATCACCGTCCAAATCGACGATACCGACGAAACGTCACTGCAATCGCTGTCGGACGCATTTATCGCCGATGGACGATTCTCGGTCGGATTTGATACGTCGACCGGCGAATCCTTCAACGCGGCGAGCCCGGTGCTCGCCACCAATAGCGGCAACGCTTATACGACCTACATTCAACAAGAGGGGGTAAAAGCCCGCGCCGCGGTCCCGCTCTCCGGCGGTAACAACGACTTGATCTTGACCGCCAACCAAGCGGGCTTTGATTTTAACAACGTCAACATCGTGATCGACGCGTCGGGAGATATCGGCGACACGGCGACGGCGACCTATGTAGACGACGGCACGACGCGCACGTTGACGCTCGCCGTCGACGATAGCGATGAGACTTCGCTGCAAACCTTGATGAACGCGATCATCGCGGAAGGCTCTTTCTCGGTTCGACCTGACAGCTCCAACGGCAATACGTTCAACCCTAACTCGTTCGTTTCGGCGACCGACGATGGTCCGATCGGCGACACCGGTAATAGCGGCGGCGACTCGAAGACGATTTTCGCCCGCGTCGACGCCGATCGCACCAACGCCAACCAGCTTGTTTCGGCGCTCAATAACAACGCCAAATTTAGCGAACTGTATACCGCCGAGATTGACGAACACGATACCGTTTCAGATTTTCAACGTGGATCGGGGATTGTCGATCTCTCGGTCATCGCCGAGTTCCAAGGAGGCAGCGGCGCAAATTTTGACGCGTCGTCTGGGCTGCAGATCATCAACGGCGG
The DNA here is from genome assembly GCF_000153105.1 of Blastopirellula marina DSM 3645. Lineage (GTDB taxonomy): Bacteria > Planctomycetota > Planctomycetia > Pirellulales > Pirellulaceae > Blastopirellula > Blastopirellula marina. The sequence continues at coordinate 1,306,151 of NZ_CH672377.1, forward strand.
CGATATGCAGGTTTTAAAGTTTGACGACGCGAAGACGGTCGAGGATCTGCTGAACGTATTCAACGGCGCCGGTTTGGGCGTGCTGGCCGAAATCAACACCGCCGGCAACGGAATCAACGTTCGTTCGGTCGTGAGCGGCGGTGATTTCACCATCGGTGAGAACGGCGGCACGACGGCGTCCCAGTTGGGATTGCGTACGTTCAATGAATCCACTCCGCTTACATCGCTCAACTACGGCCTGGGCGTTCAGACGACCGAAGGGACCGATTTCACGATCACTCGCAATGACGGGAAACAGTTGGAGATTGATTTATCGAGCGCAAAAACTGTGGGCGACGTACTCAATCTGATCAATAACCATCCCGAGAACCAGGATGGCAGTCCAGTCGTCGCGCGACTCTCCGACTTTGGCAATGGAATCGAATTGGTCGACGACAACCCGGCCGGCGTTGGCCGTTTGACGCTGGAGCGAGACATTCTGAGTTCGGCGATCATCGATCTGGGATTGATGCCGGCAGGACAAACCGTCGCGACCGTTTCCGATTCGCCGACTGCGACAGCGGCGACCGCGACGGTCGAATTTTCTCCGCCCACGAACGAAAACAACGCGATTCAGATCAGCGCCAACTTGCCCGGCACGACGTTCAACAACGTCCAGATCGAATTCGTTAACTCGGCCGCGGCCGGCGATCAGGCGATCGTGAACTATGACCCGAATACGAAAAAGTTAACGATCGACGTTGATCCGGCGGCGACCACCGCGAATACGGTCATCGCGGCGATCAATGCCGAAGGGACTTTCTCGGCAGATACAGCGATGGAGAGCGATCCAACCAACAACGGCGAAGGCTTGATCGTTCAAACCGGCGTGATCGCTTCGACCAACGGCGGAACCCCAATCGCTGACGCCGAACCGGCCGCGGCCTCGGTCAGCTTTGCGATGCCGGAAGATTTGAACACCGCGTTCACGCTGGAGTCGCTCTATCCGGGCACCGCTCATAATGACGTCCGGATCGTCTTTAACGATACGCTGGCTTCAGGCTCACCGACCGCTGTTTACAACTCGGGGTCAAAAACGCTGACCCTGTCGATCGACGCCGGCGTCACAACGACGGAGGAAATCATCAATGCGATCAATCTCGAAGGGACATTCCACTCGCAACTTGATCGCAGCGTCGATATCACGAACGACGGCACAGGCGTCGTTTCGGCGACAGGGACGGTCGGTACGACATCGGGCGGCACGGCCGAAGTCATGACCGGCAAGGACGCCAACCCGCGGGAGACCAAGAGCGTTTTCAATACGCTGATCAAATTGAACGAAGCGATCGTTACCCGCGACTACGTGCAGATCAGTCGTCTGGTTGATTCCCTGGACACCGATCTCTCGAGACTTAGTTTTTCGCGGGGCGAGCTTGGCGCTCGCTCGCAGAACGTCGATCTGATGAAAACTCGGCTCGAAGACGACATGGTCGAGTTGAACGCCAACTTATCGACCGAGATCGAGGTCGACTTCGTCAAAGCGGCCTCTGATTTCGCCGCACAACAAGCTTCGTACCAGGCGTCGTTGCAAACGATCGGGCAGATTTACCAATTGTCGCTGCTCGACTATATCTAATCTGAAATGCGTAAGAAGTCATCGCGCCGAACGTTCTGAGACGGATGTTCGGATTTTATGGATTCGTCCTGGCTCGCTCGCCGATAAACCAGAATGTCAGTAATTAGATCGCTACTAGGGCGATCATGCCAGCACAGCATCACTGTTCGAGATGTTTCGACCATGGATATCTATACGGCTCGCTTCGGAAAGCTCGAAATCGTGGATGAAGACGTCATCCTGTTCGCAGACGGTTTGATCGGCTTCGAGAGCCTGGTTAACTGGATCCTGCTTTCCGATGAGCAATCGGAAGACCTTGGTTGGTTGCAATCACTGGAGCAGCCCGAAGTGGCGCTGGCCGTCGTCAGTCCGCGACGATATGCCCCCGACTATCGAGTTCGTCTCGAGAAAGAAGAAGTCTCGCCGATTCGGTTGACGGCCGACGACGAGGTGTTCGTGCTTACGATCGTCAGCAAGCATGAAGATTCGCTGACCGTCAATCTTCGCGCACCGGTCGTGATCAATCTGACCAAGCAACTTGGCCGACAAATTGTGACGTCTGACGACCAGCCGCTGCAGTTCGAAATCCAAGGCGGCGCTTCTTATTACCGCAAAAGCGCCTAGTTCGGTCGAATCTGCAGGCGATAGTTGGTCGGTACATTCGATTCCGCCGACAGAAGTCGACCATTGCGGCGGATATTGATTGGGCGTCAGTCAAAGTCCGATAGATGCTACTGCGGCCGGCGCCGCGACAGCGATGCTATCCCACGCTTGGGCCGCTAGCTGACTACCGCTTAAAAACAAATACGCCCTACCGTTCTCCGGCGTCGCCGTTAAACGGATTAGAACAGCGCACCGAGGAAGGAGCCTGATATGCTCGTCTTGTCGAGGCATCGTGACGAAAGCATCATGATCGGCGATAACATCGTCATCACAATCGTCGATATTCGCGGCGACAAAGTCCGTCTTGGCATCGCCGCCCCCCAGGATATTCCCGTACATCGCCAAGAGGTGTACGAAGCGATTCAACGCGAAAACCAACAAGCGTCTCGTTTACAGCCGAACGAAGCCGCCGCACTCCGTAAGACGAAGTAGTTTGGCGCGGTTACTGCGCGTCCAACCATTCCTCACTTTCGTCCTACCCGTCGTAATCCGCTCAATGGCGCCAGGCCCGGCGCCTTTCTTTGTCGCTGCTGCGACGTCGGATTTATTCTCCAAGCTTCCCAAAACGCGCTGCGGAAACGCGCAACGAAACCGGGAAAAACGCCCGATTTTGATGCTTTGTAACGATCGTAACGCGAAGGCCTATTAGGTTCACTAAACCCGCAGGGAAAACTTCGCCAATCACCTAAAGCATGCAACTAATCATATCCGATAGTCCTCGATAGATGATCGTGCATAGGATCGGTCGAGCGCTGGAGAGTTACACTTTCACCAGAGCGAAATAGCAGGTTAACCTGCAGGGGCAGGAAGCCTCCTCAAATGACAAGCAGATAGGTTTGAATAGGGCTGCGTTTGCAGCCGACCGTTCCGATTCGATTGACTCCCCAGGCATCGGACGGGCTTCAAAGTAGTCCCTGGATTTAGGAGGGGTGACTCCCAATGACCCGCATCAACACAAACGTTAGTTCTCTTGTCGCTCAGAAGAATTTGGGCCGCTCGAACGCGGACCTGAACACGACCCTGACGCGTCTCAGCACCGGTCTCCGCATCAACAGCGGTAAAGACGATCCGGCCGGTTTGATCGCCAGCGAAGCGCTTCGCAGCGATATCACGAGTGTCGAAAAAGCGATCACCAATAGCGAACGCGCCAATCAGTTGATCGCGACGGCCGACAGCGCCCTTGGCCAGGTCAGCTCGTTGTTGAACGACATTCGCGGATTGATCTCGGAAGCCGCGAATACCGGCGCCCTCAGCGACGAGCAGATCGCGGCGAATCAGCTGCAAATCGACTCGTCGCTCGAAGCGATCGACCGTATCGCTCAAGTGACCTCGTTCCAGGGCAAACGTCTGCTCGACGGAAACTTGGACTTCATCACGCAAAACGTCAACAGCTCGGCGATCGAAGGTCTGCGTATCGATCAGGCCAACTTCGGCACGCAAAGCTCGATCGGCGTTAAAGTCAACGTCGTTCAGCAAGCGACCCGTGGTACGCTGAACTACGGTTTCGGCGCGGTCGCCGACGACTTGGTGCTGGAAATCGGCGGCGCCAACGGTACCGAAGCGTTCAACTTCGCCAAGGGTTCGACGATCGAAGAAATCGCTTCGGCCGTTAATCTAGTCTCGGACGCTACCGGCGTCGAAGCGCTTCTGGAAACGGCCGCCACCAAGGGCGAACTGACCGTCAGCAGCTTTGGCACGGACAATGACATCTTGCTGACTGCCAACGAAGCCGGATTCGATCCAGGCGACGTCCGCATCAAGTACAGCAAGGGAACTAGCAGCACGACCACCGCAAGCTACACCGCTCCGGTTGGCGCCGATCCCGGCAAGCTGGAAGTGACGCTCGGCGTTTCGGACTATGAAGCGGCCTCGTTGGTGGTTGACACCGCCGGCGAAAACAACGCCTTCACGCTTACCGCCAACGAAGCGGGCGCCGACTACAACGGCACCCAAGTCGTTTTCGCCGACGGCGCCGAACTGGGCGACGAATCGGCCTCGTACGATGCGTCGACCAAGACGTTGACGATCACCAAGAACGCCGCATCGAACGCCGATGCGATCGTCGCCGCGATCAACAACGCCACGGAACGGACCGCTGCGTCGTTCACCACCTCCGGCGCCGCGAACGCTTCGCTCACCGTGACGTCGAAGATCTTGGGTGACGAAACGAACAGCGTCGGCATCGAGTATGTCGACAACGCCTCACTCACGGGAGGCGCGCTCGTCTCGTTTGACGAAGCCAACAACAAGCTGGTGGTCCAGATCGACACTGGCGTTTCGACCGGTACCGAAGTTCGCGACGCGATCAACGCTCAAGTCGGCGACCTGTTCTCAGCCGCTTATGCGACGGGTAACGATGGTTCCGGCGCTGCGGCAGTTGGTGATATCGCGGGTAGTTCAACTTTCGCCGGCGGCACGACGACAGCTCGTTCGCAAGCCTCGGTGTTAGTCGAAGCAGGTAATGCTGACGCTTCGATCCATGTTCGCGCTCTGACCGGCGGCACCGAAATCGACGGCGTTCAGCTGATCTATTCGACCTCTGGCGCCGTGGCCAAAGGCGCTGAAACGGCCGCTTATGACGCCGACGCCAATACCTTGACGGTTCAGATCAACGTCGCGTCGACCGGCGCCGAAGTCGTCACGGCTATCGACGCTCTGACCGGCCTGTTCGACGCCCGAAACGCTCTCGGAAGCGATGGTTCTGGCGTTGTTCAAGTGGGCGACACGACCGGCACGACGCTGTTTATCGGCGGCGACCGCCAGAAGACCACCGATCTGTTCACCGCCGCAGTGGTGGAAACTACGGGTTATGGCGCCGGAGCTGGCATTGTCGCAGCGACCGGATCCTACGGATCGACTGCAACGGGCGGCATTACGGGTGGTGACATTGTCGCGACGGCGAATGACGTCATCGAGGCGATCAACGCCGCCACCGGCAACAACAAGGTTACCGCTTCGCTGGCCGCCGGTAACGACGGACACGACACGGTCACCGAGTTCACGAACTACGCCTATAGCGGTGTCGCTGAGCAGAACACCAGTCTGCAGTTCCTGTCGCCGGAAGATTCGCCGAACGTTCGCTTTGTCTCAAACGTCGGCACCGGCCTGGGCATTGACACGACGACCGATCCGCGCGTCGAAGGCTTGTCACAAGCGATCATTCAAAACGCTGACGCCAACGGCACCTTCTCCATCACCGCTAAGCTGAAGGGAACTGACTACGACGGTTATACGATCAGCTTCGTTGACAACAACGATCTGGCCGGCGGCGGTGATGAGTACGCCGTGCTCGACAAAAAAGCCAAGACGCTCACCTTGAACATCCAAGACGGCGTTTCGACGGCTGAAGACGCGATCAACGCGATCAACAACGACGCCTACGTCAGCCAGTTCTTCGAGGCCGAGAACTTCGGTTCCAGCGACGGGACGGACGCGCTCGACATCAGCGAACTAACCATTCCGTCCGGCACGGACGGCGGCCTAGTTAGCGAAGGCACGCTGATCGTCAACCTCGAAACCGACGCGGACGGAAACGTCAAGACGACGGCGGACGACTTGATCGCCTTCTTCGATGATCCCAGCGCGTTCATTTCGGATCCCACTGAAGCCGCCAACACGTTGGCGTACCTGCAGGATCGCGGCATCAGCGTCACCAATGTCAGCGGCAGCGACGGCAGCGGCGTCCTGTCTGCCACGACCGAGGACATCACCTTCGCGACCAGCGGAACCGAACTGGAAGACGCCCAGGCGTCAGGTACGACCTATTCGGTGAACGGCGTCAATGCTCAGCTGAGCTTCACGGCGATCAACTCTGGCGCCGACTACGACAACGTCAAGGTCCAGTTCGTGAACGACGCTACGGTCACCGCAGGTACGGATGAACGCGGCGAATACGATGCGGCCAACAAGACGCTGACCTTCTACATCGAGGAAGGCGTTACGACCGCAGCCGATATCGCGGACATCTTCGATAGTGCGGACGGCAACTATGACGAAAGCCTATCGTTGCTATTCAGCGCAACCGCCAGCGGCGGCGCCGCCGTCACCACCGACGACACGGCGACGCTGACCGGCGGCGTGATCGACACTGGTTCGACCGACGGAGCCGCGTTGCTTGGCAACTCGGACCTGGAAAACACCGGTCTGTCATTCCAAGCGACCAGCTTTGGCGCCGAATCGTTCGTCAGCGTGAAAGCCCTCACCGGCACCTTCAATCTGACCGATCAAAGCGGCAACACCAATGTGGATCGTTCGACGGGTACGGACGTCGATGTTCGCATCAATGGTATCCAAGCGATCGGCGACGGTTTGAAAGCCTCGATCAATACTTCTTCGCTCGACCTAAGCTTCTCGCTTGGCGAAAACGTCGAAGATGATTCGAGCTTTGAATTTGAAATCGTTGGCGGCGGCGCCTTGTTCCAACTCGGTCCGGACGTGGTCAGCAACCAGCAAGCTCGACTTGGTATCCAAAGCGTCAGCACCGCCACCCTGGGCGGCGTCAGCGGGCGTTTGTTCGAGCTTCGCTCGGGCGGTAGCAAGAGCTTGTCCGAGGATGTCGGCGGAGCCGCCAAGGTGGTGGACGAAGTCATCTCGGTGGTGACCTCGCTTCGCGGTCGATTGGGCGCCTTCCAGAAGACGACCTTGGACTCGAATATCTACTCGTTGAACGATACCTTGGCCAACCTGACCGAAGCCGAAAGCTCGATCCGCGACGCCGACTTCGCTGCGGAATCGGCCAAACTGACGCGAGCTCAGATTCTCGTTCAGGCCGGCACCAACACGTTGGGTATCGCCAACCAGAACCCGCAAAACGTGCTCAGCCTGCTCCGATAACGTTCGGGCTGATTACGCCAAGCTACGAAAGCCTCCGCCAACTTTGGCGGAGGCTTTTTTTGTGGCTTGTCGACTCCAACTACCTAATCGGAATAAGCTGGAGATTTTACCGCCGCTTGGTCGATAAAGGATGATGACGCTATCTATACATTGATGTTAATGCAGGTCGCGCGGGCCGCCTGAGAAAGCGACGATTCGCCCTATGGCTGGGATTAGCAGCAGCACCGGCTTAATATCCGGCATCAACATTACCGACACGGTAAAGCAACTGCTTTCTATCGAAGCACGTCCCCGCGACTTGCTGATTTCGCGCACGGCCGTCGTCTCGGACGAGCAAGGGGCGCTCAGCAAGGTCACGGCGGCGATTCTGAGCCTGCAGTTTTCCGCCAAAGCGCTGGCGAAACCATCGATCTTCAATGCCCGAACCGCGGTAACTAGCAATGCTGCGGCGTTGACGGCGACGGTGACCGGGACGCCGCGTATCGGCGTCACGCAATTGACGCCTGTGCGGACAGCGCAATCTCAGCAGTACCTCAGTTCCGGCGTCGCTTCCCTTACCGAACCGCTTTCAGCCGGCTCCATCTCCATTAGCTCGAGTCCACGCTTAGACCAGGGAATCGATCTCAATCGATTGAACGGCGGCGAAGGGGTCGCCCCCGGCAAGATTAAAATCACCGACCGAGCAGGGGACAGCGGTACGATCGATCTGCGTTATGCGACCACGATCGACGATGTGCTAGCTGCGATCAACGCCAATGACGACATTGACGTGACGGCGACGATTGAGGGAGACCGGATCAAACTGACCGATAATACGGGTCAAACGACCAGCAACTTGGTCGTCAAAGAGCTGTCAGGCGGCTCCACCGCCGCCGACCTGGGGCTGCGCGATGTCAACGTCGCCGCCAGCAGCCATCTCGGCAATGACATCGTCTCGCTCCATAGCGAAACGCGGCTAAGTTCGCTTCGAGATGGCGCCGGGATCCGCTTGAGCAGCGACCTGGACGATTTGACGATCGCTTTTCGAGACGGCACGACAAAAAATATCGGCTTGCGTCAGGGCGCCAAGCCCGAGGATTTCGCCGCCGCTTCTACGGCGACGTTCGACTCCAAGTTCAGCATTACGGCCAACAACGCCGGCGCTGAATACGAAGGGGTCGCCGTCATCTTTGAGAACAACGGTTCGGTCACCCAGGGCAACGAATCGGTCGTCTATGACGATCTCGCCAAGACCGTCACCGTGCAGATCGCTGAAGGCAGCACGACCGCAGCGGATGTGATCAGCGCGATCAACAACGACGCCAACGCGGGTCTCTACTTCACCGCGGCGACAGTCGACGGCGGATCCGGCAGCGGCTTGATTGACACCATCGACACCGCGATCACGTCAGGCGGCGCCGCCTTATCGACGGCCGTAACGACGGCGGCGAACGCCAACGCCAGCATCGAGATCAGCGCCATCAACGCCGGTAGCGACTACGACGATGTTCAAATTTTGTTTGTCGACGATCCAGGCGTCACCCAAGGGAGCGAACTCGTCGAATATGACGACAGCGATCCCTTCAACAAGACCCTGACGGTCCGCATCAAAGCCGGCGAGACCACCGCCGCGGACGTTATCACTGCGATCGAAAACGATCCGCTCGTCAGTCCGCTGTTTTCGGCCGCCAACGCGTCGGGAAGCGACGGCGCCGGGTTGATTGACGTCACCGACACGGGAACGACCGCCGGGGGCGAACAAAACGCGGTCGGCATTTCGACTGCACAAGCGGTTGATGGAGTCGTCAAACTTACAGCCAAGCAATTGGGGGGAGACTACGATAATGTCACCCTCCGTTATGTCAACGATCCTGCCGTGACCGCCGGAAACGAAGTCATCCAATACGATGATAGCGATCCCGAAAACATCACGCTCACCGTGCGGATTCAGGCTGGCGGAACGACGGCCGATAATGTCATTGATGCGATCAACAACAATGCGACAACCTCCGCGCGTTTTACCGCGGCCACCGCAACCGGTGGAAACGGCGATCGAATCGTCGACACCAACAGCACGGCGCTGACTACGGGCGGCGCATCGCGTGAAGAGCGTTCGCCGCAAACCTTGGGCGACCTGCTCACCATCTTCAATGAAATCGATCCGACGCGGCTGCAAGCCCAGATTTCATCTGATGGCGACCGCATTGAGTTGATCGACCTCTCCACCGACAACGGCGGATCCTTTTCGGTCAGCAGTTTCGGCGACGGACACGCGGCTGAAGATCTGGGAATCGCCCTCTCCACCACCAGCGACACCATCTCCAGCGGGCGCTATATCGGCGGACTCAATTCCAAATTGATCAGTTCGCTTAACGGCGGCCAAGGTTTGGACCTGGGAGAGGTCAAAGTGACCGACCGCAGCGGGGCCTCGGCGACGATCGACCTTTCTAGCGCCGAAACAGTCCAAGATATCTTGACGGCTTTGAACGATTCAGGTCTGGGCATCGAAGCGGAGTACAACTCTTCCGGCAACGGCATCACCATCCGCGACACGACGGGGCAGTTTTTCAGCAACTTCAAAATTGAGAATACCGGCGCGACTAATTCGGCGGACCTGCTGAACATCGCCCAATCTTCCGCACAAACCAAGGTCGAGTCAGGTTCGTTGCACTTCCAATACGTCAGCGAACAGACCGAACTCAGTTCGTTAAACGGCGGCAGCGGCATCCCCAAAGGCAAATTCCTCGTCCGCGACAGCGCTGGCGGCGCTCGTGTTTTTGACCTGTCGGATGAAAGCATCCAGACGCTGGGAGATCTCATTGATACGATCAATGGTCAAACCGGCGTCAAAGTGAAAGCGCAGATTAACGACACCGGCGACGGAATAAAAATCGTCGACCAGGCAGGCGGATCGGGTGAACTCCGCATTCAGGACTCAGGCACGTCGCAAACCGGGACCGCTTTGGGAATCGTTGGAACCGGGGCCATCGCCGAAGGGGAATCAAAACAGAGCCTGTCAGGCTCGTTCAACAAGGTCGTTCAAATCGAGGCCGGCGATACGATCACCGACGTGATCACAAAAATCAACGACCTGGACGCCGGGTTCTCGGCCAACGTGTTCGACTATGGCGCCGGCTCCGAACGTTATCGGATCTCGCTAGTTTCCGACAAAACGGGAAGCGGCGGAACTTTTCAAATTGACTCGTTGAATTCAAATTTTGAATTTGACGAAACGGTGCGAGGTCAAGATGCGCTGCTGTTATTCGGATCCAACACCAACGGATCGGCTGGAATTCTGACCACTTCTTCGACGAACACGTTTACAGGGGTCGTCGAAGGGGTAAGCGTCACCATCAAAGAGGCGACGAACACGCCGATCAATATTACGATTTCGGACTCGGACAGTTCGCTCGTCACCGCCGCGAATGCGTTCGTCACGCAGTACAACGCTCTGGTGGATCTGATGGACGAATACACGGCCTTTAACGAAGCGGACAATTCGACCGGCGTTCTGTTCGGCTCGAACGCCGCGAATCGTATCGACTCGGAATTGAACGAGATTCTTACGCGACGCTACCCAGGTCTCGGCAGTATTCAATCGCTCGAACAACTCGGCTTCGGTTTTAACGGCGAAACCGGCAAAATGGCGCTCGACGAAGTAAAACTCAAAGCGAAGTACGCCGAGGATCCCGACGCAGTCGAAGATTTCTTCATCAAAGAGCAGACGATCGGCGGAGAGACGAAACAACTCGGTTTCGCGCAGAAGTTTGACGATCTCATGGAATCGTTTGCAGGCGCCGGCAGCTCGTTGTTGATTAGCCGGATCGAAGCGCTCCAATCCAAAATCGATCTCAATCAGTCTCGGATCGACACCTGGAATGAGAAGCTGGAAAAACGACAGGAAGTTTTGCTGAACAAGTTCTATGATTTGGAGACGACTCTGGCCGGCATCCAATCGAACCTGTCTTACCTGGATGCGATTCAGCCGGTTACGTTTCCCGATTAGCGGTCGCGGAAATTCGCACAAAGCTTCAACCGCCAGCAACCGATAGATAAAGCAAGGCCCCAAGCCTGGCAGATAGTTTCTTGATACCTAACCCGGCAGTGACCATGTTCGAATACGGCGCGACAAATTCCTATCTCGAAACGGAAGTTCTGACCGCGACGCCGCAAAAGCTGCAAATGCTGCTAATCGGCGGCGCCATCCGTTTTGGACAGCAAGCGCTGCATTTGAAGAACGACGGTCAGGACGAAGCCGCGTGGGAAGCTCTGCTGCGTTGCCGCGGCGTGATCACCGAGATCCTCATCAACCTGAAACCCAACGTGGCGCCCGTCGCGAGTCAGGTCGCCGGCATCTATCTGTTTTTGTTTCGCGAACTGTCTGACATCCAGATCTCGAATCAGTACGACAAGATCAATGCGCTCTTGCCGGTCTTGGAAGAAGAACGCGAAACTTGGCGCCAAGTTTGCGAAGTGATGCCGGAAGCGCCGGAAGGTCCTCGCGAAGAGGTGAAAGAAATTACCGCCGCGAACTCGCAGCACCTGACTGGCGGCCTCGACATCAGCGATGCAGCGCCGAGCGGCGCCCACTGGGGATCAAGCGCGGCCACCCATTCGGCTGGCCAATATCAATCGGAACACGGTTCCGGATTCTCGCTCGACGCCTAGTCGAGAAAACGCAGGTATGGGCGCGTCGCGAAATGGTTCCTCGCGCCGCGCAGTTTCGGCAAAATCTGTTGCGCGCGCCGCAAACGTGCGGTTCTCTCGATAAGGTCGCCTATCTTCCCCCTGCAACCCCGGTTGCGTGCCACGGGAAGATCGGCGACGATTGTCAGATTAGCCTGCATTTTGCGATTTTGTTCCGGAGATCTAACCCTTGTCCACTTCGACTCAACTGATTCGCGTCGGCCATAGTCCCGATCCCGACGACGCTTTCATGTTTTATGCGCTCGCCGCCGACAAAATCGAAACCGGCGAATATCGCTTTGAGCATGAATTGGTCGACATCGAGACCCTTAATCGCCGCGCCTTCCAGGGAGAGTTGGAGCTGACCGCGATCAGCATTCACGCTTACGCGCACCTGGCCGACAAATATGCGATCTGCTCGTGCGGAGCCAGCATGGGGGACAACTATGGCCCCATGGTCGTCGCCAAACAGGCCTGCTCGCTCGAAGATTTGAAGTCCAAAACGATCGCCGTTCCCGGCACGCTGACCTCGGCTTTCCTCGGCTTGCGACTCTGCCTGGGCGCCGATTTCAAGCATGTCGTCGTGCCGTTCGATCAAATCATCGAAACCGTCGCCGCCGGCGAATTTGAAGGACAGCAGATCGACGCCGGGCTGATCATTCACGAAGGACAACTGACCTTCGGTCGTGAGAAGCTCGAATTGATCGTCGATCTCGGCGTCTGGTGGCACGATCTGACCGGCGGTTTGCCGCTGCCGTTGGGCGCCAACGGAATTCGCAAGGACATGGGCGAAGAGAACATCCGCGAAGTCACGCGACTGCTGAAAGAAAGCATCGTCTTTGGTCTCGACCATCGCCAAGAGGCGCTCGACTACGCGCTGCAATTTGGCCGCGGACTCGACAACGCGCTCGCCGACAAGTTTGTCGGGATGTACGTCAACGACTGGACAGTTGACTTTGGCGAGAAAGGTCGCGAAGCGGTTCGTCTGTTTCTGAAGATGGGATACGAAGCCGGAGTTATTCCGACATTGATTGAACCAGAGTTCGTTTAGTTCAGATCCGAAAATCGACGATCTGTCTAAACTGCCTCATTTGTAAAAGACTCCCGTGGGAGTCTTTTTTTATGCGCCTTTTGCAGCGATTGTAGCGGCCAGACGAACCTCCCAAATGCTACATTAAACGAGGAAACATTCACTATTGCCTGACTACCGCGTACTCTTTAGACATGATCGAACGAGCCTGGCAATCCGAACTCGCCGCGATGATCACCGCCCAAGAAGCGAAGTGGATCAACTTTCGGCGACGATTGCATCAAAATCCAGAGCCCTCTGGGCATGAGTACCAAACGAGTCTAGCCATCTATCAAGAGCTAAGCTCGCTTGGCGTCGATCTGCGCATGGGCCCCGAAGGACGGGGAGTTTTGTCGGATTGGCGAACGCCGCACGCCGAAGGTTTGGAAGCGGCCATTGCGATTCGAGGTGATATCGACGCATTGCGAATTCATGATCAAAAAGAAGTCCCTTACCACAGCCTATGTCCGGGGTTGATGCATGCCTGTGGTCATGACGCTCATGCGACCATGGCGCTGTGGGCGACGACGCTGATTGTCGAGCTCGATCGCGCCGGCGCCCTGCCCTGGCCTTTGCGACTGCGGTCGATCTTTCAACCGGCGGAAGAGACCTGCACCGGCGCGCTGGAGATGATCTCGGTCGGCGCGTTGAAAGACGTACGCGAGATCTATGCGACGCATGTTGATCCCACTTTGCCGACCGGTCGAATCGGCTTGCGCGTCGGTGCGCTGACCGCCAGCTGCGATGCGGTGCGCATTCTGATTCACGGCCAAGGAGGCCATGGCGCTCGACCGCATGAATCACGCGATCCCATCGCGGCGTCCGCCCAACTGATCAGCGCTCTCTATCTGTCGATCCCACGCGTAACCGACAGCCAAGACGCAGTCGTGTTAACGTTTGGCCGAATCCACGGGGGCGAGAACCTCAACGTCATCCCCGAACAAGTCGAATTACTTGGCACCTTGCGTACGCTCGACACAGACGTCCGCCAGAGAACGATCGACCATATTCATCGCATCGCCTCCGGCGTTCAACGAGCGACCGATACGACGATCGAGGTCTGCTTTGATGTCGGAACCAGCGCCGTCATCAATCAGGCCAAACCGATTTCTCATTTGAAAAGCGCCATCGTCGAGTCATTCGGTCATGAAGCGATTTACGAAATTCCGCGAGCGAGCATGGGAGGCGAAGATTTCGCCTTCTACCTCGATCATGTTCCCGGCGCAATGGCGCGGCTAGGGTGCCGACCTCCGGCGGTTGAGCACGCGCCGTTGTTACACAGTCCCATGTTTGATATTGACGAAGCCGTGTTAGCGATCGGCGCACGCATGTTAGCAAGCGCCGCGATTCACGCATTTGAACCGAAACCGGCGCACGAGCAGTTGTAGCTCACTTGTCGCACCTTGGAACCTGCTTGAGGGATACGCTCCACTATGAGCAAGTTAGTTTTCACGTCCAACGACGCGTTTACCGTCGGTATCGAACTGGAGCTGGGACTCGTTGACTCCCAAACGATGGCGCTATCCAGTTCGGTGCAGCGACTGCTCGATGCTGCGCCCGCCGAACTTGCGTCGCGGATCAAGCCCGAGTTGATGCAATGCTGCCTGGAAATTAATACCGAGATCTGCACGACCATTGAGGAGGCTGAAAGCGACCTGCGCCGCAAACTGCTCGCCGTGCAAGGATTGACTGACGACCTGGGCCTGCGACTCTGGTGGGGATCGACCCATCCCTTCTCGCATTGGTGCGATCAAAAAGTGACGCAGAACGAGCGATATCTCAATCTTGTCGATCTGCTGCAAGAGATGGCGCGACGCCTGGTGACTAATGGACTGCATGTGCATGTCGGCGTCGAATCAGGCGACAAAGCGGTGATGATTTGCGACCGCATCATGCAATACCTGCCGCTGCTCTTGGCCCTTTCGACCAGCAGCCCCTACTGGGAAGGGCGCGACACCGGACTCGCTTCGCACCGCAGCAAGATTATGGAAGGCCTGCCGACCGCCGGCTTGCCGCCGTTGATGCGCAACTGGAGCGAATACGTCTGGCTGGTCAATCACATGGTCGACACCGGCTTTATCAACACGATTCGCGAAATCTGGTGGGATGTTCGCCCGCATCACAACTTTGGCACGGTCGAAGTCCGCGTTTGCGACATGCCGGGCAATCTAGAAGATGCGATGACCATTTCGGCGATGATCCAGTGCCTGGTCAAGCAATTGTCGGACGAAATCGACCACGGCGCTTATCAGCATGATTGCCATCCGATGATGGTGCGGCAAAACAAATGGCGCGCCTGCCGCTTTGGCTCTGACGCCAAACTGGTCAATTCGTACACCTACCAGGTCGAATCGGTCAGCACGGTCGTCGCCCGCTTGGTCGAACGCCTGATGGCGCCGGCGATCGAACTGGGGTGCGAGCGATACTTGTTGCGAGCGCAAGACATTGCCGATCGTCCCACTTGGTCCGATCGGCAACGATTGATTCTTCAAGAGACCGGCGATCCGACCGAGATCGTTCGACGTATGAGCGAACAATCTCGGATCGAAACTTCAGCCGCCGCCGAATAGCGGCCGCCAGGTCGCAATCCCCTACGACTTGAAGTAGTCAGGCTCGGCGCCGGGGATCCACTTGATATTGCAGCCGATGCTGGGAGACTGATCTTCGCTCGGCTGCTCGCCGCGCAAGATCGTATCCACCGCCGTGCGGAGATCTTCCCCGGTCACCGGAATCTCGTTGCCAGGTCGGCTGGCGTCAAACTGTCCGCGATAGGCGAGCTTCTGATCTTTGTCAAAAACAAAAAAGTCCGGCGTGCACGCCGCTTTGTACGCTTTGGCGACGTCTTGCGATTCGTCGTAGAGATAGGGGAACGTGTAGCCTCGCTCCTGGGCTTCGGTGACCATTTGCTCCGGCGAATCCGCCGGATAGTTGCTCGCGTCATTCGGACTGATGCCGACCACCGCGGCGCCCTTCGCTTGGTACTCTCTGGCGAAGCTCGCCAAATCGTCGGCTAGGTGTTTGACAAACGGGCAGTGATTGCACATGAACATCACCACCAGCGCCGGCGCTCCGGCGAAATCGGCAAGCGAGACGGACGAACCGTCAACATTGATCAGCGAAAAATCGGGCGCTGGCGTGCCCAGCGGCAACATGGTGCTGGCGGTTTTGACCATGAGTCAGACTCCTCTACTGTTTCTTGAAAATGGCGATGCAAGGTCGAGCCCCATTGTAGCGCAATCGTATCAGGTGGGAAACCAACCGCGCCCGGCGCTTCACTCAAACTTCGCTGACGCGGCGGAACAAGCGCCGCGCGTTGGCGGTCGTGAGTTGAGCGAACGCTTCGAGCGATTCGCCGCGTGCAGCGGCGACGCAGGAAGCCGTATGCGCCACATAGCCTGGCTCATTCGGCCGTTTTCCGCGAACCGGTTCGGGACTCAGATAGGGGGAGTCGGTTTCAATCAAGATTCGATCCGCAGGAACCATTTTCGCCACACCGCGCAAATCGCCGCTCTTTTTGAACGTCACCATGCCAGCGAAGCTGATGTACATATCGAGATCCAAGCATTGCTGCAGCAGCGCCGCATCGCCGGTAAACGAGTGCATCACGCCGCGTAGCGGACCACGCGCGGCCGCCGCCTGCAGAATCGTGACAATATCATCGCCGCAGTCCCGCATGTGGACGATGAACGGAAAGTCGCGATCTTGCGATAGTCGCAGATGTCGATCGAAATAATCTTGCTGCAATTCAAACGGCGCGTAGTCCCAATAGCGATCGAGTCCCGTCTCGCCTAATGCAACCACCTTGGGATGATCGAGCAGTTCGACAATGCGATCCCAATCGCCGGGTTGAGCTTCGGCGCAGTTGTTAGGCTGAATGCCGACCGCCGCGTGGATCTCGCCGAAACGCTCGGCCAATTCAATCGCTTTCATGCTGTCTTCGGCGGTGGTCCCGACAGCCAACATTTGCGAAACGCCCGCAGCTTTAGCTCGAGCAACGACATCATCGATCTGAGAAATCAGCGTTTCATCAAATAGATGAGCATGGGTATCAAACAGCATCATGACCGGAAGACTCTTGATTAGGACGCGGCGAGATCGGCGGCGGCGTCTTGCAAATTTTTCAGATGGCCTTTGGCCAGGCCCCAAGCTTCTTCGGCAATTTCGCGCGGGACGGCTTCATCCGGTAATGCGTCGATCAGATTTTCGAGCCGCACAATGAAGCCCTCTTGGTACTGCATGGTTCGCTGCACCAGATATTCAATCGACAAATCATGCAGACTGGTGTACTCCATGGGGAAGTTCCCCAGATGCGACTCCAGGCCGTCCGCTTCCAAAAGGGTCATCACCTTGTCGACGACGTACGCATGATCCACGGCGATCTGTCGCAGCATCTCGACCGCATCGTCGTCTCCCTCAGCCGCCCACGGACGCGTGTAGCTGAGATAGGAAGGAAGCGACGTACGATGAAGCGCCGCAAGTTGATTCAACAGCAGAGCGGCAGGCGATGAAGTCATGCGACAGAGACTTAACTTGTAAGGACTTAACTTGAAACGCGATTAAGTGATGATGTGCGAAACAGCTTCCAGCAGCCAGGCGTTGAGAAAATCCCAATTGAACAACAACAGCACCAGCGGCGCCGTAACCAGCACCAGATAGCCGTTTTGAATGATCCCGATCGGCCTTTGCATCGGCGCCGTGTCGTCCGATTCGCTATCGATCGTCATCACTTTCGCGATTCGCAGATAGTAAAATAGGCTGATCGCCGTGTTCAAACCACCGGCGATGAGAAGGAACATCAAAAAGGGAGACGACGTTAAATTCCAGGCCTGGGCGATCGCGGCGAAGATGGCGAACTTGCCGATAAAACCCGCCAACGGCGGCAACCCAATCAAGCTAACCAGGATCAACGTCAAACAGATCGCCAACGTTGGTCCTCGCTTTAACATGCCTGCGTAGTCCTTGATCTCTTCGCTGCCGACCGCTTCGCGGACAAAGGCGATCGCCGCAAACGCGCCCAAGTTCATGAAGAGATAGATCACCGCGTATAACGCCAAATAGGCGATCGCCTGACGAGCCGAATTCTTGTCGACTTCGGCCACCGCGATCGCCGCCGGAACCGCCATCATCATGTAGCCAGCGTGAGCGATCGTGGAATAAGCGAGCAGACGTTTGACGTTCGTTTGGGCGTAAGCGGCCAGATTGCCGAACGTGCAAGTCACCACCGCAACGACGCCGATCAGCAAGACGACAAACTTGCGAGCTGGCGCTAGCGGATCTGAGCTCTGGAGCGCTTTCTCCGGCGCCGCTTCGGCATCGACAAAGGCCACTTGCTCAATCGTCGGCGGCGTCGCTCGGGCGACTTGAGCGGGCTCGGCAGGGAGTGTCGTAAAGCCGACGGCGACTCGCACCAACAGGGCCAATGCGGCTGTCTTGGACGCGATCGAGAGAAAAGCGTCGACTTCGGCCGAAGCCCCTTCAAACACGTCAGGGCACCAAAAGTGAAACGGGAACGCCGAGAGCTTGAACGAGAGTCCCACGCCCAACATCAATCCGCCGAGCGCCAATACCAGCACCTCGGATCCGCTGGGCTCGGAGGCGAATAACTCGCTCAGCCGGGTCGCCATTGTCGGCAAATGGGCCGAATTCAAGACGCCGCACAAAAGACTAACGCCATACAGCATGACCCCAGCGGCGCCGGCGCCAAAGACGGCGTATTTGAGCGCCCCTTCCGATCCCTTCTTGTTGCGTCGTTGCAGCGCGACTAACGCGTAAGAGGGAACGCTCGCCATTTCCACGCCCATGAAGATCATGAGCATGTGATTGGCCGAAGACATGACGAACATGCCCAGAATCGAACCCAGCGCCAGCACGACAAAGTCAGCGCTGTCAAAGCGAGACGAGAGCTTGGTGATCTTCGTTAGCAAAAAGAAGAGGAGCAAAAAGAAGAGCAAGATCGCTTTGATCGCGATCGCGAAACCGTCATGCGTCAACATGCCGGTGAACGTTTCGGTCGGTTGCAATTGCCCCATCGCGATCGCGACCGGCCCATCGGCGCCGATCGACCACGGCTGAAAAGGGCGCAATGCGATCAGTGCGGCGATCACGCCGACGATCCCCAGCCAGACCGAGTCGACTTTTTCTAATACCGGCAGCATACGACAGAGCAGGATCAGGACGATCGCGACCACCAACGTCAATTCGGCGCCAAACAGAGGCAAGCTCTGCTGCAGCGTATCGATTCGGAGTTGCTCGATCAGTTGATAAAACATCAGCGCTAGGCCTTGAGGTCGTTAAATTTCGCCGTCCACAACGGCGACAGCCGGCACAGCATCCACACGCACTGCCGCAGCTTCCGCCGCTTGCTGCTCCCAACCAGGCGCAACGGCGGCGGTCGCTTCTTTTTCAGTCTGCTCCGCTTGTATCCGCGGGATCTTCGTTTCTTTGGTCCAGGTCGCCAGATCCTGCACTTGTTGGTCGATCGTCGCGTCCATGTAGCGGAAAACGGTATGCGGCAGCACGCCAAACAAGATCGCCAGCACGCAAAGCGGCACGGCGATCGCCATCTCGCGAATGTTGATCTCGGTCAGCGCTTCGGCATGCGGGCCCTTGTACTCGGCGCCCAGATAAACGCGTTGCACCGCCCATAAGATATAGCCGGCCGTCAAAATCACGACAAAGGCGCCGGCGACAGCGAGTCCTGCACTGAACTTCCAGACCGAGAGCACGACAAACGCTTCTCCGATGAACCCGCACAGCCCCGGCAAACCAAGACCGGCGAAAAAGACGATGATCGCCATCGACGTGTAAACCGGCATCTTACCGAACAGCCCGCCAAATTCGTTCAGATTGCGATGATGGACGCGATCATAAATGACGCCCACCATAAAAAACATGCCGGCCGAGCTGATGCCGTGACCAATCATTTGGAACATCGCCCCTTTGACGCCCATGTTCCAAGCGACCGGATCGCCGACAACCGTGGCGCTCCATACGCCCAAGCCCAACACCACATAGCCCATATGACTGACCGAACTGTAAGCGACCATCCGCTTGAAGTCGGTCTGGGCCAGCGCGGCGAACGCGCCGTAGATCATGCTGATCACGCCGATCGAGCAAACGACCCAGGCCAAGTCATAGCCGGCGTCAGGACAGATCGGGTAGCAGATCCGAATAATTCCGTAGCCCCCCATCTTCAATAACACGCCGGCCAAAATCATCGAGATCGGCGTGGGCGCTTCGACGTGCGCATCGGGCAACCAGGTATGGAATGGGACCGAAGGAACTTTGATCGCGAAGCCGATAAAGAGGAGCACAAACGCCCACCACTGCAGCGATTTGCCGAACAGCAGTTCTTTGTCAAAGACTTCCGAGTGTTGCCCAAGCTGTTGCAAGGCCAGCAGATTGAACGTGTGCACCGGCGTTTCGGCGGCCGAGATCGTCTCGTGATATTTGGTCGCGGCGGCCAGATGTTCGTCAACCGCGCCCAGATGCTCGACGCCGGCCAGTCGGACGTTACTGTCCACCAACTGCTGCGGCGATAGCTGACGCAGATCGCTGTTGAAGTAGATCATCAAGATGGCGACCAACATCAACACGCTGCCGAACAACGTATAGAGGAAAAACTTGATCGCCGCGTATTCTTTGCGCGGTCCCCCCCAGACGCCGATCAAAAAGTACATCGGCAGCAACATCACTTCCCAGAAGATGTAGAACAGGAAGAAGTCGAGTGAGACAAAGACCCCCATCATGCCGGTCAGCAGGATCAGATAGAGGACGCAATAACCTTTGACATGTTTTTCAATCGTCCAACTCGCGCCCATCGCCAAGGCGCTGATCAGCGCGGTCAACACGACCAGCGGAAAGCTGATGCCGTCAAAGCCCAGGAAGTAGTCGATATTGAACGACGGAATCCAAGGGAGACTAACGACATTTTGCATGCCAGCCGTTTCGATGTCGAAACTGATCGTCTCGTTAGTAGGCAGCGCCATACCGAACAACACAACGCCAAACATCACCAACGTCGCCAACAACGTGGTGAAGCGGATCACGTTCTTTTGATCCCCGGGGATCAGCGATATCAGCGCAGCGGCGGCCAACGGAAAAAATATCAGCGCCGACATAGAGCAAGTGACGAGATCCATATTTCCAATTCCCGCGGTTAACTAACCTCGGTAAAGGTTGCCTAACGTAAACGACTAGCGAGCAAAACCGTACGACCAAAAACTCATCAGCACGAACATCGCCAGCGCACCGACGACGATAAACATCACATACTGCCGCAGACTGCCGGTCTGCATTCCTCGCAGCGCAGCGCCCGTGGAGTAGGTCTTCGCCGCGAACCAATTGATCGCGCCGTCGATCGCGCCCTGATCGACCCAAGCTTCTCCGCACCGCGCGATTTGTCGCACCGACCAAGCGAGCCCGTGTAATAAGCGGTCAATACACTGCTTATCAATCCAGACGCAACAAGCGGCGATGACTTTGGCAGGACGAACGAAGAGGACGTCGTACGCTTCGTCGAACCACCATTTGTGGACCAAAAATTTGTAGACCGGAGCAAACGTGCGCCGCGCGTCCGTCGGATCAAGCACGCGCCATAGATACATGGCGCTCGCCAAAAAGATCCCCGTCATCGCGGCGCCAAACGCCATCAACCCGACAGGAGTTCGAATTTCGTCGGCGTGACTCTTCGATTCGTGCAGCCAGACATAGCCGCCGTCGAGACTCGCCATGTCCGACCAAAGGCCGATCGGGCGCCCTTGTTCGATGACGTTGGTCAGTCCATAGTTCCCAAAAATGGGCCACGCGATTGCGACCGCCATGACCGCCAACACGACCAGCGGCACGTACATCACGCGCGGCGATTCGTGCGCATGTTTGTAACGATGTTCGTCACGCGGCTCGCCTGCAAAGGTCAGGTACCACATGCGGAACATGTAGAACGCAGTAACCGCGGCGCCGCCGGTCGCGGCATAAAAGAAGATCGAGCCCCACAGCGGATTCGCCGAGCGGAACAGATAGGCCTGCTCCAGCATCAAGTCTTTGGAGTAGTACCCTGAGAAGCCGAACGGAATCCCCAAGGCCGACGGCACGCCGACGCCGGCGATCGCCAGACAGCCGACCAGCATCGTGTAGGCGGTGTACGGCATCTTCTTACGCAGGCCGCCCATCTCGGTCATCTCGTTGGTGTGGACCGCGTGGATCACCGAACCAGAACACATAAAGAGCAAGCTCTTAAAGAACGCGTGCGTCACCAGGTGCATCACGCCAGCGGCCCAACCGCCCACTCCCAGGGCCAACATCATGTAGCCAAGCTGGCTAACCGTCGAATAGGCGAGAACGCGTTTGATGTCGGTCGCGACAATAGCGATCGAACCGCCGATCAGCAGCGTAATGCAGCCGGCGCAAGCGATGACCAGCAGCACTTCGGGTGCGAAAACCGGATAGAAGCGTGCGACCAAAAATACGCCGGCCGCGACCATCGTCGCCGAGTGAACCAGCGCTGAAACCGGAGTTGGGCCTTCCATCGCGTCCGGCAACCAGACATGCAACGGAAACTGAGCACTTTTACCAACGCAGCCGCAGAAGATGCCGACGCCGGCGATTACGAGCAGCCAGTAACCATAGTGCGTCGCGTCCCCTTTGGCTTTGCCGTCGCGCCACAGCGACACCTGGGCGAGAATCTGCGACTCCAGATCGGCCGTCGTCGTCCCCGGCTGCGCGGCGACGATCATCTCTTCGACTCTCTCTTTCGCTCCTTGCAGCACCATGCCGTCCGGCACGCGCAACTCATGCAGACCATTTTCGCCGGCAGGTCGCAGCAGCGAGAACAACCCATGTTCGTGCGGATCGAGCTTGCCGTCGCCGTTGCGATCCACATCGCCAAAGTTGAATGTCGCCAGGCTCGCCCAGATCGCCATCAAACCGATCAGCATCCCGAAGTCGCCAACGCGATTGACGATGAACGCTTTGTTCGCCGCGGTCGAAGCGCTCTGACGTTCAACGTAAAAGCCGATCAAAAAGTAGCTGCACGCACCGACCAATTCCCAAAAGACAAAGGTCATCGCGATGTTGCCGGCGATCACCAGCCCCAACATGCTGAAGCAGAACAGGGACAAGTACTGGAAGAACCGATGATAGCGGCCTGGTCGTTTCAAATGCGTGCCGTCAGCCAACGTCACTTCGTGGTCCGTCACCTCATGCAATTCTTCATGCATGTAACCGCCGGCGTAAAAGTGAATGCAAGTCGCGATAAAGGTCACGACGCAAAACATCACAATCGTCAGCGCGTCAATGTAATAGTTGATCGCGACTTCGGAGCCGTAGAAGCGCCCCAGCGAATACCAGTGTCCCGTGTAGACCGGAGGGACAAAGTGCGCATCGTCCGCATGTTCGTCATGCTCGCCATGGACCAAGCCGTCGGCGTGGTCATGATCATGCTCCCCGTCATGCAGTGCGGTCAGATGAACGCTGGATTGCGAGATGACGGCATGCGACTCTGCGGGATGAGCATGATGCGTCGCCGGCGGCGCATGCTGCGCCATCCAGATAGCGGCGGCCGTTAGCGAACACATCGCCGCGGCGGCGATCGCTCCGGTGGCGATATGCGCGCCCAGTTGTTCGAGCCATTTGCCGAACAAGAAAATCACGAAGAACGAAACCAGCGGAAGTAAAACCGCTAGTCCGAGTAGGAACGGCAGACTGTCTTCGGGAGTCAGCATCAGCCCTTCAACTCATTCGCCTTGTCGACGTCAATAGTGGAGTGGTTGTTGTAATAATTGAGCGCGATCGCCAACGCGACGGCCGCTTCCGCCGCCGCCAAGACAATGACAAACAGCGCGAGTAAGTTACCTTCGAGCCCCAGATTGTCTTCGCGAAAGTAAGGACTGGCGAACGCAACGAAATTGATATTCGCCCCGTTCAACACTAGTTCGACCCCCATCAGGATCCCCAGCGTGTTGCGCTTGGTCGCCATGCATACGACGCCGGTCACAAACAAAAAGGCGCCGACGGCCAGAAAATGGGAGAGCCCGACCGGCTCGGTCAAAAAGTTCATCGAGCGTCTCCCTCGGGCGTTTGCATAACCGCACTTCGTTTCGAACGCGCTAGATAGGCGGCGCCGACCAGCACGACCAACAAGTGGACCGAAACAATTTCAAACGGAAGCAAATAGCCTGAATAGCCGAGCGAATCGAGTTCTGGCTTGTCGACGCGAACCCCGACCAATCCTAAACCAACTTGCGAGGTCAACTCGGGCTGGCCATATTTCACTTTCGCCAGCAGCGGTCGCAGCTTCGCCGCCTCCGCCGCGGTCAACTCGGTTCGGTTGTCGGCCGCCATCGCGGCGATGATCTCTTCTTCCGCCGCGGTCACTTCGGCTTGCAGGCGGGCCTGATAATCGCTGGAACGCCAGGCCGGGACGCTAAATGCAATCTGCGTCAGCAGGGCCAACAGCGAACCGCCGACAATCAACGCCAAGATCCAATCGCCCGCTTTGGTCTTCATGCTGATAAAAGCTTGTTGCGCCGTCAGCATCACGCCAAAGATCAGCAGCACCACCGTGCCGCCAACGTAAATCATTAACTGCATCGCGCCGACAAAATGAGCGCCGGTCAAAAAGATCAACCCGCTGGTCGCCGCTAGGCTGAGAACCAAAAAGAAGGCCATCCGCACAACGTTGCTCGAGACCACCATCGCTAGCGCAAATCCGCAGGCAATGAATGACGTGAGATAAAAGAAGACGGTGTGCCAATTAATTTCGGCCGCGAGCAATAAGGGGAAGTTGGTCATCGAGCGCCCTCCGGTTGCGGCGTCGGAATCAGGGCGACTCGATCGGCGGCGTCTTCCTCAAGCGAAGTTTGCGCCTCTTGCTGAGGGCCCCCTTCGACCGCCGAATTGAGCTCGTAAGCTTCGGTCGCCAATCGTTTCTCTAACTGCTGCATCTCGTTGTCGATGTCTTGCACCCAGCCTTCGCGAACATCGCCGCGTGCCTGCATCGGCATGACGTCATTCAAAAAGGGAAGATGGAGCGCCGTCCACAAGACCGAACCGAGAAAGCAAAACGCGGCGATCGGCACGCAATACTTCAAACACATCGAAATCACTTGGTCGATCCGCAAGCGGGGCAGCGTCCAGCGAACCCACATCATCACCACGACCCCCAGGACCGCCTTCAAGAGAAAGTTGCCCAGTCCGACCAGATTGGCGAGTGTTTCTAGCGTAAAATTTCCTTCCGGGACCCAGAAGAAAATCGGGATCGGCCCGTTCCAGCCGCCAAAGAACAAAATCGCCGCCAAACCGCTGACCAAAAACATGGAGCCATATTCGGCCATGAAAAAGAGGCTCCAGCGAATGCCGGAATATTCGGTCAAAAATCCCGAAACCAATTCGCTTTCGGCTTCGGCCAGGTCAAATGGGGCGCGATTCACGCTGGCGATTCCGCAGGTGAAATAAACCCAAAACAGCAGCATGCAAAAGGGATCGTGAAAGAAGAGCCAATTACTGAAGAGTCCTGATTGCTGATCGGCGATCGTCACCAGGTCCATCGTGCCGCTGATCAAGACCGGCACGACCACGCAAATGCCGAGCGGGACTTCGTAGCTGACAACCTGAGCCGCTTGCCGCATGCCGCCGAACAGCGACCATTTCGAGCCAGATCCATATCCGGCCAAGATCACGCCAAACACTTCTAAACCCAACACGGCGATCACAAAGAACAACGCGATGTTCAGTCGTACTCCCACCCAGCCGCTGGCGAACGGCAAGGCCAGAAACGCCGTGAAACTAGCGGCCAACGAGATATAGGGAGCCAGCTTGAAGAGCAGGGGATCGGCGTCCCTGGGCATCAAGTCTTCTTTGCTTAGCAACTTGATGCCGTCGGCCAGCGTTTGCAGCCAACCAAATTTGCCGCCGGTGCGCGTCGGTCCAAGCCGGTCTTGGATGCGACCGGCGATCTTGCGCTCCATCCAGATAAAGACGACGGCGCCCACGGCGATCACATGCAGCAACAAAACGGCCTGGATGATCGCCGCCAACAACCAGCCGAGCCAATCCCAACCTTCTGGAAACCAGGTTGAAAAATAGTCGGCCATTCGTTCGCGATCCTTACGCTATGCCGTGGTGATTGGAGTAAATCTCGGCGATGTTTGATGCGGATATCATAACGCTCGAGGCCGGTGATCGAAACTACTTAGAGCCTGAAAATAATCATCTATAGGCTAGCCAGCGGCTAGCGATCAATCTCTCCCATCACAATATCGAGCGAGCCGATGATCGCCGGAACGTCGGCAATCAAACAATCGCGACAAAGTTCTGGCGCTACCGACAAATTGCAGAAGCAGCTGCTGCGTGCTCGCGCTCGCAGCGGAATGGATCCGCTGCCGTCGCTCACGATATAGAAACCCATTTGCCCGCGTGGGCACTCGGTCTCTAAATAAGCCTCTCCCTTGGGCAACTTGGTCGCCAACTTGATCGGCGTCCCCCAGTCTCCCGTTGCTTGGCTATATTTTTCGATCCCTTGTCGCAGCAGGTCGATCGCCTGGATCACTTCAAGCATTCGCACATAAAAACGGTGCCAGCAATCGCCCAACACCGCATCCGACGGAACCGGCGGATACTCGTGATCGCGGGGATAGCTGCCGTTCTTCTCAACGATCACTTCAAACGCATACCCGGCGTACAGCGACGTATATCGCTCTTCACCGTCACGACGCAGATCATAATCGACGCCCGATCCGCGTAAAACGGGGCCTGAACACCCATAGTCGATCGCCATCTCGGCAGACATCACGCCGATATTCGCGGTTCGCTTGATGAAAATCGCATTGTTGGTCAGCAGCGCGTGATAGTCCAAAATCACCGGCTCAAACTGATCGAGAAACCCCGTCAGCTTTTGCAGCCAGCCCGGCGGTAAATCGGCGGTCGCACCTCCCGGCGTGAGATAGCTGTAGGTCAATCGAGCGCCGCACGCATCTTCTAGCAGATCGAGAATGCGCTCTCGCTCGCGAAACGCATACAGAAAAGGACTGAACGAACCAAGATCGAGACCGTACGTGCCCATCCCGACCAAATGACTCGCGATCCGATTCAGTTCGGCAATGATGACGCGCAGATGCCGCGCCTTCTCTGGCAGGTCGTAATCGATCAGTTTTTCGACCGCCAAGGCCCAACCGAGATTCATATTCATACCGGCCAGATAGTCCATCCGGTCGGTATACGGAATCCATTGCCGCGGCGTCAGATTTTCGCCGATTTTTTCGGCGCAGCGATGCAAATAGCCAATATGCGGCGTCGCTTCTGAAACAACTTCGCCATCGGTTCGCAGCACCAACCGCAGTACGCCGTGCGTGCTGGGATGCTGCGGGCCCATGTTGACCAGCATTTCATCGGTTCGGACGTCGATCTCCACGATGCCGGAAGTAGGCGCCATCTCCATAACCGCTTCGTTTCGCTGATGCCAACAAGGGTGTTTAAAACTGACCGTCAAACTCTTCGCCGCGACTAACGTCCGCGAATGCCGTGATATTCCAACGGCATTTCATAATCTTTCCGCAAGGGATAGCCGACCCAATCCTCGGGACACAAGATCCGCTGCAGATTGGGATGCCCGGTGAACCAGACGCCTGACAGGTCGTACGCTTCTCGTTCGTGCCAGTCGGCGGTGCTCCAGATGCCGGAGACACTGGGAACTTCGGGCAATTGCCCCGGTACGCCGTCCTTCCAACGAGGCAGCATCACCTTGACGACCAACGTCGTTTTGTACTGAATGCTGGAAAGGTGATAGACCACTTCCAGATGCGGGCTCCAAGCAGTCTTGGCCGCTTTCTTTGCGTCGGGTTCAAAATAGTCGACGACGCAAATCGAATTGCAGTAGTTGAACCGCAAGTCTTCGGCGTCGCGCAGATAGCGGCACAACTCGACCACTCCGCCGGGCTCGACTTCGATCCAAGGATCGATCGCTTCCAGCTCGACGCGCGCCACCAAATCGCCGAATCGCTTTTCGAGTCGCTCGATGAATTGCTTTCCGCTCATGTCGTTCGCCGCTCGCGTTGTGGTCTCAAAGTTGAATCAATCCGTCTAGCGCGTCTCGGCCATCTGCTGGGGTCGAGCAGGCGTCGTATGCACCGACATGCTGGGTCCAGCCCGCGCTTCGCGTGTGATCGCGCGCACCCAATCCAGATCGCCGCGTTTCCAAACATAAGCGAAGCCGACAAGCAGCACCGCAAAGAAAACGCCGATGTCGGCAATGCAAGTCCAAAGCAGCGAACCTGCGCCGCTACGAACTTGATCGGGAGTCACCGCGCCTGACAGGATCTCTTCGTTTAACGTTTCCGGCAAACCGAATTCGCGATGCAGTCCCGCGACCGCCGGCGACAGCGTGACGGTTCCTTCGACGCTCTCATAAACGACCGGCGCCCCCGGGTCGGACAATTGCGCCGACTTGCCAAACACGACCGCCCACGGAAAGAAGAACGCAACTTCGACGTCAAAGATGATAAACAGCAGCGCGACGACGTAAAAGCGAAGATCGAACTGCACAAAGCTAGAGCCGATCGTTGGTTCGCCGCATTCGTAGATCTCCAGCTTTTCTTCGCTGGGATTGTTCGGCCGCAGGAACATGCCCAACAAAATATTGAAGAACACGAACGCCATACCGACTCCGCCGAACAGCAATAGATAGCCGACGATCGTCGTAGAAAGTGTCATAGCGATCCCTGCGATGGCGATGGGAAAACCTTGCCTTGCCCGCGGATCGATCGCTGATAAAAATCACCGACTAGATCCTTGGAGCGATAGAAGCAATTAACCCCGGATTGTAGAACTACGGGGAATCAATGCAACTAGCTGCCGGTCAAGGAGAAGAAATTTCCCGCAACTGTTGAATTAATTCTGAAAGATGGTGTCCGACGTGATCGGCTGACGACCGGCGAAACCGGCGTCCATTTCATGCCAATGCGTCACGACCGGCTCTCCCAATTTCCAACAGAGATAGACCGTCTTGCCGTTGATGATGGCCGGAAAATCAACCAGCCCTTCGGGACCGCTTTTCGGCTCGACGCCCAGTTCACGCAGTTCTTCGACATAGTTTTGCAGACGCTGCGAATCGTTCTGCAATTCATCTTTCACCAATCGCAGTTCTTCAGCATAGACGCGCGGCGCGCTGTCGTAGTTGGCGCGGCGTTCGAGATCGACAAGACGTTCGCGGCGAGAAATCACATCACGCGAAAGCTCCACGATGTCAGCCACGATTGCCGAGACGAGCGGCAACATCGCGTTGGCTTGGGCGACCGTAAATATGCGAACCGACTGTGCGGAAGATGAAGTCATCGATTAACCTGCATCGCTTTTCAAGACAAGACTTACTCAATCAAGTCTAAGCCTGACTAACCTAATTGAAAAGCGACCCGCCGCGGTTTCTTGCGATGAGAGCCCAACCTGGCGGTTTTACTGATTGGGGCCGCCGTGAACCGGCTCGGCAATCACCTTCGATTCGGCGACGGCAGTTGGATTCAGCGAGCTCCGCCCCCACGCGATATCGACCGGCAAGCGAGAGAAGTCGACAATCGCTCCATCGCGACTATAGCTGCTCAGATCGAGCGTCCCCCCCATGAAAATACAGTCGACCGGGCACGGCTCGACACAGAGCGCACAGAACATGCACTTCGTGTAATCGATGGTGAATCCGGTGACGGCGAAACCTTTCGCCCCTTCGACCCGCTCTTTGCCGATATAGATGCAATCCACGGGGCACGCTTTAGCGCACTGATCACATGCAATGCAGGTAGTCAGATCGTAGCGATGAAATCCACGATAGCGCGGCGAGACCTGCACCGGCAGCTCGGGGTACTCGTAGTGCTCGGCAAAAGCCTTACGATCTTTATCGTAAGTGCTGAACCAGTAACGAATTGTGATCGAGAGCCCTTCGGCTACCGTTACAACCGCCGAGTAGACGTTTCGTATCCAAGTCAACATTGCGGATGCACCTTCCTTCCCTAACTGGCTGCGTGCGTGCGCCCAAGATATCCCGATTTTGGCCGACTGTCACGCGTGGAACGGAGAAAAGCAGCAGAATAACCAAGCTCCACTTATTCGCATGCAAATTGCATTTGAATACGGCGAATCGATTCGCAAGGTCGTTTACAGCAATGACTTAGTACTTTGCGGCCTAGGAAAACCCGAGAGGCTAGCGAAACACGGCAACTTGTGCCAAATGTGCTTTTTCCCTGAAAAAGAATCCAGGTTTTCCTCAAGTTGGGTGAGAGTCGTCGCTTGACGACGCACTTTTAGCACGTAGAGTGAAGGGGAAGCGTGTATGCGCACAGGCCGTGCGACGCCTGAGATGATCCGCTAGGGCCCTTTGAATTTGCTGCTCGCCTGAGCGAATTCCTCAAAGGGACTCAGAACGATCCAGGTAATTTAACGCAGTTGGGATTGCCCATCAAGCGCCCGACGAAACCCAGTCGCCAAAAAGTTCGCTCCCCGGTGTATCAAGCGGCGACAGTGGAGAAGTAGGAAATGCTGGTTCTCTCAAGGAAAAAGAACGAGAGTATTGTCATCAACAATGACATTACGATCGTGGTCGTGGAAATTCGCGGCGACAAGGTACGCTTGGGCGTGGAAGCTCCCAAAGAAGTCCCTGTGCATCGCCGCGAGGTTTATGATGCGATTTTGCGCAACGAGTCTCAGGAAAAAGCGGGCGCCGACACGCCCAGCGCCGAAGGCTAGTTGGATGATGTTCGCGTTGTATATTTCCGCCGCGAAACTGCACATCGTGCCGTGTTTTTCCTGTTTCTTGCCCGAACCCATCTCTTTTTTTCCTCTCCAATGCGGATGAGGCCGTGTCCCGCCTTCACATAGTCGGGTCACGACGTTATTTTAGTGTTTTCGACCTAGGGCCCCATCGTCTAGTGGCCTAGGACTCCGGCCTTTCACGCCGGCAACACGGGTTCGAACCCCGTTGGGGTCACTTCGATATAGCCCTTCTCCATGAGAGGGGCTATTTTTTTGCGCCGAGCGGCTACAACTCTATTTTTCGAGGCCAGTTTTTTCGTAGCCCCCTGAAACACCCATGAAATACGACGCACTTCTCGTTCAGTCGTTTGGCGGCCCGGAAGGACCCGATGACGTCATTCCGTTTCTGGAAAATGTCCTCCGCGGAAAAAATGTTCCCCGCGAGCGGCTACTGGAAGTCGCTGAGCATTACCAGCACTTCGGCGGCGTCAGCCCAATCAATCAGCAAAACCGCGATCTCATCGCCGCGCTGCGAGTCGAACTCGCCGCCCACGGCATTGATCTCCCTATTTACTGGGGCAATCGCAACTGGGCGCCCTACCTGGTCGACGCGATGACTCAGATGAAAAACGACGGCGTCGAATCGGCGCTCGTCTTCGTCACCTCCGTCTTCAGTTCCTACTCTGGTTGTCGCCAATATCGGGAAGATCTGACCAAAGCCCAGGTCGAAGTCGGCGATCAGGCTCCTCGCTGCGATAAAATCCGCACCTACTACAATCATCCCGGCTTTATCGAGACGATGTCGTCCTGTGTGCGCGAATCGCTCGATCAGATTCCGTCAGAGCGGCGTCAGCGTGCGGAGTTGATCTTTACAGCACACAGCATTCCGCTCGGGATGTCCGACAACTGCAATTACGTGAAGCAGCTTCAAGAAAGCTGCCGCCTGGTGAGCGAAGCGACGCAGCACGCCAATTGGCGGCTTGTTTATCAAAGCCGCAGCGGCCCGCCGACGCAGCCCTGGCTAGAGCCTGACGTTTGCGACGTGATCCGCGACCTGGGCGCCTCCGGCGCAACGGATGTGATCGTCTCGCCGATCGGATTCGTCTCGGATCATATGGAAGTCCTTTTCGATCTCGACACCGAAGCCAAAGAGGCCGCCGCCGAGGTCGGACTGAACTTCATTCGCAGCGGCACGGCCGGCGTCCGTCCACGATTCATCGAGATGATCCGCCAGCTGATCGAAGAGCGCCTGGATCCCGACATGCCCAAACAAGCGCTCGGGCCGCTGGGACCATCCCACGATTTTTGTCCTGTCGACTGTTGCCTTTACACGCCGCAGCGACCCCGACCTGGTTAAGCGCTGATGGAACGCCGACAAATCGCCAACACGGCGCTGCACGTTTCGCCGGTCGCACTCGGCTGCTGGCCGCTGTCCGGAATGACCAGCCCCGGCGTCACCGAAGCCGACAGTCGCGCAACGGTCGCCGCCGCACTCGACCTGGGGATCAACTTTTTTGACACGGCGTTCGCCTATGGCGCCGCCGGCGAGAGCGAACGTTACATCGCCGAAGTCCTTGCCGAACATCGGGACGAATACGTCGT
Source organism: Blastopirellula marina DSM 3645 (assembly GCF_000153105.1). Lineage (GTDB taxonomy): Bacteria > Planctomycetota > Planctomycetia > Pirellulales > Pirellulaceae > Blastopirellula > Blastopirellula marina. The sequence goes on from NZ_CH672377.1 coordinate 1,338,310, forward strand.
CGCCACCAAGGCCGGTCTGCATTGGGAAAATGGGACGCAACATCGCGACGCGCGCCCCGATACGATCCGCCGCGAAGTCGCCGAAAGTTTGCGCCGCTTAAATACCGATCGCGTTGACGTTCTCTATCTGCATGCTCCCGATCGCCGCACGCCGATCGCCGAAACGGCCGCCGCGTTTCGCCAATTGCAGCAATCAGGCGCCGCGATCGCGATCGGCGTTTCAAACCTGACGCTGAGCGAAACGATCGAGTTTCACCAGGTCTGCCCAATCCAAATCATTCAGCCCCCGTACAACATGCTTTTTCGGGGAGCCGAAGTCGATCTCGTCCCCTGGTGCCGCGAGCAGAACATCGCCGTCGCTTGCTACTGGCCGCTGATGAAGGGGCTGCTAGCAGGCAAGATGTCGCTCGACCAAAAGTTTGAGCCGCACGACAGCCGCCCGAAGTATCCCTGTTTTCGCGGCGAAGAGTACGCCAAAAATCTTGAGCTCGTCGAAAAATTACGCGCCATGGCCACGCGAATGGGATGCACCGTCTCGCAACTGGTCATTCGCTGGACGATCGATCAGCCTGGCGTTACCGCGGCGCTTTGCGGAGCCAAGCGAGTCGATCAGCTGACCGACAACGCCGGCGCCCTTGGCTGGGAATTGACGCTAGGCGAGCAAGCCGAGATCGCCTTGTTGCTGCGCGATCGCGGCGTTCCTTATGTCGTCGCCACCGAATAACTGGCCAAGCTGATGAAACGCATCCTGGTTACCGGCTTTGAGCCGTTTGGCGAACTCCCGGACAACTGCACCGAACTTGCACTGCGTGAGTTGCCGCTGGCCAACTTGGCGCCGGACTTTCTGGTCGAACAGCTCATCTTGCCGGTCGACTACACCGCAGCTCAGGCACAGCTGGGCGATCTCTATCGTGACAAATCGTACGCCGCGACGCTCCACTTCGGCCAATCGGGCGCCGCGCGGGCTGCCGCCTTCGAGATGTTCGCGATCAACTGGAAACAGACCGGCGCCGCGGATCCTGGTCCGCTTGCCGCCGCTGGCCCGCAAGCGTATCGCACCAACTTGGATCACCAAAGTTGGCTCACCGCGATGCAGTCAGTCGACATCGACAGCGAAGTCAGTTTTCACGCCGGCGCCTATCTCTGCAACGCCGTCTACTTTTGGAGTCTGCAGCACAGTGCAGAAACCGGTAGCGGCGGCCCCGACCAGGCTCTCTTCGTGCACGTCCCGCTCGCCAACGAGCAAGGCTCCAGCGCCAGCGGAAACTGGCCGATCACGCGCATCCAAACCATGATGGCCTCCACGTTTCTGTGGCTGGCCGATCAAGTTGCAAATCCAGACACTCGCCCGCTGCGCGAGCGAGGGGAAACGCCAGGCGATGCGAGCACGGATTGAAGTGGCGAGCCCTATTCCCTCACTCGCGCAGCGGGCGAGTGCTTGCGTTTTACGATGCCGCCGCTGCAATCGTGCTGGCGCAATCCAAGAAAGCAAAAACGCCGCTCGATGGAGCGGCGTTTTCTGAATTGCGCTTTCGCGAATCAGGATCGCTTACACCTGGAACTGCCCGACCAGCGACTGCAGCTTGAGCGAGATTCCGCTGAGCTGTTCGCTCGACGTCTTGGTGCGTCCGGCATCTTCCGAAACCCGAAAAGCGCCCCGGTCCACCGAGATCACATTGCGTGAAATCTCTTCGCCGGCGGCGGCCGATTCGGTCACCGCTTGCGAAACCTGGCGAGCGGCGGTGCTCGACTGGGCGACATTGTTGGCGATCTCGTGCGTGGCGGTCGATTGCTGCTCCACAGCGGCGGCGATCCCCCGGGAGATCTGACTGAGACTGCTGACGACTTTGCGAATCGCTTCGATCGATTCGATCGACTCATACGAAGCTTCCTGCATGCCGCCCACTCGCTTTCGAATATCTTCGGTCGCGGTCGCGGTCTGCCGGGCCAGTTGCTTCACTTCTTCGGCGACCACGGCGAACCCCTTGCCGGCGTCGCCGGCTCGAGCCGCTTCGATCGTCGCATTCAAAGCGAGCAGGTTCGTTTGCTCGGCAATGTCTTGAATCAACTCAACCACCTTGCCGATTTCACTGGCCGCTTCGCCCAGTTGCCCCAAACGCTGGCGACTTCCCTCGGCCAGATGATTCGCTTCGTCAGCGACCTGGTTGGCCTGTTCGGTGTTGCGAGCAATCTCGTTGACGCTGATCGACATCTCTTCGACCGCACTGGCGACCGAATCCATGTTGGTCGACATTTGCGTCGCCGAAGCGGAGATCGTCCGCATATTGGCCGACATCTCTTCCGCCGCGGCGGCGGCGGAAGTCGATTGCGACTTGGTGTCGGTCGAGACCGACGACATGCTCGCGGCGGTGTCGTTCATATCGCCGGCCGAACGAGCGATCTCATCGGCATTGGAGGCCAAAGCGACCATCGCCGTCTGCAATTGATTGACCACCGTGTTCAGCGAGTTCGACATGACGCCGATTTCATCTTCGCTTTCGACCGTCAATCGTTGACGCAGATCTCCCTGGGCGACCGAATTCAAGATCAACATCACCTTGCGAATCGGCAGGATGATCGAACGGCTAAGCAACACGGCGATCAAAATACCGAGCACCAGCGCTACGGCGCTGACGATGGCGACACTCCACAACGTCGCCTGATTCGACGCTTGCAGTTGCGGGCCCAGCAAGTCTTGTTCGCCGGTGATCGAAGCTTTCAGTTCTACGGATTTCGTCGCGACCGCCGGGCCAATGACATCCAATCGTCCTGTCATTAGCTCCCGCTCCGATTTCAACGCATCGGCCATCGTTTCGTAGGCGGCGACATATGACTGTTTGGCTGCCTTCGTTTGCGTCAACAGTTCCCGGCGCTCCGGGTTTTGCAGTTCGGCGTCCAGCTTATCGAGATCTTGTCCCATCGCGCTCAAATATTCGGTGGTCGCCTGACGATGCGCCGGCAGCGCCGAGTCAAGATATTTGTAGATGCTCAGGCGAATCCCCATCAGCTTGTTCAATGCGATTCCAGCGGTGGTCGCCGCTTCGGCGTCTCCATCCGCTTGAGCCGAGTTCATAATGGCCACCAGCTTTTCTGACATCAGCGGTCCCTGAACATCAAGCACGTCGCGCTGTTTTGAATCGCGTAGTTTTCGACTCGAGATGACTTGAGCGAACGCCGCATCGTACTCGACGATCATCTTTTCAATCTCGCCCACCAAGGCGCGACGCTCAGGATTGTTGATTCGCGTTCTCGCTTCTTCAAGCAATGCGAGCATTTCATCGCGACGCTCATCGAACTTCTTTACATCACTTTCGCGACCATAGATATCGAAGTTTTTCGCACTAAAGCGAGCCAGCATCATGCTGTCTTGCAAGTCAGAGCAAAAATTGGAATCGCGGGCCAACTTCCGATAACGCGCGAATCCGGTCGCGGCGCTGCTGAGCCCGCTCCACGCGACGCCTGCGGCGATGACCATAAGTAGAAGTACGGCGGCAAACCCAAAAATCGTTTTCTTCGTTAAGCTCAATCGATTCAACATGACCCGTCCCCAGCACAAAATCATTGTTTTGAAAACTCGACATCGGCGATTGCCATGCCTTTGTTTGTTAGAACGGCGCAAGCGGCGCCGCTGGGGAAAAATAGGCCGCGGTTAGCGACTCACAAATGCGCATTGATGCGAAGGAGATTAAAAAGGAGGGGCTTCTCCGAACCCGATGGGTGGGAGGGAGAGGTACAACCCATTCGCACGCAAATAGAAGGGGCAAGACGCCGCAGACGACCAACCTGCGGGTTTCCGCACGCGATTTGCGTATTGGCCAAACGATTGCGCGTTTTGTACCTAATTGCGCAATGATCGCCGAATCTGACATCGGCTACCGTATTGGCAAGTCAGCGAAACCGAAGAGTTTGCAGAACTGTCTAGGGAGACTTCGGCTCGTGTAGTCGTTTTTCAAACTCACTGATTTTTTCGATACGACGAGCATGACGCCCACCCTCGAATTCGGTCGTTAGCCAAATTTCGACCATCCGGTCGATCAGTCGTTCGCCGAGCATGTCGGCCGACAAACATAATACGTTCACATTGTTGTGTCGGCGGCTCATTTCGGCGGTTAGGTCATCGTGACAGGTCGCGGCGCGAACGCCGGGCACTTTATTGGCGACGATCGCCATGCCGATGCCGCTGCCGCAGATCAAGATGCCGCGATCGACCTCTTCGGCGGCGACGCTTTGGCTGACCGTCGCCGCAATATCGGGATAATCGACACTACCGCAATCGAAAGCGCCGACGTCTTGCACTTCGTGCCCGAGTCGTTTTAACAACTCAATAATACTGTGCCGAACGCCTACGCCGCGATGGTCGCTGCCAATGGCGATGCGCATGATATTAGTTCCCTCCCCTCTCGCAAAATTTCAGGAGGTCGCCGGCAACTGATCAAGATCAATCGCTCTTACGCGAGCGATGACTTCCGCCTCGATCTGGTCGGCGCACTGTTGGTAGACGACTTCGGGATGACCAATCGGATCGGCCACGTCGAATCCATCCAAGCATAAATTATGAGTGTATTCCGCTGCATCGGGCCACTGCGCTAGTATGGCGTCTCGGTGGCTGCCGGTCATCGTCAGAATTAAATCGGCGTGCTCCACCAAGCGATCGCTTAACGGCTGACTCGCGTGTGCTGACAAGTCGAGTCCGCGATCTCCCATCACTTTGATCGCTTCCGCCGCGGCGCGGCCCCCCGGAAACGCGGCCAGCCCAGCTGATGCGACGATAAATCCGCGCGCGTCGAGCTCTTCGAGCTTGCACCCAAATCGCTCGGCCGCATGCTTTTGCATTAGGACTTCGGCCATGGGACTACGGCAGGTATTGCCAGTACAGACAAATACGACGCAGTAACTACTGAGACGCTTCAAGATCTTCTCCGAGACGACGCCAGAACGCAAAATCTCCACGTGATTGCCGACGACCCGCACCACCGTCGATGGTTGTGAGTAGCGGCATTTCCCGCAGTCTAACACCAAACCGAGCGCATCGCCCAGCGCTTCGGTAACTTCCGATCCCCGCACGGCGTCCGGCTGACCAGATCGATTGGCGCTGGTCAGCGCCAGCGGACCCGGCAGCAGTCGCATCGCTTCTTGAATCAAGTCATGAGACGGTATCCGTAATCCCACAAATCCGCTGGGAGCAATCGCCGGAATCACGCTGGCCGGTAAGCTTTGCACGACGCTACGAGGATCGTCGCACGGCAACACCAGCGTCACCGGACCCGGCCAACAACGCGTCGCCAACCGCTTCATCAGCGGCGTGGCCTGAGGAACATAGTCGGCCAATTCATCTTTGCTGCGAATCGCCAACGCAAACGGTTGATTCTTTGGGCGACCTTTCGCCTCCATCAATCGATCGATCGCGCCACTGTTAAGCGCCGAGACGGCGACACCGTAGACGGTTTCGGTCGGAAAGGCGACGACTTGCCCTTCGGCGAGCGCCTGAACCGCACGGTGAATGACGTCTCGACGGTCTTCCGCCGCCTTTACGTCGATAACCCGAACTGTCATGCTCGCCGCTTGCGCTCCGCTAGGGGCTGATCGCCCGAAGTTATTGTCTTGTCAAAAGTTAACTATACGGAATCCGGGCCACGCTAGACAAGTGGAAGCCCCAAATGGGCCTAATTATGGCCGAACCGTTTCCCTTACAGGCGTTTTGACGAAATAATGGGTCTCATGACTCGTGTACGCCCCCTCATTTCGACGCTTCTCGTGCTGCTTTGCGGCTGCGTCCCCGGCTTGGAGTCGCCAGGCGGATTGGAAGCTGTCTGGGGTGAACGAGGGATCTCTGACGGCAAATTTGAAAAACCGCGAGCCGTCGCGATCGACGCCGACGACCAGTTGTACATCGTCGATATGACGGCCCGGATTCAGGTTTTTGATCGCAATGGGAGTTTCTTACGTGCGTGGCAAATTCCGGAATACTATCGCGGTCGACCATCCGGCCTATCGTTCAACAACGCGGGAGACCTGCTCATCGCCGACACCCACTACAACCGGATGCTGGTCTACTCGGCCGATGGACGCAAGCTGGATGACCAAACGATCGGCGGGGTCGAAGGACATGGCCCCGGTGAATTTGGCTTTGTCACCGACGCCGTGCAAGACTCGCACGGCAACTACTACATTGCCGAATATGGCCAGTTTGATCGGATTCAAAAATTCACCGCCAGCGGCGAATATCTCTTCGAATGGGGAGGGCACGGCGATCAGCCCGGGCAATTTGTCCGCCCCCAAAACTTGGCGATCGACGCCGAGGATCACATCTGGGTCGCCGACGCGTGCAACCACCGAATCCAGGTCTTCGACGCGACCGGCGATCATGCGGTCCTCGTAAAAATGTGGGGCGTCCACGGCGAACAGCCCGGCGAGTTGAGTTATCCGTACGATTTAGTCCTCGACGGCCAAGGGCACGTCTACGTGATCGAATTTGGCAACCATCGGCTGCAAAAATTCACGCTCGACGGCCAAAGCGTCGGCATCTGGGGGGGCAACGGCCGTGAACCGGGCCAACTGTTTTGCCCCTGGGCGCTGGCGCTCGACAGCCGCGGCCGCGTGCATGTGATTGACTCGAACAATCATCGCGTGCAGCGTGTGGGATTGTAAATCGGTCGAATTGTCAAACGGTAACCCGCGGCGCGAGCCAAGGAAATGCGGCCTCCCAAAAGGCGAAAAGGGGACCGGGGCGGCGGTTATTCGATCCTGCCGATTAATCGGCGAGACACGCGTCGGCGGCCAGCGTACCGATCGCTCCAGCCAAATCGTTAATGGATCCTTGGCCGTTCGGATGGACGCGGTTCGATAGGAACAGCACTACCAAGTCTTGCTCGGGGTCAATCCAGAGTGATGTCCCGGTGAATCCGCCGTGACCGTAGGCGGCGTTACTCATCGTTTTTCCACGATTTCGGGAATAGGCGCTGCGCTTATCCCAGCCCAACCCGCGCACATCGCCGGCCGCATCGTAAGACCTGGTCATCTGCGACAGCGTATGTGGCAGCAAAATAGAGCCGGCCTCGGACCGAGCGTCCAGCATCGCCTGGGCGTAGACCAGAAGATCTTCGGCCGTACTAAACAGCCCGGCATGACCGGCCACTCCGCCACAGCGGTTAGCACGCGGATCGTGGACGACGCCCTGGAGCCACACGCCGTCGACCTGGGTGGTGGTTACGGCCCGCTCCTGCAGTCCTGCAGGAGGATTGAAGCCGGTTTCTTCCATCCCCAGCGGCTGGAAAATATGTTGCTTCGCATACTCGTCCAACGGCTGTGTGGAGACTCGCTTCACGATTTCTCCCAGCAGCAAAAAACCGACATCCGAATAGCGAAACTGCTTGCCGGGCTCTGAAAGTAACGTCAGATCGCAGATCTTCGCGTAGGCCGCTGACCAGCCGTTGTCGTAGTCGCGCAGCGCATTATCCGGCGTCAGTCCGCTGACGTGGATCAGCAGTTGCCGTACGGTGATCGCCTCTTTTCCATGCCCACGAAATTCTGACAGATACTGCAAGACCGGAGCATCCAGGTCGATCTTTCCCGCTTCCACCAATTGCATGATGCAGGTGGCCGTGACGATCGGTTTGGTGAGCGACGCCATGTCGAACACCGAATCGACCTTCATCGGTTCCACGGAAGGCTCTATCTGTCGATTGCCAAACGCTTGCAGATAGACGACCTTCCCCTGCCGGGCAATCGCCACGACACAGCCGGGCATCTTTTTCGCTTCAAGGGCCTCTTGAACCTTCGACGCGATCTTTGAGCCTAGCTCGCTCTCCATTTGCACTTCCTCGAAGCTTGCTTCGGGAAGTCCTGCCCAAACAGAGATTGGCAGAAGTTGCACGAGGAACAGGGAAAGCCACATGAACAATTTCATAGCGATTACTCGATGGACGCGATCTTCGTGGACTCATTTCGCAGCGGCTAAGCGAATCCCAATATCGGCCTGCCGGTTCGACGCCCAGGAGTGAGGATGACAAATACTTGTTTTTGGGCGCCCGCGAGACCTTTTCAACCGATGGCTCGATTCGTTGACTCCGCCGCACGGCTGACTTATTCTCCCGATTATGAACGATCGTCCATCCCCTCGTAAGTGAGTCCAGCACTTTCCTCCGCCGGCGCGTTTTCTAGTAACCGTTGTTACGGCCCCTCTCGACAAGCGATCAACGGGAACTTTTTAATAGCGCGGGAGTCCAATTGAAAGTCACTCGCTATCAAGGGACGGTCCCGCCGTAAATCGGTCGAATCTTGAAACTCCCTATCAGCTATCGCTTTGCGCTTTTCCAAGCGGTACCATAGGGGAACCACCGACCACCTTTTCTGAAATCTCCTCGGACACGCTTCCGGCGTTTCGCGGCGCGGCGATTTCATCACCTTATTCAGCCAAGCGGGCGGATCATGTTCGGGATCGACATCGCGTTCAGCAAGCCGGCTTGGCTCTGGCTGCTGGCGACCTTGCCGCTGCTCTGGTTTTTCAGCTATCGCAGCCTGGCCGGTCTCGGTCCGGTGCGCCGCTTGATGGCGCTTGGGCTTCGCTCGGCGGTGTTGGTGATGTTGATCCTAGCGTTAGCCGAGGCGCAGTTTCTGCGCGTCAGCCAGCGGATGACGGTGATCTATGTGTTGGATCAGTCGCTCAGCATTCCCGAAGACCAGCGCGCCGCGATGGCGCAGTACGTCTCGAAAGAAGTCAAAAAGCATCGCCAACCGTCGCGCGGCGATCGCGCAGGCGTGATCGTTTTTGGCCGCGAAGGAGCGATCGAAGTTCCGCCGTACGAAGATGACGTGCCGATCGGTCGCCGCCGTCTGATCGGCCTGGATCATATCAAGCAAGACGCAACCAACCTGGAAGCGGCGTTAAAGTTGGCCCAAGCTTCGTTCTCGGAAGATGAGGCGAAACGCATCGTCGTGGTGACCGACGGCAATCAAACGTTGGGCGACGCCCAGCCGATCGCCCGGGCGCTGTCGGCCAGCGGAATCGGTGTCGACGTCGCGCCGATCGAACTGTCGAGCCGCTCGGAAGTCGCCGTCGAAAAAGTGACGCTGCCCGATGACATCCGCAAAGGCGAGCCGATTCGGACCTCGGTCGTGATTAACAACATGACCGAGCCGACGGACGATAATGATGGCGTCGTACGCGGCAAGCTGGTCGTCTTGCGAAAAGCGGGCAAGTTGGAAGAGCAGTTAGCGGAACAACCGATCGAAGTCGCGCCAGGCAAGAAGGTGCTGACCTTTGAGCACGTGATCGATCGCCCTGACTTCTATACGTACGAAGCTCGTTTTTTGCCGGATGAACGCACCGACGACTCGATGTCGCAAAACAACATTGCCACGGCGTTCACCCATGTTCGCGGCAAGGGGAGCGTGCTGCTGATTGAAGACTGGACGACGCCGGGCGAATACAGCGTGTTGGTCGATCGCCTGAAAGCGAACGATATCGAAGTCGATGTGATGCCGACCAACGAACTGTTCACGTCACTGGCCGAACTGCAGCGTTATGACTGCGTGATCCTAGCCGGCACGCCGCGATCCAGCGGCGCCGACGCCGGCGACTTGGCCAGTTTCAGCGATCAGCAAATCGACGTCCTGGTCCGCAACACGCAGCAGATGGGCTGCGGCCTGGTGATGCTCGGCGGACCGCAAGCGTTTGGCGCCGGCGGTTGGGCCAATTCTGAGCTGGAAAAGGCGATGCCGGTCGACTTTACGATCAAAGACGCCAAAGTGGTTCCGGTCGGCGCGTTGGCGATGTTGATGCACGCCTCCGAGTTGCCGCAAGGCAACTATTGGCAAAAGGTAATCGGCCGCGAAGCGCTGCAGGCCCTGGGCAACTCGGACTATTGCGGCCTGATCCATTACGCCGCGACCGACCAATGGCTTTGGACCAGCAACGGCAACGGCCTGATTCGCGTTGGACCGAATCGCCCTGGGATGTTGGCGAAGATGTCGCGGATGACGCCTGGCGATATGCCGCAGTTTGATCCTTCGCTGCAAATGGCGCTGCGAGCGTTCAACCAGCTTCCGCCCAACGAAGTCGCCGTCAAACACATGATCATCATCAGCGACGGCGACCCTTCGCCCGCCAATCCGTTTACGTTAAGTGCGATCGCCAAAGCCGGCATCAAAGTGACCACCGTCGCGATCGGTACGCATGGTCCGGCGAACAGTTTAGAGCTGAAAAAGATCGCGTCCGCGACCGGCGGCAAATATTACGAAGTGACCAATCCCAAGGCGCTGCCGCGGATCTATCAACGTGAGGCCCGGCGAATCGCGCAGCCGCTGGTGAAAGATCATCCCGGCATGGTTCCTCTCGAGCGTTACCCTCACGAAATCACGACCGGCATCAACGGCTTTCCATCTTTCGACGGCTACGTGATGACGTCACTCAAAGACAATCCGCTAGTCGACGTCGCGCTGATCGCGCCCGATCCGGCGCAGCATCCAGAGAACGCGACGCTGCTCGCGAGCTGGACGTTCGGGCTCGGTCGCTCGGTCGTCTTCACCAGCGACGCTGGCCATCGCTGGTCCAATCAATGGACCGGCTGGGATGGATATGACAAGTTCTATACGCAGATGATTCGCTGGGCGATGCGCCCCAGCGGTAACGAAGGGAAGTATGCGATCGCCAGCGAGGCCAAAGATGGCAAAGTCCGCGTCGTCGTCACTGCGATCGATCAAGAGGATAAGTATCTCAACTTTTTGAATATCGCCGGTAACGCCGTCGACCCGCGGATGGAAACGCACGATTTCCGGCTCGAACAGGTCGCGCCAGGGCGCTATGTCGGCGAGTTCGACGCGGACGAGTCGGGCAGCTACTTTTTGTCGCTGGTCCCGGGTCCCGGCGAAGCTCCGCTGCGAACCGGGGTCAATGTTCCCTATTCAGCCGAGTTTCGCCAGCAATTTACGAATTATAATTTGCTCGAGACGCTGGCTGATTTAGAGCCAGCAGGGGGAGAAAAAGGGGAGCTGATCCATGGGAGAATGGCGCTGGGCCGTGTCGACGATTTGCTAGAGGTCGATACTTTCCGGCATAATCTGGCCAAAGCGGTCAGCAGTCAGCCGATCTGGCCCCTGTTGGTGGTAATCTGTGCGGTCGCATTTTTTCACGACGTTTTCATCCGTCGGGTTACGATAGGATTACAGTGGCTGTCGCCGGCAGTAGGTTACCTGGGGCGAGCCTTTGGATTTGGCAAAGCAGAAAAGCAAGACGATCGGCTCGAGCGGTTGCGGATGAGCAAAGAAAAGGTCGCGTCCGACATCGACCAGCGCCGCGCCAGCACTCGCTTTGAGACTGACGCCGACGCTCCGGAAGCAGGCGACGCCGTCTCCGACGAACTCTCTGCGGCGACTCCACGTATCGATCGTCGTGTTCAACCCCAATCCCAACCAGATCCAAGCGAAGAAGATAACTATACGTCCCGGTTGTTAAAAGCGAAGCAAAAGGCTCGCCGGCAACAGACGCGACCTGGAGATTCGCCCGAGCCTCCGAAAAATTAGAACCACCGGCTCAGGCCGCGAATCAGAAGATCACTCGTCATCCAATCTACTTTGAGGAAAGCGACATGAGCGTCGGCGAGACGATGCAGCAACAAGCGGAAGAGTTCCGCAATCGATATAACGCAGTGCGTGAGCAAATCGGTCGCGTGATCGTCGGTCACGACGAGATCGTCCACGGCGTGCTGACCTGCATGTTTGTCGGCGGGCACTGCCTGCTGGAAGGAGTGCCGGGTCTGGGCAAGACTCTGCTAGTGCGCACCCTGGCCGAGACGCTCGATCTGCCGTTCAATCGTATCCAGTACACGCCTGACTTGATGCCGGCCGATATTCTGGGGACCAACATGGTGATGGAAACGCCCGACGGCCGCCGGATTTTTGAATTTCAAAAAGGGCCGATCTTCACCCAGATCTGCCTGGCGGACGAAATCAACCGCGCCACGCCCAAGACCCAATCGGCGATGCTGGAGACGATGCAAGAGTTTTGCGTCACTGTCGGCGGCGTTCGTCACGAGCTGAAAAAGCCGTTCTTTGTGCTCGCGACGCAAAATCCGATCGAGCAAGAGGGAACCTATCCGCTGCCCGAAGCCCAGCTCGACCGCTTCTTCTTCAAGCTGGTCGTCGGTTATTCGACCGCCGAAGATCTTGCCACGATCATCGATCGCACCACCAAAGGGACCTTCGCCAAGCCCGAAAAGGTAATGGACGGCGAAGAGATCATGAAGTGGCAAAAACTAATCCGCGAAGTAATCCTGGCCAAGCATGTGCAAGATTACATCGTGCGATTAACTTTGGCGACGCATCCCGACGGGCCGATGGCCTTGCCGGTCACTAATCAATACCTGCGTTGGGGCAGCAGCCCGCGCGGCGCCCAAACGCTGGCCTTGGCCGCCAAGGTTCGTGCATTGCTCGACGGACGGTACAACGTCAGCTTCGAGGATATCCGCCGCGTTTATCTGCCGACGATGCGCCATCGCGTGATCCTGAACTTCGAAGCTCAAGCCGAGGGACTCGATACCGACCATGTGCTGCTCGAGATCTTGGAGAAACTGCCCGAGAAAAGTGACGACGAGCCGATCGTGGCCCGTGTCGCGAATCGCTAACTTTCGCCTGTCTCGTTTCGCCGACCCTGCCAGAGGACGCACCCGCGCGTATGCCTGTCACGACGACTTCTCCAATCGAACTGCTCTCGCCCAAAATGTTGGCCCAGCTCGAACGACTTGAGCTGGTCAGCCGGAAGATATTTCGTGGGCGGATGAAGGGCGAACGCCGCAGCAAGCGGAAAGGGCAGAGCGTCGAGTTCGCCGACTTTCGCAACTATGTCCACGGCGACGATCTCCGCTTTATCGACTGGAACACCTACGCGCGGCTCGACAAGCTCTTCCTTAAGCTGTTTCTCGAAGAAGAAGACCTCCACTTCTTTACGTTGATCGACGCGAGCACGTCGATGGATTTTGGCGAGCCGACCAAGCTTCACTTCGCCAAACAGATGGCGGCCGCCCTCTGCTACATCGGGCTCTGCCGCGCCGACCGCGTCAAATGCGAATCGTTTGGCACGCCGCTGCGAAAGCCGGGCCCCGTCTTACGCGGCAGGCATAGCCTGATGCGGATGCTCGATCACATCAATCAGATCGAGCCCGGCGAAAACGTGTCGCTGCTCGAAGCGGTCAAATCGTTCTGTCTCCGCAACCAAGGCAAAGGAGTCTTGGTGCTGATCACCGACCTGATGGACAAGTCCGGCTACGAAGCGGCCTTCCGTTTTCTCACCGCCCAGCAAATGGACGTTTACGTCATTCATACGCTGTCGCCGGTCGAACTGAATCCCGAAGAGCAAATCAAAGGGGACTTGCGTCTGGTCGACAGTGAAGACGCCGACGCCGCCGAAATCACCGTCAGTCGGCCGCTGCTCGAAAAATACAAAAAGACGCTCAACGCGTTCGTCGAAGGGGCCAAGTCGTACTGCACGAAACGCGGCATGACCTACATGTTGGCCAATACCGAAACGCCGGTCGATCAAATCGTCTCCTCGTATCTGCGACAGAGGGGGCTCGTCCGCTAATGTTTCTCCCGACGCTAGGTTGGTTGGGTTGGACGCTCTTGGCCATCGTGCCGTTCGCGATCATCGCCCTTTACTTTTTAAAGCTGCGCCGCCAGCCGCTCGAAGTGCCCAGCACCTATCTTTGGAGCCGCACGATCGAGGACCTGCACGTCAACAGCCTTTGGCAACGACTGCGACAAAGCATCCTGCTGCTGTTGCAACTGCTGTTCGTGCTGCTGCTGTTCCTCGCTTGTCTGCGTCCCGGCATGCAAGGCCAAAAGCTGATCGGCGATCGGTTTGTCTTTCTCGTCGACAATTCGGCAAGCATGAGCTCTGCCGATGTCGAAGGACAAACAGACCGCCTGGCCGAAGCCAAACGCCGCATCGCCGAGATGATTGATCAGATGCAATCAGGCGACGTCGCGATGCTTGTCAGCTTCGCCGATCGAGCCAAGATCGAGCAGGCCTTCACTGACGATCGTCGCATCTTGCAGCGCAAGCTGACCGCGATCGAACCGACCAATCGGGTCAGCGACATCAGCGAAGCGCTCCGCGTCGCGTCAGGGCTGGCCAATCCGGGGCAAACGGCCTTTAGTGAAGGAGACGCAGGCGTCGCCGAAGCAAAACCGGCGACGCTCTACATCTTCAGCGATGGGCGATTTCCGCCGATCGCCGACTTTACCTTTGGCAATTTGGCCCCGGTCTATGTGCCGATCGGCGACCCCTTGAGCGGCAACGTCGGCATCATCGCATTCAGCACGCAGCGCAATTCTGATCGCAATAACGAACTCCAGGCCTACGCTCGCATCGAACGCTTTGGCGCCGCGCCCGACGAGGTCGCCGCCCAACTTTACTACAACGATGAACTGCTCGACGCCCAAACGGTCAAGCTGCCTGAAGAAGGGGCCGCCGGCCTTCAGTTTGAACTGGGCGATCTCGACGCCGGCAAGTTGCGTCTGCAAATCGAAGTCGACGATGCGCTCGCCAACGACAACGTCGCCTATGCGGCGATCAATCCACCGCGCAAAGCGAACGTGTTGATGGTCACCCCAGGCAACGACTATTTTCGCTTGGCGATGGCGACCGAAGCGATCACCCGCCTGGCCCGCACCACCATGGTCGAGCCCAGCTATCTGCAAGGAGATCAATACAAACAGGAAGCGGCGACCGGCGTCTTTGACGTGATCATCTACGACAACTGCTCGCCAGAGACGATGCCCGAATCGAGCACGCTCTTCCTAGGCGCGATCCCGCCCGGCGATCAGTGGAAGCTGGGGGAAGAAGTGACCGTGCCGCAGGTGATTGACATCGCCCACTCGCATCCGCTGATGAACTTTATCGAGATGACCAACGTCATGATCGGTTACGCCAACCCGGTCGAAGTCTCAGGCGGCACAACGCTGATCGATTCGCAGTTTGGTCCGCTCTTGGCGATCGCTCCCCGCAAAGGTTTTGAAGACGCCGTGCTCGGCTTCAATTTTCTGATCGAGAAAGATGGCTCGACGCTTTACAACACCGAATGGCCCAAGCGGCAAAGCTTTCCGGTCTTTGTCAAAAACGTGATCGAGTACCTGGGCGACGTCCGCCAAGGAGGCGGCGACCTATCGATTCGCCCCGGCATGCCGATCGAACTGCGTACTTCGACGCCGGTCCCCGAAGTCAAAGTTTCGCCTCCCACGGGTCGAGAGCGCACGATCGGTCGTGAAGGAAAAAACATCTTCAGTTTCAGCGAAACCGACCAGCTCGGGACCTATAACGTCCGCGAAGGAAACGGCCCCGACGTCACCCAAAGCTTTTCGGTCAACATCTTCGACGCCCAAGAATCGAACATCCCGCCAGCCGACGCGATCGCCACCGACTGGGGCGAACCGATCGCAGGCCAAAGCAGCTGGGAACCGGTCCGCGTCGACTTCTGGAAATGGATCGTCGCCGCCGCGATCGTGGTGCTGCTGGTCGAGTGGTGGATTTATAACCGGCGGGTTTATCTGTAGGCCGCTCTCGGCGTTCGGCCCAAGTAAGGAGAAATCAGCCGCACGGCTGATGAAGCCTAGTAGGGTTGGGAGCAGCCAAACCGAATCACGGCAACCAACTTCAAAACGCCAGACCGGTTTGCGTAACCCACCAATCCGACTTCGGCAATCCTATTGCGCCATCCGCTGACAAACATCTCCGGCGCTCGGTCTCTCCTCCGGTTTCATCGCCAACATGTCGACCAGGTCCGCCCGATACGTGCTCGGGATCTTCTCGACCAGCGACTCGACGAAATCTTTTCTCCGCAACGAAGTGATAATCTCGATTACCGACAAGTCGCTCATCGGCGACTTCCCCGTTAACATCTGGGCGAAGATCAATCCCAGCGAAAAAATGTCGCTCGATTCGTTCAAACGTTCTCCGCTGGCTTGCTCCGGCGACATGTAGGCCGGAGTTCCAGAGATTCCCCCTGGTCGGGATGTCGTGGCGGTGGCCGCGGCGAATTCCAGCGTTTTGCTTGGATCGAGCGGCGATTCGCCGGCGTCTTTGCTCGGTGTCACCTCTGCTGCTGACTCGACCCCGTTTTGCCGTAGCGACTGGGCGAGTCCAAAATCGACAAGGACCGGTTCGTTATTTTCGCGGAGCAAAATGTTCGCTGGTTTTAGGTCGCCGTGCACGACTCCTTGGGCGTGTGCGGCGGACAGTCCTAACGCAATCTTGTGGGCCATCCGGCGGAACCGGCGCTGGTCGAATCCATGGCCAATCACCTCGACCAGCGGGCGCCCCTCTAGGTACTCCATCACAATGGTCGGCAGCGTGTCGATCGTATCAGCCGAGTAGACGGTGCAAACGTTCGGATGATTAATGCTTGCGGCGGAACGCGCCTCGCGCAGAAGCTTGGTCTCGGTTTGGCCATCCTGTTTCGAGATCACTTTGAGCGCGACCTTGCGCTCCAGTCGCAAGTCGTCGGCCTGCAAAACTTGGCCGAAAGCGCCGCGGCCCAACTCGCGTTCGATGCGGTAATGGCCCAAAACTCGGCCCGGCTGCAACAGCGACGCCACATCCAGGACCCCATCGGCCCGCTTCCAATTGGCTGGGCAGACGCCGCCGGCCTGGAGCGCATCCAACGAACGCAACACATCTTCGACATTGCGGCCGACGCTCAAGTCATAACTGGCCGCATAGCGCAGCTGCCCGCTCGGATCGATTAGGAACAAACCTCGATTGGGCAGACCATCCTGCTCGCGCCATACGCCAAACCGTTTGCACAGTTCGCCGTGCGGGTCGGAAGCGAGCGGAAACTGCAAGCCTTCGACTCCGCCGGCGCTTGAAGGCGTCTGCAGCCATTTTAAATGCGACTCGACCGAGTCAATGCTAATCCCCAGCAAGTCGCAGCCGCGCTCGTCGAATCGTGATTTCTCTGCACTGAAACCGGTCAGTTCAGTCGGACAAACGAACGAAAAGTCACGCGGATAGAACAGAATCGCGAGCCAACGTCCGCGGTAATCGGCCGATTGGAGGCGCTGCTGACCAAGATCAGGCAGCGCCGCAGGCAAAGTAAATTCCGGGGCGCTCGACCCAACAATGCAGGGGGGAACGGTGGTCATGACGTTTCCTGATGTATCGTCGCGAGTGGGGCTCAACACGCTGTTTCCGGCAGAAGATCGCAAAAGCCAATTTACCGGATTTCGAGCAGCAGGATGACGAACGTCAATCGCAGCTCGCTTTACTCATCAATGGGCCGCCAAGGTTGTCCGTTGACAGAGCGCACGGATTTCGCGTCGATTGAGGGGTGCGGCGGCTTGCGCCGTTGCCGGTTGTTGGTCGGCTCAAACCATGCGAGCGACCGGGCGCAGGTGTTACCTATGTGTACGATCTACACACCAGACGCACCCTCCCAGATTGACTCTCGGACAAAATGGCAAGCGGTCCGGTCCAACTGGTCAAACCGTAGATCAGGCCGTGCCAGCGGCAGCGCCAAGTTGCGCAGACTAACATGTGGGCAATTTGGGGCAGTTGATCGAAAAAAATGCAGCGGTCCGGTCCGGTCCAACGAGGCGATGAGCTCTCCTAAAGCACGCAGGTTAACATCTGGCGGAAATGGAGACATTTAAAAAAACTTCATCGGTCCAGTCCACTCAGGCCCACCGAAGGAAAAGATGACACGGTCCGGTGTTCCGTCGGAAAACTAAATGCGGTCCGGTCCAACCCTATCCGGAGTGTCCTGCCGCATTCCCTTCGGCTGGCGCACTCGGGCTAGTGTGGTGCTTAATTCGTCATTCCGGCGAGCGGTCCGATCCGGTCCGCTTTCCGCTAACCCTTCCGGCGGAGGATCAGACGCGTGATTTCGGGTTGGCAGCGGATGCGTAAGGGGAACGTGCCGCAGAGTCCGCGGGAGACGTGCATCAGGGAAGGCGCTTCGTAGAAGACGCCGCTGGCGTAGCGGACCCCGTAGCGGCTAGGGCTGATCAGTGGGCCGACGCCTGGCAGGCGAATTTGCCCGCCGTGGTTGTGTCCGGCCAGGATCAGATCAAAGTCGTGCGCGGCGCCCCAGTGCAAGCGATCCGGCGTATGCGCGACGAGCAGACGAAAGATTCGCTCCCCGTTTTCGTCGGTCGGGCAAGCGTCGATATCCTGCACCGTTGATAACCAGGGAGCTTCGTCGCCGGCCAGGATGATCGGCGTGTCGCGAACGTTGGTTTGCAGCCAACGTCCGCCGAGATCGATCAGACCTTGGCTCTTGAGTTCGACTCGTGCCGACGCAATATCAGAAAGTCGCGTATCGTGATTCCCCAGCACAAAATGAACGCCGCTCGGCGCCGACAACCGGCCCAGCGTCGACTCGGTCCACGCGATACAGCGATCCTTATCAAAGATATCGCCGCTGATCACCATCAGTTCGGACTGCAGATCATTGGCCGCTGCCAGCGCATGCTGATAGAACGGCGGGAGAAACTCGCCGGTCAGGTGCAAGTCAGAAAGATGCGTAATCGTCACCCCTTCGAGCGCCGCCGGCAACCGCGGCAGGAACATTTCTTTTTCAGTGACCACATACTGGAAGATTTGATTGCCGGGAAAGCGCTGCGCCAGGCGAACCACCGGGGTTGCGAGTTCCGCCAGATCGAACTCGCGGGTCAGATCGATGGAAGCGAGCGTCTTGCTGGTGAAATAGTTCGCCGCATGCCGTTCGTCATAACGATGCTGAACCCACAAACCGCACGCGACCAGCAGCGCCGTCCAACAGGCCCAAAAGTAGATCAGGGGAAACTCCAACCAGACCGCGCGGCTGCTCCAGTCGAGGGGCGGTCCCCACAGAAAGTAGGCGACAAAACCAATCGGCGTCACCGCCGTGATGATCATGATCGCGAGTTCCAACCAGTCGATCACGGTTTGCTTCCAGGGAAGCGAATGAAAGAAGCAGTGGATCCGCGACCAGAGCGCCAGATGTCCGGCCAGAGCGAGCAGGATCAGCAGCCAAACCAGGAGAGAGTGCATCGTGCAAGGTCGTTCGGTTCAACGGCGAGCGTTGCCGGACGATCGAAACCCTGCAGGGGGCGTTTGCGCCAGCAAAGTCGCCAGGCAGGTTTATTGCGAAGCGGCTTGGGGCTGATTGGCGTAAGCTTCGATGATACGCTCGACCGTCGCCAGCAAGTCATCCAAGCGAAACGGTTTGTACAAGACTGCGTTGGGCAACAGCCCGGTCTGGCGCGCCTTGACGATCGAGTGCCCTGGATCGTAACCAAACCCGGTCATCAAGATCATCGGCACCGGCGTGACGACATCTTTCAAGCGTTGATACAAGCGATTGCCCGACATGTCCGGCAAGTGCACGTCGCAAATGATCACGTCGTAGCCGGAGCCATGCAAGCCGGCGCGAACCATACACAAAGCTTCGGCCCCGTCATGAGCGGTTTCGATATCGCAGCCGTAACGGTCCAACAGAGCATGAGCGGCGCTGCGGACCGACTCGTCTTCGTCCACGACCAGCACGCGGGCTCCTCGCAAACGGGGGCGAACCTCGGGCTGTACCGACGCCGGGACCGCTTTGCTGGGGGTCATCCGCTCGCCGACTTTTTGGATCACGCGTTTAATGTCGCGACCATTTTGAATGATACGGCGGAGGCGATCGACGACTTCCTCGTCATGGCCGATGTAGCGCTCCATCACGTTGACGGCGTCGTTCAGGATCTCGTCAACCGGCAATGCGACGGCGCTATGGATCGCTTCGACGCTGGCCTGAGCGGTATTGGCCTGCTGCGCCGAGAGCAACTCCAGCGTGTTGAGCGCCAGGGCCAGGTCGCGGCAGAAGATCTCGAGGAACTGCAGGTCGCTTTCGGTAAAGGCCCGCGGCTCGGGACTTTCGACATTGAAGGAGCCGATCACCGCGTCGTGCAAGATCAGCGGCACGGTCAAGGAGCTTTTGGCCCCTTTAAAACCTTCCAGATAAAGCGGGTCGGACTGGGTATCTTCGCAAAGATAGCTTTTGCCGGTCGATGCGACAAAGCCGGTCACGCCGTTGTTGGTCGATTGCGCATAGAGCTCACGCTCGGCCGCGATTTTGTCGATGCCGACCGAAAGGAGCGGGACGAGCTCACCGGTCCGTTGATCGAGCAAGCGAATCTCGATCACGTCAAAATTGAGCAGGTCTTTGGTGTAATGCAGAATATTCGACTTGAGCAGTTCGATCCGCTCCGAGACCTCCATGTTGAAGATCTCTTCGGTCGTCAGATCGGCCAGTTCGATGCCGGCCTTGTGAATCGCTTCCAGCTTTTGCCGCTGGAGCACTTCTTCCGTAACGTCGCGGATCGTGACGATCAGGTTCTTCGGCGGTGCGTTGACCGTAATAACCGGCGCGGCGTGCACCTGGTAATACTGGTTTTCTTCGGTACGCAACGTCGACGTGCTTGGTCGGCCAGAGGTCAGCGCCGTATGGAACGGACAGAAGTCTGGCCCCAGAATTTCGGGGCTATTGAGGGCGCTGTAAAAATTGCGGCCGACTACGTCGTCGCAGCCGGCCCAACGCTGCAAACAGCTATTCGCCCAGAGCACCGTGTTGTCGCGATCGAGCATCGTGACGCCGTCCGGCATCCCCTCCAGGATCCGCTCGTTTTGCAGCAAGCTGCCGATGCGGGCGGAGTCGTCGAAATAGTCCGTACAGATATAGACGCCGTCGAACTCATGATTCTTCAAGAGCGCGAAGGTGCGCAGCGGAGTCTGCGCTTCCGTGATGTCGTAGTCAGTGCGCAGTTGCTCCAGTACCGAGTGTTGTCCACCTGGAGCGCACAAACAGAGGATCTTGGGTTTACCAGCCAACCCGCATTTCTCCTACCGAAACACCTTGACGTTGTAATTATAAGGTCGGTCAAATTTGAAACAACGTCATCGCCTTGGCGTTTCCCTATCATACTAAGGTCGGAAGCGACGCCCGCAAACCTGAGAATGCTTTGCCTGACGGTTAGAATCGGAAAAGTCATCCGTCCCTGCCGAAGCTAATGATCGGCGGTGGCTTCCATCGCCGCCGTATCAAACCGCAGCGAAAGCTCTTCGAGCACCAGTCCCGGCTGGAAATGCTGAAACAGCTTACCGCCCAGAAATCCGCCTCTATACTCTTGCTCCGGAGGCAAGACCGACACAGCAACGTCCTGCAACAGCACCGGCCCGACGCGCAGCGCCGCGATTCGACCGCGCCGAACCTTCACTTTCTGCTTGTCCAACACAACCTCAGCCCCTTCCTCTGGCGTGTAACGTACACCCACGCTCTGGGCCATATTGGCGGTCAAAACTATTTCTTGTCCTTGCGGATTCCAGGTAAAGATTTGCGGATTGTCTTGATCCAGGACCGCGGCAACCCGTGGCTGACCATTTTGGAGGAAGATGGGCAGTCGGTCTTGGCGCGCGAGTCGTTCGAAACGAGCGAGCCTGCCTAAGCGGCGCGCTAGCGGTTCTAGCGGGCCGATATTCCCCTGCTCGGCTTCCGGCAACTTCGACTTTATTAAAGCGTAACGTTGATCGAGCTCGACCATCTCTTCCCGCAGTTGGAAGGTCCGCGTTGTCAGCGTCGCCAACAACTGCGCCTGCTGCATCAGCAACTCGCGGATGTTCGGCTGCGCCGCCAGCGTCGCCGGCTCGACCGCATCGCCGGCGGTGGTCGCTATTTTGCGAAGTCGATCGATCTGCTGGGCCAGCTCTTTCTCTTGATCGCTGCCGACCGCATGCTCTTTCAGATGCTTCGCCAAGCGGTCAATTCCGGCCAGGGTGGCCTGCTTTTGCTTCCACTGCCGCGCGTTGTCGTCCTTGGCCAGACTGACTTGTCGCTGAAAGAAGCTGAGCTGTTGCTCCAACGAATCGAGTTGCCGCAGCTCAGGCGCTAGGTTCGTTTCGCTCGGCAAAATCCAGCGACGGCCGTATTTCACCAAACCCTGTTGTTCCAATAGCGACCGCGGTTCCTCTTGTGCAGACAAGGGAAGCACGGCAAACAGCAGCGTGACGAGCGCCAGGTGACCTGCAAATCGAGGCAACGAGCAGCCTTGCATGGGTGAGGAATCGACAAGAGATCTTCATCATGCCGTAGTCGCACAAAAAACGCAAATACTCAGTCATTGGTTTACATGATGATCTGACGCTACGTGGTTGCGCCGCGGCAACATGCGTCTCTGGGAAATGATGCCGAATAACAACATTTGCATCGCAGCGGGCAGATTGGATGCAAACTCAAACCACTTGTCAGAAAAGACTTACGCAGCAGGATCGCCAGATTCTTCGGTTTTGGCCCGGCGAATGCAAAAGGTACTCTCATCGCCTGAAGCGTCTCCCCCACCTTCCCCCAGGCCAGCTGCTTGTCGCGAGAGCCCTTGTCCCCTCGGGCTCTCGCGGCCCTTTTTTCCTTTGCCTCCTTGTCGCCTGAGCCGAAGAAATCACCGAATGCACGCACGAGACCAAGTCCAACTGGCCGCCCTGTTGGCGACGCACGCCCCGATTCAAATCCGCACGATGAATCAGATTTCACCCAAGGGGCTCGAACAATACTGGACGCACTCCAAATCACGTCTCGATCGTTGGGGCCGCTTGCTCAAGGATCATTCCGAAAGCGTCAAAGAAGCTCCCACCGCGCAACTGCCGGGACACTGGGAAACGATCCGTCCCATCCTGGAAGAGATCTTAATTAGCGATGTGCTGACTCGCGTCTGGACTTCTCTCTGCATCGCCTTTGACCGAATTCATCGCGGCGAAACGGCCGAAGCGACCGTTCGCAGCGTCTTTATTGGGCACCTCGAAGCTCGCAACCGGGCGCTCAACCTGATGGTCTATGGTCGTGGACTCGACGCCGACCTGGCGGTCAAACTCAACCGACTCCGCCGCCGGACCGAACGTTGGACCGATATGCTGCTGGGCTACGTTTCGGTCGCTACGGATGTAAAAAACATGGGATTCGACAACGAGCGGGTCCAAGAATTCTCGCGTGATATTCGCGAGCAAGCTCGCGACGGATCGCACAGCGCCGGCTGGCCGCTATTGCTCTCTTCGGCGCTCGACGCTTTCCGCAGCAGCACGATTGACACGCCGGCTCACCCGCACCTTAATCAGCGGATCACAGCGGCAATTATGTCCTGCTTCGGGCCGGAAATATTCGATTCAACCGGGGTGATTCGCCCCTTGTGGGAACTGCGGATCTCGAACTACGCCGACGACACGCAAACGATGGTCGAGCAACTATTGTCGCTCGAGTCTCCCGACGCGGCCGTTCCGATCGAGCTGGGAACGAGCCCCAACGAGCCGCATCCTCGCTTCTAGGGTTCTGCGAGTAAGAGAAGCACGAAAATCGGCAAGAGAAGTATCTTGGGACGACATGTCCGTGTAAAATCCGGATCTAGGCCCTATTTTCTTACGGCCTGAGCGCTGCGTCTAATCCCGCCTTCCTCCTGCCCTTTCATCTGGAGCATCCGTCGTGCGCCGACTGCTATCCGCTCTCTTATTGTTTGCATGTGTCGCCCCCGTGTTTGGCCAGTCGGTCTTGATCGAGGCCGAGAGCTTTGATCAGCGCGGCGGCTGGAAACTCGACACGCAGTTCATTCGCGAGATGGGCTCGCCCTATCTGCTGGCGCATGGCCTCGGCACGCCGGTCGCAGACGCGACGGCAAAGGTCGCCTTTCCCGAGACCGGTGAGTACAAAGTCTTCGTGCGGACGAAAGATTGGGTCGCACGCTGGAATGCTCCCGGCGCGCCTGGTCGTTTTCAACTGCTGGTCAATGACAAGCCGCTGGGCGAAACGTTCGGCGCCCAAGGCGCAAAGTGGGCTTGGCAAGCTGGCGGAACGGTCCAAATCGACGCGAAAGAAGTGGAGCTAAAGCTGCACGATCTGACCGGCTTCGATGGTCGCTGCGATGCGATCTTCTTTACGAAAGAGGATGCGACGCCTCCCAATGAGAGCGCGATCTTGCCGGCCTGGCGCAGTCGCTTGCTAGGCCTGAAAGAAAAGCCGACCGAAAAGAGCGGGTACGATCTGGTGGTGGTCGGCGGCGGGTACGCCGGCATGGGCGCCGCTTTGTCGGCGGCTCGCATGGGCTGCAAAGTCGCGTTGATTCAAGATCGCCCTGTTCTGGGGGGCAACGGCTCTAGTGAAGTTCGCGTCTGGGCGATGGGTAACATTCGCCGCGGCAAGTTCCCCCGCGTCGGCGAGATCATTGAGGAATTTTCGGACCACGCGAAGAAATCGCCGGGGACGTACGAAGAGTTTGGCGACGCCAAGAAGGAAGCGGTCGTTCGCGCCGAGCCGAATATCGACCTCTTCCTGAATCATCACGCCTATCAAGTCGACATGGACGGCGAAAAGAAGATCGCCGGCGTCTACGCGTTTGATACGCGAACCAGCGAACAAAAGCGGTTTACCGGCAAGCTGTATGTCGACTGCACCGGACACGGCACGATCGGCTTTTTGGCGGGCGCTGATTTTGACATGGCCGAAAAGGGCCGCATGGGCATGAGCAACATGTGGGCCTGGGACGAAGCGGACAAGCCGCGCGAGTTTCCGGCGACGCCTTGGGCGCTCGACCTGACGATGAAAGACTTTCCCTATCCGCGTGACCATCACGGGCAGTGGTTCTGGGAAAGCGGCTTCGACAAAGATGCGATCGGCGACGCCGAAGGAATCCGCGACTGGAATTTGCGCGCCGTCTATGGCGCGTTCAACGCGATGAAAAACAAAGATGGCGCCGACAAGCACGCACCTGCTTATCTGACTTGGGTCGCCTATGTGGGTGGGCCGCGTGAATCGCGTCTGCTGCAAGGCGACATCGTGCTGAACCAAGACGACATCATCAGCAAGCGTGACTTCTCGGACGGCTGCGTGCCGAGCACCTGGTCGATCGATCTTCACTACCCGAAAAAGCAATTTGCCGAAAAGTTCCCCGACAACCCGTTCATCTCGATCGCGGTCCATGATCAACGGGTCGATCGCAACTTTGGCTATCCGGTTCCTTACCGCTGCTTCTACTCACGCAATATCGACAATCTCTTCATGGCCGGCCGCTGTATCAGCGTCGATCACGAAGCCCTCGGCACCGTCCGCGTGATGAAGACCTGCGGCATGATGGGTGAAGTCGTCGGTAAAGCGGCCAGCATCTGCGCCACGTACGATTGCACGCCGCGTGAAGTGTACGAACGTTACTGGCCCGAGATGGACACGCTGCTCAAACTGCCGGGCAAAGCCCATCGCGCCGACTTGAACGACGAAATCGAAATCCCCGACGACATTCCAGCGCTCGCCGGTCCTCTTGGTCCGCCGACGGGACTTGATCCCAACAAATTGGACGGCACGGTCGTCGACGACGCCGAAGCGGAACGGATCGGCAACTGGAACGGCGGCACCGGCCTGAAAGGCTATGTTGGCTACGGCTATCTTTACGCCGGCGGCGACAGCGGCGGAGCAGTTCGCTTCGCGATCGAAGCCCCGGAATCTGGCGTCTATGACGTTCGGTTCGCTTACCAGCCGCACGAGAACCGCGGCAAGACGGTTCCCGTGATGGTCGAAACGAAAAACGATCGCTTGGAAGTGAAGATCAACCAGCAAAAAGATCCGCCGATCGAAGGTGGATTTATTTCGCTGGGCGAGTTGCAGCTCGACAAGGGTGAAGTGGTCACCATCGTCGTCGCGACGGCCGGCGCCGGCGGGACCGTCCATGCCGACGCAGTTCAGCTTGTGCCTACCAAGAAGTAAATGTCTGAGCCGCAAAAGCGACGCCCGGCTTGGCGACCTTTCGTCCACGCCGGGCGCGTGCTGATCTTGGTTGCGATCGCGCTAATCATTCACTTGGCGGCGACCCTTCATGCGCCGGCTCACGACGGGCCGGCGCCGGTATTAGACATCGCGATCGTCCAAAAGCTCTTTCCTACCGCAGACCACGTCGCGGACGATGGCACGGTAAAAGACGCCGCCAACGCGACGCTCGGTCGCGTTCTACAAACATCCCCCGCCGGCGACAAAGCGATCGGCTTCTCAGGCCCCACCAACGTGCTGATCGGCTTTTCAACCGCAGAAAAAATCAGCGGGCTGGCGATCCTTTCGAGTCGCGACACGCGTGAACATGCGCGCGAAGTCGAGCGCCACGCTCCCTTTCTGCACAGTTTGGACGGCCTGACCCGCGACGAGGCGATCCGCCAGACCGACATCGACGCCGTCTCCGGCGCGACGCTGACTAGCTTGGCGATGATCGAAGCGGTCCAGCGCCGACTCGGCGGCGGCCAAAAGTCGCTGAAGTTTCCGGACTTGCCGAAGTTGGGCATCGTTCGCAAGCTGTTTCCCGCCGCCCAGTCGCTCGAGCCGGACGAAATCTATCCGTCACTGCTGATCGTCAAAAACGGAGACGCGACGTCGCTGGGCAAGATTCTGCGGACCTCGCCGGCGGCCGACAACCTGGTCGGCTATCAAGGTCCGACCGAGATGCTAGTCGGTTTGGATAACCAGGACATCATCATCGGCATGGCGCTGGTCCGCAGCTATGACAATGAGCCGTACATCGACTACGTTCGCGAGGACGAGTATTTTCTGAATTTACTCAACGGACAGTCGATCTACGCTTTGCCCGAAACCGATCTGCGCGAACTGCAAATCGAAGGCGTCTCCGGCGCGACCATGACCAGCCAAACGGCGGCGACTGGCGTTTATTACGCGGCGGATGACATGCTGCAGTCGTACTTGGCGCGGAACAAAGCGGATGAGAAAGACCAGATTCGCCTACGCGAGCGCGACTACAAAACGATCGCCGTCGTGATCGTCGGCGTGCTGCTGGCGTTTAGTCCTTGGCGCGGAAAACCGTGGGCGCGGATCCCGTTTCAGATCGTCGTCTTCGTCTATCTAGGTTTCGCCAACGGCGACTTTGTATCGCAAGCGTTATTGGTCGGATGGGCGCAAAACGGCGTCCCCTGGAAGTTGGCAATTGGGTTGGTGCTGCTGGTCGGCGCGGCCCTCGCGCTGCCGATCTTCACCCGCACCAACGTCTATTGCAGTCATCTTTGTCCGCACGGCGTCGTGCAGCAATGGACCAAACGACGGATCAAGTGGCAATGGAAACCATCGAAAAAACTTCTCCCCTGGCTCAAAGCGATCCCCAGCGTGTTGCTAGCGTGGGTCGTGTTGGTCGCGGCGGCTCGGTGGTCGTTTAGTCTGGTCGATATCGAGCCGTTTGACGCCTATGTTTGGCACATCGCCGGCTGGGGAACCATCGGCGTCGCGGTCGTCGGACTGGTCGCGTCGCTCTTCACGCCGATGGCCTATTGTCGCTTTGGTTGCCCAACCGGCGCGCTGCTCGACTACGTTCGCTACAATGGCAAGAGCGAATTCTGGACGCGGCGCGATTGGGTCGCCGTTGGTCTGCTGGCGCTGGGCGCGGTTGCGCTGTTGTTCTAAACCAGGCGAACTCAGGAGGGTTACGTGGCGCGCAAAGGAGGCGATTGGCCGCTGCATGCGATCTATCTTGGCGCGATCTTGCTGCTAGCCGGCGTCACGCTGAAATCGGTCGAGTCGTTCACACTGACCCCCACGGCGACGCGACTCTTATCGCGACACGCAGGCCCGTCAACCGATACGACCGAAGGGGCGCTGCAAAGCATGATCGTCGAGAACACCGACCAGCGCCACATGATTCGCCCCCGCAGTTGGATCGGCTGGGGCTTGTTGTCGGCCGGCGCGGTGCTGGTTGTGCATGGGATCATTTTGAAAGTGAAATAATCCCCTCACGCGTTTTCGATCTCAGGTCTTGCGCAATTTACGGATTGAGCGGGTTGCTCGCCGCTCGATCGCCTGGTTTTTGCGTTTCATGGGATCTCTCTCGACAATTTCACCGCGAAAGTCACGAATACTCTGAAAGAACAACCAGAGAAAAACATCAGGGAGAATCTATGAATCCGCTTTCTATTCTGCTGATTATTGTCGGCGGCCTCATTCAGGTACTCGGCGTTATCTATTGCATCACGAGCGCCGGCGACGCCGGGATCAACATGCCGCTGATGATCGGCGTACTGGTTGTCGGCTCGATGATCGAAAGCAGCGCCGTCTTCTGGCACATCCTGCAGAAGCGCATTTGATCGCCGTAGAGACGCAAAATCTACTGGTCGGTCCCGGGGCTCGTCTGATAGACTAGGCGAAGTTAATACAGCGCTTCCCTACCCTGCATGCCCTAGAAAGATTGCCGATGTCTCAGGCCATCGCCGGAGTCGCACCTAGCGCCGGATCGGAAACCAGCGTCATGACGGTCTGGCCGTCGAACGGAGCATCAGGACTAGGGCGATTGCTCGGCCGTTTGTACGAAATCGACCAAGGAATTCGCTTTGTCACCGTCGGCAATTTGCTGGCGCTCGCGACCAGCCCAATCGGCGCCGCGATCTATTTGTGGCACGCAGCGCCCGGCGTCGGTACGCACTATCGGCTGACCAATCGCCGCGTGATCATCGAGAAAGGGCTTAACGGCAAGCCGGATCGCTGGGTTGATCTCGATCGCTTCAATCGGATCGAGATCGAAGTCCGGCCGGGACAAGCGTGGTACAATGCCGGCGACATGATCTTCTTTCTCGACAATATCGAGACTTTCCGCCTGAAAGGGGTCAGCCGCCCTGAAACGTTTCGCTCGGCCTGCCTAAAGGGACACCAAACCTATGTCGGCGTGCGAGCAGCGCTGCAGCGCGAAGCGGATCGTGCGCTAGTGCGGGCGAAGTCCTAAAAACCCGATCCCAGTCTCGTGGCGCGATTAACCCAGCCTACACGGGCACGATGTTCACTTCTAACTCGGGCAAGTCGACAATCGCGATCGTGTGACGGCTAGCACGAAACAAGGCGCCGGGATTCAGCACGCGCGTCTTTCCGACCAGGTAATTGGCGGCCTGATGCGTATGGCCATGACAGACCAAATCAAACGCGTCAGAATGGATGGTTGATTTCAGTCGATTTTCGTCGTGACCGTGGAGAAACGCGATTTTCCGGTCGGCGATCGTCAGTTGGCCAAACATTCCGCAAAAAGTTTGCCCTGCCGATTCAATTTTTTCCTGGATATACTCGGGGTCGCGGTCTACGTTCCCCAAGACGTAATGCGTCGGCCATTGGCTGAAAAGTTCGACGATCGCGGCTCCGCCGATATCGCCACAATGGATCACCTGGGCGACCTCAAACGACTCCAGCATGCGAATTGCTGCACGAGTGAACTCGACCTGACCGTGCGTATCGCTCACAATTCCTATCTGCATCTTTGTTCCTATCCCTGTTCGAATCGGAAACGCCGCGTTGATACGCGACATCATCTCAGCGATTTTTTTGATCTCGATCCTGGCGATACCAGTCATCTGGTGGCTGACCGGCTGGTCGCGGCGCGTTTATACGTTTCCGCGATACGTCCTCGCCTGCATCAACATTGTCTTCTCCCGATGTTGGTGGCGGACGTCGATTCCTCCGAATCTGCCCGTTCCGATCGACAAGGGCGCCGTCCTGATCGCTAACCATCGTAGCAGCGCCGATCCCTTTTTCATTCAAGTTGCTGCGCATCGCGTCGTCCACTGGATGGTCGCTCGAGAGTACGTCGAACACCCTGCTCTAGCATGGTTCCTACGACAATCGGGCGCCATCGGGGCCAATCGAGGAGGTCGCGACACCAAAGCGATCCGCCACGCGATCGATCTGTTGAAAGCGGGAGAGCTGGTCGGCGTATTGCCAGAAGGGCGAATCAACATGACCGATCAGCTGCTGCTGCCGGTTCGTCCCGGCGCCGCGATGATCGCTCAACATGCCGGCGTGCCGATCGTGCCGATCTATATCATCGGCGCGCCCTACGACCGAACGCCGCAAAGCGCCTTCATGATGCGGGCCAAAGTGATCGTCAAGATTGGCGAGCCGATTGATACGTCGACCGGCACGCCGCAAGAGTTGATGGAACAAGCGACGCGCGAAATCGCTCGGCTGGCCGAAGTCGACGACTTTCAACCGCAGCACGCCGGTCGCAACTGGAAACCGACCAGCGCCGATCTAAAAGAAGCGCTGGCCACGGCCGAGCAGCGTAAGCGAAAAAACTAGCGCCGGATTATTTGTCCGCTATCAGCCGCTGCAGCACCCGCTTCGCTCCGTTTCGTAGTCTGCTCGACACGATGCCCAGTTCGGCCGCAGAGCCAAGCAGCGTCAACAAAGGCGCGGACCGGGTAATTTTGACGCCAGCCATCGGGATATCGGCGATTTCGAGCGATATCTCCGCCGCCGTTTGCTGCAAGGTCCTACCGAGCGATTCCGTCCACGCAACATCGCACGGCGCGAACAGATACAGTTTGCCGCCTATTGCGGGGGCCGTTGGTTTCCGCACTGGATGCTCGCTCCTCCATTCGGGCAGCCACGCTGACAGATGCAACCGCATGACATCGACCGGCGACAGTTCCATCGCGGCTGTAAATCGCGGGTTGATCTCTAACGGCCATAGCTCGTCGCCGCGAACAATAAAATCAACGCCGAACATGCCTTGCAGTTGAGTTGAAGCGACCAGGAAATCGGCCAACGACTGAAGTTGTTGTTGCTGCGACTGCGGCAGTTGGATCGGCCCGATCGAACCCGCGTATTGAAAAGGCTGCGGCGCCTTCCATTTTCGCCCGCTCAATTGCCGCGTAACGCCGAGCGATTGAGCTTTTCCTGCGATCGCGACAAATGCGGCGCCAAAACAACGGCCAGGGACAAATCGTTGATAGACGACATCCGCGTTTGGCGTTGGCTGCGAGAACTCGCGGATCTGCAATCCGCCAGCCGAACGACGCGGCTTCAAGATCCAGCGACCTGCGGAGGGAGGTTCGACCTGCGTCTCGGGAAACCGAAAGCCGGCGTCCCGTAGTCGCGACTGCAACAACAGAGGATCGCGAATCGCCGGCAGAGCAGGGGAGTCAACGCCCAACAGAGGTCGGACCGCAGCGGCGGCGGCGATGATGTCGGGATGATTTTCGAGCCCCCCGACATAGATCCAGTGGGTCGCATCGGTCGTCGCTAGCCACGCCGGAATATCGCCGGGATAGTTGTCCAGTTGGCATGCCTGCGCCATTTGCCGCAGGTCGGCGTCGGCGAACTGATCCGCAGCGACGGCGGCGACGTCGCTGCGCCGCAAACAAGCGACGGCGGCGCGACAACTAGATCCCACAACGGCGATGCGCAAGGGAGTGGGAGAGTGAGTCATGGAAGGTTCACGACGATTTTTGCGATTTTTTCTCCCTGCGGCGACCTGCCGAAAGATTTCGAGCTATGGTTTCCATTGGGCAAGGACACTGTATTCATTTCGACTGGCTTTTCTGTTTCCCATTGCTGCGGAAGGCGTTCGCCTGCCGTTCCTATAGCGCGACGAACCCGCACGAAGCGGCTCGAAGCCAAAACTCTCCCCGCTAATTTTGTCCATGATACCCGCGTCAGCGCCGTCCTGTCGGCTGCTGCGCCCATTCGCCCAACACTTGTAGGAGAGTCGAAATGTCGTCGCGTCGTAGAGATCGAGAAAAACCGTACTCCGTACGTCCTGCGCCTCGTCGCGGGGTGATCGTCGTGCTGGCCGCCGTATTGATGATCGTGATGATGGGCTTCATGGCGCTCAGCGTGGATGTCGGCTACATGTTCACGATGCAGTCGCAATTGCAGCGATCGGTCGATTCAGCGGCGCTAGCCGGCGCCGGAACGTTGATCGAAGGGGAAGATGTCGCTACCGGCACGGTGCACGAATACCTGACGCACAATCCTGTCGGGCTGCAATGGAAAGAATTTACCGAGGGAAACACCGCTGACAACGTCGATAAGTTTTTGACCAAGTACGGAGACGGCCTGCAGCTAACGATCGGCGAGTGGAACGACACGTCGGGTCAAGTTGTGGCCGCTGAGAAGAACCCCACGACGGTCAGCGTCCGCATGACCTACGAAAATATGCCTTTCTTTTTCGGGCATTTGCTCGGACGCGACTCGTTTGATATCACCGCCGAATCGATCGCGACTTATCAGTCTCGCGACATCATGTTGGTGCTGGACCTTTCCGGCTCGATGAATGATGACAGCGAATTCAATTCGATCGGCAAACTGGGTTTCGATCATATCTATAGCAACTCTCAGCAGATGTACGCTGATCTTGGATCGCCCATCTTTGGAAATCTGCAGTTTGATCCGCAGTACGCTGTGGTCAACGGCCCGACGCCGCAGTCAAGCGGTCAGGCGAAATCGTCCGTCACCTATCGTGGCAACTCGGTCGTGGTGAAGTCGGATAAGACGATCAAGCAAATCAGCGTGAAAACCAGCAACGGATCAACCTACAACTACTACCCCGGTTCGTCACTCAACTATACGGCCAACCCCAACAAAGAAATCCGCTACGTCTGGGTGACCAGCGGCAAGAACTCTAATAATTCGGACCAAGTGCAGTCGTTTGATTTTGACGGTCAACGAATCAATACAATCAAGACGGCGCTCGGTTTGGATAACCTCGCCTATCCCTATCCCGGAGGAAGCTGGAACGACTACGTCAACTATTGTCTCGGGACAGGACAAAATAATAACGCCGGCTATCGGTATCGCTTCGGCTATTTCAACTGGATCAACTATTTGCTGGAGCGTCAGTATTCCTCGAATTCGACGCCCGACTTGTGGAAAGCCAGCGCCCAGCCGATCACCGCAGTGAAAAACTCGGTGGATCTGTTTATTCACTTCATGCAAGAAGGGGACGGAAGAGACAGGATCGGTCTGGCTGTTTACAACGCGCCCAACGGAGACGGCCTGCTCGAATCGACGTTGACCGAAAATCTGCCGTTCATCATGACCCAGTCACGGCAGCGCCAAGCTGGTCACTATCATAACTACACCAATATCGGTGGGGGGATGACCGTGGGCCGCGAGGAGTTGCAAACGCGCGGCCGCAAAGGCGCCGTGAAAATGATGGTGCTGTTGACCGACGGTCAGGCGAACTGGGTCAATGGAGGAGTCAACAATAACGCCGCTAAAAATTACGTGCTGAACGAAGCCTATCTCTGTGCTGATCAAGGCTTTACGATCATCACCATCAGTCTTGGCGCCGGCGCCGATAAAGCGTTGATGGATCAGGTCGCCGAAATCACCGGCGGAGTCCACTTTAACGTTCCCGGTGGTCAAACCGTCGATGAGTATTCGGAGGATTTGACCGAGATCTTCCGCCAGGTTGCTGGCCACCGTCCCCTGAAACTGGTGAAGTAGCGTTCGCCAGCCCACCTTTGTTTTTTCTCGCCTATCGCTCGACCGCCGCGTGGCCTTCGTCACGCGGCGGTCTTTTCGTTGCGCCCCGCTCCCCGCTTGGCTTCCATGGTTGCAATCGCGTGTGGGTTTGATAAGTTTTGCACTACGGCAATCGCCCTGAACCGATGCGTTTCGCGCTCTTTTTATCGCGACTGTGCGCTGCAAGGGATGCCGCCCCGATAGCCTTTCCCCAAGCGGTCGCCCCCCTTCGGGACGCTCCATCCAATTTTCACTTCCGGGAGAAACTACGCATGTCGATGTTCATTGGCGAAGCGCTCGCCGGCGATGGTAACGAAATCGCCCACATTGATCTCATGATCGGCTCCAAAACCGGTCCCGTCGGCGCCGCGTTCGCCAGCGCCCTATCGACCCAAACCGCTGGCCACTCGAACTTGCTGGCCGTGCTCGAACCGAACCTGCTGGTCAAACCGGCGACGGTCACGATCACCAAGGTCACCATCAAAGGCGCCAAGCAAGCGACCCAGATGTTTGGCCCGGCCCAAGCGGCTGTCGCCAAAGCGGTCGCCGATTCGGTCGAAGCCGGCGTTATCCCGAAGGATCAGTGCGAAGATCTCGTGATCGTGTGCGGCGTCTTCATTCACTGGGAAGCGGACGACGACAAGAAAATCTTCGAGTACAACTACGAAGCGACCAAAGCGGCGATCGCCGGCGCCATGGGCGGCAAACCGACCATCGACGAAGTTTTGGCCGGCAAAGATAAAGCGGCCCATCCGTTCCGCGGCTTCTAAGTCGCCTGACGGCGCTCTTGCTCTTTCGACAACTTCAGAAAACCGTCCTTCCCGGGCGGTTTTCTTTTTTGCCCACCGGTGAGTTGTTCGCATGTCGATCTCCAAAGTCTTGTTGCAGCTTGATTCTGACCCGCAAATCAGCACCTTCGATAGCGTTGTCGCTGTCGACTCAGGCGTCGATCAACTCTTTCGGCACGGCGGGGTCAGCGCCGCGCAGGTCCGTGATTTGGTCTACGGCTTGATCTTCACACGCTCGCCGGCCGAGTTGAAGAGTTCGGCGATCTTCATCGGCGGCAGCGACGTAGCACAGGCCGAAACGTTGCTGTCGGCCGCCGTCGGCAGCTTCTTCGGCCCCTTGCGCGTTTCGATCTTGTTTGACCCCAACGGCGCCAACACCACCGCCGCCGCGGCCGTCTTGGCCGCAGGCAGACATCTCCAACTCGCCGGGTCCGAGACGCTTGTGCTCGCGGGAACCGGTCCGGTGGGGCAGCGTGCGGCGCGACTCTTGGCCCAACAAGGCGCTCATGTGCGTGTCGCATCGCGGCGACTGGAAAAAGCGACCAAGGTCTGCGAGAGCCTGCAAGCCGAGGTCGCTGACGGCGCCTTCCGGCCGTTCGCCGTCAGCGACGACGACAGTCTGAAAGCGGCCCTGAACGGCGTCGCCGTCGTGATTGCCGCCGGGGCCGCCAACGTGCGACTCGCCGGTCAAGAAAACTTGCGACAAGCGGCCGACTTGCAAGTGTTGATTGATCTGAACGCGGCGCCGCCGGTTGGCTTGGAAGGGGTCGACCCGATGGACAAAGCCCAGGATCGGGATGGGCGAATCTGCTACGGCGCCATCGGCGTCGGCGGAACGAAAATGAAGATTCACAAGCGGGCCCTAGCGCGTCTGTTTGAGCAGAACGATCTGGTTCTGAACGCCGAAGAAGTCTACGCAATCGGGCGGACGCTCGAATAACCACGCCCCGGCATAATCGGCAAGATCGCTACTAGCCGAACTGACTGACGAAAAACGGTCCGACGCAGCGAGCATCGATCAGCCGATAACGTCACGATTGCCGATGCAAAGAGAGATTGCACCAGCGCCCCATTTTCTATTGCAGCAAGGCCGCTTCCGATGATTCGCACTCTCTTGGCATCTCTGACGCTTAGCCTCGCCATGGTTGCGATCGGCCAGGCGGCTCCGCCGTCTTATTTGATTCTGACTCCGCAGAAGTCAAACGCCGCTCCGTACTACGGCCACTATTACCAGGGGTACGGCTATTCGGTCAGCACGCCGGCGTACAGCTACGGCTATTTCGGCACATGCAAAGCGCGCGACAAATGGTCAGGCCACACCGGCTATCACAAAGAGTACTTTGAATGGCGGACGTACTAGCGCCAATTCCCTCTTCGCAGCCCGAAGCGCGAAGAAACGCAAACGCCTGAAAATCACCGAATGGGCGACTCTTAGCGAGCGTAGCCGATGAAGAAGCTGAAGACCTGCGTGCGGTCGGTATCGGCTTTGTTAACCGGGAACGCGAAGTCGAGCGCGATCGGCGCCTGACCCAAAGCCGGAACGGAAACGCGAAGACCGAAACCAGGCGCAACTTCAAACTCGTCGGCGACAAATTTCGTCGACTCTTGCACCGTACCAAAGTCGGTGAAGATCACCCCTTTCAGCATGTCGTCGGCGGTGATCGGAAACGTATACTCGACCGAGCCCAAAACACGGAACGGACCGCCGGTATAGACGCCTCCTTGCACGGGACCGATGCCGCGGAAATCAAAACCACGCAGCGTCGAGTAACCGCCCGCAAAGTAGTTCTCGAAGATCGGCGTATCGGAACCAGAGAACCCAGCGCGTCCGGAAATGCCGAGCGTATGTCGTCCCGAGCCGTCCGGACGTTCTCGCAACAAAAAGTAGCGACGCATATCGACTTCGGCACGCGGAAAACTGTAGCTGCCGAAAGCTTGTTCAAAGCTAAACTCAAGCAGGTGACCTTCGGTCGGTGCGAACGCTTGATCGCGCGTGTCGTGCGTAACCGTCAACTGGCCGCTAAATAAATCATGGGTGCCGAGAGCGTCATTCAATTCGGACGAGCCATTCAAGCGGGGATCCGAGATGTCGACGTTTTCCATGCGAATGTTGGCGCCGACCGACAAGTCGGGGGTCAAACGATAGCCAAGTCCCACACGACCGCCAACGCGGTTTTCGTTCCAATCGCGATAGATGCGATCAAAGTAGTAGGCGCTCAGATTCATGCTGACGTTGCTGCGAAACAAGTAGGGCTCGGTAAACGTCGCCATGTATCGCTGCACCTGGGTACCCGGCAAAGCTTCCAAGCGAAACCCCTGCCCTGCCCCGCGAAACGCACGTCCATTCCAGACGTCATCCCAACTGGTCGGTACCGCTGAATAATCAAAGTTTCGTTCGTCAACGACGATCGATCCCGTCACGCCGGCATCCGAGTTGACGCCGACGCCAAACTGAAAGCGTCCGGTCTGCGCTTCTTGAGCATTGACCAAAATATCCGCGGTGCGTCCGGGAATGTATTGCTGCCGGCCTGGATCATACATCGGATTTGGACCGACGATCGCATCCGGACCAAGCGGCGGGCTAAACATCGGAGCACCGCCGAGAGGACGTCCCAGCGGTTGGATCGAAGCAGGCGGCGGCAATTGTTGCTGTTGAGCATAGCCATTGTCGACCGATTGCTGATAAGCGTTCGGATTGTACGGCGCGGCGCCGACGACGCTTGACTGCGGGTACGGGTTCGCTTGCGGCGCCGCGGTGTAGTTGCCCGGCGGAACGTTTTGTCCATTAACCGGCGCTTGCGGCAGCGGGGGCGTTTCGTATTGGACCTGTTGAACTGGCTGACCCGACGCGGGCATTCCGCTGCGATACTGACTGTCATTGCCGGGCGAAGCTTGTCGCGGCGCACCGCTTTCGGCCGTCAACGGCGCATCTTGAGCGCGCACAATCGGCGGCTTGGCCGCGGCGACAAGCGTGCGATCCGCAGATCCGGCTGAGTACGTCGATGGGAGGGCCGCGACGTGAGCGCCAGGCGCTGTGCAGCCTACCATCACGAGGATGGCGGATAGCAGCATCAGGCTTTTTAGTTTACAGCTGTCTCGCACGAACGAATCCTTCTCGACCGGGGGGAGGTCGCCTCAATCAATGTCGCAGGCTTCAAGGTTACCAGGGCGCAGCGGCAGGATTTGCCGAGTACCGAGACGGACGCAAGTCGGGCGGAGCCGTCTGCCGCCCCAACTGCACCGCCGGCATTTGCGGCGGATAGTATCGGGAGGGCTGCACAGTCGGTTCGGGACTTTGTCCTCGATAAGTCGGACCGGAATTGCTCGAGCGTTGATCGGCAATATCGCTTACTTCCGGCGGTTTGACTTGAATCGTCGGCTTGATTCCGCGATGCGGTTCGTTGACGAACAACTGCGAAGAAATCAAGCGTCGTTCACTGTCGCGAATCTTACGAATGTCGATGATGTCGCCAGGCACCAAGTCCAAGCGATTCAAGACGACGTCGCGTTGCGTATGCGGATAGTCGCCGTCAATCTTCACGTCGATCTTGCCGACGCGATATTGATCTCCTTCGCGAATGTCATAGACCAGGTCAAGTTGCCCCGGCTCTTCCAAAAATCGGGGCTCCGCTTGCACGTCGGCGTGAATGTAGCCTTGGGCGCCGTACAGGTCGGTAAGGGCCGCCAAGTCAGAGTTCATCTTCTTTTGATCGAAGTACTGACCTTCCATCAATTTGACCTGCGTCGCCAACTGCTCATCGGTAAACTTGGTCTGTCCTACAAACGCGACGCTGCGCACTTCGTAGCGAGGGCCTTCGTCCACCACAAACGTGATGTTCACCCATAGTCCAGAGTCGTTGTATTCCATAATCCGGTTGATCTGGGCTTTGAAGTAACCGAGCCCGCGGTAGTACGACGTCAACGCTTCTACGTCGGCTTCAATTTGGTCATATTCGACTTTGCCGCGGATGTACCACAAAATGCCCGGCTTCGATTTCACCTGCGTTTTCAGCCGGCCGCCGGAAGCGATCGTGTTGCCGACAAATTCGGTCGACCACACGCGAGCCAAGGGGCCTTCGTGAACCATGAACGCGACCCCTTCGTCGTCTTTCTCGTTTCCTTCGGCGATCGATACGGTCGCCATCCCGTGTCCGCGCGTGCGATAGTATTCTTCAACGCGTCGTCGCGCATCTTCGACCACAAAGCGATTGAGAGCGCCGCCGACGGTCAGACCTGATTTTTTCAACAAAGTTTTCTCGGTCGCCGATTCATTGCCGAGAAACTTGACGTACTTGATCGCCGGACGTTCAAAGACCTGGAACGTGACCACGACCCCTTCGGCCGATTGCTGCGTCAAAATCTTGACGTCTTTAAACAGGCCTGACTCGGCCAATTTGCGCACGTCCGACTGAATCATCTCAGGATCGAACTCGCGATCGGCGCGCGAGCGAATCATCGAGCGAATTTTCGCTTCCTGCGTTTGGTTGTTGCCGGTGATCCGCAAATCGACGATCAACGGTCGAGTGGGGGTCATGCCTGGCCCCGCCGGCGAAGTCGCCAGCAGCGCCGGATCAATCGTTGCGGGATCAAATTCTTGGCTGTAGCCGGTGTTGCAGTTTGCTAGCAAGAGCAACAGTCCACACCCCAGAGCGAGCGTGAAAGCAGTTCGTTGGCGGCAATTTCGCACAGTTTCATCCTTGAATTTTGGCCCACCGCGCAATCCGTGCGCGGCGTTAGGCATCTAGCCTAAGTAAGCGGTTGGGTAGAGATACTGAAAGAGCGAGACTACGGCAAGACGGATTCAGTCTTGTTTGCGCAACTATCACCAATGCGATACGTTACGGGGCGCAGTAACGTTCGGTTCGGCGACGACGGAGCTGGCGTTTGCTAGCTCTCGGGGAAGTCCATCCATTCGCCGGCGATGCGCCGTTGATGCGGCAAGAACGAAGCTTTGTAGTTCATATGGGGAGATTCGGCGATATAGAAGCCAAGATAGAGATAGCGTCTGTCGGTCGCGCGACAAAATTCCCACTGCTTGAGAACGGAATAAGTCCCCAATGACAAGTCGCTCTCGGCTGGGTCATAACTGCAGTAAACCGCCGACAACGAGTTCTCCCCCACATCGGCGATCGCTGAAGCGACCAAGCGATCATTCCGAAAATATCCAAACTCGACCGTCTCGCAGCATGTCTCAACCAGAAATTCGCGATACTGATCGGCGCTGATCGGCGAATGCTCTTCGTCGGATAAACCGCGTCCTTCTTTGTGGAGGTTGTAGATCGCCGCTCGCTCCTCATCCGCGACGGCCGTACCGATGACGGTCGTCAGCTGCGCATCGCCTTTCGCTAGCACGCGGCGATGGCGACGCCGCGGTTCAAACTGACGGACGTCAAGGCGAATCGGTTCGCAAGCGCGACAGGCGCGACAGCTAACACGGTAGAGATAGACGCCGGCGCGCCGTGCGCCTTGCGACAACGCGAGATCAAGGTCGGCGCCAGACATCACGGTTAAGGGATAATAGAGCGGTAGCCGTGCGCGGCGTCCCGCCAAATAAGGACACTTTTCTTCGTGGTCCCAAACCTTGAAGCCGAGGATTTGATCCATGCAGGCGCTCGTTGCTCGCAAGAGTCCGTGGAATCGGCTTTAAAACTCGCCCCCCCCATTGAAGGCCGAAAAGTCGTCTGGTTCCCGCTCGAAAGCGTTTTCAAAGCGAGTAAAGTCCCGGAGCCAAGTCAGGTGAACGTCGCCGATCGGGCCGTTACGCTGTTTCGAGATAATGATCTCGGCCTTGCCGGAGAACTGATCCCGCTCCTCTCCATGATGATAATACTCTTCACGGTGAACGAACATCACGACGTCCGCGTCTTGTTCGATCGCCCCCGATTCACGCAGATGGCTCAGCTTCGGCCGATTGTCTTTGGAGGCTTCCGCCTGGCGATTCAACTGGGCCAGACACAAAATCGGCACATCCATTTCACGAGCCAACCCCTTCAAGCGTCGAGCGATCTTCGCGACCTGCTCCTGCCGGGGGTCATTGGAATTGTCGGGTTCGATCAGCTGCAAATAGTCGATCACGATCATCCCCAACCGCCCGTGACGCCGTTTAATGCGACGAGCACCGGCCGCGATCTGCGAAACGGTGCGCGTGGGCGCGTCGTCCACAAACAGCGGAGATTCGGCGACAAGCGCCGACTTTTCGACCAACCGCCGGCGATCATCCGCCGAGATCGTACCGTTGCGCAGCCGATGGCCATTTACGCGAGCGACCGAGCAAAGCAAGCGATCGCAAAGTTCGGTCGAACCCATTTCGAGGCTAATGAACAGCACCGGCGTTTTGTCATGCACCGCGACGTTTTCGGCGATGTTCATCGCAAACGCCGTTTTGCCCATTGAGGGACGAGCCGCCAGAATCAGAAGTTCCTGGCCATGAAAGCCGCCGGTCAGGCCATCCAAGTCGGTATAGCCGGTCGCTACGCCGTCATCCAGATGCTCGCCGCGAAGTCGCGCATCGATCCGCTCCATCGACGCGGTGACGATCTCGCTCATGCTGGCCATCGAGCTCGAACTGCGGCTATCGTTGATCGCGAAGATTTTCTCTTCCGCGCTGCTGACCAACCGATCGGCCTTGTCGTTTTCGTCGTAGGCGTCCCGCAGGATCTCAGTCGCGGCGGAAATCAGATTGCGGTTGATCGATTTCGCTGCGACGATCTGAGCGTAATGCTCGGCATGAGCGGCGTTCGGCACGCTATTGAGCACGCGGGCTAGGTACGCGGCGCCCCCGATAAACTCGAAGTCTCCATCTGACTTCAGTTGTTCGGCCAACAGCGTCAGGTCGACTTTGCGACCGCTGTCGTGCAACCGAACCATATGCTCATACAGCTTCTTGTTCGCCTCGTCGTAGAAGTCGTCCGGGCGAACGATCATCACCACTTCGTCGGCGCAGTCCGGCAACAAAAAGATGCTCCCTAGAACACCCATCTCGGCTTCCAGGTTGCACGGCGGTTGCCGATCGAGGATCTCCGCTGTCGGCCGCTCGGGCTGATCGACGCGTTTGAATTTGGACTTCATGAGAACCTTCCTTGCTGAACCATCGATGAGGGCGATCGCTTGCCGCGGGCTTCATCATAACGACGCGAGCTAGCGTCGCAATCGAACGATGCCGCTCGCTAACAAAGTCGCGCCGCAAGTCTTGCTAGCGTAAATCTTCCAAGCAAAATAGCGGGCGTGTATAAACTGTCAAAAAAAGAGCCGTCCTTTGCAGGACGGCTCTTTTTACAGATTGGATCGATCGCGGAAAATCGCCTCGTAAGAGAAGATTATTCGTCGCCGGAAACGGTCGGCACGACCCACACCTTGAGTTCCGATTCGATTTCGGCGTGCAGGTGAATCTTGACCGTGTAGAGACCGAGTTCCTTCAGCGGACCTTCCAGGCGAACCTGATCGGCGGTGATCGTGAAGTTCTGCTCTTTCAAGGCCGAAACGATATCAGCCGGGCCGACGCTACCATACAGGTGACCTTCGTCGTTGGCGTTCGCTTCGATCGTAACGCTCTGACGGTTGAGCAGATCGGCGATGGCGCGAAGACCGGCCAAGCGCGACTTCTCGATCTCCAGCAACTTGGCGCGATGCTTGTCGACCATGCGTTTGTGATGCGGGGTCGCGATCGTCGCTAGACCTTGCGGGATCAAATAGTTGTTGGCGTAGCCGGGACGGACTTCGACAACATCCCCCTGCTTGCCCAAGTGATCAACCGATTGGATCAGCAGCAATTCGATACCGCCGTTTTGCCCTTTGGGCAGACGCTTCCAAACACGTTCGCTATGCTTTTCAGCTTTCGTGGTCGCCATAATCGCTGTTCCTCTCGCTTCTCACTCGGCCCAGCGAAACGACGAATCACCACTTTCGGGCGAACGCTGCTCGGGGCTTTTGATCAGTACTGTAGTGTGTATGTCAGTATTAAAACGGGATGTCGTCTGACGACGAACCACCGAACGAATCGTAATCGTCACCGCCGCCATAGTTGCCTGCGTCACCGCCACCTTGGCCGCCGCCGCGATTGGGCGTCGATTGCGGTTGGCGTCGCTGTCCGCCGCCCGAAGGACCGGCTTGGCCTCCGCCGCCGCCAGCGCCGCGAGGGCTAAGCATCTGCATCTTTTCGCCGACGACGCGAAGCTTCGAGCGCTTTTGTCCGTCGGTTTCCCAGGTATCGAGTTTCAAACGACCTTCAATCAACACCGGCGAGCCTTTGCTCAGGTATTCGCCTGCGATCTCCGCCGTCCGGCCCCAGAGCGTCACGTCGACGAAAGTCGTTTCGTCCACCCATTCGCCCGAAGCGGTCTTGCGGCGATCGTTGACGGCCAGCCCGATTTCCGCGACAGCCGATCCGCTTTGGATATAGCGGACCTCGATGTCTCGCGTCACGTTGCCGACCAGGATCACCCGGTTAAAACTCGCCATGTGTCGATCTCCTCTGTAGCTAAAACCGCGGGAGCGATCGCCGCGATGGTGAACGCCTGTTAACTACAAGCGTACCAAAACGACTGGCGTCACGCGACTTGCCAGACGCAAAAAAATGCGTGTCCTATTCGGCGGATTCCGCAGCTGCTTCGACGGCTGCCGGTTCGGTCGTCGCCGAATCGGTGGTCTCGGCCGGCGCTTCTTCTTCGGGGGTCTCTTCCGCCGAACCATCGGCATGCGCGACCAACATGTCGATAATCCGCGGATCGTGTTTCACGAACATGAACCGCAGGAAGTTATCGTTGATGTTGCACTGGTAGGTCAGATCGGTCAGCTTGGTGCTTTCCAAACGGAAGTAGGCTAACCAGTAGGTCCCTTTGCGGTGACCGTTGATCGGATAAGCCAGACGTTGCTCAATCCACATCCGGCTTACCAAAATTTCGCCGCCGAGTTTCTCGACGTGTTCCTGAATCTGGCCCGCCACGCCGCCTGGGTCGCGACCGTACCGATTGGAATCCAGGATAAACAGCCCTTCATAAACGTTGGCCGCCAATGTCGATCTCCTAAAACTGTGTTGTTGCTAACCGAAGTCGGCGTTAGTTGTATTGGTTCATGCAGTACTTGAGGTCGTGAGCGATCCAGTCCGCTACGCCGCGTATTGCGCGATCCAGCGTAAAGTCGATCTCGGCCCGCTCTTGGGGAGCAAACTTCCCCAGGACGAAACTGGTGACGTCTCTCGATTGCGGCAATGGACCAATGCCGATCCGCAATCGGGGCACATCATTCGTCCCCACTTTGCGAAGGATATCCGCCAGCCCTTTTTGGCCGCCGGCAGAACCTCCGCTGCGAAACCTCAATGTGCCGACTGGCAAGTTGAAGTCGTCGCAAACGACCAGCACCGACTCGCTGGGCAGCTTGAAAAAATCCAAAGCGGCCCGGACGCTTGTCCCGCTGTTATTCATAAAGGTGTGAGGGTAAAGAAGAATCGTCTTCTCTTCTCCCACGCCAAGTTCGAGGATATTTCCGTTGAATTTGGCTCTCGGCGTAACGCCTGATCCGGCGGCGAAGCGATCCAGCGCCTCGAAACCGACGTTGTGCCGTGTTTTGTCGTATTTAGGTCCGGGATTTCCGAGACCCACTACCAATTTCATGCCGCATTCAAGCTTGACTGCTAGGACTAGCGGTAAAAATCGATGTGTTGGACGTCGACGCCAAACGTGTC
Organism: Blastopirellula marina DSM 3645; assembly: GCF_000153105.1. Classification (GTDB taxonomy): domain Bacteria; phylum Planctomycetota; class Planctomycetia; order Pirellulales; family Pirellulaceae; genus Blastopirellula; species Blastopirellula marina. The sequence continues at coordinate 1,382,025 of NZ_CH672377.1, forward strand.
CCACTGAATGTCCCGCATCACCACGTTGCCCGTGACGTCGCCAGCCAATTCAATGTTCTTCACTTTGTGGCGAACGATCGCCGCAAACTCGTCGGCACAAACTTCCAACGACACAGACTCTTGCCCGTTGCCGTATAGCACAGCCGGGATTTTGCCAGCGTTACGCAGGCGACGGTTGTTAAGCTTGCCCGTCAGCTCACGCTTTTTAACGTTCAGCACTTCGGCCATCGGAACCCTCAAAACTCAATTGTCTTATATGGTTATTCCGCCGCATTTCACAGCTTCGGCGGAGTCAAAAGCTTCTCTTGCGACTCTTGAGAGAATCGGAAACACGTTATTTTGCCAGATGTTTTGGGGTTTACAAGCCCAAACAACGGTCTGCGGTGGGAAAACGCAGCCGATCCGCCGCAATTGTCCCTAATTGCTAAGTTGTTGTCGCGCCATACGATAGCAACGATTAACCAATTTCACCGCTGGTTTTCTCAAACTTTGGGGCCCGCCGGTTCGTCATTTGCCTCAGGCGATGTTCCTGAATAGGCTAAAATACATGATGCCGGGACACTACACCATTTAGAGGGGAGACCGTGATCGCTCGCGGCCGTGCTGGTTTTACGCTCGTCGAGCTTTTGGTCGTGATCGCGATCATTGCGATCTTGATTGCGCTGCTTCTTCCCGCGGTACAGATGGCTCGCGAAGCGGCTCGCCGGATCCAGTGCACCAATCACCTGAAGCAAATCGGCCTCGGTTGGCACAATCACCACGATACCTTCCGATTTTTCCCGACTGGTGGTTATTCGCAAAGCGTTCACCCCTCCTTCACCGGCGGTCGTCCCGAAGCGGGCGAACGCCAAGCAGCCGGCTGGGCTTTTCAGATCTTGCCGTTCCTCGAACAGCAAGCGATCCATGAAGGTGCCGGCGGCGCCACCGACCTGGAGCGTTCGTCCAATGCGATCGGCGGCGTGATCCCGGGCTACTATTGTCCGTCGCGACGCCAACCTTACGCCAAGGCGCTGACGAATGACTTCTTTTGCATGGGGCCAGATCACGCTTCGTTGCCGGCTAGCGCTAGTCGAAAGCTGACGCATGGCCAGACCGACTACGCCGCATCCAATGCGGATGGAACAGGCATCTTGTCGCATACCTGGCCGGGAGCCTCCTCCGCCAGTTGTCCCACCGACACCGGCAGCATGAAGAAGAACCTACTGCGATTCGCCGATGCAACCGACGGTACTTCCCAAACGCTGCTCGTCGCCGAGAAGAAAGTGAATCGCTCGAAGATTGGCAGCGAATCGGAACGTGAGTCGGAAGGAGACAACGCCGGTTATGTATCGGGTTGGGTTCCCGGCACTTCGCACAATTTCGACACGGTTCGCTCCACAACGCTTGACCCTCGACCAGATGCGTTGAACACGGACGGACAACAACGCTTCGGCTCTTCTCACCCCGGCGGATTTACCGCATTGCTTCTCGACGGCAGCGTGCGATTCATTCCATTCACGGTCGACATGACCGCTTTCGCCAATCTGGGCGCTCGCAGCGACGGCAATCCGGTCAGCCTCGACTAGAGAATCTGCTTCTCGACTGCCGGCAAGTAACCCACTGGTGCGGTCTCTTCGCCGCCTGGAAGTCGATGCAGAGATCGCATCCGCATCTTTCGTAATTCGTAAATAGCGATGCGTTGATACGTCCCGAATCAGTTGCGGCTGCGCCAACCAGATTCTCGTACGATCGACTTTAATTGTCTGCAAATCTTGACCGGTTCTTTGCCGACTCTGGCGACCAGCGTTAGCTTGAAAATTAGTCCAAGCCGCGACACCTCCAAATTTTGAGAACTGCTATGATCGCCCGGGGCCGTACTGGTTTTACGCTGGTCGAGCTTCTAGTCGTGATTGCGATCATCGCCATTTTGATTGGGCTTCTACTGCCCGCTGTCCAGATGGCCCGCGAGGCCGCTCGTCGCATCGAATGCGCGAACCATCTGAAGCAAATCGGTCTCGCTTGGCACTACCACCATGACACCTATCAGTTTTTCCCGGCAGGCGGGTACGCGTATGACCTGCACCCGACGTTTACGGATGGAAAACCAGAAATCGCCGAGCGTCAGGCAGCCGGCTGGCCCTTTCAAATCTTGCCCTTCGTGGAGCAACAAGCCGTGCATGAAGGGGGCTCTGGAACGAGCGATCATGATCGCGCAATTTTCGCCACCGCCGCGACCATTCCGATCTATTTTTGTCCAACTCGGCGTCGACCGCTGGCAAAAGGACCGTCCAACGACTTTTACTGCCGCCTGAAAAATAACGGCGACTATGCTGAGAGTCTTGACGAAACTCCGATCGTGCGCGGCCTAATTGATTATGCCGCCGCAAATCAAGAGGGAACCGGCATGATTACGCGGACCTGGGGAGTTGATGTCACTTGCCCTCCTCCACCACCAGATGTCCCCTACCCCATCGACGTCCAAAAAAATTTGCTCCGTTTTGTCAACGCGAGCGATGGGACGACCAACACGTTGCTGATTGCCGAAAAGAAAGTGGCGCTGGATGACGCCGACAATGAATCGGTATCGACCACCTATCCCGACAAACTTGGTTATGCCGCCGGTTGGGAAGGACCCAGCGATCCGTCCACGTTCGCCAACGTACGAGCCACAACGCTGGTTCCCACGCGTGACGCTCAAGGCGAAGCGGGCCAGAAGCGATTCGGCTCGGCGCATCCCAGCACTTTCAACGCGCTATTGCTTGATGGCAGCGTTCGTGCTCTTCCGTATACGATTGATCTAGAGGTGTTCTCGAACCTCGGCAATCGCAACGACGGCAACCAGGTTAGCTTCCACTAAGCAACACCGGCGTTACCCATGCGTCCAATCGGGCGCCGCCGATTTCTGCATTTTCAGTACGACTCGCCGCGATGTATTCCACTTTACGTCGCGCTCGCAAAGCGGATTCTTCCTCGGTTTTATCCGTAAGTAGGCGGTACTCGTCACAGCGCCATGCAATCGCGTCAAAACTTGCGCTGCTGGCTACCAATTGAACTGTTTCCACGTTTCGGTCGGCGCATAAAAAAGAGCGCCGCCCAAGTGGGCGACGCTCCGAATCGCATTTACATTTTACCAGTTGCGAAGCGAACTACTCTCGCCCACGCCCGCGACCGCGCCGGCCGCCTTCCTCCATCCCTTCGCCATAACCGTAGGGATCGTCGGAACCGCCGGACGTCTTCTTCACCTCGGGCGGAGTGAAGTCAAACAGCGAGAAGTCTTGGCGGTCATTCAGTTCTTTATGAATCGTGATGTTCCCCCTGGCGTCCATGACCAGAATCTCGCCGGGGCTCATCAGCGCTTCGTTTTCAGCAGGGTCACGATATCGTCCCGGCAGCGAGTCGCCGCCGCGCATATCAAGCACGACCGCATTGGTCTTCATCTCGTAGTCTTCTTTCTTATCGAACATCAGCGTGCCGGGATTCAAGGTCCACAAATCGTCGATCACATTGACCGAATCGCCTCGTTCGACTGACATTTTCTGGGTCGACAAAATCCCTTCCGCCTCATCCCAGGCGACGCCCAATACGGTCGCTTGAGGCTCACGCAGATTCAAAAGCCGACTGTTTCCGTCATTGGATCGTTGCTCACGACCTGTCTTCACGCTGCCGGCGATGACGGTCGATTCGATCGTCGTCTTCACCGCGGAACTCGGTGTCGAGTAGTCAGTTTCCAATCGCGACGCTTTGCTCAGTTTCACCGGATCTTGACCAGCTTCCTGCTTCTTCTGAGCGATGCGAGCCAGCGTTTCACGGCTGAGCGTCACCGAAGAAGGAGCCATGTTCGAGCCTCGCCCCTGCTGGGCGTTCCCCTGCGGCATCGCCGGATTGTTCGGGTCCTCGAGCCAGAGATTGACTTGGTACTGGTACTGCGTGTTTCCCTTGACGGTGGTGTCATAGAAGCGGAACATCTTCTCTTTCGAATAGCCCGATGCGTTCCCTCCCATGCCGCCCTCACCGCCATACATTCCGCCGCGTCCCCCCATACCGCCGCGTCCCCCCATACCGCCGCGACCTCCCTTGCCGCGTCGACCTGCGCCGCGACCTTCCATCATTTCGCCGCCGCCATAGCCTGGCATGCCGCCGTAGCCGCCCATGCCGCCGGGAAATCCGCCTTCACCCATTCCGCCGCGTCCCCCTTGATTGGCGAACCCAGGGAAGAAAGCGGAGTCAGCGTTGAAGTCAGGCACTTGCGGAGAAGGCATCATCCCTTCCGCGGTCTCCATGCCGCCGTATTCTCCCATGCCTCCGCCATAGCCGCCTTCGCCCAGCATTCCGCCCTGCATCGCAGGCAACCATTTTGGCACCTCCGAATGCCGTGCGTACTCGGCCGGATCGACCAACAGCATCGGCGCGATCGGGAAAGTGAGCAGCGGATGCGCGTATTCGGGGGGGATCACTTCCTCAGGACGGAAGGCCCATTTGATCGCATCGGCGAAGGCCAATTGCGGCACCAGATCTTTGTATTCGCCCCACTTGCCGTCAGGCGACAGCTCACGACGACGCACGCCGAAACCGATGTATTTCGGCACGTCACGTTGCGGATCGTAGCCGGCGGCGTCGAGCAGTGCGGCGTCAAATTCATCCCATTGTTTTTCAAACGGAATTAATCCGGTAATCACGACAAAGTGTTTCCCTTCGATACGCGTGCCGGCCGTCGCTCGAGCGGGTCCAAATCGCTTTTGCTGCTCCGGAGTCATGACCGGGGGCATATCTTTCGACTGGCGTCCGCTGGGGCCATACTCCATTCCGCCGCCGAAACCGCCTGCGTCCATCATTTCGCCTCCCCGGCCAGCGGCGAGTCCCGCCATGCGTTTGTCGTCATAGACAAACGGGGCGAAGCCGGCCTTCGCTTCCAGCTTTTCAACCGTCAGCACTTTGGGATCGACACGTTTTTGAATTGATTGATACATCGGCGGGCCGAACTCGCTCATCGCCGCATAGTTGCTGATGTTGATCGGGTTCTGGGCCAACTCGGCGCGTTGCTCGTAGACCGGATCGGTCCAGCGCTTCTTCTCGACCGACGCCCATTCCGAGCTGTTGATATTTGCGGAAGCTTGATCAGCGACTCGTTTCACCTCATCCGGCGTCACGCTGATCCCTTCGCGCTGCGCGCCGAAGTAGATGAACGTCACGACCAGCAACACTGCTACGCCGAAGACGATCTTTTCAATGTGTAAGATCAGCTTCGATTTCATGCCGCCGCTTTGCAAATCTAATTTTTGCATGTCGTAGTTCCCTCACCTTTTGGGAAGTCGCTTCCCCGCATGTTCCGTAACTTCAATTATCCGCCGCGCTCAACTCACGCAAACTAGCGAACCGCGGAGGACCGCATCGCGGTCTCGCCGTCGGTGCTTTCGCCATCTGCCGATTCGCTTTCGTCAGTAATTCCCAACAGCTCTTTGTTCACAGGATTGTAAATGTAAACAATGCCGTAAATCTCGATCGGCACGTCGTACCGATTGTCGGCTTTTTGCTGCCCGCCGCCCGGCATGCCGGAGTAGGATTCGGATTCATAACCGCCACCTCCTTCAAAGCCGCTATAACCGCCGCCGTAGGCGCCGCCGCTGCGGCTTCCGGCGGTCGGATTCAAACGCAACTGGCGCACTTCCAACATCAAATCGGCGTTGCCGCACTCGACCAACAGCTTGTCAATTTTGCGTTGATCGATCGTGATCCGCATGCGTACCGGCAGACGTTTGGCCACCGCCAAATAATAGTCTTCGGAGGTGGGTGCGGTCATCGCGGTTTTCAGCGTTTCGGCATCGATCTTTTTGTAGTCTTTATCCACATAGCGAAATTGGGCTGGATCGATCGGGGCCATCGCGCCTCCCATCATTCCTCCTTCGCCATAGGGGCTATCCATTCCATCCATCCCCTCTTCCATCATCATGTCGGGATCCATGCCGTCCATGCCGCCCATCATGCCGTCCATTCCCATCATGCCGTCTTCACCAGCGGCGGCGATCATGGGAGGCTTTTCGAGCTGGATCCGGAGCGTAGCCACTCCTTTACCGAGCTCGATCGCTTCGATTCTTTTAATCGCTGCGAGATGGTGCTCGGTCGTATCGCCGTTGACCGCTTTAATGATTCGCATCAGGTTTTCGAGCACCCAGAGGTCTTCCTGGGCGTACAAAACTTCGCGCGGCGTAGGACGATTATTCGGACGTTTCGACCAGTCGAAATTTTCGGACTGAATCTTCTGTTGGTTCGCCGAATCCCATTCGACCACTGGACGCTTCACTAACCCAACTCCGCCGATGCCGCCGGCGCCCATGGGACCTCCGCCTTCAAAGGCGTAATCCGTGGCGCTATAGGTTTCCATGCCGCGGCCCCCGCCTTCTTGGGCAGTCCACTTGGCGTCAATGATTTCGGCCAACTTGGGCAACTCTTCCTTGATATAGTCGCGATAAAGTTCGCATAACGAGGTCGTCAGGCCGGTCCGCCCCTTGACCAGTTCTTCGTCCAGCGCCGCTTCGATGGGACGATTTTGCAACACGGAATTAACGGTCGCGGCAAAATCGATTCGTCCGGCGTTCAGTTCTTTCGGCCAGACCAATTCTTTTTGCTGCGACTCCCATTGGTACTGCCAGCTTTTGGCGATGTCTTGGCGATAGCGCTGCAGCCATTCTTCCATCCCGGCAGCGAACTTCTCGTTCGGATGCTCGGCAGTTGTCGCGATCATTTGCGCCGAACTTTTCTTCGCTTCGATCGCCGATTTTTGCTTCGCCAGATCGGCGTCGATTGACATCGACGCGTACATCCAGACGCCCAATGACACGCAAAGCACCGTTCCGGTCAGGACCCAGAATCCGTACTTCTTCATCATCATGAGAAAGACGCGAACTTTATCCATGGCTTAATAGCCCTCCTCGGCTAACGCGGCGGCCGCAGCTTCGGCCTCGGCTTCGGCTTGTATTTTTCTGTTTTCAATCCGTTTGCTCATCGGCGTCTCTTGCCAACAAAACTGGACGGTGAACTCGTAAACCTTGGCCGGAATTTTCGCCGGCACAATTTCGACTGTGCTTCCCATCGGCCCCATTGGCCCGCCTGGCGGCATTCCAGTCGCCATTAAGTCGCCGTTTTGGCTCATCGTCGCCGGATCGTAATCAGGGTTGTCGAGCATGACCGGTTTCGGCACGCTATCCAACACAATCACCGGATGCGAAATCCCCAATTCTTTCATGGTGATTTCGACCATTTGACCACTGCCGTCGTCCAGCATGATCGTGCCGGTATCCAACTGATGAATCAGCGTATTGCGAACATACTGGGGCCCCGAGTTTTGCCGCGCATTGGTGCTATTGTGATAGTGCTTCCCCTTGAGCTGGATCACCCAACCGCTTTCGGTCGGCCCCGCTAATTCGTCGACGACCTCTCCATTTTCATCCACTTCGGCCATCGCCTCTTCGCCTTCGGCCTCACTGATTTCGGCGTTAGCCTCCGGCATTGCGGCATTGGCCGGCGCCGCTGCTCCGCTGGCGGCAGGTTGGCCTTCCTCGCCCATTGGCGCGGCCCCTTGCTCGTCAAGATCTTCCGGGGTCAAGCCTTCTTCGGCCGCAACTTCCAAACGCTTGCTATTTTCGACCGTTTGCCGGTATCTTTCGCGGACCCCTTCGGAGTACCAAAAACTGACGTCGGGGTAATACTTCGATTCGACGCTATCGATGTACAGAAACGGTCGCTCCTCGATCGGCGTTTTCCAGATGTCTTCCGGCTTTCCTTCAAACACCGGCAGCGACGCGGTCACGGCTCGCAACAGTTCAGGCCAGAGCCGGCGGTTTTCTTCGTTGCCGACAACGTAGTTGCCGATCGTCCTCAGATTCTCGGCATCGGTCATAAACTGATCGTCAGCTGACTTGTGCCCGTTGCTTTTCCGTTCGACCTGCTCGACGGCGCTGATCGCGCTGGCGAATTTCTCTGGATCGGCCGTGTACCAAGCCTTCCAGTGGAAGAAGAAGTTGACCGTACAGGCCAACAGCAGTGCGGCGACCGCGGCGACCGCCCACGGCTTCTTCTCGCGAATCAAACGATCGACCAGAATCTCTTGCGGCAGCAGATTTGTTTGCAGACACGACTTGCGCAGCCCCTGCAAACACATGCCGTAGCAAGCGGCGAACGACATAATATTGTCGCGGAACGCCGCCGAAGAGGTGACTTCGGAACCTGACAGCTTTTGGAAACCGTCAATCTCCACCGCTTCGTATCCCAAGTTTTTGGCGAGATACGAGACCAGCCCCGGCAGCTTCATCGCATTGCCAACCGGCACGATTCGCGAGATTTTCGCTTTGCGGTCAAGCGTCTGGAAAAAGCCGATCGAACGCTGAATGTCGGTGACCAGCTCGTTGAACTTCGGCCGCATCGATTGGAAGATCAGCTTGGCGTCATCCGCTTCGCGAGCATGACGCTTCAGATGCTCCGCTTTGGCGAAGGTGAGCTTGAGGTCTTTGGTCAGCTGTTTCGTAAAGTGGTTACCGCCGATCGGCAAACTTCGTTGCCAAACGCGAAAGCCGTTGGTGATCACCAGGTCGGTCGTTTCGGTTCCCATCGAGAGGATCACGTACGACTCTGGTTGATTGGCCGGATCGTACTCTTCCTTCGTCGGATTGGCCGTCAGCAAGTCGTGCGAGACGAAGTTATAGAGGGCCACCGGTGAGAGCTGGACATAATCGACATCGATACCGGCGTCCAAGAACGGCTGCAGCGAACGGAAGACTTGGTCCCGTTTCATCGCGAAAATGCCGATCTCGGTCTCCAGCGAAATTCCTTCGTCGACATGCGCGCCGGGCATTGCCTGAAAATCCCAGACGACCTCGTCCAGCGGGAACGGGATCTGCTGCTTCGCTTCGTATTTGACGATGTCGGGAATACGTTTCGCTTCGACCGGCGGCGCTTTGAAGAACCGCGCAAGTCCCGCTTGTCCCGGAACCGAAATCGCGACCTTGTCGTTTTTCAGCTCATTGCGTGACAAAAATTCCTTCAGCGCATCCCGAATCATCTGCTCCGGATTCGCGTCAGGCAGTGTCAACAGCTTCGGGTATTCGATGTAATCGAAGGCGTCGGCAACTAGCCAGAAACCATCATCATGCACCGTGCAGCGGAGCGCCTTGATCGCGGCGTGTCCGATGTCGATGCTCCAAACGCCTTTCCCAGCAGCCATGTTGGGTCCTCAATTAACTCTAAATTTGCGCAGAGACTTAGCGGTAATATAGCGAAGTTGTACGGAGATTGCCCCCGTGCCAGAAATGCCAGCCGCCACGTGCCGTTCGCGAAAAGGAATAATTAGATCGAAAGATGAGAACTGTCACCGCAGCAATACTGGGCGGCAGCGTAATTCATTCTAATGTGGCCGCTCGGGAAGTGTCAATGAATTTGCGAGCGGCTAAAAACTCCGTAAGATATTACTACATCTAGGGATACGAAGCCATTTCGTCGACCCGCATCGCGAATTTTAAAGATTTCGAGTGGGGGGGACCCCATCCAAAAGGGAGGTCCCGTTCGTGATGTAACATGTTTAACGACAATAACTTCCGACCGAGATCCCCGAAGCGGCGGATGTCAACGACCACCCATCGTCGGCTATAATGCCCACTTCGTCCGCCCCCGCGAATTGCCACGTTATCTCTCAAGAGCCGCCTCGCTGATGTACCAAGAAGTATTCATCCTGGTTCCCTGCCACAGTTTCGAGGACTTTCCTACGCATCACCGCGGAGACGAAGCAGCGAGCCTGCTCGCTTGCTGGTCGGCGATGTGGCGGCCAGAATTGATCGCTGCGACCGGCAAAATGCCTGCTTGGGCGCGGATTGACTCGCCGCCAGACGAATTAGAAGGTCGTTTGCTGCTGATTCCGCTGGTCAGCGAGCAAGAGATGCAGGCCGGCTTCGCCCGCCGCGCGAAAGAATCAGGCGCCAAAGTCATTCGAAAAATGGTCGATCGCGACGAAACGATCGCCGCCGCGCTCGAAGGGCTTGAGAAGCCTGCCAATCTAGACGAAGAACTGGCCGCTGACTTTGTGGCGCTCGGTTACTGTTATTTGCAGACCGAGTTGTTAACGCGGCAGATGCGTTATTCTAGCAACCTTGACGAAGTCTATTTTGGTGAAAAACTAGTCGCCGCGGCGCAATCGGCCGTGATCGGCGAAGCCGAAGCAAGCCGCGTACTGCTGCAAACCTGCTTTGATGTGCTCGCCGAAGAACGCAATAGTTTCTATCCGGTCGATTCGTACTTTCTCGATCTGACGCTGTGCGCCTCAACCACGCTCGGCGCATTGGCGAGTGAACTGCAAAACGCGCAGCCATGCAATTTGGTCGCCAGCGGCGAAGTCATTTCGCTATTGGCCCAGTCGCACCCCGAGACGGCGTCGCAACTGCGAGACTTGCTGAAAGCGAAGAAATGCGGACTGGTCGGCGGAGAATTCCGCGAAGGCCCGCTGCCGCTGTACGACCCCGAAACGCTGCTGGCGAACTTTCACGACGGACTCGCGGCCTACGAAAAACATTTGGGACATCGCCCGATCGTGTATGGCCGGCGACGATTCGGACTCTCCTCATTTTTGCCGCAGGTACTGAAGAGCCTTGGCTTTCACGGGGCGATCCACGCGACGATGGATGACGGCAAGTTCACGCATTCCAGCCAGACAAAGGTCTCATGGCAGGGAAATGATGGTTGCAAGATTGACGCGATCGCGCGTCCGCCGCTCGACGCCAGCACGGCCGATAGCTTTATCGCACTCTTCCAACGCTTGAGCGAAGCGATGGACTCGGACCATGTCGCGACGGTCTGCTTCGCCCATTGGCCTGGTCGCGTGTCGCCGTGGTACGAAGATCTACGACGCATTGCGCGGTATTCGAAAGGGCTCGGCAGCTTCCTGACGATCGAACGCTACTTTTCGGAAACCGAGCTTCCTCCGTATCACGACGCCTTCAAAGACGCTCGATACAACTCTCCCTATCACAAACAAGCGATTATCCGCCGCCAAAATGGGCCGATCTCGACGCATCGCGATCGTGCAGTCGAGAACGCCAAATATGACGCAGCGAGCAACGTGGAAGCGTTGACCGCGCTGATCACCGGTCACGCCGGGCCCAAACATGATCCGCATCGCAGTTGGACCGAACCAGCCGAAGGGAAGAGCGAAGCGAACAGCGCGGATGCGATCGTCGCAGGAGCAATGAACGACTTCGCCGCGAAGTTGCCGCGCCGCAGCGATCCGCCCACTCCCAGCCTGCTAGTCGCGAACCCGTTCAGCTATACGACGACCACGGGAGACGATACCGCTCAACTTTCGTCGCTGCCTGGCGGTAAAGCCGTTTTAATCGCGGCCGAAGACAAGAGTGGTCGTCATGCCGTCTGGGAAACGCCTTCCTGCGGATACGCTTGGCTTCCGGACGGCGGTTCGGCGCCCAGCGGCAAAACGCAGACGATGATCAAGGATGGCGTCCTGCGGAACGAGTATATGGAGGTCCATTTCGATCCGATCACCGGGGCGCTGCAGTCGATTTACGACTACAAAAGCCGCGGCAATCGCTTGTCGCAACAGCTCGCGCTGCGATTGCCAGGCGAACGCCCGCCCACCGGAGGCCAGTATGTCGATCCCGACGAAACGGCGATCTATTCGATGATGGCCGCCGATTCGATCGACGTCATCTCGAACACCGCCGCCAAAGGACAAATCAAAATTGTCGGACGACTGCTGAACACGGCCGGACACACGCTCGCCCAATATGAGCAAGTTTATACGCTCTGGCGATCAAGCCGCGTCTTGCAAGTCGATATCGACCTGACGCCGCACGAAGAGCCGAAGGCCGAACCGTGGAACTCGTATTTTTGCGCCCGCTTCGCTTGGAGCGACGGCTCGGCTTTCCTTTATCGCGATCAACATTGGCAGCGCCGCCGGGTCGACTCGAAGCGGATTGAAGCTCCCAACTATGTCGAAATTGAAAACGGCAAGACGCACACGCAAGTCCTGACCGGCGGCGTTCCGTTCCATCAGCATGTTCGCGGCCGAATGCTCGATACGATCTTGATCCCGCGCGGCGAGACGGCTCGGACGTTCCGATTGGGGATCGGCATCGACTTGCCGTATCCGCTGCAAGAGGCGCGCCGCCTGACCTACAATCCGCCGCCCAGAGTCGAAAACGCTCCGTCGCCAACCCCCGGCGACACGTCCTGGGCGCTGCATATCGACGCCAAGAACGTCGTCATCACCGCGCTAATACCGTTGACCAAAGGCGAACAGGTTGTTGGTTTCTCGGTACGCCTATTAGAAACGGAAGGACGCGCCGCGAAGGGCAACCTGCGCTGCTTCCGCAATGTTGGCCGCGCGATCTTAACGGAGTTCAACGGAGAATCGACCGGCGCCGCCAAGACGAGCGAGGACCGCGTGCAATTTGATCTGCACCCGGAAGAATGGCGTCAAATCGACGTCTATTGGGAAGAAGAGGCGAAAGGCTAGCAGCGATGATCGTCACCATTGATGGGCCCGCCGGAGCCGGAAAAAGCTCGATCTCGCGTCAAGTCGCCGAGCAACTTGGATTCGAGTTTCTCGATACCGGCGCGATGTATCGCGCCGTCGCATGGGCTGTCATCCGGCAAGGTCGCGACCTGACCGACGACTCGTCCGTCGCCGATGTCGCCCAAAATATCTGCATCGATCTGGCCGGCGGACGCGTGCTGGTCGATGGCTCGGACGCAACAGACGACATTCGTTCGCCCGAAGTCACCCAAGCGACGCGCTACGCCGCGGCGAACACCGCCGTCCGGATGCATCTGGTCCAGCTACAACAGCAGTTCGGCCGCGAGAAAGACCTGGTCACCGAAGGCCGGGACCAAGGAACCGTCGTTTTTCCGCATGCCGAGTGCAAGGTCTACCTGACCGCATCGCCGGAAGAACGTGCACGGCGCCGCGTCGCTGATCTGGCGTCGCGCGGAGTCACGGCCGATTTTGACGACATTCTAACGCAACAAAATCGCCGCGACAAAGAAGACTCCAGTCGAACTGTCGGCCCGCTGCGCAAAGCGAGCGATGCCATTGAATTGTCTACCGACGGGATGACGCCGGAAGAAGTGATCCAGCGTTTGATCGGCATCATCGAGCAACGGCGAGCTTCACGCTAACATGAGCAAAGAAGCATCGAAGGCCGGGCGCTCGCTCGCGAAACGACTCTGGTATGACGCACTACGCGTGTTTGCGCGGATGAGCGGCATCTGCCTGTTCCGCATCCGTGTCTATGGCCGCGAGAACTGGCCCACCGACGGCGGCGGCTTGGTCTGCCCGAACCATCAAAGCTATCTCGATCCGCTCTTGATCGGGCTCACCTGCGATCGACGACTCAATTTTCTGGCGCGACAGTCCCTCTTCAAGTTTCCCTTGAGTTGGATCATCCAATCCCTCGATTCGATCCCCGTCGATCGTGACGGGTCGGGACTTGCTGGCTTGAAAGAAACGTTGAAGCGACTGAAGCGTGGCGAGCTAGTCCTGATCTTTCCCGAAGGAACACGCACTCCCGACGGAAAAATCGGCCCGCTGAAGTCGGGCTTTATTCCGCTTGCGCGACGCGGCGGCGTGCCGATCATCCCGATTGCCGTCGACGGCGCGTTTGACGCTTGGCCCAAACAGGCCAAGCTCCCGCAACGCAGCGTCATCCATATCCGGATCGCGCCGCCGATTTCGCATGAGACGCTGCAAACCATGTCGGATGAAGAGCTGTTGGCAGAATTGAATCGCCGCTTGGACGAGGCGTTTACGGCGATTCAAGCGTCGCGTGAGCGAGCCTAACTGCGGCTCGAAAAATAATGACAGGGCAATAACTACGCCACCGCGTCGCGCTGCAAAGAGAGCGGGGCAGGGGAGGCCTCTAGCAATTCCAACAGGCGCGTGGTCCCTCGATTCTCGGCCATTTTCTGTTCGGCGGCGGTGATCGGGATCAGATAGAGGAACCGAGGTTGCTCGTCGGCCAGTTGCGGCAACTCGATCGACGGCAGGAAGCTCGCCTTCTCGGCGATCGCCATGTGCGTGAAGCGGGGCGCGATTTGCTGGAAAACTTCGGTCGAGATGGTATGCCCATGATCGAAATGCGTTGCATATCGCCATGGATAGCGGGCCCAGCTCGACAGCTGTCCGCAGACCGTTTGGTCGGCTTCGGTCGTCTCGATAAGAAGCCCCAGTTCGATGCGCCGCGAGGGCGACTCTTCACTGGCGTTCTCAGGGCCAGGCATCGGTAAGATCGCCATCCCCGCAGTCGCGATAAAACTGCGTCCGGCGCTGCTGGAGAGGGTGATCGCCAGAGGGGGCCACTTTCCTTGATCGGCGGCGAAGTAACGAATTTCGCTGACGTGCTGCGACGTGTAACTGTGGAGCGTCGCTTGCTGGATCGATTTCCAAGAGGATGCGTTCCAGTTGCGCAAGAACGTGTCTTCCGCCGCGAATTGCGTGAGCAGCATGTTCTCGTCGGTCAACGGCCACGCAACCGCCGTTTCGGCCGTACAGCCGCGAGCAAAACCGGCGAAGCGATTGCCGGGGCCCCAAGATGGCATGATCGCGACGATTTTATCTAAGTGCCATACTGCGACGCTTTGCTGATCAAGACTCCAGCGGACGTCCCAGTTATCGGGCTCTAGATCGGTGATCACCGCAGCCGCATTGATTTGCGCATGCGGCAGTCGCGGGGGAAGCGCGGCGCTCATCTGCTCTTCGACCTGCGCCGCGTCACGGTTAGTGCTGTTGGCGACCCACAACGCATGAATTTCGCGCGGCGTTTGCGGCGGAAAGACGTACAGATAAATGCTGTCGTTGTCCCCATCCACTTCGAGGATCGCGACTTTCGTCTCGAACAAGTTTGGCTGCTCGCGGAGGATCACAGACTCTTTCATCCGTCGCTCTCCAATTGGCAGACTAATATTCGATTAAGCTGAAGCATTCGTGCGGAGCCACTTTGGCCGCACCGTCCAGAAACTTCAGTTCGATCAAAAAGCAGCAACCGGCCACGGTCGCGCCGATTCGCTCGACCAGGTTCGCACAGGCTTTGATCGTGCCGCCGGTCGCCAACAGATCGTCCACCAACAGAACGTTCTGACCTTCGGAAACGCCGTCGATATGAATCTCAAGCGTGTCAGTGCCGTACTCTAGCTCGTACTGAAACGAATGCGTGCTAAACGGCAGCTTGCCAGGCTTGCGAACCGGGACGAAGCCGACGCCCAGCTTGAGGGGCAACGGCGCGGCGAAGATAAAGCCGCGGGCTTCGGCCGCGACGATTACATCGATCTTCTTCCCTTGGTAGTGAGCCGCCATCTTGTCGATCGCCGCTTCAAACGCCGTCGGGTCGGCCAACAGCGGCGTGATATCTTTAAACAGGATGCCCGGCTTGGGAAAGTCGGTGATATCACGGATGTAATCTTCGAGCTGGATTGGTTTCATCGATACTCACTGCGCGCAAAAAAAGACCACCTGAATGACGAGCGCTCAGGTGGTGAATATACGCGGTTTGGCCAGAGGGCGAAAGTCAGGGCCCCTGGCCGCCGTAGGGACTAGCGGCGAGCCAGGCGGCGACGAAACGGGCCTTCCAGCTCTCGTTCGCGCGGATCTTGCAAGCCTTCGGCCAATTTGCCGAGCGCCTCGGTCTCGATTTGGCGAACGCGTTCACGCGTCAGACCGAGCTTCTCGCCGATCTCTTTTAGCGTGTGCGGGTCCATTCCTTCCAGACCAAAACGCATCCGCAGCACGGTCGCCTCGCGGCCGTCCATCGTTTTCAGCATCTGCATAACGTTCTTCAGGTCGTCATGCTCGACCATCTCGTCTTCGGGGTTCTTCAGACGATCGTCCATCACCATCTCGCCCAGCGACCAGCCGCTATCGGCTTGATCGGTCTGGGGAGTCGAGTTGTAGATCTTGATCGCTTTTTTGATGATCGGCAGCTTCTTCTTCGGCAGCCCTAACACGCGGGCAATCTCTTCCGGAGTCGGCGTGCGCCCGAGTTCTTCGGTCAAGCGATTGGTCGCACGACGCCATTTGGACAGCAGTTCGACCATGTAGGCCGGAATGCGAATCGTTTTGGCGCAGTTGATCAAAGCTCGTTTGATCGACTGCTTGATCCAGTAGCTAGCGTACGTGCTAAAACGCGTACCCATCGCCGGGTCAAAGCCTTCGACCGCTCGCAGTAGTCCAAGATTGCCTTCTTCGATCAAGTCTTGCAGACCCAGTCCTTTGCCGGTGTATCCACGAGCGATGTTCACCACCAATCGCAAATTCGCCCGAACCATACGGTCCCGCGCATTGACGTCGCCTTCACCAATCAACTTCGCGAGGTCTTTCTCGTCTTTGGCGGACAAGAGGGCCGTTTCGTTGATTTCGCGCAGGTACGTCTCCAGCGGGCTCTGAACTGATTCTTCCTTGATCTCTTTTTTCTGTTGAGTCGCCATATCGTCCGATAGCTCACGGTGCGGGGGAGGGCGTTGCTGGCACTTAGGATGCTATCGTCGAATTTGTCTCCAAATCTCAACCCTCCGGCAAAACGGCGCAGGTGAACCGGATGTGCGGGAGGTTCGGAGAGGCGCAAAAAAAACGACCCCAACGATTGACTCGTTGGGGTCGTGATAGTTTTACCGATTGCCGCCCCAAATCGGGGCGATAAGCGAGCCGGAAGGTTCGGTTTTAGCCTTCTTCGTTCTTGGTTTCCGCTTCCGCTTCAGCGGGCTTCGCTTCCGCATCGGCTTCTTCGGTCGTTGCTTCGGCTTCGGCGGGTTCTGCTTCCGCTTCGGCCGCTTCGGGCTTCGCTTCGGCTTCTTCTGTCGGAGCGCTGGCGCTGAACAGCGGCCCCGAGGAACCAAGGCCCCCCTTCAGCTCTTGCTGATCCTTCTCGGCAGTCGCTTCGGCAGCCGCAGCGGCCGCTTCGTCTTCGGCAGCCCATTGAACGCGTTTGCGCGATAGTCCGATCTTGCGTTCGTCGGTGTCGACTCGCAGGATCTTCACTTCGATGTCGTCGCCAACCTTGACCACGTCTTCGGGATTCTCGACCTTTTCGTCGGCCAATTCCGAAATGTGGAGCAAGCCTTCCAAGCCATCTTCCAGTCCGACGAAAACGCCGAAGTTGGTGATCTTGGTGACTTTGCCTTTGACCAACTGGTTGGGTTGGTATTTATCCGGAATGCTGCTGGCCCACGGATCAAGATCCATTTGCTTCAGCCCAAGCGCGATGCGACGACGGTCTTCTTCGATGTTGAGGACTTTGCATTCCACTTCTTGGCCCTTTTCCAGCATTTCGCTGGGGTGACCGATCTTGCGGGTCCACGACATGTCCGAAACGTGCAACAGGCCGTCGATCCCCTCTTCCAGCTCGACGAAGGCGCCGTAATTGGTAAGGTTGCGAACTTTGCCTTTGACGATCGATTCGACCGGATAACGCTCTTTGATGTTTTCCCAGGGATTCGACTGGGTCTGCTTCATGCCGAGCGAGATCTCTTGCTTCTCTTTGTTAATGCCCAACACGACGACGTCGATTTCGTCGCCGATGTTGACCACTTCGCTCGGGTGACTGATCCGCTTGGTCCACGACATTTCGCTGATGTGAACCAGGCCTTCGATCCCCTCTTCCAGCTTCACAAAGGCGCCGTAGCTCATCACGTTGACGACCTGACCGCGAACCTTCGATCCAACCGGGTACTTCCCTTCGACGCCGTCCCATGGGCTCGGCTGCATCTGCTTCATGCCGAGGGCGATTTTCTGACGTTCGTGATCGATGTTCAAAATCTGAACTTCGACTTCGTCGTCGATCTTCACCACTTCGGTCGGGTGACCAATCCGGCCCCAGCTCATGTCGGTGATGTGCAACAGACCGTCGATGCCGCCCAGGTCGACGAACGCACCGAAGTCGGCGATGTTCTTGACCACGCCTTTGCGGCGCTGACCAATTTCCAACTCTTGCAACAGCGAATCGCGGTCTTTCTGACGCTTCTTCTCAATCAGCGAACGACGGCTCACCACAATATTGCGGCGTTCTTCGTCGATCTTGAGGACTTCGCACTCGACCTTCTTGCCGATGTAGTCGGCGATGTCGGACGGACGGCGGATATCGACCTGGCTGGCGGGCAGGAAGACGTTCACGCCGATATCGACCAACAAACCGCCCTTGATTTTGCGGACGACGGTACCTTCGACAACATTGCCTTCTTCGATCGAAGACATGGTCGTGTCCCACTCGATGATCTTCTGAGCTTTGCGCTTGCTCAGCGTGATCATGCCGTGAGGATCGTCGGTGCGGCCAAACTCGTCTTCGATATCTTCAACGAGGACCTTGATTTTGTCGCCGATTTTCGGCGGATCTTCGTCTTCTTCGTCCCACTCGTCGCGGGGAATGCTGCCTTCGCTCTTGCCGCCGACATCGATCAGCACGAATTCGTCGTCGACCCGTAGAATGGTCCCATCGACGATTTTATTCAGCTCTACAGACTCTTCGTGCTCAAACTCATCGAAAACGTTCGCTTCCGCGTCTTGAACCCAGTTATCGATCAGCGACGTCAGAGTATCGTCGCTTTCCAAGTTACGAATGAGATTACGATTTACCATACGAAAAAGGGAAACACCTAGCCTAAAACTTGCGGGCAACCCGGCCTGCCGCTCGTTCGGCTCCAAAAGTTAATGAACTACGTACCCGATCGGGGCGGCGCCACACGGCGCCTTATCAACCGTCAACAATCGGGCGAGAACAGGAAAAAATAGCAAATTTGTCAAGTCCAATCAACCGCGCTACCCCCACGCAGGCTGCGAAATCGCTGCAATGAGCAATAAACTGGGACAACTACGACGGACTTGGCGTACGACCGAACTTCCAACGTCGCTGCAGCTCCCCCATTTCCTCGCAATTCCGAGGGGCGAACTTTAAAATAAGCCGGAAATCGATCGCCGCCGTCACCCGGAAAACCAGCCATGAACGCGATCCGCCGATTCTCAAGACTTGTCGAAGTCGCCCGGCAGCTGCCAGAGATCGAACCGCCGATCGACGATCCGACCGACGAAGAAGTCGACAACTACCTTGCCGCCCAGCGAACTTCGATGATCACGATTCGCGAACTTCTGCTGCAGCCATGCCGAAATCGGACGCCCGAAAATGGCCCAAGCTGGCGAGCCGCTTTCGAAAATCTCCAAGTAATTCGCAATCTGGCCCGCGTCCTCCTACGCTCTTCAGAAGCACACGAACGCCGCGACGACCTGGCTGGCGCCGTCGACGAGGCCAAATATTGCTTTCGCCTTGGGTTGGCTGTGCGAAACGGCGGACTGATGACTGACTATCTCGTCTCGGTTGCGGTCGAAGGCTGCGGCATGCACCGCTTGCGACGCCTGCGCCATATAATCCCCCGCGAATTACGGCGAGAGATCATTCGATATGTGGAAATGCACGAAGCCGCGCGAGAACCCTACGGTGCGATTGCGGACCGCGACGCGGTGTGGGATGCGAACTTCGGCGCCAAAATCCCGAAAACCACCGAAGAATCAAAGGACATTCTCTACGCCACCGAATTAGATGCGGAAGAGCGGCGCATCGCCGAGCACGCATTTCGCGAATTTCACAGCGGCACGCCTGGAGAAGCCCTGTCCCGCCGCAAGCAGCAATTCGAAGAGCCGGACCTGCGAATTTTATCGCTGCAGCGACTGTTGCGAATTGAGCTGGCGCTCATGATCCGATGGCGCGAAAGCGGCGGATACTATCCACCACTGCTCGAGGATTTGGCGCCTGAATACTTGTCGGCAGTTCCGCTGGATCCCCATAGCCGAGAGCCGTATCGTTATCGCCTAACAGGCGAAGACCGAATTCTCTACGGACTCAACGCTCAGCAGATTGATCACGGCGGACTGCCCGGCGACGTGATCAGCGTAAGCTGCGGCGCAGCCGACCTGTTTCTCGACATGGACGACTACGACGATCAGGAACTGAATGAACCATGGCGGCCGGGCTTCGTCGTTCGAATGGCCGAGCTATTCTCGCTGCAATGGCTAACGCGGACTTGGATCTTGAATTCGATCAAAAGGATATTCCGCGTGTAGCGCCGCTCTTACTGTGCGGAGGAATGGGGCAAGAAACCAAACAAGTCGTCAGCACGATTGCAGACGACTTGCTTTGCTGCGGTTCTGAATGCTGAAAGCCGCGCGGTTATTTTCCCTTCAGATCAAACGTAAACTCGTTTGGACCTTCCTGGGTAACTTCGGCATTCATGCTGGAAGTTTGATCAGCGTATTTGCGCGGCAGTACGTCCGCTGGCCCATCAGCGTCGCCGTAGATAAATGTCACTTTATGCGGCCCCAACTCGGCGCCGTGGGTACTGCCGGTGTATTTCAAACGAAATTTCCCAGCGGCGTCGGTCAAGCCATGTGAAGCATGCCCCCCAGATTCTGGATCGAACATTATCGACACATTCTCAACCGGCTTGCCGTTGACGGTGACCGCGCCGGTTACCTCGGCAAGTTCTGGATAATTGGAGTTCCGTCCAGCACATCCGGCGCCAAGCCCGACAATGACCGCCGCGCACAGCAGCAAACGAGAAAGCTTTGAAATTGATGTCTGCATGAGTGCGATTCCTTAGTATTCCCCTAAGACGTTGCCATCGGAGATGCTTGTGAGATTGTTGAGGGTAGTCGCATTCGTCGTGTCGCTTAAAAAATGAACCGAAGCATCCGTGAAGAGCATATTTAACCCACCGGGATGATTGCTGCCCGGAGTCCATGCGTACGGCTTTTTCGTGTCGACCCCTGACTCAATCCGAGTTGTATTGACGCCCATCGACAAATAGAGCCAGTACGTGTTCGTCCAGGTTCCCCAAAAGGGTCCGAAGTAATCTCCCGACTTGAGCATGCGACTTTCACACAACAGGAATGAATTGCTCGTACCATCCGTGATGTCGCGAATTTTGCTGGAGCCGTTCACGCCGAAAGCAGGTCGTTCTGACGAAGTATTGAGCGAAGCGCCCCAGACCATGTTTTTGATTTGGCTATTGTCCTGCCATCGGCGAGTCAGAGTCCCGTAGCTCGTACGGCGATAGTCCTTTTGTTGATAGTGGCTATTTGTGTTCTTGCCCGGTACATCGCCCGGGTCCGAGGGACAAACGAAGGCGTCGATTTGCACATTTTTGATCGCGTTCATGTTGCTGGTCACCTGCGCGGTCTCAACCGGAGCTGCTACACCAGTCGTGTCGGTGGACGCAGAGAGCCCGACCGCGTACCGGAAGTCGATCTTGTCGTAGAGATTTCCTTGTTCAAGGAACGGCAAGATCATCAACTGAAACGTCGTGTTACGAACGTTACCGTCCCAATTTCCGGTCGGGATTTCATCAATGTTGCAATGATTACAACCTGGATTGATGACCGCCGGAGGAAACGCCCCGTGCGTGTCATGGTAGTTGTGCAGCGCCAAACCAATCTGCTTCAGATTGCTGGTGCACTGCATTCGGCGAGCCGCTTCGCGGGCCTGTTGCACGGCAGGCAACAACAGCGCGATCAAGACGCCGATAATCGCAATCACCACCAGCAACTCGACCAGCGTAAAACCGATTGAGTTTGTACGAACATTGCGAAGCCGATTCGCGTTTTTCATTTTCGCTCCTTGTCCGCCTCGAAGGACCAAACGGACGTCAAGACTATAAAAAAATAAGAATAGAATGCCTTGGATTACACCCAGGACTACGGCTTCGTACAGTAGCCATATTGGGATTGTGGAGCTACGAGCCCCCAGAAAAGAGTTAATGCGGCCTGAACAGGCCCTATAAATGAAAAAAAACTCAATTCTTTTGTGCAGCAAAATCAACCCTATAGGGGGATTTTACCCACCGACAGACCTAGGTCAACAAATACCCAGAAAAAAACACAGGACAACCAGTTTATTTTTTGGGGCCTCGCCAGGATGATCAACGCCGCGCGCCTCTAATTATTAATTCGCTGCGATTAAGGGGGACAGATTCCGACACTCTTTGAAGCACTGGTCGCTCTTGCCATTGTTGGAGCGAGATATTTCGCGTCAGCGTGTCATGCCCCAGTTCGATCGAACCTCACGATAAAATCGCTGGATTGCCAACGAAGTTTGGCTCAAAAGACGAGCACCTCTCGACACAAAAAAAGTCGTCAGAGGATTTCCCTGACGACTTCGCGGTCATGCTATAGATGGTTCTTGCAACGGCGAATCTACCTCCCCTTCAAGTCAAACGTAAACTCGTTGGGGCCTTCTTGAGTGACTTCGGCATTCATACTGGCCGTTTGATCAGCGTACTTGCGAGGCAGCACATTCGCTGGGCCGTCGGCGTCGTTGTAAATGAACAGGACGTCATGTCGTCCCAAGGTTGCCCCAGCTGCGCTGCCGGAATATTTCAGTTGAAACTTCCCTTCAGCGTCGGTTGTTCCACGAGACGCATGGCCTCCGGCCTCGGGGTTGAACACAACGGCAACATTTTGAACCGGCTTGCCGTTAACGGTGACAACACCGGTCACTTCGGCAAGATCGGGGTGCGACGCGTCGCGGCCCAAACAGCCTGCTCCAAGTGATATCGTGAGTATTGCGAACAGCATCACGCGAGTGAGCATGGGCATTGTCTTCTGGATCGAGGTTTCCTTCATCGGACGACAATTTCCTTTCTTAGTATTCGCCCAAGACGTTGCCGTCGGCGATTTTGGCAAGGTTGTACAACGTATTTGAATCTGCGGTTTCACTTAAAAAGTGAACCGACGCGTCGGCAAATAACGAATTGCAGCCGCCTGGATGATGGCTTCCCGGGGTCCATGCATAGGGCTTTTTCGAGTCAATTCCCGTGGTGGTGTCGACATAGGTTGAATTGATTCCGCTGGTCATTTTAAGCCAGTAGGTATTCGTCCAAGTTCCCCAGTAGGGACCGTAATTCGTCGACGATTTCGTCATTCGCGTTTCACAAAGCAGCAATGAGTTGCTCGTGCCGTCGATGATGTCGCGAATTTTACTTGAACCATTGGTCCCGAATGCAGGACGGAGATTCGACGTGTTCGCGCTCGATCCCCAGAGCAAGTTTGGGTTGTGGGAATTGTCATCCCAACCTTGAGTAATCACGCCGTAACTTGTGCGGGAATACTTGGTGGTGTAGTAGTGATCGGAAGAAGACGTATTCGTTCCGGGCAGATCTCCGGGATCAGAAGGACATGCAAAAACATCCAGATGGACATCTTTGATCGCATTCATATTGTTCGTCGCATCAGCAGCGACTGGATCGGTCATGTCTGCATGCGCCGAAAGACCAACCGGGTATCGGAAGTCAATTTTGTCGTACAGATTCCCTTGTTCCAGAAACGGCAAGATCATCAGCTGAAACGTCGTGTTGCGAACATTTCCGTCCCAGTTTCCGGTTGTGATATCGTCGCAATCTCGACACCCCGGATTGATCGTTGCCGGTGGAAACGCTTTGTGAGTGTCATGGTAGTTGTGTAGGGCCAAACCGTGTTGCTTCAGATTGTTGGTGCACTGCATCCGGCGAGCCGCTTCGCGGGCCTGCTGCACGGCAGGCAACAACAGCGCGATCAAGACGCCGATAATCGCAATCACCACCAGCAACTCGACCAGCGTAAAGCCGAATGAGTTTGTACGAACATTGCGAAGCCGATTCGCGTTTTTCATTTTCGCTCCTTGTCCAGCTCGCAGGATCAAGCGGACGCCTTGGGGGAAGAACAGACTGATAATTCAAAAACCTCGCCGACCGGCGGAATCACAACTTCAAACAGAAGCTTGGTAGACATTGTGACATATCAAACCCCAGATGCGGCCTAATGTGTTCCGATCGGGCGATATAAATGAGAAAAAAACTCAAAGATTTTGCGAGATGACCATACCGGCGCCGTACAGGATTCTAACAACCGGCGAACCTAGGTCAACGAACGTCCTGAAAACATCGATTGAACACCCACAATTTGTGCCGGCTATTTCCCCTAGCGACCTTTCGTGCACGCCATTAATCGCCAGATGATCCTATTTAAGCGCATGATTCCGACAATCCTTGAATCGCCGCTCGCCCCTGCCATTGGTGCGGAATATTTCGCATCAACAAGGCATGATCCAAAGTGATTGAGTCAGTGGGGAAAATCGCCGCGTCGTCAAAGAAGCTCGATTCCATCCGTTCGAGCGATAGCGGCGCCACGTTCCAAGCGAACGTGCGTAGTTCGAGCCCGTCATATTGGTCCGGCGTTGATGTGGGCGAATAGCCGAGCGATCCGGCCTGAAAGAACGCCGACGCAGCTTGCAGCGATCCAAAGATCGAATTCGACGGCAAACCGTCGGTCAAACGCCCCGCCACGGCGACATGAGCGGCGCCATCATCGCTGGTCATGGCGACTCGATAGTCGTTCCCCTGCTCTTCTACTTCAAACCGCGCATGGTGATGTTCACCCGGAAATAGTCGCCCACCAACCCAAGCGTTCAAGCGCGAGGAAGTGTCGCGACGCGGGATATAAACTCCTTGCCTTGTTCGTCCCGACTCACCCCACTCGACCGCGATTCGATGCGCTCCGTTTTCCGAGGCAAGGCCCAAGAATTTCGACATCCCCAGCGGGCGAATCTGCTTCAATCGGATCAGACAAATTCCGGCGACCCCCATTTCCCCGACCCGTTGGGGACGAAAAGGGCTGGGCAATTGCCGAGCAAGGACATCGGCATCGACTCGAAAGTTGACAAGGATTCGACGATCGATGACGCCTTGCATGGTGGGAATTTTCATCACGGCAGCTCCTTTCGAGAGCAACCGCGATTCCCGGGCGACAATAACTGCATCACGCTTTTCCGGCACGTCTCTCACGGATCATGGGGAGACAATTATGGACCAAAAGCTACGCGTCTACCATTCCTTACTGCCACTATCCTCAGCAACAAATTATAAGATTTCCCCATGCGGAGTATGTGAAATATCGAAGGCCTGCAGCGCAATTGTTCATGGACTTCACTGCTTTTGCGCTGATAGTCTAAAGAAATAGCTTGGCGCACGAAGCGACGAAAGCTGCCTTCACCAAACCTGGCGACCATTAAGCACGACTTAACGGACGACAAACCGGCCGCTGACAGGAGCCTCGATTTCGACCCCTTTCGCTCTTTTCCGAATTACGACTCAATCTCTCTCATGAAATCATTTGTCGATTTCTAGGAGGATGTTGCGCGGTTCATTCTCTTCTTTTATATCGGTGACTTATGCAACCTAATACGACTCTCCCAATTTTACGATCAGTTCGACGCGGTTTTACGCTCGTCGAACTTCTGGTGGTCATCGCAATCATCGGCGTCTTGATCGCACTGCTGCTTCCCGCGGTTCAGCAGGCGCGGGAAGCGGCTCGCCGCATGCAGTGCACTAATCAGATGCGGCAGATCGCTCTGGCTCAGCACAACTTTCATGATACGTTCCGCGAGCTTCCCCCCGGCAGTCAGGGGAATGACCCGTGGGGACGCGATTCATGGTCGTACTACGGTTTCATCCTGCCGTTCATCGAACAGACGGCCATGTATGAACAACTCGACTTCACGAACAAAATCAACGGCAATATCGGCTGGGGTGGAGATGCTCGCATCAATCTGCTGGAGACGATGATCTGTCCGTCGGACGACACGAACATTCAGGAAGAAGCGGTTCCCGAGTGGAGAAACGCGCTGCACAACTATGTCGTTTGCTATGGCGACTCGAATTACAACTCCGGTACTCCTTGGAATGTGGTCGACGGCTACACCGGCACCGCCGGCATGTTTGTGCCGGAGAAACGAGCCAAGTTGCGTGACGCCACCGACGGCCTGTCCAACACGCTGCTCGTCTCTGAGATCATCACCCCGACGCAGCAAGACGTTTGGAGTTCGATGGGACGCACGCAGGTAGCGATGGGCGCCGGCTTCACGACTTACTTGACGCCCAATGCGGACGCCAACGATCGGACCAATCGCTGCCATACCAATTTGGGCGGCGCGATGGGGGCAAAGTGCACGCAGCACGCCGATTGGGATTGGGGCGCCAATGTGGTCGCCGCGCGCAGTTGGCACACCGGCGGCGTGAACGCGGCGCTGGCGGATGGCTCGGTGCGGTTTGTTTCCGAAACGATCAACGTCACCACTTGGCGAAACCTGGGGGGGCGCAGCGACGGCCAGGTCGTCGGCGACTACTAAGCCCTGCTCTTTTCTCACGAAACGTACTCCGCTTATTCTCTTCTTCGAGGAGCCACCCGATGGCGATCCCCTCTGCGCGGTTTACCACTTGCGTCTCGATCCTATTGCTCGCTGCATCGCTTGGATGCAGCGGCGACGGAAAGAACCAAGTAGAAGGAGTCGCCACTTGGAATGGTCAACCCATTGAAAACGGCTATGTCGAACTAGCGCCGGTCGGCGGCGTTGGACAGTTCGCCAGCGCCGAGATCAAACAGGGAAAGTTCACTCTGCGAACTCTTCCCGGCCTGCGCCAAGTAAAAGTCACCGCCCACAAAAAGATTGGTGAAACGGCGCCAACCGACCGGATTCCGAACCCGGAGCCGATCCTCTTTCAGTTCATCCCTGCGGAGTACAACAGCCAATCCGAACTTCAGATCGACGTGAAAGGCAACACGCTCAAGCTCGAACTGCACGGGGACGAACTGACGCCCCACAAACTTTCTGCGGCCGATCAGCAACGGAAAAAAGTGCAAGGCGGCCAGTAGCGTCCACCACGCTACACAAGCAATGCCGCCGCTTCCTCGCACTTTTCCCACGGCACGCCGTGGCCGCATGCTTCTAAGATCTGCAGCGTTGCGCAGGGCAAATGTTCGGCGTAGTACTCGCCGTGGGCTAGAGGGATCATTTTATCGTGCCGGCCCCAAACAAGCGTCGTCGGCTGCGTAACGCGGTGCAGATGTCGCGGAAGTTTGGGATCGTGCAAATACGGATTCCAACCGACGCGGGCCGTCGCTTCCCGCGCTCGCAGCCACATCAACATCCGCGAATCGTCAGGCGAACTGGGGGTCGTCTCCAGCGCCGCGGCACTATTCGGATCGAAGAAGATCAACTCGCGAAGTTTGTCAAAGTCGTCAATAAACAGCTCTCCCATCGGCGCTCCTTCGACATGCAACCCGGCCGCGGAGATTAGTCCTAGTCGGCTGACCAATTGCGGTCTTAGAATCGCCAACTCCACCGCTAGCCAAGCGCCCAGCGAATAACCGACCACCGGAACGTTCTCTAGCTCCAATGCCGCAAACAAATCTACGCAGTGCCAAGCCAGATCGTGAATGTCGAGGATGTCATTCAGCCCTTCGCTGAGAGCGAAACCAGGGTGCGCCGGCGCGTAAACGGTGTAGTGCTCAGCTAACTTGTGGTGAAAGGGGATCGCTTCGGTTTCGCCGCCGGCCGAGTGCAAATAGACCAGCGGAGGACCTGCTCCCAAGGTCATCAATTGCGTTTTCTTTCCGCCGACGTGAAGAAAGCGATGCTGGACGTTGGGCGTCATAATAAATCTCTCGATCGTTAGCGCTGGCTTTCAGCGCGAAGTTTTGGCATTACCTGCTCGGCAAACAGCGTCATATTCTTACAAGCCAACTCGTGCGGCAAGGTTCCTATTTGGAACAATCCCAACAAGTTGCCAACGCCGAGACGCTGCGAGTAAGTTTTCAGTTTTTCGCGCACAGTGTCCGGGCTGCCAACAATCGCGTAGCCGCCGCGCTCGATATCGTCGCGGGTTTGACAAGAAGTCATAAACTGTTGCAGTCCACGCTGAATGCCGGCGATCGAACGAACGCTGGTGTAGCCCGGCGGAAAGATGACAAGTCCCTTCAACAGGTTCCTCACAAAGTACCAGAGGTGCTCTTCGTATTCGGCCCAGGCCTGCTCGTCGCTTTCGGCGACGTAGATCGGCAGCAGCCAGCCCAGTTGCTCGGGATCGGCCGTGTAGCCGTTCTTCTCGCACGCGTCGCGAAACAGATCAAAGTTGCGCTGAAAGAAGTCGAGATGAAAGTAAGGAATCCCCATGTAGGCGAACCGCCGCTGGGCGACAAACTGGATCGTCTCTTTGCTGCCGGCCCCGGGAATCCAAATCGGCGGATGAGGCTGCTGAATCGGCCGCGGCCAAGGATTCACATAGCGGAGCTTCCAATGTTGGCCGTAATGCTCAAACGGGCCTGTCTCGGTCCAGCAGCGGAGCACCAGATCAAACGCTTCGCGATACATGCTGCGCGCATGCGTCGGATTGAGCGAGAAGCTGTAATACTCAGGACCGCCGCCAACCACGAGCCCCGCGATCAGCCGGCCGCCGCTGATGCAGTCGATCATCGCAAACTCTTCGGCTACGCGGGTCGGCGGGTTGTAGAGCGGCAACGCATTGCCGACCACCGCGATCTTGACGTTATTGGTCTGACGAGCCAGGATCGAGGCCATCAGATTCGGGCTGGGCATCGTGCCGTAGGCGTTCTGATGATGCTCGTTAACGCAGACTCCGTCAAAGCCCAACTTGTCAGCCAAGACCAGTTGATCCAGATAGTCGTTGTATAACTGACCGCCGTGCTGCGAATCATACAGAGAATTGGGAACGGTGGTCCAAGCACTGTCGTATCGCTCCGCAAAATCGGCAGGCAACCGATCCCACGGCATGAGATGAAACGCAAAGAACTTCATAGCGGCGGTCCTGCGACTCGACAATTTCGGCCTGCGACAACGCCGTTTACCTTCGCCCAATCGGGGCGAAGTTGCAAGAGATGCTAATTAAGATCGCGTTCTCACTTCGATACGCGTTGGCATAGGCAGCCGCCGACCCGATGGAGATAGGTCTAGCGGCCGGTTGTTCATTCAGCGGCGCCGCCTGAACCTACTTCGATTTCAAATCGAAATCGAACGTGTTGGCGCCTGACTTGACTTCGGCGGTGAGCGTCGTCTTGGCGTGATAAATGGCCGGCAGTTTCTCCGGTCTGCCGCTGCCTGGCTTTGAGTCGTCGGCTGGCCGCGCGGTTGTGATATAGACGTCGTTTTGACCAAGCGGAGCGCCCGAGATGTCGTTCAACAGGTACAGTTGGTAGCGCCCTTCACTGTCAGTCTTTCCTGACGCCATACGGCCTACTTCGGTCGATTGAAACGAGACGGTCGCTTCGGGAAGCGGCTTGCCGTCCAGCGTGACGGTTCCGGTCACTTCGCCAAGATCGGGCAAATCACTGGCGCGATATTGCCCGCAACCCACTATGGTGACCAGGATCAACAACGCGAGCAGACGTCCGCGAACAGCAACGATTGGAAATTGTGAAGCCATCGGAATGTGATCTCTTAGGAGATTTTTTAGGTTCAAGACAGGAACGACTCGGCAAGCCGAATTGGAACCGCGGATTCGCGGCGTCCAATTCGCACCGACTAAAGGAACGCGGCTAGTTTTCCGCGATGACTTGGCCGTCATTGATGGCGATCAAATATTCATACGGACTGTCGAGCGCGCTTCCATTGTTGTCTGGCGCAGCCGTTCGCAAAAACTGGACGTTCTCGGAGAGGAAGTGGACGCTGCCGTCAAATCGCAACGTTTGTGCGCCGCCGGGATGCAGACTGCTAAGCGCTTCGGCCGTTTGATTTGAAGTGCCTGTCGAATCGTTGATTGGCCAACGTCCTGAAAGCCCGATGTCGTCCATGCAATCACCATCGCGGCCAAGCTGGCAACCGGCCCAACTCTTCAAGCACATGGTTTGGCCCTTTAACCGACTGGCGGCTTCCCCCACCGCCAACGTATTGCTCAGGCCGTCGGTCACATCACGTAGTTTTCGTCCAACGTTGGCGTAGAATCCGCCGTCGGCGCCGCTAAGATAACGTGCCGAACGCGAGTGATTGAAGGCAGCATAGTTAGACCCCGCGCCTTTCAAAAATCTTTGGGCTGGGTCTGCGACAGAAATGCCAACATCGGACGGGCAGCGATAAGCAGAAATGACGACCTTCGCCGCATCGTTCAATTGA
Source organism: Blastopirellula marina DSM 3645 (assembly GCF_000153105.1). GTDB lineage: Bacteria > Planctomycetota > Planctomycetia > Pirellulales > Pirellulaceae > Blastopirellula > Blastopirellula marina. Next base: position 1,411,964 of record NZ_CH672377.1, read on the forward strand.
GTGTCCAGGCGAGCTCCGTTGCCGATGCCGGCGCTGTCATACAGACTGTTCTGCTCAATAAACGGCAAGATCAGCGCCGACCATGACCAACTCTCGACAAGGTCCCGCGTGTCCGAGCCGCTATCGTCCGGATCGTCGCCCGGAATAATACACAAGGGGGGCAGGGAGTTGAAAGTGTCATGATAGTTATGCAGTGCAAGTCCTATTTGCTTCAAATTGTTGCTGCATTGCATCCGGCGGGCTGCCTCGCGCGCTTGCTGCACGGCGGGCAATAACAGTGCAATGAGAACTCCAATAATGGCGATGACAACCAGGAGCTCCACCAAGGTAAAACCGCGTTTTGAAAAACGAAGAGAGGACATATCCAACCACCCGGTCACAAAAAAACAACGGATAATAGAGAATCTTTCCCCTATATTACGGATCACTGATCCTTCATGTCAAGCATCCAGATCGCATTACGCATGAATCCTGCATACACTTCACGGATAACAATGGAGTTCCAGCCTCTCTGAGAAAATATCGCCGCTGTCCCTGCTCATATAATCCACAATTTCCCCAAGATTGGCTTTTCCAACCGGTCCGCGTTATCTTGAAGGGGCTTTGGCTTCTCCCTTCCGATCTTCCTTTCCCGCCGCAGGTAGCATGCATATGCTTCGTATCGCCCACTTCCTGACTACCGTAATTTTGTTGTGCGCTTCAAGCGTCGCCCTGGCCCAACCGAAGCCGGAACGTCAAAACTTCACCATCAAAGGGCAAATCGTCGGCATGCAGGGAGCGATCATGCAAGTCAAAGCCGACGACGGCACCCCCTGGCTCTTGAAGGTGGAAGTCAAGCCGGAAGATATGCAACTATCCGGCGCCGCAGAACCAGGGTGGATCGCCCCCGGCATGTTTGTCAGCTTTACTGGCAAGTTTGATGGCCGGGGGAACTCGCAAGAGCCGGTATCAGAAGTGACCGTTTTCACTCCGCGTGAAGGAACTCCGCTGGGCGTGACCGAAGAAGAATCGCTCGACGGCATCAGCAGTCTGTTTGGGGGTGACGATGGATCTAGCAAGCCGAAGCGAAAAGCGGCGGACGAAATCACGACCTACCTGGTCAATGGACGCGTCGCCGGAGTTGCCCGCGACGGCAAGTTGAATGTTGTCGCCGGCGGAACTCGGGTTAGCGTCGAACTGGCCGAAGACGCCGCCGTAAAAGTTTCAGTCTCGGACCCGCGATTGATTCGTCCCGGCGATAAGCTGGAAGCCGGCGGCTGGTACTACCAAAAAGGGCAGGGGATCATCTCCGGCAAACTTCTGATCGAAGCCCAACCGTTCGCGGCGCCAGAAGATCCCAAGAAGGCCCGCATCCGCGCTCGTGAAGAAGCGGAACGCGCCCGCAAGGGAGAAATGCCGAAAGCAGAGCCGGCCGCGGCTGCCGAAGACGAGGGAGTCAAACCGGCCGCTGAGGAGTAAGCGCCGTTAGCTCTCCGGACGCTTCCTTTCGCGAAGTTCTGCGAACAAATTCAAATGCCTGGTCGCTGCGGCGGTCAGGCTATATTTTTGGGTTACGTCAGCGCGAGCCGCTTCGCCCAACCGCTTGGCCGCCCGCGGCTGATGAATGACATTGATGATCTCGGCTTGCAGCGCGGTCGCGTCGTCGACCGGAAAGAGCAGTCCATTGCGACCCGATTCGACCAACTGACGATTGCCGGGAATATCGGTCGCGATCACCGGCAGGCCGGCCGCCATCGCTTCTAACAGCGAGAGAGACATCCCCTCTTCGTGCGAAGGAAGCAAGAAAAGGTCGGCCGCGTCTAGCAAATCCGAGACGTCATCAAAGACGCCAGGCAAGAAGACGCGTTCCTGCAAGCCAAACGCGTTGATCCGCTCACGCAACTGCGATTCTTGCGGACCTTCGCCGACCAGGACCAGCTTGGCGTTGGGAAATCGCTGCAAAACATGCGGCCAGGCTTCAATCGCCGTGAGCAACCCTTTTTTGGGATGGAGCCGACCGGTATAGACGGCCAGCGGCGTGTCGTTGCGAAAGGAGAACAACGGCTGTGCGCTTTGCAGCGCCATTCGCGCGTCAAAACGTCGCTGTTGATTGCCAGCGGACGGAATTGCGACGCCGTTGGGAATAAAGTGGAGCTTCGCCGGATCGTACCCCGCGGCCAACAACTCTTCGCGGATCGCGGCGCTCGGCGCGACGATCGCGTCGGCTTGCTGACAGACGGCGCGAATGCGGAGCCCGAAGTTCGCTTCGGCTTGCCAGCGACAATCGCCGGTCTCCCCTCCCCCTTCGGCTCTCAATACGATCGGAGTCGACGTGTTTTTCAGCCGTTCGACCGCCATGTAGGCGCTATGCTTGAGCATCGAAACATAGACGGCGTCTAGCTCGGCTTGATGTTTCTGCAGGTACTTTCCCAACGACATCATGTATCTCAGCGTCCCCCAGCCGCGCAGCTGAGGGTTGGGAAGTCGCAAAATCGGAATCTCGCGGTGGACGATCCGCTCTGGCCAGGCTTTGTGCCAACGCGCGGTCACGATCCGCACATCGGCCGCCTGGCGGCGCATCTGCTGGGCAAGATTGGCCATCACCATCTCGGCGCCGCCGACCAGCGGCCAAAAACGCCGCGTCACCATCGCGATGCGCATCTCGCTCATTGCGTTCCAGCCGCGATCTCTTCTGGATCGAGCGCCGCTACAAAGGGAAGATTACGATAGTGATCTTGATAGTCGAGCCCGTAGCCGACGACAAACTCGTTCGGAATCTCAAACGCCGAATAGTCAGGGCGGTACTCGACCTCGCAGCGTCCCACTTTGGTCAACAAGACCATCGAGCTGACCGACGTCGCGCCGCACGCTTCGAGGCGGCGAGCTAATTCGTCGAGCGTTCGCCCTGTGTCAAAAATGTCGTCCAGCAGCAACACGTCGCATCCCGCGACGGCCGGCATCAATTCGAGATTGACGACCAACTCGCCAGGCTCGGTCGCGACCCCGCGATAGCTGCGAGCCTGCAGCACGCCGACGCGTAGCGGCATTTCCAATTGACGGATCAAGTCGGCCAGCAAGACGACGCTGCCGGTCAACACGCCGAGGACTGTCAGCGGTCGGTCGGCGTATTGACGATTCAATTCGGTCGCCAATTTGCGGACGCCAGCTTCCAATTGCGACTGGGAGATGAGAGTACGCACGATCGATTACAATATGCCGAAGTAAAGGTCAGTTTGGGTCGCAACCGACGCGACCGGTCGCTATTGTAAGCGAGCCGAAACAAAACAGTAACGCCCTTGCCGCGCTCCCTTGCGAAAGCCTCGCCAACCATGACAGCCGATATCGGAAATTGGAGCGAAACGACGATCGCCGGACATCCCTGCTATCTGTTTGAGCCCGAAAACCGGAATCCGCATGGGTATGTTGGGATCTATCTGCATGGAGTCCATCTGGGCCGGCTGCAAGACAAGTCCGAGTTCGTCGCACAGTTCGAAAAGTACGGCCTGCCGGTCGTCGCCCCGGTCACGCAGCGAAGTTGGTGGACCGATCGTATTTGCCCCGAGTTTGACCCCCAAATCTCGGCGCAGCAACATCTGCTAGAGAACGTCTTGCCGTTTATTGCCGAAAAATTTGATGCTCAGCCGCCGCAGATCGGTCTCTTTGGGACCAGCATGGGAGGGCAGGGGGCGCTCCGTTTGGCTTACAAATTTCCTGACAAGTTTCCGGTTGTCGCGGCGATCAGCCCGGCGATTGACTATCAAGAGCGGATGCGCCGCGACAGCGACGACCCGCTGTGGGAGCAATACGATCGCCCCGAGGAGGCGCGGCAAGACTCGGCGACGCTCCATATTCACCCGCTGAATTGGCCCCGAAATCAGTTCTTCTGCTGCTGCGGCGACGACGCCGATTGGTGGGAAAGCTCGGAGCGCCTGCGAATGAAGCTCTACTCCTTAGGCGTGCCGCATACCTGCGAACTGGAGCTTTGCGGCGGCGGACATGGCTTTACCTACTACGGGATGATGGCGCCGCGCGTGATGCAGTTTATCTACGAAAGTCTCGATAAAGAACGCCGCCGCGTCGTTTGAGTTGACGCGGGACGCCGGTTACGCGCTGCCCGGCGATTGTGATATCGTAAGACCTGCTGCGATATCGCGAAGAAGTACTGGAAAGCCTGCTGCATGAAGCGACTGCTGCTGATCATTCCCACGCTCGATCGAGGGGGCGCCGAGAAACAACTGACGATGTTGGCGGCCGGCTTGCCTCGTGATCAATTTGACGTGCACGTCTGCCTGCTGACGCGTTCTGGCCCGCTGGCGGAAACGCTGCGTGCGCACGACGTTCCGATCATCGAGATCCACAAACGTCGCAAACTCGATCCGGTGGCCTATCTCCGCCTAAAAAAAGAGATCAAGCGCCTTCGTCCCGAGATTGTGCATACCTGGATCTTCGCCGCGAATTCCTACGGTCGCTCTGCAGCTCAAACGGTCAAAGTTCCCCACATCATTTGCGGCGAACGGTGTGTTGATCCCTGGAAGCAGGGATACGAATTAGCGATCGATCGCTATCTTGATCGCAAGACCGACAAGATCGCAGTCAACAGCACCGGCGTCGAGCAGTTCTATGTCGAGAAAGGTCGCAACGCCAAGAAGTTTGTGGTGATTCCTAACGGAATCGACGCGACGCCGCCTGAGCCGCTTCAGACTCGTGAGCAACTTTTGCGGCAGTTGCAGCTTCCGTATGACGCGCGACTGCTGATCGCGGTGGGACGACTCTGGCCGCAAAAACGGCTTAAAGATCTGATCTGGTCGATCGATATTTTGGGACGCATTCGCAAAGACGTCCATTTGCTGATCGTGGGGGATGGCCCGCAGCGCGATCGCCTGATGAAATTCTCACGGCAGAACCACACGCAGAATAACGTCCACTTTCTCGGCGCTCGCGACGATGTGCCGCAGTTGATCGCGCATGCCGATTGTTTCTTATTGGCGAGCGGCTACGAGGGGCAATCGAACGCATTGATGGAAGCGATGGTCGCCGGCGTTCCTGCCATTGTCAGCGATATCCCTGGCAACCGAGATCTCGTGATTCCAGAGAAAACCGGTTTTTTGATCCCGCTGGGACAAAGAGCTGAGTACGCTCGCTATGTCAATCGCGTTTTGGACGATAACGACTTGCACCAGCGCCTAGGTCAGGCCGCCCAAGAGCGAATCGCCGCCGAATTTTCGATCCCGCAGATGATTGAGCGACATGTCGCCCTTTATAACGACGTGACGTCGGCTTAACCCCCCGATAACGGCAGATTTGTCCCAATTGCGGCGCCGGCGGTTATTTCGAGTTACACTATTCAATCGGTTGAAAAATGCCCTCCAGGTATTTTTCCGCCTCGTCCGGTTCAGAGCTTAGCTCTTCGCGGTTTGCAAGATATCGACTTCCATCGTTTGTTTCGACGTCTTTTCCTTGAGACGCCGCCGCCGATCGAGCAAATCCACCGACTGCTGCTGAAATTGTTTCCCCACCCGAGAAGGACTTGGGAGAGCTGCATGCTCATCGCCAATTGCCCGTACTGTTCTGACCCGATCCGCATTCCCGGCGCCGCTGACGCCTCGTCGCGCGTTCGTTGTCCCTGGTGCGAAGAGACCTACTTGCTGGCCGATGTCTACGAACATTTGCCGCCGTTGGTTGAAGTACTGGAAGGTCCCGGCAGTCAGGCCGAAATCATCGCTACCGACAGCGAAGATGAATACCAATTGGCTGGCGCGGCCGCACCGGACTTCAATTTCAAAGCGTCGGAAGGGACCGGTTCGAGTTCGCCGGCGCCGTTGGCCAAGCTCGAAGGACGCTCTACCACGGCGGGGCGACGCCCCTCCAAATCGACTTCGAATCCCGCTTGGGAAGCGTTCAAGGTGGTCGGCGGCGGCGTCTTCGGCATTTTAATCGCCATGTTCGCCGTGATGTGGATCTCGGGGGACGACAAGTTCCACATGATTCCGTACCTGCCGTCGTTCGCCTATTTCGCCGTCCCTGAAGAGTTATGGACGGACGACATGCAAACTGTCGCCGGCAAAAAGCCCGACGAAGAATCCGGAACTCAAGAATCGGAAGCAACCGAGCCCGCCGGTATTGAGACGCCCCAGCCCAGCGCGAAAACATTGCGCGTCAACAAAGAAGAGCAACCCGCCGAACCAATCGGAGAAGACGAAGTGAAAGCTGCCGTCGACGGCGGCATGATCAGTTTGGCTGACGCGTTCGATGAAGCGAAAAGTCGCGGCGACGCTCCTCCACCCAAACTCGGCACGTCGGATTTCGTTCCCCCCCCCGAATCGCCGGTTGTGGTGAAACCAAGCCCGAAAGTTGACGCCGCGATCGCTAGAGAACTCGCCCAAGTGACCGCCGAGATCGGCCCGATCGGCGCCGAGCTTCCCGCCAAAGAAGAAGAACAGGCCCCGCCGAAGCGCCGCGAGCCGAACGTCTCGCTGGATCCCGCTGGGCAGTAAAGTCGAATCGGACTTACTCAATACCCAACCGCGCCGCCATCGGGGCGCCGGCGGTCTACGCCGCCTTCTAACTGCCCAGTCTTTGCGTTGACGATGATGACTTCGGCCGCGCCTTGTTTGCTGATGGGATACAGCGCGTGCCCCATTTTGCGCAAGATCGCCAACGTGTCTGGGGAGAATTCTTGACCCTCATACTGAATCCGCGACGGCAACCATTGATGATGAATGCGGCCGGCATCGACCGCCTCCTGGGCGTTCATTTGATGGTCCACCACGTTCAACACTGTCTGCAATACGGTGTTGATGATCGTTCGCCCGCCGGGGCTGCCGGTCACCATAAACAGTTCGCCATCTTTGGCGAGGATGGTCGGCGACATGCTGGAGAGCATTCGCTTTTGCGGCAGCGCCAAGTTCGGTTTGGTGCCGATCAACCCGCCTGCGGTCGTCATGCCTGGCGCCGCGTTAAAGTCTCCCATCTCGTTGTTTAGAAGGAATCCGCCGCCAGGGACGACAATCGCCGAGCCATAGGCGTACTCCAGCGTGTAGGTCAGCGAAACCGCATTGCGATCGGCGTCAACCACCGAGAAATGCGTCGTCTCGACGCTCTCATACGGCCAGACGAAACTCTCTGGCGTCGAGATCGACGCTTGCGTCGCGTCGATCGTCTTGCGCAGTTCGGCCGCATGCTCTTTCGAAATCAAGGAGGCGACCGGCATCTCGGGATTGAAGTCGGGGTCTCCTAAATAGTGAGCGCGATCGGCGAAACTACGACGCATCGCTTCTGACATTCGATGCAGATTTGCGGCCGATCCAAAGCCAGCTGCCCGCAGATCAAACCCTTCTAAAATATTCAGCATCTCGATCACGCCGACGCCGCCAGAACTCGGCGGAGGCATGCCGATCACTTCGTACCCGCGATACGAACCAATCAGCGGCGTCCGCCGTTTGGCCTGATACGCTTTCATATCGGCGAGCGTAATGAGACCGCCGTTGGCCTCCATCGCGTGGACCAACAAACGGGCCGTTTCTCCTTCATAGAAACCGGCCGGCCCTTGATCTCGAATCCGTTCCAGCGTTTTCGCGAGTTCCGGCTGTTTGAGAATCTCGCCGGCCAGGTAAGGCTCGCCTGCTTTGGTGAACTGCGCCAGCGACGCCGGATATTGTTCGAATCGCGGTATCTGCTCCTTCAGCGAGCGTTCTAGTCCATCTCCGACTACAAAGCCGTCGGCCGCGAGTCGTACCGCTGGCTCAACCAGACTTTTCCAGGGAAGCGTGCCGGCGGTTTTCCAGGCCATATGCAAACCGGCGACCGTGCCAGGCACGCCGACCGCCTGATGACTTTCATGATGCCGCTCGTAGTCGTACTCCCCTTTTTCGTTCAGCCACATCAGTGGATGTGCAGCGGCCGGGGCCTGCTCGCGAAAATCGAATGCGGTCGGCTCTCCGTCGGCAGGGCGAAAGACCAAAAATCCGCCGCCGCCGATATTTCCCGCGGACGGATGGGTCACCGCCATCGCGAACGCAGTCGCGACTGCGGCGTCGATCGCGTTTCCCCCCGCCTGCATCACATCAGCGCCCACCTGCGACGCGATCTCGCTCTGCGAGACCACCATCGCCGTTCTGACGCGCGTCGGAGCGTTTCCGCCCCAAGCAACACAAGCGGCGTTGAAAAGCATGAAAAGCGAAAGCGGCAGCGCGGTGAGTCGCAACATCGGCGAGTTCTTCCCTAGGATTATGGGATTAGGTGGATTGGAGGGGGCGTGGGAAGCAAAATTAAGGGACAGGTGGGCCCCCTTCATCATACTCGTCCCAGCCGATTTTCTCTGCTAGAACTGGAATTTCGCGATTCTGGCATTCTCTCTGGCGTCGTTTGGTGAAAGATTTTACGATTGAAAGCGAGTTGAGTCGCATCGCGCCAGCCCGAGCGACCTCCGCTGCCCCCCTGAATTCCTCAACAGGACCTCCTCGTTATGCGTAAATCACGTCTCTCCGGCCTTTGGATTGGTTTCGCCATGGGCGGTTTGTGCGGCGTCGCCGCGATCGCCGGCGTTTTGCTATCCCATCCCAGCAACACCGTCCTTGAAATCCCGGTTCAAGCGAGCGCCACTCGTACCGAAACCATGGCCGCCGCGACCGGTGAAGTCGATACGAACGCCGAAGGGCTCTTCACGCTCGACTTTCTGACCGGCGACCTCCAATGCTACGTCGTCAATACCCGCAATCAAAACGGCCCGCCGAGCCTGTTTCGCTCGAATGTAATGGGGGATCTCCAGATTGATCCCACCAGCAAGCCGCAGTTCATGCTGCTGGTCGGCCGCGCGATATTCCAAGGGGGCCGCACGGTCAATGCTCGCCCGGCCAACTCGGTCGTCTACGTGATCGACTCGGTCAGCGGCAATTTTGTCGCCTATGGCATCCCCTGGCAGGAAAACGTCGCGTCACGCGGCGGCGCCCAAACCGGCGCTTTGATCCCGATCTCGAAAGGTTCGGCTCGTAATGTGATGATTCGCGAACCGTAATCGGATCGCCGCGACCGCCTAAACATGCAACCCCGCGTCCTGACGCGGGGTTTTTTGTTGCGCCAAAGTCACGGCGGCGGTGGTTGTCGATCTTTTCCCCTCCCCCGTACAATAAACCCAATTCCCCCGTTTCTCCGCTTCGCAAGTAAGATATGAAGATCCGCGTGAACGCCGCCGACCACGAAGCGCCGCAAGATGCGACCGTGGCCGACCTGATCGCCCAACTGGGGATGAATCCCAAGTTCGTTGCGGTCGAACTGAATCAGCAACTCGCTCCCCGCAAGCGCCACGCCGAAATCCGGCTGTCCGAAGGGGACGAGATCGAGATCGTTACGCTGGTAGGAGGGGGCTAATGAGCATTGCAGAGACGACGCAATTTGACGGGCCACTAAAGATCGGCACACACGTCCTCAAGTCGCGGTTGATTGTCGGCACCGGCAAGTACGAAACATTTGAAGTGATGCAGCAGGCGCTCGAACTCTCTGGCGCTGATTGTCTGACCGTCGCCATTCGTCGCGAACGCTTGTACGATCCGCACGGACGCAACATCCTCGACTACATCGATCTCGATCGTTATACGCTGCTTCCCAACACGGCCGGCTGCTACAACGCGCGTGACGCGGTCCGCACCGCTCGCTTGGGTCGCGAGATTCTCGAAGGTCTTGAGAACCCCGGCGCCGACTGGGTGAAGCTTGAATGTCTGGCCGACACCAAGACGCTGTTGCCGCATCCGGTCGAAACGCTCGACGCCTGCGAGCAATTGGTGAAGGACGGATTTCAGGTCCTCTGCTACACGACCGATGATCCCGTCATCGCACGCCGTCTAAAAGACCTGGGCGCCGCGGCGGTGATGCCGGCCGGCAGTCCGATCGGGTCAGGGCAGGGGATCTTGAATCCCAACAATATCCGCATCTGTCTCGAGTACCTGAAAGATGGCGATCCCGACTATCCAGTGATTGTCGACGCCGGCGTCGGCGCCGCCAGCGATGTGGCGGTCGCGATGGAACTGGGCGTCGACGGCGTGCTGCTTAACACGGCGATCGCACATGCCGAAGATCCGCTTCGCATGGCCGTCGCAATGAAGTGCGGCATCGAAGCAGGCCGCTTATCCTATTTGGCCGGACGAATTCCGAAGCGACTTTACGCTTCGGCTAGCAGTCCCGAAGAAGGCGTCATCGGCCAAAAACCATCGCCTCGCTGGGAAGCGGCGCACGACTAACCGCCGGCGCGCCACGGCTCTACGAGCCGTGTGTGCCAGAGTAACGTCTCTATTCACCTCAGCACGGTTCACAGAGCCGTGGCGCCCGATTCAAGACCCTCCTAGTGCTGCGGCGCGAAAGTAACTCATGACCTCTTCTACTCTAAAATTCGCCGCAGCTCTCTCGACGCACGAAGCGACCGAAGATGCGATCGCTCAAGTGGTTCGTGAAGCGCTCGAGCAACTCTCGGCGCCGGTCGACCTGGCGTTTGTCTTCGTTTCGCCGCAGCATGCCGACAAGTTGGAAACGATCGCCACCCAACTGTGCGGGCTACTCGGAACCGAAAACCTGTTTGGCGGCACCGGCGAAGCGATTGTCGGCGTCGGTCGCGAGATTGAACAAGCCCCCGCGATTTCGCTTTGGCTGGCGCATCTGCCGGGGGTCGAAGTAACGCCGATGCACTTGGAGTTTCAGCGCACTCCCGATGGGGGATCGTTCATCGGTTGGAGCGGAAAGTTGCCGCTCCAATGGCCGAAAGAGGCGACGCTGCTGCTGATGGGCGAACCGTTCAGCTTTCCAGCCGACGCGTTGTTGGCCCGCATGAACGAAGACCAGCCCGGCATTCCGATCATCGGCGGCATGGCGAGCGGCGGACATGCGCCCGGCGAAAATTTGTTGGTGCATGGCCGCGAAGTGAAAAAGACCGGCGCCAGCGCGATCTATCTCCATGGCGCCGTCCGCGTACGGAGCGTCGTCTCCCAAGGTTGTCGCCCGATCGGTGAGCCGATGGTGATCACCAAAAGCGAGCGGAACGAAATTCACTTGCTCGGCGGACGACCTCCGCTAGAGATCATCCGCGAGATCTTCGCCCAGTTGCCGACCAGCGATCAACAACTGGTCAATCGCGGACTCCACATCGGCCAAGTGGTGGATGAGTATCGCGAGAAATTTGAGCCCGGCGATTTCATCATCCGCAACGTGATCGGCGTCAACCAAGAGACCGGCGGCATCGCCGTGGGAGACTACGTCCGCCCAGGCCAAACGATCCAGTTCCACGTCCGCGACGAAAACTCCGCCGACGCCGACTTGAAACAACTGCTGGCGACCGAGTCGAGCGGACAACCGCTCGGCGCGCTAGTCTTCACCTGCAACGGTCGCGGAACGCGTCTCTTCTCAGCGCCCCATCATGACGCCGAGTGCCTGCAAGCCGCCTGCGGCGATATCCCGGCGGCTGGGATCTTTGCGATGGGCGAACTGGGGCCGATCGCTGGACAGAACTTTATGCATGGGTTTACGGCGAGTTTGGCGTTGTTTGAAGAGATTGAGCAGGACTAGCGGATGATCGGCGCCAAGGGAGCCAGACTAACGGCAAGACAGCAAACGCAAGTCCTGCCGAAAGCATCGCGGAGTATAGTAGGGTCGATCCCAGAGACGTCGGACTCATATAGCTTTCGACCAGCGGGTAGGTAACTGTTTCTCCAATCAAGGCGATCGCCACAGACGCCCACCAGAAGATCCAGCCGATGCGAGTCCCGGCAAACGCCGTCGCTCCAACGATCCCGCATGAAATGGAGACCTGCCTTGCCGCGTGACAGGCGAGCCCTACCAGTTGCCCTTCGGAAAACAATTGGCTCACCCACACCGGTGAGATTCCGAGAAAGCGAACGATCCCTAGCACGATGGCCGCCGCCGTAATCACGAGAAATAGCGTCCTGACCGAAAACTGCGAGCCACCATAGTAGAGTCGAGCGAATCCTCGCATGGCCCACGTCAAAAGCACAATACAAATGACGCCGAGAAGGATTTGCAGACCCGCTGCGACGGGATTAAATAAATTGGCGTAGGTAGAATTTATCCGACTGTGGACCAACGCCGCCAAGACCCCGGCCATCGCTACGATACAAAGCGGCACTCGCACCACGGCTGGACCGATCGGAAGTGCGATGATGATTGCCAGCCACGCAAAATAAAATTCGCGTGGCCAAACGCTTACGAAAAACATCGCCGCCAGAGGCCACGAAAGAGCTGGGTCGCCGGGGATCGCTTTCCCCACGTATGCTTGCAGGATCGCTCCCAATTCCCAATAGACCGGGGAAACAATCAGTAAAAAAATCAGTGAGATCATGCATCGTGAGATCGGTAAAGCAAGTCGATCACGCCATCGAAACGCACTTGGACCATCTCGCAGAGAACGGTCCGCGACATCCGTGACCGTCATACCTCTAACTCCTCGCAGTGTCGGTCACCGGCACGAACTATTCCTTTGCCCGATTGGGGCGGCGTAAAGATAATCGGCAGAAAACTTACTGCCAAAATCACCGTCTGGGCAGTGGCATAGTTCAAACCGCTAGTAAGCGAAAAGACGACGCCGTCAAACAACTCGCAAATCCCATAGAGAAACATGGAGCCAATCAGCGGCATCAAGAGGATTGCAATCCAAATAGCAACACGCTTCGCCACGCGTCCCGGCAGCATCCACGCGGTGATGGGCCTTATGGCGCACAGCAAACTGGCGCCGCATTGCATTAGTATGATCACAGAGACAACCTTTCCCATCTCCCCAAACTGCTTCCATTCAATCCACGGGGCCAGCGTCTTGGCGATCACCACAAAGATTGCGGCAAACAGGACGAACGACAATAGTTCCCATAAAGAGAAGCGAGGCGCCCCGACCTGACTCGTTCTGTTAAGCAAACTTGCGCACCATCTTCCGCTGAGCGCGGCGACGGCGATCACCATAAACTTCGCCCAGACAAGCGTTGCTTCTACCAGCATTGCGTCTGGACCATCCGGAATCGGCCAAGGATCAGTTCGGTGGAGGACAAACCCAGTCCCGGCCGTCAACAGCAGACAAAACGGGACTCGCAGATAAAAGCTGCCGATCGGCAGCGCAATGACAATTGCCGCCCAACAGATGGGAACCTGCCGGCTGGCCGACGCTGCGGAGATGGCAATTCTCTGCCACCAGGGGCGCTGATACATCGGCGCCCCATTTTGGCTTCCCCAGGCAACGATCAACAATTCCGCAACGCACCAGACCAGCGAAATTCCAACCACCATGAAGAACAGCGATTGAACGCAGCGCCCGACAGGCGACGAGAACCAGGAGACTTCGCTCCCATTTGGTTCACCATGACTCATGTCTTCGGCCGCTATGTTTGTGCTGGTCATGCGTCTTGTTCTAACACGCTGGCCCGCGGCGGTTCCACTTTTGCGTTCGCCGGTTGTTTTTTCGGCGCAAGTACGATCGGCAATAGGCTGAGCGAAATCGTGAGCGTTTGCACGCCGATAAAGATTGTCGCCTCTCCGGCGTTCATCACTTGTTCATCAGGCATCGCCCAGTCATGCAGCCAGAGAATGGCCAGTGATAAGAGCAACGCTTGCGGCAGGCCGATGATCAGCAGCAGCACGCGGAACAGATTCCTGTGCATCGTCAGCGCCATCAACGGCCCTGTCACGCAGGTTGCGTTGATCAGCGCAACCGTCAGAAAACTGGAGACTCGACTCGCAGCGAACTCGGCAACCCCGATCTCTAGGGCAGCGGCAATCGCGCGTATCGCTCCCAATCCGACACAGACGATGGTTACCGTCAAAATCAATGTCAACAACGAAAAATGCCGTGAGCTTCGGGGGCGAAACCCGCTGACGCGTCCCACGACCAGACTGGCGATCGTGACCAGCATGAACTGAGCTGCGATCAAAAAAGACCAAAGGTGCAGTTCGTCGGACTGATAGACCTCGTACACCACAACAAAACCGAATGTCACGATCAGCAACAGCGCTAGTCCTACCGGCAGGCGGATTACCGGAGAAATCAGGGGCAACGAGATCAGCATCGCCAACTGACTCACCGTGGAGAAAAATCCCGCGTAGATCAACAAGATCGCGATGATAAACCCGGGACGTCCGAACCAGGCGACTAGCAGCAAGAGCCCCCAACTCGCCGCGATCGCTGCGATCGACGCAAAGAACCGCCAAGGCGCCAGACGCTGCGTCGGAGCGTTAGACTCTCCCACCAACCGATCGATCTCCGTTGATTCGTCTGCGATCGACTGGTTTGACACGCTTCCCTCAACTACCTAGATATTCGAAAAAACTGGCCATCCGACGGCACCTGCACCATATATTGTGTTGCCCAGCCAGCGACAGCACCATATATTGACACTGGAGCTATATATGATCCGTCAGCCTCATCCACCGGAAACGTCGATCCCCACGCCGCTGCAGGTCTCTCCGTCGTTCTGCCCGGCCGACGTCGATACGCCTTACAGCGCTTTTACGTGGAGCCGTCGCGACGCGGTGATTCAAACGGCCCATGGCGAAGTCTTGTTCGAGCAGCAGGACGTCGAGTTTCCCGAACACTGGAGCCAGACGGCCGTTAACATTGTCGCTAGTAAGTACTTCTTTGGCGAGCAAGGAACGGCCGCGCGGGAAAATAGTTTGCGGCAGCTGGTCGATCGCGTCGTCCGCACGATCGCTGATTGGGGAGTCGCCGACGGATATTTGACCCCGGAAGGGGGCGAAGTCTTCTATCGCGATCTGGTCTGGCTCTGCTTGGATCAAGCCGCGGCGTTCAACTCGCCGGTTTGGTTCAACGTTGGTCTGAATCAAGCTTATGGAGTGACCGGCGATCGAGCCGTCTGGCGATGGAATCCGGCTGCGATGCAGGCAACTTGCGACGCTGACGCCTACGCCTATCCGCAAGCGTCGGCCTGTTTTATCCAAGGAGTGCAGGACGACATGCAATCGATCATGTCGTTAGCCGCCGCCGAAGCGATGCTCTTCAAGTATGGCAGCGGCAGCGGCACCGATCTGTCGACGTTGCGTTCGCGTCACGAGGTTCTCTCGGGCGGCGGCAAGCCATCGGGGCCGCTGTCGTTCATGCGGGTCTATGATCAAGTCGCAGGCGTCGTGAAGTCGGGCGGCAAGACGCGCCGCGCGGCGAAGATGCAATCGCTCAAGATCGAGCATCCCGACATCCTCGACTTTATTCAGTGCAAAGCGAAAGAAGAAGCGAAGGCCCGCATCCTGATCGAACATGGGGGCTATGACGCCGACTTCAATGGCGAAGCGTATAACTCAATCCTGTTTCAAAACGCCAACCTATCGGTCCGCGTCAGTGATCCGTTTATGGAGGCCGTCGAACAAGATCAACCGTGGAAGACGCATTGGATCACAAAGCCCGACAACGAAGGCCCCCAATATCCTGCGCGCGAGTTGTTGCAACAGATGGCCGAGTCGGCCTGGCAGTGCGGCGACCCCGGAGTGCAGTACGATACGACGATCAACGCCTGGCATACTTGTCCGCAGGCTGGGCGAATCAACGCGAGCAATCCTTGCTCGGAATATATGTTTCTGGATGACTCGGCATGTAATTTGGCGAGTCTGAATCTGATGCGATTTCGCGCCGCCGACGGAACGTTTGACGCGTCTCGTTTCGCCGCCGCTTGCCGCTTGTTGTTTTTGGCGCAGGAGATCTTGGTGGATCATGCTGGTTATCCGACCGCGACGATCGCCGAGAATAGCCACCGCTTTCGCCCGCTTGGTTTGGGCTATACGAATCTCGGTTCGCTGCTGATGGCGAGCGGCTTGCCGTATGACAGCGACTCGGCTCGCGGAACCTGCGCCGTAATCACCGCAATCTTGCATGGCGCCGCGCTGCGTACGAGCAGCGAAATCGCCGCGTCGCGCGGCGCGTTCGCAGGTTTCGCGGAAAACCGCGAAGACATGCTGACGGTAATCGACAAGCATGCGGCGGCGCTGGGAGAAGTGAAAAATGCTCCGGCCAATTTATCGCAATTTGCCCGAGAATTGTGGGGACAAGTGCAGATCGCCGGGCAGCGTGACGGTTTCCGCAACGCCCAAGCGACGGTCCTGGCGCCAACCGGGACGATCAGCTTTTTCATGGACTGCGATACGACCGGAATTGAGCCCGAGTTGGCCCTGAGCAAGACCAAGCGTCTGGCAGGCGGAGGGTCGCTGCAGATCGTCAATCAGACGGTGAAACTGGGGCTCGCGGCGCTCGGCTATTCGCCGACGCAGATCGACGCGATTGCCGACTACTTGGGACGCACAGGCTCGCTTACCGGTGCTCCTGATTTGCGTGAGAGCGATCTGCCGACCTTTGATTGCGCGTTTCCCGCTGAACCGGGCGGGCGCGCGATTTCGTGGCAAGCACATGTGCAGATGATGGCCGCAGCGCAGCCGTTTTTGTCAGGCGCCATTTCTAAGACGGTCAACATGCCGCAAGAAGCGACGCCTGACGATATTGCCGAAGCGTATCGCTGGGGTTGGAAGTTGGGACTGAAGTCGCTGTCGATTTATCGCGACAACTCAAAACAGAGTCAACCGCTGAGCGCCGGTGACGACAAACCATCGTCCGCTGCGCATGCGTCGCAACCCAATCGCGCGCGTTTGCCAGAGACGCGACGTTCGATCACGCACAAGTTTAACGTCGCCGGACATGAAGGATATTTGACCGTTGGACTTTATCCAGACGGTCGCCCCGGCGAACTGTTTATTACGATGGCGAAAGAAGGCAGCACGATCGGCGGCTTGATCGATTGTTTTGGAATCGCATGTTCGATTGCGCTGCAATACGGGGTTCCGCTCGAAGTGCTCTCGAACAAATTTTCGCACGTTCGATTCGAACCGATGGGGATCACTTCCAGTCGAGAAACGCCAATTGCCGCAAGCGTCGTTGATTACATATTTCAATGGCTAGCCAAAAGATTTCGAAGCGGGTATGGTAACGACTTCGTGCAAACGAAGAGCGAAGACGCATCAACAAAAACGATTGAAGCGTCCGAGCAAAACCATGATTTGCAGCAGTGGTCCGACGTGGGGAAAGACGTCGGTCAACATGGTCAGGGACAGGCCGATAGGAGCGATATCGCGTCGGACACGGAGATGCCGGCGTTGTACCCGAGGGCAAGGAAAGCGGATGTCGACCCAGTGGATGGGATAATCACGGCGCCGCAAGTTGACCAGGAAACAGCCAAGACAATGGGGGGCGAACCGTGGCTCGTCAATCGTTCGGAGATCGCTAGTCGATCCTCGATCGGCAGGCCCAGCGCGCAGTCGCCTTCAGACGCTCCTATTTGTGATCGTTGCGGTGGTCTGACTGTTCCTAGCGGAACATGTTATGTCTGCCGTAACTGCGGGAATAGCTTGGGATGCTCGTAATGGAATTGTGGGCGGACGTCCCGATCCAACAAGTTCGTCAAGCGTGAATGAGAACGTACGCGTTTTTCGGTCCGATACGGTTTAGGGAAACGACGCCTCGAGTATTCCACGCGAAAAATTAGCGGATGTCGCCGGAATGCAGTCCCGACGACATCCGTTTTTTTATGCGCTACGCGTTAGCGGCAAGTGAAGCGAGCGTGTGCTTTCTCGGCATTTTCTCGCTCGCTTGGGGATAACTTGTTGATCGTCTGTGGATGGATTCCGGCTACTTCGCGATGTCGTTTTCCAGCACGATACGGTAACGCGCTTTGCCGGCCTTCAGATGCTCCAGGGCGTCGTTGACCTTCGACATCGGGAAGGTCTCGATCTGCGGGGCAATCTTGTGACGCGCGCTAAAATCGAGCATCTTGGCGATCGTCGTGGGACTGCCAATCGGTGAACCGCAAACCGATCGCTGGGCCATAATAATCGACATCGCCGGAATCGGAATCGGCTCGAGCACGGCGCCGACAACCATCAGTTTTCCCTTGGGCGCGAGAGCGTTCAAGATCACCGGCCAGTCGAGCGGCACGTTGACGGTCGAGAGAATATAGTCGAGGGAACCGGCTAACTTGGCCATCGCGTCAGAATCGCGTGAATTCACCACGTGATGAGCGCCCAACTGCAGCGCTTCTTCGCGCTTTGAATCGCTGGAAGTAAACGCCGTTACTTCACACCCCCATTTGTTGGCGAATTGCAGCGCCATGTGGCCAAGGCCGCCGATGCCGATCACCCCGATCCGATGCATCGGCAGCAAACCGTATTGCAACATCGGATTGAAGACCGTCACGCCGCCGCAAAACAGCGGGCCCGCATCCGCCGCTGCCAACGAATCGGGAAGCGGGATCGCAAACTGCCAATCGCAGCGCACGCGATCCGCAAAGCCGCCGTGACGCCCAACGATTGTCGCCGCTGACTGGGCGCATAAGTTGTGGTCGCCGCCCAAGCATTGCGGGCACGACATACAACTGCCTGCTTGCCAACCAACGCCGACGCGTTGACCGATCTTCAAGCCTTTGACTTGCGAGCCGATCGCGGCGACAACGCCAGACGCTTCGTGCCCAGGAACCAGGGGAAACGCGGTCATTCCCCACTCGTTCTCCACCATCGACAAATCAGAGTGGCAAATGCCGCAGTGGGTGACGGCGACCTCAACCTGATTGTCGAGCAGCGGGCCGGGATCGTATTCGAATGGCTCTAGCGCGGCGCCAGATGACAATGCAGCGTAGGCATGGATCACGTCAGACATCGGGAATTCCTCCTGGTCAACTGTGGGCGAATCCAAAACAAGCGGCGGCGGCGCGCCTTTCGATTCAGACGCGATGCGCCGCTATTGGATATTCACCTAAGCGCTGACGCAGGACAATCCCCCAATAATTGACCAGGGCTAAGCTAACATCTGCTCGATCGGCCCTGACGAGTCGGCAAAGTGCTTCACCGGCGAACCGACGGCCTGCAGCAATGTCAGCAACAAGTTGGCCATCGGATTATCGCGTGTGGATGCGATATGCTGTCCTTGCTTCAACCGCCCTCCCGCGTTTCCTCCGACCAACAACGGCAGATCGTGCGGGCTGTGCGAGTTTCCGTCGCGCAGGGCCGAACCAAACAGGATGGCGCTGTTGTCGAGGACGTTGCCCTCCCCCTCCGGAATCGAACGGAGCTTCTCTAGCAGATAAACATACTGGGCGACGTGCCACTTCGCGATCAACTCGTACTGCGCCAGCTTCTCTTCTTTCCCTTGGTGGTGCGACAACTCGTGATGCGCGCCTTCGACTCCATCGAGAAACGAGAAATTGATCGAGCTGACCGAGTTGCCAAACATAAAAGTGCAGACGCGCGTGATGTCGGCTTCAAGAGCGAGCGCAATCATATCCAGCATCAGCCGCGTCCGTTCGACATGATCTTTCGGATCTCCGGCAGGAGCGGCTCGACTAGAAAAGTCGACCTTGGATTGCCAAGCGTTTTGCGACGTCGACTCAATCATCTCTAGTCGCTTCTCCAGCGAACGGACCGACTCGAGATATTGCTCCAAACGATGACGATCATTGCCGCCCAATTTGTTGCGCAGCGAATGGGCCTCTTCGCTGACGCGATCCAACAGCGGGCGGTTCGAGCGCCCCTCCGCTTTGCCGCTGGCGATCAACGTCATGCGGTCAAAAGCAAGACGAGGATTGATCTCTTTCGCCAATGGTTGCGTCGGCGTTCGCCAGGCGATGTGAGCGCCATAGACGCGGGTATAGCCGACCGTGCCGTCCACGCCGGAACTGACTGGTTCGGTCCCCAGTTCCATGGACGGCAGCGGCGTGTATTTGCCTAGCAGTTCGGCTGCGATTTGGTCGGCAGATCGGCCGCCGCTGTTGAGATTGACGCCGGTCGTCTTGGTAATCGTCGTTCCTGTCAGCCATGCGGCGTCTTTCACATAGTGACCGTCGCCGGTGTTGCCACTGGCTTCGTTCCACAAGCCGGACACGACCGAGACCTCCTCTTTTACGCTCGCCAAAGGCTCTAACTGCCGCGGCAACGAGTAGCCGACGCCGGTCTCTGTCGGAGTCCAAACTTCTTGGCGCACGCCGTTCGGAAAGAAGAGCGCAGCAAAACGCTGGGGAGCGACGCCTGTGGGATCGCCGCCGGCATGCGCCGAACCCATCGCTTCGAGCCAAGGCAACGCCAACGCGGCGCCGGCGCCGCGCAAGACAGTTCTGCGAGTTATTCTTCGCGTCTTCATTGCGTTATTCTCTTCTGACGAAAGGGTTCGCTCGTCACAATGGCGAGCACCAATTCTTGGGATCGATATTCATTTGTTTGCAGCCGCTCGACGATCGATTCGACCGTCGCAACGTCGCTCGACTGCAGTCCGCGCGCCAAAGCGTAGCCCAGCATTTTTTGGGTCAGATGCCGGATGAATGGTTCTTTGTTCTCCAGCAAATATTGCTTGAGTCCCGTTTGGCCATCGATCTGCTCGCCATTCGCCAAGACCGCCAGCGGATCAATCTTGCCGCCATCGTCTTTGTCGCGCCAACGGCCGATTTCGTTGAAGTTCTCTAACGCGAACCCGATCGGATCAATCCGATCGTGACACGTCGCGCAAGAGGGATTCGCACGATGCTGCTCTAGCCGAGTTCGCAACGTGAGCGCCTGGGCGACATCTTTTGATTCTTCGAGCGCCGGCACGTTGGCCGGCGGAGGGGGAAGCTCGACTCCCAGCAGCTTGTCCAATACCCAGACGCCGCGAAGCACCGGACTGCTGCGACGAGGATACGAAGCGACCGCCATGACGCCTCCTGCGCCAAGGATCCCGCCGCGATACCGATAGTCATCGGGCAGCGGATAGCGCTGCAGTCGCGAGTTGAGCTCTCCTTTCAACTTGCTTCGGTCGATCTTATAGATCTCACAAAGCTCGTTATTTAGAAAGGTCCAATCGGCGTCGATCAGGCTCAACAAACTCTCATTCTCTTTCAGCATGGACTTAAAGACTTCGACCGGCTGATCACGCAACGCCGCGACATGATGGTCCTTCAGCGAGGGATGCAACTCGTGATCGATTTGCTTGGAATGTCCCAAGTCGGCGGTCCCTAACCATTGCCCCACAAAATGGGTGAGCGAATCGTTGAGGTGAGTCCCGTTTTCCTGAATCATCCGGATCGCTTGGCGACGCAGTTCTTCTGGATCTTGCAACTTGCCGGCGGAAGCCGCTTCGCGCAGTTTTTGATCAGGAGTCGTCGCCCAAAGAAAGTAGCTGAGCCGTGACGCCAATTCATGATTGGAAAGCGGAACCGACTTGTTGGGCTCGCTTGGCGCGTCCTCGATAAGGAACAGAAAATTGGGAGAGATCAACACGCCGCGCAGCGCGTAAAAACAGGCCGAATCGAAATCGAGTCCCGACTCACGAGCCTTGTCATACGTCTGAACGATCGCGGCGACTTCCTCGTCGGTCGCCGGCCGCCGAAAGGCGCGATCAGCGAACTCACGCAGGTTTTGCCGAGCCGCTTCCTGCTCGGATCGTTTGTCACTGGGCCGATGGCGCAACAAGCGATTTCGCGCTCGGGAATCGTGGGCGGCGTAGTCGAGCGCGGTCGTCGCCGCTTCGACATATTTCTCGGCATGGATCGGCGAGATAATCAACGTCTCGCTGGCGTTGTTAAAACCTTCACCTCCGGCCGGATCTTGCGGCAGACCATTGCCGGCGTCGAAATGAATCCCCAGCAAGTCACGAACGGTATTGGAATACTCATGCGCGGCCATCCGGCGAAAGAGCGGCGGACCGGCGAGTTCTCCCTGTTGGCGAATCGCGTCTCGCGTCGCTTGCTTAATCCAATTCACCAACTGCAACCGAGCGGCGCTATCCATCGGCTCCGCATCATGGGGCGGCATCGAGTGATCCGCCAATCGCTGCCTTAATTTCATCCACTCGTCATAGTGCGATCCGAGCGCCCCCGAATCGGCGATTTTGCTGAGGGAGAAGCCCCCTTCCCCTTCCGCACCGCCATGACAGTCGGCGCACGAAGTTGCAAGCAGCTTTTGGGCGGCGGCGAAATCAATGCTGGACGCTTCTTCCGCCGGCGCACGGCCGGCGCCGATCATCATGATCAGCCCGCCAAACAACGCGGCGCGAACAACGCCAGACGCGATCGAGGAAGAAAAATAATGCATATGGATAGACTTTGGTCACGAGCACCGCAATAACTTGCAGTTCCAGCAACCTACAGGTGGTGGGTAAACAGATGGAATCTGGATAATTCCAGTGGAAGGAGGGCGCCTCCATTGTCTTTGTGTGCGCATTTTCGTCAATAGTTGCGGCGACGCTGACGGGGGGGAGCAATCAGCGATAAGAGAGCGTCATTGCCGGGTTACAACGACTACGAAAAGCTAGCAATCCTGGGGAAGCGAATCGACTTTTGGCCGGATTGGCAGTCTGGACGGAAAGGGAAGAGATAGCGACTACGAAGAGCCCAGCATTTGCAGCCCTTGCTTGGCCGATTGAACTTCGTCGTACAATTTTGGATGCTGATCGTAAAGGGAGATGATCCGGCGATAAATCAGCCGGGCCTGTTCGCGATCTCCTTTGCTGATCGCCTTCTCGGCAATATCGAGGTACTCGTCGACCGACAGCACTTCGATGTCCGCTTCCACCTTGCGATTTCGGAGCTTTTCCAGCTCTTGCTGGGCGATCAGAAAGTAAGGTCGTTCTTCCCGCGAGCCGGGGTGGAGTTGAGCGATCATCGCATCGTAGCGTTCCCAGGCGCCTAACTGACTGCCGATCGCTTCTCGGTTGCGCGCCGACCCTAACATCGCTTCGCCGGTGTTGCTGTACTCGCGGCCGTTGCCTCGTTCTTTGTTGCGCAAGCGTGCTTCTGCATTTCGAATCCAGATTTGATCGAGATAGACTTGGGCTTCGGCGGCAAGTTCGGTGTCTGGGTATTGCTCTACTAGCGGTAACAGATAGGTTTCTTCGGCTCGCTTCCAGTCGGTCTCATTGTCCGTCTTCATCAGCGCCGCGCCGCGATCGAACATCTGCTGTTCCGACATCGGCAAAAAAGCGAAGCCGATGGTCGCAAATACCAACAACAGACAGGCGAGCAGAAACCAGGGGCGTTCGTAAAACGGTCCCAAGGGCCCCTTCGATTTCTTTTGTTTGAGCAATCGCCGGGCGTCTTCTTTGGCGACGCCGGTCGCGATGTTGCTGTTGCGGCCGGCATTGCCAACCACGGCATGTTCGAGCGAACTGGTCCCGGCGGCTACCGCCGAGCGAGTTTCTCGCAGCGCCGATGCGACCGCTTCCATCGAAGCGATCCGTTTCTCCGGATCGATTTCAATCATCTGCATGATGACGCGATCGAGCCAAATCGGACAATCCAGCGCCAAACTCGCAACACGCGGCGCTTCGATCGCAAATCGAGCGACCGATCCTGGAGCGTCATCATCTTGAAGTGGAAACGGCACACGCCCGGAAAGTGCGCGATACAGGATACACCCCAACGAGAAAATGTCGGTGCGCGCGTCCAGGTTCTCTTGCGGATCGAACTGCTCTGGCGCGAGATATTGCTGATTCTCCCGCGTCGGCTCGGCCATCGGTTCTTTACTCCAAGCGACGCCGGCCCAAAAATTGGTCAGTTTCACTTCGAGCGGAAGATCGGGGTGCTTCAATCCTTCGCCGGCCAACAACACGCAACAAGGATTGAGTCGCAAATGACAGATGCCGCGCGAGTGGGCAAATTCCATTCCCGCACAAATCTGCTGAGCGATGTCGAGAACGACGCCCCACAGCATCGTCATCCGGTCATCCATAAACTGAGCGAACGATTCCCCCTCGACCAGCTCCATCGCCAGAAATGCGGTCGACTCGTCGATTCCGGCGCCGTAGCAGCGGACAATATTCGGATGATTCAGTTTGCGGAGCAGCTCGCTGCGCGCCTGCAATTGCTTGCGGCCCACCGGATCTGCCGCATAGCGGGCCGGCAAGATTTGAATCGCCGCCTGGCGATGTTGTTTTAGATGAATCGCGCGAAATATCTCGGTGTCGTGTCGACGGTCGAGACGGTTCTCCAGCGCAAATGGGCCGAGTCTTGAGAGTGTTACCATCGTTTTCTTCAACCTCTCCCCTCCGATCGTCGAAGGGGTTCATTGCGCTTTTGAGGCAACGTTCAGGCGCCCTGGGACTTTCCCCGTCGCGATCCATCGCAAACCGGCGCCGGTTTTACATTATCAAGCTGGGTGTTTGGGTCACAGGCGCCCTGCCGCTATAGTTAGGACGCCGCAAACAGTTCTATCGTTGCGAAATTCGGGCCAATTCTTCCAAATCCGCCGAATTTATCGCTAACTCCTGTAATTACGTCCAGCTATTCGCCGGAAAGCGCCTCGAATTGAGAAGCATGTCTCTTCTTGAGACACGCTTCGACGTTGCTCTGTTCGCAGAACCTCCCTAGAATCAACCCGCTACACGCCGCGCAAGTTGCGGTAGAATATAAAAATCCCCTTAACTCGTTGGGAAATTGCCATGGATGGCGCCGCCCTACGACTGACGGCAGAAACTCCGCAGGAAGAAGTTCTGCGGTTTGGTCGCACGATTATCCAGCAAGAAGCAGCTGCTCTCTCGGCAATCGCCGAGCGACTCGACGCCCGATTTGGTCAGGCGCTTGATCTAGTCATGCAATGTCCCGGCGATATCATCGTCACCGGCATGGGTAAAGCAGGTCTAATCGGTCAAAAAATAGCGGCCACCTTTGCATCGACCGGAACTCCCAGTCATTTTCTTCATCCTGCGGAGGCGATTCACGGCGATCTAGGACGCGTCGACGAGAAAGACGTCGTCCTCGCATTTTCGCAAAGCGGCGAGACCGACGAGATCGTTCGTCTGATCCCTTGCTTGAAGTCGCTGGGCGCCCAAATCGTGGCAGTCACTGCCAACGAAAACAACACGCTAGCTCGCGCAGCCAAGATCGTATTGCCCTTAGGCCCAATCGTCGAAGCCGGCGCCAATCGCTTGGCGCCCAGCACGAGCACGGCGGCGATGTTGGCCCTCGGCGACGCGTTGGCGCTCACCTGCAGTTGGCGACGCGGATTCCGTCCTGAAGATTTCGCCCGCTATCATCCCGGCGGCAGCTTGGGACGCAAGTTGGCGCTGGTCGAAGATGTGATGCGTCCGCTCACCGAATGTCGCATCTCCCGCTACGATCAACTCGTGCGCGATGTCTTTGTAAGCGCCTGTCGACCAGGTCGTCGCACCGGCGCCATCATGCTGGTCGACGAGCAGGGAAAGCTGGCGGGAATTTTCACCGACAGCGATCTGGCTCGTATTTTTGAAACCGGCCGCACCGAACTGCTCGATCAACCAATCTCGATCGTGATGACCCAATCTCCAAAAACAGTCACCAGCGGCGTCCGCGTTCTAGAAGCGCTCTCTGCGATCGCCAAATCGAAGATCAGCGAACTGCCGGTGATCAATGATACCGGCGAACCAATCGGCATGTTAGACATCACCGATCTGGTCGACTTGGCGGCGTCTTCGCCTAGCGGCGAAACGGCGATCGCTGAGCCGGAAACGCCGTGGACCGTCCCTTTTCCGAACCAGAACGGAAGCGATGCGTAGATGAAATTGGAAGAACGCTGCAAATCGATTGAACTGATCGTCTCCGACGTAGACGGCGTCCTTACCGACGGCGGCGTCTTGTTGGATAACGAAGGAATCGAAGCGAAGCAGTACCATATTCGCGACGGACTCGGCGTCAAAGTATGGCGCAAAGCAGGCTTTCGCTTTGGGATCATTACCGGGCGAAACTCGCAAACGGTTCGCCTGCGCTCGTCGGAGTTAGGAATCGACGTCGTGCGACAAGGGATCGAAGACAAACTGTCGGTCGCCAATGACCTACTCGAGCAGTTTGGCCTGACGAGTCAGCAGTTGGCCTATATCGGCGACGATTTGCCCGATTTGCCGGTGGTTCGCATGGCTGGACTCGGCGTCGCCGTCCAAGACGCGGCGGCCGAACTGCGTGATGCGGCCGACTATGTAACTCAATCACCAGGCGGACGCGGCGCCGTCCGCGAACTGGTCGAGCTGATTCTGAAAGCGCAAGGACGCTGGGCCGATATTGTCCGCAGTTTTTAACGCTCACCGCTGTTGATCCACGGATCAACGCTTTTCGTTTTTTTCATTTCCAACTCAACCATTTCGACGTAAGACGACGACAGCGCGATGTGGAACAAAACAAAGCGAATCGCGATCAGCATCGCCGTCGTCGTCGGCACGTACTTTCTCTACACCGTGCTAGTCGTACCCTGGATTGAGCCCAATCTTCGACGGCGTCCCGGTGACGATCAAACCTATCTCACGCCGGATATCGTCGGTCAGCAAAAAGAGTTTCTCGCGAAACTGTTTCCCCCCGGTTCTTGGCAGCTAGGTCGAACCAAAGTCCTAGAAAGCAATCGCATCATGCTATTGATGCGTGACTTTAAAGAGCTGGAATCGAATCGGTTGAGACTAGAGCCGGTGACGATCCTGGTCTTTTCGACCGATGATCGCCAACAGCGTCTGAATGAACCTCCACTGATCCTGGAAGGAAAAGAAGCGGTTTTGCACTTTAGCGAGTTGAACTTGTCGTTCGGCAAGATCGGCCAGCTCGATGGAGGTCGCCTGGACGGCGAAGTCACGATCCGCCGCGAGCCCTCTTCTCCCAAAGCGATGAACGGAGTCGCGATCAAAACGCGTGACGTCGACTTGCATCCCGGCTGGATCGAAACCAAAGCGCCGATTCAGTTTCGCTACGGCGGCAGTTCCGGCAGCGGTCGACACTTGATCGCCAAGTTGGACGAGTCGGAAAAGAAGCCTGGGCAAAGCACTTCGGCCATCGGCGGCTTGCAGTCGCTGCAGCTCAATCATGTGGATCGCATCCAGATCGCGCTGCAAAACGGCTTGAGCGACTCGATCGGCGCCGGCCCCAATGCCGGCAACGAAAGTTCGGCGCCGCTTGAGATCACCTGCAACGGCCCCTTTTTGTTTGACGCGGCGCTCAAAATCGCCAGCTTTCGGGAGCGCGTCGTCGTTACCCGACCGACGGCGGCGACCACGCCCGATCAGCTGCGCGGCGATTTGATCGAGATCTACTTTACCGAAGAAGACCAGGTCGCCGCCGCCAAACCGGCGACGGACGATTCTGAATCAGCAAGCAAGCTCAAAGTTCAACGACTGGTCGCCGTCGGTGCGCCGGCCACCTTACAGGCCCCCAGCGCCGGCGCCAGAGCGTCGGCGAAGCAGTTTATCTATGACGTCGTGCGACGACGCATCGAAGCGAGCGGCGATCAGAACACCGAACTCGCCAAAGACCAGTGGGTCGTGCGGTCTCCCAACGTTCAGTACGAAATGGCCGAAAACAGTCGTGAACTAGGGCGACTCTGGGCCGCCGGTCCCGGCACGTTTCACGGCAACCTGGGCAAAGACAACAAGTCGGGTGACGCGATCACGGTCGGTTGGCGCGACCAGTTACGCGTCGAGCCGAATGATTCTGGCGAGCACGTCATGACCTTGGCCGGCGACGTATCGGCCGGAGTCGAAGGTCGCGGGGAACTTCAAGCGGACAACCTTTATATTTGGATTCGGTCGCTCGGAATTCCTGGTAAACGTGACAAACAGCTACTCGCCGATCGCATGCACGCGAGCGGCCGGGTCAATATTCGTTCGCCGCAACTCAACGGCAAAACGAAAGAACTAAAAGCTTGGTTCCAGTATCCCGAACTCAACGCGGCGCTCACGCTGGATCAGCCAGATGCACAAACGATGTCGATCGTACGTGGAGAGCCCAACACCGCGATCCCGACCCAGACTGGCTCCCCAGTAACTCTCCGGCGCAACTCACAACCGTCACCTTTAAAGCCGATGGCGATCGGTGGGCAAGTCGAGCCGACCCAACCGCCGACGACCAAATTTGACATGACCGGCGATTTGATTCAGTTGGTCTTCATGCGCATGGCCGAAGAAATGCTGGTCGAAAACGCGACCATCTCTGGACATGTCGAAGTGAAAGAGACGCTCTCGACCGAACCCAATAAACCGCCGCTAGTCGTGACTGGTGATGTTATTCAGATCGAGCATGCTTCGTCTCCCAACGCTTATGCGCATGTCGTTGGCGCGCCCGGCATGATTTCTGGTCGCGGCATTCAGCTCTTTAGCAATCACCTGCAAATGGATCAGGCCCGCAATCGCGTCTTCTCGCAAGGTCCCGGCGAGTTACTATTGCCAATGGATCGTGATTTTGAAGGGCGAAAGCTGGCGCTGCCCGAGATTTATACCGTCACCTGGCAAGGAAGTTTGGAGGTGATTGGGGACCGAATCATCTTTGATCGTAACGTGGCCGTGCGCGGGCGCCCGATGCAATTCCAAAAGGGACGGCTGGGCATGGTGACCGAACAGCGTCAGCTGAACACGGGTCGATTGGAAGTTGTGCTGGATCAATCCATCGACTTCCGCCAGTTAGGACAAAGCCGCAATCCCAGCGTCCGCCGCATTGAATGCAAGCAAGGGTTCAACGCCTACAATCCGACGGTGCAGCAAGGGAAGTTGCTGAGCTTGGATGAAATGAAAGCCGACAACCTAAGCATCGACCACCAAACCGGCGATATTCTGGTCAGCGGCGCCGGCTCGGCGCGCAGCACGCGGTTTGGGTTTGTCGGCTTGGAGACAAAGCTGCAACCGACCGGCGCCCCGGCCCCGTCGAGCGAACAGTTGACCTTTGTCGAAGTCAATTTCCGCCAAGGGGTGATGGGCAACATCTATCGACGCCAAATCGCTTTCCGCGATGTGCACCCCGCGATTTATGGCCCCGTAAGCAATTGGGGCGATTCGATCGCCGCCAACGCACTCCAAGGAATGCGCGAAACCGATGTCGAACTGACTTGCGAAGAGCTGACCATCGCGCAGATCAAGTCTCCCGGCGGCGCCGCAGAGTCGATCGAAATGATGGCCGTTGGCAACGCCAACGTGCGGGGGCGGCTCTTTTCGGCGACCGGCGAGCGATTTACCTATTCCAACTCGAAAGAGATGATCGTCCTCCATGGAAGCGGGCGATCGGCGGCGCAGCTATCTTATCAACAGCAATTGGGCGCACCGCGTCAAACAGCTTCGGCCGGGACGATTCATTTCTGGCCGAAAGAACATCGCTTTGAGGCCAGCAACGGGCGATCGATCGAAGTCTCTAACCTGCCTAACTAAGGCAGATTGAATTTCGCATCCGCGATTTCGGCCCCCCATCGACGCTCTTGCCGTTGCGTTTGTGAAATTTCGACGATTCCGCGGCGAGCGTGTGCCAATTCACTATCGCAGCGGTCGCCGCGCGCCAATAACAGGAATCATCACTTTACCTTTCCTTCTGCCCAAATCCCCAGGGAGCCGAAGCCGATGACTCAAACGGAAGCAAGTCCCGAGCACGCCGATGATTCTCGTGTAGCCGATGCGCCTCAAGGTCGCAACTGGTTTGGATTCACTTGTAAACTCGTTCTCTACTCCTTCTTTACACTTTGTGCGGGTACGCTGTTCGCCGCGCAATATGTTCCCGAAGTCGCCAACGCACTGTCGTTTCTATTGCCAGAAGAAGCGGCGCACAGTTGCACGTTCGTGCAAAACTCAAGCTGCCAACATAGCGCCAGCACCGGCTTGGTTGAAACTTCTGCATGCTGCAGCGAAGCTGCGGTCTGCCCCAGCATGGGCGCGTGCCCCAGCGAGTCTCCGCTCGCCGGAGTCGGTCCTGCCCCTACATTCGACGGCCAACTGTCGGCGATGGAAGCTCCGCCGATCCCTCCCGTTGTGGACTAGTTGCTGTCGGCGACGATTGATCGATTCACTCGCGAACGCAAAAGAGACGCTCCTCAGGCGGGAGCGTCTCTTTTTTTATTGCTACAACAACACGTGCAGATGCTTTGCGATTTGCGGGGAGATGATTCACTTCCGAATGAATAGGGTAAATCACCAACTTTTCCAGAAAACGATTGAAGCATCGCCCCCGATTGTATAAAATTCAGTCTGTCGATATCGTCAAACCTTTGACGGTTCAACCTCATTTTAGTTCGAGATCTCTCGTGGCAAGTGGAAACGATATCCAACATGGGGCCCGACGACAAAAGCTCGTGGCCGATATCTTGCTGGTCCTGTTTGAAGGTAAGTTTGCTCCTGGGCAACGTCTGCGACTGGAGCATTTGGCCGAACAGTTTGAAGTTAGCGTCACGCCGGTTCGTGAGGCGTTGGTCGAACTAGCGGGGATCGGCGTTGTCGAACTTCAGCCCAATCGAGGCGCCGTCCTGCGCTCCTTTGGCCCGCGACAGGTCGAAGAGATTTGCCAGGTTCGCCGCATCTTGGAATGCGAAGCGGTTCGTTCGGTATGCGGCCGCATCGCGCCGTTTGAACTGGAATTGCTGGAGTCGCAATTCGCCGAGCTCGATACCGCCAAACGCAACAAACGCTGGTCGCAAAAAACGCGCGAGCAAGATTCGCAGCTGCATGAGCTGATCGCCGAGCGCTGCGGCAGCGAGCGTCTGGCTTACGAAATCGGGCGTTACAAAATCTTGTTCCGTACGCTGCGCGACGCGCGCCATATGCGGCGTTCGTCTCGCGACAACTATGCCGAAATGAACGAGAACGCCGAACATTTGGCGATCGTTCGCGCCATGTCGGCCGGTGATCCTGAAAAAGCTGCCGCCGCCATGGCCTATCACATCGAAACCTCGGTCCAGGCGCTGATCGCCGACTTGTTTGATCCCCAAGAAATCGCGGCCGACCGTCGCGAATCCTTCCTCACCCGCCAAGCCGTTTCCTCTTAAAGAGCGAATCGCCCGTGAAATCCCGCCCCCTTTGCTTCACGACGCTTGCTGCAATTGCCCTCAGTTTCTCCCTCCTCAACGCGGCCGAAAAAAAAGCTCCGGTCGACTTTGAACAAGAGGTAGCGCCGTTGCTCTCGCAGCGGTGCGTCTCGTGTCATTCTCCGAATATCAAAAAGGGAGAACTCTCGCTGGCTGGTCCCGAGGATCTGCTGGCCAACGGTTATGTCGTTCCGGGAGATCCTGCCGGCAGCTATCTGCTGGAGGTCGTCTCCCCCGCAGGCGATGATCCCGCCGCCATGCCTAAACTGGGCGACGCGTTGGCGGAGCCCGAAGTGGCGCTGCTGCGACGCTGGATCGAACAAGGCGCCGTCTGGCCTGACGGATTTGTCATTCGGGAAGCTTCCAAAGCAGATCGCTCCTGGTGGTCGCTGCAACCATTGGCCGATATCCATCCGCCGGAAGTCGCCGCAGCCCCCGCAGCTTGGCGACAAAATCCGATCGACCGCTTCGTCTGGGCCAAGCTGTCGGAAGCAAATCTAAAACCCAACTCCCCCGCCGATCGCCGCACGTTAATTCGCCGCGCGACCTTTGACCTGACCGGGTTGCCTCCTACGGCGGAAGAAATTGATACGTTTGTCGCCAGCGATTCTCCCGACGCCTATCCGCAATTGATCGATCGCCTGCTCGCTTCGCCCCGTTATGGAGAGCGCTGGGGCCGGCACTGGCTGGATGTCATTCGCTTTGGTGAAAGCCGCGGTTTCGAGCGAAATCAGATCATCACCAATCTCTGGCCATTTCGTGACTATGTGATTCGCTCGATCAACGAAGACAAACCGTTTGATCAGTTCATTCGCGAGCATTTGGCCGGCGACGTGATCGCGCCTAACACGCCGCAGGTCGAAGTCGGTTCGGCCTTTCTGGTGGCGGGCCCCTACGACGACGTCGGTAACCAAGATCCGGCGCAAGCGGCCCAGATTCGGGCAAATACGATCGATGAGATCATTCGCGCTTCGAGCGAAGCTTTTCTGGGTTTGACGATTGGCTGCGCTCGCTGTCACGATCACAAGTTCGATGTGATCTCACAGCGCGACTACTACGCAATGTACGCGACGTTCGCTGGCGTCAAACATGGCGAACGCGCCGTCGCCACCTCAGAACAACGACAAGAAAGGGATCGCCAACTAGGCGACCTGAAAAAGCAACAGGCCGAGCTCACACGCCAGCGCGACGACGTCAAGAAGCTCGCTATCGCGCGCGGCGAATCTCAAAAAGAGCATTACGCCCAGCTCTGGTCTCGCCCAGCGATCTCGCGTCAATCGACCGAAGAGAAATTCGCCCCGGTGTTGGCCAAGATGATACGGCTGGAAGTCGAGGGACAAGAGCGCGATCCGAATTCCAAAAGTGGTTACGGAATTGACGAATTTGAAATCTGGACCACCGGCGAAAACTCGCAAAACATCGCGTTATCGTCTGCCGGTTCGACGGCGGTCGGCAGCTCACGCAGCGCCGGTGACTTTGACGGCGCTTATAGCGCCGCGCTGACCATCGATGGCAAATTTGGGGCGCGTTGGCTCGCGTCAGGCCCGCAATTGACCATCACCTTGGCGGAACCGCAAACGGTCGATCGAATCCTCTTTTCGAGCGATCGTCCTGACGCCGCTCCCAGCCATGGAGTCGCCAACTTTGTCAGCGAGTACCGGATTCTCGTCTCGGTCGATGGTGAAAACTGGACCGAAGTCGCCAACTCTTACAATCGCCAACCGGTCAACGACGCGCATCGTCGCAAGCGATTACTAGCAGCCGAACTGACCGACGAAGATCGCGCTCGCAGTCAAGAACTTGAAACAGAACTAGCCGCGGTGAACAAAGCGATCAATCAGGTTCCGGCGTTGCCGGTTTGGTGGGTCGGCAATCGCAGCGCGGCGCCTGGGCCGTTCCATCTCTTCATCGGCGGCAGTCCCCAACGTCCCGCTGACGAAGTGACCGCAGGCAGTCTCTCGGGACTGGCCGACTCGGCGCCTAAGTACGAACTTCCCCAGGACGCCGCCGAATCTGAGCGCCGGCTGCAGTTGGCCAACTGGATCGTCGATCCGCAAAATCCCTTGCCGCAGCGCGTGTTGGCCAATCGTATTTGGCAGCATCATTTTGGGACCGGCATCGTCAATACGCCCAATGATTTTGGCTATATGGGAGGACGACCTTCGCACCCAGAACTGCTGGAATGGCTCGCCGCTGAATTGGTCAAAAATGATTGGCGTCTAAAACCGCTCCATCGCCAGATCATGCTCTCGCAAACCTATCAGCAATCGAGCGAGCATCGCACCGCAGCGAGCCAGGTGGATGGAGACGCGCGTCTGCTCTGGAGGTTTTCCCCCCGAAGACTTTCGGCCGAAGAAGTTCGTGACGTGATCCTGCAGATCGCCGGAAAGCTCAATCTCGAAATGGGGGGCCCCGGCTTCCGGCTTTACCAATACTTGCAAGACAACGTAGCGACCTACGTGCCGCTAGACGAGCATGACGCATCGACCTATCGCCGCGCGGTTTATCATCACAACGCCAGAGCGGCGCGCATCGACCTGATGACCGAGTTCGACAGTCCTGACTGCGCCTTCTCGGCGCCGCGCCGTGACGAGACGACGACGCCGCTCCAAGCGCTCACGATGTTGAACCATGACTTTACGCTCGATATGGCGCAGTTTCTGGCCGAGCGCCTGCAGACCGAAGCCGGCGACGATCCGCAACAGCAGGTCCATCGCGCCTACGAACTTTGCTACGGTCGCAGCCCCACCGAAGCCGAGACCAAGGCCTGCATCTCTTTGGCAGGCGAACATGGCCTGCCGGCCCTGTGCCGCGTGCTGCTGAACACCAGCGAGCTGATCTACCTTCACTAAATTTGCGGAAGCCGAGAGAGCGATGATGAACGCATTTTCTGAACTTTCGCGACGCGGATTTTTGGGCGACATCCTGACCGGATTGTCCGGCGTCGGCCTGATCGATCTGCTCTCGCAAGGCGCTTTTGGCGACGAAGCGAAGCCTGCGCAGCAAACGCCCCATTTCGCCCCCAAAGCGAAACGCGTGCTGCAGGTCTTTTGCCCCGGCGCCGCGTCTCACATGGACCTGTGGGACTACAAGCCGTCGCTCGAAAAGATGGCCGGCAAACCGCTTCCCGGCGAAGAAAACTTTCTTTCATTTCAGGGGAAGAACGGCAACTTGATGCCCAGCCCTTGGGCGTTCGCCCCGGCCGGCGAGTGCGGCAAGCCGATCACGACGATGCTTCCTCATATGGCCCAACATGCGGACGACATCGCGTTCATTCATTCAATGCACAGCAAGACCAACACGCATGGTCCCGGCTGCGTCTTCATGAACACTGGACACTCGACCGAAGGTTTCCCCAGCGCCGGCGCCTGGCTCAGCTACGCGCTGGGGAGCGCGAATGATAACTTGCCGACCTATGTCGCGATTCCCGATGTTCGCGGCGAGCCGCCGAACGGCAAAGCGAACTGGTCCAACGGATTTTTGCCGGCGCGACATCAAGCGATCGTCATGAGCGATCAGTTGCCGATACGCAACCTCGCGCGGCCCGATCGAATTGCGGAAGCGGAAGACGCCGCCGCCCGAGCGCTGGTCGCCAAACTCAACCGCGAGTTCGCCGAGCAATACTCGGCCGAGTCCGAACTGCAAGCGCGCGTCGCCGCCTACGAGTTAGCGGCTCGGATGCAACTTTCGGCGCCGGAGGTTTCTAATCTAGCGAGCGAGACCGACGCAACGCATCAGCGCTACGGCACGACCGACGCCAATCCATTGAAAGCGGCCTATGCCCGTAATTGTTTGCTGACGCGGCGACTGCTGGAACGAGGAGTCCGCTACGTCAACTTGTATTGTTCGTCTCGGGCCTCCGGCGTAGACGGCCTCTTGAATTGGGACGCGCACAAAACGCTGAAGCCCGACTACGAGCGGCATTGCCCCATCTTCGATCAACCGACCGCGGCGCTCTTGGCCGACCTGAAGCAGTCGGGCCTCTTGGAGGATACGCTAGTCCTATGGACGACCGAGTTCGGTCGGATGCCGACCCACCAGGTCGGCACAACGGGGCGCGATCACAATCCGGACGGGTTCACGTGCTGGATGATGGGCGCCGGCGTTCAAGGAGGGGTCACCTACGGCGCGACCGACGAGTTCGGCCGACGCGCCGAAGTGAACCCAACCACCGTCTGGGACTTCTACGCGACAGTGCTCCACCTTCTCGGTTTTGATCACGAGAAGCTTACGATCTACCACAACGGTCTCGACCGCCGGCTGACCGACGTGCATGGCCACGTGATCCAAGACATTTTGACTTGATCGCGCGGGCCGATCCTCAAAAAGACTAAGTGGACCGCCTATTGCGCCGGTTCTGATGGCGACTTTGTCTATCCCATATCCTTCAATTGATTTCCCTTTTTCGTCAGCTCCAGCAGGTTCGCTTCCGACCTCGGCGAAGGTCGAGAAGCATCGGGGGGATGAAAGGTCTCTTCCGACACTCATGGCAATTACGTTCTAAATCATTGCTATGCAAACGGTTGTACCGTAGGCCGGCCACGCAACAGCCGCCCTAAAGGCGTGAACAAAGCCACTGTGTTGAAACAGTAATGGCGAAATCGCTTCTCTGATGGAGTCGCATCGGTCGGCTCGTTTCGTTGCGAGATCGGAAATACGTGCCTATACTTCCGTCGTCAGTGTTCTAGTCGAAATCACATCATTTCCGAATTTCTTCACTTACTTGTCTCGGCTGACTTCGGAACAGATTTTTTGGAATCGAACCTCATGAAACGAACCGGATTTACTCTTGTCGAATTGTTGGTGGTAATCGCGATCATCGGAGTCCTAATTGCGCTCTTGTTGCCGGCAGTTCAACAGGCGCGCGAAGCGGCGCGGCGAATGTCATGCAGCAACAATTTGAAACAGATGGGATTGTCGCTTCACAATTACCACGACACCTTTAACTCCTTTCCGTACGGCGCCCGTAACATGGCGAATGGAAGCTGGGGCCCTTCGTTTTACGCCGGGTTGCTCCCGTTTTTGGAGCAAGGCAACTTGCTCGCGAGCTTGGATTTAACGGTCAACAACGCTGGATTGGATGGGAACGCCAGCGTGCTAAAAGGAATTCCTCCATCCGCGTTTGTCTGTCCTTCTTTTCCCGGCAGTACTTCTGGCTGGAATGGCGGCTGGGATTCGGCCTCGACGTATGTTGGAATCGCCGGCGCCGACCTATCGACGGCCAACTTCGTCGAATCGCGTAAGAACACCGGCTTCAGTTGCTGCAGCGCCGCAGGCGGAACCGATGACGGCGTGATCGCCGCCGGCGGGATGCTGATCCCCAATCGAACGCTCGGTTTTCGTGATGCGACCGATGGCAGTTCCAACACGGCGATCATCGGCGAGCTTGGAGGACGGATGTTTCTCGCCGATCCCGCGGCCTATTCCGATATCTCCGGAACCACGGTTTTGCTCGCCGGCACCGGCAGTCCCGAAGGTGGGCATGGTTGGTTGATGGGAACCAACGAAGGCGGAACGCCGCCGAACTTTGGCGGCCAGCGTGCTTGGAATATGACGACAATCCGCTACGCGCCCAATACGCGCAATTATGATTTGAACGGCGTTAGCTACAACCTAGGCCCCAACAACCCACTCCTCTCAGAGCACCCCGGCGGCGTTCAGGTGGTGTTTGCGGATGGTCACGTCACGTTCATCTCCGACACGATCAATCTCGATATTTTGAAATACCTGGCGACTCGCGATGATGGCCAAGTCGCTACGCTTCCATAACAACGCCGGCGCCCCTTGCTGCGAACATCCCCAATCAAAAATGAAAGAGGAAGTATTGTGAAACTTATCTCCGTCATAAAGCTCGCCCTATTCGCCGTTCCGTTATCACTCGCACTCCTCAACGCTGGGTGCAGTTCGGGGGGGCCACCGCCGGGCTTGAAAGGAATTCAAGGTCAAGTGACCATCCAGGGTGAACCAGCGCCCGCCGGCGTCCGGCTTGAATTCCAACTAGCGAACGAGAGCTTTTCGTTTACGGTTCGCACCAAAGAGGACGGCTCTTACAAATACCTGCCGTTGGCGGAAGCGCCATTAAAAACAGGAGTC
The DNA here is from genome assembly GCF_000153105.1 of Blastopirellula marina DSM 3645. Lineage (GTDB taxonomy): Bacteria > Planctomycetota > Planctomycetia > Pirellulales > Pirellulaceae > Blastopirellula > Blastopirellula marina. The sequence continues at coordinate 1,448,810 of NZ_CH672377.1, forward strand.
TACCGGGTCGCGATCCTGCCGCCAGCCGCCAAGACAGTCGTTAACGAGACTGGAGTCGCCATGAGCGAGAAACCGTCCGGCCCCAAGAATTATGGCAAGTACTCGAATAGCCAGACAAGCGGGATCCAAGCGGCCCTGAATGACGAAGTCGTCACGCTTGATATCGAGATAGAATCCTAAGATCGCAATTTCAGAACTTGCCACGAGACAGCCGTGCGTCTCGTGGCGAGCAGAGATCTCAAGCGGTAATCGATTCAGCATTATCGCTGAACCGGTTCCCACGACGAGCAATTGCATTACAGCAAGCTCTCCATCAACAGTCGCATTTTCCGCATTTCGGCCATTTGGTCGACATCCGGCAGCGGCGGCATGTGGATGGTTAACGCTCGCTTGTAGTGGACCGATTCCAACTGCGAGATCACTTTGCCGTACTCGACTTCGCCTTGGCCGACGCGAACCTGCATCTCGGCCTTCGTCGTATCACGCAAATAGACATGGCGGACGTAGCTGAGGATCTTTTCGTAGTTGGCCGGGCTATCTTCGCGGCAGATAAAGTGGCTCGGGTCGAGCGTGACGCCGAGTCCTTTGACATTGTCGCACAGCACTTTGATCGTGTCGGCGTCTTCCGACAAGCAGCCGACCTGCGTGTGCATGCTGACCACGATCCCTTCAACCGCGGCGATCGCGACCAGCTCACGCAGGTGCTCGACCTCTTCATTGAATGGAGTGCCCAACTCGCCTGAGGGGACGGTCAGCGACGAAACTTTGACTGCTTTCGCCAATTTGCAGATCGCTTCAAACTGGCGATAGTGCTCGTCTTTGACGGCGTCGATCTGGATTCGAAAATTGGACAGATTCAGTCGTTGCGTATCACGACAAACTTCGAGAGCGCCATCCGGGTCGTTCACCACGAATGACGGCTTGAGATGTTTACTTTTCTCGCTGATCGTGAGATCGACGTTGCTGAATTCAAGATCAACGAGCTTTTCCATGCACTCGCGCATGGGAAGATCTGGAAAACACTCGCTTGAAGCCGAGACGAACACGAGAAGCTCCTTCCGGTCGAAAACAGGCGCCACGCACTCGTGGCATCGCCAATACGCCTAATACTCATTCGCCGCCGTTGCTAACTAGCGGCGCAAGCGGGAAGCTTACCGAGCAGGGCGACCGAGGACAACAGCAACGTTTTTTTTGGGCGCCGCTAGCACATCAAGCGTAATCGTGGTCACGCGAAGGCGAATTGCTTCCAGCCGTCAAAATCCTAAAATATGGCGTAGCCGTCGTCCATGGGGAGCCCTCCACCGTCCCAAGACGCCCACTTTTCCCCCCAGGCGAAACTCACGTCTTATCCTTCAAGCACCACCGCTTGAACCTCCAGCTTCGCGGACTGAACCCGCATTTAGCGATATTCCACGCAAAAGGTAACTCGATGACCAACGGACAGAATCCACCCCAACAGCAGCCCATCATCATCAAGCACGGCAGCAGTTGGTTCTTGCGAATCATCGCCTTTGTCGGTTGGCTGGGCTTGATGTTCGCTGGCCTGATCATCATTGTCCAGCTCGCCGCTACGGCACAATATTTTAACGAAGAAGACGGCGTCAGCGAAAAGTATTATTCCGGCGATAAAATGGCCACCGACAAGATCGCCCTGATTCGCGTCGAGGGCTTGATCATGGAAGGGGAAGGTTACATCCGCAATCAGATCGACCTGGCCCGCAAAGATAAGAACGTCAAAGCGATCGTCTTGCGGGTCGATTCGCCCGGCGGATCGGTCAGCGCCTCGGACTACATCTATCACCATCTGAACGAGCTGCGTGAAGATCGCGAGATTCCGCTTGTCGTCAGCATGGGCTCATCCGCGACCAGCGGCGGCTACTACGTTGCGATGGCGGTCGGCGACGAGAAAGACGTGATCTTCGCCGAACCGACGACGATCACCGGTTCGATCGGCGTGATCATTCCGCACTACGACGTTAGCGGATTGTTGGCCGAGTACCACATCAAAGATGACTCAATCGCCAGCCACGAACGCAAACAAATGCTAAGCATGACCCGGACGATGCCCGAAGATCAGCGTGAGCTGGTTCAAGGCCTGGTCAATGACATGTTCGAGCGTTTCTTAGACGTCGTGAAGACAGGGCGTCCCGCCTACGTCGAAGATCCCGACAAACTGAAAGAACTGGCGACTGGCGAAGTTTACTTGACCGACCAAGCAATCGAGCTGGGACTGGTCGACAAGGTCGGCTTCGTCGAAGCAGCGATCGAACGTGCGGCCGAATTAGCCAAACTAGACGCCAAGAAGACGCGAGTCGTCGCTTATAAGAAACCGGTTTCGTTGTTCGGCATCGGATCGGCCTCGGCGGCCAATCCGACCGAATCGCTGATGAATGCGGTGCTCAATGTGACAAGCCCCAAAGCGTATTACCTGAACTCCAGTCTGCCGTCGCTGTCGGCCGGCCTTTCGTCCGCCCAGTAGTCGCGATCGAAAAGCAAACCCAAGATAAAGCCGCCGGCGAGATCGTCAGGCGGCTTTTTCCTTTCTTGCCCTGTCGCCAAACTCTGCGACCAGAAAGCGAAAAAGCCGTCTCACAAGTGCGAGACGGCTTTTTCAAGTTTGACATGCTTCACAGCAAAGGCTTACCAGATGAACTGGCCGCCGAGGTACCCGCCGTGCAACAGCAGGTCGCCGTTGGAAGGCGTGCTGGCGACGATCCCCAGGTCTTCAAAGTTTTGGGGAATTTGCTCCGTCGCCAAAGCGATGCCCGACGCGGCGACGACGCGGTAACCGCCGTTGATCGAGAACCGCTTCGTCAACTGATAGCCGGCGCCGAGGTCCAATTCGCCCAGGAAGCTGACGCGTCCCTTGTTGGCCGAAACATCGTACTGGCGGCCGTTATTCGGGCTCAACGCGTTGTCGATATAGGCGTTGCCCAAGTTGCCATACATCCGCGATTGCTGATTGATCGCATTTCCGTAGATGCCAAACTTCGTCTTGGCGTACAAGTTCAAACGATCGAAGTTGTAGTTCATGATCATGCCGAGCTGGGCGCCGATCAAGTTGTTGTCTACATCGATATCGTAGTGCAGTTCGTCATCCGCTCCGTTGAAAGAATAGTCAGTCGGATCGGTCGAGAACGCAAAGCCTTCACGAACCTTGAAGTAACGCAGACCAGCGAGGGCGCCAAAAGTAACGTTGCCGCCGCAGCAGTTAGCGTTGTAAAAGTTGGGGTCTTGGAAAAAGTTCAGCTCAACATTGTAAAAGTCGTAGCTGCGTTGCAGACGGTGAGCCTGCGCGTTGTTGTAGTAATCGTCGACATTGCTGCCGTTATAGGTCAAACCCTGGAAGTTGGCGTCGAGCGGAGTGTCCAGCTGACCAATGAGCCCTTGATTGGTGACCGTGTGCGACGCCGTTCCGCGGACCGCCCAGTAGTCAACTTCCCAAGCCCAATTGCTGCAACCGAAGTGACGTCCGAAACGAAGTTCGTAACCGGCCTTCCAACCCATACCGGCGGCGTTGGATCCCATCGTGCGAGCCGCATAGTCGCCGCTGTCATTCGACAGCCAGACTTCATTGCTGTTGTCGCGGGTCATCGCCAAAGCGCCGGCGTAGGCGAACCAGGTCGGGCAAAAGCAATCCTGGAAGCATTCGTCATAGCAGCCGCCGTCCGAAGCGCAACCGCTGCCGTAGGATTCGCCGTAGGCAGCCGACGGCATCATTCCTGGCTCCAGCGACTCGGCGTAAATCTTGTCGGCCGGAGCTGGGGCGTCTTCCGTAAGGGAGACAGGCTGAGTGTTTTGTCGCCACAGTTGAGCGGGGCTTTTTTCGGGGGCAAAATAGCTGGGCCGATCAAGCGAACTGGGCTGATCTAGATTAACGGGCGCCGCAAACAGTCCCGACGCCGATAGCGTCAGCGCAAGTGCAGCGGGAAAACGAGAAACCAACATCTCCGGAACTCCTTCAAAGTTTGGCCGACACGCTGCCTCCATATTGCAGACGTGTTTTTCCATTGGCCGTGTGTCAGGTGGAGTCGGACATCCGTTCCGAACTTGCTGACGAGGGCAAAATCCGTCAGCCACAATGCTATCGGTCGCTCCATGCAACCTTCGCTATATGCAAGCATCGACACCGCTAGCAGTGAATCATCGCCGAATTTAGAGGAGCGAAGATAAAATCTGGCGGCGCTCGACGGCTTAGCTGGAATAGCCGGCAAATCCTGATTAAGAGTCAGGCCAAGATCGCCCCTCGAAGTCGCAAAACCAGCCTATTCAGCGTAAAAAGAACCGAAAGAGCGGCGCTGAGCCGCAAATCGCAAGATAGGACGCAAATCGGGCCATGGCAATTATTTGCCCAAATATTTCGCCCAGTTGTACGAATCGCCGCAGGGGGCGGCACTATTACCTACAACCCTTAAATATTTCCCCTTCGGACTTCACCACGAGCCAACAATGGCGATGCGACTTACCTTACGCGTGCTGCTGGCCTACATGCATGGAATCCTCAGCGAAGCGGACGCTGCGGAGATGGATAAAAAAGTGGCCGAGAGTGAGTTTGCGCAAAAGCTGATCACTCATATTCGCACGCGAGTAATGCGCAAAGAATTGTCCGCATTGGCCGTCGAAGGTGACGGCATCGGTCGCGACGCCAACACGGTGGCCGAATACCTCGACCATAAGCTCGATCCCCAGCAAGTCGCTCAGCTGGAGCTGCTCTGCTTCGAGTCCGATCGCCACTTGGCGGAAGTCGCGTCGTCGCACCAAATCTTGACAATGGTGCTGGGAACGCCGGCCCATGTTTCGTCATCGCTCCGCAAACGGGTGTATGGACAACTCGGCAACTCGATGTTGTTGAAGACTGACTCTTCTACCGACCTCAACGCTGTGTTGACGCCAGACGATCAACGCTGGAGCACTTCGGACGACGTTCCCCCCGACGTGGAAGAAGACGATCGCCATTTGGCGACGGCTGAATTGCCCATCGCACAGGTGATTCCGGATGAAGAAGAGGAAGACGAGGATTTCGAAGATGCCGAATTGGCGACCTCCAGCAGCGGGGCTTTCGGCCGCAAAGGTTGGAGCATGGCCCTCGTCGTCGTACTAGCGCTGGCCACCGGTTGGTTGATCGCGGCGAGCGGCTGGATCGCGCCCCCTCAATGGCTCACCGGTCGAACTGACTCCGATGTCGCTCTAGCTAACGACAAAATTGGCGATTCCACCGCCGAAGTTCCTGCCGAGCAAACCACTCCGAACCAACTCAGCGCCTCGGGGATTTCGCGCGACAAGGTGAATACGCTCGACGATATCCCGTTTCAGCCCGGCGCTGGGACTGGTCCCAATACGACCAATCCCGATGCTTCGACGCCAACTTCGCAACAGATTGCCGCTAATCCCGGCAGTCCCCCGGCAATGAGCCAACCAGCGCTGGCGAATCCCCGCGACGCCAACCCGGACCCAACACGAACGGCGGAAGCCGACATGCCGTTTAGCAATGTGCCCACTTCCCCGCCTGAGGGAGAAAACCAGGAACCGGCCAATCCAGAGAGCATCGATCCATCGCTGCTCGAGCCTGGGCGTCGCGGCGTCTTCCTGATTCATGACATCACCAGCGGACAATTTATCGCGCCGCCGCAAGGCGCGGTGCTCCGGCCATTTCAACGTTTGATTGTCGGTCCCGGCGGATATTTTGCGACGACGGCGGAAGATGCCGGCGAATTGATCGTCGTCGGACCGGCCGATATGTTGCTCACCGCGGATGGTCGCGTGATGTTGAACTATGGGCAGATATCGATTCCGGCCTCCGAGAGGGCGATCACCATTGAAGTGGTCGGCGGCTTGAGCGCCACGTTCAAAAACATCGCCGAAGGGGGCGAAGCGAATATCGAAGTCGATCGGTACATGACCGCCGATATGCCGCCGATATCCCAAGGTTGGATGAAAATCTACAGCGCGGGTCAATGCGAAGTTGTCGTCGGCGACGTTTCGTTGCCGCTGCTTCCGGCCGACGAACTGATCATGCGTACCGACAATCCCCCGATCCTGAATCACCGGAAGCAAGCTCCCTCGTGGAGCGTTCTCTATCCTTCTCCCGCGGCCGACTTTGTTCGTCTGAAATTGACGGAAGGCGCGACGCAGGGGATCGAGCCGCTCGCCATGTTGCAGCGGGTCGCCGAGTCGAACGCTTCGCCCGGCGTTCGAAGCGAAGCGATGCGAATAGCGGCGGCCGCTGGAAAATTCGGTCCGCTCGTCGCGTCGTTCCATGATCCGACCCTCAGCCAGTTCTGGTCGGCCCATTTTCAAGATCTGGCCGAATCCTGGGCCCGCGTGGAACCCAATGAAAAACCAGAATTGGAAGCTGCCGTCCGCAGCTTGAGCCCGCAGTTTGGGGACGCGTTGATCGGCATGCTCGACAAGTACTGGCGAGAAGAACTGACAAAACCAGAAGCAGTTGAGCTGATCTTAAACCTCGGGCATCACGAAACGGCGGTCCGATTATTTGCATTTGAGAGCCTGGAACGAATGGCCGGATATACGCTTTTATATCGTCCCGATATGAGCGAGGCCGAACGAGAAGGACCGATCACGCGCTGGTGGGGAAGATTCAACGCGGGGCAGTTAAGCGGACTGACCGCGACGAGAACGCCGAAATAATGGTCTAATTCCCCCTACGGCAGTCCACATTACCCAAACCGGCTCCAAGCAGCCGATCCCTCCCCCTAGTAGTCATTTGGAGCGATCTGTGTCGCTACTACCGGCCCCAATCTTACCTCGCTTCACTCTTTCCTGTGCCTAGCCCGGTTGAATGGGCTTTGTCACGACGCATAATTGTCGATAGAATATCCCGTTTCCATCTAGCTTTCGCCTCTCCCCTGGCGAGTTGGTTCAATGGAGCCGGACTCGCAGGTACCCGTTTCGAAGGAGTTTTCGTCGTGCAAGTCAATATTTCTACGCGACATGGCCACTTGAGCGCGGACTCGCAAGAGACGATTTCCGAAAAAGTGCAAAAGTTGACCCGCTTGTTTGAGCGGATCACTTCGGTCGATGTGACCGTCGATTTAGAGCACAACGACAAGCCGGGCGTGGAATTGCGTGTTACGGCCGAGCGCACCGACGATTTTGTCGCTGCTGACAGCTGCTCCAGCTTGCTCGGAGCGTTGGACAACTCGATCCACAAGATGGAACAACAACTCCGCAAGCATAAAGAGCGGCTGAAAGATCATCGCGGTCCAGGCTTAAAAGACCAAGCCGCCGTTAACAGCCCTGATTCCGAAGCCTAAATACACGCACCGTCGGAGACCGACTGCCAGAATTTGCAGTCGCAGCACCGATCCGAGGAAAGGACCGAAACGTGAAGTTTGCTGACTTCATTTGCGTCAACGGGATCAAACCCGAGTTGAACGCTCTAGACAAAGAAGGCGTCATTCGCGAGCTCGCGGAAAGCCTTGTCGCGGCGGGAGCGATTCAAGCCGAAAACGTCGACGGCATCATCAAAGCGATCATGAAGCGAGAGGAGCTCGGCAGCACAGGCATCGGCCGTGGTATCGCCGTTCCTCATACCAAGCATCCGAGCGTAGAAACGCTGGTTGGCACCGTTGGGGTAAGCACCGACGGTGTCGAGTTCAGCAGCCTAGATGGTGAAAAGGTTCATCTCTTCTTCTTGCTGGTTTCGCCTCCGGATCGCCCCGGCGATCACCTGCGAGCGCTGGAGAATATCTCTCGCCAGTTGCGGGACGATATGTTCTGCAAATTCCTGAAGCAGTCGAAGACCGTCGCCGACATCCAGCAACTGCTGGAAGAAGCCGACAACAACCAATTCGGCTCGTAAGTCTCGCTGCGCGTCTCCTCACGGAGACGCGGCGGTATTCATGGGCGGCGGACGGCGGCGCACCTATCGCAGGATCGACTCCGCCCCCCGCCGGCTCAATCGAAATCTTTCTGTTGGCGAAATGACCCACCAGCACGCGACTCGTCGAATCGTTATCAAAAATCAGCAGGGACTGCACGCGCGTCCTGCCGACGCTTTTGTCAAACTGGCGAATCAGTTTCAAGCGAATGTTGAAATTGAGCGCGATACGCTCCGCGTCAGCGGCAAGAGTATTCTCGACCTACTGACTCTCGTCGCCGAACAAGGCGTGCAATTAACGATCATTGCTGACGGCCCCGACGCGGAAGCGGCGGCGGACGCTCTCGCCGCGTTGGTCGATACCTTCGTCGAAGAAGACGAACAGCCTGACACTCAACCTGACTGAACCCGCTCGGTCCTATGCGTATCCTTCAAGGCATCGCCGTTTCGCCAGGAGTCGCCATCGGCGAGGCCGTCGTCATTGATGACAAAGGATATCGCATTCCTCGGCGTTTTATCGCTCGCGGCGCGGTCGAAAGCGAAATGCAGCGACTCGAAGGCGCCTTCGCCGCCGTCGGGAAGCAAATCGAGCAAAGCCGCGACGAGATCGCCGGCGAATTAGGCCAGCAATACGGCGCGATCTTTTCCGCCCACCTACAGATGCTGCAAGACGCCAAGTTGCGTACCGAGATCGACCATCTCGTCAAGCAACGTCATTATTCGGCCGAATACGCGATCACCCGGGCACTCGGCAAATACAGCAAATTCTTCGAGAATCTGCCCACCGCCTATCTGCGGGAACGCGCCAATGATGTCCATGACATCGAACGCCGCTTGATGGGCGAACTGATCGGCAATCGCCGCGAAGCGCTGGAAGAAATTAAATCGCCGGTTGTCGTCCTCGCCAACAATTTGACCCCCAGCGAAACGGCCAATTTAAACCGTGAGATGGTGCTGGGGTTTGTGACCGAAGTCGGCGGCCCCGGCGGACATACGGCGATCGTGGCCGAAGCGCTCGAAATTCCAGCGGTGGTAGGTGTCGGCGACTTTTTAAACGAAGTCTCTGGCGGCGACCTGGTGATTGTCGACGGCGATCAGGGCCGGGTCATCTTCCAGCCGGACGACGAAACGATCGCTCGCTACGAACAAGAAGTCGAAGAACACCGCAGTTTGGCCGCGCGGCTCGATTTGCTGCGTGATTTGCCGTCTGAGCTGCTCAGCGGCGAGCAAATTCATCTCTATGCGAACATCGAGTTTCCGCATGAGGTGGATGCGTGCCTGCAGCGCGGCGCCGAGGGAATCGGGCTCTACCGAACCGAATTCCTCTATCTGGGGCAAGAACAAGAGCCAACCGAAGAAGACCACTACCAGGTCTACGCCAAAGTGGTGCAAGACATGGGGGGTGCGCCGGTCGTGATCCGCACGCTCGATTTGGGCGCCGACAAGATCGCTCGGGCCCCCAACGAGTCCCGCGTCGCCGAAGCGAATCCTTTTCTGGGATTACGCAGCATTCGGCTGTCTCTTCGCAATATCTCCTTATTCCGTACGCAGTTACGGGCGGTATTGCGGGCCAGCATGATCGGCGAAATCCATGTAATGTTCCCCTTGGTCAGCACTCTGCACGAATTGCGGCAGGCAAAGATGCTGCTGACTGATATCATGGAGGATCTTGACGAAGAAGGGATTCCCTACGATCGGAACCTGAAAATCGGCATGATGGTCGAAGTCCCATCTTCGGTGATCATGCTCGATCATTTCGCCAAAGAAGTCGATTTTATCAGCATTGGCACGAACGATCTGGTCCAATACACGTTGGCGGTCGATCGTAGCAACAAAGAAGTAGCGGCGCTGTACAACAATTGCGACCCTGCCGTCCTCCGTTTGATCGAAATGACGGTTCGTCTGGCGAAAGAAGCCGATATCAAGACGACCCTGTGCGGCCAAATGGGGGGAAATCCAATCTATGCCATGTTGCTGATTGGGCTTGGTTTGCGTAGCCTTAGTATCACGCCGAGCGCAATTCCCGAGATCAAGAAGGTGTGCCGGAGCGTTTCTCTCGCCCAATGCGAAGAAGTCGCCCGCCGCGTACGGGAAATGGAAAACGCTCGAGAAATCAAACGCTACCTGCGTGAGGAAGTCCGCAGGGCGGTACCCGAATTAATGATGTAATGCGGAACAAAACTTCCGCGATAACCGAATACCACACTTAGTTTCACGACCATTCGACGCAGATACAGAGTAACGACGCAGCGGGAAATAACGCACCGCCAGGCAGACCGACGCGACCCTTCGCGACTCTGGGCCCGTTCCACAAAATGGGCCCATCGATCATGACGCCAAACAGCCGATTCTGAGATCCATGCGACGCGCCAGCCCGGTTTCTGTAGATGAAACGCCGCTCAGCGCCGCGACCCGGCCTTTTGACGCCGCTTTGCAGTTGCTTACCGACAGAGAGTCCCGCATAGAATTCGTCACAGTGCGACAGACACGGCCGCCCCATGCATGCAGATGCTAGCCGCCAGACCTGCCCGCCTAATAACGTTTCTTTTCCGCTAACGTCGCTACTGTTGCTGACTTGCTCGTCGCAGCCGGTTGCCGATTCTTTTCGGCAGAGTTCTGTGCGAGCTGTTCTCCCTGCGCGGAAGGTCGGTCGTGAAACGCAACTCACGAAAGACCGAGCAAGATGAAGAAGGAAATGCTGATCAACGTATCGCAGCCGGAAGAATGCCGGATTGCGATCGTCGAGGACGGAATCCTCGAAGAGTTCTATCTCGAACGAACTAGCCAAGACAATTACGTCGGCAACATCTACAAAGGCGTTGTCGTCAATCTCGAACCGAGCATTCAAGCGGCCTTCGTCGATTTTGGCGTCGGCAAGAACGGCTTTCTCCACATCAGCGATGTCGAGCCGCAGTACTTCCGCCAAGGGGGCTATGACCCGGCGGAGCAGCTGGATGACGACTTTGGCGGCAGCTACGGCGGCGCCACCGCGGCCGACTTTAGCGATGACGACGAAGAAGAAATCAGCGACTCGTCCGGCGATGACGAAGAAGACAAACCTGACGCCAATGACGATGGCGACGGCGATAGTGATGACGATGCCCCCCCCAAGCCGCCGCAAAGTCGTGGTCGCGGCCAACGACGTCCGCAGCAGCGCCGCCAACGCCCCGGCATGCGTCCCCGCGTCAAACCGCCGATCCAAGAGATCTTCAAACGCGGCGACGAAGTTCTGGTGCAGGTCATCAAAGAAGGCATCGGCAGCAAAGGGCCGACCCTCTCGACCTACATCAGCATTCCCGGCCGTTACCTGGTGCTGATGCCGGCTCTGGGACGCGTCGGCGTTTCTCGCAAGATCGAAGACGATCAGGTCCGCCGCCGCTTGCGTTCGACCTTGCTCGAGCTGAGCCCGCCAAAAGGCCTGGGCTTTATCGTCCGCACCGCCGGCCAAGAACGGAACAAAAAAGAACTGTCGCGCGATATGGCCTATCTGCTGCGACTGTGGAAGGTGATCGTCCGCCGGCTGAAAAACACGACCGGACCGTGCGACATCTACGAAGAAAGTGACATGATCATTCGGACGATTCGAGATATCTTCTCGTCCGATGTCGACTCGATTTACGTCGATAGCGAACCAGCCTACGAGCGAGCCAAAGAGTTCCTTCAGCTGGTCATGCCGCGGCACGTCAACCGCTTGAAGAAGTACGAGAGCAAAGACCCCCTCTTCCACAAGTATCACTTGGACGAAGAGATCGCCCGCATCAACCAGCGCGAAGTTCCGCTGCGTCGCGGCGGTTCGATCGTGATCGATCAGACCGAAGCCTTGGTCGCGATCGACGTCAACAGCGGCAATTTCCGCTATGACGGCACCGCCGAAGAAGCTGCCTACCAGCTCAACATGATGGCCGCCAAAGAAATCGCTCGCCAATTGCGGTTGCGAGATCTCGGCGGCGTGGTGGTCAACGACTTTATCGACATGCGTCGTGAAAAGCATCGTCGCAACGTCGAGCGGGCCCTCCGCGACTCGGTCAAACGCGACCGTGCTCGCACCAAAATCCTGAAAACCAGCCCGTTTGGCCTGATCGAGATGACCCGGCAACGGATTCGCCCCAGTCTGAAGCGGAGCGTTTTCAAGGATTGTCCCTGCTGCAAAGGGCGCGGCGTGGTCAAATCGGCCGAAAGCATGGCGATCGAAGTCGTCCGCATGCTGCTGGCGGCCGCTCATCACGACGGCGCGTCGCATGTGACGATTCGGGTCAACGACGAAGTCGCGACCTATCTGAACAACAAGAAACGCCGCGAATTGGCCCGGATCGAAGAAGACACGAATATCGTGGTTCAGATCTACGGCAGCGAATCGTTCTACCCAGAACACCTGGAAGTCGAATGTGTCGACGCCGACGGCCGCCGGCTCCATTTTGACGATCGCCCGACCGGAAACGCCCGCCACTAGACGGAGGGGTTTTGGCGACTTGCCCCGCTCGTCACAGAATTTGACGCAGCGGGGCCGCTTAGGGTCTCGACAAGCGGCTCTGGTTTTCATATCTTTGAAGGTTTCCCCAAACGTGTCTGGCGTCTCTTGGTAGTCGCCGGCCCCGTAATCACCAGCAAATCACTGATTTGGCAAGTTCTCAGGTTCCGGCCATGTACGCGATCATCAAAGAAGACGGCAAGCAGATCAAAGTTGAAGAAGGCCAGGAACTGCGCCTCGACTACCGCGCCGACGCCGCAGCCGGTGACGAATTGACCTTTGGGTCGGTTCTGTGCATCTCTGGCGAAGACGGCGTAAAGCTGGGCAAGCCGGTCCTCGACGGCGCCTCGGTCACGGCCGAAGTGGTCGGCGTTGTCCAAGGCCCGAAGCTGGTCATCCAAAAGTTCCGCCGCCGCAAGAACTCGCGTCGCAAAACGGGCCATCGCCAGATGTACACGAAAGTGAAAATCGGCAAGATCACCGCCTAGCGGACGCTGTTCGCCAAAACTCAGGCGAGCAAAAATCTAAAACAATCTCAAAACGCCAAAGTCGCCTATGACTTTGGCGTTTTGCTTGCGCTAACTGCAGGTCAGGCCCTGACCTGACGAAGCACGACCGGCAAGGACCGGACCGCACCATCTTTTTTATTAAATTGCCTAGTCCTCTCCAGTGTCAGCTTAGGGGGCTTTTGCGCTGCGTCACTACGCCTAAACCGATTGGACCGGACCGCCTTGCTGGTCTTTTCGGCCAACGCGCGATTGTGATTTGATGGTTGATGCTCCGTCTGTAATCGAGCGGAAAACCGTGCGGATTGTCAACGGACAAATCTCGCGATTGGGCCAGGCTCCTCCACTTGCGCGATAGTGGCGAAAACTGCTTCCATCACTGAGTTGACTCCGGCTGCTGGCTCCTTGAAGATAGCCGCTGACTTTTCTGGCGAATCAGGAGACGGCGCATGAGTAAGATTCTTGTTCTCTACCACAGCAACAGCGGCAACACGGCCAAGATGGCGACCGAGGTCGCCGCTGGCGCACAGGAAGTGCTCGATGCCGAGGTCCGTCTATTGTCGATCGATCAAGCGACCACCGCCGATCTCGACTGGTGCGAAGGGATCGCCGTGGGCAGTCCCACCAATTACGGCACCGTCAGTTGGCAAATGAAGCAGTGGTGGGACAACCAGCCGCTCGAGAACTGGGGCCAGCGCGATGGACGAATCGGCTGCGCGTTCAGTTCGGCGGCTTCGTGGGGCGGCGGCCAAGAACTGACCTGCATGACGCTGAACGCCATCCTGATGAACTACGGCTATCTTGTCTTCGGCGTGACCGATCTGACCGGCCCGCAGCACACGCTGCACTATGGAGCGATCCAGGCCGGTTCGCCGCGTCAAGAGAAAGAGATCGCCGGCTGCCGACGACTGGGGCGACGTCTGGCCGAATGGGTCGCCGTTTATTTTCACGGCCGCCAAGAGCAACACCCGCTGCGGCAAGACTATGCTCGCTTTGAACACTTGAAGTAGAGCTACGCCGATGAATCACCCTGCCAGTGACAATCCGTTTCAATCGCCGCCGGCGCCGCCAAGCGACATGCTTCCGACCGATGAGGTGATCACGGTCGAAGGAGTCTTGTCCCCAAAGGATCTGGCCGCCGCCTACAAGTTGTATTGCATTAATGGACGGACCATCGGTTGGATGGTCGCAGTGACGATCGCTGGATTTTTCCTCTATCGAGCGGCAAAGCTTGAAGTGTGGGGAATGCTGCTCCTTTTGATTCTGGCCAGCAGCATCACGATCTTCTGGTTGGGCATGTACTGGCTGTCCTATTTTCTAAATCCATTTTGGCGAGCCAAACGTCTGCTTCTCCAGGAAGTGCCCCAGCGCAGCCAAATCGTCTTCTCGGAATCCGGCGTCCAGTTCGATTCGTCTGCGAAGACGGTTCTTTACGTCTGGTCGCAATTTTCACAACTGCTTGCCGGGCGAAAAATGCTTGTGCTGATACTCAAGACAGGCGAGCTTCTCATGATTCCCTCCCACTTCTCCACCAGCGAGGCCGACTTTCGCCAAATGCGAAAAAAGATCGCCGCTCGCCTAAGCTTGTCAGAAGACTTTGACGCGAAAATATCTCCGGATGACCAGAAAGAGATCTCTTTCGCGACGAGTGATTCAGGAGAGATCGCTGGCGAAGGATACTTGCAACCCAACGAATATTTCATCGCTCAAAGGCAGGTTTTTCAAAACCAATTTTTGTTGACCGTGAGCTTTGGCGTAGCAGCGTGCGGCGCTGGCGCCTACTTTCTTTGGGTCGCTTTTTTTGTCCTGCCATACCAAGGGGTTGGGATCTTCAACCCGCAGCCTGAGACATCCGTGGTCGGCGCAGGGGTCAGCTTTCTGCTGGCCATCGCCTCGTTTTTTTTACTGCGACATCGGATCGGTCAAAGTCGCCGAGTCTATCAAGATGAATTTTGCGGTCGCTTGATCCGCTGGTTATTCAACGAGCAAAGCTTGACTTGCAGAACTAATCATTCTCGCCAAACTTATGACTGGAAGAATATCACCGGGGCCATTGAGAAGGGGAATCAACTTATCTTGATCCACTTGAACCATCACCCGCTTTCGCTTCCACGACGTTTCTTCGCCTCGGACGAAGATTGGCGGCAAGTGGTTGAATGGGCTCAGCGAAGTGAATGATCTTTCGCCGCATAGAAAACGCCACATTAACCAGAGACGCGAGCCGATGGAATGCAGCTGGCCACTTCAATCCAAGCTGGGATCGCCGACCACATTCCATCGGCTTGCGCCTCTGGCTGGCGTTCATTTGGCAAATGTACCGCCGCTTAAAAATGCGTGTCGCTGGCTCGTGCGCAGTCAGACGGCGAATCTGGCTGGGCGGCATGCGGAATGACTGATCGCCGCGCGTAAAAAAAGCTGGCCGCAAGATTTCTCTCGCGGCCAGCTTTGGATTCATCTGCAAGGAAGCGAAGCTTCGCTTATTTGACGAACAACATTTCCTGGTAGGTCGGCAGCGGCCAGATATCGTCGGCCACGATGCCTTCCAGTTCGTCCGCGGCGGTGCGAACGGCCAGCATCGCCGGCAATACGCTGTCGCAGAGGTAGCGCGATTCCTCTTTGAGGTCTGCAAAACCGTGCTTCGCCATTTTGGTTTCCAGGTCGGCGGTGCCGTCTTGCAAGTCTTTGACCAAGCTCGTGACCTTGTCCAACGTGTTGGTGTCGAAGTCGTAACCCAACATCTTCAAGTTGGCGCAAGTCGAAGCGAGTTCGCCTTGATAACGGACGGCCGCGGGGAAGATCAGCGTCCGAGCGATCTCGACCATCAGCGCGGCTTCGACGGCGATCGTCTTGCAGTACTGCTCTAGATAGGTCTCCATCCGGCTTTCCAGCTCACGTTCGCTCAGAACGTTGTACTTGGAAAACAGGGCTTTGACTTCCGGAGCTTCCAGGCCCGGCAAAGCGTCGGCCGAGGTCTTGCGATTGATGAGACCGCGTTTCTCGGCTTCGGCGTGCCATTCTTCCGAGTAACCGTCGCCGTTGAAGACGACCGCGCCATGCTCGGTGATGATGTCTGTCAGCAGCTTCTGCAAAGCGGCGTTCAGTTTCGCCGGATCGCCGCCGGTCGCTTCTTCCAACTGCGTAGCACAGTAGTCGAGCGAATCGGCCACGATCGTGTTCATCGCGACCAACGGGCCG
Organism: Blastopirellula marina DSM 3645; assembly: GCF_000153105.1. Classification (GTDB taxonomy): domain Bacteria; phylum Planctomycetota; class Planctomycetia; order Pirellulales; family Pirellulaceae; genus Blastopirellula; species Blastopirellula marina. Next base: position 1,464,819 of record NZ_CH672377.1, read on the forward strand.
GCAATCGATTGCCCCGATCCGACCGCACGGAATTCAAACCGGTTGCCGGTAAAGGCGAACGGGCTAGTGCGGTTGCGGTCGCCAGCGTCTTTCGGCAACGGCGGCAAAGTATCGACGCCGACGGTCAACGTCCCCTTCGGAATCGAACTGCTGGCGCCACCCTGTTTGATCTGATCAAAGACATCCATCAGCTGATCGCCGAGGAAGATCGAGATGATCGCCGGAGGAGCTTCGTTGGCGCCCAAGCGGTGATCATTTCCGGCAGTCGCGACGACCGCACGCAGCAGACCCTGATACTTGTGTACGCCGCGGATCACGGCCGCACAGAACAACAGGAACTTGGCGTTCTCGTGCGGGGTATCGCCCGGGTCGAGCAGATTGCCTTGCGTTTTGCTGCCCATCGACCAGTTGACGTGCTTGCCAGAACCGTTGACGCCGGCGAACGGCTTCTCGTGCATCAAGCAGGTCATGCCGTACTTCTCAGCAACGCGACGCATCATCGTCATCGTCAATTGCTGATGGTCGGTCGCGACGTTGGCGAACTCAAACATCGGCGCGATTTCGTACTGCGACGGCGCGACTTCGTTATGACGAGTTTTGACCGGCACGCCGAGCTTGAACAGTTCGCGTTCGACTTCCAACATGAAGGCGAGCACGCGATCCGGAATGGCGCCAAAGTAATGATCGTCAAACTCTTGGCCCTTCGGCGGCTTGGCGCCAAAGAGAGTGCGACCAGCGTTGAGCAGGTCAGGACGAGCAAAGAAGAAGTTGCGATCGATCAGGAAGTATTCCTGCTCGGGACCGGCCGTCGACGAGACCAGAGCTCCATCTTCGTAACCGAACAGCTTCAGAACGCGCTGAGCTTGGACGTTCAGGGCCTGCATCGAACGCAGAACCGGCGTCTTCTTGTCGAGCGCTTCGCCGGTCCAAGAGACAAACGCGGTCGGAATGCAGAGCGTCGTACCGTTGTCATTCTCCAGAATGTAAGCCGGGCTGGTGACGTCCCAGATGGTGTAACCGCGGGCTTCAAACGTGGCGCGAATACCGCCGGTCGGGAAGCTCGAACCGTCTGGTTCGCCCTGGATCAGCTGAGCGCCGCTGAATTCGGCGACGGCGCTCCCTTCGCCGTCCGGCGTCAGAAAACTATCGTGCTTTTCGGCCGTAGCGCCGGTCAACGGATAAAAGACGTGGGCGTAGTGAGTCGCGCCCTTCTCGATCGCCCAATCCTTCATCGCCGAAGCGACGATGTCCGCGGCTGTCGGATCCAGCTTTTGACCCGCTTCCATCGTTTTCATCACCGATTTGAAAACCGGCTTCGGCAACCGGGCTTTCATTTCCGATTTGCCAAAAACGTTCGCGCCGTAGAGATCTTGGGTAGTCGTCTCGATGAAGTTCATCGGGGGATTGGCGGGCTTGTAATTGGTGACCGCCGAGATCGCCGCCATACGGGGCGAACCACCGATCGTCACCGAGCTGCCCGAGACGGCGTAACTGCCGCTCGCTTTTTCTTTTGACGTGCTGCTCACTACAAATAGCCTTAAATTAGAGAGAGAGGGTTGGGGCTAGGCGAAAACGAAAGAGGGCGCCCCACAGTCGATTTTGCCAAAACTTTAATCCGACACAAACCTGCTCGTCGAGCAGGGACCCGCCGGAATCTTTAAGTCGCCAAGAAACAGCAAATTTTGCGCCAGAGCTAGCAGGTCGTTTTTTTCCGAGATTCGGGCAAAGCGGCCCAATACAACGCCGAATTCGCGCGCAACGAGTGCCTAGAAAAACCGCATTTGTCGCCTACCGCGTATAGCTCCAGCGGCTACCGCCAAATCGATATTCGATCCCGGTAGTAAACGAGAAATTGTGCGTCGTCGAGACGTCGGCCGAACCAAACGCAATGTTGTCCATCAATTCGCAGCGAAAAGCGAGCCAAGGACGAAAATAATGCTTCAAACCAATCCCGATAGGTAAAGAAAAGTTGGTTTGATCACGATTAACGCCGTTCACATCGTCATAGCCATAGTAGGTAGCGCCCAGTCCCAACGCCGCGTAAGGGCGCCAAGTCGAGTCTCCCCATGGGTAATACAGCAGATTCGTGTCAAACATCATCAGCTGGGCGCTGCCGTCGAGCAGCGGATCGGACGCATAGCTGAGCTTGGCGTCACCAAAGGCGAAGCGAATTTCGGTTCCCCAGTAGTGATCAAAATCGTAGCCCAGGCGAATCCCTTGAATCATCGTGCTGCGGAGCAAGATCTCATTCCGCTCAAGATCGTTGGTCTCGACCACCCCAAAAAAATAGTCGAAGTGATAGGGGCGATTTCGCCAACTTGTCCCATAGAGCGGCTGTCCCACGCCTTGATGCCGCGCGGGATCGTCGGGATTTGCGTGATAAAATCCAAATCTCTCGTAGATCGCTTGACGGGGAACTTCGCCGTCATGAATCCAAGCTGGCGCGGCGACTTCGGCTTCGCCGGATGGGGCCTGAAAACTGCCGAATTGGGAGAAATCGTGTCCCGCAGGCTCTAATTTCGGCGCACTTGTGGGAACCGGCGCAGCGGCGGAAACCGCTTCCTGTGCGCATGAAATGGCCGTGATCACGAAAAAAGTCGCAATCGCTAGCGTCAGAACGACAAACTGGGAGCTTCGGCGCATAGAGTTCGTTTCTTCACCAAAAGGGCGGCGGATTGTGATAATTTCGCCGGCCTGCGTCAAGATGAAGTAGGTAGCGCGGCTACGAAAAGAGTGCCGGTTACGCCGACCATCGCTGTGAAAATGCGCAAGCTGACGGCGTGCTTGGGGAGATCCCACGGTTGTCTTACGACGCGACTTCGAGAAAATAGAAAACAGCCCCGCGACGCTCGTGTCGATCGGCGGGGAGCGACCCGTCTCTAGAGAAGGATCTTTGTGCAATGAACACGCCGTTTTCGGATTTTCGCTCCCCATCGGCAATGGCTTACGCCGAGTACCAACGTCAGCGTCAAATGACGCTAGGCGACATGTTGCTAGAAAATCGGATCGTCTTTCTGCAAGGCGAAATCTACGACGGCAACGCCAACGAACTGGTGATGAAGCTTTTGTATCTGCAAAGCGAGAATCGCCGGAAGCCGATTAACTTTTACATCAACTCGCCAGGCGGCAGCGTCACTGCGACGATGGCCATCTACGACACGATGAAAGTGATCTCTTGCCCGGTCTCGACCTACTGCGTAGGTTTGGCCGCATCGGGCGGAGCGGTGCTGTTGGCCGGCGGCGAAGCAGGCAAACGCTTCATTCTGCCGCACGCCAAAGTGATGATTCACCAGCCGCATGGCGGTGTCGGCGGTCAGGTTTCGGATATCGAAATCCAGGCCGACGAAATTCTCAAGACCCGTGATGTACTGAATCAGGTCTTGGCCGATCACTGCAATCAGCCGGTCGAAAAAATTGCGAAAGACACCGACCGTGACTTTTACCTAGACGCCAACGCCGCCAAGGCATACGGCATCGTCGACGAAATTTTGACCAAGCCGCTAGGCGAACCAGGCGACGAAGACGACGACAAGTAATCGCAATCGCCGCGGCTTTTATCCAGTCATCCCGAACGGAGTTTCCCTACGATGCCTTTGATTCCTTACGTCGTTGAAAAGAGCGGACGCGAAGAACGCGTCTACGACATTTATAGCCGGCTGCTGAAAGACCGAATCATCTTCCTGGGCACCCAGGTCAACGATGAAATGGCCAACTGCATTGTCGCCCAGATGTTGTTCCTGCAGTCCGAAGATCCGGCGGCAGACATCCATTTGTACGTCAACTCGCCAGGCGGCAGCGTCAGCGCCGGCATGGCGATTTACGACACAATGCAGTTTATCACCTGCGATGTGGCGACCTACTGCATCGGTCAGGCCGCGTCGATGGGCGCCGTGCTTTTGACAGCTGGCGCAGCCGGCAAGCGTCACGCATTGCCCAATGCTCGCGTCATGATTCACCAACCGTTGGCCGGCATGCAGGGGACCGCGGAAGAAATCTTGATCCATGCGACCGAGTTCAAGCGGATCAAACATCGCCTGAATGAAATCTTGATCAAGCATACCGGTCACACGATCGACCGCATTGAGAAAGATACCGATCGCGATCGTTTCATGTCGGCTGAAGAGTCGTGTGAATATGGTCTGATCGATCATGTCATCGAAAAGATGCCGGGCAAATAGGCCTGGCGTTTGCCTTGGAAAATGGCCGTGACGGCCGACTTAGTCAAGCTATGACGCAATTGCACGACACCGCGGCGACGTTTTCTGGTCGCCGCGTGGCGTTTCTTGGCAAGTTGGCCGGAATGTCACGCAAAGACGCTTCCGCCTTGCTGGCCGCCGCCGGCGCCAAAGCGGTGGAGCGTCCGACTGTCGATATTGACTTGCTGGTGATCGGCGAAAACGACTTGCCGATCTTCGGCGAAATTGATTTTCCCTCCGCCGCGATCCAACAGGCCGCGGCGGATGGACGGATCGAGATCATCCAAGAGACGACCCTCTGGGAGCGGCTGGGCCTACTCGAAACGCAGCAGCGCATCCAACGTCTTTATACGCCGGCGATGTTGGCAGATCTGCTCGGCGTCTCCAAAGCGATCATCCGCCGTTGGCAACGTCGCGGACTGATCCAGCCGGTCCGCGAAGTTCGCAAACTCCCCTATTTCGACATCCGCGAAGTCGCCACAGCGCAGCGGCTCGCCCAACTGCTCGCCGCAGGCACTTCGGCCGATCATATCGAACGACAACTCGCGTCGCTGCAAAGCTTGTCGAGTTGCGTCGATCGTCCGCTGGAGCAACTTTCGATCATCGTCGAAGGGCGCAGCGTTCTGCTTCGCCAAGGAGAAGGACTGATCGAGCCGGGGGGACAAATGCGGATCGATTTTGAAAAGCTAGAGCCCGATTGGCTTCCGGAATTGACCGAAAACGCCGTCTCGGCGCCCCGGCGGACGCCTGCGGCTCTTGTGGATCTGGCGGCCGAGTATGAAGACGCTGGTCGCTTTGACGCGGCCGTCGAAGCTTTGGAAGCCGCAGCCGCGGACATGGAAGAATCGTCCGAACTCTACTTTCAACTGGCCGAACTCTACTACCGGAGCGGCAAGGCCGAACTTGCGGTCGAACGATACGCGGCCGCGATCGACTTGGAGCCGGACTTCGTCGAAGCGCGCAGCAATCTGGCCTGCACGTTGGTCGAATTGGGCAAACTCGATGAAGCGACGACCCAATTTCAGGCCGCAATTGCGATTTATCCCGATTATTTCGACGCGCAGTATCATCTGGCCCGCTTGCTGGACCAGAGCGGACGCGGGGACGAAGCGACCGCCCATTGGGAAGCTTGCCGCTTTTTGGCGCCCGACGACGCGCTGCAGGACGAAGCGGCCGAGCGACTTGCCGCGCGGCGGTAGCGTCTCAATCTTGCCCCCGGGTCGTTCCCCACTTAAAGTGGTAAATGGAACAGACAACAGGCGCACGGCGACCAAGCCAGCGGTCGCAAATCCCGGGCGCTGCTATACCTTTCGCCGCTCTTAGGCATTGCCCTCATGAAGCTACTCGACAAGTTGGCTGCGTTCTTCAAGTCGAACCGACTCGATATTCCTGCTCGTTTTGAGCGAATTCGCGAGTCGATAACCGGCACGATGAGCGAGTTTATGGTGGTGCGCGAACACTCGACTGGTCGCGTCTACGGCCTGAAAATTCTCGACAAAGAGAAGCAGGAATTCTTCGACTCCCGTTTTGCAGGGCTCAAACGCCCTTGTGAAGGGGAAATTGCCTGTAGCATGAAACATCCCAACGTCGCCGAGGCCTACGAACATGGCCTGCTGGTCAACGGCCAGCAGTACGTGCTGATGGAAATGGTCGAGGGCCGTGGGCTGCAGGCGATGTGCAACGATCATGATCCGCACTTGGAAGGGGAACAGCTGAATCTGCTGCGGCAAATGGCGGAATCGTTGGCCTACGTTCACGATCAGGGATATATTCACCGCGATATTTGTTCCCGCAATTTCATCGTTTCTCGCGACGGAAAAACGGTGAAACTGATTGATTTTGGCCTCAGCTTGCCGGCCAAGCCCGAGTTCATGACCGCAGGCAACCGTACCGGCACCCCCAACTACATGTCGCCCGAGATCGTCCGCCGCCGACCGACCGATCAAAGATCCGATATTTTTGCTTTTGGCGTAACCGCTTACCGTCTATGCGGTTACGAGCTTCCGTGGATCGCCCAAACCGGCACCGGAAAAGATGCGCTGCAGCACGATACGATAGCGCCGCGCGATATTAAGGCGTTTCGCCCTTACATTGACCCTCGGTTGGCGAAAGCGATTCATAGCTGCATTCAGGTCAATCCGAAGGATCGCCCCCAGACGATGCGTGACTTTTTGACGTTGATCATGGGGATCAAAGAGATCGATACCCGGTAGTTTCCGTAGAGGAACTGCCGCGATTGGCCCTTGTCGCGGTCGTGGAAATCGATAAACTGGGAAGTTTCCATGCGACCAATTGACGGCTCTAGAAGATGATTCGGGCCGTTTCCCAATACCGGAGATAGAACCGTGACCATCGACAAAAGCTTGAAAGTGAAGCGCGGCGGCATTTCGTCTCGCAGCGTTTTGACCCGTGTTGAACGCCTTGAACAGATGCGTAAAGCCGGCAAATTCAATCCCGAGACTGACTCGCCGATCGGTATTCCGAAGACGCGCGTCATCAAGATCTCGATGAAAAAGAAGAAGAAGAAGGAAGAAGCGACCTAGTCGTTATCCTTCTGCAATCGCACATTCAAAAAAGCCTGGGCCGCCGCGTCCAGGCTTTTTTGTGCGCCCAGCGAATAGTGGTAGAATTCAACTTCTCCCTATTTCTCGATCCCGCCCCAGGATAGTGCCCCGCATGAAGGTCAAGTTGGAGTATGGTCGCAACGGCCTGGTCGCAGAGATCCCCGATAACGGCAATGTTCGCACGCTCGCTTACAAAGACGCTCCGCCGCTGGCCGATCCCAACGCGTCGCTACGAAAAGTCCTGACGCAACCTCATGGGACTGCGCCTCTGGCCGAACTGGCCCAAGGAAAACAGGACGCCTGCATCGTGATCTGCGACATCACGCGTCCCGTTCCCAACGAAATCATCTTGCGGCCGACGCTGGAGATCTTAGAAGCGGCCGGCATCCCTCGCGACAAGATTGTCATCCTCAACGCGACCGGGCTTCATCGTCCCAATCACGGCGAAGAACTGGTCGAGATGGTCGGGCAACACATCGTCGACAACTACCGGATCGAAAACCATTACGGCGAGAATCGGGACGAACATGCCTATCTCGGCGAAAGCCCCCACGGCGTGCCGATCTGGATCGACCGGCGCTATGTCGAAGCCGATCTAAAGATCACCGTTGGATTGATCGAGCCCCACTTCATGGCCGGTTTCTCCGGCGGGCGCAAATTGATCTGCCCCGGCATCGCCCATATCGACACGATCCGCGCCTGGCACTCGCCCCGCTTTCTGGAACATGAAAACGCGACGATGGGTTGCCTGATCGACAATCCGGTTCACATTGAGAATACCTCGATCGCCCAAACCGCTGGCTGCGACTTTATCATCAACGTGGTGATTGACGCGCATCGTCGCCCCCTAAAATTTGTCGCCGGCGACATGATCGCCGCGTTTGAAGAAGGGGTCGAGTTCGTTCGCGACGTCGTCGTCGATACGCTCGACCAAGCGGCCGACATCGTCGTCACCAGCAGCGCCGGCTATCCGTTGGATACGACCTTCTATCAGTCGGTCAAAGCGATGGTCGCCGCCGCCAAAGTGGTGAAGAAAGGGGGCACGATCATCGTCGCCGCGAGCCTTACCGAAGGGATCGGAAGTCCGCCGTTTACCTCCCTCTTCAGCCAGTACGACAGTCTCGACGCATTCATGACGGCGATCCTCGATCCTGATTGCTTTGTGATGGATCAATGGCAACTCGAAGAGTTGGCCAAAGCGGCTCGTCAGGCGAAGATTGTGATGGTTTCCGACGGCATCCCAGCCGAGCGGCTGAGTCAACTGTTTGTTGAGCCGGCGACCAGTGTCGAATCGGCGCTAGAAAGTGCACTGGCCCAACACGGCGACGACGCGTCGATTGCGGTGATTCCGAAAGGGCCTTATGTGCTGGCGCAATTGACTTAACAAGTTGCGTAGTGGGGGTGCAGCAAAAACCGCGTTTGATTTCACCATCGCCAATCGACGTAACCGGTTTGCGCAACCCACCGGAATCTGCTTGAGCGCCCGGTATTGGTGGGTTGCGCAAGCGGTGATGTTGTTCAAAATTGGTTGCTGAAAATCGCCTCTTCACCCACCCTACACGCCATTAGAATGCCTGACGATTTCTCAACTCCTGAAACTTGGCGCCCCACCTGCTCGCTTGAGAAGCTCCATGCGCGAAGCGAGCTGTTGCAGCAGGTTCGCGCGTTTTTTCTGTCGCGTGAATTTCTAGAAGTCGAAACGCCGTTGCTTTCGCACGATAGCGTGATCGATCGTCACTTGGATCCGCTCAGCGTGACGCTATTCCCCGATCCCCGTCGTCCTGAGGAAGGGAAAAAACTGTGGCTGCAAACGTCGCCCGAGTTTGGGATGAAGCGGCTGTTGGCGGCTGGCGCGACTTCGATCTTTCAAATCGGCAAAGCGTTTCGCGGCGCGGAAATGGGTGAGCGGCACAATGTCGAATTCACGATGCTCGAATGGTATCGCGTCGGCGATGGCTACGCGGCCGGACGCAAACTGCTGGCCGACTTGGCCGGCGAAGTCTTGGGCGACAAAGTCGAGATGCTGACCTATGCCGAAGCGTTCCAACAGCAGTTGGGAGTCGACCCGCATCGCGCCAGCGGCAACGAGTTACTATCGGTCGCACTGCAGAACCAAGTGCCAACGCCGGACTCGTACGACGGCTCGGATTGCGACCTGTTGCGCGAACTGTTGCTAACCGAACTGATTGAGCCCCATTTGGGCGCGACGGCCCCGACGATCTTGTACGACTATCCCGCGTCACAAGCCGCTTTGGCGCAAGTCAGCACCGACGATCCACCGATCGCCGAAAGATTTGAGCTGTATGTGCAAGGCGTAGAGCTTGCCAATGGCTATCATGAATTGCTTGACGCCGAACTTTTGCGACAGCGCAATCAGACCAACAACCAAGCTCGCGGTGAGGATGGAAAATATCGATTGCCAGAAGCAAGTCGCTTGCTGGAAGCGATGGAGTTTGGCCTGCCTGCGTGTAGCGGCACGGCGCTGGGCATGGATCGCTTATTGATGGTCAAGACCGGCGCACGGTCGCTCGCGGAAGTGTTGTCCTTTCCGATCGATCGTGCGTAAACGTCTGGCTGCGCGCCATTTGAATTTGCGATTTTTCGAACTAATGGAACACTAGCCCGCAGCGCGAGCGAGGGAAAAGGGCTGGCGATCCTAACACGGATGGAAGCGGCCAGCCGCATTCCCTCGCCGGCGGACTAGTGTCGTGATTTTTGAATTGATTTCGACGGTGTTTTTCCGTCTCAAATCCGTGGCTTCGCCGTGCTCCATTCTTGTTGTTGATCAATAAACCAAGCGTCAATGGGTCGCTCCGATGAAAAAGATTCCGATCGTCTCTCGCGAATACAAAGTGATGCTCGAACCAAAAAAGTTCGCGGATCTTGATGAGGCCGTGACTCAGTTCTGGGTGGACCTTTGCTTTTTCGCGCACGGCAACTCGCGCGACGCCGTGCAAACGTCGGCGCTGCAATTGACGAAAGAACGGGAGATCATCTTTCTCGATTCGCCGGACCATGAACTGCGGTTGCTGCATGGACATGTGCTTCGCCGACGGCAAACGTGCGGCGGCAAGATCGCCGAGTACACGCTCAAGATGCGCGGCGTCGATCGGTATGTCGCCGCTGGCGCCGATGTTGCGGCGGCGAAGAAAGTGAAGCACGAGCAAAAGTTAGAAGAAGATCTCCTGTTGCTCTCAAACGACCACGGCAGGTCGCTGATCCAACATAGTCGCTTTTCGCACAGCGGCGTCGCGATTGTCAAAAGCAGTCGCAATACGCCGACCGACGTCTCTGCGGCGGCACGGTTGTTCCCCGGGCTCAAGCAGCTTCCATGGAGCGAAAAAAAGCGGAAGCAGATTCCCCTCTGCGTGGTGAATGACTTTCGTCCTCATGAACGCGTCTATCGCGGCGCCGAGTTTGTCTTTGGCGAAAATAAGGGGGAACGCGTCATCGCGGAAGTCGCCGTGATCGTGTGGACCGCCGGCAGAGCAGGGGAGGTCATCGCCGCCGAATTTTCGTTCCGCTACGGCAATTCTCGCGAACGCTATCCGGCCGCAGCCGCGGAAATGGCGAAAGATTTTTTTGAAGCGACGGCCCAACTTTCAGCTTGGGTCCGCCCTGCCGCTCCCACCAAAACGGCGATCGCCTATGGGGCCGGCGAGAAGTAGCCCGCCACACGCGGCAGGGGAGATTTGCGTCGCCGCCGGTTTTCGGTTCCCGTCGCCAAAGGTAAGATGACGGCTATCAGGCCGAGTTTTTCTGTCGCCTGGCGATTCAGCATCCCCATCTCTTGGAAATCCGCCATCATGTCCGAATATCGCATCGAAAAAGACTCGATGGGAGACGTCAAGGTCCCCGCGAAGGCATACTACGGCGCCCAAACGCAACGGGCCGTCGAGAATTTTCCGATCTCGGGCTGGACGTTGCCGCCGGCGTTGATTCACGCGATGGGCTGGGTCAAACATGCCTGCGCCGTCGCCAATCGCGACTTGGGAAAATTGACCGGCACCGGCAAAAACCCGCTCTCCGATCCGCAGGTCAAAGCGCTGTTGGACGCCGCGATTGAAGTCCGCGAAGGAAAGCTCGACTGCGAGTTTCCGATCGACGTCTTCCAGACCGGTTCCGGCACTTCCAGCAACATGAACGTCAACGAGGTGATCTCAAATCGCGCGATCGAGATCCTCGGCGGAGACCGCTTTGTGCAGCAGAAGCCGGTTCATCCCAATGACCATGTAAACATGGGCCAAAGCACCAACGATACGTTCCCCACCGCGATCCATGTCGCCGTCGCGATGCAGATCGAAAATCATCTGCTGCCGGCGCTCGAAAATCTGCATGAATCGCTCTCTAAAAAAGCGATGGAGTGGGACAAGATCATCAAGATCGGCCGCACCCACTTGATGGACGCGACGCCGCTGCGACTGGGGCAAGAGTTCGGCGGATTCGCTCGACAGATCGAGTTGTCGATCGAACGCGCCCGCGTAGCGCAAGACGCCGTCTTGGAGCTTCCCGTCGGCGGTACGGCGGTCGGCACCGGCATCAATACGCATCCTGAATTCTCGAAACGCGTCGCCGCCGAACTAGCGACCGGCACGGGCATTCCCTTTGTCGAAGCGGTCAATCACTTTGAAGCCAACGCACAGCGTGACGGCCTGGTGCAATGCCACGGCATCTTGAAGACGATCGCCAACACGCTGTTCAACGTCTCCAACAATATCCGTTGGCTCGGCAGCGGCCCGCGCTGCGGATTTTTTGAAGTCGTGCTCCCCGATCGTCAGCCCGGCAGTTCGATCATGCCCGGCAAGGTGAACCCTGTGATGTGCGAAAGCATGATGCAGGTTTGTGCTCGGGTGATCGGCAATGACGGCACGATCACCATGAGCGGCGCCACCGGCGGTAATTTCCAATTGAACATCATGATGCCGGTCATGGGGCAGACAACGCTGGAAAGCATTCGCTTGTTGGCCTCCTCGTGCGACGCCTTTGTGGAGTTCTGCAGCGACGGACTCGAAGCGAACGAAGAAGCGTGCAACGCATCGGTCGAGCAAAGCCTGTCGATGTGCACCAGCTTGAACCCGTTGATCGGCTACGACAAAGCGGCCGCCATGGCGAAAGAAGCGTTTAAATCAGGCAAGACGATTCGCGAACTCGCGCAGGAGCAGGGCGAAATCGCCGAAACCGATCTGACCAAGGCGCTCGACCCCTGGCGCATGACCTTCCCACACGAATAATCGTTAGCCAGCTGGTTTTACCGAACCAAACGTCCCGACATACGGTAAAGAGTCATGTAACTCGACCGATTCGGGACGTTTTTTTATGCCGCTGCTGCGACAACTTGCCGTCATCTTGACGCTATTGCTAGCGGCGGCGCCGGTCTACGCAGAGCCTAGTCCGTTTTTGTCCGGCGTCGCGAAGTGGATCGCCCTGGAAAATATTCCCCCGAGCTACAGCGACGAGCGAAAATGGGGCGGTCAAAAGGATTTCACCCAAGGGGTGAAGTTCCGCGGCAGCTTTAAAGACTTTCGGGTCGAGCGCCGCAAGAAGCCGGAGAATCACGGCACTTGGAAACGGTATCACGTCCAGATCATCCATCCATCGGACGATATCCAAGTCGAAGTCGATTCGCTCGACGTCCAAGGGGACAAGATCATCACGCGACTTCGCGTCATCGTGAAAGTGACCGCCGAAGCCGAACTGCAAGAGTGGAACCGCGGCGTGCGCCTGATGGGGGTCTCGGCCGTCGCCGACGCGACGATCCGCATGACGCTCGACTGCGAAACCAAGGTCCACTGGAACACGCTCGGGCTGCTGATCTCAGGCGAGTTACAGCCGCAAGTCACCGCCGCCGATCTGACCATGCTGCAATTTGAACTCCAGCGCGTCGGTTTGGCCAATGGCCAATTGATCGAAAAGCTCGGACACGAACTCAAGGACGAAGTCGCCGCGAAGATCAAAGGCTACGAGCCCAAACTGGTCGAAAAAGCGAACCAGGCGCTCAACAAGGAGATCGCCAAAGGGCGTTTGAAGTTCGATCTAGAACAATGGGTCCGCGCGCAGTTTTAAGCCGACTCAGTCGCCTCTACCGTCTTCGCGTCTGGTTGCTTAACCAGGCTGGCTCCCAGCGCCGCGAGCGGCAGATACAGCAGCAAATCGAGATAGCCAAACCAAGCGGGATGCGGGATGTCTTGCAGATTCATATACCCGGCCGCCAGAGTCAGTAACCCAACCAGCAAAGCGGCCGAATAGCGAAAGGGGCGAGCAATTGCAGCGGCGATCCAACCCGCGACCAAACTGTGAGCGCCATGGGCCGCCAAGGCGAACAGAAACGCTCCCAGCGGCAATCCGCCGATGAACTGGGCGACGGCGGCCTGATCATTCCAGTCCAGCCCGTCCGGCGGAACATAGAACAGCAGCGACGCCAGCACGATCATCATGTTGACCAAAGAGCCGATCAAAAATCCGGCGAAGACGCCGATAATGATCCAGAAAATCGTCTTTCCATTGAGCATCGCAAACTCACTATTCTGCGTCGGAGCCATGCGGGCGAGCTTGCAGCCCTGCGACGATCAAAGCTCCCCAGCCGATCAAATAGGCCATGCCGCCAAACGGTACGATCATCGCCAGCGATTCGTTTTGGGTGAACGCCAACGCGTATAGCGTACCGGAAAAGGCCAGAATACCGGCGACAAAACACAGCGCAGAGAAGAGTGCGGCGAACCGGCCGCGATCGCTGGCCAACAGCAGCACGCCGACGCCGATCAGCGCCGTCGCATGAAACATCTGATAACGCACGCCGATTTGCAATCGTTCGCGTGGTTTCTCGACGTCGGTGATTTTCTTTGATTCGAGATGCGTCTGCAGCGAGTGATCGCCGAGTGCGCCGGCCGCGACGCCGGTCAGACCGCAGAGCGCCGCTAATACGAGAACAAACTTCGCCATCATTCCGCCCTTTAAAGAGGTAAACTGCCTGGGCTCTAGTTTACACGAAATGGGAGGGGCGCAAAAAGACGCCGCCGTAGTCGGACTACAAGAGTACGACTACGGCGGCCGGAGGTCACGCTTCTTACAATTTCTGTCGGCTAGCCGCCAATGTCGCCTAAGCCGAGTTTTTCTTCTTCTTCTTCCTGAATGATGATTCGCGGAGTCACCATCATCATCAAGCTTTGCGTCGAGCGACCGATACCAACGTTGCGGAACAAGCGGTTGATGTAAGGCAGCTTGCTCACAATCGGCACGCCCGCTTCGCGACGTTCTTCGCTCAAGCGTTTGATACCGCCCAACAGCACCGTACCGCCGTCAGGAACGCTGACCGTGGTGGTCACCGTGATAATCGAGAACTCCGGTTGTTGAACCGTCGTACCGGTCATCTGTTCTTCTTCGTTGTCGGTGGTCGTGCCGCCGTCAGCCGCATCCGGGTCTTCCACCGTCGAATCGGCTCGCGAGGAGCTCGTTCCCTCAAAGGTGAACGTGTCCACTTCGCCGATCTGACTGAACATCGGAACCAGCGTCAAGCGTACAAAGCGACGATCGGCGGAAACAACCGCTTGGACCGTTAGCGAAGTACCTTCGTTGAGCACCACGATCACCGGCTGTTGAGCCGCCGCAAAGTCGCCCACCACCGGTGTAACGCTGGTGACGAACGGACGCTGCGTCGAGTCGGTGACGAACGCCGTTTGACCGTTGAACAACGTGACCTTCGGAGCTTGCATCACGTTCGACCGCAAGTCGCTTTGTGCGGCCTGCATGACGAAGAACGCTTCAATGTCGCTCAACATGGCGAAGCCGAAGCTGCCGCCGATCGAACCTGCCGCAGCACCGAGACCGCCGATGGCAGGCACCGTATTGCCGAAGCTGTTCTGTGCGAATGACAAGTCAAGGTCGGAGGTCGGGTTACCCGTTTGATCCAAACCGATCGTAATACTCGGGCTACCGTCGCTACCACGGTTGGTGCCGATGCCGGAGGTGTTGTCTTTGATGTCGAGATCGAAGTCGATGCCGATACGTTCAAAGAAGTTGTCGTTCAACGTGATGAAGCGAACTTCGATCGTCACCTGCAAGTCTTGCAGACGTCGCAGTTGCTCCAGCAAGTCGGCGATCTTGTCATGAACCTCCTGCGTCTGGCTAACCACCAGGCTCAAGTTGGTCGCGAAAGGTGAGACGGCGCCGGGGCCGCCCAATTCTTCCCACGATTCCGGTTCGATCGTCGTGGTGATCAGCTGAATCAGCGAGTCAAAGTCGGGCTGAACGCCGCCGCCCAGACCGCCAGGACCGCCCATGCCGGGAAGCCCAAAGCTGCCCCCTTGCGGCGTGCCTGACTGAACCTGACCGCTGCCCATACCAACGCCAGGGATAAGTCCCGGCGGCAAGTTTTGCCCCAGAACTCCGCCGTTGGTATTACCGCCGCCGGCGAAGGTTCCCATGCCGTTGGCCGCCGGCAGCGATTGAACGCCGCCGTAGCCGATCGTTTCGTAGGCCGATTTCAAGGCGCCAGCCAAACCAAGGTTGTAGCTAGGCATGAAGTTCGGAATCGGAATCACAAGGTCCGCAACCTGATAAGTCTGTTGAATCATCTTGCGGCTGCGGAACGACTCGCCGGTGATTTTCAGGGCTTCCCCTTCGATCACATAAGCCAGGCGAAGCGGTTGCAGGATATGCAACAAGGCGCTTTCCAGGCGAACCGGCGTGTTCATGTTAATCGTGATTTCATGGCTCGGGGTCACCCCTTCGCTGCGCAGACCGGCTTCATCAATGATGATGTTGATCCCGACGACGCTGGCCAGCGTGTCAACGACCGTTTGCAGCGGCTGCTTGTTGAACTTCAGGTCGACCGGAGCTTTGAGAGCTTTGCGAATGCGAATCTCATCGTCGGTCATCTGAGCCGTACGAGCGTCATACTTCTTACGCGACGCGGTCAGTTCTTTCCATTGCTGAGCATCGGAGAAGGTGATCGGATTTCGGTCATCGTAAGGAATGGCCGATTCTTCAACACTCATCATCGTGTTGATAAAGCCCGATTCCTTCTTGTCCGCCAAAATCATGTTGTTGTGCATCCGACGAGCCGTCTTCGCTTTCCACAACATGTTTTGCACGATCGGTTCGTTCGGAGCAATTTCGCGAGCCTGACGCGCCAGAACTTCCGCTTCTTCCCAACGCAACTGATCCATCAGTTCGTTAAACTGATCCGTAATCTTGACCAAGCGTCCTTCAATTTCGACCTTGATTTGGCGGTTCTCGCTAATCGATTCGTCGATCGCGCGATTTTGCTCATCCAGTTCGATTTGAGCTCGGTTGATCTCGATATAGTTCTTCAGCCCTTCCGAGCTGCGATCGATGCGAGCCAGCAACTGGTCTTTCACCTTGGAATCGACCGCCGAATCGGCGACCCGTTGACGCACTTGCACCAACAACTCCAATGCGCCCTTCGGATTGCTTTCACGCATGCGGTCGGCGTTCGACTGTTCGCGAGTCACCTCTGCGAACAACTGACGCTGCAGAACTTGCTGTTCGGCGTCGACAGCTTCCAGCGGCGAAGGAGCGCTGCTGGTCTGCTGAACTTCTCGGCCAAGCGGCTGCGTGCTGTAGCGTAAGTAGTCTTGCAAACGCTGACGGCTTTGCGGATCGAGCGAATCTTTATGCTTCCAGGCCGCCTCAAACATTTGGCGAGCACGAACCTTGTCTCCCATCTTCAGAGCGAGTTCGCCGTCTCCCATCAATTGGAAGCCCGGGTTTTCGCCGCCTGCGTTCCATTCGGCGTTCATGTTGGCGCCGGCGGGAACGTTGCGAGATTCGTCAAATTCAGGTTGATAGATGCTTTGCGAACCGGCGAATCCGGCGGTCGCTTCGCCCGAAGCCTGGCGAACGCCGCCGCGGGCGCGATCCAGCTCCATCATCATAATTTCAGGACGCAGATCGCCTGCGACATATTCGCGAGGATTAACCCGAATGCCTTTGGACTGTTCAAAGTACATTTCGGCGGCGGCCAGGTTGCCCCCGTCCATCGCAGCTTTGGCCTGCGCCAAAACGGCTTGCTGTTGATCGTGAGCCGAAGCACCGGCCGGCACATTGGCGGGCGGAAGGTTTCGCATTGGAGCGGCGCCGACGTTCTGCGAACGACGCGCAATTTCGCTCTTCAACTGATCCGGCGTAAAGCGAGCTTCGCTGTAGTCGCCTCCCAACTGTTCGGCCTGGCGAATCAATCGCTCGGCGTCACCCATTTGATCGTAAGCGATCAGACCGGCCGCTTGCTCCAGCATGACGGCCGAGAACATCTTGCCTGCCTGCGGTCCCGGAGGATTTCGGAAAACCGTTTCGGTGCGATGAATCAGCTCGTCAATCTTCTCCGGAGAATCTTGACCAGCCGGGAAGATCACTCCCAGGCTGCGAGCCTGATCAACCAGGCGGCGTGCGACCGCCATGTTGCTGCGAGCGAGTTCGAGTCGTGCATCCAACATCAACTTTTTCGCGGCGTCTGGGCCGGACGATTGAAAGCTGCTGGGGCCAAACTGATTGGCGTAAGGATTGTCAACCGAAGAGGGCGCGGCGACCGGCGGAGTTCGCGTTGGTGCGCTTTGCGGCATGAGCATGCTCGGCTGAATGCCGGCGGTGATCAGGTCTTCGCGAAGACGCTCGGTGTCGTAGGCGCCGGGAGCGAACTTGAAGTCCAGCTTGGCGGCCTTGTGGTACAGTTCGACCGCGGCCAGCGATTGGCCATTGGCCAAAGCGGTGCGAGCCTGACCGATCAAGGTCTCCGCTTCCAATTGAGGATTGCCTCGCATGGCGGCGGTTAGCTCGTTTTGCCCCGGCAGTTTTGCGAAGCGTAACTCCTCCAGCGCGGCTTTCGCCTTCGCAGGAGTGTCGCGAAACTTGTCATACAGAGGATCGTTCGGCGTCTGGAACTGCGAAGCGCCGTTAATTAACGACTCCGCTTGATCCAAGTCGCCGTGCCGCATCGCCTGACGAGCATCGCGAAGCATTTCTTGCTGTTTTCGCAGGTCGACTTGATTGCCGAAATCCTGCGCCATGGCGTTGGACCACATTAAAGCGGTCACGACCAGGCAATACGTCAACGATTTCACGGCGGAATTCAACGCGACTCTCCTTGTCTGATTGAAATGATTGTGGCGTTCAACCGCCCGCCAAATCATCTGAGGAATTCCATTTTCCATCTGTTTATCTCACGCCCCCAAGTGCGACTTGCTTTCCGTCCCGCAACATCCGGCAAATCGGCCCATTTCCCACCGTCGCAGATCCACGCGGATCTCGACGACCGACGGAACGTTTCCGTACGGGTCCTGGTAGCGGTGGGGTTAAATACGGATTATCTCCAACCACGTCAAGCTCAACTTCTGCGCAATCGGTACAAATTCCCGCGCAGTTGACGACGAGGTTGCTAGCAAATATCTGGGCCCATTTCCGGCGCCCAGCATTCGCCGCAGGTAAATACCGGCGATCCGCAATACAGCACAAGGGCAGTTTCCTCGATTTTTGCGTTGGCTGATCGCGGCGATGATTTCCAGGCATGCGGAAGGTTCGCTCCGTTTGAAGCGAATTGCGGCGATGACTACAATGATCGTTTGAATGTTTCTTTGTCACGCGACCGCCTAGAGTCTCTCCTTATGCGGAATTTCATCTTTCTATTCACGCTGGTCTTCTCTCTGGTTTCCGCCGCCGCGGCGGCGGAGCCAACTCCATCTCGCGTCGCTCTCGATCCCGCCCAGCCGTATCAAGCCGATCGTCGTGAACCGGTGGAGTACGATGTCGATTTTTCGATCGTCGTGACTCCGCCGTATCACACGCACAAGTTGAAGGTCTGGGTTCCGATTCCACCGACAAACAACGGTCAAAAAGTTGGAACAAGCGACTGGTCCACCTTTCCGTTAGAAGTCGCTCCGACGATCCACGTCGAACCGAAATATGGCAACAAGTTCGCCTACTTTGAATTCGATGATCCTCACGGCGCCCAAATCATTCGCCATCGCTTCCACGCCCAGGTTTGGCAATTGGACTGGAAGATCAATCCGCAACAGATACGCTCGATCGACACTTGGCCGGATGCTTTCACGCGTTATCGCAGCGGTGAAACTCAGGCGGTTGTCGTTGATCCGCGATTCAATCAGCTCGTTACGCAAATTCTTCCGACTCCCGGCAATCCGTTGGAGAACATGGGAACGGTGATGGACTACGTGATTCGTGACTTTCAGTACGACCACGTTAACGCTTCCCTCCAGGCAAGTTCGCTACACGCACTGGCCCATCACCACGGTCACTGCAGCGACTATCACGGCTTCTGCGCCTCGCTGGGCAGGGCGCTTGGCTATCCGACGCGCGTCACCTATGGGATTTCGCTCTTCCCGAAGAATTCGCCGTCGCATTGCAAGCTCGAAACTTATCTGCCTCCGTATGGCTGGGTTAGTTTCGATGTTTCGGAAACGCAGAAGTTGCTCGCTGCGATCAAGCAAGACGAAACGTTAAGCGTGGAGGGACGAGATCAATTGCTCGCTGCGGCCAAATCACGACTGATGAGCGGGTTTCGTGAGAATACGTGGCTAATGCAAACCCAAGGAACGGACTACGAATTGGCGCCAAAGGGAATTGGCCGCGTCCCAGTCGTTCGCACCGCCTATGTCGAAGCGGACGGCGTTGCGCTGCCGGAGCCGGATCCGGCGAATCGCGAAAAGCGGGAGTTTGCTTGGATGACGGCTCACAAGTATCGCGCGGACCGCTCGATCACCAATGCGTTCAAAGATCGGGAAACGCTGAACGCCTACATCAAGTAGCGAAGCGGCGGTGCGTGCAATGGCGTTTCTTTCTGGGTAAACTAGACATAAATTCCCCGCCTCCATTTCGATCGACGCCTTATGAACGCCCGCCTCATTTTCGCGACGCTGTCTCTCTTACTCACCCTTACTTCGTGGAGCCAGGCGGAGCGGCGTCCGAACGTCGTCGTCTTTCTGGCCGACGATCAAGGCTGGGGAGACCTGAGCTATCAGGGCAATCAGAATCTGGCGACCCCCAACATCGACGCGATCGCCCAGCAAGGCGCCTCGTTCGATTGGTTCTACGTTTGCAGCTTATGCGCACCGACGCGCGCCGAGTTTTTGACGGCGCGATTTCATGCCCGCGGCGGCGTTCGCGGCGTTTCGACCGGTCAAGAACGTCTGAACGTGGATGAACAAACGTTTGTCGAAGCGTTTCGAGATGCTGGTTACGCGACCGCTGCATTTGGCAAATGGCACAATGGAACGCAGTTTCCCTATCATCCGAACGCGCGAGGATTTGATGAGTTCTGCGGGTTTTGCTCTGGACATTGGGGCAACTACTTTGATCCGTTGCTCGAGCACAATAACCAACTGATCCGCGGCGAGGGGTTTATCGTCGATGATCTGACCAATCGCGCCATCCAGTTCATCGAGCGCCATCAAGACGAACCGTTCTTGTGTTACGTGCCGTTTAATACGCCTCACTCGCCGATGCAGGTTCCCGACAAGTTTTACGACAAATTCGCCGACGTCGACTTCGAGATGAAAAATCGTGATCCCCAGAAAGAAGACCTGGCGATGACCCGCGCCGCTCTGGCGATGTGCGAAAACATCGATTGGAATGTCGGCCGCGTCTTGCAGAAGCTCGATGACCTAAAACTGACCGACGACACCATCGTGGTCTATTTCTCGGACAATGGTCCCAACAGCTGGCGCTGGAACGGCGGGATGAAGGGGCGCAAGGGTTCGACCGATGAAGGAGGCGTTCGCTCTCCTCTCTTCATTCGCTGGCCCAAGCACATCTCCGCCGGACTCAAGATTGAGCAAGTCGCCGGAGCCATCGATCTGGGACCAACCCTGGCCGACCTGGCAGGCGTCAAGTTTCAGCCCCAGAAGCGGCTCGATGGTCGTAGTCTCTCGCCGCTGCTGTTGGATCAGCAGCAAGAATTGCCCGAACGTCTCCTGTTTTCGATCCCCATTAAGAAATGGAAAAACGTCAGCGTCCGCTCTCAGCGATTTCGGCTTGATGCGGCAGGCCGTCTCTACGAGATCGCCAATGATATCGGCCAACGGACGGATGTCGCCGCGCAATACCCAGACGCGGTTCGCGAATTAACGAAGGCCGCTGCGCAGTTCCGCAGCGAAATCGCGGCGCAGATGGACGCCGAAACGCGACCGTTTACTGTCGGTTTTGCGCAGCTTACGCAGTTGCCAGCCAGAGACGGCAAACCGCACGGAAATATTCGTCGCAGCGCACCAGCGCCCAATTGTTCGTACTTTACCGGTTGGAAGAATGCGGACGATAAAATGACTTGGGATATTGAGATCGGTCAAGCCGGCAAATACGAGCCGATTGTCTACTACGCCGCCCCCAAGAGCGTCGTAGGCACGACGCTGCAATTAAGCTTCGTAGGACAAACTTCGACCGGCGAGATCCGTGCGCCGCATGATCCGCCTGCCTATGGCCCCGAACTGGATCGCGCATCGCGCGGCAGTGAATCTCCAGTAAAAGACTTCACTCCGCTCTCGTTAGGGATCCTAGAACTGCCGGCAGGGACCGGCGAGCTGACCCTTTCGGCGCCGGAACTGACCTCCAGCCAAGGGCCCGAAATCCGAATGCTGTTGCTGCGCCGAATTCCCTGATCTTCGCAAAGTCCCGCGAACTTCAGCTTTCTCCTGATCGCATGCGCGATCCCCACGGTCGGACGAATCACTACGACCGAATGCCCTTGCGCGAATTCCCTGACCAGCTCGTGCGTTGCAAGTTGAAAACCAAGTTCTATATTTCCCGAGCCTCGATAACCGAGCTGACGGCGGGACTTCGCACCAGGGGCAAAATCGCGGTGAAATGGCATGAACGCAAACGACCAACGCATCCTACATATCGACGATGATCCGGCGATCACGCGGGTGATGCAGGCGCGTCTAGCGCAGCATGGCTACGCCGTCGATGAATTGCATGACCCGACCTGCTGGCGCGGCGCGCTGGTGAACGGCGGATATCGCGTTGTCATTCTCGACATCGAAATGCCGCAACTCAGCGGTCTCGAAGTCCTGCAACAAATCAAACAATTCGATATCGGCGTCGCTGTCATCATTTTGACCGGCCAGGTGAAGATGAACCTGGTGTTTGAGGCGCTGGGCTACGGCGCAGAATTCTGCTTGTTCAAACCGGCGAACGAATTGCGCCAGATTCTTGAGGCGCTCGAAGCCTCCTTCTCTCGAATCGATCATTGGCGATCGGCTGCGGCTCACGCCGCTCGCCAGATACGAATCCAGAAGAAGACTTCAGAAATCAAATCCAAATTGAAAGCGAACGTCACCGTTTCGCCGTCCCTCGTCGGACAGTTGCCAGGCAGTTTTGAGTGGAGCAAGTTCGAGGACTATCTCGTTTCGCGCGGCGCTATAACGCTGGAGAAGCTGAAGATCGCACGCACCGCTTACGCTCGATCGGTCAAGCCAATCGGCCAGATCGCTTTGCAAAACCGCTATCTCGGAGTCGCCGGACTGATGCAAGTTCTCGAACGACAAGCCGATACGCAGGCAATGTTCGGAGAAACGGCGATTGAACTCAAATTGCTGACGCACGAACAGGTCGAAGACTTGTTGGAAAAGCAGAAGCATCTTTCTACGACCCCGCAAGATGCGATTTTTACGGTCGGCGCGATGACGCCGGTCAACTTGAATCGCTATCTCGCGGAATACCTACGAGAAATGGAAGCGTCTTCTTCCTGGGCGGTTCCATCGCCGGAGACGACCGACCATCCCCACCAAGTCACGGCGACTCTGTAGTCCCCCACGGTTCAGGAGCACAGGTTTGATGATGTACGAAGACAATGAGCTAGTCGCAGAGTTCGTAATCGAATCGAACGAGCATCTCGCGAACGTCGAGTCGCAGCTGCTCGCGATCGAAGCCGGCGGAGCCAGCGTCGACGTCGATCTAGTGAACACGGTCTTTCGTGCGATCCATTCGATCAAAGGCGCCGCCGGTTTTTTGGGGCTGCGCAACATCAATGACTTGTCGCACAGTCTGGAAAACGTGCTCAACAAGCTCCGCAATCTAGAGCTCGTTCCCAACTCGGCGATGACCGATGTCATGCTTCGCGCATCGGATCAGCTGCGATCGATGATCAACGACATCGACAACTCGAACAACATGCCGATCGCCGATTTCGTCGAACAGCTTGACCAGATCGCAGTCGGCGGTGCGCCGACCGCCGCAGCAACGGTCACAGAAACCGTAGCCACGACAGCGGCTGTCGACGAAGCTGCGCCCATCGAAATCGCACCGCCCACGCCGGTCGCCGAGACGCCCCCGGTTGTCGCCGAACCGGCCCCGATCGCGAAAGCGGCGAGCGAAGAACATCGCCCGGAAGTTTCGGCCAATGTGGAAGCGAACATTCGTGTTCCGGTTAGCGTGCTTGATCGGCTGATGAATCTGACCGGCGAACTCGTTCTTTGCCGCAACCAGGTGATTCAAGCGATCTCCTGCCGGAACGACTCTGGCCTCGAAGCCGTCGCATCGGGTCTCGATCAGGTCACCAGCGAACTGCAAGACGCCGTGATGCAAACGCGGATGCAGCCGATTGGTTCGGTCTTCAATCGCTTTATCCGAGTCGTTCGCGATCTGGGCGCCAAACTTGGCAAAGAATGCAATCTGCAGATCGACGGCAAAGAAGTTGAAGTCGACAAGTCGATTATCGAAGCGATCGGCGATCCGATGACCCACTTGATCCGTAACTCGATGGATCATGGGCTGGAAACCCCGCAAAAACGAGTCGCAGCCGACAAAAGCCCGAGCGGGCAAATCAACCTTCGCGCCTACCATCAAGCAGGCAAGGTCCGCATCGAGATCGAAGATGACGGCCAAGGCATCAACCCAGCGATCCTGAAAGAAAAAGCGGTCAGTAAAGGCGTAATCACGCAAGACCAGGCCGATCAGATGAGCGATCGCGATGCGGTTCGCTTGATCTTCCACGCCGGCTTTTCGACCGCAGAAAAGTTGACCGATGTCAGCGGACGCGGCGTCGGCATGGATGTCGTTCGCAGCAACATCGAGAAACTCGGCGGCACGGTAGACGTCGAATCGACGATCGGCCGCGGAACCAACATCTTGATCACGTTGCCGCTGACGCTGGCGATCATCCCGTCGCTGATTGTGGAGTCTTGCGGCAATCGATTCGCGATTCCGCAAGCCAATATTTCGGAACTGGTTCGCATTCGATCCGACGACGAGCATCGCTTGACTCGCGTCAAAGGGGTCGAAATGCTCCGACTTCGCGGTTCGTTGCTGCCGATCGTCCGCATGAAGCAGATTTTGAACTTAGCGAACGAAGAAGCGGTGACCACTTCGAGCAGCATCATCGTCGTTGAGACAGGACGCGCCCGCTACGGCTTAGCGGTCGATGGTCTGCACGATTCGGAAGAAATCGTCGTCAAACCGCTGGGTCGTCACTTGCGTAGTTGCAAATGTCTTTCCGGCGCTACGATCCTGGGCGATGGGCACATCGCGTTGATCCTGGACGTTTCCGGCATCGGCGCCGAGGCGAAACTCGATCTGACCGATCAAAGTGATCTCGAAGCGAAACGGATCCAGGAAGACCTGCACGCCGGCGAAGAATCGCAAACGTTGTTGATGTTCACGAATCATCCGCAAGAACACTTCGCCATCCCGATGGGCGTCGTTCTTCGCGTCGAACGGATTCGAGCCGATCAGATCGATACGGTCGGCGGCCTAGAAGTGTTGCAATATCGCGGCGCATCGCTGCCGGTCATGCGATTGGAAGACAATATCAACGCCCAACCGGCGCCTACCGATCTGAAAAGCGTGTTCGTCGTGATCTTCGATATCAATGGTTACGAGGTCGGCTTGATCGCGCCGCAACTGAAGGACATTCAAAACGTCTCGATGCACATCGATGCGACGACCTTCCGCGAAACGGGCGTCTGCGGCTCGTTCGTGCTCGAAGACCAGGCGATTCGGTTGCTCGACGTCTTCAAGATTGTCGAGAAGCATCGCCCTGAATGGTTCGAGCATCATAAGGTCGCGGCCGAAACTCGCTCGCACGATCCGCTGGTCCTGCTGGCCGAAGACTCCGACTTCTTCCGACGTCAAGTGAAGAGCTCCCTGGAAGACGCCGGCTTCCAAGTAGTCGACGCCGAAGATGGTCAAGCCGCTTGGGACACGTTGCAACGAGGCGAATTCGCCTTTGACTTGATCGTCACCGACATCGAAATGCCGCGCATGAACGGCTTTGAGTTTTCTCGCAAGGTCCGCAACTCGGAAAAGTGGAAGGACATGCCGATCATCGCTCTGACTTCGCTCGCCTCTGACGAACATCGGCGCGAAGGTGAAGCAGCCGGCATCAACGATTATCAAATCAAGATGGATCGCGAACGCCTGTTGTCATCGGTCTCTCGACTGACGCAGACCGACGTGGAGACGCTTCGCCGTCAAGCGATGCGTGAGGGTACTACTCGAGAACTGTCAACCGCGGGAGTCTAATGATGACCAACAACGAAAAAAAGAGCATTATCGACGGGGAGCAACAGTTCGTCACGTTCTACCTGGGCGACGTGCTGCTGGCGATCCCAATCGGCTGCGTCCAAGAGATCAACCGCCAATTGGAATGCACGCCGGTGCCGCAAGCTCCGCCGTACGTCTGCGGCTGCGTCAACCTGCGCGGCGAAGTCGTCACGGTGGTCAATCCGCGGCAGATCCTGAAACTCGAACCGGCGGACGAGACGCGTGAGAGTCGCAACCTGATCATCAACTCGCAAGGCGAAGCGGTCGGACTGATCGTCGATAAAGTATCAGACATCCTGACGCTCAAAGCAGACGACGTCTCCCCGCCGCCAGCGAACCTGAAAGGGGTCGAAGGCCGCTTTTTCGTCGGCGTCCATCAACGTGAAGAGGACGTCGTCGTGTTGCTCAATATTGATGAGATGTTGAACGACACGAACGAGTACGCATCGCTAGCCTAGTCGGCCTCGCCGATCCGTTCGGGCCACGGATTGCGGCCTGAATCCAGTTGGCGACCAGGAGGAGCGGAGTAGGAATTCATGAGCGATGAAGATCGGATTCGCGTCCTCGTTGTCGACGACTCGGCTCTGTACCGTAAGTTAGTCCGAGATGTTCTCGCCCAAATCCCGCAGCTCGAGGTCGTCGGCGTCGCGGCCGATGGACGCATCGCCCTCGACAAAATTGAATACCTGCGTCCCGACCTGATCACGTTGGATGTCGAAATGCCGACGATCGACGGACTTGGCGTTCTCAAAGAACTAAAACGCTTTCCGCACCCGCCCGGCGTGATCATGCTGAGCGCGCTGACCGGCGCCGGCGCCGAAGCGACCATGGCGGCGCTGCAGTTGGGCGCTTTCGACTTCGTGCTAAAACCAAACGGCGCTAACGTCGAAGCGAGTACCGCCGCGTTGTCAGAGACCTTGAAACAGCGGGTCGACGCTTACTTGCGGCGCGTCGTGCGGACGCCCAAATTGGTCGCCGCTGGAACAACGCATCATCCAACCGAAGCCCCGCCCAAAGCGCGCGAAGAGCCGAAGCCGCCGCATCCCGCAGCGCTGAAATCGGCGCTCGATCTCTCCTTTCGATTTCCGATCGAAGCCGTTGCGCTGGGGATTTCGACCGGGGGACCGCCGGCGCTCACCGCTCAGTTGCCATCGATCCCCAAGGACTTTCCGGTTCCCATTTTCGTCGTCCAACATATGCCGCCGATTTTCACCAAGTCGCTTGCCGATGATCTCAATCGCCGCTGCCAGGCCGAAGTGGTCGAAGCCGCCGATGGCGATGAGGTTCGCCCCGGAACGATCTATATCGCCCCCGGCGGTCACCAGATGAAAGTCGAACGGGACGGCGTGCGAACGCGCATTCGCGTTAATAACGATCCTCACGAACGAAATTGCCGCCCTTCGGTCGATTACCTGTTCCGCTCCATCTCCCACGTCTACGGAGGTTCCGCCCTCGGCGTGATCATGACCGGAATGGGAGACGACGGCACGGTCGGCTGCAAATTGCTCAAGCGTCAGGGGGCGAACATCCTCGCCCAAAATGAAGCAAGCTCTGTTGTCTACGGGATGCCGCGGAGCATCGTCGAGGCCGATTTGGCCGATTTGATTTGTCCACTACACGACGTCGGACGGGAAATCGTCAATTGCGTCAAACGGAGCCGAGTTTAGAAACATGACGCCTCAAGATATTGACGCGATTTGCGGTCTGGTCTACGACCTCTGCGGAATCGCACTCGATAGCTCGAAAGACTATTTGATCGAGAGTCGTCTCGCCGAACTCGTCAAACGAGAAGGTTGCGCCAACTACGTCGACTTCGCAGTTCGCGCTCGCAACTCAAGCGACAATTTGAAACGCGACGTGGTCAATGCGATCACGACGCGCGAAACCCTGTTCTTTCGTGACAAGTCTCCCTTCGAAGCGCTGATGTTCAAAGCGATTCCGGAGCTTGTCGACGAGAAATCGAAATCGGCGTACGACAAGCGAATCCGCATCTGGTCCGCGGCCTGCAGCACCGGACAAGAGCCGTACAGCATTGCGATGACGCTGATGGAAACGCTGCCCGATTTTCGCAACTGGAATATCTCGATTCTCGCGACCGATATCTCCGACGATGCGATCGACCGCGCCAGCCGTGGGCTTTATCCGCCGCTAGAAACGTCACGCGGGCTCGAATCGCGTTACCTCAACAAATACTTCACGCCGCAAGACGGCGGACATCGCATCAAAGACGAAGTTCGTGCGATGGTCTCGTTTGAGAAGGTCAACCTGCTGCAAAGCTTCGTTCACCTGGGACGGTTTGACATCGTCTTTTGCCGCAACGCGATCATCTATTTCAATGCCGAAGACCGCCGCCGGACCTATCTGAACCTGGCGAACCAAGTGACCGACAATGGATATCTGTTTGTCGGCTCGTCAGAATCGTTGATCGATCTGGGACCGAAGTTCCAGCCGCAACATCACTGCAAGTCGGTCTTCTATCAACCCAATCGCCAATTGCCTGATTTTATTTTGGCGAACAAAGTGGGCCCCGCTGTGACTCCTGCGACCCCAGTCGTCCGGTAGTGTTTTCATCAAGCTGAACGAAACCAATAGTCCCCTTTGGCAAGACCGCTCTCGACCGCATTCGATCTTTTGTCATTGGGCTGCTGCGCGTAAAATTTGGGGAAATGGAATTTCCCCAGCTACGGAAGGATCCGTCATGCGCATCGCATCAATTGCTAGCACCCTGCTTTTTCTCGCTTTGCTGCTGACCGCATCGACGGCCGAAGAGCCGGTTTCCACTCCGCAGCCAACCGAAGCAGAGTTGGCGGAGATATCGAAGATTCGCACCGCTTTGGGGCCCGAGTTTCAAGTCGCGTCGCAAATGTTTGGCGCCGATCTTCCCTCGTCGGCGCCCATCTCCGACAAATCGGCGCTCGAAACCGATGTGATCGACGCCAATTCGCCTGCCGGCAATTTCTATCTGCAGACGACGAAGCCCTCGCTCGAACGTGCGATCCGCTTCCTCTCCATCGCAGAATCTGACCTGAAAGCCCTTTCCACGCCGAGCCGCAACGACAAAACGGCCCATGAGGCCCAGCAACTGCGAGAAGCCGCCCAAAAGTGCAAGCAGCTAGCCGACCAGCTGGAAGAGATGGCGAAGTTACGGGCGCCGAAAGCGACGCAACTGCGTTAATTCCCCGGGTTTAGGCCACATCCGGGCGATCCCGGCCGCCGAGCGGCATTGTTCGTATAGCCGACTGGCGCTATAATCCGGAATTCGTAACTATTTACGATCGTTCTCTTTGTGACGATTCTAGCGTCTTACGAGCAATCGAGGGTATGTCGGGCTACAACATAACTCACTTACGACAGTTGGAAGCGGAAAGTATTCACGTCTTGCGTGAGGTCGCCGCTGAGTTCGAAAACCCGGTCATGCTCTATTCGGTCGGCAAAGATTCGTCGGTCATGGTGCAGCTCGCCTTGAAGGCGTTCTATCCGGCGAAGCCGCCGTTTCCGCTGATGCATGTCGACACGACCTGGAAATTCCGCGAAATGATCCAATTTCGCGAAGATTACGCCCGCAAAGAACTCGGGCTCGACCTGATCGTGCACATCAACGAGGAAGGCCGCGCCGCCGGGATCGATCCGTTTGAAGACAGCGTTCGTCACACCGACCTGATGAAGACCGATGGTCTAAAGCAGGCGCTCAACAAGCACAAGTTTGACGCGGCCTTCGGCGGCGCTCGCCGCGACGAAGAGAAGTCACGCGCCAAAGAGCGGATCTTCTCGTTCCGCGACAAAAACCATCGCTGGGACCCGAAAAACCAGCGGCCAGAGCTCTGGAATCTGTTCAATACCCGGGTCAATAAAGGGGAAAGCATTCGTGTTTTCCCGCTGTCGAACTGGACCGAACTCGACGTTTGGCAATACATCCATCTCGAACAAATCCCGATCGTTCCCCTCTATTACTCGGCCCTGCGGCCGGTTGTCTGGCGGAATGACATGTGGATCTTGGTCGACGATGATCGCTTTGTGCTGGCTCCCGGCGAAAAGGTCGAAGAGAAGATGGTCCGCTTCCGGACGCTCGGCTGTTATCCGCTGACCGGCGCCGTCGAATCGAGTGCGACCACGCTTCCCGACATCATTCAAGAAATGTTGTTAACCACGACCTCCGAACGTCAGGGGCGCGCGATCGACAAAGATCAGGGCGCTTCGATGGAAAAGAAGAAGATCGAAGGTTACTTCTAACGCGGCTCGGCGCCAAAACGCTCTGCTGCGATTCTTACCGCCACACGCCGGAACGCCATTGGCGGCTCCGGTTTTGTCGACTAGCCCAACGCAACATCCATGTCGCACCAATCCGACCTGATCGCCACCGACATCAACGCTTATCTCGCTCAACACGAGCGAAAAGAGCTGCTCCGCTTTATCACCTGCGGCAGCGTCGATGACGGAAAAAGTACGCTCATCGGCAAGTTGCTGATCGAAGCCAAAGCGACCTTCGAAGATCAGCTCGCCGCGATCGAACGCGATTCGGCCACGCACGGCACCGTCGGCGGAGAGCTCGACCCGGCCCTGCTGATGGACGGGCTCAAAGACGAACGTGAACAAGGGATCACGATCGACGTCGCGTATCGCTATTTCTCGACGGCGAAGCGCAAATTCATCATCGCCGACACGCCGGGGCACGAGCAATATACCCGCAACATGGCGACCGGAGCGTCGACCGCCGACCTGGCGATCATTTTGATCGACGCGCGGCATGGAGTGATGACGCAAACCAAGCGGCACAGCTTCATCACCTCGCTGTTGGGGATCAAGCATATCGTCGTCGCGATCAACAAGATGGATCTGGTTGATTTCAGCCAAGAGCGGTTCGAGCAAATCAAAGCGGACTACGTCGAATTCGCCGCGAAAATGGCGGCCGACGACGTGCACTTTATTCCGCTCTCGGCCCTTAAGGGAGACAACCTGGTCACGGCGAGCCCGAACATGCCGTGGTACGACGGCAGCACGCTGATGCACTTGCTCGAAAACGTCTACATCGCGTCGGACCGTAACCTGCAAGACTTCCGCTTTCCGGTGCAACTGGTCAATCGTCCGCACCTCAATTTCCGCGGATTTTGCGGAACGATCGCTTCGGGGACGATTCGTCCCGGCGAAGAAATCATGGCGCTGCCGTCGAAGAAAACGAGCCGCGTCAAAGCGATCGTCACGATGGACGGCGATCAGGAAGAAGCCTGTCCGCCGTTGGCCGTGACAATTACGCTGGAAGACGAAATTGACGTCAGCCGTGGCGATATGCTGGTTCGTCCCGGCAATCAACCGCTGGTCGACGATCGTTTCGATGCGATGGTCGTCTGGATGGACGAAGACCCGATGGTTCCCGGCAAATCCTATTTGGTGAAGCATACGACGACCCTCACGCCGGGTACGATCTCGACGCTGCGCTACCAAATCGATGTGAATACGCTCCATCGCAAAGATGCGCCAACGCTGGCGCTCAATGAAATCGGCCGCTGCGAGGTTCGCCTGAATCGCCCGATCGCGTTTGATCCCTATCCCAAAAATCGCACGACCGGCGCGTTTATCGTGATCGACCGGATGACCAATCGTACGGTCGCCGCCGGCATGATCATCGACCGTAAAGAGAAGAAGGTCGCCCACTGGGATGACGAGCCGACCTCGGGTCCCGCGAGCGAAGGAGTGACCAGCGTCACCGCCGAGCAGCGCGAAGCCCGGTTTGGCCAACAACCGACCACGCTGCTGCTGACCGGCTTGACCGGCGCCGGCAAAACAACCATCGCCTACGCCCTAGAACGCCGTCTGTTTGACGAAGGCCGCGCCTGCGTGGTTCTCGATGGACAAAATCTACGCAGCGGCGTCAGCAAGGATCTTGGCTTCACCGCCGACGAACGGTCCGAGAATCTCCGCCGCGGCAGCGAGATCGCCGCGCTGATGAACGGCGCCGGCATGATCTGCATCTGTGCTTTCACCGCACCGAACGAAGATGTACGGCAAAAAGCGGCCGAAGTGGTTGGCAAAGACCGCTTTATCGTCGTTCATCTCTCGGCGCCGATCGAAGTCTGTCGCGATCGCGATGATAGCGGCTTGTACGAGAAAGCGGACTCCGGCGAGATCGCCAACTTCCCCGGCGTCAGCTATGAGTTTGAACCGCCGACCAATCCTGATCTGGTGCTGCCGACCCACGAGTTGGAAGTCAGCGAATCGGTCGACAAGATTGTGGCGCTGCTGAAAGAGCGAAAAGTGATTTAGTCACCAAAACGGTCAATGCAATTCAGCAAGAGACGCCTTGAGGGCGTCTCTTTTTTTTGCGCATTTCTCGGCGCACCAAGTCGGGAACAGGGCGATGATCCACGCTTGCAATCCGCCAAGAATTGTCTGTTGACAAAGAGAACGGAGTTGGGGTCGATTGCAGATTAAGTCTCAAAAATCGAATCACGTTCATCCGTCGGCCGAACAGGCGGACGCGGGGGGGGGAGATTCTCTGCACTTTGGCGATTCGACTGTTTGACACCGTGAAGTTCCCTCTTTGGCGACAGATCCTGTCTGCCGAGCCTGGCGGGGATACGCGCAGTTGCGAGACCACTGAACTCGCCTACGTATGCTGGTCCAGTCCAACCTGCCGGACAAAAAACAATGCGGTCCGGTCCAGTCCAACCTGCCGGACAAAAAACAATGCGATCCGGTCCAGTCCAACCTGCCGGACAAAAAAACCCTGCCGGACAAAAAACAATGCGATCCGGTCCAGTCCAACCTGCCGGACAAAAAACTATGCGGTCCGGTCCAGTCCAACCTGCCGGACAAAAAACAATGCGGTCCGGTCCAGTCCAACCTGCCGGACAAAAAACTATGCGGTCCGGTCCAGTCCAACCTGCCGGACAAAAAACAATGCGGTCCGGTCCAGTCCAACCTGCCGGACAAAAAACAATGCGATCCGGTCCAGTCCAACCTGCCGGACAAAAAACAATGCGGTCCGGTCCAGTCCAACCTGCCGGACAAAAAACCATGCGGTCCGGTCCAGTCCAACCTGCCGGACAAAAAACAATGCGATCCGGTCCAGTCCAACCTGCCGGACAAAAAAACAATGCGATCCGGTCCAGTCCAACCTGCCGGACAAAAAAACAATGCGGTCCGGTCCAGTCCAACCTGCCGGACAAAAAAACAATGCGGTCCGGTCCGGTCCAACCTGCTGGGCAAAAAAAACGCAAGCTTCCTATTTCGCTTTGACTTCCGGCAGTTTCGCGACCACCACAATTCCAATTGTCGAAAGACTCGCGATCGCCGCCATCACCACCGGCGACGGTTGCATCAGCATCATCGTCAACGTCACGCAGATACCGACCAGCAGCATCGCTTTGATCTTCACATTGCGCCGGACGCCGCGATGCTCGTTCCAGTCGCGGAGGATTGGGCCGATCAGGCGATTGCGGAGGATCGCCGCGTTCAGTCGCGGCGAACTACGAGCCGCAAAGTAGCTGGCCAACAGCAGAAACGGCGTGCAGGGGAGGACCGGCAAAATGGCCCCCAAAACGCCGATCGCCAAAAAGAAGAAGGCGCCCGCGATAAACAACAAGCGGCGTAGCCCAACCGCAGCAACGACCGGCGACTCTTTCACCACCGCGGGTGAGGAGCCGTGAACTCTTAAGCGACGTTTGGTTGTTGTCTTGATCGTATCCATGCCCAAACCCCGTAAGGTCGACGCTGCTCGAATCGAGCGCCGCCTATTGCCAATGTACGTCAGCAATTCAGAAAGCGGCATTATCTGGCTATCGTCCATTCCCTGGGAAACCTGCACCGGTTAGCGAAAACAAATCGGCTGCTAGCATTATTCCAAATAGTCACCCCCAAAAAGCACCTCCTCTCCAGCAGGGGGAACGATATTCTAGGTCGTGCAGATTTCTTCCAATCGAAAAGGAGCTTGTCGATGCTTGGAATCATCCTCGGAATTGTCTCGATCGGGCTCGGCTTAAAAGGATTCACCCCGAGTGGGCTGCCTTTGACTCGCAAAAAAAACATCACCGGCGTGACTGCGATTGTCATTGGGGTTTTCTGCTGCTTGCTCGGAGCGTTCCTGATTCTTGAAGGCGCTTTCGGGATTTTTGTAGTGGCAAATTCCTTCAACCGCTAGTTATCGATCCAACCGATGAAATGATTTCGTTACCAACCGGTAATCTGGGCGAATTGCAATTTGTGAAGCATTTGTCTGAACAGAGGAATTACGGATATTCTGCAAAACTGCAATCACCAATTGGGCCGGCGCATGTTTGTCATCTTGCTCGGCGTTCTCTGCCTCTTTCTGGGACTCCGGGGATTCTCGAAAGCAGGACTGCCCATCACTCACAACAGAAGCGTCAGCGGTATTCCTGACAAGCTGATCGCTGTTTTTTGTTGCCTGTTGGGCGGCGTGCTAATTGCCTTCGTGTTCTATGCAAACCTGTCGGCGGCTCGCGAAGCGACATGGATGATCGAGGAAATCGAACATCGGTAGAATGCCCTCCCCCCAGTTCCCCGCAAACTTCAGGTAAATGTTACGTAACAAGCGGGAATTCTGGGCGGTTTGCGGCGTCTCGTGGCTTGTGACCGTTGTCTGCTCTCCGCTAGAATAAGGCGTCATTTTGAAGCGCCATTCCCCTCTTTAGGGAACTTCTGCCGCACCAGCGGTAGCTGCAATCGGCGGATTGGGCGGCATCTCGCACGGAAAAAATCATGGCGCTCTTGAATTGGGTCCGGGGACGCGTTTTCAACCTGGTCCATCAAAATAACCTTGTTTACAACACCTGCTGGGAAGATCCGCGACTTGATCGCGTCGCTCTCGAGCTCGAGCCGCACCACAACGTGATGGTGATCACGTCCGCTGGTTGCAACGCGCTCGACTATGCGTTGGCAGGCGCCAATCACGTGTACGCGGTCGACATGAACCCGCGTCAAAACGCGCTGCTCGACCTGAAAAAGGCGGCGATTCGCGAACTGGAATATGAAGACTTCTTCCAAATGTTCGGCACCGGCCGCTTGCCGAACTTCCAGCAGGTTTACGAACAAAAGCTTCGCCATGCTTTGCCGGAATGGTCGCAGTCGTACTGGAATCGCAAGATCCGCTATTTCCGCCCCCGCAAAAAGCGGAGTTTCTACTTCCGCGGCACTTCGGGCTCGTTCGCCCGCATGATGAATATTTACGTCGATCGGGTGCTTCGCCTAAGGCCGCTGGTGCTGGAATTGCTGGATGCGGCCAACATCGAAGAGCAGAAAGAAATCTACGAAAAGGTGCACAAACGCCTGTGGACCAAGTCGCTGAAGTTCGCGATGAGCCGCGACACGACTTGGTCGCTGGTCGGCGTCCCCCGCGCCCAACGCGAATATCTAGAACAACACTACGAAAACGGCATCGTCGACTTCGTCCAAGAGAACATGCGGGCCGTTTTCGCCGAACTGCCGATTCAAGACAACTATTTCTGGCGGGTCTACATCACCGGCGAATATACGCCGAAATGCTGTCCCGAGTATCTGAAGCCGGAGAATTTCCAGCGGCTGAAGGACGATGTCATCCATCGCGTCAGCACGCACACCGATTCGGTCGAGCACTTCCTGCGAAAGCATGACGGCACGGCGATTCACCGCTTGGTGCTGTTGGATCACATGGACTGGCTGACCGGTTCGCTCCATCCGTATCTCGTCTCCGAATGGCAGGCGATCATGGATACGACCCGCGAACATGGCGCTCGGATCCTGTGGCGCAGCGGTGGGATGGATACGCAATTTGTAAATGAGGTCCCGGTGACTGTCGACGGTCAAAAGCGGGAAGTGGGCGATATGCTG
This sequence comes from Blastopirellula marina DSM 3645, assembly GCF_000153105.1. Classification (GTDB taxonomy): domain Bacteria; phylum Planctomycetota; class Planctomycetia; order Pirellulales; family Pirellulaceae; genus Blastopirellula; species Blastopirellula marina. The sequence goes on from NZ_CH672377.1 coordinate 1,499,902, forward strand.
CAGTACCACGACGAAACCGCCGACAGCCTTCATCCGAAGGATCGAGTTCACACATACGGCGCCTTCCGCATTGCCGAGTTGGCCGCCTAGAACCTGTTCCCTTCGATTTTCCCGTACGCACGATCGCTACTTTTATTGAGAGCGGTCGCACAGCCATTTTCGACGCAGAGCCAATGGGCATCGCCTCCGATCTGAAAGTTCTTTATCACCTAGCGGTCAAACCGGTCCGCGGCGAAAACCACGCCGAGCGGCTGGAAAGCTTCTACGGCGGCCAGGCCGAAGCGTACGACGACTTTCGCAAGCGCCTGCTGCAAGGTCGCCAAGAGATGTACGCGTCGCTAGATCTGCCTGAGGGGGGCGTCTGGGTCGATATGGGCGGAGGCACAGGGTCGAACCTCGAATATCGCGGCGATGACATCCCCAAGATGAAAAGCGTCTACGTCGTCGATCTCGCTTCGTCGCTCCTCAAAGTCTGCGACGAGCGGATCCAGGCCCGCGGCTGGGAAACCTCGGCCAAGACGGTCGAAGCCGACGCGACCAAGTTCACCCCCGAGGAAGGACTGGCCGACGTCGTCACGTTTTCTTACTCGCTGACGATGATCCCCGACTGGTTCGCCGCGATGGATAACGCACTGCGAATCCTTAAGCCCGGAGGCTTGATCGGCGTCGTTGACTTCTATGTTTCGCGAAAGTATCCGCACGAAGGCCGCACGCAACACGGCTGGTTCAATCGCAACTTTTGGCCGGTCTGGTTCTCGTCGGACAACGTCCATCCGTCCGCCGACCATTTGCCTTACCTGCAGCGGCAGTTTGAGACGGTCACGCTCGAAGAACGTCGAGCCAAGGTCCCTTATCTGCCGCTGGTCCGCACGCCGTACTACTACTTCGTCGGCCGCAAACCGGCGGCGTAGTCGCCTGGTTGTTGGACCGCATTGCGGACCCTACCAGAACCCGCGTTAGCTGGGTGGGCCGGTTAGAATCTCGACGCCATCAGAAGTTAGCGCCAATGTGTGCTCAAAGTGGGCGCTCAGAGAGCCGTCGCAGGTGACGACCGTCCAGTGATCTTTGGTCACCTTCGCTTCTCGTTTGCCGACGTTGACCATCGGTTCGACCGCCAACACCAGACCGGTTCGAAGCGGGAAGTCCCCTTCTTTCAGGAACCGCTTGGAGAAGTAGTTGGGCACCTGCGGGGACTCGTGCATTTCGCGGCCGATGCCATGACCGACGAATTCGGTCACCACCGAAAAATCGGCCGCTTCAACATACTCTTGCATCTCGCGAGCAACTTCGCTCCAGCGACTTTTCCGCGACATCTGATCGATGGCGATCTGCAACGAGCCTTGCGTGATCTCCAGCAGTTTGGCGGCGATCGGCGAAACGGTCCCTACCGCATGCGTCACTGCTGCGTCGCCACACCAACCGTTCACTTTGCAGCCGGTATCGAGACTGACGATGTCCCCTTCAACCAACTGCCGTGAGCCCGGCATCCCATGGACCACTTCTTCATTGATCGAGACGCAAGTCGCGGCGGGAAAAGGAGTCACGCCGGGCACGCCTTTGAAGAGCGGGATCGCGTCGTGCTGAATAAAGACGTTCTCAATCGCCGCGTCGATTTCGGCGGTCGTCGCGCCCGGGCGAACCAATTGAGCAGCGGCCTGATGAGCTTCCCAGACCACAAGTCCCGCACTTCGCATCAAAGCGATCTCGCGGGAAGATTTCAACGTTATAGAAGGCATGTCCGAGTCGTGTTAGTCGCCGCGCAGGTCTTTACCAACGCCGTCGACGATGGCCTTGATTCGTGTGAAGACTTCGGCTGGGGTTCCCATGCCGTCGACGTTTCGCAAGATCCCTTTTTCCTGGTAATAGTCGAGCAGCGGAGATGTTCGCTCTTGATAGATCCGCATTCGCTTGCGAATCGTCTCAGGCGTATCGTCAACGCGACCTTCTTTCACGGAGCGATCCAGCAGTCGACGAAACAGTTCTTCCTGATTGACATCCAACGTCAGCACGAGGTCGAGATCTTTGTTTTGCTGATGCAGATAATCATCGAGCGCTTTGGCCTGGCCGATGGTGCGAGGAAAGCCGTCGAGTAAGCAGCCGCGCTGGCAGTCGGATCGGTCGAGTCGCTCACCCACGATTTGCACCACAATCGGATCAGGCACCAATTGGCCGTGATCCATGTGTAAAGAGGCGAGCTTCCCCAGTTCGGTCCCACGCTTCTTGGCGTCTCGCAGCATATCCCCCGTAGCGACGTGGGGGATATTCAAGTATTCGACCAGGTTCTGAGACTGGGTGCCTTTGCCAACGCCAGGAGGTCCAATAAAGATTAACCGCATTATTGCATCATTGACGTGATCGACTCGATGGCGGGCCGGGCAAGGCGCGGCGTAATAGGAAGGCGATTTGTTGGGCCCGGCCAAAGCCGATTTGGCCCAACGTTACGCTTCCAACAAGCCCTTATAGTTCCTCATGACGAGGTGGCTGTCAATCTTTTGCACAAGATCAAACGCGACGCTCACCGCAATAAGGAGCCCGGTGCCGCCGTAGAAACTCGCAACCATTGGACTGACGCCCATCCCCGAGGAGATAAGCGTGGGAATAATCGCAATCACAACCAGGAAGCTGGCGCCGACATAAGTGATGCGAACCATCACCTTTTCCAGGTATTCCGCAGTTCGACGTCCTGGACGATAGCCCGGGATAAACGAACCGAAGTTACGCAGATTATCGGAAACGTCTTTCGGATTGAAAGTAATCGCAGTCCAAAAGTAGCAGAAGAAGTAAATCATCACGATGTAGCAGAGATTGTAGAGGAACGACGACCCCTGGCCAAAACTACGGGCTAGTTCGTCAAACATCGAATTCCCCGTCCAGCTGGCAAGTCCCTGGAAAATGATCTGCGGGAACATCAACAAGCTGCTCGCGAAAATGATCGGCATCACGCCCGCCTGATTGATCCGGAGCGGGAGGAACTGCTTCGTGCCGCCGTAAACCTTGCGACCGCGAACGTGTTTCGCGCTTTGGGTCGGAATTTTGCGCTGGGCCTGGGTGATAAAGACCACCCCGGCGACGACGGCGACAAACAGCACGACCAGCGTAATGATCGTCTCTAAACCGTATTTCTCGGGCGAGAAGTTGTTCAGCTCAAAAGTCGAGTTTTGCAACAGGTCGAGCCCGGCCATCGGCATTTGGGCCACGATACCGGCCATGATCAACAAGCTAATCCCGTTGCCGATCCCGTATTCGTCAATCTGCTCACCCAACCACATCAGGAAGATCGTGCCGCAGGTCATGATCATGACCGCGACAAATTGCCAGCCTAAGGTGAGTGTTGGATTGTCTGGACTCGTCCAGAAGGCGGAATTCACAATGGTGTCACCATCGGCGCCTGGCAGCAGCATCATCCGGACATAGACGAAGCTTTGTATCAAACAGAGCACGACCGTTGCGTAGCGCGTGTATTCGTTGATCTTCTTTCGCCCGGTCTCTCCTTCCTTCTGCAGGTCCTCGATCGGTTTATAGACCGTTCCGAGCAGCTGGAAGATAATCGACGCCGAAATGTACGGCATGATTCCCAGACCAAAGATCGTCATCTGTTGCAGGCTGCTAGCGCTGAAAACCGACACCTGTTGCAGAAACTGCGAAAAGGTGTCGTTTTGCTCAGCGCTCTGCCGTGCGATCGCTTCAGCGTCGACCATCGGCAACGTGATCTGCCACCCGACGCGATAAATCGCGAGCAAGAAGAGGGTGAGCAGAATTCGCTTGCGAAGTTCCGGAACGGTGAATATGACGCGGATCTTTTCCCACATTGTTCCGTATCCATTTCGACGGAACCATGATCGGGAAAATGCGTTTTCCGCCGTAGTTCCGTGCGATGCTATTGCAATGAAAGACAGCAGTATAAGTCACCGACTCGCATCGGCGATAGGTTACTTCTTCGCTTTCGCTTCGCGAGCCGCTTTCTTCTTATCTTCCACCGGCGTTTTGCCAGGGATGATAACGCACGAGCCGCCAGCGGCTTCGATCTTTTCTTTGGCCGAGGCGCTGAAGCGATGAGCCGACACCGTCAGCTTCTTCGTCAGTTCACCAGTGCCCAAGATCTTCAATTCGTCATAACGACGCTTGGCCAAGCCTTTAGCGCGAAGCGACTCTAGCGTAACTTCTTCGCCGGCGCTGAATTCGCGTTCGAGGTCCGTGATGTTGATCGCGGCGACCGTGATGGCGAACTTGTTAAAGAAGCCCCGTTTCGGCACCCGACGAACCAACGGCATCGTACCGCCCTGGAAGATCGGATTGCGCGAGTAACCGGCACGGCTCTTGGCGCCCTTGTGACCACGTCCCGAGGTCTTACCGTGACCGGAACCTGGTCCACGACCAATACGCTTGCGTTTGCGGTTCTTTTGGATACCGCTGTGTACTTCGTTGAATTCCATTAGAGGGCGACTCCTCGCAGGCGTTGAATGTCGTCTCGAGTGCGCAACTGCTTCAGACCTTCGATCGTGGCTTTCACCAGAATGACCGGGTTGGTCGAGCCGAAGCTTTTGGTCAATACGTCGTGGATTCCGACCGCTTCACAAACGGCGCGAACCGATGCGCCCGCGATGATACCGGTACCCGGACGAGCCGGAACCATGACCACCTTGCCGGCGCCGTAGCGGCCAATCACCTTGTGAGGGATCGAGCCGTTGACAATGTTCACCGCCGCGAGCGAACGTTCGGCTTGTTTAACAGCCTTTTCCACGCTCGGCGGAACTTCATTGGCCTTGCCGTAACCGCAACCGACTTTGCCTTTACCGTCGCCACACACAACCATGGCGGCGAAGCTAAAGCGGCGACCACCCTTCACCACGGCGGCACAGCGCTTGATCTTTACGACCTTTTCCACAAAGGCGCTTTGTCGGCCGCCCTTATCTCCGCCGCGTCGATTGTCTTTCGCCACGTTTGGCTCCTTTTCGCCCCTGGGTTTTCCCCGGGACTCGATCAATATCTAGTATGTATTAGAACTGCAGGCCAGCTTCACGCGCGGCGTCGGCCAGCGCGGCCAAGCGGCCGATGTATCGAAAATGTCCGCGATCAAAGCAAACCTGAGTCACGCCAGCGGCGGCGGCTCGTCCGGCGATCGCTTTGCCCACGGTTGCGGCGGCGGCGCAGTTGCTGCCCGACGCGTCGCTACGCAATTCGGTATCGCGAGTCGAAGCCGAGGCCAGCGTCACGCCACGCTCATCGTCAATCAGCTGACAATAGATGTGCATGTTACTGCGAAAAACCATCAGACGGGGGCGTTCAGCCGTACCGCGGACTTTTTTTCGGTTATGACGACGACGACGAAGTCGCTGCTTATTGATGAATTTTTCGTGATTCACGTTACGTTTCTCTCCTCGCTGGGATGAACCCTGTGATTCGCCATGCGATCATAAACGCGTTAATTATTTGGATGCAGCCTTGCCAGGCTTCAACTTGATCAATTCGCCTTGGTATCGCACGCCCTTGCCTTTGTACGGCTCTGGCTTGCGCGCCGAGCGGCATTCGGCGGCGAACTGCCCAACGCGCTGTTTGTCGATCCCTTTGATCAGCACATGCGTCTGATCCGGGCACGTCACGGTCAAATCAGCCGGGATCTTTTTATGGATCTCGTTCGCATAGCCAACCCGCATTTGCAGGATGTCGCCAGCGATCGCCGCCAAGTAGCCGACGCCCACGATTTCGAGACGCTTCTCGTAACCTTTGGAAACGCCTTCTAGCATGTTCGAGACCAAGGCGCGAGTCAGACCATGAAAGGCCTTCGACTCCCGCGAATCGCTCGCAGCGGCGACAACAACTTCGTTGCTGTCGGAATTGACCGTAACAGACACCTCTGGGCGATGCTCATACGAGAGCTTCCCCAAAGGGCCTTCTACGTTGATTACACCGTTAGTAACCGAGATGGTTACTTTTTCGGGAATCGCAACTGGTTTTTTGCCGAGTCGTGACATCGGAAGGATAATCCTGTTTCGTCAGTGAGCCCGCTTTGCAATTGGGCCCTGAAGCGGTAGCGCGACGCTTACCAAATCTCACATAAAATTTCGCCGCCGACGTTCTTTTGTCGGGCTTCGCGATCGCTAATTACGCCATGGCTCGTGCTGATCACACTGATGCCCAGGCCGTCGAGGACCGGTCGTAGGTCGCGGCTTTTGGTGTAAATACGACGTCCCGGCTTACTGATGCGACGGATCGTTTGGATCACGCGCTCACCGTTCGGACCGTATTTTAACTCTAACCGGATTTGATTGGCCGGTTCAGCCTCAACCTCTTCCCAGTCCCAGATGTAGCCCTCGCGCTTCAGCACGTCGGCTACGCCTTGTTTGACCTTCGAAGAAGGCATTTCGACGTGCGGGTGTTCAACGCGAACCGCATTGCGGATACGTGTTAGCATGTCGGCGATCGGGTCAGTCATCATCGTCTATGGGTCCCCTTTACCAGCTCGCCTTGCGGAGTCCAGGAATCAAGCCGCGGTCGGCCAATTTGCGGATGCAAATACGGCAGACCCCAAACTTGCGATAGACGGCGCGCGGCCGGCCGCACAGATTGCAACGCCGTTCGCTACGCGAGGAGAACTTCGGCTCCCGCTTCGCTTTTGCGATTTTGGATTTGCTCGCCACGGTACTCTACCTGTGTGGATGAAAAAAAGCTTTTCGATTGGAAGCGTTGCGTTAGCGACGAGCGCCGGGCTTCGACTTCTTCTTGACTTTACGCTTCGCATCTTTCGAGAATGGAAGTCCCAAGAGCGATAGCAGCTCCAGCGATTCTTCATCGCTCTTCGTCGAACAGACGAAGGTGATGTCCATTCCTTGCGGACGCGTGTACTTGTCCGGGTTCAATTCCGGGAACACCAGCTGTTCGCTGATGCCCATCGTGTAGTTTCCGTTGCCGTCAAAGCATTTCGGGCTGATGCCGCGAAAGTCGCGAACCTGCGGAAGCGCCAGTGAAATCAGGCGATCCAGAAATTCGTACATTCGTTGGCGTCGCAAGGTAACCTTGCAACCGATCGGCATTCCTTCGCGTAGGCGAAAGTTTGCGATGCTTTTGCGAGCGCGGCAGATCAATGGACGCTGACCGGTAAATTCGGCCATCGCCGAGACTGCCTCGTCGACGTGCTTCTTTTCCGAGACGGCAGTACCGACGCCCATATTGACGACGATCTTCTGCAATCGAGGAAGCGACAGTCGATTGGTGCGACCGAGCTTCTCCGCAAGTGCGGTGAGCACTTCGTTCTCGAACTTTTCTTGTAAACGGGGTTTCATCGTTTACTCTTTCCCTTCGCGGCTGCGAAGGCACATGTATCAGTGGATGAATTTACGACTAACTAGCAGGTTTCCGGGCCGGGGCGATTTCGCCCTGGTCGGCGTTACACTTCTTGCAGAAGCGAACTTTGACGCCGGAATCAAGCTGCTTGACTCCCAAACGCGAACGTTGACCGCAAGCGTTGCAAACGTACATGACGTTCGACATTTGAATCGGGGCTTCCCGAATCAAGCGTCCGCCTTGCGGATTTCGCTGCGAAGGCTTCACGTGCTTGTACATTTTGTTGACCCCTTCGACGACTACTTTGCCAGTCGACGGAATCACTTTGAGCACTTTGCCTTGAACAACCTTGTCAGCTCCCTTGGCGGGGCGAGAGCGGTATTCGCCGGCGATGATCTCAACTCGATCATTCACTTTAATAAGCATTACAGCACCTCGTTGGCCAAGCTGACAATTCGCATGAATTTCTTCTCTCGCAGTTCGCGAGCAACCGCTCCGAAGATGCGAGTGCCACGCGGGTTGCCGTCTTTGTCGACGATGACCACTGCGTTGCTATCAAAACGGATGTAGCTGCCGTCAGCTCGACGCGTCGGTTTTTTGACGCGGACGATGACGGCTCGCACGACCGCTTTTTTCTTTACGTCGGCGCCGGCAATCACTTCCTTCACCGAGCAAATGATGACGTCGCCCAGGCCGGCGGTTCGCTTGCGCGTTCCGCCCAGAACCTTGATGCACATCACTTGCTTGGCGCCGGTATTGTCAGCGACAGAAAGTCTGGTTTCTTGTTGGATCATGACTGTTTCGTCCTACTACCCGCAATGTGCAGGAGCTATGCCTTACGATTCGCTCGCCAGATTCTCGGCCGCCTGATCGCGGGCAGCCTTGAGGGCGGCGACATCGACTTCACGGCTCTTTTCTACGATACGAACGAGCGCCCAACGCTTTGTCTTCGACAGCGGTCGGCTCTCGATAATTTCCACCATGTCGCCCTGGCCCGACTCGTTAGACTCGTCGTGAACGTGGCAGACCATGCGGCGGGAGTAGTACTTACCGTACAACGGATGACGCAAGCGACGGGTGATTTCGACGCGACGCGTCTTATCCATCTTGTCGCTGGTCACTTTCCCGACCAATACTTTCTTGGGCATCGTATCTAATTCCGAAGCTGAATGGTTAGCGAATCGACCGCTAGTTCGCCGTTGCGGCGGCTCGCGTTCGTTCGTTTTGAATCGTTTTAATACGGGCGATCAGGCGACGACGACGAAGCAGCTCGGTAGGAGCGTCAAGTCGTTCGGTCTGAGCCTGCATCTTTAAGCGAAAGATCGATTCGGCGGCGTCCTTCAAGGTCGCAACCAATTGATCGTCGCTCATTTCCCGCAGTTCGTTCGCTTTCATCGTTCTCTACTCTGCTGACTTGAGCTGGAGCCAAATTACGCGTCGCCGGCGGCGGTCGTCAGGTCAGGACGCTTACGTACGAAGCGACAACGAACCGGCATCTTGTGAGCTACACGAGCTAAACAAATACGTGCTTGCTCTTCAGTTACGCCTGACAACTCGTACAAGACGGTGCCTGGCTTTACGACGGCAGCCCAGTAATCCACTTCGCCTTTACCCTTACCCATGCGGGTTTCGAGCGGCGTCGAGGTTACCGACTTTTGCGGAAAAATCCGAATAAACAAGCGACCGATTCCGCGGACATATTGTTGAGCGGCGATACGACCGGCTTCGATCGTGGCTGCTTTAATATATCCAGCTTGCGTCGTTTGAAGACCGTAATCGCCTAGCTCCACGGTGTTACCGCGGGTAGCGTTACCTCTTATACGCCTTCTTTGACTTTTTCGGTGCTTGACCCTCCGCGGCATTCGCGACATCGGATTCATTCTCCTCGTAAAAACCGTTGTTTATCCAAACCTGGACCCCGATGTGTCCCTGCGCTGTTTTCGCTTCGGTGAAGCCATAGTCGATCTTCGCACGGATCGTCGACAACGGAATCGAGCCTTGAATCGCTTTTTCGCGACGAGCCATTTCGGCCCCGCCCAAACGACCAGCCAGCTGCACCTTGATGCCGCGGGCGCCAGCTTCCATCGTCGATTCCAAAGCACGTTTCATCGTGCGGCGGAAGCTCGAACGCTTCGCAAGCTGATCGGCTATATCTTCCGCCACCAATTGAGCACGCAGCTCGGGGCGACCGATTTCCTCGATCTTCATGTTGATGCGGCGGCCGACGAGGTTCTGCAGTTCTTCCTGCAGTTTCTCGACTTCTTGACCCTTCTGACCAATGATCAGACCAGGTCGCGCCACGAACAACGTTACCTTGACTTCGTCGCGAGTACGGTCGATCTCGATGCGATCGATACCGGCGTTGCGATACTTCTGTCGAATTTTTTCGTCCGGATGTCCGCCGATGAACTTGCGAATCCGCTGATCTTCAAACAGCAGATCGGCGTAGTCCTTCTTCGACGCGAACCAGCGGCTTTTCCACCCCTGCATCACGCCTGTACGGAAAGCGATCGGATTAACTTTTTGACCCATGCGTCAATATCCTGGTCGAATCATAAACGGCGAACCGCTTATACTTCGATCTCCTCCAAGGTGACGTGAATATGACTGGTACGCTTCAGAATCGGGTAAGCGGTGCCGCGTGCCCGAGGGCGAAAGCGTTTGATAATCGGTCCGCCGTCGACTCGCGCCTCGGCGATGACCAAATTATCTTGCTTCAACGACTGTCCGCGACTCTGACTGACGTCCTGAGCGTTACCCAGGGCGCTTTGAATCACCTTCTCGAGCATCCGTGCGCCGCGGTGCGGCTGAAAACGCAGGATGTCGAGCGCCTCATCGGCAAACTTGCCCCGCACCAGGTCCGCGAGCGGACGCACCTTGCGGGCGCTGATGCGAGCCAGCCGGTGGGATGCTTTAAATGCCATGACGATTCTCCGAAAAACCTTCGCCTTCGCGAAGTTTGCACTGGGCTACGTGTTATTTCTTCTTCTTGTCAGATCCGTGACCACGGAAAGTACGCGTCGGGCTGAATTCGCCCAATTTGTGCCCGACCATGTCTTCTGTCACGTATACCTTCAAGTGCGCTTTGCCGTTGTGAACCATGAACGTGTGCCCAATGAATTCCGGCACAATCGTGCAGGCGCGGGCCCAGGTCTTGATGGGGTCTTTGCGGCCGGTGTCTTCCATCTTCTGCACTTTGAAGTACAGCTTCGGTTCGACGTACGGCCCTTTTTTTTGTGATCGACTCATATGTAGGTCTCGTTAGGCGATATCTGCTTTCGCATTCTGGGCGGCTTACTTGATCAGTTTCAAGACGCCGTACCGACGAGAACGACGGCGACGAATAATCGCCTTGTTCGAAGCCTTTTTCTTGTGACGCGTGTGGCCGCCCTTGGTTGGCTTGCCTTGCGGCGTCACCGGGTGACGTCCACCCTTGGTTCGACCTTCACCACCACCATGCGGGTGATCGACCGGGTTCATCGCAGTACCGCGAACATGCGGACGACGACCCAACCAACGCTTACGGCCAGCTTTACCGAGCACGACTTTCTCGTGTTCCGGGTTGCTAACTTTCCCGATCGTGGCGCGGCAACGGGCCGGAACGCGACGAATTTCACCGCTGGGCAAAGACAACTGAGCCCAGTCAGCTTCGCACGCCATCAAAGTGGCGCTGGAACCGGCGCTTCGGCACATCGTGCCTCCGCTTCCCGGCGCCAATTCGATATTGTGAACCGTCGTACCAGCCGGAATCTTGTTCAACGGCAAGCAGTTGCCAACTACCGGCGGCGCTTCAGGCCCGCTCATCACCATTTGGCCAGCGACCAAACCATCAGGAGCGAGGATGTAACGCTTTTCGCCATCGATGTAGTGCAACAGGGCGATGCGGCCAGAGCGATTCGGATCGTATTGAACCGAATCAACCTTCGCAGCGACGCCATCTTTGGAACGACGGAAGTCAATCACGCGGTAACGGCGTTTATGACCGCCGCCGCGATGACGAACCGTAATTTTACCTTGATTGTTGCGACCGCCATTCTTCGTGATTTTACGAAGCAGGCTCTTCTCCGGCTGAGCGCCCTTCGTCAATTCGGCGAAGTCACTGACCGACGCGTTTCGGCGTCCAGCGGAGGTCGGCTTGTATTTGCGAATTCCCATTGTCTTTTATCTCGTTGGCTGAACAGGCTGAAGAGCCATGTCGCTCGTCATGATGAACGGTTTAGAAGAAGTCGATGCGATGTTCGGCGTCGAGCGTCACCAATGCCTTCTTCCAGGCCTTCGTCATGCCGTTACGAAATTTGTAACGGCGAGTCTTCCCTTTTCGCGTTTGCGTGCGAACTTTGGCGACCTTCACTTCGAAGAGCGTTTCGACGGCGCGTCGAACGTCTTCTTTGGTCGCTTGCGGACTCACTTCAAATGCGTATTGATTCTGTTCCGTCGAACGCTCCACACCTTTTTCGGTGACAAGCGGACGGACGAGGACCTGATGAGGGTCCAGCGTTAGTTTTGAATTGTTCGTGGTCGTAGCCATTGCGGCCTCTACGTGCTAACGAAGCTGATTCGCGTTACTCGGCGGTATCGCCTGACGGCGCCTTGGCGGACTTCGCCTGAGCAGCCTTCTCTTTGATCGCATCCATCGCCGACTTGGTGACGACCAAGCGTTTGGGGGACAGGATCTTCAGTGCGTTCAGCTCCGAAACCGGGCTGACCGTGACTTTTTCGATGTTGCGGGCGCTCTTGTAGACTTTGTCGTCCAAGCTCGCGATCGTGATCAACGTCGAACCGCCGTAAACCTTCAAGGCCTTCAGCGTGTTGGCGACTGCCTTGGTTTTCACTTCGGCGAGAGCCAGTTCGTTCAGGATGACCACTTGGCCGCTCTGAATCTTCGAGGCGAAGGCCATGCGAGTGGCCAACTGCAACGCTTTGCGATTCAAACGATACGAATAGTCGCGAGGACGCTTCGCATGAATATGACCGCCGCCGCGACGCACGCCGCTACGCTTGTGACCAGCACGAGCGTTACCAGTTCCCTTTTGACGATACATCTTCTTCGTCGAACCGGCGACTTCACCGCGAGCTTTCGTGCGGTGCGTACCTTGTCGCAGGTTCGCCTGGTACATAACGACCGCGTCGTGCAGCAATTGCTTGCTGATTCGCGGGGCGATATCGGTTAGCTCGATGTCGTAGCTACCGACTTTCTCGCCAGTGGTATCAAATATGGGCAAACTGGGCATGTCTCGTGACTCTTCTAGGTTTCGCTGGATCTCGCTCGACGCGCGACCGGAAACTAAACCATGTTCGTTGCTTTGACGACGACAAAACCGCCGTTCGGACCAGGCGCCGCACCGTAGACGAGAATCAGATTATTCTCCTCGTCCACCTTCACGACTTTCACGTTCCGCTGCGTCACTTTCGCATTGCCATACTGACCCGACATGTTCAAACCTTTGAACGTGCGGCTCGGATAGGCGGAGCAACCGGTGCCGCCCGTGTGACGATGAACTTTTTTCACGCCGTGCGTGGCTCGCTGACCTGCAAAGTTGTGACGTTTCATCACACCTGCATAACCGCGACCTTTGCTGGTGCCAACGATATCGACGGCCTTCACATCGGACAGGACGCCAACACTGACTTCTTGACCGATTTCAAACCCTTCGGTCGAACCACGCAATTCGCGAACGAATCGCTTGGGCTCGCAATCCGGCTTGGCGGAAGCTTCGACACCGGCGGCGGCGAGCTTCTTAGCGCGTTTACTGGAGAGAGGGGCGACTTGACCACGTTCGCTACGATTGGCCAGGCGGCGAGGCTTATCATCAAAACCCAACTGCACTGCTTCGTAGCCGTCGCGCTCCTGCGACTTCAGCTGGAGCACGTGACACGGACCTGCTTCGATGACCGTAACCGGGATGATGTTGCCAGATTCGTCAAAAACCTGGGTCATCCCGACCTTGCGGCCGAGTATGCCTTTTGTCATTTTTCGTATCTCTGTGTGGTCTGTCGCCTTGCCTGCCAGGATCGACCTGTCGGTCGATTACCCGAGAGGCTTCCAGCCATGCAGATACATCCGGGTAAAAAAATGAATGGGAACCATCGCGACTATCGCGAGGTAGCCTTGATCTTGATATCGACGCCAGCCGGCAGATTGAGCTTGTTCAAAGCTTCAATCGTCTTGGCGGTCGCCTGCACAATGTCGATCAGACGCTTGTGCGTACGAATCTCGAACTGCTGCCGAGCCTTCTTATCAACGTGCGGGCCCGACAGAACGGTGTAACGCTCAATGCGGGTCGGCAACGGAATCGGGCCATGGACTTCGGAATGCGTTCGCTTGGCGGTATCTACGATTTCTAGAGCACTCTGATCCAGGATCGAGTGGTCGTAGGCTTCCATCCGAATGCGAATAACTTCTTGGGCCACGGAACCATTTCCTTCGCTGCAAAGCTCGACTCTCGTCGAGTGAATCTCTCTTTAAGCATCCCAGCGAGTAACTGGGAAACCGCCAATCTTAAAAATTGCGGGGCCCGTCGTCAATGGGCCGCGAGTGGTTTGGCGATGAATTTCATCCGAAAAGCGAAAACTCACACCGGACCTGGGGAAATCTCGTCGCTAGCGACGACCAGGCCTGCCCCAATGGGACGATTACTACATCAAAAACGTGTTCGCGATTTCCTGCGGAGCGGCGGCATATTTCAGCGGTTCCATCGAGGAACTAGCCCTTCCCTGGCTTAAACTCCGCATGGCGCTGGAATATCCGAACAATTCGGCCAACGGCGCATGGGCCTCGATCAGCGCCTCTCCGCTACGGTGTTCCGTTTTCGCGATTTCACCGCGGCGTTTCATGATGTCGCCGACAAAATCCCCCAGATTCTCTTCTGGAGTAATGATTTGCAGCTTCATAATCGGCTCCAACAGGACCGGTTTGGCCGCTCTCATCGCTTTTTCAAAGGCATCGCCCGCCGCAATGGCGAACGCGGTCTCGGTCGAGCCGACTTCCGCGGCCTCGACGTCGAGCACTGTAATCCGGATGTCGCCAAGCGGAAAACCGCCGATAATACCGCCCCCGGCGCCCCGTTGCCGTAACTCTTCCATGGCGGCCTCGACCATGCTGAACGGCACATTGTCGGGACTGCTCTTGGTGATCACGGTGATCGGCTGCGAAGGATTGTCGACATGCTCCAGCTGAATTGTCACCTTCGCGAACAACTGCTGGCCGCCGACCATGCGATGACATTCGCCAGTCACCTTCGCCGATCCGCCGACGGTCTCGCGATAACTGACACGCGGTTTATGAACCTTCACATTCAGCTTGAAATCACGCAGCAAGCGATGGCGAATCACCTCCAAATGCAGCTCGCCCATGCCGCTGATAATCGTTTGTCCCGTGTCGGCGCTCTCCGTCGCGCGGAACGTCGGATCCTGACGTTTCATCATTTCCAACGTATCGTGCAGCTTGTCACGCTCGGCCGAAGACTCAGGCTCGATCGCCATCGCGATCACCGTCTCGGGAAACTCGATCGACTCGAGCAAAATGGGCGATTTCGTATCGCACAGCGTATCGCCGGTCACCGAGTGACGCAGGCCGATCACGCCGACGATGTCCCCTGCTCCTGCAGACTCGACCTGGTCTTTGCGGGACGCCTGGATGTGCCACAGTTGGGCGCAGTTTTCTTTGAGATTTTGCCCCGGATTGAGCAAACGCGAGTTTTGCCGGAGCGTGCCAGAATAAATCCGCACCCACGTCATATCCCCATGCTTGGCGGGCAATATCTTGAACACCAGGCCGCAGAACGGCTCATCTGGGTCAGGTTTTCGCGACTCCTTCGCATCCTTTTTGCTTGGATTCGTGCCCTCGACCGGCGGAACATCTTGCGGACTGGGCAGATAGTACGTCACCGCGTCGAGCACCGGCTGCACGCCGATTCCATCGAGCGCCGAGCCGCACAAAACCGGCTGTATTTGATGCGACAAAGTCGCCTGACGCAGGGTTTTGCGAATCAGATCGCCCGGGATCGGCTCTTCGGCCAGACTCAACTCCATTAGCTCTTCGCTAAGGTCGTAGAGCGGCTCTAGCATCTTCTCACGCCATTCTTGTGCGCGTTCGGCCTGATCTTCCGGTATCTCCGCCAGCTTCACCTGCGGCGGCGAGACGCTGTTGTCAAACGTCAGCAGCTTCATCTGCACCAGATCGATCACTCCGCTAAAGGCATTCGCCAAATGAGGCGGACCGCTGCCGATCGGAATCTGAATCGCCACGGGATTGGCTTTTAGGCGATTTCGAATATCGGCCAGAGTCCCTTCGAAATTAGCGCCCTCGCGGTCCATCTTGTTGATAAATGCGAACCGGGGAACCTTGTAGCGATTCGCTTGGCGCCAGACGGTTTCGCTTTGAGCTTCCACCCCTTCTCGCGCACTAAAGACGACCACGCCTCCGTCCAGCACGCGCAAGCAGCGCTCTACCTCGGCCGTGAAGTCGACGTGCCCAGGAGTGTCGATCAAGTTGACGACGTGCCCGCTCCATTGAAACGTGACGCACGCCGAGTAGATCGTGATTCCACGTTCACGCTCTTCTTCGTCAAAGTCGGTCTCAGTCGTGCCTTTGTCGACGGCGCCGACGCGATGCGACGTGCCGGAGTAATAAAGCATCCGCTCGGTTACGGTCGTCTTGCCGGCATCGATATGGGCGATCACCCCGATGTTGCGAATTGTCTCAAGCTTACGGTTCATTTCTCGTGTCTCTGGCCAGCACGTACTCTTAGGGAATCATTCATTTTCGGCTTCGCGACGACGGACGGCTACCCCCTTCGAAACGGACGCGAAAGGTTCGCTGAGCGCATAAAAAAACCGCACCGACATAAACCGGTGCGGTTCCTTTTGATTTGTCGCAACTACCAAGCGAAGTGGGCGAAAGCCTTATTCGCGTCGGCCATGCGGTGAACGTTCTCGCGACGCGTAACAGCGGCGCCTTCACGGTTGAATGCGGCGAACAGTTCGTCGGCCAACTTCAAGTGAGTCGGACGCCCCTTTTTGTCGCGAACGGCGAGCAGCAACCAGCGAATCGCCAGCGATTGCTGACGCGTGCGGTTGACCTGCATCGGCACCTGATAGGCGGCGCCGCCGACGCGCTTCGAGCGAACCTCGATATGCGGTTTCACATTCTCGATCGCCTGCGTGAAGACATCGAGCGGCTCCACATCAGGAGCCTTCTTCTTCAGTTCATCAAGAGCATTGTAGAAGACGTTTTGAGCGACCGTCTTCTTGCCGTCGTGCATCAAGCAATTGATGAACTTGCTGACCAGCAGCGACCCGTATCGTGGATCGGGCTTCAATGTTTCGCGGCTGGCGGTAATCCGGGCCATGTTTCTTTCCTAAGCGTTTGTTCGGGGTTGCGAGCGCGTTAGCTCTTCTTGGCGCCGTAACGGCTGCGAGACTGCTTACGACCGTTCACGCCGAGGGCGTCGAGCGAGCCGCGGACAACTTGATAGCGAACGCCCGGCAGATCGCGAACGCGGCCGCCGCGCACCAGCACGATCGAGTGTTCCTGCAGGCTGTGACCTTCGCCCGGGATGTACACGGTGACTTCTTTGCCGTTCGACAAGCGAACGCGACAAATCTTACGAAGAGCCGAGTTCGGCTTCTTCGGGGTCATCGTGCGAACCTGAAGGCAAACGCCGCGCTTTTGCGGGCACTTCTCTAGGACCGGCGACTTCGAGAATTTGCGTTTCTTCTTACGCGGCCGCCGAATCAACTGGTTAATCGTGGGCATCGAAAGTCCGTATGGCTGCTACTATTGGAGCAATTGAGTGCAGTGGAAACCAATCAAAATACCGGATCGGCGGCGGCTGTCAAGCCGTAATAGCCCGCTGGGACCGGTCAAAAAAGCAAAGGCATGCGATCTTAGAGGAAAATCTAGGAGCACGCCGAGCTGATTATTTCTGCTGATCGGCAAAATGGGAAAACCGCAACGTGCGATTTCCCCCTCGAATATCTTCTGCGTGATCCGCAAGCAATCTGCGGATCACGTGTTTTTTACATAAGGTTCGCAGCCGAACTAGCCGTCGTGTTCGTCACCGCCCAAATCGGACGGATCGAAAATTGTCGGTTCCGATGGAGCCGGACTCGGGCTTGGGCTCGGGTCTATCGGTTCCGGACTGGGAGTCGGAGTCGGACTGGGGCTCGGAGGAAGCTGGCCGCCTCCCAGCAAGTTATCCAGTGCCGACGGCGTGTTCGCGGCGCCTTCGTCCATCAACAGCGGGAAGCTCTCTTCGCGGGTCTGCTCGCGACGGAAGTTTTGCGCCATTTCGGCCAACGCTTCCGGATTGATGCGAACTTCGGCCTCTTGGAAGCTGCGGAAACCGGTACCCGCGGGGATCAAGTGCCCCAGGATCACGTTCTCTTTCAACCCGACCAGATGATCGACCTTGCCCGCCAGTGCGGCTTCGGTCAGCACCTTGGTCGTTTCCTGGAAGCTCGCCGCCGAGATAAAGCTGGAGCTTTGAACGGCCGCCTTGGTGATGCCGAGCAATTGCGTCGACGCCGTCGCCGGCTTCGGTCGCGAACCCTTCGTCGATTTCCCACCGAGAGCTTCGATCTGGGCGTTCTCTTGCTCCAATGCATCCTTCGGGACGATCATCCCTTCGCCGAACTGTTGGCTGTCGCCTGGATCGGAGATTTTCAAGCACTTGGCGAGATGCTCGTTGGCCGAGCGGAACTCAATTTTGTCCATCACCAACCCCGGCAGCAACGTGGTGTCGCCAGGCTTATCGACCATCACTTTACGCAGCATGCGAGCGACGATGATTTCGATGTGCTTGTCGTTGATTTCCACTCGCTGGCTGCGATAAACCCCTTGAATCTCGTGAAGCAGGTACTGTTGCACCGCTTCTTCGCCCGAGATTCTCAAGATATCGTGCGGCACGAGCGGCCCGTCAATCAGTGATTGACCGGCGCGAACGATGTCGCCCGAGTGAACCAGGAAGCGTTTACCGTGCGGAACCAAGTGCTCGCGTTCGACTCCGGCCTCGTTGCGGACGATGATCGTGCGTTTGCCACGCTTCTTTTCGCCCAGGATCTCGACGGTTCCATCGATTTCGGCCATGACCGCCGGGTCTTTCGGTTTGCGAGCCTCGAAAATCTCGGTAACTCGCGGCAGACCGCCGGTGATGTCCTTAATACCGCCTGATTCGCGCGGCGTATTGGCGATGACGGTACCAGCGTTGATGACGCGACCTTCGTCGACTTCGATGTTCGCCTTTTCCGGCATGTAGTAAACGTCGAGCGGCTTACCGTCTTCGTCTTCAACCACCAGCTGCGGATGCAGATCACCCTTGTGCTCGGTGATCGTACGGCGAATGGTGCCGCTGGTATCGCGTTCCAGCCGCATCGTTTCGCCTTCGACGATATCTTCGTACCGGACCTTACCGCTGACTTCCGACAAAATCGGAATCGCGTGCGGGTTCCAGGTGCAAAGAACGGCGCCGGCTGCGACTTCGTCGTTCTCTTCGACATCCAAGATGGCGCCGGTCGGAACCGAGTAGTTCTCGATTTCACGCCCCTTGGCGTCAACGATCGCGATCTCACCGTTGCGGGTCAGCACGACGTTTTTACCTTCGTCGTTCTTCGCCAACCGGAGACGCGTGAATTTGACGATACCGCCGCGATTCGACAGCTTTTCGTGTTCTTCCGTATCGGTAACCGCCACACCGCCGATATGGAACGTACGCATCGTCAACTGCGTACCAGGCTCACCAATCGATTGAGCGGCGATAATGCCGACCGCCATGCCTTCTTCGACCATGGCGCCTGACGACATGTCCATGCCGTAACAAGCTTTACAGGTGCCGAGGAATGCGTCGCAGGTCATCGGGCTGCGAACCTGAATCTTCTCCAGGCCCAATTTTTCGATGCGGCGAGCCGTTTCGAGCGTGATCATTTCGTTCTCACGAACGATCACTTCGTCGGTGATGGGATGGACGATGCTCTGACGGCTGACGCGACCCTTGATCGCATCGGCCAAAGCGACTTCCACCTTTTCTCCGCGATAAATCACGCCCTTGGTGATACCTTGGGTCGTTTCGCAGTCGTCCATCGTAATGACGACGTTCTGCGCCACGTCCGCCAGCTTACGCGTTAGGTAACCCGAGTCGGCCGTCTTCAACGCCGTATCGGCCAGACCCTTACGGGCGCCGTGCGTCGAAGAGAAGTACTCGAGTACCGTCAAACCTTCACGGAAGTTCGACTTAATCGGGGTTTCGATGATTTCGCCGGACGGCTTGGCCATCAAACCACGCATACCTGACAGCTGACGAATCTGTTCGGTACCACCACGAGCACCGGAGTCGGCCATCAAGTACACCGGGTTGATGTAGCCGAGACCGCCGCGGTCGTCGTTCTTCATCGCTTCCATCATCTCGGCGGTAATCTGCTCACGAGCATGAGTCCACGCATCGAGCACCTGATTCTTCCGCTCTTTGTCGGTGATGATGCCGCGATCGTACTGCTTCTTGAACTTCATCGCCTTCTTATCGGCTTCGGCGATAATTTTCGGCTTCGAGTCAGGCGTCACCAGGTCGTCGGTCGCAAACGACAAACCGCTGCGGGTGCTTTCGCGGAACCCGAGTTGGTTCATATCGTCCAACAGTTCGATCGTGGCGCGACGGCCTAAGCGTTGATAGCAATCCGAGATGACCTTCGACAGTTCGCTCGATCCGAGCGAATGGTTGTAGAAGTCCATGCCGTTCGGCAGCATGTCGTTAAACAAGATGCGACCGTAGGTGGTTTCGATCTGGCTGCCGTGCTTGCCGTCTTCTTCTTCCGACTTCAGGCGTTGGCCCTTCGGCAGGCGGACCTTGATCTTGGCGTGCAGATCGATGACGCCCTGACTGAAGGCGTAATCGGCTTCGTCAGTCGACGAGAACGACATCCCTTCGCCGGGGCGATTGGGAAGCGTAATCGTGATGAAGTTACAACCCATCACGACGTCCTGCGACGGGCTCATGATCGGCTTGCCGTTCGACGGTGCGAAAATGTTGTTGGTCGACAACATCAGCGTGTGCGCCTCAACTTGCGCTTCAATCGACAGCGGCAAGTGAACCGCCATCTGATCGCCGTCGAAGTCGGCGTTAAAGCCTTTACAGACCAACGGATGAAGGTGAATCGCGTTACCTTCGACCAGGATCGGCTCAAACGCTTGGATACCCATGCGGTGCAACGTCGGAGCACGGTTGAGCATCACGGGGTGATTCTGAATCACCGATTCCAAGATATCCCATACTTCTTCGTCCTTCCGCTCGAGCATCTTCTTCGCGCTCTTGATCGTGTCGGCGTGACCGAGCACTTTCAGCTTGCGGATGATGAACGGTTGATACAGCTCCAGCGCGATCTTTTTGGGTAGGCCGCATTGGTGCAGCTTCATGCGCGGACCGACCACGATCACGCTACGAGCCGAGTAATCGACGCGCTTACCGAGCAGGTTTTCGCGGAAACGACCCTGCTTGCCCTTGATCATGTCGGTCAGCGACTTCAGCGGACGATTGCTGCTGCCGAGAACCGGACGCTTGCAACGGTTGTTGTCAAACAACGCGTCAACCGATTGCTGCAGCATTCGCTTTTCGTTGCGAATAATGACTTCCGGCGCGTTCAGATCGACCAGCTTCCGCAAACGGTTGTTGCGGTTGATGATGCGGCGGTAGAGATCGTTCAAGTCGCTGGTTGCGAAGTTTCCCGAATCGAGCAGCACCAACGGACGCAAGTCCGGCGGAATGACCGGAATAACGTCGAGCACCATCCATTCCGGCTTGTTGTCGCTGTCGCGAATCGACTCGACAATCTTCAGCCGGTTGGTCAGGTCTTTTTTCTTCTGCTTTGAACCGGTCTCCTGCATATCTTTGCGGAGATCGATCGACAGCTGCACCAAATCGAGCGAACCCAGCAGTTTGCGAACCGCTTCGGCGCCCATGTCGGCTTCGAACGACCCTTCGCCGTATTGCTCGCGAGCCTGACGGAACTCTTCTTCCGTCAGCGTCTGAAATTTCGCTAGTTCGGTCGTGCCGGGATCGACGACGACGTAGTCTTGGAAGTAGATGACCTTTTCCAAGCTTGACGTCTTCATCGCCAGCAGGTTGCCCAACCGGCTGGGCATCGCTTTGAAGAACCAGATGTGAACGATCGGCGCGGCCAATTCGATATGGCCCATGCGTTTGCGACGAACGCGGCTGTGCGTGATTTTCACGCCGCAACGATCGCAGATCATCCCCTTGTACTTCATGCCGCGGTACTTGCCGCATGAGCACTCCCAGTCCTTTTCCGGGCCGAAGATGCGTTCGCAAAATAGCCCGTCTTTTTCAGGACGGTAGGTGCGGTAATTGATCGTTTCCGGCTTCTTCACTTCGCCGAACGACCAACTGCGGATGTCGTGCGGCCGCGCCAGGCTGATCTTTACCGCGGTGTAGTCGTTAATCCGGTCATACGAGCCTTCGAGAATGCTCATGTGCCTGTGCTCCTTGATGTGATCGCCGTAAGCGGCGCTGGATAATTCAGGGGAGGGGAGGCCGCTGCGGCGATTCGCAGCGGCCTTCGACCGGACGCCATTACATGCGACGTTTTTCGAGCTGCATATTCAAACCGAGACCACGAATTTCGTTGGTCAACACGTCAAAGCTGGCAGGCGTGCCGGCTTCCAAGGTGTTTTCGCCTTTGACCATTGCTTCGTAAATCTTGGTTCGCCCTTCGACGTCGTCGCTCTTCACCGTCAGCAATTCCTGGAGGATGTAAGCGGCGCCATAAGCTTCGAGCGCCCAAACTTCCATTTCTCCAAAACGCTGACCGCCGAAGCGGGCCTTGCCGCCCAGCGGCTGCTGGGTAATGAGCGAGTATGGTCCCGTGCTGCGGGCATGCACTTTGTCGTCGACCAAGTGGTGCAGCTTCAACATATAGATGTAGCCGACCGTGGTCTCTTGGTGCATCAGTTCCCCGGTACGGCCGTCTTTCAAACGAATCTTGCCGTGCCGCGGAAGTCCCGCCTCTTCCAAACAGTTATTGATGTCTTCTTCCGAAGCTCCATCGAACACCGGAGTGATCGATTGGAAGCCGAGCTTGGCGCCAGCCCAACCCAAGTGGGTCTCGAGAATCTGACCCACGTTCATACGGCTAGGCACGCCCAGCGGGTTAAGCATGATCTGAATCGGAGTTCCATCGGGCAAAAACGGCATGTCTTCGACCGGCAGGATCTTCGCGATCACACCCTTGTTACCGTGACGACCGGCCATCTTGTCGCCGACCGAAATGCAACGCTTGGTCGCGATGTAAACCTTGACCATTTGCAACACGCCGCTGCGAAGTTCATCACCCCGCTTCATGCTGTTGAGCACGCGGTCACGAACGTCCAACGCCGCTTCGACCAATGGCCAACTCGTAGCGTAGGCTTCGCGAATTTGCTGAATCCGCTCGTCGCTGCGCAAGTGCTCCACGATCTTCTTCAGGCGGAACTGCTGAGCTTGTTCCGCGATGAATTTCGGATCCTGATCTTGCGTCAACGGCGTGCCGTCTTCATCGGTCAGGGTTTTTCCAAGGATCCTCTCGAACTCGACGATCATCGCCGCGAACGCTTCCGAAATCTTGGAGTTCCCTTCGGTTTCAACTTCCTTCAGCCGCTTTTCAAAGGCCTTGCGTTCGTCGTCCGACAGGCTCATCCGACGTGCGAACTTGTCGGTGTGGATCACGATCCCTTCGATACCGGAGGGAACTTCCAACGAGTCGTTCTTCACGTCTTCGCCCGCACGACCGAAAATCGCGTGCAGCAATTTCTCTTCCGGCGTCAGTTCGGTCTTCGACTTTGGCGATACCTTACCGACCAGGATGTCGCCCGGTTTGACAAAGGTGCCGACCTGAACCACGCCTCCTTCGTCCAAGTTGCGAAGCATCTTTTCGCTGACATTGGGGATATCGCGAGTGAAGTCTTCGCGGCCGAGTTTCGTTTCGCGAATCTCCACGTCGAATTCTTCAATGTGCAGCGACGTGTAAACGTCTTGCTTCACCAACTCTTCGCTGAGGATGATCGCGTCTTCGTAGTTGTAACCGTCGAATGACATAAAGCCGACCAACACGTTACGACCCAAAGCCAACTGGCCATTGTGCGTCGCGGCGCCGTCCGCCAACACCGTACCGACTTCGACCTCTTGGCCGACCGAGATGATCGGGCGTTGGTTTAAGCAAGTACGCTCATTGAGACCGACAAATTTTCTCAATGTGTAGTTGTCAGTGCGGCCTTCGGTCGTCTTGATCACGATCCGTTCGGCGTCGACGTATTCAATCACGCCAGCACGTTTGGCCCGGATCATCATGCTCGAATTACGAGCGACTTCCGTTTCCAAGCCGGTGCAGACGATCGGCGGTTCCGCAATCAACAACGGCACCGCTTGGCGCTGCATGTTGGACCCCATGAGGGCGCGGTTCGCATCGTCGTGTTCCAGGAACGGGATCAAGCTCGCCGACACGCCGACCATCTGGCAAGGCGCCACGTCGATGTACTGGACCGTCTTCGGTTCGACCAGGTCGAAGTCAGAACGGTAACGAGCAATGATCAAATCGCCCAGCAATTGCCCCTTCGCGTCGGTCGGGGTATCGGCCGGAGCCACATACGCATCCGACTCTTCGTCCGCACGCAGCCAAACGATTTCGTCGGCGATCTTGCCGTCGCGAATCACTCGGTAGGGCGTGATCAAAAAGCCGTATTCATCCACCGCCGAATAAATCGCTAGGCTTGAGATCAAACCGATGTTCGTACCTTCCGGCGTTTCAATCGGGCAAATGCGACCATAGTGCGAAATATGAACGTCGCGAACCTCAAAGCCGGCTCGCTTACGATTCAAACCGCCCGGGCCAAGAGCCGACAGACGACGTTCGTGCGTCAACATCGAGAGGGGATTGGTCTGATCGACGACCTGCGACAATTCGCCGCGACCGAAGAAATACTCAATCGCCGCCGAGATCGACTTCGGGTTGATCAAGTTGCGAGGAGTCATGTCCTCCGCATCCTTCAGGCTCATCCGCTCTTGGACGGTGCGGCGGAGCTTCAGGAAGCCCTTACGCAATTCGTCGCAAGCCAATTCGTCGATGGTCCGCAGACGACGATTACCCAGGTGGTCAATATCGTCTTTGCGAGCCGTGCCGTCGCCGTCGAGAATCGACATGACGTATTTAATGGAGTTGATCAAGTCGCTCGGGCGAAGCGTCTGCTCCCCTTCGTTGACTTCGATCCCCAACTTCCGGTTCATACGGAAACGACCAACGCGACCCAAGCGGTAGCGGTTGTCGTCGTAGAACTTTTCGTCGAATAACGTCTTCGCTTTTTCCAGTTGCGGCGGGTTGCCCGGTCGCAGACGTTGGTAAATGCGAAGCAACGCTTCTTCGTGGCTGGAAGTGTTATCTTCGATCAACGTGTTGAAGATGATCGGAATCTTCGGCGAGTCCATCACTTCGATCTCTTCGGTGATGCCTACCGAGCAGATCAATTCGGCCGTGTTACGGCTGATCTTCTGGCCCGCCTCAACGATGATTTCGCCGCCGCGATCGCTGTCGATCGGGTAGACGATATCGTCGACGGCGATTTTGCCTTCGATCTTGGTGATGCTGCGTCCATCCTTCACGTGCACTTTGGTCGTGTCATAGAAGGCGCGAATCAAAGAGGCGTCATCACTTAGCTCGGGCGACATCGCTCGCAGCAAAGTGGTCGCAGCGAATTTCCCGCTTTGGTCGATGCGGACCGTGAACGAGTCTTTCTTCGTAATATTGATCTCAATCCAACTGCCGCGTTCCGGAATGATCCGGCAGCTGGGCAACCGACGATCCGAGGTCGTTTCGGCTTCTTCCACGAAGTCGACGCCGGGGCTGCGGTGCAATTGGCTCACCACGACGCGTTCGGCGCCGTTGATGATGAATTCGCCGCCGCCAAGCATCACGGGCATGTCGCCCAAGTAGACTTCTTCCTCAATCGGCTCTTCCTTGTTCAGGCGAAGCCAAATGCGGAACGGGAGGCCGTAAGTCAAACGAAGTTGTTTGCACTCCTGCGGCGTATATCGCGGTTTACCGAGCTCATAACGGACGTAGTCCAATTGGACGGTTCCGTCATAGCTATTAATCGGGAAGATCTCGCGCAGCACGCTTTCGATACCAATTTCAGGGTCTCTCGCGTCGGAATCTAATTCCTCCTGGAGAAACTTGGTATAGCTGTGTGTTTGAATTGTCGTGAGATCGGGGGGCGACATATAAATCGACCCGCTACCGAAACGACGAACTTCCGTAGTTTCAAGACGTCGCTTGTACGATGTAGCCATAGGACGCTGCTACTCCTGGGCAAGTTCGGAGATCGAACGACTGCGCTGCTAGCAGTACATCGCGCAGAGAAGAATCCCTGGCGACAGACGTGCGAGCGAGCAAAGGGGGAGTGAAAGACGCACGCGTGGACAAGAATTACCCCGTGGGCGGAACGTAGTCCCTTCTTGGGATATCGCCCCCTCCCTGCCGTTCACTGCGCGCACCACTCCCTGGGAATCGTCCATGCGCAGGAGAAAAGTAGAGAAACCGGTTAAATTCAAGACCACACCTCGCGACGTCGCCTCTTAGTATACGGGAGGCGACGTCGAAGTGAATACAGGTAATCCGTGAAATCGATTCGAGAAGTCGGAATCCGACTACTTGATCTCGACTTCGGCTCCTGCGTCGGTCAGTTCGGCCTTGACCTTTTCGGCGTCTTCTTTCGACACGCCTTCTTTGACCTTGCTCGGAACGCCTTCGGTCAATTCCTTGGCTTCCTTCAGACCCAAGCCGGTGATGCTGCGGATGGCTTTAATCACCGAGATCTTGTTTCCGCCGAAGCTGGTCATGACGACGTCGAATTCGGTCTGAACCGCGGCTTCTTCAGCCGGGCCAGCAGCCGGACCGGCCATCATCACGCCGCCGCCAGCGGCAGCTTCGATACCGTGGGCGTCTTTCAGGTAGTCGCCCAATTCGACCGCTTGCTTCAGGGTCAAAGTGGCGATCTTGTCGCCGAGGGTCTTCAGTTCTTCCGAAATTTCGATCGTGGCAGTTTCTTCGGACATCTTCGTGTCGATCCTTTCTCATCAAGCGCCCAGCCAAGGCCAGGCATAAAAATCTATATGTTTATTTCGTAACGGGTTTGGCGTAACAGCCGTGTGCGGACAGTTGGTCGTGAGCGACGAATTATTCGTCGTCTCCTTCGCCCAACTTTTTGATCTGACTCGCGAGCTTCGCTCCCGGGCCCTTGAGCAGGGCGCCGAGGTTGCGACCCGGACCAAGAATCTGGCCGACCAACAGGCTGAGTTGCTCAGCACGATTGGGCCATTTGCTGACTTCCACCAGCTTTTCTGCCGACAGAGCCTCGCCGTCCATCACGCCGCCTTTGGCGGTGAATTTCGGCATCTTCTTGTCTTCGTGCAGCTTGACGATCTCTTTCGCCAGGTCGACGATATCCTCGCCGCCCCAGACGATCGCGGCGCTGCCTTCGATGTCGGAGAAGGCCGGGCCGAGCGACGTGCCTTCACAGGCGCGACGGGCCAGCGTCTTCTTCACCACCAACAGGTTAATGTTGCGGCTGCGGAAGCTGCGACGAACGGCGACGGTCGAGTTCGCATCGAGACCGGCGACGTCAACCACCAAGAGATCGTTCACCCCGTCAAGGCGTTGCGAAATCTCTTTCGTCATCAACTCTTTTACGAATTTGCTCATAACTGTTCTGCTTTAAGATATATCCGCAACGGACGGACGCTTGGATTGATTTGGCCTACAGGGAGACGCGAACGCCGGGGCTCATCGTCCCTGCGATCGCGATGCTCTTCACATAAATGCCTTTCGCGGCGGCGGGCTTCATGCTGAGGATTTGATTCGTGAAGGCGCGAATATTTTCGATCAGCTTCTCTTGATCGAAGCTCATCTTGCCGACGACCGCGTGCACAATGCCGGTGGAGTCGTTGCGGAATTCGACCTTACCTGCTTTGTATTCTTTAACCACGCGAGCCACATCCGGGGTAACCGTGCCGGCACGAGGCGAAGGCATCAGACCACGCGGACCGAGCACCCGACCCAACGGACCAACCAGCCCCATCATGTCGGGCGTCGCAATACAAGCGTCGAAATCGAGCCAGCCATCTTTGATCTTCTTGGCGAGGTCTTCCGCGCCAACCGAGTCAGCGCCCGCTTCTTCGGCCAAGCGGACATTGTCACCCTTGGCGAAGACGACGACCCGCAACTCTTTGCCGATACCATGCGGCAGCACGATCGCGCCGCGGACCAGTTGGTCGGCCTGCTTCGGGTCAATGCCCAAACGCATGGCGCAGTCGACGGTCTGATCAAACTTGGTGGTGTTGTAACCCTTCAAGATCTCCACTGCCTTTTCGAGCGGCAGAGAATCTTCCGTGGCCTTGGCGGCTAGGGCGCGATATCGCTTGGAATGCTTTACCATCGTCGGACTCTTTGTTCTTCTGTGCGTGGTCTTGTATCGGAGTGCTGCGCGGGACGTAATCGCCCGACCGCCTATTCGGTAACTTCAATGCCCATGCTGCGAGCGGTGCCAGTGATCATCCGGCGAGCATGCTCCAGGTCGCTGGCGTTCAGGTCGTCCATCTTCTGCTTGCAGATTTCGTCAACCTGCTCGATCGAAACCTTGCCGACCTTGTCGACATGCGGACGACCAGCGCCGCTTGCGATACCGGCGGCCTGCTTCAACAACGCGGCGGCAGGGGGACTCTTGCAAATGAATTCAAAGGTGCGGTCGTTGTAAACGCTCACGACGACCGGAATCGGCATGCCGTTGAATTCCTTGGTCTTGTCGTTGAACTGCGTAACGAACTGACCCAGGTTCACGCCGAACTTACCGAGCGACGTACCTACCGGAGGCGCCGGAGTAGCCTTGCCGCCGGGCACTTGAAATTTCGCTTTACCAACCAGTTCCTTCGCCATGTCTCTTTTCCTCGGCGGCGAACGTTCAGTTCACCGTGGATTGCTGAATTACTTGGGTATTCGGTGGGCCGAAAACGACATCCGATCGGTCGCACTCAGGCGACGCAACCGACTGCGGCAATCGACAGGCCGACGACTCGCAATGGTTACACCGGCTCCATTTGCCAGTGTTCCATCTCGACCGGAGTCGTCCGACCGAAGATGTTGATCATGACCGTCACGCGGCCATTGGTTTCGTCGATTCCTTCGACATCCCCTTCGAAGTTCTCGAAGGTTCCTTCGGTGATGCGAACATGGTCCCCCAACTTGAAACGGATGTTGGTCTTGACCGGCTCTTCACCCGTTTCTTCGTCTTCAACCTTCTTCGTGATTCTCTCGACTTCGTGCGCCAGCATCGGAGTCGGTCGTCCTGCGGCGCCAGTGAAGTCGCCGATCCCGCCCGTCTCACGCACCAAAAACCAGGTATCATCGTTGATCGCCATGTGGACGACGATATACCCTGGATAGAGCTTACGCTTGGTGATCTTTTTCTTACCGTTTTTGAACTCGACGATGTCCTCGGTCGGAACCATGACCTCGTCAAAGTACGCTTCTAGCCCGGCCATTTTGACGCGACGCCAAAGGTTCGCGCAAATCGACTTCTCGCGATTGCTCTGCACCTTCAGGATGTACCAATCCATCTCGCCGACTTCGACAGGAGCTTCTTCCTCCTCCTCAATCAGTTCGAGCGGACCGCGGTTGCGTCCCTTCTTCGGACGAGCCGGTTTCGGCGATTCCTCGGCGACAACTTCCTCTGTCGACTCCGCGCCAACAACCGCTTCGGCCATTTCGGCCTCGGGCTCCGTCGCTTCGACTTCCGGTTCCGCAGTTTCGGCGTCGGGGGCGACGGCTTGTTCCGCTTCGGCCGGCGATTCGGTTGACTGCGATTCAAGCTGCGGCGCGTCGGACGACTCTGCCGCTTCCGGCGCAGCGCCTTCGGCGGTCACGTCCTCAGCAGACAATTCGTTTTCGTTTTTCGACTCGTTATCCACAACCTAATCCCTTGGCCAATCGCCACACTAATTGAATGCGTATCGCAGGATATCGATCCATCTTTTCAGCACAAACTGCCAAAATACGTCGTACGCAAACAGCACGGCCGCCAAAGCGAACACAAACAGGATCACGACGGCGCTGGCCCGAATCAACTCAGCCCGTGAGGGCCAAGACACTTTATTCATTTCCGCTTCGACCGCGATCAAAAAATCGGCGAACACCGGCCAATTGATCATGCGGTAAGCGACCCAAAACCCGACGATCAGTAACGCAGCCGGAACGCCGACCTGAATCCAACGATCCTGGCCTTGGTTCCGAAATACGTCGAATAACTGCCATGCTGCAACGCCGACCAACGCCCAAAGTGCGAGCATTGTCGCCTGCCGAGCGGTTCGACCTTGCGAACGCTTATAGCGTCCGGTCTGCGCCAACTCTTGGACGAAGTTTCCGGCTGTAGCGGCGGCTCTCTCTTTTGCCATCGCTGCGTGACTTTCTTCCTAAAACGTCGCTGGCCGAGCCATAGACGATGACTTAATTTACGGAACGACGAATCGATCAAAGGCGAAGGCCCCAAATCAACCGACGAAAGCAGGGGCGGAGGGAATCGAACTCTCAACCTCTGGTTTTGGAGACCAGCGCTCTGCCAATTGAGCTACGCCCCTAAATTACGGACGCCCGACCCATGTTTTCGGGCCGGGCGCCGCAAAATTTTTACTCAACGCCGTTAGGCGATAATCTTCGTCACAACGCCCGAACCCACGGTACGGCCGCCTTCGCGAATCGCGAAGCGAACGCCGTCATCCATCGCGATCGGCTTGTGCAATTCGACTTCAATGCGAACATTGTCGCCTGGCATGCACATTTCGGCGCCGATCAGGTTGGCGGTTCCGGTCACGTCAGTCGTGCGGAAGTAAAACTGCGGACGATAGCCGGAGAAGAACGGCGTGTGACGGCCCCCTTCTTCCTTCGACAAGCAGTAAATTTCCGCTTCAAACTTGGTGTGCGGGGTGATCGTACCCGGCTTGGCGAGCACCTGGCCGCGCGAAATATCTTCACGCTTGACGCCGCGGAGCAAGCAGCCGACGTTGTCGCCCGCATAACCCTCTTGCAGGATCTTGTTGAACATTTCGATACCGGTGACCGTGGTCTTGGTCGGGGCATCGTTCAAACCGATGATCAGCACTTCTTCGCCGACCTTCACCACGCCGCGCTCAATACGTCCGGTGGCGACCGTTCCACGACCTTCGATCGAGAACACGTCTTCGATCGCCATCAGGAACGGCTTGTCAGCTTCGCGAGTCGGCTCCGGAATGTAAGTATCCAGCGCTTCCATCAACTCAGTGATGCACTTGCTGGCTTCCGGATCGGCCGGATTGTTGTAGGCCGGCAGCGAGGCGCCGCGGATAACCGGGCAATCGTCGCCAGGAAATTCGTACTTGCTGAGCAGTTCACGAACTTCCAGCTCAACCAGGTCCAACAACTCTTCATCGTCGACCAGGTCGCACTTGTTCAGGAAGACGCAAACGTACGGCACGCCAACCTGACGAGCCAACAGAACGTGCTCCTTCGTCTGCGGCATCGGACCGTCAGCAGCCGACACAACCAAAATCGCTCCGTCCATCTGGGCGGCGCCGGTGATCATGTTCTTCACGAAGTCCGCGTGGCCCGGGCAGTCAATGTGGGCGTAGTGACGGTTCGGGGTTTCATATTCGACGTGCGCGACCGCAATGGTCACCGTCTTGGTCGCGTCGCGAACCGTACCGCCCTTGGCGATTTCGGAATACGCTTTGTTCTTCGCCAAACCCTTGGCCGCCTGAACGGCGAGGATAGCGCCGGTCGTGGTGGTTTTGCCATGGTCAATGTGGCCGATGGTGCCGACATTGACGTGCGGCTTAGTTCTTTGAAATACGTCCTTGGCCATGTTCTTTGTCTTTCGTAATCCCCACTGAATCAGTGCAAACTTGGAGCAAGCGGAAATAAACAACTAGCGAAGAGCTGCTGATGGGACTTGAACCCATGACCTCTTCATTACCAATGAAGTGCTCTACCACTGAGCTACAGCAGCGACATACGCGGAGTGCGCATGATCGCCACAGGTTTTCCAGAGAGAACTACGCGTCCTCTCTGAACTGCGGCTAAGCGCCGCCCAAGCGGGTGAAGGGAATCGAACCCTCGTCTTCAGCTTGGAAGGCTGTTGCTCTACCATTGAGCTACACCCGCACTCATCTCGCAACGATACCCGTCGCCATCTTACGGCAGTCGAGATCGTCGCCATTCTCACCTTTTACAACCACATCACGCCAGCGGGCATAAGCCGTTTGACGCTATTTTTTTGTAAGTGGGGGGTACAGGATTCGAACCTGTGAAGGCATTGCCAACAGATTTACAGTCTGTCCCCTTTGACCGCTCGGGAAACCCCCCGCACTTAACACCGTGTCCCACGCCCTTATCGCCGCATCTGACTGCTGCGATCGCCCGCCCGAAGGCTGGCGCGGATTCGCTTGAGTACGAAAAGCCGCATCGCGGAAGCTAGCGGAGGGAGTCGAACCCACAACCTGCTGATTACAAATCAGCTGCTCTGCCAATTGAGCTACGCCAGCCCGTTAGTCGGGCTATAATCGAAAACAGACTAATATACCGACTTGGGCAAACCCCGCAAGTCGCCTTCGCCCGCTGCTCGCCAAAAAATCATCCGAAAGTTTCTGCTGTCGAGCTCGTGCTTTCCTGGCTTACCAAATAGGTAAATTCTAAGGCTGTTTTGGCCCCTCTTTCTACTAGACGGAGCCACTCCGGGAGAGGTTCATCCCGGCTGCCCGATTCGCCATTGTAGATCAGAAATGGGATTTCAATCTCGAAGAGCGAAGCCGGTATCCGCCGCAAAATCGGCCTGGACAGCAAAACAAGGGGAGGGTGTCGCCCCAAACAGGGCGTCATTGCCGCGCAGGTTCTTAGCAGGCCTGTTCAATGTTCAGGCATATCACGCGAAATCATTGATTTCTGCTGATATTTTCATCTTCGATTTTATAAAAAGCAAAAAATCCTCTCGTCGCAAACTGATTGCCTTCCAGTGCTTTCAGCGGCTCGTCGAGAAGTGGGCATTTTAGGGCCATCGCTTCGGCACTTGCTTTGCTGACATTGCCAGCCTGTCTTCTCATCTTTTACCTGGAAGAAGTCCGCTGTGTGCAATTTCCGCAAACAGCCTTATCCATCCTTTCCTTATCTTGGATGAATTCCTAATGAACTCCCGGCACACTCGAAAATTCGGATTTACGCTTGTCGAATTGTTGGTCGTCATCGCTATCATCGGAGTTTTGATCGCATTGCTCCTGCCGGCCGTGCAGCAAGCTCGAGAAGCGGCGCGGCGCATGCAGTGCTCCAACAACATGAAGCAGTTGGGACTGGCGCTGCACAATTTTGAAAGCACCTACAAAGAACTGCCGATCGGCAACGACACCAACCACAACTGGAAAGTTCGTATTCTGCCTTTCGTGGAACAATCGGTGCTTTATGACCAACTCGATACCAGTGGGACCTATAACGCGTTCGATGGCCGCTACTTCGTCAACAATCAAGTGCTTTACACCGCGAGCGTCTCCGGACTCGTCTGCCCCTCCAGTCCACTTCCAGAGCGTAACCCGGCGATGACCTACTCCGGGACGTCGCCCAATTGGTCGCAGGTGCATGACTATGTCGGCATCTCCGGAGCCTACCCTGATCCGCTAGGACGCTCGAGCGTCTGCACGGCGGTAAATGCCGTTCAATCGGGCACCTACTGCAACAACGGCACCTTTATTAACTTCAAAGGGCGCAGGCTAGCCAATCTGATCGACGGCACCTCCAACACCTTTGTCGTGGCCGAGCAGTCTGGGCAGGTCGACGGTATCGAGAATAGCGCCAATGGTCTCGGCGGCTGGGGTGGGCTGCGAATCAATACCGTTACCAGCAGCGACGGCCGGAATACGTGGGACAAAGATACGCAAATCAGCAACATCACCTACAGCAGCGGCTACACCCAAGGAACTGCCACGTTTCGGTATCCGATCAATAGCGCCTGGCTCTCTGGAGCACCCTCTGGCGCCAACTGGTGGTTCGACGTCAATACGATCCTTAACTCGTACCATCCTG
This sequence comes from Blastopirellula marina DSM 3645, assembly GCF_000153105.1. Lineage (GTDB taxonomy): Bacteria > Planctomycetota > Planctomycetia > Pirellulales > Pirellulaceae > Blastopirellula > Blastopirellula marina. The sequence continues at coordinate 1,533,307 of NZ_CH672377.1, forward strand.
GAGGAATCGAAGTTCTGGGCGGGGATGGCTCGGTCCACTTTGTTGCAGAAGTAGCCGACATGGAAATGCTTCGCCGAGCGTTCACTGCGGATGATGGCCTCGTTATTGAAGCCAACTTCAACTAGACGCGTTCGAGGCAAGCTGAAACGCTTTGTTGTCATTGCACCAGGAAATTCCATGTCGTACCGGCCACAACGTCAATTATTGAACTCGCTGACGATCTGGTTGAGCTGTTGCGCGCTCGTGGGCTGCAGCCATCAACCGCGCTCCAATATCGAGCGCACCGACATTTCGGCGACCGTAACCAACGGAGGAAGTCCGCTTACCGGCGCTCTGATCGACCTCTCCAATCCCGAAAACGGCGAAGCGTACGGCGGAACGCTCGACGGGGAAGGGCGTGTAAGCCTTCTAGGAGTCGCTATCGGAAACTATACGATTACCGTACAGCCCCCCGCGGGCGACCCGCTCCCCGAGGCGCCAAGCCGAGTCCCGGTGGATGTTTTGCAGATCCCGCGGCAATTTCGCGCTCCGCATCAGACGCCGCTGCATGCTACCGTCTCCGACGAAAATTCGACTTTCACCTTCGACCTGCAAGACTTCGAAATATCGAAGAAACAATAAGCGTGTCAGTGCCCATAAAGCGGCCTAGAAACAAAAAAAGAACCAGAAGCCCGAAAGCCTCTGGTTCTTGCATGATGGAAATGTCATTCGCAAAGGGGCGAATGCTAGTTCACTTCAGGAATATCGAGTTTCGCTTCTTGGGCGGCGACTCGCAGCTTGTTGAGCGCTCGGGCCTCGATCTGGCGAATCCGCTCTTTCGTGACACCCAACTCGGCGCCAACTTCTTTCAACGTTTGCGGTTCGTGATCGTGATCCAAGCCGTATCGACGGATGATGATCTTCTGCTCACGTTCGTCGAGCCGATTCAAAATCCGCTGAATCTGACGTTCGCGCTGCTGTTGCATCGCTTCCTGCTCGTACTGATCGCTGCGATTATCGACTCGACCTTGGAACAACTCGTCCAAGCTCGTACGGAATCGATCGCGATGTTTGAACTCGACCGGAATTGTCCGAGCGAAGTTCTTCATGATCGCCCAACTGCAGTACGTGCTGAACTTGTTGCCGCGTGAGTAGTCGAACTTTTCGACGGCTCGAATGAGCGACATGTTGCCGTCGCTGACCAGTTCAAAGAACTCGTCGGCGGCGCCCAAATGACGCTTGGCGATCGAGACGACCAAACGCAGGTTCGATTGCACGATCTGGTTCTTCACCTCGACCGCGGCTTCGTACAAGCGTTCAATCTCGTCCATCACGCTCGCTTTGGCCTTGCTGGTTTCGACGCTCTCACGCAACTTCGCCGCGTGATGCTTTAGGTAGTTGAACTTACGGAACAGGTGATATTCCTGCTCGCGAGTCAACAGCGGAGCTTCGTACAGCGACGCGAGGTACGACGGCAAACCGGCTGGCGGTCGCGTGCGACGCGTCGCCGTTTCGGCCACCGGCAGCGGGCCGAGGATCTCTTCTTCCATGCTCGGATCGTCGAACACTTCGTTGTAAATGCAGTCGAGCGGCAACTCTTCAATATGGCTGGCCCGAACTTCATTCACGACGCGATAAACGCTGTTCTTCGTCCGATGATATCGCTCGGCCAAACGATCGACGGTCGCCCCGTCGCGATACGCTTGGAAGATTCCTTCCTTGGCGTCGTCGCTGAGCGGGCCGGTCGATCGCGGGAAAACGGCCGTGTCGGCATTCTTTTCGTCGTAGTTCTTCAGCGTGTAGCGAATCGTTTCGACGCTGCGGTTCATCCGCGTTGCGATTCGACGAGCAACTTCCGAGGGTCCGCCGCCGGCTCGCGCCAAACGTCGAGCACGTTCGATGATCTCGTCTTTTTCGACGTCGGTCAGCTGGCTGAATTGACGGCCACGCTCGATCCGATCGGCATTGGTACGAACGAAACGCTCAACGCTGCTCTTTAAAAAGCCGACGCGTTTGCGACCTTCAAACAAAAACCGGCGGCTCACGAGCCCCTGTTGTCGCCAACGAGAGATCGTTTTGGTGGAAACGTTGAACTTGCGGCTTAGCTCTTCGACCGTCAGAACTTCTTCCCCCGCCAACTCCACCGGAATATCGGCCGAATCGGAGAGATCTTCGACGAACAGCCGGAGATCGTGCGCCGTCTCTTTTCCTTCAACGGTTCCTTTCGGATTGTCATCCGGACGGAAGTCGGTGATGCGGAAATAGAGATATTCATAGGGATAGGTCTTTTTCGGGTCGATTTCGCCGAGTAGGCGTTCGGCCCGATTGGCCTGATCCATCTTTTTATCGCGCGGCGCGAACCGAACTTGTTGGTCGCGAAAACGCCGCATGCTTTCAGATTTGTAGTTCGTATTCACGGTGTCCCTCACTAGGTGAGCTGTGCCAACGGCGATTATCCCTGCGAATAACTCGCACGCGTCGGACTTTTGGGGTGCAGCGTCCTTCCCGGACGCACGTCACTCAAGCACTGGGACTGAAAACCTGCAAAGCAGGGGCCTCTTTCTGTCGAAATGCTTGCCGCTGCCGAAAAGAATTGAAATTCACTCTCTTTTTATTAGTGAACCCAAAGACTATTCGTCAGCGAATTGTTCATTGGTTTATACGCAGATAGGTGCGAAAAGGTTGCTGAAATGTTCGCATTTTTTTTCAAGTTCGCGATTGGGATATGGGAATCCCGAGATGAGAGGTGATGAGGTAGGAACCGTTAAACGATCGCCTGACTTAACTTTACGTCAAATTTTGGCTTCGTGTTCGTTCGTTATCTCACAACTCCATTTCGGTCAACCGCAGGAACAACCCCAACATCCCTCCCAATCGGCTGGACTTGGACGCCCGATTTTGACGATGCTTCCGAAGAAGCCGTTTTTCTCGCGCGACCACTGGGATCTCGTTACATGAACTTCGATGCACGATTGGCGTTATTCGTTTCGCTTTCCTTTTTCGTTCCGGCATTTTCTGCAGCCGCCGAACCAAGCGTCGAGCTGAAGGTAAATCCCGATGCCCAAAACCGTGTGGTCAAAGTAGTTATGGAGGTCGAAGGGACCGTTCGCGTAAATCCCGATGGGACCAAAATTCGCGAATTTCCCATGGCCCTGACCGGCACCCTTCAATATGACGAGCGAATCCTCGGGACAGACTCCCCTGTTGCGGCTATCCGCAAGTACGACGAAGCCTGGGCCGACATGAAGCTGAACGGCCAGGATGAGCGGACGACGCTCCCTGCCTCTAAGACGTTGGTCATCGCCGAGCTCGACGGGGGACGCCAAAATCTGTTTCTGGCCGAAGGGCACTTCAATCGCGCCGAATGCGATTTGATCAACGTTCAGTGCAGCAGTTTGCTAGCGGGGCATTTTCTGCCGAAAGAAAAAGTCAAAGTGGGGGATGAGTGGACTTTCGAAAACGATCGCCTGGCCGAACTCTTCCTGCTCGACGCCGTTTCGCAAAACGATATCAAGGCCAAGCTGATTCAGATCACAAAGACCCAAGCCAAGATCGACATCAGCGGCGCGATCGCCGGCGCCGCAGGCGGAGTTGCGACCGATCTAACGATTAAAGCCAAAGTCAATTTCAATCTCGAAAACGACACGATCGAATGGGTCGCCGCCGCGATTGACGAAAATCGCGCCATCGCCCACAACGCTCCCGGCTTCAAGGTCAAAGCAGTCATTCGAATGTTGTCGCAACCGGTCCAAGAGACCGTCGATTCGCTTAGTGACGCCAAACTGGCGAAACTCGACCTGACCCCCAACGCCGGCAAAATGCTGTTGGACTACGAGGCGAAAGAAGCTGGGTTCGGTCTGCTGCTCGAGCGTGACTGGACCATGATGAGCGAAACCGCCAAGCAGTCGGTCTTCCGTCTGGTAAAGCAGGGAGATCTGATCGCCCAATGCAACGTGACGCGGATCAGCGATTTGAAGGCCGGCGAGCAGATGACGCTCGAAGCGTTTCAGCAAGAAGTGCAGAAGTCGTTGGGCAAAAATTTCGCCCAGTTCGCCGACGCCTCGGAAGGGCTGAGCTCAAACGGTCTGCGACGCCTGCGCGTGACGGCCAACGGCGTCGCCGAGAGCATGCCGATCGAATGGATCTATTACCTGTTTTCGGACGACTCGGGTCGCCGCTATTCGATCGTCTTCACGCTTGAAACAACACTGGCCGAGAAGTTCGCCGAGGCGGATCGCAATTTCGCCTCCGGTTTCGAGATGCTCTCGCTTCCCGAACCAAAAGCGACCGCGACAACCGAAGCTGGTGCACAGCCGATGGTTCGCGCGGCAACAGCGCCGGAAGCGAGCATCCTGAAGAAGTAACCGCGCTAGGCGGAACTCTTGGGCAGCTTGCGGGGGAACGGCGAAGGCTGATAGGGAGGGAGCGGTTGCCCCGTCTCCTCTTCCCAGCCGTGGCGCTCTTCTTCGCTCGCGTAGTAGCGAAGCCAGACGTCCGGGTCGTCGTCCGGCGGAGCACAATTGAACGACAGCGAGTGGGACGGCAAGTCGACCATCTTCTCGTATGACGTCAAAATGTCCCGTTTCAAAATGCAGTAAAGCTGCCGATCGCTGAGATGATCGGTGAAGTCGAGATAGATCCGCTTGCTAGCTAGAGTCTGGATCGAATTCCAGAGAAGCTCGTGGATTTGTTCATCCGAAAGCGAATCGGGCGACGGAAGCTGCAGAGGAGGAGAGAACCACTCCCCTAACGGTAATATCGGAGCACGTTCCCAAGCCAGAATTGCGGTCAGAAATTCGTTCTCGACATGCAACGGAACGCGTCCGTTATCAAGGCACGCGATCGACTCGTCGAAATACGGCTCTAACTCATCGCGCAACTGCGCGTTGAGGAGCAGTTGGTCGACTTCGTCAGGGTGCGGGCGGCGAATTCTCACAGTGGGCAGGCCTTCATCAAAACAGCCAGGCGAAACTTCATCAATGCTCTTCGAGATGCACGTTCTCCATGACTTTAACAACAACCGATTTTGCTTCAAGATTTCGAGCATGGTTACCGGGGCAGATTTCTAGCAGTTCTGCAAACGGGACGTGTGCGATCGTTACAATCCCGATAGCTTTCCCGTTACAACCGTTTTAACCAGGCGAAATTCGGCGTCTGTTCAAAAGATTTTTGCAAGAATAACTGGACTTGCCGGAGCTAGCGGTCGACGCCTGGGCTTGCAGCGATTGCGACGCCTACTTTTTTGACCCTCTTTTTCGCCTTCAAGTTGAAAACTAGGCGGCAAGCATCTCAAGAGAGCGGCGTACGTCGGCAACGAGATCCTATCGCCGCCAAACTCTGGCGTTACAACAGCCGCTGCTATTGTCGACAACTTATCCCGAGACCGGCGACATTTTCGGAGCTGTCAAAGCTCGCCCGTAGAGGGGGAGAGCGTGAGCGTCGCCGCTAAGCATCTGTCGAGGGAAGATTCCTGCCGACTAGAGACGAAGCGAGCTGCTCACTGCGGGTCGACGCCCTGGATGGCGATCGATTCGAGCGACGTGTGGAGCACAATTCGTGATGCAAACTACAGATCCTGGGTTGGCGATCGCTAGCCCGGCGTCTTACGATAGGAGGTAGAGAGAGAACCGATCTCGCCCCCAAGGCAGCCAGCGTTGTGCCGTACGTTCAGCCCACCCACCTAATTCGTCAGTTACATCTCGCCCCAAACCAACTGGTGATGGCGGTCGCCGGCGGCGGCAGCGAGGCGATCAGCCGCCTGCTGCAAGTTCCCGGCGCTTCGCTCACCTTGTTGGAGGCGACCGTACCCTATTCCAGCATCGCACTGACCGATCTGCTGAAACGAACTCCCGAACAGTATTGCAGCGAAGCGACAGCTCGCGCCATGGCGGTCAGCGCCTTCTTGCGAGCCCGCAAGTTGTGGCAGAAAGCGGTCGAGTCCGGGCTGGCCAGCGGCGAACAACCCCCGTTGATGGGCGTCGGTTGTACGGCGAGTCTGAAATCGCATCGCGCGAAAAAAGGTCCGCATCGCGTCCACTTAGCGATTCAGACTCCGGAAGCGACCACCGTCGCTAATCTGGTGCTCACCAAAGAAGCTCGCACGCGTGACGAAGAAGAAAAACTGACCGCGGAATTGATCTTGGATCGACTTGCCGCAGCGGCCGGTCTAACCGAGACGCTACGTCTAAGCTTGCTCCCCGGCGAACAGATTGACGAAACGGTCTATCGTGCTCAACCCAGTTGGCGCGAACTGCTGCAAGGCGATATTCGGGCATGCGTAGGCGCCGGCGAGACAGTATCTCCGAGTGAGAATTCCGGCGTGGTGATGTCCGGCGCTTTCAATCCGCTGCACGAAGGTCACCTCGAAATGGCGGCGGTCGCCGAACAGATTTTGGGGCGTCCGGTCGAATATGAGATCTCGATCGAAAACGTAGAAAAGCCGCCGCTCGACTTTGGCGAAATGGCGGAGCGCGTCGACCAATTTGAACCCCCGCAGCGCTGCTGGTTGACGCGAGCGCCGACCTTTGTGGAGAAGTCGAGAATCTTTCCGGAAACGACTTTTGTGGTCGGCGCGGACACGATCGTGCGGATCGCGGACCTGCGTTACTACAACGACTCAGAAAAAAAACGGGATGCCGCTATTCGAGAATTTAACGAGCAAAACTGCCGCTTTCTGGTCTTTCCACGACAGGTCAAAGGGGAGTTCACGACGCTGGAAGAGATCGAACTTCCCACGGCGTTGCGCAGACTGAGCGATGGTGTCAGTCCAGCGATGTTTCGAGCGGATATCTCGTCTACCGAGATCCGGCGGCGAATCAGCGAGTTGGGCTAAGCACTTTTTGCGAATCTCTTTTTGTCGATTGTGACCGGCCGTCTGCTTGCCTATAGTAATTTTGTCCTCCTGGACGACCACTTCGGTCTCAAACGACAAATTCGCAATAGCTCATCTGGACGATTTCCTCCCCGTGACGACTCCTCCCTTCTTCTTCGGCGTGGACGTTGGTGGAACCAACATCAAGATCGGCCTCGTAGACGACGAAGGCCGCACGTTGGCCTATCACAAAATCGCGACAGAAGAATCGCAGGGTCCCGCGAGCGCCATCCGTCGCGTCGCGGCCGAATTGCATACGATGCTGGCCGATATTGGGCACACGATTTCTGACGTCGCAACGATCGGATTGGCGATGCCGGGAATGATCGACATCGTCAACGGCCGGACGATGGAACCGCACAATTTGCCTCATTGGTTTCACTTTCCGATTCGGCAAGCTTTGGAAGAAGAGACGGGCGCGACGGTCATTCTGGCCAACGACGCCAACGCAGCCGCGTTCGGCGAGTATTGGCTCGGTTCGGGACGCGAATTCCGCAGCATGGTCTTGCTGACGCTCGGCACCGGCGTCGGCGGCGGCATCATCGTCAACGACACGTTGGTTGAAGGGGATCATAGCTTTGGTTCGGAGTGCGGCCACATTATCATCGACTTCAATGATGACGCACGGCAGATCCCTACCGGCCAGCGCGGCCATTTGGAAGCCTACGCCAGCGGCACGGCGATCGTAAAGCGAACGCAGGAAGCATTAGAGGCGGGCGAAAAGAGCTCGCTAATGGCGCGAATGAACAAAGGCGAAAAACTGACTCCGCTGATGGTCGCCGAAGAGGCGGAACGCGGCGACGAACTCTCGCTGTTTATCGTGATGGAAACGGCTCGCTATCTTGGCGTCGGCGTCGTGTCGCTGATGCATACGATCGATCCTGGCGCCGTCGTGCTGGGCGGAGCGGTCAATTTTGGCGGCGCCGACTCGCCGCTGGGCACGATGTTTATCGAACGCGTTCGTGAAGAAGTCAAACGTCGCGCCTTCCCGGTTCCGGCCAAAAAGACGGCGATCCGCTTCACCTCGCTCGGTACCGACGCGGGTTATCTCGGCGCGTGTGGTCTGGCGCGACAAGCCTATCTGCGCGATCAACAAGCGCCCGTGACTTCGTAGCGGACGCTCGCTTTGGCGGCGATGATTGTGATTGACTCGGCGTGCGCCTACACTAAGCGAATCTCTCTCGATTCGTTTCTCTTTTTCGTATGCGCCCCACGATGAGCGATTTCGCCAACTCGAACGAAGACGTCGACGCCAAAAAACTGGGGCCGCCGGAAACGCCGCAATCCTTTTCGCCAGACGACGCGTTGCCTGAAGTAAAGCCGCCGACATCGAAGTTCTTGATGCAGCTATTTATCGCGCCGCTGCTGATCGTTCTAGGTGCGGTCTCGTTCGTATTGATCCCGCAATTTCTCGCCGGCTGGCACGGCGATCCTCGCACTTATGTCGAAGAACTGCAGCGCCCCAGCGACACCGCTTGGCAATCGGCCTGGAACCTGGCCGAGGCGCTGCATGATCGTCGCAACGAAGAGCTGAAAAACGACCCGGCGTTCGCCGCCCAGTTGTCGCATCTGCTGGACGAACAGCTGACCGACTCAGGCAAACTCGGCGAGAAAGACATTTGGCTGCGCAGTTTCCTCTGCCGCGCGATCGGCACGTTAAAGACGCCGGAAGGTTTACCTACGCTTTTACAAGCCGCCAATCAGGACGCTACGCCCGAAGATCAACAAGTTCGCCTGGCAGCCGTCGAAGCTTTAGCCGAAGCGATCGACAACCTGGGCGCCGCTGGGCTGCGAGACGATCCTCAGATCTGGGAGACGCTACAGGCGGCGTCGACCGCGCGCAGCGATTCTGCTCTCCCATTTCCGCAGCGCTATGAAGATCAGCTCCGCAGTCGAGCCTGTTTCGCATTGGGCGTCTTAGGAGGCGATCGCGCTAACGATCGCTTGGCGGAACTAACCAGCGACTCCTTCTCTGACGTTCGCTACAACGCGGCGACCGGGCTAGCGCGGCAAGGAGATCTGCGAGCGACGCCGATGCTGCTCGAGATGCTCGATCCGAACGTCCTGCCCGAGAAAGAGTTGGTCGCGCCCGCCGATATTCTGGACACGATCAGCCCTGACGATCTGCAAATTCGACAGCGCGTTCAACAAGCGTCGACAATGAACAACGCAATCCGGGCCATCGTGATTCTGGCGCATGAGAATCCCCAATTGGATCGCGCCCCGGTGATCAAGCAGCTCGAGGCGCTGCTGAAATCAGAGATCCCGCTGCAACTGCGTGACGTTGCGAGCGAAGCGAAACTGGTGCTGGAGGAGCCTACCGACTCTCTGATGCAGTAGCGCACTACTCTTCCAAAAATCGGAAGTGGTGGAAACCAACAGCGTCGATCTTGGGCTCCGCGATCGCATCGCCGACTCCCGTCGCAATCGCGCCGCGAACCGACTCCAGTTCCGGCTCATTCAATTGCGTCCGGGTAAACTCGCGAATCTTGAGAATGATCCCGTTTCGCACGCGTCGCTGTTTCAGGGCGAACTCGGCCTCAAATTGTTCGAGCTGGTACTTCGGCATGATGACGTAGGCGTGAAAGTCCAGCATGATCGTGCTGTTGGTCTTATCTTGCGGAATCGTAATATCGAACGTTCCCAAGTCGAACTCGGCCGGATCAGTCGGTTTCGGCAGGTTCTCGACATCACGAAACTGCATCGGCACTTCGCCGCATCCCAGTGCGACCAACAGCCAACAGAGTGCGGCGATCATGCTTCCGCTTCGATTCATCGCTTTGCCCAAACCTCTAAAAAACCGCAATGCCTTACTAATGTAGAACGCCGTTTGCGCCAGGGCTGACGTCGCAATCGAAACAATCGCTACAACCGCTCAGTTGCGGTAAAAACAATTTCCCATCACGAAATTGCGATCCATATTTCGGTGTCGACTTTCAAAGCTTCTCTTCTCTCTCATCTCTGGCTAAAGAACGACATGCTGACCTTATCGCTGCACAAATTGTTATGGCTGATCGGATGTCTGGCCGCTTTGGCGTCAGCATTCGGCTGCGGATCAAGTAAGCCTGCGCCAACTTCCTTCGAACCATGGATCGAAGAGAAGGTGAGCTGGGAAGAAATCGAGTTAGGCGAGTTTTCGATCACCGTCTTGGCGGCCGATGATCCGACGCGAATGCCTGACCTGGACGAATATCAAAACAGCGTCGCGATTCACTTCAACACGCATTGCCTGGTCGATCCCAACGACAAAGCCAAAGTGGTCGAGATTTTAGAATCCAGAAAAGGCCGGCTTTCGGATGAAGTGATTCGGACCTGCCGCAACGCTAACTTGATTGATCTCGCGGACCCAGAATTGCGGCTCGTCCGAGCTCAACTGCGTGACTTCTCGGATCAGTTAGTTGGGCCAAGTTTGATTAAGAGGTTCGTTTTTACCAATGTTACGCTTGAACGCTATTAGACATCTCCTATTGTTCAGCTGCGCGTCATTGGCGCTGCTTGCCGGCTGCGCGAAAGAACCGCCGGTAGAAGCGGCTCAGTCGGCCGATCTGCCTGAGGTCCCTCCGGTGGAGATGGAGATCGGCGATTTCAAGTTTCGGATGTCTGATCCGACCGCCGGCACGACCACCAAGTTTAACTTTACGCTGTATGGCCTGGTTCCCGGTGACCAGGTAACCGATGCCCAAGCGGCGATGGACGAGCGTGAGCAGCGGCTGCGTGACCGCGTGTTGCGAACGGCCCGTGAAGCGAGTCCCGTCGAACTGGAAGATCCCGATTTGACCATGTTTCGCAAACGGATGCTGCTGGAGGTCAATCGCGAGCTCGGCGAAATGTACTTCCAAGAGCTATTTCTCGACCGTTATTGGGTGAAGACGCGCTAGTTGGGACCTGCTCTCGGCAGTTTCGTGCTGTCGCTCACTCGCCGTCGACGACGAGTTTGCTAAGATGACAGGGATGACTGACAGCTCCCCCCCTGAACCGACTCAGCGCGAGACGCTCGACTCGTATGACTCTGTGCCGCCGACGCCGGCAGTTTCGCGCGCTGAAGGTGCGCCTGCGGCCGCCCCGTCGCGTCCTGTTCGCCAGCGTCGCGTCTTGCTGCCGATCTTGCTGTTTGTCGCAACGTGTCTCTCTACTTTCTTCGTCGGTTGGACCCGTTGGCAGCCGACGATGTTGCTGGGAGGAATGGTCGACGCCGAATACGATCCGCTCCTCTCCGATCCGCTGGTCGAAGGGATCCGACTTGTCCTGCGACACGTGAGCGTAAGCGACGGATTGATCTACATGGCCTGTCTGCTGGCGATCTTGTTCGCCCATGAGATGGGACATTTTCTGATGACGGTCCGCTATCGAATTCACGCTAGCTATCCGTACTTCATTCCGATCCCCATTTCGCCGATCGGCACGATGGGCGCCGTGATCGGCATGGACGGTTTGAAAGCGAATCGCCGGCAGTTATTTGACATCGGACTGGCCGGTCCGCTGGCGGGCTTGGTGATCGCGATCCCGGTGCTCTACGTCGGCATCCTGCAAATGGATTTAACCAAAACGGCGCCTTCGCCTTATTCGCTCGATGTTCCGCTGGGACTGGCTTGGGCGATGGCCTGGTTTCAGGTCCCCGGCTACTCGCTTGGCGATCCAGTCGCCCAGGCGCAGTTGAATCCCTACTTCATGGCAGGCTGGGTCGGGCTGCTGGTCACCGGTTTGAACATGCTGCCGATCAGTCAACTGGATGGAGGCCATGTCGCCTACACGCTGTTTGGCAAATGGTCCTACTTTCTGGCCTGGGGCGTCATCATCGCCGCAGTGACCGCGATGGCGTTGGGCGCTGGTTGGACCTGGATCTTGATGTTGATCCTGGTGTTAGTGATTGGTCCCTCGCATCCGCCGACCGCCGATGACAGCGTCAAAATCGGGGCCGTCCGTTGGATTGTCGGCTTTACGTCGCTGGTGATCCCGATTCTTTGCTTTCCGCCGCAGGCGATCATCACGTAGCGCCGAGCGTTCGGACGGTAAGTTGCGCATGAATTATTTCGCACACGGCAGGCTCTTTCTCGATCGACCTTACTTTCTGGCCGGCACGGCTGTCCCCGACTGGTTGAACGTCGTCGATCGCAAGATGCGCGCCCGATCGAAAGGGGCGCTGCCCCACTGCGACGCCGATGACCCTTGTATGGCGGAAGTCGCCCGCGGCGTCGTTCAGCATCATCATGACGACGATTGGTTCCATCGCACCAAAGCGTTTGGCGAACTCTCGTGGGGATTCACCGTCTTGATTCGCGATCAGGTGGGCGCCGACGACGGACTTCGTCCCAGTTTTTTGGGGCATATTGTGGTCGAACTGCTCTTGGACGCCGAACTCGCACTGCGAAATCCCGGCTTGTTGCCGGCTTACTACGACGCACTTGCGCAAATCGAACCGACGAAAGTGGAGACCGCCGTCAACCAGATCGCGACCCGCAGCAGCGACCGCTTGGCCTGGTTCATCGAACGATTCCTGGAAGTCCGTTTCCTGGAAGACTATGCCGAGGATGAAAAGCTGACTCTCCGCTTGAATCAGGTGCTTCAGCGCGTCAAACTACCGGCACTACCGAGCGGCTTCGCTCCGCTGCTGCCGACAATGCGATCAGCCGTCGCCGAGCATTTTGACGATTTACTTTGCCCCGAAGCTGACTCTTCCCATTAGATCCGCCCCTTTGCCTTGATAAGTTTTGGAGAACACCCATGAAGTTCGGCATGAACCTGCTGTTATGGTCCGGCGATCCCGATGAGAGCCTCTTGCCGGTGATCGAAAACTTGAAAGAAATGGGCTTCGACGGCGTGGAAATTCCGCTCTTCAATCTCGACGTCGACAAGTGGGGCAAGTACGGCGAAAAGATCAAAGACCTGGGTCTCGCCTGCACCGCGGTAACTGTCCGCAACGAAGAGGATAACCCGATCAGCGCTGACGCCAAAGTGCGAGCCGAAGGAGTTCGTCTGAACAAACAAACGCTCGATTGCTGCCAGGCGCTGGGCGCCGAGACGTTGGTGGGCCCTTATCATTCGGCGATTGGTCTATTCAGCGGCAATGGTCCGACCGCCGACGAGTGGAGTTGGGGCGTCGATTCGATGCGTCAAGTCGCCGAGCATGCCGGCCAGGTGAACGTGATGCTGGGCGTCGAAGCGCTCAACCGCTTTGAGTGCTATCTGCTCAACACGCATGCCGATTCGGCGCGCTTCGCTCGCGAAGTGAACCACCCTAACTGCCAGGTGATGTACGACACGTTCCACTCGAACATCGAAGAGAAGTGTATCGCCCAAGCGATTCGCGATTGCAGCGACGTGCTGACCCATGTCCATATCTCAGAAAATGATCGCAGCACCCCCGGCACAGGGCACATCCACTGGGATACGAACTTTGACGCTTTGAAAGAAGTCGGCTACGACGGCTGGATGGTGGTCGAAGCGTTTGGTCTCGCCTTGCCGGAAATCGCCGCAGCGACCAAGATCTGGCGCAAGATGTACTCGACCGAGCTCGATCTGGCTCGTGACAGCCTGGCCTTTATGAAGAGCGAAGTCGCGAAGCGTTGGAACTAAACGCCGCAAGAGGTCGCCGATGAGCAACCAGTCGCAATCTGATGACGAGCAGTTCAGCGATGACCTGGACGAAGGGCTATCGCTAGAAAAGCTGAGCGCCGCCTTCGCAGCTGCGATGGGGGGAGACGAACCGTACGCCGACAGCGAGGAAGAAGAAACCTCGCAGCCGGCGGCCGAGGAAGAGTCGTCGGAAGACGCGGTCGCTCGGGTTTTGGCGACCGAAGATGAACCGGACGACTGCGAACTCTCTCCCCGAACCATCCTCGAGTCGATGCTATTTGTCGGGAGTCCCGATAACGCTCCTCTATCCGCCGAGCGGGGATCTGCACGGATGCGGGGAGTCGCGGTCGATGAGATCGCCGACCTGGTCGAAGAGCTTAATCAGGCTTACCGAGATGAAGGCTGTCCTTACGAGATCGTCGCCTCCGGGGGCGGTTTCCGCATGAAGCTACGCGACGAGTTCACTCGCTTGCGCGAAAAGTTCTATGGCAAAGTTCGCGAAGCGAAACTCTCGCAGCCAGCGGTCGACGTGCTGGCGCTGGTCGCCTACAACCAAAATGTCACCCGCGAAAAAGTCGACAAGATGCGGGGCAAACCAAGCGGCCCGCTACTGAATCAACTCGTGCGGCGCGAACTGCTGAAGCTGGAAAGAACCGGCAAGGGGAAAGAAAAGCAGAAGACCTATGCGACGACCGAGCGTTTTCTCGAAATGTTTCAGCTCAGCACGCTCGACGATCTGCCGCAGCCGCAAGGCTTGGATCTAGAAGATTAGTCCAGTGAGAGCGTCGCGTCTTGATCGCGGGCTCCATGCAGAACGCGCAAAATAAACAAGGTGTTTTGCGAGGAATGTTAGTAGATTGCGTAACGCTTCATCAAGAAACAGCGACACTCGCCGATCTCGCCTATTTTCCGCCTTTCTCCCAGCTCTGAATTTCTCGCCAATCGCTCAAAGCGCTGCTGAAATCCAATCATGAGCCGATCAGCTGCTGCGAGACTTTCTTCCGCAAGATAGAGCCAAATGTGACTCAAATCGCTGCGAGCAGACGACGTTACGCGAATTTCTAACATCCGCTATTGGCGCGTTTTGAATCCAGCAGTTCGCGCCCCATTCGCTTGATATCTTCGACATCAAATGTGTGATGGTCTCCTTGCTCTAGTTCCTGAAAGGCGACAACCAATCGCTCAAACTCTACTTGTCGATCACGAAGTAAACCAAGTGCCGCTTCAACGACCTTGTCGGTCGACTCATAGGCGCCGCTGGCGACCTGCGCTTCGGCGAATTTCTGCTGCGCTGGCGTTAGCTGATAAGACAATGATCACTCCTCAGGTCAAAATCCGCTGTTTCCGCAATTCTAACTTCCGCGGCAGTGCGAACTAAGCTTTCGCCGTAAATGCTAGCACCGTGTTGAATTGATCTTGGCGAATGCGGGGGACTAGGTATACTCCGCGCCGCCTTATTTCTCGCCCGGCGGTTTTGTGCGCCAGCCGTCGCGGGCGAATTGACCAAGTTGCATTAGAGGACAGTTCGACATGTCCACGGCGAAAACCCGCCTTGTCGGCTTTGTTTGTTTCGCAATCGTTTTGACCTTTTTCTCGTTGCCGCTACGCAGCGAAGAGGCTGCGTCCGATGCTGCGCCGGCAAATACAAAGCAAGATGATATTGCGCCGACTCCGACGCCCAGTTCGTTTAACTCGCCAAGTCGTTTGCCGCAGTCGCCGACGAGCGGCGAATCCGTGCTGCGTATCAAGACGCCGCTGTCGAAATATCCTGACACCAAGAAAAACCGATCGCAAAACGATGGACCGCTGAAGATCTCGCGGATTCTCGACGGCAATGAAGTAAAGCCAAAAGCGAAGCCGCCCGAGCCGGCGCCGCCTATCGAGTCGAAACCGGTCACACCGATCCAACCGGCGCCGGCGATGCCGAAACCAGAACCGGTAGCGTCCGCCAAGCCAAGCGGCGGCCTCCAATGGCTCGTCGCCGGCAAGGCGCAACGGAGCCAAGTGGTTGCGTTATGGGGCGAGCCAGCAAGTCAATCGATTGTTGATGGACGCAAGCTGCTCGTTTTTAATGCGGCAGGTTTTGAACGCGCCGAGGCGACCTTTCAAGACGATACGCTAGAGACGCTTTTTTTGGTTTTGCAGGAACCAACCTCAGCCGATCAGGTTCGCCAACAATTGAAAATCGTCGAAAGCGAAGGGGCGAAAGTCCACGACGAGTTTGGCGTGCTGTTGGGCTTGGTCTATCCTGAGCGAGGCGCATTGTTCAGCTATGCTCCGCAAGAGCGACAGTTTTTGGTCGAAAGCGTCGTCATCCAACGACCAACGGCCGAGGCTTTCCTGATTCGCGCCAAGGGCTATCAGGCCGATCGAATCGAAGCGAAGCTGGCCGACCTGAACGCCGCAGTCAAACTAGAATCGTTTAACGCCTCCGCTTGGCACGAGATCGCGATTCTTCAACGTCGCTTGGGACATATGCCGGACGCACTTTCGGCCGCCCAAACTGCCGCCTCCGGCGTTGGCGCCAAGCCCGAATATCGTCTGACGCGAGCCCTGATTCAGGCCGAAATGGGCCAATATGACGATGCGTTGAATGTGACCAAAGCAATCGCCGAGAATATGGCGATGCCCAAAGAAGTTCGTGCTCGAGCCTATTGCCAATGGGGTGATTTGGTCGCACGCGGACCAAGTGAAGACGTACGCTCAGCGCTGGCTCACCATCAGTTGTCAATCAAATTGGCGGCGGAAGAAATTCGCAATCCGCTCGACGAAGTACGTCGCGCGGCCAAATTGATTCTGGTCGACGCTCACCTGGCGGTCGCGTCAGATCTGGCCGCAGGTCAGTGGCAAAATCGTGAATTAACCGTTCCTAAATGGGTCGATAGCACCGATGCCTTCGTCGCGAACCTGGTGGAGAAAGAAGGCTTTTCGCGTGAATTGGAACTTGCTCGCTTGCAGAAAGCGATCGCCGCGTTCAACTATTTTGAATCCGATTATGACACGACCGAATCGGTCGATGCGATCTTGAGCGTCGGACGTCAACTGTTGTCGCAGACCAGCGATCCCTCGTATCAGACAGTGATCGAGTGGGAAATGAGCCAAGCGTTGATTCAAGCGGTGACGATCGAGCAAAACCGGGGTGAGTTTGACGACGCAATGCGGATCGCACGCGAGACTGCGGCGCTGCTCGAACATGCGACCCAGACGCGGCAACTGTCGATTTCGGACCGGATGACGCTCGGCAATTTCTACTTTCGCGTCGGCGCCGCTCAGGTCGTCAGCAAAGGGGACCATGACGAGGCGATCCGCTGGTATGCAGACGCCGAAAAGCAATTTAAGCATTCCGACATCAAGAACGTCGCCTGCGGGCAGCGCGGCGAAGCGCTAGCCAGCATGGCGGTTTCATACTGGGAATCAGGTCGCCATCAGCAGGGTTTGGATTTAACCGAGCAAGGAGCGAATCTCCTTAAACAGGGAGTCGATGCGGGTGAAAACCAGATCGATTCGCTGATCGCTCCTTACGCGAATTTGGTGACGATGTACGAAAGCCAAGGAAACGCCGCCAAACAAGCGGAGTATGCCGGGAAACTGGCGAAGCTCCCCAAACCGGCCGCCGAAGCGGTCCCGCGACGATAGCGCCAGATTGGACGCTGAGGTGCGGCGCCGAAAAACTACTTCCTGCCGATCGGGTGATGCCGTATCATGGACGAGCAGTTCGCCGCAGCGGACTGGTAGATTGCCCCCGTCATCGTCGTTCCACACCATCTCTCCATGGAATGAAGGCCCCGCTTCCGCCATGGTCTTTGATCACATCGAAAAACTAAAACGCGAATACACCGACAAGTACGTCGTTGTCGATCA
Source organism: Blastopirellula marina DSM 3645 (assembly GCF_000153105.1). Taxonomy (GTDB): domain Bacteria; phylum Planctomycetota; class Planctomycetia; order Pirellulales; family Pirellulaceae; genus Blastopirellula; species Blastopirellula marina. Next base: position 1,550,591 of record NZ_CH672377.1, read on the forward strand.
TGATCGTCCTGAGCTCAAACGCTTTGCCGAAATGACCGGCGTCGTTCGGACGGTCAACATGAGCGGGCGAGCGCTGGTCGAATTCGACGGCATCAACAACATCGGCTGGTACGATATTAATGTCGACTTTCTGAAGGTCGTCGATAAACCGACTCCCAAGCCGGTTGCAGAGAAAAAGCCTGTCGCTAAAAAGCCGCCCGCGTCAGGCTCAGCCGCCAAACCGACGAGTGCGGCCGATATTCTGGCTGCCGCACGAGCCAAAAAAGGGGCCGCTACCGCCCAACCGGAAGCGAAAAAACCTGCCCCCGGCGCCAATACGGCCGACATCTTAGCAGCCGCACGCGCCAAAAAAGCGGCGCCCAATACGGCCGACATTTTGGCCGCCGCACGCGGAAAGAAGCAAGAAAGCAGCGAACCTGCCGCGGCGAAATCATCTCCTGCACCGGTGAGCACCGCCGATATCCTGGCCGCCGCGCGAGCCAAGAAAGCAGACGCTCCCGCCCAACCGGAAGCGAAGAAACCTGCTCCCGGCGCCAACACGGCCGATATTTTGGCCGCCGCACGAGCCAAAAAAGCGGTTTCGCCAGAAACCAAGCAGCCGGAGCCTGCGGCGGAGAAGAATGAACCTTCGACTCCAGCAGAAAAGCCGTCGGCCGGCCCTTTGCCGACAGCGACGGCCGATATCCTTGCTTTCTGCCGCGAGCGCGACGCATAGTCGATTACGGCCAATTGGCGTAAAATGGCGGGCCGCTCTCCGTAGATTTTTCCGCCTCAACGACCGACGCGCCCATGATCTTGCTGATCGATAATTACGACTCGTTCACGTACAACCTGGTCCAGCGACTAGGGGAAATTGACCCCGGTCTGGATCTGCGCGTCGTCCGCAACGACAAAATCACCCTCGACGAAATCGAGCAGTTGGCGCCTAGCCATTTGATCGTTTCGCCCGGCCCCTGTACGCCCAACGAAGCGGGGATCTCGGTCGAGTCGATCCAGCGCTTCGCCGGCAAACTGCCGATCTTGGGTGTCTGTCTGGGGCATCAATCGATGGGACAAGCCTTTGGCGGCGTCATCGTCCGGGCCGAACGTCTGATGCACGGCAAGACCGACGAAATCCATCATGACGACAAAGGCCTGTTCGCCGGCATGCCTAATCCTTTTATCGCGACGCGGTATCACAGTCTGGTGATTCGTCCTGATACGCTGCCGGAAGGATTTGAGGTCTCGGCTTGGAGTTTCCTCCCCAACGGCGAACGAGAGATCATGGGCATTCGCCATCGCGACTGGCCCATGGAAGGGCTGCAATTTCATCCAGAGAGCTTTTTGAGCGAAACCGGTACCGATATGCTCACGCGGTTTCTGCAGATGACCTCTCCGCAAGCGGCCTCAGGGATAAAATGATCTCGATCACCGAAGCGCTGGACCTGATTGATCAACACGCCGCCAAGTCGCCGGCCCAGCAGGTCGCCGCACTCGAAGCAGTTGGCTGCTTGCTGGCTGAAGATGTCGCCAGCGACATCGACTCTCCTCCGTACGATAAAGCGATGATGGACGGGTATGCCGTCGTGGCCGCTGATCTGGCAAGCGACTCCGCCGAACTGGACGTTATCGAAGTGATCACCGCCGGCAACGTGCCGACCAAGAAAGTCGCTGCTTCCCAAGCGGCGCAGATCATGACCGGAGCGCCGATTCCTGCCGGCGCCGACGCTGTTGTGATGATTGAGCAAACGCAAATGATCGGCGAAGCTCGTGTACGGATCGAAGCGCCCAACATCACGGCGGGCAAAAACATCATGCCGAAGGCAAGTTCGCTTGCTCGCGGAGCAACCGTTCTCTCGGCCGGCAAGCGTTTGCGTCCGCTGGAGGTGGGCATCTTGGCCGAAGTGGGACGCGATCATGTTTCGGTCGTTCCTCAGCCGCGCGTCGCTATTCTTTCGACTGGGGACGAGTTGGTGGAAGTTGGAGAAATGCCTGGTCCGGGACGCATTCGGAACAGCAACGGGCCGATGCTGGCCGCGCAAATCGCCGCCGCTGAAGGCACGCCCATAAACTTGGGAATTGCACGAGACGTGCGGCAGGAACTGACCGAGAAGATTGCTCGCGGCTTGGAAGCCGACATTCTGGTTCTCTCAGGCGGCGTATCGGCCGGCCTGTTAGACCTGGTTCCGTCAGTCCTGGCCGAGCATCAGGTCGTCCAGATCTTCCACAAGGTGCAACTCAAGCCGGGCAAACCGATCTGGTTCGGCAAGCGAGTAGTCTCAGGCAAGACCACGCTGGTCTTTGGCTTGCCGGGCAATCCGGTCAGTAGCATGGTCTGTTTTGAACTTTTTGTCCGCCGTGCCATCGGCCTTTTAGCAGGTCGAACAGAAAACGAACTTCGCAGCGCTGAGGTAGAACTTGCCGAGCCCTTCTTCCATCGGGGCGATCGTCCGACGTTGTTCCCGGCGCGCTGGGTCAACGCCGCGCAGCGAACCGCTGCGCCGCTTGCGTGGAAAGGCTCGGCTGATCTCGCAGCGATGGCCGCCGCCGACTTGCTTCTCCAATTTCCAGCAGGGGATGCCGAATACCTGGCCGGGGATCGGATCGCTGGATTAGTTTTGTAGCAGATACCCCTGAAGGCAGGTGCCGCCAGACTAATGTGGTGGTACGATTGGCAATGTTCGACAATAGCAGGCCATTTTCGGACAACACATGCAGCAAACGGAACTTCAGCGGGGCAAGACCAGATGGACGATCTTAAGGCGCTAGCAGGTCAATGGTTTGAAGAAGTTTGGAACCAGCGCTGCGATAACGCTATTTTTGAATTGACAGCAGAGAATGCCGTCGCGCACCTAGAATCGGGCGTCGACATCAATAGCGCTGACATTTTTAAATCGTTCCGCGATAATCTTCTCGCCGCATTGCCAGACATGAAACTCAAGGTCGAGGATGTCATGGCCGAAGGCGATTCTGCAGTCGTTCGCTGGAGTTTTATCGGGAATCATCACGGCGATGGGTTTGGCTTCAAACCAACCGGCCGAGAGATCCAAGCTCGCGGGCTGACCTGGTTTCGCTTCGCTGATGGAAAGGTCATCGAGGCCTGGGATAGTTGGAATCAAAGCTCCATGTTTCAGCAAATGATCGGTGATAACCCGGCGTCGAGCGTCGCTTTTCGCGCTACTTAATGAGAATCCGACATAGCGAGTAGGCGGCCCAGGCCCTATCTTATCTCACTCCTGCTGCTTGCTTCCTTCCGACGATGGCCGCCCTGTGAACGATTCTGTCTCTTTGAGCGACAAGCCAACTATGCCGCTGATGTCGCTGCGCTGTGTCGCCGGCTGGAGCTTGTTTAGCGCGATCACGCTGTATCTCTCTTTTCCCCCAGCGGGACTTTGGCCGCTCGCTTGGATCGCGCCGCTAGGCTGGCTAGCGATCGTACGCGCCGAACGCCTAACGCGACGCGCATATGCGGTGATTTATCTCTCTGGCGCCCTCTTTTGGCTCGCGCTGCTGTATGGAGTCGGCAATTCGCATTGGGCGACACGCCTGTTTGGCTGGCCGACGCTTTGTTGTTATCTGGCGGTCTATACGCCGTTGTTTGTGGCGACGTGTCGGACAGCGGTCCAGCGCGGCAAGATCCCGCTCACCATTGCTGCGCCGGTCTGCTGGGTCGGTTGGGAGTTTGTTCGCGCCCACTTTGCGACCGGTTTTGCTGTCGGATTGATCGGTCATAGTCAGGCGGCGCAATTGCCGCTGATTCAGATTTCCAACTTAGTGGGAGCATACGGCGTTAGCTTGGTTGTCGTGCTGTTGGCGGCTGCGATCGTTGACGCGGGTCTGATCGACCGCTGGATACGCCCCCAACCGGCGGCTCCAACTCTTTCCCTTCGACTCGCAACGATCACCACGGCGATCGTTTTGCTGCTGGCGACGCTGGTTTATGGCTGGCGACAACTTGCGTCTCCAGAAGCCGGCGCCAGCGAGACGCTGACAGCGGCGCTTGTGCAAGGTTCAATCGATACGTCGTTTGACGATCCAACTCAGCCGCGGCGCACCTTCGAGCAATACGTTCAACTCACCGATGCAGCGACGCGCAACCGCGATGATCTCGATCTGATTCTCTGGCCCGAGACGACAATGGGGAACCACGCGCTGATCGAAGTCGATGGAGAGCTCTCGGCTCCCCCGGGCGCGACGATTACTGACGAACGATATCGGGAACTGTTGCTGCGTTACCGGGATGAATACTTGCTGCTCGTTGACGAATTGGCCAATCGACGTTGGAAAACGCCGTTGTTGCTGGGAACCTCGACGCTTCGCTATAGCAAGCAACGCACGCAAATCTTTAACTCGGCCTTCTACGTGCCGCTAGATCAGGCCCCCCAGCTGCGCTATGACAAGACGCATCCGGTGATGTTTGGCGAATATGTCCCGTTGGGAAGCGTCTTCCCTTGGATTTATGAAATGACGCCGATCGGCGTTGGCTTAACGCCGGGCGCTGGACCGGTGGCGATCGATGTTGGAGAGCGTGTTCGCTTGATTCCCTGCATCTGTTTTGAGAACACCGTGCCGCACTTGGTTCGTCGACATGCGGCGGCGGCCGCCGATCCGACCAAGACCGAGATTTTGGTGACGCTGACCAACGACGGCTGGTTTTGGGGCTCGAGCGTATTGGACCTGCATCTGCTCTGCGCCCAGTTTCGCTCAGCCGAACTGCGAAAACCGATGCTCATCGCCGCAAATACCGGATTTTCGGCTTCGATTGATCGTAACGGTCGTCCGCTGGCAATCGGGCCGCGTCAACAAACGAAAGTACTGATCGTCGAAATCCCCCTCGACACGGCTCCGCCGACCATCTATCAGCGTTTTGGCGATCTGTTTGCCGGAACTTGCGGTGCGCTGACGTTATTGCTGCTCGGGTTTGGCTGGATCCTCCGTTGGCGGCGGAAGGACTAGAAACAGTCCCTTTGGGGGAGTCCTGGTGCGATAATCGGCTGTGGGAGGCCGGCAGATCCGGCATGATCCAGCGACATGCCGCAGTTGACCAGGCGAACGCCGGGAATGTACGACCGCAAGGTGAGTTGTAATCTATAGTTATCACGAAATCGGACCGTTTTTTCCCCGGATGGGGGCGAAATCCGGTTTTCAGCGGTGATCGCGGCAAAGATCGGCGCCGATTTTGTTGACACTTGAGAACGGCCACAATTATACTGAGCTTGCAACTTGCGTAATCTCCCCAACTTCCGCATAGCTTATCCTCGTTCGGCGTACGTCTTTGCGGCGGTTGCCGTTGACCGTCGGTCAAGCTTTTCGGTCGTTGTTCCCTTCCACTTTTCGTAGCGCCTGCGGCGCGTCCCGAAGCATCCTTTTTCGGGTTTGGCGTGAGCCACAAAGGAGTCGAATTCGATGAACCTCATCGGCAAGATATTCACGGTCCTCATTTTTGTGATGAGTCTCGTGTTCATGGCGTTCTCAGTCGCCGTGTACGCCACGCACAAGAACTGGAAGGACGAAGCGAAAACGCTGACGACCACCAATCAAACGCTTTCGTCGAAGCGAACCGAGCTGGAACAGCAGTTGGGTGAAACGAAACAAATGCTTGAGCAAGAACGAGCCGCGCGGCGCTATGCGTTAGCCGCGTTGGAAGTTCGCAGCTCGCAACAAGAGCGTCAGTTGGCGACCCAACAAGCGTCGCTCGACCAAAAAGTGAAAGAACTGGACCAGAAGAGCGCCGCGCTCGATCAGGCCAGCAAAGTCGCAATCGCCGCCGAAACGCGAAATACCGAGCTAGAAAACAAGCTGCAAACCGCTCAGCAAAATCGTGACGCAATGTTCGCCAACGTCGTCTCGACCAGCGACCGCGTGCAAACATTGCAAACCAACGAAGAACGTTTGAAAGAACGCGAAGGTCAGTTGGCCCAGCAAACCGCTCGCCAACGTCGCGTTCTGAACGCGAACGGATTGACCGAGTTCACCAACGTCGACGGCGTGCCGCCGAAGCTGGATGGACGAGTGACCGCGATCGGCGCCAACAACTTCGTCGAAGTTTCGCTCGGCAAAGATGATGGTTTAAGCATCGGCAACACGCTTGACATTTTCCGCGGCGACCAGTATCTCGGTCGGGTTATTATTCGAAAAGTGAGCCCCGATCGTTCGGTTGGTGAAATCCAACGCGAGTATCGCAAGGGCGAGATTAAGAAGGGTGATTATGTCTCCACAAAGCTCGGGTAATCCCCCCAAACAAAAGCTGAACATCTATTCGATGCTGCTGATCCTGTCGTTCATCGCTTTGCTGATCGGCGCGATCTTGATGTACCTCGAACTGAACCGGTTCGGCACTTTCCCGCAATGGAAGGTTTCGCAAGCTTCGCCCGCGACGGCGATCGCATTGCCCGCGGCGGCGCCATCGGCCATCGGCTAGTTTGGCGCTGGCGCTACTCGCCAAATTTCGTAAGCTATCGCGGCTGATCCATCTGGACCAGCCGTTTTTTATTGCGCTGAAAGGATTCGGGCATGATTCGGCTCTCGCGCGAAAACCTGGCGATCGATCTTGGTCCGGGCGCCACGATCATCTGTCGCGGCGACGAAGGAGTCGTCCTGGATGAACCAACTGCCGCAGCGGTCCAAACCAGCACCGGTCACATCTTGCACCAGGGCGCCGCAGTCGGGCGACTTGCGCAAGCGCTGCGTGATCGGACTCCCAGCGAAGTCGCCGTTTCCTATCCGCTAGCAACCGGGCGCGTGGCCGATCCGCTGATTTGTCAGGCGATGATGCGGCAGTTTCTGCAGAAGTGCGCCACGAGACGCTCATTTTTCGGCCCTCAAGTCATTTGCACCGTTCCGAGCGGCGCCACCGTGGTCGAACGTGCGGCGCTGATAACAGCTTTGCGCGGCGCTGGAGCGGCGCACGTTGGGCTGATTTTACGTAGCGTCGCCGCGGCGATTGGCGGAGGAGCACCGGTCTTAGAAGCAACCGCCGCATGCACTTGCGAAATCGGCTCAACGCAAACCGATATTGTCGCGACCTGTCTAGGTGAAGTGCTAGCTGAGCGCCGGTTGCCGATCGGCGGCGACACGCTGGATCAGGCGATCGTCGACGCCGTCCGCACCGATTTCAATCTACGGATCGGTACGAGTCAGGCGGCGACCCTGCGGATTGAATTTGGCTCCGCCTTTTCGTGCGAAGAAGAAGCAGCGCTCGAAATCCATGGTTCCGACGGGATTACCGGAGCTCCCCGCACTTCCCAAATTACTACGCAGCAGCTGCGAGAAGCGATTCAAAAGCCGCTCACCGAAATTGCACTTGGAATCCGAGAATTGATTCAGCCGTTGGCGCCGCAACTTGCCGGGGATCTGGCTCAGCAAGGAGTCTTGCTTTGCGGCGGGCTGGCGCTGACTCCAGGGATCGCCGCTTACTTTTCTCGAACCGTGGGCGTTCCCTGCCGCACGGCGAGCATGCCTCGCGAAGCGGCCGCGCTGGGCGCGGCTATCGTCGCCGCTGATTCTGATCGCTGGCGAGGAATTCTGCTGTAGAATGAATCGTCGTCGGCTATACCTGTGAGCCGGCGCCTACATCTGGTGCGTCAATTTGACGCATCGAAAACGCTTTCGTTCGTTGCGCAACGGGCGTACAGTTAATAGTGAAGGAGATGCAGCCATGAAAATGAACAAGATCCTCTTTCCGACTGACTTTTCGCACTGCGGCGACGCCGCGATGCGATTGGCGACAGCGATCGCCAAAGACTTTGGAGCCACGATCATCATCGTGCATGTCGAAGAACCGCCCACCGCTTACGGCGGCGGCGAAATGTACTACGGCATGATGGAACCGTCGCTCGACGAAGTGAAAAAGATGATGCATGAAGTTCGACCTACGGACGCCGCCGTACCATGCGTGCATCGTTTGGTCAGCGGCGACCCGCCGCAGGCAATCCTCCGCTTAGCGGAAGAAGAAAAGGTCGATTTGATCGTCATGGGAACGCACGGACGAACAGGTTTTTTGCACTTACTTATGGGCAGCAACGCCGAAACGATCGTTCGCAAAGCAAAATGCCCAGTACTAACTTTCCGCCAACCCGATAAGGTTGCGGAGTAGTTTATAGCTCGCCGCCAATTGCAAGTCATAGCGACGAGCCAAGGAGGCGTACGATGACTGGTAACTCCTATCTCAACTGTAGCGACGAAAGCATTCGTCGCCATGTTCGCGAAGAGCATCGTCAGCTCAATGTGGAACTCGACAAACTCTTCGCTTGCTGTCTCGGCGATCAGCATGGATGCGATTCGCAGACCGATTGGAAAAAGATCCGCGAGCGAGTTCATCGACTGCGGGAAAACATGGCCCACCATTTCCGTGAAGAGGAAGAAGGGTCTTGCTTGGATGAAGCGGTGGCGCGACGAACGACGCTCGCGCCTGAAGCCCGTGAGATCGAGCGAGAACATCCCGAGCTTCTAGCGGAACTGGACGGATTGATCTCTTGGCTCGACGATGAGCCGCCGCTGGAAACGACGCTGCAAATCGCGAGAACCCGCCTAAACGCGTTCGCCGCAAATTTGAAGAGACACGAAGTCCGCGAAGACGCATTGATTCGCCGCGGAGTCGGCGGTTTCGGGGAGGATGACTAGACAATCCGCTCCATTTTGCATCTTACGTCGATCGCAACAGTCCGATCAATTAGGCAGGCTGGCAAAGATTCGTCAGCCTGCTAGCAGCGGCGTGCCGATCTATGATGAGGGAGATCTCTACACTAGTCCCCTCCAACGAATGAACGCCGATGCCATCTGTAAGCAACATTCTGCTGCAAAAAGATATCTTGCTCGAAAGCGGCACTAACGAGCTGGAGATTCTCGTATTTAGCGTAGGGCGATTTACTTTCGGCATTAATGTCGCCAAAGTGCGCGAAGTATTGCCTCGCCAGACGATGACGGCGTTGCCGCAGGCGCATCCTTCGGTTCTCGGCGTTTTTCAGCTGCGAAATAATGTCGTTCCCTGCGTTTCGCTTCGCAAACATCTGCAGATCGAAAGCGATCCCGGCAGCGACCAGCAGATGATCCTGACCGATTTTAACCGGATGCAAACCGCGTTTACGGTCGATGCGGTCGCGAGAATTCATCGCATCAGCTGGGAAAAAATCTTGGCCGTGCCTGCGGTGATGGCGACCGGCAGCACCCCCGTTACCGCCGTGGCGCAGATTGACGGCAAACTCGTCTCCATGCTCGACTTTGAAATGATCGCCGATCAGATCACCGAGAAAACATTGCGGGAAGACGCAGTCTCGAATCCGCACCAACTGCCGCGAGAACAATTGCGAATCGTGGTCGCCGACGACTCGGTCACCGTACGTCAAGCGATGATTGCGATGCTCTCTGGCAGCGGCTACACGCAAGTTCAACCGTTCGAAAACGGTCGCCTGTGTTGGGAATGGCTCGAAGCGCAGTGGAAGGCGAAACAAAATCTGGCCGAGATCGCCGACTTACTTATCAGCGATGTCGAAATGCCGCAGATCGACGGTTTCCATCTGACCAAACGCGTCAAAGAGCATCCCGGCCTTGGACAACTGCCGGTGCTTCTTTATTCGTCAATCGTCACGCCCGACAATGCGAAAAAGGGGGAAGCGGTCGGCGCCGACGCGCAGATCTCCAAGCCAGAACTTCATCGCGTGGTGGCGATCGCGGATGACTTAATCCTGCGCCGGAGTGGCAATTCGCCCAATGCTGCGTCCGCCGCGAAAACGGTAAAAGCTCCTCCTGCGCCGGAAGCCCCCGTGACACAATCTCCGCATCAGCCGACTGCGAGTGAAATGCAAGACTCGAGCATCGCCGCGGGTAGTTTATTGGAAACGTTTCGCGTCGAACTTGGAGAAAGAATCGACGAATTGCGCGACTGGCTCGCTTGCAATTCTACCGACCATCGGGCGCTCTTACGCACGCTGCACAGCATCAAATCGGCGGCCCAAGTGGTCCCCGTTCACGATGTCAGCCATGCCGTGCATCAGATGGAAGAAGTCGTGCTCAGTAGCAAGCAAGATACAGCGGCCATCATCGGGCCGCTCTCGGAACTGGCCGACTGGCTGCAAGATCTCTCACAAGATCGCCAACTTTTCGCCAATCTGCTGCCGAGCGCCCTTTAATTCACGGCGATAGCCAATTCGCCAATCGGCGTTTCGCTCGCTCGACTCCGATTGGCGCGTTTGGACAGATTGCTACGGAATGCGCAAGAGAACAGGGACGATAAGTCGTCCCTGCGGTGCATCTCAGCAATTGTTTGACCTAGCCGGGGACAGCGGTCGTTTTGCGTCCCCGCAGCGCCGTCTGCCAACGGATAAACCGTTCCAGCTCTTGGTCGACCAGTTTGATCAACTCGTCTTTGTTCAGCGGTTTGAGCAGAAAGTCCGAGGCGCCGTTTTCGATCGCTTCGGTGACGCGATCCCACGAAGAATGCCCTGTCAAGAAAATCACTTGCGTCCAGGCATTGCGCCGCTTGGCGAAAATCAGCATCCCCATCCCGTCGATGTCGGGCATCTCGATGTCGCTGATCAGCAAGTCGCAGCAATTCTGATCCATCCATTGCTGCGCTTCATGAGGATCGGTGAATCCCCACAAGTTCAATTGCTCCTCAAACTGATTCGCCAAAACTTGCAGCAGAAGACGTTTCATGCTCGGATCGTCATCGACGACCACGACGTTCAACTTCCGAACCGATTGAATTGTCATTTTGGAGTACTCACGAATTTGACCCAGAAACCTTCCCAAAAAATGTAGGCCAAAATCTTCACAATAACTGGTGAATGCGTCAAAGTTGCGGTTGGCCGGCATAGGAACCGATCGTGCAATCGCTACAGTCAGTCTGGCCCCGTTTCTCGGCATCCTCTAAACTGGCGGCGTTTTCTCCCTTTCATCTGCTAGCACTGAGAGTCCAAGGATGGACATTCGCCACCGCCGAGCATCCGTTTCGATTGCATCAATCGTCGCGATTTTCTTCGCCAGTTCGGTTTGGGCTGCAGCGAGTTACTCGGGAGACGCGTCGCTGCACGATGTCCATTTCCAGAATCCCCACACGGGTTTCGCGGTGGGAGACCACGGCGTCATTTGGAGCACGCGTGACGGCGGTAGCCATTGGGAGCAAATCCCCTCTGGCGTCGACGTTTCGTTACAAGCAATCTCCTTTGCCGACGATCAGCGCGGCTGGATCGTCGGCGGACAAATCACCCCCTACAGTCGGATTTCGCGTGGGGTCGTGCTGCGTACGATCGACGGCGGTCGCTCGTGGCGTGAGATCTCCAATCTCGGGGTCCCTTGTTTGCATGACGCGGCCTTCGCCGACGCCAACCATGGTTTCGCTGTCGCCGATCCGTCGCCGATTTACCCAACCGGCTTGTTTGAGACGCGCGACGGCGGTCGCAGCTGGCGGCCGTTGGCGATTGATAAGCCTCACCCTTGGCGATCGCTGGCGCTGCTTCCTGGCCGAGGAGTGCTGTTGTCCGCGGCGGATGGCGCGACCGCTTGGTTTGATGAAGGAGTTTATCGCGAATCAATTCCGGCTGATCAAAATCGCCGCACGCATCAAGTTGCACTCGATCTGCAAGGCGCTACAGCGGTCGTCGGCGACGCTGGTCTGGTGATGACGAGCACGGATCGCGGCATCTCGTGGACTTCACGCACCAGCAACTTGCCTGGAGTGACAGGGCGACAATTCGACGCTCACGGCGTCTCGATTAGCGGAGATCGGATTACGATTGTCGGTTCGCCTGGCTCGCTCACACTGACCTCCCATGACGGCGGCGCCAACTGGGAAACGTCGCCGACCGGAATTCGAACGCCGCTCCATGCGGTGACCTTCGTCAATTCAACCAACGGCTGGGCGGTCGGATCGCTCGGCACGATTCTCACGACCCATGACGGCGGCGCCAGTTGGTTTGCGCAGCGTCGCGGCGGCGAGCAAGCGGCGTTGTTTGGCGCGTTCCGCAGCGGACAAAAGCTGCCCTGCGAAGCGTTTAGTCGCCTGTCGGCGGCGGAAGGTTATCTGACCGCGGTAGAAATCATCGGTCGTCCCGAGACCTCCTCGGCGATCGAATTGCAATATACCGATCAGATCCGAGCCGCCTGCCTTCAATTGGGAATCAGCGACGTCGACTACGCCGCGAGCTTCCCGCTTCCGAGCGACAAACTCGGACTCGACGGCCGCAAGATCGTCGAGCTCTGGGATCAAGCGAACGACGGCGCCGCGTTAAAGCGAGCCGAAGAACGCATGGTGCGACAGTTGCGCACCTGGCGACCGCAAGTGGTGCTAACCGAATACGCCGATCCGCGCGGGACCGACGCAACCGGTTATCTGATCAATCAAATCGTCCTCTCGGCCGTTGAGAAAGCAGCCGACTCTAACGCCTATCCCGATCAGCTCGAATCGCTTCGTCTGACTCCCTGGCTGGTGAAAAAGGTTTTTGCGGCGCTCCCCAAGGGACAAGACGGCGCGATCACGATCACCGGAACGCAAATCGCGCCCCAATTAGCGATGTCCTTCAACGAACATGCGACCGCGTCGCGCAGCTTATTGCATAACGATGAAGCCCCAGCGCCGGCCGCGATCTCGTTTGAACTTAACCGCAACGCATTGCAAAGCGAGTTTGGCGATCGCGATTTCTTTTCCGGCATTCCACTCGACTCTGGCGGCGTCTCCCGCCGAGCCGAACGGTCGCTCGCTTCAAGCAATCTCGACGAACTACGTCGGCTGGCGCAGCGCCGGCACAATGTGCAGCGAATCGTCGCTTCGGCCCGCTTGCGTCCCAACGGCGGAGCGGCCTGGATTGCTCAACTGGGCGATTTGACCAGCGATTTGCCGGGCGATACCGGACCACAAACGCTGTACCAATTAGCGATGCATCAGCACGCCGGCGGGAATGGCCCCATGGCCGCCGAAGTGTTGTCGGCAATGGTCGATCGATTTCCAGATCATCCGTTGACCGAAAAAGCGGTCGCCTGGCTATTGACCTTCTATGGTAGTCGCGAAGTCGCCGACCGCTTCGCCACCGCCGATTCGACTGCGGAAGCCGCTCCGCTGGCTGCAGAAATTCACCCCACAGCGGTCACTCCGGCCGCCGCATTTTTGCCGATCGACAAACCGTCTCAACCAGGACTCGTATCGACCGGACAGGCCGTCTCCATCGGTCGAAATTATTCTCGCACCGCTGCCGAGCTGGCCCAGGAATATAGCCGCCGATATCCCCACGTGATCGCTCGCCCGGAAGTTGCGTTTACCGTATCGCGAGCGCTCAGCAGCGAAGGCTCGGGGCGCACTTCCGAAAACCTGCTGCACCGTCTGGTTGGACGAGGGGAGAACGATCCCTGGAGCGCCTGTGCACAGTCCGAGTTTGTCCTTGGTCGTAACGTCGGTATTCCGCCCAAATCGATCGCCATGTGTTTGCGAGTCACTTCGCCGCCAAAGTTGGATGGCCGACTCGATGACGAAACCTGGAGACATTGCAAGCCGTTTGAGCTAAACAGCCCCAAGCGTGACGACTCGAAGTGGCCAGCCGCGGTTTTCCTGGCGTACGATCGCGAATACCTCTATTTCGCAATCCGCGCCAAGCATGCGCCCGGCTCCAACTACACCAACAAGCCGAGCGGACAGCGTAAGCGTGACGCCGATCTCGCGAAACGGGATCGCTTCGAGCTATTCCTTGATATCGACCGCGATTACGCTTCGTTCCACCATCTTGCCGTGGACTGGTGCGGTTGGACAAACGAATCGAGTTTCGGCGATCCGACCTGGGATCCGCAGTGGTATGTTCAAGCGGACGACATCGCCGGGATCTGGACCGTCGAAGGAGCCATCTTGCTAACCGATTTGGCGAAGACGCCGCCGGCGTCGGGTGATACCTGGAGCATCGGTCTGCAGCGCATCGCCACGGGTAGCGGGTTTCAAGCGTGGACGATTCCCTCGGATCCTGACGTAACGCCGGCCGGTTTTGGTCTGCTCCGTTTCCAATAGTCGACAAGCGAATCGTATGACATGGTTGATCGGCGTCGACGAAGCAGGCTACGGCCCTAACCTGGGTCCGTTGGTCATCGCCGCGACGGTCTGGAAAGCGCCAGACTCGCTCTCCGGCAACGATTTGTACGAGGCGCTCGGTGAAGTGGTCGCCGTTGCAAAATCTTCCTCGCGCGATACGCGTCTGCTGATCGCCGACTCCAAAAAACTGTTCACCGCCCAAAAGTCGCTCGCGCCGCTGGAACGGGGAGTTCATACGGCGGCGAAACTTATCCAACGCGACATCGGTTCCTGGCGTTCGGCCCTGGTCCAGATCGGCCAAGCTGGGCTTGATCGACTTGCGCCGATACCCTGGTTCGCCGATTTTGATCGTCCCTTACCCGGCGTTATTTCGGCGGCGGAAATCGATGACGGCGCCGCTCTATTGCAGGAAACGTTCGACAAATCAGGCGTGCGTCTGGTTGATGTTCGCGCTGCATTGCTCTTCGCCGGCGAGTTTAACGAGCGACTACGCAGCGGCAACAAAAGCCGTGTCCTGTCCGAAACGACGCTCCGTCTGGTTCGCGATCTGCTTCCGCAAGAGGCCGGCGATGTGACAATTGTTTGCGATAAACATGGGGGGCGCGATCGCTATGCGCCGCTGCTGCAAGAAACCTTCGGCGACTTGCTAATTAGGGTTCGCGAAGAGTCACGGCGGCGGAGCAGCTACGACTGGCGACGCGAACAAGGAAACTGCCTGATCGAGTTTCGTCAGGGCGGCGAAGAGTTCTTGCCGGCGGCGCTCGCATCGATGACCGCCAAGTACTTGCGTGAGTTGACGATGGAAGCGTTCAACGCGTTTTGGCGTTCACACGATCCGCAGCTTCGTCCCACCGCCGGATATCCGCTCGACGCCAAGCGTTTTCTGCAAGAGACCGTCGCGCTGCGAGCCGAACTTCAGATAGCCGATGACCTGCTCTGGCGACAAAAGTAGCGCTGGCGTTAGTCATTTTTCATGCGCTGCAAGAGCCAACGGACTTCGCCGCGGGCAAGCGCCATGTAGGCAATCGTCCCCGTCAAAATCGTCACGACCAAGGTGACGATCGGCGGCGACGTCGTGTAGCGAATCAACAGCATTTGTAGGCCCAGCGTGAGCAGCCCCATCACGACCGCGGCCATAATCGACGGCGCCATTGCTGACGTGATACGCTTTCCGCCGGCATCGCTTACCGTAAAACAGTAGGCCAAATAGAGGGGAGCGAGCAGCAGCGTGCTTGCGGCGTAGGCGATCGCCAGGCTGATCGTAACGGCCAGTTCTCCGGCAAATTGTCGCGAGACCGCAATCGCGATCGCATATCCGATCGTCAAGACGCAACCAACGACTGCGGCCCCCAGCGCTAGTCGTTTTGCGTATCCTACGGCCGCCAGCAAGCTGCCGCAGATATTGATCAAACCTTGTGCGAGCGCGGCGAGCGCCATGATCGAGAGCAACAGTCCGGCCGTTTCCCACTCAGGACCGCCGAGGACGACCATCGCGTTTTGTCCGACGACCGCCAATCCTGCGGCGCAAGGAGCCATGACGATCGCGGCGAAGCGATAGAAATCGGCGGCGGTGTCGCGGAAATGGACCGGCTGATCACGCGTAGCGGCCAGCGCCGGCAGCATTGCGGAGGCCAGCGGTACGGTGGTCAAATAAACCGGCTTCATCATTTGGTTGTAGGCCTGACTGTAGTAACCAATCAGACGTTGCCCCGCTTCGGTATGACCAATCAGCACGGCGAGGATCACCTTGTCCAGGTTCTGCGCCGCCGCAAACAACAGTCCGCTCAGCGTGTAGTAACCGCCAAAGTGAAGCAACGGAGACAAACTGGGCTCTCGTCGTAGAGCATCGGGGCGCCAAGGTTCAATCCACCAGACGCCGATCGTCAGTAATCCCAACTCGACGTATTGCTGGGCCACCAGCGCCCAGATTCCCCCGCCGGCCAGCGCGATTAATATCGCGACCACGCCTGCGACCAACTGCGCCGAGAAACGGACAATCGCCAACTCACGAAGTCGTAGCCGCTTTTCGGCCATCGCTTGATGCTGCGTAAAAAGATTGGCGGCGAGCGATGTGCCAGACATCGCCAGCGCCGGAGCGAGTAGATTGGGCGCCGCGTAAAAGTAAGTAATCGCGGGAGCCAGCGCCGCGGCGACCAACGTCAGCGCGGCGCCTGCGGCGATCTGCAACCAGAACAGAGCCGACGCTTGCGACTGCGTTAGATCTCGCTGCTGCACCGCCGCGATATTCAAACCCAACGTACCGACGCTGCGCAACAGTAGCGTCACCGGCAAGATCATTCCGAGCAGACCAAACTGACTGGGATCAATCAGGCGGTAGAGCGCCGCCAGTACGGCAATCGAAACGACTTGGCCCGCCAACTGCAGGCCGATGACCGCGCGAGCACCGCGACGGACTTGTTGCGAAAGTTCGTCGGACTGATTCATCAATATCGGATCACGCACCAAAGAGCGCGCAGACCGTCTCGCCAGCCAATCTTTTTCCCTTCGGCGTAGGTGCGGGGGAAATAGCGAATGGGAACCTCACGCAGTTTCAGACCAGGGATGCGCGAAAGCTTGGCGGTCATTTCCGGCTCGACGCCAAATCGCTTTTCTTGGAGGGTCGGACCGATCTTCTGAATGATCTCGCGACGGAAGACTTTGTAGCAAGTCTCCATGTCTGTCAGCAGAAAATTGGTGAATAGATTCGACCACCAGGTCAACACTTTGTTGGGGATGTAGTGTCGCAGACGCGGCACGTTACGCGCGCCAGGGATGAACCGACTGCCGTAGACGACGTCGGCGCCTTCCATCACGATCGGTTGCAACAGGGCGCGATAATCGTCCGGCGAGTATTCAAGGTCGGCGTCTTGAATAATCACGGCGTCGCCGGTCGCTTCGACAAATCCGGTTCGCAGCGCGGCGCCTTTCCCCTGATTCTTCTCGTGGAAGATGATCTTCAGATCGGACTGATCACGCCAGGTGTCGAGCATTTCCCGCGTGCCGTCCTGACTGCCGTCGTCCACCAAAATGATCTCGCAGCGGACTCCGTTGTCGCGGATCGCGGCGATCAATTTGGGCAGGGTCTCGACTTCGTTATAGACCGGCACGACGACCGACAGCACGAAATCATCCGGGAGACGGTAGACGGCCAGTTGGCGGCAAGCGGCTCGCCCTAGCAGTTGCGTTAAAAACTCAACCCGAATGTCCTCATTTTCGCAAAGCGATTCGAGCAATTCGCGCACCGGGCCATTATCGGCCGTCGCAGGCGACTGAGAAGAAGTGCTCATGCGGCGCAGGCTTTCCTTCGTTGGATTCGGGGTTAGCTTTAGTATAACACGCGTCTGCGGCGCGCGGCGGAGCGGAATTTGGACTTCTCGCGCCGCTTGGCCCCTTTTTTGAGGAATTTCGCCATGTCCGGTCACTGGATTGCCGCGGCTGTTCAAATGAACGCCGGCGAGGACAAAGAGCTCAATCTGCAAACGGCCGAGCGGCTGATCGCACAAGCCGCCGAACGAGGAGCGCAATTGGTCGTGCTGCCCGAGCTGTTTAACTATTTGGGCCGCTTAGAAAACTTGGTGGAACATGCCGAAACGATTTCGGGCCCAACCGCAGTTCGCATGCGGAAAGCCGCGCTGAAACATCAGATTTATCTCGTAGCAGGCAGCTTCGCCGAGCGGAGCGAAACAGAAAGTCGCGTCTTTAACACTAGCCTGATTTTCGATCCGCTCGGGAAACAGATCGGCGTCTATCGAAAGATCCATCTGTTTGACATCGACTTGCCGGACGTGCAGGTGCATGAATCGAGTTTCGTCGCGCCGGGCAGCGAAGTTTCGCTCTGTCAAACGGCGTTGGGCGGCGTCGCCCAAGCGATTTGTTATGACTTACGGTTTCCCGAAATTGTCCGTTCCTACGATCTAGAAAAAGTCGCCTGCTTGGCGTTACCTGCGGCTTTCACGGCGAAAACAGGCGCCGCGCATTGGCAAATTCTGGTGCGATCACGTGCGATCGAGAATCAGCTTTTTCTGATCGCCGCCAACCAATATGGTCGCTATACAAATGGGATCCAAAGCTACGGACATTCGCTGATCGTCGATCCCTGGGGAACCATTTTGGCGGAAGCCGGCGGTGACGCGGAAGAGGTGATCACGGCGGAAATCTCGCTAGAAAGACTCCGTGAGGTTCGTCAGCATATGCCGGCGCTGCGTCATCGGCGCATGTAAAACTCGATCGCCAGCATGGCGCAACTTGTTCGGATTCGATGACAAGTTTGTTGCGTGTTTGCGACCGGCTCGAGTTTCGATTGCATCTTTTGTGAAACAATTCAAGCCGTTTGTTCCCCGCAATACGACCGAATTGCAGGCCTTCCAAAAAACATTTCGCTAGGTTGCTTGACAATTCGTCTCGCCTCCAGAAAATGGTGCCTTGTGATGACTGAAACCTTTCGCGGATATTGCTTGTTTTCCCTTTCGACTTGCTGCTAATCGACTCACTGGATCTCCTCCAAGTCGCTCTGACGCATTCGTCCTTGCAGCGAAAATCACGACCCCAATCGTGGTGATACTGCGCGCTGACATTCGATGGATAGCAGGCAAAACTTCGCTAACTACTAATTGATACCGACTACAAATTTGCATTGCCCCGGCAGCGTCTGGCGAATGGAATCTCCGCAAGAGGACGCACCCAAGCCGGTTGCAAGATTGGGCGTGAAGGGCGACGACTGACTGGAACGATAGTCGACTTCAGTGTGGAACGGATGCCCCCTTTATGCTTTTTGTTTTTTGACGGCACTACGCCAGCGCCATATCGCGTTAAAATTGGAGCTTCCCTCCAAGCCTTGGTCTGGATGTGCGGCGTATGCCTGACTCTTTGATTGCTTTGGGCGCCAATCTTGGCGATCGACGACAAACGCTCGATAGCGCGGTCGCGATGCTGCGTGAGACGCCCGGCGTTGCGGACTTGCAAGTCAGCCGCTACCACGGCACGACGCCGATCGGCGGTCCTGATGGACAGCCAGAGTTCCTCAATGCGGCCGCTCGGTTCTCTACCGATCACTCTGTCGAAGAAGTCCATGCCCGACTGATCGAGATAGAGCAAGACCATGGACGCGTTCGCATCGAGCGCTGGGGCGCGCGTCGCTTGGATCTTGATCTGCTCCTGTTTGATCAGCAGCGGATCGATACCGAGACGCTAGAAGTGCCTCATCCACGGATGACGTTTCGCCGGTTTGTCATGGAGCCGGCCGTTGAAGTCGCCGCAGATATGCGACATCCTATCTGTCTGCGAACGCTCGGTGAGCTTCTCGAGCAATGGTACGCCGCCGATCCGGTAGTGCGCATCGTCGCTCCCAACGACGCGGCGGTCGAAGCTTTGATCGAGCAAGTTCGCCAAACCACCGACTATGCGATCCTGCGAGACGATCCCACGACGGCGAGCCAAGAGTCGAGCCTACTCGTTTTTTGGCAAACTCCCGAAGATATATGCAGCCAGCGACGACCGCACGGTCCCTACCTGCCGATTCCGAGCGCCGATGTAGAAGCGGCCGCGACGGAGATCATCGCAGCGATCGCCGCGATGAGATCGACCTAAGCGAAATTTGTGATGAACAACTCCCCCATTCAAACGCCCGAGCTGATTCACTCTCCCAAAGAAATTCGGGCCAAAGTCGTCGCCGCGCAAAAGAGCGGACTAACGGTCGGTTTCGTGCCGACGATGGGCGCATTGCACGAGGGACATCTCAGCCTGGCCGGCCGCGCCGCGGCCGAATGTGATGTCACAGTCGTCAGTATCTTCGTCAACCCAACGCAATTTGGGCCGAGCGAAGACTTCTCAAAATATCCCCGCACGCTGGATAGCGACATCGAATTGCTTTCGCATTATCACCCGGTCTGGGTTTTCGCACCGGAAGCGGCCGATATGTATCCGCCGGGGATGTCGACCGTCGTTTCGCCTCCCCGCGTTTCGTCGCCGCTGGAAGGAGTGTCACGACCGACGCATTTCGCAGGCGTTGCGACCGTCGTGCTGAAACTGCTGAATATGGTTCCGGCCGATATCGCCTATTTTGGCCAAAAGGACTATCAGCAAGCGTGCGTGATTCGGCAAATGGTGATCGACCTGGATGTGGCGACCCGAATTGCGGTTTGCCCGATCGTACGTGACGACGACGGCTTGGCGATGAGTTCACGCAACCGCTATCTAACACCGGCGGAACGAACGGCCGCCTTGTCCATCTCTCGCAGCTTGCGTGTGGCGACCGAACGCCTGGAAGCGGGGGATCGCGATGCGGAATCGATCGCAGCGGGAATGCGGGCCGAGATGCACGCCGCCGGGATTCGTGAGATTGATTACGCAATCCTGGCGAATCCGCAGACGTTGGAAACGCTACAGACAGCGACCGATACAGTCGTTATTCTGATTGCTGCACGCGTCGGCGGAACGCGTCTGATCGACAATTGCGTCGTGAGTCTCTCGCCGACCGAGTAGTACTTCCTTCCGCCGCGAGAGAGAACGGGCCACGTGCGCCAAACTCTATTTTTAATTCCGCAAGAACTATTCGGACTGCCGCTGGCAGGCTTCGGTTGGCTGCTGATCGTCTGGTGCGTCGTTTCGGCCGTACTGCTGGCGATCCTCGCCCGCAAGCAAGGCTTCAACAAGGATACGGCCAGCTATCTGCCGATGATTATCATCGTCGCGGTAGTGATCGCCTTCGGGTTGCCGATGTTCGTCGCGCAGCATCATGGAATTCCGATTCGCGGCTATGGAGTCATGCTGCTGGCGGCAGTCGTCGCCGGCGTCAGTTTCGCGGCGCATCGTGCGCAAAAGATGGGCCTGCATCCCGATGCGATCTATTCGCTCGCTTTTTGGATGTTTATCCCCGGCATTCTCGGGGCACGCGTCTTTTTCGTCATCGAGTACTGGAACGAATACTTCTACATTCCCGGCGACTGGAAAGCGACATTCTTCAACGCGATCAACTTTACCGAAGGGGGCCTGGTCGTCTACGGTTCGTTGATCGGCGCGATGATCGGTTTCGCCGCATTTTGTTATCGCCATCGTCTGCCTGCTTTGGCGCTGGCCGATTTGATCGCCCCCAGCTTGGTGCTGGGACTTTGTTTGGGACGCATCGGGTGCTTGCTGAACGGTTGCTGTTATGGGGGCGTTTGCGAATACCCCTGGGCGATCCCGTTTCCCCAGGGGAGTCCGCCGTATGAGCGACAACTAGAGACCGGCGAGTTTTTCGGCGTTCGCTTGACCCAGAATCCGCGCGGCGAAATAGCGGTCGGATTGATTCGCCCTGATTCGCCTGCCTCGGGACAAGTGCTCGCCGCCGGCGATGTGATCGTCGAGATCAACGGCGAGCAGCCGACCGCCGGAGTCAACAGTCGCGGCGAAACGGTTCCTCCGCTTGTTGCAGCGCAACGATTGGTCCTCGCAGCGTCGCATGAAGGGATACTGCGACTACGCAAAGCGGACGGCACGATCATCCGCATCTTGCTGCCCAAACCGCCTACCTGGAGCGTGCCGGTTCACCCCACACAGATTTACGCGAGTATCAACGCGCTGTTGCTCTTTTTCGTCGCGGCCCTTTACTATCCGGTTCGCCGTCATGACGGTGAGGTGATCGCGCTGACGCTCGGTATTTATTCGATTACGCGCTACCTGCTCGAGTTGATTCGAACCGACGAACTTTCGTTCGCCGGCACCGGCCTGACAATCTCGCAAAACGTCAGCCTGGCGATCTTCGGCTTGGCTTTGGTAGTGCTGATTTACCTGCGCCGCTCTCCGCCGCACACCGTCTGGCCGTTACAATCCAGCGAATCGACGAGCGGCGGCAAAGCGGCTCGCAAGTAAGCTTAAAGCTTGTCTCTTCTTCTGCTGAGAGTCATGGCGAATGCCCCCATTGATCGGGTCGCCCAACATCATCGCCGCGTCAGACGACAAGCCGAAAAAAAACGAAGAATTCATCGGCCGAGTTAATTCGCAAACCTCCGAAATTAGAATGGCGCGCACGACCAGTCCCGGCGGTGGAGCGAACCCGCACTAACGCCCGAATTTGACGAATATGCGGTTGTTGGGGCCGGCGCGCTGCAAGTCGAAACCGAAACCGGCGTTATAACCGTTCAATCTGGCCAAGCCGTCATCGTGTCAGCGGGTAAGTAGGTCCGCTATTCGATGCCGGCGAAAGAAGGCGCCGCGTACTCGGCGGTCTGTCCGCCGGGTTTTTCTCCCGAGATCGTCCGTTGCGATCACGAGTAATCGATCGCGGCGCGGCGAACTCCTCGTATTGCCGGCTGGTTTGGAATACTATGAGCAATACGTTGCTCGCAGCTTTGCGTGTGCGTTAAAGGGGCCTTTCCGAATACTCGTCTCGACGGCGACCAGCAGCGCCGTCATCCGCGACCTCCCTTTCGATCCGCTCACCACTTGCGCATCATTCGTGGACGATAGCCAGCTTATCAAGCAAATTCTCTCCGGCGACACGGCGTCGTATGCGCTGCTGGTGCGCAAATATCAGGACCGCCTCTTCAACACGCTGGTTCACTTTCTCGGCTCGCGAGAAGACGCCGAAGACATCGTGCAAGAGTCGTTTGTTCAGGCATACCTGAAGCTGGCCACCTTCCAGGGCAATAGCCTGTTCTATACCTGGCTCTATCGCATCGCGTTTAACGTCGCGGTCAGTCATCGTCGTCGCCGCAAGCCGGTTTACTCGGTCGACCTGGGCCGCGAGATCGCCGGCTGTGAACCGGTCGACGGTGGAGCCGGCCCCGAACAACGGATGCAGCGGCACGAGAACGTCGAGCAGGTCCGCGCGGCGTTGGAGACCCTGAGCGAAGAGCATCGCTCGGTGTTGATCCTACGCGAGTTGGAAGGCTTAGAGTATGACCAGATCGCCGAAGTGCTAAACACCCCCATCGGCACGGTTCGCAGCCGTCTTCATCGCGCCCGTGCGCAGCTTCGCGATCATCTGCATAATCTGATTCCTGAAGACCAACGCGAAATGTTGCCCTAGTCGATCGCCGACGAATAACTGTGCGACGCGCAGACAGTCTGGTTCGACTGCGGTAGAATTCAGCAGCATCAGGTCTGCTAGGACTAGGCCTCATCTTTCGAGGGTAGGGAATATGTCGGAAACAAAGATTCGCGTACGTGACAACGGTCCGTTTTTGGTCGAAGGTCCGATCACTCTCGAAGACGCCGACGGCAATACCTATACGATCGACAAACCGACGGTTGCGCTCTGCCGCTGCGGTCAATCGGCCAATCGCCCGTTCTGCGACGGCGCCCACAAAGGTTGCGGCTTCGAATCGAGCGAGCGCGTCACCAGCTGAGCGCTGCGTCGACGCTTGGTCGACAACTTATCCCCGACGCCGGCGGCAACTTCACGGCGATTTCTTTTTCTGGAAACCGTGTCCTCGAAACGGTTTGTCGCCGCGGCGATGAGATTTGGTGAACAATCTCACGACGTGACCCGTTTTCTAGCTATCGGCAGGCGCCTAGAATCCAACCCGCTTCAGTTGATCAACCGCTTTTTGGCGGCGCTTGCAGTCTTTTAACCGAGGAATCTCAGGGCATGGAAGAACAATCGCCCGAATCCCCAATGGATTCGATCGAAGCATCGGCAGCGGACTTTAACGATCAGGAAATCTCGTCGGAAGAAGTCGCTCGTCTTAATACGGTTTCGCAACCCTACGTCGGTCAATGGAACTCATTGGTCTCCACCACCAATTGGGAAAAGGGACGCATCATCGGACAGTGGCGCACGTCGTTGACCGAACAAAACGCGCCGGCGACCGAATACTCGGACGAAGCCTGGGCGAGCCGTGTCGGCTCGGTCACGGGCCAGCATGTCGGCCGCCTGCGTCGCGTCTACGAACGCTTCGGCGATGTCCATGAGAAGTTCGAGAAGCTCTTCTGGAGTCACTTCCAGGCCTCGATCGACTGGGAAGACGCCGAGATGTGGCTAGAAGGCGCCGTCCAAAATGGCTGGTCGGTCGCTTCGATGCGCAGCCAGCGTTGGGAAACGATGGGCAGCCTAGAAGGGGAACGTCCCCGCGATGAAGATATCGTCGTCACCGAACTGGACGAAGACTTCGAGCCGCATGCCGAAGGAGGCGATTCGGAGTTGAAGGGAAGTCTCGGAGATATCGAGCCGCACGACGGAATGCCGGTTCCGGAAGGTCCCGACTTTGGCGATGAAGAGGGTCCTGGCGCGGTTCCGCGCGAGGTCTCGCAAAACGGAGAAGGGGACGAAGCGGCGCTGGAAGAACAACCGGCCCTCATCAAACCGTTTACCGAGATCGGCCAACTTCCGGAGGACGTGCTCGACGCGTTCGATGCGATGAAGTTGGCGATCATTCGCCACAAAGCGGCTGGCTGGTCCGAGATCAAGCTGGAAGAAATGATCAGCTGCATCGAGTCGCTGAAAGTCCTGGCCAGCGCTCCTAGCGGCGAACCGGTGACCAAACCGCGCGTGACCAACGAAACGCCTTCCGAATAACTCGGATAGCGCGAGAGCACCCAAGAACGCGAAGAGGCGATTCCTGACGGAATCGCCTCTTCTATTGCGCTGACGTAACGCGTTCGCTTGACCGACTTATTTATTCAGCCGCGGCGGACTTTGTCTTTTCGATAAGGCCGAACAGATGTCCGCTTACTTCTCCGTGCGTCCAGGTCCCGGCATATTTGTCACCATCGATCACAACATGAGCGCTGAACGTGCCGAGTCCCGGGATCGCGACATCCTCCAGCGTGATCACCGGCGTCTTCCCGGCCCATTTCACTTCGAGCGGCATCGGGATGACCGCGTCATTCTCGCCATATTTCACCCGAGCATTGAACAGCCAGAGGTCTCCCTCCTCTAGTTTGTGGACGCTCCGAATTTCGTAGCGTTCTTCTTTCGGGGACATGTCACGGCCAACCACCGTAAACTTGCCGACCAGCGTCGCGCCTGTCAAAGTCTCTGAGAACTTTGCAAACAACGCCTTTTGCTCGGCGTTGGGCTCGGCGGCAGAGACCATCGGCGCGCAGGATGCGATGGTAAGAACGAGGAAAAGCAGGAGAGCAGTGGAGCGCTTCATATTAGGCGACTCTCGATGGAATACTGTGAGTGAAGGGAAAACCAACGAACAGTTTGGCGGCTGTTTTCATTTTGGCCGCTTTCTCCCGGGCAGGCAACGCGCAAAAAGAGAGACCGCCTTCGGAAAGACGGTCTCTCTTAATTCTCTAGCTCGTCGACTGGCTTTAGACCAAGCCGCGTCGAACCGCCCAAACGGCGGCTTGCGTGCGATCGGTGACATCGATCTTGCGCAAAATGTTTTGCACGTGTTCTTTGACCGTTTCGATGCTAATGGTCAACGAACGACCGATCTCACGATTACTGAGTCCCAACGCCAGATGGCGGAGAACTTGCATTTCGCGATTGGTGAGCGGAATATCGCTGTGCTTCGCTTCTTGACGCTTGGCCATCGCGCCGCGAACGCGATTCATAAGGCTATCCTCGGCGATCGGGCTATCAGTCGCGGCGTTTTCGATCGCGGTGACGATCGTTTCCCGCGATGATCCCTTCAGCACATAGTCGTGAGCGCCTAGCGCAACTCCCCGAGCAATGTAAGTCGGGTTGTCGTACGTTGAGAGCATGACGACCCGCGTATTGGGAGACTCTTTTTTGATTTTCTCCAGCGCCGCCAAGCCATCGGTATCAGGCATGCGAATGTCCATCAGCACAACATCCGGTTGATGGGCAAGCGCTTTTTCAACCGCTTCGCTACCGGTAGAAGCTTCGTCTACGATGCTGATTTCGGTTCCTTTGAGCAGACTGGCAAGTCCGCTGCGAACCACTTCATGATCGTCCGCAACAACGACGTTAATTCCCATTTTCTCTACTCCACAACATTTACGAGCGGTGCAACTACATGCATACCTGCCCGCTACCAGCGGGACCTGACCAAGATTGGGCGATGAGACCGCGAATGCCCAGTCAAACATTAGTTGGCTAACTACAGGATATCTTAACGCTGTACCCGTAAATAGCTAGTGCTTTTGGCGGGGTGGTGCGCGATTTGCGGCGTACCACGCCCCAATAGGTGGCTAAAATGGCCAAAAGTAGGCATTCCGTTCGTCCAACCCGCAGGATAGTGATTACCGCAGTGTTGCGTTTTCGCACCGGTGCGTTGACTTCCGGCAAGGCGTGACCTAAATATCTCTGGCGGCGCCAACTGCAGATTCGCCCTGCCAGCAAACCCCCTGGTCGCCAAATTCCCGCCAAGCATCAAAGTGAAATCATGAGTCAGCCCCAAATACTGTTGGTCGACGACGATCGTCATGTGCTCGATTCGATGGGCATGTGGCTGCGCGAGATCGGCTATACGGTCACGACATCTCCCGGCTATCAAGACGCAGTCGCGCAACTGGCCGAGCATAAGTTCGACCTGGTGCTAGCTGACGTCCGTTTGCAGGATGGTGATGGGTTTGAATTGCTGCGACACATTCGCAAGGCGCAGCCGGAACTGACGGTCATCTTGATCACTGGATACGGCACCGCTGACGACGCGGTCGAAGCGATCCGTCTCGGCGCGTTCGACATGCTGACCAAACCGCTGATCGATCGCGAATTAGAAATGGCGATCAGCCGCGCTTTATCGCAGCGTCAGGTCCTGGCCGAAAACGAAAAACTGAAAGAACAGCTCGATCTGCGCTACGGCCTCGAGAACATCATCGGCCACGACCATCGCATGTTGAAGATCTTCGACATGGTCGACAGCGTCGCCGATACCCGCGCCACCATCTTGATCACCGGCGAAAGCGGAACCGGTAAATCGCTGCTGGCTCGCGCGATTCATCGTCGCAGCAATCGCCGCGAAAAGCCATTTGTCGAAGTCGCTTGCGGCGCCTTACCCGAGTCGCTACTTGAAAGCGAATTGTTCGGCCATGTCGCCGGCTCGTTCACTGGCGCAACAACCGACAAACTGGGCAAGTTCAAGCAAGCTGACACCGGTTCGATTTTCCTCGACGAAATCGGCACCGCGCCGCAAAGCATGCAGGTCAAATTGCTCCGCGTGCTGCAAGAACTGCAATTTGAGCCGGTCGGCGGCAATACGACGATTTCAATCGATACGCGCGTCATCCTGGCGACCAACGAAAACTTGGCGAACCTGGTCGAACGGGGAACGTTCCGCCAAGACTTGTTCTATCGCGTGAACGTTATCAATCTGGAACTGCCGCCGTTGCGTCAACGCATGACCGACATACCGCGCTTGGCCAATCACTTCCTCGAAGAAGTTCGCCAAGACACCGGGCGTCAGATCCGCGGCTTCACCGAGGAAGCGATTTCGGCGCTGCAGCGATACCAATGGCCCGGCAACGTTCGCGAACTGCAAAACGTCGTTGAACGTTCGGTCCTGCTGTCGAAAAACGAGATGATCGGTCCCGGCGAATTGCCGGCTGCAATCGCGTCGGGCGCCCCGGTTTCGGTCCAACGGACCAACGGCCGGACCTTGAAGGAAGCGCTCGAAGCTCCGGAACGTCAGATCATCCTGGAGACGCTCGAGTCAAACGGCTGGAACCGCAACCTAACTGCCGACGAATTGGGCATCAACCGTACGACGCTCTATAAGAAAATGAAACGCTTGGGACTGGAAGATCTAGCCGGCGTGCATCACTAAGCGTTTTCCGACAAACCACCAGAATCAGGCCGCCGTCGTTGCGGCTTGGCTCGTTTCTTGGGCCAATTGCTGGATTCGCCTCCTCAAATCGGCGAGAATGTTTTTCTTGAGCGGCAGTGATGCTCCGTGATATCATGCGGATTCCGCTCACACCGCATTTCTCCCTTTCTCACCGATGCTCGCCCATGTTTTCGACTCGACTGATGACGTTCGTTTGCGCGCTGGCTTCCGCGTTGCTCGTCTCCAATGCCGTTGCCGCCGAAAAAAGCAAGCGTCCACCCAGCATCGTCTTGATCGTTTCCGACGATCAAGGCTTCGCCGACCTCAGCTGCATCGGCGACAACGGATGTCGCACGCCGCGTTTGGATCAGTTGGCCGCAAGCGGAACGCGGCTGACTAGTTTTTACGTCTCGTGGCCTGCTTGTACCCCGTCGCGGGCATCGCTGATGACCGGCCGCTACCCGCAGCGTAACGGCACGTACGACATGATCCGCAACGAAGCGCCCGACTACGACTATCTCTACACGCCGGAAGAGTACGCCGTTACCGCCGAACGAATTCTCGGCACCGACCTGCAGGAAGTTTTTCTCGCCGACGTTTTGAAACAGGCCGGTTACGTCAGCGCCGTTTTCGGCAAGTGGGACGGCGGTCAACTGAAACGCTATTTGCCGTTGCAACGCGGTTTTGATCAGTACTACGGATTCGCCAACACCGGAGTCGACTACTTTACGCATGAGCGTTACGGCGTGCCGTCGATGTTTCGCGATAACCAGCCGACCGAAGAGGACAAAGGAACTTACCTGACCGATCTCTTCGAGCGTGAAGCGATTCGCTTTATCGACGAGAACCACGATCGCCCCTTCTTCCTCTACTTGCCGTTTAACGCCCCGCATAGCGCCTCGAATTTAGATCGCTCGATCCGGGGATTCGCCCAAGCGCCGCAGGAATACCTGGATCACTTTCCCGGCGGCGAGAGCAAACAGGAGAAACGTCGACAAGCCTATCTCGCGGCGGTCGAGCGAATGGACGAAGCGATCGGCAAAGTTGTTGATCAGCTTCAGCAGCACCAGATCGCTGACAATACGTTGATCATTTTCCTCTCTGACAACGGCGGAGGAGGGGGGGCGGACAACTCGCCCCTTCGCGGTGGGAAAGCGAAGATGTTTGAGGGCGGTAACCGCGTTCCGTGCATCGTTCATTGGCCCGGCAAGGTTCCGGCCGGCAAAGTCAGCAACCAGTTTCTCACGTCGCTAGAGGTTTTTCCGACCGTGATCGCAGCGATCGGCGGAAAACTTCCCGACGACGTGATCTACGATGGGTTCGACATGCTGCCGGTTCTAAACGGCGCAAGCTCGCCGCGTGAAGAAATGTTTTGGAAACGTCGCGGCGATGTCGCAGCGCGGGTTGGCGATTGGAAATGGGTCGACAGCGCCGCCGGCAAAGGCCTGTTCGATCTCGCCCATGATATCGGCGAGAAAAAAGATCTCTCGAAAGAACATCCCGAAATGCTCGCCAAGTTAAAAGCGAGGTTCGACGCTTGGACTGCCGAAATGGAAGCGGCCGATCCGCGAGGCCCCTTCCGCGATTACTGATCGGTCCTCTCTGCACGCTGCGTTCGCCCCTTCGATTTCTCCCGCCTGGTATCCTCATGACTCTCGATCGTCGCTCTTTTCTTCGTATCGCAGGTGGATTGACTGGCGCGATTTCGTGCACGCCGTGGCTATTGGCCGACGCACCGGAACAAAGCGGTGAATTTGCCGCTGACGTGGCGATCATCGGCGGCAGCTTGGGAGGCTGTGCTGCGGCGATCGCCGCTTTGCGGCGCGGCCTAACCGTCGTCATGTCCGAAGAGACCGATTGGATCGGCGGCCAACTGACGTCGCAAATTGTTCCGCCGGACGAGCATGCTCAGATCGAGACTCGCGGCGCTAATGCGTCCTATCGCAAATTTCGTCGCGATATCCGCGCCTATTATCGCGATCACTATCCGCTAACCGACGCCGCGAAGAGTCAAACGAATCTGAACCCCGGCGGCGGCAGCGTTTCGCGTCTTTGTCATGAGCCGCGCGTCGCGTTGGCGGTGCTGACCGAGATGCTGGCTCCCTATCAAAACAGCGGTAAGCTGACGCTGCTGCTGGAACACGTTCCGGTGCAAGCCGACATGCAAGGAGATCGCATCTCCAGCGTGACGGTTCGGTCGCTGAATAAAGGAAGCGAGCAGACGCTGACGGCGCCTTACTTTATCGATGCGACCGAACTGGGCGATCTCCTACCGTTGACCGGAACCGAATACGTCACCGGCGCCGAAGCGAAAGCCGACACGGAGGAACTACATGCCGCCGACGTCGCCGCGCCGGCCAATCAACAAGCGTTTACTGTTTGCTTTCCGCTGCAATTCGTCGCCGGCAAAGACTTTGTCGGCGATCGACCGGCCGACTATGATTTTTGGCGTGACTATGTTCCGGCGCTCACGCCTCCTTGGTCGGGTAAATTACTGGATTTGAGCTATTCTTCGCCACGCGACCTCAAGCCGAAAAAGCTCGGCTTTGATCCCACAGGCGCCGCGACTCCCGGCTCGCTCAATCTGTGGCTTTATCGGCGGATTCTCAATACGGCGAACTTTCTCCCCGGATCGTTTGCAGGGAGCGCTACGCTGGTCAATTGGCCGCAGAACGATTACGTGTTGGGCAATTTGATCGATGTCTCTGAGGCCGAAAAGCAAAAGCATATCCATCAGGCGAAGCAGCTGAGCTTGTCTCTCTTCTATTGGCTGCAGACCGAATGTCCGCGCAGCGACGGAGGCGCCGGGTTCGCCGGTTTGCGGCTGCTGCCCGAAATGACCGGCACGACCGACGGCATGGCCAAGTATCCTTATATTCGTGAGTCGCGGCGCATCATCGCCGAGACCAGAATCACTGAGTTACATGTCGGCGCCGAGCAGCGATCTGTGATCACAGGGCAATCGGGCAAACAGCTAAAGGCAAAGTCGTTCGCCGATTCGGTCGGCGTCGGCTCGTACCATATCGATCTGCATCCCAGCAGCGGCGGCGATAACTACATCGATTTCGCTTCGTTGCCGTTTCAAATTCCGCTGGGAGCGATGATTCCGCGGCGCATCGAAAATTTGATCCCGGCCTGCAAAAACATCGGTACTACGCATCTGACCAACGGCTGTTACCGTTTGCATCCGGTCGAGTGGGGCATCGGCGAAGCGGCCGGCTGCTTGGTCAGTTTCGCGCTGGAGAAAAAAGAGACTCCGCGGGGGATTCGGTCGGCGCCCGACAAGCTGGCTGATTTCCAACGTTCGCTGACGGCAGAGGGATTCGAGCTTGCTTGGAGCTAATTTTACCGAGTAACTTCGTCAAAGATCATTTGGACCGCCAACAGTGCACGGGGAGTCGCCCAGAGCAGTATGGTCATCGCAACAATGCCCGTCGTGACCGCGATGCCCCAGAGCAAGAGATTCCGATACGTCACGGTTGATTCCCACGCATTCATCGACGTACCTTTCGGAGATAAGTCATTCAGGTCGACGCCAGCAACAAGATGACAAGCGCGCCCACTTTCCAAATTACGCCAACGGCGACAAGCACAATCACTTGACGAGCCGTTGGCTTATACTTCCCCCATCTCATGACATCTCCTGTCGTGAAGTTCATGCGAAGCCATTGCCGCCGCACGCTGTACCGGGATCAATAAGGGGAGTTGGTTCCCCAACACTCCGACAGGACGGCGAAGAGAACGAATCCAGCGCCGCACGTTCCCAATCCGCAGGTCAACACGAGCCCGATCCGCCAAGTGAAAGACTCCAGCGGCAAACGGTCCTGATTCTCTTGCGGATAACTCATCTTGATTGCTCGCTGGATGGAAAAAAGGGAATCAGGAGCTGAATCCACTGGAACAGGCCAGCGCCCCGGAGACTGCCGCGAATTTCCAAACGATGCCGTCAACGATGAAGAGAGCGATTCGCTTAGCCGTCTGTTTCGTCCAGATCTTCATCACGTTTTCCGTTCGGTGGATAGAGTCGTTTTCGCCTGCAAATAGATAGGCGAAATCGAAACGGAAACGGGGTAATCGAAAAGTCGACGGGAGAAAGTTCGTGCTACAGCGAAGTTGGAGTCTCGCCGCTAGACGCTGCTTCCTTCAGATCGGCGTCAATGACGTCGGCGGTTGTCAGAATACGCTCATTTTCGATCTGAATCGGCGCTGGAACATACTCGACCAACGTCTGCGGATGAGCGTCGCGGAATTCCATTTCCCACTTTTCTGGGAGTCCTTCAATGTGGGCTTCGTGCGGCAGCGGCATATCCAACAACAGCAGCCGCGAACGCCCTGTCAGCGCGTGTCGATAAATCTCGAGACGTTCGATCGGAATCTTTGCATCGCTCGCCATGGCCAGATAGGCCGCCAATTTGGGCAAATCGTCGTCACTAAACTGCGGATTGTCGACCGAAATTCGCAGGCCAGCGCCCCCATATTCGTAGGAAGCGCCGAGCAACTCAATGTTCCCCAAAATTCCGGCGCGATGATTGTTGATCTGCAATTTGCGATCGTAGTTGGCGGCGGCAAAGAAGAGAGCGATACAGGTCGATAGCGTCACCATCTCCGGCAGGCTGATGTGAAATCGCTTTTCTTCGGCCCAGCGGCGACGGATCTGTCCGATGATATAGATGGCGCCCCCTAGCAGAACCGACATGCTGAGGGGAAAACGCCAATAGAAATGGCCTGTTGCGACCCCCAAAATGGTGATCGCAACCGCCAGATTTAGCAGCGCGACTGCGGCAGGCAGTCGCCAGGCATGGAAGTAGGTGGCATATCGCATAGCTCTTGTACCCAACAAAGCTGGCGCTCAAAAGCTTGTGACCGGCCGTCGCCCCCCCCCTACTGGAAGGCAGCCTCTAGTTCTTTCAGCACCATTTCCTCTTTATCGGATATTCGCACGCCAAAACGTCCTAAGATTCCGCCAGTTGCGTCGGCAACTTTGCGAGCGCGTCCGATCGTTTCGTCATGAAACGCTTTATCCTGCTCAGGCGACAAACTTTCGCGCAAGGCGCGAACGTAAACCTGCCAGACTTTCATGCTCTTTTCTTGCGGCTTGTGTTCCAGCCAGTTTTGCAGCACTTCGTAGCTGGGGTGCCCCTTTTCGACGTGAAATTCCAGTGCGGCCTGCAAAATCGCCGCTTTCTCTTCAACCTGCATAATTCCATCGGCCCAAGCGACGGCCATCAGCGGGAAAAGAGCCATCGCGGTTAGATTTTCCGCGGTCACGCCGATGTCGACAAAGTGCTGCAATAGCGCAAGATCACTGACCCCAGTCGCCTTCTGCAGCGCCGCAATCTGCTCTTCCTTTTGGACCTGTTCCCACAGTTGGTCCCACAGTTCTTGGTTCTTGGGGACGAACATCGAATCCAACAAGGTTTTGAAGTTGGTCGATTCGTGGTGGTGCGGATGCAGCGGGTTGTTTGGTTGATTCACGGGGCGCCTTCGCAGCTTACGTGCACAGAGAGGAGAGTTTCCATTACTACTCGCATTTTATCCCCATTGATCTGCGGGAAC
Source organism: Blastopirellula marina DSM 3645 (assembly GCF_000153105.1). Taxonomy (GTDB): domain Bacteria; phylum Planctomycetota; class Planctomycetia; order Pirellulales; family Pirellulaceae; genus Blastopirellula; species Blastopirellula marina. The sequence goes on from NZ_CH672377.1 coordinate 1,583,789, forward strand.
CACTACAAGGTTTCGGCTGTCCGAAAACAGTTCGCGGGCTGGAACCAAGACGCGGTTCGTGGGATATTGGCGACCCGCTCCATTCATTCGAATCGATGGCCGAAACCCCCTAAGAGCCGATAATGAAAAGACTTGCAGTCGTCCTTGCCGCCGGCAAGGGAACCCGCATGAAGTCGGAGCTGCCCAAGGTTCTGGTTCCGGCTTTGGGGCGCCCGATGATCGAGTATGTGCTCGACGCGCTGGCCAAAGTCGGCGTCGATCAGGTCTTGGTCGTAGTTGGACATCGCGCCGATCTGGTTCGCGAAACGTTGGCTCATCGCCGCGGCGTCCGCTTTGTCGAGCAGACCGAACAACTGGGAACCGGGCACGCAGTGATGGTTTGCCGTGACGAACTGGCCGATTTTGACGGATCGGTCGTTGTGCTGACCGGAGATTCGCCGCTGGTGCAGACCAGTTCGCTAGAAAAGCTGCTGGCTCGGTTCGAGCAAGAGAAGATGGCCTGTTTGTTGGGGACCCTAGAAAAAGAAAATCCAACCGGTTTGGGACGGATTGTTCGCGATGCCGAGGGGAGATTTACCGGCATTGTGGAAGAAAAAGATGCGACTGAGCAGCAGCGGCAAATTCGGGAGGTGAATATGAGCACCTACGTCTTCGATTGTCAAAATATGCTGTCGGCGCTCGATAAATTAACCAATCAGAACCGTCAGCGTGAGTACTACATCACCGACTGTCCCGCGATTTTGCGGCAGTTGGGCCTGCCGGTCGACGCTTCCCCGGTCCTGGAGCCCTGCGAGGCGCTCAGCGTGAATTCGATGGAGGATTTGCGTTTGGTGGAAGATCAAATGAGCCGTCTCGGTTACACTAATTGATTCTCGCTCGGCCCTTGCTGCCTGTACCAGACGCCCCTTCGGTTTAGATCGTGCATTCCGCTTCGAAAATGAGAGAGATCAAAATCTTTAGCGGTCGCGCGAATCCGCGTCTGGCCGGCGACATTTGCAAATTCCTGAACATACCGCTCGGGCGAATAACGCTGGGCGAGTTCCCCGATGGTGAGAACGCCTGCAAAATCGAAGAAGATGTCCGCGGTCGCGACGTCTTCTTGATTCAGCCGACCTGTCCTCCGGTCAACAACAACATCATGGAGTTGTTGATCATGATTGACAGTTGTCGCCGCGCCAGCGCCGAACGGATCACCGCCGTGATCCCCTACTTCGGCTATGCGCGTCAGGATCGCAAAGACGAAGGTCGCGTGCCGATCACCGCCAAGCTGGTCTCTGACGTCATCACCGCGGCCGGCGCCGATCGCGTGTTAACGATGGATTTGCACGCCGCGCAGATCCAAGGATTTTTCAACGTGCCGGTTGACCACTTGTACGCCGCGCCCGTTTTGAATCATTTCTTCCAGGCGCTGAATATCCCCGAAGACGAACTGGTGATCGTCAGCCCCGACGCCGGCAGCATTAAGCGTGCGGTCAGTCATCATCGCCGCTTGGGAGGACGCTTGGCGATTTGTGACAAACGCCGTCATAGCGCCAGCGATACGACCCAAGAAAACATCATCGGCGGTCCGGTCGAAGGACGTACGGCGATCATCTTTGACGACATGATCAGCACCGCCGGCTCGATCTGCGGCGCCGCCAAGACAACTTTTGAAGCCGGCGCCAAAGAGATCTACATCGCGGCTACCCACGGCGTGTTGTGCGGAGACGCGATCGCTCGTCTGCAAGCGGCGCCGATCAAAGAGATCATTCTGACCGATACGATTCCGCATCAGTCAGGGCACTTGCTTCCCAATACGAAGATCTTGACCGTCGCGCCGCTCCTGGGGGAAGCGATCAAACGCATCCACAATGACGAGTCGATCAGCGCGATCTTCCGCGAAGATTTTGGCGCGTTCCAGGGTTAAGCGGCGACGCCAGCGAAGTTGACTATTTGCTCTTCTTCGTTCGTTTCGCCAATTTCAAGATCGCGTCCCATTCCGACTTTTTGACCGGTTGCACCGAAAGCCGCGAACCTTTCCGCATCAATTCCATCTCGGCCAGCGCCGCGACGCCGCTCAGTTGATCCCGGCCCAGCGCCTCGTCGAAGATCTCGGTCAATTGAATGTCGACCATAAACCAGCGAGGAGCGTCCGGCGTACTCTTCTCGTCAAAGTGATGGTTCTTCTTGTCCCAAGAGGTATGGTCGGGATAGCTTTCCTTGACGATCTTCGCCGTGCCGACAATCGCCGGCGGCTTGGCGTTGCTGTGATAGAAGAAGACCTCGTCCCCGACCTTCATATCGTCGCGCATGAAGTTGCGAGCCTGATAATTACGGACTCCGCTCCAAAACGTCGTTTGTTTTTTTTCGTTGGCCAGATCGTCAATCGAATACGACTCAGGCTCGGTTTTCAACAACCAATAACGCTTTGCGGAGCTTGATTTTGCTGCTTTTTTGGCCACGACGTGCAACTTTCGGCGATAGCATGCCAGAAAACGGGTTGGGAGAGTTCTGTCTCATCATCTAAAATCAGCTAATTGCCGCAAGATAGGAAACCGGACTCACCGGCCATTTCTTCTATCATTGGCCCCCTGAATTCAACCAATTTGCATGCGACTTTTGCGAATAACAAATAACCAAAACCAATGAACCAAACGCCTCCCAGCAAAACGATTCAGCTTGACCAGTTTATGGCCGTGCCGATGTTCTGCGCGTCGCTGCTGTTTCTGGTCTTGGTCGCGGCGGCGGTGCAAGAGTTCACTTCCGATTCGATTTACCAATCGAGCGAAATCAGCCTCTTTTTCTTTGGCTGCACGTTAGCGATGTTTCCGCTATTTTTAGGGGAGGCCATCGCCCACTATCGACTCGGCAGCCCCCACTGGAAGTCAGCTCTGAAACGCGCGTTTCTGCCCCCGCTGCGTCTGGCGGCTCGCGATCATGAAACCGGCCGAACGATGTGGCTCCCGATGATGGGATGGCACGAAGTCGATGACGATTTGCATGAAGAAGTCGAGAAGGCCTTTAGCGGCCCCATGATTGTCGTCGCGCTCATGATCTTGCCGCTGCTTTGTCTCGATTTCATGTCCCACTTCCGCTTCAACATCAACGAATATCCCTGGATCCAGGTCATTATCGAAACCGGCTATAGCATCACCTGGCTGGCGTTTACCGCCGAGTTTATCGTGATGTTCTCGCTGGTCGACAAGAAATTTACCTACGTTAAGAAACATTGGGTCGATCTCCTGATCATTTGCCTCCCGCTGGTCGCCTTCCTGCGGATGGTGCAATTTTCTCGGCTTCTGCGGTTGCAGCAAGTGACTAAAGCGACGCGCATTTACCGACTGCGAGGACTGTCGCTGCGAGTTTGGCGCGGCATCGTGGCGCTCGACGTACTTTCGCGTCTAATGCGGATTGATCCGCAGCGTCGGATCGAATTAATGGAAGAGTTGATTTCTGAAAAGGAAGATGAGATCAAAAAGATTCGTCTCCAGATAGCCGAACTACAGACGCGGCTCGATCTGAAATCGCCGATTTCGCCGTCGCACATTTCGTCAGCCGCGCCGGCCAAAGATACGGAAGCGGCCTAATGACGCGACGCCCTCTAGCTTGGATCGATGAAGAACTGCAAACGCTCGATCAACTCGAACTCCGTCGGCGTTTGCGCACGCACGCCGGTCCGCAAACGGCCGAGATTGCGATCGACGGTCAGTCGCTGATCAACTTTGGCGGCAATGACTATCTTGGTCTGGCGGCCGATCCCCGCATCGCTGCGGCGGCGACAGCCGCGATTCAGACTGAAGGCTGGGGATCCGGCGCAAGTCCGTTGGTGACGGGCCATGGCCAATCGCATGCAGCGCTCGAAGCGGCGGTCGCCCAGTTGGAAGGAGCCGAAGCGGCGCTTCTCTTCTCCTCCGGTTTCGCCGCCAACGTCGGCGCCATCACCGCTTTGGCCAGCAAAGGGGATGTGATCTTTAGCGACGCGAAGAACCATGCCAGCATCATCGACGGCGTCCGACTCTCCGGCGCTCGCCCCCAGATTTATCAGCATCTCGACATAGATCATCTCGAAAAATTGATCGCCCAAGCGGCGCCGTTTCGGCGCCGACTGATCGTGACCGATTCGTTGTTCAGCATGGATGGTGATTTCGCCCCACTGGTGGAACTGACCGAACTAGCCGCACAGTACGACGCGATGCTGCTGGTCGACGAAGCCCACGCAACCGGCGTTTTCGGCGAGCAGGGGCGCGGAGTTTGCGAGCAACTGGGAGTCGAAGACCAAGTCGACGTTCGCGTCGGCACGTTCAGCAAAGCGCTCGGCGGGCATGGCGGATTTGTGGTCGGCAGTCAGTCGCTGATTGATTGGCTGCTGAATCGGGCTCGCAGCTATATCTTTTCGACCGCGGCGCCGATGGCTTCGGCGGCGGCGATGGTCACCGCATTGCAAATCGTGCGTGACGAACCGCAACGTCGCCAACTGCTGCTAGAGCGTGCGACGAAACTGCGTAACGATTTACGTTCTCAAGGCTGGCAAGTCGGCGGCGAAAGTCAGATCATTCCGATCCGCTTAGGCGAGCCTGAGCCGACGATGCAAGCCTCGCTGCGACTGCGCGAACAAGGTCTGTTCGTACCCGGCATTCGTCCTCCCAGCGTTCCCAGCGGCGAATCTCTGCTACGCATCAGTCTTAGTTTCGCTCATACTGTCGAACATCTTGAACAACTGGTCAGCGCGCTCGATCAACTTCGCGACCAGCGGCGAATCTAAGTCCATGCTCGATAGGCGTCTATGGCGAAATACTTTGTAACCGGCGCAACCGGTTTTATTGGAAGATATCTCTGCCGGCGGTTGGTCGCTGACGGTCATTCGCTGCGCTGCGCGGTGCGTCAGACTTCAGCAACCGAACCTCTGGAACAGTTGGGCGTAGAACTGGTCGAAGTCGACCTGAGCAATCCACACGACCTAGAACAGGCGATCGAAGGTTGCGAAGCGATCTTTCATGTGGCGGGTCTCATCTGCGCCACGGCGCCGGAGAAACTATTCCACGTCAATCGTGACGGCACGCGACGAATTGTCGAAGCGGCGGCCGCTCAGACCAATCCTCCCACGGTCCTTTACATCTCCAGCCTGGCCGCCGTAGGTCCGTCGCGAACGGAACACAAGAAACGTCCCGACCACTTTCCGAAGCCGGTTTCCAACTATGGACGAAGCAAGCGAGCCGGCGAACGCCAAGCCGAGCTTGTCGCCGACCGCGTTCCGATCACAATTGTGCGGCCGAGCATCGTCTTTGGCGGAGAGAATCGTGAGATGCTGCCGATGTTTCAAGCAATTCACCGCTTTGGCGTCCATCCAATGCCCAGCGCTGAACTGCGTCTCTCCTTGATCCATGTCGACGATCTAATCGAACTAATGCTCATAGCGTTGGCTGCGGGGATGCGTATTCGGGCTCGCCGCGAAGCGAATGCGAAATACGACGGCGTCGGTTATTACTTTGCCGCCGATGAAGATCAGCCGACGTACGAAGAACTGGGAGGGCTGCTAGGGCAAGCGCTGGGAGTCGACAACGTTCGCACGCAGGAAATGCCAAAACTGGCTTTGTGGACGACGGCGACCCTCTCGGAATTGGCCGGCAATGCGATCGGTCATCCAAGTATTTTGAATCGTGACAAAATTCGCGAAGCGACTGCCGGCGATTGGATCTGCGACATTACCAACACGCAAGAGCAGCTCGGCTTTTCGCCGGCTCGTTCGCTGCAAGATCGACTGCGTCAAACGGCCGACTGGTATCGAGAAGCCGGTTGGTTATAACCGTTATCGCCTGCGCCGCAGTTCGCCCAGGATAGTCCGCTGATTCGCTAGACCGGCGAAGCCGATACCGAGCAGCATCCAGCCGAAAAAGAGCATCATCACCGGCGGGTGAACCCGGATAAACATCATCGCTCCGGCCGTAAAGACGCCGAGGCCAAACGTCGTCGCGGACAACACGCTGCAGGTCGTCCGCCAACCATCGGCCAGTTTGTGCAAATCGTCCGTCGGCGGCAGTACACGCAGTTCGACAATGGTCGAACCTGTTTCTTCGAGCTCACTGCGCGCCGCCTGTTCGTCATACGCATCGATCTCGCGGCGTTCGACCTTACCGGTCGAATCTCTCAAGTAGGCGGCGAATTGCATGCGGAAAATACCAGAGGAAAGCAGAGGCGTGAGTTTTGAAGTTGGGTTATTTGAAGTCGCCGGCGCCTATCATTCTTCGTAGTATTTCTTAAATAGCCCCACTTCAAAAAGCGCAAGCGAGTGCGAAGCTCTATTCTACCGCTCGCTCTTCCGACTGCTATGCCCGCCGGTTATGATTACGCCAGCGCGGCCCGCGTTCTTTCGACCAAGCTATTGTCGCGATCACCGGAGCCTGGCAGATTGAACATGCTCAATCCTAGATAAAGATCGCGCCATGGGGGCGAGACGTGATAATAGTCCTCTAAGACCGCTGAGCTAAACTTGTAGTCATGCGCGTCATTTCCCTTCAGGAACACAAGCACGCGGGCGGCATCCAACAACTGCCGGCCTCCTGCCACCCCAGACTCGGCCAGGTAACCTCGCGTCTTTCGCGCAGCCGTCATGGGATCACGGCTGAGATCGGCGAAAATCTGCTCGGTCGCCGCCGCACTGGGATCCAGCTTTTCGGCCGTCAGGTCGTCGATGGTGACTTCTTTGATCTTGCCGCGACTCTTCATCGCACCGCGAAACATCGGCAAAAAGGCGACGTTTTGCAGCAACATCAGCCGCCGTGTCTGATCGTCGCCCGAGGTTTGATACGCGTAGTGGAGCGCATTGGTCGAGGTCATCGCGTGCAGCACCACAATCCCCGGTTGCTGCATCAGCATCTCACCGGCCGTCAGGTGCAGCGCGTCCCAGATCGACTGCGGCGATGCACCGTGATTCAACAGATCGACCGTCAAATCGCAGGCGTCATCGTTCGAGGCGCTGCGCATTGCGACGATCAGCTCTTCGGTCGCCGCTTTGTCGAGATCGCCATCTTGCCACTCATTGCGAATCTTACTCGCTAGTTCGCTATTGCGGCGATAGGGACGATCGGCGTCATCATCCCGTTGAGCGGGGTTGCTTCCTTCGTGCATCAACAGCGCGTAGGCGAGCGAGCGCAGGACTGGCTCGGCATGTTCGCGGCCGACAAATTGCAACGTCCGCTGGCTGTTCGCAACGAAAATCGCCTTGTGACCGATCGAGCGAAAATCACGAGCGCCATAACGGTAGAACTGCTCGTAGATCTCGTTCATCCCGGCAGTGCGCGCCAACGCGGCGACCGCCGTATCCGCAGCCGCATCGTCCCAGTCGTCCATCGCGTCCGTAAACGATCGCTCCGCCGCATGCGGCCTCGGCAGCTTTCCTTCGGCGACCGCCGGCATGACCCAATCGCCCCGCTCTTGAACGTCGCGCGCCGCCGCCGACTTGTAATAGTCGAGCGCCCAGAAAATCGGCAACCAGCGGTGCTCTGGCGGAGAAGCGATGCTGGCCAGATGGGCCGAGTTGACCACGAGCACTGCGTGAAATTTATGACCGACCGAGGGGCGCGGTTCGACGTTTTTGACGCCGACCAACATGAGCGCCGCCAACAGATCGCGATAGCTGAGGCCGCCGTTAATCCGCGTGCCGATTTCTTCCAACAGGCGATCGCGCGGCGTCTCTTCAATCAACTTCACCAGCGGCTCGATCTCGGGCTGCAGATGAACGTGCGACAAATTAACGTTCGCCTCTTCGGCCGAAACCGGGCGAAGCCCTTGGAGGAACGCCAAGTTGCCTAAACCAACGATAGCGCCCGTTTGTAGAAATCCACGTCGCGATTGTTTGCCGAACATGTGCTCCGCCTCCTATGAGTTTTGCCTGGGATCCGCGCACGGTTCGCTTCCTTCTTTATCTCCGCTAAGACGCAAAGAAGCAAATGAAAAAGAGGAATGGAATACGGTCAAGTGGCGCAAACGACGGCCAGAATCAAAAAACGCTGGCCATTCGCATGGCCAGCGTCTTGGATTGAACTGAAAATCTTGTCGTAACTAGCCAACCTTGATCGCGGCTCGTTTTTCGCCGATCAGTTTCAGTAGGCCCTTTTGCGGATTCGCGAACTTCGCGATGCCTTCTTCCATCAGCGTCTTTTCGAGATGCTGATAGTCGACATGCTTGTCGAGATCGGCCAACACGACGGCGCTCGGCATCTCTTCAATTTCGCTGGTGATCATCTTGCCGCTCTGTTGGACTTTGTCGTTGGTCCCCGGCGGGTTGGTTTCGATGTCGCTGCCGGCGAACGCTGCGACATACTTCCACGCGGGGTCTTCCGGTTTCTTGGTGCCGGTCGACGCAAAGATCATTTCCTGCTGCAACTTGACCGGCTTGTCGCTCCAGAACGCTTTGTTCGCTGCCCAAATCCGTTTGGCGTTGACGATCCCCAGTTGTCCTTGGGCGGCGTCGGTCAATTGCGATAAATGCTGTTCGGTATAGACATCGACCCGCGAAACGAAGATCGAGTAAACGCTCTTGAAGTCGTCGAGGTTCTCGCGACGTTGGGCTCCACGCCAGACAGCGTCACGCGCCGCTTCGTACTGACGCTCGGTAAAGATCAACGTCACGTTCAGCGTGATGCCGGCGGCGCACAGTTCTTCCAATGCATCGAGTCCCGCAGGCGTGGCCGGAACCTTGATCATGCGGTTCTTCTGCCCCTGGGCCCATTGCTTTCCTAGCTTAATGTACTGGGCGACCCGATCGGCATGCGGCATATCTGCATCGGGATCTTCTAGCAACGGATCGAGCTCGAAGCTGACATAGCCGTCGTTGCCGCTCGTCTTTTCCCAGACCGGCAGGAAGACGCTTTGGGCGTCGGAAACCAGATCATCGGTCAGTTTCCAGGCAAGGTCGCTGTCAGTGAGCCCCTGCTCTAACAATGCGGCGATCTTGTCATCAAACCGGCCCGTCTTGATCAAGTCCGAGACGATCACGGGATTTGAGGTCGCCCCGGTGGCGCCAAGGGCGAAGTTCGAGCGAACCAGATCGGGATCGATTGAGTCGAGCCACAGTTTTGTACCGGCAGCGATCAGCGATTCAAGCGGTGAGGCCACAGCGCCCTCCTTTGATTTGTATTGGCGGAAGCATTCTGCCCCATTCTAGCGGATTCCCGTGATCAGGCCAGCAAGGCATAGCGGGGCCCAACTGCCCAAAAAATGCTCACATGTGGAGATTTAGTTTCCATTAACAAGTTTTTCTCCAAACATTCGCCTTCACATTGATTTGCCGCGCCATATTCTGTATTTTGATCTCTCAAACTTTCACACAACAGTTGCAGAACATGGAGCCGGAAATGAACCTTGATTCGAAAAGCTTTTCGCCCCCGCGTCGTAGACGCTTTGCCTTTACGCTGGTCGAGTTATTGGTGGTCATCGCGATTATCGGCGTCTTGATCGCGCTGCTGTTGCCGGCCGTCCAACAGGCCCGCGAGTCCGCTCGCCGAATGCAATGCACCAACAACCTGAAGCAGATCGGCATCGGCCTGCACAACTACCACGACACGCTTGGTTCATTCCCATCCGGCTACGTCTCGTACAACAAGTACGGCTCGATCAGCAGCTTGCCGTCTGGCGACTATGACGCGACGACCTGGGACGCGGCGCCAGGCTGGGGTTGGGGAAAATTGATCCTGCCGTATGTCGAACAGACCAATATTGCCGATGCGCTCGACAATCGAGGGAGCGTCTGGGATGCGACGCATCAAGCCGCGGCGCAAACCAACGTCGAAATGTTTCTGTGTCCTTCTTCGGCAGGCCCGACCGAACCGCTGTTGGTAGTCGACGACTCTGGGGTCGCACTCGACAAAGGGGGCGGATCGATCTACCTCGGCCGCTCCCACTATGTCGCTAGCCATGGACAGGAAGAATGCTGGGGAGACGCCAGCGGGCCCAGCGGCGGCTACAACGGAGACGCCGGCTTTATTGCGGACGGCCCCTTCTATCGTAATTCCAACACGCGCTTTCGAGACGTGATCGACGGGCTGTCGAACAGCGTCTTTTGCGGTGAGCACACGTCGCGGCTAAGCGACAAAACATGGGTCGGCGTCGTGCCGGGCGCCTTTGTGCACCCGCGAATTACCTCGCCCGACAACGGCGTCGAGTCTGCGGCGACGCTGGTGCTCGTCCATAGCGGTCCGGCGATCGGCGAGCAAGACGCGCTCGGCAATCCGATCATTCATCCCCCTAATTTTCCGACACTGCATGTCGGCCAGATGCAGTCCGAACATACCGGCGGCGCCAACGTGCTGTTGGGCGACGGTTCGGTCCGCTTCATTTCCGAAGTCGTCAATCGGCAACAGTTCGCCGCGATGACCAGCATCGCCGAAGGAGAAGTGGTTTCTCATGAGTAAGTATTCTCGACTCTTCCTATTTGCGGCGCTGCTGCTAGTGCTCGGCTGCACACGCTATCCCGCAGTCAGCGGCGAAGCGTATGAAATGGCCGAAACCCTGTCGACCGTCTGCAATTTGCAAAACGGCAAGCAACTGCAAGAGTATCGCGATCTGATCAACGATCGAATGAACGCCAAACAGTTGAGTGAAAGCGAGCACGCGCTGCTCACTCGCATCGCCGACATCGCGGAAGCCGGCGATTGGCAATTGGCCGAGCAGGAGGCGCGGCAGTTGATGTTGGATCAAGCAGATAGATAGAGGAAAGGCTACACCTCCCCATCCGATTTGATCTCTTCATTAAACTGCAGCTGATTGCGGAACGGGTCGATCACCTTCATGCAGAGAGAATTGTAGAACGTCTTTTCGACGCTGGGGCGAATGTCGGCGTATCCCTTCGCGGTGATTTCGGCATGGAGCGATTCGACGCCGGTCATCCAGATAAAGACATTCGCGCCGGGGCTGGCGTCGTTATGGTGCTCGCTCAGATGCAAGATCAGCCCACCTCGGGAGACCTGCATGTAAAGCGGTGCCGTCGGTTCAAACCGATGCTCCCAGTCGATGGCGAACCCCAAGAAGTCGACGTAAAACTGCTTGGCCTTGTCGACATCAAAGATCCGTAGAATCGGGATCGTTTGTTGGAAGGCGATAGTCATGAGACCTGTCTGCGATCGCTTGAAGGGAGGAGTTGCCCCCATAGCCTCCGCCATTTTCGACCCGCTGTCAATTTTTGAAGAATCGTCACTCCTCGGCAAACATCTTCGCCAGCGTCACCAAATCCTCGAACGTCGCTTCCACCACTTGGCGACGTTCCGCTTTGTAGGCGGGCTCGGGATCCAGATCGTCGATCTGCTGATCATAGATCGCCAGAAAACGCTCGCGCCACGAATAGATCACCTCCAGATCAGGCGGCGCCGCATGACAGTTTTTCGCCAACAAGCTGATGACCGCGACAGCCGGCAACAGGACGGCGTCTCCCTCTTCTTCGAGATCGGCGCTCCCATCCTCAAAACAAGTATTGATCTTGTCCGTCAACTGGCTGACCATTTCGCAGACAAAGTCGAGCGCCCCGTCGTTGTCAAATACGCCTGTGCCAAATGTCCCCATCTCAGGCTCCGCCTTTGTCTTGTTGGAAAATATCGCCCTCTTTGCTGGACGGCTATTTGCCGACCAGCGGAAAAGTTTGATTTTGTCGAGGCTTGACGGCAATTTCAACCCGGCGACTTCGTATTCGCTTTTTCGCAGGCTCGGTGCTAAACTGAACAAACTAGTTGGCAAAGCAGGCGGACTCTCTTTACCAGCGAAGTAACCGGCGGCCCCATCGTCAGGCAAGACGATCGCGGCAGCGGCGCTTCTAGCGATGCGCTTCACCTTCCACTTACCGTCCGCGACTTTATATCTGTGGAAACTGACGATAGTTTCGACCATCACGTCGACCCCAAGCGTCCAAGTCCGCTGTCGGCGCCCATTCGCAAGATGGTCACCGGCGCCGTGCTGTTCGTATTGATCTGCGTGGTTGCCGTTATCGGTTATGTTTCGGCAGGCTGGGAGCTGGCCGATTCCATCTACATGGTGATCATCACCATTTTCGGCGTGGGCTACGGTGAAGTGCAGCCGGTCGAATCAATCCCGCTGCGAGCGTTGACGATCGTCGTCATCATCGCCGGCTATGGAGCCGTGATTTATACCGTGGGCGGGTTCATGCAAATGGTGGTCGATGGCGAATTGCAAAAGGCGTTGAGGTCGAGACGAATGACAAAAGACATTGAAAAATTGAGCGGTCACACCATCCTGTGCGGCGTCGGTCGAATGGGCTCGATCCTAGCGCGCGAACTGCACGCCGAAGGAAAGCCATTCGTCGTGATCGATGCCGACGACGCCCGCTTGCAAGCGGCCGACGCGATGGGCTACCTGATCGTTAAGGGAGATGCGACCGAGGAATTCGTCCTCGAGCAGGCCGGCATCCGCAAAGCCAGCGTCTTGGCGACGGTCCTCTCGGCGGACGCGACCAACGTCTTTGTGGCGGTCACCGCGCGCGAGATGAACCCCGACCTGATGATTATCGCGCGGGCCGAGAATCCGCGCACCGAGAAAAAGCTGATCGGCTGCGGCGCCAACAAGGTGGTCTTGCCGACGGCGATCGGCGCCAAAAAACTGGCCCAAATGATCATCCGCCCGTCGGCCGAAAACATGCTTGAGCAGCTGACCCATCGTAGCGACATGAACGAAGAACTGGGACGCATCGGCCTGCAGTTTGATGAGCTGCAAGTCGCCGAAGGCTCGACGCTGGTCAACAAACAACTGGGCGACATCGAACTGCGCAGTAACCATGGTTTCTTGATCGTTGGAATCCGCCGGCTGGATGGCTCGACGATGCTCAATCCGCCGGCCAATACGGTTCTCGCCGCCGGCGACATCGTCATCGTGCTAGGACACGACGACGACATCCCGCAACTCGCCGAACGCTTCAGCGCGACCAAAGGCAAGATCATGTACCGCGGCGCGATGATCGACGCGGATTAAGAAGAAAAGCGGAAAGCGGTGAAGAGCTTGGCCGTAGCCCATGGCGCGCTCTATTCAGGCAGGGTGGAACGGGTCGCTTCGCTCAATTGACGTCACTCGCTGGCCTAACCCACCTTGGACTTGCCTGCCGAAGCCCGCTTGCACGGTTTCCGGTATACTTCCAGGGAATTCCGGCAACTAGATTTTGGCGTTTGTACAAACGCAGAGACGCACGGCGAGACTGGCAAACTGAGATGGACCTTCCCTTGAACTGGATGACGCTTTTATCTTCCGCACGAACCGCTTGGCGGAAAGAGGGGACAGCGACGGTTGCTAGCGGACCGCGACGCGTCGACAAGCGGACCCCGTTTGAGCGAGATTACGATCGCATCGTCTTTTCGCTCCCGTTTCGTCGCTTGGCGAAAAAGACGCAGGTTCATCCGATGGCGCAGAATGATCATATCCATAATCGGCTGACCCACTCGATTGAAGTTGCTAGCGTCGCCCGCTCGTTCGCTCGCCGCGTCACCGATTTAATCGTGCAAACAGGAGAACTCACTCCCGATCAACTGATCCCTATCGATTGGATCGTGCAATCCGCCTGCTTGATTCACGACATCGGCAATCCGCCGTTTGGTCACGCCGGCGAAGAGGTGATCCGGACCTGGGCGGCCAAGCACCGCGACTATCTTTTCCCCGCATCAATTCATGCTGAACAACATGCCGCCGCGCAAGCCGAAATCGCATCTAGCCTGGCGGACTGGGAGCACTTTGAAGGCAACGCCCAGGGATTCCGCATCGCTTCGCGGGCCGACAATCCCCAAGCCGGCTATCTGCGGCTGACCTACGCTACGCTGGGCAGCGTGGTGAAGTATCCCTGGGGCTCGACCGATGCACAGACCACGATCAAGCGCAAGCACAACTTTCATTCGCTGGAGAAGCAGGTATTTCACGATGTTTTTCAAACGCTGGGGCTGGTGCGCAGCGACGGCGTCTACTGCCGGCATCCTTTGTCATTCTTGACCGAAGCGGCCGATGACATTTGTTATCGGATCCTCGATTTAGAAGATGCCGTCGCAATGCAGATCTTTGACAAGCAACGCGTCCACCACTTGATGCTTGACATCTCGGGCAATCCCAACAATGCGCATATGGGCATCTCCCAGCTTCGGGGCGAAGTGATCGAGCGAATGGTCGACCAGTTTTGGAAAGTGTTTGAGGACGACTACCACCGCATCATGCGTGGAGAACGCGTCGAGGACTTGAAGTCATCACTACCGACAGAGTTCAAAGATTACCTGGACAAGGTCGGCGAGATGTACGAAGAGATCTTTGGGCACCGCAAGAAGATTGTGACCGAACTAGGCGCCTACCATGTGTTGGGCAGGATCTTAAAAACGTTGCTGAAAACGGTCGAAGAAATTAGCAAAGCGAGCCAATACGGCGAGCTCCATTTTCTGGCGAAGAACTGCGCCGAGCTCGCATGGGGAAAAGAATACGTCGAAGCGAATCTCGCGAAAGAACATCGCTGGTGGTTGGGCCAGGCGATGGATTTTGTCAGCGGGATGACTGACAACTATGCGACCCGGTTGTCACGTGAGTTGGACGGTTTGGCGTTTGAGCTGTAAGGTGCGTCTGGACGCACGAAATTGGGGCTGCGTCGATCTCGGTGCGTCCCGACGCGCCTAACATTTTGCTAATCCCGGCTGCGCATCACCCGGGCGATATCCCGCTTGGCGTCCTGCTGTTTCAGCTTGTCTCGCTTGTCATGTTGCTTGCGTCCGCGGCCGATGCCTAACAGTACTTTGACGAGACCTCGTTTGAAGTACATCTTGAGCGGAACGATGCTCAGCCCTTTATCTTCGCTCTTGGCGGCGAACTTCACGATTTCGCTTTTACGCAACAACAGCTTGCGAGGGCGTTTCGGGACGTGATTGAGAAACATGCTGGTGTTGCGATACTCGGGAATCTCGCAATTCACCAAAAAGACTTCGCCGCGCAGCACGCGGGCAAACGCTTCCCCCAACGAAACTTTGCCGTCGCGCAGCGTCTTCACTTCGCTGCCGACCAGTTGGATGCCGCATTCGAGCGTGTCGATGATTTCGTAATCATGCCGCGCTTTACGGTTCTCGCCGATCGGACGTTCGAGCTTCTTCTTTTCGTCTTCTTTGGAATCTTTTTTTTTCGCCATGGGTGCTTTCGCATAGGCCGCTAGCGGCGTGCGCAATTTTTTGAATTGATCTTGCGAAGCGGAAAATCGCCGCTTCGACTGCTAGTCGTTATTTACTACGGAGTTAGCTACCGTCCGGATCTCGGCTGGGCTTTTCCCCAGCCCAGGGAATTGCTACTCTCCCCGTCCTTGATCGCAGCCAGAAATTAGCCTCTTGCGGTGACGATAATCCGTGTCTTCTCGTACAAACGAACATTACGATTCGGCAGGCGTCGACTTCCACTACTTAGGAATGATCGACTTCGACCTGTGCCTCGCTTTACAGCGCCGATTGGTTTACGAAGCCAGCGGCCGTGATGACGAGCGCATCACCGTCCTGTTGTGCCAACATACGAGTATGATCACCGTCGGCCGAGCAGGTTCGCGGCAACATATTCGTTTGACGCAAGACGAGCTCGATTCGCTTCGCTGGCAAGTTCGCTGGGTCAGCCGGGGGGGCGGTTGCGTGCTGCACGGTCCCGGCCAACTCGCGATTTATCCCATTGTACCGCTACGAGCCCGAAATTGGACCGTCGGCGAATATTTGGAGCGATTGCAGCAAGCCCTTGTGACTTCAGCAGTTTCGCTCGGCGTGCCGGCCTATACCCGACCGGGGCGCTACGGCGTATGGGGAAAAAGCGGCCTCTTAGCCGCGGTTGGCGCCGCCGTGCAGAACTGGATCACCAGCCACGGAGCGTTTCTCAACATCCACGCGAGCGGCGACTCCCAGTCATTTGTTGAAGCGAATCCCGCCGAATTGGCTGCGCCCGGCGACTCGCCCATTATGGGGAGCCTGCTGTCCGAAACGGATCGACCAGCTAGAATTGAGACTGTGGCCCGAATCGCAGCGCGACGGCTGGCTGATTCCTTTGACTGCGTCGACCGGCGTTGGTACGAAGGGCATCCTTTGCTATTTGAAATCTCCGAGCATCAACGTGAGCGACTCGCACGAGTTGGTTGAACTTCCGATTATCGACCTGCCGATTATCGACGCCCCGGCGGCGAGTTCCCATCCCAAACAACGTCTGCCGAAGTGGTTGAAGCGGAACGTCCCCAAGGGGAACGCCAACCACTTTACGCAAGAGCTCCTAGAAGAGCTGAAGCTCGAAACGGTCTGCGACAGCGCCAAGTGTCCGAATCGGATGGAGTGCTATTCGCAGAAAACCGCGACCTTCATGATCTTAGGCAACATCTGCACGCGGGCATGCAGCTTCTGCTCGGTCCCCCGCGGCAAGCCGGAAGAATTGTCCAGCGATGAGCCTGAGCGTTTGGCCGAAGCTGCGTTCCGCTTGGGACTGAAGCATGTGGTCATCACGTCGGTAACCCGTGACGATTTGCCGGACGGCGGCGCCCAGCACTATATCCGCTGTATCGAAGCGGTCCGCGAGCGGACCGGCGCGACGGTCGAAGTGCTGACGCCGGACTTTATCCACAGCAAAGAGTCGCTCGATAAGATCATCGTCGACGCGTCGCCCGACGTCTTCAACCACAATACCGAAACGGTGCCGCGACTCTACAAACGGGTCCGCGGTCCGAAGTCAGAATATGCCTGGACGCTTGGTTTGCTTAAACGGGTTAAAGCGCTGAACCCCAAGGTCAAAACCAAAAGCGGTTTGATGCTAGGGCTGGGCGAGACGCACGAAGAGGTCTTTGCCGTCCTCGAAGACCTGCGAGCCAACGACGTCGACTTCCTAACGCTTGGTCAGTATCTGCAACCTGACGAACAACGATTCTTACCGGTCGACCGCTACATTCCGCCGGAAGAGTTCGAGATGCTCGGCCGCAAGTCGAAAGAGCTCGGCTTCAAACAGGTCGCCAGCGGCCCGTTTGTCCGCAGTAGCTATCATGCCCGCGATATGGCCGAAGCGTACTAAGGCGAAAATGCCTAATTTCTAATGACGAATGTCTAATGCCAAAGGCGTAGAGTTCGCTGTGCGGACCAGGAAAAGCGCCACCGATTTTCGGTCCGCCCAAAGCGGCCCCTGCGGGAGACGAGATGAGCGAATTGCCAAACTGCCCTGAATGCGCCTCTGAATTCACCTACGAAGACCGCGACCTGCTGATTTGCCCCAGCTGCGGTCATGAGTGGACCAAAGCCGCCGCCGCCGAAGCAGCCGACGCCGCCATCATCCGCGACGCGAACGGCAACGAGCTGCAAGATGGCGACACAGTAACCGTCGTCAAAGACTTGAAGGTCAAAGGCTCGTCGTTGGTCGTCAAAGTCGGGACCAAGGTCAAGAACATCCGGCTGGTCGACGGCGATCATGACATCGATTGCAAGATCGACGGCATCGGCGCGATGCAGCTGAAGTCGGAGTTTGTGAAGAAGGCTTAGGCGTTGGGTTCCGCGATTTAGCCCAACAGCTTCGCGTCCAACTGCTTCTCACACGCGGCGACGATGTTATCCCGCACTGCATCCGCTTCTTCGCCGGTCAGCGTGCGATCGGCGGCTCGTAGCGTGATGGTGAAGAGCACCCGTTTTTTACCGGCGCCATCTTTTTGCGTGTCGCGGAAGATCTCACGATACTCGACCTTCTCTAGCAGTTCGCCGGCCGAGGCGCTGACGGTCGCTTCTAGCTGATCCCAGGTCAGCGTCTCGTCGACCACCAGATTCAGGTCGCGCGTCATTACCGGATAGGTGCTGAAATCGAAGTGCTGCGGAATCAGCACCGTCAGCTCTTCCAGCACGCTGAGATCCAACTCGGCGACGGTGGCCGGTTGTTGCAACTCAAACTGCTTTTGGGCCGAGGCGCTCAACAGGCCCAGGAACCCCAGCGTCTTGCCGTTGACCTTTAGCTCGCACGCTTGCTCCACATCGAGCAGCGAATCGGAGAACCGCGACGCCGTAACGCGAACAGTCGGGTTAAGCGAATGCACCAGCGTTTCGATCACTCCTTTGAGTCCGCGGAAATCGCGCCCGCTGGTCATGCTGACCATATAGCGTTCATCCGGCAGATCATCTTTGCGCGGCAGATAAACCTTGGCGACTTCGTACAACTCGATCGGCGAGTTGTCGAATTTCTCATTCATCCGTCGCGCGCCTAATAGGCTCGGCAGCACGCTTAAGCGGAGACAATCTTCGCCGCGGACCATTGGGATAGTGACGGTCAAAGCTTCCGACTGACTCCAACCATGGAACGCAGCCGACCACTCGCTGCTAACGACGCTGCGCGTGACGGCTTCATTCATGCCGGCGGCGATCATCAAGGACCGCACGCGCGAGCGAACCCGGTCGGCGTCGCTCCGATGCGAGGCCGACATCTTCACCGCGGCGTCTTGCGGGATCTTGTCGTAGCCATGGATCCGCGCAACTTCTTCGACCAGGTCGACCTCGCGATCGAGATCGCGGCGCCAACTGGGCGGGATGACGGTGATTTTTTGGCTGGCGACCGATTCGATTTCGTTGCCCAGACGCGACAAGATCCGCTCGACCTCGTCGGCGGGAACTTCGATCCCCAGGATCCGTTTCAATTGACCGAGCCGCAGCGTGACCGACTTGCGCGGCTGCGGTTGGCTGCCGGCGTAGATCGAGCCTTCGGCGAGTTCGCCGCCGGCCATGTCCAGGATCAGCTCGCAGCAGCGGCGGCTCGCCCAATCGATCATCTCGGGATCGACGCCGCGCTCGAAGCGGTAGGACGAATCGCTTTTTAGCTTCAAGCGGCGCGAGGTCGTGCGAACCGGCAACGCGGCGAACTGAGCCGCTTCGATCAACAGATCGGTCGTCGCTTCGGTCACTTCCGAGTCAGCTCCCCCCATGACGCCGGCGATCGCGACGGCGCCAACTTCGTCAGCGACGACATAATCGCCCAGCTCCAGGTCGTACGTCTTGTGATCGATCGCCATGAACTTTTCGCCGGCGTGAGCCTGACGCACGGTGATGCCGGATCCATCGATCTTGGCCAAGTCAAACGCGTGCAGCGGCTGGCCGATCTCCATCAACACATAGTTGGTGATGTCGACCACGTTGTTGATGACGCTGATGCCGAGGGTATCGAGCCGACGCGCGAGCCACTGGGGACTGGGGCCGACCGTCACTCCTTTGATCGTGCGGGCGATGTAGCGTGGGCAAAACGATTCGTCCGCGATCGTGACGCTTAGATAGTCGCTGATCGCTGGGCCGGTTGCGGTGACTTGGGCCGGCGGAATTTGCAGATCAAGGTCGAACAACACCGACGCTTCGCGCGCAATGCCGATATGGCCGAGCCAATCAGGGCGATTGCTGGTCACTTCCAGATCAAGCTGGCGATCATCGCCAACCGACTCGGAACCGTCGTAGTTGAGACCCGCCATCGTGACGCGGTCGCAGAATTCCGCTTCCGAAACGTCAAGTTGCAGATAATCGTTGAGCCACTTCCAGGAAACTAACATGGCGCCCTAGACTCTCCGCTTTTAAAACTGCGACAGGAATCGCACGTTGTTGTTGTACAAATGCCGAATATCGTTCACCCCATGGCGACGCATGCAGAGCCGCTCGACCCCCAAGCCAAAGGCGAAACCGGTGACGACTTCAGGATCGTAACCGACCGCGCGCAAGACGTTGGGATCGACCATGCCGGCGCCCCCGAATTCGAGCCAAGTGTCGTTCCATCGCATGTCGACTTCGACACTCGGTTCGGTGAACGGGAAAAACGAGGGACGAAAACGAATCTCGACGTCTTGTCCCAAATAGGTCTTGGCGAACAGATGGAGCACGCTCTTTAGGTCGGCCATCGTGACGTCGGTGTCGATCATCAGACCTTCGATCTGATGGAACATCGCGTAATGCGTCGCGTCAATCTCGTCAGGACGATAGACGCGGCCGAGCGAAACGATCCGGATCGGCGGCTGCGTTTCTTCCATGACGCGAATCTGCACGGTGCTGGTTTGGCTGCGCAGCAACATGTCGCCGCCGGCCGCTTTCGCTCCGGCGTGCAAATAGAAATTGTCGAGCGGATCGCGCGCCGGGTGCTCCATAGGAATGTTGAGCGCCTCGAAGTTGTGCCAGTCATCTTCGATCTCGGGGCCTTCGACCGCCGCGAAGCCAAGCCGGCCCATGATGTCTTTCAGCTCTTCGATCGTTTGCGTGATCGGGTGGACGTGACCGACCGGCAGCAACGCGCCAGGCAAGCTGACGTCGAACGCTTCCGACGCAGGACCGCCGCCGCTGGATTGGCTCAGCTTGGCGACCGCCGATTCAAACAGCTCTTCGATTCGCTGCTTGACTTCGTTGAAGCGTTTGCCGGCCGCCGGCTTGTCGTCTTTGCCGACCTTGCCGAGCCCCTTTTGCGCCGACTTGAGCTTGCCGCTCTTGGCGCCCAGAAACTCGACGCGGGCCGCTTCTAGCACATCGCCGTCGAACTTATCGACCGCTTCATTGAAGCGCTCGACAGCCGAGTCGACCAAGGTATCCAAATCGCGAATGAAATCGTTTAGCGACATCGCTCTCTCGCTCGCGGGTACTTCCTAGAAAGTAAAAAAGCCGCCGAGAAGTCCCGGCGGCTCATGTTGTTTCGGCATCGATTGCACGTGACGTGCGCCTTACGCGGCCAGGGCGGTTTTCACCAACTCGGTCACTTCGTCAAAGGCGCGCGGGTCATGGATGGCCATTTCCGACAGCGTCTTTCGATCAAGCTCGAGACCCGCTTTGCGCAGTCCATAGATGAACTGGCTATAGCGGATGCCGCGCTGACGTGCGGCGGCGTTCAAGCGCACGATCCACAGCTTGCGGAATTCGCGTTTGCGCACCTTACGGTCGCGATAGGCGTAAACGCCGGCGCGAATCAAGGTTTCCTTCACCGTTCGCAGCAACTTGCCGCGACCGCCGCGGAAACCGCGGGCCTTCTTAAACAGTCGCTTCTTCGACTTGTGCCGTGCGGCGCCGTAAGTCGTTCTCATTTTGTCACCTCGTTTCGTCCACTAGGCCCTCCGCCGATGTTTGGCGAAGCGTTTTTGCCCGTGCACTGGGAATAAATCAAGCTCGAATCCACAATTCCGACGAGGATATCGCTACCTAGTAGCTGTATCCACAAAGCGCTTTGGTCAGCATCACTTCGTCCACTTCGGCCAGCACGCGAGTGCCGCGCAGATTGCGAACACGCTTGGTGCTAAGGCGAGTGGCCAAGTGGCTCGTACCGCACTGGCGGTGCTTGACGTGCCCGTTGGCGGTCAGTCGGAACCGTTTCTTCGTTCCCTTGTGCGTCTTCATCTTTGGCATCTTTAGACCCACTTTCTCTATGGAAGGTTTGGAAACGGTCGAAAACCCAAGATTGTACGCCCTAATTAGCGACTTCGTAAGGGGGATGTGAAAAAAACGAGGGTAGTTCGCCGTGAATCCAAAAATGCCGTAAGCGGTTTAATAGCAAAGCGTTACTGATTTTCTATCGAGCCGGTCCGGCCGGCAATTTTCGCCGATCGGCCCCGGGAAAGTGAACCTGCCGGCGGCGGACTGCGCCTTTCCCTGGCGGTTCGCGCCTAGCCGCCCCGGAGATCGCCAGTAGAATGCAGTGCTAGGAAACGCCGTTTTCTAGGTATTGGCGCCATGCTTGCGATTCGCAGGCATGACTTCTCGTCGCTGGCTTCGGCCGTGCTTACGTGAACCAAGCGGCGATTCCATCCGCAGATTTTTCAGCTTTCGACCCCACAGAGGAACTACGTGTCGGAGACGACTTCCCCCCACAAACGGCCCGATGCGCAGACGACCGCCAGCAGTCTTGAGTTGGCGCACGCTGCGGCCCAAGTTTCCGAGGACAATCGCGCCAAGAATATCGTCGTCCTCGACATGCGCAAGTTGACGTCCGCGTTCGATTACTTTGTGATCGTCACCGGCGCCAGCCGGCGGCAGTTGCACGCGATCAGCGACGAAATCGACAACAAGTTTGAGAAAGAACTGGGCGACACGCGTCTCGGCCGTGAAGGCTACGACGACTCGCGCTGGATCCTGCTCGACTACGGCGATGTCGTCATTCACATCTTTGACGACGTGACGCGCGATTACTTCTCGCTCGAAGAGTTATGGGCCGAAGCGCCGCGCGTTGATCTGAGCCAAGTGCTGCACGACCATGCCGCCAACGAAGCGTCAAAATCGGCGCCGTTGTCGTCGGAAAATCAATTCTAAGGCGACTCGAGCGCCGCTTTGTCGTCTGAGAAAAGCTGCTTGATCGTCTCTTCTTGCGAATAGCCGACCGGACATGCGGCGCTGCGCGTATTCGCGCGATAGTTGCCGCCCGTCTCGTTGGGGCACGTGATCATCCGATTAACCGGCAACTGCAAATGCCCGTTGGGATCGTGTTGGCGAATCCAGCGATGCGCGTAGACGAGCCAAGCGTTGCGATAGGTCTCGTCTTGTTGCGCAAACCAGGAGATCTCGTCCCAGCCCCAGACGAAGATCGACTTGGTGTCGGCGACGTTTGCGTTGCGGCTGCGACCGTAGTTATCCAATTCGACCAGATAAGGGAGACTTTCGCACTTCCAACCGCTGGGAGAAATGCAGCCGCGACTGCGACCAAAGATCGCGTCGAGATAGCCAACCTCCAATTCGCCTTCATACGGCTTATCGACAATCTCTTTGATCCGCAGCGGAAACGAGTTGAAGTCAAGCAGGCTCTTGCCGTCGACGATCATGCCTCCCTTGGGGACGTGCGCATCTAGAAGAACCCAATGTCGTCGTCCCTGTTTTGCGGCGTGAGCTCGAATCCGCGAAATCAAATGGGACCAATGCGTGAAATCAGGATCATTCATGCCGATCAAGCTGACTTGCCCTAGATGGAGCGCCTCGCAGCCTAAGTCGATG
This sequence comes from Blastopirellula marina DSM 3645, assembly GCF_000153105.1. Taxonomy (GTDB): domain Bacteria; phylum Planctomycetota; class Planctomycetia; order Pirellulales; family Pirellulaceae; genus Blastopirellula; species Blastopirellula marina. Next base: position 1,606,693 of record NZ_CH672377.1, read on the forward strand.
TAGGCGCCTGCGAGATAGTAGAACCACATTTGCGACTCCAGCCGACTGATGTCGGGCACGCTGCTGCGCCCCCAATGGCGAACAAATTTCCCCTGTTCGTTGAGCATCGCGTCGTACGAAAAGTTGCGATCTTCGACCGGCAGTTGAAATTCGGCGAAGACCCACGGCGGGATCTTTACCTGGTTCACTTCGAGACTGATCGTCTCGAACAAACAGCCTTGAAAGATCACCTGATCGTCGCTCGCATGGACGCGCTCGATGATCTCTTTGGCGCTGCTCCAAAACGTCGGCTCGTTTAAACGACTTTCCCCATTCCAACGATAGATGGCGCGGCCAATCAGTTTTGGCCGGATGTTCCGAATCAACCGCAGGTCATCGTCTGGGTAGTCATAGTCGCGTGAGCCTTCGACCTGTCCCGTCACCAACAAGCAGGTCATCGTCACGCTACGTTCGAGATAGTTCTCTAGCACGGTGCGCGAGATCGGGCCGTCAAAGTCAAAGTTGGGTTCGGCTGCGGAAACGGCGTGCGCCATGCACAGGACCGTGAAACAGGCGAAGAATGACCAGTAGAGAGATCGCATGAGAGCTTTCGGGAAAGACGTGTCGCGCATCCTCCAATACCAGAGGAACTCTCGATTCTAAGGGGTCGTGCGACCGACTTCCACTTCTTTCCCCGGCGAAGCAGACTTTCGCTCGGCGCGCTCTAACGCATCACTTTTGGCGTCGGTTCCAACACCAGTTGCGAAGACGACTGCGCTTCGCTCGAAGCCGCGCCATCTGCGCGATCCGTCCGCCATCCCAGGGCGATCAAACCGATCGCCAGCACCACCACACCGGCGCTGACCAACGGAGTCGCTCCTAGTCCGAGCGGCGATGCGACCACCTGACCGCCGATCACGGCGCCCAGCGCGATTCCCAGATTGAAGGCCGATTGGTTGAGCCCCGCGGCGACGTCGACTGCGCCTGACTTCCAGCGACGCGCCTGATTGACGACTAACATTTGCAGCCCGGCGCCGGGGCTAAACATGAACAGGCCAAAGAAGATGACCGCGACGATCATCCCAATTTTGAACGGCGCGGCCAACCATAGCCCGAGCATTGCGACCACCACCAAGGCGAACAGACCAGCCAGCGCCGGGTAAATATTTCGATCGGCCGCTTTGCCGCCGATGATATTGCCGATCGTGATACAGACGCCGAGGACTCCTAAGATCAACGTCACGGCGACCGCGTGGAAGCCGGAGATCTCTTCGAGAATCGCGGTCAGGTAAGTGAACGTCGCGAACGTACCGGCATAGCCGAGCGTCGTCATGCTGAGGGCGAGCAAGACGCGCGGTTGCTTCAACACCATCGCCTGACCGGCGAGCGTTAATCGTTTGGTCGGCGCCGGCAGCTTTGGCAGATAGCGAGCTTGCGCGATCATCGCGAACAGCCCCAAGAAGGCCGTGCCGGCAAAAGCGACGCGCCAGCCCAAGGTTTGGCCGAGCAGCGAGCCAAGCGGAACGATCGTCGCCATCGCGACCGATAGTCCGGCGAAGATCACGCCGATCGCATGCGCCTCTTTCCCCTTGGGAACAAGTGAGGTCGCGACGGTTGTCGCCGCGGCCAGGAAGACGCCGTGCGAGATCGCTGTAAAAAATCGGACGCCGAGCAAAATGCCGTAGCTGGGCGCCAAGGCGCACAGCAAGTTGGTCACAAAAAAGAGCCCCATCAAGCTGATCAGCATCCCTTTGCGCGGCAAACCAGAAAACATCGCCGACAAAATCGGCGTTAGCAGCGTGACTCCCAACGCATAGCCTGAGACCAACAGCCCAGCCGCCGGAAGCGACACTTCCAGATCTGCGCCGATTGTCGGCAGCAGCGCGACCGGCAGGAATTCGGTCGTTCCGATCGCAAAGGCGCCCATGCAAAGCGCCAACAGCGCGGCGCCAGAGTTGCGCGGCGTGTCGCAAGCAGGCCCAATCGTCGATTCAAAGGCAGCAGCAGCGGACGCGTCGATCATACGACCAAAGTTCCAGGGTAAAAGTAGTGGGCGATTCGCAGGCGTGAAATCGGCAGGGGTGGGAAAGTCTCCTTGGATTCTCACGAGAGATATCCGAGTCGACAAGTTGAGTTCTGGCATTTGGGTGCGAATTGCGCCAATCCTCACGAGTTATTGCAAAATAAGGGGGACTATTTCCCTTGCGTCTGTTGGACAGAAAGAGCCCTCGCGATCGGGAAGGTTAAAATCGAATCCCCTTTGAGCAGATTTTGAAGTCGGATTTCGCCTTGCGACAAATACGCCGGGGAGAAGCGACTTTTCAAGCCAAGCAGGTGGGCAAAGAAGTAGCGGAGGCAGGGGTAAGATCAGCCCGCTCGCTGGAATCGGAAATTATTGCCGCGGAGCAGACGCGTCCGCGACAAGTATCCGGCGTTGCGCAAGAGTGCGCACTAACGCCCTGATTGGAGATCAAAATCGGCTTGGTTGTCGCCGCTCGCTTTGACGGTAAATTCCAGCTCGGTCTGAGAGTTATACTTGGCTGGCAGCGTTTCTTTGGGCGCCACCACTCGCACAACGTCACTGAGGTAGTTGTTCACCATTTCCTCTGTGATCTCTGCGTTAGGATTGCCGCCTTCGGTCTCCTGCTTCTGCAGGAGTGCCCTGGCTTTTGATCTCTGCGCGTCGGTATACGTCGGCAATCTCGTTGTCACAATTCGCACGCGGTGCTGGCCGATCGCGGCCCCATCTTGATCGGCGATCGGGCAATGAAGCGAATATTGCCCTGACGCATCGGTGCGACCGTACGAAGGCCTGCCGCTCGTATTGCCCTGGGAGTCGCCGATGGGCTCAAAAATCAGTTTGGCGTCTTCGAGTGGTTGGCCATCTAGCAGTACTGTGCCAGAGACAGGCAAATAAGGATTGCTTCCACAGCCGATCAGCGCGATGAGACAACAACTGCCTGCCGCTAATTGCAGCAATGCGGTCAAGTGGGACTTTGCACGATTGACTGCGATGGCGTTCTGCAGGGGATTCATGGGGCTCTCAAAGGAATACCTGGACTTAAATCGCTGGTAACTCGGGTCAGAGATTACTTCTCTATTGGCAATGACTAGGGAAGTACTTCGCTACCAGATGCCGTCGCATGACCGCCTAAGATGGCTTGGTCGATCGTTTCAGAAGTGAAGCTGACGCTGCCATCGGCCCGCGCAAATTGAACGCCGCCGGTGTGCATTGAACCGAGATACCGCTTGCAGGCGTCTACACCAACTCCCTGGTCGTTAGCGACGGCAACGCAATTGGAATAATCAGTAATCCCAAAGGTCGGGGCTGGATAGCCAACCGTGATTGAACCGAGCGCGTACGAAGTAAACGTATGAGCCCAGAAGGTGCTTCGTTCAGGCGATCCAGTAGCATGTGCCTCACCTACCAAAAAGGTATTGCTAGTACCGTCCGTAATATCTGCGAATCGGGATGCTCGTCCCCCTTCCTCTAGTGCGGTGAGGATTCCCCCGTCTTCCTTCTTTGCTACGCGGATATGGCGAATATCATCGAAGTAATTAACCCCCTCGGAGCGGCCAGAAATACCGCGGTACGAGCTACTGGCAAACTTGCGTCCACAGCAGGCCCCTGTGGCGGGCTCGAAGAGTTGGCCCGCGTTGGGATCACTTGGGCAGTTGTAGGTAGAAATCACGCTCTCTCGAACAAATTGGTTTACCGAGGAGAGAGAGCCATTCGACGAGTCATAGCGATCAAATAAGTTTTGTTGCTCAATGAATCCCAGAATACCAATCGACCAGCCCATGAATGCGCGATTCGTATAGAAACCGCTTGCATCAAACTGATAAGTGCCGATTGGAAAGTACTGATAGGTGTCGTGGTAGTTGTGCATCGCCAACGCCATCTGCTTCAGATTGTTGGAGCACTGCATCCGCCGTGCGGCTTCACGCGCCTGTTGCACGGCGGGTAGCAAGAGTGCGATCAGAACTCCAATGATTGCGATGACTACGAGTAATTCGACCAGGGTGAAAGCAAATCTTTTACGGGGCATGTATCGAAGCCTGAAAATTAGATTATTAAAAAAATATCGGTCCCGATACTACCTATTGGCAGGGACTGTGTCAACCAATTTCGCCGGCGCAAGGAAATTGGGAAATTGACTTCGCGTCAAGGACCGATTTACGCGGCGATATTCTTGATTGATCCAATTGTCTCCCCAAAACGCTGGCAATCGCACTACCATGAACACTGGAATTTTGTACACTGTCGATCGGCGTGATATCGGCAAGCAGCACGGTGGGAGAGTCTGCATTGATTCTCACGAGAGATCACCGAGCCGACAAGTTGAGTTTCGTCGTTTGGGTGCGAATTGCGCCAATCCTCGCAAGATATTGCGAAGCAAGGGGGCGGATTTCCCTTACGCCCGTTGACGAAAATCAGCCGTCGCCGCGCCTATTGGTATTTTCAATGAAAATTTGTACACTATCGCGAGCCGTGGCTTTCCATTGTCAGAACCTTCTCCATCACAAGCAACTTCTTTCGAGAGAGTAGACCCATGACGATCGCAGAATCACTTTTGCCGGAATTCGACGAAGAGATGTCGCTCACTCGCAAGACGCTGGAAGCGATTCCGAATGACAAGCTCGATTGGAAGCCGCACAAGAAGTCGAACACGATCGGCTGGAACGCGAACCATCTGGCCGACATTCCGAACTGGATCGAGTTCATGCTGGATCACGATTCGCTCGACATTGCGCCGGTCGACGGCCCGGCCTGGAAATCGCCCAGTTTAGAATCGATTGAAGAGATCCTCGCGTTGTTCGATAAGAACGTGGCGACCGCTCGCGCGGTGTTGGCGAAGACGCCTGACGATGTCTTTGCGCAAGACTGGGCGTTCATGATGGGCGGTCAGGTCATGTTCACGATGACCAAAGGCGCGACGCTGCGAAAATGGGCGCTCAGCCATATGATCCATCACCGCGCAACGGTCCGCGTTTACTTACGGATGAACGATATTCCGGTGCCCGGCGTCTATGGACCTTCCGGCGACGAATAATTGATCGCTTCTAGCCAGAAAAAACGCCAGCGAATCTAGCTGGCGTTGAGCGATGCGGGACCTTTCTCACCGCAGCCCGCGACGCGCGATTTGAAGCTGCGCTGTTTCCCATGGTTGGCGCCGTCGATGGTCCAAGATTATCCGTTGACAAAGCGCACGGACTCGTGGTCGATTGCCGTACAGCGAGCTGAAAAATCGGCGCTGCCTACGAATCCGCCTGCGTCTGAGACGAGCATCCGTCTCCAGCTCTGTTGCAGCTCCGCTGCTCTTTGACAATTCGCGTTTTTCCCTGCGCTGGCGGTCCGGTCCCACGCGCCAGCGGCCCCATGCTAAACCCGCCCAGCTTAACTCTCAGGCTGTTTGGATAATTGGATAGAAAATTTTCGCTGCGGTCCGGTCCAGTCCGACTTGAGTGCCAAACCTCCCAGATTACCCCTCAGGCGATTTGGGGAAGCTGATAAAAAAAACGCAGCGGTCCGGTCCAAGGGTCCGGTGCGGTTTGGACGTTAAACAAGACGGTCAAACCACCCAGTCTAACTCTCGGGCACACGGGATAAGTTCATAAAAAACCACGGCAGTCCGGTCCTTCTTGGCCGGCGGGGGAGGCCAGCAAACCTCCTAAATCAACATTCGGAAAATCTGAGTGCCGCGAAAAAATCGTCGCGGTCCGGTCCTACGTCAGCGATTCCCAATTTCAAGCGGCGGTTTTGAAGTTGCCGTTTTTGCAGTAAGAGAAGAATAGAACACGGCAAAGCCACGGATCAAGAACGGTAAAACAGCGGCGGAAAGAAAGCACTAAGACCATGCAAAAGGACCGGGCGAAATGCATTTTCATGACTCGCAAACGGAATTGCGACTCGTTGAGCAAGTCGGCATGATCTCGTTTCTTACCCTGTCTTTCCGTCCTTTCTCCGTGGCGTCGGTGTTCTATTTCTGGCGAACCTGCCAAAAATCGCAACTTCAGAACGTGCGTTTACGAATGGACCCCGTTGGTGGTCAATCGAGCCGCTCCGCTGGCATCGGTCGATTTGCCGTTGCGCCGTGCGTCACGAGCTTCGTCCAGTTGTTTCATGAACGCGCCAAAGTAACGCCCATTGTCGTGAAACGTTCGCCCGCTGACGATGTTGCCGTCAACAACGCAGGGCTCGTCGACAAAGACGCCGCCGCGAACTTCGAGATCGAACTTGCACTTGGGAACGGTCGCCATGCGGCGGCCGCGGACGCAATCGGCATAGGCCAAAATCTCGACTCCATGGCAAACCGAAGCGACCGGTTTGCCTGATTCCACAAAGTACCGCGTCGCGTTGACCAGGTGTTCGTCATAACGAATATATTCGGGCGCTCGACCGCCGCTCAGCATGATGCCGGCGTAATCTTGCGGCACGATATCGGCGAAGGCGATCTCGGCCTTCAGCGAGTAGCCTTCCCATTCTTTGGTGATCGTCCAGCCCGGCTTCACTTCATGCATCACCATCTGATACAGGCGCTGCTCCGGTGCGGCGACAACCGGTTGGTAGCCCCCCTCTTGCAGACGATAGTAGGGATAGAGCGTGTCGAGCGTTTCCGACGCGTCGCCGATGATGATTAAAACTTTGTTCGACACGTTAATTCCCTTTCGCCAGTTGGGCGACAATTTGATCTAAATAGTTGCGCCCCCGAGCGATTTCGGCGGTCGTTTCTGAAACGGTAGGTAAAATCGGCACGCCGCGCGGAACGGGGTGCATAAAGACTTCGGTCCAGCCTTGGTATTGTATCGATGCAAGCGCGGCGACCAAGGGTTGAAAATCGAGCGGACCGCGACCCGGCATTTGCAACAGTTGACGCTCGGTCGGCAGCGGGTCATGCGCGCCGTCGCCATGTTGCCAGGCGTAGAACATTTGCATCCCCTCGGCCAACTCATGAATCAGTTGCGCGAGAAGCTTTTCGTCTTGCGGCAGATGGTAAGGAGCGAACGCGATCGCCAAATGCTTCGACGGACGCAGCTCCAGCAGCCAACGGAGCGAATCGGGCGATTCAATCAGATTGTTCGCATGGTTCTCGATCGCAATCGTTACGCCGGTTTCTTCGGCGACTTCCAAATGCGGTTTCATCTTTTCGACGAAACCGGCGACCGCTTTTTTGAGCTCGGCGCCTTTCAGACCGCGGGGACCGGCGCCTCCGGTCACCATCAGTTGGCAGCCAAATCGCTGGGCCAGACGCATCTCGTCCTGCAGACCAAACGGGCCGAGCTTGTACTGCGTGATGCAGCCCAGCTGAACGTGGTTCTGCTTGAGAAGGTCGGCGAACTTATCGGCGCCCAAAGCGTCGATCTGTTCACGCTGATCACCGTGCACTTTGGGCCACACGTCAATCTGCGCAGCGCCAATCTTCTGCGCTTCCGGTAAGATCTCTTCCAGCTTGGCGTAGCCGTACATGCAGGAAGGAAGCATGTAGTTGAGCTGGAAGCTGTCGCTCGTCGGCTTGGCGGAACTTGCGCCGGCCCAACCAGCGCTTAAAGCGCCAGCGGCCAACACGTGAAATGTACGACGACTAAGTCGTGTCGATTCGGTCATGATGGGGTCTCACAAGTAATTTGGAATGAGAAAATCTAGCCAACTTCGTAACCGGCGCGTTGTTCGCGGCTCAGATGTTGGTTCGCTTCGTCGTCACCGACGAACTTTTCGCTCTTCGGATCCCAAGTCAGTTTGCGGCCCAGCCTCATCGAAATGTTCCCCAAATGGCACGTGCTCACGCTGCGGTGCTGTCCCTCAATGTCGGAGATCGGCGTCTTGCGAGCAGCGACGCAGTCAAAGAAGTTGCCCATGTGATTGATGATCGCGTCGAGCTTGCCGGCTCGTTCGGGGCGCTCTTGATTGTCAAAGTCGTACAGGACGAAATCCTCACGCGGCAACGGCTTTTCGGTCGGCGCGCCATCCAGTGAGCCGCGATTGACGAAGATGCGGCCTTTGTCGCCGGTAAACATCACGCCGTTGCGGCCGTTGTCGGAAACCGTCATTTCGACGCCGTTGTCCAACTTGTAACGAACATGAAAGTCGACTGCGACATTGTAGCCATCGGCCAAATCCGGCATCTTGGCGGTCCCTTCAATCTCGACCGGCAGCGCGCCAGCGCCCCATTGGCCGATGTCGATATGGTGGGCTCCCCAGTCGGTCATCTGGCCGCCGCTATATTCGTACCACCAGCGGAACGTATAGTGCGAGCGCTCTGGAATATAAGCGACGTTCGGCGTTTGACCTTGCCACATGTCCCAGTTGAGATTCTTCGGGACCGGCTGCTTGGCGAAGGGTCCGCCGGTTTTGTTCTTACCAAGGACGATATCAACACGTTGCAGATCGCCGACCCATCCTTGCCGCACCATTTCGACCGCGGTGCGAAAGCGGCTATCGCTGCGTTGCCAAGATCCAACTTGAACGACGCGGCCCGTTTCGCGAACGACGTCACGAATTTTCTTGCCTTCGTCAATCGTGAGGGTCAGCGGCTTTTCGCAATAGACGTCTTTGCCGGCGCGACAAGCGTCGATCACCATCTTCGAGTGCCAATGGTCCGGCGTACCGATCATCACCACATCGACGTCGTCGCGGGAGAGTAAATCGCGATAGTCTTCTAGCAGGGCCGATTTGCCGCCAAAGTCGGCGTTCGCTTTTTCGAGGATTTCACGATCGACGTCGGCCAACGCGACGATGTCGCCATGGGCGGCCGACTTTTCGGTGATGACCGAACCTTGATACCGCAACCCAATGGCGCCGATGCCGATACGCGAGTTGGCGTCGCGCGGCTTTTCGTCAGCCGACGCCGAGGAGAGACCGCCAAAGACCAGCGCGGAAGAAGCGGCGGCGGAAACTTGCGTGATCCAGTCACGACGATGGATGTTGGGAGAAGTCATATTTTACTCCAAGAGTGGTGGGTAAAGGTGCGGGGAACTTTTGTCTAGCGACGGCCAGCGGTGGTAGGAACGACGATATCTCGCGAGCGGTCGTCATCGGCGACTTCGATCAAAGTGACATATTCGTCAAACAGCGGATGGCCTAAGAATTCAACTCCCGGCGCATCGGCCGGATCAATTTCAAAAGGTTGGGGCGCTGCGCCGTCATAGCCGGCGATCCGTACGTTGTACTGACCCGGCGCTGGCCCGGCGTCGGCGGGCAACTGGTAGCCGCCGTTTTCAATTTTTGCGCTCACAACGGCGACATGCATGGTGGAACTGCTTGGTTCAAACGAGATTCGCCCTTTAGGAATCGGTTGACCGTCGTAGGTGACCAATCCTTTCACCGCGACACCCGGGGATGCAGGACCGCAACCCGTCAGAAAGATCCCCGCCGCCAAGGCGAGTGAAAGGAAAATTTTGCATTGCATGAGAGGTTCTCTCCAAGGAGATGAATGATCCGAAGAAGACTGCTTATGGCTCGACGACGATGCGATTAGGGAAACGCAACCGCTTGTCCATCTTGACGATCGCCAAGTAGGCGAAAGATGTCGACATTCAACGTTTCGGCGACAAAACGAACCGAGCCATCGGCCAAAGCGACCTGAGCGCCCCCTGGATGACCGCTAAACAGCGTGCGATGCATATAGGCGAGATTCGAAGAGCAGCATTTCGTGTTGATCGAATCGACCGCGGCCAGCAAGATGCCGCCGCTGCCAAAACCATCGCTGCCGCGCGGACCAGAAGACCAACTGTAGGCTGGCGAGACTTCCCAATTTTCGCCAAGCAACAGAGTGTTCGAAGAACCGTCGGAGATGGCTCCAAAAGAAAGCTTTCCATTAACAATAAGCACGCCGTTCGTATAGATCAGACGTTCGTCACTGATGTACTTACATTTGGCGTTGGCGACGACTCCGCCGCCCATGACCCCGGCGTAACTTGTCGAGAAGTCGACTTGCGAGCTATTCGGATTCGAGGGGCACTGAAACGCTTTATTTTGCGTAGTGGACATCGCCAGATTTTTCGGATCGATGGGCCAACCGCGGGACGAAAGCTGGCAAGTCGTACAGCCGATAAGATGGTTGAAGCTGCCGCCAAAATTGAAGAGATCATGCGAGTTCGACTGTTCAAGAAACGGCAAAATCAACACCGACCACGGCGCCCGCGCCGTTCCATACGTGTTGCTGCCGGTAATGCAGGTCTCGGGCATGGAACTGATCTGCACTGCGCCGCAGGGAAAGACAAGATGCGTATCGTGATAGTTGTGGACCGCCAGCGCCATCTGCTTCATTTTGTTGCTGCAATCCATTCGCCGAGCCGCTTCGCGAGCTTGTTGCACAGCCGGCAACAACAGCGCGATTAAGACCCCGATAATGGCGATAACAACCAATAGTTCGACCAGTGTGAACGCGCGATTGGAAAAATAATTACGTTGCATGAGAAGAGCCTATGAGGAGAAGAGATAGGTGCATCAAGCAGAATTTATCCTGCTTCTCAATGATTATTTCCTATCCTCTTCGAGCAGGCCCCCCGCAACAATCCGCAAATACGTAGAATCACTCCGTTATATTGTCAACGACTGCGGGAGAGCTTACGCTTTTCGCCGTTCTCGGCGGTATTGGCCCGGAGGAGTTCTGAAGAGCTCGCGAAATGTTTCGGCCAGATGTTGCGTCCGGCGAAAGCCGCACTTCTCGGCGATGGCCGCAAGGGTGAGGTCGGTATGCGTTAGCAGTTCTTCGGCGCGATTCAGTTTCAGGCGGAGCAGTTCCTGGTTGGGAGAGCGTCCCAGCAGCTTGCGCAGCCCGCGTTCGAGCGAACTACGTGAGATTGCGACGGCGCGCAACACGTCCGAAACCGAAATTCCATCGCAGGCATGTTCGCGCATGAACAGGAGCGCCGCGGCGAGTTCCGGTTCGTCCACCGCTACCACGTCGGACGAAAGCCGGGTCACCACGCCCAGCGGTTCAATCAAGATCGGTTTTTTGGGCGGTTTGCCTCCGCGCATGAGATGCTCCAGAAGTTCGGCGGCGCGATAGCCAATCGCGACTCCGTTCAGCTCGATGCTCGACAGCGGCGTGCTGGCCATGTTGCAGAGCGATGCGTCATTCTCGACGCCGACGACGGCGACTTCTTCCGGCACAATTGCTCCGCACCGCCGGCATGCATCCAAGAGCCAAAAGCCAAGCTGATCGGTGCAGGCCATCACGCCGACCGGCTTCGGAAGTTGATCGACCCAGTCGGCCAGTTCCTGTTGTGCTTGTTCCCATTCGGTCGGTTGCTCACGACGATTGCGGGGATGATAGCGCGACGCTTCATAGCCGTTGTCGGCGACGGTCTGGACAAAGTTTTCGCAGCGCTGTTGAAAATACTCTTCGGCGCCGAGCTGATAGACGGCAAAGTGTCGAAACCCCCGGCTGAGAAAGTGCTCGGCGACCGATTTTCCTAGCGACCGATTGTCGACGCCGACAAACGGAAAGGAGTGCTGGAGTCGTGTCGAACGCAGCTCAACCGTCGGCAACTTGGCGCGACTGACTGCGTCGGCCATCGCTTGCGAACCGCTACGGGTCAGAATGCCGTTCCCTTTCCAGGCTGGCAGCCACGGAGGGGGCGGCGACTCCAGCGAACGGGATTCGACCAACAGCGACCAGGGGCCATGTTCGGCGACGTACTTGCGGACTCCATGCAACAACTCACGCCCGTAGGTGCGCGACGTTTCAATCAACAGCGCGACATGCGGAGAGGAAGCCTTGGACGGCATAAGTCATTGGGGAAAGAAGCGCAGAGAGATGGGTAAGCCCTTGATTCTAGTTTCGCGCTGCGAGAATTGAAATCAGGAAACGCAACGCCTTTACTACGTCCGCTTGGCGAGATCGCCGGACGCAAGGTGAGCCGCATGATAGTGGCTCTCGATCTGCGAGATCAGGTGAACGCGCTGGATCGGCTTGGAAGCGAAGTCATCGCAACCTGCTTCTAAGCACTTGGCCCGTTCTCCCGCCATCGCATGCGCGGTGAGCGCTACGATTCGACCGGTATAGCCGGCGGCCCGCAGGCGGGCGGTCGCTTCGTAACCGTCGACTACCGGCATCTGGATGTCGGTCAGGATAACGTGAAATGGCTCGTTCTGCCGGAGCGCCTCCAACGCGGCGTCGATCGCTAGTTGACCATTTTCGACCATGGTCACGGCGGCGCCTGCTTTTTCGAGGAAATAGCGAATCAGCCGTTGATTGTCAGGACCATCTTCGGCAACCAAAATGCGACAGCCTTGCAAACAATTGGGGGCGTTTGCTTTCGCCGTCGAGACGACGCTGCCGTTGGACTCATCGCAAGCGTCTTGCGGATGGACCATCGCAGGACTCTCCAGCGATCCGACGCCAACGCGAAATCGGAAAGTGCTGCCTGTTCCCGGCGTCGACTGAACAAGCGACACGTCGCCGCCGAGCAAACCGGCTAAACGGAGACTGATCGCCAGCCCCAAGCCGCTCCCCCCAAACCGACGCGACATCGACGAGTCGGCCTGCGAGAAGGGTTGAAATAGATTCTGTTGATGCTCGAGCGTCATGCCGATACCGGTATCGATCACGTCAAACTCCAACATCGGCCATTCAGGCGATTCGATAAATCGAACCGCGAGCGTTACGCTTCCTTCTTCTGTAAACTTGATCGCATTGCCGATCAGATTCATCAAGATCTGTCGCAAGCGCGTCGGGTCGGAAAGGATCTCTTGCGGAGTTTCAGTTTCGTAGCGCAGTTTCAACTCGACCTGACTCTGCTCTGCGCGTACTTGCATCAACGAGAGCACTTCTTTGATGATCGCAGCGGGCCGACATTGGACTTGCTCGACCGCGAGTTTGCCCGCTTCGATTTTGGATACGTCCAGGATGTCATTGATCAGGCCAAGTAGATGGATTCCGTTTCTTTGAATGGTGCGGATCACATCAATGCGACTCTTCGGCGCTTTCTGGATATCGCCATCTTCCAACAGGACGTCGGCGAAACCGAGCATCGCGGTCATCGGCGTCCGGATTTCGTGGCTCATGTTCGCAAGAAACTCGCTTTTCGCCAGATTGCTCGCTTCAGCGCGGCGACGCGATTCTTCCAGTTCATGATTCTTGACTTCCAGTTCCGCGGCGTACTCTTGTACGCGACTGCGCTGTTCGACCAATTCGTCCAGCGTGTCCCACAAACGCTCTTCAGTCGCGAGTCGCGAACGTTCGTTCTTCATTGCTACAATCAATTGAGCAACGGTGGTCAACAGCGGGCGCAGCTCGTCGATCAACGTGTCATCATATCCGCGCGACCGATTGGCGATGCCGATCATACCCACGACCAATTCGCCGCTAATCAACGGCAACCCCAAAAATGAAGACAGCGGCGGATGCCCCGGCGGAAGCTCTCCCAAACGCGAATCGGTCGCCGGCGAATTGGAGGTGATGAATTCGCGACGATGAATCGCCGCGCCGAATAGGTTATTCAATGAATCGGAATCAAAATCCTTTTTCATTTGCGATTCCCGCAGAAGCCGAGTCTCCGAACTCCAGGCCATGTTGATGATGCTGTCGACTCGCAAGTGCGGAAGGCCCGCATCGGTCGGCACGACTTCTCCGACAAAGCCAAATTTGCTTTCGGTGAAGTCCAGGACGAACTGGAGCAGTTGATCAGACAGTTGCAGCGGATTGTCGCCAGAGATATAGGACTTTTGCAGTTGAGCGACGAAGGTCAACAAGACCGATTTTCGTTGACTCTGGCGTTTCGCTGAATTCACCGCTTCGGTCGTCTTGCGCAACGCCGCGATATGCTCTTTTCGACGCTTGCGATCACGTCGTTGCCGTCGCTGCAAGACCGCTAATCGTAACGGGGAAGCGATCGACCAGCGACCTCGATAGGCGATTCCCAGAAGCAGCGAGAGCGCAGCGACTAGCGCAACGAACAGGCATATCAAGTGGAGCGTACTGATTGTGAACGTCATGCTGCGCAACCTTGTCGTGCCGCAGCGCAAGATCGAAGTGATCCGTCGCCGGCAATTCGGTGCAAACGTGCTCGAGTTTCAAGGCCATCGAGAAATTGATTGCGCTGAAGCATAGATTGCGGAATTGCGCGAAAATGCAATCGCACGTAATCCAGTCGAATCGTTCGCGCCAACTGCGCGGTTTCTAACGGTGTTAACGACTGAAAGCTTCGCTGGAAACCGAATTGGGCGGCGCTGACGCAACGAAAAAAGCCGCCCAGAATCTACTCAAGGCGGCTTTGGCGATTGGTCGCTAGGGCTATTTGCTCGTGAGCTGTTTGTCGGCGAAGTCGAGGTAGGCTTCCCAGTCACTCAACGTAACATCGTGTTTGCCGGGACGGATCCGGTAGCCGATACGGCTGTTGACCAACTGGTCAAGCGGCGGCATTTCTTCGACCGCCAGGCCGTCGGTTCCCAGCAAGCGATAAACCGGATCGGCGTAAAGGCCCGCCAGAAATTCACCATGCGGATCGGCCCAACGATCTTCCTCGGCGCTGCAGATCAAAACGGGACGAGGCGCAATCAGTGCGATCAACTCGTGCTGATCGACCGGGCAAGCGTCTTCGTTGTCGTCGTACTTCACGAAGTTGTCGCAGAACCAATGCGGAAACGACTTGTTAATGCGGCGGACCGATTCTCCAAATCGTCGGCGGCTGAGCGCTGCGCCTCCACAGCCGGAGTTGTTCGAGATCACCAACGCAAAACGTTCGTCAGTCGCACCTGCCCATAGCGAAGTCTTGCCGAGACGCGAATGTCCCATGACGATCATGCGATCGTGATCAATTGCGTCTTGTTGCTCGAGGTAGTCGACAATCCGCGACAAGCCAAACGCCCAAGCGGCGATACTGCCCCACTCGTCAGCGGCCGGTTTCGTTTGTCCTTCGGCATAGAACGCAGCATGAACGCCGTTTTGAAATTGGTCGTCAAAGTCGGGATCGATATCGCCGTAGTAGGCGGTCGCCACGGCGTAACCGCGATCGACGATCCGCTCGATCGGCCAACGTGACTTTGCAGCGCCTCGCGACTTTTCTGTCGCGGTATGGTTTTTGATTCCATCGGCGTCGTTGGCTCGCATCCATGACTTGGGCAACAAGATCTCTGGATCATCGCTCGTCGAATGGTTTCCTTTGAAGTTGAGAGCCGCGACAACCGGAACCGGAGAACCGCTTTTGGGCAGATAAAGCAGCAGGTCGGTATGCGGGCCAGCTTCTTCGCCGGTCAAAAAGATCCGGACCTGGCGACGCGTCGCTTTGCCGCCAAACGCATCTCCTTCACTTAAAACGCGACTGCTAATTTTTTGCGGACTTGGCGACTTTCCGTAGACTTCGGCCTCAAACATGGCGAGCAGCTCGGGACGGCGAATTTTTCGCCAGGCTTCGGCCGATGTGATCTTGGTTCCATCGGCGGCGACAAGCGGATCGGGGAGCGTGAACTGGGGGAGTTCGGCCTCGTCATACAAAACTTTGATCTCTTGGCCGAACAAGGGCATGGCGAGCACCAGCGCAAAAAATAGCGAAGTTAGTTGTCGCATCGGTGAGTCTCTGGAAGCTAGGCGGGAAATAATAAGAGCTGCGTGGGAGCGAGAAGATCGCCCCACGCAGCTTCAAGATAGTCGAACGTCGATCCCCAAGCCACCTAACGGGGCCGGAATTTCCCTTGAAAAGTCGACCTACGGTTAGGCGTTTACAGGAGTTCGCTCGCCAGATCGGCAAGATCCGAGCGTTCCCCTTTTTCTAGGCTAATATGCGCGTAAAGAGGTTGCCCAACCATGCGGTTGATCAAATAAGACAGGCCGTTGGAGAGCGAATCCAGGTAAGGATGATCAATCTGTTGAATGTCGCCGGTCAATATGACCTTCGTTCCTTCGCCGGCGCGGGTGATAATCGTTTTCACTTCGTGCGGAGTCAGGTTTTGCGCTTCGTCAACGATCATGTACATCCGTTGCAAACTTCGGCCGCGAATATAGGCCAGCGGCGTGATGACCAGCTTTTCCATTTCGAGCATGCGGTTGATCTTTTGCGCTTGCTTATCATTCTCGCCAAACTGATGTCGAATGACCGAGAGATTGTCGAACAACGGTTGCATGTAAGGATCAAGCTTGGCCGAAATGTCGCCGGGTAAATAACCAAGATCTTTGTTCGACAGCGGCACGACCGGACGAGCCAAAAGTATCTGTCGATAGTTAGAAGAACATTCGAGCGCGGAAGCGAGCGCCAGCAAGGTTTTGCCGGTGCCGGCTTTGCCGGCCAACGTGACCAGTTTTATGTCGTCATCAAGCAGCGCCTTGATTGCGAACAACTGTTCGGCGTTGCGCGGCTTGATCCCGTAGGGGGAGTATTTTTCGACGCGTTGCAAGAGTTGATTGTCGGCGTTAAACGTTGCCAGCACCGATTTGGAGCCGTTGCGGAGCACGAAATTCTCATTGGCGGTCGGTTGTTGCACCTCCGGGAAATCGACGGCGTTGACAACGCCGCCATTTTGGAAGAAGCGATCGATCTGTTCCGTCGAGATGTTTTCGACGATGCGTCGCCCTGTGTAGAGCTTGTCGAAACTCTCTATCTTGTCGTTGATATAGTCTTGAGCTTGCAACCCAAGACTCTTCGCCTTCATGCGAAGGTTGGTGTCCTTCGAGATCAAGATCACGCGCCGCTCGGGCGCGGTGCGCTGCAAAAAGAGGCCGGTGTTAAGAATGCGGTTGTCGGGGGAATCCGAAATAAAGACGCGGTTCAAGCGAGCGTCTTGTTCATGGCAAAAAACGACGCGTAACTTGCCGTGGTCATCGCCGAGCGATGCGCCCGCTTCTGAGAGAATGTCGCCTGTCAGTACGTCGATTTGGCGGAGAAACTCGCGAGCTTGGAAATGAATGTCTTCATTTCCTTTTTTGAATCGGTCCAGCTCTTCTAAGACCGTGATTGGAATGACAACGTCGTTGTCTTCAAAATTGCGGAAACTTTTGGCGTCGTGAAGAAGGACATTGGTGTCCAGCACAAACAGCTTGGGAAGCTGTTGGCCCACGTGATCAATCATGCGGTTTTGATCCTGAGCGAAACTAGATTGACAAATCTCAGACGGTCAAAACTCGGTTTCACCCGGATAATCGAAGGATCGCCATTTCGCCTCCCTTCATCGTCCAAAGACGACGCTACGTCCATGCGGGTCGCCTGTCCAAAGACAGGCCTAATCAGGCGGCTCGGTAAAGCGCCAGCAAAGTCGCAAGCGAACGACGGAAAGCCGTATCCCTTGATGACTTCGGCTGCATGCCTTTGTTCTAAATCGATGCGGCGGCAATTGTCCATACGAACCGTGAAAATTCTTTGTATCTTTTTTAACCATGCTCGTCGTCGGAATCGTCGTATTCGGAACGCAATCTTCCTGAATCTGCCGCTCCACGCCGTTTTTGGCTCATGCAAAAGGTTGCCGCTTGCTTCGACTTGTAACTACAATCACGGTGAACGCTTTGCTCGCGAAACGATTGCAGAATTCTCCTCGGATCAGGTAGGGGCGCTTCGATGGATTACTCCTCGATTCTTTCACGTTATATCGGCAGAGAAGTCTGCGTTTCGACTTTCGGTCACATCAAACTGCGAGGAGAGGTCGCGGCGATCTATGAAGATTGCGTTCGACTGATCAACGCCAGCTCGCAGGGGGACGCCGAAGAAGCCGCCTGGAACATCGATCCCGAGCATCACGGTCAGGAAGCGCTTGTTCATTTTCACCATATTGTCGCGATCAGCTGCGGCGACGAAGATTTACTCGATATTCCAGTCGTCGCCGACCATGGCAAGTCGCCGTGGTACGCCGAGCCAGAAGAGAAAGTCGAAGCGAGCCTGCCCGATTCAACCGAACCATGGCGCTCCTATTTAGCCATGGATCGACTCTCGCTGGAGGTGGGGCAATCGCTGATCTCGATCGTCGCGCCGGAGTCGAAAGACTTTTTCGATCGGATGACGGCCGTGCGTTGTCAGCTGGCCGATTCGCTGGGGATTGTCGTGCCGAACATCCGCATGCGCGACAATCGACAACTGAGCGACAACGAATATCGCATCCTGATCGATGAGAACGAACTTGCCCGCGCTCGCTTTGGCCCCGGCAAATATATCGCGCTCGATATGGGTACCGCGACCGAAACCTTGGACGGTTCGCCAGGCGTCGACCCGACTTTTGGCGGACCTGGAATCTGGATTCGGGCCGATCAACAACACGAAGCCGAAAAAGCAGGGTACCTGGTGATCGAGCCGAGCATGTTGCTGGTCACCCATTTGCAAGAAACCTTGCGTCGCCACTCGCACGAGATGCTGACGTTGGACGACGTGCGTCGATTGATCGAGATGCAGCGCGATGATCAAGCGGCCGAAGTCGAAGAACTGCGGGCCAGCCCGTTGTCGTTGTCGACCATCCACGCCGTGCTCGTGCGTCTGCTGGAAGAAGGGGTCTCGATCAAGAACTTTTCCCGCGTCCTGGAAACGCTCGTGCGACATGGCGCTCGGACCGGCGATGTAGAACTGCTGGTTGCGGCGGTGCGCGTCCGCTTGGGACGCCAAATCTGTCAGCGTTATCTGGATCGCGATGGTCGCGTCCATGCAATTGGTCTAGAGCCTGATCTGGAAGACCGTTTGCTGGAACTCAACGACGCCGGAGCCGGTCGCAAGGCTCGCCCTTGGGTCGAGCGTCTGATCGACAACCTGGCCGACAGTTTTCAGCAACTCGAAGAACAGCAACAGCCAACCGCACTGGTGACGTCGATCGATTTGCGCTGCAACTTGTGGCGGATGATCACGGCGCAGTTGCCGCGGGTTGCGGTGCTGAGCTTTGCCGAAGTCCCGCGCAATACCGAGATTTACTGGGAGATGCGAGTAGCGTCTGACGATATCGGGCTTCCCGAAGGGGGGGCGCGAACCGGCGCCGGCGCCAAGCCGTATACCAAAACAGCTCACTTGATTGAGAAGTTGGGGGAGAAAATGCCGCGTCAGCCTCGCTAATTGCGGCGGCGGAGTATTCTGGATTGCCCTCGAGCAGGTGAATGCGTAGGATTGGATTGTCACGTTTTTCTCGTTTCTATATGTCTGGATCTTGATGATTCGTTTCGCCGCCACTTTGCTGACGATGTTGGGGCTCGCTTTGGGCTCAACAACCAGCGTGGTTTTTTCCGCTCCGCTCTGTGCGGCGCCGGGCGAAACGACTTGTAGCTGTGCGAAAGCGGCGACTTCTCTGGACGGGACGACACAGTCCTGCTGCAGCGTGGCCCAACCTGCATGTTGCGGCGGTTCGCAAGGGAATTGCTGTCAGCAATCCTCCAGCGAGACGAGGATTACGGCTCCTTCCTGCGACGGTTGCTCTTGTTGCATCGAGCCAAGCGAGACGCCGCTTATTCCGGCAACGTCTAGCGAAACGCACACGCCGGTTGATTTGCTCACGTGGTCCGCTCCCCTCGCTCCCGAATATGCTTCTCCCCCGTTGTCTGCGTGTGATCGAGAAGATCTGCGTGCGGCGCGGACGGTTTCTTTGCAAGTTCTCCATTGTCGTTG
This sequence comes from Blastopirellula marina DSM 3645, assembly GCF_000153105.1. GTDB lineage: Bacteria > Planctomycetota > Planctomycetia > Pirellulales > Pirellulaceae > Blastopirellula > Blastopirellula marina. Next base: position 1,626,178 of record NZ_CH672377.1, read on the forward strand.
GCTGAATTAAATCGAACGCTGCTGATATTACTTCGATTTCAATTCAGTTTTTACGATTTCTATTGGAGATTCATCCATGAAAAGTTTATTGGTTTTGGCTGCGCTCTTTTCGTTTTCGCTGGGCATGATTACCTGGGCGTCGGCCGAATCGGCGCCGGTTGACAAGACCGCAGCGAAGACGTGCGAGTGCGTCAACTGCGCTTGCCCTGATTGCGACGGCGAAACGTGCTCGTGCGAAGTTTGCGAGTGCGAGAAGTGCGGTTGCAGCGAGAAAGCCGCCGCGGCCACGGCTTGTGCGGCCGGCACGGCGTCGGAAACCGCTTGTGCATGCGACGCGGGATGTGAGTGCGAAGCTGGGTGCAAATGCTGCACCGGCGACGTTTGCACGTGCCAAGCATGTGAGTGCACCGCTTGCGACTGCGTTCTCTAATTCGCGTGTTGCGATAGCGCAACGATGAATCGACTTTGGCGCCCTTCTCTGCGGACGAGGGCGCCTTTTTTTATGTCGCAGATTCGTCAGTCGACGGCGGAAGCGGATCTTCGAGAAACCGGACGTAAGAGCAGCCGAACAAAATGATCCAGATCGCATAGTAAAGCCAGAGCATGCTGGCGATCAAAAAACCGATCATCCCAAACGTCGACATCTTACCGGTGACCACAAATATGTCGATCGGAATGCGGCAGATCTCCCACATGACGGTGCAAAGGAGCGCTCCGCGGAGGGCATGCCAGAAACTGACATTGGTGCGGGGAACCTGCCAAAAGACGAGCGTGATTAGAAGCCAGTTAAACATCAGACTGGCCGCATATTGGGTCGGCAGAAAAATCGAGAGTCCCCAAGCCGATCCATTGCGGATGAGAAACTGCTTCCAAGCAAAGAGAAAAGCCAACGCGGCGACGCCGACAAAGCCGAGCGCCATCACAAAGACGTAGGCTCTGAGACGGTAGAAGACGATTCGCCAGAGCAGTTGCCGCCAGGTCTCGCTGCTTGGGTACTCGAGATCGAAGATTCGGGAAAAGGCCCTTTCGAGCCAAGCGAAAGCAGTCGCTCCGACCAGCAACAGTCCCAGCAAGCCAAAACCGATGACCGCCGTGTCGCTTTGGGCGCCTTCACGCACAAAATTCATAAAAGCGGCGGCGGTCTCATCCGAACTTTCCGAAGCGATCCAGTTGCGAAGTTCGAGCCGTAAATCTTGTTCCGTAATGGATTCGCGCACTAACGATCTGGCCGTCGCAAAGAAGACGATCCCGGCGAGCAACATCCACATATAAACGTAAAACGCAATGCAGGCAGCAAATACGTCGGCGTCGCGGGTAGTCGAATGCTGGACGGCGTTCCAAAAACGTACTCCCCAGCGAGTAGCAAAACGATGAATCACAAATCACCCGCGTTGCGCGAAGACCTAGTTTGGACGGCTCGCATTATACGTGACGCGGCAAACAGCGTCGTTGTGGGTAAATTTCCAAAAACATGGCGTAACTTCGACAAAAGTGGTGGGTTTAACTAAATCGTCGCGGCCAGCGGTGCGTTCCGGCGTTCACTTGCAGCGCGATCTTTCTGATCAAAATGATCGGCGGTCGCAGTTCACGCGGGCGCCACCCTCCCTTTTCCCTTGCTCTCGATTATTTAGGAACCGAACATGAACGTGTGGAAAAATCAATGGTTGGCCGGTCTGGCCGCGGTTTGCTTGATTGCGGCGATGGCCCAAATCAGCGTTGCTCAAGGTCCCGGCGGACGGGGCGGTCGCGGTGCTGGCGGCTTTGGCGGCGCGAATAGCTCGATGCTGCTGGGGACCGAGCAAGTCCAGACTTTGCTGAAGCTGACGGACGAACAAAAAGCAGAGATCAAGACGATCACGGACGAATCCCGCTCGGCGATGCGTGAAATGTTTCAAGGCGGCGGCGACGATACCGACCGCGCCGCGATGCGTGAGAAAATGACCAAAATGGCCGCCGAAACTTCGGAAAAGGTCGGCGGCGTTTTGACCGCTGCGCAAAAATCGCAGTTGGTCGGAATCCTGCTGAAGACCGATCTCGGTTCCGCGCTCAACGACTCGATGGTCAAATCCGAACTAGGCGTTACCGAAGAGCAATCGAAGAAGATCGCCGCCGCTCGTGAAACGGCCAACGCCGAATTGCGTGGATCGTTCCAGGGGATGCGTGACGCTTCGCCCGAAGAACGCCGCGAAATGATGGCCAAGATGACCGAAGCTCGCACCGCCGCCGCAGGCAAAGTCAAAGAAGAACTGACCGCGGAGCAAATCGCCAAAATCGAAAAGCTGACGGCGATCGACTTCGAACTGGATCGCTCGCAGATGCGCGGCGGACAACGGGGCCAGCAAGGTCAACGCGGTCAGCGTGGACAAGGCGGCCAACGTGGACAGCGCGGGAATAACAATAGCGCCGAAAACGATGACGACGCGATCTAGTCTTCGCTCGCTCGGCTGAAAAAAAGAGAAGAGCCCCTGCTGTCGAATGACGCGGGGGCTTTTTTCGTATTCTAGGGACGCCGAGTTGGGTTAATCTTCTTTGCGAGCTTCGACCACATAAGAATCGAGGATCTCCGTATCAGGAGCCGGCGAAGGGGGCGAATCCGTTGTGAACCCATCGACCGTCGCAGAGGTCGTAAGATGAAAGTGTTTTTTCCCCCACTCGATTAGCCAAGCTTTGATCGGCTTGCGTAAGAAGGGAATCAGCAATGCAAACCCGGTGAGATCGGTCAGAATGCCCGGCGTGATTAACAGCACGCCGGCCAGCGAGATCAAAATCGCGTCAAACAGCGAATCGGTCGGCATCCGGCCTTGGGCGAATTCGCTCTGAATTCGGCGGTAGGTCGCAAATCCTTGATTTCGTGCTAGCATCGATCCGATCACGCCGGTGACCACGACCAGCGCTAACGTAAACAGCGGATCGGTTGCGCCAGCCAGAAACAGCAGCAGCGCCAACTCGGTCGTGGGGATCAAGATAAAAAGTAACAGTAGGATTCCCAGCACTCGTTTTCTCTCAAAAAATTGGAAACGTCGTTTCCGTCCAGTTTTGTCTGACTACTTCTAAGTTTAGAACGTTGTCGGTAAAGGGGAATTTGCGGCAGCGAGTTCACTCTCGCGCCGCGGCCCCCTAGAATGAATTCGCTGCTGACGGCCTGATCTTACGCCCACACCGACGCGACTATCGGATGAATTTGGAACGGACCGAACTGCAAACTGACGGCGACTTAAAAGCATCGGAGGAACTGAGCCTCCGTCGCACGCGCCCTCCCAAGGAAATCCCGGGTTACTCGATCGAACGTTTTCTGGGCGCCGGCGCCTATGGTGAGGTCTGGTATGCCGTCGCCTCCAACACTGGTCGACGCGTTGCGATCAAATTCTACAATCATCGGGCTTCGCTAGAGGACAGTTTGATCGCCCGAGAGGTCGAAAAGCTCGTTTTTCTTTCGGCGGACCGTTATGTGGTGCAACTACTGGACGTTGGTTGGGACTCGGATCCCCCCTACTATGTGATGGAGTACGTCGAGAGCGGGTCGTTAGAAGACCTGCTGAAAGTGAGCGGTCCCCTGCCGGTGGATCGCGCCGTTGAGATCTTCCACGATATCGTTGTCGGCCTGCTGCATGCCCATGCGAAGGGGATTTTGCACTGTGACTTGAAACCGGCGAACATTTTGCTGGATCAAGATGGCAAAGCCCGACTCGCCGATTTTGGACAGTCACGACTTTCGCACGAACAGAAACCAGCGCTCGGGACTTTGTTTTACATGGCGCCCGAACAGGCCGAACTGAGCGCTGTGCCGGACGTCAGTTGGGATGTCTACGCGCTCGGTTCCATATTGTACACGATGCTAACGGGAGATCCCCCGTTTCGCAGCGCCGGTGCGATCGGCGAGATCGACTCTGCGGCAGGACTTACTTCGCGTCTGGATCGTTATCGCCAGATTATCCAACACGCGGATCTACCAGTCGCTCATCGCGACGTGCCGGGCGTCGATCGCGAACTGGTCGACATTATCGATCGGCAATTAGCAGTCAATCCGCGGCGACGCTATCCGAACGTCCAGGCCGTGCTTGATGCGCTGGGCGTTCGCCAGCGAAATCGAGAACGTCGCCCTTTGGTTTGGCTAGGCATGATCGCTCCTGCCGTCTTGTTGGCGATCATGCTGGCGTTTGGTTTTTGGGGCTATTCGGCGGCAGTCAGCGACTCGGCCAAAGCGCTCTCGTCAAAAAGCTGGATCAGCAATCAGTTCGCCGCCGAATTAGCAGCGACCAACGTCGCGCACGATATCGAATCGCTGTTTGATGACGCCGAACGTTTTGCGAAACGCCCTGACGTGCTTGCGACGCTGCAATCGACGCTGGATACACCCGAACTAAAAGAGTTGTTATCGCGGCTGCACGACCCCAATTTAGGCATGAGCGAGCGTGCCCAACTGGTTCGCGAGTTTCAGGATCATGCGGCTCGGGAACCGCTGCAAGACCTTGTCACCGAGCGCTGGGCGGCCGGCGCTGGACGCTACGCCAGCTGGTTTCTGCTCGACAAATATGGCTTCCATATTGCATCGTCGGCCGGCAAATCGGTCGACTCGCCAGTGGGCGGTTACTATGGTTACCGTTCCTACTTTCATGGGGGAGAAGAGGATTTTGCGCACCCGGCGATCGATCCTCGCTTTCATGCTTCGGTTCCGCCGCAGGGAGGAATCTATCCGACTGCTACCGATAAGACGCATCTCTCGGCGGTCTTTTTAAGTACGGCCAGCAATACGTGGAAGTGCGCTATCTCAGCGCCGATACAGGTCGATGGCGAAACGATCGCCGTCGCTTCGCTCACCATTAACGTAGGCAATTTTCCTCGCTTCGAAGGTTCGCCGGAGCAGTTCGCCGTGTTGATCGATGAACGGCCGGGTCCGAATAGCGGGATGATTTTGCAGCATCCGCTTTTTGACGAACTGCTGCAAAACGAGTCTCGGCTGCCGGATCAATTTTGCGAAGACCCGGAACTTCGCGTCGGCGTTGAATCGATCGGCAACCGGGAAATGTATGACTACATCGATCCATTGTCGCATGACCCGGCCGGCGCGGCTTTGGCGGGGCCTTGGATCGCCGCAAGCCAGTCCGTGCGGATTACTCCCGGGGACGAAACCGCTTCGCGATCGACAGGTCTGGTCGTCCTGGTGCAAGAGAAGCAAGCGTCGGCCGTGGGACCGATTCATTCGCTCGGCAAGAAACTGGCGACCGCTGGCGTCACCGCGATGGCGATTATTACCGCGCTCGCCGGAGCGATGTGGGGATTTGTGTTGCGGAGCGGCTCACGCAGTTCCCGCGGCAGTTTTCTCGGCAGCGGGGCCAGCGCAACGCCGATTCATGACCAGGCGACGGTCGTTTTACCCAAAAAGCATTGACAACCGGCAATAGCTTGTCCAGGTTGACATGAATACGGGTTTCTCGTAGTTTGAGCAGTTCTCTACTTGGCTCCCGGGGACTTCCTACTCGCGGAAGACGCATCAACCGGATTGCAGCCGGGCCCCGCCGGCAATTCTTCACCGTCGAAATTGTTTGGAAGGAAAAGTCATGCCACGCGGCAAGTCTTATGACGATGCTTGCTCCGCCATCGGTGATACGCCGATGATCAAGATCAATCGCTTGGTTCCTGAGGGGCACGCGACCGTCTTTGCGAAATGCGAGTTTTTCAATCCGCTCAACAGCGTCAAAGATCGCATTGGTTACGCCATGATTGCAGACGCCGAGAAAAGCGGCAAAATCAACCAATACACGCATATTATTGAGCCGACCAGCGGCAACACCGGCATCGCGCTGGCGTTTGTCTGCGCCGCCAAGGGTTACAAGCTGACGCTGACGATGCCCGAGTCGATGTCGCTCGAACGTCGCGCGCTGCTTCGCGTGATGGGCGCCAATCTGGTGCTCACGCCTGCGGCCGAAGGGATGAAAGGCGCGATCAACACCGCTCACGAAATGGTCGAGAAAGAGTCTGGCGCCTGGCTCGCGGGGCAGTTTGACAACCCGGCCAATCCGGCGATTCACGAAGCGACGACCGGTCCCGAAATCTGGGAAGACTCGGGCGAGAATATCGACGCTATCGTCGCAGGCGTCGGCACCGGCGGCACGATCACCGGCGTCGCACGGTACATCAAATCCAAGAACCCCGATTTCAAAGCAGTCGCGGTCGAACCGACGAGCTCGCCGGTCATCAGCGGCGGAGCGCCGGGCAAGCATCGCATCCAGGGAATCGGCGCCGGGTTCGTGCCCAAGAATCTCGACACGTCGGTCTTGGACGAAGTGATCAAAGTAGATGACGAGGACGCGTTTGAATGGGGACGCCAACTTGCCAAGCAAGAAGGTATCGTCGCCGGCATCAGTAGCGGCGCCACCATGTGGGCAGCCGCCCAATTGGCCGCACGTCCCGAAATGAAAGGGAAACGGATCGCCGTGATTATGGCGAGCCTGGGCGAACGCTATATCTCGACTCCGCTGTTCGGCGGTCTCGACGGCTAATCGCTTTCTCTTCACGCAAGCAGCATCCCAAAAAGAGTCGCGAGTCCACTCGCGGCTCTTTTTTTGTCTTGATCGCTGCGAATGTTGGCCGCGCATAGGTCCCGCTGCGCGGATTCGAACCAGCCCCGGAAGTCGCCGCTATCGCTTTTCTGGCCGGCGGCAGTCTTCTGTAAGCCCTTTCTGTTAAACGTCTTGTGATCAAAGTTGCCGAAATCTGAAATCTCGGCATGCCGACTGCGTTACAGCCCTAACAGGAAAATGAGTGAACGTCGCAGGGAGGCAAATCATGTTTCATTTATGGATGCTGATCGCGTTGGGATTGACGCTGTTGGGCGTGATACCCGGAACGGCGAGTTGGCGAATTCCATCAGGCGTCTTTGGGCTATTGGTTGTCCTGATGGTCGTCATGATTCTTTTGTTTTAACCAGGCGGCTTGTCATGCCCGCAGATCCAAACCAGCCAGTGAAGCCACCGTCGTCGCGGATGCAACGCATGCGACGATTTGTTGACATCATGGAGAATGCGGTTCGCATACCCGGCACGCGATACCGCATTGGCCTCGACGCGTTGTTGGGGCTCGTCCCAGGTGTCGGCGATTTTGTCACCGCGACGGCGGCTTTTGTATTACTGTGGGAGGCGCGACGCCTAGGGATCCCGTTTGGCAAACGGGCCAAAATGGTGGGCTATATCTTCTTTGATATGCTGATCGGCATCGTGCCGTTGGTAGGAGATCTGTTTGATGTCGCCTACAAGTCGAATACGCGGATCCTGAAAATGATCGAAGAGCATATCGCTCAGCATGGCGACGCGACGGTGAATCCGGCGAGCCGAATCAATGTGCCGAAATTCTTACAGCGGCCCCATGCCGCTAAACCGCGACGAGCCGATTAGAAGTCTCGTGCCTGGGGAGCGAGTCGCTCGCATTTTTAGCGAGCGGACAAACCTGTTGCGGTTACGATCAAAGCGCCTTCCGATTGGTGATTTTGACCCGGATCAATCCATCGATTACGATCGGGGGGCGGGACATTGCAGCCAGCAGTCCCGGCGTCGCTTCTCTAACCACTTCCAGGGGCAATGGCAGTGCGCGGCTTTCTCCTAGCTCTACTCGTGCTTGGCTTCGCCGCACCGATTGCGGCTCACGAATGGCATGCTCGCACCGGGGGCTTTTCGGTCAAAGCCCAATTGGTCGAGCTGCGCGGCGGCGCAGTCGTCTTGAAACGAGACGACAACGGTCAGGAGATATCGGTTCCGCTCGACAAGCTGAGTCTCGATGACATCCGCTTTGTGCATGCCGAATTGGCCCGTCGGAACGAGACGATCAACAACGGCGGCCCAGCCAAAATGCCGGCGACGGCGCCAGAGTCGAAGCCAACATCGTCGTTTGCGCCTCCTCGTCGCCCCACGACGCGACCATCTGCGGATCCGTCCGTCTCAACGACCGCGCAGGCTTCCACCGCTCGCCTGGACAGCAACGGCTATCCCATAACGCCGGCCAGCAACGCCGCAGCGCCTCGTGTCGCGATTGCTTCGCAGCAAGGATGGCAAGTTTCCGCCGATCCCAGCCCATTCGAATATGAAATGCCGAAAGACATGCAGGTGCAAGTAACCCTGCCGCAAGATCTCCGTAGCGCTGCACCGGTATACTCCGAACATCTGGGCCATTTCATTTTTTTTAGCGAGTCGTCCAACGCTTACCATGCGTTTCACCTCCCTACGAATAAGTTCACCGGAACGATTCAGTTTGGTACCTATGGACCGCAACAGATCGCTTATAGCGCCGATGGTCGTTATCTGGCGGTTGTGATTCGCAACGATCCGACGGCTGTTCTGACTGCGGAGATTTGGTCCTTTGCGACAGGGCAGTTGGTACGCAGTTTCCCGATGGACGACAATCTGGCGACGATCTCGGCAATTCGTTTCGCGGGCCCAGATCACATCGTCATCGTCAAGAAGCAAATCGATCTGCTGGAATGCTATGACATCGCCACCGGTCGCCTGATCAGCGAAAGCACCGTTCCGGACTTCTACAATAATACTTCAATGGCCGTCAGCCCCAGCGGCGCCTATGCGGCGATCTACGAATCAAAATCGAAGATGGTGCATTTGATTGATTTGCGTTCGGGGGTCGAAGCAGGCGTTGTCGGCGGTGAAGATCAGATCCCGAAAAATGCATCGCTTGTTCGCCTCTGTTTCTCACCAGATGGCGAAGAACTGCTCTTTTATTCGTCCGATCGATTCCGCCGACACCTGATCACTTGGGATATGCGCAGCGGCGAACCATTGGTGGATCTGAATTTTGAGGAAGATCCAAGCAAAAGGGGCATCCGAACCTATTCCTATGGAGGCCGTCCGATCGAATGGCGACCCGATCGAAGCGGTTGGCTGATTGCTGGTCGAGTGCTTGTCGAACGCAATCGGCCAGAAGTCGTTTGGGCTGACGAATCGCCCCATGGCAATTTCGATCTTCGCTCGTCCCGACGTTTCATCGACAACGACCGGCTACTGGTTCATTTCCAGAAAACCTATACCGAGACGACTTTGTCCCTGATGAAACTTCCGATTGAGGAGATCGAAGCGACTCGGTCTCTCATCGCCAAAGGGGGTTCGGCAGTCGACCTTGGCTTGCCGCCGTTGACGCAAATCTTTGTCGGCCAGGCGCGAGAAATTGCCCCCAGTACGCAATGGAGCTATCAGCCCGACGTAGCGCCGCAGGTCGCCACAGCCGACCTGAAGAGCAGCATTGACGTGCAAGCGACCTACCGCCGGTTGAAGAGTCTGAACATCTGCCGTGCGTCCAATCGCGCCGTCGTCGGTTTGGGTGAATTGGACGCCAAACAACGGAAGCAGGGTTTCAATTCAAGCGACGCGCAGTATTTGGAACTGATCGATTTGGCGGAGGGAAAATCGATTCATCGCATGACGCTTCCGTTCGCTGCGCGCTTGATGGCGGTTGCCGGAACCGGCGACTGGGCTGCATTTGCGTCGTCCGGCAAGCGAGATCGCGTCGACCTGTTTGATCTGACGAGCGGCGACTCGGTTGTCGCATTTCGTCCCTTTGGAAACGGCGATGGCCAAATCAAACAAATGGCCTTTGGGTCTGATCGTGCGCTGCTGTGGATCTTGACCGACGAAGGCGAATTGACGCAGTGGCGCTTGCCTGAATGCCGGGCCGTAGCGCGGCGCGATTATGGCAAAGGAGCCAGCATTCAGGCGTCTCCCAGCGGCCGCACTTTGTGCGTCGCTGCGTCAAAATCGTACGAGCTGATTGACGCCGATACCGGAAAAATGCTCGGCACCCTCGCTAGTCCGGATCGCTCGTTTCACCATCATGCAGGTTATGTCGCATTCTCTGAAGATGGTCGCAAATTAGCGATTGCCCGCAAGTCGGGACGCCAACCGCAAGAGGTGATTCTGTGGAATCTGATGACGAACGCCGCTGCGCATAAGTTCAATCTGCCGTACACGCCGTATGGACTTTCGTGGGGTTCCGACCTTGTGTTGCTGATTGACGTCGTTACGCCGATGGACGAAGAGCAGGAACCGCGTCATCTAATAGCGGTCGATCTGCTGTCCAACCGCGTCGCATGGCACTACCGGCTGCTCATGGAAGGACAACATGGTTTTCGTGGATCGGACGGGCGCCATTGGTATATCGCCGGCGATCAGAGGCGTCGAGACTCGGTGTTGCACGCCGTTCAATTGCCGCAGCGGGACGAGCTGGCGAGATTTGGCGGTTTGCAGCCGCTTGCGGCGCTGTTGGGCCCAGGCGATGCGATCAACGTTCGGATCGCTGCGTCAATTCCTTCCGTCGATCCGAAGCGGCCGAATGTGAAGCAGGAACTACTCGAATCGTTGCAAGAGAGAGCGGTCGCACTGGGCTATCGACTTGATCCAGCGGCCGAATATTCATTTGTTCTGGAAGCGAGAGAGTCGGGGACTTCCCAATCGGTGAAAGTACAAGAGGTGGGAAAACGATCCGCCGTGCAGACAATTCCCATCTCCGAGGTGAATGTGTCGGCCAAGATCGTCAATCGCAGCGGCGCCACCGTTTGGACAGAGAAAAGCAGCTTCAAAACCAATGTCGGCTACTTCGCCGCCGTCCCTCAAGGGACGAGTCCGGCCGCCTACTTTCGAAACCAGCAGTGGGAATCGGTGATCGGCTGGATGTTCGGCGCGCCGTTTCCCGGCGTCATTTTGAGCCCGGCCGCGTCGACCGGCGCCGGCGTCTCCTCTCTGTCGGCGTTGGGGGCGCGAATCGAGAGCGTTGCGCCACAATCAAACTAGGGCAGGTGCGACGCGCCCCCTCTTTTGACCCGGCGAGATCGATGGGTTACGATCGGTCACGGGACAACGCCGCCAGCGGTACCCACTTTTCTTAACTTCTCGTTTTAGGGCTTCAGCTGTGCGAACGTTCTTATGTTCTCTGCTTGTTGTTCTTTTCGCCGCGCCGGCGCCGGCTCGCGAATGGCATGCTCGCCAAGGCGGATTCTCGGTCAAAGCGGAGCTTGTCGATTTACGCGATGGATCGGTGTTTTTAAAACGAGACGATAACGGTCAGGAGGTTGTAGTTCCACTCGACAAACTGAGTCTCGAGGATGTCCGGTTTGTCCATGCCGAACTGGCCCGATTGACCAACGCGATCAAAGGAAGCAGTCCCGTCGAGATGAATCGTACCGAGGCGGCGACGCGCTCACCCTTTAAACCGCCGCGTACGCCGACGAAGTCTGCGCCACCCAGTTCTGCTTCGTCCGTTGTCGCCGCACCCGAAAAGGATCTAGACAACTATCCCAGCATGCCGGCCAGCGGCGCTAAAGCGCCCCCGTTGCCGGTCGCAGGGCAACTAAATTGGCAGGCGGCGCCAGATCCGAGCCCTTATGACTATCGCCTGGTCGAGTCCGTTCAGGTCAACGCGGCTGCTCCGAACGAGAGCTATTCGCTGCATCCGAAATTCGCTGAGCATCCCAGCCACTTTGTGTTTTTTGAGGAAAGCTCGAAGAACTTCTCCGCATTTCATCTCCCTACGCAAAGACTCGTCGGCGAACTCAAATTCGATGAATATGGACTTCGAAACGTAGAGTACAGCCCTGACGGCCGCTACCTGGCGGTTTCTGCGCGGAACAAAGACACCCACCAGATGGAAGTGCAGGTCTGGTCGTTCGTCACCGGCAAGCTCGTGCATTCGTTCGCCCCAGACGGCACGACCAGATTGATTACGGCGGTTCGCTTCGCCGGCTCGGATCGCATTGTGATCGCGTGTTCGGGGGATCGATTGATCTCCTGTTTTGATATTGCCACCGGTCGCAAAATCAGTGAAGCGAGCCTGCCTCTATTCACAAACGACGAGTCCTTGGCCATCAGCCCCGGCGGTTCTTACGCGGCGATATTTTCTTCCCTCGACAAGAATGCCCGGCTGATCGATTTGCGCAACGGCGTCGAAGCAGGAGTCGTCGGCGGCAAGAGCGAGTTGCCGGCGTCATCCAGCTTGAAACAAATCAGCTTCTCGCCCGACGGTGAAGAACTGTTGGTCTATTCGACCGCGGGAGGAGGCCGGCATTTGGCGACCTGGGATATGAGCAGCGGGAAGCGACTGCTCGATCTAAATTTCCAAGAAGACCCCAGCAAAAGTCTCTCGCAGAGCTCTTCGTACCGGGATCGGCCGTTGGAATGGCGTCACGATCGTAGCGGCTGGCTCATCACGGGGGGCGCGTTGGTCGAACGCGGTTCCGCCGATATTGTGTGGATTGATCGTTCGCAAGGGGGCCCAGGCTTTTCGCACGAATCCCGCCGATTTGTCGACAATGATCGATTGCTGGTTTTTTCGAATGCGAACGATCGCCGCATGCGGATGTCGCTGCTGACGATATCGGCGGAGGATATCGCAGCGAACAGGGCGCTGCTCGCTAAGGGAGCGACCGCCGCGGACCATGGCTTACCACCGCTCACGCCGATCGCTGACGCAGAAGTGGAAGAAATCGAGACCAGCATCCAGTGGAATTATCAGCCCGACGTCGCGCCGCAGGTCGCCGCTAAATCCATGACATCAAAACTGAGGATCTCGGCGCCTTTGCTGCAACTTGGGCACGTGTATCAATGCCGCTCGTCGAATCGCGTCTTGATCGGATTGCGCGAGCCAGAGGAGAGCCGGCGATTGCACGGGCTCTCCACGATCGAGGAACAATATTTTGATTTGATGGATCTCGCAACAGGCAAACCGATGCAACGGACTTCGATTCCGTTCCCCACTCTGTTGAAGGCCGTGGCGCCAACCGGAGATTGGGCCGCATTTGTGACGAAGGAGAGCAAAGACCGCGTCGATCTTTTTGATCTGACGACCGGCAAGCCGGCGGTAGCGTTTCGCCCTTTTGCCAGCGGCGGCGACAAGATTGGAGCGCTGGCGTTTGGCTCTGATCGGACGATGTTGTGGGTCTTGTCGGAAGCAGGCGAACTAACGCAGTGGAAGCTGCCGGAATGCCGCGCTTTGGCGAGACGAAATTATGGAAGGTCGACCCGGCTTCAGTCGTCTCCCAGCGGCAGCACCTTGTGCGTGATAGCGCCAAGTCAGACCGAATTGCTGGACGCCGATTCGGGCAAAATGCTAGGTACGCTCGCCAGTCCGACCGACGAGCAGGTCAGCGGATACGGCCATGTTGCCTTCTCGGACGATGGGCGGCAATTGGCTTCTTGCCGCTTTTCGACCAGCGGGCCGCAACATGTGGTTCTTTGGAACCTGACGGATAATCGCGTGGAAAAGACGTTTGAGATCCCGTTCAAACCCTCTTTTGTGGCGTGGGGATCCGCTGACGTGCTGTTGATCCGCGTTATGCACGACGGCAAAAGTAAAGTGGTTATCGCCGACCATCTAGCAGCGGTCCACTTGCCGTCGGAGCGCGTCGTCTGGAATTATTTAATGCCCCATGGAGCCTTTGGCTCTCTCGGATCGGACGGGCGACAATGGTACGCAGCCAGCGCTTTGACACGTGCCGATTCGACCCTCGTCGCCGCCGAGATGCCCAGTCAGGCAGAGCAAGAGAGTTTCCGTGATTTGCGCCCCGTCGCTCCGCTGTTGACCCGTGGCGACGCGATCGCAATCAAGGTGGACGCCGAGGTCCCCTCGCTCGATTTGCAACGTAAAGACCTGTCCAAAGATTTGCAGGAAGGATATGTCGCCAAAGCGCTGTTGTCCGGCTATCAGCCGGATCCCGATGCGGAGTATGTTTTGTCCGTGGAAGTGAGCGAAAAGCTGACGCCAGATACGCTCCGCCTGCGCGTGTTGGGGCAACTCTATATTGAGTCCGTTCAAGTCACGGAAGTGACCGGTCGGTTGCGACTAGCCGATCGCAATGGGAATGTTGTCTGGCTCGAGGAGATCCGCGAAAAAACGAACGCCAACTCGGCTCGGCGAGGCTTGCCGCGAGGAATGAAGGCCGCGGACTTCCTGCGTCTGCAGCAGTGGCACAGCGTGGTTGAATGGCTCTTCAAAACTCCGATTCCGGCGACTTTCTTCGAACCTAGTTCTGCCGACGCCGCCGGCATCTCGGTGCTTACGCCTGAGGGGATTGATGTCCGCAAGCCGATGACGAAATCGAACGATAAGCCGGCCGATCAAGCCATCTAGATCGACGGCCTTCGGACCTTTCAGCGGTTGCCGAATCGCAGCGTGATTTCGGAAAGCTCTTCGCTCAGAAACCAGCGGCGGAAACGTGACGACAGAACCCAACGCCGAAACGACGGAACAGCCCAATAAATCGTCGTCAGATCAATCGATATGGCGACGAGTGTGGTCGTATTGCTTCACGCTTGGGCAACATCTGCTGATCTTCTTCCTTGTCTTCACAGTATTGCTGCAAGCGGCGCCCCCTTTTCTCGATTTCTTCGACGACAACGAGGTAGATCTTCCTCCATCGACAATGCTTGTATGGACGATCAGCCGGAGTTGGGCGAACTATTCGCTTTACTACGTTATTATTGGCTTGGGACTGGACGCCAGTTTGTTGGCGATTTTGACCTTCGCTTTGCCGCCGCGGCTTCAACTCAGCTCTTTCTACGCCCAGGGGTGCCTCTGGATGACGATCTTGATGCTAGTTTTTGTGATCCTGTCCCTTTCGCTTCCGTTCCGTTAAAAAACCTCCGCCAACGGCCTCAACTCGGAGATGCCCCCTGCCTCACGGTCGCGTCTGACCTAAACTGTTAGAGATTCCATATCTCTCCGGTTTTCGCTTGTCCTCCACCATGATTCAACTTTCCGCGGTCACTAAATCGTTTGCCGAACAGCAGGTGATCGCCGCTACCGACCTGACGATCGAGCGCGGAGAGTTCGTCTCGCTCGTCGGCCCTTCGGGCTGCGGCAAGTCGACCCTTTTACGGCTGATCGCCGGACTTGAGACCGCCACCAGCGGCGAGGTCACCATCAACCAGCATGTCCCCGCCAACGCCGAAACCGCGTTTGTCTTTCAAGATCCGACGCTACTGCCGTGGCGCACCACATACGACAATATTCGCTTGCCGTTGGAACTGTTGGGCCGAACCGGCGCAGAACCGCTCGCCAAAATTCCGGCGGCGATCGATTTAGTGGGGCTGCGGCACGAAGACGCGCGCAAACTGCCGCGAATGCTTTCTGGCGGAATGCGAATGCGGGTCTCGCTGGCCCGGGCGCTGGTGACCGATCCGCAAGTCTTGCTGTTAGACGAACCATTCGCCGCACTCGATGACATCTTGCGGCAGCAATTGAACGAAGAGCTGTTGGCGATATGGGGCCAACGAAAATGGACCGGCGTCTTTATCACGCACAACGTCGCCGAAGCGGTTTTCCTGAGCCAGCGCGTGTTGGTCATGTCGGCTCGACCGGGCCAAATTGTGGCTGATGTGCCGATCCAGTTCGATCTGCCGCGCGGCGCCGAACTACGCGCTTCTGGCGCGTTCGCCGCTCAATGCGGCGTGGTCTCGCACCACTTGCGTCAAGGAGCCGCCTAATGCGTGAGACCTTGCAGCGCGTTTTGTTGCCAACGGCGACGCTGTTGATCGCACTGGCGATCTGGCAGACTTGCGTGACAAAGGGGAAGATCCCTCCCTATTTGCTCCCGAGCCCGGCGGCGGTCGGTGCGGCGTTTTACCGTAACGGCGCCGATTTGTGGAGCGGGACGCTGCTGACAGGCGTCGCAGCGCTTGCGGGATTTGCAGCGGCGGTCGTGTTGGGCACCCTGGTCGCGCTCCTCTTCTCGCAGTCGCGACTGATTCGACTCAGCGGATATCCCTATGCGATCTTCTTTCAAACCGTGCCGATCGTTGCGATCGCTCCTTGGATCGTCACCCTGACCGGATATGGTTTGCCGAGCGTGATTGTGGTCGCGACAATTATCAGCCTCTTTCCGATCATCACCAGCGCCACCACGGGAATGCTGTCGGTCGATCACAGTTTGGTCGAATTGTTTCGATTGCATCGGGCCTCCCGCTGGCAGACGCTATGGAAGCTGCAGTTTCCGACAGCGATTCGCTACCTGGTGACCGGAATGAAATCGAGTAGCGGGCTGGCGGTGGTCGGAGCGATTGTCGGCGAGTTTTTTGTCGGCTATAGCGGCGCTCAGCATGGGCTGGGATATTACATCCGCAGTTCTAGCGACAACTTAAAAACGGACGAACTGTTCGCAGCGATGATTTGCTGCACGTTGCTGGGGGTGGTCGTCTTCGCCGCGATCAATTTGCTGGAACGGTTTGCGCTGCGACGGTGGACCGAATCGTAGGGGGGGGGAGGGGAACGCCGCCCCATAATCTCCTTCGTTGACAGCCGCCGCTACGAGAACTAAGGTTACAAAGTCGTCTCCGATCAGCGTTTTCGTCGCTTTTCCGCCAAGCACTATGATTCGCATCGTCCACATCACGCTTGTCTGTCTGCTGCTGCTCTCGATGCAGACGCAGCTGCCGTGGGCGCATCGTCATGAATCGCTTGCGCCGCTGGAATTGGCGGCCCATCTACAGCAATTTCATGCAGGGACACCGGCGACGAATATCCCCCATGGTTGGCACGTTCATCGTGCATCGGCAATGCTAGTCGATCCCGCGCTTGAGCGAACCGAGGATTTCGCGGGGCTGGACGCCGGTGCAAACTGCGGCGGCCTCGCCGCATGGCGGCGCCAAATCAGTTCTAGCGCCGATCAGTTGGGTCGAAACGCGGCCCAACAGACGTTCTGTAGGCAATCGACGCCGCTCCCTCTTTTTCAGGTCTATCAGTCGCTACTGATTTAGACGCGCGAACTTCTTGACTGGATGGTTATGGCGCTGGCTGCTGCGCTGGCGCCAATGATTTTTGCTTTTTCTGCTAGGAGAATTCTGCGATGAAATTTCGAATGCACTTGCTGAGCTACGCCGCACTTTCGGTTGTTTTATCCCTGGTGAGCGGCGCTACCGCCGCCGAACCGAAACCGGTGGAAGAGGACATGCACGAGTTTATGGAATATGTCTTTCAACCAACTTACAAACGGTTAAAGCCGGCGATGGCGAGCCAGCCGAAAGACAATGGAGTCTGGAAAGAGATCAAGTCGACGTCGTTGATTATGGCCGAGGGGGGCAACTTGCTTTTGATTCGTGCTCCCGAAAAAGACGTGTCCGCATGGAACGAATACTCGGTCGCTGTGCGCGATCTGGGGGGCGATCTCTATCGCGCCGCCCAGAAAAAAGATTACGCCGCCGCGACGACGCACTACAAAGCGATGCTGACCAAGTGCAATAGCTGTCACGACAAGTTCGCGCATGGTGAACATCAACTCTCGCCGTAACTTTTTTTGCGCCGACCAATCAAGGCCGACGGATGCGAGAAAACCGCTCCGCCGGCCTTTTCTTTTGGCGTGCGCTACGCCACGATAGACGAGCCCCCAATGCGATTCGCAGCCCGGCAGCGCAAGCGAGGAAAGTGTGGCGGACCGAATGCCGAAACTACTTCGCGATAAATCTTTCGCGCTTCGACATTCGTCATTTGCTTGCGGCCGCATTTCCCTTGCTGGCGCAACGGGCTACGAAGAGAAAAATCTCTCGCGCTCGCGCAACATCCCAGGTTACTTGCAAATTGAATAGCTCCTCCGCTTCCTCTCCTGCACATCTTTACCGCAGCGCGACTCGCGCCGCTTGGTTAGGGTTGTTCGTGAACTTGACGCTGGGAATTGTGAAGCTTGCCGGAGGCGTTTTAGGGGGTTCGTTTGCGCTCATCTCTGACGCTATTAATTCTCTCGGCGATTCGTTAACTTCGATCGTCGTTATATTTGGACTCTGGTATGCGCAACGCCCGGCCGATGAAGAGCATCCCTATGGCCATACCCGGGCCGAAGCCGTCGCCGCGTCGAACGTCTCGATGTTGATTATGATATCGGCGGTTTTTGTCGGCTGGGAAGCGATCCGCCGCTTGGGAACCGTGCACGCGACGCCGCCGGTTTGGACGATGTGGATCGCGGCGATCAACATGGTGATTAAAGAATCTCTCTTCTGGTACAAGCTGACGATTAGTCGCCAGACAAAATCGCTGTCGATCGCCGCTAGCGCATGGGATCATCGCAGCGATGCGCTCTGCTCATTAGCGGTGCTGCTGGGTCTGGCGATCGTCCGTTGGGGCGGCCCTTCGTACATGTGGGCCGATGAGACCGCAGCGATCGTCGTCGTGCTGGCGATTTTGATCAACACCAGCCGAATGTTTCGCCAAAGCACCAGTGAGCTGTTGGATCCGCAAGCGGACGAAGAACTGATTCAACAGATTCGCGCCGCCGCTGAGTCCGTTCCCGGCGTCTGCGCCGTTGAGAAACTCTGGGTCCGCAAAACCGGCATCGAGTTTCTGGCCGACATCCATATCGAAGTCGACGCCCAACTCACCGTCGAAGCAGGACATCGGATCGGACATCGCGTCAAAGACAAGCTGATCGAGCAGTTCGCCCAACTACGCGACGTGCTGGTCCACCTAGAACCTTATCCGCACGAACCACCTCCCTCGCCGTAGTCGGCAGGGCGTCTCGAATTTGCTCTATTTCCTTGGTTGGCCGCGATAGCGGAACTATCTGGGCCAACCAGACGCGGTTCGGCAAAATGACGAACGTCGATTGAAGCACGACGATCGCAACGTCATTCCGTCTGCGCCCGCGCATCTGGGTGACAATAGCAACTAGCGACCGGCTTGACGTCGGCTCGCGCCCAGGCGGCTTGAACCTGCTCGTTCATTGCATCGGCTTCTTCGATTCTGCCTTGGCGACCGATCGCTTGTTGCAGGCCCAGCAGCGACCAGGCGTTGTTGGGATGATCTGCGAGATCGGCCTGATAAACCGCTTCCGCTTCCGCCGCTTGCCCATCGGCCAAAAGGAGCGCACCTAACGCATGTCGAACCGGCTGCATCCAGCCAGGCGGTTCGTCGTAGGTCAGGTTTTCTTCCAGTTCGACGGCGGCGCGAAGCTCGGCGAAGGCCTCGTCGGTGCGGCCCTCGCGAAAAGCGAGTTCGCCGACCGCCATTTTCCGCGCGATCGCCAGCACGTCCTTTGCCGGGTTGTTCCCCATGACCCACTCGTCTCCCAGCTTGCTGACGACCTGATCCAGCTGATCAATCTCCTGCTGGGCTTTGTCGGTTCGCCCCAGTGCTGAATAAGCAACCGAGCGGGCGAAGTGTCGTTCAGCGCAGCTGAACATCCGCCAATCTTCGGGCGCCGGCTCGGCGAGAATTTCTTTCCACTTGCCAAACCGAATCATGACATGCAGCGTGGTCGGCATGAACCCGTCCGCCATCGCGACGTAGTTTTTCAAAAACTCCGGCGGGATGACCGCTTCAATTTTCCGCGCGGCGTCGATGGCCGTTTGATAACGGCCATCCATCATCGCCGCGTAGGCGAGAAAGTGCACGTTGTGCATGAAGTACAAGCTGTAGAAATCAGGCTTCGGCGCTTTGGCGAAATAGGCTTCGTCGGCGGCGATCGCTCCAGCGTTAGCGTCGGTCGCTTCGGCGTACATTCCGGTCCGGATGTAGATATGCGACGGCATGTGAACCAGGTGACCCGAGCCTGGGACGAGTTGGCTAAGCCGCTTGGCGGCGTCCAGTCCTTTTTCGGGCCAGGGCGAAGCTTCGATCGCGTGAATGTAAAAGTGATTGGCGCCGGGATGCTGCGGCGCTTTGGAGAGCGTATCTTCGAGGACCGCTAGAATCTCAAAGACGCGTCCTTTGGGCGCCGCATCGGCCGTCCATAGGTCCCACGGTTGCAAGTTCATCAGCGACTCGGCGTAAAGGGCGCCAACGTCAGCGTCGTCGGGAAATTGTCGCCAAACCTTGTTCATCGCTTGCGCGTATGCTTCGTCCAACGGTTTGCGATCTTCCGGGACCGGCATTGCATAGCGCGTACGAACGGCGCGAACCAACGCCTGTTCGACCGGCGATTCTTGATCGAGCGCGGCGATCGCCTTAGCGGCCGCCGCGTCGGCCAGTTTGCTTTGCTCAACTTCCATTTGCGGATTGTTGATATGCAAACCGCGAGCATAGGCTGAGCCCCACCAGGCCATCGCGCACGAAGGGTCCAACTCCGCCGCTTTTTCGAACGATCGAATCGCTTCGTCGTGATTGAAACCGTACAGCAGTTGAATCCCTTGGTTGAACCACTGTTGCGCCTCGGCCGAATCGGTCGTGACGTCGCGCTGGTAACCTTGAAAGCCGTCGTAGAGCTGGAGCGGCGGAACCTGATCTGGCTGCGGTTCGGCTGCCGCGACAAAAGAAAGTGCAGGGGCGAGACTGAACGATAGAACCAACACGAAAATGGAACGGGTCACTTGCGTCTCCAAATTTTCAATTGTCGTCGGCGACCGAGATCGGACAAAAAAGGGCTTGCCC
The DNA here is from genome assembly GCF_000153105.1 of Blastopirellula marina DSM 3645. Taxonomy (GTDB): domain Bacteria; phylum Planctomycetota; class Planctomycetia; order Pirellulales; family Pirellulaceae; genus Blastopirellula; species Blastopirellula marina. The sequence continues at coordinate 1,646,515 of NZ_CH672377.1, forward strand.
TCAGTATGCGGCGCGAGACAGCGGAGCGTAAAGCGCCTAGCCGATCTTCACCCAAAAATTACCGACTTCAACGCGCGGATTGGTAAGACGAGAGCGAAGTGCGCGCTGCAAGGTTCGCAAATTTTCTTAAATTGTGGAACGACGCGTTATTCAGAGCGTTGTTGCTGCAGACGCAAAAAGTTTGCTGCCAAAGAATCGTTCGCGTATGCCGATTGAAGTGGCGCTATCTCGCAACCCGTCGCCACACTAGTGTCCTGTCATGCGACAAGTATCGGTCGCCAACCCAGTCGCTCGCTAGCGCAGCGGGCTAGTGCGGCGATGTTCGACTTGATTCCAACCGTGCTTTGCCGCTCTTCATCCGCGGCTAGGCCGCGTTCTATTTCTTCGCTTCTTCAAAAAGCGGACGGGCTACGAAGAAGACGCTGGGGTCAACTGCGCCGCTTCGCTGAAGATGCGTTCAAATCGGCGTCGTGTTTCACGGGCCAGTTTGCGACACTCGCGCAGCAACTGGGCGCCGTTCATGTCGCCCAACAGATAGGCGAGTTTCGCGACTTCCAGCCGTTCCTTCGGCAAGTCGTGCCGTGCGGTCGTGTTCATTAAGCGAAGCCGAGCTTCGACGATCCGCAGGAAGATATAGGATTCGTGAAAATGAGCAAAGTCATCGTCCGCCAATCGACCGGTTTCATGCAGTACGTGCAATGCATCGATCGTGTTGGGGACTAATGTTTCTGGATGCTCAGCAACGGTCGACATTTGCAGCATTTGCACGACAAATTCAATGTCGACGGTTCCGCCTGGACCGCGTTTCAAGTTGGCGTTGGTCGCAGTTTCTTCCATGCGCCGGCGCATGTCGCGAATTTCGAGCGCGTACTCAGGCCGCCATGGCTTCGCCAAAATCACGGTGCGGATTAACTGCTCGACGTTCTGACAGGATTCGGTCGTACCGCTGATCGGGCGCGCTTTGCACAGCGATTGCCGTTCCCACAGCTGCCCCATCCCTTCGACATGGTAGCGATAAAACTCGTCATACGAGACGGCCAACGGGCCATGCTTCCCTGTGGGACGTAGTCGAGCATCCGTTTCGTACAGTCGTCCATAGGGGCCCAGTTCGCTGACCGATTTCAAAATCCGCTGCGCCAGCTGACCAAAGAAATGTTGATTGCTGGTGCCGCTGCCGGGACGCCCTTTGCCATTGGCTGGTTGCGTTTGCCCTTCGGCTTCATAAAGAAAGATCAGGTCGAGATCACTGTGATAGTTGGGCTCACGACCGCCTAGCTTGCCAAGGCCGACGATTGTCATATCGCAGCGACGACCGTCCGACAACCAAGGTTCGCCAAAGCGTTGGCTCAGATGATCGTATTCTCGTTCAACGATTCGCTTCAGGCAGATTTCGGCGATGTCGGACAAGGTTTCCAGCCGTGCCTGCAGGTCCTTTTTTCCCAACACGTCGAGCACGCCGACGCGCAGATGCATCAGGTTTTTGAAGCTGTGCAAGATCGGGGTGATGTCTTCGGCGCCGCGACAGAGCTCGGTCAAGATCTCGTCGAGCGTATCCCGCGTCGGCAGTTTGTCGAGCATGAGCGAGTCCATCAACTCGTCGATCATACCGGGATGGCTGATCAGGATGCCCGAGAGATAGGGACTGCCCGCACAAAGCCGGACGTACAGATTGAGCGTCGCCGGATTGACGCTGAACAGTTCCCACAAGATTCCTTTGCCGCCGAGCGAGTCGCTTACTTGCGCCAAATTGATCAGCGTCGAGTCAGGGTCCGGCGTCGTCGAAATCGCTTCTAGCAACTGCGAGCTAATCGCCGCCAAGAAATGACGACAGCGGCGTGTGGAAAGAAAGCGAACCTTTTCGGTCGTCAGCGCCATCAGGTTGTCGTAGGCGTTTTTCGGGTGATGGAATCCGTAGGCGGTTAGCACTTCGTCGATCGTCTCGTCGCCTGGTTCGGGATCAAGCACCAAGTCGACTGTCGGCGCCATGTCGTCGTCCCCCGGGAACGCGTCATGCAGCAGATGGTCGAGGATCTTACGATTGAGGGCCGTTTTTTCAGCGTATTCCTGTTGGAAAGCGGCGAGCGCCGATTGCTCAACGCCATGTTCATACCCCATCCGCAGCGCGACTTTCGTCAGTTCTTTTTCATCACTGGGCATCGTGTGCGTCTGCAAATCAAACATGATTTGCAGGCGATGCTCCAGCTTGCGCAAGAAGGCGTAATTTTCTTCCAGGATCGTACGCTCTTGCTGCGTCAAGCAGCCGGCGCCTTCAAGCGCGGCGATCGCTTCCAACGTGTTGCCGGTGCGAATGCCTGGCAAGTCGCCGCCGTTCAGCAGTTGTAAAAACTGGATGACAAATTCGATATCACGAATACCGCCGCGCCCAGTTTTTACGTTGGTGTCGTCGGTCGTTTCCCGCTCGGCCCGCGTTTCGATCCGCCGCTTCAGCGCCTTGATGCCGGTGATGTCGGCGCGGCTGAGATAGCGACGATAGACCCACGGCTCCAGCTGCGTCAGCAATTCTTCTCCCAGGTCATGATTGCCGGCGACGCTGCGAGCTTTGACAAACGCCTGGCGTTCCCAGGTTCGCCCCATGACGTCATAATAGTGCAGCGCCGACTCAAGACTGACGACCAACGGACCGCGACCTCCCTCGGGACGTAGTCGCATATCGACGCGATACGGCGCGCCCAGCTCGGTCGACTCGGCTAATAGTTTTAAGACCCGCTGCGAGAGACGGTCGAAGAACTCGCCGTTAGTGATTTTTTTCTCGCCATCGGTTTGGCCATTTTCGTCATAGATGAAAATGAGATCGACGTCGCTGGAATAGTTGAGCTCGACGCCGCCCAGTTTGCCCAACGCCAACACCACAAAGCGCGCCGGACGACGACCGCCGGGACCGGTGGCTTTGACCGTGGGTTGACCATAGCGGGGGCGCATCAGGCGAAACGCGGCGGCGACCGCCGCTTCGAGCAGCGCATCGGCCAGATACGAGATCTGCCGCGTGACCACGCTGATCGTTTGTTCGCGGATCACGTCGCCATACGCGATGCGCAGCGTCTCGCGGCGTTTAAAACGGCGCAGCGCCGTCATGATCGCTTTCTCGTCTTGCAGCGCTTTGACTTCGTAGACGACGTCATCGACCAACATTTGCCGCGCAATCGGCTGACCGTCCGTAATCCGCAGCAGCTCAAAACTTTCGGGGTCGTTGATCAGTTGATCGGCCAGCGCCTGGCTCGTCGCGAAGATTCGCAGCAACGTTTCCAGCGAGCGCAGGTCGCGCTCAAACAGCGCGGCCAACGATAACGGACTGCGGCTGGTTTGGAAGAGACGTTCGAGATTGTTGAGCGCCATGTCAGGATCGCTCGAGATCGGCAGCAAACGCTCCAGCTGGGTCAGCAGAAACGTGAGCAGATCCGGCGCAATCGCGTGGCGCGAGAGACTCCGAATATTTTCGCGACCACGCGGAACGTCAGCAACGCGCAGTTGTTGGAGCCAAGATGCCGCGACGGCGTCTTTCTCGAGCAAGTCGGAAAGTTGATCGATTTCCATAGAGTCAGGCGACGACGGCAATTGGAGGCGCAAAACTCTATTCTAGGTGAGAGCCGCCCAGCGTGGTAGTCGCGACGTAAATCTCTATTTAGAAGCGGGTTCCGTCTCTGTGGGGGGCTGTTCCGGGGCCAATTTGGCCTCATCTTTGGGAGAATCGTCACGAGCGTAAAACATCATATGCTGCCACGGCAGATCGTCGAACTGCCGGGCCAGGCGAAATCCATTGGCGGTCAGCTCTTTATTGACCTGGTCTTTGCTCATTTTGTGCAGCGGCTTGATCGGCACATTTTCGTCCTCAGCCCGAAATTCGACCAACACCAAGCGGCCTGTCGGTTTCAGTGACTCGCGCATCGCGGCTAGCATCTGGACGGGATGCGAAAACTCGTGATAGACGTCAATGCACAAGATCAGGTCGACTTGGCCTGCGGGCAGTTTCGGGTCGTGGACATCCCCTAAGATGCGATCGACGTTTTTGATTTCCGCTTCTTCGGCTCGGGCCTGCAACAAGCGAAGCATCTCGGGCTGAATGTCGACCGCGAGCACTCTTCCCTCAGCGCCGACCACTTCGGCCATCTTGAGCGTGTAAAAGCCGTTACCGCACCCCATATCGCAGGCGATCATCCCCGGCTTCAGACCGAGTTGCTTGACCATCGTCGTGCAATCTTCTTCCCGTTCGCGCGATTCGCGAATCAGCCAAGGAGCGCCCTGATAGTGCATCGTTTGGGCGATGGTCCGTCCTTGGTACTCTTTGAGCGCGGGCGGAATCTCTTCGGCCGATAGCGGAGAAATCAAGAGAGCGAAACAGCAGAGCGAAGCGAGTTTGCGATGCGGCATGATAGAGGCTCGGCGGGAAGTGAATGCGATGAGAGCTATTTGCCAAGATAACTCAATCAATCCGTAGAGTCGACAAAACGCTCGAATCTGGCACTCTTGAAATTAAGTGACCAATCACGCAAATCAGCCTTGGAGACGCTAGTTTAGCGGCTTAGAATGGCAGCAATCGAATGCTACAGCAGGATTTTACCACAAATTCCCTTTATTACCATTCAGAGGTCATCCATGACAAAATCAACACGTCATAGTGGTTTTACATTGGTCGAGCTATTAGTCGTGATTGCGATCATCGGCGTCTTAATCGCTTTGCTCTTACCTGCGGTACAGCAAGCCCGAGAAGCGGCGCGGCGGATGTCGTGCTCGAATAAGTTAAAGCAGATCGGTTTAGCGATCCACAACTACCACGATACGCACTTGGCGTTTCCGCCCGGCGTCTCACATTACGCCGGTATGAGCGGTGGTAAAAACCCGATTATCTGGAGCGTCTCGATCTTGCCGTTCCTTGAACAGGATGCGCTATACCAAGAGTTGAAAACGGATACGAGCGGTTTTACCACCGAAGTTCCGACCGGCGCGGCCGGTGAAACGGGCGCAAGAGCGGTGAACGCCTATCTGTGCCCTTCCGATATCTTGGGCTCAGTCAATACCTTTCGAGAGAATCTAGGGACATCCAACTACATGGCTTGCGGCGGCTCGATGGAATACGCCAATACCGGCAACTTCACGCCAGACGCCAATTTCGACACTAAGAACTATAACGGCGTCTTTTGCCATAATGAAGGTCGAAGTTTTCGCGACATGATCGATGGAACGAGCAACACGCTAATGGTAGGCGAACGTGACGGCGGCGATATCGCCAATACGGGCTCGACAGTTGTGCGCCGTGCCGGGACGTGGGCCTGTACCGACTATGTTAATTATCACGATCGCGTTTTTCCCGGAGCAAGCTCCAGCTACCCGATCAACGCAACCTCGAACAGCTTGTACCCGCACCGCTCGTTCGGCAGCTTCCATCCCGGTGGAGCGATGTTCGTCTTTACCGACGCGCATGTCAGTTTTTTGCCAGAAACGATCGATGGCGCCATCTATTCCTCGTTGGCGACCCGAGCTGGTGGTGAGGTGATCGGCGAATACTAGTCGCCACGTTTCACTTAGCGAGCCGACTTGACGTCTTTTGAATCGCCCGTTAGTTGGAGGAATTGATGATTGCCTATTTGTCTCGTGCGACGATCTGCGCGGTCTTGCTCTGTTCACTTGGTTGTTCGGCAGGACATGGTTTGCCGCTGGAAGAAGTCAGCGGCGTCGTGACTCGTGGTGGCGCGCCGATCGAGGGCGTCTCGCTCGAGTTTCGGCCTACTACAGGCCGTGCTTCGTTTGGACGAACCGATATCGACGGAAAGTACGCGTTGCAATACACCGATCAAATCTCCGGTGCGTTGATCGGCGAGCATGCCGTGCAGTTGCGTGTCCCAACGAAAACGCCTGCCGAAATCCCCGGCTTTGCTGATATGGACAAGGAAGCGCGAATGATGGTGATCCAGTACGACGCAATCGCCTATCCCAAGCCGATTAATGTGGTCGAAGGAGAAGCCGCCATTCTAAACTTTGAGCTAAACGATCTAAAGAAATAATTGCAGACGTTGAACTGAGAAGGGACCGCTGCGGCGGTCCCTTTTTGGTTCGAACTTACTCATCCATCGCACGGAGCGTTTCTGTCGAGCCGATCAGATCTAGATAGGCCCCGTCGCATAGATCCGCGGGCCGAATCTCGAATCGCTTCATTAATTCGGCCGCGATTTTCTCCCCTTCTGTTACGGACTGATCGTCGCGCAGGACGACTTCCAATTCCATGAAATCCCCCAAGTCGACAACTTCGTCCAAATGAATCCGCGTCTGTCCAACTAGATAGAGCGTGCGGCGTTTACGGACTTCTCCCAACTCTCCCAGCACGGCTGACAAGACGAAACGGAGACCGCTGGGATCCGCCGTCGGAGTCCGCACATAGGTTGAGGTCTTGGGTCCTGTTTGATCGGCGCGATGGTAGTAAATCAACTCCGACTCTTCGTCATTGATCGTCCGCAGTTTTAGTCGGCCGCTGGCGGTATGAAAAAAGACATCGACCTGATGAAGCGTCCAAGGACCCTCGTTGGCGATCTCCGCCGCCAGATGTCGTAACCGCGACATGTCATTGACGCGGGCCTTGATTTCTACGTTGCGCGCCATGAGATCGTCCTGGGCGGAATTGACTAATTGCTAATCACCAATGCCTGAGAACGAATGCCGAAAAGTCTCGGGCACTAGCCCGTTGCGCGAGCGAGGGAATAGGTGAGGAAGCGTCGAAAACGAAACCCTCCGCGGCAAATCGGAACGAGAAAACTCAGCGCGGTTAAAGTTTGCAGACGGCATTCTCTCGCTGGCGCAACGGGCGAGTGTCCGGGGCGGTCGAACTTCCTTAGACACTTGTCATTACCGCGCAGCGGACTTACCCATTGGCTTTCAGTTCGGCCAGATGAAACGCCGTGCCGACCAGTCGATCCCAATGCTCGTGGATGTATTCGGGCGGACCGCCGATTTGCGAGACCACTTCGTGGCACTTTTCGGTCGGCACCATTTCGATCGCGTCCCACGGACAGACGGTCAGCTCGTAGGGGTTCGTTTTCTTCTGCGGGATGTGGACGCAGACTTCGCACCCAACGCAGCGATCCAGATCGATCTCGCACCAACTTTGCAGTCCGCCCATGGTTGGATATTGCTCGATCTTGACGATGCAGTCGACCGGGCAGACTTCCAGGCATGACTCGCAGCCGGTGCAGTTGTCGGCGTTGATAATCGCGACTTCCTTTGGAAGTTTTTTGCGGGGAGCTTTCTTCGCCACTGGTGACCTCGCTTCGCCGATCAGGACCGTGTCTGCGCTGGAACTTTAGCGTTGTGACATTATACGGTATGATCGTCCGCGTTAAACCGAAATATTGAGCTTTGTCTCCCCCGCAGCCGACAGGTTGCCATTTGCCGCTGGGGCGAGTGAAATAGAGCAACCGCAGGAGCTCTGTTTTTTATTTCTTGAGACTTGGCCGAATGACCCGCAAACGACTGTTAGACCGTTTTCTCCGCTACGTTCAAGTTGATACCACGGCTGGAGTTCCGGGGGCAGAATACCCTAGTTCGAAGGGGCAATTGGCGCTCGGTAAACTGCTGGCGGACGAGATGCGAGCCTTTGGGATCGCCAACGCCGAACAGGACGAATACGGCATCATCTACGCTGAGATTCCCGGCAATGTGGCGGACGCGCCCTCTGTCGCCTTTTGCGCGCATCTAGACACCTCGCCGGAGACAACCGGCGCCGGCGTGAAACCGCAGGTCATCCAGAATTACGAGGGCGGTGATATCGTATTGCCGGGCGACCCCAGCCAGGTAATCCGCGAAAGCGAAAATCCAGAGCTGGCCGACCTGCATGGCTGCACGCTGATCACCACCGACGGCACGACGCTGCTCGGAGGCGATGACAAAGCCGGAATCGCCGTCATTCTGGAATTGGCCGAAAGATTGCTGGCCGATCCGCAGATGCCGCATGGTCCGGTCAAGATCTTGTTGACCTGCGACGAGGAAATCGGGCATGGAGTCGACCACGTCGATCTAAAGCGACTCGCGGCCGATGTTTGCTACACGTTGGACGGGGGAGGCGCGGACGAAATCAACGCCGAGACTTTCTCGGCCGATATGGCGGTCGTCTCGGTCCACGGCGTCAACATCCATCCGTCGATCGCCAAAGGGCGAATGGTGAATGCGCTGAAAGCGGCCGGGATGTTTCTCGATCGCTTGCCGCGCGACATGATGTCGCCAGAGACGACCTCGGGCCGCGATGGTTTCGTCCACCCGGTTCAAGTGAAAGGGGGCGTCGCCGAAGTCGAAATCCAGTTCATCCTCCGTTCGTTCGATATGGCGGAACTCGCAACGCAGGCTGATTTGTTACGCTCGACGGCGCGCAGCGTCGAAGTCGATTTTCCTGGTTGCAAGCTAGCAGTCGTCACCTCGCCGCAGTACCGCAACATGCGCGAAGGCTTGGAAAAAGAACCGCGTGCGCTCGCTTATGCGATCGAGGCCCACCAGCGGCTTTCTCGAACCCCCAAACAGGAAGTCATTCGCGGCGGAACCGATGGTTCGATCCTGACCGAACAGGGATTGCCGTCCCCGAATCTCTCGACGGGTCAGCACAATCCCCACTCGCCGCTGGAATGGGCCTGTCTGGATGAAATGGAGAAAGCAGTGGAACTTTTAATCTCACTTTTAGGGGTTTGGGCCGAGAAGAAGTGATGGCGCCGCTAGCTTGACGCTTCCCGATTCTGGCGCCTCCTGCGTTTTTAGGGGAAACAGGTAAACTCGTGAGCCCTTCGGTTCCGAAGATTCATCACGTAAGCATGCCGGCAATGCTTATGGTCACCCCTGATATGCGGCGCCAGGCGTCGAAGCCGGAAGGAAAGAAAATCTGTGCGACTCTCGATCATCATCCCGGCGCTGCATGACGCGGCGCTGCTTGAAGAGACGATGCTGTCGGTGCTAGAAAATCGCCCCGCCTACGCCGATGTTGTTGTCGTTCACACCGGTTTTTATACCGATCCGTACGAGCTGGCCGGCGAAGTCAAATTCGTCGAAGCCCGCAGTGCCGTCACCGATGCTCAGTGCTGGATGATTGGCGCCGCTGCTTCCAGCGGCGAGATCATTCACCTGCTTGCGTCTGGCGTTGTCGCCACGGCGGGCTGGGCTGACAGCATACGGTCAATGTTCGCCGATCCGGCAGTTGCCGCTGTTTCGCCTGCGCTCCGCTGTGACGACGCGATTGCGTCGATCGGCGTCGCGGCCGACTCGCTCGGCTATCGGCGATTTCTGCGGCTGGAAGAGGGGAAATCGCTGGTCGGGCCAAGTCGCCTGGCGGCGTTTTATCGCCGTAGTTGGCTAGAGCCGCTACTTCCAGCCGCTGCGTCGCTTGGTGATCAAGCCGCCGATCTGGACATCGCCTACTCACTGAAGGCGCAAGGTCTGCTCAGCCGGCCGACCACCGCGTCGCAGTTGATGGTGAAACCTGCCGCACTGCAACAAGATCGCGATTTCGCCGCGGCCGCAGCCGCCGAGCGCCTGCGAGCACGGCATCCGCAACAGTTGGATACGACCAGCTACTGGAACCAGGTGATCGCCCAAACATTGAAGGCGCTGCCTAGCCCCAAAGCGATCGGCGTCTTGCTGGGGCACCTCGGCGGCGCTCGCGGAGAACGTCCGGTCGCGCTGGAACCAGCCGAGATTGACCAGCACGACGCTCCGGCGACGATCCGCATGCCGCAGCGACCAACATCGCAATCCAACACCGACCGCGCCGCCGCCTAACGCGGCCAACCACCCGAGCAATCCTTCGAGACCCACCTGCGACCGCACGCAGGTTTTTTTATGCGCCCAGGGAAGAGCGGCTTGGGTCGCCCGACCAGCCTGTTCCTGACTGGTCGGGTCGCCCAGCAATCCGTTGACTACACGGTCCAGTCGCGCGTTCCCCGCGAACGGAGCAAATTGGCCTCGTCGTCGCCGACAAATTCTTCCTTCACCGGATCCAACGTCAGCTTGCGCTGCAAAATCCAGGCAATCGCCGCGGCATGGCTCGCGATGTGCGAACGTCGCATCACGTCCTGATTGGCGGCGGTCATTTCACGCGTTCGCATGCAGTCGAAGAAGTTGCGAGCGTGGGTCGAAACGTCGAGACCATTTACCCGTTTTTTCGCCTCCGGCAACTGCTTGCGCAGCGACTCCGGCTCGATGGCAATCTCGCCGCTATCGCCGGTTTCGACCCAACCCTGATCACCAATAAAGCGGACCGGACAAGTGCCAAGCCGCGTAATATAGTGCGGTTCGCGTTTGCCGAACGGCTGCGGCAGAAAGTCGAGCACCAGTTTCACGCCGTTGGCGTAATGACACACGATGTTCTCTTGGCTCGGCACATATTCAATCGGCATCGTGTCATCGGACTGATTCGCCCATTGGCACAAGTCGACCGTATGGGCGCCCCAGTCCAACAGCCGCGCACCGGAATCAAAATCCCATTGTCCGCGCCAACCGCCGCCGACATATTTTTTGTTGTAAGGACGCCAAGCGGCCGGGCCAAGCCACATATTCCAATCGCAGACATCTTTGGCCGGCTCCGCTTCAGCTGGCAGCCAACTGTTCTCTAGCACTGGATTGTAGACCGAAGCATGCAACGTATGCAGCTTGCCAAGTTTACCCGAGTGCGCGATTTCGACCGCCTTTTTAAAGTTCGCAACGCTTCGGCGCTGCGTGCCTGCTTGGAAGACGCGCTGCTCGCGGTGCATCGTGTCAGCGAGCTTTTGGCAATCGGCGATCGTGATGCCGCACGGCTTTTCGCTATAAACATCTTTTCCAGCTTCGGCGGCCAGAATCGACGCGGCCGAGTGCCAACGATCGCCGGTCGCGATCAGGACCGCGTCGATGTCTTTACGAGCGAGCAGTTCGCGAAAGTCTTGATACAGCACGCAATCGGCGTTGCCATAGTGCGAGTCAACCAAGGTTTTGCCGGCGTCGCGGCGACTTGCCTGCACGTCAGCGATCGCGACGCATTGCACATCTTGGAACGGCAACATCGCTTTCAGATCGTACGTGCAGCGGGGACCAATTCCGATGACGCCGAGGGTGATCTTATCGTTGGGAGCAACTTGGCCATCGGCGCCATATACGGTCGACGGTACGATGGTCGCCAGCGAAGCGGCCGTGACCGCCGCGGTCGAAGCGACGAGAAAATCTCGTCGCGATGATTGATCAGAAGCAGTCATGAGGCGTTTTCCTTTGCAAAGGGGTGGGTAACTTTGAAGTCGCATCCGTAAGCGTGAAATCGTGGATCAATTCGGTCCGTGGGGGAGCGTTTCTCCGGGATGCTCGAAAAGGTAGCGAATCGCTACCTCGTCTAACGCGCGCCCATAAAGCTGGACGTCATCGAGCTCTCCCCCCAGGAATTGCTCTGCTTGGGCATGATTGGAAGGAACGCGCCCCAAGTAGGCGGATGTAGGGTTCTGTAATTGAATGGGAGCAATTGCCCGCGTGTTGATGACTCCCCCCATTCTTTTGGGTTCGATCAGCGCTCGACCATCCCGGTAAAGAGTGACGCTGCCGCCGCTGACCGAGACGGCGACTTGGTGCCAGCGATCAGGCTGCCAAGGAGCTACGCTCGCCGAAATCCGATCAAACCGATCTCCCTGCTGCCAACCATAGTAGAGCCAATTCTCTTCCAGCTCAAATTGAATACGTTGTTGGGCCGTGCCGTCTGAAACGGAGAAGACGATATCGTCCGCGTTTCGCACCCATGCGGTGAGCGTAAAAGCGCTGGCGCCGGTCAGCGCCGACAAATGCTCGCTAAAGTCGACAAAGCCATCGGCGCCCAGTTCCAAGGCCTGGCCCGCTTTCCCTGGTCGCGAACGCCGGCTGGTCGACATGTTCAACTTGCCATCGAATTGATGAGGGGAACTGTCGACAACGTTGGTGCTGTCGGCGCTGTCGTCCAATCGCCAGTGCGCCAGTAGGCGGGGATCGGCGGCGCCTCCTTGAATCGACGTGATCTCGCCTGACGAATCAATCGCGGCCGATTCTCCGGCGCTCAGCGACTGGATACGATTGGCTCGACCGGCGCTTGACAAATACAAATCGACCAGCCCGTCGACAACGTTGATCTCGGCGGCGCCAGACTGCTGACTGACCGACAAGTCAAACTCGGTCCCTAAGTCAACAACTTCCATCGACGCGGTGCCGACGGCAAAATCACGAGCGCTTTCAGGAGCATGCACTCGCACGGCGCCATAGTTCAAAAATCCCCGCAGCGGCGAGTCAATTGCGAACGACGCGGGGCCATCAATGTTTACCGTCGCGCCGCTGCTAAAGGTCAATTCGATCGTGCCAGCGTCAAGATTGATCCAACCTTTCTCGAGCGCAGCGCCAATCTTTAGGGCGCGACCAAAAGGGTCGCTCCATTTCGTACCGGGGCCGATCGACGTCAAAGTTGCGATGGCGACATCTTGCGTCGAATCGCTTTGGACGCCGAGCCCAAGCGGAAAACCGATGAACAGCCCGACCAACAAAGCGGCGATCGCCAACAGCCAGCCATGCCGCTGGAGAGAACTGGCTCGGCTTGATTTCGGATCGAGCGCGGGAGTTTTATTTTCAGCGGCAGCAATTGCGGCAAGCGGATCGTCTATGCCGGGAGTCGCCGCAAAACGCCAAGCCAAGTGCGCATCGATCGCCTGATGACGGACGAATAGGTCGAGCGCCTCAGCATCGTTTTGCAGCAACGCGTTGAGCTGAGCCTTCTCTGCGGCGGAAAGTTCGGCCTGATCCATTCGCTTCAGCAACTGCGCTAGTTCGTCATTCGGCTGACGCTCACTCATGGTCTCGCTTCCGTCGCTAGTTTACGTTCAATGCAACTCGCCAAACGCAGACGAAGCCGATACAGCAGATCGGCCACCGAGCCGGCTGTCTTCTCGAACTCGTCGGCGATCTGTGCGACCGAAAGTCCATCGGTATAACGACGCCGAAGAATATGAACGCGACTCTCCTCCAGTTCGCCCAAACAACTCTCGAGCGCTCCTAGCGAATCATGACCGGCGCGGGCCGCCGTTTCGGACCTGGCTGCGACCAAACTGACCACCTCGTCGGTCAGCACCAGGCGATCCCGTTGCTGGCGCTTCCGAAACGCCAAAACTTGCAGCCGCGCGAAGCGGCACGCCCAAGGCCAGAAGTCGAGCGTCGAATCGTATTCGCTCCGCTTTTTCCAGAGCGCCAAATTGGTTTCGGATAGGATATCGCGCGCATCCGCCGCATGGGGCGCCAACGTCAGGACAAACGCAAATAGGCCCGGCTGCGCCGCCGTCATCCGCGCGACGAATTGCTCGTTTTGTGCTTCGGTGGGGTCGGGCATGCGGGGATTGGCGAGTAATCGAAAACGTGAACGCGACGACAAGCGGATGTCTCAAATGAGAATTAGTCTTGCTGGGCCGATCCATCAGACGAAAAATCTTGGATCGCAGTGAAATATCGCAGAATTTCGATTTCTCCCCACTTTTTCGCCAGATTAAAGCCCAATGCGGCGCGACTAAGTCAACAATCTGGCTTCCACACGGCAACCAAACAGCTTCGCCAGGTCGACGGCCAGCGGTTGCTCTTCGCTCCAGCGACGAGGGCGACCTTCGTGAAAAAATTCGCCATAGTGAAATTCGATCATCGCCCAGGGATGCCCGACCTTGGCGTCGTAGGTGCGCTCGATCAGCTCGATCGGCTGTGAGAAGAGATGGATATCGAGCGTCGGCGCAACCATTTCATGAGGATCGAGCGACTCGGGAAGTTCACCATCGGGCCAGACATCTTCGTTGGTGACCGGCTGCAACAAGCCTTCGATATCGCGCCGCAAGCAGCGTGGCTCAAAGGCCCAATGCAGCCACTGAAGATTCGGGTCGGCCCAAACGCGCTGATCGCCGCTGTCGGTAAACAACGTCTGCGTCGCGTGCGTCTCTTCCGGAGAATGGATCGGCGGAGCCAGCGGGTGGTGCAGATAACCATGCTCTACAAACGCATCCACGATTTTGTCGGCCGTGGCCGTCAGATCGAGCGTCTCATCAGGTCGCGGCGGACGCGGACGAGGAGTCGCTCCGAACAAGTTGCGCGAGAGCCAACCTGGCTCGTACGGTTCTTCCGTGATAATGACAAAGCTGCCCATGCGGTTGTTCCGAATGAGATGGAAACCAGAAGTTGCAAAACAAGGAGTTCCATCTTATCGCAAATCGCGGTCAGCGCAAAAACAAGGCGAACCCCGCATGGGAGGTTCGCCGATGGAAGGGTGAGAATACTTCGATCGATCCGGTATTACTTCGCCAGGTGAAAATCAAGATCGTCACGATCGGCGTTGACGGTAATCTTCATTGCCGACTTGTCGTTGAACTTTTTGGACAAAAACGACTCGATCTCTTCGACAGGTTCGCCCGGATTTGGTTCGACGATCCTTCCTGTTTTCCGGTAGCCTTTAATCTGTACGAGCTTTTCCCCAGGCGAAGTTTTCAGATCGTATCTGCCGTCCGTAACTACCGAGTGAAAACTGGCGCCGACGCCGTCGGCGTCTTGGAGCAACAGTTCGCCATTTTGCAAGGGAACGCCGTTGTACGAGATCTCCCCTTGCAGGTGATACATGGGCGCCTGGCTGGGACCGCAAGCTGCGCAGGCCAGCAAGATCAAACCGATTGGCAATAATAATTTCATCACAATTCTCCAACGTGGAAGGATCGTAGTGAGAGGACGCGACGCTACTCCGAGATCACCTCGGAACCAGCGCGCGTGCTGAGCGCCTTCCATGTTTGCAGCGAAATCGTATTGCTGAAGAACGCCACCGCGCCGTCAGCCGTGGTCGCCATCACGCCGCCGGGATGATAACTGCGAGCGAAATTTTCCTTTTCATCGGTGGTGCTGATGGAGACGCAAGGCGCGTGCTCAAACGTCGTGGTTTTGCATTCATAGATTCGATCCGGCACGGTGGTATTAGGACCTTGCGCGGTTGTAAAACCGTACGACCCGGTCGGCGCGCCTCCCCAATAGCCTCCGGCGCCGCCCCAGCCGTTGACGCCGGGTCGACAGATTGATTCGCTAAAAACGAGCGTGTTGGAGGTTCCGTCAAGCAGTGACGACATTTTGGTTTTCGATTGGTGATAAAAGGCGCCCTGCATCAATGTCGAGCTGGTGCTGGTAGCGGCGTATTGATAAAGCATGTAGCCGTCGCCGGTGCAGGCGATGTAATTGCCCTGGAATCCCCCGTCGACTTTCGAACCGGCCCCTCCCATCGCATCTTGCTCAGCTTCGGAAGGACAACGAAACGCGGGCAGCTGCTCCGTCTTAAAGCTGCCCGTCATGTTGTGAACATACTGATTCGTGTCGGCTTTATACTGATCGGCCAGGTTGTTCAGTTCCAAAAATGGCAATAGCTGCTGCATCCAGGTATCGCGCCGATGGTACGTGCCGACGTCAAAGTATCCATGCGGAAAGATTTGAAACGTGTCGTGATAGTTGTGCAGCGCCAAGCCAAGCTGTTTTTGCTTGTTGCTGCAGCTCATGCGACGAGCGGCCTCGCGGGCCTGCTGCACCGCCGGAAGTAACAATGCAATCAATACGCCAATGATGGCGATGACCACTAACAATTCGACGAGCGTAAAACCACGATGATTGCGTAGACGCATGCCGATCCCTTTCCGGGGCATGGAGAATAGGAAGAATCGCAATGACTGATGAAACAGCCGATGGCGCCAGCATCGCAAACCGCGACGAACATCAAGAGCCGCTTTTAATGTCACGTAATATCACCCATTATAGAATGACGCGCGCAGGGGGAGCTGCGCATTTGTTATCCACGACTACCCAATTCTGCGCAACTGCCGAGGAAACTTCAATCAATCCTGTGGCAAATTAGCG
The DNA here is from genome assembly GCF_000153105.1 of Blastopirellula marina DSM 3645. Classification (GTDB taxonomy): domain Bacteria; phylum Planctomycetota; class Planctomycetia; order Pirellulales; family Pirellulaceae; genus Blastopirellula; species Blastopirellula marina. The sequence continues at coordinate 1,662,388 of NZ_CH672377.1, forward strand.
GCGCCCTGTCGGGAAGAACCGGTCGCTCCCAGTGGGGCCCCTGCTGTCTGCAGCATCTCGCTTTCACGGCAGTGATTGTGGCCAATTCAAATGTTTGTTCAAGAACGCGAACGTTCCCTGGCTATGGATCTCGTGCCCGCCGATGAACCATTCGATCTCGGCACGATCGGTTAGGTGCAGCTTCGCCTGGTAGAGGTTGCGTACTTTGGCGAACTCGTAGGCGATCCACTCGTCGTCGCCGCAGCCGTCGAAGTGCCCGCGTTCGACCATGAATGGTCGCGGGCAAATTAGCGCCGCCATCTCGGCGTAGTTGAATGTGCCCCCCAGATCAAACTCGTAGATCTCGTACTCGCCGGCCCAGACATAACTGAACTTGTGCTGCGTGGTCGCCGTCTTCAGCACCCAGTCGTTGAAATCGCCCGAGCAAATCGAAAGGCAATAGTCGGGCACCAGCGCCGGAATTCGCATCGCGGATTTGCCGCCGTAGCTAAGCCCGTAGAAGGCGATCCGCTGGGGATCGACATTGGGTTGCGCCTTTAGCCAATTGACGATCTGCTGATGCTGCGGCACGATCGTCGAGAACAACGTTTTTCCTAGCGCATTGGACTTGCGCTGCAACGTGCGAAACTGATCCTGGTGGATGTACGGATTTTGCGGAGCAAAGACGATATATCCTTGCTCGCAAAGGGTCGCTGCAAAATTGTCGTACGCAGCTTTCTTTCCATCGAAGAGGTCGGTAGGGCGTCCCTCTAGGCCGTGCTGACAAACGATCACCGGCCGCTGCTCGCCTGGTTGCAAATCCTTCGGCAACATCAGTACGCCATAGGCGAAGACATCGGGAAAGACGTCCAGCGTCACTTCATAGCCGATCCATTTGGCTTCTTCCCAGGTCTTGCGCGACTGCGAGTTGAAAGGGAGCAGAGGCCGATCGAAGCGACCGATCACGTCGTCGTAGAAGATCTCACGGTACTTCTCGACGCTCTCTTCATACGCGTCGACCGACGAGGTTTTCAGATCCTTCAAGAAGTCTTTCCGGCGAAAGTCGTTGGCGCGAATCAGCGTCTGGTCATACGCGTCCATCTCTTCCATTTGCCGCTGCTGGCGAGCGGCGGCGTCAATCATTCGCACTACTTTGACGGCAGAGTCGACGGTGACCAGCTTTGCGCCGGCGGGCAAAAACGAGGCCAGCATTTGGCCGCAGGGATGATTGACTTGATCGCCGTCGACGGGACCCACGATCAGATGATCCGTGCAGGCGGCTCGGGCAATTTCTCGGCGGACCTCTTCGTCGGTGGGAGTCGTAATCTGGCCAGGTGCGCCCCCTTCGCCAGGCAACGTGACGGTCGGATGGGCTGACTGTTCGATCACGCAGGGGCGCGGCCAGATCATGCTCAGCAGTTCGGCGTCCCCATATCGTTCGAGTCGCCCAAAGACGTTGCGCGAAATTGGTTCTTGCCAGATTCGTTCACGCGGCGCAACGTACCCGCTGATGCAAACCCGCTCGATGCGATTGTCGAGCGCCCCGCTATAGAGCGCCAGCATCCCACCTTCGCCATATCCAATGACCCCGATTTCTGCGTCATCCTGCCCTCTGGCGAACCAATCAACGCAGGCCAACACCTTTTGAATTTCGTAGCCGATCACGTGTCGTCCTTGGACGAACGACGAGCGATAGACGTACTCGCGATTCGAGAGATTCGCACGACCGCCGCGCCGCGCCATGTCGCGACTGACCAACGTCGGAATAATCACGCGGCATCCGCTCTCGGCGAGCCGCCGCGCGAACTGCGACTCGGCAGGCAACCCGTCGGCCAGTCCCGCGATCTGCTCCGGCGTCTGATCGGCGTCAGGGAGCGCGATGATGTCCGCGACAATTTTTCGATCGACCGGAACTAACAACAAACCTTCGCCATGCATGCTTTTTAAGACCGGCCAGCGAACGGCGAAGACGTCGTACCCAGCTCCTTGGGCGACCAAGGCCGAAGTCTCGGTTGTCGCCAGCAGGCTAGGAGCGTCAAACGGAATGCGCGGCTCACGCACGCCCAATCGATGGGCCAACCGAGCTTGATTTGCGGCGATCGCTTGCTGATGCAGCTCGGGCGAGGAGAAATCCCACTCCCAATGTTTTGCGCGTTCCAAGATCGAAGCTTCGATCTCGCCTAGCAAAAATCGATCGATCCCGGCGACCATCTGCGCAGCGATGTCGCCGTTCCTGGTCAGCGGCTGCGTCCCGGGAAGCGTTTCGGCGACGACACGCAAATTCGAGCCGATCGCCAGCGTCATGAATACTCCAACTGCAATGCACTTGGTCCACATTTTGACGCCTCTTCTTATAGATTAGTGTCTAGAATCAATGGCCTGTCGACACGCGACCGCCTGAGCATCCGCCGAGAGATTCCTTCACCAACGTGAAAGACCGCGGAAATACCTCGTGATATCTTCGTTATTTTAGTCCACTTTAGACAGCAGGAACTTCGCGTTTTATCCCTCGAATGCGGCAGTTCTGTGCGCTTTATGTTTTGCCGCATTGCAAAGCAGGAGCGATTTGTTCGCTGTTGATCCCTCTCTTTATCGATCTCGCGTCATTGGACCCAGAGTTGAGAGCCATGCTGCGCGATTCCCCGAAAAGCCTTAATTTTCGGCGTCAGGGCCGAAAGTTTTCTCTCCGTCGTAGCCAGCGGCGGGAAACAGCGGGTACCATTCTTGCTAAGTCTTCGCTCCTACCCCGACAGATAGAGTGCGCATGCCCAGTGATGACGATTCGCAATCGCCGCCCCCCGAGCCTTCCAAGGTGGGATCGGCGCTGCACAATCGCAATTTTCGTCTATTCGCCAGCGGACAAGCGATCTCGCAGACCGGCACATGGATGCAATACACCGCAATGGCCTGGCTCACCTACGAGCTAGGCCATTCGACGTTTGTACTGGGCTTGGTCGCGTTTGCCGGGCAGATCCCGACCTTCTTTCTAGCACCGGTCGCAGGCGTGCTGTCGGACCGTTTCAATCGTCGTAGCGCCTTATTGGCTTTGCAATATCTCGCGCTGCTGCAAGCCGCGATGCTTTCGGCGCTAGTGTGGACTCGACAAATCAATCAGTGGGAAATCATCGCGTTCAGCCTGGTGCTGGGGATCATCAACGCATTTGAGGTCCCGCTGCGACATGCTTTTTTGGTCGACATGATCGACGATCGAAAAGAGTTGCCCAGCGCAATTGCCATCAACTCGTCGGTCGTGAATGGGTCTCGGTTGATCGGGCCGTTCGTCGGAGGTCTGCTGCTCGCGACCCTGGGCGAGGCGTTTTGCTTTCTGGTCAACGCGTTTACCTATGTGCCGGTGATCATCGGCCTCTTCATGATGCGCAACTTGGCGAGTCCTGCCCCGACGGCGAACATCGAAATGCGTGATGGGATCCGTGATGGATTTCGATATGTCTGCGGATTTCCACCGATCTACGCGCTGTTGTTGTTTATGTGCCTGGTCAGCGTGATGGGCATGCAGGGCTCGGTCGTCTTGCCGGCGGTGGTCGAAGATCTCGTGCACGCCGGCCCCGATCTCTACGGAGCAATGACCGGCGCGACCGGCGTCGGCGCGATCTTGGCAGGTGTTTATTTGGCCTACCGAAGCTCGATCGCCGGTTTGGGATCGCGGATCGTGCTAGCAGGCGTCGTCTACGGCGGCGGGATGTTGTTGTTTACGTGGGCGACCGCCGCTTGGGGAATGCTGGCGATCTTGGCGGTAACCGGGTTCTCGCTGATGCTAATCAAGGCCGGCGGAAATATCGTGCTGCAAACGATTGTCGACGAAGAAATGCGCGGTCGCGTGATGAGCTTCTACACGATGGCCGTTCTCGGCACCGCGCCTGCCGGCAGTTTGATCGCCGGCACGATCGCCCAGTATTACGGACCAATGGCGTCGATCACGGTCAGCGGCATCTGTTGCTTGGTCGGGAGCGTCGCGTTTGCCTGGATGCTGCCCAACTTGCAAAAGCTTGCTGCTCCGAAGCTCGAACAGAACGGGATGATGCCGCCGCTCGGCGATCCTCTCGAAAGTTTGACCGAACAGCCGTTGCCGCAACGCGAAAAGCAGTAGGGCGAGCTTCCCTTGATAGAGCGTGAGCTCGATGGTAGATGAATGAAAGTTCATCTAGCTGCTCTTGCCTTTAACCCTTTGTACGCGAATTATTTAAGGAATACGCTGCACCGTTAGATCTTTGGGACTCCGCCGCACGCAATGGCTCACAACTTCACCCCGTCGCAGAGCGCCGCTTCAGGACCTGCGGGGATTGTGCGCGCGTTGGCCCATCGCAACTATCGCTTGTTTCTGTTGGGGCAAAGCGTCTCACTGATCGGCACGTGGATGCAGCAAACGGCGCTGGCCTGGTTGGTCTATGAAATGACCAATTCTCCGCTGCTACTGGGAGTTGTCGCATTCGCAGGTCAGATACCGACGTTCTTTCTGGCGCCGGTCGCCGGCGCGTTATCCGATCAGTTCAGTCGACGCCGAACGCTGCTGCTGACTCAAACGATCGCGATGACGCAAGCGGCGACGTTGGCGGTCTTGATGTGGACCGGACATATTCAAGTTTGGCAGATCATCGTGCTCAATTTGATCCTGGGCGTCACCAACGCGTTTGACATGCCGACGCGCCAGGCCTTTCTGGTCGACATGGTTCCGCAGCGCAGTGACTTGCCGAATGCGATCGCTTTGAATTCTTCGATTGTCACTGGATCGCGCCTCGTCGGACCGTTCGCAGCAGGCCTGCTGCTAGCCGCGTTTGGCGCCGTCCCCTGCTTTATGTTCAACGCCGTCAGTTACGTCGCGGTGATCGGCGCCTATCTGTCGATGCGAGATTTACCCCAACTGCACCGTGCGGCTGGGTCGAAATTAGGAGCTGGAATTGCTGAAGGCTTTCGTTACGCGTTTGGGTTCCCGCCGATTTGTGCGCTGCTGTTGTTAATGGCGTTGGTCAGCATGATGGGGATGCCGATGTCCGTCTTGCTGCCGGCGGTCGCCAGCGACGTCTTGCATGGCGGACCTGATCTATTTGGCCTATTGACCGGCGCAACCGGCTTCGGAGCGTTTGGCGCTGCGATCTATCTCGCTTCGCGCCGGACCGTGCTGGGACTCGGAAAACGAATGGCCTTCGCCGGAATGGTCTACGGCGTGGCGATGATCGTCTTCGCGTTTTCGCGGAGCGTGCCGTTATCGCTGGGCTTGTTGATGATCACAGGATTTGCATTGATGATGCAAATGGCCGGCGGCAATACGCTGCTGCAAACGATTGTCGACGAAGACAAACGGGGCCGCGTGATGAGTCTCTACACGATGGCGATTATGGGCACAGCGCCGATCGGCAGTTTGATCGCCGGCGCCATTGCAAGTCGCTACGGCACGTCGACCGCGATCCTGATCAGCGGCGTCTGCTGTTTAGCCGGAAGCATCGGTTTCGCTTTCATCTTGCCGCGACTGCGCAAACATGTTGCGCCAATCTTCCGGCGCATCGGCGTCTTGCCGGCAGTGGCCGATGGTCTGGAGACCACCGCCGATCTGCAATTGCCGCCGGAGCAAGCGGCGTAGCTGAAAGCGCCTTGGGTCTAACGCTTCTTCTATGCGACCACTTGGTTTCCGGCAGGCACGTGGACGCAATCACGGATCTTTCCTACCGCGATCACTCTCTTATCGCAGCGAGCGTCGATCTCAACGTCGCAACGAGTGGTTGCGATCTCATCATCTCCACCAAACAGCCCATCAGGGGTGGCAGCGAAATTATTGTCGGTCGAGTTGTGAAACCGACATTTTCTGATGATTTGTTGCTAATTATTTGTCAAACATATCAACTCTTGGCATAGAAACCCACATACAGCGAGTTAATATCACCAAGAGAAGCAAGAGTTTTTATTTATTCCTTTCTCTTCTTTTTTGGAGACAGACATGATTCAGTACCGGTTGGGCTCAGAGCGACGACGTGGCTTCACCCTCGTCGAGCTGCTAGTGGTTATCGCAATTATCGGTGTCCTGATTGCGCTGCTTTTGCCGGCGGTCCAGCAAGCTCGCGAAGCGGCTCGTCGCATCACTTGCCGCAACAACATGAAGCAACTCGTCCTGGCGCTTCACAACTATCACGACACGTTTCTGGCTTTCCCATCCGGTAATATGAGCCGTACCGGGGTCACCACCGATTGCACGCCTGACGGCGATCAATGCCAAGATGGTCGCGCATCATGGACCGTGCTGGTGCTACCCTTCATTGAGCAGCAAAACCTCCATGATCAATTCGATTTCAGCTTGCCGCTGTATTGGGGCTTCAACGATGACTACACCGGCACGAATCCCAACTGCGGAACCAACAATGCGAACTTTATTCCGCAAACGACTCCGGTAACGGCGTTCCATTGCCCGTCGGATCCGTTGGCCAGCAACATCAGCCTGACCAACAACTACATGGGCGTGATGGGAGGCGACACCTATCCAAGCAATAACAACGGCTCGGCCTACAACTGCCGGATGAACGGCTCGCGGCTGAACTACAACAACGGCATGCTGTATTTGAATTCCCGAACCGGATTTCAAAGCGCGACCGATGGATCCTCGAACGTCTACCTGGTTGGCGAGAGCAAATATCTGTTCCAGCCCAACTTTTGCTGCGAAACGGCCGCATGGAGTTCGTCGGCGCGCATCAACAACGATGACTCGTTGCTGGTGAACATCGCCGCCGCAACTTTCCAGATCAACTCAGGAGATGATCCGCTCGCGAATGAAGTCCACATGTGGGACGAAATGTCAGGCACCTTCGGCAGCCACCATCCAGGCGGATGTCATATGGCGATGGGGGACGGTTCGATCCACTTCATTAGCGAAAACATCAATATCGACATTCATCGCCAACTCAGCAAACGGAGTGACGGACTGCCGACCGGCGGCTTTAGCACTCCCTAGGCGACCGTGTCCTATTTGCAATGTTTTTAAAATTAGCGAGAAGGGTCTTCTCTATGAAATATGTACCTGCTTTGCTGGCGATCATCGCCGCACTCACGACAATCGGCTGCGGGTCGGCCGAGTCATCCGGCCCCCAGCGCTACTCCCTGACGGGAACGGTCACTTATCAGGGCGCGCCGTTGCCGGCTGGCAAGATCTTCTTTGAGCCCGATTCTTCGCAAGGAAATTCGGGCCCCATGACCATGGCTGAAATCAAAGATGGCAAATATGCGACGCCGAAAGGAAAAGGAACTGTCGGCGGGCCGCATCGCATTCGGATCGAAGGCTTTGACGGCAACGTCACGGACGAACACTATCCGCAAGGTGCGACGATCTTCTCCAACTATTTGCTCGAAGAAGATCTGCCCAAGAGCGAATCCGTCGTTGATTTCACCGTGGAAAAGAAAAAGTAGGCGCCCGAAAACGTCTGCGAACGCCCAACAGAAGGGACGAGCCTGCGAAGGCTAGTCCCTTTTCTTTTGGAGCGCACTTCGCGCGGCTCGCTTCGTGCCAATTTTCACAGCCACAACGGTGCGTCGATCGCGTAAAATGGAGCAAGGAGGCCCCCATGATTGTACGCGACGCGTTTGACAAAGCCGGAAAGCCGGTGTATCAACTCATCTTTCAGACGGCGCATGCGCACGTCTCTGGACGACTGGCCGAAGCTTGGGGCGCCGGCCCCTTTATCGAGCTTCCTTGTCGACATAACACGCTGCCGGCGATCTATCATCATGATGACGGCTGGGATCAATGGGATCCGCTGCCGCGCGTCGATCGCCAAACCGGCCGTCCGATGTCGTTTCTCGATATGCCGCACGCCGAGGCCGAATCGATCTGGCGGCATTCGATCGAAGCGGTCGCGCCCTGGGGACCGCTGGCGCAATACATGGTCGCTCGGCATTTTTCGATTCTCCGAGCCGAAAGCGAATCGGCCCGCACGCCGGGCGGAATTATCTTCCTGCGGCATTACGAGCAGAAGTGCGAGTTCTGGCTCGCCCAGTGGATGGTCAGTGATCGTGATCGCACGAAAGAGCGCGCCCAACGCGCGCTGGCCGAACTCCGCTTCTTCGACTGGATCAGCCTTTGGTTCTGCATGGCCGAGCGGACCGAGCCGTACGAGATGGCGACGCCTGACAAAACGCCGCTCCAGATCACGCCGCAGGGGGAAGGGCGATTCCAAATCTCTCCCTGGCCCTGGAAAGTGAACGAAATCGACCTCTCGATCATGGCCCGCGAGATTCCCGCCAAAAAGTACGCCAGCGACGAACAACTGCAGGCCGAACAGGGGCGAATCACCACGCTGCGTTGGGAACTGACGCCCTAGCAGAGAGCTCAACGCAGAAACGAGCGCCGGAAAGACGACCTGTCGACGAAACCGCCCTACTTTCCTTATAATCAGCCCTTTTGCTGGGCGTCTGTGATCAAAGCGGGCGCGATCTTCGCCGTCAGTCTTTCACCGGAAGCAGCTGTTATGCCTTTGCTCGTCGTCGGTTCTATCGCTCTGGATAGCGTTCATACTCCTACCGAAGCCCGCGAAGACGTGCTCGGCGGTTCGGCCGTTTACTTCTCCTATGCGGCCAGCTATTTCACCGGCGTCAAACTGGTCGGCGTGGTCGGCGAAGATTGGCCGAGCGAACATACCGCGATGCTGAAGAGCCGCAACGTCGACACGGCCGGACTCGAAATCGTCAAAGGGGGCGAGACCTTCCGCTGGACCGGCAAGTATCAATCGAACATGAACGACCGCGACACGTTGGAAGTTCATCTGAATGTGCTGGAAGACTTCAGCCCGACCTTGCCTGCAGATTTCACCCGCACGCCGTTTCTGTTTCTGGCCAATGGCGCTCCTTCGACCCAGATAAAAGTGCTGGAGCAAATGACCGGCCCCAAGCTGGTTGTCGCCGATACGATGGACCTCTGGATCGAGATCGCTCGCGATGATCTCGAAGCGATGCTGAAGAAGGTCGACGGGCTAGTCCTCAACGACAGCGAAGCGAAGAAGCTGACCGAAGAAGAGAACCTGGTCAAAGCGGGCCGCAAAGTGTTGGAGATGGGGCCCAAGTTCGTCGTCCTTAAGAAGGGCGAACATGGCGCGATGTTCTTCTCCGAGCATGAAACCTACGTCATGCCCGCCTATCCGACCGAACACGTGATCGATCCGACCGGCGCCGGAGACAGCTTCGCAGGCGGAATGATGGGTTACCTGGCCGAGAAGAACGACTTCTCGCCGGCCACGCTGAAAGAAGCGATGGCCTACGGCACGGTCGTCGCCAGCTTCAACGTCGAAGACTTCAGCCTCGAAAAGATGAAGAAGATCGAGCGCGCCGAAGTCGACGCTCGGTTCAAAGAATATCGCCAGATGCTGAGTTTCTAACGAAGCTCACTTGAGGAGCAGCCGAGAGAACCACTATGAACGTAACGCGCTGCTTTATCGCAATGGCCGTCACCGACGAAGTGAAACGCCGCGCCCAAAATCTGATTGATAAGTTGGCCGCGAGCAACGCCGACGTCAAATGGGTGGAGCCTGATAATATGCATATCACGCTCAGCTTCCTCGGAGACATCACGCCGGAAGAAACGATCGACGTCAGCCGCGCGGCGATGCGCGGCGCCGAGTCGGTCTCGTCGTTCGACTTTATGATCGGCGGCGTCGGCGCTTTTCCCGACATCACGCGTCCTCGCACCATCTGGCTAGGCATGACGCAAGGCCACGACGCGTTTTGCCAGATGCAACACGCAATCGCCGAAGAGTTGGCCACGATCGGCTATCCCGAAACAGCCCGCAAGTATCATCCGCATCTCTCGATCGGCCGCATCAAACGACTTTCGTCGCAGGTAGAGCGACTGACCGAACTGCTGGAAGAACATGCGGAGTTTGAAGCAGGGGTCTCACCCGCGATGGAGGCGAACATCTATGCGAGCCAGCTAGAACGCCGCGGGCCGAAGTACACGCTGATTGGGAGAGCGGAATTGGGGTGATCTCTTCATCGCATCATGTCGAAGGACTCGGTCGATAGTTTGCCCCAATTTGGGCGCATTTCGCTTGGCGATTGTCTATAATATCGCCAGCTTTCGCTCTGCAAGAAATCCCACCCCGCCGATCGAGACCACCCCCATGCCAGCTTCTCGCCTGCTGCTATGCGCACTAATCACGCTCACTTCGTTATCCTACGCCTGTGCCGCAGACAAAGACTTCGCATCGATGACGCCAGAGGAAACGCGCGCGTTCGAAATCAAAGTGTTGGAGAAAGTCGCCGATCTTGCGATGATTCCGCCGACGCTCAATACCAAGCCGCTCCCCAAGTATGGTCTCGATAAGCTCGACTATGGAATGACGATCGGCATCGAGCGGACTCCCAACGGGCGACTCTGGGCTTGTTGGGTTGCCGGCGGCGATAGTCCCAAGGCCTACTTCGTGTTGGCCAGCAGTGACGATGACGGAGAGACGTGGTCGCCGCCGCGGTTGGTGGTTGATGCCCATTCGCCCAACCTGCCGCTCGATCGCAGCGTGTTGGTCGGCAATCTCTGGACCGATCCGCTAGGGCGGCTCTGGCTGATTTTCGATCAGTCGATGGATATGTTCGACGGCAGAGCAGGGGTCTGGGCGACTGTTTGTGAGAACCCCGATGCGGACGAGCCTGCCTGGTCAGCGCCGCGTCGCATCTGGCACGGCGTGACCCTCAACAAGCCGACCGTCCTATCGACCGGCGAGTGGATGTTGCCGATCTCGCTCGATCAGCGCCCCGGTTTCCGACAATTCAAAGGTTGCTTTACCGAGCTGGATCCGCTGCGTGGCGCCAACGTCTTTGTCTCCAGCGATCAAGGGAAGTCATGGGAGCGCCGCGGCGCCGCGACTTTCCCCAATCCTGATTGGCACGAGCATATGATTGTCGAGCGGGAAGATGGCTCGCTCTGGATGTTGGCCCGCACCACCAAAGGGCTTATGCAATCGATCTCAACCGACGGCGGAGAAACCTGGGCCAAGCCGAGCGAACCGGCCGGAATCCAACAACCCAACGCACGGTTCCATGTGCGACGATTGGCCTCGGGCAAGATCTTGCTGATCAAACATGGCGACAAGATCGACTCGCATCATGGACGCGTTCAGTTGTCGGCTTGGCTCTCGGACGACGAAGGCAAGACCTGGACCGGTGGGCTCGTCCTCGATGAGCGAAAAGGAGTCTCCTACCCCGACGGCTTTCAGGCGCCTGACGGTCGCATCTATATCTCCTACGATCGCAACCGCGCGACCGACGGCGAGATCCTGTTGGCCAAATTCACCGAAGCCGATATCGAAGCTGGCAAACTGGTCGACGACGGGTCAAAGCTAAAAATGCTGATCAGCAAACCGCTGGGGACGAAGTCCACCACGAAAAAATGAGCGAGTGAAGCGTAGCGTAAGCCGCGTATCCCAAGGAGCTCCGCTATCAGCGCGGCGCAGCCGCAAGATGCATTGGCGCTAGGCTGGCAGTTCGTAAAGCTTTCGCGAGATCAAACGGTGAAAAGATCGCCGCTTACCAGCTGATCTCGGCCTGATGCTTCTTGGCGACTTCGTCGGCCCCGACAGCGGAGCCATCGCGGCCAACCATTCCATCGCAAACAATTCTGAAATTGTAGGCTACGAAGAAAGCTCCTCTTCCTCCACTTTCGGCTTTCCGCTTTCTGCTTTTCCCTCGTCTCGCTTCTGCGCCTGATAGATGCTCGAACTGCCGCTGAGGAAATACGACAAGAAGCAAGCGATCGCCGCATAGACCACAAACCCAGAGCTCAGCAGCTCTCCATTGCCGGGCCCGAATAGCTCGATCGCCATGATGGTGCAAGCCAGCGGCGTGTTGGTCGCTCCGGCGAAGACCGCGACAAAGCCGAGGCCCGCCATCAAGTCGACCGGAGCGCCCAGCATGACGCCGGTCACGTTGCCGAGCGCCGCGCCGATAAAGAACAACGGGGTCACTTCGCCCCCTTTAAATCCGCTGCCGACGGTGACCGCGGTAAACAGCAGCTTCCACCACCAACTCATCCAATCGGCGCCGCCGGGCTGAAAACAAGACTCGATGCAGATCATGCCGGAATCCGGCGGATGCGGCGTGACGCCCAGCCCCAGATAGTCACGTGTCCCCAATAACCACACGAGCGCGATCACCACGCAACCGCCCACCGCCGGGCGCAGCCAAGGAATCGCGATGAACCTTTTGGCGGTTCCACTGATCGCATGCGTCAGCTCGGCGAACAGCACGCTCGCCAGGCCGAAGAAGATCGCCGCAATCGCCACTTTGCCGGTCAGCGCCCAGTCGAGCGAAACGGCGCTTAGGCTGCTGCTGATCTCAGCCGCAAACCCAATGTGATAATGCGTATGGCCGATTCCCCACGCCGTGTTGACCTGATCGCCGATCACGCTGGCGAGCAGACAGGGAATCAGCGCCTTGTAGCTCATCTTGCCGATCGCGATCACTTCGACTGCAAAGATCGCGCCGGTGAGCGGCGTGCCGAACACAGCGCCAAAGCCCGCCGCGACGCCGGCCGAAAGTAAGATCCGCGTTTCGTCCGGCGTCAGTTTCAACAAGCGACCAAGAACGCCAGCGAGACTTCCCCCCATTTGCACGGCCGTTCCTTCACGACCGGCCGATCCGCCAAACAGATGCGTGATCAACGTTCCGATCAATACCAACGGCGCCATCCGCAGCGGCACGCCGCCGCCGGGCTGATGGATTTGCTCCATGATCAGATTGTTGCCGGCTTCCGCTTCGCGCCCTAAATAGTGGTACATCAGTCCGGACGCGATCCCGGCCAACGGCAATAGATAGAGCAGCCAGGAGTTGTCCCATTGCAGCAGCGTCACCACATGCAACGCCCATAGGAAGATTGCGACCGATGAGCCGACGACAATCCCCAGCGGAAGGCAAATCGCCAACCACTTCAGCACAAACCACGCGAGCGCTGCGTGTTGCTTATAGTCCCAACGAAACGGCATGAAGCGGAATCTCCTGCAGGAATACGCCGCCAGCGAGCAGGCAGCGTTGGATGCAAGAGTAATAGAGCCGCCGACATCCGACAAGGCGAAGCAGCCAGAGATCGGCTACCGCTTCGATTCCACTTTCTCGCGCAGCTGATTAAAATCGGCCTCCAACTTCGATTCGATCGCGCCGCCGATTAACGGCGCCGTGATCCGCGCCCAGCCGAGAAACTTCGCTTCCATATCGATCGAGACGTCCGTTTCGCCGCCGTTGGACTTCAATTGATAGTCGTTGACCAGATCAAACATGTTGTTCTGCAGCCGCACTTTCAACTCTTTGTTGGGCACGGTCTTCAGCACTTCGCTTTCCATTTCAAAGCGATCGCCATTTCGCTCCATCACCGCAACCGCTTTGGCGCCTTCTTGGTGTCCCTGGTCGGTCAGCGGTTTGATTTCGACGACCCCTTCCATCCACTGCATTAGTAGGTCAGGTTCGGTCAGGTAGGGGAAGATTTTCTCAGGCGCCGCGAGAATGCGAACATGCGCCCGATAATGAACCGGCTGTCCTCCGACAATCCACAGCACGCCGACTGCAACGACCAGCAAGATCAACGAGATGACGATCGTTTTCAACCAGCGACCTGCGGCAGTCGATGCGGCGGGAAGATCAACCGGGGCTGCAGTCTCATTCATGATGGCCTCCCAATAAAATGGCAGAGATGGGCGACTTCATCATACACCCAGATCAGCGCTGCGATGTAGCAAATTATCGCAGCGCCGCTGGATCCGCTCGCTGCTAACCAACGTGCGAGTGATTGTCGACGTAACTCTTGACAAACTCGATCAATTCCGGCTTGTCACATTCGAAGCCAAGCTCTTCCGCTTGCTTCAACGTCTCTTCTCCAGACATCCCTTGTTCGCAAGCTAAGTGCATCATCACCATGGCGCCGGCTCGCTTGCCGCTGGCGCAATGAGCGAAGATCGGCTTGGGCAGATACTGGTACTTATCGCGAAACTCATCGACGATCTGCGGTGACATCGTCATCATTGACACCGGCAGATGAAGATATTCCATTTCGGCCGCGACGACCCAGTCTTTCTCGTGCGACGGCGTGATCGGCTGGTCGTCTTCGCCATCTTCGCGAAAATTGACGATCGTCCGAAAGCCCTCTAATTTCAGCTGCCCGATTTCCGCTTCATTCGGTTGCGGCCCCACAGTGATATCGTCGTTGATTTGTATTTCATTTTTCATGATGGTTCTCCTTGAACGATCTTGGCGCAGGTTGGTGGGAGCGCGATCGCAAAAAGCGACGCCACTCACCGCAAAGGCAAGATTGCCGATGCGTATGCCTTAGAATGCAAATCGAATGCCGGAGAACTGAGGCCGACCGGTTTTCGCTGGCTGGACGCGATCGCTACCTGCAGTTCAGCGCCAGCGTTCCCGCTGTAGAAGCGTGCGATCGTTTTGTCGGACCAAAACGAATCCTTTATTCTCCAAAGCTACGTAGCACCAAACGCCGTTCCAGCGGCTGTAACCCGCGAGCATGCTGTTGCGAGCAACGTTTGAACGCGCGGGTTTCGTCGGGATGCACAACCGCTTCGTCCTTCATGACGAACCAACTGACATCTTCCGAATAGGGATAGCTCGTCAGCGACCCCTCGTAGTAATACCAACTGTCGAAGTCGGGCTCGCTGGAACCGCACACTCGCGGAAAGAAGCGAGCCGGCGTCACGCTATGGGTTGGTTTGCCGTCCCCCTTTTCCGTACCGCAGCCTTCCTCGTCTCCGAGGGAAGCGATGATCGCCTCGTCGCCGCAAAGTCGTTCGGCTTCTTCACTTTCTCGATAGAGAACGCCGAGCACCACCTTGGGATCCGAGCCTTCGCCATGCACCGGGATATGCACAAAGTGAACTTCAAATTGACTCGGCGAATCTCCACCCACGACATGCTCGGACAGCTCATGAATATGAATCTTGACCAGCTTGTACTTGCGACCACGAAAGACGATTTTCGGCTTGGTTCCGCCCAATTCAAAATTGCCGTGAGACGACTCCACTCCATCAAACTTGCCGACAAAGCTTTGCGTGGCAGGGTAACGAATCGTCAGCAGATCCTGCGGATTGGCGATTTGCAGCGCGGACTCGGGTTTTAACTTGATCGGCGATTGGCTCGACATAGATATAACTTTCGACGGGGCATTGCTCATGAGGGCGAAGTACTGATCCAAGACTACCCCGCTATCGAGGCATAATCAACTCGCGTTTTTAGCAACGCGAGTAAGTCGGCCAATCTTTTCTTTCACCTCCTGTTGTTGCATACGATAGTAGGCGCCGCTCGATCTTTTCCTTGACCGTCGCGTTGACGAAGAAGACAGCCGGCGTACGCTTCCAACTCAATCGGCGGAATCCGATGGTTGCAGCGCTTCGCGAATCGCTTGTTCGATTCCCATCGGCCGCAGCGCAAATGCCTGCAGCGCGTCGGGATTGCGAACCACGGTTGGATTGCGAAGTCCTTCGATCAGATGCCGTCCCACCTCGGCGCTGGCAGGCGTCACCAGGCCTAGCCACAGACTCGAAAGCCGCGGCGTCAGAATCGGAACCGAGATCAGCCAACGGCGTAATCCGCGTTGCCGAGCGTACTCTTGGATCAAGTTGCCGTAAGTGACAATCTCACTTCCCCCTACCTCAAAGATGCGGCTCTCGCTTGACGGCAAGTCGAGCGCCGCCGTCAGATATCGCAGCATGTCTTCGATCGCGATCGGCTGTGTTGGGGTCGCCAACCAACGAGGACAAATCATCACCGGCAGTCGATTGGTCAAAGATTGAATGAGATCAAACGAAAGACTGCCGCTGCCTACGACGACGGAAGCGCGAAATTCGATCACTTCGACGCCAGACCGCCGAAATATATCTCCCACCTCGTGACGACTGCGCAGATGCGGCGAGAGAGTCGGGTCATCGTCGTCGCCTAGTCCTCCTAGATAGATGATTCGTCGTAGCCCTGCTGCCTTTGCTGCGGCCGCAAAATTCTCCGCCGCTTCTCGATCTTGCTGCTCAAATTGTGGAGACGAGGCCATTAAATGGACCAAATAGTAGGCGGTTTCGACGCCGTCGAGCGCTGCGACGAGCGAAGCTCGATTCAGCACGTCTCCTTGGACTACCTCCGTCGGCTCGTTGTATTTCCCCTGCAATTTGGCGGGATCGCGCACCAGACATCGAATGGACAAGCCGCAGGCTTCCAGCCGAGAAAGCAAGCGACTGCCGACGTACCCAGTCGCCCCCGTCAGGAGGACTCGAGAAGGAGCGTAGCCTTGCGGGGTTATGCTATTATTTTTCATGCATTCGCATTTCACTTGTTTTCAGAACGCTGCGGTTTGCGGTTGATAGGACGTCGCAGCGTTGATTCTCGCCCGGTTCTCTAACACTCTCAACCGAAATGCTGCGGATCCGTCAACCCAAATCAGAAACCGTGCGACAATTCCTGCAAACCCAGGCGTCACGCGACTTCAGCTATCCCATGGTTGGCGCAACGTTAGCGACCCCGCCGTCCGAGTATCAGGTCGATCATACGCGAGTCCGCTTGGGACATGGAGAGGAGTCGCTGGCCCAAGGTCGCATAGCGCTGCAAAAGTGGACGCAGTTTCAACTTGGCTGGGTAACCACCTTCCCACCGGCACTGCCGATTCAAGCCGGCGAGATGGTCGCGATCGTTGCGCGAGCAGGCGGCTTCTGGTGGCTGAACGCCTGCCGAATTGTATGCACGATTGAAGAGCCCAAGCAATTCGGTTTCGCCTACGGCACGTTGCCGGCGCATGCCGAGTCTGGGGAAGAGCGGTTTCTGATTGAAATGGATGACGCCGGCGACGTCTGGTACGACATCCTCGCTTTCTCGCGGCCGAACCGCGTATCGGCGAAGCTGGCCTATCCCTATATGCGGCATTTGCAAAAGCGGTTTGCCCGCGAATCGGCGGCGGCGATGCGGCAAGCGATACGGCCGTAGGCGTGCTTCGCACTAATTCGCCGTACTGGGTCTCATATTGTCGCACACGACCGCCATCTGGATCGGCAACGGATCATCCAGCGACTCAGGCTGAACGGATAGAGGATAGTCTCCCCACCACTCGCCGGCCGCCCAATAGCCGATCGCGCAATTCGCATCACGGATCAGGCGGCAGCCTGACGCCAATAGCTCGTGCCAGCGAGATTCTGATTTCGGCACGCCCACTTCGCCGACATAACCATGCACGCCGTTTCGCCGACACCAACTCAGAAACGGCGTTAAGACCTGCTGCGGACGTTGAGAAAGTTGCGGATCGCGAGCCGCTTCCTGGTCGAATGTCAGTTCGTATTTCCCACTCCGATCCGCATCGAAATAGGCGTGCGCTTCGTAAATCGTTTTGTTAGACGGATCGCGTATCCACGGTTCCGGTCCATTCACCTCTTCAAAGTTTTGCGCTGTCGCCCATTCGTTGCCACAGACGGTGATCCAACGGTCAGGATCCAGCTCACGTATCGCGGCGACGGCTCGATTCGACGCTCGTTTCCAAACGTGCGCCGCGATGTGGTGCGGCTCATTCATCAGGCCGTAGGCGATGACGGTCGGATTGTCCGAAAGCCGTTCCGCGAGTTTGCGCCAAACATCGGCAAGATCGTCTTCTGACAGCAGCAGTGCGCCGTCCGTCGTCTCTCCCAAGACCGCTTCGATCGGGCGACCGCTACGGTAAACGCGGTAGCGACCATAATTATGAAGATCAAGAATTGCCGTTCCTTTCGCTTCTGCGATCCAAGAGAGCAACAACTGAAGATTGCCGCAGTAGTCAGCTTGCAATGGGCCGCGCAATTCAGGCTGCAGGCGTTCCCAACTGATCGGGATGCGAAAAGCGGTCACCCCCCGCTCGCAAAAGTAGCGAACCGTCGCTCGACTATTAAACGTATAGTCTCGATGCAAATCGCCAAGATTATATTGAGAAAAATCTTGAATATTGGTTCCAAACTCGGCTCCAGCCAAATTCAACGTTGTACGAAACGGCAATAGTGAGTCTTGCGAATCATGATTTGTAGAACACCCCCAGCTCACCATTCCCATGGCTGCAATGTTCATTTTCAGAAAATATCGCCGATCCGGTTTCACTCAAACGTTCTCCCAAGTCACCCCCCGATTTCTCTACAGGGGACAAATCGATAGCAAAAGCATGATCTAAGAAATGAAAGCTCTCGTTGCTTCATTCTAGCTCTCCACAGAGCCGGGTCGAACGGACTTTTGCTCCTCCTCCACACGCAACATAAGCCACCTCCATCCTGGGCGGCGAGCATTTCTTGACCTAAAATGCCGGCTTTCGAACAAAAAATGTGCATGCGTTGCTTATTTGCTGCGCTAAAGCGCACGATCACTACATGCTCCCCGGAACCTTTCCCCCCAAACCGAACAGAATAGCGATGACCGCTATGGTTGTTGATCGCGTTATTCCTGGTCAATAAGGGGCTGGTTACGGGGTTTGTAGCGGATACGAACAACTCCACCAAAAGAGTTAGTTCTTGGCCCATCGTTTGCTTTACGCATCTTCTGTTGCGGAAAAGATACCTACTGGAACATTTGAGAGGGCGAAACCATGTCTCGGGCCGGATCTAGGAAACACTCATCGAATCGTATAAGGCAAATAGCGATTGCCTTCGCAGCAATCGCGGCGATTACGTATGTCTTGTACAGAACAACCTTTTCCATAAATATGGAAAGTTATTACTCACTCTCCGCTTCACTTCTACTATTAGGCGCCGAGTGCTGGGGCATTCTCTTAATGTTCCTCTACTTCTTTCAAATTTGGGATTCCTCGGATCCGGATCCCGTCCCCCCGCTGAAGAACCGCACCGTGGACGTCTTTCTGCCGACGTATAACGAAGACGTGCAGTTGCTGCGTGGTTCGATTAACGCGCTCAATCAGCTCGACTATCCCCACACGACGTACGTTCTGGACGATGGCCGCCGCGCAGAAGTGGCGGAATTGTGCCGGGAAATGGGGGTCGAATACATTTCGCGCGAAAACAATATGCACGCCAAAGCGGGCAATTTGAATAACGCGTTGGATCGCACAAGCGGCGAGTTTGTCGTCATTTTCGACGCCGACCATGTTACACGTCCCAACTTCATTTCGCGAACGCTCGGCTATTTTGCGGACGAGAAGCTCGCGTTCGTACAGACGCCCCACGCGTTCTACAACTTCGATAGCTTTCAATCGCATATCGATTACAAACGCGGCATTTATTGGGAAGAAGGCCAGCTCTTCTACAACGTTATCCAGCCTGGCAAGAACAACTGGAACGCCAACGTCTTTTGCGGCAGCGCCGCGATCTTTCGTCGTTCGGCGTTGCAAGACGTGGGACTGATCGCGACCGAGACAATCACCGAAGACATGCACACCGGTCTGCGAATTCACGCCAAGGGCTGGAAATCGCTCTTCGTGAATGAGCGCATGATCTCGGCTCAGGCCGCGCCAGATATCACGACGTTCACTTCGCAGCGACTTCGTTGGGGCGAGGGAAATCTGAGCATTTTCGCCTACGATAATCCGCTAACGATGAAAGGTCTGACGCTCGGCCAACGCTTGAACTACCTGGGTTCGATGCTCGGCTGGACGACGGGCCCCGCCAAAGCGGTGTTGTACGCGACTCCGATCTTGATGCTGTTTACCGGCGTTTCTCCGGTCGGGCAGTTTAGCATCGCGCTTGGTTTGATCACGCTTTTCTATATGCTGACAACCTTGTGCGCGGTCAAAATCGCCAGTGATGGTTATGGCCGACTCTGGGATATTGAAGTTCAGGCCATGACCAACTTTTGGATTCAATGCCGCTGTTTGACGCGCGCTTTGTGGCAACGTGGTCGCGGCAAGTTTGTGGTCACCAGCAAACGGGGTCGCCAAAGCGCCAACATCACCGCGTTGATCGCGCCCCATATTGTCTTGATCGCACTAGGAGTCAGCGCGATCGCTTGGGCGACGGCGAAGATCTTTCTCGGCGTCAGTTCGGACTATTTTGGTCTGATCGTGGGGGGAGCCCTGATTGCGATTCAATCGATGATGGCCTTTCAGGTCATTCGGAAATCGCTGCGCCCGGCCGACAAACGCTTCTCATGGCGCCATCCTACGAATGAAGTCCACGTCCGTTACCAGGCCGATGCCCTTGCGGGACAAGCGGTTAGCCTGGACGTCAACGAAACCGGTCTGGGCGTCGTCGTCTATCAAGCGCTCCCCGTCGGCTCGCACGTCGACCTGACGCTGTCGACCACGCAGCGCACCCTGCGCTGCCAAGGGGAAGTCCGCAGTTGCCAGCAATTCAACGGCGGGCGAACCGGGCTCCAAGCGTATCGGATCGGCTTTAAATTCGTTGATCTGACCGGTCAGGCAATGAGTGACCTTTGGTCGATTTCGGCGGAAACCGCCGTGGAGAGACAATACCAGCGATTGGACGCACGGTTCTCACAACCGCTCGATCCGAAGACTTGCCGTTTGCCGCTGGAACTCGCCTGCGACGCGGCTTCGCCGGTGGTAGCGACCGCCGTGTCGAGCACCGTAGAAGACAACTCGCTCCTATTCGAATCGAAGAGCTTGCTACCGCTGAACGAAGAGCAATATTTCCGGATTGACTCGCCGGCTGGACAACTGACCGGCCGAGGCAAACTGGAGCAGACGCCGAAGCTGCACGAATATCGACTCTTTTTTAACAAGTTCGATGGTCAATCGCGCAGTATTCTGAAAAGCATTCTGACCCTGGGAAGCGAATCAAACGTCGCGAAAGTGGTCAATCCTATCGCTACCAGCACGCGGAGCCCGCTGCTCCGACCGGCGATTGAATCGGGTTGGCTGGCGCTTGCCGCTTCGGTGCTTTGCATCGCTTCGGCCTGGTATCTCTGGAACGACAACTACTTCCTCTCCTATATCGCGCAGAGCGAAACGCTCACAATCGAGGATCAACGACGAGCCGATACCATTCTGACCAAGCTGCTTACTTCCCAAGACACGCTCCACAATCCAACCGTCCTATTCGACGCCCGAGCGGTGTTAGAAATGATGGGCGACTCGGATCGCTTGGCGAAGTTGGAGGAGTTAATCCTGGCGGATTATCCGCGCAATACCGGCTTGAAGCTGGCACGCGCCAACCGTTTGCTAAAGACCAAGCAGACGTCCGCAGCGCTGGCCGAGTTCAAAGCGATTGAAACCGATCTGAACTCCGGCATCTTGTCAGGCACGCCCGAGGAACAGATCAACACTTTCCTAGGAACGGCTCGCAGCGCCAGCGATTTGAACGACATTCCCCTCGCGATCGCCGCCTACCAACAGGCGCTCGATCGGCGGCGCGACCCACAAGCAGCCCTGGAGTTAGCCAATCTGCTTGTCGATCAGGAAGCGTATGACGACGTGCGACGCCTGCTGTCGATTCTTCCGGGTGGATATGAGTCGCGCCTGATTCAGGCTCGTCTCGATTTTGCCGATGGAAATATCGATCAGGCGTTAACTTCCCTGGAGACTTTAACGAATGAGCATCCTACCGACCACCTGACGCGTCGGCTCTATGCCGAATCGTTGGCGCAGACTGGACAGTCCGATCTGGCGATCATTCAGTTCCAAACGCTGGTCCAATCCGACTACGAAACGCAGGCGATTCAAAAACGTGTCGCCGATCTCATGATCGCCGACGGACGTTTCGCAGAAGCGGCGCCGATCCTTGACCAACTGGCGATCGACGCCGTACAGGATGACCAGTTTTGGGCGACCTATGTAACCGCCGTACGTCGGCTGAAAAGGTTAACGCCGACGACCCAAACGACGATCGACGAGATCTATCAACAATTGGTGACGATCGAAGGATCCTCGCTAGATCTGAAAGCGGAGCTTGCCGAATACTTTGCGAACGCCGGCGCCGGCGACAAAGCTTCACGCTTACTAGCGCTCTGCGTAAAGCAGGTTCCAGAGAACTTGGCGATGCGAAAGCGCTACGCCGAAGTGCTGCATGACGCAGGGCAGTTCGTCGCGGCCGATGAGCAATATCAATTGTTGCTCGACGCCTCGAAGGGGGGTCTGCCGGAGCTCAAGCCGGTGAACGGCGAAAAGGTTTCAACTCCGCCGAAACGTCGCCCAGTGATCTCCTTGGCTCACGGCCTGTTGCGATAGTCGCCGCGGGTGAGCTTAGATAACCAACGCAAAGGGTCTCCCTGAAACAGGGAGACCCTTTTTTATTAGGGAAACCACAAAATGAGATAGGCGTAAGCGATGTCATTGTTGTAGACGCCTGATCGAGTCAGGTGCGCCTCGGCGCCAGCCCCCAGACAGCCATAGATATCGCAGTACCCCTTCACGCGGCCGATGTTGTAGAACTGGCCTTGCGAGTCCCACTGGGCGCGATATTCGATCGACGCCCAGCGCTGCGGCGCTCCGTCAAAGTAAAAACGACTGAAGTGATGCTTCCACTCAAACCCTAGGCTGACTTGCGAAAAGCCGGACGGAGCAAAATAAGGATGGACGGTGCCAAAAATGCCTGGCCCGGGACCAAAGATCGAATCTTCGTCAAACGACAGGAAGTCATAGTCGGCCATCATGTTCAATTCGTTCGGCGCTTCGTGCAAACGAATCTTGTTATGAACGAAGAAGTCATGACGGAAGTTGTGATCCGAATAGCCGATGAAGCGGTACTGGGATTCGACATCCCACCGCGAAAGCGGTTTGACGTGACCCGACAAGCGACCGCCGCCCATGTAGATGTCTTGGCGAATCGATTCGCTATTTTCGGCGACGTTCTCTAAAAATCCGCCGATCCCAACCTGAGCGTCGCAGCAGATATCCCAGTTGACGCCGACGTCGAACACCGGCCGCGATTTGAAGCCTTCGTCAAAGGTTTGCACGTCCATTTCGGCGAAGTAGGTGAAATCTTCCAAAAACCGGTCATAGATGCCGGCGCCAAAAGAGTTGCCTAAAACAGTTCCGGTCGTTTTCGGATCATAGACCAGGTGAGAGTACTCAAACCGGAGGTACTCGTCTTCGTCGCCAAACGGGATCTCGGCGCCCCATTCAAAGTTCAAACGATTGATATTGGCCAAACCGTTACGTCCGCTCTGCCCGAAGTAGAGGAAGTCAAAAGTCCCCCGCGGCTCCAACTTGCGTGAAGTCCCTTCCATCGCGATGCCCGCCGCGTAATGGCAAGGATTTACATCTAGCAACTGCGAATAGGCGCCCATCGCCGCACGGGTGCGATTTTTGGTCGAGTATTGCTGTCCCAAGTCAAAGTAGGCGTCTTGATTAGAAGGTTCGATCGAAATCAGACTTTGATATTCGCCGATCGCTTTGGTAGGGCGCCAATCTTTCCAGGCCTTCGCTTGGCGTTCTACCGAAATTGCGCCGGTCAAGTCATGCGACTCGTAACGGCTCGGATCAATTGAAAGCGACGGTCCGATCATCGGCGGGCTATGCGGAATCGGCGAGTGTCGCGGCGCTTGCTCTAGGAGTACGGCGTAAGCGCCGTCCCCTTGGACGCGTCCTTCGGTCGCATACATCAAGCGCGCCGCTTCCCGCTGAGCGGTGACAAAATTCGGCATGTCCCGGCTCAGATTGAAGTAGACCTCTTGCGAGTCGTGATACCGTCCCATTTGGTTGAGCACGCGTCCCAGCCCGATTCGCGCCCTCGCGTTGGTTGGCGACATGGTCAGCACGCTTCGATAAAGATCCGCCGCTAGAACGAACATCTCTTCGTTGTTGGTCGAGACGTAGGCGTCGGCCAGGCGAACGATAAACGCCAGCTGATCGCCGCTCATCGCCCGCGCTTGCTCGAGAATCTCCACGGCCAACTGCGGCATGCAATCCGACAAGGCCTCGTCCGCAACACGGACCGCCGTTCCCAGCGATTCGCTGCAGAGCACCATCAACTTGACCTTGGCGCCTTCGGCGACCATCGTATCGCCAGCGACGCAAGCGGCCTGGTACATCACAAAATAGCCGCGCGGCAATTGCAGTTTCGACGCTGGCTCAAAGTTCCGCAGCAACTCCATCGCTTCGATCGACTGTCCCTTTTTGACCAGCAAGTAGGCATGTTCAATTCGGAGCTGCGACATCAGCAAACTCTCGAAAGGCCGGGTCGCACGCAGTTGATCGATCAGCGCGACGGCTTCGTTGTATCGATGCTGCTTGATCAACATGCGGAGATACGCTTCGTAGCCAAAAAACCACGCCGGGGTTCTTGTTCAGGATCTCGCGATAGAGCGATTCGGCCCGTCCAAATTCTCGTCGATCGACGTGCAATTGCGCCAAGCGAAACTTGGTCCCGAGTTTGTCAGGATAAGCCATCAAGTACGAAGCGAGCACGCTTTCGGCAAAGTCGTATTGCCCTAGCTCTTGGAGAGCGCGGGCTTTGCCATAGACGGCGCGGGCGTTTTCGGAGTCGATCATCAGCGTTTGTTCGAAGTCCGACAACGCTTCCAGATAGTTGCCAGAGCGATACATGATCTCGCCCATCAGCAGCGTACGCTCCCATTCCGGAATGACGCCGCAAAACTCTTCCATCGCCTGCAACGCCACCGGCAGCTGAAACTCGCCCACGCGAGCGCGAATCAGCAGCGTCAAGATCTGGGCTTCTGGTTCGATAAAGCGGGCCGCTTCTTCAAGCAAACACAGGGCCGCTTGAAAACGTTCTTCATCCAACAGCTCTTCGCCCAACTCTAAAATCGTCGGAACGTTCTGCGGATCGAGCTGCACATAGTGGTTCACCATGTTCCGCATCGATTCAAAACCGCCAACTGTCGCATAGCAGCGAAGCGCCAGCTTCAGACCGTCATGCCCCAACACGTCCGTTTCCATTAGCGGAATGAGCAGCTGAATCGCGCCGGCCGGATCATTCAAATCGTATAGTATCGTTGCAGCGGAAACGCGGTTCGCATTCCCGAGATTGGCCGAACGCACATACTCGTTGAAAGTTTCCATCGCCAAAACGCGGTTGCCGGTTTGCAGATAGATGGACGACAATCGCAACGCCGTCGAAATGTCGCTGGGATTTTGCTTGAGCTGTTGCTGCAGCAATTCGGACGCTTCCTCCAACTGATCTTTACCGACCAACAAATCGGCCAGCGCCGAGATCGCTTCGATATTGCCGGGATCGAGTTGACCCACGCGGCGATAGTTGGTGACCGCTTGATCCGTTCGTCCCAAACGGGCCAAGATGCCGGCATACTCCAAGCGACCTTCCACGTCGTTAGGAAAGACCTCCAACAAGGCCTCGAAACGCTCTACCGCTTGCGGAAGATCTCCCAAAGCGACCGAGTTGCGGGCCGACTGAATCAATATCTGACGTTGCGTATCGTCTCCCTCGGGAGCGCGCGGCGTATCGATGCCTTCCATCGGCCGGGGCGGGGGAATCTCGTTGGCAGGCGGATCGACCTGGGCGGCGACCTGGTGCTGTTTGATCAATCCAGGCGCCGACTGGCGCAAGTCCAATTTCAAAGGACGGATTGTCGGACCCGTCGCCTCCGGATCCGATACGCTCTCTCGCTTCTCTTGTTGCGGCGCAACCAGTTCAAATTGCACCGGCTTAACTGGGCGAGATTGTTGAGTCGCGTCCCCGTCCGCATTTTCCTTGTTTAGTTTTCGCAGCGGATTGACCGGTGCATTCGCGGCGGTAGGCCGCGGCAGATTCGTCGCGGCCGCTTTTGACTTGGGGGCGACGTATTGGTAGAGGCCAGTTGATTGGGCCGCATCCCGGGGCGGCGCAGCGACGACAGTCTTCGCTGACCAGAGCGCCCCCAAGCTGACGACGGTCAAGAAACAGCAACCGGCGAAGAGGAATCGGACGCCACGGTTCTCACCGGATCTTTTCGCACAAAGAGTCTGCTCGTGCCGAACTTGTCGATGTGAAGAATCGAAGTTCATTCGTTCACCCCAAAAACCAGTGAGAAAGATGGTTGCGCATTTCAAGTAAAATGACCTCGCTTACCAGCGAAGGGAAATGTGATTTCCACCGGTTGAACGTGATCAATCCAAATAACAGATAGCCACTTGGCGTTCATTCAAGCCCGTCCCAAAACGGGCACAATGCAATTTCCAAGACCATCAGTCTCAGACGATGCAATTCGGACCAAACGCAAAACCGAGCTATCCGTCCTTTGTTTCGACTGTCAATTACCACCAAATAAGGGTTTTTGGGGCGAGATATCAGAGTTCCCTGATTTTTTGGAGATCCGCCGATTGAGGGGATTTTGCGCCCTTTAGGAGGCGATGTACGTGTACTGTTCTTACCGTAGAGGCCTGGCAGAATAATCGGAACGACCAGCCCAGGCTTTTTTATCCACCCATCTCAACACCGATGCTTGCAACCACACCCCGCCAATGCGGCAATCCGCAATACCCACACAGGGGTTTTCGCAGGCGTAAAACCAAAGCGGTGACTCCAGCAAAAACGCGTGGTTAAGAGGAACGCGAAGCCGATGTCTGGGGTCACAAGACGAGGAGCTAGGCGTTGCAGAGCGACT
This sequence comes from Blastopirellula marina DSM 3645, assembly GCF_000153105.1. Taxonomy (GTDB): domain Bacteria; phylum Planctomycetota; class Planctomycetia; order Pirellulales; family Pirellulaceae; genus Blastopirellula; species Blastopirellula marina. The sequence goes on from NZ_CH672377.1 coordinate 1,688,809, forward strand.
CAGAGAATCGCTAAATCTAGTGACCTATCGGAGCGCGTGAACGGTCGCCGCAAAAGGCAGGGAGAACAGCCTGGGAGGCTTGCGGAGCCCCTTGCACTTAGCTTCGTCGCGCCCACATTTTCCGCAGCAGCCAGATCTCTCCTTTGTGCGACGCTTCGTCCTGAAAGCCATGCAGGATCATATGCCGCGCGGTTCGGTCGGGGCGCTGCGGCAGCGGTTGCGATAGATCCTCTTCACTCAGCTCGGCCAACATGCCGCGGAGCCGCGCATGTTGCGACTGCAATTGTGCAACGACTTCGGCCAACGGGGGAAACGCGTCGGCTGGCGTTTCACCAGGACGGCTGTCCCAGCCAAACAGTTCGATCCAGTCTGGCGGCGCAATCGGCTCGCGGCCAAGCGGCTCCATCGTGAGTCGTTCAACGACGACATAGCAATGTCCGGCATGCCACAAAATCGAGTTCGCCAAAGTTGGTGCGTGCCAGTGCGATTCGGCGTCGGTAACCCCTTCCAATTGTCGCAGCGTCGAGCCGCGCACTTCGTCCAGCATAAGCAGCAGCGACATATCGGACATTTGCCTAGGATCCTTTCGACCGAGAGAACGTTTCCGCCTTCGCTTTGGCCTGACAGCCGGCCAAGCTAGCGGATGTCGACGGCTGCGTTTCTACTGGCCTATACAATCGGCGCCAACTTCGAAACTTTTCCGCAAAGCGCATAAAAAAAGGCCGTCTGCGAATGATCGCAAACGGCCTTGAAGTGGAGGATACAGGGATCGAACCTGCGACCTCTTGCATGCCATGCAAGCGCTCTCCCAGCTGAGCTAATCCCCCGGCTATATTTGTGCTAAGCTCTTTGACCTGAATCATTGGAAGCAACGATTCAGAGCAGCGACTTCGGAAAGTACCTCACGTCGTCCGCAAGTCCAGCGACAAAGAACTAAAATTATCAACCGATCCGGCCAGTGTCAAGGACGCAGTGCGATCCTCATGACCGTCGGCAAATTTGTTTAACTCGTTACGTGGACAGACTTTCCTTGAAGAAGACCCTTCTGACGCTGCTGAAGTTCGCGATTCCGGCAGGAATTTTGACCTATTTGATCCGTGATCTGGTGGTCAACCACGGCGACGAATTGCTGCAGATCCGCGATTCACCCAAAAATTGGGGGTTGCTGACGCTGGCGTTTGCGCTGGCGATGACGGCGCTCATTTGCACGTTTCTACGGTGGCGCATGCTGGTCATCACGCTGCAAATGCCGTTTCGGGTGACCGACGCGTTGCGACTCGGGTTCCTCGGCTTCCTGTTCAACTTTGTCGGCGCCGGCAGTGTGGGGGGAGATTTGTTCAAGGCGATCTTTATTGCCCGCGAGTATCCGCAAAATCGGGCCGCCGCCTTCGCCACGGTAATCGTCGATCGCATGATCGGGCTCTACGCACTGCTGGTCGTAACGTCACTGGCCACGCTCGCAATCGATCGCACCGTCGCTGACACGGCGATGCTGACCGTATTGAACATTATCTATGGCCTAACGATCGTCGGCGGTCTCGGCGTCGGCATGATCTTACTGCCGGGCTTCACGCGGGGGAGCGTTTCCGAGCTGCTCCGCAACCTGCCAAAGGTCGGTTCTAAAATTGGCGAGCTGATCGACGCAGTCCGTCTCTATCGCCGTCAACCGCTGGTCCTCACGGTGATCGCCGTGATGAGTCTGTCGATTCACGTCCTGTTTGCGATGTCGGTCTATTGCATCGCTCACGGCCTGTTTACCGAGGCTCCGACTCTAATAGAGCATCTGGTGATCGTCCCGTTGTCGATGGTCTTCGCCGCGTTACCAATCGCTCCCGGCGGGATGGGAACGTTTGAACTGGCGATGAACTACTTGTACCAACATGTGCCGACTCCGCCGGCCGCCGAAGGAATCGGCACGATCGTGGCCCTCGGCTATCGCGTGATCACCATTTTGATGGCGCTGGTCGGAGTCGTCTACTATTGGTTCTACCGCAAAGAAGTCGGCGTGCTGATGCACGAAGCGGAAGAAGAACAAGAGCACGAGCATGAGCGCGAAGCGTACGTCGATATCTCCACCGAAAGCACGCCGGCCGAGTGACGCGGCGAAACTTCGTCCCCTATTTCGTCGTCACGTCCAAGTGTGACAACACTTTTTCGAGATAGTTGACCGGCATATACGTTTCGATCTCTTCTTCGGCAGACGCCTGCTGCACTTCGGCGGCCGGTTGCGGCTGGTACGGTTTTCCGTCCACTTCCACTTTTCCCCCTTCGCGTTGAATAGAGGGCGCCGTATTGTCGAGCAAGTCGCTTTGCTTGATCGAAACCTGGCAATAGCCTTCGCTCCGCAATTGCGCGACGCCGTTGTTGCCCAGCAGCGCCCCCGTCACGTCAACCCGTGATGCGCCCCCGATCGAGACGCCGCTGCGTCCGTTGCCGCGAGCCGTGATCCGCTTCAAACCGACCTCAAACGCATTGTCGTGCGCGTTGATGCCGTCCAGCTGAAAGCCTTGCACGATCAGGTCGCGAATTTCCAGATACCGGACGTCGTACAGCGTGATGCCGACGGTCAGGCCGGTATAGGTCAGACGATACCCGCCGAGCCCTAGATTCTTCTCGCTCTTGAAATAAATATGGTCGTCAAACAGCGCCCACTCCAACGGCTGCATCGCGGCGAGATCTTCTTTCGTCCGGATCGCAGCTTTCTCAAGCGGCTTGTCATCCATAAACAAAATGTTGAACGCTTTCCGCCAAGGGCTAAAGCGATATAAGTCGTCCCCGACCACTTCCCAAGCGTCAACCGGCACCAGAGCGGCACCGTCCAGCGTCGCGCCGTTCCCTTCCAGCACAAAAGGGCTGCCGGGAAATCCGCTATGATGGGCCGCTTGGAAGGTGATTGATTCGCGATAAGCGACGCCGGTGTTCTTCAGCACGATATGATCCCCTTTTCGCGCCACGCGCAGCGCTTTGGCGATTGAGCGAACCGGGCCGTCGGCGTTGACGCCTAGCTCCGGCATCGTTCCGATGTGATGATCATCACCGCGAATGTTGTCGACATAGATATCACGGGCCGCTGCGACGCTAGCAAGCAGCGCAATTCCCAAGATGGTCAGGCAAAATCGCATATCGACGTTTCTCGTTTCCTGCTGGCGAATCTAGTTCGGATCATCTTTCTCATCGGCAGAAATTTCGCTTCGACCCAATTAAGTCTTAAAATAGACTCAATCAAACCGACCAGCGCAGGAGAAGTTTAATGGAGCGAAGATGGGGAAACCAGCGGATTGAGCTGGCAATCGGCGACATTACCGACCAAAACGTCGACATTGTCGTCAACGCGGCCAATAGTCGGCTCGCCGGCGGCGGGGGTGTTGATGGCGCGATCCACGCAGCCGGGGGGCCAGCGATCATGGAAGAAACGCGGCGGCGATACCCTGACGGATGCCCCACCGGCGAGGCAGTGATCAGTTCGGCCGGCAAGCTTTCGGCGCGCTACGTAATCCATGCGGTCGGCCCCATCTGGCAAGGAGGCGGCGCCGGCGAAGAGAAACAGCTAGAAGCCGCCTACACGCGATGTCTGGAACTTGCCGCCGCGCATGACGCAACCAGTATTGTTTTTCCTGCGCTCAGTTGCGGCGCGTACGGCTATCCGCTCGATTTGGCGGCCCGCATCGCGCTGAAGACGGCGATCCGCTGGATCCCCTATCACTCGCAACCGCGACTGATCCGCTTTGTCCTCTTCAGCGAAGGGCCCTACAGCGTCTTTGCCGCAGCGCTGGAAGAATTGACTGGGGAAAGCGGAAAACCTCGCTGCAACGAAGACGCCTTGTAACGGCGTCGCGCGATTTATTTTGCCGCGGGAATACGCTTTGACCCTGCCGTTCTAGGCGGCTAGGATGAGGGAAACCGGCGCCTGCTCGCTGGTTCCCGCCTCTTCCTGGTGCTCCTTCCTCCCGCCCGACGAGTCGCCGCATGTCGCGTCGAAATATTGCCTTGCTGCTGGTCATGTTGGCCGCGTCGTTGACAACGCGAAGCCAGGCCGCCGATCAACCGCAAGAGTTCCCCCCAGCCGACGTCGAGTTCTTTGAAAAAGAAGTCCGTCCGATCCTGGTGCGGCACTGCTATGAATGTCACAGCGCCGAAGCGGAGGAGCCCGCCGGCAATCTGCGTCTCGACTCGCGCGCTGCGATTTTGGGGGGCGGCGATAGCGGCGCTGCGATCGAAGTTGGACAGCCGGACGAAAGCTTATTGGTCGACGCGATCAACTGGGGCGATCTCTACGAGATGCCGCCAAAGTCCAAGATGTCGGACGCCGAGATCGCGACGCTGACGCGGTGGGTCCAGATCGGCGCTCCCTGGCCTCAAGAAGCAGGTCCCGCGTTTGTCAGAAAAGTATTCGATATCGACGCACGCAAATCACAACACTGGGCCTGGCGCCCGCTCGCTCATCCGCTTCCCCCCAAAGTGTCGCATGCTGATTGGCCGCAGGACAACATCGATCGCTTTGTGTTGGCGAAGCTCGAGCAACACAAGATCACGCCCAACGAGCCGGCCGATCCCCGAACCTGGCTGCGCCGCGTTTACTTTGACCTGATCGGCCTGCCGCCGGCTCCGGCGCAGATCGACGCTTTTCTGGCCGATCCATCTCGAGATGCGAAAACGCAGGTCGTCGATCGTCTGCTCGCTTCGCCCCAGTTTGGCGAGAAATGGGCGCGCCATTGGCTCGACCTAATGCGCTACGGCGAATCGCGCGGCCATGAGTTTGACTATGATATTCCCAACGTCCACGAGTATCGCGACTATGTCATCCGCGCCCTAAACAACGACCTGCCGTACGACCAGTTTGTGATCGAACATCTTGCCGGCGATCTGCTAGAACAGCCGCGTCTGCATCCCGACGAACGATTCAACGAATCGATCCTGGGAACCGGCTTTTGGCATCTGGGCGAATGGGTCCACTCGCCGGTCGACATTCGCAAGGACGAAGCCGATCGCTTTGACAACATGGTCGACGTGATGGGCAAGTCGTTCATGGCGCTGACGATCGCTTGTGCGCGCTGCCATGATCACAAGTTCGACGCGATCTCCCAGGCCGACTACTACCGCCAATTCGGGTTCCTGCAAAGTTCCGAGTATCGCCAGGTCCGTTTTGAAACGATGGAGCACAACGGCCAGGTCGCCGCGCAATTAGCACAACTGGACGAACAAACACGCGCCGCGCTGACCAAAGTGCTCGATGAATCGGCCAGCGCCCGTCAGACGAAGTGGAAGTCGCTTTACTTGGCTGCTCGCACCGTCATCCAAACGCCAAACGCGGATCGCACCGCGATCGCCGAGAAGCACGGCGTCTCGGTCGAGCAGCTTTCCGGCTTGGTTCGTCAACTGCAACAAGCGGCTGGCGAATCACAGCATCCGCTGCATCCGTTCGGAAAATTGGCCGCCATGGCCGACGATCAGCGAACCGAAACGCTGCGTTCGTTCGCAGAAGAGCCCAAGGCGCCAGCGCCAGTGCTCTTTGATTTCGCTCATGCCGACGAAAAACAATGGCGCACCAACGGCTATGCGTTTGGCCTGGCGCCGCAGCGGATCGGCCAGTTGCAACTGTCGACCGATGGCATGCCGATCGGCGTTCGCACCGCTGGCGCCGCCGTGCGTGACGTGCGATGGAACAAGCTCGGTCGCGCCAAAGACGTCCAGCACGAACAAGGCAAAATCGCCAACTGGGATCAGGCCGGCCGCACCGTCCGGACGCCCACGTTCGAGCTGACCGATGGCCGCGTCTATTATCTGGTCCGCGGCAGCGGTCGCGCCTTCGCCGTGATCGACTCCCATCGCATGATCAACGGTCCGCTGCATGGCGCGTCGCTCCATACTTGGAAACAGGACGCCGCCGCTGGCCCGCAGTGGATCACCCATGACCTGCGCGACTACCAAGGACATCGCATCCACTTAGAGTTCTCGCCCGAGGGGGACGAGCCGCTCGAGATCTTGCAAGTCGCCGAAGGCGCTGCGGCGCCGCGCTATGACGCGCCCACGACGGTTCCCCTGGCCGGAATCGTCCTCGATCCAAACGACGACTCTCAACAGCCGAGCGACGCACGCCTGGCGAACGCTTTCGCCGATTTCCTCAACCGCGCCGCCGCATCGATCGGCGATTCCGCCCAGCCGGCCGCAGCGCTGCTGGCCGATTGGCTTGTCAAAAACCGCAGCCTGATTTTCGACCATGATCGTGACCTCGATATCCAACTGCGTCAGATCGCCGAGAATCACAAGACCCAAGAAGCCGAGCTGGTCCAACAAATTCGCTTTCGCTCGCGTTTGGCGCCGGCCATGTGGGATGGTTCTGGCGAAAACGAACGCGTGATGATTCGCGGCGCGACGAAGAACCTGGGTGACGAAGCGCAGCGCGGGCTGCCGGTCGCGCTGGGCGGCAGTCACGAGTTTGACGCGTTGGGAAGCGGCCGCTTGCAGATGGCCCACGAGATGATGTCGCCCGACAATCCATTCGCATCGCGCGTGATCGTCAATCGACTCTGGCATCACCTGCTGGGTCGCGGCATCGTCGCGTCGGTCGACAACTTCGGCGTCCTCGGCGAAGAGCCGACCCATCCCGAACTGCTCGATTATCTCGCCACCGAATTTATCGCCGACGACTGGTCGCTGAAGCGGATGATTCGCCGCATCGTGCTGACGCAAACCTACGCGATGTCGAGCGAACCAGGCGGCGCCGAAGAGACGCTCGATCCCCAAAACAAGCTGCTGCATCGGATGCGGATTCGGCGCTTGACCGGCGAAGCGATTCGGGACGAAGTCCTTGCGATCAGCGGCCGCATCGATCCGCAAATGTACGGCCCGAGCGTGCCGACTTACCTGACCGAGTTCATGCAAGGTCGCGGTCGTCCGGCCAGCGGCCCGATCGACGGCGCCGGCCGCCGCAGCGTTTACCTCTCGATCCGCCGCAACTTCCTCTCCCCCACGATGCTGGCCTTCGACGTGCCGCAACCGGCGTCGACCGTCGGCCGCCGCAACCAATCGAACGTCCCGGCCCAAGCGCTGATCTTGCTGAACGATCCGATGATGTACGCCGAAGCGCAGCGCTGGGGCGCCCAAGTCGCGCAAGACCAAGCGCCGCGCACCGAGCGGATCGCCGCGATGTTTGTCACCGCGCTCGGTCGTCCTCCTTATGACGAAGAAGCGGCCGCCGCAGACGCTTACTTTGCCGAGCGAGCCGAGCAATTGCAGCTTTCCGCCGCAGCGGCCGACAATAACGCCGAGATCTGGGGGGATCTGGCCCATGCGCTGTTCAACGTTAAAGACTTCATTTACATCCGCTAAGCCGGGCTCACCATGTCGCATTGTCATCGTTATCGTCCGCAACCGCTGTCGCGCCGCGATCTGCTAAAGTCGGCGTCGTGCGGGTTCGCTGCGGTCGCACTGCAGGCGCTGCTGGGGGATAACTCATTCGCCGCGTCCGACGCTTCGTCAGCGCCGCACCATGCGGCCAAAGCGAAGAACGTCATCTTCCTCTACATGGATGGAGGCCCTTCGCAGGTCGATACCTTCGACCCGAAGCCGGCGCTGGCCAAGTACGACGGCCAGCCGTTCCCAACGAAGACCGAGCCGACGCAGTTCAACAACAACGGCGCAACGCTGGCGAGCCTCTGGAAGTTCAAACAGTATGGCGAGAGCGGGCTGCCGGTCAGCGAGCTCTTTCCGCACATCGGCTCGCAAGCCGACAAGCTGGCCATGATTCACTCGATGACCTCCGAGTTTCCAGAGCACACCAGCGCCAACTACTTTTTGCATACCGGCAGCGGCTTGCAAGGCCGCCCTAGCATGGGCGCGTGGACGACGTACGGTCTCGGCAGCGAGAATCAAGACTTGCCAGGCTTCGTCGTGCTGAACGGTGGGCTGATCCCGCCCGGCGGGATCGACAACTTCAACAGCGGCTTTCTGCCGGCCGCCTATCAAGGCTCGATCTTCAACCCCGGCGATCCCCCGGTCGCCAACATTCGCCCCGCCGATCGAACCGCCGCACTGCAAAAGCGGAAGCTCGGCCTGATCGAACGTCTGGATCGCGCCGCGCAAGCCAACGCCGGCGGCGATGATCAGCTGGAGTCGGCGATCAAAAACTACGAGCTCGCCTATCGCATGCAGACCGCCGTGCCAGAGCTGATGGACATCCGCGACGAGACGCCGGCGACGCTCGAAATGTATGGCCTGAACGATAAGTTCAACAACACGAAGGTCTACGGCCGACAATGCTTGACCGCGCGGCGGCTGATCGAACGCGGCGTCCGCTTCGTCGAGCTGACCTGCCCCGGCGGCAACGGCGATCGCTGGGATCAGCACAGCAATCTCAAGGAGGGTCATGAGAAGAACGCGCAAACCGTCGACAAACCGATCGCCGGCCTGCTCGCCGATCTGCAGCAACGCGGGCTACTCGATTCGACGCTGGTCGTCTTCGCCGGCGAATTCGGCCGCACGCCGTTCGCCCAAGGCGCCAACGGCCGCGACCATAACCCGTTCGCGTTCACCATCTGGATGGCCGGCGGCGGCGTCCAAGGAGGCGTCCGCTATGGTCAATCGGACGAGTTCGGCTACAAAACGATCGAGAACCGCCTGATGATCCACGACCTGCACGCGACGATGCTGCACCTATTGGGGGTCAATCACGAGCAACTCACCTTCCGCTTCAGCGGCCGCGACATGCGCCTAACCGACGTCCACGGCGAAGTCGTCCACGACATCCTCGCGTAGCTCCAAGCCTAGCGCCATGCTCTTTCTGCGTCTTCGCGAGCAGAGCATGTCCTCCCAAGGCCCCAATTCCGAGTCGCTCCCCACAACTATTTCCCAAATTCGTAAACCGAGCGAACCAAAGTTCCCGCTACTTTCTCTATCCAGCTACCCAGCGGACAGGTTAGCCCCCTTGACGGTCCGCCCAAATTCGCGAAAACTGGCATGTTTCCCACCCGAGGTTGTAGCTCAGTTGGTAGAGCAACGGACTTTTAATCCGTAGGTCCTGGGTTCGAGCCCCAGCAACCTCACTGCAGTAAGCCGTAGTCCTAACAAGACTTACGGCTTTTTTTATGCGCCCGCCCCAGCCATTTCCTGCAGCTTCTTCGTCGCCCGACGCGCGAGGTTTGAAGTGCCCTTTTTCGAACCAAGCAAACACAATCCGGGCCGGAAGCAGCCAGCACCCAAACTTCTTAGGCCCAGCGGACCGTCCCAACCTAGCCTGGGGCAAAGTCGCGAAAGCGACGCAGGCCCAGGTCCGCACCCATAACAGCGACGAGGACGTTGGAGGGAATTCCCGTTCGTAGGCGCCATTTCGCGATCGTTGAAATGACTGGAATCCAATGGGAGACTCACGCACCATCATGGGCACGCGAAGACGCGGTAAGAGCTTGGCGCCGGGCGCCTAGTTTGGTTGTGCCAGCGCGGTAAAGATTGTCTCTCGACATAGCGCACGGAAGTGTGGTCGATTGCGCTCAGCGCGCGGGAACTTTGCGCGGCGCTGCTGGTTGGGTCAAGCTGCGAAATCGGCCGGGGCTTTCGTTTGCGCAGATTAACCCACTGGCGAAATGGCGATTCCAACGTCCCGGGAATGCAGCGGTCCGGTCCAACGGTCCAACCCTCAAAAAAAACGTGGCGTGCGAGTCCACTCGAGCGCCAAAAAAAAAACGCGCTGCGGTCCAGTCCACATTGTGAAACGAATCACAAAGGCGGAAACCCGAGGGTGGAAGGAAGCGCGAATGAACGGGACGGAGGTCCTGTCCACTCGAACGCTGGAAAAAAAACGTGCTGCGGTCCAGTCCAATCCGCTCGCAAAAAAAACGCGGCGGTCCGGTCCAACCCTCTGAGATCGGCTGCCAACCTACGCAGATTCACTCGCAGGCAAGCTGGGAAGTTTCGCGATCAATTTTTGCAGCGGTCCGGTCCGGTCCACACTTCGCTGGGGAAGTATGGCGATACGGAACTGCAACGGTAGTGGCGAGTCGATTCCCTTGGCTTGCGCCGCGGCGGGCTCGTGTGGCGTCGATCGGCGATGCTGCAGGAACGCCACGCGCAACATCTTCTCCATTTCCCCGTTTCCGCTTTTCTTCCTACTTCCCACCGATCGGTTCGGCGCGGCCGGTCGAGTCAGCTTCGATCACTTCGACTTTGACCGGAGCGGTTCGCGCGGCACGATCGATTTCGAGCGTGATCCGCTTTTCGCCGGCGGGCCAATCGAAGGTCATTTGCTTTTCGAGCGGGGTCGGGCTTTCGCCGTCCCACAGCTTCAGACCGGTGATGTCGCCGAAGTCGAGCGTGATCTTGCCGGCTTTGGCGACATTCAGCTGGAAACGGACAAACGAGAGGGGAGGGCTAATCTTGTGAGGTTGAATCTGCGGCAGTTCTTCCAGCGGCAAAGCGCCGTCGACCTTGCTATAACGCGAAGTCCAGGTCAACGCGGCGTCGTCGGTCGATGCGGTGTCGCTGCTGGTGCGATTCAGACGGCTATGCCCTTCTTCGGTCCACTCCAACGCTTCCCAGCGGCGGACGATCGGCGCGGGGCTAATCGCATAGGGGCCGACTTTGCCGAGCTGCGCGAGAAACGCGGCGAGATCGACGATCTCTTCGGTGGTCAGCGCGTCCACAGCGCCGGCCGGCATGAGAGACTGACCATCCTTCTGCTCTTCGATCGCTTCCAGCGGCACGGCGATTTCTTTATCTTCCGCGTCACGCAAGATCAGCTCTTCGGACGTGCGACGAACCGGGATGCCGCTGACGACGCGGCCGTCGTCCAACAGCAAGATCAGCGAGTTGTAGTTTTCCTTCAGCTTGGCGCTGGGCCGCAGCAGCGACTCGACCACGTAATCAGGCTGAGCGCTGGCGCCGAGACTGATCAAGTTGGGGCCGACCAAACCGCCGGCCGGGCCGATCGAGTGACACTTCATACAACTCAGTTCGGTGCGGCGGAAGATCTCTTCGCCGTGCGCCGGATCGCCGCCGGCAAGCGCCTTGGTGATCGCGGCCAGCTCTTCGTCGGTCCAAACCTTGGCTTCTCCTTGGCCGACTCCTCCCGATTTGCCGAGGGCCGAGATCAACGCTTGCTCTGGTTGGGGACTGGATCGCACGGCGCGAATCGCCATCTTTGCGACGTCAGCATTCAGCTTGGCTTCGTTGAGCGCGGCGGCCAGTTTGGCCTGACCACCCTTGCGCATCAGATAAGGCGCGACCAGGCCAGCGGCGGCGGGCGATTTGGCGGCCGTCAACAGGGCGACGGTTCGCTTCGCCGCTTCGTTGGGGGCGACGCCGACCAGCGCGGCGGTCGCCGCTTGGCGCAGCTGCATCCCTTCGGCCTTGTCGGCCAAAGAGATCAGATCGTCCATCGCTTTCAATTGGGCCAGCGATTGGAGCGCGGCCGTTTGCACCGCAGGCGAGTCGGTGGTCGCCAGCGCCGCGAGTTCGTCACGCAGGTCGGCGACTTGCCACTCGCCAACCGCTTTGGCGGCGGCGATCGCGACGGCGTCGCTATGCGCGTCAAGCAACTCGCCCACTTGGGTCAGGTCGCCAGAGGGTTTCACTTTCCGTTTTTCAAATGCGGAAGAGAGGGTGGTCAACAGCTCGGCGCGACGAGCCGCATTGGCATTGGCCGTATCATTCAGCACGATATCAAGCAGCCGACGCAGCTGATCGGGATTGCCGCGCTGTGCGGCAAGGTCCAGCGATTGACGCCGCGCGGCGTCGGTCAGCTCCGGCGCGTTGAGCAGCGAGAGCGCCGGTGCGACCACGTCGCCCGATTCGACCGCCGAGAAAGCGTAGAGCCATTTCTCGGGCGATTTGTCGAGTGCTATCTCGCCTTTGACGGCCTTCGGCAGCCAAGCGGGCGAAAGCTCGTTGAGCGTGCTCCACAGCGCGAAGTCCAGGAAACGATCCATCGGCTGATCGAGCGCCAGCAACGCGATCTCGGTCGCGGTCAGACTGTTGAGTTTCGCCAGAGCGCAGACCGCTTCCAACCGAACCCGCGGGTGTTGGTCGGTGACGGCGACTTCCAACAGCAACAGCGGTTCGGCGATGCGGTCGGCCCATTGCGAGAGCACGCGAACGGCGGCGGCGCGAATGTTGTGGTCATCGCAGACCAACAGTTCGGCCAACAGCCGCTCGTTTGGCAGATTCAGGTTTTGATAGATCCAGAGGACTTCCAGCTTCTTTTGCAGATAGAGGGGATCGTTCCCGTCGAGATTCGCTTCCCACGGCTCCAACTCGGGCAGCACGACTTCGGCGCCGCGAGCTTTGAGCGTCAGCTTCGCCCACAGACGGACCCATTCTTCCTGGGCGGTGAGCAGTTCGAACAGTTCCGGCTCCGATGCGCCGGCGATCTCTTGTCTCTGGAGCGGCGTCATGTCTTTGCGCGTGACGCGCCAAATGCGGCCGTGCGTTTGATCGCGGCGATCGTCGCGGAAGTCGACTTCGCCATGTTGGATGATCGGGTTGTACCAGTCGGCGATATAGATCGCGCCGTCGGGGCCCATTTTGACATCGACCGGACGAAACGCGACGTGCGACGTTTTGATCAGCTCTTCGCCTTGACGGCTCGAGTAGCCAGAGCCTTCTTCGTCCAAGATGAAACGGCAAACGCGATGAGCGCGAAAGTCGTTGGTGATGCAGTTCCCTTGCCAATCATCCGGCAGTGCGCCGCCGCTGAGAATCTCGAGCCCGCAATGCTTGGGGCTGCCGGGGTTCAAACCTTTGACCAACCGTCGCGCATTGGGAGAAGACACGAAGACCGAATCGGGGAAGACGTAGTTGATCCCTTCCATGTAGGCGCCATCAGTCGCAAAGTCGGCGCCGTAGCGATTGAAGTGATGTCCCCAAGTGTTGACAAAGCCTTTGCAGAGGACATCGAGCTCCATCGTCTCGGGACGGAAGCGCCAGATGCCGCCGCCGTCGAGCCGCCGCACGCCGTAGGGGGTTTCGACATGACTATGGATGTAGATCGATTGGTTGAAGTACATGTTGCCGTCATGGCCCCACCGCAGCGTATGCAGAATGTGATGCGTATCCTCGGTGCCAAAGCCGGAAAGGACGACCCGTTTTTGATCGGCTTTACCATCGCCGTCGGTATCGCGCAGGTGGAGCAACTCGGTGCTGTTGGCGACATACACGCCGCCGTCACCGGGCAACACGCCGGTCGGGATCAACAGCCCATCGGCGAAGACAGTGCTGGTTTCGGCGACGCCGTCATGGTCCTTATCTTGCAAGACGATGATCTTGTCATCGGCGACCTGACCCGGCTCGATCTGCGGGTAGATGCTGCTCGATGCGACCCACAAGCGGCCTTCAGCGTCAAAGTTCATCTGAATCGGCTTGGCGATTGCGGGATCCGACGCGTACAAGTTGACCTCGAAACCGTCGGCCACCAGAAAGGTCTCCAGCTCTTTGGCTGGATCGGAGTCGGGGATGTCTTTCAAATCGCGTTGGGCGAAGGCGGGAGCGGTCAGCAGCAGGGCCGACAACAGCGTAACAAGCGGGGCAAACGGTTTCATAGGATTCGCGTCTCAAGTCGACGTGGGCGGGTAGGGGAAAAACGGAGGCGAGCGTTACTTTTGCGGCGTCAACTGAATGTCGAGCGACACAGGCTGACGCAGCTGCGCGATCTCGCGCTCTTTGGCCTCGATCAGGGGATCGAATTGGGGGATTTCGGCCGCGTTGTTCCCTTGCTCATGCTTGCGAAAGAGAAAGAGATAGGTTTCATTTTGGGGACGATAGCGATGAAAGAAGAGTTCGTTCTTGGCGACGATCGTGCGGCGCAATTTCTCGGCTGCGTCGGCCAGCTTCGGCACGTTCACGCCGACGCCGTCTTGCAGTTGCTCTGCGGAGAAGCTCCCCATCTTTTCGCCATCGATGATCAACTCGAACATCCCGTTCTGAGTCGTGCGTTTCATCACTTTGAAGTCGAAAGTCACATCTTCTACTTCGCCGTCATAGCTGACGCAGTTACTTGGGGACGGAACTGCGGCGGACAAAGGCGCCCGAAGGGGCAACCGCGATTCTTTCAGAGGAAGAATCGGCGTGATCGTGCCCAACGATTTGCGAATCGCCCGGGCCGCTTCCCAATACCCATACTCCGTCAGATGAACGCCGTTGCTGGTCAGCGTCGCTTTCCCTTCGACGCCGGACTTAAACGTGTCGCCCAGCGCGTCATAGACGTCGACAAAGTCATAGCCGCGCTGATAGGCGATCTCTTTGATCGCGTCGCGGTATTTCGCCAAGCGAGCGTTTTGGTCTTTTGGATCAGGAAGCGGTCGGCCCAGATCTTCCTGCGGCGGCGGCGAGAGGAGCATGATCTTTTTGGTGTGTCGCTCGACGGCGTCCAGCAAACGGTTGTAACCAGTGCGGAACTGGTCGAGGCCAGCATCTCCGGCGAACGCGGCGTTCGATCCATAGCAAACGATCGCGGCGGTCGGCTTGACCAGATCGAGCGAATTGTTGAGATGGTTCCAACCTTCGGCGGCGTTGCCAAAACGAGCTCGCGAGCGGCCAAAGACATCGTCGCCGCTCCAACCGAGATTGCGGAACGTGATGTTGCGGTCGTGATACTGGGCGGTCAACGCCGTTTCGATATAACCTTCGTGCTGTTCACGCTCGATGAAGGTATTCCCCAAAAAGACGACGCGATCACCGTCGACCAGGCCATCTTTCCAGAGCGGGGGCGTTTCGGCCTGGGTGCTGGATGCGGCAAACAGCGTCACAACAGCCCAGGCAAGCGCCAAGGCGAAACGGCGGGGACAGGTCACAGAGGTATCCTCGAAATTCTCAGGGCGGGGGAACGAGATCGCGGTGGGGTGCTGATTTTCTATTTTCTAGTTTACCTCCCGAAAACCGGGTTTGCCACGCGCTGCGGGCGAACTAGCGGGGCGGTTGTCGGATCGACAGCAGATGAGGTAGGTTATCGGTTTCGCTTTTTCCGCCCGTTTCCCCCTGTATTAACTGCAAAACGATGAGCGATCCGTACTTTCAGCAGCTGTTCGCCGACCGCATCGGCGGGGCCAACTATGGCAAAGGGACCGAGATTTATAAGTTCGAGAAGATCAAACGGGCCAAACGCAAAGCCCTGGCCGATCATCCCGAACGGAAGCTCATCGATTTTGGCATCGGCGAAAACGACGAGATGGCGCCAGAGTCGGTTCGCCAGGTGATGGCCGCCGAGATCAACAAGACCGAAAACCGCGGCTACGCCGACAATGGTATCGCCGCGTTCAAAGAAGCGGTCGCTCGCTTTATGCAGCGGATGTTTGGCGTCAGCCTGGACGCGACGACCGAGATCAATCATTGCATCGGATCGAAGACCGCGCTGGCGATGATCCCAGCTTGCTTTATCAACCCCGGCGACGTCACGCTGATGACCGTCCCCGGCTATCCGGTCGCTGGTACGCATACGCGTTATTACGGCGGCGAAGTTTTCCGTTTGCCGCTGCTGGCGGAGAATGACTTTCTGCCGGACCTGGCCGCGATCCCAGAAGATATCCTTCGCCGCACCAAGTTGCTGGTGCTGAACTACCCGAACAGTCCGACCGGCAAAGTCGCGACCAAAGAGTTCTACGCCGAGGTCGTCGAGTTCGCGAAGAAGCACAACATCGTCGTCATTCAAGACGCGGCGCACACCGTGCTGACCTTTGACGGAGAGCCGCTCAGCTTCTTGTCGGTTCCCGGCGCGAAAGATGTGGGAGTCGAGATCCACTCGCTCTCGAAAGGGTTCGACATGATCGGCTGGCGGATCGGTTGGGTCTGCGGCAATCCCTTGCTAGTGCAGGCCTTCTCCGACGTCAAAGACAACTGCGACTCAGGACAGTTTATCGCCGTGCAAAAAGCGGCCGCCGCGGCCCTCGACGACGAGTCGATCCCCGGTCGCACGCGAGAGAAGTACCAGCGTCGTCTGACCAAGTTGGTCAGCATGCTGAAACGGTGCGGCTTTGAATGCGAAATGCCCGGCGGCACCTACTTCCTGTACACGAAGAGCCCCAAGGGCGTGGTCGGCGGGCCGACGTTTGATTCCGGCGAAGCGGCGTCGCAATACTTGATCACCGAGCATTCGATTTGCACCGTGCCATGGGATGACGCCGGCGCGTTCCTGCGGTTCTCGGTCACCTATGTCGCCGCCGACGAAGCGGCCGAAGACGCGCTGATGGCCGAGACCGAATCGCGGTTGAAAGAGATTCAGCTGCAGTTTTAAGGAAACGCGCGACTATCGAACCAAGTCGCTCAAGAACTGGAATGTCGCAGACAAGCGGCCAGGCACGTTTTGAAAGTCGGCCGGCCGCTGAAAACACCCCCACCTTCGCGGACCGCTAGCGAGAAGGTAAGCTGGGGGGATTGCTGATCGGCCCGTCATCTACGCTGCCCACCCAGAACTACCATGAACAAAAAACTCCTCCTGCTTCCCGGCGACGGGATTGGTCCTGAAATCATCACCGAGGTCCGCAAGTTGATCTCTTGGATCAACGATCATACCGACCTGACGATCGAGACCGAGGAAGATTATTTCGGCGGCGCCGCGATCGACGCCTATGGCGTGCCGCTGCGTGACGAGACGTTGGCGGCGGCTCGTAAGTCGGACGCCATTTTGATGGGTGCGGTCGGCGGTCCGAAATGGGATAACGTCGCCTACGATATTCGGCCCGAAGCGGGATTGCTCAAGATCCGCAAGCAATTGGACCTGTTCGCCAACCTGCGCCCGGCGATCGTGTTCGACGCGCTGATCGACGCTTCGTCGCTGAAGCCGGAGATCGTGAAGGGGCTCGATATCCTGATTGTCCGCGAACTGACCGGCGGCGTTTACTTCGGTGAACCGCGGGGGATCGAAGACCTAGGCGACGGCGAGCGCCGCGGCGTCAACACGCAGGTTTACACGACCTCCGAAATCCGTCGCGTCGGCAAGGTCGCCTTCGAGATCGCGCGGAAGCGTCAAGGGAAGGTCACCTCGTGCGAGAAGGCGAACGTCATGGAGTCCGGCAAGCTCTGGCGAGAAGAGATCACTCGTCTGCATGCCGAAAGCTATTCCGACGTGACGCTGGAGCATATGTACGCCGATAACGCGGCAATGCAGCTTTGCCGACGTCCGTCGCAGTTTGATGTGATCGTCACCGACAACCTGTTCGGCGACATCTTGTCGGACGAAGCGGCTATGCTGACCGGATCGCTCGGGATGCTCCCTTCGGCGGCTCTCGGCGCGCCCGACTCGCCGGGCTTATACGAACCGGTTCATGGTTCGGCGCCTGACATCGCCGGCCAGGGAATCGCCAACCCGCTGGCGACGATCTTGAGCTTCGCGATGCTCCTGAAGTACTCGTTCAATTCGGTCGCACTGGGCGAACAGATCGAAGCGGCGGTGCAAGCGGTTCTGGCCCAGGGACTGCGAACGGCCGACATCATGACCGAGGGTTGCCAGAAAGTGACGACCGTCGAAATGGGAGATGCGGTCATTAAGGAACTAGCTGCGTAGTCGCGCAGCGCGGTTGAAATAGATTCAACTGCAGCTCTTGAAGTTCGCTGACAGCAACCATTCCCAGAGCGGTCGAATCTCAATCGACCGCTTTACTAGAGAGGATGGCCACGACTACGGTCAATCGCGCCGGCTTCCAGCCTGGCGGCGATGACGCGTTGGTCGCATTTCTCTCTGACGCCGACAAGGCGCTCGGCTGCACCAATGATTGGGGCCGCACGTTCACGGGATACGATGGAATCTTCATGTTGAAACATGGCCATCGGACGGGCATTTGTTTGCACGCCCGCAAATCGGGTGATATACCACTAGTAGTCTTCCGATCACGCTCATCGGCGAATTGGCGTTGATGAAAACAGAGAACGGACCTGGGCGGGCCTCTTGGGTAACATTTTCGATCTGCTGTTTGCAGTTTGTGGCTCGGACACTCGTTTGACACGGCGTGTCCGGCGCGTTTTTTCCAGCCCACTTCCTCGACCAACTGGCGACTAAGGAATGCTCATCATGCGAATGCACCATGATTTAATTTTGACAGGGCTCCTATTCGTCACCATCGCCGGCAGTGCGTTGGCTCAGTCGGCCACGCCGATGGATCCGTTGCCCTCCTGGAACGAGGGGAAGTCCAAGGCTGCAATCGTCGAGTTTGTGGAGCGAGTCACCGACCAGAGCTCGCCCGACTTTGTACCGGTCGCTGAGCGGATCGCAACGTTTGACAACGATGGCACGCTTTGGAGTGAGCAGCCCCTCTACTTTCAAGGGCTGTACGCGCTTGATCGAGTCCGCAAACTGGCGCCCGATCAGCCAGAGTGGAGCAACACCGAACCGTTTCAAAGCGTGTTGAAAGGAGACCTCAAAGGAGTCATGGCGACCGGCATGCCGGCGATTGAAAAGTTGATCTTCGCTACCCATGCGGACATCAGCGGCGAAGAGTTCCAGACTTCGGTCCGCGATTGGCTCGCAACGGCCAAACATCCGCAAACCGGCCTCCCTTTCACCAAAATGATCTTCCAGCCGATGCTCGAACTCATGGCTTACCTGCGAGCGAATGACTTTAAGGTTTATATCGTGACCGGCGGCGGCATCGATTTTGTACGGGTCTTTTCCGAAGGAACGTACGAGGTTCCGCCCGAGCAGGTAGTCGGCTCTTCGCTTGACGCTAAGTTTGAGATGACCAACGGCATTCCGACGATCCTCAAGACCGGCAAGCTCGACTTCATTGATGACAAAGCAGGCAAGCCGGTCGGCATCTATCGCCACATTGGGCGGCGTCCGATCTTTGCGGCCGGCAATTCCGACGGCGACCTGCAAATGCTGCAGTACACGACGATCCCGAGCGATGCAAAAGATAACAAGCCTGGCTTCGGATTGCTCGTTCACCATACCGACGCCAGGCGGGAATGGGCCTACGATCGCGATTCGCACATCGGCAAACTTGAGAAGGCGCTCGACGATGCGCCGCAGCAGGGCTGGCTGATCGTCGACATGAAAGATGACTGGTCTAAGATCTATCCCTAGGCAAACGAGACGCCAGCGGCTCCTCTTTTCGGTCAAGCTCGATCAATTTCTCCGGAAGCTGTGCCCGTCTTGTCTTGCGATGCAACTTTCATAAAAATAGTTACCTCTCAGGAAATGGAATCCTGTCGCTGACGGCGCACAGGGCGCCTTGCAGCAAATCGAGCGACATCGTCAGTCAGGCGCGATATGAAACGAAAAAGCTTTCAGGACATGGGATGTCCGATTGCGCGCAGCCTAGAGCAAGTCGGCGAATGGTGGAGCATTTTGATCATCCGCGATGCGCTGGCTGGTCTCTCCAAATTCGACGAGTTTCAGAAGAATCTCGAAATTGCCCCCAACATGTTGACGCGTCGCTTGAATTCGCTGATCGAAGCAGGCCTTTTGGAGCGGCGCCAATATAACGACCATCCGCCGCGGTTTGAGTACATTCCGACCGAGAGGGCCGAGTCATTTCGCATCGTCCTCTTGTCGCTGCTGACCTGGGGCAATCAGCACTGCGCACCGGAAGGAGCGAGCGTCCGCATCGCCAACGTGAAAACCGGCGAAATCGCCGATCCGATTCTGGTCGATCGCAAGACGAAGAAGCCGATTCTCTCTGACGAATTTGAAATCATTAGCGGACCGCCCGCCGAAGCCGCAGTGCGAGATCGCGTCGATCTGATCCGCCGCAATCGAAACAAAAAAAGAAACGCGGGTCGCAGTGCGTCGATCGCAGACAAAGCGACAGACAAGCAGCCCCGCAAAAAACGAACATCGGCCCGCCGCTAAGGCGATCAGGCCCTGCATTCAACAAAATCAATTGCCTGAACAAGGATAACGACGTGCGACGAGCAGTGATCACCGGCCTGGGGACGGTCAATCCCCTGGCGAACAATGTTGCGGATACCTGGACGGGACTTTGCAACGGCCAGTCTGGCGTCAATCAGATAACGCAATTTGACGCGAGTCCTTTTCGAACGCAAATCGCGGGGGAACTAAAAAACTTTGAACCTGACCAACTGTTTGGTTCGAAACAGGCGCGGCGACTCGATCGCTATTCGCAGTTCGCGTTGGCCGCCGCGATGGAAGCGATCGACGATTCGAACCTGGAGCTTGAGTCGGAAGACCCCTTTCGAGTCGGCGTCATTCTGGGCACCGGCATCGGCGGCATGCGCACCTTTGAGGAGGAATGCGAAAAGTATCAGCAAAAAGGCCCCGATCGAATCAGCCCGTTTCTGATTCCCCGCATGATGCCCAACGGCGCGACGGCCGCGATCTCTATCCACTTCGGCCTGCGCGGACCAACTTTCAGCGTCTCTTCGGCCTGTGCGTCGGCTGCCGACGCGATCGCGATGGCTCGCGATATTATTCTGGCCGGCCGCGGAGACGCGATTATCACCGGCGGCGCCGAAGCGGCGATTACTCCACTTGGACTGGGAGGCTTCTGCGCCGCGCGGTCGCTGTCAGAACGCAATGACGCGCCGCAAATCGCGAGTCGCCCGTTTGATCAAAATCGTGATGGGTTTGTTTTGGGGGAAGGGGCCGGAGTCATCGTCGTCGAAGAATACGAACACGCGCGCCGCCGCGGCGCCAACATCTATTGCGAAATCACCGGCTGCGGCCAGGCATCCGACGCGCATCACATTACGGCCCCTGACCCGCATGGCGCCGGTGCGATAAACGCGATGCGGCTGGCCATCGCCGACGCAGGCCGCAATGTCGACGAGATCGACTATATCAACGCGCATGCGACCAGTACGCACTTAGGAGACCTAGCCGAAGCCAATGCGATCTGCCAGGTCTTTGGCTCGCACATCGACAAACTTGCGGTCAGCTGCACCAAAAGCATGATCGGACATCTATGCGGCGGAAGCGGCGGAGTCGCGACGATCGCCGCGGCTCTCTCGATCCGTCACGGCACAATCCATCCGACGATCAACTGCGACGACCTCGATCCCGAAGTCAAGCTCGACATTACGCCCAACACGGCGCGTGAAATCGGCGTCAGAAACGCCATGCTGAACAACTTCGGCTTCGGCGGCCACAACTCGTCGCTCGTACTCTCGAAGATCTAGCGTTTGCAACTTCGGCTTTGATTTTCCGATCGGCTACCAAAGTCCTCGCAAACAAGAAATCCTTGGTCGAGATTCGGAATGCCATCACTCGAAAATGAAATATCGCGATGGCGAAGCGGTGATTCAAGTCGTGCAAAGTAATGACGGAGACGATCAGGGCTTGGGAGATCTGATGCGGCAAACAAACCGAGACGAATTCGAATAGGCCCGGCACCTAACGAGGCATCCATGGAGTTCTGAAGTATCTCTCGAACCAAAGCATCGGTTCCAGCATATTCGCCCTCTTCCGCCTGTTCAGTTTTGAAAAGCTGATTTTCGTTTGGGTTCCGAAGGTGCGAATTGCAATGCCTTCGGGGCGACCCTTCCAAATCCGATACACCGACCCGACCAATAATCGGGAAGTGCGGATCTCGGTTGGAAGTCGAGATATCGAGGAAGCGGAACGGTTGAAGGTAGAGACCGAAGCTCGGCTAGTGCTGGGGATCAACGTCCAGTCAACTGGCCAACTGGCCGCTGGGCCGGAAATGGATTGGGATAGTTTTCGCGAACAATATCGCGTGCTCCATCTAGCGACGGTTCGTGACAAGACAGCGATGGCGGCAGAAAGCCGACTGGACATCGCGGAACGAATCCTGAAGCCAAAGTGCCTGGGCGATATAGCCGATTCCTCAGCGTTGCAAAACCTCCAAGTTCGCCTACTAGCGGGCGATTGCAGTGCCCGAAAAAGGCCTCGCTCTCCCCATACTGTCAAAGGCTACATGGCGGCAATCCTGGCAACTCTCAACTGGGCACATCTTCAAGGCTGGCTGCCTAACGCTCCGAAAATCCGCCTGATCAAAACTTCCAAGAACACTTCGATGAAAGGACGCCCGATTACCGAAACGGAATACAAGGCGATGCTGAAGGCGACTCCCAAGGTTGTTGGAGATGAAGCGGCCGAATCTTGGCTCTATGTTTTGCGTGCACTGTGGGAATCAGCATTGCGACTGGAGGAATTGATGCATGTCTCCTGGAATAAACCTGGCACAATTCGGCCGGTCTGGGAGACTGGAAAACATCCCATTCTGGACATCCCCGCATCGATGCAAAAGAACGACACGGATCAAACGATCCCACTTCTCCCAGGCTTTGAAGCATTGCTGCTGAAAACGCCTGAAGCGAATCGAACTGGTTGGGCGTTTAATCCAGAATCACTTCAGCTGCGACTCGGCCGAAAGGTGAAGCACCAACGTCCCGACGCCGAATGGGTTGGAAAAGTTATCAGCCGCATCGGGAAAGAAGCCAACATCATTGTGGCGGATGCTGACAAGAAGACTGGTCGACCGGTGAAATACGCCTCGGCTCATGATCTGCGACGCAGTTGCGGTAACCGCTTGAGAAACGCCGGAGTTCCACCCCTGGTTATTTCTCGCGTGATGCGGCATGCATCCTGGGAAACGACGCGGAAGCATTATGCACCTGGGGATGTGCAGAAGGATGCCGAAATACTCAGAAACGGAAAACACCTCGACGATAGTCTACCCAAATAATCACCGTTGGCCTGAAGGGGGCACCAACGGCTCAAGACATGAAACGCGGAGGGCGGCATCCAAAGCAACAGCCTTGATTCCAAATTGAATTTCCAATTGCAAGAGGACCGGAATTTCGCGGCTCTCTACTTGAGGTAAATCGTCCGAGCTCTCGACTTCCTGAAGCAGCACTTGGCACTCCTCTAAGAAGCGATCTATCACCGAAATCTTGATTGCTGGATCGCGAGGTTTTAGCAATTCGTATGTGGCTGCCAGGTCCAAGACAAGAATGTCCTTTTCCAGTTCACGAAACCCAAATACTGGCGTTCCATCGACAGTGGTAAGATAGCCGTGGCCTTTTTGACTCGGCTCAAACTCATCGTGAAAATTGCCGCTTTCGGACAACAAGTCTGCCCACCGCAGTTCGAATGGGATGAAAACGGCAGATGGCGTTTTCCCCCGCTGGCGAAGCTCCTTCAAAGCTCTCTGAACAACCGGTCGCAATTCTTCCTCGGATTGACAACTCTCGAACGTTTCAAGTCCATCGAAAATCAGCTCAAGTAAAAAAACATTTCCCTCGGCACGGATCGGTTGAATAATTCCTTCAACGAAATTAAACGCTTGCTGACCGCCAGATATAAATCTCTCCCTCGGACATTTGAACTCCACAAGCCGATTTACCGTTTCACCATCCTGTTCATTTCTCACTTCACTTTGCTTCAAAATATCAATGCCCCAGTGCTGTCCCAGCCATGAATCATTGAGCTCTCTCTCAAGTTCATCAACAATTTGCTCTCCTGGAATAAACCTGGCACAATTCGGCCGATCTGGGAGACTGGAAAACATCCCATTCTGGACATCCCCGCATCGATGCAAAAGAACGACACGGATCAAACGATCCCACTTCTCCCAGGCTTTGAAGCATTGCTGCTGAAAACGCCTGAAGCGAATCGAACTGGCTGGGCGTTCAACCCAGAATCACTTCAGCTCCGGCTCGGCCGAAAGGTGAAGCACCAACGTCCCGACGCCGAATGGGTTGGAAAAGTTATCAGCCGCATTGGGAAAGAAGCCAAGATCATTGTCGCAGATGCTGACAAGAAGACTGGTCGACCGGTGAAATACGCTTCGGCACATGATCTACGACGCAGCTGTGGTAACCGACTTAGAAACGCTGGAGTTCCACCCCTGGTCATCTCTCGCGTCATGCGGCATGCATCCTGGGAGACGACGCGGAAGCACTATGCACCTGGGGATGTGCAGAAGGACGCTCAAAAGCTAATTGATCACTTGTTGCAGTGAGTCGCAAAGATAGGCCAAACGCTTTTGCTTGCACGATGAACTCTGACTAACTAGTCGCTTCGGAGTCATCAGTCATACCGTCACGAATCCGCTGAGTGACGGACCTGTTGATGATCGCCAAGATTGTTTCATTTGCACCTACGATTTTGAATCGCCTCTCAAATTCTTGCGAGCTACAAATCAAGATCAGCTTTCCGACCAATTCGTCGGCAAACGATGACGCGATAACCGAAAGGCCGCTAAAGTCAATCTGGATCAAGGAGTTTGATTCGTTTTTGATATTGAGCAACTCATTTCGCAACAAAACGCCGGATTTTCTTGTGCCGCTACCAGATGGCTGGTCAGACACTCGGTAAATAATGTTGTTGAAATCGTCTTCCAAGTTTTCAATTCTTTGATTTATCGGTTGGTAGCCGCCAAGTGCGTCAACTATTGAAACTTCCTTATCGAAGTCAATTTGAAAATCGACTGTAGTGCAATTGTTTGAATAGCTTGGAAATGGCACTTGGAGCGATGTGTTCAACTCTGTATTTCGCCTGCCAACGAAACCAGGCCCACTTGTGATGTTTAGAAACCCTGAATTCGACATGACGATATTCTGAAGCCCCCACATCCCATTCCCCTGTCCGATGTTCTTGTCGCGAGTGACCCCTTCTTGGACAGCGAGTTTTATGGCTTCGACAGCATTTGACGGTTGATGCACCGTAGCCTTTAGTGAGTTGTAGAGTCCTCGTCCATGGTCAAAAATGCACAACGCTATATGCTGGGAACTCGGGTGTATCTGTCCCATCGCATATCCATGGGTCGCAAGTGAATGCTGAAGGATGTTGTCCATCACTTCGTTGAGGCACCATTCCAAGCCCTGGAGCACACCGATTTTGCATTCCACTGCCCTCGCAACGTCAGTGATATAGGCATTTACCAGCTGATTGATTTCGTTGGGTGTGGCAAATTTCCAAACGACATTCATGGGGGTCAGCGAATCGCCTAAATCCAATCCTGCAATAGCTGGATTAAATATGCACGTTCGACCCAAGAAATCAGGAGAATCTAGAATCTCAAACGATAGTTGCTCCTCGGAACGGTACATTTCAAGCAGGCCGGCGACTGGAGCCACAACATTGGGATACGCACCTTGGATCGCAGCAAAATCCAGCAAGAAATGTGTAATTCCCGATTGACGACCATGGAAAATTGCTCGAATAAAATTCGCTACGACGAATGGCGAACTTAACGACTGGAAACGCAAGACATTTTCATCTCGAACAACTCTATAGTCTGCTTCGTTGGGCATATTGACTCTCTGGGCGTAAATGAGAGAGCGGCAGTGCCGTCATTATCGCAATTATTCAAAGACTCATTATGGAGATCGAGCCATGTACCTGGGTACACCTCCCAGGCCAAATCGACGTAAGTCTAATGCCCCCGGGTGGAATCGAACCACCGACACGCGGTTTAGGAAACCGCTGCTCTATCCACTGAGCTACGAGGACGTGTGCAAAAAAGCCTTGTTTTTCGGTGTTTTCGAACTAGCTTTAGGTGGTCACTTTAGCGACTACACCCGAAATGCCAAAATCTACACCCAAAAAGATAGCATCCATCCAGAAACCACGGAAGCCGCATCCCGACTTCCCGCTCTGGGCTCATCCGTCTGGTCAGTGGTGTAAGAAGGTGAACGGCAAGTTCCACTACTTCGGCACCTGGATCGACCCACAAGCGGCCCTAGATCGCTGGCTTGACCAGAAGGATGACATCTTAGCAGGGCGTGAGGTTCGACAGGGGGCTGGGCTGAAGGTCCGGGACTTGGTCAACGCATTTCTCAACAGCAAAACCCGGCTAGTCGAATCCGAGGAGCTGGCGAAGCGGACCTGGGAATCCTACGACCGACGCATGGGAACCGTGCTGGAGTCGCTCGGAAAGGGACGACACGTTGAGACGCTGCGCCCGATCGACTTCGAGAAGTTGAGGGCCATCTTCGCCAAGGACCATGGGCCGGTCACGTTGACGGGTGATATCACCATCGTGCGGTCGCTTTTCAAGTATGCCTACGAATCGGATTTGATTGCAAAGCCGATCAAGTTTGGCCCCAACTTCAAGCCGCCATCTCGCGCGACGTTGCGTAAGAACCGACAGGAGAGAGGCAAGAAGCTATTCGATGCCCCACAGATTCGAGCCATGATCGCCGGAGCCGGCTCGCAGCTCAGAGCAATGATTTACCTGGGTATCAATTGCGGCTTCGGGAACAACGACTGCTGCAAGCTCCCATTAGCCGCTGTGCAGCTTGACAAGGGTTGGCTTGAATTCGGACGCCCGAAGACAGGGATAGAGCGACGTTGCCCGCTATGGCCCGAAACGGTGGAAGCGCTGCGGGCTGTTCTGGCCAAACGACCAGAGCACGAAACCGACAGGGTGTTTATCACGAAGTACGGCAACACCTGGGAGCCGAAGTCGACGACCGATAACCCGATCTCAAACGAAGCATCCAAGCTGCTGAAGACGTTGAAAATCCATCGCAAGGGGCTGGGCTTCTACCCTCAAGCAACTAAAGGGATTGAAGGAACCCGTTAAGGTCAAAAACGCTGGCGAGAACGGATCAAAGATCCGTGATGCTCTGAAGAAGCTCGGCCTGAAGGATGTCAGCGGGAAAAACCAAATGCCTGGGGCAGAATTCAAGTTGAAAGTGACTGAGGACACAATCGAAAAGCTTGAGAAGCTAAAAGGTAAAACCTTTAGTGTGGATGGCGAAGGTAAAGTGAAGCTCAAGTAACTGCCGATCATTGTTGGCCAAACTAATAGCTCCAGGTTTTCCTGGGGCTATTTTCGCTTCTTGATCTGGATACAGTTTGAGCCGCTGAGAGATATATTTAAATCAGATGCGTCAGATTCAATGCCGTGGTAAGTCTTCAGAATCAGGATCACGAAGACTGAGGTAGTCAAAGTCCCAGCGTTTCA
This sequence comes from Blastopirellula marina DSM 3645, assembly GCF_000153105.1. Classification (GTDB taxonomy): domain Bacteria; phylum Planctomycetota; class Planctomycetia; order Pirellulales; family Pirellulaceae; genus Blastopirellula; species Blastopirellula marina. The sequence goes on from NZ_CH672377.1 coordinate 1,715,619, forward strand.
GCAACCTCAAGTCTGAAAGGGTGATTTCCGCCTCTGGTTTTAGGCAGGCAATCTCGACCGTGACCCCTTCGCAACCACTTAAACGCGACTCTACTTGGTCAACAAGCAATTGAGCTGCCTTACGACTGCTTGACGACGCATATTCATCATCATGCATCACGGCATAAACGATAATTTTATATGTTTCGTCTTCCTCAAGCTCATCATCCACAACGACCATGTAAATGCCTTCTATTAAATGGCCGCTCTTCTTGAAAGACTGGCGAAGCCTTATCGCTGCGTCTCTTGTTCGATCGTTAAATGCATCGGGAAAGGCGGCACGAACATATCGCTTTGACAGCCAGTGTGAAATTGCCCGAAGAAATCTCTCACTTGGCTGTCTTGAATCATCAGGTAAGCAATCAAGAAGAATTTGCCTTGAGAGAACGAGCCGGTCGTGGACGCATATGTCAAAGAACGTCTGCTCGCCACCGTCAATTTTCACATCAAACTGAAATTCTCGGGGACTTTTTCCCCAATGCTTGTTGCCATCACTCCCAGACATTCGCCGAGCTGGAACAATCTCAACATTTGGCTCGACTGAAAAGCGAGGATTCGTTACATCACAATCGTGACTCACCACTATCCAAAGTTCACAATCAGCTAGTCTCTCTGGAACGCAATTGCCATTGCGCAGACTTTCCACGAGCGAGTGTGGTAGCACACTTCCCTGCCGCCAGCCGTTGGCTTTTATAGGGCCTGCGTCATCCCTTACGGACGCCATGACAAGCTACTCCATTGTGGATCGTTTTCCCGTCAGTGCATCAATGCTCGCCGACTGGTCTTTGACATTGTTCACGTCAATTCCCCGAGCCTCCGCCAACTCTCTCAAGCTCTTCGGTTTCTCGCGATCACGAGAGTTTACTCGGGTCGCAATTGATTGCAGCAAAGCATCGATTGCGATCTCATTCATAGAATCTCGCCTCATATAATCGATAACGGAATTACCTTCATCGTCCACAAATTCCCTTAATGCTGCTCCGGCAGGAAGACGTGAAATCTTGCGCCACGCTTGTGAAATGCGATAGACTTGCATCAAGCGATCATGATTGCTTTTGTGAGGGGTGGCATTGTCTTTGATCCATCCATAGACTGTTGGCCTCTCGACACCAACAACTTCGGCAAGTTCCTTAACCTGCAAGGCAAGGTTTGCCCTAATTTCTGAGATGATTTCCGGTATGCTGCTACTGCGTTCGGTATCTTGCCGTTGCGTGCATCCCATCGTTAAAGGTGAATTGCGACCAGACATCACTAGCGACACAATGCTTGTGCTAAAGCTTGTCCCGCTTGACTCTGTTCCGGGTACAAACCATCCCCTAAGTCGCTCATACTCGCTACTAACAGCATCCGTCTCCACCAATGCATCTTGCGCCCAAAAGTAATTGCCGCAACAAACAATAGCCCCGGTAGGCGACAAATGCTCAGGCTCAGGGCTAGTGATCCCCGTGCCAGACGCCTCACGAAGGAGTTGTAAATACTTGTCGAAGATGTCATTTTCCGTTGCCGGCACTAGGCACCTCCTTTCCAATGATTCAATGCTTCACGCGAAACGGAATGCTCGAATGCCGTTTCAAGAATATCGTGGAGCTTCCACAATTTACCGATGAGTATTTCATTATTTAGTTCGCACTCGCATTTTTCGATATGGTCAAAATCAAGCACACGAAAAAGCTCACCCTCTCCAGGCTTATTGTCGAAATCGAGGTGGGTTACTCCGATCTCAGGTGGAATAAATTTCTTGCCGTCGTGCTCGTAGGATTTTACCAGCAAGTGACCACATTCCGTTTCTGCGCGAATCAGAAACTCAAACCGACTTTTTGTGACGCCCAACTCTTCTGCCGACAGCCCTCGAATTGAAGTCTGCAAGCAATCATTCGCGAGAATTTCTTCTGTAGGGCGAATTACATTTACGTATCGAAGCCCAATCTGAACGGCCTCAGTGATATTTGCATAATTGGCAATCACATCAAGTGCCGCCGAAAATCTAGCTACAAACTCCTCGAAGTTCGTATAGCTCGAAACTTCATAGGTCACAAAATCCTTGGTTAAAATGATCGCCTCGCGACGCTTCCGACCGCCAAATATCCAACGAACATCGCTCTCGGCGATTGGCATTACCCCCAGCGTCAACTGCTGCATTTGTTCTTCGACGTATTTCGTGAACCCCATCCCTCGAAGCGTCTCTTGGATGTCCGGAACGTATTTAGACATCCTAAGAACAGGCGAAAAGCGGAGCTGGACGAGGGCGAGTGCAAGCGGGGCCTTGGCCAATTTAAGTTGCTCTCGTTTTCCCATTGTGGGTAGTCCTTTATTGAGAAGGTTGGCTATGCAGTCATGCCCGTGTGAGATAGCCAATCCACAAAACTTTACACTAAACATTACGCTCCATCGACGGCGGTTGTGCGAAAAATTTACACAAAATCTTACACGAAGCCCAATCTGTCCTGCTTAGGCGCATATGGAAAACAGGGCAGTCTGTGAGCTTCTTCGCCAATTTCGCCGGGTGTAGCTACACCCGCAAGCAAGGCTTTCCACTGCTGAGTAGGGCGAAGCTCGATTAGCCGGAATCGACGTAACCGCTTAGAAATAGAGATCTTGCGGCCACTCCTCGCAGCCTTCGCAGCCCCCTCAACTTCGATTAGGAAACCGCTGCTCTATCCATTGAGCTACGAGGACCAAGAATTATCTTGCCAGACCCGCAGGGCGCTGTGCGACAGGCGGATCTAGTATGGGTTCTATCGTAATGTTAGGGGGTAGTTCTAAAAAGAGGGAGCCAGGTTCGCGCGGGCCGGGTGTTGGGCCCGCGTGAATTGGTGGCTCGTGGGCCGCTTATTCCAAAATCAGGCAGCCGCGGTCGTCGAATTTCCACATCGCGCCGTGGGCGACTTCCCAGTGATAGCCGTCGGGGTCGGTGAAATAACCGCTATAGCCGCCCCAGTCGGTTTCGTGCGGCTGCTTGACGATCGTGCCGCCGCATTGCTGGGCGAGGGCCATGACCTGGTCGACTTCGGCTTTCTCGCGGGTGTTGTGGGCCAGCGAGATGCCGCCGAAGCCGGGCTGGGGAACAGGGACGTGGGGGCCGATGTCGGCGGCGAGCTGATCGAGCGGAAAAATCGATAGCACTACGCCTCCGGCCGAGAAAAAGGCGATCGGATCGGTTGACTGGGCCGTCGTTTTGAACCCAAGATCGCTATAAAACTGGTAGGATCGGGCAAAGTCGCGAACGCCCAAGCAGACAATACTCATGCGGGGCTGCATCGGAAAACTCCATTGGGCCGAGGGAAAATGGCGGGAACTCCGCCTGACGTAAGCCTTGGCCCGGATTATCCTTAGAATCAAAAGCGAACGCCAGCCGTCGGCGCTCGGTTGCCGATCTAGACTCGGCGGCGAATGATAAAGTCGACCCAATCCGCGAGATACCTACCCCTCAATGCTCTCCGGCATTTCCATCTTCTGCTTTACCGCCAGCTACGGCGTCGCACTCTTGCTTGAGATCGTGCGGCTCTTTTTCCGCGCGCAAGTCCGGGCCATTTTGTCGGTCGGATTCATGGCCGCCGGCCTGATCGCGCATACGATTTATCTGGTGGGAGAGCAAAACGGCCTGGTCGAAGCAGGGCCGATTTCGTCTTGGCATCACTGGTGCCTGATCGTGGCCTGGGTATTGGCGGCGACCTATCTGGCGATGTCGCTGACCCATCCGAAAACGGCGCTCGGGCTCTTCATGATTCCGCCGGTGCTGCTGCTGTTGGGGATGGCCTATTGGATGGATCAGGTCGCGCCATTTGACCCCAGCAATCGGGTGCGGCCGCTGCAGATCATTCACGGCGTGCTGCTGTTGGCAGGCACAGCGGCTGTCTTTCTGGGGTTTGCGACCGGCGTGATGTATTTGATTCAATCATATCGGCTAAAGCACAAGATGCTGCAGCGCGAAGGGTTCCGCCTACCGAGTCTCGAATGGCTGCAAAACTTCAACCGCCGCACGTTGATCGTTTCGACCTGCCTGCTCGCCGGCGGACTGCTGGCAGGAGTGCTGCTGAAAATCGATCGCCAAACCAATAGCTTCCCGTGGAGCGATCCGGTCGTCTGGAGTTCCGGGATTCTCTTCCTGTGGCTGGTCGCGGCGACGCTGTTTGAACTGATCTATAAACCGGCGCGACAAGGGCAAAAGATCGCCTACCTGACGTTGGCCAACTTTATGTTTCTCGGCCTAGTGCTCGCGATGATCTTGTTCGGGCCGACACAGCATGCGCGCTCGCCGAAAGAACAGGCGACGCATTTTTACTCGCTGACTCCCACGATCGCTCAAAGCGAGAAGGGGGCGCGATGAAGTTGCAGATGATCGGCCTCAGTCATCACAATGCGTCGGTCGAGATCCGCGAACGCTTGGCGTTTAGTCCGGACCAGGCGCAAGAAGCGCTAAAGACGTTTCGCAGCCGCTTTCCCGATATCGAGTCGGTGCTGCTTTCGACCTGCAACCGAACCGAAATCTACACGGCGGCGCTCGACGGCAACCTCTGCCCAACGCATCACGACATGGTGCAGTTCTGGGCCGAGTTCCATCAGTTGGAAGCGAAAGATGTTTTTGACAACGTTCTAGAGCGTACCGGCGAAGATGTCGTGCGGCACTTGTTTACCGTCGCGGCGAGTCTCGACAGCATGGTGGTAGGCGAAGCGCAGATCTTGTCGCAGGTGAAACAAGCCTATGAACTGTCGACTCAGATTGACAGCGCCGGCACGTTGACCCATAGCTGCTTTCAAGCGGCGATCCGCGTCGCCAAACGCGTCAGCAACGAGACGACGATCCACAAGAAGCGGGTCAGCATACCGAGCGTCGCGGTCAGTGATTTCGCCAGCAATGTCTTTGATCGGTTTGACGACAAAAACGTGTTGATCATCGGCGCCGGCGAAATGGCGGAAGAGACCTCTCGGTATTTGCTGGACGTCGGAGCCAAAGAGTTTACGGTCGTCAATCGCAGCTTAGAACGGGCCGAGCGTCTGGCGGCGACGTTCGCCGGCAAGGCGCTGCACTGGGACCAACTGCACGAAGCGGTTATTGCGGCCGACCTGATCGTTTCGACCACCGGTGCGACCGAGCCGATTATTCGCTTGGAAGAATACAAACAGTTAGAAGCGGCCCGGTTCCAGCGGACCTTGTTTGTCTTGGACCTGGCGATTCCGCGCGACTTTGATCCGCGAATCGCCGAACGGGTGGGGGTTTATCTCTTTTCGATCGACGACTTGCGCCAGACGTGCGATAAAAACCGGGCGGCGCGCGAACGGGAATGGCCCAAGGCTGAGCGGATTATCGAAGACGAAACCGCCAAGTTTATGGCCGACCTTAACCATCGCGCGACGGCGCCGACCATTCGCCGGTTGAAACAGCGATCGGACGAACTGAAGGACGAGGAACTAAAGCGGCTGCTCAACAAGCTGGGCGATATTGATCCGCGCATCGCCGACGAGATCATCCGCTCGTTTGATCGCCTGGTGAACAAGCTGCTCCATCCGCCGCTAGAATCGCTGCGCGACGAAGCGGGAAGCGCCTCGTCCGATAGTCTGCTGGACGCACTCAAACGACTCTTTCGCTTGTACGATTAGTGAGCGTTGGATTCTTCATTGAATCTTCTTCTTCGTTCTTTTTCGTCGATTCGCCTACCGTGCACGATTGATCCCGCGCGGTCATTGGTGCACAATTCGGGCATTCCTTCTTCCCTCGGTGACGACGACAACGATGACGGCGTTCAAGATCGTACTGGGTTTAGCGGCGGCGTTTCAAATCGTTTCCGTCGTATTGGCGTTGCGGCTTAACGCGATCTATCGACGCCGTTTTGCTTGGCTATTTATCAGCGGCGCCGCCGTATTGATGGCCGTTGGCATGTTTGCGTCGATGTGGCGTATCTGGGACATGGCGATCAATGTCGAACATCATCCGGCGCTCTGGGCCGAATCGCTAGCGACGCTAATGATGGCGGTTCTCTTTTTCGCGGGGATCGCCACGATCGAGCCGATCTTTAAAGAGAACGAACTGGCCCGCAAGCTCGCCGAGAAAGAGAACGAACGCTTGAATGCGGCCGTTCAGCATACGTTGGAAGAAATGATGTTGGCGAAGCAGATTCAGCAGAACTTTCTCCCCAAAACTCCGCCTACTGCGGACGGCTACGATGTTGCGGCAATCAGTCTGCCGGCCGAATGGACCAGCGGCGATTACTTTGATTTTCATCGGACCAGTGATGGCAAGCTGGTCGCCGTGATCGCGGATGTCGCCGGACATGGAGTCGGCCCGGCGCTGCTGATGTCTTCGGCTCGTTCTTACTTTCGCGAAATCGTGCAGCACTACATCGATCCCGGCGAAATCCTGGGACGCTGGAATCGAGTCATCTCGAGCGAGATCGAGTTCGGCGACTTTATTACGGCCTGGGTCGCGGTGATCGATCTGCAGCGCCGCACGATGACCTACGCCGGAGCAGGGCACAACGCCTGGCTCGTCAGTCGCGACGGCAGCGTGCAAGACCTGGAAGGGGAGGGCCCGCCGCTGGGAGTCATCGGAGACTTCGCATTTCACGGTTCGGCCGAAGTGACGCTCGAAGAAGGGCAAATCTTGCTGATGGCGACCGACGGCATTCCCGAGACCGAAAATCTCGCCGGCCAACAGTGGGGCAATGATCGTATGCTGTCGATCATCCACGCTCGGCGCGGACAACCGGCCGAGCGAATCGTCGCCGACATGGTCGACGCCGTCTCTGGCTTCGCCCCCGACACGCCGCGCCGCGATGATGTAACGGCGATCGTGGTGAAGGTCGCGTAGGTCGTCTTTGCTTCGTAGCCCGAGGCGCGTTTTTGAAGTTGCGCTTTTCCCCCGTGTTCGATTCAATCGGCAAATAGCGCGACTTCAAAAATCCCGTAGCCTCCTAAGGCGAGGTCGCCTTCTTCAGCGACTCTGCGATTACCTGAAAGTTCTCAGCATAATTAGTCTCGATTCCGGCGACGGCGTCGTTGATTCGTTTTTGCGCGGCGGGGAAGTCAGCGGCGATCTCTGCCGTGGCCGCCGCGACGTCGTCGCCTGACGTTTCTTCGATGGGAAAATACCACGCGTTCAGGCCGACATCGCGCCACATGTTCCCTTTGATTCCATCTTCCGGCTGATGCAGGTACATGCAGGGAGTTCCGACCGCCGCGGCGATGATCGGCGAATGGCACTCGCAACTGATCACGGCCGCCGCATCGGCGTACAACGTCGCCGCATCGTCGGTGATCCAATACTTTTCGTGCAGGACGACGTTCTTCTTCACGTCTTCGGGCAGCGGATCAAACAATAGCGGCCGCATGATTTCGACCTGGTAGGTCATCTCGGGGCACAGCACCGCTTTGCCGCCGGTCTGGCGAACCCACGCAATGATCGCCGCGCGCAGCTTGGCGTGATCCTCTTCGGCGTGCGCCTCGTTCACCGCTTCGCGGCGAGCGATCTCTTTCGAATCCAGCCCGGTCTTGCGAATCTTGTGATACGGCGTGTAGCGGAGTCGGGGCACGCAAACGATAAACTTGCGCGGCTCCAGATCGTTTTCTGCGATGAACGCTTGCGTCGCTTCCGACTCTTTCAACTTCAAATGAAACGTACCGTCCGGCGCGAAGCCCAAGTAGGGCCCGGCGACTCCGACTTCTTTGACATTTTGCAGCGATCTCTTTTCTCGCGTGAAAACGAAATCGGCTCCTTCGAGCAAGCTTTGCAATTGCGGCGATAGTTTGCGACTGGCCGCTTCGCCTTGGGCGGTGATCGTGACGCCGAGAATGCCGTACGGCTTGCCTGTTACTTTGCGCCAAGAGTCGATATCTCTGGCGGCGACGACGCTGGGCCCCGACCCATGCAGCAGGAAGTCGGCCTGGTCAAACGCCTGCTGCAGTTCTTCGTTCGAGAACTTTCCGGCGGCGCTAACGTTGCCGCTGACAATTTTCAATTGCGGATAGTTGGCCAGCAGCATTTCACGCACGCCGCGATCGAGCGCATTCGACCACAGGATGACCTCGACGTTGGGAAGATAGTCCTGCATCAACTGCAGCACGCCCGGCGTATGGGCGATGTCGCCGATGTTCACCGTTTGCCAACCGCTACGCAGCAGAACGGTGCTGCGGACGTCCGAAACCGCTTCGGCGGCGAAAGCGGAAGAGATCAGCGGCAAGCTGGTAACGGCGGCTAGTTGCGCCAAACAGGCGCGGCGGGAGATATTTTGCATGGGGACCAAGGCGGTAGAGGAAGGATTTTCAAGCGACTGGAGCCCCTTTATTTTGCCTGCTGCGAGGGCCGTTGTAAATTCGGCGGCCGGTGGGGCGAGAAGTTCTCGCCGGCTCCACCTTCACGCCGGCCTTGAATTGCCGATAATTGAGCGTGAACGCGATTTGATTTTTCCATCGTCTTGGTAGATTTCGGCATGTCTGACGACCCGCAAGCTCATCTCCGTCGCGCCTTGCTGCAGCAAATGCGTGACTGGCAATCGGCCGGCGTCGAGATTGCGCCCCTCGGCCGCAGCTTGGATGTGGCGGAAGAATTGCTACGTGCCGCGGCGCCAGCCGCAGCCGCGCCGACGGTTGAACCAACAGCGACTCCCCCCGCTCCACCGCAACCCAGAGCTCCGGTGGCGGCTCCTACTCCTCCGCCGACAGTCCATCGCGCCGCTCCGCCGGTGCTCAATACAGACCACGGCGGGCGACAACAACAGTTGGACGTGCTGGCCGCCGAAGTCGCGAAGTGCGTCTTGTGCGAAGAGCTGGCCTGCACTCGAACGCAAACCGTCTTTGGGGTCGGCAATCCGAATGCACGCATCTGTTTTTTCGGCGAGGCCCCCGGCGCCGACGAAGACAAGCAAGGAGAGCCGTTCGTCGGTCGCGCCGGCAAGTTGCTGACGCAGATCATCGAGGCCTGTACGTTTCAGCGAGAAGATGTCTACATCTTGAATACGCTGAAGTGCCGCCCCCCAGGAAATCGAAATCCGACGCCGGAAGAGAACGCCAACTGCATGCCCTACTTCGAGCAGCAATTGGCGATCATTCAGCCTGACTATATCGTTTGTCTGGGCAAGTTCGCCGCGCAAAACCTGCTGAAGACCGAGACCGCAATCGGCAAATTACGCGGTCAATTTCATGACTACGGCGGCGCTAAAGTCATCGCGACGTACCATCCTGCTTATCTGCTTCGCAACCCGGCCGCCAAACGCGAAGTATGGGAAGACATGAAGATGATGTTGCGAGACATGGGCGTCCAGCTTCCCCAGGGCAAATAGGCCGACGGCAATTACGCCTTGTCACGACGGGCCTACGAGCTAGGATGACTCGTTCTGAAAAAGTGCTGCTTGGCAATCTGCCCCGGACGAGACGCGCCGTACCCGGTTATGTAAAGACGACGCCCTTACCCCAAGGAGCGTCTCATGGCGTGGATTATTTTGATCGTGGCTGGCCTGCTCGAAATCGGTTGGGCGATCGGGCTGAAATATACCGAGGGCTTCACCAAACCGCTCCCCAGCGTGCTGACCGCCGCCGCGATTGTCACCAGCATGTTTCTCTTGTCCGTTTCGGCGCGAACCATTCCGATCGGCTCGGCCTATGCAATTTGGGTGGGCATTGGGGCGAGCGGCGCCGCGCTGCTGGGCGTTTGGCTGTTTGGCGAAAGCTTGTCGCCCGCGCGGGGATTTTTCCTGCTGCTGTTGGTGGGGTCGATCATCGGGTTAAAATTGACCTCGGGCCATTAATCCTCTCTAGGCGGAGAGCCACCATGCAAGAAGATGCAAGCTACGTCTGTGACGCCTGCGGCGAAGAGATTGTCGTGCCGATCGATCTGTCGGAAGGCCATACGCAAACCTATGTCGAAGATTGTCCCGTCTGCTGCCGGCCCAGCGTGATCCATGTTGAGGTGGATGAAGATGGCAACGCCCAAGTTTGGGCCGAGCCGGAACAAGATTACGACTGAGCGAACTGGTTAGAACGAATTCGGTAACGTGGGGTTGCAACGTGTTTTTAGCTCTCCTCGCCCATTGGCGATTTGCGCCCATCTACGTGATCTTGCTTTCCACAACCGATTGCGGCGCAACGCACTGGGTGCGGGGAACGACCGATCATTATAAAGAGGGACTTTTCTTCCTCTCCCTCTTTCCTTTGATTGGTTGCTTCTTTTGGATCGTGATTTGGGGAAGCCTGCTGCTGCCGCGCGTTGGCGATGAAGACGAAACGGAAGAAGACGAAACGGAAGTGGCTGCAACGGACGTGGACGCAACGGAAGAAGAGGACGAAGAAGAAGAAAACGCTGATCTTAGTCAACCAATCAAAATCAGCCTTATCATCCTTGCGATGGTTTCGGTTCCGACGATCGCCAGCCTGTGCTTCTCTCGCGCAGAAGTGAATCAACAGCATTATCGCCTTGTCTTTCAAACCACCGAAGCGAATGGGGTGGAGATCCGCTATGACGAGATTAGTGAGATCCGGCTCATCACTCGCGGGGACCGGGCTTATTTGATTTGCACTCGTCACGATGGCGAGGAAGTAGAATTTCGGTACTACAACTTCGCCAAGGAATCGGGGGATAAGTTCCTGGAATATGCGCGGGAAAAGGAAATCCCAATCATCGACAATCGACAGCAACAGAACTGACCGGCAGCTTCGCAATTCTGAACGGAATTATCTCGACCATTTTGCGATCAGAAATCTGCTGGAACGCCCCATGCGAGGGATGTACAATCAGCCCTAATGTACGGTCCGGCGGCCTCTCCCTGGTCGCGGTGACGCCCTCTTTCTCTTTTCCCTTAAAACTCTCGGGAGATCGCGATGGTCGGTTCTTCGAAATGGTTTTCACTGCTCTTGGGCGCCGCGTTGTTGACGGCCTTTGTCGGCTGCGGGGTGAACGAACACCTTTCCGACGAAGGCGTTTTGTCGGCGTCGAAAAGCCCATTGGAAGCGATCGGCTATTTTTTTGGAGGCATCGCCCTCGCGGCAGGCGGCTGGTTTATGACGCAGGTCTGGGCTCGGATCGGAATCGCGATGATCGTGCTGGGGTGTCTGGGGACGCTTTACATGGCGCCGGCCGCACTGTTTGAAAAGGCGATCGCCGATTCGGAACACTTTGTTTCGTCCCAAGGTTTCCTGGGAATGACGCATCACGAAGTCATGATGAAAGATCTGGATCACATCCAGTTCGTGACCGAAACACGCCGCTCACGTCGCGGCGGCACAAGTTACGACCATTACATGGTCTGCCACTGCAAAGGGGGCGAGCAGAAAAAAATCCAGGTCGATAGCGATGTCCAGCAACCGGCCGCATTCCATTTTCTGCAATTAGCGGACGAAAATGGGATACGCATCGAAGGGCTCGACTAGGCGCGCTGGCCAACGGTTCGCAAAGCGGGGGCGTTTTTCTTAAAATGAATCGCGGTTGTTGACGAATATCTAGCAACCACCGCCGGCAAGGAGGATTTGCCCGGATTTCGCGCCCCGTGCTTTGAGAACGATCATGACCGATCCGCAACGCGACACCCAATTTTCGGAGTCAATGCCGCTCAAGCCTGACGTTGACTACGTGATGCTTTCGCGCTGGCCGCAAGATGGGGACGATTGGATCCATCCCGACGATCGCGCTTTGGCCGCCGGCATGATTCCAAGCGACCGGATCTTTCGCCGCGAGTTGCAACCGGATGGATATTACGAACTCGCCTATGGTCCCCGCAAAATCCGCATTCGTCCTGTGCTGGCCGAAGTAGCGCCGCAGCCTGAGTTTGAGATCGGCCAGGTCGTCAAGCTGAAGCTGGCGTTCGAGGGGGATCACAGCGACATCGGCCGCATCTATTCGATTCGCTATAGCCAATACTACGACGCACCGCAGTATTACTTGATTCGCGGCGACATGAAAAGTCGCACGCCGTATCTGGGCGAGGCGCTGGAGCTGTTTGTCAAAGACGGACAGCTGCGCGAGCCTGACGAGTTCCCCCAGTGGAACCCGCCCGAGCCAGACGCCGCAAACCGAGAAGAGGACAACCGGTACGGCGAAGGGATCTAATTCGCCGCTTACCGCTTCAGCTTGCGATAACGAGCGATCAGCGCGTTGGTCGAGCTGTCATGCTCGAGCGCCGGTTCGGACTTGGAGGTCAGCTCTGGCACAATCCGATTGGCCAACACTTTCCCTAGCTCGACGCCCCATTGGTCAAACGAGTTGACGCGCCAGATCGTTCCCAAGGTGAAAACCTTGTGCTCGTAAAGCGCGATCAACTTGCCCAGCGCCGCTGGAGTCAGCTTGTCGATCAACAGCGAGTTGGTCGGACGATTGCCGGGGAACGTACGGTGCGATATCTGGAAGTCAGCGACTCCATCCGCTTTCACTTCGGCCGCCGTCTTGCCAAACGCAAGCGCCTCAGGCTGGGCGAAGAAGTTGGCCATCAACTTGTCGTGATGATCTCCTAGCGGATTCAGCGATTGGCAAAAACCGATAAAGTCGCAGGGGATCAGCTTCGTCCCTTGATGGATCAATTGGTAATAGGCGTGCTGCCCGTTGGTTCCCGGCGTTCCCCAGACGATCGGTCCGGTCTGATAGTCGACCGGCGAACCATCCAAGGTGACGCGCTTGCCGTTGCTCTCCATGTCCAACTGCTGTAGGTACATGCTGAACTTGCCGAGATAGTGATCGTACGGCAGCACGGCTTGCGTTTGGGCGCCAAAGAAATTGTTGTACCAAAGGTTGAGCAGCGCCATGAGGACCGGAATATTTTGATCCAACGGCGCCGTGCGGAAGTGCTCGTCCATTTCGTGAAACCCGGCGAGCATCTCGCGGAAGTGATCGCCGCCGACGGCGATCATCAGCGATAAGCCGATCGCCGAATCGAACGAGTAGCGCCCGCCGACCCAATCCCAAAACTCAAACATATTGGCCGTGTCGATGCCGAACTTGGCGACCTCTTTCTCATTGGTCGAAAGCGCGACAAAGTGCTTGGCGATCGCGGCTTCGTCTTTCAACGTTTCGAGACACCAGAGTCGCGCGGTATGCGCGTTGGTCAGCGTCTCTTGCGTGGTGAACGTCTTCGACGCGATGATGAACAGCGTTTCGGCCGGATCGAGGTCATGGATCGCCTCGGCCATGTCGGCGCCGTCGATGTTCGAGACGAACCGGAACGTCAGATTGCGATCGCTGTAGTGCTTGAGCGCGTCATAGGCCATCGCTGGTCCCAAGTCAGACCCGCCGATGCCGACGTTGATGATGTTTTTGATCGGCTTGCCGGTCTGCCCGCGCCAATCGCCGCCGCGAATCTTGGCGGCGAAAGCTGCCATTTTGTCGAGGACCGCATGGACCGCCGGCACAACGTTCTCACCATCCACGTCGATCGTCGCGCCTTGCGGAGCTCGCAGCGCCGTATGCAATACGGCCCGATCCTCGGTGACGTTGATCTTGTCGCCGCGGAACATCGCGTCGATCCGCTGGCGCAGACCAGAGGCTTCGGCCAATGCGATCAGCAGCGAGACGGTTTCGGCGGTTATCCGATTCTTGGAATAGTCGAGATAAATACCGACCGCGTCGAGTGAGAACTTTTCGCCCCGGTCCGCCTCGTTGGCGAATAGATCGCGCAGCTGGACGTCGGCCAGCTGATCGTAGTGCGATTGGAGAGCCTGCCAGGCGGCGGTTTGAGTCAACGATGGTGCGGCCGTCATGGTACGAATCTCCCGAAGGTGGCGAGCGAACTCGATATTTTTCCTAACAAGCCGAGAGCCCAAACGGCCCGACTCGGCAGATTTGTAGTTTAACGGTCTAGTCCTCGTGGACGTAGCGGGCAAGCAGAAAAAGCTCGCGGCGAACGACTTCTTCCCAAGCGAGCGGCGGCGAGCCTAGTCGCGATTCTTCATCTTTCCGTTCTTCTCTATGATATTTCGATGTATCATAAAGAATCTTCCGCGTAGACGGAGGGCAGCGCCCCATTTTTCAGCCATTCCCCCCCGCTTTCTTCATGAGTTCGTCACATGACTGTGAGCGCCGCTAATGTCACACGCCGCGATTTTCTCACGCTGACCGCCGCCGGCGGTTTGCTGGCCAATGCGCGGCGATCGCAGGCCGAACCGGTTACTGGAGCCGAGTCAGTCACCCCATCGTGGGTCGACGCTAACGTCTATTTGTCACGCTGGCCATTTCGCCGTATGCGATACGACACGCCAGACGCTTTGGCATCGATGCTACGCAGCAAAGGGATCACCCAGGCTTGGACCGGCAGCTTGGACGGCGTCTTTCATAAAGATATCGGCGCCGTCAATCGGCGATTGTCGGAAGCGTGCGCCCAACAGGACGATGGACTGCTGGTCCCGTTCGGTTCGATCAATCCGCTGTTGCCCCAGTGGCGTGACGAATTGCGTCTTTGCGCCGAGCGATACCGGATGCCGGGGATTCGGCTGCACCCCAGCTATCACGGGTATGACCTGAAAGAACCGCGGTTGGCGGAGTTGCTGCAAAGAGCGGCGGAACTGAACCTGATCGTGCAGCTTTGCGCCTGGCTCGAAGACGCGCGAACCCAACATCCCCAGATGCGCGTGCCGGACGTTGACCTGGCGCCGCTCGGCGATCTGGCCGCGTCGACTTCTGGATTGCGTCTGGTGCTGCTCAACGGCGTGAAGAACGCGGCGGGAGTCGCCCAAGCCAAACTACTTCAGTTGCCCAACGTCTATTGCGACATCGCCCAGTTAGAAACCAGCGAAGGCGTTTCGAAGCTGTTGGCGACGACCACGGCCGAGCATCTGTTGTTTGGGTCGTATTCGCCGATGTTCTATTTTGATTCGGCGCGGCTCAAGCTGACCGAGTCGGTTCTGACGCCGCAGCAAGATCAAGCGATTCGTTTTGGCACGGCCCGCTCGCTGCTTCCCGCCTAGCATCCTCTGCGATTGAGTTTCAACCGATGAAGATTTGGGATATGCATTGCCATCTGCCTTCGCCGCAACTGACCGGCGAGAGCTTGATGGAACAAGCGGAGCAGCTGCTCGAGATCGCCGGGCGAGTTGGGATCAGCAAGCTGTGCCTGTTTTTGGAAGTCGGCAAGCCGCTCGGGCCTTTCTCCGACGACGAAATCGTCCGCGTGCTAGAACGCTACTACGATCGCTTGTATGGGTTTGTCTGGTGCGATTTGCAGCAGACGGCCGAGAGCGTTGATCTGCTGCAAAAATGGGTGGGGGACGGCCCGATGGTCGGACTCAAGCTCGGCGGCTTTAGTGGAGTTTGCAGTCGCCGCGAATACGCACCAGTCTTTGAAAAAGCGATCGATCTGAAAGCGGTCATCTATCAGCACACTTGGCTGAAAGTCTCAGGCAACCTGCCGAACGAGTCGACCCCGCAGGACGTGGTTGATTTGGCGAAACGATATCCCGACTATCCCTTCATCTGCGGACATTCTGGCGGCGACTGGGAAGTCGGCATTCGCGCGGTGACCGCCGCTCCCAATGTGTCGATCGGCATCGGCGGCTTTTATCCGACCTCCGGCATCGTCGAGTCAGGCGTCCGCCAACTCGGGGCCGAGCGAGTCTTATATGGAAGCGATGCGCCGGGACGCAGCTTCTCTTCTCAGCTGGGCAAAGTGCTGGGCGCCGATCTGCCGGATGAACATAAGCAGATGATCCTGTACGACAATTTCGACCGGTTAATGCAGCCGATCTCGCGGAAGAAGGGTTGGATCGCCCCCTGATCCCCAACCTAGACGCACAAAGTGATTCGCCGCGCTACGGCTCGAAAAGCAGGGAGCCTGAGGATTGAGCTGTAAGGGCGACGCGGAGAAGATATTGCAGCTTCAAATCTCCCGTAATCCCGGTCGTTTGCGATGCAAAATATCTCGCTTTAGCCGATAATCTTGGTATGATTACTGGATAGCGTCATCCACCCACCAGGCGCTATCCCACCCCGCCCAATCGCTGCAACCCCAGCCACAGTCCTACCTTACGGCAATCCTACGCCATGGCGCGTTTTAAATTCGTCACAACCGATATGCGCAATTTCGGGCATTCTTTGCCGCGATTTGTGGTGATGTTTGTCGTCTTGCTGACGCTAGCGACCTCGGTATTTGCCGCGACTCCGGCTCCTCCGCAGACGCCGGCGGCGATTCGTCAATTTGTCGCGACCAACTGTTTGGACTGCCATCAGGGGGCGACTTCCGAAGCGGGTCTTGATCTTGAGCAGCTTTCCTTTGATTTGAGCGACGAAGCGGTTCAAGATCGCTGGGTTCGGATCTTTGACCGGGTCGAGTCAGACGAAATGCCGCCGACCGAATTTGGCGAGGCCGACGCCGACGAGAAGCAGAAGTTTCTCAGCGCAACGCGCACGCATCTCCGTCGTCAGCAACTTTCGCAACAGGAAACAGCAGGACGCGTCCAAGCGCGACGCCTGACCCGTCTGCAAGTCGAGCGTTCGCTGCATGATTTGCTGGGCATTGATATTCCGCTGACGGACTATTTGCCGGAAGAGTCTCGACCGAACGGATTTACGACGGTCGCCGACGGCCAGTCGATGTCGCACTTTCAATTGGCGGCCCATTTGCAAGCGGTCGACGCGGCGTTGGATGAAGCGTTTCGCCGTGCTCTCTCGCCCGAAGATGAATACGTACGCGACTTTGACGCCCAAGGAGTTTCACGCACCAATCCGAAGCGACGCTGCCGCGAGCCGGAGATGCGCAACGGCAAAGCGGTGATCTGGTCGTCTGGTTTGATCTACTACGGACGGATCCCGGCGACCACGGCTCGCAGTGACGGTTGGTATCGTTTTCAAGTCACCGTCTCTGGTTTGAAGCCTCCCAAGACCGGCGGCGTCTGGTCGACCGTACGAACGGGACTGTGCGTTTCGACCGCCCCTCTGCTGCAAGACGTGACCACCTTCGAAGCGATGGACGAGCCGAAGACGATCGAGTTTCAGACATGGCTGCCGAAAGGTCACATGCTGGAGATTCGCCCCGGCGACGACACGTTGAAGAAGGGACGCTTTGCCGGCGGTCAGGTCGGTGTGGGAGAAGGGGAGTCGCAAGATCTCGCGGGAATCGCCTTCGATCGGATCACGATGGAGCGGATTCATCTGAACGGCGACGACGATCATGTTCGCAGCTTAGTGCTGGGCGACTTGAAGACGACTCCCAACAAAGACAAGAAAAAGCCGTTCCAAGTGGTCAGCAAGTCGCCGCGAGAGGATGCCGCTCGTTTGCTGTTGGCCTTCGCGCAGCGTGCTTTCCGCCGCCCGATCTCGCCTGGGGAGATCGCTCCTTATGTCGAACGCGTGCAAGCGGCGCTTGATGACGGCGACGACTTTGTCGCGGCGCTGCGTATGGGCTATCGGGCGCTCCTTTGTTCGCCGCGATTCCTTTACTTTTCAGAATCGCCTGGCCCGTTGGATGATCATGCGATCGCGACGCGACTCAGCTATTTGCTGACCGGCAGCACGCCGGATGAACAGCTGCGCCGCTTAGCGGACGCCGGCAAATTGCATGAAAAGAAGAGACTGCAGACCGAAGCGGCTCGCCTGTTGAGCGGCGAGAAAGGTCGCCAGTTTATTCATGACTTTGCGGCCGAATGGCTCGATTTGGATCAGATTAATTTCACGACGCCGGATCGAAAGCTTTATCGTGATTTTGATCCCATCGTTCAGCAGGCGATGCTCAACGAGACCGAGACATTTCTCGAGACGATGCTGCAAGAGAACCTGGGCGTCGACAAATTGATTGACGCCGACTTTACCTTTCTCAACAGTCGCTTGGCTCGCTACTACCAAATTGGTGGAGTCGAAGGGGACGAGTTGCGCCGCGTCGCGCTGTCGCCGGAGAGTCATCGCGGCGGCCTGATCACGCAAGGCGCAATTTTGAAGGTGACCGCCAACGGTTCGAATACTTCTCCAGTCCTGCGAGGCGTTTGGATGTTGGAGCGGATCTTGGGGGATTCGGTTCCTCCCCCGCCCACCAACGTGCCGGCGGTCGAACCTGATATTCGCGGCGCAACGACGATCCGTGAGCAACTGGCCAAGCATCGCTCGCAAGGGGACTGCGCCAGCTGCCATGTGAAGATCGACCCGCCGGGATTCGCGTTAGAAAACTTTGACCCCGCAGGCCGGTGGCGAGATACGTATATCAAGATGTCGGGAACCAAGCGGAAAACGGGCGCCGTGATTGACGCCAGCTACGTGCTGCCCGACGGCGATGAGTTTAAAAATATCGACGGCTTTCAGGCGCTTACCATCCGTAAACCTCAGAAGCTGGCGGCTTGCGTCGCCGAAAAACTGTTGGTCTACGGGACGGGCGCACCGATCGCTTTCGCGGATCGCGACGCGGTGGAAGCGATTGTCGAGGAGACGGCGGCGGAAGATTACGGTTTGCGTTCGATCATCCAAGCGGTGGTCGCCAGCCCGTTGTTCTTAAGCAAATAACGTTCAATTTCAGCTAAGAGAAAGACGGTGACTTATGTCGAGTCAGGTTCACTTCAACTTCGGTAAAAAACTGAACCGTCGAACCGTTCTACGCAGCGCCGGAATCGTCATGTCGATGCCTTGGCTCAGCGCCATGAGTCAGGCCTTCGCCGGCAGCGACAAACCGGCGACGCCCAAGCGATTTGTTGCGATGACGCTAGGTCTGGGTCTGCACTCTGAGAATCTCTTTCCGGAAACGGCCGGGCGCGATTACGAAGCGCCGTTGTACCTGAAACAGTTAGAAGATATCCGCGACCGCTACACGGTCATCTCAGGCGTTTCGCATCCCGGCGTCTCGGGCGGACATCGCGCCGAAGCAAGTTTGCTCAGCGCCACGCCGATGGGGAGCGGCGCTCAGTCGCGGACGACGATTTCAGTTGACCAGTTGCTGGCCAAGCATCTGGGCAATCAGACGCGGTTCCCGTCGCTGGTGCTCAGCTCGTCAGGCAGCAACAGTCCTTCCTACACCGAGAATGGCTCGATGATTCCGGCCGAAAGTTCGCCGGCACGCCTGTTTATGCAATTGTTTGTGACCGATTCGCCAGCCGATCAGAAAAAACAAGTCCATCGTGCTCGACAGGGGCAGAGCATTATGGACCTGGTCGCCGAAGACGCTCGAGCGCTGCAACGCGAACTGGGCGCCGGCGACCGAGATCGGCTAGACGCCTACTTCACCAGCGTGCGTGAATTGGAAAAGCGGATGGTTGAAGCCGAAGAATGGGCCCATCGCCCGAAGCCGAAAGTCGACTTCACCAAGCCGATCGACATCTCGAACCCTAATGACTTCATTGGGCGACAACGCTTGATGAGCGACATGGTTCGTTTGGCCCTCTCGACCGATTCTACCCGCTTCGTCTCGTATCACTTGGGCGGTTCTGGCGGAGTCGTGCCGATCGAAGGAGTCGACGAAGGCTATCACTCGCTCAGCCATCATGGACGCGACGAAGAGAAACTGGCGCAATTGGCGTTGGTCGAAGCGGCGATTGTACGGGCCTGGGGCGACTTCCTGCGCGGCCTCGACAAGACCGAAGAAGATGGCGGCAGCTTGCTCGACAACACGTCGGTCTTGATGACCAGCAATCTGGGCAACGCGTCGAACCACGATAACCGCAACATGCCGGTCCTGTTCGCCGGCGGCGGATTCCGCCACGGTCAGCATCTCGCGTTCGATCGGAAGAACAACTACCCGCTGCCGAATCTCTATCTCTCGATGTTGCAGAAAACTGGGCTGGAAATCGACCAGTTCGCGACCAGCACCAGCACGATGACCGGGCTCGAAGGTTAGAGCCGTTTCCTAACTGGCGCAGCAGCAATAATTTGCTGCGCCCGCTGCGGATCGCCTGATCACTTTTGAGCGCGCGGCTTCTACCCATGCGCTCATTCTCTGGCTGAACGGCCATGCGCATTATCGAAAGAGAATTGCGCGTTTACGCATGTCCTACGCACTTCTTGCATGTTACTGTCAATCAGACGGTGAAAGTTGCGAAGCGGCGCTTCTCTAGTTCGCCGACTAAAAGTTTGCTTATCAGGCGCATTGATTCCATTCTCTTTTCCCAATGCAGCGAGATTTTTATGAATTCGATTCCTCAGCGTTTTCGCGGATTTACTTTGGTCGAGTTGCTAGTGGTGATCGCGATCATCGGCGTGCTGATCGCCTTGTTACTGCCGGCGGTTCAACAGGCGCGGGAAGCGGCGCGGCGGATGTCGTGCAGCAACAATCTAAAACAGGTCGGCCTGGCGGTTCATAACTATCATGACACGCACTTGAAGTTGCCAATCGGCGCCCAATACTACTGGCACTCGAACTTCCTCGTTCACTTGCTTCCCTTTCTCGAACAAGGCAACATTTATGACGGGCTAGTTTTCAACAATGCGTCCGCCATGCTGTTCGACTCGACCTCGATGTCTGGCTATCGGCAAGCGAACTACGAGGTCATGCAAGGCTTCAACGCTCCGGCCTATCAATGCCCGTCGAGTCCGTTGCCCGAATTCGCCGAGAACCCCGGCGGGCCAGTCGAGTGCGGCACGACCTCGTATATCGGCGTCGCGGGCGCACCAACCAGCAGCATTACTTCGACCGATCCGACCGGTCAGAGCCGATGCGTTTCTGCGTCGACCGGTTATTTGTGCAGCAATGGCGCATTGATACCGAATGAATCGCTGCGGTTGGCGCAGATTTCTGACGGCACGACCAACACGGTAATTATTGCCGAACAATCGAATTGGACCGTCAACTCTAGCGGCCAGAAAATTGATCAACGAAACAGCAGTCGCCGCGGCGCCTGGATTGGCGCCAATACAGTCGGCTATCCCGGCGATGCAGCCGGCACTTCTTGGAGTAGCGGCGCCATCTACAACGTTTCGACCATTCGTTACGGCGTCGGCTTTCGTACGCTCTCTTCCGGCACCGGAGGTAATCACCAGACCGGTGGCAATACGCCGATCCACTCCGCCCATCCCGGCGGCGCGATGGTGGTGCGCTGCGATGCAGGCGTCAGCTTTTTGCCTGAAACGATGGACTGGGAGGTCTTGCGCAACATCTGCATACGAGATGACGGCAATGTGTTGGTCCCCAGCCCGTTCTAGGCGTTAGCGTCCGTACCGCATCTTCCTTTCGCGTCTGATTATCCGGAGCATTGTCGAATGTCCGTTTCTCACTTGGCATCGCGTCACTCCCTGGCGATCGCTACCTATATCATAGTTCTTTGCGTCTCCGGCTGTGGTTCGTCCAACGAAGTACCGATCGCCGCAGTCAGCGGGAGAGTGACCCACGGGGACCAGCCGGTCGCCGAAGGAATTGTCTGCTTCATGTCGGCAAAAGGCTTCGGCGCGAGTGCGCCGCTGCAAGCCGACGGCTCGTATCAACTGCAAAGCCAACATGGCGCCGGAATTCCGCTGGGCGCCTATAAGGTGATTGTCCAGCCGCCTGAGATGGAGATTGTCGAGAGTGATCGCAGCGCGCCGCGGAAAAGCGATTCGTCGAATATCCCCCGCAAATATCAAGATTTTGCGACCAGCGGTCTTGAGATGGTCATCGGCGAAGGACGCCAAACATTCGATATTCAACTCACTCCCTAGCGTCACCTTCCTTCAACCGCTGAGAGATCCTGCTCGTGATGTATCGCACGCCGCTGTTCATGTTCGCCTTTCTGTTCGCTCACGCTCCCTGCTTGGTAGGTGCGGAAGAGCCGGCAGCGACGATTGAAGAGAACAACGTCACCCACAGCTTTCAAAAACTTGCTGATACGGTAGAACCCGATCTGGCGTGGGACGCCGAGACTCCGGCCGAGCATGCAGCCTGGCGCAAAAAGATGCACGCGACAATCGTCGATCTGTTAGGCAAGATGCCGCAGCGCGTGCCGCTGGAAGTCGAGTGGGCGGAAGAAGAGAAGTTCGAGAAGTTCACACGCTACAAGATTTACGTGCGCACCGAGCCAACCTACTGGGCGCCGGTTTACTACTTTGTTCCGCACGCGCGAAAAGAGAAAGTCCCGGCGATCATTTGTCTGCATGGGCATAGCGGGATTGATCCTTACATTCGTCTTAACGAAGACGAAAAGCAGAAAAAGAAAACCGACGAGTCCGCGCTCGACTACGCCGTTTATATGGCCGAGCATGGGTATGTCACTGCCGCGATGGTGGTGCGCGGTTGGAATGAGACGTGCGGCCGACGTGATGCTGGATACAAGTCGACGCACCTGCGCAGCTGCCACGAAATGAGCATGAACGCCTTCTTGATGGGGATGACCCCGCAAGGAATCCGTTGCTGGGACGCAATGCGGGTTGTCGACTTTTTGCAGAGTCGCGAAGAGGTCGACCCCGATAAGATCGGCGTCGGCGGTCTCTCGGGCGGCGGAACATTGACGATGTATCTGCCGATCCTGGATGAACGCATCAAACTGGCGATGATCGCCGGCGCTTTTTCGGAGTATCGCACGTCGATCTTCTCGATCCATCATTGCATTTGCAATTGCCTGCCCGGCGTGATGCGGCACGGAGAAATGGCGGACGTCGTCGCGCTATTCGCGCCGCGTCCGGTGCTGCTGATCAATGGGATCGATGATCCAATTTTCCCAATCGACGGAGCGCGCACCGGGCTCGGAAAACTGAAGCAGGTCTACGGCGTGCTCGGCGTCCCGCAAAACGTCGACGCCGACTTCTTCGACGGCGGGCACGCGTGGTCCAACAACAAGACGCTTAGCTTTTTGCATCAGCACTTTGGCGAGTAGCACGCGTGCGACTTTCCACCGCCTGTTAGTTCGTTGACTCTAACTCGAAATCGATCGTTTGCCGACCTGATTGAACATCTGCCGTGAGCGCGCCTGGTCTTCCATATTGCGCTGGAAAGAGATTCGGCCTTTGCTTATTTGGCGGCAAAGATTCGTCGTAAGCGTTGTAATCGATCAGTACGTCATTCGTGCCAAGCATGGCGCCTTCGCGTCGAAACGTGAACATCAGAAGGTAATGCCCGTCGGCGTCGGTACGTCCCGAAGCGGTCGTCCCCTCATTTTCAGTCGGCACAAAAGTGACGATCGCACCTTCGACCGGCTTTCCATCCAGCGTCACCGTTCCTTCCACGTAACCGAGCGGGATGTCATCGCCGCCGCAGCCCAACAGGGCGACAACGATCGTTAGCAAGCCAAGACGACAAATCGATGCGAGTGAGCGGGACATCAGATCGGGTTCCTTTTTCCGAGTAGCGAATGACGCTATCGTTCGCGAAATATTCATCGCGGCAAAGTTTCTGCGTGAACTCCGCCGCTGGTTGAATGAGGTAGTCCGTCGAAAAAAACATCTTCGCTTACCGGCGCGTCGTCTCGTCCTTGAGTTAAGTCACCCAATAGGCGGCCCGTTAGAACTCGTCGACCGGCTCACCATCGTCGATCGATGCGAGTCGTTGATAGATCCCCCAATCCGATGGAGGATCGGCCGCAGCCGATGCGGTGTGCTGGATATTTTCGCTAATAAAATGAGCGGAACCATCGACAAACAGAAAATGAGCTCCGCCAATGTGCAGGCTATGAAATCCGCTGAAAACGCGATCGGTCGGCGGACCATTCAGCTTTACTTTGTGATTGCGCAGATGCCGATGTGGGGGAAAATCGACATTGTCTTTATTGGGCGTATGACAATTGGCGGATCCCCCTTTGCCGACAGAGCCGAATAAGACCTGGTTGTTGGAGACGGCCCAGGTCACTTCGCCGATGCATGCTGTGTTCGACGTGCCATCGAGGACATCACGAAAACGACGACATTCATTGGCGGTAAACAGCCCACGTTGATCCGGGTTGGCGGCGAGCGAGTTGCCGGCGGCGCAGGGATTCTCTTTGGGCCCATTGCTTCCCAAGATGCCTGCATAGCTGCTGGTCGCGATCTGCTGGACATGGCCGTTATTCGACGCCGTGAACAATTCGGCATGCGACGGCTTCGTGTCGGAGGGACAATTAAAAGCGCTGAGCGAATTGCCGACGGCTGAAACGTTCTCTGGAACAGAATCGCCGCCGAAAGGTCCCGCCGTGAAATCAATCTGCTCAAACAGCGCGGACTGCTCCAACTGATGCAGAATCATCGCCTGCCAACTCCATCCCCCATCGCGGGTCGCCGAATTGGCGGAGGCCGAATCGACGTATCCCATCGGAAATTTACGGTGGACGTCATGATAGTTATGCAGCGCCAAGCCAAACTGCTTGAGGTTATTTCGACATTGACTGCGTCGAGCCGCTTCGCGCGCTTGTTGGACCGCAGGCAACAGCAATGCGATCAACACGCCGATGATCGCGATGACTACCAACAGTTCGACCAAGGTAAAGCCGCGTAAGCGATTGCGGAGAACGATCACGATAAATCCTCGCAAAAAAACCAAAGCAGAAATATCGTCAAACGGCTTGCGACGACAGATGGAATTGATAGCCATCAACGCTGGCGAATCAGCTCGTTGTTTTTCACGCTCGACAACAAGACAGAAAGCGTCCTGAATCGCCAACCGAACGACAACCTAAAGCGATTCAAACGGGTAGTCAATTCAGCATCTGGATATTTAATTCGTTCTTCATACTCCCGAGACAGTCGGCATTGCATGAAAAAAAGCCGCACCCAGGGAGTGCGACTTTTTGCGTTGCTTCAATCATGGCGCATATCGCAATCGACTGCGCCGCGCTTATCACGTTATCGGCGAGCCGCCGCGTGCTTCAGCGGCAGCCAGACGCCGTTTTCTTGGCTACTCGCGACGCATTGTTGAATGAAGTACATTCCTTCGACCCCGTCGTAGATGTTCGGATAGATCGTATCCTTCTTCTCGAACGGTTTGCCCAGCGCTCGGGCCGACATCGCGTCATAGGTGGCGCGATAAACGTTGGCGAAGGCTTCGAAGAACGCTTCGGGATGACCGCTCGGTAGGCGACAAGCGGCGGCGCCCATCTCATTCATGTACGGAGCGTTCGGGTCGCGGGTATAGATCTTGTGGGGCTCACCGTTGGCGCGAACCATCATTTCGTTCGGGTTTTCTTGCCGCCACTGCAGGGAGCCTTTCGTGCCGTCGATTTCGATCGCGACGTCGTTTTCGCGGCCATGGCTGATTTGCGAAGCGGTGACCGTTCCCAAGGCGCCATTTTCAAACTTGATGATCGCCGTGCCGTAGTCATCGAGGGCGCGGCCTTCGACAAAAGTCTTCAAATGACAGCTAATCTGCTCTGGCAGCAGACCGGTCATATAGCGTCCCAGGTTGTAAGCGTGCGTCGCGATGTCGCCAAAGCAACCGGCGGCGCCGCTTTTGGCGGGATCGGTTCGCCAGGCGGCCTGCTTCTGATCGCTATCTTCCAGCTTCGAGCGGAGCCAGCCTTGGATGTACTGGACGCGGATCGCATTGATCTCGCCCAGTTCGCCATCTTGAATCATCTGCCGCGCCTGACGAACCAGCGGATAGCCGGTGTAGTTGTGCGTGACCGCGAAGACCGAATTGGAGCCTTCGACCACTTTCAGCAACTCTTCGGCTTGGGCCAGGTCAAACGTCATCGGCTTGTCGCACATGACGTTGAAGCCGGCCTCGACGGCCGCTTTGGCGATTTCAAAATGGGTAAAGTTGGGGGTCGCGACCGAAACGAAGTCGATCCGCTGATCCTCAGGCAGCGCATTCTCTTTTTCGAGCATCTCCGCGACGCTTCCGTAAGCGCGAGCTTCAGGAATGTCGTAGTCAGGCGCTGAGGCTTTCGCTTTGGCTGGATTGGAGCTAAGTGCGCCGGCGACCAGCGCGGCTCGGTTATCAAGAACGGCGGCCGTCGCGTGGACGCGTCCAATGAATGAGCCAGAGCCGCCACCGACCAGGGCCATGCGCAGCTTGCGGTTGAGATCTCCGTTGGTAGCCATGCTCGATTTCCTTCAATTGCAAGTTGGGAGATATGTGGAAAGTAGGCGGCGACAAGCCTCGTAAACTGCGTGTTTTATCAGATCGCAGCGGTCCTGTCATTCCGGCAGCTGGGCAAGATTTCTGGGTGGCGTGAAAACGCGCGGTTTGGTACCGATAGGACAGCAATGATGCAAGCAGACAATTCGTTGCTATCTGGAGGCGCCGAAACCGGTTGGTAAAGATTTGCGTTTTCGCAATATATGACTGGCAATACGATTAACTTTGATTCCAAGCCCCGTCGAGAAGATAAACAAGGAAGAACGAGAAGATCGTGGTCCGCTGTCGCTGCTAGCATTGCTCGGGATCGAATGTCGACGAACAAATCCAACCAACACGATATTGTGTTGCCGATCCATTCCGAGAATTCGGGTTCTTGTGATCCGCAAAACCTCTGCGAGGCGGCCTGGCGAGAACGCTGGATGATCCTCATGCCGCTAGCGATACTCTTGGCGTTTACGATCGTCTGCTTCTGGCTGCCGATCGATATAATCTGCTCGCGTTTCTTCTATTTGAGCGCGTTCGACGGTTGGGCGGGGGATTACTGGTTTTCTGAAGATCTGTGCTATTCGGTCAGCCCGCTTCCCGGCGTCGTATTGGGAATTGGAGCAATCATCGTCTTGGTGATTGGTCGTTGGTCGCCGGAACTTGCCGCCCGCAAGCCGGTTGCTCGGTTCTTGTTATGCGTCGTGCTAGCAGGTCCGTTGCTCTTAGTAAACGCAATGATCAAGCCGGCGATTAGTCGTCCGCGTCCCCATCAATTGGCCGTATTCGGCGGTGAGCGTCCCGAAAACGTCCGCTATGTGGCTCCGTGGCAACTTTCGGCTATTGACGGCAAATCGTTTCCGAGCGGGCATGCGTCGATGGGCTTCCTCTGGATGGCGCCAGCATTTCTCTACTGGCGACGCAAGCGTTGGCCAGTCGCACTTTGGATGACTCTGGGAATTCTCTATGGGACGGCGATTGGATTTTTTCGCATCGCGGTCGGAGCACATTTTCTCAGTGATATTGTCTGGTCGTGCGGAATTGTCTATTTTTCCGGCCTTGCGATGTACCTTCTCCTCGGAGGCTGGCGAACAGGCGCGTTCGAAACCCAGCAGCCAAACAAGGTAAACGAGATCACGGCCGCATCGGAAGCGGCTGCTCAGGGCCTGCAACCGGAAGCACAAGCGGCGTAGCCCGCGCGAATATGAGGACGATTCAAACCTACGTCGTGTGGGAGGTCTTTAAGATCTTCTTTCTCTGCCTACTGGCCACCGTTCTGTTGATGGTGGTCGGGGGCGGCGTGAATGAAGGTCTGAAAAAAGGTCTGCCTCCTAGCATCATCCTGGGGATGATGCCGTACTTCGTACCGGAGATGCTTCGGTTCACGATTCCCGGTTGTTTGTTGTTCTCGATCTGCACCGTGTTTGGCCGGATGTCGGCCTCCAACGAGATCGTCGCGCTGAAGTCGGCCGGCATCAATCCGATCGAAATCATCTGGCCCGTGCTGGTTGCGACTTACGCACTGAGCTTCGTCACCTTTGGGCTGTATGACGTCTGCGCCGGCTGGTCGCGACCGAATATGCATCGGATCATCATTCAATCGCTCGACGATACCGCCTACAGCATGCTCCGCACGCAAAAGTCGTTCAGCATGCAAGGCTTTTCGGTACGCGTTAAAGGAGTCGATGATCGTCGTCTGATCGAACCGTTCATCACCGTGCAAACGCCCAACGGCGGTCCCGAGTTCACGCTGACCGCCGAAGAAGCCGAGCTGGAATCGAACCCCGAGACGGGCGCTCTCCAGGTCGTCTGCCGCAACAGCTTTATGGAGTATGGCGACGGCACCAACTTTTCGCAGGTCGAACCGTTCGTCCACCAAATCACGCAACTCGGGACGCTCGATCAAGATTTGAACAGCGCCTCGCCGGCCGCATTGACCTTGCGGCACATCCCCGCGCAGATCGCGCGTGAGGCGAAGCTGTTAGAAGACACCATCAACGCGCTGCACATCGGGGGCGATCCCGAGGCGATCGCCTATGCCGCCGAAGGTCATCAAAAACGACTCTGGCGATTGCAGGCCGAGCGACAACGGCGATTGTCGAACGGCCTCGGCTGTTTTTGCTTCGCTTGCGTCGGAATTCCGGTGGCGATGTGGCGGCGGACCAGTGACAACGTCACGACGTTCTTTCTCTGCTTTCTACCGATTTTAGGAGTTTACTATCCGCTGTTGGTGACCGGCGAAACGATGGCCCGCGATGGAGTGCTGGCCCCCTATTCCGTTTGGTTAGCCGATGTGGTGCTGCTAGGCATCGGCGGATTGTTACTGTGGAAATTAAACCGCAACTGAGCGATTTACTGATATGACCGCGACGAACATGGATGTTCCGGCGACCGACGAGAAGCCTTTTCCTTGGCGCAATGCGACCTGGATGCTGATCGCCGGACTGTTGGCGTTTCGAATTCTTTACACGGCGTTTGTGCCGCTGGATTTGGTCCACGACGAGGCCTATTACTGGGACTGGTCACGCCAATTAGACTGGGGCTACTACAGCAAGCCGCCGATGATCGCATGGATCATTGCGCTCTCGACCAGCATTTTCGGCAACACCGAATTGGCGGTTCGCTTGCCGGCCGCCGTACTCGGCACGTTGGGACTTGGATTCGTCTTTCTGCTGGCCGAGCGGATGTTCAACGCGAAATGCGGCTTTTTCGCCGTGCTGTTATCGGCGCTGACGCCGGGCAACGCCGCGCTCGGGTTGCTGATGACGATTGACGCTCCCTTCCTCTTCTTCTGGGTCGCGGCGCTCTATTTGTTCTGGCGCGCCTTGGAAGAAGACTCCAACACGTGGCTCTGGTTTCCGCTGACCGCGGTGGCGATCGGTCTCGGACTACTCTCGAAACAAACGACCTTCGGCTTCTTGGCGCTCGGCGGCTTGTTTATCTTGATCAGCCGCAAGGATCGAGGCCAGCTGGTGCGCCCCGGTTTATGGCTCTGCGCCATCACCGCGATCGCCTTTTTAACGCCGGTGATTATTTGGAACGCACAGCACGACTGGATTACCGCCCAGCATACGTCAGAACATTTCCAAACCGAGCCGTTTGGTCCCGTCAAACGAATCTCGCTGGCGCTCGAATTTGTCGGCGGGCTCTTCGGCATCGTGTCGCCGGTGACCTTCTTCCTGTTCGCATCGCTGTCGTTTACCGGTTTACTATCGATCCGTTCGCTCGATCGTCGCGTACAGTATCTGCTTTGCTTCAGCGCCTTGCCGCTGATGCTGATCGTCTTGCTGAGTTTGAAACAACGGATCGAACTGAATTGGCCGGCGCCGGTCTTTCCGGCGGGGATCATCTTGTGCGTCGGTTGGGCGTTGCAAAAAGCGGAGATTCCCTTTCCGCTCGCGGCCGGAGCGTTTCATTTGCGCCGAGCCGTCGTCGCCGGAGCGATCTTTACGATTGCGACGTACGCGTTGCCTTTCGCGCTGGGAGTATTTGGCCTGGTCGGCAGCAAGGTAGACCCGATCGTTCGCCTGCGCGGCTGGGAAGAGCTGGGACAGATCGTGGGCGCAGAAATCCAGAAGGCCGGCGTCGAGGATGACGCGCTGATCATCACGACCGGCGGGCGCGTCTCGACAGCCGAGCTAGCGTTTTACCTGCCGAATCAACCGCACGTCTACAGCTGGAAAGCGGACGATCAGGTTCTATCGCAATACGACGTATGGGGTGGTCCGACGCAAGTGACCGGCCGCACCGCAGTACTGGTGACTCCGGTCTACCAAACGGTTCCGCCAGAGCTAGCAGCCGCATTCTCTAGTGTCGTCAAGATCGGCCGCGTCACGGTCGCGATCAATGAAACTCGCAAGCACGAGTTTGATCTCTACCGAGCCGAAAACTTCGCCTACTGGCCTGGTCCGCAAAGTCCGACGATGGTCGCCAATCGCCCCAACGCTCCCTCGCGATAGCCTGAGTTTCCCAGACTCGTAAGTCGCTCTAGGCGCAACGACCAGCACTTCCTACTATTCGCCGTCGCCCCAACTATTGGGGAAACGATAGCACGTTGCGCTGCACGTGAAACGCAACGAGATGATCCTGTCAGGATTTCGACGCGAATTGGAGAAAAATCGGATGACGCTCTATCAACATCTCCACATGTTGGCTCGCTGCTGGCGCTACCGATTGCGTTCGGAAGCGGCCGATATCGCCCAACTTTCGCGACTCGACCTGAAAGGTTGCACCGCGATCGACATCGGCGCGAATCGCGGCATCTACTGCTACTGGCTCAGCAAGTTCGTCGGTCCCCAAGGGAAGGTGATCGGCTTTGAACTGCAGCCTGAATTGCACGACGCGCTGCAAGGTTTCAAACGACGCAGCTCGATGCGTAACGTGGAGATCGTCATGCAGGGGCTTTCCAATCAAAGCGGGCTCGTCCGCATTCAGCGCGACTATGCTGGATCGACCGGCGCCCGCATCGGCGAAACGACCACTGCCGCCGCTCCTACGGAGATTCCCGCCGGCTTCGGCCAGCTTGCTCGCCTGGACGACTATTGCCGCGAGCACAACGTGCACAACATCGGCGTCATTAAATGCGATGTCGAAGGGCATGAACGTCAGGTTTTTGAAGGCGCCGAAGAAACGCTCCGCAAACAGAAACCGATTCTGCTATTCGAAGCGTTCAATTCCGAAATCGAAAAGGGCGGCCTGTTCGAATACCTAGAGGGGCTCGGCTACTCCGGCTTCTTCTGGAGCCAAGGAATACGCTATGACGCCTGCGACTACGCTCGGGCGCCATTTCGCCGACCGACGTGCGTCCATCGCAATTATTTCTTCACGCCAACAGCCGAAGCGGCTCACCTGCGCCCCGCAGCCGTGCGGCACGCGCAATCCTATCCGGTGTCGGCGTAGAGATCACCACCAAGCGGGAAAACGTAACACTCGTGTCCTGTCATGCGACAAGTTTCGGCATTGGCGCGTGAAGACACTCGCATGACGCAGCGCTTACGA
This sequence comes from Blastopirellula marina DSM 3645, assembly GCF_000153105.1. Taxonomy (GTDB): domain Bacteria; phylum Planctomycetota; class Planctomycetia; order Pirellulales; family Pirellulaceae; genus Blastopirellula; species Blastopirellula marina. The sequence continues at coordinate 1,746,470 of NZ_CH672377.1, forward strand.
ACAAGCGTTGCTCGGCTGCGACGTTATTTCTGGTCGTCTCCGGTTTCCAGCACCGCCATAAACGCCTTTTGCGGGATGTCGACCGAACCGATTGACTTCATCCGCTTCTTGCCTTCTTTTTGCTTCGCCCACAGCTTGCGTTTGCGAGAGATATCGCCGCCGTAGCATTTGGCGGTCACGTTTTTGCTGAGCGCTTTAACCGTTTCGCGAGCGATCACGCGCGTTCCGATCGCTGCCTGAATTGCGATCTCAAACATATGACGATCGATCTCACTTTTCAGCTTCTTCACGACGGCGCGACCACGACGATCAGCATCGGCCCGATTGCAGATGATCGACAAGGCGTCGACTCGCTTCCCGTTGACCAACATATCCAGGCGCACCAAGTCGGCCGGCACATAGTCACGGATTTCATAATCCATCGTGCCGTAGCCGCGTGTGGCGCTTTTCAATTTGTCATGCAGGTCATAGATCACTTCGGCCAGCGGCAGATCGTAAACCAGCATCGCTCGCGTCGGCGACAAGTACTCGGTCCGCACTTGTACGCCGCGACGCTCGGTGCAAAGTTGCATCACGGGGCCGATAAACTCGCTCGGCTGCAACAGGCTGACCCGCACGATCGGCTGCAGAAACTCTTCGATTTCGCCAGCGTCAGGGACATCTTGAGGTTTGTGAATCTCAACCTCTTGTCCCTTCTTGTTTATGATATGGTACGTCACGTTCGGAGCGGTCTGCACCAGATCGACGTCCGATTCTTGCTCAAGACGTTGCTGCACAATTTCCATATGCAACAAGCCGAGAAAGCCGCAGCGGAAACCAAATCCTAGCGCGTCGCTCGTTTCCGGCTCAAACACAAAACTCGGATCGTTAATCCGTAACTTGTTAAGCGCGTCACGCAGTTGCTCGAAGTCTTGTCCATCCGACGGATAGAGTCCGCAGAAAACCATCCGTTTCGGCTCTTGATAGCCCGGCAGCGGTTTCGCGGCGTCGGGTCCCGGGATACTGACCGTATCGCCGATGTTGACCAACTCGAGCGACTTGATATTGCAAATCAAATATCCGACCTGACCGGCGCACAGTTCGTCGGTTGCCCGCGGAGTCGGAATGAACTGGCCGACTTCGGTGACGTCATGGGTCGTTTCGCCGCGGAGAAAGCGAATCTTGTCTCCCTTTTTCACGGTGCCGTTCATCACGCGGACATAGGTGACCGCGCCGCGGAACTTGTCGTAGTGCGAGTCAAACACCATCGCCTGCAACACGTCTTCACGTGAGCCGACTGGCGCGGGAACCGTTTCGATAATCGCGGCCAACAGCTCTTCGACACCGGCGCCGGTCTTGCCGCTGATCGCTTGAACCTCGTCCGGATCGATCGCGAGCGTTTGCTCCATCTCTTCGATCACTGCGGCAGGGCGCGCGTGATTCAGGTCGATCTTGCTTAGGCAAGGGATGATCTTCAGATCGTGCTCCATCGCCAAGAAAGCGTTGGCGACTGTTTGAGCTTCGACGCCTTGGAACGCGTCGGCCAGCAACACGGCGCCTTCGCAACAGCTCAGAGATCGCGACACTTCGTACTGAAAATCGACGTGACCCGGCGTATCGATCAGGTTCAGTTCGTACTCGCGCCCTTTGTACTTGTAACGCATCGCGACCGCTTTGGCTTTGATCGTGATGCCTCGTTCGCGCTCTAGATCCATCCCATCGAGCAGTTGCTCTTTCATCTCGCGCAGCGTCACCGTGCCGGTTTTTTCCATCAGGCGGTCGGCGAGCGTGCTTTTGCCGTGGTCGATGTGGGCGATGATGCAGAAGTTGCGAATGTATTGTTGTTCGATCGAGGCCATGGATGATCCGTACGAAACTGAGTGCCGCAGCAGCCGAAATAGGCGAGCGGCGTCTGTCCTGATTGCGCCCGGCGAGAGCCGGCCGGCGCATAGCGACCCCCAGCGCTGTGGGGAGAACGATTCATTATACACGTCAGGCCGGATTGGCCGATAGGCGGACGTAAAACCCGCGTCAGCGACGCCCCCGACGGCTTAGGAGATTCAAATCCCCCGCAATCCGCCATAGTGGAGCCGCAACTGGAATGATGCGCTGCACCAACGACATGCGCTGGTTGTGACAGTACAGTAGTAGCGTTTCCAGGTCCCCCTTAGCCACATCCAGAGCAGGCGCAATGCTTCCAACCAGACGTCTTCTCGGTTCTCGAAGCATGATTTGCACATTGTCGGCAATCAGCTTCGTCTGTCCTTGCGCCGTGTCGGCGGCGGCAAGCGAGCCATCCGCCCCCCTGACCCCTGTCAGCATTCCCGGCATTCTTGTGCTGGCCGGGGTCGTCGCCATCGGTTTACTGGTGGGGCGGATTTCGCTGTTGGGGCTGACGATTGGCTCAGCGGCGGTCTTGTTTGTCGGGCTGGTCGCAGGGCACTTCCAAATGCAGGTCCCAGCCGGAACCGGTGAGATCGGCCTGGCGGCGTTCGTCTATTGCGTCGGCCTGGGCGCCGGGCCGACCTTCTTCCGATCGTTGGTTCAAGATGGGCGGACTTTGGCGCTGTTAGGCGCGGTGATCGTCACCAGCGGTGCAACCACCGCCTGGGTCGTGGGCAAAGTGCTGGGTTTGCCGGCCGAACTGGCGAGCGGGATCTTCGCTGGCGCGATGACCAGTACGCCAGCGCTGGGCGCACTAACGACCACACTGCCTAACAGTCCCGACGTCGCGGTCGGTTTTGGCGTCGGTTACCCGTTCGGCATTATCGCCGTGGTCGCATTTGTGCAGGTACTGCCGAAACTACTTGGCCGCGACTTGAAGTCAGCCGCCGCTGGTGATCCCGCCGCCGCGGCTTCGCAAATCGTGCGCAAATTGGTCGAAATTCGGAATCCAGCGATCGTGGGTAAACGCCCCGGCAGCGTCGCGATGATCGAAGCGACCAATTGTCAAACGCCGCGTGTGCGGGACGGAGACATCCTGCGTCCCACGCCGCATGACTTTCAATTTGAACTGGGACAGCAAGTCCTGCTGGTCGGTCCCGAGGGACGCCTGACGGTGGTGCTGGACATGCTGGGAGCCGAGGTCGAAGGCGCGGATCAACTGCTGCTCGACGCCGAACGCCAGCGCCGCCAAATTGTCGCGACTTCGCCCGAGGTCATTGGGCGTTCGCTGAAAGAACTGCGATTGCTCTCAAAGTACGGCGTGACGATCACGCGGATTCGTCGCCACGAAGTCGAATTCGTCCCTTCAGCGATGACCAAGATTGAGTTTGGCGATCAGCTGACCGCCGTCGGCACGCCGGAAAACTGGCCCGAAGTCGAACGCTTGGCGGGACATCGCCCAACGGCGCTCGACCAATCAAACATTTTGGCGCTGGCGGTCGGCTTGCTGCTGGGAATTGCTCTGGGCATGCTGCCGATTTCGATCGCCGGTCTCTCGATCCAGCTGGGCCTGGCCGGAGGTCCGCTCATGGTCGGACTGATCTTGGGGCACTTTGGGCGACTCGGCCCCTTGGTCGGCCATTTGCCGCGGTCGGCACGAATGCTGCTAATGGAAACGGGCCTGGTTCTCTTCTTAGCGAGCGCCGGCGTCGCGGCCGGCGGCGACTTTGTCGCCGTGCTGCAACAGCAAGGAGCGTGGCTCTGCGTGGGCGCTGCGACGGTCGCCATCGTTCCGCTGACGGTCGGCTTTCTCTTGGCCGAATACGTGATGAAACTACGACTGCTGAAATCGCTCGGCGCGATCTGCGGCGGCATGACATCGACGCCGGGTCTGGCCGCGATCACTTCGACCACCGACGCCGCGGAACCAGTCGTCGCGTATGTCGCCGCCTATCCGATTGCGCTGGGGCTGGTGACGATTTTGGCGCCGATGTTGGTCGAATTTTTAAGGTAGCGTCGACGCCACGTTGAGGCGAAACGTCAACCTTCCTTCCCCAGGCGAACAGCAAGCGGGGTCAGGTCCCAATTTGTTGCGAATTGACGCTTGGACCCGTTTGCTCTGCCGGCCTCCAATGCGCGCCGGGCGCAACCGCTTCTACAGTGCGAAACCATCGCTGGCGTGTTGACGTTTCTCAACGCGCGATGATTCTGCGAAACATTGTCGATTGGGTTGAGTTGCCTGCGATGCTATCACAAGCTGCAACGATTGCTTTGAAAGTAACGATAAAGCGCTCGGTCGAGAGTGTGAAAAACTTGAAAGAATTTCTAGTCTCGTAAAGCACGACGACGTATGATTTTCCAGCGATTAAGCGACCCGAGCTGCAAAATAATCCGTTTGATAACGGCGCCGAAATCTGGCAATCTCTAGTAACGAGTTGCCTGTACTCAGGCCGCCCGGCGACGGACTTGCCGCGGCTCGTCAAGCGAGAGGGACTTTGCCCAGAGAACCTCTGGTCGTTTTGATGACCCCCGGTTGAGGAACCGAAACCATGAATCACATGCTCTTAAAATTCGTCTTAGCGGCGCCATTGCTGGCGGCCGTCGCGTCGCCGACCTTCGCCCAAAGCTGTGCGCCTTGCGGCGGCCCGTCGTACAAAATCATTCAGCAGACGGTCTACGAAGATCAACCGGTCACGGTACGTCGTCTGCAGTACCAAAAAGTCGAGATCCCGAAAGAGGTCACGACCTATCGCCCTGTCTGGGAAACGGAGATGCGCGAACGACGTTATACCGTCGCCAAGCCGATCACCGAAACCAGCGAGCGTGAAGAACGCTACAAGGTGATGAAGGCGGTCTGGGAAGAAGAGATTCGCGACCAGAGCTACAACCAGGTTCGCTACGTCGAAGAGACCGAGATGCGTGAACGCCGCCAAACGGTGATGCGTCCGGTTTGCGAGACGCAATATTACGAACAACAAATTCGCGTCCAGCGCCCCGTGACCGAAACGGTGATGCAGACGCAGACCACCGTTCAGTACACGCCCAGCACGACGCTGCAAACGCAGTATGTCAACCAAGGTCAGTACGTCAATCAAACGGTCTATGAGCCGGGCCCGACTCGCAATCGTTTGCGATGGACCGGCGGGACCAACTATGTTGATCCCGTTACCGGTCGTGCGATGTACGATCGCCCCGGCTTGCACTGGGTTCCAGAGCAACGCCCCGGCACGTATCAGCAGGTGCAGACTTACGTCCCCAGCGTCGTCGCCCAGCAAGTTCCGGTGACGACCTACTTGCCGCAGCAAGTGACGCAGCAGATTCCAGTGCAGCGAATTCGCTATGACGAAGAGATCCAAGTCCAACGGATTCCGTATCAAACCACCCGTTATGAATCGGTCGAACAGGTTCAACAGTATCCGGTCACCGTTCGTAAGCCGGTCGTCGAGCGAATCGAAAACAAAGTGCCGGTGAAGGTTTGCCGCTGGGTCGAAGAAGAGCAGGTCCGCAAGGTCCCAATCACCACGACGCGGATGGTTTACGAAGAGAAAGTAGAGCAAACGCCGGTTCGCGTCCAGAAATGGGTCGCCGAGACCAGCACCGTTGTCGAGACCAAACTAGAGCCGGTCTGGACCGAGCAACAGATGGTCAAACGGACTCCTCGCGTCGTCACGATGCGAGTGCCGCTTGATTCGTACGGCAACGTGATCGTCGCTGCACCGGCGCCGACCATCACTTCGTACGCTCCGATCTCCCCTTCGACCATCACCCAAAAGGCGCCGACCGAAGCACAGAAACCGGCGACGGATGACGAAGAAGATTCTGAAAGCCCGATGGAAGACGTTGAGCGGGGGGGCCCAATGGCTCCGCTGGATGACGCCCAAAGACCGAGCCTGACGGACGAAGCGCCGAAGGATAGCGACCCGACCGGCACGCCTTCGCTCGACAAACCGCTCTAAACGCGGGGTAATCGCCGAACCCACGAGGCCGACCGCACTAGTTTGCGGTCGGCTTTTTTCATGCGCCGCAGCAGGTTCGCCGCACGACTGGCTTGACAGATATGGTTGTGAGAACAATTATTGTTCGTGCGATCAACTCTCTTCGGAAGCCACCGGCGTGCCCAAATCGATCCTCCAGCAGCAACTGAAAAAGTCAGCGCCGTTCGACTCCTTACCGCAGGAGACGTACCTCAACTTGCTGCGCACGCACAACATGATCGCGGCGGCGCCGAGCCAATTGCTGAAGCAACACGGTTTGTCCAGCGCCCAATACAACGTCCTCCGCATTCTAGAAGCGGCCGATGCGCCGGGGCTCCCTTGCCTGGAAATCGTGAGCCGCATGGTGACGCGCGTGCCGGACATTACGCGGCTGATCGACCGACTCAAAGACGCCGGCCTGGTGTCACGAACGCGGTCGCAAACCGACCGCCGCGTCATCCGGATCAAGCTGACCAAAAAGGGATATGCGCTGATCGAAGAGTTGTCAGAACCGCTGGTCGACATCCACCAACAAAACCTCGGGCACATGACCAAAACCGAGTTGGTCGAGTTGAATCGCTTATTGGTGAAAGCCCGCGAAGCCGCAGAAGCAACCGCGGCCGCGAAATGACCATGAATCATGCACTCTCGACTCGAACAAATCGCTCGTCACGCCATCGCACCGGCGGTGTTGATCGCGTTATTCTTGCTGGTGAGCTGCCTGATCGACCTGCTGACTTTCACCAATACGCATGCGATCTTTTTTTGGTTGCATAATACCGGTGAGTTTGGATCGGCGCCGCATTCGCATCGACTAGCGCTGCCGCTTTGGTGCTTTCCACTGGCGATTTTGGCGATTCTCGCCTTGCTCACATTTGTTAGCTATGGATTGCTTCGCCGTCGAGCGCCGCCGAAAAGTGACGCTTTCACCGAATCTTCTCGCACCGAGGAAAAGGAAGCTTTAAAATAAGGCAGCGCCAAACTCTTGATCTAAAATGACCTTCACGGAAGTAACCTGCGATGAAAACATGGCCGTTTACTTCAGCATTACTGCTGACGCTTCTGTTCAGCAATCTCGCAGCGGCGGAAGGCTGGGGCACGATCAAGGGAAAGTTTGTCGTGAAAGGAAAGATCTTTCCGGCCCAAGCGTTGGATGTTCCGCGCGCCGCGCCGCTTGCCGCCATTCCCAATCAAAAGCTAGTCGTCGGCCCGCAGGGAGAATTGCAGAACGCTTGCTTGTGGCTGACCGTCCCACGCGGCCAGAGCTATCCCCAGCCGCATCCCAGTTACGCCGCGACCGCGAATGACGAAATAGAAATCGAGCTGAAGGACTATCTCTTTCACCCCTATTTGACCTTCATTCGCACTTCGCAAAAAGCGAAATTCAACAACCTGGATCCGGTCGGCCATAACATCAAGATATCCGGGTTCGCCAATTCCCCCGGGCCCGGCATCGTCCCCAAAGGGGGCCAGTGGGTGCAGTCGTTTGTCCAGGAAGAGCGCATTCCGTATCCAGTTCATAGTACGATCTATCCCTGGATGGAAGCTGATCTGCTGATTCGGGAATCTCCCTATGCGGCGGTTTCGGACGAGAACGGCGCCTTCGAGATCGCCAATGTTCCCGCCGGAACTTGGACCTTTCAGTTTTGGCATACGAGCCTCGGATACATCCCAGAGATCAAGCTGCTTGGCCATGTGCAAAATCATCGCCGCGGCGAGTATGAGATCGAAGTCTTCGCGGACGAAGTCAACGATCTTGGACAGATCGAGATTTCTGCGCGACGTTTCAAATAGCGCATCCTGTCGAATTGACGCGCATTCTGATGACAAACCCCTATAATAGAACCGCGCGGCTCTCTTGATCCTTGCCGAAATCTCACGGAGGCTCTCTGCGATGAAAATGTGGTTGCTTACTTCCGCACTGCTGCTAACTCTCCTATTCAGCAATCTCGCGTCAGCCGAAGGTTGGGGCACGATCAAAGGCAAGTTTATCGTCGCCGGAGCGACACCGGCTCCGGCGGTGCTCTCGGTCGAAAAGGACAAAGCGGTTTGCGGCCTAAAGCCGATTCACGAAGAAAGCCTGATCGTAGGGCCAAAAGGAGGACTGAAAAACGCCTGCGTCTGGCTGACCGTCGCGCGAGGGAAACTCTATCCGACCGCTCATCCCATGTACGCCGCAACGGCCAACGACGAAATCGACGTCGACAATATCGCCTGCGTCTATGACCCGCATGTGACCTTCATTCGCACGACGCAAAAAGCGAAATTCAAGAACATGGACCCGATCCCGCACAACGTGAAGGTCGATGGTTTCGCCAACCCGCCCATGAACACGCTGATTCCGGCCAAGGGGCAGTTCGTGCAGGACTTTCCTGAAGAAGAGCGGACGCCGATCCCCGCTTCTTGTTCGATCCATCCCTGGATGTCGGCTTATCTGCTGATTCGTGAATCGCCTTACGCGGTTGTTTCCCAAGCGGACGGCAGCTTTGAACTTGCGAATGTGCCTGAGGGAAAATGGACCTTCCAATTCTGGCACACCGCCGGCGGATATATGTCAGAGATGCAAATGCAAGGCAAGCCTCAAAAAGACCGCCGTGGCCAGTACGAGATCGAAGTCGTCGACGGCCAAGTAACCGATCTGGGTGAGATCGTCGTCGCCGCGAAGAGTTTGAAATAGAGTTGGGCCGCATCACGGTCTCAGAGGAACCGGTCCGGGAAACGAACAAGCGACGACCAGTTCGCTACCGCCCGAAGGAGTCCGCCAACACGAATCGCCTCGCGACGTGCACGATGGCTGCGGTTGGCCTCGTGCGCATCGCATTCGGAAAACCGCTTCACTGACTGGGTAGCGAAGCTGTCTCGATATTGCTTCGCGCATCCCTGATTCTCTCCGCAAGCGACCAATTTGGCTTCTGACTGGTCCGCCGAACGTCGCCGGTTTCAGAGACGGCGAGGGATTCAGAACGCCGCTCCTCGGCTATCCCGCGCCTAGCGATTGCTGGCCTACCGGGGAATGCCGGCAAGACCCGCCACAAGTAGGGGCGTGCATCCCTTGCGTGGGTCGCCAAGAGAGCCATTGGAAGTAAGCACGGCGGGGCCGAGAGAGATTTATCGTCGAATTAGGTAAAACCTACGGAAATTCGGCTAATAACTTCTTGGCAAAACAGTAGAATCGCGGCTTCTCATCTCACAAACATCTAGGGGCCAGTTCACCCCACTAATGGCAAGCAAGGATGCCTACTAATACATACCGGCAAATCGAAATGTGACCGTTTGAGTAATCAGCGGACAACCCACAGGCCGATGCTGGAGATAATCACGACTCCTCTTCCCTTTTCTATTCTCTTCCTTATTCGAGGTATCCCCATGTCGTTTCCTGCTCTTGGGCGACCAGAACGCCGGACCGCATTTACGCTGGTTGAACTGCTCGTTGTCATCGCCATCATCGGGGTTTTGATTGCGCTGTTGCTGCCGGCGGTTCAGCAGGCCCGCGAAGCGGCCCGCCGGATGTCCTGTTCTAACAACCTGAAACAACTTGGACTGGCGCTGCACAACTATCACGACACCCATCGCAGCTTTCCGTACGGATCGCGCGGAGCGAGCAATCCCGTCAGCTGGCACGTCGCGATTTTGCCGTTTATCGAACAGGGCAACCTCTTTGATCAGATGGACATGACCGTCAACTTCGAATCCGGCGTCAATGCGCCGTTCCGCTCGACTCGGATGGACGCTTTTCTTTGCCCCAGCGGCGCCCAAGATAAGGCGGATGATAACTCCGCCCACTACACGACGCATTATTACGGCGTTATGGGCCCCACCGGAACCAATGCGACGACCAGCTCGGCATACCAGGAAAACACCAGCGGCGCTCACGGCGGCTTCTCGAAGGAGGGAATCTGGTCTCACGACGAAGTCCGCAAAATGCGAGATATGCTCGACGGCACGAGCAATACGTTCGCGTTTGGCGAGATCTCGTGGACCGAGCGCAACGGCAAAGCGACCCGCTATCGCCCCTGGTCGCGCGGCGGAAGAACGAACGAGTTCATGGCGCCATGCAAAAACATCGCGCAGCCGATCAACGCCGACTACACGGCGTTGTTCAACGACATGAGCTACGGCAGTAATCACCCCGGCGGTTGCTTGTTCTCGCTGGGCGACGCGTCGGTTCGCTTTGTCGCGGAAACGGTCAACTATGACACGCTGTTGTCGATGGGCAGCTGCGCCGGAGGCGAATCGACGACGCTCGACTAGTCGTCCGCGCATCGCGTTGCGTCCGCCGGCAATTCTCTACTTCCTAGATATCCTCTCTCGCTCGAGACTAATAATGATGACTCGTTTTTGCTTCGTCTGCACGTTGGGTGCGGCCGCGATCATGCTCGCCAGCGGTTGTAGTTCAGAGGAGCGTGAGGGATTCGTCGCCGCCGGAACGGTGACCCATCAAGGCGCCCCCGTTCCGCGCGGTTCGATCTTGTTGAGCCCTGACTCATCCAAGGGGCATCGCGGCCCGGCGATTTCAGCCGATATTGTCGCTGGAGCGTTCGATACGTCGCAAGCGAAACAGCGTCTTACCGAAGGCGCCTATCGCGTTCGTATCGACGGCTTTGATGGCGACGCAAAGCCCGACCAAGAACTTCCTTACGGCAAGCAGATCTTTGCCGAGTTCACGACGTCGATCAAAGTGACGAATGAAAATGCGAGCAGCATTTCGATCGAAGTGAATCGGTAGCCGGCGTCGGACGAAGTCGGCTGGGTCAGAGATTACTGGCGCACAGGGAACGCTCTCGCGGCGTTCCCTTTTTTTGCGTGCGTGTTGCTTCGGCAGGCCGAGAGGACCTGCCGAACCTTGCCGCCGGCTCTACAACAAGCGTGTAATCACTTCGCCGAGTGATTGAATCACCGCTTCCGGCGCGATATCGGCCGGCACGTCTTTCTCGCGGGCCAAAAAGAGCGCCTGGTATCCAGCGGCCACGGCGCCGTGGTAATCATTGCGGGGATCATCGCCGACCAACAAGATCTGGTGCGGCTGCAGCTGTAACACATTGGCGATCGAACCAAAATAGTGGGGGCTCGGCTTGGCCCAGCCCACTTCGGCGGAGACAAATAGCATCGCGTCCGACAGACAGGGCCAATGCCCTGCGATGGCGCGTAGTCGTCCGTCAAAGTTCGACGCCAATCCTACCTGATAGCGATCGCTCAGTTTCTCCAGCGTCGGCAACGCATCTTGGTAGACGCTCCAACTGCTCGCCTGGGCGAAGTGTTTCCAGAGGCGATCCAAGATCGCTTTGGTCTCGTTGGCTTCGGCGAAGACGTGTGCGACGATCTGTCGCCACCGTTCGCGCTCGAGCGTTTCGTCCGTACGCAAATCAGGCGAGACCGAGTAGAGGATCAGCGCCTCGCGAAATCGAGCGCGGATCGTCTCGATCGGTAAATCACAACCGTTCGCGACGCCGGCCGCTTGATAGACGGCGGCGACGCTGGGCTGTGGATAAATCAACGTTCCAACCACGTCAAACAAGACGCAGCGGATCAGATTTGGAGAACGAAGCACTTCAACCTTACCCCGTGATCAACGGCAAAAAGCGATTGATATCGAGGCCGATGACGCAGATCATCAGCAGCAACACGAAGGCGAAACCCGCGAAAGTGAGTCGCATCATCCACTTTTCATCGAGCGGTTTGCCCCGGATTCCTTCGTACAGCAGGAAGACCATGTGCCCGCCGTCGAGCACCGGAATCGGCATGAAGTTGATCACCGCCAGGTTGGCGCTGATCAGCGTCAAAAAGAGGAGCAGTCGTCCGATACCCTGCGACGATTCGCTGGTCGCGACCGCCAGGATGGTGCCGGGTCCGCCGAAGCCGGCCAACGGCACTTTGCCGGTCACCAACTTGCGGAGCATCATAAAGACCTGGCCCATGCCGCTGCCGGTCTCTTGAAAGCCAAGTCCCACCGCTTCGCCGATCGATTTGGCGACGTAGATCGGACTGGGGGTGACAAAGACGATGTAGCGATGTTCGACAAACTGATCCTGGGAGTCGACCGGGGTGATCAGCGCTGTTTGCGTATTGTTGGTCCCTTCGCGATTGAAGATCACTTCGACCGGCACGCCGGCAGGCAGGTATTGGAACGCAGCGTTAAACGCGTCCTGCCAATCGATTTCGTCTTCGATGATCTTCAGCGGCTTGTCATCTTTCGGCCAAGCGTAAGCCATTTCTCGTTGCGAGTCGGTCGGCTTCAACTTCAGGGTCCGAATTTCGTCACCGGCTTTGATTCCGGCGGCGGCGGCCGGGCTTTCAGGCAAGACTTCTGCAACGCGATTGGTTAGCGAGTACGAAACGCCCAGCATATCGATCGCCAGTTCGGTTCCGAATCCGCTCTGCGTGTTGTATTGCTCCGGCTGACGCATCGCCACCGAGAGGGTCTTCTCTTCGCCGTCGCGCAGGACCACCACGTCGACGGTTTGCCCGGCGTATTGGGCCGAGCGAGCCGCTAGCGTATAGCCATTGGCGGCCGGCACGTCGCCGATCGAGACCAGCTTGTCGCCGACCTTCAGGCCTTGCGCATCGGCCGGCGATCCGGTCTGCACATGCTGGATCGGCGTCATCTCCATCACCAGGCCGGTTTCGCGATACGGAGTCGGCGGCAGCTCGATTTCGTACGTCGATTTCTTTTCCGCATCACCAGCGCCTTCGGTCCGCTCAAAGTTCAGCTTTAACGTGTCGGCGGCGTGCGTCGCGAGAATGTTTTCCCACTGGATATAGTTCTCGATCGGCTTGCCATCGACGTCGACCAATAAATCGCCTGTCGCCAGCTTCGTCATCCACTCGGGATTTCCGGCCAACAACGCATAACCTTCCGGCGGCTTGGCGACCTTCAGCGAGTTCTCGGGCGAAATGCCGAGCAGCGGAAAGTCGGCGTCGGGGAACGGCTTTTTCGGGGTGACATCGAAGACGAGCGTCTCATCGCCGCGGCGAATCTCGATCGGCATCGGCTTCTCGTCGCCGTTCATGACAACGGCCAGCGTCAAGTCTTTGCGGAAACGCAGCGTGTCGCTCGGCTCAGCGCCAGGCGTCACCGCAACGATTTTGTCGCCAGGACGAATCCCTGCGATCCACGCCGGTCCGCCTGGCTGAGCGTAGGCGACATCGCACGGCGTATAGCTGACGCCGACCATGTAAGCGATCGCGGCGAAGATCACCGCCGAGATGACGTTAAACGTCACGCCAGCCGAAATGATCATCATTCGCTGCGGCACTGACTTGGCCAGATAGCTGCGGGGGTCGTGCTGATCGGCCTCGCCCCCTTCTTTCGAACGCGCGATTTCCTCTTCGGCGGCCGCCGGATTGTCATCCTGGCCGAGCATCTTGACATATCCGCCCAGCGGAATGGTGCCGATGCCGTATTCAGTTTCGCCCCACTGCTTTTTCCAAAGAGCGCTGAACTTCCAAGGTCCGATGCTGATCGGAGCGTCAAAACCGACGTAGAACTTTTCACACTTCACGCCGCACGCTTTGGCGGCCAAAAAGTGCCCCAGCTCGTGAATGAAAATCACGACTCCCAGACCGGCGACGCCCATGGCGAAAAAGCCAATGTTGGTCAAAATGCCCAGAAAATTAGTCTCGGCTAACAACACGTAATCCACGCGGAAACCTCCCTACGCGCCCATGCGTCGAGCGCGAGTAGTTGATCAATCGTTGGGGTAGGGTCAAAGTCGTGACTATCTAACGCTGCACGACATGCCCTGGATATATCGGTGAACGAGATCTCGCCGTCGAGAAAGCTCTGTACGGCCGCTTCGTTGGCGGCGTTCAAGACCGCTCCGGTCGTCCCCCCGCGCTCGGCCGCTTCTTTCCCTAATCGTAGGGCAGGAAAACGGTCCAAGTCGGGCGGTTCAAACTCCCAGCTGGACGCGACGGTGAAGTCTAGCCTTCGAGCCGGGCCAGGGAAGCGTTCCGGGAACGACATTGCATATTGTATCGGTAATTTCATGTCGGGGGGGCTCAATTGCGCCATGACCGACCCGTCAACATACTCGACCAGCGAATGGACCACCGATTGGGGGTGGACCACCACGTCTATCTTGTCTGCCGGCATATCAAACAACCAGCGGGCCTCAATGACCTCGAGCGCCTTATTCATCATGGTCGCTGAATCGACCGTAATCTTAGGGCCCATCTTCCAAGTTGGATGATTTAAAGCCTCGGCGGTGGTCACTTGTTCCAATTGCGCCTGACTGTGATGTCGAAACGGCCCCCCAGAAGCGGTCAAAATGATCCGGGCCACTTCGCTTTGCTGTCCAGCCTGCAACGCCTGAAAGATGGCGCTATGCTCGCTGTCGACCGGTAAGATTTGGGCGTTTCGCTCGGCGGCCAGCCGCATCGCCAATCCGCCAGCCAAAACCAGGGTCTCTTTGTTCGCTAATGCGACTCGTTTGCCCGCTTCGAGTGCGGCCCAGGTCCCTTCGAGACCGGCGCGTCCGACAATTGCGGCGACCACGATATCGACGTCGGCGTGCGAAACCAGCTCGGCGATCGCGTCAGGGCCGATTCGCAGTTCGGTCTCTTCCGGCAAATCAGACCAATCGCGGGCCGCCGCAGCCGTTGGATCGGTCGCGACGATATAGCGTGGGACAAACTGTCGCGCGGCGGCGGCCAATTCATCCAGTTTTTGATGCGCCGTTAAAAGATGACAGACGTATCGTCCCTCGGACGCCGCAATCACGTCGAGCGTGCTGCGTCCAATGCTGCCGGTGGCGCCCAGCAGAGCAACAGATTGAGGGGAGGCCGTCATGTCGACGATTCGATCGGAGGAATAGGGATATTTGGACGGATACCGGCAACAAAGACCGAGGCGCAATCGGCACTAGCCGTCCAAGTGGACCGACGCTGAAAATGCTTTTTGCATTCTACGACAACCCGAGGACCGCGCCATGGGCGACTAGCGACGCACTCATCTCTTGATGGGGCAAGTACTTGCGAATCACGCGAATTCTAGGAAGAATCGCCCATCGCAGCAAGCCGAGCCGATTTCGACCCGCGGGACAATTCATTGGCCTGGAACTTGGCGCTGTATAATAGCGGCTGAACCCAAAATCTTGACATTCGCCGGCCCCTCGGCGCTACTCTCACTTGGTTGCTCATGGATAATCACGACGAACCCCCTCGCCGTTCGGGCGATTCTCGCACTAACAATTTGACTCTGTACATCGTGGTGGCGATCGTCGTCACGTTTTTCATCGCGATCTACTTTATTCGCCCGTCGCGCGACGTGATCACGCCGGCCCAATTGGTCGATTTGATCGATGCGCACAAGTTGGACGCTTCGGGCAAGCCGGTGGGCAGTCTGGCGATCGAAAACTCGAAGGGGAAGAAGATCCTCTACTCGAATTTTCGGAACGCGACCGTCAGCAAGTCGACGGTCAGCGCCACCGTCGATCGCGAAGACCTGGACGCTGACAACAAAGACATTGCCGCCAGCAAGCAAAAAGGGGTGCCGATCGTCACCTATCTGCCTGGCGACGAACAAAGCCTGAACGAAATCACCGACGCGCTCAAGTCGCACGGCTTCAAAGATTATAGCGGCGACCAAGGGGACGGCTTCCTCGAGATCTATGGCGGCCTGCTGTTTATGACGGCGCTGATTGTGATTCTCTTCTACTTGATGATGCGTCGTCTCGGCGGCGCCGGCAGCGCCATCGCGTTTGGTCGCAGCCGCGGCAAAATGCATATGCAGGATGACTTGAACATCTCGTTTGAGGATGTCGCCGGCATCGAAGAAGCGGTCGAAGAAGTCAAAGAAATCGTCGACTTCCTCCGTTCGCCCGAAAAATACCAAGAGCTTGGCGGGCGCATTCCCAAAGGCGTGCTGCTGGTCGGACCTCCCGGAACCGGTAAAACGTTGCTCGCCAAAGCGATCGCCGGCGAAGCAGGCGTGACATTCTTCAGCTTGTCAGCTCTGACTTTGTCGAGATGTTTGTCGGCGTCGGCGCCGCGCGGGTTCGCGACATGTTCCAGCAAGCGGCAGCCAAAAATCCCTGCATTATCTTTATCGACGAACTCGACGCGCTCGGCAAAACCCGTGGCTCCGGCATGGTCGGCGGCCATGACGAACGGGAACAAACGCTCAATGCGCTGCTGGTCGAGATGGACGGGTTCGACTCCAACAGCGGCATCATCATCATCGCGGCGACCAATCGCCCTGAGATGTTAGACCCGGCGTTGCTTCGCCCAGGCCGCTTTGATCGTCAGGTATTGGTCGATCGGCCCGACGCCGCTGGCCGCGCGGATATCCTGAAGGTTCACGTCAAATCGGTGAAACTAGACGATTCGGTCGATGTGAAAAGAGTGGCTTCGATCACCGCTGGATTCGCCGGCGCCGACTTGGCTAATCTAGTCAACGAAGCGGCCCTGCTGGCGGCTCGCAAGGGAAAAGTCGCGGTCACGATGGACGAGTTTGACGAAGGGGTCGAACGCGTCACGGCCGGACTGGAAAAGAAGCAACGCGTGATGCAGGAAGAAGAGAAAAACCGTGTCGCCTATCACGAAAGTGGACACGCGCTGGTCGCCTATTGCCTGCCAAATACCGACCCGGTTCATAAGGTGTCGATTATTCCCCGCGGCTTGGCGGCCCTGGGTTACACGATGCAGCGTCCGACCGAAGACCGGTTCCTAATGACGCAAGGTGAACTCGAAAGCCGCATTCAAGTATTGCTAGCCGGCACCGTGGCCGAGGAAATGATCTACGACGAGATCTCCACCGGAGCCCAAAACGACCTCGAACGAGCGACCGAACTGGCGCGCGGCATGGTCACCGACTTCGGCATGAGCCGGCTTGGTCGGGTGAACTTCCGCCAGAGCGGACGTTCGGCCTTTATTCCGGAAGCTCCCGATGAGCGCAGCCGGACGCATAGCGAAGAGACGACCCGCGAGATCGATATCGAAATCAAGCGGATCCTGGACGAGATGCTGCAAAAGACGAGAACGATGCTGTCAGATCGACGAGATTCGTTGATCGCGGTGGCCGAGCGGCTGATCGAAGTCGAATCGGTCGACGGCGACGAACTGCGCCGCGTGATCGAAGAGCATTCGCACGGCCCGCGAATCGTGCCTGGCACGGACTCGCCTAAACGTGCTCGTCCGACCGGTGACGCGGAAAAGCAGGAAAAGCCGGACGACGGCGAAGGGCCGGCGGCCGAAGGCGCTCGCTAACTTTCGACGCGTTCAAAATTCGTTACACTAAACCAAGTCGCCGGTATTTATGCCGGCGGCTTTTTTTATCGCGTGGGAGGCGAAGATGCTACGAATTGTGATGATGGGAACCGGTCCATTCGCGGCGCCTACCTTTCGCCGACTCCTTGCTTCGCCGCACAACGTGCTCGCTCTGCTGACGCAGCCGCCGCGCGCGATGCGCGGCAATCGCCAGGCGCCGCTCAGTCCCATGCGGGCCGTCGCCGAAGAATTCGACTTGCCGATCCATTGGCCCGAAAGCGTCAACACGCCGGAATCGCACGAGATCTTACGCGCCTACGCCGCCGATCTGTTTGTCGTTTGCGACTACGGGCAAATCCTCTCGGCCGACACGCTGATGCTCGCCAAGCTAGGCGGGATCAACCTGCATGGATCGCTATTGCCCAAATATCGCGGCGCCGCGCCCGTCAATTGGGCGATGTACAACGGCGATGCGGAGACCGGCGTGACCGTTATCCACATGACGCCCAAATTGGACGGCGGACCAATTTTGGCGATCGCCAAAACGCCGATTGACGCCGATGAAGACGCGGTTGAGTTGGAAGAACGACTCTCGCTCATCGGCATCGAACCGGTCATCGATTCGATCGCGCTGCTCGAAAAACATGGGAACAATCCGCCGGGCCAGCTGCAAGATCCGGCGCTGGTCACCAAGGCCCGCCGCTTGCGCAAAGAAGATGGCGACCTGCCGTGGGCGCGCACTGCGGCCGAAATCTACAACCAGCATCGCGCATTTCAGCCCTGGCCAGGGACCTATACGCATTGGCTGCGCGACGGCGCCGAGCCGCTGCGGTTGATCGTCAAACGCATGACGCCGTTGGCCAGCGACGCGCGCGTCGCCCCCGGGCAAGTCGCGTCGACGGACGAAGGACGACTGGTCGTTGCAACCGCCGGTGGTCAAATCGCCCTGGACGAAATTCAACCGGCCGGCAAGCGCGTCATGCAGGCGGCCGAGTTTTTGAACGGCTATGGGCTTCGCGCGGGTGACCGGTTTGGCTCGTTTGAGCCGCTTCCGGGAACCGACAACATTCCCCCGGCTAGTCCCGGCAGTCGAGCGTAATCTTGCCGAACTGCGTCGAGCGCCGCATCTTCTCGATCGCTTCGTTGACCGCCGCCAGCGGCAGCGTCTCGTCGATAATCGGTTTGATTTTGTGCTCGTTGACAAACTGCAGCATCGCCGCAAAATCGTCCGGCGAACCCATCGTCGAGCCGATCAAATGCAGCTGCTTCCAAAAGACCTTGAACAGGTCCAGCTTGGGGGGCGGCCCGGCCGTCGCGCCATAGTTCACGATCCGCCCACCTGGCGCCGCCAGATCCAAGAGCCCGCGATAACCGGCTCCACCGGCGCTGTCGATGATTAGGTTGACCGGGCCGAACTGCGTGTTCGCTTCGCCCACCCAATCGGTTGCGTTGTAGTCATAGCCGTGCTTCGCACCATAGCGAATCGCCTTCTCGATCTTCTCGCTGGAAGAGGAAGTGACGATCACCTCGGCGCCAGCCGCGCAGGCGAATTGCAGCGCAAACGTCGCGACTCCGCCGCCGATGCCGCTGATCAACACCTTCTCGCCTGGCTGAAGTCTGCCTTGCGTGAACAACGCGCGATAGGCGGTCATGCCTGCCAGCGGGAGCGCCGCCGCTTCTACAAAACTAAGGTGACTCGGCTTTTCGTGCAGGTACTTTGCTGGAACCTGCACATGCGTGGCGAACGTGCCGTTGACCGGCATCCCTAATATTTTGAACGCTTCGGACTGGGCCGCTGGGTTATCTCCCCAATTCCACCCCGGATTGATAATCACCTCGCGACCGAGCCAGCTTGCCGACGGCGAATCGTTGGTCTTACTAACAACGCCGGCGCCATCGGATCCTAAAATCGACGGCAATTGAATGCCGGGATACATTCCTTGGCTGATCCAAAAGTCCCGCCGGTTCAGCGCGGCGGCGTTGAGTTGAACGACGACTTCGTGATCGCTAGCAATCAAATCGTCGCCGGACTCTAGCACCAGGGGGGAATCCAATTGTTTGAGTATCGCGGCCTTCACGGAGCGGCTCCTAAGTAGATATCAACAAATAGTGCGGTCTTGATACCAACACCGAATACTCCACAGCGGATGAAATTCTCCATCGAAAATCATCATCGCTATATTTCTATTCTCACAGCGGAAAAGCGTAAGGAAATGCGTACGCCCGCAACAGGCGTTAAGGATTTTTTCTGGCGATTTTCACGGCGTGCAAACTCTCTTGCGGCGCCCCCTTTGGCGCCAAGCAAGGAAAGCGAATGACGCCGGAGTGAATTTTGGAAGCTTTTTTTCGTCTTTGCGGAATAACGAGCGGTCGACGTCACGAATGGTTTCGATAGTAGAACACTCGGCGACACCCAATTTGCAGTGACGCCGGTCATTCATAAGCCAACGAAGCGCGACGGTCGAAAATGCCATCTCTAGGGATGCTTTTCGACCGTCTCTTTTTCTTGTCGCTTCCGCTAGGGGCCCTCCTGAACCCCTCTGCTGCATGGCTGTCTGTCTGGTGGATGGACGGCGGATCGTGTTCTGGGCGCCGCCAGCGACATCTCGCCGATTTCGCTCGGCTGCGGTACAATCCTCGGTTCGACTTGCCCTAACTCTTGGCAGGAAAACGACTTCAACGGTTCTTCTATGACTTCGCGACGAATTCTTGTAACTTCTGCTTTGCCCTACGCGAATGGCCCGATCCACATCGGCCACTTAGTCGAGTACATCCAGACCGACATCTGGGTCCGCTTTCAGCGGCTGCGCGGCGCCGATTGTCGCTACTTCTGCGCCGACGATACGCACGGCACGGCGATCACGATCAGCGCCAAACGCAATGAAGTTTCGGAAGAAGAGTTCATCGCGAAAATGAGCGCGGAACATCAGACCGACTTCGCTGGCTTCGCTATCGAGTTCGACAATTACGGCTCAACCAACAGCGAAGAGAATCGGGAGCTCTGCGCCCAATTTTGGAAGTCGCTCCGCGATGCCGATCTGGTCATCGAGAAAGAAATTGAACAACTTTACGATCCCGAGGCCCAGCAGTTTCTCGCCGATCGCTTTGTCCGCGGCACTTGCCCCAAGTGTGGCCGGACCAATCAACCCGGCGACAACTGCGAGTGCGGGCACACCTACACGCCGGCCGACCTGATCGATCCGGTGAGCGTCCTCTCGGGCGCGACGCCAGAGCTGCGCAAAGCGACGCATTTGTTCGTCGCCCTTGAGAAGCTGCATCCCTTCTTGGAAAAATGGTCGCAAAGCGGCGAGCATTTGCAGACGGAAGTCGCCAACTATTTGAAAGGACACTTCCTGCACGAAGAGCTGCGTGATTGGGACATCTCGCGACCGGGCCCCTATTTCGGCTTTGAGATCCCCGACAGTCCCGGCAACTATTGGTACGTCTGGTTCGACGCGCCGATCGGCTACATCGCTTCGACCTGGGAGTGGTGCAAACGCAACGGCGAATCGCTCGACAAATGGTGGAAAGATCCGGAAACCGAAGTCCATCACTTCATCGGCAAAGACATCACCTACTTCCACACGCTCTTCTGGCCCGGCATGTTGCAGACGGCCGGCTTTACGCTGCCGACCAAGGTGCACATTCACGGCTTTTTGACCGTCGGCGGCGAGAAGATGTCGAAGAGCAAAGGGACCTTCGTTAAAGCGGCGAAGTACCTGGAGCATCTCGATCCGGCTTACCTTCGCTATTACTACGCGACCAAGCTCGGCCCGCGTCTGGACGATCTTGACCTGAACGTCGCAGAGTTCGCTGAGAAGATCGACAGCGATCTGGTCGGCAAAGTGGTCAACATCGCGAGCCGCTGCGCCAAGTTCGTGCAAACTACCGGGCTCTCGGCCGCCTATCCCGATGACGACGGACGGTTTGAGTATGCCGCCCAAGCCGGCGAAGAGATCGCCGCCGCCTACGAAGCGTGCGACTACAATCGCGCGATGCGGTTGATCTTGGAACTGGCCGATCGGGCCAATCCCTTTATCGAAGCGAACAAACCGTGGGAGCTGCGGAAAGATCCGGCCAACGCCCAAGCGTTGCAAGACGTCTGCACGGTGGGGATCAACCTGTTCCGCCAGATCATCATTTACTTGTCGCCGGTGCTGCCCAAGCTGGCGACCGAAGTCGGCGCACTGCTGAATGATCCGATCACGTCGTGGGACCAGTCGCAAACGCCGCTGGCAGGGACGCAGATCAACAAATTCGAACACTTGATGAAACGAGTCGACACAAAGCGAGTTCAAGCCATGATTGACGAAAGCAAAGAAGAAACCGCCGACGCTGACGCCGCCAACCCAGCCGACGAAATCGCCGCCAAGTTCAACGACAGCGCCGACGTGCTGGCCGCCGAACCGTTGGCCGAAGAATGCACGATTGACGACTTCATGAAGGTCGACCTGCGTGTCGCCCGCGTGCTGCACGCCGAAGAAGTCACCGATGCCCGCAAGCTGCTGAAGCTGACGCTCAGTCTCGGCGGCGACGAGCGTCGCCAGGTCTTCGCCGGCATCAAAGCGGCCTACAAACCAGAAGATCTGATTGGCCGCCTGGTCGTGATGGTCGCCAACCTGAAGCCGCGGCAGATGAAGTTCGGCCTGTCCGAAGGCATGGTCGCCGCCGCCGGAGAAGGGGGCGCCGAAGTCTTTGTGCTCACCGCCGATGAAGGCGCCAAGCCGGGACATCGCGTCCACTAAACCGAACTTCGATGTTCGACAAGCTCAACGAGCGACGCCCACAGTTCCCTGGGCGTCGCTTTTTTCGCAGTAGGCAGTTCCAGGGCATTTCGCCATTTCAACCGGTGCAGCGACCAACGCAGGAATTCCAACCGCGGCCCGATGCTTTCTACCGACTTCGTCGGCCCTGATAGCGGAGCTATCGCGGCCAACCATGATGTGGACTTCCGCCTACAGCACGCCCAGCTCGCCGTAGAGACCTTCGATCGTCTCGGCGTCGATCTGCGGCAGATGTTGCGCGGCGCCGGTGGTGAGGCTCAGATTCAGCAATTGAGCGACGCGGCGCGGCGAACCTTCGGACAATGCATGAATCCGTGCGATCGCCGCTTCGTCCACTTCCGGAAAGTCGTCCTGCTCCAGCAAGGTCGACTCGACAAAGTCTTGCGTCTCTTCCACGGTCCACGGCTCGAGATCGACCCGCAGTTCGCACAGTTCTAGAATGCGCCGATCGATCTGCCGCAGCGAACCTTCGAGCGCCGCTAGCACCACCGTCAGCTTGGCGCCATCCTGCGCCGGAGCACGCAGCAATTGCAACACGACGTTGGCGGCGTCCATCGTCATCTCGTCAGCATTGTCCAGAAACAAGACCGCCGCTTGGCGTTCGGCCGCCAGCACCGCCAACTGATCGGCCAAAGCGATCGTCGGGTATTGGCCCGGTTTCAGACGCCCTCCCCAAGCTTCGACTAGCAGCGACGCCATGTCGTAGGAAGCCAATCCGGTCGCCGCGATCTGGGCGACGGAAACATGGGCCGCAGCGAGTTGCGCGGCGTAACGTGACATCAGCGTCGATTTGCCGACGCCGGCCGGACCGATCACCACGGCGCAGCGACGGTTTGACTGCCAGACGTAGTCAAGCCGCGCCCAGGCTTCGGCAAACGGCGCGCTGCGCAGCAATTGCTCGTCGCTCAGTTGATTCAAGGAATGTTCGTTCTGGGGCATCGGCGCAACAGTACGTATCAGAGGGTATTCGTCTATCTTGTTTGTTCGGTAAAATCGTTAGGCGCCCTGTAGGCATTCTGTTAAACCATCTTTGAGCTAGCACGCTGCAAATGTCGCATCGATTCTTTTTAGAAGCGCCGATTACGGGAGATACCGTTGAAATCGACGGCCCCGAAGCCCATCATCTTTTGCACGTAATGCGGGCAAAAATTGGCGCCCAAGTCACGCTGTTCGATGATAGCGGCGCTCAATTCGCCGCCGAAATCATCGCTGTCGGCCGCAAATCAGCGACTGCACGGGTTGTCGCTCGCCAAGAGGTGAGCCGCGAACTGCCGATCTCGCTGACGATCGCCGCCGCTCTACCGAAGGGGGATCGCCAACGCTGGCTCGTCGAAAAATGCGTCGAGTTAGGCGTGACTGATCTAACGCCGCTAGATACCGAGCGGAGCGTTTCGCTGAAAAAGGAAAAGTCGCTCGACAAGTTGCGGGGCTACGTGATCGACGCTAGCAAGCAATGCGAGCGTAACCGCTTGATGCGAATCGCCGATTCGGCCGCGCTGCCAGCCTTTTGGAATCATGCGTCTCTGAGTGCGGTGCGCCTGATCGCCGATCCCGACGCCTGCGAGTCGGTCGCCGACTTGTTGCCGGCCGAGCCGACCGATGTCATCGTCGCCATCGGACCCGAAGGAGGTTTCTCGCCTGACGAGTATCAAGCCGCTCTGTCAGCCGGTTGGCGCGGGTTCCGACTAGGAAAGCGAATCTTGCGAATCGAGACCGCAGCGTTGGCGACAGCCGCCGTGATCGCCGCCCAATACGATCGCTCCGACGTCTAGCGTAGGTTCGATCCGATTCCGAGTCGTCCAATCGCCAGATGCAAAAAGTGTCGCGATGCCTGTTTGACCAGCGGCTCGGGAGAAAGAGGAGCGGAGGCAGCTGGCGCCGATTGCTTTGTCGGCTGCTGGCGCAGCGCCGCTACATACTGTCGCGTGGTTTCTTCGCCGCACGACAGTCCCAGACGTTGCTTCAGCTGATAGAGATCGATTACGTGGCGATCCAAGCTTGGCCCCCAAGGAATCGCTAGCGTCTGTAACCATTAACAGACGCGGCAATCACTAAGTATCGACTCGGCACGGCGGATCGAATGAGCCAAACGGCAGCGCCCGATGCGACGCCCTTATCGCTACTCAGCGGGAGCCAGATACGGTAGCGACTGTCGCGGTCCGCAGTTGGCGACCCGCTTTTGGTAAGTCGCCTGGTCGAACTTGTCGGCCGTCAGCACGATATTGTCCGTCTGCTGCACCGTCTCGGCCTTGGTGCTGTTGTAACGCAGCGGCGGAATCGCCGCGTCGCGACAAACCAACACATTCTTCCGCACAAACATCTCTTCGGCCTTATGAAACCGGAGCGGCGATTTGTCGATGTTGTAGATCAAATTGTTTTCGATTGTGATCTGGTCGCTTCCTTCGTCCAGGAACATGCCGTTCGATTCGGCGCGGCCGGCGTTGAGCGGAATATCGTGAATGTGATTCTCGGTCAGACGCGTTCCCGGCTGACGTCCCAGCGTGTAGATGCCGCCGCCGTCACTCAGACGCTGCATCACATGATGGATGTGGTTCGCGGCGACTATGTTCTTTTCAACCGGCGTCGGAGTCGGATTCCAGAGCCAACCGACCGATACCCCGGAGTAGGGCAAGTCGGTGATCTCATTATGCGTGACTTGGGTCTCGGCCGCAAAGGCGACCCAAATGCCGATCGAACCGTAAAACTGGCGTCCGCAGCGCCGCACGACGCAATCAGTCACGGCGTTACCCTTGGCGATTTGTTCCGGCGCCGCTTCGCTCCACGGCTTGCCGGCGACGCGACGCGTACGGTCTTCCCCAATATTGACCCCATTGCCGCTGACATCTTCCACCACGCAGCGTTCGATACGGCAGTTGTTGGTGCGTGAGCCGAGCCACACGCCGGAGCAACCGATGTTGGCGATCCGTCCGTCGACGATAGCGCAGTCTTGGGCCAACTCCAACAGAATCGCGGCCGGCATGATGCCGCGCGATTTGGACCGGGGAGAGGAGTCACGCGCTTCGTGCATGGTCGCTTGCGACGACGCGTATCCTTCTGGCGGCAACGCCCAGGCGGCGTGCTGAAATTCGATTCCCTCAAAACGAACGCCGCGAACCGGCGACTCTTCCGTTCCACGAACGATTAACAATTGTTCGGCCAGCGGAGCAAAGACGCGCGTATTCTCTGGAGTCTCGCCGTCGCGTGGCAAATAGGTCAACGTGCCGGTGGTATCGTTCAGAAACCATTCGCCTGGCGTGTCGAGCAGCGCCGGGTGATTCTCAAGGTAGAAGCGGGGATGCGCTTCAAAGTGGTCGATCGCGTAGTGAGCCGCATTCGGACCAATCGGAAACTTCGTCTGCAGCGTGTTCGTCGCCGCGTCAATGGACGCGATATCGATCCGCGACATCGACCAATCGTGCAAAAACACCAACTCGGCGCCGACTGCTGCGGCCGGTACTTCGCCTGCGCTGAAAGTAAAACCGCTGCGACGATCAGGCAACGACTTTTCGATCCGCAGATAACCTTCGTTGGGATGACGTGCTCGGGTGGCGGGCGCACTGCTGACAAAGAGCTCGCGAAAGCGCCAATCGCCGCTTTTTACTTCCGCGATCTCCGTCGTCCAGGCGCCGTTATCGCCGATTTTCCAACCGGTGATTTCACGACCGCCGCTGATACTAGGCTTGGCGCCTTTCGCGGCGCGGAAAGTGAGCGTCCCATTCGTTGGCACATGCTGCGGTCCAATTTCAATCGGCTGTTCAACCGCATAAACGCCGTCATGCAGGATCACGTGCGTGTCGCCGGCGTCACGCTTTTGCTCTAGCTTGACCAATACGGCCGTGAACGTTTTAAGCGGCGCGGCGGCTGTGCCTGCGGCGGTATCGTCGCCGTTGGGGGACAGATGGATTTCGGCGGCGGAGAGCGTCGCGGTGAGCGCAAACGCTGCAAGCAACGAAAAAAGCACTTTCATGAGGGGAAATCCACGCGGTGTGCAAGGAAGGCAGAAAACGGGGACCTGTATTCTAACATCCCTGTTCAAAGACGCCAAAAACCGAAAACACGAGACAAAAATGAATCTCTGTTTTGGCCGCCAGCGAGCTTAAAATGAAGTTGCGAATGGAACCAACAATGAACCGGAAATGCCCAGCTTCAACTTGAACCAAGACGATCCAAACGACGCTCCGCTATGGGTGAAGTCCCTGGTGCTGATTGTGGGTGGCGCGCTATTCGGCGCGCTGATTATGCTGATGCAACAGCGGCTACTTCCCGGCTTAGCGATCATGGTGATCAGCATGCTAATCGGCGCGGTGTTGGCTTTACCCAGCGTGTCGGCGAGTCGGACAGGACGCCTGCTATTTGGGATGCTTGTCGCGAAAAATATTCCCAACGCCGGCAGCAAAGCTTTTGACTGGGTTGACGACGCCGATTCAGAAGTCGTCGCCGATCCGATCGGAAAGCGTTTTGGCAAATGGGTCTTTCCTCCGTGTGACAGACCCCGTCATTGGCTAATGCTCCTCGGATTGCTAGCTGGCGCTGTGACCGGCGTCTGGCTTGTCGTGCATGATGTACTCGCGATTTGCGACGGCAAACCCGGCACGTTCATCGGCGCTCGCCAGGTGGGCGAAAAGCTCTATTTTCAAGCCGGCGCCTGGGCAATCGGGAGTCCCATCTGGGGAGGCATGCTCGCCGGATTGATTGCCTCGCGTCGTTATCGTCGACCACAAATCGCAACTTGCCTGCTGCTTCTGATCCTGGCCGCGCCGATTGCGGCTTCGATGGCAGTCAGCGGTGTAGAAATCGAAGAGCTGATCGGTCTATTTCTGGCGGTCGCGGCAGTCCCGCTGGGCGGTTTGCTGCTAGTGATCTACTTGGGGGACCATGCGCTGCGAGCAGATAAACCGCCGGAGAAGCGTCCCAAGCGTTTGTTCGAAGATCGTCCACCGCGTTAGATATAAAACATATCTTCGACCGTGCTGCCGGCCTTCTCGGCCATGTCGGCCAACGTCGCGGCCGAGAGAATTTCGCGCTGGGCGGTCGCCGCTTCACAGCAAAGCGCCTTCAGCGCCGCCGCGGCCGGAGTTGGCTTTTGCAGCGCTCCGCAAGGTTGATCGCTGTCCCCTTCGATCACGCGGTGGATGTCGTAGATCGAGATCTCGCTCGGATCCCGGGCCAGACGATAACCGCCGGTTGCGCCGCGGGTGCTTTGCACCATGCCGGCGCCTTTGAGCTGCAGCAAGATCTGCGTCAGAAAATGAGCCGGAATGCTGTGCGTCGCCGCTAACTCGCGCACGCGGACTGGGTCGCCCGAGTCATAGAGCGCGGCCAATTCGATCATGGCGACGCAAGCGTATTCGGTTTTGGCGGAGATATTCAAAACGATTCCGACGGCGTTTACGCCGCGTGTCCAGGGGCGCGAGGCGCTCGTTACTTGTTGGTGTCGTCGTCCAGCGTATGGAGGCCGCATTCGGTCTTTTCGGTCCCGCTCCAGCGGCCGGCGCGTTCATCTTCACCGGCGGCGACGGCCCGCGTGCAGGGCCAGCAACCGATGCTGGTGTAGCCTTGGTCATGCAGCGGGTTGTAGGGGATGTCGTGTTCGGTGATCATTCGCCAGACCCACGCTTTATCGACATTGGCCAGCGGGTTCACTTTGACTAGGCCAAATTTTTTGTCCCAGCCGATGATCGGCGCTCTCGCGCGGTCGGGGCTTTGATCGCGGCGGATCGCGCTGATCCAGGCATGCTTCCCCTCGGCGCCGCGCTTCAACACGGTGATCTTGCGATCAAAGCAGCACTGGGTGGGGTTCGTCTTGTAGAGCGGCAAGCCGCCGGTTTGCGCTTCGTACTCTTCGACGCTCAGCTCGGGCTTCAGTAGTTCGACTTCGATCCCCAGTTGCTCGGCGATGCGATCGCGCAAATCGAGCGTCTCTTGGAACTGATATCCGGTGTCGAGATTAAAAACCGGCGTCTCCGGTGCGATCTGCGAGAGCATGTAGAGAATCGTGCAGCCTTCAGGGCCGAAGGCGGTTCCCATGGTCAGCTTCGAGCCAAATCGCTCGGTCGCCCAGGCTATAATTTCTTCCGGTGAGGCCGATTCCAACGCTTCACTTTTGGCGGCTAATTCGGCCAAAAGCTCTTCGGTCGGCTCTAATTTTCCGGTTTCGGTCAGCACTTGCGTCTTCATGGCCGGCTTCAAAATATCGGAAAGTCGTTTTCTAACAATGGTTTGCGATGATTTGACGACTGCTTTCGTCACGATGAGGACTCCACTTCCGTGCTGAGTTCATTCCAATCTAAACCATGTTGACCAACTTAGTCAACAATCCATCCGATGCCAGAACATTTCATCGGTTACAGCAGGGGTCGAACTTCAGATTGGGACGATTTTGTCGATATTGGGCCCAAAACCGCCCTAGTGAGGGGACAGGTCCAGCGAGTCAACCATCGACAGCAAGGCGCTGGCGACGTGCGACTCTTCGTCGATCGCCAGATCGGCGCCCGAAGAGAGCAGCCGCGCCCGCGTCTCCAGATAGCGGCACCGGGCCATGATCGTCGCTTTCTTGTTCAACCTGCGGATCGTGCGGACGATCGCGACCGCCGCTTCGTCACTGGGAACCGAAACCAGCACTAGCTGCGCGCGATCGACTTCGGCCTGCTGCAGCGTTTTCAACTTCGTCGCATCGCCGGTGACGGTGCGAAACCCCATTTGCTCTAGCGGATAGGTGTTCACCGCGTTCATATCGACAAAGCAAACCAAGATGCCCATCATCTCAAACCGCGACGCGACCTGTTTGGCGATCGGACCGACGCCGATCACCACCGCTTCTTTGACGTCCGACGGAGGGCGCTTCAGCTTCTTCACATGGCGGACGACTTCGGCCAGATGATCGCCGACCGCCCGAATTCCGTAACTGATCATCGCCGGCGTCAGCAACAGAGTCGCGATCGCAAGCACCAGCATTTGGTTGTACTGGGCGGCGTTAATCAGGTCGAGCCGCATCCCTTCGGACAGCAGTAAGAAGCTCAATTCCCCGACTTGAGCCAGTCCCAGACCAAAGCAGAACGCGACTGGCCAACGCACGCCGACGGCGCGTAGCGCGACGGCGCCGCCGAGCGTCTTGAGCGCCAGGATCACCGGCAGACCGATCAAGATCAACCACGGATCTTGCATCGCCTCTTGGAAGTGAAGCAAACCGCCCAGCGAGATAAAGAAAATCGCCGCAAACGTTTCGCGAAACGGCAAAATCAACGCGTCGACCTGCTGCGTCAGGCGATTGCCTGACAAGATCAATCCGGCGGCAAACGCCCCCAATGCGGCCGGCAAACCAAGCTCATGCGCGAGATAACACATCCCCCCCAACACGGCCAGCGCGAACAGCACCAACAGTTCACGACTGCGGAGACGCTGCAAAACAGGGACCCCGATCCGCCGGACGATCGCGCCCGAGATCGGAATGATCGCCAGAAACATCAGCGAATAGAGCCCCAGCTTCAGCAGATCCATCGAAGACTTGTCGCTGGCCCCGGCCAACAGCGGCGCCATCAGCATCAGCGGCACGATCGCCATGTCTTGAAAGATGAGGACGCTGATCGACGAGACGCCGGCCGCGGTCGATTGCACGCCCCCCTCTTTCAGCGCGCGAAACACGAGCACGGTCGAACTGAGCGCAATCGCCGAGCCCAACAAAATCGCCGCCGGCCAGTCCAAACCAAGAGCGCGGATCAACAGCGCCGAGGGGATCGAAACCAACAGCAACTGCGTCGGCCCGCCCACAAGCAAGCGAAACGCGAACTCCTGAACCTCGTCGAGCGAGATTTCCATTCCGATCGAAAAGAGCAGAAACAGCGCCCCGATTTCGGCCAAATGGGCCAGAACTTCGCTTTCGCTCGTAAAAAAACCGAGTCCGCCGCTGCCGCAGATCGCGCCGATCATCAGATAGCCGACCAACGACGAAATCTGAAAACGGCGACACACGGCGCCAGAAATGGCGCCGGCCGTCAGAATCACGATCAGGTCGAGAACGACTTGTTCAACGGTCGTCGGTTGCATGCAAACTCCCAGAGGTCTATCCGTCGCTAATGTAGCATCCACGCCGAAAAAAAAAGGGGGGCGTCGTACAGGCGCAAAGTCGGCGCGCTCGAACGACAGGCAAGTTGTGATCGCGCCGAATAGGCTTTAAACTGAGCCGCCGGAATACTTAGCGACTTTCTCCCCATGCAAAGCAAAGATTCTGATGGCGACGAAAACCTATTTGGCGATTGATATCGGCGCGTCGAGCGGCCGCGTGCTCGGAGGAATTTTCGACGGCGAACGGCTCCGCCTTGAAGAGCTTCACCGGTTTGATAACGGGCCTACGCACGCAGCCGGCGGCATGTATTGGGACTTGCTGCTGCTCTGGAAAAACGTCCAAGAAGGGCTCAAAGCGGCCAAAGCCAAGTATGGCGACGACATCGTCAGCATGGGGGTCGACACGTGGGGAGTCGATTTCGCTTTTCTGGGAGACGACGGCGAACTGCTCGGAAACCCGCGTCATTATCGGGATCCGCGGACCAAAGGAATTTTTACCGACGCGTTTGAAATCGCGTCGCGCGAAGAAATTTTCACCGAGACCGGGCTCCAATTTCTCGAGTTCAACTCGCTGTACCAGCTATATGCAATGCGTCGCAACGATAGCTCGATCCTCGAAGCGGCCGAAGATTTCCTGATGATGCCCGATATTTTTCATTGGTTGCTGACCGGTGAGAAAGGGAACGAAGTGACCAACGCGACCACAACGCAGCTTTACAATCCGGTCACGAAAGATTGGTCGAAAAAGCTGATCGAGAAGTTCGGTCTCCCCAGCGTCTTTCACGAGATCCTGCCGACGGGGACCAACCTCGGCAAGCTCCGCGGCGAAGTGATCGCCGCCACCGGGATCCGCTCGGCCGAGGTGATCTTGCCCGGCACGCACGATACGGCCAGCGCCGTCGCCGCCGTGCCGGCGACCCAGTCGACCGGCAAATCGCCCAACTGGTGCTATATCTCTAGCGGCACTTGGAGCCTGATGGGGGTCGAGACGACCCATCCCGTGATCAACGCCAAATGCGCCGAGTACAACTTCACCAACGAAGGGGGAATCGGCGGCACCACGCGGCTGCTAAAAAACATCGGCGGGCTCTGGCTCGTGCAAGAGTGTCGCCGCATCTGGAAAGAAGCAGGCCGCGAGTTCAGCTGGTCCGAGCTCGTTCGCATGTCGGAAGCGGCGACGCCGCTCGCTTCGCTCATCGATCCCGATCACCCCAGCTTCTCGGCGCCGGCCAATATGCCGCAGGCAATCCGCGACTTCTGCACACGTACCGGACAACAAGCGCCGCAAAGCGAAGGGGAAGTGATCCGCTGCGCTCTGGAAAGCCTGGCGATGCGCTACCGCATGGTCCATGGTTGGCTGCAAGAGCTGACCGGCGGACAGATCGACACCATCCATATCGTCGGCGGCGGAGCGCAAAATACGCTCCTCAGTCAGTTCGCGGCCGACTCTTGCAAATGCCAAGTGATCGCCGGTCCGACCGAAGCGACCGCCGTCGGCAATTTAATGACCCAGGCCGTTTCGCTGGGCGATATCGGCAGCCTATGGGAAAGCCGCGAAGTGGTCCGCAATAGTTTCGCCGTGACCGAGTATCAACCGCGCAACACCACCGCGTGGGACGAAGCGTTCGGGCGATTCATGAACCTCATTAACAAGGTT
>NZ_CH672377.1:1778146-2006611 GCF_000153105.1 Blastopirellula marina DSM 3645
TCAACGGTTCGCCACTTCAAAAATAACCAAGAACGCCGCGCCGCTTTTCGCATCGCGCGGCCGCAAACCATTTACGAAAACTGCATCAGGAGCAAACAGACTATGATTCGCGTTGGCATCGTCGGAGTCGGTTTCATGGGCTGGATTCACTATCTGGCCTACCAAAAAGTTCGTTCGATGAAACTGGCCGCCGTCAGCTCGCGCGATCCCAAACGGCTCAAAGGGGACTGGCGCGGCATCAAAGGCAACTTTGGTCCTCCCGGCGAAAAGATCGATCTGAAGGGAGTCGCGACCTACACGACCTACGAAGAGATGCTGGCCGACGATTCAATCGATATGGTCGACCTTTGCTTGCCCCCGGCGATTCATGCCGACTTCACCATCCAAGCCTTCGAAGCCGGCAAGCATGTGCTGGTCGAAAAGCCGATCGCCGTGTCGGCGGCCGACGCCAAACGCATGGTCAAAGCGTCGCAAAAGAGCGGCAAGCTGCTGATGACTGCGCATTCGCTGCCGTTTTTCCCCGAGTACAACTTCGCGCTGAAAGCGGCTCGCAGCGGTCAGTATGGCAAACTGCTCGGCGGCAGCTTCAAACGGTCGATCTCCGATCCAACTTGGGTCGACGGCTTTTGGGACGCCGAGAAAGTGGGAGGCCCGATGGTCGACCTGCAGATTCATGACTCGCATTGGATTCGCTTGCTGTTCGGCATGCCGACCGCCGTCACCAGCCAAGGTCGAATGCGCGGCGACGTCGTCGAATATGTCAGTTCGCAGTTCGAGTTCGCCGACCGCAGCTTAGTCGTCAATCTAAACGCCGGCGTGATTGACCAGCCGAGCCGCTCGTTCGCCCACGGCTTTGAGATTCACTTTGAAAAAGCGACGCTGCTGTTCGACTTCTGCGTGATCGACGACCAACCGGTCCTTTCGATGCCGCTGACGGTCATCCCCAAAAAGGGAAAATCGAAGCAGCCGAAGCTCGCCGGCGGCGACCCGGTCGAAGCGTTCATCGCCGAGATGAAAGAAGCGGCCACGTCGATCGAAACCGGCACGCCGTCCGATATCCTCGCCGGAGAAACCGCCGCCGACGCGCTGGTCCTGTGCCACAAACAAACCGAAGCCGTCATCAAAGGCCGCAAGGTGAAGATCTAATTTCAACCGTAGACCGAGGCGCGAGCCGCGGGAATGCGGCCGGATACTTCCAACGGTTTCAGCATCGCCGAGCGGTTTCACTCGGCTCGCGACTCGGGCTACAATTTTTTGCCGAATAGAGCGCTAGCGCGGTGTGTGCATCAACATTTCGTCTGACTTTGCCCAGGCTTTAACGCAAGCATCTCAACCAAGGACCATCCCCAGATGAAACCCAAGAACACGATCTGCTTGTGGTTCAAAGAAGACATGTTGGCCGCAGCGAACTTTTACGCCGCTACCTTTCCCGATAGCCAAGTCACCGCCGTTCACCACGCTCCCAGTGATTATCCCGGCGGCAAGCAGGGAGACGTGCTCACGGTGGAGTTCACCGTCGTAGGCATCCCCTGTCTCGCCCTCGGCGGCGGCCCAGGGTTTACCAACGGCTTCTCCTTTCAGATTGCGACCGACGATCAAGCGGAAACCGACCGCTACTGGAACGCGATCCTCGATAACGGCGGCACGGAACTCGCCTGCGGCTGGTGCAAAGACCGCTGGGGCCTGGCTTGGCAAATCACGCCGCGCGTTCTAACCGACGCTCTGGCGGCCGGCGGCGAAGAAGCAGGCCGAGCCTTCAACGCGATGATGACAATGAAAAAGATCGACGTCGCCGCAATCGAAGCGGCGCGGCGAGGGTAAGATCAACGCTAAGAAGAAAGCGTAAGCCGGCGCCGCCCCCGCCGACTGTCATCCATTTCAACGCATCGTCGATCCCGTTCGCCGCATGGTTCCCTCTTGAACCACGGTAATGAGGAGCACTATATTTTACCGACAAGGCAGGATGATCTCCCCTTGCCGGTGTTAGAATTTTTCAAAACCAATCCAAAATACAGCCGCGGGGTCAGCTTTCCCCCTTGTGTTGCGGTTGCTCCTGGCTACAGTGGCGGTATAAGTTCCTCTTTTTCCATCGTAGCGTATCTCTTGTGTTACTTACGCTCTTAAGGATCCATTCTATGAACAGGTCGGTTCCGAGACGGCGCGTTTCTGCGTTCACGCTCGTTGAATTGCTTGTAGTGATCGCAATTATCGGCACCCTCATCGCTCTCTTGCTTCCCGCCGTACAGCAAGCTCGAGAGGCTGCCCGCCGCATGCAATGCAGCAACAATCAGAAGCAACTCGGCATTGCCTTGCACAATTATCACGACACGTTTGGCGCCTTTCCGGCTCGGTCCTCCGGGACGGGTGCGCCGGGCACCGGTGGAGAGGTATCGCGTCTGTCTGGGACGTTTTTCCTGCTGCCGTTTATGGAGCAGCAGGCCCTCTATGACAACCTGCGAGGAATATTCGTGTGGAACGATCCGTTCAAAATTCGGGTGGGTGCGATGCTCTGCCCCTCGGACTCGGAAATCGCTCCTGACGGAAAGGATCCCAACGGGCAGAATGCCGCCGGAGTCACGAACTATGTTCTCTGTAGCGGCGATAGCCCTGTTGGCATCTGTGAAACGACGAACCGCCCCAATCCGGCCGTCCCCCGTACGTCCCGCGGGATGTTCGCCTACATGACCTGGTACGGTTTCCGCGACTGCACCGATGGCTCCTCGAACACGTTGGCCTTCTCAGAACTGGCCCGCGGTATCGAGAAGCGGAGCTTGGGCATGGTCTCGAATACGACGGCCACGAATCCTGCCGCTTGTACAGCGAGCATTAGCACCAGCGCTTCGAATAAATACAGTGCCGATAGCTGGTCCAGCGGCGCCAACCGCGGCTTTCGCATCTTTGACGGCAGCGAAATCTTCGCCGGGTTCAATACGATCACGCCCCCCAACGGCGCTTCCTGCTTCACCGGAACCAAAGATCACTACGAACCAGGAATGTTCGCCGCGAGCAGCCGACACCCCGGTGGAGTGCTGGGCTGCTTCACCGATGGTTCCGTCAGTTTCATCACCGAGACCATCAATACCGGCGATCAGTCAACGACGGCGCCTGCACGAGACGACGGGGGACAGTCGCCCTACGGCGTCTGGGGCGCTCTTGGCACGAGAAGCGGCGGCGAATCGAAGCAGCTTCCTTAGGCAAATTTCACGAAGGTGATTGATCGATCCGCCGCGATCCGGTTCGCTTCGGCCGTTTTTATCTGGGACTCTTTTTAAAATCAACGACATGAACACCATCCATGCAACTCTATTCTTGATCGCCGTTGCTTTCGTTGGATGCACCCAGAAACCTGATTTGCCCGAGGGCACGCCTCCGCTCTATCCTCTTACCGGAACGGTCGTATACGACGGTCAGCCGCTGACCGATGCGGTGGTCGTGTTCAACCCCACTCAGGGTGAAGTCGCCGGCTCGGCGATGACCGATGCCGAAGGGAAGTTTAGAGCTCGTGCCTATCCACCGCATGATGGTCTTCCCGAAGGTCCCTATATCGTCACGGTTAGCAAGACCAAGGATATCCCACTTCCCGCAGATAAATACGGGCAAACCGGCTCCCGCACGGAAGATGTCATCCCGGCAAAATACAAAAACGCCAAGACGTCTCAGTTGACCGTCGACGTGGCGCCGGAGTACGACAACGACGTGACGCTCGAACTCCAAGCGAAGTAAGCAAAGTGATGGGCCGCGCCAGCTTCGCGGCTGTCGCGGTTGCCCACTCCAGCCATTTCGTCGGGCGGGGGGAGCAAGCGAATCTGATCCGGCAACTTAAAATTAGCGCCGGTCGTTGGGGCAGCTCACTGCCTACATAGAACTCGGCTTCTAGCCAGTGCTTCGGCCAAGGCGCCAAGCTACCAGAATCGCCGCTTATCCAATCCGAGCTCTAACCGCCGGTCAGCAGTTCCAGAACCCGAGGCAGTTGGACGGCGCCGCCCCAGCGATTCACTTTGCATCCAAACCGCCAGCCTGTGGCGAAGTGGTTTCCATCCCTTCAACATGGTGGGCCAAAAACCAAAGCCGACGCCTATCGTAAGCCATCGAACTTTCGAAGTGTTAAATTCTCCTCCGATTTCTCGGAACGCGATCATGCTCTTTGCATCTTGTGCATAGAGACAATAGATCGCCGCACAGAGCAGCGTGCGTCGCTACGAATGAGCTCCAGTTGCGACGAAGAACTCCGCAACTGGCATAGTTGTTGCGGCTTCCTTCCTGACGAAGCAATGCGATTGCCGCCGAACGCTCTGCATTCTTTCGTCCGCGTCTCGAAGCGAATAAAGGGATTGTCATTCGATACTGCGAGATAGCGCAGATTGCGGCGCCCCGTCATTGCAAGTAGCAGGAGGCATTCTGTTTTATTCCTTAGTGAACCCCTTAGGAGGTAAAGATGAACTGGCTAAAGAGGGCAAGACTTTCACTTCTCATATTGTTGCTGGCTGGCGGCGCCGCGCCGCTGACGGCCCATGCGCAAGACGCTGGACAAAGTGACGATTCGCGTGGAGTCACCAACCAAGAAAACAACCGCAACGAAGAGAGCAGGACGAATAACGCAGCTCAATCGTCCGAGCACCAAGATTGGAGCGACAACTGGTGGAAATTAGATGTGAGCCTTTCTAGCCCTAATCGGCAGGCGAACAACACCCCAAGCGCCGGCAATCAACAAGTCGCCCAGCCGAGCAATCAAGCTTCTGAAAATTGGCTAGAAGTTAATCTCAGCCTTTCTGGCAGCGACTGGTGGGAAGAATTCACCGAGCAGGACAATGACCAACAACGCCAGGAACAGCGAGCTAGCCGGCAACCGCTTGAACA
The DNA here is from genome assembly GCF_000153105.1 of Blastopirellula marina DSM 3645. GTDB lineage: Bacteria > Planctomycetota > Planctomycetia > Pirellulales > Pirellulaceae > Blastopirellula > Blastopirellula marina. The sequence goes on from NZ_CH672377.1 coordinate 1,783,004, forward strand.
GGCAGAGCGGGCCGCTCAGCGGCAAGCCGACCAAGTCGAGCGGGCCACCGAGCGAGAAGTCGAACAGGTGGAACAGGCTAGTGAGCAGCAAGTCGAGGAGGTCGAAGAGCAGGTCGACCAATCTACCGACGATTATTCCACCGATTCGTGGTGGGACTGGTAATCAGCTGTCGGCTCAGTTGCAGAAAACGGAGACGACAACCCTTGATGAAACCATTCTTAACTCACTTATTCAAAGAAAGTAACAATCATGCATTGGAAAAATTGGCAACTCGGTGCGCTAGCCCTGACGGCGACTTTTGGTTTGACCTCCCTGGCGCAAGCTCAACTTAACGACAATCAACGACGTAGCGACAATATCTCGCAACAAGATGATCTGCGCGAGCAACGTTCGCAGTCCAACCCCAACCAAGCGACGGAGCAATCCGCGAATCAAAACCGCCCGAGCGACAACCAAACTCAGTATCGGGTCAATCTGGACGGCTGGGCCCAGATTGCAACCGATTACGATCGCGACGGAAAGTATGACGCTGTCGAAACGATCTACTTGTTTGATTTGGAGAACGCCCGGAAAGCAAGTCGGGCCCGCGCTCAATCTGGCCAAAACGGTCAGGCGTCAGCCAAGCTGGAGCAGCGCAAAAAAGTGCACGTCGCGGGAAAGGTGAAAAGCTTAGAGCATAAGTCGCTGATCAGCTCCAAAGAGAAAAAGGTAGTCGCCAAGATCAGCACCGACCAAGGCGAAACGAAGACCGTCTGCTTGGGCAAGGAGAGCAAAGTTCAGCAGCTCGATCTGCAAACAGGGGATCAGCTGCAAGCCTCCGGCGTTCGTGCTCGGATTGACGGCCAAGAGGTCGTACTAGCGAGCCATGTCTCGGCCGGAGATCGCTCCATCGATAATCCTTTGCCGCAACAACGCGGACTCTCGCGCTATCAAGGCGAAGTTCAAGATACGCGGAAGACGACCTTCCAAGGTCGCAACGGCGAATTTTTGATCGCCACGGTCAAGACTAAGGATCACGGCGACAAACAAGTGAATTTGGGACCGAGTCGAGAAATCACCGATCTTGATATTCACAAGGGAACGCAGATCAAGATGTTGGCCCGCCAGGGAAAAATGAATAATCAAGAAGCCCTTATCGCCGAGGTGATTCGGGTCAATGATCGCAGTGTCGATATTCGCGAAGCGACCAAGCGGACACTGAAGGGCCAAGACTCGCAACAGTCGCAGCAAAGCGATCGTCGCAGCAGCGATAACTAACAAGAGCGGATAGACGCGCATAGCGCGCCTGTCTGAAACTTGGCGATAACGCGAAGGCGGCTTTCCCAGAAAGCCGCCTTCTTTTTTTGCGCTTTTCAAACCGTAACTAAAGCGCTGTTTAGCCAGCTGAACAAATAGTCGTTTTTCTCTCCGGCTTCTCTCCCCATCAGCCGTGCGGCTGATGGGGAGAGAAGCGATAGACAGAGGATGAGACGCCGCTTTAAGATGGGTGAGCGTTTTCTAACTAGAGCGACCCCAGCCCCAAAACGAATGATAAATGTTGATCTTCTACGCGCTGCTGGTCTCGGTAGTGAGTTGCGTTACCTTCGTCGCCTACGGCATCGACAAACGGCGTGCCCAGTTGGGTCGACATCGAATTTCTGAAAACACGCTGCAACTACTCGCGCTCAGCGGCGGCTGGCCAGGAGCGTGGGCCGCGCAGCAGTTCTTTCGGCACAAGACGCAGAAACTCTCCTTCCTGCTCGTCTACTGGCTAATCGTCGCGATGCATGTCGTCTTGCTCGCGGGACTGTGCTATCTGTGGTTAATCGGATAAGAGCCGAGTTGCGCCGGCTCAATCGTCGGACGCAGACGCCACAAAGGACAAGTACACGAGCCCAGGCAGCGCCCCCAGCCCGGCGCCAATCAGCAGTTCCAAGCTAAAAAAGTTGCCGGAGTCGATCAGCATGGAACGGAGGATGACATAGGCGTGGACGCCCACAACGGCGCCGACTCCCATCACCGCTCCGCCGATGCCGCCGTGGATCCACCGCAGCGTGTAGATCGCAGCGCCAACCGCGCCGCCGGCGCCGGCGATCGCCAGCCAGACGAAATACGGCAGCGCGTTCCACTCGGGCATAAAGCCGCTGACAATCATGGAAGGAAGGATGATCGTGATCGCGGCGATCCAGCCGCCGATCATTTCGTTGGGCGTTTCATTATCGCCGCTCATTTGTGGTTGTCCTTGGTTGTTGGCTGAACCAATGTCCCTGCTAGCGATCTCGATTCTAGCACCTACCAAACGCGAACTTCCACTGTTTTTTCGAGCGGCGAAGGAGGATCGCCAGCGGGGCGAACAGCCCCCGCGAATCGCTCGAATTGGGTTGGCTCGGCGACAAACATTATCTCTCGACAAAACGCACGACTTGCGGATGGAATAGGGGATGAATCGATCGGCGGTCAGCAAAGACCGCCGCGAGCGGAGACTGCTGCGCGGTCGGGAACTCGACCGTTGATCGTTCGCCTAGATACCTTTTGCGCATGGCTTGTCCGGTCCAAGCAGGGGAAAATGTCGAAATCTGAACGCCGAATACGGCGAAACGCGGGGCTCAAAAAAAACGCGCGGCGGTCCGGTCCTGTCCGGTCCTGTCCGATCCGGTCCTGTCCGATCCAACGTGGGGAAATTTCGAACGTCGCAACCAGAATGTCGAATGCTCTGGATCGCTGGACTCAAAAAAAAGCGTGGCGGTCCGGTCCAACCCTGTCTATTCGAACCTTCTGGGCAATTGCCAAAATCAATATCGGGAAGTAGCAGCGCCTTGGTAGAGAACCGGATTCGTCATTCACCACTCCCGTCATTCCTGCGGCATTCGGATTTCGACATTCGTCATCGCAATCTCCCCCTCCGTTCCCATTACGACTGCAATGCCTTGCATCGAGCTAGTCCAGCGGGTAAAGTTAAGTCTCGTGACCTGAGATCTAATCTCAATACCAACAAGCCCCCACCGCCTGACATGATGCCACTCGACATGCTTCCGATCGGCCAATCGGCCGAGATTGCTGAAGTTCTGGGAGACCAGAACGACGTCAAGCGCTTGGCCGAGATGGGGTTGAGCGCCGGAGTCGTTGTCCAGGTCGTCCAGCAAGGGAGTCCTTGCATCGTGCGCGTGGCTGGATCGACCCTTTGTTTTCGTGAATGTGACCACCTGCAAATCTTTGTTCAGCCGGTCGCTTCCGTCGCATGAAGTCATTATCCGCCGTCCAAGTTGGAGATCGGGTTACGGTCAACTCGATTGAGGGTGACGATGACATCGCGGTTCGCTTGCTCGAGATGGGTCTAGTGCCGGGGGTCGAACTGACGATCGTCGGCTGTGCCCCGCTGGGGGATCCGATTGAGATCGAACTGATCGGGTATCGGTTGTCGCTACGAAAAACAGAAGCGTCGCGCGTGCTGCTTACCGATTAAAACTCTTTCCGCGAATCCCTCCTGATTTCTATGTCGCTAGAGCAGCAGACCCAGTCGATCGCCGTCGCTTTGATCGGCAATCCGAACACCGGCAAGTCGACGCTGTTCAATGCGCTCTCCGGCGTTCGGCAGCGGACCGGCAACTATCCCGGCGTGACGGTCGAAAAGAAGCACGGCACGTTTCGGATCGGCGACAAATCGATCGAGTTGATCGACTTGCCTGGCTCGTATAGCTTGGCTCCGCGATCGCCCGACGAGATGGTCGCGGTCGACGTGCTGCTCGGCCGCTTGCCGGCCGAACGCAAACCGCAAGCGGTGCTGGTGATTTTGGACGCCGGCAATCTAGAGCGCAATCTCTATATCTTGAGCCAGGTGCTGGAGCTCCGCTTGCCGACGATCGTCGCGCTGAACATGATCGACGTCGCGCAGGACAAAGGGGTGACCGTCGATGCTCCTCTGTTGGCGCAACGTCTCGGCGTTCCCGTGCTAGAGACCCGCGCCAATCATGGCGCCGGAGTCCAGCAACTGCGCGAAGCGCTGGCCCATATCGCAGCCCAGTCGCCGCCTGAGTACACGAGCCCCTTTCCACCGGCGTTTCGCGAAGAAGTCGCCGGCCTGCAAGGGAAAATGGTCGCGAGCAACGTCTCGGCGCCCCGCTATCTGGTCGAGCGTTTGCTGCTGGATACGAGCGGCTATCTCGAAAAAGAACTGGAGCTGGGTGGGGACAATTTCCACCAAACGATTGAAGAGGCCCGAGCGCGCCTGAAGGAATCAGGCGTTCCGGTTCCCGCCGTCGAAGCGATGTCGCGTTATGCGTGGGTGCGCGAAACGCTGAACGGCGTCGTGCAGCGCAAGCCGGTCGCACCGCCGCTTTCCGACCGGATTGATCGGGTCATGACGCACCCCATCTTGGGCTCGTTCTTTTTCGCGATCTTAATGCTAACGGTGTTCACCGCGGTCTTTAGCGAGTACATCGCCGGCGTCCCGATGAGCGGGATCGAGTGGCTGTTTGAAACCATCGGCGGATTGGTCGGCGACAGCATGGCGGAAGGTCCATTTCGCTCCCTGCTGGTCGACGGCGTGATTGCCGGCGTCGGCGGCGTGTTGGTCTTTCTGCCGCAGATCTGCATCTTGTTCTTCTTTATCGCGATCCTGGAAGACTGCGGGTACATGGCCCGGGCCGCTTACTTGATGGACCGCTTGTTCTCGAACGTTGGTCTGAGCGGCAAGTCGTTTATTCCGCTGTTGTCGTCGTTCGCGTGTGCGATTCCCGGCGTGATGGCGACACGCGTGATCGAGAACCGCCGCGATCGCTTGACCACGATGATGATCGCGCCGCTGATGAGCTGCGCGGCGCGGATCCCGGTTTATGTGGTGATGATCGCGGCGTTCGTCCCGTACTATTCGTTCGCCGGCGGCTTGCTCAACTCGCACGCGCTGACCTTTGCCGGGATGTACCTGGTGGGGATCTTCGCGGCGGTGCTGGTCGCTTTGGTGCTGAAGAAGACATTACTGCGTGGAGCGACGCCGCCGTTTGTGATGGAGTTGCCGTCGTACAAATGGCCCTCGCTGACGACCGTCGGCTTGCGCGTCTTTGAAAAAGGCTGGTCATTCATCTATCGCGCTGGCACGTTGATCTTCGCTTCGAGCGTGTTGGTTTGGGCGGCCGCTTACTATCCGCATAACGATGCCGCCGTCGCGACTTGGACGCCGCGTCTGGCCGAAGTCGAAACGGAACTGGCGCAAGCGACTGAGCCGGCGCAAATCGAGGAACTGGAAGCGGAGCAAGGGGACCTGGAACATCACATCGCCGGCGCCTACCTGCGCGACAGCTTTCTGGGCCGAGCCGGGCAGTGGGTCGAGCCGGTCGTCCGTCCGCTCGGCTGGGATTGGCGAATCGGCTGTGCGACGATCGCGTCGTTTCCGGCGCGCGAAGTGATTATTGGTACCCTCGGCGTGATCTACGACCTGGGGGGAGAGGAAGACGAAGCGTCCATTCCGCTGCGCGAGAAGCTGAAATCGGCGACTTGGGACGGAACTGACCGCCCTGTCTATAATTTGCCGGTCGCTTTGTCGGTAATGGTGTTTTTCGCTCTTTGCGCCCAGTGTGCAGCGACTTTAGCGGTGATCAAACGAGAAACTAACTCTTGGCGATGGCCGATATTTACTTTTGTTTACATGACCTTACTGGCGTATTGTGGCGCCTTTATTGTCTATCGAATCGCGGCTTTTTTCACCACAACGCCGATTGTCTCCGTATAATGGGAGTTGTCTCGGACATCCCCATTTCCCAAGGCGCAAGCATGTCAGACGTATTGCAGAACGTCGGCGTTTTGCTCTTCATCGCCGGCAGCGGCCTGTATATCGCCATCTTGATGTGGCGTACGGTTCGCGAAGAAAAAGAAGGCTGCGGAAGCAGTTGCGGCGGCTGTTCGTCCAAACAGTCCTCGCCCAACATCCGCACGACGTTGATCCAGCTCGATACGAAGATCGTCGAGCCGAAGAGCTAAGTCCCCATGATTCGTCCGCTTTTCGCGGCGCGAAAAAAAGAAGCGTGCCATGGTTGCACGCTTCTCTTGCTTGGTAGGGACGCGTTTTCGACGGCTACGGCTTCTCTTCTTGATGAGCACGGATCGCGGCCAAGTCATCGGCGGCACGGAAGAAGGCGATCACCACCTCGGCGCTGATTCGCAGCCCGAGAATGTACAACAGCGCCATGACTCCGCCGATGAAGAAAAAGCCGATGGCGCCCCCGATGGCGCCGATCGCGTCGCCGGCGACCAAGCCGGCGATCAGGACGGCGACGCAGCCGCCTAGCCAACCCACGACAATCAGCGCCAGGCAAAGGTAATAGACAACCTTGGCGACCGTCGGCGCAATCATCGTCTGAAAGCTGAAAAGCCCGCCGATTCCGCCGCCAGACTTCGCTTCGTCCGAGGAGGACCGCGCGGAGCGATGCTTCGCTTTCTTCTTTTTTGCTTTTCCTTCCGCTTTGTCGGTCGGAGTGACCGCAATCATCTCTGAGATCTCGGACGATTCCGACTTGCCCTTGGTTTCGACAGCCGTCGCGACTTGCGCGGTAGGCGGAGCCGGCGGAGGCGGCGGCGGTGCGGTGATCGACGGCGGGGTCGGCGTATCTTCATCAAAGGCACGCGACTCCACCGTAGGAGGCTGTACTTGCGCTTCGCTGGTCGCGCCGGTGGGATCGGCGATCCGCGGCGAAAGGGAGATCCCTTGATCGTCATCCGGCCCAGCGGGAATCGCTGAGACGACTCCATCGGAGGGAGTTACCGGAATCCCCATCGGAACGACATCCTCCGAAGGCGGCGGCGATAGCGGCGCCGAACCGGTAGGAACCTCTAATCCACGCACGCTGGTCGCATGAACCCACGAGCTTTCCCCCCGCCGCACGAGGGTCTCGGGCGTAATCTGCCCAGCGGCGGCAAGTTGCCGCATCTTCTTCGACGAAAACGGGCCGGTCTCCGGCGCATTTTCGGTTGCTTTCAGGTAGAATTCTTCGGCCATGAGATTTCTCGGGGTGGGTCTTCACGGTCAGAAAGCCGGATCGCCTACTCTGTGCCGTCCATCTATCTTGAACGCGGCGCAGCGTCAAGTCAACGAAACAATGGAACAGACTTGCGCCGGAAACCCCATGGCATTGCTGCTCTTCGCCGCTAGACGCACTCCCGGTCGGCGGTTACGTTGAGCCGAGCGTGAGAAGATTCCGCGAGCCGACCTACCTCCCCCAGTTTTCGACCATGGATGATTTTTCGAACTACTGCCTTCCGAACCCCACTTTAGATGCGGTGACGGCAGAGTATGCAACGCTCGAACAAGAGCTCGACATCGCATTGGCGAGCCCCAATCCGTCTGACGATGCGCTGCGCGCGGTAGTTGGCAAATGGGACCAGATCCGGCGAGGACTCGAGTCGTGGAGCAATCTGGTCGAAATCCGTTTCAATCAAGAAACGCATGATCCAGACTTCAAAGCGGCGCAAGACTATCGGGACGAAATCGCGCCGAAGCTAACCGAACTGAACGTGCGGATTCAAAAGAAGCTGGTCGAAACGCCGCTGCGGCCCCGTCTGGAAGAAATCTTCGGCGCCCATGCGTTCAAACTGTGGGAAGTGCAAAATAGCACGTTTGATCCCTGCATCCATGACGATCTGGTGCAAGAGTCGAAGCTGGTCTCGCGCTATAACGAGCTAACCGCGTCGGCGAAGGTCGAATTTCAGGGAGAAGAATACAATCTCTCCAGCATCTCAAAGTTCGAAGAGCATGCCGATCGCGAAGTGCGCTACGGCGCCGCCCGTGCGGTCTGGCAATGGTTCGCCGCGAATCGAGTCGAGCTGGATCAGATCTACGGCGATCTCGTCACGCTGCGACATGGCGTCGCGCAAAAGCTGGGCTTTGACAGCTTTGTCGAACTCGCCTATCGCCGCATGTCGCGGACCGACTACGGCTCGGAAGATGTCGCGCGATATCGCGAAGAAGTGCGCGAGCATGTCGTCCCGCTCTGCCGCGAGATCCATCGCACGCAGGAAGATACCCTCAATCTCGAGGACTTGATGTTCTGGGACGAAGGGCTGTTCGACAGCGCCGGCAACCCGACTCCGCAGGGTTCGTACGAAAAGCAAATCGAGCTGGCGCAGCAGATGTTCAATGATATGAACGCCGACCTGGGCAAGTTCTTCCAGTTAATGTGCGAGAAAAACCTCCTCGATCTGAAGATTCGCCCCTGGAAGGCAGGCGGCGGATTTTGCTCCAGTCTGCCGAGCGAAGAGCTGCCGTTTATCTTCGCCAACTTCAACGGCAGCAAAGGGGACGTTGAAGTTTTCACGCACGAGATGGGACACGCGTTCCAGTGTTACAGCAGCTTTGACGGCGCCGCGCTGCTCGAGCATGTTTGGCCCACTTACGAAGCGTGCGAGATTCACTCGATGAGTCTTGAGTTTCTCACGTGGCCTCACATGGAGCTGTTCTTTGGCGACGCAGCCGAGCGGTTCCGTCGCATCCATCTGCTGACGTCGCTGCTGTTCCTGCCGTATGGCGTCGCGGTCGATCATTTTCAGCATGCGATCTTCGCCGAGCCCGAAGCGACGCCGGAGCGCCGTCACGCGATCTGGCAAGAGATGGAACGGCTCTATCTGCCTGACACCAACTACGGCGACATGCCGCACGTATCGAGCGGCGGCCGTTGGCAACAGAAGCGGCACATCTACATGTCGCCGTTTTATTACATCGACTACACGCTGGCCCAATGCTGTGCGCTGCAGTTTTGGGTTCGATCCGAGCGCGATTTCGCCACCGCGATGCAAGACTATGTCGACCTCTGCAAACGGGGCGGCACGATGCCGTTCTCCGGTTTGGTCGACAGCGCCGGCTTGAAGAATCCGTTTAAGCCCGGCAGCTTGAAAGAAGTGGTCCAACAGGCCCGCGAGTATTTGAAGCTGTAGTCAATTATTGGGCGAGGGCGATGGACAAAGTTGAATTTGTACAGCGGCCAGAAGATGCTTGGGCCATTCCTTCGTCGCGAACTCCGGCGCAAATGAAACGAGCCGTTTGGTTGGTGATCATCGCCGGCGCGTTGACGGGGATCATCGGCGTAATACCTGCCTATGTGATTGGGCGCCCTCTTTTAGCAAGTACGATCCTGATCTTGTTTGGGCTCATTCTTTTCAAAGCTAGTCGACAGCTGTGGAACCAAGTCTTGTTGCTGCGCGGCGAGAGTCGGCTCGTCCGACTTCGCTTGACGCCCAACTTTGTAGAATCATCGACCGACAATGGCCGCGAAAGAGTCGCGTGGGCCGGAATCGACGGCGTCACGGATACCGGCGATTTTTTGCTGATCGTTCAGGACGAGCACCGAGCTTACGTCATTCCCCGCGGCGCCTTCGCCAGCGTGGGCGAGATGTGTCAATTCGCCGCCTTGGCCCAGCAATATCGTGAAGCCGCGATTCGATCTCCTTCCCACGAAATAGGCCTGGATGATGACCGCTACTTCGCCAAGTGGACGAGCGTCGCAGGTCCCAGCGTGACCTATCAAAACATGCGTGCTGACTTGGCGTACGTTTGGGAATATGGCGTCGATGCGAAGCCGCGGGATAGCGATTGGGTGCGATTCCAGCAGTTATTCAGCTGCCTTGGCTTAAGCATGATGCTGGGGTTGCTGATCCCCAACGTCCTGTTCCTATTCCCCGAATTTTTACGGAACGGAATTTTGGTCTTCGCTTTGATCTTTTCCGCAATCTTCTGGTATGCCGGCTCCATTCCGCTGATGTGTATGGCGTTTGAATTCAAAAAAAGATCGATGGTGCAGGAGAAGTGGCTAATGCAGCAAACGGTCACGATTTCGCCAGCCGGGGCGATCGTGCACACTCCTACTTTGATCCTTTGCCGAAGTTGGAAAACGTACGATCGCATCATTCACGGCCCCACCTTGATTTGCTTTCCCACGGATGTCGGCGGCGCCGACTTCCTCATTCCGAAATCTGCTTTTCCTTCCACCGAGCAGGCCGAGCATTTCGCGGCCGAGGCCGTTCGATGGCATGAGGCCGCTGGCAAGTTGCCGAATGAGAACTTCCCTTCAAATGAAATGATGGAGGCCGAACTCTGTGACGATTAGAACCCGAGTCGCTCCCCTCACGCGAGATTGTCGGCGCCATGGAAGTTGAGTTTCAATATTGCGATGAAGATGCGGACGCGTTTGGCCCTGAAGAAGCGCCTCAGCATCGCTGGCGAAACAATGTGCTGCTGATCGTCGGCGGCGTATTGATCGGCGTTCCCGGCGTGATTCCGGCGCTGCTGCTCGACTTTCGTTGGGTGGCCGGCATGATTGCGATCGCCTACTATAGCGCTTTGTACCGTTACGCTCGCTATCTGTTCCAACTACCGGCTGCTGCGATCTTCCCCAGCGGCGGATTCCGTGTACGACTAACCCCCAACTTTCTTGAAGAAGCAGGGGACAATCATCGAGCACGATTCTCCTGGTCCCATATTGAAGAGGTGATCGAGAATCGTGAAGCCGTGTTGATCTACCCCGATCCGCACCGAGCGATCGTCATCCCCAAGCGGGCCTTCGCATCGTCCAGCGAGATGCGTCAGTTCGCCGCATTGGCGCAGCAGTATCGCAAAGAAGCTCTAGAGACAACGTCGCCGGCGATCGGTTTGTACGATGACGACTTCTTCTCCGCCTGGACGCGCGACGCCGGGCTGAGCGTCGAATATCAGAACACTCGCGCCGATTGGGCCCACGCGATGCAGTTTGGCGCCTACGAGTCTCCCTGGCAAAGCATGGGAACGCGAGTTTCGAAGTACGTAATCTTTCTGATTCTCAGCGTCGTGATGCTGTATATGGCGTGGACCATCAATCACATCGGGTTCAAAGCCTTTTGCCTGGTCGCTTCGGCCGCCTTTTGGTATGTCGGTTCGATCTCGCTGGCTCTGGTCGTGAGCGAGCGAGGCCGGCGGCAAGACGTGCCAGAGCAATGGCTCGCCAGACGAACGCTCTTCATTTCACCGATCGGCGCCATTGCGTTAACGCCGTTCGCGATCCATTGCACCAAGTGGATTGGATTGGAAGCCGTGTTGCAAAACACAAGCTTCCTTTATTTTCTTGAATCTTCCGTCCACATTTGCCAGATCGCGCCCAAGCGCGCGTTTCCCACCTTCGGCCAAGCCGAACACTTCGCGCACGAGGCCATCCAGTGGCGTCAAGCGGCCTTCGCCGTCGCCGAAGAAGAAGCGGCCAACGATGCAGCCCACGCCGTCGACGGCGAGAATCCGTTCCGTTCGCCGCAAGCTTGAGTCGCGACCGTATGTCGGCGACAATGACGCCTTCGAATGGCGCACCGTTTTCGAGAACCTAGCAGCTCATCATCGGCAACTCCATGGAAGTCGAATACGAAAACGCGCCGGAAGACATTCGGTACATGACTCGCGTCTTGCCCTGGCCGACCATCGCCGAACTACTGATCACGTCCCCCGGTTTGGTCCTGGGTGCGACGGCGCCGGCGATTCTGATTTTTCTCGCATCCGACCACTTCATCATCGGCATGGGCCTCTTATTAGCGGCGGTGCTATTCGCCGCGCGACTCCTTTGGCAGACGCTGCAATTCTTCCGCAAGATCCCCGTCAAACCGGGCCGCATTCGTCTGCGAATTACGCCCGAGTTTATCGAAACCGAACATGCCGAATATCGATCGCGGCAAGCATGGCCCTATTTGAAATCGGTGCGGCGTGTGGAGGGCGCGATCATCCTGACGCGACCGCTGAACCGCGCCTACATTGTGCCCGACCGTGATTTTGATTCTGTCCAAACGGCCGAGCAGTTTTATCAAACGGCGCTCGCCTATCACGCCGCAGCGGTCAACCAACCGGTCGCGGATCTGGTCCATGATCTCGCAGCGTTCTTACCGGATTGGTCGCACAATCTGCGGCGCACAACTTCGTATCAAAACACGATCGGCGATTGGGCGCACGCGATGAATCCTGGGGCGACATCCCCGCGATCCTCCTGGCTGGGCTATTTCACCACGTTTTTGTTCGCCGGTTTCATGAATGTCATCCTCGCCGTGATCGCCTCTAGGACGCATTGGCAGGACGGCGCGCCGCTTGCCTTTTCGCCTTGGCTGGGGTTCTTCGCGCTCGCCATGGCGACGGTCTCGGCGGTGATCCTGACTTTTCGGGCCCTGCTCAAGTTGCGTGAAATCATCAATCGTTGGCGGGTTCCGGAGATGCTTTTAGAGCCGCGAACGATTGGTATTTCGCCGCCAGGCATGGTCGCCCACAATCGGCTCATGGTGCTGGCGATCCGTTGGCCAGCCCTGGCCCAGATTACGCACAACGCCGACGCGATCTACGTCAGCGACGTCTTGCCGGCGATTGCCTTTGTCATCCCGAAATCGGCGTTCACGGATCCCATCGCCGGCGAATCGTTCGCCGCAGAGATGCTGGAGTGGTACACGACCGCGATCGAAACGTCGAATCTCGGTGACGACGCCGAGCTGATCGAAGCCGAAGTGGTCGACGGCGACAATCCTTATCGTTCGCCAAAAGCGTAAGCGGCCGCTCGTCGGTTGTAACGGTTGCTTCGATTAACGCAATTCGACCCGCTTGAATGCCGCGCGCCCAGCCACTTCCTCCCTCTCCTCTCCCGCGACGTCTCGATTTACATGCCATGTTGAAGGTGGAAGACGCCCGATTCGCGGCGTCCCATACTGACTGCTTCGTCTTGGAGAATTCACCGCTATGTCGCGACTTATATCGCTCTCGACCGTTACGTTGGCTCTATTACTGATCGCTCCCCTGACGTTGGAAGCTGGTCCCCGCGGCGGCGCTCGCGGAGGTGCGCGCGGCGGTGCAGGCGGTGGAGCTCGCCCTGCTGGCGGCGGCAACCGTCCTTCGCCTGGCGGCGGAAACTTTGGCGGGGGTAACTTCAACGGCGGCCAAAATCTGGGAAGTCGCGCTGGCGGCGGCAATGGCCCGGCTGGAAATGGTTCGATGGCCGGTAACAGTCCGTTTGGCGGCGGGGATCGCGGCCCGCAAAGCCTGGGCGGAAACTCACGTTTGTCGAGCGCCCTGGAAGGGGGCAACCTCGATAAGTTCGGCGGCAACGGCGCTGCTGGCGGTCGCAATCCGGCTGGCAATGGTCGTCCCAACAACAACCAGCTGAATAACTTTTTGGGAATCGACGGCGGCAAAGGGAACGTCAATCCGACCAATCGTGACCTGACTGATCGCAACGTGAACCCGGCCAACCGCGATTTGAATAACAACAATCTGGATCTGAACAATCGGAATCTGGACAACCGCAACGTCGATGTTCGCAACAACAATACGAACATCCGCAACAACAACATCAACAACGTCAACGTGAACAACAATCACGTGAACGTGAATGCTCGCGGCGGCCAGATCTACAACAACATGAACGGCTATTGGAACAACGGGCCCCGTCCCTTCTCCAACGGCTGGTACGGCGCTCACCCCAACGCATGGCATTATCAATATCCGCACGCCGATGCTTGGGCGGCCGCCAGTTTTGGCGCGGTGACCGGCTGGATGATCGGCGCGGCCGCGACTCCGACCACCTATGTCTATAGCGATTCGTACTACTACCCCGAAGGAACGACCGTCGAAGATCAGCAGACGTACGCCGCGCAACAAGCGACTGACGCGTCGCAGTTGGCTTCTTCGGCGCCGCAGCCGAACGCCGATGACGGCCAGCAATGGATGCCGCTGGGCGTTTATGCGATCGTCGACGGCCAAGATGCGACTTCTTCTAAGATGCTGATCCAATTGGCGGTCAGCAAATCGGGGAACATCGCCGGCACCTACTATCACGCAGAGACCGGCAACAGCCAAACCGTCCACGGCGCCGTCGATTTGAAGACGCAGCAGGTCGCATGGCAGATCGGCGACAACACGACCGTCACCTTCCAGACCGACCTGGAAAGCTTGACCAAAGCGGAAACTCCGGTGCTCGTTCATTACGCAAGCGGCCAAAGTGAGCAGGTCGAGATGGTCCGGATGCCGGACGAAGATTCGTCAAAATCGTAAGGCGGACCGCAAACCGTAAAGTTGAGAGGAGAGCCGTTTACGGCTCTCCTTTTTTTATTGCCAAACTCGACCCGTTTTATGCCAGAACGTGGATGGGTGATTGCGCAGCGGTTAGGCATTTCTGCTTCGGACCAGCGAAAAACGTGCGCACTATCAATTTCCTCGATAGTGCTAGAGCCCTAGATTTCGGATTTCTTATTTTCCGCAAGGTATTACCTGATATCAGGTAACGACCACTCTTCGGTACTCCGCAAGCGAATTGGCATAGATTTCGCCTTAGGACTGCTCTGCCTGCGGCATTACGTCGCAAGCGACTCGCCGACCCTTCGCCGCTTCGGAACAGGGCGAGGGGTATATCCCTCAACCATGGATGGATGAAAGGAAACGAGCATGACTAGTCTCATCGCTGCGAGCATTCTGACGCTCGCCATCGCTGGCGCCGCTCCCCAGGAAACGGCTGCTGTCGACAAGGTCGACCTGATTGAGGTCAACCACTTGTACGATCAACAAGGAAGGCACGTAATCGACCAGCTCATCTTTTATGACTGGGACAGTTCACACGGCCGCTTCCAGGTTCGCGCCTGGCGATTGATCAAAAGTCCTGGGCAAATGCCGCAGCGCGATTGGAGCAAAGACGCCTACGTCAGCTACTGGCGCGACATGCACGTGATGCGCCGCGTTTACGCGAGCCGGATCAAAGAAACGTGGACCACCTACGATCCCGAGGTCCTGGAACGAGAAGTGCTGCCGATCGAGTATCGCCAAGAGCTCAGCCAGGCGGTCCCGTCGCGGCGGAGAATCGCTTCGAACTAGCGTCATTCTCGTCTATCGAGATTCCCCGTATAATTCCGTAGGAGACGTGATATTCGCCTACGGAAAGGGGCCGATGGCCGAGACCAACAAAATACTGATCGCCGACGACAATCAAGCCAACGTCGAACTGCTGGAAGCCTATCTTGCCGGAGTCGACTGCGATGTCGAAATCGCCGTCAACGGGCAGGACGCGCTCGACAAAGCGGCCTCGTTTGGGCCGGATTTGATCTTGCTTGACGTGATGATGCCAAAGCTGAGCGGTTTTGAAGTTTGCCAAAAACTAAAGAGCGATCCGGCGACCTCCAGGATCATGATCCTGATGGTGACGGCGCTCAACGAACTTGGAGACATCGAACGTGCAGTTACTGCCGGGACAGATGATTTTCTCTCGAAACCCGTCAACAAAGTCGAGCTGCTCAAACGCGTATCGAACATGCTCCGCATCAAAGATATGCAGGACGAAAACGAGCGACTTCGGCGGTACATCGCGGACATGGAAACCGAGTCCGGACACAATCAATAACCGGCCAGAGAACAAAGACCAGGGTTAGCCCCGATAGCTCCGCTATCGGGGCGGCGCAGCCGCAAGAGGCATCAAGTCGCCACGCGGCGGCTAATGCAACTGTCGATATCGCAAAATAGGTTGGCGAGCCGCCGATTTAACTTCAACCGCGGCATAATGCCTCTTACCGACTTCGTCGGCCCCGATAGCGGAGCTATCGCGGCCAACCATGTACGGAAGGAAACCCCATGGCCGAACGTCGGAGCATCGCCGATGATGAGCGCTACTGCCACTTCGTCACCTTCTCTTGTGATCGGCGGCGCAAACTGTTGGAAATGGAGCAACCCTGCCGGTACTTATTGGGGCAGCTCAACATGCAATTGCAAAGCCATACGGCCAAGTGCGCTGGCTTTGTCATCATGCCGAACCACGTTCACTTTCTGATTTGGCTGCCTGAAACGGGTCAACTAAGTTCGTTTCTCCAAAACTGGAAGCGGCTTACCAGTTTTCAAATTCGATCTTGGTACGAAGACCATCAATCCCACTACCTGAAAGTTTCCGGACCGATAGATCGACTCTGGACTCCCAAGTACTATTCCGTACCGATTTATTCCGAAGTTAAGCTGGTGCAAAAGCTGGAATACATCCATCAGAATCCGGTGCGCGCGGGATTAGTAGACGGTCCGGTCGATTGGAAGTGGAGCTCTGCCCGCTGGTATGAGCAGGGCAAGAGCGTCGGCGTGCCAATTGACTGGCTATTCTAAAACTGGTTGGCCGCGGATAGCTCCGCTATCGGGGCGGCGCAGCCGCAAGAGGCATCAAAGCCCGGTGGGCGGCAAGTGGAGCGTTCCCACGTCAAATAGCGTCGGTGTTTGCCGATTCGAGGCCAACCGCGGGCTGACGCTTCTTGCCGACTTCGTCGGCCCAGATAGCGGAGCTATCTGGGCTAACCGCCATACCCTAGCAATAGGTCGCTTCATACTGCTGACGACGCTCGGCGATCTCTTCGTCGGTGGGCATTCCTCCGACATCGCGGCGGCTTTTAAAGTCGATTACAAACTCTTCAATGTCGTAGGCGATCTCTTGGATCGCCGAGGGCTGCATTCGATCAAAGAACATGATTCCGTCCAGGTGATCGGTTTCGTGCTGTACGACGCGGGCCAGCATGCCGTCGATTCGCTGGCTGAAGAGTTCCCCTTGCAGGTTATAGGCGTCAAACTGGATCTCGGCCGGTCGCTTCACCGGTCCAAATACCTGCGGCAAGCTTAGGCAGCCTTCTTCCTCTTCTTCGTTCCCTTTGGGGCGCGAGATGACAGGGTTGATGAAAACCAGTTCTTCCCCTTCTCCCTTTGTCCCGGACAGATTGGCCACAAACAGGCGAATCGGCAGATCGACCTGATTCGCGGCGAGTCCGATGCCCCGATTCTCGTACATCAACTCGAACATCTCGGCGACGATCTTGCGCAGATCGGCGTCGACCCGTTTGACCGGTTTGGATTGGTAACGAAGCGTGGGATGCGGATAATGGACGACTTCAAGCGGCAACGGACGACTCCTCAATGGGCCTCTTTCCCAACTGGGAACGGAGAGGGCATGGCGATAATCCTTCAATTATAGGCGAAATCTCCGTTCGGGGGAGGATGCCGTCCGCCCGCGCTGCTGCAAATCGCCGAGACAAGAGTACTGTCGCGCGATCCCATGCATCGCCAAAGTCCCCCTAGCCAAACGGGGGCGAGCCCAAACGGCTTCGATCATCTGGCGATCAATACCTGGGCGACACCGTTTATCTGGCGTCTTCCAGAGTTTTCTCCAGGTCGGTTTTCAGCGAACGCATGTAGGCTCGCCACTGGCCGTCTAGGGCCTGCTTGTCTTTGCCAAAGACTTGGTCAAACACCTGTTGCAACTCCTCCGGCTGGGCATGGCTCGCTTTGGGAAGCTTGCCCAGTTCGCGATAATACTCGACCAGCTTGTCAAAGTGCTTTTCCATCAGAAAGTGGGTGAAGGCCCACGCTTGGCCATAGGCGTGCAGCGTCGCAAAGTTGTTGGACGAGCGGGTAAAGATTTGATCCGACGCGATAAAATCGATGTTGGAAACGCTCCGCAGGGG
Organism: Blastopirellula marina DSM 3645; assembly: GCF_000153105.1. Classification (GTDB taxonomy): domain Bacteria; phylum Planctomycetota; class Planctomycetia; order Pirellulales; family Pirellulaceae; genus Blastopirellula; species Blastopirellula marina. The sequence continues at coordinate 1,800,429 of NZ_CH672377.1, forward strand.
CGCAAGTTCTCGGTACCATTCCAATCGTTCAGAGTTCACCGCGCCAATCCCGCTCCAAGCCGCTTGCTTGGGAGATTCAAAGTAGGTGGCCAGACCTTCGGCGACCCACACCGGAATCGGTGAGTCGGCCGGCATCAGTCCTGTGTTGGCGGCCAGTTGGTGAGTCGCTTCGTGGCTGACGACTTCGATGTCGAGATTCTCGCGTTTCACTTCAATCAACAGACTCAGCGTATCGGCGAAGCGAATTACCTCGGCCATTCCCCGGATCTTGCGACGGACAATCTCGTCTCGCTCGGATTGGATCTGCTTGTTCAGAAGATTAAGCACCTCGAACGACTCGTCGGTTCCCTGATCGTAAAAGACGGCCACATTGTCAATTCGATGATAGAACCCGGCCGCCGACGCCAGATCGGGGCCCAGGAGATTCACGAACTGCAGGTACTCGGTGTGCTCGGCGAAGAGCACCACCATCAACAGTTTGTCAGGCACTTCTAGTTCGACCCCTTCCAGGCAGAACTTCATCAGGAAGCTTGCATAGACCGTTTCTAGCAGCGTGAGCCGTTCCTCGGCGCGCGTCATCCCAGTGCGCTCATCCTTTTTGCTAGAGGTGTCGTGCAACAACAAAAAATGCTTGCTGCGGAGGAATTTCATATCGGCGCGGTTCTTGGTGAAGTCCCGCATGATCTTTTCCTGCGCCGGATCGATCGGGATCGGCTTGTCGACCGCCTGTTTTAGTTCGACCAGCTTCTTCACGCGATCGTCTTGGGGATCAATTTCCCATGCTGCTTTGCAGGCCTGGTAAAAGAGATCGAGCTTGCCGATCTTCAACGCATGCTGGGCCGCAGCGAGACAACCGGCCAGATCGCCGGCCGCTTTGGCCGAACTCAACTCATTGACGGCTTGCGACTGAACGGAACGAACTTTGTAGATCTTGACGTCCGCGGCGCTCATGTACAGATTGCCGAACTTCGAATGCCGGAAGGTGACATTCGCGCCTGGATTGACGGTGGCGCGGCCTTGGAGAATAAAGACCAAACTCGTTCCGGGTACGTTGTACAGAACAAGGTCCGCTATGGATTGCGAGACGCAAGCGAACCCCAGCAGCAGCCCCAACAGGCCTCGAATCATCATGACAATCTCTCGGAACAAAGACGAACGACGGGTGGGGCGTGAATCACCCAAATTATGCACTGTATGTCCGGCGAGGGCAAAATCATCCTGGGGGAAGTTTGGCGAAATCGCCAGCCCGATTGCTCTAGTTCTGGCCTGTCGGCCGAGAGAATCCGGAACAAGTCACCTCGCATGCAGCACTCGCTTCGAGAAATTCCGCTGCTTCTCCCTGGACACAAGTCATGCTCTGAGAAGGACTTGGCGCAGCGACGCTAATGCGGGATCGCACCCAGCTGGCCACCATCCAGCTGGCCACCATAGTGAATGTTGCATTCGAGACCTCTGATCGGCAAATTTCGCCCTCAATTGCGAAAACGGGGCATAATAAGTAGCAGAGCAAACCCGCTAGCAACGTCGGTCGCTGATCCACGTTGACCCCGATTACACGCCGCTCTAGAATCCGCGCCCTAGGCGCGGCTCGCGTCTTCCTTTCCCTGCAACTACTTACGGTCACTGATGATCGCACCAGTCCATCCGCCTGACGCCGAGAGCGACATTGCGAAACGCCGTTTTGCGTTGCCGGCCTGGCTGATGTCGATGCTGGTCCATACGTCGGTCATCGTCGTATTGGCGATCACTATTCGCTCGGCGCCGCGCGGCGCCGCGAGCGAACCCAGTCGTAGCGGCGGCATTGTCCTGGCCGAGCGCTCCGATGGCCGGACCGACTACGTCGACGGCGATCAAAACGACGCCGCCGAGTCGGCTAATGCGCCGTCGACCGCCGAAGCGGCCATGTCCGAAAGCTTGCCGTCGGCCGACCAACCGCCGTTAGATATGACCGGCTTTCTACCGACCGGCGAGGGCGGAGAAACCAACGGTTCCGACATGAGCGGCCTCCCCAGCGCCAGCGGCTTGACCGGTGGCGGAGGAGGTTCGAAGGCAGGCATCGACGGCGCCGGCACGACACGCGTGTTTGGGATCGAAGGGACCGGCAGCAAGTTCGCCTACGTCTTTGATCGTTCCGGCAGCATGGGCAACTCGGCAGGCCGCCCGCTGGCCGCCGCCAAAAGCGAGCTGCTGGCAAGCCTGCGCGAGCTCGACAAGCTGCATCAATTTCAAATCATCTTCTATAACGAAGAACCACGCGTCTTTAATCCGTTGGGCGGAACGCCGCGGCTGATGTTCGCCGACGAACAAGGTAAAGCCCTGGCCGAGCAATTTGTGGGCAGCATTGTCGCGACCGGCGGCACGCAGCATCTCAAGGCGCTGTACATGGCGCTCGCGATGAGCCCCGATGTGATCTTCTTTTTGACCGACGCTGACGGCTCACCCAGCGAAGAAGAGATGGCCGACATCCGCCGTCGCAACCGGAGCGCCGTGATCAACACGATCGAGTTTGGGGTCGGCCCTTGGGATGGTCGCCGCAACTTTCTCGTTCGCCTGGCCGAAGAAAACGGTGGACAGCACGTTTACGTCGACACCTCCAAGTTGAGGGCGCGCCGTTGAACCCGTTTCGCTTGATTTCATTCGCGCTGCTGTTGGTCAGCGGCAGCGCCGCCGCCGAAGATCGCGTCTACCTGCGGCACGCGGCCGACTCACGCGCGCCGGAAGTTTATGTCGGCGACGTGAACGACTACACCGGCGAAACTTTGAGGATGACCACTCTAAGCGGTCGACAGATCGAGATTCCCGCCGCCAAAGTGGCGCAGGTCGATTCGGATTGGCCCGCAATAATGCGTCAGGCGCAAGCCCTTGTCGCCCAAAACAAATTCGCCGAAGCCGAGATCGCGTTCCAAGAAGCCTATCGCGGCGAAATGCGATCATGGGTCAAACGTATGTTGATCGCCGAGATGGCCCGCTGCCGACGCAATCTCGGTCGCAACGATGCCGCTGGCGACGCCTTTTTGGCGTTGGTCGCATCGGATCCTTACACGCCGTATCTCGATGCGATGCCGCTGGCCTGGAAGACCGGCGAGCCTGACGTCAACTTGCATCGTGCGGCGCTCGCATGGCTTGAGAAAACCGATTCGCCCCACGCCCAACTGATGGGAGCCAGCTTTTTGCTCAGCGCCGCCGAACGGAGTCAGGCGATCGCGGCGCTGCAACAACTGCGCAGCACCGCTCCTGCCGAGTTGGCTTTGCTGGCCGAAATGCAACTGTGGCGCACCGAACCGCCGACGCTGCAAACGTCCGACCGAATCGCCGAGCGCCGCTCAAAGATCGAGCGTTTGCCGCGGAGCGTGCAAAGCGGCCCACGACTATTGCTAGGAGACGCGCTTGCCCGCGACGAACAGTCGGAACCTGCGGCGCTCGAATACCTGCGGATCCCGATCCTCGACAACGTCGACCGACCGCTCGCGGCCGAAGCGCTGTTGCGGGCCGGCAAACAACTAGAATTATTGGGGCGCCCGGTGCAAGCCAAGCGTCTCTATCGCGAAATCATTACTGACTACACCGCCGCCAATGCGATCGCCCGAGAGGCTTCCGCACGCATGGAACAAGCAGGCGGCGCCTCGCCGTAAGGAGACGAACTTGGCGAATATGACGCGAATCATGATCTGGTCCCTCGCGCTGACGTTGATCGGCGGCGGCTACTGGTTCACCACGCAGCAACCCTCGACCGCAACCAGGCTACTGGCGCAAGACGCCAACACGCCGCCGGGCGCTGCGCCAATCGAAAGTTCGCCCAGTCCACCGCCGCAAGGGACCGGCTTTATCGACATTTTGCTTTCCGGCGGGATCGTCGGCAATTTGATCATGCTGCTGTTGCTCGCGCTCTCGTTGACCGCGGCTTACCTGGTGTTTGAACACGCAATGGCGATTCGCCACAAAGAGCTCTCGCCGCCGGGGCTGGCCGATGAAGTCCGCGAACAGTTGATCGCCGGCAACGTGAAGGAAGCGGAGAAGGTTTGCCATACGCATCCCAGCTTTCTGTCGTTTGTGTTGTTAAGCGGAATCGCCGAACTCGACAGCGGTTGGACCGGCGTCGAGAAGGCGCTTGAAGATTCCGTTGCGGAGCAATCCGCACGGCTCTTTCGCAAGATCGAGTATCTCTCGGTGATCGGCAACATCGCGCCGATGGTCGGTCTGCTGGGGACGGTGACCGGGATGATTTTCGCCTTCCAGCAAGTCGCCAGCACGCAAGGCGCCGCCGGCGCGGCCGATCTGGCGGAAGGAATTTATCAAGCGCTGGTCACCACGGTCGGCGGACTGCTGGTCGCGATTCCTTCGCTCGGCGCCTTCGCCGTGTTTCGCAACTGGGTCGACGAGCTGGTCGCGGAATGCGCTTATGAAGCGCAGCAGGTCTTTACGCCGCTCAAGCGTCGCCGGCGTCAAGCGGCCGCGCCCACGCAGGGAGGCCGCAGCGGATGAAAGTCCACGCCAACCTGAGGCCAGGACAATTCGACTTCAACATGACGCCGATGATCGACGTCGTCTTTTTGTTGATCATTTTCTTTCTTGTCTCCAGCCATTTAGCGAAACAAGAAAGTCAATTGCCGTTGCCGCTGCCGACCGCGGAAACCGGCGCCGAGATCATCGACGACGAACGTCCGCGCGTGGTCGTCAACGTCGAGAAAGATGGTCGCGTCTTGTTGGCGGGCAAGCCCGTGACGCTGGAAGAGATCGGCCAGCGACTCGAGTTTCAGCGCAGTCAATCCGGCGACGATCTGGAAGTTCGCATCCGCTGCGATCGTGATGTCGCCTACGAACATGTGAAACCAATCATGCTGGCCGCCGCCGAAGCCGGCGTCTGGAATGTGAACTTCGCGGTGATTCGCAGGGAGGATGCTCGCTGATGCGCCGCTCTTCTCCCTATGTCGATCGCCAGAGTTTGCAGATTTCGATGACGCCGATGATCGACGTCGTCTTCCTGCTGCTGGTCTTCTTTTTGTGGACCGCCAGCTTTCAGGTCGTCGAGTATTCGCTCCCCAGCAACATTACGCCGCCGATGGGAACCGGCGCCAACGTCCAACCACCTCCTGAGATGGCCGACTTCGAGCAAGTGGTCGTCCGCCTGACCAAAGAAGGGGGACGTTTGATCTGGAAGGTGAACGATCAACCCCGTTTTCAGTTGCCTGAGGTGCGCCAATTGATGCAGACGTTGGCCTCGATCAAGAACGACGTGCCGCTGGTCATTGACGCCGATGGGCCGGTCGGAGTCGGCGACGTAATCGATATTTATGACATGGCCCGTGAGCTGAATTTCCAAGACATCCAATTCGCCGTCGACGCGAAAAACTGATCGTTCGTCATGCCGCCTAAACCGACAATCTGCACGCTCCTCGGACTGACGCTGCTGCTTTGCGCTGGCCGTCTCTGGGGCGACGAATCGGCCGACGTGCAGATGGTCGCCGGACTGCGGCAAAGGCAATTGTTCGCCTTGGCCGAAAAATACGCCGCCGAGCGATTGGTCGCGACAGACCAGGATCCGGTCGAGCGCAGCGTGTTGGCCGGCGAGTTGATTCGCACCTTCGCCGCGCATGCGCTCAATTCGCCCACCGGTGATCGCAATCGTTGGTGGACCGCCGCCCAGAGCGTGCCGACCGAGTACGCCAAACAGTTTGGGGACGATCCGCGACAAATTATCGTTGAAGCCCAAAGCGCTCTCGCGATGCTCGCCCAGGCCGAGCAAATTCGGCAGGAGTCCGAGCTTGGCGCCGCGGGAGCCGAGTCGGTCGAGCAGACGCGATTGCTATTGCGCAAGTCGATCGCGCGCTTAGAAGGTTTACTCGCCGAAGCAAAACGTCTGACGATCGCCGCCGATCTGCAGCGCGGCGCAGCGGGACTGTCGGGCGAAGAGCTGACCGGGCTGTCGCGCAATATACAGTTTGAATTGGCCCGCGCGTTCGAGAATCAGGCGCTCACCTATCCGCCGGAAAGTCTCGATCGGATCAACTCGCTGACCCAAGTTTTGTCGACGCTCGACCCGCTGACCAAGTTGGGCGACTCGTCGCCGATTACGTGGCCCAGTCGTCTGGCCGAGATCCGAGCTTTGCGTCTGTTGCAAAAATACGCCGATGCGGAGAACGCGATCACGACGCTCGCAGCCGATAAGCCGCCGGCTGAGGTGCTCCTAAAAGCGAAGGCAGAGCAAATCAACTTGGCGCTCGACGCCGGGCAAGTCGACGTCGCGAAAACATTAGTCGATCAAGGACGTCAATTGAACGGCGTCACGTCTCCAGAGCTCGACTTCGCCTACTTTCAGACCTACGTGGCGCTTTGGCAAGCGGCGGCCAAAAATGGGGACGCCGCAGGCGCCAAATGGCAAGCGCAAGCTTCGGCCGTCATTCGCGATCTCGAACAACTTTACGGCGCCTATTGGGCGCGTCGCGCTGAACTGCTGTTGACGCAAAACGCTCAATCGGCCGGAACCAAAGACATCGATCTGCTGCAGCGAACGGCAGACGGATACTACCGCCGTGGGCAATATGTCGATGCGATCGCGACCTATGATCGTGCGGCTGCGGCCGCGGCGGAAGAAAAAGAGGGGGACCGCGAGTTTCAACTGCGACAGACCGCCGCGGCGGTCTTGGCCAAGCAACAGCGATATGCCGACGCCGCCAAACGGCTCCGGCAACTCGCGAATCTATTTCCGGCGCAAGAGACGGCAGGCGAAACTCACTTAACTTCCGCCTACTACCAATCGCTGGCGATGCGCGCCGATCCAAGCCTGGACGAGAAGACCTATGTCGATCAGTTGCGTGAACATCTGATCCGCTGGCCGACCAGCAAGACGGCCGATCGGGCGCGGCTCTGGTTGGCTCAGTATCAATTGGCCCGCGGCGACGCCGGCGACGCGATCGAAACGTTGCTGTCGATCCCGGCCAATTTTGACGAAGCGGAAGAAGCGGCGGTATTGGCGGCGGCGGCGATTCGGGACCATTTCTCCCAAGCCAGCGCCTCCGGAGAACTATCGCCGCGCGATGTCGCCAAAGTGCAAACGTTTCTCGAAGAGTATGCGCTGACCTCTCCATCGGCCCAGGCTCGCCGCACGGCCGCCGAAGCGCTGGCCGAACTGCTGCTGTTCTACGTGAAGAACGGCTATGCGACGGCGCAAACAACCATCCGCTTGACGCTGCAAGCCAACGCCGACGCTCCGATAAATTGGCGCAGTCGAATGCAGTCGCTGTTGGTCATCGCCTTAGCCGGCGGAGGCGACGAACAAGGCGCCGCCGCCGCATTGAACGACGTGAGCGGCGGAGAGCCGGAGAAACTGTTTCAAGTGATCGCCGCTCTGCAACAAATCAGCCGAACCGCCGGAGGCGACGCAAAATCGCAACTCGCCCGACTGCAGCTGCAAGCGATCAAACAGCTCAAGCCGCGGGCCCTGCAATTGCCGCCGCCGCAACAAGCGCAACTGCAGCAGTTCGAAGCCGAAGCGCTGGCCGCTTCTGGCAATCGTCATGCGGCCCTAGCTGAGATGCGCGCCGTCGCCCAAGCCCAGCCCAAGGATGTGGTGCTGCAAGTCGCGCTGGCCGAGCTGCTAGCCGCCGACGGCTCGGCCGCCGAACGTCGCGAAGCTTTAAATATTTGGCGTTTGATCGGCGCCAGGATGAGCCAACCGCAATCGGATCGCTGGTATCAAGCAAAGTACGAAACGGCCCGCCTGCAGATCACGCTGGGCGAGAACGCGGAAGCGGCGAAGCTGCTGAAGTATCTGCAAACGCTCTACCCTGATCTCGGCGGCCCCCAGTGGAAGCCGAGATTTGAGAAGTTAATTTCTACCGCGGGCTAAGCGGTGAACGACCTTCGTTAGAAGCCGGGGTCGTCTCCCAGCGCCGCAGGATCGTAGGTCTTAACGTGCCGTTTGAGCGGCCCCTCCAATTCGATAATCAGCGAATCGGTCGGACCATCGATCGTGACGTTTAATCCTGACGTAGCAAACTCTTGGTACTTTTTAGGAATCAGAGAGATCGGATTTCCGCCGGCGCCGGTTGCATTTACCGATACCGTGACTTCGTGTTCGCCAACCAGAACGCCATCCCCCGCTTCATTGGTCGAGAGCGTGAAAGCGCCGTTGCTGGGATCAATCTTACCGATCGCCGCGCGGCCTGCGCGCGGTTGGAAGGTAATAAAACCAACTTCGCCGGCCGCCATCGGCGCGCCATCCAGCCGCACTGTACCGGAAACCGGAACAATTATTTCACCCCGCTCGCCGCACCCAGCGAGAATTACAAAACCGACGCCGATCATTGCGGCAAAATGTGCTTGAATCATTCGAAGCTCCTTTTTCCCGCTTAGTACGATTTTACTTTTCCAGAATCACGACGCCCCAAGTTGCGATAGACCGTGAGATTGATCGTCTCAGGGATGAACTTGACCGAACCGTCGCCGAACCCAAAATTCGCTCCGCCAGGATGGCGACTCGCAAATGCGGCGTTCAAATCGTGGTCGTACGGCTTATGAACTTCCCCCATTCCCGGCAACGTGTTTACCGGATTCCGCGTGGAACGAAGCGAATCGAGCAAGCGAGAGCCGATCGCCCAGCGATTGGAGCTGGTCGGCTTATCGCCGTCGACCACTTCGCCGATGACAAACAGATTGCTCAAGCCGTCGGTCGCATCCGAGATTTTTCGAGAGTCGCGGTAGATGAACAAACCGCTGTTATCCCACTTCACTTTCGCACCGATCCCTTGATCGGGACCATAGTGGCCCGAGCAAAACGCATAGCTCGAGGTCGCCCACTCCTTGCCGCTTAGTGTGACCGACGGCGGCATGATCGAACTCGGGCAGACGAACGCATCGGGCCGCTGCGAAAGCACCGTGCTAGGCAGATTGCCGGGAAACGCACTGCCGGGTCCATAGGGAGCGAACTGATCGTACAGCGCCCCTTGCTCAATCTGCGGCAGCATCAACACAAAGCCGCTCGTGCTTGGTCCCGACTTAGGATCGCAAGCGCCATCGCAACCAACGCGGCCGGTCGGAAAAACCAGGAACGAGGACTCGTAGTTATGTAGCGCAAGCACAAGCTGTTTGATGTTGTTTGTGCAGGACATCCGGCGAGCCGCTTCGCGAGCTTGCTGAACCGCAGGCAATAATAGAGCGATCAAGACGCCGATGATGGCGATCACCACCAACAGCTCCACCAGCGTAAAAGCGTTTTTTTTGTCCATATCTAGGCCTAAGGGATAAGATGGGATCGTAGAAAAATAGAAGGCTCGAATTATTACGCCTCCGAACGACCCTGGATAGACAAAAGTCTCTATATCTATGCATTTTTTAGCGCAAACCCCTCATTAGTTCCGTGCTTGCGCAAAAAAAAGCGAGCGCCGAAAGTGCCGGCGCCCGCCAAAGGTGGGTTGAGAATGGTTGTATTGGAACTATTTCGCCATCCGCTTGCTCTCTTCGGTTGCGGTCGGAAAGTCATCCGGGATCGGCTGCGTCACCGCGCCGGTGGCCGCCCATTCGGCGCCGCGGCACAGCGTGGTGATAAAACCGACGCACTCCATCGAATACTCGGCGTGCCCCATCGGCGTGTGAAAGACGCGCCCGTCGCCATACTGAATGGTCATCAACATCGGTTCGTGCCGGCCGCTCCCTCCCTTGCCTGGCTCGGCGTAGGCAGTCGCGAGGATGTGCATATTCTCTCCGGGGCCGCGGAGCAGGTCGTAGAGTTCGTCTTGGCTGTGCATCCAGGCCTTTGGCATCCCCTTGGTGATCGGGTGCTCGGCGTCGCGCACGACAATCTGAAAGGGATGTTGCGCGCCATGATGGCCGCCGGAGCCGGGATCGGTGTTGCGGACGACCTCTCCTTCTTGGCCGTAATAGACGTAGGGGCCTGACTTCTCGTTGCGGCCGCCCCAGCCGCCGAGTCCAATCATGCGGTTGTACTGCTCCCAATTGCCAAACGCATTGTCGGCGGCATGAATCACCACAAAGCCGCCGCCGTTTTTCACGTACTCCACAAACGCTTCCTGCGTCGCTTTCGGCCAGGACTGACCGTTGTAGTTGCTAATCACAACGTCGTAATCTTTAAACTGCGGCGCAAAACCTTCCGTCGACTTCGGCTCGGTCGTCGCGACATCGACCGTAAACAGACCAGTTTCGATCAGATCCGCTTTCATCATCTGCGTCGTCTTGGGCCAGACGCCGTGGTTGTTTTGACCATCGACGATCAGCGCTTTTAATTTTGCGTCGGCGGCAAAGCTCGGCGCCGCCAGCGCCAGCAGGCAAACAAAGGTGCAGAACATGCGCATGAGGGAAACTCCGAAGTGCAGGAGGGGGAAGGGGGATAGTATTGGAACACGCGTCGCTTAGCGTCGCGAACGTTTGTAACGGATGTTGCAACCAATCGCGATCGTCTCGGTCTTTTGGGGGCGTTCTCCCTTCAGCGCGGCGTCGATCGCAAGGCGCACATAATTGGTCTGCGCCTTGTCGGCGTCGGTCGAATCGTCGAGGGCGCCCATGTAGACGATCTCACGATTTTTGTTCAGCACAAAGAACTCCGGCGTACGCGTCGCCCCAAATTGCTTACCGCTCTGTTGCGACGTATCGGCCAAGTAGGCGAAGGCGAACTTTTTCTCGGCGGCGCGCTCTTTCATCGCTTCCAAGGAATCTTCTTCCACCAAATTGCAATTAATCGCAACGACGGCGACGCGGCTATCGGCCGCCGCATACGGCGCAGCGAGTTGATTTAGTCGATCTTCGTAGTCGACGGCGTAAGGACACGTATTGCAGGTAAAAGCAACGACGACGACCTCTTTGGCTTGCAGATCAGCTAGCGAGTGCTTTTGCCCATCTACGCCTGGCAGATCTTGCCAGACAGGCGCTTTGTCGCCGATGTTTTTGACGGGGTTAAACTCGCCGGCCGTCAGCAACGTGGTCAGACCAAATAGCGCGACGAGAGTCCAGAGTCGTGAGCGCATTTTCCACTGTGGGGTTAGAGATCGAGGGACGTATCGTTCTTTCTAGTTTAACGAGCCGCGGCCCAGATTTCACCTTGAATGGAGGGGACCAAGAAAAACAAAGGCCGTCCCCAGGACAGGACGGCCTTTGTCAGCAACGGGCGACACTCGCAACAAACGACTCGAAGTTATTCTCTCTGCTGTTTTGTAGGGAGGATGGCCGACGACGACCGAAATCGCCGCCGACCATCCGGCAGGACACGTCCCGTATTAATCCAATGTGATCTCATACACCAATTGCGGCGGCGGAACTTTGGCCGCGATCTGTCCAAACGCGTCCAACAATTGCTGCTCCATTTCGGCCACCGTCGCTCCGCCGGGGACCGCGATATGAACGCCGCCGCAAGCGAACGCGATCGCCGTCATCAAGCTGCGATCGGCGTCCAAGCCGACGCTCATCGTATGGATGGTCACGTCCAGCTTATGAGCCTGGACCGCTTCATAGAAAGCGTATTGCTTCGAGCGATCACTAGTGCTGTAGTCCGCATTTCCATCCCCATCGAAGTCGGTGTAGTCGGCCCAATTCCAGTTGTACGGCAGGCTCCACCTGTTGGGATAGCGATTCGCCTGGCCGTCGGTCATCACCACCATCGTCGGCCGAGCTCCATGCCGCGAATGTTCGGTTAGCAGCTCACTCGCCTCTTTCACGCCGTATCCCATGCCGGTGTATGAACCGTAGTGGCCTGACTGCTTGTGCCGCTGAATCAAGTCGAGGGTATCGTAGTCTTCGCTGATGTTGTTCCCTCCAAGCGTCGCGTACTCGCCGTGCTCGTCCAGCGTATGTTCGACGCGGGCGCTTTCGTCGTACGAGACGATGCCGACTTCGTCGCCAAAGTCGAGGTCATCCAAAAACGAAAGGAACAATGTGAAGCCGTTCTTCACCGCGTGAAACGGATAGTGGGGCGCCTTCCAGAGATCTTGGGTCTGCCAAGAGTTGTACTTTTTCGCCAGCCAATAGTTGGCCAGCGTAACGCCGCCGTACATGTTGCGATAGTCGGCCGAACGGACATCGTTGTCATTGCGGCAATAGTTGATATAGTCATCCCAACTGCCGGACGCATAAGGGTAGGGAACGTGATTAAGCCCGAACGCATTTTTCACGGCGCTGTTGGTGTCTTCAAAGCGCTCGCCATAACCAGAACCTTCACCGCTGCTGTTGCAACCCGATTTGACCCAGGCTTTGGTGATCACGCGATTGTAGTTGCCGCCGTTCCCCTGAAAGGTCCCGGTCTTCCCTTGATTGAGATTGTCGTACTTGTATTTATTGCCGTTATCAAACTGCAGCACGACGTTCGACAGATCTTTTGACGATTTCACGTAGATCTCCGTTCCTTTGAACGTGACCTGAACTTGCGAATCGCAGCCGCTTGTCGGCGCCGCGCCGACCACGGTCAGATAGGTCGGGTCGAGCGGCAAACTGCCGACGTTGGGACTCATCGACGTAAAGATGTCTCGCAAGTTTTGCGTCACCGCATCATTGCCCAAGCGATTGATCGCTTTGAACTGGCTGTCGTCATTCATCGAGCCCGAGAAGTCGAGCACGACCACCATATCGCGAGCTTCGACAAAGCTGGTCGCGGAAGTAACCAGCGGAATCGAAGGGACGCCGACCGCCCAACCAAACGCCAACGGCACGCGGCCGTCAGGAGCTTCCAGGTTCGGCTGATCGCGATGGGCTTCGACCTTCACCACGTTATAGGGGCCGGTCGTCCAATCATACGCCCACTCGCCGCTGCCGGGATCATAGGTCCGCTTGCCGAACACGATATCGCGATCCGCGTTGAGATAAACGCCGTTGGCCGCGGCGACGTCGACCGCCATTTGTTTGGCGAACGAAATCGAGATCGAGTTGGGGTCGCCGCCGCTATCGCCTGCTTGAGCGACGGCCGAAGTGATCTCTTGCGAAGCGGCCAAGGCCGCGGCGTCCACCGCGTTTTGCATTCGGGTTTGTTCCAGCGAAATCAACCCAGTGTCGATGCCGAACGAAATGAATCCGAACAAGACGACCATCACGACGGCGGCCAACACGACGAAGATGCCCTTGCGAGCCGAACGTCGATTGGTCAAGTTGCAGGCGAAACAAGGCATAGCGAAATTCTCCCCAGATCTGGCGTTTTCAAAAGGTCGTCGCGACAGCGCGATCACTGGACAATCGTGCTCTTGCTATTGCGAAACACGACCTTGCTCACCAATTTCAATTGGTTCTCGTTGTCGTTATGCGTTGAAGTCAACGGACTCAGCGGCGCCTCGATGCGCAGTTCAAACAGTTGGAAGTCATTCGCGGGATCATCTAGATCAAACGTGTTGCCTGGATCGTCAGGAAACTCGATAAAGACGTCGACATCCTCTGGGTCAAATCCAGCGGCGGCCAACGTGTTGCGTACGTCTTGCGTGATTTTGTTGTTGGACTGAATCCCTTGCGCCACCCAGTCCGCACGGTCCATAGCGCCCAAGCGAGCGCCGTCTCGGGCCGCTTGCGCCATCACTGAGTGGGAGTCAAACAGCTTGCTGCCTTGGATCAGGCCGATGACCATCGTCAAAAACAGCGGCGCTACGACGGCGAATTCTACGGTCGCAGTTCCGCGACGATTGGCGACTTGTTTTTGGCGAAAGCGTACCATCGGCTTTTCTCCCTTCCTACAACTTGTGTTTTGCTGTGACGTAACCGGTTATTCGTGCCGCGTGATCGATTGGCCCCCCAAAATCGCGTTCGCCGACCAGGGCTGCGGCAAGATGGTGACGTCTCCGTAACGTACCGTCGCGCGGATCAGAAACATCTGGCGCGACTCGGCGTCGGACAATTCGATATCGGGCAAGTCAGCCCAATCATCGGAACTGGCGGGAAGATCGCCGCCGTCATCAAAGAAACTAGCGTCTTTGACCTGGATGGTCACCGCATTCGTGTTGACGGCGGATTTCATTTGGTTGCGTGCGTAGGCGACCACTTCTTCGGTCGTCGCTCCGCTCGCCGCGCCCCAGCGGGCCGCGTTTCGACATCCATTTTTCAGGACGTTCGATACCATCGTCGCATGGCCGAACTCCATGATCGCGAATACAAACAGGAAGAACACCGGCAATACCAAAGCGGTTTCTACCAAAGTTGCGCCGCGGCGATCGGCAGTTCGTACTTTGCGTACTCGTAGCATGCGGCGTGCGTCTTTACGAAAAGTGGATCGCCGAGAAAGGCCGGCGAACAAGGACAAGGAATCGAGCGAGATAAGGTGCGCCGACAGCCAAAACGGCCGCCAACAGAAACGTAGTTCAAAACGCCGGCGAGAGTCGCCGAAGAATGGAGAATTCTTGATAGATTTCCGGCTGCATCGATCGTAGCGATTGTGCGGCCTGTCTGATTGCTAGAACGGGAGCAATGCCTCGAAAAACAGGCAACCAGCAAGAAATGAAAAACGGCGCCCACCCCTAGCGGACGCCGTTGGCTCATCGTCAGTTCTTTTCGACGCGGCCTTAACCAACCTTTTTCAGGAAGGAGACGCGTCCGCCGACAACCCATTCGGCCAGGTAGATATTGCCATCCGCGTCAAACGTCGCGTCGTGCGGATGGACAAACTTGCCGGCGACCCATTTGTCGCGCTGCGACCGGATGCGACGACCATTCGCGTTGACCGTCTTCCGCCAGGCCGGATCGTCATCCAGATAAGTAATAACGTGGTTCTCCTTGTCGAGCAGCGTCAGCCGCGAATCCAACTCGCCAACCAACATCACGTCTCCCTGCACGTCGAGCGACGAAGGATAAACCAAGTTGTCGACGTAGCTCAAATGCTCGCCATCCAGCGTAAAATATTGCAGGCGATTGTTGGCCCGATCGGTCACCGCCAACGACGGCTCACGACCAGGACGCGTATCGACGTACAAACCGTGCGGACAATTCAGCTCGCCTGGCTTGGTTCCGCGACCTCCCCAACTCCGAACCCAATTCGCATCGGCGTCATACTGGTGGACATAGTGCGAACCATATCCGTCCCCCACATAAAAGCCGCCGCTCGGCGCCAGCGCGATATTGGTCGGGCAATACCCGTTCGCATCTTTGTACTTGCCTGACTGCTCAGGAAAACCTTTCTTCCAAACGACTTCGCCCTGCAGATCGAGCTTGGCGATCTGGCGATTCTTGACGTCGCACAGGTAAAGAAACTCTTGCCCCTCTTCGGACCGCAGTTCCAGCCCATGTCCGCCGCCGTGAAACTCTTTGCCGAACGAACGCACGCATTTGCCAGCGGCGTCAAATGCGACGATTGCGTCCATCGCTTCGCCAGCGGGACTTTGATGCGTGATATAAATGAGGCCCGACTTATCGATCGCGACGCCGTGCGTCGCGCCCCACTGGATGCTGCTGGGAAGTTCGCCCCAATAGTGATGACATTCGTAGGTATGCTCTCCCGAACCAACGCGCACCGGCGCCGAGCTTGATTTGTTTTCGGCACGCAGAAACAAAGGAGTCGCCGCAACCGTAGCGGCGGCGGCAGTCGTTTGGAGAAATTGTCGTCGGGTCGGCGAAGCCATGCGGCGGGAACCTTATCTGAGACTAAACTAGGAAGGCGTTTGCGTTAGCGGTAAGCCAGAAACTCTGTACGCAATCTCTTCATTTTACGAGAACTCGCCTAATGGCCAACGCCCAATTCCCGGAAGTTCGGTTTCGCGGCAAATTGCGCCCTTCCCAGCAAGATGCGGTGGAGATTGCCCGCAAAAGCCTTGATTCCGGCGAGCGGCAGCTCTATGTCGTCGCTCCGCCGGGCTCGGGAAAGACCGTTTTGGGTCTTTATCTCTGGGCCGAATGCGTCAAGCGTCCAGCGCTGGTCCTCTCTCCCAATTCGGCCATCCAAATGCAATGGGCGGCGCGGACCGACTTGTTTGATCGCACGCCTCCCGGCGGCGAACTGGCCAGCACCGATCCGAAGCTCCCCGGCCTGTTGACTTCGCTGACCTATCAATCGGTCACATTGCCGCGCCGCGGTGATGACGGACTGGATGACGCAGCGCTTGAACTCTGGCGCAGCAAGCTGATCGAAAAAGAAGCGGCTCGCGATCCCGCAGAGGCCCGCATTTGGATTCGCGATCTGCAGAAACACAATCGCGACTATTACGATCAACGTCTGTCCGCCTATCGCAAAGAGATTCGAGACGAAGCGAGCCAGCGCGGGGATACGCTCGACATGCTGCATCGTTCGTCGCTAGCGACCCTCGATCGCTTGAAGACGCAGCAGATTGGGCTGATCATCTTGGACGAGTGTCATCATCTGGTCGGCCATTGGGGACGTGTGCTGGCCGACGCCGCGGTGATGTTCGACAACCCAGTCATCCTGGGACTGACGGCGACGCCCCCGGATGCCGATAACAAATCACCCCAAGACTTCGAGCGCTACACCACCTTCTTTGGCCCGATCGATTACGACGTCCCGGTCCCGGCGGTGGTGAAGGACGGCTTTCTGGCGCCCTACCAAGACCTCGCGTACTTTGTGCGGCCCAGCGAAGCCGAGTTGCGCTATGTCGCTAACGCCGATGATCTGCTGCACGAGATTGTCGATCTCGCCAGCGCACCGCGCGATGGTAGCGCAGCCCCCCCGGAAGTCGTCGCCGCCAAGCCGGTCAAACCGCTGACATCCGAGCCGACCGAAGAAGAACAGCCGCCGATTCAGCTGCTCGACCTTTCGGCGCTGCAAGTCGTCGGTTCGGCGGAAGCGGCCTACGCCGAAGAGGCCGAGTCTGAACCAACCACCGCAGTCGATCCGGTCGCCGTCGCCGCAGAAGAAGTCGAAACCATCGCCGACGCGCCCCGCATCGCGCCGCTCCCCGCGTGGCTGCTGGCTTCGCTCGCCGAAAAGCGGCATGCGGCGCAGAAATTCAACACTTGGTCCGCCTTTGAACGTCGCGATCCCGAGTTCGCCGCCGCGGCCCGCGTCTTCTTACAAATGCGCGAGTTGGCCTTGCCCGAGGATGTTCCGCCTGCCGAGTGGGATCCAGCCGCCGAAGCTCCCGAGATGGCGATCCTCGTTCCCGTGCTGGATCGTTACGTCCGACACGCGCTGCGACGTTCTCCGAATTCGGACGACCACGCGCTGGCTCGCGACATCATCACACGACTGCGGATGCTCGGCGTGCAGATTACCGAAACCGGCTGTCAGGCCTGCGCCTCGCCGGTCGGTCGCGTGCTGGCGTACTCGCGTGAAAAAGCCCGCGCTGTCATACCGATCTTGCATGCCGAGATCGCGACGCTCGGAGATTCGATTCGCGCCATCGTGGTCGCCGACTACGAGAAGACCGCCGCAGTCATGCCCGAAACGGCCGATCTGCTCGACGAAGAAGCGGGGGGCGCCGTCGCCGCATTTCGGATGCTGCTGCAAGATGAACAAACCGATCGGCTGCAACCGATTCTGGTGACCGGCTCCAGCGTGCTGATCGATGACGATCTGCAACCGCAGTTTGATCATGTGGCGCATGCCTGGCTCGAGAAAGAAGGGTTTCGCGTCGAGCTGGAATATGGCGAAGAAGAAGGGTTTTGCGTCGTCCGCGGGCAAGGCGCCGACTGGTCGCCGCGCGTCTATATCGAGATGATCACCCAACTCTTCCAACAAGGCGTGTCGCGCTGCCTGGTCGGTACCCGCGGTCTGTTGGGCGAAGGTTGGGACGCCAACAAGATCAACGTCTTGATCGATCTGACGACCGTCACGACGAGCATGTCGGTGCGGCAACTTCGCGGGCGATCGTTTCGGCTCGATCCATCCGTGCCCGAGAAAGTCGCCAACAACTGGGACGTGGTCTGTATCGCGCCGGAGTTCAGCAAGGGGCTGGACGACTACGCCCGCTTCCGCAAGAAGCATGACAATATCTACGGCGTGACCGACGACGGCGAGATCGAAAAAGGGGTCGGCCATGTCCATGCCGCGCTGACCGATTTGCGTCCCGAATTACTGGAAGACTCGGTTCGTCTGCTCAACGGCGACATGCTGGTCCGCGCCGGCCGGCGGACGACCGCCCGCGAACATTGGAAGATCGGCCAACCCTATCACGGCGAGCCGCGGACGACGCTGGAAGTTCGACTCGATCGTGACGAGCGCGAGCAATCCGGCTTTCCGCCGTTCGCCGCCAAGGGTGAAGTGTGGCGCGACGATTCGTTAGCGATGAGCATCGGGACCGCGATCTTGTCAGCCCTGGCCGAAACCAAGCAGATTTCGCCAGCGGCTCGGCCGCAGGTAAAATCGCGAGCCGGCGGCTACGTCCGGATGTTCCTCGACGACGCAACCGAGGAAGAGAGCGAACGATTCGCCACAGCGCTGCGTGAGGCGCTCGGCCCGCTGCATCGCCCCCGGTATGTGGTCCCGCGGAAGTTGCGTTTCTCGACGCCCACATTTTGGTCAAAGTTATTGCCCCAATTTTTGGGTCAGTATCTCGAACAACAAAATGACGAGATGGTGATGCTGCACGCAGTGCCGTCAGCGCTGGCCAAAAAGAAAGAGAGCGCCGAGATCTACGAAAAATATTGGAACCAATACGTCAGCCCCGGCCAGGCCCTGTTCTCGCTCCGCGGCGCCGGCGAAGACCTCCGCATTGAAGCCGAAAAAGCAGGCCTCACCCCACGCGGCTCGTATCATGAGAAAGAAGTTTTTTCCTAATCGCTGGATGACCTGATGCCAAATTCAAATTGGATTCTACGATTCCCGGCGATCATCTTACTGACGTCGCTTGTCGGCTGCGAAACGAAACCACCTCCAACGCTTGCTGACGACGGTGGATTTCAGTTGATCTACAAAATCAGCGAGAACGAGCAAAAACTCTCGGAAGCGAAAATCTTGCAGCATATCGACGATCGCCTCCAGAACTACGCCCAAGTTTCCGCTCATGCTCACTACGGTGCGGACAAAACCGTGATCGTCGATTTGCCTGCCGCCGATGATGAGCAGCAACAACTTTGTCAAAAGATCTTAAGCCAACCGGCCCGAATCGGCCTGAGGATCATCGCCGACCCGACCATCGACGTCCCCCTATTTGCGGTCGCGGATCAAAGCGATGCCCCCAGCGTGACCACTCCTGCAGGAGAGAATGCGATTTGGACGGCGATCGACCAAAAACTCGACTTGAAAGCCGGAATGTCGACGCGAGATTTTGGCGGAGTCGCTCACGCTTTGTTGATTCAACAGCAAGACGACATCCATGGCCAACACTTTTTGTCGTTTCAAATTGCAAGTGATCCCAATATGGGTCTCGGGATTGAGTTTGCGATGACACCTGCCGGAGCGAAACATCTTCGCCGTCTGACGCAGGCCAATTTGCAGCGAAGATTGGCGATCGTCTTTGAAAACAAAATCATCTCCGCCCCTACGATTCAAGCGACAATCGGCGAGCGCGGAATCATTACAGGCCGTTTCACTCAAGCAGAAGTCGAGCAGCTCGTCGAAACCGGCGAACTCGCGAAACATGGCGAAATCCCCCAACTCGTTTTGATCTCGTCTAAGAAAGTAGAGTAGAGTCCGCTGTGGGGACCAAGACCTGCCCAAGAGCGCCAATTCGCCATCGCGTGGCCACACGCAATCGCACCGCCGGTTGCGTGGCCATGTCCATGAATGGGGCCCGGCGTTCTACAGCCGCCGATTACTCTTGAATTAATTGGAACCACTTTTCCGCCTGGAAAGTATGATCAGCCCGGTCTTTCACCGTAACTCCATCCAACTTCAGATCGACCTTCGCAACATTATAGGTGGATGTGTTCCTGCAGAGGACCTGGATGACGACTGTCTCTCCTGGTGAAATATCCGACTCGTTGGAGGTTTCTTTGCCGACATAGCCGCCGTCACGATCATAAAGGGTCGCCGAAATTCCCAGGTAGCTCAGGTAGGCTTGCGAGCTATTTTTAACCTGAACGTGGAGATACGTATATTCGCCGACTTGCTCTTTCTTCAGCAGCTTGGTCACGATGGTCGCACCTTCGAGGTTCCATTTCGCAATCAGCTCTTGCTCTTTCTGCGCTTTGATTTTTTCATCATCCATCGCCCATTTTCTTTTGGACGCTAACCAATCAATTCTGGGACCTTCGCTGGTCTGGATCACGATATAGTTGGCGATGTTATTCTCGACCGTCACTTGGACCAGCAAGGCGCCGTTCTTACTCAGGTCTCCGATGATCGGATGGATCTTGTAGGAGGCTGGTCGGACGTATCGCTCGTAGTGCGCTTCCATCACCGGCCGAGCCGCTTCCGGATCTCGTAACAAGGGAAGTCGTTCCGGCCAGGTTTCCGCTTGCATGTAAGCCGTCATCAACCGCTCCGCCGTCCAACTTTTATCCGGAATGTTGGGATCAATTTTTCCCCGATGCTTGGGAGGCGGCTGCAGGAAACTGGGAAGCGATCGATTGGCGAGCACGCTCTCTAGATTAGCGGTGCGATTCTCCAGTTCTTCAAAGTCATTTCTAAGATTCGCCAGCTCGACTTGCAAATCGGTCGATCCAGGTTTCGCGTTCAACCAGATTGCGCCCCCCAAAAGCGCAAAGCAGATAATGACAATCAGAGTGATGGTGCTTGCCGGCTTCATTTTTCCTCTCCCAAACAGACGCTCTATACCACCAACCCTACCTCACCCCATACGCGGGGGTCGGCAAAATTGCCTCTCGACAAAGCGTACGGCGTTGGGATCCATTGCGGGGTGACGAACCGCCGGCGGTCCGTAATGCCCGGCGAAAGAAAACTGCGCCAGCCCAGAACCGGTGGACAAACCAACGATGCGGTCCGGTCCAACGAAGAAAACCGTAAGGCCAGGCCTTGGCCTGCCGCAGCGTAAAAGCCCACAAATTAACCCTCCGGCAAACTAGATAAGTTGACGCAAAAAAAATCAGCGGTCCGGTCCAACCCATCGTGCAAATGAGGAATGTCAAAACCAGAACATCAAGCCACCCGACAGGGGAAAGTCTGCAACTTCGCCATTCAGGACTTTGGGGCATTCCTTCGACATTTGGATTTCGACATTCGGCATTTTTCAACAGTCCAGTCCGATCCAATCCCCCCGCAGCGAGTCCATGAACAACAGCCCTCCTCAAAAGCGCCCTCTGTTTGGACGCTTCGTTCCGGCCAGTACGCCCCGATCGGCGGGTTCTGGGGTGGAAATTGCTGGACCGGGCCGGTTTGCTTGTGTTCGTCAAAATGCGCAACTACGATATACGCTGGAAGTTGCCGCTATTTTGCTGGGTGCTATAGGATCGCTAGAGCGGGCGTTTTCGTCCCCTCTTTTCTCAGGATGAGTCCCTCCTTCGGCCTTTCCAACATGGGGTGCAAGCACAGACTTGGCCCACTTATCTTGTCAACTAATCCATTCAATCGCTTCGGTTTGAATCTGTAGGGAGATTCGTTTGATGACGAGGAACGTTGTCTCGGCGTCGGCTGTCGCCGCACTGCTGTGGCTGGGAAACCCGTGCGTCGTTTCGGCTCAAGAGCCGATCGTCGTCGAGCTCTACGGCCAAGGCGTGCATCAGTTCAATCGCGGTGAAATGTCGGAGGCGTTCATCACGCTCTCGACCGCCATCGACCAAGGTTCGAAAGATCCGCGGGCCTATTACTTTCGAGGGCTGGCCCTCTGGAACCTGGGTCGTCCGGAACAAGCCGAGCTCGATTTTGAGGAAGGCGCCAAATTGGAGCTGACCACCGATCGCTCGTTCGCGATCGGCAAATCGCTCGAGCGCGTCCAGGGCTCGGCTCGTTTGAAGCTGGAAGACTATCGCCAAAAAATCCGCGTCCAGGAGTTCATCGCTCGTAAGCAGTGGGAACGCCAACGCTATGAATTATTGAAACAGGCCGAAGAAGAAGTTCTGCGCGGCGCCGCGCCGGCCAGCGCCACTTTGCCGGTCGAACCTAAAGCGTCGGATCCGACCGATCCGTTTGGAAGCGGCGAAGCGGTCTCGCCGGGCGCTCCGACGCCCACGCCTCCCACCACTCCGGCCGAACCGGCGACGCCGGCGAGCGAAGACCCGTTTGGATCGTCTGCCGAACCGGCCATGCCGGCGCCGATGAACGACGACCCGTTTGGATCTCCGACGACTCCGACCGAGGATCCGTTCGCCGCGCCGACCAAGCCAGCGATGGAATCCGCCCCCGGCGCTCCGGCGACCAACGATCCTTTTGACGCCGGCGCCGGTACGACTCCCGCGCCGAACAATGTTCCCGAAATGGAAAACGCCGAAGCGACGCCTTCGCTCGACGATCCCTTTGGCGGATCGGCCAAACCGGCGATGGACGATCCGTTCGCCGCGCCGACCAAGCCGGCGATGGAATCCGCCCCCGGCGCTCCAGCGACCAACGATCCTTTTGACGCCGGCGCCGGTACGACTCCAGCGCCGAACAATGTTCCCGAAATGGAAGACGCCGAAGCGACGCCTTCGCTCGACGATCCCTTTGGCGGATCAGCCAAACCGGCGATGGACGATCCGTTCGCCGCGCCGACCAAGCCGGCGATGGAGTCCGCCCCCGGCGCTCCGGCGACCAACGATCCTTTTGACGCTGGAGCCGGTACGACTCCCGCGCCGAATAATGTTCCTGAAATGGAAACTGCCGAAGCAGGTCGTGCGCCGCTTCGCGGCACGGCCAATGCAATGGAAGGCGCTGCAGCCGCCGGCGGATCGACGACCCGCGTGGTTGGCGCCGCGATCAGCGCGATCGGCAGCGCGTTTACGCCGAAGCTGAAAACGCCTAGCGTGCCTGGCCTGAGCGGCCCCTCGGCTCCGGCCAGCGATGATCCGTTCGCGGCTCCGGCCGACATGAAGCCAGCTGCTTCGGATGATCCGTTTGGCGCAAGTCCGGCGCCGGCCAGTGATGATCCTTTCGCGACGCCCGCTTCGGATGACCCGTTTGGCGCGACTCCGCCAGCCGCGATGAAACCAGCGCCGGCGAATGACGATCCTTTCGCGGCGCCCGCGTCGGATGACCCGTTTGGCGCGGCTCCGGCGAAAGAGATGGAAGCGAAACCGGCCGCCGGCAGTTCGGACCCGTTCGCCGATCCTTTCGCCAACTAAGAGGCCTCGCAAGAATTTGCGGGACTCAAGCAAAAAAAATGATTAAAGTAAAGGACGCCGGAATTGCTCTGGCGTCCTTTTTTTCATACCCGCCCCAGCTCCCGCCTATCCCTCCGCTTAATTGAAGAGAGCCCCGAACCATGCTGCGCGCCGCATCGCTTTCGCTCGCCTTCTCGCTGCTGGCAACCCACAGTTGGGCCGCTCCCACGATTCAAAACGTCACGCCGCGTGGTCTGCAGATCGGAGGCGTCACGCGCATCACCATTACCGGATCAGAACTCGCCGCAGAGCCGCAGTTGCTGCTACCAGACGACGGGACGGCGGTGCTTGTCGGCGAAGCGAAACCGAATCAATTGCAATTTGACGTCACCCTGCCTGCGGAAGCGAAGCCTGGGATTCGCACCCTGCGCGTCAGCAGCGCCACGGGAATTTCGGCCGCCGTCAAAGTCGGAGTCGATGATTTGCCGCAAGCCGCGATCACCGCGTCGATCGAGCAATTGCCGATCGCGCTGACCGGCGACTTGACCGGCGCACAACTCGTCAAAACAGCGTTTGCCGGCAAGCAAGGGGATCGCGTGGTGGTCGATGTCGAAGCGCAGCGACTAGGGAGCAAACTGCGTCCCGTCGTCCGTTTGCTCGACGAGCGCGGTTCGCAGATCGCCTTCTCGCCGCAGCAGGAAGCGATCGCCGGCGACGCTCGCCTAGAGTTCATCCTGCCGCACGACGGACAGTACCTGATTCAGTTGCAAGACGCGCTCTACAAAGGCGCCGGCCCCGGTTACTTTCGGATGAAAATCGGCGATCTGCACTACGCCGATCTGACGTTTCCCTTGGGCGTCGCACGCGAATCTACGGTCGAACTGGAGCCGCTGAGCTCGAGTCTCGGCGATACCAAACTGACGGCCGCGGCGGTCGTCGACTTTGCTCCGACCGTTTCGCCTGCGATTACCGCCGCTCATTTTACCGGCGCAGTTCCTCGTCTGCTGGTTAGTCAAGGCGCCGAGTTCAGCGAACAACGCGAGAAGCCCGGCGAGCGCATCGAAACGCCGGCGGCGCCGGTTACGATCAACGGGCGCTTCCTCGGCGAGAATGAACGTGACGAGTATCTGGTTCCGATTGAGCCCGGCAAGAAGTATCGGGTCGAAGTTCTGGCCCAGCGTTTGGGAACGCCGGTCGACGGCGTGCTGGAGGTTCACAAGTCGCAAGGGGGAAGTCTCGGCTCCAATGACGATCAGCCCAATACGTCAGACTCCGGTTTGACGTTCGACGCGCCGGCCGACGTCTCTAAGCTGTTGATCGTGCTGCGTGACCTGCAGGGTCGCTATGGCCCCGAGTTTGTCTATCGCATTGAAGTCACGCCGCTCTCGATCGGCGATTTTACGCTCACGGCTGACAGTAACGTCTGGAATGTTCCGGCCGGCGGCGTGCTAACCACGGCGGTCACCGTCAAACGCCGCGGCTACGGCGGCCCGATCGAACTGACGTGGGATGGGGAGCTCGAGAACTTCACGCTCTCTGGTGCGACGATTCCGGCTGGTGCTACGGCGACGCTGCTTTCGATTTCGGCGAAATCTCCTGGCCAATTTGAGGTCGCCCGTTTGATCGGCAAAGCGTCGATCGGTGGTCGAGAAGTGGTGAAGAACGTCGTCGTCAAGCCGAGCGACGCCGGCTACGTCACCGCCGACGAAGTCGAAATCGGCTTGGGCGTCGATCAACATTCCAAACTCGGCGTCGCGCTGACGAGCGCGTTCTCGAGCGACAAACTGTCACTGGGCGAAACGTTGACCGCGCCGGTTCAGATCGTGCGCGGTGCAGGCGTCACAGGCCCGGTGCGACTAAAGTTGCTGACGACGCAAGTGACGCCGCAAAAGGAAGTTCCCGATCCGAAGAACGCCAAAAAGAAGATCAAAGTCGACGACGTCGAACGAACGCTGCGTCTGGCGGCGGACGTGATCATTCCGGCCGATCAAACCGACGCACAAGTCCAGATCGCCACGCCGCAAGATCTGGCCGATCACAGCTGGGATCTGGCCATCGTCGCCGAGTTGCTCTCGGCCGATCAGAAGCAAGTGATCGCGACGGCGACGACCTCAGCGCAGCGGTTTTCGCTGGCTTCGCCGATCTACCTGCAACTTGCCGGCGAGACTATCTTTCGCAGGAGCGGCAAGCTCGTGCGGGCCGGCGGATTCCAAGGCGCCGCGACCATTTCGGTGAGCGGATTGCCTGAGGGCGCAACCGCCGAACCGGTCGAAGTGCCGGCCGACAAAAGCGACTACACAATCGAAATCAAACTCCCCGCAGGCGTCTCGACCGCCGCGTTGGCCAATGTCAAAGTGACCGCGACTTCTAAGACTGGGGAGGCCGACGTCACGAGCAATGCAGTCGAAATCTCGCTTCCGATTGCGCCCCAGTGAACAAGTTAATCACCGCATCGATTGCGTGACAGGGCTACGCAACGATTGGTCTCTTCCCGCCAGAGCGCCCCCACCGGTGGACAAACAAAGTTTGACTCGACGCATGTCTGTCACGCTCAACGGACTCGATCAGAAGTCGCGTATCACTCGAAATCTCTCACTTTTCCAGGGAATTGGATAACGCTGTTTCTCGCATTTTCTGACCCACATGTTGTGTACAAGAGCACAGGATCGTGCCAATATTGCATACTAGGAGATACCGGCGGGTCATCCCTGTGACTGTGGCCCACCTTATCAGCGATCGAGAGCATGACTCTCTTTCGCACGTTCACTCGACGCAAGCCTAGGAGCGCGTGGATGTCGTATTCGGGAAGATTGCGATTGGCCGCAATCGGTTGTCTGTTTCTGCTGGCCGCAGCGGCTCTCGCTCAGCGCCCCACTGCTCTCAAGCTAGAAATCCAACCGCACTGGTTCGCCGACGACGCTTTCTGTTGGTACAAGAACGAACTGGGGCATGGAAACTGCGAATATATCCTGATCGATGTCGCGCAGGGAGAACGTCGACCAGCATTTGACCATGCGCAACTTGCCGCCGCGCTGACCAGCGCCGCAGGAGTTGACGCCAAGCCCGAAAAGTTATCGCTGCCGCAACTCTGTTTTCAAGCAGACGCCCAACGCATCTTCTTTCGCGCCGGCGACAAAATCTGGGGTTGCGATCTTGCGATTTACAAACTGAGCGAAGTCAACGAAGAGACGCTCCACAACTACCAAGAGCTGCAACGTCAGGGGACGCCCAGCGCTAGCGGCGATTCTGACGCGTCGATGACGCTGACGTTTCACAACCGGTTGGACGAGCCGGTCGAAATCTTCTGGATCGAACCGTCCGGCGGCGCCGCTACTTATGGACATCTCGCGGCCCACGAAAAGCGCAGTCAGCACACCTACGCCGGACACCTCTGGGAAGCGCGCACGCCAAGCGGTGAAGTGATCGCCAGATTCAAAGCGGCCCACGACGCGACCACTGTGAATATCGAGAAGCAGACGCGGCCCACTCGCGACCGCCGCGCACGCGGAAGTCGCGCACCGCGCGATCGCTCTCCAGATGGCGTTTGGTCGGCGGCGATTCGTGACGGCGACGTGATCTTGCGAGACGTCGACAGCGGTGACGAAACATCGTTAACTTCCGATGGAGACGAACAATCTCCTTATGGTCACCTGCAGTGGTCTCCCGACTCCCAGTCGCTGATTGCGCTGAAGATTACGCCGGGCGATCGGGGTGAAGTTTATCGCGTCGAGTCGTCGCCAACCGGCGGCGGACGCGCGCGGTTGCATACTCACCTTTACCCCTTGCCGGGCGACAAGTTCGCCGCTCACCAGCTGCATCTGTTTGACATCCCGAACAAGCAAGAGATCGCCTGCGACGCCGACATCATCGACTTTGGCGTTCCTCGATTGCGTTTCCGCGGCGATACGGTCACCTACGAGCAAGTGGATCGTGGGCACCAACGGTTTCGTCTGGTCGAAGTTAACCTGCGTACCGGCGGCGTCCGAAACTTGATCGACGAGAAGTCCTCTACATTTCTCTGGACGGCTCACCCCGAAGCGATCGGCGTTCGCCGCGTGACTTGGCTCGCTGGAGACGAGCTGATCTATTGCTCGGAACAAGATGGCTGGCGTCATCTCTATCTCTACGACGCGAAGTCGGGAGAGCTGAAAAACCCAATCACCCGCGGCGACTGGGTCGTGCGCGCTATTGATCGCGTTGATGAGGCCGCGCGTCAGATCTGGTTTCGCGCCAGCGGAATGAATACTGGACAAGATCCTTATCTCGTCCACTTCTATCGGATCAATTTCGATGGAACCGGTCTGACTGCGTTGACCGCCGCGAATGGAAACCACACGATCACCTATTCGCCGACCGGCAAGTACTTGCTCGATCGCTATTCGCGTGTCGACTTGCCGCCGAAGCACGAGTTGCGCCGAGCCAACGACGGTTCGCTGGTCTGCTCGCTGGAAGAGGCCGACATCTCGCCGTTGATCAGCGCCGGCTTCCAACTTCCCGAGGTTTTTTCGGCCAAAGGGCGGGACGGCCAAACCGATATCTGGGGCGTTATCTACCGGCCGCACGATTATGATCCCACGAAAAAGTATCCGGTGATCGAAGATATCTACGCGGGCCCGCACAACTTCCACACGCCCAAAACGTTCAGCACGCAAAATCCTTATCGTGATCTGACCGATTTGGGCTTTGTCGTCGTCAAACTGGACGGCATGGGCACGGCAGGTCGCTCGAAAGCGTTTCACGACGTCTGTTTTCAGAACCTGAAAGACGCCGGATTCCCGGATCGAATTGCCTGGATGAAAGCGGCGGCGGCCGTGGATTCTGGTCTCGATCTGTCGCGAGTCGGCGTCTACGGCGCCTCGGCCGGCGGTCAAAACGCGGCTGGAGCGCTGTTGTTTCATCCCGACTTTTACAAGGTCGCGGTCGCATCTTGCGGGTGCCATGACAATCGCATGGACAAAGCGTCTTGGAACGAACAATGGATGGGCTACCCGGTCGGCCCGCACTACGCGGCTTGCTCCAACATCGAGAACGCCGCACGCCTACAAGGCGCGTTGCTATTGATCGTGGGCGAAATGGACAACAACGTTCCGCCTGAATCGACGCTTCGTTTCGCCGATGCGCTGATCAAAGCCGACAAAGATTTCGATCTGCTGGTGCTGCCTGGCGTCGGCCATTCCAATGGCGGAGCCTACGGCGTGCGTCGTCGCAATCAATTCTTCGTCGAGCATCTCCTCAATCAAGAGTCGCCCAATCACAACGCATCCTCCCCAACGCCGACGCCGCCGTACAAGATCGACTGGCGAAAGATCGAAGCGTCTTCCAATCGCGTCAGCCGTTTGACAGAGCGCTTTCGCGCCGATGATAACAGCTTGCGACGACGCTACTCAATGCGAGAATCTCCCCAACGCCAACAACGGATGCTCAGCTTCTACGCCGATTGGCTAACGACGTTGAAACAATATGACACGCAGGGTCTGACCGCCGCCGAACAGCAGTCGTTCGCCGCGTTGCGTCGCGATGTCGCCGCCCAACTGGCCGAAGTCGCCCACGACCAACGACAAACCAGCGAATTGGCCGAGTTCTTTCCGTTTGCGCCTTCGATTGTCCAACTGGTCGAAGCCCGCCAAGCGTTCGCTAAAGTCGATCCAGAACAAGCGGCCGCCGAGATCGTAAAAATCGCCGAGCAAACCGCAGCGATCCAACAAAAAACGGCGGCCGATCTGGGTTCGCAGGATCCGCAAGTGATCGCAGCTGCCGGCAAACGCGCCGCGCGACTACACGCGGCGCTGAAAGAATGGCATCAATTTTACGATGGCTATGATCCCCTGTTCACCTGGTGGGTCAAGCAGCCGATGGCCGACGCCGACGCGAAACTGGGCGCCTATGTCGACTTGCTGAAGTCGGTAAAGCTAGAGGAAAAAGAAGCAGCAGTCCCAGCAGCGCCGTCGCTCACTGACGAAGCGCTGACTGCAGCGATCGCCGCAGCGCCCCAGTCCGACGACGCCGCGGCGCTCGATCCGTTGCTCGCTCGTTCGGTCGGCAAGCTGGAAGCGGCCATCCAGACGTATCGCCAAGATGCGCGTCGTCATCTTCGTCGCCGCAAAGAAGAAGTGAGCGAAAGCGAACGCGCCGCCTTCTTCGCTACTTGGCGATCGGCGCTCAGCGAGATCGATTTCGCCGCACTCTCGTACGACGATCAAATCGACTACGTCCTCTTCCAGAACGAGCTGGACTATCAAGTTAAGCTTTCGCAGCTAAAGATCCGCGGCGCCGATACGCTGGGATCGGCCAGCACCGACGAGAGCGGCATCAAGGGGATTCCGGTCGGCCGCGAACGACTGCTGCTGGAGCTTCAGCATGAGATGATTCCCTACTCGCCGGAACAACTGCTGGAAATCGCCGAGCAAGAGTACGCTTGGTGCCGCGCCGAAATGTTGAAGGCCTCCCGCGAACTGGGCTGCGGCGATGATTGGCGAGCCGCCGTCGAAAAAGTGAAGCGAATGCATGTCGCTCCCGGCGAACAACCCCAATTGATCAAAATGCTTTCGGACGAAGCGATCGAGTTTCTCAAGCAGCATGATCTGATGTCGATTCCGCCGTTGGCCGAAGAAACCTGGCGAATGGAGATGATGACGCCGGAGCGGCAATTGGTGAATCCGTTTTTCACCGGCGGCGAAATGATCAGCGTCGCGTTTCCGACTGATACGATGCCCCACCGTGACAAGCTGCAAAGCTTACGCGGCAACAACATCCCGTTCGCTCGCGCAACGGTCCATCACGAACTGATTCCCGGGCATCACATGCAGGGGTTCATGAACGATCGCTATCGCACCTACCGCGAAACGTTCCGCACGCCGTTTTGGCTCGAAGGCTGGGCGCTCTATTGGGAAATGCTGCTGTACGATCATGGCTTCCCGCAGACGCCCGAGGATCGCATCGGCTTTCTGGTTTGGCGTTCGCATCGCTGTGCGCGAATCACCTTTTCACTGGGCTTTCATCTGGGCAAAATGACGCCGCAACAGTGTGTTGATCTGCTGGTCGCTCGGGTCGGGTTTGAGCCGATGAACGCCGCGGCCGAAGTTCGCCGTTCGGTCGGACCCAGCTATCCGCCCCTCTATCAGGCAGGCTACATGCTCGGCGGCCTTCAATTCCGTTCGCTGCATCGCCAACTGGTCGACTCGGGCGAAATGTCGGATCGCCAATTTCATGATGCGATCATCCAGCAGAACTTCGCACCAGTGTCGATGGTCAGGGACATCCTGATGCAAAAAGAGTTGACCGCCGACTATCGACCGCAGTGGAACTTTTACGACTTCCAAGAAGCGGAAGCGACGGCGAACTAAGCTGCTGACGCTTCCATCCGCTTACCGTCCCAAGACCGGCTCGAGCCAGACGCTCCAGTCGCCGTCTCTGCCGTCGCCGCCATCTTCGACGACCAACTCAAGTCGAGCAGCATTGTCGACATCGACCCAAAAGTCACGCAGTTCGCCCGGCTTGGTTTTCGGACTTCGCCATAGCTCTTTACCATCGGCGTTGATCACAAAAACAACCTGGCCTCGGTTGCCGGCGACTCCGGCTGATCCCGAAAAATTCTTCCAGGCGCCCCCCAAATCGTACGTGTGTTGGGCAGGCGCGTGCGCCCAAATGCCGTGACGAAAGATGCGACCGCGAACCTCGAGCAGCGGCATGTCTTGCGGCACCCGATCGTACGCCGGACGCCCATGTCCAACGTGGGCCGTCTCTGGCTGGCAGTCCGACAAGGGGACTTCGGCAATCTCCTTCGGCACATAGAGCGGCGAAATGTGAGGGCGTTTGGCTTTCTCCGAAGCGGTCAATCGCTTGGCGACTTCCGCCACCAATTTGTCGTCAGAGGCCTGCAGCTTTTCGCTGATCGCTTGAATCTTTTCCTTGTCTTTGGATTTCAACGCGTCGACTAGCGGCAGCAGTTGCAATCTCTGCTGAATCACTTGCGGTTGCGGCTTCCCTTTGGCGTCGGGCAACAAATCGATCTCTTGCTGCGGAGTCGGATCTGCGGCAGTAGTCAACGCAACGAAACTAAACAAAAAGGAGGCGGTAAGCGCAACGGCGTTAGTTTGCAGCATAACAGTGATTTCAATGATGGATGGGGCTGAAATTCAAACACGCGTAAAGCAGGTCGCCACGCGATCCGATTCCATTCTACGTCACGACGTTCTTTCCGATAGCTAATTCTCCAAGCGGTTTTTCGCGACTTTTTCGTCACGAGACCGTGATTTGAACCAACTACGTTTTCGTTTCTCAAATTGACTGGAAGTCGTTGCGACTCCGCGCGTCCACTTCCATCGCCGCGATCAGAAATCAACGGCGACGTGCCAAAGCACTTGATGCTTGTCGGCGGTCTGCAGCAACGATTGCCACTGCCGCAGTTCTCGCCGGACCGAATCCTCTGCAGAAATCGTGGCCGGCTTCGCTTCCAGATGCGCCAATAGCGCGGCGATCGTCAGCAAACCCTCGGCCGGAGCGAACCAAGTCTCTTGCGGCAACTCAAAACCACCGCCCAGATCGAGTTCGTCCTCCAAAAAGAAATCGGTCTCGTCAGCGCCTTGGCCAAAGAAATCCATCAGCGGCCTTACGCCCAACGACTGGGCCAACAGCGTGAGTTCTTCTTCTCGCTCGGACAATTCGTGCCCATGCACGTACGACTGGACGTCGGGGATTTCGCGTTTCAGGACGATCATCAGCGTGGGCATGAGTGGTGACGTCGTGTGAGAAGTTGGTAAGGGAAGCGAACTCGCTCAATCGTACCTCATCGCCGACCACGCTGGCAGATGAATTCAGAAAACGAAAAAACGCCCTGAAAACGTTCGCTTTCAGGGCGTTCCGGTTTACAACAAGTTGACGATCCGGTCGGCCAGCCCCTTTTCGCCCACGACGATGTTCAGCTTGCCTTGGGCGGCGATCTTTTCCAAGACCTCCAACTCGCGAAGCCGCATCAACGTAGGGTTATCGGCCAACAGCCGCGCCGTGTTCGCCTGGCTGCGCATCGCGGCCGTCTCTTCTCGGCGGAAGATCAGGTTCGCTTCGGCCGCCTTCTTGGCCTGCGTCACCTTGTTCAGCAGGTCCTTCATCTCGCCTGGCAAGATCGCGTCGCGAACGCCGACCGAGATCAGTTCCAGTCCGAGCGTTTCGGCTCGGCGGCGCGTGATCGCGGCAATCTCGTCCGCTACGTTCTCTTTGTCGGTGAGAAACGCGTCCAGTTCGCGGGCGCCGATCACCGCTCGCGCGGCGAGCTGCGCATCGCGATACAGCGCCTGTTGCACGTCGATCGTCGCAGCCGCCGCTTTCAGCGGATCCACAACGCGATAGGTCGCGACCAAGTTCAGCCGGAGCGTCACCTTGTCGGCCGTCATGATGTCTTGACCGGCGACGTCGAGCGTTTGCTCACGCAGATCGATCTCGACGACGCGGGCATCGACCGTCTCCTTCCAGAACGCGTAGACGCCTGGCTCTAGCGTCTCGACATACTTGCCGTCGTAAAACAGCACGCCCCGATGGAACCGCTGCACTTCGCAAACGTCAAGCGCCAAACGGACCGCCGGTTCGCGAGCAATCCGCGACAAGTGATCGCGCTGCAGTCGTACTTCGCGAGCGTCGTAGCGTTCGATCTCGACCTTGCGCACGCCGTTCCAGTAGACATACAGACCTGGCTTGAGGATCCGGTCAAACCGGCCGTCGATCATGACGATCGCACGTTCGTGCTCGGTCAAGTCAACAACAACCGCTTGATCGGCCAACTTGCCGCTACGCGCGATCACGTCGAGTTTGTCGTGGCGCAACCAAGGATCACGTCGCGAGACGATATCGACATGCTGCTTCCGCAGCCACGCGAACAGGCGATGACGACCTGGCATGAGCACGCCGACGAACTCGCCGTCGACAAAGTGCAAGCCGGCCTCGTAGGTTTGAATCTGAATTTGCTTGTAGATCATCGTAGTCACCTCCTGTTCCGCTCGTGTGGTTAACGCATCGGAAGCTGCTCCTCGTAAAAGTGGAAACGTAAGTGAAGTTAATTCGTTCGGTCGTGATTGGATATGTGCGAAAAAATGCCGTCCAGGACGCAAGCAGTCGCCGCGATCCCATCCACTGCGACGGAGGATCGTGGGCGCGCATCGCGTACGATTGGAGAGGATCCGCTTGAGCGATCCTTTGCCCTAGGGGCGAAAAGACCGCGGCCGCAGCCGTCTATCAATCGAACCTTCGATGCGGGCCGGTCATCCCGCAAAGCCGCAGCCGTATGGTGTCGCCGACACGATGCATGTCATTCCAGGCATCTCCGCCAAACGGCCGAAGCCCAATAGCGTAGTTACGCTGAACCGACAAGTCGCCGCGTCGACAACGGATCGTGTGAAAGTTACGTCCCTTTCGGCGGGGTTGTGAACCGTGCAAGATTCGAACTTGCTACAGCCAGATTCATAGTCTGGTGCTCTACCATTGAGCTAACGGTCTGGCATGCTTCGCATACCAGTGGTGCAGTGGATGGGATTCGAACCCATATTTCCGGCGCGCAGCCGGCGTCTGTACCTCACTAGACGACCACCAGAGAAACGCGACCGTCGAACCCGTTGTCGCGGAACGCTACGAATCGATCTGCTGAAGAGACCGCAGCGCCGCCGGAGTATCGCGTCTCCCGTTGCTTGCATCAAAAAAACGTCGGCGGGGATCGAACCCGCAAGCGAGCTGCTTTGCAGGCAACCGGCTGACCATCAGCGACGACGTTAAAAAAAGCGGCTCGCCCAGGAATTGAACCTGGCCTACGACCTTCGCAAAGTCGCGTGCGAATCCGGCACACTCGCGAGCCGAGTTGGGGGATAAAAGGAAAAACATGGACACTAGCCCGTAGCGCAAGCAACGGAATTCGGCTGGCATCCATACGAAAATTAGGACTTCGCCGGCGAAGTCGAACATGATGAAATGTTGCTCGACACTTCAAACCGCATTCCCTCGCTTGCGCTGCGGGCTAGTGTCAAAATTTGGAAGCGGACGCGGGAGTTGAAACCGCTGCGCGAAGCTTATGAGACTTCGCCGAGCGCCGGCTCGTCCGCAATGATGAATCGTGAAAACAAAAGCGCCCCAGACAGGATTTGAACCTGCGACCTCCGCTCTGACAAAGCGGCGAGCATTCCGGACTGCTCCGCAAGGGCTTGTTCGAAGTAGGGGCCGCTGTGCGGACCCTACAGGCTGCGAGAGCTGGAATCGAACCAGCGTCAACCTGATTCAAAGTCAGGCATCACTACCAACAGCGAACCTCTCGCAACAAAAATCACGTACCGAATTTTCAAAGACCAAATCTGCCGTGAACGGCGCTGCGGACTCCGCGGCGCGGTCCCCCCACCAAATTTAGAATGGGAGCGCGCCGCTGCGTCAGTCACTCAATCACATCGAAGTAGTCGACCGACACTTCCAGCGCCAATCGACCGCCTCCGAGTCGAAGCTCACAGGCAGCGTCGTCGATGCGGCTTTTCCGCAGATCGACGTCTACTTCTTCGCCGCCAAAAAACTGTAAACGCTGCGGCTCGTCCGCTTCCTGCGGTCCCAGCACCACGGCGTAACGCTTGCTTGCGTCGCCTCGGAAGCGGATGCGAGCCGAGCGGATCGCCGGCTGTCTGGGAATTTCAAAGCAGGCGGCGATCGCTTGTTGAAATAAGGGTTGGTTGCTCATTTTCTTTCTCCGGTAAGTGGACGGGGGAGCGCTCGAATCTCCGTCTCCTGGTTTTCAGCCAGGCGCTATTCCATCTCAGCTATCCGTCCGTCGGTTCGGTTCAAACACAAAAAAAGCCCGGCGTCTTAAGCGACCCGGGCTTGTGCAGAACATCAGCGCAAGTTTCCGCGTCACCAGCGAAAATCGAGATTCATCGATCGCATTGGGCAACAGCCCAAGCTCGAATAAGATTCGTGTTGTCGATCGGTGAACGTCATTGCAGAAAGCGTTTCTCAGTAAGGGTTTGATTTCAATTCAACGTTTCGCCGGCGGTTGTCGCACAAGCGGCGTACCAGAAGTAGACGAGCGACTACCAGAAAGGTTCGAGGTTGGACGAAAAAAAATGCGCGAAAGCATGTGTCTTCGTAGCCCGCTTGCGCATTTTGGAGTTGCGCTATTTTGTCAAACCGCATCCGGTTGGCCCGGATAGCTCCGCTATCTGGGCCGACGAAGTCGGTAGGAAGCATCGGGCCGCAGTTGGACTTACTGCGGTGGTGGCTGCACCGTTTGAAATGGCGAACAGACCCCGAACTGCTTACTGGGCACAAATGCTTCTTACGGCTGCGCCGCCCCGATAGCGGAGCTATCGCGGCCACCCTGGATAATTGCGCAACTTCAAACCTTGCTGCGCTGCGGGCTACAAAAAAAGCCTGCTCGGTTGGGAGCAGGCTTTGTCGTTGGTTTCGATTTTCCGCCGCGGCGAACTACTTCGGCAGTCGTTCGGTTTCGACCGCCGGAAATTCGCCGGTCAACGCTTCCATGAAGGCGACCAGGTCTTCTTTGTCTTGCTGAGTCAGGTCGAGCTTCTTCACTTTGTCGCTGAGGTAAGGATTCGGATGCCCCCCTTTGGCGTACCACTCGACCACTTCCATCAACGTCTTCTGGCTCCCGTCATGCATGTACGGGCCGGTCTGGGCGATGTTACGCAGCGTCGGCGTTTTGAAGGCGCCTTTGTCCTTCTCTTCCTTCGTCACTTCGTAACGGCCGAGATCGGGCTGCTCAGCGTCCATGCCGACGCCCAGGTTGTGATACTGCTCGTCGGTGAAGTTGGCGCCGGCGTGGCACGCGGTGCACTTTCCCTTTTCGCTGAAGAAGATCTCGCGACCACGGCGAGCCGATTCGGACATCGGCTTGGCGCCGGCGACGGCGGCTGCGTACTTCTTAAACAAATCGGGATCATCTTCTTCCAAGTACTCAATGTCTTCGCCCAACTGATTCTCGAAGTTGCGTTGCACTTCGTAGTAGTCATACGGAGCCGGCCCGGTGACGATGGCTCGTTCAAACGTGGCAAGCGCTTTACCGACGCTATCGATGGTGATCTTGTCTTCGCCGAAAATATTTTTGAACTGCAGCTTGTAGCCGGGAACTTCGTCCAGGCAAAGCACGCAAGCGTCATGCGTATGTCCCATCTCGATCGGATTGGCGATCGGACCAATCGCTTGATCTTCGAGCGTCGGTGCGCGACCATCCCAGAACTGCGGACCGCTGAGAATACGATTAAAGCTAACCGGCGAGTTGCGATTTCCTTGTTGGCCCAGCACGCCGACGCCAAATTGCGTTTCTTTCGCCCAGCCGCTGTCCGGGTGATGGCAATCGGCGCAACTGATCGTTTGATCAATCGACAGTCGTTTGTCGAAGTAGAGTTGGCGCCCAAGTTCGATCTTGGCGCGGGTCATCGGATTCTTGTCGAGTCCGGTGATGTTGCCGGCTTGGGCGGCGATGCCGTAGGGGAGCTCCACTTCCAGCGGCTCATGATTGGCCGGATCGGCAAGCCATTTTTTCAGCGTTTCGACTTCGATTGGGCCTTCGCCCGGAATGCCGGCGGTCAGCGCCGGATCGCCCAATGTCACTTTGTTGGATTTCGCGGCGGGTTCCTCGGCAAACAGGCCGGCGCCGTACGCGACGAGCGCGATCAGCAGAGCGCTCGATAGATGGCGTTTCATCGATGTTCTCCTAGGCAGCAAAGATAGGTCAGGTGGGGAGGGATTTTCGGAATATTCGTTCGCGATAAGTCGCTACTAGGATATAGGTAAAAAAAGGCGTCGGAGCAAATGCCGACGCCTTTTTCGTGGTTCATCCGTGACCGTTACGTCGAATCGACCGCGATTGGCGCGGTGCGACCGATCTAGCCGGCGTATTCGGCGCCAAAGAATTCTTTCGAATCGCTCGGCGTCGGTTTGATCGTACGGGAGCCTTCTTTCCAGTTGGCCGGGCAAACTTCGCCGTTCACTTCGTGGAACTGGAGCGCTTTGACCATGCGCAGCGCTTCGTCAACGCTTCGGCCCAGCGGCAGATCGTTGACCACTTGGTGACGAACGACACCCTTGGTGTCAATCAGGAACAAGCCGCGAAGCGCGATGCCGCCTGGCAGCAGCACGTCGTACTTGGTCGCGATGCTCTTATCGAGGTCAGCGATCAGCGGGTACTGGATGTCGCCGATACCACCGTCGCCGCGGGGAGTGTTGCGCCAAGCCAGATGCGAGAAGTGGCTATCGATCGAGCAGCCCAAGACCTGCACGCCGAGCGCTTTGAAATCTTCGATGCGATCCGAGAACGCGATGATCTCGGTCGGGCAAACGAAGGTGAAGTCGAGCGGGTAGAAGAACAACAGGACGTACTGTCCTTTGTAGTCCGACAGGCTGACGTCTTTGAATTCGCCGGTTTCTGTAACCGCAGTGGCGGTGAAATCAGGCGCTTCCTTCGTAACCAATACGCTCATGGGTCTTGTCTCCGTTTCCGAAACTCTGCTTATCGCGGGAACCTGCTCGCTACGTCGAGACTGGATAGGCTCACAAATATTCTCTACTATCATGACGCTTCGCGGACCCATCCGGCAAGTGCCGAAAGGGTAATGCCTGCAATAACTTTTGGTTATAGCAAGGCGTTCGGTTCGATGGCGAACCATAAAAAACGCCGCACTGGCGAATATCTTCGCAAGGCGGCGTCAAAAGGAATCGTGAGATTTTGCGAGTGTTAGCTGAACAGTTCGGCAATCGGTCGCCCGCCGTCGGAAATCGGCACTGGGCGATCGCCGGCGTACAGTTCTTCGTGCGGGTTGATCCCCATCGTCTGGAAGATCGTCGCAAACAGATCGGGCACCGAGACGCGGCGATCGAGCGCTTTCATCGCCAACTCGTCGGTCTCGCCGATCGCTTTGCCGGTTTGCAGTCCGCCGCCGGCCAGCACGACCGTGAACGCGCCGCCGTGGTGACCACGTCCGCCGCCGCCGTCAAATTGGGCGGGTCGTCCAAACTCGGACGAGATCACAATCAACGTTTTGTCGAGCAGCTTTTTCTCTTCCAGGTCGGTCACCAAGGTCGCGATCGCGCCGTCTAACTCTTGAATCAACAAGTGCTGATTCAATTGACCTTCGTTGTGCGTATCCCAACCGGTGCCGTTGACGAAATTCAGGTTGTGCGACACTTCGATAAAGCGGACGCCGCGTTCGACCAGGCGTCGCGACAACAAGCAGCGTTGACCGAACTCGCCGCCGTATTTGTTTCGTAGGTCATCCGGCTCATTGTCCAGATCAAACGCCTTCATGAACTCAGGGCCCGAAAGACGCAGCGCGGCCTTGCCTGCTTCGGCGTAGTCTTCGATCAGTTGCTTCTCTTCCGCTTTGGTCAGATAACGATCGCGCAGTTTGCCCAACACGCTCTCGCGACGCGCGGCGCGCTGGTCCGAGACATGCGGCATGCGGGCCAAGCCGTTCGGGCCTTGCGCGGTGTCGGTCAAATAG
This sequence comes from Blastopirellula marina DSM 3645, assembly GCF_000153105.1. GTDB lineage: Bacteria > Planctomycetota > Planctomycetia > Pirellulales > Pirellulaceae > Blastopirellula > Blastopirellula marina. The sequence goes on from NZ_CH672377.1 coordinate 1,838,900, forward strand.
ACGTAACCGGCGCCGGCGCCCAGGAAACCGGGACCACGCGTCACGTTGGGATAACCGATCAACATGTAGGCGGGGGCGATGTCGCTCGCCGCGCCCCGTTGATAAGCGATCGCCGAACCGATCGACGGATAGACGATCGTGCCGGATGTATCGCGACCGGTATGCATGCGGTTGGTGGCCGCCGCATGTTCGTCGATCACGTCATGGTGAACGGTGCGAATCGGATTGAATCGCTCCATCAGCGGCGCACAGCGCTTGAGGTGCTCGCACACTTGAAGACCGGGTACCGCCGTGTCGATTGCGTCGTAGTAGCTGCCAGCCTTTTTTAGCTTGGCGTCCCCTTTGGCCTTCGGATCCCACGTATCAATCTGAGCGGCGCCGCCGCCGAGCCAGACCATGATGCAATGTTCGGCCTTGCCCATCGGCACAACGGGATGCGGCTCTTTGCCTTCTTCGGCAAACAACGGCAAGCCGCCGGCCATCGCCATGGCGCCGGCCGCAGCGGCCGATTGCTTCAGAAAAGAACGACGATTGGTATGGTTACTGGACATTGCGGTAGCGTCCTTGTCTTGATCGATAGGAAAGCAAAATGGGGGCAGCAGCGACTACGGCAGAAAAACAAACTCGGGCGTATTCAGCAGCGCCCACAGCCCATCTTCCATCCGCGTGCGCCACTCTGGGGTCAGTCGCTGCGTCGGCAAATCTCCATGACGCACGACCTGTTCTAGCTCTAGCACAATTTCGTTAGCGCGGGGATCCAAGTGGTTGGTCCAAGAGACCAATCCACGCGGCGGCGATTCACGTTTCACGATCGGAGCATCGACGCGACGCGTTTCAAATCCGGGCGAAAGCAGCTCGCGGAAGATCGCCAACTCTGCGGCGTCCGGCTCACGCGTCAGCACGCGCAGATAAAGGCGGCGCACCAACTCGTCCAGCTTGACATCTTCGAGCGCCATTGCCGTGAAGACGCTGTCGTCGCTCATCCGCGTGAAGCGTTCTCCTAGCTCGCCGTTGGCGAGAATCGCCGGTTGTAGGACGTTCGGTTCTTTGTCGCGCTCGGCGATCGGATTTTGCCGCGAACCGGTCCAGCCAAACGACTCCATCGTCACAATAAACGGAGCGGCGAACGGCAACGACAAGCTGGGGCGATCCCGTTCGTTCGAGAGGGAAACAAATTCCCAGGCTCGCGTCGGAACGCCAAAGTCAGTAGAGTTCTTCACATCACGTGAGCCGTCCAGGTCGATATTCAATGGCCCCACGTCGAGCGATTTCTCGCACGCTTGGAAGAGCGAGTCGACGATTTGCTCGGCCGTCATCCGGCGCGGCGCCGGACCAGCGAAGTTAAATCCAAACGGCGATGGCTCGCTCGTCGCGCGTTGATAAGCGTCTGACGAGACGATCTGCCGGGTCAGATGCTTCAGGTCGTAGCCATTGGCGACAAAGTCGCGGGCCAGGTAGGCGAGCAGTTCCGGGTGCGACGGATCCGCGTTTTCCCAGTCGTCCAGCATTTCGACAAAGCCGCGTCCCATCAGTCGCTGCCAGACGCGATTGACCATCACCTGAGCGAATCGCGTATTCTCCGGGGCCGTCATCAGCAGCGCCAGACGTTCGCGCGAGTCATCAGCGTCATTCAAGTAAGCGTCGTCCGGCTCGCTTTGCAGTTGCTCAAAGGCCCAGTGGGGCGAGATTTTTTCGCCTGCTTTCAAGACCGATTTTACGAGTCCCTCGCGTCCGCCGCCGGGAACGGTGCTCGACTTCGGCACGGCGATTTGACTGCGATTGAGCATCGCTCCCATGCCAAACAGATCGGCCTGGGCGATGTCGTGATATGGAGCGTCATGGCAGCGAGCACATTTCATCTGCACGCCGAGAAACGCTTGGCCCAGGACAAACGCTTTGGCCGCCATCGGCGAGTCGTTTTGCGAAGCCATCGCGAAACCGGCCGGACCGCCGCCGCGAGAACTCCCTTCCATCATGACCAGTTCGGTCACCATCCGGTCGAGCGGCTTGTTGTCTTGAAACGCTTCATACAAGTACCAGCGGAAGGGGCCGGTGTTGTTGAGCGTCGGATTGATGATGTTGGGGTTCTCGGCTAGCGCATCTTGCCAATACGAAACCCAATGATCGGCCCAGCCGCTGTCGGCGAGCAAGTGATCAATCGCCCAGTCGCGACGCTGCGCGGCCGGTTGCTGCTCGTACTGGGCGATCAGCGTGGGCGAAGGGATGCGTCCGACGATGTCGAGCGACAAGCGGCGGAGGAAGGCCAAATCGTCGATCTTCCCGGTCGGCGTCTCTTCGGCTTCGGCCAGGACAACATTCAAAAATCGGTCGATGTCGCCGCGAACCGCTTTCTGATAGAGAGGCGCCAAGTCTTCCAACGATGGAACTTCGATCGGAGCTTGGCTGGCGATATGCTGTTTCGCATGCGCGTGACGCTTGTCCCAATACGGTTTCGCTTCATCCACTTCGGCGCGGCGCAGACGATCGAGTTCGCGATACATCAGCCGCTGATCGGCGGCGAAGGGAACCCATGCTTCGTCGGTGATCGCAATTTGCATCTCGTCACGCGGCGAAAGAAGATGGAAGTCTCCCTCCGGCGTCGCGACGCTGACCGACGATTCGCCAAACGTTTGCCGACGATTTCCGCCGCCGATGATCATTTCATAGGCGACGATATGCTCTTGCCCGTCGCCGGTAATCGTAATCACTTTTTCTTGATCCCCGCGGGCCAGCGGGCGAATATTGGGCGCCAACGAACGATCCGGCTCGATTACCGTACCGTGAGCCGAACCGCTGATGTTGTGAAACGGGGTTTGCACCTGTAGTTCGCCATCGATATAGACGCGGGCCGAGTTTCGGGAGCGGACCAACAGGCGATGCTCTCCCGGCGGCAGAATAACGCGGCCGGCGGCGCGCAGCAGATAGGGACTGCTGCGATCGGCGCGAACGGCGTCGCCGTTGTACTTTTGGCGAGCGTCCAAAAAGGCGAACGCCGGGATTTCGTAGGCTTCGACAAATCGAGGCTGTCGGAAGTCCCACGACTTGCGATTGGGGATCCCTTCATACAGTTCGACCCGGACGGCGTCTTGCGGAAGCTGCGCGACATCGAAAGTCGGCTGCGGCGCTTCGTAGCGAAATCGCTTTTTGATCGCGCTGGCCGAAAGGACATTGCGATACAGAGCGACTTCGTCGATCTGGCCGTGGAACGAACTGCCGGCCTGGCCGCCCATCGCCGATCCAATCCAAACTTGGTCGTCATCCACTAGCGGCGCGGCGCCGGTGTCGCCCCCCATGTCCCACTTGCCTTTGACCGGCTTGCCGTCGATGTACCCGTGCAACGATCCCTTTTCGCCAAAGATGTAGGTCAATGCGACGTGATGCCAACCGTCGCCCACCGCGATCATCTTTTCACTATCCCAGCGGTGATAACTCGCGTTCTCGGCGTCTCGATACAAAAAGCTAATGCCGACCTAATCGCTGCCGCACAAACGGAGCGACCAGTTTTGATTGTCGGGCGAGAACCCGGCGCGATGGGTCCGGCCTTTCCCGATGATGTAGATGTAGCTGCCGCTGCGGTGCTGCGGAGAGACCCAGGCTTCGATCGTGATCGGATCGCCGGCGGCAAAATCCAAGGGGCTCTCAGCGCCGGGATCGTCAATCACAAACCGGCCCGGCTCTTTCGCCAATTCAAGCGCTCGATTGTCGACGTCAAACAACGGATACTGCGGCGCGGCCGCGCCCACCGTCAATTTGAGCGGCCCATGCTCGGCGGCCGAGAATTTCGCCCCCAAAGGCGCTTCATTCTCGATTTTGGCCAGATCATCCGCGTCAAACGACAAGTACAAGACTGGACTATCCGTTTCAATCAACTCACGGTAGGTCGCTCCGTGAGCAGACACGATCATCGATGCGAACAGGCAAAGTGACGTCAAAACGGGGAAAAAACGGCTTCGAAGCGGCATAATTTCTGCCTTGATGGTCAGATTCGAAACATAGGTAGGCATTAAAGGTGGGCATCGCTAATTTGCGACGTAGCTCAATTCTACCAAAAATCCTTTCGCCAGACCAAGGAAAATTACTTACAAACGAAAGGAGTTCTCCCTGCTCAGGCGTTCGCTAGCGTCGGGTGGTTGACCCTTGGGCGGGCGAAGTCGTACAAAGGCGATTTGACACACCTCTTCCGACGACGAGCAGGGAGCTCTGGAACGTTGAATCCTTCGATCAAAAACGCACTCATCAGCGTCAGTGACAAGCTGGGCCTGGTCGACTTTGCTCGCGGTCTGTGCGCCTGCGGGATCACCGTCTACTCGACCGGCGGCACCAGAAAACATCTGGAAGGGGAGGGGATCGCGGTCCGCGACGTTTCCGAATACACCGGTTTTCCGGAAATGATGGACGGTCGCCTGAAGACGCTCCACCCGAAAATCTTTGGCGGCATCCTCTGCCGACATGACCGCGAAGACGACATGCGCGCGATCGATCAACATCGGATCGAAGCCTTCCCGCTGGTCGTCGTCAATCTCTACCCGTTCGAAGCGACCATCGCCAAGTCGGGCGTCACCATGGCCGAAGCGATCGAGCAGATCGACATCGGCGGGCCGAGTCTGGTCCGTGCAGCGGCTAAGAACCATGCGTTCACCGCCATTGCATCGCGCCCCGAACATTACGCCGAGATTCTGGCCCAGATCGAAGCGACCGGCGGAACGACGTTGGAACTGCGACAGAAGCTGGCCGGCGAAGCTTTCGCACATACGGCCGCTTATGACCGCGCGATCTCGGACTACTTCGAGTCGCAGTCCGCGCCAGAGGCTTTCCCAGCGACGATGCGTCTCGAGCTGAAACGGGAAGAAGTCTTACGTTACGGCGAAAACCCGCATCAGGAAGCGGCTGTTTACAGCAACCCGCGAGAAGTGGGCGCCAACCTGGTCACCGCTCGCCAGTTGAACGGCAAAGGGCTGTCATACAACAACCTGCTGGATCTCGACAGCGCGTTGGCGATCGCTCGCGGCTTGCCTGACTGCGGCGTCAGCGTGGTCAAACACAACAATCCCTGCGGCGCAGCATCCAGCGACAACATCGCTGACGCGTGTCGCAAAGCGATGGACGGCGATCCGGTCAGCGCGTTCGGCAGCGTCCTTGGTTTCAATCAACCGGTCGACGCCGCCGCCGCCGAGTATCTCTCGACGCCGGGCCTATTTGTCGAAGCGATCGCGGCGCCCAGTTTTTCGGCCGAAGCGGTCGAGATTCTGACCAGCAAACCCAAGTGGAAAGCGAACGTTCGCCTGATGCAGGTCGGCGAGTTCACCGATCGCCGACCCCCATTGCAAACACGCTGGATCGAAGGGGGTCTGCTGGTTCAGGGAACCGACTTTGGCGATGATCCCGAAGTGGAGTGGACCGTCGCCACCAAGGCGCAGGTATCCCCGGAACTTTGGGCCGAACTAAAGTTTGCGTGGGCCGTCTGTCGCTATGTGAAGTCAAACGCGATCGTCCTCTGCAAAGACCGCGCATTGATCGGCGCCGGCGCCGGACAGATGAGCCGCGTCGATTCGGTAGAAATCGCGATCAAAAAGGCCGGCGAGCGTGGCCCCGGCAGCGTGTTGGCTAGTGACGCATTTTTCCCGTTCCCCGATTCGATTCATGAGGCGGCCAAAGCGGGCGTCGCCGCGTTGATTCAACCCGGCGGATCGAAACGAGACCAGGAAGTGATCGACGCGTGCGACGAGCACGGACTACCGATGATCTTCACCAATCGCCGTCATTTCCGCCACTAAACCGCTGCAGGAAAGTAACTTCGTGCCGACTGTTCTCGACAAAATCGTCGCTACCAAACGGGAAGAGATCGCCGTTGCGAAGTCGCAATATCCGGCCGACCTACTAGAGCGAATGGTGGCCGACGCGCCGCCGGTCCGTGATTTTTTCGGGGCGCTCGCCGCGGCTGGTCCGATTAAGCTGATCGCCGAAGTAAAAAAAGCGAGCCCCTCGAAAGGGATCATTCGCGAAGACTTCAACCCGGTCGAGATCGCGCTGGCCTACGAAGCGGCCGGCGCGACTTGCATTAGCTGCCTGACCGATGAAATCTATTTTCAAGGCTCGCTCGATTACCTCCGCGAGATCCGCAAAGCGGTCGGCATCCCGGTCCTGCGGAAAGACTTCATCCTCGATCCCTATCAACTGCTCGAGGCCCGCGTCGCCGGCGCCGACGCCGTGCTGCTGATCGCCGAATGTCTGGACGACTGCGCGCTTCGCTCGCTGCATAACGCCGCAATCGACCTGGGGATGACGCCGCTGGTCGAGCTTTACGAACCGGAGAATATTACCCGCGTCTTAGAAGCAGGCGCCGACTTGATCGGCGTCAACAATCGCGATCTGCGGACCTTCGAGATCGACTTGCAACATACGGTTCGCCTGCGTCAGCAAATCCCCAGCGACAAACTGCTGGTCGGCGAAAGCGGCATCTTCACCCACGACGACGTGCAGTTGCTTGCAAGCGCCGGAGTCGACGCAATCTTGGTGGGCGAGAGTCTGATGCGTCAGCAGGACATCGGCGCGGCGGTCAAATCGCTGCTAGGAACAGCGGAATGACGCTCACGCTGATCCTCCTGGGGCTGCTGTGCGGGCCATGGTTGATCGCGACGCTGCTGCGATTGTCGCCCAATATCAAACATCTGGCCGGGACCATCGGCATTACGCTGCTCTTTCTGTTTGCCGGCCTGGGGCACTTTATCGTGACGGACGAGATGGTCGCGATGTTGCCCGAGTTCTTGCCGCTTCGTCGACTTGCCGTCCATCTCTCAGGCATCGTCGAATGGATCGCCGCGATCCTCGTTTTGATCCCACGGCTGCGCAAATCGACCGGCTGGTTCTTGGTGGTGCTGCTCATTTTTCTGCTGCCGGTCAATATTTATGCGGCGATGGTGCACGCACCGGCCGGCGGGCATGCCTGGGGACCGATCTACCTGCTGATTCGCATGCCGTTGCAAACGATCATGATCGCTTGGACTTATTATTTCGCCGCCAGACCGGCGGACCAATAAGATGTTGGGGCGAGCCCCAATTCTCCGCTTTTCGTAGACCGCTGCGCAAGCGAGGAAATTGCGGTCGGCTACGTCGAGCACTATTTGATGCGCAAGCGATTTTTCCTCGCTTGCGCGGCGGGCTACGAAGAGTAGAAGCGTCTATTGCTTCTCAATCGGCTTGCGACTCACGGTTTTCATTCGCAAATTGAGCATCTCGACGACCAGCGCAAACGCCATCGCGAAGTAGACATAGCCTTTGTCAAAGTGGGCGCCGGTCCCTTCGGCGACCAGCATGACGCCGATCAAAATCAGAAAGCTGAGCGCCAGCATCTTCAAGGTTGGATGCCGCTCGACAAAGTTCGAGATCGGATTGGCGAACGTAATCATCACGGCGACGGCCGCGATGACCGCCGCGATCATCACATAGATGCCGGGGATGACCCCGCCGATATCTCCTTTGACCATCCCGACCGCGGTGATGACCGAGTCGAGAGAGAAGATAATATCGAGCAGCACAATTTGCGTGATTACTCCTCCGAAGGTGATCGCCTCTTTGGGAGTATCGGATTCTTCGTGCGGTTCATGCTCCAGTTTTTCATGGATCTCGTGCACGCTTTTCCAGATCAAAAACAGGCCGCCGAAAAAGAGGATCAGATCTTTGATCGAAACATGATTCAACTCTTCGTGCTCGATCAGGTAATTCAGTTGGATCCCCAGGTCCGTCCAACTGAACAGCGGAAAGGTCGCTTTCATCACCCACGAGATCGTCAGCAGCAGCAAGATGCGCATTCCAAGCGCCGCCAACAAGCCCACTTTGCGCGCCTTGGGACGCTCTGACTCCGGCAGTCGGCCCGAAACGATCGCGATGAAAACGATGTTATCGATGCCCAAGACGATTTCGAGCGCGGTGAGCGTTACCAGGGCAATTGAGGCTTCGATCCATGCGTCCATCAAGCGGCGATCCTGTAGCGGCGAAATTGATTCTAAGGCGGTAGTTCGTCTGCGGGGCGACGATCTTGGACTTCCGCCCGCGCGACGCGAGTATCATAGCCCAGTCTCCCTGCGGCGCATACCAAAAGTCGACGGCGTTGAATTTGCGGCGCCGCCGGTTCAGAATAGATCGACCCACACCTTTTGCCCGCACTCCCTGGAATTACCTGCGATGCCTAATTTGCTCGATCGACGCGACGCTTTTCGTTTGGCTGGCCTGGCCGGCGCCAGCTTTTGGCTCGGCGCTGCGGCAAGCCGCGCGGCGGAGACTCCGGCGAACGACGATTTTGGCATTCGCTACTGCTTGAACATGTCGACGATTCGGGGACAAGACCTGCCGCTTGACCAGGAAGTCGATATCGCCGCCCACGCCGGCTACAGCGGCGTCGAACCCTGGATCAGCAAGATCGCCGCCTACCAGCAGTCAGGCGGCAGCCTGGACGACCTGCGCAAGCGGATCGAGGACCGCGGCATGCAGGTGGAAAGCGCCATTGGTTTCGCTCAATGGATTGTGGATGACGATGCGGCCCGCAAGAAGGGTCTCGAGGACGCTCGCCGCGACATGCTGCTGATCAAGTCGCTAGGCGGTACGCGAATCGCCGCTCCCCCGTCCGGAGCGACTAAGGGAGCGAAGCTGGACCTGCTGACCGTCGCCGATCGTTATCGCGCCCTGTGCGAAGTGGGAGCCGAGGTGGGCGTAACGCCGGAACTGGAACTGTGGGGTTTCTCGGCCAATCTCAGCCGCTTGGGAGAAGTCGCCTGCGTCGCGACCGAAGCGGCTCACCCGCGGGCTTGCATCATGCCGGACGTTTACCACATCTACAAAGGGGGTTCTGATTTCGCGGGCCTCCGCGTGATCAACGGCGCGGCGATGCCGGTCTTTCACATGAACGACTATCCGGCCGATCCCCCGCGCAGCACGATCAACGATAGCGACCGCGTCTTTCCCGGCGATGGGGTCGCTCCGCTGACGCAGATCATTCGCGATTTGCACGCCGGCGGCTTCCGCGGCGCGTTCTCGCTCGAGCTGTTTAACGCCGGCTATTGGAAACGAGACGCACTGGAAGTAGCCCAAGAGGGGCTGGCGAAGATGAAAGCGTCGGTCCGAAAGGCGTTGGGTTAAAACGCCGCCGATTTACTCTTCACGGGCGAAGCGGCAGTTCGTGACATACCACTCGTAGTCAAAATCACTCCCTTCCGCGCCGGCCAAACGACACATCTCCACCGCGATCTCACGATGCAGATCGCCGGCAGTCGCGTCAAATATGCAGGTCGTGTAGGGCCGACCGGAGTCGTAACGAATTTGCGCCACGCGTAAGAATTTGAAGTGCGGTCGGGGACTCTGATGCTCTTGCAGCCATTTGACCGGGGCCAGGTCGATGAATTCGCCGAACTTCTCCAGCGCTTCGGGGTTGTCGCTGTAGTAGACGTTGAGATTGCCATCCAGCGGAACGCGCCCCCCCGGCGCCAACGTCAGTTGATGCGCCTCTTGCGAATTCTCCACTACCAACGGTAACCAGGCCGCGGCGAACTTCACGGCGTTGCTTTCGATCGCTTGCGAGGTGATCAGGTCGTGAGCGACGCCGGTGGCGCCCAAAACGCCGGAGAGTATCAACCCAGCGGTCGCGACTCCCCTTCCGGTCAGGTGATCGCTGTTGGCGATATTGCGCAGCGCGACCAACGCGACGATCACGCCCACGATCGGTACGAACCAAAAAATCTGGTTCGAAATCGCCAGAATGGAAGCGAACCCCAAAATAACCGCGGCGATCGCTGCGCGACTCGGCTCGCGATAATTGACGAGGTCTTCGTTTCCGACGGAATGTTCAGGAGAGGAGAATTCGGTCATTTTTTTACAACAACGCAGGTCCACGAAAAGTTACGGGGTGACGAACAAGCCGTCTTTTGTCTTCAATTCGGCAGCACGTTTCACGCGCGAATCCGCGTAGGCTTCGGCGTCAAAAGGGGCTCCCAATAACCCCATACCCAACTTGGAAGGAAATTCAACATACCACTTGGCGTACATGATGCCGCCGGTACGCACGAATCCGCTCTGACCAACCATCGCTTGAAAACCATCGGCTCCCAAAGGCGCGGAAAAGAACGTGAAGATACACCAACACAAAAAGGTGCAACAAGCTCCCCCGCAAAAGAGATAGTCGGTCATTTGCTCGACAGGTCCGCCGCCGATACGGACCGGCACCGGCGACAGTTTGTCGGTGATCGCTCGGGTAATCCCGAAAAAGACGAGGAACAACACCCAAATCGACAAAAATTCGGCGAAGTAGTACATCCCGTCGTAAAGTCCGACCAGCAAGTTGGCCAACGGCGTCGAATAATTGAACGCAGCTACGCCGGCGAAGGTGATGTTGAACATCATCAACGCGCAGCTCCAAAAGCCTTGATTGAACGTCAAAGCGATGAACGCTAAGACCAAGATGATCAAGACAATAAAGTTCATATCCATGGCGAGATCGCCTTTCTGAGCATCTGGCTCTCGGAAATATTATTCTTTAAGTGCGCGACCAACTTCTTCCAGCGACGTAACGCCGCTGACGGCCAGCAAAATGCCTTCTTCTTGCATCGTGCGATTGCCGGCCTGCTTGGCGGCGGCGCGTAACGTTTCGAGACGCGGCTGCGACACGAGCGCTTTGCGGAACGTGTCGTCGACTTTGACCAGCTCAAAGATCCCGACACGTCCATAAAAGCCGATGCCGCCGCACTTGGTGCAGATCGACTTCGGATCTTCCGGATTCGGCTTGCCGGCTCGATAGAGCGTGTCGACGCGGCCGGCCGGAATCCCCAACTTTTGCAACATCTGCGGCGTCGGCTGAAACGGCTCGCGACATTTGTCGCACAAGCGACGGCAGAGCCGCATGTTGAGCGAAGCCAGCATCGCTTTGGCGAATTCTTTCGGCTCGGCGCCGATCGCCATGACGCGCAGGATCGCTTCGACCGCCTCTTTCGCACGAGTCGTGGTGAACAGCAAGTTCTTTTCTTGCGCCCGATCGATCAAAATTTCCATCGTCGTCGCGTTGTCGATCTCGCGAAACACAATCACGTCGGGCTGCTTACGCAGCAGCGCCGGCAACAGACTCTCTTGCGTCTGCTTCGCCGGATCGTACTCCACCATCGTGACGTTCAGGATATCAGGCTCGTTCGACGTCGTTTTTTCGAGACCGGTAAAGTCGCGGACCAATCGATCGGTCGAGTTCAACCCGATCGAGTAGAGCGTCGAGAGCCCTCCTTCGGGGCGCGCCGAAAAGATAAACACCCCGTGCGTTTCCAGCATCAACTCTTTGACTTCTTCGAGCAGCTTTTCGCGCATGCCCAGGTCGACCAGCGTCGCCAGCTTCGGATCGTCGCCGGAGAACTCTAGCAAGACCCGTTCGCCGGTGGGAACCCCTTGGCTAGAAATCTTGCAAACGTATTTTTTCTTCGCGATGTTGGCGCCAAACGTCCCTTGTTGCCGTGATCGACGATCCTCGGGTTTCAGATTGGCCAGCAGTTTCATCAAGGCCAACATGAGATCGCTGGACTCGCGGTCGCGCGCTTCGCCGGCGTGCCAGACCCCGTCGATAAAGTACTTCATCACGACGGTCTCTTTGCCGTAATCCATCAGGATCTTGCTGGAACGCCGCTCATCCATTTCGGCGATCAACTCTTTGACCCAGACATAGGCGTCCGGCGCTTTCCGCGCATTATAAAGATTGGCGTTATTCTTTTCGCCGTCTCCCCCTTGGGCGACCAACTCGACGCTGGGTCCCATCTCCCACGCTTCTTTGCGCTCCGCCGCGAGCTTGCCGCCGGACAAGCTGGACATGACAAACCGAATATGATCCGCTGTCAGCACGCGCAGATGCGGATCGAGCATCCCGTTCCGCTTGTTCACATACAGCCCCAACGGCACCGCATATAACGCAATCGCAAACAGAAAGCCGATAAAAAACGGCACCAGCGCGACAAACGCCCAAGCCAACAAAAAGAAGGGCCAAAAGTTAGCCGCGACCCACACGTTTTGCGGCAGCTTGAGTCTCTCACAATCTTCGCTGATCCAGGTCGTCGAATAGACCCAGCAAAGAAAGAGACACCACACCATGCAGAGAAAGACCGGATTGACGAAGCCATATTGGCCCGGCTCTCCAATCCTGGGCCCTGCCGGCGCAGCATCCTGAGCCAGAGCGTAGACCGGCGTTAAAGCAACGACTGCGATTGCCGCCGCCGCGAGTGAGATAAGCGAAGAAGTGCGCTGCATTAGACCATACCAGGTTGCGAAACATTGATGCCTTTGAGCGACATCTTCAAAGCTTCCAAATTCGGCGCGACGGCGAAGGCCGTTTCGCGATCGATCAGGTCGTCTTCAATCAACTTTTTCAAGCTCATCGTGAAGTCCTGCATGCCGTCGTCTTTGCCGATTCGGATCGCGTCAGGCAGTTTGCTGTCTTTCCCTTCCAGGATCAGCTTCTGCACCATCGGCGTCATCGTCATAATTTCGACGGTCGGAACGCGACCCACGCCCGGCTTGATCGACTTCAACAGTTTCTGGGCGACGATGCCGCGCATGTTGAACGCCATGGCGCTGCGAATCGAACCATGCATTTCTTCGGGGAACAAGTCGAGAATACGACCAATGGTGCTCGGTGCGCTCGAAGCGTGAATCGTTCCAAACACCAAGTGCCCTGTTTCCGCCGCGTGAATCGCCGTGAGGAACGTTTCTTGATCACGCATTTCGCCGATGAGGATGATGTCAGGATCTTCACGCACCGCGTGCCCCATCGCGATTTCAAAGTTCTTGACGTCTTGTCCGATCTCGCGCTGATTGATCAGGCACTTGTCTTCGGAGTACACAAATTCGATCGGGTCTTCCAGCGTCAGAATGTGCTTGGAATAGTTCGCATTGATCCAGTTCAGCATCGACGCGATCGTCGTACTTTTACCAGAACCGGTCACGCCGGCCAGCAGCACCATGCCTTGGTCGAACTTGCACAACGACTCCATGATCGGCGGCAGATTCAAACCGTCAAATTGGGGAATCCAGTTGTTAATGCGCCGCGCGACCAGGCCAAGATTGCCCAGCTGCGTCAGCATGTTCACGCGAAAACGCCAGCGGACTCCGTCGACCTGGATCTGATGGGCGAAGTCGGCGCCGCCGTTTTCTTCCAAAATTCGCTTGTTGCGCTCATCTAGCAGCGGTAACAGCAAGCGAACCATCTCTTCCGCTTCGACCGGCTCTCGATTCAACTCGCGCAGCGTGCCGCTGATCCGCACGATCGGCGGTCGTCCGACTTTCATGTGCAAGTCGGAGCCCTCCAGTTTGACGCAGGCTCGGAAGATCTTGTCGACCTCCAATTCCTCGCGCTTCTGCAGGTATTTGTTTTTGAGTTCTTCTGGGGTCGACATCTGTTCGTTCTCCGTCCTGTCCGTTAGATCCGCACCGCGACTCCGCGTTCGGCCATGATCCGCTTGGTTTCCGCAATCGTGAATTCGCCGAAATGAAAGATGCTGGCCGCCAGCGCCGCGTCGGCCTTCCCCAGCTGAATCGCGTCGGCCAGATGCTCGGGCTTGCCGGCGCCGCCGCTGGCGACCACCGGAATCGAGACCGCCTGGCTGACTGCTTTCGTCACTTCAATATCATATCCGTCTTTCGACCCGTCGCAGTCCATGCTGGTCAGCACGATCTCGCCGGCGCCAAGCTCTTCCACTACTTTCGCCCACGAAACCGCTTCTAGTCCGGTCGGCGTGCGGCCGCCGTTGATATGGACTTCCCAGATATCTTCGCCCTCTTCATTTTGGACCCGCTTCGGATCGATGTTGACCACGATGCACTGACTGCCGAACCGCCGCGCCGCTTCTCGGACGAACTCTGGGTTTTTACAGGCGGCCGAATTGATCGAGACTTTGTCGCTGCCGGCATTGAGCAAAGCGCGAATGTCCTCAATCGTGCGAATCCCGCCCCCCACGGTCAGCGGCATAAAAACCTGCTCCGCCGTTCGCTGCACGACGTCGAGCATAATTGCGCGCTCTTCGTGACTGGCGCAAATGTCTAGAAAGACCAGCTCGTCGGCGCCTTCTTGCTCATACCGGGAAGCGACTTGCACAGGGTCGCCGGCATCGCGCAGGTTAACGAAATTGGTCCCTTTCACCACGCGACCGCGATCGACGTCGAGACAAGGAATCACGCGATGAGCGAGCATCGGCGACTTTCGAGTTAAATAGTTGCGTAAACGGGAGTTCCGGCCAGCCGCCAGCAGAAGTTTGGCGACCGAAGAGGTGCAAATCTACTGTAAGCCGAGTCAGGGAGAGGGTCAACTAACCCAGCCCCCTTCCCGACGCCGTTCTGGCCGATTTGCGAGGTTCCACTGATCGGCGGGTCGCCCTCGGCACAATCCGTAAATCCCCTATGCAGGTCATAAAAAAAGCTCGCGAGCACCCATTGGCGCTCGCGAGCTGCATTTTGCTTGACTCGGCATCATTCGCAATGCTGACCCCGCAGGGCGAGCGAATCGATTAATAGTCGCCGATCACCTGACCGTCATTACGGATGCCAAGACGTTGGTAGATACCCAAGTCGGTAGCCGTGCCGATCGTGGGCGAGTCGTTATAAGCGCCCGTGCCGTTCACAGGATCTGCAGCCGACGGGATCGCAAAGTTGATCGTTTCGGCGATCGACTTCACCGAAGCGTCCCCCATGGTGAACTGCGAAACGCCCGGATGGTTGCTGCTAAAGCCGCTCCAGATGGCGCCATAATAGGTCGCGCTCGCATCTTGATCTTTGTAGTTCGGCGGAACGCAAACGGTGCCCAAAGTAAACGAAGCGGACGCGACTCCGGCGGTGCTGGCAAGCGTTTGCACATCTCCATTGCCAGCCCAGGTACCGACCCCTTGATATTCGGCACGTTCGCCGATCAAGAGCGTGTTGCTGGTGCCATCGGTCATCGACTGAAAACCAGTCTTACTTTGGGGATACATGACGCCGTTATTTTTGGCGACGTTCGTGTCAAAGAGACCGGCAACCGCGATATAGTTTGAAGTACTCGCTTGCAGTGCATTAGTAGAACTGAACACGCGCGTACTAGCGGAGGCAGTACAAGTCGTGGGGACGTTGCCGGTACTAGGCGACCTGATACTGCGGCAGCTCGGCAAAACGCTGGCCGTGTCGCTGGGGCAGCGGAAAGCGTCGATTTCGCCTTGCATTGCTAACAGCGCAGTCGACGCCGCGGCGCCGCCCAGAGCGGTTACGTCTTCCATGTCACCCTTGGTGACTAGAATTTGGTCGTAGCGCGCGTTTTGTTCGATCTGCGGCAAGATCAAAGCGCCCCAACCCCAGTTGTCAACTGCGGTCTTAATCGTCGCTCCCGAGCCGGTGTAATCCAGCCCGCCGCTGGGGAAGGTACGGAAGGTGTCAGCGTAGTTATGGCAAGCCAAGCCAAGCTGTTTCAGGTTGTTCGTGCAGTTAATGCGACGAGCCGCTTCACGGGCTTGCTGAACTGCCGGTAGTAAAAGTGCGATCAACACGCCGATGATCGCGATAACGACCAAAAGCTCGACGAGCGTAAAGCCTCGTCGGCGCATACCTTGAGCGTAAGACATTGCCTCTCCAAAGAATCCGAAGGGAAGAACTGTTCCGAGTGTGTGCAGAGATTAAACGAAGAGTTTCGCTTAAAGTTCCGGCCGTGCTTGTTAGAAGATGCGCAAGGCAGGTTCTATAAGACTTATTCAAGATCTCAGCAGCAAAAATGTCAAGCGATCAATCATGAAAACTTATTAATCTGCAATCGCAAAAAAACGCCGCGACCACCAAATTTTTACCTATACACTGGCTGCAATGACTCATTTGATATTTCTTTGCCGCAATCCGTGCGAAAAATCGCGCTAATCCCCCGCAGAATCGCAGCGATGATCGCGAAATCATCCGGAATGAATTTGGGAATTACGGGATACCGAAGTCGGAAATAAAAAATTTTCTCTCCTGCCTTCGGGGCTGGACTCACGGTAAATCTTCGACCAAGAGGGCGAAGCGGCGATCGAACGGCAAAGGCAATTTTTTTCCGCTTCGCGCACGAAAAAAGCCTGACGAATCATCGCCAGGCGCTTTTCGTGATCTCTATCGTCGGCCGCTAGAAAGCTACGCGCCGGTCTTGGGGGCGATCGTGCACATCATGCGTCGTCCCATTTGCTTCGGGGTCGATTCGACTTTGCCGAATTCTTCCAGCAGCGCGATCACCTGCTTCATGACGCGGTGACCTTCGTCAACGTGCGCCATTTCGCGCCCGCGAAACTGGATCGACACCTGGACCTTGTCTTTGTGCTTCAGAAAGGTGATCGCCTGCTTCACTTTGAATTCGATATCGTGATCCCCAGTCTTGGGGCGCAGGCGAATCTCTTTGGTTTTCGCGTGATGCGAGTGAGATTTGTGCTGTTTTTTGTTTTGCTGATATTTGTATTTGCCGTAGTCCATGATACGACAAACGGGGGGGGCGGCCAGCGGAGCAACCTCCACCAGGTCCAATCCAACAGCGCGCGCTTTGTTGAGCGCTTCTTCGGTGGGAATGATTCCGAGTTGTTCTCCCTCCTCGTCGATTACGCGCACCGGAGATTTACGTATTCTCTCGTTGATGCGTGTTTGATCGCGTTCACGTTCGCGATCCCGTGAATTCCGGTCTAAGATGGTAGTTGATCCTTCTTCGTGGATGGAAATGGGTAAATCTTGGCGCAGCATCAGCCGCTAGTTTTGACAAGTCTAGCATTGTAGCTATTTTCGGAACAGTTTGCCTCCCGATTTTCAACTCCCCCAAAAATAACGATTCTTTCGGGCAATCTGCGGGGCAAATCACCCCGCCGTCGGACAAACGCCTCTTCGACTTGAGGGAATCTTCGCGAATCGTCGCCGATTTCTCAAAAATAAGCACGATTGCTCTTGTCGCACTCGCCGATGCAGTCGACATTGTTCCGACCTCGCGAACGATCGAGGCAAGGATGCTATCAACGTTCGCGCAGTTTCGGTATCGCATTGGGCGCCTCGCCCCACGCTCCAGGGAGGGACGCGATGAACGCAGTCTCCGCACTACTGTTGACGGTCGCGCTGTCGGCCGCGCCGGCCGGCGAATCGCAATCGCCTGTTCTGTATTATGTGACCGCCGATTGGTGCGTCTATTGCCGCGAAATGAAGCCAGCCATCGAGCGTCTCCAAGCGGCCGGTTATCCCGTGGTCATCGTCGATCAGGCGCGTGATGCGGACATGGCTCAACGCCTAGGGGTTCGCGGGCTCCCCGCCTATCGTATGGTGCACCAAGGCAAGATCGTCGCTCAGGCCGAAGGCCGCACCAGCTACGACTCGCTGGTCGCGATGTTTCCCCAAAAATCACCAGCAAGTCCCCCAGTTGCGCTCAACGCCGCGCCGCGACCATCTCCCCCGATGCAACCAGCTCGGTCGCCAGTGGTGCGGGGCCAATCGCCGGCCGCGCCCAGCGGCAATCCTGCCGCGGCTCGCCAAAAGGCTTTGGCGGCTACAGTACGGCTGAAAGTGATCGATCCCGACGGATATTCGTACGGCACCGGGACCATCGTCCATTCGCATCACGGCGAAGCGCTAGTCCTAACGTGCGGTCACTTGTTCCGCGATTCCCAAGGTCGCGGAGAGATTGAGATCGAATCATTCGCCCCCGGCGCAGCCGGCGCAACTCCAGGACGCCTGCTGACATTCGACCTGGATCGTGACGTGGCGCTGGTCACCTTTAAGCCAAGCGTGTTGATTGAAGCCGTTGCGGTGCGAAGTCCCGATATGCCGATCTCGGTCGGTGAAAAAGCGTTTACCGTCGGCTGCGACAAAGGGGCGGACGCGACCATTCGCGAAAGCCGCATCAACAGTCTAAACCGCTATCAAGGTCCCGATAATCTGCAGGCGGCCGGAGCTCCGATCGACGGGAGAAGCGGCGGGGGATTGTTCAACGACTCGGGTCAGTTGATCGGCGTCTGCAACGCTGCTGATCCCGAATACGACGAAGGCTATTACGCCGCGTTGAAGACGATCTTCGGTTTGCTAGAAGAGAAGCAAATCGCCCACCTCTTCGACCATGCGGCTCAACCTCAAGTGGCGCAAAACGCCGCTGCCGGCCGGATGCCGGAATCGCTTTCGATGTCAGAAATGCCGCCGATTCAACCGATCTCCAATCCCGCCGTCCCCAGCGGCGCGGCGCTGTCGAGAAACGCCCCCCTGACCGGCAACGGCGAACTGACTCCTCGCGAACGGGAAGTGCTGGAATATCTGCGTCGGCATGGGGATGAAACCAACATCACGCTGCTGTTTCACTCGAAATCGAATCCTGATGCTCAGCCTGCCGCGTTTACGCTGCCGAGTCGCCCTTCGCCGCAATTCTTAGAGCGAGTTTTAGGGACCGCAGCGGGGCAAAATGGGGCGGTGGTCGTTCGTGGACAAAGCCAATAGTTCGGCTTATTCTGACCACAAATTCGCACTAGATCGCGCATACTAGCCAATTATTCTCACCGGCCCACCAGGGCGGTGGGAAGCGGCTTCCCGTATGGCGCAATTTGCAGCTCTGCCTTGTCGACGACCTATATTTGCTTCGCAGTCTACGTAAGTAGCTAAATTGCAAAGTCCGTCACGAGGATTCCCGTTGCTTCTATTTGCGCTCATTTCCGTCCTGAATCTCATCCTGGGATTCGCCGCCGCCGTGATGCTGGGATATGGCCCGCGTCCCTGGTGGATCTTGTTTGCCGATCGCGCGTCAGTCGGAACCGTTCGCATCGAAAAGCTCGAGGACGAACCCCCGGCAGCGGATGAAGCGACGGTCGATACGGATGACGAAGAAGAGGAAAGTGACGACGGCGATCTCGAAGAAGAAGATGACGACGAGAACGAGGACGCCGACACCAAAGAGGCCCAACTTCAAGAGATCAATGCCGAAAAGTTAGCGAAACGCTTAGAAGAAGAACAGCGCCGAGCTTTGGCGAAAGAAGCGAAAGGGCGAGCAGAGAAACAGGAAACTACCGCCAAGCAACAGCTTCCGCCGAAAGCCGAACCCAAAGCGGCGGCCGAAGCAGAAGCGGCCGCTCTCGCCCGCGAAGACGTCAACGACGACGGCGACGGCGATTTGTCGTCGCTGGTCGATAAAGAGCCTCCGGAAACGACGACAGACGATGAAGTCGCAAGTCTCTTGCGCCAAGCGGAGCCTGCGGTCGACACCTATGATGCCGACGAATCCCTGGACGAGATCGAATCTCTCCTGCAAGCCGCCGGTCAACTGGAAGCCGAGTCCTCCGAAACAGCGCCGGTCGAAGACGTCGAAGACAAGGCCGCAGCAGAGCCTGTCGTCGCCGCCGAGAAGACCGAAGCGGAACCAGCCAATTCCGAACTAAGCGCCGCTGAGATCGAAGCGATGTTTAACAGCTAGACGATCAACGCCGCCTTCGCTTCTGGTCGTCGTCAGCGAATCTGCGCGATTTCTCTTTTAAAACTGCGGCCTGTCCCATCTTTTGCGGAGATCCGATCTTCACGCTGCGCACGGGAAAAACAAGCGCCGCGCTCGCTGCAACCGCTTCTTGCTGCGCGGTCGGCGTATTTCATCCGCCGCCTAATCCGAGTAGCCTAATACGCGCCCCGGTCAATCCACATTCTCAGACAAGCCTCTTTGCAAAACGAGGTCCAGGCGGCATGGCGATTCGTAATCTCTCCAAGATCTTTCACCCGCAATCGGTCGCGGTGATCGGAGCTAGCCGTACCCTGGGGAGCGTCGGCAATACCGTCATCAAAAATCTGCTCAGCGGCGGATTTCAAGGGACCATCTATCCCATCAATCCCAAGTACGACACGATCGAAGACTTGCCGGCGTTCGGCAAGGTCGCCGATCTGCCCGAGACCCCAGATCTAGCGGTGATCTGCATTCCGGCCGCTGGAGTTCCTGGATTGATCGAAGAGATCGGCGCCAAGGGAACCCGCGGCGTCGTCATCATTTCGGCCGGGTTTCGCGAAACGGGCGCAGCCGGCAGTGAGCTGGAAGATCAGATCCTGGCCGCCGCCGCCAAGTTTGATGGTCTGCGAATCATCGGCCCCAACTGCCTGGGCGTGATGTCGACGTCGGTTCACCTGAACGCTAGTTTCGCCGCCAGCAGTCCGCTGCCGGGGCGTGTTGGATTTATCTCGCAGTCGGGCGCGCTCTGCACGTCGGTGCTCGATTGGTCGCTGCAGAAGAACATCGGCTTTTCGCACTTCATCTCGGTCGGCAATATGCTCGACGTGCAGATCGGCGACTTGATCGACTACATGGCGAACGATCCCCATACCGATTCGATCATCTTGTATGTCGAGTCGATTAGCGAATCGCGCGAGTTCATGTCGGCCGCCCGAGCGTTCGCGCGGCAAAAGCCGATCATCGCCTACAAAGCGGGACGTTTCGCCGAGTCGGCCCAAGCCGCCGCGTCCCATACCGGTGCGCTCGCCGGCGTCGACGCCGTATACGAAGCGGCGTTCAAGCGAGCCGGCATCGTGCGCGTCTTTGACAGCGACAATATGTTCATCTGCGCCGAGCTGCTCGCCAGCAAAAAGCTGCCGACCGGCGACCGCTTGGCGATTGTCACCAACGCCGGCGGTCCCGGCGTGATGGCGACTGACATGCTGCTCGAGAAAAACGGTCGCCTGGCGAAGCTCGCGCCGGAGACGACGGCAAAGCTCACGGCGTTTCTTCCCGCCGCCTGGTCGCACAACAACCCGGTCGACGTCTTGGGCGACGCCGACCCGGCGCGCTATGCTGAAGCGCTGAAGGTCACCTTGGCCGATAAAGAAGTTGACGCCGCACTGGTGATTCTGACTCCTCAGGCAATGACTGATCCGATCGGAACCGCGCGAGAAGTCGCTCAGATCGTGCAGAAAAGTCCCAAGCCGGTCCTGTGCGTCTGGATGGGGGGCGAAATGATTCGCGCCGCAGTCAACCATCTCGATGAGCGCGGAGTGCCGACGTTCACTTCGCCCGAACTGGCCGTTCGCTCTTTCATGCATCTTGTCTCGTATGCGCGTAATCGAGAGATCTTGTACGAAACGCCGCGCGACATGCCGGTCAAGTTTCCGCTGGATCGCGTCAAGCTGCGAGCTGTCTTCAACACGATCCTCAGCGAAGGTCGCGAAGTGCTTTCGGAAAGCACCTCCAAGGCGCTGCTGGAAGCGTACGAGATTCCAGTCACCAAGCCGCATGTCGCCTGGTCCAAAAATGACGCGGTGATCCTGGCCGAACGGCTGGGGTACCCCGTCGTGATGAAGATCTTCTCGCCGCAAATCACGCACAAGACCGATGTCGACGGCGTCAAGCTAAACCTCTCCAACGCCGGACGCGTCGAAGCCGCGTTCGATGCGATGATCGCTTCGGCCAAACAGAAACGCCCTGATGCGATGATCGAAGGGGTCACGATCCAAAAGATGATCTCGGTCCCCAACGCGCACGAACTGATCGTCGGCGCCAAACGAGACGACGTTTTTGGCACGGTATTGATGGTCGGCGCCGGCGGCATCGCGGCCGAGATCTTCCGTGACCGTGCGCTCGAACTTCCGCCGGTCAACGAACGCTTGGCGCGGCGGATGCTCGAATCGCTCCGCAGTTGGCCGCTGCTCGAAGGTTATCGCGGCCGCAAGGGAGTGAACGTCGATCGGCTGATCGAAACGCTGATGCGGATCTCTTATCTGGTCGCCGACTATCCCGAGATCAAAGAGCTCGACATCAATCCGTTGCTGGCGACCGAAGATGACGTGGTGGCGCTTGACGCGCGGATCATTCTCGATCGCGATGCATTCCTCAATCCGCCGCGCCCTTACTCGCATTTGGCGATTCGTCCTTATCCGGAAGAACTGACTCGCACCGCTTACTTAAGCGACGGAACCGAGATCTTGCTGCGCGCGGTCAAGCCGGAGGATGAGCCGCTCTGGATCGACCTGCACAATAACTGCTCGGAACAAACCATTTGGTTCCGCTTCCGCTATCTCTTCAAAGAAACGACGCACGAGATGGCGTCGCGGTTTTGCTATATCGACTACGACCGCGAAATGGCGCTGGTCGCCGAGATCCTTGACAACGGCGAGCGCAAACTGATCGGCACGTCGCGCCTGGTCGCCGATCCTGATCGCCGCGAAGCGGACTACGGCGTCCTCGTCAGCGACGCCTACCAAGGGCGCGGACTCGGCTCGATCCTGACCAACTACTCGATCAAGATCTGCAAAGACTGGGGGATGAAAGAAATGGTCGCCGAAACGACCCCCGACAATAACCGCATGATCGAGATCTTCCGGAAGTGGAAGTTTGAACTGGACTTTAAGACCGCGGATGATGCGGTGTTGGCGCGAAAGTTGATTACTTAGTCCGACATCCTGCGCGCGGCGCCATGCTCTTTTCGCGAAGACGCGGGAAGAGCATGGCGCTAAAAGCGCCGCTTTATTCGGACAATGCCATTTAAACCTCCCCCCAATTTTGCCTCGTCATTCGCGTAACCCGCAATCCGCAGATTCGTCTCATTCTTGGGGGCGCAGCTTGTCGAGTATCGCTTTACGGGAAGATCCGATATCCGCACCGCGGCTAGCTGATTGCAATTCCTATGGGCAGGTTTTTGCCTGAATTCAAGCAGTTGCGCAGCGAGTCACGCCCGAAAATGGTTGCAGTGCAGAGCAAGCGGCCTTCCTGATAACTTGGCATATCGTTTGCGTCCTTCGTCCCGCGAAGAATTCGACTCGGCCCGTTGGTAGCAAACGCGTGCGGCAATGCAGATCCTGTCAGGAACTTAACGATAGGATCTCTTGACATGGTTTGCGGCCTATTCGCTACACTGAAGATGGCAAATTGGCCCAGCGCCCTGCTCGATTTCCTCTCCGTCCTTCATCACGAAACACAGTGCTCAACTTGCAAAATCGCATGATCGAATCGTCAGCTATCAAGTCTGTTGAAACTCGCCAGAAGGCGCTTAGCGTCAACCTCGATGCGCGACGCTACGGCACCTTCGCCGAAATCGGCGCAGGGCAGGAAGTGGTTCGTTGGTTCTTCCGAGCCGGGGCCGCTTCCGGCACGATTGCCAAAAGCATGTCCGCCTACGATATGCAAGTTAGCGACGCGATCTACGGACGCGCCGGCCGCTATGTCTGTCGCGAGCGTTTGCAGGCCATGCTGGATCAAGAGCATCAGCTCAATCTGGACCGACTGACCGAGATTCGCGGCGAAACCAGCACCTTCTTCGCATTCGCTGATACGGTCGCCGCCCGCGGCTATAAAGGGGGAAGCGAGTGTCACGGCTGGATGGGAATCAAATTTCAGGCCCACCCGCGTGACGAAGATAGCCAGGTGATCATCCATGTGCGGATGCTCGATAACGAGACCGCGCTGCAACAAGAAGCGCTCGGCATCGTCGGGGTAAATCTCGTTTACGGTGCGTTCGCCTTCAATCACGAACCAGAATTGTTGGTCGATTCGCTGCTCGACGGTTTGACGACCTCGCGTATTGAGATCGACATGATCGAGTTCTCAGGGATTGCGTTTCGCCGCGTCGACAATCGCTTGATGAGTTTGAAGCTGGTCGAGTTGGGTCTCAGCGGCGCAGCGATGTTCGCCGCCAACGGCGAAGTGCTGCAACCTTCTGAGTTCCTCTACCGCAAGCCGATCCTAGTCGAACGCGGCAGCTTCCGCCCGGTCTGCAATGTCAACCTTGACATGCTGCAGTGCGCCCATGAAAAATTCTCGGAACTTCCCGCCGTCAAAGGGAAAGAAGTGGCGCAGATCATGGAGATCACCATGCGGAACCTCAAAGCCCAAGGCGAAATCGATCGCCGCGACTTTCTGGCCCGCGTCGACATCATGGCCTCTTGCGGAATGAATGTTCTGATCTCGGACTATTTTGAATACTATCGCTTGGCCGCTTACCTTTCGCAGTGCACCAAAGAAAAAATCGCGATCACGATGGGCGCCGGCAGCCTCCGTGAACTCTTCGACGAAAAGTATTACACCGAACTAGCCGGCGGCATTCTCGAATCGTTCGGACGCTTGTTCAAAAATGATCTGAAGATCTTCTGTTATCCGTTGCTCGACAACAAAACAGGCGAACTGACCACCTGCGAAAACCTGGAAATCAAACCAGAACTGCAGCCGCTGTACGGTTACCTGCTAGGACGCGGAGGGATCAATAACCTCGACAACTACGACAAAGAGTGCTTGGGGATCTTCTCTCGCGATGTCTTACGCAAGATCGGCGAGTGCGATCTCAGCTGGGAAAGAATGGTCCCGCCGTCGGTCGCTCGCGTGATCAAAGACCGCAAGTTCTTCGACTATCACTGCCCCGAAGACGAGAACTGCGCGATTCCCACAAATAAATAACGACTGCAGCGAAAGATCCCTGCGGCCGCGTCGATTCAGCGTTCCTCGTCTCCCAAGACCAGGAACGCTTTTTTTATGGGTACGCGGATTCGCTAAGTAAGTTCCATGCGCGGCGGATTGGTCCCCCCAGACAATTCTATTCGGATGCGACCGAAGGCAATTCGACGGGAACCTTATCGTAAAATGAAATCGTCGCCTTCAACTGATCTGCAAACGAATAGATATCGTTGACGCTTTGAATCGCATGCCGAGTCATATTCTTGCTGCCATCGAAGATGCCCAAATACTTTGTGCCGCCGTTGAACAACAAGCGGCAGATTGGCTTACGATTGTTGTCATCCAGAAGAACTCCGCAATAACTTTGCGTATCGCGAATAAAGATTCGTGATGGCTTAACGATCTCGCGCAGAATTGACTTCACGACATGGTAACCTTCGAGTTCATCTTCGGTCGTCTCGATTTCCTTGTCACCAGTCGCTTTAGCTGCCTCGTGATCGCCCTCGTCTAATTCGTTGGAGTATGAAGTTCCTGTCTCATTTGCGAGCGCCGTCTTGAGCCGTTTGTTAATCATCTCGCTCACAAATTCTTGAAAAGCCTGCTTGGTAATGATCGCAAACTGTTCTCGCGTTGATTGCGTAAGCCGACCGTCATAGACTCGCGAAGCGAAAAGTTTGACGAAGTCTTCGGAAGGATTTGTCCACTCCTCAATGAGAATTCGTTTGATTCCCTTTGTGTATTTGAGATCGCTTGCAGTTGAGAGAATATCTTCGATGTCAAAACTCTCTTTCGTGAACTTCTTGAGTTCACGAACCGTCTTTTCACTAATATCGGTTATGCGAAACTCTAGAAATGGACGTGCATCCATTTTGTTGGGGGCATCCAAGTCAGAGTAAATTTGATAGTGAATGCCATCCGTGAGTACGCCGAACCGAGCGTCAGTAACGGAAAAGTAGCGATATAGTTGCGACGGCGTAATTTTTTCCAAGTTCGTTCCGATCATTTTGCACTCGAACAACATGATCGGCTTGCTGTCGCTCATAATCGCATAATCGACCTTTTCTCCTTTTTTGGTTCCGACATCTGCCGTAAATTCCGGCACTACTTCGAGAGGATTGAAAACGTCATATCCAAGAGCGTGAATCAGCGGCATTACCAACGCATTTTTTGTCGCTTCTTCAGTCGTCAACTGCCCGGTCATCTTTTCTGCCCGTGCAGCCAATTCTCGAACTTTATCGACTAGATCCATGGTATCGCCCCTGATCAGATGTTGATGTGATGCGCCGTTGAATCTACCAAAGTTTTTACACGATTCAATTACTTACCTAAAAACTTCGATTGCAAACGCCTACAAGTGCACAAGTTCGCGGTGAGTATTCTCACTGACTGAAATACCAAATTGTCTGCGAGACCCCCATGACTGATAAAGTTCGCGCCTTTCTCTCTGATACCGATGACTACCGTATCGCTTTCGAAACCTGGCCAACACCGACCAGAAGGTGAAAGCGCGGGCCTGGATCGACGCGCAGATCCGGCAGCTGGCCGATACGCAATTGCTGGTCGACGCCGGGGCCGGCAACGGGGAGCTAACCAAGTATCTCGACGATCGCTTCGAGTCGGTGATCGCGATTGATCCGAATCCTTATTTGCTCGAAGACTTGAAAGTCGATTGTCCCGCCGCGCAGACGATCGCAGGCGGCATCTTAGATGCGGACGTTGCGGCGCAATCGGCGAGCCTGGTCGTTTGCTCGCATGTCTTCTATTACATTCCGCCGGCAAGCTGGCTCGACAATCTGGCGAAAATCGCCTCTTGGATTCGCCCCGGCGGACGTGCGTGGATCATTCTGCAATGCCCTGATACCGATTGCATGCAGATGCGGCGTTTCTTCCAGGAGCAGACCTTTTCGCTCCATCCGCTGTGCGAATCATTTGTCGCCCAACAGGGGAACGAGTTCACCGCGACGATGCATTCGATCGACAGCTTTATCACTACGAAAAATCTCAAAGACGCCTACGCTGTCGCCGAGTTCATGCTTAACATGCTGCCGCTGATCTCACCGCCCCTGCGGGTCGATCTCGAAAATTATGTCGAACAGTATTTTGCGGTGTCGCCGACGAGCTATCGGTTTTCTTGCACGCAGAATGTGCTGGAGCTGACGCGGAAGGGTTGATGCAAGAGGGGAACGAATTTCAAATCGCTCTGCTCTGGATCGCTTCGCAGTCGCGCGCCAAACAACTACAATGGCGATATCTCCATCCCCTTCGTCGCGACTACCAACAACTGCATGCTCGATTCCTGGAAACAAATTGACGACGACTTCAATCGTCTCATCCGCTCATTAACGGCCGCACTGAGCGATCCGCAGGTCGAGAAAATCGTCGGCCTGGCGATGGAAGCGCAAGGGACCCAATGGACCGAGCTCACGCAGTCGTTTCGCGGCTTGCCGACCTTTCCACAAAACGTCGTGCGGGTAGGACTGGCCAGCGACATCTTGACCATCATGTCGTCGGCCGTCGTCTCGGACGGACAGATTGACGACGACGAAATGCAGACCGCGTTCGATTTGTCGCGGTACCTGGTCCTGTATCTCTCGGCGCTTGAGCGTTATCGGTCCTACGCTAACCTGACCTACGACGACGTTCGCCCGTTCATGGAAACGTTCCAGCAAGACCGTCTGCCATTTGGCGGCCGCGGCGATGGGCCGACGTTTCTGCTGAGCGCCAAGCTGACGCTGGCCGTCGCCAGCGCTACCGGCGATCGCTCGCACATGCAGACGTTTGAGCGAATTATCCAAACGATTTTGAGCCTGGTCTTTGGCGGGATTCCCCGTTGCCCGGCCGAAGTTGAATTTATCGCCAAGATCGAAAAGATATTCGCCGCGCTGCAAGGGGTGAAAATCACGACCA
Organism: Blastopirellula marina DSM 3645; assembly: GCF_000153105.1. Classification (GTDB taxonomy): domain Bacteria; phylum Planctomycetota; class Planctomycetia; order Pirellulales; family Pirellulaceae; genus Blastopirellula; species Blastopirellula marina. The sequence goes on from NZ_CH672377.1 coordinate 1,866,168, forward strand.
AGTCAGGCGCGAACTCCACGACCACAACTACATCTTGGGTCACCAGCGGCAAGTCGAGCGTCGATGAGGGCTTCGCCAAACTGATCCCTGAAAAGTCGGGAGCGCCGACGACCGAAAATTCGCTGACGCCGGAAGCGTCGCTGCAAGCGGCGATGAGCGAGCTGGACGCACTAGTCGGATTGCCCGGCGTCAAAGCCGAAGTGAAACGGTTGACGGCGTTTCTGAAAATTCAACAACAACGCCGCAAGTATGGGCTGCGGACCTCGACGCAGACGCTGCACTTTGTCTTCACAGGCAACCCCGGTACCGGCAAAACGACGGTGGCCCGCATCGTCGGCAAGATCTTGTACGGCTTTGAACTGCTGAAGTCGACTAACGTGGTCGAATGCAGTCGCGCCGACCTGGTGGGCGGCTACGTCGGCCAAACGGCGATGAAGACGCAGAAGAAAATTGAGTCCGCCCTGGACGGCGTGCTGTTTATCGACGAGGCGTACACCTTGTCGAGCGGCGCCCGCCACGAGCGCGGCGATACGTTTGGCTCAGAGGCGATCAACACGCTGCTGAAGATGATGGAAGATCATCGCGAGCGTTTGGTGGTGATCGTCGCCGGCTATCCCCAGCTGATGCAGGAGTTTATCGAAACCAACCCCGGCCTACAGAGCCGCTTTACGCGCTACCTAGATTTTGCCGATTTTGGCGTGGCCGATTTGTGCCGCATCTTCGAGAAGTTTTGCACCGACGGCGAGTATGTTTTATCGCCCGAGTCCCGCGCGCTGGCCAGCATCTTATTTACGCTCGCCTACGACCAGCGCGATGAGCGGTTCGGCAACGCTCGCTTTATTCGCAACGTGTTTGAGCAAGCGATTGGCCTGCATTCAGAACGAGTTCATCAACTGCCGCCCGAGCAGATCACCCGCGAAGTTTTGATGCGGCTCGACGGCGACGACATCGCGTTTGATACGCAACGCGCGTTCGACCGCACGCAATTCGATCTTGCGGCCGCTCGTTGGCGCGGCGAGTGTGATCAGTGCCAAACCTCCAGCAGTTGTCGGCTGGAGTACCTGGGCCAACGCGTCACCTGCCGCAAGTGCCAGAACGCATTCATCTTTCCCTGGTGGAACTTGGTCGCCGATACGATCCCCGGCGTGCCCGGCGGTTGGCAGCCAAGTTCCAGCGAAGAGCGCCTCTAAAGCGAATCGGACGCATGTGATCGCGGAGGGCGAACCGGTCCAACCTCCGCCGAAACATCATCGGTTTTGCGTAAGTTCTTGCTTCAACATGTCCAAGAATTCTTCCCGCACGTTCGTGGGAATCGCGGTTGTCGCTGCAACTTGCGCCAGCACCTTCGCTTGGATGTCGGCGTCGCTCCCCAGTGACTCGATATGACGAATTTTCACCGCACAGTCGGCGACAATCCCTTCCATGCTGTCTGGATCAATGCGGTCATCTTCTTCATCACTACCAGGGTCCAGCGAACGGCTTTTTTTGAGTCGAGCGGCATTGGACGCCGCAACCCTCGCGGAGATCGGACGGACCCGTTTCAACCGATCAATTGTTTCCTCGGCGAGCGATTCGCCGGAGTACTGAAACTCAAGCGATCGAGCTTCAATCGCGGTCTTTGGACTCTCGCAGCCCAAGACGCCAGCCAGACAACCGCAGCAAGCCGCCAAGATCAGTCTTTGCAAATTCAATTTATCCATTGCACTTCAGTCTTACATTTTTGGGAGCAATTGAGGAAACGCGGGAGCCGAAGAAATGACTGAATCGGCTCCAACCAGACGCGAATTCTAGAATTTTCCGACCAGATCCCCGCCCGACGCGGTTCCCAAGGCCCACCAAATCTCGATGTCAATCGTATCGGAGACAAATCGAGCTGATCCGTCAATCATTGACATCTGCACTCCGCCTGGATGTTCGCTTGACGCTGTCACTGCACCATCCGCTTCGCTGCAGCGAAACCAATCGGTGTTGTAGCCGGGAATGGAAATCGTGTTCGGCGGCATGACAGGATGAAAAAGATGTTTTTCAAACGAACTCGTATAGATCCACGAGGATCCTTTGTTCCAACTCCAACTGGAGTAACTGATCGGATTACTTAGCCCATCGGTCACGACATCTCGAATCGAAGCGCCCGGCGTCTGAATCATCTTCGATCCGGTATAGCAGAGGTTTCGTCGGATATCGGCATGAATGCCGAGGCCGTCGTTCACTAAACTCTCGCTGATCGCGGCCGTGTTTGACAGCCCATCCGTAATGTCACGGAAGCCGACGGTATGGTTAGAACCGGCCAACCATTCTCCGCTGCAATTTCCGATGCTAGGGCCCGTATCCGACATGCGTGAGTGCGAAATAATTCCTCGCGATCGAGACGTCGTTCCTTGGCCGGGGATAGTCAATAATCGCGAAGGACCAGCGTTGGCCACATAGTTGAAATTCGCCACCCCAGGAACGCGAACGTTGGTTTCGCTCTCGCTGGGACAGAGAAAAGTTTCCATTTTGACGCGAGCGATTTCGCCGAGCGCGGTGTCGCCGTTGACGATTCCGGTCCAAGAGCTTCCTGCGCCTGTCGATTGCGCCGGCAGATAGTCATAGGCGGCGGTCTCCTCGACGTTCGGCAGGATGCCATAGTACCACGAGAGATTACCGGCATTTCCGTTTCCGCCGTAATCGTGCCCCGCGCGATGCATATGCAACGGGGTCGCTTGCCAGATGTCATGGTAAGAGTGAAACGCCAGCGTGAGCTGCTTCAGGTTGTTCGAGCATTGCATCCGACGCGCCGCTTCGCGCGCTTGCTGCACTGCGGGCAGGAGCAAAGCAATTAAGACGCCGATAATTGCGATCACGACCAGCAACTCCACCAGAGTGAATGCGGTTCGTATCCGTTTGCAGTGCATGGGAATTCGCTCCGAAAGGGAAATTGGACCTATTGGATGATTGAATACTCCTGGATTGCGTCGTTGGCGTATCGTTACGGCGTTGACGGCGGGAGCAGGAGAGATCGCATTTTGTAAGGTGCAGCGAACTCTCGCCACCGAGATTTGCGCAACACATTTGACGATTTACGCATCCGGCCTCGATCGCGCTAAAAAGGGAGCAAAAATGTTAATATTGCGTTAAATGCAATGCATTTATCATGTGCCGCATTAGAATAAAGACCTCGCCTTGCAATCGTGAAGCCCCCACGAAATGACGAATTGCGCAATCCTCCAACACTCTCCTGTCTCCCCTCTTCTTCGACTGATCGCACGACGAAGAATGTGGGCGTACTCATCGAAACGTCCACCGGCTGGGGCAACGGCATGGTCAGCGGAATCGCGAGTTACTTGGATGACTGCGGCGAAAGCTGGAACGTCTTTCTAGAACCACGCGGGAAATTCGAGCCGCTACACATCCCCAAGGGTTGGAATGGCGACGGCATTATTGCCCGAGTTAACAACGCCGAGCTTGCCGAAGAAATCCTGAAAGCAGGCATCCCCTGCGTCAACGTCTCGTGGTACGACTACGGAGAAGGAACCATCGCTCGGTGTACGCTCGATGAAGAAGAGAGCGGTCGTTTGGCTGCGAAGTACTATCTCAACAAAAAGTACTCCTATTTCGCCTATTGCGGCTCTCCCTGGCGACCAGACTACGAAGACCTGTTTGGCCGCGCTTATTCGCAATATCTGCAGACCGCTGGCTATACTTGCCATACTTATCCCGCCCCCGGTATAGATCGTCAGCAACCCTGGATCGATCAGCTACGTCAGCTAGGAACATGGTTGACAAAACTTCCCAAGCCGTGCGGCGTGCTGGCGATTGATACGCAGACGTCGCGGCAACTGATTGACGCCGCGAAGTTCGCGGAGCTCGGCGTACCGGAAACAATCGCCGTGCTGGCCGGCGAGCATGACGAGTTGGCGAGCGGCATTACGCGGCCCAAGCTGTCGATGCTCGACAATGCGGCGCATAGCGTCGGCTACAACGCCGCCCAGTTACTCGATCGCATCATGCGCGGCGAAGCCAACCGCGGCGAACTTGTCACCATCAAACCGACCAACGTGATTTCAAAAAAATCGACCGACTGGACAGTTCTGTCGGACGAACGGCTCATGCGGGCGCTCCGATTCGTACGCGACAATTTCCATCACCCGATTCAAGTCGCCGATTTGGCCGAACAAGCGGGGATATCGCGCCGCCTACTAGAGCAACTTTTCGATCGCCATCTCGAAATCACGCCGAGCAAGCAAATCTTGCTGGTTCGTTTGGACGAAGCGAAGCATCTGCTGGATCGGTCGGTATTAGCGATGTCCGAGATCGCGTCGCGCTGTGGTTTCGATTCGCCCGAAGTCATGTGCCGCGCTTTTCAACGCGAACTGCAGTTGTCTCCGACCAAGTATCGTCAAACCAGGCGCGGCGGATGATCGCATTGCGCGGCAACCAATCCTTAAGATCTCGCCTGGAAAGGTGGGGGCCGACCTCGATTGCGCTGTTCGCATCCGCGACTTCGTTCGCCGTCTACTTTTGCATGTACGCGTTCCGCAAACCGTTCGCCGTTGCGACTTATGCGGGCTACGAATTCGCCAATACCGGTATCGAACTAAAAACGGCGCTCGTATTAAGCCAATTGTTCGGCTACGTCGCGTCGAAATATATCGGCGTCAAATTTTGCTCGCAACTGCCACGCGAGCGGCTGATGGCGGCGATGATCTTGCTAATCCTCTTTGCAGAGTGCGCCCTGCTTGGTTTTGCGATTGCCCCCAGCAACTGGAAAGTGGTCGCCCTCTTCTGCAATGGACTGCCGTTGGGGATGATCTGGGGATTGGCGATGCGCTACCTCGAAGGACGTCGAACGACCGAGTTCCTGGTTGCGACGCTCAGCTTTTCCTACATCGCTTCGACGGGCTTTGTCAAAGATGTCGGCAGGTGCCTGCTCGACGGTTGGGGGGTCGATCCATTCTGGATGCCATTTTGCGTCGGCGCACTGTTTCTGCCTCCGGTCCTACTTTCGATTTGGCTTCTCGACGCCGTTCCTGCCCCCGACTTGCAAGACGAAGCGGAGCGGTCCAAGCGAACCGCGATGACCGGCAGCGATCAGTGGGCGTTCTTGGCGCACTTCTCGTTTGGCTTGATCGTGCTGACGTTGGCCTACATCTTGTTGACGGCATTTCGCGATTTTCGTGATAACTACGCGGTCGAGATTTTGAACGAAATCAAACTGGCGAAAGTGCCCGGCATTTTTACGAAGATCGAGCTCGTGATCGCCGTGGTCGTCACTTTGACATTGGCCGGCCTCAGCTTCTTCCGCCGTAATCGAAATGCGCTGCTGGCGACCTTCTCGATCATGACGCTGGGGACGCTGATGTTGGGCGCAGCGACGCTCTTGTGGCAAGCCGGTTGGCTCAGCGGACTTGCTTGGATGATCTTGGTCGGTCTCGGCGCCTATCTCGCGTACGTTCCTTATACCGTTCTGTTTGAACGCATCTTCGCCGTCACCCGCGCATCGGGTTCATCCGTATTTGCGATTTACCTGATCGACTCGGGCGGCTACACCGGCTCGGCCGCGATGCAGTTGTACAAAGACCTCTGGCACGCTGAGACTTCGAGGCTCCACTTCTTTGTCAACTTTTCACTCGCGCTGTCCATCATTGGATTTGCGATGCTGCTGTTCAGCGGATGGTATTTCATTTGCGAAGAACAGCGAACTCGCGAAGCTGGGATTCTCGCGGATGTCGCCAGCACTCATTCCCTTCCTTGTGCGGCTCCAGACGCGATGCCTGTGGGGGACGAGGAAATCGCCTAAAAGGCGCCAGCCGCGAACCTCCGTGACTCTTTTCGCCTCTGGTCGACATGGCCGATTCTACCCGTCTCTCGTTAGGAAAAATCAATGTCGATACGTCAGGTCGCTGCGCTGAGCGAGGCTCAGCTCGTTGAACTAACAACGCTCTTTCAAGATTTGTGGTGGACGCCGGGACGCCAGCTCGACGGCGTACGGATCGCCGTCGAAAACTCGTCGCTCGTGATCGGCCTGGTCGACGATGCGGCTGGCGACCGGCTTATCGGCTTTTGCCGCGTCCTGACCGACTACGTCTATCGAGCGATGCTGCACGATGTGGTCGTTGATCCCGCTTATCGCGGGCAACAGTTGGGGCGGCGGTTGATGGATGCTGTGATCGAACATCCGCGACTGCAAAACGTCGACACGATCACTCTGGCCTGCTCCGCGGACATGATCCCGTTCTACCGGCAATTTGACTTCGACCAGCAAGAGTCGGAGATCTTTACGCTGCGACGCAAAAAAATTGCGTAACATTCTCGGCTCCTTTCCGCTTTGCGAAATATCTCCCCGTTTCTGCGGGGAAATTTGATTTCGGTCGCGACGATTGGGCCAGCGTCGCCGCGGCCAGTTTTCGCTATTTAAGCAGAGAATTGGAGAGAGATATGTCGACTGCGATGGAACTAGATCCGGCCAAGATGGAGGCATTCGGCGCACGATTCTTGGAAGCGATGAACGGAGCGGCGATGATGCTAATGTCTTCGATCGGGCATCGGACCGGACTATTTGACACAATGGCCGACTTGCCGGCGGCGACCAGCGCCGAAGTCGCCGCGGCGTCTGGACTGAACGAGCGTTACGTCCGCGAGTGGCTGAACGCGCTGGTATCGGCCCAAGTGGTTGATTTCGATCCGACCGAACAATCGTACCGCTTGCCGGCCGAACATGCGGCGCTGCTAACCCGCGCGGCGACGCCGTCCAATCTGGCGTCGGTCGCCCAGTGGATCGCGGTGCTGGGATATGTCGAAACGCAAATCGTCGATAAGTTCTCCCACGGCGGCGGCGTCTGTTACCACGAGTTCCATCGCTTTCATGACGTAATGGCGGACGAGAGCTCGCAAACGACGGTGTCAGCGATGATCGAGCATATTCTACCGTTGGTCGACGGCTTGCTGGAAAAGCTGGAGCGCGGGATCGACGTGCTAGATATCGGTTGCGGATCGGCCAAGGCGCTGATCTTGCTGGCCGAGCGGTTCCCCCAGAGTCGGTTCTGCGGCTACGACCTCTGTGCGGACGCGATTGTCGCGGGTCAACGACTTGCGGAAGAAAAAGACCTGCCGAACCTGACGTTGAAAGTGCGTGACGTCGCGGAACTGATCGACTGCGATCGGTTTGATCTGATCACCGCATTTGACGCGATCCACGATCAGGCCTATCCCGATCAGGTGCTCAGCAATATCTCGCGGGCGCTGCGCCGCGACGGCATCTTTTTGATGCAAGACATTCGCGCGTCCAGCTACGTCGAGAAAAATATCGATCAGCCGCTCGGTGCGTTTATTTACACCATCTCGTGCATGCACTGCATGAGCGTCTCGCTGGCCCAAGGGGGACTGGGACTCGGCGCCGCGTGGGGCGAAGAGATGGCCCAAGAGATGCTGATCGCCGCGGGCTTCTCACAGGTCGACATTCACCGCTTGAATCACGACATCCTCAACAACTACTATCTCGCGCGCTTAGGATAAACTTTGGGCACGGCGCGGAAAGGTCGATTGAGACGGAGGGGCGACGCCGAGTTCCCCTCCGTTTTTTCGTCAAAAAACGGTGAAAACTCTTTTCGACGATCGTCTCGTCTGGTCGAATGCCGCTAGAGCCCCCTCACCAGTTTTCTAAGCTCCAATCTCTCTTCGTAGCCCGCCAGTGCAGGCGAGGGAATAGGGTTGGTGATCCAAACACGGAAGGAAGTGGCGAGCCGCATCCCCTCGCTTGCGCTGGCGGGCTAGTGTTCCATCGATTCGAAAAATCGCAGCTTCGACACTTACGCTTCGGACTACGAAGAGAATCGCCGGTCAGACTTTCCCCTCGTGCGACTTCCAAAGTTGAGCTTAGGTAAATTCCGAGAGTCGAACGATGCAAAAATTTGTCATTATGGGCGTTCAGGGTTGCGGCAAAGGAACGCAGGCCAAGCTGCTCTGCCAAGCGTACGATCTGACGCATATCAGCGTCGGGGATATCTTTCGTTGGAACATCGCGCACCACACCAAGTTAGCGGCTCGCATCCAGAGAATCATCAGTCGCGGCGATTTGGTCAGTGACGAAATTGTCGCCGAGATCGTGCAGCGCCGGCTGGCCGAACATGACTGGAACTTCGGTTTCATTTTGGACGGCTTTCCGCGCAGCGTCGTCCAGGCCGAGTTTTTTCTCGAGTCGTACGATATTGATGCGGTCATTCATCTTGTGGTGCCGGACGAAGTGGTCCGCGAGCGCGTCCTCTCGCGCCGTCTCTGCAGCGGCTGCGGACTCGACTACAACTTGATCCATCATCGCCCGCAGGTGATTGATCAGTGCGACGTTTGCGGCGCGCCGCTCACGCAGCGAGCCGACGATACGCCGGGCGCTGTCGCAGATCGCTTGAAGACGTATCATGAAAAAACGGCGCCGATCTTAGAACTATTTCGCCGCAAAGAACTCGTCCTGGAAGTTGAAGGAATGCAACCAGCCGAAGCGGTGCAAAAAGAAATCCAAACGCAGTTAGGCTTGAAATCCTCCTGGCGCTAGTCGCTCTTCGCGGCGGGAAGACAAGGGAAGCGCATCGCGCCAGGAATTAAAAAAGGGAGTTCCCCTTTTGCAAAGAGAACTCCCTTTCTACCTATGGCGGCAGAGCGTGACCTCCGACCGCCATCTGGGATCTGGTAGTTTTGATTATCGCAAGATTGCTCCCGAGATCTGCCGAGCAATGACTTGCTGCTGTTCGCCCAGCGACTGATCGGCCATTCGCTGCAGCTCGTGCGGGCGAAGCGACACGACCACGCTCGAACTGCGAACCATGGCGCCGCTCACCGCTTGAGCGAAGCGGAAGAAGCCGCTCTGCTGCGGGTGCGACGCTTGCAGCACTTCGGTCTTGAGCGTCATCAGTTGACGCAGCGAAGCCAAAGCCGATTCGACGTCGAGCCGACCTGCCGAGAGTTCACTGCGAAGCGAGACCAACTCGTCGAGAGTTTCTCGAGCTTCGCGGCTGTCGCCGGCCTGGCAGATCAGCTCCGCTTCGATCCGCATCATGTCGCCGGCGACTTGGCGAGCTCGCGTCGTCAACGGCGCCGCTTGCACCAACTCTTGCTGCAAAGCGAAGATGTTCTGCTGAGCGATTCCAGCGGCGACGGCGTTGGTTCGCGAGTTGACCAGATCGTCCTGCAAGTGCAGCATGTTTCCAAACACGACATCCGCCTGGCGAGCTTGCGGTACGCTGTCGACCAATTCGTCCTGCATGCCAAGCAAGTTTTGCAGCACATTGTCAGCGCGACGCGACTGCGAAGTAGCGGCGAGCAGTTCTCCTTGCTGTCCTAAGATGTTGCCCAGCACCATGTCGGCCTGGCGAGCTTCGGTCGCGGAGAGGATGATCTCATCCTGGCGAGCGAGCATATTCTCAAGCAGCAGATCGGCATGACGCGTCTGGGACTGGGAAGCCAGCACTTTGTCCAGCAGCTTGGTCAACGATCCCAGATTGTTTTCGAGGTTGGCGACGTATGAGTGACGCGAAACCTTGGCGAGTTCGCCGGGGATCGCCAAGACGTTGTCGAGCAACATGTCGGCCTGACGCATGTTGGCGGCGCTGTGCAACGTTTTGTCTTGCAGACGCAACAACCCGGCGACGGCGCGATCAGTCGCCGCCAGATTGCGATCGGCCATCGCGATCCGCGATTGAGCGTTCAGCAGTTGATTGAGCGTTTGTTCGGCGGCCAGCGCGGCCGGGTATTGATCTTGCATGCGGCGATGCAACGACGCGACCCGATCAAGCGTCACTTCGGTGCGCGCTAGATCCTGCTCGACGCGTTGGGCTCGGCTGCGGAGATTGTCGGCGTTGGTCAGCGCGGCGATCGCGTCGAGCGTGCCGGCGTCTTGCTCGAGCAGGGTACGGTGGACGTAGTCGATGTTTTCGACCACGCGGACGGACGCGGCGGCGGCCTGGGCCTGATCATTTAAGCGTTGCTGCAGTCGATCAAGCCGCACCAAGGCGGCCTCCACTTGTCGGAAATCAGTTTGGCTGGCGGCCAACTCGCAGCGGATGTTCTCGAGCGAGTCGAGCGAAGCGCGAGCAGCGGCAAATTGCTCGGCTTGCTGTTGGAGCGAAGACATCAAGTCATTCGTCTTTGTCACGCTCGACTTGAAGGAGACCAATTCCGTCAAGGTGCGATCGACTCGCGAGATCCGCAGTTCGAGGGCCTGCGCATCGTTTTGCGCCGGGCGCACAATCACGATATAGAGCAAGACCACGCCAAAAATGATTCCGAAAGAAAAGGCGCCCCACGAAAAAGGCTCCTGTTGGTTGACATTCTCACTATGTCGTCCCGCCTGGTTTTTCGCCGCCACGTTCCGTCTCCTACCGGTAGAATTTCGGTTGCGCATCTCCACGCAACCTTCCCTGCCTTACTTATCGACGCACTGTCTCCAAATTTCCACCCTTTCTTAGTCGCTTAGGTCAGTGCTAGCGAAATTGAGTCGGTTTGACGCGCGGGATGATTCGCCTGGACGCGCCGGCGAGAGCTTGCTACGCTCCCGAACCGATTCAACTCGGGCGACTTTGAAACAAGGAAGCGAGCATGACAACGAACAACTTCAATTTCTTTCAGTGGATGCGCGACGGCGTGAAACAAGCGGTGTTGCTCGGCGTGAATGACGCTGTCGAGCAGATCGGCATGCCGGTTGAACAAGACAAAGGGAAGTCCGACTTCCTGGGCCTGATGGGTGATGTTGGCGAATCAACCGCCGCGCGCAAATCGCTTGGCGCGACCGCGACCAGCGCCGGTCCTCGCAACAAGCGTTTGGGGCGTAGCTTGAAAGACATCAACACGGACAGCAAATAAGAAAGCTGTCCTCAAGAAACGAATCCGGGCGCCGCAGCACTTCGACGCCCTGTTCGCAATTCAGAACCCTGCTGAATCTCTTATTGGCAGAACGCTAGTTCTGCGAAGGCGGTCGTCGATCCAATGGATGGACGATCGCGATCTCGTCATCTTCGTCCAATTTTTGCCCACACTGGTCGCAGTGAAAGTGACTGGAAAGCGGTTGCATCGCAGCGACCACCGTTTGGCATCGCAGACATCGATACCAAGCGGTCGCCCTTTCCCGCAAATTGAGCGATAGAACTCGCATGCCTCTGATCCCCAAAAGAGTCATATGAATTAGGTAAAAAGCTGGCTCACTGGCTAATTGGCTGGCTGCCTACCTAACTAAGCGAATTCAAATTCATTTGGCGGACAAAAAAATCGTCTACTTTGAGAATTGGGTCGAATTCATATAAAATCAGTTGACTTGGGGGGAGTCGACTCCGGCTAAAAGGACTTCAAATTCCGCTTCGCTTAGCACCTTGACCCCCAGTTGTCGGGCTTTCGCCAATTTGCTTCCCGCCTTTTCGCCGGCGACCACATAGTCGGTTTTTTTCGAAACGCTGGAAGTCGCTTTGCCTCCATGCTTTTCAATCAGCTCCTGAATCTCGTCGCGTCCGTACTTCACCAGCGTTCCGGTAACGACCAGCGTTTTGCCGGTCAGCGGGCCGCCGCCCGTTTCGTCGGATGCGACGACATCCGGCACGTCCTCGGTCAGTTTAAGCCCCAATTGGCGGAGGTCTTCGATCGTTTGCTGACCAAATTCGCTCGCGAAAAAATGATGCACGCTGGCCGCGATAATCGGCCCAATCTCGTTGACCGCGGCGATCTCCTCTTCACTGGCGCTCAGCAACGCATCGACCGTCACAAAATGGCGAGCCAACAACTGCGCGACGCGATTGCCGACGTGACGGATCGAGAGCCCATTCAGTAGTCGTGCGAGCCCGCGATCTTTGCTGGCGGCGATCGACGCGATCAGATTCTCGCTCGACTTCTTTCCCATCCGTTCGAGCTGCGCCAGTTCTTCAACCGTCAATCGATAGATGTCGCCGTAGCTTTTAACCAATTCATCCACCACCAACTGGTCGACCAATTTGTCCCCTAGTCCTTCAACATCCATCGCGTTGCGTGACGCAAAATATCCGATCCGTTCTTTCAACTGCGCCGGACAAGTCTCGCGATTGGGGCAGCGAATATAAACGCCTCCTTCGTCCTTTACGAGCGTCGTATGGCAAATCGGACATTGGGTGGGAAACTCGAACTTCGGCAGTTCCGTCTTGCGCTCATGCATCTCGACGCGCACGATGTGCGGAATGATCTTGCCTGCTTTCTCGACCACCACTACATCGCCGATGCGAATATCAAGCCGCTCGATCTGCTCGGCGTTGTGCAGACTCGAGCGCGAGACCGTCGTACCAGCGAGTTCGACCGGCTCAAGCTCGGCGATCGGCGTGATCGTGCCGGTCTTGCCCACTTGCACGCGAATGTCGTTCAGCTTGGTGATCGCTTCGTACTTCTCAAATTTGTAGGCGATGATCCAACGTGGGCTTTTGGTCGTGCTGCCTAGTCTTTCTCGTTGTTCAAAGCGATTGACCTTCAGCACCAGGCCGTCGACCTCAAACGGCAAGTCCTGGAGCGTTTCAATCAGCGTTTCGCAATGCGCGACCGCCGCGTCAAAATCGGCGAACGCTTCCACCTTGGGTGTCGGCGACAGTCCGTATTGCTTCAGTTCGTTCAGAAAGTCGATGTGCGACTCGCTGTTCAATCCTTCCGCATAGCCGACGCCGTGCGTAAACATCCGCAAGTTACGCTCGGCGCAAATGCGAGGATCGAGCAACCGAATGCTGCCGGCGGTGACGTTGCGTGTGTTCTTGTACAGCGCTTCGCCGGCGGCGGCCAGACGTTTGTTGATGCGCGACAACTCGTCGTTGGTCATGTAGATTTCGCCGCGCACTTCCAACACCGGCGGAACGTCGTCGCCGGCCAATTGCAGCGGGATATCTTTGATCGTCCGAATATTATGAGTGATGTCGTCGCCGACCTGACCGTTGCCGCGCGTCACTCCGCGCACGAGCCGTCCTGCTTCGTACAACAGCGAAGCGGCGACGCCGTCAATCTTCAGCTCGACGACCCACTCAATCTTTTCCTCCGGCAGCAGCTTTTGAATGCGCTCGCCATACGCTTTCAGCTCTTCCAAGCTGTAGGTATTGTCGATCGACAACATCGGCACGCGATGCGCCACTTGATTCAGATGCTCGACCGGCTGATCTCCGATCCGCTGCGTCGGACTATCGGGCGTAACCAGTTGCGGATTCTCGGCTTCAAGATGCTTGAGCCGGTTCAGCAGTTGATCGTACTCAAGATCGCTGATTTCCGTTTTCGCTTCGACATAGTACATCCGATCATGCCGGCGGATTTCGGCGCGTAGGTGATCAATCTCTTCTTGGACGGCTGCCATACGTAGTCCTTCGCGTACTGGAGTCGAGCGAAACGAGTGGTCGCGGCGCCTACTCGGCGCATTCCGGCTTGGCGACAAACTGAGCGTTGTTGGCCGAGTTGGGCACCAGGCACAAAAACTTCAGCGGAGTCTCCCCCACGTTCTGAAACTGATGCACATCGTCAGGCGCCACATAGATCACGTCGCCTGCTTTGATCTCGCGCGGCTGATCCCCTTCGAGCACGATCCCGGCGCCGGCGATGACGTAAACCTCGTGCTCGTAGGGATGATGATGCTTGGGCGTATGACCGCCGGGGGCGACTTCAAACTGGCGCATCGCAAAGTTGGGCGCGCCATCCTTGTCGTTGATCAATTGCCGTACCTGACAGCCGGTCGCTCCCTCCATTTTCACCAGACTGGCGGCCGCTTGTTCAAAGTGCTGAACTTTCATTGGTTTTCTCGTTTGTTTGGGTCTGCAGGGGGACTGCTTTGTTCTAACTTCCGGGCCGCTTTTGCTTCGGCGCGACGGGTCCAGTAGTCGTCTGTCATGATCGCCAAGACGGTGCAAATCGCCAATATGCCCAATTCGGCCATTAAGAGCGTAAACCCGTGCCGGCGAAAGAAATCGACCATTCCACCGGCCTCCGCCGTCCGGTTGAGCAGTCGCACGGTCATAACTCCATAGCCGCAAGCAGTGACGGCGAAAGCGGTTCCGGCAATCAGCAGCGCGACAAAGAACGGATTGAATGTTTTGACGACTCGGCTCATGAAGTTCCCCTATTTGCGACACTCTATCGGACTGCCGGGGGGCAAGCAAGCCGCTGGACACCCCCGCTACTATCTTGTCTGCGCAGGCGGGGGTAAGATGAAGGATTCTACGATCGTCGCCAGCGTGCGTGGAGAGGAAGTGGGGAGGAGCCAGCGTTGCCCAATACGTCGATTCAACTCCGAGGAGTCGAAGTCCACAATCTAAAAAAAGTGGACCTCGATCTCGATCATCGCAAGCTAATTGTATTCTGCGGCGTCAGCGGCAGCGGCAAGACTAGCATGGCGCTCGATACGTTGTATGCCGAAGGGCAACGACGTTATATCGAGAGCTTTTCGGCCTACACGCGGCAATTTCTGGAACGCCTAGAAAAACCAGCCGCCGAATCGATCGACGGCATTCCGCCGGCCCTAGCGGTAACCCGCGGCAATGACTCGCGCTCCAATCGCTCGACCGTCGGCACTGCGACCGAAACGACCGACTATCTGCGTCTGTTGTTCGCCAAAGTGGGCGAAATCATTTGCCCTTGCTGCGGCGCCAAGATTCAGCGCGACACGCCGCAAGAAGTCGCCCAGCGAATTCTAGAGATGAACTCGCCCGGCAAGATGATGCTCACCTTTCCGGTCGCTCCCGACCAAGAAGAAACGTGGGAACAGGTCGTCGCCGATTTGCGCGAAGATGGCTTCGTGCGGGTCATCTCGGGACAACAAACGCTCAACCTGACGACCGACTCTCAGCAACTCAACGGCGGCGCGGTGCAAGCGATCGCCGATCGTCTCTCAGGTGAAGGCCTGAAAGCGGAGCGTCTGCAAGAATCGCTCGAAACGGCGTTTTTGCATGGCGAAGGAGTTTGCCAATTGCTGGTCGAGTCGGAAGAGCTGAACGGCGCCGGCGATCACGGAATTCTGCAGCAGATCGACGGCCGCTCTTGGCGACGACACGTCTACAGCAATCAGCTCCGCTGCGACACGTGCAATCTCGAGTTCATCGAGCCGGAGCCGCGACTCTTTAATTTCAATAGTCCCCTCGGCGCTTGTCAGGCCTGCGAAGGTTTTGGCAACGTGATCGACATGGACATGGACCTGATCGTTCCGGACGTCAGCAAAACGCTAGCCGACGGAGCGATCGCGCCTTGGAATACGCCGGCCTATCATCACGAGCTGGAAGAGTTGCTGGCGCTAGCCAAAGACTACGATCTGCCGACCAACGTGCCGTTCCGCGAACTGACCGAAGAGCACCTGCGTCTGATTCGCGAAGGCGTGCCCGAGCGCGAGTTCGGCGGCCTGAAAGGCTTCTTCCAATGGCTCGAACGGCGCAAGTACAAAATGCACTTGCGCGTTTTCCTCAGTCGCTGGCGCAGTTTCCGCGATTGCGAATCGTGCCACGGCAAGCGCCTGCGTCCTGAATCGCTCGCAGTTCGCATCGGCGGCAAGAACATCGCCGAAGTCTCGAAGATGAAAATTCGCGACTCGTACGAGTTTTTCAAGTCGCTGAAAGTCGACCCGCGGCATCAAGCGGTCGCTCGTCAGGTGCTGTCGCAATTACTCGATCGCTTGAAATACCTGAATGTGGTCGGGCTCGGTTACTTGGCGCTGGATCGGACGATCCGCACGCTGAGCGGCGGCGAGGCGCAGCGCGTTGCGCTGACCAGCACGCTCGGCTCCAGCCTGGTCAACATGCTCTATGTATTTGATGAGCCCTCGGTCGGTTTGCATCCGGCGGATGTCGAACGTTTGGCCGGAGCGATTCGCGATCTAAACAAACGGGGCAATACCGTCGTGCTGGTCGAGCACGAAGAGTCGATGATTCGCCGCGCTGACGAGATCATCGAATTTGGCCCCGGCGCCGGCGAACGCGGCGGAGAGATCATCTTCCAGGGAACGCCGCAAGAGCTGCTGACCTCCGAAGAAACGTTGACCGGCGACTATCTGATGGGACGCCGCAAGGTGATCCATCTCGAGAAACGCCGCGAAACGACGCATGGCCGCGTCCGCATCAAAGGCGCCCGCGGCAACAACCTGAAAAACATCGAAGTCGAGTTCCCGCTCGGCGTCCTCTGCGTCGTGACCGGAGTCAGCGGCGCCGGCAAAAGTACGCTGGTCGACAACACGCTCTATCCGGCCCTCTGCCGCCGCAAGCGGAAAGAAGCCCCCAAGGCGCTCGACTGTGATGATGTCTTTGGCGATGGCCAAATCGACGACGTCGTCTTGGTTGATCAAAGCCCGATCGGCCGCTCTCCCCGCTCGAACCCGGTCACCTATATCAAAGCGTTTGACGAGATCCGCTCGGTCTTCGCCGCGACGGTCCAGGCGCGGACGCACAATTTCACCGCGAGTCATTTCAGCTTTAACGTCAACGGCGGACGCTGCGACGCTTGCGACGGCGACGGTCATATCGCGATCGATATGCAGTTTCTGGCCGATGTCTACATGAAATGCCCCGAGTGCAAAGGACGACGCTACAAAAAGGATGTGCTGGAAGTTTTGTACCGCGGCAAGAACATCGCCGAAGTGCTGAACATGACGATTCGCGAAGCGTTCGTCTTCTTCCGCGGCCAGCCGAAAGTACAGTCTAAACTGCAACGGCTGATCGACGTCGGACTGGACTATTTGCGTCTCGGCCAGCCGGCCAACACGCTCTCTGCCGGTGAAGCGCAGCGTTTGAAGTTGGCAGGCTACTTGGCCTCTTCCAAACGGGGTCGCACCCTCTTTTTGCTGGATGAGCCGACCACCGGTCTGCACTTCGCCGACATCGCGCAGTTGCTCGACTGCTTCAACTCATTGCTGCAAGTCGGACACTCGCTGATCGTCGTCGAGCATAATCTGCACATGATGATGGCCGCCGATTACATCATCGACATGGGCCCCGGCGCCGCCGATGAAGGGGGCCAGGTCGTCGCCACCGGCACGCCGGAAGAAGTCGCGCAGAATGAGAATTCGCGCACTGGTCGCGCCTTGGCTGAAGCATTGCTGTCACGTTCCGGCGTGCGGCTCGCCCCCAAAGAATAGAATGGAGTCGCGATGACTCCTGATCCGCTCGCCAATTCCTGGACGATTCGCCAAGGCGCTACGAGCGAGGCTCGCGTCGAGCTTTGGATCGAGGGCCCCGTCGATCACGATACGCGGATCGAAGGGCCCAGCAACGCTTTCGCGCAAACGTTGACCGCCAAGTATCGGGTCGAAAAGGTCGACGGCGGCCCGGCGCCGTTTCGCGCAGTTCTGCCGGAACCGAACTTTTGGACTCCCCGCACCCCCTCTTGTTATCACATCACCGGGGCTGCACAGCCGTTCGGCATCCGTGATCTGCATGTGCGCGGCTCGCAGCTGCGGCTCGAAGATCATCGCTTCGTCCTACGAGCAGCTGCCGCGACGCAAAACGAACTCATCGATTTTGCTCCCTGGCGAACCAGCGGCATGGCCGCGATTGTCGCGGCCCCTTCCCAGGAACTTTGCGAGCGAGCGCTGTTGGCAGGCGTTTATCTGATCGCCGATCTATCGGACGCTCACCACAACGACATCGCCAGCGAAGTCGCTCGCCTGGCCGCTTGGGCTTCGATCGCAATGGCGATCTTGCCGGGGCGAATCCAACTGCCAGATATAAAACGAGCGGCGCCTCATCTGCCGTTGGCTTGTCTGGGCGAAGAAGCGACGCCTGACTGGGCCGACGTGGTGATCAACTGCCTAGAAGAAAGCATCGCGCTGACGACTCCCAACGGCGACCTGCCTGAAATCTTGTGGCGGTGTCAATCGGCGTCGGCGGTGACGCCGGCCGAGTTGCGGGTCGAGTGCGATCGGCTGCAAGCCGAAGTGGTCGGCGCGTCCAATTTCAGTGGTCTTTGGGTCGGGAGCGTGGGATGAGTGACGATGCGGCCAAGCCCGAAGATCGCTACGCGCGGCAAGTCGCCTACCACGCGATTGGCGCGGCAGGGCAAGCGAAACTATCCAGCAGCACAGCGCTGATCGTCGGTCTAGGCGCGCTGGGAAGCGTGATCGCCGAGACGCTCGCGCGCGCCGGCGTCGGCCATTTGCGAATTGTCGACCGCGACTTTCTGGAGTGGAACAACCTGCAGCGCCAGGTTCTCTATACCGAGCGACAGGTGCGCGATCGCCTGCCGAAAGCGGTCGCCGCCGAGCAACGTTTGCGAGCAATCAACTCCGACGTCCATATCGAAGCGCATGTCGCCGACGTCGACTATCGCAACATCGAAGAGTTGGTCGCCGGCGTCGACGTGATCATTGATGGGACCGATAACTTTGGCGTGCGGTTTCTGTTGAATGACGCATCGTTGAAGCTGGGCGTTCCCTGGATCTACGGCGGTTGCGTCGGCGCCGAAGGGCGAATGATGGTGATCCTGCCGCGGGAAACCCCATGCTTCCGTTGTTTGATGCCCGAGCCGCCGCCAGCCGAGATGACGCCGACCTGCGACACCGCCGGCGTGGTGGCGCCGATCGTCAACGTGATCGCGTCGCTCGAAGCGCTGGAAGCGATCAAGCTGCTCTCTGGCAACCGCGACGCCGTGCAACGCGACTTGGTGGTGGTGGACCTATGGGAAAACCGCTGGCGACAGATCAAGCTTGACAACTTGCGCGACAACGCCGACTGCCCTGCCTGCGGACAGCAGCAATACGAATGGCTCCGCGGCGACCTGGGGGGACAATCGACCGTGCTGTGCGGACGCAACGCCGTGCAGATTAGTTTTCCCGATCGCCCTGCCGTCTCGCTGGAAGCGCTGGCCGAGAAACTTACCGGCGTCGGCCGGGTCGAGAAGAACCCGTATCTACTGCGACTGCATGTCGACGAATACGTGCTCACGATCTTCCCCGACGGTCGCGCCATCATCGCCGGCACGACAGAACCTTCAGTGGCCCGCACGCTCTACTCGCGCTACGTCGGCGGGTAGCGCCTAGAGTGCGTCAAGGCGCACCGCGAACCCGCCTAGTCGGCAACCAATCCCAAAGCGGGGGCACGCAACCGATCGGCGCGATTGCGCGGCCAAAAGAGATCTGAATCCTGTTTATTCGTTGGGCCTTCGGCTGCGAAAAGATTGTCTCTTGACGAAGCGCACGGACTTGGGGTCGATTAGAGGGTGAAGAATTAATCCTCGAATCACGTTCGCGCGTTGGTCGAATCGGCCGACGGGGGCGGAGATTCTATGCGCCACTGCGCTTCGGTTGTTGAAAATTGACGTTCCAACTGAAGCGAGGGATCCTGTTTGCCAAATTCGATGCGATCCAGTCCAACCGGTCGGGCAAAAAAACGAAGCGGTCCGGTCCAGTCCAACCTGCCGGACAAAAAACGATGCGGTCCGGTCCAGTCCAACCTGCCGGACAAAAAACGAAGCGGTCCGGTCCAGTCCAACCTGCCGGACAAAAAACGATGCGGTCCGGTCCAGTCCAACCTGCCGGACAAAAAACGATGCGGTCCGGTCCAGTCCAACCTGCCGGACAAAAAACGAAGCGGTCCGGTCCAGTCCAACCTGCCGGACAAAAAACGATGCGGTCCGGTCCAGTCCAACCTGCCGGACAAAAAACGATGCGGTCCGGTCCAGTCCAACCTGCCGGACAAAAAACGATGCAGTCCGGTCCAGTCCAACCTGCCGGACAAAAAACGATGCAGTCCGGTCCAGTCCAACCTGCCGGACAAAAAACGATGCAGTCCGGTCCAGTCCAACCTGCCGGACAAAAAACGATGCAGTCCGGTCCAGTCCAACCTGCCGGACAAAAAACGATGCAGTCCGGTCCAGTCCAACCTGCCGGACAAAAAACGATGCAGTCCGGTCCAGTCCAACCTGCCGGACAAAAAACGATGCAGTCCGGTCCAGTCCAACCTGCCGGACAAAAAACGATGCAGTCCGGTCCAGTCCAACCTGCCGGACAAAAAACGATGCAGTCCGGAATCAAGAGCGGGGAACCGGCACGTAGAATGCCTCTACCGTTCTTCCTCCGTCTCTTTACCTTGTTCTACTTTCGTGTTCCGCCCATCCCTTGGAGATCACATTGCCCCAGCGAGGTCAATTTTTGGAAAAACTGCGGCGTCGGTTCATTCGTCTACATTCTTAGTTAGATTTTCGCACGCGATTTCAACGAGGGAGCATGTCATGCGCAAGTGGACCATTTGTTGGGCGTTGATCGGCGGGATCGTCATTACCGGCGTCCTGGTTACCAAGACGATGCTGACCAACGAAGTCAAAGCGGCCGAATCGGAAAATTCTGTCGGTCTGAACAGTGACGCCAAACGAGAGAATCCGTTGATTGACTTCGACGGGCATCTCAAGCAAGCGCTGCAGGCGAGAGAGGTTCGCGCAAAGCGTCGCGTCTCCGAACAGGAGTTCCTCGAAATGTCGCAGGATCCGGCGACGCTGGTGCTGGATGCTCGTAGCGCCAGTATGTACAAGTTGCTGCACGTCGAGGGCGCCGTCAACTTGCCCTATACCGAATTTACCGCCGCGTCGTTGGCCCAAGTAATTCCGACCCCAGAGACCCGCGTGTTGATTTACTGCAACAACAACTTCAAGAACGCTCCGGCGGCGTTCGCTCCCAAGAATGCGTTCGTGTCGCTCAACATCAATACCTACGTCGCACTGCACAGCTATGGCTACAAGAATGTCTATGAGCTGAAGCCGCTCTTGGATCGCAATACGACGCAGATCGAGTTCGCCGGCGCCGAAGTGGACGCGAACAAGTCTACTGCGTCACCGACTGCGCGCAGCGAAACCCCGTAAAGTTGTTCGGTGAGCGGGGACCAGAGTGCGAGCGATACCAGACCATCGCTTCGCTGACGCCATCCTGTTCGCTCGAGAGCCAACTGCCGCCGCGGATGACCCGTTCTTCCCCTTCGACCGGGCCGACCGGATCGACGCGATCGGCCAGTTGATAAGAATCTTCGGCGTAGTGATCGCTACACCATTCGGCGGCGTTGCCCGCCATGTCATAGAATCCAAATCCGTTGGCGGCGAATTTGCCGACTGGCGCAACTTCGGCGTAGTCGTCGCTCGCGGCGTCGGCAAACGGAAACCGTCCTTGCCAGACGTTGCCGATGTTTCCCGCGGCGTCTTGAGCCGGATATTCGCCGCTAGTTTGGCCGCCGCGGGCGGCGAACTCCCATTCAGCTTCGGTCGGTAGGCGCTTGCCGGCCCATTCGGCATAGGCGCGCGCGTCATACCAGGAAACTTGGAGGACCGGATAGTCTTCGCGTCCAATGATCGTACTGCCGGGACCGGTTGGATGTCGCCACTGAGCGCCGTCGACGATGGACGCTTCTCCGGTCTTGGCGTCAAAAACCCACGATCGCCCACGTCGCTCGGCGTCGGTCAGATATTGGGTCGCTTCGATGAACGCCGCAAACTGCGCGTTGGTCGTTTCGTGCCGATCCATTCGCAGCGGTGAGATATTCACTTTCACGACCGGCTGAGCGTCGAGCGGACCATCGGGCTTGCCCAACAGAAAGAGCCCGCCGGCGAGCGAGATCATGCCGTCATCATCGCTTTCGACCTCCGCTTCGAGCGGCGAATTGGCAGGCGCCGCACCAGTGAGACCTGCGATGCTGAGCGTGGGAAATCGACCTTCTGGCGGAAAGAAATAGAAGCCGACGCCCAGACTGAGGATCAGCAGGCCGGAGATCGGCAACCAGTAGCTGCGGCGCGGCTTGCCTGGCGGTTTGCCGGCGGCCAACTGTCGCATGTACTGAAGCCTTTGCGTTGATTTGGTCACGACGGCCTCCTTGCCGCATCGACTTTACGCGGTTAGCTGTGCTTTTGCTTCATCCGACGACTATAGGCTTCGAGCTTTCGCTTTTCGGCGGCCGTCAGACTGCTCATACCTTCGTCCCGGATTTTATCGAGGATCCGTTCCGCTTCATCATTGGAATCAACATAGGGATCATCTTCTGGGGGCGAATGAACCTTCAACTTCGGTTTACGTTTCATCGATTCGCGCAGTCGGTCTGGCAGACCGCCAAAGGTGAGGAAACCGAGATTCCAGCCGCCATAAAAGTAGGCCAGGCCGAATGCGGCGCCTGCCAGGTGAACGGTGAACGCGACGTTGCTTTGGCCATTCCCAAAAGCGCCCATGACATTGAAGCCGATCATCACCACGCCGACCAGCCAAGCCGGGACGGGAAAGAGCAGACTCACATAAATCGTGACACGAGGGTAGTTGCATATAAACAGAATCAAAACGGTCGTCACCGCGCCCGAGGCGCCGACGACCGAGCCGTTCATGCTGCCGGTCGCCAAACAGACGGCCGACCAGAAAACGCCTCCCAGGACGACGCTGACCAGATAGATCCGCAGAAACTCGGCGCCGCCGTAACGTTCTTCGATCTGCCGGCCGAACATCCACAACACAAACATGTTGCCGATAATGTGCCAAATGTCGGATTGGCTATGCAGAAAGCCGTAGGTCAGAAACCGCCACCACATCAGCGGGTGGAGCAACGTATCGGCATGCACCGACGCCAGGCCAGGCACAAAGCCGCCTGCTTGCATATCGAAATAGCCGGCGAGCCGGCTGCCAAAGACGAGCCAGTCGACGAAAAAGACGATCACGTTGATGATCACCAACGTGTTTACCATCGAACGCCCGCCCGAGCTGAAAGACATCGAGCGCGGTTCGTCTTGATAATATTCGCGGTCGTAGATTCCCATGTTCCGTAACGCACTTCGGCCGCTAGAGGTTTGGCCGCCGGCATAATCGTTATCACCGGCGGCGCCATCATCATCTTAGGCGCCAAGAGGCTCTAAGTGCAGTCCAGTTTAGCACGTCGTTGGGATCCGCGGCTCAGAGCGCTAATCGCCGACGCCTAACGTGACCGGAATGTCGACTTTTTTTCCCTCGCGCAGAACGCTCAAAGTCACAACTTCACCAGGACTTTTTCGCTCAATCGCAGTCAGCAGGTCATCCGACGATCGGACGGCGGCGCCGTCGACTGCGGTAATTACGTCCGCTTTGTTACGGTCAACGCGGGTTTCTTCATAAACATAAGGCCCCCGACGAATTTGTTCACGAATCAATTGAAACCCACGCAATCCCGCCTTTTCGGCGGGTCCCCCTTGTGCGAGCGATGCGATTCCCAGACCGTCGTCGGTCAAATAAACCCGGGTCACGCCCAAATCGGGCCGCGTCACTTTGCCGCTGTCGATCAGTTGGGGGGCGACGCGACGAATCGTCGCAACCGGAATGGCGAATCCGACGCCCGTGTTTTGCCCGGTTCGACTCGCGATCGCCGTGTTCATGCCGATCAAACGGCCGTTGCTGTCAAACAGAGGCCCGCCCGAGTTCCCCCGGTTCAGCGCCGCGTCGATCTGAATGATCGCTTTCATCGTTCGCCCGCTGCGCGACGGCAACATCCGATTCAAGCTAGAAATAATGCCGATCGTCATCGTTCGCTCCAACCCAAACGGGTTGCCGATGGCGAACGCCTTTTGGCCGACGCGCAAATTGGCCGAGTCCCCCAGTTCAACGGGATAGAGGACCTCAGCCGGCACGTCGATCTTGAGCACCGCGATATCGTTGACCGGATCTTGACCGACCAGGGTGGCCGAGTAGTTCTCGGCGTTGAAGAGCATGACGTCGATCTCGGTCGCGCCTTCAATCACGTGATAGTTGGTCAAGATGTGTCCCTGCTTGTCGAGAACCGAGCCGGAGCCGGAACCTTCGGCCGGCGATTCGGTCATCAACATCCCAAAGACCGTATCGCGCTGCACGCTGCGCGTCATGATGTGGCAAACGCTACGATTTCCTTTGTCGTAAACATAGATATTGCGTTCTTCGTCTGGCGTCAGGCCAAGATCACCGCTCGATGGCCGCAGATGCTGCATCGGCCGCGCATCACTGACGCGGGCATCGGCCGTCGATCGCCAAGCGTTGGCCATCGGAGCGACGGTTTCTTGGGCCAAGCTGGGCTGAATGGAAGCGGCCAACAAAGCAAGCGTCAACACGCAGCAGCTGAGCGAGCCGGCGAAATAGGTGGGTTTCGGCATGAGGCTAACTCCCTAGAGAGAGGAAATTGCAGCGATGGTCTCGCAAGCCCTAGAAGCTTGCGCATAACCGACATTACGAAATTTCGGTGCGAACGGTTCGAACCTGCTAGCAGAGCTTGCCGATTCGACGCTTTTACGCCAAGCGATCCTTCGCGCGATGCAGCGTCAGCGCCATCAGCGCCGGATGCGTTCCGATCTTCGCGATTTCGGGATCGTCTTCGCTTGCCGTCGCCATCTGATAGGTGCCGTCTGGTTGCATCAGCCAGGCCTGACGGCGATCTTTCAGACAGATATCAAGGATCTCCCACAAGCGTTCCTTCAGCGGGCGCGACTCGACCGGGACGATCGCTTCGACCCGTTTGGTCAGGTTGCGTGACATCCAGTCGGCCGAGCCGATGTAGAACTCGCCGTCGAGCGGGCTCTCGGCGCCGTTGGCGAAGTAATAGATCCGCGAATGCTCGAGGAAGCGGCCGATAATCGAACGGAGCCGCACATTATCGGTAACGCCTTCGACGCCGGGTCGCAAGCAGGCGAAGCCGCGCACGATTAGCTCGACCTGGACGCCGGCCTGCGACGCTTCGACGATCGCGCGGCAGAGCTCGGGGTCTTCCATTGCATTAAATTTCGCGACGATCAGCGAGGGTTTACCGCTTTGATGATTGTCGATTTCTCGCTGCACCATCTGCAAGAACTTTTCGCGCATATTGATCGGCGCGACGAGCAGTTTGTCGAAAGTAGGTGAGCGAGAGCGGCCGGTCAGCATATGAAACAGATTAACGACGTCGTTGCAGATGACCGGGTCGCAGGTGAAGAGTCCTACGTCGGTATACAGGCGAGCCGTTTTGACATGATAGTTGCCGGTGCCGATATGTGCGTAACAGCGCAAGCCGTCCGCCTCTTTACGGACAACCAGCGCAATTTTCGTATGCGTCTTCAGCCCCAACACGCCGTAGACAACATGGGCGCCGATCTTTTCCAGTTCCTTCGCCCAGTGCAGATTCCGTTCTTCGTCAAAGCGCGCCTTCAGCTCGATCAAACAGGCGACTTGCTTGCCCGATTCGGCCGCTTGGATCAGCGAACGGACGAACGGCGTATCGTCACCAACGCGATACACCGTCATTTTGATCGCGACCACTTTCGGGTCGCGCGCCGCGCGACGAATGAAGTTTTCGACGGTCGCGTCAAAGCTGTCAAAAGGATGATGCACGAGCATGTCGCCGGCTTTGATGACCGAGAAGATGTCGGCCTCGTCATCGAGCAGCGTATTGGGAATCACCGGGTTCCATGGTTCGTCGCGGAGCGCCTTGATATCGAGTCCGGCGATCGGCAACAGCCCCGAATAATCGAGCTCTGACGGCAGTTCGTAAACGTCGTCTTCGGTCAGCTCAAACTGACGCATCAACAACCCGCGGACCCACGGGTTCGGGTTGCTTTCAATTTCCAGACGCACGACCGGCTGAAACTTGCGTTGCCGCAGTTCTTCGGCGACGACAGTTCGCAGACTTTCCATATCATCATCGTCATCCAGTTCGACCTCGGCGTTTCGCGTGATCCGGAACGCGGTCGAATCGACAATCGTCATGCCGGGAAACAGAGTCCCCGCGTTGTGATGAATCAGATCCTTCAGCCCCAGATAGTGCCAGCGTGTCTTGTCTTCATCTTCCAGCGCGATCCACTGCGGCAAGATGTTGGGAACTTTGACCCGCGCGAACAGGTTTTCTTCCGAATCTGGAACACGCAGCACAAAGCCAAGCGAGATCGACAAATTCGACATGTAGGGGAACGGGTGCCCTGGATCGAGTGCTAGCGGCGTTAGCGCCGGATAGACGTTGCGCGTGAAAAACTCGTGCGCGCGTGTTCGCTGCGCATCGGTTAGATCTTCCCACTGCAGCAGGTGAATGCCGTTTTCGGCCAACTCAGGCAAGATCGCGTTGTCGTAGGCTTCTCCCTGTTGAGCGTACATTTCGTCGACGGCCTGACGCAGCGACTGCAAATGGAGCTCGGTCGCCGGCGCGCCGATCGAATGCGATAGTTCGGCCCGTTTGCGCGTCCGCAACAAGGCCAACCGCTTCATGAAGAACTCGTCCAGGTTCGACGTGAAGATCGCCAGAAACTTGACCCGTTCTAGCAGCGGCGTCCGTTCGTCCAAAGCTTGTTGCAAGACGCGGCGATTGAACTCGAGCCAGCTCAGATCTCGGTCGAACCAGGCGTCGCGCCAGGTTTTGGGTTCATCCGCGACAGGAACTTCCGGTCGATCGAGCATTGCAAATCTCTAAGACGGTCGAAAAAGGGGATAGAACGATACCTAGTTGAATCCTACACGTTCTAGGGGGAACATCAACAGAGCCTCGGCAATCTTGCTTGGCCGGCGCCCGCGACCGGTCATAATAGGCCGATTGGGCTTGGGAAAATGGGGGACTAGCTGCTAAAAACGGAACTCCTGACACCCCCATTCTTCACCCCCGGAAGAGCGATGTCTTACGCTTGCGGCGCCCTGTTCCTGGATCGTGACGGCACGATCAATATCGAACGCGAATACCTGGCCGATCCGGCGCAGCTAGAACTGCTGCCTGGCGCCGCCGAGGCGATCGCCGCTGCAAATCGGGCTCATGTTCCGGTGATTGTCGTCACTAATCAGTCGGGCGTCGCTCGGGGAATGTTTCCCGAATCGCGAATCGCCGAGATTCACCGGCGTCTCGATCAACTTTTGGCCGAGCAAGGCGCGTCGATCGACGCTTACTATTATTGCCCGCACCATCCGAAATCGGCCAGCGCCGTCTATCGGATCCATTGCGAATGTCGCAAACCGCGGGCGGGGATGCTCTATGCCGCTGCGGCCCAACATGGGCTCGATCTGCACGAAAGCGTCCTGATCGGCGACAAGCCGTCCGATCTCGGCATCGGCCGCTTCGCCGGTTGCCAAACCATTCTGGTGCGAACCGGCTATGGCCAAGAAACCGAGCGGCAACTGCCGGCCGCGGTTCCCTCGCTGATCGGTCGCTTCGATTCGCTGCTTCCTGCCGTCGATTTTTGGCTGCAAGGCCGCTCGGACAAGGCCCGGACTGCGGCGTGATACCCGCTTGGTCGCCCCCCGATATTGGACGCCCTATCAAGCTCCAAACGCTGGAAAGGCCGAAAGGTCATGCAAACGACGAAATTCCGGGCTGTGGAAGCGATGACAACTCACGATAAGTCCTTAGCGTACGAGCGGTTAGATTTCTTCCAAATTGCCATGGTCTGATTAATCGATTTATTGTCTTATACGCCTTAACTTAGGGGGGGCTTCGTACGATCCCCGGATCGTACTGGTAAAAAGCTTCTCCAGATGAAAAAGAGATTGCCCCGCCGACGGTCGCTCGTTTGCGCCCCACGGTTTATTTTCACGGATGAAGATAATTCCAAGGCGAATTTGGCAGCAACTCCTTCGTACGATTCGACCCTGATCGCGAATCTATGTACTCACATCGTTTGATAGGGAGAGAAAACGATGAGCAAAGTTGTCATTCTAGCAGGCGGCCGTGGTACTCGGCTGGCGGAAGAAACGTCGCTGCGTCCGAAACCGATGGTCGAAATTGGCGGAGTACCAATTCTTGCGCACATCCTGGCGACCTACGCTCACTTCGGACATCAGGACTTCTTGATTGCTTGCGGCTATATGGGCGACTACATCGCCAATTATTTTTCCCAATGGCAGGCGGGAAAGCTGCACAATCAGGATTGCGCCCCCTACATTCGTTCGATGCAAAATCAGTGGTCTGTCGGTTGCATCGACACCGGTCTTGATTCGCTGACCGGCGGTCGCGTCTTGCGACTTCGCGAATATCTGCAAGACGATCGATTCATGGTCACTTATGGCGACGGCGTCTGCAACGTCGACATTGATCGGCTGCTCGCATTCCACAAGTCGCATGGTCGTCTGGCCACCGTGACCGCCGTCCGCCCGCCGGCTCGCTGGGGAGCGCTGGTGATGGAGGGCCAACAGGTACGCGCCTTCACCGAAAAATGCTCTGGCATGGAAAATTGGATCAACGGCGGATACTTCGTTTTTGAGCCGGAAGTTCTCGATTATATCACCGATGACTCGACTATTCTCGAAAGAGGTCCGCTGGAAGCACTAGCCCAACAAGGCGAACTGATGGCCTATAAGCACGACGGTTTCTGGCAACCGATGGATACGATTCATGAACGGGATTTGTTAAGAAAAGCGTGGGACACAGAGTCCGCTGAATGGGCAACCAGCGCCCATGAATTTGAGAAGTGGGCGATCCAAGCGTACGGCATCTCGACATCTCGCAAACAAGCCGCCTAGCCGCCTACTGGCGAAATGGACAAGGAGGTCCAGCTAAAAATGATTACCGATACTGACGCATTGAAGCGTGAAAAAGCGCTCGCCGCGTGCCGAGAATATCATGAGTCGCTTCCCAAGCCGAACTTCGTTCCCGGCGAGACCTATGTGCCGGTCACGGGCAAGATTGTCGACGCGGATGATCTAACGCATCTAGTCGACGCTTCGTTAGATCTGTGGCTCACGACGGGTCGCTTTAATACCCGCTTCGAGGCGGCGCTAGGCGATCGATTGGGACTGAAACATGTCCGTTCCACCGTTTCCGGCTCGGCGGCAAATCTGTTGGCGTTCACTGCGCTGACTTCACCCAAGTTGCGAAATCGCCGCATCAAGCCCGGCAGCGAAGTGATCACCGTCGCAGCAGGCTTTCCAACCACCGTGACCCCCATCGTTCAAAACGGCTGCGTACCGGTCTTTGTGGATGTCGATCTAGAAACCGCAAATGCGGACGTCAGCCGAATTGCGGACGCGATCACCGACAAAACGCGGGCCATCATGCTGGCTCACACGCTTGGCAATCCGTTCAACCTGGCGGCGATCAGCCAACTGTGCAAACAGCACGATCTGTTTTTGATCGAAGACTGCTGCGACGCGTTTGGCGCAACGTTTGAAGGACGCGGCGTCGGCACGTGGGGAGACCTGGCGACGCTTAGCTTTTATCCCGCTCACCATTTGACCACCGGCGAAGGGGGCGCGGTTTTAAGCGATCACGGCTACATGATGAAGCTAGTCGAATCGTTCCGCGACTGGGGACGCGACTGCTGGTGCGCACCCGGCGAAGACAATTCGTGCTGCCGTCGATTTGAATGGCAACTCGGCTCGCTGCCAAAAGGCTACGACCACAAGTACACCTATTCCCATTTGGGATACAACATGAAGATCACCGACATGCAGGCGGCGATCGGATTGAGCCAGCTCAACAAAGTCGACGGGTTTATTGATCGCCGTCGCGAAAACTTCGGGGAACTGACGAAGGCGTTTGTCGCCGCTGGAATGGAAGAACACTTCATCTTGCCGCAGGCGACGCCGGGCTCCGATCCTAGTTGGTTTGGATATTTGCTGACGATTCGCGACTCGTCGCCGCTGGATCGGACCGAAGCGGTTCGTTATCTCGAGAAACATCGAATCGGCACGCGACTATTGTTCGCCGGCAATCTGACTCGCCAACCAGCGTTCGCCGATGTCGAGCACCGCGTTGTCGGCGGTTTGGAAAATACCGACAAAATCATGAACGATTCGTTCTGGATCGGCGTTTGGCCTGGGATCGACGCTCAGCGTCGCCAGTACATCTGTTCGACCATGGAAAACATGGTGCAAGAACTGACCGCTGCGAAAGCCGCCTAGTTTGATTTTCCACGATCGCCAAATAGTACCGCAGAGAAACGCCGATGGGTTTTGAACCAACGATAGATTTTTGGTCTGGCAAACGCGTGCTTGTTACCGGGCACACCGGATTCAAAGGCGCCTGGCTCACTTGTTTGCTGCATGAATTGGGCGCTAATGTCTGCGGCTATTCTTTGCCGCCTGAGACCACTCCCAGCGCATTTGACGCGATGGAAGTCGCGGCGATTTGCGATCACCATCTTGGCGATATTCGCGATCTGTCAAAGCTCAAGCAAGTCTTTCAGGACTTCGATCCCGAAATCGTTCTGCATCTTGCCGCTCAACCGTTGGTGCGACTTTCGTACGAGATCCCGCTCGAAACGTTTGACGTCAACGTGCTCGGAACCGCCAACGTTTTGGAAGCCTGCCGCGGTTTGCAATCGCTACAAGCTGCCGTCATGGTGACGACCGACAAATGCTACGAAAACCGAGAATGGGATTGGAGCTATCGCGAAACCGATCCGCTGGGCGGCAAAGACCCCTATAGCGCAAGCAAAGCGTGCGCCGAGATCGTCACCTCCTCGTATCGCGATTCGTACTTTCCGACCGATCGGTTCCAGCAACATGGCGTTGTTGTCGCGAGTGCTCGCGCCGGTAACGTATTCGGCGGCGGCGACTGGGCGAAAGATCGTTTGATTCCAGACTGCATTCGCGCTTTTACCGCCGGAGACGAAGTCGTCCTCCGTATGCCTAGCTCCGTTCGTCCTTGGCAGCATGTCGCGGACGCGTTGTCTGGCTACTTGACGCTGGCTCGCGCCTGCGTCGAAGGGGGCGTCGATTTCGCTCGCGGTTGGAATTTTGGCCCTCCGGCCGAACAACTTTTGACTACTGAAGAACTGGTTCGCCTGACTGCCGTCGCTTGGGGCGATGGCGCCGCCTACCGTTGCGATCCGCCGCAAGACATGCCGCGAGAAGCGGGCTTGCTCCTGCTCGACTCTGGCCTGGCCGCTCGCGCATTACGTTGGAGCCCTCGGCTAACAATGGAAGCCGGCGTAGGCCACACCGTCGCTTGGCACAAAGCGCATGTCGATCGCGCCGACGCGGCGACGCTACGAGCGATGGCGACCGAAACGATCCTGTCCGCTCCGCAGAGGATCCTGAAATGCGCATAGCCATTACCGGCGCAACGGGCTTTGTTGGCCGACATTTGGTGCGACGACTTGTCGAGCGCGGCGAAAGCGTCCGTTTGATCATGCGCAGTGAATCGGACGCGGCGGTAATCGGTGAAGCGCTCTTTCACTGCGAAGTCTTTCGCCACGACGGCAATACAGAATCCCTCTCTAACTACTTTCAACAATCGCGACCGGAGGTTGTGATCCATCTGGCGTCTCTCGTCGCAGCGGAGCATCAACCAAGTGATGTCCGCCAGCTAATCGAGTCGAACGTCACGTTGGCGACGCAACTAGTTGAAGCGATGTGCGCCGCCGGGACAGGCAAATTGATCAACACTGGCACATCGTGGCAGCACTATCAAAATGAAAGCTATAACCCGGTCAATCTCTACGCCGCGACGAAGCAAGCGTTCGAGTCGATCGTCCGGTACTATGTCGAAGCGCATGAATTGCAAGTGATTCATCTGAAGCTATACGACACCTATGGCCCCGATGATCCCCGTCAAAAGCTAATTCCACTGCTGAATCATTGCCGGCAGAGTCGTGAACTGCTTCGTCTTTCGCCCGGCGAGCAATGGATCGACATTTTGCATGTCGATGACGTCGTCGATGCCTATGTTGCCGCGATCGCTCGATTTGACGTAAGCGCATTACCGGAAGAGACTTTCGCTGTCTCGTCAGGCGCTCCGGTCAGCCTGCGAAACCTGGTTGGCCAATTTGAACAAATTGTGGGGCAGAAGCTGAACGTCGACTGGGGATCGCGTCCCTATCGCAATCGCGAAGTGATGCGTCCCTGGTCATCAGGAACGCCGATACCCGGGTGGCGTCCCAAAGTCAAATTCCACTCAGGTATCGCCAATCTCCTGGGAACAGATCTTCGCGCGGCCTGAATCTTCCTTGGACTCGAACTCATACTTTGGCATTTAAAACGAAATCATGAACGCTTGCCCCCCCATTTCAATCAACGACGATCCACGGCCATTGATTACCATTGTCGTTCCGGTCCTGAATGAGGAAGCGAACATTCAACGGCTCTATTCGACCGTGAACGAAACGATGCAACCGGTTGCAGATCGGTACCGAATTGAATTTCTTTTTACAGACAATCACAGCACGGATCGTTCCTTCGAATTGTTGAGCAATATTGCCGCAACCGATTCTCGCGTGCGTGTGCTGCGTTTTTCTCGAAATTTCGGTTATCAGCGGTCGATCTTAACCGGTTATCTCAACGCTTCAGGGGAAGCCGTTATTCAACTTGACTGCGACTTGCAAGATCCGCCGGCAATGATCCTTGAATTTCTCGCGAAATGGGAAGTTGGGTACAAGGTTATCTATGGCGTTCGCAAACAGCGGCGAGAGGGAGTTGGGATCACGCTCGCTCGTAAAGCTTTTTATCGCTTGATCAATTGGCTCAGTGACGATCCGTTACCTTTGGATGCCGGCGACTTTCGCTTGGTCGACCGACGGATTGTGGAAGTTCTGCGCAAACACCAAGATGCAACCCCTTACTTGCGCGGTCAGATCGCCGCGATGGGATTCCGTCAAATTGGCCTCGAATACAGTCGCAGTCCGCGTTTGGATGGCGAAAGCAAATTCGGCTACTACGATCTGATCAACCTAGCGATCGATGGCATCCTCAACCATTCGCCGATCCCCCTGCGTTTGGCCAAATATGTCAGTCAAGCGGCCTTCGTCGTGACTTGCATATTTATCGCGGTATACGCCTCAATGAAACTAACGGTGGGAACTGACTGGACCGCCGGCTTTGCCACGTTGGCCGTGCTGACTCTTTCATCGATCTGCATTAATTCATTGCTGATCGGAATTCAAGGAGAGTATATCGCCAGGATCTATAAGCACACCAAACAACAGCCGTTGACCATTATCGAAGAATCGGTCAACGGTTCGACCGAGTGGACAAGTTCATCGTCCTACAACGCTGAAGAAGCAACGCGACCACAACGCGATGACTTGGCCAAACAATCGCACGCAGCGTAAGCCATCCTCACACAATAAGACTAATACTTCACTAGTTTGGACCAGGAAGATCATCATGGAAGCTTTGTCCAAAAATACGACAAACGCTTCTCCGAACGCCGGAGTAGAATCGATCACCTTACCTGCTCGACTCACCGGAGTTGTTTTGGCGACCGTGAAGAACCCTGTCTTCTGGTCTGCCTGCGTGTTTGCCTGCTCCTTCGTTCTACTCTATTTGCGAATTGGCACTCATTCGGACATGTACGGGTGGTATCAAGGGGACAGCTTGTTTCCCGTGCATGTAGCCCAGGACTTTTTACTTCAGGATTTCTCGTTACGAGGCTGGCGGTTCTGCCCCTCCAATTATGTTTTTCCGGACGCCGTCATCGCCGGAGTGTTTTACCTGTTCACTGGTAATTCTATACTTTCCAGCTTCTTGTCCGGAGTCTTCTTCGTCACGATGACGGTCCTCGGCTATTGCTACCTGGGCCATGTCTGCCACTTGGGTGAAGCACGCACCAGGAACACGTTGGTCCTGTTGGGCGGTGCAATATTCATCCTTTTTTTCGTCGCAACGATGCAATTCGAGGTGTATTTCGTCTTGTTAATTCCGGCAATTCACTCCGGCGCCTACATGTTAATCATCTGGATGACAGGGCTACTGATCTCGATCATTTATGAACCACGCGGTACTCCACGTCGCAAGAAACAACTTTGGATCTTGGCGCTTCTGACATTGCTGACGGCGACCGGCGAACCCCTTATTTTGCCGATGTTCGTTGCCGCTGCAACGGCAGCTGGACTCGCATGTTGGCTGGGCGGTTTGATCGAGCGCCGCAAATTGGACGGCCCGATTTGGATGCTGTGGAGCGTAAGCATCGTCGGTATCCTTGGCTCCTTTTTGCTAATAGACGTCTCTTCTCCGCGAGCGTTCGCTCGCCCCGGGCTTGGCCGATCATGGATCGCGTTGAAAAACTTTATAGGCCTCTTTAGCGAAAGACTGGCCGCAGGAGATCTGATGCACTGGCTAGGCGTCATTTGGATGGTCGGCTGTCTAGGAACCTTCCTCTATTACGTCATTCAGCGAAAACCGAACGAAGGCAACGCAATTCACGCCGCCAAAGGGCGAGTCGCATTCTTAGCCGCATATCTTCTGCTTTCGGCCCTTGGCATGCTCGCTGCGCCGATTGTGGGAGGGCATAGTTCGCTCGTCGACTCTTTAAATTATGGTTATTTGCTTCACTATTGGCACCCGTTTATCTACGGTCCCATTTTCACACTACCGTTGTTGTTGGCTGTGGCGTTTCGCAATATTCATGTACCCAATTGGATTAAGAATTGGTCAGGCGTTACCGTTGGCGCGCCAAGTCTGATCGCGATGATTGTGGTGATGTCGCAAATCGGAATAGGCGACTACTTGCCGCATACCGGACGGACCCAATTTGTCGTGGAAGTAGACGCAATCATCGCTAAACACAAGCTCCATCGCGGCGTTACCAATTTTTGGAAGTCTCGTGCAATTACGACCATGACCAACTCGGACGTGCGGACGGTTCCAATCATGCCGAATTTTGAGTTTCACGACTGGATGCACAACTCGCGAGACATAACCGAAAATAGATTCAATTCAGGAGAATACGTTCCTTTCGATTTCGCCGTCGCGAGCGCAAGTTTCGAATTGCCTGCCAGTCTGTTCATCGCACGATTCGGTGAACCTGCCTGCATTGAAAAAATTGGAGCTGATATCGAAGTCCTCATTTACAACCGTCCCGAGGACGAACAATTCCATCGTTTATTCCGCTCTCCCTATGAATCACCCGGCTATCGAAATCTTTTTGCAGCCGCGGATTTGCCATCACTAGTTGGAGAACTCGAAGACGAAGAACGGGTCGCTGAGTTTGGTCGGGATGACGCCGGAGTCTTGACCTATGGCCCTTGCATCAAGCTTCCAGCGGGAAATTATTCGATCGCGTTCCAATTTTCTGCGGAAAATGAAACGAAAGCGCCGGTCGGAAGCTGGGACATCCTGCTTTCCGAACAAAATGGAAAAGCAGTAAAATCTGTCGCGAGCGGAACTATCTCACCCGACAAAAATGAAATCCGGTACGAATTGAACGTCGAGCCAAACCAAGAGAATAGTCTTCTCGAAGCTCGCGTTCACTATTCCGGCAGCGGTCGCATAGCAGTGAAGGGCATTGAATTACTGCGCCTGCGCTAGGATAAACCGCGTCTGGAAATCACTATGAGTCGATTTTCATGATGACCTATTTTTTGACGACAAGCTCCGAACCCGGTCGTCTCGACTTCAGTGTGACTGTCGCCGGAGCGAATTAATTTGAGCACTTGGCCGAGCGTACTATGAACGGCGCTGGCGGCGAAGCCCGCGCCGAGATTGACATTTTGTAAAACGACGCCTACAGCAGTTCGAATCGCGGATCCGTTCCCCGGAGAATGGCCATCATGGCGCAATCGCCGTGCGCTGTCCGCCTATTTCAAGAGAACTTTCCTCAACATTATTCTAGCGAATCTTGGCTTTTATTGGTCGCTTAACGATCACTCAGGAAGTCTTGAAAGCCGCTGTTTTTCCCGTAAGCGGGCGAAAATCTTATCTGTGAGAGTTTTGCTGGAGCGAATGTCCGTGCGTTCTCTGCGGAAATGCTCTAACGGCCACAAATAGGTCGTTTTTCAATTATTTCTTGGGGCCTTTTCTCCCGCAATCTTCTCAGTTCGAGACGTTCATTCCTGTTTTTCATGAATCGGCATAGAGGTTGCATCTTGGTCCGCCCAAATTAAATGGTCGAACGTAGATTGCCGACTAGAAAGACGGGGTCGGCGATCTAATAGTTAGGGGGAAATTGGTCATGGGCAATTCACCAGAGCTGCCGCGTTCTCGTGATGGTCACGCGGATGAAATCGTCCGGGAACTGCGCGACTTGGACGAGACGGAAGAGGGCGAGATGCCCCTGGATGGTGATTCTAACTCTACCCGAATGTCTCAGTTTTCTGTGGTTGGTTTAGGCGCTTCGGCTGGCGGCTTAGAGTCACTAGAAATCTTCTTCGCCAACATGCCTTATGACTCCGGAATGGCGTTCATCGTCGTTCAACATTTGTCGCCTGACTTCAAGAGCGTGATGGACGAACTGCTGGCGCGGCAAACGAAAATCCCGATCTATCGCGTCACTGATGGAATTGAAGTCAAGCCCAACTCGATCTATCTGATCCCCCCCAAAAAGGAAATGATCATCGCCAACGGCAAGTTGCTGTTGAGCGACAAAGATCCAAAATCGGGTTTGGCGCTGCCGATCGATATCTTCTTCCGCTCGTTGGCGCAAGACTGCGGTCCGCGCTCGATCGGGATCGTCTTGTCCGGAACCGGCAGCGACGGGTCGCGGGGAATCCGTGATATTCATGAGGCAGGCGGTTTGGTGATCGCGCAAGAATCAGATTCCGCCAAATTCGATGGAATGCCGAAAAGCGCCGTCGAAACTGGCGAAGTGGATTTAATTCTCCCCCCTGAGAAAATCCCGCCAGCGTTGTTGTCTTACGTTCGGCATCATAGCGCCGAGGGATACGCACTAGAGCAGGCGCAAACAAATCCGTCGATTCTGGAAGGCTTTGACGCGATCTTCCAATTACTGCGGACCAACTATGACATCAACTTCTCGTTCTACAAACGGACGACGGTCACGCGCCGCGTGCAGCGCCGTTTGCTGATGAGTCAGATCACCGATTTGGAAGAATACGTCGATCGCCTGCGCGAAGATCCGGAAGAGCTTAATCGGTTGTACAAAGATCTGCTGATCGGCGTGACGAAGTTCTTTCGTGATGGCGAAGCATTCGAGCGACTGCAGAAGGAGATCTTACCGTCGCTGATTGAGAAGGTTCCCGACGATGGGGAACTCCGGATTTGGGTCGCCGGCTGCGCGACGGGAGAAGAACCGTATTCGATCGCGATTTTGGTGCAAGAGCTGCTAGAGCAGTTGAAGCGGCCGCTCCAGGTCAAGATCTTTGCGACCGACGTCCACCGAACTTCGTTGGAGTTCGCCAGCGTCGGGATCTATAGCGAAGCGTCCGTTTCTGAGGTGCCGATCAGTCGCATGGAACGCTTTTTTACACGGGTTAAAGGAGGCTATCGCGTCTCCCAAGAGCTTCGTCAGATGATCGTCTTCGCACCGCACAACATCATCAAAGACGCTCCATTCACCAAGATCGACTTGATCACCTGCCGCAATTTGTTGATCTACCTGGAAACCTTGGCGCAGAAAAAAGCGATCTCGTTGTTTCATTTTGCGCTGAATACCGGCGGCGTCATGATGATGGGGCCCAGTGAGAGTCCTGGTGAATTGGCCGAAGAATTTGAGGCCCTCGACGAGCGTTGGAAAGTCTATCGCAAGCGACGCGACAAGCGTTTGCCGCCTGACATGCGTTTGCCGCTTTCCGCCGGATATGCGAAGCCGCAAGGAGTCTCACGATTTAGCGTCGCCTCAGCGGCGGTCGCTCCGCCGGACGGTCCGCTGCTGCGAGCGTATGACGAGTTGCTGAAAGAGCATGCGCCCCCCAGCTTGCTCGTCAACGACCATCGCGAACTGATCCAATCGTTCGGCGGCGGATCGGACTATTTGAAGATGCGCGATGGTCGTCCTTCGCACGACTTCCTCGATCTGATGATCCCTGATCTGCGAATTCCCGTGACGACGGCGATCCAACAGGCCGCAAAAAAGCGAACGCCAGTCAGCTTTCGCGGGATTCGAATTCAAGTCGGCGACACGCAACAAGTCGTTCATCTGGCGGTCAAACCGATCCAAGATCGTCAAACGGGCGGCGAGTTTTTTCTCATCACGTTCCAACCGCTGACGTCTCGCTCCACTGCAGAAGTCGCCGCCGAGGCCGATATCGGCCTCGGTATTGAGGAGGCCTCACGCGATCAGATCGTGGCGCTCGAAGGAGAACTGCGCTACACGAAAGAAAATCTGCAAGCGACAGTCGAGGAGATGGAGACCAGCAATGAAGAATTGCAAGCGACTAACGAAGAGCTGGTCGCATCGAATGAAGAGTTGCAGAGCACCAATGAAGAACTGCACAGCGTCAATGAAGAGCTCTATACGGTCAACGCCGAATATCAGAAGAAAATCGCTGAGCTGACGGAGATGACCGCGGATCTCGACAGCTTGTTGTATAGCACCGACTTGGGCGTTATTTTTTTGGATCGCGAACTTTGCATTCGAAAATACACTCCCAAGATCGGCGATGCGTTTCATCTCGTCGCTTCCGACATCGGCCGCCGGATCGACAGCTTTTCGCACAACATCGAACACGCCGGACTGATGGACGATCTGAATGCGGTCCTGGAGAACGGCGAGCCGATCGAAAGGGAAGTTCGCGCCGGCCAGTCGCAGACGCTGTTACTGCGAGTATTGCCCTATCGGCCCAAACAAACGGTGCAAGGAGTCGTACTGACGCTGATTGACATCAGCCGATTGAAGCAAGCCGAAAACGAATCGCGGCTCATGTCGAAAGTATTTGTTGACGCAGCGGATCCGATCGTCGTCGAAGACCTAGAGGGCCGAATCACCGATTTAAACGCCGAAGCGCAGCGTGTGTACGACTATTCGCGCAGTGAGTTGATTGGACAGAGATTCGAACTGTTGGTCCCGCCGGAGGATTCTCTCCGATCGCGCGAGCTGCGCCAGCGCTGCTTGGAAAAAGGGGGGCTGCGCAATATCGAAACGGTCAAACAAGATCGTCAAGGAAATGTCTTTCCCGTCTTGTTGACGCTCTCTGTTCTGACTGACGAGCAAGGGAAGCCTGTCGCGATCGCCAGCAGCGCGAAGGACATCACCGATCGAATCAATGCCGAGAAAGAGGCGCGAGCCGCCGTGAACAATCGCGACCAGTTTCTGGCGATGCTCTCGCACGAACTGCGAAATCCGCTAGGAGCCACGCTGACGGCGACCTATGTCTTGGATCTAGAGCCGAACCTCTCGCCCGATGTGCGCGAAGTATGCGACGTAATTCAAAGACAAACGCTGCAAGCGGCGCGGTTGCTGGACGATTTGCTGGATGTGTCGCGCGTCATGCGAGGAAAGATCGAGATTCGCCCGCAAGTGGTCGACTTGCGAACCTTGGTCGAGGACGTCACCCAGGCGGTCGCCCCACTCATTCAAGCGCGAGAACATAACCTGGTGATTGAAGTGCCCGAGACGCCGGTGCTGGTCGAAGGAGATCCGACGCGTCTACTGCAAATTCAGGAAAATCTGTTGGCGAACGCGGCGCGGTACACCGCGCCAGGGGGCGAAATCCGATTCTCCCTGTCACGCGAAGATGGAGAGGCCGTCAATCGCGTCAAAGACAACGGAAGTGGAATACCGCCTCACATGCTGGAACGCATTTTTGAGTTGTTCGTGCAATCGGATGATACCCTGGATCGAACCGATGGCGGGATGGGGCTCGGCTTGACCTTGGTGAAGACACTGGTCGAGTTACATGGTGGACGGGTTTCGGCCCATAGCGATGGACCGGGGAAGGGGAGTGAGTTTGTTCTGCGATTGCCGCTGTTGGCCGATGGACGAATCCAGCAACACCCCGATGCGAACGGGAGTCCGAGCATCACCCAAACTCATCGACGCATCGTATTGATCGAAGACAACAAAGATTGCCGCGAAATGCTGGAGACAATGCTCCGACTTGATGGGCACGATGTCTGCACCGCCAATGAAGGGCAGCAGGGGCTTGACCTGATCTTGCATCAGAATCCTGATGTCGCGATCGTCGATATTGGCCTACCGCAATTGAGCGGCTACCAAATCGCCCAGAATGTTCGCAAAAAACTCGGCGACGCGATCTACTTGATCGCGCTGACCGGCTATGGCCGCACGGAAGATCGCAAAGCGGTGCGTAACGCCGGTTTCGACATGCATTTAGTCAAGCCGCTAAAGCCGGCCGAATTAACCCGCGCCCTCGAAGAGCTAAATCGCTCCCAATAATCGGGCTACCAGTTCACGCCGACCGAAGTGACCACGCCGAAGAAGCCGACATTACCTTCTTCGCTTGTCGCGTTGCCGACGCCGTTCCAGAATTGCCCTTCCATCGCGACGGTCGCAAAAGGTTTCCAGATGCGGCAAGTCTGGCCGCCGCTCCATTGCAGCCCCAACTGCAATTCGCCGATCGACAACAGGTCATCGCGACTGGAAGTGCTGGTCGTCGTAAAAGGGGTCGTCAGATCGAGATCTTCGCCAGCATTCAAGTTGCTGTGGGCATCGCCAAACAATAGCGAACCACGGCCGCGCGTGAACAGGGACCAACAAGGCGCGACAGGAACCGATGCGAACATCGACAACGTCGGACCGAATCCGCTGAGGCCATGTTGATAGTCGATCTGCCCCGCAAGCGTGCCTGCGGCGTCGACCGTCTGTGAGAGATAACTCTGGTTGATCTCGGCATAACGAACGCCGCCGGCGACCCCAAAGTTCCAGCACGAAAAACAGCCTTTCTTCGTTAACTCGAGATCGATCGTGTAGGCGGTCAGTCCTGAGTTGGCGGTAAATGTCTCGCCGGGAATCGTGGTCGAGGTATCAACATCGCCAAACAGCGGCGGCGTTATTCGGCCAAATCCATCGGCCGGCGGCTGCGCGGTGATGCTGGCGGGATCATGAGAGAAACGCCACCAGGTCGCCTGAAAGCCGATGTTGTCGTTGAGTTGAACTCCCGTGAAAACACGCGGAGCAAACGCCATCTTCGATTCGAACTCGACCTGCTGATACGACTCGAAACTCGCGCCGTCTGACTGCATCAAGTTATAAGCGGGGTTTTCGCTGAACCGCGGCGCCAAAAAAGTCGCCTCGAAGCCGGCGTACCAGTTGGAGCGACAAGGGACGCATTCATCCATACAACCGCCTGACATGTCTTCGCCGGTCATCATCCTCGAATCACCGGGCGAATAGGTCGTCTCGGTCGGCATCATCGTCGTCGCGTGATAGCTGACCGGCGCAACGTGATCGTTAGTGGCGATCATCGCCACCGACTGCGGGCTAGCAGTCCGCTTGGGCGCCGTCGTCATGGGACGCGCGACGGCCGGTTGTCGGAGCCGCTGCGGTTGGGCGTTGGAACGGGCGCCGCCCACGTTATGAGCCGACTCCGCAAAAGCGGCGGTCGTAAAAACTCCGATGAGCAGCGCGACGGCGAGTAAGCGAGTAAATGACATCCAACAGTCTCCACAAACGAAGCTCGGGATTGAGCCAGAAACGGACTCTAAATTTCCCTACAATCGTCTATCGGTAGGCTGCGCAGAATAATCCAGCTTTTCCGGTTGTATCAATTTTGCAGCTGCTAGCAGCTATCAGACAGGAGCGGAGAGCGTGACGACAAACTCCTCGTCGTCGGCAAGTGGAGGTTCGCCGTTATCGATGACAAGCACGCGGAAAGAGACAGGGCCAGGTAGGTCCGCCGCCGTCGGAGTCCAACGAATAATTGCGTGGTTGTTATCTATCTTTTCAATGGTCGCACCCGCGGGCGAATCTTCGGCGTCGAGAATGTAGGTGAGCGTATCCCCGGGGTTGGGATCGGTTGCGGTAATTTCGATGACCAGTTCGACCCCGACTTGGGCCATTTGATCGGGGATCGGCGCGAGATCAGGCGACAAGTTGACAACCGCTTCCGCCGGGACGCAGAGCAAATAGACTCCGTCGTGATCGACGACGCCATCTCCGTTCCATGCGATCGCAAACGCGGCGTCCGATGCGGCGATGTTCGGAGCACGCTGGTGACCGAACTGCGGCGTCGCGGTCGACGCGTTGACAAAAAATTCATCTGCAAGCGCCGGCGTCGGCGTCGAGAGATCAATGCTGCGGGCTTTCACATTCCAGCCGGTTCCATCCAACACGCCATCGGTCCAGGCCGCGATGATCGCCCCGTCGGCGGTCGCCGCCAAATTCACTTCGAATTGCTGCCCCGCGGTCGCCGCATTGATCAGGAACTCGGATCCGATCAGCCCGGTCGAAACGCCGACTTGTTGGGCATAGATTCCCCAGCCGTCGCCATCTTGATTGCGACTTTGCCAGGCGACCGCGAAACTATCGCCGAGCGCAACGACGCTCGCCGCTTCTTGACTTTGAGCCGTGTTGGCGTTGACCAGAAACTCGCTCCCCAGCTTCGTTCCGTCCGCGCTGAATCGCTGAGCGTAAATGCCCCAATCGCTGCCATCCTGGTGGCGACTGCTCCACGTGACCAGCATGATTCCGTCCGCGTTGATCGCGATGTCGGCGTACGCTTGTTCGCGAAAGGTCGTCGTGTTGACCAGCATTTCCCCAGACAGCGCGACGCCGGCGCTGCTGAACCGGCGAGCAAAGATTCCATCAAAATCGCCGCTGCCGACTCCTTGCCAAACGAAAGTCGCCGTGCCG
This sequence comes from Blastopirellula marina DSM 3645, assembly GCF_000153105.1. Classification (GTDB taxonomy): domain Bacteria; phylum Planctomycetota; class Planctomycetia; order Pirellulales; family Pirellulaceae; genus Blastopirellula; species Blastopirellula marina. The sequence continues at coordinate 1,908,416 of NZ_CH672377.1, forward strand.
TCGGACGCGATCGCGACCTCCGGGTTTTCCTGCACGCCGCCGGTCGTTTGATTGATCAGCACTTCGCCTGTCATCGCATTGCCGGAAGCGTCGTACCAGCGAGCAAAAACGCCGGACCGATCTCCAACTCCGCGGCCTTGCCAGACGGCGAGAAATCCGCCGCTGGGGAGCAGCGTGATCGAGACATTTGATTGCTCGCCCGCCGTGGTCTGATTGATCAATTGCGAAGAACCAAGCGGTTGCCCCGATTCATCCAGAAGGCGAAAGAAGACGCCGTCGCGATCGCCGAACCCCACGCCGGAGTAAGCGACAACGATTGATCCATCGTCCAAAAACGAGGCCGAATTTCCGGCATCCGTAATTTGGTCCCCGATGCTCGGCTCGTTGACCAACTGTTCTACGCCGGTCGGAGAAACGCTCAGCAGTTGGCGACCTTCCAGCCGCTCACAAGATAAAGCTCGTCGGTAGGACATGCAGAAATGAATCTTTTGAGGGTGAAAGGGGGGCTGACAACACCATGATAATCACGACCTTTCAACGATCATCCTGAATCTGCTGTTTGGTTCGTAATAAAAGAAAGGACACCTCGATTGAGATGTCCTTTCTCCCAAAAAAATGAGACAGGTCTAACGACTTCGCTGACGGTTACAGCCAAGGTTCGTCTAGGACTTCGGTCAGGGCGAGATCAAATTCATCGTTGTTGATCGATTCCCCTTCCAAAGGAGGTTCGCCTGCCGTGACGATCGTCACGGTACCGACAGCGGCCACGCTGGCGAGCGTGCCGTCATCGACGACCACTTCCACCAGGCGATCGGTTTCGTCCGGATCTTCCGCACTGTTCTCGTAGGTGAGCGTTCGCAGCACTAGCTCGTAGTTGGCCAGCGTATCTGCTCCGCTTAGCGTCAGCACGCCGTTCAGATAACTAGCGGTAATCGCTGTCCCGGTCGTGTCGACCGCAAGGGTTTCGGCGGCGCCATCGAGCAGGTTGGAGATGGTTACCGTCGCCGAGGCCAAGGTGGCGTTGTCGACATCGGTCACCGTCAGATCGGTATCGACAATCACAACCGGCCCAGCATCCTCGGTGAAGGTTGCGGCGAAACCGGTTCCGGCGTCCTCCCCGTTCAGGTCGACTTCCGGAGCGTTATTAACGGCGACAACCGTGACCGTGCTGACCACTGCGACGCTGTCGTCCGTCCCGTCGTTAACCGTCACTTCGACCAGACGATCCGCTTCGCTCGGGTTGCCTGAGGTGTTCTCGTAGGCGAGCGTACCCAGCACCAACTGGTAGTTGGCCAACGTATCTTCTCCGATCATCGTCAGTACGCCATCCACATAGGTCGCGATAATCGACGTGCCGGTAACATCGACAGTCAGCGCCTCGGCGTCGCCGTCCAGCAAGTTTGTGATTGTCACCGTGGCCGAAGTCAACGTCAGGTCGTCGGTATCAAACACCCCTAGGTCAGAATCGACGATCGTTACCGCACCACCATCTTCAGTAAAGGTGACGGCAAAGCCGGTTCCCTCGTCCTCACCGTTCAGATCAACGATCGGCAAAGCGTTCGTCAACGTGACGGTGAATGACTCCGAGTCGGTTCCCGGAGCGTCGGGGTCGTTATCGGTCACCAACACGACAAACACAAACGGGCCGGCGCCTTCTTCCACAGTCGGAGTCCACTCGATCAATGCCGTCGTATCACTGGTTTTCGTGATCGTCGCCGAGGCTGGCATGCTGCTGCTCGGATCATCAAAATCAAGTTGGAACGTCAGATCGTTCCCCTCCAGATCGGACGCGGTGACAATCACCTGCATCGCGACGCCAACTTGCGCTTCCTGATCGGCGATCGCTTCCAGATTCGGCGATTCGTTCACGTCCACAACGGTGACCGTGCTGACCGCCGCGACGCTATCGTCGGCGCCATCGTTGACGATCACTTCGATCACCCGAGCGGTCTCGGTCGGTTCTTGCGACGTGTTCTCGTAAGTGAGCGTACGCAAGACCAACTCATAGTTGGCCAGCGTATCTTCGCCGGTCAACGTCAACACGCCGTCGACGTAACTGGCCGTGATCGCTGTCCCGGTCGTATCCACCGCCAGCTCTTCGGCGGCGCCGTCCAGCAGATTGGTGATTGTGACGGTGGCCGAAACCAGCGTCGTATTGTCGACATCGGTCAGCGTCAGATCGGTATCAACGATCGCGACGGGACCTTCGTCTTCAGTAAAGGTCGCCGTGAAGCTGGTCCCTTCATCTTCGCCGTTCAAATCGACGATCGGCAAAGCGTTGATGAGCGTGACGGTGAAGGTCTCCGAATCGGACAGCGCATCCGTCGCATCATCATCGGTTACCAGAACGACAAACACGAACGGGCCGGCGCCATCTTCAATACTCGGCGTCCAGGAGATCAACGCCGTCGTATCGCTGGTCTTGGTGATCGTCGCCGATGCAGGCATGTTGCCGCTGGGATCATCAAAGTCGAGCTGGAATTCCAGCGCATCCCCTTCTGAATCGGAAGCGGTGACGATCACTTCCATCAATTCGCCGACCTGGGCGTCTTGATCGGAGATCGCTTCCAGATTCGGCGCGTCATTGACTCCCACGACGGCGACCGTACTAACCGCCGCGACGCTATCGACAGCGCCATCGTTGACAGTCACTTCGATCAGACGAGCGGTCTCGGTTGGATTCTCCGACGTGTTCTCGTAAGTGAGCGTACGCAAGACCAACTCATAGTTGGCCAGCGTATCTTCGCCGGTCAACGTCAACACGCCGTCGATGTAACTGGCCGTGATCGCTGTCCCGGTCGTATCCACCGTCAGTTCTTCGGCGGCTCCATCCAGCAGATTCGTTATCGTGACGGCGGCCGATGCTAACGTCGTATTATCAATGTCCGAAATCGTCAGATCGGTATCGACGATCGCGACGGGACCTTCGTCTTCGGTAAAGGTCGCCGCGAAGCCGGTTTCTTCATCCTCACCGTTCAGATCGATGATCGGCGGATCGTTGACGAGCGTGACGGTGAAGGTCTCCGAATCGGAAAGCGCATCGGTCGGATGATCATCAGTTACCAACACGACAAACACAAACGGCCCGGCGCCATCTTCAATACTCGGCGTCCAGGAGATCAACGCCGTCGTATCGCTGGTCTTGGTGATCGTCGCCGATGCAGGCATGTTGCCGCTGGGATCATCAAAGTCGAGCTGGAATTCCAGCACATCCCCTTCCGGATCGGAAGCGGTGACGATCACTTCCATCACCACGCCGAGATGAGCTTCTTGATCGGAGATCGTCTCCAAATCGGGAGCGTCGTTCACGCCTACAACCGTGACCGTGCTGACCGCCGCAACGCTATCACTTTCGCCATCATTGACGATTACTTCGATCAGACGAGCGGTCTCAGTCGGGTTTTCCGAAGTATTATTGTAGGTGAGCGAACGCAAGACCAGCTCATAGTTGGCCAGCGTATCTTCACCGGTCAATGTCAGCACGCCGCCAACATAGCTGGCCGTGATCGCCGTCCCGGTCGTATCGACCGCTAAGATTTCGGCGGCGTCGTCCAGCAGATTGGTGATCGTCACGGTCGCCGAAGTCAACGTCGCGCTATCGGCGTCGGCGATCGCCAGATCGGCGTCGACAATCGCGACGGGGCCTCCATCTTCGGTGAAGGTCGCACTGAAATCGATGCCTGCGTCGTCGCCGTTCAGATCGACGCTCGGCGCATTATCCTCAAGCAAGATCGAGACGGTGCTGATCGCGGCGACGCTATCGTCGACGCCATCGTTGACGACCACTTCGATCACGCGAGCGGTCTCGGTCGGATCAAGCGAGGTATTGTCATAGGTAAGCGAACGCAGGACCAGCTCATAGTTGGCCAGCGTATCCTCGCCGCTCAAGGTCAATACGCCGCCGACATAACTCGCGGTGATCGCCGTGCCGGTGGTGTCGACCGCCAAGACCTCGGAGTCGCCATCCAACCAGTTGGTGATCGTCACGGTCGCCGAAGTCAACGTCGTGTTGTCGACATCCGCTAGCGCCAGATCGGTATCGACAATCGCCGCCGGACCATCTCCTTCGGCAAATGTCGCTTCAAAACTAGTTCCCGCATCGTCGCCGTTCAGGTCGACCGTCGGCGCATCGTTGACCGGAACGACCGTAATCTTCGACGCAGCTTTGACGCTGTCAGAAACCCCGTCGTTGACCGTCACTTCAATCGTGCGAACGGTGGAGTCCGGATCTTGCGACGTATTGTTGTACTGGAGCGTTCGCAGGACTTGCTGGTAATTGGCCAGCGAATCAGCCCCCGAGAGGAGCAGTTCTCCGGTGTTGGGGTCATAGCTGGTCACGACGATGCTCGTGCCGGTTACATCCACCGAAAGCGACTCCGCCGCTCCATCGGGACGATTCACCAGCACAATCTTGGCCGAGTCGAGCAGCGGACTGTCCGCATCCGTCACCGTCAGGTTTGCCCCGACGGCGGCGACTGGCCCGCCATCTTCCGTAAATTGGCCGTTGTAGCCGGTTCCGGCCGTGGGGCCGTTCAGATCGACCGACGGGGTCTGGTTTCCTGCGGCCGAAACGACAATCGTGAATGTTTCAGCGTCCGCTAGCGGCGTCGTTCCCCGGTCGATCGCGATGACGATGATTTTATGAGACCCCACCTGATCTGCCGTCGGCGTCCAAGTGAAGATGCCGGAGGTCGAAATCTTCGCTCCTTCCGGCGTGTCGGTGCCGACATCGGGATCCAGCACCAGGCGAATCTGATCGCCGGTCGGATCTCCGCTCGCGTCCAAGTCGACAACGGTTGCGCCATTGGCGAACAAATCGATCGTGAACGCTTGCCCCACGACCAGATTGATCTGGGGAACGTCCGCGAGATTGAGGTCCGGAGCGCAATCATTGCCAGGCACGCCGGAAGCCGTCAGCACCACGCGCGGCTCCAGCGACTCCAATTGTGAGACATGGTTCCGGCTTCGGCGAGCTTTGGGGGAGGAGGCGCGGAAGGGACGCAATGAGTTTAGATCACGGCGATTTTGCATAGAGATGTTTCTGTAGGTCTTCGTTGGAATAGGGGAAGGAACGGAGGCCGACCAGATTCCACCTGGTCAGTCTAGGTAAAGCGTGGCAATTCTAACGGATAGGGTGCGAAGTCAACTAATCCACTTTCACGCATGCTTTACCCAGCCAAGCGGGACGCTGAAATGGCCGATCGCGCCGAATCTGTCACCCTGGATAAAAGGGGCAATTTGCGGCCATGTTGTCTGGTGAATCTTCGTCTTTAGTTCGACTTAACAACGCGAAAATTGGTTCCACCGACGCTGGTTTACTCCTCCTAAAATCCCAAGATTCTTGAAAATTGCGCATAAGATTTATTCGGACAATTCTTCGCAAACACCCAAGACGTCAACGCTAGCATTCGCCAGTTGGTATGCGCTGCGTAACAAGTTCTCGGCGACGGAGCGGCGATCGCGTTTTGATTGAAACACCAAACGCGTTCCTTCGAGTCGCCAAATTTTCCCCAATCTCGCCAAGCGGACATTTCTAATGGACGCGAAGTCGCCGCTCGAAACTCCTATGCCTTAAGCCGTAGACCACTCCAACACCTGCCAATCGCCCCGCGGTTCGCCCTAGCGAGCGTTTCTCGGCGCGATTTGCGTCACTGCTTCCGTCCAGGAATAATGGCGAGGACCAACTTGCCCCCGTCGCTCGTCTTTTGTGTGAGCCTGCTATGCGAAATGCCCTCCTGACGCTTTGTCTTGCCGTTGCCGGCGCCGCCTACGCCGAAGCGGCGGAGCGCCCGAACTTTGTCTTCTTCCTGGTCGACGACCTCGGCTGGGCTGACGTAGGGTGCAACGGCAGCACGTTTCACGAAACGCCGAACATCGACAAGTTGGCCGGCAGCGGCATGCGTTTCACCAACGGGTACGCCGCTTGTCCCGTTTGCTCGCCGACGCGGGCCAGCATCATGACGGGTCGGCATCCGGTCCGGGTCGACATCACCGATTGGATCCCGGGGATGAAAGCGAAGGGGGCGAAGAATCACCGCTTCCAACATATCCACGATCGCGATGATCTGGCGCCGGAAGAAACGACGATCGCCGAGTCGCTGCGAGCCGACGGTTACTCCACCTTCTTCGCCGGCAAATGGCATTTGGGCGACCAAGGAAACTGGCCGACCGAGCAAGGGTTCGACATCAACATCGGCGGGCACGACCGAGGCTCCCCTCCCGGCGGCTACTATTCGCCCTGGAACAATCCGGTGCTAGAAGCGAAACATGACGGCGAGTATCTGACCGAACGGTTGACCGAAGAGTCGATTCACTTTTTGGAGACGCGCGACCAGGCGAAACCATTTTTGCTGTACCTGGCCTACTACAACGTTCACACGCCGATCCAGCCCTATCAAAAACGGGTCAAACACTACCAAGAAAAGGCGAAGCAGTTTGAGGGGGAAACGCCCGTTCAAAAAGAAGGGGGCGGAAAGTCGCGCATGCGACAAGACAACCCGCAGTACGCATCGATGGTCGCCGCAGTCGATGACAGCGTCGGAGCCATTTTGGCTGCGCTCGATCGTTTGAGTCTGACCGATAATACGGTCGTCATCTTCTTCTCCGATAACGGCGGGCTTTGCACGACCGGCGGCGCGGGACCGACCAGCAACTTGCCGCTCCGCTCTGGCAAAGGCTGGCTGTACGAAGGGGGGGTCCGCGAGCCGATGATCATTCGTGCCCCCGGCGTGACCAAGGCCGGTTCCGTTTGCGATACGCCGGTCGTCAGCATGGATTTCTTCCCCACCATCCGCTCGCTCGCCGGACTGCCGGCGCAGCCGAAATTGCACGTGGACGGGCAAAGCCTGGTTCCGCTGCTCGCAGGGAAGTCTCCCTCCGAGGACCGCACGTTCTATTGGCACTATCCGCACTATCACGGATCGAAATGGACGCCGGGAGCATCAATTCGCGACGGCGACTGGAAGCTGATCGAATTTTATGAAGATGACCGAGCCGAGTTGTACAACCTTCAACACGACCCCGGCGAGTTACAAGACTTGAGCCAATCGAACCCAGAAAAAGCGGCCGAGTTACGCCAGAAGCTTCAAACCTGGCAAACGAAAATGAACGCCAAAATGCCGCAGGAAGTCGACGGACAGCAATAAAGTTAGCTGGCTTACAAGCCGCTTGTTCGAGGTGAGCTAACCTAACGGAAATGTTATTCTGGGCGGAGCGATGTTCGGAATATTTCACGGTAAAAAGAGCAAACATCATGATCGCGCGACTTATCCTCCTGAGCGTCGTTTTCGTTTCGTCTTCCACAATGCTGCAAGCTGGCGACTGGCTCCATTGGCGCGGACCGCACGATTTGGGAATCGCCGAACCTGGGCAGAGCCCGCCGACCAAGTTTAGCGACAGTGAGAATGTGGTTTGGAAAACGTCGGTCCCAGGTCGCGGGCACTCGTCCCCGATTTTGGTGGGCGACAAAGTCGTGCTGACAACCGCCGACAAAGAAAAGCAAACGCAGTCGGTGCTCTGCTTTGATCGTAAGACCGGCAAGTCGCTCTGGACGACGGTCGTCAATACCGGCGGACTGCCGCCTGAGATTCACTCGAAAAACACTCACGCTTCACCGACCGTCGCGTGCGACGGCAAGCAGTTATTCGCACTATTCAATAACAACAACTCGGTGCAATTAGCGGCGTTGGATCTCAACGGCAAGCTCCTCTGGAAGAAACAGGGCCCCTTTACGCCGCAGCAGTTCAAATTTGGTTTTGGCCCTTCACCGCTTCTTTATGGCGATCTAGTGATCTTGGCCGCCGAGTACGAACAAGGCTATATCATCGCGCTCCGCAAGAAAAACGGCGCGATCGCTTGGAAAATTGATCGACCGCAAATTAGTTTTTCATCACCGATCGTCGCCAAACTCGCCGGTCGAGACCAGATGCTGATTAGCGGTCTCAGCAAGGTTTGCAGCTATGATCCGCAAAGCGGCAAGCTCCTTTGGTCGGTCGATGGGCCGGCGCTGGCGACATGCGGCACGTTGGTCTGGTTGGGCGATACGGTCTTCGCCAGCGGCGGCTATCCCGAGAAAGAAACCATCGCCGTCAAAGCGGATGGTTCAGGCAAGATCTTGTGGCGCCAACCGGTTAAGTGTTACGAGCAATCGCTGGTCGCCGCCGATGGCTTTGTCTACGCGGTCAGCGACGATGGGATCGCCTATTGCTGGAACGCCGTGACTGGGCAAGAGATGTGGAAACAGCGACTGGGAGGAGGTTCGGTCAGTTCTTCCCCCACGCTGGTCGGCGATTCGATCTATCTGTTCAACGAGCGCGGCAAATGCTTCGTCTTCAAGGCGAATCCGCAGAAGTTCGAGCTGGTCGCAGAAAATCAACTCGGCGACGAGGCGTTCGCTTCCCCCTCATTTTGCGAAGACCAAATGTTCATGCGGACCGCCGATTCCAGCAGCGGAACCCGGCTGGAGACGCTCTATTGCATCGGGCAATAGAGCGCGGCGACTTACGATTCTGGCTTCGTCGGATTATCGATCGGCTTCAAGCTGATGCCGCCAGAGGCGCGTAATTCCAACTCGTACGTCTTTCCTTCGAGCATCTGAATACTGGCCGCTTCTCCATGCGCGGCGCGGATCCCCTTTTCTTGGGCCGCTTTGGGATCGTTGGCCAGTTTCCAAAAGTCAGACCAGAGCTCATTTTCAAATTCGGTCGCTTCGGGATTTTGACCGTAGACCAGGGGACGATCACCGACCTTATCGATATCGGGAACTTCGTCCGCCGATTGCGAGTCTCCAAAGATCTTGCGGAAGAGAAAAATAGACGTGTTACGAAAGGGATCGTTTTCTTCGACGAATTTGTCCTCGAACTTGACCACCCAATAATCGATGTAAACCACGTCGCCTTTGACGACAAACTCGCGCGGCGCACCAATCGTCTCTCCCTGGCGATCGACTTCGACAAAACGAATCTTCGAAGTCTTCTTGCCGGTCTGCTCATCGACCGTTTGATCGACGACATAGAACTGGCCGATGCGGCGATCGACCTTTAACAGCTTCAGGCGAACCTCCAGCTTTTCGATCGCCTCTTTTTTCAGCAAGACTTCCGTTTCGAGCGCAACAACTTTGGTTTGCGCATCTTGCAAGGCCAGCTCTTTTTCGTGGTAGACGTTGTAGCCAAAGAAGGATGCGAAACCGAGCACGATTGCAACGAGCAATGCGAGAAGCGTTCGAATCGTCGTGTTGATTGTAGAGATCGTATCCATCATCTTCGCCATGAAGGCTTTCCCAGTTGCCGTGCGATTGCTGCGCCTACCGGAATTGTACACCACCACGCGGCGCTGCGAAGTGAAAAAGAAAACGGCCCGCTACGGGCCGTTCCACAATCGTCCAGCACCCTACAAACTCTGACGGTTATGCCGGATCTTGCGAGAAAATCTGGAAGCTGTAGGGAGCCAGCGCCACCGTGTCGGAGAAACCCTGGCCGTCATACGGAGCCGGTTCGGCCTGACTGTCTCCATCGGCATGGTTGCTGAAGTCGTCGCTATAGACTTTCGCGTCTGAATTCAAACGCAATCGCCAGACGCCCTCTCGCGGAAAGCCGATTCGATAGTCATGCAATTCTTGGTTCGCGAAGTTGGCGACCACCACGACGCTATCGCCGGGACCACCTTCGCTCCAGCGACGAAACGCGATCACTTTGTTGGCGTCGTCAAGATGAAAGACTTCGATGTTTTGGCCGGTCAACCCACGCGAACATCCTACGCGATTGAGCCGCAAGTGGATCAGATCGCGATAGAGTCGTTTGATGCCGCGAAACTCCGCCTCTAGTTCCCACTTCAGCGGTTTGTCGTCGCGGAACCAGCCATCCTGCAGGAACTCTTGGCCTTGAAACAGCATCGGGATGCCGGGCGCGGTGAACATCATCGCCGCGGCCAACGTCGAGCGCCGCTTTGCATACACGTCGTGCGGGTGCTGAGCACTTACTTCACTGACGACGCGCGCCTTGCCGTTGGCGACTTCATCATGCGATTCGCTATAAACAACTCGCTGAAAAGCGTCGCCGTTATAGCGATACAGCAGCGCGTCGCGCACGACTTCCATTGAGCGATCGGAGTCGTTCAAGATCGTCACGACGCTCCGAATGGGGTGAACGAATTTGGCGTCCCATTGCGAGAGAAAGCCGGCGCCTCCTTCCTCGGGAGACTTCGTTAACCATTCGTTGTTTTGCAGATCTTCCGCGATGAGGATGCGGCCTGGAAAACGCTTGCGGATGACGTCGTTCACCCACCGGGTCATCGACCATCCTTCCGGCAGTTCGGTTCCGCCGTCGACACTGCGGATGAAAAGCGTCATATCATAACGGAGTCCGTCGACATGAAAATCGTCCAGCCACATCAGCGCGTTGTCGTGGATGTATTGCCGGACTTCGCCGCGACCATAGTCGGGACGCGTGTCTCCCCACGGAGTCGTCGATTTCCAGTCGTTGTAGAAATAGATGCCCCCTTTCCCGTTTTCGCTCCAGCCGTCGAACTGCCAGATGCTCAAGTCGCTCGGCCCAAAGTGGTTGTAAACGACATCCAAGATGACGCCGATTCCCCGCCGATGGGCTTCCTTTACAAATCGTTTCAGGCCGTTCGGTCCTCCGTAGGCGCCTTCGACCGCAAAGATTTGCGCGGGGTTGTAACCCCATGAATAGTCGCCGGCAAACTCGGCCGCCGGCATCAATTCAATCGCGTTGATCCCCAGGTTTTTCAGATAGTCAAGTTTTTGGATCGCATCGGCGAAACCGCCGGGGCCGTTTTCGTCCTGACCATTGAACGTGCCGACGTGCATCTCGTAGATGACCAGCTCGTTGAAGGTCGGGAGTTGAAACGCGTCCTCTTCCCAGTCGAAGCTATGCGTGTCGTAGATCACGCCGTCGCCGACCGAGTTGGTCACTTCACGAGCGTACGGGTCAATCCGCGACAGTTCTTGCTCTCCATTGCGCAGGAAAAAGCGATAACGCTGCCCCGGCTCGGCGCCGGTGACGTCGGCGTACCAGAAACCATGCTCTTCGTGCGCCATCGGATTGGCGTCGGCGTTCCAATCGTTGAACTCGCCGACAACGGCGACAGAGTCGGCGTTCGGCGCCCAAACGCGAAACGCCGTTCCCTCTTCGTGTGGGATCGCTCCCATACCGAGCTGATGCTTCGTCTCGTCCAACTTCTGCTCAGTCGATGTCCCCATCGCATTCTCCACGAACCGTTCAAAGGAATTTTAAACGCCAATCCCCAGCAGCACTTCGGCAAATATCGCGTTCGTTAAACGACGGGTCGACGGAAGCCGCCCACCACCAGACTGATAATGAACATGATCACGAACACGACCGCCAGAAACTTGGCGATACCTGCCGCCATACCGGCGACACCGCCAAAACCCAACAAAGCGGCAATCAAAGCAATCACGAGAAATGTAATGGCCCAACCTAACATGACGTTCTCCTTGGAAATGATGGAAGCGTCCGCAATAAGTTGCGAACAATCCACCCAAGAGCATACGGCGTGCCAATTCGCGCAAGTCCATAAATAGCAACGTTTTCTGTACTAAATGCCGCGCAGATCTGATCGTGCGCCAGCCGGTCAGGCCGCAAGTCAGCCGCGCCGGGCGAGAAGGGGGGGTAACGTAAGGTAGAATGGATGGTTTGGACCGAATCCATTGGCGGCCCCGCAAAATCATGACAACCGAATCTGCTCCGACGACAGATCGCTCGGCGATCGTACGGCTGGATCACGTCGGTCGCGTCTTCACCATGGGCGAGGTGAAAGTCGAAGTGCTGCGCGACTTTTCGCTCGATATATATGAAGGCGAGTTCCTGGCGATCGTCGGCCCCAGCGGCAGCGGCAAATCGACGATTCTGAACCTGGTCGGCGGGCTCGATCAGCCAACCTCAGGAGAAGTCTTATTTCGCGGTGAAGATCTGACGTCCGCTTCCAATCGCCGACTGACCGCCTACCGCCGTGATCATGTCGGCTTCGTCTTCCAGTTTTATAATTTGGCGCCCAATCTGACCGCTCGTGAGAATGTGCTGACCGCAACCGAGATCGCCCGCGATCCGGCCGATGTCGACGAAGTCCTCGAAATGGTCGGTCTCACCGAGCGGGCCGATCACTTTCCGGCCCAGCTCTCCGGCGGCGAGCAACAGCGCGTCGCTATCGCTCGGGCCGTCGCAAAAAATCCCGATCTTTTATTATGCGACGAACCAACCGGTGCGCTCGACTACACGACCGGCATAAAAGCGCTGCGCTTGTTGGTGGACGTCAATCGCCGCTTGGGCGCGACGATCGTGCTGATTACGCATAACAGCGCGATCGCCGAAACGGCTGATCGGGTCGTTCACTTGCGCAGCGGACAGATTAGCGATCTCGTGATCAACCCACATCCGATCGCGCCAGAAGAGGTGACCTGGTGAGCATGCTCGACCGCAAACTGGCGCGGGACCTCGTGCAGTCGCGAGGTCTGCTCCTAGCGATCGTCAGCATCATGACGCTGGGGATCGGCCTGTTTGTCGGCATGCAGTCAACCTATCGCAGCTTGAGCGGCGCCAAACAGCGCTACTACGCAGATTGCCGCGTCGCCGACTTTTGGATCGACCTGAAAAAACTGCCGCTAGCCGAAGTCGAAGCGGTCCGCCAGATCGAAGGAATCCGCCAGCTGCAGCCGCGGATTCAATTTCCCGCGACGGTCGATCTCGATAACCGCGTCAAGCCGCTCAACGGCTTGGTCATCGCGATGCCCGAGCGCCGCCAACCGGTGCTGAATGATATCTTGATGGTTCGCGGCAGCTATTTTACCGGGCGACGTGACAACGAAGTCGTGATCAATGACAAGTTCGCCGCCGCCAATCGCATCTCGCCGGGCGACTGGATTCATCTGCTAATGAATGATCGGCGGCAACAGTTTTTTGTTGTCGGCACGGCGATCAGCGCCGAGTTCACGTATCTGCTAGGGCCAGGGGCGCTGACTCCAGACCCCGAAAATTTCGGCGTCTTCTACGTACCGCAGCGTTTTGCCGAAGAGGCCTATGACTTCTCCGGCGCCGCCAATCAGTTGGTCGGCGCGGTAGCGCCGGGGACCAACCTGGATCGCTTGCTCGATGACATCGAACGGCAACTCAGTTCGTATGGAGTCTTCTCTGCGACGCCGCTGAAAGATTACACGTCGAACTACTATATCTCGAACGAAATCTCGCAACTGAGCAACTTCGCCACGTTTCTACCCTCGGTTTTTCTCGCGGTCGCGGCGCTGGTGTTAAACGTGTTGATGACGCGACTGGCGCGGCAGCAGCGCACCATCGTCGGCGCCTTCAAAGCGATCGGTTACAGCGACTGGGCGTTATTCGCCCATTTTTTGAAGTATGGCGCGGCGGTCGGAATCGCCGGCGCAATCGGCGGATCGATCTTGGGAATATTACTCGCCCAAGGAATGACCTCTCAGTATCAGATGTTGTTTCAGTTTCCCGATCTGCACGCCGACTTCTTCCTGGCGACCCATTTGACCGGTCTAGCGGTCAGTTTAAGCTGTGCGATCCTTGGTTCGCTGTATGGCGCTCGATCGATGCTGATCTTGAAACCGGTCGAAGCCATGCGGAGCGAACCGCCCAAACATGCAGGCCGAATCTGGCTCGAGCGCCTTCCCTGGTTCTGGAACCGTCTGTCGTCTCCCTGGCGAGCTGCGCTGCGCGGCATGGTGCGCAATCGCGTTCGAACAGCCGTCGCGATCTTCGCGTCCATGACCGGCGCGTCGATCCTGGTCGCCGGCCTGATGATGTTCGAAGCGACCGACTACTTCATTCGCGTCCAGTTTGAGGAGATCGTTCGCAGCGATATTGATTTGTCCTTTAAAGACGTGGTCGATCGCTCTGCGATCACCGAACTGCAACGTCTGCCCGGCGCCGATCTGATTGAACCCACCTTTAGCGTCGCGTGCACTCTCGAAAATGGATCGCACAGTCGACGGAGCGCCGTGATGGGAATCACCCCGGGCGCGAACTTGACTTCGCCGCGCGACCAGCAGGGACGGCGGATCGTCGTGCCGGATGTTGGCCTGATGCTTGATCGGCAGTTGGCTGCGATTCTGGGAGTCGGTCGGGGAGATCTGTTAGTGCTACGACCCGTACAAGGAGATCAAACGCCGTTGACGGTTCCGGTCACGCAGCTTTGCGACGGCATGTTTGGCTTGAGCTGTTATGCCGACATTCGCTATTTGAACAAATTGCGTGGGGAAGAGTTCGCCGCCAGCGGCGCTCAATTGAAAATCAATCCGGCCCCTGGAGAGATCGATCAGCTCTATCGCGAATTGAAACGTATGCCGGCGATCGAATCGGTGAACGCTCGCATCGACATGATCGCCAACATGCGTCAGACGTTCGTCCAGGGGCAACTGGTGATGATCTTTTCTATTATCTTGTTCGCCGGCATCATTTTCTTTGGCAGCGTGCTCAACGCCACATTGATCAATCTGGCCGAACGAGAGCGCGAAGCGGCGACGCTGGGCGCCCTGGGCTATACGCGGTGGGAAATTGGGGCGATGTTCCTGCGCGAAAGCATGTTAGCGAACGTCATCGGCACGCTGCTGGGATTTCCGCTGGGGTACGAACTGGTGGTCTTGATGACCTACACGATCGATAAAGATCTGATCCGCTTTCCGGTCGTGACCGCTGCGTGGATTTATTGGGCGGGCAGCGTCGCGTCCATTTCGTTCGCGCTGGCCGCACATGCGGTCGTCCAGCGGCAGATCAACAAAATGAATCTAATCGAGGCTCTTCAAGTAAAGGAATAGCCATGAACAAAAACCGTTCCGGCAACAGCTGGATTAACAAGTGGACCATCTCGGCGGTCGTGATCCTGGCGATCCTCGGCGGCTGGTTGGCTCTCGGGCAATCGTCCGGCGTTCCGGTCGAAACGACTCGACCGCGACGCGGCCCGATCGCACAATACGTCGACGAACAAGGGAAAACCCGCTTGCCGCGCACCTATGAGATCACGATGCCGCTGGGAGGGCGGATCGAAGCAATCGCATTGGAGCCCGGCGATCCCGTGAAAAAGGGAGAAACCGTCGCACGCTTGGTGCCGAGCGATCTGCAAAACGAACTAGACCAGGCGAAAGCCGCCGTCGAACGGTTAACCGCGTCCATCGCCGAAAACGCCGACACCACAGTCGAGGATACCAGCAAAACCCAAGCGTCCCACTTCGTCGAATCAATGAAATCGACCGTCGAAGCGGCCAAAGCTCGCATGGTCGCTGGTAAGTCGCGCGTCGACTATGCGATCACTTTTCTGGGTCGCGTTCAGACGTTAATTCCTTCTGGCGCTAAAACCGAAGATGAGCTCGATCGAGCGCAATTACGTAAAGTCGAAGCCGACACCGACTATCAACAAGACGTCCTGATCTTTCAGGCGATGAAATCCATTGACGCCGCCACCTTGCTTCTGCCGACCTTGGTGCAACAGTATATCGATCGCAAAGATTTGACCATCGCCGTGCTGAAACAAGAAAAGCTGGAAGCCGAAGCGCGACTACGTCAGGCGAAAACCAATGTTGAACGCGGCACGATGATCAGCCCGATTGACGGCGTCGTGCTGGAACGATCGATCGTCAACGAACAGCAACTCGCCGCCGGCGCGCAATTGCTGACGATCGGCGATTTGCACGAACTGGAAGTCGAAGCCGATCTGCTGAGTCAGGATGCCGTTAATCTGCATCACGGCTCGCGAGCGCTGATTTACGGCGCAGCGGTCGGACGCGCGGCGGAGAACGGCTTAGAGGGAGTCGTCGCACGAATTCGACCGGCCGGATTTACCAAACGAAGCTCGCTGGGAGTCGATCAACAACGTGTCAAAGTGATCGTCCGTCTGCGCAGCGGCGAACTCGAGAAGATCGCCGTCGATCGGACGCTGGGCGTCGACTACCGCGTGCAAGTTCGCGCGATCGAAGCGGAGAAAGAGGACGCATTGACGATCCCCCGCGCCTGTCTGTTTCGCGCCGCCGACGGCAATTGGCAAGTGATGGCCGTTCGCGACGAGATCGCTCGATTGGTTCGCGTCGAAGTCGGATTGATCAATGATCGCTTCGCCGAGATCACGGCAAATCTGACGCCCGAGGATTTGGTCATCCTAGCGCCGGATTCAAGCTTGCATGACGGGGACGCCGTGCGTGCTATCGAGCAAAATTGACCGCCGCGGATGGATGGCAAGAAAAGAAAAACCCCCACAAACGGGGCAGTGTCTGTGAGGGTCCTCCCGGTCGCAAGCGACCAAGGATATCGAACGCCTATTCTCTCAGAATCGGCGTAACTGTCGAATCAAAGGTTGTTTTATAAAGTTTTCTGCATTTGAATTGCAAGCGGAAAATGGGCTCACCCAGAAGAAACTGTCGTCCTCCCCAGAGCGATAATTTTCAGAAAGGGCGGTCGACGCGTGCTCAACATTCTAAGAAGATACGCCGCGTCGACTCACTCTGTTCAGGCGTAAACGCCGTCTCCTTCGTCGATCAAAAAAGTTCCGGAAATTTCGCATGTCAATAACCGTAGAACCGGTCGTATCGCGTCGCCTCCAAAAACAGTTCACGCAACTCGCCTGGGACCTCTACAAGGGGGATCCCTATTGGGTGCCGCCGCTGCGACAAAACCAACGAGAATTGCTGAACTTCGATCCGGATCCGTTTTATGAAAAAAACGAAATCCAATGTTTTCTGGCATTCAAGGACGGCAAGCCGGTCGGCCGCGTCGCCGCGATCATCAACAACGGCCATATCGAGCGCTACAAAGAGCGCCGCGGCTTCTTTGGCTTCTTTGAGTCGATTAACGACCAGGAAGTCGCCAACGCGCTGTTCGACGCCGCTCGAGCTTGGTTGAAAGAACACGACATTCTGCTCGTCCGCGGTCCCACCAACCCATCGCTCAATCATGAATGCGGTCTACTGATCGACGGTTTCGATTCGATGCCGACCTTTATGATGTCCTATAACCCACCTTATTACGCTGATTTGATTGAGGGCTATGGTTTTCGCAAAGTCGAAGACTTGTATGCGTTTTGGGGTGATCTGGCCATGCTTGAATCGCTCGATCCGAAGCTGAAATTTGTCGTTGACGAAGCGAAACGCCGTTTTCAACCGGTACTGCGCCCCATCGACAAGAGCCGCTTTGCGGAAGAAGTCCGGATGTTCCTCGACATCTACAACAAGTCGTTGGTCGCGACCTGGGGATTTGTTCCGCTCTCGGACGCCGAAGTCGACCACATGGCGAAAGGGTTGAAACAATTGGTCGTTCCCGAATTGACCACCGTTTGCGAGATCGAAGGCAAACCGGTCGGCGCCGTGTTCGGATTGCTCGATTACAATCCCCGCATCAAAAAGATCGATGGGCGGCTTTTTCCGTTTGGATTCTTACGACTGCTTTGGAATCGCAAGAAGATCCACCGCGTGCGCCTGATGAGCACCAATATATTGCCGGAGTTCCAACGTTGGGGGATCGGGCTGGTGCTTTTGGAACGGCTTGTTCCGGATAGTCTAAAATTTGGGATTCAAGAAGCGGAGTTCTCTTGGGTGCTGGAAAGCAATCATCTTTCGCGCGCTACCCTTGAACGGGGCGGTGCGAGAAAGGTGAAGAGTTTTCGCATCTATGATTACGCTCCGACAGAACCTGCGGCCGCCGAAAAGAGCTAGCGCGACGACATTATTTCGCACGCTTGTCGCAAGATAGAAAAGAGGACGCATCTGCGTCCTCTTCGTCGTTTGCGATCTGTTGATTCTGCTACGGCCAGCGCGATCCTTGGACGATCAAAAGTTCCAATGCGTCATCTTTGATCCAACATCGGCATTTTCGTAAAGTGCTTGAAAATGCGGGATTTGCTGGAGTTTCTCCACTTTTTCGCCGCATGGCACGACCATTGCGATGGTAGTTCGTTCAAGTCGCAGCGTCACTACGCTGCTGAGGGAATGAACAAGCTACTAACTGTTCTCTAGAGGAGAAACAACGATGAAACGCTTTTGGATGACTAGCGGCCTTACTGCCGCACTGTTGATTAGCGCCCCGCTGTTGGCCGACGACACGACTCCGGCCACCGAGCCAGGCGGCGTGAACGTCAAAGTAGACGCCCAGCGCGATGCGAATCGTGATGCTACCAAAGCCACCGAGAAGAAAGTTTGCACCGGCGCCGATCTGATCGGCATGACGGTGAAGAACTCGGAAGGCGAAAACCTGGGTACGATCAATGACGCCGTCATCGATCTGAAATCGGGCAAAATTCGCTATGTCGCCGTCAGCTTCGGCGGTTTCGCCGGCATCGGCGACAAATTGTTCGCCGTTCCGTTTCAAGCGGTCGCGGCCCATAAGGGAGACAACCCTTATATCGAATTTGACGCCACCGAGAAGTCGCTGGAAAACGCCCAAGGCTTCGACGAAGCTCATTGGCCTGATTTCGGCGACGCCAAATGGGTCATGACCAATGATCGCGCCTACGACTATGAACGTGAAAATGACGTTCGTAAGGGTGAACTTGCCACGGACGACGCCAAATCGCCAGTCGACGTCTCGGCGATGCGTCTCAGCACGCTGGACGGCATTACCGTGAAGAATCAACAGGGCGAAACGATCGGTTCGATCGCGGACGCCGCGTTGAATGCGGATCGCGGTAAGGTCGAATACGTCGCCCTGTCGTTTGGCGGATTCGTTGGTATCGGCGACAAGCTGCTCGCCGTGCCGTTGGACGCGTTGAAATTCCACAAAGGCGAGAACGAGAACTACTTGGTGATGAACGTCACCGAAAAGGAACTCGAAAATCGTCAGGGATTTGACCAGTCGAACTGGCCGCACCATGCCGATTCGGCTTGGTCCGGTAAAGTGATGAAGAAGGATCGTAAGATCAACGTCGATGTCAACGTCGGCGGTCAGAAGTAACCGCGAGCCGTCGCGCTTTATGGAATGACGTCACCCTCAGCGGGGCCGGCGCATGTTTCGACATGTGTCGGCTTCGTGCTGTTGGGGGACCACTGTTCGGACCTGAGCGACCCGATTTTGGAAGCGGCGACAGCAGTGATATCACAGGACGCCCCACCGACTGTTTTGCACCCGCGATTTCCCTCCGATTCTGTCGCTTGAACCCTGTTGACAGGGCCGTTGGAGAGCGGCATAATTCGAGGTTCCTGCAGCAGATTTGGCCCTTTTAAGGGTTTTTGCTGCCGGAGCACATTAAAAACGGATGGCGTGGAGGGCGGTTGATTCATCGCCCAGTTGACGTATAATCCGTTGTTTCCGTCGCTTGTCGGCGGACTACCAGTGCGGGTGTAGCTCAGTTGGTAGAGCACAACGTTGCCAACGTTGTTGTCGAGGGTTCGAATCCCTTCACCCGCTCTTTTTTGATTTCGCTTGGCCAAACCCGATTTCGCTCGGCAGGTTAAGCCCAGGACTCTCAGTAGCCGCAGCGGAAGCGTTTCGATCGTCGCTTCTCTTGGATTGGAACCTTGTCCCGCGCTCGGCGGATCCGCAACTCTCGGCTTCGCAGGCCGCTGTCGCTTCGAGCGGGTCTTCTTAAAAATACATTACGCAACCTCAGTATTTGGCAAGCATTCAGATGACGTCACCGGATGAAACCACGGCGGTCGAAGCCGAACAAACGGAAGAGTCGAAAAAACTGTCGCTGGAAGTGAAGGTCGAAAGCCCGAGCTCGTGCCAGCGTCACGTCACGGTGACCGTCTCGCATGAAGACGTCGATCGTTACTTCGACAAAGCCTTTGACGAGATGGCCCCCACGGCGGCTGTCCCCGGCTTCCGTCCCGGACATGCTCCGCGCAAGCTGGTCGAAAAGCGATTCCGCAAGGAAGTCGCCAATCAGGTCAAAGGCTCGCTGTTGATGGACAGCATGGCCCAGGCCAGCGACGAACAAAACTTCTCGGCGATTAGTGAGCCGGACTTCAAGTTCGACGCGGTCGAGCTTCCCGAAGAAGGCCCGCTGACGTTCGAGTTCGATATCGAAGTTCGTCCCGAGTTCGACCTGCCGAAATGGAAAGGCCTCGAGCTCAACAAGCCGGTCAAAACGTTCGAGAAGGCCGACATCGACAAGCATCTGGCAAAAGTGCTCGATCGCTTCAGCGAAATCGCCCCGATCGACGCTCCCGCCGAAATGGACGACTTCCTGACGTTGAACATCGTCAGCAAGCTGGACGGCAAAGAGATCGCTCGCACCGAAGAAATCAGCGTTCGCCTGCGTGACACGCTCAGCTTCCAAGACGCCAACTGGGAAGAATTCGGCAAGACGGTCCTCGGCGTCAAAGCCGGCGACAAAAAGTCGGGCAAAGCGACCGTCAGCGAAGAAGCCGCTAACGAAGATCTGAAGGGCAAAGAACTCGATCTTGAGATTGAAGTCCTGGAAGTGAAGCGTCTCGAATTGCCGGAAATGAACGCCGAGTTCCTGCAGAAGATCGGCAGCTTTGAAAGCGAAGGCGATCTACGCGATTTCGTCAAAGCCGACATGGAACGTCAGTTCGAGTATCACCAGCAACAACAATTGCGTGGCGCGATTACCGAACAGTTGATCAAAGACGCCGATTGGGACCTGCCGCCGGCACTCCTCCGACGCCAAGCCGGTCGCGAACTGGAACGAGCGATCCTCGATCTTCGTTCTTACGGTTTCGATGAAGATGCGATCCGCGGCTACGAAAATACGCTTCGCCAGAACAGCCTGCAGTCGACCGAAAAGGCGCTGAAAGAGCACTTTATTCTGGAACGGATCGCCGAAGAAGAAACGATCGAAGACGCTCCGGAAGACTACGAACGCGAGATCATGCAGATCGCCGCGCAAAGCAAGCAGTCGCCGCGAAGCGTGCGTGCTCGCCTCGAGAAGCAAGGCCTAATGGATACGCTTCGCAACCAGATCATCGAACGCAAGGTGATCGAGCTGATCACTGGCGAAGCGAAGTTCACCGAAGTTCCGGCGGAAGCGGACGCCCAAGCGAGCGTCTCGCCGATCGAATTCGCCATCACTGGCCAACCGGTCGAAGGCGATATTCCGGAAGCCCAGGAAGAAGGCAAAGAGGAAGCGTAAGCTCTTCTTTTTCTACCCTACAAAAAAAGCCGCTGGCGAATATGCCAGCGGCTTTTTTGTTTTCTTGAACCAGCGTCCCCAGCTTACAGCTTGGTGAGTGCGACGATCAGCAGCGCCAGCACCGCGACGCCAAGGCCGGCGTAACCGAAGATCGTAAACCAGTTTCGCATCCGATCGCGACGTCGCGCATCTTCGGTCCAACTGACGAAGTTCTGGGCGTTAAAGACCAGCGTCATCACACCAGGCAGGAAGCCTTGCTGGGTAAGTGGATCGCTGCCGGTCGCGGCCAGATACCAACCGGCGGGCATCCAATCGCCATGATGTTCTGGATAAAGTCCGCGAGTCAGAATACGCAGGATCGCGTCGCTGCGGCGGTCTAACGAGCTGACGAACTGGTAGAGCATTCGATTGCTTTCGATCTCGCGGCGTTGATCCCCGTGGAACGAATCGCGTTGGGCGAAGATCCGATAGACCAGGGCCGATGCAAGCGAACGATTGACCCACCGAACGCCGCTGTGCAAGATCTCTTTGATATTGCTGAAATCGGCGACCGGGATATTCGGCAATTCGGCGCCAAAGCGACGACGGCGATGTTCTTCCGGAAAACGACGAAGCAATTCGTCGCAGCCGTTGAATTGTTCGGCGTCACAGAAAATCGCCGTGACGGGACCGGCGACTTCGCTCGCTTGACGAACTTGCTGCAGATCATGCTGCATAAAGACCGCCGTTTGCTGCGCGACGGCCAGATTTTCGGTCGCATCGCCGGGGACCAACACGATCACCCCATTGTGCGTGCAATAGGGGGCGCGGGCATGGCGAATCAAGTCGATGACATAGTCGAGCCGATCGAGCGTTTCGTCAATCTCTTCTTTGGTGATCTCAACGGTCGTTTTGACTTCGGCTCGCGGCGTCGTCCGAATCATTGCGTTGGCCGAAGGTTCGGCGAAAGCTAACGCCAAGTTCGACTCGGCTTCGTCCAGTTTCGATTCGGCCGATACGGCGGTGCTTTCTAGTTTCTTCTGCGTCTTCGGCATGACGGCGACGCCAGAGCTCTCGCCGCTCAAAAAGTCGGAGTAGACAGGTTCGTTATACGGATCACTGCCGGCGACGACCACTTCCATCGGATTCGACTCTTCCGCTGCGCGGGCCATGTCTTGCAAACGTGAAGCTTGCAAGCCTAATAGCGACGCATCGCGCAGCGAAACGAAGACTCCCCGTTCATCGGCCCAAATGCGTAGCGGCGCGTCGGCGCCGCGCGGAGTCGGCGGCTGCGTAAGCGAAAGCCCGGCTGCGGAGCAAAAATTGGCGTCGCCGGCCGTCGTTTGGCCCAACACCAAAAACAGCGGCTCTTTGACCAATGAAACCCCATTACGCATCAGTTGTTCGGTCGCTTCGGTCCAGGCCTGGTCCAGATCAGGGTAGGGGGAAACGCTGACGCGTTGGCGCACCAGTCGCATCATCCACCAGACTTGCCAGCCCAATGCGTAGCCCAGCAAAAACAGAATCGGCAACCAACTAGAGCGGACGATGGTTGAAGGAAAGCGAACCGATTTTTCCAGTTCTAAATAGTCGTTCAGCCACCATAGCCCAATCAAAATGGCGACGATCGCCAGCCCATGGACCAGCCATAGCAGCAAGCGAACCGTCCCTTGAGCGCGGGCGGTTGCGGCGACAGGCGCGGTGATCAAATTGGCGAGACTCGCCAACGATTGCCCCATCGAACTAAGTATCTTCATGAACATCGCGTACGTTCCGTGTTTGAGGGTTAGCGGCCGAACCAGTCGACGACGACGAACGTGAGAAAAGGTGCGGCGACAAGCCCAACGACGCAAGCAGCGGCGATCATCGTTTGCATGCGGCCCTCGCCATGCAAGGGTCGAGCGTCGCACGACGGCGGGAGCTCCGCTTCTAGCGAAACTTGCAAGTCGTCGATGTCGCCAACGGCGACTCGAGCTCGCGAGATCCACGACATCAGCTTTTCAGGCTGCGCACGCATTTCGCCCCGAAATCCAAGCGTTACGCAAAGGTAATAGACTTCTAACGGATCGTGCTCGCCGTGACGCAGCGCCATTTCCGCTTCGTGCCAAAAGCGCCAAGCGCGATCGTTGGCGCCAAACAGATGCATCTCGATCTTTTGTTCGTTCCACGCATTCGTCGACTGGGGGCAGTCGGTAAAGATTTCATCCAACCAACACGCCAGCGCGTATTGCAGGTTAACCAACTGCTTCTCGCGACGCGTATGAACGACGGTTGCGATCGAGTCACGTTGCAATAGATCGAGCAGGACCACTTGTTCAAACTCAAGGTCCACCTTCTGCTGCGACTCGAGTCGACGGAGCAGATCGAGTCCGTAGTCCATTACGGCACGTACGTCTTCTGCCAAGGGAGATTGCATGGCGCGCGTCTCGTCTAGGGGGAAATAATTTGTACCCGGCGTGCCCGGCGGTGGGGCGATCCGATCAATTTCCGTTACAAGCGGCGGAGCCGAATTCGGCGACGGCATCCGCCGTTTGTAACGAATCGCAAGCGTTTCGGTATCTGCGTTTCACTCTTCAAAGCGAGGAGCGTCGCGGCGGATCCCAAGAAACGCTACGGCTGCGGTGGGTCTTACGTATCGGCATGGGCGCGGCGACAAATCGGCGAGATCGTCCGTGCGCTGCATAGGCGTGAGTTCGTTGCAATATAGGTCGCGGTATGGGACCAGTCGCCGGAGGTAAAAAATTTCGCGGCTTTTGCCCTGCGCCAATTCCTGACCTAACTTTGCCGGAACATCGATCGGTAACCCCCTACGGGTAACCGATCAGCACTCCCCAATATTCGCCCCTCCCCGCGGCGCACTCCCCCAACCAACCCACCAGCGACAATGGCCGAAGTAGACGTAGCCGAACTAATTTCGCCCGTCTCCGAAGATCGCCCAGCCGGCGATCCGGACGCCTATTCGCATCGTTTGCACGATCAATTTCGTGAATTACGCCGCGAAGAGGACGCCGACGACTTCGATGACGTCACGCGACCGGCCAACCTGAAGCAGGCCGATTGGGCCGGTATTGTCGATCTTGCTCGTAATTCGCTTTTGCACGACAGCAAAGATCTGCGAGTCGTCTGCCATTTGATCGAGGGTCTCGCTCGAACCGAAGGGATCCACGGCGTCGCCGCAGGACTTGACCTGCTAAAGAATCTCATTGAACAGCGTTGGGATAGTCTGAATCCGCCGCTGGATAACGGGCCAGAAGCTCGTCTTGCTCCGCTGGCCAATTTGCTGGATGACGAAGATCGCGGCGTGCTCTTTCCGCGAACGATTCGTCGCGTCCCGCTGCTCTCGAACAGCCAAGGGCAACTGACCGCCGTCGACTGGCTGCAATGGCAACAATCCAAGAACCCGGAAGAGCAAGCTTGTTTGTCGCGCATTCTGGCTTCGGCCACGCGAGACGATGTGCTGCACGCCGTCAAAGAAGCGCAGCGGTCGCACGACGCGGCCCGCGAAATCGCACGTCTGCTCGACGAACGACTCGGTTGTGATGCGACGGCGCTGTTGAATCTGCAAAAGGCGCTGGAGGAATGCCAACGTTTGTTGGCGGCCGAATTGGCCAAACGACCAGAACCAACCCCGGAAAGCGAAACCACGACCGCAGGCGAAGCGGGGGCCGATGGGTCCGCCGCCAACAACGGTCGCTCTGGCAACGTGGGCGACATCGTCGTTCGCCGCCAGGAACTTTATCGACAGCTTTCGGCGGCAGCCGATCTGCTGGAGCAAATTGAACCGAACAGCCCCGCGCCATTCCTTGTGCGTCGAGCTGTTCAACTCGGCCAGATGCCGTTTCCGCAATTGATGCAAGCCATCGTACGCGAGCAAACGGTGCTGGACGAACTACAACGGCAAATTGGCGATTCGCAGACGTCTGCGATCGCAAATTGATTCTCCGATTTCGTTTCGACGGCGAATTGACGCACCGCAGCGTGAGAGGCGGCTGCGATCGCGTAGCCGCCACAAACCCTTAAGGAAACTGACTGATGAGCGAAAGCCTGCAACACAAGCTTGATCGCGTGCGTCCTCCGCGCGTGCAAATTACGTATGACGTCGAGACCGGCGGCGCCATGGAAGTCAAAGAGCTTCCGTTGGTTGTCGGCGTGATGGCCGATCTTTCGGGTCAGCCGAAAGAAGCTTTGCCGGGCATCAAGCAACGCAAGTTTGTGCCGATCGATCGCGATAACTTCAACAGCGTTCTGGAAAAGAGCGGCGCTCGCGTCGCGATGCAGGTTCCGAACGTGTTGGAAGACGATAACACGAACCTCAGCGTCGAGCTGAACTTCAAAGACATGACCGACTTCGAGCCGACCAACGTCGCTCGCCAGGTTCCGGTCTTGGCCAATCTGCTCGAGATGCGTGATCGCTTGAAGCAACTGCTCAGCAAAATGGAAGGCAACGACGCTTTGTGCGGATTGCTGGACGACACGCTGGGTGACGACGCTGCTCGCGACACGATCAGCAAAGACCTTGGCGTCGAAGCTCCGACCGCCTAGTTCCCGTTCCGCAACAAACGCAACAAACGCAACGAAAGTAACAGGAGATACACATAATGGCTGCTGAAAACGAAACCACCGCCGGCGGAACGGCGACCCTAGAGCTGACCCTGTTGGATCAGATTCTGGAAAACACGCGTCCGCTCGACGACGCTGAAATGGAATTGAATAAGTCGTACATCGAAGAATTCGTGCGTCAGGCCTCTAAAGACCAGAACAAGGTCTCGAAGGACGCCGCCACGAAGATCAACTTCTGGATCGCCGAGCTCGACAAAAAGCTCTCGGCCCAGTTGAACGAAGTCATGCACCACGAGAAGTTCCAAGCCCTGGAAAGCAGCTGGCGCGGACTTAGCTTCCTGGTTCACGAATCGGAAACCGGCACGTCGCTGAAGATTCGCGTCATGAACGCGACCAAGCACGACCTGCTGAAAGACCTGGAGACCGCCGTCGAATTCGACCAGAGCGCGATCTTCAAGAAGATCTACGAAGAAGAATACGGCCAACTCGGCGGTCAGCCTTACGGTTTGTTGATCGGCGATTACGAGTTCTCGCGTCGTCCGGAAGACATCAACCTGTTGAAGCTGATGTCGAACGTCGCCGCTGCGGCTCACGCTCCGTTGATCTCGGCCGCTTCGCCGACGCTGTTCAATCTTGACAGCTTCTCGGATCTGCCGAACCCGCGTGACCTGGCCAAGATCTTCGAAGGTGCGACCCACACTTCGTGGCGTTCGTTCCGCGACAGCGAAGATTCGCGTTACGTCGCTTTGACTCTGCCGCACGTTCTGTCTCGCTTGCCTTACGGCGAAGAGTTCAAGAAGGTCGAAGAGTTCAACTTTGAAGAAGCCGTTGACGGCAAAGATTACCACAAGTATCTGTGGATGAACGCCGCTTGGGCTTATGGCGTCCGCATCACCAACGCCTTCTCGAAGTACGGCTGGTTCGCCAAAGTTCGTGGAGTCGAAGGCGGCGGTAAAGTGGAGAACCTTCCGGTTCACACCTTCCCGACCGATGACGGCGACATTGCGATGAAGTGCCCGACCGAAATCGCGATCAGCGATCGTCGTGAGTTCGAGCTGTCCAACCTCGGCTTCCTGCCGCTGTTGCACGCCAAGAACACGGATTACGCCGTCTTCATGGGCGCCCAAAGCGCTCAAAAGCCGAAGGTTTACTTCGACGACGACGCCAACTCCAACGCCGAACTTTCGTCGAAAATCAACTTCCTGCTGTGCGTCTCGCGATTCGCTCATTACCTGAAGGTCATGGCTCGCGACAAAATCGGCTCGAACCTGGAAGTCGCCGAAGCCGAACGTTGGTTGAACAGCTGGATCAGCAACTACGTTTGCGATCCCGCCACCGCCGGCGACGAGACCAAAGCGAAGTGCCCGCTGTCCGACGCTCGCGTTGAAGTTCGCGAAGTCAAAGGCAAGCCGGGCTGGTACGAAGCCGTCGCTTGGCTGCGTCCTCACTTCCAGCTCGAAACGCTCGAAGCCTCGATGCGTTTGGTCGCTGAAGTGCCGAAGCAAGGCTAGTTAACTATCGCGGGTCGCGCCGCTTTCGAGCGGCGCGCCTGCTTTTTCGCATTCCCAATATCCACACAAACTAACTGACATACGGAGCCAATATCATGGCAGTCGATTACTTCTTGAAAGTCTCGGACATCGATGGCGAATCGGGCGACTCGGTGCACGCCAAAGAAATCGAAATCTCGGAATTCAACTGGAGCGCTTCGCAGACCGGCACCTTCGCTCAAGGCGCAGGCGGCGGCGCCGGCAAGGTCCGCATGAACGATTTCGAGTTCATGACCCGCACCGGCAAAGCTTCGCCGAAACTGATGCTCGCTTGCGCCAAAGGGGATCACATTCCCGAAGTGACCCTCACCTGTCGTAAGGCGGGCGGCGGACAACAAGAGTTCTACATCATCACGATGAAGGACGTTTTGATCGCCCACTACCAAACCGGCAGCCATCGCAACAACGGTTCGACCGAAGAAGGTCAAGGCTACGATGACGGCCTGCCGCGTGACTTCGTGAAGTTGAACTTCGCGAAGATCGAATGCGAATATCGTCCGCAGAAGGACGACGGCAGCTTGGACAATCCGGTCAAAGCCGGCTACGACCTGAAGGCCAACAAGCCTGTCTAAGCGAACTCGTTCGCTCAACGCCAACATCGAAAGTCAGGCGCACCGCCGCCGCGGTCGCCTGATTTTCCTTATTTTTCCCGCTCGCCTCGACCGACGTCCGCTTCTTGACCCGCCGCAGGACGTTCAGCCAATACCTCCGCTCCCCTTACGGAGGCCCGGACATGCCGAGAACGACTCTCACTCCTGAACTAACGCCATCGATCTATGATCGCTTGGTGGACGCCTGTTTCGAGGTAGAGCCCGATAGCCGTGCGCAAAGCGTGCGCGGATTTGTGCTGGGCATCTGCCGCGATCTTGAAGACCTGCTGAACACCTCCGCGTCGCGTCCTGTGGACGAAATCGATGCGCTGGCGCTTCGCAACTCGGTCTTTTGCTACGGCGTTCCCGAGCTAACGCTGCATGATGGCGCCACGCGAGCCGACATGCTCGCTTTGGCGAGCGACATTGAAAACACGATTCGCCGCTTCGAACCTCGTCTCGACACGGTTCACGTCAACCTCGACGTTTCGAAGCAGAGCGTCTGGAATCGCATTTCGTTTGCGATAGAAGGAACGTCCAAAGCGTTGCCCAATGCGAAAATCCGCGTCGGCGCCGCGCTCAACCCCACCAACCGTCGCATTGAAGTGACGCCGAACGAATCATGAACGAAACGCTCTTCCCCTACTACGAACGTGAACTATTGCTCGCTCGCGAGCAATCGCAGCAGTTCGCGCGCAAGCACCCGGCCGCGGCCGGTCGTCTGCTTCTGGAAGCGAATCGTAGCCGCGACCCGCACGTCGAACGTCTGATCGAGTCGTTTGCGCTGATCGCCGGCCGCATTCAAAAGAAATTGGACGACGATTTTCCGGAAGTGACCGATGCGCTGCTCGAGGTTCTTTACCCGCATTACCTGGCGCCGATTCCGTCGATGACCACGGTCCAATTCCAGCCCGACCCAACCAATCCGCAAGCCTCCGGCGCCAAGATCGCCCGCGGCAGTCAACTCCGTACGCAGCGCGTGGGCGATGGCCCCTGCTTTTTCCGCACTTGCTACGACACGACGGTTTGGCCGGTCGAAGTGACTCACGTCGACACGCTCACGCCGCCGTGGAGCAATTCGTTAACCGTTCGCCGCGACGCGATGGCGGCGATACGCGTTCGCTTACGTTGCCAGGCTGACACGGCCTTTAGCACGCTGCCGATCGAGTCGCTGCGATTTCATTTGCACGGCGGCGATCAAGTTACCGCCAAGCTCTACGAATATCTGCTGAACCATTGCAATCGCGTCTCGATCGTCGCCGCCAACGACAATAAGGAAGAGACGCGCGTTAACTTTGAACCTCAGCAAGTGATCACTCCGGTTGGTTTTCAGCCCGAAGAAGCGTTGCTGCCGTCGGCCGCTCAAGGCCAGCCCGGCTATCAGCTATTAACCGATCTGTTCGCCTATCCCGAGAAGTTCCTCTACTTTGATCTGCATGGTTTTCGCAAAGCCGCCAAAGCAGGCTGGCAGCGTGAGATCGACGTTTGGTTCTTTTTCGACAGCATCGAACCGCTCGTCCATGGCGCGATTCATGCCGATACGTTCCAGCTTGGCTGCACGCCGGCGATCAACCTGTTTGACAAGATTTGTGAACCGATCGCGATCGATCATCGCCGCAGCGAGTATCGCATCACGCCGGACGTACAACGCCCCAACGACGTCGAGGTTCACTCGATTCGCCGCGTGACCACGCAAGGGACCGACGGAGACGTCGAGTTTCGTCCGTTTTATGCGATCGGGCACGCAAGTCGTTGGAATCCGGCGGCGCCCGACGAAGCCTATTGGCATCTGTCGCGGCGACCTTCGACTCAGCCGGGAGACGACGGCGACGATTCGTTCCTGCAACTCGTCGATTTGAACTTTGATCCCTGCCGCCCCGCGGACGCGGTCGCTACGGTGCAAGCCGTTTGCTCCAATCGCGATCTCCCGACCAAACTTTACAATCAATGGGGTTCGGCCGAATTCCAGTTGCAAGTCCCCGCGCCGATCAAAGCGACGCGCTGTTTGCGACAACCGACTCCGCCGCTGCGACCTCCGGTCGACAACGGCAATCGCTGGCGTTTGGTCTCGCACTTGTCACTCAATCACCTGTCGTTGACCGACAAGCATGGGATCGACAGCTTGCGTGAGATCTTGCGGCTGTACGATTTCTCGACCGATGGCAACGGCCATGAACGAGCGATTCGTAACCGCCAAATGATCGAAGGATTGCAGAAGCTGAAGTGCGATCGAACCGTCGCTCGCGTCGGCAGCTCGCTTAAAGGAGGCTTCTGCCGCGGCCTGGAGATTCGTATCGAACTGGATGACCAAAAGTATCACGGCGTCGGCTCTTACCTGTTCGCGTCGGTCTTAGAGCGATTCCTGGGATTGTACGTCAACATCAACTCGTTCACTCAATTGGTCGCCGTGACGCAACAGCGCGGCGTATTGAAACGCTTTGAACCTCGAGCCGGAGAGGCGATGCTCCTATGATCGCTTCCAGCCAACCTCCCCAACTGCGGGCGCCTGCCGGATCGGTCTTGGCGCGACTCTACAAAGAGCCGCAAACGTTTGACTTCTTCCAAGCGGTCCGCTTGCTAGAACGAAGCAATCAAGCGGAGCCGCACGAAGAACGGAGCCCTTGCGTTCGTTTCCGCGCTCACAATTCGTCCGCGTTTCCGGCCAGCGAGATTTACGACCTGGAAGCGTCGCCGGACGATCCGCAAGCCACGGAAATGACGGTCACGTTTCTCGGTCTGACCGGGCCGAGCGGCGTACTGCCGCATCACTATACCGAGATGCTGCTGCGACTGCATCGCGAACTGCGTGGTGACCACAAGTTCGCTCTGCGTGATTGGTTCGACCTGTTTAACGATCGCCTGACGCGGCTTTTTTATCGCGTCTGGGAAAAGAATCGCTTTTGGGTTCCTTACTCGCGGCGTGAATTTGAAAAAAAGTCTCCCGACGCGTTCACGCAAGGTTTGCTCAGCCTCGGCGGGTTCGGCTTGCCGACGCTACGGGATCGCCTGCAGCGCCCCAGCGACAATGCCGGCGTTAGCGATTTGGCGCTGCTTCGCTATAGCGGGTTGCTCGCCCAGCAACGCCGTTCGCCCGAGAACCTGCGGCGAATGCTGATCGACTACTTTCAGATCCCGATCGAGGTCAAGCCGTTGCAAGGTCAATGGCTCTCGCTGGACCAAAGCCAGCAAACGAAAATCGGCCGCTATCGACATAACCAACAATTGGGAAAAACGGCCGTATTAGGACGCCGCGTCTGGGAACTGCAACACAAGTTCCGCTTGCAACTTGGCCCCCTGACGCTCGATCAATTCAATGAGTTTTTGCCGGCGCCTCCCGAAATGGACGTCGCATCGCATCGTGGACAAGAAGCGTTATGTGGACAGGGGCAATGGTCGCTGGGTCAATTGACGCGCGTCTTTGTCGGACCGTCGCTCGACTTTGACGTACAACTCGTGCTCAAAAAAGACGAAGTCCCGCGAACGCAACTCTCTGGGCAGCCGGCCAAAGCGTCACGTCTGGGCTGGAACGCTTGGATCGGAACGCAACCTGCCAAAGAGGATCAGGCGAATGCTAGTTTCACGGTGGATAATTAGCGTCCACCGAGTGGACCGGACCGCGATGTTTTTTTCGTAGCCCGGGGCGCAAATTTTTGAGGTGGCGTTGTTTCAAGCCACGCGAACACCAGCCAGAGGCGCAAGCCGATGGATTGCGGCTGGTCGCTTCGATCGAAGTTGGTATCGCCAAACGCTTTCCATCGGCTCGCGCCTCTGGCTAGTATTGCATCCGACCTGCCGGCCGCGAGACTTCGTGAATTGTTTCACCATGTGGACTGGACCGCAGCGCGTTTTTTTTGAGCGGCGGACTGGACCGGACTGCGACGTTTTTTTCGTAACCCGGGGCGCAAATTTTTGAGGTGGCGTTGTTTCAAGCCACGCGAACACCAGCCAGAGGCGCAAGCCGATGGATTGCGGCTGGTCGCTTCGATCGAAGTTGGTATCGCTAAACGCTTTCCATCGGCTCGCGCCTCTGGCTAGTATTGCCTCCGACCTGCCGGCTGCGAAACTTCGTGAATTGTTTCACCATGTGGACTGGACCGCAGCGCGTTTTTTTTGAGCGGCGGACTGGACCGGACCGCGACGTTTTTTCGTAGCCCGGGGCGCAAATTTTTGAGGTGGCTTTTTTTCAAGCCACACGAACACCAGCCAGAGGCGCAAGCCGATGGATTGCGGCTGGTCGCTTCGATCGAAGTTGGTATCGCTAAACGCTTTCCATCGGCTTGCGCCCAGAAGCGTCCGGGATTTTCTTCGCAATTTCTTCACTTGCGCCAGCGACTTCAGTTTGTCATGATTTCGACATGCAGCCGAAATCGCGACAGCGCCGAACGAAACGGGAGTTGGCCGAATTGCCACTGTGGCCTGATCAGGTCATGGGGGGGAAGTTCGTGCGCTTATTGCAGAAGCAGCTTAGTGAGTTGCGGCGCCGTGACGATTCTCATGGCAATCGCGAGTTGTTTCTCGATGACGTCTTCGTCACTTACCTGCTCGCCTTTTTTAACCCAACGATTCGCACGCTGCGAACGATCGAAGATTTTAGTCAAACGCAGCAAGTCCAGCGGCATCTCTCGATTCAAAAAATCTGCCGCACTACGCTTTCCGACTTCCATCGACTCGTCGATCCTCAGCGGCTCGAGCCGATCCTGCAGGCGCTGCGCGAGCAGTTGAGCCGCAAAGAGGCCGGGCTCGGCCGCGCTGCGAACGACTTATCCGAATTGCTCAAGCGGACCGTCGCCGTCGATGGAACGTTTTTAGAAGCGGCGGCCGAGGTCGCGTGGGCCGTGCGCGGTTCAAATCAACATGGACGAGAAAATTCGTATATCCGACTCGATTTTCAAGTCGGCGTTACGAGTTGGGCGCCAGAGATGATTGTCGTCGCCGAACCGGGGCACAGCGAGTCGGCGTCGGCCGCGGCTAACGTGCAAGATGGTCGGCTTTATCTGTACGATCGCGGCTTCAGCGGCTTCGACGTCATCAACGCGCATTATCATCTGCAAAACGAATCTTGGACTCCCCGCGCGCAGTTCGTTATCCGTTACAAACCGGCTGGCGGCAATGCGCCGCACCTGGCTGACGCCGACGAAAATCCGCTAAGCGAAAAAGATCTCGCAGCAGGCGTCGTCAGTGATCGGCGCGGCCGTTTTCGCTCGTCGAAAGCAGCGCGACATATCGTTCTCGATGTGCCGTTGCGCGAGGTGATTATCGAGTATCAAGAGCAGGACGAAACGAAAACCGTGCGTCTGATTACGAACTTGCTCGACGTGTCGGCCGAAGTCATCGCCCAGCTCTATCAACAGCGCTGGCAGATCGAACTCTTCTTCCGCTGGTTGAAATGCTTCGCCAATTTCAATCACTTGATCAGTCATCACCGCTCGGGCGTGCTGCTCAGCTTCTACGTCGCGGTGATCGCGGCGCTGCTGACCTATCTGCACTTGGGACATCGTCCGAGCAAGTATATGTTCGTGATGCTGGAGCAAGTCGCCTGCGGCGCAGCGACGTGGGAAGAAATCGCGCCGATCCTACGCGAGCGCGAACGACAGCGTGACGTGGAACGAGCATCGGCCGCGAAGCGCCGCGCAAAAAAGAAAGCCGAGTCGTAATAAGCTGGCGTCTAACCCCGACGGCAAGCCGCGCCGCCGCCTGCGCGGATGTTGAACCGGCGCCGACCGCAAGATCAGCACACCAGCCTCTCATCCCAACACATGACGCACGCCAGGCGGCCGAAACGATGAAAAACCTGAAATCCCGGACGCTTCTGGGCTTGCGCCTCTGGCTAGTATTGCCTCCGACCTGCCGGCCGCGAGACTTCGTGAATTGTTTCACCATGTGGACTGGACCGCAGCGCGTTTTTTTTGAGCGGCGGACTGGACCGGACCGCGACGTTTTTTCGTAGCCCGGGGCGCAAATTTTTGAGGTGGCGCTTTTTCAAGCCACGCGAGCACCAGCCAGAGGCGCAAGCCGATGGATTTCGGCTGGCCGCTTCGATCGAAGTTGGTATCGCCAAACGCTTTCCATCGGCTCGCGCCTCTGGCTAGTATTGCCTCCGACCTGCCGGCCGCGAGACTTCGTGAATTGTTTCACCATGTGGACTGGACCGCGGCGCGTTTTTTTTGAGCGGTCGAGTGGACCGGACCGCTGCTGCTTTTCGAAGCACAAATTGTCAAAGAGCGTCGTGTGCCCACCGAGTAGGTTGCGTCAAGACGCAACAAGCCCTGCTGACTAGGCATGGAATAGGTTGCAGCGCCTCGACGCATACCCTGCCCGACTATCTCTTCTCGCCGCACGGCAATCGACCACGGATCCGTGCGTACTGTCAATCGACAATTGCTGACTGCGCACCCTACCCGACATTACCATGTATCGCGGCCCACCCATGGATGAAGAGCGGGGAAACCCCGTGCCGGTATCGCGAAGCGGAATCCCTCGCTTCCGCTTTTTGGCAGGTTCGCCAGAAATAGAACGCGGATGCCAAGGAGAAGGGACGGTAAGAAACGAGATCCTACCAACTTGTTCAACGAGACTCGCTCCCTTTCATTATTGCGGGGAGATGCTTTTCGGGCGGACCTAGTCGATGGGCTTTGATCTTGATTTCCGACCGTGTTTTCCCGCTCTTCATCCATGGCTCGGCCATGTTCTATTCTTCGCTTCTTCAAATAGAGCAACTTCAAAACGGGCGCAACGCGCCATCAAGAAAACGAAAACGGGCGACGGTCGTGGCAACCGTCGCCCGCTTCCTTCCCCGTCATTATGGTCGTTTGATTACTTCTTGAGCGTCTTGGCGGCCTGGACGATCTTCAGGAACTCGCCGCGATAGCTATCGTCGCCGACGTTGTTGCTGACCAGTTCGGTGATTTCGTCCAAATTCACTTTCGCGTCCTGGTCTCCTGCTCGCAGCAACATGCCAAACATCGCGACTCCAGCGGCAAATTGGAAATCGCCGCTCGCTTGGGCGAAACGATTCCCTGAGTCTTTGACCCCGACCGATATCAACGAGCTTTCGTCTTCGTCAGGCTGTTTGTAGCGAATCTTCAGCGTCAGCAGTTCGTCGCTGTCAGCGGCCGGCGTCACGTCGCGGGTCGCTTGATATTTCAGATCGTCCACCTTGGCGGTCGTGACCGGCGATTCGACCGAAGCCGGGACGATTTCGTAGAACGCTGTGACGCAATGTCCGGCCCCGATTTCGCCGGCGTCTTTTTTGTCGTCGTTGAAATCTTCATTGGCGAGCAGACGATTTTCGTAGCCCACCAAGCGATAAGCGGCGACTTTGGTCGGGTTAAATTCGATTTGAATTTTCACATCCTTCGCAATCGTCGTTAGCGTACCGCTCATCTGTTCGACCAACACTTTTTTCGCTTCGGTGATCGTATCGATGAACGCATAGTTGCCGTTCGCTTTGCCCGAGAGCTCTTCCATCATCGCATCGTTGTGGTTGCCGGTTCCAAAACCCATCACGCTGAGGAAGACGCCGGACTTCGCTTTGTCGGCCGCCATCGTGACCAAATCGCTGGTGCTGGTGACGCCAACATTAAAGTCGCCGTCGGTGCACAGGATCACGCGATTGACGCCTCCCTTGATAAAGTTCTCGGTTGCGGCCTGGTAGGCGAGTTCGATCCCTTGCCCGCCGTTGGTCGAACCGCCGGCCTGCAGTCGATCGAGCGCCTCCATGATGGTCGACTTGTCATCGCCGTTGGTGCTATTAAGCACCATGCCGGCGGCGCCGGCGTAAACGACGATCGCGACTTTGTCGTTTTCTCCCAACTGATCGACCAGCAGCTTCATTCCTTGCTTCAGCAGCGGCAGTTTCCGCGCGTTATTCATCGAGCCGGAGACGTCGAGCAAGAAGACCAGATTGCTGGCCGGGCGCTCGGCGTTGGCGATCTCTTTTCCCTTGATGCCGATCCGCACTAAGCGATGCTCCGCGTTCCAAGGGCAAGCCGCCGCTTCCACATTCGCGGCGAAGGGTTTCTGGTCCGTGGGGGTCGCGTAGTCGTAGGTGAAGTAGTTGATCAACTCTTCCACACGTACCGCGCCTTGCGGCGGCAGTTGGTGGTAATCGATCAGGTAAGAGCGAATCTTTGAATAGGAAGCGGTATCGACGTCGATCGAGAAGGTCGACAGCGGCTCGTCCGCCACCGCACGGAACGGGTTGTTCTCGACATAGGCGAACTTGTCGCCGCCCACCCCGGGGCCTTCTCCATGACCGGCGATTCCATCTAGCTGCGGCATGAAACCAGGCGCGGCGTTTGGCTGTTCAATGCCCAATCGACGGGACTCTGTCGGCAGGGTCGCCAACCGGTCTTGTCGGGCATCGCTTCGGACCTTGCCTGCTTCTTTTTCTCGGCCGGCGACCCGATCCCGATTCATCTCTACCGCTCGCGCCGCCGGCACTGGTTGACTCGCGACAGCGGAAAGCTCACTCGCCGGCTTGGCCTCTTGCTTGACGGACTTGTTGTTATCGGCGTAAACCGCTTCGGCTACCTTCTCCTCTCGTTCCGCGTCCAACACAACGACTGGACTCGACGAAGGCGCCGTCGCACTCGGCGCATTAGGATTTTGGTTCTGCCCGACTTGCGGCCGACAGCCGCAGACGGCGGCGACCGCCAGCAGCAATACAATTCTCGAAACTCGCATTCGATTCTCCCTCGAAAAGCTGGGCTGCGCCGGCGCTAATACGAACGCGGGCAGGGGAATGTCTTGATTCACCCAGCTAGACGAGGGTCGCAGCGCTACGGTTTTGGAGAATTTTCGCGAGCTTCTTTTTGCGCGAGCAGCGATGCGACCAATTCTGGATGGCTCGCGGCCAGATTCTCGGTTGGATCGGCTGTCTCCCGCAGGTCGTACAGTTCCACCGTTGGCCCATCTTCCTTGGATTGTTTCACAATCAAACGATGTGTCGGCGAACGGACCGAGGTCCCGCCGCCCCAGTAGCTGAGCGAAACTTCATGCACCTGGTCGACCTGACCGGTTAAAACCGGACGCAAACTTTTGCCGTCAAGCGGGTTGGCCGTTTGCGTAAAGCGCGGCTCGCACAGGTCGATCAATGTGGGATAAAGATCGATCGAGTCGACTATCGCATCGCTGACGCTACCCGGCTTGGTGACTCCTGGCGCACGGACAATCAACGTGCTGCGGACCGTACGTTCGTAAAGCGCATGCTTGCCCCACATCGCGTACTCGCCCAGATGCCAACCATGATCGCCCCAGACGACGACAATCGTATTTTCGGCCAGGCCGAGACGATCGACCTCATCCAACACTTTGCCGATCTGACGATCGACATACCGCACGCAGGCCAGGTAACCGCGTTTGGCGGTCAGCGCATCTTCTTTCGCGAGCGGATGTGACTTTTCGTACGGAGCGTCGTACCGATAGAACTCGCCGCTGCCAGACCAAAACTCCGAGTTCAATTTCTCCGGCGCCGTAGGAGGCGCGACCTCGCGCTCGGCGATCGCATCCCAATCTTGTTTGGTCGCGACAAACGGCAGATGCGGCTTGATGAAACCAAGCCCCAAAAAGAACGGCTCGTCTCGATCTTTCAACTCGCCCAGCTTTTTGATCGCCGCATTGGCCAACATGCCATCGGGCAAATCTTCGTCGCGCGTCGCGGTGAACTCCAGCAAGTCTTGGCGTCCGGTTCCATCTTCCCGGTGGCTTCCTCCTTCGTAACCAAAGAAGACTCCCCAACCTCTTTTCCAGGGACCGTACGGAGTCGCCAGCTCGTCCCAAGCACCCGGCATCTCGTCTCGTCCATCCCCTTTGCCGTCATATCCAAACACCTTGCCATCGGCGGTGTGCGAGATCTTGCCGATGCAAACGGTGTGATAGCCGTTGCGACGGAAAAGCTCTGGCATCGTTTGCGCGCCCGGCAATTGCTGGGGCGAAAGTTTGTTCCTGCCGGAATAGAACGCGGTGTTCGCCATCGCGCGGGTATTCACCGGACTGCGCCCGGTCAAAAGCGCAAAGCGAGACGCTCCGCAGGTCGGGACTTGAACATAGTGCCGTCGAAACAACATCCCTTGCGCCGCCAATTGATCCAGACGAGGGCTTTCGACATAGGGCAATCCATAGCAGCCCAGCTCGGTCCGCAAGTCGTCCACGGCGATCAGCAAGACATTGGGCTGCTTTTCGGCCGCGACAACCGACGTAGCGACAAAGAGAGTTAGCGCCGCAAAGAGATAATAGGGACGTGAGAACATAGCGAGACTCCGCAAACAGGTGGGGCCGAAGGGTCCCACTATCTTAGTCAAATTGTCACGGAATGTCGCGGCGCACGGGGGGAAGCGCAGCGCAACGCTTGTCGCGCGACGAAAGAGCGCGTAGAGTTGAGCGGCGCCTTTGTTCCTTCCGCCGCAAGAGATGACGCCATGACGAGCAAATATATCGAATCCCTGGTCTCCGATCCGATCGCAAATTATCCCGCCGCGACGGTCGCCAGTTTCGATCCGACCCGCGGCGATCTGCCGCGTCGAGAACTTGATCCAGAGCGTCTGGTCGCCTACCTGGAGAATCTGGCGCATGCCGGCGCGGCGGCCGTCTTGCTAGCCGCATCAACCGGACAAGGGCATCTGCGGACCGTGGACGAACTAGCCCAATGGTTCGCCGCAGCGGGCAAGGCCAAGGTCGGCGAGATGGTGAAGATGGCCCTGCTTCGTCCCGAAGATGGCGAAGAAGCGAACGCGCGGCTTTTGGACGTCATCGTCGAGCAAGAGATTCCCGTCGTCTTCTTGCGTCCCGGCGCCAATCTGCCGG
Organism: Blastopirellula marina DSM 3645; assembly: GCF_000153105.1. Taxonomy (GTDB): domain Bacteria; phylum Planctomycetota; class Planctomycetia; order Pirellulales; family Pirellulaceae; genus Blastopirellula; species Blastopirellula marina. The sequence continues at coordinate 1,946,967 of NZ_CH672377.1, forward strand.
CCGGCGCTAGCAATGCGGAAGTGGTCGACAACATGGCGCCGCTGCTGAAACAAACGGCTGCTGCGGGGCGCGCTATCGGCGTCTATTCGATCTCGGATGTCAGCGGCGTGCCGTTAACGGCCGCCGCGACCGAACAACTGCTCGACCTGCCAGGCGGAGAGCGAATCGTCGCCGCCAAAATCACCGAAGCCGACTACGACGCTAGCACGCTGCAATACTTGAATAGCCCGCGACTGACAAAGCTGAAGATCGTCCAAGGCTGGGATCCGCATCTCGCCCGAGCGCTGCAAGACGGGCCGAAGCACGACATCGAAGGTCGCCAGCGCGTAGGAGTCACATCCGGTCCGATGTCGCTCGCCGTCTATCAATACAAGTTTTTACTGCAAGCCGCCGCCGAGCAGCGCTGGAACGAAGTCGCGCAGTCGCAAGCGGCCGTTACGGCGCTCTTCGCCGCGATGCAAGACGATCCGCAAAAGTTCGCCGACTTGCAACGCGCCAAAGTGATTATGGGCCTTGGCCAACCGCTGGTCAGCGAGGTAACGGACGAACAGATCAACCGCGTCTTCACCGCGCTCGAAAGCTTACCCCGCGCCGAAGACCGCCGCCGTTTGGCGTGGAGTCTCGACCTGATGGAAGACGGGCCGTATCACGAGCGATTGGCGGCGCTGGCCGACGCGACGTAGCGTTTTTAATTCCTCTTCGTAGCCCGCCAGCGCGAGTTTTGTTTTGAAATTGTGCTATTTCGAACCATTCGCGCAACTTCAAACCTCACGTCGTGAGCGAAGGTGACATTTTTTTCGGGTGCGCCTACTTCGTGGGAATCACGTTCAACGTGTAATGCGCTTCGGCCGGGAAGAGCTTCTTGCCTTCGCCGGCGACGCTGTCATCGACATGCAACTCGTACACGAATCCGGCGCGTAGCTCTTCCAGCCGCAAGCGGACTTCCCGTTTGTCGGCGCTGACTTCGAGCAGGTCGATCGTCTCAGGGCGCGAGTCAATATCGTCGCCGCCATACGCAGGCGTGGACTGACGACGATACGAGTTGAGCGTATAGCTCCGCTTGTCGGCGGCGGCCGGTGCGTTGATCGGTTGCGTAAAGCGAATCACAAAGCCGTCGCTGGTCGCGCGGACTTCATCGATTCCGCTCGGCATCGTCGTTTCCTGCGGTCGCATCTTCACCAGCGAGCCGACGTTGGCGCCTCCGCCCCAGCCGCCTTCGCGCATGTTGCCGATCACCAATTCTCCGCTCGGCGAGACGGCGCAGGCGATCGGCCCGAGCAGCGCGTTCTTCACCTCGTCGCCGGGATCGTGGGTAAAGGGATAGATCGCTCCTTGAATGGCGTCGCCCACATGATCCAGACTCATGCGAACCAATCGTCGCGTGTCGTACTCGCAGCCGATCAGGTCGCCTTCAAACGGGCCGAAATAGTCTTCGTTGATCTGTCGCCGCAGCGCCGCCGGCGTTTCTAAGAAACAGATGCCGTTCACGCTGCGCGTCCAAGGATGCGGAATCGCGATCGCCGGCGTCGTCTCTTCCGGCGCAAAGCCGGGCCGGCGGTCGATTTTGTTGATAAATCCGTATCGCTTGCCCGGCACGATATGGTTCAATTCGTTGAAGGGGTTGTAGTTCCCTTGATTGTCGGTGACAAACAGTTCGCCAGCTTGGTTTCGAGCGATCCCAATCGGAAAGCGATGTCCCGCAGTAAGTTCTTCAATCTTAAAATAGCTCGGATCGTCGGCGGTCGGCTTGCGCGGGATCAGCTTCAGCACGACTCCGCGCCACTTGGAAGCGGCCTGCGAGCGGCCATCTTGCTGACAAGCGGTCGAGACGTAGTAGGCGCCGTCACTATCTTGCGGCAGTCCCATCGCCCAATCGTGATAGTCGGCCGTATGTCCCCAACCATCGACCAGCGTTTCGATCCGCTCGACATGTCCGGCGTCGTCGTGGAAGATCCGGAGCAACGAATATTTGTTGATCACATCGAGATAGCCTTCGTAAGCAGCCAGACCAAACGGCGCCGCCAACTCGATATCAAGCGGGATCAGCGTTTCTTGTTTTCCATCTCCATCGGCGTCGCGGACCAGCCAGATTCGCCCCTTGAGCGACGCGACCACCATGTCCCCGTTCGGCCGCCAGGCGATCGCCGTCGGCATCAGTTCGACCGTCAGCGGCAAGCGCTGCGCTGACCAACCCGGCGTGATCGTCAACTCGGCCGCCGCGGCGATCGACGGCTCCAACTGCGGTCGCGGCGGATAGCGATCTGTAGGCAAGCTCGATAGATAGCGGGCCGAAAAGTTCGCTTCCTGACCGGCCGGCGCGATTTGCACGACGCCGGACGCCAGCAGCTTGGCGTCGCCGGCGACCGAGATCGACAGTTTTTGTTTGGCGATCGTCAGCGTATCGCCGCTGATTTCGGCCGTTTGCGTCTGTTTAGAATCGAGCAACCGCAGCGCCAGTTGATAGCCGGATGGCGTCTGTTTGACTTGGAACGAGCGAACGAATCCATGGGCCCCTTGTTCGTCCCAGATCGGCGTGATGGTTTGTCGCACTAGCACCGTTTGCGGATTCTCTTTGCCAAACGTCAGACGATAGTCGGCCGAAACGCCGCCGTCGCTGTTGCGCCGCCAACGGTCGACGCTGGTGATAAACTGGCCCGTCGTCTGTGGCGCGAGCGACTTTCCGTTGGGCTGAACCAGCGCGAGTTCCGGCGTATCATCACCGACGGCCAGCAACTCGGCCCCGGCCAATTCCCAGAACCATGATTTCCCTTCGCTCCGCTCATACGCGGCGTCCCCTAATGTCCACGACGCCAGACGACCTGTTTCGAGATCAAACAACACGTTGTGCCGGTTCGGCAATCCAACGAGCAGCGGCTTGATGAATTGCAAATTGCGATCGACGTCGCGCAGGACGTCGGTCAACACCAGCGCGGTTTCGTTATCGCTGACGATACCGCTGCGGCGGGCCACGCGCACCGGGTTCGGTTTCGGCGGCTGAAAGCCGGGCGTGTTCAACACGCGCCAGACGGCGGCCAGTTGATCATCGATCTCGTCATGCAACACGCCGCTAACCGGAACTGTCACGCTCGGCATTTCCATCTGCGGCACGATGCGCGCCGGTTTTCGCACCCAACGATCAAACCAGTCGCGCCGAATCCGATCTCCCAACATCGAGAGAGTCGGCCCCTTTGCGTTAAGCGGCGCGTCCGACGGCCGCCAATCGCCGACCGCATGGCAGCTGGTGCAGTTGAACCCGTCGCCGCCAACTAGCCGCTCGCCGGCGATCGCCAGCGCCGCTGGATCGACTTCCGACGGGCGCCCTACCAGCGGATGTGCGGGGATCCGATCTTGTTCGACCAGATAGTCCTTGATCGCGGTCAACTCCGTATCCTGGAGTCGGAACCGCGGCATCTGCACTTTGAGCCAAGGACGATGGACCGGGTCTTTACGCAGAATGATGTCCATCAGCGCCTGGTCATGCAGTTTGTCTCCCACGCTGTTGAGTGATGGAGGAGTGAGCGTAGGCAATACCGCGCTGAGCGCCGAATCGGCGGCCGCCGCCTGCGCGGCGATTGGCGCTAAGCCTTTGCCGACGCCGCGAGCATGACACGCAAGGCAATTACGCTCGCGGACAATTTGAGCGCCGGAAATTGCGGCCGCAGCGGTTCCCTTATCCGGCGCCTTCTGACGCAGATAGATCCGAATCGCTTCCTGTTCATCCGCCGACAGGAGATAGCCGGGATGCTTTTCGACGGTGGGCGCCGCCAGGCAAGCGTCATGCCACAAGTCGCCAGAGGTCAAAGTCGATAACGGCTTCCGCTGGTCGTCTTTCAAATCGCCTGGCAAGCGGTGACATGCGTCACAGCGATTGGCCAGGACAAGGTCGCGGCCTTGCTTCACTTTGAGCGAGTTTGGCTTTTTCTGCGGCGTCGAAGCGAGTTTGCCCGACTTCGAGAGCGTCGCCAGGTAGGCGGCTAAATGCTTGCGAGAATCGCCATCGAGTTGATAAACGGGCATCCGGTGATCGGCGTTCAACGCCGCTGGGTCTTCCAGCCATTTGGCGAAAAAGTGGGGCGGTCGCTTGGCGGCGATATCGCTGAGGTCCCCTCCGCTAAAAGGTCCGGCCGCGCCCAACTCTCCCACGCGATGACAGGCCAAACAGCCGAGCGACTCAAACATTCGTTTGCCGCTACCGACCGAGCCCCCCTTGTCAGGCTTTCCTTTTGCTCCCACCATGTCCGACTCGGCCACCAGATACGCGGCGATCGCTTCGGCGTCCCCTTGGGGCAGGTTGTAGTGCGGCATCTTGCGGGTCGATGCGTCGCTTTCGTTGGCGGCGCTCATCAGTCGATCGACAATCCAAGGTTGCGACAGATGACCGGCGACCCGGTTCAGCGCCGGTGCTGGAAGTTCGGCCGAGCGATCTCCACCATGGCAAGCGCCGCAGCGATGCGATCGCACTAGATCTCGCCCGGTGTCAAACGGCTGTGCGAACGTATCGTCAATTTCATGGAAGAGCCACTCCGGCGTGATCGGCTCTAGCGTGTAATCGGGCCCGGCCCAATAGATGGCAATCTGCGCGTCGGGGGATGTTTTCGTGAATTCGACCTGCAGCGGGTGCCAGTCAAACTTCAGATCAATCGATTCGGCGGTCAGCCAACCCGGCCTCTTCGCTTCGGCGTCCAGCACGACTTCGTCTTCGATCAGGATCCGGACTTTCCCTTGCGCGTAAACATACAGCGTGTAAGGGCCCGGCGTTTTGGTCAGCAGCAATCCGTCCCACTTGGCGGCGAACTTGCCGCCGCTCACCCGAGCGTCGGGCGCCGCAGCGCCAAAGTGGAATGCGATCTGCGGATCGATCCGGCGACATTTTGTTCCGTCGGCGGCGACGTAATCGGCGATCAACCCCGAAGCGAACTCATCTTCAAATTGGGCCGAAACAAGCGAAACCGAACCGCAAACAAACAAGCAGACGACGGCGAAAATGCGATAGGCAGGCATGATGAACCGCAAATAAGGAAGGAGGATAGAGCGGGGTCTACGGCGTTTCCAGTCTACTACGCCGCAACATGAATTGCACTTGATCTCTCGTGATATTAAAAATAAACGAAACCCGTTAAAAGCCCAGGCGTTCGCAAACGGTTTCCGCCTGGGCTAAACTTGAGCGTGATCGTCGCCTTGAGTTCATGATACCCTGCCTTGCGAGTCTGTGATGAAGCATGCCCCCCCCGTTTTCGCCCTTATGGCCGTTCTGTTGTTTTCCGGCGTCGCCGCGGCCGCCGATCAGCCGAACATTTTGTTCATTATGTCGGACGACCACGCCTATAACGCGCTGAGTTGCTACGGCAGCAAAATCAACCAAACGCCGAATCTCGATCGCATCGCCAAAGAAGGAATGCGTTTCGACAATTGCATGGTCACCAATTCAATCTGCGGTCCCTGCCGCGCCGTGATCCTGACCGGCAAGTTCAGCCACAAGAATGGGTTTGTCGACAATCACAGCCGCTTTAACGGCAAGCAGTTGACCTATCCCAAGTTGCTGCAAAAGGCCGGCTATCAAACCGCCGTCGTCGGCAAATGGCACCTGGTCAGCGATCCGACCGGTTTTGATTACTGGGAAGTGCTGCAAGGCCAAGGACCGTACTACAACCCGACGATGCTCTCGAATACCGGAAAGCACAAGCACACCGGCTATACGACCGACATCATTACCGATCTGGCGCTCAACTGGCTAAAAGAAAGTCGCGACCCCAACAAGCCGTTCCTGCTGGTCTATCAGCACAAGGCTCCGCATCGCAACTGGCAGCCGGGGCCGAAGTACCTGAACATGTATGACGGCGAAACGATACCGGAGCCCGACACGCTGTTTGACGACTACGAAAATCGGGCCACGCCGGCGTCCGAGCAAGAGATGACGATCGCCAATCACATGAACGCGAACGATCTGAAGCTGACCCAACCCGGCGGTTTGACGAAAGAGCAACTAGCCGCTTGGAACGCCGCTTACGAGCCGAAGAACAAAGCGTTCCAAGAGGCCGACCTGAAGGGAGACGATCTTGTTCGCTGGAAGTATCAGCGCTACATCAAAGACTATCTCCGCTGCGTCGCTGCGGTCGATGATAACGTCGGTCGCGTCCTTGATTATCTGGATGAGAACGGATTGGCCGAAAACACGATTGTCGTTTACACGTCGGATCAAAGCTTTTATCTCGGCGAACACGGCTGGTACGACAAGCGTTGGATGTATGAAGAATCGTTCCGCACGCCGCTGATGGTTCGTTGGCCCGAGAAGATCAAAGCCGGCACGACTAACGACGCGTTGGTGATGAATCTGGACTTCGCCGAGACGTTTCTGAACGCCGCCGGCGTCGAGATCCCGGCCGAAATGCAAGGGCGCAGCTTTTTGCCGATGCTCGAAGGGAAAACGATTCCCGATTGGCGAAAGAGCGTTTACTACCACTACTACGAATATCCGCAGCCGCATCGCGTAGCGCCCCACTACGGCGTCCGCACCGATCGCTACAAGCTGATCCACTTCTACAAGACCGACGAGTGGGAACTGTTCGATCTAGAGAAAGATCCGAAAGAGCTGAAGAGCGTCTATGACGACTCCAAGTATGCGGAAGTTCAGAACGTCATGAAGTCGGAACTGAAAAAGTTGCGTAAACAGTACGAAGACGACGGCACGGTCGTCCAGTTTGACAAAGATGGAAACGTGAAGTCCTCGTAACTTCCGCTCCCTAAAAATCATGCAGGGCGCCCGATCAAGGCGCCCTGCGTTGTTTCTCGCAGAGCACGTCGTTGGGCGTGGAACCAGATCGCGCGCGATCCCCAGTTAAAGTTTTCCCGTTTCACGTTTTGGCCAACACGATGACGACTGATCTTCGAACGCCCTCTTGCTCTCGCCGCAACTTTCTCTCGCTGGCCGTTGCATCGGCGACCCTCGCCGGCGCCAGACCGCTGTTCGCCGCGACGGAATCAACCGATCGCGATCCGTTGCTGATGTCCCAAAATCGGGTCATTTCTCACGCTCGAGAAATCGGCCTCGAAGTTCTCCAGCCAACGCCGGCGGAGCTCGCAGCGGGCTTATCGTTGCACCGGCAATCGCTAGTGTTTGATATCTATGGCTTTGCGCCACGAGCCGCTCTCGATGCGCCGCGCGTGACCGCCGCGATCGAAGCCGGAGCTTCGGACGTGGAGCTGCAAGACTTGGAGGAAGATCTCGGCATGACCCAGGCTACGGTGGAGCCTGCGGAGCGCGAGGAGTTTGACGAAGCCATGCGATGCGGCGGCGTGACCGCCATCTTTCAGAACGCCGGCGAAGAAGGGCAAGATCCGCTGCGACTGATGAAGCGATTGGCGCGATTTACTTATCTGACCGACCGGCTGCGCGGCCTCCTCATGCGCGCCACCGTCCCTGCCGACATCGAAGCGGCCCATCAAGCGGGCAAGCATTGTCTGTATCTGACGGGCAATGGAGTCCCGCTCCCCGCCACCTGGATCAACGTCGAAGAAGAGCTGGGCTACATTCGGCTGTTCTATCAGTTGGGCATTCGCATGATGCACGTCACCTATAACCGGCGCAACTTGCTCGGCGACGGCTGTGCGGAAACGGCCAACGGGGGTCTCAGTGATTTGGGGCGCGCCGCGATCGCCGAGATGAATCGTGTCGGCGTCATCGTCGATGTGGCGCACAGCGGCCGGCAGACGAGTCTCGAAGCGGCTCAAACGTCGCAGAAACCGATGGTGGCCAGCCATACTGTTTGCGCCGGCCTGCGAGACCATATCCGCGCCAAGCCGGACAACGTGGTTCGCGCAATTTGCGACACCGGCGGCTTGATCGGTATTTGTTGGATTCCTAATTTTCTCGGCGGCAGCGGCGATCTGTCGGCTCTCCTCGACCATATCGACTATGCCGTCAAGCGTTTCGGCGTCGATCATGTGGCGATCGGCACGGACGTCGCGCATACGTCGCAGCATGCGGCGGCCGCGAGACAAGCAATTCCGAAACGTCCACGCCGCCGCAGACGCTACGAAGCTCTCTGGCCAGACGGCGCTCTCGGCGGTCACTGGCCGCGCGCGGCAAGTTTGGCTTGGACCAACTGGCCGCTGGTCACCGTCGGCCTGGTCCAGCGCGGTTACTCCGAAGACGACATCCGTAAGATCCTCGGCCAAAACATGCTGCGAGTTTGCCGCGCGCAAGCCAACGCCGAACTTCCAACCGTTGCAGAACTCACTTCCCCATCCCGCTGACGTCCCTTCCCCCAAAAACGCCACGCGCCGCTGGTGACGCCCCCACTCTCCGCTTTCCTACCTCTCTCTCCGCGCAAAAAAATCCCTCGATCGCCATGGCGTGCGAACGAGGGATTATTAATTCAAAGGCTTGCGTAACACGTCGTGTCGCCGCTGGATCGGTGACCTATCGCCGCGGCAATGGGTTCAAGATCGGCAACGAAGCTTCCTGCGGATGAAGCAACGACGGTTCGTCCAAATCCTTCGCTTCCAGTTGAACTTCCGCTGGTTCGCCGTTGGCCAGTTCTTCTTGCTCTTCCATCGGTTCCCCCTCTTCGTCGGTGATGACGATCATCGGGGGTTCGTCGATGCTCGACAGACCTTCGTCGATATTGCTGGGATAGTCTTGCGAACTAGCGACGCGGCCATCCGGGTTCCAGCTCATCCAGCGACCAATTTGCACGCCGTCTTTGAAGGCGCCGTCGGTCTTTTTCAGGCCGTTTTCGTGCCACCACAACCAGCGACCATCTTCTTTGCCGGCGATATACGATCCTTGAATCGCTTTCTGACCATTGCCGAACCACCAAATGAACTTGCCAACCGGCACGTCGAACTCGTATTCCCCTTCGACCTGAATCTGGCCGTTCGAGTAATAGGTGATCCACTTGCCGTGGCGTTCGTCTTTACCTTGCGGTTCAAAGTCGGCCAGTTGCGCGTCCCACCAGCTATCCTTGCTTTTGGCGACCAGCGGAGCGTGCAGGTAGACCCCTTCGCTCTTCTTACGCCCCCCCTTTTCTTGATCGACCTTGGCGGCCAGCTTACGACCTTTGATATAGATCGATCGACTGGGCGATTTGGCGCCGCGAGCGAACTCCAGCACTTCGCCGTCGAGCAAACCGTTCACATAGTTCGCTTCCTGCAGCTTCGAGCCGTCGACATTGTAGAAGTTCGCCGGTCCATGGCGCTCGCCATCGACAAAGCTGATCTCCATGATGATGCGCTGATTCGCGTCATGGATTCCCCAAACGCCGTGCAGCTCGCCCTCTTTGAAGGAAGCGGTCGACACGAAGGGAGGCTTGAATTGGTTGAACGGCGCCGAACGAAACATGTTCGACTCGCTGCCGCGAAACCATCGCGACCAGACGCCATCGCGGCGGTTGTGTTGGTATTGGCCTTCGGCCAGCATCGTGCCGCTTTCGTCCAGATGCTTCCAGTAGCCGTGATTGACGTAGTTTCCTTCGTCGTCCTGCGTCACTTCACGTTCGATCTTGATCGAGGCGTTCGGATAACGCTCTTGAATGAGTTCGACGTCGCCCGTCGCAGCTATCGCCGGCGAGCATAGCGCGACGCAGCCCAACAGGGCCCAAGCGGTCGCGTTCATGTGTCGTCGCATTTCGCACTCCTTTGCATTAGATCGTTCCAGAAGGGTCTATCAATCGTCACTTCGCACTGTCGGCTCGCTGCGGGCCGACGTTTGCGGACGAGACGTTCCCCCCGGCGCCCGTCTCCTGATTCCAGCCAACATCATTGACCGCCCCATCAAGATTCGTCCTGATTACTGTTTCGACGCGATCTGTAGGAATTTCCAGTTCCTTCGGTTCCTGCCGATTTAGCGGCAAATGCGCAAGCCTCCCGCTGACCGCTAACTCCTTGCTCAAATTACCCAGTGCCCCAGTCGGAAAGGGGGTCGCGAAATCAGCGCATGCGTCGACCCTGGCAAGTTGTTACGATAGGGCTGTTGGTCCCGCCTGTTTTCCTCCTGTGATTCGCCCATGGTTCGTTTATCGGGTTTCTGCACGTTGCTGGTTTTGCTGGCGAGCACTCATGCTAGCGCTCAAGCGATCGACGCCTACCGTTCACCGGTCGATGTCGCGATCGGTCCTCAGGCCAAGTGGTTGCTTACCGCCAATCAGACCTCGGGTACGCTTTCGCTAGTCGACCTGTCGACAGGCCGCGTTCTGGACGAGATCTCGGTCGGCGCTCGTCCCAGCTATGTCGTTCTGTGCGCGGATGGCCATACGGCGCTGGTCAGCGCGGCCGATGAAGGACTGCTGGTCAAAGTGCAGATCGACGCCGGTAAGCTCAAGAAAATCGCCGATATTGACGTCGGTTTCGACCCCCACGGCATCGCCGTGCGAAAAGATGGAACCCGCGCCTTTGTGGCGCTTCCCAGTGGACATGCGGTCGGCGTGGTCGATCTGGTGCAAAATCGCCTGATCGAGCATTCGTTTCCCGGGCCGCTGCCGCGTTATCTGACGCTCAGCCCTGATGATTCGCGTCTGGCGGTCGGTCTCTCCGGCGACGGAACCATCGCCGTGATGGAAACGGTCGGCAACTCAGTTCTGTATGCAACTCGCATCAAGGGCTTGAACATCGGCCACATGAAAACGTCGGCCGACGGCAAGCAAGTCTACTTCCCGTGGCTCCACTACGGTGAAAACATCCCGTCCCCCTCTAATATTCGCCGCGGTTGGGTGCTGGGAAATCGACTCGGTCGCGTCGACCTGACCGAAGATGCGCTGGACGAGGTTCTCTCGCTTGATACCGAAGGGAACGCCGTCGCTGACGCATTTGGACTCGACCTGTCCCCTGATGAGTCGCATGTGGTGATCTCGGCGAGCGGCACCCACGAGTTGTTGGTGCTGCGTCTGACCGATTTGAAGATGTACACGGTCGGCTCGACCGAACATATCGATCAAGAGCTGCTTGATGATTCCGCTCGCTTCGCACGGATCCCGGTTGGCGGACGTCCGATGGGACTGGAGATTACGCCGGATGGCGAAAGCGTTTACGTCGCGAACTATCTGTTAGACGCCGTCCAAGAGATCGATCTGGCGACGCGCACCATCCAGCGGACGATTCCGCTCGGCTCCCAGGTCGAAACGACCTTGGCCCGTCAGGGAGAAGCGCTCTTTTATGATGGAGACAAAAGCTTCGATCGTTGGTACAGCTGTCACAGCTGTCATTATGATGGGGGCAGCAATGCCGAGATTTTCGATACCCGCAACGACCGCACGATCGGCACCTATAAGACGGCGCCGGTCTTATGGAACGTCAGTCAGACGCAGCCCTGGACCTGGCATGGTTGGCAGCAAGATCTGCGCAGCGCGATGCAGACGTCATTTACCGAGACGATGCAAGGAAAGCGGTTGGAAGAACAGGAGGTCGACGCATTGATCGCCTATTTCGATCAATTGAAACCTCCCGCGAATCCGTACTCGCGCGAATCATCCGCGGCGGCCGCCGTCGCTCGCGGCAAAGCGATCTTCTTCAGCGACAAGTCGGCCTGCAGCAGTTGCCACGCCGGCGAGAACATGACCGACGGCCAAATGCATGACGTCGGCACCGGCCACCGGCGAGATCGCTATGACGGCTACAACACGCCGTCGCTATTGGGGGTCTACTCGAAGGTTCGGCTGTTGCATCACGGCCGAGCTCGCAACCTGAAAGAAGTGCTGACCGAGCACCACGCTCCTGAAAATGTCGCCGGTGAACCGCTGACGGACCAGGAGACGCGGGATTTGGTGGAGTATTTGAAGACGTTGTAGACAGACTCGGCGACGCGTTGGGCGTTGGTCATTGATCCACAATTCGTCGGCCGCCTCTTCGATCCCTTCTTCGAGATCTTCGGGATCGACTCAAACAGACGTTACGCGATTGCGCCTCGGCAGCTCACAATTCCAGATGACGTGCGCTGCGATCAAGCAAAAATCTTTGTCCTGCTCGACCACGCTTTTGCGATTAGCTAATTGAAGCGACTCTCAACAGCGCTTTTGCGAAGCGATCGAATTGGTTCAGCAGACGATCGCAGGGAAATACAACCTTAATCTCTGTGTCCCACGAATGCGTTCCTTTGCATTCCGCTGTTGTAATTACCCTACTACCCTACCTATTCGTGCGCAAGGGAATCTACTCGCCCCCAATTAATTGACTCCCCAAAAGAGGAGGTTTAGATTAACGGCTTAGATGTCAGCGCCAGTTTTCCCTTCGGCATATATCTGTCTACCCAAAGCAAGGAGGATGACGATGCGATTCCGAAAGCTCATCGCAGTTAGTGCTTTTTTTACGGTGGTGATCTTCTTGACGCCCCCTCTTTTCGCGCAAAAACTCTTCGGCGGAGGCGGAGGCGGAGGCGGAGGTGGCAATGCATGGGGCAACAATGGAGGTAAAAACAATTCGGGGCTCGAAAAAGCCATCGTCGGCGGAATTTTTGGGGCGATCGAACAAGGAATTCGAGCGAGCAGCCACAACGATCACCACGATCACCACGATCACCACGATCACCATGACCATCACGACCACTACAATCACCACGATCGGCACGGCCATTACAACACGCGGCCCTATTATCCCCAGTGGTCGAACAACAATTATCAGCAGTACTACTCCCCCCCGAACCCTGCGCCAGTGAAGGCCGCTCCGGCGCCTCCCAAAATCGTAACGCCGGCAAAAAATAAAGCGCCGGTGAAGATCGTGGCGGCCAAAAAGAACACCGTGCTCAACCCAAACGTTATCCGCGGTCTTAGTCTCGCCGACATCGATCGCGCCAATGAGAAGCTGCGAGATCAGCAAGACGAAAAGCTCGACGATATCGAGGACGATCTCGAGGAAGCGCTTCCTCCCAGCGACACGGATTTGATCACGCAAATGGACGCCGCCGGCATCCAAGATCCCACCATCCAGAAGCAGATTTTGGACGCGAAAAACAAGGGCGACTCGGCCCAGACGCAAATTCTCTTCAATACCAATGCTGATCCGGCTCATAAAGGGGAAGCCGCGGACCTGGCGAAGAAAATTGACCTGCAGAACGATCTCATCGATTTGCGAGAGGAAAATCGGGACGGTAAATTGAGCCAACGCGACATTGATCGGTTCAAAGACAAATCGAAAGGGCTGCTTCCTCCTGGCCCCAAACGGGACGATCTCCTCGCTGACTTCGATGACATGAGCAAAACGGCGGAAGTCCAGGACTTGCTCGATAATGCGGTTCCTAACCCCGGTATGAGCGGACTCGGCGGCGGCTCAGTGACGGTGATTTACAATCCCAACCTTCCGGAAGGTTCGGTCATTAACCTGGGCAACGGCTCGATGATGGTCGGCACAGGCGGCGCGGGAGATCTGTATATCAGCTCCTCTTCGTTGGCTGCGGCAATGGGTTTGCCGGTCGCTGTCTCGCAACCGGTTCCCGAATCAGATGGGAAGATTCCGACGAGCGGAGTCGTGCTGCGAAACGGCTCAGACAACGGCGCCGAGATCGCCTATGTCATCAACGACAAATACGACTACTTGATGAAATCGGGGCATCTCCAAACGCTGGGCGAAGGAAAATGGGTCGTTCGCTATGATCGCGGAGGATCCTTTGGGGAAGCGAAATATACGCTGACCACCGGCACGTATGAGTTCACCCCTACCGACTCAGGCTGGGCTCTCTTCGCCAAAAAGTTTGATATCAAAATCGACAACTCGGGCAATCCGAATGAATTTCAGTACGTGGTCAACAATGTCTCTGCGGTGGTGGGGCCTTACAGCGTGAAGACTCATCACAGCGCTTACCCGCTCGAAGTGCGCTTTGATCGCGGCGACGGCAAAGGAGAGGAACGCAAAGTTCTGAATGGGGGCACGTTCCTGGTCGCCGTCAGTCCCGGTGATAACCTATGGGACCTCTATTCGAACGACGGAATTCCAGTACTTGCCGGAGACCGCAGCGGCGGCATCAACTTGTTCGGCAACTAAACGCGGCCTCGGCGAAACGTTCCCACCAATGGGCGCGCAGGGACGTCGCAATGCGACGTCCCTTTTCTTTGCGCGCTAGGGGAATTGTTCCTGCAAAATCGGCCGAAGATGTCAAAAAAATCCTCCCTGCAGTGCTGTTTCTGGTTATCCGTTTCGGTTTAGGCTAGACTTAGCTTTGCATCCTGCCGCGGCGATCCCTCCTGACTTGCCGCGATTTTGGCGCCGCTCACCCCTGGCGCCCGAAGCTTTCCCGTCGAAATTCCATCCAACTCTATGAGAAAGACCCCATGAAGAAATTGCCTGGTCTTCTTCTACTCGCGGCGATCTTCGCGACCACCACGTTCCTTTCGGCAGCTCACGCCGAAGAAGGCTTCAAGTCGATCTTTGACGGCAAGACGCTTAACGGTTGGCGTGGAAAAGAGCAGTTCTGGAGCGTCCAAGATGGTGCGATCACCGGACAAACCACGTCGGAAAATCCGACCAAGGGAAACACCTTTCTGATTTGGGACCAAGGGAAAGTCGACGACTTTGAGCTCAAGCTGAAATACAAGATCGTCGGCGGCAACTCCGGCATTCAATATCGCTCGACCGACCTCGGCGACTTTGTCGTCAAAGGGTACCAGGCCGATATCGACAGCAAAGACACTTACAGCGGCATCAATTACGAAGAGCGCGGCCGCGGCATCATCGCCAATCGCGGCGTCAAAGCGACCGTCTATGACGGCAACCAAGGAAACAAGGACGAGCGATTCGCCGAATCGGCCGACATCCAAGCCAAAATCAATAAAGAAGATTGGAACGAGTACCACATCATCGCCAAGGGGAATCATCTCACGCACTTCATCAACGGCGTGAAGACCTCCGAAGTGATCGACGAAGGGAAAAAAGACAATCGCGAAAGCGGTATCCTCGCATTGCAATTGCATGCCGGTCCGCCGATGAACGTGCAGTTCAAAGATATCGAGCTAAAACGGACCAAGCTGGAAGATGGCGAAAAGAAAGTCGTGTTCGTCCCGGGGAAGCCGAGCCATGGTTGGGGACAGCACGAACATACCGGCGGCAGCCGTTTATTGATGCTGGCGCTGACCGAAAATGTCCCCGGCTTTCAAGGCGCGATCTATCCCGGCGGTTGGCCGGAAGATCCGACCGCTTTTGATAACGCCGATGCGGTTGTCGTCTTTTGCGACGGCGGCGGCGGACACTTGCTGAACGCCCATCTGGACGAGTTCGACAAGTTGATGAAAGATGGCGTCGGCTTGGCTTGTCTCCACTACGGCGTCGAAGTGCCGAAGGGAGAGCCCGGCGCGAAGTTCCTCGACTGGATCGGCGGTTACTTTGAAACCGATTGGAGCGTCAACCCGCACTGGACCGCTGACTTCAAAACGTTCCCCGATCATCCGATCGCCAACGGCGTGAAGCCGTTTTCGATCAATGACGAGTGGTACTACAACATGCGGTTTCGCAACGACATGGACGGCGTTACGCCGATCTTGTCGGCCGTTCCGCCCAAGTCGACCCTCGATCGTCCTGATGGGCCGCATAGCGGCAATCCTCACGTTCGAGCGATGATCGGGCAACCGCAGCATGTCGCCTGGGCGGCCGAGCGACCTGACGGCGGTCGCGGCTTTGGCTTCACCGGCGGACACTTTCATAGCAACTGGGGCAACGACGACTTCCGCAAAGTCGTCCTGAACGCGATCGTCTGGGTCGCCGGCGAAGAAGTCCCGACGACCGGCGTCGAGTCGAAGTCGCTCACCCAGGACGACCTGGAAGGCTTGATCGGTCCCAATCCCAAAGCAGAAAAAAAAAAGTTAACTAAGCCGCAGGCCGAAGCTGCCAAAACTCCGGCGAACGCGGAGAAAACTGCGGACAAGGCCAAATTTCAATCCAAAGTGGTGACCACGCGTACGCCTGGTCACGCGATCGATATTGATGTCGATATCACCGGCGCGAAACAGCTCTATCTGGTCGTGTCGGACGGCGGCGACGGTTTCTCATGCGACTGGGCCGATTGGGTCGAGCCGCGGCTCATTGGCCCGGCCGGCGAAAAGAAGCTGACCGAACTCGAGTGGAAGTCGGCCACTTCGCAGTGGCGCTCGGTCAATCGCAATCGTAACGTCGACGGCAGTCCCTTGCGTGTCAACGGTCAGCCGGTCGAAAATGGCATCGGTACGCACGCGAATTCGATCATCGCCTACGATCTGCCGGAAGGTTACACCCGCTTCAAAGCCCAAGGCGCACTCGACAACGGCGGCAGCGATCAACAGGGAGGCAAAGTCACCAGCGTCAGCTTTTCGGTCTATACGACGAAGCCTTCCGCCCAAGCGTTGCGCGTCATCTCGGACGGGGGAACGACTCGCGAACCAGAAGACGCGTTGCAAAGCCTGGACGTTTACGAAGGCCTGGAAGCGACGCTCGCCGCTTCCGAACCAACCCTGAAAAGTTTGACCAACTTGGATGTCGACCATCGCGGCCGCGTCTGGGTTTGCGACGTGATGAACTATCGTCGCAACAACGGCTCGCGCGAGGAAGGGGATCGCATTTTGATCCTGGAAGATGCAGACGGGGATGGAGTTTGCGAAAAGTCCAAGGTCTACTACCAAGGTCGCGACGTCGACTCGGCGATGGGCATCTGCGTGCTCGGCAACAAGGTGATCGTTTCGGCGGCGCCCAACATCATCGTCTTTACCGACACGGACGGCGACGACAAGCCCGACCAAAAAGAGTTCCTCTTCACCAAGACCGGCCAGCCCCAGCACGATCACTCGGCGCACTCGTTTCTGTTCGGTCCCGATGGGAAGCTTTACTGGAACGTCGGCAACACCGGCAAGCAGGTCTTTGATAAGGATGGTGAACCGGTTGTCGATATTCATGGCCGCGAAGTGGTCGATAACGGTCATCCTTTCTTCGGCGGCATGCCGTTCCGCTGCAATCTGGATGGCAGTGAGTTTGAAGTGCTCGCCCATAACTTTCGTAACAACTACGAAGTGAACGTCGACTCCTTCGGCACGCTTTGGCAAAGCGACAACGATGACGACGGCAACCGCGGCGTTCGCATCAACTATGTGATGGAGCAGGGAAACTTCGGCTATAAGGACCAGATGAACGGTTCGAGTTGGCAGACGCCGCGCACCGGTATGAGTGATGAAATTCCGCTGCGTCACTGGCATCTGAACGACCCCGGCGTCGTGCCGAACTTTGTGCAAACCGGCGCCGGCTCGCCGACCGGCATCTGCGTCTACGAAGGTCGCTTGCTGCCAAAAGTCTTCTGGGACCAGGTGATCCACTGCGACGCCGGACCCAACATCGTCCGGGCCTACCCAGCCCAAAACGACGGCGCCGGCTACCAAGGCGAGATAGTCGACATCTTGTTCGGTGCGCGGGACAACTGGTTCCGCCCGGCCGACGTTTGCGTCGCGCCTGACGGATCTCTCTTCGTCTCTGACTGGTACGACCCAGGCGTCGGCGGTCACGGGCAGCGCGATCTTGATCGGGGCCGCTTGTTCCGTATCGCTCCTCAGGGAGAAGGTTACCACGTGCCGAAGTACGACTTCGATACGATCGACGGCTCCCTCGCGGCGCTGGAAAACCCCAATCTTTCGGTCCGCTACATGGCCTGGACTTCGCTCCACAAGCAAGGAGCGAAAGCGGAAGACGGCCTGCGCAAGATGTTTGAAACCAACGCCAACCCACGCATTCGCGCTCGGGCGCTCTGGCTGCTGGGCAAAATCGAAGGACGCGGCGAGCACTACGTCGCTCAAGCGTTGGCCGACAAGAACTCGGACATCCGGATCACTGGCTTGCGATTGGCGAAGCAACTGAAACTGCCGATCGAGCCGCTAGTCGCCAAGTTGGTCAGCGATCCTTCGCCGCAAGTTCGTCGCGAAGCGGCGCTCTCCTTGCGTTGGGCTGATAACTCGGCAGGGGCCAAGTTGTGGGCGCAGCTCGCCGCACAACATGACGGCCAGGACCGTTGGTATCTGGAAGCGCTCGGCATCGGCGCCGATTTAAACTGGGACGCTTGCCTGGACGCTTACAACAGCCAAGTCAGCGGCAAGTGGGATACGCCGACCGGTCGCGATATCGTCTGGCGCAGCCGCTCCGCAGAAACGCCGGGCCTGTTGTCGGCGATCATTCGCGAAAACTCAACGCCGTATGAGATGCTGCCGCATTACTTTCGTGCGTTTGACTTTCAAGCGAAGAGCGAAGCCAAAAATCAGACTCTCGCCGATCTTGCTTTTTCTGGCGCCGGAGCCGACGCCAAGTCGCAGTCATTGATCCTTAGTGAAGCGATCAGCCGGCTCGATGGATTTGATGTCTCGAAGAACCCGGAACACGCGACCGCGTTGAAATCGGCGCTTGAAAAACTGTCAGGGACGCCGGTCTTCGTCCAGTTGGTCGACAAGTTCAACGTGAGTGATCGCTACGGTGATCTGTTGGCGATCGCCCAGCAGCAACCAGGCGAAGCGACCGGCGTCGCCGCGATGAAGGTGCTGCTGGACAAGAACCAACGCGACATAGTGGTCAGCGCGATCAACGACAAAGATCTCGAGAAAGCGATCGCCACGGCCGAAGCGGTCGGCAACTCAGCCGCTGGCCCGGCATTGGGCATCATGCAGAAACTGGTTGACGACCCGTCCAAAGATCTCAGCCTTCGTCGCATCGCCGTAAAAGCGCTCGCCGCTAATCGCGGCAGCGCGAACAAGTTGGTCGCGCTGGCCAAGTCGGGCAAGCTCGATCCGGCGCTGATGCAAGCGGCCGCAGCGCCGTTAACCGCTTCCACTTGGCAAGAGGTTCGCGATCAAGCGACGGCGATCTTCCCGGCGCCGCCCAGCAAAGACAACAAGCCGCTGCCGCCGCTGACCGAACTGGTCAAGATGCGCGGCGACGCCGTCAACGGGCAAAAGCTATTCGCCGGCGAGGCGACCTGCTCCAAGTGCCATATCGTCAATAATCAAGGAAAAGAAGTCGGTCCCAATCTGAGCGAGATCGGATCGAAACTCAGTCGCGAAGCGGCGTTTGAATCGATCTTGTATCCGAGCGCCGGCATTAGTCACAACTTTGAGAACTTTGCGCTCTTGTTGGAAAACGGCACGGCGATCACCGGGCTGTTGGTTAGCGAAACCGACGAAGCGATCACGATCAAAAATCAGGAAGGGCTGGTTCGCTCGTTCTCGCAAGACGAAGTCGAAGAGATGAAAAAGCTGTCGACTTCCTTGATGCCCAACGACCTGCAAAAACTGATGACGGTGCAGGAATTGGTCGACGTGACCGCTTACCTGGAGACGCTGAAAAAGAAGAACTAGCGTTCTGGCGCATCGTTCAACTTCGTCCCTACGCGAAAGGTGTTGCTCTACGAGAGCAACACCTTTTTTCATGGCTAGCCGCTCCATCAAGACGCGCAGGAGACAAGCCGGCAGACGCGATTCATCGCTGGTTCCGATAAGCCTAAAGGATCCGCTGAGCGTAGAGACCGCACGCATAGCGGACCCAGCGGCTTTTCCGCTAAGCCTCGGCCGGGCTTCTTAGCGCCCGATAGGTGGTCACCAACAACGTGATCACCGTCAGCGGGACCACAAAGCCAAGCATCATCACCCCGTACGGATAGACCAGCGGCGACTTAACCGCGTCCAGAATCAAATAGCCGGTGTAGGCGCAGTAGTAAAAGACGAACAACAACCCTTCCCATCGTGCGATCGAGTAGCCGGTAAAGAAGATCGGCAAACAGGCGACCGCCACCGCGATCATCACCGGAATATCAAACCGCAGCGCCTCGTCCGAAACGGGAATGCCGCTCGGCGGCACGAGCGCCGATAACCCCAATACGCAGCAGATGTTAAATATATTGCTCCCCACAATGTTGCCGACGGCGATATCGCGTTCACCTCGAATGCTGGCCATCACCGACGCCGCCGCTTCGGGCAATGACGTGCCGACCGCGACGATCGTCAGCCCGATCAACAGCTGACTCATCCCAAAGTAGGTCGCGATCTTGCTCGCTCCGTCGACCAGCGCTTGAGCGCTAAAAGTCAGCGCAACTAAACCGGCGACGATCAGCGCCAACTGCACTAGCAGCGTGCCGACGCTCACCTTCTCTTTGGTTCCATACTCGCCGGCGAACTGATCTTTGACGGCCTGTTGCTCTTTGCGGCTTTGAAAGACGAGCCAAACCAGGTAGACGATCAAAATGCCAAACAAGATGCCGCCATCCAGTTGGCTGATTTCTCCATCTAAACCGAGCGCCAGCACCAAAAACGAAATCGCCACCATCAGCGGCACGTCCAACCGCACCAATTGGCTCGAAACGACCAACGGCGCAACCAGCGCCGACATTCCCAATACCGCAAGCACGTTGAAGATATTACTGCCGACCACATTGCCGACGCCGATGTCGGTATTCCCTTGCAAGCTGGCGCTTAGCGAAACCGCTAACTCCGGCGCGCTGGTCCCAAACGCGACGACCGTCAAACCAACGACCAGCGGAGAAATCCCGACGAGCGCCGCTAGTTTGGACGCTCCGCGCACCAGCAACTCACCCCCAACAACGAGCCCGACTAGCCCGATAATCATCCATACAATAGGCCAAAACATGGCGCGGCGGCTTTCCAGCAAAAGGAAGAATTCAACCAAGGCTCAAGTGTGGCGACCCCCGAGAAATTCAGCAAGCCGCCTAATAGTTCCATTCGCTGCGACGAATCGTTTCTTAGACCGCAAGAGAAGGGGGGAAGCTCATCAAAACGAGGAGAAACCGCGGCACGAGGTCGAAACCGATGGCGACCGTTCGCTGAATCCCGCTTCAAACCCTCCCTTGCAGAGCGAGTTAGAGCTCTGTCCCGCGCGTATCGCCAAGCGACCGAACCAAAGGCGCAGGAATCACCGCCGCCGGAATCACCCACTCTTACCGCTGCGGTAGTGCGAATCGGATCGTTTGTTCGGGTCGCTGTGCCCGTTTTCGTTTTGTCCACTTTCGCCGCGATGCATCGCGACCGGGATGACGCTCGGCGAGTCGAGATCGTCGTCTCCGTCATGCGGCGCGTCTTCAGAGTTTCCCGAGGGATCTTGTCCCAGATGGGTCTTCTTGTCAGGGCGGAACATCGCGCCTAGCGGTCCTGCTAACAGGGCCGGCAAAAAGACAAGGTCGCCGACCAGGGCCGCCGCCAAGAGCGAGACCATGAGGTAACCAAAGCGTTGTGTCGGCGTGAACGAACTGACGGCGAAGACCGCCAATCCCAGCCCGCCGATGATGGTGGTCTGCATCATCGCGACGGCGCAACGTCGATAAGCTTCGCGAATCGCATCGCTACGGCTCAGCCCCTTATCCAGCCCCCAGCGGAACCAAGTGAGGAAGTGGATCGTATCGTCGACCGCGACGCCCATCGCAACGCTGGCGGTCATCATCGTGCCGATGTCGACTTCGATTCCGGCAAGCCCCATGAAGCCGAAGATCAACACCACGGGGAAGACGTTCGGCAACATCGACACAATACCGGCTCGGATGCTCTTCAGCACGAACGACATGACGATCGCGATCAACGCAAAGGCCCACAGCGTGCTCTCGACCAGGCTCGACAACAGGGTGCGAGCCGCTTTGTAGACGACCGGGACGACGCCGGTATAGATAACCGTCAACTCGGGCAAGTCGGGATCGGTTACCGACAACTGCGGCGAGCTGGGACTGTATTGATAATCGGTCGCGTCGATGATCGTCTTGCCGGCCGTTTTGATCTTGGCCAGATCGTATTTGTTGGAGTCGGCGACGACGACGAAATACTGATCGCGCTTCATCAAAGCGTCCAGTCGCGCCTGAGAGTTGCCGTCGGGATGTTCGGCGTCGCCGATCGGGTCGAAATAGTTGACGTTTAAACGCGCATTGACCAACAGATCGCGGAGGGTCGTCGCGAAGATCTTCTGCGGATCAAGCTTGTACTCGACCTCTTCCCCGGCCGCTTTGGCGGCGGCCTGTTGGTCGTAGACCATAAAGTTAGGGCCCAGGATAGTGACTCTTTCGGTCACAAATCCTTGGTTGTCGTTCGCCTTGTCGATCGTACGTAAAATCTCGTCCCGCTTGCGATAGGCGGCGATGACCGGTTCGGCGATCTCTTTCAGGTCGGTGACAAATCGCCCGTACTCAATGTTTTGCAGTGCGCCTAAGCGAAGACTGACTCGCCACAGTTCGGCGCCTGACGCGTCTTCTTGACGCAGATAGTCGGTTTTGAGGAACTCGTCGCGGTGTTCTTCCAGGCGACGATTGTAGGCGCCGCGAACGGCGAAATCGCGAGTTGAGCCGCCCGACTCCGGCAATACCGGAGCGAACGTGGCGACGCTCATGCCGTTGCCGACAAGATCCCGTCCTTGCGGCCCAAGAACGTCTTCCACCGCGTTCTGCACGCGCTGGGCCATCTCCATTCGTTCGAGAAACGTATATTGGAACTTTTCTTGCTCAGCCGCTTCCGGATCGCGCGGCTCGTCCGTCCCAATCGATCCCATCAGCTGGGGCTCGACGCGAATGACCAGTTCCATCGGCACGAGCTTGCCAATTTTTTGTTCGAGCCATCCGTAGTCTTTAATAATCTCGGAGTTGGCGTCAAACATCTTGAGCAACTGCACAGACGTTTTGATGTACGTCAATCCGAAGCCGAAGATGATGAAAGCGACAAAGCACATGGTCGCGACGACGGTGCTGCGTTGGATGATGAAGTCAGCGACACGAAGCGCGAAGTTTTCCATCCAGACCGACGCCGGCGACTTCGCTTGCAGGCTCCCATCTTTCGATTTTTTGGCTTTGGGAGGCCATTGCTGCAGCGCCGCCGGCAAGTAGGTGAAGAGCAGCGCCAGCGTCGCCAAGACGCCCATGGCTGAGAAGATGCCGAACTTTTTGATCGGAGCGATATTGCTGGTCGCCAGCGAACCAAGTCCGACCGCAGTGGTCAGCGCGGCGATCAAGCAGGGATACCAACCGTGAGAGACGGCCAACTCGGGAGCGCCGTCGATTCCATCTTCTTCGACGGCGTCTTTGTAGTAGTTGATGATATGGATCGCGCCGGCGAGTCCCAGTACGTAAACGACGGCCGGCATCGACATCAACACGGCGTCAGGCCAGCTGCCGCACCAATAGACGAGCGACATGCTGGTAATCGCGGCGACGCCGCCGACGAAGAAGACCATGATCGTCAGCTTGACGCTGCGCAAGCAAAGGTACGACAAGCCAACCCCAACGGCCACGGCGAATAGCACCAGGCGCGCCAGAGTAATCTCACCCTCTTCGTCGATCGCGACGTTGTCGACCGGAGGGCCGCCGAGATGAAGCTCATCCTGTGGAATTCCGGCTTCAATGCAGAGTTGACGCATTCGTCCCAACGGACGTCCCATAAAGCCGCGACCGAGCGTGCGGCGCAAGTCGACTTTGCCTGCTTCGCTGAGCGTTGCGATCAAGCAGGTCTGCTGGCCGTCAGGACCAAACAGCACGCCTTGCAGACGCTCGTGCGCGATGCGGTTGGCTTCGTCCAGATCGGCCGCGTCGGCTGCTTCTGGATCGCGTAATAGCGATCCGCCGGGCTCGGCAAGTTGCGCCAGCACCTGCGGACCGGTCACGACCGATTTGAAGAGGTGAGCCTGAAGCGTCGCGGGGCGCTTGTAATATTCGGTATCAACAGTTGCGGCATATTCGCCGGAGAGTTCGTTCGTGCCGGTAAAGAGACGCTCCATGGTGCGATAGGCGGCGCCAAGCATGGTGCTGCCGCCGTTCCAGCTTTGTATTTCACCATTGGGCAGAATGTAGTACCACTTTTCGCCGGTCCCCTTGAGCCACTTCTCCTCTTGGCCTCCCCAGTTCTCATAAAGATTACCGGTCAGGTAGAGACCATAGCGATCCCCGGCGAAATCATCGCCGTGACCGGCGACGTCGGCGCCAAATTTCTTCTCACCGTCCGTCGGCGCCGAAGGGACCAATTTCTTGGCCAACAACTGCAAGCGTTGATCGTCGGGGGTGCAACCATCCCAGCTGACGAGGACGAATTGTTCGCCCAAGAAGTGCTCGCGAAACCAGTTCAGATCTTTGGTTTCGGTGAAGTCGCTCGGCAGCCAATCTTTGACGTCATTCTTCATCCGTTCCAGCGACAACCGCGCACCGCGGAGCGAGAACGGCACCAAGAAAAAGACCGCCATCAAAATGAGCAGAGAGTAACGTTGGAAAAACGTAGGACGGCGTTCTTGCATGGACATCAGCGCCAAGTGGTTCGATGCGGCGGTGCGGGGCAGTTATGGTTCGCGACGATCGTAACGATCAACGCACTAACAGCACATCTAACTAAAAAGATGCGCAAGTTCCCACCACTATCTAAGCTTCCAGACTAATGTTTCGAGGGAAGTGCGTAAATGCCAAGCGCTAGCGTCCAGATCGCTTCCTCGCTATTCGGAGGATGCTATGTTTTCCTATTCTTCCTAACCCCACCTCGGCCATTGTTGATGCATCCTTCATTTTGGCAAATCGTCGCTTTGGCGATCGTTCAAGGAGTCGCCGAATTCTTGCCGATCAGCTCTTCCGGCCATGTCGTCATCTTGGCGACGCTGCTAGGCGCTACGGCGGAGCAATTTGATGTGGTCGAATTGAACATTTTCCTCCACTTGGGGACGTTCGCATCCATCGTCGCTTACTATTGGCGAGAAATCTTGCGGCTCTTGACCGAAGATCGGCGCGTGATTGGACTTTTGGTGCTGGGAACCCTTCCGGCAATCGCCGCAGCCCTGTTGCTGAAAGCGACCGGCTTCGATCATTTGCTGCAAAGTCCGCTGGTCGCGGCGGTTTGCTTGCTAGCAACCGGGATGCTGCTGCTGTGGACAAGTCGACAAACCGGGGGCGACGCGGATTACCGTAAACTCCCCCCATTGCGGGCATTGGGGATCGGCATCGCCCAAGCGGTCGCGATCTTGCCCGGAATCTCGCGCAGCGGCACGACGATCGCCGCCGGTTTGAAAACGGAACTGAAGCCGCAGCAAGCGGCGACGTTTTCGTTTTTGCTGGCGTTGCCGGCGATCTTGGGAGCATCAATTTGGGAGATCATCCAGCGCGTGCGCGAGACCGATGCTGGTCCGCAGCTATCGATTTCATGGCTACTCGGAGGCGCCCTGATCGCCGCGGTGGTCGGTTACGCTTCGATCGGCGTGTTGATCCGCGTCCTCGAGAAGAAGCGGCTGCACTATTTCGCGTGGTGGTGCTTCTTGGCTGGCGGCGGCATGCTGACCTATCTGGCGACGCGTTAGAGCGAGCGCTCCTTCGCGATCGCGTCAGCGCCATGTCTTCGCGGGGGCGATTATTGTCTCCGCGCTGGAGATCGGACATGCACTTTCGCTTCGCCTCCACTCGGTATGACAATCAACGGCGACGACTTCGCCTGGCTCCTAGCCATACCAGGGATCTGCTGCTGCACTTAGCGATGTTGCTGACAGCGCAAAAAAAAGGCCCCCGGAAAGTCTCGGTATCCCAGGGGGGCTTAGGATCCGTTGCTCTTCCGGGAGCGATTGGATGCTACTTGGCCGGCGTCATCCTTGACGCGGCCGAGTCGCGGGTCTTTAGCTCACAAGGTTCACGCGTCGAGCAGATTTCAAATTTCACCATCCGCATCCGTGCCGACAGTTGGATTCGCGATCCGCAGAAAACTACAAGTAGAATTCCGGTGCTGGACTCTATCTTTTCAAGCGTGGCGAGTCGCTGCCAAAGTTGTTCCAAAGAACATTTCCTGGCGGTGACTCGCGTCGTGAGGCGGCAAGATATGCCATCACAGAAATCGGGTCAAGTGCGATTTCCGCTCAAGAAAAAAAGAAGTCGCACCGGCTTGCCGCGACGCTCGCTAGCGTCATCTTTAGGAGCAAGCCGTGAACTTGCCTAACGCGAGGTCGTTGTTGAGCCTGGTTCGCTACGGTCGGTCGGTCCCGACGAGGTGCGAATCAGAACAGGCGAGTCGATTTCCATTTCGCTGCCGCACAATGCGACGCGGTTGCCTGCCGCTTCGATCGCTTTGCCCAGGGCCGCTTCGGCACGCAGGAAAATATGATCCAAACCGTCTCCTTGCAGCGCCTCGGTCACGCCGCACGAGATCGAAAACTGGCGAACGTCGTCGTCTTTGCGAATCTTGAAACGCTCCACCGCTTTTCGCAGACGATCCGATACCGCCGCGGCGCGATTGATGCTGGCCGACGGCAAGAGGATGCCGTAACGTCCGTCGGCGATGCGGCCGACGTGATCCATGTCTCGCATTGCGGCGATCAGCATTCGTTCGAGCGTTTCACTAAACGCTTTGACGATTCCCTTGGGGTTGTTAGCGACAAAGTCTTCGTATCGATCGACAGCCAACACGATCAAGGAAATCGGGAGCGAGTCTCGTTTGAATTGGTGCAATCGACGGTGAATGTCGCCGCGAAATTCTTCGCCGCCGGATACCGTGACTCGCTTTTCTTCGACGACGGGCGTTTCTTCGGCAGGTTCCTCGATTCGTTGCGACTCGCTCAACACCGGACGCGATTTCTCACCGTCGTTCCAATAGGCGCGATTGCGGCCGGCATTCTTGGCTGCGTACAAAGCCGAGTCAGCCCGTTTGATCAAGTTCGCTTCGTCGTCGTTGCGGTTCACTTCGGCTACGCCGCAGCTGGTGGTGACCTGCAGCAGCTGCCCTTCAAAGACGATTTCCATCGAAGCGACGGCGCGAACTACGCGAGCGGCGGCGATCTGCGAATCGAAAATATTTGAGCCCGGCAAAATGACGGCGAATTCTTCTCCGCCAAAGCGAATCGCGGCGCCGCCGATGGTCGAAGCGACGCGTTCCAGCGTGCGGGCGGCGCTCTTCAGAACTTCATCGCCCGCCATGTGGCCGTAGGTGTCATTGAATTTTTTGAAATGGTCGATGTCGAGCATCATCAGCGAAGTAGGACGACGCGTCTTTTGGAACTCTTGCAGCCGGCGCGACATCTCGTGATCGAAGACGCGGCGGTTGGGAAGCGCGGTCAACGCGTCGGTCCGCGCTTCGACCGTTTGCGATTGGATAATTTGAGATTGTTGCAGCAGGCGCATTTCGGCTTGATTCAACCGATCGCCCAGCGACTTGTTGGCGTCGATCAGCTGCGAGATGGCGCCGGTCACCGAGTTGGCGTCGGTCGAGCGTGAAACGAGACCTTCGTTGATCCTGGCCATTCGATCGGTATGTTCACCGACGTCGCTGCGAACCGACTCGGTCAGTTCGTGGACTTGCTCCAGCAATCGCTCCAATTCCTTTTGCGTGATGTTGGCGGCGCGGTCTTCGTCCGCTTCCGGATTCCCGATTCGTTCGCCTTTGGCTGCAGCCGCACTCATGACCGCTGACGACGCCGGTTTTCTCTCGTGCAAATAATTGACGAACTTTTCGATCGAGATAGCCAACAGCTTGATCGGCGAAAGCGAATGACTGCCAAACAGGAACCATCCGCAAGCTATGCCGATAGCTGTGCAGCCGATGCTCAATAGAATGTCGATAAAAAAGACGCTCATGCGATCTTCCGAGTACGGAACAGGGAGGGCGCCGACCGCGCCTCACGGAGACGCAATGGTGACACCCTTTATTTAGTTCACGCCGGGCGACAGTCAATTTGCACCTACGGGGAAATCAATATGAACTGCTGCTGGGCAAGCGAATTACGGCGGTTGTTCAGCGCATTTGGCGCATTCGGCACAACCGGAAACCGTCGTTCATTCGCGAACTGTTTGCGCTTCGCCGCAATTCGTACTCGGAAGTGACAAATACGACCTAACTTTTTCTAGTTGCGCGATTTAAGTAGGCTGACGGCGCGTGACGAAGATAGGCGTTTTTTGGAAGTTGCTGGGGGGCAAATCATGAAATCAGACGAAGCAGAAAAAGGGCCTCGCGTACGTGGACCACGCGTCGTGTTGGTCGATGACGACGAGGCCATCATGCGTTGCGTAGGACGCGTGCTGGAACTGGACGAAGACATTGAAGTAGTTGGACAAACGGGACACGCCCAGGCAGGCGTCGCGCTCGTATGTGAGAAGCGCCCTGATGTCGTTCTGATGGACATCCACATGCCGGGCGCCGATCCTTTTCTCGCTTGCCGCGAGATCCAAACGGCCCTCGACGGGGCTTGCCAGGTTCTCTACTACACTGGTTTTCCACGCGACCAGTATCTCGATCGATGCATCGCCAGCGGAGCGGCCGGCATCGTTTCGAAACATACCGAATCAATCCGCAACGTCGCGTTGGCGATTCGACATGTCGCCGCCGGCAACACCTACTTCTCGCCGGAACTGGCCAATCGCTTGATCGAACTCGAGGCCGGGCACCCCATGTCGCGTATCGCCACGCTGACGCATCGCGAGATTTCGGTCTTACGCGAACTAGCGGCCGGCAAGACGCAATTGGAAATCGCCGCAGCGCTCGATCTGAGTGAACGGACAGTCAACAAAGAGGTTGGCGATCTGAAAGAAAAGCTCGCTCTTCGTTCGCTGAACGAGTTGCTGATCTTTTCCGTGAACGAGGGCTTGTCTCATCCAGAACTGATTCACAAGTACGGCGCCTAAAAAGCGCACTTATGAACCCGTAGAAGCCGTTTTATTGGGTACTAGCCGACCATACGCTAAAAATCCGTGTTTATTTGCCCACAAAATACGGCATTTGTTGCGACAATAGTTGCGAACTGTCCTTTCATACCCTAAATCACTTACATCTCGGGTGTGCTGCCCCTTCATCCGAGCGAAACCGCGTCGAACCTGCTGACGACGCGGTTTCTTTTTTTCTTGCGACCCACGGTGACAAAAAAAGTCGCTTTGCGAACTTCGCAAAGCGACCGATGTTGGTGAACGGAAACGTCGCATCAATGCGCCGTCGCCGGTCGATCTAATTGGCGAGAAGCCTAGTCCTTCTTGAGCTGCGATTCGATCGCTTGGACCACTTCCGGCGAATCGGGTTCGATCTTCGTACGGAATCTTGCGACCACTTTGCCATCGCGATCGATCAGGAACTTTTCAAAGTTCCATTTCACATCGCCGGGATCTTGCTGGAAGCTTTTCAGCTTCTTATAGACGGCGGCCGTCTCTGGTCCGTTGACGTTGATCTTTTCCATCATGTCGAACGAGACGTTGTATTTGTCGGTGCAGAATTCCTGAATTTCCAGCGCGGTCCCCGGTTCCTGGCCGCCAAATTGATTGCAGGGAAAGCCGACCACTTCGAGACCTTCGTCATGGTATTTTTCGTACAACGCTTGCAGCGGTTTGTACTGCGGCGTCTTGCCGCACTTGCTCGCGACGTTCACAACCAACACGACCTTGCCCTTGTACTTGGACAGATCCACTTTTTCGCCGCTGAGCGAATTGACTTCGCCTTCGAGCAACGTATCCGCAGCCGAAGCGAACGAAGCTAACGCGAAGACCGCGGCAAACACTCCGCCGCTAAACAATACTCGCATCATCGCAATTTCCTCCAAGGGAATGGCCGCACGCTTGCAGAACGAGCGCCGGCGACAAAGGGGTGATTTGATACCAGGCAGGCGCGTGCCGCAGCGGCTCGCGATCCTTCTGATTCTACCCGGGCAAATAGGGGTTACAAGTTTCCCCTCCCCCCCCTACGCCGCCTTTGGGGGTGTTCTCGCGCAGGCCGATGGCCGGTAGAACCAAGGTTTCGCATTTCACCGACTAACGACCGAATCGCATGTCCGCCGTCCTATCTCCCCCGTTTCTGTTCCATTTTTCGGTGCCGCTCCGCTATCGCGCGAAGATTTGGAGCGATAAACCGCTCGCATTTGGGGAAGAATATCGCCTGCAATCGTTCGGACATTTAGAGGGACGCCGGCAATTTGCCGATATTCGCGCCGCTTGGAACGAGCGCGGAATCGCTTTTTCGATCAATGTGACAGGCAAACGTCAGGCCGCCTGGTGCCGCGAAAGCCGAGCCGTCGAGAGCGACGGAGTCCAGATCTGGCTCGATACGCGAGCGACCAACAATGTCCACCGAGCGACCAAATTCTGCCATCGGTATGTTTTCTTACCAACCGGCGGGGGGCACTCGCTGCGGGAACCGGCGGCCGATCAGCTGCTGATCAATCGAGCGCGCGAAAACGCCAAGCCGATCCGGCCCGGCGAACTGCGCATCCGCAGTCAGATGAAAGCGGACGGCTACTTTCTCGAATGTTGCGTGCCGGCGACGGCGCTGACCGGATACGACCCGAGCGAATATGATCGCGTCGGTTTCTACTACGCCGTCATGGACCGCGAACTGGGTTGGCAGAACTTTAGCGTCGGCACCCAATTCCCATTTGATGAAGATCCCAGCACATGGGGCGTCTGCGAACTAGTTCGCGACTAAGAGCAAAACCAAAAGCCAGGGAAATCCCCTTTTATCGAATGCGTCTAGCGGCATATTTTGCTCCTCTGCTTGGGACGGCTCGCGGCTTCCATGGAGTGCGCAGTCCCGTTTCGGTTCCCTCCTTGGCGACGATTTATCATCGAACAGACTTCTCTCCCCTCGCGGCGCGATATAAATAGAGGAATGATTCGACGATCTTGACCGGCATTTAACGCGAGCACTGATCTATGGCGGAAGCGACCTTCGGCGGCGGTTGTTTTTGGTGTACCGAAGCGATTTTTCAGCGTCTCGACGGGGTGACGTATGTCGAACCCGGCTACTCCGGTGGAAAGACCGCCAACCCAACGTACGAGGCCGTCTGCCGGGGAACGACAGGGCATGCCGAAGTGATTCGGATCGAATTCGACCCGGCCGTGGTCGACTATGAGTCGCTGCTGGAGATCTTTTTTCAGACGCACGACCCAACCACGCTCAACCGCCAAGGCGCCGACGTCGGGACGCAGTATCGCTCGGTCATCTTCTATCATGACGCCGCGCAAAAAGAAGCGGCGGAGCAGTTTCTTCAGCAGTTGGATGCGGCCCAAGCCTATCCTTCGCCGATCGTGACCGAGATTTCCCCGCTCACCAACTATTTTACGGCCGAAAACTATCACCAGAACTATTTTGACAGCCACCCCAATCAATCTTATTGTGCGGCGGTAATTGCCCCCAAAGTCGACAAATTTCGCCGAAAATTCGCCGCGAAACTGAAAGAGGGGGGCGCCTAGCGCCGGCCAATTCGCTCCTCGCCAGAGGGCGTAAGGTGTGTTAGCATTTCGGGTTTAGATCGTCGCTTTGAGCGACGGATGAACGAGACCAGACCCATACGCGGAGTCGTCATGTCGATTGATCCCTATTCGAACTCCCCCTGCGGAACGAATAAGAAAATCAAATTCTACTGCCCCGAGATGATTCCCGATCTAGAGAAGATCGAGCGGATGCTGGCCGGCGAGCAGCGTGTCGCCGCGTTGGACGTCGTGCAGAAATTGCTAGAGCGTTACCCCGATCACTCGGTCCCGCTGTTCTATCGCACGATTTTGCAGATGCAGATCGGCGAAGAAGGGCAAATCGCCGCCGCGATCAGCGAGTTCCTTGACAAGCACCCCGACAATCCGGCGGCGCACGCACTTTACGCGTCTCATCTGTCTGCGACCGGGAAGCCGACCGAAGCGGTCGAAGAGTTGCAAACGGCCCTCGAACTGTCGCCGCAACAGTTGCACTTTACCGTCTACGAAGCGCTAGGCGCCGTCGGTCAAGGGCTGTTGATGGATAGCAAGATCCCAGCGGCTCGCGCTCATCTGATGCTGCAAAGCAGTATCGCCCCCGAAGATGATGATATGGCGATGCAGCTGTTGATGCGAATCAACTCATCGCGTGAGCTCCCTTCGCTGCTGAAGACCGACCCGACGTTGGCCGAGTGTCCCAGCGATTTCCCGAAAAAAGATGAATTTGAAGCGGCCCTGGCCGAAGCAGGCGCCGGTCGCTGGCGAAAAGCGGTTAGCCAGTTCGAGCAATTGAAGGCCGCCGCGCCGCGCAATACGGCGCTGCTGGAGAACTTGGCCGTGTTGTCGGCGACCTTGGGATACAACGAAGCGGCGATCGGCTACTTGCATTCTTACGCCGCCGCCGCCGAGCGCAGCGACTTTGAAGCAGCGGTCGAAGCGGAATCGCTCGCCCAGTTGTTGTCGGACGACCCCGGTTCGCAATACGACATGGTGACCGTTCCCTTCCCGGTTCAAGACCTGGAAGTGGTCTTAGAGAAGTTGCGCGTCGATGATCGCGCCAACGTACTGCCGGTCGACGTCTCGCAGTTGGCCGATGGCGACAGCCCTCCGCCCAAGGTCGCCTATTGGCTGTTGGATCGCGCGGTGCCGGAATCGGCCGATGGCTTGACTGTCGACACCGCTCCCAACGTGCTGGGCGAAATGTTGGTCTACGGCAAAGAGACCGACCGCGACGCGCGAGTCGAGCTGTCGACGATGAAGAACGACAAGTATGACGCGACGATCGCGACGCTTCGCGAAATCTGCGGCGACGCAATTGGCGCCGCCGGCGAAGAAAAGAAGCTGGGGCAAATTCCGATGTCAGAAGCGGTTCTGACCTGGAGTTGGCGCCTGCCTGATTCGGCTAGCGCCGCGCAAAAACAAGCGTTGACCCACGAGCGACGCCGTCAAGCGTTGCTCGAGTCTTGGACCGCCCAGCCGCAACCGTCGCTCGGCGGCAAATCGCCCAGCGAAGCAGTGGGCGACGCCGCGTTGCGCGTGAAGCTGGCCGCCGCCGTGTTGGTGCTGGAAAACGCCGGACAGCAGCAACAATGGCAGTTTGAATTCAACGAGCTCCGCACCAAGCTGCAACTGCCGACGCTCGATCCGCTCGTCGGTTCGCAGATCGAGATCGACTCGCTCCCCAGCGTGCGTCTCTATCGCATCGATCCGGCGACATTGGACGACACGAACCTGATCAAAGCGTACGGCCGCTCGGTGATCTCGGCCGAGCGAGCCGCGATTCGCATCTTCGCCGAAGCGCTGCTCAGCCGTGAGTCGCTGACCGGCCAGATCGACAAGAGCGAACTGTACGGACAACTCGCTCGCAACTGCGGCGATCCGGATCTCGCGATCGGATACTTAAAGCAGGCGCAAGCCGCGGCCGTCGCCGATGGACAATCGCCCGGCATGTGGAAGTTGGCCGAGCTGGGTCTGCGGCTCGAACGCCGCGAATCGCAAGAGTCGCAAATGCTGCTGAACGACCTGACGCAGAATCACATGCACGAGGCCGAAGTCGCACGTCCCTTGATGCAGCTGCTTTATCAGTTTGGCATCATCGGCGCGGATGGTCGTCCTACCGGAATGCCTCCCGGCGGCGGCGGACAACCTGCGGCAGCTCCGGCACCGGCTGCCGGCGGCGGACTTTGGACGCCTGAAAATCCAAGCGGCGCCGCCGCTCCTGCAGGCGAAGAGCAAAAGTCGAAGCTTTGGATGCCCGGCATGGACTAGCCGCGAATGCGGTGAGACAAAATGCAATTTTCCGCCGATGATGAGCGACACATGCGCGAAGCCCTGCAATTGGCCGCGCTCGGGCAAGGCGCCGCCGAACCCAACCCCATGGTCGGCTGCGTCCTCGTTCAGCACGGTCAGGTCATCGGCCGGGGTTATCACGCCAAGTATGGCGGGCCGCATGCCGAACGCGCCGCGCTATCCGATTGCGGCGACAAGCAAGTCAACGGCGCTACCGCCTACGTGACGCTGGAGCCTTGCTGCCACCACGGCAAAACTCCTCCTTGCACCGACGCACTGATCGCGGCGAAAGTCGCGCGCGTCGTGATCGCACAGCAAGACCCGTTTGGTCTGGTCGACGGCGGCGGAATCGACCAACTGAAAGCGGCCGGCATTTCGGTCCAGGTCGGCTTATTGGAGGCGGAAGCGCAACGGCTGAACGCTCCCTATCGCAAATTGCTCGCGACGGGACGTCCCTGGGTCATCGCCAAATGGGCGATGACGCTGGATGGCAAACTAGCGACGCATACCGGACATAGTCGTTGGATCTCGAACGAACTAGCTCGCGAGCGCGTGCATCAATTGCGCGGCCGGATGGACGCGATTGTGGTCGGTAGTCGAACGGCCCAACTGGATGATCCGCTGCTGACGGTTCGGCCGGCCGGTTTGCGAACTCCGCTCCGCGTCGTTGTCGATGGGGACGCAACTCTTTCGCCAACCCATCAGTTGGTGCAGACCGCTAGAGAAGTTCCGGTGCTGGTCGCCGTGAAAGCAGAAGCCGATCCGGCGCGGTGCGCTGCACTGCAGCAAGCTGGCTGCGAGATTTTTGCCGGTGGCGGCGCGGACCATGGTCAGCGGCTCGACGCGTTGCTGATCGAGTTAGGCCAGCGGCGGCTGACGAACATTCTGGTCGAAGGAGGCGCCGGACTGCTCGGGCAATTCTTGGCCCTCGGGCAAATCGACGAGGTATTCGCGTTTATTGCTCCCAAACTGATCGGCGGCGCCCAAGCGCCCAGTCCGATCGGCGGCGACGGTTGGTCGGACATGAGCGAAGCGCTGGCCTTGAGCGACGTTTCGATCGAATCGCTCGGCGACAATGTGCTGATGCACGGACTGGCCGGGAATAATTTCACGAAACGATAACGGTCAGGCCCCAGCAAAGCGACGCGCTTCTGAGTTAAGATTCGAGGTTTCCTCGCGAAATCCTCCTGGTCGACGACGCTCTCTTGAAAGTCTCCATCGGCATTATTGTGCGAAACGAAGCCGGCGCGATTGGTCCGCTGCTGGAGAGCGTTGCGCGGCTCGAATTTTCGGACCTCTGGGAGCTGATCATCATTGATGGTCATTCGACCGATGGGACGCAAGCCGTCGTCACGCAGTTCCAACTGGCGCATCCCAAATTGTCGATTCGGCTGATCGAAGAACGCGGCGTCGGCAGCCACGGCAATGCGCGGAACAATGTCATCGACGTTGCGCTCGGCGAGTTCATTGCGTTCACCGACGCCGACTGCGTGGTCGCCAACAATTGGTTGACCGCCCTGGTCGAGACGCTTCAGGCAGAGCGGGCCGTCGACGATGCGGTTGTCGCGGCGGGCGGAATTCGAACGCCGATCGAGTCGGACGACTGGAAAGAGCAAACGCTCAACGCAATGCTGGCGACGACGCTTGGCTCGGGGGGAAGCGCCGGTTTCGTCTCCCGCGCCAATCGCTTTGTCGACAGCGTCGGCAACTATAACGCGATCTATGTGGGCGACGTGTTACGCGAACAACGTTATCTGCCGCTGCGATTTGGCGAAGACTTTGAGTTGAATCGCCGTCTGAACCAGTTGGGCTACAAGATCGTCTTGTCGTCGAGTCCGGTGGTGCGACATCGCCAAGAGGGGAGCTTTGCGGCGTTTGCTCAGCAACTTTACTCGTATGGTCGAGGACAGGCGAACGTCTATCGCCAGACAGGGCACGTTCGCTGGTTTGCTCCGGCCGTCAGTTTGTTCTGGCTGGGAGTCTTGCTGGGATGGTCGGCGGCGCTTGTCTGGCCGCCGCTGATCTTGGGATACGTCGGCGTGATCGCAATCTACTTGTTCGCGGTTGGCCTTAGCACGGCGCAAGTCTGCCGCGCTACGCGTGACCTGCGTTCGTTGATCACGCTTACGATCTACCCGCTGGGGCACTTTTGTTACGGCGTCGGTTTCTTACGCGGGATTCTCGTCCCCCGTTAAGCTCAAGCGAACAGCGCTTCAAACTTCGCTTGCGCGACGGCGAAGGTTTCGTCGTTGATGACCGGCATCAGGCCTTCCGACGAAGGAGGATCGGGGAGTTCGATCCAACTTTTGCAGCCGGCGATCTCGGGGGTCTCGACATAAAGTTGAACTTGCGGCGCAGCGAAGATGCGAACCAGAAAGAGATAGAGACCCGGCTCGCGATAGTGGAACCGCGTCCGCACGGTGTCTGCGGCCAGGATATGCATGCCGGTTAGCTTGTCGAGCAACGCTTCTTGCGTGATGTACCGAACGTCTTCGACGACAGCTAGCAGGTCGACGGCGAAACGATTGCCGCCTGCATGCTTTTCGCGCAGTTGGGCCAGCAGTTGTTGACCGTCGCTGGAGAGTTGATCGGGCGATTGATGAAAGCGGGTCGGCCAAAACCAAAACGCGTCATGCTCGGCCCGAAACTGATCGTCCTGTTCGCGAATGCCGCCCTTACGGAGCAAAAGATGTTGTCGACCGGCGCGCAGCGCATCGCAGACGACATCCCACTCTTTCATAACGTAGGGGCAGTTCGCTTCGTTCATCGCAGAGACTTCCAAGGGGAGGTTAAGTTGCTAGTTGGCGTTTGGCCAAACGGCCCAGTTCGATGATCGCCTGCTCGACGCGATCGCTCGCTTGAATCGCGCAGTTCAACCGGACGAAATTGCGAAACCGATCTCCCGGCGAAAATAACACGCCGGGGGCGACGCTGATATTTCGCTCGGCCGCTTCTTCAAACAGTTGTACGCTATCAAAGCCGCGGGGGAGTTCGAGCCACAGGACTTGTCCTCCTTGCGGCGCCGTGGCGCGGGTCTCTTCGGGAAAGTGCTGGTGAACCGAATAGGCCATTTGCCGAGCGCGATCTTGCAGCGTACGCCGCAGTCGCCGCAAGTGCAGGTCAAAACCGCCGATTTCCAGGTATTTGGCCACCGCCGATTGCATGGCGATCGAGACAGCCGGGTTGAGCGCTATTTTCGCTTGTAAAAACGATTCGAGATAGATCCCCGGAGCACACCACCCGACGCGCATCCCCGGCGAAATCGTTTTGCTAAACGAGCAGCAATAGAGCACGATTCCGTCACGATCGAACGCTTTCAGCGCGTTGGGGCGCACGCCGGAGTCAAAATGGAGTTCACCAAAAATATCGTCTTCGATCAGCGGAAGTTGATGCTGGCTCATAATTTCGACCAACCGACGCTTCGCCGCGTCCGGCATGCGGCAGCCGAGCGGATTGTTGAAGTTGGCGATAATCACCGCGGCTTGGATCCGCTTTTCTTCGGCCAAACGCTCGATCGCATCGACGTCGACGCCGGTTTGCGGGTCGGACGCAACTTCGATCGCTTTCAGGCCAAGCGTTTCAAGCTTGTCCAAAATCCCAAAGTAAGTCGGCGATTCGACCGCGACCGTATCGCCGGGCTGCAGCGCCGCGTGCAGCGCCAAATAAACCGCTTCGCTGGCTCCGCTGGTGGTGACAATGTCGGCCGGCGCGACTTCGGCGCCGGCGTCGATCATGCGGCGGGCGATCTCTTTGCGTAGCGGCGGATAGCCGAGTGGAACGTCGTACCGATGCCCCAGATCGGGAAATCGCCGCAGCATTTGGCTAAACAAGCGGTTGAGCCGTTGGGTCGGAAAGAGCTCGATGTCAGGAACCGCGGCCCCCAGTTTGACCACTTCCGGCGAAGCCAGCACATCTTGCAAGCGGCGCGAGAGCCGCGCGACGTTGACCCGCAAAGGTCGGATATTTGAGCGAGACGCTTTGGGGGGAAGCGGCACGCGGATCGCCGCATCGCGAACAAAGTATCCCGATTTGGGTCGTGCTTCTATCAGCCCGCGACTTTCGAGCAAGCGATACGCATGCGTCACCGTGGATAGCGAGACCGACATCTGCCCGCGCATGCGGCGAACCGAAGGGATTCGATCGCCGGGGCGCAACGTTCCCTGTTCGATCAACCTCGCAACATGCCCGGCGACGCGGTCGTAAAGGCGTTGTTCGTCCGCCGATGGCGGAACAGCGACGTCAGGCATCACAGTTCCCTTAGTTGGGGACCATAACAGATTTGAAACTTCCATCTGTCATGGTAACAAATCATGTTTTGTGCGCCTGTACTCATTCGAAAAATCGCCGAATACTTGAAATACCCCCCACCGATTCTTTCCCAAGGAGACTCCCCCATCATGTTCTGGACAGCCGTTTATCTGGTGATCTTAGGTTTCTATTTATTAATGTGTCTGGCCACCGTCCTCTATTGGGCGGTATTATCGATAACAGACGGCCGCAGTCGCAAACTTCGGCCGCAACTCGAATGTCGCGTCCACAAGGCGCCGCGGGCCGCTCCGCTGCAAGAGAGCCTGACTGCGGAGAATAAGGGCTCTACGAAGAGGTAAGCGACGCCGAAAAAGACGCGTCGCCTTGTTTCGTACTGATGGGTGACGATGGTCAAAGATTTGCTCGCAGCGATCTTCCGAAAGAGCCCCGGCGTCCAATCGGCGTCCAGGTGGAACCTGCGCGAGTCGGTGACGTTAATCGCTGTCGTCGCCGGATTGGGGATCATCGAATGGATCGGCCGCACGCAAACGTCCGAGCTAAAAGATCTGGCCTGCGCCATCTTGCTGGCGACCCTGTTTCGGCTGGTCTTCTCTCGTTATTTTTGTCGCCGCGTTCGCTGGGCGTCGGCCTTGTCGCGGCGAATGCGCCGCGTCTGGAATCGGATCATAGTGACGTTCCGCTATGACTGGGGATTGGATCTGCGCCGCTCACCGCCGATCGAGCGCGGCTTGCCGCGGTTGTTTCTACTGGGGCCGCTCTTGGCTTTGGCGGCGGTGTCGGCGGCGACGTTGTTTAACTATGCGACCGGCGTAACGCTGCGCGAGACGGTTCCGGTCGTTTGTTATCTGGCCTATCTAACGCCGATGGCGATCATTTGGGGATCGCTGATCGTGCTGGTGTTTGGAGCGGCGTTCTCACCCGGCTACGTAATGTTTGACGCGCTGCTCGTGTATGGCAAACGTCCCGAACGCGAGTCGTTTCGCTTATCGATGGTGTTCGCATCGATCGTCGCCGGCGGCATCTTGGCGCTGACGCTGCTCGCGCCGACATGGCTCGCGACGCTGCTGTGGAGTCTGACGTTGCTGTTGAGTCTCACCGCCAACTGGCTGACTCCGGCTTGGCGGCCCGATTGTCTCTGGCGCAAAGGAGAGACCGCCGTTCGGGCGATGCCGATGTATCTGTTTCTAACGATCACCGATTTGTTGATCGCACTGGTCCCGGCGATTCCGGTTTCACTGGCGTTGGGAGGCGAAGTGATCGGGCTCGGCTCGCATTTTGAATCATCACCGATCAGCACCGGACTGGGACGTCTGGCGATTTGGTACGGAACATTCGCCCTGTTGGCGTCGACGCTGTTGATGGAATCGCACTATTTTCTCGCTCGCTTGAGCGATCCGTCGCGCAAGAGCCCGTTAGCTTTGCACTTGAGCGGAGTCGAACGACCTCGTCAGCGGCGCGAGCTGCGACTGTTGGCGAAACGAAACGGTTGGAAAATCCGCTTTGCGCCAAACGATCCCGAGCGACTGGACGTACGGCTGCAAGTCGTCGAGTCAGCGCCGCGCACGGACGAATCCAACACGATCTGTTTGCATTTGGACGATCTGGAAGCGGAAGAAACGTTGCTGCGAATTCGCCGCCGTGATCAAGTGCAAAAGCGACGAGCGTTGGTGAAAGGGATCGAAGCGATCTTCCGCCGCGCCGCGGCCCGCAAACAACGGGAAGGGAGCGGCTATTGGTTGGCGCCGCACTACTGGTTCTTTCCGGGACTGACGCGTGATGTCGTCTCGTCGGACGACGCCAACTCGCTGGACGTGATTCCGCCGCTCTATCGCGACGTAATGCCGCGCGGGGCGCGACATCACTTTTTTGAAATCTGCCAGGCCCTGAAGATCGATCTGATCTTTGTTGAAGACGGAGTCGACTTCTACGCCGTGCGACGCGTCCTGCGCGTCATGTTCGAGCGTTTCGACATCGACGCCGATAAACGACCGCTGGAAGAAGTTCACTTCTCTGGGCTGCCGAAAATTCGCGTGCTAATTCACGAATTTACGATCGACCAACCGCCCCGAAAGACGAAATACCCCGAGCCAAGCTATCAATACCTGGGCCGCGCCAGAATCTTGCACGTTTATCGCGATCGCGGCGACGACGAAGCGCTAACCCCAACGCCGGACGTGCCAGAGCAGCTGTTAAGCCCGGTAGGATCGTTCTAACGACGTAGGCGTAGGGTCCTCTGTGCGGACCAAGAATCAGGGGAGACTCGACGGTTCGCATAGCGGACCCTACGCCAAGACTTCCTTCACCACGCGGGCAGGTTCGACGCCCGTTAGTTTCATGTCCAGCCCCTGAAACTTGACGCTGAAGTGATTGTGGTCGATCCCTAGCAAGTGCAGCATCGTTGCGTGCAGATCGCGGACGTGGACGACGTCTTGCACGGCGTTGTAGCCCAGCTCGTCGGTAGCGCCGTAGGTGGTTCCCCCTTTAACAGGACCGCCGGCCATCCACATGCTGAAGCCTTTGATGTGATGATCGCGGCCGACGCCTCCTTTGCCTTGGAACATCGGCGTGCGGCCGAATTCACCCCCCCAGACGATCAGCGTGTCTTCCAGCATGCCCCGCTGTTTCAGATCTTGGACCAGCGCGTAGGTCGGCTTGTCGGTCAGGCCGGTGCAGACGCCCATGAACTTCTTCAGATCGCCGTGGTGATCCCAGCCGCGATGATACAGATGAATGAAGCGAACGCCGCGTTCGGCGAGTCGTCGCGCGAGCAGGCAATTGGAAGCGTACGAACCGTCGCCAGGC
This sequence comes from Blastopirellula marina DSM 3645, assembly GCF_000153105.1. Classification (GTDB taxonomy): domain Bacteria; phylum Planctomycetota; class Planctomycetia; order Pirellulales; family Pirellulaceae; genus Blastopirellula; species Blastopirellula marina. The sequence goes on from NZ_CH672377.1 coordinate 1,987,396, forward strand.
GTTGCGCCGTACATGTCGAGCACGCTTTGCGGCTCGTCCGACATGTCCGTCAATTCCGGCACCGACATCTGCATTCGATAGGCCATCTCATAGGCCGAAATGCGCGTCGCAATTTCCGGATCCTGCAACTTGTCGAGCCGGCCCCGATTGAGCTGCGCGACGGCGTCGACGATCTGTCGTTGTTGGCCCACCGAGACGCCAGGCGGATTGCGGACATAGCTGACCGGATCACCGGTCGAACTGAACTCGACTCCTTGATAGCGACTCGGCAGAAATCCCGTTCCCCATTGGCGTGACGCGATCGGCTGCGGATTGCGCCCGCCGACGCTGCTAAGGACGACAAAGCCGGGCAACTCGTTGGTTTCGCAGCCTAAGCCATAGTTGACCCAAGCGCCCATCGACGGCCGCCCACTGATGACGGTGCCGGTGTTCATAAAGGTATGAGCCGGATCGTGATTGATCTGCTCGGTCGTCATCGAGCGAATCACGCAAATGTCATCGGCCATCTTGGCGTGCCAGGGCAAGAAGTCGCTGATCTCCACTCCGCCGGCGCCATACTTTTTGAACTTGGTCATCGCGCCCAAACAGCGGAGCTCTTGCCCTTGCAGCTGCGCGATCGGTTGTCCGGCGGTGAACGATTCCGGCATCGGCTGGCCATCCATGCGCGACAGTTCCGGCTTGTTGTCGAACGTCTCGAATTGCGACGGGCCGCCAGACATGCAGAGGAAGATGACCCGCTTGATCCGTGACGGAAAGTGAGGAAGGCCAGGCTGCGCTGCAATTCCCGCTGGAGCCGAAGCCTGCGAATCGGCGGCGAGCGCGTCCCCGGCCAACAGTGAAGCGAGCGCAGTCGAGCCAAGTCCGAAGCCGACGTTGGAGAGAAACGAGCGACGGGACTGTTCAACCGACAGATCGAAGGGGGAAGGATTCATGGCACGTTAGTTCCGGGTAATCGTCTCGTCCAGGTTCAAAATCACGCGGGCAACTTGCGTCCACGCGGCGAGTTCGGCGACATCCGCTTTTTTGTCGGTCGGTTTCAAACCGACGTGCAGCAACTGGGCCGCGGCGTCGGTATCGTCTTGATAGATTTCACGATTGTCCGCCAACACGGCGGTCACGATCTCCAGCTCTTGTTGCTCAGGATCGCGCGAGAGCGCCAGTTGGTAAGCGTGGGTAATCCGCTGCTCATCGGTCGGCGGCGCTTCGGATAAGATGCGGGAAGCGAAGGCGCGAGCCGCTTCGACAAAGGTTGGATCGTTCAGCAGCACCAACGCGGCCAGCGGCGTGTTGGATTGGGGCCGCTGTGCGGTGCATTCTTCGCGGCTAGGTGCGTCAAACGCTTTCAGCATCGGATGCAAAAATTGACGCTGCCAATGGACGTAAACGCCGCGACGCCATTGCTGGGCGTTCTTGTCCGAATGGTACTTGCGCTGCGGGAAATTCAAGTGGCGATAGTAGCCTTCCGGTTGATACGGCCTGACGCTTGGACCGCCGTATTCCAGATTCAACAGTCCGCTGACCGCCAACGCGTTGTCACGAACCATCTCGGCCGGTAAGCGATGGCGTGACTGATGGCTGTAGTAGCGGTTGTACGGATCGGCGGTTCGGACTTCGGCAGTCGTTTGCGAAGACTGCCGATAAGCGGCGGTCAGCACCATTTGTTTGACCATCCGTTTGATGTTCCAGCCATGCGAATAGAAATCGATCGCCAGGTTATCGAGCAGTTCGGGATGGACGGGGGGTTCTCCTTGGCCGCCGAAATCGTCCAAGCTCTTCGACAGGCCGACGCCGTAAAAAAGATACCAGAGTCGATTGACCATGACCCGCGCGGTTAGGCCGCCGGCGCCGTTCTCGGCATCGACAAACCAATTGGCCAAATCCAACCGCGTGGCGCGATCGCCGCTGGCGTTGACCTTTCCCAAAAACTGGGGGACGGCGGCGGTGACAATCTCGCCGCTATCGTCGAGCCAGTTGCCGCGCGGCAGCACGCGCATCTCGCGCGGAGCGATCGACTCGGTCACCATCGTCAAGCGCGCGGAATCGTTCAGCCGTTTGATCGCGTCGACCAGTCGCTTTTCGGCAGGGGAGAGCGACGGCTGCTGTTCCTCCGCCGACTTTTGGGCCTGATCTTTGGCGGCAGTATCTTCGACCGAGACTTCGGTGGTCGCCGCTTCTTGCTGTTCGACTTCCTGCTGTTGGCGCAGCTGAGAGAGCTCGGCTTCAAGTCGCGCAATCTCGGCTCGCTCGCGGCGCGTGTTGACTTTGATCTCGGGCGGACGCTTGGTCGGCAGCGCGTTGGAGCCCATCGTGAAGTGCTTCGCCTCATCGACATCGGCGAAAAAGGCGCCCAGCGAGTAGAAGTCTTTGATCGTGTAAGGATCGTACTTGTGGTCATGACACTGAGCACAACCGACCGTAGCGCCCATCCAGACCACCGACACGTTACGGACGCGATCGGCGGCGTAGATCGCCAGGTATTCTTTTTGCTGCAGCCCCCCTTCATGGGTCGTCTGCAGTAAGCGGTTGTAGCCGGTGGCGATTTTTTGATCGATAGTGCTGTCAGGAAGCAAATCGCCGGCCAGTTGATCGCGGGTGAATTGATCGAACGGCAAGTTGCTGTTGAATGCATCCAGCACGTAATCGCGATAGGGCGAAATATTGTGATCCTGATCGCCGTGATAACCGACCGTATCGGCGTAGCGGACGAGATCGAGCCAATAGATCGCCATCCGTTCGCCAAACTGCTTGGAGGCCAGCAAGCGGTCGACGACTTTCTCCAACGCTTGCGGCGAATCGTCGGCGACGAACTCGGCCACTTCGGCCGGCGTCGGCGGCAGACCAGTCAGATCAAACGTAACGCGGCGGATGAGCGTCACCTTGTCGGCAGGCGGCGAAGGCGTGAGCCCGGCCGATTGCATCTTTTCGAGTAGAAAACGATCGATGTCGGTCTGCGACCACGCTTGGTCGTCGACTTGAGGAGCGTCATGCGGTTGCGGTTTGACATAGGCCCAATAGGGATCGTACTGGGCGCCTTCTTCAATCCAGCGTTTCAGCACCGCGACTTCCTCGGGCTTCAGCTTTTTGCCCGATTCCGCAGGCGGCATTTGCATATCGGCGTCGGTGCTGATGATCCGCTGAAACACATCGCTGCCGTCGAGATCGCCCGGCACAATCGCATAATCTTTAGCTGCTTCCTCCACGTCCAGGCGCAGATCGGCCTGGCGATGCTCGCCGTCGGGCCCGTGACAGAAAAAGCAGTTCTCAGACAGGATCGGTCGAACGTCGCGATTGTAGTCGAGCTTTTTCTGGGCAAGCGCAGGGGATGCGACCAGCATCGCGGTGAACAGCGTGAGGGACGAACATACGAAAAGAAAGTAGCGTTTCATGCGTCACTGTTGGGCGGGAATGTTAGTAGGCCTGATTACCGGACATGACTTTGTAGTGTCGATTGACGTCGGCAGCTGAGAGCGCTTTTTGATAAATCGCCACTTCATCGATTTGGCCATCGAATTGCCTTTCAACCCGCACCGTATCCAACTGCCCCAAGACTGCAGTATAAGGCTGAAGATCATCCAACATCAAATTATCGCTCACCTCACGCAGTTTGCCGTTCAAATACAGGCGAATGCCGTCGCTATCGCGTACGGCGACTAGATGTTGCCACATTCCGGGTATGCATGTCTCGGCGCTAAAGACGTTCATGCCCCCCTGGTAGGTTGTCGGCGGATACCTGAAGAGAAAGCGGATCGTCGCTGGTCGGTGGACCAGGTTGGTTTGGTTGGCGTATTCGATGACGCACAGATGGCTTTCACGATCGGGTTCGGCCTGCTGTAGCGGCAACAAACCGAATATCGTACCCCAGTGCATCCTTTGCGGTCGAACCCAAAACTCGACGGTGAAATCGCCAGCATTCAATCGCTCGATCGGCTCGTCCAGTTTCAAATAGCGGGATTGCTTGCTGGGATTAAAGTGGAGACTTCCCCGATCAAGGTGGAGAGCCTGGGGATCGCTGGTCTGCAAACGTCCCGCAAAGCGATCCGACATCTGATTGCGGATCATGTCGCCTTGTTGGTCCTCCGGTTCAAAACGCCAATAGACGAGCGGCCGGTCGGCGATGATCGCGGCGGCGTAGGCGTCCGAAACGCTGAGTGAAGCCTGATCGATCGGCAAGACGCGGGTCCGGTCTGATTGAGCGAAATCGCCTTGCGCGATTTGGATCTTCTCGCCTGTGAATATGGCGGTCTCGTTGGCGCGAACCAGTTCGTTGAGCAAAGTATCACCGCTTTCTCCCAGCAGTGAAGTCATCAGTTCGCCTTGGTAAACGTCGATATTGCACGCGTTGGGAGATTGAATCGCATACGTAAATTCGCTGGAGTCGCCCGCAATTGCCGACATGGGGCCGTTAAGCGTAAATGTCTTTACTCCCGGTGGGACTACCGCGGACGCCTGACCGTAAATCAGGGTCGCGCTGCTATCGGACAACAAGTGAAGTTCGGCCGGACCATTGAGTCGAACGACGACGCCAGAAAGGAATTCAATTTGCACCGCTCCCTGTTCCACATTCATCACGCCGGGCTTCATGTGATCGCCAGGCTTGAGCGCTGTCGTTTCCGGTTCGATGGTTCCTTCGATCTTGGTCACGATGGCGACAGGTCGCAAACCGCTCAGCCGAGCCTCGGCGAATTCCAGCGACCTCGGCTTGGACTGGGACGCCAACGGTTCGCTTCGCAGGAAAACGAGGGCCGCTAAAGTCAGAATCAGCAGCACCGTCGCTGCGAGAACCAGGACCGAATACTTTAGGTAAACGGGCGTCGTCGCCGGCCTCGGCCAATCGACGGGGAGCGATTTAAAGCGAGTTTCTAGCTCCGCTTCCAGATCAGACTGTTCGACGTAGGCCTGGCGAAAGCCCTCATCCTCCAGGAGTCGCGACTCGAGCGCTGCGAATTCTTCGTCCGAAAAAGAGCCGTCGATCAGACGATCGATCGCTTGACGCGCTTCACTTTCAAATTTTTGCGATTTGGAGTTCATCGGTATGGAAAAACGAAAACGGGAGGAGCCTCACGGCGTGGTGAAAAACTAATCATCCGCAAGCTGAGCGTGCACGCGCACACAACGAGCAAGTCGATCGCGAATCCGATCCAATTTTCGATAGAGCGACTTGGCGGTCGTGTTGCATTTCTTCGCCAGGTCGCCGATGGTCATTTCGGACTCGTAACGCGATCGCAGCAAATTCAAGTCGGTGTCTGTCAATTTTTGCAGGCAACCCTGCAGGGCTTGCATCCGTCGCTCCAGTATTTCACGTGATGCAACATGCGTCTCGGCGACGGTCTGCATAACGTCTTCGGAGAAAAACATGCGATCACGCGCCTTAGAGCGGCGAAACTTGAGCGCCTCAAAATAGGCGAATCGTTGCGCCCAAGGGAGGAAATCACGCGTTGCGTCATATTCGGCGAACTTCTCCCATAAGACGATTGCGGATGATTGCCATACCTCTTCGGCATCTTCTATCCGCGGGACCATGCTTCGGATGTATCGCAACAATGCTCGCTCATGCTTGACGATCAACTCGACAAAGGGGGTGGGATCGGTTGTTTGGGGAGCGGAAATCTCAGGCATCGAGAAATAGTAATGGACGGGGGCAAATCAAATACAACGACAACGCTTCTCTCTTGTTATTCTCCTTCCCACGCCCAAATTCCCCGAACAGATTCAGGAAGAATTGGCGGAAGCTCCATATTTACGGCGAAAAGAGCCGCTCAAAGATAAAAATATAATTTTTGAGGGGAATTTTGCGATGAGCGGCGGAGACTAGGTGAGGCCGCGAGCCATTCAAGGTTGCGGCGATCTTCATTCTCTCATCTCACTCTTCTTCGCTCGGAGACTCGTTATGAAATGGAACGCGTTGCGTGGTTTTACGCTCGTAGAATTGCTGGTGGTGATTGCGATTATCGGCGTCTTAATCGCCCTGTTATTGCCCGCCGTACAGCAAGCTCGGGAAGCGGCTCGCCGCATGCAGTGCAGCAATAACTTAAAGCAACTAGGACTGGCTCTTCACAACTATCATGATCAGTTTCTGGCGTTTCCGCCGGGAAGCGTTAGTTCGACAGTTCCGCGTAACGGCGGCGGCAGCGGTAATAGTTTTGGCCCCAGCTTTTACGGCATGCTGCTCGCATTCTTTGAACAGGGGGCGCTGCATGATCAAATGGTCTGGGTTGGAGAATCCCCTGGCTACATTAACGAGGGCGCCGGCAGCGCTGGCGATCTCAACAAAGTTCCGGTGTTGGCGGCCGGTCCGATTGCGGCGATGCGCTGCACCTCATCGGCCGGACCAATCTCGAACGGTTTCGAATCTCAGGCGCATTACGCCGGCATTTCTGGCTGTGCGGAACCGACCACGTTTACCGAAAGCCGCATCTCGACAGTGACCGTTTCTAGTCAACCGACCTTGGTCTCGGGCGGCGGCATGATGTTGACGAACTTTTCGACCGGATTTCATAGCTGCAGCGACGGATCCTCCAACACGCTGATGCTGGGCGAAATGTCAGGCGGTCTGCTTCGGACCGATGGCAACAAAAGCTATCCCTCCGCGTCCGGCACGGATCATGGTTGGCTCATGGGGAACCGCGTTACGGGATATCCCCCCAATCTCGATTCTGGATCGAACAGTAGTGACATGCGCTGCTTTAACACCAATACGATCCGTTACTCCCCCAACCAACAGCCGTTCGCCTATCAGTTGTTTCCCGGCATGGCCAGCAACGTGGGCGCTAACAACCCGCTTAGCTCCGAGCATCCCGGCGGAGTCATGGTCTTGTTGGCGGACGGATCAGTGCAGTTTATTGCCGATACCATTCAGCTGGAAACCTTAAAGCAACTCGCGACCCGCGACGATGGCCAGGTCCAGAGTCAGTACTGATTAGTCCCAACGCATCTTCTCTATTTTCGGATGACGATTTCTATGAATTGCAAACGCTTCGCGATCCTGTTGATTGCTGTCGCAACGCTGGGATGCGGCAATCAAAATGACATCGGACCGACCGGACGAGTAAACGGCGTGCTTACGAATAAAGGCGTGATTTTATCTCCCCATACGCAAGTCGTTTTTCTTCACTCCCAAGGGGGAACCGCTGCTTACGGCGGAACGGATGAGAAGGGCAATTTTGCGATTGATTCATTCAACGACGGCAACATTCCGATCGGCGCTTATCGCGTCATGATTCAACCGCCAGAGTCGCAGTTAGGAGCGGAAGACGAGCCCTCAGCCGAGGAATTGCTCGAAAATTCGAATGGCCGCAAGGCGCAAAAAAAGGACGCCGAGTTTGCCTTCAAATATCGTCAGCTTTCGACCAGCGGACTAGAGTTCGAAGTCAAAGAAGGGGAGAACGTCTTTCAGATCGACCTGAAATAGCCCGCATCACTTCGCCAGCAGCTGCGCGATCTTCCGCCCGGTCGTGCTCAGCGCAAAATCAGCCAGCTTGTCGACCGCCGCCCAGACCAAGGGGGCGGTCGCGTCTTTGCGCAGTCGGCCGGTCATCCCTTCCGCTTCGTGACAGTGCAGCGTGATCCGGTACTTGGTGACGCCGTGCTTGATGGTCGTCAGTCGCGATCCGATCGCGGCCGACAATCCGGTTCTTTCTTCCAACTGCGACGCCAGTTCTCCGCTCAACAGTTCCGCTTCGCTAGCGACTTGAAACCGCGGAAAATCCCATAGTCCGGCCCAACGTTCGTCCGCGCCGCATTGGCGCAACAGCACTTCTTTCTTGCGGCGGACGATGATCGCGACTTCGGTCCGATCTTCGTACTGCATCTTCTTTTTCGGGACCGGGATTTCGGCGACGGCGTTCTCTCGCTTCGCTTGGCAGAGCGTCGCAACGGGGCAGACGCCGCACTGCGGATTGCGGGGAGTGCAGATTTCGCTGCCCAGTTCCATCAGCGCCTGATTGAAGCTGCTGACATCCTCCGTGGGCAAGATATGCTCGGCAAATTGCCATAGCAATCGTTGCCCGGCGGTTTTGGTCGGATCTTCGCGATAGGCCAGCAGCCGCGCGTGGAGACGAATCGTGTTCGCTTCTAAGATCGGCGCCGGTTGGTCATAGGCGATCGAGCAAATCGCGCCAGCCGTGTAGCGACCAACGCCAGGCAGCGCAAGAATCGCGGCGAACTCGCGGGGAAATTTGCCGCGATGCTCATCGGCGATCACCTGGGCGGCGGCGTGCAACTGCCGAGCCCGGCGATAGTAGCCGAGCCCTTCCCACAGCCGCAACACCTCCGCTTCGTCGGCGGCGGCCAGATCGGTGACCGTCGGAAACGCAGCGCTGAACCGCTCGAAATAGGCCCGCACCGTTGCGACCTGGGTTTGCTGGAGCATGATCTCGCTGATCCAGACCCGGTAGGGATCGCGATCGGCGCGCCAGGGAAGATCACGAGCCGCGCCGCCGTACCAAGCGAGAATCTGTCGCTGAAACTTCCGCAGCCAAGCGGAGTTGGGCATCGTGGGGCGAGAAGAAGCGAGTGCGTCCATGCGAAGCGGCGAAAGTCAACGAAGGAAAATGGGAGAACTAGGCGAGATTATATCGATTCCCGGCGAATCTGTGGTCGTCGCAGCAACCCAATCCGTGCCTCCGGTTTCTCGTCCATTTTTCTAGGAACAAAGCACGGCAATATTTATTTCGCTAAGATTCACGTTCCATCAGCGAATAGATGAGCAAAACAAGCCAGGGCGAGGATCTCAAATGTTTGAAAGAGAATTCTATCTTTCGACCGCGATTCGAACGCAAAAGCCTCCGACGGAAGTGATGCCTGAAGTTGTAAATGCGTTTCGGCGGGTCGGCGGACAATTAAGTGAAAACGGAACCACGCTGACCATTCGCGATGGATTTGCAGGTGTTCAATTTGACTTCATCTGCGAAGGATCGAGTTTCGTGGAAGTTCGACAACGCAACGAAAACCAATATGATGTTGAAGTCAGAATCGAGTTGAAACCCAATCAGCTCTTTTGGATTTGCGCCATCGGCGGTTTCTTTTGTCTCTGGTTCTTGTGGATCGCAAATCTATTCTATTTTTTTGTTGATCCGAATCGCCCCTATCAACATGCCTTAGACAGTCTGCGACGCGAGCTTGAACCAACCCCACAAGGATTTCCTACCGGCTATTAGCTCAAAAATACGTACCACGTATTTTTTCGCCACCGCGACTGGGTGTGCATTCTGCGAGTCACCGCTACCATAGACAGTACCGATGATTCGACATGCACCCAGGGAGACGAGAGCGATGGCGGACTGGATTGAAGAGGGCAAAAAGGCCCCCGCGTTTACGTTGACGGCTGACGACGGGACGAAGGTCAAACTGGCCGATCTGGTCGGCTCGCCGGTCGTCCTTTATTTCTACCCGAAGGATGATACGCCTGGCTGCACCAAAGAAGCGTGCGCCTTCCGCGATCAGAAAAAAGAATTGACCAAGCGCGGCGCCAAGGTCTTTGGCGTCAGCCCCGACGGGGTCGAGAGCCACGTGAAGTTTCGCGACAAGTTCCAGCTCAACTTTCCGCTGCTAGCCGACATCGACCACAAAGTGGCCGAGAAGTACGGCGCGTGGCGCGAGAAGAACATGTACGGCAAAGTCTCGATGGGCATCCAGCGCAGCACGTTTTTGATTGACGGGACCGGCAAGGTCGCCAAGGTCTGGAAACGCGTCCAGGTTGACGGCCACGACGCGAAAGTGCTTGAGGCGCTCGACGCACTCGGCTAGTCGCCGCTGCGTTCATTCTCTCGGCCTTGCTCGCCGGCCCGTTTGCGGCGGCGAGCATCTTCGGCAAACGCGATCGCATCGGCCTTGTTTTTGGCGGCCGCTCGTCGCGCTCGTAATACGCCGCTGGTGACGTAAGGAATGCGCAGCGTCACATAACCAGCCAACACGCCGAAGTAGATCACGTAAAACCAGACGAGATTCTCGCGGTAGGGCAACAGTCGCAGCCAAGCCGCCAACAAACTGACCAGCAATGTCAGCAGCATGATCTGCCACAAGCTGAACTGATATTGCGACGGCTCCACTTCAGACGCGGTGACGTCCGTTCGTTCGCTAGCAGCGCCCGATTCTTCCCCAGGCGAATCTTCCAAGCTGGTCCCTGACTGCTAGCGGATTATGCCGACTTTGCGGATTGGGTAAAGACTGCCGCCCGGCATGCCGATGAAATGAAGACGTGCCGTTGTTTTACCACGCCGCTCCTGATTGATCGAACAGTTCCGTCGCATGGCAGATTTTACCGCAAAGCTTAAAGACGAAGTTCTCGCCGCCTGCGAAGTCGGCAAAGACGAAGCCAGCGAAGCCCTGAGTCGTGCGCTGGGCAATCCGATGACGCTGGCCGTGGGAGAAGCAGGCGCCTATTCCGCCGCCGTTGCGCCCGAAGAAGCCGGGCTGGCGATCGTCTTAAAGGTCGATCTTGAAGCGGCGATCGTGTTGATTCCTGCGAGCAGCGGACTGTTGCCAGACTGGTACGCCGAACCGGACGCGACCGGTGAAAGCAAGCTGGCGACCTTGGCGCAAGAGTTGGGGATGCTGCTGCTGCCGGAAGAGTTCATGCCGCTCGATTTCAAAGCGGGCAAAATCGAAAACATCCGCGCCGGCTTGAAAAAAGCAGGCTGCACCGATGCGGCCGCCTGCGTCAGCTTGCCGCTGACCGGCGAAAACGGTTCGAGCGAAGCGCTGTTGGTTTGGCCGGCGCCGCAAGCCGACGCGATCTTCAAGTCGACCGCCGCTCCGCAGCAACCAACCGACACGCCGAAAAACGATCCCAATTTGGCCGTCGAAGTGAAACCGGCGCCAGCGCCCACGCCGGCAACGCCGCCGCCGCGAACAGAGCCAGTTGGCCAGCGCAACTTGCCGCACTACGCGAAAAGCTTGTTGAAGATTGCGATCGAAGTGAACGTCACGCTGGCGTCGAAAAAAATGCGAGTCCGTGAGATTACCGAACTCGGCATCGGCTCGATCATTCAGTTTGACAAGTCGTGCGAAGAATCGATCGATCTAGAAGTAGGCGAGCACCGCATCGCTCAAGGAGAAGCGGTGAAGATCGGCGATAAGTTCGGCATGCGAGTCACCAACGTCCTCTTGCCGGAAGAACGCTTCATCTCGATCAAAGGCAAACGCCGCGTCCGCTAGCGAAGGGGCGAGCTTCAACTCGCGTCCGCTTTCAGCATCGCCATGTTGGCGAAGACCGCGGCCATCATCCCCTCCGACGCGGCCGAAGCGACGCTCGTCACGCCGACCGATGCGGCGTCGCCGGCGATAAACAAGCCGAGGACCGGCGTCACTCCATTCAGCTCTGTCTTCACCATCCCTGCGATATGCCCTTCCGTCTCTAACTCGCAACCTAAGGGAATCGCCAGCGGCGATTGTTGCGAGAATTGCGAAGAGATAAACACCGCCGCGCAATCGAGTCGCTCCCCTTGCGCAAACGTGACGCCGGTAAACCGCGTCTCGTCTCCCTCGAAGGCCGTGATCGGCTCTTCTCGGATCGAGATCGCATGCTCCGTCAGCCAACTACGCTGATCCGGCGATAGTTGAACGTCACCGCACAAGTAGGTCAAATCTTTGGTCCACCCCAACAGCACCGTTGCGCGATCGATCAGTTGTTCCGTCGGCGCCATAAACGCCCACGGCTGATTGCGGATTTCCCAGCCGTGACAGTAAGGGCAAAGCAGCACGCCGCGGCCCCACCAAGTTTTGGCGCCGGGGATCTCCGGCAATTTATCCGTGATGCCGGTCGCCAGAATCAGGGTCCGACATTGCACGATCGCCTGGTCGATCGTCGCTTCAAATCCAACCTCTAGCTTTTTGACGCTCGTCACCGTCGCGTCATGCACGTCGACATCGTATGGCTGCAATTGTGCTCGCCCGATCCGCCGCAACTCGCTGGGCGACGTTCCATCGTTCCCCAAAAAGCCATGAATCGCCGACGCGGGCGCATTGCGTCCCGCCCCGGCATCGACCAGCAGCACTTGACGACATGCGCGGCCCAACACCAGCGCCGCACTCAACCCAGCCGGACCGCCGCCGATCACTACCGCGTCATAACTTTGCCGCAACTTTCCGCTCATCGTGCTTCCCTCGGTTTTGATCGTTGAACACCGATTAATACTGCTACAGTTAACAAGTGACTTGCCGCTGACGATTTCCGCGTTCGCAGATTAATACCTTCGGGGGCGATTGTCACGCGAGTCGTGCCCATGGGGCCTGTGCTTATTCCGATATTCGTTAACTCCTCCACTCTTTGCGCATCCTCGCTCTTTCCTCATCCCTGGAAGGGTTGTGCCCCTTATTTCCCGCTGGTAGAGTCCATCATCAACTTCTCTTTATGCGACGTTCTGCTCACTGCTCGTCAGCTTTTGGCGGGTTACTGCCCCCTGTTTAGTGCTCGCGGGTCAGGAAGCTCCGGCTTCTTTTTCTTCTTGTTGTTTGGGTGAAACGCTCTTTGTGGAGCCTTTCCTTCTGGACTTCAACGCGGACTTCACCCATGAACCCGGCTCCTGGAAGCTGGGGCAAAGGAACTCTTGTGAAACGTATTCTCCCCACGTTCCTGCTCTTCGCCGCGATCAGCGGTCTCTCTTCGGTCACCGCGGCCGAACCGGTCGACATCAACCGGGTGAGCTACGTCATCCACACCCAGACCAAGCCGGAGCGAGACGCCGGTACAGGTCATATCGTCGAATTGACCATGTATGGAACCAATGGATCGACCGAAGTTCTCAAGTTAAACAACCCTGACATCGATGACTTCGCCGAGGGCGGCGCGTACACCGATTTCAAATTCAAAGCGGCCCAAACCAGGGTCGGCGATGTTGGCCGCGTCCTCAAGATCGACATCAAGTTGGATGGCGACGGCGATGATGATTGGCATTATGGAACGTGGAGCATCGAGCGGATGGTCGATGGAAAGCCAGCGCCTGGCGGTTACTCGATTTTTAGCTACGACGGCTGGCTCGGCAACGAAACGGATCGTGGCTGGAAAGTAGATGCGACACTGGTGATCGATGAATTGCGAAGTGCACAAATCAAGCACGGCAAAAAAGAAACGATCGTCCTCCGCAATGATTGGGTCATGTTCAACAATTTAGGCGCCTCCAAAGATGAACGGACCCAGACGGTCAGCCTGACCTTAAACCAAGGAATGTGGAGCAGCAAAACCCGCGAGCTTTCGCAAAACAATGAGCTGACGCTCGGCTGGGGAACGAAGGTCCTGGGCGTGAAATATACCGGCGAACTAAAAACCTCGCTGGGGATTCACAATACCGACGCCGAAGGAGAAGACATGTCCTTCTCGAAAACGGGATCGGAAGAGATCAAAATGACGATCCCCGACGATACGTTGGTGCTGCGGAGAGTCCAATGGGTGGTCGACGGGAAAAAAGTGTCGCTCGGTTCGTTCTCGCAATGGGTCCCGGAACCGGCGTCACTGAGAACCGAGTCTTCCGAAAAGATTGAGTTCACCCAAGACAAGACGACCAACGGCCTGATCGATCGCCAGAAGCGTCCGATCTCGGACCACCATATGAAGTTGATCAAGATCCTGAACCCGAGTTTTCGCGCTCCTGGGACATAATCCGAGCAGCCGACTTGACGGCATTGATCTGACGACGCCGGCGCAGCGACTGCGCCGGCGTAGGTGGGATCTGGGTGAAGAATTGGAACGAAACTGCACGTTCACATTGATTGGCTAACGCAGCCGGGCAGGGTCCGGTTTTCTTCGCGCTGTGAGCTGAGCGTGCAACTCAGCCAGCTAGTCCAAGCAATTCGCAGCGCCCCACAACAGGGGAGTAAAAATCACCGCCAGACGAAAAGCATAGCCCCAGCCATCGTCTCTTCTGACCAGCTTGCGCCCGATCCAAGCGGCCGCGCACGACAAAATCGTCAGGCCCAGCGTAAGCGGCCAGACTCGCGACATCCACGCGCCCATATCCGCCGGCGACAGCAGCAACAGTGACAACGCCGCCAAGGCAGCAGTCGCCATCCACAGGCTCAACCATTGACGGATCATGGATGCCGGCACGACGACAGCGATGACCGCTCCGATTGCGAATACCGCCATTCCAGTGGTCCTTCCAGTCAGCTCGTTACGTCCGCTGTGCGCATAGACCGGGCACATAGGTAACACTTTTTGTAACCTGGAATACTTTCTCTCGGGAGGGCTTTCCTCGCTTGAAGCAGTTTGATCCGCTGTCTCTGCGATGCGGTGCTGTTCCGCATTGCGTCAGGCCGAGGCCCAACCTACCCCCTGGGTGGTTGCTAAAGTGCCGCCAATCTCCGGTTTTCCGCCGGTTTTGCTCAGAAACTTGACCCTGGGCAATTTAGGCAAGTATACTTAAAGGCTTGGGTTACGGCTTTTTGGTGGCCCTGACTCGTCTTCGATAGCTCTACCCGTCTGGAATCACCAGCATGTTGCGTCGTTCAAATACCACTGCGCTGCTCCTGTTCGCCTTCTGCGCCGCGCCTTTGGCTATGGCTCAACAGCCTGGCGTCGGTGCTGTGGCTATTAATACTGCGGCGGCGCAACCCGCGGCTGGCCCCAAAAATCCGCATAATCCGCCTCGTCGGGTCTTTGCCGAGGGTGTGTTGACCAACATTCCGCTCGACCTGCGATCCGAAGAAACGTTTACCGGCCCCGAGCCGATCCTGGAAATCCTGAAAGGCGCCCAAGGGCTGGATTGGACGCCCGAGACGTTGCCCGAGACGCGGACGTTGAAAGCGATGGCCGAACAGGTCATTTATCGCCGCAACATCTGGGGGCTCGATTTCTCGTTCAAACCGATCCGCATGATCGAAGTCGACGTCCCGCAGCCGACCGGCAAGATGCAGCGCAAGACGTTGTGGTATCTAGTTTTCCGTGTTCGCAACATGGGCAATCCGCTAGAAGCGACGGCGACCACCTTTGAGACCGGCGACACCCTGTACGAAGCGGTTCAGGCCAGCGGTTCGACCGCGCCGATCCGCTTTTTCCCGCGATTCGTGCTCGAATCGAGCGATCAGAAAAAGGAATATCTCGACCGGCTGGTTCCGGTGGCGATGGAGCCGATTGCGGCTCGTGAAATGGGAGGAACTCCGCTCTACGACACGGTTTCGATCAGCCGTTTCGACATGCCGGTCAGTTCGGAAGAGGTCGACAACGGCGTCTGGGGCGTCGCGATCTGGGAAGACATTGACCCCGATACCGACTACTTCTCGATCTATGTCGACGGGCTGACCAACGCCTATCGCTGGACCGACAAGCCAGAAAACGTCGATCCGATGAAGATCGGGGCGCATCGCGAGTACCAAACCAAGACGCTCAAGCTCAATTTTTGGCGTCCCGGCGACCGCTACAACGAACATGAAGATGAGATTCGTTTCGGCGTCCAGGGTCAGGTTGACTACGAGTGGGTTTACCGTTAAAAAAGTAGTTTCGTCCCGGTCTTTCGGCGGCGCTAGGTAAATTGCATCTTCTCGCCTTCGGCGGAAATCACATACCAGGAGTTAGGTGACATGGCCCATAAGAAAGGTCAAGGTTCGAGCCGCAACGGTCGCGATTCGAATCCCCAGTATCGCGGCGTCAAGAAGTTTGGCGGCGAAAAGGTTCGCGCCGGCAACATTCTCATTCGCCAACTGGGCACCAAATGGCGCCCCGGCAAGAATGTCGGTTGCGGCAATGACTGGACGCTGTTCGCCCTCTGCGACGGCTCGGTGATGTTTGACCAAGAGGGTCGCCGCATCAACATCGTTCCGGCCCCCGTGGCCGTCGAAGCGAACTAGCGCAACCGAAGCATCGGCGAAATTGTACTTTCGCGCTAGCTAAACCGTAAAATACCAGGGATGATCCAGTTCGGGTCATCCCTGTTTTCGTTCGTAGGCAGACTATGTTTGTAGATCGCGTTGTTATCGAAGTTGAAGGGGGTTCTGGCGGCGACGGCTGCATGAGCTTTCGTCGTGAAAAATACGTTCCCAACGGCGGCCCCGACGGCGGGGACGGCGGCAGCGGTTCGAACATCATCATGGTCGCCGAAGATGGAGTCGACAGCCTCATGGCGATGTCGCACATCAAGCATTGGCGCGGCCAACGCGGCAACAACGGCGGCCCCGCCAACCGCACCGGCAAATCAGCCGAAGACGTCATCATCAAGGTTCCGCTCGGGACCGTCGTGATCGAAGCTGACGCGGGCTTTGTGATGAAAGACCTGAACGTCGCCGGCGAGCAGATGATCGCCGCGCGCGGCGGTTCTGGCGGTCGCGGAAACCTAAGCTTCAAGAACTCGACCAATCGCGCTCCGCGGCAGTCGACCCCCGGCGGCAAAGGGGAACGCCGCAAGCTGATCCTCGAACTAAAGTCGATCGCCGACATCGGCCTGATCGGCAAGCCGAACGCCGGCAAGAGCACGCTGCTATCGCGACTCTCGCGCGCTCGTCCAGAGATCGCCGACTATCCCTTCACCACCAAGTTCCCGAACCTGGGGCAAGTGCAGATCGACTACGATCGCACGTTTGTGCTCGCCGACATTCCCGGCTTGATCGAAGGGGCCAGCGAAGGGGTCGGCCTCGGACACGAGTTCCTGCGTCACGTCGAACGCGCCGGCATCTTGATTCACCTGGTCGAGCCGGCGCCGGTCGACGGCACCGATCCGATCGAGAACTACCAATCGATCCGTCACGAACTGATGCAGTACGACGCCGACCTGGCCGCGCGGCCTGAGATCCTCTGCGTCACCAAAGCGGAACTGCCTGAGGGAAAAGAGGTCCGCGACAAGCTGGCCGAGATCACCGGCGGCGAGGTCCTACTGATCTCGGCCGTGACCGGCGAAAACCTAAACGTGCTGCTCAACCGCGCCGGCGACGAGCTTGATCGAGCCCGGCAAAAGGCCAAGTCGTAAGCGAGTTCTAGTCATGAGCGGCGTTTGGGGAGCGGTCGACGTCGGCAATACGTCGATTCACATCGGCCTATTTGATAGGGCCGATTCGCGCCCTTTGCCTGCGCCGACAACCACGTTCAGCACCGCTTCGCGGGAACCCGACTTCTCGCCGTGGGCCGCACGATTGCCGCGCGAGCCGATCACCTGGAACATCGTCAGCGTCAATCGCGCCGGTCAAGCAGCATTCGAAAACTGGCTGACCGCAACACGCCCCCACGATCACCATCACGCTTTGGATCACGCCGAATTGCCGTTGGCGATTTCGGTCGCCGCTCCCGAAAAAGTTGGCATGGATCGCCTGGCGGCGGCGGTCGGCGCCAATGCGATTCGCGATCCGCAGCGCCCGGCGATCATCATCGACGCCGGCAGCGCGATCACGGTCGACGTCGTTTCGGTCGCCGGCGCCTTCCTGGGGGGAGCGATCGTACCGGGCATGAAGATGGCCGCCCGCGCCTTGGCCGGTCAAACCGATATGTTGCCGGAGATCACCGTCGACGTCGGCGAAGTTCCGACTGCGATCGGCGCCGATACGCTGGCCGCGATGCGCAGCGGGCTCTTCTACAGCGCCGTCGGCGGCGTCCGTGAGTTGATCGAGCGTTTTACAGCGCAGCTGAACGGCCCAGCGCCGCAAGTGATCTTCGCCGGCGGCGACGCCGCAAAACTAGCGCCGCAAATGCCGGTCGCCAGCGTCACGATCGATCACCTAGTGCTGGGGGGAGTCGCCATCGCCGCCAGACACGCCAAGGCGCCGCGATGAACATTGCCGCTGACACGATCGCCGTGCTGGTGACACCGAGCGGCCGCAGCGCGATCGCGACGATTGTGGTCGTAGGCCCCACCGCCGACGCAGCGGTCGATCGCCACTTCTTTCCCTTGGGCAAAACCAATGCGTCGACCAGTTCTGTTGGCGACATCTTGGTCGGTCACTGGCGCGACTCTGCCGAAGGGCAGGGCGAAGAGTTGGTCGTTAGTCGAACCGGCCCTGAGCGGCTCGAGGTTCATTGTCACGGAGGCGTCGCCGCATCGCGGCGTATTCTAAATCACTTACAAGCCGCTGGCTGCCGCGAGATCGCTTGGACGGAATACGCCGAGCGGACCGAAGCCGCGCCCACAATCGCCGCCGCCCGCATCGCGCTCGCTCGTGCGCGCACGTCGCGCACCGCCGCCCATCTGCTTGACCAATACAACGGCGCGCTGCAGTCGGAGTTAGCGTCGATCGCAGCGCTGCTCGACTCGCAGGAAACGAGCGACGCCCAGTTGCGGATCACGGCGCTGCTGGCGACCGCGCGCTTCGGCTTGCATTTGACCCGCCCGTGGAAGGTGGTGATTGCAGGTCGCCCCAACGTCGGCAAAAGCAGCCTGATCAACGCGCTGGTCGGCTACGAACGGGCAATCGTCTTCGATCAACCCGGCACCACCCGCGACGCCGTCACCGCAGCAGCCGCGTTTGACGGCTGGCCGGTCGAACTGGCCGACACCGCCGGCCTGCGTGAGAGCGACGACGCGATCGAAAGAGAAGGGGTCTCGCGCGCTCGCCAATTGCAAAGCGAAGCCGATCTCATCTTGCTGGCGTTTGACGCATCGGCCGCATGGACCGACGAAGACCAACAATTGGTCGACGCGCATCCCGACGCGATCATCGTCCACAACAAGTGCGACCTGCCGATCAGCAGCAGCGGCCATCGCCCTGCCGGGCTCAAGGTCTCGGCCCAACGCGGCGACGGTATCGCGTTGCTGATCGAAACCATCGGCCACGCGCTCGTCCCGACTCCGCCCACGCCCGAGACGCCGCTGCTATTTACCGACGAACAAGTCGCCGCGTTGCGACAAGCGGCGCGGTGGATCGCTGAGAAAAATCACCCAGCCGCCAGCGCCATGCTGCAAGCGCTGCTCCGCTCTTCGTAAACCACGGAGCGAGTTTTGAGGCTGCGCTATTGGAGTGAGCTTCATTTCATCGTAGCCCGAGGCGCAGGCGAGGGAAGGCGGCTCGCCACTTCAATCCGTGCTCGCAGCGCCAACCCCATTCCGTCGGCTCGCGCCTCGGGCTAGTGTTAAATTGGTTCGAAATAGCGCGTCCGGTTGGCCCGGTTAGCTCCGCTATCGGTAAGCGGACTTATTCCGCGGTTGGCCTTTCGACGGTTGTTAGTCCGACCGATCAGCATCGACAATCTCGCGAGCTGCTATCCGCTAACAGAGCCCGCGTACGGCTGCGCCGCACCGATAGCGAAGCTATCGCGGCCAACCCGGGCTCGCTGCTTCACCCACAAATCAGCCGCACGGCGTTAGCC
>NZ_CH672377.1:2006768-2020175 GCF_000153105.1 Blastopirellula marina DSM 3645
AGTAACAAGCATTGTTTGTGTTTTATTGCTGAGGATCGTCTCCTCAGTTCATGCTCAGGCAATATTGCCACTTCAGCGAATTGATACGAATGACCAGACTTCATCTGCTTATGCCCTCGTATTTGCGGACGATGGTGATGAAAATCACACCGATCAAGATGCCGACGAAGACTTGGCGCACTCAACGCAAGTCATCAATCTGGCAGGGGCCAATTGTACGGCAACAGCTCAGGCTTGGAATTCCGTTCCCAGTGGAAATTCCGATTTCGTTCCTGAAATTGACATAACCAACTCAGGGAGCTTGTACACATCGGGGCCAGCGCAAATCATAGAATATTCAACTGGTTCAGTTGGATATGGCAAGTACAAGGTGCTGGCGAATCCTGCCGTGGAAGACACCGGCGGGACCATGGTTTCGCATATTTATGTTGTGTTGAATGGTGGAGGAACGTTTAATCGTGTTTCCGCAACCTATAGGGCCAGTGTAGGTTCGTCTTGGATAGAGATAACCGGAAATGCTTTTGTAGGCTTTCACCTTGAGGGTGTGCTTTCAAATGCAGGAGGATCGCCGATTGTACTCGATGAAATGTTCTACACGGCCGGAATCAATGAAATGTTCATCGCGACGGAATATGTAAGCGTTGACGACGAAGTCGAGATGAAGGCGTCGGGATATCTTGGTGGTCAAGGAGCATCGCCGCCGTTTGATGTTGGTGGAAGTGAAATGCGGGGGCTAAGTCTTACAGTCTCGGCTTCAATCCAATAGACGATGGTAGTTTTTAGAGTGATCCTTACCGATTCATTTGAAGGCGGTAAGGATCATTTTCTTTTTTTGCGCCGCTGCAATAGCGACGGACTGCTAACAGGTGTCGAGGGCCTCGCCAGAAATTTGCATCGAATAGAGGCCGCGTCAGAGGCGGGAGCTCGCGTGGGGCATTGCAAGTTTCAGTCGAAGGCAGTGGCGTTGAAGAAAAAGCCGCCGCGGCGCTGCCCGAAGGCTACGTCGCGACGACTGCTGCTAGGAGTCGTTATTGCGTCGCCGGGTTAGCGGCGACGTTTGGAGCTGAGTTCAAATTTGAACTCGTTGGGGCCGTCGGCGGTGACGTCGGCGGTCAAGATGCTCCGCTGATTGTAGATCGGAGGGACAATGACGCGATGTGCTCTTTTTCGCCCTTCCGCGACCCAGCGAGCAATTGCTTCTTCATCGTCATCGGCCAAGCCTCCGTCGTCGGTCGACTTGATTTCAATGCGATGATTTCCAACGACGGGAGCATATTCTCCCGTGACCGAAAATTTGCCGTTGACTACTTTCGCAAACGATTTCGGACCTGTCGTACCATTGGTTGGGACAAAATAGACGATTCCCTCAGTCAATGGTTCGCCGTCCATTGTTACGGTGCCACTTGCATCAGCGTGATCAAAAAGATCGCCAGCGTTGCCGCATCCCATCGAAAGCAAGGTCACGAATGCGACGAAGCTGAAACGATAGAGTTTAGTATTCACCGACGACCTCCCCGCCGCTGCGCGTAGCCAGCGTATTCAACGTGTCGCTATCGATCGTCTCGGCGACAAAATGAACCGATCCGTCGACGAAAGTGAACTGTGTGCCTCCTGGATGTTCACTACGAAACGATTGCTTCCAGTTCGAGTCAAATATCTCATCACCAGCTTTGTCTTTCGGGTTGTAGGCGAATTCAGTCGTGAATCCCGTTGACGTTGTGTAAGGGTTACCCCAGTATGTGAACGAATATCGTGACGAACCATCACAATCGCCTGAAGTGAACTTGTAGTCGGGAAGGTTGTAGGCCGATTCGCCGACCATGAGTGTGCTGCTCGTGCCGTCGGTAATGTCACGAAATCCGGTCTTCGGGGTCGTGCTCTCCGTATAAACGATCGCTCCATTAATCGTCGGGAGTGGATCGCCATAATGCGAATAGTACTGGTTGTAGTTGACCGAACCAACGCAAATGGCGTAATTGCCTGGCGCTCGCCCGTTATCGGCGTCGCAACTAGGGACCTCGCGGTGCTCAGGGGAGGATGGGCAGAGATATGCTTCGATTTTCTGTCCGGTTACCGCGACATTGTAGGGATCCGAATTATCAAGTGTGAAATCGTACTGATCATAAGCGTTGCCTTGTTCCATGAACGCGAGAATCGCTGTGAAAAAGCTGCCGCCACTCGTGATGCTATTGCAGTTCGCGTTAGGGAATTGCTTGTAAGTGTCATGATAATTGTGCGTCGCCAGCCCCATCTGCTTCAGATTATTGCTACACGACATCCGCCGCGCCGCTTCGCGGGCTTGTTGCACGGCCGGCAACAACAGGGCGATCAACACCCCGATAATCGCGATTACTACCAACAACTCGACTAACGTAAAGCCTCGACGACGCATGGTCGGCTCTCCTTTTTGATTTCGCCCGGATAGGCAACAGGGGGGATTTCGCAACGCGAAATGGTTGGCGACCGTGTGGGCTGGCAGGAGAGCTGGCGAACGGTTGACGGATATTTGCGAGAAAACTCGCGGGAACGCGTTGCAAGTAAAACTGAGATCGAGTATCAATATCGATGTAAGAAGTTTAGCCGCCGGTGGGCGGCGTTGTCAACGACCGACGAAAAAAACTTCCCCCTGCGAATTTTCAACACTGATTGCCTATGTCCAGCGACGAATCGCAACGCCCCGAAGATGAAGCAACCTTTCCTGCGATGCAGGCCGCGCCCAGCGATTCTGCGGCGGCTGGTCCTCAGTCAAGAATCGTTGACTCGAACGAATTGATGGACGGAAACAGCGAGATCTTGATCTCACACAAAGGCGCCTTCTACCGACTCCGTGAGACCCGCAGCGGCAAGCTGATCTTGCAAAAGTAGTCTGTTCCGCGGCTCGTACTCCGTGAGCTGTGACTTCGCTGCAATGGGGCGGCGCCGCTCTTACTTTCTTGATGATTCGTCGGTTCCCCGGCATCTACCTGCGACGTTCTCCGCACTCGCTATCGTGAAAACAAGTCGCTGCAGACTGGTTACATCGCGGCCGCGATCTTGCGGCAGATAAACCACCAATATCGGACGAGGCCTTTTGGGCAATTCGTGCGTCGACTGAACGACCGAATGAATCGCGACCCCTTTGGGGGTGATGCCTTGGTCCAGAAGTGGCTTATTGGTAAGCGGGAAGCCGAAAATAAGAGAAAAGTAATCAAAAAACAGCAAAACGTGGACAAATTTCGATTATTGTTCCGATCTGGATGCGTATGATTAGGAAGCGAGAGTAGCTTTGTCACCCGATTAGCGGATTAAAAATGCATGTTAATTATTGTTAGAGGCATTTAAAATTTCGTTGCTATTCTGGGGGGGTATTACCAGACTTGACGTGGGATTTTCCTGCGGATTGAATGGTAAAGCGAGATTTTGGTAACAAAGTGTATTTTTGTGCGGCGTTTGCTCAACGTTTTTGTGTCAAAGCGAAGCTTGGAAGCCCTCCTTGTCTAGGCGCTTCCTGAATATCCCGACCGCCGATTCCGGCGTCGCTGTCATTCGATTTCTTTTCAATACATCACATCCTGTTCTTCCATCTCTGTGGAAAGGTACGCCCTTATGTTTTCCTTTCGTAAACGTGTTCAGCGAGGTTTTACCCTCGTGGAATTGCTGGTTGTCATTGCGATCATCGGCGTCTTGATTGCGTTATTGTTGCCGGCGGTACAGCAGGCGCGTGAAGCGGCTCGGCGCATGCAATGCACCAACAATCTCAAGCAGATCGGCTTGGCGCTGCACAATCACCATGACACTTACAAGCGTTTTCCGCCGGGCGGAGCCCAGGATCAACCGCCGTTTGGCGCCGACGCAAAGGACAGCACCAACTGGGGAAGCAGTTGGATGGTCTACATCTTGCCGTTTGTCGAAGAAGGCGCGATCTATGACAAATGGCAATTCAACGGTTCGTCGGGCGTCTTCAATACCAACAATAGAAGCGTCGTCAGCGGCAATACGATGGAGAAGTACTGCTGTCCTTCGTCGCCGCTTCCCGACTTCTGCACTCAGATCTCGACGCAGGCGTCAGTCAACTATGTCGGCGTCAGCGGCGCCGATAACGGTTTGATCAGCGGCTATACCGAATCGCGGGTGATTCATGCTCCGCGAGGCGGCAAAATGAGCGCCAGCGGATTGCTATATCCCAACAGCAAGACGCGTTTTGCGGACATGGCCGATGGCACTAGCAACACGCTCGCCGTCAGCGAACATAGCAATTTTCTGACGAACTCTAGCGGAACCAAGTTGGACTATCGCGCCAGTCAAGTCTGGGGTTGGGCGATTGGAGTGAAGAGCTCCGACTCACCTCCTGATATGACGCTCAACAGCGACAATCGCTCGATGAACATGACGACGATTCGCTATACGATCAATAAGACGAAGGGCTGGTCGGACGATGAATCGGGAACCGGCGTCGGCAACGATGGAGCCGCCAACATCCCGCTTAACTCAACTCATCCCGGCGGCGTCAGTGCGCTTTTGGGAGATGGCTCGGTTCGCTTTATCGCCGAAACCATTCCGCTCGATACGCTGGCCCGACTCGCAACGCGCGATGATGGTCAAGTCATCGGCGACTACTAATTGGCGCGCCGACTTTCACGTAGCAGCAGCGAGCGGCGGCGCCGCTTGCTTGCTCACGCCATGGTCGGCTAGCCGAAGAACATCGGGTCTAGTCCGTTCTTCACACCCAGTCTGAGAATTACCGCTATGTCTATTCGCATTGGAATGATGATCCTCGCCGTCTGTGCGGCGTTCGCTATTGGTTGCACTCCTACCAATTCTGAACCGAGTCGCGTTGAAGTCAGCGGTGTTGTCACCATTGACGGCCAACCGTTGCCCACAGGCCTCATTCATTTCAAGACGGTGTCCGAAGGCGCGATCGATAGCATGGAGATCGTCGAAGGAAAATTCGCTGGTCAGGCCGAACCCGGCAAGCGTCGCGTCGAGATCACCGCCTATCGCGCCGCTTCGGGCGGAACGCCTGGAATGGGTGGTGGTGAAGTGAACTATGTCCCGGCCAAATACAACGCCGAAAGCAAGCTGACCGCTGACGTCAGCAGCGAAGGTTTGAATGAGTTTCGGTTCGAAGTCACCTCGAAATAGCAGTTGTGGTTTCTGCTTAAGCGCCCTGCTGATCTCCACAGTCCCAGTAGCTCTCTTGTGACGCGAGAACTCGAGAGGCTTCTTCTTCGGGATTGGTCTGCGACAGTTTAAAAGGCGCTCGATGCGTCTGAGAAAGCTGCGGTTCTTCTGGAGGGTGCAGCCGTGCCTAGTCACGGGGGTTTGTGTGCGAAGAACCAGAAATTACAGGATATTTGCGCAAAATCAGAGCTCAAAAGAGGATTCTGCGACACCTTCCTAAGGGCGAATGCGTAAGATCACCTATAGGAATAGTTTTAAATTCTCCAGGCTGTGGACGTATTCCCCGCGGAGAAGGTGATTAAAGATCGCGATTTTTACCATGTCAGGCCTCATGAACGTTGTAAGGAATGATCTCCCCCGGTCGCATCGCTGTCGCTGGGGTGTCGCTTTATTTTGTTGCTTTACGGCAATAAATCTCGCGATCTCCGTAGGGTGCAGTCCAGAAACGGATCCTATCGGCCGCCAAAAAGTGACCGGTGTGGTCACGCTGGACGGAGCTCCGATCGTGGACGGGGCGATTCGTTTTGAGCCGGCCAATGGAGAAGCGGTCCGAACCGCTGGGGGAGCGCCGATTTCCGCTGGCCTGTACGAGATTCCGGTCAAGCAAGGTCTTGCTCCAGGAAAGTACCGCGTCTTCATTACCGGTACCCAGTCGGCGGCGGATCAGCGATCCGTTGACGAGCAGATGAACCAGCCAGCTCCTTTGCGTAAAGACGCGGTGCCTGCAAAGTACAACGAGAAAAGTTCGCTGACGATTGAGGTGACCCCGACAGGGCCCAATCAGCACGACTTTACGCTCTCCAAGAAATAAGATGCCGCCGCGATCCCTTTGACAGCGACTCAAGCAACCGCGCTTTGGAGCCGCAACAAGCGAAAGTCCGCGCCCTTTTCAGGCTGGCGGTTTTCGGGGATCCCCTTTTTCATTCGTCTTACGTCCTACATTTACAAAGGGTCTTTTATGTCATCGCCCCGACCAGTTATCCGGCGAGGTTTCACCTTGGTTGAACTTCTCGTCGTCATCGCGATTATTGGAGTCTTGATCGCGTTGTTGTTGCCGGCTGTGCAACAAGCCCGCGAAGCGGCTCGTCGCATTCAGTGCAGCGGCAATCTGAAGCAGCTGGGCTTGGCGATGCACAACTATCACGATGTCAATCGCTCGCTGCCGATTGGGTACTACGGCGATCAAACCGGCGATGGTTGGATCAAAGGATTGCTCCCTTATCTCGAACAAAACGCCATGGCCGATATTTGGCTGGAGGACAAGAACTACAACGACGGCAGCACCAACGAGACCGTCGTTTGCAACACGCGCCTCAGCATTTTGACCTGCCCTAGCGATACGCCTGCTTCGTGGTACCACACGATTCCGCAATACAACTATGCGGTGAACTTGGGGAATACTTCGACCTTTCGATCTTCTCCGCTTAACGGCGTTACGTTCGCCAAAGGTCCGTTCCACAACGAAAACGACCACACGATGCCTTCGACCAAGCCCTGCATTACGTATGGTCTGCGAGACATCACCGATGGAACCAGCAACACGCTGATGATGATGGAAGTACGTCAAGGAATGGAGAAGACGGATCTGCGCGGCCTTACCTGGTGGGGACCAGGCAGCGGCGTCAGCGCCCACTACGGGCCAAACTCGACTTCGCCCGACGTGTTGAGCAGCGGCTTTTGCGTCACCAATCCGCTGCAAGGGATGCCTTGTACGGGAACGGGCGCCACGCTCTTCTCGTCGCGCAGTCAGCACCCCGGCGGCGCGCAAGCGGTGATGTGTGACGCTTCGGTTCAATTCTATCCCGAAACGATTGATGTCGCCGCGTGGCGTTCGATGGGAACGATGCAAAATGGCGAAGTCGTCATCAGTCCCTAGGAGGGCTTGATCGCTTGAAAACAGCAAAGCCGTTGTCGATTTCGACAGCGGCTTTTTCGTGTCCATTTCTCCAGGTTCGGCGGCGTGCTAAGCTATGCATAGCCTTGTTGTCCGCCTTGCCAGGAGTTCGCCGCGTGAGCGATGACACCATTTTGCTATTGGCCGCGTTGTCGCGCGGTGAATCCGGCGCCGCCGAGAAGCTGTTGCCGTTGGTCTACAGTGAATTGAAGGGAATCGCCGGGCGGCAAATGCAGCGTGAACGGGCCGATCACACGCTGCAGCCGACCGCGCTTGTGCATGAGGCCTATCTGAAGCTGATCGACCAAAGCCGCGTTCAATGGCAAGGCCGCACTCACTTTTGCGCCATCGCCGCCAACATCATGCGGCGCATCCTGGTCGACCACGCGCGCGGTCGCAACGCCGCCAAGCGGGGCGCCGGCGCCCAGAAGATCGCCATCGACGAAAATCTGACGCCCGACGCGCCGTCGCGCGAAGTCGACCTTGTCGCTTTGGATGACGCGCTCGAGCGCTTGGCCGAGCTCAATCCGCGGCATGCGCGGATTGTCGAACTGCGCTACTTCGGCGGTCTCACCGTTGAAGAAACTGCCGCCACGCTCGAGATCTCGGCGTCCACCGTCAAAAACGACTGGCGCGCCGCGAAAGCTTGGCTGCTCACGCAGTTGGAGGATCTGTAGAAACACTAGCCCGCGGCGCGAGCCGAAGGAATGCGTGTTCTACTCCAACAGGGTTGCTATATTGCCAATGACGCCGTCCAATCGCGAAACGGATCATTGGAGCAACTATGCATCCCGATCGTCCCAACGAAACGCCGCTTCCTGAGCCGCTAGCCTATTTTTTGACATGGACGACCTATGGCAGTTGGCTTCCCGGGGATCCAAGAGGCTGGGTCCAACAATGCGCTGGTGTTCAATCGCCCGACGAAATGCGCCAACGTGCGGCGTTGCGTGTGATGAAAGAGAAGGAAGTTCGTCTGGACTTAGTACAACGCAGCATTGTCGAACAAGCGATCCGCGATCACAGTCAATTTCGAGGTTGGACGCTGTTCGCCGTCAATTGTCGTTCGAATCACGTCCATGTAGTGGTCTGGGCGCCGCAGCATCCGAGAGAAGTCCTAAGGCAGTTGAAATATTGGGCGACTCGCCGATTGAATGAAGCGGGACCATCGAGAAATACATGGTGGTCGGAAAGAGGAAGCGGCCGTTATCTCAATAGTGATGCGTCGAGAGACGCTGCTACTATTTATGTTCGAGATGCGCAAGATCGAAAATGATGGCGTCCGTATTCCTTCGGCTCGCGCCTCGGGCTAGTGTTTCGTTATGCCGAAGGAATGCGTGTTCTACTCCAACAGGGTTGCTATATTGCCGATGACGCCGGAAGACTATCAACAAGCGTGCGACGCATTTGACCATGCGAGCCAACTGTCGCCTGCTGAACGCAGCGGTTGGTTGGCCGCGCACTTTGCCGATCGCGCTGACTTGCGACAGCAGGTCGCCGCGATGCTCTCCCAAGCTGACGATAGCCGGCTCGATCACTCTCCGCTGGATGCGGTGTTGACGCCGGATAGCCCGACGATCGGTTGGGATACCGTTACTGCGGTTCCCTTGTCGGCCGACAAAATTCAGGTCACCGGTTATGAGATCGAAGCCGAGATCGCGCGCGGCGGGATGGGCGTGGTCTATCGCGCTCGACAGCAGAACCCCAGCCGGACGGTCGCGCTCAAAATGATCCTCGCGGGGCAGTTCGCTTCGACCGACGAAGTCGCTCGGTTTCGGATCGAAGCGGAAGCGGCCGCCAACTTGACGCATCCCGGCATTGTGCCGATCTACGAAGTCGGCAGTCACGACGGTCGGCATTATTTCTCGATGGGCTATGTCGCTGGTCAAAGTTTGGCGGCGGCGCTGAAGACCCGCTCGTTCGCGCCTGACGAAGCGGCCGATTTGGTGCGACAGATCGCCGAAGCGATTCAACACGCGCATCAACACGGCGTGATTCACCGCGACTTAAAGCCGTCGAACGTATTGTTGGATGAGCAGGGGCGCCCTCAGGTGACCGACTTCGGCTTGGCCAAACGGATCGGCGACGACACCGACCTGACCTGCACCGGACAGATCATGGGAAGCCCCGGTTATATGGCGCCTGAGCAAGCGTCAGGCCGCGTTCATCAAGTTGGCGCCGCGACCGACGTCTATGGTTTGGGGGCGATCCTCTATGCGCTGCTGACCGGCAAGCCGCCGTTTGAAAGCGACAACTTGCTCGATGCGATTGATCTCGTTTGTTCGTCCGATGTCACGCCGCCGCGCAAGCACAATCGTCAGATCCCGCGCAAGCTGGAGACGATCTGCTTGAAGTGTTTGCACAAGACGCCGAGCGCACGCTATCACACCGCAGGCGAATTGGCCGCCGACTTGCACGCCTATCTCAATAACGAGCCGATTCAGGCGCGACCTTTATCTCTGCTCGAGCGAATCGTCTTTTGGGCGCGGCGTCGTCCTGGGCTGGCGATCACTTGGGCGGCGATGTTGCTGTTTTACGCCTATCACTTGTTTTGCGTCTGGGTCGTGCGGGATCCCGTATCGTCGGCGCCGCTGTTTCAGGTGATCTCGATTGCAACGGCTTTGGGTTACGCGATCGGCGCCTGGTTCTTTCAGCGGATGTACGAAAAGCCGCGCCGCCGCAGCGCCGCGATCTATTTGTGGATGTCGATGAACGTGGTGCTGTTGACGATGTTGTTATTTTCGGCCAACGGCGCAGCGAGTCCCCTCGTGCTTGGATATGTGCTGTTAGTGGCTGCAAGCGGGGCGCTCTATCAAACGGGCCTCGTCGGTTACGTCACCGCGATCTCGCTGATCGGCTATTACATCCATGTTTTCTTCTCGCTCGTGTTCCCCAAAGGGCCGCCGTTCGACATCCACTGGACGATCTGTCTATCGCTCACCATTGTGTTGTTGGGGATGATTCAGTATTTCGTGGTGCGCAAAATCCGCATGGCCAACGCATAAGCGGCGCTGGAAGCGGCGGCAAATCGCGTGGGCATAATCGGTATCTCCGGCGCGAAAGACGGCGCGTTCCGAAATCTGGAGAAACGCCGCTTTCATTTTCTGTTTTGCGATCTGGGCGGTGTCGATAAAATAAGCCGGAAGTCGCGACGGCGCACCCCATCTCCGCCCGGCTCCTCCTTCCATTGAATCTCGTTCAGGAGCGCCTCCCCATGCAAAACGTACTCTCCGTCATCCTCGCCGGCGGAAAAGGATCGCGATTGGAACCGCTGACGCGCGATCGCGCCAAGCCGGCCGTTCCTTTCGGCGGCGTCTATCGCATTATTGATTTTGCGCTCTCCAACTGTTTGAACAGTGGTCTGCGACATATTCAGTTGCTGACGCAGTACAAAGGTCAAAGTCTCGATCGGCACGCCAACACCGGCTGGCAACGTTATTTCTGCCGCGAGTTGGGTGAGTTTATTGATGTCATCCCGCCGCAACAGCGGATTGATGAGCAGTGGTATCAAGGAACCGCCGACGCGGTTTACCAAAACATCTACGCGATGGAGAAGCACCGCCCTGACTATGTGATGATCCTCGCCGGCGACCACATCTATAAGATGAACTACGCGTCGATGATCGATTATCACATCGAGAACGGCGCCGACGTGACGATCGGCGCGCTCCGTGTTTCGACCGAAGAAGCGAAATCGTTCGGCGTGATGCAGGTCGACGCCGATCAGCGGATCGTCGGCTTTGAAGAAAAGTCGCCGACGCCGAAAACGATTCCCGGCGATCCCGAGCATTGCCTGGCTTCGATGGGTATTTATGTCTTTAACGCTCACTTTTTGTTCGAGCAGCTTTGCCAAGACGCGACGCGTCGCGACAGCGCTCATGACTTCGGCAAAAACATTATTCCGTCGATCATCGACAAGCAGCGCGTCTTCGCCTTCCCGTTCCGGGACGAAAATCGGAAGCAAGACGCCTATTGGCGCGACGTAGGTACGCTGGACGCTTACTTTGAAGCGAACATGGACCTGATCACCGTTGATCCGCAGTTGAACTTGTACGATCAAGATTGGCCGCTACGAACCTATCAGCCGAACGTTCCCCCGCCGAAGTTTGTCTTCGCCGGCTCAGCCCAAGAAGGTCGTCGCGGTTGTGCGCTCGATAGCATCGTCTGCGGAGGCTCAATCATCTCCGGCGGTGAAGTCGAACGCAGCATCATCGGCGCCAACGTCCGGGTCAACAGCTTCGCGCATGTCGAAGACTCGATTTTGTTCGAGGGGGTCAATATCGGCCGCCATACGCGGATTCGCCGCGCGATCATCGACAAAGGGGTCCACATCCCGTCGGGAACCGAAATCGGTTTCGATCTCGAGATGGACCGCCGCCGCGGCTTCACGATCAGCTCAGGCGGAGTGGTCGTGATCGCCAAAGGAGACGCCGTCGAAAGCATGGTTCGCGCTGAACAAGAACAAGTCGTCGTTTAAGCGACCCTCACCACCAAATCCACCAGGGCGACGAACCCTCCCTCCTCGTCGCCAAAAAAGGAATAGGCGCGCAAGCGTCTATTCTTTTTTTGTTTCGAATCCGCAGCAAACCGCTTGGGGGAATGACTAATTGCTAAGGACGAATGTCTAAGGTCGAAGCAAATAGCCTCGCTCTTCATGCTTCCTTCGAAATTAGTCATTCAGCATCACTGGGACCGGACTCCTTTTTTTTCGAGCAGGACCATGGGACCGGACCGGACTCCTTTTTTTTCGTGCAGGACCATGGGACCGGACCGGACTCCTTTTTTTTCGTGCAGGACCATGGGACCGGACCGGACTCTTTTTTTCGTGCAGGACCGTGGGACCGGACCGGACTCTTTTTTTTCGAGCAGGACCATGGGACCGGACCGGACTCTTTTTTTTCGAGCAGGACCATGGGACCGGACCGGACTCTTTTTTTTCGTGCAGGACCGTGGGACCGGACCGGACTCCTTTTTTTCGAGCAGGACCGTGGGACCGGACCGGACTCCTTTATTTTCGTGCAGGACCATGGGACTGGACCGGACTCCGTTTTTATCTGGGACCACCGGACTGGCTGTTCAACCGAATGGGGAATCTCTCCTCACGGAACCCCCGCGCACAGGATCCCCGTCATCGTCCGACGATTCGGCCGATGTGCAAACGTGATTGGCTGGTGGAATCACAAAGGGTAACTGACCCCAATTCCGTGCGCTTTGTCAACCAACAATCTTTGCCCCGCATAGGGTGCGTCGAGAAGCACCAAGCACCTGCCCAAGCGGCGAGAAGTTGACTCGCGTGGCAACGCGATAGAGCCACGAATCGGCGTTCCCACGCGTCGCTCGATTTCGCGTTGGCTAGCAGCGCAACGTGCGACTTGACGCACGCTACTTCGAGCAATTTTCCCGCAACGCGCACTTCGTGTGGAGCGTTTTGCCTGTCATTATTTTCTCGGCAATTCTCTGCATCCATTGGTTGCTGGACACCGGCTGCGCGGTCCCCTAGATTCAAGAGTGCACGAACCGTGGAACGCTTCTCTTCGCTAGGTAAATCGATGAATGCTGCTGCGCTGATCCTTTGCGTCGTCATCGCCGGCGCTGATGCGCGGGAAACGATACCGACTGCCGCAAAGCTGTCGGAACTGCTGCTCCGCGGCGCAGAGAAATCCACAAGCGCCGATTGGGAAATCATCGACAACGGCGCGACCTTGGTCTACAGAACCAAGTTGGCAGGTGAGGAGCCGTGGAAAGTTGTCGCTCGACTTCGGGTCGTCCCTTGTCCCGAGCATCCCAATCTGATCCTCGCAGGCTACGTCGTTCCACCTTCCGAAGACAAGCGAATCGAAGGTTACGTCGGCCCCACAGGATTCTGCGGGTTGATCGATGTCGATCGCAATTTGGTGGCGCCGATCACGCAGACAACTTTGCATTGCTCTATCCAGGGCAAACCGCGTCTTGAATTGTCAAAGCAAATCGAGCAGTTGGGGCAATCCTACGCCGAATTGATCGCCGCCGATCCGAAAAAGTACGGCCTGAACGACTTTTCAGAAATCCTCAAACTGCAATTGATCGATCCCCGGCCGATCAAGACCACGTGTGAAATCATCGGCTTTCATTGGAACCAGGGTAGCTTTGACTATCGAATGTGGACCTTCGCCGAGGATCACCGTATGGGCGCGAGCTACACGTTCTCTCTGCGAGATCTGCTGGCCAGCGAATTGGCGATCCCGGCGAAGCAATACTTTGAGGAGAAGAAAAGCGGGAACGGGAAAGCGGAAAGCGGAGCTGAATAAGGTGGCTATGCGTTCGCTTGCTGAAAAGCAATCTAGTGCGGAAGCGGAGAGAATGAGACATGACGTGGC
>NZ_CH672376.1:0-2756 GCF_000153105.1 Blastopirellula marina DSM 3645
CCCCCCCCCCCCCCCCCCCCCATTCGCCATTAGGGGGGTGTTTGCGGTGGAGATCGGGATTTACGTTAGTTGAGTTGCTGGTCGTCATTGCAATCATCGGGGTCTTAGTCGCTCTCTTATTGCCCGCCGTTCAGCAGGCGCGCGAAGCGGCGAGGCGGGTTCAATGCAGCAACAACATGCGGCAGATCGGTCTGGCGATTCATAATCACCACGACGCGCATAATGCTTTTCCGACGGTGGGGCGAACGTCGTCCGCTTTTCCCAGCTATACGGTGCCTGCCGATCAGACAGGGGGGCAACCGGAAACGCTTTCAAAGCAAGAAGCGAGCTGGCTCTACCAAATTCTTCCCTACATGGATCAGCAGAATATTTGGGAAGGGGATGGATACGGCACCGCCGCCGAACGCGGGCTTCGCTCGATGGAAGCGGTCATCAACTCGTATTATTGCCCAAGCCGTAGGGCTCCAGCGGGGATCAGCCAGAATTATGACCGGCAGACGACGCATAAGTATCAGACCGTCACTTTGCCAGGCCCTCCTACGGTGCCCAGCGGAGCGTCGGAGCATTTGACGGGGCGAAGCGACTACACCGCTTGCTGCCAGGCGGATCGTCCGTCGAATCTGAAGACTCTCTATCCCACCGAATTTCCGGATGACGCCGCGCTCGACGCGGTCGGTTTTGCAAATATCTCCTACGGCCATGGCTTTGGAAAGCGAAACGACTACTGGAATGCGTCGGGGCCCCGCGGCACGGCGCTGCTGACGTTCTCAGGCGTCTCCGACGGCGTTTCGACCACGATTTTTATCGGTGAAAAACGCATGCGTTCCTCCGGAATCGGCGGAAACGTGGGTAACGACGACAACGGCTATATCTGCGGTTGGGATAACGATACGGTTTCTCGAGCCGACTATCCGGTCGGACCGGATGCTCCCATTATTCCCAGCGAATCGGCGTTCGGATCAGCCCATCCCACCGGGTTCAACACGCTTTATGGCGATGGCAGCGTGAGCTTGGTCAGTTATGGAGTTGATCCGATCACGATGACCCGAATGGGTCACGTGGCGGATGGTCGATCGTACAAGTTGCCCGACTAGCAAGCGGATCTTGTAAACACTCTTAACGCCTTTAGTAGGAGCAAGGTCCGAATGGACAGAACGATTACTCTACTGTTGTTGGCTCTCTCGCTCGTTTTCGCTGGTTGCGAAAAAGGAGAAAATCTCGTCAAGGTAAGTGGTCAGATCGTCGAGAATGGTCAAGCGGTGTCGGTCCCGCACTATGAAGAAGGGGTAAGCGGTCTGCGCGTGATCTTTGTTCCGTTGGACGAGACCAGCAAGCCGGTCCCCAACAGGATGTCGGACAGCGCATTTGCTCAGCAGGATGGAAAGTTCCTGATGTACGGCAATATGGGAACCGGCATCGCTCCCGGCAAATACCGGGTGGCTGTGCAGATGGTGGCTCCTGGAGCGGACGGAGCGGATCAATGGAAAGGTCGATACGGCCCCAATTCCTCCCCTTTCGAGTTTGATATCGCTGGATCACGTCAGGAGGTGTCGATTGATCTGGCGAAGAAGCCAGGCTCGTAAGCGTCCTAAGCGGATCTCGTCGAAGCAAAAACCGAGCGCCGCTGATAAGTCATCAGCGGCGCTTTTCATGTTTCCTCCGACGATGTCCACCATCGCAAGAGAGCGACCTTCGAATTGAAATTGCTCCTGGCGCCGCAGTCTGGATCCGCAAGCGATCGAAAAGCCGAGATCCCGTTCTCATTGCATTGTTTGTCTCAAGGGTTATCTCCCTCGGTTTTCTTGTCGCAGCAAGGTTGTGGTTCCCCCCATCCCTTTCCTTTTCATCCTCTTTCCTCTCTTTTTTATTGGAGGCGATGTGATGAACTCAAACTCTGCGCCGCGCGGCTTTACGCTCGTTGAATTGTTAGTCGTCATCGCGATTATCGGAGTCCTGATCGCCCTATTGTTGCCGGCGGTTCAAGTGGCCCGCGAAGCGGCCCGTCGTACCCAATGCAGCAACAATATGCGTCAAATCGGCCTGGCGGTCCACAACCATCATGATGCGCACCAGTATTTACCGACCGCCGGAAAAGATTGGGAGTACTACGTCACGTTTTCTGTCGGCTTTGGTGAAACGGGCGGCACGCCCGAGGTCGGATCGAAGCAGGAGGCAGGCTGGCTTTATCAGATCACTCCCTATATGGACCGCCAAAACATCTGGGAGGGAGATGGCTACGGATCTGCCGAAGAACGCAACCATCGAATCTCCGAAGCGGTGATCGAAACGTACTATTGTCCTTCGCGCCGCGCGCCGATCGCCACGAGCAACGCGTATCGTCAAATCTACTATCGCAGCGCCAACGTCGGCGCTCCCAGCGGCGAACACCTGACCGGCAGAAGCGACTACACCTCGTGCTGCGAAAATACCCGCCCGAGCAATCTGAAAGTGCTGTTTCCGGAGCAATTTCCCGATGACGCAGCGCTTGACGCCGCCGGTTTTTTCAACATGGGATATGGCTACGGAGTAATGAAACAGACTGATTACTACAATGCGGCCGGGCCGCGCGGCACGCAGTTGCTCACGTTTACCGGCATTGCTGACGGCGCGTCGACGACCCTCTTCGCCGGAGAAAAACGACTGCCGACATTTGCGGTCGGCGGCAACGCGATCAATGAAGATAACAGTTGGATCTGCGGCTGGGACAATGACACCGTTTCACGCGCCGATGTCCCTGTTGGTCCCGATGTGCCGAA
>NZ_CH672376.1:3147-11927 GCF_000153105.1 Blastopirellula marina DSM 3645
CCCCTTTTCTCTCGAACCCACTCTCTTGCTTAACCTTGCAGCAACGACTGGGCGCCGTCGATCCAAATCTCGGTGCCGGTGATATGACTCGCCGAGTCAGAGGCGAGAAACAGCATCAGGTCAGCGACTTGCAATGCGGTTCCCGGCAGGCCGTCGGTTAAGGGAATTTTTCCTTCGGGAAATTCGACCGGTTCACGGATTTCTTCTAGATCACGCTTGCGCGTCGAATCATCGATATCGGTCTCGATCGCGCCCGGACAGATGACGTTGACCCGAATGCGCTGCTCGGCCAATTCCAACGCGGCCATTTTCGCCAGCGCCACTTGCGCCGCTTTGCTGCACGAATAAGCGGTAGCGCCGGCGTTGCTGAAGATCCGCGTCCCGTTGACGCTAGAAGTGATCACGACGCTTCCTCCCTGTTTTTTCAAATGGGGAATCGCGTATTTGAGCGTCAGGAATGCGCCGCGCAGGTTGATCTCTTGCGTTGCGTTCCATTCGTCGAGCGAGAGATCTTCGATCGGCGCCCAGGTTCCATTGACGCCGCCGTTGGCGATGACAATGTCGAGACGTTCCCACTGGGCGATGATTTCGGCCGCGGCGCTTTCCATTTGCTCGGGACTGCGCAAATTAACGACTTGCGGCAATGGTTGCCCCCCGAGCGATGTGATCTCGTCCGCGAGCGTGGTCAGTCCCGCTTCGTCCAAGTCCAGCAACGCGACCTTGGCGCCCTGTCGAGCAAACAACAGCGCAGTCGCACGGCCAATGCCAGAAGCTGCGCCTGTGATCCAGGCAACTTTGTTTTCGAGATTCATCGCGGTTCACTCCTGGCTTGGGCATTCCGAACAGGCGCACGCCGTCCGTGGTCCTCAGATAGAAGACAAGAGTTGCAATTCGGGCGCCAAAAGAAAGTAACGCCCTGCTCGCTACCGATCTTCCGATCGCTATCGCGTCTTCAGATTCACATCGACCTGGGCGATATCTGCAATGTCGGCTTCCCAGTTGACCAGGATCCGTTCGACTCGGCCGTTTTCTAGCAGGATGGCGAAGGTGGTCGTATCTTCCTCAGCCCAATAATGTTTTTGCGTGTAACTGCACTGGATGAAGTCGCGCTTGTAGAGTTCGACCGGGACCAGCGAACCGTCGGCCAGCGGTTTGTGGTAGACGAACTTCTCGGCGTGCTCGATCTTGCAGTCGTAGCCCATCCGTTCCAGCGCCGCGAGCGCGGTCTCTTGCGGCGTGTCGCCGGGGATCTCTTCGCTGACGCGACGCTGGACGATCGACAGGTTCTCTTCGACCAATTCTTTGGCGAGCGACTTGCCGAACATCAGCGGAGTCGTCGTGCATCCGCCTGCGGCGATCAAGCAGGCGGTCGCCAGCAGCAGTGTGGTTCGCAACATGTCGTCAGCTCCCTCTACGAAACAAGACCCTCCGCCGCCGCGGATGGTTAGGGGGCGACTTATACTTGCCGCCGCGTGTTTGACGCAAGGGATGTTGGGCGCTGCTAGCAGCGGCGGAAAGCGGCGCAAGAAGGGTGTGGCCATCGCCTGTTGAGCGAGCCGAGGGAAATCGGTCTGGATCGGCAGAGAATGGGACGCTGGGATCAAGGGCCTCCAGTGACCAAACTTCTCTTCCTCCGCTTTCGGCTTTCCCGTTTCCGCTTTTCTGCTTAGAACAGCTTCTTCTGCCCGTTGGCGTCGGCGATGGCCTGCAGGGTTTCCTGCAGGAACTCGGACAGATCTCCTTTTTCGAGATCTTCGGTCGTGCGGAAGTGGATCTTCACCACGTCGCCGTCCGGCTTGGCGTCGATGTCAGGCTCTTGTCCAAGTCCGGCGATCCGTCCCAAGGCGACGGAGCCGCGGGGGACGCGGATCGTCAGGCGGACGTCTTCGGGGCGTTTGCTGGTGACGCTGGCCCAGGAACCGCTGACGCCGGCCGCCATGACGTTGACGATCATCTGGTTGTTCCACAAGATCTCGGCGTCGTCAGCCGTCTCCATCAGCAACGACAGCAGATCTTCCAGCACGTTGGCGTCCCACTGGGCGTTTTTGCCTGGCGGAAAACCTTTGCGCGACAGATGCCATTTCTCGCCCAGCTTTTTCCAGGGCATATGATCTTCGACGTTTTGCGTGAGCAGACTCAGGTATTTGTCGAAGCCGGCGACCGCTTGTTCGAGAAACTCCCAAAATTCGGAGCGGTTCACTTCTTCATACGTATGAGCGCGAATTTCGATCTCTTGGAACGGTCCGCGGAGGTTCTTCACTTTGACGCGGGGCTCGTTGCTGTAGATCGGCAGATCTTCCAGTTCGTTCAGCGTCGGCAAGGCCAAGCGACTCGGCAACTCCATGCGATCGAACGTTCCTTTATGAACGCGAAACTTCATTTTCAGCAGCCAGGTTTCGCCGGTGATCGCATGAAAGAACCAGCCGTCGCTCTTTTTCAGTCCCGAAATCTCAACGATGGTGCGCGAGTTCCAATTGATATCACTGAACTCGCCGATATCGATAATTCGATCGACGACCGCCGAGAGGATATTGCCGTCCCAGTTGCAAGCTTCGCCGGTGCGGCCGACTCGATCCTTGGTGTGCCAGCGGCGACCGTCCATCTCCCACGGCATCTTGGTGGCGCGGCCGACGTCGGCGATGTCCATGTCTCCTTCGCGCTCGTCTTCGGCTTTCGAAGGATCGAACGAGCCGCGTTCTTCGTACGGTCCGGCGGCCAAATAGGGCTTGAGCGCTTCGCCGGTGTGCGAGCGATACGGCTCTTCCCCTTTGTCGAACGCGTTGCTGTAGTCGACCACATCTTCGGGTGTTCCGGCGGTGACGAGTCGACCTCCGTCGGCGCCGGCTTCTGGACCAATCTCCAGGATCCAGTCGGCCTGTTTCATGACGTCCAGATTATGTTCGATCACGACGACCGTGTTGCCCAGATCGACCAGGCGATGGAAAACGTCGAGCAATTTGCGGAGGTCTTCAAAGTGGAGACCGGTCGTCGGTTCGTCGAGTAGGTAAAGCGTCTTGCCGGTATCGGGGCGCGCCAGTTCGGCGGCTAGTTTGACGCGCTGGGCTTCACCGCCAGAAAGCGTCGGCGCCGGTTGACCGAGCGTCACATAGTCGAGACCGACATCGCACAGCGTCTGTAAGATGCGGCGAATCTTGGGGATGTTCTCGAACAGCGTGACGGCCTGACCGATCGGCATCTCCAGAACATCGGCGATCGATTGGCCGTGATAGCGGACCGACAGGGTTTCTTCGTTGTAGCGATGGCCGTCGCACGTTTCGCAGGTGACCCAGACGTCTGGCAAGAAGTGCATCTCGATACATTTTTGCCCCATCCCTTCGCAGACGTCGCAACGTCCCCCTTCGACGTTAAAGCTGAATCGACGCGGCGTGTAGCCGCGAAGCTTGGCTTCGGGAAGTTGCGAAAAGAGATCGCGGATGACGTCAAAGACGCCGGTGTAGGTCGCCGCGTTGGAGCTGGGCGAGTTGCCTAACGGCTGCTGATCGACGCGGATCACTTTGTTGATCGCTTCGATGCCGCGAATCGCATCATGCGCGCCCGGCGTGGTCGAAGCGCGATGCAGCGTGCGGGCCAGCGAGTTGTAAATCACCTCTTGCATCAAGCTGCTTTTGCCGCTGCCGCTGGGACCGGCGATCGCGATTAGCGCGCCAAGCGGTAAACGAACATTGATGTTGTGCAAGTTGTTGTGCCGCGCGCCGACGACTTCGAGCCAGTCGCCGCTGGGCGAGGTGAAATCGAACGGCTCTCCCTGGGCCGCCAGCTTGCGGATCGAAGGCATCCGTCGATTCGACGGAACCGAAATCGCTTTCTTGCCGCTGATATAGGGACCGGTGACCGAGTCCTTGTTCTTGCCGACCTGCTTGGGAGTCCCCGAGGCGACAATCGTGCCGCCGTTAACGCCTGCCTGAGGACCGAAGTCGAGCAACTTGTCGCTCCCTTCGATCACTTCGTGATCATGCTCCACCACAATCAACGTGTTGCCCAGATCGCGCAGGCGATGCAGGGCGGCGAGCAAACGCCGATTGTCGCGGGGATGCAGCCCGATCGTCGGCTCGTCCAAGACATAGAGGACGCCGCACAGGCCGCTGCCGAGCTGACTGGCCAGTCGAATGCGTTGCGCTTCGCCGGCCGAGAGCGTCGGCGCGGTGCGCCGCAGCGTGAGGTACTCGAGTCCCACGTCGCAGAGAAACTGGACGCGGTTTTCGAGTTCGCGGACGATCTCGCCGGCGATTTTCGTTTCCCGCTTTTTCAGCTTCCAACCTTGAATAAATTCGAGCAACATCCCCATCGGCATGCTGCAGATGTCGAGCACCGTTTGATCGCGAAAGCGAACCGCCGACGTATCGTCACGCAGGCGACTGCCGCAGCAAGTGGTGCATTCGACTTCGGCGACTAGGCTTTCCAGCTGCATGCGGAAGGCTTGCGACAGTCGCGACGCTTCTTCGAGGGCCGGGTACAAACCTTTGAACTGAAAACGGAAAATTGGTCGCTGGGCCTGATCTTCGCCAGAGTGGACGTCAAACCATTGGTCGGCGGTGCCGTGCAGCAGCACGCGACGATGGCGACTGCTGAGCCGCTCGAACGGCGTGTCGAGCGGAACTCCGGCGCCGGCCGAAAGCGCTTCGAGCATCAGCAGCGAGATGTCGTGCTGCACGCCGGGCCACAGTTTCAGCGCCCCTTCGCGGAGCGTCAGCTTGGGATCGCTCAGCAGCGCCGTCGGATCGGCGCCGGTTTGCGTGCCCAGCCCTTCGCAGTCAGGACACCAGCCCAGTTGGCTGTTAAACGAAAAGTTGTGGGGCGATAGCTGATCGAAGCTTCGGTCGCAATTGCCGCAGGACAGCTTTTGGCTGTGACGCTTCACGCGCCAGCGATGCTCCGGCATTTTTTCGTCGACATAAGCGACATGCAGGAATCCGGCGCCAAGACTGAGCCCATTTTCGACGCTGTCGGCGATGCGGGTACGCGATTCTTCTTTGACCGAAATCCGGTCGACGATCACTTCCACATCATGATGCCGGCGGCGATCGACCTTCGGCGGTTTGTCGAGCGTGTGGACGACGCCGTCGACGCGGATGCGCTGATAGCCGGTCGTTTTCAGGTCTTCCCATAGTTCAGCGTATTGCTGGCCGACTTCCAGCGTGATCGGCGCCATCAGAAACAGCTTGGTTTCGGGGGGCTCGGTCAAGATCTTGTCGGTGATCATCGACGAGGTCTGCGTGCTGATCGGAATTTCGCAGTCGGGACAATATGGCGTACCAAGCCGCGGCATCATGACGCGGAGATAGTCGTAGATCTCGGTCACCGTCCCGACGGTCGACCGCGGCGAGTTGCCCAAGTTCTTTTGTTCGATCGCGATCGCCGGCGATAGCCCTTCGATATGATCGACGCGCGGCTTTTGCATTTGGCCGACAAACTGCCGCGCGTAGGCGCTCAGGCTTTCGACATAGCGGCGCTGTCCTTCGGCATAGATGGTGTCCATCGCCAACGAGCTTTTGCCGCTGCCGCTCGGTCCGCAAAAGACGGTCATCTTCTCGCGGTCGATTTGGGCGTCGACATTTTTCAGGTTGTGCATATTGGCGCCGCGGACATCGATCACCTTGGCCGCTTTTTGATCGCGCTTATGCTGGGCCGCTTTGGCGGCTCGCTTGATCTCGGTCACGGCGCGGCTTTGCTTGCCGGCCAAGATCGCTTTGAGCGCTTGACCCGTGTGCGACTCGGCGACATCCGCGACGGTTTCCGGCGTTCCGCAGGCGACGACATGGCCGCCGGTTGAGCCCCCTTCGGGCCCCATGTCGATCAGCCAGTCCGCGGTCTTGATCACATCCAGATTGTGCTCGACCACCAGTACGGTGTTCCCTTGCTCGGCGAAGGCATGCAGCACTTTTAGCAGCATCTTTACGTCGGCGAAGTGCAGTCCGGTTGTCGGTTCGTCCAGCAAGTACAGCGTGCGGCCGGTGCTGCGCTTGACCAGTTCTTTGGCCAGCTTAATGCGCTGGGCTTCGCCGCCAGAGAGCGTGGGCGAAGGTTGCCCCAGCTTGATGTAGTCGAGACCGACGTCATGCAGCGTTTGCAGTTTGTGCGCGATCGTCGGAACGTTCTCGAACAGTTTCAGCGCTTCCTGCACGTCCATTTCCAGCACGTCGGAAATCGACGCTTCTTTGAAGCGGACTTCCAGCGTTTCGCGGTTGAAGCGATGCCCTTCGCAGACAGGACAAGTGACCCAGATGTCGGCCAGGAAGTCCATCTCCAGCTTGTTGGCGCCGTTCCCTTCGCAGGCCGAACAACGCCCGCCGTCGACGTTAAAGCTAAAGCGTCCCGGCTTGTAGCCGCGGCGGCGCGACTCGGGAAGCTGCGCAAACAGATTGCGGATATCGTCAAAGACCTTGATGTACGTCGCCGGGTTGCTGCGCGGCGTTCGCCCGATCGGCGATTGGTCGATCGCGATCATCTTGTCGAGATGCTCGAGGCCATCGATCCGCTCATGGGCGCCCGGTTCGCCGAGACCGTGATTCAGATCGCGGCGGAGCGCTTCGACCAGGATGTCGTTGACGACGCTGCTTTTGCCGCTGCCGCTGACGCCGGTCACGCAGACGAAGCCGCCGAGCGGAATCTCGACGTTGACGTTCTTCAGGTTGTTTTCGGCGGCGCCGACGATCGTCAGCTTTTTCTCCCCGATATGCCGCCGCGTCTCAGGAACGTCGATCTTTTCGGTACCGGCCAAAAATCGACCGGTGACGCTATCTGGGTTGGCGGCGATCTCTTCGGCCAAACCTTGGGCGACAATAAATCCGCCGCGGACGCCGGCGCCGGGACCAAAGTCGATCACATGATCGGCGACGCGCATCGTGTCTTCGTCATGCTCGACGACCAACACCGTATTGCCCAGGTCGCGCAGATCATTGAGAGTCGCCAGCAAGCGGTCGTTGTCACGGGGATGCAGACCGATCGACGGCTCATCCAGGATGTAGGTCACGCCGACCAGGCCGCAGCCAATTTGGCCGGCCAGACGAATGCGCTGCGACTCGCCGCCCGAGAGGGTTGGCGCGGTGCGGCTGAGCGTCAGATATTCGAGACCGACATTCTCCAAAAAGCCGAGCCGCCCTCGGACTTCTTTGATCGCTTCGGCGCCGATCTTTTGCGACATCGCGTCGAGATCCAGATGCGCGAAGAACTCGGTCGCGTCTTGAATCGCTAGCTCCGACACTTCCGGCAGCGAGAGGACCGGCTTGTCCGTGAAGGCTTTGCTGGTGGATCCTAGTTTGACAAACCGCGCTTGGGCGTTCAGTCGCTGTCCGCCGCATTCGGGGCAGCCGACCGTCGACATATACTTTTCAAGCTGGCGAATTTGCGGCTTGGAGTTGCTGTTGCGGTACTTCTCTAGCATCTCCGGCACGATGCCGTCGTAGGTTCCGCCATACTTTTGCGGCGCCGATCCAGCGCGCCACGTAAAGGTAATATGTTGCTCGCCGGCGCCATGCAGCAGGATCTGCTTGACGTTTTCGTCCATGTCGCGCCAAGGAGTATCGAGAAACGCGCCGGCGTCGAGATTGAGCTTGCGCTCCATCGTTTCGGCGACCCCTTTATAGATATGGCGCTTCCAGCGGCCCAGATCGGTCCACTTGCCCAAAATTTCGATCGCCCCCTTTTTGAAGGTGAGGGTCACGTCGGGGACAAGCAGCTCGGGATCGAATGTGTAGATCTGCCCCAGACCGTCGCAAACAGGACACATCCCATGCGGACTGTTAAAGCTGAATAACTGCGGCGTCGGGGGATCAAACGAAACGCCGCAATCGACGCAGGCATAGTCGACCGAGAACATCATGTCGCCGGCGACTTCGTTCTTTTTCTGCTTCTTCCGCGTGCGGGTCTTTTTGGCGGGGGTTTCAGGAGCTTCGGCTTCTTCTTCGTCTTCCTCCACACGAGGAGCGATGATCAGGCTGCCGTCCCCCATTTTCATCGCCAGTTCGACCGCTTCCGCCAAGCGGCCGCGGACGCTCTGCGTGATCGTCAAGCGATCGACGACCAGCTCGACGTTGTGCCGCAACTGCCGATCGAGCATCAGATCATCCGTCAGATTGATAATCCTGCCGTCGACGCGCGCCCGGACGAAACCCTGCTTCAGCAGATCGATAAACAGATCGCGATGCTCACCTTTTTGACCGCGGATCAGCGGCGCGAGGATGACGATCTGCGAGTCTTTCTCCATCCCGAGGATGTGCTCGAGAATCTGTTCTTTCGTTTGAGCCGTCAGCTCCTTGCCGCACTCGTTGCAATGTCCTTTGCCGATCCGAGCGAACAGAATGCGGAGGAAATCATTGATCTCGGTGATTGTGCCGACGGTGCTGCGCGGATTATTGCCGGTCGTCTTTTGCGAAATCGAGATCGACGGAGTGAGCCCGCCGATGTAGTCGACCTCGGGCTTGGGCATTTGCCCCATGAACTGGCGCGCATAGCTTGAGAGACTCTCGACGTATCGGCGCTGACCTTCGGCGTAGACGGTGTCAAACGCCAGCGAGCTTTTGCCGCTGCCGCTGACGCCGGTCAGGCAGATCAGCTTGTTCCGGGGAAGAACGAGAGAGACGTCGCGCAGATTATGCTCGCGAGCGCCTTTGATCTCGATATCGGTTACCGGCATAAGGGCCCATCCATGCGTCGATTCGGGCGAAAGTTCAGCGAAACTCTCTATTCTAGGGGACGTCTGTATAGTGGCAACGGGTCGAACCCAGATCGATCCCCGGCGGCAAAAATCGCGAGAATTCCGA
>NZ_CH672376.1:12027-293659 GCF_000153105.1 Blastopirellula marina DSM 3645
CGCTGCTCGCGCGTGTCGCCGAATTAGAGAAAGAAGACGAGCTGAGAAAAACGGCTTAACGTCTTCGAGGGCACGGATGCGATGAATTCAGACGCAACAGACCACCTACCGCCGTTCGGCGTGCTGGCCGGCTGGGGTCAATTGCCAATTGAAATGGCCACCGCGCTGCA
Source organism: Blastopirellula marina DSM 3645 (assembly GCF_000153105.1). Taxonomy (GTDB): domain Bacteria; phylum Planctomycetota; class Planctomycetia; order Pirellulales; family Pirellulaceae; genus Blastopirellula; species Blastopirellula marina. The sequence continues at coordinate 12,198 of NZ_CH672376.1, forward strand.
GCGCCACGGCTACGCCGTGCATGCGCTGTTGATCAAAGGGCACGCCGATCCGATCCTGGCCGAAATCTCCGCTACGCACGAGTGGGTCGGGCTCGGACAAATCGGCAAGTGCGTCCGCTTCTTTCATCGTCACCAGGTGACGACCGCGACGATGGTCGGCAAGGTTCACAAAGTGCGGATCTTGGACCGCGGCGCGCTCTGGAATCATTTCCCCGATTGGTACGGCGCCCGCGTTATCGCTCCCTTTATTTTGGGCAAGAAAGATCGCAAAGACGACACCATCCTGAGCGGCATCTGCCGCGCGTTTTCAAATAAAGGAATCGAGTTTGTGCCTGCGACCGACTATGCTCCTGACCTGCTGGTAAAGTTTGGACAACTGGCCGGCAAACCTGACCCCTTTTTACCGCGTGGCGCAAAAAACAAGACGAGTCGACGACTCGGGGGATGAGTCGCCGGCTCGCCTTGCAGTGAGAGCGTTACTCCGTCTACGGAATGCTCTCGCATCGGCAATCAACCGATCGCCTTATTTTCCCATCTTCGCCGCCTGGTTCACGGTCAGCGCGATTTGCGTCAGTTTGTCATCGGCCGCTTCTTCTTCTTCGATGTTCTGCTTCAATAATTGCAGCCCATCGACATAATTCAAGAGCTCGGCCCAAGTGCAAAGCGTCCCATAGGTCGCAATCTCGTAGTGCTCTACTTTTTGGGCCGCGGCGATCAATAGCGCGTCCATCACTTCGTCGTCCGCCTGCAGGCGCATGATGCCGGCGCCTTCTTTGATCAAACCGGCCATCGCTTCGCAGGTTTTTGCCTTCGGCGTTTTGCCGATCGAGCGAAAGACTTCTTCAACCCGCGTGATATGCGTTTCGGTCTCTTGCAGATGGCTTTCAAAGGCTTGTTTCAATGCGTGGTCGGAAGCCTTGTCCGCCATTTTCGGCAGGGCTTTGGCCATTTGCATCTCAGCACTCAGCACATCCTGCAATTCTTCCCAAAAAGCGTCGGCGAGCGTATGCGTGGTCATCTGAATGACCTCCATCAAGGTTCGATTATGTCTAACGGTTCCATTCTCGCTCGAAAGGAAATTGCAAAAGTCATGCCGCACATAAACAGGCGGTTTTAAAGCAATCCGAGAGCAAAAATTGATCGTTCTATGACCACGTCGGTCGTCTCCCCATCGCGCCAGTAAAAAGAAGAGGCGAAGAATTTTCTTCATAGCCCGAAGCGCGAGGGCTACGAAGAGAAGAAGCGTTGCGCCCACGCTTGCACGGCTTCCGCAATTTGCGCCTCGTCGAAGGCGGCGAAGCCGAGGATCAGGCCCGGCGTTTTGTGGTCGACGGCCGAATATTGATCAACGGCGTGATATTCGACGCCGGCCTCGTGGGCCGCTCGTTGCAAGCGGCGATTTTGTCGCGCGTCGCGGGTCTGCACGACGACATGCAGGCCAGCTTCGTGACGATCGTAATCAATCGCCGACCCAAACGCCGCATCCAAGGCGGCGAACATCGCCTGTTGCCGCACCGCGTAAAGCTTGCGCATCCGGCGAAGATGGCGAGCGAAGTGTCCTTCTTCGATGAAGTCGGTCAGCGTCGCTTGCTCGAAGACCGGCGAATGTCGATCGGCTAGCCAGCGCGAGGTCGCGAACGAGCGGACGAGCGGCTCGGGGACAACCAGATAGCCGAGACGCAGACCGGGAAAGAGCACCTTGCTGAAGGTCCCCAAGTAGAGGACCGAACCATGCGGATCGTGCGCCGCGAGCGCTTGTTGCGGCCGACCGGCGAAACGAAATTCGCCCACATAATCATCTTCGACGATCCACGCTTCGTTGCGCTCGGCCCAGTCCAGCAATTGCAGGCGCCGCGGCAAACTCATCGTCATGCCGCCGGGCCACTGCACGCTCGGCGTGACATACGCCAGCCGCGCGGCGGGGCAAAGTTGCTCGCCGACGGCGACATCGATCCCTTGCTCATCCACAGGAATCGCCGCGCCGATCGCGCCATGGGTCGTGAACGCATGCCAGGCGGGACAGTAGCCAGGCTCTTCTAGCCAAAACCGATCGCCGGGATCGAGCAACAGTCGAGCAATCAACTCTAACCCTTGTTGAGCGCCGCTGGTGACGACAATTTGTTCGGCCGCACATGCCAGCCCGCGTGATGCTCCCAGGTAAGCGGCGATGGCGCTGCGTAGCGGAGCATATCCCGCTGGATCGACCCCCATGAAGGTCAAGCGCGGCAAGCGGCGCAGCCGGCGGTCGGCCAGTCGCTGCCAAATGTCGCGGGGGAAATGATCGATCGCCGGCGTATGCGGACGAAACGGTTGGGGCGCCGTAATGATTCGCGGCGCCCAGTCGGCGAACCGCTCGATATTCCCGGCGCGCTGGGCCAATCGGCGTCGCAATGGTCTTGGCGCCGTCTGCTTGCCGCTCGCGGCAGGGGCCATGTTCTCCGGCAGTTGCTGGGAGACGCGGGTGCCAGACCCGATCTCCGCTTCCAGAAAGCCTTCGGCCAACAATTGCTCGTAAGCGGCGGCGACGGTGTTGCGTGCGATCTGCAACTCGCGGCAGAGACCGCGCGTCGAGGGAAGCTTTTCGCCGGGACGTAATCGCCCGGCGCGGATCGCGTCACGCAGTTGCGACTCAAGCTGGCGATGCAACGGCTGCGTCGCGCTGCGGTCGATCTCGAGCGTATCAAACTGAAAGCGTTGCGAACGGCGCTGGACCATGGCAAAGTGGCTCTCTGAATTAACAGACAAGTGGATCTTATTTGGAACCAAACGAATCGTACCATGAGGAATGTAACCACGCATTCCATTCACTTTCGGGGAGCAGAAAAATGTCGGAACGATTGGACTATTTCGCTTTGTCGCCGGAACCATTTCGTCACCTCATGGCGATCGAAAAGTATCTGCACAAGTCAACGCTGGGACATGTGTTGATGGAACTGGTGAAATTACGAGTCTCGCAGATCAACGGTTGCGCGTATTGCTTAAACATGCACTCGACGCTATTGCGAAAAGCGGGCGAACCAGCGCATCGGATTGATCTGGTCGCAGCCTGGCGCGAAGCACCTTGCTATAGCGATCGAGAGCGCGTCGCATTGGCCTGGGCGGAAGCAGTCACCCTGCTGCCGCAGCATCAGGTTACCGACGAGTTGTACGACGAATTGGCGGCCCAGTTTGACGAGACCGAGATCGTCGATCTGACCACAGCGATCGCGACGATCAACGCTTGGAACCGATTCGCAGTGCCGTTTAACAAAACGCCGGAGATTGAAGCGGCGATGTCGGCGTAGTTCTTTTCTCGCAACCACCAAAATAAGGCGGAGAGTTGATGAAACGTTTAGTCATGATCGCCGCAGCGCTGCTTACATGCACTGCGGCCTGGCGGATCACCGCGCACGATCCGGCGCACGGCCCCGATGTCAAACCGGTAATGGCGCAGAACATCGCCGAAAAAATAGACGGGGTCGTCACCCGCGCGACGATGGCCGAAGTCACCTGGCAAGGAGGCGACTTTTCCGAACCCCATCGGCATCCCGGCCCGACCTTTGTGTATGTGTTGGCAGGCGAGATCGAGACCCAAGTCGGCGATGGTCCCCTCTTGCGTCTCAAAGCCGGGGACACGCTCTACGAGCCGTCCCAGGCATTACATCGAGTCACGCGTAACGTTCATCCTGACAAACCGGCCAAAATCCTGGCGCTTCATCTGCACCCGGTCGACGCCAAAGAGTTGGTAATCCCGGAACCAATCCAAGAGTAGAGCGGTTAAGCGTTCGCACGTTCTACTTCAACACGCCCAGCAGATTGCTGTAATCGTCGGTCCACAGGCGATCGATCGCTAGTTGCCCAGGGGCGGTGGTTGCTGCGGCGCGGACGACTTCATTTTCTAGCAGCGCTCGATTGTTGGTCGCGACTACCCAATGGGCGCCGGTCTTTTGCTGGGCGACGTCGGGAGCGGCGACAAGGTAGAGCGTTTGCAGACCGCAGTCTTGGGCTAGGCCCTCGACGACGGGACGCAGGTCGACATGGATGTTGCTGATATGAACCGCGATCGCGCCATCTTTGGCGAGGCGCTGACGATAGATGTCAAACGCTTCTCGCGTCAACAGATGGGTCGGGATTGCGTCGCCGCTGAACGCGTCGAGCACTAGCAGGTCAAACCGTTCGTCGGTTTCGGCTTCGAGCGAAAGTCGTCCGTCGCCGAGCACGATCTCGATCTTCGCAGGCGAGTCTTTCAGGTAGGTGAAGTAGTCGTGTGCCAACTCGACCACTTCTGGATTGATCTCATACATGCGGAACGTATCGCCTGGCTTGCCATAAGCGGCGAGCGTTCCGGCCCCCAGTCCGACCACTCCTACACGCAGCGGCTGCTGCTGTAACGACAACTGACGAAGCACAATGCCGACGCCTGTTTCGGGGGCGTAGTACGAAGTTGGTTCGGTGCGGCGCTGCGGATCGAGAAATTGGAAGCCATGCACGATACGGCCATGGAACATCATGCGGCGACGCTGCCCGGCCGCCAACTGATCATTGACATGCAGCACGCCGTAGAAATTGCGACGCGACACGAGGTATTCGCCGCTGAAGTTTCGTAGTTCTCCGTAGACCACGATTAACAGCAATGGAATCGCCCAGGCCAATCGCTTGGGGAGGGGCGCGGCGGCTTGGCTGGTTCCCGGTCGGGCGGCCCAAGCTTTTCCGGCGGCCGAAATCAACACGCTGCCGGCGATCAAAAAACTACCAAGGATAAAGATCGGCGCTTCAAAATAATCGGTCAAAGCGAGCGGACAGACGAGCGAAACCAAAACGCCGCCGATGGCGCCGCCGGCCGAGATCGTCAGATAGAACTCGGTCAGATGCGCCGGGCGTGGCTTTAGGCGAACGAGTTCGCCATGACAAGCGAGACACGCGAAAAACAATGATGCAAAGTAGACGCCGATCGCGGGGATCAAACCCAAAGATCCGCTCATCCAGTCCACCAGCGCGACGCCGGCGAGCGACGCCAGAGCGAGCCAGGCGACGGTTTCGCGGCGATACCATCCTTCGTTGTCGAAGGCCAGGATGAAGGTCAGTAAGTACAAGCTAAGCGGAGCGACCCATAGCAGCGGAACGACCGCCATGTCTTGGCATACATGGTTGGTGACCGCCAGCAATCCAAAGCTGGCCCAAGCCGGCAACAGCAGCCATTTGGTCCGCGTGCGCCACGTAATCGCAGGCTCCACGCCGTTCGCTGGGCCTGCGGTCTCTGCCGGTTCTGGCGGCGTCTCAGGCGCCGCGCGAAGTTGCCACACAACGATCGCCAGCAGAGCGGCGAATAGGCTGAATCCGATCGACCACTGCCAGGCTTGCGTCGAGACGGCGAAGTTCGGTTCGATCACAAACGGGTAACTGAGCAGCGCCAACAGCGAGCCGACGTTGGAAAGCGCATAAAGTCGATAGGGAGATGCCGCTGGGAATCGGCGACCAAACCAGGCCTGCAGCAAAGGTCCGTTTGCGGCAAGGAGAAAATAAGGCAACCCAATTGTCGCGGCCAACAGCGTCAGAATGCGCAGCGCCGGAGCATCTTCCGGCGAGGGTTTCCAACTGACGTCGGCCAACACTGGCGCGAGCGCCGCGGCGGCGATCACCAACGACAAATGGACCGCGCCTTGCCAGCGGAGCGGCAAATAACGGGTGATGAGGTGTGCGTAGAGATAGCCGAGAAACAGCACGACCTGAAAAAAGAGCATCGCAGTTGTCCAAACCGCCGGACTGCCGCCAAACCAAGGAAGGATCGCTTTGCTTACGATCGGCTGAATTTGAAACAACAACAGCGCACTGGCGAAAACAGCCGCGGCAAAACAGCATCTCAGGAGTGCAGGCAGGCGTTGCATATATCGGTATCAGTTTATGCGTAGCGAAATGGCATCGTGCAAAGATAGCTCACTCGTCGAAATGGAACGCCACAAAGGGTGGAAATGCGCTTTCGAGCGGAGGGCAATTCAACTCTAGCTCCACAGGAGGGGGTTGAATTATGCGAATTGTTCATTGTTTTTCGCCAAGAAAAGGTGCGAATTTAACAGTGTTGACACTGGAATTGTGCTTTTCATGGCGGAAAGGCCGACATTAGAATCGGGTTTGTTGTCCTCATCCCACCGTCACTTGGGTGTTAGTGCTTGATTGACGGAAAATCCTCTTCTGTTGCTTGGAGACAATTGATTCGTGTACGCCACTGTTTCTCTTGAAGCGGAGGCGATGGCCGTCTTACGAGACTTCGCCAGCGCTTACGCTAATCGAGATCTGGAGAAACTGCTGGCGGTGTTTCTGCCTGAACCGGACGTAGTACTACTCGGAACGGGCCAAGACGAAAAGCGACTTGGTCTAGCGGGAGTATGCGAACAGGCGGAACGTGACTGGCAGCAAGCTGATACGTTGCATTTTCGCTTTGGATGGCGAAGCGTTTCGTGTTACGGCGACGTTTGCTGGGTCGCGTCCGATTGTTTTGCACTGGTTCAAGCGGGTTACCGTCAAGCGGAGATTCCACTCCGGATTACTGCAGTCCTGGTTCGCACCGTAGAAGATTCGCTGCGAATCGCCCAGCTCCACTACTCATCGCCGGTCCTGCCGGATGACGAGTCCGATACCTGTCTCGAGTAGATTTTTAGCACTTATTTGATTACAAGCGATATTCCTTGACAGGCAAAAAGCCCCTCTGCTTACCAGAGGGGCTTTTTTCATGCGCGGACTTAGAAGGTATAATAAGCCGTTCTCTCTCCGTAGTCGCAATCCAAGTAAGTCTGGGATGATCCGAACCTTTCTCAAATCGAAAATTCACCGCGCCACCTGCACCGAGGCTTGCCTCGATTACGAAGGAAGCGTGACGATTGACAGTCTGCTAATGGACGCGGCGGACCTGCTCGACCATGAACAGGTCGATATCTACAACATCACCACCGGTTCGCGGTTGACCACCTACGCGATTCTGGGCGAACCCGGCAGCGGCGTGATCTGCATTAACGGTGCGGCCGCACATTTGGTAAATCCCCAAGATTTGGTCATCATCGCCAGCTACGCCCAATACAACGAGCAAGAACTGGCCGACTACGCGCCGATCGTGGTCCAAGTCGATCAACGAAATCAAATCATGACGCCGGTCGAAAAAACTTAGCGGCCGCGGAGATTACATAACCTCCTAGTAACTTTTAGCTTACGTACGCTAATTTTACCTTCCTCCCTCTTCATGGTGACGGCTATCCGCCATCTTAAGGATTTTGCTCTAGCTTTCGCCGGCGGATCGTCGATGTTTCTTTTCTAGAACGCTGTTATCCGCGACAAATCGCTGAATTTCGGGGCAGCCTCCTCTTTTGGAGGGAGAATTCGGCAGGGCAGCACGGATAGCAGCGTTCTTTATTTCTTGACCAACCGTCTCGGTTGCGTCCCAAAAGCAAATTCCTCCCAAGCGGCGCATCCGGCAAATCGAGAAATCTACGGCGTCTTATCTTTGCTAACCCGCAATCTGGCCGAAGTTAACCGACACACGCTATTGGTCGCAGCACCATTGGCGCGAGAGACTCCCTCCCCTGATTTCGCTTGCCAAGCCTACGAGGAACCTGCCGTGTTGAGCAGTAACGCCGTCCACTGGTACGAAGGAATGTTCCTTTCGCCGCATCATTTTCAGGCGTTCGAACAGCATCAATCCCAACAGAACCGACGTGGCGACCTTTGGATTGAGCGACATCATTGGGGCCTCCGCTCCATCGATCTTGATATCGACGCGCTGACCAACTCGCGTCTGGTTGTTCGTTCGCTGGAAGTTCGCCTGCGGGATGGAGCGACGATCTCCGTCCCGAGCGACGGACAATTGCCGATCCTTGACCTGCGCCACGCGATGGCCGATCGCCAGAACCTGACGATCTATTTGGCGGCCCCACAACTGGTCTCGGGCCAGTCAAACGTCGCCGACACCAACGCGGCGACGGCTCGCTATTTGGTCGAGAATCTCGACGTGGAAGATCAAAACAGCGGCTCCAACCAACAAACCATTCAGATCCGCCGGCTCAATTTGCGACTACTGCACGACGGCGACAATCACGCTGGGTACGAGACCCTGCCGATCGCTCGGATTCGCCGCTCGGACCGGGGCGAAGCGGTGCCGCAACTCGACGAAACTTACATTCCGCCGCTATTAGCGTGCGACGCCTGGCGTCCGCTGCAGGCGAACATCTTGCAGCGCATCTACGATCGTCTGGGACGTAAGCTCGACTTGCTCGCTTCGCAAATCGTTTCGCGCAAGATCTCGTTTGATAGCCGCGGACAAGGGGATCAACAGTTACTGGAACAGCTGCGAGCGATCAACGAATCCTATCCGGCGATTCAAATGATCGCGTTCACTCCCGGCACGCATCCTTCGAACGCTTTTTATGAACTGGCGCGGACGATCGGCAAGCTGGCCGTGTTTGGTTCGATGCGTCGCCCGCCGGAAATGCCGGCTTACGATCATGACGATCTGGCCGGCTGCTTTTGGCGACAGAAACAATACATCGACGCGCTGCTCGACGCCGTCGTTGAGCCGGACTATCGCGAACGCCACTTTGAAGGCGCCGGGCTCCGCATGCAGGTCGATCTTGAGCCGTCGTGGCTGGAAGGCTCGAACAAACTGTTTGTCGGCGTCGAAAGCTCGCTGCCGTCGCAGCAGATTGATCGACTCCTGACGCGCGGTCTCGATATGAAAATCGGCAGCTCTGACAAAGTGGTCGATCTCTATCGATTGGGTCAGGCCGGTTTGCGTTTCAACTACGCAAGTCATCCGCCGCGCGCATTGCCGGCGCTGCCGGGGGTCTCGTACTTCGAGATCGATCGCGACAGCCAACCGACGCAATGGGACCAGGTGAAACACTCGTTGACTTTGGCGATTCGTCTAAACGAAAACCTGATCGTCAGCGATATCGAAGGGCAACGCCGTTTGACGATTCGCGTCGATGGGCAATCGACGACGCTGCAGTTCACGCTGTATGTGGTCCCCAACGAACCGGGGATCGGCTAAAAGGCTGCACCCCAAAAGTCGACCTGATTTTCCTGCGCGAAAGCGCTGCAATGGGGCGATCGACATGGTAAAGTCGATCGCGGCTCTTGTTCTTCGACCAGAGTCGAAGTGGTCCTTCCCAGACGCAAAGGAAAGTCTGTGCAAGTCGCAGTATTTAGCACCAAGTCGTACGATCGTGATTTTTTGCTGCGCGCCTCGTCCGACACCGAGATCCGCTACGACTTCTTTGAAGAACGACTGACCGCGCGTACGGTCGTCTTGGCCCGTGATTTTCCGGCGGTCTGCTGTTTTGTCAACGATGAACTGAACGCCGAGGTCATCGCGGCGATCGCCGCCAACGGAACGAAGATGATCGCGCTCCGCTGCGCCGGTTTCAACAACTGCGATCTGCCGGCGGCGGCGGCGCAGAAGGTGAAAGTCGCTCGCGTCCCGGCTTACTCGCCGTATGCGGTCGCCGAACATACCGTGGGGCTGATTCTGACGCTCAACCGTAAGTTTCACAAAGCCTACAATCGAGTGCGCGAAGGGAACTTCGCTTTGCACGGCATGCTCGGCTTCGACTTACATGGCCGCACGGTCGGCGTGATCGGAACCGGCAAGATTGGTCAGATCGCCGCGTCGATACTAAAGGGTTTCGGCTGCCGCATCCTGGCGTATGACGTGCAGCAAAATCCGGAGTGCGTCGCGAATGGTGTTGAATACGTCGAGCTGGATCAGATCTTCGCCGAGAGCGACATCTTGACGCTGCATTGTCCGCTGCTGCCGGCGACCAAGCATCTGATCAACGCCCAAAGCATCGACAAGCTGAAGCCCGGCGTGATGCTGATCAACACGAGTCGCGGCGCCCTGGTCGACACCAAAGCGGCGATCGAAGGACTGAAGTCAGGACAGATCGGTTACTTCGGTCTCGACGTCTACGAAGAAGAAGCCGAACTCTTCTTCGAGGATCGCTCAGAACTAGTGATCCAAGATGACGTCTTCTCGCGCCTGCTCACCTTTCCCAACGTCTTGATCACCGGGCACCAAGGGTTCTTTACCCGCAACGCGCTCGAAGCGATCAGCCAAGTGACGACCGACAACTTGCAACAATTCCTGCAAGGCGCGAAGCTGACGAATGAAGTGCACGCCGGCTAGTTTAAAATGTCATTCCCATGACGCAGCGCTCGATCATTCTTACGACAATCGTCGCCGTGCTAGTCCTGATAGCGACGGTCGATCACTATCAATATGAGGCGCATGGCAAACGACGCTCGGCGATCGTCTCGGAGTTCGGCGGTCGCACAGGCTCATTAATGGGTTGGCCCTGGGGAAAAGAGGTCATGATCTCGCTCCCTCGTCCCTTGAGCAATGAGGAACTGCGTCGGCTCGCGATCCTCAATGCGGCGGGTCGCGACTACGTCTCGGTATGGTTTCAGTGCGAATTAAACGACGAGCAGCTGAAAGCGGTCAAGCAGGTTCTTTCGCGCTGCGGGGTCCATGCAAGCCCTCAAGAAGTCGACCGCTAATCGCCTATCGCGCCGTCGCAGCTGCGAAGATGATCGCTCCGATCATCAAGCCATAGAGTACGACCGAAAACAAACCAAACAAAATCGCGATCACCGCGTGCACGCTGCCTTTGACTTCTGGCTGACGATTCCGTTTGACCAGCCCCATGATTCCCAAAATGATCGACGCGCAGCCAAACGGAAATCCAACCAAAGGAATTAGCGCCACGATCCCCAGATAATACCCGACCAGCGCCGGAACATTCTTGTAAGGAATAATGCCGCCGGTTGCATCGCCGCCTGGTGTGGCCATGTTTTTTGGTCCTTGGGAATATGTAGAAGTCAGGCTTCACCAATGTACTGGGTGGCGAACAAGAAATCATGCCGTTCTTTTCAAGAACTTCAGAATTGGGGGGGAATCGCGTTTCCCCTAAAAGAAGCCGCCGCCTCCACCGCCTCGCTGTTGTCCGCCTTCTTCGCCTTCTTCTCCGCTGTCGAGCATCTCGACCGCGATCACTAGCGCATGTCGAACGCCGAGAGAATTGCGGATTGAGAGGATGGTCGCTTGTCCATCTTCTAACAGCAGTTGCGTATTGATAATCAGGGTAGTTATGGATGGGGGCGAGTCGTTGGCGTCGTCCTCCGCTTTGTCCTCCTTTGGATCGGCGACATCGGAACGTTCAAAGGCCAACTTCAACGACGCCCGATTGCCGAGCATCTCTGGCGAAACGGTCAGCATCGTGCCAACGTTTTGCAGGTTGTACTGATTCCTCTGCATCGCAGTCGCACGACCATCGGGACCGCGCTGCGGTATCATTTGCGAACCGGTGACGACCGGTTGGCGGCGGCCTTGCTGCACTTTGGTTTCGTGTCCGGTGACGGTCGTCAGATCAAAGCTGTCGATCAATTCATACTGCTTTTTGTCTTCGAGCATTTCCAGCATTTCGTCGGCCGACATCAATACCGACTTGGGAGCCGGCGCCGTTGGTTCTACTTCGAAGAGCGCAACGCGAACGCGTAACAAGCGGAGTTTGGCTGCTGGCGGAGCGAACATGGGATTGATTCTCATGGGATCGCCAAACGGGTTCGAGCCGCTTTGGACATTCGTGCCGGCAGGTTTTACAGATCGCGGCGGAAGGACCGATTCGACGTTCGCGTGGCCCGGTTTTTGTTGGGGCTTTGTTTCTTCCGTTTCGTTTTGCGGCTTCGGTATTGCAGGAGCGGAGACGGTTTCCGGCAACCTAGAAAAGTTTTGAAAAGGAGGAGCCGGGGTTCGCCATCCGGCGCCTGGATCCGGTGTGAATTCTTCTTGCGACCATTGCGGCGCGGGAATCATCTTTTTCGGCGAAAAGAGCCCGAATGGATAAACCTGGGCGAAAAGCGCGCCTTTTCTCCACAAGCCGCGGCGAAACTCTTGACCATCAATTTCGACGACTTCGCCGGTAACGACGTCGCGAAATTTAAAAACTGCGTCCATCCAAACTTGGTGCACATGGCGTGGAGGTTCGATCGATGGAAGCGTCGAATCCTCTGGAGTCTCCATGTAACCACGGCCTGACAACACGGGGTAAACAATGTCACAACCCGTCAGATTCAAGTTCTCGCACATCTCCTTCATCTGAACGTGCGTGTCGCGACCGTTGACATCCTTAAATCGGAACACGCGATCTTGCGCGAATTGTTCTTGGGCAGTCGTCTTCTCAGCATCCTTGTCTGGCTGCAGTTTTGGCGCACCGATCTCATATTCATTCGCTTTCGCAAAATCGCCGAACTCGCTCAGTTGAATCATGACCATGTCGCCTTCGACATCTTCGACGTGGGCGACGCGATCTCCTTTCAACGGCTCCATGATCAGATCCGCGCGACGATTATCCTTCGGACGAGGAACAAAAAAATATCCCCACTGTTCGACCGTCTCTCGCATCTTCTGGCTGGTGATCGTCACTCGCTTCGCATTGACGTCCATAACGTCGATCGTGTGATCGGGATTGCTTAGCCACTGCGGGGTTTCGGCTTCACCGGCCGGCAGCGAAGTGATCATTGCTAGCGACAGATAGCAAGCGGCGCCAAGACAAAATCGCGCGTTCATCATTGTTTCTCCAACGAAGCGAATAGATGGAAACAATTGCGCTACGGCTTTTCGCGCCGCAGATCGAGCACCCAATCTTCGCGGTTGGGCGCCGTGTAGGTCAATGTCGAAGTATCCCCAGGCAAGTCAACCGGCGGACCAAACCGGAGAGTTCGAGGATATTAAGCCAGCGAGCGATGATCGAGTTTTGCCCGCGAATTGCCCTAAAACACGCCCAGCGCCAACAAGCTATAGCGAACAACGAACCCAGCTCCGACAACGCTGACCATGCTCATCAGCTTGATCAGAATGTTCAAACTGGGTCCGCTGGTATCTTTGAAGGGATCGCCGACCGTGTCGCCGACCACCGCCGCTTTATGTGCGTCAGAACCTTTGCCGCCGTGGGCGCCGGCTTCGATATACTTCTTGGCGTTGTCCCACGCGCCGCCAGAGTTGGCCATAAAGATCGCCAGGCAAAAACCAGTCGTTAACGTGCCGACCAACAAACCAAGCACGCCGCCGACTCCTAGCAAAAAGCCGATCACAATCGGCGTCGCCAGACCAAGCACCGACGGCAACACCATCTCCCACTGCGCGGCCTTGGTGCTGATCTCGACCGGCGATGCGTAGTCAGGCAATTCGCTGCCGTCCATGATGCCTGGCTTTTCGCGAAACTGGCGACGGACTTCTTCGACCATCCCTTTCGCCGCGCGGCCGACCGCTTTCATCGTCAGCGCACAAAAGACGAAGGTCGCCATCGCGCCGACGAATAGCCCGCCCAGCACCTTGGGATTCATCAAGTTCGCTTCGTAATAGTTGGTGAAATCGATCAACGTCGCCGTGTGGATCGGCAACAGCTCGATATCACGGCCAACCATGTTGAGATGGAGATGCCCGTCGGTGGTCTCTGCTTGGATCATGTCGACCGGAATCTTGACGGGGCCGCGCGAGAAGTCGAGTTTGTCCCAAGCTTCGACGACGCGTTTGTCGCGGCGATCGCCTGGCAACGACAAGAAGCCGTGGACATGCTCTTGTTCGTCTTCGACTGTTTTGTAGATGATGAAGCCGCTCGAGACGCGATAGGGCTGATCGCTGTCGATGACGTGAGCCAGGTTGTCGCCCCAGCGCTCAAATCCGATCCGCACTTCTTCAACATAGGCGGCCAACAGCGCCAGCGCCGTTAATGCAGCCGAACCAATCGCGAAACCTTTGCCGGTCGCGGCGGTCGTGTTTCCTAGACTATCGAGCGCATCGGTCCGCTCGCGCACGATCGCTTCCAGGCCTGACATTTCGGCGTTGCCGCCGGCGTTGTCGGCGATCGGTCCATAGGCGTCGGTCGCCAGCGTTATGCCCAGCGTGCTGAGCATGCCGACCGCGGCGATGCCCACGCCGTAGAGACCCAACGAAAAGTAATCAGGATCCGAAAATCGCCAGCCGTTCGCCGCGCCAAAAGCGACCAGCGTCGCGACGGCGATCACCAGCACCGGCGCCCAGACCGACATCATGCCGTCAGCGATTCCGCCGATAATGATCGTCGCCGGCCCGGTCAGCGCTTGATCGGCGAGTTTTTTGGTCGGTTCAAATTCGTCGCTGGTCGAGTACTCGGTCCATTTGCCGATCAGCCAACCGGCCGCCAGGCCGGTGAAGATGCTCAGCGCGACGCCGGGAACATACCAATAAACGGCGCCGTCGACTTTCGGCATTAGCCACATCGAAAGCAAGATCGCCGCCAACGCGACCATCCCGGTCGAGAAGTTGATTCCACGTCCTAGCGCGGCCAGTAGATTTTTCTGCGTCGCTCCTTCTTCGGTCCGCACCATATAGACGCCGGCGATCGACAACACGATCCCCGCGGCGGCCAGCGCCAAAGGCAAAAACAACGCGTAAAACTGGGCCGTTGGAACATCCAAATGAGCGGCCGCGGCCAACGTGGGCGAACTGAACGCCGCGACGCCGAGTGCGGCGGTCGCCAACAGCGATCCGCAATACGACTCGTACAAGTCTGCGCCCATCCCGGCGACGTCGCCGACGTTATCCCCCACATTGTCCGCGATGGAAGCCGGGTTGCGGGGATCATCTTCGGGGATCCCTTGCTCGACTTTGCCAACCAGATCCGCGCCCACGTCCGCCGCTTTGGTAAAGATGCCGCCGCCGACGCGCGCAAACAGCGCCTGGCAACTCGCGCCCATTCCAAAGCAAAGCATCGTGACCGTCACGTCGACCAGGTTGAGTTGAAACACCCAACGCAACACCGCAAACCAAATCGTAATATCCAGCAGCCCCAGGCCGACCACGGTCAGTCCCATCACCGCGCCGCTACGAAACGCGACCTGCAAACCTTGATTGAGCGAGATGCGTGCGCCGGCCGACGTTCGACTGCTGGCCGCCGTCGCGGTTTTCATCCCGATCCAACCGGCCAGACCGCTAAAGAAACCGCCGGTGACAAACGCAAACGGCACCCATACGCTTTGCGCTTGAAAGACGTACGAGAGGAGCGAAAGCAATGCAAAGATAACGATAAAAAAATAGGCGACGATCCGATATTGCTGCGTCAGGTAAGCGTTGGCTCCTTCACGAACAAAGCCAGCGATCTCTTGCATTCGCTCGTTGCCGGGATCGGACCTGAGCATTTGCATGAAAAAGACGTAGGCCTGAGCCAACGCGGCGAGAGCCGCAAGCAAGACCAGAAACCAAATCAGAACCTGCATGGCGAAGCTACCTTCCTTGAAACTGCCTCGAATGGGGGCCAACTCCAGCCGTCGGTCGAGAAACAGCCCCTGGCGAAGCTTCGCCGGTGCGCAGAAAAAGCGGGCAAGTCTCAAGACGGATAATCACGCTGCACAGCCAACTTATAGGGGGTGATAGCAACCCGATTATCAGCTTTGTGGCGGAATCATAAAGGCTAAATTTCAAAAAAGCGGGTAAGTTCTTCCCTCGATTTTTTTTCGGTGAAGGAAAAAAGCAGACGGTCAATCGTCACAATAGGCGATTCGAGCGATATTCCGTGGTTCGGTCGAGATTTGCGTGCAATTCATTAGGAGCTTCTCTACCGATCGACTAGTGTGAGGACTCACGGAAATTCCATAGCGACGCCGCAAGCGCTGCCAATTGGCCGTTCGTGCGCTGCCGCTCGTCTATTTTCTTACTCAAGACTCCGCTAAGGAATTTCACCATGAAGGTGCAGTTGGTCCAACGTTTGGCGATGACGCTCGCCCTCATCGCGTCCCTCACTTTTTCGGTTCGCGCGATTGCTGCGGACGACGCTACCGGCCGTTTCGCCGATGCGGAAGAAGTGAACATGTTCCAAGGGATCAAAGATGGCGTCCTCGATGTAAAGTTCATTCCGATGAACGCGGAGAAGGGGACCTTCATCATTACCAATAAAACAGCCAAGAAACTGAAGGTCGAAATGCCTTCGGCATTCGCCGGCGTTCCGTTGGCTCAGTTCGGCGGCGGTGGTGGTGGATTTGGCGGCGGCCAAGGTGGCGGCGGCGGCGGCGGATTTGGCGGCGGCCAAGGAGGCGGCGGCGGTAACCAAGGCGCTGGCGGCGGCGGCGGTGGATTTGGCGGCGGCCAAGGCGGCGGTGGTGGTGGATTCGGCGGCGGCCAAGGCGGCGGCGGCGGCGGCGGGTTTTTCA
Organism: Blastopirellula marina DSM 3645; assembly: GCF_000153105.1. GTDB lineage: Bacteria > Planctomycetota > Planctomycetia > Pirellulales > Pirellulaceae > Blastopirellula > Blastopirellula marina. The sequence goes on from NZ_CH672376.1 coordinate 28,401, forward strand.
ACCTGATGCCCGAAAAGACCCAAAAAGTGAAGTACGAAGGGGTTTGTCTGGATCATGGTCTGGAAGATCCGAATCCGAAAATTCCGTACGAAGTCGTGCCGATCGAACAATACACCACCAAGCCGGGAGTCGGCACACTGCTGCATATGCTCGGCAGCGGTAAGATCGATCAACGCGTCGCTCAAGCGACCGCTTGGCATCTGAATAATGACATGAGTTGGGAAGAACTGGCCGCCAAGTCGATCAAGCATCTCGACGGCCGAGTCGAACCTTACTTCTCACGCAAAGAGATCGTCACCGCGATGCAGGCGACGCAGTTTGTCGAGAAGTACGAAGCCGAGATGAAACAAAAAGCGAAAACGGCCCCATCGAGCGGCGAAAGCTTCTCGACCAGCGTTGAGTAGTTTCCCTTCTCTGGCGAATCCTAAACCGATTGCAAAAAGCCTGACCGTTACGGTCAGGCTTTTTTATTTCTTGGCCGTCCCTCCGAGTTGGGGAGGGGCACCGGTTCCCCTTCTGTAAGTTCGCCTACGAAACATATGCCGCCTCTCGGGGGGTCGATGCGCGTTTCGCGCACTATTCGCCAGTTGAGGGAGATTTCTGCCGCAAATCGCTTGGACGGCGTTCATTTCTCGATTAGTCTAAAAATTCATGAAGTCCCAGAGCGACCTCGTGCGTGCGAGCGCTCCATAGAGACAGTTCGAAAGCGAACTCGTCTTCATCTCTAATCGATTAGGCGCCGCAGTCAGGAGCTCTCTCTTATGAAGGTGCGATTGTTTCAACGATTGGCCGCTTCGCTGGCCCTCTTAGCCACCCTTGCTTTTTCTTTTCCTGCCGCGGCTGACGATAACGCGTCAGGACGTTTTGCAGACGCCGAAGAAGTGAACATGTTCAAAGCGATCGAAGATGGCGTAATCGACGTCAAATTCATCCCGATGAACTCGGAAAAGGGAACCTTTATCATCACGAACAAGACGACCAAGAAGCTGCGGGTCGAAATGCCTGCCGCGTTTGCCGGGGTTCCGCTCGCGCAATTTGGCGGCGGTGGATTCGGTGGTAACGGCGGCGGCGGCGGCTTCGGCGGCAATCAAGGGGGCGGCGGCTTCGGCGGCGGTGGCGGCGGCGGTAACCAAGGCTTCGGCGGCGGCGGCGGCGGATTCGGCGGCAATCAAGGGGGCGGCGGCGGAGGCGGCTTTGGCGGCGGCAACAACGGCGGCGGCGGCGGTTTCTTCAACGTGATGCCCGAAAAGACCCAAAAAGTGAAAGTGGACGGCGTCTGCTTGGATCATGGACTGGAAGATCCTAATCCGAAAATTCCGTACGACGTCAAGCCGATTGATCAATACACGACCAAGCCCGGCGTCGCGACTCTGTTGCACATGCTCGGCAGCGGCAAGATCGATCAACGCGTTGCGCAGGCGACCGCTTGGCACCTGAACAACGATATGAGCTGGGAAGAGTTGGCCGGAAAAACGATCCATCATCTCGATGGCCGGTCCGAGTCTTACTTTTCGCGGAAAGAGATCAATACCGCGATGCAGGCGTCCGCATTTGTCGTCAAATACGAAACGGAAATGAAACAGCAACCGGAGCCGAGCGATTCGCTCAGCAGCCGCGTTTCGACCGACGCTCGCTAGTCAACAACGCAGCAAAGAGAGAGTCTGGCCCAAGATGGTCAGGCTCTCTTCGTTTCTTGGGCGCCTGGAACGCGCTCGGTGACAGACCTCTAGGCGCTGGCTCGCATCTTTTGCGAGTGTCCCCGTTCGGCGGCCGCGAGACGAGCGGCCTGTTTTTCGAGATCTTCGTGCCGTACCGAGAGCCATTGCTGGAAGCGGCGATATTCTTCGGCGATCTCGGTGCGACGTTCCTCGAGTCGAGCGAGCAACTCTTTCACTTCGTTCTCGCGACGTCGCCAAATTCCAGCGGCGTCTTCATGCGACTGGCGAATCTTGACTCGCAACTCCGCCGTGCGTCGCGTCAGTTCGGCGGTTGGCGTTTGTCGCATCAATTCGGGCCAAAGTTCGGCGACGACCAGTTGCGACTCAAGCGCTTCGCGATGTTTTTCCCGCAGTTCCCGTTCAATCTGTTCGACCGCCGCATGCCGTTGTTCCAGCCGTGATTGACGCTCGTCCAATTGCGCGGCCAGCTGAATCAATTCGGTCTCGCCGCGCCGACGGACTTTCTCTTGCAGTTCGCGTTGTCGCAATACTTCCGCTTCCCATTGTTCGCGCTCCCGAGCCAGATCGGCCTGCCCGCGCGTGTAGACCAGCGCGTCGCCGGCCTGGCTTCGCTGGGCGTCGGCAAGTTGGGAGGCGATTTCATCGAGTTCGATTTTTCGCGCTTCGAGAGCCGCGTGACGATCTTCCAGTTGCCGCTCACGTTCGTGGAGCTGGGTCGAAAATTTCTCGATCGCCGCTTGCTGGGCTTTGACTTCGGCTAGTTTGCGATCGACGGCGCGGCGCTCGGCGGTCGACTTCTCTTCAAGCGACTCTTGCGTAATCCGCAACTGCGAAGCGCTTTTCGCCAAGCGCGCGTCTTCACGCTTCTGTGCTCCGCGCGTTTGTTCGAGTTTGCCGGCTTGCTGGTCAAGCTTGATGACTTGCGATTCCAACTCGTTTTGCCGATCATTCAGCGCGGCGTCGCGCTGATCCAGCTCGCGGTCGCGGCGATCGAGCAGTTTGGTCCGTTCGGCCAGCGCGGCCGCTTGTTGTTCGACGCCGAGTCGCGCGATCCTGGTTTCGTTATCAATCGCGGCCAGTTGCGACTGCAATTGCGCCTCGCGGCGTTCTAATTCGGCGCGCTGCTCGCGGAGGATCGCCGCAAGCTCTTCCAGATGGCGACGCTGGGCCGGCGATAGTTCGCTCGGCTCCAGTTTGGCGACGATGTCGTCTTCAATGTTTTCGGCAGCCGGCGAAGAACCTGCGGCGACACTAGGGACATGCGGTCCATCAACGCGCAGCGCATCGACCGGCTTCTTTTCGGCCGTCGGCGAAAGCGTCGGATTCTGTTTTGTTTTGCGCTGAGTTGCCATGTCGCGATCGACGAGTTTGCTAGCGTTACAACCGGAAAAGTTCACCGCTCTTGTTTCGTCATCGGCAAAGACCCTCGTCGACATTCAACTTGGTTCGTCTTGGTAAACTATTGCGCATAAAAAAAGGGAGACCAAAGTCTCCCTTTTCTCTTTTTTGCTATCGTTGCTGTCGTTATCGATCAGTGCCGGCAAGCCCCATTAGCCTTTGGCGCTGTCGATTGCTTCTTGCAGTTTCGATTTCGGCTGCACGCCCATGAACTGCGAAACGACTTCGCCGTCTTTGAAGATCATGACCGTGGGAATGCTCTGGATTCCGTATTTGCGAGCCAGACTCGGGTTCTGATCGGTATCGACCTTGCCGACCTTGGCGCCGCTTTCGTATTCCTGGCTTAGTTGATCGATGACCGGAGCGAGTTGACGGCAGGGGCCGCACCAGGGCGCCCAAAAGTCAACGAGAACCGGCTCGGTCGACTGCAGTACTTCCGTCTCGAAATTTGCTTCGTTAAATTCCTTCGCCATGGCGAATCATCTCCACAACCGTAAAATGTCTCATTAAAAAGCGCCAACGATCCAGGCGCTTCTGGTTTTGCTGGCAGAAACCGCTCAATTATAGGTGGGGGTGAGGGGGTGTCAACGAACCCGACCCTCTCACCAAACCCTCCTCAAGCCGCTTTTGACCTGCTCTACCGCGTCTGCGGTGTTACTTATTAGGATGCTCTATGGCCGCCCAGGTTACGATCTATCACAATCCCCGCTGCCAAAAGAGCCGGCAAACGCTCCAACTGTTGCGCTCGCATGGGGTTGAGCCCCAGGTCGTCGAGTATCTGAAGACGCCGCCCGATGCACAGACGCTAGCAAAATTGGTGAAACAGCTGGGGGGGCAAGCAAGCGATCTGGTCCGCGATAAAGATTGGAGAAAGCTCGGATTGCCGCAACTCGAGGATCCTCAGCAGATCTTCCAGACATTGGCGGAACGCCCTGAGCTGATCGAGCGTCCGATTGTTGTCTGCGGCGGAAAGGCGCGACTCGGCCGTCCCCCCGAGAATGTCCTGGAATTGCTGTAGTTCTACGGCGGTTTCTCGCCCCGCGGTTCTCGCATTCCCCTGTCCGCAACGGCTATAGTAGACTTGTCCTCCTGCTTTTCGCTAAGCGACTCGCTTGGCGCCCATCGACGAAAACCTGCGAGAGTCGATGACGATACCGTCACCGGCGCTTATCCATAAACATAGAAACGACTCATGGCTGATTACGTGGTCCGTTACGGGTCGATGCGTCTGCTCGGCGTATTCTCGGCTCGAGCGAAAGACGAGTTTCAACGGGACGAGTCGGTCATCGTGCGCACCAAGCGCGGTCTGGAACATGGCGCGGTCCTTTGCCTGGCGACCGATCAGGCAGTCGAAATGCTTCCCGATCCGACGCGCGGCCATATCTTGCGCGGGATGACGGCCGAAGACGAAGGCGAAATCACGCACCTGCGCGAGAACGCATCGCGCGAGTTTGACCTGTGCCGCAAGTTTGTCGAGCAGCTGAAGTTGGAAATGCAGTTGGTCGATATCGAGCATCTGTTCGGCGGCGAGCGGATCGTGATTTATTACCTGGCCGAAAATCGGGTCGACTTTCGCGATCTGGTCAAACTGCTCGCGGCCGAGTTTCATACCCGAATCGAAATGCGACAGATCGGCGTCCGCGACGAAGCGAAGCTGCTGGCCGACTACGGCGACTGCGGCAAGCCCGTTTGTTGCAACACGCATTTGTCCGAGATGCCGCCGGTCTCGATGAAGATGGCCAAGCTGCAAAAAGCGACGCTCGATCCGACGAAGATCAGCGGGCGTTGCGGCCGCCTAAAATGTTGTCTTCGTTACGAGTACGATACGTACGAAGAGTTGCAGCGCGAATTGCCGCCGATCGGCTCCGAAGTCGTGACCCGCGATGGTCGCGGCAAAGTGATCAATCAAGAGATCCTCGCCAGCCAGGTGCTGTTGCGAATGGAAGACAATCGCACGATTCTGGTCGACGCTGCGGAAGTATTGTCGGTGGTGAAAGCGGCGCCTCCGCAATCCAAAAAGCGCCGAAAACCAGACCGCAACGAAAATTCCTCGCAAAATAAAAGTAGCGAGCCGCCGTCAGCCGATGATGCTCCTGCGTCTCCCTAATACGGATGTTCCCGCGTTCCAATCAAGGTCGCTCATCCTCCCAATCCATGCTCCACATTTCGCCCAGCTAGCGTACGACATGACAGACGAAACTTATTCCGACTTTATGCGGATGTTGAAAGAGGATCCGCGATTTAAGCTGGAAGCGTACCAGTTTGTACGCGAAGCATTGTCGTTCGGTCAGAACCTCTTCGAATTGGAAGATGATGACGATGACGAAGAGGAGCTCGACCTCGACGAAGAAATGATTCTGGACGAAGAAGAGTTCGATGACGACGAAGAAGATGACATCGAATGGAGCGAACCGGAACGTCACCTGACTGGGCAAATGCTGTGCGAAGCGATTCGCAACTTCGCCCAGCAGCAATATGGCTTGATGGCCAAGACGGTGCTCAACAGTTGGGGAATCGAGACGACAGGGCACTTTGGCGATATCGTCTATAACCTGATCGAAATCGGCATGATGAAAAAGTCGCCGCAAGATCGCCGCGAAGACTTTGACGATGTCTACGATTTCGACGCGGCGTTTGTCCGCGATTTTCGCATTGAAGTCTCGGAGGAATCTTCGCCGCGATGAAACGTTCGTCCTCGAAATCAAAGTCGCCATCGCTCCCCCCGTCGCCGTACATGCTGCCGACCTCGGATCCGCCGGTCAAACGACCGGCGGCGCTCCGCTGGATGTTGGCGCTGTTGGCCGCTTGGCTGATGTTTCTCGTCGCGATGGCGTCGGATCGGCTTTGATAGCAGATGGTGGGCCATGATAGCTCTGCTATCACCGGCCGACGAAGTTGGTAAGAAGCATCGTGCCGGTATCGCACCCAAACCGGTGGGGCTCTTTCGGTTGGAACTCGCAAAGTTCCATTCACTGCCTAGCAGAAACGGATGCGTCCTCGGGCTACGCCGCCGCGATAGCGCAGCTATCGCGACCACCCGAAAAGGATTGCGACTTCTCAATCGCGGCTAAAGGCGCAAAAAAGAAGCCGCCTTCGAACGCGCAGGGAAGCACGCTCCAAGGCGGCATTCGATGCAGTCGGCCACGCGAACCAAAGGCTGGATGGGCCCTTTTTGACGTCCGCAGCAAGTGCTCGCTTGAAATTGACGCTTCGGATCGATCCAGTAGGAGGATCCATTTCGAGCGCGAACTAGCCGAGATTCGCCACAATTATCGAAGAAGGGAACATGTGGCTGCGACAATACGCCGCAGATGGACGAATCGCGATCAATCAAGCGAGCAGTAAACCGACTGCTCGTGGTGGTACGACGTTTCTCCGTCGTCCCGACGGCAATATCGCGCATCCCTTCGCGTCAACTCACTATGACTAGGCTCTCTCGCTACAAGACATTTTTGTCCAGCGGCGAAAAAGCCGAACGTGACGCATTTTTTTGAGAGGGGTCTTTGACGGTGCGACCTCTAAATCGCCGATCTTAGAATCGCCATTTTAGAATCACAGTCGTCAAAACTGGTGCTTCCAGAAACGTCAACCTAGCGAAACGTCCAGCAAAGTTCAAGCAAAAACCATGAGATTATATCCATCCTGGGGGTATTTCTCTCGACTTGATGCGAGCGTGGTCGCATGCCAGAATCGTGGCTTGCCTCTTTTAACGCGCAAGCCACTTTTTGTGCTGCGTCGATCCATGCAGGTGGATCGGAAAGAGACTCGCGAGAGAAGATCGATCGCGACTTTGCGCCTTGTATGGAGTTCAATCCAAAGATGAAGATCGTTCCCCTTGGTGATAACCTGGTGGTGAAACGTCTCGACGCCGAAGAGACGACCGCCGGCGGCATTGTGCTACCCACCGCTGCTCAAGAGAAACCCAAGCAAGGACGCGTACTGAGCGTCGGCGATGGGCGACTGTTGGTCGACGGCAAACGGGCGCCGCACGACGTCAAAGAAGGGGATCGCGTCTTGTTCTCCTCCTGGGCAGGAACCGAGATCAAAGTTGGAGATCAAGAACTGTTGATCATGAGCGAAGCCGAAATTTTGGCCGTGCTCGAATAATCGCTACAAATAGAACTTGCTGGCCTCCTCGGCCAGCGGTCCTAGAATGGAAGCATCCCACCGAAAAATCGGGGTGGCAGGCCAGTAAAGTGCTAACGCCGGTTTCCGAGCGGATCCATAGCAGGATCCGCTCTTAGGTACTTTCATTCCAGAAGAGGAAATCTTGATGCTTGCTCTTTTCACGCTCCGCAAAGGCCTCCTTGGTCGGGCACTAGCGTTTGCTGCGCTAGTCGCATTTACGTCGCCTATCCTGGCCGCCGACGACGATCGCGCCGCCTATGACAAAGCGATCACTTCGGCTGTTAATTTTCTGACTGCTCAACAAAACGAAGATGGTTCGTTCAGCGACGCTGCGCCGATCGGCGTCACCGGCCTGTGCGCAGCCGGAATTCTCGAACATGGCCGCACCGCTGATGATCCGGTGGTGAAGAAGGCCCTGACCTTCCTCGAATCAAACATCAAGGAAGATGGCGGCATCTACGGCGAAGGAAGCAACCACAAAAATTACGAGACCTCGCTGTCGGTCCTCGCCTTCGCGGCGGCCAACAAAGATGGTCGCTACGACAAGCTGCTCGCCGGTACTGACAAGTTCCTCAAAGGAATTCAGTGGGACGCCAGCGAAGAAAAGGAAGAATCGGATCCGTTTTACGGCGGCGCCGGATACGGCGGTCACAAACGACCTGACCTGTCGAACACCGCATTCATGATGGAAGCGCTGAAAGCGACCGGAACCGGCCCCGATGATGAAGCGATGAAAAAGGCGCTCATCTTCGTCTCGCGCTGTCAGAACCTAGAGTCGGAACATAACACGTCGGAGTTTCCGGCCAAAAACCCTGACGGCGGTTTCTACTACACCATCGCCGCAGGCGGCAGCAGCCAAGCCGGCGAAACACCCAACGGCGGACTGCGTAGCTATGCGTCGATGACCTACGCCGGTCTGAAGAGCATGATCTACGCCGGTCTCGACAAAGATGATGAGCGCGTCAAAGCGGCCGTCGCCTGGTTGGGCAAGCATTACACGCTGGACGAAAATCCCGGCATGGGCCAACAAGGATTGTTCTACTTCTACGTCACTTGCGCCAAAGCGCTCGACGCACTGGGCGATGAAGAGTTTGTCACCGCCGACGGAACCAAGCATCCATGGCGCGCCGAACTGCGAGCCGAACTGCTCGGACGTCAACAAAAGGACGGCAGCTGGGTCAACGAAACGACTCGCTGGATGGAAGGCAATCCGCAACTGGTCACCGGCTATACGCTGCTGGCGATCAAATATGCCCAGCCGACCGCAGCCAAGTAAGATCTCTTGCCGCTTACGAAAAGCTCAAAGCATGCCAAGACGATCTTGGCATGCTTTTTTGTGCGCCCACCTCTTCGGTTCGCTAAGATCATAGCTTGTTCAAAGGCCCGACGACCACGAGACCCGAATCGATGACTCACTTGCCGCGAGCGTTTACTCGACAATGCTTCGCCGTTGTCGCCTGTCTGTTGGCGCTCGGCGCCGGCTGTCAGCGACCGACCGACGGCTCTGCGGATCCCAATCGCCCCCACACTTCCACACTTACCGACCAGTGGAAGAATCCCAACGGCTCTATTCGTTGGCCTCCCAATGAAGGGTTTGCAGGCAAGCCCCAAGAAGTGAAGATCGCGATCGGCGTCCAGTTGGAACGTTACGGCTATCCCGGCGGCTCGTTCGTAGCGCCGCTCGGAGAACCCGCGCCGGAACTTTCGATGGCGCCCGGCACGATCGACAAGCCGTATCATGTTTACAAAGTGCTGAAACCGCTGCCGGCGCTGGAAGGGAAAGCGGCGCCCTGGTTTGATCAGCCCGGCGGCGGCGTGCAGTACGACCTGGTCAAGTCGATCGAACACTGGCTTGAACGCGGCTATCTCGAGCAGGTAAAGCAAACGATGAATCTGGAAGAATTGGCGAAAAAATTGGAAGCGAGCAACGTACCGGACGACATGGTTTCGCTGGTCGGCGGGCTCCCCAACGAAGCGCATTGCATCGAACAATGGGCCGATGGAACGTGGCGCACCTATTACAGCGAGCGCGGGCGACGCTCTGGGCTCAAGACCTTTGAGACCGAAGAAGCGGCGTGTGAGGATTTGTATCGCACGGTGGTGAAATGACCGTCAATCCGATTCACCGCTCAACTTCACGAATCGCTTCGTTCATCGAATCTTTATCTACATCCGATAGATTCATTCTGATCGGCGCTTGGGGTGATATCGCCCTTCGGTAATGCGCCAGCGGGTAACTTCTTTTCCAAGGAGCATTCGATGATAACTCGCTGTTCGATCTTTCTGTTGACCGCATTACTGCTTCTGGCCGCGACACAATTGACATTCGCCCAAGCGGCAGTCGACGCGAAGCTTCCCAAGTACAGAGACGTGCAAGGCATCGCCGGCACGATCAGCAGCAAGGGTTCGGACACGATGAACAATCTTATGTCATTGTGGGCTGACAAATTTGAAGATATCTACCCCAACGTCAAAGTCGAGATCGAAGGGAAAGGGTCGTCGACGGCGCCCGATGCGCTAACCAAGGGAACCGCGATGTTCGGTCCCATGAGTCGCCCGATGAAAAAGTCCGAGATCGATGCGTTCGAAAAGCGTTACCAATACAAACCGACGCAGCTAGGAACCTCGGTCGATATGCTAGCGGTGTTTGTTCACAACAACAATCCAATCTCGGGTCTCACGTTCGAGCAATTGGACGGTATTTTCTCGAGCACGAGAAAAGGGGGTTCCGACGAAATCACGACTTGGGGACAGCTTGGCCTGAAGGGGAATTTAGCCGGTGAAAGAATCAGTCTCTACGGTCGCAACGCAGCGTCAGGCACCTATGGCTATTTCAAAGAGAAGGCCCTCTTTGAAGGCGACTATCGCGACACGGTGCAAGAACAACCCGGCAGCGCCGCCGTAGTGCAATCGGTCGCCAATGACCTAGCCGGCATCGGCTACAGCGGAATCGGCTATAAGATCAACGGCGTCCGCACCGTTCCGCTAGCGAAAGAAGGAAACAAATTTGTTGCGCCCACGCTTGAAAACGTCAGCAGCTATCCGCTGTCGCGGTACCTATTGATCGGCGTCAATTTCGACGGAAAATCGCTCCCTCCGCTGCAGCGAGAGTTCATCAAGTTCATCTACAGCCAAGAGGGACAAGTCGAAGTGATCAAAGACGGCTATCTTCCGTTGAACGCTGTCCAAGCGAAGGAACAGCTGAAGTTTGTGAAGCTCTCGTTCGCCGATTATTGAGCAAAAGGGCCGCGGATTCCTCTCTAGGAGCATTCCCTAGCTCAGCGTTATCCTGGTGGTGTTCCACGAAACAGGAGAATCCGATGCGAATCCTCTTTTCAATTTTGCTTTTGCTAGCAACGTTCGCCAACGCCGACGCGGCCGATCGTTACTGGCGCAAACCAGATCAGCTATCGCTGCCGGAAGTCTCGAAACGGCTCTGGCAAAAATCGGTCCCCGGCCCAACCAATGGTCGCTATCGGCAGCATACCGACTATGAGAGTCTCGTATTGATGTATAAGTACCCGCCGCGATGGCCGGAAGTCTGGGGGACCACCATCGTTGGAGACGAAGAGCGCTTTTTGGGAGTAGGCCAACCGCCGATCAAACTTGGTAGAGTAACGCCGCGGATTATTATTACAGTAGCGCCGCGGATTGTTATTCAACCAGAAGAGGAAGAAGAACTGAGCTTGGATGATTTGGCGGACTAGCGCCGTTGGATAATTCACCTGGGGACCAGCGCTTCGCCAGGCCAAGGCCCGACCTACTCTGCTTAGAAGGGCCAAATCCACGGAATCAAGATCACGGCAATCACCCCCAACAAGATATTCAGCGGGGCGCCCACTTTCAAAAAGTCGCCGAAGCGATAGCCGCCGGGGCCGTAGACCAGCATGTTGGTTTGGTAGCCGATCGGCGTCATGAAACTGGCCGACGCCGCCAACGCGAGCGCCATCAGAAAAGGGCGAGGGCTCACGTCGCTCAGCTCGGCAATCTTCAAGCAAACCGGAAACATCAGCACTGCGACTGCGTTGTTAGTGATCAGTTCGGTCAGGATCGAGACGGTGATGTAAACGGCCGCCAGCGCGACGATCGGCCCGGCGCCTTCGGTCGCGCTGACCAACGTTTCCGCGATCGCCATGGCGGCGCCTGACTTTTCCATCGCAACGCCGATTCCAAACGCGGCGGCAATCGTGATCAACACTTGCCATTCAATGCTCCGTCGCGCTTCGCCGGCCGAGATGCAGCCGGCGTAAACCATCGCCGCGGCGACCAAAGCGGCGGCGACATTCGTAGAGATCCAACCGGTCGTCATCACAACGATCAATGCGACGAACAGCGGCAGCGCGATCCAAGCGCGATGTCTTCGCAAGGGGCGCCACTGCTGGACGTCGCTGACCAGATAAAACGCCGGATCATTACGATGAGCCCTGGCAAAGTGAGAAGGCGTTTGCAGCAACAAGGTATCGCCTGGCTGCAGGACGATATCACCCACTTTTCGTTCGATGCGACGACCGGCGCGATGCACGGCTAACACGGCGGCGCCATAAGCGGCGCGGAAGTCGGCGTCGCGAATACTGCGACCGACCAAGCGGGAATTGGCCGAGACCACCACTTCGCACATTTGTCGCTTGGTCAACTCGCGGGCCGACAGGTCGGCCGCTTTGTCGACTGGCGCGAGACCGTCGATCTGCTGCAATTGCACGACGCTGGAAACGATCCCGGTGAACACCAGCTGATCACCGGCTCGCAACTTTTCCTGCGGATCGACCGGCGAGACGATGTCGCCGCCGCGATCGATCTCGATCAAAAAGAGTCCCGGTAAGTGACGCAGACCGGCCGCTTCGATCGTTTTGCCGGCTAGGCGACTTTCGGCCGGTACCTGCATTTCGACCAAGTACTCGCGCCGCGATTCGCCAAACTGTTCCATCGTTTCCACGCGCTGGGGCAATAAGCGTCGCCCGATCGTCAGCAGATAGATCACGCCGACCACCGCATAGGGAAGCCCGACCATACCGATCTCGAACAAACCCATCCCCGGCATCCCCGCTTTGATCATCAATCCATGGACAACCAAGTTGGTCGACGTGCCGATCAACGTGCAGGTACCGCCGAGGATCGCGAGAAACGACAGTGGAATCAACAGCTTTGAGGGCGCAACGCTGCGACGGCGGCACCAATCGAGCGTGATCGGCAAAAACATCGCAACGATCGGCGTGTTGTTCAAGAAGGCCGAAGCAGGGATCACGATCGCCGCTAAGCGAGTCAACACGCTACGTTCGGACTGGGCGCCGTTTAATAAGCGCTGTCCGACAAAGTCGAGGACGCCGGTCTCGCGCAAACCGGCGGCGACCACAAACAAGAAGGCGACCGTCAACATGCCGGCGTTGGAGAACCCGTCAAACGCGTCGGCCGGAGTGATCACGCCGGTCAGCGCCAACAGCGCCGCAGCCGACAACAGCGCCACGTCGGGCGGCGACCAGTTTTTCACGATCGCGACAAACGCTACCAGGACAACTCCCAACGTGAGCCAAGCGGCGGGTTCCACGATCAGACCTCAAAGCGGAAACGAACGGTCAAGAAACAAAGCAAGGCTGAGACAGCGGTCCCAGCCTATCCGGATTTCACAGGTTGCAGCTGTTATCGCTAACCATGCGCAAATTCTGCCCAGACGGAGACCGCCGGCGGACAACAACAGAGCGTGATGAGAAATGGGTGCGACATGCTGCGTTCTATCGGAATGCGAAGCGGGCGAAGATCGAGAAGTTCGCCCACGGCGTTAAGCTTTGCCAACGGGAAGGGGACAGCTAGCAGCAGCTGCAGGTTCACCTAGGGGAAAATCTTCATCTGCGTCGGCCCCGTGGTAACCCGTCAGTTGCTGTCCGCGAGATCTTTCACGCTGACGATCTTCAACCGTCCGTGGGGATTGTGCATGGGACTCTGCGCGTCGAAGTCGTCGCTGGTCTTGGCGACGACCTGAAAACGGGGCCCTTGTTCATCGGCAAACAGATGGCCTACTTCGACCGGTTTAATTTCGTCGCAAATGTAACGCATGATCTCAATGATCGTGTCGCCTTGCTCATCGATGTCGGCGGCGTTCATCAGCAGGTCTGCAAATCCCATGGTTTGCATCCCCAGCGTATAGGTCGTTCCCGGACCGCGAACGATAGAAACAAACGCGAAACTCATCGCATCGCCGCTTCCATCTTCGGTCATTTTGATCCAATCTTTTCCGCCGTGGGCCAGTGCGCTGTTATCCACAAACACTCCGGCGCCGCCGGCTTGCACGATCGCGGCGGCGGCTTGCATCATCACCTGCGCTGCTTCTAATGAGCCGCCGGGCCCGCTCAAACCGATGTTGACCGTGTAACGAGAAATCAGCGCGCGCTCTTCACTGGTAGGAGTATGCCGGCAAGAGGATTGAAAGATCTGGACAAACTGGTCATCCGCCGGCATCGGAAAGAATTCGATCTGCGTACCATCGGGCAAGGACAGCGTTTCCGGCGTCATATGAAATCCAGCCGGCAAACGTTGCAGAAGCTCGCCTGGATCGGACCAAGCCCCAGGAATCCGCAACGTGATGGTGAGAGAGTGATCGTCAGTCGCATTCATCGTTCATTCGCCTCAGGCATTGCGTTTTGGAGTTTGAACCGGCCTCTATTTTGCTGGTCGCAATCGTAACATCCATGAGGCGCGACGGCCAATTTTTGACATTCGAGCAACGATTCCACGAAAAACGGCCTCGGCGAAATCGCCAAGGCCGTTTGTTTTACTGGTAAGTAAGCGAGCGGACGGGAAGTCCAGAGAGTGACTAAGCGAGATTACTCTTCGCTGTCGTCCCACTCTTCTCCTTCCTCTTCATCATCTTCGTCGTCCTCATACTCGTCTTCGTCTTCGTACTCGTCGTCCTCGTATTCTTCTTCTTCATCATCCTCGTCGGCGTCATCGTCTTCGACTTCTTCCCACTCGGTCTCTTCGTCGTCGTCTTCGTATTCCTCGTCGTCGTCTTCTTCCTCGTCGTCCTCTACTTCTTCATACTCTTCATCGTCGTCTTCTTCCTCTTCCCACTCTTCATCGTCTTCTTCGTATTCTTCATCCTCGACATCGTCATCTTCCTCGTCTTCGATCGGCGCTTGCGCAAGCGGGTGCGCTAGAGTCAGCGACAATTCCTCTTCCGCGGTGCGAGAAACTTCGGGAAAAAGCGTGATCGACACGTTAAGCTCCTTTTCACTCCGCACGGCCTTCGGCCGTCGATTCAATATTGGGTGTTTTAGTTTCGTCGGTATTCCAATCCCCAATCGGACGGCGAAAGTCGTCCGCTCGAGGCAAATCGTCTAAATTCCGTAACCCAAACATACGCAGGAATGATCGGGTTGTGGAGTACAGGTAAGGTCGTCCCAGCTCTTCGCTTCGTCCACTGATTTTCACCAGGTCGCGATCCATCAATTGACGAAGCATTTCTCCGCAATTCACGCCACGGATCGCTTCGACGTCAGCCCGTAAAACAGGCTGCCGATAAGCGACGACCGCTAGCGTCTCCATTGCTGGCGAGCTGAGCCCGGACGCAACCGGTTGATTTCCTAATCGGCGAATCCAGTCAGCGAACTTGGGTCGCGTCATCAACTGAAAGCCGCCGGCCGACTGTTCAACGCGAAAAGCGCGATGCGCCGCGTCATACAGGCGATTTAGGAAACGGATTAGTGTACGAGCTTCGGTTCCGTCCGCCAAGTTGGCGAGTTGGGCTAATTTGCGGCTGGAAAGGGGTTCTCGCGCCAAAAACAAAATCGCTTCCAAACGCTGCATCCGCGAATCGCGAAATTTGCTTTCGGATTTCTTCGCAGGAGCAGTCCGGCGTTTTATTCGGCTTCCAGGGCGATGGTTCTTGCGGATTTTCGGCGGCCAGGCCGAAGTTGCGCCGCTTACAAGTCGACGCCGATGCGTTTGAAGTCGAAGTCGAGTAGGCATTGCGGGGATTTTGGCCAAACCGAGAGAAGGACAAACGACTGGTCGCTATTCTAGCGAGATTGCGAATCATCGCGAGATTTCAGCTCATCATGCCAATCGCGGAGCAAATCAAGCGTCTTTTGCATCGCGTCGATCGGGTGCTGGGCGGTCGCCTCAAACCGTTTTGACTCTTCCTTGCCGGCGACCCGCACTTTCGCCATACAGTGAAAGCGGTAGACCCGCGGTTTCTCACCCCAGGCTTCGAGCCGATAGTAGGAAGCCCCCATTTGCTGCAATTGCTGCTCTAATTCGCTGGACCGCTGTGATAAAATGCCATCGAGGGCCTTCCCTAAGGTGGGGCCGTGCTCATCAAAAACCGGGACGATTTTGTCGGAACCGGGGGATGGGCCCGCTTCGGCGAACGGATCTTCGGCCAACGGAAACGCAGGATCACGGCGGATCGGTTCTTCGCGCAGCGGAGTGCGAACTTGCGGCTTGCCGAGATGTTTATCCGACGTGTCGCTGGTCACCCCGGGAGCAGGTTTCGGCGGCTGAAACGCGGCGACGACGCGCTGCAAACCATCCGGCGCAAGCGCCGCGGCAGGCAAAAATATTAAGAACGCCAGCATCACCAATGATCGCAATGTGACGGACGCCGAAGACTCGTGACTCACGTATTTTCTATCCTCTACAATTCTGGACGCAGCGCAAAATCTTAGGAGGATGGGCGTTACGCGAGAATACGTTTTTCCGCCGAGACGCCGTTTTTTTCCTGTTTCCGTACCCCTGATTTGTTCCCACACCGCCGCTAGCGGCCTGATCCAACCTATTTACTCTGTGAACCATAGAGCCTGCACCGATGGCGAATTCCCCTACTTTTCCTCGTAAGCCGACGCCCGGCGCTGGGCGAACTTGGCCGATCATGTTTCCGTTGATCGTCTTCAGCGTCGTGATCGCATTCGTCCTGTTCGTCGTCTGCTCTGGCGGATTCATGATGGTCAGCGGAACGCAGTTTCATCCGGCCGGGTTCCGCATTCGTCGATTTATCGCATTACGTCTGCCGGTGATCGGCACGCAGGCAGGGAGAACCAGCTACACCGACGAGACCCCAAAATTGTCGCAACTGCTGGTCCAACAAGGCTGGATCAGCAAAGCGCCGCTGCAAACGCCCGAAGATGAGTGGGATCTGATCGAGCTCGACCGTGAGTGGCAAGGAATGCCTTCAAACTTGACCGACTATCTGCGCGATAAAAATAGTCGGGTCGATTTGTATGCCTGGAGCGAGGCCAATCCGCTGTTGGCCGGCATGCTGTGGAGCGAAGTCGAACAAGCGGCCAAGTTGAAGCTCTATTGGATGGCGCCTGAGTTGATCGACAAGATGGTCGATTTTTCTCGCCAGAAACCGATCGACCCATCACTTAACAAAGACGATCGCGCCCTCTTCGCGCAGATCAACCTGACCGCATATTTGCTTTCCAACTATCAAAAAACGGAAGACGGCGCCAAAGCCGCAGGCGAGACGCTACTTGCTGCTGACTGCCGCAAACAGATCGAACGACTCAGCAGCGTCGGCGTCGTCATTCCAAAAAAGACCGAGGATCCGGTGAAAAGTGGCGATTCCAAGCCCCAAGCGAACCAAACGCCGGCGGCGGAAACGTCGAAAACTTCCCCCGGCGACGTTCAGGAATCGAACAATTGACCAGCGCGGATCCCATCTATCTCGATAACAACGCGACAACGCGATTAGCGCCGGAAGTTGCGCAGTTGCTAGGCGCAGCCTTTTCGCACGGTTACGTCAATTCGTCAAGTCAGCACGCATTAGGACGCCGTTCGCGAGCTGCTTTAGAACGCTCGAAAGAACAAATTCTAGCCGGTTTAGGGGCAAAAACCGCCGGTTTCGCCAGCGATGAGTTTCTCTTGACCAGCGGTGGAACCGAGTCGAACAACCTTGCGATTTTCGGCCTGGTAAAGCCTCAACCGGGCCGAGTGATCCTCTCCTCGATCGAACATCCCAGCGTCTCGGCCGCGGCCGATTTGCTGCGACTTCGCGGTTACGACGTGCAAACGATCGCCGCTTTGCGAACCGGTGTCGTCGATGTCGAGCACTTCCGCGAACTGATCACGCCCCAGACGCAACTGGTCAGCGTGATGCTGGCGAACAACGAAACCGGCGTGCTGCAACCGGTCGCCGAGATCGCCGCGATTTGCCGAGAAAAAGGGGTCAAAGTCCATACCGACGCCGTTCAGGCCGTCGGAAAAATACCGGTCAGTTTTCGCGAACTCCAAGTCGACGCGATGACCATCACCGCCCACAAGTTGCACGGACCCCGCGGTGTCGGCGGCCTGATCGTCCGACATAGCGTGCAGCTTTCGCCGCAATTGCATGGGGGAGGGCAGCAGCTCGCTCAGCGCCCCGGCACCGAACCGATCGAAATGGGACTCGCGATGGCCGAGGCGCTGCGAATTTCGATCGCAGCGGCGCCGTCGTACCAAGCACTAGTCGGATTGCGGACAGAGTTGGAAGCGGCGCTGCGCCAGATCGATCCAAGCTGCGTGATCCATGGCGCCGATTCGGCGCGGCTGCCGCATACGGTCAGCGTCTCGTTTCCAGGGATCGATCGCCAAGCGTTGGTGATGGCGCTCGACATGTCTGGGGTTTGTATTTCGACCGGTTCGGCATGTGCCAGCGGGTCGAGCGAGCGGTCCCCCGTGCTGATCGCGATGCAGCTAGAAAACGAGCAAATCGAAAGCGCCGTGCGAATAAGTTTGGGTCGCGACACGACTCGCGACGAAGTGCTGGAAGCGCTGCGTCGTATCTCTAAGTGTGTCAATGATTTGCGCCGATAGATTTCGGGCGATTGCAACCCGCTTAAGGCTATTCATCTGGCCGTAAATCCGCTATAATCCGGGCTTGGAAAAAAGCTCATCGCGTGTACATAGCAGCACGTCTTTTGGGGCCGCATCTTTTGGCCGTCAACGGAGTCTCGGTGAATACGGACGTTTTCGCCATCGGTTTACCCTGGGCGCCTAGTGCGCACGATGGCTCGTCCACTGAGACGACGCCAAGTGGAGCGGTGCGCCGTTTCCTGGGTGGGCCCGAAAATCGTCTGGTCCGCACCGCTGTCGAGGCGCTCGATCACCCTCATCCTCCCTGGAATCCAGTCGTTTTCTACGGTCCGACGGCGACCGGCAAAAGCCATTTAGCGGCCGGTTTGCTGGCGCGGTGGAAACAGTCGCATCCCGATTCTCAAGTCGTAACTACAACGGGCGCAGACTTTTCCCGCACGATCACCACAGCCGCACGCCGTGGAGAACCTGTCGATTTTATGTCGATATGGCAATCGGTCGATGCGCTGCTGATTGACAATTTGCATGAGCTAGCAAACTTTCCTTCGGCACAAGAACTACTCGTGCTGCGGCTGGATGAATTGATCGCGAGTGATCGGTTGGTGTTGGCGACTTGCGTGGGCAATCCGCTTGAGAATTTCTCGTTGTCGCGGCGTTTGGTAAGCCGGCTTTCGTCTGGTTTGCTAGTGCCGGTCGAACCCCCCAGCGCGGCGACGCGACAAGCGTTGGCGCTCCATTTCGCGATGCAGCACCAGGTCGACATGACCGCCGCCGCCGCCAAGCAGTTGGCCGAAGCGTTTTCGACCAATTTGCCTGAGCTGCAGGGGATGCTGCTAGAACTGTTCGCGCGCGAGTTTGGTTCGACGCCGCAATTGGGCAAAATGCGGCGAATCGATTCGTTGGCGGCGCGACGTTTTATCTCAGTGAAGGTGACCGGTCGAACGCCGAGCTTACAAGCGATCTCCTCGGCGGCGGCCCGTTATTATCAAGTCAAAATCACCGATCTCCGCGGACCGTCGCGCAGACAGTCGATCGTCGCGGCTCGCGACGCCGCGATTTTTCTCGCCCGGAAGTTGACCAAGTCGAGCTTCGCCGCGATCGGCAAGCATTTTGGCGGGCGCGATCACACGACCATCATGCACTCGATTCAGAAGTTAGAAACGCGGCGAAAACGAGAAGCGTCGACCCAGTCGGCCTTGGACGAACTCGAACGACTCATCCAACGGCAGACGCAATGAATCACGAACCTCGAAATTGCGATGGGGAAAACCTGGCGCGCAAGCGGCGCGCAATGTCGATAGATTCGGCCGCTAGCGACAAGCGAAAATTCGTTGTCGCATCCACGCTGTTTAGAGACACGCTAGCGCCGCAAAAAAAACGTTTGCGCGCCTACTTATCCACCGCGTAGTAGAGCGATCCGACTCGGCGATTTACGAGTCGAAACTGCGGTCGAGCGGCAAGTATCGACGATCGCAAGCGTCGCCTTACTACTACTGCTTACATTTAAAAAGATATTACAGAAGAGAACCGGCGAGCCAATGAAAATCACATTTGATCGGGAACAGTTCCAGCAAGCCTTTCAAACCGCAGCCGCCGTAGCGCCTTCGCGTAGTCCGAAGCCGATTTTGCAAAACATCAAACTCGACGCAACCGAAAGCGGCGCTATCATGATGGCCACCGATATGGAAGTCGGCGTTCGAATTGAAGTTTCTGGAGTCGAAGTCGAAGCGCCCGGCAGTATTGTCTTGCCGGTCCAGCGGTTTGGGTCGATCTTGCGGGAAGTGAGTGATGAGAAGCTGCGAATCACCCGCGAGGAAGGGGGGACCATCGTCCAGGGAGAGCGCAGCAAGTTCACCCTGTCGACCGAAAACCCCGAAGAGTTTCCGGCGGTCCATTCGTTCACCGAAACGAAGTACCACGAACTCTCGGCGCGCACCCTGAAAGAACTAATTCGTCGTACGTTGTTCGCCGCCGATAGCGAAAGCGGTCGGTACGCTTTAGGCGGTATCTTGCTGGAAATGGAAGCGGATCAAGTGACCGCCGTCGCAACCGACGGACGCCGACTCTCAAAGATGAGCGGACCCGCCGTCGCGATTGAAGGACACGGAAGCGCCAGCGAAGTGATGACGATTGTGCCGGCTCGAGCGATGCAATTGATCGAGAAGGCGCTGACCAACTTGGAAGCGACCGTGCAGATTGCGGCTCGCTCGAACGACGTGTTGGTCAAGGTCGGCGCCGCGACGATTTACGCTCGTCTGGTCGAAGGGCGTTTCCCCAAATGGCGCGACGTGTTGCCGGAAAAACGAGACGCCAAAGCGATCGAGCTGACGGTGGGCCCGGCGTTCGCCGCATTGCGACAAGCGGCGATTGTCGCGTCGGACGAAAGTCGCGGCATCGACTTTACCTTTGGCGGCGGTTCGGCCGTCTTGTCCAGCACGACCGCCGAGGTCGGACAATCGCACGTCGAGTTTCCGATCGCCTACGACGGCGACCCGGTCGAAATCACGATGGATCATCGCTACGTCGCTGACTTTTACAAAGTGCTGGATGGCGAACGGCAGTTCACGTTGAACTTGCAGGACGCCGACAGCGCCGCTCTCTTCTCGACCGATGACAATTATGACTATGTGGTCATGCCGTTGGCTCGCGATCGCTAGGACGCAACCTGGTCGGCCTGCCGACTTGTGAAAGAGACACATGAAACCACGACGTGACGATCGATCCGGCCAGCGCGGACCGCAAGCGATGGGTGACCTGGTCGCCGGGCTGATGGCTCGCAGCGGTTACGCCCAGGTTCAATCGGCGGACGCTTTGCAAGAAGCGTGGAGCAAAGCGGCCGGAGACGCGTTCGCCGCGCATAGTCGCGCCGGCAACATCAATCGCGGCAAGTTGGAGGTTTGGGTTGAGAACTCGGCGATCTCGCAAGCGATCAGCTTCCAAAAACGTGAAATCCTAAAACAACTGCAAACTGCGCTGCCGGACCGTCGAATCGAGGAGATTCGCATCAAAGTTGGCCGCATCAATTAATCAGCGCACGCGTCGCAGTTTGTGACGCATTCGGCGCTTCGGACATACTTCCTTCCGAACAAGGACGTTCTCTAGTAGAAACGATTAGACTTTCCATGACTGAAGAATCGACTCAACCGCTGCCTGACTCAGAACCCGAAAACAAAGAAGCCGCCAAGCAGACCGAAATGGCCAAAGCCAATTCGGAATATGGCGCCGGCGACCTCGAACACTTGTCCGATCTGGAGCATGTGCGTGAACGCCCGAGCATGTACATCGGCGATCGCGGCGCTCGCGGTTTCCATCACCTGGTCTACGAAGTTGTCGATAACTCGATCGACGAAGCGATGGCCGAGTTCGCCTCGGCGATCACAGTCACGATCCACAACGACAATTCGGTGACGGTCGAAGATGACGGCCGCGGTATTCCGGTCGAGCTTCACCCGCAATTGACCGAGCAAGTCGGTCGCGACGTCTCAACCCTGGAAGGGGTGATGACGGTCCTGAAATTTGGCGGCAAGTTCTCCAAAGGCGCCTATCAAACCTCCGGCGGTCTGCACGGAGTCGGCGTGACGGTGGTCAACTTCCTGTCCGAGTGGTGCGAAGTCGAAGTCCATCGCGACGGCTCGATCTGGCAGCAAGAGTATCAGCGCGGCGTTCCCCAAGGTCCGATCCGCAAAGGTGGAGCGACCAAGAAGCGGGGAACCAAAACCAGCTTCAAGCCGGACAGTCAGATTTTTAATGTCAGCAAGTTCAACTACGACACGCTCTACAAACGTTTGCAAGAGCTCGCGTTTTTGAACCGCGGCGTGAAGATCATCTTCAAAGATGAGCGTAACGACGAAGGGGGCGAGTTCCAGTACGAGCGCGGCATCGTTGAATATGTCGAGCATCTCAATCGCGCTTCGACCGCGCTTCACTCCGAAGTGATTTCGCTCGAAGGGATCTCGGAAGGGGTCGGCTTCGACATCGCGCTGCAATACTCGGAAGAGTACACCGAAAACCTCCATTCGTTCGTGAACAACATCAACACGCACGAAGGGGGAACGCACGTCAGCGGTTTCAAAACCGCGATGACGCGCACGCTGAACAACTACGCGAAAAAGGAAAGCTTGCTCAAGGATCTGACCTTGGCCGGCGACGACTTCCGCGAAGGTTTGACCTGCGTGATTTCGCTCCGCGTGCCGAATCCGCAGTTTGAAGGCCAGACCAAAACCAAGCTGGGTAACAGCGAGGTCGAAGGGATCGTCAACTCGGCGGTTGGCGAATTCCTCGGCAAGTACCTGGAAGAACACCCGAAAATCGGCAAGCTCATCATTCGCAAAGCGATCTTGGCCAGTCAGGCTCGCGAAGCGGCTCGTAAGGCTCGCGAAATGATGCGGAGTCGCAAGAACGCGCTCGGCGGCGGCGGACTTCCCGGCAAGCTGCGCGACTGCATCAGCCGCGACATGGAGATCTGCGAACTCTACCTGGTCGAAGGTGATTCGGCCGGCGGTTCGGCCGAAGGAGGACGCTTGCGAGAGTTTCAGGCGATCTTGCCGCTGCGAGGTAAGATCATCAACGCTTACAAGTCGCGCGAAGACAAAGTGCTGGCCAACGAAGAAGTGCAAAGCATGATTCAGGCGATCGGCGCCGGAATCGGTGAAGAACAAGACATCCACAAACGCCGGTACAACAAGGTCATCATCATGACCGATGCCGACGTCGACGGATCGCACATTCGGACGCTGCTGCTGGCCTTCTTCTATCGCCAGATGTATTCGCTGGTCTCCGGCGGTCACGTCTATGTCGCGCAGCCGCCGTTGTTCCGCGTGACCCGCAAAAAGCAGATCACCTACATCCAGACCGAAGAAGAGATGAAGACGCGGTTGTTGGAAAATGGTCTGCGAGACGCGTCGTTTGTCGACGAGTCAGGCCGCGAAATCATCGGTGACGAGATGGAGCGTCTCTGCCGTTCGCTAGCCGCGCTCGAAGAAGCGATCATCGCGCTGGAGCGCCGCGGCATCTCGCTGAAGATTCATGCGGTGCGCCAAGATCCGGTAACCGCCAAGCTGCCGGTGTTTCACCTGGTCTTCGGCATCACCGAGGAATGGTTTACGACCCGCAAAGAACTGGACGAATACCTGGTCGAGAAAGGTTTGGTCACCGAGAGCCAATCGGACGAACCAGCCGAAGCGCCGGCCGACGGAGAAGCAGCCGTCAGCGGTGAAGAAGCGGAAACCAATTCCACCGACAAGGTCGAAGAAAACGGTCACCCGGCCGAGATTCCGCACATCACCGAGCTGCACGAAGTTCGCACGATCAACATTCAGTTGGACGAACTGAACGGCATGGGCTTCGACATCCAATCGCTCATTCCTCAAGAGCGAACCGGCCTGCAAGAGTCGCGTTACAAACTGCGTCGCGGCGAATCAGAATCAGGGATCGAAGACCTCCGCGGACTGGTCTCCGCTATTCGCGCTTTCGGCGAAAAAGGACAACAGATCACCCGCTTTAAAGGTCTGGGCGAAATGAACGCGGAAGAACTCCGCGAAACGACCCTCGACCCGGCCAACCGTACGTTGCTGAAAGTAACGATGGAAGACCTGAGCGCGGCCGACGACATGTTCCGCGTGCTAATGGGCGACAAGGTCGAACCGCGGCGTGAGTTCATTGAGAAGCACGCGCTGGATGTGCGGAACTTGGATGTGTAAGACCGCGTGAAACGTCACGAATCGATGAAATAAGGCGGAACTTGTTCCGCCTTACTTTTTGGGTCAGTTAAGCATGACGGGACGCGCGATCCGAATATTGAATTGATTGTGGACGGGTTCAAATCGCGTTGCCTCGACTCGAAAATCAAAGCCGCTCGACGCGTTGATTCGCCGCGTGTTGTTTTCTTTGGGATTGGCGAGAGTTTACGATGCTCGATCCCAGTGCATGAAGAGCTTGGGCCATCGTTGCCGAGCATTCGCGGTTTTCGTAAGTATTTTACCCATTTGTACTTGCGAAGTTTATAGCCCGTGAATTCCCACGTTCAACGGACCGTTCTCGGCACGCGATTTTCTTGCTTTGTAGGAAAGACTTCCCATAATACGGATAAGATTTCAGCCGATGACGCGGCGGCTGAATCGGGTGATTGAAGCAACGGTCGGTGACTCGGTTGTTTCCTGTTCGGGCGTTAAAGTAGAGTATCGAATTCGGCCCTGGGAACGAAAACACAGAATATGGCCTCACAACTTGAGCTCAACACATCGGTCGCGCCGCCATTGCCGCTGCGAAGATTCTCTGTTGAACAGTATCATCAACTCGGTGAAATTGGTGTTTTGACTCCGGAGGATCGGGTCGAGCTACTCGAAGGATGGATTGTCGAGAAAATGAATCAGCGGCCCATTCACGGTTTCGTTGTTCGCCTACTCAACGAATTCTTCTTACGTGAATTGCCGGAGGGCTGCCTCTGCCAATGCCAACTTCCCATTACTTCCGAGCGAAGTGAACCCGAACCCGATATTGCGATCGTTCTAGGCGTGCACGCTGACTTTCGCAATCGCCATCCCAACGGCGCCGACTGTCGACTCGTGATCGAGGTGGCCGATACGTCGCTCGAAAGAGATCGAGCGAAGGCTGATATTTATCGAACGGCTGGCGTGCAGGAGTATTGGATTGTAAATATCTCGGATCAATGTCTAGAGCGGTACGCTTACACCGACAAGGGCTCCGCCTTCCAGTCCACGTTGATTCCCAGCGATTCGCATGTCTCACTGAACGTTCGAGACAAGGAACTCACGTTAGATTTGAATCGAGTTTTTGGATAACGCCGTGCAGACTTTTGGGTTACCGCAAAACGGGCGATCATCGCGGCCGATGTTGGGTTTCGCTCCGCTGCACCCAACCTACAAATAAATGTCCGCTACCACAGCCACTTCTTCCCCAGCGCCTTCGCCTGGGCTTCGGTCAGCACTTTCACCCCGTGCTTACCCAGTTGGATCAGCTTCATCAGCTCTTCTTCGGTGAAAGTCGCTTCTTCGCCTGCCCCTTGGACTTCGACAAACTTACCGCTGCCGGTCATCACCACGTTCATGTCGACCGCGGCGTCGACATCTTCGATATAGTCCAGGTCGAGCGCTCCGGCGCCGTTGACCAGGCCGACGCTGACCGCGGCGACGCTATCGACCAGCGGGAACTTTTTGGGATCGGGCAAGACGATCGTTTGCAGCGCGTCGACCAAAGCGATGAACGCGCCGGTGATGCTGGCGGTGCGCGTGCCGCCGTCGGCGTCGAGCACGTCGCAGTCGACGGTAATCATCTGCTCGCCGAGCGCTTCTAGGTCAGCGACGGCCCGCAGGCTGCGACCGATCAAGCGTTGGATCTCGGTGGTGCGGCCGTCGACTTTACGCGACTTGCGGGTCGGGGTGCTGCCGGGGAGCATGTTGTACTCGGCGGTGATCCAACCTTTGCCGCTCCCTTTTAGCCACGGGGGAACGCTCGATTCGACGCTGGCGGTGCACAACACGGTGGTCGCGCCCGTTTGAATCAAGACGCTGCCTGCGGCGTTTTTGGTAAAGCGGCGTTTGATTTTCAGTTCGCGCAGCTGATTCGCTTTTCGTCCGTCGTGGCGGGCCATGTTAGCTTTCTGGGGAGAGGTGATTCGAATTTTTTTGCGACGGCTTAGCCATTCTGATTGGCCAACCAAACCAACACGCCCTTTTGGGCATGCATGCGGTTGCCGGCTTGCTCGACGATTCGTGAAGTGGGACAGTCCATCACTTCGTCGGTCACTTCTTGTCCCCGTTTGGCGGGCAAGCAGTGGAGGAAGATCGCCTCTTGGGCGGCGGCGTCCATCAGCTTTTTGTTGACTTGGAAGTCGGCGAAATCGACTTCGCGTTTCGCTTGTTCCGCTTCTTGACCCATACTGGCCCAGACGTCGGTATAGACAGCAACAGCGCCGTCGACTGCTTCAAAGGGATCGTTGGTTTGCTGGACCACGGCGTCAGGACAGGCCTGATCAACGCGTACCAGAAACGGTTGATCCAGCTCGTAACCCTTCGGCGAGGCGATCATGAACTCGGCGCCCATCTTGGCGCAGGCCAAGGCCAGACTGCGGCTGACGTTGTTGCCGTCGCCGATGTAGGCGATCTTCAACCCTTTCAGCTTGCCAAAGCTTTCCTGGACCGTCATTAGGTCGGCCAGCGCCTGGCAAGGATGAAACAGGTCAGTCAAGCCGTTGATGATCGAGCAGGTGCAGTGCGTCGCTAGCTCTACGACTTTTTCGTGCGACTTGGCCCGACAGACGATTACGTCGAGATACTGGCTAATGACGCGGCCGAAATCTTGCGGAGCTTCTCGTTTTCCCCAGCCGACATCTTCTCCCAAAAAGAGGCTCGATCCGCCCAGCTGCGCCATGCCGGTTTCGAAGCTGACGCGAGTTCGCAGCGACTGCTTCTCAAACAACAGGCCCATGACCTGGCCTTGCAACAGCGGCTCGCGGATCCCTTTGGCGAGCTTTGCTTTGAGGTCGGCGGCGATCGAGAAGATCGACTCCATTTCGGCAGTCGAAAGATCAAACAGGGAGAGTAGGTTTCGCATAACGGTACTCGCTTCGAATCGGAACAGCCAAAACTTGTCGGCCAATCACGGAAGAGGAGAAAAGCAAATCGCCGCGACTTTGCAAAAGACCGCGGCGATTGGTCAGTGGAGTTCGCTTAGGAGGCAGGCGCCATGTTCTTGATGACGTCGACCAGAATATCGCAACCCTGATGAACTTCTTCAGGGGTCAGGTTCATCGCCGGCAAGAGCCGTATGACGTTGCCTTGCGTGCAGTTAATCAGCAGCCCTTTCTCCAGGCAGGCTTTCACCGCCGGAGCGCCTTCGATCGCGAGTTCGACGCCGATCATCATACCGATCACGCGGACCTCTTGGATCAGATCGCACTCGGCCTGCAGCGCCGTCATCCGCTCGCGGAAGATCTCACTGAGCACGGCGACGTTTTCCAGCAGGTTGTCGCGCTCGATCATTTCGATCGCCGCGATGCCGGCCCGAGCGGCGATCGGGTTGCCGCCAAAGGTCGCCGCATGCATGCCGGGACGCAAGCTGGGAGCGATCTCTTTGGTCGTCAGCAACGCGCCGCCGGCGACTCCGCCGCACAAGCTTTTCGCCAACGTCAAAATATCGGGCGTTACGTCAAAATGCTGATAGCCGAACCAATGTCCGGTTCGTCCGCAGCCGGTTTGCACTTCGTCGAAGATCAGCAGCAGCTCGTGTTCGTCGGCCAGTTTACGCAGACCAGCGAGAAAGCCTTCGGGCGGAATGCGAACTCCGCCTTCGCCTTGGATCGGCTCGACCATGATCGCCGCGGTTTGATCATCGATCAGCTGCGCGACGGCTTCGAGGTCGCCAAACGGAGCGTAGGAGAAACCGGCGAGCAGAGGGCCGATCCCTTCGTGATACTTGGGCTGCGCGGTCGCCGAGGTCGCGCCAAAGGTGCGCCCATGAAAACCGCCTTGGAAGGTGATGATCTTATAGCGCTGCGGCGGCGTGTGCAGACGAGCCAGTTTGATGGCCGCTTCGTTCGCTTCGGTTCCGCTGTTGCAGAAGAAAGCCTGGCCGCCGAAGCTTCGTTCGGACAACAGTTTGGCCCATTGGCCTTGGGCTTCGATCAGCCAACTATTGGGAACATGAATCAGCGTCGCGATCTGCTCTTGAACGGCGGCGACGATCGTATCGGGACAATGCCCCAGCAGATTGCAGCCCCAGCCGGGAAAGAAGTCGAGATACTCTTTGCCCTCGGCGTCCCAGACGCGCGAGCCTTCGCCGCGGACCAGACTGACCGGATATCGTCCGTAGTTGGGTACGACGTATTGCTTGAATAGCTCGGCGGTATCGGCAGAGCTAAGTTGGCCGACGTTGGATCGGTCTTGCGTGGTCGACATCAATCTGGCCTCCAGGCACGGATGAAAATGGAAAGCAGAGGGACAGACCGCAAACCATAAAGTTCGCGCGACGCAGCTTAATGGACGATTTCGGTCCCGACGCCCATGTTGGTGTAAATCTCCAGCAGCAGCGAATGACGCAGGCGGCCATCAATAATATGGATCTTCTTCACGCCGCGATCGAGCGTCTGCAAACAGGCTTCGACCTTGGGGATCATGCCGGCGTCGATACGGCCATCGGCCATCATCGAACGGGCCTTTTCGCCATCAAGCGAGTGAACCAAGGTTGTGGGATTGTCCTTGTCGGTGCGAACGCCGTTGACGTCGCTCAAAAAGACCAGCTTCTCGGCGCCCAGCGCTTCGGCGACCGCGTTGGCGGCGGTGTCGGCGTTGACGTTCAGCTTTTGGCCGGTCGCTTCGTCAATCGCCATCGACGGAATGATCGGCACTTGCCCGGCGTAACAGAGGTTTTCGATCGTGGTTCGATCGACGCGGGTGACCGCGCCGACATGCCCCAGATCAAGCGATTCCCCTGCGGGACCTTCCAACTGCATCTTCTCGCCGAACAGCACGTTGGTGGTTTTGAAGTTCAAGTTCATCGCGCGGCCGCCGATCTCTTCGATCTTGCGGGCGATGTCTTCGTTGATTTCGCCGGCGAGAACTTCTTCGACGATCTTCAGCGTCGCGTCGTCGGTATAGCGGCGACCATGGATGAAGCGGGGCTCGATCATTGCGGCGGCCATCGCGCGGCTAATCGATGCGCCTCCGCCGTGAACGACGACCGGCCACATGCCGACCGTTTCCATAAAGACGATGTCGATCAGCACATGCCGCAGGGCGTCCGGATTTTCCATGACGCTGCCGCCGAGTTTGATGACCGTGATTTTGTCACGAAACCGACGAATCCAGCCGAGCGCTTCGATCAGAACATCTGCTTTTTGGATCGCTTCTTCCAATGAGGTCTCCTACTGCGGCGATGACCGCGAACAAGAAATAGATCACCCCTCCCTGTCGATCTTTCGCGCCCAGGGAGAAACCCGCCATTTTACGTGCGGCCGAATCCGCATGTCAATTGGCGCGAAAGTACTGAAAAGGGGGCCTCCAGCTTGTCGCCCAAAACGCCAGCGTGAGAAATACGACCCCAATACTCGCGAGAATTGATCTTACCGCCGCCGTTTTGAAGATCCAAGCGACGCAATAGCTCTCAAACCCCAAAGCCGTCAGGCCGCCGAAATCGCTAAATCTTGGCGGAAACCTTCGCCAAAGTTCTCAAAGAGCGCGAGAGGTCCTTTGAGGCAACGCAAAGCATGTCTTGGCCGGGGTTTACGCAATCTATTAACGTACCATCAACCGGGTATCGACCGAATGTTGACAACTTATCCCCGGCTGGATTTCGAGATTCGCCCTTCCGGCGGAGACTAATGGGACGAAAGGTCGAAGTCAGCCACATTCGCCTGATCGCCGGAGACGTTGAACTGCAATGTGGAAGCAGCGTTATATTGGGCGGGAATACGCTCCGCAATCGCCGCGATCGGTTGACCATCGGCCGTTTCTGAGGGGCCTTGCGCGGTGGTGATCTGCACCCGGTTAAGGCCGATGCGAGCTCCCTTTTGACGGTCGGTGTAGTGCAACTCGTAATGTCCGTTCTCGTCGGTTCGGCCGCCGGAAGGGCGACTTTTTCCCGGGACAAACAGGACCGTCGCGCCCGGCAACGGTTGTCCGTCAAGGGTGATCGTTCCCTCGACTTCGACAATCTCTTTGTCTCCACGCGGCCCGCAACCAAGGAGAAGCAAAACAAGAGACGCAGACGCAAGACAAGACGTTTGGAAATACATAGGACGGTTCCCAACGGATGATGGAATGAAGATCCGACCGCGAGTGACCGTCCGCCGCGCAGCACAGCGGCGGACGATCCAACGACATCGCCGAGATTAGCGGGGTTCCGTATCCTAAATCTCGGGAACGATCAAACCATCGGAAATCGAGAAGAGTCGCTGATAGACGCCGTAGCCGACGCCCCCATTTGGCGCGTCATAGGCGTTGTTCGCGTTGGTCCAGGCCGTCGCCGTATGCTCGATCGTTTCGCTGACGAAATGAACCGATCCGTCGCAAAAACCGAACATTGCGCCGCCTGGATGAAAGCTGCCGGCGGTGCGATGCGGCTGAGGATTCCCTTGTTTTTGGGTCCAATTCATCGCCCATTGGCCGTTGATCAACACTGCGTTGCTGGCCCCTTTGGCGTAGTCGACGATGTCATTGCCGGCGTAAATGCGTGAACGATTTCGCCGATTGTCGTCCATCTCCCATTTCGTCTCAGCAACGATGATCGTGTTGCTGGTTCCGTCCTGAATATGTTTTAGTCCAGCGATGAAACCGCGATTGGTCCGATCAAACACGCCGTTGAAGCGATCGCGATTGGGGACGCTGCCGACGGCGTTGTTGGGATAGCTGTCATAGGCGGAAGCGGCGCCTTGGTAGCTGCTGGTCGCGGCGTTGGGGATCGCTCCTTCGTCGTATTGCGCCGGCTTGGTGTCCGAAGGACAACTGAAAAGATTCAACGGCGTTTGGCAAACGGTTCGGTTGCCGGTGATCGTATTTTCACCAGCCGGATAGCGCGAGTCGAATCGCTCGAACTGATTGCCCTGCTCAATGTAGGGAAGCAGTCCCGTCGCCCAGCCGAAGCCGGTGCCCCCTTCAGAGCTAAGCGGATCGCCGTCCCAATGGCCTTGATAGTGATGACCAATCGGGAAGCAGTTGTGCGTGTCGTGATAGGTGTGCAGCGCTAGGCCAATGTTCTTTAGATTGTTGCTGCAAGACATTCGCCGAGCCGCTTCGCGAGCTTGTTGAACAGCCGGCAAAAGGAGCGCGATCAAGACGCCGATGATCGCGATCACAACCAGTAATTCGACCAGCGTAAATGCGGGTTGGCGGTCTAGTTTCCTAACTTGGGGGCGGCCTGAATGAGTCGGTTCGAACATACGATTCTCCTGGATGATGATAAGAGGATGAGATCCAGTGATCCGGCATAAAAGCTAGTAAAGGCGCATACATCGATATAAACGTAGCTTTATAGAAGGGGTATCGCTCTCTACCAGAGGGCTATTCGATCATCGTAAGAAGCGTCAAGGCTGTGTAAAGTGGAAACTGAAAATTATTCAGGCGAAACTTTTTCGAGCGAACCAATCAAGTCGATTCAGCAACCTCAAATTGCCCATGTTCCGGCCATCAACATTATCAACAGGAAATGAACAGGCTACCGACAGACGATCGACCATTGATTGACCGTTTTTCCCCAGTCCGATTTCGAGATTCAAGCCGGTGGAGCCGTTGAAAAACGACTTAGAACGGCGCCGGCGCTACAAACCGTATCCGCTCTCCGCTGGCCGGATGCGTGATTTCCAGCTCGATTGCGTGCAGCATCAGGCGGTTTGCGGCGGCCTGGGTCTCGGCGGGAGCGTAAAGCGGATCGCCCAGAATCGGATGGCCGATTGCTTGTAGATGGACGCGCAACTGATGACTACGGCCGGTTTGGGGGATCAGCGAGAGTCGCGTCGAGTCTGCGTATCGTGCTTCCACTTGCCAGTGAGAGAGCGCTAGCTTCCCCAACTGGACATCGACCATGTGCCGCGGAGGATGATCAAAATCTTTCCGCAGCGGCAGTTCGATCTTACCGGCCTCTTCGATCACGACGCCGGCGGCAATCGCAATATAGCGCTTGTCGGTTTCTCGCTGCTCGAACTGTCGACTGAGCTCACGATGCGCGGCGGCGTCACAGGCCATCACGATCACGCCGCTTGTATCACGATCGAGCCGATGAACATTGCGAGCGCCGGGGAAATCGTCCGCGACTTGGACCGCCAACGAATCGTACTTGTCGGCGCCGCGTCCCGGAACCGAGAGCAGACCGCTCGGTTTGTCGAGCACGATCAGATGCTCGTCTTGGTGCAGCACTTTCCATTCACGATCGGTCACGGCGGTTCCATGTTCAGCGGCGGGGAAACGAACTACGATACAACCAGACCTACTTCTTTGATAGTTGCGACGCAATGCCTGACGCCGATCCGACTGAACTTATTGACACGCTTCGCCAGCTGGGCGCCAAGCTGCGCCTACGGAAAAGCGGCCGTTTGCATACGGTCGACTTTTCGCCGTGCGGCGCCGCGATCACCGAAGAACATCTGGCCCTGTTGGACGCAGCGCAGAAGCTGGAAGAGTTGGATCTAAGCGGGACTTCGGTGACCGATGTCGGCGTCGAGCGGCTGGTCGCCTACAAAGGGCTGAAGCTGCTGACCCTCACGGGATCTCAGGTCAGCGCCGACGGGGTGAAGTTGCTGCGAAAGCGGATGATCGGTTGCCGGATCGTCTTTTTGGAGACCCGCTGACGTGAGCGAGTTTTCGAAGGATCCGCATGGGGAAATTCGCCTCAGTCTGTATCGGCGGCTGTTGGCGGCGGTTGGTTTATCGCTGGTCGGCGCTTCTTACAAGTTGTGGTTGCCGCAGACCGACTTTCCGCAGGTACCGGCATTCTCGGCTTTGATCCACGCGCCGCCGCAGTTCGACTATGTGCTGGCGCTCGGAATTGTCGGCTCGTTATTCGCATGGCTGCTGCTTCCCCAGCGCTTCGCGTCCTGGGGCGGCTGGTCGGTCGCCGCTTGGATCGCGGCAAGTTGCTTGCTCGATCAACATCGTTTTCAACCGTGGGCGTATCAGTTGATCTTTACGGCGATCGTGTTGGCGACCTGCGAAGCGAAGCTGGCGCTGCGGCTGTTGCGGATCCTCGTGATCAGCATCTATTTTTACTCGGCCGCGTCAAAGCTGAACGCTCCGTTTATGACCGACCTGGGACAGACATTTTTGGATGTGCCGCTGGGTTGGTTCGGCGCTAGAGAAGCTTGGAGCGATACGGCGCGGCAAACGGCGACGTTGCTCTTTCCACTGGGCGAACTGATCGCCGGCTTGCTGTTGGCGATTCCCCAGACTCGCAAGGTCGGCGTGATCGTCACGGTGGTGATGCACACGGCGCTGCTGTTGGTAGTTGGACCGCTGGGGCTGAATCATTGGCCCGGCGTGCTCCTCTGGAATCTTTGCTTTTTGATTCAGGCGCCGCTGCTCTTTTGGCCATTGGTCGCCAAGGAAGATCCGGAAGAGATGGTCGCAGCGCCGCCGGCCAAGTGGCGCGCCGTCGGGATTGTTGTGACAACCTTTGTCCTTCTATTTCCGCTGCTCGAGCCGTTTGGATACTGCGACGCATGGCCCGGCTGGGCCTTGTATGCGGCGCACGTGTCGCGGGCCGATCTCTATATCGACGCTGCGGCGGCCGAAGCGCTGCCAGAGAAATTGCAGCCCTTCCTGAGCGAATCCGAATGGGGACCCTATCGGCTGGATGCGGCGCAGTGGTCGCTGCAGGCATTGAACGTGCCGATCTATCCCGACGATCGCTTTCAAACCGGGGTCGCGATTGCGGTGGCGCAAAAGTACGGCGTCGCCTGGTTTTGCGAACTAGGAGTGCAAGATCCGGCCGATCGCTACAGCGCCGAGCGAACCGAAACTCGCTACCGCGGCCCGCAGCAAATGGAAGCGGCGACCAAGCGGTATTGGCTCAACGCGCTGCCCAATCATCGCTTGGCGCGGTGAAGCGCGTCGAATAAGTGATTGTGCGGCGCGAAGTAGGGCGCCGTCGCGCCCGAAAATCAATGCGGGACGCAACGGCTTCGGTAATGTGATCCCTAATGTAATGTGGATGAACTCCGCGTTAAATGGGCTTAGCGGCGAAGTAATGGAATAGTATCGGCTTTTATCGAGCGAATTGAGGGGAAACCGGTCCTACGGATTTGACATAAATACCAGCAAATCTATTGTTTTTCACAACATGCTGAAGAGGCAGGCAGTTTCCTAAAAGACAATTTCAGGTATGTCATGAACCGTTGGTCGATCCTTCCTGCCGCATTGTTCGTCTTCGGTTTCGGCCCTTCGTCGCTACGAGCCGATGAAGTAGTTGAAATTGTCGCCGCAACGGAACCATCTTCGCTTGACTATGTTTGGGTATTGCTAGCCGCGTCCCTGGTCTTCTTAATGCAGGCCGGGTTTATGTGCCTAGAATGCGGCATGGCTCGCGCCAAGAACTCGATCAACGTCGCGGTGAAGAACATTGCTGACTTCTTGATTTCGGTCGCCGCATTTTGGCTGTTCGGCTTCGGCATCATGTTTGGCGCTAGTTACTACGGACTGTTTGGCGCGAGCGACTTTTGCTTCTCGGTCGGCGACAATCCTTGGCTGGCCGTTTTCTTTGTTTTTCAAGCGGTCTTTTGCGGTACGGCGGCGACGATCGACTCTGGCGCCGTGGCCGAACGAACCCGCTTCGTCACTTACCTGACCATGTCGCTCATTTGCTCGGCCTTGATCTATCCGGTCTATGGTCACTGGGCATGGGGCAGCTTTTTCCATGGCGGCGCCGGAGGTTGGCTAGAGCAACTTGGCTTTATCGACTTCGCCGGTTCAACCGTCGTGCATAGCGTTGGCGGTTGGGTGGCGTTGGCCGGAGTGATTTGCATTGGTCCGCGTATCGGCCGTTTCGCCAAAGATGGTGCGCCGCGCAAGATTCCGCCACACAACTTGCTGATGGTTTTTCTCGGCACGTTCCTTTTGTTTTTCGGCTGGTTTGGATTTAACTGCGGCAGCACGTTAGCCGCGACGACCGATATTGCGGGAATCGCGGCGAACACGATGCTAGCCGCTTGCTTCGGCGGACTGGCGACTTCGGTCCTGTCCTGGTTAGGCCCGACCAAGCGTCCAGAGCCTGACATGATCGCCAACGGCGTGCTCGGCGGGTTGGTTGGCATCACCGCCGGTTGTGCGTCCGTCGATACGATGGGCGCCGCAGCGATCGGCGTTGGCGCCGGATTTGTCGTGTTCTACGGGACATGGTTTTTAGAGCATGTGTTGAAACTGGACGACGTGGTCGGCGCGGTTCCGGTGCATGGTTTCTGCGGCGCCTTTGGCACGTTGGCGGTCGCACTGTTTATCCAGTCGGACAAACTGCCAGAGGGGATGACGCATCTGTCACTGCTACAAGTGCAAGCGATCGGCGTTGGCGCCGGTTTTCTCTGGGCGTTTGGCGTCGCCTTTTTGATCCTCCAAGCTCTCCGTTTATGCATGCCGCTGCGCGTGTCTGAAGAAGATGAACGGATCGGCCTGAACGTCGCCGAGCATGGCTCCGTCTCTAGTTTATTGGACCTGGCCGAAGCGATGCAGCGTGCGACCAGGGCGAAAACGTACGACCACACGCTGTTGGTCGAAGTCGAACATGGAACCGAAGTCGGTGATCTGGCGCGCTGCTACAACGAACTGATCGAAACGATCCGTCATGAACATTCGTCGGCAATCCAGGCGATGCAAAATCTAGAGCAGCAACGAAATCGGATCAAAAATGGCTTGCTCTCCTACCAATCAAATGTTGAGCAAAATGTCGCGGCGATCCAGTCGCAGAACATCGAGATCGAACGCGTTTTGAAGCTGTCAAGCGAGCGTTCGCAGCAAGTGACCAGTTCCGTGCGATCGGTCTTCACGCAGATCGACGGGTTGGTCAAGTCGCTGCGGGAAGTGGCGCAGCAGTCGGATGATTCGCGACAAGCGACAGACCTGGGTGTTTCGCATTCGACCGAAAGTCAGCAGACGATCGAAAAGCTCGATCGTTCAGCTGCGGAGATCGAGACCGTCTTGGCGTTGATTGACGACATCGCCGAACAAACGAATCTGCTGGCGCTGAACGCAACGATCGAAGCTGCCCGCGCCGGCGAAATGGGAAAAGGCTTTGCCGTGGTCGCCGGCGAAGTGAAGTCATTGGCCTCGCAGTCTTCGGCGTCCGCCCGACAGATTTCGGAGCGGATCGCCGCGATGCAAACCGACTCCCAGGGCGCCGTGAAGAAAATCAGCGAAACGCTCGAAGTGATTCAACAGGTCAGCGAGATCAGCAGCAGAGTCGGCAATTCGATTCGGCTTTCGATGGACGAGCATGAGCAAGCGTCAGGCAACATCCATGCGATCGGCGGCGACGTGGTGCAAATGATCGAAGAGATGATGACCGGCTTGACCGAAGTGCGTCAAGGAACAACGGACATCGCCGCTCGCGTGCGTCAGTCGTACGAAGAGTTGGAAGGGGTTTTGGCCGGCAGCGAAGCGTGAAGAAAAGCGGGTATCGCATGGAGTTGCCATACTCCGGTTGACAATCCTTTTCCAATTTTCTGTTGGTAGTGAAGTCAATGGCGTTCGATTCGACCGAAAATAGCCAGACGCGCCCTGCGCGGCGCAAGCTGTTTGTTGTGATCTATCTCACGATCCTCGGCGTGATGACGGTCGGCTGGCTCTCGGAGATTCGGCTTCGATGGCAACAAGAAGAATGGATGAACATCGAACTTGAGAAGCGAAGCGAGCAACTGAAGGATTTAGAGGTTCAGGTAGAATCGCTGCAAAAGCTCAAGAATGGCAACTAGCGGTTGAACAGGGCGCGTTCTCTAAAATCTGCGTGACAATCGCCGCGCGATCCTTTAGATTCGTCGTAGGTCGCTACATCTGTTTTGGGCCAGCGTAGCGCGGGCGAACACTTCTCTCCCCAAAGGATTGCGCGCATGGGAATGTCTTGCACCTATCGCCGACTTCCGACCGCCGAATTGGCCGAGTTGGAACAAGATTCGGAGAAGGGGATCGCCTATCTCTGCAGCATGCCGGGGATCGATATGGCGGCGATGACCCAAATGATGAGCGATCCCGATGCGATCGCGCTGCACGGACCGGAGATCTTGGCCGCGTTCGCTCGCGCGCAGGAAGATCCGACGCGCGTCGATCTCGAGAAAGATTGGCACGCACTTCATTTTCTGCTGACCGGCGACGCGTCGCTAGAGCCGGACGCCGATCCGGAAGATCCGCTCTTTCGCGTCGTGATGGGAGGAATTCCCACGCTGCTCGACGCGTCGTATGGTCCGGCTCGCCGATTCGATCGGGACGAGATCGCGTTGATTGTGGAGGCGCTCGAGCCGCTGTCGATCGAGGATCTACGCGAACGATTTTCGGCCGAAGCTTTCAATGAAGCGGGAATCTACCCAGAGCCGCATCCAGGGGGCTGGACCTTGGACGAAGTCGAAGGCCTGTTAGAAGTTTTTCCGAAGTTGCAGCGGCTGTTCTCCGATGCGTTGGCTTCGCACGAAGTGGTCATCACCTATATTAATTAGGCTCGCAACGCCGTTTGTCGTTATATTCGCTACGGCAGCGACTGAATTTTGGGAAGTAGTTCCGCTTGCGCAAAGATTGACGACGGCGTTGTCCGAAGATGACTGCAAGCGACTTTGTTTTCGGAGTTTTCGGAATTTCAGATCTCTGATTTTCTACGAGTTGCGACTGTTGGTAGGCCGGGTCTGTCGGCAATAATACGTGGTTGTTCGCTCGGGGCTCGAGCGGTCAAAGTTTGCGATGAGTTACACCACCTGAAGGACGAAGATGAGACCCGCGGCATTAACCTCCCGAATATCGTCGTCTCTTTTAATTCTGTTGGCCGTCGGTTGCGGACCCGGTTTTCAAATGCCGAAGGCCGAGCCTCCGCCGGTGACGGTGGCCGAGTCGATCCAACGCAAAGTGATCGACTATGAAGAATACACCGGTCACGTCGAGGCCGAGCAAACGGTCGACGTCTACGCCAAGATCTCTGGCTATATGCAATCCGTCAAATTCAACGACGGCGCCATGGTCAAAGCGGGCGAACTGCTGTTTTTGATCGATACGAGCACCTACAAAGCGCAGTACGATCAAGCGGTGGCCAACACCAATCTGTACAAAGCGAAATACGAACTAGCGAAAACAACGCTTGCTCGCAACGACAAATTGGTCGGCAGCGGAGCGATCAGCCAAGAACTGTATGACGAGAGCGTCGCCGCGGTGAATGAATCTGACGCCGCCGTCAAAGCAGCCGAAGCCCAGGCCGTTGCGCGGAAAGTGGATCTCGACTACTGCACGATCACGGCCGCGATCGACGGGCGCATCGACCGTACTTACGTCACTCCGGGAAATCTGGTGCAAGGAGGCGCAGGCTTGCCGACCTTGCTGACGACGATCGTCTCGGTCAGTCCGACCTACATCTATTTTGACGTCGATGAACTCGCATTGTTGCGATTTACCGAAGAGCGCGTCGCCAATCAAGATACGCGACACATCCCGTTGCGTGAACGAAAAATCCCCATCCAGATCACGTTGGCCGATGGCACGATTTATCCCGAGTTGGGCGTCGTCGACTTCGGCTCGAATCAATTGGACGCCGGCACCGGCACGATCAGTATTCGAGCGGTCATCAGCAACAAAGATGAAGCGCTGGCCCCGGGAATGTTCGTCCGCGTAAAAGTCGCTTCGGGTCATCCGTATGATGCGGTTCTCGTTCCGGATTCGTCGATCGGCGCGGATCAAAGCGATCGCTACGTCTACATCGTGGACGAACAGGGGAACGCCCAGCGTCGCCAGGTCACGCTGGGTACGAAGCAAGGAAAAGATCGCGTCATCACCAGCGGCCTGAAAGCAGGCGAAAAAGTGATTATCAACGGCCTGCTGTTGGTGCGACCAGGCAAACCGGTCGCCGCACAAGCAGGCAAGATGGAAGAGCCGCCGGTGATTGACCCGCGGATGTTGCAAGCCGAAGAGAAGTCGCCGGCCAAAGCGGCCGAGCCGGCAGCGGAAGAACCGAAACAAGAGAACGTAGAGCCGGCGAAGTCGTAGCCAATTGCGGCTGCGAACAACTTGCGTACCGACTGATTTGACCATCGACGAAGGATAGCATCTCGTGCTGGCTCGCTTCTTTATTGATCGACCGATTTTCGCTTGGGTGATCTCGATCGTCATCATCTTGGTCGGGACTATCTGCGTCTGGATTTTGCCGATCGCGCAGTATCCAGAGATCGCCCCGCCGACGGTCCAAGTCACTTGTTCGTACCCAGGCGCCAGCGCTCAAGTGGTGGCCGACACGGTCGCCGCACCGATTGAACAACAAGTGGTCGGCGTCGAAGATGCGATCTACATGTCTTCGCAATCGGCCAGTGACGGCAGCTACACGCTGACGGTCACTTTTGCGCTCGGCACTGATCTCGACATGGCCCAAGTGCTGGTGCAGAACCGCGTTTCTCAAGCGGTTGCATTGTTGCCGGACGTGGTTAAAGCGACCGGCGTAACGACCAAAAAGAAATCTCCCAATATCTTGATGGCGGTGACTTTGGTCGCCGAAGACAACCCGGAATCGGGCAAAGCCGACTACGATCAGCTCTTCATCAGCAACTATGCGACGATTCAGGTCCGAGATCAGTTGGCCGGGCTCGACGGTGTGGGCGACGTCGCTATTCTGGGTCAGCAAGATTACAGCATGCGCATCTGGCTGAACCCCGATGCGCTGGCGACCCGCAGCATGACGGCCGGCGATGTCATCAACGCGGTGAAAGAACAAAACGTCCAGGTCGCCGCGGGTCAGATCGGCCAACCGCCGGTTCCCCCGGGACAAGAACTTCAGCTGACGATGACGACGCTGGGACGACTGCAAGATCCAGAGCAGTTCGCTGACATCGTGGTGAAGACCGGTTCAGATGGCCAGATCACGCGCGTTCGCGACGTGGCGAAAGTAGAGCTTGGCGCCAAGAATCTAAACACGCAAAGCCGACTCGATGGCCGCGCCTCGGTTAGTTTGGGCGTGTTCCAATTGCCGGGCTCCAACGCGCTGAATGTCGGTGCGTTAGTCAAAACGCGCATGAAAGAGCTCAAAGAGAGCTTTCCGCCGGGACTGACCTACGAAATCGCCTATGATACGACGCCGTTTATTGAAGAGTCGGTCGAGGAAGTTTTCAAAACGCTTCGTGATGCAATCATCTTGGTCGCGATCGTCGTGCTGCTGTTCCTGCAAGATTGGAAAGCGGTCATGCTGCCGATGATCGATGTCGCCGTGTCGCTGGTCGGCACGTTTGCGATCATGGCGATGATGGGCTTTACTCTAAACAACTTGACGCTGTTTGGCCTGGTGTTAGCCATCGGGATCGTCGTGGATGATGCGATTGTGGTGCTTGAAAATATTGAGCGCTGGATCGCCAAGGGATACAAAGTGCGCGATGCGACGATCCATGCGATGGAAGAAATCACCGGGCCGATCATCGCGATCACGCTAGTGCTTAGCAGCGTGTTTTTCCCCAGTGCGTTTCTCGGCGGCATTACCGGTCAGTTCTTCCGCCAGTTTGCGTTGACGATCGCGGCGGCGATGTTGATCTCGGCGTTGAACGCGATGACGATGACGCCTGCCCGAGCGACGTCGATTTTTCGCGATCCCAAACCAGGCGAAGAACATACCGACCATCGCGAAGCGCTGCCCTGGTGGGGAATTGTCATCTTAGGCGGCTTGCTCACGATTTGGATCGGCAGTTTCTTCTTTGGCGGAAAGCCAGAGGGACCGACCGGAGAAGTTCAACCGATGCCGTATTGGCTGACGGCGGTTCTGTTTTTACCGGGCGCAGTCCTCGGCTATTTTGCAACTCCTGTCGTGAACGCGACTTTGAAGTCGATCTTCGGAGTCTTTAACAAAGGCTTTGATTGGGCGACTGATGTCTACGGTAAAGGTATCGCGTCATTGCTGCGAATCAGCGCAGTCGCTCTGGTCGTCTATGTGGGTTTGATCACGTTGACCGGCTATGGCTTTACCAAAATTCCGGTCGGTTTTATCCCCAGTCAAGACAAAGGCTATTTGCTTTTTGACGTGCAATTGCCGGATGCAGCTTCGCTGGAACGCACGAAAGCCGTCGTCCAAGAGATCGAAAAGATCGTCCTGGAGACCGAAGGGGTTGGGCACATCCTGGCCGTTTCAGGGCAGTCCTTTATCCAGAATGCGATCAGCTCGAACTTCGCCGGCGGGTTCGTCGTGCTGAAGCCGTTTGATGAACGAGGGACGGAAGCCACCGGCGCTATCCATGTCGCCTCTGAGTTGCGAAAGAAGTTTAGTCAAATTCAAGAGGCCCGCGTCTCGGTCTTTAACGCGCCGGCGGTGGACGGCTTGGGGAACGCAGGCGGTTTCAAGCTGATGGTCGAAGATCGCGGCGACAATGGTTTGCCGGTCCTGCAAGCGCAGGCCGATCATTTGGCCAACACGGCGCTGGATACGCCGGGCATCGTCATGGCGTTCAACAGCTTCCGCGCCAACACTCCGCAGCTTTACATCGACATCGATCGCGTGAAATGCAAAACGATGGGGGTCGAGTTAGAACAGGTCTTCAGCGCGCTGCAGGGTTACATGGGGGGCGTCTATGTGAACGACTTCAATCGTTTTGGACGCACCTGGCAAGTCAACGTCCAGGCCGAGTCCAGTTTTCGGGTGAACGCCGAATCGGTCCGTCAATTGAAGGTCCGCGGTCGCAACGACCAGATGGTCCCAATCGGTACAATTGCGACGATTGAAGATAGTACCGGACCGGTGTTGATCAACCGCTATAACGGCTTCCCCGCTGCGGTGATCAACGGCGTCAACCTGCCCATCATCAGCACCGGCCAAGTCCTGGAAACGATGAATCATCTGGCGAAACAAGAGTTGCCGACAACGATGGAAGCGGAGTGGACCGAAATCTCGTTCCTGCAAGAACAGGCGAGCCAATTCACCTCGTTCAAAGACGTGTTGCAAAACCCGATCTCGGCTCTGCTGGGCGCCGTGGTGTTGGTCTACCTGATTCTGGCGGCCCAGTACGAAAGCTGGGAACTGCCGTTCACGATCATCCTGGTGGTGCCGATGTGCGTATTGGCTGCGCTTGCCGGCCTGGTGATCTCGACCATGAGCGGCTCGCCCATGGACTTGAATATCTTTGTGCAGATCGGGTTCGTGGTGTTAGTAGGGCTCGCGTGTAA
Source organism: Blastopirellula marina DSM 3645 (assembly GCF_000153105.1). Lineage (GTDB taxonomy): Bacteria > Planctomycetota > Planctomycetia > Pirellulales > Pirellulaceae > Blastopirellula > Blastopirellula marina. Next base: position 70,201 of record NZ_CH672376.1, read on the forward strand.
GAATGCAATTCTGGTAGTCGAATTCGCCAAGGATCGCATGGAGCGCGACGGTTTGCCGCTGATGGAAGCGACGGTCGAGGCCTGTACGACTCGGTTGCGTCCGATCGTGATGACCAGCTTCGCGTTCGTCTTGGGCGTCGCGCCGCTGTTGTTTGGACACGGAGCCGGCGCCGAGATGCGTTACGCGCTCGGCGTCGCGGTCTTCAGCGGCATGCTCGGCGTGACCTTCTTTGGCTTGGTCTTTACCCCGGTGTTTTACTACGTGGTGATGTGGCTGGTCGGAAAAGAAAGCCAGCTGACGAAAGAACGAGAAGCGAAGAAGGTGATCGAGGAGAAGTAGGGCACGGCCGACTGGATGCGCCATGCCCGACGCAAGTTTTACAGATCAACCCCGATCTTCTTCGCTTGAATTCGTATCGCTGGCGCGAAGTAGCGATACGGTTGATAGCGATCTCGACGCCGTGCGTATTCGAAGCATGACATCACTAATTGTCGGGTCAGTTCTCCGGTATCGACCAGGTCGACGACCTCGTCGATAAATTCAAACTCGATGGGACGTCGAGCACGCAGGCCTTTTTCCAGCGTTTCCCGCAGCGATGCTGTGCCTGACTCGGCGCGTACTTGCGCGACGAACAAGCCGACAAACGCGGCGATCCCGACCGAAATCAATTGCATAAACTGACGACGAAGCATGACTTATTCTCCCGGAACGAAACTTGGGGAGGTAGGTAAGTATCAAATCGCGATTGGCGGGTCAATGTCGAAACGATTTCTAAGCGCTGCCGGTCATAAAACGGCACTGGATGTAGGCTAGTGGCGAACAAATTACCATAAGGCCAGCGTAGAGTTAGATTTCAGTTGACTCTCGCTTCGCTCCAGGTCTATACTGCGCGGTACGCCGATCGGCATGGGGTTGTTGATCGCGCTAGTAGCGAGGAGGACCGCGCAATACCCCTTGCGCCGGATGGATCTTCGCGGCACTGACTGCCTACCTGCCGCCTCTGATCGAAGCCATCCTACCTCCGACGACATCCGTTTTGGGTTGTTAAGTCGGAAATTGCGATTTGGAGTTCTCGCCATGCTTGTTATCCCTGGGCGCAAAGCCAAGGACGTTTGTGATCGTGATTTGGGCCCGACGCGGCGCGATTTGTTGCGTATCGGCGGTTCCGCATTTCTCGGCATGACCCTCGGGCAAGCGCTGCAAATGCAGCAAGCTTCCGCCGCGATCGAGTCGACCGGTTCTGGCTGGGGCCGCGCCAAGTCGGTCATCATGGTTTACCTGCAGGGGGGACCCAGCCATATCGACCTGTGGGATCCGAAAGAGAATGTGCCGGACAAGGTGAAAAGCGCCTTCGGCACGATCCATAGCAAAGTCCCCGGCATCGACCTGACCGAGAACCTGCCAAAGCTCGCCCAGGTAACCGACAAGTTGTCGCTGATCCGGTCGATGAGCTATTCGCCCAATGGTTTGTTCAACCATACCGCGGCGATCTATCAAATGCACACCGGCTATACGGCCGACAAAGTAAGTCCCAGCGGTCAGTTGGAGCCGCCGTCTCCCAAAGACTATCCCAACTTTGGCAGCAACATCATCAAGCTGTTGCCGCCCGACGTGCCGATGCTGCCGTTTGTGATGATGCCGCGACCGCTGCAAGAGAGTAACGTCGTCAACAAGTCAGGGACCGCCGGCTTCTTGGGTCGCGCTTACGATCCGTATTATCTCTTCCCACCGGGAGACGATATGGACATGAACAAGATGGAGCGGCTCAACATTACCGACTTGAAGCTGCGTCCCGAGGTCTCGACCAATCGACTGGGCCGCCGCGCTCGGTTGCGTGATCTGATCAACGCAGGTATGCCGGCCCTTGATCAAGCGGTCGACAAGTACGACATGGACAAGTACTACGAAACGGCGATGAACCTGATCGCTTCGGGCCGAGCGCGCGACGCCTTCGATCTGAGCAAAGAGTCGGAGAAGACGCGCGAGATGTACGGCCGCAATACGTTTGGGCAAAGCTTGCTGCTGGCCCGGCGTTTAATTGACGCCGGCACGCGCGTGGTCGAAGTGATCTGGCCCAAAGTCGCCAACTCGGACAATCATAGTTGGGACCATCACGTCGGCCTGACCCAGCGGATGAAGAACCAGTCGGCGCCGATGCTCGACAGCGGCTTGTCTTCGTTGATCGCCGATATGGACGATCGCGGCATGCTAGAGGAAACGCTGGTCATCGCGGTCGGCGAGTTCGGTCGCAGTCCGCAGCGGGGAGTCAGCACTTCCGGCAACGGCAACAGCGCCGATGGCCGCGATCACTGGCCTTACTGCTACACGGCTTGCCTGGCCGGCGCCGGAATCAAACGTGGTTCGGTCTATGGCGAGTCGGATCAAACCGCGTCGTCGCCGCTGAGCGATCCGGTCCATCCGACCGAACTGTTAGCGACGATCTACCACGCGATGGGAATCGATCCGGCGACAATCGTCTACAACCACTTGAACCAACCGCGCGAATTGGTGAAAGCGGAAGCGGTTACGGGGTTGTTTGGCTAACGCTCGAACCGTACGGGTTGTCGCTGACTGGATTGTCGCTCGGCGCGGGGACAGGCTCGTCAAGCACATCCACAATGGGAAACTCTTGAAACTGGTGTTCGACCAGTTTCATGTGGGGAGGACGGCGAGCGAGAAACGATTCGCGGCGCCCTTTGGATTTCCAGATATGGTCAAATCTTTCGCGACAGATGACCCATTGATTGTCTGTCCACGCGAAATCAAAGAACAACGTTTCTTGAAAAACGTTCGGCAACAACGCCGCATTTCGCGCTTCCGTTTCTGTGACGTACTGGGAAGTCACCTGGTAGTGGACCGTCGCATGTACCGTCGCGCGAGGAATCAAAGTGTAGAGCGAGTCTTCGACAGGTACGACATTCAGCGCTTCGAGTCGCAAGTATTGAATCTTCGCATGGGGCCGCGGCGAATCCGAATCTGCGATGTAAATGTAGTAGCGATTCTTGGTTCTTAGATTGGCGCGACGTTCGGCGCTATAGATCGGAGTGAGGTCCGGAAGCGGCCGCAGCAACTTTTCCGGAATCGGCTCTGTTGGCTCCTCTTCGACTTCCGGCGGCTCGACAATCGGCGTCAAGTCTTGCGCCGCTTGCTGCATCTGACTGACCGCATCGTCAAGAACCGATTCGCCCCGGAAGAGAATCGCCAACGTGAACAGCACGACGATCGCAAGGATCGCAAAGCCAATAAAGCGTCCCATAGCGCGATGCAGCTTCGAAAGAGAGAAGGAGCAAACGCTTTAGTCTGCGCCTTCTGCTGAGTGATTCGTGCGAGCGAAGTTTGAAGATTCGCTTAAGAATCATCGTCGGACGCTGGCGCTTCCGCCGGTGGCTCTTCCGGCTCGGTCTCCGCCGCCGGCTTCTCCGCTTGTTCGGATAGAAACTGCGTGTCGTTGGCGACCCGGTAGGCGGCGCTCGCTTTGGCGGGCAAGTCGTCTTTGGCGACAAAAAGTTCTAGCTTGTAGCGCCGACCGTTGCGGACCGTTTCGAGCACCAATTGGCGAGCCGTCTCGCTCTGAAACTTGGCGGGCCGCACATATTGAACCCAGAAGGTGGACCCAATTTCCATCACTTTCGGCGGCGGATCGGCGAACGTCAATTCGCCGATTTCACCCGCGAGCGTCTTATATAAGACCTTGCCGGAAGCTTGGTCGATGGTGTCAGCGAGCGGGCTGTCGCTGACATGGGCCAAGATGCGGGGGATGCCGGAAGGCTCAGCTTCGTAGGCGCCTAGCAGATATTCACTGCGCCGCGGCAACAGCTTCCAACCTTCGGGAAGGTTCGTCTTTACTCGTCCGCCATCGAGCGGAGGAACGGGAACGCCTACCGGGGCCAGATGAAAAGGGAGCTCGGGTTCCGTAGATTTCGGCGATGCGGCAGGCGCATTGGCCGCAGAGCCAGCCGCCGGCGGAGTCGGCTGATCGGCCGAACAGCCCGCCAGTAGGATGGTCAGTAACACAAGTCGTGAGATCCGCGCGAACATGCCGACAGTCCTCCGGGAGAGCATCAGGAATGTCTGTCGCCCCAGAATCGATCGTGGGCGCGACTTATTCGATCACTTCTTCGATCGTCTCTTTGACCTTCTGGATGAAGTGCGGGGGTTTGCCCGCCTTGCTGAGGTCTTGCGCCTTTTTCTCGGCTTCGTCCTTTTGGTCGAACTCATACAGGGCGATGCGCTTCATCGACTGATTGAAGACGCCCCAGAAGAGTTTCATGCGGACTTCCGTGACCTTTTTCGCCCGCGATTTTCGCTTGGCCTTCTTCTTCGGAGCGACTTCGGCCCCCTCAGCGGCAGTGGCGCTTTCCGCTGCATCGGATTGTGCACGTAACTCTTTGCGGTTGACAACTTTGCGAGCCATAGGCTTGGTCTTTTTTGTCCGTTGTTGACTGCGATCGACAGCGAGGGAGAATTGAGTTGGTAAGAAAAGCTCCCGCGGCGAATCTCCGCTGGGAGGTTCCCCCCAGTGCGTAATCGGACCATTATACAGCACGGCGTTACGCTTCGCCACCGTTCGATCTGCTCCTTGAGGGACGCGCATGACGCCCCATTTACTGCAAACGCTTGATTTAACCTCGCTTCAGGCGCTCGTCGTCCAGTGGGGGCTTCCCAAGTTTCGCGCGCAGCAAATCCGTAGTTGGATTGTCGAGAATCGCGCCCAGTCGTTTGAGGACATGGCGAATCTCCCCAAACCGCTCCGGAGCCAACTGGCCGAGAAAGCCCAGCTTTGGTCGACCGAGATCGCTCGCCACACGACGGCGGCTGACGGCACCGAGAAACTGCTGTTGCAGTTGCACGATGGCGGACGGATCGAATGCGTGCTGCTGCGTGACGGCGACCGCCGCACGATCTGCATCAGCACGCAAGTTGGCTGCGCAATGGGATGCGTCTTCTGTGCGAGCGGATTGGATGGGGTCGAACGCAACTTGACCGTCGGTGAAATCATCGAGCAAATGTTGCGTCTGCAACGACTGTTGCCGGTTGGCGAACGACTGAGCCATATCGTCGTGATGGGGATGGGAGAACCGTTGGCGAATGTCGATCGGTTATTGTCGGCGCTCGATTTCGCCTCGTCCGAAGAGGGGCTGGGGATCAGTCATCGTCGGATTACGATCTCGACGGTCGGTTTGCCGCCGGCGATTCGCAAACTGGCCGATCGCGATAGTCGCTATCACTTGGCCGTGTCGTTGCACGCTCCGGACGATCAGCTGCGTAATCAGATCGTGCCGACCAACAAGAACATCGGCATCCACGCCATCCTGGAAGCGGCCGATCACTACTTTGAGATCTCAGGGCGCCGGCTGACGTTTGAGTACGTCTTGTTGGCGGAGCTGAACGATCAGCCGGAACATGCGCACCGCTTGGCGAAACTGCTCCGCGGTCGACCGGCGCTGTTGAATATCATCCCGTACAATCCGGTGGCGGGCCTGCCGTATCGCACTCCCAGCAAAGAAGCGCAACATGCGTTTCGCGCGATTCTGGAAGGCGCCGGTCTGACGGTCAAATTCCGTCAGAAAAAAGGGGACAAGATCAACGCGGCGTGCGGTCAATTACGCCGTAATACCCCGGAAAATCTGGTGCAAATCAGCGGTTAACGCAGGCTGATTTTGCCGTTTCTGATGCTGTTGGGCGCGGCTTTAGTAGAGCCAATACCAGCCCCATTCGACCGTCAGGTTGATGCACAGGCCAAGGAACAAGGTCATCCCCAAGTAATGGCCAAAGTCACGCTTTTCTCGCAGCGCCAAATCGACCGTCGCGGCCATCACGGTTTGAGCGGCGGCGGCGGCGGCAAACACGATCACGATGCGACTTGCCCAAAAGTAAGAGCCGGTCATCATGTCGGTCGGTGAAAAGATATCCATGCCGGCAATCGCTAATTGCGGAACGCTAAACGTCACCGTGACCAGCTTCCAGCGAACCTTGGGGATCATCGCCATGGTGATCATGCCCAGAGAGAAGATCATCACGCTCAGCACGGCGGCGGCGGGATCCAGGATCGGCTTCAAAAACGCGGGACTCGCCCACGATAGCCAGATGAACTCGCGGCAGAAATAAAACGGTACGTACAACATCGACAGCAACATCAAATAGTTGCCCGGCGACCAGCTCGTGCTTAGCTCTGTCCGTCGCCGACGCGTGAACCAGCGCCACGCAATCAACGAACTGATCACGCAAATGGTGATATTCACCGAAGCGAACGTGGCGTAGGCGACGTTCGCGTCGTCCATGCTGCCGGCAAAATCAAACCCGGCGTACTTTAAGAACGCCGTGGAAAAACTAAGCCCGACACAGATCAGGGACATAGCGACTATGAGATCGCTTACCGAAATCGTCAACGATCCCGGCGCGAAGAATCTTCGTTTCGATGGAGTCATCTATTAAGAATCAGGCTGAAAGGAGGTTTTGTCGCGTTCGCCCGCCAGGAACAGCGACAAGTGAGAAAAGGTGAAGCACAAATCAGGTTTCAAGTCGGGGAATCGTCGACCCAAAGTTCCCAACGTCTTGTTGGGATTGTCGCCGTCTCCCGTGTAGTTCACTTACTAATGATACCAATAACCCCGTGAAATCAAGCGCGTTTCGGCGCTGTTGCCGATTTTGCGAAAGAACGTATGAAAAGATATAGAAATTTCGCGCATTTCAGTATTCTTTTCGCGCTAGAACCCCTTATTTGCATATTAAGGGGTTTTAATCTACCGATTGTCGTTGCTTCTGATCGGAAACAGCCGATCCATTTTTTACTACCTTCGGTGTCATGTCTAGTGGTTTAAGAGGGGGTAAGCAAGAAGGCGTAAATCGCCCGCCGATCGGAACGGGTTTCGCCGTTTCCAGCTCCACGATCGACGCTTATCAAGCCGGCTGCAACTCTTCTAAACCGGCGTGTTAGGATGAGTGCTCGCCCCCGATTAGTTTGCCCCCAACTCGAGACGTCCCTTCATGAAACGACTTACTCCGCTCGCATTGATTTTGGTTGGCTTGGCGTCGCTTGCGCTCGCCGCAGATTCCGACTATCAGCTCGGTCCCGATTCGACGCGCCAAGCAGGAGTTCCCCAGGGAGTCGTGACCAAGCATGTCTTCGCCAGTAGCAAAGTCTTTCCCGAGACGTCGCGCGAGTACTACCTTTATGTTCCGGCCCAGTACGACGGCGAGACGCCGGCCGCGGTGATGGTCTTTCAAGATGGCCACACCTACGTTAGCGAAACGGGCCAGTTTCGGGCGCCTGCGGTGATGGACAACTTGATCGCCGCCGGAGAAATGCCGGTCACCATCGGCATCTTTCTTAACCCCGGCCATAAGGGAGAGAGCAAGATCGACTCGCCGTGGCGCTCCAACAATCGCAGCTTTGAATATGACACGCTGAGCGCCGACTACGCGACTTTCCTCATCGACGAGATCCTGCCGGAAGTCGCCAAACAATACAAGCTGACCGACAATCCCAATCTTCGAGCTATCGTCGGCATTTCGTCCGGCGGCATCTGCGCATTCACGGTCGCTTGGGAGCGCCCCGATCAATTTCGCAAAGTGCTGAGCCATGTCGGCAGCTTCACCAACATCCGCGGCGGTCATGTCTATCCGGCCCTGATTCGCAAGACCGACCCGAAACCGATCCGCGTCTTCTTGCAAGATGGCGAGAACGACGTCGACAACGCTCACGGCAACTGGTGGCTCTCCAACTTGCAAATGGAAAAGGCGCTCGCGTTCAGCAAGTACGACTACAAGTTTGTGGGTGGAACCGGTGGTCATAGCGGAGTTCATGGTGGCGCGATCTTGCCGGAGTCGCTGCGGTGGTTGTGGCGCGGTTGGGATCAGGTGAACAATTAGCGATGAGATGGTTGGACAAAGCCGGGGTGAAGATTTCCGACGAACGTTCTTTGAAATCATTCACTGACCTGTGATCCTTTCATCATCAATCCGCGCTGCATCACCCGCGTTGATCTGGTAGCCTAGTCGCTTACGGGCCCCCATTCTTGCTGGCCTGCTCTACTGCGGCTTTTGCGTCGCGCTAATCCTTCGACCACCTGGAGACTGCACCCATGGTTCTGCACGAGAAAGATACTCGCCGCGAAGAGTTGGATGACGACGTTTACGCGTCGACCGACCTTTCGGTCAGCATGCCCAAATACAAATTTCCGCATGTCGAGCAGAACCCGCGGCACGCTTATTCGGTCGTGCATGACGAGCTGATGCTCGACGGCAACTCGCGACAAAACTTGGCGACCTTCTGTCAGACCTGGGTCGAGCCCGAAGTCCACAAGCTGATGGACGAATGTCTCGACAAGAACATGGTCGACAAGGACGAGTACCCGCAGACCGCCGAGATCGAAGCGCGCTGCGTTCATATGCTGGCCGATCTCTGGAACTCGCCGTCCGAAGCGAACACGATCGGCTGTTCGACCACCGGTTCGAGCGAAGCGGCCATGCTGGGCGGGATGGCGATGAAGAACCGTTGGAAAGCGAAACGGGTCGCCGCCGGCAAACCGGTCGACAAGCCGAACCTGATCACCGGCCCGGTCCAAGTTTGTTGGCACAAGTTCGCGCGGTACTGGGATATCGAACTCCGCGAAGTGCCAATGGAAGAGGGCCGCTTGTTGCTGACGCCGGAAGAAGTGATCAAGCGGTGCGACGAAAACACGATCGGCGTCGTGCCGACCCTGGGCGTAACCTTTACCTGTCAGTATGAGCCGGTCTTTGAGATCGCCGCGGCCCTGGACAAGCTCGAAAAAGAAAAAGGGCTCGACATTCCGATTCATGTCGACGCCGCCAGCGGCGGGTTCCTCGCGCCGTTCTGTGCGCCCGAGTTGGTTTGGGACTTTCGCCTGCCGCGGGTGAAATCGATCAACACGTCGGGTCATAAGTTTGGTCTGGCTCCCTTGGGCGTCGGCTGGGTCATCTGGCGCGAAGAGAAAGATCTGCCGGATGATCTGATCTTTTGGGTCAACTATCTCGGCGGCAACATGCGCGACTTGGCGCTCAACTTTTCGCGTCCCGGCGGGCAGATCGTTTGTCAGTACTACAACTTCTTGCGACTGGGTCGCGACGGCTATCGGAAGATTCACTCGGCCTGCTATGACACGGCGTCTTATCTAGCGGAAGAGATCGACAAAATCGGGCTGTTTGACGTCATCTACGACGGCGATCGCCGCAGCGGCATTCCGGCTCTCTGCTGGAAGTTGAAGCCAGGCGTCAAGCCAGGTTTCTCGCTCTACGATCTGGCCGATCGGCTTTGTACCCGCGGTTGGCAAGTGCCGGCTTACTCGCTGCCGGACGATCAAAGCGATCAAGTGATTCAACGCATCTTGGTCCGTCACGGCGTGAGCCGCGATCTCGGTTCGCTGCTGCTGGAAGATATCCAGCGCGGCATCGAATACTTCGAGAATCACCCGATCGATCAGCCGCTGACCGAAGAAGAAGCCGGCGGGTTTCATCACTAGGTTTGTGTAGTCGCGTAAGGCCAATTCTCTTCGTAGCCCGTTGCGCGAGCGAGGGAATGCGGTCTCCATTCAATGACGAATGTCGAAGCGCCAATGCACAATGCGACGAACGATTTCGTGTTTCGTGCTTCATTCGACATTTAAGCTTCGACATTCGTCATTTGCTTGCCGCCGCATTCCCTCGCTGGCGCAACGGGCTAGTGGGAAGGTTTTCGGCTGGATACTTACTCTGTTTTTCGTTCGGCGCTAGTGGCTTTGCCCTGTTCTCATCTTCTCCTCCCTCTGCCATGAGTGAACTCGAACAACTGGAAGAGCGCGGCGCTTGGCCGTTTGTCACGCTCCGCGTCTGGCGGCGGCTGGGTCAGATCCGCCGGCAATGGAATGCGCGGCATCATCGCAAGCAGTTGGCGCCGCCCGAGACGCTGCAAGTCGCGCGGCTGCCGCAACTGTTGCTGCGCGGGCTCTGGTTGCCCGGCAAATTGAACTGGTGGATCGGCGTGATCTTCGCCTTCGGCGCGAGTCTGTTTGCGCTCGCTAGTTCGCTCAGTCTTTGGCCGTCGTTGGCCAACTTGGGGGAAGTGAGCGAAACGAGGATCGGCGCGATCTACTTCGCCGGCTCGATACCGTTCACTGCCGCCGCCTATTTGCAACTGTTTCAAGCGGCCAACGCCGGCGAGTTTGGCCAAGAGAAACCGCTCCGCACCAAGCTGTTCGCCTGGCGGCCGCATGACGCCGGTTGGCTCAGTTGCTTGTTGCAGTTTGTCGGGACGGTGCTGTTTAACTTCAACACGTTCGACGGCATGTGGCCAGGGCTCACTTGGCTGCAGCAAGACCTGTTGGTGTGGGCGCCCAACTTGGTTGGTTCGATTCTCTTTCTTGCGTCCGGTTATCTGGCGTTTATTGAGTTTGGTCACGCCTACTGGGCCTGGCGACCCGAAAATCTTTCGTGGTGGATCGTCTCGATCAATCTGCTGGGCTGCGTTGGGTTCATGCTTTCGGCGATCTTTGCCGTTGGGTTGCCTGGGGAGCCGATCGACGTTGCGGTCACGGCGGCGACCGCGTTTACGTTGCTAGGCGCGATTTGCTTTTTGACGGGCGCGGTGCTGATGTTGCCGGAGACGGCGGAGGAGGGCATAGAAACTGCGGCATCTGCGCACGATGCTATCACTTCGGTTTACTAGATCTTTTTGCATGGATGCTAAAGCCCCTCTCCATTTCCGCAGACAAGCCGAACCGCTGCGGCTATGATGACGGTTCCTCTCCCACACTCGACATCCGACTGCTGCAGGCCAGGAGAAGTGCGCGATGATGCGGGGATCTTTGCTTTTCGTCGGCGTTTGTTGCGCCGTGATGACCGCTCAGGCTCAAGAGGCTCAGCCGACGTTGTCGCAGCTGACCGCAGCGAGCGCCGCGAATATCGCCGCGTTTGACAACTTCTATTGCCAGTTTGACGTGCAAATTGGATTGGTCCTCTACAACGACAGTTTCCAGGAAATCCAGTTTGACCATGTCAACGGCGTCGGACACGGGGTCTGGGCCAAAAAGGGCCTGGTCGAGCTGTATGACTTTCGCCAAGAAGGAGAGTCGAAGTGGGATAACACCGGCGGCTTCTCGTATGGCCCGCTGATCTATACCGAGGCGCTGATACGCACTCCCGGCTTTCAACTGCATTTGAAAAAGAACGGCACGATCACGTCGGCGCCCAACGCCGATTTTCATCCTCGCTTGGATCCGTTGTCGCTGTTTCATATGGTCGAAGGAGAGCAGAACGTTCGCTTGCCTGACTTGCTGGCCCGCTTTGCCAAAGAGCAAGCCGCCGACGCGGCCGCCGCTTCCCGCATTCCCAATGTCGCGATTTACTATCTGGCCAATCCAGAGCGGAAGTTGGATCACGTCAAGGCGGTCACCGACGAGCGGAACCTGTCTTTGGATTTCGCCGCCGGCGACTACGCTTTGCCCAAGATGATCGGCTACTCTTACGCAAATTCGGAAGGATCTCCCTGGCGAGATTGGCGGCAGCACATCTTGGAAACAGAGTCGATTGAAGGGGTCGGAACCTTTCCCAAAAAGATGATTGTCATCCATCCGCAGGCAGCGGGTGAACGACCGCTACAAGCGGCGAATTGGCGAAACCAGGGTAAAAAATGGGCACATGTCGCTTACGGTTTGCTGTGGCAATTGAAGACGATCGAATACCGCGAACCGACCGCGGACGAGTTGACCTACAGGGCCGATCGAGACCTACCAATCTTTCGGGCTGGCTTTGCGCGAGTCACGTACGTGAACGAAGACGAAACGATCACGCCGGAGTCGCTGCCAGAGATCTATAAGTTGCTGGTGAACAAACCTCCACAAAAAACTGAGCAAGAAGAAAAAGCGGAAGCGAAATGATCGCAACCGGCGAAACTTACTCGGCTGGTAACCCGAGCAAAAATACGGCCAGGCAAAGCAGCGATAACAGCGCGAACAAAACCAGCCGCGGCAGGCGTGCCGAGAGCTCCTTTTTTCGCCCAGCGACCAGCAGTGCGATCACGCATTGCAGCATGTAAAACAGGGCGAAGGCCCGCGATGCGTAGGCGATGATCTGATTTACGTCGGTCGCCCAGGTCAGAAAAATGGTGACGGTCAAGATGATCACATAGGCCGCACGGATCGAGATCTTGCGATGGGTGATATCTTCGATCAGCCCGCCGGCCGCTTCTTCGTCGGCGACTGCGGCGCTAAACTGACTGCCGACGGCGGCGATCGACAGCAGCGCCGGCAGCAAGAGCGCCACCGGCCGCGTCATTTTAATAATCGCGGTAACGTCGGCGTCCATGTTAGAGCGAAACAACACCGTCGCCAGCGCGATAAACGCGACATAAATCAGGCCCGAGATGATTTGTGACCAACGCATCGTACGAATACGCAGGTCGGCCGAATGTTCTGCCCCCAAATATCGCGAAGTTTCAAAGCCTTGGACGACGATCAGCAGACCCAGTAAGACGCGCAGTCCGTGAAAGTCCAAGCGGGCCGTGACGTCGGGAAGTTTCCAATCGCCGCTCCCCCACATCTGCGCGTTGTAAATCATCAGTGCCGCCAACAACGCGCCGATCATGCCTAGATTTAGCGCGATCGTGTATTTCTCGAGATTCTCAAGCATGTCGAGCCCGCGCCACATGCCGATCCCGCCGATCGTAACCAATAGCGCCGTCGTAATCACGTGCTCGAAAAGGGCGTTTTCGATCCCTATTCCGCTCAGCGAAAAAGCGGCCAACAACTGCAAGTAGTAAGTGACCGAGATAAAGTAAGCGCCGGCCAGCACGACGCGCGAAACGACGGCGATCGTCTGCGGCGTTCCTTGCTCGTTTTCGATCGGTTCAAAATTCGCAATATTGAAACGAATCGCGGCGCCAACTCCATAGGCGAAGATCAGCAGCGCCCCGATTGCAAACAGAGCGTAGTACCCGGCGACGCCGGCCATCAAAGGCGCGCTGACCAGAAACCCGCTGCCCATGATCGACGCCAGCGGAGTCGAAGTCGCTTTCCAGAATTCGGAGCGCGCGAGCCGCCGGGAAAAGGCGAGATAGCCCGCGAGCGACAAAGCGACGAGGAGGATAACGATGTTGGTCATGGAGCGATTTCAAATGTTTCGATAGCGAATAGCGATTCTCAGCTTACCGGCTGAAATCGGTTCGATCCAGCTTCCCCAGAAACATGCGACAACCGTCGTCGGGTCGCTTACGATAGGAGAGATTCTTCTTTTCCACCTCCACGATGGGAGCACGCCGTGAACGAGTCCGCAGCGCATCGCCATTTCGCAGTGCAATGCTTCAACGGCACATGGGACTTGATCAACCAGTCTGAGCGTACCGAGTCCGAATCTGCCCAGATGCTGATCCGGTCGGCCGCATCCCTTTGGCATTGGAGCGAGCGCGACGATTGCACGCCGCAAAATATGTCGATCGGCTATTGGCAAATGTCCCGCGTGTTGGTGTTGCTCGGCGAAGCGAATCTAGCCGCTCGATTTGGCCAGATGTGTTTGCAGGTGAGCCCTGCCGAGGATCCGTTTTTGGTCGGTTTCGCTTATGAAGCGCTGGCGCGAGCCGCGCTGGTCGCCGGCGACAAGATCGAAATGGATCGCTGTTTGACGGAAGCGACGATGCGCGCGGGGCAAGTCACAGACGCCGACATTCGCAAAGCTCTGGAGGCCGATCTGGCGACGATCGCACCGATGCCGTAACCCTCTATTTTTCTGCGTCCAGCATCATCAGCCAGTAGAGACCTTCGGGACTGGTCGATTGCGAGTCGCGCCGCCAGCCCAACTTTTCGTAAAACGCCAGCGCCGCTTCGTTCGCTATGTTGCATTTTAAGCGCGCAGGCCGGCCGATCTGGGCCAAGCAAGCTGTCAGCAACTTCTCGCCCACACCGCTGCGCTGTTGACCGGGCGCGACAAACAAGTTGTGAATAAAATTCTCGGGCGGCCACCACGAGACGAAGCCGACGATCTGGCGCTGGCGCTCGGCGACCCAGATCGGCTCGTCGGCGGTCGCTTGCTCGAAATCGTCGAAACGAATCTTGGCCGGCGGCATCCAGTGAAAGGTCGCTTTGCGAGCCGCGTAGAAGATCTTCGCGCAGGCGGGATGATCGCGCCGGCTGGCGACTCGGGTGATCAAAGGGGAATTATCAGTGGTCATGTCAACTATTCTACGGATCCTCCTCCCAACAGAGCAGTCCCACCTGAAGCAGGTTCGCCCACGCTCGCGGCCAGTCCATCGGACTGGACCGGACCGCATCGTTTTTTATCCAACGAATGAAAATAATCCAACACCAGCCCGAGTGCGCAAGCCGAGGGCATACGGCTCCCATTCCCAATGACGGTAGACCGTTTGGACCCATAGTCGAACTGGAAAGGTTGGACAGGACAGGACCGTCGCGTTTTCTCGTTCGAAAGGTTGGACAGGACAGGACCGTCGCGTTTTCTCGTTCGAAAGGTTGGACAGGACAGGACCGCCGCGTTTTCTCGTTCGAAAGGTTGGACAGGACAGGACCGCCGCGTTTTCTCGTTCAAAAGGTTGGACAGGACAGGATCGCTTTTTAGTGGACTTTCAGATGGGAAGTCGAATCGGCGCTGAATGCCTGCTCCCAAATCTCCATTTCTGAGGTCTAGTTTGGGAGGGACGCCCAATCATGCTCGTTGGATTCGGAACGAACGCAGCGCAGAGAATCTCCGAGCTCGTCCACCGATTCGGCCGCCGCGCAAACGTGATTCGATAGCTGGTCCTTTGCGTGTAATCGACCCGAAATTCGTGCGTTTTGTCAATCAACAATCTTGCAGGCGGGGTCTTAGCCCCAACGCGGCCGGTCTAATGTAGCTCAGGGGTCAGTTCGCCGCAGGCGACGCAGCCCTAGGAATGCTGGGCACGTAGAAAGGTTGCGTTTGGGTTGGCAGGATTGAAATGGCGTCAAACGTCAGTTGCATTCTTGGTTACATGGACCTAGGGCTGCGTTGCTTGCAGCAACTGCGCCCTAGGCTATTTTGGAACGGCCGTTCGGGCCTAAGAGAAGTGTGGGCTCCAGATATTTCAGCACAGTCTGAGGTTCGAATACCCCAACCCATAAAAAAACGCCGCAAGCAGCAATTGCTGCCTACGGCGTTGGTGATGGTTCGATTTGTCGCCAACGAAAACTTACCGGTCCGAATAGACCCGGGTGCTTTCTTCTTTGGTGATCGGCTGCGGGATTTCGTCGCTGGAGATTTGGACTTTGATCCGTTGGTCGCCGGCGGCGATGCCTTTGACTTTGATGCGGAAGGTTTCTTCCGCTTTTGGTTGCAAACGAGCGAGCGGTTCAAAGATGACGTCGCTGCCGCTGACCGTTCCCTTGCTCGCACCGCTGGCGTCGACTCCTTGCATGCCGGGCGGCAGCATCGCGGCGACGCGGACGTTGGTCGCGGTTTTGGATCCTTGGTTCACAACGCGCACGTCGTAGGTCGTATCTTTGCCCAGTTCGATCGGATCGGCCTGGTCGGCGACTTCAAAGAAGAGCGCGACGATGCCTTCGACCTGGACCAGCGTTTCGTTCTGAGCGGTGAGACCCATACGAGCCGAGCCTTCGACCCGAATCTTTTGATCGCCGGCTTCGATCGGCAGCGCGGTCAGCTCGACCGTTCCGCTTTGCGACGGCGGCAGCTCTTCCAGGTTCCAGAAGATCGCGTGCTGGTTGCTGTCGTATTGGCCGGCGTTGTTGGCGTCGACAAACTTCATCCCTTTCGGCAAGTAGGTAATCAGGTCGATCCCTTGAGCCGGAGCGGTGCCGGGATTGCTGACCGAAACCTGGTACTTGGCCGGGCGATCGAGATAGCGCAGTTTCGGGCCGACCATCGTCAGCTCTAATTGCGGAGCGATCACTTCGATGTTCAGTTCGGTTTGCGTTTGCAGATTGCCGTCGCCGCGAATGCCGAGCACGTTTTGCGTGCGGCCCGCTTTGTCGGCTTTCAGGGTGAGTTCGAGACTGCGAGTTTCGCCCGGCTTGAGGGTGCCGATCTCGAATTCGAGTTCGCCGCCGGCCGGGTGAATGAAGTTGGCCGGCACGATTTCTTCGAGCACGACTCCGGTCGCGGGACCGGTGCCGGGGTTGCTGACGGTGATCGCCAACATCAAGTTATCGCCGATCAGCACAGTCGGAGCGGCCGTTTGTTCGATAGTTAGTTCTGGCTTGGTGACGCGAGAGCGAACGGTCGCATGCGCGGCGAACGAGACGGTCGCGACGCTGCCGACATCCCCTTCGGTTTGCGGCATCAGCTCCATCGTTAGACGTTTTTCTTCGCCGGGAGCAATTTGGCCGATCTTCCAAAGCAATTGGCCGTCGACGCCGCTTTCGGCCGTCGGCGTGGTGCTGACCAGCGCGGTGCCGGCCGGAACCGAGTCGCGAATCACCACATCATGTGCGATCGTTTGTCCGACGTTTTTGACCACCAGCGAAAACGTCGCCGGTTTGCCGACTTGGATTTCGACCGGAGCACGCTTCTCGAGCGAGATCGACGGTTGTTGCAGCCCTTCCAGCTTGGCGTCGCCCGGTTTGCCGATGCCGCTGACGGCGGGACCGCCGCTGCCGAGAAGGTCACGGCTGGGTTGATAGCTGGGAGTCGGCGTCGAACGGGGCGACGGATAGCTTTCCGGCGTTACCGGAACAGGGCCGCCGATCGATGCCGGCGCGGGGTAACGTTCGGTCGCCGCAGGCGTTTCACGCGGCATGCCGCCGACAGGCGCCGGCGTCGAGCTAACCGGAGCCGAACCGGCGCCGGAGCTGCTGAATTGGAAACGGCTGCTGGGCGCTGGAGCGGTCGGTTCCGAACTGGAGCCAAGCGGCGGCGCCGTATAGCGCGGCGTTGCAGCAGATTCGCTGGGCATGGTCCGCGGTTGGCTGGCCAAGGTCGCCGCCGGTGATTCGCTTTCGCCGGACATGCTAGAAGGCGTATCAGCAGCCGCAGGAGCTGCGCTGCTAGGAGCGCCGCTGAAGCGTGTTCCATAGCTGGGGGTCGGCGCGGTTTCGGCAGCGACAGCAGCGCCGACTGCGGCGGCGCCAGCACCGGCAGCAGCGCCTACAGCGGCCGCCGCAGGAGTCGAATCGCCGATTTGAAAACGGGATCCGGTCGAAGGGGCTCGCGTTACCGGGGCTGGCGTCGCGGTTGGAGCTGCATCGGCAGACGGTGTCGCCGCCGCCGGAGTTGGCGCGCCGCCGCTGAGGCTGAAGCGGCTGACCGGAGGTTGCGGCGTATCGCCGACGCTGACCGGCGCCGGTTGAGTGGGCGTGGACGGGTTTTCTGGACTAGCATCCCCCAGAAATCGGCTGGTCGCGGCGGCGGTCGGTGCTGCGCTAGCGCCGTCGGCGAGCGAAAAGCGGTGCGAAGCCGGCGGAGGCGGATCGGTAGCGGCCGAGTTGCCGGGATCGTCATTCTCATTATTGGCGCGGACAATCGGCGGGACGTATCGCGCCGCATCTTCCCCTGCGGAAGTCGTCGCGTCGACCAGCGCCGCGACGTTTTCTTGGGCGGCGTCGACCACGGGTTGCCCCGCGGTTTGGGCCGAGGAAAGGACCGATTGTACGATCGCGGCGACTCCTAAGGAGGCGACGCTGCCGATAGCGGTAAAGCGGAGGTAGAGATTCTTCATGGCGTCCATGCCGGCTGGATGGTCTCGATTCGAGGGCCCGCTCCAATTGCGGGAGCTGCTTACCTAACAAAATCGGGAAATCGAGCAAAGATCAATTCAAGAATTGGTCACGAACTTCCGACATCGTCATTCGCCTGCTAGCGTCGGTTGAGGTCGAACAACGCATCAAACAGGCTCGCTTGCGTCTGGGCGACCGCGACCAGCGACTTGTAAGCGACGAGCGAGCTGTGGGCCAAAATGGCGCTGCGGGTCAGCTCGGACGTTTCGCTTCCATAGTCCGCGTCCATGATTTCGCTATAGATGGACGTGAGTTGGATTTCCTGGTCGTAGAGCGATTCGTAAATCGAATCGTGTGAGTAGCGATCGAAGACGCGATACTCGGCCCGAGCGTAGATCGTCCGCGATTGCACCGCGTCGAGCGTCTGCAGCGCGGAAGCCAAGTCGCCGCTCTCTAAATCGTATTGCCCGCCAGAGCGCAGATCGGCCAGAACGGCGGCTTCGTCGCCGAGCGTTTCGGAATTGATCTCGGGCAGATGCAGCCGATCCCATGCGTAGTAGTCGGGACGGTAACTTACGTTGACCGTCTTACCGCTGAAGACCAGGCTGCCGTTGTAGGTCGATTCGCCCACCCGATCGATCGCGTCGATAGCGCCGTCGATTTCCAATTGCAGCGCGGCTCGCTCGGCGTCGGTGGTGGTGCTGCTAGCAGCGGTGAGTAGATTTCCGCGGATCTCGCTGGTCAAGCGAGAGACTTCGGCGAGCCCGCTATCGGCGACAGCGACCAGCCCACTGACGCGTAGCGTCGAGCGCTGCAGCGCTTCTCGCGTGGCGATCTGGGATTTGATCATGTTCGCGGCGATCAGAGCGGCGGGATCATCGCTGCCGCGGTTGATGCGCTGGCCGGTGGAGAGTCGCTGCAAGGCGCCCAACATCGAGTTGAGGTTTCGATTGACCGCTGTGGCGACGATCAGATTTGCGCTCGAGTAGCTAGAGACGGGGTTCATCGGCAACAGGCCTGTCGTGCAAACGCCAAGAGAAGAGAAGGGGACGCTTCACCAGGAAACGTAGCATTCTTGGCGACACGATTTTGTCGCTGGTAGCGATTGCGCTGATTGGCTTAAGAAACGCTGTCGCGAAGGAACTGCTCGACGTCGAGAAATTGTCCGTCGCGCACCTTCTCGACGCGCAGTTTTGCGTCGGGCCAGCCGAGGGAACGGACTAATTGCTGGAACGGTTCGGCCGTGTAGACGCCGGTTAAATCGACGCGCAGAACATGATCATCCCGGTCGTAGACGACGCCGTCCAATTGCCAGCTTTGATCTTCTGCGACCCAGACGAACGAACCATCGGGTTCAAAAAACATGCGCGGCCAGTGCGACCAAGTCTCTTCGACCTGTTCAAAGCTGACAGGAAAAAGTCCGGCCGCGGCGTCCGGATGAAGCGAGATCGGAAAGCTGTCGCTCAAATTTCGCTCTCGACTTGATCGTTGAGCCAACTGAGATAGTCAATCGAACCATGCACGATCGGCACGGCGACCAACTCAGGCACTTCGTAAGAATGGATCTGTTCGATCGCTTGGGCGACGGCCTTAAAGCGTTTGGCTTCCGTCTTGATAATGCAGAGAGTTTCGTCTGACTGGGCGATCTTGCCGCGCCAATTGTAGACGCTGCGAACGCCGGGCATTATTTGGACGCAAGCGGCCAATTGTTGACCAACCAGCGCATCTGCAATGTGCTCTGCTTCTTCCATACTAGAAGCGGTCGTATAGATGATAATGGCTTCCATCTTTGGAAACTCGCCGGAGGGGAGTGAAGTGAGGACGCAAATGCGTCTTCGGATAATCTACTCTTCCAATAGGCATTTCCCCAGTGTTTCTCGACTGCGGATTGCCGAAGCAAATTGGTCAATTTTCCCACAATAAGCACGCTTTAGTGGGTAAATCGCGAGGCGGCGGCGCCGGACTGAAAGAAGTGAGGCCGGTCGAGATTCGCTGATTTTACGGAAATGACCGAGCCAATCGGGGTGGACGCTTCGGCCGCATCCATACGAACTTGCCGTCGTGTCGAAGCAGCGGACCCTAGCATGCTCGACCAGGTTTCATAGGGACGACCGTGCCGTTCATCCCCCTGATAGAAGGCGAGCAGATTGATCGAATCACTGGCTACCAATTGACCACCTGGTTGTGCTAGTGACGTCGTATCATACACGCGCCGCCAAGAGCCGCTGTTGAAATAGATCTGATTGAGTACAAAACCGTCGGCGTAACTCGCTTCGAGCGGCGTTGCGACCGCGCGATGCGTGTGACCATACACCACGTACTTGGCGCGGCGGTTGCGAAACTCCGATTCGGTCAACGCGAATTGCAGGAGCGATGGCTGCAGCGCTTCTTCCTGGCTAGCAGGTCCGTTGCGGTTGAGCAGAAACTGCGACGCGAGTTGATCGACGTCGATCGAGTCGCTCCAACGTTGCGAGCGGAACCAGGAGGCGTCGAGAATTTGCTCGATCTGCTGGTCCCAGAGCGATCGCAACTCGTACTGCAGCGACCGTTTCGCCCCGCAAGTGCGCTGAATTGCGTTCGAGAGCATCGTTGACATCACGCTCAACGGACGGACGTCGGTTAGTTCTTCCAGCGCCAGAATCAATTCGAGCGGCAATTCGCTCCCAAATTTCTCGGCTGCGGCTTGGACGAATCGCATCGCGCCTTCGATGATGATCGCGTCGGCCAAACTGCTCTCGTCGCGGCGTCCGCGAAAGCTGAGCGAGTCAAAGACATCGCCATGCCGAGCATAGACGCGATGTTTGGCCAACGTGCGCGCTAGTTGCGGACATTCGCTCGGATCGTGCGGAAACGGCGCCTCGGGCGAGTTCGCCAAGCCCAGCTTGCTGCAGATCGTCCGACGAATCGCGTTCGTCGCGTCGCCGCTGCGATACAACAACCAGTCGGCGTCGCCGACCATGTAGTAAAGTCGGACCGGAACCGGCTGCAATTGGATGTCAAAGGCCGGCTTGCCGTCGTTGGTCGCCATCGGAATGCGAATCGCGCCGCGGTTGGCTAACGACTCCAGCGTGGCGATCGCGTCTTGGTTGTGCTGCAAGATGTCGGCGACGATCGTCGCCGTTTGTTCGACGGTCGCGACATCGCTTGACCAGGGGCGCACCAACCCGGAGAGCCACTGCGCACTGTTGACCAGGTCGAGGACGTCGCCGAGCAAAACGATGTCGATGCCATCCAAGGGGCGATAGCGATCGTCGGCGCGCCATGACGCGCGGACCGCCATGTCCTGCATTCGTTCGACGAACATGCGAAATGCGTCCGCATCGAGCGTTCGCGCCGTCGTTCCATCGGTCAAATGAAGATCACTGACAATGACGAGCATTCTTACCCCCTTTCTGGTTTCAACGCGCTGCCCGCGCATGACCCGTCGTCTTTTTTCGGAAACCGGTCGTATCGAACGTGAAGCATATTCCGAGAAAACAGCCGACAAACCGCGTGAGAGCGACTTAGAATAAGGAAACCGACCGTTTTTGCTAGCAAAGCCTGCGATGCACGCTTCGTCACGTGTTCATTTTGCGTCCACTTTGGTATTGATCGCCCTATTCTTGGGGGCGATTTTGCTAGCGTGCGCCTGGACCGCGGCCGACGGTCCCCAGGTGACTCGGATCACGCGGCCGGTCGAGCTTCCGCAACAAGTCGCCGCCGATGGCTACGTCGGATCAAAGTCTTGTCTGGAATGTCACGCCGACCAGTGTCGCTCGTGGGGCGCGTCGCATCATCGCCGGATGACGCAACTCGCCGAACCCGACTCGGTACTAGCGCCGTTTGACGGTCGCACGATGACCCTCTACGACCAGTCGTATCGCGTGCAGCAACGTGACGGCCAGTACTGGGTCGAGATGCCGAATCTGTACGGCGACGCCGAGGCCGCCCCTCGGATTGAGCGTCCGATCGTAATGACGACCGGATCGCACAACGAACAGATCTATTGGTTTCCGAGCGACGATGGCTCGCTGCGGATGTTTCCCTGGGCGTACCAGATTCGCGCCGAGAAATGGATGCCGGTCGACGCGATCTTCATCACGCCTCCGCGTGACTCGGTCGCACGAAGACCAACTTGGAATCATCGCTGCGTCCAGTGTCATACGACCCTTCCTCGTTCGCATCAGTTCAATCTGCAGCAGGGGGCCGAAGTGGCCGAACTGGCGATCTCGTGCGAAGCGTGTCATGGTCCCGGACAGGCGCATGTCGCGTCCGAGCGCTCGGGGCAAGGAAGAGGCGCGATCGTCAATCCGGCGAAATTGACGCATCAGCGTTCTTCCGAAGTCTGCGGGCAATGCCATAGCGTCCACTCGACGTTTGACGACGCCCAGGCGCATCGACTGGATGCAGAAGGCTGCAGTTATCGTCCCGGCGATGATCTGGCGAAAGCGAAAAAGCTGCTCGCGGAAGGCTCGGTCGATCAGTTTTGGTCGGACGGCATGGTCCGCGTGTCGGGTCGCGAGTACACCGGACTGCGAGCTTCCGCCTGTTATCAGCAAGGCGAGATCTCGTGCGTCACTTGCCACGAGATGCATCAGCCGGTCGATGATCCACGACCAGCCGTCGAGTGGGCCAACGATCAACTGCGGCCTGAGGCGCTGACCAATCAAAGCTGTACGAACTGTCATGCGACAATCGCCGCCGATGTTCCGGCGCACACGCATCATGCGCTCGAATCGAGCGGCAGTCAGTGCGTCAATTGTCACATGCCGCACACGGCGTTTGGGTTGCTAAAGGCGTCGCGCAGTCATTGGATCGACAGCCCCCGCGTCGAGCGGATGAGCCAATCGATCGACTGGAATTCGGCGCGACCGAATGCTTGTAACCTGTGTCACTTGGATCAAAGCCTTGGCTGGTCAGCGAACCATTTGCATGACTGGTTTGGCCAAGAGAAGCCCGATTTGCCCGCCGAAGAACAAGAAGTCGCCGCGGCGATCTTATGGCTGACCCGCGGCGACGCCGGGCAACGCGCCTTGTTAGCCTGGCATTGCGGTTGGTCAGCGGCGCAACAGACGAGCGGCACGGCTTGGATGGCGCCTTATCTGGCGCAGCTGTTGGATGATCCCTACGCGGCGGTCCGCTTTGTCGCCGGACAAACGAAAGATCGGCTGCCGGGCTTTGCCGACTTTCCGTATGACTCGCTAGCCGACGAGACGGTTTTGCAAGAGCGAGCCGCCGCGATGTTGCAGCAGTGGAGCAAGACGCCGGCGCCGCCGAAGACGCGACGGGCCGAACTGCTGATCGACGCCGACGGCCAACTGGATCAAGATCGAATCGAGCTGTTGCGTTTGCTGCGTGATGAACGGCCGATCAATCTGGCGGAGTAGCGGTGATTACGCTTCATCAATCCAGGGAAGCTTGCCTGACTCCAGCATGCGGTGAGCGTCTTCGACTCCTTCGTAGTATTCGCGACGGGCAAGTTTGGAAGCGGCCGCTTCGTCCAGCACGACCACCACTTCGCGGTGCAGTTGCAACGCGCTGGCGGTAACCTGGGCGGTGACCGGACCTTCAATCGTCGCGGCGATTGCATCCGCTTTGCTGTCGCCAAAGGCGAGCAACAGACAGCGGCGCGACTCGAGGATCGTGCCGACGCCCATCGTGATCGCCAATTTGGGGACCGCATTCTCGCTGCCAAAGAAGCGCGCGTTGTCGCGAACCGTTTCTGGCGCCAGCGTCTTCAAACGGGTTCGACTGCCGAGTGACGAGCCTGGTTCGTTGAACGCGATGTGCCCATCAGCGCCGATCCCCAGCACTTGCAGCTCGATGCCGCCGGCGTCGACGATCAATTGTTCGTAACGATCGCCATACTTCTCGAAGTCGAGGGCGCGGCCATCCGGCACATGCGTGTTGCGGACGTCAATGTTGATCAGATCGAACAGGTTTTTCTGCATGAAATAGCGATAGCTTTGCTCATGCGAAGGGGGCAATCCGACATACTCGTCCAGGTTAAACGTCTTGACCCGCGAGAAGTCGAGCCCTTCCTCTTGGTGCATGCGGATCAATTCGCCATACATCTTGAGCGGCGTTCCCCCGGTTGCTAGCCCCAGCGTGCAGACCGGCTTTTGGCGAACCAGACGTGCGATCATCTGGGCGGCGCGGCGGCTGGCTGCTTCGGGGGTCGGTTCGATAATGACGCGCACGGCGGATACTCCAAACGTGTGGGGCGAACGAGTGCTTGCAAGCAATGCAAGCGGCGGATCGCGCACGAGGCCCTATTTGGGCCCCAATGCGAACTTTGATAATAAGCGCTGGACCGGGTAAGCAAAAGAGTCTGCACAGACTCGACAAAATTCGGCGCAGAATTCATCTGGCGATCGATCCCCTTTGGCCGTTATACTCCCCCGCCCCAGTTGCGCACCGGCCAGAACAAGGAGGTTTCGACCATGCGATCCATCGCTGTACTCAATCAAAAGGGTGGAGTCGGTAAAACGACGACCGCCGTCAATCTTGCCGCTGGCCTGGCTCGCGCTGGAATGCGGGTCTGCGTCATCGATCTCGATCCCCAAGCACACGCATCGCTGCATCTCGGAATCGGCGTCGATAATGGACACGATTCGATTTATGAAGTTTTGGTGGGGGACGCTTCGCTGGCGGATGTGCGTAAGCAAGTCGCCGAAAACCTGTGGGTTGTCCCGGCGCATCTCGACCTGGCCGCCGCCGAAATGGAACTCGCTGGCGAAGTTGGACGCGAGGTGATCCTATACGACAAGCTGGCCGCCGACGATCAAGAGTTTGACTATCTGATCATCGATTGCCCGCCTAGTCTGGGCGTGTTGACGCTCAACGCGTTGGCGGCGGTGACCGAAGTCTTTCTGCCGCTGCAGCCCCACTTTTTGGCGCTGCATGGTCTCAGCAAGCTGCTGCGGACCGTCGACATCGTCGCGCGCCGCATCAATAATCACCTGCGCTTGACCGGCGTGATCCTTTGCTTGTTTGAATCGAGCACGCGCCTGGCGGGAGAAGTCGCCGGCGACGTCGATCAATTTTTCACCAACGGAGCGGGCGCCAATACGGCTTGGGCCGACGCCAAAGTCTTCCGCACGCGCATTCGTCGCAATATTCGTTTGGCCGAAGCGCCCAGCTTTGGGCAATCGATCTTCGAGTACGACGGCTCGTCCAACGGCGCCGAAGATTACGCCAACTTGGCTCGCGAAGTCTTGGGAGTTCCATTGGCCAACTCCGAACAGCCGAAACTGGCTGGAGCGGCGTAGACGGAGACGCCAGGCGCTAGGATCGCGTGACAGCGGCGGTGACGGGGATTATCCTGCTAGGGCAGGCCTCCCCGTTTTCATACGAGCTTTCGTCATGCCGAGAGTCTTAAATGCGTCACAAGTGACGTCGTTGATCAGCGATATCGACAAGCACGTGCGCGCGAGCGGCTGCAACCATACGCATCAATTTGCGCAAGTCTGGGCGGCGCAGAATGGCATTGATTGGCGTGACATGCTCGATGCGCTGGAGCAAAACTGCATGTTTTGCGACTGCGAAATCGTGGCGAATCTAGAAACCGACCAACTTGAGTTTATCGAGTCGGCAGTTGCCGTCGAAGCCGCGAATCGCTGGTTGTCGCCGTCATTGAAAGCTGCAGATGATTCGATGATCACACGCTGGATCGTCGCCAAAGAAGGCTTGGGAAAGAACAATTACGCACAAGACGGGGAATGGCTCATCCCGGCTCCGTGGGGTGCGACTCCGCGCAAACGAGTTCGCAAGACGGTCCATTTTTTTATCGGCGCGCAGTCCGGAATGCCGACGGAAGTTGGATTTGTCGCTGAGATCGAACCGCAGTCGACCGCTCAAATAGTGGAGCGAATCGCCGCTAGTTCGGTAACGGAGTTGTCCCCTTTTGATACCCGCGTCGTGTGGTTCGTACAGCAAAAGATTGCGCGTTTGGCGGTGTCGTCGGCAGTGGGAACCGACCTGCGCGAGGTCGTCGGCGTTAGCGGCAAGCGCCGCGAGTTGAATATTTATCGCGTGATTGTGCGGGGCTAAAGCGACAAAGTGCGTCCTTTTTTGAAATGGTTGTTTTTGATCGGCGTCGTCCTGCTGGCGCCGATCATCCCGCTTTTGTTTTGGGAAACCGAGGTCGAAGCGGTGGTCGCCGGCTGGACCGAACATCCGCCCAGCGCGCCGCTGACAGCGTTGATCGTCTTCGCGCTATTAGCGACCGATATCTTTCTGCCGGTGCCGTCGAGCGTGGTTAGTACGCTCGCTGGATCGCAGTTGGGTACGATGCTGGCCACGCTGGTTTGTTGGGCCGGGATGACGGCCGGCGCGGTGATCGCGTTTGGGTTGTCGCGACGCTATGGCGATGCGATCGTACGTCGCTATACGCAAGCGTCCGACGTAGTCGCAATGCAAACGGTCGCCGATCGAATCGGCCCCTGGGGAATCGCGCTGACGCGAGCGCTGCCGATCTTGGCCGAAGCGATGGTGCTGCTGCTAGGAGCGAGCCGATTGGAGTGGCGGCGATTTTTGCCGCCGATGTTGCTCGCCAACCTGGGGATCGCGCTGGCTTACGCCGCTTTCGGAGAACTCGCGGCGCAGCACGAATGGATCTTAGTCGCCGCCGGCGTCAGCGCGGCCGCGCCGCTGTTGCTCACCTGGTTCTTGCGGCGACATCTGCAGCGCGTTACGAGCGAACCGTCTGACGACCGATCGAGTAGTACGTAAAGCCCAGCTCTTGCATCAAGCCGCGATCGTACAGATTGCGGCCGTCGAAGATGACAGGCGCGTTGAGCCGCCGCTTTACATCGTTCATGTCCGGCTGACGGAACTCGGCCCACTCAGTATTGATCGCTAGAGCATCGGCGCCATCGAGCGTTTCAAGCGGCTGATCGCAATAGGTCAGCTTGTCGCCGTAGATCGCGCGAACGTTGTCAGCCGCTTCGGGATCATGAACTCGCAGCTTGGCGCCTGCGGCCAATAAATTGTCGATCAGCACTAGGGCGGGAGCTTCGCGGATATCGTCGGTTCGCGGCTTGAACGCTAGACCCCAGATCGCGAAGGTCTTGCCGGCGAACTGGCCCTCATAGAATTCCGTCATCTTATCGAGCAGCGTCCGCTTTTGCGCCTCGTTGATCACGTCGACCGCTTTCAACATGACGGGATCGATGCCGGCTCGCTCGAACATCGCTTCGAGGGCGCGGACATCTTTCGGAAAGCAACTGCCGCCGTAGCCGACGCCGGGAAAGAGAAACGCGAAGCCGATCCGGCTGTCGTGACCGATGCCGCGGCGGACGTCGTTGATGTCGCCTCCCAGTTTTTCGGTCAGGTTGGCCATCGTGTTGATGAAGCTGATCTTGGTCGCCAGCATCGCGTTGGCGACGTACTTGGTTAGCTCGGCGCTCTCGGGCGACATGACCAAAAAGGGTTTTTCCGTCCGCAAAAACGGAGCGTAGAGCAGCCGCAGCTTTTCGCCCACTTGGGGATCGCGAACGCCGACCACGACGCGATCGGGTTTCATGAAGTCATCGATCGCGGCGCCTTCTTTGAGGAACTCCGGATTGCTGGCGACATGGCAGTCGCGTCCCGTTTTCTCGCGCAGGCGAGCAAAGGTCTCGGCGTTCGTCCCGACCGGCACGGTGCTTTTGATCACGACCGCGGCGTCCGGTTTCAGGTGCGGAGCCAGACCGTCGACCACTGCCCACAGGGCCGAAAGATCGGCGGCGCCATCGTCTCCTTGCGGCGTCCCGACGCCTAGATAGACTAGCTCGGCGTCTTTGACCGCCGCGGCCAGATCGGTCGTAAACTTGAGACGACCAGCCTCAGAATTTCGGACGACCAGTTCTTCCAGGCCCGGCTCATAGATGGGGATTTTGCCGGCGTTGAGATCGGCGATTTTCGCCGCATTGATATCAACGCAGGTGACCCGATTGCCGCTGTCGGCAAAACAGGTTCCCGTCACTAGACCGACATAGCCGGTCCCTACCATGGCGATTTTCATGACGTGCCAAACCGTACAAACGTGGGATGGAAGATGCGAATGAAAGAGCCATGATACCGCAGAGAGAATTGCGCGGTAACCTTGGCTAGGCGTTGAACGCCGCCGAGAGGGTATCGGACGCTACGCCCATTCGGCCCAGACGTCGGCGATGGATCGCTGCAGCGAAAACTGAGGGGCATAGCCCAGTTCGCGGATCGCCGAGTTGTCGGCGATCGCTTCGGAGCGGATTTTGGGATCGCGTTCGTGGACCTCGGGCCGACGGCCTGACAGTTGACAGATCATCTCCATCAGATCGCCGGTGCGGGTCGGTTGGCCGCTGCCGATGTTGTAGATCTTTCGATCTTTTCCTTTTTCGGCGAGCAAGCGGTAGCCGCGAACGATGTCGCGGACGTCGCTCAGATCAAAGCTGACATTCAGCGATTCGACTTCGATCACGTCGAAAGCGGACGACAAACGTTTGCACCACTCCGGCACGATATAGTTGGGGGTCTGCCCTGGACCGGTATGGTTGAACGCGCGTGCGATGACGACCGGCACGTCCGACTGCGTCAACGCAACTTGCTCGGCGGCGAGCTTGGATCGGCCGTAACCACGAGCAGGAAGCGGGATCGTTGACTCGCTGACAACCGGGTTCTGCTGGTCGACGACTCCATAGACGTGCGAGCTGCTGACCAGCACGACTTTGGGTTTGGTTGGCAGCGAAGCGGCCAACTCCAACACGCGGCGGGCGCCATCGACATTGGTATGGACCGCTTCTTCATTGGGAAAATCAGAGCCGCACAAATCGGGGCGACTGATCGCGGCGAGATGATAGATCACCTCTGGCTGAAACTGTTGTATCGCGTCTTCCGCTTCGCCGCTCATCGATTGGCAGATGTCCCAGTGGACGATCGTGGCGCTGCCCATCAGCGAAGAGGTCGATCCGCGTACGACTCCCATCACATCGTCGCCGGCGGCGAGCGAATGTTCGACCAGATGATATCCACCAAATCCGGCCGCACCTGTGATGAGAACTCTCACGGCAGTAGTCCATCCTTCATGCGTTCGACGCGATGTAGATCTGCGTCGACCATCATGTTTACAAGTTGTTGGAAATTAACCTTCGGCTTCCAGCCTAGCTCTTGCTTCGCTTTAGAAGCGTCGCCGCACAACGTGTTGACTTCGGCCGGACGAAGGAATGCGGGGTCCAGCTCCACATAATCTTCCCAATCAAGTCCCGCGCGGTCAAACGCCAATTCGACAAATTGCCGAACCGTATGTTTTTGCCCCGTCGCGATGACGTAATCACGCGGCGAATCTTGCTGCATCATCAAGTACATCGCTTCGACAAAATCGCCGGCGAAGCCCCAGTCGCGCTCAGCGTCAAGATTGCCCAGTCGCAACTTATCGAGCAGGCCATGCTTGATTCGCGCAACCGCGTCTGTGATTTTGCGAGTCACAAACGCCGTCCCGCGCAGCGGCGACTCATGATTGAAAAGGATGCCGCTCACGGCGTAGATATCGTAGCTCTCGCGGTAGTTAACCGTGATCCAGTGGGCGTAGACCTTGGCGACTCCATACGGGCTGCGCGGCCAGAAGGGAGTCGATTCATCTTGCGGCTCGGTCGGCACTTTGCCGAACATTTCGCTGCTTGACGCCTGATAAAAGCGAATCTGCGAATCAACCACGCGAATCGCTTCCAACATCCGCGTAGCGCCCAGTGCGGTCACTTCGCCGGTCAGCAGCGGTTGCGAAAAGCTGGTCGGCACGAAACTTTGCGCCGCCAAGTTGTACACTTCCGTCGGCTTGATCTTTTCGAGCAGTCGAACCAGCGACAACTGATCAATCAGATCCCCTTCATGCAATTGGATTCGATCCAACAGCGGCTCGATTCTCTCGAATCTTTCACTGCTGCTGCGGCGAACCATGCCGTGGACTTCGTATCCCTTCTCGAGCAACAGTTCGGCCAGGTACGCGCCATCCTGGCCGGTGATGCCTGTAATCAGTGCGCGTTTGCTTCGCGTCATTTATTCGTCACCCGTCTCCGGCGAATCTTCTTCAGCGGTCGAATTGCTGTCGACGTCGGTCACTTCCGGCGGAGCCGGTTCGACGACGGGCGCTCCGCCATCGGCGGGCGGAGTGGAGGGCTCTTCGCTCGATTCCAGCTCGTCATCGACACTGTCGTCTTTCGGCACGCGGACGACTGCGGCGAGCGAATCGTCTTTGTCGAGCGACATGATCCGAACCCCTTGCGTGTTGCGACCGACGATGCTGATTTCGGCGGCCGAGACCCGTTGGATCTTGCCGCGGGCGGTCATCATCAGCACTTCGTCTTCATCATCCACGCGGACGATCGAGACCACGCGGCCGTTGCGGGCCGTCGTTTTGATATCGCGTAAACCTTTGCCGCCGCGACGCTGCGTGCGATACTTGGCGCCGGACGAGAGTTCGTCATCGTCACCTGACGCTTCGTCTTCGACCACGGGTTCTTCTTCCGCAGCAGAATCGTCTTCATTGGCCGATTCGTCGCTCGGCGGCGCGTTGTCGGCGCGAGTTTGATTCGGGCCAAAGTAGGTCCGTTTGCCGTGACCATGCTCGCAGACGGTCAACAACTGGGCGTCAGGATCCGCGACGACCATGCCGACCAGCTCGTCATCGGCGTCCAACTTGATTCCCTTCACGCCGCTGGAATTACGCCCCATCGGTCGAGCGTCGCTTTCGCAGAAGCGAATCGCCATGCCTTTGGAGGTCGAAAGGACCAGCTCGTCGCCGGGCTGCGTCACGACGACATCGACCAGCTCGTCATCTTCGCGCAGTTTGATCGCGATGATGCCCTTTTTCATCGGACGGCTGTACGCTTCCAGCTTCGTCTTTTTGACCAGCCCTTTGCGGGTCGCCATCACTAGGTAGTGATCTTCGACGTCGAAGTCTCGCACCGCACGACAATCGGCGATCCGTTCCCCTTCTTCCAGCTGCAGCAAGTTGACGATCGCGCGGCCGCGGCTTTCGCGCGATAGTTGCGGCAGATCGTACACCTTTTGCCAGTAGACTTTTCCCTTCGTCGTGAAGAAGAGCAAGTAGGCGTGCGTGCTGGCGACAAACAGATGTTGAATCGGATCGGCGTCTTCGCTCTTGGCGCCTTTGATTCCTTTGCCGCCGCGACGCTGCGCCTTGTAGGTAGTGGCCGGCGTGCGCTTGATATAGCCGCTGTGACTGATCGAGACGACCATCGTCTCTTCTTCGATCAGGTCTTCCAGGTCGATGTAACCCAGTTCTTCCAGCGAGATCTCGGTCCGCCGCTTGTCGCCGAATTTCGCTTCGATCTCCAGCATCTGATCGCGGATGATTTCGCGGATGTTGCGTTCGTCGGACAAAATCCGGAGATACTCGCGAATCTCGGCCAACAGCTGAGCATGTTCGCCCGAGAGACGCTCTTGCTCGAGATTGACCAACTGACCCAGCGTCATCCGCAAGATCGCGTCGGCCTGGACGCCGGTCAACGTGTAGACGTCGGCGACTCCCCGTTCCTGCTGGAACAGCTCGAACCCTTCTTCGCCCAGGGCGCGAGCCAGCATCGAGGCCGGCGATTCGATCCCCATCAAGCGCGTTTTCGCTTCGGCTTGCGTGCTGGAAGAACGAATGATGCGGATGATCTCGTCGATGTCGGCCAGCGCCAGCAGCAAACCTTCGACGGTATGCTTGCGCTGCCGCGCCCGCGAGAGCAGAAATTGCGTCCGGCGGCGGATCACGATCACGCGATGGCGAATGAACTCGTCGATCAAGTCGCGAATCGTCAGCGTCCGCGGCTTGCCGTCGACCAGCGCCAGCATGATGATCGAGAACGTGTCTTGAATCGGCGTGAACTGAAACAGCTGATTCAGCACGATATCCGGATCGGCGTCACGCTTCAGCTCAAGCACCAAGCGAACCGGTTCTTTCAGATCGCTTTCGTTCCGCACTCCGCTAATGCCGACGATGCGTCCTTCGTTGGCGGCTGCGGCGATGCGCTCTTCCACGCGGTCGCGCGTTTGCTGATACGGAATGTCATGAATGACGATCCGGTTGCGCCCTTTTACATTGTCGATCGTCGTGTGCGAGCGGACCAGAATCGTGCTGCGGCCGGTCAGATAGCCGCGACGCACGCCGGAGCGGCCGCAGATGATGCCGCCGGTCGGAAAGTCGGGACCAGGAATGATCTGCAGCAGTTCTTCGATCGGAACGGTCGGTTCTTCAATCACTTTGACGACCGCCCGACAGACCTCGCCCAGATTGTGGGGAGGAATCGACGTCGCCATCCCGACCGCGATTCCTTGCGATCCGTTGACCAGCAAGTTGGGATACTTGCTCGGCAACACGGTCGGTTCGGTGTTCCGTTCGTCGTAGGTCGGGATATAGTCGACCGTATCGAGCCGCAGATCCTCAAGCAGCATCTGCGCGTAAGGGGACATGCGGGCTTCGGTATACCGCATCGCAGCCGGAGGCAAACCGGCGATCGAACCAAAGTTCCCCTGTTTGTCCACCAACAGGTAGCGAGTGTTCCACTCTTGGGCCATCCGGACGAGCGTGGGATAAATCACGCTTTCGCCGTGCGGGTGATAGTTACCGCTGGTATCGCCAGAGATCTTGGCGCATTTCACCCGGCCGGAGCCCGGCGTCAGGTTTAAGTCATTCATAGCGACCAAGATACGGCGCTGCGAAGGCTTCAACCCGTCACGTACATCGGGCAGCGCACGGCTGACGATGACGCTCATCGCGTAGGTCAGATAACTTTCCTTCAACTCATCTTCGATCGACATCTCGATGAAGGTGGTGAGGTCGGTTGGTCTTCCTTCTTCCGGGTTCTCTGGCGTGGTTCCGTCAGTAGACAAGCGACGATCCTTTCCGTGGAAACTTCAGAGCGGCGCCAAAGCAAGAAGCACTTTGGCAGGCGGCGCGAAGTACGGCGGCCGAATTAGGCCGCCAAGATGGAATTTCTGTGCCTGGATTTTATCAGAATTTCATACGGTCAACTAGCAGGGTACGCGGGTTTTGCTCTGTCGCAACCTACTATGATACAATGGTTTGCGACGCGACTTTTTCGCGCGACAGACGGGCCTCGATTCTGTGGAATTTATGACCTCTTTTGAGCGCGCCAGCGGGGATCGAATTGAACGCCGGCCGCCCCCCGAATTGGCCTTCTGGGCCTGCCTAGCGATTGTGGCCGCGATGGGGGTAATCGGTCTGATCATCGGGATCGCCGTCAGCGAATTTTGGGGGGAACTCTCTGACCCCGATTCGTGGGTCGATACCGTGCTGGCGATCCTGGTATTGTCGGCGCCGGCGGCGATGCTCTATCTGAGCGTTTTCTGCCGTTTTCGCCTGGCGGCCGCGGCGATGACTGTTTGTCTGTGCATTGTCAGTATCGGCGCCTTTTTCGGCATGTTAGCGGCCACCTTCTATTCCGAGACGGCGACGGTGATTTTGCTGGTCGTGTTTGGGGTGGCGCTGCGAGTGGGGCATCTTAACTCGTGTTGGTACAGCGTGTTAAAACAAGAGGATATCGCGCCGCAGTTGCAGTTTCGTCGCTTGGACCTGGCGCTCACGGTCGTCTCGGTGGTGATCATGACAACGGTAGCGGCATGGACATGGACGAGATAGACGAAGCGCCTCAGCATCGGCCTTCGCGCGAGCTGGTCTTTTGGACGGTGGTATTTCAAATCTCCTCCTTGGCGTACGTTGGATTTCACATCGGCGCCTGCCTCCGCCGGTACCTGCTATGGGGCGAAAGCATCATCCCGATCATCTCGGTTCCCATTTTGCTGGTGGTCGTTGTTGTCCTGCTCTATCGCAGCGTTTTCTGTCGAGATTACCAATCGATCACTTGGATCTTGCCGCTGGTTTTGGGGATAATCTGGCTGAATATCGCAGGCGGCAATGTGCCTGCGCTCTATCCGATCGTGACGGTGATAATCGTCGCTCGCCTGATCTATCTCGAATACCAATGGCAACAATATCTGCTGAAGAATAGCGTTCCGCCCCGCGGTGGATTTTCGCTGTGGGACTTGATGATGGTAATCGTCGGCATTTCCATCGTCTTGGCCTCCGCCAGGCATATCTTGGCGAATCCCTGGTTCTAACCCCCCTGGCGGCGTCTCATTCTGAGAAACTCTGCTGCCGATCTGACAACAAATTCTTTGTCACCGCTGTCCGCTTATTTGAATAACCGGCAATCTCCTCCTAGATAGGGAGCCAATCGGCCGTCTGCCCAGTTTTCGGCGACTGGCGCGGCAATTGCCTTAAGTCGGTCCGCGAACAACAACGCGTGGAAACGATGTTCTACGCACAATGCGGCATGACGCCTCAACCTTCGATAGGAAACTGAGGCAATGTTATTAGTCAAACACTTGGTCGTCATCGTAGGACTGACCGCATTAGGATTCGCCGTACCGATCGCCCATCAATTGCGTGAGACCTCGTGGGGCGAAGCGACCGCCGCCTATCAGGTTGCTCCAGCGGCTGCGCTGCAAATTGCGGTCGACGAAGCCCGCTCGCTTGTCATTGGTACCCGGGAGTTCGCGCTGCAACTACGTGGTGAAACGATCGACAAGTGGGATGATATCGCGGCGAGCCGCTTCGCGTCGATTAGTTCTTCCGAACATGGCGCGCTCGGTTTGGCTTTCCGCTGGAGCTTGCTGATGACGGTCGCCTATCTGGCGCTGCAATTGGCGACCCTCTTTTTCGGCGTCCTCTCCCGAGCGAACTACCTAGCGAACATCGCGATCATCGGCGGGATCGTCCTGTTTCTGACCGGCAGCATGCCGGCGGCAGGATTGTTGGCGATCGCGGTCGGCATGATCCTGAAGCTGGGCCAGATCTTGGATCACTTCACAACGGTGAAGCCGGCGGCGGAGTTTTAAGCTTTCGCGGCTGAGATCAAACGACGTCGCGCAGTCCCGACTTTTCATCTGGAACCGCCGGTACGACGTAGCCTTCGTGGCCTGCTTTGTCTCGCGAGTTGCGTCCGATCAAGAACTTGCCGGGTGCGATGCCCACGACGCCCAACGAACAGTTGTAGTTCCAGCGACCGAGCATTTTGAAATCGGCGTCGGTCTTGATCAACTCGGCTGGTTTGCCATAGCAACCGAACCACCAATGGTTGTCATGAAAGTTGGCCGTTTGAATTCCCATCAGCGAGTAGCCGCTATCGATTACATGGCGCTGGACAAATTTCAGTTCCGCGTCGTATTGGTAGGCGTAGTTTTCTTCGATCCCCGGCGGCAATCCCCCGATCACGTAGAAGTGGCCCGCACGAGAGCTCATGCCGCCGGCGCCGTGGACAACTTCTGGAGTTGCGACGCGATCCAACTCTCGCAGCGTCTCGGCGTCATAGACATACGCCCAAGAGTCGGCTGCTCCAGCCGGTTGATTGAACTTGCCCAGGTTCACCGCGACGTAGATCTTGCCGTCAGCGAAACAAAGATCGCCGTGGTGACTAGCGACCGGAACTTTTTTTACGATCTGTCCCGTAGCGTCGGTCTTGACTAGTTGGTCGGTGAAGGGCCAAAAGATGTGACCGCGGTCGTCGACGCAAATCCCTTGCAAATGGCCCGGATAGCGGCCGGTGCAGGTGACGTTCGCAAACGGCGGTTCGATCCGACTTTCGGCGAGCAGCGACTTGCCAACGCAACTCACTCCGGCCAACACTGCAGCGCTCTGCAAAAATCGCCGACGGGGAAGGGACGAAGCGACAACAGGATTTTGCGACATGCGAGATCGAATCAGGTAGGCGAGATAGGTGGGCGGCAGGAGAGAATATTCTAGTAGACCCCGTCTTCGACGCTATTGCAAATCGAAGGTAAGGGCATTTCCCTCGGGGCCAATCGTCGCCGTCAGTCCCGACGTTTTGGCTTTGCTATAGCGCACCGGCAGGAGACTTTTGAGAGGCGGCGAAACGCCGTCAGGCAGGTCTGTTGGCGCGGCTTCATATTTGACAACCGCCACTTCGTAGGAGCCTACTTCGGCGCCGTCGCCAGCCACATAGGTCGTCAAACGAAAGTTGCCGGTTGCGTCGGTACGTGCGACGGCGCCATGTTCTTTGTCGACTCCCTGGAACATCAGCATTGCGTCCGCAAGCGGTTCGCCATTGTGGGTGACGACGCCGGTGACGGGAACGGTGGGAGGATAGCGAGATGGTTCGCTAAAACATCCAACCGCCGCCCAAGGTATTGTCGCCAGACAGACCCACGCGAGCGGCGACCAAGGGGCGGGGCGCGGCGATTTTTCGATGTACATGGTTCGATTCCTTCATCGAATGCGGAAGCAAGGGGAAGTCGCAGCGTGCGAAGCTAGTTGCTGGCGATGACTTCGCCGCCAGAAATCGAGCCGAGCGAACCGAAAACGCCATACGGACTGGGTCCCGAAAATCCATGACTACGCGTTTCGCTGGTGTCTCCGGTATCGATGGTGTCGGCAAGAAACCGTACCGATCCATCCAGCAGCACCGCGTTGACGCCGCCGGGATGTTCGCTGCTGGGCGAGAAGACGCCGTATTCGCCGTCGCGCGCGTTCGGAGCATTGGGCGCCAAGACGGCGTTAAACCCGACGAAATGGACGTGACCGCGCGTGCCCCACGAACCAAAACGGCAGTTGGCCGAAAGACCTTCCACAAAGTAACGCCCGTCGGTCGTGGTCAACGCCAATGAGGGATTGTTGCGAAGTCCAGATACGACGGCCATGCAGCGGCGATGATCGGTCGAGCTAGCGGTGGTGGTTGGGTTGGAGTAGGGCTGACGCAGGCGTTCGCTCATTGCCAGCGTATTGCTCAGTCCATCCGTAACTTCCGCCAGACGAACCCAACGAAGATAGCTGAACGGACCGCGTGAGCGCGTCGCCAACGGCGCCGTCGACGTCGAGCCGTCATTCGTTTCGGTCATGTCATCCCCTTTGTTGAACGCATAGTTCACCAAGCGTGCTTCGCGCGCGCCGGTCAGGTCGCCGCCGGGATCGGATGGGCAGCGGAGCGAATCGGGGAAGCCGTCATACCCGGACCAAGTGCTGAGCGCGTCGGGGAAAGGTGCAATCCCGTTGGCTGGGTCGCCGGTCGCGATGCGATCGTAAAGCGCGCTTTGTTCCAGGAAGGGAAACAGCGGAATATAGCCGCTCACGCGATTGATCGTCTTGCGAGCCGGCAACGAACGGTGGGTGTCATGATAGTTGTGCAGCGCCAGGCCCAACTGCTTGAGATTGTTGCTGCATTGCATTCGTCGAGCCGCTTCGCGCGCCGCTTGCACCGCAGGCAGCAGCAATGCGATTAATACGCCGATAATGGCGATCACCACCAAAAGCTCAACCAGCGTGAATCCGCGGCGGGACTTGTCGATGTTCATGAATTCCTAACGAAAACTGCGTTGCGAGAGGCGAATCAAGGTCGCAATTATATGCAATTCGCCTGCGATTTATTTCAACCAGCCCGCAGTATAGGCGCGTTCGATCGGTTCGCAATCTTTCCGGAAAACAACCGCGAGAAATTCATCATGTCTTCAAAAGAGATGTGCAAACTCTTCATGAAGTCCAGTGAGTTGGCGCAGTCTTTTTAAATTAGAATTTTTTCTTGAGAGCGTCGGCTTGCGACCTGTGCTAGAGCGCTACGCACCATCCTTTTTCGCGGCTTTCGCCAACACGCAGCGAAAACCGACCGCGTCATCCGCCGTTGC
Source organism: Blastopirellula marina DSM 3645 (assembly GCF_000153105.1). Taxonomy (GTDB): domain Bacteria; phylum Planctomycetota; class Planctomycetia; order Pirellulales; family Pirellulaceae; genus Blastopirellula; species Blastopirellula marina. The sequence goes on from NZ_CH672376.1 coordinate 107,491, forward strand.
GGCGGCGAGCTTTTGTGCCGACGCAGCCACACACTCTTCGGGCGGCGATTTCCAGCTTCCGCCGCGCACGTAGGCCGCGGTCGGCTTCTGGTTGGCCGTCTTCTCGGCTTGCGTCCATTCGGCCAGATATCCGTGCATGTCGTACAGTCCCCACGCGTTCGGCTTCAGAACGCCGACCGGCGGATCGTTGCCGGCCGCGTTGCCGCTGTGCCAGGCGTAGTCGTCCAGATCAGACTCGTCGTCGCCGAAGTGATACTTGGTCGCCGCACCGGCGCGGCAGCAATACTCCCACTCGGTATTGGTGGGAAGGCGAATCACTTGATCGGCGTCGATCAACTTCGCTTCGCGCAGCAGCTTTGTTACTTGCTCGCAGAAGGTTTCCGCGTCGGTCAGCGAGGTCATCTCAACCGAGTTGCGGTTTCCTTTCCAGCGCGATGGATTGGCGCCGATTACGGCTTCGTAAAGTTCCTGCGTCGTTTCGTACTTGCTGATCGCAAACTCTTGCTGGGCGATCTTTTGGAAGTTGACTTTGTGCGGCGGCCCCACGGCCATGAGCTGGGGAAACTGCGGAGCACCCGGCGCAATCGTGATCAGTTCGCTACGAAACTGCTGCAGCAGCTTTAAAGTCGCTTCATCAGCAGGAGCGGTGACAACGGCGAGCACGAAGCAGATTGAAACGTACATGGGGTGATCTCGGCAGGAAAAGTCGCAAATCGGGCTAGGGTCGTTGTACATGACGCTCGACTATTTGCAAGTTTTGCCCAAGATGACGACGTTTTTAGGGCCGCTAGATTTCTATTTTGCGCAAATCGGTCCTGTAATTGCGCAGGCGAGCTGCTGGCCTTCTATCGTCTGCGGCTGAAAACCGCCAAAATAGGCGATTGCCCCGGTTCTTTGATAACCAATCCGTTCGAGGAGAGAGTCGGTGATTGTTGGAATTCCCCGCGAAGTTAAACGAGATGAATACCGTGTCGCCATTTTGCCGGTCGGCGTTGAAGAACTGACCCGAGCCGGGCATCGCGTGTTGGTGCAAGTCGGCGCCGGCGACGGTTCGGGAATTCCGGACGAAGACTATGTCGCCAGCGGCGGCGTGATGGTCGAGGACGCGGCGACAATCTTTGGCGAAGCCGACATGATCATGAAGGTCAAAGAGCCGCAGCCGGAAGAGTTCCCGCTGATTCGCGCCGGCCAGACGATCTTCACCTACTTTCACTTCGCCGCCAGTTTAGAACTGACCGAAGCGATGCTCCACAGCGGCGCGATTTGCGTCGCCTACGAAACGTTGCGGGATAGCGCCGGTCGACTGCCGCTGCTGACCCCGATGAGCGAAGTCGCCGGACGGATGAGCGTGCAAGAAGGCGCCAAGTATCTAGAGCGTCCGCAGATGGGCCGCGGCATTTTGCTGGGCGGGGTCCCCGGCGTTAAGCCGGCGCACATCACCATCTTAGGCGGCGGCATCGTTGGCGCCAACGCAGCCAAGATCGCGGCCGGCTTTCAGGCCGATGTCAATATTCTGGACATCAATATGGATCGGCTTCGCTATCTGGATGACGTGATGGCCGCCAATGTAAATGTGCTCTACAGCGATCGCCATGTGATTCGCGAGCAATTGCGGTTAGCCGACCTGGTGATCGGCGCCGTGCTGATTCCCGGCGCCAAAGCGCCCAATCTGGTGACCCGCGAAGATCTGAAAATCATGAAGCCCGGCAGCGTGATCATCGATGTCGCCGTCGACCAGGGGGGATGTGTCGAAACGACGAAACCGACCACGCACAGCGACCCTACCTATATTATTGAAGACGTCGTCCACTACTGCGTCGCGAACATGCCGGGCGCAGTCGGGCGAACCAGCACCTTCGCTCTGTGTAATGTCACGTTGCGGTGGGCGCTGGAGATCGCCAATTTGGGCGCTGAAAAAGCGGCTTCGCTTTCCGCTCCGCTGGCTTCGGCGATGAGCATCTGCCGGGGGGAAGTGACCCATGAGCCGGTTGCGAAAACGTTCGGCATGACTTACAGTCCAAAGTTTGATCTTAACTAAATATTCGATGCGTTAGAGAGCAAGCGATGAGCGATAAAACAGCAGCCGTCAAAGTCGGCATCATCATGGGAAGCGACAGCGATTGGCCTAAAATCAAAGGCGTCGCCGCGGCGCTCGACGAATTTGGGGTTGGTTACGAAGTTCGCGTAATGAGCGCCCATCGGACGCCGCATGTCGTCGGCGAATACGCGATGACTGCGGTTGACCGTGGTTTGAAGATCGTGATCGCCGCAGCCGGCGGTGCGGCTCACCTGGCCGGCGTTGTCGCCGCGCACACCACGTTGCCGGTGATCGGGTTGCCGGTGCCGACGGCCGAACTGGGCGGGCTCGACTCGCTTCTGTCGACCGTCCAGATGCCAGGCGACGTGCCGGTCGCCAGTATGGCGGTGGGAATGGGCGGACCGCGCAACGCCGGTTTGTTCGCCGTCCAGATTTTGTCGCTCTCCGACGCCGACCTAGCCGCCAAGTTCGCCGCGTTCAAAACGGGTCTGGCTGATAAGATCGCTGCGAAAGACGCCAAGTTGCAAGAGTCGCTCGCGAAGTAACCCCCGAGAAGCCGATGCAGACCGAACTAACGGCCGACGTAGAACCGATTCGCTTTCACGGTCAGACCGACGGCACGCTTGATCTGATTGATCAAACGTTGCTGCCGGTCGAGTTGACCTTGATCACTTGCCGCGACGTCGAAACCGTCTGGGAAGCGATCAAGCTGCTGCGCGTCCGGGGGGCGCCGGCGATCGGCATCGCCGCCGCTTACGGCGTGGTGATCGGGATGCAAACGGTTGGTGATGATGACGCGGCCGCGTTCTGGAAACGCTTGGACGAAGTGACCGACTATCTAGCCGGTAGCCGACCGACGGCCGTCAATCTGTTTTGGGCCCTGGATCGGATGAAGCGAGTCGCGCATCAGCTGCGCGACTCGGGCACGTCGATCACCGATATTCGCATCGCGTTGCTGGAAGAAGCGAAAGCGATTCATGCCGAAGATCGTGAGACCTGTCGCGCCATCGGACGGCATGGCGCAACGGCGCTCGCCGGCGCTTCCAACTTTCTGACGCATTGCAATGCCGGCGGTTTGGCGACCGCCGACTATGGGACGGCGCTGGCCGTCTTTTTTACGTTGCAAGATGACGGTAAAGATCTGCATGTCTTTGTCGACGAAACCCGGCCGCTGTTGCAAGGCGCGCGACTAACGGCGTGGGAGTTAGCGCAGCGAAAGATCCGCGCGACGCTGATTTGCGATTCGATGGCGGCCCAAGTGATGCGTGAAGGTCGCGTCGAAGCGATCGTCACCGGCGCCGATCGGATCGCGGCCAACGGCGACTCGGCCAACAAGATCGGCACCTATTCGTTGGCGGTCTTAGCCAAAGCGCACGGGATCCCGTTTTATATCGCGGCGCCGATCAGCACCTTCGATATGGCGATCGAGTCCGGCGACGAGATCCCGATCGAAGAACGAGCCGCCGAAGAAATCACCCACGGCTTTGGTCGACAGACCGCGCCCGCCGGCATCAACGTTTACAATCCGGCGTTCGACGTCACGCCGGCCGAGTTGATCGCAGGGATCATCACCGAGCGGGGAGTGATCTCACCGGTGACGCGAGAGCTGGTCGCCCAGATGTTTGCGGCGAAGTAGTCGACGTTTCGAGCGAAACGGAAATCTCTGTCGGATGCGAAGCCGCTAAGCGCGGCGGCTGCGTAATCCCGTCCCGCGGCGCAAGCAGGATCACCCAAGTTGTGACAAAAGCCGCAACCTGGACCCAGCGCCGCCAATCTAGGTCGGGCTCAAGCAATGCAAATACCGGGGAAGAGGAGTGTGAAGGGGATCCCTTCTAGAGTAATTGCCCGGCGCAGTTTGAAAAGGGTAATTCGCCGACGGTAGGAAGCAAGTACCAACGCGACACTCGCCCGCTGCGTCAGCGGGCGAGTGTTTGCGTCTCAGGGCAGTTCGTCAGGCCAAGGCCAGACCAACAACTTTCCGCTCTCCGCTATTCTTTAGTGTCCAATCCCATACAACGGCGCGTATTTGGTTCGCAAGTACCTCAACAACGGGCGATGGTCGATCGATTCGCCGCAGATGTTGTGCATCAATTGGGGCGCCGTGTAGCAACTTCCCGGGCGATGAACTTTGTCGCGTAGCCAATTGAGCAGCGGGATGAACTCGCCGCGGCCGAACATCTCGGCCAGGTCTCCCAGTTCGATGGCCGCTTGATCAAACAATTGCGCGGCGTACATGTTGCCGAGCGAATAGGTGGGGAAGTAGCCGATCAATCCGGCGCTCCAGTGGACGTCTTGCAAACAACCATCCGCGTCGTCATCCGGCACGACGCCTAGCATCTGTTGATACTTTTCATTCCAAGCGCCAGGCAAGTCGGCCACCGGCAGATCGCCCGAGAGCAGCGCCTGCTCTAGTTCAAAGCGAATAATGATATGCAGGTTGTAGGTCGCTTCGTCCGCTTCGACCCGAATCAACGAAGGCTGCACATCATTGACGGCATAGTGGAAATCGCTCATCGGCGTTTCCCCCAGCGCGGGGAACGTTTTCTTCAGTTCAGGGAAATAGTGGCGCCAAAACGGATAGCTGCGCCCGACCATGTTCTCCCATAACCGCGATTGCGACTCATGCAGGCCGAGCGAAACGTAGGAGCCTGACGGCAGGCCATATTGATCGGCTCGCAGTCCTTGGTCGTAGAGTCCATGTCCCGATTCATGCAGCGTGCTGTAAAACGCGGAGGGAAAGAAGTTTTGGTCGTAGCGCGTGGTGATGCGGCAATCGAACGGCCCCATGCCGCAGCAAAAGGGATGATGCGTGACGTCAAGTCTGCCTGCGTCAAAATCAAAGCCGATATCCTTGGCGACGCGCTTGCCGAATTCTTCCTGTGCGGCGATCGGGTAGTCGCGTTGCAAGATTTCCATTTTCGGATGGCGACCGGTCTGGGCGATCTCGGCGACCAGCGGCGCCAGATCGTCTTTCAGCGCCGAGAGCGCGGCGGCGACTTCGGATGTTTTCGCTTCTGGTTCAAAGTAATCGAGCAGCGCATCATAGCGCGATCCGGCGTGGCCGATGGTGTCGGCCATTTCGCGCATCAGCCGCAAGATGTTGTCGAGATGGGGGCGAAACAGCGGAAAATTGTTTGAGCTGCGCGCCTGCACCCAATTTTGCTGGGCGAGCACTTTAGCTTTGCTCAGTTCGACAACCAGCGCTTGCGGAAGTTTTGAATCGCGGCGATATTCGCGGGCGAGCACGCGAATCGTCGCGCCTTGATCGCTGTGCGGATCGGCGGCCAAAGGACTATCGGCCAGCGAATCGAGCAGTTCCCCAACACGCGGAGAAGTGCGCCGCTCGTGAATCAATCCGGCCAACAGCGAGACTTGTTCGGCTCGATACGCGCCTGCCTTGGGCGGCATGATCGTGCGCTCGTCCCATTCCAGCAGTTGCTGAATGCTGTCGAGCTTGGCCGCTTCGCCGATCTCTTGGCAAAGTTCGTCATACTGTTGTGAATAATCTGACATGGGCGATCTATCTAGCGAGAGAGGAAATAGGGGAAAGAGTTATAGCGGATATCTAGCGCCGCTAACTCTTGAGCCGAGAGGCCAAATGAACGAGCGTTTCGCCGAGTGCGTGGATCGCCGCGTGACGTTCCAGGTCTTTCAGCGATCCGTCGGCGGAGAAAGCGTCGGACGCGTTGGGAACCGCAACCTGATCGGGCAGCACGACGACGCCGATGTTGCTGAGGATCGAACGAACATGGACCAGCCCGCGCAGTCCGCCGAGTGCGCCCGGCGATGCGCTCATGAGCGCGGCGACCTTGCCGCGATAGGCGGCCAGCCGGGGTTCGTTGGGGTCGGGCCGCGACACCCAGTCGATCGTGTTCTTTAGCAGCGGCGTGATCGAGCTGTTGTACTCTGGGCAAGAGAGGAGCAGCGCATCGTTTTGCAGGAAGAGCTGCTTCAGCTTCTTGACGTTTTCAGGACGGCCTTTGGCTTCCAGATCTTGATCGAAGATCGGCAATGGGTAATCCGCCAAATCGATCAGCGTGACTTCGGCGCCAGCCGCTTCAGCTCCGGCGGCGGCGATCGAGATCACTTGTTTGTTGAAGGATTCGCGTCGCGCACTGCCGGCGAACGCCAGGACTTTGACTTTGGACATACAAGCGGCCTCGTCTGGATGGTCGTCAAAATCGGCTCAATAGACATGGTTAAAATTGTATCGCCAACGCTCGAGGGTGGCGATGCGTCCCACGGTTGACCGCTAAAACGGCGGGTATGGAAAAAGTTTGCATGTCACGGACAGTTCGGGAAGTCATTGCAAGACCCTCTTGTTGGCAAGCTGTAGCGAAGACGCCGATGAACTGGCCCTTTCACCAAAGGCGTTATTCCGAACGTCCCGATGCGGCAAGGCATGACGCTTCTCCCGTGAAAGCTCAGCGGAGGTTGATGCGACGTCGATGATGAAGCAAGTCGGCCTTCGTCCATTTCTGAGGCCAGCAAGTCGAATTGGCGCTGCCCCCGCCTTTTTGTGCGAACCAAGTTTCACCTTAAGTCTTGCTAATCGGGAGCTGTTCCATGAGACGATTGCTTTGTGTCGCCGGTCTATTAGGAGCGGCTTGCTGGATGACAGGCGACCTTCGCGCCGCCGAGTATCTGTTGATCGACGACGCGCCCCAACCGGTTGACGTCTCGCGTGTCTCCTATCAATACGGTTCGTTGTCCGACGGCGGCCATTGCTCGGATCTGGTTGACTGCGAATGCGGATCGGCGATCGAAGAAGGCTGCTGCGCGGCTGTTTACGATTGCGGCCCGACTTGCGGATGCGAGGGATCTGGTTGCGGTTGCTGCGGCGATCATGATGGTTGGCTGAGCCGGTTTCTCGTGCCGGGGGATCAATGCTTCACCGACTTCATCAGCCCGATGACCAATCCCGTTTTCTTTGAAGACCCGCGAACGCTTACCGAAGCTCGCTTTATCTATTTGCATCATCAGGTGCCCAATGGCGCCCTGGGCGGCAACGTCAACGTGATCGCACTGCAATTGCGCGCCGCATTGACCGAGAACTTGTCGATCATCGCCACCAAAGATGGCTTCTTGACATCCACCAACCCGCTGATCGACGATGGTTGGGCCGACGTCTCGGCTGGTTTGAAATACAATCTCTACAAAGATCCGTCGCGACAGCGATTGTTGAGCGCTGGCTTTACGTTTGAAATGCCGGTTGGCAGTACGCGTTCGTTGCAGGGGAATGGAGACGGGATGTTTGACCTGTTCCTGACCGGCGGAACGCAATTTGGCCGCAACAACCACTGGGTATCGGCCTCTGGATTTTTGCTGCCGACCGACAAATCGGCCGAAAGCTCGATCTGGTTTTGGTCCAACCACGTCGATCATCGGATCGCCGGCACCAACTTCTATCTGTTGGGCGAAACCAACTGGTATCACTACATGAGCTCGGGCAAAGCGTTCAACACGGCGCCGATTGAAGGGGGCGATCTCTTCAACTTTGGAACCGTCGGAGTCGCCGGCAACGACATCGTCACCGGAGCGCTAGGCGTGAAGTACAAACCGCACTCCAAGATGGAACTCGGCTTTGCGTGGGAGACCCCGCTGACCGAACGTCGCGACGTGCTGCAGAATCGCCTGACGGTTGATTGCATCTTCCGCTACTAAATCATTTTTGTAAGTCGGGCCTTGGCCTGACGACTCTGACTCAGCCGGTTAGCCCAGATGGTTTCGCCATCTGGGCTAACTTCTTTTGAAAAGAGAACCCGCCTGAAGTTAGCGGCGCATTTCGGCCAAGGCCTGATTGACCCTCTGCGGTTTAGAACCACCAGCCGCTGCGGATCATGACGGTGTCGGTCATGTCGAGCGTGTAGGGATTTTCTTTGTATTCTAATTCGCGACCGAAGACGTAGCCGAATTCGATAAACGATTTGCCGCCGCCGTCACGGCGACGTTCCATCCCAAAGATCACTCGATAGTCCGAGAGCGTCAGCAGGTCGCCGGCGCCGTTGCTGCGTTGGACGGCCCACGTGCCGCCGCCGAGTTCGCCGGTGACGTACCACCAATCTTCATAGCCTGGTCCATAGTCCCACAGCTGGCTGTAGCGCGGCCGTGGGAAGGTCAGCTCTAGTTTGCGGTTCTCGCCGGTCCAGACGACGCCGGCAATCGGCAGGATATTGAAGTCGTCGCGATTCAACCAGACGACGCCGCCGAGAAGCTGCCAGCTGGGGGTCCAATTGTAGGTCGCGATCGCCATCGCGCTGGGGCGAAACGCGTCGCTCTGCTGCAGTTTAAAGTCGCTGTAGTAGCCGGCGGTGCCTGAGAGAATCAGCCCCCAACGTTCGTTGATCGGACGAATCCACCGCGTCGTCAGGTAGACGTCGTACAGCGTCGCCGGTGCGTCAATCGATTCTGGTCCGACCAGAAAATGCATGCCGTAGCCCGGCGTCACGATCAGCGGCGAGTCGATGGTCGGCGCCGGAAATCCAAGCGTGATCGTCGCCAACACGTCGGTGATGCCGATGTTATCTCCGCTGCCGGCGATCCAAGTGCTATCGGTCGTCAGCGCCTGTAAGACGCCTGGCTTGCTGGTCGCGAGAATCGGCCGCGTGCGAAAGATCTCGTCTTCATCCAGCCGCAGCCCCTCTCCCATTTGAATGTCGTACGGCATTTCGTCCAGTTCTGGAGGAATCACCGCCGCAGCTGTCTGCGCGATCGGCATGGTCGCGTCAGCCGGCGTATTGAAGGGGCTGCTTTGGGGAAAGACGTCGGTCGGCGGCAGCGGCTGCACCGCTTCGTACGGAAGCTGGCGATCCGAGACGCCAAGATTCGAGGACGATTGGCTGTTGGAGCTCCAAGGCACGTACTGTGCGCAGACCGTTTCTGTCGCCAGACAGAGCGGAAACAGCGCTAGCCAGAATCGGAGCGAGTTGAATTGCACAGAGTTATTTCTGACGGGGATCGCTTAGAAATTGAAACCGGTACGCAGCATCAGCGTGCTATCAACATCCAAGGTCGGAATGGCGCTGCGATAGACCAGTTGACGCTCCCATACGTAGCCGAGCTCGATAAACGCCTTCAAGCGATTGGGATGCGTCGCTTCGGCGCCGAAGAAGACGCGATAGTCGTTGATGTCGACCTGATCGTCGACAAAACCCATGCCGGTATCGCGCTGGATGGTCCAACTGCCGCCGCCGTACTCGGCGCCGATGTACCACCAGACTTCTTTGTCGCCCAGCGTCGTCCAGTACTTCGAGATGCGGGGATAAGGGAAGACCAGGTCGTACTTCGATCGACTATCGGGTTGCCAGGTCACGCCGACCACCGGCAACAATTTAATATCCAAGCGATCAATGTAGACGACGCCGGCTTTGACGGTCGTCGTGGGAGTCAACCGCACCGCGGCGACGCCCAATCCTTGATACCGCATGCTATTGGTGTTGAACGTTTTGAAGTCGGTGTAAACGCCTGCCCGAAAGCCAAGCTCAGCGAATAAGCGCGGAGTCAGCTCCGGATTCCAGGCAAAGTCGAGATACGCGCTGTAGGCGTTGCCCGGCAAGTTTTGCACCACGTTTTGGGGACCGTCCCACAAGTGCAGCACAAACGCAGGCGTTACCAACAGCGGCTGCGTACTGCCGAGGAAATCGGGAAACTGGGCAGTGGCCGAAACGTCGAAATCTTGCGTCTGCAGCGCGGTGTCCGCTTCGGTCAGTTTGGGCAACCACGTATAGCGGAAGCCGACGTTTTCTAAGAACCGCTCGTACGGAATCGACGGAAACTCGGTCGTCGGTTGATAGATCGGCGGCTGAGCGCCATATGCCGGCGCCGTTTGATTGGGGTAGTAAGCCGGCGGTCCGCCTGCAAACCCAGCCGGCGGAGTGGTCGGCGGCGGGGGATAGCTCATCGGCGGCGGATATGATGGCGCGGCATAGGTAGCCGCCGGCGTCGGCGGATACGAACTAAATTGCGTACCGGTAGCGTAAGGATCAAATGGCTGGATGCCGCCAGACAAGTTGGCCGGTGGTTGCACTCCATAAGGAGAAGGCGCAACCGTATTGATCGGCGTTGGAGCCTGGATACGCTGTGCTAGCAATGCCGTCGGCGCGGCTAGCAGCAGTGCGCCGACGATGATCGTGTTTTTGAAAATTTCGCCCACGATTCTCTCAAGCAAACGGTCGCCTAGTGACGATGAACAATAGTTGGGAAAGTCGTGGGGTGTAATTACCAGCGACCGCCAACCCGGTCAAGGCGAACTTGCGCACCATGGGCAATTTGCTGCTACGGCGATTTCCCTTCTTCTGCGGATTGCGGCGTCCAATAGAACTGATAGTTCTCTGCCTGCATCTGCCGCGTCAGGCAGATGATCTCTTGCGTGTGTCCAAAAAAATGAGACACGCTGTGAACCGCCGCCTGCCAACCGCTGACGTTGTTTCCTTGCACGCGTCGCGGCTGCAACATCTCGGCGGCGTCCACTTTTTCGAGCGCGGCGATCGCTTCGTCCAATGTTGCGCGCAGATCGCTCAGCAGTTGCTTGGTCGGAATTGGATCGCGCTCGGCGAATTCGGCAGGGCGATCGCGCACGTCGGGCGCACCGCCGACGCCAGAGATCAAATGCTGCCGCACATTCCCCCCCAAGTGAACCAGGATCGTGCCGATCGAGTTCATGCCGGGGCCAGGCCTGCGCCAGATTTGCGCGTCGGAAAGCTGGGAGACGCAATGTTCGATCCGGTCAAAACAACCGTTCAAGCAGCGAACGAATTCGATAGAAACAGCGGAAGTAACATCTACGGCGGTTGGCATCGACTTCTCCTAGCGGCGGCGATCGAGGAACAAAAACAACGTTGTTTTTGAAGTAGACGCGGTCCGCGAGAACCGGTTCGCCGGGTCGAGAAGGCCCGCCGACAAAGATGCCTAAACTGTTTGTAGGCAATCCTTTAGAGAATCAACTTCGACGAACTAAGGGTGGATAGAGGGATTTGAACCCACGACCCCTGGAATCACAATCCAGTGCTCTAACCAACTGAGCTATACCCACCGTAGTCGTCAAAACGCCCCAGTTTAAAGCGAGTCCGCCCGGTCGTCAACGGCCGGGAAGCTGCCGGATTCAATTTCGTCGGATCGGCCGATACGCCAAAGACGATCGGTCGGTTCACGTTAGGACGGAAGTCGCTGAGGTATTTCTCTAGAGGGTCGACGGTGGTAGCTGGTTCGCACGCTCCCCTTCTTCACGGCAGGCAAGACCGATCTGCGGCAGCATTGCGCCTGGTCTCTCGCATTGGATTCGCCGTGGTTGATTCAGCGGCAATGATGGGATTGGGCCTCGATGAAGTTTTTCGCCACGCTGCGCAAAAAGCACCGTTGGCGGAGATAAATGTTCTTCACTTTGCGCAAAGTGGTCGCTATTTTGCGAGCCAATATTAACTTCTGAATTCCTAGAATCGTTGCCCGGATTCTAGTTGAAGCTCGTCGACAATTTTGGCTAGGCTTAGATTTTTGTTCATGGTGCACAAGCTTGCAGGGGCGTCGCTTCTTGCCGCGTTCGCTTGGTTTCATTCTGTCATGAGGAGAGAACATGCTAATTCGCCTACGTAAGGCATTTACGCTTGTCGAACTATTGGTGGTGATCGCCATTATCGGCGTTCTGATCGCGCTGCTGTTGCCGGCGGTTCAACAGGCTCGTGAAGCTGCACGTCGGATGCAGTGCACCAATCAAATGAAGCAGCTTGGCATCGCGATGCACAACTATCACGATACCTTTGGCAACCTGCCGCCGAGCAATGCCGAAATCGATAATTTCGCGCCGAATCCACCGCAACGCGAGTGGGGTTGGGCGCCGCGGATCTTGCCGTTCATGGAACAATCGGCCATCTACGATCAAATCGATTTCACCAAAGCATCGTACGATCGCGTGGGAAGTTGGGGCAGTTGGAACGATAGTCTGATGGATGATCCCAGCGTGATCTGCAACTACAAGGTGGTGCGAATGGTGCATCAGCCGTTTCTCTGTCCGTCCAATTCGATCGGCGGAGAGCCGATGGTCGAGGACGAATTTGGCGAATATTATAAGCTGTCGCAATCGGATTACGCCGCGAATATCGGCGATCATAAAAACAAGACCGGTATCGGCTTGCCGGCGTCGGACGCTGGCTATAATTCGGGTGCTGGAAACGATATCGTCATGCCGCGCGGAGTGATCGGCTGCCGTGATTGGGCGGCGCAGTTCAAAGACATCGGCGACGGCTTGTCCAATACTTACTTGCTGGGCGAATGCGTCGGCGCTTGGAGCAAGTGGCAGAACTTTGGCGCTACCTGCTTTGCCTCGACCGCCTGGCCGGTCAATTATCGCAACCGCGACTTTCTCGACGGCACGCTCGACTCGGGCGATTGGGATTACAACATCACCTTTCGCAGCTTTCATCCCGGCGGCGCCAACTTTTTGATGTGCGATGGGTCGGTCCGTTTGATTACAGAAACGGCGGACGGCGTCGCTTATCGAGCCGGCGCTTCGCGTTTCGGCGGCGAAGCGATTCCTCTGCCGTAACGTGACCTATTTTGCTCATCCAAACGTATAGCAGGAGCGATTTCATGTCGCGATGTATTCCAGTTTGTTTGTTAGTCTGCGTCGCTTTGGTGGGCTGCTCCCAAGGGCCAGCCCTGGGTAAAGTGACCGGACAAGTCAACTACCAAGGCAAACCGCTGTCTCACGGCACGATCTTGTTCGAGATTTCCGGCGGCGGTTTCGCCCATGGGGAAATCAAGGATGGTCAGATTATTAACGTCGGTACGAGTGATCGCGGCGTCGGCGTTCCCCTGGGAGAAGCGTCTGTGGTGATCCAATCGATCGAGACGGTCGAGTCGAAGAAAAATCGCCGCAGCGAAGCCGGCGGCGACGGCGGAATGGATTATGGACGCGATTTGATTCCGGTTCGTTATTCCAATCCGACGACCAGCGGGCTCTCGGCGACCATCGAACGCGGCGAGAACGTGTTGACGTTCGACCTGACCAAGTAACGATTTCGCAGTTAGAAGCGAGCAAAATAATAGCCGTCCCTGCCCAAAGGCAAGGACGGCTTTTTTGTTTCAGCAAGTGGGCAGAGGCAAGTCGGTTCCACGTCGAATGATTCAACGCCTAGTCAGCGTCGTCGGCGGCGGCATGCTTAAAACAGTTTCGGAATAAACATCCGCACATCGCGGCGGTATTGTTTGTAGTCGTCGCCGTGGACCGCGATGAGATCGCGTTCTTCCAGCGGAATCGCCATCAGAATGTAGGCGGTCGTGCCGAGCGCGAACAACAAATGGCCGAGCGTCATCGTCGGCGCCATCCAAAAGACCATGAACCAGCCGACGTAGAGCGGATGACGGATATAGCGATAGAGGAGCGGCGTCTGAAACTGCAGCGGATGATAGTCGGCTCCCCGCAAGTAGAACCACGCTTGTCGCAGTCCGAACAAATCAAAGTGGCTGATCAGGCAAGTCGAGACAAACACAAGCGCCCAACCCAATCCGTACAGCGTGTAGAGCGTCGCTTGCGCTGGTAAGGAGGTTACCTGCCAAATCACCAGCGGCAGCGGCTGCCAAACCAAAAAGAGGACGATCATCGCGAGGTTGGTCGAGAATACGTACAGACTTCGTTCGGCCGCTTTCGGAATATACTGCGTCAGCCAACGTTTGAACGCAGGTCGGGCCATTCCAGAATGCTGTATTCCAAACGCCGCGATCAACAGCAAGTTGACGATGATCGCGCCGGCGGTTCCCCATTGCGCCGGAGCGTCGATCGTGCGAGGAATCCACAGGTCGCCAATGAATGCGATCGAATAGAGGAAGACGCCCAAAAACATCGTGTAGGCGATACAGCCAAACGCGAACACCAAAACTCGTTTTCCCATGATCGATTCTCCTCTAATTGGCTGCTGGGTTTCTGTAATATACCGCGAAGCGTAAAAACGCCGTCGTTGTTTCAGGCATTGTCGCTGGATCGCCCGTTTTTCTCGGCAATCGGTGGTGATTCCGAGGGGACTTGCGCGTTAGGATGAAGCGTGCGACGACGCTTGCTGCAAGCGCGACTTGCGGCGAATTATTTCCTACTTCTGCAGAAAGAGAATGCTATGTCGCGCTACGAAGGGAAACCGTTCGTACGTTTGCTCGAGTGCTATATCTTGTCGGCGATTGACGAGTTGCCTGAGGTCTATGCGGAAAAGCTGAATGAAATGGGCCCGGCCTTGAAAGAGACGTATAACCTGGAGGGGGGCTGGCGCGACGTCGTGGCGCAGGTGATGCATTTTCCGGATACGGTCGACGACGAGTTGCGCAACATGTGGGCGCACAATCAGACGATCGCCGCGCAAAACGGTCAGATTCTCGCGGCCGAAGCGTTCGCTCAAGCGGTCGTTGATCAGAACTTTAAAGAAGAAACGCAAGGCGAACCCCCGGCTGCCGCTGACGAAGAAGAGTAGACGACGGCTGCGGCAAAGATCGTACGACCAAGCTCACAACCGCGGCGCCCAGCAGATGATCGATCCACCGAAAAAGAAAGAATTGAGTCTGACCGGCAAGTCGATCCAGGCCTGCGGTTCGCTGCTGGGCGTGACCGCAGCGCTGGGTGCGATGGTGATGCTGGATTACAGCGGGCTGATTACCGGCGCGCTGTTTGGCGGCGGGGGAGGCTTGATCGGTTCGTTGCTTGCAATGCCGTTTGCCGCAATGTTTCCGGAGGAGCCTTTGTAGCGGCGCGCTAGACCACGTCGCTCGGGTGCAGGAAATAAAAGCGAGTCCGTCGTACTGTCGAGTTCGGTTTTCATGCAGTTTCGACTTAGAACGCTTGTCCTTGTCGTCGCTGGGATTGCGATCGTGTTGGCGATCGGCCGCCAGGTGGGGCTGCTTTGGCTGCTGTTCTTCTTCTTTGTCGCTGGATTCATTGCGCCGGCTATTCTGAAAAATGCTTGGCTTCGCATGGGGATCGCATTCGGCATTTCCGGCGGTTCGATTTGGATGATGCAGGTGTTCTTACATTCCGCGTTAGTAGATGAATTCCAGTCGCCGCTAAGCGCGTTAACTGCCGAGAGCTTGCCGTCTTCAATTTTTCTCGGCCTGATTGCAGTCGCCACGAGTTCTCTTCTGCGCTGGAGCGTGCTCGCGGTCACTTGGCGGCATCCGGCGATTGTTAATTCGGCTGGAGCGTCAACCAAGGAGTAGGCCGCGATGCTCGACACGCTGAAGTCCCTACTAACCGGCCAATATCAAGCGTCCCTCTGGATGCTGCAGCGTTGTCTCGAGCAATGTCCCGGCGCGGCGTGGGACCAGCCGGTCGCGAATCTCAAGTTTTGCCAGGCCGCTTTTCACGCACTTTTTTTTACGGACTACTATCTTTGCGCAAGTCCTGCAGATCTCAAATTGCAGACGTTTCATCAGCAGCACGCGGCCGAGTTTCGCGATTATGAAGAGATGGAGCCGCGTCAGCAACGATGGACTTATGACCGCGCGTTCCTCCGTTCTTATGTCCAGCATTGCCGCACTAAGTCGATCGAAGTCATCCAGCAAGAGACCGCAGAGTCGCTGGCCGCGGCTTGCGGGTTTGCGCCAAAAACGTTCTCAAGGGCAGAGCTGCACGTCTACAACATTCGCCATATTCAGCATCATGCGGCTCAATTAAGCTTGCGTCTACGGCTAGATTTCGACGAAGATATCTCTTGGTTAGGAACAGGCTGGAAAGAGGCGTGATTATGAAAGCTTCCCCATAACGGAGGTGCCCATGAATTTCTGCTTCATGAGTAGTCATCTTTATCGCGCTGTTGCTATTATCTCTATTCTTTTGACGGTTTGCTTGCTGTTTGATCGCGAAGAACTTTCTTCCAACCAATTGGCCCTTTTGCTGGAAGGGGACGAGAGCGTCGATCTCTCACACATCGAGGCCTTCGGTCACCACCGACATCTCGAGTGTCATGATCCTCAGGTGATTCAATACCTGAAGCGATGTCTGGTGGATTCGACGCACGACGGATGTTCGTTTCCGGAGTCGGAAGAAGAAATTCGTTCTCACAGCGGTTACGTTTCGTACTACGTCACCTTTTGTACGCACGACGGACAAGAATGCACGATGTACTGCGACGTTTCTAACCGCGACCTCTGCTTGCTGGTCCCAGAACTCCAGCCGGTCGGTGAAGTTGGCGCTCCCAACCGCCGCGCTCAGTTTCCTCAACCGATGCCGGAGAAGCTGACCAAATTGCTGGCCGCGCTGACGGCGGAGGAAGACTTTTGATTGAAGGTTGACGATCATCCTCGGCCAGTGAAATAGCGCCGCATGCGAGAGCAGACCTTGCGCGCCAACTGTGGTTGGCGCGCAAGGTCGTTGTGCGCGGCGCCCGCCTGGCTATTTCTTTTTCTTTGGCACGTCAAAGTCAATGCTGCTCGAACTGGCGGGCAGTTCCGCTTTGGTTTCAAACGTGGGGAATAGCGGCTGGCCATCGGCATTGTCACCGTGGGCGATTCCGTCGTACCCCTCGATCCGCACTAGGTGCGGGCCGCCGACGACGCCGAGCGCTTCCCTGGTATCGAACGCGCCTTGGCGAATGATCGCAACGCTGCCGTGGCCGCTATTGCCGGCTGTCGTATCAGGCTCAAAGTAGATCGTGCCGTTAGGAACAGGCTGGCCGTCGTAAGTGACATGACCGTGGAGGTGGATCGTAGAGTTGGTGGGACCGCACCCGATCAACAGCGGAGCCGCCAGCCAGAAGATCGCGATGGAACCTTGCAAGGAGATGGGACGCATGAGAGGACTCGCTTGTCGAGGAGGCATGAAAAAGAAGGCTCGTTGCGCTAGAAGAAGCCGCCGCTAACGAGGGAAGCCTCCCGTGGGAAGTTGGTCATCCAGCTTGCCAAGTTGACGATAGAGATTCAGGTCGATCGTCTCTGACATAAAATGAACCGATCCATCTCCCAGTAAAAAGTGACATCCGCCGGGGTGGTAACTGCCAAACAGCTTGGACATCACGTTCAGCGTATCGTGCGTCAGTCCGACCTTGGGATTCGAGTTGATTTGATCTCGGGCGGCGGCCAAAACCCAGGGGCAACCAAAAGCATCGGTCTTGGTCCCAGAGGCCCAACTGGTGTAGATGCCGTCAGCGCGTCCTTCAGGAGTCAGCGCATACTTCGTTTCGCCGACCATCAGCGTGTTCGATGTGCCGTCGACAATATCGCGAAACTTGCTCTTCGAGTTGAAGTGCAAAATACCGTTGCGATAGAAGACGCGATTGCCCGATTGGTTCGAGCAGCTTTCCTCGGCAGCCGTGCCGCCTCCTTGCACGCCAAAGTAGCTAATCGTCGCCCAGTCGTCCCGCGCGCCGGGATCGGAGGAGCACTGAAACGCGGGATTGTTCAGCTTGAACTGCGCATGATTGGCAGATGTGCCGGGTCGGTTTTCGGTGGTCGTAAAAGCGGCGTCGACGTCAAATAATTCGTAACGATTGATCTGCTCAAGATAAGGCAAGATCGCTACGCTCCACGGTTCGCGCGCATCAGCATCGACGCCAGTCCCGGTGCACCAACTGCTACTCGTGTAGGTCAGATTTTTTGCGTTGCGTACGCCTGCCGGAAAATTGCCTTTGACGTCGTGATGATTGTGCAGCGCCAATCCAATCTGTTTCAGTCGGTTGGTGCATTCCATCCGCCGAGCCGCTTCGCGGGCTTGCTGGACGGCGGGAAGTAAGAGAGCGATCAAGACGCCGATGATGGCGATTACCACCAGCAACTCGACGAGCGTAAATGCTCTGCGGTTTTGCAATGACATAGAAATTCACCAAATGAAGGGTAAGGTATAACGACGGGATTTTCGGGGAAAATAGCCAGGAAATCAATGACAAAAAGGCCCTGCTCACCATAAGGGGGAAAGATTGCTTTCCAGATTGCACAGAAAGTGAAAGATCACACGACAAGGAGCGATGGAAGACCGCGCTTCGACTTGCTTTGGCGATAGGTGCGGCGTAGACTTTGCGCGCAATTGGCTAACTATTGACCCTGCTAGCAGTTAGAATCACCAGCGTGATCCAGAAAACCTCGACCCCGTCGTTGACGGCGGCCGCATCGATCCAGGAAGAGCCTTTGTCGATCATCGGCGGACCGAACTACCAACAGCGCGAAGCGATCTTGCTCGCACCTTATGCGATGTTCAGCGCCAATACGCGCGGGCGAAATGTGATCGAAGCGGATCAGCCCTATCGCAGTCCCTTTCAGCGCGACCGGGATCGTGTGGTTCACTCAAGCGCCTATCGTCGCTTGAGCGACAAAACCCAAGTTTTCTCTGGAGTTAGCGACTATCATCGGACCCGACTGACCCACACGATCGAGGTCGCGTCGGTGGCGCGAACGATGGGCCGCGTCTTCCGCCTGAACGAAGACCTGGTCGAAGCGTTGGCCCATTTGCACGACATCGGCCATCCTCCTTATGGGCATTCGGGAGAAGACGTTCTGGCCGAGTGCATGTCGGCGGTCGGCGGATTCTCGCACAATCAGTTCGGCCTGGTCTTGGTCGACCAGTTAGAGACCCGTTCGCCGGCGTATGACGGTTTAAATCTGACGCAAGAGGTGCTCGACAGTCAGCGGACGCGAATTGACAAGACCGGCGCCGCGCCGCAATCTCCGCTGTTTGAAGCCCAAATCGTGGAAGCGGCCGACAGCGTAACGTATGATGCGCATGACGTGGACGACGCGGTCAAAGTCGGACTTGTGCGGATCGAGCAAGTTCTCGAGCTGCCGCTGGTCCGGCGCTGCCACCAACAAGCGTGCGAGCGGTATGGCCGCGTGGAGGGGAGCGTGCTGAGAAAGATGATTGTTCATGAACTGATCGATCTCCAGGTGCGTAACGTAATTGAGAACATCGGCGCAGCGCTCGCCGAGAACCCGCCGCAAAGCGCGGAGGAAGTTCAGTCGCGGCCTCCGCTGGTGACGATGAGCGCCGAACTATTGGCGGAGAAACGCGAGCTAGAGAGATTTCTGTACCACGAAGTCTATCGACATCCGGCGATCGTCCGATTTCGAGAGCAGGTGCAGCACCAACTTACGACGATGTATCGGGGCTATTTGCAGCATCCCGAGTGGTTGCCTGCCAAGATCGCCGGTCGCCTAGACCAATGGGGTCACGAGCGAGCGGCGGGGTACTATTTGGCGACCATGACCGATACTTATTGTACAAACGAATTTAAAAAGCGATTCGGCGCCTGACGCCCTTGGGGGGTGACTTAGAGGCAAGTCATCCGCTAGAATGTTGGGTTGGAACGGAACAGAGACACCTCTTACACTTTGATGCCGCACGGTTCATGCACTCTGCTGCGCGGCGATAGGCGACGGGCACTATGGCTCTCCTCATACTGCGTTGTATTTTTCTCTTAGTTGCGGCAGGCGTTGGCGTCTCGATCATTACGGTCAATGACTTCGCAAGTACTGCGCGCAACCAGCCGTTTTTCACCTTTACCGGCGTGATGTTGATCGCGATTTTCATCATCGGGATGGACGTCGCGTTCAAACGCAAACGGTACGACACGATCAGCGGCGTTTACTTTGGTCTGTTGGTCGGTCTGTTTTTGACCTACATCCTGGGCTTGGCCATTCAGCCGTTTTTCCCGGCGGACGAAATGGGCGCGACCGGCGGTCCGCAGCGTGCGGTGCAGTTGGTGATCGGCATGGTGCTTTGCTATGCGTGCATTAGCCTGGTGCTGCAAACCAAAGACGACTTCCGCTTCATTGTGCCGTACGTCGAGTTCTCGAAAGACGTCAAAGGTTTGAAGCCCTATATTCTGGATACCAGCGTCGTGATCGACGGCCGCATCGCCGATGTCGTCGAGACGCAGCTCTTTGACAACCAGCTGATCATGCCGCGCTTTGTGCTGGCCGAGCTGCAAGCGATCGCGGACAGCGGCGACAAGCTGAAGCGCAGCCGCGGACGACGCGGGCTCGACATCTTGAATCGTCTCCGCAATCACGAAGCGGTCGACCTGAAGATTCATGATCGCGAGACGCCGGAGATGGACGGACAGCCGGTCGATATGAAACTGGTGCTGCTGGCCAAAAGCATGGAAGGCAAGATCGTCACCGGCGATTACAACCTGAACAAAGTCGCGCGGCTGCATAACGTAGAAGTGATCAATCTGAACGATGTCGCCAACGCGCTGAAGCCGGTCTTCTTGCCGGGCGAACAATTGGTCGTTCGCGTCGTCAAACGGGGCGAAGAAGAGACCCAAGGGGTTGGTTATCTCGACGACGGCACGATGATCGTGATCGAAGGTGGTCGCGACCACATCGGTCAAAGCGTGCAGATCTTGGTGACCAGCGTTTTGCAAACCAGCGCCGGCCGCATGATCTTTGGTCGTTACGAAACGGTGGTCGGCGGCGGCAACGCGCCGGAGACTCCCAATCGTCCGCGACCTGCCGAATCGAAAGCGTAATTCGCTTCGACTCGAACCTGACTCACGCAAGACCCGCTGCTTCCGGCGGGTCTTTTTTCTTGCGCGGCGGTTGATCGTCGCGGCGTCGTTTGCTCGCTTGATCGGCGTAATAGGCGATCGCGGCGCCGATGCCGCCGATCCACAGGATCGACAAAATTTTCATGGTCGCGATATAGCTCACGCGATCAGGCTGTACCGGCAGCACCGCTTTATTAATGCCAAAGTTTTGGACGCGCCTCAGCGGCATTGTCCCCCGATCCAGCACGTTTCCGTCTTTGTCTTTTTTGACATAGTGGACGCGATCCGCCTTATGCGGATCGAGGGAAAAGGTGGTCAGCCCGTCATACTCGGGCAAATATCCATTCAGCAAATGACGCTGAAAGTTGTCGGCGAGCGCCGCAGAGAAAGTCGGAATCGTCCGCACCGATGTCCGGTGCGAATCGTCCCAGTAGTAGGCGCCGAGCGAAGCGATCAAAAAGCCGATGAACAGCGAACGCAGCGATCCGCGGCAGCCGATCGCCAGGCAGGCGGCGACGATCAACAGCGCTGGCCAAAGCAGCTGCAAAGATTCGACCAACATCGGCGCTGGGTAGCGCAGCGCCGTCAAGCTGCCGCAGACGAGTGCGGTGAAGAGGGCGAGCGCACGGAGCGAGAATTGCGGCATGACGTTTCCCTCTGCATTCGAAGTCAGACAACGCTTCGGCGCGTGACATTTTTGATTGTCGCCGATTGCGCTCGCTGATGCGAGCGATTAAATCGCTCAACGCGCGGCGGCGATCAGCACGTCTTCCAGACGCTGACGGAATCCTGGCTCATCCCCCAGCGACTCCCAGCGCAGCCGCTCGGACGACGCAACGTCGTCCATTGAATTGGATGCGCTTCGAGTGTGGCGTCCCTTGGAGTCATCGACTTATTTTAGCCAGCATTCGCTAGCAGCCGATACTGGTAAGTTGCGGCGACTACGCGAACAAAGAAGCATCGAATAGTTTCCATCGATCTTGGCCTGAAGGAACCGCGATAAGTGATTAGTCTGCGAAGTTTAGACCATCGCTTTCGCATACCTTTAGGATCGACTGCATCTTGAGACTCTCCCTCGACCTTTCCTCTTTGACGTATCGCTTGTTAGGCGTGCTGGGAAGCGCATGCGTCGTCATGCTATCACTGACCGCGCCTGCTAGCGCGCAGCAAGCGGGTGACGACATTCAGCCCGGCTTGATCTCTGGTACGTCGACCTTCGCCAGTCCTTACGCCAACGGGCAGGGCGGCGAGTACTTTCCCCGAATATCAGTTCAGCATCGGACCGAAGGGGCTGGTTACGATTATTCGTTCACCGACTTTCGGGCTTGGGTTCCGCTGTACGAATCGTACGACTCCAAATCGCTGACATTCTTTGACGGCGCCTTTTTGCTGGCGAATGATCAAAACGTCGGCATGAACGCGGTGGTCGGTCAGCGGTTCTACTCTGACAATTACGGCCGCACTTTCGGCGGCTATGTCGGCTACGATAATCGCGACACCGGCAATCAGACCGTCGGTCAGGTGGTGACCGGTTTCGAGTCGCTCGGCCGGATCGACTTTCGGGTGAACGGTTATTTTCCGACGACCAGCGATCCCACCATGACGGGCCAGACCGGCTTCTTCGATCCGACTTATGTCGGCTACAACATTCAGCTGTCGCAATTGACGCAGTATGAAGTTGCGATGAAAGGGTTTGACGCCGAAATCGGCGGAGCGCTGCCGCACGTCGGCGACTATCTGCGCGCCTATCTCGGCGCTTACAACTTTCAAGGCTCCGGCTCGCCGCAGGCCTGGGGTTGGAAGACGCGCTTTGAGAGTCACGTGACCGATCGGATGCGTCTCTATCTGACGGTCAGCGATGATCAGGTGTTTGACACCAACGTCGTCTTTGGCGCCGCGTTCTTTTTTCCCGGAAGTTCGGCCCGCCGCGTGCCGCAGTACGACAACTACGTCAACAAGATGGACGAGCCGATCATTCGTAACGAAGCGATCGTCGTCAACAAGACAAATCAATCGTCCATCGTCAACGCGACGAATCCCGTCAGCGGCGCCGATCAGCAGGTGATTCATGTCGATCCCAACGCAGTTGCCGCGGGTGATGGAACGGTAGAAAATCCTTATAACGCACTGCAGCTGGCTCAGGCCGGTTCGCAACCCAACGACATCATCTTCGTCCATCCGCGGGCCGACAACACCGCGACCAACCTGACGCAATCGCTCACCTTGCAAGAGAATCAGCGTTTGCTCGCGTCGACCACGCAGCACATGTTTACGGCGACGCAGGGAACGTTTGATCTGCCGGGTTACGAAGCCGGCAATCGCCCGACGCTTGATTCGCCAGGCGTCGGCGTCACGCTGGCCAACAACAACGAAGTTTCGGGCTTTCGTTTTAGCAATACCGGCGGCGACTCGATCGCCGGCAACGGCATTCAAGGTTTCAATATCAATAACAACCAGTTCGAGCACTTTGGCGCCTTCGGCGAGGCGAGCATTTACATTGAGAACGCCAGCGGAACCGGCGTGATTCGCGACAATACGATCAGCAATCTCGCTTCGGCGGGGGATTCAGGAATATACGTCGAACTGGCGAATACCGCCGACTTGACGATCTCTGGCAACTCGCTGACCCGCACGTTGAGCGCCGGCGGCAATTCTGGTATCGCCGTCGATGTGTTGCCTGGGGTCAACGCGACGGTCAATATCAACGACAACGAACTATCTCAACTGATGGCGTCTTCTGGCTACGGAATCTACCTTGGCTCATCCGGCAACGTCACAGCCAGCATTTCCAACAACCGGGTCTTCCAAGGGCTGAGCGCACTTGTACTTGATTACGGCATATACGCCGATATTGACGCTGGAACAGCGACATTGACCATCGATAACAATCGAATCGGAACCTTCGCCGGTGCGCAAGTGTTGGATGCCGGCATTATTGTCGAAATTGACACGACAGGCGGAACGACGACCTACCTGCGGAACAATACCGTCAGTGACTTCCTCACTGCAGGCGCTTACAATTCGGGAGTTGAATATGTAGCGCAATTCGGCGGAAATCACAATCTGGTGTTGACCGGCAATACCGTCTATCACTCTGGCTTCAATGTCGCTTCGGACGGATTTATCGTCAGTGCCGGAACGGGCGCGACGATCAATGCGAATGTGCAAAACAACGTCGCCAACACCTCCTTCTTGTCCGATGGGATGACATTCAACGCTTCGGGCGCCTCGACGATCAATATGCGGATGCAGAACAACACGCTGTTAGACGATGTCATAATTGCTAGCAACACGTTGTCGAACGTGAACTTCGAAGTCTTCGGTGGCCAGATGGTCCCGGCTGTTCTGACCGGCGCCGATGTCGAAGGGCAAAATACGTTCCTCGGCGGCGGCTCCGCCTTCATCAATACGGCGAGCGGCGGCGCCGCTACGCGTGTCGCCCCCAACAGCTTGCCGATTCCGGAGTAAACTACTGTAGGGCAGGCCTTGGCCTGCCGCGCTGCTCGAGCGACACCGGTTTCGCGATGTCGCTTGAGCGATTCGTCGGCAGGCACGGCCTGCCCTACAACTTGCGAGGGCCTATCGTCATGTTTACAACCACTGAATTCTCCCGCGTCAGCGGACTCTCGGTCGAGATGTTACGACTGCTCGGGACGCAGGAAGTGCTGATTCCGGCAAACCAAGATGATGACGAAGAGCTGGCCGCTTACGACGAAACGCAGCTGCCGGTCGCCAGGGCGATTTATCATCTGGGCAAGATCCAGGTGCCGCTCGAAAGAATGAAGTCGCTGCTGGCCCAGAACTCTGGCAAGATCGACATCGCGACGCTCCTGACTCAGCAAGAACGCAAACCGCTGCCAGCGAAGAAAATCAAAACGATCGTCGCTCAAGAGGCGGCGATTGAAGCGATGGTGTCGCAAAACGATAGTGACATCCACGAAAGCAAAGTCGACCGACTGCTGATCGCCGGCATCCGGATGCAGGGGAAGTACGTCGACTGCGGCAAAGCGTACGGCAAGATCGGCTGGCAATATGGACGCTTGCTGAGCGGCCCGGCGATGATGCTGCACTACGACAAAGAGTACAAAGAAACCGACGCCGATTTCGAGGCCTGCTTTCCGATTCGCAAGGGGGAATCGAAAAAGGGGATCGAGGTTCACGAGCTGCAGGGAGGGCGCCTTGTCTCGCTGCTGCACAGCGGCCCTTACGAGACGCTGGCCGGGTCGTACGCCCGACTGCTCCGATACGTCCGGGCGCGGCATCCGGGCTATCTGTTGCCGACGCGTGAGACCTACGTCAAGGGACCCGGCTGGCTCTTTAAGGGCGACCCCGAAAAGTATTTGACCGAGCTCCAGATTTTGGTGGCGTAGAAAACGCCCCAGTCCAAGGACCTGTGGCGACAGCGAGGGAAAAATCGCCAAAAACTTCTACTTAACGCGCGTCTCGGTCGATGTTATCTTGAGAGGATTCGGAAGCGGCATTCTTCTCACCTCCAAACCGTCGCAATCGCCATGCCTATTGTTAAGTTCGTCAAAGAGAAGAAAGAGGTCGAAGTCCCCGAGGGCTCCAATCTCCGCCAAGTGGCGATCCAAGCTGGGGTTAACGTCCACCAAGGGGTGAACGGCATCGGCGCCGGCGTCAACAAGGTTCTCAATTGCCATGGTTTGGGGCAATGCGGCACTTGTCGCGTTTTGATCACGCAGGGGATTGAAAACGCCAGCCCCATGCGCATGATGGAGAAAGTGAAATTTACGGTTCCCGTCGGGCCGTATCTGCCGATTCCCGATCCGATCGCTTGTCTCGCCTATATCGGCAACGAAGAGACGATGCGGCTTTCGTGTCAAACCAAAGTGCTGGGAGACATGGAAGTCCAAACGGGTCCCGAGTTGAATCTCTTCGGCGAAAATTTCTTCAGCTAACTTCGCCGAGTCTGAGCGTGAAACAAGTCATCGCTATCGTAAAGCCCTATCTGGCCGAAAAGGTCCTGGAAGAGTTGAGCCGCGCGCCGATCGAAGCGCTCAACGTTCGCGAAGTGAAAGGCTTCGGCCGACAGAAGAGCTATCTCGACGAATACAGCGACAGCGAATATGGCCAAACCTTCTTGCCCAAGGTCGAGATCACGATCTGGTTAGACGATTACCGCGCCGAAGAAACGATCCGCCGCATCGTGCAGGTCGCTCGCAGCGGACGCATGGGAGACGGCAAGATCTTCGTCCTCCCGGCCATGAGCGCCGGTGAAGCGATCGACATCGCCGCCGCGCCGGTTTCGACCGGCAAGAAGAAAAAGTAGGGCGAAGAAGCGTCGCTTCGCTTGGGGGGCGGCGCGCCCGATTGCTGCGGGAAAAGTCAGGAATTCTTGTCCAGTCGACCCACCCAATCTCGCATTCTTCCTTTGGGTAATGCGTGATTACCACAAGCGGGCGGGTTATAATCGGCCTTGTCCCAGAAGTTGGCTCCCTTTTGCGTAAAGTCATGCGGAACGCCTGGCGGCGGGCCGTGCTGACGCCGGTTACGCGCCCGAGGATCGAATTATGACGCTCGACGACCGCGTCTTGGACTTACTGGCGAAGTGGGAAGATACCGTCCACGGCGGCGACCAGATCGACCTCACCATGCTGGCCGGCGGCGACACCCTCTTGGCGGCCGATTTGCAACGGCATGTCGTCGCGCTCCAAAAGCTCGTCTGGCTCGATCAGGCGGAGCCGGAGAGCGAGGAATTGCACCTGCCGTCATCCACTGCGCTGAGAATCGCGTTATTGCTTCCAGACGATCTTCCCTTAGAAACGCTGCAAGCGAATCTAACCAAAGCCGAGATTCTTACTCCCGACCAGTTGGCGCAGTTGCCGCGCGTAAAAAACGCCTATCAACTGTCGGAATTTCTCCTAGAGTCCGAACTGCTGACGCGATTTCAATTGCGCTCGGTCGCGAATGGTCGCACGCGCGGTTTAAAGCTGGGCCGCTACGTGATTCTCGACAAGATCGGCTCAGGGGGAATGGGCCAGGTCTACAAGGCTCGGCACAACAAGATGGATCGCAACGTGGCGTTGAAGGTGTTGCCCCCCGAGATGCTGGGCAGGACGAACGGGATCGAGCGATTCAATCAAGAGGTGCAACTCGCCGCGCAATTGCGGCACGTCAACATCGTCGAAGCGTTCGACGCCGACGAAGCGGAAGGGCTCCATTTTTTCGTGATGGAGTTTGTGGACGGCCACGATCTGAGTTCCGTCGTCCGTCGCCAAGGACCGCTGCCGGTGGCCCAAGCAGTCGACTATATGATGCAAGCGGCGCGCGGATTAGCGTACGCCCACCGCATGGGGCTGATCCATCGCGACATCAAGCCGGCCAATCTGCTGCTCAATCCAGTAGGCGTGGTGAAGATTCTCGACATGGGAATCGCGCGGATGCAGACCGACGCCAATCAGTCGGGGCTGACTCAAAACGGCGCGATCATGGGGACGATCGATTTCATGGCGCCCGAACAAGCGATCGACGCCAAGACGGTGACGCCGCAAGCCGATCTTTACAGTCTTGGTTGTTCGCTTTGTTACCTGCTGACAGGGCGTCCGCCGTTTGGCGGCGAGTCGTTGATGGTCAAGTTGCTCGGTCATCGCGAGCAGGCGCCTTTGAGCCTCATCGCGGCGCGCAGCGACGTGCCGCCGGAGTTGGAAGCGATCTATCAGAAATGTCTGGCGAAGCTGCCGGCCGATCGATATCCGAGCGCCGGCGATCTGCTCGCGGATTTAGAAAAGGTCCCTTTGTCACAAAACGCGTCGCCAGGGCCGATCGCGCTGGGCGAACCGCAGCAGGAAATCGACACGTCGCCGACCACTCACTTTGCAACGCAAGCGCAGTTGATCAACCGGCAGCTGCCGGCAGTGGTTGTGGAGGCCGGTTCCTCGCGCGGCAAGCGAACTCGCCCAAAACGAGGAGTCCCTTTTTTCGGCGGCGCGATCGGCGTCGGTCTGCTGCTATGCGGACTGCTCTACTATGGCGCAGGGCTGCTGTTCAAGATCTCTACTCCCGACGGGGCGCTCGTCGTCGAAGTGGACGGAGACGATTTCGTCGCGCATCTCCGTGACCACGATCTGCAACTGGTCAATCAAAAAACGCAAGAGACGACGACGATCCAGTTACGTCGAACCGAGCAAACAAAACCGCTGCCGCCGGGCCAATACATGTTCGCGTTAGAAACGAGCAGCGGCCTGAAAACCAACGTCCGCGAACTCACCATCTCCAGCGGGATTGAATCAAAGGTTCACGTCTATTGGGAGAAATCAGCCGAAGCCGTCACCGTTTCGTCCACTCCGACAGACGCGGTTGCGGCGGCGCCTGTCGTCGCCAAAGCCGCTGCTGCAAGCATGTCGGCTGGTCCGGTCGCCAGCGACAAACCGACATCATCCCCGCCGCATGACTACGATGCGTTTGCGACCGGCAAATGGGTTTCGTTGTTGACCAATCAAGCAGAATTTGATCGTTGGGTTGCGGCGCGCGATAAGCCGCCGTCTGCCGGAGAACTCGTTGCGTTCGACAACGGCGTCGTGACGCTTCGCAATGCGACGGATCTTTTGTTTCCTCCGGTCCGCGCCAAAAATTTTCTCTTTCGAGCGCGACTGAAATATGAGAGTGGACTCAACATTTGTTTGAAAGTTCGTCAGTCCAATCCGACCTACTCCGCGTGGTGGAATTTCGGCGGCCGACACTTTGGGATCGGATATTCTCCGGTCGGCGCGCGGTGGAAGGATCTTTTGACCGCGCATACTCGTGACAACCCTCGTCCCTTCTCAGAGATCGCAATCGCCGGTATCGGTCGCAAATTTATTTTGTATGTCGATGGAAAAGAACTGTTTGAAGTCGATCGAGAGGATGACCCGACAGACCAGCTAAGCGTCGGCTTGGGAACGGCGAGAAATAGCGCAGGACAATACAAAGACATCCAACTGATGGTGCTCGACGACGACGTTGTCAAACCGGCGTCTCCCTATCTGCAAGATCCGGACTACCTGGCCGCCAAGTATGCGCTGTCGGTCGGAGGGACGGTTCAGGCCAACAGCGGCCCCTATGTATCGAACCTACAACAACTTCAATCGCCGCCGTTTGCGCTGACCTCGGTTAGCTTCATCAACAATAAGCAAGTGACCGACGACGGGCTCGCGATATTTGAAAACTGCACAGCGGTCGAAAGGCTGACGATGCATGGGATTGCGAACCTGACAGGCCGCGGCCTGGCGTACTTCCGCAACTGCCGCAGTCTGCGTTATATCAACTGCAACGAGTCTCCCCGAGCCGGATCCGGCCTCGCTCAGTTTGCCGATTGTAAGCAATTATCGGGACTTCAATTATGGCATGTAACGCTCACGCTTCCCGACTTGCTTCCCTTGGCCGATCGTAAGTTGAAAGACATCAATCTCGGGGGAACCGCCGTCACCGATGATTGGCTGCTGCGATTCACCAACGTCGCTGACCTGGATTTTTTCAATGTGCGCTACACCAATGTCAGCGACAAAGGGCTCGCCCATTTTCAGGATTGCAAAAAGATAAAATATCTCTCTATCGGCAGAACGCGCGTCACCGACGCAGGACTCGCCTACTTTCGCGAGTGCCGCGAGATGAATCACGTGATCATCGCCGAAACGGTCATTTCAGACGCGAGTATCGATGTTCTTAAGAATTTCAAAAACTTGAAAGGGATCGAACTCGAGAAGACGAAGATCACCGCAGCCGGCGTCAACCAGCTTCACCAGGCGCTCCCGCAGTGCAAGATTGTGTGGGACGGCGGAACCATGGAGCCGGTCAAACCGTAGCCCGTGAGAGCGGCCTGCGACTTATTTCTGCTTGGCGTTGCTCTTCGGCACGTCAAAGTCGATGGTGTCGCTCGACTGCGGCAGGTCGTGATGAAATTGATAAGCGGGGAAGAGAGGCATTCCGTCCGGATTATCTCTTGTGGCGACCGCGTCAAAGCCTTCGATTCGCACGACATGCGGACCGCTGGCGACGCCTAGCGACTCACGCGTGTCATATTCGCCGTTGCGAATCACCGCCAGGCTGCCGGGGCCTGAATTGCCTGCCTGGGTATCTGGCGCGAACATAATGGTTCCCGCCGGAACCGGCTGTCCGTCGTAGGTAACCTTCCCCGAGAGATGAGGCATCGAAGTCGACCCGCCGCAGCCGGCCAACATTATCGCCGCGGTCCATAGCGTCGACGCGCGACAAATTTGCAATAGTTGAGTATTCATAAGACGATTCAGCCGGCAAAAAGAAAGAGAGCTTCCACCGCATCGGTAGCCGCACACGACGGAGGGCAATTGTCGCTCGTTACGGCGCGTATCCGCCGACCGGCAGCCCATCTTGCCGTTTGCTCATTTGTTGGTAAATAGCCAGATCGATCGTCTCTGGCAAGAAGTGGACCGAACCGTCGCCGAACAAGAAGTGACAGCCGCCTGGATGATAGCTGCCGAACAGCTTGGTCATGATGTGCAGCGTGTCGTTCTTCAACCCGACGCGCGGGTCGGAATTGATCTGCTGAAATGCGGCCGCGACTCCGAATGGCAAGCCAAACGCGGCGTTGATTCGCGTTCCTGACGCCCAACTGCTGTAAATCCCATCGGCGCGACTCTCCGGAGTCAGGCAGTATTTCGATTCGCCCACGGCAAAAGTGTTGGACGTGCCGTCGGTCATGTCGCGGAACTTGGTCTTGGAATTGAAAAACAAGATGCCGTTGTCATAGAACAGGCGCCCGCCAGAGTTATTGGCGCAACTTTGCTCGGCCGTCGGGCCTCCTCCTTGCACGCCAAAATAGCTCAGAGTCGGCCAGTCGCTGCGACTACCGGGATCGGACGGGCATTGATAGGCCGCATTGGCCAGTTTGAACTGCGCTTCATTCGCGGCAGCGGCGCCAGTGTCCGAAGTGGGAACAAATGCTCCATTCAGGTCGAACAGATCAAAGCGATTCCCCTGTTCCAAAAATGGCAAAATCGCGACCGTCCACGGTTCGCGAGCGTCGCCATTTTCGCCGGTCGAACCGCACCAGGTCGAGCTCGAAAAATTGGGCGTATTGGTGTTTCGCACGCCTGCGGGGAATTGCCCATAGGTGTCATGGTGATTGTGCAGCGCCAAGCCGATCTGTTTCAGCTTGTTCGTGCAGGACATCCGCCGCGCCGCTTCGCGCGCTTGTTGCACCGCCGGCAACAGCAGCGCAATAAGCACGCCGATAATGGCGATGACGACCAAGAGTTCCACCAAGGTGAACCCTCGGCGTGAGGAAGAGACCGGAGATGGATGGAATTGCATACGTACACCACAGGAATTTGGGAGAATTAATACTAAATTAGCCCAACTTCTGGCAACCTCCTAGAGACGCACCCTCGAAAGTTGATGAAATATGTGGACTTTAGGCCGAATCTCCATTTTTAAAGGGGGACAAAGGTAAAAAGAGGACCATTTCCGCCGAGGAAGTGGGATGCCTCTCCTCTGGATCGCTGCGCCACCCGCAGCGCTGCGGCGGCGTCCCGGCGAACAGCCGGTCGTGATCGAACGTCATCCAAAATGCCCAGGCCGCGGTTACATGCTCGGTTTGTCGCTGGTCGACCGCCGCATTGGCCGCTGAACTGTCGCGCGCCGAAGCGACCCGTTTCGATTATGCGTTGTCGCGTTACGAACGTCGCCAACGTCAGCGCGTCGAACGAGGCCAGGCCAACTCGCCGACGCGGGCCTTTGCCCGCGAATGGATGATGTCGCAGACAAGACTTGACAAAGTCTTAGAACTTCGTTAGGATTTCTTCTGTAGCGTGTCGGCAAATGCGGAGCCATTATTTTCCGTTCTGCGGAGCGGTCGCTGGATGCGCGTGTGGGCTGTATCTACTTCTCTACGCTCGAAATGGGGGAACTCACATGGGAGCCAAGCGACTTCAGCAGCGGCGGAAGCGATTGCGAAGCAGGCGCACGGCGATACGCGGCAGTTCGCCGCTGGTCGCTTGTTTGCAAAGCAAACCCTATCGCGATCTTCAAGCCGTCATTTCGCAATTGCAGTCCGAAGGAAAGCCGTTCGGCGACGTCCCGCTGTTGATTGCGCGGATGTCTGACGCCGGATATCCCGCTGAGCAGACGATCTCCATGGTCCAAAAAATCATGGACGACGACGCTGCTGAGACCGACGCCAACCGCGATCCGGCGATCTTCGCGCAGCCGCATCCGACCGAGGACGCGTTCGCCGAGACTGCCGGCGATGAGACGCCAAGCGACTGCTCGTTTCGAGAGTTGACCACCGCACAACTTCTCCGCGAGCAACAGCCGCTTCAGTGGCTAATCCCCAACATTCTGATGCGAAACGAACCGGCGGTGATCGTTGGCCCCAGCAAAGGGATGAAAACATCGCTCGCGGTCGACTTGTGCGGTGCGCTGGCGAGCGGCGGCAAGTTTCTGGGGCAGTTCGCCGCCGAACGTCCGTTTCGCGTCGGGTTCATCAGCGGCGAAGCAGGGCGACAGACGCTGATCGATCTTGCGCGGCGCTGGAGCGATGCGTCTGGCGTCGATACCGACAAGCTGCCGAATTTCGTTTGGGCGCTGACGATGAAAGGCGCCGCCGATCCGGCGAGCCTGGGGGAGTTGCGCGACTGGATTTTGC
Source organism: Blastopirellula marina DSM 3645 (assembly GCF_000153105.1). Classification (GTDB taxonomy): domain Bacteria; phylum Planctomycetota; class Planctomycetia; order Pirellulales; family Pirellulaceae; genus Blastopirellula; species Blastopirellula marina. The sequence continues at coordinate 139,595 of NZ_CH672376.1, forward strand.
GCCATCAACTGGAAACGGTGTTGATCGATCCGCTGCAATTGACGGCGACCCGTGGAGTCGCTCAAGCGCAGCAGCTTTGCGAGTTGGTCCGCTGCTGTTTGGAGGCGGGCGCAACGCCGATTGTCTGTTGTCCGGCGCGGAAGTCGCTTCCCTTGCGCGCGATGACTGTGAACGACATCCCCAATGCCGGCACGGATTTCGCGCGGCAATGGTTATTGGTGAACCGCCGCCTACAGTATGAACCCGGCAGCGGTCGGCATCAGCTTTGGCTGACGGTCGGCGGCAACGCCGGCCACGGCGGAGAGTGGGGCGTTGATATCGACGAAGGTCGCCTGGAAGACGCCGGCGGCCGCAAGTGGAACGTCTCGCTTCACGCCGTCGAGTCGCTGCAAGAAGAAGCGCCGGAGCTCGAGGCCCGCTCGCTTGAGCAACGGCTGCGCGCCAAAATCCGCGTCGCGATCCACCGCTTAGATCCCGATCAGGCGAGCAAATCCAAAATTCGCGAGCAAAGCGGAATCAGCGGAACCAAGTTCGGCCCGGCCTGGGATCGAATGATCGCCGCCGGCGAAATCGCCATGACGACGCACGATCCAGAACAACAAAGCCGGAGCTATCCCAGGTACCGCCTCACCAACCAACCAGCGCCGCCAGAAACAAAGAGTCCGGTCTCGTCCCACGATCCAGTCCCGTCCCACGATCCAGTCCCGTCCCACGATCCAGTCCCGTCCCACGATCCAGTCCCGTCCCACGATCCAGTCCCGTCCCACGATCCAGTCCCGTCCCACGATCCAGTCCCGTCCCACGATCCAGTCCTGTCCCACGATCCAGTCCTGTCCCACGATCCAGTCCTGTCCCACGATCCAGTCCTGTCCCACGATCCAGTCTCGTCCCACGATCCAGTCCCGTCCCACGATCCAGTCCCGTCCCACGATCCAGTCCTGTCCCACGATCCAGTCCTGTCCCACGATCCAGTCCCGTCCAACGATCCAGTCTCGTCCAAGCCTCCCAAGGTAAGGAGCCGCCGCGAGCGGAATCGGCGCCTAGCCCGCAGCAAAAAGAAACGTCGCGTCCCGATTCGGTAACACCGGCGTACTTGCTCTTACGGCATCTTCACCGCAAGAGCAAGGGTTAGAAACTGCGCACAGGCAATCGATCGGTTCTCTGAACGTTGGCAACGCCAATGCGTCGAGCGGGTCCAGGCCAGTTTGCGGATGCTGGCCCGGATGATGTTCATCAATTCGCCGCCGTTGGCCTTTGCTCGCGACCAAGTGATGCCGTTTTACTCAGCCGACGAAATGATCAGAGCGGATGGAAACGTGGAAAGTACGTAAGCTGCAACGAGACGCGCTCTCTTATTTTACGGCGTCCCATTGGAGGACCTGCTGTCCCTGTTTCAGCTGGGCGGAAAGCTCCTCGTAGGGAACTTGCTGCACGGGAATATTCATGTCGATCGACATCGCCGCCGCGACGGCCGCCGATTGTCCCAGCACCATGAACACAGGCTCCATCCGGATCGAACCGTAGGCAATGTGCGACGAACTCACGCAGACAGGCACAAGCAGATTCTCGCATTCCGCTGCTCGGGGAGTAATCGCACCATAGTCAATCGAGTAGGGAGACTTTACGCCGACTTCCACATCTCCCTCATTTTGGACATATCCTTCCGCAGTCACGTATCTTTGAACATGATGTGAATCCATTCCATAGGCAGCCAGTCCGATGGATTTGTCGGCGACCGTTTCACCCACGCAATGGTGTTGCGTCATGACATAATCGCCGATCATCCGGCGCGCTTCGCGGACGTAAAGCTGCTCTTGCCAGCCATTGCCCGCCTGAAATTCGTCGCGGCACATTCCCCAACGCGAAACCTCTGCTCGAATTTCCTCCGGCATGCGCGGATGATAGGCCAGCGTCCACATCAGACCTTGTTGGTAAGATCGATGACGGTCGATGATCAATTCCCGTTCGGAGTCACTGGCTTCAGGATAGTCATAATTCTGGCCAATGAAGTCCGTTGAAAATCCTAGTCGATTATTGGTGTCCGTTTTTCGATTGGGCATGCCTGAATTGATCCAAGGCAATCCTCGCTCGCCTGCTTCATAATTTCGTAGCAGCAGTTCATATAGTGCAGGGTTGTAATCATCCGGCTTAGCGAACGGAATGCGATTGTTGGGATGATCGGTCAGGCACATGCGAAAGCAGTATGCCTGGATGCGGCGATCGGCCGAACCTTCATCGCCTGGGCCATGGGGATCAATCCCAGGCAGTAGCCCACTGTCTGGTCTGCCTGGCACGATGTAGGGATCGACTTTGGGTTGGAAAATGTGAAAGTGGGCCTGGCGAGTTTGCACGCCGTTTAACGTTTCGCCGTAAGCAGCATTCGCTTCTCGTCCGGTGGCGTAGGAAACGCCAGCCCCCGCCATCAGATCGCCTTCATAGGTAGCATCGATGAAAACCTTTCCGCGGTAGATGTCACCATGGAGCAATTTGATCGCCACAATTTTGTGACCTGAGGTCATAACCCCTTGAACTTCGGGCTTTCCGGCAGTGATTGGCGTTCGATCTAGTTTTGCCTGATAGACGACAGGAATCTGTTGCCGGTCCACGAAGGCCTGCATGATCTGGAGCGCGGCCGAGGGTTCAAAGCCCCACATCGCCTCTTGGCGGCTGACCTTGAGATCGTCGAATCGCTTGTTAGCGAAACTGGGAGCGGTTTGGAACTTCCAGTGATCCGCGTCGCTGTAGTAATCGCGCACCGCAACATAGAACTCACGGGCTAGACCGCCGATCGCGGCTTTGTTGCCGATGTCGGTCGCTCCTAATCCGCCGGTGGTCAAGCCGCCGATTCGCGTACTAGGCTCAAGCACGACAACGCTCTTTCCCAGGCGTTTCGCTTGTACGGCCGCCATAATTCCTGCAGACGTTCCTCCATAGATGACAACGTCGAACTGCGCGTCGGTCTTGTTGGTCTGAGCCGGAAGCTGTCCATAGATCCCCAAGACCAGAAGTAAGCAGAGTGCGCAGTGAAGCTGGCGAATAAGCATTTGGCGATACCTTCGAGGTGAATTATAGGAGAGGCCGATTTTCAAACAGCCGAAGTCAGCGGTAAGACGCCTAGACAAGCTGCATTTCTACTGTCGCGAAGTTAGCAGTGCTTTGAGCGGCAGGGGGAAGGAATGAGGCGGGGTGGGTTCGTTGCGGAGAGTGTTCGCGGACATCACCTAATTGATCTATTGGGGCCCGGCGGGAATCTCGAAATCCAATGTTCCTGAGGTCATCGGCAGCTCGAAACTCTGTTCGTACGGCTTGGTAATCAGCTTGCCATCGGCGTTGTCGCCATGAACGACGCCGTCGAACGCTTCGATCCGAACGAGATGGGCGCCGCCGACGACGCCCAAGCCGCTTTGGGTGTCATACTTGCCGTCACGAATCAACGCCATACTCCCATGGCCGCTGTTGCCTTGTTTATGATCGGGGATGAACCAAATATTTCCGCAAGGAACTGGTCGACCATCGTATGTGACCGATCCTGTCAGGTGAACGGTCGAATCGTCTTTGCGACATCCAGCCAGTATGACGGGCAAAACAAATGCGGTGATTGCAACACTCCACTTCCACCGGGTCGCCATCCGTTGGACAACTTCAATACGAGCAGGCATGAAAAGTAGCTCCAAAATCAGAGATGTGGAAAGACTAGAACGATTAACTCCCAGCTCCGAGTCCGCCAACGGGGGCACTGTCGCTGATTTGGCCCAGCGTTTGATAGGTCGTTAAGTCGATTGTCTCTGGGAGGAAATGAACCGAACCATCTCCTACCAAAAACATCGCGCCGCCGGGGTGAAAGCTGCCGAAGAGCTGCGTCATAATATTCAGAGTGTCGTTCTTCGTTCCATCGCCGGGATAGGAGTTGATCTGACCGCGAGCCGCGGACAACACAAAGGGGAGCGCTTGATCATTGTTAATTCTGATCGACGAATTCCATCCGCTATGAATCCCATCGGCGCGCCCCGTGGGGGTCAAAGCGTACTTGTTCTCGCCGACCATGAGAATGTTCGAAGAGCCGTCCGAAAAGTCGCGAAAGCCGTTACTGGAATTGAAGTAGAGCGCTCCATTGACATAGTAGACGCGTTGGCCGGATGTCGTCGAGCAACTGGCGGTCGGTCCGCCCCCTTGGACGCCGAAGTAACTGATCGAGTTCCAGTCACTAAGAGATCCGGGGCTCGAGGGGCATTGATAGGCCGGGTTGTTTGAGCTGAAAAGCGCCTTATTGGGATTCGTACTGTCCAAGTTGCTTAGGTCGCCGCTGTGCATCGGAAACGTCGAGCCGAGTGAAAATTGGTCGTACAGGTTTTTCTGCTCAAGGAAGGGGAGGATCGTCACCGTCCAGGGAGCCCGACCGCGGGATCCAGTCGGATCACTCGACAACGATTTACACCAGCTCGAACTGCTGAAATCGATGGGACCGACGCCTGTCGTGTCGAAAAAGGTTCCCGCTGGAAACTTCCCATGCGTATCGTGATAGTTGTGCAGCGCTAGGCCGATTTGTTTCAACTTGTTGGTGCATGTCATCCGCCGAGCAGCTTCACGCGCTTGTTGGACCGCCGGTAACAGAAGAGCGATGAGAACGCCAATAATCGCGATGACGACCAACAGTTCGACAAGGGTAAATCCTTGTTGACGATCAGGAGAGCGCATAAACATTTTTCCTCGTTCAGACGAAACTTGATGACTATGATGGATAGGGGCGTTTGAACATGATTTCTAAGGCCAGTTGAATATCGCGAATCAGCCCCCATCGTTAGCGCCCAGAATCTGAAAAACGAGAAAAAAACATCAACGGAAAACAATTCGCCACTATCATGAACCAAGGGCCCCCTGGTTCAATCAACGCCTGACAGTCGTTTGGTTCAACAAGTCGATGAGCAAACAAAGCGAAAGCAAATATCAGCTGGAAACGCGCAAAACGAGAGAGCAGCTTGCCCGCCGCTGGGTCGAAGCTCAGCCTTCGGTATTGGCGTTCTTGATTTCGATGACGCCGCAATTTTCCGACGCCGAGGACTTGCTCCAGGAAGTGGCGGCCGAGGTGGCGATTCGTTTTGACGAGTACGATCCGACGAAGCCGTTCCTCCATTGGGCGCTCTGGGTCTCGAAAATCAAAATCGCCGATTTCTACCGCTCGCAAAAACGAGACAAGCTGATCTTCGCTGGCGAAGCGATCGACGCTTTGGCTGCGGCTTGCACGCGCGTGCAAGACTTGATTTCCGAAGAACAGCAAGCCTTGGACGAGTGTCTCAAGCGAACGGTCGGCCGCGGACGGCAATTGCTGACGCTCCGTTATGGCGAGGACCTCAAGCCGCAAGAGATCGCCGCTCGTCTCGGAATGACCGCTTTGTCGGTCCGCGTCACGCTTTCGCGGACTCGTTCCGCACTTTCCGATTGCGTTCGTCGTCGGATCGCGAGGGCGAATTCCTGACATGGACGAAAAGGAAGCTCTGGAGCTGATCGACGCTCACCTCGACGGCGAAACGTTGACCGACGTGCAAGCCCAGGCGCTTAGTGATTGGATCCGAGAAAATGAACAACAAGCCGATGCGATCTTTCGTCGCATCTTTCTCCATACGTTTCTGCGTCGCCGGATTCAATCGACCATGTTGCTGACCGATATCGATTCGGCTCGCGAGATAAGAGATTCGCCGTCCGCGCTCCTCGGCGATGCGAATGGCGATCGTCGATCGCGCCGCTGGATGACTTGGAGCATCTTGGTTTTGGCGTTCCTGCTGGTCGGCGGCCTGACCTATCAGGCCTTCTTCGGCCCCGTACCTCAAACTTCGCGGCCGTTCGCGTATGAGGGCTTCGACTACGAGGGGCTGGAGTCCGAAGATGTCGAATCGCCGACGATTGGAGGATTGCAAGGCGCCAACGGCGGATTTGGATTCGCAACTCCCTGGATCGAATCGGGCGAAGTCGAAGCCGTCGTTGAGACGGATCCACTACAACACGCCAGCGGCATGCACGACATGCGGCAGTTTGCGCCGCTCGGTTATACCGACCTGAACTCCCGCACGCTTCAAGTGACTGGACGCCAACTCCGGTCAAGCGGCGCCGGCAAATCCGTGTCCGAACGAAAACTGGATGTATCGGCGGCGCCAGAATCGTTACGAGATGGGGAACAACTTGGGGCCGACGGAAGCACCGTCTGGGTCAGCTTCCTCGCGCAATCGTATGATGAAGAAAGAGACAGCCGGTTTGCCCTCGTACAGCTCGGCTCACAAAAGGCAGGCATACGAATCGGTCGGCTGCATGGCGCCCCTCACGGCAAATGGGCGGCGGCCGCGCTGCTTAATGGTCATGAGGTGAACGTCAAAACGAGTCAACGTACGACCGGCGAAGTCGTCTTCGTCGTGATGAAAATCGATTTTCGTCCCGGAGTCGAACTTGCGACCATTTGGATGGATCCGCCGCTCCGTCAAACTCCGGCGGACGAAACCAAAACGCTTCAGCTCCAACTCCCCGATTTTCGCTTTGATACAATCTATCTCAAAGCGATCTATTCGACCGATTTTGACGAACTTCGATTCGGCGATACTTTCCGAGACGTCGCGCCGATTGCGCCTTAGACGCCCCGCTGCGTAGCGATTGCGATTCGCTAGATTGACGCCGGCAGCACCTTGCCGTCAGCGAGAGGGCCGGCCGCGTCTGAAGGACAAAGAAGAGAGGCGCGCTCAGAGGACCAGTGATGGGTGCGTTCAATGTAGCGAAGATTTTGATCGCGAAGCAGTTTTACGCATCCGTCCCCAAGCGTCACATTTGGGATATAAAATCTTCTCAGCGGTCTACTTCTCACCCAGCGCCGCTTTGATGATTTCTTCGATGTCGAAATCGCCCAGGTCGATCGAGTCCATGACCGAGTCGATCATGACTCCTTCGTCTTTGCGGTGGAGCTCGGCCAAAATTAGTTCGATTTCTTCGTCGCTATGGCCGCGGCCGCGAAGATATTCAGTCAGTTCCGGAAATCGGTCCAGTTCGCTCATCGTGCGTGTCGCCGGCTTGCGGGGTGGTGACGGTCTCTGACCCCGCCGTTTTTCGGTCGGTCGGTCCTCGTACAAGCATAGGACATGCATTGCCGGTCGAACAATCGGAGCTGCCTGATTCTACTTCGGTCGGATCGGTTTTACTCGATTTCGCCGCTTGTAGGTGATAAGTTAATAACGTGAGCCCTGCCATAACGTTACCTACCGATTGCTGGAGACGCCCCAAGATGAACTATCGACCATTCGGGTTAGCCCTACTGCTGATTTTTGCAGCGACGACCGATTTTGCCGTTGGCGACGACTGGTCCAATTGGCGCGGCGACCGTGGGGATGGTGTGAGCCTGGAGACCGATGTGCCGGTCACTTGGAGTGATGCCGAGAATATCCGCTGGAAGGCGGAGCTTCCCGGCTGGGGCGGTTCGACGCCGGTCATTCAGGACGCTGGATTAATTATTACTTCACAAGACGATGAAGGTCGCCTTTTTTTACAGCTGTTTGACAAAAACTACGGCAGCCCGCTGCGAAAGATAGAAGTTGGCTCCGGCGACGTGCCGCGCGAAGCGCCGAAACGTTTGCGACAAAAGTTTCACAACCTGCACAATCTTGCTTCGCCCTCGCCGGCCGTTCATCACAAATGGATCGCCGTCCACTTTGGCAATGGAATCTTGGCAGTCTACGACTTTGAGGGGAACGAAAAGTGGCGCCGCGATCTGCAAGAGGAATACGGCGCCTACACAATCTGGTGGGGGCACGCGAATAGCCCGGTCATTGTTGACGGGAAAGTGATTTCGGTCTGCATGCAAGATTCGTTGGCCGATCTCGACCAACAGCCGGTCGAAAGTTATCTGGTCGCGCATGATCTGCAGACCGGCAAGCTGGTCTGGAAAACCAAGCGGATGACCGGCGCGCCGGCCGAGCAGGCCGACGCCTACACGACCCCGCTGGTCCGCCAGCGGAACGGCCGGACCGAGTTGATCGTCATGGGCGGAAATCAACTGGACGCCTACGACGCGAAGACGGGTCAGCAAATCTGGTTTCTGCCGGGCTTAGAAGGGGGAAGGACCGTGACCGGCCCGACCAGCGACGACCAGCGGATCTACTGCACGCGCGGCATGCGGGGGCCGACGTTGGCGGTCGCGTTGGACGAAATCAAAACGGGCCGCGTTCCTGATTCGGCGATCGTGTGGGAAGAAGCGCAGTCGACTCCCGATTCGCCGAGCCCGGTCGTCTTGAATGGACTGCTGTTTACGGTGACCGATGACGGAATCGCCGTTTGTCGCGATGCGGCGACCGGCGAACTAGTATGGAAAGAGCGATTGGGCGGTAAGTTTAAAGCCTCTCCCGTGGCAGCGGAGAATCGAGTCTACTTTCTGAATACCGATGGACTTTGCAGCGTGGTCGCTGCGGAGCGCCAGTTCCAAAAATTGGCGGAAAACAAGCTCGACGACGAGACGATCGCATCGCCGGCGATTTCGGACGGCTGCATCTATATCCGTGGCCGCAAACATTTGTATTGCATCGGCAAAGCGTCATAAGGGACATCCGCGTGAACGAAAGCACTTTGATGTTGTCCTCCCGCGAAGGGGACCTGGTGAAGGTAACGCTGCTGCCGGAGGAGTTGCGAACTCCGGAAGATTGTTACGATCTACGAAACGAAATGATCGCCGCGTCGACCGGATGTCGTGCGGTGCTGATCGATTTTGCGAACGTAACGTTTATGAGCAGCGTCGGCCTGTTGTCATTTTTGGGCCTGCGCCGCGCCGTGGCCGAACGAGACGTCCGGATTATCTTTTTCAACCTGTCCGACAACTTGGACGCAATGCTGACGTTGTGTCGGCTGATCTCGGATTCTCCGCATTCAAAAGCGCCGTTTGAGACGGCCAAAGACGAAGCGGCCGCCGTCGCCCAAGCCTCTTAGCGCTGACCGCCGCTATCGAAACGGTCCGCGGTTCTGGTGGGTTGCGCAAACCGTTCCTGTTGTTTGGTGATGGCGAAATCGCACGCGGTTTTGCTCCACCCAGCCTACGATTTTTCTGCGCCTTAGACCCGGCGGGCGAGTTGTCCTTTCGCCCTCAGACGATTAAAATCATAAAGCAATGCGAAAATTCCGCCGCTCTCATTTCAGAGCGGCCTCTCGTCCAAAGTGGGCGAATATCCAAAGGTTAGAAACATCATGACGGTTGCCTCCCAGCATGCCGACAAGCTCGATCTCGACGCGATCCGCGCCGATTTCCCGATCCTGCACCAAGAAGTGCACGGCAAGCCGCTGGTTTACCTGGACAACGCCGCGTCATCGCAGAAGCCGCAGCAGGTGATCGATGCGCTGCGCGAAGTCGACGAGCGGTTCTACGCCAACGTCCACCGCGGCGGTCATCAGCTGAGCAACGAGTCGACGTCGATGTACGAAGAGTCGCGCGAAGCGGCGCAGCGATTTCTGGGCGCCAAATCGAAAAACGAGGTGATCTTCACCTATGGGACCACCTCGGCGATCAACACGGTCGCTCATGCTTGGGGGAGCGCCAATTTGGCGCCCGGCGATGAGATCCTAGTAACCGAGATGGAGCATCACTCGAATCTCGTCCCATGGCAGCAAATCGCCCAACTGACCGGCGCCAAGATCAAAGCGTTGCCGATCACCGGCGACGGCCTGTTGGCGATGGACGAACTGCCGGGCCTGCTGAGCGAACGGACCAAAATGGTCGCCGTCTCGGCTGCTTCCAACGTGTTGGGAACGATCAATCCGGTCACCGAGATCGTGCGCCAAGCGCACGAAGTTGGCGCAGTCGTGTCGGTCGACGCCGCCCAAGCCGCTCCGCACAAACCGATCGACGTGGTCGCGTGGGACGCCGACTTTGTGGCGCTCAGCGCTCACAAAATGGTGGGGCCTTCGGGACTGGGGATCTTGTACGGCAAGCAAGCGCTGCTAGAAGCGATGCCTCCCTTCTTGGGCGGCGGCAGCATGATCAATACGGTGACGATCGACAGCTTTACGCCGGCGCTGCTGCCTGCCAAGTTTGAAGCCGGCACGCCGCCGATCACTGCGGCGATCGCCTTCAAAGCGGCGATTGAATACCTAGAGAACATCGGTCTCGACAATATTCTCGCGCACGAGCAAATGCTGGCCGAGTACGCGCATCAACTGCTGGCCGACGTGCCGGGCTTGCGAATCTTAGGCCCGGCGCCGCACCAAAAAGCAGGCATCGTCAGCTTTACGGTCGACGGCATCAGCCCTAACGACATCGGCATGATGATCGACACCGCCGGCGTCGCGATCCGCGCCGGACATCACTGCGCCATGCCGCTGCATGCCCGCTACGGCATCGCATCGAGCGCCCGAGCCAGCTTTTACCTGTATAACACGCGAGAAGAAGTCGAGATCTTTGTCGCCGCAGTCCGCAAAGCGCTGACGATCTTGTCGTAGCATAAAATGATTGCACGATCTGGGGGTATAGTGTAGTCTTCTGGTGGAGCACGGCGATCGCACCATAAATCACGTCCCCAGCAACACTTCCAACAAGTAGGCGTCGTTCCTTCCAGCTTTTAGCCGCTTGTTCTTCACGCCCACCTTCGCCGTTTTGTTGTTCTTCAACAAGCTCAGGCTTGTTCTTCTTAGCAGACTGAAGTTGACGTCGGCGTGGCCTTTGCGGATTCGACTTTGGTCTTCGCCGAACGTTACGTCGAGTTGCCAGTGGAGCGAATTCTCAATGCTCCAGTGCCCTCGGACCGCTTCGGCGAAGCGTTTGCCGGTGAGATATTTGCTCACGATGTAGTAGCGTACTTCACTCGTCTCTTTGCCGTTTTGCTTGACGATATTGATCGTCATTCCGATCGCCTTCAGCTTCGTCCAACGCGAGGCGTACGGAAAATCATCGGCGTCGATTGGACAGAGATAGTAGTAACGCGACTCTTCGCGGCCATGCCCTTTCTCGTGCGTCTCGTGGCGGTGAACTTTCATTTTCGCAAAGTCGATTTCCATCGCAGCGGCGAAGTGATCGCGAATCGCTTGATGCAGATAACGCTGATTCCCTTTAATCGCCAGACAGTAATCACCGCCTGCGTTAACGATCTTGGCGGCGATCTCTTTCTGACAACCCATCGCGTCGATCGTCACCAAACAGCCGGAAACCTCGATGATTTCGAGCAATTTCGGAATCGCCGTGATCTCATTACTCTTCGCGTCAGTCGCGACTTGCCCGAGACTCACATGATTGGCGGTCGCCCAGGCGCTGACCATATGAATCGCGGCCTTGCTGCTGGCGGCGTCAAAGCTGCGCCGCAAAGTTTTGCCGTCGATCGCGATAATCTGCCCATCGGTAATCTCTTGCAACGAAGTGATCCAGCTAAGCAAACACTTCTCAAATTCAGCCGGCTTCAAAGCGCCGAGAATCGCGTTGAAGCGATCATGCGAAGGAACGCCGGTGCTCATGTCGAGGAACTGCGAAAGCCACTCTTTCTTGTCTTCGGCCCAGTCAGTGATCGCAACGAAATCATCTGCTCCACCTAGCACCGCACAGAGCGACATCGTGACGATGTTGACTAGCGGATAAGTTACCTTGCGAGTCCGCGGATCCGTCAGATCGGCGAAGTGTTCTTGAATCGAAGCGCGCGATGAAGACGACATGCTGAACAACTCTCGGCAAGACAAACGCTTGGCCGCGATCAAGCAATCACGAAACCGCCAAGACGCACTTGCCGGATTGTCGCAGGTTGCCCATCATGGCGCAATCGCCGTGTCTGGTGGAGTGATTGTCGCAGATATCAAATCACTTGGAACTCCTCTATAAGCAAGCCTAGATGTGGGAGCTATTAAGCTATGGTTCGAATCGCTTTTCTAGTAGTAGCCCTAGTAATGCTTACCGTTTCCGGTGCTTTTGCAGATGGTAAACCACGCCAGCGAATCGGCTTAGGTGGAGTAGTTTGCAAAGCGACATATGGATTACCGAAGTGGGGAGCGGGCCCAAATAAAGATAATAACGGTGAGCGCGGTGACGTAATTTTGTTGTATGTCAATTCCAGACCTAGGGAACGCATTACGGTTGGCGCATATCTTTTCTATCGTAAGGTCAGGAATGCGGATGGAATTTGGGAGGACGTTACGGAATGGTCACCGACGCCTGTGACGAGGCTTGGAGCTTCATGGGGATACAAGTCGGAAAGCCTCGGAGGCGTGGGGAATTGGGTTCGGTTTACAAATTCAACGAATGATGTAGTTCAGAAAAATATTCAACTATTCGTCCCATTCGCTGTAATCGGTCTCGCGCAGGGAGAGTATCGATTTAGGTATCGAATTAGAGTCTGGGTAAACGGCCACCTTGAAGATGATTTTTTTACGGATGAAAATCGCCTTTCGACAGTAGGTGCAGCCTCGGAAATACGTGAACTAATCTCAATTTGCAAAGGGCCAGGTGGATTGGATATGTGCGAATTCCGACTTCTCGGAACAAACGACGAGCACGAAATCCCGTAGCCAATTCCATTCGGGAATAAACTGGTTCTTAAGGAACAATAATGATGCCTCGATCCCCATCTCTCTTGGTAAAAGACCCCTTGATTTGGATCATGTTGTTTCTTTTCATTGTTTGCAATGTTTGCGTGTTTATTACGGTTTGGACTATTTATTCACGAGTCGATATGGATGATCTTCGTGGTCAAACATTTGCCGTCAGACTAATGCAGATGACACTAGGTATGGTGATCGGACTGACTGTCACGTTTTCAGGCGTAATAGTTGCTTGGTTCGGTGTGACAGAAAGCGTTGAGTTAGAGCTCAATCACACAACTCTTAAAGGTAAGTTGGCTGCTGCAGGTCCTGGAGTTGTCCTTGTGCTATGCGGGACGTTTCTAGTTTATTCATGTGTTAATCGAGAATTCAAAATTTACGATACGCGTCCGATCCCAGATATTAATGATTTTTATGATCCTGAGATGGATAAAGTAAGTGCGAATCCTCGCATTCCTTACTTTTTGGGCAGCGTCTTTACAAAGGCAACCGCTCGGTCGGTCCAATCTTTGACCGCGGCGAACTGAACCAGCCCCGCTTCTTCGACCACAATCCAGCCCCGCATCGGGCGGCCGGTAAAGTCGAACTCGCGGACGTGCTCTTCCGTGAGCGCCTCTTCGTAGGCGTCAGGACCGATGCGCACGATCAGTGCATCGCGCGACACGCCGACGCACATGTTGCCGTTCAGCAAAAAGGCGAGCCCGCCGAACATCTTCTTTTCGGTCACGCCGCGCTTGCGCTGCAGCAGCCCGCGAACGCGCGAAGCGAGTTGTTCGTCATACGGCATGAGATCGATATCCTGCGTATCGTCAGCGTTAGCGAAAGATGGGCCGGCGACCGAGCGCTTTGCGGATGTCGCAAAGTTGCCCGCGATGATTACACCAATGCGTGATCACGAGCGAGATGCCGGCGCCGCGGTTGGCGAAGGCCGCTTCCATCCCCTTGGGCGGCGCTTTGCAGGGGAGATCCAGATCGTCATCGTTTTGCGTCTCGAGCCAGGCGAGCGTGCGATCGCGGGCCTGACGAAAACTGGTTGCGACTTCTTCCCAAGAGGGATAAGCGTCGGCGTCTTCTTCGGGGCGACTTTCGGGGCCAAGGATCGGCATCCAGTTGGCGAATTCGTTCGGTTCGCCCAACACAAACTGCCGCACGATCAGCCCTTCGCAAAAGGTGAGATGCCCAAAGATCCAAAGTGCGTGATTTCCGCCGGGCGTTGCGGCGGCGAGCGGCGTCTTTTGCAGATCTTCCAAGATCGGCATCGTCCACGATTCGGTCATTGCAAAATTGTGGCGAAGCAAGTCGATGGCGCGCATGAAATTGTGGTTATTCAAAGGAACAGTGGAGATGGATTCCAGGAGCAGCCCTGGGCGGTTTCTATCTTCCCATATTTGGCGGCGCAAAAAAAGTTGGTTCGCCGCTTGGATTTCAGGAAGAAGCGAGCGACAATCGCCGCAGCGTCGCTCGTTCCTTCTCGGCCGATATTCGTAAAACAAAGCGAAGCGTTCATGAAACTTGTCCTCCGCAGCCTGATCGCATTGGCGGTATTGATTGCGATTCCGTTTTTCGTGGCCCTGTTCATGCCGCGTCAGTTTACGATCACGCGTGAGGTCACGATCCAGCGCCCCAAGCAGGAAGTGTTTGATTTCATCAAGCTGCTGAAGAATCAGGAGCAATTCAGCGTGTGGGCCCAGCTGCCAGGCGAGCGCGAGGTGACCATCCGCGGCGATGACGGGACGCCGGGCGCGGTGATCGCCTGGAAAAGCGACGATCCAAATATCGGCGTCGGCGAGCAGGAAATCACCGGCATCAAGCCAGGCGAGCGGATCGATTACCTGATTCGCTTCACCGAGCCGTTCGCGTCGACCGATCCCGCTTACATGCAAACCGATTTCGTGAGCAAGGACGAGACGCTGGTGACGTCGGTCTACATCGGCACGCTGAACTACCCCAGCAACCTGTTTTGCATCTTTGTCCAAGAGCTGATCGGCGATCAAATGCAGATCAGCTTAGACAACCTGAAGCAAGTGCTAGAAAATCGCCCGAACGAACCCCCCGCGATCTAACGACGCGTAGGTCAGACCTTGGCCCAATACCGTTCGGCCCGAGATTTGCGCCAGGTTAAGAGTCCGCTTACACGCCGTTTTTCCGATTTGCGGGCGCTATTGCCACGGCCTTGCGTGGCGATGATTGTGCGTGAAATGAACGCTTGCGACTGCGCCGCCTGCAATGAGCTTAGATCGCCGAAGCGTCTTCCAGCGGTGGGAACCAGAGCGACGGCATCTTCAGCGCGGCTGCGGCGGCGTCGGTCGCCATTTTGGTGGAAGCGAAGATGTCTCCGCGGTCGAGCGCCTGAGGAACGTTCAGATCGCCGCACAACAGACGAACCAGATCGTTTTGCGTCAGACGAATAAAGCTGCGTCCCAGCTTGCCGTCGCTCAGCGAACCGCTCCGCTCGGTGAAGTGGAGCGAATGCTTTTCGCCGTCGACATGCAGCCCCAGATCGCACGGCAGCGGGTAGCCGGCTTTGACGAGATTGGCGCGAAAACGCTCGGCATGTTCGGCCAGCGATTGCAGCGGATGTCGCCAGCGAACCATCACCGTCGAGTTCGAGAGAGGGCGCTGCGGCGGCGCCGCGCTGCGAACCGCTCGATGCAGCGGATCGGCCGCCGGGGCGTGATAGTAGATGACGCGTTGATCACGCTCCATCGCATCGCCGCAAATCCGTCGCAGCAGTTCGGTCGCGACATCCTCGCGACCGGGCGCCGTGACGGTCTCAAGCACCTGGCCGCCGCCGGTCATCGCATAGCCGACGATCTTCGAGTCGTCGTCCAAGGCCAGCTTGTTACCGCCGTCGATGGCGACATACAACTGCTGAAAACCGCGGCGATCTAGCAACCAGCGCCATTGTTCTTGGGTCCGAACCGCGGCGCCTAGCAAGTCGTCAAAGCGACGTTCGTACAGCGACGTGAGCCCGGCGAACTCCACCTGACGATAGAGTCGAATCGACAGCTGCGAGGTCTTGCTCGCTGCTTTTTCCCAGTTTCGCGAAGGGACGGGAAGCTGCAAATTGGCCAAAATTTGCGCCGGATCGCCATGGCTGCGCGTTTGCGACGACAGCGCTGTCCAGCCGCGCCGCGCCAGGTAGTCGGGCGAATCGGTGCGGTAAACCGCGCACTCGGCGCCGCAGCGCTGGAGTTCGGCGTCGACTTCGGCCAGCAACTGGGCGGCGATCCCGCGCGAGCGAAGTTCCGGCGCCGTCGCTAGTTCGTCCACATGCAACGTGGTCGCGATACGATCGGCCAGGCGCGTCTTCCGGCGGATGACCCGCACGTGCCCGACGATCTGCGCGCCCACTTGATCGGCGGCGCGGCAAACAATCCGTTGGCTCGGATCATAGCCGGGGCGCTCTTGTTCGATATGGAACTCGTTTTCGCTCGGGCGAAGCAGCGCTCGCTGCATCATCTCGAAGATAGGAAACGAGTCTCCCTGGGTCGCTCGGCCGACGACAAGCTGGGTCGCTTTCGAGGAGCGATTGCTAGACGATTGAATCGACTTACTTAGAGGCGAGGCTTGGACCGCGCACATGGGCTGGACTCCCTTCAAGCAACGGACAATTCCCTTTGTTCAGCTGAGCTTTCCTTAACTTAAGGGGCGACGGCGCTCAGGTCCAGTAGCAAAGTCCGCAAACTTTTTTCGGGGAAGAGACAAAACGCGTACTCGCGCGACAAAGCGATCGCGTCATTGCGCATTGCGTGCTTGCTTTGCGTCAGTTGTTGCTGAAGTTGTTCGCGCTGCGCGGCGACCGCGCCTTGCAGCGCCAGATTGATGCGCTCTAGGGCGCGGTGACGCTCGGCCAAGTGACTTGGTTGATCGTTGGCCAGCCAGCGACGTTTCTCCTCGACAAGCTTCTCGATCTCGGGCGGCAACGGGTTGCCAGAAAGATGACGGTCAGGATTGAACCGCAAATCGCGCATTAAGCGCGCGATCTGCGCCGACTCGGCTTCATCGGTTCGGCTGCGCCCGATCGGCAGATGAATGGTCGCCGTCGCGGCGACGATCGGCGGCGGCGTCACGCCAAACAGTCGAGCGATGATCAGATCGGTCACCTGATCGTATTTCGCGCCTCCGATTCCATGGATAAACAGATCGGCCAACACCAATCGGGCGTACATCGTGGTCAACAAAGCGCGCGGCCGCAAAACAACGTCGGGCTGAAGTTCGAGCAGCGCCGAAATGGCCCCGTCTATTTCGACGGGAATGGTAATATCGATAGCGCCCTGATCGGTCAGGCGGATTCCAGTTGCCGAGGGGGAGACAAACAGCCCTCGGCGGCGCGGGTCGGCTTTGGTCCATATCCAGAGAGGCGTTTCGATCAGGTCGCCTGCTTGAGCAAGATGGGGCGCAGGGTGATTGGCGCTGCGAATCTTGTGCAACCGGCGGTACTCGTCAATCGCACCGTTGTAGACTGTGCGGAAGGAGGGCGCGTTACTCCACAGATGGAGGGCGAACCGCGCAAACGACTCGGTGCTGTAGACCTGGCTCAGCGGGACTTCCAGCGTTTGCAGTCCCCAATCGGCCTCTAACTGATGCCGGGCCTGGGCGAAACTGCGGCCGATGTTGTTGGTTGACTCGGCCGCTTGCAGCACGCGCGGCCAAACCGACTCGATCAGCGGACGGTCGACCAGCGGCCGAATCGCTTCCGCCGTGGAATCGCCAAATTGCCGGAACGTCGCCGCGTTGAGAATCGGCCGTTCTTCCCACGCGATCGGCGGTGAGGAATCGTCAAACGAAACGCGGCGGTGGTTCCAAGTACCGCCGCTGTCGACCTGGGGAACAGCGATCGCCGGGCTAGCGACAATATCGTTGTCCGCGATCAGGTTGATCGGCGTTGCACCGGCGGTTCGGCTGACCGAATCGAGCAGAAAGTTTTTGAACCAGACGCCGGGATGGAATAACCCCGGCTGATGGCCGGCCATGACGATCGGCGCATCGTCGCCTGGCAAGTCGAACGCCGGACGATAGGCGAACGTGTAGTTGCTCGCGAGCGAGACTAGCTGTCGACGGGCCGTTTGCGACAGCTGAGCCAGCGAGACGCCGCCGATCTCGATCGCCAGCGCATCAAGGCGCTGTTGGAGTAACTGGACCGCTTCGGCGGCGGTTGGCTCGATCAAGGCCGAACCGTGACTGCGCGGAGCGCGAAGCGAGCGATATTCAAGTTCGGCTGGCGTCATACTGCTTGCCCTCTTGGTTAGTGCCAAGGGGGGTTAGCCGCCGAGCGAAACTGCCGCGCCGTCGACTTCGACTTCTCCGCGGGCCATCGTCCGATCGAGCACCAGATGATAGTAGTTGAGCCGAGTGGTGCCGTCGTCCAGCGCGCCCCCAAACGAACGCTTTTCGTCTAGGTAAACCAGTGGGACCGGAAGTTCGATCACGTTGAGCCCGGCTCGGGCGGCTTCGACCCACAGCTCTAGCGGCATGGCGTACCCGAACTCGGTCACCGGCAGCTGGCTGACGGTCTCGACGCGGTACGCTTTAAAACCGCAAAACGCGTCGGTCAATTGAAAGCCGAGTCGTTGATTGATCTCGGCGGTGATCAATTGATTGATCCAGCGGCGCTGGGCCGGCGGCTCGCTGTCGCCGGGGTACTGTTTGAGGTAGCGACTGCCCGAGACGATGTCGACGTTTTGGCAAGCGGCGACAAAGCGGGGAATACGCTGCGGTTCGTGCTGGCCGTCGCAGTCGATCGTCACGACGATGTCGTAGTCTTCGGCGGCGGCGTATTCAAAGGCCGTCTTCAGCGCGGCGCCGTAACCCCGATTTTTGGCGTGGGTCACGACCTGGATATCGTTACGCTCGGCAAGCAGCTCGGCGGTGCCGTCCGAGGAACCGTCGTCAACGACCAAAACGTCGCGGCTATAGCGCTTCACTTCGTCCAGAACCGAGTGGACGGTTCCACGTTCGTTGAACACCGGCAGCGCGGTCAAAGCACGAGGCGACTTCATAGTTGGTTCCATCAGCAGCAGGGACCGAGAATCAAACAAACCATGCTACGCTGCCGCCTAGCGCGAAGCAACGCTTCACCGAGCGGCGGCTATCCGTAACATCTTACCTATCCGAGAGATACCACCGCAGCGAGCGGCTTCCCTACGGTTCGATGCCGCAGAATTACGAGGGTTGCAAATGCGGGCCAAGAATGTGGAAAACCCCGAAGAAGTTGGGGTGATTTGTATCCAGGATTTCAAAAAGTTATTGGGGAGGCGCTGAATCAGGGAACTGGACTTCTGAGGGACTTATAAAATCCTGGCCTGGGCCGCGAGCGTGCAGGATGTGCACGACATTTCCACGAATTATGAAAAGTGCACGGTGCGCTTGACCCATTCTCGTTCTCGAGAGGATCTCGCGAATTGTTTCGGAGTAGAGAGTCGATTCCGCTGCAATCCCGCAAGAGGCAGCACGATATTCAAGAGATGCCAGCGTTTTTTCTAAAGCGATCGCCCAGTTTTTGGCGCCAGCCCTGGAGCGTTGAGAGATATAGTCGAACAGCGATTGAATGTCTTTTTGGCGCTGGGCTGAACAATCATTTGTAGACGCATTCCGGGGCTTCCGGAATGCGATTCTTTGTCGAATCGCCGTATGAATTTCATCCTGGCGTTGCGTGGCATACCAACGCAACAGCCGCTCATCGAGTGAGGTTGAGTCGGGCTTTGCATGCCAGATTTTGAGCTGCGAAGGCGTAGAAACTCTCGAGTTGTTCAAGCGTGGTCATATTCGAACACGCCTTCGTTCACCTGCTCGATTTTTGCACACCGGCCCCCCGAGTGCGAAATGGTCACCTCAGCCAAGTGATCGGGTCACTTTCTTGCTCGCTCGCCCAACACTTCAAATCAGAAAATTCGGCCGTCAGCTGATCGGCCAAGGTTTCGATGGCGAACCGCTCGCTGGCGTAGTGCCCGACTAGGACGAGCGCGACGCCTTGGGCCTTCGCTTCGAGCGACGTATGAAAGTTGGTCTCGCCCAACAATAGGCAATCACAACCGAGGGTGATCGCCGTACCCAGAAATTCGCCTGCCGCGCCGCAGGCGACCGCGGGCTGCGTGACTTTTTGATCCGCGCCGCCGACCACTTGAACGTATTCGATCTGGAGAAATTCGCGCACGACGGCGGCGAATTGGGCGAGCGTCTGCGGAGCCGTCAGCTTGCCGTATCGCCCGCTTCCTAGCGGCGCTAGAGCGGGATTATCGAACGGCTTGAGCGGCGAGACATCGGTCAAGCCTAGACCTGCGGCAAGCTGCTGGTTGATGCCGGCGGCGGCTGAGTCGAAACCGGTGTGCGGGCTATAGATCGCAACTCCGGCTGCGATCAGTTGCAGCAACATTCGCCCGACGGTGTCGTCCGCCGTGATTCGCTTCAACGCGCGAAACGGCAGCGGGTGATGAGCGACAATCATGTTGGCGCCGCCGGCGAGCGCTTCTTCGACTACTTCCGGCGTGATCGTCAGACAGGTCATCAACTTGTTGACGGCTGCGGCGCGATCACCGACCAACAGACCGACATTGTCCCACGATTCGGCCAGCGCCACGGGCGCGAATTGGTCGAGGTAGCGGCAAAGTTGGTCAACGGTGGTCGCAGTGGATTGGTTCATACGGCTATCAAGCGGATAGGGCGAAAGAATCGTTTCGCCGTATGGTAACACGAATCGGGCCGCGCTACTTGCCGAGCGGCGATACCCACAGAAACGCGTGGCCTGCTTCGTCGACTTTGATTTCTAAGTTGAGTTTGGCTTGAAATAAGATCGTATCGAGCAGCTTTTTGTAGAACGTGCGACGGGCCGGGTGTTTCACTTTGGCGGTCGCGATGTCGATGCGTTTGGCGGCCGCGCCGTTGTGATCCCAGAGCAGCGGCAGCTTGACGCGCGCGGCGATCGCTTCGGCCGCTTGCTGGACGGGGATGTCGGCGATCTCAACTTCCAGATATTGAAACATGCCGGGGGCGACCTGGCCTGGGTTGCCGTCAGGAGTCCAACCGACGGGCCAAGGTTTCTTGGCGGCGGCCGAGTCGACCAAATGCAGCTCGACATCGCCGCCGGTTTCGCGACGGGGAACCATCGCCAGGCCCAATGGGCGAAGCAGCGCGGCGACCGCCGTGCCGCAGCTCACATTTTCCAACTCGTCGAGGACCTTACCTTGCTTCATGCGCGCGACCACCGAAGGAGTGGCGCGAAACTCGACATCCAACCGCTGGTTGATCGTTTGCAGCGTATCAAACGGGGTCGTATCTTTGGTCTTGGCGCCGACCGTGGGGGAGAGCTTTTCGTAGAGCGCGACAAATTCTTGGGAGGTGAGCCCGAACACGCTCTCTTGCCGCTCGAGTTCTTTTTTACCGCCGGCCCGAACTTTCTCCAGCCAACTCCGCATCCCGGCGACGTCGTTCATTTTAAAGCGACCGCCCGGCGTGATCAAAACATCGCCGGGGGTGAGCAGGGCGATGATGTGGTAGTTGCCAGACCCTTTGTCGACAAGGTCGGTCGCATCGCCGCCGTGACCCGAGCGGAGACGGACATCGTCGAAGCCGGCTGACTGCAGCGCCTTCACCCATTTGTGGGTCGCAGTAACGGCGACCCCTTTTTCGGTCGCAACTTCCAGCGTCACGCGGCCGGCGTTGGCTAGCGACGTAGCGCCGAGCAAAACAAAGAATGTCAGAAAAATACGAATCATCGGCATATCCAGCAGAAAGTGCGAAGCTATCTGCCGAATTGTAGCACGCTGCATCGTCGGGTCCGACGATTTTGTGCGGCTGTTAGTGCTCGCTGAACGAATCCCATTCGACCCAAATCGCCAGTGCGACCGCGACGCTGCAGACGATGATCGGCAGCAGCGCACGCAACAGAAGGCCGCTAAAACCTGGGCGTTCGGCCAGCGGTTTCCAGAGGGCGATCCACAGCAGCGCCGGCGCCAAAGTCGGCAGCAGATAGCAGATCAGAGGTACGCCACTGAACGACTGCACGCGGGCATCCAACAAATAGCCGCCTGAGAGGAGCGTGACCGGCAGCGCGGCGCCCAGCAGCGCCGGTTTCTCTTGGGAGAGCAACGAACCGAGGGTGACGCCCACCATCGCGGCGAATCCCATCCCCAAGATCTGCATCAGCTTAGCGTTGCCCGACAATAGCACCACGAGCATGCCGGCCGCCAGCGAGATGGTGACGATCGTCGGCAACAACGGACCGTTCATCCGGCGCGACAGCGCGTCGAGCGGAGCCGCGATCACCAGCATCCAGAGGGGCCAGATGATCAAATGCATGGTGCGCGACGGTTCTAGATCGGCATAGGTCGGCACAATGAACCAAGCGGCGATCCAAACCGCGGCGAAATAAAGCAAGATACGTTCGACCAGCGTGATCCCGTTGGCCGCTGCGACCGGTCCGATCAGCGCCGTTAGAAACAGCGCGTACGGAGTCCAGTGCCAGTGCGACGTTGGTTGCCAGGGGCCAAGCTGCAGCAGCGCATAGCTGGTTGCAAAGCCAGCGACGATCGCCAGCGCGGCGGGCCAGCGCTCGCGAGCTTCTGCGGAGAGAAAACGTTGGGCGATCCAAAAGATCGCGGCTGCGACCAGCGCCGGAGCCGCGAATCCATAGAGAGCTTCGTTCAGAGTAATCGGCACGAATTTTTTGCTCGGATTTACTTGGCGGTGACTTCAATCGTCATCGCGACTTCTTTTTCGACCTTGCTGACATCGTAGTTCATGCCGTATTCGGTCCGATCGATCTTGAAATCGGCCTTTAACTTGCCATCTTTCACGGTCGCCGGAAAGGTGATTGACTTGGTTTCGCCCAGCAGGGTCAGATCGCCGGTGATGGCGAACTTGCCGGGTTCGGTCGATTCGATTCCGGTCGTCTTGAAGCTGGCGACGGGGAACTCACGCACATTGAAAAAGTCAGGGCTCTTCAAATGGCCGGTCAGCTTTTCGATCTCGGTCGTCAGCGATTCGGTCTTGATTTCAACCTTGATCTCGCGCGGCGCGCCTTCCGCGAAGGTCGCCGTGCCGGTCAGCTCGCCGAACTTCCCGGTCCGCGGATCGGGCTTGTCGCCGCTGTGCGTACCGACGAATTGAATCAGCGTGTTCTTGGCGTCCAACTTCACGTCCCCATCCAGCGCCGCGCCAACTTTGGCTTCGCTCGCCGCAGGCGTTTCCGCCGGAGCTTCGGCCGGCATTTCCGCCTTGGGAGTTTCTACTTTGGGAGCTGCGTCCGCGGCTGGCGCTTCGGCGGCAGGCTTTTCAGCCGGCATCTCGGCTTTCGGCGCTTCGACCGGAGCAGCTTCTTCTGCGGCCGGAACTTCCGCCGGAGTTTCGGCCGGCATTTTCGGTTTGGCGGCTTTGACCATCGGAGTTTCTTCGGCATCCGGCGTTTCGACCGGCGTTTCGACAACGACGGTCTCGACAACTTCGGTTTCTTCGGCCGGCTTTTCCGCGACCGGGGCAGGAGCTTCGCAGCCGATCAGACCGGCGGCGGAGAGCATGAGAATCCAGTGCAAGCGTGGCATCGTGTTGTTCCTGTGGCAAAAAGTAGCGATATGGGGGCGAGTCGGACGAACGCTCGTCGACCGCGTTCTTAGGCAGAAGAGGGAACGGCCGACCCAACGCGACGACCGCGCAGTGCGCCTCAATGGGCCGACCGAGCGTTCATCTTAAGCCAGTTTCTCGGAAGATGCCATGAAACTCTGGCTTTATCGACTAACCCAAATAGGGTTTTAGCAGAGCGATCGTCTCATTCTTGCCGATCGACAGCTTGCCGAAACCATGGACGGCGCCGGCCGAAATCGCGGTTTGCTGATGCTCTTCGTAATTGGTGATCAGCATGGTGGGAGTCTCTGACACCGCCGGATCGGCTTTGATTTGCTTGATTACTTCGAGCCCGTCGGTGTAGTCGCGATCGAGTTTCCGGTTGACCAGCACCAGATCGATCGTTTCGCGGTGGAGGATTTCGAGCGCATCTTCGGGACCGTCGGCCTGTAGCACTTTGGCGCCAAACTGTCTTTCGACAAACGATTTGAGCGCGTGAAAATCAGGGCCGCAGTTGCCGACATCAAGTACTTTTTTGGTCATGGATCGAAACCGCTATTCGCGATAGCAAAGGAACGTGAAAACAAAAAAAGCGAGAAGGTACGGGTCCTTCTCGCTTTCTTGGATGGCGCCGCGCGGTGATTGGTAACCGCGACGGCGATTTATTCTTCTTCTTCGGAGGCGATCGCGAAGAGATGCGTTTTGTTGGCGATGTACAACACGCCGTTGGCGACAATCGGGGTCGAATAGACCGAGTTGCCCATGTTGATCTCATCGATCGGCTCGGCATCGTCCGGATCGGCCGACAGCTTGAAGACGCAGACGTCGCCATCTTCGTCGCCGATGTAGACGTGACCATCGACGATCAACGGCGATCCCCACGCGGCGGCCAACATGTCGTACGTCCAGTGCCGTTTGCCGGTCTGAGCGTCCAGGCAATGCAGCAGTCCGCTGAAGTCCGAGATGTAGAGGATGTCGTCTTTGATCGCGACGGTGCCGATGCTGCGATGCATCGTTTCTTCAAAACTGATGCGACCGTCGCCATCTTCGTCGCCGCCGGCATAGTGCCAGATCACGGCGCTGTTGGGATTGTCGACGGCGACTTCGCCATCTTCCGGGATCACCGCTTGAATGCGGCGATGCGGCAACGGCACGCGGGAGCTCCCTTCGACCTTCATCGCCAACTGTGGGCTGACGTCGCCTCGTTTGGTCGGATCGATGCACCAGAGGTGACCTTCCCCTTCGCCATGTTCCGGGTCTTGTCCCACGGCGACATACACTTTGCCGTCATAGACGACCGGGGTCGCGATGATGTTGTTGCGAGTTCCGCGTCCGCCGATCACCCACTTCGATTCTTTCGGGTTGCCGTCAAACTTCCACAGCAGTTCGGGCTTGCCGTCTTGGCCTTTGTCGGCCTTGAACGAGTAGACCCAACCGTTGCCGCCGGCGAACAGCACTTGCGGCACTCCGCCCAGTTCGGCGATCGTCGGGCTCGACCATTGGCCGTGCAGAATGTTCTCGCCAGGCGAACGATCCGTCCAGAGGACTTCGCCGGTGTTCTTGTCCATCGCGATAAAGCTGGGTGCTTGCGGCGAGGGAAGCACGATGTGCGACTCATCGACGCCGTTCGACGTGTTGACGAACAGGATGTCTCCCATCGCCGCGATCGAGCAAGAGCACATGTTGTGCTGCGAGACGCCGAGCTCGGTCATCATGTTAAAGACCCAGATGACGTCCGCTTCGTTCTTTTCGGTGAACTTCTCGTCCTTATAAGGGCCGTCGTTCTCGCCGTCATAAAAGCCTTCGACATCCAAGCAGCGAACTTCGCCGCGACTGGTTACAAACCAGAGACGGTTCCCTTCGACATACGGAGCGCAGCAGATGCCTTGCAGGGGCCAGTCATGGACGCGGCCGGTCGACAGCTTTTCGCTCGAATGTTGCCAGAGGAAGTCGCCGGTCTGTTCGTCGTAGCAAACCAACACGCCGAGATCGACGTCGGAAGGATAGCGCGGAAGCAGGCCGCTGCTGTTGTTGGTGCCGACAAACACTTTGCCCGATGCGACGACCGGGTTGCCGTACGACTGGCTGCCGAGTTTGGCGACCCATTTGATGTTTTCGGCTTTGGACGAATCCCATTCGCCCGTTTTGCGATCAAAGCGACCGATGTCCCACTCCTGCGGAATGTTGGTCGCGACCGGGACGTTATTTCGCAGTGAGTTGCCGCCCCACATCGGCCAATCTTTGGTGGGTTCCATTTTTTCCGACGACTTGGGTTGCGCGTTGACAGCGACCGGCTCGGCGTCCGCTTGGCCTGACGGCAACACCGTCGCGATGATCGCGCCGGCGAGCGCCGCGCAGAACATGGCGACAGTCGACAAGAATGGCTTGTTTTGCATAACAGCTCCGAAAACTTCAGGGTAGGAGATTGTTTTTGGGGGGGAAAGAAAGTCAGGCGCCGCGCGTCTTACGACTTGTCGTTGGGCGTGACCGAAACGTTGTCGATGTAGATTTCGGCGTTGGTCGCGTTGCCAAAGAAACCAGGGCTGCCGTCGCGGTTGGGGTAGGTGTCTTCCCCGACGATGGTCCAATCGGCCGGCTCGGCTTCGTCTTTCTTCCAGACTTTGCCGCGCACGATCGCGGTGTCCCTTTCGTTAGTCACTTGCATCTTCAAGCGATACCAAACGTCCGCTTCCAGCGTGAACGGTTTCGACTTCGCCATCCGCTGCTGGGTCACCCAAGTACGAACTTGCGTCGTTTTGTCGTTGCCGTTCAGAACAAACTGATAGCCTTGCGCGATCAGACCGATATCGGGTAGCAGACCATCGTCCATCTTCTGCGCTTTGACGTCGGCTTGAATCGTGTAGTCATGCAGTTCGGGGCTCGACATCCACGATTGACTCCGCGTTCCTTTCGGAATCGTCGAAATCTTGACCATCGCTTTGCTGCCGTCGACATCGCGAACGACGTGACGATAGCGAGCGCCAACCCAAGTGACCGGCGGTTGACCGACGCCGGTGGTGGAGTCGAGCGCGATGTCGTCGAAGTTAAAGCTCCAAGGAAGATCCGGAATCGTGCGTAAGCGGGCCGTGCTGGTCGTTTCGCCCAATTTGGCGGTGATCGTCGTTGCGGTGTGAGCGTCGCTCGTTTCCGAGGTGTAAAGTCCCTTGGCGTCGATCTTGCCGGGGCCGGTCAGCTCAAACGTTACGCCGCTCAGATCGGCGTCCAGCTTTTCACCCAACTTGTTGAACGCGGCGACTTCGTACTGTTGCGACTGACCCGGCTTCAGCAAGACCTCGAACGGGGTCACTTGCAGCTGATCGATTTCCGGGTTGTCGCTAACCGGGGTTTCCGGAGCGACGGGAGGGAGCCCCGTAAACCCTTTTTCCAGCGTCGGATCTTCCAGGCAATAGATGCCGCCGGAGGTCGGCACATAGATTAGCCCTTGGGCGCAGATCGGCGAGCCGTTGACTTCGACGTCGTCAAAACGGCCCTTGTTGAGAACATCCAGCGAGCCATCTTCCTGCGGCTCGAGAATCGCCCAGTAGCCGTTCGCTTCAAACGCGTAGATCTTGCCGTCGGCGTAGAGCGGATTGCCTCGCATGGCGCGACCGACCGCAACGCGCTTGCCGACCGATTCGCCGGTCTTGGCGTTAAAACCAAAGATTTTGCCCGCGTCGTTGAAAGCGTAAACGTAATCGTTCACTTTCAGCAACGTGCTTTTGCCCATCATGATTTCGGGCTGCTGCCAGAGCAGGCCTTTGCCGGTGATGTCGCCGGTTAACGCGCCGTTGATCGCAGCGACGTTCCCCATCATCGAGGAGATATCGCCGAGGTTTTCTTCGCTATGGCCGACATAGACCGTGTCGCCGTCGACGATCGGCGAAGCGTTGATTCCTCGCATCGACATCGCGTAGTTCCAGATCGGTTTGCCGGTGCGCGGCTGAAACGCCCAGAACTGACCATCGCCGGAACCAAAGACCATCGCCTTTTGTCCGTTAAGGGTCGCTATGACCGGGGCGCTGTAGGTCGTATCGTCCGGCAGCAAACGCGTGCCGTTGAACCAGACCATTTCGCCGGTGTTCTTGTTAAACGCCATGAAGCGGTGACACGGTTTGGCCATGTCGCCCCAACCGATCACCACCGCGCTGACGATCACCAGATCTTCAAACACGATCGGAAAGTTGGTGCGTCCGCCGTAGGTCGACAGCAGGCCATACTCTTCGTGCAGCTTATGAACCCAGTCGGTCTCGCCGGTTTCGGCGTCGATGCATTGGAAGTGTCCGCAAACGCCCAACGCGTAGACTTTGCCGTTGGTGGGGTCGCCGACGACCGCCGACCAGCCGACGCGTTCGACCGGCACGTCCGAGAGATAAACGTTGAATCGATTTTCCCAGAGAAATTCGCCGGTTTGAGCGTCCAAGCAAACGACGCGCTCCCCTTCACGTTTGGTGCCCTGTTCGGCGGCGCACAATGTGTAGAGCTTGCCGTTCATCACGATCGGCGTGCTGCGCGAGCCAAATTCTTCGGCGATCCATTTGACGTTGCTCCCTTCGCCGCCGGCGGGATCAAAGTCGTCCGGCAGTCCGGTCGCGCGGGAGTAACCGTTGTATTCGGGTCCGCGAACATAGGTCCAATCTTGCGGGTCGACCTTGCCGGGCGGTTTCGCGTCGGTAGCGACTTGCGTTTTGGCCTCGGCGGCCGGTTGCGCGGCGACTTCTGCTTTGGCCGCAGGCGCCGCTTCCGGCATCTCTGGTTTGGCCTCGGCGGCGGTTTCCGTTTCCTTCGCCGGCGTTGCGGCAACTTCGGCCGGCTTCTCGCTAGCAGCGGCGTCGTCGGCAGCCGGCTTCATTTCTTCGGCGGCAGGCGCGGCTTCGTGGTCATGATCTTCATGTTCATGATCGTGATCGGCGTGATCATGATCCGCATGGTCTGCAGACGTGTTGCTCGGCGAAGGCGTGGGGCCAGGAGGTGGGGTGCAGCCGAAAGCTGCAAAGGACGCGAACAACAGTAGGAGGGAGAGACTGAAAGTCTTCGTCATGAGTGAATACCTGCGTATTACTGCTTTGAGGGCTGGGCAAGCGGTAGCGGTCGCTCTGTTTAGGATACGCCCTCAGCAGACGTCAGGCAACTGATGACGCATGAACGCGCCCAACGGCAAGACCGAGAATTCAACCGACTTGCGCTGACGGAGCGGGATCAGCGGAGGGGGAAAGCGGCGCCTGCGTGAGCTTTCTCACACAACGCTGGGGAGGGGGAAATCTGGGGACGATCGAAAAAAATATCGAGATCCTGGCAATTACTCGTCAAACCACTCGTCGCTGGGGTCAAACTTCGGGTAGACGATGTTCAGAATCTTCATCTTCCCAATCGCGCGATGCCGAGTACCGGGGCGAATCATCACCAACATCCCTGGTTTTAGATCAATGCGGGCGTCATCCAGCTGCATTTGAGCGTCGGCGTCACATTCCAGGATGTAGTAGGTCTCGGTCAACTGCTTGTGGTAGTGGAGCTTCGCATCGCTGGAGATCTCGGTCAGGTGAATCGTGCCGGGATAGTCAGCGACCTCCGCCAATCCGCGTCGCGCGGTTCCGCATGGGCAGGGAACACCGGGAAGGGCTGCGAGGTGAACGATCTCGTAACCAGAAAGCGAACTAGCGGACATGTACTACTCCCAATGACCGGCACGAGACGAACATGAGCAAATTGAGGAAGATTTCTGTGGTTTATCTTAGCTAACCGGCGCCTCCACTTCTAGTTCGTAAGGTTTCCCCAACCGTGGGAGTCTTTCTGCGAGGCTGCGAAGAGTTTGCGGCCTGCGTTTGGTTTGCCGTC
Source organism: Blastopirellula marina DSM 3645 (assembly GCF_000153105.1). Lineage (GTDB taxonomy): Bacteria > Planctomycetota > Planctomycetia > Pirellulales > Pirellulaceae > Blastopirellula > Blastopirellula marina. The sequence goes on from NZ_CH672376.1 coordinate 168,515, forward strand.
GCGGGGCTGGCCGGATAATCGGCAAGGTTTGCCTGGTCCCTGGGAGCGTTACATCTTGCGCTACAGGATAGGTAAACCAAGTTGCGGAATTTGCCTTCGATCGGTAAAGCGTCATCGATTGAGAGGCCGATACCGTGATCTGGCGATCGGAATTCGTTCGCTGAAGAAGTCCCTCTCGCGGAGAAGTGAGGGCACGTTAGCTTTCGGCATGGAGAGTTCGAGTCACGGGAAGACTCGACCGAAGTTAGCGGTCAATTTTTTGTGTGGACTGAAGAGCTTTGCAAGCTTCCTGAACAAGGTCCGACTGACGCTCCCACACTTATTTCATTTTACGACGGTCCCGCCTGTCGTAATGCATGAAGTAAGCGAACATTCGCGGCGTGGGAGTCGCACACCGTGACTGTTCACGCGAGCGCCGGCCAAGTGACGGATTGCAAGCGGGCCCGACAGTACTAGCGCATTAGGAGACGTTGCTCGATGAAACTGAATCTTGTTGTGGGAACGATGCTGGTCGCACTGATGTGTAGCCAGTCGTATGCCGCCGGCCTGTTGAATCAGATGCTTGGCGGTGGCTGCGGCTGCTCGACCTCGTGCTGCCAAACGCCCAAATGTTGCACTCCGGCCCCGCGCTGCTGTGCTCCGAAACCAACCTGCTGTGCTCCGGCGCCGGCCACGTGCTGTGCCCCTGAGCCGACTTGCTGTGCTCCGGAACCGTCTTGCTGTGCACCTTCGTCGTGCTGCACCAAAAAGTGCTGCACCCCGTTGCGTGACGCTCTGAGCAACCTGTTCTGCTGCAAGAAGAGCCACTGTGGTTCGAGCTGTGGTTCGAGCTGCGGTTGTGAAGTTGAAGCGACCTGCTGTGCTCCGGAAGCGACCTGCTGTGCTCCGGAACCGTCTTGCGGTTGCGAAAGCAGCTGTGGCGGTTGCTCGACCTCTTGCTGCAAGAAGGGCGGTCTTCTGGACGGTCTGTTCTGCCACAAGAAAAAGAGCTGCTGCGGTGGTTGCGATTCGGGTTGCGGTTGCGAAGTTGAAGCGACCTGCTGTGCTCCCGAAGCGACCTGCTGTGCTCCCGAAGCGACCTGCTGTGCTCCGGAAGCTTGCGGTTGTGACACCGGTTGCGATTCGGGTTGCGGTTGCGACACCTCGTGCGGCGGTTGCGCCCCGAAGTGCTGCTCGTGCACCCCGATCCGTGATGCGATCAAGCGTCTGTTCTGCTTGCCGAAGTGCAAGAGCAGCTGCGGTTGCGACACCGGTTGTGGTTGTGACACCAGCTGCGGCGGATGCAGCAGCTGTGGCGGTAGCATGAGTGCTCCGATGTCGCCGATCCCGGCTGACGATTCGGCCGCTCCGATGCCTCCGGCTCCGGTTCCGGCTGACAACATGACGTTTGTCCCGGCTCGTCGTCGTCTGGCCAGCAACGTTCGCTAAGCTTTAGCGTTCGCTTCTGAAAGATCGAAAAACCCGGTTGGAGAAATCCAGCCGGGTTTTTTCGTGCGCGCTGGCCGACCAGCCGCGGCTTAGTTCTGAAATTGTCGCTGAACTTCGGCGTCGGACAAGACGATCATCCCCCAGATCGCGAACGGAATGCCGATGATAAAACAGCAGTTGGTGCACGGAGTCAGCGCCAGAATAAAGCCGATCCAAGCTTGCAGCGAGCTGCGCAGGTTCATCGTGCTATACAACATGAACAGGCCGACCACGCAGGTCAGAAAATAGAAACCGCACGTGATCAGGCTCACCACCGCTTCTTCTGGCGGCTGCATCCCGTTGGCCAGATTGATAAACGTGCCGATGATCGCCAGACCCAACAGGGCGATGCTTAGTCCGAACGAGATCATGCAGACAATCGCGGGGACGGCGATTTTTCCTTTCGCCTCTTCTTTGGCGATCGGTCGGGGAGCGGCCGACGATGCGGAGTAGGGAGAAGCGTACGGATTCGCTTCGCCGGTTGGAGAGGGCGCGGCGCCTTCGGCGAACGGGTTGGGCGGCGGCTCACCACCGTAAGGATTGGACGAATCGGAGAAGGAGCTGCCGCCCGAGGTCGGTCCTCCCGGGATCGGCTGAATCGCCGAGCAGTGAGGGCACTTCGTCCGTTTGCCTTCGTTCCCATCCGGTACGCGGATTTGCTGCTTGCAAACCTGACAAGTGAATTCAGTCGGCATCGATGTATCTTCAGCAATTGGTGAAGGGAACAGCGCGGCGTGAGAAAACCGCTGTTCGACCAATGTAAGCCGCCGCCGAAGAAGATGCTAGCGTGTAATGCGCGCCAGGAGAGCGTCGCTGCTAGTTAGCGAAATTGCGCTTTTCCCTCAGGCAGGCAAAGCATCACGATTCCCCAAATGCCGACCGGAAACGCAATGAGCGCGACTAACATGGTCAAGCAACTAAACATCAAAGTGCAGGGCATCATCCCCAGAATCATGCCGACCCAGCTGAACGCGTACGACTTGCGGAAGATCGCGTTGCCCAGACCCACGATCGCGCCGATGCTCATGATCGTGGCGACGCCGCCGCCGACGGCCATCCCCAAAAACAACATCTGCTGGTCGTCTTTCGCGCCCTGCGGCGGATTCAACATGATGTAGAGCATGCCGCAGATCATCAGCGCCGAGAAGCAAAAATTGATCGCCTGAATCACCAACAAGATCGCCGCCGGAATGGTCAGCAATACCTTGGCCGTTTCTTGGGTCATGCCGCTCGAGCCACGCGGTTTCGCCGCATAGGGAGAGGGCGCCGAAGCGTCTGGACCCGGCGATTGAAACGGATTGTCGAGATCGTCGGCGAATGGATTGGGGCCGTCGGACCGCATGCTGCTGACAATGTCGTCGCTCGGCGGCGCTTGACTCGAAGCAGTAGCGGCCGGAATCACTTGCAGCTGACCGCAACTAGGGCACTTCACTTGCTTGCCGGCCGAGTTATCAGGCACACGCAGCTTCTTGGGGCAGGCGGTGCAAAGGAATTCAATCGGCATCGTGTTAATACGCCCTAGATGATTATCAGAGGAGGGTTAGCCAAGTCTAAAACGCGATCGGCCCGACTTCTACCATAATCCGCCAGAAATCGTCGCGCGAGAAAGTTAACCGCGAAAATACGCCGCGATTCTTCGGTCGCACATCAGGACGATTCCCCAAATCGCGAAAGGAATCGCGACCGGACAAAATAGGAACGTCCCGCAAGGCGACATCGACATAATCAACGCGAACCAGACGTAGCCAGGCTCACGCAAGTTTCGGAGGTGATTTGCGCCCTGGCTCGTTGCATACGTCAGACTCATGAGAACAAGCGGGCCCGCGATTCTCCCGGCTCGCCGCGCAGCCGAGATGTCGTTTGGTGCGGCGAGCCACTTCAAGAGTTCGATTCCCAGCATCACGACCGACAGCGTAAACGCAACCAACGCCAGGATGTATAGCACCGTTCCGGGGATGGCGACGAAACTGCGCGCCTCACGTTCCGAATAGCCTTGCCGCGTATGCGAAGGAGTCGCCGCTGGCGACTCAAACGGGTTGGACGCAGCACCCGCCGTCTGGCTCCAAAAATCGTCGTCCTCGGCTTTGACGCCGTATTCGCTTTCAGGTTCGGGCTCTGCGGCGGGAACTTGCTGGATGGACTGGCACTTGGGGCAACGGACTTTTTTGCCCGCCATCGTCTCAGGGACTCGAAAGTTGGCGGAACAACTGGCGCAAGAGAATGAAACTGGCATTCAGCTGACCCGGACTACATCGAGAAAGAACTGTCGAATGCCTCGTTCGCCGTTCTCGGCCTGCAGAGGGGGGGCTTGAGCTTGGCTTTTAGTCTATTTAACGCGCAGGCGATCGTCTATTCGTTTTCCGCTAATTTCGCCAAACGTGAACCACTGTTAAGATAGAACGTCAAACGCGGCGCAACTGAAACATGAATAGCAGGCACGGATGGGCAGCTTCTCGGTAGACGACATCTTAGGGCCAGACGGCCGTATCGCTCGGCGTTTACCCCGCTACGAACATCGCCAGCAACAGTTGGATATGGCTTCGGCCGTCGCTGCTGCGATCGAGAACAAGCGGCACTTGATGGTCGAGGCCGGCACCGGAGTTGGCAAAAGCTTCGCCTATTTGGTCCCCGCAATCTTGGCGGTCGCTGAAGAACGAGCCGACGACGACGAAGATCGTCCGCGGCGGATCGTCGTCTCGACCCATACGATCAGCCTGCAAGAGCAACTGATTCAAAAAGACTTGCCGCTGCTCAATAGCGTGATCCCGCTGGAGTTTACCGCCGTCTTGGCCAAGGGACGCGGCAACTACCTCAGCAAACGGAGACTCGGCGCGGCGCTGTCTCGCGCCAAGACGTTGTTCGCCAAAGACGAAGAAGAAAGCCAGCTCGATCACATCAAAGGTTGGGCCAAAGATTCAGGCGACGGTTCTCTCAGCGATCTCGACTTTCGCCCGCTCGGTTCGGTCTGGGACGAAGTTCATAGCGATAGCGGCAATTGTCTGGGGCGCAATTGTCCGACCTACGATAGTTGCTTTTACTATCGGGCGCGTCGTCGCGTGCAGAACGCACAAATCATTGTCGTCAATCATGCGCTCTTTTTTAGCGACCTGGCGCTGCGCCGCAGCGGCGTGAATCTGTTGCCCAAGTATGACGCGGTCATCTTTGACGAGGCCCATACGATCGAAGCGGTCGCCGGCGATCACTTGGGGCTATCCGTCACGTCGACGCAGATCGACTACACGTTGAACAAGCTGTTCAACGAGCGGACCAACAAAGGACTCCTCATCCATCACGGTTTGACCGAAGCGATGCAGCAGGTGGTTCATTGCCAATACCGGGCGCAGCAATTCTTTACCGAGATCGACGCTTGGCTCGCTGAAAATCCGCAGTCGAGCGGCCGCGTTCGCCAGGCCGAGCTCGTGCCGAACGTCTTGACGCCGGCGTTGGCCAAGTTGGCCGCGCAGGTCAAAAACGCCGGCGAAGATATGAACGACGATAGTCAGCGGCAAGATCTGACCTCGATGAGCGATCGGATCTATCTGTTGGCCGACGGTATCGAAAGCTGGCGCACGCAAACGATCGAAGACGCCGTCTACTGGGTCGAGAGTTCGCAACAGCGCGGACCGTATCGGCGCGTCAAGCTGTCGGCGGCGCCGGTCGACGTGGGACCAGTATTGCGCAGCGAGTTGTTCCAGTCGGTCGACAGCGTCATCTTGACCAGCGCCACGCTGGCGGTTGGCGGGACGGCTTCGTTTGATTTTTTCAAATCACGCGTTGGTTTGACCCGCTGCGAAACGCTGGCGCTCGGCAGCCCGTTTGACTATGCCGAGCAGGCAAAGTTGATCCTGGTGAGCGAGATGCCCGATCCGAGCGATCGCAGGAACTACGATCGCGCGGTGGTCGACATGATCCGTCGTTACGTCGGGCGGACCCAAGGGCGCGCGTTCGTGCTGTTCACCAGCTACGAGATGATGCGCTCGGCGGCGTCGGCTTTGACGCGCTGGTTTACCCAGCAACAGATCGAGCTCTTTAGCCAGTCTGACGGCATGCCGCGCAACGTGATGCTGGAGAAATTCAAGCAGGCCGACAAAGCGGTTCTGTTTGGAACCGACAGCTTTTGGCAAGGAGTCGACGTGCCTGGCGATGCGCTGCAAAACGTAATCATCACCAAATTGCCGTTCAGCGTCCCCGATCAACCGCTGCTGCAAGCGCGGCTGGAACGCATCAAGGAGCAAGGGGGCCAGCCGTTTAGCGAGTACCAATTGCCCGAAGCGGTAATCAAATTACGCCAAGGTTTCGGCCGTTTGATCCGCACGCAAGACGATACCGGCATCGTGGTGATCCTCGATCCCCGCGTCAAAACAAAACACTACGGCAAAGTCTTTTTGAAATCGCTCCCCGATTGCCCCGTCGTCACCGAAAGCTATCGCGACGGAAGCTTCGCGTAGGTTCCGCTATGCGGACTATCGGCCCTGCTAAAAATTCTCGCCACATCCAAACGTTTTCGCTGGTTCGCCCAGCGTACACGCAGCGGACCCTATCGGCGTTTCAAGTTGGTGACAAACTTGCCGGGCTTCACATCCTCGCGACCGTAGGTGACTTCGTCGATTACCGTTCCCTGGGCGTCGATCAATCGCAGCTCGTCGCCGCTGTTGCTCAGCCAGGCTTCTTGGGGATGGTGGATCGTGATGACCGAGCAGGGAGGGATCTCGCCGGAAAGCTTGATCTCGCCGCCGTCGTCATCGGTTAGTTTCCAGCCGTCGAGTTTCAAGGGGCGCGTCGAAGAATTGGCGATCACCACCGCTTCTTTGCCGTCGTCCTGGGCGAACGGGTCAGGCAGCACCGCCAAGATCTGCACATCGGTCGGTTGTTGCGGACTTGGTCTTGGCGTTTGCGGCGCGGTGGAAGCGGCCGGCGGTGCGCCTCCTTGATCATCATCTTTGCCGATGAGAATCTGAAACGAAATCAGATAGTGATCCGAGAGCTTGTTGCGATAGTCGCGACTATCTCGGCCCGAGTGAATCACTTCGCGCGCGTTGGCGAACTCCGGCTGGTTTTGCGGAACCAACGCTCGATCAAAGGGCGCGTCTTTCGTATGCGTCGAGCGATCGGCCGAGTTCAGATCGCGAAAACCGGCTTTGACAAATTTTTGGATGCCTTCTTCATCGGCCGACAACGCGTTGGTGTCGCCCAGGATGATGATGTCTTCATCGCCAAACATTTTCTTCACGGCCGGAAGCTCGGCGATCAACGCGCTGGCTTCGGCGGCGCGATGTTTGCGCATTTCGCCGGACGAGTCGCCATAGTTCGATTTCATATGAACCGGAATGACTACGAAGTCCGTTTTTCCTTCACCGGCTGAGAACTTCGCCGCATAAGGTTGCCGATCCCACGTGATGTAGTTGTCACCCAGCAAGTCGACCGGGGTGATGCGCATCGCGCCGCCCACGCGCTGAACGCGGGCTTCGTTCCAGGCGACGCCCGTCAACTGGTCCTCGGCATAGATGTCCCGCTTCGGAAAGAGTTCGTATTTCCATTGGTTGCCGGCTCGTTGATTCAAAAGGCGGCAAACCTCGTCCAGCGTCTTGTTACCTAGGCGATCATGCTCGGGAAGATCGTCGCAAATCTCTTGCAGCGCTAGTACATCAACGCCGGAAGCGTCGATTTCAGCGGCCAAGTCTGCTGGTTTTTGCGGGGGGCTTTTGCGCATTTCCGGCTTGCCGAGCCATTCGATATTCCAGGAACCGACGTGGATGATATCCGCGGAAGCTGGCGTGCAAGCAGTTATCCACAAAAGACTTAAAGCGATAAACAGGGAAATCGTCCGCATTCTACTTCCTTGGGTTGTGCCGAAAAGCTGCAACTTAGTGTAATAGGGATCGCAAGCGCTACTAGTTTGTACGAAACTCAACCCTAAAGGGCGGGTTAGATCCCAGTATTGAATTTTCTACGGTTTTCTCCGTTGCCACCTACGGGTTTGCCAGTAGAATAATGCGAGCCAATTGAAACGAGGGCAATCTCAACATGCCGAGACCAAAACAAGCGACGCCGACTGCTGGAGAATTGGAGGTCCTGAAGGTGCTTTGGGATCGTGGTCCGTCGACTGTCCGGGACGTGATGAATGAACTGAATCAAGTTCGGCCGCGCGCCTATACGTCAGTGATGAGCTTGATGAACGTCATGGCCGACAAAGGGTTGCTGCAGCGTAAGCCGGAAGGACGCGCATTTATCTACGAGGCGAAGCGTCCTCGTGATAAAACGTTGGGAGGGATTTTGCACGACGTGCTCGGACGAGCCTTCGGCGGTTCGGCCAGTAGTCTGGTCGCCCATTTGCTGGAAGAGTCCAAGCCTTCCGGCGCCGAATTGGACGCGATTCGACGCACGCTTGAGCAGTATGAAGAAACCGACCAGCCGCCGGGAGATGATTGATGATTTGGGAGCCGCTCTCCAATCCAATCCTTTTTCAGTTGACGATGACGCTCGTCCATTTCGTTTGGCAGGGCGCTCTGATCTGGTTGTTTTGGGGCGCGGTGATGCGCTATTCGACCCGACCAGAAACTCGCTACAACGCAGGCGTCATCGCGCTGGGCGTAATGCTCGCTTGTCCGATCGTGACGGCTTGTTTGACTCCACAGCGATCGCCGCAGGTGGCCGAGAGTCAAGTCGCCGCCGACCTAGAGAGCGCTAGAGTCATCGATGAAACAGGCCTGCTGACCTTGGCCGCAGCCGACGACTCAACAGTCGTCTTCTCGGACGCATCGGTGGGCGTCGCTTTGATTCAACGCTTTCAGCCGGCGCTGCTGCTGATCTGGTTGCTTGGCGTCGTGTTGCTTGGCGGACGGTTGCTGATCGCTTATGCGGCGACAGTTTGGTTGCGGAGCAAAGGAACGCGGCTTGAGCGTTCGATTCAAAGGATCGCCGATCAGATCAGTCGTCGTCTTGGATTTCTCGCCACGCCGCCGATCGGCGTTAGTTCGCAGATCGGCGAAGCGCTGACCTTGGGAGTGCTGCAGCCGATGGTCTTGCTCCCGGTCGCTTGGCTGACCGAACTATCTCCGGAAGTGCTTGAAGCGGTCATCGCGCATGAGTTGGCGCATGTTCGCCGCGGAGATTTATGGATCAACGCCGCGCAGCGCGTCGTAGAAACGTTGTTTTTTTATCATCCGGCCGTCTGGTTTATTTCGCATCAGATTCGCGTCGAACGCGAGTTCTGCTGTGACGAACTAGCGATTCTCGCCACCGGCCGCCGGGTGCAATACGCCCAATCATTGGAACTTGTCGCACGACGGCAGATGAATCAGTCGGCCGTTGCGTTTGCTGCCCCGTTCTTAGGAGATCGCACGATGACTTTGCTGAAGCGAGTTCGACACGCTCTGGGCATACCGCTCGGGCGCGAATCGGGTCGATTGTTGCCGGTTGGCCTGGCGTTGGTAGTCGTGCCTGTCGGCTTGTGGGTTGCGTCAGCGATGCTGGTTTCTCCCCGTTTGCTGGCCGAAGACGAGGCCGCAAATGGTCGCGAAGGTAACTTGGAACATCCCCGCGAAGGTATGTTCGGACCACCGCCGCGTCGTGAAGGACCGCCGCGTCGCGAGGGGGACTTCGGACCGCCGCCGCGCCGTGAAGGGGAGGTTGGTCCTCCGCGGGATGAAATGATTGATCTGCTGCGAGAAGAAATGCAGATGCTTCGCGCCCATATGGATCGCATTCAACGTCGTTTGGACGAATTGCAAAGACCTCCTCGCCGTGATGGAAACCGTCCGCGTCCCGACGGCATGCGTGACGGTGATCGCCCACGTCCCGAAGGACCGCCGCGAGATGGTGGTCGTCCGCGTCCCGAAGGAATGCGCGACGGTGATCGTCCACGTCCGGAAGGTCCGCCGCGAGATGGTGGTCGTCCGCGTCCCGAAGGAATGCGCGACGGTGATCGCCCACGTCCGGAAGGTCCGCCGCGAGATGGTGGTCGTCCGCGTCCCGAAGGAATGCGCGACGGTGATCGTCCACGTCCGGAAGGTCCGCCGCGAGATGGTGGTCGTCCGCGTCCCGAAGGACCACGTGAGGGCGACGCTGCTCCGGCGCCGCGATTGGATGCGGAATAGTTTTCTCAAAGAGAGCTTGTTGGAATCATCGAAGCCGAATGCGTATCGCATTCGGCTTTTTCATGCGCCAATCAAAGGTGGGGAATGCTCGTTAGCTAGCGGTTCAACAGGGAAATTTCGACCAATACGAAACTCCTCGGGCGAAACTTTCGTCCCACCGATTGGTTAGATCTAACACAAGGCGGATTTCTACGGTCAACAACGCAGCACAGCGACTATCGCTTGTCGCCGCGATTCAGCCGCAGCCGCGACTATCGTTTTTGAACCTGGTTGCGCGGTTCGAGACTCATCACTGGAGAAGAGTGAATTATGGATTGGTTCCTGCGTATTGCCCCCCTGTCGCGTCATGCTTTGACAGCTGGCGCATGTCTGGTCGGCGCTCTTGGCATGTCGACTTTCGCCCTCGCCGAGGAGGCCCCTATCGCCCCGCTGACCGAACAAGAACTCGCGGCCGAGTCGTATCAAGTCGACTTCAAACCGCCTGCCCGCGGCGACAAAGAAAAGGGGGACAAAGACCAGAAGGAAAAGGGAGACAAGGAGAAAGCCGAACGTCGTGCTTCAAACAAACCGGGCGAGCATGGTGACAAGGACAAGGGAGAAAAAGGAAAAGAGGGCGAAGCAAAGGGCGAACATCGCGGTCATGGCCAGCACGGCATGCATGATCGGCACGGCAAACCGGGCATGCATCACGCATGGGGCGGACATCGTTCCAACTTCGGCGGACATGGATTCCATGGATCGGCGTTTGGCGGCACTCGTTCCGGTCACCCCGGCTTTGGCGGTCACGCGATGCGCGGCATGGCGATGCAGCATGGCTTCGGTCCGATGCATGGTGGACACGGTCATGCAGGTTTTGGTCCCGGACATGGCAAATCAGCGCATGCCGATCGTTCGCCTGGAATGGCTGACCCGCGAGCCGCGATGATGCGTCAGCAGATGCAGATCCAAGCGCTGGAACAAAAGGTCGAACGTTTGGCGAACGCGATCCGCGGCGGCCATCCGGAAGTGAAGAAACCGGAACATGCTCCGGGACATCACGGCGCCGCGAAGCCAGGCATGCCAGGCGTCGCCAATCCCAGCGTCGCGATTCATCGTTTGATGGCCGAGAACGCCCAACTGAAACAAAAGGTGGCTCGCCTAGAAAACGCGATGAAAGCGGACAAACCGGAAGGGAAGAAAGACGAAGCCAAGAAAGAAGAATCGGCTCGTCGTCCTGATGCCGCCGGCCCGCGTGGACCGATGATGCGCGGCGGATTGGGAGGCTTTTCTGGTCGCGGTTTCGAGGGAATGCGTGGTCCGGCTGGCCCCCGTGGTCCGATCGCTCGCGGCCCGCGTGACGGAGAACGAGAACGACCGCAGGCTGGTCCGCGAGACGGCGAGCGTCGTGATCGTGAACGAGGAAAACGTGACGAGGATCGGAAAGAGAGCGATCGTCGTAGCGAGAATCGTACGGAGTCGCGCGAAGGTTTTGTGCTCGACACCAACGGCGACGGATTCAACGATTCGCCGGCCGAAGTTGCGGAAGTCGTCGTCGAAGTTGCCGTTGTCGACGCCGAGTAATTGGATTGACGGCTAGGCAGGGAAGCCGGGCCGACCTACGAAATAAATCAGACGAAGCCGAACGTCATGTCGTTCGGCTTCGCTCTTTTCTTGTCACGCTTCGTCGTCGTCTTCGTACTCTTCGTCATCCGCTTCCGATGGGGTAAGCGACGTTTGCCAAGGATCGATCTCGTCATGCAGTTGCTCGATACCGAGCACCTTTTGCGGTACGAACAACGCTTCTTGCTCTTCGTCGTCGCCGCCAAAGTGCCGCCGTCGCTCGATCTTCATCACTTCCGCTTCCAGCGCCACCAACCAACCCGGCACGTCGAGACCGACGCCGCTCGGCTCTTCGACCAGAACATCCGCTTCTTTGCGGAGCAGCTCGAACGCGGTATGCGTTTGGCCGCCGGCTTCTTCCATCGCTTGTTCGACCAGCGAGCAAACGCGATCGACCGCCAGCGGCTGTAAGAAGCGTTGGTGAATGCGGTCGGCGATGGTCGGCATCCGCATCGAGTATTTTTGCTGCAATTCGCCGAGCTGAGCGACAAACTTGTTCGCTTCGTCGCCGATCCGTTCGGCCAGCGCGCGACGCCATAGCTGGGCCGCTTCGGCATGGCCGCGGCGCACCAGGATTTCATGCGCCAGCACGACCGGCTTCAGATTCCACTCGATCCGCTCGTACATCGTTTGCAGACGGAGGAAATCGAGGAACATGTACAGGAGTTCGCCCCGATCGCTTTGCGTGGTCGTGCTGTTGTAGTCGCGGTACTCCGGATAGTTTTCGAGGACCGCTTCGAGCGTCATCGTGATGCACTCGACCGCGCGGCGCTGGTCGCGTTCGTCCTGGATCGCCGTCACAAACGCGGGCCAATCTTCCTCGACCATTTCGCTTCGAATGCGATCGATCCAGACGTGAACCCCCTGATGCAAGATCGAGCGGATGTTGCCGCGGTTGAAGAAGTATTGCGTAAACAAGTCGCCGCCGTAGCTTTCGATGAACGTCTTGATCTGCGTCCACCGCGGCTCGTCCTGGAACTTTTCGACCGCCGACAGCCGCAATGTGCGACTGTGGTGCAGCCAGACGATCAGCATGTGCTGCGTGATCTGTTCGAGACATTCGACGAGCTCGGTCTCGACGGTGCGAGTTTTCTTTTTGCTTTTGGAGCCTGCTTTCCATTGTTTCGACGAATCGGAAAGTGCGCTGACCAGCGACGTGTAGGCGGTTTCAAAGAGCGAATCGAACTCGGTGACGGCGCTGGGACCGACGGGGTTGTCGCGCTCCATCGCGCGGGCCGTTTCCAGCAGTTGCCGCGTGCGCTCGAACATGCCGAGCCGCGGCAGCCAGGCGAGCAACTCGCGAATCGCGCCTTGGCGAACGCGGGCCGCAACGATTTGACCCGGCGCGCCCCCTTTGCCGATCGGGATGTACAGCAGCGGTTTCGACGTGACGGCTTCGATAAACTCTTGCCAAAGATCGCTTGCTTCGCCGCCGCGATCGGCCAGCAGCGAGGTCAGCACGAGCACCCCTTGGCGATGTTCGTCGGCTAATTCTGGCGGAAGTTGCTGCTGGAACGTCAGCGCGGTTTGCGACGTCTCGTTGTTAGAGCGGACGGCGGCCGCTTCGAGCAAGCGCGCCGATGATGCGGCCGCGGCGGCGGTGATGATCGTGCGCTCCAGCACAAATTCTTTGATCGCTCGCTGGCGGTCAAAATCGATCATCGACTGATGATCGCCGCCCGGACGCGGCAGTTGATAACGATGCACCGACGCCAACAACTGCAGCAATCCGCCCAGGTTAGAGACCGCTCGCTCGCGCATTTCGATCAGACGCTCGGCGGCTTGCGAATCGGGCGGCTGCATCGCCGCTTCCATCGCCGTCATGCGCCACAGTCGCGCAATGCACTCCAAGAACAAGAGCCGTAGATTGACGCGCCGCGATTCGGCGTGCAGTTCTTCCTTGCTTTCTTCGGCCGAAGAATCGGACCCTTGCACGTCCCCTTCGACGCCGTCGTCGGTGCTATCAATGTAGGTGACCTCTTCGTAGGCCGCGCCGTACAGATCGTCTTCGTCGCCGGGAGGTTCGGCGAACAGCGCCGCGAGATCGTCGCCGCCGCCGTTGGACTTGCCGCCAGAGAGCCAAGTGGGCGGATTCCAGTATTCGCCGGCGTTCGCTTCCATAAAGTCGAACATGCGGCACGCGAGCATCCAGCGTTTCTCGGGCGACGTCTCGGTTCGCCGCATCCGCCGCATCCATTCGCGGGCCATCGGAAAGAACGACGCTTCCCCCAGTTGCAACGGAACGTGATCGGCTCGTTCAAGCCAATGAATCAGCAGCGACAACGCCGCGACAAAGTCGTTGCGTTCCAGCAGCGCTTCGATCACCAGCGCGTACGCTTTCGGCGAGTCGAACATCGCAGCGTGCGGCGCCCAAAAGCCGACATCGCCGGTCGCTGCGCCTCCTTGATGCCAAAGTCGCAGCGCCGACGCAACATGCTGAGCGGCGTCGAACGCTTCTGCGGCGTTGATCGCTTCGACGCTGGAAACTTCGTGCGCGGCGAACTTGCCCCACCACTCCGAGAAGGAGGAGAAGCGCTTCTCAATTTGTGTCGCGGCGTCGGCGTCATTGATCGCGGCCGCTTCGCTCCAGATGCGAGACATCAGATTCATGATGATCTCCGTCATCTGCAACAGATCGTCGACGCGATGATCGCGGACGCTATTTTCCATCGACGGAAAAAGACTGAACTGCGCCTCGAATCCCAGGATATTCCAAGGATCGACCAAAGCGCCGCAGGCGATCCCCCGCTGCAGTCGGTCGATGATCTTGTCGACATACTCGACGGCCGAGCCGAGCTCGCGATGATCGACCGCCTGATTTGACAACGTCACAAAGCAGACGATCCGGCAACTCATGCGAGCCGACGCGGTCGGCACGACATCGACCTGGTGGCCGGCTTCTTCCGGATAGCCCATTCGCGCAAACAGCTGAGCCAGATGGACGTGCGCCAATTGGCGAGCGCGGCGCTGACTGAGGACGCCGTTCAAATGTTGGCGAGCGGCGCCAAACGGCTGTCGGCGGATGATCGCTTCTTGTTGCAACCGCTTGCCATGTTCTCCTTCGATCTTATGGACCAGTTCCGCGTAAAAGCGATCGCGGTAACTCGCGATCTGCGGCAACAGCGTTGCTAGCGAGATGTCCGAAGTGTAGGTGTCTGGTCCGCGGCCCGAGATGCCGGCGCCCATCAAGATGACGCCGGCCAAGACGGCGGCCGCTTCGACTTCCAATTCTTCGAGCGTCGCTTCCTGCCCCTCTTCGACGCGACGCATCAGCGCATCGAGCGTCACTTGCTGAACCACGAACCGGCGATAGCGACCGGAAGTATCGATATGATCGGGGTCCCACTGACCAAATTGATAGTTGGGACGTTTGTTGACCGGGTGATCAAAATCGTACGCGCGGGGATCAAACGCCAACTCTTCCAGCATGTCTGGTTCAAAGCAAGCGTCATGCAGGATATCGGGGCTGGTCGCTTGGATCAGTTCGAGCGCTTTTGTCGTGACGCGGTAGTAACGACCAATCGAGACGCCTGAGCCGGCCAGAAAGATCGGGACCGGACGGCAGTACTCGTGGTCGTAAGGTCGCATCCGCCGCGACTGCAGCGCGGCGATCGGTCGGTGACCGATATAATCATTAAGCAGGCCGATCGCGCCGGCGCGAACTCGCTCTACTTCATCCCAGGGACCCCCTTGCTGGAGGGTCGCCTCGGCGGCGCGAACGACAAAGTAAGGGAGAAAGATCGCTTCGTCGACTTGGTGAAAGAGGAGATCGCGATGAAATTCGAGATAGCCAGGAAGTACATGGTCAAACAGGCAGTTCAATACCCCAGCCGCTTGATCGGTATCGGCGAACGCCGCCGAACTACCTGACAGGCGCGTTAGCTCTTCCCGGAGCGCATCTCCCAAGCGAGCCCAGGTCGGGCGAGACCGCGGCTCTCCCGGTGCAACGGCGGCATAGAGTTCATTCACCGCCGAGGCGAATTTCGGGTCATAGGCGCCGGCGGAAAAGTTTAGATAGCCCAGCGTTCTTTCGATTTGAGTCGAGAATTGGCTCAACGAGGGCATGAGGTTCCGTTCTGGCCTGGACCGGCGTGCAATTCAAAGTGATGCATGGACAAGCTTTGCGGCGCACCCGACTTGGCGCCAGTTACGGCCTAAACGGCCGCAAACCCTTCATCCTAGGAAGACCCAGGCGGATGGTCTAGGCGACAGACGCACCCGGGCGAGGGAAAAGAAGTCGTAAGTAACCTCTGTTTAACTACTTAGCGACGTTCCGCACTCTCCCCGCCCAAAGGAACGAGGCGAAAACTTGCCTGCATGCATGTGTCTTAACTCTCCTAGATTTCTTACTTTATCCGCGCTCGGCTCGGGAACGTTGACTATGATAGAGATTGCTTTTCCCCACTCATTGGCCGACGTTTTCGACTCGTTCTGAGGATTTCGATGACGCTCCGTTTTTCGCGCTGTTTTGCCGTACTCCTTCTTTCGCTGTCGATATCGTCCGCGGTGCTGGCCCAATATGGACGCACGATTCTGGACGATGTCAGCTTGCAGCGATTAGGGCTTGAAAAGAAGTGGTCGACTCAGCTTCCGATCGGCGTCACCGGCGCCAAGCTCAGCTCGTTGTCGCATACGATCACAGCGGACGACATGCAGACCGTTTACGAGGTCAGCTACCTCGGCCGCTCGACGATGTTCTCGTCGCGCGATTTGAACCCCTTTGGCAAACCGCTAGGCGCCGAGGGCGCCAAAGCGAAGGCCGAACAGTTTGTCGCGCGGTTGGATCAAACGAAGGAAGAGCCGAAGGTCACCGAGCATCAGGTTCCCAAGGTCTTACTGCTTGCACAAAGCACCTCTGGAACGCTGAATGCGCTGGATGGTCAAACCGGACGAAAGCTCTGGACGCAATTGCCTGGCCAGCCGTTTCATCCGTCGCAAAAAGCGTCGGCCGACGGCAAATATGTCGCGACCATCAATGGGCTCACGCTGTACGTCTTGCATCGTGAGAACGGCGAACTCGTTTGGAAACGGAATCTCAGCAGCGCGCCTTCCGCCGGCGCCGTGATCGGCGAGGGACATATCTACGCACCGCTGATGAACGGCGTAATCGAGATCTATGACCTGACCGATAGCACCAAGCCGGTGGGTCGATTCCAGTCGTTTGGCCAAATTTTCGCCAATCCGACGATTACCGAAGCGACCGTCACCTGGCCGACCAATCGGGGATTTGTCTACGCTGGAAATTCGTTTGATGACAAGTTTCGCTACCGCATCGAAGCGACCGGCGAAGTGATTGCTCCCACAACTCATCTGGCGCCGAGCCTGAACTTCTTCGCGACGACCAGCGGATATGCTTACGGCATTTATCAACGGGACGGCCGCATCGAATGGCGCCGCTCGTTCGGCGAACCGATCGTCGATTCGGTCCCCGCCATCGGCGACACCGCCTATATAATTTTGCAGCGCGGCGGCATGCATGCGGTCGACGCCTACACCGGCGAAGAAAGGTGGTACGTCCCAGGCGTTCGTCAATTTTTGGCCGCCAGCGCTGAACACGTTTACGTCTTGGACGATCGGCATCGGCTGTTGAAGTTGGAGCAAATCTCTGGCGCAGTCGAGGCGCAGTTGAGCGTTCGCGACTTCGACTATTTCTACTCGAACTATGAATCGGACCGGATTATTCTCGGCACCAAGTCGGGCGTCCTGTATGTCTTGCAAGAGCAAGGCAAGGATTTCCCGATGGTTCATATCCCGCTCAAAACCGACGAAGAAGAAGCCGCCCAACCAGAAGAAACCGACGACAAGAAGCCGGAGACGCCGATGGAAGAGACCAAGCCGGCCAGCAACGATCCGTTTGGCGGCGGTGATAACCCGTTCGGCGGCAGCGATCCCTTTGGCGGTGGAGACGCAAAAGACGACGCCGACAACTCGGGAGGCAGCGATCCCTTTGGCGGCGGCTCCAATCCGTTTGGCGGCGGGAGCAACCCGTTCGGCGGTGGAGACGGTGGGGCGATGGATAACCCCTTCGGAAACTAAATCACAATTTAGGGGCGGCTCCCACGGCCATCGCGCTGTGACGAGCTGCCCCGATCGGACAAAAACGCCGGAATCACCAGCCGGCGTTTTTTTGTTTCTTGCCGCTTGCACGCTGCGCCGATTTTCTCAAATCATCGCAGCGGTTCTGCGAATAGCTCTTTAACGACGGGACGCAGCAATGCCGCCGTTTTGCGCCCGATCGTAAAGGAGCCGAAGATGCGGAAGCCGACGATCTTTCTCGCCAGTCTTGTGATGCTGGCCAGTGCTGTCGGGACCTCCGCGGCAAAGCAGGGGATTGCAGCCGCCAGGCCGATCAAATCCCGCAGGCTCACTCCGCTGTGCTGCTCGGCCAATCAGCTAGTCTCCACCATACTGGTCGCTCCTCGTCGATCGACCGGGCGAGTCGGCAAGCCTGGTCCCATGCAGCTGGCGATCAAAGCGAAGCGAGAGCTGCTGAAAGTGGCGATTTCGTTCGAACGTTATCGAATCGCTCAGCGGAAGTTTCCCCTGAAGCTGCATGATCAGCTCGAAATCCTCCCTGCCAGATCGTCGGATGCGACCTGGAGCATCCCGGGAGACTACTCGCAGCTGGCTTGCTCCGCCGCCGACGCTTGGCGGTTATGACGATAGAAGACGATATCGAGTTGAGAGATGGTCGGCTTCGGTTTTGCTCGCAGCGTCTGTCGCCAACGAAGCAGTTTGCGGAGCAACGCAAAGCGTCGATTGCTTGGGCGATCCAAAACGTGCAGGCTGACGATCAATCGGGCGACACGCGTTGACGCGGGTTGCATCTCGCGAAATTCGATGACTTGGCGCGACAAGTGGAGAGATCCTAAGGCGAGATCGGCAATGGAGAAACATTCCATTTAAGCCACAAATCGCCGGTGCTCTATCCCCGAAACGGGCGATTTCGGTTACCCGCGAGAGAATTCCAAGCATTCAGCGAACGAGCGTCAGGCATGGTTGGTCAGGCGCTGTTCGCCGATCCTTTTGGGCGGTGACAAATCGACGAAGCGAAGACTAGGATCCGTTCCGCTAGCAACTTCGTCTGCTGCATTTCCTTTCGAACTTGGTCAAAAGCGATCGTTTTCGGCACGCCTGTTGCGACTTGTAATCCATTAGAGACGTGCCGCTGCAAACCAGAAAACGATCTTTCGCACATAGACCCTAAGGAGTTCGAACGATGAGACTTTCCCTATTATCCCTCGCTATGCTTCCGTTTGCTTTCGCGCCGCTGGGTTGCGGTCAACCCGCTGGGCAGGTGAGCGACCAGTCGAACGAATACGCCAACTATTCTGAATCGACCGGCAATGAAGAAACCAACAAGAGCGCCGCCGAAAACGCGCCAAAATTGGAACAACACGAAGTCCACCGCGAATCGTTAGACGATAAGGCGGCCGCCGACGAGATGACAGTGAAGAACGAAACGGCTGATAAGCCGGGCGAAGAGAGTGCTGCGGACGAAAAAGGAATGGAAACGTCGCCGGTTTCGACCGACGCGCCAGAAGCGAAGACCGAAGAGTCGCAACCAGCGGAGTCGGCCAATGATGAAGCGGCGCCCAAAGAGGAAGAAGTAACGAACGAGAACGCGGCCACTCAAGAAGCAGCGGCCTCTAAAGAGGAAGTGGCCACCAAAGAGAAAACCTCGGAACCGCAACCTTCAGAGCACGTTGATCCGCCGCAATCGGAACTAGAAGTTTCGCTGCAGGAAGTCGAAGAGAAGTTGAACACGGCGAAAACGACTCTGCAGAAATACTCGAATCAGCAAGAGAAGAAGGACTTCCGCAACAGCTCGCAAAAGCAATTGGATGAAAATCAGACCAGTCGCAAGCCGTTGAAAGATGAGATCTCGCGACTGCAAGCGGAACTGCAGCAGAAGGAGCAGCGACTCGAGAAAATCACTTCGCTAACCAAAGAGGTCCAAGCGAAGATTGACCAATTGGATCCGACCAGCGCCGAGCCGGACGAGCAATTGCGTCAGGAGATTGAAGAATCGCTGTCGCAACTGCAACGTTTGCAGAGTGACAGTGATCGTCAGGTCGCCCAGCAAAAGTAATGTTGTTGGCGCAATCGCCATCTAAATAGCGAACCTACTTCGCGTCTGGCCGCCGATCTTGGCAACGAGATCGGCGGTCGTTTTGTTTCTTGGCTACTCCGGCGTAGCTTCTGGGTTCAGAGCGGCCGGCTCGGTCGCTTGCGGTTCAGTCAACGGCCGTTCTTCGGCGGCAGGCGTCTCATCGAAAGAAAAATCGGATTCAAAATCGTCTGCTGGTAAATTCCAAGGCATGACGTCCGACAATGATTTTTTGGGCATCGGAAGGCGAATCACCTGGTCTCCGTTGGGATAGATGCTGATCGGCTCGGTGGTGATCCATTCGCCGGAGATGATCTCACCATCTTGCGAATTACCACCATCGTCCGTGCGGTCTTGAAAGACGCCGTAGAGCAAGTAGCCCGGCGGTCGCTTCTGGTATTTCAATTGACCGGCGGAGTACGGATCTTGGAGCAGCGCTGGATCAACGCGCTGGGCCAACGGAGTCAGCGTATCGGGATAGTCGCCGGTTTCGACTTTGTACGTTTCCAGCGCGACGGCGACTCGCATGAGTTGCAGTTGCGAGTTGGTTCGCTCTTCGGCCAACATCGCTTGGGTGATGGTCGGCAGCAACAGCCCTGCCAAGACTTTGGCGATCAACTCGCCGCGGGCCGATTGATTAAAGATCGCGCCGGTGACGCTGCCGGCGTTCACCGCGCCTTGCGTTTCGGCTTGGATGTCGATTTCCAGTTGGTCCATCGCCGCTTTGCGATCGTCAAGATTATCGATTTCGGCGGCCGCAGCCAAGCGATCGTACCATTGGTTTAACTTACGGAGCATCGCATTGCGATCGTAAGGCGCGTAGGTCAGCGAGTTTAACGATCCATCGCCGGAACCAATCGCAGCGTCGGCGTTGATTTCATGCGTGCTGAGAGAAATCGCCGCGTCGAGCCCGGCGATACGTTCCATCGTGCTGATCCCAGGGGCCATCCCATCCGCCGGTTTGATCTGGGCGAGAAATTGTTCGATTTTGTCCAGCAGCGCCGCATCACATTGACCGCTGTTAAGCAGCGTCAGCAAATCGCCCATCGCCATGCCGCGGATCGCGCCGCTGACAAGCATTTCGACTAAAAAGCCGGGCTGCGAATGACAACGGCTGAGCGTGAAGATCGTTTTGATATCTTCCCAAGCGTCGGCCGGGCGGTTTTCGCCGATGGCCAACATGGCGCGGGCCGAAAGAGAGCGGGCCGCATCGCGCTGATGTTGGACGGTCGGTAAGAGCGCAGCGAGGAGCATCTCATACTTGCCGTCGAGAATGTTGGGCGACGGCAGAAAGAACTTGGGCCGAGCGTTCATCTCGTGCAGCTTGTCAAAGTGAGGAACCTGTTGGTCGATCCAGTCCGCCAACGGCGACAATTGATCGCGCGTCCAGGGGATGTCCAGCGCCTCGGTAAGGATCAGATCGGCATCGCTTGGCCCAAACGGTTCAGCCGCATTGTTGGCCTGTTTCGTCGCCGCTTGCTGATTGATCCAATCGGCCGTCGCTTTTCGCACATCGGCATTACTAAACGGCTTCATCCCATCAGCGGCTGGCATCGGCATTTGCAATGCGTCGCAAACCAGCGATTGATATTCGGGTTCTAGGTCGCAGGGCCAGGTCGCTTGCAGGTAAGGGATCGCGGCATTTTCGGCGGGCGAAATGTTGGCCGCTTGGATCTCGACGAGCGCCTTCTCGTAGTCGACAAGGCCGTTACGGCCTAGCGGCTCGGTTAGATAGGTCGTCTGCTTCGAGATCAGAATCGGCCCCGATGGTCCGACGATGATCCAAGCGAGCAAAACGATCACCAGAAGAGCAACGCCGCCAAAGATGAGCAGATAGAGGGTCGATTTTTTCATGAGAGGCCAGGGGAGGAGAGGAGTCGCAACAGAAGGCCAGCGCGATTCTAGCAGCGCAGCGGCAAACGGGCCAATGATCGGCGCCGCCGGAGAGAGATTCGGCGGGCGAGAGGAGAGCTTGGGTAAAAACGGGCGTGACCGAACTAGAATTCGATCATTCTTCCGAAGGACTTGCGGTTTCCAGCGAAGGCTGTTCCTCCACCTCTAACTCGATTGCAATTTCGTCTTGTGCAACTTCCCACGGCGGCGGATCAAGGAACTTCTTCTGGGGCTGGGGAAAGCGGATCACCATATCGCCGTCTTCAAAGGTCTGAGCCGTAGGCTCGGGAAGCCATTCGCCGGCTTCAATATCACCGTTGGTGGAAGTGCCGCCGTCATCCTTGCGATCCATGAATATGCTGTAAAGCAAGTAGCCGGGCGCTCGCTGCTCGTAGTGGAGACGATCGCCGGAATAGGGGTCCTGCAAGAGCAGGGGATCGATGCGATTGGCCAGCGCGTCGAGCGAGGCGGGATAGTCGCCGGACTCCGCTTTCATGAGCTCGAGCGCTACGGCGACCCTGAGTAGTTGGACTTGGAGGTTCAGTCGTTCTTCGGCTTGACCGGCTTGCGTCACGGCGGGAAGCAAGAGCATTCCGAAAAACTGAGCAATCCATTCTCCGCGGCTCGATTGGTTAAAAATGGCGCCGGCCAAATTGCTGGGATCTTTGATTCCAGCGGCCATCGTTTCAATCTCGATTTCCAGCTGATCCGCCGCCGCTTGACGTTCATTGAGGTCTTTGATTTCTAAGATTACGACCATGCGGTCGTACCATTCATTCAGTTTGACTAGCATCGCGTTGCGATCGAAGGGGACGTGGGCAAGCGCCGACAGTTGGTCTGCATCGCCCAGCAGGTCATTGGCCGCTCCTTCCTGCGTGCAAAGAGCGACTGCCGCATCGAGTCCCATCATGCGTTCCGTCGTGCCGATTGCGAGCGCCATTTCGTCGAACGGTTGGAGCTGCGCCAAAAACTGCTCGATTTCGCCAAGCAGCTGAGCATCGCACTGGCCGCTGCTTAGCAGCACTTGCAACTCGCCGCAGGCCATACCTCGGACCGCCGCGCTCACCAGCAGCTCGACGAGAAAGCCGGGGCGAGAGTGACAGCGGCTGAGCACAAAGAGGGTCTTCATATCCTCCCAGGCCTTGCGGGGGCGATTTTCACCAACATGCAACATCGCTCGAACGCTGAGGCATCGCGCCGCTTCGCGTTGTGCCTGGATGGTCTGCATCAAGCAATTGAGGATCGCATCAGACTGGTTATTCAAGAAGCTGGGGGAGGGGAGAAAGTACTTCGGCCGTTCGTTGATTTCATGCAGCTTAGCGAAGTGCGGCGCTTGTTGATCCAGCCAATCGGCTAGCGGCGGCAGTTGTTCGCGCGTCCAAGGGGTCCAGTACGCGAGTCCGACTGCGACTAGCGCATCCGTCTTGGTGAGCGGCGTCAAGTCTTGGGCGTCGGCGTTCACTGCTTGTTGTTGATTCAGCCAATCCGTGACCGCATCGAGCGTAGCGTCGCTGCCCGAGTGAACCATGCCGTGTTGACTAGGCTGCGACATTTGCAACGCATTGCAAACCCAGGCTTGTTCTTCCGGAGTCAACTCGCACGGCCACATCGCTTGCAGATAGGGGATCGCAGCGTTTTCCTGAGGCTCGACGTTCGCTGCTTGCATCTCGAGAATCGCTCGCTCGTAGTCAATCAATCCATTCGCGTTCAACGGCCCTGTCAGATAGGTCGTCTGTTTCGAGAGGATAATCGGCCCCGATGGACCGGCGATGATCCAAACGAGCGAAAAGATCGTCAGCAACAAAACGCCGCCAATGATGAGCAGATAGAGGGTCGTCTTTTTCATGGAACGCGAGCGTGCTGACGAAACGCGAATGGGAAAGCCGACGCGATTTTAACAGCACGATCGCCCCAAGGCGAACATTCACCGCATGTTGCGGCTCTACTGCTCGCCCATCTTTTGAAAACGGTCCTGTAACGACAGCACATTCATCTCGCCGTTGCGAAGCGCTTCCATCGCTTTGGCGGCGGCTTCGGCGGCTTGGATCGTCGTGATGCAGGGGACGCCATGTTGCACGGCGGCGGCGCGGATGCGGCCTTCGTCGGTGCGGGCTCCTTTGCCGCTGGGCGTGTTCATCACCAGCGAGACGGCGCCGTCGATCAACAGGTCTAGCAGGTTCGGATGACCCTCGGCCAGCTTTTTGATTTGCTCGACCTTCAGACCCTCTTCACGCAAGCGTTTGGCGGTTCCTTCGGTGCAGACCAGTTGGAAGCCCAGCGAGTCGAGTCGTTTGGCGATCTCGACAATATGCTCTTTGTGGCGCGGCGACACGCTGAGGAAGATTTTGCCATCTTCCGGTTGGGGCAAAAGGATGCCGGCGGCGAGTTGGCTTTTGGCGAAAGCGATCGAAAAGCGTTCGCTGATCCCCATCACTTCGCCGGTCGAACGCATCTCGGGACCCAGGACGATATCGACGCCGCTGAACTTGCGGAACGGGAAGACCGACTCTTTGATCGAGACGTGCGCGGGGATCGGTTCTTTGGTGACGCCCAATTCCGGCAGGGTCATGCCGGTCATCACCTTGGCGGCGATCTTGGCGACTTGCATGCCGGTCGCTTTGGCGACAAACGGCACCGTGCGGCTGGCGCGAGGATTCACTTCCAGCACATAGACGTTCATCTTGCCATCTTCTTGCTTGACGGCGAACTGCACGTTCATCAAGCCGATCACCTTCAGCTTGCGCGCCATCGCAACGGTCGCTTCGCGAATTTCATTCACGACTGGGCCCGGCAAGCTGTAGGGAGGAATCGAACACGCCGAGTCGCCGGAGTGGACGCCGGCTTCTTCGATATGCTCCATGATGCCGGCGACAACGACGTTCTCGCCGTCGCTGATGCAGTCGACGTCGACTTCGGTCGCGTCTTCCAGGAAGCGGTCGATCAGGACCGGCTGACCTTGCGCGACCAGGAACGCTTCGGCGACGTAACGCTCGAACTGCTTATCGTCGTAGCAGATCTCCATGGCGCGGCCGCCGAGCACAAAGCTCGGACGAACCAGCGACGGATAGCCGACCTTGGCCGACTCGGTGCGAGCCTGGGTCATGGTTCGCGCGATCGCATTGGCCGGTTGCTTCAGGCCCAGCTGATTGAGCAACTTCTGGAACTTTTCGCGATCTTCGGCCGCTTCGATCGTGTCGACGCTCGTGCCGATGATCGGGACGCCGGCAGTCGCCAAAGCTCGCGCCAAGTTCAACGGGGTTTGTCCGCCAAACTGCACGATCACTCCGTCGGGCTGCACCTTGTCGCAGATGTTCAGCACGTCTTCGGTCGTCAGCGGCTCGAAGAACAGAATGTCGCTGGTGTCGTAGTCGGTGCTGACCGTCTCGGGGTTGCTGTTGACCATGATCGATTCGATCCCCAGTTCGCGCAGTGCGAAACTAGCATGGCAGCAGCAATAGTCGAACTCGATTCCTTGGCCGATCCGGTTGGGACCGCCGCCGAGAATCATCACGCGTTTCTTGTCCGGATTCTTCGCCGGCGTTTCATCTTCGTCCTCATAGGTCGAATAGAAATAAGGCGTGTACGCTTCAAACTCGGCGGCGCAAGTGTCGACCGATTTGAAGGTGGTGATCACGCCGAGCTTCTTCCGCTGTTTGCGAACTTCCAGCTCGCTGCTGCCTAGCAGCGTCGCGAGTTGGCGATCGGAATATCCGAACTGCTTCGCTTCTTTCATCTGAGCGGCGGTGATCGCGCTTAGCGAGCCGATCGCGGCTAGTTCTTCTTCTTTTTCGACCAACTGTTGCAGCTGATCGATGAACCAGGGATCGATGAAGGTCAGCTGGTAGATCTTTTCCAGCGTCATGCCCGACTTGATCGCATACCGCAGATACCAGGGACGGTCGGCGTTGGGCGTGCTGAGCTTGGCCCGAATCTCGTCATCCGACGGCTGCTCTTCGGTTCCCCACAGATCCTTGCCGTCGCTGCCGAAACCGAAACGTCCGACTTCGAGCCCGCGCAGCGCTTTTTGGAATGATTCTTTGAAGGTGCGGCCGATCGCCATCGTTTCGCCGACGCTCTTCATTTGCGTCGTCAGCGTCGCGTCCGCTTCGGGGAATTTCTCAAACGCAAATCGCGGAATCTTGGTGACGACGTAGTCGATCGTCGGCTCGAAGCAGGCGAGCGTCTCGCGCGTGATGTCGTTCGGCAGTTCGTGCAGCAAATAGCCGACCGCTAGTTTGGCCGCGATCTTGGCGATCGGAAAACCGGTCGCCTTTGACGCGAGCGCCGAACTGCGACTGACGCGGGGATTCATCTCGATGACGATCATTCGGTCCGAATGCGGATCGTTGGCGAACTGAATGTTCGAGCCGCCGGTCTCGACGCCGATCTCGCGAATCACCGCGAGCGAAGCGTCACGCATCCGCTGGTATTCTTTGTCGCTAAGCGTCTGAGCCGGAGCGACCGTGATCGAGTCGCCGGTGTGGACGCCGACCGGGTCAAAGTTTTCGATCGTACAGATGATCACGACGTTGTCGGCGACGTCGCGCATCACCTCCATCTCGTACTCTTTCCAACCGATCACTGACTCTTCAATCAGCACTTCGTTGACCGGCGATTGATCCAGGCCGTTACGGACTAGCGAGTCGAACTCTTCGCGGTTGTAAGCGATCGCCGAGCCCGATCCGCCCATCGTGAAGCTGGGACGAACGACGGCCGGCAGGCCGATTTCGTCGAGCACGGCTCGCGCTTCTTGAATCGTATGGACCGTTCCGCCGCGACAGACTTCGAGCCCGATCTTTTCCATCGCCGCTTTGAACTGCTCGCGTTCTTCCGCTTTGGCGATGACGGCGGCGTTGGCGCCGATCATCTCAACGCCGTACTTTTCGAGCACGCCGTGTTTCTCTAGTTCCATCGCCAGGTTCAACGCGGTCTGTCCGCCGAGGGTCGGCAGCAGCGCATCGGGGCGCTCTTTGGCGATGATTTTTTCGATGATCTCCCACGAGAGCGGCTCGATATAGGTGCGATCGGCCATGTCGGGGTCGGTCATGATGGTGGCCGGGTTGGAATTTACCAACACCACCTCATATCCTTCCTCGCGCAGCGCCTTGCAGGCCTGAGTGCCGGAGTAATCGAATTCGCAGGCCTGGCCGATGATGATCGGACCAGAACCAATGAGCAGGATTTTCTTGATGTCGTCGCGTCGCGGCACCGTGGTCCCAGTTCTGTTGAAAAAGACAAAGTGGGAAAGATCGTTCCACCCTCTAGGGGCAGAGGCTTCGGCGTAAAATCCCTCCAATTTAACCCCAGGAAAGAGTCGCGTACAAGCGGGAGGAGCAATGGAATTGGTCGAGAATTCCCGCGAACCGAAGTGGGGCCCCCTTTTTTGCTTTGCCTGTCCGAAGCTGTAACGCTTGGCGGCGGCGATCATCCGAACCACAGCGGCGGAAGGCTGGGCGACCAGCCTTCCGCGTTTTGTTCGAGTCGAAACTCAACCCAGATTGATCTGATGCCAAAACGATGCAAATGGGCTGACAGCAATGATTTGCTAGGCGCCTATCACGACGAAGAGTGGGGAGTTCCCGAGTACGACAGTCGAGCGCTGTGGGAAAAATTGATGCTGGATGGGTTCCAGGCCGGCTTATCGTGGCTGACCATTTTGCGCAAGCGAGCCGCCTTTCGCGAAGCGTTCGCTCAGTTTGATCCTGAGCAGGTCGCGCGGTTTGGCCAACGGGACGTCCATCGGCTCCTAGAAAATGCCAAAATCGTCCGCTCTCGCGCTAAGATCGAATCGACGATTCAGGGGGCTCGAATTTACCTGGCGATGCATGAATCGGGCGAAGACTTCTCGACATTCGTCTGGAAACTGGCCGGAGGAAAGCCGATCCAGAACAACACCGGAGTTGTGCCGACGAAGACTCCTCTATCCGAAGCGATCTCGAAAGAGCTCAAACACCGCGGCTTTAAATTTGTCGGTCCGGTGATCGTTTACGCCTGGATGCAGGCGACCGGAATCGTCAACGACCACGCGGCCGATTGTTTTCGACGGAAGGCCGTGAAGAAGTAGCGGCGTCGCCAAAGGAAAACTCTTTGACCGTCGGAATGCGCCGCGATATCGTGACGTCACGATCCGCCGCGGCTTGTGCTAAGCAAAGCATTACTCGGCGGAAACATCGCGAAAGGGTAAAGTGAATGGCGAAATACGCGTTGATCGTGATCGATATTCAAAATGACTATTTTCCAGGCGGTCGCTGGGCTTTAAGTGGGATGGAGCAGGCCGCCGACAATGCGGCGCAACTCTTGAGCGCTGCCCGCGCGTCGGGAGACTTAGTCGTGCATATCCGGCACGAGTTTCCGACCGCCGATGCGCCGTTCTTTGCCCCAGGTTCTAGCGGAGCGCAGATCCACCCCAAGGTGCAGAACTTGGCTAGTGAGCCGGTTGTGCTAAAGCACCACATCAACGCATATTGCGAAACTGAGCTGAAATCAATTTTGGACGCGTCCGGGATTGAGAAGGTGGTGATTTGCGGCGCGATGAGCCATATGTGCGTCGATGCGGCGACGCGGGCTTCCAGCGATTTGGGCTACCAATGCACCGTGGTGCATGACGCGTGCGCTGCACGCGATCTCGATTTCAACGGAGTGCACGTCCCGGCTGCCCAGGCGCACGCCGCATTTATGGCGGCATTGCAATTTGGCTATGCGACGTCGGTATCTACCGCAGAATTTTTGGCTAGCTAAGCAGTGCGCTGGGCGGATTTGGGCGAGCAAACGCCGTATATTTCGTAGAACGCCTATTTGGGTGGTGAGTTGCCGTTGCGGGTACCCGAAGGGCGGATATGTAAGATTTTCAAGAAAATTCCGCCGGACCGTTCCAATCCCCCCAGATTGTCCTTATAACGGAGTACACGGTCACAGGATGAGGGCAAGCGCGGGCCTCGGACCTCCCTGAAACCTCACACCTTGGCGTACGGACGGAACACCGGCGTCTCAGGCAACCTCCTCATATTCTGGGCAAGCAACATCGCCATGTGGCGACCTCAAAGCGGACATCCCCTGCGCGTCCGGCGTATCCATGTACGTCGAGGCGCATCGATCGAGTCGCTCGAAGTTCGAGCGATGCTCGCCGCCGACGCGTTTCTAGACGCCGACTTTGTATTGGGTGATGCTCCTGCAGATTTCGAGGCAACGCCGCCGCCGGCGCCCAACTTCGGACCACGTCAGTTCGAGTTAGAAGGAGAGCAGGTCGACGCGTCTCCTGTTCTTCTGCACTTTAGCATCGTTACGGACCCCACCGAGTTTTCCGATTCTGACCACGGCAGCGTTGAGCAATTGCCAGAGAGCATGCTCCGCACCCACGAGTGGGATCGTTATTTTGTGGAAGTTTGGGTGGAATCGGGCGAATCGGTCGACGATATGTCGGTCGACCTGAATTATCAGACCGAGTTTGCGACTCCACGGAATGTGACCTTTGGGCCGGCGTTCGCCAGCGGCCAGTTTTCGATCGACGACCAGGTTGGCGAACTACGCAATGTTACCGCACACGCGCAGCCGCCGATTGCAGGCGATGGGGCAGCGGAGGGCCTGGTGTTGTTTGCTCGAATTGAATTTGGCGCGGACTCGATCCGAGACAACGTCAAGCTCGACCTCGAAACAGGCACGGTTGGTCCGCATTCGCTAGAACTTGAGATGGTGCGCAGCGCAGCGATGACATCGGACGGGAACGCGCTGGACGTCCAATCGGCCGAAGCCCCCGAGTTTGGGCTTGTTCCGGTGATCTACGATCTGAATGACGATCAATCGATCAATATGATTGATTTGTCGATGATGATTCGCGCACTCGGCAATTCGACCAGTGCACCCAACGGTAATGCGGCCTGGTACGCGGACGTCAACAAAGATTACGTCGTGTCGCTCATCGACATGTCTTATATGATTCGGAATTTGGGCAAGAACTGGGGCTCGTCAGAAATCGAGTTTCCGGCGAACTATCCCGAGGCCTGGATCGCCGAA
This sequence comes from Blastopirellula marina DSM 3645, assembly GCF_000153105.1. Classification (GTDB taxonomy): domain Bacteria; phylum Planctomycetota; class Planctomycetia; order Pirellulales; family Pirellulaceae; genus Blastopirellula; species Blastopirellula marina. Next base: position 197,690 of record NZ_CH672376.1, read on the forward strand.
ACTACGGTCGGCGGCGGGGAATATCCCGGCGGCGGAACGGGTCCCGGTGATGAAGGAGACCCCGGCGACGGCGGTCAGAACGACCCGCCGTTGCGTTTTGTTCCCATTGACGTCGGCGGCAACCGGTTGGCGCCGGATCCAGCGATGTTGTTGGCCCTGCAGGCGCTGTTGCGGGTCGAGTTCGTCTTTCCGGTCGGATTCGATTTTACTCTGCTGCAAGGGAACGTCTCCTATTCGGATGGAGACAACGACGGCGATAAAGAGACGTTTCTGCAGATTGAAGCCGACGATCAACTGTTTGAGACGGAAATCGAAATCGAGATCATGACCGAGTTGATCGACAGTGATGAACTGTGGAGCGCCTGGTCAGGCACGATCAGCAGTTATTTTGGGGACGTTGTCGCCGGTCTGAAGGATCTCTTCCTTGACGACGAAGAGTAGCCGGACAGGCTCGTCGTGCTTTCTTCAGGTAATTCGCAGCCGTCGGGTGCAGATTGCTCTTTGGTGCGGCTTGGAAACTGCGGGTATCCCCCATTTCTAAAATCTTCGCTTCGTGAATCTCGTCGTACAGACTAGACTTCGGCAAACAAATCTCCCATGCGCGATGATTTTGCACGATGGAAAAGACCGACGAAATTGAGCGACTGCGCCGATCCGACGAGATTTTGCGAACAACCATTCTGCAAATCGGCGAGCAGTCGGGGCTTCCCTATTTGCAGTCGCTCGTCAACTCATTGGGAGCGGCGTTCGATAGCAAGTTGGCCTTTGTCGGCCAATTGTCGCCCGAGGATCCAACAAAGGTGCTGGTCTTGGCCCATTGGGAGCGAGACGAACACCTTCTGCCCCAGGATCTGATCTATGATCTGACCGATACGCCTTGCGAACAGATTGCCTGTAATTGCCTGGCGATTTACCGGGACGACGTCCAGGAGATGTTTCCCAAGGATGAAATGCTGCGCGAATTTGGCTACGTCAGCTATGCAGGGGCGCCGCTCACCAATTCGCGCGGCGAAGTGATTGGATTACTGTCGTTGCTGAACGATAAGCCGTTTGACGACATCGAGTTGATCACGTCGATGTTAAAGTTATTCGCCTCCGGCGCCGGCAAAGAACTCGAGCGTAAGACGGCGGAATCCAATTTGCAGGAGAACGAGCATCGTTTGCAATTGATTGTTGATCTGACCAGCGACGTGGTCTGGGATTGGGATATTGTAAACGACACGATCAGCTACTCTGACCGCATTTATGAGACGCTGGGATACACCGTCGAAGAAATGGGATCGCAGCGGATGACGATTTATTCGTTAATGCATCCCGAGGATCTGCCGGAACACCTTGCTTGGCTCGACGGCTATCTCAAGGGGTCGGAGGGAGGGGAATTCTCCTTCGATCTGCGGCTGCAAGCCCGCGACGGACGCTATCGATGGATTCACTCTTCCGGCACGCTGATACGCGATGAAAAAGGGGAGCCGAAGCGAATGCTGGGCGCGTTTACCGATGTCTCTGAATCGAAAGAAGCGGAGGTGGAACGGGAGCGACTCATTTCGGAACTGGAATTCAAAAACTCAGAGCTAGAGCGGTTTACCTACACCGTTTCGCATGAGCTTCGCAGTCCGCTCGTGACGCTCAGCGGTTTTGTCGGAATACTGAAAGAAGATATCGAGCGCAAAGAGGCCGAAGCGGTCAAGCAAGATTGCCATGAGATCATGCAGGCGGTTCGTAAAATGGGAACGCTGCTCGACAACCTGTTGGAATTGTCGCGCGTCGGTCGCGTTTTGGATCCCCATGAAATTGTTCCGCTGCACGAATTGGTGCAAGAGTCGATGTCTCTGCTGGACGCGCGTATCAAGAACGCCGGCATTCAGATCAACATCAAAGACGCGCTGCCGACGATTAGCGGCGATCGCGTCCGCTGGCAGCAAGTGTTTCAGAACCTGCTGGAGAATGCGGTCAAATATCGGTGCTCGCAAAATCCTTCGATTGAAATCGGCGTGATCACCGGCAGAGACCGCCCGCCGACGATTTTTGTTAAAGACAACGGCATCGGCATCGATCCGAAGTTTCATCAGCGCGTTTTCGGATTGTTTGAAAAGCTCGATCCGCGCACCGAAGGGACCGGCGTCGGACTGGCGCTGGTGCAGCGGATTATTCAATTGCAGGGAGGACGCATCTGGCTCGATTCGCCGGGGCCAGGGCAGGGATGCACCTTCTACATCGAGCTGCCCGCGGTCGAACCGCAACCCATCGAAACCGTCTAGTTTGTCCTGCTCGGATTCCGCTGCAACGATTAATAGTGCGGCGGGCGTTCTTCGTCAGGGCTGCGTTTCTCGGTCATCTGTTCACGAACATCGCGTAGTTCGTTGGAGAACTGTTGGCAATGTTTGGTTACTTTGTCGAGTTGGTTCGCCTGTTGAATGACCACTTCGTTGAGGACGCGGAGCGTCTCTTCGAGATAGGTCACCAGCTCTTCCAAGCGTTCAATACGTTGTTCCATGTGCGGGACTCGTTGGGTTTTTAGGTCAGAATCAACAATTGGAAAAAAGGGGAAGGCCCCAAAAATAGTGGTCCGAAGCGGCGAATTCAAAGGGGTGGGAAGTTAATGCTCCGCTTTGACCGCCATTAAGGTCCAAAGAAAGCCTTCTTTTGGCGGGTTCGGCATCGTTGACGCTTCGCTTTCGAGACCGGTACAATAGCCGGTTTGCGGAACGAGTGCGCCGTTGTGCGCTCCGACCGGCCGATCGTTGCAAGCTTCCGCTGCGATCCCCTTCTTATTTTACTGTCACGCGAGAATTGAAGCCGAATGTCCGTTTCCACAACCAGCATCGAACAGCTAACGATCAACGCCATCCGTACCTTGTCGATGGACGCCGTTCAGGCGGCTAATAGCGGTCACCCCGGCACGCCGATGGCGCTTGCTCCGGTCGCCTACACGTTGTGGTCCAATCATCTGAACTATGATCCCAACTATCCCCGTTGGGCGGGACGCGATCGCTTCGTCTTGTCGTGCGGTCACGCGTCGATGCTAATTTACTCGCTGCTGCATCTGGCCGGCGTGAAGAACAAAAATGGCGGCGACGAGCTATCGGTCAAAATCGACGACATCAAACGATTTCGTCAGTTGCACAGCCCATGCGCCGGCCATCCGGAAAGCTACGAAGTCACCGGAATCGAAACGACGACCGGTCCGCTAGGCCAAGGCGTCGCAAACAGCGTCGGCATGGCGATGGCCGCCGAGTATGAACGTACCCGCTATAACCGTCCCGGCCATGAAGTGTTTGGTTATGACGTTTACGCGATTTGCAGCGACGGCGACTTGATGGAAGGGGTCGCTTGCGAAGCGGCGTCGATCGCCGGTCACCTGAAGCTGTCGAACCTTTGCTGGATCTACGACGACAATCATATCACGATCGAAGGGGACACCGAACTCGCATTTAGCGAAGATGTCGCAACTCGCTTTGAAGGTCTTGGTTGGCACGTGGTGAAGGTTGCCGACGCGAATAACTTGGGCTTGTTGAACGCTGCTTACGATTCATTCAAAGCGACCGAAGACAAACCGACCTTGATCATCGTGCGCAGCATCATCGCATGGGGCGCGCCGACAATGGCCAACACGCATGGCGCTCACGGCGCTCCCCTGGGCGAAGCCGAAATTGCCGCGACCAAAGAAGCCTACGGCTGGAGCTACGACAAATTTGCGGTTCCGACCGAGACGACCGAGCACTTCGCCGAAACGATGGGCGCTCGTGGAGCGTCGGCTCGCACCGATTGGGAAGCGAAATTCGCCGTCTATGAAAAAGCGTTCCCGGCCGAAGCGAATGAATGGAAGCAGATCATGTCGGGCGATTTGCCGACCGAGTGGGACGCCGAACTGCCGAAGTTTGACGCCAATCCGAAGGGAGTCGCGTCTCGCGCTTCCGGCGGTCAGGTGCTTAATGCGATCGCCAAAAGCGTACCCAGCTTGTTGGGCGGTTCGGCCGACTTGGAGCCTTCGACCAAAACCGGTTTGAAGTTCCCCGGCGCCGGCAGCTTTTTGGCGGACGACCACAGCGGCCGCAACATGCACTTCGGCATTCGCGAACATGCGATGGCTGCGATCGCCAACGGCTTGTGCTTGTCGGGATATCGGCCCTTCATCTCCACGTTCTTCGTCTTTAGCGACTATTTGCGTCCGTCGATGCGATTGTCGGCGATCATGGGATTGCCGGTGCTCTACATCTTCACGCACGATTCGATCGGTGTCGGCGAAGATGGACCGACCCACCAACCGGTAGAGCACCTGACCGCGATTCGCGCGATTCCGAACGTCGCGGTCTTCCGTCCGGGGGACGCCAACGAAGTGTCGCAAGCCTACAAAGCGGTGATGGAACTAACCGATCGCCCGTCGATCATCGTCCTGACTCGCCAAAACCTGCCGACGCTGGACCGCGATAAATATGCTTGCGCCAGCGGAACCACTCGCGGCGGATACGTGTTGGCCGATTGCGGCGGCACGCCGGAAGTGATTTTGATGGCGACCGGCAGCGAACTGTCGATGGCGGTGGAAGCGTACGAAACGTTGAAGGCCGACGGGATAAAAGCTCGCGTGGTCAGCATGCCGTGCGCCGAGTTGTTCGAGAACCAAGACGCCGCCTACCAAGAAAGCGTTCTGCCGAGCAGCGTCGTGGCTCGCGTCGCGGTCGAAGCCGGCGTTCGCCAGTCTTGGGATAAATATCTCGGTTTCCGCGGCCGGTTTGTCGGCATGAAAGGGTTTGGGGCCAGCGCTCCGGCGGATGAGCTCTTCCCCTACTTTGGCATTACGGCCGAAAACGTCGTGAAAGAAGCGAAGGCTTCGATCGCCGGCTAGAGTCGCCAGAGTAACCGCTAACATCGCTAAAATCCTCGGCCCTGGCCGGGGATTTTTTTTGCGCACTTCGACTCGTAGTCGCCGCCTGGCGCCGAAACGGCGGCTAGAGTCCTAGTAGCGGTTTTACCAAACAAGCAAACAACGTCCCCCTCATTTTGTTACCGGGAGCTCTCGAGCTATGTCCAACGAAACCAATTTTCCTCCGGAAATCCGTCACGAATTACACGACTTGCGTAAGGAATGGTGCTGGTTCCTGTTTCTCGGCATCGGTCTGATCGTACTGGGCCTCGTCGCTTTGGGCTCTGCGTTCATTACTTCGTTGGCGGTCATCGTCTTTTTCGGTTTGCTGATGGTATTGGGCGGAGCGGCGCAAATCGCCAGCGCCTTTTGGGCAGGTCGCTGGAGCGGCATGGCATTGCACCTTCTGCTCGGTATTTTCTACGCAGTCGTCGGCATGTTGATGATTGACGCTCCGATCGATTCTCTGAAAGCGGTCACCCTGCTGATCGCCGCCTTTTTGATCGTGGGCGGACTCTTCCGCATCGTCGCAGCGCTGACGATTCGCTTCCCGGCCTGGGGTTGGCAGATGCTCTCCGGAGTGATCAGCGTTTTGCTGGGCTTGATGATCAACAAAGGATGGCCCGACAACTCGTTCTTTATCGTCGGCATGTTTCTGGGCATCGAATTGATTTTCAGCGGTTGGTACTGGGTGATGCTGTCGATCGGCATTCGTACCTTGCCCGACTCGCCGGCCGCTTAACCGCGAGCGAATCCACTTGCAGCGGCTGATCCGAAGGGCCGGCTGTAGCGATTTTAACGGCGTCGGCTAATTGCGACGCCGTTTTGCTGCGCATGTGGATCTCCGTTGATGCGGGAAATCATCAGTCGAGAATCGGCGCTTCTGCGAATGACGACCTAATCTATAGAAGCGTAGACGAATTTACGCAACGAGACTCGAGGCGGTCGCTTCCTGGGCCGAAGCGCCGAGTCACCCGAATCCTGTCGTGGAATCATGGAAGACGTAAATCCCCAAGTGAGAAAATCTCCCCTCGATGACCTGGCGACTGCCATCGGCCGTCAGCGCGATCGTGCGCGGACCGTATTGACCGAGCGACGCCAGTCGCTCGAGCAGATCGAACTTCGAATCCTGCAGCAGTTGAAGACGGTCACCGACGGATTGCAGAGCAAAGAACAAACGCTGGATGGGCAAGCAGGCGAACTCTCTGCGACCACCGAAAAGCTGCAAAGCGACTCTGCTGAACTGACCGCTTCCGTCGCAGCGTTCCAACAGCAACAAGCGCAATGGCAAGCCGAACGGCGACAGCGTGAGCAAGAGCAACAATCCCGCCAGGACGAGCTGAACGAGCTTGCCGCTCAATTGGCCGAACGGGAGCAAGCGCTCCTGCAACGCCAGCAACAATTCTCAGAGCAGTGCGGCGAATCAGGCGAACTGCAGAAATCGCTGGCCGAAGCGGACAGTCGCGCCGACGATCTCCAGGCGAAGCTGCATCAGGCCGAGCACGAAATCGCCCGCGTCCGTATGGACGCCGAGAGTCGCACCGAAAGTCTGCAAGCGAAGCTGCAGCAAACCGAGCAAGAAGTCGCACGCATCAATAAAGAGGCGGACAATCTACGTGGCGATCGCGAAGCCCACGTCGCCCAGCGTGAGCGTCTGACTGCCGATTGCGAATCGTTGCGAACCGAGCTGAGCGTCGCGCGCAGTGAAGTCGCCCAAGCCGAGAAAAAGCAGATCGAGCTTGCGAGTCGCCGCGATCAACTGCAATCCGCACAAGAGTCGCTGACGAACGAACTCGCGACCGCTCAGTCGCAGCGCGACGATTTCCGTCGACAATACGAAGACCTGCAAAGTCGTGTCGGGCAATCGGAAGTCGACGCCCAGTCGTTACGCGATCAGCTGGAAGCGTCGCGCAAATCGCAGCACGAACGCAGTGCCGAAGTCGCTCAGATCGCCGCCGATCGCGATAAGTTGCGCACCGAGCTTGACGCGCTGCATCAGCAAGCGGCTGCCGAATCTCAACAAGCCTCGGAACTTTCGGCCAAACTGTCGGAAGTCCAGAAATCGCTGGATCACAAAGAGGCGGAAGCCGGCAAGTTGGCGGCGCAAGTCACCGCACTCCAACAGCAGCAATCCGAAGCACTGCTGCAAGGCGAAGAGTCGCTTGCCGGAATAGAACTCGAACTGGTTACGCTGCGTGACGAACTAGCGACCGCCCAGGCCGATGCTTCGAGTCGCGAAGAATTGACGGCGAAGCTGCTGTGCGCAGAATCAGAACGAGAAGAGCTGCGGCAACAGTTGCAAAGCCGTGAAAGCGAACGATCTGGTTTGAACGACGAGTCGGACAAACTGCGGATCGAAAACGAAGATCTGCGTCGACAGCTCGATGAAATCCAAGGCGAACTGAAAAGCCAGCTCGATGCGTCGCAAGTGGCCCTCTTCCAAGCACGCGGCGATTCAGAGCAGATTCGCGAACAAGTCGGCTCCCTGCGTCGACAATTGGAAGCGGAGCAAGAAAAGTCGGCGGCGCTGGAGCAAGAAAACGAGCGAATCGCGGCCGAATCTGGTTCCGGAGAATCAAGCGACGAACTTTCGGCCGAACTTCGCCGCGACAAAAATGACCTGCTCGAAAAAATCAGCGACCTGCAGAGACAATTGCAGGAGGGGGGATCCGGCGAAGCCGAGGCCGACGCCGAAGAGATCGAAACGCTGCGGCGGCGTCTGCAAATGTCGCTCGATGATTTGAAACAAACCAAAGCGGCCAATGCCGAGCTGGAAGCGAAACTGAAGAAAGCGGGATCGGCTGGACCTCCAACCGCCGCCAATGACGACGGCATGGATTGGGAAGCGACCAAACGACGCATGTTGGCGCAGCTGGAAGCCGACTACGACGAGGACTTGGACGAAGAAGAGCGTCGCGAAAAGATGAAGATCCAAGATGCGATCGCCAGCACCGATCGAGCGATCAGAGTCAAAGAAGAAGAGCTGGCGGAACTGCGCCATAAATTGGACGAATCGCAACAAGGCAACGCAGCCGCCGCCAACGGTCTCGCGATGGGCGCCAATGCGATCGCCGAGATGCTCGATCAAGACGACCTGGTGAAGCAGGAACGCGAGAACCTGAAAAATCTGCAAGCGCAATGGAAAGACAAGCTGCGAAAAGCGGAAGTCGACATCTCGGTCGAGCGAGCGAAAATCGCGCGCGAACGAGCCGAGCTAGAAGACAAATTGCAGCGTCTGGAAAATGAGCGGGACAAACTCAGCAAGCTGAGTCCCTCGACCGGCAACAAGGGTGACGACAAGCCGACTCGCGGCAACTGGCTCTCACGCTTAGGTCTAAAAGACGGCGACAGTTAGGACAGCGCCGTGGAAGGAGATCGGCGATATCGCCTGCTTCCGCTCCAAGTGCGTTCCGAGATTCGTCCTCTCCCTCTACTCGGTCGAGCGGGCCGGCAGTTGAAGCGCACAAAGACCAGCGACATTGTGGGGCGAGTGTTCGGCTAGTTGAACGACCAAGAAACGAAAAAAACGCAGGCGGCGCCCCTGCCGCCTACGTCATTATAATCGCCCAGTCTGCCCCTGTGGCGATTATGTACGCAGGTCCGTGAGTTGCCAGGCGAGGGCCATCGGCCGTCTCGCCGAGCGTCGAATCAGCGTTTGATTGACAAGCTCACGAAGTTGTCTTGGTAAATAAGGCTTTGCCAAAAAGTCGCAACATCCGGCGTCTCGCCAATCGCTGATCAATTCGGCTTCGGATCCGGCGCTGACGGCTACGATGGATCGGCGGAAACCGAGCAATCGCAACTCGTACGTGACTTCAATGCCGTTAAGCGTCGGAAGTTCGTAATCGACAAGGATAATGTCAAACACTTCTCCGCCAGCGACTCGCTCTAACGCATCCCGACCATCGTCGACAATTTTTACGACATAGCCGTTCTTGCGCAAGATCGTCGCAGCGAGGAGTTGATCGAGCGGATTATCTTCGATAAGTAAAACGCGTCTGTCCAAAGGATCTTCCCTGCTGAAGGGAGTTTGGAACCTCCGCAACGATACACGATGTATCGTGCTTGTGTACCGCAAACCTAGAATGTTTTGCTTGGCGCAGGCCTGCAAAATCAGGGATTTGCGGAGAACCGTGAAGAGGGGGGGTATTGCGGGTATACCGCAACGGCCGTTTTTCTCCCGCTCACTTTGCCATTGAGCCGCATGCGCGGCGGCGCTTCCTCTTTTGGGTAGTTGATAACGGAAGCGCGACGCCAACGATTGACTTAGAACGAATCGCTGCTATCCAGCGATTGGCGCTGAACGATGGGATGCTCCAAAAAAGGAGCCTTTGCGCCAGCGATTTGAAAGACGCCAGCGGTGTGGCTCGTCGCTTTGAAGTGCTCGCCGCAAATGATCAGCCCGACAATTCCGGCGAGAAACAGCAGTAAGCAGACGCCAGCCAATACGGCGCTTTCCCACGCGATCGCCGAAATCGTACAGCCCAGCAGCGCTAGCCAAATCAACGAAACGATCGCGATCTTTGTTTTGCGGCGACCGTTACAGTTTGGGCAAAGCGCATAGTCGATCTGCAGCGGCTTGCGGACCAGCATCGATCCGATCACGACAAAAATGGGCCCCGCCAAAAGCAGTAAGAAGATCCAAGGGGGCGTCCAATAGATCTTCCGATCGAAGCGCCGGCCTTCACCTGCGTCGTCTCCGCAGTGGATGCAGACGTGGGGAAGTTGGATCGGCGTACGGGCTTCCAGCTTGTTTCCTCGCACGCGATAGCCTGTTTCGGCGACCGAGACGCTCACGTCAGCCATCGGAGACGCAAAGGGATTCATCTCTGGCACGATGATCGTTTCGTCGCTGGCCATCGTCGTTCCTGGCGGCTGAGTAAGAATTGTTTGCTTCCAGATCTTAAGGATAACGGCAGCTTCGCGCAAAATTCAACTGTTTCCTCCCGCAAAAGTTGCGACCTTCTAGCCGGCGACCTCTTGGATCGTTAGCAACCAGGTCGAGAGGTTCTCGAAGCGGGCCCGGTCATAGTTCGACTCTTTGGTCGAATTCATCCCTTTGTTCAGCTGCGAAAAGCCGGGACCGATGACGGCGTTGACGCAGCGCGCCTGAATGAACTCCGCCAGGGTGCGAAAATTCGTCTCGCGGCTGGGAACGACCGGGATGCCTGCTTTGCGATAGGCGAACGCGTTGCGATCGATCCGCATCCGAATCAACGGATCGCGACACAGGATTTCGAGATAAATGGTAATGGACGTTCGCGGGCGCGAAGAGAGGGACGCGGTGTTGGAGTTTGTCTCGGCGTAGAGTTGCGAGTCATGCGGATCGAGTTCCAGCGTGCCGCTCTTGCGGACGAACTCGGGCACAATATCGAGTAGAAAGAACTTGTCCCAGGGGATGCGACCGGTCCAGCGCGGGACGTCGACCACAAATGCGTCGGGTTCGAGGATCGCGCTTTTCAGTGGATAGCGCGGCGGCGCCGGGACTTCGACCAGTTCTTTTTCGGCGACCACACGCACGGCGATGTCGGCGCGGCCCAGGGCTGCGGCCGCTTCGAGCGCCTCTTTTTCAGAAAGATTCCGGAGCAATACGCCGGGGCGACGATGGAGCGTTTGGAGAAACTCGGCCGGGATCTCGCCGCTGAACGGTGCGAGAATCACCGCGGCGTCTCTCACCGAGAACTGGGCGGCAGGATCACGCAGCAGGGCGAATTGCGGTTCGTCGTTCATTCTAGCCCCTCATCGATCGGAACCATTTGTTTGTATCACAAATTCCTGGCCGCGGCGCGACCAAAGCGAGCGATTTGCCGCCGAGTTGCGTATATTGAATGGGACCAATGGACCGGGATCGCCTGATGAGTCAAATCACTTACGACGCCGAATCAACGCCTGCCGTGCGCGACGCCGTCCCCTGGCGTACCCCAGCGTTCGCCTGCTGTTATGGCGTAGCGATGATCGCCGTGATGGCGCAGTTGACGCTGACGCATTTAGGTCTTGTCTGGCAGACATGCATACCTTGCTTGGCCGCTTCGTTGGCGATTGGTTTCTATCTTCTGGCAATCTCGCCGTCACGATTTGCACTGACGTTTTTCATCTTGGGAGGTTCTCACGCAATTGTTGTAGCGATCGCCTACTGGTCATTCTGGCGGGACAATCCGGAAATGGCCAACATGCTGTTTTTGCGCCATGGTCTCGTCTTCTGGTCGGCGACCGCATTGTTGTCCGCCGCGATCGCCTATTGGAATCGGCGTCGCTGTTGGCGGATTCAGCGCATCATCGACGAAGAACCTACATCACCAAAGCGGATTTCCCTACCGATCACCACGCTCGACTGCGTTTACTTGACGGCGATTCTTGTCGCCATGGGCCTATTCCAAAAATGGGCGATCGGCCCGCTGGCCGAGTCGCTGCCGATGGGGATTGTGGTGGTGATCATGCTAGCCGGATACATGCGCTGCGGGCTTTCGCCGGGGGGACGCGGATTCTCTCCGGTGGCCATGATCTTTACCGGGCTCGGTTGCTTGTCTTTCGGGTGTTTAATCCTGTGGGTCTATTACCCGCAACACAGTGCATTCCCGATCATGTTGGTTGGTATTCCGGCCATTTTATGGAGCGGAGTTTTGCTGTCGCTGCGCGGCGACGGATACCGTTTGGTGCGAGACTTTTCCACCATTGCCGACAAAGCCCCCATCGCCGAGCCGGATCCGCTAGCATGACGCGTGCTAGTCACCCTTTACAGCGGCTATTGGCTTTGCCACGATTGCTTAGTTCGTTTTCCAGACGCATTGTTTCCCGGGAGAGACCGACCATGTCTCAAAACTTCTCGAAACACCAACAGAACATCATCCGCAACTACTACGACAATCGGGATTCGATCGCGATTCAGAAGTTGCAAGAGAACATCACCGAGCTTTATCTCGCCGAAGGGAAAAAGCGAGCGACCGTCTGGAAACGCGTGATCGGCCATCTCGAAAAGCTGAAAGTTCCCCAGGCGCAAATCGATCATTTCGTCTCGAAGGATGACGCGACGCTGGTTGCGAAGTTTCTCGAAACGCTGCTCGCCAAGCAGGATTAGACGCCGCAATGGCCAACGACTGGAGCTTTTACTCGGCCGGCGAGCTGACCTTTGGCGCTGGCGCTAGTCAGCGCGTCGGCTTGTTGGCGACGCGGCGCAGCTGGTCGCGCGTGCTGATCGTTACCGACGCGACGCTGGTGCGACTAGGGCTGGTCGACAAGGTTCGACAGGCTTTGATCGACGCCGGCATCACGGTCGAAATCTTTGACGGCAGCTGCGCCGAACCCGATCTTAGCGTCGCCGTCGCGGCGCAGGCGGCGGCTCAAAAGTTTGGCCCCCACGCGATCTGCGGTCTCGGCGGCGGCAGCAACATCGACCTGGCCAAGATTGTCGCCATCTTGCATGCTCACGGCGGCGAAGCGGCCGACTATTTTAGCTGGGATCAGGTCCCCGGCGCGGTGACGCCGATCATCGCACTGCCCACGACCGCCGGGACCGGCAGTGAGGTTTCGCAATCGGCGGTGTTGACCGATATCGAAAACGCGATGAAGGTCAGCACGCTCAGCCAATATTTGCGGCCAACGTTGGCGATTGTCGATCCGCTCCTCTCGGCGACCTGTCCGCCGCAAGTAACGGCCGACAGCGGCATCGACGCATTGACGCACGCGGTCGAAGCCTACACGTCCACGACGTTCGATATGCTGGAACACGACAGCGACGCGCCGGCGCCTTATAGCGGTTCGCATCCGTTGGTCGACGCGCTCGCCGAAAAAGCGATCGCGCTGGTCGGTCAACACTTGGTGCAAGCCGTACGGCAGGGAGACGATATCGAGGCCCGCACAGGCATGGCCTTGGCGGCGACGTTGGCCGGGCTCGCTTTTTCCAACGCCGGAGTCGCCGTTGTGCATGCGTTGGAATACCCGATCGGCGGCGCAGTCCATTGCAGTCACGGCGGTGGAAATGGCCTGCTGTTGCCCTACGTGATGCAATTCAATTTGGAAACGCGAACCGAAAAGTTTGCCCGCGTGGCGCAACTACTTGGCGGCGAACCAACCGCCGCGGCGGCGATCACCCAAGTCGAACAACTCAAACAGGCGATCGGCATCCCCGCACGCCTGCGCGAGTATGGCGTCACGCCGGAGATGCTCCCCGGCTTCGCCGCCAAGAGCATCACGATCACGCGCTTGATGCGAACCAACCCGCGTCGCCCGAGCGAGCAAGACCTGTTAGCGATCCTCAAATCGGCTCTTTAACCGGTCGAAAAATCGCTCGAGCCGCGGAAACTCTTCTTCCAATTCGTCGAGCAATTCCACCACATGCTCGACGAGGCAATCGGCGACCGCCGATTCTTGCAGCACCCAATCAGGCACATAGTTTGGTCGCCATTGGGTGTGGGCGAACGAGATCGCTTGCTCGAAGTTCTCTTGTACCGCATTGTCGTCCATGGACGATTCCCAACAATCGACCAGGGAGTCAAGCGTGCCAAACGCAGCATCGCGGTTCGCCTCTTCGTCGCTGAGCGGCGGGCTGAGCGGTTCGCTGGGAGGGATCTCTTCGGCTTCGAGCAAGTTGCTGGTTGACATGGCGACGAGCGATTCCGTTTCAAGCGGCGCCGGGGGCTGATAGTAATGAGGGAACTGGATCTGGCCGCCGCGATCGGCATTTTTCCCGATGTTGCGAATCAAGTAGGTCAAATCGATCAACCCAACCACGCCCTCATCATCGACATCGTACGGGACAGCTTGCAACTGCGTCGCCGGAGCGCCGACCTGTTGGCCAGGATGATTGACGAACTCGGTTGTCGTTAGTTCGATGTTGGTGAGCGAAAACTGTAGGTCGGCGACGGTCGTGGGATAATTGTCTTCGACATCATTCGCCAGAGCTCCACCGGTCACCGGTCGAAAGCGAAAGCTGCCGAGCAAGAGGAATTCATCAATCGCGGCGTCGGTCGCGGCAAACTGGCTCGCGGTAATTTCCAATACCTCGCCGGTGTTCTGGACGTTCAACGAACCGACGCCGCTGCTAGGCGCAAGGCTGGCCAACTGAAACCACTGGTTGTTGTAATCGAGATTCAGCGAAACGTCCGTCAAGTCGCCAGAGATCTCGTCAGACCGACGGACCCAGACATTGACCCTGAACGTCTCCCATTCGTTGATCAAATCCAAGTCGCTCGGTAGGCTGACGATTTCACCCTGGGCGTCAACAACTGCTGCGGCGTCGCTGATAGTGAAATAGGCTTCGGCTTGGGGAAGATCATTTTAACTCCAAGGAATTATTGGTGACGCCGCCCCAGCTCGGCATGCGACGAAGTATCGCCTGCCAGCATGGCGCGCACTTCAAGTTGTTCAGACGCAAGGTGCGCGATGCGGCTCTTGGATCGGAAACGACGTAGGGAGTTATTTTTCCTGAGAAGTGGCCACGAGGTGCTCGTTCAAGCGTGCGATTGGACGGTCGATACGAGATTGCGCCGCAGAAATCGGCAGTAAACGAAGTTGCGGACTGGGCGGGACGGAGTAGTCATTGTGGGTGGTGGTGGCGTGGCCTGATGCAGCTGGCTCCGATAGTATCCGAATCGTTCACCTACGACAACTAATTTCGCTGTCCGTCCGCCCGCTTTTAACCATTCCGAATTCGCGGTACATTAACGACTTACGCTAGACCGACGTCGCCTGTATCTTGGCGGCGATCCCGGCCTTCGGGGTTGCCCGACAGGTCATCGCGAGCCGCCTTGGGGCTCGGTCAGCCGCTTGAGTGCGGCCTGTTATCTCGAATCTTTCTCCGTCTCTGGCGCCGCGACTGTCTTGTCGTCGCCGAAGTGATTGGAACGCCCGCGGTCCTTTGCGGCCTAAGGAAATAGCATGAAAACGCTGATTAAGAACGCCACTGTGATGCTTCCCGACGGTCCGTCAAAAACGTCGGTTTTGTTGGATGGGGCGACCATCGTTGAAATCGATCCGGCCGAAACGGTCGAAGCGGATGAAACCGTTTACGCCTACGGCATGCATCTGCTGCCAGGCGTAATCGACGCCCACGTTCACATGCGCGATCCCGGCGGCACCGACAAAGAAGACCTCCGCACCGGCAGCATGGCGGCGGCCAAGGGGGGCGTGACCACGATTCTGGACATGCCCAACACCAGTCCGGCGACCGTTTCGCAAAAATTGCTCGAAGAAAAGTTGACGCTGGCTTCGGTCAAGAGCATCGTCAATTACGGCTTTTTTATGGGCGCGACGATCGACAATATCGGCGAGTTGAAAAAGGCGAAGCGGACCCCCGGCATCAAGATCTATATGGGGAGCACCACCGGGGATCTCTTTTTGAAAGATCCGGCGATGCTGGAAGCGATCTTCGCTGAGACGAAGCTGCCGATCGCCGTCCATGCCGAAGACGAAAACATCATCACGAAGAACTTTGAAGAGTTCGGGCTGACCCGCAACGTGGTCGATCACTCGCGGATTCGCACGCCGGAGGCCGAAGCGTCAGCAGTTCGCAAAGCGGTTGCGCTGGCGAAAGAATACAAGCACCGGCTCCACCTTTGCCACATGTCGTCGGCATTGGCGTTGGCCGAGTTTGAAGATCACGCCGACCTAATCACGGCCGAAGTGACGCCGCATCACCTGTTGCTGAACGAGTCGGACTATATGAATCTGGGGACGCTGGCCCAGATGAATCCGGCCCTCAAATCGGCGGCGGATAACGCGGCTCTGCTGCAAGCGCTGCTGGACGATCAAATTCAGATTGTCGCGACTGACCACGCGCCGCATCGCTACGAGGACAAGTGCCAACGCTATCCAGACAGCCCGTCCGGCGTGCCCGGCGTCGAAACGTCGTTGCCGCTGATGCTGGACCTGGTCGCAAAAGAAAAATGCACGCTGGAGGATGTGGTTCATTGGATGTGCGAAGGCCCGGCGCTGGTCTGGGACATCATGGAAAAAGGCCGCATCGAAGTGGGCTATGACGCCGACCTGGTCCTGGTCGACATGAACAAGACGATGGCGATTCGCGGACCGCACATGCAGACCAAGTGCCGCTGGACCCCGTTTGAAGGACGCGAAGTAACCGGCTGGCCGGTGCGTACCTGGGTTTGCGGTAAAGAAGTCTATCGCGAAGGTGAGTTCGACGTCTCGCGCCCCGGCATCGAAGTGATGTTCGAGCATTCGCGCGGCGGTTATTGGGCCGGCATCGACGGCTAAGCATCCGCGATCCGATGATTTTTGAACGCCGGCCATTGTGCCGGCGTTTTTTATTTCTTGTTTGCGGGCGATCCAAGGTCTCGAAAAAACGCCCCATCGCGTCCTGCGCGATTCCGCCGCCCAGCACCGCAGACGCATGATCATCTTTGCACAGGGGCCGTTTGTTTCTCCCTGGCGGCTTCCTTGGCAAGCTAAGGTCTGCTAGCGCGCGAAAACCCCCTCGATCGTAGCTGACTCGAGAAATCGCAAAGATACTCAAAATATATAGTTCAGATGACTTCAAGCGATCCTCCCGAACGCAATTGTGGCGCCGCGGAAAATTAAAAAAACGGAAATCTGAGGTGTATTGGCGCGTAAAAGCCCGTTAGTATTGTCTTAGTGGCGCGAATTATTCTTAAAACCCACCAAATTTAACTATCCGCAATTGCGGTGATTCTCACTCTTCTTTCATCTCTTTTCAGGCGAGACATCAAATGAACGTATCCTTCTCTCCGGCCTATCGCCACCGACGGGGCTTTACGCTCGTCGAGCTGTTGGTGGTGATTGCCATTATCGGCGTGTTGATCGCGCTTTTGCTCCCTGCGGTGCAACAGGCGCGGGAAGCGGCTCGGCGAATGAGTTGCAGCAACAATCTGAAACAGATTGGGCTCTCTCTCCATAATTACCATGACACTTATCTACGACTCCCCCCGGGAATCGTGACCAGCAATCAGTTGGCTTGGGGCACGATGCTGCTTCCCTTTATCGAGCAATCCAACTTGTTCGACGCGCTCTCCACGGCCGGCGCGTTCGATGAACCTTGGGAAGATATCACCGAGGTCACCACAACCGGCGTCGGCGGACGTCCGCCGTTGGCGCAAACGCCGCTGACCGCCTATCTCTGTCCGTCGGATCCCGGCGGCGACCTCAACAAAAAACTGGGGGGAACCGACGGCATCTACTTCGCCAAGTCAAATTACGTCGGCATTTTCTCGGCCTACTACAACTCGACCGATGCGACCGCGACCAACGGTAGCGGCGGGTCCGATCGACCAGCGGTGTTTACGGATAACTCAGAAACCCGATTCCGTGACATCACCGATGGGCTCAGCAATACGATCATCGTCGCAGAGCGTTGTTCCAAAGGGGGACCGACAGCATCGCTCTGGATCGGCTATCACAACGACTTTGGCGGCAGCATTTCCGGCGGCATCTCGCAGTTTCAGGTTCGGTTGCGGATGGAACGTTCGTCGAATGACACCGACTATGTCATTAACGGTTCGACGACCTACAACCCCAGCAGTTTGCATGCGGGTGGAGCCCAGTTCCTGCGCGGCGACGCCAGCGTCGTCTTTCTGCCGGAAACGATTCCGTTGCGGGTGCAAGCCGCCCTCGGCACGATGGACGGCGACGAGGTGATCGGCCCTTACTGACCGCAGTGATCCGCATCTTGTTTCTCAGATTCTTAAAAAGTTGGCGCATCCTATGAACGTGACTCAGATTTCATTCCCGCAGCAGTTGATGGGTATCGTCGTGATATCTGTCAGTATGGTACTCGGTTGCGGCGGCGGTAGCGGACCGCGCTTGGCGACTGTTTCCGGAACGGTGACGCTAAACGGTCAGCCATTACCCGACGCGCTCGTGTCGTTTTATCACGGTGAAGATCGACCTTCGCACGGTACGACCGACGCAAGCGGACACTACGAGCTAGAGTTTACCGCTGATCGAAAAGGGGCGCTCATCGGCGAAAATGTGGTTCGCATTACGCTCGCCACGGTCTCAGGAGAAGGTGTTAAGCCGAGGAAGGAAACGATTCCGATCATGTACAACAGCGATTCGGAATTGACCTACGAGGTGAAATCAGGCTCCAACGAGAACGCTAATTTCGACCTGAAAAAATCAGGCGGCGGCGGTGGTTGAGCCAAGCTTGTTGTTCAAAAAGCAGAACGCCTCGCTCGTCGAGGCGTTTTGCTATTCTTGATTCAGCGGCAGGATTACTTCCCGTCGCGCTGCCAACTCGGCGTCGACCGATTGGCTTCGGCCTTCGGAGCGATCATGCCGGGACGCGAGGGGCCGCGATAGAGGGGCGCTTCGGCTCGCTCGGTCGCCGTTAAGCGCGGCAGCGGACGCGTCGAGCGATAGTAACGCTCGAGTCCGATCTTGGGCTGCGCGTATCCGCGCCGCGTCTGGGCAGGCAACGGAAATCCGTTGGGGAACGTTGCGTCAGCACTGCGGCGATAAGGCAAGATCGGCAGCTTGCCGGCCGAGTCGAGTCCTTGGTCGAGCAGGTATTGATCGATCGCAGGGCGCCGCGTTACGCCGCTATAGAGCGAGCCGTACAAGTACCGCTCACGCGATGAAAACCGCCGCAGCGCCGGAGCCGAAGGCGCCGTGTCGCGAGGCGACTCTTGCGCAATCGTCGGCCAGGCGAACAGCAGCAAACCGATCAGTGCGATCCCATGTTTCATCACGTTCTCCCTACTCAAAGCATAGGGAAACTAGCGGCGAAGGCAAATTCAACGTTACTGCGGTTGCTCGCGTACGTGGATTTCAACCTCTCCGATGTTATCCGCTAATTGGCCCGGATTATCGTTCACTTTCATGTACAACGTCGCCGTCAGCGGCGGAGTCAGCGTGCGGTGATTGCCGACGGTTTCGTACATCGTCAGCGGCGAAGCGGCGGGGCCGTTCCAGTCGTCAGGACGGAGCCCGCACAGCAGTTCTCCCAGCGGCCGGCCGTTGAAATAGTGGAGCGTGATCCCGTTCGGTTCGCTGGGCCACTCGGGGTCTTGTTTCAACAGGTAACGCCCTTTGGCGACGATCTCGTAGGTTTTGCCAACTTCCAGCAGAATGCCGGTCGATTGCCAGCCTCGATTGGACTGAATGAACGCCGTCGCTGTGTCGCCAGACAAGGGCTTGCCAGGCGTGTAGACGATTTGGTTGCGGGGAAAGTCATAGCCATAGTCGGCGTTAGCGACAAACATCTGCCAACCTTCGTCGATCTGCGGCCATTGGTCGCCGAGCGATTCTTTGAAGCGGCGGTTCATGTCATAGCCGAGCCGGACATATTCCTGCAGCTTGCGGAATTGATCATGCGTACGCGGATCATTTTCTAGATAGTTGACGGCGCCCCAGCACCAGCCGTAGGGATTGTTTTGCAAATGCGCGTCGGCCGCATAGTTCATCACGTCGTCCAACGTTTTCCCCTTGCTCGCTGCAAAGTCATCGCGGATGATTTTGATCCGCCCCCACATCGGCATCTCTTCTTTGGAGACCGGAATGACGCCGACCGTCAGCTTGCCGTCGCGCCAATAGTGGGTGCCGAAGTATTCCGCAATTCCTTCCGAGTACCAGGGAGGTCCGCCGCCGCCGAACATTCGTTCCATCAGCGCGTGCGTTCCTTCGTGGAGCAGCAGATGTCGTCGATATTGGGCGCTCGGCTGATCGCGGAGCCAGAACGCGTCGCCGCGCGAATAGCCGTGCAAAAAATTCGGCAAATCAGCCGGGAAGAGTTCGGCCCCGATAAACGGCGCTTCGCGTGACATCAGGCAAGCCTTCACGCGCCAATCAGCGTACTTCTCGGGATCGATTTGGAAGTAGTCGCACCAGAGAGGAAACGCCGCGTCAAACACCTCGGGCAATTCGTCCACTTCCGGCGACGAGGGCAAATCGGTTATCAGCGTCAGATGCTTCCCTTGCAACTGTCGTAGATCGTTGGCGGCCAGCTTTGCCGGATCAATCGTGAACTCGACATACGGATCGGTCGGCGCCGCGCGAAAGCGCTCGGCCGCGCCGTCGTTATTCATAAACTGGTTCAACACCGCGACCGAACCGTCGTCATCTTTTTTCACCGGCTCCATCGTCGCTCGTCTGACCGGCTCCGTTGGCTTCGCCGGTTCGACAGGCTGTTCCGCGGCAGGCGGATCGGCGCTGGGCGACGGCGTCGGCGCGACTTTCGCCGTGGGCGCCGGTTGCTCGCTTGATCCGCAGCCGATCATCAGTAGCAGCATGCCAAACAGCAACCATCGCATCGCGTAATCCTTGGGCGATCGGAGTATCCAGGGCCCGGCGCAATGGGCCCGGCAGAAATTGTCATTCATACTTGCTATTCTAGACCGAAACTCTTTTGCCCGCAGGAATAATGCCAGAGACGATGTCCTCTCTCTCCGATTCTGTCGTTCGTCGTCCCTGGTCGCATGCGGTCGCCGGGGGGGTATCGCTTGTTGGCGCCGTCATCTGCGGACTCGACTGGCCCGACTTTCCGCAAAATCTGCAGCATTTATCGGCGGCCGGAGTCTTTGCGTGGGGGGTGGCCGTTATTTTTCAGCTGGTCGTTTCGGCAGGACACTTGCGGGTTGCGATTCTCGACTGGCAAGCTTTGCAGGCGCCCCCGCAGTACGAGCGGCGGAACGCGAGTCTGTGGATCGTGGTGCAAGCCATCGTGCTCGTGATGATCGGCGCGCTGGTTTTATTGGGCCGCAATTCGATTTTGCTGATGGCCGACCAGACCGAGATTTTATCAGCCCTGTCGGCCAGCAGCGTCGTATCGCTGTGGGTGTGGGGAATGCGTCGGAGATCGTTTGCGGCGGTGGATGCGAATGGGTAGCGAGATGAGCTGGGAAAAACAGACAGCGGAGCGTGGAAAGTGGACGAAGGCGTCGGCCGGTAGCGTGATGGGCGTTGTCGGTTGGGCGTCGCTGGTAATACTGCTCATCGGTTGTCGTTTTGGATCGGATAACGAAGCGGTCGTTTATGTTGCGATGGACCGTGAATTCTCGGAGCCCCATTTTCTCGCTTTCGAGAAAGCGACCGGCGTTCATATCGCCGCCAAGTATGATACCGAAGCGAACAAGACGGTTGGCCTAACCGCGGCGCTGCTGGCCGAGCAAGCGCGGCCGCGCTGTGACGTTTTCTGGAACAATGAAGTTCTGAACACGATACGGCTGGAGAAAGCAGGTTTGCTGCATGCGTATGTGCCGGCGAACGCCGCTGATTTTCCGGCCGAGTTTCGTTCGCCCGACGGCGCCTGGCACGGCTTCGCCAGTCGAGCGCGGGTGCTGTTAGTGAATACCGATCTGGTCAGCGAGGAAGCGCGTCCCGATTCGATTCGTGACCTGGTCGATCGAAAATGGGAGGGGAAGTGCGGTTTCGCCAAGCCGCTGTTCGGAACGACCGCGACGCACGCGGCGGTCCTTTTTTCGGCATGGGGCGACGACGACGCGAAAGCCTTTTTCACCCAGCTAAAAGCAAACGCGCGGATGTTTCCCGGCAACAAGCAGGTCGCCGTCGCCGTTGGGAATGGACAAATTGCGTTTGGTCTAACCGATACCGACGATGCGATGGGAGAGCTGCGGAGCGGTTCGCCGGTGGCGATCGTCTATCCCGATCAAGGGGAAGGGGAGTTGGGAACGCTCTACATACCGAACACGTTGGCGATCCTCAGAGATTGCCCCCATCTCCAAAAAGCGGAGCAGTTGGTCGACTATCTGTTACAACCAGAGATCGAAACGGCGTTGGCGGCCGGGCCAAGCGCCCAAATCCCGCTGAATACGAAAGTCACCGCGCCGGCGCAAGTCGAGACGCCGCAGACCAAGCGAGCGATGCAAGTCGATTTTCGTGCGGCGGCCGACAAATGGGATGCGGCCGCTGATTTTCTGACCCCACTTTTCCTGAGCCAATAAGATCACTTTATGGAAACGCGACTAACATCGCTATGGGATCAATCGCGGGCCAGCTTTTGGTTTGTGCCGAGCTTGTTTTTGGCGGTCGGGATCATGTTCGGCTTCACATTGCCGATGCTGGATCTGACCGTTGACTTTTCGAAATACGAATCGATCTGGCTGCAGACGACCACCGCCGGGTCACGTTCGGTCTTATCGACGATCGCCGGTTCGATGGTCACCGTCGCCGGCGTCGTCTTTTCGCTCAATATGGTGACGCTGTCGATCGCGTCGGGTCAGTATGGCTCACGCGTACTGCGCAGTCGTATGGAAGACAATACCGCCCAAATCGCGATGGGGTCGTTGTTGGCGACCAGCGTCTATTGTTTTCTCGTCTTGCGGACGCTGCAGGATCGCGATGACTATGTGCCGGTTCTTTCGGTCAACGCCGCGATCATTATGGCGATCGCCTGTTTGATGATTTTGATTTACTTCGTGCATGAAGTCGCCAGCGAGATCCAGGCGCCGCGAATCGTCGAGGCGCTCGGCTATGACTTGAACGCTTCGATCGAACGACTCTATCCCGAACGAATCGGCCAAGCTCGCCCGGCGGAGGGAGAGCCGAGCGATGACGAAATGGAGCAATTTCATCAAGACTGCGTCGCGGTCGATACGACGGCCGAAGGATACCTGCAGGGGATCGACGTTTCAGC
Source organism: Blastopirellula marina DSM 3645 (assembly GCF_000153105.1). Lineage (GTDB taxonomy): Bacteria > Planctomycetota > Planctomycetia > Pirellulales > Pirellulaceae > Blastopirellula > Blastopirellula marina. The sequence goes on from NZ_CH672376.1 coordinate 220,111, forward strand.
GCTGCTGCATGCCGCCAAGTCGAATGACGTGACGATAGAATTGCGGAAGCGACCCGGTGATTTTATCACGACCGGCGACGCGATTGCGGATGTGGGGCCGCCGGACAAGGTTGACGACGACTTGTTGCGTGCGATTCGAGAAACGTTGATCGTGGGAACGAATCGAACGCCGCGGCAAGATGTAAACTGCGCCGTGCATGAACTAGTGCAGGTCGCCATCCGCGCTTTGTCGCCGGGGATCAATGACTCCTTTACCGCGATGAACAGCATTGATCGGCTGGGCGCCGCGCTGTGCCGCTTAGCGCTGAGCGAGATTCCTTCCTCCTATCGTTATGATGACGACGACAAGTTGCGCGTGATCGCGCGGCCCTGCTCATTTGCCGAAGTGTTGGGCGCCGCATTCAATCAGATTCGGCAAAGCGGCGCTGACAGCGAAGCGGCGACATTGCGTCTGATGGAAGCGCTGTCAACGATCGCCGCGCGCGTTCGTCGTGAAGAGGATAAGGAGGCGATCGAGGATCAGCTGAAAATGATCGATCGAGCGTCGCGAGAGAACTTTGCCGACGAGACGGCTCAGGCGACAATCCTCAAGCTGATCGAACGGACGCGCGAGCGAATGATCGCTCGGCGAGAAGATGCCCAGGACGATCGAGAAACCGAAGAGGAGCAAGCTGACGATGTGCCAACCGGCGGCGCCAACGGTTAGTGCTCTACGGCGCTAGGTGATCGTCGCTTCGCCGTTAAAGTTGTCTAGACCCGGCAAGCCTTCGAGACTGGTCGCGTTCTTTTCGCGGCGATACTCGACCAACCCGTCAGGACCTTTCGCGACGCTGTAGTCGATCAGCTGCGTACGATCTTCCACAAATTCATACTTCGGCACCGCATAACCGCAGGTGTCGGCGATCCGCTGCACATGCACGCGGATGATCGAACGCGTGCCAGGCATATGCGGGAAGAGTTCACGCAACGAAGCGAAGTCGGCGTGATCGGGTTCCAGCACTTCGGCCTGACCATACAGCCGCAAGATATTCGGCGGCCCGTCAAAGGCGCAAAACATGATGGTGATGCGGCCATTCTCTTTGGCGTGAGCGATGGTCTCGACGCCGCTGCCGGTTAAGTCGAGATAGGCGACCGTTTTCTCATCCAAGATTCGAAACGAATCGAGCCCCTTGGGAGAAAGATTGATCAACCCGTCGGCCGCTAGCGGCGCCGTAGCGACAAAGAACAGCTTTTGGTGGCGAATGAATTGTGCGACACGATCATCGATCGATTCGTAGATCTTACCCATCGACATTCCTGTATTGGTGGAGAGCGAAGTGCGACGTAACCGATTGGACGCCAAAGCGGGGGACAAGGTTCGCGAAACAGAGGATTAGAAATCTTCCCAAATTCCACCTGCGAGAACGTCGTATTTCGTGTCCGCGCATTTGCGACGCTCATACCAAGCGCCCCACTCCGGCAGCAGTTGTTCTGGATGAGTCGTATCGGCCTTCAGCATGAGAATCGGGCCGGCTGTTTCTCCATACACAAAGTAGCGCGGGGGGTCGTTCCAATCGATCTCTTGTCGCTCGGGCAATTGCCCGAGGATCGCCGCCGCTTCGATCAGTCTTTGATGCTCCGGCTGCTTTTGCCGGGGGACTTGAACTCCTTCTTCAGCAGCAAAGAAATCGCTCGGCCGCTCTTCGAACGCTGTTTCATAGGCGTAGTAGGCCGCCAGCAGCTCTTTCATCGCCGGATCTTCCAGCGTCGCTATTTTCGCGTCTTTCGCTTCTCGGTGCTTCTGCTGAAGCAATTTTTGGTGTTGCTCCTGTATTTCGGACAAGCGTTTTTCATCCCCGCGCCGCAGCGCTGCGTCCATTTCGCTTTCGAGATTTTTCAATTCTGGGGCGTCCAAGGCGTAGTCAGCCTGCCGCAACTCTGCAAACGCTTTTCGAGACTTGCGCCAACTTTCACGTTGCTCGGCTGCGGCGGCGTCCCAAGAGGGACTCCAAGGAGCAATCGCCTGAACGAAAAATGGAATCGTCTGAAACGTTTCAGCATCATTCAACATCTCGGACGAGTCGCTGGCTGTCAGCGCGATCGTCATCGTTCGCAGCAGCGCTCCCTGCGTCGAAGCGAACGGCTCGCCGCCGACTGCTTCAAGTTGATCAAACAACGCATCGGTCGCTTCGCCTTCTGCCGGCGCGGTGACAAACAGCGTCGGTCCGATCTGTAGCAGGCGAAGCGGACCCTCCGATTTCGCGAGTCGATCGTACTCGGCGGCGGCGGCCGTTTTGTCGGCGAACTGCGACGTGTAGGTGATGGTCTTGCCGGCGAGCGGACCGACTTCGGTCGAGCGCTGCGAGTCGGCGTCGTAAAATGTCTCCGGCTGCGATAGACCTAGGTCCAACAGGTCCTGCAGACTGGAGTCACGTCCGACAAAGATCACCGCCAACAAGATCAAACAGGCCAAGAACGAACCGCAGTAAAGCATCCCTAGCGCCAGCGTAGCCAGCACGCCGGGGGCTTTAGCGTTCAGCGATTCAAAGACAGCGTAGACATGCTGGGCGATGATCTTGGGATGATGCGGCTCAGGAAAGTGGGCGTGTATATCGTCGATCAGGGTGATCGCTTCGTCGCGCGGAATCGATTTGCCGTCATTGGAAATCGCCGCAAAACCTTGCGCTCGCAGTCGTTCGACTGCAGAAGCGATGCGATAGGCTGTCGGCAGCGCGAGCGCCATCGTGATGCCGATAAATCCGAAGAGATAAGATCCGGTGGCCAACGCAATCAAACCGAGCCCCGCAATCGCGGCGCCGCGAAACGCGACATCTAGAAAGCGGTGCCGACAAAACAAGATCGCCTGCCAAAAGGCGCCTCCGTCGAGCGGCAAGATCGGCAGCATGTTTAGCCCATTGATCAGCAGCGTCGCCAAAGCCAACTGAAACTTCCAGTCCGCCGGTTGAAAGAGGGCCCAAATCCCGATCGCGCCGCCGACAAAGATTCCCGGGACCGGTCCAGCCATCGAGACGAGCCCTTTTTTCCAGCCGGCGACATTCAGATGGCGCCCGCTTACGGCGGCGCCAAAGAACGGGATGAAGAACATTTTCGTATCGCGATAGCCGAACAGCTTCATCGCGAGAAAGTGCCCTGCTTCATGAAACAGCAGGATCGGCGCTAGTAGCAACAGCGCCGTAAAATCTTGCTGCCAGCCGATCGCCGCGGCGAACAGCAAAAACGAGATCACCAGCATCGTGATCATCGCTCCCCAGCTCGATTGATTTTTCTCAAGCTTGTCAAGTTCGGCGAAGACATCGCGATACTGGGGATCATCGCTGGTGACGGCGGCGACGATCGGTTCTGTACCGGGATCGCTCTCGCCCAGTTCCGACGAAGCGGTCGATGACGTATAGGCGGGATCCAGCGGCTCGGGGCGATCGAAGAGGCCGCGCTTTACATGAAACGCGATCAGCTCTTCATGCTGCTCGTGGATGTAATCGAGCAGGTCTTCGCGAGTATAGAGCTCTCGCGCAGGGCGTATCGATTCGGCCAGCCGCTCTTGATGTCGTTGCCAAAGTTGCCCAAACGTCTTCTTCTTGCCGCAGCGCTCGACCAAAAAGTTATCAGGCGCGAGCAAGTCGGGCTGCCCGCCAAACGTGATCAGATACGATCCATCCTGCAGCGGCGTCTCGATTTGACGCGTCAATTTGTCGGTCGTCAGCGCTGGTTGCCGCCAGATGCGGTACTGCACGCGGGCGACGCACTTGCTCGTTTCGTGCAGCATCGTCACCCGATAGATGGTCGTGTTGTGTGAGGGGAGCGTCACTTCATGGCGCACCGCTTGCCGAAAGCCCAGCCCCGCGAGCATCGCGAGTTCCGGCGCGAGCTTGGTTTCGATATTAGCGGGCCACTCGCGTTCGGTGACAAATTCGTCGATTCGATCCACCGCCGGATCGTCAGTCGAACCGGCGGTTCGAATGCCGAAGATCTTAATGATCCACGCGATCGGCATCAGCGGCCAGGAAAGTTCAAAGGCGAATTCCCGCAGCGAAGCACGGGGACTGTTAAGTTGATAGACGTTCGCCATCGCGAATTCCTCGCCAAGCCGCCAGCTAGAAGAGAGAAAGAACAGGCCCGAAGTATTCCATGACCGGGGGGGCGAGTCAACTTTCCCCAGACGTAATCGATGCGATAATTCAAGATTGAGAGATTCGACGGGGCGCGTCAATTCTTAACATCAGCGAGGGCAGCGTCCATCGTATGAGATTTTCCCATTATTTCGCACTTGGTATCTCGGCTGGATTGATCCTCTGTTGGGGCTGCGAATTTCCTCGCGATCCCCACGGTACGGCCGATCGCGTTCGCGGTCATGTGCTGCGCGTCGGCATGACGCAGCAGGCTCCGTGGGCCGTGGAACAGAACGGCGAGCGGAGCGGATTCGAAGTAGAGCTTGTCCAAAAACTAGCGGCGGAACAACAAGCCAAGATTGTTTGGCAAGCCGGAAATGAGAGCGAGCTGGTAAAGCGATTAGAGCGGGGAGAGCTGGATCTGGCGATCGGCGGCTTTGTGCGACCGACTCCTTGGGAAGGGCGCGTCGCTCTGACCCGCTCCTGGGGAGACGCGGCCGGCCTCGAGCATGTTTTCCTCGTTCCCCCAGGTGAAAACCGTTGGCTTTTGCTTTTGGATCGCTGGTTAGCCGCACATGCCGAAGAAATACGGCAATGGAACGATCGGAAGGGGGTCTAGCATGCCTTTGTCGCCAGCACTGGAGTTCCCGCCGCAACAAGACCAAGCGCTCCGCAAGGCGCGCCGGCTTGAGCGGTTGACAATCGCGTATCTCGCTTCGGTCGTTGTGGTGATGTTTTTCTCGATGGGCGCGTCCCAAGCGATGAAGACGGCCTGGATGGAAGACATGCTCGGGTTTATTCCTCCCCTCGTCTTTCTTATCGCCACACGAATCGCGATCTGGCCCCCCAATAAGCGATTTCCGTATGGCTATCATCGCGTGATTTCGATCGCATTTTTGTGCGCCTCGCTGGCGCTGTTCACGATGGGCGCTTGGCTGCTTGTGGATGCGGTTTACAAGCTCATCGTCGCCGAGCACCCGACGATCGGCGGAGTGCAGATATTTGGACGAACGATCTGGTTGGGCTGGTTGATGATCCCGGCGCTGCTTTACAGTTCGTTGCCGTCGATGTGGTTGGGACGCGCCAAGTTGCCGTTGGCGAAAACCATGCATGACAAAGTATTATTTGCCGACGCTGCGATGAACCGGGCCGACTGGCAAACGGCGCTGGCGGCCATCGCCGGAATTGTCGGAGTTGGATTTGGATTTTGGTGGGCGGACGCCGCCGCGGCCGGCTTGATTTCTTTCAGCGTGCTCTATGACGGATATCGCAACCTGCGGGAGGTGATCACGAATCTGATGGATGAGGCGCCGAAAAAAGTCGGTGAGGACAACACGGATCCGTTGCCGCAGCAATTAGAATCGCTCCTCCTGTCACGCGACTGGATCGTCGCCGCCAGCGTACGGATGCGGGAGCAAGGACATGTCTATTTTGGCGAAGCGTTGATCGTCGTCGCTCCCAACTTTGTCGGTGATTTGCCGCAAAGCCTGAGCGAACTGACCGACGAAGCGACCCGCTATGATTGGCGAATTCATGACTTGGTGATCGCGCCGGTTCCGCAGTTGCCGGAAGAAGCGTAAGCAATCATCGCTAGTCGCGGCTATTCGACGGAAATGCGGATCTCTCGAGTCGAGGGTAATTGCCAGGCGGCGTGAATTGGGTGTCATTGATCAAACGAACCGGGTGGACAATCCCTGGACGCATGCCAGAGACATACCGTGCGTCGATCTCGATCAATGGCCAGTAAAGCATGCAGAGCGTTTCCCCCATCTGCTGTCGCTCCTGCGTCCAGGCCGGCTCGGTGAAATAGTAACTGTCCATGTCAAACTCTTCCGCTTTTTGCATGCCGACGCGGGAGAGATAGAGGAAGGAGCCCAAATAAGCGATGAGCAGACCCAACAAGATGATGATCAGTCCGTCACGCAGGTAGGATCGAATCGGCCGAGTGTTGGTCATCACACAATCGCCTAACGCGAAGTGTCCGACTCTGGACACGAACAAAGTTGAGTCAGCGTGAGACCAGGACGGCGCCCCGTAATCCAATTTGCATCCAACTCGACCAGCGGCCAATAAATACGGCCTAGCAGCAGATGCCGCTCTCCGCCGGCGGTGGTGATTGGTTCGGCGAAATAATAGCCTTGGCGAGACCACACAAACGGCTCGTCATAGCCGTAGCACGAGAGATAGACGAACGAACCGACGTAAACGAACGCCAGCAGCATCAGGAAGCTAACGGCGGCTCCGGCGGTCGAGAGCCTCGCTTGTGGTTTGTCGCTCATCGCCAGAATCCAAGTGGGGCCGAAGTAGCGGAAAGGCTGGACTGCTAGTCCTATTCTATGGCATCGCTTCGAAACAGGGGAAACGTTTCATTGGCGATTTCTGAAAATAGTCTGCTTGAATAGGCGAATATCGGATGCAGGGAATTACATGGAAAGATTGCGAACAACTTGGTGGTTAAGGCGAGAAACCATTGGTACGGCGGCGTGAAGCCGTAGTTTCCTACGTTCCCTAACCAAATCGCCGTTTTCCAACTATATTAAGGGGACGTGCGACCACAAGTTTCTCTTCAAAGTTGCCTGGCGCGGCTGGGCCGATGCGATGGTCGTCACGTTTGCGATAAGGATCGTGCGATGGGCATGTCGGTTTTTCCCGTATTCAATCCAAAATTGACCGGCGTCAAGTTTGAGGCCGAAGGGAAGCTGTTGTTCGACCAGTTTGAAACCTTGGACGCGATCGCCGAAACGATCGAAGTCGCTCGCTTTAGTTCGTTTGGCGACGATCGCCCGATTCCGGAAGACTTTGACGGCGACGAAGAAGATCTAGAAGCGGCGCTGGGACCTTGGGACGAGTGGTACTCGCCGGTCGAAGGATTGAAGACGATGGTCGCGCTGCTCGATGCGATTGCCGAAGAGCCGGACTTCGCTGATCAGTTGGATGACTGCGAGCATGTGGTGGAAGAACTGACCGAGATGAAGACTTGCCTGGAAGCGGCGGTCGAGCAGGGCGCGCAATTCCGCCTGGAACTTGCGCCGTAATCATCGGTTTTCGTCGGGCTCTTGCGCCGCAACGGGCCGGTGCAGCAGGAAAGATTTCTCGTGACATCTAATTTTCGCTCCCGTATACTGCGGAGAAGCGAAAACTGTCACGTGTTCTCAATCTTGCCTTGTGATCGTCATGCCCAAATTTCCCGCCTGCTGCTTCTTTCTGCTGTTTGTCGCCTTGTGGGGCGGTTTGACTTCTAGTGTCGTCGCTGAAGAACCGCCAGCCGACATCGAGCAGAAACAACGCTCGCTACAAGCGGCCGAGAACGAGGCGGTCCGCGAACATATCCGCAACTTCGCCGGCCGCGGGGCGACCGGCGATTTCTCGATTCCGGCGCTGGAGCCTGCCGAGGCCGAAAAGAAGTTTGTCACGCCGGATGATGTGACGGTCAAAGTGGTCCTTTCTGAGCCGGAAGTTCGCCAGCCGGTTTGCGTCAACTTTGACGAGCGCGGCCGCATGTGGGTCGTGCAGTACCTGCAATATCCTTTTCCGGCCGGCTTGAAGGTGGTCAAGTATGACGAACATCTGCGCGCCGTCTTTGACAAGGTTCCCCCAGCGCCCCCGAATCATGATCGCGGCGCTGATAAGATTACGATTCATGAAGACACCAACGGCGACGGCACGTTTGATAAGCAGAAGACGTTTGTCGACGGTTTGAATATCGTCACCAGCGCGTTGCCGGGCCGCGGCGGCGTTTGGGTGATGAACCCGCCATATCTCCTCTTCTATCCGGATGCCGATCAAGATGACGTGCCGGACGGCGATCCCGAGGTTCACCTAGCCGGGTTCGGGATGGCCGACACCCACGCCGTCGCCAACAGTTTGACCTGGGGCCCCGACGGCTGGCTGTATGGCGCCCAAGGGAGCACTTGTTGGGCCAGCGTGACATTGCCGCGGATCGCGCCGCAGCCGCCGGTCCATTTCAAGGGACAAGCGATTTGGCGCTATCATCCCGAGAAGAATCAGTTTGAGGTTTTCGCTGAAGGGGGCGGCAACACCTTCGCCGTGGAATTTGACGCCCAAGGCCGCGTTTACTCGGGTCACAACGGCGGCAACACGCGAGGCTTTCATTACGTCCAGGGCGGCTACTACTCGAAGTCCTGGGGCAAGCATGGCGCGCTGACCAATCCGCACGCTTACGGCTACTTCAGCCAAATGGGACACGCCGCGGCGGAACGTTTCAGCCATACGCTGGTGAAGTACGAAAGCGACGCGTTGCCGCCGCGCTACTCCGGTCGCTTGATCGCACCGGTGCCGCTGCACAACTATGTCGCGGTTTCCAAAATGTCGCCTGACGGTTCGACCTGGAAAACCGAAGATGAACTGAAAGCGATCGAAACCGACGACGTCTGGTTCCGGCCGGTCGATATCAAAGTGGGACCCGACGGCTGCGTCTATATCGCCGACTGGTGCGACACGCGGCTCACCCATGTCGATCCCCGCGATACTTGGAATCGAGCGCGGGGTCGGATTTGGCGTTTGCAGCCCAACGCGTATCCTCAGCAACAGCCCTTTGACTTGCGAAAATTTTCGACCGCCGAGTTGATCGAAACGTTGAAAAGTCCCAATAAGCTGCTTCGTCAACTGACGCAGCGGATGATTTATGAACATGGAGACGCCGACCAGGCGGCGAGCCTGATCGAAAAGCTGCCGCAGACCACAGGGCAATTGGCGCTCGAATATCTCTGGGCGATTCATGGCTTGAAGCAGTACGACCAGCAAGCGGCGGCGATCGCGCTGCGGCATGCGGATCCTTATGTGCGCGTCTGGGGCGTGCGGCTGTTGACTCCCGAGTTGGCCGAAACCTTCGCCGACGACCTCTATCGATTGGCCGAGCAGGAAACGAATGTCGAAGTTTGCAGCCAACTGGCCTCGACGGCGAAACGAATCCCCGGCGTGATCGGCTACGAAACGGCGGCGCGACTTGCGACGCGCGATGATCTGGCCGACGACCCGCACATTCCGCTGCTCACCTGGTGGGCGATCGAGGCGCACGCGAATGACTCCTCGCTAGCCGCGGGGAAAATCGTCAAAAAATTGCAGGCGACCAAGATCGGCGGCGACATTGTGCTGCCTCGTTTGGCGCAGCGTTTGGCCGCCGAACCGACCGAGCCGCATCTGCTGGAACTGGCCGAACTGTTAAACGAAACCGACGTGCCGCAGCTGCGCGGCCGCATGCTGACCGCGATCGACACCGCCTTCGCCGGTCGCAAGATCGAAGGGATGCCGCCGCAACTGCGTGACGCAATCGTCGCGTCGGCCAGCGGCGACTCGCCGCAGCAGATGGCGCTGTTGGTGCGAGCCGGACAGAAAGAAGCGGAAGCGGCCGCGATCGCGCTGATCGAAGACGAAACCGCGAAGCTCGACCAGCGAATCAAGTTAGCCCAGCTGTTGGGCCAGGTTGGCTCGAACGAGGCGCGTGACGCATTGTTGCGATTGTCGATGACCGCCGCGTCGGCCCAGGTTCGCATGGCGGCGATCGGGGGACTGCGACAGTTCGATTCGCCGGAAATCGCCGCGGCGCTCGTGGGCCGTTACTCGAAAGAGAAAGAGCTTGTGCGTGCGGCGATCATCGATTTGGCCGCCGGTCGGGCCGCATCAGCCCACCATTTGATCGACGCAATCGAGCAGGAGCAGATTCCCCGCTCGGCGGTCGCGGTCGATCTGGTCGAAAACCTGAAATTGCACGGCGACGAGTCGCTCAACGAGCGGATCGCCAAGCTCTGGGGCGCGACGCGCGCGACTCCGGATGAATTGGCCCAGCAGATGGAACAGACGGCGACGATCTTGCGAACCGGTCAGGGAGATGCCGCACACGGGGCCGCGCTCTTCAAAAAGCAGTGCGCGACCTGTCACAAACTGCACGGCGATGGAGCCGCAATCGGCCCCGATCTGACCGGCTACGAACGGAAAAACCTCGATTACATGTTGCTCTCGATCGTCGATCCGAGCGCCGCGATTCGCGAAGAATACACCAACTTTCGCGTCCTGCTGGTCGATGGCCGCGTCCTGTCGGGCTTTGTACGTGAGCAGGACGACAACACGATCACTTTGCAAAACGCCGAGAACCCTAAGCTGGTGATCCCGCGTGACGAGATCGACGCCGGCCCCTTGGCGGTCGACAAATCGCTGATGCCGGACCGCTTGTTGGGGGAAATGACGGCGACGCAGATTCGCGATTTGTTCGCTTATCTGCAAAGCGACGCGGCGCCGTAACCGACGCTTGAGAGACAGGGAGCAGCAACTTCGATTCGAGAATAGGCTAGCGGCGAGGGAACGAGACAGGCAAAGGCGGAATTTTCATCCGGAAAGTATCGATGGCGTTATTTTCATCTTTCGTAAGGGTTGATTCCAATGCATGTACCGATGTCTCTGCGCTGCGACCGACGTCGCGGTTTTACCCTGGTTGAGCTGCTGGTAGTCATTGCGATTATCGGCGTACTGATCGCTTTGCTGTTGCCGGCGGTGCAACAGGCGCGCGAAGCGGCGCGGCGGATGAGCTGCAGCAACAACTTAAAACAGCTTGGCCTGGCGACGCATAACTATCACGATACGCATCGTTCGTTGCCGTTCGGCGCACGCTACTACATCACCAAAGCCGGGACCAGCTGGCGCTGGGCGCTGTTGCCGTTTCTGGAGCAAACGGCCCTTTATGATCTCGATCGAGCTTCTAACTACGACTTGAATACGTATGTCGGCGGAGGTACGCAGACCGATATTACCGCCTACAGCAGCGATACGCGGCAGTTGTTCGGGCTGGTGATTGACGGCTATGTTTGTCCCTCGAGCGCCATCGACCCGCTGTACGCCTACAATACTCAGCTGGGATCGATCGGGGCCGTAACGCAAGGGCATCATTATGTCGGCATCATGGGCGCCTATCCCGATCCGGCGGGGCGCACGACAACTTCTTACAAGACGCAGTACGATGCGTACGCTACTGACAACGGAACTTTGCTGATCGGCAAAACCAGCGGCCTGCAGGATGTCGTCGACGGAACCTCAAACACGATTCTGGTGTCGGAGCAATCGGGCAACAACAATGCGAACGCAAGCACGCGAAAAATGGCCAATTATCACACCGGGTGGGGCGGTTGTGCGCAAACCGGCAGCGTCGCCGATTGGCGAGCTGGGACGGCTGGTTTGCACAAATATGGGAATGGACTGACGGCTGTCTACCACAGTCCAAATCCAACATCGGTCGGCGCCGAAGCGAACGCCGAGTGGGATTTCAATACTCCGCTCACATCTTTTCATCCCGGCGGCGTGCAAGTGGTGCTGGTCGACGGTTCGGTCCGGTTCGTGCCGAACACCATCAATCTTAGCGCGATCCAGCAGTTGAGCGTGCGAGATGATGGTCAAGTGCTCAACGAGTTTTAGGCTCTTCCTGCTGCGCCGTTCGGCATGCGGAGATTCATCCCGGGTACTTATCAGGACTTATAGCTATGCATCGTGTTTCAACCGTCTGGATCGTTGTGATTTCCGCCGGCCTGCTTGGGGGATGTGGCGGCGAAAAAGAACGGCCAAGCGCCGTCATCCAAGGAGTGGTGACTCTCGGCGGACAACCGCTTGGGCAAGGGAGCGTTCATTTTACATCTCCCCAAACAGGCGAGTCCGCCTACGCGAATATAGGACCGGAAGGCAATTACTCCGTCGAATTTCCGTTCGTCGATCTTGGTCACGCGTACCAAGTAGCAATCGGAAAGACCGTTGTCGAAGAAACCGATGCGCACGCTTTGGCCGTGAATCCGCCGCCGCCGATGACGGTTAAAATTCCGCCCAAATACAGCGAGCGGACCACCAGCGGATTGAGCGTCACGATCGATCATGGAGGAGAGACGCAGTACGACATCGCGCTCTAAACCAGCAGCACGAGCGGTATCGCGACTCTAGCTAACCTGAAACGCAACGCCATCTTTGGCGTTGTGTTTGACGTCGTACATCAATTGATCGGCGCCATGCAGCAGCGCGTCGGCGTCGGCGTCTGGATTGTGATAGACGGCGACGCCGATGCTAAAGGTGACGGGCCAGTTCTCGGTCGACATCGCGTCGCTAAGACGCGCCCGCACACGCTTGATGACGATCTCCGCCTGATCTCTGTTCGCATTGGGCAAGAGCAACGCAAACTCGTCCCCGCCTAGTCGCGCCACCGCGTCCATTTCGCGAACGCTTTGGCAGAGCGTCCTGGCGATCTGTTTGAGCAAGCGGTCGCCGGTGCGGTGTCCCAACGTATCGTTGACCTGCTTGAAGTTATCGCAGTCGATAAACGCGACCGTCAGCGGCGAACCAGAGCGACGACAGCGAGCCGCTTCGCGCTCCGCCGTATCGTTGAACGCGGTGATATTCAGCAGGCCTGTCAGAGAATCGATGCGGGCAAAAACCCGTTCGCGTTCATAAGCGCAGCGAAGTCGCCAAATCACGGAAACGATCGCCAGAAAGAAACAGGCATGCACCGTCGTCAACCAAACTTCGGTGAGCGTGACGCCAGGCGAAGTCGAATGCAGGAAGAACGTGTCATCGATGATCCAAGCCATCGCGCAAAACAACGACAAGACCATCGCCGTTTGCAGACTAGCGACCCAACAGACGGCCACGACAAACGGCAGACAAAGCCCAGAAATAGGAACTTCGTTGCCGAGAAACAGGTCCAAGCCGCCGATGACGATACAAAAACAACTCGCGACCAGAATCGTTAGTTGACGATTCGCCGTACAGGCGTCGAGCCAGCGTTCCATTTGCAGCGGTCGCAGCGATTGCAGCGGTCCGTTGTCAAGATCAAGGGGAGGCATCATTCACAAAAGCCAAGTCAGGGGAGTACGATCGACAAGGAATCCTAGGTCACTTGTGCGAAGTACGATTGGACTCAAGCCAGTGATTAAGAGTCGAGATCGTATTCTTTCAGCTTTTTATGCAGGGTATTCCGATTAATCCCCAAGCGGGTCGCCGCTTTGGTCTGCACCCCGCTGCAGGATTGCATTACCTGCGCGATCAGTTCTTTCTCGACGCGGTTGACGACGCGACTATGCAAATCCTCGGCGTTGGGATCGGCTTCGCTCAAACCCTGCTGCACGACTTCTTGCGTCAATGTTTCTAGATCGAGCGTTTGGGCAGACATGCCAAGCGACGGTCGTTTCGACCCGCTCCGCATTTCGGGCGGCAACAGGTCGACCGTCAACTCATCCGATTCGGCCAGCACGACGGCGCGTTCGACATAGTTTTGCAGTTCGCGGACGTTGCCGGGCCAGTCATGGTCTTGCATCGCGTCCATCGCATCACGTTGGATATGCACGACATGCCGTTCGTTCGCTTCGCTATAGACGTTCAGAAAGTGAGCGACCAGCTCTGGGATGTCTTCGCGACGTTCGCGGAGCGGGGGAATGCGGATCGGCACTACGTTCAAGCGCCAATACAAGTCTTCACGAAAACGTTCCGCTTCGACTTCGTCCATCAAGTCGCGGTTGGACGCCGCGACAACACGCGTGTCGACGCGAATCGTCTGCGTATCGCCGACCCGCTCAAACTCTCGTTCCTGCAGCACGCGCAAAAGCTTCACCTGCAGGTGCAGCGAAGTCGAGTTGATTTCGTCCAGGAAGATCGAACCGCCGTGCGCCGCTTCAAAACGTCCCGTGCGGTTGCTGACCGCGCCGGTAAACGCTCCGCGCATGTGTCCGAACAATTCGCTTTCGAGCAGGCTTTCGCTCAAAGCGCCGCAATTGACCTTTACAAAGGGGCCCGCCGCGCGCTGACTGAGTCGATGGACCGCCGATGCGATCATCTCTTTGCCGACGCCGGTCTCACCCAGCAACAGCACCGAGGCATTGCTGCCCGCGACGCGACGCGTGAGGTTATAGACCTCCATCATCGCTTGGCTGGAACCAATCAATCCGGGTATCGGGGACTCGTAGCCTAAAGTCGCCAGCGAGCGCGGTGCGTCTGACCAATCGCTGTACATAACCTACTTTTCGACCTCTTCCATTACGGGCTGCACGAGGCCGGGTTGATCCAGGCGAACTCCCTTGGCGGAAGCTTCCATCGTATCGAGCAAGCTCGCTAGAACTTGTTGCGTCTCGCGATCATAGATTTCGCTCGCGTTGTAGCGGTCGTACTGTCGCAGAATCTGCTCCCGAGTCAGTTGCAACCCTTTGCGCTGGACGGCGTCGGCAAACGCTTTCGCGCACATTTGACGTTCCACCAGCGGACGAACCACTTCGCTCGCCGTTTCGACCAAAGCCGACTGGGCGACCGGCGTCGCCAGATTGCTCAGCAGCGCCGCGGCTGCTTCCATCGAAGCGGGGTCGCGAATCAAATCGGCAATTTCCGCTTCGTACAAAAGCAAGTCGTAGAACTTGTACTTCGGTTCCGCAGCCAACGCGGCGAGCGAATCGAGCGCCCGATCGCCGCGGGCTTCGCGTTCGTTTGCGTCGACCAGCAGTCGTCCTTGCTGCGCGTACATCTGTTGAATCTGGCCGGTTAGTCCTTCGGCGTCGTGCGCCCGAATCAGCGCGAGCGCGTAGGGGTCGTCCGTCAGGCGAACTTGCCAACGGCTGTAATCTTCGATCCATGGAATGACGCCGACCGGCGTGTTGGCCGTCCGTTTATCGTGATGCAGGATTTGCACCATCTCGAAGGCGCCGGGGCGATCGACGGCGTCGCTGATAAAGATCAACTCCACATCCGGAGTCGAGTAGGCGGCGTCAAATAATTCGCGGCGACCGCGCCGCGTGAGAACGGTATAGCCCAACTCGGTCAAGCGGCCCGCCAATTCTTGGGCGCGTGTCGAATCGGGGTCGGCGATCACGGCGATTCGTTCGCCGGACGTTTTGGCGAAGGACAACAGCGCTTCGATCAGGGCGCTGGAACCGGGGTAGGGGGATGTTGGATTCAGGGCCAGCACGGCGTCCGCGGCGGCGGCTTTCACGCGATAGGCGCCATGCGACAGCGCGGCCGCCAACGCGCTTGGCTGGCCGTTACGCGGAGCGAGCGCCGCCAGATCCCCTTGTTCTCCTAACCAACGGCATGCGGCGATCGCGGCCATCGTCATGCGCGGATGCGTCAGCGCATAGTCGAGCGCCTCGGCGACACTGGCCGCTCCGAGCTGTTGCGCTGCGGCGTCGGCCGGCGTTCCCTTGATTTCGGCATTGGGGCCGTCCAGGGCGATCACGCTTTGCAGCGCCGTCACCATTCGTAGGCGAGCGTTCTGGGGGTTTTGCGGATCGATCGCCGCCAGGTCACGAGCCAAGTGAGCCGTCCAGACGGTCGAAGCGTCGGCCATGCTCAAGGTTTTTTTGGTCAGATGCGGCGCGGCGTCGCTCCAAGTCCAAACGTCAAGCTCGGCAAAGGGGCCGCCGGCAAAGACCGGTTCTCCGGCGAGATACCGTTCGATTCGCTTGGTCAAAAACTTCTCAACATCGCTGGTCGACGCCGGCTCGCCGACAATATCAACCACCGCTTTGGATGCGGCTCGGCGAACTTCCGGCGCTTCGTCAGCGGCGACCGCAGGGCCGACAAGCACGTCGAGCGAGCGCGTCGAACGGAGCGCGCCTAGCGCTGACAGAGCGGCGGCTTTGATGGACGGATCCGTGCTGTCCAACGCGCCCCACAACGGCGCTTCGGCGTCTTGACCCAGCTGCAAGATGATTTTGAGAGCGGCGTCGCGCGTCGCTGGATTGTCGCTGCCCGCGTACGCCAACAACAGCGGCTCGATCGCGGCGGCTCCGGCGCCGCGCAGGGCAATGCTGGCGCGACGAACGGCCACGTCATCGCTCGACGCGAGCGCGTCGACTTGCGCTTGCAGGAAGGCCGGGTTGCGCGTCAGTTTTTCGACCGCGGCGAAGACCAGCTTCGCGACTTCCGTGCCGGCAGGTTGCAGCTCGGGCAACGTTTGCAAACGGATCAGCGGCCCGCTGCCGAGCTTGGCTTGCATCTTCACCAGGTCGTCGTCGCTTGGCTTGTCGCTCAGCAATTTGTTCAGATATTCGATCGCCAGATCGACGCGGCCTAGATCGACCATCAGACCGGCGGTCTCGGCCAGTTCGAGCGGAGTTGTCGGATTCGCTTCGCGGATCGCCGCGACGGCCGGAGAGTCGACCGGAGCAGCAGCTTCACCGGGCGCTTGAGCAGCGACGGTACCGGCGGCGGCCAGCAAGATCCAACAAGTAGTAAACAGTGATCGCATTATGAACACGCGGCGGGGCTAAAGGAATAACCGCTTTCCAGCATTTGGAGTTACCTACGTCGCGCTTCCGTGCAGGGAGACTAGTCCAAGTTTAATTGCTCTTTCCAATAACTGACCTGTTTCTTTACTTCGCCAGGAGCGGTTGATCCATAACTTTGAAAAGCGGCGATCGCCTTATCGACGCCCAGCACCTCGTAAACGCTCTCGTCTAGTGATGGATTTAACGCTTGAAACGTTTCTAGCGGCAGGTCGGCTAGCCGACAGTTTTGTTCCATCGCCTGTTTGACCAGCGCGCCGATCTGGTGGTGAGCGGTGCGCTGCGGCGTTCCCAGTTTGATCAGATGCTCCATCAGCGTTGTCGCGTCGAGGAAGCCGCGATCGAGACGCGAGCGGATCGAGTCGACCTTCAACTCGGCGCCGGCGACAATCGGCGCCGCAAGTTCTAAGCAGGCCGAGACCGTATCGAACGAGTCGAAGAGCGGCTCTTTGTCTTCTTGCAGATCGCGGTTGTAGGCCAGCGGCAAGCCCTTTACCAACACCAAAAGCGACTGCAGATTGCCGATCACCCGGGCCGTCTTACCGCGAACCAATTCGCAGACGTCAGGATTGATCTTCTGCGGCATGATGGAAGAGCCGGTGCAAAATTGCTGCGGCAGCTTGATAAAGTTGAACTCGACCGTCGACCACAAGACCCATTCGTCCGCCCATGTGCTCAGATGCTCGGCGATTAGCGTCAAGCAAAACGCAAACTCCAGCAAATAGTCCCGATCGCTCGAAACGTCCAGACTATTGCGAGCGACATCGGCAAAGCCCAGTTTCAGGGCGACGTTGTGCCGATCGATCGGCAGGGTAGTGCCCGCCAAAGCGGCGGTTCCCAAGCTACATACATTGACGCGGCGGCGGCAATCGGCCAGGCGAGCCCGGTCTCGCTCCAACTTCTCGACATAGGCCAACCAGTAATGGGGCGCGAGCACCGGCTGGGCGCGCTGCAGATGCGTGTAAGCCGGCAGCACCGTCTCGGCGTCGGCGTCGCAGCGGCCGACAAAGGCGCACTGCAAGTTTTTCAGGCGAGCGTCGATCGCGTCAATCGCATCACGCACCCAAAGTCGCGTATCGGTCGCGATCTGATCATTTCGGCTTCGCCCGGTGTGCAATTTGCGCCCAACATCACCCAGTCGGTCGACCAACTGCTTCTCGATATTCATATGGACGTCTTCGAGCGCCTGTTGGAACTCGAACTCGCCGGCGTCGATTTCGGCTTTAATCGCCAGCAAAGTCGTCTCGATTTGACTCGCTTCGTCCGGCGTTAGGACGCCGACATCCGCTAGCATCTGGGCATGCGCGATGGAGCCCGAAATGTCCACCGCATAGAGACGGCGGTCGAAGCTGACGCTTTCGGTGAAACGCTCGACGCGTAGGTCCGATTCGGTTTGAAAGACCCCGCTCTGTGAAGGACTGACGCGTGCCAAATGTGCCTCGGAATTGCGCAGCAGAGAATAGCTAGAAAAATCGACAACATTCGAATATTAAACGGCTTAGGAGAAGGTGTCAACGAGTCGGGCGCCCGGGTTGCATATCTTTTGGGCAGACGCGGCCCCCATCATCGGTATTGCGAGATTTGTCGGTTTAAGCGGCGCCATTTCTCGGCGGAACGCCCCTTCTTTCTGGGCCCTAATCGGGGATTGCTGCGTACTTAGTCTCCATTCACGCTTAATCCGCAGGCAGCCGCTGGTTCGTGTGCTTCTTCCTAGGGGCTGCGTCGAGCGAGTAAAAAAGAGCCGGCTAAATCGTAAGGAAAGAGGGGGAGTCACGGGAGAGCGACAACGTTTCTCTGGCCTCAGAGCCATGCGAACGGCGACTTCCTTTGTCCTCCGCCCTCTCTTCAAAGCTGACAAGGCGAGCGTTTCGCGCCGCTCGAGCCCCGCGGCTACACGCGAGCACCGGCGGCATAACGTCTGCTAATGCTGAGCCTATTTGATCTCGCCAACGCAGGTCCCCCAAATGGCCACGTCAAATATCTCCGGAAAGGGGTTCAATGGTCTTTAGGGTGATTCTATTTTCCTAAAAATGGTTTACAGGCAAATTGGAGACTGTTATTTTTGTTCTCAGGAAAACCTTGTTTATTCAATAAAAAAACATTTCAAGGTGCATTATGAGATCGAAACCCATTCGCGGCTTTACTCTGGTCGAACTTCTGGTCGTAATCGCGATTATCGGCGTCTTGATCGGCCTGTTGCTGCCGGCGGTTCAGCAAGCTCGGCAAGCGGCTCGGAGGATGCAATCGACCAACAATCTAAAGCAGATCGGTCTGGCGACGCACAACTTTCACGACACGTTTGGTAAGTTGCCGGACAATGGAACTTGGGCGTTCTCCTGCTGGGTATGGGGGCCGCCTTATGGCGGTGCTAGTCCTCGGCCAGAAATTTCCGACGGTTGTTCATGGGCCTACAAAATCCTGCCGTTCTTAGAGCAGACTGCTCTTTACGAAAATTGGACCAATGAAGTAGCGATAACCGCCTACATGGATCCCGGCCGTGGTGGGACCGGAATTGCCGAGCACGTCTACGTTTCCGACGCTGGGGATGAGTGGGCGGAAAACATTGCGAAAATGGGCCCCGTGTCGGACTATGCCGCCAACGCGATGGTCATCGGCAGCGGGATGAACGCCGTGGACGACGGCAGCGGCAACTTGACAGTGAGTCCCAATTGGAATGCAGGGCCATCCTCGTCCTGGAAGACCTATCGGAGAAAGCTGACCGATATCAAGGATGGTACATCCAATACGATCCTAGTTGGCACGAAGGCGCTCGCGACCGAGACCTACGATTCGCGAGGAGGCGGCGAGTTCACAATGAGCAATGGTACGCTCCGCGCCAAAAATGATTTCTCAATCGCTAGCGCCGGACCAAGCGACTATGGCAATATGCGAGCTCTCGATCCGGCTGTCTTGTGGTGGGCGGGACAAACCTCCTCAAGCGGTTCGACGCAGTACGTCTATTATTTCCCGGGTCAAAATTACTTCCTCAATAGCGGCGCTAACGGTTGGTTCCATTTCACGATGGAAGTCGTCGCAGATAAGCCGGGGCTCGATACGACCAATCGGTGGGGAAGTCCCTATCCGGCGACGCCGTTTTGTATGGCGGATGGCAGCGTCAGTAGCATTTCAAACGGTACGAATTACTTGTTGCTCTGCCCATTGCTGACTCCCAACGGTGGAGAAATCAATCCGTCGCTCTAGGACGTTCGGCCTGCCTTATTCACGCCTATTCATCGAGAATACGATGCGAAGCGCCAGTATGCTATTGACTGCAGTCGTGCTTAGCTGCGGTTGTCAATCGTCTTACCATTTTGAAGGTCCGACCGTCGAAAACTTTGATGGTCAGCTTCTCGCTGCAGGAAAACCGGTCTCGTTTGAACCGGGACAACAAGTAACGTTGCAATTGAAGTTCCACGGCAACGGCGAGTCCTTTGGCGTGCCGATCCAACCCGATGGAAAGTTTGACATCGGCTGGATGCCGATCGGAAAATACTCAGGAGTGTTGGAGTACGCGCCTATCGGCAAAGACGGCAACAAAAGAGGAGGGCAACCGATAAGGCATTCGCTTCCTCAGACCTTTGAGATTGTGGAAGGACAGACTGAGTACGCCGTTGATCTCGGCAAGAATTGGAAGCCGTGACGATTCGCGCTTTCACCTAAGAAACGAAAAGCCGGCGCGCATTCTCCCATCGCCGCCGGCTTTTTCATTGCTTCTTCTCGATTCATCCTCAGCTACTACCGCTAGAGCTTTCGTCGCTGCGATGACGGAGCCAACCGTTTGGCTTGCCGTTTCTTCTCCATCCCCGCCAAGCGGCGTTCATTCGCTGCGGACCGGATTGCCCGGCGCCGGCGACGGCAGGCGCGGCAGCGCACGGCACGACTGTAGATCGATCCTTTCATCACTTCGTACCACCACTTCTGTTGGCTCGCCGTCCAGATCTCTTCGGCGCCGCATTCAATGCAACAAATGGGATGATCTTGGTAGCCCTCGGCGATGAACGCGGGCGGAGCGCCATATGTGCTGAAAGGCCGGAGTTGCGCGGGATCGCAACGAACGCGCGAGGGATCGAACCGCGCGATCGCCGTGCTGGCGAATGAAGGAGTCGCGTCATCCTGCAAGAGCGCCGCATAACGGGCCCGCCGCGCTTTGCGAGCACGCTTGGCCTTTAACTGTTCTCGTTTTTGCTTGTTGCTCTTCATCGCCAATACGCTCAATTCTCCATCGTCAGTCCAACTCTCGCCGTCATTTCGACTGGGGGTTGGGGGACAGCGCTAGGCGGGAGAATGTTCGCGGCTTGCGCTTGGTCACAGCTACGGGAAGCCGCGGTCGTTGGATCGCATCCACAGTTGCGATCCCTTCGCCGGGCCCGTTCCGCTTGATATTCGCCGCTTCGCCGCCTCGTCCCGGCGGTGGTGAATTCAAGCGAAAAACGCCCCCTTTTCGCCAGCCGCTCGACCGGAGTGCGGCCCCTCCGCAAAATTCGACCCCCTGGAGAAAAGGATGATATTGTTCAGTTAGAAAGCGGAGGTGAGAACGATGGTGTCGCAAGTCGATTTTACGATTGAGGATGATATTTTGGTCGCGAAAGTGTCAGGCGTTTGGCGGAAGCCGGCCGATTCGCTCGCGACGCTGCAGCAAATCTTGGAAAAGGCCGAAGCCGAGGATCTGCATCAAGTGCTCTATCTCAGCGAAGTGACTGGGAGCGCTCCTTCGACGCTGGAAGCTCATTTCCTTGGGGAGCGAGCCGCGGCGATTTTGGGACCATTGGTTTTGGGCTACGTTCCGGTGGCGGAGCGTGAAGCCAAGCTGGAAGAGTCCGTTCGGTTCATCACGCAAGTGGCCCAAAACCGAGGGTTGCTCAGCCGGCAGTTCGCCGACCAGACCGCGGCTCGCGGTTGGTTGTCGCGACAACGTGCAGGGTAACGGAGCGTTGGCGGATTGTAGTTGCGGCTCTGCTCTCTTTCGCAGGTCGTAGTTCCGATGAAAAACTTGCTCATTGTTTCAGGCAGGAAGATGGATATTCATTTTAACTTTGAGCTGGAAGATCAGCTTTTGGTGGCGATGACCACCGGCCCCTGGCGATCGCACCAAGAGAGCATCGCGATGTGCAATGCGATCAGCGAAGTGGCGCGGCGTCATCAACGAGAACGGGTCTTATGGTTGGACAATACCGCAGGGCGTCCCCTCTCGGTATTGGAGTCGCATGTCTCCGGCGAAGCGGCGGCCGAGACGTTTCGCGGAGTCGCGATCGCTTACGTTCCCTGCTACCCGATGAACCCGCAATTGCGGCAGCGGCTTGATTTTGTGGAAGCAGTCGCCAAGAACCGGGGGCTGCGGGGCCAGGTGTGTCTGGAGGAAGACGCCGCGCGTGATTGGCTCGTCTCGCTCCCTAGCAACTACTTCGCACTGTGCGATTGGTAGCCAAGTTCGCCCCGATCAGGCGCTTTCGGTTTCGTCCGCAAGCCGCAGTTTAGCGAGCGCGATCTGTTCGGCCGTCGGGGTTTTTTCGGACGGGAGATGCCCCAGCAGCTCGAACTCTTCCGGGCCGATGATCGTCGTATGGGCGCCCAACAGCACGCGGCGGTACTCGGGCGGCATCGTCATGATCTTTTCACGCACGGCCGGGGGAAGATCGGCCAGCAGTTCGGCGACGTTCTCTTCGTTGACCAGCAGCAACAGGCGATGGGCCGCTTCGGCAGCCGGAATCGAGCCGCATTCAAAGAGGTCAATGATCTTCACTTTGGGCTGCATGCAGGTCGCTTTTCGTAGGACGGCGTGGGAACGATACGGGCCAATTGTAGTTGGCGACGCGTTTTAACGCGATTCCCAGGAGACGCCTGGCGGGGACCCGGGTAATTTCGTCGGTTGGCGATCTGGCGGAAGACATCGCAAAGCGAACGGCCATTGCCGGGGTAGATGAACTTTCGGTCTGACAGGCGGACCATCGCAGGCGATGCCGAAACGAGTAAGGAATCAACAAAAGGTTGCAATCGACCGCCGCAGGGGGAGGATTGACCTGCGGGCAAGAGACGATTACGTCAAATTTGGGTAATGAACGGGCAAATGCGGGCGAATTCTATTGACGAGGGTCATTTCGCGCCGATAGGATCAGACTGCAAGAATGACTTGCCGGCTGACGAAAGTCCCGAAGACGCGAGCGACGATCAGGTTTCCGGTCCGAATTTTCGAACGGCGCACGACCGAATCTTCTTCTCCCCTTCTGACTGAGAGCCGGCTTAGCGGCTGCTCGCGAACCGCTCGCCTGTGGTTGCCCTGCTTTTGTCGTGTTTCTTCGATCCATCCGAGATCGATCTTTTCTAGTCAGATGTTTTGAGTAGGTCTGCGCCTGTGGGTAAGAAGTTGTATGTAGGGAATCTCCCCTACGGTTATGGTTCCAGTGAGCTGGAGAACCTGTTTGGTCAATATGGTCAGGTCGCTTCGGCGAGCGTGATCAATGATCGCGAAACTGGCCGTTCGCGCGGTTTTGGTTTTGTGGAAATGGCGTCTGATGGCGACGCTCTCGCTGCGACGGAAGCCCTCAACGGTTTCGACGTCGACGGCCGTAAGCTCGTTGTGAACGAAGCTCGCGAACGCGAACGTTCCGGCGGCGGCGGTGGTGGCGGCGGCTATGGTGGCGGCGGCGGCGGTGGTCGTAGCGGCGGTGGCGGCTATGGCGGCGGCGGCGGTGGTCGCAGCGGCGGTGGCGGCTACGGCGGCGGCGGTGGTGGCGGCGGCGGCGGTGGCCGTGGCGGCGACCGCGGCGGACGCGGCGGCGACCGTGGTGGCGATCGCTGGTAAGCGACGCTTCCCGTTCGGCAATCGCTTGCCGAACAGTTTCGCGGCATCGCAACTGAATCAACCTCGAACAGCGGCTGTCACCACGCAGCCGCTGTTTGTTTCTTGATCGCCAAATCTGCGCCGGGTCGAGAAACCGCATCCGGAAGATCTTCGCGTGCGATTCGGCCCTCTCTATTAGCGGGTTCGAGTTGCGATGATCTCCAGCAATCGCCTGCGATTGCGGGCCTGGTTACGACCAGCGCCGTCTCTGGGGGCCGGCATCTTTCAATGCGGATAGGTCCAAGCCGATCGAACGCGATTCAAGCGTCGGCTTACGGTTCGCGCGGTGCAGCCCAGCGCGGCTCCGATTTCCTCGTGGGTATAGCCTTGCAGCTTACGGATGACAATCTCGCGTAGGCGGTCATCACGCATCTGATCGAGAGAATCAATGCGTTCGTCGACTTGCAGCGTTTCTAGAATGTGCGACGTTTCGACGGCCAAGTCCAAACTGCCGTCGGTCGCTTGTTCGGCGGTTGTCAGATCCGATTCGCGGCGGACGCGGCCTCCCCCGCGCTTCTGCATTCTTTCGTGCTGGATAGCGCGGCGCGCGTTGCGGGCGACGATCGTTAGCAAAAGTTTCCAAACCGCGACTTCATCTTCGATATCAGGATAGCGATTTTGGGACGCGGCCTGATAAAAAGCGCTGATTGAAATGATCGCGATATCTTCTTCGTCGCAGTGCCGGCAGGTGGAGGTCTTCAATTGGTTGCGCGCATAGCGGACGAGCGGAAGATAGAAGGTGCGCCAAAACTGATGCATCGCTTCGTTCGGATCGACCTGCAGACGGCGGCGCCAACGATCAACATCAAAGTAAGAATTCATGAGGAGGGTGATACTTGGTTTTGATGCGTTAGGATAATTCCGGGGATTTCTATGAATGACGTGTGGATCGCCTTTATGCAGACTTTTTGCTATTCCTGTGTGTTCTTTTTTGCATTTGACTACTTAGACATATAACATCGCACGAAGGGTTCGTTCAGGAACGGATCCGGAACGATCACGAAACCGCGCGATGGGAAACGTTGGTGAATGGCCGTTTAGCTGCCAGGTTTCCAGCAGGAAGCATGAGCCGAACGTGGCGAGGGAAAATTCTCATGGCATGGCAATCCGGCAAATCGTTAAAGAGGTCGATGCGAGTACGCGGCGAGTTCCTCCGCTTGCTGCGAGAACAGCAGGGTTGGACCCAAGACCAATTGGCCGACCACGCCGGCTATAGCGATCGATTGATTCGCAAAGCGGAAGCGGGCGGCGCACTGCATCCCGATACGATCGAGGTGTTAGCCGACGCGCTCTCGACAGAAACGGCGCCGATATTTCCCGAAGATCTCGTGACTTCGCCCGCAGCGGCGGTGCGATCGTTTGTCGAGGCTTATCGCAAGAAAGAACGGCAGTTGGTCGCCAATTTCCATACGCATCTCGACGACAACGTCGAATGCTTTGTCGCCGGCGATCCAGAGCAGATTCCCTTTGCCGGAATTTGGAAGACGGTCGACGGTTTCGACTCTTTTTGGGGCTCTTTTTTCCAGCTCTTTTCACGTCCTAGCAAAGAGCTGTATACACCGACGGTCGTTACTGACGGTCTGACTTGCATCGCGATCGGCCAAGAACAAGTCGAATTGAAAGACGCCAATCAAATGACGCAAAGTTGGGTGACGATCATGTTCAAATTCGAACGAGGAAAGATCGTCAAGATTGACGACTTCTTTGATACCGCGGCGACCGCCCAAATCATTCGCGAAATGCGTGCGAAGCGACAGACGCCAAAATCGCCCGAGACGTAGCGAGGCGCTGACTTCCGCGGCTCGCTGTTGGAGAGAAGAAGATCCCTCGATTCTAATCGAACGGGTGCAAGCGCCCGATATCGCGAAAGTAGGCGGCGTATTTGCTGTGAGACAGGGCCTCGCCCGTCGTCGGATCTCGGGGTATTCTCAATTTAGACTCGCCGCGGGGCGAGTCCCCCAACATGCACCACCCCAGATACGACGCTCATGAAGTACTTCTATTTTGACGAAGGCAAGCAAAAAGGGATCGACGGCGGTTCCCCCAAAGAAGCGACGCTGCCGGAGGTGCTGACCGCGTGGGACGCAATGTCAGGCGAGCCCCTCTCGTTTCTCGGCATCGTCAACGACGCTGACGTCACCGTCCAATTTCTCTGGGAAGAGGACCAGTCGATGGTGATCGACGTCCCGGTCCCCGATCGCAGCGGGTCCTGGACCAAGTCGAGCGACGCCGCCGAGTGCCAACAGATAATCACCGACTTCTACGCCGACGCCGATCCGACGCAGATCGATGGGATGACGTTTGAAGAGTGGTAGAACAAAAGCGGAAAGCGGAGTTGGGGGGCTTGAGATGGTGGGCTGCTGAGGGATTTCTTTTCCATGGGCGTTGCACAGTTGCTAGGCGAGACTTTGTCGATTGACAAAGCGCACGATCTTCGGGTCGATTGCAGGGTGCGGAAAATCTGATGCGCTCGACGCGATGTCGCGGTTGCGCCGGCGCGACCCTCGAGATCGATCGTCGACCGACCGCCCCATGCCCAGATCGACATCCAGGCAGGCGGAGTAAGCGGATAAAAAAAACGTCGCGGTCCGGTCCAACTGATAAGGCAGTAGGTCTGGCCGTGGCTGACGATAACCAGACCACCGATCTTAACCCACGGCAAGTTAGGCAATCTCGCCAAAAAAACAGAGCGGTCCGGTCCAACCCCCTGGTTCCATACGGATGGCCAAAGCTCCCAAGTTAATGCGCCGGTAGTTTGGGTGACCTGATCGAAAAAAAACACAACGGTCCGGTCCGGTCAGACGGACTCGACTGTCCGGCGACTCGGATAGAGCGACGCAAGTCCCTTGCGCAAATAGGTTTCCATCACATAGAGCACCGCGGCGCCGATCACGGCCCCGGTGGTGCCAAGCAGGAAGACCGGCAGCAGGGCGTTGGGAAACAGCTTGTCGGCCGCCAGGTAGAACGGCACATGCACCAAGTAAAAGTGGTACGAGAGTTCTGACAATTTGGCGATGACCGCTTCAGTATGTTCCGGCAGCGAGAACGGGATTGCCGTCGACAGGATCGCGATTCCGGCGATCGTCACGCAGGCAAAGCCGGGATGGACAGTAAAGGTGAGAACGGCGGCGGCGAGCGCAACCCCCACGGTCAGAAGCGGCGAGGGACGCTTGCCAAGTTGTCCCAGCGACAGCCCGGTCAAAAACGCTAACGTATTTGCGGCGAAGCCTTCGTCCCACCATAGCCAGACGATCGACGCGACGACCAGCAGCGGCAACACGCGGCGATCCAATTTGACGACCGCAGCGAGTAGATAACAGAACAACAGCAGCGAAACAAACCAGAAGTAGACGCCGACAATATCGCCGCGATGCGTCCACCCGACGACGCCGGCCAGCTCGGCGATCACCAGCGACAAGGGCGCCGGTTTGTATTGCACAATATAATTGGCCGACAGGACGCCGGTCACGGCGATCCAGTAGGGCAAGTAAATCCGCGAGAGTCGTTTCGACAACCAACGGACGGCGTGCCCTTGTTGACCTTGCGCGGCTAACAGCCCGCTGATCGCAAAAAAGATCGCGACGCCGATCTGCCCTGGGTCGAGCCCGAGCAGCACCTTCGGCGGCTCACGATCGCAGATCGTGATGATATGTTGCAGCGCCACCAATCCCATTGCCCCCAGCCGCGCAGCATCGAGCCAAACCAAGCGTTCGATCGGCTTGGCCAGCGGCTTATCGGTCACGGTTTCCGTTCGGGAGGCCTTCATTCAACAAACTGCCTAACGCGGAAGAAGTCGCTTGCAACGTTATGGAAAACATAGGTTCCAAAACGGCGCGTTCGCGCCCGCTTGTCGTATGGCTTGTAGCGAATGTGCGGCCCGGTGGCTGGAGGCCCATATCATCCCTGTTTCATCGGCGACATCTTTGGGGGTGGATCGCGATTGCGAAGCGCCGGTCAAAGCGCTGCGAGCAAAGATTGGCGCCGAAAAGCCCCGTGCCCTAAGCATTGCTTGCTCGCTCCGCCGTAGTCGGGCTAGTAAACTAGAAGCTCTCACCATTCTCCGTCTACTTCTGCGGAACACCTGTCATGCACCGTTTCACTTCGCTGCTTTTGTTACTGGTTCTAACCGCCGGCGCGACGGCTGCTGAACTCCCTAACATCGTGATCTTGTACGCCGATGACATGGGCTACGGCGATCTGGGCGCCAACAATCCGGATTCCAAGATTCCAACTCCCCAGCTCGATCGCTTGGCGCGCGAAGGGATGCGTTTTACGGACGCTCATAGCTCGTCCGGCATTTGCACTCCCAGCCGTTACGCGCTGTTGACGGGTCGGTTTCATTGGCGAAAGTTTCACGGCATCGTCAACTCGTTTGACGCGCCGGTGCTCGATCCAGATGAATTGACGATCGCCGAGCTGCTGAAAGACAAAGGATATCGGACGGCCTGCATCGGCAAGTGGCACCTCGGCTGGAACTGGGACGAAATTCGTAACCAAGAGGTGAAGCCGGAAAAGGATCAACGCGGACGCGACATCTATTCGCCTGCGGCGTTCGACTGGTCGAAGCCGATCAGCGGCGGGCCGTTGTCGCACGGATTCGATTATTACTTCGGCGATGACGTGCCGAACTTCCCGCCCTACGCGTGGTTTGAAAATGATCGGGTCATCACCGAGCCGACCGAGCCGCTCAGCATCACGCCGATGACCGCCGAAGGATCGTGGGAAGCGCGTCCCGGTCCGATGGTGAAAGACTGGGATTTTTATCAGGTCGTTCCCCGTTTGACCGAGCGAACGGTCGAGTGGATCGGCCAGCAGAAAGAGGAGCAGGGCCCCTTCTTTTTGTACGTGCCGTTCAACTCGCCCCATGCGCCGATCGTGCCGACCGAAGAGTTTCGCGGTAAGTCGAAAGCAGGCGGCTTTGGCGACTATGTCGTGCAGACCGACGACAGCATCGGCCGCATTTTAACCGCGCTCGACGAAAATGGTTTCGGCGAAAACACGCTGGTGATCTTCACCGCCGACAACGGCGCCGAGCGTTACGCCTACGATCGCGTTCGCAACTTCGATCATTGGAGTTCGGCTCCGCTGCGCGGCGTGAAGCGTGATTTGTACGAAGGGGGACATCATGTCCCGATGGTGGTCAAATGGCCTGGTCACGTGCAGCCCGGCACGACCAGCGATGCGCTGGTCAGTCAAGTCGATGTGTTGGCGAGCGTTGCGGAGATCGCGGGGTTTGAGTTGCCGCAAGACGCTGCGGACGACAGTTACAGTTTGCTGAATGTCTGGAAAGAGAACGATGCGAGCCCGCGTCAGAGCATCGTTCATAACACGATGGCCGGCCGGTTCGCCATCCGTGACGGCGACTGGGTGCTGATCGCCGCGAAGTCGGGCGCTCATAGCAAAGTCCCGGCCTGGTTTGACAAGGCGCGCGGCTATATCGAAGACGATCTGCCAGGCGAGCTGTACAACCTGAAGTTGGACATCGCCCAAAAGCACAATCTGTACGCCGACCAACCAGAGAAGGTGAAAGAGCTGACGGAGCTGATGAATCAGATTCAGGCGGAAGGACAAGTGCGCAAAAAGTCATAGGTCACGCCGTGGCAATGACGCCCGGCGGCAAAGCAATCATGCTCGATCAGATCGCGCAACAAGATTGGCCGCTCGAAATCATGATCGTCGAGTTTTAGAAATCAACCTAGAGAGCAGTGACTCACGCGATGAGCGAATTTGTCAAAACCGTTTTGACGCTGATGCTTATCGGTTCCGTACTGATCGCGTCGATCGCTTGGTGGAATGACCGACCGAATGAAGTAGTTTGGACGGCTCGAATCGGCTTTTCCTTACTTGCAGCGGCGTTGTTCTCTGTATTGATCCGACGCAGGCGCCCGCAAGATCGGGCGACCGATTACTTGGCGGTATTCGGGGCTCGATATTTCAACCGGGATGGATTTTGCTTTGACATCGACGCCAGCGCCGACGATGGCGTTTGCTATCTCGTCATCGCCTATCAAAGTCAATACTCCAAGCGATCCGAGGGGAGAATCGCGATTCGTCCCACATCGGGTTCCTGGATGTCGCGACCGCAATTTGCATCGATCTGCGTCGACCTGGCGATCAACCCCGGGGAGTACGGCGTTCTTCGTCTGCCGGTTCCCGTTTCCAAAAAGCTGCAGGGGAAAACCGTGTCGTTCGAGATCGGAGCAGCGGTCTGTTATCCCGATGGAAAAGGAGAACGGCTGCGCTTTGCTGACGGTGTGCTCCTGCGCGACAATCAAGAGTTTGGCGATACGTTCACGACAGAGGTTATAGACGCGGCGGCGGCAAGTCGGTTTGCTCTGACGAGTCCGGTTGTCATTCGTGTGCTGCTTCCCGCGGAAGTCGCAACTGAATTCAACCGTGACCAAACCATCGAACGCGAAACGGCTTGGACGTATGTTTCGGAATAGGCGTCGTCTACGTGCGCTGTAGCGAGGCGCAGACGGGTCAACTAAAGTGAAGGGCTTCCCGCCCAGCTTCCTATCGGAGTTCTTCCTATGCTCACTTTGCGTTTGTTCGTTGCCATCTTGGTGCTCACTAGCGCTTCGATTGCACTCGCCGCACAGCCGCACGTCTACCTTCTTTCGGGCCAGTCGAACATGCAGGGGATCGGCAAGCTCGCCGATTTGCCAGAGAGCGTACCGCACGAGATGCCGCACGCGTTCTTCTGGAATGGTAAGACGTTCGAACCGCTGGTGCTGGGAAAAACCAAAATCTCGACGAGGGCCGGCGAATTTGGTCCGGAGGTTGGTTTCGCGTTACAGATGGCGAGCGCCGAGCACCCGGTCTATCTGATCAAGTATCACGCGAGCGGGATGCCGCTCTATCATGGTTGGAACGGCGGAACTTGGGCGGGTACCGAGCCGGGGCCGAAGCGCCGCAACTTTTATCCCGGCGCCGCCGCCGCTGATCCGAATGTCGGCACGCTCTATCAACAGATGCTGAAGATGTATCGCACCGGTTTGGCCCAACTCGCCAAGCAAGGGGAAGCGCCGCAGGTGAAAGGTTTTCTTTGGATGCAGGGCGAAATGGACGCCAAAGGGAAAGAGTCGGCCATCACCTATGCCGCGAATCTAAAACGTCTGCGCGATCGTTTGGCCGCTGATCTAAAGCTCGACGCCAACCTACCGATGGTCTATGGCCAAGTGTTGCCGCACGAACCGGCCCATGCTCGTTTCACGCATCGGACCGAAACGCGACAGCAGATGGCCGACGCCGACGCGGACTCCGGCAAACCGGAAGCGATCACCGCCGCCAAAATGGTTTCGACCGACGGTTTTGAAGTTTTGCCAGATACCGTCCACTACAGCGCCGCAGGACAGCTTCGGCTGGGCGAAGCGATGGCGGCAGCGATGAAACCGTTGGTCGAAGCAAAGTAGAGCAGAGCTGGCCGCTATGCTGCTCTATCGGACGAGCGGCCTCTTCGTAGCCCGCTGCGCAAGCGAGGGAAATGCGGTCGGCTGCTTCGAGCCATATTAGAAGCGCCGAGCGATTTTCCCTCGCTCGCGCCTCAGGCTACAAAGAATAGTGGGCGCTTACAACGCTTCATCGCGCACCTTCACCGCTTCGTCCTACTACGCATGCACGCCGCTCATCGTACGGCATTCATGAGCGCAGCGACGACACGCTTCGGCGCACTTTTGACAATGGTCCATTTCATGCTTTTCACACTCGGCGGCGCAGGCGTCGCAGATCTTGGCGCAAACGTCGCAAACTTCTTCGATAAAGAGGGAGCCGCGGCTCATGAATGCGGCCGCCATCCAGCACGCTTCGGCGCAGTCGCGATCGGTTTGAATACACGCGGCCATCGGCGTGACGTCGCTCTCGCGTAAACAAGATTGAGCGCAATGCTCGCACGCATGCGCACAACGAATGCAAGCTTCAATACAATCGCGGAATTTATCAGTCGACATTCTTTTCTCCTTGGGGGACGCCAAGATTGCAAAGTGTTCTGACGCACTTGCGCCGACGGACTTCGATCTGCAAACAACGCGCCAGACTTCCCAATCATCGCGAGATCATCGCAAATCGTTGGCAATAGGAACGATAGGTGCAAGCGGCGGAACGATCGCTTCCCTTGCGGACAAATGAGGATGCGCCGGTGACGACCGCGCTGAACGCTGAGCGGTCGCCGCGCGGTTCGTGCAAATCAACGAACACGAATTCGAGAACTTGAATGCGAAAGAATGAGATTGGTTGGGGAGCGGCGAGTTTGGCAGGTACAGTTGGCCCTACGATTTGCGTGCGGCCCAAGTCCAATGTCGGTCGCTCGTGAGTTGAACGGTCTCGGGGGCGAACCCGAGCGGGGTGATGAGCTCGCGGATCTCATCGAGCGTCAACGCGGCTCGAAGCGAATCGCCAAAGAGTCGGCGCTCGGTTTCGTTGGCGCCGCCGTAGGTTTCTACGAGACGCGTTAGTTCCTCTTCGCTCTGGGGGCGCAGCAAGTCGCGGACGAAGATCATCCCTTGGGGGCGGGTCACGCGGACGATCTCTTGCAACGTCGGCAGCGGATCTTCCAGATGATGCACAATGCTGTTGGAGATCACCAGATCAAACATTTCATTTTCGTAACCGGTGTCAGCCGCATCGATATGCGCCAGCTGAATCCGGTCGAGCATGCCGTCCATGTCGACATTCGCTTTCGCCAAAGTCAGCATCGCCGTCGACATGTCGATCGCCATCACGCGCGCCATCGGCAATTTTTGGCAGAGCGCGATCGGTATCAACGCGGTGCCGGTACCGACATCCAGCACATCATGAAACGAGCCCTCGGTCGCCGAGGGATCGAGCGGGAAGGTGGCGCAGAGGTCCGCGACAAACTGAGCGTTGACCGCCGAATGATCCATCGCGTCGTAGGCGGACGCTTCCTGCGGATTGTCCATCACCTCGTCTTCTAGGATGCGAATGATCATGTCGTCTCTTTCCAATCGTCTGTCGATTCTAACTCGGGCGATTCTTCTGGGCGACAAAAGTGAAAGAGGACCAACACCGCCGCCGCCGATAAATAGGCGGCCAGCATATAGACCGGCGTTTGGCCCGCCGAGGTCGCCGGAAACTGTTCAACCGCCCAAGGCAATACTACCGGGCTGCCCGGCAATGGGGAATGGATCACCCCGAAGAGGGCGAATAGCCCGCATGCGACGAAGAACCCCGCCGCCGTCAGCAAGCGGCGATCAATAATCATCGCCAGCGCTGACGCCCATAGCAAACTGGTCAGGATGAACCCGCCGGACAGCATGCGCAGCGTTTGCAGTTTTACGCCGAGCGGGCCAAAGAAGTTCCCTTGCGAAATCGATTGAATGGTTTCAGCAGAGGCTTTCACCTTGTCGAGTCCCTCGGTGTCGGTCGGCAGTTGCTCAATCGCCGCCAACAATTGCGCCGACTGCCCCAAGTACTGACCCTGAGCATCGTCCACAAAGACCAGCACCAAAGCGGCCAGCGCCGGAACGCAAGCCAGCGATAACGCCGCGTAATGCTTTTTGGAAGTCGCGAGAAAACTTTGCGCGGTGATCTCAAGCCCGATGAAGACCAGGATGGGGAAGACCGTCGACTTGGGAACGAGCCAATAGAGATAGCCGAAGTAACCCAGCGTGCCGGCGCCGCCGACAAAGATGGCGGTGGCCAACACATAAGCGGAACGGCCCCCCATCGCTTTGTACGCTGGGTGCCCGATGTAGGGAGTGGTTTGAATCACGCCGCCGCAAAGTCCGGCGATCAACGTGGCGATCGCTTCGACCAAGATGATGCGGTCGGTGTCGTACTCGTCGCCGACGGCCGCGGCGCTTTCGACGCAATCAATGCCGCCGATGACGGTTCCCAGTGCGAACGGGATCACGACCGGCAGATAATGGAGCGCATCGCCGAACTGGGCGAGCCAGCCAAACCGAAAGACGGCCAACCAGTCAGTCGGCAACAGACCTTCGCGTGGATTAAACGGCATCTCCTCCTGCGCCGCGCCCAAGATCCCAAGCGCCGACATGACGTAATAGATCGTCCCCGCGATCAACAGCGCCGCCAGCGCGCCAGGGATCTGCTTGGGCAAACCAATGCGAGCGACCAAGGTGGTCAAGATAATCGCGAGCGCCGTCATGCCGACGACGGGGTAGTGCATCGCTTCGACAAACGGCAGAAAGCTAATCAGCACCAGCGCCACCGCCGCTAGCGAGCCAAGCAAACCGGCCCGCGGGAGGAACTTGCGAATCCAACCTGATCCGCAGGCGCACAAGACTTTGAACAAGCCGCTGATTACGATCGAGCAAATCCCGATGTGCCACGTATAAACAGCGGCCTCTTCGACATTGAGTTGTAAAATGTGCTGAGCGTGGTTAAAGGCCGGTCCCAATACAAAGAAAACCATGCCAAACGTGCTGGGCGTGTCGAGCCCTAAAGGCATAGCAGTTACATCGTTACGGCCCGTTCTCTTGGCCAGCGCCAGGGCCATAAAGAAGAAGGCCAGGTCCCCGACAAACACTCCAATCGCGGTTCCCGGAGCCATATGCGAGATCGCGAAGTTTGTAGGAAAGTTAAAAACCGTTGCTAGCAGTCCAATCGTCAAAAGCAGATCGGCGATGTTATCTAACATCAAGCCAAAGAACGCGTTAACGTCGCCAGCAGCCGCCCAGCGGGGATGCTTGTTCTTCATTTTTGGCTGCCCTGGCACGGTGTTTGCAATTAGTCCGATCGTGAGTTTAGGAGGCTAGTCGCACGCTGTCAAATCGGCGGATTTTGCTCCATAAGAGCGTTTGCTGCGATCATTCATGGTAGGATGGCCGGCAATCAGATCCGACGACAAGCGAGCGACGATCCAAGAGGACTTCCGGCAGCCCGGAAGAAATCTGGGCCTTTTTGGAATGGATGTCGAACCGTCGCCCACTTGCCGCGTAAGTAATCATGACAGCCACACTTGAAATGACGCAGAGCGCTTCGGAGTTTACCTACCTCGAACCGATGTCCGACGAAGAATTGATTCTCGGATACCGGGAAACGGGGGATCGTGAGCTATTTGAAAGCCTCGTCAACCGTTACGAGCGGGAGTTGTTCAACTACCTCAGGCGCTATTTGAATGACGCAGAAATGGCGGAAGACACGTTTCAGGCCACTTTTTTACAAGTGCACCTGAAGTGTGATTCTTTTGAGGAAGGACGAAGATTCCGTCCTTGGCTCTACACGATCGCCACCAATCAGGCGATCGACGCCCAGCGTCGTTCAAAACGGCATCGGATGGTCAGTTTAGACCGAACCGGTCGCGAAGATTCCGATGACATCGGAGGCTTGGTCGACCTGTTGGTCAGCGGTGAACCGGCTCCTGCCACGCAGATTGACGATGCCGAGCGCGAAATGTACATGCAAGAGGCGGTCAAACAATTGCCGGAAACGTTGCAGGAAGTCGTGATCCTGGTTTACTACCAAGGTCTGAAATACCGCGAAGCGGCTGACATCCTGGGCATTCCGGTGGGAACCGTCAAAAGCCGACTGCATTCCGCCGTTCTCAAGCTGACGGAAGCTTGGAACCGCACTTACGCCAGCAACGACCATGATGCGTGACAATCTACTCGGTTATCTGCTAAACGCCCTCGAAGAGGACGAAGCGCGCGACGTCGAAGTGATGGCCGAGCGCTCCCCGGAAACCCAACAACAGTTACAGCGACTTCAGTCGCACGTCGATCTGCTGGAAAACAGCTGGGTCGATGTCGCTCCGCCCGCCGGATTAGCCGCGCGGGCTTGTGCGTTTCTTGATACGCCGGTTGGTCGCAAATCTTCATCTGCCGAAAGCTCTGCGGCGGCGACGAAGGAACTGGATGAGACGCCGATGGAGGATCGTCCCATCGCCAAAGGTAGCCGCGCATTTGGCGCGCTGACCTCTGAGTCATCGCGGTTCACCATGGCCGATATGTTGGTCGCCGCCGGCGCTTGCCTGGCCGCGGCAGTCATCTTCTTCCCGGCTTTGGCCAGCAGTCGCATGTTGGCGTCCCGTTTGCAGTGCGAAAACAACCTGCATCAAGTCGGCATGGCGCTGCACGAGTTCGCCTATCAAAACAAGCAGCAATCCTATCCCGCGATCGACACCGATGGCCCCGCCGACTTTGCCGGATCGTTTGGTCTGCCGCTGGTCGAGCAAGGCTTTTTGAAATCGCCCGAGTATCTGAGCTGTGCGGCCAATCGCCCAAAGAACGACAAGTTCCGCTTGCCGACGCTCCAAGAAGTCGCCCAGGCCGCGCCGGACAAAATTCCTGGTCTCCACTCCAATTTTGAACTGGTCTACAACTACAACCTTGGTTCGCAGAAGAACGGCCGGGTCATCCCGCCGAGAATGCAGGGCCGCTCCGATTATCCGGTCGCATCGGATATCGTGCGTGTGGGGGACAAGGGAAATCTCGCCCCCAACGGACACGGAGTAACCGGGGTCAATATTCTCTTCGATGATGGCCGCGTCGAATTCATCCGCTTGGATGAGATTCCGGAACTGGTCCGTCAGTACTATTTCAACGACCTGGGCAAAGTGGAAGCCGGCGTCAACGAGAACGATCCCGTCCTCGGCAGCGGCTTCACCAAGGCGCTCGCAGGGCGCTAAGTTCTGGCGAATTCAGAAAAATAACGGAATTGAACGTTACATAAACGTAGATTCCAGATAGATTAGGGGAGCTTCGCCCAAGCGAGGTTGCTCATCCCCCCCGGAATTCTTAGCTTTTTTCGATTGATACACCATGCGCCGCACCGGCGAATCGACGACGATTTATTCGCGTACGTTGCTGATCCAAGACTCTTTACGGCTTGGTTTCTTCATCGGCGCTGGGCTCGGCATTTTGGCCGGCGCAGCGTTCGGCGTCTATCTGCATGAAAACCTCCTCTGCCAAGCGATCGGCCTCGGCCTCGGCGGCAGTCTGGGTTCGCTGAATGGCTGGAGAGTGGGACTAAAGCGAGCCCGGTTGGCGGCCCAGCAGGTCTCGGTTGGGTAGAGATTCTCGCGGCGATTTGCTTGCGTGAGCAGCAGGTCGTTACTTGGGTGGTTCACTTACCAGCCAACTCCAACATCTTGCTTACCGTCCGCCAATTGCGGGCCGTCGTCGCCACGC
The DNA here is from genome assembly GCF_000153105.1 of Blastopirellula marina DSM 3645. Lineage (GTDB taxonomy): Bacteria > Planctomycetota > Planctomycetia > Pirellulales > Pirellulaceae > Blastopirellula > Blastopirellula marina. The sequence continues at coordinate 256,418 of NZ_CH672376.1, forward strand.
CGAGATGTCGATCCACCTTCTCTGCTAATTTGGAGCGGCCAATTCCACTCGGTGCATGCAAATAAAAGAGATTGCCGGCGAGCAAAAAAGATTCGTCCGCGGCTGTCAACTTTTCGAGCGCCGCCAGGTCTGGCTTCTTCGCCGGCGCCGTCAGAAAGAAGAAGTGGAGCGACTTGGGATCGTCCTGCGCCGCGGGAAAAGGATTCGCCGCGACGATCGCTTCCAGCTGATGTTGCTCCAGCAACAGCACCAGCGGGGCAAATCCTTTATTGGCTTCGATCGCCGCAGTGATCTCGGCCGCCAGCTTGCCGCGGTTCCGCTGCTTACAGTCGAACGCCGCGTTGCCGCTTTGGATGTAGGTTTTGACGTTGGTGCAGCCGAGTGATTCTAGAATCGCGATAAGTTCCTGCATCGGCAACTTGTGTTTGCCGCCGACGTTGATCCCGCGTAAGAAGGCCAGGTAGCTGGGCATCATGTTTCTTTTGCTTGGGCCAAGTCCAACATCGTATTGAGCATACGGCGTAGATAGGGACATTTGTCGGCAGCGACGGCTGGATCAAGATTGCCAAAGAGTTGCGAACCGTCTAGCGTCTTTCGGTACTCTCGGTTCGTTCGCCGATATGTCTCTTTCAGCAGATGCCCTGGCGGGCGATTAAAGTTGATCTGTTCCGGAGGCCGCAACGCCCCAAATAAGTCTTGGACGTTTCTCGGAAAGATCGCCGGATCACTGAACAACCATGCTTCGATTTCGTGGACGGCGAAAAACATTCGAAATCGATCAGAACCAACCACGTTTTCGAAATGGTCAACGCCCCATTCGTAACGTTCAGCAGCGCTGTTTTTGTCCGCGGGATAGAAGTCCGGCCCATACAAGTCGAGAAGTCCAATTACCGCGATGATTTCCTGTTCGTCACGGCCGCGCAGATAGTTGGCCGTTCTCGTGGCGATTTGACGGAGAAAATTACCGTGGCCATCCAGCATCTTGACGTCGATACCAACGGGTCGCGAAAGTTGCGGATCGAGCCAGCGCTTTAAGAATGGCTTGAGAATATTTCCCTCGGTCCGTCCTTCGACCACCATGACGAACTTCATTGCATCGTCTCAAGCTCATTGCTGCGGAACAGTTCACCCAGCGTGTATTGCTTCAACCAATGGTCAAGTTCATCCTTGTCGAGAACGCGCAGTTGCGTTTCACCATTAACGCGCTCAGCAACCGTGGTCGTTGGCGCTTCTTTGCCAAAGGCACTAAGAAACTCGGCGGAATGTGTTGTAAAAATCACCTGGGATTTTGTTGAGCATTGACGAGCCAAATCGACGATCACGGGGAACATCGATGGGTGTAGCCCTGTTTCCGGTTCGTCAATCGCGATTAACGGCGGCGGTTCTGGATTGGCCAAGATCGCGATCAGAAAGAGAAATCGCAGCGTCCCGTCGGAGAGGTCAGCGGCGGATTGCTCTCGCTTTAAGCTCTTCCAACGAATTCGCATTTGAATCCGCTGGTCAGCCGCTGGCGGAAACACGAGTCGATCGTAGTCATCGCCAAAGGCAATCCGCATTGCAGCATCGAGTTCCTTTTCAAAATCGCGATTGCTGCTATAGAGGGTATGCAGTACGGAAATCAAGTTTTGTCCGTCGGAGTCTACTTGCGTGTCTGATCGGGTAACCTGAGCTAGGCGAAGCGGCGCATTGCGATTGGTTGGAATGCTTTGGTAGACGCAACTTTCAGCCAGGAACTTTTGGAGTTTCTTTAGGATCGGGTGCACTGAAAACTGGCCACTCGCAATAGGTAGGAGCGATTCTATGGGGCTGAGTTCGTTGGTTTCGATAAACTCGACATCCTTCATTTCTCTATTGCGGACAATCGAATTCTCTGGATCTCGCTGAAGTAATCGAAATATACCAAGCGAGTCATCGCTTCGGTTTTCAGATAGACTCTCTTCTCCGATTAGAAAAGTTCGGAGCGAAGGAATTCGTAATAACGACAGCAGATAAGAAATGGATGTTGAGGCTTGTTCAACTGGGTTTGAGGGACTTTGTAGTCGTATTTTAAAAGCGATCCCGTCAGCGCTGCCGTCGAAAACGATAGAGTCCATTCCTCCTTCGCGCAGCACAAACTTTTCCAGTCGCTCACCCGCCGCGGCACTCAACATCTCCAGCGCGCGCAGCAAATTCGACTTCCCACTAGCATTTGGCCCAATCACCACGTTCAAATCGCCAGGGCGCCATGACTGAGATTTCAGCGAGCGGAAGCCTTCGATGTCGAGCTGGACGATTTTCACCGGTGTTTATCCCAACGGAAAGTAGCGTACGAAACAAAAGCTCCAAGCGTGTAAAACTCCATCCCCTTGTTAATTATGGCTTACAACGGGAGTGAAGGCTACGTCGACTAGGCTTCCGGCTGGCTCGATTCTTCTTCTGGTGGCTCCTCCCAAGGATTCTCCCAGCGTCCCCAGCCGGCGAGATACTCTTGGAAGACCGTGATTTCGGCGGCTCGTTCTTCGAGCCAGGTTTTTGTTTGCTCGATCAACGCTTGTTCCCGCTCGAGCGTGATCATTCCCAGCAAGACGGCCGTTCGTAGAAAGACGAAATAGGTGTCAAGCACGTCGCAGCGGCAGTAGTCGTTGATCTCGGCCAAGCGGCCTTCGTCGTAGAGATCTTGGACCATGTTTCCTTCGATTCCCATCTTGCCGGGCTTGCCGAGCAAGTTGGCCGCCAGGTTCAAGCCGCCGGTGAACCGCGTCGCGCCGTAGTTGGTCAGCACGTCATGCAGATCAAAATGAGCGTCGACGTTATAGCGATTGCGGGGGAGCTCAAAGCTTTTGCCGTGCATCTGAAACCACTCCGGCACGCTGATCCCAAAGCGGAACGCGGCCAGTTCAAGCAGCGGCACGTCGAACGAGCGGCCGTTGAACGTCACGAAGGTCGGCTTGCGATACGCTTTCCAGCCGCGCCAGAAGTTCTCGGCGATCACCGGCGGGCGAAAATTCGGCTCGTCGAGCAGCACCTGATCGACCAGATTGAACTCGGCGTCAACCTTGGCGATTGCGACCGAAACCGGCATTTGAAACGTGTAGGGAATAAAGTCGGAACCCTTGTCGGCCATCAGCTCGGCGCGAAAGCGGGCGATCGCCTCGGCGGGGGAGAGCCCTTCGCCGGGATACTTGATCTTCGCGACCAGCGCCCCATCGGCGACGCTCTCGATATCGAAAACGAAATAGCGAATCGGATTGCCGTTCATCGTGCGAGTCCTTCCTGCAAAGTATCCGACGTGCAGATTACCAGATTCGCAAGCAGGGGGCGAGGAAGGCTTGCGGAAAGCGGCGCCAGAAGGTCATGGCCGTCGCCTCAGGCGCGCGCTGTAGGGTCCGCTGTACGGACCAACCGAGTTGCTAAGCCACTTGCAAGCTGTAGCAAACTTCGCTGGTTCGCACAGCGGACCCTACGGCTGCAACTATCGCATCGGCATCACTTCGCGCGGGGTATAGCAGCTTTCCAGCGTCTCCAGTTCTTCGTCGGTTAGCACAATCTCAATCGCCGCTAATGCGTCTTCCAGATGATGCGGTTTCGACGCGCCGATGATTGGCGCCGTGACTGCAGGATTGCTCATCACCCAGGCCAATGCGATCTGGGCCATCGAAACTTCACGACTGGCGGCGATTGCTTCGACCGTATCGATGATCGGTTGGTCGATATCGGCTGTTTTGCCGAACAGCTTGTCGCCATAATCGTCATTGTTCGCTCGGGTGGTCGTTTGTTGATCGCTCCAGGGGCGGGTCAACTTGCCGCGGGCCATCGGGCTCCAGGGAATCACGCCGACTCCTTCTTCTTCACACAGCGGCAGCATCTCGCGCTCTTCTTCGCGATAGAGCAAGCTGTACTGCGGCTGCATCGTCGCGAAGCGGGTCCAACCGCCGGCGTCGGCCAGATAAAGGGATTTGGCGAATTGCCAGGCGAACATCGACGACGCGCCGAGATAACGAACCTTGCCCGATTTCACCACGTCATGCAGCGCTTCGAGCGTCTCTTCGATCGGCGTGTCGTAGTCCCAGCGATGAATCTGGTAGAGATCGATATAGTCGGTCCCCAGTCGTCGCAGACTGTCGTCGACCGCCGTGAAGATCGCTTTGCGTGACAAGCCGCCGGCGTTGGGCCGCTTCTTCCAAGAGAAGAAAACCTTGGTCGCGATCACGACTTCATCGCGGGGCGCGAAATCTTTGAGCGCCTGGCCGACGATCTCTTCGCTGGTTCCGGCCGAGTACGCGTTGGCCGTATCAAAAAAGTTGATGCCGGCGTCCCACGCTTTTTGCAAAAAGGGACGGCTTTGCTGCTCGTCCAGCGACCAAGGATGTGCTCCTTGATCGGGAACCCCGTAGGTCATGCAGCCGAGACACAGGGGCGAAACCTTTAGGCCGGTATTGCCGAGTTGGGCGTAGTTCATTGCAGGGCTCCTGGCGGGATTTCGATACAGATAGACGTACCGATTAGATGCGGCGAATCCGTCAGGGTTACAAGCTGCGCAGAAACGCGATCAGGGCGGCCTGCTCGTTGTCGCTGAGATCACGCGGTTGTTGATGTTTTTGCCCGACGATCACCTCTTCCAACGTTTCGCAGCGGCGATCATGGAAGTAGGGGCCGCGATGGCCGACGCCGCGGAGGGAAGGAGGATTAAACGCTTCGTTCCCCTTTTTGTCATGCATGCCGACGTCATAGACATCAGGCGTCGTGTACGTGGGCGGAGCATGGCATCCCACGCAGCTCAGCTCGGTGAAGAGCGCCTTGCCGGCGGCGACTTGGGCGTCGTCGCGCGTTTGTTGCAACTCGTCAATCGGCGGAGGGAGCGCCAGCGTTTCCAGAAACGAGGCCAGATGATTCGCTTCTACTGCGCTGATGTCCTCTCCCTGCATCGTCTGCGTGATCGACTTGTGAATTTGAACCTGCAGCGTGTCGCTCTTGCCGAGCCAACCATAGGGCGCCGTATCGCTTTGGCTTAGCAGCGAGAGGACGCGTTTCGGCGCTCCATACGACTCGTCGCTTAGATTGTCGTTGGCCAGGCCGTTGGCGTGTCCGTCGGTATGGCAGCTGTGACAGGACATCCAGCCTTCCATCGAAAGCCCGCGATAGAAGATCGCTTCCCCTTTTTCCTCGGGCGTACGTTCACGCTGCGGACCGAGCGAGATCGTTCCGATCCGTTGGCGTCGTTTAACGTTGACGATCGAGATCGTATCGTCCAGCGAGTCGGCGACGTAAACCAGCTTTTGGTCGGCCGAGAAAATCACATCGGTCGGACGCTGGCCGACCTTCACGCGCCAGATGCCATACGCGTGATCTTTACCGATCGCGATTTGATTCGTCGCGCCCATCGAGACGGCATAGTCGTCCGTCGTCGCGATCGCGATGCTGGTTGGGTCTCCGCTGCCGCGACCCGGCTCACCGATCGAGTGCATCCGGTTCCCTTCGTAGAGATCGGCGTCTTGTTTGACCAGCGCGTCGACTGCGAGCCAACGAATGTCGTTGGACATCACCATGCCCCAGTGAATATCATTCTCGTTGGTGAAAGCGAGTTCGCTGAGCATCTGATGCGCCAGCGCCACGCTTTCTCCATCATCGGCGGGCTGCATCCGCTGGATGTTATGGGCCGGAAATTGGTTGATCGCCTGCACTTCGAAATCACCGGTCGACAACGCCGCCAGGTTGCCGGCGAACGCATCGGCGACGATCAAAACGTTTCGCTCTGGCAACAGCAAGAGTTCGCGCGGAGCGAAGGGGAGCGTCAGTCGCTTCGTTTCGCGCCATTGGTTCGCTTGTTTTTCCAGACGGGTCATTTGCTTCGGCCAGAGCGAACTGACATAGATCACGTCGCCGTCGAGGGTCGCGGCGGTTCGCTGCGGATAGGCGGGAACCGGGATTTGCTCGACGACCGTAATCTGATCGTCGATCAGCGCGATCTCAATGACTTCGTGGGCGATCGGATCGGTCAACAGAAAGTGATCGCCGGGTAGGGTGGTGAGCGAGGTGACGCTTTGTCCGACCCGGAATTCACCGATGGTTTTGTGCGTTGTTAGGTCAATCAGCGAGACGCTGCCGCTCTTCTGATTGGCGGTTAGCAGACGATCGCCGGCGTGCGACAAGGCCAGGCGTTGCGGCTGACGCAGATCGGCTCGCTGAAGATCGAGCGAATTTGCGCCGATAACAGCGGAGACGACCAACAGAGAAATCGTGGCAAGGCCGAACATACGGCATATACTTCCGGAAGGAGCGAAGGCGGGAGCTTTCAGTTTCCCACAGGCTTCCGCCGGTCACAAGAGAAGTTGTCGCGTCAATCGAGCCGACGGCCGCCGGTGAAGCGGCAAAATCGTGACATCACCCCTATTTTTACGAGATTTAGCGTTGAGCGACATCGCGGCGATCCGAGACGTACTCAGCCGGTTTTGGCGGCTCCGCATTGCTGTGGCCGGCGATTTGACCCTCTGTCGGACGTTGCAAGTAACCGACGCAGGGCTCGTTATTAAGTCCGAAGAGACGATCGGGGGCATCGGCCGAGTGCTGGCGGCCCTTTGCGAGCTAACGGTTCAAATCCGGGCCGCGGTGACCGTCGTCGGGGATGACGGGGTCTGGTACGAACTCAAGGAACGCTTTGCTGAGCTTACCTTTTCAGCCGACTATCTGCAGAGCGATAGCCGCTGGACGACCCCGGTCGACTATCAAATCAGCGAAGCCGGCGCAGCGCGGCGTTGGCGACTACGGCATGAGGGGGCGCTCGACGAGGCTTTGTCGCTGCCGCTGCAAATGCAACTGCGAGCCGCTTGCCGACAGCATGACGGGTTGGTGATCGTCGATCGGGGGCCGACCTTCGAGGCGAGCGTGATCGACGACGAGATCCGCCGTGTGGCGCGGCATATCGCCGAACAAGACGCGCGGAAGGGGCTAATCGCGTGGAGCGACGCTCCGCTCGGTCAGTTCGCCGGTTGGTGGCGCTATCTAGAGCCGGAAGATCTGCCTGTTTCGATCGCAAACAACGACCTCAGAGCTATCACTGCGGCGGCGATGGAGCACCGGGAGACCTATTTTGTGCGGACCAAGTCGGGGCTGATCGTCGCAGCGCCAGACCAGACGGCGCAGCTGCTGCCGGCGCAGGTTACCGCCGATTTCTCTCCAGAGGCTATTTTGGCGACGATCGCTGCAGCGGGGATCGCCGGAGCCGACCCGCTGACTGCGGCCCAGATCGGCGCCGCGGCTGCGACGATCGCCGGATCTGTCACTTCGGGCGCAATTGCGGCGAAGATCGAGAAAAAATAGCGTTTTGGAGTTGCGGCAAGTATCATCAAGCGGCGTCCTGGTCCGTTCCCAAGCTCTGACCTCCTGGAGACATCACTTTGACCGTTCTCGTTACCGGTGCGACCGGTCTGGTCGGCAATAATGTCGTCAGACGCCTATTGGGCGACGGACGAAAGGTGCGCGTGGTGGTTCGCTCCGAGCGTTCGACTGTGCCGATCGATGATCTTGATTTGGAGATCGTCGCCGGAGACATCTGTGATCGCGACAGCCTGCGAGCCGCGGTGCGCGGCGTTGATCTGGTGATCCACTGCGCTGGCTACGTCCATATCGGTTGGACCGGCAAAGAGGCTGCCGAAGAGGTCAACGTGGGCGGAACGCAAAGTATTGCGATCGTGGCGCGCGAAGCCGGCGCCAAGATGGTGCATGTTTCGAGCGTCGATACGTTGGGCGCAGGACTACGCGATAAGTTGGCCGATGAAGATACGAGACAAGTCTATAATCCGCCGATTCCGTATGTGGTGACCAAGACCGCCGGAGAAGCGGAAGTTCGCCGCCAGGTAGACCTCGGTCTCGACGCGGTGATCGTCAATCCAGGCTTTATGTTGGGGCCTTGGGATTGGAAGCCGTCGAGCGGACGAATGCTGATCGAAGTGGCCAAGGGGAAACCGCCGTTAGCGCCGCGCGGCGGCACCACCGTTTGCGACGTACGGGATGTGGCCGAAGGTATCTTATTGGCCAGTGAAAAAGGTCGTCGCGGCGCGAACTATATTCTGGGCGGCGAGAACATGACCTACTTGGAACTTTGGAAGCTATTCGCCGAGGTCGCCAAAATCCCCAAGCCGATTTGCCGGATGGGGCCGTTGATGGTGTTGGGCGCGGGACTGGTCGGAGACGTCTGGAGCAAGCTCACGGGGACCGAGGGAACGGTCAATTCGGCCGCAATGAAGATGTCAGGCGTCTATCACTATTATTCAAGCCGTCGAGCCGAAGAAGAATTAGGCTATCACTGCCGACCGGCGAGGACATCGATCAGCGACGCCTGGGAGTGGTTCCAAGCACATGGCTACACGAAAAAACTTCCGCCTGAGCAAGAGCGAATGAAAGCTGCGACCGCCGCCACCGTGACCAAGCCTAGCTCTCAGGCGATCCAATAACCTACTTGCTCGCCTTTTTCGACGCTGGCGGAGTCGCGCTGTTGGAGACCGGACGGGTCGAGAAGCTGTGACGGACCGAGCCGAGCCGGCCTTCGCCCAACGCGTCGATCGTGATGCGATACTTGCCGGGAGTCGGCGGCAATTGAAAGCTAAGGGTCGCCTGGCCGCTGGAGTCGGTCTGAACAAGCGGAGCCCAGTAAATCGTTTCCGGCGCCGCTTGGTTGTTCCGATCGCCGCCGACGTCTTTCTTCTCGGATTCGCCGTAAGCGTAAGCGCGATAGTAGAAATCTTTCGTCGACTTCTCGGTTCGTTTGTCGTTGGCGTCGGCACTGGGTTGGGCGTCGTCGCCCAAGGTCCGGTCCCGTTGTGCTGCGCCGCGCGACAACATCAACCGCTGCGTCGGGGGTTGGTTGGGGGCCGCTTCTGCGGCGGGCTGAGCAGGAGCGAAGCCTGCGTTAGCTTGAGGCGCTCCGCCGCCAAATCCAGCACTGGGGAGTTGCATTGGTTGCGCTTGTTGCGCTGCGGCCGCCGATTGTTTGAATCCATGCTGCGACTCGGCCTGGCGAAGTCCGTATTCGGTCGTGCCGAGCGTTTGATTTCGTAACAGGAGGTCGTCTTCGCGTTGCATCGTGGACATGTTGTCACGCCGCTGCTGCAATTGGCCAAGTTGCGACTTGCCTTTTTGGTCCGAGAACGAATAGCGAGATTGCGGGCGATTGCCGATTTGGCTCCGCTCCAGAGCGTTTCCCTTGGGCGTCGCCGGGGGCGTTGGTTCTGACATCGCTGAGTTCAGCAAGGTTGAGGGCGCGGCGGGGGCATCGCCGGCTTCCTTTTTGGCCGCCGCTTCGTCGCCGGCCGCTCGCATAGCGCTCGGCTTTTCGCTGGCGCGATTTTCTGGCGTCGTTTTCAACATCGGCGCCGCTTTGGCGGCGCTGCCAGGCGGTTTGGATTCGGCCAGCTTGCGCTGTTCTTCTTGCTGGGAGCCAGCCGCCATCGGCTGCAAATTGTCGGAGAGCGGCAGGGCCGATGATGGGGAAACGACATCACCGGGCTCTGCGGAAAGCGGCTGACGTTGCATCTGGACGCGATCGACATCCATGGCCGACAATTCCATTGCTGCAACCGATTCTTCTCGCCCGGCCTTGCCGGGCTGCATCAGGCCGTCGTTCATCTCCGCGCCCATATCGTTAGGCATGGACGATTCGGGACGGGCGGTCGGTGCAGAGACGGTCGGTTCACGCATCGCGAGCGGATTACGGATCGCAGAGGAGCCGACGGTTGTTGGCGCCGCCATCACTCCGATCAAGATCGCCGCCAGAGAAGAAATCACGATCGCCGGTCCCCAGAACCAAGGGGAGCCAGCCGAATGGAGCAGCGCCAGTCCGATCAGGCCAAGCATCGTGGTGATCGCCGCGCCAAGCAGCCACGGCGTCATGGAGAAACCGGAACCGGCCATGGCTGAAGTCACGGGAGCTGATGCCGTCGACGAGGACGGGACGACGGAAGATGAGATGCGATTCTTGAGGATCAAGATCGGCGGTTCCGCGTCGAAAGCAGCGCTGTTACCGAAGTCATGGGGGAGCATCTCCTCAATTCGCTCCAGCTCTTCGGTTGGCACCGCTTGGCGGCCATAAGCGAGCTCTTGCGAGTACTCGTTGCCGTAGTCGCTGTTGCTACCGGCTTTGATAAATTGTCGCCAGCCGTCGGTCGCCAAGATGAAGTCGAGTTCCCGTTCGGCTTCTGCGTCGCTGCTCATCAACGCTTGCGGATCTTGCAGTTCTTCAGGGCGTTGCAGTCGCTTGGTCAACAGCTGCGCCGCGACCAGCGTCGGCGAAGCTTGCGTCGTGTGAGTGAAAGCGTTTTCATTAACGACGGCGATTCCCAGGGCGGCGAGCGTCGGCTGACCCGTTTCGTCTTTGGTGACGACGTCGATGCTCACCTGATCATTGGCCGCATAGTCTTGCTGCAAATTGGGCGTTTCGATCGTGAGGTGCTGCGCCGGTCGGCGGAAGACCATCCGTTCGGCCAGCGGCGTGATTTGTCCGAACTCGCTCGCCGCATAGAGCGTCACTTGGCCGGCCCCGGCGATTTCGGGCGGCACGTCCAAGCGAACGCGCGTCGATTTGAGCGTTTGCGGAACGGCGAAGAATTGCTGCGTAACCAAGGCGCCGTTGTTGTAATAGGCCAGACCATACCGCTGATCGGCGTCGCGACTGACCACTTCGACTTCAAGCGGCTGATCGGCGTCGACGACCGGAGCCGCCACTTTGATCGTCGCGAGGGCCGTCTCACTGATGGCCGGCAAATCGGCTTCAATTCGGTTATCGCCCAACGCGGCGGTCAGACGATAGTTTTGCTGGGGCAGCGGAATGAAATCAAACCGGCCGCGACCACGATATTCGGTCTTCGCCGTAGCGACCACTTCGTCACGACTGTTGACGACGGCGCCTTGCAGTTCGACCGGTTTGCCGTTGGCGTCGGTCGCATGGAAGTAAACGCGATTGCTGAGTCCAGCGACCAGCGTTCCCCCTTCGGGACAGAAGAGGACATCGACCGCTTGGGGCTCGAGCGGAATCGGCGAAGCGAAGGCCCAGCTTTGATCGGCGTTCGAGAAGTAAAGATGTTGCGAGACGCGAGGGTCAACGCTGCCGGTCAACTGCAACTTGACCGTCGCCAAGCCTTCGGCCGACGTTTCGATCTCTTGCGGCGCGGCGACAAAACTTCCTTGGACGATCTGCCGCATCTGCAGCTTTTGATTGGCCAACGGCTGACCCGATTGCGAATTCAATTGAAGCGACGCCGAGACTTCTTCCCCAGGGCTGAACCAGTCTTGGGCGAAGTCGAGTCGCGCGTTCCAGACCGGCGGCGCGATCGGATCGACCTGGAACCGCGTCACGTCGGCGATTCCGTCCCCGTTTTTGGCGATCAGCGAATAGTTGCCGGCGATGATGTCGGTGGGAAGCGACCACATGCTGGCGGCGACCCCCTGACGCGTCTCTCCCTGCTCGACAAAACCAGAAACAGGTTGTTGATTGGGATCGAAAATCTCAAACCCGACCGATCCATCGACCGGCAGTTGCGTTTGACTGGTCAGCGTGTTGCTGCGCCAGCGGATCGTGTCGCCGGCGCGGACCAGCGGACGATCGAGCGAAAGGGACGTGACCGTCTTCGGCGGTGCGCTGGCTAGTTGCGGAGATTCGACTTCGGCCAATTCGCGTCCCTGCTGCGCGGTGACTTGCAGTTTCAGGTCCGCGCGAGCTTTGTCGGCCGGCAGCGCGATCCGCGCCAGGCCGTTGACCGCTTGTTGCTTGCCGGCGGCGATTGTTTCGCCTTGCGGCGATTTGAAGTTGTAAGAAATCTCGGTCTCTTCCTGAGGCGCCGCTTCGTTACGAACCGAGATGGCGAAGCGGTTGGCGACTTCGCTGCTAAGGACGCGCGGGCCAGAGACTTCCAGTTCAATCGCCGGGGGCGAAGCTTCGGCGCCGGCCGCCGCAACGCGAACTTTGGTGGGCGCCGAATGGAAAGCGGTGGGAGCTTGCGCCAGCTCCGCCGTAGTCGTAAAGAAGACCGCCGCGCCGCTTGCGAGAATCAAAACCGACGCCGCCAGCGCGGTCAAAACTTGCAAGCCGCGGACAAAACCCTGCATCGCTCGGGAACGTTCCACCCGCTCTGCTTCCTGCGCCTGTTTCTTCCAAGCGGCGAAGTCGGGCAGGGGAACTTCGGTCAGGCGAACGGCCGATCCCAACAAATCGGTTTGCTCTTTCACCTCGGCATAGGTTCGGGCTAGTTCCGGATCGCGACCGATACGACCCGCCAACCGTGACGCTTCGTCAGCGGGGAGCAAGCCGTAAATCAGCTCGAGCAATTGTTGTCGGATTTCGTCGTGATCGGTCATCGAACTTTACGTGGTAAACGCGGGTGGGCGAGTTTCCTTGAGCAGTAGTCGGGGGGAGGGGGCGGAGTTATCAGTTAGTGCGGTGCGTCGGCCTTGCTAGGGGCCAGGATCGTGCGCAGTTTTTCGAGCGCCATTCGCATGCGTGTTTTGACCGTGCCGGAGGGAATATCCAGCGCCACGGCGATTTCGTCGTAGGTCATGTCACCATTCTGACGAAGCAGGAACACTTCCCGTTCTTCGTCACGCAGTTGCATCACGGCAAGCCGCATTCGATCGATCTGCTCAGCATGCTCCGCTTTACTTTCGACGGACGCATGCGGGCTGATGACCGTTTCTTCTTCGGCGACCAGGTGCTGGCGCTTGCGGCGCCAGGCGCTTTCACGATGATCGCGACCGGTGTTGATCGCAATTCGGAAAATCCAGGCTCGCACATTTTCAATTTCGGGTAATTTGTCTTGGTGCCGCCAGCATTTGATGAAGGAGTCTTGAAGTGCGTCGCGAGCATCCTCCATATTGCCTAGGAGGTGGTACAAGGCGCCCAGCAACTCGCCGTGAAGGCGCGCGAACACGTCCTCCAACGATTCCTGCTGTTTCCGGCAGGTCCGAGTTTTGTTGCCTTGTCCGAGCTTCGCCACGTTTCGCCCTTCACCCTGTTAGACGACTGCTGAGTGCGACAAGATTTCGCCGCGGAGACGATTTTCAACGATTTTGACCGAAATCGCCAGCCAGTGACCAATTCTGGTCGAGAAATACCCCTTGTTTGACCAGAAACGCTGACATTCTTGCGGTTTACCCCCATCCTTGACGATAATTAAAAGCCGGGCGTCGTCGGTACGGATAGGGAGAATCGCTTGAAAATTAGGGCCGCAGTCCCGGGGGATCACGAGAAGCTGCTCGACGTATGGCTACGTTCCGTACGTCATACGCACGCTTTTCTAACGGAAGAAGACATCCAATTCTTTCTCCCCATCGTTCGCGATCAAGCGTTGCCTGGGCTAGAGCTATGGGTATGGATCGACGAGGATCAGAGTCCGCTCGGTTTCATGGGGCTCGACGCTCACCGGGTAGAAGCGCTATTTCTCGCGCCGGAACATTTACGTCGGGGAGGGGGCAAGAGATTGATCGAATTCGCCCAAAAGCAAAAGGGGCCCCTGGCCGTCGACGTCAATGAGCAAAATCCGCAGGCGTGTCGTTTCTACGAAGCGCAAGGATTTGTCACCTATGATCGGTCCGAACTGGACTCGTCGGGACGTCCGTTTCCGCTACTACACATGCGTCAGCCGGGCGCTCCGTAAGGATCCAGTCGGTCAGACTGCTTGCCGTTCTTCTTTAGCTCAGACGATAAACAAACGTATGTGGCCCACCGCCGATAAAACGGAACAACTGATCTTGGACGCCAAAGGGGGCGACTCCGCCGCGCGCGATAAGCTGCTCGAGCGGCATCGCGACTCGCTGCGGCGGATGGTCGAGATGCGGTTGGATCGAAAGATTCGCCGTCGAGTCGACGCCAGCGATGTTGTCCAAGATGTGCTGGTCGAAGCGAATCGCCGCTTGGCCGACTACATGGACAACCCCAAAATGCCGTTCCATTTGTGGCTGCGACATCTGGCCCACGATCGCATCATTGACGCGCATCGTCGACATCGCGCGTCGCAAAAGCGCAGCGTCGATTTAGAGCAAAATATCGCGGCGCCGCTGAACGTCGACCAATCGTCGATCAACATCATCGCCCAGATCTGCGACCGCGAACTGACCCCGGCCGCCGCTGCGACCATGCATGAGCTGCAAGCTCGTTTTGAACAGGCGATCGCCCAGTTAGAGGATGTCGACCGCGAAGTGGTGGTGATGCGGCATTTTGAGCAACTCTCGAACCAGGAAGTCGCCGCGGCGCTAGAACTGTCAGCCGCAGCGGCCAGCATGCGTTACTTGCGCGCTTTGCGGCGCCTGCGCGTGCTTTTGGGCGAACCGACCGACGAGTGAACGACGTATGACCGAAGACGCTGACCAACGCGACGAGCGACTTGCCGCATTGATCGATCAGCTCACCTCTCAGGTGCAAGCCGGGCAACATGTTGATCTTGATCTGGTCGCCGAGTCGCACCCCGACTTGGCCAGCGATCTGCGCGAGCTGTGGGGCGCCGTGATGCTGGCCGACGCGGTGGCGACGCAAGTTCGCAGCGATCAGGCCATCACGCAAAGCATCACCGGCTCGTCCAGCGGCAATTTGTCGCCGCTGAGTTTGCCTGCTGATTTTGGCGACTATCACCTGCTAGAGGAGATCGGTCGCGGCGGGATGGGAATCGTCTATCGCGCGCGGCAAAAAAGTTTGGATCGCATCGTCGCGGTAAAGATGGTTTTGCGCGATCGCTTGGCGTCGCTCGAAGATCAGGCCCGCTTTCGCAGCGAAGCGGAAGCGGCCGCGCGCATCGAGCATCCCTCGATCGTGCCGATCTACGAAGTGGGCGAGTTCGATCGCCGCTGCTACTTCACGATGAAGTTTGTGCAGGGAGAGACGCTCTCAGACCGAATTGCCCGCGGGCCGATGGCGCCGCGTGATGCGGCCTTGCTGCTAAAGCAAGTCGCCGACGCCGTCCACTGCGCCCATCAGCAAGGCGTGCTGCATCGCGACTTGAAGCCTTCCAATATCCTGCTGGATGAAATCGGCCGGCCGCTCGTCACCGACTTTGGTTTGGCGAAGCGTACGACCGACGGTATTGATCTGACCCGCACCGGCGCGATCCTCGGCACGCCCACCTACATGGCGCCGGAGCAAGCGGCCGGAAATCGAGGTCGCATCGGTCCGGTGAGCGACGTCTATAGCTTGGGAACCATCCTCTACGCGATGCTGACCGGTCGGCCCCCTTTTCAAGGTGATTCGCCGGTCGATGTCGTCTTGAAGGTGCTGGAGCAAGATCCGCCGCTCCCGCGCGAGATTTATCCGAAGGTAGATCGCGATTTAGAAATGATCGCGCTGCGCTGTTTACAAAAACCGATTGACCTGCGATACGGCAGCGCCGATGCGCTGGCGCGAGACTTGAACGCCTATCTACATGACGAATCGATCTCGGCTCGCAGTGGGCGATTTGGGCAAATCGTCTCGCGACTGTTTCGTGAAACGCATCACGCTCAGGTGCTGGAGAACTGGGGGCTGCTCTGGATCTGGCATAGCTTGGTCTTGCTCGCGATGTCGCTGGCTACCTTTGGCCTGCAATTGATCGGCGACGAAACTCGCTGGCATTATATTTTCATTTGGACCGTGATCGCCGGCGCCTGGGCGATCATCTTTTGGGGAATGCGGCGGCGCATGGGGCCGGTCACGTTTGTCGAAAGACAGATCGCCCACGTCTGGGGCGCCGGGATGATCGGCGTGGTGTCGCTGTTCCCCATCGAAGCGCTGATGGGGATGCAACCGGTCGAACTCTCGCCGATCCTGGCCGTGATCCTGGGGATGCTCTTTTTGATCAAAGGAGGAATCCTCACCGGCTGGTTTTACATCCAAGCCGGCGTGCTGTTTTTGACGGCGCTGCCAATGGCGATCTTTCCGCTCTACGCGCATCTAATCTACGGCGTGATCGCGTCGTTGTGCTTCTTTGTGCCGGGGGTGCAGTATTATTTGCAGCGGCTGCGGAGTGGGGAAATGAGGAGCGATTGAACGGCAAGATCCGGTTTCCTGTAACCGTAACCTGAGGCGCGAGTCGAGGGAATGGAGACTGAACCATCGGTCAAGACTCCAATGATATTCGCTCAAGTGCAAATCTTGACCGTTCGCCGATGGCTGTCCGCATTCCCTCGGTTCGCCCCTCGGCCTACGGTGGTTCCCTAATTATTCCCCCTTCCCATCCGGCTGCTCCGCCGTGATCGCCATCACGATCGGCGCACTAGGATGCGGTCCCTTGAATAGCTCGACCTCGGCGATCTCCGCCGTGCGCTTAGGCTTAAACTTGAGGTACCGCATCTGTTGTCCGCCGCTGAAAGCGAAGGCGAACTGTGAGTTAGGCACATCGACTCGGCGGACATAGTCGGCGAAGTGGAGCCCGTTTTTCAGGGGGACTTCTTCGATTTGACCATCGGCGTAATGCAGTCGGATGGTCATCACCGTCGTCTGGTTGTTGTCGAATGGCGCGCCCCAACCGCTGATTCCGCTCAGTAGGTGAATCGCTTGAGCCGGCGCGTGCAGCGGCAACGTGACGGACTGCGGCATGGTCGCCGGGATGGGGCCTTTTTTGCTCTTCAGCATGACGACATTTGGTTTGTCGCCGGTCGGATTAACGAGTACGAACGGGATCCCTTCGATCGTTTTGGGGGACCAGTCGGATAGACGCAGCATCTCGCTGGGACTATCGGCGCTGTAGAACATACCCTGGTTGCTGGTGATGGTCGCGACGCGATCGAGCGCCAGCGGGACAAACTTTCCTTTGTTGGTCAAAAACTCCAACAGGTCGGTCAGTTCTTCGCGGGACATCTGTTTTTCAAACCCATCCGGCATCAGCGACTTGCGTGACGCGACCAGCTCTTCGATATCTTCCCGCGACAACTGATGCTTCTTCGCTTCGGCGTCGATGATTTCGATTGCAGTGCGCGATTCGCCGGCCAGCATTCCGGTCAGCAATTTGCCGTCGATCGTCAGCACTTTGTAGGTGCGAAAGTTGCCTTCGACGCTCCGGCTCGGATCGATAATGTTGGTCAACAGTTCGGCTTTCGGGTGAACCGCCATGCCGGTCAGGTCGGGGCCGACATCGCCCCCTTCGCCGCTATGCTTGTGGCATTTGGCGCAATGCTTTTTGAACAGCTCTAGGCCGTTTTTCGGATGGCCTTTGACTTGGGTGATCGCCAGCAGATCCTGCAGCACCGTGTCGCGATCGGCGTTGGGAAGTCCTCCGCCCATCGCCAATAATCTGCGAGCGCGCTGGCGAAGCTGGGCGTCAGGATGATCGGCCAGCGCCTGACGTTGATCGAGCTTCAGATCGTTCAGCGCCAGCGCGCCTGATTCCAACGCGTTGACCAGATCAACGGTGGTCGAAGCACGCGACAGCAGGACGCGAATCGCCGCGTCGCGCGTCGCTGGGGTCATCGTGCCGGCGCTTTCGGCCAGCGCTTCTCCGGTCGCTGTGGCGGTGCTGGCCGCGAGCGCGGAGAGGAGTCCCTCGTTCAATTTGGGCGTTGCGTGGGGGCCGACGATTTCCAGGATCACGTCCACCGGTCGCATGCTATCGGCGAGAAACTCCACGACCTGCCGTGCCGCCAAGATCCGCGCGTCCTCGCTGGCGTCTTCATCTTCCACGATTTCCAGCAATTGATCCGCGACTTGATTGGCGTACGATCGCAGGTCGACTCCGTTCCAGTTGCCGGCCAGATGAATCAGCGCCGCCTTGGTGGCGATCGGCGCTTTTTCGACCACGGCGCCGGCGACCGAAGTGGTGGCGGAAGTCGCATCGATCTTGAAGTCGCGCGGCCAACCTGCGTTGAGACCATGGATGATCGCACCGACGATCGCGGGATCGGCCGCTTCAAGGCCGGCCAAGAGCGAATCAAGCTGGCCAGCGTCCAACTTGCCGCGAGCCAGATGTTCGGCGACGATTATCGTCATTCCCAGGACGCGTTTGTCCGGCGCTTCGGCGCTTCCTGCGAGCTGCAGCAGAAAAGCGTCGGCATGCTTTGCCGCCGCCGCCGTCAATGCATCCGGCAGCCAACGATCGTTCATCAACTTGGCTTCGGTCGTCAACTTGGCGATCGCGGCGCCTGCGGCTTTGTGGGCAGGCATATCGGCCAAAGCCAACAGCGCCGCCAGGCGAACTTGGGCGTCGCCATCTTGCAGCGTTCCGCTCGCGAGAATCGCGGCTGTCGAAGCAGCGGTCGGCGGCAAGACCGCCAACGCGTTGCGTCGTACCCCAGCCGAGCGATGGGTGAGCGCCTTGACCGCCGCGCTATGAGCGGCCGTTTGCTGCGGATCGGCGAACACGCCCAGTCCTTGCAATGTCCACAACGCGTGAATCGCTCCAGTGTTCAGGCCGATCGCATCGGTCAGCGGATCGAGGGTCATCTGAATCAACTGCGGCACGACGTCCCGCTTTCCGCGATCGATCAACAGACGTTGAGCATGCAGTCGCCATTGCATGTTCGGGTGCTTTAAGCCTGATAGCAAAGCGGCGGCGTCGGCTTCTTGCAGATGGATCGCCGGGTTCGCGTCTGGGTTCGCGTGGTCATAGACGACGCGGTAAATGCGACCATGTTTTTTGTCACGCAGATCGGATTCGTAGGCGGCGCCTTTGCCGGTTTTAAAACCATGCGGAGTTGGATTATGCTGCACGACGTAGTTGTACCAATCCAGGAACCACACGTTGCCGTCTGGACCGACCTGCGCGGCGATCGGCGCCGTCCATTCGTCATCGCTAGCGACCAGGTTGATCGGGCTGGTCGAGTGGAAGTCAGAGCCATCCGGAGTCAATACAAACGTCCCGATCAGCTTGCCGGTCGGTCCGCAAACAAAGGCCGTTTTGTTCCACCACTGCTGCGGGTAGACGCGAGCGGTGTACAGATCATGGCCGGCGCCGGCGGTGTAGCCCCCATGTTGATCGACCTGGCGAACCTTGTCAGAAATCGGTTTGAATAGGTAGGTGTCGGCGATTGAGCCGAGTCGACTTGGCCCCCAGCCGCGAACCGTCTCATAGTAGCGGTTGGCGATCGGCATATAGACGCTGGGATTGCGATTGGCGGTCGAGCCGAAGATGAGTCCTTCTTCGCTGATGCCGAGTCCCCATGTGTTGTTGTCGGTCGAACGGACGAACTCCAGGTCGGTTACATTCGGCGGATCTTGATCGTCTAGGCGAAAGCGAAAAAAGCCCATCCGAAAGTTCGGCTGCTTCTGGCCGTTGATCATCGGCGCCGAGTCGTTGTACCCCTGCATTCCCCAGATCCAGTTGTCGAGACCATAGTGGAAGTTGCTGACGCCGCCGTGCGTATCGCCCAAGGTCCAGTTGGTGATCAACGGTTTACGGACATCGGCTTTGCCGTCGCCGTCGGTGTCTTTCAGGAATAGGGTCTCCGTTCCGTTCTGCACGACAGCGCCGCCGCGATAGGGCAAGATTGTGGTCGGAATGCTCAGCTCTTCGGCGAAGATCGTGAACTTGTCAGCACGACCGTCGCCGGTGGTGTCTTCGCAAATGCGAATCCGATCGCGGCCGCGATTGTTCGGCTGCAGTTCGTTCGGATAGTCGAGCGTTTCGCAGATCCAGAGTCGCCCTTGTTCGTCCCAGTTCATCGCGATCGGTTTTCCGCCCAATTCTGGATCGGCCGCGTAGACGTCAATCGAGAATTCGACCGGATGGACCATGTGCGTTAGCGATTTGTTAGCGGGTAGCGGCGCCTGCATGACGGTGAGCGGCGCGGCTTGCACTCCCCATTTGTCACTCGGCGTGTAGTTGGGGATCTTGGCGCCCACGTCGATGTAGGCAAACTTGGCGGCGTCGGCCGGAACTTGGCTCATCGCCGGCGGATCGAACCGCGACTTATCATAGAAATCATCCACGACGCTCACGTCATGTTTGGTCGCCCAGCGAATTCCTCGTTCGACCAGATTCAAGAATCCGGGGTTGCTCCAGGTCCGTGCGTCATGTCCCCACGCGGTATAGAAGACGCGGCCGGCGCCTTGCGTGCGAATCCAGGTCCAAGGTTCACGCGTTTGTCCCTCGGCCTGACCCCCTTGAAGGCGATACTCCAGCACGATGCGATTGCGATCGTTGTGGCGATGGTGGATGTAGGTTTCGTCCCAACTTTGAAAACCGTGAAAGCCTTGCATGAGAGGATGAGCGGGCTCGGCGATAACGGTGCTGAAGACTTCGCCTCCATGCTTCGAGAACTGTCCGCCCACCAGGTCAACATAGGCCGGCGAGTTGAGAAAACAGTACGTGGCGCAGTGCAGCGGAATCAGACCGCCTCCCTGGGCGACGTAATCCAACAGCGCCGCTTCTTGGTCGGCCGAGATCTTCTCGGCGTTGGCGTAGATCATCAAGCCGTCGTATTGCTTCAGCCGATCTTTGTTCAGCGCCGTGATGTCTTCCGTGTATTCGATATCGACGCCGCGCTCTTTCATCGCTGGAATCAACTGAGCGGCGCGATCGGCAGGGTGGTGATGTCCTTGGTCGCCGAGAAAGAGAATCCGAATCGGCGCTTCGTTCGCCGTTTGGGCAAGCGAGTTGGCGACGAAAGCGAACAGCACGGCTGCGGCGGCGAGCAAACGAATCACGGCGAAACTCCGGCCAGCGCGCTCGTCCTAGCGGTGACGAGCGTTTGGGTATGCGAATAGAATCTACGGTCTCTCTCGGCACGCACGCGCATTAGGCGAGCGTGAAGTCAGGCAAGCGAACGATCTCGCCCCCCTGTTTGGTCGATTGGTGGGCGCACAAACCGACGCAGGTCCAGTTGGCGCTGATCACGGCGTTGGGCCAGGGATCGCGATCTTCGGCCAGCGCACAGGCAAATTCGTTGGCCAAGTGCGGATGCGAACCGCCGTGTCCGGCGCCTTGGATGAACGACAAGTGCTCGACATCCTGAATCGCGCGCGTGAATTTTTGAATCTCGGCCGGCAGTCGCTGGGCGAAGTCAGGCACCGTGATTCGTTGGGCGATTTCGTGCTCTGGCTTTTTCGCCGTATGCAGTACATGTTCTTCCCCTTCGATCAGCGCCCACTCAAAGCTCTGCTTGGTGCCGTAGACATCGAAGCTTTCGCGATATTGCCGCGCCGTGTCAAACAGAAATCGCCAGACATGGGCGGCGACGGGACTATCTTTCAGCTTGATATGGCAGGTTTCTACGGCGTATTGGTTGCCTGACTTTTCGGCCAGTTCCGGCGAGATAACGCCAGAGCCGAAACAGCTCACGTATTCGGCGCGGCTATTCATTAGGCCTAATACGGGACTGACCACATGGGTCGCATAGTGCATCGGGATCATGCGCTCCCAATACTCGGGCCATCCCTGCATGTCTTGCGGATGAGAAGCGGCCATGTATTGAATGTCTCCCAGCTCCCCTTGGTCGTAGAGCTGTTTGATGTAGAGGAACTCGCGGCTATAGACGACCGTTTCGGCCATCATGTACTTCAGACCGGTTTCGGCGACCTTCTCAACGATTTGACGGCATTCGTCGATCGTGGTGGCCATTGGTACGGTGCACATCACATGCTTGCCGGCTTCGAGCGCCTGCAGCGACATCCAGCCGTGATCGGGAATCGGCGAGTTGATATGGACAAAGTCGACCGTCGGGTCGGCCAGCACTTGGTCGTAGCTGGTATAGCGCTGCTCGATCTCGAACAAGTCGGCCATCTTGTGCATCTCGGCCTCGTTCCGCCGACAAACTCCGTACATCTTGATTTGCGGGTGAGCTTTGTAGATCTGGATGAACTCGGCGCCGAAACCGAGACCCACAATCACCACGTTGAACTGCTTCGTATTCATCAATAATCCTTCGAGCGAGAAGATGCATGCAGAGCGCAGCGTACTGACCAAGCGGTGACGGCGTTCAGTACGTTCTTATAACCTGACCGGTCGCCGGGCTAAAAGCCATGAGAAAACGCGAATACAATCGGAGGTATTTCACATAAGGAGCAGAGTCGCCACAACTTTTCGTCTACAATGGAGCCAAGCACGCCGCTCCTTTAAAGAGTAACCGCTTTCCCATGAAACGCCGCAAGACAGTCGCGCTGTTGGTTGAAACGTCAAACGCGTACGCGCGGGGGCTGTTGGAAGGGATCATCTCGTATGTTCACGAGCATCAGCCGTGGTCGATTTATGTGCCGGAACAAGAACGCGGCGCATCGCCGCCGGCCTGGCTAAAAAGTTGGAAAGGAGATGGCGCGATCGTCCGCATTGAGACTCCTCAGATCGCGGCGGTTGTCAAAAAGCTAAAGATGCCGGTCGTCGATGTCAGCGCCGCGCAGTTGGCGCCCGGCGTGCCGTGGGTTGAGACGGATGACGCCGAAATTGCCCGAACCGCCGCCGATCATTTGTTGGAGCGGGGATTCCGAGAGTTCGCGTTTTGCGGCGAGCCTCATTTTAACTGGTCCAAGTGGCGCGAAGAAAACTTTGTCGAGCGATTGAAGCAAGCGAAGCGACGTTGTCACATCTTCGAGTCGACGCCGCGCGATAGCGACTCTTATTCATGGACGCGCGAAAAACGACGCATGGCCGCTTGGCTGCACAAACTGCCGAAGCCGGTCGGTTTGATGGCCTGTTACGATATCAAAGGACAGCAGGTGTTGGACATCTGTCGCGAGTTGGAGATCGCCGTGCCGGAGCAGGTCGCCGTGATCGGCGTCGATAACGATCGCTTGCTGTGCGATCTTTGCTCGCCGCCGCTGTCGAGCGTGATCCCTGACACGCGCACCACCGGATACGAAGCGGCCCGTTTACTCGATCGTCAGATGAACGGCGAAGCGGTCGGCGACGAAGGGATGTTCGTACCGCCGCTCGGGATCAACACGCGACAATCGACCGACGTGATGGCGACCGATGATCCGATCATCGCCAAAGCGATGCAGTTCATTCGCGAACACGCGTGCGACGGCGTCAACGTGCAAGACGTCCTGTCGGTCGTGCCGCTCTCGCGTCGCGTGCTTGAATATCGCTTCAAAGAAGCGGCCGGCAAAACGCCGCACGAAGCGCTGGTGCAAGTTCGCCTGGATCGCGTCCGCCAGCTGCTGCGCGACACGCAACTCTCAATGGCCGACATCGCCGATCGCACCGGCTTCGAGCATGTCGAATACATGAGCTCGGCGTTTCGGAAGAAGACCGGGATGTCGCCATCGGAATATCGCCGCCAGGTGCAGCCGAAGTAAACGCGGTGTGGTGGTTTCTAGTCGAGCGCTTCGAGATCTGTTTTGCACGGCTTGGTCTAAGGAAAGACGTTACGCCTCTGTTTTGCGCTGGATGACGCTTTCTGTTGAGAATTGTGCGCTTTTGTGCGGGAGACGTTCTTCGTGAAGCGGCCTGTTGGCTTGGTGAGGGATTGGATCGGGGGATTTTTATCGAATCTTCACGCAGTCTTGTTCGATCTAGAATTCGCTTGGAGTTAGTTTGAGGGAGCCAGCGGCAATCGACTTTGACGCATGGTTTATCCGCTCTCTAACCAGCCAAGAGAATCCTTGAAATGCATACCTCCACGCCTTGCTTGAACGGAAGTCCCGAAGATCTGGTTGGGGATGTCCGACAATCGATCGAGAACGGTTCCGTCCCGACTTCTGCGTTCCGAATTCGTGCTGGGTTCACCCTGGTCGAATTGCTGGTGGTCATTGCGATCATCGGCGTGTTGATCGCTCTCTTGCTACCCGCAGTGCAGCAGGCCCGCGAAGCGGCCCGGCGGATGTCTTGCTCAAATAATCTGAAGCAACTCGGCTTGGCTTTGCATAATTACCACGACACCTTTGGCGCTTTTCCGGTTGGCAGCGCTTATCAGTATGCATCGTCTTGGATGGTGGGAGTGTTGCCGTTCATTGAAGAACGCGCCTTGTACGATCAATGGACTTTCGTCCAGAGTCGCGGGGGACAAACCTCCAATGCGCCTGCGACGACCAAAACGGCCTTCGCGGATGTGGTGATCTCGGGTTATATCTGCCCTTCGAGTCCCTTGGAAAATCTGAGCAGAGCGAGCGTTAGTCCCCGTTTCGGCGCGTCGAACTATATGGGGATTTCAGGAGCGGCGACGCCAACCGATGTGGTGTCGTCGACAACCGGAGATCGCTGCATCCAAGGGAAATATGGCTATGTCTGCTCGAATGGGCTGATGCCTCCCAATTTGTCGATTCGGATGGGAGAAATCACCGATGGCTTGACCAACACACTGCTCGTTGGCGAACAGTCCGATTTCTGCGTCGACTCAACAGGCGCGAAAGTGGATCTCCGAAATTCGTGGCGCTGGGGTTTTACGATGGGGACTGGATCCCCGGGATATCCCGGAACCTCGACTTGGACGAGCACGATTGAGAACGACACGCACAATATCTCGACCATTCGCTATGCCGTGAATTACAAAGCGAAGACCTCCGACACCTTAGGCAATGTTGAATACGGCACCAATGCGCCGATCCAGTCGGCTCACCCCGGCGGAGCGCAGGTGTTGTTTGCGGACGGAAGCGCCCATTTCCTTGCGGAAACGATTGATGTAAATGGGATCCTGTGTCCGCTGGCCGCACGGAATGATGGTCTCACGATCGGCGAGTACTAAGCCGCCGCAGCGAAAACTAGGGGGAGCGGATGCTGCACTTCCGATTCCTTGTTTGTCGGTAAGAAATGATCCAGAACGGGAACGCTCCGTTGACTTCCTCCTGTACATCTCCAATTTGGCTTGCACTATGTACTCAAGAACTACTCTCCAGAATATCTATTCCGGGATCGCTGGCGGCGTCTTGTGCTGCATGTTCGCTGGTTGCATGGGAGGAAATCAAATTCCGATCGTCCCGGTTACCGGGCAAGTCATGATGAATGACGAGCCGGTCGCCCAGGCGATCGTCTCTTTTGAAAATGCGCGCACCGGTTTCGCCGCGATGGCGGTGATCGCAGACGACGGCAACTATCGGATCCGCTCGCAGTATGGCGATGGGATTCCGCCGGGGGAATATGTCGTTTCCATTTCTCCCCCCTCGACTCGAGACGAACTGGATAAGCGGATCCCCCTTACTCCAATTCAGGCGAAGATCCCGAGGAAGTTTCATTTTTCACAGTCCAGCAATTTGTCCGCCAGTGTGAAAGAGGGAAAGAGCACGTTTAACTTTCAATTGGGTTCTTCTTCAACAGACCGTCGGTAAAGCCATTTCATGATTGTAAATTTCAAGTTTCCCTTGCTAGTTGTCGCCTTCTTTGGAATTGCGTTGACGTATTGCGGATCTCTTTCGGCCGCTTCTCCTTTTGTCGGCGTGCTGGTCGATCCTGTGTTGTTGCGAGGTGTAGAAGACGTTTATCTCGACGGCGATCGAGCCTATCTGCCATGTCGCGAAGGGCATCGACTCACGGTTTGCTCGATCAAAGATCCGACCCAGCCGCAGATTTTGGGTTCGTTCACGCACCCGGCGTTGGACCAAGCGGCGGGGTTCGCTTTGGATGGAACGACGGCCTATGTCGCATCCAATAGCAATCATCAACTGTTGATCGTTGATGTGGCCGATCCGGCGGAGATGAAATTGTTGGGAAAGGTTTTGATCGGCACGGCGGACGGCCCTGGCGCTCTTTACAAAGTCGCCTATCGAGATGGCTACTGTTATGTCGCTTTGCAACAAGGCAAGCGGATGTACGTGGTCGACGTACGCGACAAAACCGAGCCCAAAGTCGTCAGCAATATTCAAGTCACTACGGATAATGACGGTCCTTTCAGCGTCGAGTTGCGAGATCATTATGCCCTGGTGGGGACGCTGTTTGGCCGTAACAATCGCCTGGCGGTAGTCGACATCCAAGATCCGCTGCATCCGCAGTTGACCGCGGTTTTGCTGAACCCGCATCTTTGCCAGGTGAGCGGGAAGATTGTCGGCGATCGATACGTCGCCGTTTGTTGGAACAACAATTCGCTTCTTGTGGTGAACATCTCCAATCTGACCAAGCCTACTCTCGAAGCAGTGCTGGTTGACGAGCGCCTGGGGAAACCAAATCGGTGCGAAGTGGTGGGAGACCGCGCCTACTTGCCGATGGTGGAAGGAGATGGCGTCGCCGTTGTCGATATTTCCGATCTGTCGAAGCCTCGTTTTTTGTCGTCGTTCACGCATCCGCTTTTGGATAAAACCTACGGGATCGCTGCTCGCGGCGATCTGTTGTTCGTCGGGTCGCGTGAAGGCAATAGCCTGGTGGTGATTGATCGCCGGGATCTTGAGCCGGGATCGGCGAGCGGGCTGGTCAAGTGATCTGCAATGCAGCGGCGCGTGAGGGAGCGAAAGTCGGCCCCTTTGGTCTGTTAGAAGGTAAGGGTTCGACTTCTCGCGGGGTTGGATTCACGGGAATGAGCAATGCAGCGAGTTTTGTCACTTTTCAACAGAGTCATGCTTGCCATCTTGGCGGCCGCGAGTCTGATTACTAGCGGCGAGTTGTCGCTGGCGGGATCTCCGATCGTGGGCACGTTGGTCGACAGCGAACAGTTGAACGGCGTAGAAGACATCCTCTTGAGCGGTGATCTTGCGTACTTGCCTTGTCGGGAAGGGCGTCGCTTGACCGTCTGCTCGATCAAGAACCCCGCAGCGCCCGTAATCATAGGATCGTTCAGCGACCCAGATTTGGACCACATAACTGGTTTCGCCTTGGAGGGAGACACCGCTTATCTGGCGTCGCAAAACAGCCAGTTTCTCCTGATTGTCGATGTATCCAATTCCGCTGCGATAAAATTGCTGGGCAAGGTTCGCATTGGTCAACCGGGGAGTGAAGGCCCCGTCTATAAGATGGCCTATCGAGACGGGTACTGTTACATGGCTCATCAAGCGGAAAAACGGCTGTACATTGTCGACGCACGAGACAAATCACGTCCTCAGGTCGTTAGTCACGTGCAAGTAACCACGGCCGATGACGGCGCGTATTGCGTTACGATGCAGGGGCATTATGCACTGGTAGGAACCGTTTTCGGCCATCCGAATCGCTTGGTCGTGGTCAACGTTGAGGATCCTGTGAAACCACGAATTGTGGGGGAAGTGCTCGCCCCGCATCTCAGTCAGGTGATTGGAACCGTCGTTGGCGACCGGATGTACGCCGCGTGTTGGCCATGGGATGCGCTGGCGGTCATCAATCTCGCCGAACTCTCGGATACGACCATGCCTAGTCTCGAAGGGGAATTGGTGGATGAACGGCTGGGCGAGCCGAATCGCTGTGCGGTTGTCGGGGACAGGGCTTACCTGCCGATGGTCCGCGGAGATGGAGTCGCGGTGGTCGACATCTCCAATCCCGCAAAACCACGATTTGTGACCTCGTTTAGCCATCCCTTGGCGAAACGAACGTACGGACTGGCGGCTCGCGGCGATTATGTTTATTTGGGAGCACGTACCGGCGACAGTCTGGTTATTCTGAATCGCCACGAACTCGAGAAATGACCCGTCTTGAGCGATCTCTCCTTGACCTTTTCCGCCATGAACACTATATTCGCTTAGACGAATGTAATGAGCCAAGCATGAATACCATCGCACTAGCGCTAAATCCCGAGCTAGCGTTTCGCGCCTTGTCTGATCCGACCAGGTTGCGGATTTTGCATTTGCTGCGCAAGGGAGAGCTGTGCGTTTGCGATTTGGTCAACGTGCTCGACGTGCCGCAGCCGACCGCTTCGCGACATTTGGCTTACTTGAAAAAGTCAGGCCTGGTCGCGGCTCGCAAGGAGGGGCTGTGGCAGTACTACCGTTTGATTCCGGCGAGCGGCAAGTTTCATCAGTCGCTGCTGAAGTGCGTCGCCGATAGCGCTGAGGTGCTGCCGCAACTTGCCGCCGATCGCGACTATTTGTCGTCGTGCGGCGAAAGCGATTGTTGCGAGTAGCTCCTTTTTTTTAATTTATACATTCGCTTGGGCGAATATAGTGTCCCGAGAAGCAAGTGAATTGGAATTGATATGGACATGAATTCTGAAAGTTGCGGTGACCAGCCGTCGAAGGGAATCGGCTTCTTCGAGCGATATTTGACCGTGTGGGTTTTGCTCTGCATCGGCGGCGGCGTACTGCTGGGTAAATTGGCCCCAGGCGTCGCTCAGTCGCTCGATCAAATGGCGATTTACGTAGGAGATGCGCCGGTCATCTCGATCCCGATCGCGCTCTGTCTCTTTTTTATGATGTATCCGATCATGGTGAAGATCGACTTCGCCAAAGTCGTTCAGGCCGGCAAAGCTTGGAAGCCGGTCGGGTTGACGCTGCTCCTCAACTGGGGCGTTAAGCCGTTCACGATGTACGCGATTGCGTTGTTCTTTCTGGGATACCTGTTTCTGCCGCTGATTGGGGAGGATGCCGTCGATCTCGTCAAACCGCCGTTAGGCGTGAGCCTGGTCGAAGGCGATGTCTATGGATCAGGAACCGTCGTCTTGGTGGACGGAGTCAAAATGCTGCAAGTTCCCTTGTGGCGCAGCTATCTCGCGGGTTGCATCTTGCTGGGGATCGCTCCCTGCACGGCCATGGTGTTGGTCTGGGGATATTTGGCCCGCGGCAACGATGGCTTGACGCTGGTGATGGTCGCGATCAACTCGCTGACCATGTTATTGCTATACGGCGTCTTGGGTGGTTTTCTGCTGGGGGTCGGTCAGCTTCCCGTGCCTTGGCAGGCGTTGCTGTTGTCGATATCGGTCTACGTCGCATTGCCGCTGGCGGCCGGCTATGCATCAAGGATCTTGATCATTCGCACCCAAGGAAGAGCCTGGTTTGAAGAGAAGTTTCTGCATTGGCTGACCCCGGTTACGATCACCGCTTTGTTGGCGACATTGGTGCTCCTCTTTTCGTTGAAGGGGGAAGTGATTCTGGGCAACCCGCTCACGATCGTCTGGATCGCGATCCCGTTGATGCTGCAGACGATCTTGATCTTCGCCGTGGGATACGCCGTCGCTAGATGGATGAATTTTTCGTACGAAGACGCGGCGCCCACCGCCATGATCGGCGCTTCCAATCACTTTGAGGTCGCCATCGCGACGGCGACGATGTTGTACGGTTTGTCGTCCGGCGCCGCGCTGGCGACGGTTGTCGGCGTCTTGATCGAAGTGCCGTTGATGCTGATGTTGGTGCGGTTTTGCGTCAAAACGCAGACGTCGTTTGCGAGCCAATCGTCCGAGCCGGTCACGGCGACAAAGGGAGCCATGTGATGGAGAATCAGCAACTTCCTGAATGCTACTCGAAGATGTTTCCCGACGTACTTCATTTGCCGACCGGCAGAACCGTATCTGGGAAGGCGCTGGGAGTGGAGATTCAAAAGTCGGGCGGATTGGTGACATCGGGTAAGCGGGTCGTCGTGAATCATGAGCAATGGAACGCTTGTCGCCGCTGTCCCCAGTTTGAACATTGCTATCAACTGTCGATGGCCAAGCTGGCGTTGTCGGCGGCCATTCAATAAATTTCAGTCTGACAATTAAGATAGGAGCACGATTGATGAAACGCGTTTTAGTTCTGTGCACCGGCAACTCTTGTCGTTCGCAGATGGCCGAAGCTTTGTTCGAGACTTTGAGCGAAGGCGCCTGGAAATCCGATTCGGCCGGTTCCAAGCCTTCTGGCTACGTGCATCCGCTGGCGATTCGCGCGATGAGCGAGCTGGGCGTCGATATTTCGTCTAACGAAAGCAAGCATGTCGACCAGTTCGCCGACCAGCCGTTTGATCTGGTTGTGACCGTTTGCGACAACGCCAAAGAGGCTTGTCCGGTTTTTCCTGGCGCCAAGCAAACGTTGCACTGGCCCTTTGATGATCCGGCCGACGCGACCGGTGATGAAGAGGAAAAGATGTTGATGTTCCGCCGCGTGCGCGACGAGATCAAAACCAAAATTCTGGGCTACTTGCCGACGGCCTAATTCGACTCAAAGGGGAACAGAATGACCAACGAAAACACCGCTGCAATCAAGTCGAACTATGGCGCCGTTGCGACCAGCGGCCTATCCAGCGAACATGCAGGCGTCAAAGCGATCGCCGAGGCGTTCGGTTACTCGGCCGCCGAACTTAGTTCGATCCCGGCCGGCGCCAATATGGGGCTGTCATGCGGCAATCCGACGGCCACCGCCAATCTGCGCGCCGGCGAAGTGGTCGTCGATCTCGGTTGCGGCGGCGGTCTTGACGTCTTCTTGGCGGCGGCGAAAGTGGGCCCAACCGGCAAAGCGATCGGCATCGACATGACGCAGCAAATGATCGACCTGGCGAACAAGAACGCCGCCGGCAGTAACCCGCCGCTGACGAATGTTGAGTTTCACTTGGCGACGATCGACGCGATGCCGCTGGATGATAACAGCGTTGACTGCGTGATCAGCAACTGCGTGATCAACCTTGCCGATGACAAAGGGGCCGTCTTCCAAGAGATTGCCCGCGTCTTGAAGTCCGGCGGACGTGTCGCGGTGAGTGACATTGCGCTCAAAAAGCCTCTGCCGGAAGAGTTGGCAGGCGATATCTCGGCGCTGGTCGGTTGCATCGGAGGAGCGATTCCGATCGCCGATTATCGCCAAGGTCTGCTCGACGCCGGTTTCGCCGCGGTCGAAGTGGTCGACGACCAGGCCGATCTCAACGCCTACGCCAGCGTCGACAATCAGGCCGGCTGCTGCTCACCCACCATGAGCGACGATCCGCTGGCGATTATCGACGCCGGTTGCTGCGGCGGCAATGAAGCTCCGCTGGAACCAGGTATCCATCAGCGTTTGACCGAACTGCTGAAGAAATATGACATCAATGAGTACGCGGCGAGCGTGAAGGTTTACGCGGTGAAGCCGTAAGCGCGAATACGCAGAGTTGAGCGGAAGAGATTCAGGCGTCAGGAAGTTTTCCTGGCGCCTTTTTTCGTCCCAGGAATAAGTTTGCCGCGGCGGCGGTCTGGCCAGTATAAGTAAAGGTGAGAAGCGGTGATTCTCTCGCTCCATACGTGGTGGCCTGTTGCTGGAAAGCAAGGCCGATGACAGTCCTTGTCATCGATCGCGATTTTCAATTGGTTGAGCGGAAAGACTTTCAGCCTAGTGAAGAGGCCCAATCGCGGATGAGAGTTTGGGCCAAGGCCGCAAGACGATAGAGAGCGAACTGTAAAGAGTTACCCGCATGAAATCCTCGATCTCCCTCTGCTTCTTGTTGCTCTGGAGCAGCGTCGCGTCGGCCGATGTGGTGCAGCCAACGCCGCAAGCAGGCGCGACCGCAGCGTTCGCCAACCAGCTGGAAGCGAAGCTGACAGACATTCGCACCAGCCAACTCAGCCCGTTGCAAACCATCGAATATCTACAGCGAATCATCGCCGAGCAAACGGCGAATAAAGCCAAGCTGACCACCTGGCGAGGCAAGTACCAGCTGTTTCAAAAAGAGTATCGCCGAGTCGTCGGGCTACGCCCCAATGGGACGCGGATCGCCGAGGTCGGTTTCGGCGAAACGACCGCGCATGTCGAGTTTGCGACCAATTTTTTGACCGACGTTTGTTACTACAAGTATGTGCAGCTCCAGACGCCGCGGCTGTTCCATCTGCCGCGGCGATTGGACACCAGGTCGACCATCATCCCAGCCCAACAGTTGGTGGAGATCATTGCAGGCCCCAACCAAGTGCTGGGGCTGCGTACGCTTCCCCGCGATCCGCAGCGGATTGACAAAGCGGCGATCCCCGCCGATTCTCCCTTGCCGCGCAGAATCGTTCGCCATAAGCCGGTCGAACCGATGCGGCCGTTCGCAATGGGACCGCTGGCCGATCCGCGGGCGCTCTTCATTTCGGTCGCCGGCAGCAACGTGATCGACATCTGTCGCAAGCGAATCGAAGAACTGAGTAATGAGGAGACCGAAGGCATTGTCGCCGCCCAGATTGATCAAACCGGCGACCACCATTTTTTGGTGATGCGGCATGAACCGACCGACTCGCCCTATCGCACGATCGATATCTTTTCGCTCGCGACCGGGTGCTCTTTGGTAACACGGCGAATCACGCAAAAGCGGGGGGACGAAACGCTGGTCGACGATTGGTTTTTCAATACCTACCAGCGACAACAGGGCGTCTTGTTACCGGTGAGTCATGTGCGACATTCGCGCGACTTCGCCAGCGGTCGGCCGGGACCGGTCATCATCCGGGCTCAGTTGGTCGAGAGCCGACTAGGCGAAGATCTGCCGAAGTTGGACTTGGCCTACTTGGGGGCGCGCGACGGAGACGTCTATAGCGACCGCATCGCGAAGAAGCTTTCGTTTCTTGATCCGCAGCTGCAGCCGGTTGGTCCGAACGATGTTAAGCGTTCGATCGATCATTACCGCATCTACCATCAGATCTTGCGAGGCGAGAGCCGATACTATCGCCCGCTAAACGCCCAGCGTCCGTAGCCAGGTCAGCCGTTGCAGGGCATGATTTTTCGGAAAATCCCGCTCGTAACGATTTGACTTGCCGCGTCCGTATGACAAGTTTCCTAGTGGACAATTGTCACTTTTCAGGACGCGGATAGCTTATGTCGTATCTCATTCTCTTTTGCGCCTTGATCGGGTTTGGCTGCTATATGGATTGGAACGTCATGCTAACGGCCGGCGTCACCTTTGGCGGGTTGGCGATCTGGTTCTTGCTGATGAACCGACGGCTGGCGATTCCGAAGTAACGCGAAGGCTGCGCCTGTCGATCGCCGCATGCGGCTATGCATCTGGCGAAGGGGTGGCGCCTGCTTTTTTCAACAGCTCGATCATCGGTTCATTACCGCGGAAGATCGCTTCATCCAGCGGCGTTCTGTCGGTCGACGGACTGAGCCGGTTTACATTAGCGCCGGCTTCAAGCAGCTCTTGCGCCGTCTCCAGTTCTCCATGACGCACCGCCCAGTCAAGCGCCGAGTCTTCGGCGCGATCGATTAGATTTACTTCCGAGCCATGTCGGATCAGGGCGCGGATCAAGTCTGGCGATCGCTTGTAGCGAGAAGACTGAATCAGCGGCGTCTCGGCGATGCCGTTTCTGGCGTTCACGTCCGACCCATGGTCGACCAGATACTCGGCGACCTCCGGTTGATTGGCGGTGTGAATCAAGGGATCCGCCGTATCGATGCGATCGTTGAAGCGACAGCCATGGGCGGCCAGCCCGCGCATCTCGGCCATTCTGCCATTGCTTACCGCGCGATAAATGCCGTCGACCAAGCGATTTTGCTGTTGCTGGCCATCGTAGGTCGTCCAGGCAAACAACACGATCGACGCGTGAATCGCCAGCAGCGCAAAAAACCCGGCGATAGTCAATCGGTTCAGCGGCCGCCAGTTTTTGTTGCCCGGCTCCGGCGAGATCGGCCGAGGCGAGGCAGGGGATGGATCACGCCAAGCGATTTGCAGCACAGCTGACCAAAAGACCAGGGTCAACGTCATCAGGGCGACGCCAGTCAGGCTGCCCCACTCAAACTCCGTTGGTCGTAGTCGCCAGAAGTAAATCCCGACCTGGGCGGCCGCGATGGCGACGATTATTAGCAGGCTGCGCATCATGATCTCCGACTCGGCGGGGGAACGCAGTTCGGCATGGCGTTTAAGCTGGCGATGTCATTGTTCGGCTGCGGTCGCATTGGGTCTAGGCGTTTCTTGTGTCGCGTGTCGCGAATTTGTCTCACATCGCGAAGAGAGAAGTCATATCGACAACTGCTAGCTGACGCGATTGGTTGTTTATCGGCCCCTGGTGGTAGTCTGGATAAGATTTAAGGCTGGTATTCCGGGTTTTTTCGCCTCCGAAGGATTTGGCACGCCTATCGCCTAATAAGTCTGCCAACTTCCCCCAAGTTTGGAGACTTTTAAAATGCTCGCCATCCAATCCTGCCTGATTTTCGCCGGTTTTGTTTTTTCGATGATTGCTTTGACGGCCGCTTTGCGTCCGATCAAACGAACCACCCCGTTCGGCGTCTAAACCTTACGTTTGCCGAGCGAATCCCCCTCGTACGGCCTGCGGAAAACCACTTGCTTTCTCCTTCATGAAAAACCCTTCAGGTTCATCAACCACAAAAGCGCTATGGTTGACCCTGTTTCGTTCTGAATCGATAATCCGGCTTTTACCGCACCATGACGCCTCGACTCAGTCGGATTTAGTCGATGAAAATTCACGAATACCAGGCGAAGCAGCTTCTCCGCGACGCAGGCGTCGCCGTCCCGCGCAACATCGTCGCCAAGACGCCTGAAGAGGCGGCCAAGGCCTACGAAGAGCTCGGCGGCAAGATCGCCGTTGTCAAAGCTCAGATCCACGCCGGCGGACGCGGCAAGGGGACGGTAAAAGACAACGCCGACCAACGCGGCGTTCAGCTCGTCAAATCTGCCGACGAAGCGAAAGCGGTCGCCGCCGCATTGCTGGGCAAAGAGCTGGTCACCATTCAGACCGGCCCCGAGGGGAAACTGGTCAGCCAGGTCTTGGTCGAAGAAGGGTGCGACATCGCCCGCGAACTCTATATGGGGATCGTGTTGGATCGCGCCGCCGCCAAGCCGGTGCTGATGATGTCGAGCGAAGGGGGGACCGAAATCGAAGAGGTCGCCGCCCATAGCCCCGAATTGATTCTGAAAGAGCATTTCGATCCTTCCCGCGGTCCTGACGCATTCCAGGTTCGCAAGCTTTGCAAGAAGCTGGGCATCGAAGGCGCTACGATCAAAAGCGCCTACAAGTTTATCCAAGGTCTCTGCAAGGTTTACGTCGACACCGACTGCAGCCTGCTCGAGATCAACCCGTTGGTCATCACCGGCTCGGGCGACATGATCGCACTCGACTGCAAGATGAACTTCGACACCAACGGCTTGTTCCGTCATCCGAAGATCGTCGAACTGCGTGACCTGTCGGAAGAAGAGCCGGCCGAAGTCAAAGCGGCCGACACCGGGCTCAGCTACGTCAAGCTCGAAGGCAACATCGGTTGTCTGGTCAACGGCGCCGGTTTGGCGATGGCGACCATGGACATCATCAAGCTGCACGGCGGCGAACCCTCGAACTTCCTCGATGTCGGCGGCGGCGCCAACGTTGATCAAGTCACCGAGGCGTTCCGCATTTTGCTGGCCGATAAGAACGTGAAAGCGGTCTTGGTCAACATCTTTGGCGGCATCATGCGTTGCACGACGATCGCCACCGCGGTGGTCGAAGCCTACAAGAGCGTCGGCTTTAACGTGCCGTTGGTCGTCCGTTTGGAAGGAACCGAAGTCGAGCAGGGCCGCAAGATCCTGTCCGAGTCGGGCATCCCGATCATCATCGGCGACGGTTTGACCGACGCCGCGAAAAAAGTTGTCGCGTCGGTCGCCTAGGCGATCACGGACGATCTGGACACTAGCCCGAGGCGCAAGCCGAGGGAATGTGGTTGGCGACAATATTCGTCTCCCATATTGACTTCCGAGATATGAAAAAGCTGGGTCGCGACGCACCCTACGACGATTAAAAACTCCTTAGGCTAAAACACCTCCAGAAGAAGCTGTTCCAATGAGCATCCTGATCAACAAAGATACGAAGGTCATTTGCCAAGGGATCACCGGCCGCGTCGGCGGCTTCCATACCAAGGGGTGCCTGGAGTACGGCACCAAAATGGTTGGCGGCGTAACGCCGGGCAAAGGTGGCCAACAGGTCGAAGGCTTGCCGGTTTGGGATACCGTCGAAGAAGCGGTCGCCGCGACCGGTTGCGAAGCGACGATGATCTTTGTGCCGCCGGCTGGTACGGCCGACGCGATTCTCGAAGCGCTGGACGCCAAAATTAAAGTGATCATCGCGATCACTGAAGGGGTCCCGGTTCTCGACATGGTTCCGGTCTACGAGAAAGTGCGAGCTTCTGACTCGGTCTTGATCGGACCCAACTGCCCCGGCGTGATCACGCCGGAGGAATGCAAAATCGGCATCATGCCGGGCTACATTCATAAGAAGGGCCCGGTCGGCGTGATGAGCCGCAGCGGTACGCTCACTTATGAAGCGGTTTGGCAACTGACCAGCTTGGGATTGGGCCAGTCGACTTGCGTCGGTCTCGGCGGCGATCCGATCGTCGGAACCTCGTTTATCGATCTGCTGAAGATGTTCCAAGCGGACGGAGCGACCGAAGCGATCATGATGATGGGCGAAATCGGCGGCACCGCCGAAGAGGAAGCGGCCGAGTTCATCAAAGCCAACGTCGACAAGCCGGTCGCCGCGTTCATCGCCGGACGTACCGCGCCTCCCGGCAAGCGGATGGGTCATGCCGGCGCGATCATCTCGGGCGGCAAGGGAACCGCCGACGAAAAGTTCGCCGCACTGCGAGCCGCCGGCGTCGAAATCGCCGAAAGCCCGGCCGATATGGGGACCGCGCTGAAGCGAGCGATCGAAAAGAAATAGCATTCGCTCCCTGCACAATCCAACACGAAGAACGCGTTCCGCACGGGACGCGTTTTTTTGTGCGCGCTGCCGAGGAACACCATTATTCTTCGCTTGCTCAAGGGGGCGTTTTGTGACAAACGGCCCGCAGCATTTTCGGTTGGACCATGGGACTGGACCGCTGTTTTTGGGGCTGAAACCTTGGACAGGACTGGACCGCTATTTTTGGGGCTGAAACCTTGGACAGGACTGGACCGCTATTTTTGGGGCTGAAACCTTGGACAGGACTGGACCGTTGTTTTTGGGGCTGAAACCTTGGACAGGACTGGACCGCTGTTTTTCGGGTTGAAACCTTGGACAGGACTGGACCGCGATGTGTGAATTATCGTAGGGTGGTTGGAGCAAAACCGAGATCGATTAAACCATTTTCGATCGACATGACCGGTTTGCGTAACCCACCAAACCTGCTTGCCGACACGGCGTCATCGGTGGGTTGTGCAAGCGGCGATGTCGATTGAAATTGGGCGCCGGAATTCGCTTGCTCCACCCACCCTACCGCTACCGCACTGGCGATTTGGTTGATCGGTCGGTGTGGAAATGGCCCGCGCGCAGCAATACGCCCTCAAGTCGGCCTTCTCGGCCGCCGAATCATCGTTGTTGGTTGGATCGGGATTTCGTGGATAGTGGACCCCTGATCCGTGCGCTTTGTCAATCGACAAAGATTGGCGATCGTCCATGCCCAAAGGGGCCTTCGCAAGTATTCGGGATGGTGCAATGGAGTCACGAAGTGACGCAGCCCTGGGAATGCGGCGCACTAGGAGATGCCAACGTTGGAGCAGTAGT
This sequence comes from Blastopirellula marina DSM 3645, assembly GCF_000153105.1. Taxonomy (GTDB): domain Bacteria; phylum Planctomycetota; class Planctomycetia; order Pirellulales; family Pirellulaceae; genus Blastopirellula; species Blastopirellula marina. Next base: position 293,462 of record NZ_CH672376.1, read on the forward strand.
TGCGAAGTTGGATCCGTGGTCGGGCCGTGTTCTCTACATTGCTTCCGGCCGCATTTCCTTTGCTGGCGCTTTTTGAAGTTGCGCTATTTGCAATTCACAAACAATCAAACATGAGTAAAGAACCGTAAAACAGGGCCAGAACCAGCCGGAAATCATCACACTAGCCAGAGGCGCAAGCCGATGGAATGCGGCTGGCGA
>NZ_CH672376.1:293717-330393 GCF_000153105.1 Blastopirellula marina DSM 3645
GCCTCTGGCTAGTGTTCGCTTGGTTCGAAAAGACGCAACTTCAAAGCTTGCGTTTTGGGTTACGAAGAGCGGATCGAGCGGCAAAGCGGCGTCGCTGTTAGAACAGCTCCGAAATCAGCTCGCCACCTTTGACCAGCGCCAGCGGTTGGTCTTGGTCGGTGACGTATTCTTCGTGCGGGTCGAGTCCCAGGATCTGGCAGAAGGTGACGAACAGGTCTTGTACGCCGACCGGGCGATCGCTGACGTGGACGCCGTCTTTGTCGGTTGCGCCGATCACCTGGCCGGTTTTGACGCCGCCGCCAGAGAGACAGGTGATCCAACCGTCCGAATAATGCTCGCGGCCGCCGTCGGGTTTGAACTTCGGAGTTCGACCAAACTCGCCCATCCAGACGACCAGCGTGTCTTCCAGCATGCCCCGCTGTTCGAGATCACGCAGCAAGGTCGCATAGGCCTGATCGACTTCGCTGGCGAGCAGGGGGTTTTCTTTCCAGCCGTTCTTGTGCGTGTCCCAACCTTGGTCGCCGCTCGTGCCGGTGCTGAAGACCTCGATGAAACTAGCGCCATGTTCGACCAGGCGACGCGCCAGCAAGCAGCCTTGGCCGAAGTTGCTGCGGGTGTACTGATCGCGCAGCTTGGCAGGCTCGTTGTCGAGACGGAAAACGTCGAGCTTAGGACTCAGCACAAAGCGGCTGGTTCGCTGGTAGATCTCTTGTTTTTCATGGACGCGATTGGCGCCGCCTGTGGAGGCGAACTGTTGGTCAAATTGTGAGGACAACGCCAAGCGGCGCTGTAGTCGGGCCGAGTCCACTGTCGGCAACACGTCGGCCGGCAGCTCGCCGGCGGCGTCGATTTTGAATGAGTCATAACGCGGTCCCAACACGCCGGCGTCGACATCGCGGGTTTTGATCCGCGGTGCGCCAATGCGGACGAACGCCGGCAATGCGTAGCCAGGGTCCCAGCGATCACGCGCGACGACCGATCCCCACGTGGGATAGGCGATCGACGGGTTGATCGGATAGCCGGTGCGCACTAGTTTGATCGCGCGAAAGTGATCCCGCTCGCTGCTATGCATCGACCGAATCAGCGCGATCTTGTCCATCACCTTGGCGGTCTCCGGCATATATTCCGAGATCCGCACGCCGGGCAAGTTGGTCGCGATGTCGGTGGAGGGACCTTGGTTCTTCGAGCCGATCTTGGGATTGAACGTTTCAAACTGGCTCGGGCCGCCGTCCATCCATAGCAAGATCATCGACTTGCCGCGCTTGCGCAGTTCGTCGGCCTGGGCGATCATCATGTCGCGCCACGAGAGCGCGACCGCTGTGCCTGCGGCGCCGGCGCAAAGTTGCTTTAAGAAACCACGGCGATGCGAGACGCCGTCTCGGCCGGCGCGCAAATTCCAAAACGGCTGAATCATGAGCAAGCTCTCACTTAGCGGCGAGTGGTGAACTCGGCCGAGTTAATCAGGCTCCAAAGCAAATCTTCGAACGCCGCGCGGCGATCGTCGACTTGCTTCAAGTAGTCGCGAGAAATCTGCACGTCTTTGTCGCTCGGGCGACGTCCCAGCACGTTGACAAACAGTTTTTCAATCGCCACCGCGTCATCTGGGTTGTCGGCCAAGATCTTCGCTAGTTTGGTTCGTGCGCCTTCATCGGCGGCGATTTGCGCTTGCAGTTGGCGATTGTTCATCATGAACATCGCTTGCTGCATCGTTTGCGGGCGAAACTGATCGCCGAGCGACGGGTCATAACCAAACGCGTCGCGGACTAGATCTTGCGTGCTTTTGGGAGGAGGCGGAAAGCGTTCGTCGCCGGTCGGCTTCTTTTGCTCTCCCTTGAGGTTCGGCAGATCAATCGCCGCGGCGAGCGAAGCGAAGATCTCGTCGCTGCGCAGCTTCTCGGGCGAGGAAGCTTCCAGCGGACCGTGATGCTCATCGGTCTTGGGCAGTTGGCGTTGATAGGCCTGGCTGTTAAGGATCAACCGCAACAGCGCTTTGGAATCGTACCGGTTAGCGACAAAATGCTCGGCGACCGCATTGTGCACTTCCGGCAGCGTGGGGTAACCGGCCAGGTCGGTGATCTCATCGACCGGATCGCAGAAAGGGCGATCCATCAGACGATCCCACATCCGATTGACGTACGCTTTGGCGAACAGCTTATTCTCGGGCGAAACGACCCACTTGGCCAATTGAGCGCGGCGCTCTAGGTCGGGCGTATCTTGCGCGAGCGGCTCTCCATCAAAGACGGCCGGCAACATGATCTGCTTCGTTTCCGGCATCTTGTGTTCGCCTTTGGGCTTGCTCTTGACGACAATCTGCGTGCTGTCGTTCCAGGGCAATTCGGCTTTGGTGCGAACAAAGAAGGCGGCCATCTGATGGAATCGCTCTTGCGGAATGTCAACGAACGGATGATCGTGACACTCGGCGCATTGAATTTGGGCGCCCAGGAAGATGCGGGTCGACTCGCCGGCCAGGCGCGAGACGTCGGCCTGGTGATAGCCGACATAAAACGCGGCCGGGTTGTCAGCGACTTTGCCGACGCCAGTCAGCATTTGATAGCTGACCTGATCCCAGCCGACGCCGTTGTTGAGTTGCTCGGCGAGCCAATGTTTCGGCGTGTCGTACGAGAGAAAGGTGAGCTCGGGCGACGGAGTGCGATAGCTAAAGACGTCGCTCCAGTAATTCGCCCAGTTGGCGCCATACTCTTCAGACGCCAACAGCCGATCGATCAGCTTGGCGCGTTTGTTGGACGCAGGATCTTCCAGAAATGTTTTCCATTCTTGCTCGGTCGGAACGCGCCCGATCGCGTCTAAGGTGACGCGGCGCAGGAACGATTCGTCATCGACCAGCGGAGTCGGATTGTCGACCGCCGCGACCGATTCGATCAGCTCGTCCAGCTCACGCGGGGTGAGCGTCTGCAGCCCAGTAGTTTCGATACGTTCAAACGGCGGCGCGGTTGCGAGTTCTTCGGCTTGCTGCTGTGCTTTTTTGTCGCCGGGGTCGACCGTCTTCGCTTCAAACTTTTTCAGCTTCGGCAGATCCTTGATCGCGACTAGCAAGACGGCGTCGGCGATGATGATGCCGTGAGGGTCGTCGTTGGTGATTTTGACGACCGCTTTTTCGTCGGCCGGAAAGTGAAACTTGCCGAGCGATTGGAACGACGCCGGGCCCTGAGGACCGGGGCGTTGATTTAAACGTTGGCGCGATTCGCCGTTTTGGTGCTGGATGATGATCGGCGCTTGCTGGGCCCGATTCGAGCCGCCGTTGTACGCCAGAAAAACTTCGTACTCACCGGCTTCCGGCACGACGGTGGCGAAGGTCAACGACTTTGGCGCGTTGCTGTCCGCCATCTTCGACGTGCCGCTATGGAGATAGCCGGCGCCGACATAGGGAGCGGTATGGGTCGAGTCGTGCCAAGGACCTTCCTTATGTGCCGCCGAATCGTCGAGCAAGATGCCCGGCAATTTGGAAACGTCCAACACATCAGCAGCTTGCGTTAGTTGCGGCCCGGCGAAGCAGGCCGCCAACAGCACGAGTGCGAGTCGACGGTGCGCCATGTCGAATCACCTAAGGTAGGAATGGTGCGGCGAGCGGAAGGCGAGACTCTCCGGAGGAGAGCGAAACCGAATTTACCCAATGGAGAGGGCCGGGTCAACAAAAACCTAGGTTTTGTGAGATTTTGCGTAACATCAACGCTGCGTAGGGGAGGAGAGTTTCTCTTTGCGCGCTATGCAGCGGGCGGCGATATTTGCGTCGCGCTTTCGCTTTAGCTACGATAAACACGCAAATCGCCCACTCATTTCCTTATCGCCCCCCTCTGGATTCGCCCCATGTCGATCACACGTTTTGCTGTTGCCCTGCTAGGAATGCTAGCCCCAATTCTTTCGCCGGCAGCGGCGGAAACGCCCAAGTCGATCGGCAAGATTGAACGGCTTGATCCGGCGATCGACCAGTTGATACCGGCCGACGCGGTGATCGAGGTCTTGGCCGACGGCTTTGATTGGAGCGAAGGGCCGGTCTGGGTTCCGCAAGGCGAGTATCTGCTGTTTAGCGATATTCCTCCCAATCGGATGATGAAGTGGAAAGCGGGGGAAGGCGCGAGCATCTTCATGGAGCCGAGCGGCTATACCGGCAAGACGCCGTTTACCGGCAAAGAGCCTGGCACGAACGGTCTGATGCTGGACGCCGACGGTAATCTGATCGCGTGCTGCCACGGCGATCGCAACCTGGTCAAGTTTGTCGACGGCAAGCGAGTGGTCTTGGCCGACAAGTATGATGGGAAGCGTTTCAACAGCCCGAACGATCTGACGATCCACAGCAGCGGCGACATCTACTTTACCGATCCGCCGTATGGACTGCCGAAAAACTTTGACGATCCGACGCGTGAGCAAGAATGGTGCGGCGTCTATCGCTTGAAAAAAGATGGCCAGGTCGAGCTGGTCACCAGCAAGCAGACGCGCCCCAACGGCATCGCGCTGTCGCCGGATGAAAAAACGTTGTACGTCGCCCAAAGCGATCCGGCGGCGGCGACCATCACGCAGTATCCGGTCAACGCCGATGGCAGCGTGGGTGAAGGGAAGATCTTCTTTGACGCGACCAACCTGGTTGGCGAAAAGCCGGGCCTGCCGGACGGAATGGCGATTGACGCAGCCGGCAACATCTGGGCGACCAGCCCCGGCGGCGTCTACATCTTTACGCCGGAAGGCAAGCAGCTTGGTCTGCTAAGCACCGGCGAAAAGACGGCCAACTGCACCTTTGGCGACGATGGTTATTTGTATCTCACTGCGGATATGTACTTGTGTCGTGTGAAGACGAAGACGAGCGGGGTGAAGTAGGAAAAGCGGAAAGCGGGAAGGCCTGTCTTACAAGGATCATGACGTGAAGCCTTCTTCTTTATCGAATTCGCTCCGAGCGCTGGTCCTAGGGATTCAGGTTCTGATCGTGCTGTCGCTCATCGCTTTTTCGATCGAAACGCTGCCCGATCTTTCACCTGGAATGGTGCGAGCGCTTTACTTTTTTGAGGTCGTATCGGTCGTCATTTTTTCTGTGGAGTACCTTGCCCGCCTTTGGGTCGCACCCCATCGCTGGAAGTTCGTGTTCAGTTTTTTTGGAATTGTAGATCTGCTGGCGATCCTTCCTTTCTTTCTTTCCCTGGGAGTCGATCTACGGTCGATTCGTGTCGTTCGCTTGTTACGACTTGTCCGGATATTAAAACTGGCTCGCTATAACAAAGCGATACAACGCTTTCACTACGCAGTATTGATTGCTAGAGAAGAAATATTGCTCTTTCTTTCGGCAGCGGCGATCCTGCTCTATTTGGGCGCTGTTGGCATTTACTATTGTGAATGTGACGCGCAACCGGAAGCATTTGGCTCGGTCTTTCATTGTCTCTGGTGGTCGCTCGTGACATTGACGACTGTTGGCTACGGCGACGTCTATCCGATTACCGTCGGCGGGCGAATTTTTACCGCCGCTTTGTTGTTGGTCGGACTAGGAATCGTCGCAGTGCCCACCGGCATAATTTCCTCCGCGCTGGTGAGAGCTCGAGAGCTGGAAGAACAGCAAGCAAAGCTGGCCCTGGGGAATCGCGAACTGCTTTCGGTTGATGTGGCGCCGGTTGAGGATTAGGTCGCTGTAGCCGCCGCTTGGAACTCACCGCCGCAAGCCCTCACCAAATTCGCATTTCCACTTGGCGATCGCTAAAATAATGTTTCTCTAGGTGGATACCATAAAGCTGCTTGTCACGAGTCAAATAGGTCGCCTGCTTTTGTAGGGCGTGGATGATGAGCGATTCGAAACTCACGGATGATGAGATCCTCGCGTTGATCGGTACGCCGTCGACGATTCTGTTTGGCAAAGCGCCTCCTGGGCCGGAAGAGCGACGGCGGGAAAAGTTTTATGAGCGCGTCGCCGAGTGTTTGGGGCATCGCGTCGAGTTGGCCCATTTGCGCGAAGAATTTGAGTCGCCTGACGCTTCGGAAGACTTTCTCGCGGCGCTCGATGAATTTATCGCCAGAGCGAGCGACGCGCACGAGTGCTGGACGTTCTGTTCGCCCCAGGCCGCTTGGCGGAGTCTGGCCGAGTACGGCGGCTATGCGTTGGTCATCGAGGGACGCGTGACGGACGTTTTGATTACCATACGGAATTGAATCGCTCGTTGGAGGGGGATTTCCGCTGCGGCGACGTGGGCAAAGTGGGCGGTTACGTGTTACAATTGCCAGCGAAATCAAACCCCCTTCTGACGTTTAACCGACGGCCCGACTTCGACATGTCTGAACTGGACGACGCTCTCTACGAACAAGTCACCGAGCAGAGCCAAGCGGGGAACGTGTTGTTTGACGCCGGCGATCTGGACGCGGCGAACGAGAAATTTGACGCTGCCTGGGAGTTGCTGCCGGAACCGAAAACTCAATGGGAAGCGGCGCTCTGGCTGCTAGCGGCGAAGGCCGACGTTCATTTTGCCCGCCAGCAGTACGCCGAAGCGGCCGCGGTGCTAACGCGCGCGGCGATGTGCCCTGACGGGCTGGGGAACCCGCTTCTCCATTTGCGGATGGGGCAAGCTCAGTTTGAGCTGGGCGATAAGTCCCGGGCCGGCAACGAGTTTACGATGGCGTACATGGCCGCTGGCGCCGATATATTTGAAGACGAGGACCCCAAGTACCTCGATTACCTGAAAACGATCTTGCAACCGCCGGTCGGACAAGACACGCTGTAATTTTTAACGAACCCTTAGAAGGACGATTTTTCTACTAGCCATGAACATTCAATCATGGGGCTCTGCGGTCAAACGACTTTTAGCCGAGCTGCAAGAAATTGACTTTGGAACCCCCCTGGGCGAAAACGTCCTTCCCGATCCGCAGCCGACCGAAGAGGTGCAAAAGCACATCGACCGGGTGGGGCTGCAAGATGGGACGCGACTGGCCGAATTCTATTCGTATTGCGACGGCGTCAGTTGGCCCGATGTCCATGTCGGCTACTATGTTTCGCCGATTGATCGCATCGCCGACGTACGCGAAGGGGACCCGACCGAACTGGTCGGCGGACCCAACGAAGGCCCCGTGCAGTTGATCGGCAGCGATGGGAGCGGACGCTTGTTTGTGATGCGCAAGCAAGAGCAAGACGTGCTGATCCTGCCGCCAGGCGAAATTGTCGACGGCAAGTACGACGACGCCGACGGACGCTCGGTTTGGGTTGCGATCGACCTGAAGACCTTTCTGCAATTGCTGCATGACGATTTAAAAGCGGTCGTGCTCGACACGCCGGAACATAGTTTTCTGGGAAGCTAGCAACGTCTCTTCCCCAACCTGTGGGAAGGGGGCGCGGAACGCGGCCAGGCACGGCGAAACCTCGGGAATGATACGGTAGGAATCGCCCGCCGGTGATCGACCAGCAAGCGGGTCGGTTGCGGCTTTGTTGCAGGTTCGTGCAGAAATGTTTTGCGTTGGCCAGCGGTTCGGCGATATCATGAGACATCACAAGTCCCATGATTTCGCTAGACTTTTGCCTGTCGACTGCTCATGATCTCGCAACCTACGCTTGGTTCTCGCTCAAGGAACATCGTTTTTCCGGCGCTGCTGGTCGCCGGAGCGTTCGCTTGTTTCTGTGATGCGGCGCAAAGCGCCGACGCGAAGCCCCCCAACATCGTCCTCTTCTTTGTCGACAACCTGGGGACCGGCGACATCGGCTGCTATGGTTCGACGTTGCACCGGACGCCGCACATTGACCGCTTGGCGGCGGAAGGCGCCAAGTTCACCAGCTTTTATGTCGCGAGCGGCGTTTGTACGCCGAGTCGCGCGGCGCTGATGACCGGTTGTTATCCGCTGCGAGTCGACATGCACAAGAGCGGCGAAGGAGTCGCGGTGCTGCGACCGCTCGACACCAAGGGGCTGAATCCGAAAGAAACGACCATGGCCGAAGTCTTGCATTCGGTCGGCTACGCAACCGGCATCTTTGGCAAATGGCATTTGGGAGATCAGCCTGAGTTTCTCCCGACTCAGCAAGGTTTTGACACCTTCTTTGGTATTCCCTATAGCGATGACATGACCAAGGACCTGCGTCCTCAATTGTGGCCTGAACTGCCGCTGATGCGCGACGAACAAGTGATCGAAGCGCCAGTCGATCGCGACTTGCTCGTGAAACGCTGTACCGAAGAAGCGATTGCATTTATCGAGCAGAACCAAGAGCGACCCTTCTTTGTTTACATTCCGCACACGATGCCTGGCTCGACGAAGCGTCCTTTCTCGAGCCCCGCGTTTCAGGGGAAATCGAAAAACGGTCCTTACGGAGACAGCGTTGAAGAACTGGACTGGAGCACCGGCCAGGTGATGGAGACGCTCAAGCGACTCGATCTCGACGAGCAGACGCTGGTCATCTGGACCAGTGACAACGGAGCGCCGCACCGCAACCCGCCGCAAGGGAGCAATCTGCCGTATCAAGGGGACGGGTACAACACCAGCGAAGGCGCGATGCGAATGCCGTGCGTAATGCGCTGGCCTGGCAAGATTTCCGCGGGTCAGATCAACGATGCGCTTTGCACAACGATGGACCTACTGCCGACGTTCGGCAAACTGGCCGGCGCGACGATGTCGAAAACGGAAATCGACGGTCACGAGATCAGCCGCATCTTGCTGGGGGAGAGTGATACGGCGTCGCCTTGGGATGACAAGGGATTCGCCTTCTACTACATGGATCAACTTCAGGCGATTCGCGCCGGACGCTGGAAGCTTTACCTGCCGCTCGATCCCAAGACGGGGCTGCGTCTGCCGCCGGCAGCGAGCAAAGAGGGCAATGTAGCGCTATACGACGTTCGCAACGATGTCCACGAAGACCAAGAAGTCTCGGCCGAGCACCCCGACGTGGTCGCCCATCTCACCGATCTGGCTCAGCAGATACGCCGGGAGATTGGGGATGTACGACAAGTAGGAACAGGCAGGCGCGAAGCCGGCAAGGTCAAAGATCCGCAGCCGCTCGTGCTTGATAAGAGCGTGCCGTAGCAGCTTGTCTCTACTTTACCTTCTAGCGTGACGCTCAAGCTGCGAAGTCGCCGCAAGAGCATCACGCTCGGCCCGGAGCGTCGATCACTCATCTTCGTTGGGCGGGTTGGGGACGGCGAAATCGTGCTCGGATGCGTTCGCTGGAATCTCGATCGATTCGCGGTGAACGCGGAAGACCATGTTGCCGTACCGATGAAAATCATTTCGGGCGGATGGTTCGCCATCGTAGCCTTCGATTCGAACCCGATGCGGACCGGGGACGACTCCTTTGCCGTCCTGGGACGTATCGTAACGTCCGTCGACGATGTCGGCGTAACCGCCGGGACCGGAGTTGCCTTGTTCGGTGTCCGGCGCAAATGAGATCTTGCCGGCGGGAAGGGGGCGCCCGTCGTAGGTGACGTTTCCCCGAATCTGGTGACGTTGCGGTCCATTTTCGGCAACTCCGCAGCCAACGCATGCGACCGTCAAAATTGTGACGACGCCAATCCAGTTTTCGCGTGTTGTTCGATCCATTAGTTCCAACCTCCTGTCGGAAGTCCGTCGCCGCGTCGACCCAGCGCGCGATAGACGGCCAGATCCATGTTCTCGCTAAAGAAGTGGACCGACGCGTCACCCAACGTGAAATGGCAACCGCCGGGGTGACGACTGCCGAAGATGCTCGACGCTTCGGCCAACTGAATGGAGGAGGCGATTTGTGGTGCGCTGTTGATCGAGTTGCCCGCGGCGCACAGCGTGATCGGCGACGCGTAAGGCGAGTTGGGCAGTTCGCCAGAGGCCCAACTGCTTTGGCGCGTGGTGGCCGTCGTGTGAGCGCCGAGCAGAAAGTGATACTGTCCTTCGCCCACCATGATGGTGTTCGTCATGCCGTCGGTAACATCGGCAAAGCGCGTCTTCGAGTTGTTGTAGAACATTCCGTTGGTGTAGAAAGCGCGGGTCGGAGTGCTGCTGCCGCTGCACGCGGCGTTGAGCGTTGAATCAAATACGGTCGGATCGCCTCCTCCCTGGCAAGCCAGGTAGTTGAGCGTCGGAGTTTCGTTATCCGACAGCGGATCGGAAGGACATTGAAACTTCTTCAGCGGTTGAAACTGCCAGGTTTTGTTCACCGAAGTGCAAGTATCCGAGTAGGGAGAGAAGATCTTGGTGAAGTCAAATTTGTCGTGCAGCGGCGCTTCTTCCATGAACGCCAGAATGAGGACGGTCCAGGGGGCGAAAACCTGATTGCATTCGTCGGTTCCTCCTCCCAGCGGTTGGCCACTGGCGGTGCACGTAACATGACCGCTAATTGCTCCCGGCGGAAACCGAAGGTGAGTGTCGTGATAGTTGTGTAACGCCAGGCCAATTTGCTTTTTGTTGTTGCTGCACGCCATGCGTCGCGCCGCTTCGCGGGCTTGCTGCACTGCCGGCAACAACAGGGCGATTAAGACGCCGATAATTGCGATGACTACCAGCAATTCGACCAGCGTAAAACCAGATGAACGACTTCGAGTGGGAGGAGAATTGGAAGTGGATGGGGTCAACATGGACATGGCATTCGTACTCCGAATGAGAAGAATGCCCGAGGCGTTTTAAAGAAGAAGAATTGGCGAACGCGCCTCAGGGCGTGAAAAAAATCAATAAAACATGATTTGGGCTTTCACTTTAGGCCAGAGTGGGGGTGCGGTCAATGGAGAATTGCCTGCGATCTCCCCCATAAAAAGACAGCAGATCACTAGTAGATATTGGCAGTAGAAGAGGCGTTGGTTCAGGACGGGGTCTTCGAAGAAGGAAGCTTCCGTCGGATGCCGTTGATCGCTCCAGCACTTGCCCACAACGCACATTTTGAATTTGCGCTCATTGACGATTTGGCAAGACGTTTCTCCCTTGGGTCTTCGTCATTTTCTTACCGCATGATCTGCTGCGTGATGCAGTGATACGCGCCGAGTCCCCAGACCAGGTCGAGCGCCGGCAACGGGACGATTTGACGATCCGGAAAACAGCGGCGCAATACTTCGACGGCCGCCGCGTCGGCCGGGTCGTCAAACTGCGGTACGATCACCACGCCGTTGGCGATGTAGAAGTTGCAGTAGCAAGCCGGAATCCGTTGCTCGCCAACCAGCTTGGGTTGCGGCATCGGCAGCTTGATGACTTCAAAGGGCTTGCCATGCGGATCGGTCATTGCCTGGAGGCGCGCGAAGTTCTCGGCCAGCGGCTCGTGATTTTCGTCCCCAGTATTTGGTTCGTAGGCGGCGACGATTCGATTGGGCGCCACAAAGCGGGCCAACTCATCAATGTGTCCGTCGGTATCGTCGCCGACGATGCCGCGTCCCAGCCACAACACTTTCTCGGCGCACAGGTAATCGCGCAGATATCGCTCCATGTCGTCGCGCGAGAGCGTCGGATTGCGATTCGGGTTGAGCAGGCACTCTTCGGTCGTCAGGATCACGCCGGCGCCGTTCCCTTCGACGGCGCCTCCTTCCAGGATAATGCCGGGCTCGAAGTAGGGAACGTCGAGATCCGCGAGCAGCTGTTGGGCCGAAGCGTCATCGGCGTCCCACGGCGGATACTTGCCGCCCCACGCGTTGTAGCGCCAATCGAGCGCTGCCCGCGGTTGATCGTCGTTGGTCGATTGCAGGAAGATCGGTCCATGATCGCGGGCCCACGCGTCATTGGTCGCGATGGGGTGCAGCGTCACGTTGGGGAGATGACCGACCATCTGCGTCGCTTCGGCCAGCGCATCGCCGGCGGCTTGGATGTGGACCGGTTCGAACTGCGACAGCGTCTCGACCAGACGCTGGTAGACGAACGGGATCGGCTCAAATTTGTCGGGCCAGCTTTCGCGATTGTGCGCCCAGGAGAGGAGCGTGCCGACGTGCGGTTCCCATTCGGCGGGCCAGCGATAGCCAAGCTCGCGGGGCTTTCCTGCCAACTTCGCCATTAGTGGGCGCCTTCGTCAAGATAGAGCTTGGTGAGGCCGCTGTAGGCGTCGACGCGGCGATCACGCAGGAAGGGCCAATGCGTGCGGGCAAAGTCGATCTGCGCCAAGTTGCACTCGACCAGCAAGATCTCTTCCTGATCGTGGGAGCCGACTTTCAACAGGTTGCCGTTCGGATCGCTGACGAACGAGTGTCCCCAGAATTCAATCGTTCCTTCCAGGCCGACGCGATTGGGAGCGCAAACGAAAACGCCGTTGGCGATCGAATGGCTGCGCATCATCGTTTCCCACGCCGAGACTTGGGCCGGACCATACTCTTCTTTTTCGTCAACCAACCAGCCAATCGCAGTTGGATAGAAGAGCATCTGGGCGCCGGTCAGCGCCGTCAAGCGAGCCGCTTCGGGGAACCATTGATCCCAGCAGATGCAGACGCCGATGCGGCCGTACTTGGTCTGGAACGAGCGGAAGCCGAGATCGCCCGGCGTGAAGTAAAACTTCTCGTAGTAGTGGGGATCGTCCGGAATGTGCATCTTGCGATAGATCCCCAACTGCGTTCCGTCGGCGTCAAAGATGGCGGCCGTGTTGTGATAAAGACCTTCGGCTCGCTTCTCGAACAGCGACGCAACGACCACGACGCCATGTTGGGCGGCGGCCGCTTGAATCGCCTGACTCGTCGCTCCCGGGATCGGCTCGGCCTCTTGAAACTTCAGGTGGTCTTCTTCCTGGCAAGGATATTGCCCGGCGAACAGCTCTTGCAGGCAGACGATATTGGCGCCCAGTTGGGCCGCTTCGGCGATCCGCGCGACCGCTTTGTCGACGTTCTCTTGCTTGACGGTCGAGCAGGTCATTTGCACGAGGGCGACGTTTACTTTATCAGGCACTTTGGCGGGCGTGGTCATCGGTTTGGGGGCCTTGCAAAAGATTGCCAGCGGTTATGATTTGTCAGGGGCGAAGCGCAGCGCAATCGCGCGTATTCAGTGTGATGTTACAACAGCCGGGAATGCGGGAAAACTACGGCTTATCGCGGATTGGAACGAACTTGGCCGACGACGGGATTTTGAACGCGAGTATGGACCTGGGAGACGGACTCACACGCTGGTCCATTCGCGCCGCTTTGACGGTGCTGGTCCTCTGCTGCGCCGGTCGACAGTTGGCCAGCGATAACCAGCGCTGGCAGGCGATCGATCGGCTGCTGTGGCCGCTTGGCTGCGCGCTGTTTCTGACGCATATCGCCGCCGCGATCTACTTCTTTCACCACGGCAGCCAAGCCGCCGCTTTCGCCGACATCGCCAACCAGACCAAAGAAGTGTTGGGCGCCGCCGTGGGAGAAGGGCTGTACGTCAACTATCTGATGGCGGTGGTCTGGACCGCCGACGCAGTATGGCTGGCCGCGCTGCCGCACTCCTATCGTCGGCGTCCAGCCTGGGTCGAAGGGGCGGTGCTCGGGTTCTTTCTGTTTATCGCCTTCAACGGAACGGTCATCTTTAAAAGCGGCTGGCTGCGCGTCGCAGGGTTGGTCGGTACGACGGTGATTGCGGCGGCGCTGATCTGGCGCGGTTGGCGTCACCGCTGATACTGAACCAATCTTGTATGTCACTGCTGCGGGCGGCGTGCAAGCGATCTTGGGAGATGGTTCGGGCTGTTCATCGCGGAGACGATCGATGTCACCAACCGGCCGAATCACGCTTTTTTTGTGCAACTTTCGCACTGATAGGTTCTGTGCAAAATCCGGGCGTTTTTTGTTCGGAATATTGGCTGGAGCAAATCGTCGTTATTAAATTCCAAAGAATACAAGTAAGCTCCTTTGATTTCATGGGGGAAGCCATCGTTTCTATGTTAGAAACATTTGCTTGGCGGCGGTTTTTTGTCGTCGCAGTTATCAGGGTATTATGTCATCACCTTGGGCGGTGCTTAGATGTAGACATTCGATATGCCTGCCTTCGAAAGTGAAACGAATGAGAAGATCAAATTGGAGTCGTCGTGCATTCACGTTGGTTGAATTGCTGGTGGTTATCGCCATCATCGGCGTGCTGATTGCGTTGTTGTTGCCGGCGGTCCAGCAGGCCCGCGAAGCGGCTCGTCGCATGCAGTGCACGAACAATATGAAACAGATCGGTTTGGCGTTGCATAACTATCACGGCACGCACCTGGTTTTACCGCCGGCTCTGCTCGATCCAGGCTGCGCTGATTTCGGGACGGCGGGTTTTCCGCAAACGGTCGGCAAAAATGTTCGCAACATCACGGTGCAGCTGTTGATCTTGCCTTTTCTAGAGCAGAGCGCACTGCATGATCAGCTCGACTTTGGGAAGCCGATGGGGCCTGCCCATTATTCCGGCGTAGAGGCTCCGATCGCTGCGGATTACGCTTCGAATCAAGCGGCGTTGCAGGCAAATCAGTTTGGCGCTTTCGCGTGCCCTTCCGATCCATTCGACGTTCCCGGCACCTATCATGGTTCGAGCACGGAATACCATGCGGAAGGGGCTCGCCGGACCAGCTATACCTTCGTCTCGTACGATTGGCACGATTCCAACGACTGCCAGAAGATGTATTGGGGCGGACCGCTCAATGACTCTCGTTTACGAGGCGCATTGGGCATCAACGGATCGGCTAAATTTCGCGACGTGACTGACGGCTTAACCAACGCGATGTTCTTTTGCGAGACGGCGATGGAAAAACGAAACGCCAACTATGGGACGTTCTGGACGGCGTGGTCCATCACGTCCGGCGTTGACATCGACTACGGAATCAATACTCCCTACTCGGCGACGGAATCGCTTCCGTACGCTTGGACCGCAGGGAGCCATCACCCGGGCGGATGCAACGGGTTGCTGGGAGACGGTTCGGTTCGTTTCATCAGTGAGACGTCCAACGCCAACGCACTGAATACGATTGTGAGCATCGCCGATGGCGAAGTTCAGGGCGACTTATAATGAGGAAAGCTTCGATGAAACGAAATCAACTCACTGCTTTCGCGACTCTGCTTCTGGCCGTGGTGTCGGTAACGCTGGTCGGCGGCGGATGCAGTCCGTCCAAGAACTTTCCAGAATTGAAAGAAGTCTCTGGCGTGTTGATCGCGAATGGACAACCGGCGCCAGAAGTTTCGGTCGTGTTTTATCCTCAAGGAGAGGGAGGCGCGTCGCGCGGAACTACCGATCTCGAGGGGAAGTTTCAGCTGATGTACGATCGCTCTACCAAAGGCGCCGTTTTGGGAGCTCATCGCGTCAAGTTTTTGGAAATGAGCGTTGACGAGTCGAAGTCGCGGATTCCACGAAAATATACGCGTACGGACAACGGTCTGACCGTAGAAGTGACGAGCGATGGTCCCAATGAATTTGTATTCGACCTAAAAGGGAAGTAGTTTCCCTGCCGGAATCGATCAACAATTCAACGTCGAATTAGTTGGCGGAACATCTACAACCAGGCTCTCGCACACGTGCGAGAGCCTGGTTTGTTTCTTGCCGCCCGCTATCGTCCTGGGTCGCGTGACGGTCGGGCTTCGCTGCGTCCGCGTAGGACGCGCTTCGCGGATTCGATCGGCGAGCTGACGAACGCCCATAGAATCAAGCCTAGCAGCAACCCCATGCCGGTCATCGCAAGGAAGGGCCAAGGAGCGTTCCAATCTTCAAAGCCGTGATGCAGGTCGGCGCCAAAGATCGTCGCCAACGTCACGATCGGAAAGAAGAAGGCGGCCAGTACGTTCAAGCGATGCGCCGAGATCGACATCCGCTGGCTCGCTTCGGCCTGACGTTCGGTCTGTTGGGCGATGGCGAAATCGAGTTCGTTCTTCGCTTCGTTGTAAAGCAGCTCGGCCTTGCGTTCTAACTCATACGCTTGATCGCGCGCGTTGATCAGCACCTTGTGGTTGTCGCCCATCTCACGCGCCTTTTGCAGAACCGCTTGCAAATTACGCGTGGCGCGGAGCAGGGGACTAAGATCAGAAATCACCTGAAAGTAGGCGGCGCTTCCTTCGGCGGCCTCTTCCTGTTTTTCGAGACGGTCGATGGCCGCGGCGTACTGCGCTAGATGTCGAACCAGCGCGCCGTCGCCGGAACCGAGGTCGCTAGAGTTCCATTCCCCTTTGTCGTCTCGCCACAAGTAGCGGCCGATCCGGCTTTTTTCGCCCGGTTTTGGGGGCTGATGCAAAACAATCAGCAGATGGCCGTCTGCCTGCATGACGCGCTGTCGTCCCGCTTGATCCCCCAAGCGGCGGCGAAAAACGTCGGGTACTTCCCAGATAGCGGGCAAAATCGACTTGTTATTCATCGGTAGACTCGCGGTGAGGGGAAAAATTCGCGGCTCTCTTGAGATTCGCGGACGACGCGCTAATATTGCTCGCTTTTGATCGGGCGAATGCGTGAAGTTCGGCGAATAGACAGTGAACTTTGCAGCTGTTATCCTCGAATTGTCCGCTTGTTGACTCTTTCGACGAGCTGGAGCGACCCTTTTTACCAGATATCCCCCCCGGGACCTTCACTACATATTGGAGAAGCGAATGAAGCGATTGACTGCACTGAGCCTGTTGATGTTGGCCCTGACGGCTGTTTCGGTCCGTGCTGCGGATGACGAAAAGGGCTGGGTCTCGCTGACCGATGGCAAGAGCTTCGATGGTTGGAAGATCAACGAGAACGAAAAAGCTTGGAGCATCAAAGATGGCGCGTTCGTCGCCAAAGGCAGCCGTAGCCATTTGTTCTATGTCGGCGACGACAAGCCGTTCAAGAACTTCATTTTGAATCTCAAAGTGATGACCAAGAATAACAGCAACGGCGGCGTCTACATCCACACCAAGTACCAGGATGAAAACTGGCCGAAGCAAGGTTTCGAATGCCAGGTGAACAACAGCTACAACTCGGACCCGCGTAAGACCGCGAGTCTGTACGCCGTCAAAGACGTCGCCGAAGCTCCGGCCGGCGATGACGAGTACTTTGACTACACGATCGAAGTCAAAGACAAGACGGTGAAGCTGTCGATCAACGGCAAGCTGGTCAATGAGTACACCGAACCGGCTGACGCCGAAGCGGGCAAAGATTTTACCCGCGTCTTTGACAAAGGAACCTTCGCGCTGCAAGCGCATGATCCCGGCAGCACGGTTTACTACAAAGACATCCGCGTGAAACGTCTCCCGTAGGGGACCAACTCGCTGAAATAGCAGCAATCGAAAGCCGTCGGCGGTATGCCGGCGGCTTTTTTTGTGGCGTCTCGGCTGTTTCTTTGCCTTCCGATTCAATTTACAATAAGCGAAATAGAAATTTCCCGCCCCAATCCCTACCTTTCTGGAGTCTTTCGCGTGATTCGATCCATCGCACTGTGCGCCATGCTGTTGGCGACCTGCTTCACCGCTCGACTAACGGCGGCCGAAAAGAGTTATGACGTCGTCATTTATGGCGGCACGTCGGCCGCGATCGCAGCGGCCGTGCAGGTCAAACGAATGGGCAAGTCGGTGATTGTCGTCTCGCCGGACGTTCACTTGGGCGGACTCACCAGCGGCGGACTCGGCTGGACCGACAGCGGCGACAAGGCCGCGATCGGCGGCATCTCGCGCGAGTTCTATCAGCGCGTCCGCAAACACTACGACGATCCTTCCGCTTGGCGTCAGCAGAAGCCGGAGCAGTATAGTCGCTACAAGAAAGAGGAAGATGCGATGTGGGTCTTCGAACCGCATGTCGCGGAACAAATCTTTGAAGACCTGGTCGCCGAGTACAAAATTCCGGTCGTTCGCGACGCCTGGCTCGATCGCGAAAATGGCGTCGTCAAACAGGATGGCAAGATCGTCTCGATCAAAACCCTGGATGGCGAAACCTACCGCGGCAAGATCTTCATGGATACGACCTACGAAGGGGATTTGATGGCGGCCGCCGGCGTCTCGTACTTTGTCGGACGCGAAGCGAACAGCGTCTATGACGAAACGATGGACGGCGTGCAAACGGCTCGTGCACGCTCGCATCAGTTTGATTATCCGGTCGATCCCTACGTCACGCCGGGCGATCCCAGCAGCGGTTTGCTCCCCAAGATCTCGGCCGATCCGCCGGGCAAAGATGGCGAAGGAGACAAGAAGCTGCAGGCCTACTGCTTCCGCACTTGCTTGACCACTGCCGAAGACAACATGGTTCCTTTCCCGAAACCGGAAGGCTACGACCCGCACGATTACGCGCTGCTGGCGCGCTACTTGGCCGGCGGTTGGAAAGGGGTCTTCAACAAGTTTGATCCGGCCCCCAACTTCAAAACCGACGTCAACAATCACGGCGGTTTCTCGTTCGACAACATCGGCATGAACTATGATTATCCCGAAGCGACCTACGAACGCCGCAAAGAGATCATTCAAGAGCACGAAGATTATCAGATCGGTCTACTCTATTTCCTGACGAACGACCCAAGCGTGCCGGCCGATATTCAAACGCGGATGAAGAAGTGGGGGCTGTCGAAAGATGAGTTCGTCGACAACCACAACTGGCCGCATCAGCTTTACATTCGCGAAGCGCGGCGGATGGTCAGCGACTTTGTCATGTCGGAGCAGTACCTGAGAGCGCTGAAGCCGACGCCGGAGTCGATCGGGCTGGGCTCGTACAACATGGACTCGCACAACACGCAGCGTTACGTTGACGCGGAAGGAAACGTCCGCAACGAAGGAGACATTCAGGTCAGCCCCGGCGGCGCCTACCCGATCAGCTATCTTTCGATCGTGCCGAAGCGGGACGAGTGCGAAAACTTGTTGGTGCCGGTCTGCGTTTCCTCGTCGCACATCGCCTATGGTTCGATCCGCATGGAGCCGGTCTTTATGATCCTGGGGCAATCGGCCGCGACGGCCGCCGTGCAAGCGATTGAAGGAGACAAAGCGGTGCAGGACGTGAAGTACGACGAACTGAGCGAACGCTTGTTGGCCGACGGCCAAGTGCTGGAGATGGCTCGCAAGCCGAAGCGATCGACGGTTGTCTTGCGTGCCAAAGACCTGCCGGGAACCGTGATCGACGACGTTGACGCCAAGACGGTTGGATCCTGGGGCGAAAGCAGCGTCGTGCAGCCGTACGTTGGCAGCGGCTATCGCTTTAGTGACGCCAAGACGAAATCCAAAGCGACGATCGCGTTCAGCACGAAACTGAAGCCGGGCCGTTATGACGTTCGCGTCTCTTATTCGCCCAACGCCAATCGGGCCAGCAATGTGGCGGTCGCGATCAAGTCGGGCGGCGCGTCGCACACGGCGGAGCTGAACCAACGCGAGAAGCCGGAGCATGACAAAGCGTTCACTTCGGTCGGACAGTTCGAGCTCGACGGCGAAACGACGGTCACGATCAGCAACGACGGGGCCAACGGTTTTGTGATTGCCGATGCGGTCTCTTTTGTGCCGGTGAAGTAACGTCAGAGTCGCGACACAATTTGACATGCAAGCGCCGCCAGGATCCAATCTTGAGCGGCGTTTTTTTATGGGATCGATGAATAAGATGCTCCCTGCCAACGATCTCCAGACGGACAATCCTAGCCGCGTAACCACGTTTGACGGCAAGGCCGCTTTGCATGGATACATCGCGACGGTTATCACTCTGGCCGCGATCGGCGTCCTGGTGCTGTGGATCAGCGACGTGCTAGGCGTTGCTCTGTTGCCGCAGGACCAACCATCGGCAAGCACAACTACTGTGGGATTTCTGACGCTGCTGTTCAGTCTGATGGCGGCGTGGTTCTGGCGACTCTACGCAATTCGGAAGCGACCGCTGCTGCGGCTGGGGCGCGAAGGGATCGAAGTGAATCTGGGCGTCGCGATCATCAAGAGCTTTCCGATGCGAATGCTGACGGCGTTTGGCCTGCTGCGGGCTCGCTTTGGCTGGATCCCGTGGTATCAACTGCGACGAGTCGAAGCTCGGCCGTCGGTCAGCGAATATCACGCTAAAGCCGGCAGTACGGGAGGCCTGGTCCTGGAAGGAAGCGTTTTGATGATGCATGCCAACGGCCCGAATCCGACCGGCGTCGCGCTGGCCGAGTCACTGGCGATTCTGACCTCCGAATTTCAATCAACGCCAACTCAAGTCGCCGCGAAGATTCAGCCGTATCTCGACGATCCCCAGCTGCGCCAAACGCTTCCCAGCTTGTTTGGATCGTAGTACGTTTCGCTACGGAGCAGGAGATTGCGCATCCTGGCTTAGACGACAAGTGCGTGACAGCGGACGGGGTGATCGTGTCGCTCGACAAAGAGGACGAGAAAGAAGCGCCGTCAGAAAATCGACCGCCTACCAACGAACCGGACGGTTCATAATCTCATTCAAAATAATCACCTTCCGCATATCGCTGGGGTTGCGGAACATCGCGGCTAGTTCGGCGGCGGCGGTGGCCGATTGGCGTTTGCCTTCCGCTTCTTCCATATCACCGAGATCGTAGTCGAACGCTTCCGGCTCGCGGGCTGGTTCGCGCGCCGCTTGCAGATACGTTTCGACTTCGTCGGTATAATCCTCGCCGTGCGAGGGGAGCGCCTCTTTGGGCGTATCGGCGAGATGGCTGGGAAGTTGGTCATGCGCCATGAGCGTCGGCAGCGGTTGGACCATTTCCGCTTCGACCATTTCATGCTCAGAAGCGTAGGCGGGTGGAGCTTCGCCCCGTTGGTCGCGATTGGCTCGCTGCAAGAAGTCGGAGATTTCCGATTCGAGATCGTTGCCTCCTCCTTGCTGTGGACGGGGCTTTTGCGGCGTTCTCGGCGGGCGAGGAGTCTCCCGATTCCGGCCGCTGTCGCTTTGCGTGGTGCTGCCGCCGAACATCTTTAGGATTGCCGGTCCGACGACAAACAACAGCACGATCGCGATCTTGATGATCACGTCGAGGTCGATGCCAAGCAGGATTGGGATTTGCAACATTTCCATCCACCTCGTCAGACGTTACTTGGTCGGATTGGAACTGGAGAGCGCGATCGATTTTCGCATGTCGGTATCGGCCTGGACGTTACGCAGCGAATAGTAGTCCATGATGCCGAGCCGGCCCGACTGAAACGCTTCGGCCATCGCTAGCGGGACTTCCGCTTCGGCTTCGACCAAGACGGCTTTGGCGTTTTCGATCTCGGCCATGTTCTCACGCTCGGCGGCGACCGCCATGGCGCGTTTTCCTTCGGCGCGAGCTCGAGCGACGCGGGTATCGGCTTCGGCCTGGTCGGCGCTCAAGCGTGCGCCAATGTTCTCGCCGACGTCAATATCGGCGATGTCGATCGAAACGATCTCGAACGCGGTGTTATGATCCAAGCGACGCGCGAGCACCGTCTTGGAGATCATGTCGGGATTCTCGAGCACGACCGAATGGGTTTCGGCCGAGCCGATCGCGCTGACGATACCTTCGCCGACGCGGCCGATGATCGTTTCTTCGGTGGCGCCGCCGATCAGCTTTTGCAGGTTGGCCCGCACGGTGACGCGAGCTTTTACCTTCAACTGAATGCCGTCTTTGGCCACCGCGTCCAGCGAAGGTCGCGCCGATCCGCGGGGCGGGCAGTCGATCACTTTCGGATAAACGCTGGTTTGAACCGCTTCCAGCACGTCGCGCCCGGCGAGATCGATCGCGGTCGCTTCGCGGAAGGTCAATTGAATCGTTTTCGCTTTGTTCGCCGCGATCAACGCGCGAATGACTAGCGGAACATTGCCGCCGGCTAGAAAGTGGGCTTCCAGCGCTTTGCTGGTGATGCCGGTGCTTTCACCCAGACCGGCTTGCACGGCCATGATTTTGCTGCGGACGATCGTCTTGGGATTCACTTTACGGAACGACATTCCGATCAAGTCCCAGATGCCGACGCCGGCCCCGGTCCAGATTGATTGAATCCAAAGCCGAAAGTAAAAGGCCATCACGCCGAAAATGATCAGAAAAACGACCGCGACAACCAACATCCCAAAGATGATCAAGGGAGTAAAGTTATCCAAAAAGTCCGCGATTAACATGGTGATTAACTTCTCACTCTCTAGTGTCGGGGCGAATCTCCGCACTCATGTTTAATCTGGTTGGGTAGCGCAAGTCAAGCGAACGGATCCTCGAACGAGTCGATTCCCAGCGAGTCAATCGGTTGCCTGAAAGGATCGTCGGCGGCTGTGTTGTCGGCGGCGGTCGCAGCGCCGGGCGACTGGTCCTCGGCTCGAACGACGACGATTCGGGTCCCATCGACTTCGACCACTTCGATTTTCTCGCCCGATTCGATCGCGCCCGACTCGCTGATGACGTTCCAGCTTTCCCCTTCAATATCGGCGTAGCCGCCAGGCAGCAGCGTGCAAGTCGCGACGCCCAGCTTGCCAACCAGGCGGGTCAAATGCTCTTTTTCGGCCTCTTCTTCCTTCGTATGAGCAGGAGTATTGAGCAGGACCAGCTTGCCGATGGGGGTGTGGGGCCAAAACTTGACCGCCATCCCAAAGACCACCGGCATCGCGATCACCGCGACTCCTAAGAAGATCGTGCCAACGGTGGGCCCGCAGTAGTAATAGGCCCAGCCGATCGAACTGAGCATCGTGAAGAACGCGAGAACGCCCAAGATGCCGGCTGAGGGAAGCAGGAACTCGAGGAAAATCAGCCCCAGGGCGATCACCATCAGGATCAGCGCAAAGTAAATCGGCGACATCTCTATTTTCCTGCAAATATCCTACGGGATGCGCTCTGCGATCACTTGGGCCGCACGATGAGATAATTCCCACGGGCCGAAACGGCGATCAATTCGGCGCCACGGGGCGCGAAACCTGTTTCGCATGTCACGTTGACCAGCTCGCGGCCAAACTTCGCTTTGCCGCCGGGGACCAATTGCGACTGCGCCACGCCGGTTTGTCCAACCAGATGCGTCAGGTCGACAATCATCTCGCGACGATTTTGCTCTTCCGCCGACTCTTCGTCCGGAGGTTGTAACATTGTATCGCGCAAATAGGGGACGTATGGCACGATATGCTTGGCGAACATCATCGCGGCTCCCATCGCGGCGATCACGATGAAGATGTTCGCGAGCGAGTAAGGAACCTGGTCGAGCTGATAGTCGGTCTGCGGCCAGATAAAGGTTTGGCTGGCCAGGACGACCGAGCCCAGGATCATCGCGCCGCCGCCGAGCCCGAAAATGCCAAAGCCCGGCAACACGAAAATCTCGACCAAGACAAAGCCGACGCCGCCGACAAACAGCAGCACTTCCAGCCAACCGGCGGTGCCGCTAAGAAATTGACTCCAAAAGTAAAAGCCAAAGCAGATCGCCGACATGAAGCCAAAGATGCCGATCCCCGGCGCTTGCATCTCCATGATGAGCGCCGAGATGCCGATAAACAAAAAGAACCAAGCCAAGCCGGGATGAGCCAGCGCGTCGATCAGTTGATGCGCCCAGGTGCGGACCGGGGTCGAAATCTCGCCGCTCACCCCATAGCGCCGCGCGACGTCGGTCGCATCGGCGGCGATCGCATCGACTAGGCGCAGATCAAACGCTTGACCGCCGGTCAGCTCGAGCGGTTGACCGGCGATGGTGATGACTTCGGTTTGCTCCCACTGGTCGGGGGCAATTTGTTGCTGCAGCTCCTCGGCGCAGAAGAGCGCGGTGAGCCCTGATTGCTTGTGGCGATAGTTGGCGACCTCCAACTGCGGATCGCACATCGCCGCCCAGGCCGACCAGCGCCGCTGTTTCTTTTCGCCCACTTGAATCAAAAAGTTGCGAACGTCAGTCGTTCCTTGCTCGCTGTATTGATAGGCTCCGGCGCCGCCGACGAGGGAGTCGGTCGCGACGACAATTTCGTCACAAGCGAAAGCGACAATCGCGGCGTTGCCGGCGGCTTGTTGTTTGATTAGCGCCACGGTCCGGACTTCGGCCGGCTGCTTCATCAAATAGTTCATCAGCGATTCGACCGCGACCGGATCGCCGCCGGGCGAATCGATTTCGATTAGGACCAGATTCACCTTGTCGCTAACTTCGCTCTGAATCAGCCGCATCAGTTGTTGAACTTGATTGTTGGTGACGCCGCCGCTCAATTTGACTTGCGTCGCTTTCCAATCACGTTCCAACGAATAGTCGAGTTGCAGTTCGACATCCGGCGCCGCCAATTGCTCGGCCAATTGCTGTCGCGACTCCGCCAGATGGCTGATGAGCTGATACTTCAGACGCAAATCGCGACCGGTGAAAATCGCAAGTTCGCCGGCCGAGACAATTTTCTCGCTCTTGGCGACTTCGCCTGCTTTTTTCATTTCGTCATATTTTTCACCGGTGACGAACTGCCGATCATTGACGCGAAAGACTTGCGTTTGTCGATCGAGCATCCCCAGGGCGATCGCCGCTGGCAGCGAGTTCCGAAAACCGGCGATCTCTGCATACGCTTGCCGCATCGTCGCCGAGATCGACTTCTCGAGGATGCCGGCGTCGCCGATCTGGGCGTCGGGGGCCATGATGATTTGTTCGCAGGCCAGCGGCAGCAGCACCGCGTGCCCGGTGACCGACTCGGGCAAATAAGCGACGGTGCGAACGCGACTCATTTCGGTCGAGGTCAAAAAACGAGCGAGAGCGAGACAACGCTCAAATTGGCTTGCATCGGCCGAACCGCCGCGTCCGGGTCGCATTTCTAGTATGAGCACCGGCCGCGGCTCGATCGTGGGGAGCGCCTGCAAGGCGCGCTCGATGCTTTGTTGAATCGCGACATCGGACGAGCCGGCGATCGGCAACGAAACGCGGACGCGCGCCGCTTGACGCGGCGCGTCGTCTTGAGCGCGCAGCGGAACCGCCAGCATGCCGACGACCAAAACGAACATGGTCGAAAGCAGCAGAGGCCGCTGCGAGGGGACTCGTGTTTGCATCGAGACTTTCCGCAAAGTAGTTTCGCTCCGCCGTCGCCGCAGGCAGAAATCAAATTCGTCCAATAAGCATTCGTCGCTAGACGCTTCAACTTTCCGACAATTCGGCTTACGAATTATAGATCGTTACAAATCGCGGGCCAACAAACGAGTCGCAATCGGTACGAACTGCGAAAATAGGACAACCAGGGCGTCGGCGAAGTTCAAGCGATTCTCGCGGCGCCGCCGCGTGGGAAAAGGCGCTATTTCGAAAGATTCACTTCCAAAATCTGGAATTTCAGCCCCGGCATCGCAGCGCCCCCATTGTGAAAGAGAACCCCTTGATAGCAGTATTGCCGCATCGGCACATGGGTGTGGCCAAAATAGACGTCCGTAATTCCGCTTTCGACGCCGTGACCGACCGATTCAAGATAAGACAAAATACGCCGCGCCACGAGACGCTTAGGATTGATCGCAACGCTAATCGCTTTGTGCAGGCGTGCTTTGACGGCCAGACTATAAAGCTGATGGTGATAGGCGGGGCGGCAGCGGGGTTCGTTTTTCGTCGCTCGAGCGGCGATCAGTCCGGCGGCGTCCATGTGACGATTAGCGACGTCGCCATGCAGCATCAAGACGTCGCCGATGCGCAAATAAAAGGGTTCCCATGCTAGATTGGAGAGGGAAGCCGAGAGTTCGTCGAGTCGATTGACGAACGCCGGCAGGCAATCGTGATTTCCGAGCAGATAGTGAAACTGGCAATCAGGATGAGCCGTGACAAAGCGGTGCAGCCAGTCGATCGCCGCGTTGGTCGTCGCTTCTGGCGAAGGAAAGGTCGACCAATCGAAGTCAAAGATGTCGCCGCCGAGGACAAACGTCGACCCTGTTGCGGCCCGCTCGTTGAACGCATCCTCGTATTGCGCCGCATTCGAGCGGGCTGAAAAGAGATGCAGGTCAGAAACGAAATAATGCACGGCTGCGTAGATCCTGGCGAAGCACGACTGAAGTTGGCCGAAGTAAAACCGCTTGTTGATTGGGAACAAGCGGAAATTCCCATCCTCTTTTATACGCCGCTAGCGAGCGAAAGTGCAAAAAATATCAAAGCGCCAGCGGTGCTAACCAGAAAGAGGCGCCGCCCCTTTTCGCTGGAAGGAAACGAAGAAATGACGCACGACTTGGGAATCGGCGTCGCTAGTTTTTCCTTGCCAGAGGATCGTATATGTCGCGCCGTCGACCGAAAATTTGTAGGTGATCGCCGATTGAGCGCCTTGCATGGGGAGGTCTCCTGCTAGGCGAATGCGATGAACCTGATAGCCGGTCGCGAATAAAGAGCGTCGATCCGCGATGCTCAAGAGATTCGCCGATTGGACGTTTCGCTTGGCTTCGTCGACGCTGATCTGACCGGTCAGATTGTTCCAATCGTTGTTAGATTCCTGGCGGACCTCCACCAAAAAGCGTCCCCAATCGGGGCCCGCGTCGAGCCAGACCGTAGTTGTTCCATCCGCCGTCGTCTCTTGGGGAACGTCCGGAAATTGAATGGACCAATCGTCCCGCCCCTCGAACGTCTCCCAGTTCAATTGATCGGCGAGCGGAGGCG
Organism: Blastopirellula marina DSM 3645; assembly: GCF_000153105.1. Classification (GTDB taxonomy): domain Bacteria; phylum Planctomycetota; class Planctomycetia; order Pirellulales; family Pirellulaceae; genus Blastopirellula; species Blastopirellula marina. The sequence goes on from NZ_CH672376.1 coordinate 319,937, forward strand.
GGGGAAGATGGATTCCGCTGGTCGTCGCGACCGGCAGTTTCATCGTCTGGACTTTTTCGTAGGCGATAAAGATGCCAACGCCGATGATCACGACGAAGGTTAGCAGGACCGACCAGAGCATCAGCTGCCGCCGAAACTTCTTGCGCGCCAGCGAATGGGCCGCGCGGTCGGCCAGCGGATCTTTGATCGGGATCTCGGCGTCGTCCATCAGGTTGCGCGACATCGCCGGCGCGCCGCGGAACGTCGTGGCGCCAGGCGTCGCTGCGCCGGACGAAATGCGAATCACTTCGCCGCATTTCGGACAGCGGATATTTTTATCCGCCAAGCGATCGTTGGCTTCAAAGGTCGCGTGACAGTGCGAACAGGTCGCAACGATAGGCATCGTAGCGATCCTTTCGAGGAAGTAAGGAGACGAAGTAAACGATCCGCTGGGCCTCAAGCACCCGAAGGAGAGATCTCACTTATTCTTTCGCCCAGCCGGTCCGACCGCAATCACGGATCTGAGCTGGCGATCCGCTTCATTGTTCTTCACGTGTCCCAAATTTTTCATCGCCGATCGAAAACGACGCAAAAAAGTCGTCGACGTCGTCGCGATATTCCTCGCCCGACCAGAGCAGGAGAAACATTCGCTGCTGGATGAAGATTAAAAGAACTCGTGATTCGCCGGGTTGATCTCGCTGGATATCGGTCGCCAGGCGATATTCAACGGCGTAATCCTGCCCAATCATGTGTCGGCGAATCGACGTGATCGCGGGGCTCGCATCGGCCAGTTCCGGCAGATCAAAAGCGAGCCAATGTTCGCGCAGCGGCTTGGCGCCGGACGGCGGCGTGACCCCCGGCGTCGTATCGCTGTAGTAAGCGCTAAAGGTCTCAGACTTGCCGACCAACTGCGCGCCGCGCACGCGGACATGCCCCCGGGAGACCGGCGGCGTGACTCGAAATGGCTGTGGGAAACGGACGCTGATCCTGCCGCTGGGATCGACAAACTGGCCAATACTGGAAGTCGGCGTAAAAGTCTCACTCGGCTGGAAGTCGCGGGGAGAACCGCCGCTCAGCGCGATCACGACGGCGATGAGGGTCAAGATCGCCGCCAGGCCGCCGGCGCCGCCGAGTAGCAACATCGTGAATTGCCGGTTCGAGCGGGGAGCGGGGAGAGTCTCGATCGCTGCGGCCGGTTGGCCCGTGACAGCGGGGCCTGGAGTTGCGGAAAAAGGGGCGGACGAGCGACGCGGCGGAGCCTCTTCGACGATCTCCACTTCGGTAATGATCTCGTCCGAAGGATCAAATTCAATCGCCGGCGACGAGGATTCGTCGACAAAATCGTCCTCCGAGAGTTCGACGATTTCTTCTTCCAGTTCCTCGACTACCAGATCTTCAAATCCAAGTTCGATTACTTCTTCGGCCGGCTCGGCCGATCGTTGCTTTGGCGGCGACATCGCACCAGGTCGGCCAACCGTAGCAGTCGCACGCGGTTGATCCAGGAGCGAATCATCCAGGTCGTCGTCGCCGGCCGGCATTTTGACCGCCGTCAACGCTTCGATCTCGCGATCGATATCCGATGGTGACTGGAAAGCGGGCGCTGAGGGGAGCGCCGCGGCTTTATGTCGCGCCGTGGCCAAGATGATCGGCGGCAACGATTCCCACGCGGCCGTGAGCGTCGGACTCAACACGATCGGCTGTTCCGGCGGAGGAGTCACGTGCGGCGGCGCAGCAGCTGGAATCGGCGCTGCGACTGGAACCGGCGGCGGCTCTGGCTGATTTTCTTGGGCGATCTCTTTCCAATAGCGCGTCGGCGTCGTGGACGGAGAAGGGGGCGCCGGACGCGTCGATCCCGATGTGCCGGATCCAGCTTGGGCGGAACTCGATTTCGCGGCGCGAGGCTTGTTCGGAGCGGGCTTGGCTGGACGCGCGACCGGCAAATCCTCGTCAAAGGCGCTCTTGCTTTTCCGGCTCTGCTCTCGTTCGGCCGCCGTTTTTTTCTGCGCTTTGCCGATCACGTCGCCGATGCGAAAGGGAACTTTGCATTTCGGACAGCGCACATTTTTACCGGCAAGATGATCTTGCGCGGCGAACTTCGCCTGGCAGTGCGGACAAGAAGCGATAAAACTCACAGACGGCTCATGCTGGCAGGGAGTCGGATGTGACGAGGAATCATCGACAACGATGGATATGTCGATTTTCGTCCGACAGGTCCTCCCCTGCAAGCACTAAAACGCGGCTACCGGGGAAGTCGAACGCGGGCAATTCGTTCGCGCTCCTTTTCGTCGAGCGAAAAGGGAGTCGTCAGAATGGGGTGATTCTGGTCTGCGCGAATTTGCAGCGCATAACCGTCCCCTTCGGGCGCATTGACAGGCATCGAAAAGCTGCCGTCGGCTCGGGTGCGGAAGAAATTCTCTAGCGACCAGGGGCCGATCAAGTCGATCGCGGCGCCGGAAATCGGCAATCCGTCTCGATCGACGACGATTCCCCGAATCACAAATTGATCAGGGCGACGGCGATCGGCCTGTTTCATTTGGGCGACCAGCGCCTGCAATTCCAACCGATTTTCGCACTGAATGACGACGCGGTCGTTGTCAAAATCGACTTGCAGCGCGCCGCCGGGCCGAACGGTCGATTCGGCTTGTTGATAGAGAAGTCGCACGTCGACATAGTTCGCGGTATAGGCGGCGGTGGGCGTATCGGCGTCGGCGGCGATTTCAACTTCGCCCAACAATCGCTGCGCTTGCGGCGAATCGATCTGCAGCCAACCGACCTGGGCTCGGTCGTAATAACGCCAATGGGTCAGATAGGCGAGCGGCAGACTAAGGATTGCAATCACCGCCAGCAATGCGCGCAGCGAGATCCGCGGGCTGAGCCGCAGTCGCGGAAGGTAGAGCGTCGCGGCGCCGGCCGCTGCTCCCAGCAGCAAAATCAGGAAGACTTGGTAGGCCATACTTGCGGTTGGAGTAGGTCCGAGGGGGGAATCAGCGTTGCTTGCTCCTTATTAACAGTAGCGCATCGGCAGGCCGAGGGCAAACTGCCGCTAGCGCCGCTATCCTCCCTTTTTTCGTCAAGATCTGAACGATTTCCTCATGTTTCGCGTATGATGAGGAAGCTGGGAGCAAGCCCTTTCTAGGATCGGTTCAAGACGTACCGCTGCGCCAGGATGCGCAACCGACCATTCGTGACTAACGCCGAGAACGGCGGCAGGCGTCACCACCCGAGCATCAAGTTCGGCTGGCGCTGATTATGCCGAATAAACTCTCTCGGTTTCTTGTCGGTTTTTTTGACCAGGGCGAAATCGTGACCTAAGCTTTCGCGGGTCGAGACTCAGGGCCCAAATTCTTAGGTCGGTTAACGTCGCGCAAGCGGCGGTTTCCCCAGATCGCCTCGCCGGGCGATTGGCCCCAAAACACGACGGATTCTCGAATGTTGCGATGGACTACGCCAAGATCGGCCTCCCGCTTTGTCGGCGCCTTCTTGTTAACGCTAATACTACTTTCGCTCGTCGCTGCTCCAGCGGCGCTGGCCCAAGTCAAAATTCCGGACGAAGCCGTTCTGGATCAGCGCGAAATCACGCAGCTGATCGCCGATGGCGAACTGCTGGAAAAAGAGGGACGCTGGGCCGAGGCTCTGACGCATTTTGAAGATGCGGCGCGAGCCTTTCCGGAAGTCGCTCAGCTGAAAGAGAAGGTCGACACGGTTCGTCGTCGTTATGACGTCTCGCGTCGTTACGCCGATCGCAGCTTTGTCGGCGGCATGCGCAATCTGCCGGCCGATCAGGCGTTGTCGTTGTACGATGACCTGCTCGCCAAGATTCAAACCAACTATGTCGATTCGCCCCGTTGGTCCGATTTGGCCTATCGCGGCATGTTGCAGTTGGACGCCGCGCTGTTTGATCGCACCTTCCGTCAGGTCAATCTGAAGGGGATGAGCGAAGAGCAGATCGCCGATCTCCGCCGCCAACTGTGGCAGTCGGCGCAAATCGACCGCGTGCAAAATCGCTTTGACGTCCGGGCCATCGCATTGCAGGCGGGACAGATCTCGCAACGCATCTCAGGCATGCCGGCGACCGCGGCCGTGTTGGAATTCATCAGCGGCGCCGCTGGGTCGCTGGACCATTACTCTTGCTTTTTGACGCCGGACCAGCTGAACGAAGTCTATTCGCAGATCGAAGGCAACTTTGTCGGCGTCGGCATTGAGCTGAAGACGCAGGATGACGCGTTGTTGATCGTGCGTTCGATTCCCGGCAGCCCGGCTGACAAGGCCGGCATTTTGGATGGCGAACGGATCGTCGCGGTCGAAGGACGCACGATCAACCAGTTGGGAAGCGAAAAAGCGGCCGACATGCTGAAAGGCGTCATCGGCAGTTCGATCACCATGACGATCGCCGACGCGAATGACGCAAAGCGGGACGTTTCGGTGACGCGTGATCGGATTGAAGTGCCGAGCGTTGACGTGATCAAAATGATCGATCCGGCCGCCGGCGTCGCCTATCTGCGAATCGCCAGTTTCCAGAAGACGACCACGCGGGATTTGACCGCCGCGTTGTGGAGCATGCATCGTCAAGGGATGCAGGCCTTGGTGATTGACCTGCGAGGAAATCCCGGCGGTCTGCTCACTTCGTCGGTTGAAATCGCCGACTTGTTCCTCGATCAAGGAACGATCGTCTCGACGCGCGGCCGCAGCGCCGGCGAAGACTTTGACTATACCGCTCATCAGGCCGGCACTTGGCGAATGCCGCTGGTCGTGCTGATCGACGCCAACTCGGCCAGCGCCAGCGAGATCTTCGCGGGAGCGATTCACGACAATCATCGCGGCACCGTCGTCGGCGAACGGAGCTACGGCAAAGGTTCAGTCCAGGGGATCTTTCCGCTGGGTGTCGCCAACGCCGGACTTCGTCTGACCACCGCCAAGTTCTATTCCCCCAGCGGCCAGGCGATCAGCAATCGCGGCGTCACGCCGGATGTGATTGTTCGCCGGGTCGCCAAGCCGATCGGCGGCACGACCATCCTCGAATCGAAGTCCGATGCGGCCCTCGACGCCGGACTAGAAGCGGCCCTGGTGCAGTTGCAACCGGCTCAGATCTCGAATCGAGCGATCGGCCAACGGTAGTCTCCGCCACCGTTTGCAACCACGACTACCAACATGTAACGCCAGGATAGTGAAGACTATCCTGGCGTTTTTTATAGAATCGCTGCGAGGAATGGCGCCGATTCAGGATTTGATTTTGGTGATCGCGAATCTAGCCCTCCAGATTCAGAACGAGCGGTTCCGGTTCCGAATCGGTAATCTCTACTTGGAATGGCGACGTATTTGGGCTGGCGTACTTTTTGGGAAGTAGGTTCTTCTGTGGACCCATTTTGGCGAATGCGTCTTGCGCATCCTGGGCCGAAAGTCCTTCCGGAAGTTGATGGACCAGCAGCTTGCTCACGGTCACGGAATAGGCTCCAGGCAACGCCCCCGCAGGCTGTTGACTGGCAGTCAGATAGGTCACGACTGAAAACTTCCCGTCTGCGTCGGTGATCCCGCTGGCGGAGCGACCGTTCGGTTCGCTGGGAACTAGCGTAACCGTCGCTCCATCGACTGGGCGCCCTTGATGCTCGACTATTCCGGTGACGTCAAATGTCAGAGGCAAGTTATCTTTTGCGCAACCGGCGATTGCCCCGAAAAGGATCGCCGCGACGGCGAAAAGTCGTATTTGAGGCATGTGCCTATCTCTCCTAAGGGAGGAAGAAAGCTTTCAAAGACCGCAACATTAGCAGACAAATTATAGATGCACCGGCCTAGAGGGACTCAATGACTCCGCCGTCTGATTTGTCTCCCAGCCGGGCATAAGTCAAACGCTCGAGTGATTCCGTGAGAAACTGAACCGAGCCATCCCCCATCACGAACTGGCAACCGCCGGGGTGTAGTGATTTAAAACCGAAGACCGCGTTGTAATTGTTCGTGGAGTTCGAGAAACACGCGTTGGTTCCATATCGAGGATGGCCCGGACAAGTCGGGAAATTGATCGGCGCCGTCGTTGCATACCAGAGCGATTCGGGCCAAGCCCAGCCATAGGGACTGTACGTGTTACAAGCTTGACGAATCTCGCCCATGAGAATGGTGTTCGTAGTGCCATCGGTCAGATCTTTCAGGCTCGCGGAATAGGTGGAACGTCTGCCGCGGCCGAACGGACCAGAAATCGGTAGGTTGCCGTAGTCCGCTCGAACATTGCCGCGATTGAACGGGTCTTCGCCATCACTATCACTATCCAGCCCCAGTCCCGTTGGAAATGCTCCAGCCGTCGCGAACAAATTACAACCAGTGGCGGATTGCAATTGCTGAGCGCCCATGCTGGAGGCATAGCTGGTGCGAGCATATCCGTAGGTCGGATCAGGAACGGCAGCTTCGCCATCACTCGGACACTGGTAAGAAGTTATCTGGTATTTACCTAGTTCTTTGCCGTCAATCAGATAGGTTGTCAGATTTGTTGACTTTAGATCGAGCGCGTCATACAGGGCCGACTGTTCGACAAAGGGAAGCAAGCCAGTGAGAACGGTCATATTATTGCCGCCGTAGCGGTCAAATGCGTTGATCGGCAGACGCTTCAGCGTGTCGTGATAGTTATGCAGCGCGAGCCCCAACTGTTTCAAATTGTTTTGACAGGTCATGCGTCGCGCTGCTTCCCGCGCTTGCTGAACTGCCGGCAGCAGCAATGCGATCAAGACGCCGATAATGGCGATCACGACCAAGAGTTCGACCAACGTAAAACCGCAGCGCTTTTGGCGCGAGCGTGCATTGCAAAAAGCGAGCATGGAAAGTCTCTTCGAGCAAAGTTAATCGGACCAAGGAAACGCCCTGGTTGTTCATTCAACACTGTTCTGCGAGTAGCGATTCACGACAACGGATGACGTTTTACGTAAGAGTTGCTCTCTTTGATGAGAGGGGGATCGTCGCATCCCTCAGGGTATCTAATGTCGGTATATCGTGTACAAAATTGACTGTCAATGAAATCTGCCGTGCATTAAATAAGATTGGTGATTTCTTGACGCTTTCTTCATCAGCGACGTCACAAAGAGCAGCAAGCTCGGTGTTTTCTTCGAGTTTGAACGAATCCGAATTTCGCTCGATTCGATCCGTGACATCGCTTTTGCGAGAGTGAGCCGATCGAAGGGAAGCGATGCTTAGATTTGGTATTTCCCAGCAACAACCGAGCGGTATGGCGGAGAGCCGCTCCTAAGCGGAGCTTACGGGCGGCTTAGACTTGGACTGCTACTGCGTCAGCGGGGTATGGGTTGGCTTCTCTCAGCTGTTCGGGCTAAATTGCGCAGAAGTTAAAATCGCAATCTGCGCCGGCTATCCCTTTCTCCCCAGCTTTGCTTTGACATTCGAGCGACTTGGCCAGCTAATCGCCCGCCGCTGGATCCTGATTATCGCCATTTGGATCATCCTGGCGGTGTGCGCCGTCGTCGCTCCTCCTCATTGGGACGACGTGACGCTTGATGGTGATTTGGCTTATCTGCCGGCTTCTTCGCCGGCCCTGATCGCCGAACGTGAGCTGGCGGCCGCTTTTCCGGATCGCAAAGCCAAGAGCCAAATTGTGATCGTCGCTTCGCGGCGTGATGAGCAGCCGCTCAGTGATGAGCAGTGGCAAACCATCGATCGCCTCGCGTCGCCGTTTCAAAACGCCCAGGGAATCGAATGGCTCTCTCAAGCCGAAGCCGCAACCGGCGACGAGCGAACCAAGCTGCTCGATCGAGCCGGCGCCGCGCTGACCGAAGCGGAGCTTCTCGATTACGACGCGGCGGAGCCTGTTTGGAATCTCGCCACGTTGGCCAAGCTGCAAGGGAATGACTCGGATGCGCAGCAGCAGAAAGCGCAAGCGATCGCGCTCGATCCCCAATTAGAAAACGAAACGGCGGCGACCCTGCCGGTCGACGCTCCCGACTGGAAATTGTTTGACGTCTGGACGCGCCATACCGAGGTCGTCGGCAAGATGCTGGTCGACCCCGAGCAAAAAGCGGGACTGATCGTATTGCAACTGACCAACGAGTTAGCCGCGACCGACAACATTCGGATCGTCAGTCAGATCGAATCACTGCTGAATGAGCGCCGCGCCGAAATCACGGCCGCTGGCGACACGCAGTTAGAAATCGGCGTCACCGGCAGCGCCGCGATCGGCGGCGACATGTTGTTAGCGGCCAAAGAGAGCATCGCGAGCACCGAGTTTTACACGATCGCGTTGGTGATCATCATTCTGCTGATCGTCTATCGCGCTCCGCTGTTGGCGATGGCGCCGCTGCTGTCGATCGCGATTTCGTTTTGCGTAGCGACCTGGTTGGTCGCGGCGCTGACGCTGGTCGATCAATTGCCCGGCTTCGGCTGGTGGGATTTCGAGGTTTTTAAAACCTCCAAGATCTTTATCGTGGTGATCTTGTTTGGCGCCGGCACCGACTTTTGTCTCTTTCTGATCTCCCGCTACAAAGAAGAGTTGGCCGAGTGCGGCGATCCCGGCGCAGCGGTCGCCAAAGCGCTGCACGGCACGGCCGATGCGATTTGCGGCAGCGCTTTGACGACGGTCGTGGGGCTGGGAATGATGTTCTTCGCCGACTTCGGCAAGTTTCGCAACAGCGGCCCGGCGATCGCGCTTTGTTTGCTGGTGACCTTGGCCGTTTGTTTGACGTTCGCGCCGGCGCTGCTGAAAGCGCTGGGGCGCAAGACGTTCTGGCCGATGTCGGTCGACTCGCTGCAGGATCGGCAGCACGACTCTCGCGCGAACTTTTGGGAATGGATCGCCGCCGCGGTCAGTCGGCGCCCCGGCTTGCTGTTGGTCCTGACAGTCTCGCTGCTGTTGATTCCGGCATGGCATCCGATCTGGCTGCGCATCACCACCGGTCAGGCCGTCGAGGTTTCGTACGACTTGCTGAACGACTTGCCCGATGATCGCCCCGCCAAACAAGGCGCCAAGCAACTGGCGCGATTCTTTCCGATCGGTCAGGCGAACCCCGTCATCGTCATGGCGAAAACCGAGACAGGCGACTTTGAATCGAAAGCCGGAAGCAAAGCGATCGCCCAATTGACCAAGCGTTTATTCGCCGCCGATCCGCGCGTCGTCAAAGTCTACAGCAGTGAAAACCCGCTGGGCCATCAACCGGGGCGGATCTCGTTGCTCACCTCTGAGGTTTTCCTGAAAAACCATATCCGCACTCGCGAACAGTTTCTGCCGCAAACGTCGCCGTTCCAAGGGAAAGCGGCCCTGTTCCGCGTCGTGGTCGACGAGAACCCATTCTCGCTCGAAGCGATCTCGTCTGTCGAAAACGTCGAGCAAGCGCTTGCCGAGTATCATGCGAACGCGTCGAGCAATTGGCAGGATCTGCAGTTCTATATTTCCGGCACGACCGCCGGCGTGCGTGACCTGCGGAGCGTCACCAAAAACGACTCGCAGCGGATCGAATTGCTAGTCGTCCTCGGCGTCGGCGCCGTCTTGTTGATGATCCTGCGTCGGCCGGTCGTCTGCGCGTACATGATTGCGTCGGTGCTGCTGAGCTACTATGCGACGCTGGGTGTGACCGAGTGGTTCTTTGCGGCGATGTTTCCAGACAACTATCAGGGACTCGACTGGAAGGCGCCGTTGTTTTTGTTCGTCATCCTGATCGCCGTCGGCCAAGACTACAACATCTATTTGGCGACCCGCGTCTTTGAAGAGCAGCGCCGGTTGGGGCCAACCGCCGGATTGCGCAAAGCGATTCGCCACACCGGCGGCATCATCTCCAGCTGCGGCGTCATCATGGCCGGCACCTTTGTCGCGATGTGCTTTGGCGAACTGCTGGCGATCGTCGAAATCGGCTTCTCGCTGACCGTCGGCATTTTGGTCGATACGTTCATCGTGCGGACGGTGATGATGCCGTGCTTCTTGACGCTTTGGACGCGGCGGAAAAATGGCGGTGATGCTTCTTCGTAGCCCGTTCGCCAGATTTGAAGTTGTGCTATGTCGAACCAAACTGGACACTAGCCCGCTGGAGCGCTCCGCGGGGATCGGCGCCGCATTTTATGCGGCGCTGACCGCACCGGAAGATTCAACGGCGATCTAAGATCAGATGGCGACTCACCCGAGTGATGTCGTGCGCGTCTGGGCCGCATTTTCGGATGGCGCCAACCCGCGGCTCTCTTTTCTGCAACGACTAAAAAGGGTGCGCAAGTTCGCGATCGACACCAACGCAGGCGTGCGCGAGATCGCGTGGATGTGCGTTCGCTCCCCTGCCCCCGATGCGCTGATTGATGAAGTCCACCGCCTCCACAAATGGGCCGTCGATTCTCATCCCTTTGTCCGCCGCTTTGCAATCGAAGTGACGCGCCCCTGCGGCGTTTGGTGTGCTCACTTGAAGCGTCTCAAAAAAGACCCGACGCCGATGATCGAGCTTCTAGACGCTTGCAACAGCGACGAAACACAGTACGTGCAAGACTCGGTAGCGAACTGGCTAAACGACGCCAGC
>NZ_CH672376.1:330493-354457 GCF_000153105.1 Blastopirellula marina DSM 3645
CCCTTTTCATGGCCGATCGCTGGCGGAACTCTATTTCGATACTGGCCGCCTAAATCCCCCAATCGCGGTTGTCACTGCAAGCCGGATTTGTTCCACTCTGTTAGCTACTAAAGATTGCTCAGCCTGCTTGATTCGCCCGCTATGGCTCGTACCTTCGTCACCGACTTCGTCTCGATCGATCCCAGTCCAATATGGGCGGTGAAACTGCGCGCCTACAAAGACGATGTCCGACAGTTGATTGGCGACCAGACCTATCTTGATGACCCGCCCCACATGACCGCCTATCTGGCGCGTTTTCCGGAAGGGGTCGAAATTGACGAGACGATCGCCGAGGTCGCTGGCCAATTCGCTCCGCTCGAGACCGAACTAGCCGGCTGGCACGTGCTAGAAGCAGACCCGTGGACCGGCGATCGCACGTTGACGATTCGCGTCAGCCAGGCTTCGCAACAGGCGCTGCGAGATCTGCAATCCAAGATTGCGGCCGCGATTTGTGAGCAACGCGATCGAGAAGCGACCCTGCAGCACTACGCCGCCGTACTGGAGAATTTTACTCCTTTGCAGCGAGAATCGATCGAGCGATCCGGCTTCCCCTATGCCGGCGAAGATTGGAATCCCCAATTTACGATCGCTTCGATTCGCCCAGCTGATTGGAAGCGAGTCGCCGATACGTTGCTGCTTCAGCCCCCCTCGGGACAATCGGTCTGCAGCAGCGTGACGCACTATCGCATCATCGACGGTGAGACCTATCCACTGCAGCGTTATGAACTTCGCTGAAAATTCTTGTCGCTTCTCCGTCACAATAGGAAGACTTGGCGAGCTTGAACGGGATGCTCGTCCAGCAATTTGCGGGGAATAGTTGACAGCACCCCGCCTGACAAGCGAATGTAATGCGAACGATGCTCACCATGGACGAATGCACCCAACTGGAAAACGCGAATGCGAAGCTTGCGCAAGGGGAGATTTCGCCAAGCATACTGGGGTATGATGCGCTGGCCGCTTGCCTTGGCGCTGGTCGCGCTCTCGCCGCTGGTCTTAGTGGCGCAGACGCCGGAAATGTTTGATCCGGCGAGCCCTGACGCGATCGAAATTCGTGAGCTCTTCTATTTGGTGCTGGCGATCACGACGCTCATCTTTGTCCTGGTCGGCGGAGCGCTCGCCTATTTCATCTATCGCTTTCGAGATCCGCCGGGTGCGCCGCGCGACGATAGCGAACCGCCGCAGATTTACGGTAGTCAACCGATCGAAATCGCCTGGACGCTGGCTCCCACGTTGATCGTACTCGTGCTCAGTCTGGTGGTGATTCGCTCGGTGATCGCAATGCGATCCGAGCCGCCGACCGAAGGGACCTTGCGCGTCCGCGCCGTCGGCCATCAGTGGTGGTGGGAATTTGAATATCCCGAGTTTGGATTTACGACCGCCAACGAGTTGGTCATTCCAACATCCGACGCCGACGCGCCGACGCCCGTTTATCTACAGTTGGAATCGGCCGATGTGATCCATAGCTTTTGGGTGCCGAAATTAGCAGGCAAGACCGACCTGGTCCCGGCCAAGACGAACCGCATGCGACTCGAAGCGAATGCGGCCGGAATCTACGAAGGCCGCTGCGCCGAATACTGCGGCACGCAACATGCAAAAATGTTGATCCGCGTGACCGCCGTTTCGCCGGCCGAGTTTGAAAAGTGGGTCGCTGACCAACAGCGCAGCGCCGCGGTCGCCGCTTCGGTCGACGCAGGTCGGCAGATCTTTATGGATCAGGCCTGCGCCAATTGTCATACCATTCGCGGAGAGCCTGCGATCGGCAAGTTTGGCCCCGATCTGACGCACCTGATGAGCCGCCATACGATCGCCTCCGGCGTTCTCGAGAACAATCGTACGAATCTGGCCGACTGGTTAACCGATCCCGATCAGGCGAAGCCAGGGAGCCGGATGCCGAACATGCGGCTCAGTCCGACAGAAGTGAAACAGTTGGTCGACTATCTGATGACGTTGGAATAACCATGGCGATCGCCGAAACAGGACAATCAAGCGCGGCCTCGCCGCTGGTGACGCAACTGCATGGTTGGGTGACGACGGTCGATCACAAGCGGATCGGCATTCTGTACATTTTGATGAGTCTCTTCTTTTTGGTCGTCGGCGGCGTCGAGGCCCTCCTCATACGCTTGCAACTGTGGGTTCCTAACAACACGCTGATCGGCCCCGATACGTTCAACCAACTGTTCACGATGCACGGCACGACGATGATCTTCTTCGTCGTGATGCCGATGCTTTCCGGTTTCGCCAACTATCTCGTGCCGCTGATGATCGGCTGCCGCGACGTCGCTTTTCCGCGCTTGAACGCGCTCGGCTTTTGGTTGGCCCTGTTCGGCGGGTGCATCCTGTACACGAGCTACTTTACCGGCGACGCGTTGTACGGACTTGGTTCGGCGCCTGACGTCGGCTGGTTCGCTTACGCTCCGCTCACTTCGCCTGCCTATGCGCGCGGCGGCAGCGTCGACTATTGGATCTTGGGAACGCTGGTCAGCGGCGTCGGTACGTTGACCTTTGCAGTCAACCTGATCGCAACGATCCTGACGATGCGAGCGCCAGGGATGAAACTGAACCAGGTTCCGCTGTTCGTCTGGATGATGCTGGTCGACGCCGGTCTGATCATCGTCGCGTTCCCTCCGCTCACGGCGGCGCAGATCATGCTGCTGCTGGACCGTTACGCCGGCGCCCACTTTTTTGACACCCAGGCCGGCGGATCGGCGATTTTATGGCAGCACTTGTTTTGGTTCTTCGGGCATCCCGAGGTCTATATCATGGCGCTGCCGGCGTTTGGGATCATTTCCGAAATCGTGCCGGTTTTTTCACGAAAAGTGATCTTTGGCTACGCGTCGATGGCGGCGGCCACTGCGGCGATTGGTTTCATCAGCTTGGGCGTTTGGGCGCATCATATGTTTACGGTCGGGCTCGACGATCGGCTGGACGCGTTCTTTTCGGCCGCCAGCTTTTTAATCGCGGTGCCGACCGGCATCAAGATTTTTAATTGGACCGCGACGCTCTACGGCGGACGACTGCAACTGCGAACGCCGATGTTGTTCGCCCTCGGTTTTCTCGGCATGTTTTTAATCGGCGGATTGACCGGAATCATGCTGGCGACGGTCCCCGTCGACTGGCAAGTTTCGGACAGCTACTTTTTGGTCGCACACTTTCACTATGTGCTGTTCGGCGGCAGCCTGTTCGCGCTGATGGGAGGCTGTTATTACTGGTTCCCGAAAGCGACCGGCAAGATGCTTAGCGAGACGCTGGGCGCATGGCATTTTTGGCTGTTGTTTGTGGGTTTCAATTTACTGTTTGGCCCAATGCACATCGCCGGAATCATGGGGATGCCGCGACGCGTTTACACCTATGAAGCAGGCCAAGGTTGGGATTTCTGGAATCAACTTTCGACGATTGGCGCCTTCATCATGGGGATCGGCTTTCTGATCTTCTTTATCAATCTGGTGCTCTCGTTGCGATCGGGCCAGAAAGCGGGCGATGATCCGTGGGACGCTTGGACCCTGGAATGGGCGACCAGCAGCCCGCCGGCGTCTTATAACTTTGAACAAATCCCGACGGTACGCAGCCGGCGACCGCTATGGGACCTGAAACATCCGGAAGATCCGGACTGGAAATATGAGTAAGCCCAACGTCGACGAAGAGATCCCGATCCCGCCGCCGGTCGAAAGCGAATTTCCGCTTTCCCCTGCGCAGGTCGGCATGGCGACCTTCCTGTGCTCCGAAGCGGCGTTCTTCAGCACGCTGGTCGTCGCCTATTTGATTTATTTGGGAGAAGATCAAACCGGCCCCACTCCGGCCGAGTCGCTCAGCCTGACGCGCGCCGTGATCAACAGCGCCTTTTTGCTCGGAAGCAGCGGTACGATCATGCTGGCGATGAACGCGCGGAAAGCGAAGAGCCTGAACGGTTTCAGCGTCTGGATGTTCGGCACGATCACGCTCGGCGTGCTGTTTTTGGTCGGCACCGCTTACGAGTGGGAAGAACTGATCTATCAAGACGGTCTCACGATCGGCCGCAATCTGTTTGGCACGACCTTCTATACGTTGATCGGCTTTCACGCGTTTCACGTCACGCTGGGACTAGTGCTGCTGACCGTCATCACGTTTCTCGAGCGCGCCGGTCGCTTGAGCGCCAAGAGCGAAGCGACCGAACTGGTCTCTTGGTATTGGCATTTTGTCGACGCCGTTTGGATTGTGATTTTCGGGGTCGTTTATTGGATGGGAACGTAACGAGCAACCATGTCTGACTTGTCTGCTAATCCTGATCCGCCGCCGCATGACGAAGCGATCGCGATGCCGCGTCCGACCGCTTGGCCGATGGTGCTCGCGTCCGGAGTCGGCCTGATGGCGATCGGGATTCCGACCAATTTGATCTTTTCGATCGTCGGACTAGGAATCGTCTTCACCGCGTTGTTCGGCTGGTTCGGACAATTGCTGACCGACGAGGCCGAAGTCGAAGAACCCTTGGTCGCGCCGGAGCGACGAGCTCGACCGATTCGCCCTTCGCACAAGCGGGTCCTCTCGCCGACTCCAGGGCAACGTCTCGAGCTTCCTGAAAAGGTCCACCCGTACTCGGCCGGCGTCAAAGGAGGCTTAGCCGGCGGCGCCGTGATGGCGATCGTCGCAACCCTCTATGGCTTGTTCAGCGGACGCGGTTTGTGGTATCCGATCAACTTGCTCGCGGCGATGATCCTCCCCCACTTCGCCGATGACACGGCGGTCGAACTCAGCCAGTTCAGCCTGACGGCGCTGTTAGTCGGCGTCGTGCTGCATACGGTCACGTCGCTGCTGGTCGGACTTTTCTTCGGCGTGCTGTTGCCGACGCTTCCCAGCTCGCCGGTGTTTTGGGGCGGAGTCGTGGGGCCGCTGTTGTGGTCCGCCGGAATCTACAGCTTCATGGGCGTGCTCAATCCAGTGATGAGCGACTATGTCAGCTGGCCCTGGTTTATCGCGTCGCAGTTTGCGTTTGGAATCGTAATGGGGTTGGTCGTCGTGCGGTCCGAAAAAATCTCGGCCCTTCGTCTGTCGCCTACCAGCGAAGAGGAGCCGCACGATGCCAACAGCTAACCTCTATGCGATTGTCGCCGCCATTCTGCTGCTCGCATCAATGTCGATCGGTTGCGGCAAGCCGGACCCGGCCGAACGTTTCGTGCGGCCAGATGACATTACGGACTTCCATGTGCTGTTCCAACAAAACTGCATCGGCTGTCACGGCGCCACAGGCGATCTTGGCCCAGCGCCGCCGCTGGCCGATCCGTTGTTTCAAGCGATCGTCAGCGATGACCAATTGCGCGAAACGATCGCCGATGGCCGCCCAGGGACCTTGATGCCGGCGTTTGAAAAGGACCAAGGGGGCTCGCTGACGACTGACCAGGTGCAGATCTTGGTCGCCGGAATTCGCGAAACCTGGAAAGCCGCCAGCACGCCGACCGACAAATTGCCGCCGTATCAGGTTTCGACCGCCGATCCGGCCGGGCTGAAAGACGCCAACGTTATGACCGGCAAAGAGCTATTTGAAACCTCCTGCGCCAAATGTCACGGAGACGCCGGAGTGGGCGGCGACGCTGGCGCTTTGAACGAACCGGCGCTGGCCAGGTTGATGAGCGACATCGTGCTGCGGCGATTGATCATCACCGGACGGCCCGATTTGAAGATGCCCGATTATGTGACGCTCGGCAAAAAATCGCACACCGGCGAAGCGTTCACTTCCGAACAAATTTCCGACATCGCCGCCTACGTTCGCTCGCTGCAACAACCGACCAAGATCGCCGCTCTCCCGGCGGACGAAAACCAATAAACCTATCGATTGATCATGACGCATTCGCCCCCCACTTCTAATTCGCCTGACGAAGAACGCCGCGGTCTGCTGCAATGGAGCGCCATCGTCTTGGGCGCCTTCGCCACGGCGGCGGCCGGCGTACCCATCGTCGGCTTCCTGCTGGGTCCGCTCCGCAAGCGCGGAGACCAATGGACGACCGCCGGCAAGGTCGAGCAGTTTCCGATTGGGCAAACGAGACTGATCGATCTAGAAAATCCGCTGCATGGACTAGGGGATGGGGACGCGGGCAAGATCGCCGTTTATGTGCGCCGCGCTGACGAAGAGAAGTTCCAGATATTCGCGATCAACTGCACGCATCTTGGCTGCCCGGTCAATTGGTTGGCCGACGCCGGACTGTTTATGTGCCCCTGTCACGGCGGCGTCTATTACGAAGATGGGTCCCACGCGTCAGGACCGCCGCCGCGGGGACTGTTTCAGTATGAACATCGTCTGGAAAAAGGCGATCTGCTGGTCAAGCTAGGACACCTGCCCACGCTTCAGCAACCAGGTTAACGCAGCATCCGTATGAAAACGATCAAGCAAGTCTGGGACTGGTTCGAACATCGGCTCGAGCTGCGCGATTCGATCTGGCCCGTGATGCGTCATCCGGTCCCGGCGGCGCTGGCCAAGCCGGTCGGTTGGATGTACGTGTTTGGCAGCATGACGCTGACGCTGCTGATGTTGCAGATCGTCACCGGCGTCTGTTTGGCGATGATCTATCAACCCACGGCGGCGGACGCCTACGCGAGTCTCGAGTACCTAAACTACGAAGCGCCGTTCGGTTGGCTGTTGCGTGCGATCCACTATTGGTCGGCGACCGGCATGGTCGTGATGTTGATGGTGCATATGACGCAGGTCTTTTTGATGGGCGCGTTCAAGTATCCGCGCGAATTGACCTGGATCGTCGGCGTCGGACTGCTGACGACCACGCTCGTCTTAGCGTTTACCGGACAAGTGTTGCGTTACGACGGCGACTCGTATTGGGGCGTCAGCGTTGCGGTCTCCGCCGCCGGCCGCGTTCCGTTCGCCGGTCCGTCGATCGTTCATTTGATCTTAGGGGGCGAGTATATCGGCAGCGAAACGCTCAGCCGGTTCTTCACGCTGCACGTCTTCATCTTGCCGGGCCTCTTGATCGGCTTGCTGGTCGTCCACTTGTATCTGGTGGTGAAGCGCGGCATCTCGGAACCGCCCACCCCTGGGCAGCCGGTCGACAAAGCGACCTACGGCGAAGAATACGAAAAGCTGCTCGAAAAAGGGATTCCGTTCTTCCCGCATGCGCTCTACCGCGACGGCGTCGCGTGTGCGGTGGCCGTGTTGATCGTGGTCGGCCTGGCGGTGATCTTTGGCCCCAAGGGCCCCGGCGAAATCCCCGATCCCACGTTGATTCATGCCGAGCCGCGCCCGGATTGGTACTTTCTGCCGGTCTTCGCGATGGCCGCGTTATCACCGCCGTCGATGGAAACCTTCCTGATGCTGGGGCTGCCGGTGATCGGCATCTTGGCGCTGGTCGCCGTTCCGTTTGTGGCCGGTTCCGGCGAACGCAGCGCTCGCCGCCGTCCGGTGGCGGTGCTAGTCGTGCTGGTGACCTTTGTCACGCTGTTGATCCTGGGTTGGTACGGAGCGACCTCTCCCTGGTCGCCTGACATGGAAGCTTGGAGCAGCACGCCGGTTCCTGCCGGGATCGTCGAAAAGCTGTCGCCGCTCGAGCTGCAAGGCGCCGTCGTCTTTCAAAACAAATGTTGCCGCAACTGCCATGCGTTGGAAGGCGCCGGCGGAAAACGTGGCCCCGATCTGACCGAAGTCGGCATTCGCATGAATCCCGAGGCGATGGTTCGCCAGGTGGTGCAAGGAGGCGGCAACATGCCGGCCTACGCCCAGCAAATGAACAGCGCCGAAGTCACCGCACTGGTCGCGTTTTTGGTCAAGCTGCGACCAGCAGGAATTCCCCCGGCGGCGGTTCCCTCAGCCGCTGCCGAGTCTCTGGTCGCCGCCCCCGCAGAAACGCCGTGAACGCCGACTTTTTGAGTGCGATCGGCAGCTCATGGCAGTTTTCGCCCAGCATCCTTTTCGCGCTCTTCGTCAGCGGTTGGATCTACTTTCGCGGCTGGCGCAACCTGCGCCAACGCGGTTCAAATCGCTTTCCCGTTTGGCGACTTGCCGCCTTCTGCGGTGCGCTGCTGACTATCTTTGTCGCGCTGCAATCGCCGCTCGATGCGCTGGCGCCGTTCTCCTTTCAAATCCACATGGTGCAGCATCTGCTGCTCATGATCGTAGCGCCGCCGCTGGTTTGGCTAGCCGCGCCCGAGCTGCCGCTGCTGATCGGGTTGCCCAAGTGGTTGCGTGATGAGTGGATCCGCCCTTTCGCACGCTGGCGGCGACTGCGACAGGCGCTGGCCTGGCTCTTTCGTCCCCAAGTTACTTGGATCGCGTTTACGGCGACCCTCTGGATTTGGCATGCGCCGGCCTGCTATCAACTAGCCCTGGAAAGCGGCTTTTGGCATCGCGTCGAGCATGCGATGTTTCTGACGGCGTCTCTGTTGTTTTGGCATCCGGTGATGCAGCCGTTTCCGCTGCGAACCACCTACTCGCGCTGGCTGTTGGTTCCCTATCTGTTTCTCGCAGGCGTGCAAGGGACGATCCTCTCAGGCATCCTGACCTTCTCGCCCCGCGTCCTTTATCCGCACTACGCCGCGGCGCCCAACTTGTGGAATATGACGCCGCTCGACGACCAGTCGTTGGCCGGCGCCGTGATGTGGATTCCAACCTCGCTCGCCTATGTGATCGCGCTCTTCTGGATCGTCGCCGAGCAAATGTCGAGCAGCAAAGCAATCGCCAAGCGTAGCCGAAACCCTCAGTCGGTCACGCCGGCGCGCCGCTTGCCAAAACCGCTCGGCCCGCCCCAGTCAATTTGGGCGCGGCTGTTTGAGCGTCGCGCGGTGCGAATGACGCTGCGCTGGGTGATGTTCACACTCGCAGCGCTGATCATCATCGACGGACTGCTGGGTCCGCAGATCTCGGCCCTCAATCTGGCCGGCGTGGCTCCGTGGATTCATTGGCGCGCGATCCTGGTGATCTCGCTGATCGTCGGCGGCAATTTCTTTTGCGCCGTCTGTCCTTTCACCGTGCTGCGCGGCGTCGCGAAGAAGTTCAACCTGCAGTACAGTTTCCCCAAATCGCTGCAAAACAAATGGCCGGCCGTCGCCCTGTTGACGTGCTTCTTTTGGGCGTACGAAGCGTTCTCGTTGTGGGATCGACCGGCATGGACGGCGTTGATTGTGATCGGGTTTTTCGTAGTCGCGCTGCTGTTTGATCTGCTCTTCGCGCAAGCGCCATTTTGCAAATATGTTTGCCCGATTGGTCAGTTCAACTTCGTGCAGTCGCTTGTTTCTCCCAGCGAAGTCGCCGTTCGTTCGCCGGACGTTTGCGCCGGATGCCGCACGCGCGATTGCCTGGCCGGCAATGAGCAGACCGCCGGGTGCCAACTCTCGCTGTTCGTCCCCAAGAAGCAAGGCAATCTCGACTGCACGTTTTGTCTCGACTGCGCCGACGCTTGCCCTCACCAAAACATCACGCTGGTGCAGTTGCGTCCCGGCATCGATCTGGTGAGTGACGCCGCTCGCTCCGGCGTCGGACGATATAGTCAGCGTCTGGATCTGGCGGCGCTGATTGTGGTGCTGTTGTTCGCCGCGCTATTGAACGCGGCCTGGATGACGGCGCCGCTGGTCAACTTGGAGGAAGCGTTGACCGCGGTGCTCGGCTGGGGACGCTTGCCGATTGTCACGATAGGAATGCTGCTTGGCTTGCTCGCCGCTCCCTGGTTACTCATGCAGTTGCTGGGGAAAGCGACGCTGGCGAAAGTCGACGAGACCGCCGACTGGCGCGCCCCGGTGATGCGATTCGCGCCGGCGCTGATTCCTCTGGGACTGGGGATGTGGTTGGCGCACTACTCGTTTCACCTGTTCACCAGCGCCGACTCGCTGCTGTGGGCGACGCAGCGCATGGCGAACGATCATTTGGCGACCAACTTTTTGATCGGCGGCGGCGTTTGCAGTTGCTGCACGGCCGGCTCGATCGCCTGGCTGTTGCCGCTGGAGCTGTTGTTTCTGGATGTCGGTCTTTGCATGTCGCTGTGGGCCGCTTATCGCATCGCGCAGCGCGAACATTCCAGCTCACAAGTCGCGCTGCGCACGTTCGCGCCCTGGGCGATTTTTTTGGTGCTCTTTTTTGTTGCCTGCATCTGGGTATTGCTGCAGCCGATGGAAATGCGAGGAGCCTATGTCGCCGGCCTGTAAAACAGTGCTGTCGCTCGCGGTCTGCATCGCAACAGTCAACGTCACGTTGGCCGACGGGGGCAAAGTGCAACTGCGCCGCGAAGTCGGGCCGTATCAAGTGACGATTTTCACTTCGCCTACGCCGCTGCGCGCCGGCCCCGTCGACCTCAGCGTGATGGTGCAAGACTCTGCGCGTCAGATCGTGCAAGACGTCCAGATCGATTTCCGGCTGACCAGCGAGTCTGGCCAGATCCTTATGCAACCTGCATCGCAAGCCGCCGCAACCAACAAGCTGCTGCAAGCGGCCAAGTTTCTGCTGCCTGAGAGCGGCGTCTGGCAAGTTCACATGACAGTCACAGGCCAAGCCGCCGCCGACCTAGATTTTGAAATCTCCGCAGCCGAAGCTCACAGCGATTGGACGACAGCCGGTTGGATGCTGCTGCTGCCGGTTGCTTTGGTGACGCTGTTTGTGATGCGTGAGAAACTTGTGGGAAAGCAATCTCAAGAAAAGTAACATGCAAGTCCAACGCATCGTCGCCAACGTGTCGACCGCCGATCCCACCCTCGCGAAACGCTTTTATCAAGACGTGCTTGGGCTCGATCTATGGATGGATTTTGGCTGGATCGCGACCTACGGATCGCCGCAGCAGATGACAGTGCAGATCAGCTTTATGACGCAAGGAGGCAACGAGACGTCGACGCCGGACCTATCGATCGAAGTGGATGATGTGGACGAAGCGCTGGCCGCGATGCAAGCAGCCGGCTTCGCGATCGAATATGGGCCGGTCGATGAGCCGTGGGGCGTACGCCGCTTCTATGTCCGCGATCCGTTTGGCAAACTCGTCAATATCTTGGCGCACCGATAGCCGCCGGGTCGCCGCTCTCGGTCGTGCAGGCGCCGCCCCTCTCGGCGGCGACGAGCTATAATAGTTCGAAGGCAAACGGAATCGAGCGGAGGACCCAGCCAGTGATGGCCAGAACAACAGCATTTTGCATTTGCGCAGCGGTAATTCTCACGAGCGGCAGTACCAATGGGGCGGAAGCGGATCGCCCCAAAAACCATTACTCCCCCTACCCCCAGGTCGCCAACATCGAGTCTGGCGTCGCGTGGCCTGCCGGTCAGGCATTGCCCATCTTCGCTACGCCGGCGGATCGGATTGATGCGATCTCGATCCAATCGCTGACGATCGATGAGCAAATCGCGTTCGCCGCTTTGCAAGGCTATGTGAACCGCCAGCAACCGCGGATCTATTTGCAAAACGCCCGCGCCGACGAGGGACGTGATACCTGGGCCCAGACTTCGACCGTCGCCCTGGGACCACTCAATGTCTTCGATTATCGCGACAAATACGATCTATTGGCCAAGTACGCCGATGAAGTCGACGGCCTGCTGTTGTACGATCCCAGCCGCAACGCTCATCTACGCAATCTGGCCAGCACCGTCGCCGGCTTGAATCGCTTGCTGCCGGTGACCAGCGCGATGCAAGCGCAACTCCAACGTCACGGGATCGAACTAAAAGTCGCGCTCGATCTAACCAATCTGTCGTTGTCTTCACCGCTGGAAGTGTACGAGCATCTCTACAACCACTACTGGGAAAAGTGCGAAAAGCGGTTGATCATCAGCGCTCGCCCCAGCCGTGGAGGTGACTTTCACCATACCCGCGACATGGCGGCGGCTTGCGGCGCGGCGGTTGTCTGGCTCGACTGTCGCGTCCCTGACGAACGGGCGCTGCTCGAAAAATTCTTCGGCGACATGACCGCAGGCAAGGCCATCGTGCTGGGATGGTACGCGACCGAACGCTCCGGGATCACAACCGCTTCTCAATTTGGAATCGGAACCATGCCGGCTGACCACTACGTCAGCTCCACGCTCTTCAGCGGCGGCGATCATCGCATTCAAATTCCGGCGGTCCCGCCCAAGCCGCCCCTTGCCAACAAAGCCTACATCGCGATCTTCATCAGCGACGGCGACAACATCCAGTATACGCAACATGCGCTGCGCAAGATCTGGGACGCGTCGGCCTCGTCACGTGGGCAGATCCCATTGAACTGGACCATCGCGCCTGGCCTGGTCGATATCGGCCCCGGCATCCTCAACTATTACTACTCGACGGCAACTCCCCAAGACTGCTTTGTCGCCGGGCCATCCGGAATGGGCTACGCGATTCCCTTCAACACGCTGACCGAGCCAGGCGCCGCCGTGGGTGATTACTTGACCGATCCCGTGCGACTGGACGGCTATACTCGGCTGACCGAAACCTATCTCCAGCGAGCAGGACTGCGAGCGGTGACGATCTGGGATAACGCGACGCCTGCCCAACGTGCGTCGTACGCCAAAAATTGCCGGCAGCTTTACGGAGCGACGGTGCAAAATTTTAAAGACGTGCCGTCGGTCGCCAGCAGTATCGCAGAGCAGCGACTGCCGTTTGATAAATTGGTGATTCCCTACGCCGGAACGTACGAGCATATCCATCGTTCCCTACGCTCCAAACTAAAAAACTGGGACGGCGAAGCGCCTCTCTTCTTGTCGTATCAAGTCGACATCTGGGGCGAAATGCGGCCGGCCAAAATTGTTGAGCTGGCCCAACAGTTGAATCGCGAATTCCCCGACAAAATTGAGTTCGTCCGCGCCGATCACTATTTCAATCTCGCGAACGAGTCGCACCGACTGCCGTTCAATCTAGCGATGTCGCCGCTAACAAAAATCAGCGCCGGCCAGGCCGCCGATCTGGCGCAGCAGGCGATCGACGGTACGCCTGTCACTCTCTGGAGTTGCTCCGATCCAGACGCCGCGTGGTTGCAACTCGACTTTGGCGCCGCCTATCGCATCAACCGCTATGTGATCCGGCACGCCGGCGCCAGCGGCATGCAGCAAGCGCAAAACACGCGTGCCTTTACCTTGCAAGCAAGTCTCGACGGCGCTAAGTGGAGCACGATCGACGCCTACAAAGGCAACGTAGAAAATGTGACCGATGTCGAGATGCAGCCGGTTGTTGCTCGTTACTTGCGAGTAACGATCGACGATCTTGGCGCCGACGGCCGGGCCAGCATCGCCGACATCGAAGTCTACGGAAGCCGGCAGCCCTAGCCTTTTCCGCTGCAGGATGTCGGCAGCGTCGCTGGTCGTTTATCCTTTAACGGTTGGCCATCTCCCAAACCGATTAGAAAAGGAAGCGAAAATGAAACTGAACGAATTCTACAACGAGATCGCACGCCGCGTTGATACCGACAAGACGGCGATCACCGTTGCTGAAACAAAGCGTGTGCTCTCCGAAGCCTTTCTGATGCTCGCGAAAATGGACGCCGCCGAATTTGCCGACACGGTGAGCAAAGGGGTCGCTCAAGCGAAAAAGAAGCTGAGCAAGTAGCCCAACGAAAACCCGCAGGGTGGCCCAGCCAGTCTGTCCCAGACTGGTTGGGTTGCTTTCGCAACAAGATGTCGCGCCATCCACGGGGAATTCACACAGCGATCTACACTCGCACATGCTTCAAAACCGGCAATCGTCATTGGCATGCGTTAACAAGTTTTGCAGCCGCAGAGGCAAGCGTCTTGTCGCCGGCGCATCCCAACTTGCGAGTCTACTCAGGCCGACAATCTTTCCTACTCGTCTCGCAGAATTGCGTTGTCGTCGGGCCCCGAGTACTCGTAAATAAATCGTCCGAAATGACGCGATTCACGCCCATCATTTCGCGTCCATCGTTGGTCATCGAAGCTAATGTACAGGGCAAACGTGTAATCGCGCCCCGCAAAAAAAAAGACCATCGAGTTCCCCACGCGCTTTTCGTTTGCTGGTCTTGGGGGGAACATGAGCCTCCATGCAAAAGTGAAACGAACAGCAGAAATAGGGATGGCCATTTTATTTGCTCGAGACTCATCGTCGGCTAAATCCTTGGACTAGATCAAAGCGACACGTTGATTTCAGCCCCCCTTTCCCACAACATCGCGGCCAGGGCTCCGAGCAATCCCGCGAGCATCCCATTGATCTGTTGTCCGCCTAGCCGCGCGCAAGGCCGCGGCCTTGCGCGGCCATGAATGCGTCGGAGAAGACCCCTTGCATGGGGATCCATTCCATCGTCGCAATCGAAACGAAGTCTCACGCACAATCATTGCCAAGCCAAGCCGTAGCATTCGGGACCGACGGTATTGGTGATGGAATGCCTTCATGCAACGAAGTTCTCACGTGGAAGACATGGCGGCGAACAGTTGGCAACGGCGCCTGGGCGATCACGGCCAACCGAGAAACAGTATCGGAGGCGGATCGCCGATGTGCAGGCCGTCCGCGGCGGTCCAAGATTATCCGTTGACATCACGCACGGATTCGTGGTCGATTGCCGTGCAGCGAGCAGAAAATCGGCACTGCTTACGTAGCTGCCTGCCTAGGGGACGATCGCCGGCCAGGCAGCTCCGCCTGGCTCCGCGGCTCTTTACAATTCGCGTTTTTGAAAGGGCTGGCGGTCCGGTCAACTCCCTCATTAGATGCCGACCCCAAACTACCCAGATTAACTTTAGGGCTGACTGGGCAATTTGGCAGGCAGTTTTTACAGCGGTCCGGTCCAGTCCCGCGGAAAAAAACGAAGCCGTCGAGTCCACTCTCCTCTACTGCGAGAAGAACGAATTGCGGTCCGGTCCAGTCCTAACTTGGCGCTTTCTGGCCGCATGCGGTGGAGGATCGTTCTGTAAACGTTATTGGTCTAGGGAGCAGCCGGTGGGGTGCTAGCCTCGGACCGATGCTTCTTGCCAACTTCGTTGGCCCTGATAGCCGAGCTATCAGGGCTAACCGCGATGATGAAAAAAAGCGATGCGGTCCGGTCCAGTCCGGTGGCAAGAAATGAAAAAAGCTTTGCGTCGCAAATGATTGCAACGGCAAAGCTTTTCAATGGAGTGGGCGGTACAGGGCTCGAACCTGTGACCTCTACGATGTCAACGTAACGCTCTAGCCAACTGAGCTAACCGCCCGATTCTCGACTGACAGTCTGCCCCTGATGGGACTGGACTGCGTCGGGGAAGTTTTCAAGTTTAGGACTTCCCTTGTGGGATCGTCAAGGGCCCGGGAAGCGCATTTTCCTGATTTCCTGTCTCCACCAAAACGGGGTAAGTCGTTTTATCGTCAATAGATGCGCGATTGCCACGACGCGGCGTACGATCGTGACCGAGGAAGATGATTTTCCGCAATTTTAGACGTAGCGCGGCGCGGAAAGGTTCGGATTTGCCGCAACTTCCGGGGGCCCGTTGCCTTGTTGCGAATTCCGAAAAGAATTACCGTGGAGAGTTTGGCTCCTTTGATCCTCTGAAAAGTGCATATGGCCGGAAAAACACGCAGCAAAGCGATTGAATACGTCGAGCCGATCGGTGCTCGGGTTCTCGTCCGCAAAGATGAGCCGAAACGGGAAACCAAGGGGGGGATCGCGCTGCCTGATCAGGCCGAGATCCCGACGATCACCGGCCGCATCGTAGCGATCTCGACTCAGATCGAGAACAACTCCGATTTCCCC
Organism: Blastopirellula marina DSM 3645; assembly: GCF_000153105.1. Classification (GTDB taxonomy): domain Bacteria; phylum Planctomycetota; class Planctomycetia; order Pirellulales; family Pirellulaceae; genus Blastopirellula; species Blastopirellula marina. The sequence continues at coordinate 346,112 of NZ_CH672376.1, forward strand.
TTGCGCCAGTACGACAAGATCTTGTTCCATCCCAAGGATGCGATCCCGGTCGATTTTGAAGCGGACAACCAGCTCTTCGTCATCCCGATCGAAGATGTGGTCGCCGTCTTTCGCCGCGATCCGGTCGACAAGAAAAAGAGCAAAGCGGACGAGGACGACGAAGACTAGGTCGAGCCTTTTTGGGTGGGATCGCAATCTTCCAAGCTGCGCAACTGCAAGTTGAGCGCGTCGACCGAGATTTGAATCTCGTAGATCGAGATCGCCAGCGACGCGGTCATCAGCAGCAAACTGGCGCCAAAGGTCACCTCGGCGACCAACTTCCAGCCGAAGAACAACAGAAACATGCAGATCGTGCAGAGCAGCAGACTCAGCACGCCGAATATCTGCATGTTGCGAATCAAGATCACCCGCAACCGTAGGTTGCCGATCTGAGCGACAATCAGCTGGTCAGGGTGGGCGAGATGGCGATCGTGCAGCGTACGTATCAACGCGGCCAGCGCCAAAAAGCGATTCGTATAGGCCAACAGCAGCAGAGAGATCGCAGGAAACAAAACGGCCGGTGCGGTGAGATCCATCGAGACTAACTTTGCATAAGGGCGCCTGGGGTATCGCAAGGCGACGATCGCCTACTTCTCTTCATACCCTTTCGCCGTTTTTTCGGCGACCAGCTTATTCCCATGTTTCTCGGCGGCCGCGCTGTCGGCAAACTGTTTCACGCTGCTGGCGCCGGCCGCGCCAATGCGACCATACCGGACGCTGACCGTGAGACCATCGATTTGAATTTCCCAAAACTTACTCGACTTGCCGTCGACCAATTCGAAATAACGTTTCTCAGCGCTGGGGGAATGGCCTGACTTTGGTTTGGCGCCCTGCTGGGCAGGCGCGTCGATCTTGACGGAGTCTTGCTGACTCTCATGGAGTCGCACGAACGAGGGAAAGCGAGGGACGCCGCCGTCAGAAAGTTCCTGATAGCGATAGGTGATGACGCTGCCAAGCGCTGGCGGAGCGCCGCGCTGCGCGTCGGAGAAGCCTGTGCCGACCGAGAACTCGGTTCCATCCGGCATTTGCACTGACAGCGCGCCGAGCCGCCCTTTATGCTTGCCTTTGCCGGGCTGATGGGCGATCACGACTGCTTCGGCGTCGTGAAACGTTTTCACTTTGAGCAGCGAGCAGGAGCGGCCAACCTCATACTTGGAGCCAGGCTCGCGTAGCATCAACCCTTCCCCGCCGAGCGCGTTGATCCGGGCTAGTTCGGACTGCAGATGCGCGGCGCCTGTGCAGCGCTGATGCGCGAGAACGCTGGCGAACTCGTACTTTTTTGCCGGGAGCGTAGCGTGCAAGAATTCCAATCGCTCTTCAAACGGAGCGTCGATCGCCGGTGCGTCGAACGCTAGAAAACGGACCTCGCGCCAATGGTCGCTTTTGTCTTGCCGGCGGACCACGCTGACCGTTCGCTGAAACTTGCCGCGCTCGATCCACAGCTCGCCGTCGAGCGGCGTCTCGGGAAAACCGGCGACAAACCAATCCGGCGCATGGTACTCGTTCCCCTGCCGCGAGAGAAACGTTCGCCCATCCCAATAAGCGCGAACGCCATCCAGCTTTTCGCTCATCCACCAATCCGACAGATCCGCCGCGTTGTCCCATGACTGCGCCAAAAGCAGCGGCGGTCCCCCTTTTTCACTCGGCGTTTTGAGGGGCTTGGCCGGCAGTGCGCCGCCGATCCGCGCCAGTTCGGCGGCGTCGCCGCGCAGCTTGCGGAGATGCTTGCAAGTGCGTGATTCGATCGCGACCGACTGGTTTCGCCAAGCGGGACAAGAGCACGAGTAAACGCCGCCCACATTTTTCAAGACATACGGTTTGGCGCCGGAGCCTTTCATTTCGACCGACTCGCCATCTTCCAAATCGGACATGCGCGCTCCCCAGTTTTCAGGGCTAATAGGACAAGGTCGCGGGATGAGTCGCTCGCTATTGTAGCGCACGCTGGAGACGCTCGCCACAAATCAGGGGAGCCGCTTGGTTGGAAATTTTTCGTAACTTTCTCCAGCAAACCGCTATTGGCCTTCCGCGGCCTCCATTTGCATTGCTCACCTAGCAGGTTTCTTCTCATGAAACGTTTCGGCACGCCCCTTTTGTTGTTGCTTGTCCTGATCGGAGATTGGAGCGCCTCGCTTTCCGCCGCCGAGCCGCCGCGCGATCTTGTGTTGGCTTACTACTATCCGTGGTATCACAAGGGAGACTGGACGCGGCATGGCTATTTCGGCGAACCGACGCTCGGAAACTATGGTTCTGATGATCCTCAGATCGCGGCCCAGCATATCGAATGGGCCCAAGCGGCGGGACTCGACGGATTTGTCGTCTCGTGGGGCGGCCCGCAAGACATGACCGATAAACATTTTCGCGCCGGATATCTGCAAGCCGCTAACGCCGACCAATTGAAGTATGCGTTCATCTACGAGTCGCTCGGTCGGCTGGACGCCGCCGATGGCGAGACGAACGAACGAATCGACTTCTCCAAGCGACGCGTCGTCCGCCGATTCCAAGAGGATCTGGCATATTTGAACAAGCAGTTTTGCGGCGACGAGCGCTATTTGAAAATCGACGGGCGCCCCGTGATCGTCTTGTACGTCACGCGTACGTTCCGCAACTTTGATGCTAAGATTCTCGAACAAATCCAAGCCGCCGTCGGGCAGAAGTTTTACTTCATCGCCGACGAGCCGTTTATCTTGGGCGAGCAAAAAGATCCGGCGACCGCCGAGAACGGTCTGCGAGACGGCAAGCCGCTGTTTGACGCCTACACCGCTTACAACATGTTTGAAAGCGACCTGGTGAAAGATGGGGAACCGGCGGTCGACTACATGCGCCGCGAAGCGCTGCCGGTCTTCCAAACGTGGGCCGAGCAGACCGTCTTCTGCCCGACGCTGATGCCCAAGTATCACGACTTCCGCGGCAAGCGAACGTTGACCGGCACGCCGGAGCAGTACCAAACGATGATCGCGATGATGCAAGCGCTGCCGAAACAACCGGTCGGCCACGGCATCGGCTCGATCTACCTGATCACCAGCTGGAACGAATGGTGGGAAGGAACGACGATCGAGCCCGATACGACCGATGGCGAAGCTTTCCTGAAAGCGAACCGCGAAGCTTTCGGACGTTAATCTCGAACTCGCTGAACAAAGGTCGTAGCCATAGAAAAAGCGGCGTTGACTTCCGTCCACGCCGCTTCCGCCTCTTGAGTGAGTCGAACGGTACTACGTCGTGAACTCCACCACCAACGATTCCAGCCCGGTCGCCAAGTTCTTGAGAGACGAACTGGACGTATCGGTTTGATGGGCGGCGGCCGCGGTTTCGGCGATGACCGTATCCACGCTAGTCAGCCCGCGAGAAATTTCGCCGCTGGCGGCGGCCGATTCGCTGATTCCGATCGTCAACGCCGTCACCGCGCTGACCGTATCTTGCACTGATGACGAGATTTGTCGGGTCGCCGTGCTTTGTTGCTCAACCGCGGCGGCGATCGTCCGAGCGGCCGAACTGACCGAGCCGATTGCGCCGGTGATTTCAGTGATCGATTCCACCGATTCTTGGGCGGCGGCCTGGATCGCTTCGACCTGCCGGCGAATCTCTTCGGTCGCAGTCGCCGTTTGCTGGGCGAGCAATTTGACTTCGGTCGCAACCACCGCAAAGCCTTTGCCCGACTCGCCGGCACGCGCCGCTTCGATCGTAGCGTTTAACGCCAGCAGGTTGGTTTGTTCGGCGATGTCGCGAATCACGATGACCACTTTGCCGATGCCGTCCGCTTCTCGACTCAGCTGCGAAATCTTCTCGTTGCTGCGGCCGACGATTCGACTTACTCCATCGGTCGTCGCGGCGGTTTGTTCGGCGTTCGACGCAATCTCGCGAACCGATTCGGCCATGTCGCCAATGTTGCTGGCGACGCCGCCGATATTGTTGCCGATGCTTTTGCAAGTCGCGTCCAACTGGGCCAGACTGGCGCTCATTTCCTCGGCGGCTGCGGCCATTGTCGTTGTTGATGAACGAGCGTTTTGGACGCCGCTTGAGAGCAAATTGGCGGTTGAAAATAACTCGCTCGCCGAATGATTCAGCGTGTTCGAGTTCGTTCGTACGTTGCCGACCAATCCCTGCAATCGCGTCGCGAACACATTAAACCATTTTGACACTTCGCCAAATTCGTCCTTCGATTCCGGCAAACGTTTGCGTAGATCCGAATCCCCTTCGGCGATATCTCGCATGCTTCCGGCCAGGTTGGCGAATCGATTTCGCAGCGTCCGCAAAATCCAAAACGCGCCGCCAAGACAAACCGCGATCGTCAGCAGCGCCGCCACTAAAGTTCGCGATGCGACAAAGCTGGCGCCGGCTCGCAATTGTTCGGATGCTTGTAAGATATCGGCGGAAGTCGCATCTTCCAGCGACTTGTAGAGATCAATCTGAGCCGTCTTCGCAGCGAACCACTTGGTCGCTTCGACTCCAAAATTTCCGGCCTCCGCATTCTTGAGCGCCACCGCGCGATATCCGTTCACCGCTTGCGAGGCCTCCGCTTTTTGCGTTTGAGCCAAAGTCGCCGCCAGCGGCGCTGAGGCGCTCACTTTAAAATCGTTCAGGTGGGCCTTCTGCGTCGAAATTAATGCAATAAGCCGAGCGTGTTCTGCGCGACTCATCGCATCGCCGCCAAACGCATTCGCCAGCACGGCGCGTTCGACGCCGGCTTGTTCTTTCGCCATCAGCAGATGCAGATAGGCGTTCAGGCGGCGCTGCAGCGGTCCATTGACGACGCCAAACACGCTGGAAGCGATTGCGTCGACCAGCAGTTGATTCGCATCGGTATAAAAGGCGATCGCTTGCGGCGTTGGGATGTCTTGCGCGGTTATTCTCTGCCGCAAGCTCACAAGTTGATTTAATCGACTAATCGCGTCATTCGTCTGTTGAATCACCTGTGGATCGAGATCGGCGCTGGCGGCCTGCAACGTTGCTTGCAGCTCGGCTAACCGTGCATCAGTCTCCTGGCGTTGAAGCGGCAGCGCGTCGGCAAAGGCGGCTCCTTCGCTGCTTAGAAAACCGGCCGACATGCCGCGTTCTTTTTGCGTTTGGTGCAACAGATTGCCAATCGAGATCGATACCTCAGCCAACCTGCGCACGTCAGCGGCGTCTGCCGCCACGACGGCCGCATTGCGATACGCTTGCCAGGCGAACGCGATGACGCCCAGGATCAACAGGGTGAGAATCGCTAAGAGTTTTGTTTGAATCTTCATCGGGGCTAGGGTCCTGAAATCACGGAAGTGGGAGAGCGTGAGAACAAGGAGATATAGCTTCTGATTTTGGGGGCAAGAAAAAACACAGGAGAAGACAAATAATCCATAGGTGAGCAATTGGTGATCACCTACCGCCCAATCCAGCGTCTTGCTGCGCCGATCACAACGATTACCCCGCTTATCCGGCGGCATTTTCAACCGATCAAAACGCGGTTGAGCGCAAAAATAACGCCGACCAATTTGGCCGGCGTTTTTCCAACTTCATTCCGCATTCCCTTGAAAGCGCGCCGCACTTTCCGCATTCCGCTTTAAATGTCGTAGTACATGCAAAACTCATAAGGATGCGGACGGAGCCGAATCGCGTCGGCTTCGTTCTTCTTCTTATAGTGGATCCACGTGTCGACCACGTCTTGCGTGAAGACGTCTCCCTTGAGCAGGAAGTCGTGATCGTCTTGCAGCGCGACTAGTGCGTCTTCTAGACTGCCCGGCGTCTTGGGGACGGCGGCCATTTCTTCCGGCGGCAGATCATAGATGTCTTTGTCGAGCGGATCGCCGGGATCCAGCTTGTTTTGAATCCCGTCGATCGCCGCCATCGTCAGCGCGGCGAACGCCAGGTAAGGATTGCAGCTTGGATCAGGGCAGCGGAATTCGATCCGCTTCGCCTTCGGGCTGGGGCTGTACATCGGAATGCGGCACGAAGCCGAGCGGTTCCGCTGCGAGTATGCCAGGTTAACCGGCGCTTCGTAGCCCGGCACGAGTCGCTTGTAGCTGTTGGTGGTCGGATTGGTGAACGCCAACAGAGCCGGCGCATGTTTCAAAATGCCGCCGATCATGTAAAGCGCCGTTTCGCTGAGCCCAGCGTAACCGCTGCCGGCCATCAACGTGTCGTCTTTCCAGAACGAAATGTGCGTATGCATGCCGCTGCCGTTGTCGCCAAACATCGGCTTCGGCATGAAGGTCGCCGTCTTACCATACTTCTTGGCGACGTTTTTGACGATGTACTTGTAGATCAACATCTGGTCGGCCATCTTGACCATCTCTTGAAACTTCAAGTCAATCTCGCACTGGCCGCCGGTGGCGACCTCGTGATGCTGACATTCGACGTCGAGACCGCACTCGATCATCGTCTGCATCATCTCGTTGCGGATGTCCATCATCTGATCGGAAGGCGGCACCGGAAAGTAACCTTCTTTGTGGCGCAGCTTGTAGCCGAGGTTCGGCCCTTCGTCGCGTCCGCGGTTCCACTCTCCTTCGCAGCTGTCGAGGAAGTAGAAGCCTTGGTGCGAGTTTTGATCGAACCGCACGTCGTCGAAGACGAAGAACTCGGCCTCCGGCCCAAAGAACGCGCGGTCGGCGATGCCGGTCGAGCGGAGATAGTTGACCGCTTTGCGAGCGACGTTGCGCGGATCGCGCGAGTAATCTTCGCGGGTAATCGGATCTTGAATGTTGCAGATCAACACCAAGGTCGGCAGCGTGCAAAACGGATCGATGAACGCGGTGTCGGCCTGGGGCACGATCAGCATGTCGCTCTCGTTGATCGCTTGCCAACCGCGAATGCTAGAGCCGTCAAAGCCGAGTCCATCTTCAAAGATATCTTCGACCAGCTTACCGACCGGAATGGTCGTGTGCTGCCACATGCCGGGGAAGTCCATAAAGCGGAAGTCGACCGCTTTCACATCTTTTTCGCGACAGAGCGCTAGTACTTCTTTGGGTGTCACTCAATTTCCCCTTTGCCTGAAAAAGAAAGTAGGTTCCGCGCGACGCAGGGCCTGGGGCTGCATGACAGGCTCGCAAGTGCGGCAACTCTTAGAATCACCGTACTTTGTACCACTTGGCGAAGCGGCGGTCATCTAGCCGAAGCGACCTTTGCGTCTGGTGAACGAGCAGCGCCGACTGTGCGCGACTCGGCCCCTGATTGGTGATCATCCCAAATCTACGGGCAGCATTTCTCTCGCACGAACCGCAACTGGACGATATACTGCTAAAACAGTAGCTATGTCATCCCACGGTTTAGCTGAGAATTCTATGCCCCGCAAACGCATCCTCTTTGCGCTGTCGCTGTTGAGCATCACCCTGATCGCCGGCCTGGCGATCGCCCAGTTTGGTCCGCCGCTACGCCGCCATCTGGCGAATCAGATGCGCCCGCTGCAACTGGTTCCGGCGACCGAAGCGCCGGTTGGGCCCAATCGCGTGCAGATCGAAATCGTCGGCGCCGATCGCGTGATTTCGGCCAACGGCATTCCTGATCACAAGACGGGTCAGTTTCCTAACCGGGGCAATCCGCACCAAATCGAAGAGCAGCGCTACGTCTATCGCATTCCGGCGAAGCCGAAGGCTGCGTCGCAGATCACGCCGCTGACCATGCAAAGCTTTGGCATTTGCGTCAACGGCGTCCCCTTTGATCCCGGCGCCGCCGAATGGTACCAGGGAGATCCCAACGGCGGTTGGCGGTACGAAGCCCTCTCGGGCGCTGTCGCGCTGGGGATCGACACGAATCATGCGCATGTGCAGCCCAACGGCGCCTATCACTATCACGGACTGCCAAACGACTTTCTCAAAGAGTTGAATGTCAGGCGCAGCGCTCACTCGCCGCTGATCGGCTGGGCGGCGGATGGATTTCCGATTTATGCAATGTACGGCTACCAAGATCCGCAAGACGCCGCGAGCGAGATTGTCGAACTCGACAGCAGCTTTCGTCTGAAAACAGGCAAACGGCCCGGCGGCGCCCAAGGCCCGGGAGGAACGTACGACGGGACGTTCCTCGCCGACTACGAGTATGTCGAAGGCAAGGGAGAGTTGGACGCTTGCAATGGTCGCTTCGGCGTGACGCCCGAGTTTCCTGACGGGACCTACGCTTACTTCTTAACGCAACACTGGCCCGTGATTCCGCGCGCCTATCGCGGCACGCCGTCGGAAGATTTTGTGCGCGGTCCCCGGCGTGCAGGAAATGGCCGCGGAGGAAACAGGCGAGGAAGATGATGGAACACGGCTAGGCGGCGGATGATGAGCGGAGAAGTAGGGATCGGAGCCAAGTCGAACACCGTAACACTAGCCCGCTGCGCCAGCGAGGGAATGCGTTTGG
>NZ_CH672376.1:354557-392610 GCF_000153105.1 Blastopirellula marina DSM 3645
TGGCGCCTTCTTCTTATGGCGACTTTTTCAGCCCCTGTCAGTTGGATTCGCTACATCCCGAGATAGGCCATCGCGGCCAAGCGGAGCCAGACGAATGCGACCAGCGTGAAACTGGCCCAGATCAACATTCGATTGACGCGATGCATCCGATAGACGCCAAAGACTTCGGCCAGGGATGCCGGTGGGGGCGTTTTGACCCAGTCAGGAAGCATTTTGTTCCAGAGTTTCTTCCAGCGCGACAAGATCTGGTGGATCCAACTCGGCAGCGCGAAAAGTCGCAACGGGCGAAATCGGACGATGTCGCCGCCGGTCATCCGGACTCGCTCGGTCAAATGTCCTGCGAGCCAGTGATAAATGGCCGCGGCCGCGCCTCCTTGGTCTTCTTCGGCAGGGCCGTGAAACTGACCGCAATACTCGGCTAGAGAAGGAGTTCGGCGAAACATCTTCGCTTTTTGCCGTAGTCGAGCGACGTAGACGTTGAGGATTCCGCGTTGCCAGATCGCGGCGACGATGAGGATGGTCCCCAGCCAAAAGATCAATCCTTCGGCGCCCCCCAGGACCAGCCAAAACTGCATGGGCCAATTCTCGGCCGATGCGATCCGCGGCAGTAGAGCATAGTAGCGATCGACGGCGAATCGCTCAAACTCGGGCGATTGGAGCGGCAGCTTCTTCGCCGCTTCCTGCAGTTGCAAAAAGCTGGCGTCCGGCGTTGGTTCGATCATTTCTCGCGGCGTCGGGATCGAAGGACGAAGCAAAAACGGCGCGAAAAACAGGAGCATCCAGGCCGCCATGATTGGCAATCGCCGCCAGGTATAGGTCTGCAGCAGCGTGTTCCAGGGATCTTGCGCCTGGGAAGTGAACTCGTCGCCGGCCAGAAAAGTTTCGTCCAGCAGCAGGCCTTGGACCGCCGTCAATTGGCATCTGCCTAGGTTGGCTTGCCGCAGGATCGCGCCATGAAAGCTGGCTCGCGTAAAATTAGCTCCCAGACAGGAGGAACCGGTCAGATCGGCGTTATCCAGCTTGGCGCCGGCGAAATTCGCGTTGTGGCCGTTGGCGTAGTGCAGATTCGCTTCGTCCAGGTCGGCGCCTGCAAAGTTGGTTTGTTCGAGGGTTCCTTCATTGAGATCGGCCAGTCGAAGCTGAGCGCCGCTACAGTCGGCGTCGGTCAGATTGATTCGCGGCATGCGCGCTTTGGCCAGTTGCGCCCCTTGAAGATCGCAATGACGGCAGTCGGCTTCCGCGAGTTGAGCGCCGGAGAAATTGGCCAGTTTCCACTGGGCGGCGACCGCGGTCACGCCAGAAAGATCGGCTTCCGCGAGTTGGGCGCCGGTAAAATCCGAGCGGGAGAGATCGGCCCGGGCAAAGTTCACGTCCTGAAAATTTGCCTGTTTTCCACTAACTTCCCGCAAATCGCAGCCGGGCAATTGAGCCTGGCAAAAGAAGGCCCCGTCAAGATTCGCCCCCCTAAAATCGGCGCGACGGTAGGAAGCTCCTTCTAGATGGACCGGCTCGAAGCGAGGATTGTCGACGGCCGGCTGCTCTAATCTCCAGCGATTCCAGCGCGCAAATCGCTCTGCCGAGCCTGATTCGAGGGCGAGTTCGGCCTCGAGCCGGGCCAAGTGAGACCAGTCGCCGCTAAAATTGGGATGTCGTCGGCGCAATTCGGCCAAACTCGCTGGCTCCAGCACCCCTTCGTTGTAGGGCGCTCTGGACGCTCGGCGAGTTTCGGTGAAAATAGCGCCTCCGGGCTGAGAATTCATGTTCGCTTTTGTGCGTGCCGCCCGACGAGTGAGCCGATCGCCCACCGCCATGTTCTCGTAAGAGCTTGCCGCCGTCAGATGGGCGTCAACGTTAGAATACGGCTGTTCCGTTATTTTGGGTAGGTTCGACTTGATGAAGAATTGGTTAGCATTCTTTCATTTTTCTTTAGAGACCGTAGCTCCGTGACTCCGCTGATCCAGATACAAAACGTCGTCAAACGATTTGGCCATAAAGTATTGCTTGATGGGGCGAGCGCTTCGCTGATCGAGGGGCAAAAGGTGGGGATGATCGGTCGCAACGGCGCCGGCAAGTCCACTTTGTGTCGCGCGATCCTGGGAGATGAGGAACTGGAAAAAGGAGATGTGATTCTTCACCCCAAGCTCCGGCTCGGCTATTTGCGGCAGCACGATCCGTTTGAAGAAGGGGAAACCGTCGTCGGCTTTCTGATGCGCGACAGCGGCCAGCCTGATTGGAAATGCGGCGAAGTCGCCGGTCAATTCGAGATTAAAGGAGCGATGCTGGAGTCTCCGGTGCGGCAGCTTTCCGGCGGCTGGCAGACCCGCGTCAAGCTTACCGCGCTGCTTCTGCACGACCCCAACTATCTGCTGCTCGACGAACCGACCAACTTTCTTGACTTGCGGACGCAAATGTTGCTCGAGCGGTTCTTGCTCGATTTCCGCGGCGGCGTCATGGTCGTTTCGCACGACCGAGCCTTTTTGAAGCAGACTTGCACGCACACGCTGGAATTGGCGCGCGGCAAGCTGCAGATGTTCCCCGGCGACGTCGACGCCTATCTCATCGTGCAGGAAGAACGCAAAGAGCACGATCAGCGCGTCAACGCTTCGGTTAAAGCGAAGCAAAAGCAGTTGCAGCGGTTTATCGACAAAAACCGAGCCGCGGCCAGCACCGCGAGTCAGGCCCGCAGCAAAGCAAAGCAGTTGGATCGCCTGCAATTGGTCGAGATCGAAGAATCGGACGCGTTGGCTTATGTCCGAGTGCCGATCGTCGAACGGCGCCGCGGAACGGTCGTGCGCTGCGATAACATGGTGATCGGCTACCCCGACAAAAAGATCGCCGATCAAGTGACCTTGGATATCGAGCACGGCTCACGAATCGGCGTGGTCGGCGACAATGGTCAAGGAAAGACGACGCTGCTGCGAACGTTGGTTGGATCGATCGAGCCGCTGGATGGAGATGTGAAGTGGGGACATCACGCCGATGTCGGCGTCTACGCCCAACACGTTTATACGACGCTGCCCCAGAATGATACGGTCGAAGACTATCTGCGCAGCGCCGCCGATCCAGACGTCAGCACGCAACAAGTGCTGAATGTCGCCGGCAGCTTTCTGTTCCGCGGCGAGGATGTCAAAAAGAAGGTCAAGGTCCTCAGCGGTGGTGAGCGAGCCCGACTATGCTTGGCGGGTCTGCTGTTGGGCAAGCACAACGTGCTGATCCTCGACGAACCTGGCAACCATTTGGATGTCGAAACGGTCGAGTCGCTGGTCCGCGCGCTGGAGTCGTATAACGGCACGATCATTTTCACCAGCCATGATCGCTACTTCATGAAGAGCGTCGCGACCAATATTGTGGAAGTTCGCGATGGCCAGGTGATTCATTTTCCCGACGACTACGACCACTACGTCTATCGCTTGAACCAAGAGATTGACGAAGAAGGGGGCGCTGCCAAAGGAGGCAAATCGCCGGGCGGCGGCGATCATCACAGCGTCGGCGGAGATCGCAGCGATCGCCGTGACCGCAATAAGCAGTTACGGACGATGCGAAAAGACCTGCAAAAGATCGAAGTCAAGATCGCGAAGATGGACGATGAGAAAAAGGCGATCAACGCCCAGTTGATGAAGCTGACCGACGCCAAAGAAGCGCAAAAGACGCATGAACAGTTGCTCGCCATAACGCAGGAGCTTGAGCAACTGGAAGAGCAATGGTTGGCGCTGAACGAAGAGCTGATGGAAGCGGACGAGTATTAGATAAAGGTTTTCGGCCGGGGATCACTTGAAGTAGAATAGTAGGACCCAAACGCGGAATTGCTTCTCGATACGATTCAAAATAAGGTCGATCTCTACGCGGCTTCGCCGCTCTTGGGCGAAGGTCGCAACGATCTCGGCCCTGATCTGCGGATATTCTCAGTGCATTTCCTCATGGTGGTCTCCGCGATCATACCGAGCGGTGTCGTGATTGAGCGTGTGATCCCTGGGACGCGAGATTTCCCCCGGACATTTTGAAGGCGAAGCCGCTGGTTGCAGCAATTTCGCTCCGTTTTCTGACCGAAGCACGAAAACGTGAATCGAGCGAAAAGCGGAAACGGCGAACTTCGCTACTCGACTTCTTCAATAATTTGCAGAAAGCGTACGACGCTTGTTCGTTGTCGCCCGATAGTCGCCAAGGAAGCGAGAATGTTTTGCGCGAGTTGTCGCTGCGTTGCGTGCGACTGGGGATTGGGGGGCGCATCCTCCTGCGCCGCTTCCTCGCCAGAATCCTCCAGCGACGCTTTCAGACCGGCCAACAACGCGGCGCTGGTCGCGATCGTGCCGTCGGCGAAGTCGTCGAGCCGCTGTTCCGCTTGATTGAGTTGGGAGAACGCTTCCTTAAGGATACGGAGCGCGAGCGAGTCGTGCGGGCCGAACAGCTCCGCAGCGCTTGCCGCCGATTGCAAGTCGGCCAGGTTTCCGCTTTCGCCGCCCAGCGACTCCGGCGTCAGATTCGGCAGAGCGAGCGTGGTCACATCACCCATTGCCGTCGACAGACGAAACTGCCAGACTCCCTCGTCACTCAGCGTGATGGGGTCGAAATCGCCGGTGAACCCGGCCGCAAATTCAATCGCAAATTGAGCCGCTTCTTCGTTGACGACGATCCGCTCGCCGGTAAGCAATTGCCCATTGATTTCGGCCGTCACTTCCGACCCGGCGGCAGCAGCAGGCGCGATCACTCGTCCTACGATAGAAGGTCGCGCCGCGAACAGGCCGTCGTCGCCGCTCGCGTCTCGCTTTCCGGCGCCGTCGGTGGCGTCAAACTGGCCAAAGTGAACATTGACCGAGAGGGTCGCTTCGGCGCCGGGGAAGACGCTTTCGAGCGAAAGTTGATCGCCTTCGGCGGCGCTGCGAACGCCGGTCAGAGCCGTGGATGCGTTGATTTGCTCGGCGGCCGCTGCAAGCGATTGATTTTGCGTGAGAGAAATCAGGTCGCCGCCAAAGGGGCCGGTCAGTGTAAAGTCGGCGTCGGTCGTCAGTTGGCCGTGCTTCCCATGATAGATCAAGGTCGCCGGTTTCGCGGCGGAGAGTCGCGTGGGGCCCGATATTCGGTCTACGGTTACTTCGCGGACCTGCGATCTGTTTTGGCCGCTGACGCGAAAGTCGCATGATCCGTCGAGCAGCGGACGATGATGGAATTCTTCTATGGCGAGACGATAGATTTCGCGAAGCGCCTGGTCAATTTTCGCGCGTTTGACGGTGATCTGGTCTGGCCGGCAAGTGGGATCGACGATCGAGAGCGAATCGGACCGAATTTGGTTTAGTTGGGTTCGAATCAGATCGATCGTTAATTGGGCCTGAGCGGTTACCGAAGTCGCGAAATCGACCTGTGCTAGAGCGCCGGTAATCACCCGCACGCGATCCGGGAAATCAGCTTGGGCAAACAAAGCGCTCGCGTCATCGCAATAATCAGCGTCGGATGAATCGATCTCATAGCGCAGTTCCATTTGCGCCGCGCCCGCGTGCTCTCGTTGCAGTTGGCTGAAGAGCGTCTGCTCGCAGCCGCTGACCTGTGCTCCGATTCGGATCATCGTACGCTCTGTCCCTTTCGCGATTTACCGCCGATTGTCCGTCGGCGGTCGTTTAAATTTCGCCGTTACGCGATCCCAAAGAGTCGGCGCTTCTTTTTCGACGCCGACGACTCCTTCGCTAAAATCGTGCACCATCAGATAAGATTGCAAGCTAGCCATCAACTGACGAGCACGTTGCAACGCATCGCTGCGGCGGCGATCACGACTGCGGCGCGGCGCCACCGAGACTTCGATCACCGTGCTGGTCATGCCGCGCTCGTCCTGCTGTTCGCGGGGACGAATCGACATGACCAGTGCGGCTCCGCGATCAGAATTCCGCCGTGTGATGCCAAAGGTGTCGCCGTCAAAAGCCAGCGTCAATTGCTGTTCACTGGTATCGATGACTTCCGCGACATGGTCGGTCAAAAAGCCGCGGAGTTTTTCCCAGACCATTTTCAGGGGCGCTCGCGTCGTCATGGTACGCTCGACCAGCGCGTCAGGCGAGCGATGTGCGAACAGCGCCGACCACCAATTTCGCCGCTCTCGTTTTTCGGGGTCATCGCGGCCCGAGCCTAGCTGGATCACCATGTTGCGTCCCAACTCTTTCGCCTGCAGCAGGGCGCGATCGGCGCGATTGAGCATTGACTCCGGCGTGTCGCCGGCTTGCAACTCGGTGACGCCGAAGCTGGCTTTCAGGTTCTTGCCCCCCAGCGAAGGCTGCGCGGTCGCTGCGACTTCTTGGCGGATCGCTTCGGCGCGTTGTGCGGCCGTTTTCATATCGCAATGGCCGCAGACCAGCACGAATTCTTCGCCGCCATAGCGAGCGGCGATATCGCCAGGCAACGCATGACGCTTCAAATGCGACGCGAAACTGACCAGCGCGTCGTCGCCAGCCTGGTGACCATAGTTGTCGTTGATTCGCTTGAAGAAATCGAGATCGCAGATGATCAGGCTGCAAGGTCGGGTCGTCCCGCTATGCTTGCGGACCATTTCGTTCAAAGCTCGATCCAATTCGGAACGATTCGCCAGACTGGTCAGCGGATCACGCGTCGCTTTGACGTGCAATGAACGAAGCTGTTCTTCCAGACGCTGAATGCCGCTGGCGTCGCAAAGCTGTAACGTGGCGCCGCGTCCAATTCCGTCTTCGGTGATGACCGGCGAGATGTGCGCGGTGATCGCCGAATACTCTCCTTGTGCGTCACGGATCGTCAGTCGCAACACGGATTGCAGCCCGCTTTGGATTGACGCCGCGAGCGGATCTTCTCGTTCTGGCAAGAAGCGTCCCGATGCGTCTCCCATGCCGACGAGCTTTGGCGACCAATTGCGATTCAAAACCGATTCGGCCGACAACCCGGTCAACGTTTCCGTCGCATGATTCCAACGCAATATCTTCAGATCGGCCCCGACGTAGATCAGCCCGTCGTGAACGTTGCGAAACAGGTTCTCATGAAACAGGCTCAGCAATTGATTGGGGCGTTCGGTTCGCTGGGGGATCATGTGATCCCAGTGCGAATTCGACTGAGCCGGCGACAAATCGCGCAGCCATTGTTGGGCGACGTCGTGCTGCAGTTTGTTGGAGAACCGCATCTGGAACGTACAAAAGTCGCTCACTAACTCAGGATCGAACTGCGATCCGGCGTAAGCGAACAACTCGGCCAAAGCGCGATCTTTGCTGCGTGCTCGACGATAGACTTGATCGGTGATCATGGCATCGAACGCATCGACAATCGCCAGCATGCGTGCGCCGCGCGGGATATCGTCGCCGCAAAGTGGGAATGCGCGCTTACTGCCGTCGAACCAGGCGCCTGCATGCCGGATCACGGCCATGATGCCGGCGTCCGAGCAGCAATGTTCGATGATTTCAACGCCGGCCGCGTGATGTTCGTCCATCAGCGCCAGTTCTTCGTCGTTTAGTTTGCCTGGTTTCGCGAGCAGGTAGTCCGGCACCGCGAGCTTGCCGACGTCATGCAGCAGCGCGGCGACTTCCAGTTCGTCTCGTTCCGAGTGGGAGTTTCCACGCACCGCCGCCCAGGTCGAGATGCTGGTCGCAACGCGCAGCGAATGCGCGGCAGTCGGAGGATGTTTCGCTTTGAGCGCCGTAAACAGACTGCTGGCGACCCCCAAGCGTACCTGAACGAGTTGGTTTTGCTGCTCCAAAGCCGCCGCGACCAGCGCTTCGTCATCGATTTCTTCGGTGCGCAGCAGCAATTGCTGCAGCGCTCCGAAGCGATGATCGGTCGACTCTCCAGGATCAACGCCGAAATCGGCGGATGAATCGGTGTCCATAAGGTGCAGGCGTCAGGCGGGCGAAACAGGAGGCCGAGACAAGAAAGCAGGCTCTCGGCGGATTTATAACACTTTGGAGAAAACCTAGGTCGCGAATGGTCTAAGGTCAAACCAGTAACCAGAAGAGACTGGCTCGTTGCCCCCAGCAGTATGATGCGATACCGTAAGCATCGCCGGTTGTAGTGATGTTAACGATTCCCCGGGAGGCGATACTCATGCGTTTGGTCACTTATCAAAGCGAAGCAGGTCCCCGTGCGGCGGTTGCCCGCGGCGACGATTTTATTGATCTTCACCATACCGATCACACGCTGCCGACTGACATGAAGTCGCTGCTAGCGCTGGGTGACGTCGCTCGCGAGAAGGTTCTCGCTGCGCGCGAGCATGGCGATCCGATCCCGGCGGGATCGCGGATTTTGACCCCGATCATCAATCCCCAAAAAGTGATTTGCGTCGGTCTTAACTACGCCGATCACGCCAAAGAGACCGGCGCCACCGTCGGGGATGAGCCGGTTATTTTCAACAAATTTCCGTCGGCTTTGATCGCCGACCATGACGAAATCCATCTCCCCCCCGAAAGCAGCCAGGTCGACTACGAAGCGGAACTGGTCGTCGCGATTGGGACCGCCGGCAAGCATATTCCGCAGGGAGAAGCGATGAGCCATGTCGGCGGCTATTGCTGCGGCAACGATATCTCCGCTCGCGACTGGCAAAAAGGAAAGCCGGGCAAGCAATGGCTGTTGGGAAAGACGTTTGATACATTCGCTCCGCTGGGGCCGGTATTGTACACGCCGGATGAAATTGCCGACCCCAATAACCTGGCGATTCGCTGCCGTTTGAACGGCGAGACGATGCAAGAATCGTCGACGAGCCAGCTGATTTTCAAAATCGACTTTCTGATTTCGTACCTGTCGAACGTGGTGATGTTGCAGCCAGGCGACCTGATTTTTACCGGCACTCCGCATGGAGTCGGCGTGGCGCGGGATCCGCAGGTCTTTCTGCAGCCAGGCGATCAGGTCGAAGTCGAGATCGAAGGACTCGGTTTGCTGACCAATCGGGTAGCGATCCGCTAGCAATCGTGGGAGAGTTGCGCGGTTGCGCAAGAAAAAATTCCAGCCGAGCCTGACTTTAGAAGGCTCGGTCGGACTGCCGAACTCCTATAGGTATCAGGCCTCTCCTAGCGGCGAAAGGATTCGTCGTTTCACATTTGCTAGCACAGCGTCAGGGAAGATGGAATTCAGGCGGAACGCAACGCGCGACGATCGTCGTCGACGCGCCATTCTCGATGATCGTAACGCGGCTGGTCGCGATGCCGACGCCAGCGGTGAAGACGCAACCAACGGAAAACGGGCTCGACGATACTCATCGCAGGCCCTGTTGGAGCGGCGCGTTCGCATTGTGGATCTGATTCCGCTCCATTGGAGCTCGGTCGGCGCCTACTATCTGCTGGGCGTCGTGTTGATCGGTCTGTTGGCGGCGTTGCACTACTACGCCAGCGCAAAGGCGTCGTTCGCCGATTTAACCACCGTCAATAGTTTGGGCGGATGGTTGGCGGTGGTCGCGTTTTGGACCGCAACGCAAACAGCACTGGTAATTTATCGCATTCGCCGTCACCGCTTGGACGACTATCGGGGCCGCTATCATGTTTGGTTGTGGGCGGTCGCCGTGTTGGGAATTGCGGGAATCGATCTGTTGGTCGACTTTCGCAATCCGCTGGGGCAGTTGATCGAGCAAGCCAGCGGGCGTCAATTTGCTGAACTCGAGCATGGTTGGGCGCTGCTGGTCGCGACGACGTTCTACGGCTTAGCTTTTGCCCGGATCGTGTGGGAAATTCGCGCCAGCCGCGGCGCGATGGCGGTCGCTTTGCTTTCGATCGCGACCTTGGGGACATTTGTCGCCGCGCAAGCGAACTTGATCTTATGGCCGCAACAGATCGACGCCGCGCTGTCGACCTGCGTCCTTTACCTAAGCGGCATGTGGCTGATGTCGATGATGCTGATGCAGTACGCTCGTTTTGTCTGGATGGATGCGATCGGCATGATTGCCGTCCGCGCCGTCGCCGAAACGACAGAAGCGGTCGAGAAGGCGCCGGCCAAGACCGCACGTCGCCGCCCGACGATCGTGAAGAAAGAGGGAGCGGAGGAGCAGGAGACTGCGGCCGAGGCCGACTCCGAATCAGGTTGGTTCTCGTGGGGCGCAAAGAAGTCGAAGCCGGCATCCGAAGAAGAAACGGAGAAAACGCCTGCACCGAAGCGAACCGCGAAACCCGCCGCCAAGACAGCCGCCAAGGAGAGCGAAGAAGAAGCGCCGGCAGAAAAGAAACGAGGTTGGTTCGGCTTCGGCGGCAAACGCCAAGCCGAAGCGGAGACGCCCACCCAAGGCGTGAAAGAAGTCGCCAAGCCGGCGACGCCCAAACCATCGGTCGCCAAGAAAGTGGTCGAGACCAACGAAGCCGAGTCGCCGAAACGGGGCTGGTTTGGCTTTGGAGCGAAAAAGGAAGCTGCCGACGACGTAGCGGCCGAAAAGCAGAAACCGGTCAAACCGGTCGCCAAGTCGACGCCCAAGCCGGCGGAAAAAGCCCCTGTTAAAGAGGAGCCCGCTGCCGACGAAAAGAAGCGGGGTTGGTTTGGCTTTGGTGGAAAAGCGAAGTCGGAAGCAGAGCAGCCGGTCGAGAAAAAGCAGGCCGCATCGCCGTTAGCTTCCAGCGCTCGCCGCGCGATGTTAAAGCAACAACAGGCCGAGACGGCGGCTCCAGCGGAAACGTTAAAAATGGAGCCGCTGACGCTCGGCGGTGGGAGTGACGACAACAGCAATGATGACGAGATCGCGATGCTGGAAGCGAAGCCGGATCACTTGCTCTCCAAAGCCGAGCGACGCCGCTTAAAGAAATTGAAGCGACGCGGCGTAGCAGCGTAAGCAACGTAGTCAAAGATTAACGCACGCTTCCAAACGCGTGCCGTCTCCGTCGGTCACGGCGATTTGTTTGGCGCCGCGGATCGCGACCCCGGCATGGCGACCATCTTTGTGCAGCAGGAACAACTGCAAATTGAAGGCGATCTTACCGGCGTCGTCCCGTTCCTGCGCGGCGGCATGTTTGGCGACCATCGCCAGCGTTTCGAGTCCCGCATCGACCGGGCTGGCTCCGCGTCCCATTTGATACACGGCCTGAAAGCTTGAGCAATTCAGCAGGTTCGCTTCGCCATGACCCACACTGCCGCAGGTTCCCATTTCGTTGTCGACATAAAGCCCGGCGCCAAAGATCGGTGAGTCGCCGACGCGCCCCGGCATTTTGAAGCAATGACCGCTGGTCGTCGTCGCACAGGCCATATCGCTGCCGGCGTCGCGCGCGGCAAGATGAACCGTACCGCCGGACGCTTTCTCACCGGTGACCGGATAGTAGCGTTCGAACTCGGCGATGGTTTCGGCGTCAAACTCGCCGGGCTGCGGGGGGAGCCAATCTTTGCCGCGACATTCCAGCCGTTTCCAATAGAGCCAGATCTGGCGCGCCTTCTCGGTTAGCAGGTTCTCCTCGACAAAGCCGTTGGCTCGGGCGAACTCCAGCGCTCCGTCGCCGCAAAGCATTGCGCGACGCGTCTGTTGCATCACCAATCGCGCGACTTGGGCGGCGTGCCGCACTCCTTTCAAACCGATGACCGAACCGCCGCGATGTTGCGGGCCGTCCATCACCGCCGCGTCTAGCGTCACTTCGCCGCTGGCGTCAGGCAGCCCGCCGTAGCCGACGGTCAATTCGTCGGGATCATCTTCCAGCAGCGTGACTCCCGCGACGGCAGCATCGAGAGGAGACTTCCTCGCCGTCATTTGATCGTAAGCCAGGCGCGTCGCATCCAGCCCGTTGGCCGAAGCAATCGTTTTTTGCAGAGAGATCGCGGGCACGGAAGTAATTCCTGGAGAAGAGTTCGTGTTGAAGTGGCGCAATCGTTGACAGCAACCCAAAATGTCGTGGCCGTTAGCCTACCAAAATTACCAGCCGCCGCCGCCTCCGCCTCCACCGCCGCCGCCTGAGGAACCTCCTCCGCCGCTGCTTCCCCCTTTGCTGGGACTGACCGACGAGGATGAGACGGCTCCGCCGATTGCGCCGGCCAGCGCTGCGCCAGTTAGCATGCGGCCTGTGTTGCTCATGCCAAACGGCGACGACGAATGCGCCGGGCTACGATTCAGGTTGGAATTGAATCGGCTCGCGTCCAACACCTTTCGCCCGAGTTGCTCGTACCAGCCATCTTTCATGTCCAACGCCATCGCCCAAGGGAGCCGATCGTCGTACAGCGTCGCGCCTTCTTCTGGCGAAGCGGCGTACTGCACTTGGCGGACGAACTCTCCTTCGAGCCATTGCCGATAACCATCCAGTTGATCGAGCATTTGGCGTCCTTCGGGGGTGGGACGTTTCATCCAGTGATAAAATCGCCAGGCCATGATGACAAGCAGGACCACGCCTAATGGAATGTAAATGCTTATGTAATAAGCGAAGATTCCGAGCACGACAAATTCAGCGATAAAGAACGGAGTCGCGAACGCCGTGATGAAGATCGCTCCGCCCAACGCTAAGCCGCGCTGCACTGTACCGCCAGGACCAAACAAGACCAAGCTCCATGTGGTCCAGACCATCGTTCCCAGGAAGAAGACGCCGATCGTCCAGAACGAAAGCCAGGCCGTAAAGAACAGCCCCAGCGGATAGTTGGGGGACGACAGGATCGCCATGATCATGCCGGCGATCGAAATCGAAATGCCCCAGAAGGTCCACCAGCCGTTCACCCGGAAGTACGTGCCGCGATAATTTTCGGCCAGGGCCGATTTGAACTTGGAAACCGCGGCCCCGATCACTTGGTGCTGCGTTTTGGTGAAGGTGATCTGTTTGCGATCGTCCAAGAGCCCGCGCAGCAGCGCCTCGACATCGGGAGGCAGTTCCGAGAATCGCCCTTCGTCGATCTTGCGCAAGGTATAGTCGCCTGACTCGCTGCAAGACAACGAGACGACTCCGCGCGCTGCGGCGTAGACCAGCGCTGCGGCAAGAGACTCGCTGTCGAATCCCATCCGCGCAATATAGCGTGCTGCGGCGGGAGAGATGTTCGCCGGAGGTTCGTCCTGCACCAAGATTGCACCCGGCGCTGGGTCTTTGCCGACCATGATCCAGCCTGCCGTATAGGCGCCCAGGGCGCAGAACAACGTTAGCAGCGTCAGCAGGACGTCGGGATTGTCTTGCAGCAATTGGTTCGACAGTTCGCTCGACGCAGGAAAGTTGATGGCGCCGGCTGGAAATATTACCGACGCGGTCCAACTTTCCTTGGCGTCCAAGGGAGCCGTCGTTTCCAGCTTCACCTGACCAGCCGGCGCGTCCAATTGTCGCCAGGCTTGTTGTTTCTCTCCTTCGGCGCCGGTCCAAGCGGCGACGGTGATTTCGTCGGCCTTGAAATCACGGGGCAAATGAATTGTGACGCTCGAGCGCTCTATCGGAAAATCCCAGAAGTTTCCGGTGACGTTCCAATACAGTTCGTCCTCTGCTTCGCCGTCGTAAACCCAATCGGTCGTGACGTATTCGAGCGTGTAGGTATAGGTTCCCTTGGTGAGCGGCTTGTTCGCTTGGCCGAGATAGATGCGCGCATCGTGGGGGCGGTTGTCATCCGGTTCTTCCACCCGGAAATGTTCTGGTTTACCGTCGCGCGTGGCGCGTACGACGTCAAAGTCATGGAGCAGTCGCAGCCCCAGCAGGGGATAGCTGATGACCGGGAAATCACGGTAGACGCCTCGGCGGATCTTATCGCCAAGCGCGGTGACTTCGATCGTTTCGACAACGCGCAACGACGCGTCGGGTTGGATATGAATCTCGACATCGTAACGATGAATGGTTTCCGCGAGCGGCAAATCTTGATTGTCGACATCGTCCGCATGCAGCGCCAACGGCGGCAAAACGATAAAGATCACGAACAATGTTGCTTGGATGAGTTTCCAGCATTGCATCAGCATTCTTCCCCAAATCAGTAGTGAACCTTGCCGGCTTGATCGCCCCCCAACGATCCGTTGGATGTAAATCAAGTTGGCGTCGCATGAAGGTTTGTCGGAAATGGTCGTCTCCTGATCCCAGAGGCTTGCAGGACATTTCGACAACCGACAAAATCTTCTTCGCTGTGAAATCTTTCTTCGTCGCCGGGTCCTGCTGCTTACAGGTCCGGCGATTTTTTTTCGCCGGCGACTCCGCTTATTTAACGGTCAGGCCGGTTATTCGGCGGGGGAGTCGCAAGTCAACATACGCTCGATTTCGTCGGCCGTGCGGGCGACTCCCTGGGGATTCGCCAGGCGAGCCGAAGTCTCGCGGCAGGCGGCGGCCATTTCGTTCGATTGCAACAGATATTGCAGCTTTTTCGCAATTTTTCTAGCCCGAAAGTGATTCGGATAGAGCGTGCTCCCCAGACCGAGTCGCTCGATCCGCTCAGCATTGTCGGGCTGATCGTGACTGAGCGGCATAATCAAATGCGGAACGCCGGCCGCGATGGCTTGCGAGAGAGTGCCGATTCCGCCGTGATAGACCAGCGCCGCGCAGTGAGGAAGCAGTTGCGATAGGGGAACGTACGAAAAGTGACGCACGCTGCTGGGCAACTGCGGCGGAAGTTGCTCGGGAAAGCGTGTTAACAGAATCCCGCGGCGGCCCAGCAATTGGCAAGCGGCGGTCGCTTCGGCGAAGAATGATTGCCCATTGAGCATCGCCGAACCGGGAGTAAAGACGATCGGCGGATCGCCGGCGTCGAGAAACGTTTGGACTTCTTCCCCCAAGTCTCCCAATTCCGCTTCGTCCCACAGCGGAAAGTCGGTCAGCACCGTATTCGCGGGCCAATCGACTTGCGGCGGCGCGTACCACTGAGGGAACATGCCGATCACTTTTTGGGGCGAATGAAAGAGGTGCGTCGCTCGAGCGATCGGCGGCAAACCGAGCTCGCGGCGGAATGCATTGGTCGAGCTTTTCAGCGCGGGGTCGACCACAATGCTTTGGGCCAGGCCATAGATCCAGGCGTTCCACCACCGGGGCAATCCCGATCTGGCAGGCATGTGCCGCACTAATCGTGGGGGGCGGATGTCGCTCCACATGACCGATGGCTGCAAATGAATCGTGACCAGCGGCAGCCCCAGTTTTTCATGGGCCATCTGCAACCCTTGCGACAGCGCCGTTCCGACCAGCACGAGATCCTTGTCACCGGTAGCGACGGCCTGGGAAATGGTTTCGTAATGCCGGCGCTGCCAAGGCAAGATCAAGTTGCGAGCAATCGTGCCGAAACCGCGCAGCGGATGAAAGATGTTCGGGTCCTTGATGATCCGCTGGTATTCCTCGATCGTATCGACCGCCTGGAAGTCGACGGCCGCTTTTTCGGCCAAGTCGCGAAAGTGTTCGCTGGTATGCAGACGAACGTCATGTCCCCGGCGCATGAGCTCGCCGGCGATTGCAATAAATGGATGCACGTCGCCGTAGCTGCCGACGGGAAAGAGGAGCACGCGCACGGCGATGTCATTTTGTTCAGAGGAGGAAAGCGTGGGCTAGTTTACGCTTCGGTCCATCGCCAGCCGATTGGCGTTTCGAGTTCGCGTCTGGCCAACTCGGCCCAGGGAGTATCGGGGTGCTCGTTGATCACGCGTTGCAGCGCTTCGACGGCTTGCTTGCGGACCTTTTCGAGTCGGCTGCCTGCTTCGCTGAGCGAATCGGCCGGCTGCAAGATCCACGTGTCATGGCTCGCATCGTCAAACTTGCGGCCCGATTTCAGCAACGCCAACATCTGGTTGTAGCCGTTGGTGCGGGCCAACGCGGCGGCGGCTCTGCCGAGCGCCAGGTCATAGCTGGCTTGCCAGCGGGGATCGGTGATCTGGTCGCGATCCGATTCGGCGTCGCTCAGCCGGTTGTAGATCGCTTCTAGCGGCGGCGCCAAGCGGGCCGGAAGTCGCTGCGCCGCGTCAAGACTGCGCTTCAGCGCCGCTTCGTCTCCGGTGCGGAAGTTGGTCGACGGCGCGGTGATTGCGCCCCCCGGCGGCAAATACGAAACCGCGTCAAGCGCGGCCAGCGCTTTGTTGCTTGACAGTTTTTGTTGGTACTCGTCCGCCGAAAGGAATTGCGGCGGATATTTGCGACGATACTCGCCGCCGTAGACGCTGGCGTTGCCGGGCCACGAACCAAGTGCACTGGAGCGAACAATCAAATAGGCGCCGCCGGTGGCGCGGCACAGGTAGTTCAACGCAAACGGCCCGAAGCCGCTGTCGATCTCTTGCGAGCCGAAGCCAGACGACGTGAAGTCGAGATTGATTCGTTGCAGGCGACGAGTCTCGGGACCTTGCACGATCGCCGGTTTGCCATCCTTGCGGCTTTCGGCGGTCTGCATCAGCCCTGATAGGCGTCCCAAGGGCGCCGGCACGCCGATCGCGTGAATCTTGACTCCCAGCGGACGCGCCTTGGCGATCACCGCGTCGACCATGTCTTGATCGTCGCCGGCTTCGTCGGTGACGATGACGATGGCGACGGCGCGATTTTGGGCTTGAAACTTTCCGTATTTGTCGAGCGCTTGATTCACTGCGGCGAAGATCGGCTCGGCGCCGCTGTCATCACTGGGCAGTTTGCCGATTTGATCGCGAACCAGTGCGAGGTCGCTGGTCGGTTGGTCGATCAGAAATTGCGGAGACGCTCCGCCGACTGCGACCACTGCCGAGGTCAACTGATCCGCCGATTTGCCCGCCAGCGCGCCGGCCAAGTCGTCATACATTTTGGGCGCCGCGTCTTGAAAGCCCCGCTTGAGCGCCGAGGCCGATTGCGTCGTATCGACCATCCAGACGATGAGAGCCGGCGAATATTCGATCGTGTTTTTCAGGTCGGCGCCGATTCGCGAGACGGCGTCACGCACGTCGAGTCGTTCTTCCATGGTTCCGCCGCCGGCCGTTTTGCCGCCGCGTAACGATGTGGTGCGGATCATCGTGCCGCGCGCTTCCGCTTCACGATTCTTACGCGCCGTCACTTCGGGGTCCTTGGGCGGAGTGGTCGCTTTCGGCGGAGCCGTCGGAGCGGCCATCTTTTTGGCCGGCGCCGGTTTGGCGAACGGATTGCGAATTCCGACATTGTCACAGCCGGTCAACAGTGCAAGACCGAGCATCAAGAACCAGGGATAGCTACGAACGAGCGGCATGAATCGCATCCTAAGTGAATCGGCGAGCAATGGAGCGGCGGCGCCCCTTGGACCTTCCCGTATTCTACCTTTCCTTTCCGTTAGGTCGAGCCAGCGGCGCCGGAAGCTTGCATCCCCCTGGTTGGTAAACGAGAATAAAGGGACTTCTCGCCATTTTTCTCCATTTCCCCGCGCTCGGAGCCTCCGTGCCATGCCTTGCTTATTCTCCTTTCGGCTTGTTTTATCTCTTCTGCTGCTTGGTTGCGGCTCTGTCCTGCTGGCTGATCCGACGTTTACCGATCCCAAAGAAGCGGGCGCAGATTACGACGTCCAGGGCGAGTACCAGGGAGTCTTGGGACCTGACAAGGTGAAAATCGCCGCGCAGGTGATCGCCAAAGGGAAAGGCAAGTTTCACGCCGTTGGAATGCCAGGCGGATTGCCAGGCGATGGGCTGAAACCAGACGAGAAGAAGCTGGAGGCCGATGGAGAGCGGGAAGGGGAGATGATCGTCTTCCGCCATACGACCGAGGATGGTGGGGAGGTTCGTGCGGAGATCAAGGACGGAATCATGTACGTCTACGGCGGCGACAATCAGCTGGTGATGGAGTTGTCCAAGGTCTTCCGCGAAAGCGAGACGATCGGCGCCAAACCGCCAGCCGGCGCCGTCGTGTTGTTTGACGGCTCGAATCTCGACGCGTGGATGAACGCCAAGATGACCGAAGATGGTCTGATGGAGCAAGGCGCGACCAGCAAGCAGCTGTTTGATGACCACTCGATTCATATCGAATTCTTGTTGCCGTTCATGCCGGAAGATAGCGGCCAGGCACGCGGCAACAGCGGCTTATATCTGCAAGGACGCTATGAAGTGCAGATGCTCGATTCGTTTGGTCTGTCAGGCGAGGACAACGAGTGCGGCGGTCTCTACACGCTGAAGAAGCCTGACGTCAACATGTGCTATCCGCCGCTGCGCTGGCAGACGTATGACATTGACTTCACTGCGGCGAAATATGAAGACGGGAAAGTCAAAACCCCGCCGCGAGTCACGGTCAAGCACAACGGCGTGCTGATTCATGACAAGGTTGAGCTGCCGGCCGACAAAAACACCCGAGCCGCTCCGGTGCAAGCGGGACCCGAGCCGGGGCCAGTCTATCTGCAGAATCACGGCAACCCGGTCCGCTATCGCAATATCTGGGTGAAGACCAAATAGCGGTCAATCGGCGTCGATGCGGGTAGAATCAGCGGTATGAAAACGGATGCCGATCAAAACCCGTTCGCTTCGCCGCGGGCCGCTCAAGCAGATCGTGATACGCCGCTGCAAATCGAAGGCGCGACGCCGTTGGACGTGCGCGGGTTTTGCTATGCCTGCGGCGCGCCAGGCGACCAAGACTTTCAGCAGTCGTTCTATTGGGGACGGCTGCTGGTCGACTACTCGCTTTGCCAAAATTGCCTTTGGCGCCGGCCCTGGCAACGCGCTTCGTTGCTAGTGAACGGTTCGCTGACGATCGCGGGGTTCTTGATCGCCGGGTATGCGGTGATTCTCGTCCGTTTGATCCTGGGAGACTGGAGTAATGATTTCGCCAGACTGCTCGCGTCGCTAGGAATCGTGGTCGCGATCGCCACCGGATTTCTGGTGCTTGCGAATATCGTGCTCCGGCTGTTCGCAGTCTTCCATTGGTATCCGACCAGTGTCGGCCGCGGGGTTTATCGGCTTACATCGCTGAACCGGAATTTCGCCGAGAACTATTTTCGGCGGTTGGCGGAGGAAGAATGACCGAGCCGCCAGAAAATCCGTTCGCTTCACCTGGCGTCGATCAAACCTTTGAGTATGCTCCCGACGCAGAGTCTGCGCATAACGCCCGGTTTACGATTGAAATGGGAAAGATTGTCGGAGACTCGCCGCTGGCATTGCCGATGGTTTGCTTGCACTGCGCGGCCAATATCAAAGAAAACTTGGGCGAACGGATGATCGACAGTTTTGAGCGTCCAACATTGCGAAAGAATGAACAAGAGGGACCGCTATCCGTCTCTTATTCGATTTGTCCAGAATGTGGGGAGAAAGCAGAGATTTGGCAGCGTCGACGTGGAATCGCCCTTTGTGTCCTCGTATGTCTTTTGATCGCTGGACCGGTGTCCCTTGGTCTGCTGTTCGCGGTTTTCTATTCGCCCGCTGGTCTCGACCGCGCGGCTTTAATATTCGCCTTCGTCTTTATCTTTATCTTTATTGTTGACGTCGGCGGAATTTATGGTGTCGCCTATTGCGAAGCGAAGGCGCCAAATCGACTTGCCTTGGCCAGGGCCGTTGGATATACAATGATGCTCTCTGGCGCAGGCAGAAAATTTGTCGAACGATTTCAAGAATGATCGACGATTGTTACCTCGGGAACATCAAGTGAACCAACCGCCTGAAAACCCGTATGCTTCGCCGGGTGTCGATGAGATCTTTGAGGGGGAACCGATCCTCGAAGCGGAAGTCGTATGGAACGAAGAGTTTTCTTTGCGTGTGGGGAATATCGTCGGTGATTCTCCGCTGTCGTTGCCCGATGTCTGTTTGTACTGCGCCGCTGATATCGTCGACGATCTGGGAATCCGACAGAATAATCATTTCCATCGACTTCGGTTACTGGAAGCGGAGAGCCCCGTTTCGATGAACGTTTCCTATTCGGTCTGCGCGAAGTGCATCGAAGCTGCTCAGTCGTGGCGTCGCCGGCGTGGCAAATCGCTCTATTTCATTTTGGCGGCATTCGTGGGCGGAACCATTTCTTTTGCAGGCATGGTCACCCTTTCGGAAGCGGATCATCGTCCCAATAGCCTATTCACAGGGCTGTTCGGAATATTTGCGACAGCAGGGGTCGGCGGATTTTTCCGCGTCGCCTATTGCGAATCGCAATTGCCCAAAGGTCTCGCCTTGCAGAAGTTTGCTGGCAATACGATGACTCTCGCTGGCGCAGGCTGGAAATTTATTCAGCGTTTTCGTTGAGTCTCCTCTGCCGATAAGCAGCAGAACCCGAACGCGTTACAATTCAGTTGGAGTGGGGCGACGCAACCAACAACAGTAGAGCAATCCAATGCAAGGCGAACGAATACCAATCGGCGAAGTAACCTTAAACGTCGTCATCCGCGGCGAAGGAGAGCCGGTCCTCTTGGCGCATGGGTTTCCCCTGGATCATTCGATGTGGGAAGCGCAGATCAACGTGTTGGCGGCCGAAGGGTATCAGGTGATTGCGCCCGACCTGCGTGGATTTGGAGAGAGTGATCCGGCGACCGACAAAACGACGATGGCCCAGTTTGCCGACGATCTTTCGCGCCTGCTGGCCAAGTTGAACGTAACGCAGCCGGTCACCTTCTGCGGGCTCTCGATGGGAGGCTACATCGCGTGGCAGTTCTTTCAGCGGCACCGCACGCGGCTCGCGCGGTTGATCCTGTGCGACACGCGGGCCAATGACGATGACGAGAAAGTCGCGCGCGGCCGCCTGGTGATGGCGGCCGAAGTCGAACGGTTCGGCGTTGCAAAAGTTCCCAGCACGATGGTTCCCAAACTCCTCTCACCGATCTCCTTTGAGAAGAACGCCGCCGTCGTGCAGTCGCTCGAAGCGATGATCCTCCGGCAAGATCCCGCAGGCGTCGCCGCCGCGCAGCGCGGCATGGCTGAAAGGGAGAATGTGGTCCATCTGTTGCCAACGATTGACGTGCCGACGCTGGTGATTTGTGGCGAAGCTGACTCGATCACGCCGCCTGACGTGATGCAAGAGATCGCCGCCGCGATCGCGGACTCCCAATATGTCGAAATCGCCGGCGCCGGGCACATGGCGCCGATGGAGCGTTCGGTCGAAGTGAATACTGCGATTCTTAACTTCTTGAAGACGAGTTAACCATCCGTATCGAGCTTCGCAATATCGGGCGAGATCTCTTCCAACTCCATTCGCAAAAATCGCTTCACTTGGTTGGTCGTCTTCATTTGCAGCGCGCGAGCCAATAGCGACTCGGCTCGTTCGATGGTGATTTGCGAAGCGAGTTGTTTGATCGTCGGCACAAACGCAGGGCTCATGCTAAAGCTGCGCAGTCCCATTCCCAGCAGCAGGATGAACGCACGCGGTTGGCCCGCCATCTCGCCGCAAAGGGTGACGGGAACGCGGGCCATGTTGCAGGCGCGGATGACATCGTTCAGCGTATGCACCACCGCCGGAGCGAGCGGTTGGCAAAGGTTGCTGACCTTCGGGTTATCACGATCGGCGGCCATCAGGTATTGGACCAGGTCGTTGGAGCCGATCGAAACGAAGTCGACCAGATCGAGCATCGAACGGATCACGACCGCGGCGGCGGGAACTTCGAGCATCATTCCAACTTTGACGTCGGCGAACGGTTTTTTCTCTTCGATCAGTCGGCGTTGGGCGCGGCGCACGAAGCTGCGAATTTTGCGTAGTTCCTCGACCGTCGTGATCATGGGGAACATCATGCGGACTTCGCTCCCTTCGATGCCGACCCCGGATTGCAGGATCGCCCGAATTTGCGACATGAAGAACTCGGGGTGTTCAAACGAAAGCCGCACGCTGCGCCAGCCCATAAAAGGGTTCGCTTCGTTGTGGTTATGCCCTAAGTAGGCGACCGTCTTGTCGCCGCCGATGTCGAGCGTACGAATCGTCACGGTGCGGTTAGGGCTGGCGTTGATCACCTGGCGATAGATGCCGATCTGCTCCGCTTCGTCCGGAACATTTTCGTGCGTCAGGTAGAGGTATTCGGTTCGATAGAGTCCGACTCCGCCGGCGCCCATCGCCGAGGCCGCCGCGGCGTCTTGGACGTTGTTGATGTTGGCCATCAACTCAATATCTTGCCCACAAGCGGTGCAAGCCGGCAAATCGCGATTCGCGGCCAGCTGATCCTTCAGGTCAAAAAACTCGCGCTCCAGCTTGCGATAAGCCGACAGCTCTTCCGCTTCGGGATTGATGACGACAATCCCTTCGCGGCCGTTGACGACGATCGTGTCGCCCGTTTTTACTCGAGCTGCGATTCCCGGCACGCCAGAGACCGCCGGAATGCCGCGACTACGCGCGATGATCGCAGCATGGCTCGTCTGACTGCCGCGCTCGGTCACGATCCCATGAACGTCGGCGTCTCCCAGCGCGACCGCTTGCGAGGGGAGCAACTCGTCCGCGACGACGATCAGCGGCCCCTTTAAACAGCCATCCCCCCCATCGGGATCGTTGAGGACATCGGTCAGATAGGCGCTAAGGCGAATAATGACATCGCGAATGTCATTCAGTCGCTCCTGCAGGTAGGGATCGCCCATCCGGGAAAACAGGAGCGTGTATTCATCGAGGAGTCGATGAAGCGCGCCTTGGGCCGTCATTCGCTCGTCGACGATCCAATGGCGGATTTTGTTGGTGAAGGCCGGATCACGCAGAATCGTGCGATGAGCGGCGAAAATCGCCGCTTCGTCTTTGCCGACCTGGCTTTCCACCTTCGACTGCAAAGCGCTCAGATCCGAGGAAGTTTGGTCTCTAGCGGTCTCGTAGCGAGCGAGTTCCTGCGTGATCTCGTGGGGTTCTAATTTCGTCTTTTCGGGATTCACGAAAATTTCGAGAATGCAGTAGGCGGTGCCGACGGCGACTCCGGGGGAGACTGCTATCCCCTTATGTAGGTCTGACACGGTCGAAAAGTCCGCCATTAACGTGGGATTTGGAAGCGATACATCCGCTCGCGATTATAGTAGGGATTCGATCGGGACATACCCTCGGTCCACATTTTCCCGTCTGTTGATACGCAGCGAATTGGAGTAAAGTTTGCATAGCCGCGAACTGCTAAATGGCGCTCTTTAACCAGCTTGTGACGTTTTTTCAGCGTGGCTATACTAGTGAGCTTTGACTTTGGGACCTAGTTAGCACTAGGGATTAAGTAGGATTTTGGGACGCCGGCATGCGATTCACCCTGATTGATCGAATTACCGATCTGGTTCCGGGGGAGCGAATTATGGCGACCAAATGCCTATCGCTCGCCGAAGAATATTTACAGGATCACTTTCCCAAGTTCCCGGTTATGCCGGGCGTATTGATGCTGGAAGCGATGACGCAGACCAGCGCTTGGCTGATCCGTGCTTCCGAGGATTTCGCGCATAGCGTCGTTATTCTCCACGAAGCGCGGAACGTCAAATACGCCGACTTTGTCGAACCGGGGGAAGTGCTGACGGTTACCGCCGATTGGGTCAAGCAAGAAGGAAGCTTGACCTCGCTGAAGGTAAAAGGGACCGTGGCCGGTAACATGGCGGTCAGCGCGAAATTGGTGCTGAAGCGCTATAACGTGGGGGGGGACGAGTTGACTCCCACCGATCGGTTTGCAATCAGCAAGTTAAAAGAAGTTTTCAATTTACTGTATCCTGAAGGCGGCCGCGCTTAGCCGGCTTGCTTAAGAAAGCCGCGGTGCGGCAAGCGACAATCTCACCCACCTTGGGTGAGAAGCCATCTATTTCCTGGTTCAGCTTTGGAGAACGCATTCAGATGCCGACGGAACAAGAAGTCTTCGAGAAGGTTCGCGAGGCCTTAGTCGACGCCCTAGGAGTTGACGAAGATGAAGTAACTCCGGAAGCGACGATGGTCGGCGACCTCGGCGCGGAATCCATTGACTTCCTCGATATCGTCTTCCGACTGGAGAAGGCCTTTGGCATCGAGATTCCTCGGGCGGAATTGTTCCCCGAAGATATCTTGACGAACGCCGAATACGTCAATGACGGAAAAGTCACTCCCGAGGGACTTTCTGAACTGAAAAAGCGGATGGCCTTTGCCGACCTGTCGAAGTTTGAACAAAACCCGCAGGTATCGGAATTCGGTAATTTGCTGACGGTGAACGACATGTGCAAATATGTCGAGAGCAAGTTGGCGGCGTAACGAGTCGTTGATCTTTGTGCTGATTGCAATCGGCGATCAGCGCGAAGGTCCGCTTGGAAGGGATCAGGGGAATGCGTTGGTATTGGGTTGATCAGTTCCTCGAATTCGAGAGCGGAAAATCGGCCAAATCGATCAAATCGATTTCGCTCGCCGAAGAACATCTGCATGACCACTTCCAAGGCATTCCCATCATGCCCCACTCGTTGGTCATTGAGGGGATCGCCCAAACCGGCGGACTTCTAGTCGCCCAATATTACGATTTTCGAGAACGCGTCATTCTGGCGAAAGTATCGAAGGCAATCTTCCATTTTGCCGCGGTGCCCGGCACCCAACTGATTTACTCGGTCGAAGCGCACGATATCCGCGAAGATGGCGCCTATATCTCGGCGACCAGTCATTGTGGAGAGCGATTGCACGCCGAGGTCGAATTGTTCTTTGCTCATCTGGACGAGCATGACAATGACCGGCAACTGTTCGATACCGCTGATTTTCTGCAGTTGCTGCGAATTTATCGGCTCTTCGACATCGGAAAGAATGCCGACGGGTCGCCGATCCAGCCGCCGCAATACATGCTCGATGCGGAAGCGGCGGCATTGGGCCAAAATTAACCGCGCGCTGGATGCTCGATCGGACCGATAATATCAAAGATAGAGCGGACTGGCCGGTATCGTTTGCCGGCTTGTCTGCGTCTAATAATCGGTAATGTTCGCTTAGTTTCTCTTGTTTGGAGCTCCAGTCGTCATGAGTCGACGAGTCGTCATCACTGGAATCGGTATGATCAATCCGATGGGGCACGACGTCGAGACCGTCTGGTCTGGCCTGAAAGAATCGAAGTCGGGCGTCGCCCGAACGACGGTTTTTGACGCTTCCAACTTCCCCACCAAAATCTCGGCCGAAGTTCGCGATTGGAGCATCGACAAGTGCGGTGAAGATCTCAATCGCTGGGAGAACATTGGTCGCCATACGCGATTTGCCATCGGCGCCGCCAAGCAGGCGGTTTCCGACTCCGGCGTGTTGGACGGCTCCCTCGATCCGACGCGTTTGGGGGTTTATCTCGGTTGCGGAGAAGGGGATCAAGACTTCTTCGCTTTCACCACGATGGTGACCGCCGCGATGTCGGTAGACGGGGAATTCGACAAAGCCGCTTTCATTCGCAAAGGATTAGAAACGCTCGATCCTCGCCGCGAACTGGAACAAGAGCCGAGCATGCCCAGCGCCCACTTGGCGTCGCTGTTCAACGCTCAAGGCCCGAACGCGAACTGCTTGACCGCTTGTGCCGCTAGCAGCCAAGCGATCGGCGAAGCGACCGAACTGATTCGCCGTGGGACCGTCGATGTGATGCTGTCAGGCGGCGCTCACAGCATGATTCACCCGTTTGGCGTCACCGGCTTTAATCTGTTGACCGCGCTGTCGACCAGCAATGACGATCCGACCAAAGCGTCGCGTCCCTTTGATCGTCTGCGCGATGGTTTTGTCTTGGGCGAAGGCTCGTCGATGGTCGTGCTCGAAGAACTGGAGCACGCTAAAGCTCGCGGCGCCCATATCTATGGCGAAGTCTTGGGTTACGGCACGACGGCGGATGCGTTTCGAATTACCGACACGCACCCCGAAGGCCGCGGCGCGATCAGCTGCATGAAGATGGCGATGGCCGACGCCAAAGCGAATGTCGAAGACATTGACTATGTCAACGCTCACGGCACTAGCACCGAAGTCAACGACAAGGTCGAGTCGCTCGCGTGCCGTCAGGTCTTTGGCGCCATGGCCGACAAGATTCCGGTTTCCAGCACCAAAAGCATGATGGGGCATTTGATCGCCGCCGCCGGAGTGACCGAAGCGATCGTCTGCTTGCTGGCGATTCGCGACAACGTGCTGCCGCCGACGATCAACTACGAAAACCCAGATCCAAATTGCAATTTGGACTACGTCCCTAATTTCGCTCGCGACGCGAAAGTCGACATCGCGCTGAACAACAGCTTCGGTTTCGGCGGCCAAAACATCACGCTCTGTCTTGGTCGATACAAAGCGTAAATCACGGCGCTTCACGGTTGTAGTTTCCGCGCTGCGGGCCACCACCGTCCTGAGACCAGACGCCGTTCCTGCCGTTCCCAAGAGAGTAGCAGCATAGTACGCCGCGCTGTTGCTTTCGGCAGAGGATCACGTCATCCCAAAGGCATTCCATGAGATGGGCGCTGGGCATCGGGGTCTGCCAATCGATGACTCCTTGAGTAGGATCGACGCAGTAAAGCTGGTCGACATGTTGCAGGTAAATCCGGTCTCGTCCCGCGATCATGCGATCGGTGGTAAAAGCCAAGACGACCGGAAGTTGGATCGTCCATGCTTCTTCACCGTTTCTGGCTTCTACGCCTACTAATCTGCAATCGTCATAAGCGGAGCTGATAACAATCCAGTCCAAGCAAGGGACGACGTTCGTCTTCAACTTGTACTTCGTTTTCTGCGACCATTTTTCTACGCCTCGAGCAAGATCGTAGCAGCTAAGGCTGGATTTGCTGCGGTTGCAAGCATAGACGTTGTTTCGATAGACGGAGTAATCGATTCCGTTGGATGCAGGCGCTCTCCAGCGAAGCTTTCTATTTTGATCATTCAAGCAATAAACGTAGTTGGAATCGCGGATAAGAACTCGACCGGGCGACAGAATTGGAGCGTCGGCAAGATAGGAATCGCCTTGCTTGAGCCACCAGTCGCCTTTGCCGTTTCTCGCGTCGATCGCGAACAATCTGCCGCTCGCGTGAACAAAGATGTCATTTCCGTCAACAGAAATCATGCCCGACTTAAACGGCATTTGAACGTGCCAAATAGACTTGCCGGTTCTCGTTTCTATGGCGTAGAAGTCGCCGCGATCGGTGCTTACGTAGAGCACATCCTCCGACAAGCAGAGATTGGCCAGTCTCAAAGCCGTCCCTGATGTCTCCGTTTCCCAAACGACGTTTCCCGACTTCAAATCTAGCGCGTAGAGCACGCCGGTTTTTACATTACTACCTCGTCCGGTCGTGAAAACCAAGGAGCCGTTAGTGCAAACCGGTCCCAACTGATCAGAGAGTTCTCCTCGCGGAGAAACCCACGTCCAAAGGAGTTGGCCTGGTTTAGCTTGGGCCTGGGCCAATGCCGATGAGGGAGCTACGGCAGAAATCACGGCCAGGGAACAATAAATGGCCAATTGAACGAAAAATCGCTTGTTCATTTCCTCTCCTCACTAGTCGCACCGGAGTTACTAGCAAGGGATTTTAAGCGATTAATCCTGCATTTGGCATCGAATTAATTTAAACTTCAAACCGCGCCACTGCAGCTCGCAGTTTATCGGCGATGGTCGATAGTTCGATGCTGGTCGTGTTGGCGGCCGTCGCGTGCGAAGCGGTCGTTTCGGCCGCGCTGCTGACGGCGACAATTTCGTTGACGATCTGCTCGCCGGCGACATTCGTTTCGGAGATCCCGGCGGCGACGGTTTCGAGCGACGATGTCGCGGAGCCGACGCTGCTGACCACTAGGCGCGTCGTGACGTTTTGCTGTTCGACGGCCGAAGCGATCGATTGCGACATCGCGTCGAGTTCGGCGATGACTTCGGCCACGCGTGCGATCGATTCGATCGCGGCGCCGCTCGATTTCTGAATGCCGGCGATGCGACGGCTGATGTCTTCGGTGGCTGCGGCCGTCTGTTTCGACAGAACCTTCACTTCGCCTGCGACGACGGCGAAACCTTTGCCTGAATCTCCGGCGCGAGCCGCTTCGATCGTCGCATTCAAGGCCAACAGGTTGGTTTGCTCAGCGATGTCTTGAATCGTATCGATGAAGGCGCCAATTTCGCTCGCGGCGTGCCCCAACTCATCAATTGTCTCGCGACTATTGCCGGTCAGCTGACTCGCGGATCGCGCCGAGCCGGAGGTTCGCTCGGCGTTTTTCGCAATCTCGGTGATGCACGAGGACATTTCCTGCATGTTGTTAGAGATCAGCGAGAAGTTGCCTGAGATTTCTTCGGTGAGATGATTCATCGAATCGATCTGGGCCGAAATCTCTTCGGTCGCGGCGGTGGCGCTGGCCGAGCGAGTTCGCGTGTTGTCGGCCTGTTGCGTCAAAAAGCCGGCGGTCGCCGCCATGTTGCCGGAGGCGCCGTTCAAACTTTCCGCCTCTTGCGCTAAACCGATAATGATCTCACGCAAGCTGGAGATTAATTGGTTGAAGGCGACGGCCAGTTGACCGATCTCATCCTCACGACGAATATCCAGCGTATGCCTTAGATCTCCGTTCGCCACCTGAGCGGCCAGCGTCGTCATCTGTGACAACGGTCTTGTGATCGAGCGGGTCAGCATCCAAGCGATCCCAGCGCCAAGCAAGATTGCAATTCCGCCGGCAAGCGTAGCGCGATAGGTGGAAGTCGCCGCTCGCTCGGCTGTTTGGGCGGCGATTTGCGTCGCGGAAGTCTCTGCGTTTTGGGCGATGTGCTCGACCAGCGGTTCGATCTGATGCACCGCGGCGCGAAGCTGCTGTTCCAACTGGGCGAGTTGCCGGTCTTCTTGCACCAGCAAGTCGAAGGCTTGCAGATAGTCGGCGATCGAAGTCCGGATTTGAGCGACCGATTTTGGATCGACCAACGAGTTTTCAAACGCGGCGACAAACTGCTGGGCCGCTGCGTGCGTTTGTTGGATGTATTTGGGATCGTTCCGCAGCAGATAATCTTTCTCACGGCGACGAATCATCAACAGGTTCGCCGTCGCGCCAGGGACATAATGCTTTAGCAATCCTTGCTCCATGGCCAGGCTCGCAGCCGCCAAGCTGCCGTTGCTGGAGGTTCCGGCAATTTCCTGCTCCAGCGAGGTGACGACGCCGGACAATAGTTCCATCTGCGACTTTTTCAATTCGGCGTCGTACTGGCCGCTTTGCAGCGATTGCTTGATTTCTTCAATCGCTTTGACGAGCTCTTTTCGGTTGGCGCTCTCTTTTGTGCGACTGTCGCTTGCGTAGCGCTGCAGCGCCGCGACTTGGAGATACAGCTTGTCGACGTCAAACTTTTTGACGTTGTCTTCCAGGTCGTGGACGACGTCACGAAAATGGCCTTGCAAGCCGGAGTTATGATCGATGCCGCGTCGCTTCCAGCTTTCGGTCAACTCGACAAACGCGTTGCGATAGTCCACGGCCGCAGTCGCAATCGCGCTGGCGTCAGCAGCGGCGGCTTCATCCGCTAACGATTGCGCCAGTCTATCGATGGTCGCCGTTTCGGCAAGCAGTGACGCGTAACTGGCCGCATGAAGTTCGATATATTTGGGATCGCGCCGCAGCAGGAAGTCTTTTTCATTGCGGCGGCACTGCAGCATTGCGGCATTCGCCTTTTCGACGTGCGTTTGCAGCGAGATTTGACCGTGGAGCAGCGAGTTATAGTTCTCGACGGTTCTGCGGATCGCCAGGTGATAGATCAACATGCCGATGCCCATGACCAGCAGCACGATCGCGAACGCCCCACCGATTTGGTAGCGAATACTGACGCGGCCGAGAGGATTCAGGCGAAAGCGCGTAGGTTGGTTGGGGTCGATACTGGTCACCGAAATTGCCCTGAGCGAAAGTTGTGGATCGATCGTGAAAGGGGGCGGGAAGATGCGGCCTACTCCCCTGGGAAGGGAAATAAAATCTAGCGATGAAGGGTAGATCGATCTTGATAGATGTGGCGAAAAAGCATCGTACGGTTCTCCGTAATTCAACGTCGTTTAGGCAGTCGTAATCGCTGGAATCGGATTTTCCGGTCTTTCCGGTCGCCTGGATCGAGCAAACGGGGCGAGAATCAGAGAGCGGCAAGGTATAATGGGATCGGCTTTCCCCGGAACGAATCCCACCTGCCTGCCCCCCCATTCAGCTCTCGATGCCGCCCATGAAACGCACTTCGCTCGCTCTGTTGATTGTCTGTCTGCTCGTCTCCTCGGCGCTGGCGGCTCCTAAGCCGCTCAAGGCCCTGCTCGTGACCGGGGGCTGTTGCCATGACTACGACAGTCAGAAGAACCTGATCAAGATCGGCCTGGAAGAACGAGCGCTGATCGAAGTCACAGTGGTTCATCAAGGGGGCTCCACCACCGACACCAAGATCCCGCTCTATCAAGATCCGAATTGGGCCAAGGGATACGACATCGTCCTGCACGACGAGTGCTTTGCAGGCGTCAACGATCCCGCTTGGACGGCTCGCGTGTTGAAGCCGCATCAAGAAGGCGTACCCGGCGTGGTGATTCACTGTGCGATGCATTGTTATCGCGACAAGACGGATCAATGGTTCAAGTTTTGCGGCGTCACCTCGCATGGGCATGGGGCTCAATATCCGCACGAGGTTTTGAACGTCGACGCCGAGCATCCCATCATGGAAGAATTTGGCGCCGCATGGGCCAATCCGAAGGGAGAGCTGTATCACATCGCCAAGCTATGGCCCAGCGCCCACGCGTTGGGAGTCGCCAAAAATCAAGACAACGGCAAAGCCGAGACGTGCGTCTGGGTCAATCAATATGGGGACACGCGCGTCTTTGGAACCACGCTAGGACACCACAACGAAACGGTCAGCGCCGACAAGTTTCTCGATCTGCTGACGCGCGGCACGCTATGGGCCTGCGACAAGCTGAACGACGACTACCTAAAGCCGGAAATGCCGAAATTGGTTCCGGTCAACCTGGCGCAGGGCAAGTCGACGACGGCGTCGAGTGAAGAAACCGACAAAAGCAACTTCAAGCAGCTGGCGGTCGACGGCGATCCGGCGACTCGCTGGTGCGCCGGAAATGGAAGTGCGCCGCAGTGGTTGATCGTCGACCTCGAAACGCCGCAGTCGATTCACGCCTGCGAGATTGATTGGGAGTCGGACCAAACGATCTATCGCTATACGGTTGAAGTCTCGCCTGATCAAAACGTCTGGAAGACCGTGGTCGATCGCTCCCAGAACAATGGAGACCGCAATCACCAATTTGATTTTACGGCCGATGACGTTCGTTATGTTCGCGTGCAATATCTCGGCAGCAACACCGGCGGTTGGGGAAGCATTCGCGAGCTGTCGGTTTTCGGCGATAAGTTTGTGACGGTCGATCCGGTCGCCGACGCCAACAGCGCCGACGCGGAACTTTTGGCCAAAGTCAAAGTTCCGGCGGAGTTTGACGTCACGCTGTTCGCCGCTCCGCCGGCGGTCACTTATCCGGTTTATGTCGCCGCGGCGCCAGACGGCGTTTGCTATGTTTCGGTCGACAAAAACGGTTCGCTTGATCGCAAGCTGAATCGCGGCGCCATCTATCGCCTACGCGATATTGATGGAGATGGCCGCGCGGATGAATCGAAGTTATTCGTGTCGGATGTCGACTCGCCGCGGGGGCTGGTTTGGGATCGTGATCGCTTGTACGTGATGCATCCGCCGCATTTAAGCGCTTTCATCGACCATGACGGCGACGGCGTAGCGGACGAAGAGAAAGTGCTGGTCAAAAACATCGCTTTTGATTTCAAAGGTCGGCCGGCCGATCATACGTCGAACGGCGTCACCCTGGGGATCGACGGTTGGCTTTATCTGGCGATCGGCGATTTTGGGTTTATGGAGGCCGAAGGCGCCGACGGGACCAAGCTGCAATTCCGCTACGGCGGCGTCATTCGCGTTCGACCCGATGGGAGCGGACTGCAGGTTTACTCCCGCGGCACGCGCAACATTCTCGAAGTGGCGCTCGATCCGCAGCTAAGTGGGTTTACTCGCGACAACACCAACGACGGCGGCGGCTGGGATATTCGCCTGCATCACTTCAGCGGGCTCGAAACGCATGGCTATCCGCGGCTGTACATGAACTTTGGCGATGAGATCGTACAGCCTTTGGCCGACTACGGCGGCGGTTCTGGCTGCGGCGCGCTGTACTTGAGCGAACCGGGATTCCCCGGTGAATATGGAGATGCGATCTATACGGCCGATTGGGGCCGCAGCATGATCTATCGCCATCTGCCGCAAGCCGACGGCGCCACGTTTACCGCGGACCAAGAGGAATTCATCAAGCTGCCGCGCGTGACCGATTTGGATGTCGACGCGCAGGGCAACATTTACGCGACCAGTTGGGACGGCGCCACGTTCACTTATAACGGTGAGCATGTCGGCTCGCTGATCCGCGTGACCCCCAAGGGATATCAGCCTCAACCGGTTCCTGATTTTCTCACGGCGACATCGGCGGAACTCGTGAAGCTGATCGCCGATTCGGCCAGTCATCGCATTCGTCTGGCCGCTCAACGAGAACTGCTGGCCCGCAACGTGGATGACGCGTCGGTCGCCGCTTTGACCAGGCTGGTCGAAAACAAATCGGCGCCGCTCGACAATCGGGTTGCGGCGATCTTCGCGCTCAAGCAATGGCTCGGCGAGCAGAGCCATGCGATTTTGGCGAAAGCGGCTGCAGACG
The DNA here is from genome assembly GCF_000153105.1 of Blastopirellula marina DSM 3645. Lineage (GTDB taxonomy): Bacteria > Planctomycetota > Planctomycetia > Pirellulales > Pirellulaceae > Blastopirellula > Blastopirellula marina. Next base: position 386,791 of record NZ_CH672376.1, read on the forward strand.
AAAGCGTGCAAGCCTTCGCAATTCGCGCGTTGGCCGATCGTTGGGATCAGCAAGCAGAGATCCCGGTCGACCTGCTGTTGGCGAGCTTGAAGTCGAGCGATGCTCGTACGCAGCTCGAAGCGATCGTGGCGCTGACGCGGTTGGGCGACGTCAAAAATGCCGCGGCGCTGACCTCCTATTTGGACCATCGCGATCCCGTCATCGCGCATACCGCGGTGCAATCTCTGATCCTGTTGCAAGCTGCCGACGCCGCGTTGGCCGTAATCGACAATCCCCAAGCGTCGCCTGCCCAGCGAACCGGAGCGATTCGCGTGGTGCAGTCGTTGCACGACGCCGATGTCGTCACCGCGTTGATCGCACGTTTAGCGAAAGAGCAAGACGCCGCGCGTCGCAGCGATCTGCTGATCGCGCTCTGCCGACTTTACAACCATGAAGGCACATGGACCGGGCAAAGCTGGGGCACGCGTCCCGATACGCGTGGTCCCTACTATCAGCCAGAGCCGTGGAGCGAATCGCCGCGCATCGCCGCCGCGCTGAAGAGTCAGCTGGAATCCCTAGCGCCGACCGATGCCGAGTTTCTGTTGAAACAATTGGCCCGTCATCGCGTCGATCTCGACGGCAGTTTGCAACTGGTGTTGGCTCGCGCCGCTGCCGACGCTCAGTTTGTGCCCGCCGCGGTCACCAAGATCGCGGCCGGCGATTCGCTGCCGAGCGAAGCGATTCCGTTGCTCGAAAGCGTGGTTGCCGACGAAACCGCGGCAGCAACCGTGAAATCAGCGGCGGTCATCGCTTTGTTGCGATCGCAGGATAAAAAGGTGTTGGCCTCCGCTCACGCCGGTTTGAACATGCTGCATCGCGACGCGAAGTCGAAGGCCGCTTACTTGGCGGCGTTCGATGCGTTTAAAGACTCAGAGCGGTTGAGCCGCTGCGTTCATCCGTTGCAAGAGATGGCGGACTCCAACGCTGGGACCGCATCTGCGTGGGCCGACGCTGGACTGGTTTTGCTTTCGCAGCAGAAAAAGCTATCTCCGGAAGTGCAAGCGATTGTCACCAAGTCGATCGACTCTGGCTGGAGCGATCGCCCGCGTCAACGACTTCAAGCCGTCTATCTGGCGAATGATCGTCAGGCCGAAGAAAAGATCCTCGAACTGCTCGCGTCCAGCGATCCCCAAGTCAGCGCCGCCGCGCAGCGGATCGCCAACGCTTGGCGAATCAAGGCCGAAACGCCGAGCGGACCGAAGCTGAAGACGATGCAACCGGCCGACATCCTCGCCCAGGTGATGAAGAAGAAGGGGGATGTAAAGCGGGGCGAACAACTCTTCGCCAAGCTTACCTGCAATCGTTGCCATACGGTCGACCCGAACGAAAAGCCGATCGGTCCTTACCTGCCGCAGGTCGCCAAAACCTACAAGCGCGAGCAGTTGGCCGAATCGGTCCTGTTGCCGAGCAAGACTTTCGCGCAAGGTTTTGTCACCAACATCTTTTTGCTCGACGACGGACGCGTGATGACGGCGTTCGTCACCAGCGAAGCGGCCGACGAAATCATCATTCGTGACGAACAAGGGAATGAACACAAGCTTGACCCGGATGCGATCGATGCTCGCAAGAAGAGCGAGGTCTCGGTGATGCCCAAGGGGCTGACCGACGAGATCACGCTGGACGAGTTCACTTCGTTGATCGACTATCTGCAATCGTTGGCCGCGAAGGCGCCAAGCGCCAAGTAAGCCGCGGCGAGGACCTTTTCGCCGCGTGGTCGGCAGTTTAAGCTGGCGGTTTTCGCTCCCCTTGTATGCGGAACCGCCTAATGACTGACGAAGCGCCGTCGCTGAATACGCTGATCGATCGTCTGACGACCGACGACGAAACCTCGGTCGCCGCGATCAAGCAGATGATTTCGCAGTTTGTCGCCGAACGGGACTGGCGGCAATTTCACGCTCCCAAAAATATCAGCATGGCGCTGGCGGTCGAAGCGGCTGAGCTGATGGAGCATTTTCAGTGGCTCACGGTCGAAGCTTCGCGTGAAGTCGAGTCTGACGCCGACAAAATGACCGCCATCGGCGAAGAATTGGCCGATATCTTATGTTACGGGCTCGCATTGGCCAACGAGCTGAATATCGATGTCGCCGCCGCGATGAGCGACAAAATGCGGAAAAACATTCGCAAATACCCCAAAGACGAATATCAAGGGCGGTACGGCAAAGACGATCCAGGGCGCCGCGACTAGCCGCATTCGGCAGAGACCCCGACCAGGGAGTTGCTCGAAGTTTTTCAGCCGATTAGGCTAAAAGATTCGACGCCGTTCCCCTCCCGCCTAGGCGTCGTCGATCCCCCAGGCCGTTCTCTGTCGTTTGTTCTACCAAGGTCGATCGTCGTGAAGCTATTTGCCCCGATTCTCGCGCTGGCGTTGTCGACGCTTGCGCACGTCTCTTTCGTTCGTGCCCAAGACGATGTCCCCGAACCAGAGACGCCGCAAGTAGCGCCGGCTTCGGACGAAGGGAAGAACGCGATGTCGGGCTTCCAGTTGCCTGAGGGGTTCCAGGTCGAACTGTTCGCCGCCGAACCGCGGATCGCCAATCCGGTCGCATTTTGCTTCGACCCGACGGGGCGCGTGTTCGTCGCCGAGACTTTCCGTCAAGGCAAAGGGGTCGAAGACAATCGGGGGCACAATTATTGGCTCAACGACGATCTCGCGGCGCAATCGGTCGCAGATCGCCGCGCCTATATTCTCAAACACCATCCCGAAGCGAAAGAGTCTTACACCAAGCATGACGATCGCATTCGTCTGATCGAAGATCGCGACGGCGATCACCAAGCGGATCATGATTCGGTCTTCGCCGATCATTTCAACGACATCGTCGAAGGAACCGGCGCCGGCGTACTCTGGATGAATGGAGATCTGTTTTACACCAACATTCCCAATCTGTGGAAGCTGCGCGATACCGATAACGACGGCGTCGCCGACGTGCGCAAAGCGTTGTACAACGGCTTCGGCGTTCGTTACGCGTTCCGCGGTCATGACATGCACGGCCTGGTGATCGGCAACGACGGCAAGATCTATTTCAGCATCGGCGATCGCGGCTACAACGTCCGCACCAATGCCGGCGTGCTCAAGGATCCCGGCAGCGGCGCGGTCTTTCGCTGCAATCCGGATGGAACCGAATTGGAAGTCTTCTACACCGGTCTGCGCAATCCGCAAGAGCTGGCGTTCGACGACTATGGCAACTTGTTCACCGGCGACAATAACTCTGACAGCGGCGATCAGGCGCGTTGGATTTATCTGGTCGAAGGGGGGAACAGCGGCTGGAATATGGCTTACCAGTATCTCAGCGATCGCGGGCCTTGGAATCGAGAAAAGCTTTGGCATCCGTTCCACGAAGGTCAGGCCGCCTATTTGAATCCGCCGATTCGCAACTTTGCCGACGGACCGAGCGGCCTGGCGTACTATCCCGGCGTTGGCCTGGGCGAGAAGTATCGCGGTACGTTCTTTCTGTGCGATTTCCGCGGTGGTCCGGCTAATAGCGGCGTCCGCTCGTTCAAACTGAAGAACAACGGCGCTACTTACGAGATGATCGACGATCAGCAACCGATCTGGCGCATCTTGGCGACCGACGTTGACTTTGGACCGGATGGCGCGATCTATGTAAGCGACTGGGTCGACGGTTGGAACGGTCTGAACAAAGGGCGGCTCTATCGCTTCTTCGATCCGAAAGAAATCGATCAGCCGATCGTCAAAGAGATGCAAAAGCTATTGGCCGCAGGCTTTGCCGACAAATCGACCGAAGAGCTGGCCCAACTGCTGGCGCACGCCGATCGTCGCGTTCGCCAAGGAGCTCAGTTTGAGCTGGCCAATCGCGACGCGCTTGAAGCGTTCAACCAGGTTGCGACCAGCAGCGATAATCAACTTGCTCGCCTGCATGCGATCTGGGGGATTGGTCAAATCGCCGACAAGCTGCGCGACGTTCGCGAACGTGCCGAGCCTGCGATGACGCTAAGCGAAACGCTGGTCAAAGACGCCGATCCCGAAGTTCGCGCTCAAGCGGCCAAAGTGCTGGGAGATCTCGAAGTTCCGGCATCGCTTGTCGCGCTGCTGAACGACGAGAACCCGCGGGTGAAATACTTTGCGCTGGTCGGCGTTTCCAAAGGAAATCATTTTGGCGACACGCGTCCGATGTTCGAGCGGATCGTCGAGATCCTCGCCGAAAACGACGATCAGGATCCCGTCTTGCGCCATGGGGCCGTATTGGCCTTGGCCGCGACGCGCAACGTCCAGCAGATCGGCGATCTGTCAAAACATGACTCGGTCGCCGTTCGTCGAGGCGCGGTCGTTGCGCTGCGACGACTGCATAGTCCGTCGATCGTGCGGTTTTTGGGGGACGGAAACGAGTCGATTGTGCTAGAGGCGGCTCGCGCGATTCATGACTTGCCGATGGACGCCGCGATGCCGCAACTTGCCGGCTTGATCCACCGCGGCCTGAAAGATGACGCTTTGTTGCGCCGCGTCTTGAATGCGAACTTCCGGCTTGGTGACGCCGAAACGGCCGCCGCTTTGGCGGAGTACGCCGCTGATTCTAACGCGCCGGAGTCGATGCGGTTGGAAGCGATCGCGATGCTGCAAGATTGGGCCGAGCCGTCGCCGCTCGATCGCGTGCTGAACTTCCATCGCCCGTTGGAAAACCGCGACGTCGAAGTCGCGAAAGCCGCGCTGGTCACGCAACTGCCGGGCCTGTTGGCCGGGCCCGAAAAAGTTCGCAACGCCGCCGCACAGTTGGCCGCCAAGTTTGGCATTCAAGAGGTAGCGCCGGTCTTGATCGCGCTGATGAATGACGCGCAGCAAGCTCCGCAAACGCGGGCCGATGCGTTGACCGCCGCGGTCGCGCTCAATGCGGATAACAAGTCGGTCGTGCTGGATGCGCTTTCGTCGGATGTGCCGGAGGTTCGCGCCGCCGCGCGTTCGTTGCTCGTGAAGGTCGCTCCCGATCAGGCGATCGCCAAACTTTCGGACGGCGTGAAAGCCGACACGATGGTCGAACGTCAGCAGGCGCTTGCTTCGCTGGCGGCGGCCAAGTTGGATGGCTCCACCGCTGCGATCGCCGCTCAAGTCAAGGCGCTGTTGGCCGGCGAGGTTCCGATCGATACGCAACTCGACGTGTTGCAAGCCGCCGAAGCGAACAGAGACGACAAGTCGGTGGGGGATCTGCTGGCCAAGTACGAAGCGACGCTCGACGCCGCCGATCCGCTGTCGGTCTATCGCGCCGCATTGGCCGGCGGCGATGCCGAGAAAGGACGCAAGATTTTCTTTGAGAAGACCGAAGTCTCCTGCGTTCGTTGTCACCGCGCGCAAGGAATCGGCGGTCGCGTCGGTCCCGAATTGGACAAGATCGGCGCCGAAAAGGAGTCGGAATATCTTCTGGAAGCGATCGTGCGCCCCAACGCCAAGATCGCGAAAGGCTTCGAGTCGGTCATGGTCCTGACGGTCGACGGACAGACCCTCTCCGGCGTGTTGAAAGAAGAGACCGACGACGCGCTGAGCCTGGTCAACGCCGAAGGCAATCTGCTAACCATCCCGCAGGATGACATCGACGTCCGCAAAGCGGCGAACTCGCCGATGCCGGAAGATATCTACAAGCATCTTTCGCGGCCAGAGATTCGCGACCTGGTCGCCTTTTTGTCGAGTCTCAAACGCGGCGCCAGCGAAGCGGGACACGAATAGTCGCGCAGCTGGCCGTCCAATTTGGGAGAGTCGGCTGCTCGCTGGCCGCTTCTCCCAAAGACTTGCGAGTTCGCGTCCTAGCCGGCTGTGCCCTTGGATAGGCGTATCGA
>NZ_CH672376.1:392710-548991 GCF_000153105.1 Blastopirellula marina DSM 3645
ACGCGCTGCTGTCAGAAACCGCGGCTAACGCCGTGCGGCTGATGTTGGGGGAGTCGGCAGCTCCGTTTTCAGCCCATCGTCGCGTGCCCCAAAAATTGTCTCTTGACGAAGCGCACGGAATTGGCGTCGACTACACGAACTGTCGATTTCGCGGCGTTTTCGTCAACACGCGGCGACAATTTGGGGCTTTTTGAAGCGGGGCGAAAATCTTATGCAAACTGCCAAACGTCGTCGGGCCGCGGCCCAATTGAAGCGAGCCAAACAGCGGCGGAAACGATCTTCCGCGGTCCAACTGTCGCCGACCGAAATCGCCGCCGCGCAGTGGCTCGGCTGCGTGCTGCAATCGTCTCCGCTGTTGTATGACGAAGAAATGACGGTCGACCATTTCACCGTCAAGGCGCATCGCGATCTCTACTCGGCACTCTTGCAGATCGGCCCCGAAGATGATCTCGACAAGGACCTGCCGCGGCTGCGCGATCAGTTGCAATCCGTCGGCTACAGCGTCTCTGAAGCGGCGGATTTGATGTGCGCAGTCTTGGATCACGGCTGCCAACTCGCCCACTTTGCCGACTACGCCGCGATCTTGCACAAGTCGCGAGCAGAGCAGCGCGATTGCGACGATCCTTCGAGCCGAGTTCGCAAAAATGGTCGACAAGAGCCGAGCGGCGACAGTTCGTTTCTCGAGTTCACGACGGAACAGCTGCTCGAGCAGCAAGAGCCGCTGCGGTGGTTGTTGCCTGGCATGCTGACGCAAAACGAACCGGCGGTGATCGTCGGGCCGAGCAAAAGCCTGAAGACCTCGATCGCCGTCGATCTGTGTGCGGCGCTGGCGAGCGGCGAGAAGTTTTTGGGGCAGTTCGCCGCCGCGCGCGCCTTTCGCGTCGGGCTTGTCAGCAGCACCACCGATCAGCATGCACTGACCGATCTAGCGCGTCGTTGGAGCGCCGCCAGCAGCAGCCGGTCGAAACGTCTCCCCAATCTAACCTGGGCGTTGTCGAGCGACGGTTCGACGAATCTCGAAAACCTGCGCGATTGGATCGCCAAGCATCAGTTGGAAGTGGTGGTGATCGATCCGCTGCGTCTGACCTCGACCGGAAAGAGCACGCAGGCAGCGGAGCTGTGCGACTTGGTGCGCTGCTGTTTAGAGAATGGCGCGACGCCGATCTTGTGTTGCCAGTCTCGCAAAGCGATCAAGTCGGATGCTTCCGATATTCCTCGTGAACTCGGTTTCGCGCGGCAATGGTTGCTCGTGCGGCATCGGCAAAATTATCTGCCCGGCAGCGGCCAGCATCGGTTGCAACTGACTCTCGGCGGCTACGCCGGCCAAGGGGGAGAGTGGGGCGTTGATATTGACGAAGGAAGCTTGCAAGATCCAACCGGCCGCCGCTGGGACGTGACGCTGCGCGAACCGCAGTCGATCGCGGACGAAACTGCCGCCTGCGAAGCCGAAGCCCATGCGCAGCGCTTGCGGGCCAAGATTCGCGTGGCGATCCAGAGCGTCGCCGAGAACGATGCGTTCAAGTCCCGAATCCGTGAACGAAGCGGAATCAGCGGCGCCAGGTTCGAGCCTGTCTGGAGCCAAATGCTCACCGCCGGAGAGGTCGAACCGAACCCGAACTTCGACAGAAAAACGCACGTCCATCCAACCTATCGCTTGGCCGAGCGCGGGAGTCCGCCCGAAAAAAAAGAAGCGGTCCGGTCCAACCCCGAAGCAGCCCAACGGGCTGTCCCAACCTAGATCGCTTTTCAGCGAGCGGAACTAGTCGTCTTCTTCTCTCTCGACATCAGCCGCGCGGCGTTAGCCGCGGTTTCTGACAGGAACTGATGGACGACGGAAAATGAAGACAAGAAACCGCGGCTAACGCCGAGCGGCTGATGTTGATAACGGGACGCCATGTCTCACCGTCTTCGCTTTCGATTGTGGGAAAAGAAAAAACGGGTCAGCTCGGAGGAAATCGCATTCGCCCAGACGCGAATTGCGCAGCAACGTAACCCCGGGGCTATGCTATTTTAGGCTGGCCGCTGCAGGCCCAAGAGGTGGCGATTTGCCGGACAATCCTGTCCGTGCTGATCCGCGCTTTATCCGTGGCTTCGCCGTGTTCCATTCCTCTCCAGCTGACCAAGCACGGTAGAACGCCGCGTTGGGTTTGAGTAATCTGGGGTGTAGCAACCTTCCCGCCGATCGAAAGCCTGCCGACATGCGATTCCGTGTTCTGTTTACCTGCCTGGCTGTTTTTTCCTGTTTTGCCTCTTGGTCGTTGGCCGGGGATCGCCCTAACGTGATCCTCGTAATGGCGGACGATCAAGGTTGGGGAGACGTCGGCTACAACCACGCGGCGCCGATTCACACGCCCAATCTGGACCAAGCGGCTGCCGAAGGAGTTCGCTTTACCCGTTTTTACGCCGCGGCGCCGGTTTGCTCGCCGACGCGCTGCAGCGTGTTGACCGGTCGCAATCCAAACCGTTCGGCCGTCTATGCGTGGGGTTGGCCGATTCGACCGCAGGAGATCACCTTGGCCGAGCGCCTGCAAGCCGCTGGTTATGCGACTTCGCACTTCGGCAAATGGCATCTCGGATCGGTACGCAAGGACAGCCCGGTTAGCCCTGGCAAATGCGGGTTTGATGACTGGATCAGCGCACCTAATTTTTATGACAACGATCCGATCATGTCGGATCAGGGCCGCGCGGTTCAGTATCACGGCGAAAGCTCGGACGTGACCGCCGACTTGGCCATCGATTGGATTCGCGCGCAGGCGAAAGAGGAAAAGCCGTTCTTTTCAGTCGTGTGGTTTGGTTCGCCGCATAGCCCGCATATCGCCGCGGATGCTGATCGTGAACTGTACAAGGATGAGCCTGCCAAGTTTCGCGATTACTACGGCGAAGTAACCGGTATCGACCGCGCGTACGGCAAGATTCGCAGCACGCTGAAAGAGCTGGGAATCTCTGACAACACGATTCTGTGGTACTGCAGCGACAACGGCGCCGATAAGGCGAAAGGCTCGGCCGGGCCATTTCGTGAGAAGAAAGGTTCGATCTACGAAGGGGGTCTGCTCGTGCCGGGCATTCTCGATTGGCCTGCTCGTTTTCCGGCGCCGCAGACGACTTCGCTGCGAGCGACCACCTGCGATATCTTTCCGACGGTGCTTGCCGCGGCGGGATTGTCGCCGGACAAGCAGCGTCCGCTGGATGGGATCAACCTGCTGCCGCTGCTGACGGCGAAGACCGACATGCGGCCGCAACCGATCGGCTTTTGGCAGACGGCCAACGGGGGAAAGCCGGTTCGTTCCGATGCGATGATGGAAGAGCTTTTGAATCAACAAGCGACTGGCGGCGACTTGCCTGCGGACGAAGTGAGCCTGCATGCGGCGGACCTGCCGAAACCGCCGGTCTCGATCGATACCCTAGCAGGGCATGCGTCGCTGACCAGCGGCGATTGGAAATTGCATCGGATTGAGAACAAGAAAGGAGCGGTTCGCTTCGAGTTGTACGATCTGGCCGCCGATCCGTACGAAAAAGAAAATGTGCTGAAGCAGTATCCTGAGATCGCCGAGAAGCTGACGAAGCTGCAGCGCGATTGGCGACTTTCGGTCGTCAACAGCTTGAACGGCGCTGATTATTAATAGCCTAAGGGGCCAACTGTCCAGCCGCGATTCAGCCTCTATGAGGGCCAAATGCTTCCATTTGGCCGGGTGATCCTCTGTGCGCCTACAATTGCATTAGCGGGCGAACGGATTGCGACGCAGCCAACGTTTGCGTCGCGATTGAAGTAACCCTACGTTCTTAAGGAGAGGCGCCATGAACGACGTACAAATGACCAAAGAGTGGCGACATGTTTGCGATCGAGTGGAAGCAGCCGCCGATCGTCACGTCGCTCATTATCCCGATATGGAAGATGCGGTTCGGCGGCAAACGGCGCACTTTTGCGCCCAGGCGCCGCCAGCCGAAACGGAAGAACTGCTCGACCGAATTCTCGCAGCGAATGATCTGACTGCTTCGTGGACCCGTGATGAAGAAGCGGCCGAAGTGCCGAAGGATCGGGTCGATGAATCAAGCATCGAGTCGTTCCCGGCCAGCGATCCGCCCAATTGGTCGCCGACCATTATTTAAGCGTAGTTGGACGTGATGCAAAATTGGGGATGGATACTATTGGCGAGCGGCGGCCTGATCTGCACGGTGGGAATCGGGCTGCTGATCGCCTCTCGGTTTTCTTGGCTTGGCCGCCTGCCAGGCGATATTCGGATCGAAGAGGGCGGGGTTCGTTTCTACTTTCCCCTGGTTACCTGCATCGTGCTCAGCGTTCTCTTGAGCGCCATCCTGTCGATCGCGCGACTGTGGTGGCGATAGCGCGATAGAGCGCGGGGACTCCTATTCTCGGCGATTTCCCTAGAAGTCTGGGTAGTGACGACTTGCCGGCCGTTAATCGCGTGGAACCGCCAAGCTTCTCAATTCGGCATTTTCTAAAACCGGGACTTGGTTCTGCGCGACTTCGCAGATCTGCCATAAAACGTTGAAGAACCGAGAGATCTCGTTGATAATAGGGTCTCGCCGTTCACCATGCTGATCTACAGAACAAGACGTCATGAGTTCTCTGGACGCTATCCTATCTCAACGCGATTCCCTTTCGATGGGGGTCGATTCGTGGGAAATGTATTGCCAGACGCCCAATTGGCAGCGTGAGCGGATGATGGCCGTGAATCACTTTCATGACCCCGGCGGGCAATTTGAAATTGCCGAAGTGTTGTTGTCCGAAGCGATCGACGATGGCGACCCCGGCGGGATGAAGCTTTTGTCGTTGTTGTTAAATAGCGGCGCAAAGCATCCCCTGGAACTGGACATGGGGTTGGGCAAATATCATCGTCCCAACCGACCAGGCAGCATCGTTTTCGTGAGTGATCAACTCCCCTCCGAGATTCAAGGAGTTGGTCCTTTTCACTCGATCGCCTGGTATATTCGGCCCGATGTCTTGCAGCAGCGGGCCAGCCGTATCTTGGGACGCGAAGCCCCTGCGATGGACGTTTTGCACTCTAAATCGTTCCGAGACGATGCGATCGAAGTACTGCTCAAGCGACTACTTCACCAGTTCGAGAGTCAGCCTGCGGCCGGCGCCAGAATGACCGCCGATGATCTGGTTGACGATCTCATTCGCCGCTTGTTGGCGCTTACCGAAAATCAGGCGCCGGCGCCGCTCGGACCGAGAGATCGCCTGCGGCCAGCGTCGATCCAGCGCACGTTGGAATATCTGCACGCGAATTTTTCGCAAGACGTTTCGCGCGACGACCTTGCCCAAGCGGCCGGAGTTGACCCCTGTCACTTCACGCGTCTGTTTCGTCAAACCATGGGTCAGACCCCTTCGCGCTATCTCTCGCAGGTCCGCATTGAGCATGCGAAGCATTTGCTGCGTTACGGCTCATCCGAGTTGACGCTCAACGAAATCTCGGCGCGCTGCGGCTTCTACAACCAGTCGCACATGGGGCGAGAATTCCGTCGTCAGGTCGGCACGACGCCTAACCTGTACCGGGTTTATTCTTAGTTTTCGCCTCAGCCGACTGCTGAAACGTCCCTCACGGCTGCATGTTTTTTGCGCAAGTTTCGTCCTGTGCTCCGCGGTCGCTGGACGACTGGATTTCACGCGCGCATTTTCTGTGTCATGAAAAGGAAAGGGAGGTCGCTAGCGACGTAGCGGCATGCCGCGAGCATGGCTGCAAGTTCTTTGAGAGAAAAGGGTTGCGTTGATTTGTCGTCTCTGTCGGCGGATGTCTAGAAGGAATCGGTATAGCGTTTGCTAATTTTGACCACGCAAATATCCCGCATTCCTTTTTGGGTGACGAATCGATGAACAAGCGTGGTTTTACTTTGGTTGAGTTGTTGGTCGTGATCGCGATCATCGGCGTTCTGATTGGGCTTTTGCTCCCCGCGGTGCAACAGGCGAGAGAAGCGGCGCGGCGGATGAGCTGCACGAACAATATGAAGCAGATGGGTTTGGCGTTGCATAGCTACCATGACGCCAACGGGGTTTTGCCGCGTTGCTATTTGAATACGGTGAGTGCGTTTACGAGTCCCAACGTGGCGATCCTGCCGTTTATGGAGCAGGCCAATATAGAGGACCAATACGACCACTCCGCTTGGTTCCACGACGCTCCCAATACCGCGATCAAGGACCAGATGCCGCAAACGTACATTTGCCCCACTACGCCGAACGGCGGCGAGCCGCTTGAATCCAGCGGATTCCAGACCTCCGATTACGCTTACGTGGCCGCGACTTGGAACACGCACGCTTCCAATGCGTATTCCGCCGGCAGCTCTCCCACCAAAGGGACGTTCGGCAACAAAGAATGGACGCCGTTTTCTGAGGTTCTCGACGGCCTAACCAATACGCTGTTCATGTACGAAAGCGCCGGTCGGTCACGCTGGTACATCCACGGCACGGTGCAAGCACAAAGCTGGCATGACGCCGTGCACTGGGGCGACCTCGAACACTCCGGCGCCTATATCAGCTACGGTTCGGTGCAATGGACCGGGATGAAGAACGGCAACTATCTCTGCGCTTACACCTGGCTGCAGGGAGAGGACAAAACGAACCTCTACACCGGCGTGGTGGCCACCGGCAATTTGAGCTCGGCGAACCATTTCGCCTATCCGTACTCGTTTCATGCTGGAGGCATGAACGGCCTGTTAGGAGATGGATCGGTTCGCTTTTTGCCGGACTACTTGGACATGGACAATGTCGCTCGACAACTTAATGATCCGCAAGACGGCTTGGTAATGGGGAGTTTCTAATGCCCAGCAAAAACCTTGTTCGCCGGTGGCGCTTCCTCTTGGCGATCGCCGCTTGCGGCCTGACGTTTGGATGCGGCAAGCGAGAACACTGGATGACCGATACCTACCCGGCGTCGGGCGTTGTCACAGTGAATGGAGAAAAAGCGGAGGGCGCGATTGTCATGCTTTTTCCGACTAGCAGTCCCGTCGATCTGCGGAACTCCAAACCTTGGGGGGTGGTAGGAGTCGACGGCGTCTACCAGTTAGGAACCTATGAGCAACGAGATGGAGCGCCATCCGGCGAGTATGACGTAACGCTCGTTTGGTCGACCGGGCTTACTCCCGACCGACTCAAGGGCGCCTACAGCAATCCCTCGAGAGCCGTCATGCAGGTCACGATCAATTCAGAAACGAACGAGCTTCCTCCGATTGAACTCAGCGGCGTTTCCGTTTTGGCGAAACCAACCGGCGATTCTTCACTGCGTTCCATCGGCGTTAATAACTAACCCTTTCCCTTGATTTCAATCGAGTTAACTCACTTATGAAACGTATGCCATGCTGTTTGGTTCTGGCGGTCGTTATTTTTGTCGGACGGTCGGCTCCTGTCTGGAGCGAAGAGCCGCAGACGCCGGCCGCTGAGCAGGCGGAATCCGCTCCCATCACGCTCGATCGTCAACTGTTAAAACTTCGCGTTAACTTATTTGAAGTCGAAGGAGCGACCCTGGAGGAACGTCAAACCGCGTTTCGCAAGAAGCTGAGCGATGCGATGGAAACGGTGAACCCACTGCTGGCCGAAGACCAAGACAAGGCCGATCAGGCGAAGCTTTACCGATTCAAGACAGAGTTGCTGCGATATGGCGTTCGGGTTGATGTCACCGGGGCGAAGGAAGAGCTTGAGTCGCTGCTGAGCCAGTTGGATCAGGCCGATTCGCCGACCTTGCAGAGCGTCGCCGAGCGCGAAGGACTACTCTATCACTTTGATTCCTTCTCGACGCTCGAAGTCGAAGAGCAGCGCGAGTTGATGCGCAAAGCGACCGCTTATCTCATGCGGCAAGCGCCTGAATCGGATAGTCGTTCCTTCGCACATTTGGTCGCCAAGACGGTCGCGGCCGCCAAGGATTCGCACGCGGCGGCCGAGGTGCATGAGCACTTCGCTGAGTTCTTCCGCAAGATGACGGACCCGCAATCGCAAGATACGGCCGAACGGTTTTTGGCCTCCGCCAGGCGTTTACATCTGCCCGGTTCGCCGATGGAACTGACCGGCACGACCATGGACGGCAAGCCGCTCGCTTTGTCGGATCTGAAGCAGAAAGTCGTGTTGGTGGATTTCTGGGCGACTTGGTGCGGCCCCTGCGTCGCCGAGTTTCCGAAGTTGAGAGAACACTACGCGAAGTATGGTCCCCATGGTTTTGAGATCGTCGGCGTCAGCTTGGACGAAAACCACGAGTACTTGAAACAGTACGTCGAGAAGAACGAGATCCCTTGGATCGTCCTGCATGAGGAAGGAACGAAAGAGACGCGGGGTTGGAATCACCCGACCGCCAAGCTTTACGGCATCAATTCGATTCCCTGCATGATCTTGATCGGCGCCGATGGTAACGTGATTACGACCTACGCCCGCGGCGAAGAACTGGAGCGTCAGTTGAAATCGTTGTTTCCCGACGTTGAATCAACCGAGTCCTAACGTTAAGCTCCCCAGAGAAGCGGTCGAGTGACGGATTGCATTCTCGGTCACTCGGCCCTCTTTGTCTGGGGAAGCAAGCGGATCGCGTTTCTTAAGCGCGCCAGTAGTAGGGCGGCGGCTCTTTCGCCGCGACATCCAGATACTCGGACCCATTGGTTGGCTGCGATTCGGTCGTGGCGCAATCCGCCGCGGTTAATGGTCGCCATTCGGCGCAGCGTTGATAGGTCTCGACCGTTTGCTGCTCGAGCGGAAACTTCTGCAGCACCGCTTCTTGCCAGAGCCAAAGCGAGCCTTCGTTCGATCCGTACGGCAATCGAGGAAACCGCAATTGCACCGCATCATCTTCCCAGCCGCAGACAGCACAGATTTCGTAGCTGCCGGCTGGCTCGTCAAACACTTCAAAACCGCAAGCAGGGCAGGGGTGAGGCATCGTAATCGGCTTATCCAATTCTGGTTCGCGGTGACATCAAAACGCATCCAAGCATTCGATTTTCCCCTCCTGGCGGCGCTCCGCGAAACTGGCGATTGCTTGCGTCTAGGCGCCCTATTCTTCCACGGTTTCTCTATTGTCGCGCAACCATAGAACTCCAGCAAGGGAGAAGCCGACAATCACGCGCCCCGCTTCCTCGGTTGTCTACCAATTGCTTGGTCCTTGCTTATCACCGATTTGTCGGAGCCCCGAGGAAATGCTACAAACGTGAATCCTCTTCGAGGGGTGTCGATAAGAGACGACTCTCCTACAACGGCCAACATGCCTCCCAAAGACGCTAGCATGCGAAGTTCGGCCATGATCGCGGTGGTGCTTGTTCAATTTCTGATCGGCGCCTTGATCTGCATCGTCGGCATCTTGCGGATCGACACGAACATCGAAGATGTCATGCAATGGCTCCCCGACCATTCGGACGAGCGTGCGTTGTATGAGTCACTCGTATCGCGGTTTGGCGTCGATGACTTTCTGCTGGTAACGTGGGACGGCTGTATGGCCGGCGACCCGCGCCGGCAACGGGTCGAAGATCGGTTGCAGCAAGACGATGTGAACGGGCTGGTCGCGAAGACGATCTCCGGCGCCGACTTACTGGAGACCAACGGCGCGGCCTATGAGACGCCGGCTGCGATCATCGAGCGGTTTCGCGGGTTTTTCTTTGGTCAGAACGACCAGACTTGCATCGCGATCATTCTGACCCAATCAGGCATGACCAATCGCTTGGAGTCGATGGAGTTTGTCGAAACGGTCGTGCGCGATAGCGTGGGCGCCGATCAACCGGGGTTGCTGATCGTCGGTTATCCGGCGATCTCGGCGGAAGGGGATAAGCTGATCCGCCAAAACCTGACCAACGCGTTGTTGCCGTGTTGCCTGTTGGCGACGGGGGTGGCTTGGTTCTTTCTCCGAGATCTGCGGCTGGTTCTGGTGGTCTTCCTCACCAGCGGCGTCGCCAGCGGCACGAGCATCGCCATGGTGACCTTGAGCGGTTACAAATGGGGCGGACTCACATCGGCGATTCCTGCGCTCACGTTTATCCTGTCGGTCTCCGGTACGCTGCACCTGATCAATTATGCACGCGGCGCCGAACATGATTCGATCGCGGCAACGGCGCTGCGGCTTGGTTGGAAGCCGTGTCTATTTTCCGCATTGACGACGGCGGTCAGCATGCTGTCGCTTAGTCATAGCGAATATCAAGCGATCCGCGAGTTCGGGTTCTTCTGCGCTGTGGGCGTCGTGAATTCGGTCTTTTGGCAATTGGCGTTCGCGCCTTGGGCGCTGCAGTTGATCGCAGGAAAAATCGAGACCGGTCGCGCTGGCGCTTCGCTGGTGCGGATGCATGATTGGACAGCGGCGCATTCCCTGTTTGTCTTTGGCGTGTTCACCGTGACGCTCGTAGTGACCGCTAGTGGATTGCCGCTGCTCCAGAGCGGGCTCGAGGTCGAAGAGATGTTTGGATCTGAGATCGCGACGATTCGCGACGTCGCCCGCTTTGAGGCGAAGATCGGTCCGATCGATCAAACCGAACTGCTGATCGAGTTTTTTGACGCGGATCCGGCCCAGGTCGCGGATCGAGCGGCCGCGATTCGCCAACTGCAAACAGCACTGGTAGAGACCCCGGAAGTTGACGCAACTTTGTCCGCGACCGCTTGGCTGCCGCCGGAATCGGAGCAGCGCGGGATCGCCGGCGTGAGCGCGCGCGTCTTGTACCGCAAGAAACTGGCCGGCTTACGTGAGCAATTGACCGAGACCTCTTATTTGTCGCTCCAGTCGTCTCCCGCTGGCGAAGCAACCGAAACTTGGCGAATCAGTCTACGTTTTCCCTTTTCCAAAAGCGTTGATTTTGAGCAGCTGCGCGATTCGGTGGCGATTGTCGCCCAGCAGGAACTAGTGAAACGCTATTCGCCTGACCAGATCCAGATTCAACAGACCGGCGTCGGTCTGCTGTACCACGTCGCGCAAAACAAGTTAATGGCCGATCTCTTTTTTAACTATCTGCTGGCGTTCGCCGTCATCTGCCCGTTGATGATGCTGGCCCTTTGGTCGGTTCCGTTGGGGCTGTTGTCGATGATCCCCAACTGCTTTCCGGCGATCTGCTTGTACGGAGCGATCGGGCTGTGGGGGCAACCAATCGATATCGGGATCGCGATCGCCGGTTGTATCGCGCTAGGAATCGCGGTCGACGATACGACCCATTTCATGATGCGGGCCAAAGAAATTGCATTCCGCGAGGGGGGATCGACCAGAATCACTCGCAGCGCGATCCGCACCGCCTATTCGCAATGTTCCCGCGCCATGTTGGCGACCACGTTGATCGCATCGGTGGGACTGGCCGCTTTCTTAAACCAGACGTTGTTGGTGATGTCTCGCTTCTCGCTGGTCTTGATACTCTCGCTGCTGATCGCACTGGTGTGCGATCTGTTGCTGCTGCCGGCGCTGCTTTATACGTTTCGCGTGACGGATCAAGTGGATGTAGACGCGTAATCGCGAAAGTTCGCCGCCGCTATCCCCCACAAATTCACGACGTAGAGAGTGAGGAGTTCGAGCGAGAAACGGTGATGGTTCGCTTTTCCACTCCTTTTGCCGCCAACACTCGTTCCATGTGGCTTTGGGATTGCGTCGTCGACAACGCTTGGAAGACGCTGAGCGCACTGTCGATCTCATCTTCGGTCAACGACGCAGTCACGGTCGCGCGGATTCTTGGCTTGTCCATCGGCACGGCTGGATAGAAGACCGGCACGACAAAGAGCCCGTGATCGCGACAGAAACCGACGGCTTCCAGCGTTTCTTGCTCGGTCGAGAAGATGATCGGAACGACCGCCGATTCGGTCGGCGGCACTTCAAAACCAAGTTGCCGCAGCCCGTTCACAAATTGGTCGCACAACCCTCGCAGGCGATCGGCCAAATGGGTCTCGCGTTGAATGATCTCCAAGCATTTGCGAGCCGCGCCGACTTGGGCCGCCGGCAAGGCCGCCGAGAAGACGAAGCCTCGGGCGGTATGCTTGAGAAAGTCGATGATCTCTTGGCGAGCCGCGATAAAGCCGCCGCAGCTGGCGATCGACTTCGAGAGCGTGCCCATCTTGATGTCGATCGCGTCGTCCGGCAGGTCGAAGTGTTCTTGAATTCCCTTGCCGGTTTTGCCGATCACGCCCAAGCTGTGCGCTTCGTCCACCATCAACATCGCGCCGTACTCGCGACATAGTTCGATGATGCGTGGGAGCGGAGCGATATCGCCTTCCATCGAATAGACGGCGTCGACGATGACAAGCATGCGTCGTCCACGGTGTTCTTTGAGAAGCTGTTCCAGCTCTTCCATGTTGTTGTGAGAGAACATCAGGAAGGTCGCCGCCGAGAACTGGCAGCCGTCGACGATGCTCGCATGGTTCAGCTCGTCGCCGATGACGAAGTCCCCTTTGCCGACCAGAGCGGCGACCGTCGCCAGATTCGTCATGAAGCCGCTGCTATAGACGATCGCGTCGTCGGAATGGAAGAACTTGGCTATCTCCTGCTCAAGTTGTCGATGCGCGTCAAAGGTGCCGGCCAGCAGACGCACGCCGTGGGCGCCTGTCCCGTACAAGGCGATCGCTTCTTCAGCAGCCTGGTTGATCTCGGGTCGATTGATCAGGCCCAGATAGCTGTACGACGCCATCATCAGCATCTTTCGGCCGTCGACCCAGACATGACTGCCTTCTTGTCTTTCGATCACGGTGCCGAAGTAGTCGTGCCCTGCATCGCGAAATTGATGAAAGCGTTGGAGGCCTTCTTGGAAGAAGCCGAGATAGTCGGCCTGCGTCAGCGCCGCACGCCCATTGCCGCCGGCCAACGAATTGGAAGGTACGCGACGACCGAGGAACTGACTCAGCTCGTCGATGGTATGTTGCTGATAAAGCGTGTCGGCTTCGACGCTGAAGCCCAACTTCTTCTCGAGCCGAGCGCCGATGTCGGCGGCCGCCAGCGAGTCGACGCCGAGCGACGTGAACGTCGTGTGTCCATCTAGCGGCGGGAGCTGTTGCTCTTCGTCGCTGGCCCACGCTTGCAAAATGTCGCAGATGATCGTGGTCAGTTCGGCCGAACCAGAGAGAGAAGTCTCGACCGTTTCCGGCGTGCGGACCGCCGATTCAAAGACGATTTCAAAATCGCCGCTTTCAAAGCGTTTTTTGGCGAGTTGCCGCTGTACTTTTCCGCTAGAAGTAGTCGGAAAGGTCGTGGGGCGCACGAACATCAAATCGGTCAGCGCCACTTCAAACTGATTGAGGATCGCCGAGCGAAGCGTGTCGATCTTGTGGTGAAGATCGACCACCTCGCCGTTGCCGCCGCCGTTGTTGGACCAGCGAACCATCTCGCGCGTTCCTGCGGCGATTACCAGCAGTTTTTCTTCGCCATTGCTCTCGACCGAAAATGCGGCGCAACTGTTCGGTTCGATCACTTCGAAGTGCTGCTCAACCAACTCCTCAATATCTTGCGGATAGATATTTCGACCGCGAATGATGATCAGGTCTTTCAGGCGACCGGTGACATACAATTGTCCGTCGCGGAGAAAACCATAGTCGCCGGTACGGAGCCAGTTGCGATCGTCTCCCGCTAACTTGGCTTGGAACGCTTCGACGGTCTCGTTGGTCCGATGCCAGTATCCCTGAGCGACGCTGTCGCCGTTGAGCCAGATTTCTCCAACCTCTTGGGCTTTGCGCTCGACAAAAGTCTGGGGATCGACGATCCGAACTTCCAGGTCAGAGCCGACCTGGCCGCAACTGACAAGCGGTTGCCCCTGATCCGAATCGACAATCCGATGCTGGACGAGTTGGGCGGAGTCGACCCTGGCAATTTCGGTGTGCGCAAGCGGCGGACCGCCAGAAACGAGGAGCGTCGTTTCGGCCATGCCGTAGCAAGGGAAGAAGGCCTCCGAACGGAAGCCGCAGTCGGCGAACGCTGCACTGAACCGCTGCAGAGTCTCGGCACGGACTGGCTCGGATCCGTTGAAGGTGATATTCAAGGTCGAGAGGTCGAGGCTTTTCTTCTGCTCGGAAGTGATTTTTTTCGCGCACAGATCGAAGGCGAAATTGGGAGCGCCGGTCGCTGTCGCGCCGAAGTCCGTCACCGTTTGCAGCCACTTGATCGGTTCGCGCAGGAAGGTGTTGGGCGCCATCAGCACCGACGGGGCTCCGACAAACAGCGGCGCCAGAATGCCGCCGATCAGACCCATGTCGTGGAACATCGGCAACCAAGAGACGACCAACGAATCTTGGGTGAATTGAAAATACTTCTGGATCAGACGCTCGTTGGCGACGATGTTTCCATGCGTCACCATCACTCCCTTGGGAACTGCGGTCGAGCCCGACGTGTATTGCAGGAACGCCAATTGGTCGCTGCGAAGTTGCGGCAACGATCCGCAGCGCGATGTGCTCAGTTCATTGGTCGCAAGGACCGCAGATCGCGGCATCGCACGCGCGATTTCCGCTTCGACATTCCGCTTGGTCTCGGAAGCGCAGAGCAACAAACGCGGAGAACAGTCCTCGGCGATGGTGAGGATACGTTCCGCGTTGCGATTCTTCTTGGGGGGATAGGCGGGGACTGCGACGATCCCGGCGTACAGACAGCCGAGAAAAGCTTCAATGAAATCAAGACCGGCGGGGTACATCAGCAACGCTCGATCGCCAGGTTCAACAACCTGCAGTAAGCGGTGAGCTATTTCCTGAGCACGTGAATCGAGATCTCGGTAGTTGACCGAGATCTGCTCGTCGTCCGATTTCAGAAAGGTAAATGCGGCATTGTCCCCCTGCGATTCCACATGGGAACGCAAGGAATCAAGGAGGGTCTCGGGCTTCTTCATCTGTTACCCTCATCGCATCAGAGCGTTTGAACATTATCGAACAATTGCAGGGACGTCGAGTTGTCCACGAAATTCACATTTCCCAATGTGTCCACAATGTCCAATGCAACTACAATACCCAATGTAATTGCATAAGCAATCCTTTGCCGGATCGAAAATGGCTCGATTGGTTTTTATTCAAAACCGAAACGGAGGGGGCGACTTTTCTGCCTGCGGGGTTTTTGCCGCCTCTAGCGTCTTGTCTAGCCCGTTCAAAGGTGATGGCTCGCGATCTCTCAAGGTTCCGAACGGAGAATCGTGGCTTGCGAATCACCGCCAGGTGCGTCATGGATCTCGCCATCAGAGCTCTCTGGCGGTCAAAGCGATCCAGATGGCCGTAAGTTGTTTCATGTCAAGCAATATCGATCTCGAACGATCGCGTTCTAGTCCTTGCTTACATCCGGTCAAGATCTCGGCCGCTCGTGGTCTTACATCGCGGATCGCTCAACGTAAATGCCCCCAGAGCCAGGGGACGTGCCCGTAATCTGAATCGCCTAATGATCGCATGGCGCCATCCGACGCAGGTGGTGAATTTGGCGCGGGTTGTTCGGCGTTGTCTTCGCCAGGGCGGTTGTGCGGGTAGTCATGCTCGATCGGATCGCCAGAGGCCCATAAATCGAACAATCGTGCGGAATCAGGATCTCCCCCAAGCGATCGCTATAGGTCGCAATCTTGCTCTCTCAATTTCTGTTCCAGCCATGCGATTCCTCGTTCTGTTCCCCTTTCCCAATCGCTCAACAGGTGATCTGTATTCGCCAATGCCCCGGGATTGATTCCAGTCAATTTGAGGATCAACGCTTCCACTTGCTCAGGAAACGGGTGCATTTTGTGAACCAACAGATCCGTCAGTGGGTGGTCGTGTGGTCGTCCATTTCCCATTGGTCACTCCCCAATCACCTTCACCAAAATCCGCTTCCGCCGCTTCCCATCAAACTCGTAATAAAAAATATGCTCCCACGGCCCCAGATGCAGCTTCCCCTTGGTGATCGCGACCACCACTTCGCGTCCCATGATCTGGCGTTTGTGATGCGCATCGGCGTTGTCTTCGCCGGTGCGGTTGTGCAGATAGCCTCCTTGGGCAGGATCGCTGCCGGGGTTGAAGGGAACGAGTTGTTCGAGCCAACGATCATAGTCGGCGTGCAGGCCTGACTCGTTGTCATTGATAAAGACAGACGCGGTGATGTGCATCGCATTCACTAGCACCATCCCTTCTTGCACGCCGCTGTCGGCGACCGCTTGCTCGATGTCGCGGTGGATCGAGATGATTTGCCGCCGTTGCGGCACGTCCATCCAAAGTTCTTGGGTGTGCGATTTCATGAAAAGCGGGCCTTCGAGTGAATACGGTTCGAGCGGTGACTTAGCGCCAGTTTAGACGACTAGATCTGGTCGGTCATTCGCTGGGGACGTGAAGCTTCGGTAAGGGATCCGGCCGGAACCCTCGGTTGAAGAATCTCAGCCAGGGGTGGGCAAGTCGCCCATTGCTCCCCAAAGACAGCAGCAATCAATCTCGGTAGGCGGTCTCGGCGGGACCGTCTCCGATGGTCTTAGGCTCGTTGGCACCGGCAAACTGGGGAAAATGGTTGATGCATCAGCGACCTTTTATGGTGGAGTGACGTCCATTATCCGGCGATTGGAAGGTAAAGAGGAGTGTTATCGCATCGTAACTGCAATGGCTGCGACGAGGGAAAAAATGTGCAAAAAAACCAAGCTCCATTGCGATCCGACAACAGGGCGATAAAGTAGAGCATTCCCCCCCCGGCAATCCGGGGGTAACCTGATTTTGTTATCTATTTCATTTTTTTGGGGAACATGCATGTTTCGTTCCTATCATCGAGCTCGATCAGGGTTCACGCTGGTTGAGTTATTAGTAGTCATCGCCATCATCGGCGTCTTGATCGCTTTGTTGCTGCCGGCGGTGCAGCAAGCACGGGAAGCGGCGCGGCGGATGCAATGTTCCAACAATTTGAAACAGTTGGGAATTGTGATGCATAACTATCACGATACGTTCGGGCGTTTCACGCCGGGCGTTGTCGGACTTGTTAACTTTGACGGCGGTCGCGGCACCGGCAGCTTTGACGGCAATCCGCCGACGTGGATGCTCATGATCTTGCCGTTTATCGAACAGGCGGCGCTCTACGACGGCATGAAATCGCACTTGGACGGCGGCGGCAATCCAGCCACGGCGCCGGGACGATTTACGGTGATCGATGGTTTGACCTGCCCGAGCGATCCGAACGGTCGGAAGATCACCAATATCGAACCGTCCGTCTGGTCGGGTAATTTTGGGTTCGCCGGCAATTATGTTAGTTGCAGCGGATCGGAAGTTTTTACCCCGACCGCTGACGCCAATATGCGGAATCGTAACGGCATCTTCTATGCGAACTCGCGGACCGATTTGGCCGACGTTACCGATGGAACGACCAACACGCTGCTAATGGGAGAGATCCTGGTCGTGCCGGACGTTGCTCCCCGCAACTCGACCAATCAAGATCTGCGCGGATCGTATTACTTTGGGCGTCGTGCGAGCGGTTCTTTCAGTACGTTGGAGCCGCCGAACACGATCGTCGGTGATCGCTCAAGCAGTTGTCGCAACTTCATGCGGGCGCCCTGTAACGGGGCTGGCACGGACAACATGGTGATCTACAGTCGCAGCTTTCATCCAGGCGGCGCCGAATTTGGATTGGCGGACGGCTCGGTGCGGTTCATTTCGGAAACGGTCGATCGCTCCGTCTATCAAGCGTATGGAACCCGCGGTGGTAACGAAACGCCTGGCGAACTTTGAGGATCGCCGGTCCTTGGTTGGCAAGTTGACGCTGGCGCCTTCCAGGTGCAGCGGCGTCTCGTTACCTGATTCATCCACCCTTCGCCCGCTCAGGTTTGACTCATGTCATTTCGTTCCCCTCTCGCCAGCGTTGCGTTCGTCGCGTTTTGTTCGATCGCTTTATCCGGATGCTATGACCGCGGGCCGAAGTTACCTCCGACGGTTCCGGTCTCGGGTAACGTCACGCTGAACGGGCAGCCGCTGACCAGGGGAATCATCACCTTTTCGCCAGTCGAGCCCGGTCCGGCGTCGAGCGGGCAAGTGATTGACGGTCAGATTGTCGAGTTGCGAAGCAACGGCATCAAGAGCGGCGTGGTCGTCGGTGAACATCGCGTGACCATCTATGACGAAGACGTCGAGTCTGGCTCGGTCGACATTGTGCCGAACCGGTACGGCAGTCTTGATACGGCGCTTCAGGCGAGCGTTACCGAAACGGGACCAAACGCGTTTACGTTTGAATTGAAGCAAAACTAGCCGTCGGTCATTCGCTTTGGAGGTCAAGCTGCGGTGAAGCAGCGGGGCCGATTCCTCCGTCGTAAGACGCTCCGTCCGGGGATGGCGAATCCTCCATTCTTCTAACGGTTCGCAGTAACCAATCTCGGCAAAAAATCTCTCTCGGGTTGTGCCCTGTTGTCACTGGAACGCTTGCAGGAGCAAATTGTGTAAAAAGCTGATTGGGGAAAAACACCATTATGGAAAATTTGATCCCGCTATTTAGAACTTAGAATGCGAAAGCGAGTGTTGATGCTTTGCCTTGGGATGGTGGTAAAGAGGGAAAAAACTGCGCAAAAAAACTAAAATCTATTGCGATCCCGCGATGGAGCGATAAAGTAGAGATTCCCGCCCGTTGAAATGGGGGTAGCTTGGGATTCCTTATCTATTCCCCTTTTTTGGGAAACGCGCATGTTCTATTCGTCTCATCGAGCCCGCTCTGGGTTCACGCTGGTTGAGTTATTGGTCGTGATTGCGATCATCGGCGTCTTGATCGCTTTGTTGTTGCCGGCCGTTCAGCAGGCCCGCGAAGCGGCTCGCCGGACGCAGTGCCTGAACAATCTGAAGCAGGTTGGATTGTCGCTGCATAACTTTCACGACACCTACCAAGAGCTTCCCCCGACTCGCATTGTCATCAACTATCTCGGTTGGTCCGCGATGTTGTTGCCGTTCATGGAACAGACCGCGCTCTACGATTCGCTCGACATGACGAAGTCTTACAAAAATCAATTGGCTGCGGCGCAGCAGACGCCGGTCGCCGGCTACGTTTGTCCCAGTCGACATAGCGTGGGCGACTTGGCCACCGACATAGAAACGAGCACCGGCACGATCCCCGACGACCAAGGCGCCGTCGGCGACTATGCGACGTGCGATGGTCATTCTGGCGACGACGCCTATTACCGTCAGTCGACCGCGACCGGGATGATGATCATCGCCGAGGGAAATTCGACCAAATGGAAGTCCAGGACGCGGCTCGCGTCGGTCACCGACGGCTTGAGCAACACGATTGCGATGGGCGAGAAACATATTCGCGAAGTGAACTTGTTGAGTGAGCCGGCCGGCGGCGATGGTCCCGTCTTCAGCGGTTGGGCCTACTCGATCACGCGCGCCGCTGGTCCTGGTTATCCTTTGGCCAAGAACCCGAAGGATACGGTTTCTGGAGCCCAGAAATTGGTCTTCGGCAGTTTTCATCCCGGCGTGGTGAATTTTGTCCTCGGGGACGCCAGCGTGCGCTCGATCGCCGTGACGGTGGATACGACGAATCTCGGCTATCTGGCGAATCGCAATGACAATGAGGTCATCAGCGTCGATTTCTAGATCGCTTCGTATTTTGCTCGAATCCCCGTTGGTATAGATGCCTCTTATGTTTTTGAAATCGAATCGAACGCTTCAGCTCTGCTTGTTGGCCTGCGGCTTGGTCACTGCGGTCGGCTGCACCTCCGAAGTGAAAACGCATCCGGTAATCGGCAAAGTCTTGCTGCCCAGCGGTACGCCGGCCCAACGCGGGTTGGTGGAGTTTCGTACGACCACCGCAGAGGGCGAGGTCGTCAACGCTCACGGCAAGATCGAGCCGGATGGATCGTTTCGGCTGAGCACTTTCGCCGAGCATGACGGCGCGTTGGCCGGCGAGCATCAGGCCATCGTGCTCAACCCTGCGACGGACGACGGTGGGCCGGCGCACCGCGCTGTTTATCCCGAACGATATAGCGCCTACGAATCGTCGGACTTGAAGTTCGAAATTCAGCCGGGTCCGAATGAGATCGTCGTTCAGCTGAAAGCCAAATAGCGTCGCAGCTGGAAATTGGCGTTCCGCATCACGCAACCCAAAGGGACCGCATTATGCGGTCCCTTCGTCGTTTCTGGTAGAAATTCATCGCCGCGCTTAAGAAGCGACATCCCCCGTGGTCCAGGTCCCATCGACCAAGCGCCACGTCTTGCCGGTGGGGTTCTTGTCTTGCAGTTCGGCCGGCAGTCGCGCGGCGCGGACGTTGTCAAAACATTGCAGCACGGCGAAGCGGATCAGGGACGCCGGAATGCCGACGGCCGTGAACGCCGGATGTCCCGTCGCGGGGAAGGGGCCGCCGTGGTTCATCGCCGGGCTGACCGCGACGCCGGTCGGCATCTTGTCGTTCAGGAGGCGCCCAACTTTCACGCGCAGATGCGGTTCCAGCTGGGCGTAGGCGGCGTCGTCCGAGCCTTGCGTGTCGCTGTAAACGCAGCCGGTCAGGTTGCCTTCCAACGAATCGATGACGGCGATCACCTCGGACAGATCTTGGGCGACGACGATCAGCGAGCCGTTGCCAAACGCCTCGGTTTGGAAGACCAGGGGATCGGTTAAGAACTTGGCCGCGTCGACCTTCAGCAGCGTATTGGCATGGCTATAGCCGGTTCCGGCGCCAGCTGCTCCGCCGGCAAGTTCTTCAGCGCCTGCTTCTTTCAACGTTTGCAATGCGACGGTCAGGCCGGTTTCGACGGCCTTGGTCAGCAGCGTGCCGACCGGAGCCGCGGCGAACTTGGCGGCCGTGTCGCTCACGAACGCTTGGCTCTCGGCGTTGTCGATCACCAGCACCAGGCCGGGGTTGGTGCAGAACTGACCGGCGCCCATCAGGCAACTGCCGGTGAACTCGTCGACCAGCTTGTCGCCGCGCTCTTTTAGTGCGCCCGGCAGGATCACCACCGGATTCACGCTCGACAATTCCAGGTAGATTGGTTTGCCATGTTTGTCGGCCGCTTCTTTCAGCACCAATCCGGCGCGGCGGCTGCCGGTATAGGCGGTCGCACCGATGCGCGGATCAGCAACCAGCTTGGCGCCGTCGTCGTAGTTGCAGTGATAAAAGAGCTGAATCGTCGCCGGGGGGAGATCGGTTTCTTGCACCGCTTGGAAGGCGAGCTTCGCCAGGGCGAGCGTCGTGCCGGGACAGGAGGGATTCGCTTTGGCGATCACCGGATTGCCGGACGCGATCGCGGCGGCGAAGTCTCCGCCTGAGGCTCCGCCGAACGCAAACGGAAAGTTGTTGGGACCGAAGACGCAGACCGGTCCGAGCGGCGCGAAGTAAGCGCGAATGTTGCTTTTGGTGTCGATGGTCGCTTGCTTCCACGATCGTTCGACCGCGGCGGCGGCCGCTGTGCGTAACTGATTGGAAGTGCGCGGCAGCTCGACATCTTTCAGCCGGGGCGAGACCGGCAAGCCGCTTTCGGCGTTGGCGATTGCGCACAGCTCGTCGGCGTTGGCGTCGATCAATTCGGCGTAGCGCGTCAGGAACGCGGCGATTCGTTCTGGCGGCAATTGAGACAGCGTTTGAAACGCTTCGTCGGCGGCGTCCAGCGCGGCGTCGCAATCTTGCCAGGCGCTAATCGGATACTGGGCCGGTAGAGGTTGTTTGGTCGCAGGATTATCGACTTGGAACGTGTCGGCGGCGGCAGCCGCTTTCCATTGGCCGGCGATCAGAACAGGCTGGAGATCAGACATAGTAAGAGGCTCAACAGGTTTAGACGGAAATGGGCGAACGGTGGGGAGCATTCAGCTTAATGCTTTCGCGCAATCGCGACTGCGGCGCCTAAGGGCGAACGTCCGTGATTTTGCCGAAAGTATAAATCACCGAAAATCCGAAGTTCCGCCGCTTGGTGCGCCGCACGACGTGTTATCGCTGAATGATTGGATTGCGGAGCGTGCCGATGCCTGCGATCGTAATTTCGACAATATCGCCGGGTAACAGCGTAAAGTCATTGTCGGGAATCACGCCGGTGCCGGTCAGCAAAATAGCGCCGGTCGGAAAACTATTGTCGCGGCGCAGGTAGCCGATCAGGTCTTCGAAGGAGCGCGCCATCTCACCGATATCGGTTGAGCCGGTAAACGCGGCTTGACCGCCGCGGCGAACCGCGAGATCAATCTTGATATCGGCCAGATTGGGGAGTTCGCCGTCAAAGTCTTCTCGTAGTGCGATGCATGGCCCTAGTCCGCAGCACTGATCGTAGACTTTGGCTTGCGGCAGATAGAGCGGGTTCTCACCTTCGATGTCGCGGCTGCTCATATCGTTGCCGATGACGTAGCCGACCAGCTGCAGCTTCGAGTTGAGGACGAGCCCCAACTCGGGTTCGGGAACGTTCCATTTCGAGTCTTGGCGAATCCGCAGCGGTTGCTCGGGACCGCTCACGCGGTGCGGCGTCGCTTTCATGAACAATTCTGGCCGCGGCGAAGCGTAGACCCGGTCGTAACAGTCGGCGGCCGCTTCGGATTCTTCCATGCGAGCCGCTTTGCTGCGGGTATAGGTGACGCCGGCGGCCCAAACTTCTTGTTGCTCGATGGGGGGCAGTAAAGTGGCGCCGGCGAACGGAATCGGCTCGCAGCGGTCCGAGACATGGGACCTAGCGACTTCCGCGGGGTCCATCATTTCCAACAAGGGAAAAAGTGACATCGTGAGGGGACGGATCAGGTCTCCATCCCACCAGCCGGTCCGGGGTAATTGGCCAGCGTCGAGATATTTGACGATTTTCATAAAAGAATGAGATCACGCTGTGGGGGAGTGCAGATGGGGAACGGTCTCATCTTAACGTACGGTGATGCCTGCAAAAACCTTCTACACCGGTTTGCGAGCGATTTGGGCAAACCAAGCCGCATCCCAGGCAGCCAGGGGAAGCAGCGCCGCCGTTTCGATCCGAGCCGGTAGAAGCAAGCGACGTTAACCCCCGCCTGTTGCGCGTGTTAGGCGAGCGGTCATAAAATGGCCACCTCTCACCAGGTCCCTGGGCATAAGTTTTGCTGCAATCAGGTTTGGACCGACTGCGGTCTCTTCATTGCAAACTATATGGTGTGGCAACCAATCGTGGCTGACGTGCGCACCGTTGCCGTCCGGTAGTTCGGTTGTCGGGAGAGGGCGCTGGATTGCCGGCACGGCGCGGTGCGACGCCGCCCGTTTTAAATCGGTCGACGATACAAGATCGGCCTGGATGATAACTTGGGTCTTCACGGACTAGGTCTGTCTGCATACGATATGACAGAGAGAACGTGCGGTTTTTAGGCCGTCACTTCCTCGGTCATTTTCTGTTAATGCCTCGCTGCCGACGCTTAGGCTAACTTCAAATTCGTCGGCCCCTCTGTGATGGATGCTTCTAAGCTACGGCGTCAAATCGCCAGTCAAGCGGCGCGCTTGATGTATGAACGGCAAGAATCAGAATATTATCGCGCCAAAATGAAAGCGGCTCGGCGACTCTGCCGAGGCTGGGTCAAGCCGGCCGATCTCCCCAGTAACGCCGAGATCCGAGACGAAGTGCAGTCGCTCGCGCGGATGTTTGAAGGGGATGCTCGGCTCGACAATCTGCGCGAGATGCGGTTCGCCGCGCTCCATACGATGAAGCTGTTGGCCAACTTTCGCCCCCGTTTGATCGGCAGCGTTTTGACAGGGCATGTGCGGCGAGGATCGGATATCGATATCCACCTTTTTTCCGATAGCGTCGAACCGATCGCGGCGACGCTCGAGCGCGAAGGGATGTTCTTTGACATCGAGCGGAAAGAGGTTCGCAAGCAAGGGGAAAATCTGGTCTACATTCACGTTCATATTCGTGACGTCTATCCGATCGAATTGACGGTCTATCCCAGCGACAAGGCGCACTTCATCTCCAAGAGTTCGATCACCGGCAAAGCGATCGAACGCATGAGTATTCGCGAGTTAGAGATCTTCTTAGAGGCCGAATATCCCGACGCTGACGCCGACGAAGAGTTGGCCGCGGCCGAGAATCGCGTCGATCGCTTTTTGCACTACGAGATGTTGCTGCTGCCGCTGGAGCATGTGAAGCAGAACCCCCGCTACCATCCTGAAGGGGACGCGCTTTATCACAGCTTGCAGGTGTTTGAGCTAGCGCGACGCGAGTCTCCGTATGACGAAGAGCTGTTGCTGGCGGCGCTGCTGCACGATGTGGGGAAGGGGATCGATTTTCCCGATCATGTTGCGGCGGGGCTCGAGGCGCTCGGCGAGACGATCACCGAGCGGACCTATTGGTTGATTGAGCATCACATGGAAGCGCACGCACTGCTGGACGGATCGATTGGGGCGAGGGCCAAGCGGCGCTTGCAGCAGTCGGAGAACTTTGAAGACTTGCTGCTGTTGGGCAAATGTGACGAAGGTGGTCGCCAAATCGGCATGCAGGTCTTGGAAGTGGACGAAGCGATCGATTATTTACGCGATCTGGCCCGCGAATGCGGCGAATGGTGAACAGGCGAACTCACCGGTTATTCTTCGAAGATGCCTTGTCCGAACTTCCGTTTGCGCTGCGGTTGTGACGAACCGGCGGTCGGTTGATGCGGACCAGACGGGTTGGGCTGCGGAGGATGCGTTTGTCCTGTCGATTCGCTCGCCGATTTTTGAGAAGAGCGGTTCCCATCGTCAAACGAATCTTCTTCAAAGAATTCTTCGCCGGCGTCTCCATAGAAGTCGTCGTAGCGCGAACGATAGCCTGGTTGTTTGGCGGTTTCGACCTCTTTTTCGTATTCCTCGATGACGCGGTTTTGGATCATCTCGCGACACTCCGAGTTGATCGGGTGGGCGATATCGGCGTACAGTTTGGCGCGCCCATCGGCCGTTCGTTCGGCCGGCGGCAAGCGCAGACGAAAACCGCAGTTGTTGCAGTAGCCGGCGCGCAGATGATTTTTGCCGCCGCATTGCGGACAGTGGGCGGTCAGTTTACGACTGGGCATCGCAACAAACGGACCGCTGGCGCCTTCGATGATCTTGAGATCGCGCACGACGAACGAGTCGTCAAATGTGATCGAACAAAATCCACGTAGACGATCGCTGGCGTCTTCCATGAGTTTGATACGAACTTCGGTGATGTTCACAGCGTATCTCTCCCTGTTGGCAGTCGCGCTGAACGCAGATTCGCACCCGAAGTAGATAAAAAATCTTCGCTACGAACGCTGCGTCGGCTCGAAATGCCGTTAGTTCCAGTTGGATCGTCGTAATGTCGCGTTGCCTGGTAGGTCCTTCCGCCGTCCGCCTTCCTCAAGTTGTTCGTCTAATTCCAATGTACGCCGCAGTTGCTGGCGGTAAACACAACGCCCACGCGCTGGTTCTTTAGTTTCGCCGCGACGCCGCGGGCGTGCCGTGCATCTTTGCAGAGGGCGAAACAAGCGCTGCCGCTCCCCGACATTTGGCTGGAAATCGCTCCAGCTCGCATCATGCAACGCGTCAACCGATCAATCTCGGTTGATAGTTGCCGCGATGGTTCGGTCAGCCGGTTATGCATTCGGTGACCGATCTCCATCATCGATCGCGATTTCAACGAATCGCTTAAATCATGAGCCTCCAGCGGCTGAGAAGGAATGGTGCAGCGACGAAACACGTCGGCCGTCGACAACCCGCCGGGGGGGCGCACGACGACAAAATGCATTCGCCGTGGGATGGCCAGCGGAGTGATGATTTCACCGCGTCCGCGGCACAGGGCCAGTCCGCTGCCAAACAGACCGGCGTGCAAAAAGAAAGGGATATCGCTGCCGAGTTGGGCGGCGAGTTCCGTCAACTTATCGCGCGACCAGCCGAGCTTCCAGACAATATCGGCCGCCAACAGCGCCGCGGCCGCGTCGCTAGAAGCGCCCCCCAGACCGGAAGCGGAAGGGATCCGTTTCACCAACTCAATCTTTGCGCCGCGCTCGATTCCCGCGGTGCGGCGAACCAAGTCGACCGCTCGATAAACCAGATTCGACGGGCCAGAGGGCAAATCGCCCAACAGCGCATCGGCGTCTTGCCGAGCCGCCGATGCGACGGTTCCGGCGGCAAATCGGCAGTGAAGCGAGAGTTGCGAGTCCTCAGTCGCCGTAAAGCGAAGCGTATCAAAGACGTTGATCGCAGTCATGATAGTTTCCAATTCATGAAAACCATCGCTCCGTTTGCCCAGCAATTCGAGAAACAAATTCAGTTTCGCTGGCGCATGGACGGTAACCGAGTCTGCCGATCGCTCGAGAAACATCCCTGTTGTCCTTGCCGGGACATCACCGGCAAGGCCTTTATCTGGTATCTGGTGGAATAGATGGTGCTACGGGACAAGCGAAAAATAACGACGCTATCGTGACGGCGGCGAGCCGTTTGCTTGGGATCGGATTCCAGCAATGTAAGGCTCTAAAATCCGCCGGTCAAGCGAATTCGCTCTGGTGCGGAGCGGACTCGCCTATGGAGGAAGGGGATAGTTTTCTACAATCCTCTCTGACCTTACCTCGTTTCCGCGAAACTCGCACTTTCAAGCGATAAGACTCTCGCATATGAACCACAAGACGCCCGATCTGACGACTCCTTCCCCAGCGGCGCTGCGCGATGCGGCTCGACATGCCGGTTGCGGTCTGCTGATGGGCGCTGCGGATGCGATCCCCGGCGTCTCGGGCGGAACCGTTGCGCTGGTGTTGGGCATCTATCGCCGCCTGGTCGCGGCGATCAGTCATTTTGACGCAATTTCGGTCAAGCTGCTGCTCCAACGAGAATGGCGCGCAGCGGCGCAGCGGATCGACCTTTTCTTTCTGCTGGCGCTAGGCGGCGGGGTTGTGATTGGATTAGGAACATTCATTCTGCTCATTCACGAATTGATTGAACCTCACAATCCGGCGCGACCTTATACCTATGCGGTCTTCCTGGGCGCGATCGCCGCGTCGAGTTGGTTGGTGATGAAATTAATCCGCGCCGCGACGACCGATCAGTTATCGATCTGCTGGGCATTGGGGATCCTCGGCGCCGCGATCGCGTTTCTGCTGACGGGACCGCGCGTTTTTCCCGATGTGCAGCAATCGCCGCATCTCTTGTTTACGTTCTGCTGCGGCATGGTGGCGATCTGCGCCATGATCCTGCCGGGAATCAGCGGTTCGTATATTCTGTTGATTTTGGGGATGTATAGCTATCTCAGCGGGATCCCCAAGGCGCTCCTCAAAGGAGAAGCGATCGGCGGCGATTTGCTGCAATTTGTCGTTTTCGCCGTCGGCTGCGCCGTTGGCTTGATTGCGTTCAGCAAGTTTCTACGTTGGCTGCTGCATCGCTACGAGCCGCAGACGATGGCGCTGATGTGCGGGTTCATGATCGGCGCGATGCGTGCGTTATGGCCGTGGCGCGATGGTGACGCTTATATTGCGCCCCCGTCGACCGGCGAATTGATCGGCTGCACCGCGCTAGCGATCATCGCCGCAC
The DNA here is from genome assembly GCF_000153105.1 of Blastopirellula marina DSM 3645. GTDB lineage: Bacteria > Planctomycetota > Planctomycetia > Pirellulales > Pirellulaceae > Blastopirellula > Blastopirellula marina. The sequence continues at coordinate 419,969 of NZ_CH672376.1, forward strand.
TGGTCGTCTGCGGCGCCGACTATTTTACCAGTGCGAATAAGAAGATCGACCAAGTGGTGCATGAACCGGTGGAATAGCGAGCTACGAAAAGCTGCCTGAAGCAGGGGCGGAATCCAATCGAATACCGTAACACTTACCCTCCGCATCAGGCGCCGCCATCGGATCTGGATGCCTCCAGAGCAGGTTCCGAAGCTGGCGAATCCTGAGCACTGCAGCACTGCTGGATGTGCCAGACAGCGGCACACGGCGGACCAGACCGGACCACGATGATTTTTTCTGGATGACCAAGCGGACCGGACCGCTACGATGTTTTAAAACGCGAATTGTCATGGGTGGCCGTGTGCCGTTGTCTGGCTCACTGGCGCCGCACGCCGCTTTTCTTTTCGCCGCACGGCAATCGACCATGACTGCGTGCGCTTTGTCAACCAACATTGGTTGACCGCGCCGCGCGGCCTTCTTTAGAAGCGAACGCGGAAGTCGGTGCGGAAGAGATAGTCGGCCCAATGGTCTTCGGTGACGCCGGTCGAACACGAAGCGCCCACATCGTAGCTCTTGCAGATAAACCAGCGGATGCCGGCCGAGCTTTGCACAAAGGTGGCGCCGCTGGCGCTGGTCGCGACGCCCAACGAGTTGGTGTAGGCGCCGGCTTGAAACGACCAGGCTTCTAGTTCAAGCGTGCCGATCAACGGCGAGCTAGGCGCCGGGTAGGCGAGCGTATGATTAATGCTGGTCGCCATGTGTAACAGCGATCCGCCATAGGTTGGATCGGCTGCGATGGGGATCCATTCGCCAACTTCCATCTGCATGTAGGTTTCGGAAGCCAAGTTGACGCCGACAACGACCGACGGTTCGAGCGAGACGTGCCCAGTGCCGAGTCCGCGCGAGACGCGTCCGGCAGGCATGTGCGTTTTCATCAAAAACGCGACCTGGAAAAGTCCGTTGTCGAAGAGCAGCGTTTTGGTGCCGATGGTCATGTCGCCGAAACCGGCGCCGTGCGGCGCTCCTTCGGGATCGACTTCCATATAGCGATATTCAAACGTCGCCGAGAACTTTTTGCCGCCGGTTTCGGTGTATTGGTAAAGCGTCATGTAGTCGACATCGGGAACGTAGGTCCCGGTCGGAGTGGGACCGGTCCCTGCTTTCGCCCAAAAGTATTCGGCGCGATCCGGGTGCGATAATCCAAAGCCGGAGTCGAAGCGAAACCGCATGGTCCCTTGCGGTCGCGGCGAAGCGACGAAAAATGCGGAATCCTCCAGCGGTTTCCAGGCCGGTTCGTAACAGGGATCGACGCAGCACACCGCATGCTGCACAAGCCACATGAAACGTCCTGCTCGAGTCGTCGCCGTGCAAGGTTCGCAGCGACATTCGCCGCAAGTGCTGCACCCGTTCAATGGAATTTGATAAGAGCCCCAGTCTTCGCCGAGTTGTTCATTCTGCAGCGGAGCGACCTGTACCGGAGGGCCGATCGGAACCACTTCCGGAGACTCGGGAGGAGTCGGCAGCGCCGATTGCGACTCGAAACTAATCGGAGCCGAGTTGAAATGAAACACGCGATCCGATGGCGAGTTGAAGATCGCTTGTTGCCCAGGCGGCTGCGGATCAACCGGCGGCAAGCGAAAGATTTCTTGGGCGTCGGCTTCTGCGCAAACGCCTGCTGCGATCCACAGTAGGATCACCGTGAATGAGCGGATCGGATTGAGAGAAGATTTGCCCACGCGGTGTAAATCGATGCTGTTAAGGATTCGGATGATGCCGCGGCGGGGGTTGTAGGGAATTATGGAGCGGCCATCAAGGCGAATCTCAAATCTCTTCTCGAATCGCGACTGACCTTGACGCGGACGCGCGTCGGCGAGTACATGCTGTAACGCTTTATTGCTCGTTTGAAGGTAGGAAATTATGCGACTGTTGCTAGCTGCCGTATCACCGGCCCTATTGCTTGGGGCGAGCGTTTGCTGGGGGCAAGACATCCCTGGGGTAGGAACCACCGCCGCTGCGTCCGCTTATCCTACGGCCCCGTTAGCGCCGATTCCCTCGGCTGCGTCGGGAGGCTTCTTCAGCGAGATCTGCTCTTGCTTGCACGCGTCGCACGCCAATTGTTGTAACTCGACTTTCGGACACTTCCTGCATGACTCATTTGCACCGGTCAGCATGATGACCGGCGGATTACTTCCGCCTCCGTGCAATAGCGTTTACAACCAAGTGAAAAATGGTATCGCCAACGGCGTTGGTCCCAACGGCCAACCGGTCTCTCCTGCCCAAGCCGCGGCGGCCAAAATTGCCGCCGATCAGGCGCAAGTGCCGGCCCGCGTCGCGGCGGTGAAAGCATTAGCTTGCGTCGACTGGCATTGGTACCCTGAAGCGGAAGCCGCGTTGATCTCGAGCCTGCGGTCGGATCGCAGCGAATGCGTCCGCTTTCAAGCGGCGATCGCATTCGCCGAAGCGCGAACCATGACGAAGGCGGCTTGCGAAGCGCTGCGGATTTGTGCCGAAGGGAGCGACAAAGATGGAAACCCATCAGAGAACTCTCCCCGCGTTCGCATCATGGCGGTCGAAGCGCTCACCCACTGTATTGACTGCGGTCAGTTGTTTGAACGCCCTGAAGACAACTACGATCGCCCCGAATTTCCCGAAGGAGCGTTGCCGGTCAACAAAGTAGCTCTGACCGGCTACTATCTAAAAGCTTCGCAGCGATCTTCGGACGAGCTGCTGGCGGCCGCCCGAAAAACAGTCTCTTCGTTCCGCGCGGTGGCGCAGCAACCGGCGCCGACTTTGGCCGGAGGAGCTCCTCGCACGATCTTCGGCCTCTGGAAGCAATCGGGCGTCGAACCGATTCCTGCTGGTCAGCCGCCGATACCGACGCCGGCCGAAGCGATGGCCGAAGCGCCGTCGTTCGATTCCCCGACCTATGTCGCCGAGCAAGCAGGACAAACGCAGCCGCCCCCGAACGAATGGATGCTCGAACCGGCCAACGCCAACCCCGTCCGCTATAGCCCGCCGCGAACTTCGCTGGCCCCCGGACAGTCGATCCTCCAGCGGTAGCCGAAGAGCGGACGCGGATGGAGGTCAGGCCTCAGCCTGACGCCGCGCCGCTTGGGTTTGGGCGCCATCGCCACGGCCGTGCGTGGCGATGATTACGCGTAAAACGAATGTTTGAGTTGGCGCTGCCCACCAGAATTTGCCTACATGAATACCACCAATCGACCGCCACGGATTGGATAACTTATTCATTGCCACGCAAGGTCGTAGCAATGGCGTCCAATGATTCTGCCGCACATCATCGGCCTTGGCCTAACGCCGCGCCTTAGAATTGCCGAGCGATATTCGTTCGCTGGGGCTGGCCGGCAATCAAGAGGAAATGCCCGGCCCGTGACTTCCACTCGCGCAGCTTCCCTGCGCGCGAGTGAGAAAATGCGGCTGCAATCTCTTTTACTTCGTCGCCGCCTTCAGTCCTAGCAAACGGCATACGTAGATCGGCGAGAGTCCGTCTCGCGGCGCCGGCGATGAGAACGATTCGTCAGTGACACGCGCGAAATGAGGCTTCTCAGCGGGCGGCTCCAGGGGCGCTTCGGCAGGATTCGCCAGTTCAGTACTGACGGCGTAACGAGGAGTTATTTTCGGCGCCGCAACTTTGACTTCCGGCGCGGTCGCCGGCGAGTATCGGGACGCAACGACGGGGGTCGACGGCGCCGGTTCCACTTCGACCGGGCTCGGATCGGTTTGGGTCGCGCCATTTTCGGGAGTCGTGTGCGCCGGCATGATTTCGGCGACGTCACGCGGCGATTTTTTTGGCGACGCTTTCGCTTGTTGCGCCGCAGGCGCCGGCGTCACGGCGGCGGTATCGCTGATTAGTCGAACTTGCGATTGATGCGGCGTCGCTTCGCCTGGAAGCGGCCCCATCACCATCGCGGGACGGCGCCAATCGATCGGATCCGCAGGTGGAATGCGAATCGGCGTCGTCGTAGCGGTGACGCTCTGGGGCGCTGACTCGGGGGTGACCGGGGGTAATCGTCGCAGACCCGGCGCCGGCGGCAAATCGCGCGCCGTCTCCGCTTTTGGGGCGGGCGCAGCAGTGGTTGCAGGTGCGGTGTTCGCTAGGGGAGGCGCAGTCGTGTCGGGCGCCGCAGTTTCGGCGGCTGTTTGCGGAGCCGAATCAGACCAGCGCGAAGCGTTGGCGCTGGTTGGCTGCAGCGACAAAGGAACGATGATCGTCAATCCGTAGGCGCAAACCGAAGCGAGAAATCGCCGCTTTCGGTCGTTCGCTTGCGTCCTGTCCATATTTTTACCCCCCTAACAGATGTGCGGCTATATTGCGCCGCGCAGCGAATCAGACATCTTCTTGATCGGGGCGAGGACGGAATCGAGTTGAATGATTATGCGGTTTTTGTGCGACAGGAGTACTTTGTGGAAAGTTTGGCTAGCGTCGCAAGCAGGCCTATCGCGGCGATAGCGTCGGGTTCCCGCTGGCGGAAACAGGTTTCCCTCTCGCTAAGCCCCCCCGTTTTCCGTTACTATAATTAGGTTTGGGACCAAGGATGGGAGCCCGGTATGTCAAAGTGGGAATGGATTTTGTATGCGGCGGCGGCGTATATCGCCGTGATGACGCTTGTCCGTTTTATGCGACAGCGTCGGAATGCGTTGACGACCCAACTGCGTAAAGCCTTTGACGAAGAACATCAGCGTGCGCTCGAAGCGAAGAAGAAACAAAAGCGCCGCGACGAAGAATTGAAGCGTCAGACGGTATTTGAGCAGATGCTCGAGAAATCACGTGACGCCGCCTAGCTAGTTACCGATCCAAATTTCGCCTGCGGTCGCCGCTTCCCGCGGACGTGCGATCCGCCTCCCCACGATTTGATCCATGCCCAAACGTCTTTATATCGATACCGTCGGCTGCCAGATGAACATGCTCGACAGCGAACTGGTTGTCGCCAGCTTGCGTCAGCAAGGTTACGAACTGACGACTAAGCCGGAAGAAGCCGATACGCTGTTGTTCAATACTTGCAGCGTACGCGAGCAGGCCGAAAACAAAACATACAGCCACTTAGGCGTCTTGCGCGACTTGAAGGCGAGCCATCCGGAGAAAATCATCGGCGTGATGGGCTGCATGGCGCAAAACCATCAGAAGAAGATCTTTCAGCGCGCCCCTTACGTCGATCTGGTCGTTGGACCTGGACAGTTGCATCAAATTCCGTCATTGATCGACAAGGTCGCCGCCGGCGAAGGACGGCAGATCGAAGTTAGTCTCGGTCGACGTGACGGCTCACGCGTGGAGATCGCGCGGAGTCACGAAAGCTTCGATCCGTTGCGTGATCCCGAAATGCGCCCGACGCCGTTTCAGGCTTACGTCCGCATTCAGATCGGCTGCGACAAATTTTGCACCTACTGCATCGTGCCAAGCGTCCGCGGCCCCGAACAGGGACGCCGCCCTGAGGATATCTTGGCCGAGACGCGACATCTGGCCGATCAAGGAACGGTCGAAATCACGCTAGTCGGCCAAACGGTCAACAGCTATCGCGGGCAAGATGCGGCCGGCAAGAGCTGGAACCTGGCCGATCTGCTGGCCGCGATCCACGAAATCGACGGCATTCGCCGCATCAAGTTCGTCACGAACTATCCCAAAGATATGACCGACGAGTTGTTGACCGCCGTGCGCGAGCTCGACAAGGTTTCGCCTTACTTGCACGTGCCGGCGCAAAGCGGTTCGAACGACATGCTGAAGCGGATGAAACGCGGCTACACGGTCGAGCAGTATCGGGACATGATGCGCCGAATTCGTGAAGGTGTCCCCGGCGCTGCGGTCAGCAGCGACTTCATCGTCGGTTTCTGCGGTGAGACCGAAGCCGAATTTCAGATGACGGTCGATCTGGTCGAAGAGTGCCGTTTCAAGAACAGCTTTATCTTCAAATACAGCGAGCGTGAAGGAACCCGCGGCGCCGAGCTCTTTTTAGACGACGTGCCGTTTACGGTCAAGCAAGAGCGAAATAACACGCTGCTCGAGATCCAAAATCGGATCAGTCTAGAAGACAACCAAAAGCAGATCGGCAATACGCTCAACGTGTTGGTCGAAGGGATCAGCAAAGCGGCCGCCAAAAAAGAGGATGCGGACGACTCGCCGGTTGTGCAATTGACGGGACGAACCCACTGCGATCGGATCGTCGTGTTTGACGGAAATCGCCGTCAAATCGGCCAGATCTTGCCGGTCGCAATCTACGATTCGGCGTCGCACACGCTCTTCGGCGAAGTCATCACCGAAGAGTGCGGGTCCGAATTGTTCATGCTGAGCTAGAGCGTTCTGCGACTATTCTCTTCGGGCTACGAAGAAGCATTGGCTTGGCCGTACTAACGCGGCTTGGTCGCGGCGGCGCGGAGGTCGCGAGCCTCCAAAAAGTCGTCGAGCTTGCGGATCAAGTGCGGTTGTCGCAGTTTGCGGATTGCAGCTGATTCGATCTGGCGAATTCGTTCCCGCGTTACCGAAAACGCCTGGCTGACTTCTTCGAGCGTTTGCACGCGGCCGTCAAACATGCCAAAGCGTCGCCGTACGATCTCTTGTTCACGACTGGTCAATTCCTGCAGCAATTGATTGATCGCTAGCGGTAGTCGTTGTTCATCGGCGGACGACTGTTCGGCGTCACCGGACGCAAGAGTATCGCCAAACGAGTCATCATCATTGTTCGAAACGTCCAGCGACATGATCGTGCGACCCAACCGATCGGCGGCGACCACTTCTCGTTCGGTCAGTTCCGCCTGCTTCGCGGTCAATTCGATCGGCGGTTCGCTCCGGTGTTCTTGTGACAAAATCGCTTTGGCGACGTTGATTTTTTGGATGCGATCCTGCATTCGTGCAGGCAGACGAATGGTTCTTCCTTGATCGGCGAGCCCCTTCATGACCGCCTGACGAATCCACCACGTCGCGTACGTGGCGAACTTATAGCCCAGCGAAGGATCGAACTTTTCGACCGCTCGCATCAAGCCCAGGTTCCCTTCCTGAATCAGGTCTAGATAGCTGAGTCCACGACCGCGAAACGACTTGGCGATCGATACGACCAGACGCAAGTTCGCGGACGTAATCGCGCGTTGGGCGCGGCAAAGCCCTTCGTGCGCTTGCATGATGCGGGGATATTGCCAAACGAGCGTTTCGGGAAACTCTTGGTACTTGTCGACCCAGACTTCGGCGCCCGCGCCTTGGCGGGGGAGTTGAAAATTGGTCCGACTATTCAAATCGCTGCGCTGGTTGCATAACTCTTGGACGAGTTTCCCCAGACGGGACAGGATGTCAGGCAAGAACTTGATCCGCAGAGTGAGACCTTCGATCAGAATCGCGGTTTGATAGCGACGACGAATGAGCCGTTCGATCGCTTGATTGCGCCGCTCGATTGGCTCGGGCGAGAGGAGGATTTGCAGATCGTCGGCGTTGCGCTGTTTCGCGTTGCGGAGATTCGCCAGGGCTTGCTGCAACTTCAGCATTTCGGCTTGCTTGCGAGCGGCGGATGTAACGGTGATCTCGAACGTGCGATCCAAGCGGCGCGATCCGTCCAGCGTTTCGACGATCAGCTTTTCCACTTGCTTGACAGCGACTCCACAGCCGAACAATCGCCGCTGAAATCTTTTGCGTGCAGTGATCACGCGCTCGGTGGCCAGGCGTTCTTCGTTCGCCGATAGCAACGGCGAACGTGACATTTCGTTGAGATAACGCCGTAATGCGTCATCATCCCAAGCGTCGCTGGGCGTCGTATCTTTGCTAGGCGGCGCCGCGTCTTCGTCGCCAACTTCCTCACGCGGGGGCGTGGTGGAATTGCCGGTTAATGTCGATAAGCTTTCGGTCGCTTGACCAGCGAGCCATCCTAGGTCGCTTGAATCATGAGGCTCAACGCCTTTGGCTGCCTGCAACATTCGCACTCGCTCCTTCTTGCGTCGCAGCGCCGCCCAAGCTGGCTAGCGGACCAGCACTGCGATTGATTTTGAGGGGCGGCTCGATGAATTCGCGGCTTAGAGTCCGAGCGCGATCGTTTCCAGATGCAGGTATAGCTCGTGCAGCGACAAGGTCTTGCGACCAGCGGCTGCAGCGGCAATCTCGGGCGTATCCAGGGCTCGGGTCAGTTCACGACCAGAGAGGGAGCCGTCGCCGCTTCGATCCAGCGAAGCGAACAAGCGTTGGGCCTGGGCCAGAATTTGCGAATCGTAAAGCTTGCCTTCAATCAATTGGAACTCACGCTGCAGCGCCGAAGCGCCAAACTCCGCCTCCACGAAATTCACCACGCCGTCGTGGTTCTGATCCCATAAGCGAATCTTTCGCGTGAATTCTTGGTCCAAACCCCCGGCAAGGCGAACGTTCTTCGTCACCTCTTCGTTGGTCCATACGCCATCATGATTGTCGTCGATTCGGAAAAATAGGCGAGCAACCTGACGCCCTGTTTCCGTTTCACGAAAACGTGCGTCCGCCAGGCAACTGGCCAGTTCGCGATCGTCGATCTGATTGTTATCATCCAAATCGAGTTTGGAAATCAATTCAACCAGATCTTCGTCAGTCGACGTCAAGATTTTGGGCAACTTTCGTAAACCCGCAAGCATCTCGATGTCGGAAACTTCTTTCGCCGTATCCGTCTTCTCGGTAGCGAGCAGCGAGAGCAATTGTCTCCTGTCTTCCGCCGCGAAGTCGGTTGGCTTTACATAACGATCAAACGCCGCATCCGCTTTCTCCGTGAGGTTGGGCGTCGCGCGAGCAATCGCTCCCGTCCCCATCGGCTTGGTTTCCATCTTGTCAGGCGATGGAACCTCCGTAGCTGGGTTCGATGTAATCTTAATACGCATCCCAGGCGGTTTGCGATCGGGCAAAGTTGCCGGAGCGGTCGGAATTTCAGATTTCACGCGATTGTCGCCCGTTCCCATCAGTTCGGTAAAGTTGGGCGCGTGAACTTCGGGCTGCGGAACCGCCGCTTCTGGTGGGTTGGCGTCCGGCTTCTCTTCGACCGTGGTCGGAGAGACGGTGACGGGAACATCGTTGTTCAGATCGACGTTCGCCACGTCGTTATGGGGGATATCGCCGTTGTCACCCAGCCAAGCGGGGACCGCTAGCAGGCCAGCAACCAGCGCTGCAGCGGCGGCGCCGACGCCGATCCATCGCCACGATCGATTCGGGTTACGGCGATGTCGGTCGGTCACGCGACCAGCAGGCGTCGGACGAAGTTCGACTGCGACCTCAGGCGCGACAGTAGTCGTCGCACTACGACGCGTGATTTCGGCAAAGATATCGGCCGTCAGATCACGTCCAACCGTCGCGGCAGGTAAGCTGTGAACGGCATTGCGGGTCGTCGCCAGGCTTTTCAGCTGATTCTGCAGAGTCGGACTCTCAGCCAGCGCAGCTTCAACGCGCTGTAGCTCGACCGGGCCAAGTTGGCCGTCGAGATAAGCCGATAGCAGTTCTTCTGGAATCCCGGCGTTCATAATACTAGTTCGAGTGCAAAATCTTTCCGCCAAGAATGTTACCGCGCATGATTCGCAGGCCCCAGGCGGATCAGGCCGCGCGACTCAAAACTTAAGACGGGGCCTGTCACGTAAAAGTTCCTTCTCCCCAAAACGAAGCTCAGACATCGTGGGAGTGGAAGAACTAAGTGTAACGCAAATAACGAGTTAACGCAGGAATGCGGTTTTCTTTTTTTGTAAAACGATTCGCTAGCGGGAATCGTCTTCCTGGTTGAAATAGTCTCCCCAATTCCTACAAAGATGGTGATTAGGGCCCTCCATCGTGGTAGAGTGGGAGGAATCTTTGAGCTTCGTTGGACCCTGCGCTCAATTTTCCCATCATGCATCAGCCTGCGCTTTTCCCCATGATTAGGTATCTAACTACCTTACTGCTAATGCTATGCGCTGCTTCCGTTTTTGCTCAAGAAGCAAAGCCCGAAGCGGTTCAGGCGACTCCCAGCGGTGCTGTGGAGGCCCGTTCGCGTCAATCTGGTCCCAGCGCCAAGCCGACTACAAGTACGCCGGCAGACGCCGCCGCCAAGCCGGGTGAAACCAAGCCCGGTGAAGCGAAGTCGGACGAGAAGTCGCCGATGGGAGAGAAACCGGCCGCAGGCCAGCCGAAACCAGGCGAGCCGATCAAACGTCCTGATACGCCGCCGGACGAGGCCGATCCAAAAGAGCTGAAAGTTCGCCCTGACCTGCAAGGGAAAGTTGAATTCAGTTTTCGCGGTCAGTCGTGGAAAGCGGTGCTCGATTGGTTGGCTGAGATTTCCGGCACGAGTCTCGACTGGCAAGAGTTGCCAGGGGATTATCTGAATCTAACGACGCAACGTCCCTACAAGATTGACGAAGTGCGCGATCTGCTGAACGAACGTCTGATGATGCGCGGCTACACCATCCTGCGTCAGCAAGATGGATTGGTCGTCACGAAACTCGACAAGCTCGATCCCGCTTCGGTGCCGCGGGTTCATCCCGAGGATCTTCGCTATCGCGATCCGCACGAGTTCGTCAAAGTTTCGTTTCCGCTCAGTTGGTTGATCGCTGAAACGGCCGTCGAAGAATTGAAGCCGATGCTGAGCCCGCATGGCAAGATGACGGCCCTCACAACATCCAATCGGTTAGAGTCGCTGGACGCGGTCGCCAACTTGATCGACATCTATCACATGCTGCAAGAAGAGCAATCAGGCTCGGCCCAGTCGACCCGGATGATGCCGTTTCAATTGCGATATACTCGCGCCGCCGACATCAAAACCCAGATTGAATCGCTGCTGGGAATGTCGAAATCGTCGGGTCCCGCGATGCCGATGGATCGAAATCAGATGCAGCAAATGCAACAGATGCAGCAGCAAATGCAGCAGCAGATGCAACAAATGCAGCAGGGAAAAGGGGGCGCCAAAAAGCCCAGCAGCCGCGATGACGAAGAACTGCAGTTGATCGTCAATCCCCGGAACAACAGTCTGGTCGCGTATGGTCCGCCGGATCGGATTTCGCTGGTTTCTCAAGCGGTGCGAATGCTGGACGTGCCCAAGGATAGCCAGTACGCGGCTTCTGAAAGCTTTGAAGAGATGAAAATTCATCGCTTGGATCAATTGGACCCCAAGACGGTGATCAAAGTGATGGAAGAGACCGGCGGTCTCAATCCAGCGACGATCCTGTACGCGGACGAAAAGAACAAAGCGGTGGTCGTGATTTCCAATGATCTGAAAGATCATCAGCAAGTCGACATGTTGATCAAGAAGCTGGATGGGTCTGGGCGACAGTTCAAAGTGATTCCTTTGCGGCGCTTAAAAGCGGATTATGTCGCCGGTACGATCCGTTTCATGATGGGCAAGGAAGAGCAAAAAGAAGAGCCGCGTCGCAACAGCTATTCCTATTACGGTTATGGATACGGCGGCCGCAATCAGGAAGAAGAAAAAGAGGACGACTCGTTTCGCGTCGACGCCGACGTGATCAGCAATCGCTTGTTGCTGTGGGCGAACGAACTTGAGCTGGAAGAGATCAACAAGTTGCTGACGCAATTGGGCGAGATTCCGCTGGAAGGGACGCCTGGCGATTTGGTGCGGCGAGTCGATGTGGGAGACGCCGAGACGGCTCGCAAGTTGATGGATCGCGTCCAAAAGCTTTGGCCCGGCGCCGGCGCCAATCCGCTGCAGATTGACTTGCCTGCCGCTGAGCCGGCGGCCGACGAAAACCAAGAGACGCCGTCTGCGGCCCAGACCGATGACAAAGCGACCAGCTTGCCGGTCGGCAAGTTTCACTTTGCCCAAGAGCGAATGACCGTTGCCGTTGAAGAGCCGGTTGTTGAAGCCGAGAAACAAGCGACGGCGGTCGCCGCAGCCGCGCCGCCGATTCAGATCGGGCTCGATTCGCAAGGACATTTGACGATCAGTTCGGCCGATGCCGACGCGCTGAATCGCATCGAAGATTTGATCCGCGAACTCGCGCCGCCTCCTAAGGATTGGCACGTATTCACGTTGAAATACGCTTCCGCTTCGTTAGTGATTCTCAATCTGGAGGAGTTCTTCGAAGAGAAAAAAGAGGATGATTCGGATGACTCATTCCGTCGCTGGTGGTATGGAATGCCGGAAGATTCAAAGCAGGAAGATCCGCTCCGGTTGTCCAATCGCCGCCCGTTGAAGTTTATCTATGATATCGACACCAACACGATCGTCGTGCAAGGCGCCGACAATGACCAACTGAAGACGATCGCCGATCTGATTGAACTTTATGACAGACAAGAGCCGGTCACTTCACAGACGGCGCGGATCAATTCGATCTACCAGGTTCGCTATTCCAAAGCCGAAGTCGTGGCCGACGCGGTCAAAGACGTCTTCCGGGATTTGTTGTCTTCCAACGATAAAGCGCTCCAGCAAAATCAGCAGGGAGGCGAACAGCGCCAAGGTTCGAGCCGCGGGCGATCTTCGTTCTTCGGTGACGACAGCAACTCGGCCGCTCCCACTCGGATCACCTTTCAAGGAAAACTCTCGATCGGCATCGACAACGTCTCGAACACGCTGTTGATTTCGACCGAAGGGGAGAGCCTGATGACGCTGGTGACCGACATGATCAAGCGCGTCGACGAATTGGCCAAGCCGGTCTCCACCATGCGTGTGATCACGCTCAATGGAAGCGGAAACCCCGTGAAGATTCGGGACGCGCTCGACAAATTGCTACGCGAGCAGAAAGCGAACAACCCGCAGCCGAATCAACGCGGCCCGCAAAATGGTCAACCGCAGGTGCAGCCAGGGATGAACGGCGGCGCCGAAGTCGCGCAGTAAGGCGGTTGAGGATGCTACTACTCTTCGTAGCCCGCAGCGCGAGCGAAGAGATTACGGGCTCTTTGGTTCCGCCGGCGTCTCGGTTTCGCTCTCGGGGGCGGCGGCTTCTTCTGGGGGCGCCTGTTCACTTTCGGGCGCCGGCTGCTCTTCGACGGGGACGCTCGCGGGAGTTTCGCTCAGCGCTTGTTGCGCCTGTTCCATTTGTTCCCACGCCCAAGGTTTGTCTCCATACAGGTCGATCAGCCCTTGGTAAATTTGCCGCGCCTTGTTCGGCTCGTCGGCAGCCATCTGGTTGGCGGCCGCCATGCGAGCGCCGATTTCGGCAAGTTGCTTGCTGCTGGTCTCGGCCAGTTGCTTGTCAAGTTGCACGAGTCGACGTGCGGCGAGAGTCAGACAGCGACTTGCATCGCCGGTGATCCGATCCGGCGGACCGTAGACGGCCAGCAAGGCCCGCATCTTGGCGGCAGCTTCTTCCGGCGCCGAGTCGATCTGACGCAGCGCGTCGATATAGGCGATCTCAATCGCATCAAACGTCTCGGTCTTTTGCCGTAACTGCATGGTTAGGCGATAACGGCGTTCGCGACGATCCAGGCTGAGTTCTTCTTTCCACGATTTGACTTCTTCAACGCGCGGGTCGTCGGGATAGATGGCGATAAACTGATCGAGTTCATCACCGGCTTCGTCTAATTGACCATTGTCGACGGACGCTGCAAGCTGCTCATACATCGCATCGGCGGAAGGGGCGCGCGGGAGCCAGAAGATCAGGACCACGATCACGACCAGGGCCAGCGCGATCAGGCCGGTTTGAATATGATTTCGCCAAGACGAAACTGGTTCGACGTTGTGCGTAAAGTAACGTCCTGACTTGCTATCTTGAGCGACCGTCGTGAAATGTTTGGTTTGCCCGATCGGGGGCGGCGGTTCCGGAGCGGCGGACTCGGGGGCGATGCGCGTTTCGTCATCGGCAATGATCTGAGCCGATTCGCTGGCGTCTCTTTTCAGGCGATAATCGTCCAGCAAGTCGGGAGTCTGCGTTTCGATCACGGCCGATTCGATGCGAAAGGCCGCTTCGTCAGGAATCTCGGACTCCAACAGCGCTTCGATCCGGCGAATCACGGTCGTCGCGGTGGGAAAGCGATCGCGGGGATGCTTTTCCAGCAGACGATGGATGATGTCAGCCGCTTCTTCGGGAACTCCATCGCACAAGCGATCAATCGGCGGCGGCTCGGAGTTTCGCAGCTTGTCGAGCGCCTCGGTGACTGTTTTCGCGCGAAACGGCGGCTGCTTGGCCAGCATCGCGTAAATGACGGCGCCCAGACTATAGAGATCGCTGCGTGGGCTGACCGGTTCGCCAAAGGCTTGTTCGGGGGCCATGAAGTCGGCGGTGCCGATGATTCCTCCGTCGGCCGTCACCCCGGTTGCGCCAAAGAGCCGAGCGATGCCAAAGTCGGAGATTTTGACGTTCCCCTCTTTGTCGATCAGAATGTTCGCCGGCTTCACGTCGCGATGAATGACGCCAAAGTCGTGCGCGTGCTTCAAGCCTTGGGCGATCGCTAAGCCGATTTCGAACGCTTCTCGCCAAGTGTAGTCGCGCTTTCGCTGGATCAATTCTGACAGACTGTTCCCATCGACCAACTCCATCGCGTAGAACATGCCGGCCGGTTCTTCTCCATAGCCGAACAAGCGAACGATGTGCGGATGCTTCAGCGTTTTGAGCGTTTCGATCTCGCGTTCAAAACGCTCGCGGGCTCCTCCGCGACCAGCTCCGCCGTGCAATACCTTGATCGCGGCCCGATCGCCGGTTCGCTCATCGACGCCGACATAAACGGTGCCCATGCCGCCGCGACCGAGCGTTTCGTGAATGACGTAAGGGCCGAATTTTTCGTGGGTCATGAGCGCGTGCGAAATCGAGAGGAGCGGAGAAGAAGAGATGCAAAGTGCGCAAGCAAAAGCGGCGAAGTTGAAATGCTCCGCCGCTCTTTAGAATACGCGTTTTTGCAGTGCGAGGCTATTCCGCGGCTGGTGTCGCGGCTTCCGGCGTCGCTTCTGCGGCCGGTTCCTCGGTTGCGGGCTTCTCTGCGGAGGGCGTTTCTGGCGTTTTGTCCGCCATCGGCGCTTCCGTCTCCGGAGCGTCGCTCGTCGGCGCCGGCTTCTTCATCTCCGGCTCTGTCGCCGGAGTTTCGTCCATCGGCTCGTCCGCTTTCTGCTCTTCCTCAGTCTCGTCCTTTGCCGAAGTCGCGGGAGGGGCGGGACGCTGGAAACCGTTAATGTGAATTTCCATCAGGTCCATCAGGGGGAAGTCGGCCGGCAACGTTTCGCCCAATTGTTCCAGCAATTGTGCGTACGTTTTCAGCTCTTCCGACAAGTCGCCGCTGGCCGCGTCATCTTTCAATTCGGGATGTTCAGCGTAAATCTCCGCCCATAGATCCCAGGCTTGGTTGTAAAGGTCACGCGATTCGACCAAGTTGGCGTTCTCGAACGCCTGATTCGCTTGATAGACAAGGCTGCGCGCCTTGATCGCACGATTGGTCATTTCGGTCGAAGAGCGAGTTTCCCAGTAATCGTAATGAACGACGCTCTTTTGTTTGTCGATGATTCCTTGCAGGAACTCCAGATCGGCGATGTCACGATACAAGCGACGAATCTCGATCGCTTTTTTCGGGTCGTCGATGCGTTTGATGAGATCCGCCGGTTTCGGCGTCATCGCTTCTTGGGCTTTGCGTGCGGCGAGACGTTGTTCGCCGGTCTGCTCCGCTTCGGGAACTTCGAGCGCCGCGAGTTGATCTTCCGGCAGTTCCTTCTTTTTCTCTGCGCGAATCTCGGCGTCAATCGGTCCGATCAACGCATTCGCTTTCGCACGCAGTTCTTTCAGTTGTTCCGTGTAACGCTTGTAGTCATTCAGTTTGACCGGAATGCCCCAGCTGGTCGGCAAGTCGCGATCGCCGTAATCGTTGGTCCATTCTTCATTCCCTTTCGCCCAAGCCGTTTGGGCCGTATCGCCGATGGCGCCTTCTTTTTCGATAAACTCGGCGAAGCTCATCATTCGCTTCGGAGCGTTCGAGAAGAAGATCGCCGGCGATGCGTTGCCGATCTTGCCGGCGCCGGTATCGACCACTCGGTCAGACCACTGATTCCAGAGTCGAGCGACGAGCCAGTTGTCGGGCTTGTTGCCGACGCCGGCGGCGTCTTGCTCAACGTTGGAGCCGGCTTTGCTGAGGTAGTCATTGATTTCAGCATGAAATTCGGTGTCGTCCGGGAAGATCTGCCGGTACTGCGTTTTTTCGTCGGCATAGCCAAATTTGATGCCGAAGAAGTGCGCGACCGCGTTCATCAGTTTCGGTTCGTCATAGTTGTAACGCGTGCCGGCCATCTGATATTCCAGGCCTTTTTTGACCCACAGATAACGATGGCGATAGTTATCGAACTCGCGCGAAATGTTGTACGACAAGTTCCAAGCCTGATATTCCCACACGCTTAGGAAGTGAGGATTCAGGTGAGTGATCTGTTCGCAGATCGCATTGACGTGATCGTACTGCTCGGTCTTTTGGTATTCGTTCAGCTGATTCCAGAGGATCAGCGTCGCGATCCCATCCATGCCGAGCATGCTCAGACGCATCGCTTCGCTGGTCGGATCGATTTCGCCCAATTCGGCTTTGGCGATGCGGTACTCGGTCCGTTTTTGGGCAAGCAATCCGCCGGCGCTATTGGACGTTCTTGGTTGACTTAGGAACGAGTTCAAGATCAACAGAACGACAATGCAGCCGCCATAGATAATCTTGCGAATAAATGATCCGTTGTTCATCCCGCGATCTCCCGCGTTTTCAGGAAGAAGTAGCCGGTCGTGACAAGGCAGACGAAAAACGCGCCGACGATCAACAATTGTTGAATCATCACCACGCCCGGAATGTTATAGCCGTCCACGACAAAGCTGTGAGTATCAAGCTGGTTGTAGTCAGGCAGCATGTTGACAAACACGCGTAGCCCGTCGAAGAAGCGTGCGTCGATGAACTTGACGATGTTCACATAAACGCCTTCGTCGAGATCAACCATCACGTTTTTCTGATTGAAAAGACGAATCGACGATTCGACCGGCCCGCCGCCGTACCACTCGCCGTTGGCCAACTCGCGGACGCTCTCGGCGAAGAAGCCGTAGCCCAATGCGATCAACGACGCCAACGCGGCGACCGGACCATTGAGGAACGTGCTGAAGACCAGGCCGAAAGTGACGACCATCACCACTTGGAACCACATGCTGATATAGCATTTGACGAAGTTCCAGAAGAACGAACCGTTGCTCTTCAAGATGAAAACCGAGTTTTGGGCGACGCCGTAGTATTGGCCCCGTTCCGAGCATTGAATCCAGAGTTCAATCTTGCCGTCGGCGTTGGTCAGGTTTTCGACCAGATCAAGATTCGGCGCGGTCGGGTCAATGTCCGAGTTCTCTTGCGATCGCGAGACGAGCACGGTTTCCGCTTCTTCCTTGGCCGTGAAGGGGATGGAACGCGAGCGGATGTCGAGGTCAGGATGCTTGAAATAGTACGAACCGCGAATGCCGCTGACGATGTCGCCTTTGTAGGTGCGGAAGACGCGCAGATTGAACTCCATCGGCAGCTGATTTTCTTCGTTCAGCAAAGCGTCGGACATGTCGAACGTAAAGACGGCGGCCGAGAGGGTTCCCCCTTCGATGTGGCCGTAATAGTCCCATTCGTTACCGACGTTGATCCCTTTGTTGGTCGGTTCGCCGCCGCGATCCAGGAAGCGAATCTTGCCCAGATGACGGACGCGGGCTTGCAGCATCTCTTTGGGCCCAGACACGGTGAACGTGCCATCTTCGTTGCGCGTCACTTGGTGCGTATGTTGCCGTTCGCGAGCGGCCAGTCCGTCTCCGTCGGCGTCTAGCGAGAAGGGGTGACTATGGCCGACGTTGAAGGTCGTTTCCCCTTCCCAGCCGATGACTTTGGTCTCGCCGGTATCATCATCGGTATCGGTCAGCTCGGTGACCGATTGCGGATCGATCTGATGCGTGTGATCGAGACCGCGATAGAGGAAGACATACGAGCAAACGCCCATCGCGACCAGCATCATCGAGCCGACGCCGATATAGCCGAACAATCGCCCTAGGAAGATTTCCCAGTGCAGAACCGGCTTGGTGTAGATCGTATAGATCGTTTTGTTTTGAATGTCGGCCGGCAAGCTGAAGACGCTGAGCAAAATGCACATCAACAGCAGCAGCCAGTTTTGGAACGTCAGCACGAAGCTCAAATAGAGCCGCACCGGAGATTCCGAGTTGGGGGTGATGTACCAACCAGAGAAGAGGAGCACCACCATGAACAACGCGAACGCGACCAGCGCTCGTTTGCGGATCGCCTCTTGAAAGGCGAGCCAGGTCATCGCACCGACGCGACGCGGCGAGATCGACAAGAGTTCCGGCACGGACTCGACCGCAATTCGGCCGACGGCGTAGAACGCTTCGAACGGGCCGTTGCGAATGGAGGAGACGATGAACCCAATCAGCGCTCCGGCCACCGCCAAAATTGCGATTGCCGAGATGAACACGACCAGACCGCCCAGGTGATCGGCGCCGGGCAGCAGCCAGTCGTTCATCGAATAAATATCGTTCTCGATTCCCATTGAATCGCTTTACCTACGAAGCCAGAAAAGAAAGAAGCGGCGCCCCCGGTAGCGGCGTCCGACGCAGATCCAGAATTAGTCGGCCGAATCGTCTCGGTCGACGCGAGCACGGCGACCCGGTCGGGCCTCGCTGTCGCGCACGATGCTGAGGAACAATTCTTCCAGGGTGGTGGTCGGATTCTCGATGTCGATCAATTCGGCCTCGTGACGTTGAATCACCTGGCGAATCTCTTCTTTGGCGGCGTCCGACAGCCCGCGAGCGCGAATTTGCGTTTCATCGCGCACTTTCAACAGAGCGTCCACACGCCCCATTTCTTTCAGCTCACCTTGATGCAAAATCGCGATCCGGTCGGCGACGTCTTGCAGGTCGGCCAATTGGTGACTGGTCACCAACACCGTCTTGCCTTCGTCCCGCAGACGCAAGATCAAGTCTTTCATCTCGCGGATACCGAGGGGATCAAGACCGGTGGTGGGTTCGTCCAGGAAGATCAGTTCGGGGTCGTTGATCAACGCCTGGGCTAAGCCGATGCGGCGCGTCATCCCCTTGGAGTATTCCTTCAACTGGCGTCGCTCGGCCCATTTCAGGCCGACCATCTCAATCAGCTTGTCGATGCGCTCGCGGCGAACCGAAGCCGGCATGTCGAACAAGCGGCCATAAAATTCGAGCGTTTCGCGGGCGCTTAAGAAGCGGTACAAGTACGATTCTTCCGGCAGATAGCCGATTCGTTCCTTGATGCTGACCTTCGACGGATCTTCGCCAAAGACGAGCGCCTGACCGCTGGTCGGGAAGAGAAGTCCCAACAGCAGCTTCATCGTGGTCGATTTACCGGAACCGTTGGGTCCCAGCAGGCCGAAGATTTCTCCGCGGCGCACCTCTAAGTCGAGCGCCTTTAAGGCGCGGACTTTTTGGCGTCCCCAGAAATCGCGGTAAACCTTGGTGAGATTACGAGTTTCAATAACGATTTCATTGGATGCCGACGGCGTTTCCGCCGCTGAATCCATGGTCTCGGTCGTCGCCATAGAGGAGCTAAACCTGCCAAATAAGTAGCGAGAAGGATAAGTAAGGAAATGAATGACGCCGCGTGCAAGCAATAGAAGAGCTAGCTCTACCCATCATCTACGCACATCCATGGGCAATCGTTCGCCGAGCCGCGTCCATTTTTTTACCCCGTGTCAGGGGAGGATAAAGGACGATGGCGTAAAAGGTTGACTATAGATGCCAGCGGGGCGTATCGCAAGGAAACGAAGTTCTACGGAACGGAGGTTTCATCCGATCTTCTTTGATTTATCCCGGTTTGCCTACTCTTGCAGCTTATGCGGAATACCCTGTTTCTCTCACTCCGACGTACGGGGGGGATCCAGTCTGGTTGACCCCTGAATGAAGCGGAATCATAATTGCTGCTCAATTTTGATATAAAGTCTCAGCTTCAATAGCCTTTGGATGAATTGCGCGGGGAACTGGAATGAAGAGGTCGGAAACTCATGGATTTACGCTCGTTGAATTGCTGGTGGTGATCGCCATTATCGGGGTTTTGATCGCCTTGTTGTTGCCTGCGGTGCAGCAGGCCCGAGAAGCGGCGCGGCGGATGTCTTGCTCCAATAACATGAAGCAGCTCACTTTGGCTTCCCATAATTACCACGATACCTTTCTCCGTTTTCCGATGACTCGAGAAAACTCGGGCGGCTGGTCAATCCAGGCTCGACTCTTGCCGTTTATCGAACAGATCGCATTACAGAATGCGATCGAGTTTCACGTCCCCTACGGCGAGTACATCATGGGCACCCATGATTCGATCCGATTTGGCTCGGATAGCCGCATTTTGCCGGCGCTGCGAGTCGACGCGCTCCTTTGTCCATCGGAAATCAAAGATCAGACTCGCTCGGATGGGAGCGGAAATCCCGAGCATTACCCGCTGAACTATGTCGTCAATCAGGGGCGCTGGGTGGTTTGGGATGGCGCCAACGGCGGCGAGGGAGGATTTACGGCTGAAAAATGCACAAATATGGCGGCCATTATCGACGGAACCAGCAACACGCTGGCCTTTAGCGAGGCCCGCGCATTTACGCTTTATGATCGCGATACCTCCACCTATAGCGACAAATCACTGCAGTCTAGCGCGACGGTGCAATCGTACATGGAGGGACTTGTGGGAAGCATTAGTCGTGATTCTGGGCATACGGAATGGGTCGACGGTCATGTCCATCACAGCGGATTCACCACGTTCTTCCCCCCCAATACCTTGTTCAAAGATGCCAATGGGAGAGGTCTGGCCATCGATTTTACGAATAATCGAGAGAAGTACGTCACTTCTGCCTCCGATGCTCCGACCGTTGCGGCAGTCACGGCACGCAGCTTCCACCCCGGCATCGTCAATGTTTCTTTCATGGATGGCTCGGTCTCGCGCGTTTCCGAAACGGTGGACCTGAATGCCTGGCGCGCTATCTCAACCCGAGCGGGAAACGAAGTGATCGACCGCAGCAGCTTGTAGGGAATGCAACGATTACAAAGCTTGCCGCTACAGATCTGCAACTATTACAATCGATCCAGCGACAAAAGCGGACGAAATATCGCATTAACCTATTGTCCTGTAATGAGATACAGCGATTTTTGTGATTATTAAGACGGTTTTGGCACGGGTTGTGCTTTAACAACCTCTCAGAATCCAAGACGTGAACTCTTCCCGAAGTAGCGTCTCTCCGCACTCTCCGACAGAACTCCGCTGAGATCCTCGCCGGTTTAGGCCTCCCGCAGCCAAGCCGGCTTTTTTTATTTCTTGGCCCCCGCTTCCGTGGTCTTCTCCCAACGACATCTGCTGGTCAGGGTAGTAAACTCAAGCAAATGGACGGAAAACCTGAAGCATCGCCCCCGAGCGTCGAACTGGCGACTCCTGAGATTCGCTCGTACGACGAGGCGATCGATTTTCTACTAGGTCGGATCAATTACGAGCGAGCGGCGGTTATCCCGTATCGTTCCCCCCAGTTTCATCTGGCGCGAATGCGTCGGTTGGACCAACTGCTGGGAAATCTGGTCGACCAACTGAAGATCGTCCATATTGCCGGAACCAAAGGTAAGGGCTCAACCGCGACCACGCTCAGCGCCATTCTCGAAGCGGACGGGTATCAGGTCGGGCTGTTCAGTTCTCCTCATCTCGAGCGACTAGAAGAGCGGTTCGCGATCAATCGAATCGCTTGTTCGGCCGACGAAGTGACGCAGCTGATTCACGATATCGCGCCGGTCGTGTTGCAGATTGACGCCGAACGAGACGGGGATGGTCCGACCTATTTCGAGATCACCACCGCGATGGCGCTGATGCACTTCGTCCGCAAAGGGGTCGACGCGGCCATCCTGGAAGTCGGACTCGGCGGGCGACTTGATTCGACCAACATTTGCCGTCCGCTGGTCTCTGTCATCACCACCATCAGTCGCGATCACATGGCGCTGTTAGGTGACACGCTGGCCGAGATCGCCGCCGAGAAGGCCGGCGTCATCAAGACCGAAACGCCGATTATCTCCGGCGTCGACCAACCAGATCCGACCGCCGTGATCGAGCAGATCGCCGCCCAACACGCGGCCCAACTGATTGAAGTCGGACGCGACTTCGTCGTCCAGTCGCATGGCGAGCGGACGTTTGATCTGACTTGGCGACAGGGAGAGAAAAGCGAAACGCTGACCGGACTCATGTGCCGCATGGCGGGCAAGCATCAGATGCGCAACGCGGCGCTGGCGGTGATGGTCGCCAAATCGCTGCAGTCGTACGGCTTTACCGTCAGCGAAGCGGCGATTCGTCGCGGCGTCTCGGACGCTGAATTGCCGGGCCGAATTGAACGTTTGGCCGACTCGCCGGTCATCTATGTCGACGCGGCCCACAACGACGCTTCGATCACCGCACTGCTGGATGTGCTGAACGAACTGCCGGTGAACCGCCGGCGACTCGTGCTGGCTCTCTCCAGCGACAAAGAGCATCGCGAGATTCTGAAGTTGCTGCTCCCGCATTTTGATGAGATCTGGTTTACCCGCTATGCGACCAATCCCCGCGCGGTCGAGCCGGCGGAACTCGAAGCGTTGGCGGTCAAACTGCCCACCGGTCGCCGCACGGTGATCCGCCACATTGTCGAGGATCCGCAGCAAGCGTTCGCCGCCGCAATCGCCGCATCGGACGAAAACGATTTGCTGTGCGTGGCCGGGTCGTTCTTTATTGCGGGCGAGTTTCGGCGGTTCTTTCGCGAGCTTTCGCCTCCAGCCGCGTCCTAAAGTACGCGTCGCGATCCAATCGGCGGGGCGCTGTAGTCTATATCTCCCCTCGAAGATAAGAGGGTTTTGCCTTTTGGGCCCGCATTTCTTTTCGTTTCAAGCGGCGGGAATAAAAAAAGGACGAAAAAGGGCGATTCTCGTTTTTTTCGCGTTATGTCTGGGCGATTGCGTCAATTGCTTGATGTCGGCGCCGCTAGGGACAAGAACGGGTTGGTAGGACTGGTTTCGTTTCCGCAATCGCCGTCGATTTTTCGAGCACCCTATGAATCGCAAGACGGATGACATGGCCGCAGAGGTGAGAGTGACGAATGGGACCCCTGGCCGACGCGACTCATTCGTCGAGAGGGACGAATGGTTTCGCAAGGAATTGGATTCGATCCAGCGAGTTTTGTTTAGCTTCGTCGCCTCCTTGGTAAGAGATTCGCACTTGGTGCGTGATGTCGTTCAAGAGACCAGCTTGGTGATTTGGAAGAAGCGGGACGAATTTACGCCGGGGACCAACTTTCGATCGTGGGCTTTGCGCATCGCCTACTATCAGTCGTTGGCCGCGCTCAAAGCGTCGGACCGCAGTCGGCTCGTTTTTCGTCAGGACTTGGTCGATCAGCTATCAGAACAGGCCGGAACCTCCGAAGCGATTTTGACGGATGACATGTCGAACCGTCTCCGATCCTGTTTGCATCGACTTACGGCGCGGCAACGAGAGGTCATCGAGCTTCGTTATCATCAAGCGCGCTCGATCGAATTTATCGCGGAGAATTCAGATCGATCGCGGACTGCCGTCGGAATGCTATTAAGTCGCGCGCGAGCCGCTTTGTTGCAGTGCATGAAGTCGGGAGTGAAACAATGATTCGTGTTCGAAACGCTCATTACGGCTCGTGGGAAGACGACTTCTCCGATCGCGAATTCGAGCGATTGGTCGGCAAGCTGCTGGAAGGGGAGATCTCGGATCAAGAATTCGAGCGATTCCAATCGCAACTTGGCGAGAGCGAAACGTTGCGCAACACCTACATGCAGTTGGCCGAACTGCACGTTTCGCTGTCTGATGCGTTGGCCGAAGTTGGGCAACCTGTCGAACGCAGCGCCGCAGCAGACCGCAGCCTATCGCGGCGGCGCAAGCCGGTCGCCCTGTTGGCCGTGTGCTGTGCGATCTGCGCCATCGCCGCTTGCTGGCTCCTCTTTCCCACAGCGAAGTCGACGCCGATCGCTTGGACCGGCTACCAAACGTCCACGGACCGCGAACTACGGTCAGGCGAGCGAATTGTCGCGACCGAAAATGAGAGCTCGGTCGTCTTTCGCAACGGCGTCCGGGTTTCCTTGGCGAAAGGGGCGGATTTGGAACTGCTAACTCCCAAATTGGTTCGACTGCACGCAGGCCAGGTCTATGTCGACGTCGGGGAGCTAGGCAAAGGCTTTACCGTTTTGACCGAAGCGGTCGACGTTATCGATCTGGGGACGGTATTCGGCGTTAGCGCGAACGCTCTCGGCGAGACCGACGTCTTGGTGTTTGACGGAGTCGTCGATATTGCGAGCCACCAACTGCCGAAGTCAGCACGCGAAGTGCTTGTCTCGGGACAAGCGCAACGATACCGCAAGTCAGGCGGAGATGAGCGAATCTCAACCGTCTGGAGCTCGGCGTCACCGACAGATTGGTCGACCGTCTCGCGAAACGATAACTCACTAATCGCATCTGTCGCGGACAACGTATCCAGCGATTCGGACGCCAAGTTTTACGTTGTCGTTCCCGGCGGATTTGGGGAGGAGGCGAAAGTCTACTCGGATCGAAATCATGAATGGAACGGATTGGGCGAATCAGGAATTCCCCCAGAGTTGATTGGGGCCGACTACATTCGCACCTTTAACGACGATAAAAATCGGAAAGACATCCAGATCACTTTGACGTTGTCGCGACCGGCCGATGTCTATGTCTTGGTGGATCAGAGATACCTAATTCCTGACTGGCTCTCGGCCGATTTTGTCGACACCGGCTGGAAGCTTGGAATTGATATCGGCGATGCGCATCGCCGCGGCGAGAAACATGCGCCCGCTTTGGATCATGTCGGCAAGCGTTGGCTCGGAACCGGCGCCGGAAACTCCGTCGATGTGCCGGTGAATATCTGGAAACGGAAGGAGATCGCTGGTCCGATCGTCCAGTTGGGGGCCAACGGAGAAAAATCAGACCAATTTGACCGGGCTACCGAAATGGCCGGTTCGATGTATGGGATCGTCGTCGTCCCCAAGATGCAGCTTGACGATTGAAATCAATTCATCTTTCTCTTCATTCTAATGTGCTTATCGAAGGAGCTTGCCATATGACTAACGCCAGCGGCCCCAACCGAAGAGCGTTCACGCTTGTCGAACTATTGGTGGTTATCGCGATCATCGGCGTACTGATCGCATTGCTGCTGCCGGCGGTGCAACAAGCGCGCGAAGCGGCGCGACGGATGAGTTGCTCGAACAATCTGAAGCAGATCGGCCTAGCGATACACAACTATCATGATGTTCATCGAGCGCTGCCGCCTGGGCATGTCGTGCAAGAAAACGATCCCGATTGGGGCGGAGCGACATCCGACTCGAACGTCGAATGTTGGGGCTGGGGCGCTTTTTTGCTGCCGTTCATCGAACAATCGGCGCTCTATGACCAATCCGGTATTGGTCAGGGACAGTTGTTAGAGGACGTGATCAGCCCGGTCGCGATGACTCCGCTCGACGCTTACCGCTGTCCTTCTGACACGGGGCCGACCATCGGCGACGGACGGAAGTATTCGGAGTGGGCCCTGTCGAACTACAAAGCGAGCTACGGACATTGCGCTGGAGCATTGTCGATCTCCGCCGCGAATCCAGATAAGCAAACCGGCGTCTTTCAGCCCTTGGGAGGACCGGCGAGCGGTTCGGTCGGCTCTATTCGAATGCGCGACGTCACCGACGGCACGTCCAACACCATTGCAGTCGGGGAAGCGGCCTGGAAACGGGGAGACCTGTTCTACGAGGCGGGCGCCTGGGCCGGCGCGACCAAAGGCAAAGGGGGCAACGCCGCCGAAGATCTCTATTCAGGCGGCCGAGCGTCGATCAATCACGCGAATCCCGTCTCCAATGAGCTCTGCGAGAGCTATAGCAGTTTGCATCCCGGAGGCGCCCAATTTGTCTTCATGGATGGCTCGGTTCGGCTCATCGCCGAAACGATTGATTTCGTCACCAACGGCTCCAGCAATACAAGTGGAGTCGATAGCGCTTACGAACGCTTGTTAGCTCGCAATGACGGGCAGGTTCTTGGTGATTTTTAGGCAGTAAAGTGTGAGCCGCTTGGTTTCGTATGCTCGCTCTGGGTGACCGCCCTCTAGTCGCGACCAACGCAGGCTCGTTTTTCACCAACTTGCATAAAGCTCCTGCGGGCCGAAAGAGTCTTGCCTGTGAAGGTTGTCCACAGATGCGAAATGCGGTTCAACTTCTCTTTATTCCCCATTTAGACGATACGGTGCTTCATGACGCAGGACTTCAATTCACGGTTCTTCCCACCGCCTTGGATGCTGATTGCAGCCTTTCTGTCGCCATGCCTAATCGGTTGCCAGCAACAGCAGGGACCCGATCTGGCGACGGTCACGGGGGCGGTCATGCTGGACGGCGAGCCGCTCGATGGCGCTACCGTGCAGTTTCAACCAAAGACCGGCCGGCCATCGTATGGCTCGACCGATCAGGCCGGTAAGTACTCGATGAAGTATACCTTGGAGCGAAGCGGAGTTTCGTTAGGCGAGACCGTTGTCACGATCCGTACGCGTATTGAAGACGAACATGGCAAGGTCATGCGAAAAGAAATGCTGCCGAAAAAATATCACGATCAAACCGTCTTAACTGCCGTTGTCGAAGACAAAGCGAACGTGATCGACTTCGATCTTCAATCAAAATAACGCAACGCGCAGACCAATGGCGATCATTCGCTTCTGCAACGCCAGGCCTTGCTTTACTCGTATCAGAAAGTCACCGATGAATCCAAACAAGTCTCAGATCAACCCAGGTCGACGCGCCTTCTTTCAAGCATCGGCCGTCGGCGCGATAGTCGGAGCGCAAACGTTGCTGCTCGGCGAAGCGCTGGGCGCCGAAAGTTCGGCCGCGCTGGACGGTGTTCTGAAAAAGCCGGACTTGCTGCATGGAGAAGTATTGCGCACGCAGGGCGAACTGATCGAAAGTCGGGCCGCCGTGGTCGAACGCGAGCGCGCCATACCCATCGCCGGTCATAGCGACGTGTTGGTTTGCGGCGGCGGACCCGCCGGCATTGGCGCAGCGCTGGCCGCAGCGCGGGCCGGAGCCAGCGTGCAATTGATTGAAGTCGCCGGCTGCTTGGGAGGCGTCTGGACCGCAGGCTTGTTGACCAAGATCATCGGCGGCGGGGACAAGACCGGCGTCATGCAAGAAGTGTTGACCGCGATGCAGCTGCGCGGCGGCGATGTCGCCAAATCGACGAGCGGCGCCGTCTATGATCCCGAACTTATGAAGCTGGTGTTAGAAGAAATGTGCGTCCAAGCCGGCGTTCGCATTCAGCTGCACACGCGCTTGGTCGGGACGGTCACCGACGAGCAGAAGCGAATCGTCGCGATTATTACCGAGTCAAAGTCGGGCCGCCAAGCGTGGGTCGCGAAGCGTTACGTCGACTGCAGCGGCGACGGCGATCTCGCGGCGCAAGTCGGTTGTCAGTTTGACGTCGGATACGACCGCAATTGCGAATGTCAGCCGATGTCGATGATGGCCCTGCTGACAGGCTTGAATACGGCGGAAGTGTCTGAGTTTATTCGCGAGAACGGCGCCGAAGCGAAATCGCGATTCTACAAGTTTATGAAAGAGGCCGGCATCGATCCCTCGTATCGCGCGCCGACCTTGCGTCACCTGCATAGCGGAATCTATTCGCTGATGACCAATCACGAATATGGCGTGTCGGCGTTCGACGCCGGCGCCATCACGGAGGCGACGATCCGATCCAGAGCGGAAGTGCATGCGATCGTGCAAGGATTGCGGAAATTGGGGAGCCCCTGGCAAGATCTCGCCGTCGTCGCGACGGCCGAGCAGATCGGAGTGCGCGAGGGGAGACGGATTCGGGGGCGCTACTACATCACGGCGGACGACTTGATCTCGGGAATGCGGCATAAGGAAGCGGTTTGCAGCACCCGGTTTGGGTTCGACGTTCACAACGTCTTTCCGGACGGATCCAATCCGCCAGACGTGAAGCGATATCAAGCGGCCGGCGTCAAAAAGTACGACATCCCGTTGCCGGCCTTAGTCGCCGCCGATGTCGATGGGCTGATGATGGCCGGACGCTGCATCAGCGGCGACTTTCTCGCTCATTCCAGCTATCGCGTCACCGGCAACGCGGTGCCGATGGGAGAAGCGGCCGGTTTGACCTCGGCCGTCTCGATCCAAAAAGGGGTGATGCCGCACGAGTTGGCCTGGAATGAAGTTCAAAAGTTCGCCCAGACTAAGACCGTGGCCTCGTAACGGTCGCTTGATTTGTGAACGGCCTTCATTCGGCAGAAAACTGGTTGTCGAGTGAAGGTCGAAGCATCGGCGGCAGCGCGTTAGGCGCTGATCCGCTGGTCATGTCCCAGCTTCTCCAACTGCTCGTCGCTGGGGAACTCGGTCACGCGGAACCGCGGCGGGTAGGTCCCTAGATCTTCCAGCAAATCGCCGACGATCGACTCCATCTTGTCCCACGAAGCCGAGGCGACCGTTCCTAGGCGTCCGGGGTCGCCGAACAGCACATAGTCGGTCTTGGGCAACAGCGACGCGACATCACGCGTCCAGACGCTGTAAGTGAGGATCTCGTTCGACTCGTTCCGCTTAATCGCGGTGTAGGTCGCGACGAAGAGGTCGATTCCTTCTTCCTCGAAGACTCCTTCCAGCATCGCTTTCTGCTCTTCATACTCGCCGAGCAGGGATTGCACCTCGAATTCGCGAAAGCGGGGATAGAGCGGATGCGCACGATTAGGGAGCCAGGTTTCCCACTCGCCGTCGAACAACCGAACCGGAATCGCGCTGATCGGGCGCGGGTCGGCGCTCGATTGCTCGATCAGATCGAGCATCATCGCCAGCCCCTCGTTGTCGTCGCTGCCGACGACAATCAGCGAATCGCGATTGGGTGCGACCGCGACCGGATCTCCTTCCAGCTTGAATTCCAAAATATGGTCGATCAGCAGCATCCGAGCGGCGTCATAACTATCGCCGCTCGCCAATGCGTACAGCTTTTCGCCGACCACGCCGACCACAAACTCCGAGTCTTCCAAGTTCTGTTTGGCGATCTCCATCAATTCATAGAGCGAGACCCCCCACGTATCGAGCAGCTCTTGATCAATCGCGCGGATCGATTCTGGCAGATCAAAGACCGGCGCTGCTAGCAGATGTCGGCCGATATCGACGTAGGGAAGTTCCAGCGGAGGGCCGCCGCGAAAGTACTGCTCGAGCCGGAGCATCTCGAAATAGGCGCGGCTCCGGACGACCGGGCGAACGTCATGCCGCGCGTCTTCAAAATCTTCGGGGACTTCTTTGCGATACGAGAGGAGCGCCCGGGTCGCTTGCGAGAGGAACTCGTCCCGATCGGCTTTGGCGATGCTGCAGTATTCGGCGTACAGATTGTTCAGGTTGGCGACGCCGGCCTCGTCGCCATCCTCATAAAAGCGAAGCTGGAACTCTTCTTTATGGAAGAGGATTTCTTTGGTTTCGCCCGCCAGA
The DNA here is from genome assembly GCF_000153105.1 of Blastopirellula marina DSM 3645. Classification (GTDB taxonomy): domain Bacteria; phylum Planctomycetota; class Planctomycetia; order Pirellulales; family Pirellulaceae; genus Blastopirellula; species Blastopirellula marina. The sequence continues at coordinate 449,297 of NZ_CH672376.1, forward strand.
CGAATCCGATCGATCAGCAATTGGGCGAAACGTTCCTGCTTGGAGGGACCAAACAAAAAGTCAAACATACCCATGCCGAAAGCTCCTGCGCCAAGGTCAAGCCGCGCTCCTGCGCTTGCCTGTTCATCCCGATGTCATCGTAGTTTGGGCTTTGGCGCGGCCGTTTGCAAGAAACCTGGCTGCTACGTCACAGGGAAGACCGCGTGGGACGCCGCGAACTTTTTCCGCAGCGTCCTCGGTTGGAGGCTCGCTGAACGCCGCTAGAAGGTCAATAAGCGGCGTACGTCTATTTGGCTACAACGCTTTGCGGTATCGCTTGGCGCGGCTTTTCAGGCTTTTGGGAGGTTCCGCTTTCGGTTCTTCAGTCACCATGCCGACTTCTTTTTGGCCATCGGGACCAATCGCCGTCGCCGCCGGACCAGGCCCGGTGTCGACATCGGTTCGCTCATACGGAGCGAAGCCAGGCAACTCGTCGCGGATCAGCAGCTTGTCGATCCGAACTTCGATCCGCGTCAGCTCATTCCCCTCTTCCGGCGTGACAAAGGTGTACGCGATACCTTCTTTGCCCATGCGGCCGGTGCGGCCGACGCGGTGGACGTAATCGTCCGAGAATTCGGGAATGTCGTAGTTGATGATGTGCGACACGTCCGAGATATCAATACCGCGGCCAACGACGTCGGTCGCGACCAGCACCCGAAATTTGCTGGCTTTGAAATCGGACAATGCCCGGTTGCGAGCGCCTTGCTGCATGTCGCCGTGGATGCAATGGACCAGCTTGGTCTTTTTCGACAACCGTTGCGTGATCCGTTCGGTCCCTCGCTTGGTCCGGCAAAAGACGATCGCCTTTTGCGGCTGTTCGCGTTTGAGCAGTTCGACCAGCATGTCGAACTTCTTCGAGTGGTCGACGGTAAAGTAGCGCTGCTCGATCGTCTCGGCCGAGATATTGGTCGGCGAAAAGTCGACCTTCTCGGGGTTGCGCATATAGCGCTGGGCCAGCTTTTCGATCGTCGGCGGCACCGTGGCGCTCAACAACAACGTTTGGCGTTCTTCGGGGCAGCGACGCAAGATTTTTTCGATATCAGGGCGAAAGCCGATGTCGAGCATCCGGTCCGCTTCGTCCAGGACGACGGTCCGCAGCATCTCCAACTGAAGCGCCCGGCGGGTCATCAGGTCGATCACGCGGCCGGGAGTGCCGACCACAATGTGGGGAGCCCGCTTCAGCTTTTCCATTTGCGAACGGAGCGGTTTGCCGCCGTAGACGGCGACCACGTTGATCCGTTGCCCGTGGGTCAGCTTGGCGATTTCGTCACGAACTTGAACGGCTAACTCGCGGGTCGGCGTCAGGATCAACGCTTGGGGGTTGCGAGAATTGGGGCCGTGCTCAAGTCGTTCGATAATCGGAATGCCGAACGCGGCGGTCTTTCCGGTGCCGGTGCGAGCCTGACCCAGCACATCTCTTCCCTCGAGAGCCAAAGGAATGATTGCGGCCTGAATCGGCGAGGGTTGAATATAGCGAGCCGCTTCGAGCGCGGCCTTCATTTCCACCGACAGAGCCATGTCGGCGTAGTTGATATCAGCCATCTGGGACAAGGGAAGCTCTATTCAGTCAAGGGCTGCGTGCTAGAAATATAAGCCCTCTAAGATAATCGAGTAAGCCGCTAGCGACAATCGGCAAAATTCGGCCCATGGGGGCCTAAGTCGTTGAAGCGCAAAAAAATAGGCCGAGCCGTTATCTCGCAAATCGCGGGATAGCGGCCCGGCCTGTCTCGTCGTAACGGGCAATTCCCGGGTGGGAATCAGCTAATCGGCTAGGCGGCTCGCCGCCGCAGCGTTAGCTAGGGGTCGCCGGGGTAGCCGGAGCTTTCGCCTTCTTTTTGGCGGCTTTCTTCGGCGACTTTTTGGCGACCTTTTTCGTGGCGGCCTTCTTCGGCGACTTTTTGACGACCTTTTTGGCCGGAGCCTTCTTGGGCGACTTCTTCACCGCTTTCTTGGCGACCTTTTTGGCGGGCGCTTTTTTCGGTGACTTCTTGGCGACCTTTTTGGCGGCCTTCTTCGGTGCAGCTTTCTTCTTGGTTGCCATCTCCGTGGCTCCTCAAGTGGTAGCGCCCATCTTCTGTAGTGAACTGCTCCTTGGGCGCTAGGTAGGGGGAGCAATTCGAAGTTTCAAATAAACGAATCGAAGCGACCGGCAGTTGGCTTGGGCCGTCCGTCCCACGGCGCCGCGATTCGATCAATCATCTTGAGGGGGGATTTTGCTCAGTGGTTCCGCGCTGAGCGTTTCTACTCGCTGACTTTTTGCGACGCGTTTCTGGTCGATCGCTTGTGCAGTTTGCGATCCTGAAAAATGCGTTACCTCAGCGTGTCCGCGCATTGAAGCAATTTCGCCTCTTTATCGTCAAGGTGAATTATCGTACTTGGCTTACGAATTGTTCAGAAAATCCACTTCAACCGACGCCGAACGTGCAACTTTCAACAAAGAACATGCTTCGCGGTACTCGCATTCGGTGGTCGTAGCCCAGTCGAGATCGAACTACACTAAATAAATCGTTTCTTTCCACTCGCGTCGTTTTTCCCTCGCAGCATTCATGTCGGACCGGCTTAACGAATTCCTCTTACAACTTTCCGGTGCGCTTCCCGACAACGGACCAAGTAGCGGAGATCCACATCGCTTTCATTGGATCGCGGCCGCGGACGAGCTCGAAATCAGCGCCATTTTGATGGCGCTGGAGCACCTGCCGGACGACTTCCCCCGCGAGCGCCGCACCTATCTCGACACCGCGCTCAACCTGGTTACGCTGCGGCTGCGCGAAGATCCCGATTTGCCGCTCGAGCTGATTCCGCGGATCGCCGCCCTTTATCGCCGCTGGGGCGCCGAACATCCGCTGCGGCATTTGTTGCTCCCCTGGCTTACCGCCAATGGGACGATTGAAGCGCTCACTCAGTTCGCCGACCTGATCGCCGACGATCCGCCCAATCGCACCGCCGCCGCCGCAGTCGGCTTTGCGCCGCTGATGCGACACGCCGATTTCAACGCCGAGGCCCTCTATCCGCGGTTGCTCGACTCGCTGCAGCATCTCAGCGTCGCCGCGTTGGTTTTGGACCTCTCCAACTTTTTGTTTCGCACCGGTCGCTTGGCGACGCACCCGGCGGCCGACGTCAGCGGTCAGCTGATCGAACTGCTGGGCGGCATCACGACGCGGCTCGGAAAAATGGAAGAAACGAGCGAGCTGACTCCCGAAAAACTCCAAGTGATGCGGGCCCAAGTCTCCGAAGGGGTCGCGATGGCGGTCGCTTTGTGCGACGCATTAGCCCTGATCGATGACAAAAACGCGATCGGCAAGCTCAATCAGGTCCTGCAGTTGAGCCATCGGCAGTTGCAATGCGAAGCGGCCGCCGCATTGGCGCGCATGGGGGTCGAAGAGGGAACCAAGCATCTGGCCGAGATGGCCAAGCACCCGGTCGCGCGTCTGCGAGCGTTAAAATTTGCCGAAGAGATCGACCAACTGGAGTCGATCGACGAAGAGTGGAAGTCTCCGGTCGCTCGCGCCGAGGGAGAATTGGCCCTCTGGCTGTCGCAAGAGACGCAATTTGGTCTGCCGCCGCATGAGCTCGAACTGGTTGACCAACGCGAGCTGGCCTGGCCCGGCTTTGATGATCCGCAGACTTGCTATCTGTTCAAGTACGCGTTTCACATGCCGGCCGGCAGTTTCCGCTCGCTGGGAATGGTTGGCCCGCTGACGCACAGCTTCGCCGCCGATCTGACTCCTTGGAAGCCGGAAGACGCGTATGCGGCTTTCGCCGGTTGGCAGTCGGAGCATCAAGATATTTTTGAATCTGAACCCGCCGAATGGCAAGACGCCCAAAAGCAACTGGCCGATTCGCTGGCGGCCCGTTTGCAGTCGGAAGGGTACGAAATCATCCAGATCATCAAGCTCGGCTACTTCTTCAGCGACGTTCGCCTGATCGCCGTCGTACGGCAAGTGGTCGGCGCCCTGCCAGGCGTCGCCGTCGCCGATGTGCGAACGACGACGTTCTACAGTAGCGAAGGAACCGATCGCCCGATCGGCCCCCACGAAGCCTACATGATGCACAAAGGGCGAGAGCTGCTCGCGTCGTTTAACCCCAACACGTTTGGGATGTAACCGTCACGTGGTTCGCTCAGAGCCGTAGGGTCTGCTGTGCGGACCAAGAGCGGGACGACGTTTCGTGCCGCAAAAAACTAGCGATCCCCATCCAAGAGCGGTACGCTAAAGGCAGGCCATTGGGCTCGGTTTCCTCTATGCTTCTCATCCTCACAATCGAGGAGAAGTCTCATGACGATCTTTTTACGAATCGGCGTGGCATTGTTCGCAGCGCCAATCTTAATGGTGTTGGTTGGTTTGATATTGTCATCCAACGCCGCGCCATCCCTGGGCGATCCCCTTTCCGAATCGGAGGCGCAATACGCAACTTCCCGGGCGCTCATGGAAGTGGAGCGAAACGTCTATAGCCATCGCGACGCCGATGATCGCGTCCCCGGTGAGACGCTGGCCGAGATCGTCGCCAATCTCGAGAACTTTGGCGCCAAGTTTGAAGAAGATCAGGTCGACCTGTTGCATCAAGGGATCGACGGTTGGGGCCAACCGCTGATCTTGGAAAAGCAGAGCGAATCGAAATGGGTGCTGCGCAGCCGCGGCGCTAACGGCATCGACGACCAGGGCCAACTCGACGATATCCAGCGCGAGTTCAATCTGGCGCCATATAGCGAATCAGAGACCGATCCAGGCCCCTGCGGTTGCCGCAGTCGTGAGCCAGAAGCGGTCTCGTCCGGCGATCCCAATGGACCACAGCCAACGCCGGCGGTAAAAGCGGAAGCGTAGTCGTCGCTCGGCTTGGCCGATCTCTACGGATGCATCTAGACGCACCCTGCGCCGCGAGATTCGCGCGTTGGGATGGTCCGCACGGCAGATCTTACGCCGGGGGCGGCGGCGTGGAGCGCCGATGAATGAAAACGGCGAATTTGGCGCCGGCGTAGCCGAGCGCTAGTGCGAATAACAGATGGCCGGTGGTCATGAACGTTTCGCGATCGATCGATTCCCGGGGAGCGCCTGGACTTACTCCAGCCCCCAGAAACCCGCCGCTCAACGCCGTCGGAGTTTTTGGCTTCGGTATCTCCTTCCCTGAAAATACATTGACCCAAGTGATTTTAACCATGGCTTGAAACAAAGGTTTGTGCAGATACGAAGAGGGCAGCCGACTTTCATAGGGATCCAACTCTCGTTCACCGCCAGACCAGACGAGGACTCCATAACAGATGGCTGGAATCACGACCCCAATCGCATACGCGCGCTCGCTGCCGTCGCCAACAAAGGCGACGATCGCCAGCCCTATTAACAGCACCATGGCCAGAAACATCAAAGCCGACGCCAACCATCCGCCGGCGCTCAGCGCGACCAAGCCGAGTCCGGCGATGAATACCACCACCATCAGTTCACGCAGGGAATAGGACATCGGTGATGCTTTGCGGTAGGAGAAGAGGAGGGCAGGCACGGCCCAACGCTCACGCTATTTCAAGTGTTTCGCTTGGACGAGGATCTCGCCCAGGTCGGTCACCTTGTCGGGCTCGATCGTGATCTGGCATTGTCCGCGGCGGTTGGTTGTTACTTCGCCGATTTTCAGGCCGGTTAGGTATCCGTTCGGTTCGTGCCAGAAAGCGAAAGTCCAAGTTCCGGCCGGCAGATTTTCGATCGTGAAGGTTCCATCGGCGGCGGTTGCCGCTGCGTAGGGGGAATCACGGATCAGCAGCCACGATCGCATCCAGGGATGAATCGAGCATGAGACCGGCATCGGGACTGGTTCTTGGTCTTCAAACGTGTGGATTTGGACGACGCCGGGAGTAACCAGCGCGTTGATCGTCTTATTGAAGCCGTCGATTCGATAGTTGTGCGCGATCGGATCCCTATTGCGGAAATGAACCGGGCGTGCGGTCCAGATGACCTGCAGACGCGGCACAAAGACGCAGGCCAGATTGTCCAGAAAGATCGGCGCTCCGACCAGTTTCTGATAATCGGGATGCGGCAGCGGAGCGATCTCATCGCGATTGGGCGCGATCCAAATCGCGACGTTTTTCAATTCCCCCTTCGGGCCTACCAACAGCGTTTCGTCCAAGATGGGGCCGCCGCCGCAAACGCCAGCCGGAAACTGCACTGCCGGCGGAAGTACTTTGCCTTGAACCACAAACTTGCCGGTCAGCGTCCCCCACTCAGCAGCTTGAGCTTGCGCCAGGGGAATCGCAGCGGCAGTCAACAGCAGGGCCAACAATTTCGCGCAAGTATCGATGGCAGTCTCCTTGATCGAAAACGAATCGCCAAGCGATGGCGAAGGGGTATCGTCAATCTAGTGGAGCGTCATGGCGGAGGCAATTTTTTGGGGAATGCGCCTGTCCATGCGTCGCCCACAGCGGGCAAAGATTCTCCTTTGACAAAGCGCACGGATCCATGGTCGATTGCCGTGCAGCAAGATAGAGGGCAAACGAACGTGCCGGGCTTGGAGCAGAACGCCAAGCGGGTTTGTGAGAATTCAGGTGGCTACAGGCCGCGCCATGTCTCACCGTCTCCGCATCCGCTCTGGCTGAGTCGTCTTGCAGAAAAAACTCGTAGCGGTCCGGTCCTACGTCCGTGATTTCCGTCGCCGAGCGGACGACCCCGCTTAGCGCGGGATCGTGTTCGCCTGGTTGTTGCGCGGGGCCCGGCCGATCGGGACGTTTTGGGCGCCGCCGCGTTGTTGCTGCATGCCGAATTGTTGTTGTCCCGGCGCGGTGGCGATCTCGGGTTTTTCGACCACTTTTTGCCAGCCGGAGGGGAGCGTCGGTTCGTAGAACGAGCGGCGGAACAGGTTCAGCTGCTGCACGTTGAGCGCGAAATCGCCTTGGGCGAAGGTTTTGCGGTCTTTGAACTCATACGCGGTGCGGGTATGGACCGGCGGCTGGGCGTAGGGGTTCCAGTTGCGATCGAAAACTTGGATCGCCAGCGGTAGGAACTCGGCCTGATCGATCACGATTTCGACATGGTGGAAGTTTTGCGAGTCTTCGAGATACTTCGGCCAAGCTTCGAGCCAGTATTGGGTTTCGTTGCCCGGCGGCGTGGTGACGCGGAGCCAGTAACGCGCGTTGATCTCGGCCTTGTTGGCGCCAAACATAAACGGCAGCGGACCATGCTTGATCGCTTTGCCTTGCTGTTCGGGGGGCAACTGACGTTCGATCAGTTGTTTCTTCGGCGCGTTGTACTCGAAGATCGATTTGCCGTCGCAGACCCAATGTTCCAGAAAGTCGCCGGGGACCGGTTGGTAGGTCGGCTGACCGCCGGGTTGCTGCGGCGCTCGATATTCGTCGAGCTTGGTCAGCTGAAAACTTCCCTTATCGGGATTTTCGTATTTTAGTTCGCCGACGGCGAGCGTCTTATGATCTTGCGGCGGCCCAAAGACCGAGTCGTATTCCCAGCGGTTGAACTGGCACTCGTACTGCTGCACTTTGCTGCTGCGGAATTCCCAGAACGAGAGGATCTCATCCAGATACTTCAAATGCTGCGGCGTCATCTCAGCGACCCATTGCGGCTGCGGCATTTGGGGCGGAGCAGGGGCGCGCTGCGGGCGAGCTTGACCAGAAGGGATGACAGGAGCTTGAGCCTGAGCGGCGACCGAAAGGGTGACCAGAACCAGGGCCGCGGCGGAGAAGATTCCGTTCTTCATTCGAAGCGTACCAACGTGCAGATGATTTCGTGCGGTCACGGCGAACATCCCTGTCGCTGCGACGCGGCAGGCGATTCCGGGGAGAGGACTGCCGCAGTCGGAAAGTTTAACAGGCCGCCTACAGGCGACCTAGAGCAGATTTCGCCACCGGGAAAGGGAGAATGGGAAGAAATTGCCGCGTGCTAGCAGACGAGTGAGGAATGCCTAATGACTAAGGTCGAATGCCTAGCAAGTAGGGCCAGCCGTGCGGACCACGAAGCGTAATATGCTTTCGGTGGTCCGCTACGCCTACGAAGAGACCGGCGTCCGTCCAATTACAGCGCCGTTTGCTGCTCGTCGGCGGTTAGTTGCTGATCGATCTGCGTCTTTTGCTTCTCTTGCGTCTCGACCAACGCTTCTCGTAGCGTCTGGACCGAGCGATAGGTGCGGCTCACTTCGGCCAGGACGGTCTTCAAGTGAGCTTCCAGGCGATCGTTGTACGAGGAGATCTGCTCTAGCTCTTTCGTGACGTTATTCAGGTCTTTGTCGAGCGAAGTCCCCCGCGCTTCGCGACGCTGAACGACTTCCTGCGTGCGCGTGATCTGGGCGTCGGTCAGGCCGATTTCGGTCTGATAGGCGGCGATCTGATCGCGCAGGCTGTTGAGCATCGAGTAAGCGAAACGGAACTCGCTGCTAAAGTCGTGCAGAGGACGACGATAAACGTCTTCTTCGATTTTCACGGTTCCATCGGCGGCCATTTCAGCGGCGGTGGTCGCATCCAGCAGGGTCGTATCGCCTTGCTTGAATTCGGTCGGAGCGCCCTGTTTCAGATCGGGAGCGACGGCCAAACCGGTCGCCGATTCAAAGTTTTCACGCGGAGCGGCGACATCCGAATCCGAGTCAACGTCAACCGAAAGGTCTTTCAGGAAGGTGACGCGTTTCCAAACGGTCGCCGGCGGATCGTTGGGATCGGCCGTTTTGCCGCTGCGGGCGAACTGCTCTTTCAGCGCTGCCGAAACGGCCGGATCGCCCTGACCCCAAGTGAAGGTGTCGGTGATGATCTTCTCGACCTCGGGTTGCTCCAGTTCGGCGTAGATTTCGCGGTTGTCGGTCGGCATTTGATCGTACAACGTCCAGGTGCCGCCGCGGTTGAGCAGCGCCGCTTGCTGCTGGGTGAGCGGCAGAGCCGGTTCGAGCGTGACGTTGGGGAAGTTGGTCATCGTGACGATGAACTCACCCAAATAAACGCCCGGCAGCACAATCCCATCGGGACGAGGAACTTCGCCAAACGCATACAGCACGGTATCGATGTCGAGCGAACGATCTTGGGAGGGAGCCGGCGCCATCGGATTGGTCGGGTCAGGCTGCCGCGTCGGCATCACGACTTCGATCGAGTTTTGGGCTAATTGACCCGCCTGACAACCGCGCCAGACGCGACCGCGAGCATGCATCACTCGTTTCAGTTCGGCGTTGGCGGTCAAGATGGAACCGATCGGATCGTCGGTCGAGACCAATTTGCCGGTCAATTCGTTGATCGCAACGCCGGTTTCCAGCACTTCCACTTCGGTTTCGAGACGCGCGTGCATCTCGGCTTTATTTTGATAGTCGGCGCGCCACGCGGCTTGGGTCTTGAGGACCAGCGAACTGAGAACAACAAACGCGAACGCCGCAAAGAAGCAGCAGAACGTGGCTAGCACGGTGACGATATGCCAGGTCTGAAAGTTGAGATACGACAAGATCCCAAACAGCAGCACTAGCACCGCGATCACGATGTAGAAAATTGTCATGTCAGATCTTTGGCTCGAGCGGAGAAGATAGCCGGATGTGGATCGCAAGTGACGCCGTCACAGTTGACGGGTCCCTCTAGTGTAATTCGTATGTCAGCCCTGAAGCGGAAATTCTGCTGAAATCGAAGGCGCATAAGATGGGACGATAATAGACTAGGAAAAATGGGCAGTCAAGTTTATCTGCGCCCGGTTAATTTCATAACCTCTTCATAGCATAGCACTTCCGTCGCTGTGCAGCGCCGAATTCGTCAAACATTGGGGCCGTATTCCCCCCTGACGGCTACTTCGCGTTCTTCGCGAAGCCGCAGGCCGTTTGACGGCGGTCGCTGGCGATTCTGCCTGAATGATTCAAGTGAGAACGCTTTGCGCGACGAATCATCCCGACAGGGAATCGTTTCATTCGGAATGATTCATACGATCCGATATCGTCGGGCAGACTGCCTGGCGACTACCGAAAGTGCAAAGGGGACCGGCATGCAGGCCGATCAATCCGCCGCTAGTCGCTGGCGAGTCTTCGCTCGTTTGGCCGAAACGACAAGCCGGCTCGACCGGCTCGTCCGTCGAGCGCTGGCCGATGCGCTTTCCGACGCCCAGTTAAGTGAAAACGAATTTCTGGTGCTGGCCGCGTATGACGCCGAAGCGAATCCTCCTTCACAGCGCCAATTGGCCGATCGACTGGCGGTTTCGCCGGCGCAGATCAGCGCGATTGTCGAAAGGTTGCGTCAGCGCGAGTGGATCGACTCGCAGCGCGACCCGCACGATCGCCGCCGCCAACAGTGGAGTCTGACGACGGCCGGAGTTCAGATCGTACGTACCGCCGGCCAGGCGATCGCCGCTCGGTGGAGCGAACTGGACGAAGTTCACCAATGTTCTCCGCTGGCCGCCGAAGTAGTTCGCTACGCGACGCAGTTGCACGAGCCAACGATTGCTCCCGCCTCCTTCTCCTCGTCTTCTTCCCACTTGGCCGAGCGCGCGGCCTAAAATCGGAAACGTTTAAATGAAACCATATTACGACCTGATACGCCCTGGATCGCGCGGCGCCGCTCTGGCGCTGACCGCCGTGTGCTTGGCGTTGTTGATTTTGGTCGCCGGCTGCTTTCGAACGCGCGGGTTTTATCATGGCCAAGCCGACGCCGACGCGTATTACTTGATCGATCAAAAAGCGAGTGATCCACGGTGGGAGTTGCCGGGCTATTCGGTTTATCCGAATCCAGAGTCGCGCATGTACGACCAATACTCGGAGGACTTTCCGCCGCAGCCGCTCGATGATCCGACGTCGAACGAGCTGATGTATCACGTCGACGGCAAAAAAAACTATCAGAAGTGGACCAAGAACGGCGTGATCGCTTCGGTCGAGAATCCGGCTTGGCTCGCGTATCTGCCGATCAGCGACGACGGCACGCTGAGCCTGAATGATGATCGCGTCGTCGAATTAGCGCGGCTCAACTCGCGTGACTATCAGACCGAGGTCGAAGACTTATATCTCTCAGCGTTGGATGTCAGCTTCCAACGTTTCCGCTTCGACGCACAGTTCTTCGGCGGCTATGAAACGTTCTTTACGGCCGATGGGCCGCAGCGCGGCGCGGGAGGATCTTCTAGCCGGCTGGACGCAAATACCCGCAACATGCAGATGGAAAAACTGTTCGCATCGGGCGGCGAGTTAGTGGTTGGTTTCGCCAATCAACTGGTGTGGGAATTCTCGGGGCCGAATACGCACTCGGTCAATTCGTTGATCGATTTTTCGTTGGTTCAACCGCTGCTGCGCGGCGGCGGTCGTCGCGTGGTCCTCGAGCAACTGACCCAGTCAGAGCGAGATCTGCTGGCCAACGTTCGTCAGATGGAGCGATATCAACGCGGCTTCTATTTAGAGATCGTCGCCGGGCGTTCGGCCGGACCGGGACCCAGCGCCGGCGGAATTGGCTTCCCCAGCATCGGCGCCAGCGGTTCGTTCTCGGCCGGCGGTTATATGGGACTGCTGCAAACGGAGCAAAACATTCGGAACCAAGAGGCGAATATCGCCGGCTTGCGCAGCAGTTTGACGCAGTTGGAATCGTACTTTGAATCGGGACGCATCGACTCGTTTCAGGTCGAGCTGACTCGTCAGGCGCTCTTTCGCGAACAAAGTTCGTTGCTGGCCAATCGCGCCTCGTTCGCCAACCGCTTGGACTTGTACAAGATCAATCTTGGGTTGCCGCCAGAGTTGCCGGTGAAGCTGGAAGTGGATCCATTTTTCAATCAGTTCAACTTGATTGAGCCGTCATTCACACGCGTGCAAAACCAATTGACCAGTATTCAAGTCGAACTGGGCGAATCGGTGATCGGCATGTTGCCGGACCCCAATGGGCTCGAACTCGATCCGAATCTACAGTTGATGCCGGAGCTGATCTGGAACGAACAGACGCAGGCCACCTTCGCCGGGATTGTCGCGAAGCTGGAGCTGATCCAAGAGTTGCGCGGTCGGGTCGCGATCGAGTTTGCGCCGTTGGTCGCCGAGGATGTCGACGGCCTGCGTGCGATGCTGCCGAAACGGGTCGCCGAGTTGACCGAGATTCAGCGCCAATTGGCCGAGTATGGAACGCAAAACGGAAAACCGACCTCGCAAGAGTCGGTCACTAACGGCGTACTCAGCACCGGTCGGCTGACGCGCTTGCCGGACCAATTGGATGCGATTCAACAAGACTTGAACGAAGATTTCGCGTTGCATGGCGAAACGCTCGACAAACTGATCGCCGACATTCGCAAGCTGCAGGAAGACGCGCCCAACCTGGCGCCGCAGGCGTTGTTCCAGCGGGCGCAAGAGGAAGTGTTTGGTCAGGCGCCCAGCGAGATCTCGGCTTTGATCAGCGATGTGCTGGGATTGTCGCTGGTGCAAGCTCGCGCACGAACGGAATCGATCACGTTAACCGATGTCGAGATCAGTTCGGACGAGGCCCTGGATATCGCACGTGAGAATCGCCGCGACTGGATGAACGCGCAAGCGGCGCTGGTCGATTCATGGCGACAAATCGGCTTCTTTGCGAATGACCTGGAGGCCGACCTCGACGTCGTCTTCTCAGGCGATATCGGAAACCTGGGGAAGAACGGGGTCAAATTCAACTCTGACAATGGACGGCTGCGAGTGGGTCTGCAATGGGACGCGCCAGTGACGCGTCTGCTAGAGCGGAACAACTATCGCGAGTCGCAGATCGCTTACGAGCGGACGCGGCGACAATACTATGAATTTCGGGATCTCGTCTCACGTGGGCTGCGTGACACGATTCGTACGATCGATGTGAACAAGATCAACTTCGAGCTGCGTCGCGCTGCGGTGCAGGTTGCGATCTCGCAGGTCGAACGGACGCAATTGCGTTTGCAGGAACCGTCGAAGCCGAATCAAGACCAGCAGAAATTTGATTCGTCGACCGCGCGCGACTTGATCAACGCGCTCGACAGCCTGGTCAGTGCGCAGAATGACTTTTTGGGGGTCGCCGTCAACTACGAGATTTTGCGGCGGAGTCTCGATCTCGATATGGGCACGATGCAGTTGGATGATCGCGGGATTTGGATCGACCCAGGTCCGCTCGATGCGACATCGTGGCGCATGCGATCGCATCATCTGAGCGGAGAGGGCCAGGAGATGATCGAAACCCCCACTCCGACCGAAGCGCTGTTGCCGGCAATTCCGCACGAGAATCCCGATGGAGTACGTGAGTTAGAAGCGATGCCGCTCGAACTGCGGCCTCCGCTGCCGGCGGCGGACGACGGGATTTTGGACGACGTGATTCCACCGCCGGAACCTCGGTAGAGCGAGCAGGTTGCGACGATATCGCGTGAGATATAGGACAGAAAATCAATTTCACGAAGAATCTTTGTCAAAATCGCGTCGTGATCGCGCGCGAGAGAGAGTTTGGTGATCTATCTCACCTTAGAAATGCAGAAACGAGCGAAACTCTTGAGCTGGTCCAGGGTTAACTAGGGTTGCGGCACGGTTGTCGCGAGCAGAAATTCTGCATTATGGAGAGGTTTTCAGGTCGATTTTTGCGGGTGACTTGCCCTCGACTGTCGGCTACAATTCAGGACTACACGCCCTGCCTCCATCCCACCCAATCGCATGCAAGCACGCGTGCGATCCTTCCTACGAGCACACCGATGACAGCATCAAACACTGTTCATTCGCTGGGGGTCTCGGCCAAAGATCGTCGAGGATCGACGACTCGTTTGGTGGTTGCCTTACTAGCGGTCGTTAGCGTCGTTGTCGGCGCTGCGTTCTATTGGAATCGCCCGCAGGCCCAAGGGGTCGTCGCTTCCAACGAACTGTTTCATACGATTGATCGCAGCGCGTATTTGCACGACGTCGTCGAACGGGGCGAAGTCGAAAGTGCGAGCAACGTGGAAGTGAAGTCGGAAGTTCGCAGCTATCGCACGACCAATTCGTTCGAGATCTTGTGGGCGATCGAAGAAGGCGCTTCGGTCAAGAAGGGGGATCTGTTGATTCGTCTTGATTCTTCCGCGCTAGAAGAAGAGCACACGTTGCAACAGTTGGACGTGACGCAGTCGATCGCGTCGTTGGCGAAGGCCGAGAACGAATTGGCCGCCGCGGAGATTGGCATGAACGAATATGTGCTGGGAACGTTCGTCGAAGAGATGAACGAGATCGAGAGCGAAATCACGCTCGCCGAAGAGAACGTTCGCCGCGCCGAAGAATACCTCCTCTACAGCGGTCGACTAGCGGCCAAAGGTTATGTGACCTCGCTGCAATTGCAGGGAGATCAATTCGCGCTGAAGAAGGCGAAGATCGAGCTTGAGAAATCGCAGACCAAGAAGAATGTGCTGAAGGAATATACCAAAGAAAAGAAAATCAAAGAGCTCGACAGCGCTATCAAGGTCGCCGAAGCTGATCTGGAAGCGGCCAAAGAAAAGCTGGGCTTGGAAAACAAGATGCTCCAGTTCTTTGAAGAGCAAATCTCGGCCTGCGAAATCCGCGCTCCGCAAAACGGCCAAGTGGTGTACGCCAACGTTTCTAGCGGTCGCGACTCCAGCGACTTTGTGCTCGAACCAGGCGCTAAAGTGCGTGAACGCCAAACGCTGATTCGTCTGCCTGACTACGAAGCGATGCAGATTGTTTGCGATGTTAACGAATCGCGGATCGCGCTGATTGACAAAGAAATGCCGGCGACGATCAAGCTTGACGCTTATGAAGGCAGTGAACTGATGGGCGAAGTGATCCGCGTCAATGAATATCCGACGCCGGGCCACTGGATGAGCTCAAGCGTCAAGAAGTACGCGGTGACGGTGAAAGTGCTCAACCCAACGATGCAGATTCGTCCCGGTTTGACGGCTCAGGTTTCGATCCATGTTGAATCATCGCCGGAAGAGCTTCAAGCGCCGGTGCAGTCGGTTTATGAGCACGATGGTTCGCACTTCTGCTTTTTGCGTGACGCTTCCGGAATCGTCAAAGCACGCCAAGTTGAGATCGGCTCGAACAACAGCCGCTTTGTAGTCATCACCAAGGGGTTGCAGCCGGGCGATCAAGTCGCGATGAATCCCCGTGGATTTTTGGATGACATTGAACTGCCGGCGATTGCGACGCCTGCCGAGAAGATCGCCGCGCGATTTGAAGAAGTGACCAGTCGCGAGAAGACGACTGCGGCGACCGAGACCACGGCATCGACTTCCGCTGAGAGCGGCGACGAAGTCGAAACGGCGCAGGTGTCGACCAGCGAGCAAACGCAAAAGCCGGCTGAGACGCAAGTCGCTGAAGCGGTGACGACAACGACTGCCGCAGCGGATTCGGCTTCGCCGAAACGCCAACGCGCCGCCGGAGGCGGTCAGTGAAATTCGCCGTTCAGGTCGAAGACCTCAAGAAGATTTATCATCTGAAGGGGGAGACGGTCTACGCGCTGCGCGGCGTTACTTTTAATGTCCCTGAAGGGGATTACGTCGCCATCATGGGGACGTCCGGTTCGGGCAAGAGTACGCTGCTCAATCTGCTGGGCTGCCTGGATCGCCCTTCGCACGGCAGCATTTTGCTGGGTGGAAGCGACACTAGCAAGTTGTCAGATGACGAGCTCTCCTATTTGCGAGCTTCCCGCGTCGGCATCATCTTTCAGGCCTACAATCTGATTCAGCAGTTGACGGTGCTGGAGAATATCGAAGTGCCGCTTTACTATCGCGGTAAGGTCTCGCCAGAGGATCGTCGTCGCTGCAAAGAGCTGGCGCTGATGGTCGGTTTGCAAGGGCGGCTTGACCATCGACCGATGCAACTTTCCGGTGGTCAGCAGCAACGTGTCGCCGTCGCACGCAGCCTAATCAACAATCCTGACTACATCTTAGCGGATGAACCGACCGGTAACTTGGACTCGAAAACGACCGAAGAGATTTTGTCGCTGTTTGAGCGGTTGAATAACGAAGGTCGCACGATCATTCTCGTGACGCACGAAGATGACGTGTCGGAGCATGCGCGCCGCGTCATGCGTCTGTCGGATGGCGAACTGGCGGAAGATCGTTTGATTGTGAATCGTCGTTCGGCATTGGCGACTTCAGCCTCTTAACGCAGGACGGGACAAAATGTTCGGCATAAGAGTCTGGATCCTAGGCGTCAAAAGCTTGCTGCTGCATCCGATGCGCTCGTTGCTGACGATCTTGGGCATCTTTATCGGGGTCGCCAGCGTGATTTGGCTGGTCGCCATCGGCGAAGGAATCAGCCTGAAGGCGCAAGAGCAGATCGAAGGTCTGGGCGCCGAGAACGTGTTGGTGCGCAGCGTCAAACCGCCGGCCGAAGCGAATACCAGCGCTCGCGGCATTACTCCTTATGGCCTGACGCGCGACGACTTACATCTGTTGGAAGAAACGATTCCGACCGTCGACCAGGCGATCCCGATTCGCGAGATTCGCCGCGAGTTCAGTCGGGGCCCGGTCAGCATGTTCGGGCGGTTGGTCGGTTGTACGCCGGAATACGCCGAAGTGACCCGGTTGCAAATCCAGTCTGGACACTTTCTCTCAGACGCCGAACTAAGTGGCCGCGACAATGTCTGCGTCTTGGCGGCGGAAGTCACGGAAAGGCTATTTGGCTTCGCCAATCCGATCGGGAAAAAGATACATGTCGAAGCCGACTACTATACCGTTGTCGGCGTGCTGAAGCCGCGTGCGGCGACGGCGGCGATCGGCGGCAGCATGTCAGGGCAAGAGTTCAACAAGGATGTCTACATTCCGATTTCGACCCTTTGGCAGCGCGTGGGGGATCAGGTCATGACCCGTCGCAGCGGCAGCTTTGAAGGAGAGATAATCGAACTGAATCAAATCACGCTGCGCATCAAAAAGAAAACGGGTTTGCTGGATGTGCCTGCCGTTTTGGCGACGGCTGACGTGATTCGCGCTAGTCTGTCACATCACGATCGGGCGAAAGACATCTCGGTGGTCGTCCCCTTGGAACTGCTGGAGCAGTCGCGACAAACGCGGCTGATGTTCATGGTCTTTATGGGGTTGATCGCGGCGATCTCGCTGTTGGTCGGCGGCATCGGGATTATGAACATCATGCTGGCGACCGTGACCGAACGGACCCGCGAAATCGGCATCCGCCGCGCGATCGGCGCCAAGCGGCGCGATATCGTACGTCAGTTTTTGGTGGAGACGATCGTGTTATCGGTCGTCGGCGGATTGACCGGTATTTTGGGTGGACTCTGTTGCGTACCGGCGGTCGACCTGATGCGCTGGGGAGTAGAAAACTACGATCCTGAGTTGATTGCGATGCTGCCTGATTCGATTCGTGACGTTCGCCCGCAGATTGTGCTGATTTCGATTCCGATCGCGTTCGTTATTTCGGTCATCGTCGGAATCGTATTTGGCATTTATCCAGCCCATCGCGCCGCCAATCTCGATCCGATCGAAGCGCTCCGCAGCGCCAATTAGCCAGCCAAAGTTGGTATTTCGGCTAACTGGCCTCTTGCGGCGTAGCGTCTACAATGGAGCGAACCTTCCTCTTCGTAGCCCGAATCGCCAGCGCGGGAAATGCGTTCGCAAGCAAATGACGAATGTCGAAGCTTAAATGTCGAATGAAGCACGAATCACGAAGTAACTCGTCATTCGAACTTTTGGCCATTCATGCTACATGGGTGCTTCGACATTCGTCATTGAATAGAAACCGCATTTCCCGCGCTGGCGGCTTCGGGCTACGAAGATAGGACGCTCTACGACCTTTTCAGTCCTCTTCTTTGACGAACCGCCTGTGACGCCTAACGCTCCGTTGACTATCGCTTCGATTACCGCCGGCAGCGCCGGGATGTTTTGCGGCAGTTGCATGCGCGACAATACGATCGCTCGGGCGATGCACCGCGGCGGTCACGACGTGCATTTGATTCCTACCTACACGCCGATCCGTACGGATGAAGAGAATGTCAGCGACGAGCATCTCTTTTACGGCGGCATCAACGTTTATCTAGAGCAGGCGATCCCCGGCTATCGCTTCTTGCCGGGGTTTGTGACTCGCTGGCTTGATCGCCCGGCGATTATCAATTGGGCGACTTCGCGCGGGATTGAGACCAGCGCGAAGAATCTCGGGGCGCTGACGCTGTCGATGCTGCGCGGCGAACATGGCAATCAACGCCATGAAGCGGAGCGGCTGGCCGCTTGGCTGGCCGACTCGGTCAAGCCGCAGGTGATTAACCTTTCCAATATCTTGATCGGCGGCTGCATCGGCGCGATTCGTCGCAAGGTCAACGCGCCGATCGTGGTGACGCTGCAAGGAGACGACATCTTTCTGGATGACCTGCCTGAGCCGTACCGATCGCAGTCGCTCGCCGAGATCCGCAAGTTGGCCGAGCAGGTCGACGCGTTTGTCGTTTTTAGTCGCTACTACGCCGACTATATGGGAGAGTACTTTCAAACGCCGGCCGAGAAGTTTCGGATTGTGCCGCTGGGAATTGACGTGACGGACTTTCCGCTAGAACTGGCGCAAAACCGGCCGCTGATGCTCGATTGTCCGCCGACCGTAGGCTATCTGGCTCGCTTGGCGCCGGAGAAAGGGTTGCATCTGTTGGTTGACGCATTCATCCAATTACGTCAGTCGCCAGGCATGGAAAACGCGCGGTTGAAGATCGCCGGCTATCTAGGCGCTCAACACACGAAATATGCGGACGATCAGTTCGCCAAATTAGGCGCCGCCGGACTTGGCGACGCTTACGAGTATGTGGGCGAAGTCGATCGTCACGGCAAGGTCGAGTTTTTGCATTCGATCGATGTTCTGTCGACGCCGACGATCTATCGCGAACCGAAAGGGTTGTTTGTGCTGGAGGCGCTCGCCTCGGGAGTGCCGGTCGTCCAACCGTCGCATGGCGCCTTTCCCGAACTGCTGGCGGCGACCGGCGGCGGGCATCTGGTTGCGCCCAACGACGCGGCGGCGCTCGCCGGTAAGTTGACCGAAGTGTTGGCGAATCGCGCAGCAGGGCGCCAGCTTGGAATGGAAGGCTGCTTAGCAGTTCACCAGCGCTATCATGCCGACGCAGCGGCGGCGGCGACGATCGACGAGTATCGGCTACTCTTGAGCAGGTGACTCAGAAGAGGCCAACGCGGATTCTGGTTGTTCTGCGTTGGGAGTTTCGTCGGGCGGCCCCCAGCGAAACGGTCGCGACTCTTGCACCGAAGACTCGCTGACTTCGCTGCTTTCCAGATCAACCGCGTAATATTTTCGGGGCGCACCTTGCGGCGAGCCGAAGTGAGCATCGTCGTCGAACAGCACGCGGACAAAAGTTCGCCGACCATCGAAACCGCGGATCTCGCCGCTATGGATATTTTTCACCGGTCGACCGGTCGTACGCTTGGCGAACTCGATCGCAGCCGCGATCAAGCGACGATCCGGCGGAAAGGTCGCGAGATAGACGCCGCGCAGCAGCAACAAACCAGCGGCGATGGCTGGAATGCCAAAGACGATCCACATTCCCCAATGAAACACGCGGTTGGTTACCTGTAAGCAGCGACTCGATGCGAAGCGGTCTATTTTACGCGAAAATGAGACGCAGGAGCAGTTCGGCAAACTACCGCTCTCGGCGGGAAGTGGAAAAGAGCCGGTGACCTAAGCTAGAATAGCGACCGCCATCTTCCCACCTATTTTTCATCCAAGGGGACTTTATGCGAAATTTGATCGTGACTTGCTGCCTAGCGGCGGCGATTGGCGGTGGGGCGCTATCGCCCACGGCGCTAGCCCAGACCCAAGAAGCGTCTAGCGACAAGGTGAAGCAGCGGAAGGAAGTTTATAAGACAATCGACAAAGTCGAACTGACGATGCACATCTTTGAGCCGGCGGGTCATACGGCCGATTCAAAGAGCCCGGTGATCTTGTTCTTCTTTGGGGGCGGTTGGAACAGCGGATCGCCGAGTCAATTCTACCCGCAGTGCGAGCATCTGGCGAAACAAGGTATGGTCGCGATGGCGGCCGACTATCGAGTCGCATCGCGGCATCAAGTGACGGCCGACGCCTGCGTCTCCGACGCTAAGAGCGCGATCCGTTGGGCTCGGACCAACAGCAAGCGGCTTGGGATTGACCCCGATCGGATTGTCGCCGGCGGCGGATCGGCCGGCGGGCATTTGGCGGCCTGCACGGCGGTGATCGACAAATTTGACGAACCCAGTGAAGATGCGTCGGTGAGCAGTCGTCCCAATGCGTTGGTCTTGTTCAATCCGGCCGTGATCTTGGCGCCAGAGAAAAAGCTGCCGCCGATTGTACAAAAGCGGCTGACCGGGCTCGCGAAGCGATTGGGGACCGAGCCGGTAAACCTTTCCCCGTATCACCATCTTGACGCCGAGATGCCGCCGACGATTATTTTTCATGGAAAAGCGGATACCACGGTTCCCTATGTGACCGTCGAAAAATACGCCGAGAAAATGCAGGAACTAGGCGGTCTGTGCAAACTGGTCGGTTACGACGGCGCTGGTCACGGTTTTTTTAACCACGGCCGCGGTGACAAAGGCGCTTACGAAGACACAACCAAGCAAATGACGCAGTTTTTGCGGGAGCACGGCTTTCTGTAGTCAGGCCCCCCATCCAAGCTGTCGCCGCCGCGTCGCAGGTATACGGCTGGCCGATATTTATCTCGGCTGGCCTATTGCCGGCTAGAATCGATCCGCAAACCGCTTACGATTGGAAGTTTACGGCTTGACGATTCACCTTTAGCGCGAGATTCTGCGTGCCGGCATTTACGCACCATATTTTCATTTGCGAGAATCGTCGCGCTGCGGGCCATCCCCGCGGCTCGTGCGACGAACAAGGTCACGGCGACCTGAAAGATGCTTTGAAGAAAGAACTGAAGCGTCACGGATTGAAAGGGGAAGTTCGCGCCAATAGCGCTGGATGCCTGGATCAATGCGAATGCGGTCCGGTGTTGGTGATTTACCCGCAAGCGATCTGGTATGGCGCGGTAACGCTGCAAGATGTGCCGCGGATCGTCGAAGAGACCGTAGTGAACGGCCGCGTGCTGGAAGATTTGCGGATACCGGAGGCGGCGCTCAATACGAAAGGGAAGGTTCCTTTCCGGCGCTCGAACTGCCAAGGATGCGACGGCGCCGCAGGAACAAGTGAGTAACCGATGAGAATCGTAGTATTGGGCGCCGGGACGATCGGTTCGTGGATCGCCGACTTGATGTGCCGCAATCGCCATAGCGTGACGGTAGTCGATCGCGACCCCGAAACGGTCCGTCGTTTGAATAACGAGTTGGACGTTCGCGCCTTGTGCGGATCGGCGTCGGAGTCGGCGGTGCTGTTTCAGGCCGACATTCTCGGTTGCGATCTCTGTCTTTCGGTCACGGGCGACGACGAGGTGAACATCGTCGCCGCAAGTATGGCCAAAGCGATGGGCGCTCGCCGGACCGTCGCTCGCGTGTATGGCCGCGTCTTTCGCGACTTGAGCACGTTCGACTATCAGGAACATTTCAAGATCGATCGCCTGCTCAGCCTTGAGCATCTCTCGGCGATTGAATTCTTGCGCGGCATTCGCACGCCGGGCAGCGCGGTGATGGAAAACTTTGCCCGCGGCGAATTGGAAGTGCAGGAGATCGTTTGCGGCGAAGCGACGCGAGCGATGGGACAACCGCTTAAGTCGTTAGAGCTTCCGCGCGGTTCGCGTATCGGCACAATCCAGCGCGACGGCAAGATGTGGATCGCCGGCGCGAATGACTCGATTGCGGCCGGCGACCGGATCACGGTGATCGGCAGTCGCGAAAACATCGACGAAGCCAAAGGGAAGTTTCAGGCCAAGCCCGACGTGCGTCGCTCAGTCGTGATCGCCGGCGGCGGCGAGACCGGCTTGCATCTGGCCCGCATGCTCGAAGGGCATCGCTTCAACGTTTCGCTGATGGAAACGAACAAAGAACGCTGCGAGTACCTTTCGCGTTTGCTCGAACATACGACCGTTATTTTGGCCGATGCGACTCGCCGCGTCGTGCTGGAAGAAGAGCGAATCAACGCCTGCGACGTCTTTGTCGCGTGTACCGGCGACGATGAAAACAACATCATGGCCTGCGTCGAAGCAGGCGAGCTCGGCGCACCGCAATTGATGGCGATCGTCCAGCGTCCTGACTACGCCAATGTGGTCAACAAGCTGGGCATCAACCTGGCCGTGAGTCCGCGTAACGTGATGGCTCGCCAGGTGCTGGGCTTTTTAAACAGCGGGCCGATCGTCACCCGCAAGCAGATCCCCGGCGGCAGCATCGCGATCGTAGAGATCGAAGTGTTGGTCGGAGCTCAGGCGACCGAGCATGTGTTGGCCAACTTGAAGTTGCCGCCGCAATGTTTGATCGCTGCGGTGATGTCGTCTGATTACGTTCGCGTGCCGACTGCCGATGATCGGCTGAGCCCGGGCGACACGGTAATCGCGCTGGTGGAAGACGGCGCGGTCGATGCGATGCTCGAAATGTTTCACACCAATGGTCGCTAGCCTCCACAGAGCGCCGCAAGACGATAAGCGCCGATGAACTTTCGCCTGGTTTGTAAATTTTTGTCGATCGTCGCATTGCTGATCGGCATCACGATGGTATTTAGCCTGCCGTGGGCCTTTCCTGCGCTGGGACATCGTACGTCGGAAGCGGCGATTGGTTTTGAGACGGCCGGATTTCAAGCGCTGGTCATTTCGATCGGCTCTTGTTTCGTTTGCTGGGCGAGTCTTTCGTACTACGCTCGTACCTCCAAGGGAGAGCTCTTTCGCAAAGAAGCGATGGCGGTCGTCGGTCTGAGCTGGGTCTTAGCGACCGTACTGGGCGGTTTGCCGTTTGTCTTAAGCGGCGCGTCACGCAGTCTGTCGGTCCGTTTGTTTGAAGACGCGGCTCATCCGCCGCAGGTTTTCAACGAGAACGTCGCTCCCATTACGCCGCTGCAATACCGGCTGGTGACGATCTTGAAAGACGCGCATGCGGTTGGCGTCTCTCGAGATCAATTGACCACGGCCGACGAAGGGGAAGAACTGATCACCGCCTTTAACCAGTTGAAGGCGCTGCCCGAATGGACCGACGCGTTGATCGCGCCCGAACAAGAGCCGGCGCCGCTGGATCGTTTTGACCACTATCGGATCCGCCCGATCAAGATGAACCTGGCCGATGCGCTATTCGAATCGCAATCAGGGTTTAGCACGACCGGCGCAACGGTGATCGCCAACTTAGAAGATCCCGTGCTGGTGCCGCATTGCATCTTGTTCTGGCGCAGCAGCACGCACTTGCTAGGCGGGCTGGGAATCATTGTGTTGTTTGTCGTGGTGCTTGGTCAGGGTTCGGCCGGCAAGGCGCTGATGCATAACGAAATGCCGGGGCCCTCCAAAGAAGGCGCCCACTCGCGAATGCAGCAAACGGCATGGTATTTCACGGCGATTTATCTCGCGCTGAATGCGGTGCTGACGGTCATTTTGTGGCTGTTGGGAATGACTTTTTTCGACGCGCTGTGTCACGCGTTTGGGACGATGGCGACCGGCGGTTTCAGCACGTTCAACGACAGTCTCGGGCATTTTTACAAGGCCGATCCGTACACCGGTTTTTGGATCGAATACGTCGTGTTGGCGTTCATGGTGTTGGCCGGCATGAATTTTATGCTGCTCTACTTTCTGGTCGTGCGTCGCAGGTTGAGCGCCTTGTGGAAAGATGTCGAATGGCGCACCTACATGGCGGTTCTCGCAATTGCGACCGCGCTGGTGATCGCCTTCGGCATGAGCTACGGTGATTTTCGGAGTCACGCGGACCAAACCACTTGGGGCGAAGCGTCTGATGCGCTTCGTTGCGGTTCGTTTCAGGTCGTTTCGATCATGACGACCACCGGATTTGGAACGCATGACTTTGACGGCTGGAACAGCTTCGGCCGCGGCGTTCTCTTCTTGCTGATGTTTGTCGGCGGTTGCGCCGGCAGCACCGGCGGCGGTTTGAAGGTGATCCGCCATATCTTGTTTCACAAGATTTTGTACCTGCAAATCGAAAAAGCGTATCATCCCAGCGTCATTCGCCCGTTGCGATTGGGGGGCAAGCCGGTCGAAGATAACGATTTGCAACAAAACATCTTGGTCTATTTCGGCCTGATCCTGGTGCTGTTCGTCTTCAGCTGGATGGCGATCATCACGCTTGAGCCTGACTCGACTTGGGGTACGTCGCAGGTTCATATCGAACATAAGCTGATCGACAGCGCGACCAGCGTAGCGGCGACGCTCAACAACATCGGTCCCGGCTTAGGAGTGATCGGCGCAACGCAGAACTACTCGAACTTCACCTGGTGGACGAAGCTGCTGTTCGTTTGGCTGATGATGCTAGGACGGTTAGAGATCTTTGCGGTCGCGGTCCTGTTCATTCCCAGCTTCTGGCGCTCTCGGTAGGCTCGGCATGATTCGCTGTGCGACGGTTCAGTTTCAGCATCATCCCGGTGACAAGCTGTACAATCTCGCTCAAATCGAAACCTGGTGCCGACGCGCGGCGGAAACCGGCGTGCAACTGATCACGTTTCCCGAGATGTGCGTCACCGGCTATTGGCACGTTCGCAGTCTAGATCGCGCTGGCGTCGCAGCGCTCGCCGAACCGGTTCCCACAGGCTCCTCCACGGCGGCGCTCGTAGACTTGGCGAGCCGCTATCAGTTGATCATCGGCGGCGGTCTGATCGAACATGCGGAAGATGGCCAGCTTTACAACACGTATGTCGTCGCGCTGCCGGATGGCGCCGTTCATCGTCATCGTAAGTTGCACTGTTTCATCAGTCCGTATATGAGCAGCGGCGATCAGTACACGGTGTTCGACACGCATCTGGGCGTAAAGCTGGGCGTCTTGATTTGTTGGGACAATAACCTGACCGAGAACGCGCGGATCACCGCCTTGCAAGGCGCCGACATCTTGTTGGCGCCGCATCAAACCGGCGGAACAGCGTCGCGCAGTCCGCATGCGATGGGAAAAATTGATCCGCAGTTGTGGCATGACCGCGCGCAGAATCCCGCGGCGCTGCAAGCCGAGACCAACGGCGGCAAAGGACGCGAGTGGCTCCACCGCTGGTTGCCGTCCCGCGCCCACGACAACGGGATGTTCCTCTTGTTCAGCAACGGCGTGGGACTGGATGATGACGAAGTTCGAACCGGCAACGCGATGATCCTCGATTGCTACGGACGAATCTTGGCCGAGCAGCTGGAACCGACCGACGCGATGGTGACGGCCGACGTTGATCTCGATCTGCTGGAGAACTGCACAGGACGGCGCTGGATTCGGGGGAGAAGACCCGAGTTGTATGCGCCGCTGACCGCATCCTCTGGCAACGAGCTTGATCCGCGGGCAGCGAGATTTTCGACGCGATCTACACGCGAGTAGTTGCTCTGCTACATCGCCGCAAATTGTTCGGCGAAGATCAGTCCCCCCACGATCGCCGCGCCGATCGATGTGACCAGCACCGCGCCGCTGGCGACGTCCAGCGCGTTGCGGAGGTGTTCGTTTTCGCCGTGATCAATCGCTTTCGCGAGCCATTCAATCGCCGAATTAAACAGTTCGGCCGCCAATACCAGCGCGATGCAAAGCAGCAACAGCGACCAGCGAATAATATCGACCGCCAGATAGGCCGCGAGCGCGATCACCAGCGCCGAGACGATCAAGTGGACGGCGAAGCTCGACTGGGCGCTTGCGCCGATATAGATGCCGCGAAACGCATCGCGAAACTTGGCGACCCAAGTACGCGGCGCCGGTTGGTACGGTGGAGTGGTCATCGGCGGCGTTCTCCCAGCGAGCGGTGCGAAACGACAACGCTATTCTAGCCCGAACGCACCGACCGGCGGGATCGGTTCTCCGGCGATCTTGCTAAAGCGTCCCGTCGCGAAGAAGCGGGGCTCGAAGCTAATGCCGATGCCGGTAACGGCGCGACTAGGATCAACATTGAGATTGAACGTGAACAGGCTCGATTCCCCGACACGGGTTAGGAAAATATTCTGACCAAGGTTACCGGCGCTTTCAAAGTCATACGAACTGCCGAGTCCAGCGATCCATTTGTCAGTCATGCGATATTGGAACGATGCGTTCAGAATGTTGGCGACAACCGGCGACTTCATCATTGTGTAGCCAACATACAAACTACCGATTTGCGGGCGGCTCATCTGAGCGCCCACGTTGACCATCTGCAGACCGTTATCGAACAGGTCCCAGTCGCCATCCGAAACGATCGAGAAGCGATCGCCGATTTCCCAATTGAAGTCGTAGTTAATCAGGCCGATTGTTTCGCCAAAGTTGTCGCGGCTCGCATCCGGAAAGACCGACGCGCCGACGTCAAATTTAATCCAGTCAATAATCCGCTCGCCGCCGGGTGCGCCACGTTTGGTTTGCCATACCTGGCGAAGTTCGAGTCGCGCCACCTGGAGATCGTCGGCAATTTCGGCGGACGGCGACGATACCGAGTTTTGTAGTCCGTAACGAATCGCATAGTAGCGTTCGTCCACTTCCACCGGCAGCGGCACATTGGTCGGAAGGTTGAAAGTATTCACTTTGAAGCGGCGAGCGAATTGCTCTTGAGCGTCGTCATCTAGATTGTCATACAGCGGGAAACGCTCAATGTCCTGGCTTGAGTCGGCGTAGTACGCGTCGCCATACAGGGTGACTTTATGAGCCAAGCCGTTCAGGTTCCACAACTGGCTTTGCACCGCGCGATTGGCCGACCACATCATTAGCGATCCGCGCACGCCCAACTGACCATAGCCGCGCATCACATCGTTGTTGTTAATGTCTTCATGCCAATAGCCGACTTGTCCCAGTACGTACGGCGTGATCTTCGTCGGTCCGACATCCAGCGGCAGTTCTAGCGACTGTGTCGTGAACGCGCGAATACCTTCTGAGTCGGTCTCGTACGGGAACAGCGAGAACTTCGCGAGATCGACCGGGTTGGTCGGCGCTTCGGCCGGCTGCAGATGCAAATAGCCGATTGAGGAATGTGCGTTCCAAGACAATCGATCAAACAACAGAGACTCGCCGATGATTGTATGATCAAGCTGCGGAATTTTCTCGGTCTGCATGAAGAAGTCGTTGACGCGCGAAGCGCCCGAAAGCGTAAAGCTTTGGTTCTCATACAGTTTCTCGAGACGGAATCCAGTTGTCGCATCCTTTTCGGTGTTCCACTCACGGTTGAAGTACGACTCTAAAAAGTTGCGATCGCTGACATAGCCAAGTTCGCCGAAGAAACGGAAATCGCCGCGGAACGTCTGGCGATGCCGGCCGATCGCCTTCCCCCGCCAATCGGTTTCCAGCGGGACAACGCGTCGATCGGCGCCCAAGTTGTCGGTCCCGCTGTCATGAATTCCCCATGCGTCCAAGTACCCGGTCGCAGGCGTTTTCATGTAGGGAAAGTAGGTTCCATTGAAGTCGAACCGCGTACCAACGCCGAAGCCGCGCTCACTGAGATAATCGAGCGACGTATTCCACTCAGTCCCTTCCCAGGGATCCTTGATGCCAAAGATTTCGTAGTTGTCCCACTCGGTCAGAATCTGCGTGCCAAAGTTGTTGTCGTTGCGTACTTTAACGCTGTTCAAATAGAAGGTGGGGTTCTCGGCGTTGGCCGATAAGGTGGGCCAATAGAAGACCGGGAAACCTCCCATATAGACGAAGTTGTTTCGCGCGGTGGCCCGCTTTTCATGATCGATGATCGGCGCCGCCGTCAACGGATCAAACTGCGGCTCGCCGGTAATCGGGTTAATCACTTGTCGTTGCTCGTCGACAAATTCAATCTCGTTCGACTGCAGCCAGTAGTTGGGCACGCCTAAACGGCTAGTGGTGATCGATGCGCCGTAGGCTTGGTAATGACTATTGTCGACCCGTTGCAGTACGTCCGCTTTCAGGCGAACCAGACCTTGATAGCCGGGCGCCGGAGTCAGCAGCTCGGCGCCTAGGACGACGCCGCTTTCGAGGCCTGCGTTGTAGTACATCCGGTCGGCGTAGACAACTTGTTCGCCCTGGCGGAAGACGATGTTTCCCTCGAGATAAAGCTCGGTATCGATCGCTTCCTCCGATTGACCCGACTGGGCGATACCGCGAATCCCTTTCTTCGACCAGACGACGACACGATCGGCGAGAATACTGACCGATCCGACTTCATCGAGCCCGTCGATCAGCACGTTGACGCCGGAGTCGAACATCAGAATCGATTCGCCGGTGACAGGATCGGTCTCTTGCCCGCGTGTCTGAAAGCCGGTTGCGTAACGGTTGTTAATCGTAATCCGCTTGGCCCGCGGAGTCGGGACGACATTGGCCGGCAGCGCGGCGACGCCGGGCTCTTGATATTGAATTTGCATGATCGGCTGCGGCTGACCAATTTTGGTCATGTCGCCTCCTTCACGCTGAATCGCCAGGCCGCGCTGATAAACGGCCGGAGTGACGGCGCTATGTGCTTCGGGGTCGGGCTGCGGCAGCGTAATTCCATGACTGGTCGCCAGTTCGCCTAGCCAGGTAGGACCGCGGAACCGCCCGCCGTGCAGCCGATTTCCATACTCGACGCTCACATCGCCTTCGAGATAGACCTTCATCTTGTGCGGCGCCAAGCGGAACGGCTGCGAGTAGTCGATCCACAACACCGCGTCGTGCGAAGTGGTGACAGAGTCGCCTTGCTGAATCCGGCAATTGCCAGTGAGGATCCAAACTTCCTGATTCCCTTGTTGCGTCACTTGCGCCGAATCGGACGACACAATGATCGGGTAGGCCTGGCTCGGTTCGGGAAAGGCGATTTCGGCGTGAGCGATGCGCGCAACGTCAGCGACGCCGATGCCAAAGCACCAAACGACGATGACCGTCAGTACGGTTCGTACCAGCGGATGGACCAGAGATTGACGCGTCGGGGGGGACAGCGTTCCGGCTTCCTTGCCTTACAGGGAACGGCGCCAACCGCACGTTGCGCGCAGTTGGACCGAGGGTTTTGCGGGGCGGATTATAGGAAGCGATCGCAATGGGAGCAAGGCAGTTTCGTGACGAGCCATTTTGGCTTAAGCCGCGATGCGATAGCGATTTGCGACGACCATGCGAAAGTCGGGCTAGCTTTCGCGTGATTCCTCTTCTTTTTGCCGAGAAACTAGCCTTTGCAGCCCTGCTGTCGCCAATAAACAGATCACCGGAACCACCGGCGCCCGCATCCGAATGTTGCTCCAAAAGAACGCGTGCACCAGCGTAAAACTGAGGGCTAGCATGACTCCCCAAATCCAGGGGGGCGACCACATTTTTCGCCCAATCACCACGATGCCGACGATCGCCAGGCCAAATTCGACCAGGTAAAACGCGCCTACAGCGTAGCGGGCCAGACGCCGTGATGGGGACTCATCGTGAGATAACGCATGCGGCGCCAGACGCCAAAAGCGGCCGGTCCGAACCAGCGTCGACCAGGCGAACATCCCCGGCTGCTGGCGAATGGTCTCTGTCGCTTCGGCGTAGGCGGCCCGGTCTCGCGCCAACTCGTTGGCCGAGGTCGCTCGCTTCGGGTGCGCTTGATTGAACCGTGTATGCAGTTGGTCGCTATCCCAGACCGGCTGATCGCCGTTTTGCAGAAATTTGTAGAATTCGCGATTGTTGCCCCACAGCAGCGTATATCCCCCATGCGTGGTTCCCAGCACGATGTGGTTGTCAAAGATCAGATAGTTGCGCGCCACCCACGGAGCGAGCAAAAAAGCGCTGATCATCGCAATCACCGCCGCCGCCGCGATTCCCCGGTATCGGCGATAATAGACGACTGCCAAAGTCACGGTGCACATCGCCAGCCAGACCAAAAAAGTCGGCCGCGAATAGACGGCCAGCATCATCGCTCCGGCGACGTTGATCGCCTGGACGGTCATGTTCCGTTTGTAGTGCTCGGCGTCGGCCAGCATCGTTTTGGTGAGAATCGTCAGCGCCAACAGCGCCGCCGCGGCCAAGAGCGTCCCTAACGTCTCGGTCATCACAACCATCGCTTGGTTCAGCAAAACAGGATCAATTGCCGTCAGCATTGCGGCTAGCCAGGCCCAATTGCGATATCCCATCGCGACCGCCCACGCATAGACGATCCCCACGGTGAACACGCCCAGCACCAGATGGAGCGCGGCGACCTCGGCCGGCGTAATCTCGCCTGATGGAGAGCAAATCGCCAATAGCAGCGGGTAGAGAGCCGGACGATAGGCGGTTGGCTCAGCCGGGTCGTCCAGGGTAAACGAGTGTTTTTCGATCAGATGGAGCGCCAGCAGGCGATAACTGTCAGGATCGTCCGCCAAACGTGCCAACGAAACATAGCCAACAGCGCCGCGCACGAGCAACGCGGCCAGTAGAACCAGCAGAAATCGTCGGTCGGCGAGCAAGCGATAGACAGGGGGGGAGTCGTTTTCCATGGAGACATTGTAACACCGCGACTCCCCACAGACGCCGCCAGCGGCTTACAATACCAGGACGTTCCTTCTACCCCCCGGAAACGCCTGTGCTCGCTAGATTGATTGAATTGCTTGTTCGGTTTCGTGTCGCGACGCTCATTTTGGGCGTCTGTCTGCTGGGGGTCTCGCTGGTCATCGGGCAATCGCTTCATTTTGATCGCTCGATCGACAACATGTTCGCTCCCGGCGATCGGCTGCTGACCCCCTATTTGAAACTGAAAGAGATCTTTGGCGGCAACGAAGTAATTTTGGCCGTTTATCCCGACCCGCAACTGTTTGCTGAAGACGGGGTCGGCATCGATCGGCTGATCGCGATGCGTACCGAGATTACGGCGCTCGCCGGAGTTCGCGACGTTCTCTCGATCGATCGCCCGATCGGCCGCGACATCGTCAATTCTGACAACAATCGTGCGTTGAAGCTGCGTGACGCGTTTGTCGGACTGACGCACAACGCGGCTGGCGACATCGCGGCGCTGGTTTGTATTTTGATTCCTGAATCGGAAGCCGGCGTCACTCGAACCGAAGTGATTGATCAAATTCGGAAGATCGTCGCGACGCAGCCCGGCGGCATGATCACCGGCGAACCGGTCATGGTGGTCGATGGATTTCGCTATGTCGAAGACGATGGGGCGCGTCTCGGCTGGGCGACGTCACTGCTGTTGGGTCTGGTGATCCTGGTCGCGTTTCGCAGCATCCGCTGGGTGATCGTCGCGATTGCGGTCGTGCAGTTGACGCTCTGGCTGACCCAGGCCAGTCTGGCCGTCAGCGGATTTCAATTGAGCATGGTCAGTTCGATGCTGACGGCGATTGTCACCGTGATCGGCGTTGCGACGGTGACGCACGTGCTGATTCGCTTTCGCGAGTTCCGCGCTGCGGGACTCGAAGCCGAGCCGGCCCTGATCGAAACCGGCAAGCTGCTCGCCGCGCCGATCTTTTGGGCTTGTGCGACCGACGCCGTCGGCTTTAGCGCCTTGATGGTCACCAAGGTCGGCCCGGTCCATGACTTTGGCGTGATGATGGCCGTCGGCGCTTTGATGGTGATCGTCAGCGTTTGCTTGTTGGTTCCCGGCATCATCTTGATCGGCAACTTTGGTGGAGACGCAGGCCGAATCTGGGGTGAAGGGAAACTAGACGGTGGGCTCGATCTGACTATGCACTGGGTCAAGCGTCATCCGGTTTTGATCGCGGTGTTCTCGATCATCATGCTCGGCGCCGCGATTGTCGGGTCGATCAATTTGGAAGTCGAAAGCGACTTTACCAAGAATTTTCGCGAAGGGGCGCCGATCGTCGTCGCCTATGATTATGTCGAAGATAATCTGGGGGGCGCCGGCGTTTGGGACATTATGTTGCCGGCCCCCGAAACGATCGACTGGCCGTATATCAGCAAAGTGAATGCGCTCGAAGAACGGTTGCGCCAAGAGGCGCCCGAGCTGACGCAGACGCTAAGTCTGGCTGACGCGATCATGGCCGGTTCGCCGTTGCCGTTGGAAGCGATGCGTTTTGACTTTCTTCGTAACCGCGCAATCAAGATCGGGATGGGAGCCTTTCAAACCGAAATGCCCGGCATCTTGGCGGCCCTGCATGCCGAAGATCCTGACAATCCGGGACAGTATTGGTTTCGCATCATGCTGCTGTCGCACGAACGACGTGACTCAAGCGACAAAAAAGAGCTGATCGCTAAAGTCGAACAGATCGCCAGCGAGTTCCAATATCCAGAAATTGCGACCGAAGGTTCTGCAGAAGCGGCGGCTGACGCGCCAGCCAAGCAAAAGCCGCAAGTGACCGGCTTCTTTGTGCTGCTGACGTTTTTGATTGATAGCCTGATCGCCGATCAATGGCGCGCCTTCTTGCTGGCGATCGGTGGGATCGCGCTGATGATGTTGGCGGCGCTGCGAGACGTCCGGTACGCGCTGCTCGCCCTGGTTCCGAACGTCTTGCCGGTGTTGGTGGTGACGGGATGCATCGGCTTGTTTGGCGTAAAAATTAACATGGGCGCCGCGATGATCGCCGCCGTGTCGCTGGGACTATCGGTCGATTCCTCGCTGCACTACATCATCGGCTTTCAGCGGGCGCTGGCCAAAGGTTTAAACGTCTCTGCGGCGCTGACCGAAGTGCAGCAAAGCGTCGGCCGCGCGCTGATCTTCGCGACGATCGCGCTGATCCTGGGCTTTAGCGTGCTCTGCTTTAGCAACTTCATTCCGACGGTCTATTTTGGCGTACTAGTCAGTCTGACGATGCTGGGGGGACTGTTTGGAAATTTGATCTTGTTACCGCTGTTGTTGCGGTGGACGACTGGGGAGAAGTCGGAAATCGCAGCGGATTAATGGTCATGAACACGAATCATCCCGTTGCCGTAGCCCAGCCCCGCTTCTATTCTGGAGAGATACCCAACACTCTCCGCTAGAAGCTTTCCACTCCATGAAAATCGCCTACCTCGACTGTCCCAGCGGTATTGCTGGCGACATGACCTTGGCCGCTATGATGGATGCCGGCGTCCCTCTCCAATTGCTGCAAGAAGGGATCGCTTCGCTCGGTTTGCCTGGCGTTCGCTTGAGCGTCGAAGAAGTCAAACGGCATGGCTTTCGCGCACTGCATCTGACGGTCGAGCATGAGCCGGAACATGCGCATCGGCATTTGCATCATATTGATGCGATGATCGACGCGGGGCAGCTGTCGGCGGCGCAAAAGGAATTGGCCAAGCGGATCTTTTTGAAGGTCGGCGAAGCCGAAGCGAAGGTGCACGGTTCGACTTTGCAGAAGGTTCACTTTCACGAAGTCGGCGCGATTGACTCGATCGCCGATATTGTGGGCGCCGCGATCGGCTGGGACTATCTAGGAGTCGATCGGATCGTCTGCTCACCGGTGCCGACCGGGACCGGATATATCGAAATCGCCCATGGTCGCTGCAGCGTTCCGGCGCCGGCGACGGCGGAAATCTTGAAAGGGATCCCGCTCGCCCAATCCGATGTGCCGTTTGAATTGACCACGCCGACCGGCGCGGCGATTGTCGCCACGGTGGTCGATCAGTTTGGGCCGTTGCCGGCGATGCAGATTGATCGGATCGGCTATGGCGCGGGAACCAAGGAGTTAAAATCGCAGGCCAACATCGTGCGGTTGATCCTCGGCGAAACGGCCGATCCGCTCGACAACGACCAGGTCTGGGTCGTCGAAACCAATTTGGATGATATCTCTGGCGAAGTGATCGGCCACGCGTCGAATTTGCTGCTAGAGAAGGGGGCGCTCGACGTTTACAGCACTTCGATCCAGATGAAGAAGAATCGCCCCGGCGTGCAGCTGACGGTGCTGTGCGACGCCGCCGATCTGGCGAAGATGGAGCGAATTCTCTTTCGTGAGACCGGCACATTGGGGGTGCGGCGGTTTCCAGTCAGTCGCCACAAACTGGTTCGCCGCGAGCATGCGGTCGAGACGGCCTTTGGCGTGGTCGCCGGAAAATTGGCTTGGATCGAAGGGGGCCCGGCCAGTTTTTCGCCGGAATATGAGGCCTGTCGCGTGTTGGCGACGCAGCACGACAAGCCGCTCCGGGAAATATATGACGCCGCCCAGGCCGCATTCGACCCAAATTCGCTTTGAGCCCAGCGGCGAATCAACGTAAGATACGGCGAGACTTTTCCCTGCTCGCCGTTTTTTCTGCGCATAGGCGATCTTCCAATGGACTGGATTCGCGAACAACTGCCGTACCTCGCCTTCTTCGGCGGCCTGGTCTTATTGACCTGGGTCATGCTCCGCCGCGTTTGGACTCGGCAACGCAAAACCAAGAAGGAAACGTCCAACGCACCGCTTGTGCATGTGCCCCACTCGACAGATCGCCCATTCACGATGAGCGGCGGTCCCAACGACTTGCAGCGCTGGCAGTCGGAGATGCTGACCATCACGCGGCAATTTCAGGCCGAACTCAACACGAAGATCCACTATCTGCAACAAGCGATGACGTTGGCCCAGGAAGACGCACAGCGCCTTCAGGCGTTGTTGGACGCCGCCAAACAGCAGGGAATCGACGTTACCAGCCCAGCGATCGATCCGTTGCAACAAGCGATGGAAGTCGCGGCGCGGTTTGACGCCGATGCGGCGCCAGACTTTGGCGTAGTTACCGAGACGTTGTGCGATGCGAAAAAGAAAAACGAGTTGTACGCGCTTTCGGACGAAGGCAAGTCGGTCGAAGAGATCGCCGCCGCCATGGAGATGGACCTGGTCGCGGTCGAGATGGTGCTTAGCATGCGCGGCTAAGTTCGCCAGCCGAGCAGGAGACCCGACAGGGAGTATTGCGAGTACTTCCCAAGGTTTCCCGACGCCTATGCGAAGATCGACACCGGGCTCGATCGCGTAAATGCCTTTTCACTCCTACCTGATCGACAGCGGCGTCTCTTGCGGCGGGTGTTTGGTCTTTGACGGCGCGGAACATGCATTCGGCGGCCAGTCGCGACGCGCGGCGAAACGCTAAAACGCTATGTCGTGCGGCGCATCGGCGTCGCGGAGACGTTGTTCGTGCAACGCATAGGCGACCGTACGCAGTAATTCTTCTCGGCTTAAAGGTTTCGAGAGATAGCCGGAGCAGCCTGCCGCGAGACATTTTTCTCGATCCCCTTGCATCGCATGCGCCGTCACGGCGATGATCGGCCCGGTAAAGCCTTGGAAGCGAATTAACTCAGCGGCGACATATCCATCCATGACCGGCATCTGCATGTCAAGCAAGATGATGTCGGACGTGTGCTCCGCTATCGAATCAACCGCTTCTTGCCCATTTTCGGCCATCGTGATATTGGCGCCGGCATGTTCAAGCACAACAGAGATAAAGCGACGATTGGCTTCGCCGTCGTCGACGACAAGCGCTTGAACTCCCGACAGCGAGGGGAGCTTGGTTTCATGAATCATCGCCGTGGGCGCATCTTCTGGCGGAGCAGGCTTCGGCTCTGATGAGAGGGTCAAGTTGCCTGCGTCGACGGTAATTGTGAACTTGCTTCCCAGGCCTTCAACGCTTTCGGCATGCAGCGATCCGCCCAGCAATTCAGCCAGATTTCTGCTGATCGTTAATCCCAATCCGGTGCCGCCAAAGCGTCGAGTCACCGAAGAGTCGGCTTGCGAAAACGGCTGAAAGATCATCTCCAGCTTGCCTTGAGGAATCCCGATGCCGGTATCGATCACATCAAATATCAGCCGACTGCGAGTAGCTTCCGCTTCCAGTCGAGCCACGATCCGCACTTCGCCTGTTTGGGTGAACTTGATCGCATTGCCCACGATGTTCAACAGCAATTGCTTTAATCGCGGCGCATCGGTCAGCACCTGCGTCGGGATGTCCGAATCCCAATGACGGCGGATTTGGATCTTCTTCTCTTCAAATTTTGGTCGCAGTACCGAAATGACGTCGGTCAGGATCTGCTGAGGAGAGCAGGGGAACTTTTCGATCAGCAATTGTCCCGATTCGATTTTCGAGAGGTCGAGAATCTCGTTGATCAGCGCCAATAAATGTTCTCCGCTGCTGCGAACCGTTTCGAGGTATTCGCGGCGATCCGCTTCGGTCGATTCGATGTCGTACAACAGCAGATCGGTAAAGCCCATGATTCCGTTCAGAGGGGTGCGAATTTCGTGGCTCATGTTGGCCAGAAACTGGCTTTTGGCGTGATTGGCCGATTCCGCAGTTTCCATCGCTTCGATCAGTTCTTCGGTGCGTCGAACTTGATCGGTAATATCAATTTGCGTTGCGATAAAATTGCTAAGACGTCCCTCTTGATCGAAGACCGGTTCAATCTCGAGCGCGATCCAGTAGGAATGTCCATCTTTGGCGTAATTCAACAGTTCAGCCGAAACTTGCTCTTGTTTCTGCAACGCGCGTCGGACTATTTCAATCGTTTCCTGATTGGTCTCCGGACCTTGCAGTAGACTTCCCGGCTTTCGTCCGATCGCTTCTTCGGCGCTGTAGCCGGTTAGTTGCGTGAACGCGTTATTCACCCATTCGGTCTCACCGGCCTGATTGGTGATCACGACCGAGTGACGCGTGCTGCTGGCGACCAGCGAGAGTTTTTTGACGGCGGCGTGATATTCGGTCAGTTCAGTTTGGTCGATGCAGACGCCGACCAGTTTTCGCGTTTTTCCGTCGTCGCTTGAAAGGACTTTACCGTGTGATTGAATATATCGAACGGTTCCGTTCGCCCGCGGAATTCGGTAGTTGACGGAGTAGTTCGTGCCGTGGCTCACGCAGCGTGCAGTCGCGGTTCGCAGTTCTTCGCGATCGTCTTCATGCAGCAAATCCAAAAATTCCGCGAGCGTGCTGACGTTATCGGTCGCTTGGATTCCGTGCATTTGCAGCGCACGGCCATCGGCCTCGAACTGGTCATTTTCATCGCGCCATTGCCACACGCCGATGCCGCCTGCTTCCAGGGCGCAGTCGAGTCGTTCGTTGGCCGTTTGCAGCTTTTGCCCCAACAGGGCCATCGACGGCAATTTCAAAAGATCAGGCGTCATGCGTATCAGCACCAGGACCGTCGCCCACGAAACAGTCGCTGTCATCGCTTTAATCAGGCCCGAAAATCGATAGACCGGCCACCAAAAAATGCCTGCTTCGACTAGATGCCCGAAACCGCAAGCCAAGATGAACGCAGCGAACAGCCAGACGATTTTCGGAAACGGAAGATCAGGACGTTGCCGGAGAAAATAGAGCAGCACAAGCGGAATCGCGAAGTAGGCGCCGAAAATCGCGACGTCCGATAGGACATGCAGCCAACCGGTCTCCAGCGTCCAATTGCCGCAGAACCAACGAGCTGGATAATCGCTGGCGTCAAACAGCTTGCTGAAGAAACCCGTGAAAGTATCGGCATGAAATTGACGCGCTTCGGCCGGCGCAGCAGCGTTCGGCGTATCGCATTCTGAGCCGGCGCAACAAGTGGGCGGCGCTGGCTCGGCCGACAGGGATGGAGCGCAAGTTGCGAGTCCCAGGATCGTGCAAATCGTCAGCAAGATGGCTCGAGTTGACAATGACATACGGAATACGTGCAGAGGTACGTAGAACTCCAATCGCGATATCGGCTTCCGCAAACTTACGTCGCCATTTTGCGAGCATTGCGGAATTCCGCGAGATTGCGGGCGAACCGAAATCACGAGCTAGTTTCGTTCGTTGGTCGCACGTCGGATGGAGCCGTTGTTGCGGCGGAACAATCAGTAAATGCGCTCTGTGCAGCTTATCCGGCCTCGAAGAAGATGCGCTGGCCTGACATTCCGGCCTTCGCTATGCGGCGTTTGGCGATGAATTGCTTGGTGTCGAATCGCCGATTTAATCCACCACGCGCGGCGGCAAGTAAACCGTGAATTCGTTCTGTCGTTCGATGAGCACGTTATAGGGAGCCTGCTGCTCGGTTTCGTCGACCAACTTCATTCGCGAGAGCAATCCAAAAGACGCGGCCGCTAATCGGCCTGGCCGCACTTCCAATTGCTTGTGCCATACCTGGTAACGTCCTAAACGGCCATCGCGTCGATCGTAGAATCCGATCAACGGATGGGTGAGCGTCACCAGCGCCGTGTCGAGATCGGGAAAACCGGGGAAGTCCAAAGCGGCGCTGGATGGGCTTGTTAGTTCGACGCTCGCCGGCGCCCAGTCTGATTTTGTCGACATTTGATAACGCGCATATCGCTGCGCGGTCTCGTCATACTCACAGTCAAAGCAAATCCGGCCTCGATGCCAGGGCATGTTCCAGATGTTGCGCGGCACGAAGATCGACCACGTATCGACGGTCGTTCCTAAAAACCAGACGCACTTTTCCCCGGTCTCGGTATCGACCACATAGATCCGATAGTTGGTTTGCCCCATCGTAAAACGAGGAAACGGATAGACAGCCGAGGTAAAAACTTTATCGGTGAAGGGAACGACCGAGAGTAGCCCACAAGGCTGGCCATCCACAACGATCGCGTCAAGCGCAAACCGCGGATGTATCAGTCCCGCGAACCGCTCGATCGGCACAGCATAGGTAATGATCGAGAAATGCTCGAGCGTGCAAAGCGCGTCAATCCCGCGCGGCTGGGGACGATCGTAGAGAAAATCGGCCAGCGCTAGCGGCGCTTGCTGCGTGATCGTGGAATTGGTAAGGCGGTTTTCGGTCGTGGACATCGCGGAGGTTCCTTTCTCCTCTCAACCGCAAGTAGATCGCCTTACATAACCGCGGACCCTACGCGATAATCTCACGTGACCAATAGACAAAGTCAGTCGCCGCCGGCTCGCCTCCCAGCATTTTTACCAGCATCGCGACTTGGCCGCGGTGATACCAACTATGGCCGAAGAGTTGCGTAACGACGTCGCCGATCATGCTGCGGCAAGGGCTGGCGTCGCTGCTAACGTATTCAAAGTATTCGCCCAGTTCGGCGTCCTCTTCCACGCTGCCGAGATAGCCTTCCCATAGTTGATGCGATGCGGCCAACTCGGCCGCCAGCGTATCCAACGTCCAGTCGTCCGGAAAGAAGTTCGTGTGCATATCGAGCGCGCGTCCAAAACGGACCATCCATTTGTGACGCGCTACCGCCAGGTGGGCCATGATGCGAATCGCTTTTTTAAACTCCGGCTCTTCCTGCTTTTCGACCGGAACCGCCGAGAGGGCCGCCAACGTCTTGGCATGCGCGTCTTGCTCATACTCGAGCCAGCGAACGTATTGATTAATCAAGATGCGCGACATCGATGGTTGGTTCCTCGATTGGTTTGGGCTTATCGACCGGCGAGACAATAGAGATGCGTCGAGGTTCGCCAATAGATCCGGCCGTCGACGATCACCGGGCTGGCGAACCCGGCGCCGGTCAGCTTGCCGGACGAAACCTGCTCAAATTTGGGACCCGTTTTCAAGACGAACATTTCCCCCGCTTCATTGGGAACATAAATCAGATCTCCGATCAATGTGGCGGAAGCGCTGAAGTCCCCTCCCAGGCGTTTCTTCCAATGTTCGTCGCCGGTCTCCGCGTCATAACAAACGGCGACTCCGTCATCTCCAAATGCATAGACGCAATCACGATCGACCAAGAGAGACGGCACGTAAACCTTCTTTCGCTCTTGCCAGATCACATGCGACTGATCGAGTTGACCAGTTCCGTCTGCGCGGATCGCGATGACAAAGTGATCCGGATATCCGCCGCTGGCGTAGACCGTGTCACCGACTACCTGCGGCGTATTGGCGATCGTATCTGCAAGTCCTTCAAAATACCAAATCAGCTCCCCGGTGTTCGGATCATAGCTGTCGAGACGATCTTGTCCGCATAAAACCAATTGAGCGCGGCCTGCGATTTGGGCGATCGTCGGAGTCCCATAGCTATTGCCTTGCGGGCGCGAAGTTCGCCAGATGATCTCGCCGCTGCCGCGATCCAAGGCAGCGACAAAGCCAGAGCCGTCGCAGTCGGCCTGGATGATCAATAGCGATTCATGGATCAGCGGCGAACTACCGTAGCCATGCTGACTGCGGAAGGGCCCGGCCTGCTTTTGCCACAAGATTTTTCCTTCCTGCGAGACGGCGCTTGCCCAGATTCCGTCATTCACCATAAACACGGTGTAGATATTGGTCCCATCGGTCGCCGGCGTCGCCGAAGCTTGGGAATTCTTCTGGTGCATATTCATGAATTTCCCTTCATGCACCGGAATCGACCAAAGCTTGGCGCCGGTCGCGGCGTCAAACGCGAGCAGCGATTGGGTTTCCGCCGATTCGACCGCCGTGGTCAAAAAGAGTTTCTCGCCCACCAAGATCGGCGTCGAATGCCCGAGCCCGGGGATTTCGGCTTGCCAGAGGATCGCTTGTTCGTTGATCTCGGTCGGCGGATTCGGCCCAACGGCATGATTGTCGTGCGCCAGTCCGCGCCACCAGGGCCAATCCGCGGCCGAAACCGTGATCGGCGGCGCTTGACTCTGCAACTCGCCGCTATGGCGGACTTCCTGCACCGGCTCTGGGGGCGAACATGCCCAAGTGACCGGCAAAACGAAAGCGAGAAAGAGAAAATAATGTCGCATTGGGGGATTCTCTGGACCGGAAGGGAACGCTCTCATCGTATCGAGAATTCGAATGTAAAGAAATCCGCGTGGCTTTGATCGCCCAACTCGGGCATAATGCGCAGGATAGAGCGTTTGTATGCCTGCATTCTGTATGGAGAGGAGTTCCGCTGATGTTTTCGCAAACTCGCTGGATCACGCTGCTGGTGATGCTTGTAATCGCCGCGCCGCTGTGGGCCCAATCCGAAGGTCAAGCCGACCTCGACAAGGCGGTCGATCTCAAGCTGTCGGCCGAGTCGGTGGATGACTTAGAAAAAGTGATCACCCTCAGCGAGTCCGCTTTGGAAAAAGGCCTGACGGCCGATGACCAGGCGTTCGCCAAACAACTGTTGACGTCGGTGCTGTATCAACGCGCCCAAACGATCGCCGCCGGAATTTTTGAACGCGAACCCCCGGTCGCCCAATGGAAAGAACTTCGCGACAAAGCGTTGGCCGACGCCAATCGAGCGCTCAAGGTCGACGCGAAGTTGGGGGATATGCAATTGCTGAAATCGCGTCTGCTGATGTTGCCTGACGGCGACAAGGCCGAAGCGA
Source organism: Blastopirellula marina DSM 3645 (assembly GCF_000153105.1). GTDB lineage: Bacteria > Planctomycetota > Planctomycetia > Pirellulales > Pirellulaceae > Blastopirellula > Blastopirellula marina. The sequence goes on from NZ_CH672376.1 coordinate 490,171, forward strand.
AGAAAGCGCTGGACGCCGCGATCGAAAACTTAACCGAGGATGATCAGCAGCTTTCCAAAGCGATCATGATGTCGGCCACGCTAGAAGAAGATCCGGCGCTGCAGATCGAAAAGCTGACCAAAGCGATCAAAACCGATCCGGACAATGTTGACGCGCTGAAGCTGCGCGGCGTGTTGTACATGCAGCAGGAGAACTTTGAGAAAGCTTCGGCCGACTTGAAGCAGGTGATGGAAAAGAATCCGAATGACGTCGCCGTGCTGCAAGCCTACGCCGATACGCTGGCCGGCATGAAGAAGTTTGACGAAGCGATTGCACTGCTCGACAAAACGGTCGCCGAGCATCCCGGTTCGCCGGTCGGCTATCTGTTGCGAGCTCGTCTGAAAGTGCTGGCCGAAGATTCCGAAGGCGCCATCCAAGACTTGGATCAGGTCCTCGCGTTTATTCCCCGTTCGATTCCGGCGTTAATGATGCGGGCCCGGCTCTACATTGACCTGGATCGCCCTGCCGACGCCGAGCAAGATCTCGATCGGATCTTGAGTATCGAAGCGAACCTGCCCGACGCAATTATCCTGCGCAGCGTCGTCTTGACGCAGCAAGGGAAGTTTGATCAGGCGATCAAAGATTTAGAAACGCTGCTCCAACGCGATCCGCAAAACGAATCGATCTTGATCCAGATCGGGATGATCTACAATTCGGATGGTCAGCCCCGCAAAGCGATTCAAATCTTCGACACCGTGTTGAAAAAATCGCCCGATAGTTGGCAAGCGTTAAGCGGACGCAGCAACGCCCAACTGTCGATCGGCGAACAGAAAGCGGCGATCGAAGGGTATGAGCAAGCGCTCAAGCTGCAACCGAAAGATGATCATATCTTGAACAACCTGGCCTGGGTCTTGGCGACCTCGCCGCAAGATGAGCTACGAAATGGACAACGCTCGCTGGAACTGGCGAAGCAAGCCTGTGAAGTGACCAAGTACGAAGCTCCGCATATCCTCAGCACGCTGGCCGCCGCGCATGCGGAAGTTGGAGATTTTGACGAAGCGAAGAAGTGGGCGCAAAAGGCGGTCGATAAAGGAACCGATGAAGATATCATCGGGCACCTGAAAGAAGAGTTGGCCAGCTACGAGCAGAAAAAGCCCTGGCGTGAAAAGCAGGAGACGGAAGAGAAAGCCGTTGAAAAAGAAAAGCCTGCCGCCGCTGAGAAGAAAGAAGATGCGGCCGAGCCAAAGGCCGACAAGCAAGCGGGCGAGTAACCACGAAACTCGAAGCAAGTGTCGGAAGGAGGCATGCGATGGAAATTTTAGAATCGAATCAATTGGTTCAAAAAAAGTGCAAGCCATGCGAAGGAGGCGTGGAGCCTTGTTCGCTGAGCGAAGCCAACAGTCAACTGGCCCAACTCAACGGTTGGCAGTTAACCCATGATGGCCAGCGGATTCGCAAAAACTGGACGGTGAAAAACTTTATGGCCGGCATGAAGTTTTTCAATCAAGTCGCCGAAATCGCCGAAGCGGACGGCCATCATCCCGATCTGCATATCGAAGGATATCGCAACGTCTGGATCGAAATTTGGACGCATGCGATCGGCGGATTGAGCGAAAATGACTTCATTTTGGCGGCCAAAATTGACGAAGTGCCGGTCGAGTTGAAGTAAATAATCATCCGACCTGACGGACGAAAATAACGTAAGCTTCCCTAAGCGTACCGAGTCTTTGCGACTCGGCGGCGCCATAGGCTCAAGGAACGGCATTGCCGTTCCTTTTTTTATGGACGCAACTTTGTATTTTTCATCGCCCGTAGCGTGTTTTGAGGCTGGGCCTTTTCGAACCAAGCAAATACTAGCCAGAAGCGCAAGCCGATGGAATACGGTCGGCGCTTCTAACTCAGCTGGATGTGGCCAGCCGCATTCCATCGGCTTGCGCCTCTGGCTAATGTGACGATTTTCGGCGGATTCTGGCCCTGTTTCATTCTTGTTATCGAAAAATAGCGCAACCTCAAAACTCGCGCTGCTGGCTACCATCAGAAAAACGCAACATCCAAAAACTCCGTCAGGTGGATCGTGGATCACGTAAGTTACTCGGGCGATCTCGTTCCGTCGTCGTCTCCAGCTCGTCCTGTGGCGACGACCTCGCGTAGCGGAGAGCTATTGCCGCAGTCGCAAGGGTACGCTCCGCCACCGTCCACCGGCGGTTTTCAAGAGGCGTTTGATTTCACCATCCGCAGTCCGGCGCTGTTGATCGTGCTGTTGTTGACGTTTGGCCCGATGGCGTTGCCGTTGGTGGTGATCAGTCCCAAACTGAGCGTTTTGTGCAAAGTGTTTCTCTCTGTCGTAACCTTGGGACTGACGATCGTATTGCCGATTGCCCTGACGATCTATTTTTCGCATTTTGCAGTGATGCCGGCGCTCGATGCGATTCGTGAGGCCAACATGCGCGGCGGCGCGATATAGCGATTTGTAAGACGTCTTACACCTTACAAATCGCGTGGGGGTTGCTTTCGTGACGCGACTTCTTAGATTTCGTGGGGGACTAGATCTGCACGAAATTGAAGGAGCCGGAATAATGCTGTTGCGCCCATTAGGAAAAACGGATCTACAAATTCCGCCGATCGTGTTTGGCGGCAATGTCTTTGGTTGGACGCTCGACGAAGCGGCGTCGTTTGCGATGCTGGACCAGTTGCAAGAGCGCGGCTTTTCGACGCTCGATACGGCCAACGTCTATTCGCGCTGGGCGCCAGGCAATCAGGGCGGCGAGTCCGAAACGATCCTGGGCAAGTGGATGAAGGCTCGCGGCAATCGGGATCAGATCACGCTCATCACCAAAGTCGGGCATGATCTGGGGCAAGGTCATCATGATTTGACCGCCGATCATATCGCCGTCGGCGTCGAAGATTCGCTCCGCCGTTTGCAAACCGATCGGATTGATCTTTACTTCTCTCATTTTGACGACCTGCGTACGCCGGTCGAAGAAACGATGGAAGCGTTCGACAAGCTGGTTCAAGCAGGCAAGGTCCGCTGGCTCGGCGCGTCGAATCTTGCGGCCGAACGGATCGAAGCGTCGCTCGCGGCCAGCGCACAGCACAATTGGGCCGCGTACCATGTGATTCAGCCTGAGTATCATCTGCTGGCGCGCAAGAAGTTTGAGACCGAATACGCGCCCCTCTGCGAAAAATGGAAGTTGGCCGCGATCACCTACTTCTCGCTGGCCAGCGGCTTTCTTTCGGGCAAGTACCGCAACAGCGACGACCTGAGCCAAAGCTTGCGCGGCGGCCGAGTTGAAAAGTATCTCGACAATCCCAACTCGCCCAGCGTGCTGAAAACGCTGGAAGATGTCGCGAACAAACATGATGTCTCCATGGCGGCGGTGGCGCTCGCGTGGCTGCTCGCCAGGCCGGCCGTCGCCGCTCCGATCGCCAGCGCGACCAAGACCAGTCATCTGGAAGCGATGTCGACGGCGATCGATTTGAAATTGGAAAATGTCGATATGCAGGCGCTCAATCAGGCGTCGAACTAAAGCCAGAAACCGCATCAACTGTCTCCGAGAAGCAATGTCAGAGCGTCTGATTCTTCGGTCAATGTAGTTTGGGTGAATCGAAATTCGGTATGTCATGGGTTAGACTGAGGGAGACTTTTCCCGCCTCCCAACTTCCTTGCGTCTCAATTGCTCATGCCTAAAATTGCCTTCGCCATGCTGCTGGCGGCGACTCTGGTTTCGTCGGTTTCCGCTCAGGCTCCTCGATCGTTCTCGGGCGTCTATCCCCATCTCTCCTTCTTCAACGACGACGGAGAGTGCGGGACCGGCGCGGTCGTGCCGTGGGCCGATCGACTGTGGGCGATCACCTATTCGCCGCATCGGCCCAACGGATCGACCGATAAGCTGTACGAGATCGATCGCGACTTGAACTTGGTCGTCCGGCCAGAGAGCGTCGGCGGGACGCCTGCCAATCGGATGATCCATCGCGAGTCGAATCAGTTGTTCATCGGGCCGTATGCGATTAACGCCGAACGTCAGGTTCGCGTGATACCGCCCACAGAAATGTATGGACGCCTGACCGGCGTGGCGCGGCATTTGACCGATCCGGCCGGCAAGCTCTACTTTGCGACGATGGAAGAGGGCTTCTACGAAGTCGACGTCCAGACGCTGGCCGTCACCCAACTTTATCAAGACGGAAATCGCCAGAACGAGAAGGGGGGCTCGCTGCTGCCGGGCTACCACGGCAAAGGGTTGTACAGCGGGCAAGGACGATTGGTTTACGCCAACAACGGCGAGAACAGCGCGCTGGCCCGCAGTCGCCCTGACGTCGACTCTGGCTGCTTGGCCGAGTGGGATGGTGACAATTGGCAAGTGGTTCGCCGCAATCAATTTACCGAAGTGACCGGTCCCGGCGGCATCTACGGCAGCAGTGATCCGGCCAAAGATCCCCTGTGGAGCGTCGGTTGGGACAATCGCTCGCTGATCTTGATGGTGCTCGACGAAGGTCGCTGGCACGCCTACCGCTTGCCGAAGGGAAGCCACTGCTACGACGGCGCGCATGGCTGGAACACCGAATGGCCGCGGATCCGCGACATCGGCCAAGACGACCTGCTGATGACGATGCACGGCATGTTCTGGCGATTCCCTCCGAATTTCTCGGCCAAGTCGTCTGCCGGCATCGCCGCTCGCAGTAACTACCTGAAGGTGATCGGCGATTTCTGCCCATGGAACAACCAAGTCGTCTTTGGCTGCGACGACACGGCCAAGGCCGAGTTTCTGAACAAGCGAAAGGCGAAAGGCAATTTGATCGGCCCTGGCCAATCGCAATCGAATCTGTGGTTCGTCGACGCCGCGAAAATCGATCAATTGGGAGCCCCCATCGCCCGCGGCGCGGTTTGGCTGCATGATTCGACCCCGGCCGACGCGCCTTCCGATCCGATGTTGGCCGGCGGTTTTGCGCGTCGCGGCGTTCACCTGACCCATGCCGAGAAAGCGGCGGTCACCTTTACGCTGGAAACCGACGCGAAAGGGGACGGCCAGTGGAGGACGCTGCACACGGTCGAAGTACCACCCAACGGCTACTCTTGGCTCGATCTGTCGGATGACCCGGCCGCGGCCTGGATTCGAGTGCGGACCAATCGCGACTGCCAAGATGTAACCGCGTCGTTTCATTTTTCCAACCAGGATCAACGGTCGACGCAGACCGGCGACCTGTTCGCCGGCATGGCCAAGCATAACGCGACCGACTATCTGGCGGGCCTGGTCCGTGCGCGGGGAGACAATCTGCGGACGCTGCAGTTGGTATCGAGCGTCGTGAAAAAAGGGGAGCTGGCCGAAGAGGCCAATTTTTCCGCCGACGCCGATCTCCAGCTTGCTCCGCTGCGGGACGCCGCGTCGCTCGCTTGGCTGAAGAAGAACGCGACTCCGCCGACCGACGTGATTTCGTCCGACGCCGCATCGCTGATTTTTGTGGATGACGACGGTACGACCTGGCGATTGCCGCGGCATATTGACGTGGCCGAAAGTGCCGCCGGGCCGGTTCGCGTGGACCGTGAAGTTTGCACCGAACGCGATTTGTTCCATTGCTCGAACCTCTTTTACGAACTGCCGGCGATCAACGCCGGCGGGTTCGCCAAAATTCGTCCCATCGCGGCTCACGATTTGCGAATTCATGACTATTGCAGTTATCGGGGGTTGTTGATTTTGACCGGCGTCGCGACCGACGCGGCGGCGAACGACCACCTTGTCCGTTCGGCCGACGGAAACGGCGCGTTTTGGGCCGGGACGGTCGACGACCTCTGGCAATTGGGAAAAGCCGTCGGCCGCGGCGGTCCTTGGCTCAACACCCAAGTCTCCGCTGACCAGCCGTCTGACCCTTACTTGATGAACGGTTTTGACAAACGGACCCTCACGCTGTCGCAGCAAAGCGACGAACCGGTCGCGATTCGGGTCGAAATTGACCTGACCGGGGAGGGCGATTGGGCGCCGTACCAGACTTTTTCGGTAAAGCCGGGTCAGAGCGTAACGCACGAGTTCCCCGCTGCGCTGCACGCTTATTGGCTGAGAACGGTCGCAGATCGACCGGCGACCGCTTCGGCGCAGCTGACGTACGAATAAATTTTTGCCGTCGCGGGGGGAAGTGGACTTCCCGTCGGAGCGCTTCGCGGTAAAAATTCGCGCTTATGGCAAAATCACTCCATCTCGACATTCTCCCTCAGCCCGACGAAACCACCTGCGGACCGACGTGTCTGCATGCGGTCTTTCGCTACTTCGATGACGAGTTGCCGCTGGCCCAAGTCATCCGCGAGACTCCGAAGCTAGAAGAGGGGGGAACGCTGGCAGTCTTGCTCGGCTGTCATGCGCTGCGAAAAGGCTACAAAGCGACGATCTATACCTACAACTTGACGGTGTTTGACCCGTCCTGGTTCTATCCGCCGACGGAAACGCTGGAATCGGAGGAGGAACTCGCCGCGTTTCATAAACGGCGGCTCATCGAGCGACTGCATGCCCAGTTGTTGGTGAAAGCCGATCCAAAGCTCCACACCGCAAGTCGCGCCTATATTCAGTTTCTGGAACTAGGCGGAGTGATTGCGATGGAGGATTTAAAAGCCTCGTTGGTACGCCGGTTTTTGAAACGTGATCTGCCAATTTTGACCGGGCTGAGCGCCACTTACCTGTACGGTACTCCCCGCGAATTTGGCGACGACTGCAAGCCGGACGACGTCCGCGGCTACGCCGTGGGACACTTCGTCGTCTTGCACGGCTATGATAAAGAAGCAGGCACGGTCAGCGTGGCTGATCCCTATCTGCCCAATCCGCTGGGAGAGGAACATCACTACGATGTGAAAATCGATCGGTTACTTTGTGCAATCATGCTCGGCGTTTTGACGTATGACGCCAATCTTCTGGTGATCGAACCTGCTGACGAGTTCTAACAGCGACCGCCCCGTTATCACGATATTCCATCTCATATTTGCAGCGCTTTGGTGCGCTGTCGCGCTCCGCGGCGAAATCGCGGCAAGGGAGTGCTATTTCGCGATGTCCGTTTTGATTGTCACCAACACGCCAGATGACTGGCCTGCCCAAATTGAAAATGTGCAAGTCGTCGCCGCCAACGACTATCTCACCGATACGAAATTCAGCGAGCTGCGCGGCGTCAAAGTTTTTAATCTCTGCCGCTCTTACAAGTATCAGACGATCGGCTATTACGTTTCGCTGTTGGCCGAAGCGCGCGGACACAAGCCGCTGCCCAGCGTCACCGCCGTCCAAGACTTGAAGACGCACGCGATCGTCCGTCTCGCCTCTTCCGACCTGGAAAAGCTGATCGAGAAGTCGCTCGCGCCGATCAAGTCCGATAAGTTTGAGCTGAGCATTTACTTCGGGCGAAACATGGCCCAGCGCTACGATCGTCTCTGCACGCAGCTCTTTAATCAGTTTCAAACGCCGCTGCTGCGGGCCAGCTTTGCGCGCGACAAAAACGGCTGGCAGTTGAAAGCGATCAACGCGATCTCGACCAATGATGTGCCTGACCCGCATTGGGATTTTGTGTTGGAAGCGGCGCAGCATCACTTTGCTGGTCGCGGCGGCAGTTTCAAGAAGCGGGCGCGAGCTCGCTTTGACATGGCGATCCTGCATAATCCTGACGATGCCGATAAGCCGTCGAACGAAAAAGCGCTCGCCAAGTTTATCAAAGCGGCCGAAGCGCAAGGCATTCACGCCGAAATGATCACCCGCGACGACTACGGCAGCATCGGCGAGTTCGACGCGCTCTTCATCCGCGAAACGACCCAGGTCAATCACCACACCTATCGTTTCTCGCGTCGCGCGGCCGGCGAAGGTCTGGTGGTGATTGATGATCCGCAGTCGATCGTGCGCTGCACCAACAAGGTTTTTCTGGCCGAGATCCTGGCGCGTCACAAGGTTGCGACGCCCAAAACGTTGGTCGTGCAGGCCGAAACGGCCGATCAAATCGCGCCGCAGTTGGGCTTTCCCTGCGTACTGAAAGAGCCGGACAGCGCCTTCTCGCGGGGCGTAGTGAAGGTGAAAAACGAAGCGGAGCTGGGAGCGAAGCTGAAGGAATTCTTCGAGCATTCGGACTTGATCATCGCGCAAGAGTTTTTGCCGACGACCTTTGATTGGCGCATCGGGATCATCGATCGCCAGCCGATCTACGCCGCGAAGTATTTCATGGCGACCGGTCACTGGCAGATCATCCAGCAAAAGGAAGGAAAGACTCGCTACGGCAAGTCGGAAACGATCCCGATCGAGCTGGCGCCGCGCAAAGCGGTGCAAGTGGCCCTGAAAGCGGCCAATCTGATTGGGGACGGTTTGTACGGCGTCGACGTCAAAGAGTCGAACGGAAATTTCAGCGTGATCGAAGTAAACGACAATCCGAACCTCGACGCCGGTTACGAAGACGCGATCCTGAAAGACGAGCTCTATCGTCGCATCATCAGCGTCTTTCTGCGGCGGATCGAACAGCGCAAAGCCGGCTTGTCGTAGTGACCCAGAGCCCTGTGCCATGAATCGTGCGGAGTCGACGTCCAACGAAATCAGCCGCACGGCGTTAGCCGCGGTTGTTTTCCTATTGTCCATAGAAACAGGTTCCCTTCATTCAGAAACCGGGGCTAACGTCCAACGGCTGATAGAAGCCTGGGCGTCCAGAACTCTTTCGAAATTCTCTTTAATTGGTTTTTTGTCATGAGCGACCCGCTGCATCTGTTTGACGCTTACGGCGTCGAGCTTGAGTACATGATCGTCGACGCCCAGTCGCTCGACGTTCGCCCGATCGCAGACTTGCTGCTCGAAAAAGCGGCCGGCGAGATCATCTCGGAGGTCGAACTGGGAGAGCTCGCCTGGTCGAACGAACTGGCGCTGCATGTCATCGAGCTGAAGACCAACGGGCCCGCCGCATCACTTGACCCGCTGACCGACTACTTTCAACAGCATGTCACGCAGGCCAACGAGTATCTCTCGTCGCTGGGCGCTCGGCTGTTGCCGACGGCGATGCATCCCTGGATGGATCCTCACACAGTGCAACTGTGGCCGCACGATTACAACCCGATCTATCAGGCCTACAATCGCATCTTCGATTGTCGCGGTCATGGTTGGGCGAATCTGCAGAGCGTCCATTTGAACCTGCCGTTTTGCGGGGATGACGAATTTGGGCGACTTCATGCGGCGATTCGCTTGATCATGCCGCTGCTGCCGGCGCTCGCCGCGAGTTCGCCGATTTGCGACGGCAAGCCGAGCGGCTTCCTCGATACGCGGATGGAAGTTTACCGCACCAACTCGCAGCGGATTCCGTCGCTGACCGCGGCGATTGTGCCAGAGCCGATCTATACCGAAGGGGACTATCAGCGCGAGATCTTCGAGAAGATGTACGCCGATATCGAACCGCATGATCCCGAAGGAATGTTGCAGTATCCGTTTTTAAATGCCCGCGGCGCCATCGCGCGGTTTGATCGCGGCGCGATCGAAATTCGTGTTCTCGACATTCAGGAATGTCCTGCCGCCGACCTGGCGATCTTGCAGGCGGTCGTCGCCACGCTCAAGGCGCTCGTCAGCGAAAAGTGGACTTCATTCGCCGAACAACAGCTGGTCGCGACCATGCCGCTGTCACAACTCTTTTTGGAAACGATCCGCACCGCCGACACGACCCCAATCACCGACGGCGACTTGTTACGTCAATTTGGCTACAGCGCTCGCCAGCGCCCGACCGTAGCCGAACTATGGCGGCATATTCTGGCCGAGTTGGGGCAAACTCCGGCTGAAGAAAGCCCGCTCGATGTCATCCTGACCGATGGCCCGCTGGCGCGGCGGATCCTACAGAAAGCGGGCCACGATCTCTCTCATCTCCAACCGGTCTACAGCGAACTGGCCGAATGTTTATCGCAAGGAGCGATGTTTCGTATGTAGGTCAGGCCTTGGCCACGAACCTGTTCGTGATCGTACATGCGAAAGGGAATGCGTTGGGCGCAGCGGCGCCTACGTCGGTTTTATTCCATCGCCGGGACTGGACCGGACCGCGTTGTTTTTTTTCTATCTAACAAGTTGAACCAACCCAATAATAGCCCGAGTGCGCAAGCCGAGGGATTGCGGCCTCCATTCCAAATAGCCAAGGACCGGACAGGGTTGGACCGGACCGTTTTTTTTCGTCGCCTGGCGTGCTTTTGAGGTGATGTTGCATTCGCCCCGTGGGCAGCGAGACTTCGTGATTCGCTTCACAATGTGGACTGGACTGCAGCGTTTTTTTTTCAGAACGGTTGAGTGGACCGGACCGCTTAGATTTTTTTCTCGCTGCGGACCGGATCGCGCTTTTTTAGCTAGCGCAACAAATTGCCCCGGTAACCTCTCCCGTAACTGGGATCTTCTTGGCTTCACAGGTTGAAATGTGTGAGTCTATTTTAAGTAAAACACGAGAAAGTTGCAAGTCTTTGTGGGTCTCGCTGCGCCGAGCAACTTACTTCTCGACGCTAAACTGATGCACGGTTTGCTCATGAAACTTCTCGCCGGGCTTCAGCGTGCTGGTCGGGAAGTTGGGTTGGTTCGGCGTGTCGGGATAGTGTTGCGTTTCTAGGCAGAACGCTTCGTGCTGACCGATTCGGGCTTCAGCCGGTAGGCCGCTCAAAAAGTTGCCGGTGTAAAACTGGATGCCGGGCTGGGTGGTGTAGACCTGCATCACGCGGCCTGACTTCGGATCTTTCATGGTCGCGGCCAGCGCGAGTTCGCCAGATTGGCTGCCGAGGACAAAGCAATGATCGTAGCCGACCGGATCGCCGCCGGTGGCTTGCAGATCTTGTCCGACCGGCTTGAAGGTCGTGAAGTCCATCGGCGTCCCTTTGACCGGCGCTTCTTTGCCGGTGGGGATTAGCGCGTCGCTGACCGGCAGATAGGCGTTGGATTCCAACTTCAGTTGGTGATCGTAAACCTTGCCGCTGCCGACGCCAGACAGATTCCAATAGCAATGGTTGGTCAGGTTCAAGACGGTCGCAGCGTCGGTAGTCGCGGCGTAATCCATGACCAACTGATTGTCGCCGGTCAGCAGATATTGGACGGTGACCGTCAAAGCGCCGGGATAACCTTCTTCGCCATCGGGGCTCGTGCGGGTGAAAGCGACGCCGACGCTGTTGGCTTCTTTCACTTCTTGGGCGTCCCAGACGTAGCGGCTAAAACCTTTGGTTCCGCCGTGCAGCGTGTTTTCGCCGTTGTTCAGGGCCAAGCTATACTCTTGGCCGTCGAGCGAAAATTTGCCTTTGGCGATTCGGTTGGCGAAGCGACCGACCGTCGCGCCAAAATAAGGATGGCCTCCTTCGTACAGGTCGACGTCATCCAAGCCGACCGTGACGTTGGCGAGCACTCCATTTTTGTCGGGAGCCTTGAGCGAAACGATCGTCGCTCCGTAATTGATCAGTTCCATTTCTAGATCCCCGTTCTTGATCGTGAACAGGGTGACCTCTTGTCCATCGGCGGTTTTGCCGAAGGGTTGAGATGCAATCGACATAGCGGCGTTACTCTTTGCGGCAGACTTCGTCGGCTCGGCGGCGAGGACGAACTGCGCCCCCAATAGGCTCGCGGCCAACGATAAGACGCACCAGCATCTCATAATTTGGTTCATTTCTCGACTCCCCTTAGCGGCTGTGAAATAGCCCTAAATTGCATGTTTGGGTGGTTGTTCTCGGTTCGTAGCGCCGGCGCATTATGTCGGCCAAGCGGCGGAAAGTCCATAATTACCGAGCCCCAGGCGGAAAACCAAGCCAAGATTTCCTGCGTAGAAAGGGCTGTTGCGCCAAAGATCTCAAGCGGGCCCTTTTTTTCTCAGATTCTCCGCAAGACGACGGCGTCAGCGGTAACTATCTATGCGAACAGTGAGCAGCAACTTTGTCCAGCAGCGCAGACAACCGCATGAAGCCCGACTGGCCAGCCATTCTTGCTGAACACGAGCAATGGCTGCGTGCGGTCTTATATGCACGCTTGCGCAACAAAGATGATGTTGACGACGCGTTTCAAGAGACATTCGCCGCGGCCGTTTCAGGCAGCGACAAGCTGCGAGATCTCGATCGCGTCGGACCATGGCTGTACCAGATTGCCATTCGACAAGCGTTGCTATTCCGGCGAAAGCAGGGGCGACAGCAACGCAAGATCGAGCAATTTGCTCAGCAGGCCGGATCGCCGGCCGAGCGGGATCCGCTCGGTTGGCTTCTGGCGGATGAGCGTCAGCAGCAAGTGCGCGACGCGCTCGCGGAACTTCCGCAGCGCGACGCCGAGATTTTGCTGCTGAAGTATTTGGAAGATTGGAGTTACCAGCAAATCGCCGACAGGATCGGCGCGAGCCACAGCGCAGTGGAAGCGCGACTGCATCGGGCTCGCGGGCGACTACGCGACAAACTACGTGCCAGGAACGTCGCAGGAGCGACCCGCCGATGAACGAAAACGAACGAATCGAATTGCAACGTCAGATTGACCTATTGGTTGACGGCGAACTGTCAGCTGAACAAGAGCGCCACTTACTGACGCGGCTGGATCAGGAAGAGGCATGGCGCGATTGTGCGCTGACATTCGTCGAAAACCAAGTTTGGCGGCGAGCAGTACCGCAAACCGTTGATTCCCCCCCCGCGGCGATTCCCCGCGCCGCAACGACAACTCCCACCGCGGCGCCGATCCTCCACGGCGCCCGCGGTTGGGATGGTCGCTTGGGTCAACTAGCGGCGCTCGCCGCATCGGTCATGATCGCCTTTATCGGGGGTCAACTGGCCGCGCCTTTTATGACGACTTCAGAAAGCGGCGGCACGTCGGTTGTTTCTCCGCTTTCTCAAAATTCTCCGCAAGAGAATGGGCTGTTCGTCAACTATCGTTCCGGCGATCGAGTCGATCGGATGCCGATTGCGATTGATGACAGCAAACCATTTGATCCTGCGGCGCCTTTTCCGACTTCGTTCGGAATGAGCGCGGCGGAGTTGCAAGAGCTGAGCGACGCCGGCCGGACGTATCAGCAAAAGCAACAGTGGGTGCCGGTGACTTTAAAAGATGGACGTCAGGCGGTGATTCCGATGCAAGAGGTCGTCGTAGAGCCGACCCCGAAGCACTACTTTCCCTAGGCCCAGGCCAACCGCCGACCACGCACAACACAAACCAAAACGAAGCAGGAGTTTTACGCGATGAACTTGAATTGGTATTCCCAAGGCTTGATGTTGGCCGCGATGGCCGTGACGGTCGGCGGCGGCAATTTGCTGCTGGCGAAAGAAGCCGATAGCGACGCCAAAGTTGTCGAAGCCAAACCGGTTGAGGCCCAGCCGGCCGACGAAGCGAAGCCGGAGAAACAAGCGGCTGAGCAACACTTCTGGATCGGCGCCAAGATGGCCGCCGAAGTGCCGACCTTGCTCAAGCGGCATCTGCCGCAACTCGCCGACAAGGGAGTCTATGTCGAAGCGGTGTTTGACGGCAGCCCGGCGTCGCAAGCGGGACTAGAAGCGGACGACGTGCTGTTGGAACTGAATGGTCAACCGCTGGTCGAAGCGCGGAAGTTGGTCGAAGCGGTGCGCGGCGGCGAAGGGGAGAAGCTGAAGCTGGTCGTGCTGCATAACGGCCAAGAGACGACGCTCGAAGTGACTCCACGCACGATTACGCAAGAGGATATCGCGGCGATCACGCAGTCCGAAATGATGCGCGGCATGGCCGAGCAACAGCCGAGTGACGCGATGCGAATGCGGTTCTTCGGCCCCGGGCAACTCTTGCCGCACGCCGGCGCTCGACCTGCTTTGCCGCAAATGGGTCAGAACATCACCGTTCAGATCCAGCACCAAGGAGACCAGCCGGCGAAGTTGCACATCGAAAAAGATGGCAAGTCGTACGACATCACCGCCGATCAACTGGACCAGTTGCCGGATGATATTCGCCCGCTGATTGAGCAATCGCTGGGCGGCATGCCGTTTGGTCAGCAGGGAGAAATTGATATTGAATCGCTAATGCCGCAAGGGGCGTCGGGTGGAATGATGCAGCAGCAACTGCAGCAGATCCACAAGATGCTCGAAGAGATGAAAGCTCAGATGCGCGGCCAGCTGCCGGGGCAACCGCAGCCGCCAGCGGCGGAAGACGATCACGCGATCTAAGATGCAGACCTGTTTCTCGCCAGGTAGAAGAGGGATGAGAGCGGCGTGCGCGGCAAGGCGCACGTCGCTTTTTTATGCGCGCCTAGATTCGTTTTGACCTTGTTTGGATCGCGGTTGGCCGTTATTAATTTCGCCGCACGTTAACAAAAACATCGATCGCGCGGTCTTGCCCTTTATGTCAGAAGTTCGCCAAGTTCCCTTGATATTGCCCGACCTCGGTTTGGATGACTCAACGCTTCGCGCCAGCATGTGGCTGGTGCCGAAGGGAAAGTCAGTCTACCGCGGTGATCGTTTGCTCGAAGTCTTCGCCGGCGAAGTGACGTTTGACGTCGTCGCCCCCGAGTCGGGCGTCCTGTCGCAGAAGATGGTCGATGAAGACGATCGGATTGAAGTCGGGCAGTTGCTTGGCGCCATCGTTGCTAGCGAAGAGCTGAATTAGCATCGCGCCAGCGGCTTGAGACTTCGTACATTGGGTGCAGCGGAGCGAAACCCAACAATCCGCGTGCAGGTCGAAGGTGCGTTACGCCAGCGAGCGACATCCCCTGAGCGAATCGACGCGTTGCGCGCTTGCTCCACCCACGCTACCCCTGAATTAGCCTTCGAACACGTCGAGCTTCTCGATGCGACGTTGATGCCGGCCCCCTTCGAACTCGCCGGCGAGCCAAGCGTCGACAATTTCTAGCGCCAGCGGCAACTCGATCAGGCGTTCGCCCATCGCGATCACGTTGGCGTTGTTATGCCGGCGGCCAAGCTGGGCGGTTTCTACGCTCCAGCAATAAGCGCAGCGCACTCCGCGGATCCGATTGGCCGCGATCGCTTCGCCGTTGCCGGAGCCGCCGAGCACGATTCCACGCTCAAATTTGCCATCGGCGACTGCTTGAGCGGCTGGCATGATGAAATCAGGGTAGTCGCATGACTCTGCCGAAAACGTGCCGTAATCGGCCGCTTCGTGTCCCAATTTCTGTAAGTACTCCAAAATCGCTTGCTTGTAGTGAAAGCCGGCGTGGTCGGAAGCGACGACGATCTTCATTGGGCGAACTGACGAAAGGATTGGAGGGGATCCCCCCGCACGACGGCGAGAGGAGGCGAATCGCCCCATCATAGTCGGCAGAATCCGATCGTGTTAGGCCGGCAACTGCGGTGCGGTTGGCCGTTAAGCCGGCATTTACGGTTCTTTTTTTGCCAAATTCGTGCAGCAAATTTCCATTTTCCGGCCGATGAATCTGTATGACCTACTCTTCTGCATTGAATTCGGAGAATTTTCGTCCACTTTCCCACCCGCGCTTTTCGTTATGTCGGTCGATTCCAAATCCCCAGCCGCGCCGCGGGGCATTCTTCATTGGGGAATGCTCGCCGCTATTTTGTTAGCGGTCGCGATGGCCGTGACGCCTAACGTCGCCGATCCCGACCTGTGGGGGCACGTGCAATATGGCGCCGATCTGCTGCGCGAAGGCTTGCCGGCGACGACCACTTACAGCTACACGGCCGAGGGATATCGTTGGATCAATCATGAAAATCTAAGCGAAGTCGTGCTGGCGATCGGCGCCGAGACGATCGGGCCCGTCGGTCTGTTGTGGGGCAAGTGTTTGCTAGGACTAGCGATCGTCGGCGTCATGCTGTGGCGCTGCGAGTCGCAACGATTGCCGTTGCTGGTCTCTGGCGTGGTCGCGCTGTTAGTCGCTCTCAACTTGACGAATCACTGGAACGCGCGACCGCAGCTATCAAGCTTCGCCCTGTTCACCGTATTAATTATTTTGCTGGACCAATGTTTCGCCGGCTGGAGAAACGACTGGCGCTTGCCATGGTTGGGGGCCCAGTTTCGTCGTCAAAGCTATCAACCGCTCGCCGCTTCGCACCCGCGGATGAAATGGTTATGGCTTTGCGTTCCCCTCTTTTTTGTCTGGGCCAACGCGCATGGCGGATTTGTCGCCGGGTACGCCGTTTTTCTGGGCTATTTGATTTGTCGTTTCCTCGAGTTATCGCTCGATCGCGGTTGGCAGGGCGCCGGCATGATGCGCCGATTGACGTTGATGGCGGTCGTCGGCGGCCTGGCGACGTTGGTGAATCCCTACGGTCCCCACTTGCATCGCTGGTTGCTGAATTCCTTGGGAACGGCGCGGCCCGAGATTACCGAATGGCATCCGCTTTACGAACTGAACCTGGCGTCGGTCGCCTTTTTTGCGCTGATCGCGGCGTTGGTTTTCTCGATCCTATGCAGCCGTAAGCCGCTCGACTTTACGCAGTTGGCGATCACCGGCGTCGTTGGTTGGCAGGCGCTGGCGCATCAACGGCACACGCCGTTTTTGGCGATTTTGTTTGGGCTGTGGTACGCGCCGCATGTCGCTTCGGCTTGGGAGCGTTGCTTTGGCGCTAGTTCGGCGACCGAGAGTCCGTCGCCGCGGCAAGCCTGGATGATGGGCGGCGGCTTGGCCGTCGTGTATGGAGTGCTGATCGCGGCGCTGGTCCCCCGGCTTTCGCAGATGCCGACGCCGCGCGATCAGTATCCGGTTTCGGCGATGCAATACATGGCCGATCATCATCTGCAAGGTCGTCTCGTCGCGACTTACAACTGGGCCCAGTACGCGATTCATGCGCTGGCGAGCGACGGCGATACGCAGTTGCAATTCGACGGTCGATTTCGAACGAGCTATCCGCAAGAGGTGCTCGATATGCACTTCGATTTGATTTTGGGACCCGATCCGCAGATGCGAAATCGCAGCGCCGCGTCAGGGCCGCCCGACGCCGGTCGCGTGTTGAAATATGGTCAGCCTGATCTGGTGTTGATCGATCGGGGACAACCTTATTCGACCCAAGCCATGCAGCAGCACTCGGCGGAGTGGACGCTGCTTTATCAAGATTCATTGGCCCAAGTTTGGGGCCGTCGCGACGAGTACGGTGAGCCGACCTCGACGCGTTACGTTCCGCCGCGAGAGCGCCAAATCAGCGATGCCCCGCAAGTTGGCGCCGTTGCGTGGCCTGCACATCCGATTCGCCGTCAGGCGATCGCGCGTGCGCAACCTTTACCATCCATCATGCCGGACCATACGGAAAAGGGGAAATAGAATGCCAGCCTCCATGATCGCGCCGCGGACCAGTTCGCCGCGTGAATCCTTCGATTGGGAAGGGGAAACCATTACCGCGATCGATCGCCGCTTGGACGAGATTGACCGTCTATCGCAAGCGCTCAGCGCCGATCAAACCGAGCAGCGCTGCGCACCGTGCGACTATCATTTTCCGCCCGGCTTTCGGTTGAGCGTCGTGATCCCGGTTTACAACGAGCGCGAAACGATCGAAAAAATTGTTCGTCGGATTCATCAGTTGCCGATCGACACCGAGATCATCGTGGTCGACGATTGCAGCACCGACGGCACGCGGGACGTATTGGCTCGGATCGCGCATTACGTCGATCTGAAGATCAAATATCACGACCACAACCAAGGTAAAGGCGCCGCTTTGCGAACCGGTTTCGCCGCGGCGAGCGGCGAAGTGGTCATCGTGCAAGACGCGGACCTGGAATACGAGCCGCGCGATATCCTAACCGTGATTCAGCCGATTCTCGAAGGAGAAGCGGACGTCGCCTATGGATCGCGATTTAGCGAAGCGCGGCACGTCAACTCGTCTTGGATTCATCGCGCCGGAAATCGCTGTTTGACGTGGTTGTCGAATTTTACGACTGGGCTGCGAATCACTGACATGGAGACCTGCTACAAGGCGATCCGGACTTCGGCCTTGCGCTCGGTAACGATCGAGCAAGACCGTTTCGGGTTTGAGCCCGAAATCACGGCCAAGCTCGCTCGCCGCAGCTTTCGGATCGTGGAGCGACCGATTTCGTACAACGCGCGCAGTTGGAAAAGCGGCAAGAAGATCGGCATGCGTGACGCAATTCAGGCAATTTGGTGCATTCTGCGTTACGGATGGCGCGATTAGTCGCAGGGGCGGCGCCCATCCTCGCTCGACTGTCCTACAATAGTCGAGTGATTGGAACTGAACGGAACAAGACGCAGCGCGGCGCCCACGAGAAAAGTGCGTGACGCCGCGCTGCGACTCAATAAGGCGTCCCCCGGGGCGACAATAATGAAATGCGGCAAATCGGCGCCATTGCATCGGATCAAGAAGCGGCACGCTTCGTCGACTACCTGTTGACGCAAGGGATCGAGGCGAAATCCGATCCGCGTAACGGCGAGTTCACCATCTGGATTCATGACGAATCGCATATCGACCAGGCGCGCAGCGAACTCCAGGCCTATCTCTCGAACCCTAACGACCAGCGCTACGCCGACGCTTCGAAAGAGGCGAACTCGATTCGAAAGGTGGAATACCTGAAGGACGAACAGCGCCGTAAGAATGTGCATGACATGCGCGGCAAGTTAGGGGGGGCCGGCATGATGGCCCGCATGGCGCCGGTCACGATGACCATCATGTGGATCTGTATCGGCGTGACGGCGGTCAGCTTTTTCGCCCCCAATTTTTTTCCCGGCTTAAGGGGAAACTGGCTCATCGACTGGCTGACCTTCGCACCCTATTCGATGCTGCCGGCGGCGATGCTCAAGCACGATCCGTTTGTCGCGATCGAAGCAGGACAAGTTTGGCGATTAATCACGCCGATCTTTCCGCACGGCGGACTAATGCACATCGCGTTTAATATGTACATGTGGTACTCGTTTGGCGGAATTTTAGAACGCCGTCTGGGATCAGGCCGTTACCTGATGATGGTGCTGGGCCTGGCGATTTTTGGCAATGTCGCAGCGGCGTCGGCGTCGATTTTTATTACCGGCAACGCCAGCGAGCTGTATGCGATCGGCATCTCTGGCGTCTTGTTTGGCCTGTTTGGTTTCGCCTGGGTGAAGTCGACTTTTGAGCCCCAGTTTGGCATTTATCTGCCGAGCCAGTCGGTGCTGATGATGATGCTGTGGTTCGGCCTTTGCTGGCTCGGCTTTGTCGGCAATATCGCCAACTGGGGTCATACCTGCGGGCTGATCGCCGGCGTGATCGCCGGATTTATTCCGAGCCGTTCGTGACCATGATCGGCGTCGAGCGCGAAACGGCGTAGTCGATAAACTCGCGCAGGCCTGTTTGGATCGGCGCCGCGTCTAATCCCTTTTCGCGTCCCGTCGATTTAATCTGACCGCAATCCAGATCGATCGCGATGGTGCAGGTCTTACCTGCATGGTGAAACTCCAACGCAATCGGCCAGTCCGGCTCGCACGACGAGTCGACGCCTGGAAATCGATAGCTGGCGTCTTCGACCAACGCTTTTTGCAGATCGTCGAGATCAGCGACGTGCGAAATGTCGCGTCGTTCCTCGCTTCCATCGATCTGACGGACCAGTTGCACCTGTTTGGCGCTGCGGATGAGGACGACATCATCCGGGCCAAAATAGACGATCGCCTCCTTGGTGCGACTCCAGTGGTAGGCGAGATTTAGCCCGGCGATTGTCGCGGCGAGCAGGAGAATAGCGGCGACCAGCCATGTTCCGCGAGTTTTCATGCACGATAGCAGCGGGATAGAGGTAATTTTTCGTTCGACCGCGTCATAGTATACTTGGGTTTTCCGCAGCGGATGACCGCTTGCAGGTCGACTATTCTCCGGGAGTGGGATCGATGCCTGACGATTTTGATCCATATCGCGAAGCGTTGATTGTAGAAGAACGAACCATTTGGCCGGCCGAATGCGACACTGCGGCGGCCGATCGCCCGCGAATTGAGCGTTTGCTGCATGATGACGCGGCGAGTTGCAGTCAGTTGGAATATGTCCGGATCCATACCGGTTTTTGCCGCATGATTAGCGTGACGGCGGAAGATCTCGATCGAGTGGGCGCGCGCGCCTAACCGAATCGGATCGACTTTGATTTCCTTTTACTTATGAAGCGAGCAGCGTTGACGGCGGAACATGAAATCGTTCGCGTGCAATTGAGCGAACGCAGCTACGATATTGCAATAGGCGCTGGGATTATCGACACGGCGCCCCCGTTTTTCTCCGCGCGTGCCAAGATTTCGCACGCGGTCTTGGTCACCGACGATCAGGTGCGACCTCTCTACGCCGATCGAATCGCCGCCGCTTGCGCTGCGAGCGGGATGCGGACGACGCTGTTGTCCGTACCGGCCGGCGAAACCAGCAAATCGATCGCGATGGCCGATCAGCTTTGGAACCAATGTCTGGCCGAAGGCGCCGACCGCAAGACGGTGGTCATCGCCGTGGGAGGCGGAGTGATCGGCGACCTGGCCGGCTTTATCGCCGCGACGTTCGCCCGCGGACTCTCGTTTTTTCAAGTTCCGACAACGCTGTTAGCGCAAGTCGACAGCAGCGTTGGAGGCAAAGTCGGCGTCAATCTTCCGACGGCCAAAAACATGGTCGGCGCGTTCTGGCAGCCGCAAGGAGTCTTGATCGATGTCGACGTCTTGGCGACGCTTCCGGAGCGGGAATACCGCGCCGGAATGGCAGAAGTGGTCAAGTATGGGGTAATTTTGGACCCCGACTTCTTCGCTTACTTAGAAGCGAATGTCGCGTCGATCCAGCTACGCGATCGGAAAGTTCTGACGCAGGTGATCGCTCGGTGCTGCCAGCTGAAAGCGGATGTCGTGCAAGCAGACGAACGGGAGACCACCGGATTGCGGGCGGTACTGAACTATGGCCATACGTTTTGTCATGCTTTTGAGGCGACCTGCGGCTATGGCCAGTTGCTGCACGGCGAAGCGGTTTCGATCGGCATGTTGTGCGCTTCGCGACTGGCGGAATCGCTCGGTCGGATATCGCCTGACGTCACGCAACGTCAGCGGAAGCTCTTGTCAGCGCTTGGTTTGCCGACAGTTCCTCCCCAGGTTGATATCGACCTGGTCATGACGGCGATGCAGCGAGATAAGAAAGTGGAACATGGCAAGTTGCAATTCGTGTTGCCCACGAAGCTAGGTATGGTTGAACTAGTCGGCGATGTCCCCGTTAAGCTGGCGAAACAGGCGATCAACGATGGGTGATAGGGCGTTGACCTATTGCGCCTCTCCGCAGAGGGAATGTGGGAATGCGCCAATTATCATTTCGTGCATATCAAGAATTTCTGCGAACCCTATAGTGAGGGGCGAAGACGTTCGTTGGTTCGATCGCATAGTCCGGGTGTGATTTAGAACCGCGTTGGTCATGTTTCGTTCAAGAGCACATTCGCCCAATCCGGCGAATCGCAATTCACTCGATGGGGCAGATAATGAACCAACAAAAAGTCGTATATGTACTGGATGATGATGGCGATGCGCGAATTTCGCTAGCATCGGTCGTTCAGTCACTTGGCTATCCGGCGGTCGAATTTGAATCGGCGGAGAGCTTTCTCGAACAGTTTGATCCTGGTCTCCGCGGCTGCGTCGTTGCGGATGTGCGAATGGGGGGGATCTCCGGCGTCGATCTTGTGCATCGTCTGCAAGACAAAGACTTGAATTTGCCGGTCGTCGTGGTCACTGGATACGCCGATGTCCGCTTGGCGGTTCGCGCCATGCAGGCAGGCGCGACTACGTTCCTCGAAAAAGTGGGACGTCCCGGCGAGATCGCTGAAGCGATCCAGCAGGCGATGGAGCAAGAGGAAACTCGCTTTCATCTGATTTCGGAGCGAGACGGCTATCGCTCGCGGATTGAATCGCTCTCGACAGACGAACGCGACGTTTTGCTGCGCGTCTTGGAAGGGAAGCCGAACAAGGTGATCAAGAAGGAATTGGACATCGGTTTGCGAACGGCGGAACTTCGTCGAGCGAATGTGATGCGCAAGATGGGCGCACGCAGTCTGGCCGAATTGGTTCGCATGACCCTAGTCGCCGGAGTTTCCCCGTCCGAAGAGATGCAGGCTTCGTCCTCGTCCAACTCGGATTCGATCGTTTCGTAGCGGTTGGCGCGGTCGCAACGCTTATTTTGGGCGTTCGAATTCCTTGGAGTGAGCTAGTCTTTTAGGTAACCCGAAACCAAGGGCTTACCTTTCCTGCTCCCTCATCTCTGCCCGTGTGTTATGACCTCTCAACCTGCCGCCGAAACTGGCTATATCCAGCAGTTCGTAGAGCGCGCTCGTTCGCTCTATTCCTTGCCCG
This sequence comes from Blastopirellula marina DSM 3645, assembly GCF_000153105.1. Taxonomy (GTDB): domain Bacteria; phylum Planctomycetota; class Planctomycetia; order Pirellulales; family Pirellulaceae; genus Blastopirellula; species Blastopirellula marina. Next base: position 512,305 of record NZ_CH672376.1, read on the forward strand.
CCGTGGCGATGGAAGTGCTGGAATTAACAGGCCGTCCTTCGATCGATGCGTTGCAAGTGAAAGCTTGCATCGAGCGCGATCCCGCACTGACGATCAAGATCTTGCGCGCGGTGAATAGTCCGCTGTTTGGTCTTTCGCGGCAAGTATCGGATCTGCATCAAGCGCTGGCGCTGTTGGGGATGAAGCCGTTGAAGCTCTTGGTGCTCGGCTTTAGTCTGCCGCGAGAGTTGCTGGACGGCGTCGAGGCGGATTCGCTGAGCCAATACTGGAGCATCGCGCTGACCAAAGCGGTCGCCGCCCGCGAAATTGCGGAGTTTCTCGGATATCGCAACGGAGATGAAGCGTTTATCGCCGGCTTGCTGGCCGATATCGGCATGCTGGTCTTGTTGCAGGACTTGGGAACGCCGTACGCGCATTTTGTCCGCAAAACCGACGAGGAAAAAGCGTCTCTCTTGCAGATGGAAGTCGGCACGCTTGGTTTTGACCATATCGTACTGAGCAGTCGCCTGCTTACGTATTGGAAATTGCCGGCTGGGATCATTGACGCGGTGTCGGCTATCAAGCCGTCGCCGTTCGCCGCGCCGTTGGAACTGGAGCCGCTCTCGGAAACGGCGCGTGCGCTGGTCTTAGCCGACCGTTTGTCCGACATTCTGGCCGGAAAGCGTCTCGATGCATTGCCCTCCTGGGTAACGGCGGTCGCAAAATATGGACCGTCCGATCTTACGGATTTTGAACAACTTGCGACGCGCGTCGAGGAGAAGGTCAAGCAATTGGCCAACGTCATGCGCGTCCGCATCGACGATAAGTCGTCTTACGCAGAGATCATGCTAACCGCCTACGCGCGTCTGTCGGAAGTGAGCATGGACGCGGCGCTGGATGTCGCGCGCCATGATCCGGAAGAATTGGAACTGCACAAGGCCTGGCGCGAAGCGAAAGAACTGACGTCCGCCGTGGCCAGTTTTCATGATCGTTCGCCAAACGCGGCTCGGATCGCAGCTCCCAGAATTTCCCCACAATCCCCCGCGGTGGCGACGATCGAAACGGCGAAAGCATCCGCCAAGAGCATCGCGCTGGACAAATCATCCGTGGCGCGGCTGGACGTCGAAGTGCAGAGTTGCCGACAACAACGGATGCCGATTTCGGTATTGCAGTTGACCCTCGATCGGTACGATGACTTGCTGTTACACGCAGGACCCGACGAACTCGTCCATACCTGGCAATTACTCGAGAAAGCGGTTGGCGCGATCATTGGAGATGCGGGCAGCTGCTTTGCCTCGGCCGACGCCGTTCTAATGGTCGTCTTGCCGTCGCAGGACCGGATGCAGGCGGTGGAAACGGCGAAACGCCTGGTGACGGGAATCCGTAGTTGGGCGCAGGCACGCGCCGAGATGGGAGGCGCGGCCCCGCTGACGATCAGCGTCGGAGCCGCTGCGATTGCGCTGGCGCCGAAGAATTTTCGGTCTAGCGAACTAGCGGACGCCGCGACGCGCTGTATGGAAGTCGCGCGGCGATGCGGCGGCGATGGCGTGAAAAGTATCGAGATTTTGTGAGGGATGGTCGCCCGTTGGGGGCGTTGAGCTTCTCCGCGCTTCATGCAATCCACTTGCATTTTCACGCTGAACGTCTATCGTGGACCAATTCGTTTCGTTCCGCCGCTTCCCCGTAGGGCCATGGACCAATTTGTCGTACTGACCGTCTATTGCGGGTTGATTGTCGCCGCTTCGATGCTGGGCGGCGCACTGCCCTCGGTAATGCGACTGACGCATACGCGCATGCAGTTGATGATGAGCGGCGTGGGCGGTTTGATGCTGGGCGTCGGCGTGCTCCATCTGTTGCCGCATGGCGTCGCCGAAAGCGGATCGATCGACGTCGCCGTGGGGGGAATGTTCGTCGGCATCTTGTCGATGTTTTTCCTGATGCGGGTGTTCCATTCGCACCAGCATGCGCCGGTCGAGAAGGAATATCCTGAAGTCGCCGCCGCTGAACATCCGCAGGATCATGATCCCCACGCTGGACATGCGCATTGCGATCATGATCACGGCGACGAGGGGCCAAAATCGGTCTGGAGATGGCTAGGGATCTTTCTCGGGCTCTCGTTGCATACGCTGATTGACGGAATCGCGTTGGCGGCCGCGGTCGCCGCCGCGGCGCATGCCGAAAGCGGTTTGGCGAAACTCGCCCTCGGCGTCTTTTTGGGGATTGTGCTGCACAAGCCGCTCGATGCGCTGTCGATCACCTTTGTCATGCGGGCCGGGGGATGGTCGGCGACATCGATGAATCTGATCAACTTCGGCTACTCGCTGATGTGCCCGATCGGCGTGGTCCTCTTTTATTTTGCGATCGGCAGTCTGGATGACGCTTGGCGACACAACGTGGTGGGCGGCGCGCTAGGCTTTGCGGCGGGCGTCTTCATCTGCATCGCGCTTGCCGACATCCTGCCGGAAATCCAGTTCCACTCTCACGACAAATGGAAACTGTCGAGCGTGTTGTTGCTGGGTGCGCTGCTAGCAGTTGCAATCGGCTGGCTCGAGCCTCCTCATGCCCACCATCACGCGCCAGCACCGGCGACGGCGCCATTGCCTTTGCCAGCAATGTCGCCCGATCGCGAGCTCTAATCGCACGACCTTAACGATTATTGGGATGGCGCCGATTGTCAGGGTGGGCGTGAAGTTGTCGTGGCGACTGTGACGAATTAATCGCCTATAGCGATTATTCCTCCAGTCCCTTCGTGCGCGGCGAGCGGGACGCTCAGGCGACCCTATGAACCCCAAGTCCTTAGTTACGATCGGGAAGCTTGCGACGTGCGCCGCGCTGTCGACCCTCTTCTGTTGGGCGTCGAGCGGCTGCAACCGATATGGCTATGTCGCCAACGCCGACGCCGAAGCGCAATCACTGGTGGCGCAAAAGTCGAACAATCCGCGCTGGGCGATCGACAATTTCAACATCGATGTCAATCCGCGCAGCCGCTACTACGATACGTATGATCCGGTCAAACCGCCGATGCCGCCGGATGACCCTTATTCGCATCGTTATATGCACATGGTCGACAACAAAAAGGGATGGAGTCATTGGGGACGCAACGGCATCCGCCCGATCTTAGAAAACCCCCGGTGGTTGGAAGAGCTTTACCAGCATTCGGAAGTCACCGAGCAAGGCGAGATCATGCTCGACCTGGACGACTCGGTCCGTCTCGCGATCTTGCAATCGCCTGACTACCAACAGCAGTTGGAGACGATTTATCTCTCCTCGCTCGACGTCAGCACCGAACGCTTTCGGTTTGACGTGCAGTTCTTTGGCGGCAACTTCACGCAATTCGAGCATTTGGGCCAAGAGCGCGCCGGCGGCGAAAGCAGCAAGCTGCGTCTCGACAATGGGCTGGAGATGAATCGCCGGTTCGCGACCGCAGGCGAGTTTTTGGTCGGCATCGCCAATTCGACCGTTTGGGAGTTCGCCGGACCCAACCGAGGCGTAACCACGTCGATTTTGAACTTTGGTTTGGTACAGCCGATCCTGCGTGCCGGCGGTCGAGTGATCGCCCTCGAACAGCTAACGATCGCCGAGCGGACTTTGCTGGCCAACCTGCGCGCGTACGCCCAATATCGGCAAGGGTTTTACACGCAAGTCGCGTTCGGCGAGCTCGGCGTTGCGGGTCCCCAGCGCCGCGGCGGTTTCTTTGGCGGCACCGGTTTGACCGGGTTTACTGGACAAGGAAGCGGCGGTTTCGGCGGCGTGGGTGATGCGACCGGCTTTGGGCGCGGATTCAACGCCAACGGCGCCGGGGGAGCAGGAGCTAGCGGATCTGGTTTCGCAGGCGGCGGCGCCGGCACGGTCGGCGGGTTCCTGGGTTTGCTGCAACAGTTGCAGCAGATTCGTAACACGCAAGACAGTCTTTCGGCCCAAGAGCGAACGCTCGATCTCTTAGAAGCGAATCTCGACGCCGGTCTGATCGATATCGCGCAGGTCGATCAATTTCGGCAAAATATTGAGACGGAACGGGCCAACTTGCTGCAGGCGCACAACAACCTCGAGACGGCGCTCGATACGTTCAAGCGTTCGACGTTGGGCCTGCCGCCGAACTTGCCGATCGCGCTGAATGACGAGTTGATTCAAAAGTTCAAACTGACCGATCCCGCGACGACGCAAACGCAAGTTGCGATCGAAGAATACATCTCCCAGTTTGGCGACCTCCCGCATATCCCGACGCTCGAAGATCTGCAGATGTCGATCCAGGATGTGGATTCGTTACAGCATCAAGTCGACACTCGCGTCAGTGAGATTCCCCAGGACCTGCAAAAGCTGGAGAGCGTCACCCCGACGCGCACCTTGGAAATGACGGAGTCGGAGCGTGGATTGTTCGAGCGCGACAAGGATCGCTTGATCGAGGAAGTCGACGACTTGGAGTCTCGCAACGATGCGAATCGTGAGAACGTAGAGAAGCTCGCCGGTCAGATCGGCCAGGTCGAGCCGAACATTGTCGCGGATCAGCTGGTCGCTCGCCTAGTCGAAATGAAGAACCTGGTCAGCGAGTTGGGATTGATCGAAGCTCGCGCTCGGATCGAGCAGATCAACGTGCAACGCGTCTATTTGACGCCGGAACAGGCGCTCGAAATTGCTCGCGCCAATCGCTTGGACTGGATGAACAATCGCGCGTCGTTGGTCGATACTTGGCGCTTGATCGAGTACAACGCCAACGCGCTGAAGTCGAATTTGACGATCGCGTTTAGCGGCGACCTGCAGACCTTGGGCGAGAACCCGGCTCAGTTCCGTAGTCAAACAGGCTCGCTGCGCGCGTCGGTTCAGTTTGATCCGCCGCTGACACGGTTGGTCGAACGCAACAGCTTTCGTCAGCAACTGATCGAGTATCAGCAAGATCGCCGCGACTTGATTCAGTTTGATGACTCGGTCTTCGCCGATCTGCGAGCGTCGCTGCGAACGTTGGAGCAACTTCGTTTGAATTTAGAGATTCAGCGGCGAGCGGTCGTGATCGCGATTCGCCGCGTTGATCAAACGCGCGAAGCGCTGAGCGCACCGGTTGCGCCCGCCGAACCAGGCCAACCCGCGTTGTCGTTGGGGCCCACGGCCGCGCAGAATTTGCTGTTCGCGTTGTCTGACTTGCGAAATACGCAAAACAACCTGATGAGCGTTTGGCTCAACTACGAAGCGAACCGGATGCGTCTTTATCGCCAGTTGGGGATTATGCAGATTGACCAAGAGGGGATCTGGATCGATACGCCGTTGGATTTGCGGCCTCCCGAAACTTCGGAAGAGATTGAATTGCCTCCGGCCGTGCCGATGGAATGGTTGCAGGAAGGGTTCTTTGAGCTTCCCGAAGAAGCGGAAGTGGAGGAAACCGAGTCAACCGATCTGGCTCAGCCTGCATCGCCGGAGCCGCCGCTGTGGCGCGTCGATCGCTGGTTGGCGCGGTTGTTGCCTCAGGGGAAAGAGAACGTTTCGGCCCCACCGAAACCTTCGGCTTATTCCGACCAAGTGGCGATCGTCGACCAGCCGAAAAGCCCTGCCGACGAAGCGCTGGTCGCACCGCTGCCAGAGTCTTACGAAATCGAGGTAAGTCGCGAGCGGCGGTACACCAACAGCGAGATTCAGCAGATGTTGCAGCAGATGCGTGCCCGAAAAGAGGGGGAGCAGCCGGCGGCGCCTCTTTTCCCGCTTGAAAACGGATGAATTTCGAGCGGAACCTGCGATAATAGAAGGGGTTAAGTCCAGGTGACGACTTGCCTGCCTTTCAAGGACCAGCGATATGTCCGCTTCTGCCGAAAACAATGCGCCCGAACCGCGGCCGCGCTTGCGCTTAGAAACTTCGCGGCGCAATTGGTTTTGGCCGATCTTTCTGGTGCTGCTCGTCGCAGGCATCGCGTTTGGCGCCTATTACCTGCCGAGCTCCGGCATCATGGGATCGTCCAACGAAGCGAGCGGCGCGCTGACCTACGAAGTGCAGCGCGAACGCTTGTTGATCAGCGTCACCGACGATGGCAACGTCGAGAGCGCCAGCAATATTGACGTGAAGTGCGAGATCGCCGGCGGCGGCACGATTCTGTGGATCGTCGAAGATGGTAAACGGGTCACCCAAGGGGAAGAGATCATCCGCATTGATACTTCGGCGATCGAAGATCAATTGAACGCCCAGAAGATCGTTTACGAAAAGGCGCTGGCGACCAAGATCGAAACGCAAGAAGCCTTTGAAGCGGCGAAGTTGGCGGTGCAAGAATACGCCGAAGGGACCTTCCTGCAAACGCTGCAGCAGATGGAAGCGACGATCAAGATCGCGCAGCAAAACCTGACCACCGCTCAAGACATGCTTGGTTATAGCAAGCGGATGTCGCGCAAAGGGTACGTGACAGCGCTGCAGCGCGAAGCGGACGTTTACGCCGTCGAGCGAGCCAAGCTAGATTTGGAAGTCGCCGAAACAAGCAAACGCGTCCTGACCGATTTCACGAAACAGAAAACGATCCGCGAATTGGAAGCGGCTCGCGATTCGGCCGAAGCGCGCATGCGATCCGAAGAAGCGGCGTTCCAGCTAGAAAAGGCGCGGCTGGATCGGCTGGAAAAGCAACTCGTGAATTGCGTAATCACCGCGCCGCAAAACGGCATGGTCGTTTACGCCAACGAGACCGATCGTCGCGGTTCGACCGAGACGGGGATCGCCGAAGGAACCATCGTGCGTGAAGGGCAGACGATCGTACGCATTCCGGATCTGGCGAAGATGCAGGTCAAAGTGACGATTCACGAGTCGAAGATTGACCGCATTCGAACCGGCATGCCGGCGCGAATTGTGATTCAAGATCGGACCTTTCAAGGGAAAGTGACCGGCATCGCCAATCAGCCGGAGCCAACCGGTTGGTTTTCGGCCAACGTCAAAGAATATGGCACGATCGTTTCGATCGACGGAACGCAAGAGGCGCTGCGCCCTGGTCTGACGGCGTTTGTGGAGATCCAAGTCGCCGATATTCGCGACGCGCTGACGGTCCCGGTCTCGGCGGTTGTCGAGCAACGCGGCAAATACTTTTGTTGGGTGCAAACGTCGCTCGGCCCCGAACGTCGTCCGCTGACGCTGGGTCAAACCAACGACAAATTGATCGAAGTGCTGGACGGAGTCAAAATCGGCGACTTAGTGCTGCGCAATCCCCGCGCGGTAGTCGCCGACGCACGAATCGTCGCCGACGAAGGCCCTGAGCCGCTGGCCGAAGAGGAAGCGAGCGATGAAGAGTCCGCAAGCGGACAGTCGAGTCCGTCCGACAAGCGTCCCAGCGGCGGACCAACCGCAGGCGGTCCGCCTGCCGGCGCACCAAGCGGCGGATCGGTTCGCGCGGACCCGTTTCAAAATGACGCCGACAAAGATGGCAAGCTCAGCCGCGACGAAGCGCCGGCGCCGATGAAAAACTTCTTTGATCGAATCGACAAAGATGGGGACGGATTCATCACCCGCGCCGAGATGAGCGCCTCACGAGCCGAAAGAGAGAAGTCGCAAAGCGGAGCCGGTGCGCCGCCGTCCGGCGGACCCGCAGGAGGCCCTCCGCGTTCATGATTGCGCGACTAATCTCGACAATTCGGCTCGGTTTTAAGAGCCTGATGCTGCACAAACTCCGCTCCGGCCTGGCGATGCTCGGCATCATGATCGGCGTGACGGCCGTGATTTGGCTGGTCGCGATGGGAGAAGGGGTGAGCTATCAGGCGCAGCAACAGATCAAAGATCTGGGCGCTACCAATGTCATCGTCCGCAGCATGAAGCCGTCGTCCGGTTCGGCGACCGGCAGCAGCTTTATCATCGAATACGGACTGACGCGCGACGACTATCAACGGATTCTGGAAGGAGTCCCTTCGATTCGTCGTGCGGTGCCGATGCGCGAAATCAAAGGGGACGCTCGCGCTGGATCGCGCGAGAGCGAAATCCAATTGCTGGGGGTGACGCCCGACTATCGCGATATGAATCACCTGATTGTCGAGCGCGGACGCTTCCTTTCGGATCGGGACGTAATCGGTGAAGAGAACGTCTGCGTCTTAGCGGCGGGTGCGGCGACCAATTTGTTCGCCCATGAGAATCCCGTCGGTCGCAAGATCGAGATTCAGTTCAACGGCAAGTCGGACGTTTACAAGGTCGTTGGGCAGACTGCAGATCGCACTCCCTCGGCGGCGATCGGCGGCAGTCTTGCGGGTCGCGACTTCAATACGGACGTCTACATTCCGCTGACGACGTTGCGACTGCGGATTGGGGATCAAGTCATCACGTCGCGATCCGGCAGCCGCGAAGGCGAGATCGTTCAGCTTTCGCAGATTACGGTGACCGTCGGCGAAGTGGAAGAAGTCGAGGAAGCGGCGGGGATTATCGAGATTTTGCTGGAAAAGTACCATCCTTTGGGCGACTACGCGGTTGTGGTTCCTAGCGAACTGCTGCGACAGGCCGAGATGTTGCGAATGATGTTTAACGTCTTGTTGATTTTGATCGCCGGCATTTCGCTGTTGGTCGGCGGGATCGGCATCATGAATATCATGTTGGCGACAGTCACCGAACGAACGCGTGAAATCGGCATTCGGCGTGCGTTAGGCGCGACCCAAGAAGACGTGATCATTCAGTTTTTGGCCGAGACGATTGTGCTGTCGGCCGCCGGCGGAATGATCGGCGTGGTCTTCGGCTTTGGCTGCATCCCCGTCACCTATTTGGCGCAAACCGGGCTGGAGCGCTGGCTGCCGGAAGTTTGGAGCACGCTGCCGACGACGATCCGCGATTTGCAACCACGCATTGCGATCTGGTCGATCATCGCTTCCTTTTTGATCTCGGTAGGAGTCGGCGTACTGTTTGGACTTTATCCGGCGCGCCGCGCCGCGATGATGGATCCGATCGAAGCGCTGCGTCACGAATAGCGACTTTTTCTGGAGCGACCGAAGCGATGCGGATGGCGGCTGAATTTGAGAACCTAGAAAAACACTACCATCTGGGAGACGTGGTGGTGAAGGCGCTGCGCGGCGTTACGGCCGCATTTCCGGAAGGGGACTTTGTGGCGCTGATGGGCTCTTCCGGCAGCGGCAAGAGCACGCTGTTGAATCTGTTGGGAGCACTCGATCGGCCGACTCATGGGCGATATATCCTGGGCGGCTATGACGTCTCGACGCTCAGTGATCGGCAATTGTCGCAAGTCCGCAATCAATTGATTGGATTCATCTTCCAGTCGTACAATCTGATCGCGCAGTACACCGTGCTGGAGAACATCCAGGTTCCGCTCCAGTATCGACCAGGCAGACCGCCGATTTCGTCGCGCGATCGGAATCGTTGCTTGGACCTGGCCGAGCAGGTGGGGCTGTCCGATCGTTTGGACCATCGGCCGTACCAACTTTCGGGCGGTCAGCAGCAACGCGTCGCGATTGCGCGGGCGCTGCTGAACGATCCCGAAATCATCTTGGCCGACGAGCCGACCGGCAACTTGGATTCGAAAACCGGCGCCGAGATCATGCAGATCTTAGGAAAGCTTAACCGCGAAGGTCGCACCATCATCATGGTGACGCACGAGCCGGATATCGCGGAACAAGCGAAACGCCAGATCTATATGCGCGATGGAATGATCGCCGGTGAAGGGATCTTCCCAGGGTAGTGCTGGGCACTCGCGCTTCGGGCAATGAAGGATTTTGGCTGCGCACACCCGACTTAGTCAAACTGGCGGCCATACTGCAGCAAGCGAACGAGCGAGTGAAGTTGGCCGCCGCCGCCGATTAAGGAGATTTCGGCTATCGGCCGTTCGGCGTTTGCGTTGGCGTAGTTGCTGATCGAGATCGACGTTTCCTTGGTCAGGTTCTTGAAGACCGCGTCCATCACTTCGTACATCTTGCTCACTTCCGGCGCCGTGTCAGGCTGGCGTTTCATTTCTTCCGCTTTGGTGAAAGTCAGACTCATCTGACGAACCAAAATGCGGGTAAACGAATCGCCGCCGACTTCGAGCGAACGGAACCAAAGACTGTTCAAACCGCTGACGATCAACGTGCTGGCGTCGGAGCCGACATCCAAAATGCCGACGGTCTGATCGGTTTCACGCATGCTCTGTTCTTTTTCGGCGTCCGAGTAGACGTCGAATTGAAAGTAATTGTGCAGCGCGATTGGATCGGCCTGTACGATGTGCGGAGAAATGCCGAGCCGCTTAAGAAATGCGAGCCGTTCTTGCAGTTGCAGCAAGCGAGTTGCGATAAACGCGACTTCCCGACTCGGTTCTTCGATCGTGTCTTCGTCCTTGGGAGGAGAATCCCAGACATGATAACCCGTTGAAAGTTCTTCCAAAGGAAAGGGGATCTGATTCCGGGCTTCGTACTGAATCGTTTTCTCCAGCTTCTTCTGGTCGACCGGCGGAAGCTTCAAAAAGCGGCCGATCAATTCCGACGCTGGTTGCCCCAACGCGACGATCGCGTCTTTAAAGCCTCCTTCGCCGAGATGAGCGATCAGCTTTTCGACCGACTCTTGAATCAAACCGCGGCGATCGGCGTCATCCGCACGTGACAGAGGACGTTTGTGGTCGCATTGAAAGCAATCTTCCGCAACGACAACGACCTTCGCATTCTCTTTTTCGCCAAGCTTCCTTTTACTCAGCAAAACGGCTTTCAAGCCGGAGTTGCTGAGATCGATCCCCCAGGCGCGATCGCCGGAGGCTTTTTTGGGGCCGACCGAAAGCTTGCCCAGCATACCGGCTTTGACCGGAGCAAGATTAAACTCAACTTGCGTCAGGCCTAAGCCTTGCAAGGCTAAGCCAATCGCCACATAAAACGCGGCGCGATTGTCTTGGAAGTGCGCGTTGTCGTCGAGCTTTTCCGAATTGATTTTGTGCAGACCGGCGTGCAGGGACACGGGAGAGCCCAGCGTCGTCCGTTTCGGAGGATCGGCCCAATTCAAATCGCGTTCCATTTTTCGCAGCGAGCGATTCTCGAACTTCTGCGACATCTTATGCAGATTCTCGATCGCATTGCGGTCGCGCGGCATTAATTTTACTAGGCGACTCGCCAGACCGATCAGCGGACGATCCACGCGCGTCGACTTTTTGACGTCGTTCGCGATCCAAGCAAGTTCGGCGACCTGATCAAAATAGCGCTGGAAATTATCGCTGCGCACCGCTTCCGGCACTTCGGTCAGCACCTCATAGGCGCGCTCATAGCGATAATCGGAGACATATTCTTTCGCTTTGGTCAGCAGCTTGTCGCGTTTGGCGACATCGGCTTGCTGCTGATGCTTTTTCAAACGCTCGGCCAAACGCTGCGCCGAAACGTCGTGAGGTTTTAGCTCCAGCAGGCGTTCAACCTTTGGCAACAGTCGGGAGGTCCGTTTTTCGGCGACCGCCATTTTGATTTCTTTGGAAAGTCGCTTAATTTCGCGGCGGACGTTGTTCGCTTTGTCGTGCAGTTTTGTCAGCGCTTCGTGCCAGAGCGTTTGCGGGATTTGACGAATCAGGGCAACCGCTTTTTCCGCCTGCTTGTTCGCAAAGAGTTCGGTCGCTTCTTCGGTGACGGCAATAGCCCGCGTCAGCAAGGTTTCCTTTTCTTGGATGACCTGCTCGATCCGCAACGCAGCGCGTTGGGCGAACTTCATTTCGCCTTCGTGCGTCGGCCGCGTCAGTTCGCGCAGCAGTTGGCAGGCCGCGTCGTATTTCCCAGCGGCGACCAGTTCTTCCGCTTCGACAAACTTTTGCTCAAGATGGCTTTGTTGCTGTTGCGCCGAATCGGCCAGGTTGCTTCCGCATCCGCCGCAGAACTTTTCATGAACCGTGTTCATGCACCCGCACTTGGCGCAGGCGATATACAACGCGTTGCCGCAATCGGCGCAGAACTTCCGACTGGGCGGATTCAGCGTGGTGCAGGTCGTGCATAAGATTTTGTCGCCGACCGCTTCGAGCGACGGAGCTGTGACGGCATGCCCGTTGACGCTGTTTCCATTTCCGTTGCTCGCGACGCTGACCGACGCGTTCCGCTTCAGCTCGATGTCGTAGGCTTCTTTCTTTTGCTTATCGAGCAAGATTTCGATCGCATCTTCGACCTCATTAAAGACCTGTCGCCAAAGCGGTGGGTCAATTTTTCCAAAGAAATTTTGCAGAGCTTTGCGCGTTCGTTCGCCGCAAATCTGAATGTAGGCGGGATCGTCTTCGTAGAGGTCAAGTCGCAGAATCTGGTAGGCGCTGAGCGGCCGAGTTTCCTCGTCAATGCGAAGAATGACTTTGTAGGGATCGACAGTTTTTTGAGTCGTATTCATTAACTATTTGGATGGTCGCGTGGTAATTATCGATTGATGGCGCATTCAAGATAGAAGCGAATGCGCTCAATGCGTGGATGATCCAGTTGGATGATGACGTCTCCACCCCCGGTGCCGCGATAGACTCCGTTCGGAGCGTCGGGGGATACGGTCATGGTAAGCTTATAGAGCCCTTTAATGCTCGTTTCCGGCTGGGGTTCGAGTTTGGCGGTGACGAACTCCGGCCGGCACTTGAGCGACTTGATTTTAAGCTTTTTTTCGGAATCACGGATACGGATAATCGCATGATATTCGTGACTCCCCTTCTTGTTGATCGGTGGAATCTCGTAGATGCCATCTTTTCGCATGTTGGGAGAGAGCACGACATATCCGCCGGTGAGGTTGCCGGCAATTTTAAGCGTCCGGCGAATCGATTTCTTTTCCGGGTCCGCCGGCGAGATGAGGATGTTGAGCGCTTTTTGAAAATGACCGCTCGGTAGCGTATCGGGGACATTCACGGCCAAGCGGAAATTTTTGTTTTGGTCTGTTCGGGGGAGAAGACGGACCGTCAGCGGATGAATCGATGATTCGTCCTCGATAATGACGTCGCCGATTTCGAATGCCGCAGGAATGATCTCGATCATGCGACTAACCGGCTCTCCAGCGGAGATGCCTGACAGAACTAACTCGCGAGGAACGATCTTTACCGCTTCTTCAATGATTCCCTCCACGGCGAATTGAATTTCGGGTCGGCTAGGATCATTGGTGAGAATCGTCGCGGATTGGCGAAAGGGCCCCTCCTTAAACTTCAAAGTCCATTCCAGTTTGATGTGCGTTTTTTCGCCGGGGGGGACATCCGATTCTTCAAGGCCGGCCAGCGTGCAACTGCAGGAGCTGTCGCCCACTTCCAGTCGCAGCGGCGCATCACCGATGTTGCGAATCTTAAAAGTGTGACTTGAGGACTCGAAGCGCTCCATTGAGCCAAAGTTGTACTCGGTTCGTTCGGCTTCCACCTGCGGTTGCGGTTGGGGCTCAGATGACTCGACAGGAAGTTCTACGACACGAGAATTCGCCATGTTCGAGGGCTGGGTCGTCTCGTTACTCGTAGCGACGGCGAGCGAAGCGGTAGGCGCCGGGTTGGAAGGCATGACCCACCAAGCTCCCAGCAGCGCGAGAACGGCAATCGCGATCACAAGCGGTATTTTGTCGAACATAGGGGGCAATAGTTACGAGCGATGGAAAAGGAAAAACCTTGGGAGCGAAAGTTCGCTCCCAAGGCCGAAATCGGGCCGGATAAATCGTCACGAGTGACGACTAGCTTTCTTCAAACTGAGCCTTCTGGAATCCATCGGGAGCGATGCTCGGACCCGAGTAGATTTCGAAGCTTTCCAGTTCCACCGTGTTGTCGGTGTAACCGGTGTCGCGAGCGTTTTCAACCGGATCGCCAGTGATGTCGAAACCGGGGTTCAAGAAGCCGTCGCCATTGACGTCGGCGCCCAATTTGACGCTACCATCAGCCATCAGGATGTTGCAACCACCGCTGGTTCCGCCGCCGTGGGTGGCGAACCAGTCACGAGTGTCCTGCAGGAACAGGACGCCGTCGTCGCCGGCGCTCTGGGTGATTTCGCCGTCGATGGTCGGAGCAACGTCGCCGCTGAACATACCACGGTCAACGATGACGCCGTTGGCGATAATCGTCGACAACAAGACGTCGGTACCGTCCGTATAAGCGTTTCCGCTGTACTTGGCGCCATCGTCAGCACTTTCGATCAGCGAGAGCTTGCCGCTGGAGTTCAAGAAGGCCGGGCCGTCATTGAAGGATTCCGCCAGGCGGGCGCCGGCAACCAAGCCGAGCTCTTCGTTCAGGTCCGATTTCAGAACGGCTTCGTTCACGTCGCCAGGGGCGCCGTCACCGAGAATCGCAATCGCACTCGAAGGAACCGGAGCGTTCTCAATCGCGCTCAGACGCAGACCGTAGAAGGCGCCACGCTTGCTCGAAGCGTTACCGGCTTCTTTGGCGCTCAAAGCAGCATTGAAAGCCGCGCCTTTACGATCGGTCGAACCGAGCGAGGTGGTGCGAAGCTGTTCACGAGCACCGAACCAGCCCATGGCGTAGTTGGTGTTGTAACCAGCTTTGATGAACGCGCGGTTGATGTAACTGCGTTGCGTTTCACCCGAATTCAGCAGAGACGAACCAAGATCGAACGAAATCGTGGAGCCGCCAGCCGGCGCCCAAGCCGAGCAAGCGCCCGCGAAAACGCGATCGGCGCCAGCGCCCTTATCGTCCGAGGTATCGCCACCGACCATGTCGTTCAGCTTTTCCAGACCCTTCAGCGGGTTGGTCGGGCACATCATTTCGCTAACGTTACCGGCGCCTTGGTTGACGACGTCCGCAACCCAACCGAAGGTGTCGGGGCATCCGTCACGACGGAAGTCGTAAGCGCCCGATACCAGCTTCTTGTCGCGACGGTTATCAACCTGAGCGGCGAAGGCGATACCGAATTGACGCAGGTTGTTTTTGCACTGAGCGTTACGGGCAGCTTCGCGAGCGCGAGCCAAAGCCGGTAGCAACAGGGCGGCCAGAATACCGATGATCGCGACGACCACCAGCAATTCGATCAACGTGAAACCACGTTTCTTCATTGCAAATCTCCAGGGTTCTTGCAAAAATTGATGTAACTTAAAGTGTTGAAAGACGCTTTTGGTGGTCGACGCGTTTCTCTCCAGGGGACGCGTCGACCTGTTTTTACAGGTGCTGTGAAGTATCCAGGAAAGTCGCCCGATAACTGACTTTCCCCACTCCGACCCAAACCTCTCTTCTAAACTCTCGTTGATTATCCAGCGGCGTAATCAATATTTGATGAACGCCGCAGTCAAATCTTGTTAACCTTCCTGCTATTCTTGGTGTTCGTCGAATTCGATTTTTGACGGAACCAAGCAGACGCGGCGCCTAGCGGAAGCTATTGGGATTCAAGTCCCAGCGGCTATAGATCAGTTTGCTGTCGATTTCGACTTCGCCGCTGTTGAACTGGGGATCACCGCCGGTGTTGGCGGGAAAGCCGTTGTTCAAGATGCCGTCACCGCTCGGATCGTAGTACGAGGTCACGCTGCCATCCGCCATCAGAACATTGGCGTAGCTGCTATGGACCGCGCCGAACCAGCGATAGTCTTGCTTGGTATTGTTGTTGTAGGCGCCCCACCAGCCTGATTTGGGGCCGCCGCCGACCATCGTCGGCGTCGCCAAAATCGCTGGGCTGCTCATCGCGCCAGCTGCGGTGCCGGCAGTGCTAAACACTCGCGGGCCGCCGGTCATCGATGCGACCATTGTCGGGTTGCCGTTGTCAGTTTCGAGCGGATAGCTCAACAGTTCGACGGGAAGTCCGTCACCGATAAACGGCACGAAGTTGGCCGCCGCGACGCCAGAGTCGATGCGACTTTGGGTGAGCGGACCTTTGCCGGCGCCTTTTTGATAGATGCCGCCAGATCCGCAGGTCGCTTTGAGATTGCCGTCGGCCTCGACGGACATCGAAGAACGTACGAGAAACCAGCTGGCGGTAAAGTTGGTGTTATAGAATTTGTCGTAAATCCGCCGACGAACAAACTCGGCTCGATCACTGACGCCTCCTTGCAGCATCTCTTTGCAGGGGTTGATTTGAATCGAACCATCCGGCAGCGTCGTATCCGAGGAGCCGCAAAAATTGCTGCAGCCGTTGTTGGAAGTCGAGCAATCCGCCGCGCCAAAACTACTGTAGTCGAGCGTCGTCAGATCTTTATAGGTTTGGGATGAGGTCGCCGGATTGCTGGGGCAGAGCATCGAACCGACGGGAATATTGCGGTTTACCAGATCGGCCACCCAGCCCACGTCGGTGACCGAGCCGTCAAACTGCCAGTTGAATGAGCCAGAGCAAAAATCGCCGCTTTTGCGTTGCGTGGAATAGGCCTGCAGTCCGACCCCAAACTGACGCAGATTGTTTTTGCATTCGGCACTGCGGGCCGCGCTGCGAGCGGCGCCGACGGCCGGCAAGATCAGTCCGGCCAGGATGCCGATAATAGCGACGACAACCAACAACTCCACCAAGGTGAAACCGCGGCGTGATACGTTGGACCGCATGGGGGGCTCCCGGTGCTTGCGCAAATTCTGCTGTACCAGCACTACTGGCCGGCGAGCGAATCGACAAATGAAAGCCGTATTGTCAGCGCAAAAAATGAAGAAAAGATTTAGTGCCGATGTTGTTCCAAAGAAGAACCGCCAGCGACGGCGCATAGAATCGCCCACAGATCGCGAAGAATCGCTTGCTCTGCGTTAAGATAGGAGAGGTTGGCCGCGTGGAATAACAATGGCTTTTAAGGAGGCCGAAACCGCTCCGAATTGATTGGCGCTATCGAGAAAACCAAGCAATCCGGAGCGGATCGACCAAGAACCCAGGCAATTCGCTATCTGTCATCTGTCAACACTTGCAGCCGGTAGTCATCATACGGCTGCGACTTCCATACGAGGAATAAATGTCGATGGTTCGCTCACCTGGCAAATTTCTAAAGAATATTTGCAGCCTTCGTTCTACTCCTCTTGTTGGGCCTGCTCGCGCGGCGATGATGGCTCCGCTTTTTTGCGGAATCCTACTGGTCGGAACGGCACGCGGTGACGAAGCGTTTCTCCTGGAAAATAAGGGTCCAGCGCCGGTAGCGGGGATTTTGGCCTCGGCCGAAGTTGATTCGCTGACGGTAGAGTCGATCGTCACATTGGCGGGGCCCCAAGGGGACTTCCCCGCCCAGTTCGTGCCGAATGCCGATTCCGCACAGCGGGGGAGATACTACGTTCATCTGCCTGCCGAAATCCCTGCGGGTGGTCAGTGGAGCGTGCGTGAAGTCAAGCAACGTGAAGCGCCGCCGGATGTCGTGACTGTCGAGCAGGCGGAAGAGGTGCTTGTCGTGCAGGTTCAGGGAAAGGAAGTGCTGCGCTATCACGTCGAGCTGCTTCCCTCGCCTGACCCTTTGCAACCAGAGTATGGCCGCAGTGGATTTTTACATCCCGTGCGAACGGCGCTAGGTACGATGGTGACCGATGATTTTCCGCCGGATCATCTGCATCAACATGGAGTGATGTTCGCGTGGACCGATACGACGTTTGCCGGACGACATGTCGATTTCTGGAATAGCGGGAAGCAAGCCGGGCGCGTCGAACATCGTCAACTACTGCGTCGATACTCGGGCCCGGTGGTGGGTGGTTTTGACGTTCAACTGGCGCATGTCGATCTTACCAGCGGAAAGCCGGTCGACGCCCTGTTAGAAACCTGGTCGGTGCGGGTCTACGCTTCCGCCGACCCGGTGTTGTTAGAAATCGAATCGGTGCAGCGAACCGCTGGCTCTACGCCGCTGGAGATTCGCAAATATCACTACGGCGGCATGGCGGTGCGCGGCAATCGCGGTTGGTATCAAACCGATGGTTCTGGATTTTTGACCAGTGAAGGGAAGAATCGCTGGGAGGGAAACCATTCGCGACCCCGTTGGGTTGACGTCTTTGGACGGGCGGAGAAATCGGAAATCGCCGGCGTCACGGTGATGGGGAGCCCTGACAATTTTCGCTTTCCGCAGCCGGTCCGTTTGCATCCTGACAAACCCTATTTTAGTTTCAGTCCTCAAGTCGAAGGCGCGTTTACCATCCAACCAAAGTCGTCGTATCGTTCCCGCTATTTGTTCATCCCCCATGACGGCGTCATTGATCGTGATCGAACCGAAGCGGTCTGGAACAACTTCGCCCATCCTCTGATGTTGAAAAAAGCGTCGTAGCCAATCAAGTAAGGATTTTGCGATGAGCGATGTTGCGAAAATTGTGCAGTTGCAGCTTGGGCTGCCGCAGACGTATGGTTCGGCTGACGCAGAAGATGCGATGGATCGCGAGTGGACCACCGGCTTCTTCAAACAGCCGACCGGTGAGCAGGTCGAGTTGGATTGGGAAGGGCTCGTCGGAGATGGAGTCGCTGATCGCATCAATCATGGCGGCCGCGATAAAGCGATGCTGATCTACGCCGACATGCACTATCCGCGTTGGCGCGAAGAGCTGCGCGATCAGGTGGATGTCGCCGCGTTTGGCGCCGGCGCGTTTGGCGAAAATCTGACCGTCACGCAACTGACGGAAGAAACCGTTTGTGTGGGGGATGTTTACCAGGTAGGAACGGCCTTGCTGCAGGTTTCCCAGCCGCGACAGCCCTGTTGGAAATTAGCGCGTCGTTGGCGACTGAAGGAATTGACTGCGTTGGCCGTACGCACCGGACGCATGGGGTGGTACGTGCGCGTGATGCAGCAAGGCGCGATCCAAGTTGGCGATACGCTGCAGCTTGTCGAACGTCCTACGCCCGACTGGACGATCGCGCGCTTGAACCAACTTTTTTATCACGATCGACGCAATGTCGCCGACGCCGCGATCCTGGCCGCTAGTCCCGTTTTGGCCGAGTCATGGCGAAGCGAGTTTCGTAAGCGAGTCGAAAAGGCTGCGACTTAAACGCTAGTAGAGCCGCGTGCCGTTGGGCGTTTCACCGTCGGGAATGATCAGCACGACGTTTTCTTGGGCGTCGTTAACGCCCAGCGTCAAAACTTCGGAACGATGTCCCCCAATCTGACGCGGCGCCAGGTTGACGACCGCGAGCACCTGTCGTCCGACAAGCGAGTCAAATTCATAATTGGGGGCTAGTCGGGCGAGCGACTTTTTCACTCCCAGCTTTTCACCAAAGTCGATCTGCAAGAGATGCGTCGAATGCTTTCCCTCGGGAAAGGGATCGGCCGCGATGATCCGCCCGACGCGGATATCGACTTTCAGCAAGTCATCAAACGGAATGGTCGGTAGGCTGCTCATGAGATCGTCGTCAGCAAGAGCCGTACTAGGCGGCTCGTTTCAATGTCTGCGCGCCGCCGAGTCGACGGAAGATCATGTCATCACGCTGGGCCAAGCCGTTGGAGCAGCGCGAGGGACGGTTGGCTCGCATCAGCTTCTCATTGTCGGTGCCGCTCGCTCTGGCGACGTACGACGGATCGCGTGCGTGCCACAAATGATGCGTTCGCGTCCAACGCATGCTGGAGCGGAAGCGGACGCCGGCCTGATAGAGTCGCCGCTGAAGATCGCTATCTTCCAGACCCCAACCGACAAAGTCCTGGTCGTACCCGTTGACGGTTTCGTAGTCATCGCGCCAGAGTGCGATGTTGCCCCCTTTCATACGGGGGCGATCAGGCAATCCAAGTCGGCTATAGATTTCGGCCCGCAGCGATTTCCAACGCATGCGTCGTTCTTCTTGTTCCGTCGCCCAAGCGCGAAAATCACCAAACCGAATTTCGTTGATATCGATCGATTCAGACAGTTGCTGATTCAGCCAGATCGAGTCGCCCACCATGGCGAAACCGCGGCGACGATGATTTAAATGCTGAGCCACGAAGTCGGGGGGCGCGACCAGGTCACCGTCCAAAAACAGGATGTAAGGAGCCCGAGCTACCGAGACTCCTTCGTTGCGACATTTGGCCAGCTGAAACCCATCATGCGGATGGGTGGTGTAGGCGACCGGAAAGTCGACTTGCTCGGCGAATTGCGCGACCACCTGCTCGGTTTCGTCACGGGAGCCGTCGTCGGTGACGACGACTTCAAAGTCGTTGGCGCCGCAGCGCTGCATCGCCAGGGATTCCAGCGATCGGCGAAGATGCTGCGGACGTTGAAACGTCGAGATGATGACCGCAATTTCGGGAGATGGCATGAACGTGGTCGTGTGCTATTGGATGCCCCAGCGCAAAGTCGAACAGGCAAGTGATAGGCGAAACGCACTGCTCGAGTCAAGACGAAATCGAGCGGCGTATCAGCTCGAATTGGGCGATTGGGTTAAATGAACGAGTCGAAGTCCGACCAACTTGGCCATGGTAACGGCGATATAAAGCTGCCCAGTCACCGCTTCAGTCCAAGTTAGCGTACGCGCCAAATTGGAAAGCGGCTGAATGTCTCCCAGGCCAAGCGTCGTGATGGTAGCAAAACTATAGTAAATCAAGGCCGCCAAGCGACGGCCTGCATGCCCATCATTGGGGGTAGAGAATTTGATTGCGCTGGAATCGAACGTGACCACGCTTAGATAAGCGATCGCCCAGATGAGACCCAGCAGCAAGTAAACGCTGACGCCTCCTAGAACCTGGTCGGTCGTGACTCGGTTGGCGCGGGAGACGTCTCGACCAATCACCCCAACGATGGTGCTGAGGAATGCGATCATCAAAACATTTCGCAGCAAATACCACTGCATCGCCGTCTCGGCGTCACGAAAATCTTCCATGCCGCGGACCGTCCAAATGGTCACAATTGGCGGCACGGCGCTCAGCCCGATCAGCAGTAATCGTCGGTGACGGATCAAAACGTCATACGCCGTGGCCAGGATCACAAGCGAAAGGAGCAGATCGGAGATCCAATATCCGATCGACGAGTCTGGACGCAACGTCTCGCCGGCCATCAGCATGATCAACGCGATCAACGTCACGGCATGTCGATGCCGGATCAACCAATCTCGCGAAGATTCGGTCGGGGGCAGGGGGGCTGCGTCGGACATTTGTCGGTCGAAGTCCTCGTGGATTAGCGGCGAATCGTCACTTTGGATCCGACCGAAAGGATGCCGAACAAGTCTTCCGCGTCGCGAGGACTCAATTGGATCGATCCGGTGGGGCCGCCTGTTTCTCCATGCAGCGTGACGCCGCCGTCCAAATAGACCGCATGCTCGCCAAAGCTGCCGCCGCTGACTTGCCCATACGAACTTTGTTGAGCGCCATAGCGGTTGGCTGGATCTTCTTTGCGAACAACTTGATGTTCGCCCGGCTGAACCGCGCCTGCATCGACGATCGTCACCGGGAACTTACCGGCGAAGCAACCATCAATCGTCAGGATCATTTCGCGGCTCGCTAGACTGACGGTCGCTGAAAAGGGGCCCTGCATGACTTTCAAACGCTCGTTGGCGGAAAGTAACTCGGGATTCGAGATGCCGTTGATTCGTTGCAGGAGAATGGTCGGAACTTGATGTTTGGCGGCAATTTCGCTTAGCGATTCGCCGCGCTGCACCACATAGGGTTCCGCCAGCAGGTGTTCGGTCGAATAGACGACGCTGCCGGCCAACTGGCTGAGCAGCAGATTCAGCTGTTCGCTTTGTTCCGTCGTCAACTCGGCCCGTCCGCGCCAGACCGTGAGCGTACGCAGAGCCTCGGACCATTGATTTTGCTCCAATTGCATTTTCGCCATGCGCCAGTCCGATTCAAAACTGGGACGCATGTTGGCCGATGCGGGTCGCGCTTCCATGCCGCCGTAACCGGCGTTGGCCGAACTGGCCGCCGCATAGGCGGAATCATCCGAGACGACGGCGTCATACGACGAATTTTCGTACGAAGACGAACCATAGGTCGATGCCGCAGGCGGTTGATAAGGCGCTGTCGAATCGGCGAGATTGTTTTGGCTAACCGGCTGCGCTTCGATCAACGGCAGTTGTCGATCATGTCCCGACGCATGGTCGTGGCTTGCTGCGGCCGGCGATGAGGAAGTTCCTAGCGGCGGCGCCATCTCAAGCGACGTCTGATCGCTATTGGGCGACTGCAGCCCTGCCGAGAAAGCGGGAGCGATGGCTCCGCTCGGCGAAGGAGAGCCGGAGAAACTAGGAGCGATGTCGCCGCTCGCTATTCCTTCGATCTCCAACTTGGGAGCCGACTCCTCTGGTTGATTAAGATGGTGGTAAACGCCGTAAGCAACCGCCATCAAGACGATCACCATGCACGCGGTTTTGATGGTTTCCACGTTTTCGTCCTCCTTGACGAAATCGCACTCTGTTATCTGATAAATGACTCAACTTGGCCCTGCCGCGGCGCCGACCAAAGATAGTGAGGTAATATCGTGAGCCGATGGGACGAAGATGATTTTGATGACGACGACGAATCCTTCGTCGACGATGAAGCCTGGACCGACGACGATTTGCCGAGCGACGATCCAGACGACTATCTTGATCACTGTCCCCAGTGCGGCGGCGAAATCTATAGCGAAGCCGACGTTTGTCCACACTGCGGCGAGTACCTGATCCACCGTTATTCGCCGTGGAGCAATCAGAGCTTCTGGTGGGTTGCTCTGGGACTGCTCGGCGTCATCGCGGTGATCACCTCACTACTCATTGGTTTCTAACCGACGACGAAAAAACGTCGCAATTTGGCTAGGGCCGGCCATCGTAGACGATGTGACGAAAACCGACCAGAGCGATTCCTGGACGCTGCTAGCGGCGGCCCCGGCTTAGTGACCAGAGACCATCCCGTTCCAGAGTTCCATGCGCGCGTCGAGCGCCATTTCGGCCGCATGTTGCGCCGCATTCCATTTGGCGTCGTCATCGCCGCAGATTTGCGCAAGCAGCCGTCGCGACAACGGGCCATGCTGATCGCCGTCCAGTTCGATATGGCGATGCAAATAGTAGAGGAAGCGGTTCGCTTTTCCGTGGCTTTCGAGATTGATCCGCTCGACCAGTTTTTGGAAGACGCCGGGCAGCAGATCTTCGCGGCCGAAGGTGAAGCCTGCGGCGATAACCGCCGGGTTCCGCGAATCGATCAACGCGAAGGTCTGCATCAAAAACTGATCGACCGAGGGGGGCAGCGCCGCATGCAAACCGGCCGAAACGACATCAATGCCGTCCGCGACCATGTGGATAAACGATTCGACCGGTTCGACGTTGGCGCCAACGTCGCGCATCGCGTCCAGGTACAACTCAAAGTGGCTGCAATATCCGCCGCGGCCATCTTCGTCGCACTCTTCGCCCAGGACGATCTCGTTGATCAACCGACAACTGGCTCCATCCGCCCGCGGAGTCCAAGGAACGTGGACGCAGGTCGCTTCGCGCTGCAGCGCTTTCAGCAGCGACATGAAGTCCCACACCGCGAAAACGTGCCGCTGCATAAATTTACGCAACTCGTCGACGTCGGTCAGCTGTTCATAAACCGGATGCGACAGCAGCGCGTCGCGGCGGGGCTGAATTGCTTGTTCGATCTTGGCGAGTCGTGTTTCCATCGAATCAGTCATCAAGAGAAGCCTAAAAAGAAGGAGAACGGCCGCTCGTTGACGGTCGCCCGACGTCCCGTTTTTTCCGCGGGACGTCGGTGAAAAGCGATCGATTACGCGGGCCGCTTATTTTTTGACCCGTTCGACATACTCGCCGGTGCGCGTATCGATGCGGATGACATCGCCGAGATTCACGAACGCCGGGACCAAAATCTCGGCGCCGGTTTCGACCGTCGCCGGCTTTGAAACGTTGGTCGCCGTGTCGCCGCGAACGCCCGGTTCGCAGTAGGTGATTTCCAGCTCGACATGGATTGGAGGATTGATCGTAATCGGAAAGTCGTTGTACAAAGTGGCCATGCATTGCATGCCGTCTTTCAGGTACTTCCAAGCGTCGTCGATCTGATCCTTGGTCATCTCGTACTGCTCAAACGTCGTGTTTTCCATGAAGACGAACTTGTCGCCTTGCGCGTACAAAAACTGGCAGTCGGTTTCCGAAACGTCGGCCGATTCCAGCGTTTCACCGCCGCGATAGGTTCGATCAAGCGACGAACCGCGAATCAAATTTCGCAGGCGGCATTTGTAAAGCGCGTTCCCTTTGCCCGGTTTGACGAAATTACATTCCGTCATCAGGTAAGGTTCGCCATCAATCTGGACTTTCAAGCCTTTGCGGAAGTCGCTGGTACCGTACTGCACTTTTAGTTCTCGCTGTAAACTTAAGGTCGCTCCGGGGGCGATGAACCCGGGGGGGCGGCCAACATGTAGGAACGATCGTCTCGCCAATAAACCAGCCGCTGCCGGGGCCGGGGATCGTTTCGATTTTGGCAGCCGGCTATCTGGGCCGGGGGGAGATCTCTCCTGGTCCCAACTTTAGATGACTGGCTGATAGAATACGAAAATGCGTATTGTAACTCCCTCTGGCGATCCTGTCCGCAGCGCTTCGGCCGACGATTTTCCGTATCCGGTCCGTTGGCAAAATGCGATGAAGGCCGCGCTGCGCGATCCGGCCGAACTTTGCCGCTTGTTACAACTGCCGGAGGCCTGCAGCGAAGCGGCGATCGCCGCCGCTAGCGACTTTCCGCTGTTCGTCCCGCGCGAGTTTGCCGCCAAGATGACGCTGGGCGACCCGCACGATCCGCTGTTGGTGCAAGTCTTGCCAGTTTTGCGGGAACTTGATTCACCGCAAGGGTTTACGGTCGATCCTGTTGGCGACGATCAGGCCGTTTTGACCCCCGGATTGTTGCAGAAATACGCCGGCCGAGCGCTGTTGGTGACCACCGGCGCGTGCGCCGTCCACTGCCGCTACTGTTTTCGGCGTCACTTTCCCTATGCCGAGGTCCCCAGCGGAGTCGCCGCGTGGAGCGATGCGATCGCCGCGTTGGCCGCCGATCCTTCGATTCAGGAAGTTTTACTTTCCGGGGGGGATCCGCTCACGCTGGCCGATGCGACTTTGGCCCAATTGGCTCAACAACTCGCGGCGATTCCCCACCTGCGGAGGATCCGCGTTCATACGCGTCTGCCGATCATGATCCCCCAGCGAATCAACGATCAGCTCCTCTCGTGGTTGGTCGGAACGCGACTGACGCCGATTGTCGTGATCCATGCGAATCACCCGCGAGAACTCGATCTCCCGGTAGTGGCCGCGATCGATCGCTTGAACCAGGCCGGCGTGATGGTGCTCAATCAGGCGGTGCTGCTGGCCGGCGTGAACGACGACGTCGACGTGCTGGCCGAACTTTCGGAGCGGCTGATCGATCAGCGGGTAACCCCTTATTACCTGCACCAATTAGATCGCGTCAAAGGCGCCGCCCATTTCGAGGTTCCGCGCGAGCGGGGAGTTGATCTCATCCGCCAACTACGAGCGCGCCTGCCAGGCTACGCAGTGCCGCGCTACGTCGAAGAAATCGCGGGCCAGCCGAACAAGACGATCATCGCGTAGCGCTTCTTCTTCGTAGCCCGAAGCGCGAGTATTGAAGTTGCGCTATTTGCCTGGTTGGCCGCGATAGCTCTGCTATCGGGGCGGCGCAGCCGTAGGAAGCATTTGTTCCCAGTAAGCAGTTCGGGGTCTGTTCGCCATTTCAAACGGTGCAGCCACCACCGCAGTAAGTCCGACCGCGGCCCGATGCTTCCTACCGACTTCGTCGGCCCAGATAGCGGAGCTATCCGGGCCAACCGGACGTGGATTGGCAAAATAGCGCAACTTCAAAGCATGCGCTTCCGGCTATGAAGAAAGCGCATCACTTGGAAGGGGCCGATCAAGTTGCTTTCACGGTGCTGGTCAGCGCTCTGGCCAATGGGCAAGCCGCCAGGTTGACCGCTTCGCCGCGACGGTATTTGGTCAGCAACCGGCGTGATTCTTCGGCTAGCATCCGCCGTACTTCGCGACGTTTTCCCTTGACCCGCTCGATCTTCATGTGATCGTAGGCGGTCGTTTGATGACGCAGCCAGGCGATCACCGCCGATTCGGCGCGCTGCTCGATCGGGATTCGTTTGGTTCGCGCGACGGTGCCGCTGCCAACCGGCGTCGCATGTTCGGTCACCGCGTCGGCGAGTCGATCGGCGATCGCGCGGTGGCCGCTATCGAAGCCCAGGAATTTTAGAACCGCGCCTCGAAAATCTTCGACGTAGGCGCCTTGTTCTTTTTCACGCCGTGCGGCGCTCGAGGCCTGACGTTTGGCGTAGGCGTCGGTCGAGCGCTCTTGCTCGAGCCGGGCCTTTTGCGCCGCAATTGTCGTGGTCGGCGCCAGCACGCCGCGCGAGAACATGCGGCGTCCCTTCTTTTCCTGCACCGTCCAAGTGGGGCCGGCCGCTTTCACGCGTCGCGTCAGACCGGCGTCGCCCGGCGGCAGCAGCGACCAATCGGCCGGCGGCGTCAAAACTTGCCCATCGGACGTACGGACGGTGTTCGCGGCAGGACCAGGCGAAACGATACGAGTTTGCTGAGGCACGGTCGATGGGAGGTTGCGGGAAGAAACGAATGCGGGCCTTCGATGATACGCGCTTTCGCTACGGCGCAAAGCCCCAACCGTTATTGGTCATCCCCACTGCGGGACGATTCGTCCACTTGAATATCGCGCGAACCGTGCGTCCTGCGGATAGCTTCTTTGGCGCCGTACCCGTCGAAGAAGCAGCCGCTGATCCGGATTTTGTTGCCGCCATCGATCCAGAGAGGGTATTTTTTGGCGTCCAAAATGGTGCATCCATTGACGTGGATACGTGAGCAGTCTCTCAACGTCAGCGCCGCCGTCGGATCGGCGTCGCCGTTGATGTGCAGACCTTGGATGGTGCTGTCACGACAATCGATCAGGAGAACGCCGTTGTTGCTGTTGGCTGCGCCGTAATCGGGATTTCGATCAAGCACGTTCGCCCCGATCACCATATTCGAGCAGTTCTCCGCGCGGATGTTGGCGCTGAAGCCCTTCCAGAGCGTGTTTCCGACAATCGTCACGCCGCGGGCATGGAGAAGGTCGATATTCACGGCGACGTCGCTCATCGCATTATCGGCGATCGTGATATGACCGACCTTCCGCGGCTCATCCGCGCGACCGATCAAGCGGACATTTGCGCAGGCGGGGACCGAGGAGTGCTGAAGAGTGCAGCCGACGATCGCGCCCTCTCGCATCGATCCAGTGGTCGCATCAAACAGCACGTTCGCCGCTTCGGGATGTTCGACCGACATGTTCGCTTCGATATCGCAGGTGCCGATGTGCAGATTGCGGATCTCGCTATTCCGCACGACCACGCCCCCTGCGGCGTTGTAGCTGATGTGACTGTTGGCGATGTTGATCTGATGCAAATTGAGATCGATCAGATAGAGCCCAATGCCGCTGTTCTCGTACAGATGACACTCGCCGATCAGCACGTTCCGATTACGGCCGGTCAAGACGACGCCGTGCAGGCATTTGCGAACCGAGAGTCGCGTCAACGTAGGCTGCATCGCGCCGTTGATTTCGACGCCGACCGCTTCGGCATGGGCGCCGACGATCTCGAGCCCGTCAATCAGCGGAGTGCGCTGTTTTTCCCAAACGTTCGGCTTGACCGTCTGAGGAGCGGCGGTGCCGCCGTGCGTGCCGATCAATTGCAGAGCAGGTCCGGCGCCTTCCATCTTAAGGGTCGCCGTCCCGTCGCCGCTGATCGCAACCGGGCCGGCCTCATCCAGCTGGATCGTGATCGTCTTTGTCAGTCGATAGACGCCGGCAGGAAAGCGAATCGACTGGGCGCCGGAGTCGACCATCTTTTGAATCGCCGCCGTGTCATCGGCGACGCCGTCTCCTTTGGCGCCAAAGTCGCGCACCGTTGGCTGGGCGACGGCGGAAGTCGCAAGACAAATCAACAGGGTTGCCGAAAGCAAGAGCAGACGAATACGGTGGGACATGCGAAAAGATCCAAAGGAGGGAAGTGCGAAGAGTGGGGAGCTATAAGCAGCGCAGTAAAAAAGCCGCGGTCGGGTGACGGCGGCTTTGCTTGGTTGTTAAGGACTACTTGCCAGCCGGTTTCGGCGATTTGCCGGCGTCGGGGTTCGGCTTCGAGAGGTCGATTTCGGCGACGCCGGTTCCGGCGTAGCCTGCTTTCGCCGTGCCATCCTCGTTCAGTGCGTCAAGCGTCCAGAGCATGCCGCGGGAGACGACTCCTAGCCACTCGTCGGTGTTCATCGTTTCGTTGTGATGACCGAGCGTCGTGCCAAAGACTTTCGCTTTGCCATACTGGTTGGTCCAGATGACGGCGTGGTCTTTGTCGGTGTCTTTGCCGTAGGCCTGGGCGAGCGGCTTCATCTTGGGCCATTGCTTTTCGATCTTGTAAAGCTCGGCGACCGGGCGTTTCCAGACCTTGGGGAAGCCGGTCATGATCGGATCGTCGGAGGCCAGCGTGACGACGTCGATTGGATGATGGCTTTCATGGCTGCGCGAGGTGACGCCCAGCAGTTTGCGCCATTCGTCGGTATCGGCGTTGCGATAGCTGTGCATCGAGCAGTGGACGACGATCGCCGGTACGCCGGTTTCGGTGTGCGCTTTGACGATCCCTTCGACGAATTCGACGTCTTTCACGTCGCCGTAGCATTCGTTATGCACGACCACGTCGTACGGCTTGATCCAGTCATGGTTCTCGTAGACCGGCACTTTGATGTCTTTACCGCTGCCGGTCAGCGCTACGTCCCAGTCGATGTTGACTCGTTGGCTGAGACCTTCGGTGATGATCTTCACCTGATTCGGATAGTCATGGCAACAGCCGCCGGTGATCAGCAGGCCTTTCAGTTTCTTCGGCACGTCTTCGGCGACGGCTGACGTGCAGATCGCCAAGACGGCGAGCAATGCCCAAACGGGCGAGTAGGTGCGAAATCGAGACATGGTTGCGTCTCCTTGGGGGGCAATGATGGTTGAAGGGGGATTGATTGAACGGAGTTATTGAACGCTGGGAGTCGCTTCGGCGTCGAGATCGCCCAAGGCGAACTGAATGCCGTCGAGGTAGAACGCCAACATTTGCGGGTTCCAATAGATCTCTTCACGATGTCCGAGCGAGCTGTAGAAGACGCGGCCTTCTCCCCAGTTGCGAACCCAGGAGACGGCGAAGTCGCCATCGTCGCGACGAATGTTCTTTTTATCCATGTTGGTCTTCTCGACGTCGAGCGACAGCAACACGTGCACTGCTTTGCGTGAGTAGGGATCGCGGAACTGATAGATCTCGTCGACGATCGAAAAATCTTTGCCACCAAAAGCGGCCATCAGCGGATGGGTGGGGCTATCGACTTTGACGCCAACTTTTTCGTGCCAAGGATGCGCGTTGAAATAGCCGCCGACCATCTGACCGAATTCGGGCCATTTGTAGTTCGCGTCGCTGGCGGCATGAAAGCCGACCAGCCCTTTCCCGCTCGACACGAAGTCGAGCAGGCTTTTCTTTAGTTTCGCTTCCGCTTCGGCGGCCGAGAGCTTTTCGCCGTACTTGGCGGCGATTTGCTCGAGGTCTTCGGCGCGGGGTTGGATCCATTCTCCGGTCGTGTTGACCATCACGACGCCGTCGTACTGGTCAATGTTGCCCGGCCATAGTTCGGTCAGATCGTCGGTGATCTTGGACGTGAAGGCGCCGCTCTTGTCCCCCAACAATTGCACCGCTCGAGCCCCGACAGGGATCGAGCTATGGCGATAGCCGGCGTGACGCATGAAGACCAGCACGTTGCGGTCTTTTTTCGGAACCGCGGTCGCTTTGGCAGGCGCCGCTTCTTCAATCTTCTTGAGCTCGTCCGGCTTGGCCAATTCGCGAATGAAGATGTTGCGGAACCAAAGCGTGTTGCCGTGGTGCTGCAGTTCGATCTGACCGGTCGGATAGATCGGCTTGTCACGCTCCCAATAGTTTTCTAGCACGACGTTGTCGGTCACCAACTTGCCGTTCAGCTTGACGGTGACGCGATCGCCGATCATGCGGACGTACATCGTGTTCCATTCGCCGATCGGATTGTCAGCGATGATCGTCGGCGCGGAAGGGTTCTTCTTGTTGTTGTAGAGACCGCCGGAGCCGACCTTCCAGTGGTTCGGATCCCAGATTTGAATCTGGGGGCTGCCGCGAACATAAATGCCGCTGTCGCCATCGTCTTTGATCTTCCAATCGACGTACATCTCGAAGTCGGCGTAGTCTTTGTCGGTGCACAGGCTTTGGCCTTTGCCGTCATAGGTCAACACGCCGTCTTCGATCGTCCAATGCTCGCGCATCGACGCGTCCGCTTTCTCTTGCTCGGCGGCCAGGGCCTCAGCGCTCATCTCGGCCCGCTTCGGCGGACTAGCGACCAGGCCTTTCCAACCAGAGAGATCTTTACCATTGAACAGTTTCTGAAAGCCGTCTGGCGGCTTTACATCAGCGCCGGCGTCGGCGGCCGAAGCGGCAGGCGCCGCGAGCAGCATTGCGAACAGAGCAACGAAGCGTTTCATGCGAGATTTACCTCATCGATAGGTGTGGGAAATAGAAAGGAGGGGCGGGGACGGGTTGCGACAAAGCAGCCCAAACTATGATAATCGAACTTCATGACCGGAGAAACTAAGCCAGATCCGCCCCCGTCCCCCCGGATGCGTCGACCCCTCAGTCGTTCGTTCGCCGCGGTCGCTTTCTACCCATCCTTGCTCTTTAACTGGTCAATGATTCGCCTTTTTCGCCGCTGGCGATGGTGGGACCGAATCGATGAGCACGTTTTGATCGGCGCTTTGCCGAGCGAAAAAGTGGCCACAGAGATCATTGCGGCCGGCGTAACCGCTGTGGTGAATACCTGCCAAGAGTATGCGGGCCCCCTCGCGACGTACGCCAAATCAGGCGTCGAACAGCTTCATTTGCCGACCATCGACTTTGTTCCCCCATCGCTAGAAGATGTGAAACGCGGGGTCGAATTCATCGATCAGCAGATCGCCGCCGGCAAGCAAGTTTACATCCATTGCAAAGCGGGCCGAGCTCGCAGCGCGACGATTGTCATCTGCTGGCTGATCAAAGCGAAAGAAATGACCCCCACCGAGGCGCAGCTCTTTTTAATTAGTAAGCGCCCCCAAACGCTGAAGAGCGTCCATCGTCGTCCGGTTGTCGAGCAGTTTTATCAGTGGTGGCTGAAAGAAAAGTCGCAGCGTGCGGCGCCGGGAGATGGGGCGCCGCCAGAGCAGGCGAATCCGCCGGAGTAATCGGTAACCGCGATACCGACAAAATCGGGCGATTCGCCTCCCGTGTACGGCCAGAAAAGCTACGATATCGAAACGGCTGGTCCGTCCGCTTTTCGACTTTGGAGGAGTCGCTATGCCGCGCTCGATCGCAATTCTGCTGCTGCTGACGCTGATTGGATGTGGAACCCCAGAGAATGGGGACTTGCAGTCCGACAACGATGGCCCGGTGCTGCGCAAAGTGCGGTTGGCGCTCAATTGGTTCCCTGAAGCGGAGCACGGCGGATTTTACGCCGCCCAGCAACAAGGCTATTTTGCGGAAGAAGGGCTGGACGTCGAGATCATCCCCGGCGGTCCCGGCGTTCCCGTCATTCAGCAAGTGGCGCAAGGGAACGTGGAATTCGCCGTCGCGAACGCCGACCAGGTGATTCTTGGCCGCGCGCAAATGGCCAACGTGGTGGCGCTGATGTCGCCGTTGGAAAAGAGTCCGCGTTGCATCTTGCTGCATGCCAATTCGCCGATCAAAACCTGGGACGAGTTATCCAGCTGCACGTTGGCGATGAACACGGGGCGCACGTTCGCGGCTTATCTGCAAAAGAAACTGCCGCTGAAAGATGTGCGGATCGTTCCCTATAACGGCAACCTGGCCCAATTTATTAGCGATCCAAATTTCACCCAGCAAGCGTATGCCTTTAGTGAGCCGTATGTGGCGCAGGAAAAGGGGGTCAAAACCCGGTCGTTGATGGTGCATGAGTTGGGGTTCAATCCTTACACCAGTATTTTGATCACCAGTGACGATCTCTTGCAGGCCGAAAAAGGGCTCGCGACCAAGATGACCCGGGCCTGTTTGCGCGGCTGGAAGCACTACCTCGATTCGTCCAAATCGACGAACGAGCAGATCTCTTCGCTCAATCCGGAACTAGATGTCGCCGCACTGGAATTTGGCGCCAAAGAGATTCGCCAGCTCGCACTTTCTCCCCATGACGATCAGTACGGCCGGATGACGCTTGCGCGTTGGACCGAATTGCTGGATCAAATGGTCGACGTCGGCGCAGTCAAGCAAGGCCAAGTCAAACCTGATGTTTGCTTCGCCGTCGACATCTTCGCGCTGGCGACGCAGCAGTAGCGCGACTATGGATCCGCTTTGGCGCCGGTGTTGACGATTTGCTCGACGGCGACCAGCAGACGCGGCGCTGCGGCCGGCGCTAGTTCTAACAGAGCCTGACCGCTGCGCACGGTCGCGATCGCTTGCTCACGCAGCGCGGCGTCGTTTCGCTTGTCAGCCAGGTACAGTAGATTGCCGGCCGCAACCGAATTGCCGGCCGGGATCGCGTTGTCGGTCGCGATCTTTCCCCGCACAATCACTTCTTCGGCGTCCGCCGCCGTAAAGTAAAAGCCGCCGAGACGCGGATCGCCGAACAGTTCGATCTGCTGCTTGGTAAGTCGCTCTGCGGCGTCCAGCCACTTGGGCTCGCCGGTCGCTTCATGCAGCGCAATTAGGCCATCGACTAGCATCGCATAGTCGTCGACGTAGGCGGTGATTTTCGCCTGCCCATCTTTGAAACTCCGTAGCAAACGACCATCGGCAGAGGTGACGTTGGCCAGGATAAAGTCAGCGCTGCGTGCGGCGGCGTCGAGATAATCTTGGCGCTGGAGAATGCGGCCGGCGTCGGCCAAGCCGGCGATCATCAGCCCATTCCACGCCGTCAGCGCTTTGGTGTCGATCGCCGGCGGCGTCCGTTTTGCACGGGCCGCCAACAGCGTTTCACGCAGCGTTTGCAATCGCGTTTGCAGTTGGTCTGCGTCCAGCTTGAGGTTCTGCGGCAACTCGGCGATCGGCGCCTGTAGCTCTGGCACAAAGTAGACTTCCTCAAAGTTAGGAGAGCCGCCGAGACCATAGACCGACTTGGCCAGCTCTAACTGGGCAGGCGAAAGGATCGCCGTTAGTTCCGCCTGCGACCAGCGATAGTACTTGCCTTCTTCGCCTTCACTGTCGGCGTCGATGGCGGAGTAGAACTGCCCGTCGGGGCCGGTCATTTCTCGCAGCACAAAGTCGCACGTCTCTGCGGCGACGCGGCGATATTGGGGATTGCCGGTCAACTGATAAGCTTCGGCGTAGAGCGACGCTAGTTGGGCGTTGTCGTACAGCATTTTTTCAAAGTGAGGAATGCGCCAAAAGCGATCGACGCTATAGCGATGCAGCCCGCCGCCGATATGATCGCGAATGCCGCCGGCGGCGATGCCATCCAGCGTGGTGGTGAGCATCTTTTGCGCTTCGGCAGAGCCGGATCGCGCGCGCGCCAGCAGGTATTGCAGCGTCGCCGGTTCAGGGAACTTGGGTTGATTCGGATCGTCGGCCGAGAAATTGAAGCCCCCATGTTCGGCGTCAAACGTTTCAGCGATCGCGGCGTCGGCGGTCGCCAACAGTTGCTCATCCAGCGTCAGCGGCTGCAGCGTCACGCGCGGCCGCAGCGCCTCTTTGACCAAGTCGCTCAAGCCGTCGCCACTCTTGCGCAGGTCAGCTTCTTTCTCTTCCCAAAACTGGGCGACGCGATCGATGACGGTTAGAAATCCAACTTGCGCGTCACGATCGCCATCACGAGCCGGCCAATAGGTGCCGCCGTAAAACGGTTTGCCCTCAGGGGTCAAAAAGACTGACAACGGCCAGCCCCCGCCGCGCGTCATGATCTGTACGGCCGTCATATAAACGTGGTCGATATCAGGGCGTTCTTCACGATCGACCTTGATGCAGATGAAATGCTCATTCAAAAACTTGGCGATCTCTTCGTCCGTAAAACTCTCGTGCTCCATCACATGGCACCAGTGACAGCTCGAGTAGCCGATCGACAAAAAGATCGGCTTGTTCTCTTGCTTGGCCAGGGCCAGCGCCTCTTCGCCCCAAGGGCGCCAGTCGACCGGATTGTGAGCATGCGCCAGCAAGTAGGGACTAGTCTCGCCGGCCAGATGGTTGGCGGGATGCTGTTTGCCGGCGGCGGGTTCTTCTGCCGACGACTGACAAGCGGCCAAGGTCAACAACAGCAGCAAAGCAGTGCGAAGTGAAGCAGGCATAGAGCGTCTCGGCGAGAGGACGAAGGGGGGACGTTGATCGTACCATAGCCCTCATCGAGAAGCGAATTTGCAATGGCGTTCGACGCGGTCTGAGTTGGGCGACGGCGGCGCATAAAAAACACGCGACCCGTTTCGAGCCGCGCGTTTGGTTAGTGTTCGTTGAAAAGCCGCTAGTCGACGACGGCTCGAAAGGTGACGTCGCCGATGGTCAGCAACTGACCCGGCGCGAGTTGGGCGAGATCGATCCGATCGCGATTGACGAAGGTGCCGTTCTCCGAGCCCAGATCGCGGACCAAGATCTCTTCGCCGCGAACCAGAATATCGCAATGCTCGTCAGCGACCAGGGGATGGCTGAGCTGCAAGTTAGCGCCGGCGCCGCGACCGATTCGAACCGGCAGTTGCAACGACATCTCTTGCGCGTCCATCGCGCCGCCGATTACTTCCAGGCGAAGCACATGGACCTTCGGTTCGGACGCAGGGGAAGGAGCAAATTGTTTATTGGTCGCGATCATGACTTATGGTTCCGCACAAAAATCGAAGACATCCTGTCCCTCTGTTCTTCCAGACGCAGCCCAAGCTGTTTTTGTTCGCTTGGTCGTCAGAAGATAGTCTGCCCTATGGGAGGGAGAATTTGACGAGGAGAAGATAAATATTAGAAGCAAAATCGGGGCCAAAAGTTACGCGGACCCGTATAAATCGCAAGAAACGATTTGTCGGTTGCTGTAGATCGCTCGGCTGAGGGGGTTGGGTTGTAGTAGTAGCGGCAAAAAAAGGGGAAGCGAAGTTTGCTTCGCTTCCCCTCGAGATTGGCTGAATTTTAAAATTCAGGCGTTGATTTAGAAGTCGTCCGTCGCTTCTTCGGCTTCTTCCGTCGCTTCTTCGGCTTCTTCCGCCGCATCGGCGGCTTCTTTTTCGGCCTGTTGCACCGCAATGGCGGCGGCGACCGCTTTGATGACGCCCACGTCCAGGCTGACCCGGCTCTTGGTGCCGGTCTCAGAAACCGTTCCATTGATCGTCAATTGAGCATCTTTGCCGCCGAGCGCTTCCAAAGCCGCTTCGATCGGCGCGTTGTCATCAATGCTCTTGATGAACTCTAGAATTGGCTTCGAGGAAACCACAATGGTCGCCGGACTGGTCATCGGTTGACCAGCGCTGGCGAGCGAATCGTCGATCGCCTTCTTCAGCTTGGCGATCGCATCCGTACCGATCGATAGGTAGGCCGACTTCTCGCCGATACCCAAGACAATCGTCAGCGTCTCGCCAAATAGTTTGCGAGTTTCTTCTTCGGTCGCCGGAACCGGGCCTTCCACGACATGGAAGTTGACCCCTTGGTGCGAATCGGCGTTCCACTTGACCCCGGGGAAGTCAGGCTGGTCTTCGACCAACTTCATCATTTCTTTGAAGCCGTCTTCGACGCGCTTGCCATCCGAGACGAACGCGCCAAACAGGAACGTCATTTTGCTCGGCGCCAGATCAACGGTCATGCCCATATCGATCTTGCCCGCTTTGACCGTTTCGATCAGCGCGTCAAACGAAAGGTCGATCA
Source organism: Blastopirellula marina DSM 3645 (assembly GCF_000153105.1). GTDB lineage: Bacteria > Planctomycetota > Planctomycetia > Pirellulales > Pirellulaceae > Blastopirellula > Blastopirellula marina. The sequence continues at coordinate 547,785 of NZ_CH672376.1, forward strand.
GACGATTGGCCGCTTCACGCGACTTTTCGTCCAGGTCGTCGTTGTTCTCGATTTCGGCGAACGCCTTTTGACGACCAGCGTTCAACTGCTTCACCGAGTTTTCGATTTCCTCGGGGGCAATCTTGCTGGCGATATGCAGCGTGCCGGCGGCCTGTTCGTTCAAAAATCCGGCAAAGTCGCTGGTCACGCCGATGTTCATCGCCAATTGCTCGGCGAGCTTTGAGCCCGGCAGAACGTTGTAGCTGAGGTCGAAGTAGGTCTTTTCGGCCGCTTTGTCAACGTTCCAACCAATCGTCAGGTCGGTGATTTCGGTGAACAATCGCTCTAGCTGAGCCACTTGCAGTTCGACCATCTTTTGGCGTTCGGCGAAGGTCTCGTCCGATTCGCCGGGCTCTTGCTCCAACGAAAGTTCGATCCCGCTCCGAATCTGCGCGATGATCATTTCGTGGTAGAGCTGCGGAACGTTGTTCAGATTCAGCTTGACCGCGATGTCATAGTCGGTCGCCAAGGTCCCCAGCAGATCGGCAGGCTTAGCCGGCGTATTGGCCAACGACTCTTTGTCTTGAGCGACAAAGGCCCAGCCATCGACTTCTTTGTAATAGATCGGCAACGGGGCTTCGAGCAGGAAGACGCCATCTTCCATGTCTTGCGGTTCGCCCACTTGGTCCTGCAGGATCAACAGCAGCGATTTCAGATCGGAGACCGGCAGAAAGCCGATATAGCTGAACTGCTGGCCATCGGTACGAACGACCACGCCGATCGGGCGCGTCTTATCAATCCCTTGCGTGAAGGGGGCCGACATCATCGCGGCCATGCGACCGAAATTAGCTTGATCGGCCAATTCTGACAGATATTGGAAATCGCCCAGCACTTTTTGGAACGGAGCGATCGAGACGACCGCAACCGTTTTCAGGTCGGCGGCTTCGTCCTGCGCTTTCACCAGCGTCGGGGCGGTCGCCAGCGCCAAAGCGGCGAGCCAAATCCACGTCGATTTCAGTAGCAGCTTCACTTTCGTCTCCTTCAGGTGTTTTTTCGGCGGCGTGATCGCCGCCGTCGCTTGCCGGTTGGGGGGCTTTGCGCCAGATGCCAACAATTTAACCGTTGCTGGAACAATACGAAAGCCGCATGCGCGTGGGTCGTTGCGCACCGCGACCTGGGATGCAAGCCGTGCATAAAGAAACTACCTGCGAAAGAGAGCGCAGGTTTT
>NZ_CH672376.1:549091-778726 GCF_000153105.1 Blastopirellula marina DSM 3645
ATAAGTAGGGTCCGTGAAGCGGACCAGCGGTCCTGCGAATTGCTTGCAAGTCTCGCAACACTTCTGGTCCGCACGGCGGACCCTACAGTTTGGGTAGTCGACCCCAGTTCCGTGCGCTTCGTCAAGAGGCAATTTTTGCGCGACGTAGGCGGGTGGAGCAAGCAGGTTCTGGTGGGTTGCGCAAACCGGTCGCGGTGTTTGGCGATGGTGAAATTGTTTGCGGTTTTGCTCCACCCACGCTACGGGGCTTTCATTGACCTAGGCAGCTTTTCATGTACTTCAGGCTGCCGTCGACCAGCGCTTCTAGGCCTGGTTCGTAGTTGAAGACTTCGACCGAGACCCAGCCGTCGTAGTTGACTTCTTTGAGGGCGGCGAAGATGGGGTGGAAGTCGATGTCGCCCATGCCGGGGCCTAGTTTGTTGGCGTCGTTGGCGTGGAAGTGGGCGATGTGGGGGACGCTGTCGCGGATGATTTGCGGAATCGGCTTCGACTCGCTCGACATCGCTTTGACGTCCAAATGCAATTGGCAGTTGGGGGAGTCGATCATCTCACGAAGTTCCAAACCCTTCTCGGCGGTCAGCAAGAAGTCTCCTTCGGCCGGGCCGAGCGGTTCAAGCGCGAGCGTGATGCCGCATTCTTCGAGCGTGGGCATCGCGCGGCGGAGACAGTTGGCCGCGTATTTCATGGCTTCGGCTTCGGTCACGCCGGGCAATAGATTGCGCTGCTGGGGACTGCCTAGGACCATGATTGTGCCGCCCAGGTCGCGGCAGAGGCGCGCGAGTTCGGCGAAGTAATCGCTAGTGCGGTTGCGGACTTCGTCGTCAGGAGTCGTCAGATAAAAACCTTCGGTCTTCGCCAACAGCCAGTGGAGGCCGATCACGGTTACGCCGGCATCTTCGGCGGCGCGGCGCGTCTCTTCGCGCTGCTGCGGCGTGATATCGTAGGCGCTGTTGGCCATGGTGAAGGGGGCGATTTCGACGCCGGCGTAACCAGCGTTTTTGGCGTACTCAAAACCGCGGGCCAGGGGCCAGTCTTGGAAGGTCTCGTTGCAGATGCCGAATTTCATAAGACTCGTCAGGTGGGTTAAAGAGGGAAAGGATTTGCCAAGGGTGGTCGTTATTCGCGACGGCCGGCGCCGCTGATCAAGCGCAGCGCCGCCACAAACAATGCGCCGCCGATGATCGACCAGACAATCGGAAGTTGCACGCCGCCGATTTCGATCGGCAGCGGCTCAGGCATGCCGGTGTACTGGGCCAACTTGCCGCCGAGCATCGAGCCGACGAACGCGACCGCGATCGAAACGAAACAGCCGCCGTTGGCGCCGCCGGCCAAACTGCGCGCGACGCCTCCGCAAATCGCGGCGACAATCAAAAACAGCAAGATTTCAAACAGGGTCATGCTTCCGGTTCCTCTGGAGAGGAGGTCGTTGCTTTCGCCGAGCGAAGTTTCGCGCGGATCGATTTCAGCCGTTCGGCCAGTTCCGCTTCAAAGCCGCGGGGAACAGGTCGATAGTACTCGCGATCGACGCCCAGGTAGTCTTGGGCGGCGACTCCGTCATCGGCGTTGTGGGCGTATTGATAATCGGCGCCGTGCCCAAGCGTTTTCGCGCCTTGATAATGCGCGTCGCGCAGATGAACGGGAACCGGGATTAGTCGTCCTTCGCGCACATCTTGCACCGCTTCGCCGATCGCGATGGTCGCGGCGTTCGATTTGGGGGCGCAGGCCAAGTAGGCGACCGTTTGGGAGAGCGTGAGTTGGCACTCAGGCAGGCCGATGAACTCGCAGGCCTGCATCGCCGAGACGGCGAGCGTGAGTGCGTTTGGATCGGCGTTGCCGACATCTTCGCTCGCCAGGATCACAAGGCGACGCGTGAGAAAGCGGACGTCTTCGCCTCCTTCGAGCATGCGGGCGAGCCAATAGAGCGCGGCGTCGGGATCGCTGCCGCGGATGCTTTTGATCAGCGCGCTGGCGGCGTCGTAGTGCGAGTCGCCGTCGCGATCGTACTGCACCGCTTTGCGCTGCACCGACTCGGCGGCGAGTTCCTGGGTGAACTCGACGGGGCGCTCTTTGCTTGAGAGCACGCCGATCTCTAAGGCGTTCAGCGCGCGGCGCGCGTCGCCGTCGCTGACTTCGGCCAAAAAGTGGAGTGCGTCTTCGTGGATGTTGACCGGGATGTCGCCGAGCCCGACTGATTTGTCAGCTAGGGCGCGGTGGATCAATTGCTTAATGTCGTCTGGCGAGAGCGGTTGAAACTGAAAGACCTGGCTGCGGCTGACCAGGGCGCTGTTGACGGCGAAGAAGGGATTGCTGGTCGTTGCGCCGACCAGGATGACGACTCCATTTTCGACATCCGGCAGCAGCGCGTCTTGCTGCGATTTGTTGAAGCGGTGGATCTCGTCGATGAACAGCAGCGTGCGGCGGCCGCCGACGGCGATCTCGTCTTTCGCTTTTTGCAGCACTTCGCGGAGTTCTTTAACGCCGCTGGTGACGGCGTTGAGTTGCTCGAAGCGGCTGCGGCATTCGCGGGCCAACAGTTGCGCCAGGGTCGTTTTGCCGGTTCCTGGAGGACCGTAGAAGAGGACCGAGTTGAGCCGATCGGCCTGAATCAGCCGGCGCAGCAGTTTTCCTTCTCCCAGAAAGTGCGTCTGTCCGGCGAATTCTGCGAGCGTATGGGGGCGCATCCGCGCGGCGAGCGGCCGGATGCGATCAAAATTTTTCGCTTCCGCTTTTTCGAATAAAGAGGACACTGGCGCGACCATCAAAAGGAACGTTTCGGCCATACTATTGGAATCGTACGAAGCGGCCTGGGCAACCGGGCGGCGTCGCAATTCACTGGCCGTTTTCGCCCCCCTGATCGAAATGAAGTTACGCAAAATGATCTGGATCGCCGTGGCCGTCGTCGGAGCCGTCCCGCTTCTGTTTGTTTTGGCGGTGGTGATGACGGTCGACGATTGGTCGCGGGATCTTTCGACCAATGTCGCCGAGACGCAGGTCAAAGCTGCGGATCCGCTGCTGCGGCCGCTGTTGGTGAAAGGAACCGTCGACTGTGCGAGCAACGTGGTTCAGGAGCAAATTGCATCTATCCCGCGGTGGAATGTCGAGAGCGCCGACGCGGGAGTAGAAACCGTGATTCACGCAACCCGCAAGACGCCGCTATGGGGGTTTGTCGACGACATCCGCGTGACGATCACGCCGGGTGAACCAGCGACATCGATCGCGGTCTACAGCAAGTCACGGCTGGGCAAAGGAGACCTGGGGCAGAACCCGCGGAATATTAAAGAGCTGATGCGGCGGCTGCAGGCGGTGGATGAACAGGCTTGGAAGTGTGAGGAATGAACGGACGTTTTTCGGCGTAGCTTGTCGTGCAAATTTTGAAGTTTTGCACTTACGGCCGCATTCCCTCGGCTCGCGCCTCGGACGATGAAATGAAGCTCACGAATTAGCAAGAATCGCTACTGAATTCGCAACTTCAAATCGCGCAAGCGAGAGGGATTCGGTCGGACCAAATGACGAATGTCGAATGAAGCTCGCAGGACCAGAGTCGTTTCTTGCTTTCTTAGGCATTCGTCATTATCCAACTACGGAATCTCTTTCGGCAGCGGGCCGATTTCGGCTTTGCGGACGTACATCTCGGCGCCTTCGGTTTGCAGGAGGATCTTGCCTTGTTGGGGGAAGACGTCGCTGGCGCGGTTGACGATGACTCCGTTGACGCGATAGACGAGCTTGTCGCCGACGCAGAAGCATTCGAGCTTGGTCCACTCTTGGCCGGGGCTTTCGACATCGTCGGCGCCGCGGAAGTCAACGACGTCTTGCCAGTCGGGATCGCGGCCGGACCAGTTGATGCGACCTCGTTGGAAGGTGGTCGCTTCTCCTTTGGGTGACCAAACGGCTTCGCCATCGCGATCACGGACGATGGTGCAGGTCGCTTCGGCTTTCATCGGCTGGCCCGCGGCGTCTTTGCCGGCCAAGACCAGGATATCGCCGACGCCTCCTTCGATGATTTGGCATTCGATCGACGTCATCCAAGGCCCAGGCTTGGTGGCCGAGCCGCCGAAGCCGCCGTCGGGGCCTTGGCAATGAAGCAGCAGTCCGCCGTCACGCGCTTTTCCTTTGCGGGTGAGCAGCGTTTCGGTACCCCAGCGATATTCGAGCACCAGGTAATAGTCGGCATACTCTTGCCGCGTGATCAGACCGCCGAAGCCGTCGCCGGAGATTTTGAGGATTCCATCTTTGCCCAGCGTGAAGACGCCGCGGGGATCTTCGTAACCGCCGTCGGTCAGCCAAGTGTAGAAATGTTTGGACAGGTCGCCGTCGCCGAGCAGCGAGATCGTCTCGGTCGGCGTGATCGCTTGGGCGGCGGCCGGCGAAGTCTCTGCGGCGCTGACAAGCGAAGTCGACAGACCAACGAGTAGGACAAAAAGAGCGCACAGGCGATAGGCGGGCATGTTCTGGCGTGACCTAATTAAGAAGGCAGGGAAGGGCGACAGATATCAAGATTTCACGAGATATCAGCACAGATTACCCAGTATCGCAGGTCACCGGTGGCTATTCCATGCGTTTGTTTCACGCTTTTGGGCGTTTGTTTCACCAGAACGGGCGAGGAGAGCACATAGTTGGTTCTGGTTGGGTTTAGCGAACCGCTTGGGGGGAAGCCGCAATCTTGCCGGGGACGCCTCCTTCGTAGATGCTGAACTCGCCCCAGACCGGCATGTGGTCTGAGATCTCCAGCGCTTCGTCGATCGACAGATTGAATTCGCGAACGTAGTCATGCACGCCGCCGCGGCCCGTAAATTCGCTGGTCGCCGGCAAGGTGAAGTAGAGATTGTCGTAAGACGCAGTTCCCCGTGTGTTGGTCATCATGCCGGTCACCGCCGGCGAGAGCCCGGTCAGACTGCCGAACTCGCCCAGGTTGCGTTCGTCGGTATTGAAATCGCCCAACAAGATCACGTCATCTTCGCCGCGACCGTCGCCGCGGACGGCGCGGAGGACGTCGTCCATCACGTTGATCTCGTCTTTGACTTCGTCGGGATCGGTATGGATGTTGACCAGGGTAAAGGTAAACGCTTGTTCTGGGTTGGGCCCGCGGACGCGGAACCAGGCGACCAGCGGTTCGCGATGAAGCGCATCGCCGGGATCGTCGATCGTATAGAGCTGCGTTCGATCGAGCTCGATACTCGCGGTGTCATAGATGTAGGCGTACTGTTCTTTGCTGTCGCTCCGTCCCAGACGGGGACCGATGACATAGTCGTAGTGGCGCCCTGCGGCGTTAATTTGGTCGATAAATTCCGGTAAAATCGATTGGTCGAGCGAACGAATCTCCTGGATCGCCATCACGTCGTACTGACGAACAATCTGCGCGAGTCGAGCCATCACATGCGGTTTGTCCGCTTTGCTGCGGCCAAAGACTTGAATATTGAACGACGCGATCCGGATCGTCTCGCCGCCGCGCGTGATCGGCGCTTTGCGAGCGCTGATCAACTGGCTGGTTCCGGATCCTGATGGATCGGCCGACGCCGTTGCGTCACGGGGAACGACTTTGAGGCCGTCGAGCCCTTCGATGCGAAAGTTCTGAAAGAAGAACCAAGTCGCTCCGCACGCGATGGCGGCCAGGGCTAGTCCGCTCGCTTTGTTCACCATTCGCTCCAGATTAGGAAATTGCGCCAGTTCGGCTTTGGGGGGGACGCGGTCGCTGCACCGGTCCAGACAGTCGGGAGAAAATTGGTCGGCGAAAAACCGGGACCGAAGATCTCCTTTTCGTTGTATCGGCCGTTGGCTAGCTTTATCTTGGAAGGGCTGTTCGGGACTCATACGTGCGGGAGAATCGATGCGGTTTACCTGGTTGCTAGCAGCGGCATGCTGGATCATGACGGCACAACCGGCATGGTCGGATACGGTGACCTTAGCTAGCGGCGGAAAGATTTCAGGCGACTTGCAAGAGACCGCCGGCGACTTGGATGCGCCGCAGCGGATCGTCTCGTCCCATGGCGTGGTCGAGTTGGCGTTGGACCAGATTGTCGAGATCGAGCGGGAACCGCCCGAGTTGGCCGAGTACCGAGATCGCGCCCGCCGTGCGGCGGCGACCATCGTCGACCAATGGAGCCTGGTCGAGTGGTGTCGAGAAAACGGTCTGCATGACGAAGCGAATCGACATTGTGAGCGGATCCTAGAGCTAGATCCCGATCATGAGCAAGCGAGAAAGCTGCTCGGTTATCGCAAGCGAAACGGCGAGTGGAGCCAGCGCGAAGACTATATGCAGTCGCGTGGTTTTATCCGTTACCGGGGACGCTGGCGAACGCATCAGCAAGTGCAGTTGATGGAAGAAACGCGGCTGATCAAAGCGGCGCAAGTCGAGTGGTACAAGCGTCTGAATCGTTGGCGCGAATCGCTGGGGACGCCGCACGAGCGCGAGAACCAGCTCGACTTTTCTCAGCTCCGCGATCCGATGGCGATGCATGGCTTGATGACGCTGCTAGGGCGGGAGGATAACCTCAAGCTGCAGCGACTTTATATCGAAACGCTGGGAAACTTGGATCGTAACGCGGCGCTCAGTTTTTTGCTGGATCATTCGGTTTATCAAAACAATCCGGATCATCGCGAGATGTGCATGATCGAAGTGCTCAAGCATCGCCATCCGCAAATGATCGAGCGTTATGCGAGATTTCTCACCTCGTACGACAATAACCTGGTGAATCGCGCCGCCGAATGCCTGGCGGCGCTAGAGTATCCAGCGGCGGTGACGCCGTTGGCCAACGCGCTGCGGACGCGGGTGATCATGCAAGAGTTTCGGAAAAGCTCGAACGGGAAAACGTACGAAAGAAATGCGATCTACCACTACTCTCGTTTTCCGGTTTCGCAGCGTTTTGACATCGCCGGGCCGACTCCCTCTTATCGGATGAAAACGGTGGATGATGTGGTCGAGAGGTCGCAAAGCGCCCACGCGATTGCTTGGGTCGAGAATCCCCCTGTTTATGCGGCGCTGCGTAAGCTGACAGGCGGCGGCGATTTCGGCTATAACGCGGCAAGTTGGAAAGCCTGGTACACGCAGCGGCAAGTGTCGGCGACGCCGGTGATTCAAGCTCGGCGCGGTAACTGAAACCCGGAATAGGATAATCATGAACAAGCCGACCGTCGCCATCTTGGGCGCGAGCACCCATCGATCCAAATACGGAAACAAGTCCGTCCGCGCCCATCTGCAGCAAGGTTTTGAGGTCTACCCGATCAATCCGCAAGCCGGCGAGATCGAAGGCTTGCAGGCATACGCCAAGCTGGCGGACTTGCCGATCGACAAGCTGGATCGAATTAGCGTTTATCTGCCTCCGAAGATCGGGATCGAGTTGCTCGAAGAGATCGCCGCCGCCGGCGCAACCGAAGTCTTCTTCAATCCCGGCGCCGAAAGTGAAGAGCTGCTGGCCAAAGCCCGCGCGTTGGGGATCGATCCGATCCAAGCTTGCAGCATTGTCGACGTCGGCATGTCACCGCGAGAATTGGCCGATTGAACGCGGCAATGCGGCCAGATTTGTAGGGTGCGTCTGGACGCACTTTACCTGACTTTGATGGCCGAGTCACAGGCATTGTCAACGAAACTCTGCATTAACGGTGGTTACTGTCACAGCCGTAAGCATGGGTTGCCACATCGGAACTGCGGATTGTTCGGCCTCAACGACTTCGTGAGCGTTTAGGATTGCAGCGGTCAGTTGCCCAGTGCACGACCGCTTACGCGTTAATAATACACACACTTGTGAGGCGCTGACCGACGGTGGCAACTCTAGTAAAACATGATCTCAAATCCCGCCTCACCGGCGGCTCCGGTTCACCTATTGCTTTTGCCTTCCTTGCGATTCGCTTGAAGCTTCGCCACTGAGGAATTCTTTATCCGCGGCACTAAGATTAGCGATAGCAACGTTTACGGTTGCTCCATCCTTCTTTCGTAACACGACGTGCGTCGTTGACTTCTTGACAAGCTTCGCCTCAACACTGAATTTGCCCGTCGAATCTTTCCAAGTTCGAAAAACGGGTGTTCTTGCTAGAGGTTTACCTTTTGTTGCTAAATATTTCGAATACTCGATCGTTTCTTTCAGTTCCGGAAGCATCTGACGACTGTAGTCGGACTCTCTGTTACGAGTGTAATCCATACCAAGCATCAATAAATCTCCGGGCGCTGTTCGCACAAGTAACGGGATCGGGTGTTGGCCTGTAGGTGTTGAATCACGAAGTGCTTCGACGCTTTTGAGCCACTTGTTGTATGGTCCGGCAGTTCCAAATCCGAACTCTCTAAATTTGGGTTCGTCTTTGAACTTCAGCAGTTGCTCAAGGAGTACACAGACATTTCTCTTAATCACTGCTGTAGCCGCAATGGCGTCGCTTATTCGCGCCGCCTGAGCGGCGTCTGGGTCTTCACCGATAGAAAATCCCGTTCGCTGTGAGACGGTTCTTCCGAAGCGTCCAGTCTCAACGAGTGGCCCGGTAAGTTTCTCCCCTTTATCACCGATCAGCTTTTTGACATCAGCGGTTTGAGCAGCAGATATCGGCATTACCGCTTGCGCGATGTATCGTCCGTCTTTGAGTCCATCTCTTGGACCGAACGTTTCGGACCTAAACGTCCCGTCCTTCGACACAATACAGCTTGATTGCCCTGAAAAGCCATTTTCCATCTTTTCTTTGACGCTCAGCATCAACTTTGTACCTGGTGGCAAATTGGTTGTGCCAGCAAGTTGAACATGGTTGTCGGGTTGTTCGACGATGGTGAGCACCAACTCTACGTCGTCACCCAATGCAAAAGCGTTGAGCGTAGGAAATAGAAACAACGCGAAAACGATAGAGAAGCGAGGCAAAAGAGTTACCTCCATGGCAGATCGCTTGTAAAGCCAAGCCGTCTTGATTGGTATTATAAATTCAAACATGCTGTCGAAACCTCTGCATTTATGGGTTGCCTTGATCAACCAATTTCAGCGCTTCCGATGGCTTGTAAACCGCTTGGCACGTAAACTGGTACTCAAACTTCAAATTTCGGTCTCGAAGCAAGTGGCACAAAGAGCGTTCGGTGAAGAACAAATCGCAATATGGAAGTGCGGCGATTGCGTGGCGAAAATCGAACAGATCGTTTGGCTTGTATTTGCGGCTTCGGTCCCATCGAACGGCGGCATGCAGCCCAGCTCCAATCCGAAGTGACGGGAATTGATTTGTGATCTTGTTGAGTCGAAGCGCGTTATAGATCAGATTGATGAACATTTGACCGCTCCGTGTATCTTGTCGCTCTGCGTCACTCAGTTTATTGCCCGTATCGCGTTCGTAGATGTACCGAAACAAATCACAGAATGCGTCTCGATATACATCGAGAATCCCTTGAACCTCGGAAAGGAACATTTCCTTAAATGATGCGTGTACCTCAAGGTTGGCAAATTTTCCGGAGTTTAAGGCGTCGGAGATGTCTTCAAATGGCGATTGCCTTGCAGCTACGTTTGCGGGCCCCATGACGGTCAGCACGTCTATCAAGCCGAGGGACCACATGTAATCGGCAAACGATTTTTGAATAGCCATGTTGAGGTCTTTCGGCATGGCATCGCTATCGGGCGTTATAAATCCAAGAACGTAAGCCGTTTTCGTCCAGACGAGTTCCCAAAGTTGATGGAGCGCGGCGCTTTCTTGTCGAGTTGACTCGACGAAATGAAAGGCCTCAAGTTCGAATCGTTGCGGCATTGGAAGCAAGCAAACACCGAGAGATAAATCGTCTATGAGCCCAGCGGTTGCCATTAGCGTCTGCTCGTCATCCTGCTTCATTACCTCGAAGTAGATGTCCGCATTCAGCGGGCAAATCAACGAACCGTCGGAAACGCGTGACTCTAGAACTCTGAGAAGGCGTTGAGTGTCAGGACAATTTGAGCGACCGAGCCTTACGTCTCGAAGCAACGCCCAATACTTTGTATCGAGGTAAACCTTGGTCCTAGCACGAATTTCGTGTGCTAGAGCGATTTGTTTACGCCTAACGTAAGTCGTTACATCCAACCCAGGAGTCGCGAGATGGTCAGTGACGGACGGTGACATTGGAATCCGTTCGCGGGAGGATAGCGGAATGCTCAGTCAACAAGAGATAACGAATGGTTGCGTAAGGTCTGCCTAAGCACATATCAAGAATTCTATGGCGTAGCGCGGGATAGCACCGTCCAGTCCACTTTTTCCAGACACAAAGTCCCATTTCGTCCAGTGTCTATTCTTTCTACCACACGAAAATTCGGACGCAATGAAAAGCCTGGGATCGGGACGCTGTGGCATTAGCAGACTTCGCCAGCGAGTGAACGCAGTCAGAGGCGACCAACCGCATTGTCTCGCTTGCGGCGTCGGCCAGATCATTGGTTGCGTCTGGACGCACAAGACTTGCTAACCACCACGGATTCTATCTACGCGTTGCGACGCGATTCCGCTGCTTGATTGCGTTGCCACGCCATGCGATGGTTGCCCAGTTGGCAGGTTCGCGGTGCGTCTTGACGCACCCTACCCAACTAGGCCGCTTTCTTTGCGGCTTTGGCGGGCGCGGGGCGACGCGGTAGCCAGCCTTCACCGATCACATGCAGCGCGACGCGATCTTCTAGGTTCGGGCGAAACACCGTCAACAGCAGTAGCGGCATGTACCATGCGAGATAGGTCGTGCCGTCATTGGCGTGCCAAAATTGGGCGGCCAGCATGATTGCGGCGCTGCAGCTGAGCATTGTGCCCAGATTCTTTTGCGCCGGCCAAAAGGCCAAGCCGCACGCGCAGATCACAAACGCCGCCAAGATCGGGATGCGGAAGTCGTTGGAGTAGATGAAGTAGTTCCAGAAGCCGGTAAAGCCTTCGCTGCGCGGGCTCCACAAGCCGAACATCGCGCTGAACTGATTTAAGAAGGTCGTGAAGTTGGGCGCCACAAGCGCCAGCGTCAGCGTCAACAGCAGCAGCATCGCGGTCACGCCGATCGCAAAGCGAACGACTCCTCGCTGCCAATAAAAGCTGACCCAGAGCGGCAGCAAAAAGAGGGGGTAATAGACGGTGCCGATCGCCAATCCCAGGAAGATGCCGGCCCACGTAGGACGTCGATAACAAAGGATCGCCCAAACCAGCAGCGCCCCCGGCAAGACGTGATCGACGCGACCCGTGTAGAGCGCCGTATAAGGGATTAACAGGTAAAGCAGCGCCGCGCCGATCCCCATCGAGAGATTCTCGAAGTGTCGATAGCCGATCAGCACCACGCCGACCAGCATCGCCAGATTCGATAAGATCGCGACCAGCTTCGTCAGGATGACGATAATTCGCTGACTGCGGGCCTCTTCGTTGGTGGTTGGTTCGGACTGGGCGAACTGCGAAGTAGGAATCCGCGGCAAGAAGCTTAACAAGCGATAACCAGGACCAAAGTGGCGCAGCGACTTTTCGACCTCTTGCGAGTCGCCGCTGGCCAGCATCATCTCGGCGGCGCGTATGCCGCGCACGTCGGCGTCGCTGGGCCGACCCACAATGATGTTCGCCATCAAGAAGATAAAGAGGGCGATGCTCATGAAGGTCATGCCGCCGACGGTCAAGTTTGGCTCCAGCATCGGACGACGAACCATCGTCGGATCAATGAATAGCCGCACGACCAACAGGCCGCTCAGACAGAAGAGCCAGATGTAGCCATACTTTTCGAGCTGGCGCCCAATGTCGCGAGCGGCGGTACGCGCCGCTTCCTTGTCGTTCGCTTCGGAGGGATTCTCGGGAAAGGGAACGACCTCCGCCAATTCGGGCTCTTCGCCGGGTTCTAAATCAAACGAATTTGAGAGTTCGGCGGTCGGCGTCAGGGGCAGATTCTTGTTCGGATCGTCGGGCGAAGCGTCCGGGTTGGCCGCCGCGATCGCCGGCTGCGACGATTCTAAGATTTGCTGTTGGCCAAAGTGGACCATCAGCATTCCCGGCGCCATCAAGATGATCAGGAAGATGTCGAGATTGCGAACGCTCCAGACCCGATTGAACTTAAAGTACAGACCAATCGCCAGCAGCGACGCGACATAGGCCCACGTCGAGGGATTGATGCTTTCGTATTGAAAGAGGATCTCACGCATCGTTACTTTCGGCGTGAGCCAGGGTGCGGCTGCGCATATCGGAATCGCCGCCGAGCGATCGCGGAGGCATCCAAGTCAGGTTAGGGATTCAAGTCAATCTATTCAGCATATTGGTTTTTGCGATAGATGCAAGAACAAGCCCCCTTGCCGATGAATGCGAGCGACGTCGTAAGCCTTTAGTAAAAAGCGGTTTGCGCAGACAAGGCGCCCTATGCCGTGGTCGCGGATCGGCGCTGACGAAGCGCGGATGTCTGACCAAAACATGCCCCAATGGGGGCGGAATTCGCTGTCCTGCGCGAAAAGCTTCATTAACCAACTGCGCCGGCCATCGGCGTTTCTTCATCTTTCCCAACTAGCCTAGGGCGGTATTGCGCCAAATGGGCCAAGGGAACGAAAGCGGCAAGTATGTCGGATGACGAGAGGATTCGCTTCAAATGCGATTCCTGTAAGCAAACACTCAAAGCGAAAGCGAAGCATGCTGGCCGTAGCTTCGCTTGTCCCTATTGCAGCACCAAGATCCGTGTTCCCCAGGTCGCCGGCGAGAAAGTGACCGCGGACGACAGCGGTTTGCCGGTCGACAGTCAGCCTCCGGCCGATGCCGCGAAAGGGAAGCCGGCGGTCAAAAGCGTCAAGCCAAAGTCACGCGATCGCTCGACCGTCATTCTCAAGCAAAGCCCTCCGGCCAAAGAGAAGCAAAAGCGGACGGCCCGCAAACTGGGAGTCGAGTTTGAACCCGACATCAGTGAGCGAGAACTGGAGCAATTGATTCAGTGGGCCAAGCAAAACCGCAAGCAGCGGATCAAAGAAGCGACTGACAAGTTTCAGGCGATCGTCAGCGAGATTACCCCGGTCGAATGGATGGACGAGATGCTGGTTCGCCGGTTCAGCGGCGTGTTAATCTTGTTTGATACGGACGAGTTGGAAGGGAGCGCCGAGAACGCCGCCAAAGCGGCGCCGCGAATCTTTTCGACTGAGAATCTTTCGCCTGACGAGATCGAGCGCTTGCTGGAACTCTTTCCACAGCTGTTCACACGCAGCGACGATGGAGCAATCCGCGCCGTCGAAAACACGATGGCCACGTATCAGTTTGATGAGGATGATTAGCCCATCGATTTCAGCTCACCGAAAAAATTCGCAACGCGCAATCGGCCGCACGGCGTTAGCCGCGGTTTCTGATTGACCGCAAATATTCGCTGATGGTTTGTCGCAATGAGGCTCGCGACAGAAACCGGAGCTAACGCTCTGCGGCTGATATTTTTCCTGAAAACGTAGCGGTTGTTTTTGCTTCAGGTCGGATTGGATCGCTGATCACAGTAAATGCTATAACAACGGCGTTTCCCGTTTCTCCCTTGGCGATCTCAGCTCATGACGACCACTCGACTTGAAGCGTTTAGCGACGGCGTGCTGGCGATTATTATCACGATTATGGTGCTGAAACTGTCAGCGCCGCAGGGAGATAGTTGGAACGACTTGCTTCCGCTGGCGCCGGTCTTCGCCAGCTACGTGATCAGCTTTATCTACGTCGGCATCTATTGGAACAACCATCATCATCTAATGCAGTTGACGGAAAACGTCTGCGGCGAAGTGCTGTGGGCCAATCTGCATCTGTTGTTTTGGCTGTCGCTGGTTCCGTTTGCGACCGAATGGATGGGCAACAACGGATTCACGCCGCTGCCGACCGCCGTGTACGGTTGGATCTTATTGATGGCGGCGCTCGCCTGGAAGTTGCTGCAAATGCGGTTGTTGGCCCATGACGAAGCGAATCCGCGTCTGCGAAAAGCAGTCGGTCGTGATTGGAAAGGGAGCATCACGTTGGTGATGTACGTCGCGGCGATTCCGTTGGCGTTTGTCAATCCGTGGATCGCGATCGCCCTATACGTGGCGGTCGCCGCGTTGTGGTTTACTCCGGATCCGCGGATCGAGCGAGAGGTTTTCGGCGAGTAAAATGTGCGCAGCGGGCTAGTGTCACAACGATGATCCACCGCGAGCGCTGCGCTGGGATAGTGACGGCTACTGCTTCCCCGCATCAACCGCCAATGTTTGAAACGCTTTGCGGACATCGCTGTCGTCGCCGTTGCCAAAGCCGCTCCGCTGGATCATCAGGACGAAGATCATCTTCTGCTTGGGATCGATCCAGCCTTGCGTGCCAAAGGCGCCGCCGTGACCGAACGTGCCGGGGCTGAGCATCTCGGTCACGCCTTGCGGGGTTCGCACCAAGCAAAAGCCAAGTCCCCAGCCGCAGCCGGCGGTGAAGCCGGTTTCTAGATCGCCGGTTTGCAGCTTGGTCATCTCAGCGACCGACGACTCTGACACGTAACGTTTGCCGTTGGCCTGACCCCCGTCGAGCATCATTTGGTAGTACTTCACCAGATCGGACGCGGTGGAGTGGAGTCCGGCGCTGGGATTGGGGCCTTTCACTTTAGTGGGGTCCGAGTAAGGATTGCCCGAGTATTTCAGCGTGCCTGGCTTATCGCCGGGGGAGTAGATCTTCGCGGTGCGAGCTTGTTGCTGTTTGCTGGGAAAAAACGTCGTGTCATTCATGCCCAGCGGTTGAAAGAGACGCATTTCGAGGAACTTCTCAAGCGGTTGGCCGCTGACGATTTCCACAATCCGGCCGGCGACGGTAATGCCGGGACTGTACGACCATTTTGTGCCGGGTTGAAACAGCAATGAGCGCGTCGCAATATCTTGTGCGGCGTCGGCCAGCGAAGTCTCAAACGCTTGGCTCCCTTGGAAGCCGGCGGTGTGGGTCAGGCAATCGCGGAGCGTGATGGGGCGCTCGAGTGCTGCACCATCCTTTAATTGGACGTCGGCGAAGGCCGGCAAGTATTTCGAGATCGGCTCGTCGAGCGACAGCTTGTCTTCGTCGACCAGCATCATGACGGCGGTCGCGGTGATCGGTTTGGTCATCGACGCGATAGCGAACATCGTATCGGACTTCATCGGCTGACCGGATTCGAGATCGGCTTGGCCATCGGCGGCGTGATGCATGATCTGGCCATCCTGGGTGACCAGCGTGACCGCGCCAGAGATTTTTCCGGCGGCGGCGAACTTTTGCATCGCCTCCGAGATCGCCGGAATCTGGGGCGTATCGGCCGCCGCAATCGGCGCCAGCAGCAATAGCAAAGGAAGCGTGAGTCGGACAGTCAGGGGACGCATCAGAAGGCTCCAGGGCGAGGGGCAAAAAAGGGAGAACCCCCAATTTAACTGACTCTGCTGCGGTTTTCCTCCTTTTGCGGCCGATTCGGGGTGGTTTCGGGGAGAAGTCGATGAAGAATTGAGGATAGCCGTTGATTTTGCGGCGAATCTGGATAGTATTGAGCATGTGCTTGAGTGCAATTGAATTGCAAGTCTGGTCCCGATTGCAAAATTCCCCTGATGCAGAATCTGACCGCCAAATTTGTCTTCCTCGCCTATGTCGCTTCGGTGACGTTGGCTCAAGGAATGCATGGGCTCTCAGGTTGTACTCACGGACACGGGCCGCATCCGCACGTTCATGCACATTCACATGCTCACGACGATCATGGTCATCATCACCACCATGATCATTCGCACAACGCGATCGCCCAGGCGCCGCGAACGGTTGTGCTGGGCGAAGTTGAGCTGCGCAGCGATTCGCACGCTTGGCATGACTGTGCGATCTGCCATTTCCTGCAACAGAATTTAACCTACGCTGCAGCAACGCAATCGGATGTCGCTCAAGACGTCGCGCGTTCGCTAGAGCTGACGCTGCCTGCTTCGCCGCAACTGGCGATTTTCTCTCCGGCTTCGCCTCGAGCGCCGCCGGTCGTTTAACGGATTGCGCAGATTTTCTGCGCTCTGAACGACGACCTGGTTTTGGATCGCAGCGGCGTCTGTTGCGATTGGCCTGCCCGATTTTTACAAATCGCAGGCGACTCGAGCATTCCTATCTTCACCGGAGAGCATAACGTGCCCAAGCGCGATGCATTTACGTTAGTGGAACTGTTGGTCGTGATTGCGATCATCGGCATTTTGATCGCTTTGTTGTTGCCGGCGGTGCAGCAAGCCCGCGAAGCGGCTCGACGGATGTCGTGCACGAACAACCTGAAACAGATCGGCCTGGCGAGCCATAACTATCACGACACTTTCCAATCGTTCCCTTCGGGTTGGATCGCCACCGTCGAGGGAACCAGCACGCCGTTCGCACATGGCGAACCCGGTTGGGGCTGGGGGGCTCAGTTGTTGCCGATGCTAGAGCAGCAAAATGTCGTCGACAACTTGATCGACTTTCGGCTTTCGATTCGCGACTCGGCCCATGAAGCCGTGCGGACGCATCATGTCCAAGGGTACCATTGCCCATCGGATCGGGCTCCATTCACCTTCGAAGTGCACGGCGAAGAGCATGGTCATGAAGAGTCAGGCGGCGAAGATCACGACGATATCGAACTTGCCTCCGCGAGTTACATCGGCGTTTTCGGTTCGACCGATAATGGAGCGACGACGATTGAAGATTGCGAGGACTTTACCGCCGGTTCCAAATGCGGCGGCAACGGCGTTTTGCATCACAACAGCAACACGAGATTCGCCCATATCACCGACGGCACGTCCAATACGTTCTACTGCGGCGAGCGGATGTTTACCGACGAAGCTCCTTCGACCTGGGTTGGTTCGGTAAGCGAGTCGGAATACGCGATCGAGCGCATCTTGGGAATTGTCGACGACCATGCGCCGAATGATGATGACAACCATCCCGAAGATTTCCGCAGCCGTCACCCGGCAGGAACCAACTTTGCGTTTTGCGATGGTTCGGTCCATCTGATCGTGGAAACGATCGATATTCAGATCTATCGCGATCTGGCGAATCGCCAAGATGGGAACGTGATTCCGTCGGACGGTTACTAATCGAGCGATCACGATCAGCGACAAAAACAGGGGCCGACATCGGCCCCTGTGCTGTTTCTTGCTGTGCGTGCGGCGCGACTATTTTTGCTTGTCCAACATTCCTTGTTTCTGCATGAACGTGGTCACGACCTGCGGCCAGTGGGTCACTGCATGCTCGGTTGGGCGAAGTCCGTAGCCATGTCCGCCGGTCGGGTAGATATGGAGTTCGGCCGGCGTTTTCAATCGCTTGAGGCTCAGAAAGAAGGCGATACTGTTGTTGCACGGAACTGGATCGTCTTCGGCGTGGATCATAATCGCCGGGGGCGTGGTCGCGGTTGCTTGGGCCGTGTCGTTCAGGACGACGCTATCGGGTTCGGTCGTCAGATAGGCGGGATAAACCAGCACCAAGAAGTCGGGACGGCAGCTGAGTTTGTCGGCGTCGTCGATCGGGTCGTACGTTTTTAGTTCGTGGCCTACTCCGGTGATCGCGGTCAGATTACCGCCGGCCGAGAAGCCGAGCAGGCCGATGCGAGCGGGATCGATGCCCCACTCAGCGGCATGTTGGCGCGTGAGACGAATCGCGCGTTGGGCGTCTTGCATCGGTCCGATCTGATAGTCCCCTTTGGCCCGCGGTACGCGATAGTGGAGCACCACGGCGGTGACGCCGATGTCATTCAGCCATTGGGCGACTTCGGTCCCTTCCAGGTCATACGCCAAGATGTTGTAACCGCCGCCGGGACAGACGACGACGGCGGCGCCGTTTCGCTTCTCCGCTGCGGGTTGATAGACCGTAATCATCGGTTTGGTGACCTTGGTCACTTTGCGACCGATCCGCTCGTCGATCACTTCGACAATTTCTTCTTTGACAGCTTGGTCTTGGTCAGGAACCTGACCTGCAGGCCAGAGGTTGAGTTCAACATTGTCGGCCAAAACCGGCGAAGCGGCGATGGTGAGCAATGCGGCGGCGAGTATGGTTTTCATGGGGAAGCCTGGGGTGAGAGCGGGGAAGGTAGGTATCCGCGAGAATAGCTGACGCTGCAGAGCGAAGCAACTTTGGGCCCCGCGGCGCGTCAGCACTGGGCCTGCAGCTCATATGCGGTTTTCGCGCCATGGCTACGTAGTAGTTCAATCACTTTGGGATCATCGGTCCAGTCGAGCGCCGCAAGTTGGCAACCGGGGTCGCCGTAGAGATCGTATCGCCGATTCAAGTCGGCGCCGGCTTCGACGAGCAGCGTCACGTAGCGAAGTCGCCGATCGGGAGAGATCTTCCAATTGAGGGCCGAAACGAGCGAACGGTCGAGGTTCGGGTTGGCGCCGCGCTCGATCAGCAGCGCGACCACTTCATCCTTTTCGTGCATGATCGCCGTTTGCAGCGGCGTTTCGCCGGTCGGGATCAATTGAACATCGATGTTGTAGCCAGCATCGAGCATCACCGCGACGACGGCCGCTGCGCCCCGTTTGACCGCCAAGTTGAGCCATGATCGTTTCAGGTCTTCGGTCGTGACAAAGTCGCGGATCAGACTGCGATCAGCGGCGAGAATCTCTTGCACCAGGGCGGCGTCGCCGGCATAAATGGCGCGGCCCAGCTTTTTGTTGGCGATCGGATCAAACAACGGACGAAGCTTTCCTGAAACGAGGAGCGAAACGATCCATTCTAACTACTGCTTTGCCGCAGCGCCGACCGGATCGCGATAAACTCGCCGACGTTTTCTAGATCGACCACGCCGACCAGTTGTCCACCGGCGACAATCGGCATCGAGTTGCAAGCGCCTTGCTGCAGGCGTTCGTAGGCGGTTTGCAGCATTTCGCCGGGCGTCGCAACCTGAAAATCGGTTCGCATTACGGTGCTGACAGCGGCGGCATTGCCATTTTCGGCCAGCGCCTTCAGCAGATCATGCTTGGTCAACATCCCCACCACATGGCCCCCTTCGACCACCGGAAAGTCTTGCTGAAATCCGGCCAGCACATGCGCCGCTGCGGCGCCGAGGGTTTCGTCAGGGCGAACCGTTTGAAAGTGGGTGATCATGGCGCTGCGGATCGGAATGCCGGTCAGGGCGAATTTTCGCGTGACCATCGCCGCTTCGGCCGTCGCTCCCATCCAGACGAAGAGAGCGATAAAGACGAGGAACGGATTGTAAAACAGCCCGGCGAAGCCGAAGAAAAACGCCATCATCTGACCGACTCCGGCGGCGATCTGCGTGGCTTGAACGTAGTCCATGTTCATCGCCAGAAAAGCGCGGAGCACGCGGCCTCCATCCATCGGAAAGGCCGGGAGCATGTTGAACAGCACCATGATGACATTGAAGCCGAACATCACGAAACAGATCGATGCGGCCTGCTCCCATACGGTGTGATCGGTCATCGTCGAAATCGACACGTTGGATTCATCGGAAACAACCGAACTGAGATACTCCAGGGCCATGTTGCGATCAGGAGCCAAGCTGCCGATCAAGAGGGTCAGCGCCAGAAAGATCACCGCCAGTACGACGTTGACCATCGGTCCGGCGATCGCGACGACCAGTTCTTGTTTGGGATCTTCCGGCATCCGCTCGAGCCGCGCGACGCCGCCGATCGGCAGCAGCGTGATGTCTTTGGTCCCGATGCCGTATCTACGAGCGGCGAGCGCATGTCCCAGTTCGTGCAGCACCACAATGGTGAAAATAGCGACGACCATCGCCAGCCCCAGCACCGCATCGCTAAAATCGTCACCACGCGTCCAGTGAAGCGCGGCGAACCAGATTAAGATAATTAGGAAGGTGAA
This sequence comes from Blastopirellula marina DSM 3645, assembly GCF_000153105.1. Lineage (GTDB taxonomy): Bacteria > Planctomycetota > Planctomycetia > Pirellulales > Pirellulaceae > Blastopirellula > Blastopirellula marina. The sequence continues at coordinate 568,757 of NZ_CH672376.1, forward strand.
GTGGACGTAAACGCCGATCCCGAACAGCGTGCCAATCCTTAACGACCATTTCATGCGTAAACGCCTTTCGAGCCAATGTTGCGATATCGAGATAAATTCTAACGGTCGGCCGCACGTGTCAGCAGCTTATTCGTTTCCACGGCGAGAAATACCAGGGAACTAATCGCCAGGGCGATCGCCAAATCGCGGGGAGCCAAAGCGACGGTCTGAAAAAGATCTTGGAAGACCGGGATATAGATCACGCCGATTTGCAGGATGAACGTCGTGCTGACGGCGACCAGCATCAACCAGTTAGAGAAGATCCCGATTTTCCAGAGAGTCTGTTGGGCGGAGCGAATCGCCAGAGCGTTGCCCATTTGCGAAAAGGTCAACACGGTAAAGACCATCGTGCGCCAATAACGATGATCGCTTGCGTCGGGGCTCCAATAAAAATATCCCGCGGCGAGGGAAGTGATCGCCATCAAGCCGCCGATCCAGATGACTTCCCAGCCTAATCCGCGCGACAAGACTTGCTCGTCTCGGGGATGCGGCGGCCGCGACATCGTGTCAGGTTCGCCCGGTTCCATGGCCAACGCCAGGCCTGGCAAACCATCGGTGACCAGATTGATCCATAAAATCTGGAGCGGCGACAGCGGTAGCGGCATGCCGATCAACGGCGCTACGATCATGACCAGCAACTCACCGGTATTGCTGGTCAGCGTGTATTTAATGAACTTGCGGATGTTGTCATAGATAATGCGGCCTTCGCGAACTGCAAACACGATCGTTGCGAAGTTGTCGTCGCGCAGCACCATGTCGGACGCTTCTTTCGCGACATCCGCGCCGGTGATCCCCATCGCGACCCCGATGTCGGCGCGCTTCAGCGCCGGCGCGTCATTCACGCCGTCTCCGGTCATCGCAATAATTTGGTTTTGTCGCTGAAGGCTGCTGACTAACCGCAGTTTGTGGCTTGGCGACACGCGGGCAAAGACGCTCACACGCTTCGATACTTCATCCAATTCCGCATCCGATTCGATCCGCTCCAGATCATTGCCGGTGAGGACGCCTGCGGAAACGTCAAACAGCAATTGCGTCGCGATGCTCTTGGCGGTCAGCGGATGATCACCGGTAATCATGACGGGGCGAATGCCGGCGGCTGCGCACATTTCGACCGCATCTCGCGCTTCGCTACGCGGCGGATCGACCAGTCCGAAGAGTCCCAAAAAGATTAAGTCGCGCTCCAAGCTTTCGGGAGACGTGTCTCCATTGGCCGCGTACGGCTTGTAGGCCAGCCCGAGAATTCGCATGCCGTGCTCGGCTAATTCGTCATGCTGGGCTTTGATTTGGGCGATCCGGACGTCGTCTAAATCTCGCTCCGCGCCTCCCAGCACATAGCTGGTGCAACAGTCGAGCAGACCTTCAATGGCGCCCTTGGTGATGACGACGCTAGGTTGGGAGAGCAGAGGCGCAAACGACATCGGCTCTCCGTCGTGAACCTGATGGACGGTCGTCATCCGCTTTCGCTCAGAATCAAATGGGGCTTCGGCGATGCGCGGAAACCTGCTTTCCAGCTCTTCTTTGGAACACAGGAAGTCGGCGGACGCCATGACTAGCGAGCCTTCAGTTGGATCGCCGATGACAATGCGCTCCCCCGTTTTCGACCGATCCAGCGACGCGTCGCTGCAGAGCGCTCCCCCGGCGACCAGCAGCGCGAAGGATGGATCGGCGTCGATTTGCGATCCGAGTTCGGTGCGTCTTCCTGCGCTCTGCTCCTGTTCACTGGAAGCGGCGAGATGAGCGTCGTCGATGCGCTGATCGCCGGCGGACAACACGGCGACGGTCATCTGGTTCTTTGTCAGCGTTCCGGTTTTGTCCGAGCAAATGGTCGAGACGCTGCCCAGGGTTTCGACCGCCGGCAAATTACGGATGATCGCGTTGCGACCCAGCATGCGCTGCGCTCCGATCGCCAGCGCGATGGTGACGACCGCCGGCAAACCTTCCGGCACAGCGGCGACCGCCATACTGACGGCCGTGAGAAACATGACTCTAGCGCGCTCGGCGAACGTCTGGCCTTCTTGGCTGAAAAAGAAAAGTCCCGTGAAAAACAAGATCACGACAATCGCCAAGACGATCATCGCCAACTGTCTGCCCAGGGTATCAAGCCGTCGTTGCAGGGGAGTTTGCTCTTGATCAACCGTCTGGATCATGTCGGCAATTTTGCCAAGTTCCGTGCTCATGCCGGTGGCGGTCACAACCAGAACGCCGCGACCATAGACGACAGAGGAGCCCATGAAGGCCATGTTGACGCGATCCGCCAGCGCCGTCTCCGGCGCTAAGGTGGTTGTCGCCTTTTTTTCGACGGCTTGCGACTCTCCCGTCAGGGTCGCTTCCTGAATCCGCAGATTGGCCGCTTCCACCAAGCGACCATCGGCGGGAATCAGGCTGCCCGCTTCTAGCAGCACAATGTCGCCGGGGACTAATTCGAAGCCGGGAACTTCTCCCACATGGCCGTCACGGCGAACATGGGCGGCTGGTCTCGCGAGCGTCTGCAGCGCGGCCATCGCTCGTTCGGCGTTATATTCTTGCCGAAATCCAATGATCGCATTAAGGATGACGATGAAGAGGATGACGACCGCATCCTTCCACTCGTGCATGAAAAGCGACACGACGGCCGCGACAAGGAGGACAATCACCAGCGTTCCCGAGAATTGCTCTAGGAGGGTCTTCCACGGACTTTTCCCGCCATGTTCTACGAGCTCATTGGAGCCATATTTTCTTTGGCGGCGCCGCACCTCGTCTGCGGGGAGTCCCGATTGCTGCGAGACGGTGAATTTCGAGAGGGTGTCTTCAATCGATAGATCGTGGGACATCGCGATTCCTGGATGCGGCGCTTGCTAATAATCGCCGGGGAACCGGCAGCATGCTTCGTCGTCATGCTATCCCTACGTCGTACGAGCGCCAACTGCTTGCGTCCTCAACAAAAAAAACGCCGCACCCGTTGGGGTGCGACGTTTTGCTGAACTTCAGCTATATCAAAGATTTACCAAGCGTGGTTAGTCGCTGCCGATCGCGGCTCCGATGCCGGCGCCGAGATTCGCACCACGTTGTCCGCCAACGGCTCCTCCGATTCCGGCCCCAATATTGGCGCCTTGCTGGGCGCCGCGGTTGCCACCGTAGTAGCCGGGTCCGTAACCATTTCCGTATCCATTGTTGTAACCTCGGCCGTAACCGTTGTTACCGTACCCATTGTTGTAGCCTCGGCCATATCCGTTGTTGTAGCCGTTATTGCCGCCGCGATAGTACGTACGGTTCGGGCCGTTGTAGTAGCCATCGTTGTAGTACGCCTGACCGCCGACGTTACCGCCGTAATAATTACCTTGCTGCTGATAACCACGGGGGCGCGAGTAGTTCGCACGATCGTAGGTCACCCAGTTGCCGCCGCGGTGATACATCCAGTGTCCGGCAGGGGTCCAGTACCACCATTCGCCGTTATGCTGCTTGTAGCGCCATTTGGCGTTCCGGTCATTGTTGTCGACATGATCACGATCGCGGTCGCGATCGTTGTTACGATTACGATCCATCGCGGCGCGGTTGCGCGCATCAATGTCGGTCGTCGCATCGACATCAACACCGGGGTTCGGATTACCCGGAAGAGCGGGATCGACGTTGGCCCTGGCCTTCATGTCCCCTTCTAGTTGCGAATCAAGTCGCGGGGCGCGATCCGCTTTGACGTCCACGTCGACAGCGGCGTCTCCTTGAGCTGCAGGCACCGGCAGCGCGTCATCCGCTTGAACGGCCGGAGGAGCGACCGCCTTCGGCGTGTCGACTTTCGGAGCGTTCACGTCGACATCAACGCCTGCGTTGGCTTTCGGGGGGCCTTCGATCGCCTCGGTCAGATCAACGTCTTGCGCAGCAACAGGCAGCGCCAAAGCACAAATGCCCAATAGGCCCAGCCAGCTCCAAGTGGTCTTTGTCATAGTAGTCTCCTCAGTCAAGTCCATCGGTCGTCCGCGAATCTCGAAACGCGGCGTTGTTTTCATGCCCAGACATAGAAGCAAAGACCATGCCGCTTGAGCGAAAGCTGTTTTCTCGGCGTTTTTGACCCCAGACAATCGCCACGGCGCCGGCGCGGCGACCATCGTGAAGCGTCAGCCGCCAACCAACCAGCGCCAACAAAGCGCGATGCGAGATTCCGACGCTCGAATGCTGTTGAATCGACTGCGCGCACAGTCGCGTTGAGGATGGAAGCGGAACAAGTTGCGAAAGAGTTCGCAGGCAAGAAATAAAAAAAGCCCGGCGCGCGATTGCTAGGTGTCAACGCGCGTCGGGTTCACGCTACGGGTCAGTTACCTAACGCTCCGTGTAGCGTCCCTGTTCGACTGCGGTCATCTGGAGCCAGATAAACCGAAAGGGCCCATCAGCCGAACACTTTCAATCTAGGTCGCGATTGGGGGCGACGCAAATATTTTTTGTCAGCGGCGGCAACTTTTTAGAATGGCCAGAAGACGACTGCCAATACGATCGCCGCAACACTGGCGGCGCAGCCGGCCAAGACTAATGCTCCATCTTTGGCCGTCATGCCTAAAGCGATCAACGAGATGGCTGTTCCCGGCACGGCGACAGCGAACGGGAGAAATGCGAGCGGGATAAAGAGGGCCGCCAAGATCATCACGACCAGGGCGATCGCCTGACGAAATGGGGCATCAATCAAAAATGCGAAGCGGTTGTGAATCCAGGGCTCGAACCAGACCGCCCAAGGACGTGTCGACTTGACCGCGTTGACCAACTTCTCACGCGAGAAGGAAAATGCAAGCAAGCGCTTCGGCAGCCAGATGTGAGATCGCGCGACAAACATCTGCGCCGCGATGACAAAGATCAAGAAGCCGGTAAAAATGGAAACGCCGGGGATCGCGCCAAGCGGCGAGACAGCCAAAACGGCGGGAACCAGTAGGACGGGGCCGAAACTGCGACTGTTCAGCGCCTCCAATACGTCGCCGAACGAAGCGTTATCGCCTTTGGTATTGTCTACCAACTGGTCAAGCACATCGCTCAAATTCTCCGGTTCCTCCTTCGCGCACGCCGTCTCCATCAAGATCTCCAGGTTAAGTTACTGCGCCTAGTTGGCGGGATTATCGGTTCGTCCGTCGACATCAATGTCGACTCCTTGTCCGCCGCCGATATCAATATCGATCTTCGCTTTGCTTTCCTCTTCTAACGGAGCGGGATCCGCAGTCGAGTCGATCGTGGGGGGGGCGGGATCCACAGGGACTTGATTGGGAGGGGGAGCGCACCCGAGTAAGAGCGCGGCCGCACAGACGGCGCCAAGCCCGAGGTGATACAGTTCAAATGGATCAGGGCGACGAAACATGAGAACGACTCCAGTTTGAAGGTATCGCGAAAAAAGAACGGCTCGCCCTGCTGGTGACGCGGCGAGCCGTTCGACTAGCCGAAACTAGCCAGGTATCGTGGCGGTCGCGTCGTTGTTATCAGCAGGCGGGGCTACCGGCGCCGGTTCGGTTTCGATGTTCACTTCGGTTTCTGGCTCCGAATCGCCGTCGACTTGATCTTGGACTTCTTCAGCGCCATCCTCGATTGATTTGCCGGCGTCGTTGAGCATCTGCTTGCCCGACTCGACCGCTTGATCGGCGTCCTCTTTCATTTGCTGCGTGTTAACTTCAATCGTGGTCTTGTCACTGGAGTTCTCGACGGTGGCGTAGCCCATCGCGTAGATGACTCCGCAAGCGAGCACGACTACCAGGGCGAGTGTCGCCAGAACGGCGCCTATCGAGTTGCCGCGGCGTAATGGGTAATTCTTCATGGGGTTTCTCCATGGATGTGGATCGGAAGGAAACGGCGTCGAACGACGCGATCCTTCTTTAGGCATTTCGCGGGCCAATCGATCGCGAAAGACCCTAAGCCTTGTGATAACTTCAGGTTGTGACGTCTGTGCGGCGAACTGTGCGTGGGGCATTGTTGGCGGTCTGACGACCAGCCTGATTGCGCTACGCACGCACGGGCGAGGAGATTTGCTGTTGAAACTTGCGCGAGTGGGCGGGGATGCCGCAGATTTGATCGATTTCGACCTGAACTCAAGAAAAATGAGCTTTCGAAGCAAGGATGGTCGGCTATTTGCTCAGTTGTCGCATCTGGAAAAGTTGCTGGAGATGCGGGGGGGTGGTGGTCACTCCGCGGAGCGATTTCTACCACTTATCAAGGCCAGTGCGGCTGCGAAAAGAGCGCCGCCGATAACGGACCAGACAATGGGAAACGTGGCGCCGCCAATTTGGATCGCCAATAGTTCGCCGATTCCAATCCAGCGCGATATCCATGCTCCTAGTAATGCTCCAATAAATCCGAGCGCGACAGAAACAAGGCAACCGCTGTGGGAATAGCCTGCGAGCGATTGTCCGATCGAACCGCAGATTCCGGCAACTAGTAGTAACAACAAAAATTCGATCAGGGTCATGGCGATCTTTACCTCAAATGGAATGGGCAAGCCTTACGGAACGGTTCAAGTAAGCAAGCGGCGCGCCAAAGTGCGGTCGATTGATTGGGCAATTCGTTCTACGATAGGAGCTTTCAATTCCCGTGGGAGTGATGTTCGTGGACGCCGCTGATCCGCCGAAGAAATTATTTCTCCGACTGATGGAGGCGTTCGCCGTGGGCGATTCGCTACCCGATTCCGTACGACGTGCATTGCCGTGGCTAGTGCGCGAGTTTGAATGTCGCTTTGGATGCGTCAGCGTTCCCGGCGATTCGGCAAACCCGCAGACTTTAGCTGCGCAGCTCTGGCACCCCGAGGAACTGATCGATTGCGACGATGTCGCCCAGCGCTTGCGGCGGCGATATTCAGAAGCGGCGCCGGCCGAAGCAGGCGCTGCGGTGCGGCGCGCCTTTCTTGAGCAGCGGCCGATGATCGAGCCGCTCGATTCGACAATGAGTGCTGACCAGTCGCTCTCGATTTTGGCGATCCCCGTATTTCTGGATGACAAGCCGGTGTTGGCGCTCGAGCTATTCGGCGACTCCGAAAGGTTGGAGGATCCGCAGATTGATGTGAAAATGGCGGATGCGATGCGCGGGCTGTCCGTTTTGGCCGCTTGTTGGCGTCGCGATGAATCGTATCAACGCTTGGCGCAAATCGTTGATTCGTCGTACGACGCGATCATCAGTCGCGATGTCGATGACAAGATCACCTGTTGGAACGCCGGAGCCGACGCGGTTTACGGCTACCAGGCCGAAGAGGCGCTCGGCAAGCCGATTTCCATTTTGTTTCCGCCGACGCGGCGCGAGGAAGAGCCGGAAATCACGGACGCTCGGTTGCACGGCAAGCGATTGACGCAGTTTGAAACGGAACGTCGTCGTCGTGATGGACGGATCATCTCGGTTTCGATCACGGTCTCTCCGCTGCGCGACGCCAACGAGCGGATTATCGGCGTCTCGACCATCGAACGCGATATTTCTGAGCGGAAGTTCGCCGAACGCGAGTTGCAAAAAGCGAAAGCAGCCGCCGAACGAGCGAATCGGGCTCGCAGCGAATTCTTGGCCAATGTCAGCCATGAGATCCGAACTCCGATGAATGCGATCATCGGGATGACCAAGTTAACATTGGCCGAAGATCTGCCGGAAGCGGTGCGGGAATATGTCGAAACGGCGAACTCGTCGGCGCATACGCTGTTGAGCTTGTTGAACGACATTCTCGACTTCTCGAAAATTGAGGCCGGCAAATTTACGATCGATCGATCCGAGTTCAATCTACGGCAGACAATTGACGCAACGATGCGAGCATTGTCGGAACGAGCCTTCTCGAAAGGGTTGGAAGTCGCGATCGACTATGATCCGCGCATTCCCGAAGAATTGATCGGCGATGCGATTCGACTGCGGCAAATTATCACCAACTTGGTCTCCAATGCGGTCAAGTTTACCGAACGCGGCGAAGTGCTGTTGTCGGTCAAGCTGTTGCGGCGATTTCCGCGCGAAGTACGCATTCGATTTACGATCAGCGATACCGGGGTCGGCATCACCCCAGCGGATCAAAAGCGGATTTTCGAGCCGTTCACGCAAGTCGACAGCTCTTCCACCCGAAATTTTGGCGGCAGCGGATTGGGGCTGACGATCTGTCACGAACTGCTGGAGTTGATGGGGGGACGGCTGGAACTGAATAGCGAGCCTGGCGTCGGCAGCCGGTTTTCGTTCGCGCTCCTCTTTCCACGCACGCGGACCGCCGAAAGTCGCCTGCGAAGTGCGATCCTGCCGCCGGAGTTCGCCGGCATGCAGGTGCTGGTCGTCGACGACAACGAAACGAACCGGAAGATATTGCGAGAACTGTTACGTTCGTGGGAATTGGACGCATTTACAACGTCCGACGCCGAAGAAGCGATTCGGCTGTTCAGCGAAAAGCAAAAGGTGGGCGACCCGTTTGATTTGGTGCTGATCGATGCGCTGATGCCGGGAATCGACGGCTACGATTTGTGCAAACGACTGGGGGAGGTTGCTGGAAAGACTCCGCCGATCGTGTTGATGGCGGCGCCGAGCGATCGACATCACTTTCGCGAGCGCGAAGAAGATCTGCCGATTCGCTCGACGTTGGCCAAGCCAATCACCGCGTCCAGCTTGCATGACTCCTTGGTCGAAGCGATGTCGATCGCCGCGCCGGAGAGTCAACGCTCTCGTTCGGTCGAAGTGTTGTCGAGCTTTCACGCATTGCGTGTGATGCTGGTCGAAGACACCGCCGCGAATCGCAAACTGGTGACCAGCCTGCTGAAAAAGCGGGGACATATCGTCGTCGAGGCGCACAATGGACGTGAAGCGCTCGAGAAATTTCGGGACGACGAGTTTGACGTGATCTTGATGGATGTGCAAATGCCGATCATGGATGGGTTGCAGACGACCGCAGCGATCCGTCAGATTGAACGTGAAGAAGGTTACGAGCCGACGCCGATCATCGCGATGACCGCCCATGCGATGCAGGGAGATCGTGAAAAGTGTCTTGGCGCCGGAATGGACGCGTATATTTCTAAGCCGATCGATATTGATGATCTGCTTGCCACCCTGGAAAGCCTGGCCAACGATTTTAGTAGCAATATGAACGGCGAAAACGAATCCAATCCGATCAAGATCCGCCCGCAAGGGGAACCTTTGCACCTAGAATCAACCCTGGAGCGACTGGGAGGCGATCTTGAATTGTTCCGCGATTTCGTCGGCTTTTACGACGAAGACTCGCAAGCGTTGTTAAGCGATCTGGCCGCAGCGTCTCAAGCAGGCGATGCACGACGGTTAGAACTGGTCTCGCATAGTCTCAAGGGATTGGCCGCTAATGTCGGCGGCGAGACGGCTGCTCATGTGGCGGCCGAAATGGAAGAAGCGGTTCGTTCTGGAAAGATGGAGCAAGCGCAGGGGATGGTTGATACGCTGCTCGTCGAGTTTGATCGTCTGGCGAAAGCGCTCGAACCATTTCGGCGTTAAGCGACTTCTGACTGGTCGCCGCACGTTCACAGCGATGGCGATCAAATCATTCGCCTTGAGCGGTCGCACGCATTTCTAATTAGCAGCGAGAATTCTAACTCGTTGCAGACACTGTGGTTACGAGTGTGCTTTTGTCGCCGCCGCGAAGTTTGGCATACCAACTGCAATGGTAGTTTTATTGAAAGCAACATCTCGCAACCATCCCAGGCTTGCGAGATCATCCAACGAACCTGCCTTTCTGAAGGAGACTATTATGTTGTCATGGGCCTTGATGTTTTTCATTATTGCGTTGATCGCTGCTGGACTTGGTTTTGGCGGCCTCGCTGGCGCAGCGGCTGGTATCGCGAAGATTTTGTTCTTCGTCTTTCTAGTCTTGTTCGTCGTGAGTCTGCTGAGCGGCGTTGTTCGCCGTCCTGTCGCTTAGGCGCAGACGCATGTCGAGTATCGTTGAAAACGCCGGGCGTAGTGTCGCCCGGCCCGGGTTGATCAGCGACGGCAAGTGAGATGGCCAAGAAGGATTCTCCGAGTCACTTCCTAATTTTTCCAAACGGGAGCCGTCATGTCTCATATGAATACAATCTTTCAACTCGACGAAGAAACGCTGACGGCGTTGCATGAGCTCACGCGAGTTCTGCACGACAGTCAAACGGCGCTGACAGATTCCGCCGCGAAGGTGGAGTGTCCGCAAACGGCGCGGCTTTTCTACGAATTGGCGACGCGTCGCGCTCAGCTTGAGCACGAGTTGCGTCAGTACATTCAGCTAAACGACCAGAATCCCCCTTCCTCCGGTACGCTGATGGGCGAAGCGCAGAAATTATGGATGGCGCTTCGTTCCTCGGTCTCGGGAGGAAAGCTGGAGTTCATCCTCGCGGACATGGAACGCTTGGAGGATTATCTGGTCGATGAATATAAGAAGCTGTTACCCAAGACGGCCGGCAGCCCCTTAAGCGCCGTCTTCCACGAACAGTTCGTTGCAGTCAAGCAGGGACGCGATCAAGTTCGCGAATTCCGCCAACAGAAACTGCAATAGAGCAACCGAGCCTTCCGAAAGGCGATCGGAAGAAGTTGGGTGATGGGAGGGAACGCGGCTGCAGTTGCAGCCGCGTTCTTTATTTCGCCAAGGAGAAAAATCATGAGCCAAGATTGTCTAATCGGCGCGTTTGATTCGTCGAACGATTGGGAAACGGCCCAACGCGAAATGGAGTTGCGAGGACTGACGGAGGGCAACTTCAAGCTGGTGCGCGACGTGCACGACCTACGTGCGCTTGCGCCCCATATCGCCATGCAAACGGATCAAGCGAAGCCGCGACTTCTGTGGGGCGCCGCATTGGGCGGAATGCTCGGCGCGGTCGGATCATTTTTCGCGATGTTCGCACTCGGCGGAGAGCTGGCTGCGAGCAGCGCGCCGTTGGGGATCGCCGTAACCGGAGCGATCGTCGGCGCGCTGATAGGCGCTATGTCCGGCTGGGGACGTCCGCGCGACCAGGAAGCGGAGATCATGGCGCTATTAGCAGGTCGGCAAGGAGTCGTGGTGCGCGGCGATCCCGAGCAACTCGCCCAGGCCGAACATGCGCTGCGTGCGGCCGACGCCGTCGCCATACGTTACTACGCCGCGCCGGCGGATTCGCCGAATCGAATCGCCGAAGGAATGGATATGAAGGAAGAAAGCCGCCCTCATCAGGCGGCTTAGCAGATTGACATGGAGCCTGCAGTGGGCCGCGGTTATTCGTCCCCTTTGACGACCTGCTCGACGGTAATGCCGAGGGCCCGCATTTTGTGGCGCAGGCTGCCGCGGGTAATTCCGAGTAGAACGGCCGCTTTCGATTGATTGCCGGCCGTTTTGTCGAGTACGAACGAAAGCAGTCGATGCTCCATCCACTCGAGCGATTCGGCGTACATATCTTCGGAGCCGCGACTTTCGAGCTGGCCTAAAAAGACGTCAAAGGCGTCATCTTGATTGCCGGACGAATCACCGCGCATCGGCGCCGCTTCGCCAAATACTTCCGGCGGCAGCCATTCTGGCGCTAGGACGGTGGATGTCGCCATCAACATCGATTTTCGCAGGACGCCTTGCAGTTCGCGGATGTTGCCGGGCCAATCGTAAGACTTGAGTCGAACGAGCGACTCGGCCGATAGTCCAGTGATTTCTTTGCCCAGCTGTTTGTTGAACTGCTTTAGGAAGTATTGCACCAATTGCTCTAGGTCGCCGTCGCGATCGCGGAGCGGCGGTATCGCGATTTCAAACGATTTTAAGCGATGAAACAGGTCCAAGCGAAAATCGCCGTCAGCGATCATCTCTTCCAGATCGCGATTGGTCGCTGAGATGATGCGGACATCGGTGGTGATCGTTTCGGCGCCGCCGAGGCGCTCAAAACGTTGGTCCTGCAACAAACGGAGAACTTTGGCTTGGATCGTCAGGGACATGTCCCCCACTTCGTCTAGGAAGATCGTGCCGCCGTTGCATTGCTCGAACTTACCGATGCGACGCGAGTCGGCCCCGGTAAAGGCGCCTTTTTCGTGGCCGAACAGTTCGCTCTCAAGCAAGGTTTCGCTCAGCGCGGCGCAGTTGACCGCCAAAAAGGGCTGGTCATTGCGATTGCTGTGCTGATAGATGGCCCGCGCGATCAATTCTTTGCCGCTGCCGCTTTCGCCGCGAACGAGCACATTGACGTTCTGGGCGGCGACGCGGCCCACTTCTTTATAGACCCCCAGCATTTGCGGACTGCGACCGACCAGCAAATCGCCGGTCTCGTTTTCGTCTGCTTGCTGCGGAGTCAGCACGACCGGCTCGTGCATCAAGCGGCGATTTTCGATCGCGCGCTCGACCAGCTCTTGAACCATGCCTACATCGAGCGGCTTGACCAAATAGTCATAGGCGCCCAATTTCATCGCCTCGATGGTCGTTTCGCTATCGTCGCGACCCGTCACGAAAATAATCGGTAATTTGGAGTCGATCTTCCGAATCTGGCGGGCAATTTCGAGACCGCTGATCTCCGGCAGCATGATGTCCAACAGCAGGACGTCGACTGCGTGGTTTTCGATGAGCGGAATCACCTCGGCGGCGCGCTGGGCCGTCAGAACGTCTACATTGCTACCCTCAAAGCAACGCTGTACTAAGCGCGCTACTGCTCGATCGTCGTCTACAACAAGAATCTGCGTCATGGATGTATCGAGACTAGCGGATCTTCCGCGCCCCCTCCTCAAGAGAAATTCCCGGCTAGCGACAGTTTACCCCCTGACGTATCGATCAGTCTAGTTGCGACCGGTCAGCAACAGGGGTTTGCGCGAAACTTTGTTAAACTACCACAAAAGGTGGGGCAGTGACTGCGGGGTAAATAGCGAAGCCTAGACTACTGGGCCAGGTTTTCGTCCGCCGTCACGGGACGTTGCATCTGTTCTAAATGAATTTGGTCGATATCGAGACAAGCGCTCTCGACGTAGAACCCCAGTTTTCCCTCCGAAAACGTCTGATCGGCCAGGGAAATCACGATGCGATGGTCGATCGAAAACTCGATGTAGCTGCCGTAAGCAACCAGGCGAATCTCGCAAGGACGGTCCAAACGGCTTCGCCAGTAGCCGGCTTGGAGCGTGTCAAAACGCATCATGTGCTCGCCGGTCGCCGCATGATCAGTCGCCCAGGCTCGCAGCTGAGCGACTCCGCGATACATATCCAGTGACATAAAATAGCCGTCCTGCGTCTCGGGGTTGATCCGAAAGACGAGCCCGCATTTTCCGTTGCCTTGCATATCTAGCCGCGCCCGAAAGCGAAAACAATCGACCGTTGAGCCAAATAGAAACGCCTGAAAGCCGGCGTCATTTCGCAAGCGGATCGAACCGGCTTCATGGTTCACTTCGGCCGAACCATCCTTGTCGGCCAGCATTTTCGAGATGTGAAAAACTTCGCTGGTCATGTCGGACTTGATTCGTTTGTCGAAGCCTTCAAACGACGCGACTTGCAATTGCCCATCCGAGAGTTGGCGAATTCGCTTGGGCGGGGGAAGCAGATTTTTCACGGTTCGCCGCGTGATATCGTGCGAGTAAAAGTTCCAGATCATCGGGCCATGGTCGTCAAAGCAAATTCGTCCGGCGTAGTTGCCCTTCGGCAAAAGCACGTTGTCGAAAAAGTTCGCCCAGGGCTGCTCGAGATCCGAAGCGTGCCAGTAACGAATCTTGGCGTCTTCTCGAATGCTGCCGATCAAATAACGTTCGCCGCGCAGCTTCATCAAGTTGGGGACCTCGATGTCATCGTACAGTCCGGGATGAAATAAGCTGGGATTCGCCTCAAACTGGTTTTCGGCGGTTTCTTCCAACAAAGCGACGCAGCCGCGACGACAGACCGGCCCATCCGGAACGCGGGCCGCCGCTAGCAGCCAGCCTTGGTTTTCATCTCGATAGTAGAAGGGGTCGCGCCAGCTGATCCAGCTGCGACCTTCGGACAATTTGCTTTCGTAATAGGGCGCCGGCGACTCCAACGGGAAATGACTCGTCTCGTCATAATGCGCATTAATGTTGCTGGCCGGCGCGTTCGTCACGCGACAACGCTTGCATTGGCTGACCCAGCGGACCGGCGATTTGACCCATTGATACAAGTCGTCGCTGATCGCCATCCCCAGCCGCTGCACGAGTCCGTTGTCATGCTGCGCGAGTCCTGTGTAGAACATGCGCCACGAATTTGGCTTGAACGGATTGGGCGAAACGTGCATCGTCCAGAGCATCGAATCGTCCCACGCACCGGGATGTCCGATGAAGAGCGCATTCTCGACGCGATGCCAGGCCAGACCATCATCACTGACCGCATGGGCGATAAAGTCGTGATTTGGCAGAACGAGGTGAAAGAGGTGATATAGCCCGTCGTGAAACACGACGTCGACGTCACCCATCGTCTTGCGACTGCTTTCCGACTCTTGATACATGCGTTAAAGCGCTCCGGCTGCGAGATCAAAGTTTCCCCTCTAATCTAGCAGGTCGCTCAGATCAACCAAGATTAGTCTGGTTGCACGTCGTCGCATCGGAGGGAGCAGTTCCCCCATGGAAATGACGAATGCAGAATCAGAAAAATAGGACAGACCTGGAGATAAGCCAAATACTAGCCCGCTGCGCAAGCGAAGGAATGCGGTTGGCAGGGCCAACAAGGTTTGAAGTGCTCAGCCGAATTCCCTTGCTTGCGCAGCGTGCTAATGTTGCGATTTTCGGAAGTTCGCGTCCCTGTTATTGCTGCATTGCAAACAGCAAGATATTCGCCGCGATTCGGGCCGCGTCTTCCCGCACATACCCCTTGCATTGCAGGGAGGAGCCATTTTCCATCGCGCAGCTCATGTCCAACGGAGAAAAAACGACCACCAGGCGATCGTCCAGCCACAGGCCTTCTAGTTTGGGCGCCTGACGTGATTGGGTCGCCTGCAATCCTTCGCCTTCCTGACGCTCTTGCGGGTCGTTGACGGTCACGGTGGTGATGTCAAAACCGTTGTAGGCGTCGGAATAAATCGGATGATCCAGCGGAATTTCCTTTAGCTCGGCCTCGGGAAACATCATCTTCATTTCGCGGCGCAGCGCTGTGGTGAACGGCACGCTGGCGCAAATCGAGTCGGCGAATAGAAATCCGCCGCGCGTCAAATGTTCGGCCAGCGTGGTCCGATCTTTGGGGGTAAAGCGAAAATCACGCCGACCATGCATGAAGACGATCGGGTATTCGTACAGTTTGCTGTAACTGGGCGGAACCAGCTGCGGCGAAGCGTCAAAGCGAAAATCAAGCTGCCGTCCCGCAACTTTGACCATGTTGGTCAGCGCCGCCGGAGCGTCATCGGCGCCGCCGTTATGTTGCAGCTTGGCGACGACCAGCGTGTTACGCAGCTGTCCATCTTCGACTCCCAGCGTGTCGTCGATCTCGATATCCTCGAGCTTATCTTTCAGCTTGCGTCCTGTCGCATAGGCCAACACGTTGGCGCCCATCAAGCTGCCGGCTTCGATCTGTCCGCGCACCTTCTCCGGATAGTTGGCGACCGCTTCGCTACGGTTTAGTTCCCAATAGCATCCGAGATCTTCGGGGCAATAAACGACGCTGGTGCGGCAACAAGCGTCGATGCCGAGCAGCGGTTTGGCGTACTGTGCTTCGATCGGCGCTTCGGCGAACCAAATCGGGTGATCCGGCGGCAACAGTCGCAGCGGAGCGTCGGGAAAGATCCGTTTCATCAAAGCGCGAAAGTCGGCGTCAAACTTGGCGCCTCCGCAGGCCGCTTCGGCAAAGACGAAACCCCCTTGCTCGATATACTGCTTCAAGCTTTTTTCCTGCTCCGGCGTCAGTTTTAATCCATCGCGGCCGCTGATCCACAAGACCGGCGTTTGCAGCAAATCTTCGGTCGTCGCATGCGCGGCGTCGACCACTTGCCAGGTCATGCGCTGACTGCCCCACCGCGGTTCGATAAAGTGGGTCAAGTTGGCGATGTCACTGCGATGACGATTCCAGTCATTGCTGATCGTATTGCGTGGGCCGGCGGCGTCATGTTTGTATTTGGCGACCAAGACCGGCCGGCGGCCTTTGGCCAAAAAGAGGAGCGCCAGCGAAGTCGAGACTGCGGGATGGGTGACTTCGGCGTTGCCGGTGCCGCGCCACGATCCGCTGAGCGCGTCTTGATTGTTGACCAGCATTTCGGCGCCTTCGCGATACCAATCATGCTCGCCGATAAAGCGCCTGCCGCCCAAGCGTCCGACTCGTTCGACCGCATATAAATAGTAAAGCAAGTTGAGCGAATCGCCCCCGTCGGCTGGGTTGGTATAGACCGTAAAGTTGCGGCCGAGCCAGGCATAGCCATCTTCAATCGCATCGTTGGGGGTTTGCTGTCCGCAACATTGAATGTGTTCGCCGTTGACCTGGGCGTCTCCCTCGGCCAGCCGTTTGGTGGTGATGATCATCGACGAAATACCGGCCGCCGTCATGCTGCCGCGTCCCGGCGATTTCGGCAAATAGCCCCACGAGCCGTTGGGGTTTTGCGATTTTTCCCAGTAGTCGTGCGAGACGCGCCAGGTCGGTTCGTCAACCTTCGCGCCTACATGGGCCGCTTCATCCAGCGCCAAAATGGCGAATTGCGTGTTGGAGTTGTCGCCGCCGCCGCCGCCGCGCGGATCCGAATAGGTCCACATGCCGCTGCGGTCGCCGCCGCGGATTTGGATTCCGGCTAACTTTTGGGCGTTGGCGACGATGCTCGCTTTGCGTCCGGTCGGATCGGTCATGCTGTAGGCCATAATCTGCAGACTGAGCGCATAGGTATGCTCTGGCTGGCCGATCTTCGTTTCTAAATACTGCAACCCTTTGGTCAGGGCCGGATCATCTTCATCGATCCCGCTTTCGATCAGCGCCAACATCACCAAGCTGGTCACGCCGCCGGGTTGCCCCGGATATTCGGACCAGCCGCCGTCGGTTTGTTGCTGCTTGCGTAGAAAATTGACGCCGCGGGCAATCGCTTCGTTCACGCGCTGCGGCGTGACCGGGTTTCCCCCGCGTTGGACATTCTGTGCGGCGGCAGTGGACAAATTGGTCGACAAAGTCGCCGCAATCGTCACAATCGCCAGGGTTGCATAGGCAAGCTGCGTAAGCTTCCCAGGAACCGTAAACGGGCTAGCTGTGCAGCGTGGGATGGTCGACATAAATATCTAACTTTTCAGTAGTTAACGCCGATGCAGAAGTGCCCGTACACGTTGCCGTGGGCGGCTGTGATTCCTAAAATCACGCTGTCTGGACGCTTCCCACTATTTTAGAGCCATTCGGCGCTTTTGGGCGACAAAATTGCAATTTCGGTTCGCCCTGACAGGAAACGGCTTGTTATTTAACCATGACATGCCCGCCAACGATTTCAGCCCATTGAGGATCGCTACGTGGCAAAAACCCGCAACCTCGGCGAAGTACTACAAGAGTTTAAGCAACAAAAGCTGGTCATGCAGCAAGAGTTGCAGAAGGTCATCGTCGGTCAGGAAGAAGTCATCGAGCAATTGTTCGCCGCTATCTTTACTCGCGGACATTGTTTGTTGGAAGGGGTGCCCGGTCTGGCCAAAACGTTGATGGTCAGCACGTTGGCCCGCGTGTTGGACATGCAGTTCAAACGCGTGCAGTTCACGCCTGACCTGATGCCGTCCGACATTACCGGCACCAATGTGTTGGAAGAAGACGAGAACGGCCGCCGCAATTTCCGCTTTGTCGAAGGGCCGGTCTTCACCAACATTTTGTTGGCCGACGAAATCAACCGGACCCCGCCCAAGACGCAAGCGTCGCTGCTCCAGGCGATGCAAGAACGCGAAGTGACCGTCGGTCGCGAGACATATGACTTGCCCGATCCCTTTTTTACGATCGCGACGCAAAACCCGATCGAGCAAGAAGGAACCTACCCGCTGCCTGAAGCGCAGTTGGACCGCTTTATGTTCAACATCATCATCGGCTATCCGTCGCTGAGCGAAGAAGAGAAGATCTTGTCGAGCACGACGCGGCAAGAGAAGGTCGAAGTCCGTAAGATTTTTTCGGCCCGCGCGATTCTGAATATCCAAAAGCTGGTCCAATCGGTCGCCGTCAGCGAATACGTGGTCAAATATGTCGCGCGACTCGTCCGCGCGACCCGTCCAAAAGACCCAGAGACCCCCAAGTTCATCAAAGAACTGGTCGACTGGGGCGCCGGTCCCCGGGCAGGACAAAACCTGATCAACGGCGGCAAAGCAATCGCCGCGATGGAAGGTCGCTTCTCGGTCGCGATCGAAGATGTCAAGAAGATCGCGATCCCGGTGCTGCGTCACCGCATCAGCACCAACTTCCAAGCTCAAGCCGAAGGGATGACCAACGAAGACGTGATTCGCAAACTGCTGAAAGAGATCCCGGAGCCGGAGATTGAGAAGTTTGAGAAGTAAAGCGGAAAGCGGAAAGCGTAAAATAGTAGGGTGCGTCACGACGCACCTTCGCCCTGCAAAACGACGGAACACTAGCCCGCGGCGCAAGCCAAGGGAATGCGGCCGGAATTAAAGAATCATCGCCACAGATAAAAACATCGCCGCTACCCCCACAAAAACCATGCTGAACAAACATCGCCGCACGCATTCCTTCGCTTGCGCAGCGGGCTAGTGTTTCGTCCAACGTCCTACGAACGAACTCCATGTCGACCGTTGAGAGCTACTTAAAGCCGGAAGTCATTCGCCAGATTTCGCGGCTCGACCTGCGCGCTCAGTTTGTCGTGCGGGGGTTCTTTCAAGGTTTGCATGCGTCTCCCTATCACGGTTTCTCGGTCGAGTTCAGCGAGCATCGCCGCTACGAACAAGGGGATGATCCCAAAGACATCGACTGGCTCGTCTTCGCCAAGACCGATCGTTACTACATCAAAAAATTTGAAGCCGAAACGAACATCACCGGCTATATCGCGATGGATCTCTCGAAGTCGATGGGCTACACCTACCGCCAAGAGATGACCAAGTTCGACTACGCGATCTCGTTAGCCGCCGCGATTTGCTACTTAATGATTCATCAGCAAGACCCGGTCGGCCTGGTGACGTTCGACACCAAGATCCGCCAAAGTCTGCCTCCGAAGTCAAAACGGAAACATCTGGGAGACGTCCTCTCGCTGCTGACCAACTTAAAGCCGACCGGCGAGACCGACATCGCTCATAGCTTGTCGCAATTGGCTGCGATGCTCAAACATCGCAGCGTGGTGATGATCTTCAGCGATTTGCTGTCGGACCCCGACGAAGTTTTCAAGGCGCTATATCAACTGCGGCATCGTCAGCACGACGTGATTCTTTTCCATATTCTCGACGAAGCGGAAGTGACGTTTCCGTTTGACGGCATGGTCGAACTGGAAGATCCCGAGTCGAACGAAGTCCTTAAACTCGACGCCGGCAGTTATCGGTCTGACTATCGCAAAGAAGTCGAAGCGTTTCGCGAGCGTTATCGCCGCGACGCATCGAAGGCCGGCGTCGACTACGTCGAGCTGGATACCAGCATGCCGTTCGACAAAGCGTTGACCGAATACCTGATTAACCGTCGCACGAGGTTTTAAGCCATGCAGTTGGCCAACCTCAGCTTGCTGATCGGCGGCCTGTTAATCGGCGTCCCGATCTTGTTGCATCTGGTGATGCGGCAGCAGCCGAAGCGGATCGTGTTTCCCGCTTTGCGATTTGTGCGTGCGCGCAACGTGCAAAACCAGCGTCGGCTTGAATTGAAGCATTGGATCCTGCTCTTCCTCCGCTGCGTTGCGATCTTGCTGCTGGTGTTGGCGCTGGCGCGACCGAGCGTCAGTTCGGCCGCGGTTAGCAGTTGGGTCTTGGTGGGGCTGCTCGCGTTCGGCGCCGGGATCGCCGGAATCATCGCGGCGGCGACGTGGATGGTGGGCGCTAGTCGGGGGTTGGCCATCGGCATGACGGTGGTCGCGATTGCGCTGCTTGTTGGCGTGGGGATTGTCACTCCCTTGGCGCTCAGCGCTGGAGGCGCCGGTTCGCTGGGCGATCAAGAGGCGCCGGTCTCGGCGGTCTTTGTGTTTGATACTTCGCCGCGTCTTTTGTACCAGCACGAGAATCAAACACGGCTGGAGAAAGCCCAAGAAATCGCGATCTGGCTGACCGGCCAACTGCCGCCAGAAAGTGAAGTCGCGATCGCCGATCGGCGCACCGGCGCGTCGATCTTCGCCGCCGACATCGGCGCCGCGCGTCAAGCGATTCAACGGCTGGAAGTTTCGCCTGGCGGCGAAAGCATGGATCGGATCGTCTCGCAGGCAATCGATCTGGCCGACTCCAGCGAAAAGAAGCGGAAAGAAATCTACGTCTTTACCGATCTCAGCCAGCCGGCCTGGAACGGGGCACAGCAGAGCGATTTGAAAAACAAGCTGGCCGAGCACCCCGATTACCCGTTGTACTTGATCGACGTTAGCGCCGCCGATGTGCGCAATACGTCGGTCGCCGACCTGCAACTTTCGGCCGATAGCGTCTCAAAAAATAGCGACGTGCTGGTCCAGGTAGAAGTCGCGCAGGATGGACCAGAGACGTCAGAGACGTTAGAGCTCTATCTCGAGCAACTCGATAACGCATTGCCGATCGTCGAAGATGGCGAGCTGATCTTGCCGAAGGCCGATCGACGGGATCGCCGTAATTTGCAATTGACCGATGGAGAGTCGCAGGCAGTTCAATTTCGCCTGTCCGACTTGCCGGTCGGCGTGCATCACGGCTGGGTCAATCTGACCGCCGCCGATGGTCTCGATGCGGATGACAAGCGTTGGTTTACGTTTGAAGTTCGTGAGCCATGGCCGCTGTTGATTGTCGAGACGACGCCAGACGCGAGTCGCGATTTGATCAACGCGATCGCGCCGCCGGCGTTTCAAGATTCGGGCCGCGCGCCGTTTCAGGTGGATGTTGTGACGCCGGATACGCTTGAGCGGCAAGAGTTGGACGCTTATCGCGGCATTATGCTGATCGATCCCGGCGCCTATTCCAATAGCGCCTGGCGAAAGCTCGATAAATTCGTCCAACAAGGCGGGGGACTCGCGATCTTTTTGGGGCCAGCGGCGTCGCTCGACAAGCTGAACGGCGAAGAGCCGCAAAAGCTGTTGCCCGGCAAATTGTCGCGGCAATGGAGAGCCGGCGATCGAGTCTGGTTTTTGGAGCCGAAGGATTACCAACATCAGTTGCTCGCTCCGTTTCGTGAAATCGGCGCCAGCGTCCCGTGGCGCAGTTTTCCGGTCGAACGGCATTGGTCCTTTGACGATCTCGCGCCGGAGGCCGATGTGATCATTCCGTTTAGCGACGGCAACAATCTGCCGGCGCTGATCGAACAGCGCATCGGAGACGGCCTGGTGCTGACCTTCACCACGTCGATCGCTTCGGGCGAATCGCCGCCGTGGAATACGCTCTTCACCGGATTCGACTCATGGCCCTTTTTCGTGCTGACGAATCAAATCGCGAAATATTTGGTGCGTAGCGGCGAAGAGCGATTGAATTACTTTGTCGGCGAGCGTGCGTCGCTGCAAACGGGGCCGCTACAAGCCGAACAAACGCATCTGCTGTTCACGCCGCGCGGCGGGGATCCGCAAGAGGTGATCCCCGATCGGGGTTTGATCACGATTCCGTTCACTGACCAAATCGGCTCGTACCGTTTGCGCCCGCTCGGCGGCGGTCCAGCGATCGGCTTTAGTGTGAATTTACCGCCGTATGCGACGCAACTCATTCCGCTTGCAGCGGAAGAGTTGAACGGGATCTTTGGCGCTGATCGCTATCAGGTCGCCAAAGAGCAAAGCGAAATCGAGCGCGAGCAAGGGAAGGCCCGCGTCGGCCGCGAGTTCTTCTCGCCCTTGATCATGCTGGTGGCGCTGATGTTGGCGATCGAATTCGCCCTGTCGCAACGCTTCTATCGACAGGAGGCGTAGCGCGCGCATGTCTGGCTGGTACCTGCAACCAACGTTCGATAGCCTTACGGTCGTGTTCATTACGGCAGTGATCCTGGTAGCGCTGTTGGCGATCGCGCCTTCGTTTGCCTCGACCACCGAACGTCGGCGTGGACTGATCGCGCTGTTGCGTTTTGGCGCGATCGCACTGCTGGTGCTGACCATGTTGCGGCCGACCTGGTTGACGACCACCACACGACCGCAAACGGCGACGTTGGTCGTGATGTACGACGTCAGTCAAAGCATGTCGATCCCCGACTCATCCTCTGGCGAAACTCGCTATGACGCGGTGAAGGAGGCGCTGAAAGGGGTGCAGTCCGATCTCGCGTCACTCGGTCAGAACATTGAGGTCGCGGTTTATTCGTTTGATTCACAAGCCGAACGCGTCGCGTTTGAAAATGGCAAGATTGCATTTCCCACAGACGCCGTCGGCCGCTTTACCGATATTGGTTCGTCACTGGATGATGTGGTGCGGCAGATGGCCGGCAAAAAACTGGCCGGTGTCGTGCTGTTGTCCGATGGTGCACAGCGCGTCTTTACTCCGCGGGTTGAATTGCAACGAGCGGCCCGCGATTTGGCGCGGCTGGATGTGCCGCTGCATACGCTGACATTTGGTCAAGCGATCGACCCGTCGCAGGCCCGCGATGTGGCGATCAAGACGTTGGCCGATCAGTTTACCGTCTTCGTCAAAAACGAGATGGTCGTTCAGGCGGCGATTCACATTCAAGGGATGGCCAATCGCCCGGTGCCGGTGCAGCTGATCCTCGAAAACGAAAAGGGAGAAGCGACCGTCATCGATACGAAGCGAATTCAATCGACGAAAGATCAGGAGACGCTGGATGTCGGTTTTCGCTTCACGCCGCAAACCCCGGGGCAGTACAAGCTGACCGTTGCGGTCGAACCGCAAGAAGGAGAGCTGATCAGCAAGAATAATCGGCTGGACGCTTACTTGAATGTGCTCTCGGGCGGATTGAAGGTGCTGTATATCGAAGGTCGCGTAGTCGATCGGTATGAGCAAATGTATTTGCGCCGCGCAATCGCCAAGTCGGCCGATATGCAGATTGATTTTCAATGGCTCGATCGCCGTCGCCGCGATCAGTGGCCGATCGATCTGACCAAGCAGATTGAAGAAGGGAAGTACGACGTTTTCATCATCGGCGATCTCGATTCGACCGCTTTGAGCGAACCGACGCTGGCGCTGTTGGCCAAGCAGGTTGAAGAAGGAAAAGGGCTGATGATGCAGGGAGGCTTTCACACGTTTGGCGCCGGTCGATATCAACGAACCCCGCTGGCCGACGTGCTGCCGATCACGATCAACCGCTTTGAAGGGCAAGACTTTGATGCGCCGATTCGTGAAGACCTGCACGTCGCCGGGCCGCTCGCATTGCATCCGACCAAGCCGCACTATTTAACGACAATCGCCGTACTGACCGAAAATAACAACGCCTGGCAGTCGTTGCCGCCGCTGCGCGGCGCCAATCATTTTGAAGGGATTAAGCCGCGGGCTCAAGTTTTGCTAGAAACCAATCGCAACGTACCGATCTTGGTCGCCGGCGAGTATGGTCTCGGCCGCGTGTTGGCTTTCGCCGTCGATGGAACCTGGCAATGGGCGTTGTCTGGCAAGGCCGATCTGCACAAACGGTTTTGGCGGCAGTGCATCTTGTGGCTGGCGAAGAAAGAAGAGCTAGAACGCCGCGATGTCTTTGTCGAACTGCCGCAGCGCCGCTTCCCGCCGCAGTCGCAATTCACCTTCAACGCCGGCGCGCGGGACGCTGCCGGAGATGTGATCGCCGATGCGACGTTCCAAGCGTCGCTCATCGCACCTGACGGCAGTAAAACCAACGTACGCTTGGCGCCAGGCGATGAAGGGGTGATCGGCACGGTCGAAACCGGCGATACCGCCGGCGACTACATGCTGGAAGTCACGGCGCTGCGCGACGGGAAAGCGCTCGGCGTCGGTAACGGGCGATTTTTTGTCGCCGATCAAGATTTGGAACTCGCCGATCCTTCGGCCAAACCATCCCAAATGGCCAGTCTGGCCGCGATCACCGCCAGCGCCGGCGGAAAAGCCTGGGCCGCCGAGCAATTGCCAGAACTGATCGAGTTGGTGAAGAAGTCGCCGCCTGAGACCGAGATCGAAGTCCAAACCAAATGGACCTGGCCCGAGTCGGCCCGCGACGCGTGGCTGAATCTAATCTTGGTCGTCGGCTTGCTCAGCGGCGAATGGTATCTGCGCAAGAAGTGGGGCATGGTGTAGGTAGGGCCTGGGGCCAGACGCAGCGGCGATTTTTCTTTGTAGCCCGAAGCGCAAGCGAGGGAAATGAGTTCTCTATTCAATGGCGAAGGTCGAATCGCCAATGTCGAATGAATGCCCTAATGTTCGAATGACGAACTACGGAGCGATTCGGGCAACGAAGAAAACTTCGTTCCAGTGACAACGCTCCTCCCGAGTCCTACAATGACGCTTAGTAAGCTGAACGACTTGCGCGTGCGTCTTGCGCGGGAGGTCGGTTTTGCTTCACATCGTCAACAGCGCATCCGGCGAAGGGTGTCAGGGAGGTACGAAAGATGACCAGTGAGAAACCGCAGCCGACAACCACCGACGCCGGGATTCCGGTGGCTAGTGACGAACATTCGCTAACCGTCGGAGCCGATGGGCCGATTGTGCTGCATGATCACTATCTGATCGAGCAGATGGCGAATTTCAACCGCGAGCGGATCGCCGAACGACAGCCGCATGCCAAAGGCTCTGGCGCGTTTGGGCATTTTGAGGTGACGCACGACGTCAGCGCCTATACCAAAGCGGCTGTGTTTCAGCCGGGCGTGAAAACTGACACGTTGATTCGCTTTTCGACGGTGGCCGGTGAACGAGGGAGCCCCGATACATGGCGCGATCCCCGCGGTTTTGCGCTGAAGTTCTACACCACCGAAGGTAACTACGACATGGTGGGGAACAACACGCCGGTGTTCTTCATTCGCGATCCGATGAAATTTCAACATTTCATCCGTTCGCAAAAGCGTCGCGCTGACAACGGTTTGCGTGATCATGATATGCAATGGGATTTCTGGTCGCTCTCGCCGGAGTCGGCTCATCAGGTCACATGGCTGATGGGGGATCGCGGGATTCCCAAGACCTGGCGCAACATGAACGGCTATTCGAGCCATACCTATATGTGGGTCAACGCGGCCGGTGAGCGGTTCTGGGTGAAGTACCATTTCCACACCGATCAGGGAAATGATTTTCTGACCCAGGACGAAGCGGTTCGCATCGCCGGCGAAGACGCCGACTATCATCGCCGCGATCTGTTCCAAGCGATCGAGCAGGGTAACTATCCCAGTTGGACGCTCCACATGCAGATCATGCCGTTTGAAGACGCGAAGACCTATCGCTTCAATCCGTTTGATCTGACGAAAGTCTGGCCGCACAGCGACTATCCATTACAGGAAGTGGGCAAGCTCACGTTAAATCGGAACCCCACCGACTTCCATACCGAGATCGAACAAGCGGCGTTCGAGCCGAACAATCTGGTCCCAGGGATCGGCGTCAGTCCTGATAAGATGTTGCTCGGCCGGATGTTCGCCTATGCCGATGCGCATCGTGCTCGCATGGGAGTGAACTACAAGCAGGTCCCGGTCAATCGTCCCCAGTGCCCGGTGCATAGCTACAGCAAAGATGGCGCGCTGCGGATGGATAACGTGACCGATCCGGTCTACGCGCCCAACTCGAAAGGGGGCCCGGCCGCCGATCCCACGCTGCATCCGGCCGCCGAAGTTTGGAGCGCCGACGGCGAGTTTGTGCATGCCGCCTATACGCTTCGCCCCGATGACGACGACTGGGGCCAAGCCGGAACTTTGGTGCGTGAAGTGATGGACGACGCCGCGCGGGACCGCTTGGTGTCAAACGTCGTCGGACACATTAAAGAAGGGGTCAAAGAGCCGGTGCTGGCCCGCGTTCTGGAGTATTGGCGCAACATCGACAAGACGATCGGCGATCGCATCGCCAAGGGGGTCAGCGGCGGTTAGTCAACGGATTGAAACACTGCAGCGCTCCTGGTCGGAGAAATCCGGCCGGGAGCGTTTTTTTTGCGCGGATCAAGTTTGAGGAAATCGCGTCGCAGCCCCGTTTCAGATGGTCCGCACTCACAGCGGACCCTACGGCTCGTTAATCCTCTTCTTCATCTTCACCCCAGGTGATCATGTCGCCGAAGCAGACTTCGCTCTTGCTGATCGCCTTTTCGCGGAGCGGCGCGTGGACGGCGATATCTTCCGGCGTCCAGTCGAACGTGTCGAACAAGATGCACCACTCGATGTTGACCAGTTCCAGTTTCTGTTCGGCGATCGACGCTTCAAACAGCTTGACCGCTTCGTAGAAGTTGCCGGTCGGAACGAAGCAGTGGGTGAAGATGCCGGAGACTTCGGCCGGATTGAAGGCGCTGTCGGCGGTCGGTTTTAGCTCGACCATCAAAAAGTAAGTGCTCGGTTCAGACAACGGACAGATCCTTCAGAGGTCGACAGGCGAATAACAATGCCGACATCGTAGCACTTGCCCACGCCGGTTGACTACACGGCGTATTGCTTGAGGAACATCTCGACCGCAGATTGGATGATCCGTTCTTTTTCGGCCGCCGCCGGCATCGGTTCGATCCCAAAGACTTGCGGCCAGAAGGTAAACGCTTGCAGCAGCCCGCAAAATTGGGCGGCGGCGAACTCCGTGTCTTCCATTTGAAGTCGCCCTGCTGCGGACGCTTGCTCGAGCCAGCGAACCAATCGCACGCGAAAGCGTTTCTGATCGCCGATCGTCTGCTGGGCCAAATGGGGCGACATCAAGAAACGCGAGAGGGTGACCCGTACGAGTCCCTGAAAGCTGCTGGAGGTGAACAGCTCGACCACATGCCGAGCGTTCTCCGCAAGTTGGTCGGCCAAGTTGCGGTCTGGTTCATGAGGAAAGTCCGGCAGCGATTCGGTCGTTTCGAGCAGCTCTTCGATAATCGCCAGAAAGAGCGCGTCTTTGCTCTCAAAATGGTTGTAGACCGTCCTTTTGCTGACTTCGGCGGTCTCGGCGATCCGGTTCATGCTGGTGTTGTCGAAGCCGCATGCTTCAAATTCTTTCACCGCAGCGGCCACGATCGCGGCTCGTTTGCGATCAGTCAGGCGGGATTCGGTGGGGAGCTCGACGGCCAAACTTACACCTTGGGGTTTACTTTTGCAGGGCAACGCTTAAACTATACCGATCGGTTTACTTTTCGGCAAATCCGCTGACAAACTAAGGCAATCTTATGGCCTTTACTCGCAGTTTAACGCATATATCGGCTTTCGTCTCCTTGGTTGGTCTCTTGGTGGGGGGGCTTTCGGGCTGCTCGCCGCAGGCCGAAACTGCGGAAGTTCATAAACCGCCGCGTCCCGTTTCGACGATCACGCTGAATGCAACGCGACCTGGAATCGCTTCGGAGGTAACCGGATCGGTCGTTTCTTGGAAAACCGAGCAGATTGGTTTTGAGGTCGACGGCCGCGTTCGTCAGGTGATTGAGCCGAACGAACAGATCGAAGGGCGCTTGGTCGCCCAAAATGGCCAGTCGCAGTTACTTGCGGAAGGGACCCCGCTGGCCCGGTTGGATGACGAACGCTTTCAGATCGCCGTGCTGTCGGCGAAGGCCGCCGTCGAAGTGGCTCGCCGGCAGATCGAGGCCGTCCAAGTAGATATCGAACAGCGAATTCCGGCCAGCATCGCCGCGGCCGAAGCGGAGAAGCAGCTTGCCGCGATTGAGATGGCTCGCACGCAAAAGCTGTTTGACAAATCGGCCAGCACCCAGGCGGCGCTCGATCAAGCGATCACGACGATGGCGACTGCCGAAGCGAACGTCGCGCGCGCCAAAGCCGAGCTCTCCTCACGACAAGCGGAAGTTCGTTCGTTGGAAGCCCAATCGTTGCAAGCCGAACAACAGTTGGCCGATGCGGAGCGTAATTTAGAAGATGTCGTGCTCTACAGCTCGTTTCGCGGACAGGTCGCCGAGACGCATGTGCTGCCGGGCAGCTACGTCAAAGCAGGCGATCCGGTGATCACGGTGCAGCTGATGGATCCCGTCTCGATCGAGTTTGAGCTGTCCGCCGCGGCGTCGCGCAAATTTCAACATGGCGATTCGCTGCGGATCTATACGATCAATCCTGGCCAACCGCGGAAAGAGCTATGCGGCTTTGTCTATCTGACCGACGCCGTCGCCGATTCGCAGACGCGCACCTTTACGGTCAAGTTGCTGGCTCGTAACGAAGAAGTGCAAATGACGCCGCCGATGGAGTTGGATGGATACCCCGTGGCGCGGACTGTCGATCTTTGGCCGCTGAACATCGGCCCCGTTTTGAGCGGTGACCAACGTCTGTTTGTCGAAGAAGAATCGATTCATCATGACTCGCAAGGCGCCTTCGTTTGGAAAGCGACCAATCGGCATATGGGGGAAATTTCCGAAAACAAAAACCGCGTGCTGACGGTCGAGAAGATTCGCGTCGACGCTCAGTCGGTCAGCGTGCCGTTTTTAGGAAACTGGAACTTTGTGCCGGTCACGATTCGCAGCGATCAAAACTTTGATCCAGAGCGGGATTTGATCGCCGGCAAGATGATCGTCGAGGGACAAGAAGTCGACGATTGGAACGGCGATAAGTTGCTCTACGATCGCGGCGGCTGGCTGTTGCGGCCAGGGGATCTGGTGCGCGTCGAACTCTCGGAAGAATCGGCGGGGAGCGGGTTGTATGTCCCGATGAAAGCGCTGCGGCACGCCAGCGGTCAGGCGTCGGTCTTTGTCGTAGATCGATCCACGCCGGATCGCCCCCTCGCGCGCGAAGTGCCGGTCACGATTGCGACGGCTGACGCGGCGTTGCGACAAGACGCCGCGCTGCAGCGGATTGAACCGGTCAAGTCCGGGACCTTGGCGGCCGGCGCACAATTGATCGTCGAAGGAGTCCATTATCTGGTCGATGGCGATGAGATCGTGTTGATCAAGAAACCGGGAGCCGCCCAGTGAACTATCTGCCAGAATTCGCGATCAAACGGCCGACGGTCGTCGTCTCGATCGTGCTGATGACCGTCATCTGGGGCGTCGTCAGTTTTATGACGATGCCGCGCCGTGAAGACCCCGACTTTACGATCAAGGTTTGCGTCGTCGCGACCCGTTGGACCGGGGCTTCGGCTCAAAAGATCGAAGAGTTAGTCACTGATCCGCTGGAAGAAGCGATTGACGGCCTGGAAGAAGTGAAGCTGATTCGCTCGAATTCTAGCAACGGACTCTCAACGATCTTTGTCGAGCTGGAAGATGCGCTGCCGGGAAACAAAGTCGACGACACGTGGGACAAGGTTCGCGCTCGCGTTCGGAATGTCCCGATGCCGGAGCCGAACATCACGCCGTACGTGAATGACGAGTTCACCGATACGAACATCATCTTGTTCGCGGTGCATCAAAAGCCGCTTAACGGCGCCGCCGAAATTGACCCGGCGTACGCTTACTCGCCGCGCGACTTGGATCTTTTCTCGGAGCAGATTCGAGACGAACTGCGACTGTTGCCAGGCGTGGCCAAAGTCGACCGGTTCGGCGTTTTGGAAGAAGCGATCTATATCGAAACCGACGCGGGAACCTGGTCGAAGCTGCAGTTGACCTCGTCGCAATTGAAGTCGCTGGTCGAAGCGCGCAACATTGTTGCGCCCGGCGGCACGATCGACGCCGATGACGGGCGATTTTATGTCAAACCGGGTGGTGAACTCGACGCGGTCCAGGAACTCGATTCGATCATCGCGGCCCTGTCGCCCACCGATAGCGGCGCCAACCATGTCTATCTCGAAAGTCTCGGTCTGAGCGTCCGTCGCGATTATCTTGACCCGCCGCCGCTGATTTGCCGTTACGGCGACAACGAACTGGAACAATCCGCAGTAGTGGTCGCCGTGACGATGAAGTCGGGCTCGAACATCATTGAGATTTGCGATTCGGCCAAAGCCAAAGTTGCTCAAATGCAGAACGTCGTCGGCTCGTTGCCGCCGGACTTGGGCGTGACGATCATTTCGGATCAGTCCGACAGCGTGAAAGGGCGAATTCGGGATGTGATCGTCAACATCATCGAAGCGATCTTGATCGTGATCGTCTTGGTCTATCTGGTGGTCGGATTTCGTACGGCGGCGGTGATGGCGGCGAACATTCCGTTTGTCGTGCTGTCGTCCATCGGCGTGATCACGTTGTTTGACGTGCAGTTAGAGCAAATGTCGCTAGCCTCGATGATCATCGCGTTGGGACTATTGGTGGACAACGCCGTTCAGATTTGCGATCAGGCCCGCACCAATCAAATGGCGGGCATGTCGCCAACCGCCGCCGCAGTCGCGGGCGCGCAGATGTTGGGCGCGTCGATGCTGAACGGCACGTTGACGACGATCGCCGCATTTGTGCCGATGTTGATTGCGCTGGATGGCGCCAATCGCGAGTTCATCTACGGCTTGCCGGTCACCTTGTCGGTCATGCTGGGGATCAGTTGGATCTTGGCGATGACTTTTTGCGTCATCCTGGCCGCAGCTTTTATCCGAGCGCCCAAAGATCCAGCGAAGCCGACCGCGCCGATTCCGCGGCTGATGGTCTGGTGCGCCGCGCGATTTCGCCGCGGAGGACGACCGCAGGGAGAAGGGCAGGGGATCGTCTACGCGACCTACGCATTGCTCGGCCGGTTCGCTTTACGGTTCAAGTTTGCGACGATTGGGTTCGCAGTGTTGATGTTGATTTTGGCGATGCGGTTGCCGGTTGGTAGCGAATTCTTTCCGCTGACCGAACGTGACCAATTTGTGGTAGAAATCTGGTTGCCGGAAATCGCGACGATCCAGCAGACCGACGCCGTCGCGAAAGAAGTCGAAGCGATGATTCGCGAGCTCTCTCCGTATGTTGACGCCGAAGGAAATCAACGCGAACGCATGGCTGCCATGCGCACCTTGGTGGGTGGAGGAGGTTCGCGCTGGTATCTGTCGTGGGAACCGGAGCCGCGTAAGCCGAACTACGCGGAAATTTTGATTCACACGACCGACGGAAAGTTGACGCACGAGTTTGCCGAAAAGTTGCGAGCGGTCTCGAAGCGGGGGGATGAGCAACTCGGTTTGCAACCGATTGTGGGCGCGCGTGTCGTGCCGATCGAGCTGTTCTTGGGGCCACCGGCCGATCCCGTCGTGCTGCGCGTGGTCGGAGACGGATTCGCCGATATGAAGCGACTGCATCGAGCGGCGGATCAGGTCAAGTCGATGGTCGAAGCGGAGCCGGAGACGTGGGACGTCAACGACTCGTGGGGCGTCGAAGGTTACCAGCTGCAAGTCGACGTCGATTCTGACAAAGCGAGCTTGTCGCGTGTCGGCAACTCGCAGATCGCGGAGACGCTTAATGCCTTTTATTCGGGACGTTTGCTGACCACCTTCCGCGAAGGGGATCATCAGGTGCCGGTTTACTTTCGCCTGCGGCCCGAGGGACGGCGCTCGATCGCCGATATCGAATCGGCCTATGTCGAAGGAGACGCCGGGAAAATTCCGCTCTCGGCGGTCGCGACCATCTCGGCGACCTGGGAGCCGGCGATGATCGACCGTCGTGATATGAACCGGACGATTGAAGTTCGTTCACGCGTGGAGCCAGGAGCGTCAGGCAACGACATCACGATGCGCGTGATGAACTCGCCAGAGATGAAAGAGCTGATAGCGCAGTTGCCGCCAGGCTTTCGCGTCGAGATCGGCGGCGCCATGGAAGAGTCGATGAAGGCCCAAGGGAAGATGCTTAAATCGTTTGGGCTATCGTTTGTGGTCATCGTGCTGCTGTTGATCATTCAGTTCAATAGTTTGTCCAAGATGCTGGTGATCGTCGGCACGTTGCCGCTGGCGATGATCGGATCAATCTTTGGGCTTTGGATCACGTCCAATCCGCTCGGCTTTATGCCGCAGTTGGGCGTACTGTCGCTGTTTGGCATCGTGCTGAACGCCGGGATCATCTTTATGGAGTTCGCCGATATCGTCATTCGCGAGCGAGCTGAAAAAGCGACTGGCGGTCCCATTCTTGGTTTGACGAAAGCCGAGTTTCGCGACGCTTTGGTCGAAGCAGGCCGCCAACGTTTGATGCCGATCTTTTTGACCACGGCGACGACGGTAGGCGGTTTGTTGCCACTAGCGCTAGCCGGCGGTCCGCTGTGGGAGGGGATGGCCTGGCTGATGATCTATGGCCTGATGGTCGCGACGCTGTTGACGTTGTTCGTCATACCGGCCTTGTACGCCGTGGTGATCGAGACCTTCGGACTGCGCCCGTTCGTGAAAGATGAGACGCCAGCGCCCAGTAGTTAAGAAATACGAAGGAAGGGACTAACGCTCGTTGCGACGAGCGTACCGGAAAAGGCTTGCATCATGGCCTCGATGCAAGCCTTTTTTATTCCTGCTTCTCCTTCTTCGTAGCCCGAAGCGCAAGCGAGGGCTACGAAGAATGTTGGTGCGCAGTCCAGCGGTGGGCTCCATAAAAAAAGGAGGGCGTGCCGAAGCATGCCCTCCTTTTTCTAGCGTCGGCTTGGGCAGCGCGCTATTTCTTTTCCTGGCAATCGGCCAGAGCCAGCAGAGCGAACGAGGTCGCCAGGTTGGCGTCTCCTTCGAGCCATTGCGTGTTGCTGTTGGCCCACGAGCCGTCCTCTTTTTGGCGTTTGGCCAGTTCGGCCAGCAGTTCTTTGCGCCAATCATGAGCGACGCCGGACGCGTCGGTGATCGTCGGTTGTCCCAATGCGTCGAGCGACTTGGCGAACGTTTGGTAGTAATAGAAAACGCCGGCCTGACCCATGCCGGGATTGGCCGTGACGTCGAAGTTTTTCTGGATGTACTTGAGCACCGCTTTCACACGCGGGTCATCTTTGTCGACGCCGGCATAGATCATGCTCTTCAGCCCGGCGTAACCCATGGAGCCATAGCTTCGCAGCCCGCCGTCCGGCGTCCCGCGATCTCCCTGATCGCCGCTCACCGCCGGAGTGTAGTAGAAGCCGCCGTCGTTCACTTTGCCGGCGAACTTGGTCGTGTTGTATTCGCTTTCCAGGTTTTGGCAGCGACTGACGAAGACGAGCGCCTTTTGAATCGCTTCGTCCTCTTTATCGGCGCCGCTTGAAACGAGCGCGTCCATCAGAAATGCGGTGTTCGACAAGTCGGGGCGCGTTTTGCCGCTATAGCCTGATCCGCCGTAGTTGACCTCTTCTTCCCCGACCCCATCGGTGTCAGTGATCTGCACGCCGCGAACAAACTGTTCGGCGTTTTTGACGATCGTGTCGTACTTGCCGTCGGTGTTCGCTTTGTTGAAGCACATCAATGCGATGCAGGTTTCGTAATTCTTGAGCCGTCCATTGGCCGCGTAGACGCCGCCATCATCGTGGACCGCTTTTTCGAGATAGGCGAGGCTTTTGGCGATCTGCGGATCATTGGGGCTGCGACCATGTTCGAGCAGGGCCAGCGTCGCGATGGCGGTCGGGCCGATGCCGACTTGCGAGCTGTAGGAACCGTCGTCCGCCTGATTGGAGGAGAGGAACTTCACCCCTTTGGCGACAACCGCGTCATAGTCGGCGTCGGCCGCTCTGGCGCTGCGGAGCGAGCCAAACGCCAAGGTGACGACCAACAGCGGCACAACGGCGCTGAGAAACTTGTGACAAGCCGAGGGGTTCACCAACATACGATTCTCCATGGGATGTGACAGAGCAGGGGGCCATGTGATTACAACTGGCCAGGATAGCAATTGCCGCGCCAAGCCGATTATCCGTTACAAAGCGGCGATATCGTCGGACCGCTTGCTTCTCTATTTGTACCTTGATTTCGGGCGTGGGTATCGGTTGTCGGCGGATTCGACATGTATGTCGGTTTATCCGTCAGCAGGGGAGGTTCAATTTTTTGCCGCCGCTGCTCGGCGTGACCTAAAATAGAGAACCCTCTGGGGGGAACCTGCGCTTTTTTGCTACCTCGGAAAGTAGAACCATGTCTCGTTTTGCATTATTCGTCGCGCTTCTCGTTGGTGGGTTTGGCGCTGCTCCGGTTTCGGCCGCTCAACCGGCGGAAGAAGTCGAACTGGTCGATATGGACGAGCTGTATCAGTTTGGACAGTTGGCCGCGACGCTGGCGACCTATCGCCCCAATCCGTATCTCTACCACGACGAAGCGATCAAGCTGCAAGCGATCGCCGATTCGCTCGTGGGACGAGAAGTGGAGTTCACCGCGGGGGTTCGCAACTTTGATCACGACGAAGTGATGGTCAACGTTTCGTGGGCTGGTCGCACATTGATTGCGATGCAGCACAGTCATCCGCCGATGTTTGGCAACAACGAAACTTGGATCTATCAGCCGATGCCGCGCCGCAACTTGTTTGTGCAGCCTGTCGGTTTGCGAATCGGTGAAGAGATTCCGTTTTCGCTGGTGCGCAAGCTGAATGTCGGCGACGGGCTCGTCTTTCGCGGCAAGATCGCGGCGGCGCCGACCTGGCTCACCTGCAACATGATTTTTCCGGCCGTTGGAGTCGTCATTTCGGACTGGCGAATCGTCGCCGCGAATCACAACGTCGTGGAAATCGATCTCGAAACTAGTAATCCTGACTAGCTTCGTCGCTGTGGGAGTGGCGCGGCGCCCACCGGGCCGGTACTCGCCGCCAGCGCAATTATTTGCCGAGAGAGCGCGAAATAGCCGCTATCGCGGCAAAATTCGGCCATTCCTGGGACAATGCGTCAGTCGTCGCTCGAACCGGCGTAGTGTAAGATAGAGTGCTTGGGCGACTGTTGATGGTCGCCGCTATGCACCAGGGCGAATTGTTCACTCTCCACCGGAACTGAGATTCATGCGAATTGCGTCTGCCTGTTTGATCGCACTTCTGTTGGCCGTGTCTACCGCGACGGCGGCCGATACGCTTGGCGTTTCTAAGACAAAACCAGCCGAGGGCCCGTTTGTCGAAATCGACGGCGGCTTCATGGTCCCTTACGAAATCGACGTCCCTGGAACCCAGGTCAAACTGTCGATGGTTCCCGTCCCCGGCGGAACTCGCGTCATGGGCGAAGGCGCCGCCGCCTATACGGTCAAGATCGAGCCGTTCTGGATGTCGAAGACCGAAACGAGTTGGGCGCAGTACAAAGAGTTCATGGAGCTCTATGACATTTTCAAGAAGATCGAAGGCAACGGAGATCGCCTGGTCACGGACGACAATAAAGTTGACGCCGTGACGATCCCAACACCGTTGTACGAACCGAGCTTCACCTTTGAGAATGGGGAAGACCCGCTGCAAGCGGCCGTTACCATGACGCAGTACTCGGCGATGCAATACAGCAAATGGATGAGCGGCGTCACCGGCGACCAATACCGGTTGCCGAGCGAAGCCGAATGGGAACATGCGGCCGCCGGCGGCGTGGCCGGGCCCTACTCGTTTGGCGATGTCGACAAGATCGGCGATTACGCTTGGTATGTCGAAAACTCGGAAGGGGCTCAAAACAAGGTGGGCGAAAAGAAGCCGAATCCCTACGGCTTGTACGATATGCACGGCAACGTTTGGGAATGGGTGTTGGACGCCTATACCGAAGCGCCGCCAGAGACGCTGGCCGGTAAGACGGTCACCGTCGCTGAAGCGATTCAATGGCCGACCAAACCGTTCCCGCTCTGCACCAAGGGAGGTTCGTGGGACGACGACGCCGAAAATTGTAAGGTTACCTCCAAGCTGGGTTCGCATGATGACGATTGGAAAGCTTCCGATCCGAACATTCCGCTCAGCCCGTGGTGGTTCACGGAATACCCGGCGACCTGCGTCGGTTTCCGCCTGATGCGGCCGCTAACCAAATTGCCCAAGGCCGAGATGGTCAAATACTGGGACTCGCTTCCCGAGTTCCTACAGTTTGACGTCAACGATCGTCTGGGCGGCGGCCGCGGCGTGCTGGGCTTGGTCGACGAAAAGTTGCCGGCCGCGATCAAAAAGGTCGCCGACTAACCGTCGCACGCGCCTTATCCACACAACGCCGCGGGTTTATCCCTCGGCGTTTTTTTTGCGCCGGCGATTCTCGTCATCGCTTTTGCGCAGGATGGGTTCATTCGCGGCCTAAGCCGATGAAATCTGCCCGAGAGCCAAAGCCCTCTACCATTGGAAAGATCGGCAATGAAATTGCAAGTTTGGAGAGTCGCAACATTCGGGTTGGTCATTGCGGTCACCGCTGGGTGCTGCTTGATGGGGAGCATGCTTGCGATCAGCCGGGCGGAGGATAGCGTCGCACCAAAATCGATTTTGCAGATCGATGGATTGATCGCATTCTGGGATTTTCAGGAAGCGGAAGGCCAGCCGCGAATGTCCCAGGGACCCCACCAGTTTGCTCTCCAGGAACAAAACGGGCCGATCCAGAGGGTGCAGGAGGGAGTCTTCGGATCGTACGCCGCTCGGATCCGGCTGGGACAGTTTTTCATGATCGACCGGCCTGACGTGGGTGCGTTGAATCAGCATGGTCCCGCTGCTCAAGTGACGGTCGTCGCTTGGGTTCGCCGCCAATCGAAGTCGCATTGGCAAGCTATTGCCGGGCTGTGGGATGAAACGCGCGGGCAACGACAATACTGCTTATTTCTTAATGCGCCGCGCGGTACGAAAGCGAGTGAAATGAAGCGGTATCCTCTTTCGAACCGAGTGCATGGACATGTCTCGAATGTCGGCGGAGCGACGCCGGGAGAAAAGTATTGCATTACCTATTCCAGCGGAGCAACCGAGATTCCGTTGGGGGAATGGGTCTGCATTGCGATGAGCTATGACGGACAAGCGTCGCGAGTCTATGTGAATGGTAAATTGGACTCGCTGGACGACTACAATCCTTTTTCCGCTCCAGGCGGCCTGTTTGATGGAAAAAAGGAAGGCTCCCCCTTTACCGTTGGCGCCGTGCATCGCTCTAACGAGTGGGGGAATTTCTTTGGCGGCGATATCGGAGGCTTGGCCATCTTTAATCGAGCGCTCCGCGAAACGGAATTAGGCCAACTTGCCGGAGAAGGCGCCGCGACCGAATAACCCGGGCCAGACTGGCGCCTGACGCGGCGTCAGTCCTGCTGCATCAGGTAAGTCACAAGGTCGGCCATCTTTTCGTGCGAGATTGATTTGCCAAAGCCTTCCGGCATCAGGCTCTTTCCGGTGGATTGCAGCTCTTCGATATCTTCCCGAAAGATGGCGGTCGATTCGCCATTGGCTTGCAGGATTGTCAGGCTATGATCCGATTCGTGCGTGATGATTCCTGAAATCACGCGGCCATCGATCGTAGCGATCAGATAGTTCAGGTACTTCGAGTCGACCGACTTATTGGGGGCGACAATTGCTTCCAGCAGGTTCTTGGGCGTTCGGTTGGTCAATGATCCCAAGTTGGGTCCGACCTGACCGCCTGCGTCGCGAAAGCGATGGCAAACGCTGCAGTTCTTTTGGAAGACGATTTTTCCTCGCCCCGCGTCTCCTTGATCAACGAGAATGGTCGTAGAGCTCATCTCCTTCTTCGACCCGGCAGGGCTCTCGAAATAGACCCGAAATTGATCCGCCGCAGGGTGATGGAGAAAGCGTTGTTGCAGCGCCAAATCGATATCCGCCGCGACGAGCCTGCGATCACGCAGCGCCTGAACGAATCGGTCGTGCCAGGCGGGTTGAGATGCGATTACTTCAAGAACGGTGCGTCGCATTTGCGGAGAATAGGCGGACCAACCCAAGAGCAACACGTCGCAGCATTCTGGCGTAGACTGTTCCCCGAGTCGGCGGATCAGGGCTTTCTGAAGATCCGAGGAGACCGTGGGCTGCAAGACTTGCGTGGCCAATTGAAGGTCGGCTGAAAGTTTGTCGGGAACCAGGAACAGCGAATTGATCGCCAACGATTTTAGCCAAGTGGGAGCCGTATCAGACGCAATCAGATCACGTGACGTCTGGGCGACCTGCGGAATTGCTGCGATCGCCTGGGCGGGAAGTTTTTCCCTCTGGCTCTTAGGCAAACGGCTGACAATGTCGATGGCGATCATCGTCCTGGCAAGGTCTTGCGCTTCGCCTAGATTTGTCGAAAACGTGTGGAGCAGCGGCTGATGCACATCCAGCGCCAACGCCATACGCATCACGTCACGGTAAACTTCTCGGACCGAATCGTTTTCAAGCGGCAATTCTGAGATGGATCGAGCGACCGCGGCAATATTCTCCGCGGTCAGCGAGCTCAAAAGGGCCGTGCGAGTCCACTTGGTTGCGAGATGCTTGGGCAGCAACTTCGCCATGAGCGCGGCGGCGAAAGGTTGGTTCCATTGTCCCAGCGAGCAGGCCAGTTGAAATTGAATGACCGGATCCGGATCTTCGGCCAAGTTGGCGATCGCCTGGGAAAGCTCGGGGCCGGGATCGGCGATGTTCTCCGCCATTCTCAGGCTATGCCGGCGAATCGGCATGGCCGGATCTGCGAGGCCTTTGACGAGCAGTCTTTCGTCGATTTTGCCGACGCCATGCAAGGCGTAAAGTGCATTGAGCCGACCCAACGGCGTGCGGTCTTGGCTTAAGAAATCGCGGAGCGTGGTTTCCAAAGCGGGATCTTGAGTTTCGAGAAGCAGTCGCTTCGCGGCGTCACGAATCCAACCGTTGGAATGATCCAACAGTTCGACCAGCGCCGCGGTCGATTGTTCACCGAGTCGAACAGGAGGGTCGGCGACACCGGCCTCGGGAACAACGCGATAGATCCGCCCTCGGCCATCGCCGGCACGAAGATAGGGCGCAACTGCCTGTTTACCCGCTTCGGGCAGCCAATGAGGGTGTTCGATCACGTAACGATACATGTCGACCACCCAGAGGGCGCCGTCCGGTCCGGTTCGCACCATGACGGGGCGACACCAGCGGTCTTGCGAGGCCAGAAAGTCAACGGCCTCGTCTGCGGAATCTCGCTGCATCGTAAAACTGACCCCCTGGCGCGTCAGGACGTTGCGCTGAATGACGTTATGGACCGGCTCGCAGGTAAAGCTATGCGCGACGGCGCCATCTTGGCGATCGGGAAAGAGCAGGGAATCGCGATAGACCATGCCAGAGCAAGCAGAGGTAAAGCGTCCCGATTGTTGATGGGAGTGAAATCGCGATTCAATTTCGCTGATCGGATAGACGCGTGGATTGGCCTTGGTGAGCAGGGACCGCGATTCCGGTGCGATCAAGTGAGGGTTTCTCTGGAGATACTTCTCCTCAAGCACATAATGCCAAAGTGGGAAGCTGTTCTGCACGCCAAACCAGTTGCCCCACCCATCGGTGTTTCGGCCAAACTGCGAGGGCCCCGAAAGAGGTTCAACAGCGCCGGTGGTAGGGTGAAATCGAAAGTCGCGGCTGCCGATTTGAAACAGCTCGCCGGTCCGATGAGACTTGATTTTTGTCCCGCTGCCGTAGGATGACGCATGGCTGCCGCTCGCGCAATAGATCCAGCCATCCAGCCCCCACCGCAGTCCGTTCATTCGCAGCTGCTGGTTTCCTTCGTGAAAGCCGCTGAAGAGCACCTCTTTGTGATCGCAAACGCTGTCGTCGTTGGTGTCAGTCAGATAGAGGATCTCCGGCGCCGCGGTAACGATCACGCCGTCGTTCCAGGCAACGATTCCGTTGGGAAAGTTCAGCCCCTCGATAAAGAGCGTGGACTTGTCGTACGGACCATCCGCAGTGGTGTTTTCGAGAACTCGAACGCGGCCTCCCGGCTTCCCGTTCCCATCCAGGCCGTTGGGATAGTCGGCCATCTCGACAACCCACAACCGACCATCCGCGTCCCAGTCAATCGCGACCGGATCCATGGTCAGCGGTTCCGCCGCCATTAACTCGACGCGAAAGCCAGCGCGAGCCTTCCAGGCCGCAAGGCCTGCTTGGGGTTCCAGCGGCTTGGTAGGAGCCGGCGATTCGTCGGCCGGCAGGAAGGTCGGTTCCGCTGCGGTAGAAGTTGGTAGATCAACGCTAACGAGCGTCCAAGCCGCAAGGAGCACACCCAGAAGTCCCGCGGTCGGGCGAAGGTTCATGGAGATGCGATGCGTCTTCGTAGATGGGGCCTGCGTAGTAAATTGTCTGGCCACAACGATAGCTCCGAGGGAGGTGCGGTTGAGTGACAGATCAGTGTACCAACAGTACGGGCCGAAGCAAGAGAATACTCCGGAGGCTCACTGCTCGAGGGATTCATTCCGGTCGGATTACTGGTCCGCTCAAGCTAACTTGCAGAGGAGCAGAGGCATCCCCACGAACCCGCTTCGCCGGCCCCAGAACAGGAGCCAGTGTAGGGCGATAGCAATGCTGCTTTTTTAACGATCAGCAAAATGCTGCATAACGGCGTTAAGACTTCGGGCACGGAAACCGCTAGGTGAAGAAAGCTTGAGCCCCGTGATCTGTGGCGGGTCGACAATTTACTCTTGATTGGATTTTGGCTGATTCAAATCAAAGATGACGTACTTGCCGTTAACGCCTGCTGATATCGTGTATTTTTCGGTAAGGTGTTGGAGGATTTCTTGTTCGCCGTGCACACGTTCGGTCAAGATGACGACGAAATGGGTCGCTCCACTCTTTCGGAAATTTTCGAGTCGCGTCGTAAAGGATTCAATCTCTTCGCCAGCAGCACGTTGCAGCTTGATGTCGCCACCATGGGGCCAGTGTTTTGCATCTAAGTAGCTGTGATATTTCAGGCCCCTAGCATAATCGTCAGTAATCGCCACGACGTTACTTCCCACTCCAACGGCTCGGCCAATTGCAACATACTCTCCCCCAGTTAGCGGTTCATAATAGGATTGTATTTCTGGTCCCGCCGAAAATCCTATTAGCGTTAGCCAGACCGTAAGCAGTATGATTCCTGTCGCTGTGCGAGCGTTCTGACTTGCCTGCTGGAACAGCCCATCAATCAGTGGACAAAGGCAAATGCTTACCAGTGGGATTAGCACTGCACAATAGTAAGTGTGACTCATGCTCCGATAGTTGGTGGCGATCACGAAGACCATGTACCCCGCAAGTAAGCCGAGGTAAGTCCAGCGCCATCGATCGCCGCTGAACAGCACGATGCCTAAGACCACAAACAGCAGGGTTGCCCATCCATAGTAATCCTCTAGGTATTGAATCCATTGTCCCCACATGGACATGTCCCAAAGCAATGCTGGCAAAAAAGAGACGCCTTGCTGTTGCGGACAAACGACTTGAATCCACAAAATGCTTGGCAACGCGCAGAGGATTCCAAACGCATACCAGCGCGGGTCGGTCAGAAGGCGTTTGATTCCCAACGCCGTCAATCCTAATCCTGTAAATCCCGCACACAGAGGAAAAAACATAAAGCCAGGTTTCGCAAGTAAAAGCATTCCGCAAGCCGTTCCCAGCCAGAGAACGCGCCGCCAAGTGGTTGGATACCCAGAGCGAAGAACCAGCCAAAGAGCCAGCAAAAACGTGGCGATCATCAAGGGTTCCGGCTGGAACGTGCGGGACACGATCAAGCCCAAGGGACTATTCATGTAAAAGCCGACCGCCGCCATCTGAGTGATCGGGCTTTTGGTTAATTGGAGGACAGTCAGGAATAAGGCCGCTCCCCCTGCTAGCCATACAAGTGTTGAAAAATAGGTCGAAACATAGGGCGATTCTCTACCGATAACAAGATAAGCCAAAGCGGTAAACAACTCGTTAACAGGCGGTTCGTAGACTTCCTCTTTGGAAACTTTCTGATAGTAGATTTGCTCTTTATCGGATTGTTGAGAGGAAGGTGTGAGCGCCAAATAGATGTCCCGTGCTCGCAACGCTGACATGTATTGCCGCATAATGTGGTAGGTTGAGGGCCACCGATCGCAATTTTCGACGCGCTGCCACGCGCCCCAAATCACGAGCCAGGCCAGGGCGGAATAGGCGACAACTCGAATCCAATCGTAGGTCTGTGGAGCGTTCGGTGCAGCGCTATCCGCTGTTGGTCCTGAAGCGTTGCTCTTCTGCGCTTTAGAGCCCTTCTTTTTTATTGTCATCAATCTGCTGTTTCTTTGGCTTCAACTTCGGTGAGAATGCTGCGTAGCCCTCGTGTTGCTCGATCACCGTCGTCTTGCTTCTCCGAGGGCAGTTCGGCATCGGGCTGTTCGTCGGAGGAAAACGCCGGGGTATCGCCCGAGGGTCGCAGGTCCGGATCATCAGAAGCGTGAGCAGTCGAGTGAAAGTCCGACTCGATTTGCCGCCTGTAATCTCCGCGGCTGAAGTATTTCTCCAGCCAGACGTACATCGTGATGAAAAAATAGCGGCTCCCCATTTCACGAATTTTGAGCTTCGCCAGTCCCGTTCGACGATTTCGCCAGGTGATCGGAATTATTGTCCAGGTATACCCGCGTACGATCGCTTTGAGCGGCAACTCGACGGTGAGGTTAAAATGGGGCGCCAAGAGGGGGCGGCAGCCGTCGATCACTTCACGGCGATAGGCCTTAAACGCGTTCGTCGTATCGTTCAGCTTGATGCGAAACACCATTTTGATGAACAAGTTGGCCATTCGGTTTAGCATCCATTTAATGGTCGGATAGTCAATGACTCCTCCCCCCTTGATGAAGCGGCTGCCAAAGACGCACTCGTAGCCTTCCTTGAGTTTCTCCCAGTAGACGACCACATCGCGGCAATCGTCCGACTCATCCGCCATCATGATCACCACGGCGTCGCCCGTGTAATGTTGCAAGCCGTATTGGATTGCGCGGCCAAAGCCGTGCGGACCAGGATTGCTCACCGGCTTGACTTCGGGAGTTTCGCCGGCGACCTTTTGCAAAACCTCCCACGTCTGGTCAGTGCTTCCGTCATCGACCACCACGATTTCGTGGGGCACCTTTTGCAGACGCAACTCCAAGTGCAGATGCTCCACGGTGGACGCAATACAACCCTCCTCGTTGCGAGCCGGAATAACTACCGAGAGTTTATTGAGCGTATTCATAGCGAGGGTTATAAATGCTGGGAAAATCGGGAAGCGGATGCGTACATCAATCTGCAACCAGGTCGAGCCAGTCGGGATGAGATTGAGCGAAGTCAGCAATTTCATTCAACAGCATATCGAGGGAAATACGCGGCTGAAAATTCCAAACGCGTTTGGCGCGGGCAGAGTCTAGCACCATCCAAGGGACGTCAAACTTGCGCGGCGTGCGGTCGGCCTGGACTTGATGAGGTCCCAACCTCTGTTCGCACCAACGGCTTAAATTGTATAACGAAATCGAGTTTTCAAGGCCTCCCGAAAGGTTGAATACACGCTGCTCAGGCGTGCCTGAAAAAGCCATTTGCTGTTCCAACACGGGAGATACGTCGAGCGGGGAGAGTGCCGAACGAACCTGAATTCCGGTTCCTTCATATCCCAAATAGCGGAGCGGCTTGCGGGCGTGCCAGGAGTGGATCCAGTAACTAAAGATGCCTTGCTCGGCGCGGCCAAATTGACCAGAACCCGCCATCACGTCGCAGCGATTGACCCACACAGGGAATTCGTAAGCGCTCCCGTATTCCAAGGCCATCGTTTCCGAGGCGAGTTTGGTGGCCCCATAAAGAGACAGGGGTGGAGTCGTGGAGAAATCTTCGCTCACCCCTTCGGCAGAAAGCCCAGGCGGAGCGTGTTCGTCCAAGACAGGCCGGCAAGCTCCTTCGTCCATCACGAGATCTAATGTCGTTAAAGGGGCAATGGAGTACACCCTGCTGGTGCTCAAGAGAATGAACCCGGCCTGGACTCGACGGCAATACTCAAGCAGGTTGATCGTGCCCAGGAGATTGTGTTCGACTAGTTGGCGACTGTTGCTGCGGCCGTCGATTCCGGCCAACACCGTGGGATTGGCTGACGCATCAATCACGTAGTCCACTTCAGGAAGATCCTGGAGGTCGCTACTACACCTAATATCACCGTGAATGAGTCGAACGCCTCGTTTGCGCAGGTCGTTGCGATTAAGCTCGCTTCCCGAACGGCTGAGATTGTCCAGGCCGATGATTTCGAAGGCCGACGTTTCTAACCATGCCTTGGCCAATACGCTCCCTACAAAGCCACAAACGCCGGTAATCAGAAGTTTCATTCCATCCCCAAAACTAGGCGCTGTCGCTCCTAATCTTGGAAGCGAGCGACGCGCCGTAAGCCGCCTTATGCGGTCGCCAGTCGTTTTCGCCAACTATCCACAATCTGTTCTAGCGAGTTTTTAAGGGATACGCTCACCTCCCAATCAGGATAGTGGCTTTTGATCTTTGCCAAGTCGCTGTAATAACAAATGTGATCGCCGATGCGATTCTGTTCAGAATAACTGTAAACTTGCGGGATTCCAGTCAATTCTTCCGTCAGCGCGAAGGCTTCCAAGATGGAACAAGAGTTTTCTTTCCCGCCGCCTAGATTGTACACTTCGCCGAATCTTGGCTTGGCAGCGAACGCTTCAATAAACCGAGCAATGTCGAGAGGGTGAATGTTGTCCCGAACTTGCTTTCCTTGGTAACCAAAAATCGTGTAATGCTTCTGAGTTAAGTTGCACTTGACGAGGTAACTCAAAAAGCCGTGCAATTGTACTCCGGAATGCGCAGGGCCGGTCACGCAGCCTGCACGAAGACAACACGTAGGAATTCCGAAGTAACGGCCGTACTCTTGAACCATGAGATCGGCGGCGGCTTTGGAGGCTCCAAACAGCGAATGGGTGCATTGGTCTATCGACAGGGATTCGGGCACGCCTTGCTCGAACGTTTCGTCCGCATAATCAAACCGTTCGGCGGATTCCCGAAGAGGAATGGTATTGGGTCGGTCGCCATAGACTTTGTTGGTGGACATAAACACAAATGGCGAATCGGAACAAGTTCGTCGGACCGACTCTAGCAGATTGAGGGTGCCGATTGCGTTCGTGTCAAAATCGTCGAAA
The DNA here is from genome assembly GCF_000153105.1 of Blastopirellula marina DSM 3645. GTDB lineage: Bacteria > Planctomycetota > Planctomycetia > Pirellulales > Pirellulaceae > Blastopirellula > Blastopirellula marina. The sequence goes on from NZ_CH672376.1 coordinate 613,424, forward strand.
GCGATCGCCGCTGCTCGATCATGCGAAGGCTGCGCCGCCGTGTGAACAATCAAATCGGGCTTGAGTTGCTGGACCAGTTGAAGCACCCCCTCCCGGTCCCGAATGTCCAGTTCGTGGTGCTGAAAGTTAGCAACCGTGCGAGTGAGCTGATCTTGGTTCCATCGGGTATCTCCCTCAGGCCCGAAAAAAACGGCTCTTTGATTGTTATCGACCCCATGCACCGCATACCCGATCTCGCCAAAATAGCGACACACTTCCGAACCGATTAAACCCGAGGAGCCTGTTATGAGTATCGTCTGCATGATGTTGACTTTAAGGCGAAGCCGATTGGTGGAAGCTCTTATTGGCCGGCGTGGTGCAGGTCGATGCGTTGAGATCTGCAATCGAAAGAAGGAGCGATGAGAATTTCATTACACTCCATCGCATTAACAAAAAACGTTCCCAAACCCACCATTTTAGACCACGCCGCCGCACACTGCAAAAGTCTAGATAGGTGGGGGAGGCCAATCTCTTCGGAAAAACAAGTTGCTTCTTTACTTTGCGATTTTCCCTGTAGCTGCGTCACGGGCTTCTCGTGGGGCGCGCCTCCATTTCGGGCGCCACTTCACTTTGGGAGTTCGCATCTGCGTTCTTCCTGCAGTCAGTAGCTGACTCCCTGCTGCGCCAGAAGATACTTGGCCGACGGACGTTACGTTCCAGTTTCTGGCGTAAGTTGGTTCGCCACGAGTACGCGGACGCAACGTGATTCATCGTGCGTGTGCGATCCCTAGACATCTTTCCGCACATAAGGAAAGACTGATTGATGCCGGCAATCTTTCTCTCTAACTCGAGCTGCACGATCCCCTAGAAGCGGCGCCCTTTGATTCGGAAGCACAATTCGCTTACCGATCGAGATCCTTTTCAGGAGGTCCGTACAATCGAGAACCATCTGCAGCAAAGCGCCCGCCATGGACGGGGCAATCCCAAGTCTGCTCCGCTTCGTTCCAATGCACGACTCCACCCAGATGCGTGCAGACAGGATTCCGCTCATGAAGGCATCCGCTCGCGTCACGGCAGACGGCTTTGCGTTTGCCGTTCAAGTTGCCAACAGCGCCTTGACCAGGCTGGAGTCGCTCCACTTCGATCTCGCTCTTCGGCAACATTCGTTCGGCGTAATTGCCGACTGCAATCATTTGTTCAGAGACGACATCAACGACAGAGGTCGGTTCGACGCGGGCGGGCGAAAGTACGTCTTCGAGCTCATGCGGCTTGCCTTCAAGCAGATCCGCGAGGATCGGTGCAGACGCGGTTCCCAACGAGAGGCCGACGCCGCTGAGGCCGGTGACGATCCAAACATTTTTGGTTCCAGCTACTTTCCCGATGAAGGGGAGGCCATCGGTCGGTTCAAACAATTCGGCGCTCCAGCGCGAGACAATTTCTTCGATCTCGAACCGATCGCGAATCCATGCTTCGAGCTCCTTGAAAGCTGCTTGTTCGCCGCCGTTGCCGGTGCGATGATCGCAACCGCCCGCCAAAATGACTCTTCCGTCTGCAGTCGCTCGACGCACGTAGAAATAAGGATCGGAGTCGTCCCAAAAGAGCGCTTCCGGCAGACTTGATTTGACCCTGGCCGCGATCACATACGACTGATAAGCAGGAGTCTGAAGATATAGACGCATCGACCCGGTAAAGTTGCAGTGCACGGCACAAACGACCTGGTCAAAGCGAACGCTTCCCTGGGCTGAACGTAGTGATACAGGATAACTTTCGGTAGGCCCAGCAATCATCGTCTGTTCAAACAGAACCCCGCCGGCAGCAACGACTCGATCGGTCAATTGCCGCAGATACGCGAAGGAATTGAACCGAGCCATCCCTGCGAGCTGATATCCGGCAACAGCCCTTTGGATGGGAACAGCATCCATCCATTGGGCCGTTAAACCGATGGCGTTGGTCGCGTTCAACTGATCGCGCAATGCATGAACATGGGACGCTTTGTCTGTGTAATAGTAGGCGGGACAACGTGAAAACTCGACCGATTCATCCGCTAGATTTTCGATCGCACGAATCGCATCCAGACGGCTTTGCGTCAGGATCTTCGCTTTTTCGATTCCAAGTCGATCGATCAGCTTTTGCGCTCCCATTTCTGGGTGAGCATCCAAGTGCCCTGTACTTCCTCCGGTCGTTCCTGATCCGATCAGGTTGGCTTCGCAAACCGTGACCCGGTGACCGCGGTTAAGAAGCTCCAGGGCGATACTTAGTCCTGAGATGCCTGCACCGATCACCAATATTTCGGTGTCGTGATCGCCGGATAACGCAGGAAACCGCTGTTCGAGCGGTTGATGCCGGATCCAATACGAGTTGTGGATCGCCAGATCTTTTGGTTTATCGCTCATGGTAACCCTGTCCCTACGGCACAACTGTCCGGTACGTTCTTGAGGGAGTTTAGAAAGCACTTTTCGTGCCGGCGAAATTCTCCGGGCGCCAGAGGGGACTTTGCCGCTGACATCCTCCCTTTTTCTTGTCTCTAAGAATGGTCTTGGGTAATGTGCCGCGCCGCATCTCTGACAGAAGATTATCCATCATGCTTGTCGGGCGTTCACAACAAGCGAGAGTTCCGGCAACTCATCGCCGCCAGACAGATTTATGGATCGGACCGCCCAAAGACGACGCTATGCGGATCAGACGCGTCGAGAACGCCAATCGACGTCCCTCTTTTTCCCTAAAGGACAGGCGATGTGCAATCCTGGTACGACTTTCGCATATCTCCTCCGACGCAGATGCGGCGACTGTAATCGTCGTCGCTCCAATGGTGCGAGTTAAACACCCCAGCATGACCGAGGAGAGATCAATGAACGCCCGATCCAAGTTTTACACGGAAGAAGACCTGACCATGTGGGAACGCGTTAAGCGTTCGTTCGCCAACGATTGGGAACAAACCAAGGCCGATTTTGGCGTCGAGGGAAACCGCGATATGAACCAAGATTTGGACGACACCGTCAAGCAAATGGCCGGATCTGATAATGCCTTTGAAAACCGTGAACAGGCATTTCGGTTTGGCTATACCGCGCAACGTCGATATCAGGAGAGTAATCCTGAATGGAACGACGACCTGGAGCAGCGTCTCCGTGCGGACTACGACGGTGACTACGACGCCGATCGACAGTACATTCAGCACGCTTACGGTTTTCGTTACCCGACTTAAATCGAACGCTTCCACCTATCTCACTTGTTGAGCCGCCGTCGCTCAGCAGGGAGTTCCGTCCCAGGCGAATTGCTGCTGAACTCATTTTGCTCAGAAGCGATTTGCCCAGGGGATTGGAAACTCGTCGATGCGCGTTGGCCGAGGAAATACGAGCCGTACTCTTAACGAATGCCGGCTGCGAGCTCATCTTGGCTCCGAAATCTCCGCTTCGAGCAAGAATAGACCGGATTCTCACTCGCTCAGGATGCGGACGATTGAAAATTCCACGTGCGTTGAATCGGTTTGCATTGCATCAGTGCTTCGCTCAATTGCATGTCATCGGCGAAGGTTGGCTGAGATAACTTGAAGACTTCGATCGAGACCGCGAACTCGGTTTGGTCAAAGGGCCACGGTTCGATGCAGACGTTTTTATCTTTGCACTGCCATATATCAAAGCGCGCTTTTCCGAGCGTCGTGATCTCCAGTTTTCGCTCCATCGCCGGAAGCGCACCCTGGCAGAGAATCAGCGAACAACGATCGCACCAGCGCATCAGTTGGTAGACTGCTTGGGCTTCCTTTTGTCCGATTTTCAGCTGGCGAAGAAGGGAGCGTCGATGTCCTTTTTCTTCGTCCAGCAGTTGGCGAAGAGGCTTTGAAACCTCTTCCTCCGAATACAAAAAATCGGCATGCAATGATTCAAGTATTCCAATCCAACGATGCTTTTGATAGGCGTTGCGCAGCCGATCCCGCACTTCGACAAATCTTTCCTCGGCGGACATCGATTTCATCGTGAAGTCTTGGGGAGCGCCGGCGCGGGTTAGGCTGTTGCTGCTTCCTGCTCGAAACTCAATCTTTTGATCGTCGTGAATTGTGATCGCCGTAAGCGTCTCAAACCAGAAAGGACCGCGATACGCTTCCTGAAAATGAGCTGCAATCGTTCCCGCAAGGAGTGCATGCGCCGGTTGGAAAATGATTTCCCACCCTGCGTCGACATTTTTCACAATCATGATTGATCGATCCGGTCCAAAGTTGCCTGCGGCGGCTCTATCTGGGTAATGACAAGATTCTTCGCCAGCGGAAACTGATGCGATCGACTCTCTAAGAAGTGCATGAGATATCCCGCTGTATTGGGGAATGCCACTAGGTCGCCAATTTCGACGCCGTCGGGGAACCGCAGCTTGCGAAGCGTCAACAATTCCGATTCCATGCAGTAGGCGCCCACCAGATAACCCTCTATCGCTGGGGCCGGGTTTTGAACCTGAGAGCGAATGAGAATTGGATCCACGAGAAAGTCATCGCTACTGGTTCTGCATTGGGTACGATTCATCGCGAGTCCAATAAACCAATCCCCGTTGGGATGCTGCTTGCGAAAGACAACCCTGGCGATGGTCAGGCCGCAGCCGTCCAGGAGACTGCGCCCCGGTTCGCACCGAAGCTGGAGATTTCGTTCGCGAATTGCGGTCGCAATCGTCTTGTTTTCGCAGCGCCCGCTGAGCACCATTTCGAGCCATTGGGCCTGGACGCCTTCCTGATAATACGGATAGCAGTTTCTGCTGCCGTAAATTTTTTCCTCAATCGCCGTAAACCCCAATCCGTGGTTGCGATAGGTAATGGGATCACGCCGCTGGAGCAGCGATTCTCGATGGGCCTCCCAGAACGTTTCCCACTGACTCTTGTCTTCCAGATAGGACATCGGAACGCCGCCGCCGATATCGAGAAATTTGGGAACGTGTCCGAGTTCTCGCAGGCGGTCAATCAAGCCTAGACATTGGGAGATGGCGGAAACGCGTTGCGACGCACTGTATCCGTCCAAATGGAAGTGGATCCCGTCAATGCTCAGCGCAGGCGAGTCGAGGGCCCCACGATTTCGGCTGACAAAATCTTCAAACTGGCCGATGTCGATTCCAAATCTTGAATGGAGTCGATTTCCGTCATGCTCAAATCCACTCAAGCGGAGTGCGATCGATGCCTGCGATGAGTCATTCGTTAGTAGCGACGCTAACTGCTCGAGCTCGTCTCCATTATCAATAGCGATCGTAACGCCATGCTGGACGCAGGCGGCGAGCAACGCTTCCTCTTTGATCGCCGCCGTACAGATGATGTGGGAACGCCGCACGCCGTTGGCGACAACCTGCTGAAGCTCGGCAAGACTGGCGACATCGATTCCCGCGCCGCTGGCTGTCGCCTCGTCGACGAAACTCAGGCATTTGTTCGCTTTGCGGGCGAAGAAAACTTGAAAGTCGAGCTGATGGTCGGCGGCGACCCGATTGAAAGCGGCGAGATTCTTCGCCAGCGGGCTCGCATGCAGAATATTCAACGGAGAACCATGCTCGGCGACCCATCCCGACAACTCTTCGCTCTCCAGCACCGACTGCATCCAGGGCTCGATCCGCGCATCGAGTGGAGTCAGACCGCGGCAGTTTCGGCGCAGGCCCGTGTCGATACTCGCAGTGTTCGGATTGGTGATCAATTTCTCTGCTTCCAACTTGATAAACGTGGAACGATCGACGCCGCCCAATTCTCGATTTCCGGATGAAGCTGACGACTGAGCGTGTCGTTACCAAGGATGCATCCATCGGTGACGCGTCCAAACACCGTCAGGCCAGCAGCATCCGAATGCGTTGAAGCTGTCGGACCCCCTTTTTCATCCACGTCGAATCCAATGTGTCGATTTTGTCGCGAGAGAATTCCTCGCTGGAACATCGCAGCGATCGGTCCATTAGAACGGGTCTCTAATGGCGAAGGAATGACCGCATTGATCACTAGATCGACATCGGACCTATTTTGTGGCGTCACAAGTCGCAGCGATGCAGCGTCACTGGCCAACGTGGCGCCAGATACGAAACTTAGGTCGACGACGCCGACCTTTTCTAACGCCAAGATGCGGCGAACGTTCTCTGCCGGAGGACCAAACGCAAGACGTTCCATCTCTACCTCGATCTGACGAAACGCAGGCCAAGCCTCTTCACAAAGTCCGCCATGATTGATGCAGTTTATCAACGCTGGATAAAGCTGCCGCCAAGCTTCGCCCAGGGCAAAGGGCGCATTGGGCGGAATCCGCCCGAGCGCAACATCCACGGATTGCTGCATCAGATTGAGCGTAAGCCGTGAGTCGAAATTACTCGTTCGCCACCATTCAAACCACTGGGAAATTGTCGCGGAGGTTTCCGCATTGGGCGAAGTGACTTGGAGTGCGGCGGCTGCCGAATCGAGGATTTGCTTCCAGATCTTTTCCCAAAATGCGCCTTGATCGATCGGCCGCGTGACCTCGCTGATCTGGCGAGATCCATCCTTCCAGATTTCGTCCCACTGGCTAGGAATTGTCATCCTCGTTTTGACCGGCTTCGCCAACATCGGTCGACCGGTGCGTGAATAGGGAAGGATCGCCGCTGGCTCGGCGCCGCTTGGTTTGTAGCACAAAGCGCCTTGTTGCCGGACAAAATGGCCGCCACGGCCCTCCGTAAGCGCGAGCGCGGCGTCGATCCAGGTCAAGCCGAACCCTCGAACCGCCACTCGTCGTCCGGGAGGAACGCATGCCATCGATAGTTGACGATCTACCGGAAAAACGCTCTTGATGAATCGCTTCGAATCGACAGGCGGCAAGCTTGCCGGAGCTCGCCAACCTTCATGCCCGACCGTGACAACGACATCATGGACCAAAATCGAGTCCTGTTCGGTGGAAACTTTCCACATCGATTCGAGTCGCTCGACGTTTGTCACCTTTTGGCGACAAATTTTAACTACGAACGATTCCGAAATTTGGTCGCATACTTGGAGAAAACAATCGTGTAGGTATTCGCCGACGACCGCACGCGGCGAATAGCCGTCAGGATTCGCAAGCGTGGGATGGTGTCGCTCTAACCACTCGACGAGCGAGAGATTGGATTTTGGCCGTTCCTGACAATCTCGCCATGCGTCGATTCGCTCATTCGCGTAATTCATACGCAAAAAATGAGGCTGGTCGACCGCATAGATATTCCCTGCTCCCGGATCTCGCGACGGTTCAAAGATCGTAATGACGACGGGAACTGCAAGAGATTGTTGAGCGAAAACACGCGCGAAGGATTCGAGACAATACAATCCACGCGGTCCGCATCCAACAATCGCAAGACTATATGTCGAATGCGAGTCCCGCGGAAGGTCCGTCGCTGAGTCGCCCGAAGCTAGCTGCGCATCGCTCATTGCGTGAGACCTGACGCAAAAGAAAACGCTTTCGCATTTTTGAGATACTCGATTTCCTGCGAGGATACGCCGAGCGTCTCCTGGACCCATGCATCGTCAAACACGGTGTCGAGATAACGAGTTCCCGAGTCATGCAAAATTGCCACGCACCGTTTTCCGGCCAGCTCATCCTGCATGAATCGAACGGTCTCTAGTACGCCGCCGGACGAGCCGCCGACGAGCAGCGCTTCTCGTTCTGCTGCGCGACGACATCCCACAACGCAGTCGACATCCTTCACACGGACAATTTGGCTGAATGACTGGCCGCGCGCCAACTTGGGTTCGCGGCCGGCGCCCAGTCCAGGGATCTTCCGCTCCCCAGAAGTTCCCCCAAACAGCACGCTACCCATAGCGTCGACGGCGACGACTTTGACATCTCGTCCGCGTGATTGAAGATAGTTGCGGCACCCCTGGGCGGTTCCTGTGCTACTAGTCGCAACGAAGAGGTAGTCGAATTCACCCTTCAGAAGCTCGTCGATTTCTCGAATCGTACCCTGTTCGTGCGCGATCGGATTTTGCGGATTCGCGTATTGATTCGGCCAGTAGCTCTGCGGAATTTCTTCCAGCAAGCGACAAACGCGAGCTAGCCTGGCCGCCAGGAAGTCGCCGTTGACGCGCTTTGTAACCAATTCGATCTCGGCTCCCAGTGCGCGCATGATCGCGACGTTTTGGGGTTGAGCATTAGGGTCAACCACGCAGATGAATCGCAGACCGTGATAGCGACACGCCTGAGCGAGACCAATCCCCATATTGCCGGAAGAGGATTCAATGATCGTTGCGTTGGAGCTAATCTCACCCTCCTTGATCGCTGCTTCCAGCATTTGCCTGGCCGGGCGATCCTTGGCGCTTCCGCCCGGATTTTGCGATTCAAGTTTCGCGTAGAGGGTGACATCTTGTCGATCGAGGTAACGTCGAAATCGGACCAGCGATGTCCTTCCAATCGCTTGCAGGATTCCATCGGCGACCTCTGTCGACTTTTGAGAAGTGATACTGGAGTAAGCGGTTTCGCCTATCCGCCGCGTCAAGTTTCTGAGCGCGTTCATGGGCTGCCGATGACCTCTTCGATAATTCATTTGCATCGAGTTTCCGCACGACTTTTGGGCGTGCGAAAAGACCCGAAGCACACAGCGTTTCGGAACCACCTAGGTGCGAAGCTGGGGCCTTGTAAAGCAATCGCCGTGCCATGACGACGAGGAAGCGGGAACTCGCACTTATGATTCTCTCGTCGCCGTGCGCCCTACGGCGAATACGAAAAAAGAGGGAGGACGTGAGCTCTGCGAATGGGGCGTTCTGATCCCATTCCTTTGTCCCTCCGTTACCGGTTAACGAGACTTCCGAGATTCTGGTCGGAGTGAAGCCAATTCGGTCGCCAATCATGCATGCCAGCCGACAGGGCGTCGGCGACTGGGGAGACATCGAAGCGAGAACCCGCCTTACAGCTCCGCCCCCTCGGCTGATGAAGACAACCTCGTGACATCTTGGTTTGCTTCTGTAAACCCAAAGAGAAAGGCCGCTTACGATTTCTCGCAAACGGCCCCAAAGTGGAGGCGGCGGGAATCGGTCGACTTGACCGCACCCGATCTCCATAACCTCTTTTTTCAAAGCAACTTATGACGATGACCCGCATCAAAAAAAATTCTTATCGGACACTTTATAGTCCCCTTCGGAACGCTCCAAATTTTTGCGGCGCTCGCAGCGCAGGGCGACATTGGCCGGTCATCCAATTTAAGAATGCAACGAGAATTGGTTCCCTGCATCATTACTGATATCGGTTTTCACTTCTTCGTGAATAGGCAACAAAACCCTCTTGGCTTGTTCAGCTGGCGATTCGGCCCTCACCACGGCGGATCCTAGTAGCCCCAGATCGGAAAATCCCGTTGTGTTTCGCAAGTGGTTGGCTTGGCTGTTTGGTTGATCAGGTCTTGCTTGAGCATCCTCAAGTCGGATAGTCCAATAGACCTGAGATGCCAAAGCGTCGTTGCCTGCAAGTTCCTTGAGGTCTCGGTCAAAAAGCAGCTCACCAACAGCTGCCGAATAACTAGCACCCGGGAGGCCCCAATGCCGGAGTCAAGCAAAGAAGTCGTCCTGAGACAGCATCCGCGCCGCCAACCTGGGGCAAGCGATCCCCATCTGGGAACACGCGTTGAAAGTCCGCGGGTACGTCGACGCAGTACGCGACGAGGCGATCCGGCGGTGCGGCACGATTGACGAAGCCAGCGAGGTAGGTCGATGGTTGCAATGGGCCGAGACCTACCTGGGGACCATTGATCCTTTGGCAGAGGAACGCAGCCTGCAGGCATACTCGCTAACCGATGAAGAAATCGAAGCGCTGCGGACGGAATGCGAAGCGGATTGGTGCGACTACTCTGAGACGTTTTCTCAATCCGAGTGGCGTATCTAGCCTGCCATCACTCAAATACCCACCGGTCGCCTCAGGCACCCTTTGTCCAGAATCCCTCATCCGATCGGTACTTGAAGGGCGAGAGATCGGCCAAGTTAACTCTTCCCGACCAATGCTTTGCAGCGTTGCTCGTCCCCAACCAAACACAGTCTTGACTTGGCGCGACTGAGAATCACGTAAAGCAGTTCCACATCATTGTCCAAGTCAAATTCATCTGCGCCCCAGATGTAGATGTAGGTCGCCTCAAGGCCTTTGAATCGCATGACTGTTTCGATGCATACTTTGTCGCGGTGGCCCATTTCTTTTCTGGACCACTCGACGCCATTCGGCAATGACTTGGACTCAAGCAGTGATATGCCCCTCCGCGCCTTGGATGGGCATGAGAACACAAATATCCCCCGCTTCAACTCCTGGCTTGGCAAGCAAATCTATTGGGTGTGAATGCAGTCTCGTTGCTTGCTTCGCTCTCGTTTCCTAAGCGACACCCGGCAAAGCTGGAATGCCCTGAAAGCTAAAAAAAGAACCCGCCCCAGCAAGTTGCTGAGACGGGTATTGCCTAGGTTTACCAGGCAGTGGTACTGGACGGCGGAGCCTCCAGTAAGAAATGGCCTCTATAGCTCATTCCCCTGCTGTAATCGCTGCCAGACCCGTTCCTTAAGGCCTATCCAACGAATCCGTGCCTTATCAGCCCAGTCTTCCAGCTGCGAATATGTTCCGATTTCTCGGAAGCCCGTATCTGCAGCTATCTGACGAACCTGCCTAAGGCTCTGGAGTGCTTCACCGCTCTCAAAGACAGAACCAAGCGATTCAATCCATCCTTGGATCACTCTCCTCGCAACTACAGTTGGCTTGGGTTCTTCATGAACTCTTTCCAGGCGTAAAGCAAGTTTATGGTACGACTCCCTGCTTATCGAAAACTCGATGCGTGAACCGTTCCATCCGAGTAACAATCCCAATATGGGTATTCTGGTTCCCTGACGGAGAAGGTTCTGAGGGGAATTTCCGATCCCCTTCAACTCGAATTGAGCCTCTTGAAGCAAGCAACGTGCCCTGGAGAGTGCTTGATTGCCTTCGGCAGCGCTTCGGGACAGGTAGAAGATATTATCAGCGTACCTGTACCAAAACGTGTTGTCCGGAACTGCGACGGAAAGTGGCAGGTCCAGACAATAGTGCAATCTCAGATTGAGGGTCGGAGGACTCAGGGAGTCTCCCTGATCCAAGCCTATGGTCCGAGATTGCTGATCCCCTCGAATTATCACTCCAATCAATTGGAGTAATTGAGGGTCAGCGACATGCCGCGAGTAGTCCTCGACGGCGTGTTCAACTAGTACGGAAGGGAACGCATTTCGGATGTCATCCTGCGTGATGAAAGTACACCCGCAGACTTCTGCGCGATAAGTGATTTCCGCGAGCATCTCTGGAATACTTCTCCCGGGTCGAAACCCGGTACACCCATCTAGTAGATGTCGATCAATTTGTTGGATTGTTTCCTTTGCCACCGCCGTCGACAAGATACGTTCCACCGCACATCGAATGCTCAGGTAGCGATAGCCACCACTATCTTTTGGAATACGATGAATGCGTGCGGGGCGAGGACGCCAAACTCCGCGCTCGATTTGATCCACAATACGTTCCGCGATATCACCAAATTCGGTGACGCTGATGTCACGCAAGCGAAGTCCGTCGATCCCCGCCCCCTGACCGGCAGAGAACTGCCGCTCCTTAAAGACTCGAACGAGATTCCGGCGATTGACGATGGCATCACGCGTGTAATCCAGCACCGTACTTCTGGGCCGCGATTGAGGCCTTCGATAACTCAAATCGTAGAAAAAGGCCCCCCCAAACCCATGGACTTCAAAGCAATATGGAGTTAGGGCATCCGCCGTTGAAAGAGTCATACAAATACCTCTTGATTGCGTCTCTCGAGGAATGCCTGAAAGGCCGCCTGCACGGGACACTCCGCGCCGTCAATCCAGCCAGCATCTAGGCATGCCTTTTGTCGCGCATGGCTCCACCGTCGGAGCTGGGAATGATGCCTATCCTTAACATCGATTACATAAAGGCTTCGAGGCGAATGACGAGCAGTAGTAAGCTGCGAAGAGGGTATGGGAGGAAGTCCGGGCCCGCCTCCAGCCCAAAGGATCGCATCAAACGTTCCCGGCTGAATGTTCGCAAGACCTCCCGGGGTGGCGAGCAGCGTTTGCCCATCAACCCAACGCTGGGTCCCTCGTACCATCAATCGCTGCTTCTCCGCGGGAAGACCGGTGAGATCGACCGAGGCACTAACTCGGATAGGCCATGATTCAATCGTTGTGGCCAGTTGAGCTAGGTGCTCGATCGAATCCGTCAGCAGAGCGACTCGATGCTGCGCGTTGCAGCACAATCCAATGTTGGTAGCATTCAGGTATCTGGAGACCTTCTCTCCGTTACCTTCCGCAAGACCGCAGGCAAGGCTTGTCAGCATTTGATTGCGATCGTTATTGTACCAAATCCCATTCCGCTTGGCCTGATAAGCCGTTTGCGCCGCCGTATCTGAAAATCTCTTTCGGATGAATGCCGTTCTCACATCAACTGGCCGGCGACCATGCATGGGGACAATCGCTTGGCGAAATCCGAAGGTAGATGCGAGCAAATCTGATTGTCGCTGCATTCGATTCGCGTCATGGTCAAGTAGGCCAAAAAGACGACCGCAGACGTCAGGTATCGTCAGGAGCATTTGCCCGTTCTCTGAGATGGTCTCTAGGGCATCGTAGGCGATAATGACATCGCGCTTTTCAAATTCTACTTCACGAGCTTGTAGCGCCCGAAAAAGACCGATCGAACACCGGCCGGCTCCTGAGGCCCCCCGTCGCTCGTTCACTTTTTGAGCATCAATTCCCCATCCTTTAAGCTTGGCTTGAACCTTGTCAGCTTGTTGGTTCGTTGCGACCATGATGGCGAAGGTCGAACTGGGAAAAGCTCTAGTCAGTTCGGCAATAATCTGCTCACGACCGACGCGCCGGCCAAGATAGATAAGTCCTGAATCATGATCATGTACTAGCTCATGCACATGGGAACTTGGCGGCCAGGAGACGAAAGATGCGACTTGCGCGGGCATTGGCAGTCGATTTCTCGGCCGCGTCATTAACCGGCGCTGAACCGTCAAGTTGTGCTCATGAGCAAGGTATTCGATCAGCTCGATTAAGCCCCGGTTCGCACGGCGTGGACTTGGTGAAAGCAACGATTCTCGAAGCTTGACAGCGGCGACAGTCCCATCCGATTTCGCGATCGTTGTCAACCGCTCCGTCCACAGCCATTCCTCAAAAATGGTAGCATCCGAATCGAACGACATGTACTGGCCATAGTCTTCCAAGTAATAAGTTGGATGGTTGATGGTTTGGGAGGTGCTCATGATTATCTCGTGTAAGTCAAACTGCAAAATGGACTCAACATACGATCATTGCCGGACAGGTTGCCCAGCTTACGAATGCCAACTTGGCGAAACCCAGGCTGCTGATGGATTGCTGGCGTAGGACTCGCTTTCCGTCGCGCCATTGACAGAACGACTCCGCCGCGTCTTCGAGTCTCGCCTCCCTTGAACCTGCCGCAACTTGCAGACTTTCGTATTGAGCATCGAGAGTTATTGCGTTTGGAAACACGTACGAATTGGATAGCACGTGGATTCATTTGCGACAGCTTCTCGTGTTCTTCGGAATTTGGTTTCTAACTACCGTCTCAGCTTGGTGTAATTTGCCCGATTGGATTTTGTCGAGACCGAATCATCCGTAAAAGCTAGACAAGTCACGCGCACATTGTGACAATAGCAATGTCGCTGTCAAAAGTTTCTGGAGAAGTTACCGAAAATGCCGGAAGTTACCTCGAAGGAAATCATGTTTGCCACCGGCATCACCAATGGCGTAACGCTGACACGTTGGTACCAAATGGAGTTAATTCCGGAACCAACCATTCGAACCCACCCTTCAGGAAAAGGAAAGATCGCATACTGGCCCGAGTGGGTACTTGATCGCTGTCTGCGGATCAAACAATTCCGAGCGAAGGGATTTCAACTCGACGCGATAAAAGACATTTTGGGCACCGACTGGGAGATGGAGCCTCAGAAGTACAAGCGCCCTTATGTCTTTGCCGAGGATCAATATCGAAGAGAGCTGTACGAAGCCTTGGCGGGCATGAAGGGGGACATTGAGGCAATTCTTAGTAATTGGACTCAAGGAACGAAGCGTTCAGGCTCGCAGCCACCAATTTCGGATATCTCAGCGGAAATCGTTGAACACGCGATTAAGCTCGCGGAAGGAGGCTTTAATCCAATCTTGATCATCAGCAAAGACGCTATTGAGTTAACTACCGATTTTGTCCTGGCGGAGTACCTTGCGAATCATCGCGAAATAAACAGTGCCGTGATCGCCATTCCGCTGGCCGAAGAACTTCGGAAATATTTCCGGATGACTCGTCGGATTCCTGATATTCCTTCGACACTACCGGTAAATCAAGTCACGATCGCGACAGACGAAATAACGGAAGTGCGCGAATTTGTAACAGTCGACGACTGGTCCTTCGAGATCACTGCGAAAAAGCAATCGTCCAAGGGGCGTCGAAAACGGAAGTGAGCGCCATTAAGTGGCAATCCATCCGGACAGGGCAGGCCGAACAGTCCGCAGATAGTTAACCAACGCTGGCTGGCGTAATTGATGAAGTCCGTGCTAGAGAACTTCGCAATCAGATCGCACCAACCAAGTACACGCAAATCGAAATACATCGAAATCTTCCCAATTCATGATTGAATTCAAGGCGACTAACTATGAATATGGACCATTCACCGCCCGTCCACCAAACGACCCCATGGGTCACACCCGATTCACAATGGCTACGGGCAATGAACATTGTGGAACGCGGGGGATATGCCACCGTCAAGCGAGATGGTGAACTGGTCCAGCGAACAGTGAGATACGTTCGCCAATTGAATCGCCTTACAACTGCTCGTGGAATGCATCGGGTGGTTAAGGAAAATCCTGACCTTTATTTGGCCCTGAAACTACTTCAGGAACAATCGAACCGAGTTTTGGAACTCAAGGCTCGTATGCTCGCCGGCCAAACGGATCAGGCCATCGCTCGGGCGATTGGCTTTCCCGTCCATGGCGTCGCAACCTTCGCGGCCTTGTACTTCGATGTAAGGGCACGACTCAAAGCTACTTCGTGGATTCGCTGGGTCGCAATTGGTGTCGATCCCGCGCAGGCAAACAGCCCTGAGACTCTATTCCTTCTTCATGCGTGGAAGCGCGGTCCGATGGTCATTGAGCCTTGGCTCGATTACTTGGGATACGAACAGGAGTCATACAACCTAGGGTCGGTTATTGGTCGCCAACGAGCATGGATTGCCCATCTGATTGATGTTGCGCAACTCCCAGCCACCAGCAATATCTCGAAATCCCTGTGGAAAGCGAGCTATTTCACGCTAGGAAATCCTCCAAAAGCTGTTGAATCGACCTCCATTCGGGACACTGTTTCTCGAAATCGGGCCACGATCCTTGCGGAATATGCCTGGAAGAAGCCCAAAATGGACCAAGTTGCCGAGGTCGGACGAAGGAACCAGGCCCCAATAAATGCCAAACCCTTCACTATGGGAAGACTAGTGAAGACTGGGTAGTGTAATTTCGAGCTCTTCCCAGTAACAGCGTCACGCGGCCGCGCGAAGACGCAATGTGGAACATGACGATGCCCAGATCCAACTACGTCTACCGATCAACGCGCGTTGGCTCGGGGGTCGAACGCACTTACCTCGGCACACTTGCCGATCCGGCCGTCCGAGCCGTGGAAAGAACCTCACAGTTGGTACGAGCTTCCCGCCAGGCGGAGCGAGAAGCAGTGACTTCGGCCTTAGGCATTATCGATGCAGTGGATCGCGTTCTAGCGACAATCCACAGCGAAGCCAATCGGACAATCAGAAACCTCCGAAAGCGGTGGAAGCGTGCAAAAGAGTCGCCTATCCCGAGACCCAAGATGAAACCCCAAAACTTGACTTATGAAGAGTACACCGACCTAGTGGACGATGCCTCCCATGGCGACCAGCAAGCCCTTGATCAACTGCGTCAGCATTTACGGGGCAAGCCGGAGTTGTGCCATTTGTTAGGCGACCTAAATCGGCACGTCCAACAGCATCTGATCGATCTCGCGGCGGATGGATTGACGGATGTCCGGGAATCTATCGCCATTCGCCTCGCCGACACACAAGCCCAGCTATTGAAAGAAGGGGATTCGCTGCTGGAACAACTACTCGTCGATCAAGTTCTGAGCACCATGCTTGATGCCGCATGTTGTCAGCTGGGGGCATCGCAAGCATATGAGCAGGAATCGATCCGACGCCGCTGGGAGAATCGACTTGCGCGTGCTCAACAGCGGCACCAGACAGCGATTGCTTCACTGATCGAGTTGAGAAAGATGCTAGAGCCGCAGTGAGGTCCGGAAATAGCACTCAATAGCTAAAAAAAATCCCCCGCAGCCCGACCTCCATTAGGCCGGGCTGCTGAGATGATTGACGCTTTAATTGGCCGGCACAGGCTCTATCAATTCCTACTTGTGACGCTTGCTGCTCCCGCAACTTCCTGGCTTGCCGCCAGACCCAGGCGTGCCGGGGCCATCAATGCTCGTCAACACATAAGCGACGGCCAGCCAGACCAGGATCGTCACCGGGCCAGCGTGGATGGCCGCGATCACGCAGGCAACTGCGAACCAGCCAAGGAACCGATGGATCGCATCTTGGTAATCTGATTCCATTTGTGCTCCGCGGGGGCTGGGTAGAGCGGTTGGCGAGGGACCTTCAATCCGCTTCATAAGCAAACAAGTCCGCCAGGGAAACTGCGACCGGAAACGGCTGACCGAGTTCGGCGTCGTCCCAGTCAATGATCTGGGTGGCGACATCATCCGGTTCGGGATCGAAGTTCACCTCGAAGGGATCCGCGAGTGAAAAGCCGCGGCGGCGGATTTCGGCCAGGTCTTCGCCAGTAGCGCTGGACACGGCTCGTGCGATTTCAGTTTGGGTCATGGGGAACGTATCCTTAAGGAAGTAATGAACAGAGCCACTTGCATCGGCGACAGCGATTCAAGCGGTAGCCAGCGACACACAATCGCGTGCATGTGGGGGGCACGGAAAATGTTGAAGATTGAAATTGCGGGCTCCGCAATCGGCGGGGAGGACGCAAATGAAGCCCTGTGGGTCGATGAGATCGTCAGCGCAAGTGATCTAGCCAATGTGTCTTTGACATTCCGACTGGAATCTCAACGAAACGTCGACCTCGACAATCTTGTCCGCCCAGCGATGCGGGCTCTGAAACGATCGGGCTTCTACCAAAGTGGGTTTCCCGAGTTGAACTCGATTACGGCATCGAAACTGGTCGGCCAGCCCATCGGACTGACCATCGAATCCGGTAGTCGACTAGTTCCGGAGGGAAAGCTGCTCTCCGTCGAGTCGGACCGCATTCCGCCGTCAGATCCAACCTTTGCCTGGAAATCAGAATGGACCGCGGCCATTCAAAAGGAATGGGACGCACCAGTGATCTGCAACCCAATCTGGCTCGCCATCTCTACTACCAGTCTTCGCTCACTCGTCGATCTGATGAAACCGATAATCAATGTCCTAGAGCGAGTGCTGAGACGAGATCCCAATGGTCGGAATCCGTTCTGTCCCAACGATCACTTGGTGGATTGGCTCCAGATTCGACGAGTCTCAAGCGGTGCTGCGCTAAAGCTCGTTGCCGGCATGCTCAGCTAGATTCGCGAAGCAGCCTCAAGCCAGTTCTGAGTCAGCCAGGCATGTTCAGCGGCGAGCGCCGCGATACGAGACTCAAAAGGGCCTAACAGCGGACCATTCACCGGCGATAGATCCGCTGTCCAATTTCCCTCTTCGGTCGGTTCCACATGCGATCCACGGGCAATTGAGACGTGACCGAGCGCCCGCAGCGGTAACGCCTCGTCGTAAATGCAACGGACATCGCCATTACATGAGATAAGAAGTTGCATCTTCGCGGCTCCTCATCGTGGGCGACGTAAAATATTGCGACGCGGACGATCAACGAGCAGGCCGTCCAGCGACGCCTGGATCGCGCCTAGTTGAGTGGCAACTTGGCTTCGCAGGGTGTCGTTATCTCGCAGTTGCTGCGGCTCGATTCCTGTGACAATCTGGCGAGCACGATCGACCAGTTCATCAAGTTGCGGATTCGACCGCACATTGAGCTGGCGGAATCGCTCAAAGAACTCAGTCAGATTGCCGATCGCCGAGTCACGAAAGACTTTGGGCTTGCCGTCGCCTTGGCCACTCAGTCGCTCGGCCAGGTGATCGACAAGTCGGGCGATCTCCTCCAGAAAGGCCTGTTCGGCCAATTGAATCGCCTCATCGAATCGTGACTGCATCCGGCGACATTCCTGCTCGTAGAGCTCGGGATTCAGTTGACGTAGATAATTCGGAGGCTCCACGCTTGGATAATCGTGCTCGATGGCGAACATGCCGATCAAAGAAGGTGGATAATCATCGGAATTGTAAAGCTCGCCCAGGCGACTTCGGGCTGCTTGGCGCAGCTCCGCGAAGTGACGGTCGAGTTCAATCACCGCCTCGTCAAGCTCCTCCTTAAATTCGGCCATCCGAGTATCGAAATGTGCGATGGAGTCCTGCCGAATCAGGCGGATGCCAGGCTCCGGAAAAGGAAGGCTCATTCCCTTCCAGTAGTGCAACGCCTGTCCCCGGATCGCTGTGACCGCCTTAAATGCGGGATGCGACGTATCGAGCAGCTTTTTGCCGGCGGAGAGAAACTTTCCCTCCGCGCCGAAGGAGTCCGCCGCTTGGTCACGCTGGTGCGAGCTGAGCGACTTGCGTACTCCGAGCCACGTGAAGCTGAGTCGGGCGGCTGCCATGGTTGACTGCAGCCGCTGAGTCGAAGACGTATCTAACTCATTTTCTACTACTACGGCCATGACGATTTCCAATATGGTTGAGTTGCTGAAACAAGAAATAAAAACGCCGCGGCAAGTTTCCCCAGATAGAGAACTTGCCACGGCTTGGTGTCGACGTTTGCTCTTTGCTCCAACTAGCTAGTTGAAGTTTATTGCGCAGGATCCTCGGAATTGCTCTCCAGTTCTGGAAGTGGGAACCTTTGCGTCGGATAGCGATTGCGAAGTGTTGCCTGTATAGCTTCCACCTCACTGCTCAAGCTTTGTCTCGTTTCCATCAAAGTGAATAGATCAGATAGACATGCCTGGACTTCAGGTGGAAGTTGCTGCCGTTGTTCTTCCGTCATTTCGTTAAGTTGATTCAAGGCGTCTTCATACGAAGGCAGGCTTTCGTCAGCATTTCCAAAATTTAAAAACTTCGCCGTATCCTCGGCCCACTGCAGTTCAAGTTCATCGGTTGAAAGTAATCTCTGGGATAATGCGACTAGATCCAAGTCGACATCCAAATTGTCATTGGTCGCCTCTCGGGTCTCACGGACATTCTTTCGCATCGTATGGATGAGTCGATCAAAATCCACTTGGTTTTGCACCGGGGGCAGCGGAGGTCCAAATCGAAATAAATGACGCGAGGAGACCGTCGCCTGCCAATACGCCTCGGTGCTCTTGGCTTTCTGTCTTTGCCCATGGCCGGCCAAGGGCTGATGATTCATCGCCATGGAAACCGCCGCACGATGCTGGCGATCTCTAGCTCGATCATTGCATGATTTAACGGAAGCGCCGACGATGACTACAAAAACCAAAACCAAAGGAGGCAATTTCAAGAGTTGCCCAAACACGTTTAGCGCAACCAGGAACATTGCCCCAAAAAGGAAAATGGCAAATGCGACGGATGTTTCCAACAGATCAAAAAACACTCCTAAGGTAACTAAAAGAAGCAAGATCCCCCCGAGGCTCGCAAATGGATACGCTCGATAGAAATCTGCAAATGCTGCTGCAAGTCCACCGTCACCTCTCGATCTGGGCTTGGAAGCAACATGAACGAGGGATTCGGGCGAAGACTCTCCGGGAATGATCAACTCTTTGAACTCCGCCATGTCCGCTTGCGGTCCAGCTTTTGACCTTCGCCACCTTCGGAGAAAAAAGTTGAAGCAGAGCAGTACAGCACTGACCGTGATCACAATCCAGCCGATTAACGGGCTGATGATTCCCAGGAATTGTCCGATCACGATGATGAGAAATAAGACGATCAGGCTGCCAACCTCCGGCAGACGGGAAACCATCTTGCCAAGTTGATAAGCCAGCCTGTTCAAGGCGACCATCTCTTCGCCCTCGTTTTTTCGAACGTCATCTTTCGACATTGGATGTACTCCGTAAGGCAGTAAAATCTTCGGGATAGCTCTCGCAAGGGTTCAGGCCGAAACTAAATGATACTTATAGTCCGTGGCCTTATGGTAGTCATTGTCGCCAAATTAGCGACATGGCGAAAAAAGCAGACATTCTGATCAGGTTTGGCGAGCGAGTCCGTGAACTGCGTGCCGAACGGGGCTACTCGCAGGAGGCGTTTGCTCATATCTGCGAACTCGACCGCACCTACGTTGGCGGGATCGAGCGTGGGGAGAGAAATCTAGCGCTGCGTAACATCGAGCGGATTGCAGAGTCGCTCGACATTTCGATCTCCGAACTGATGAAGGGGCTCTAACCCCAGTTCGGAAGGCCGGTTACGCGCCGGCTCAGTACAACACAACCGCAATTTTGGAGGTCAGCGGCGAGCCCACAATTGGAGGCGGCGCTGCTTGGATTTGGTTTCTAACTACCGCTTGCGTGCCGCCGTCGAGGACTAGATAGCCGATTTGCAGCGTTTCCAGGTCTCGAATCAGCTCGGCGATTTCAGCGGCGTCGAGTAACGCCGCGTCATCCGCTCGAAGGTAGGCCGCGGTTGCCGACGCTCCATGCGGTGTCATTTCGTCACGCCAGTAGCGGAGCGCAGCACGGATTGTGGCTAAATGGCGATGGTCGAACATTCGCTGTTTGCCCTTAGTTCAATTGATCACGGTACAAGGGTCGCCTAGTTGTTGGACGGATCGCGTGCGACGCGCCGCCGCGGTTTAGGACTGTTTCCCGAGTATTGAAAAAGCCCCGGTTTATTTGCATCCAGGCATCTTCCCGATGCCCATTTGCGAAGTTGCTCGATCGATTCGGCCGAGGTGACGGCCACGGGAACAACATACTGGGCTGCCTGAGCAAGCGGAACATCGAGCAAGGCTGCTAATCGGCAGCAGGCTCTGATTTCGGCCCCCGTGAACTGATCGTCGCTTGGACAATCCTGATCCGCGGGGATCTCAAACAGCTCGCGATAGATTCCCCAAATCGTATCCTTCTCTTTGCGGTCAGGCAGGTTGACAAAGAACACACCATCAAAGCGCTCGCTGCGGCTGAACTCTGGCGGAAGTTTGGCGACGTCGTTGGCGGTGCAGACGACGAAGACATCCGATTCGTGGTCGTTCAGCCAGGAAAGGAACGTGCCGAACATTCGACTCGCGACGCCGGAATCATTGCTACCGTTGATCCCGGAGAATGCCTTTTCCACTTCATCGATCATCAGAATGCAGGGGGCCATCGCGTCAACAGTCCGCAGGGCGATCCGCGTCCGCTCCTCGCTCTGGCCAACAAGCGAGCCCAATAGACTTCCGACATCCAAGATCAGCACCGGTCGTCCCACTTCGCTCCCGAGCGCTTTACAGAATTGGGATTTGCCACAACCAGGCGGCGAGAGCAGCATCACGCCTCGTGGGCGCTTGAGCGGATTACCTCGGCTCGGTCGCAGAAGGGCCCGATTGGTAAATGCCTTGAGCGAATTCAAGCCACCAAGCTGGCTAAAATTGTCTCCTCCTCGGTAGAGTTCGAGCAATCCGCTCTTTTTAAGCATCTGGGCTTTCTGCTCCCACAGCGTCGCCGCGGTCAGCCGGCCTTCGCGGACCAATGACAAACTGAATGCCCCTTCGGCCTCGTAGCGTGTTAGGCCAACCGCTGCATCCAGCACGATTTCCCGTCCCGCTCCGTCGGGAAATTCTCCCTCCTCCGTTGCGATCCCCAGTGCGATCTCGCGTAGCTGCTCGCGATCGGGAAGTTCATGTTCGAGAACTACGAACAGCTTTTCAAGCTCGACCGGAATGGTAACGATCGGCGAGAGAATCACGACGAAGGTGCGATTTTGCTTGCCGGCGAGCACTTGATGCGCCAAGGCCTGCACGATCTCCGCCGATTGGATAAACCGGTGAAAATTTTGCAGGACCACCAGCGTAGTGCCATCCGGCGTAGCAAGCGTGTTGATCGCACGAATCGCCCCGAGCGGATCACCGGCTGACGATTGTGATTCATTTCCCGGGGCTCGTAGTCCCGATTCCAAATTCCAAGCGGCCATCCGCCAGTTCTCTTCGCGACAAAGCTGTGCGATCGCCACGAGGGCGTCCTGATGCTCGTGCGATTCGATCCATATGCCTGTGAAGCACGCGCGTACGTACTCCCCGAGATGCTGATTCAATAACATTGAATGGCTCCATGAATGAGAGAGGCGACGTCAAGAAACAAAAGCGACGTTAAGAGATGTCTAGTTGCCGGAGCGAATCTGCTGCTGCACTGATTCAGATTGGTGGAAGCCTGGCTTGAGCAGTTCGTCGAGTTGCTGTCCGAGGGCCTGCTCCAAAAAACGACTCGCATCTCGGCATTCAGCGCCAATAAATCCCTTCGTCTCAACGCGGGTCTGGCCATCCTTGGTGACCGTGATCTCGATGGTTCGATTCATACCTGGCCTCGAACATTGACAGTAAGTTTGATGGAACCGTCTTCGAGCGATTGCTCAAAGACGGAATGCCCCTTTTTGACAGCTTCGAGCTTGGCTTTCTCGACCGCATATCCCTGCAGAAATAGATCGAGATGACTACGGTCACCCCAACGGCCGCCGTAGTTGTCGAAGGCGACCTTCGCCGTTGCGACGTCGCAGACGACCGGATATCGCCAGTCGCGCAACTGCACGGCCCAGCCGGTCTCGGACCGACTAAACAACTGTGCCCTGCCGAAGACTGGCTCAGGCAAGCGAAGCCGATCACACGCCAGCCGAATGGCGGCAGGGTCTCGGACTTCGGTCGCGATGGAAACGATGTGTGACATTGGGTCCTCCAGAATGGCGAACAGCGACGAGCCGGAATTGACTCGCCAAGAAACGAAGCAGCCTCTCGGTCTCCAATAAATCTTGGAGGGCAAAGAGTTGCGCATGCAGACCGGCAACTCAGCACTGGTAAGCCGAGAGTCTCAACTTACATGACGCAAAATGTGCTTGGATTAAGCTGATTTTCCAGCACGCGTTTGAAACAGCCCCAGAACTCTAAATAAAGGAATCTCCGCGAATTTTGGACCGATATCGCATCGAATTCCAGCTACTCGCGGTCACAATCTATACAACTCCACGGCGAAGCGACTTCACTTCCACGTAACAATTCGGCGGCGAGATGCTTATCAATCGACCACATTGCCCGAGTGGTTCGCCAAGTCGATTAATCAACAGGCATTGACGGATTCTTGACTATTGAGGCTGGAATCGGCCACCTAGAAAACGGATACTACGAACGCATACTTCCGTCTGATAAACTGCGACGCATGCTACATCCCCAGTCATGAACTCTCGAAGGCACGAAAGTCAATAACCATGGCAGACCTTTCCTATCCCATGCAACATGTGTCCGTTCGTGTTCCGTGGCATGATAACGGATGGGCGGGCACTATCTGCAAAGAACCGAAGTACAACACCTCTTGCCTCAAGCTGAAAGGGATCGCTGACAGTAAGGATGAAGCAGCCGAAGAAGCAATCGCGGCAACTTCTATACTGGATTTGCAGAAGCAAGGGATACAACTGCCGCCTTGCGTCAAAGAACGCGCAACGTTCATGGCCGACTTTGAATTTGACCGCGTTGTCGAGCACCCCTACGCGAAGAACAACTCAAAGACTCATGGACACTTCCGCCCTACGGCATTGCGTCATCCGGCCTATTCCGCAGCAGCCGTTCCATTTCTCTGGATGATGCGAGATCAGGTTTTTGGAAATCCAAAGAATAAAGAAATTATCCCCAAAGTCGATCGATACCCGATTGACGGTGTCGATTTGGAATTCGAGCCCTCGGAAGAAGAACTTGGCTTCAATACAAACTGGGTTCAAGATCGCCGCAATCACCTTGCTCTGTTGGAATGCTTCTGGAAACACGTTCGCCCGAAAGACTCCTTGGTATTCTTCTACGCTAAACAAGTTCCGTTGGTGGAAGATGTTGGTCGGCGAGTGCTCATTGGCGTTGGTCGCGTCAAGCATCTCGGAAAGTTTACTGAATACAAATATGACGGAGATCCTGGAGACCAGTTACGGAGCATGCTATGGGAGTGCATGGTTACGCATTCGATACGCCCGGATTGCACGGACGGGTTTTTGCTGCCATATCACGAAGCATTAATCAAAAGTGATGAGGGACGCGCATTCAATCCGGCAGACGCAGTCGCATTCTCACCGGATGACCGATTTAACGAGTTTTCGTACGGAACCGAGCACGTCAGCAACGATGCGGCGATAAGCGCGCTGCTTTCAATTCGAGATGCACTGCAACGTAGTTCCGAATTGTTTGGCTATGTATCGGATGCCCACGAGAAGTGGGTCGATCGCGAATTGGGACGCCTCTGGAACAAGCGGGGACCGTTCCCTGGGATTGGCTCGGTTCTGACAGCGACGGGAGTTACGTTAGGAAACTTCGTCGCTCAGGCCCTGATAGACAAGGTTGGCGAGAAGGACAGTCCATGGCCGGCCTGGTTCGCGGCGCTAGAGGACCCCTCGTCGCATTTGCCTGCCGAACTTGCACGGCGCATCGACAAGACGATCGCGAAGTCGTGGAAACGAATGGGTACGGGAAGGCGCAGCTTCCTCGAACTGCTAAGCCGGCTGGATCTAACACAGGATCAAGCAAGCGTGTTGGTTTCGCCGGAAGAGCGAGAGGATTGGGAAATAAATTGCACGGACGACGACTTTGTCGCAAATCCATATTTGATTTATGAAACCACGCGCCTCGCTGCCGATCCGGTCTCGATCGGGATCGTGGATCGCGGTCTGTTTCCAAACGCAATGATTCGCTCGAAATTCCCAATTCCCGAGCCCTCAATTGTAAAAACAGCGGTAGACACTCGTCGCCTACGTGCCCTAACCATACGTAATCTCGAAGATGCGGCGCAGAATGGCGATACCCTTCGCCAGCGTGCAGACGTCATTCGCGACCTGAGACGACATGCTGGGGACGACGATGAACAGAAGGCCCAGGTAACAGCGGACCTAATGACGGTCGCCGAAGAAGAGCTATTTAAGGATGAGATCCGTATCGTAAAAATGGCGGATGATCGAGCAGCATATCAACTCGAACGCCTTGGTGCGGCCGGTGATCTGATCCGTCGCACTGTTGAAAATCGCATCGACGGTAAACGGCATGAATCCACAACCGATTGGCGAAAATCACTCAATTCCTTTCTCGAAAGCAACGGAGTCGTCCTCCCAGGCGATGTTGGAGAACGCGAAATAGAAGAGCTCGCCAGAAAGGAAAAGACGGCGGCACTAGAAGAACTCGCATCATCTCGATTTAGCGTTCTCATCGGTCGCGCTGGCACGGGAAAGACAACTCTACTTTCTGTGCTGTGCGCACAACCTCGCATTAGCAAGGAAGGCGTTCTGCTATTGGCTCCTACCGGCAAAGCACGTGTCCGCATGGAGGATGTCGCTCGCAAAGCGGGGATAAAGAATAGCCAGGCGTTCACTTTGGCGCAACATTTAAGCCAATCTGGGCGTTATGACAGGAACACGCAACGATACCTATTGACTGGAAAACGGGGTGATCCGCTTGCCAAGACGGTGATCGTCGACGAGTGCTCGATGCTGACCGAGGAGATGATGGCTGCGCTCATCGAATCGTTAATCAAAGTTGATCGCCTAATTTTTGTTGGCGATTATCGACAGCTTCCGCCAATTGGCGCTGGTCGACCATTCATTGACATCGTGACGCGTCTTCAGCCAGATGTGTTCCCGGCTGACGAACCACACGTGGCCCCAGGCTACACAGAGCTTATGATTCCGCGTCGCCAAGGGGCCGGCGAGCGTGACGATCTGTTGCTTGCATCGTGGTTCGGCAGCGGCGAAACAAGTGCTGGCGATGACCAGGTCTTTGAGATTTTATCTGGAAAGCGAAAAAGCGAGACAGTTGAATTCGTCACGTGGGAGACGCCGGATGAGCTGGAAAGAAAATTACCTAAGGTGCTTCGGGAGACCCTTGAATTCAAAGCCGAAAATGAAGACTGGCAAGCGTTCAGCATATCGTTAGGAGGCAATCCCGATGACAGTGGATCCATCTGGTTCAATGGCAAGTGGGGGAAATTTGACGGCGCAGGCGTCGCTGCCGAAGCCTGGCAGATTCTCAGTCCGGTTCGGCAAAAACCTTGGGGAGTCGAGACGCTGAATCGCTTAATCCATAGGTATTATAAGGAACGAACCATCGAGCAGGCGAGGAACTTCAAAGGGAGACGCAGCATTCCCAGCCCAATGGGAGAGCACCAGATTGTCTATGGCGATAAGGTCATTAACAATCGAAATCAACGAATGTACAAGAAGCGAATGTATCCAACGCCAGATAAAGACGGGTATCTAGCGAATGGTGAGATTGGAGTCGTAATTGGACACCGGCGAACAAAGAAAAAGTCTTGGGATCCAAAATATCTTGAAATCGAATTCTCGACACAGCAGGGAACTTCGTTCAAGTTCTACCCAAGCGACTTTAAGGAAGAAGGTGAGGCCAGCCTTGAGCTGGCATACGCATTGACTGTGCACAAAGCCCAGGGAAGCGAGTTCAAAAAGGTATTTCTGGTTCTACCGCGTTCCCCTTTAATGGTCACGCGCGAGCTGCTGTACACAGCGCTTACTCGTCAGAAAGAAAAGGTAGTAGTGCTGCTGCAAGGCTCAGCGACCGATTTGCATCGATTTAGCTCCGAACGATTCTCTGCCGCCGCCTGCCGTTTAACAAACTTGTTCGGACCCCCTCGTCCCATTGAAATAAAGGGGGCATTTCTTGAAGAACGACTCATTCACAACACGACACGTGGTGAACTCGTTCGCTCCAAATCCGAGGTAATCATTGCTAACCTGCTTCACGCTAAAAAAATCGAATACGACTACGAAGTCGAACTCACACTCGATGGCGAGCCACAGAACAAATTCCCTGACTTTACGATCGAAGACGACGATTCAGGAAAGAAATATTACTGGGAACATCTCGGGATGCTCGGCAATCAAGATTACAGCCGACGTTGGGTCGAGAAGGAGCAATGGTACCGAGATCATGGAATTCTTGCACGCACCGAGGGCCACGGTCCAAACGGGACTCTTATCACCACGCAAGACGACCTCAAAGGCGGCATCGACGCAATGGCTATAAATCGGATGATTGAAGAAATATTCGGCTCCTAGCGTCCCGCAATTCGCCAGGATTCGCTTGAAATTCCTCGCTTGCAGCCGCTCAAATCGGCGCAGACCGACTGCGTAATGCTGCGCCGACGTCGGCGACCTGGACAGCCTCTAGCCGCTTCGCACGACACCAACGCTGTGGTGAACATGGCAAGCGTATGCACTGGAACATCGATTACTTCCGTGAGCATGCGATTCTCAGCGAAGTTTGGCACTGCACACCGAACGATCCCCATACAGAGCACATCTGGGCTGATGCTACAAGCAAGCTGTCGGGTGCTTGCGTCCCAGTCCAGAAATTTGATGCACATGATTGTTCCGCTGGATGCGCGTCCCACTTTTTCCAATTCTCGGATCGTGTCGTTTCGCGCAAACTTGCGGAACCTGGGAAACAATCAGCCAGTATTAGTAGAGTTTGTCGAGGGAAAAAAAGTGCATTCTCGTAAGGAGCATCCTTACTTGCCGAGCATCGCCTCGGACATCAATCTAATTGGATTACTCAGTATTCGCGGCGTACCCTAGTAACGCAAACTGGATAATTCCCGAACTCCACCGCAAGGGCACATCGGTCCAGGCGATCGCCGACGCCCATCACGCCGAGATCCGCGAGGCCGTTGTCGGCGGCAAGACGCCCGACCGTGGGCGATCGCGGCGGATTCCCCATAGGAAGATCCAGTTGATTCGCGAACTGTTGGCGGAGGGGAAACTCTCAATTGGGAAAAATGCCCGCCAGACTCGAGTAAGTTCCCAGACCGTTCGGAGGGAACATCAATTGAATATTGAATACCGAGCAGCGATAACCTGCCCTGTTTTTTTTGATCAACGCCAATCAGAAAAAACCAGATCTTATCCCGGGGATTTTATCCGTATGTTCGAGTATTTTGGCCAGAGAGGTCTCGAAATTAACTGCTGAACTCGTATTGCAACGAACACCAAATTAACTGCACCGGGACTACGTTGCATAATTACGCAGTTGGACGTTGACTGAGTCGCTTCCAACACGGTAGTTTATGTACTGCAAGCAGATGCCGGGCTTGTGATTTTCGTGTTCCGACAGACTAATTGGGGGGAATCAGATGTCGAAAGCGATTGTACTTTTGAGCGGCGGCCTGGACTCGACCACAATGCTTGCGATTGCGAAATCGCAAGGGTTTACAATATCGGCTCTCACTTTCGCCTATGGGCAACGGCATCAATCAGAAGTCGAGTCGGCGCGGCGAACTGCAAAGGCATTTAACGTTCAAGATCATACGGTAATAGACATCGACTTGCGGGCGTTCGGCGGATCCGCTTTGACAGATATGATCGACGTCCCCAAAGATCGAACGCTCGATGAGATGACCGCGGCAATTCCAATCACTTATGTTCCAGCCCGAAACACGATCTTTTTGTCGTATGCGTTGGCTATAGCGGAGGTGAGGGAAGCATTTGACATTTTCATTGGCGTAAACTCGCTGGACTACGCCGGATACCCAGACTGCCGGCCTGAGTATGTTTCGGCGTTCCAAGCGATGGCCAATCTCGCGACCGCACAGGCGGTTGGGTCTGGCCCCCAATTGAACATTCACACGCCCCTAATCCACAAGCCCAAAGCCGAAATCATCCAGGCAGGGATCGAACTGGGGGTCGACTACTCGACGACTGTTAGTTGCTACGAAGCAAACGGCGACGGACGAGCATGCGGACATTGCGACGCTTGTATTCTGCGACGCCAGGGCTTCCAACAATGCGGCCAGGAAGACCCAACTCGCTACGTCGACCACGAAATGGCAGGAATATGAAGTACTTCGTCAAAGAGATCTATTACACGCTCCAAGGCGAGGGGGCCAAGTCCGGTCGCCCCGCAGTATTCTGCCGCTTCACGGGCTGCAATCTATGGTCTGGCCGAGAACAAGATCGAGCTTCGGCCATTTGCCAATTTTGCGACACCCAGTTTGTTGGCACCGATGGCCCAGGCGGCGGCGTTTTTAGATCCGCTCTCGAATTGGCAGGTGCCGTTGCCGCAAAGTGGCCGGAAAGCTGGAATGCCAACAAAATGGTCGTATGCACCGGCGGGGAACCATTGCTGCAACTTGATGAGGCCGTGATCGAAGCCCTACACGATGAGGGCTTTGAAGTCGCCGTTGAAACCAACGGGACCAAGATTCCACCGCCCGGAATTGACTGGATTTCTGTCAGCCCTAAGGCAAATGCGGAATGCATCCTGCGAGCCGGGGACGAACTTAAACTGGTGTTTCCACAGCCTGGTGGTGAGCCTACGAAGTACGAAAACCTCGACTTCGATCATTTCTTCCTGCAACCGATGGATGGACTGTCGCGAGAGCAGAACACCCAACTTGCGGCACAATATTGCCTCAAGCATCCCCAATGGGAACTCAGCATCCAGACTCATAAATTGATCGGATTGCCATAGGGGCGAAGCGTTTTCTAAAGATCCCTAAGAAAGGGTCTAGCATTGAATTCGCACGCCCAATCGATAGCAGTGCGCACGCTTGCTTTGGCATTTATTCCGCGACAGTTTACGTGCGCCGCTCATGCCCCCCGCGTCCGTGAACGCTCTTATAATGGAAACCATAAATGGCTGCGATAAACCAGCCAAAACTTGAGGCCATGGCCGCATGAATGTCGTCAATGTCGTCGTGACATGCACGAAAGACAAAAAACAGCCCGTTCCCGAGGAATGCAAACTACGAAACGTTCCGGGTAACTCCCTCCGTGCCCGTTTCAAGGAATGGCAATCCAGGATCAATCGCAACAAACGCAACCGGGTCATCGTCAAGGATCTTTATGCTGGCGACCACTGGTCGAATGTACGGAGTTTTGGATCTGCCTTTTTTGAAATTGACATTTGGGTCTGCTCCGCGGGACTTGGTCTCGTTCGTTTTGACGACCTCATCACACCGTACGCAGCGACGTTTTCTCAAAATCACCCCGACTCCATTTCAGCCCCCCTATCCGACGACGAACGACCTGACGCTTTCAAACAATGGTGGCAATTAACTTCGCGATGGAAAGCCCAATTTGAGGATCGTCCACGTAGCCTCGCCGCCTTAATGGCGGCCTACCCCAATCGTTCGTTGTTGGTAGCAGCTTCCAAAAATTACTTGCGAGCAATTGCGGACGATATTCGTAAAGGGCTGCCCAAGCTAAGTGATCCTGACCAGCTTTCAATTGTCTGCTCTGGCGTCAACTCGCTTGACGGACTTGATGCGAATCTAGTGCCCTGCGACGCGCGATTTCAAGCAGCAACTGGCGGCGCTCGTCGCTCGCTCAATACTCGACTTGCGAATAAGATACTGCGGGAGGCACGGGTTCCGCCTCGCGCCTCGATCCTTGCGGCGCGATACCGAAAACTACTCCGCCAACAACCAGCAATTCAAAAGTACGATCGCGAACCGATGACGGACGATGAGGTTAGGCAGTTTATTCTCCGACAGTTAAACCAGAACAGTTCCTTGCGGCACACTCCTTTATTGCGAATGCTGCGAAACAAAAACAAAGCCTGCGAGCAAAAGCGCTTTTCGGCGCTCTACAGAGAAGTTGTGGAGAGCATCAATGGCTAGACGAAAGAACGATACAGTTTCCCCGATTCAACGACGTGCTCTCCGTATCGACCAGAATGTCGACCATCCGCTTTACATGTTTACGCTCACGAGCAGCGAATTGTTGCAGGTAGCCGATATTTCACGAATTTCTCGTGATGAAGACGGAAAGCTGCTCGGCTACCAGCGCCCAGACGTTCGGCAACACGTGCAAAACATCGTCGACTACCTGGATTCGGACTCAATTATTTTTCCGAACTCGATCATTCTCGCACTTTCGTCCAGCGTGAAGTTCAAGCAGAGTCGTGGACCAGCTACTGATGACGGATTCGCAAAAGCCGGAACGATTGAAATTCATCTGCCAACCGGCGATGGCCCCAAACCCGCTTGGATTGTCGATGGTCAGCAACGCGCTCTTGCATTGTCAAAATGCAAACGCCGCGACTTGGCGATTCCCGTGAATGCGTTCATTGCGGACGAAGTTGATCTGCAACGGGATCAGTTTTTGAGAGTCAACAGCTCCAAACCGCTTCCCCGCGGCTTGATCACGGAGTTGCTTCCAGAGGTCAGCAGCAACCTGCCGGCTAATTTGTCCGCTAAGAAAATGCCATCGGCGATTTGCGACTGGCTCAATCGTGAAAAGTCATCGCCGTTCTTTGGAATTATTAAACGAGCATCGACACCCAAAGAACAAAAGCCCGAAACTGTGATCGTCGACAACTCGATCGTAAAGATGGTCGAAGAAAGCTTGTCGCAACCATCGGGATGCCTCTTCTCGTACCGCAATATCGCAACTGGAGAAACGGACTTCGACGGAATCACTTCTCTGCTCGTCGTCTACTGGTCCGCCGTCCGCGAAGTCTTCCCCGAAGCGTGGGGCAAGCCGCCATCAAAAAGTCGACTCATGCACGGCGCAGGCCTGCGAGCGATGGGCCGTTTGATGGATCGGATCATGCCCGTCATCAACCTCCGAGAAAAATCCGCCAAGGCCGATATCATCCGCGAGCTAAAGCTGGTTGCTCCAATCTGCCGCTGGACGAAAGGAAATTGGGATGACATGGATGGAATGAAGTGGAACGATGTAAATAACGTGCCTCGGCACATCAACATACTCAGTAGCGTCCTGATCAGAGGGTATCTGCAGGCGAAGGGCAATCGTTAATCATGGAGTTCTTTTTCCCGGACAGCCAAGACTTAGTCGACCCAAGTTTTGACTTTGTCACAGAGAAACGTAGCGATACCAGAATCCGCCAGCGCGATGACTTATATGCGCACGAGGTCTACAAGAAGCCCCCCTATGACGGAATGCTCGTTTCCAAGGCGATCGTCGAAGGAACTGGCGCAGGGACCGGTCGGTACACGTTGGGTCAGCAGCGGCGATTTGCTGTTGAGGGCGTAAAAGAGTTTCTGCGAATCCCACCGGGCATGAAAGTCATCGGCGATTGCGGAGCGTTCACTTACGTCAAGGAACCAGTTCCTCCCGTCACCGTTGACGACGTCATTCGATTCTATCAGGACGCTGGGTTCGACTATGGGGCGTCTATTGACCATATTATCCTGCAGTACAACCCTGACTGGGACTCGACGCTGCCAGGCATAGATGCTGTCCCTAAAGACTGTGTTGATCGGCAAGAATTGACGCTCGAACTCGCGAGGGCTTTCATTCAGACTTGCAGAAAAGAGCGTGTATGCTTTGAACCGCTTGGCATTGTTCAAGGCTGGAGCCCCAAGTCGTATTCGAGAGCATTCAGTGCGCTCCAGAAGATGGGCTACAAGTACATAGCCATCGGAGGTTTGGTTCCGCTAAAGTCTCGCGAAATCATGGAGATACTCGAGCCAATTGCTCCGAAACTGAAATCCGACACTCGTCTCCATCTGTTTGGCGTCACGCGACTCGATCATGTCAAGCAATTCGCCAAGCATGGAGTTGTCAGCTTCGACAGTACTTCGCCGCTTTTCCAGGCATTCAAGGAAGACAAAGAAAACTACTACGGCAAAGACCGGAATTACGCCGCCATAAGAGTTCCGCAAGTCGACGTCAATGTTAAGCTAAAGAATCGAATCCTATCGGGAGAGGTTAAGCAAAGTGACGCCTTTCGCCTCGAACGTGAATGCATGCAAGCCTTGCAACTTTTCGACAAGCGCCGCTTTCCTCGTGCCGACTTAATCGAATTACTAATCGAATACCAGGCTCTCTTCGGCAGCATTCGGAATTATGCAACGGAATACGAAGCGACGCTCCGCGATCGACCATGGAAAGAATGCAAATGCACCGTTTGCGAAGAACTCGGCATTAACGTTCTCATCTTTCGCGGTGCTGAGCGAAACCGCCGGAGAGGGTTCCACAATGTTTTTGTTACTCACAACCGCCTAAAAAAGATCCGCAGTCGCATCGCGGTTGCATAATTGAAGGACACGCCACGCATGGCGACCGCCACAATGAAAAAACGGACAACTGCAAAGTCGGCCAACAAGAACGTTAAGGTATTGCGACTCGCTGCAATTGAAGTGAAGCAGGGCAAGAACAGGAAGCTTTACAGCTTTGCAGCAGATGGCAAGAGCCTACATGACTTTTGCACGATCTCCCGAGTCAGTCGCCAAGGCGAAGAGGGACTCGAAGGATACCAACGTCCTGAGGTCATGGCCCACATCAACCAAATCAGAGCCTACCTGGAATCAGAGAACCCCTTGCTCCCCAACGCGATCGTTGTTGCGTTTGATGACACGGTGAAGTTCAAACCCGATCCTGGAAAAGCGGGGACCGATTCTCCGTTTAGTCGATCTGGCGTCCTTGAAATCCCAATCGACAACTCGATCATCGAGGAAGACAAACCCGGCTGGATCGTCGACGGCCAGCAGCGGTCAGCCGCTCTGCGAGACGCCAGAATCTCCGGCTTTCCCGTTTGCGTAATTGGCTTCCTGGCAGAGGGACTGGAGGAGCAGCGCCAACAGTTCATTTTGGTGAATGCAACCAAACCGCTACCCAAGGGATTGATCTACGAACTGCTGCCGTCCACCGGTGGCAAACTACCGATGGCGCTGCAACGTCGCCGCCATCCCGCATTGCTGTCAGAGCGAATGAACTTTGATGAAGACTCACCGCTTCACGGCATGATTCGGACGCCAACCAACGGCACCGGTGTTGTAGCTGACAACACGATCCTGAAGATGCTGGAGAATAGCCTCACCGATGGCGTCCTCTACTTATACACGGACATCGAAGACCAGCTTAAATTGCTGAAACACTTCTGGTCGGCCGTCGCAGAAGTGTTTCCCGACGCCTGGGGCCTTTTGCCCAGAAAGTCTCGCTTGATGCACGGTGCAGGCTTTATTTCGATGGGCTTTCTGATGGATACAATCGCCGACCGCAATCGCAAGACCAAGTCGCTCTCGAAGGAACTGTTCAAAAAGGAACTGATGCCGCTTAAGGAGGTCTGCAGTTGGACAGAGGGTTCCTGGGAGTTCGACGGGGGAAACATCCTCAAATGGAATGAAGTGCAAAACGTTCCTCGCCACATTCAACTGCTCTCAAGCCACTTGCTAGGCATGTATCGTGAACTGGTTTGGAAGAAGTAGGTAGTAATAGTAAATCGACAAAAGGCGTCGTCGTCTTCTCTCTCGGTATCGCCTCCACCGGGCATATGGACCACTTGCCCGAATTCGGAATTGGACTGACGAGAATCTCATTCAACAAACAAGCAGGTTAGGTGCCTCAATGTCAAATCAAAAAAACGAAGCTACGGTTCCTTCCGAATTGCGCTGGCTCGCCGACGCCCCACTGTTCATTGATGCAGAACAGATTGGCCGGTTCCATGACGCGATTGTCCAACCTGAACATAGTGAGGGTTCCACCTCGCTCGAAATTGGGAAGGAGAGTACAAAGAACTTTACAGTCGAAGCAGGAGGTGAGGCTGCGGCCGAATTGTCAACTGAAATTACTATCGAGCCAAATGCACTACTCAATGCTTTATGTTCGGTATTCCCGTTCTTGAAAGGTTCAGCCAAAGCCAGTGCCAAGGGCGGTGTTAAGGGACAATTAGGGGGCAAACATATGTCCGAGAACTTGGATTCACAAAAACGCATAATCGAATTGCACTCGATCCATACTCCGCAAAGGCAATTAGTGCACTTAGCTCTGCACTACTTTGCAAATCTGCGAAATCGAGTCCAAACCGTGAACACCGATGCCTTTCCAAATACGGAGAACTGGCTCTCCGACAACTTCATTAGTGAACTTCCTCGCTCGCTTTTCTTCATAGACGTGCCCGCTGGCGTTCCAATTCTCCCCATGGCAGCGGAGTTTAAGAATGGGGCTATCGAGAAACTTTATCCGGAGGTTGGGGACAGAGCCTTCCTGAAGGCGAAGAACTCGCCAGATTTGCTCCGGAGCGTATTGAGTAAGTACAAATCAGCAAGGCAAGTGGACTCAAAAGCGGGGCAAGCTATACAGGAACGCGAGAAGTTTGCGTTGGCCACGAACGAAGAATTGTACGATTCCTGGATGGCGATGGATGTGATCGAACAAGCGTCAGCCAAACACGGAGGCGGTATACGGTGGATTGACTATCGACTCGTGCTGAACGAAAAGGGAGAAGAGATGCATCTACACGCCGTCCCTGCTGGCGTTTTCGATACGGGGGTATTTGCGTACAATTTCGTGCAGCGAGGGTTTTCTGTTGGATTGCGTCTGGTGGGCACAATGCGCAAAGGAGCTGCCCTTAATGTCCTCGCTGTATATGAGAAATGATCGCGTTTGCCGATTTCGGATGGTTTTGACCTAACGTGTCACTGGAAGTGCGACAATAACAAAGGCCAATTCCTCTTCAACTATAAGGAGAAATCAGATGACAACGAAAACGAGCGAATCCGGTTATTCCAAGGGCGGGTTCACCGAAAGGTACTCGGTCGTCCGCATTGACGGAAAACCAAGTCCTTCTGAATCCAGGTACATCGTGCTCGACTACTCTGGCGGAGACCCGCACGCAGTGAAGGCCCTGCATGTTTATGCGGACAGTGTTGAGCAGGAAAATCCCGAATTTGCTGCCGATATTCGTAGAGCATTGGCTGATCCGTCCAGCGCCCCAGCGCAGCACCCCAATGCCAAGTGAATCAACGGATTGCGTGAGATGCGACACAGAACTACCCGTAACGCGCATTTGGAGCATTGTGGAAAATCTCTCACCAACTGTGGGAATCAGCGACGTCAAACACAACTTGGTTCGCGCGATGAATCTAGCTCCCATCCTCATTTCCAAACATGACATGTAGAAAAATTCTCAACCGCGATTATTGACTTGCTTCAACCAAGAACTGTAGCGTCTATCCGCCTGGTCATTAGCGTGTTGATGCTCGGAACTTCCCCGAGCCATCATATCGTTTAAGAATTCAAGTGGCACGGGCGGCATCTGCAATTCCTTTTCCGCTACCTCCCTAATATCGGCAGCAAAAGCAGCACCTTTCACCCAAAAACCGGCGTAGAGAATTTGCAGTGCCAACCGAGTTTTTCCCAGCGAGACCACCAAGAAATGAGCCTCAGCCCAATACCGGCCTTCGTCACGAGCAAGTGAAGCCGCAACCAAAACCATCTCTGCTGCAATCTTGATGTTGCCTTCATTTGCGTTATGAATCCCCATATTCCGCCAGGCAATTGCGTTGAGAGGGTCAAGATTCAGGACCTCGGAACAAGCATCTTTCGGCACCAGAGTTCCCGAGTGAGGAATCAATAGCTCGTAAGCCTTTTCAGAGAAACGATCGACCTTGTCGGCCCGCGTATAACGTCGAATGATGCGGATTGCGAGGAGCTTGAGGCGAGTTATCCCTCGCATCCCCCCATGACCGGCCTCCAGAAACAGTTTCTCCGCCGAAGTCAATTCACCCACCGAAAAAGCAGCAACGCCAGCGCCGTACAGCAAGTCGTTGCTGGGTTCGAGAAAATGCCCAAACAAGAAACTTCGTTTTGCACTTGAGTATCGCCCTAGCTGAAGTTGACATTGTGCCAATTCGAACCAGAACTTCGGATCCTGCCTGAATGCGGATTGGCCACGCAAGGCCTTGCGGTAAAGCCGATAGCTCTCACGCAGGTCGAGTTGAAAATGCAATACAGCAAGCAGCCAATCGAATTCGGAGGCACAATCGGACGAAAAAGAACCTGAATCTCGAAATTGTACGAGTAAATTACAAGCAAATGAAACCGCAATAGGTTCGGCCAGAGCGTCAGATATCCCGACTCGAACCTGCCGTATTTCGTCCGTGGTGCAATCGCTTTCAATTAGCCCGACTAGAATTCTGAAGCCGGCCAGTGCGCAACCATTCGTACATAGAACAGTGCCAACAAAGAACATGTACTGGCGATTAGAATGGAGCCAAGGACATCCACCGAACACCTGCGCAAAATTATTGAGCAGGTCGAATCTTTGAGCCGCAACTAATAGCAGCATGATTCCCACTAATATGCTTTCGGCCAACTCCTCCATCGACTCTGAGTCATCCAAAATGCCGGTGACATGGTATCGGATGCTCAGTTGAAAAATGATCCCATCTTCTCCTACGCGAATACAGGCCGCTACGCCTTTGTATTTTTCCGAAGCGAGGCGAAGTAATCCTCGCGACCGCTTTACGACAACTTCGGCAGCAGTCAAATATCGAAAATCCGGAGTAGCGTTTGGCGCGATCTCAACACGCAAGCCAATCGGGAGCCTGTACTGTCCATTCGTTAGTTGTCGCAAGAGAACTAGTTCGTGTTCAATTCTCGCAGAAACATCTTTGAATAACTCAAAGTGCTTTATAGGGAGGCTGACGAAGCGATCACTCACGTTAATCGTGTAGCTTGGAACACCTTCAAGCCACTGATATCTGATTTCCTTGGTCGTCGCGTCATATATTACGATAATGCAAGGGTGAGGTTGCTCGACAAGGTAGTCGAATGTAGACCGTTTCAGCGCGAGTCGGCGTTTATTTCCCCAGGTCTCACTGGCTTTTAATTGAACAAGAAATTGGTTACCTGTTGCTTCGCCCTTCTCCTCAAATATCTCGACGGAGCCGTCGATACCGTAATCTGGGACCATGGAGCGAAAGACCCAATTAGAGGGCAGAGCCGCTTCAAAAGCGATTCGAGACTCGGTTTCGAGTTCGTGAGAACGGCTACGCTTAGGCTTTCTCGGCATATCTGGTTGTGCTTTTAAACAAATAAGTTCTCTTGGCGATCCGTGTCGACTGCATCGCGGCAAACTTCACCAATGTATTGGAGCAGCGCCTTGTTGTTATGGATCTCCATTCTCAGCATGTGCCACCGATGCTGCGTATAGTGCTGAACTGCTTTTTCGCCTCGGTTCTAAAGTTCGCATCATCTTCGGCGGAATTATCCCTGATCCCATTCGTTGCCGCATACTTGGCGTTCCAGGTGTTTATGATGAAGATGCCAGCGGATTGAGCGAGCTCTTCATACGGCCTGTTAGGGATTCATCCGAAAACCAGGGTCCGCTCACTTTCCCCTGCCCTTTTTCTGCAAAATTTTGTGTTTTAAACTTCTTGGCCGCCAATAGATACAACGAGTGATCGGACAAGACTTCCAGCTGATTTGCCTTCTGGAATCAACGTAGTTTTTTCGTTTCCACGATTTTGCTTAATTGCACCCGTGGCAGCGTGCTTTGAATCCCATGTATTGATGATAAAAATGTCGGCCGATTGGGAAAGCTGGATCAAGCGATCCGTGGAAGCCTTGGTGTGAAGTAAGTGAACTTTCACTCCCTCAAAGCGGTTGCGAATCATCTGTTCGGCTTGTCGACCAATCCGCTCAGTTAAAGTGTAAATGGCCACGGATTTGCCTGCCAGCGACAGGACATTGACTTCGCCCGAATCAGTTCCTTGGGATTTTTCCGGTTTTAGATTTGTGAGACGAGCTTGTTGACCAAGTTCTTCAAACAATTGATGCAGGAAGTCCCATTGATCGAGACGGACGCGGCCACTCCATTGTCGAAAGCTGGAAATGATGCAATTGAGGTATCCGTCAATTGGTGTACGATGATTGACGTTGAAAGCAATTAAGAGATCCAAAATCGTTAATGTCCAGTCCAAGTAATGCGACGATTGGACGCGACTCCACGCAGTCTCAAGTATCTCCAACAAATCTTGGAATTCATTCTTTGCACTGGAAGCCACTGGATCCGATTCGAGAATCGCTTCGGTCAATGTCGCTAACGCCGTTAGGTCATCTTTTCCGATCTCATCGTCCAGCGAAAGCATCAAGGCGAAGTTTAGATATAGGCTTTTGAATTCTCGAATGAACTGGCCTTCAGGGATAAAGGCGGTTAGCAGATGTGGCATCGCAAATCGAAGAGCAGCTTCGGCGGTTTCTGATCTCGAACCTGTTTGAGCTTCTGCGAACATTTGGCGTTGAGTGGCGTCGTCACGATATATCTCGACGTCCCACGCGTTCATCCCGAACTGCAAAACCTCAATTGCTTCTTGCCATTCATCATCTTGATTCAAACGATTCAACCAAAGATGCCAATTGGTCGGCAACGCCACATCTGCTGAATATCCAGTTGTGGCTTTGTGCAATAGGCCAGTTTCTTTGCAAAGCGTCTGATACCACTGGCCAGCAGATCGCATTGCCAATGCTCTATCCTGTAAGTCCCGCGGAGCATTGTGAAAGTAATCAAGCGTTTGTGAAGTTAGCTCCAAATCATTAAGTTCAAACGCGCAGATCAATAGCTGTCGCAGCACGTCGATGCTCGGTTCACACTGCAGCAGTAGCGGTATTGCACTGTGAAAATCATTGCATTCGCACGCATGCTTCGCTTTATCAAGAATTGATGAGAATCCGACAAGCGGAGCCTGGGATGCATTGTTTGCGCCGGCAAACTCGCAAATTGCTTCAACCCAGCCGACGTTGTCAAATTCGCCATCGCGATACTGATTTGTCAGGTGTTTCAGTCGATCGTCGCCCCTATCCAAATCTGAAGCAGCATTCAAAATCAAAGCTTTGAGCACTAAATCATCTGTGACATTTCCCGCCGTTCGAAAAAGCGTGCCAAACGATGACTTTCGTTCAGCAAAGGCCTCAATGCAACCAGCGGCATCATTTACATTTTCGAATTCCTGAAAGTGCACCGCGTAGTTCGCCTTCAGCAAGGCGTGGGAAACTCGGAGCGGTCGCCTTACATTCATCAAACTAGTGAATTGAGGCAAAGCCAAGATTTGTTGCCAATGTCCGAAAGAAGCAAACACTATCACTTGCAAAAACAGCAAGTTGCGAGCACTTAGCCTCCCGCGTGCTCGGAGTTGCTCGTGAATCATCCAAGCGTTAGCCTCGTTTTCTGCGAACAATGCCATTTCTAGATCGCGCAGCAGTCTTCCTATAGGCCTGATCTGCTCAGGACTTCTTTCTGCTGCTCGGTCCCGTAGCGAACGCATTAAGAAGATGCGATCACGAACGATGTTTCGCTGTTCGCCATCTAAAACTTTCAACCTGAACACGTGCCTTCCGAACTCCTTGCTGACTGCAAGTTCGACGGGATCGTTCATGTTCAAAATTGCTCGCTGGCCTCGAAAGTCCGTGTATGACGGTCCAAGAAACGAATTAAGTTGCTCCCTGAGAATTCTTGACTGCCGAGAGTTTCTCGCGCAACAGTACCAATCGGTTTGTCCATTGCCGGAAACACGGGGAAGCGTAACGGCACGCTTTGCGTCGAGTAAATCAGCGGCCAGTATCGAAAGCAAATCCTTAACGCTTTGAGCCATTTCGCCGCCTTCGAATTCACTCCATCGCAGTGCGTTGCCGTCTCCAAAAAAAGTTCTTAGAAAGTTCAACTGGTCTTCGTTTGGCGTTAGGTTGCTCATGAGTTGCCCCCGTAGCCATCCATGAAGGCAATTCTTGCATTGGAAACGGATTCGGCATCCGTGGTGAAAAGCAGGCCTTCCTGTAGTACTTCAATACCATTGAAAGTGATATTCATCGAACCGCTGATATAAAAATCGTCGCCCAGGATTCCCTTTGTATGCAGTGTCGGCAAACGGTGAAAAGTCAGGCGTGATTCGTTGCCTGACGCACGCGCGAGATCATTTAGCTTTCTCAGGAATGATTCGTTGTGAGCGTCTGGACGTGTGGCAATGACAACATCCGCTCCCAATTCCATCATAAGCCCAAGAATTTCAATCAATCGAATCTGGCGAGATCCCCACTGCGGATTGAGCGATGCGAATGTTCCTGAGCGATTGTCAAGTAGTTCGATGTCTGATAGCCAAGGGGAGACCAACCATAGGCATCGACTTGGGCGAAGCATTTCAGCAGCAAAGACCCCTTGCAATAGTTCACGGATCTCTGCGTTGCTGGTGGAAGATGAACGAATAATTTGACGATTACTCATTGAACGCCCTCCGCCAATTCGAAGGTGACTTCAATATTACCGCTATGCCGCTGAACGGAACGAACGCGGGGGTGAAGTAACAGCAACCCGACATCGACTGGCTGGGCCATCAAATCAAGGATTGCTAATCGCAAATTTGAAAGCGACTCCGCGTTTCCCAATAGAGTTACCGCATTGTCACAAACCAGTCGCCGTACAACTTGCTCTCGCCAATCAGCATCGGCCAACGATACGATAAATGGACCACCGCCCAAACAATCCCTTACCAGTTCACAATCTGCATCTGGCAACTTTACAAACGGGTTGTAAGTATCCAGTTTTCGACCTCGAATTGAATTACCCCGAGGCCAGAGCATGCTGGTCAAAGCTCCAAATCGCCACTGCCGTGGATCAATTCCAACCGCATCGCCGACGATTGAAGCCAACGAACGATCCAAGCGATCTGTATTACTGTTCAAGTACGCAATGATCCGTAAGTCGATGTCAATACCGAGCCGTTGCTCCAATCGCTGCCAATCTGCAATCAAATCAAGCAGCAGTTGATCCGTGGCAGGGGTACTGCCGGGCTTGAGAATTCGAGAAGCGATTGCCGCTACAACACTATGGCAAACGAATAGCCCCCGCTGCGATAACAATCGTATCAACTGTTCAAACGAGTTGGCTTGGGCCTGATGCGAAACGGACGAAGCGTTGCGTACTTCGCTAAACTGATCGCGGACCGAGGAGTCACTCGGATCGTTCAGCCACCCCAACAGGATAGTAAGCTGGTCGTCGACAACTTCGAAGTCACCGGGATTCAAAGCAGCCTCGACCAAGTCGAAGAAACGCCGCGGGTCTTCGCCATATCTGTGCAAAAACGTTTCAACGATCCCGCCGCCACCCACGGTCTTTTCAAGCAACCAGATCTCTTCCATGTCATTGGGAACTGGCGGAACATCACTGGGGCGAGGCCCGGAATCAATATCGAGTGTCAAATCATCAGCACTAAGATCGGGACAGAGTTGCTGCACACCTTCTATCAATGCAGATCCTAGTGTTGTTTTGAACTTCCGCCGCAACCAGGCACGCCACGAATCGTCTGGTATTTGCCAGAGTGTTGATGCATGCCGATGCAAAACTTCTTGCACTTCCCGCTGGGCCAGCAACGTTGCCAAATCGTTAAACAGGCGTTGGTGAACCTCGTCTCGGATATCGGGAGCTGCGTCGTTGCCATCTCCCGTCGCATTGTCCTGAGATGTGGAAATGCTTTGAAATATCACTGAAAGAACTGTTTGGAAATCGAGCGAAACTTCACTTGACTTTCCTTGACTCGCCCAGACGCTCTCTAGCGCAACTCCAGAGACAATTGCAGCATGAATCAGCGCTGAGCAGTAAATTTCCGCCAACCATTGCCTTTGAAACCAGTTTGCAATGCCGTCCAACCCGGCATCCCCCAAGACCCGATCGCGAAAGAACGCAGTTCGTAACGAACGCAATTTGACGCTAGACTCTTCACTGTCGCCCAGATGCAACTCGTCCGGGAGATGAACCCGAAAAGCGACGCCATCAACTTCAATTGAAAATCCAACGGCAACAGGAGTAGGCGAGTGTTCCGTACCGCCACTATCACAGCCTGGAGGATCGTCAACGAACTCAATTCGTGTTTCAAACTTTTGACCATTCTTCATTACAATCAAAGAATCTGTTGAACGGGCGAATCGTCTAACCTCAACTTGGCAATTTGCATTGTGTGTAAAGAAACATATCCCTTTTACGATTGCTTCCCACCGCGGAATCAAAGGCAACATCCCTTCCATGCCTTGAAATGCTGGGGCTATCTGGGTCTGCCAACGCAGGAACGAATTGGATGTATCTGAAATCTGAGAGGGTGGTTGATCCGGCCGAATTTCATATGGTCGTACGCATCGAATAGATTGCGTTACGCCATCAACAACAAACTGGAATTCCCCCAGTTCGTCATGTTGGCTCATCCAATTGCTAATCGGTAGAAACTTCTGCGGTTCAGGATTCAGGTCGGGAGGGGCGATCCAATGCCTGACATGCTGATGGTGAATTCCGTAGCGGCGAGAAACCCGTCCTGGCGCAAACTCTTTTACTGCACGCAACAGCGGTAATCGCGAATCCAATTCGTCGTCGCTTCGTGTTTGAGCGGGAGTCACAATGTTGACTTCCGGCAAGTTCAAGTCTGAGAAAAGTGTTGCAGGAATAAATTCGGGTAAGGGATTTTTAGGGACGAAGTAGTCAAAACGCCTTCCGAATGACGCAGAGCCTGAAAAACGCCACTCTGTTTCCAATCGACGAAGAAGAGTTGGAAGCACAGCGGTCATCAGAGATCTTGGCGGTTCCCATAACAACATGTCGATCACTTCTGCCGACTGTTGAAGGGCGGATTGCAAATAGTTGCGTAGATCTTCTAGGCCAATATCGCGAGTTAACAGGGCTTCAACAATTCTCGCCTCCGCCTTCTGACGCGCCCTAGCGTGGCCGGGCTTTTTACTTACATGTTCACTTGGCGGCGCGGCAAAATCCTGCCAAATACTGCCCGGTGGGAGCCCTGGAGTTTTTCGCAGTTGAGCAGCCATCCAATCCTGAAACGCGTACACGGCCTGCATGCGTAAAA
Source organism: Blastopirellula marina DSM 3645 (assembly GCF_000153105.1). Lineage (GTDB taxonomy): Bacteria > Planctomycetota > Planctomycetia > Pirellulales > Pirellulaceae > Blastopirellula > Blastopirellula marina. The sequence continues at coordinate 657,199 of NZ_CH672376.1, forward strand.
CGTAACGATTTCCGGTTGGCAAATCACGCGGAGGCAATTCTGGGGCAAACAACAAATCATAACTCTGCCATGCAACTCGGTCTCGGCCATATCCTGACAGCATCACGATTGTCCACGGACGCATCTCAGTGCGACGACCGGCACGCCCTTTTCTCTGCAAAAATTGAGCAACATCGCGAGGAGCCTTGTGCTGCACGACAGCATTCACCTCTGGATCATTGAAACCAACTTCCAGAGAAGCGGTCGCGACAATGATGTCCGAGTTTGCGCCAACACCCACATCTTGAGAACTGGTTCGATCCACTCGAAGCAAAGCATTTGTGTTTAGTTCGTGGCCAATTTCTTCACAGATTTTCCATGACTGCCCAAATCGAAAACGAAGATCACTCTCAGGCCGCGCCGAATCGCGTAAGTTCGCCAAAGAGCCTTCTGGCTTGGTCGCATCGCGACGCCCCCAACCGTTTTGGCCCTCAGCATCTCTCAAATTGAAGAACAGGCGATTGGTAACATCCAAGTCATCCGTGAACACAAATTCGCGAGTTCCGTAAAGGCCTCGACTGTATCTCTCGCTCTGTGTGTCTAGAACTCGCCGCATCAACATCGCGGTTTGTATAGTTGCGGAAAGCAGCGAAGTCCCCGAAGACGGATCCCCAAGCACGGCCATCATGTACTCCACTCCTTGCCGATTCATTTCGGATGGATGAGGACTGACTTCTTCCACGCGAAAGTCAGAGACGCCTGTGAGTTGTGCGAAAAAACGCTTGGCATCGCTCAATGTCGCCGATAGCCCAACAAAGTGCGGCTTTGCTCCCGATGCTTTTTTCCACCGTCTCAGCACGTTCGCGACTTGGGCACCTGTTATCCCGGAGTAGGTGTGAACTTCATCCAACAAAACCATCGCTGGCTTCTGATGAACAGAAGTATTAATTCCGAACAATCGTCCGATTTGCGAATCAGCCATTCTCTGGTTCAACATCTCGGTGGTAGTGAACAGGATATCTGGCGGTCCGGCCCGAAGTTTTTCGCGAGTCAGGATTAGCTCATCTGGTTGCGTTGCCGTGTTGCAATCGCGACAAACTAAACGCTCGACGTTGGCCTGCCGGTCACTATCTAGCCAAACCATTGGCCCGCCGCAGGAATCCGAGGGACAGCCCATATAGGGACAAACAAAACCATCGTTGGTAGTCACCCAACCATTAGGCGGATCCTCGCGTTTAAAGAATCGGCCAGATGTAGGCGTTGCACTGAAGAGCGTGCCAATCACTAACTTCCGTTTCCCGTTAGCAGACAACGCAGCGTCAATTCGACGAGCTTGTTGGTAAGTTTCGGAAAGCTGATCCTTGAGCAATTCATTGCGCGGGTAAATTGCCAGACAACGTGTCCATCGCGAGTCATCTAGCGTCGGTGCAATTTTCAAAAACGCAGGCAAGTAGAACGCAAGCGTTTTCCCACTACCAGTTCCAGCGCAAACGATCGTCCCGGACTCACGTTGACTACTGGAGCCCGCCAGTATTGATCGCGTCGCCCGCAACTGAAAATCTGCAAGTTTGAACGACTCACTTCCTGATCGATTCAGCAATGCATCAAGCACTGCAGATTGAGCAGAATCGAGCGCCGAGAGTTCATTGATTTCGTCCGCGGCACGCTCGAACTCAACATCTCGCCTCGGAAACTGGCGCGGCCGCAGTACCAACCGGTAGTCAGCAACCAGCGTAGACGCGATCTGCCAACGTCGCGGCGTTGCCAAATGCTGCGGAAACAGTTGCCTCAATCGGGCAATCAGCCGAACCGTTTCGCCCATTCGAGTTCGCCATCTTGTTTCTCCGGCCTGTTGGAACTGAAACAGCAAACGTCGTTGCTCAAGAAGTTCGACCAGTTTTTCACCGTCAGATATTTCCCCGTCAGCGTTCCGCTCAACAAATTCATCCGCAAGATCAAGAACTTCATCATCCGAAAAAGAACCATCCACCATTCCCCATGAAAGCAGTCGCGACTCAGCCTGCTCAAGTAGACCAAGAAAAATAGGAATAAGAGTATTTCTGGAAGTCATTCGTAGCTTGCGATCTAGACTATAGATGTTGACATTGAACGGAAAACCCGATTTCCGCATTCTGATTTTTGTTGCGTCAGAAGCCCAAAGTGACCCGCGCTTCGCTATGCCGACAGGCACTCACTGAGAGCAAACACTTAAGTTTTTTCCAAACCGTCAATCAATGGCTTTACCTTAAGCGCCGTACACTAAAATCTTCAATCATTTGATTCTCAAGGAGCCACGTACGGACCGAATCAGTTAGCAGGCCTAATCCTGCACCAGTTTCGCTACCGACCGCAATCAAAAACGCCTGAACTTCTGGATCGTCAGCCTGGGGTAGGCTCGCTAAATCCTCGCGGATTTCGGCCCACAATTCCTTCAATTTAGAGAAAGCTAGTGCGTCGCCTGGCGTGTCCTTGGCGATCTTCTGTGCTTCTTTAGAGTTACGTTCGAGCTTTAGAACGGTGTCCGAGAACGATGTGTTGCGATGCTGCTTAAGGAGTTTGCTGTCCAATTTAGGGGACATCTCTGTAACGAATTCCATCCAACTGCTGTTGATTAGTTGAATGGCTTTTTCCGTATAAGTTTGCAGAGATTTTTTCAAATTCGTAAATGTGCGACCGGATGTGATCGCAGACGGATCGTCTTTAAGCTTTTGCCGAATTTCCGTTAGGTGCATTCGTGGTTTGGAATCATCTATTAATTGCAACTCCTTCAAGATTCCGGCATCCAGCAAGACGACTGCACTTGCCGAAACGCCGACCAAAGACTCGCTAGTCTCCCGCAATTCGCTGGACCGATTTCTGATGTTTTCGGCCACATCATTTGCTTTTTCAGCATTGGCAAGTTTAGCCAGCTTTTCATTTGCTTGTTTACAATGTTCAAGCAAGTTCATAGGTTGGCCCCTCTGGATTTCAACAGGGAACTATCGAAAGTGTCCAGTCGTTTTTCAAAATCTTGGACAGCAGACGTAATAATATCGTCGCCTAGTACTCTTAGCTTTCCGTCTGATTTGCCAATCACGTCCGCTGCGTAGGCACCAATCTGGATGGTAAAGTCTATCAACAGTCCCAGGGTTGACTCATCGAATTGTGCCAAGGCCGACAATAGCGCCCCTCCGTCGGCCTCGGCCTGAATCTTGGTTACATGTTCCAAGCAGGTTTTTATGGCAGCATCGCGGAACGATTCTACTAACCTTGACAGGTCAGCACTCGAACCCACTGATGGCCTAAACCCGTACTGCTTCCCCGTTTCGATCAGTCGTTGAGCTTCATCAATCAGCGCTGATTTATCCGGGGTTGTGCCGATCTGGGCTTCAACTTTCTTCCATTCGTCAAGTATCTGTTTCCGGCGATTGGACGCGGCTTTATCCAAGTCTTTAGAGATTGCTTTTACGTGAGAGGCGATTTCAGGAATCTCTTTGTCAGCGCTTTTGTCCAGTCGTTGATCGACTTTCCACTCGGACTTGAGCGATTTAATGTTTTCCAAAATGCTTGCCGCGTCGACAGCAAAGACTTTTTCACCAGATCCCTGACGAGCACACACGCGAACCATCAGTTCCGTTCTTAACCTCTCGCGATGTTCCTGCGATTCCCGTCGCAGCATTTCCCACGGCGAATTCCCCGATTCAAACGCCGTTTTCCCCCTGGCAAACACAGCGTCAACTAGCGAAGCATCTTCTTGCGCGTGCGAATTCTCGATATTAAGTATCCGTGATCCCAGTAATAGTGTTTGCGTCAAAACTGGACTGGGATCTCCCTTGACATTCCGATAATTATTGCGAAGCCACGTCGTCAGTCGTGGACGTGCATGCTCAATAAAGTTCGCAAGCCTCGAAAAATCTTCATCCGCCTCTTCGTAATTCCACCCTTTGTGGAAACGGTGACGCACGACCGCACGCAGTAAGCTGACAACAGGCAGGTCGTTTACTTCGAACTCTTGGTCGGTCGCCACAATAATAGAAGCGTTTTCGGCATCGCAATTAGAAGCACCACGCGACCTGGGTAGATATACCCATTCCTGCGCTGACTTCGGAATATCTTCGGATAGAAGTTCTGCGTCCCAATCAACTGCAGATGAGACCAAGTCTAGAATTTCACTTCGAAGACTATTGGCTTCTTTTTGCGTGAGGTCCTGGCCTCCCGCCCACTTTCCAAACAGATCAAACCACTTTTGTATTTCTTCCGGTATCCAAGGTACTTTCGCAGGTTCGGGCGACGCCGGTTGAGTTGGAGTTGGCGCATGAACGTCTCCACCAGGCCCGTTTGCTGTCGTGATCGGTTTGACCGAGGGAGGCGGTGATGGAAACGAACCATTGCTCAATTCAGGTAATTGGAAAGCCTGGAAAATTCCTTCTGGAGCACTCATTCCTTCCAGTCGATCCGGATTGTCTCCCCAAAACCTAACGATCGCGTAGAGACGCTTCTGTGTTACGGCATCACGCTGTAACTCATTAATTTGGCTTCGCAATTTGGGATCAATTTCGTCAACGCCATATCCTAATAATGGTGCTGCGGGCGGAAAAGAACCACTCAGGTATTCGTTTCGGTGATCTTTCAAAACCGGGATCAGCATGTCTTTGATGATCGTTCTTGGCTTGAACATCAAATTTCCGTCACTATCCCGCATTTTTGAATCTGCAATTTGCCGAATTGCATCAATATTAAACGGGAAAAGCGATCTCTCGTGTTCACATGTGCCGAACGCCTCCAGTTGTGTTGACTCGTCGCTGGCTAATGAAACTTCATCTTTGAAATTCGGAACCCATGACTGGTCGATCGCATCTTCTGGAAGGTGTTCGCTAAGCCGCGCAGCACCAAACCTTGCTGCATTCAAGTACGCTCCTGTAAAACTACACATCCTTGCTATCGTCTGCGACTCGTCTTCATTTGAGCTTTCAAGGATGTGCCAAGCATGTTGGGCTCGGGTCTCAACTGTGTCAAAGTCTTTAAGGTATCCTTCGGTAACCGCCAGAGCAGTGCGGAGTGTGCAGATTTGTTGTTCACCATCTCTAATACCCTCCTTGACCATTGCATCCAGCAACGCTCCCTGTATTCCTGCCAGCACCGCGAAATCCTCTACCAACAGCACCAATTCGCGATCTTCATTCAACAACTCGCGCCGAATCTCATAGAAGATATCTGACAACGAATTGTCACTTGGAGATGCAAGAGGCGCGATCGCTTCGTCGACGATCGCATTGAGCAATTCAATTGCGTCGGCCTGTGCCCGGCCATCCGAACGACAAAGAGTTCTAAGATACTTTTGAGCATTCTCGCCCGCTTTAGCAATGTCAGTTTGCAAGATGCCTGGAATCTCAAAGTCAGCGGGCTCAAACCGGTTCCGTGGCAATTCGTCGGATTCAGAATCCTCGGTTAGTCTACGTGACAATTCCGTAACGATCCCACGACGATCCTTTGTACTGATGAACAATTTTCTCGTCTCTGGATCTTGCAATATGGAAGGCAACTTTCGATCATCACCAACTGCGATCCATCGTTCATCTTCGGAATCAGGTTTTTCTCCGTTTTCTTTTGCTTTAGCTTTACGCTTCTTGGCATCGTCGACACGCGTGCGAACTGAAATCACCAAATGCGAAAAGACAAGTTCTTCAGACTGAATCCCCGTCAATTTCTCACGTGCAGAATCCAGTTCTTTTCGAATCTGCTTGTATTGCACGCCGTCAAGCCCTTCCAAGATTCGTCTTAAAACGCTTTTTAGACTAGAACTTTTCGGGATGCGGATCACGTGGCGTTTTTCGAGGTCTTTCCTTTGCCGTAACTGGACATCCAACCAACGAACGATGTGTGATTTCCCAATTCCAGACGCACCAACGATTGGAATTAGAAGAGTTCCCGATGGAATGTCGTTGCTCAGCAGTGCCGTTAATAGATCGTGTTCTGTAGCTGGAGATTTGCTGTGGTTCTTCAGATGCCTTCTTTCCAACCGCATTGGCTGGTGGATCGCCAAGAACACTTCATCACGAGGGTTCTCGGCCTCCGGTTTGATACACTCGAGAACGTTTCTTTCGGTTGGCCAAAAATCGGAAAGGCTCATTTCTTACCTCCCTTCCAAATAATGTGGGAAACGTTTCGGAGCGGGCGATTGTTCCTACCTAACAAGGTTCGCTTGATAGCATCGGCTCGATTCTCCAATTGAATTTCCTCTCTCTCGTGAAGTCGGCTGAGCGCTCGCGAGAGTGATGTTGATATTTCGCTGGATTTGGGCTCTTTCCAACTTGCCCTGTCGATTTTCTCTTCGACTTGTGATCGATACACACCACCGTCAATGACAGGAAGCACGTCCGCGAGAGTGCGGAAGAATTGTTCTTGAGCAAGTTCCTTGCTTTTGCCGAATACTTCGGCGAGTGATTCAGAGACAGCCGTTGTGGGATCAATTACAAAGGTGTTTTTGTTTGGATAACGACCAATCCAACCAAACCCGAGAAAAGATGCCCATGCTTTGAAACCCGCCCAGCGGGTATCGTTGGTAAAGGCGCTAAACTCTCGAAGTTGCTGCACTTCGATTTCCTCAACCGCTTTGTGACCTACGACTTCAACATCGAATACATTTTGAGCCAACATCCAACTAGCCGCGCGACAGAAGTCAGAACTTCCGTTGTCTTCCGCTTCCCAAAAACGCTGGTTGTTCTCTACTGCAAGCACGCGTTGCCGACATGCTAATGCTAGATGACCATGTTCAAACGTTTTTTTAATTTCTGAGGATAAACTACGGTCAATTGAAATTTTGCCTTCTTTGTCGTTTAAAAGGCCCAATTGAATCCAGTTGTTCAGTGTCTGCTTCGCACGCTCTTGAGAGTCGACAGCTGACACCGGGGCGCAAACCTTGATCAATTTACCACGGTCCATGCTGCCGTGCTGAGCAAGGCACCGGGCAAAAACTACCAGGATGTTAAAGAGTCCGTCGCTTGGACGGTTTAGTATGCTCATTGACTCAATCTCGCCTCTAGGTCGTTGAACCTGATAAAGTTCGCACGCTCAAATATTGTGGAGTTCGCCCGTTCGCGGTCAGGTGTATCCTCCCAAGCAAACAAAAAATGTAGTGGACGGTTTAAGTTGATTGTCTCAATCGAAATCGACTCCGGCTCGTCTGGCAAATGAAGCGTAATCGCCGGGATGCGCGGAGCCGACTCTTCAAAGCGGTCGTCGCTTCCTGTCCGGTGGACAACGAATTGGTTTTGACTGCTTCTGTAAAGCTCCCTAATCTCCGTTAGTTCTGCATAGGGGGAACAGGCGGCGACCTCCTGCACTCCCCATTGGACTAGGCGAATCAAAATTGGTTTTAACTTTTGCATGAATTTCCGCAGGTCACGTCGAGATGCAACCTTTGGACAAGAAACAAGAACCAACTCGTTTATCTCCGGTAGCGCTTTACGCAATTCGTGACTAACAGCAATGCCTAGATTCATTATCGCGTCGGGGTGGGGAAGGCGAAAACTGGATTTGGATTCATCTGGCTCGCTACGGCAACCCGGACATCCACCGCAAACAAGAACAGGTTCAACGAAAAAACCATTACTATCGAGTCGATAGGCCGAAGCCAAAACCTCGCTTATCTTTCGGCGACCGCGAAGAACATCGTGAACCAAATCGAAGTTTTGATTGGCAGTCCGCAACATCTGCTGCCGTACTGGTTCGACTTTCTGTATCCATGTTGCCAATTCACGATGATCGTCGTCCTCTATTCTGACGAAACTCGACATCGAATACTCTTCCCAAGATTCCTGGCGACGACGCTCAAATTGCTCATTTGTTTCTTCCGGGTTTTTCGCTACTTCCGGAGGTTCATGTGATTCAATACGAATAATGCCAGCACGGTTAAGTAAAACCAGCGTTCGCAAATTCCAGCGATTATTTTCATCCGAGTCGCCGGCCACGCCACTTGTCTGTTGGCGAAGGTCAACTTGCAATCGACCGGGATGTCCCGCTATTGAGCGACCATTGTCAACCATTGCCTCCCATCGCGGCAATCCTTTTTCAAGCGTGATAATTCGATTGCGAGCCAAACCACTGGCTGTACCGAGGTCCGTATTCGTGTGAACCAAAAATGAAACACAGGCATTTCCATCACGTCCTCCGCGGCCTACCTCTTGGTAGTACCGGTCAACCGTTTCCGGGATGCAAGCATGAATAATTGTGCGAACATCCTGCTTGTCCATCCCTAGCCCAAACGCAGAAGTCGCCACAACTGCGTCCAGACTTCCATCACGCCATTGCTCGATAGCCGTTTCTCGAATCTCCGCTGAGGAACTGCCGTGCACACACCCGATACGCTTTAATCCCATGCGACGAAGTTCTTGAAACCAATTCTCCGCATCGTCTTGCTTGGTCACGTAGAGAAGAAATGGACGCGGTACGACTCGTACTAGCTCCGCAATTCGTCGTTTACGCTCATTTTCGTTCGGAGCACTGCTGATCCAATACTCGGGCTCTGGGCGCAGGGTGACTGCTGAAACGTGGTCGATTTCGACTTCCGCGAATAATTTCCGCAGCATGTCGACGCTGTCTTGGGAAAGGGTCGCCGATAGTAACAGCGTTTTGAATTGATCATCCTCTGGGCACTGAGAAAGCAACTCGCGTCTTAGACCGCTAATTGATTGAAATTGAGGACGAAACTCCGCACCCCACTGGGCAACCAAATGGGCTTCATCAACGACGAAGTACTTCAGGCAGCCTCGTTCAGCTGCTTCGTACAGCGGACGAGCAAGTGAAGTCATCAGGCTTTCAGGTGAAGCGATCAGAACACGCTGAGTTCCGTTCTTTAAGTTTTGGCGGATCAGCTTTCGGTCTGCTTCATCAAGACCACTGTGCCAAGCCAGCCTCTGAGGCAGTTTCGCGACAGCTTTCTTAGGGTAGCCGTTTTTCAGTTGCCGTTCTTGATCTATCGCTAGCGCGATAGTGGGCGTCACCATTACCGTTAGCGCGTCAACTTGCGGATGTTGCAAGGCTGGAGCCCAAGCGACCAGACTTTTACCAGTACCGGTCGGGAGATTCACTACCAGAGTGCCGCCGGGTTTCATTAAGAATGCGGAATGAATGGCTTGTCGCTGACCCGGTGAGGAGTAGTTTTCGAATTCTAGCTCGAGCCCGTCGGTTAGTGCTGGATCAAGCGGGTACTTAACAGATCGCGGCCAAGTCTTCCTTCGTTCCTCTTCTCGGAAAGCGCCTCGCAGGGGCGGATGTTCGGTACTGTCTTGCAGCCAATCGGTGGACCAATCTTTACTTACTGACAGTTGCAGAACTTTTCCAAGCGGAACCGCATCAACATGCGATTGCTGCCACAGTGCCTTATCAGGCCAACCAGTCGTTGTGGGCACTCGCAACATCGGTATGCTCTGGTTGACACTGCGGTAACGGCACAGCACATGACGAATCAGCCCAGCAATATCGCCGGAGGACGCGTAGAGCGGATCTGTTTGAAGGCATTTCAAAAAGCGAAACAATCGACGAATACTGTTGTCTTTCAAGTCGATGCCGTCAGGAATGAATCTTTCGGGCCATTCCGCCAACACTGATTGAAGTTCACTGAAGCCATTCATTCGTCATCCTCTCTCGGTCGCTCATCCGCGAAGGGATTCACGTTGGAAAGGAAAATGCCGCCAGCAGAGTCAACGCGAATACTTGGAGATTCAATCGAGCGTATCAAAGCCTCATGAAATGCCTTCTCAAAACTCATTTCTGACACCAACACTTCACGTTCCCGCGTGCTCCTAACGATTCGGCTCTGGAATTGATCCCGTCTCAATGCGAACATTCGTTGTGCTCGCGAAACAGTTTCCTTAATCTTTTGCGGCAACTTAGTTTGTTCAAGGAGACCGGCCTTGGCTCGCTCGCCTGCTGCATAGCACAACTCCCGCCAAACATTGCTGTCGCAGTAAGGTTCAACTGTTTTCCAACGGTCGAAGTTCAGGTTGAAATCTTGCGGCCCTGGTTGCCCGGGCCCCTTACTCGAATAGGGTTGAAGCAAGGTTTTTAGTAAACCGGTGTCCGTAATTCGATTTAGGTCTGAATCAAGCAACATGCGAAAGGCAATTGGCGGAAAGAGGTCATCTGCTCGCCTCCGCAATGCAGTAATAGAAGCTGATGGCCAACGCTCCTTCAGGTCGCGAAACACAGCCTCATCAGCTTCGATCAAGAAATAAATTTGAAAGAAGATCGTCGCTGGTTCATCAAGCACTAGCTCAGGGCAGTAACGCCACATCGCGAAACAAACGCCTCGGTCGTCAAGTCGGATTTGATGCGTAATTGCGTCCACGAATGGGTGACCAATCCTTGCAAGCGGAACTTCTCGTGCCTGAGCCTCTTGTCGATCAAACGTCATTAGGTGAGTTTGCGAAATCACAGGTTCTCTAGGACGAACGTCGGTGTCCAGTGATTTGCGAAAAAAGTGATCCCACTCGTGGTATGGCATCAATGAAGTGCGATCTTTCTTCCAAGGTTTAAAGTCATCTCGGACACACATCTCGTATTTAACAACTTGATCGTGCCGCCCCTTTTCACCAGACTTGCGGAAATGCAATCGCTTAACCATCCAGCCATCTATTGCCTCACACAATGCCGAAGCTTTCACATCGAGTTGAGCTAAGGCATTAAATGCTTCCAAGTCGCACTTTGCAGAGAAACCATCCGAGTCGAGTTCGTCTTGAGCCAGCACTATACGCCGCTCTCTTTTTACCAAACCGTCGTCACCACCTAGACGATCTGTCGCTTCTTCAAAAGCTTCATGGCCCGCATCGATAAACTCATCCCAGACCCGTGCCAGTTGGTCCTCTACCAAATACTGCAAACTGGCGATCGACTGGTCGAAAACACCCAGTCCGCGATCAAGTAGATGGTTCCATTGGATTTCAATTAGTGATGATGCGAGGACTAAGTTGTAACACTTGATGGCCTTACCTGTTCCAAAACGATCGAGTCTCCCTATCCGCTGCTCGATTCGATTGGGCGAAAGAGGGAGATCAAAATTCACGATGCAAGCCGAACGCTTTTGCAGGTTCAACCCTTCCTCAGCAGTCGCATCACAAAGCAATACACTGCTTGCACTGAAAGCCAATGCCTGAGTCCATCCAGAGTTCTCACGGCTATGCCTCCAGATTCGACCGGGAAGAGAAACTCTGAGAAAATCAAAGATATCATCTGCCGTCTCGGCATCGTTTGCGAAAACGACGATCGACATCTTAGATCGGGATACAGTTTCCAGTTGCTGTATCAACTCAAGCAAGACTCGGTGCTTATCCGCCAGATTACAGCGTCTCGCGTGGTTCGCCAGCGCAATAAGGGTTTCTGGTTCCGTCGAGAACATCGGAAAGCAGTCTGATTGGTCATTGTCCGCTCTCAAACGAAAATCGACTAACCGTGCAACAGACTTCGGATTGCTTACGACCGCCTGCATCAGTTCTTTGGCGAAGTTAGCGCCAGACTCGCGGAATTCGGGATTGTCGAAAACGTGCGCTGCTAAACCAATCCGCCATTCATGAAAAAGGGATTCGAGTTTCTCCTGCTGGGCCGATTGCCACTCGCATACTTCACACCCTTGACGCCCCGGAATCAAGCCTTGTGTCGTTGTACCACGTCGATTTCGGATCATTCGACGATGCAAACGCCATGCCTCGCTGACGTGCAGTCGCAACGAGCGAATCAGCTCAGAACGTCGCGGATGCTCCTCCTCAACGTCTTCGTCGATCAAAGCAAGCAACTCTTGACAAAGCGCAGAGAAACGCCTGTCTTTGATAAAGAATGCATCAAGACTTTCCAGCGATTGCTTTAGAAAGTAGTTCGACTCATCTTCTTGCAGCGAAAGAAGGACTTCGGCAACCTTCTGTCGATTTTCCACTCTTTCTTTGAACGCAGTGAATTCATCTAGTGGGTATAGGACCGGATCAATCAGGTGCAACATCGCCAAAAAAGCACGCTCGTTGTTGAGCACTGGCGTTGCCGATAAAAGCAGAACTCGCTTTTGCATATCTGCTGTGAATGCGGCTACCGTGTTGTAGCGAGAACGTTCGCTAGGATCTAAGGATACAGCCCAAGCAGCGAGGTGGTGCGCTTCATCAATCACCACCATTCCAGCGACTGGGCCTAGCTGTAAAATCGCTTCGATGTCGTCGCGCGAAACAACGTGAATGGATTCGCCAAGTTGGTCACTAAGATCAAACCGAAGTTTAAGTTCGAGTTTCCATTGCGTAATCAACACCGATGGGACGATCAGTAGCACTTTATGTTCTGTTGGCTCATCCAGTACATACTGACGGATGAGAATTCCCGTTTCGATAGTCTTCCCAAGACCGACTTCGTCCGCCAGCAAGTACCTCTGAAAAGGATCACATAGAACTTTTCTGGCAACAGAGAATTGATGTTCGACCAAGTCGATTGACGACGAAAGTAGGCTCGGCATCCCAAGGCTAAGCCTGCGTTGGGAGTAGATGTTTTGGATGAAACTTGTTCGGCCTTCATGCCAAAACGGTGTTTCGTTTAGCTGGTACGCCAGTAATTCGATTGGATCAGCGATTGGCATTGCCCAACGCGTGAACAGCGTTGATTCTTTCAGTAGCTCTCTGTGTCCATTCGGAAAACAAACCAAGTACTTTCGCGTATCTTTTTGGAAGTCGAGAACGCGTCCAACGCTCCATCGGAAGGTTGTGGGATCCCGATAAAATACTCGGGTCTCGTTGCTTAGTTGGATCGGCCTCACAGAGTCAACGCAGACCTCAACAATTTTTACAGCCTCGGGAGCTGGCGAATCGAAGTACTGAATTGAAACGGTATCAATATCGACATCGACTACTGTACCAATTCCAAGCATGTTTCTACTGGTAATGGCAAACTGCCCAATGGAAAGAATCATATCAGAGAAACGCAGGCATGGTGGCGATGACGGAACGAGCACACTGTTGAGATACGCAGCAATTAATCATAACGGTATTTTTCGCAGTGGCAGTACGGATCGCCCCGCTACCGAGCGATCCTTCTTCGCGAATCGATGCGGTGCCGTCCAAGAATTCGGTTCGCCATTGGTTCCGTGCTTTTTCAAAATGTGCCGCACGAAACTTGATCTGGCCGAATGCCAAAATTCCGTTTCGTTGTTTTGAATAGTTAAGTGTTCCGTAGGTTCCGCGAATTGAAATAGACATCGAACGTGAAAGTCGCCGCTCGAAAGCATCCGCGATTGATCGTTCGAAAGCCTTACAAGATATAGCTGGTCGTCTCTCTGGTAATGCAAGACACGACCGACCTCGATTTCGCCAGTTTCCGGATTGAAATAGCATGCACGAGTTTCCGCATGCAACACCTTGCGGGACAGGCTGCGCGTGGCAACTTGCATACGAATAGGTTCGTCATCTAACGGCGAGCGAAAGTATTCGACTGTTGCCGTTTCTTCGTCTATCTCCGCCGCCTTGCCGATACCTAACCCGTTCTCCGATGACTCAACAAAAGGATTATTCGTTTTTCCCTTTTGCAATGCTCCTGCTCCCAATTCTCGTTGCTAGTCCTGCATTTCAGGGGAGTGTAAAATAAACATATTTACATGCGTCGCCACCCCCTCGGAAGGATTGTATCAAAAGTGAAAGTGTCATTGCTAGTCACAACGCCAAATTCCTGCAGGGCAGCCGATGGTGCGAACAAGACCTGGGCAATTTGACACGGTTGCTGTAGCTATGACGTGTGGATGTCATTCGAAAACTGCCTGAAAACGCTTGCCATCGGGCAACTCATACTCCTGCTTAAATTGACTATTTCGCTCCCGAGCGTCCACGAAGCTACCCGATAACCCCAACAAACTCTCCCACTACGCGAATCGATTCCGCGTCCTCCTCGGTGATCGGGATTGGTTGACAACTGGGGTCCGGATTTAAGGGCTGTGGTTCGATTGTTTGGTGGCTCCAACCATCTTCGTGAGCTTGCGTAGTGGAGTGATATCGCTTTATCGTATAGCGCCCGCCGTCTTCGGGATCGAGATGCGTATTGACCTGTACAAGCAGGAGTCGGCCCCCCTCGAGTGCCTGCAGGACAAGGTTGAAACAGGCACCAAGAACCGGAGAAAATTAAGGGTTCCATCGAGTGACCAGTGACCTGGGCCGCGAACATTCCTTTCCGCAGGCGATAATTGGGGGCAGGTATCCATCCGATCGCAGACGGGCTTCCTTCGATACCCCAGTCCCCAACTGCGACAAAAAGGTCGTAGACGGGGACATGTGCAGAATACTCTTCTTGTGTCGTGACAATGTCCACGATTTCCACAGCATCCGTTCCGTCGGCCAGCATCGCAACTGCGCCCAAGGATATCTTATTAGCTAATTGTGGTTTCACCTGCCATTCTCCATTCTGCGTCTCGAATTGCACCTTGCAGTTCGAGCCGGGCAAACCGGCATTCGGTCCGAACCACTCTTGGAGAAGCTTGCCGAGTTGATTGGCGGTCTCTCCTAGAGGCTTCGCCACAGTGCAGGCTACCTTCACAAACTTGAATTCCCAAAGTTCGCCGCCTGGGAGTCGCACTGGAGTAACGCCAATGGGCCGACCAGACACCTTCGCTTTGTCAGGAATAGAGAGTTTCCGTCGGCCATTTTCATAGGAGACTCTAGCTACAAACGTGACTTCGCCCGACTCGAACTCAACCAGTCGCCGACTCTTCGCATGCGACGCTAGTCGCCAGTCGACGATCTCCTCTGCCATGAATTCCAGGGCCGGCTGGAAACGATCGGGGACGTCGAAAGCCAGCTTGAAGCGATCGCCTGCCTGCGTGAACCATGTTTGGCCACCTTGGACAGCGAGCCAGCGATCGATCGGCCATTTGATCCACCACTTCGCCCAGGCATTGTCGTCAACGTTGTCGTGATCGATCGCATGGCAGTCGCTTTCAAGATCGCGGCGGAGGACCTGGTGGCTTTGGAGGCACTGCCGGCAACTCCTGGAGAATTCTATCGGTGGAATCTGGCAGGCAGAAACGAGGGAGACCGCCGGCAGGTCGTTCAACGAGATCTTGGAGAAATATCGAGCGAAGCATCCCGCGGCGTGCGTGTGCCTTCAGAAAGATCGCGACGTCTTACTGGCGTTCTACGACTTCCCGGCCGAGCGCTGAGGCCACTTGCGACCCACCCAATCGAATCGACGTTCGCCACGATTCGACTACGCCATCGCCGCGAAAAAAGCAACGGAACCAGGCGAGCGAGCCTGACGATGATGTTTAAGCTATCTCAATCTGGAATGCCCCCATTTTCTGGTCCACTCGTTATGAGAGTTCGGGCTGGGTAAAAGGTATCGCAGTGGACTGCTGGAGTGCAGGCGCAGCCGGAACGGAAGCAGGCCACTGCGACGCGAAATCTGCGGGGGTTTGGCCGCCCAGACTGCTGTGAGGGCGGCGGTGGTTGTAGGTTTGTCGCCAGGCAGCGATGACAGTGCGAGCTTCGGCCAACGTGGTGAACAGTTCACAAGCCAGGCATTCGTCGCGGAGACGACTGTGGAATCTCTCGACGTAACCGTTCTGCCAAGGACTGCCTGGTTCGATGTACGACATGCCGACATCGATCTTCTCCAAGAACTTCTGCACGCGACGACTGATGAACTCCGGTCCATTGTCCGAGCGAATAAACTCGGGCACGCCGCGGATCGCGAACAAGTCGGCAAGCAGTTCCACCAAGTGATCGCCGGTAAATTTGCGATTCACTTCTAAAGCAATGCATTCTCGCGTGAATTCATCGACCAGCGAAAGGATCTTCAGCGGACGACCGTTCTCGGTGCGATCGAAGATGAAATCGATTGACCAGACATGGTTCGGCCGCTCGGCCTGACGGCGAGTGATACCGCCATCCACCGTTCCAAGTCGTCGCTTTTTCGCTTGTTTTACAGGCACTTTCAGCCCTTCTCGACGCCACAGACGATAGACGCGTTTGAAGTTCACCTGCCAACCTTCCTGCCGCAAAAGCCGCGTGATCATGCGATAACCGTAGCGAGGAAATTCGCCCGACCAAGCGTCGTTCTTCCGCGTCGTCGCGAGGCTTATAACGGTGCGAACTGCGAGCGACGCCCAGCGTCTGGCAGGCTCGCCGTTCCGATACGTCGCACGATTGGCGAACATGCCGAACCGTCTCGCGCCGCCGAGCCGGGCTCAGAAGTTTCCCTCCGCCGCCTCTCGCAGAATCCGCTTGTCGAGCTCCGCTTCGGCGAGCAACTCTTTCAATCGCTGATTCTCCAGCTTCAGTTCTCGCAGTCGCCGCGCTTCATCCGACTTCATCCCGCCAAACTGCTTCTTCCACCGCATCCAGGTCGCTTCGCTGATCGCCAAAGCCTGAAAAACTTCGGCTGAAGACTTGCCCGCCGCCAACATCGCCTCGCCTTCCTGCAAGGCCTTCACAATCTGCTCGGGACTACGTCGTTTTCGCTTCTTCGTCATCGGAGTCTCCTTGGCCAAAATCGGCCTCTAGACTCTCATAACACATGGACCAGTTTTTGGGGAGCACGCCAAATCCGTCCCGAAGAAATGGAGAAAATTGAACTGCAGCTAAAAGATATACCTCCTCGTGGGAGGACCTTCCTGCCACGACGGAATCCTGCGGGAAAAAGCAGCTCAGTTCAGGAATTCAGAACACGACGTTTGACAATAGATCCGAACTTCGCAGTGAGTGGTGCAAAATTCTAGGCTGGTCGTTATGCCTACATCGTCGCTAGTTAAAAGTCAACGCTGGTCCATTCACTCGGCTTCAGCTCATCAATTCCTATTGCGCGGGCCAATGCCTTGCCTATTTCAGATGGTTCAATTTCAAAACACGCGTCGAAAGAGAACTCGAGAACAACCTCATTTAGAGGCACGTCCCAGCCAGACGTCCGGCCATTTCGCATCATTGTCACTCTTTCAGGCTCGATTGGTAGCAGAACTCGAGAAACTGCTTGAATCAAAGCCAAGGTTGTTTGATCTGTGCCATCACTATCCTCTGAAAAAAGAGGCCAGTAGTCACTTCCTTCATCTCCTTCACTTTCATATTCCTCGATTTTAGCTTGAATGGAATCCGACAAAATCTGCTTTATCTGATGAATTGACTTGGCATGCCGCACCCTGCCCAATAAACGGCTTTCGCTTGATCCTATCCGGTAGCAGAGCAAAGCAGCATCTCGCTGTACTCCCTGTTGGTGCTCAGGAGTCAGTAGTTCGAGGAATTCAGAAAACGCCAACAGGTAACCCTTGTGAGACCACGTATCCATTTTGCTGTCCAATGTAATGGTTGCGGGCAATTAGTTTGTGTTATGAATTCCGACTTAGAATCTTCGAAATGTTTGGTGAAAGGAGATTCACATCGACTAAAAGTGGCCCACGATGGCGAGAAAGCAGAGTAGCAGATTCTTCATCAATATCTTTTAGACCTGTTAGCGAGAGTGTCCCTGAGTGGTTCGACAGCTCATAAGCAGCCCTTGGAGTCAATTCCTGGATGGCATCAAGCGGGAGGTACCAGCCAGTAGACGCTAAGAGCTTGGCGTCATCAGTTGTTATCTCTCTCACTTCAGATAGATCGAAACTTACGGGTTCCCTTACAAAGCTAATGATTGCCAAGCGGCGGTCTTCTGCAGTTAGTACAGCTAGATCCGCTTCGTGGGCTTCAATTTCCAACCGCTTAGCCTCGAAGGCCTCGACTACTTCAGGGAGACACGCACTGGTATCTAGGTAGATATAGTCCCTATGCTGTGCCAAATTACATGCCGCCTCCGCGGAAAAAGCACGGCGATCGCACCATAAATCACGTCCCCAGCAACACTTCCAACAAGTAGGCGTCGTTCCTTCCAGCTTTTAGCCGCTTGTTCTTCACGCCCACCTTCGCCGTTTTGTTGTTCTTCAACAAGCTCAGGCTTGTTCTTCTTAGCAGACTGAAGTTGACGTCGGCGTGGCCTTTGCGGATTCGACTTTGGTCTTCGCCGAACGTTACGTCGAGTTGCCAGTGGAGCGAATTCTCAATGCTCCAGTGCCCTCGGACCGCTTCGGCGAAGCGTTTGCCGGTGAGATATTTGCTCACGATGTAGTAGCGTACTTCACTCGTCTCTTTGCCGTTTTGCTTGACGATATTGATCGTCATTCCGATCGCCTTCAGCTTCGTCCAACGCGAGGCGTACGGAAAATCATCGGCGTCGATTGGACAGAGATAGTAGTAACGCGACTCTTCGCGGCCATGCCCTTTCTCGTGCGTCTCGTGGCGGTGAACTTTCATTTTCGCAAAGTCGATTTCCATCGCAGCGGCGAAGTGATCGCGAATCGCTTGATGCAGATAACGCTGATTCCCTTTAATCGCCAGACAGTAATCACCGCCTGCGTTAACGATCTTGGCGGCGATCTCTTTCTGACAACCCATCGCGTCGATCGTCACCAAACAGCCGGAAACCTCGATGATTTCGAGCAATTTCGGAATCGCCGTGATCTCATTACTCTTCGCGTCAGTCGCGACTTGCCCGAGACTCACATGATTGGCGGTCGCCCAGGCGCTGACCATATGAATCGCGGCCTTGCTGCTGGCGGCGTCAAAGCTGCGCCGCAAAGTTTTGCCGTCGATCGCGATAATCTGCCCATCGGTAATCTCTTGCAACGAAGTGATCCAGCTAAGCAAACACTTCTCAAATTCAGCCGGCTTCAAAGCGCCGAGAATCGCGTTGAAGCGATCATGCGAAGGAACGCCGGTGCTCATGTCGAGGAACTGCGAAAGCCACTCTTTCTTGTCTTCGGCCCAGTCAGTGATCGCAACGAAATCATCTGCTCCACCTAGCACCGCACAGAGCGACATCGTGACGATGTTGACTAGCGGATAAGTTACCTTGCGAGTCCGCGGATCCGTCAGATCGGCGAAGTGTTCTTGAATCGAAGCGCGCGATGAAGACGACATGCTGAACAACTCTCGGCAAGACAAACGCTTGGCCGCGATCAAGCAATCACGAAACCGCCAAGACGCACTTGCCGGATTGTCGCAGGTTGCCCATCATGGCGCAATCGCCGTGGCGGAAAAAGCGAGACCATCGGAAGCATGTATGGCAAGATCACCGGTATGCTGCTTAAGAAGACGAGCCCCTTCGTCTGACAGTTCCGATATCATAAGGCTAAGCTCACCGACTCGATTTGCTAATGCCTCAATCACTGCATCAGAAAGATTACCACAAGCCAGTGTCAACTCGCCATCGAAATGCGATTGTAGGTGCAGAGCGGCTTCGAGCGAAAGTTCAGGAAACGATAAGAATAAGTTTCCCCGGTGTTTTGATAGGCCTGCAGCAACCTCGGGGTTAAGCTCTGCCTCAGAAGTCACCTCGATGACAAGTTCTCCGCAGTGCTTACCAAGCCACGATGCGCTTGTTGCGGATAGCTTTGTAAGGCCCGCAAACCGGAGTTCACCGACATGTCGACTTGCATACTTTGCGGCGGAGTCGGAAATCTCTTTAAGTGCTCCGAAGCTAAGCTCGCCACAATGCCGAGAAAGCGATTTTATCGAATTATCCGTTGCAAATGACAATGAACCCAGACATAACCCTCCGATGTGCTTGCTTAAATGACCGGCGGCCTCATCCGAAAGTCTCGTGATCTCAAGTGAAAGGGAACCGTCTTTCTTTCGAAGTAGCTTCGCTGCATCAGCGTTGATTTCGGAATACTCATCCAGGTCCACTGAGTCGTGATCTGCCAGGAATTGTCGGACGATTTCCTTTGTTAAAACGAGCGGGTCAGTCATGCAAAGCCTTGATTTAAGATTGCTGTAGATTGCACCGAAGGACTAACTGGAATTTGCATTTCAATTGCTTATACATGATGGGATAGCACACACCCTCCGTACAACTAAAACGAGGCTTTTGCCGAGCGGAAATTTATCGAAACGTGATCGCACGGTCAACTACACTCCCCACCGATCGGCGTGGGTAACGCGGTTCATCTGAGATATCGAGCGTGCCGTCGCCTGCTTTTTCGGCGTATTTTAGGCAGTCGCAGAGATCCCGCAGCCAAGTATTTCTCATGCCGGTCGCCACAGCGAACAGAGCCCGCGGGTATCCAGCTGTCCGTAATCGGTCAAGAGCAGCAAGTGCCTCTGCCTGCCAGGGGCGTGGCGATAAGGTGACTACGCGAAGGTCGTCCGACTCCGGTTCAAAATGAGCCGCCGGGTACCTGGCTGCGAGTTGCGAGTAGTTATCAACAAGCTCTGGAGTCAGCGGCGAAGCGACTTTCCACAGCGATTCAAACTCGGAGACGATTTGCGAGTGGGCCTCTGGCTCTGTGGAATGCTCCCCAAATCCTGATCCAGATGTTATGAAAGTCTAGAGCCACTTTCGGCGAAGGATTTTTCATGAGCAAGAAGCGACGACGGCATTCTGCCGAACAGATCATCAAGAAGTTGCGGGACGCGGACGCCATGGTGGCGGCTGGCAAGAGCGTCGGAGAAGTGCTGCAGGCGCTGGAAGTCAGCGAGGCCACTTTGAGCCGCTGGCGATCGCAGTATGGCGGGATGAAGAGCGAAGAGGCGAAGCGTCTCAAGTCGCTCGAAGAAGAGAACAATCGACTGAAAAAGATCGTCGCCGATCAGGCCTTGGATATCTCGATGCTGAAGGAGATCGCCAAGGGAAACTGACCACCCCTCAGTCGCGACGCGCGGCGGTCAAGCAGCTTCAGGAGAAGTTTTCAGTCTCCGAAAGGCGGGCCTGTCGCTGGCTCGATCAGCCTCGATCGAGCCAGCGATTTGAGGGGAAGCCGAAGGACGAAGACGTGCGTCTGACCAAGCGGATTTTAGAGCTTGTACGGCAGCGACCGCGCTGGGGTTATCGTCAGATCTGTCAGTTATTGCGGCGCGAGGGGGAGACCTTGAACATGAAAAAGATGTACCGACTTTGGAAAGCGGCCGGGCTGAAAGTTCCGCAAAAACGCCGTAAAAAGCGGGCGACAGGCGTCTCGACGAACGCTTGCCACGTGCAGCCGGCCGGGTTCATGCACGACGTGTGGACATGGGATTTCATTCAGTCATCGACGATCGATGGCAGGACGATCCGCTTTTTGAACATCGTGGATGAGTACACGCGGCAGTGCCTGGCGATCAAGGTTGGCCGCAGCATTACCAGCGAAGACGCGATCGATACGCTCGCCGAGCTGTTCGCGATGCATGGCGCGCCGAAGCGGATTCGCTGCGACAACGGCCCAGAGTTTATCTCCTGCGCGATCAAGACCTGGCTGGACCTGATCGGCGTCGAAGTACTCTACATCGAACCAGGATCGCCCTGGCAAAACGGCTTGTGCAAAAGCTTCAACAGCCGCCTTCGCGACGAATACCTGCACCAGACTGACCTGCTGAGCTTGGAGGACGCAAGGATCAAGGCCCGGGCCTGGCGCGAGGACTTCAACCACAACCGCCCGCACAGCTCGCTCGGCTACCTGACCCGGCCGAGTTCGCGCGCCGCTGTGCTGCTTCCACTTCAGTCGCTGCGCTCCTTCCGTTCCAGCAGCACAGCGACTCCATTGAATCGTTACCTGTTTCCCAAACCAATCTTTCATAACGCTTGGTACAGAAAATTGGGGCAGGCCATCTGCTTCCCGCGTTGAAAGCAAGTTCCACTCAATTCCTGTCTGCAACGCCGGCTTCGACAGATTACTACTGCCGACCGAGAGGAAGCCCTGATGTTCGTCGGCAATACGCCAGGCCTTCGGATGAAAGGAGGCTGGCCCAGACGGCAGCTTAGCGATCTCAATCAATTTCACGAGCAGTCGCTCGGCTTGAAACTCTTTCACCGCCGAGTCGCACCACCCCAGCAGACGCCGCAGGGCCTCGGCATCAGAGATGTAAAGATAGTCGCTGACTAAGATCCGCACTTGGGCCTCGTTCCGAATCGCTTCGAAGAGCCGCTCTTCAATGACGTCGAGCCCCGAGAGTTGCACAAACGACGCCAGCACGTCCACGAACCTCGCTCCAGCAATCCGCGATGACAGATGATCCCACAGCGGCGAGCGCGGATGTCCCGCGCTAAGTTGTTGCAGTCCAACCGGCTTCGTCAGATGCGTAGTCGACTCTGGCGACTTCACCAGATAATTTCCCTTGCCAGGAATCACATGCCGAACGCCGCCCCGTGGATCGGCCGTGTCGCCCCGGTACCGCGGAATGACATGGATATGAACATGCGGCACCGTCTGACCTGCTGCATCGCCGGCGTTAAAGCCGACGTTGTACCCATCCGGCTTCTGATCAAGCAATTCGTCCAGCTTAGACTTGACCGCATTTACCAGCTCCATCAAGCCGGCCTGCTCCGCCGCAGACGCTTCAAACCAAGTCGGCACCACCCGCCGCGTAATTACCAACGCGCGTCCCGGGCTGACCGGGAAGCCATCAAATATTGCATAGGCTACCGCATTTGATGCGATCCAGTCGTTTGGAGATAGATAACGTCCTAATTACTGCGCACATTTGAGAGCCAGCCCTGGCTCTGGTATGGATTTGATTAGCAACATCAACCACCACCAGAACCAAGGACTGACCATGACGAATTTACCAGAAGATCGGACCGGCGAAGAGATCCGGGATGCGATTAAAATTGACGGCGAAGCGGTGCGGGGGCATCTTGATGAACTGGTCCGCTCGACCGTCGAGGAGACGTTGAACAAGATGCTGGACGCTGAAGCGGATCAGATTTGCAACGCCAAGCGTTACGAGCGGACGGCGGACCGCGTCGACTCGCGAGCCGGGTCGTACTCGCGGAAGCTGCAGACCAAGGCGGGCGAGGTCTCGCTAAAGGTTCCTCGGCTGCGAAGCCTGCCGCTGGAGACGCAGATTATCGAACGTTACAAACGTCGCGAATCGAGCGTCGAAGAGGCGTTGGTCGAGATGTACTTGGCCGGCGTCTCGGTCCGCCGCGTGGAAGACATCACCGAGGCGTTGTGGGGCACGCGGGTCAGTTCGAGCACCTGGAATGCCCCCATTTTCTGGTCCACTCGTTATGAGAGTTCGGGTTGGGTAAAAGGTATCGCAGTGGACTGCTGGAGTGCAGGCGCAGCCGGAACGGAAGCAGGCCACTGCGATGCGAAATCTGCGGGGGTTTGGCCGCCCAGACTGCTATGAGGGCGACGGTGGTTGTAGGTTTGTCGCCAGGCGGCGATGACAGCGAGAGCTGGCGAACGTTCCTACGCCATCTCAAAGAGCGTGGCCTGCAAGGCGTGCGGCTGATCACCAGCGACAAGTGTCTCGGCCTGGTCGAAGCACTCGGCGAGTTTTTTCCCGAGGCGGCTTGGCAGCGCTGCATCGTGCACTTCTATCGCAACGTGCTGAAGGATGTGCCGCGCGGCAAGTCACGCGACGTAGCGGCGATGCTGAAGGCGGTGCACGCCAGAACTGCAGCGAGTGAAAAAGCGGAGCAAGTGGCCGAGAAACTGGCCGCGTTACGGCTGGGAAACGCAGCAAAATGCTTCCGAGCAGGCGTCCAGGAAACGCTGGCGTACATGAACTTCCCCCGCGAGCACTGGACAAGACTGCGAAGCAACAACATGCTGGAGCGAATCATGAAAGAGATCCGCCGTCGCACGCGAGTCGTCGGAGCGTTCCCCGACGGCCAAAGCGCCCTGATGTTGGTCGCCGCCGGGCTGCGTCACATCGCGGGCACACACTGGGGCACAAGGCGTTACCTGGACATGGACCGCCTGCACGAACCGGAGGAGAGGGAAGATCACGCAGAGTAAAAAAATGTTTTTGCCGCGCGCGGCAAAAACATTTTTCCAGAGCCAGGCTGAAAATCAAATGTGCGCAACTTGACGGACACTACCTGGAGATATCCGAAGAAACGGCGATGACGCCATGCGCGCAACCGGAAAGCTGAAGGAGGATGGCGAGTTGGCTGAAATGTGGTTATTTCACGATCGATTACTCGCCGTGCGGAAGCAAGTGGTAAGGCATTGGAGAACTCGATGCGAAATAGAATATTGGCAGCCCCAAAAAACAGTTTACTAATGCATCACTGACCAACCTAAGCATGTCCCATTAGCATGAATTCGTTTTGAGCTAAAGCCTATAGTAGTTGATCCGACAGTACCTGTTGAATTGTGCTAGAAATACGGTTTGTTCGGAGAAATCAGCAGCTAAACTTTGCAGCGACGCTGGATGATCGGCTCGACTGTGATTTTTATCCAGCGAATGCAACTTCCCTGAGTGAATTGCTGTCGATTCGATGCATCATTGTTTCTCGACTATTCCGACAAAGATTGACGCGACGGCATGCCGCTTTCGCTCCTGAATGTCTTCCGTACTTGGACGTCTAAGTTGTTCAGCAATTTCTTGTTCAAGCCTGCAGAGCTCTTCGCATGACGGTGCCTCACCAGGCACCTTACTGCGGACTGTTGCATGGTAGAGACCCGAAAAGAAGACTCGGGATTCCTCACTGCTCAATCCGCGACTCTCACCGCTGGAGTTGACAGCGAACAGCCTTAGGGCCGTAGCATATTCTTGCCAGCCTCGATTTTCGTCGGCCCGCAGCGTGAGTCTTAAAAATGCCAGGACAGTGACATGAACATTCTTGTCAAAAAATTCGCGATCGCGGCTCCATCTTATGAACGCTGGTCCAACCTTCTCCTTTTCAAACGCCGCCTTTACGAGCGCGCTCATAGCAAGCGGATGATTAATTCCGAACTGCCACGCGATTTGTCCGTTCGGTCCGTATGCAGGCAATCCTCCGAGATCTTGACATGCAACAAGCGAATCATCACTCAATTTAAGAACAGGCGACGCGGTCTGCACCGCCTTTGTGCAATCTCCGTCCAGTTCAAATCGTTCAGCAAAAAATCCCTCTTCGACGATTGTCTTACTATAGCCAAGCATAAAATGTCTCAAATCGTCCCACGCCGCGATTCCCGGATTTTGCGCGCGAATTTGCCTTTGCTGTTCAGCGTACTTTGAATCGAAAGCCTGCCATCTCTCGTAGCCCTCACGGACCATTTGCGCAAGTTGCTGTTCATTTTGATGTGAAAGCGGCCCAAGGTCATCCGCAATTAGGAGATGTTGCAACTCCTCAGATGGCAACAAACAAATCACCCGGGAGAAAAGAGCTTCGAAACGTTCAGGCGTTACTAAGGTAGAGGCTATTAGCCGCAACTTCTCGCGGGCTGCACGATAAGCGTGTTCTTCGCGACTGTCCTTAACAACAATTGTGTCGACAACTATATTTCGCCTGGATCCGAATCGATGAACTCGCCCAACACGCTGCTCCATATCCATTGGATTCCACGGAACGTCGATATGGACTAGACGGCGAGCTACTTGAAGATTTATACCTTCGCCACCTGCTTTCGAGGAAACAAGGAATCGCGCGCCGTCTGGCTTGAGAAATTTTTCGACTTCCGCAGAACGTTCCGCGTCACTTTGGCCTCCGATGATTACAGAGACATCCTCACCGTATTCCCGCTTCAGGAAATTCACGAAGGTAGTTACCGTTTCGATGGGTTGAGCGAAGAAGACAATCTTCTCTTCACCCGCAAGATCGACAACCTTTTCTTTGATGAATTCCCACTTCAGATCAGGGCACTCTCGCACGATCAAAAGCCCCTCGCCAAGCAAGGCATACAAATCCTCAAGTGTTTGTTGTTCATCCGCACCGTAAGCTTCATCCTCAATATCGTCGACGTCACTATCAGCACTTTGCCGGTGAATCTCCTTTTCCATTCGTTGAAACAGCGAATTTATATTCTCATCCGCGGGCCCATTGCGATATGGCCGTAGAATTGCGATGGTCTCCGCAAAGGAAGCATCCTCTGGAGTTGCTCCCAAACGAATAGCCTGCCGTACTAAATAGCCTAGCCCTGCCTGAGGACTGGACGCTGCCCACTGCATGGCTTGCGCACAGCGCCACCCCGCGGCACGTTGTTTCGCCGTCGGTTCTCCGTTTTCATCAATCCGAGGAGGACAAAAGTGATCATGAATCGCAGATATCCATCGTCGGTAACGATCTCCCAGGTCAATCACCAAGGGAGAATTAACGGTCCGACGTGGAAACAGTAGATTTCCATTCCAATCAACGACGTCATCTTTGATTCGAAATATCACACGTCCTTCAATTGCGTTGGAAGGTTCGTCTGGCCCGCGCAGTAATCCGACGAGATTTTCGAAACGACTGGAGTGGCCTTGGTGTGGTGTCCCGCTCAGAAAGATTACACGACCATTGGGTGCTTGCTTTCGAATCAGATCGCGAACCAATCGAAATTTTTCGCGAGGATCCCCTCCACCTTCCGCCCAGTCAGAGAGATGATGGCACTCGTCGACGACAACAACATCCCATGCTGCCCCACCAAGAATCGAAGCTCGATGTGCTGGATGAACTGCCCGATGTATGCTCGCGACTATACATGGATCATCCAAGCGAGCATCAGCTTGCTGCGACGACCATTGGCGAAAGCTAAGACCAAGTCGATCGAATTCCTTCCGCACATTCGAAACAAGCCGCGCCGGCGCGAAATAAATAATTCTTGTTGAAGGACGCTGTTCAAGCAACTCTTTGATAATCAGACCAGCCTCTACGGTCTTACCGAGTCCTACTTCATCAGCGATTAGCACTCTTCGTAGACTATCGTTGTCGAGTACGTGCCGGACTAAACTGACTTGGTGAGCGAGTGTAGATACCTCACGAACATCGAATCTTCTCTGCGGATCTTCGCAAATAAGAAAATAACTGAGTAATCGCGCAATGCTTCGCTTGCCTAGTGACGAGACATTCGAATCCGCGCTGATTTTAGCGAGCACTTCAACGGGCGATTCATCAGGGGTTAAGCGATTGCTATCCATCCCGTTCTCAACAGGAGCATGGCGGTACTGATCCGTTGACAATAGGCGCTGTGGAGGGCGACAGAGGTCAGCGGTGACGATCCCCCACTCTTCAGTGACCTTTAGAATTAACCTTGGAAAATCCCATTCCGGATTTCGATAAAAGCAATGAGTTTTCATTGGATGCAGCCCTTGATTGCCGGAGCAGAGTCAAAAATATCTTGCACAAGCTCAAGCACCTTCTTTCGCTTCTGTGCGTCGCTCCGCTTCAGGCTATCTTCGTGACTTGAAACAATGGCGTCGGCGGCAGCCTTGAGCGGATCAGTGTGGATGCGCCAGGCTTCAACGATTTCCTGCTCTACGGTTCCATAGTTCTCCAGCAGGACTTTTTTTGCCGGCTTCTTAGCCGCATCGATTGAAACATCTGCCAACTCATCAAATAACTCGAGAATTCGGTTGCGCACGCCTGTACCAAAGTGTTCATCATTGCGAACAAACGCTTGGCATTTGCGTCTGATTGGGCCCTCGATCGCCTTACAGAGCTCCGCTCTCACATTTTCACGAAGCCCGTCCACTGCGTTTTTTCCGACAGTCGCTAAGTGCTTTGTGTCGGCAGCGATCGCCTCCCGCTGTGCCTCAATTAGGCGTGGTTGAACTCGTCCACCTTGCTGCTTGGACCATTCAACAATTTGATCAACGAAACCCAGGCAGTCATCGGAAAACTCTTTGGTTCTCTTTCGGAGCTCACTCAGGATCAGTTTCCCCCAAGACTCTGCAACCGGATCCTCGAATGCCATGGCGAAATCCGTCGGCAAGTTAATATGCCTAGCGCCATAGAACGTCCCATCTCTCTTTACCGCTGCTTGCAGCGTACGCCAATTTGCATCACGAAGCCTCCGTAGGTAACCCCGAATTGATTTGGTCGCAGACAAACTGGCGTCGACCACGACGGTCTCAATATTTGCAGGAATCGTCTCCTTTAAGAAAGCTCTAAAGCCGCCTTGCCTTGCTCGAAATTCTTCGCGCAGCGGCTTGATAAAAACATCAAGCTCAGCCTTGAGTGCTTCAGCCTCTTCCTTCGCCCGAGTTTTCTCTTCCCACTTGGCCTTTATTAGTTCCAGTTGACTCAATAATCGTTGATGCAGCGAAGCTAATCCTTCGGCGAATCGATCGTGTGTCTTGGCCTGAGATGCTTTGGCTAACTCACCAATGCCCTGAATGATGTCGGGCACCCCGCTGTCTATTTCGTCGCGTATGAATGGTTGTTCATCCTCGTCGTCAAGGAGCAACTTTCGATATTCGACGGTGGACAATGGAAAAACGCGTAGCATGCGCGCAATCCGCTCTATCGTCGCATGCTTTCCTCCTCCCAACTCCTCCCCATCGTGTGTCCAGGCTTTGCTGATGCAGGAATGCAACTGGCTTCTCACAAGATCAGAGCACTCGATCATTACATCCTTTAAGTGCTCTAATTTCTTCTTTGACTTGTCATTCTGTCTTCGGGAGCTTGCAATTTCGTCTGCACGTACCACGGCAATAACTAAACTGACTGGATCGGCATTTGGATCGTCGGCAGAATGCAATAAACGTGTCAGGTAACCGCTTGTTCGAAGCAAGTCGGCATCTGGATCGGTGATTCCTCGATGGCCAACAACTAATACCACAGCCTTCGCGATATTGCGAACCCACTTATCAGCGACTTCTCGGAATACGTCTCCGGCAATACCAAGCCCAGGTAAGTCGACTAATTGGACTCCATCCCTTAGTAGCGGCGAATTCCATCTGACTTCCAGTTCTCTAATAATCGGGGAGAGGTAGCCAGCGGCATGATCGTGGAGTTCTTTTGTAAAGTGCTCCGAGCTATGGTCGCGTTCGAACACCGATTCACTTGTCTTGTGTTCGGTATTAAAAATAGTCTTCAAGCGATTCAGTCTCTCCTCGTCCTCTAACAACAAGGAAGTGTTCCATTTTCGAGGTTTGCCGATTGCTTCGCGTACACCGTCCGCCAAGTACTTCAGATCGGATGTCTTATCCTGATTACCAGTCAGTAAAAGCTGTGCTTGCTTTTTAAAGACCTCCGTTTTGTTTTGATCGCCACCTCCTTTTCCCGCGAGTTCAATTTCTTCCACCGCTTCCGCATCTAGCAATCCTTTCAGATCAGCATCATCACCGATCACAGCGGCGTGGTCTTCTTCACGACGGATTGCCCCCTCTATTGCAAAGCCTATCTTCCACAAATTTGCGGGAGAATGATAAATGGCCTCGAATGATGGCGAATCGGCGTAAGAGATTTGGATCGCTTGAGCCGTTAAGGGGCCGACTCCACCGCTAGGAACAACAGTCTCACTGCCCGCGACTATCGCATTGATAAGCGTACTCTTCCCAACGCCAGCCCCACCTACGAAACAAATGCCAATTGGTTCATGGAGCTCTTTTTCCCATTCTTCGAGCTTGCATAGCTCTTGTTCGAGCTCTACAACTCGATCTGGTGCCTCACTTAGCAGAAAGGGCTTCACTTTCTTTCGAAACCAGACTGATAGAGTCTCAGTGCAGTTCATCTTGACCAGCATCAGCTACGGTCTCCCGAATAGTTTACCGCTGTTATAAAAAGGCCGCCGTTTAGATTTGCTCCACCAAGCGTCCGCACTTTAAAAATGCATCGGCTGTAGCCGATCGTATTGAAAGTGATTAAGGAATGCTAACCTTTGCGGCCCCCGGGCTGTGTAGTACCGTTGCCCCCCAGGCTGGCAAGCTTAACAGGTCTTGAGAAGGTTTGCCAATCTAAGGGAAATAGAATGTGGCCAGCCCACTTTACCCGCTCCAATTCAATGGACCAGGACTTGTGGACTGGAAGCCATTTTGGAGCTACGAAAAGCAAATCACAGTCGCGGAGACAAACAGGCGAATCCAATCGGGAGTTTGCGTTGAACAGGATTTTCTAGTCTCGGGGTCGGATTAGTACAATAGTTGTTAAGAGCCAAGCATTTAGGTTGAAAGGCGAAACGAAATAGGGCGATTCCCTGTGCAAGTGAGCTGTCTGGAATTCTCCATCAGCTACTTGAGCCAGCCTCTCGAGTGCGGAAAATTGCAGGTCGCATTGTCACCCGTCACTTCTTGTCTCATCACCGAGAAACCTCGTGAGCGCAACGTCCGTCGAATCCCTTCCTCCCTTGGAGCCGCTGCCGTATCACCGGCAGATTCGGGACTATTTGAAGGAGGAAGAAGCGGAAATCTGGAATTGGTATCGCTCGAATCGCGTGCAAGAGGACCAGGCGGAAACGGTTCGTTTTGAGTTGCTCAAGTCGACTTATCGAATTGATCGGGATTCGCAGCCCGATTGGTATGAGATTGCCGATCAGGCGAGGGAGCGGCTGAATCTGGATGTGCCTGTGACGATCTACCAGGCACAGAACGCGAAGGAGATGAACGCCGGCTTGGCTTATTTGCCGAGTGAGGCTCATATCATCCTCTCGGGCCCGGTCGCGTCGACGCTGAGTCGAGAGGAATTGCTTTCGGTCTTTGCCCATGAACTTGCGCACTTGCTGCTGTGGCGGCAATGGGACGGCGAGTTTCTGATTGTTGACCAAATCTTGGCCGCTTTAGCGAATGACCGGAAGGCGCATCCGGCCCATCTGGAGAGCATGCGGCTATTCTATCTTTACAACGAAATCTTTTGCGATCGCGGCTCGCTCTTCGTCGCCAACGATCCGAACGTGGTCGTCTCGTCCCTGGTGAAGATTTCTTCGGGGCTCGATTCGGTGAACGCTGAAAGCTATCTCAAGCAGGCGGCTGAGATTGTCGAGCGGGCATCGGGGCCATCACAAAGTATTTCGCATCCGGAAAGCTACATCCGAGCCCGGGCTGTTCAATTTTGGCACCAGCAGGATGTGGACGCCGAGGCGAAGATTACAGAGATGATTCAAGGCCCTCTCGCTTTAAACGAACTTGACCTGCTCGCTCAAAGCATCATCACCGCCAAGACGCGGCGGATGATTGATCTGCTGCTCGCTCCTAGTTGGATGCAGACCGATACGATGCTGGGACATGCCCGACGCTTCTTTGATACATACACGCCGCCAGCGGCCAATTATGCCGACGAATCTTTGGCCGCTGATCTGCTGACCAAGGATCAACCGCTGATCAACTACTATTGCTATGTGCTGCTCGACTTTGTGACGGTCGATCGCGATCTGGAAGAAGCACCGTTGGCGGTCGCCCTGATTTTGGCGGAGCAATTGAAGCTTCAGTCACGTTTTGTGGAGATCGTCCGTAAGGAACTCAAGCTGCGGAAGAACCAACTGGAACGGATCGATCGCGAGAAGACCAAAGTGGTGGAAAACGCCGCGAAGGAGTTCGCGCCGAAGCCATGAAATTTCAAACCTACCTAACGCAGCGACTAGAGACCGATGGCTTCTCGACCGAGGATGCACTTGCGGCGTTCTTGCCGCTGGTACGCGAAACAATCGAAGCGCACGCCGTAGAGCTTGTCGCTCCATTAGTCGGCCTTGACGATTTGAATGTAGAAGGCAATCGCATTTGGTTTGAAGAGGCGAAGCGGCTTCCCTTTCGTCGCAACCAAAGCGAACTGCAACAGATTCAGGCGTTGAATCCTGCCGGCGTCGAAATCGTCAACGAGATCAAACGAACCTCGTCGATCGATGAAGGAGAGGAAAAGACGACCTATCTTTCGCTCGGGGAACGGGGAGAGAAAGTTACTCGGCCCGTATTTCTGCCGGGCTACGTCGCCTGGGAGCATGAGTGCGAGCATCACGATCCGCTGACCGACATCTTTAGCCTAGGGATGATTCTCGCAAGTCTGGGGTGCGGGCTCGATTTTACCGAGCAGGACGATCTGGAACGCTTCGCCAGCTCACGCGACAATCTCTTCCGCATTCAGCCGGCCTTGCATCCGGTCTTGGCCCGGGCAATTGTCAAAATGACGGAGGTCGATCGGCATCGTCGCGCTCAAGACCTCCCGGCGCTGCTTTCTACGCTAGAAAATTACCGCGACCAAGGGATCGACTTTGAAATCGACCTTGCACGAATTGAAGGCTTGAAGGAGAAGGATTCCAAAACGAAGCAAGCCGTTGTGCTGACGCGATTGCGAGAGCGACTATTCGATTTAACGCGACGGAATCGTTTGCTGCACTTCAAAGCGACGATGCAAAGCGTCAATCTGACCCAGGCATCGGTTCCTCTCTCCTTTGACGTCAAGAATGTTCGTCCCGACCAGATTTTGATCTGGAACGATGCGACGCAGCGGGAATTTGTCAGCGGCAAACCTGTTTCGCTAAACAAATATCTGAACTTTGCGGAGGCGATTTACCTGCCTAGCCTGCTCGATCGCACCATCGCTGAAGCCAGCCGCGATCAGGCCGAGTATGGCTTTGCTCAGTTGCGACTGGTCGTTTGCTTTTTGCACTGGGCGAACCTGAAAGAGAAACCGATCGAGCAATACGATTCGCCGTTTGTGCTGCTACCAGTCAAGCTGAGCAAAAAGAAGGGAATCCGCGATACGTTCCAACTGGAGGTGCTCGAATCGGACGCGGAAATCAATCCGGTCGTCCGGCATCAATTCAAGCAACTCTACAACATCGAACTGCCTATTAGCATTGACCTGACGAAGACTAGCCTAGATGAGTTCTTCACGCTGCTGGCCAAACGAATTGAGTCGAGCGATGTTTCGGTAACGCTAAAGAAGGTCGATCGCCCGCGTATCTCACTCATCCACGAGCGTGCCAAACGCCGGCTGGATCAATATCGCCGGCGAGCCCGCCTGGCGGGACGCGGCGTCCGCAAGTTTCTCGAACTCGACTACAGCTACGATCCGGCCAACTACCATCCGCTGGGGATCAAGCTGTTCGCCGATCGTGTTCGCGTTCCCGAGACGCACTTGCGTTCGATCGTGGAAGAGAAGCCGCGGCCGCGAACCTTCATGGTCGAGCCGGAATCGCCCGCCGAAGCGGTCAAAGAAAAATCGTTCTACAGTTTGCATGAAGGCGGAGAGGAGAATCCGTATACATGGACGTTTGATCTGTGCAGTGTGACGCTGGCGAACTTCAAGTATCGCAAGATGTCGCTGGTTCGCGACTACGATAGCCTGGTGGGGGAACAGCCGGCCAGTGTTCCGTTCGAGTCGATCTTCTCTTTGACGCCGAGAGCGGCCCAGCGAACTCTGCCGCAGACGCCGGCCTTAGACGATCGCTTTGACGTTGTGCCGTGCGATCCGACTCAAGCAACCGCCGTCGAGGAAGCCCGGACCGGCAAGAGCTACATCATTCAGGGGCCGCCGGGAACTGGCAAGTCGCAAACGATTACCAATCTGATCGCCGACTACGTCGCTCGGGGAAAGCGGGTCCTCTTCGTCTGCGAAAAGCGGGCGGCGATCGATGTGGTGTTCGCCCGGCTCCGTCACTGCGGTTTGAAGCCTCTCTGCTGCCTGATCCACGATTCACAAACGGATAAAAAAGAGTTTGTGATGGACCTGAAGGAAACCTACGAGCGTTTTCTTCAGGAAGAGCATTCCAAAACAAAGCTTGTCCGTCGCGATACCGTACTGCGGCGCATGGCGGCCGAGTTGTCGCCGTTGGAAAACTACGACGAAGAGATGACCTGCCACCGCGAACAAGCTGGCATGTCGCTGCGAGAGCTGCTGGATCACGGCATTTCGCTGCATCCGCAACTTACAGAAGTTACCCCAGCAGAAAAGGAGCGTTTGCCGGACTACTCGCTTTGGCCCGGCTCACGTGCGGCGATCGATCGATATTCGACGGCCCTTATTCGCGTTCAGCCAGACGCGATTGCCTCTCGGCATCCGCTATTTCTCGTTTCGCCTCAGATGGCCCGGCAAGAAAGTCCGATCGAACTGATTACTTCGGCGATCGAGAACGCCCGTGCTCACTTGGACGCGTTGCAGCAGCAACTGGGCAAGTCGGGCATTCCCGCCAATCAATGGGAGAACTTGACCAAGGCTCGCGCATTGGTCGACTATGCCCGAAAATTGCAGCCTGTCAGCTCGCTGGGCCTCACGCCGCTGCTAGACGAGCAGTCTGATATCGCGAAACGCTGGGCCGCACGCACGCACGAGTTTTCGCAGAAGCAGCAGGAAGTCGCCGACGCCGCCAATAAGACGAAAGCCTGGCGCAGTCGGCTACCGGAAGAGGAAGTCGAAACAGCGATCGACCAGGCACGCGGGTTCGAGGGGAAATGGCTCGCCTGGCTGAGCCCGCAGTGGTGGCGACTGCGTGGGATCTTGAACCGATCCTATGACTTTTCGTCGCACGTCGTTCGGCCAAGCTGGCGTCAGGTGCTGGAGGGGCTTCGCGATGAGTATGCACGGCAAAAGGGAGTTCAGGCATGTGCGGCGTTGATGTCCCAGGAGTTCGGCGCACCGGCCGAAGTTGAATCGTTCCTGACGAGCCTCGACCGGCTCAAAGCTGACCTACGGACGTTGCCCGCCGAATTGACGCGAGTGCACCAAGCGATGCTAAAATCTCCGCAGGCACAACCGATCGTCGATCGATTGATGGCAGCCGATAAGTCGCTTGCCCGCCTGGAGGAAGAGCTAGGGCGATTTGCCGAAGACGTAGACGCGTTACCGCTTAGCCAGCTGGACGGGGCGCTGTCCAGTGCCGACGATTCGCTCGAAGACTTGCCTGACTTCCTGGAGGCCTTGGAAGAACTTGCAGAGCTTCCGCCAACGATTCGCCGTGCCCTGCGCACGCTCCCTCTTTCGCCCGCTCAGTTGGAAGCGGCGTCGGCCGCCCACACGGTGGATCTCTGCTATCGACAAGCCAGTTTGCTAGAGACGTTCGACGGCGGTGAGCGTGCCAAGCATGCCTTGGGACTACAACGACAATACGATCGCTGGTTGGGAGCGAACGCCCGGGAGATTCTGCGAGGCGTCGAAAAGCGATTCTATGACCATGTTCGTCTCTGCGAGCTGCCTGCCGCCAAACTATCGGCGGACGAAAAGGAGCACAAAAAATCGTACAGCCGCGGGCGACGTGAATTGGAGCATGAGTTTGGCAAGTCAATGCGGTACAAGCCGATCCGCGAGCTTGTTTCCGGCGAGTCGGGCGATGTGATCAAAGACCTGAAGCCGGTCTGGCTGATGAGCCCGCTGAGCGTTTCCGACACGCTGCCGCTGGATACGAAACACTTCGATGTCGTGATCTTCGACGAAGCGAGCCAACTAACGCTCGAAGAATCGATCCCCTCCATCTTTCGGGCGACGCAGTGCATTGTGGTGGGAGACGAAATGCAACTCCCTCCGACTGACTTCTTCTCGACCAAGCGGAGTGAAGACGAAGATGACGAACTTCTGATCGAAGAAGAAGGGGAACTCGTCCAGTACGACCTGGAGAGCGACAGCTTCCTGAATCACGCGGCCAAAAATCTTCCTTCCACCATGCTGGGTTGGCATTACCGCAGCCGCAGCGAATCGCTGATCAGCTTCTCCAATTGGAAGTTCTACGACGGTCGCTTGTTGACCGTTCCCGAAGATCGAATTTCGGACAAGTTGCGTCCGGCGATCTCCGTCAAACAAGATTTCTCGCCATCGCAGGGTGCCCAGACGTTACTGGAGCGAGCCGTCAGCTTTCACTACCTGCCCACGGCCAACTATGAAAATCGCCGCAACACCGCCGAGGCCGAATATATCGCCGGCATGGTTCGCGAGTTGATCCGCGAGCCAGGAGGGAAAACAGTTGGCGTGGTCGCCTTCTCCGAAGCTCAACAAGGCGAAATCCAAGACGCCCTTTTACGCCTGGCCGGCGAAGACGCCGAGTTCGCCAGCCGGCTGGACGCCGAATACGAACGAGAAGACGACGGCCAGTTTGTCGGCCTGCTGGTGAAGAACCTGGAAAACATCCAAGGAGACGAACGCGACATCATCATCCTGAGCGTTTGCTACGGCAGAGATCGCCAAGGCAAGATGCGAATGAACTTCGGCCCGATCAACAAGAGCGGAGGCGAAAAGCGGCTAAACGTCGCGTTCTCCCGAGCCAAAGAGCATATGGCCCTGGTCAGTTCCATCAAACATGCCGAGATCACCAACGACTACAACGACGGGGCCAACTGCCTGAAACAATATCTCCGCTACGCCGAAGCAGCTTCCGCGAGCGACAACACCACCATCCATAGCGTTCTACGCGGGCTGTCCCGCTGGATGGACCAGGCAGAAGCGAAGCCCAAACAATCGGCCCTGGCCGAGATCCTCTGCACAGCGCTGCGAGAGCGAGGCTACATCGTCGACGCCAACGTAGGGCATTCGTATTTCCGCTGCGACTTGGCTATTCGCCGCCCGGAAGACGAAGCGTATCGCTTGGGAATATTTCTCGATACACCGGAGCACTACGAACAGGCTGACCTGCTGGAGCGAGATATGATGCGGCCGAGACTGCTTCGTAACTTCGGCTGGCGCGTGACCCAGGTCCTGGCGAAGGATTGGTTTGGCGATCCTGCGAAGGAGCTGGATCGCCTTCTGAATATCCTTGCGGGGGAGGAAGATCCCTGGCTTGCCTTACGTGAGGATGAATCAGAGGAGCTGTCTGAAACCGAATCCACCGCTGAGGAGCCTACTTCCGTTGCAACATTGCCTGAAGCCGCAAGCGAGAACGATCTCGACGCTCCACCTTTGGATTTATCGCGATCCTCGATTGAACCTTTAACGATCCATGCGGAAGAGCCGGCAGCGATTGAAAAGACCTACTTGGAACTGAAGGACGATCGCTCCCAGAAGTTTTGGGAGATCACTTTGAGCGGGAATTCCCATACTGTTCGTTTTGGGAGGATTGGGACTTCTGGTCAGTCGCGTACGAAGTCGTTTGTCGATTATTCGTCGGCTGCTAAAGATTACCAGCGGTTAATTCGGGAGAAGACCGCGAAAGGATATTGTGCAGCTCGCACGTAGATGTTCCTGTGACAAATCGGATCGTCGAGATTCCGTTTACTAAGCGGCAAACAAAACCGAGTGAAGGGGGTCACAAACGCCTAAATGAGGCCGATTGCCTGAGTCATTTCCGTCCTGCCGCTGGCGTGTCTTGCCACGACAAGCTTCCACGAAATCCGTCGGCATTTGTTATTAATGGAGGTAGTGACCCAGGACGGTTCGTCTTGGGTGAACAAAGATTGTGCTCGAAGAGTATTGAATCCACACCATAGGAGGGTTCTAATGCTCATCGAGAAGCCTTGGAACCGACGCGATCGGACTGATGCGTTGGCTTGTCGAGCGCATATCACGAAACGAGTGACGGCTCATACATTCCGTCACTCGTTCGCAACCCATCTGATCGAGGTGGCCTATGACATCCGCACGGTACAGGAACTCCTTGTTCACAGAGACTTTAGGACGACGATGATTTATACTCCTGTTTTGAACCAGGGAAGCCGTGGCGTCCGCATCCCGGCTGATTCCGATTAACGTGCGCACGTTATTCGGAAAGGTTCTGAATAAACACTAGTTAGGCGGCTTTGGAGACTTAAGTGAAACGGCTTCCGTATGGCATTACCGGATTTCACTACTATCTTGAACCTCCGCCACCAATCACAGACGAAAACACATTCATTGCGCTTGCCCATTCATTTGCGCAGTTGATCGGCGCTCAGCTGACACTTACGCACAAAATCGCGTCCGCACCTGATAGAAACTTCACCGCAATCGAATTTAAAACCGACAACGAATCATTTGCGACTTTGATGAACGGACACTATCCGCTCATTGCCTTTTCCCAACCGATTCAATTTGATTCGCTGACGATTGAATTCATTGATCGACCAGAATTCGGAAAACGATGGCAGGAACTTGGCGAGTTCCAAATACTCACGATAGATGAACTGGCAATACCACCCCATGATGTCGATGCATCGGACATCTCCGATACCGAATACGACCAAATCCTGATTCACAAACCGTCAACAGTTGGCGAAATAATTTTCAACTTCTGGGACTAATCGAGAACGCCGCATAACAAACGGATGCATGCGAAGCCCAGCTTGCAGCCGTTTTTTTGAAGCAACGATTATCGTCCGGGCTCGGTGATCCTGAACGTTATCCGACTGAATGAATCTTGATGGAATTCTTACTCGTTATTCTCGCCTCGACCACATGTGTCACCGCGATTCTCGCGGCAATTGGATATATCTTTCGTGCTACGCTTGGTGAATGGTTGATCGGTTCAATTCGCCAAATGTATGCGAAGGAGCTGGAATCGCACAAATCGGATTTGCGTACCGAGAGTGAAACGACGCTCGCACACCTCAAATCGTCTCTTCAGACGGATGGAGAGATCGCTCTTGAACGCCTAAAGGCCGCGTTAGGTGCTGATGCCGCTATAGCCCAAATTCGCTTCTCAACGCAGTACGAGAAAGCGGCAGAGGCAATTGTGAAGACCCATCACAGTCTCGACGCGGCATTCAATGCCGTCGCAGCATACACAGCAATTTTGGAAACGCCTTCCATGGGATCCAAGGAAGAAAGGCGAAATGCGGTCAATGACACAATCATGGAACTTCGCTCCGTGTATCGTGAAAGACGCATCTACTTACCCACAGCCCTCGCAAAGAGAGTTAAGAATGTTGAGAAACAGCTTTTCGACACCGCTAACAGCTTCTCAATGAAGGTCGAGCACGGGAGATCAGAAGTTGAAAGCACAAAGGAGTGGACTGCGACGTACAATCGAATGAAAGACGAGATTCTTCCAATCATGGAATCCTTAGAAAATCTCTTTCGTGACATGCTTGGCATTAATCAGATGTTCGCGGACGTCACAACTTCGGATAACAATGTCGTGCAACGGAGCACGGCATAAGACGTTTACAAGTGGAAGCCACACTGGCCGTGCCCGCTGACGACCACCGTTATCCGATAGGACGCGTTCCCGTTGACTAAACACCCCAACATGGTACCAAGTGATAAATGAACCTTCTCCTCTCGACCAGTGGCTCAAAGGCCAAGATGAATATGTTTCCTTTGTGGAACTCGCCGACGAAGTTATCGATCTGACCAAGGGCGTCCTTGTCGTGATCGAGAAGCGCCGGCCCGTCCACGAGACTTTGGACATCGGAAAATCTGTGTTTCCGACGGCTTGGAGTTGCGTCCGTCAGTACCTCGACCAAGTCGAAAAAACCCTTGGCAGCATAAAGACCAAGCTTGAGCCATCAGACGTCAAGAAACTGGCCGACGCGAAGCTGGATGTACCGCCCCCGTGGTCCTTTCCCCTGTACTACATGTCGATTCGCAAAGAGGGCGTCAATGATCCTGGGGTCGAGGAGTTGAGCAAAAAGCTGGTTGCAGCGCACGGGGAGTTTGCCAAGATCATTCTCAATCCGGACGAGAAGTTGGTTTACGTCGGTCAAAAGGCAAAAGGAAGCCGCTTCCGCGGTGGACATGCCGCAATTACGAAGCTGACCCACCCAAAATATGATGGATGGGAGAAGTGGGTTTACGAGGCCCGAGTGACAGTTCAGACGAAAAACGGAAAGCGTCTGCCCCTCGAGTGGCTACAGGATAGAGCGGAAGCCAAGTTACTGTTGCGTTGTGTCGAGCACCAGATGATTTATCAGTTTAAGCCGGAGTTGAATGACCAGGGCGTGAAAACGATTCTTGGAAAGTGGCAGGCGAATGTTGGTATTGCGAATTACTGCGAAGACTCCAGCTTCCTACATGGGAGTTTTCTATTTTGGGGCACGAATGTGCCTGAGGACTTCATTCCGAAGATCGATGTCATTTGAGTAAGCCGAGAGGTTCGGCGAACCATCGCATGCACGGAAGCGGCGGTGGCCGGCGTATTTTATAATCAACGTCAACTTCCGCCGCCCCGTGATGCGGGACGTTCACTGCTTAGCAGGGCGTGTCCTGAGCATCAATAGTAGTTCCCGAACATGGCTCCTCTATGCCGCCGCTACCCAGAACGTTGTCAATTGATGCCCAGGGGCGACTGGACCGCCTGGCTGAACTTGACGGCTATCGGCAAATTGCTCTTTTCGTAATCCCCTATCTCAGCCCGTTTTGCAACGACGAATTCTGGGGCAGAGTCCCGCCAACCGCAAGTGTGAAGACTGACGTAAAACCGGAACAGGATCTCCAAGGTCATCGTGGCGGCGAACCGATCTCGGTTTACTTAGGATTCGATGAAGTTGGATCTTGGATTCAACACGACTTACGTAACGAAAAGTCTTCTCGATAGTCGCACCAATCCGCAGCGCACTTTTTGCGAAGTTCACTTAACTCACCCTCCGTTAAAGAAAATTGGGGTAATATGTGTTGTTCGGACAATGGATCTATCTTTTCCAAGTAGTCGTCGGCCCATCCTAGCCACAGACCAATTTCGCTCTCCTCGTTAATTGCGCCGTTTCGATGGATCGCCTCACTGCGAACCGCTTCCACAAATTCCCGTGCCCTGACTGCGTGTCTCCACTTGCGAGCGGTCCGTAGCAAGTTAGTTTCCCGGACACCATCTTTACGCCGTTCCACCTCGGCATCGATCGCCGTGGTTTTGCGGTCCGCTTGTATTTCTGCTTTTTGTTTGGCGATTTCCGTCGCTACAAAGTGCTGATCTACGCCTTTCAGAATTTGGACCAGCATGTAATTCAGGCGATCCTCCAATCGGTTGATTTTGGTGTCGCGGAGCCTCATGTAGAAATTTGCTTCTCTGGCTCGAATTGACAATTCCAGACGACCCGAGGGGGAGTACTCATAGCCGAATCGATTGTAAGTAACGCCAGCGACGTAATATTTATCCGCCTTCTTTTGATTTACTGGCTCCCAAAGACCGAACTGAAATCGAATTCCGAGAATATCGACCTCTGGCTCCTTTCGGTCTTCTCCAGGCCCGAAAGAATAGCCGCGTTTGTGCAGCGCCCTCACAATCGAATGCAGCAATAGAAGAGCACGACGAAGACTTTGGCTGGAGACTCGAACGCCAAAGATTGGTTGATCTATTTTGTTGGAGGGATAGACGCGACCGAATTCGTCCGCTCGACCTTGGAGCAACGCTACGTTCGTTGCCATGATATACGGATCTGCTGCTTGAAGGCTGGTCGCAATTGGGATCTTTTTCGACGGATCTGACTCAGCGTTGAT
This sequence comes from Blastopirellula marina DSM 3645, assembly GCF_000153105.1. GTDB lineage: Bacteria > Planctomycetota > Planctomycetia > Pirellulales > Pirellulaceae > Blastopirellula > Blastopirellula marina. The sequence goes on from NZ_CH672376.1 coordinate 698,056, forward strand.
GAGTGCAACGATTTTGGTGTCTGCGGCGACCGGAGCATCGGCGTCGAGCGACGTTGGAGTCCCGACGTATTTTTGCAGCCGAATCTCTTGCAGTGATTTGTCTGAGATGGAACTCAGCGGGTGCTTATGAACGCTCTTACCGTATTGAAGCTTCGCCCAGTAACCGCGTGTCGGTCGAGGGATCTTGTGACGCTTGCAGATTTTGGCCAGACCGACGTCGGATATTGCAAACTCAGCGACGAGCCTTCGCATGGGCGTTGCCCAGACTAGTTCGTAAAGTTCTTCACGACTGAGGACGATCTGCTCGATAGAATCGTGCATTGGAGGAGACTTCGTTCACTCCGAATAGTTGAACTTTGGAGAATCGGAATGGAGAATCTCGCCGAGCGGCGATTTCCTAGGGATACCGCCATCGCACCTCCTTGTTGAACGTCGAGCTTTCGTGCGGAAACGCCAATGTGCGCGCGTTGTCGAATGTGCCACGACATCAGTCTTGTCCCCAAATTGGCTAATTAGCCAAACGCATTGAGGATTTCCCAAACACTTCTCAGCATGGTTTCGCATCAAACCGCGTTAAGCTCCCCTTCAGCAAACACTGGCGCAAGATATGCCTCGACTTCACGTATCGCCTGAAACACTTTCCCGAACGGTCGATTCGAGTATTGATCGGAAAGCGAATCCGTCTTCACCGGCGAGCCGTGACAATCAAAAACGCCGGCGATCTCACCATTCGAGAAGCGCTTTACCAGGTCGGTCGCTGTCTTTCTCAGCTTCCCGAACGAGAGCTTGCGGATCTGCTGTTTGTCATCCTGGATGCGTTGGATGAGGCGATCGAAGTGATTGGGAATTAGCTGGTTGGCATTGTTACTTTTTGTCGGCCTGTCGATGGCGCTGCCGTTCTCGCTGACAACCAATCTTGCCGCCGGCGAAAAATCCGGAAAGCGTTGACGATGCTCCATCGCCCACTTGATCGCCTCGACGGTCTGCGGAAACAGGATGTGCTCTCCGTATACCCCGCTCTTCCGTCGAATCCGCTTGATAAACGAATCTTTGTCGGTCGTCGGAAAGTCAAGAATCTCCTGCTCTCGTTCGGTGTGCCCTTTGAATAGGTGAACCTCACCAACTAGGAGAGAGCCAATTTCTGCACGTCCAAAGCCGCAGTTCAACCCAAGTAGCAGAAGAATCCGATCGAAAGGCTTACCGTATCGCATCAACAGACGCAGCTCATCGAGTGAAAACGTGTCGACCTGCTCGATGCTCTTCTTCGCGAGATCGCTCGCCAGTCGCCGGATCTTGGTATCCATGTCACTGAAGGCAAACGGCTTGTTCCATTGGTACTTACTCGACTTATCCAGCCATTTGAAAAATCGAACGAGCGTCCCCAAGTAATTGGAAGCCGACTTTGCCGTCATCGGCACGGTGGTGCCGGTCTTGAACGGGCGACGTCGCCAATAGCCGACGAGCTCCCCCAGAGCGTCCGAATCGAGCCGAGAGAGAAACAGATCGGGATGGTGATTCTTGAGATTTTTGACCTGGCGAACCTGGGTCTTTCCCCAGGCCGAGATGTGGTCGGAATTGGGGTCGAAGTATTCCTTCTCCAAATATTTTTCGTAGGCGGTCAACGCCTGATAAAGGGTCGCCCCTAGCGTTCTCAGTGGAGCCGGACTGGGAACATTCCCGACACTTCGCGCCCTTTCCGTCGTCTCGGTCTCACGGACTTTCTGCTCGCGGGCTCGGCGTAGCACGGGATCACTTGGCTTGAGGACTCCCTCATACGGATCATGCTTCACGATGTCCGGCGTTGCAAGCAAGCCTGTTTCCCCGCGGAGGTCGATGCCAAGGCCGGCGAGACGCTCTTTCGTTTCCTCTGCGGCTTGAAGAACCTCGATGTCGGGCGTTTTGATAATCATGTCGCGCGGCACCCCAGGAATGGCCTCGAACATCTCAAGCGCGGCTTGCCCCACGTCGAATGCGTATTGATCCTCGGGAAGGAACAAGACCACCGGATACTTGGCCTGCATCCGCTGGATGCGGCCCGCGTAGTTATATTGCAACTCGTCGGCCCCACGGCGAACAGGCACATTGGGAATACCTTTCGCGATTCGCTTGGCGATCATCAGCAGATGATCGGTCCAGAGGGGCCGAGGCTCATCACACGACTCGCAGAACCGGTCCCACAACTCCTTCAGCTTCCGTTCTCGATGCTCGGCTTCCTTGCGATCAGTGCCGAGCAGGAACTTGTGTTGTTGCAATTTGCCGGATTGCGTTCGCTCCCAGCCCAGCTGGCGAGAGTAGTACCCGCGGGCATCCGGCTTCCAGGTTCGCCGTGATCGCGTCGCCATTTGCACACCAGAAATCGGGGCTCTTATCGGAACATCTGTGCCGAAATCTGGCCGTTATAAGAACATTTATCGGAAATCGGAGAGGTTTCCGGCGTCCCCGGCGTCATGAACGGGGGCGAAAATCACGTGATTTCCCATAAAAATAGCCGCTTTGCTCGGAAAAGCAAGCGGCTTCGAAGTGGAGGCGGCGGGATTTGAACCCGCGTCCCGCGACATTTTCATGCAAGCATCTACGTGTGTAGTCGATTATTTGATTTTTGCAGGCGACGTCTCCAATCGACGAGATACGCCGCCCACTAGCAAGGAACTTGATTTAGTCTTCAGCGTGCTTTGCGTGACTGAAGACGAGTCGGAATTGGCGACCGGTTTTCAGATCTCTCCGACAAAGACCTTCAACCGGCAAGCTAACCTATTTAACTAGGCAGCAAGGACGAGAGTATTATTCTCGGCAATTATAGTTGTAGTCAGCTTTTAACGAGGCCCACTGACCAACCTCGACACGCCACTTACACTTCAGGCTATCCGGTCGATTCCAATTCGCCCCCCAAAGTGCACTGGTCGCCGCCGCACGATCAGCGACAGCTTCCTGATATTCGACATTCGGCCCGGTTAACTTGAACCGAGCCAGCCTGACGAACCTCCTTATTCTACGTCACTCACGGCAGAAATGTTCCGCCCAAATGCCGTAAAGTGTTATGATAACTCGCTTTCAACCCCAAAGAAAGCGGCCCCGCCGCCAAGACAGTTCGCTGCTCATGCAAAAAACGTTGTTTGACCTCGACGCGAGGCCTCGCGAGAGCTTCTATTTCGACCGCGGGCTCTTTCTTTTGCCGGGGCATCTGGGGGTCGATGTCCGCCGCCGGCAGCAGTTTGGCTTCATTTCGCATGCGCATATGGATCATGCGGCGCGGCACGAAACGATCCTTTGCACGCCGGAGACCGCCGCGCTGGTCCGGCATCGTATTGGCGAAACCCAGTATCGTGAGATGCCGCTGGGCGAGCCGATTGAGTTTCGCCAATCCCGGCTCACCACCGTTTCGGCCGGGCACGTCCTCGGCTCGGCGATGCTGCTGGCCGAACAGGACGAAGGGTCGATGCTCTACACCGGCGACTATCGACTGGGCGAGTCGTACACCGCCGGCCAGGCCGAGCTCCCCCATGCCGACGTGCTGGTGATGGAGTGCACCTTTGGCGACCCCTTTTACAGGCTCCCGCCGCGGGCCGAAACGATCGCCAAGTTTCTCGATCAGGTCGATCAGGCGTTTCGAATCGGAGCGACGCCGATCGTCCACGCCTATGTGCTGGGGAAGGCGCAGGAAGTGACCAAGATCCTGACGCACCACGGCATTCGCGTACAGCAACAGCAAGACGTCTTCGCGATCAGTCAAATCTACGAAGCGTGCGGCTGCGATCTGGGCGCGTACGAACTTTACGATGGCCGGCCAAAACAGCGGCATGTGGTTGTCTCTCCCCCTCGTTCGCAGCGCGGAAGCGACGTGCATGGAGTCGTCCTGGCCCAACATTTCGCGATGACCGGCTGGGGATGGAATCCGCAGCTCGCGGCTCGCTACCGCTGCGATCATGTCGTGCCGCTCTCCGACCACGCCGACTATGGCGAACTGCTAGAAACCATCGAGCAAGTCGCGCCGCAGCGAATCTACTGCACGCATGGCCCCAAACGGTTTGTCGACGATCTCCGCGGGCGCGGTCACCAGGCCTACTGGCTCGGCTAATCGTCGAGCGGAACCTGGGACCGGACCGCCCCGTTTTTTTTATCGCCCAGGGCGGCCGCGATTCCAAAGGACGAATATCCCGTTGGTGATTCGATATTCACCCTGCCTTCGACATTCGGATTTCGAACTTTGTGACTGGTTTCACAATGTGGACTGGACTGCTTCGTTTTTTTTCGTAGCCCGAATCAGCCAAAAATCGTCACACCAACCAGAGTCGCAGGCCGATGGAATGCGGCTGGCCACTTCAATCCCAGTTAGGTTCGCCGACCGCATTCCATCGGCTTGCGCCTCTGGCTAGTGTTCGAGTGGTTCGAAAAGGAGCAACTTCAAAAAACGCGATCCACGGAAAACGGTCTCTATCTCGCATGACGAAACCTGGGAACGCCTTAGCGTGCTTCGTGCTTGATGCCATCTTCGTGATTAGTTTCACAATGTGGACTGGACTGCTTCGTTTTTTTTCAGACCAGTGGATCGAACGCGCCTGCATCGTCCTGCATGAGACATTCGTCCTTAGAAATTAGTCATTTATTCTCTCCTGGGAACAGAAGGGAAACAGCTGCCCAAGAGGCGTCCAGCGGTCGGCTCGAGTTGGGCGCCGAAAATTGCCATCGCGCAGCAACACAACCTCGAATCAGCCTTCTCGGCCGCCGAGAAATCTTGGTTTGGAATTTCCTGGGCAATGGACCCCGGATTTGTGCGCTTTGTCAAGCGACAAAGTTTGCTGCTGCTTCCGGTTGGCGCATCCTACGGAAATTTGACCAACGGATTGGGCCCTATGTGCGCCTGTCACTCACGCACAAGCCTTGCCACGCGAGGCCCCGTGGCAAGGGCGACCATGCTTCCTAGTGTTCGTGCCCGTGCGCTTCCTCTTTAAAGTCCCCGGCGTACGGCGTGCCGTCGACTTCGCCGCTAATGGTGCCGGAGAATTCGCGGACGATTCCTAGATTGTCGTGCTTGCCGACGAAGCGTGAGCTGGCGGCGGCGGTTTCGCCAGCGAGCGGAGCGGCTTGCAGATCGACCTGAAAAGAGGGCTCATTGATGTTCAGCAACAGCGTCTCGGCGGCGATCGGTTCCGGCGTTTTGGCATCCCCACCCAAGATGAATACCGCTGACTCTTTGGCGTCGTGATCGACGGTGAACTCGACGTGGTATTTACCGCCGCCCCAATCGGTGACGACGCCGCCGTTGGGTCCGTCGCTATGGCTATGACCATGATCCTCGTCGTCGCTGCTGGCGGCGGGACTAGAAGGTGCGGTAGCGGCGTCGTTTTTGCAGCCGATAACACCGACCCATAAACTTGCCAAGACGAAAAATGTTGCGTAACGAATCATGTGCAAACTCCCTTTGTAAAAAAACATCTCTGGGCGACGCCGACCGCGGCGTCACTGCAGCAGCTCCTCTTCGTCATGCTCTCCTTGAGCGAGACGAATCGCATCCCGGCCGCTGAACTTCCAGAACAGACCGGGATGAATCAAAAATTCGCAGAATGTAGAAGTAATCAACCCGCCCATGATCACCGTGGCGACAGGATACAGGATTTCTAGTCCCGGCTTTTGCCCTCCCGCAACGATCGGCAATAGTCCCATGCCGGCGGTAAGCGCCGTCATCAGCACCGGGGCCAGGCGTTCTAAACTGCCGCGCATGATCATGGCTGCCGAGAACTGCTCTCCCTCTTGCTCCATCAAGTGAAAATAGTGCGTCACCAGCAAGATGCCGTTACGAACCGCAATTCCGCCCAGCGAGACGAAACCGACCAAGCTGGCCACGGTCAGCGTTTGCTCGGTAATGACCAGCGCCGCGACGCCGCCGATAAAAGCGGTTGGAATCGCATTCAAGATCTGCAGCACGATCCGGACCGACGAATGCAGCATCAGCAGCACGACAAAGACGCCGACCAACGAGACGATGGCCATCAGACCGATCATCAGCGTCGCTGAGCGCTGACTTTCAAACTGCCCGCCATATTCGACATAATACCCTTCTGGGAGACGGATGCGGCTTTGCACGCGATGTTCGATATCCGCGACCACGCTCCCCAGGTCACGTCCTTGCGTATTGCAACGGACGACCATCCGGCGACGGACGTTTTCTCGCATCAGCTGATTGGGCCCCGTCTTGCCGGTCGTGAAATCGGCGACCTCGGCCAGCTTGATCTGCCCGTCGCCGTTGGGAAGATCGATGCGCAGATTCTGTAAGCTGAAATAGTCGGTCCGCTCCTCCTTTCGTAGGCGGACGACCAGATCAAAACGCCGCGAACCTTCCAGCACTTGGGAAACGGTTTCTCCTTGCAGAGCGGTTTGGACGAAATCGGCCACTTCCTGCCGGTCGAGACCATAGAGCGCCAACGCATCCGGCCGCAGCACAATATGCAGTTCGTCGACAAAAACTTGCGATTCGATCACCGGCGTCGTGATGCCGGGCACGTCGCTGATCTCTCCCTTCACTTGTCGAGCTAATCGCTGCAAAACGTTCAGGTCATCACCGTAAATCTTGATCGCGACATGCGCATAAACGCCGGAGAGCATGTGACTGATCAAGTGTGCGAGCGGCTGATCGATTTCGACCTCCACGCCTGGCAACTCTTTCTTCAAATCCTCCAGCAACCGCTCGATCGATTCATCGCGAGAATGCTCGACCTCGGGATTCATGCTCAGGATGTACTCGCTCATGTTGACCGGTTGGGCGTGCTCGTCCAGTTCGGCGCGGCCCGTACGACGGACGAAGTGCCGCAGTTCGCCATGGGGATTTGCGTCTGACAACAGCAGCGGCGCCAGCTTTTGATCGACGATCGCCGCGGCGTCGCTCGAAGCTTGTAGGGACGAGCCTGCTGGCAGGGACAAGTTGACCTGCACGCTCCCTTCGTCAAATTGGGGCAAGAAGTCGGCGCCGATTTGCGTCAGCAGCCAACCGCTTACCGCTACCAATATCCAGGTCGTGATTAGCAGCGGCGTCGCGAGTCGCAGACTTGCGTGGATCAGAAAACTGGCCCCATGTTTTAAGGATCGCAGCATCCAACCGTCCTCATGCGCGTGGGTCGCCTTCGACTGCGGCAACAGATAGTAAGAGAGGACCGGCGTCACCGTCAGCGAGACGACCAGCGACGACAAAATCGAGACGATGTAAGCAATCCCTAACGGCGTAAACAAGCGGCCTTCGACGCCTGACATGGCGAACAGCGGCATGAAGACGAGAATCACGACCGCCGTACCAAAGACGATGGCGCTGCGAATTTCGCGGCTTGCCTGATAAACGACTTGCAGCGCCGGCCGCGGCGACGTGAGTGCGGCGTTCTCTTTCAATCGGCGATAGATGTTCTCGACGTCGACGATCGCATCATCGACCAGCTCACCCATCGCAACCGCCAGACCGCCGAGGGTCATGACGTTGATCGAAAGCTCTTGCCCTGTCAGCAAGCTGATGGCGCGAAAGACCAAGATCGTCGTCGCCAGCGACAGCGGAATCGCCGTCAACGTGATGAACGTGGTGCGAAAATTCAATAGAAATAACGCCAGCACGATCACGACCAAAACCGCCCCGATGACGAGCGCTTCACCGACATAGTAAATGCCGCGATCGATAAAGTTCTTCAATTGAAACAGGTCGCGATTGATCAAAATATCTGCGGGGAAGGATGCTTCCACGTCGGCCAGCGCCGCGTGGATGTTATCGGTCAAGCCGCGCGTGTCGACGTGCGGCTGCTTGACCAGCGTGATGACGATGCCGCCGTGCCCGTCGATGCTGGCGTCACCCCGTTTGGCGGGCGCACCTTCTCCCACTTCGGCGACTTGCGCTAGCAATACCGGTCGCTGACCGCTGGCGTCAACCGAGATCTTCCGCAAGTCAGCCAACACTTGCGGCGGCTCTGGTCCTAACCGGCCGATCACGCGAATCGGACGCTCTTGTTGTCCTTCCAGCGTATAGCCGCCGCTGGCGTTTAAGTTGTTACGACGGACCGCATCTTCCACTTGCTTCAAGCTGACGCCGAAATCGAGCAGCGCCGTCGGATCGACTGCGACCTGATATTGCTTTTTCTCGCCTCCCAGTACGATTACTTCGGCGATGCCTGATATTTGCAATAGCCGCGGCCGCACGACCCAATCGGCGATGGTTCGCAATTGCATCGCTTGTTCAAAGTCGGAAAGGAACGGAACGTTATACGTCTCTCCCGCGACGACAACCCGAAAGCGGCGCGTCGTTTCTTCGCCCAGGACGTTCGAGGCAATATCGACCTCTCCCCAAGAGTCGATCGGCAACTCTTCCCAGTTCTGGGGTTGGCGGCGATCGACGGGGCGCCAAGCTTTCAGTCGCCCACTGGGGAGCAATTCGGCGAGTAACTTTGTCTCGCCGAGCGGGGCCAATTTACCGCCGCTGGGTCCCACTTGACGATGCACGCCGACATGCATGATTTGCCCCATGATCGATGTGGGCGGAGCGAGCAACGGTTGAATACCCTGCGGCATGACGCCGGCGACCATCGCCAGGCGTTCCTGAACAACCTGGCGAGCCGCACGGATCTCGGTATCCCACGCGAATTCGATGTAGATGACGACCAGTCCCGTACTCGACTGGCTGCGCACCGAGACGACGCCGTTAGCGCCGAGCACGGCTTGCTCGATCGGTTGCGTCACGAGCGTTTCCACTTCTTCCGGAGAGAGGCCGGGACACTCGGTCAAAATCACCACACGCGGGCGATCCAGATCGGGGAATACGTCGATCGGCATCGTCGTCGCCAAATAGCCGCCATAGATCATGACGGCGATCGACAGCACCAAGATAAGCGGCCGATGCCGCAGCGAAAATCGAATGACTGCGTCTAACATAGCGGCTCCTTAGTGATTGGAATGGACCGAACCGTCGGCGTGCACATGCACGCCGGCTGGCGCCGAGCCGCTCGCCGATTTTAACGCTCGATTTAACTGCACCGCTCCTGACTGGGCGATGTAGACGCCAGGCGGCACGCTGCCGTCATTGGCGATCACCATTTCGTCTTGCGTCTGTTGTACGACCCGCACTGGCCGCCGCTCAAACAAGTCGCCGTTGTGTCGAAATACGTAGGACTCGGCGCCTTCTTGCACAACCGCGTCGGCCGGCAACACAAACACGTTTTCTAATTGCTCGGTATTGATTCGCAGACGCACGCGTTGGCCAGGTCGAAATCGCCAGATGAACAAATGCTTGCCGTCCCGCTGATAATTTCGATATTGATTTTCGAGCGTTAAATAGAAGGACGCGGTCCGATTTTTCGTGTCGAGCGTGTTGGAGATGTGATGTATCGTGGTCGTGGGAAGGGGCGAGTCCCAATCGGACTGAGCGTCTTCCGTCAGTTCCAGCGTGATCGGCAGCGCCGCTTCGGCCGCTTTTTGTAAGAGCGGCAATTCTCGCCGAAACGCGTGTCCTTCGATGAACAGCGACTGATGATGCGATAAGGTGCAGAGCATTTCGCCTGCTTGAACTTGCTGTCCTAGTTGAGCGCTGACATCCTGCACCTCAAAGAACGGCAATCGCTCGACGACTGCCGGTTCAAGCGTCGCCGTATCTGGCGAGTCGACGGACGATGTGACGGCCGGCACGCGTATCACGACATCGGAGATCAACTCACCGCTGGCCACCGCATTGATTTGCGCTTGCGTCAGACCCCGAATTTGCAAGTCTTGACGATAGGCGTTGATCGTCACGTCCAGACGGCGCATCTCGTTTTTCAAGTCGATAATCCGTATTCCGGCGACTCCTCCGGCTTTGACTAGACTGTCCAATCGATCGATATGCTCCTGGGCGATTTCGCGATCTTTGATCGCCTTGAAGAGCTCGGTTTGCGAAGTCTGAAAGGACTCGCCGACCAGTCTGAGCGTGAAGAGCACGTCCCCCGTCTCTACCGTATCGCCGGCATAGTGATGAATCGCAGTCACGATCGCGGTCACCGGCGCGACGACCCCGCGGTCGCTGATCCCCGGTCGATCAACGATCATCCCCGGCACGTCGATCGTCTTCCAATAACTGGTCGGGCGCAGCGGTTTTGACTTTAGACCAAGATTCTGTTGCGCCTGCTTGGACAGCAGCACTTGTTCATTCGGCGGTGATGCCGAAGCTTCAGACGCGTCCGAAGCAATTTCCGCTTTGTTTTGCGGGGACGAAAGCAGCGGAACCCAGCGCTCGTGCGTCAGGGCCAACCCAATGATGCCGCCGATGATGACGAGCAGCGAAACGATTTTGAAATACTTGACCACGTGAGAATCTCCAACCGCATGCCATGCTCGAGAGAAGAGCAATCAGCAAAAACGACCGCAGTAAACGTACCGCAGGCGCGAACAGCGAACGTCGCGCAAGGAGATTTAGAGGCGCAGAGAATGCGCAGCAAGCAACGGAGAAAGGCTCGGCAATCGAGGCGAAAACGACCTGAACGCCGATCCTGTCGCCGGCTGCGAGGGGGGCGTCTCGCTCGTTAGGCAAAGCGAAGAAGATGTCGCGTCCAGGGAAGGCGAGACTTGAACGCCTGCGTCAGTCGCAAAATCGCCCGAGACGAAAACGACAATTTCTTCGTCTGATTCGCCGGTAAGTTGGCTCTCGACGCGAGTGGTATTTTCGGTCGCTCGAGCGTGTGAAAGAGCATTCGCCGAATGTTGATGATGATGCCCACCCAGATGTAGATGCGCCTGGGACGACGAATCACTGTTCGAGCCATGTTCCGCGACCGAATGGCAATGCGACGCCGCAAACCCATTGAGGGTAATGGACATCGAAAGCAAAATTGCCAGGGTATAGCGGAGCATGGGTAACCATTAAAATCCGATGGACGACGTCTCTAAGCATATTCCGCCGATACCGAACCGGCAAGTTCCCGACAAATTTTTGCTTTCCACCTTGTCGAGATAACGCCCCCGCAGGAACGCCGCCAAAAAGCAGGTAAGTCGTTCGGCGAACGCAAGTTCCGCCGAGTGAGCCAGCCCGTCGCGTGGTCGATTGCGGGGTTCGCGTGGGAGCGACGCTACTTCTTCTTCACCGTTTTCTCCGCTAGCTCGCTGACCGCATCGAGCTGCTGATTCCACAGCGTCGCTAGCTCTTTCACCTTCTCGGGCTGTTGTTTCGCTAGGTCGTTCGCCTCGGCGCGATCGGTGCTCAGGTCGTACAGTTCCCACGAGTCTCCTTGGGCGGCGACCAGTTTCCAGTCGCCGACACGGATCGCGCGGTTCCCTTCATGCAACCACCAGAGAATGTCGCGATCGATCGTTACATCTTGCGTGAAAGCGGGAACCAAGCTCTTGCCGGGCGCCGCGGGAATTGGTTCGCCTTGCCAGGTGCTGGGTTTTTCGACGCCGACCGCGGCGAAGATGGTCGGCGCGATGTCGATCACGTGGGCGGGGGTTTGGCGATATTCTCCTTGCGCTTGGATTCCGGCGGGCCAATGGACGATCAGCGGCGTGCTGATTCCTCCTTCGTGCACCCATGTCTTGTGGCGGCGGAACGGCGTGTTGGCGGCGCTGGAGAAACCGGGGCCAAGACACAGATAAGATGCGGCGCTGCCGGGCGCCGCACTGGGATCATGTCCGCCGTGCCGCACCATGATCTCGGCGCTGGCGCCGTTGTCGGAGGCGAAGAAGATCAGCGTGTTGTCGTACTCGCCCATCGCTTTTAACTGCTCGATCAGGCGGCCGATCTCTTGGTCCATGCGATCGACCATCGCGGCGTGGATCGCCATCTTGGTCGCCTGAAAGCGGCGCTGCTCGTCGGTCAGATCGGTCCAGGGAAGCGGGCGATTGACCTCGCCGGGGCCTAACTTTTTGATCGCGTCGGGAAACGCGTAGGGAGGACCGACATCGGGCTCGAGCGCCGACAAGGTCGTATGCAGCAAGCCGAGTTTCTGTTGACGAGCGAAGCGTTCTTCGCGCAGTTTATCCCAACCTTTCAGATAGTCGTCGCGGTACTTGGTGATGTCTGCTGGCGGCGCATGCAGCGGGAAATGGGGCGCAATGAACGCGACGTAATGGAAGAAGGGTTGATCGGCGTATTTGTCGGCATGCTCTTGCAGACAATCGACCGCATGATCGACAACGGCCGTCGTCGCGTAATAGTCCGACTCGTCGGCGGCCGGGACGACCGGTTTGTCATCTTCAAAGTTTCCCTTGGCCGTGAAGAAGTTCCCTTGGTTCCGCAGATCGAGCGAACGATCGAATCCGGCGGCCAACACTTTGCCGTCGATATGCCATTTGCCGCTGTGATAGTTGCGATAGCCGTGCGGACGAAGAAAGTCAGGCAGCAGTCGCGCCCACGCTTGGCGCGCTCCTTTGCCGCCGCCGCCCAAACCGGGCAACGTGTCGCGATGAATTTGCTGCGCGTAGTAGCCGCTGAGCAGCGCCCCGCGCGTCGGCCAGCAGCGAGCCGTGTTGTAAAAGTTCGTAAACTTCAATCCGCCAGCGGCCAGCTTGTCTAGATTGGGCGTCGCGATCTCGCCGCCGTAGCAACCAAGATCAGAATAGCCCATGTCGTCCGCCAAGATGAAGATGACGTTGGGACGCTCGCCTGACTCGGCCTGCAGTTGTGTGGGAATAATAAGTTGGGCGGCGAGTACGGCGCAAGCGGCGAATGTGAGCTTTTTGATGCGGCGTATTAGATGATGGGGGAATGGATTCATGTCGAATCCCTTTCTTGGAAGGGCGGGGGCTCAGCGGTCACTTCCCCAGTCTCTTCTCTCCGATTTCAAGAGTCAATTCCTGGGGGCGACGGGGGCGAGAAAATCTGCCTCTGAAATGCGGCGGAAAGCGAAAGCCGCTTGGCTAACGCCGCCAACGCTGACCGAGAAAGAGCCGCGCCGAGGTCTGCTATTTGGCGGGGCCGATTGTTCTCGATTGGTACGGAGGCTTGGCAGTCGCTGCTAGTGGGAGCGACTTCAATGATTGCCCGCGTTTCTACTTTTTGGATTTCGGGATTTCTAAATTCTGGACCGTCGCTTCCTGTGGAAACTCGATGTCAAAGGTGTGTTCCGCGAGGGGCCCGACCAGCTCGGCGTCTTCGGCGAGAGACGAGTCGGTCGCAATGACATGCACTTGATGGGGGCCACCCACCGTGCCGCGTCCTGCCTCGGTGGTGTCGTAGCTGCCGTTGATGATGCGAGCGGTTCCTTGAGGGCCAGCGTTCCCCTTCTGCGTGTCGGGAGTGAAAATAATTGAACCGCCTGGAACCGGTTTTCCCTGAAAAGTCACGTGGCCGGAAACTCGGTAGCGGGGCGGTCCTTCGACTTTTCCGCAACCGCTCATGGAGAGCGCCAGAGCGACGGCGAGCAGCGAAAACAGGGGCGCATGGGGGAGGATGCGAAGCATTCGATGATCCTGCAATAACGAGAGAAATGGAGGGAAAATTTTTCCTCGGAAAACGAAGTGCGCGATTATTCGACCGTTCTGACTTCACCACCATTACGGCTAGCGGTCGCCAGGTACGCGTCCATGTCGACGTTCTCCGAAACGAACCTCGCGCTGGCGTCGGCCATCAGCACTTGGGCGCCTCCGCTGTGCATGCTGCTGAAACTCATGTTATTGAAGTTGCCGGAAACAAATCCCTGAATGTTGATCCCGAACTTGACGTTCTTGGCCATGCCGCAAGAGTGGTCAGGACATCCGCGCGACCAAGCGCGGGGCGCGGCTTCTCCGGTTGGATAGTTGTTGGTCGAAAGTTCACCGACCATGATCGTGTTGGACGTCCCATCGGTGATATCTCGAAATCCAATTTTGCTGTTCGCACCCAGAATCCCCTGATCCGAGACTTCGTTACCAGAGTTGCAGTTTGGGGCCGATCCGCTGTCGGCTGGCTTTTTGCAAAATAGTTTGTATCCCGATCCAATCGGCCCCATATTGCCCACATAATGGCCGGCGTACATCTGACCAATGACGGTGCTGCCGGAGTCAAGCAGCGTTTCGTCGGCATGATCGGAACGCGGCAGTGTGGAGCTAGGGCATTGATACGACTGGGGGACGGCGATCACGACGCGTCGATTCGGCTGTCCGCGCCATCCCTGAATGTCGTTGAACTGGTCGGCCATCGCCGAGAATTCGACATATGGCAAGATCGCAACCAAATAGCTGTGCGACGTCGCGCCGAACGCGGTGTTTTCGTTGGTGCTGGACGGCGTGTCGCTTATGTAGCGAAATCCGCCGGGAGGCATCGTGTTGTAGACGTCGTGGTAATTGTGCAAAGCAAGGCCGATTTGCTTCAGATTATTCCCGCAACTCATCCGCCGCGCCGCTTCGCGCGCTTGTTGAACCGCCGGCAATAAGAGTGCGATTAAGACGCCGATGATGGCGATCACGACAAGGAGTTCGACGAGCGTGAATCCGCCGCGCCGTTTGCTCTCCGCGATATGACTTGTCATTGGTATTTACCCTCGAAAAGACAAAATGATAAGGAGCAGGCAGAACGCCTGGAAAGGAATCAAAACGAAGTCCGAAAATCATCCGGACTTCAGCGCTTCATGAATCACTTCACCGCCGAGGACGGTGGGGATTTCTTGACGGTTGTTGTGCAGATAGATCAATTGATGTTGGTCGATCCCCAGCGTATGCAGAATTGTCGCGTGCAGATCGTGCGGAGAGAGCGGGCGCTCGACTGGTACGAAGCCAAGTTCATCGGTCGCACCGATCACTTGTCCGCCTTGGATGCCTCCGCCGGCCAGCCACATGGTGTAACCGGCTGGCGAATGATCGCGTCCGCGGGAATCTCCCTTGCGGCTCCCTTCGGTGGTGGGCGTACGACCGAATTCACCTCCCCAGACGACCAGCGTTTCATCCAAGAGTCCCCGTTGCTTCAGGTCGGCTAATAACGCCGCCACCGGCTGATCGGTGGCCTTGCAGCGGCTGATGTGATTCGATTTCAAAGCGCCATGCGCGTCCCAGCCTCCATTGCGCAATTGGATGAAGCGAACCCCTTGTTCCACGAGCCGTCGCGCCAGCAGGCATTGTCGTCCAAAGGCCGCGGTCGCTTTTTCGTGGATCCCATAGGCCTTTTGCAGGTGGGCCGATTCGGTCGAAAGATCGAGCACTTCCGGGGCTTCCATCTGCATGCGGAAACCAAGTTCGTACGACTCGATACGCGCTAGCAGTTCGGAGTTTTGCGTTTGCTCTTCCAGATGCCGCTCATTCATCCAGTTGATAAAATCAAGCTGCTTCCGACGATCGCGCTCGGAATAGAGCGGCGGCATTTCGGAGTAGGGAATTCCCTGCTGATTATCGAGCACCGTTCCCTGGTATCGCGCCGGCAGAAATCCAGACGCCCAGCCGGGGCGCTGGGCGGCCGGACCGGTCTCTTGCGAGGAGAGCATCACAAATCCAGGCAGATTTTGCGCCGGACTTCCCAGTCCATAGGTGACCCAAGATCCCATGCTAGGGCGGTCGCCCAAGCCCGAACCGGTTAGCGTTAAGCATTCTCCTGGACCATGCACGGGAATGCGATGATTGAGCGAGCGAAATACGCAGATATCATCGACGTGCTGCGCTGTGTGCGGCAACAGTTCCGAAACTTCGATGCCGCTCTGGCCGTACTTCTGAAAGCCAAACGGCGAGGCCATGAGTTTCGAATTTACGCCGGATCGGGGAATGTTAGGAACGTTGGCGACAATACTGTCCGGCACCGGCTCTCCATCCATTTTCGAGAGCTGCGGCTTGGGGTCCCAAGTATCGACATGGCCCGGCCCGCCTGACATGAACAGGAAGATCACCGACTTGGCGGTCGGCGGAAAGTGCGGCTTGAGCGTGGCGCTAGAAGAGGAAGGGGATCCCCATGCGTGATCTTGTTGCAGTAGTAAATTCAGAGCCATGGCTGCGAATCCGAGACCGGCGTCCTGAAACAGAACTCGACGATTCATGGAAATGTCAAACACAGGCGGCGCTTTCAATCGGAAGAACTAAGGCAAGTAAACAAATTCGTTCAGGTTCATCAGAGAGTGCAGGAACTGCGTGAGCGTTCGTCGCTCGCTTTCTGCGTCCGCTGCGTGCGAATCAAGCATCGCCAGAGAACGTTTGACTTCGGACGGCGTTGGCGCTCGTCCCAGAACTCGTGAGAAGGCAAGTTGGATCTGCCGGCGGTGATCTGAGCCTGCTTTGTCGCCGATCTGATCGGCCAGCAATGTCGCTCGTTTCACGACAAAGGGGTTGTTGAGCAAATAGAGCGGCTGCAACGCGACGGTCGAAGTTTCTCGGCGAGAACAACTGCGAAGCGCTTCCGGCCCGTCAAACATCCGCATCACGTCCGGCAGTTCGCTCCGCCGCTGCGAAAGATAGATGGTTCGGCGGAGCTCTTGTTCGTCATGATGAGGCGCGACGCTGGGTCCGCCAACTTTCCGGTTGAGCTCTCCGGTGACCACCAGCAGAGAATCCCGAATCGCTTCGGCCTGGAGGCGATGTTGCGGCCAGCGCCAGAGATGGATGTTCTCGGGATCGAGGGCATAATTTTCGGCGTTGAACGTCGCACTTTGGCGATAGGCGTTGGAGGTGAGGATTAGCCGTTGAACATGTCGGGTGCTCCACGAATTCTCCATCAATTCCACGGCGAGCCAGTCCAGCAACTCGGGATTGCTGGGGGGAGAGCCATGGGTTCCGAAATCGCTGGAGGTCGCGACGATTCCATGGCCGAAGTACATTTGCCAAAGTCGATTAACCCAAATCCGGGCGACCAACGGGTTGTCGCGACTGCCCAGCCATTCGGCCAGCGCCTGGCGCGGAGTGGGGACCAGTTCGGAAGGAATCGTTCCCAAGACCGCGGGCCAACCAGGTTCGACGCGCAGACCGGGGCTTCTCACGTCGCCGCGAATCAAAATATGGGTTTCGACACGTTTGAGAAATTCGGGCGAGTAGGGTAGGGGAGATCGATTCACTACCGGCAAGTATTCCAGATCCTGGCTTCCGGTCACCGGTGAGTAATAGCCCCATGTATGCGCAGGATACTCGGCAGGATCAATCTTGAGCTTTCTGGCTTCGCTCAGATAGAACTTGTAAGAGCCCTTGGTGAACCACTCTTGGATCTCCTGGGCCGCGGGGTTCTCCGTATTCAACAGACGAATATTTCCCATCTGTCCGCGCGAGAAGAAAGCGTAGAAGCGGTAGTAATCTCGCTGCGTGATCGGCTCAAATTTGTGGTTATGGCATTGGGCGCATTCCATTGTCAGACCAAGCAAGGCGCTGGCCGTGTTATCGACGATGTCGAACAACACATCCGAACGTTGCAGACCCTTATCCATCTGGTTGCCGCTGATCCGCGCCGCGGCGAGAAATCCGGTCGCGATCACCGCTTCGTCGGTAGTGGGCTGCAGTTCGTCACCGGCTAGTTGCTCATGGAGGAATTGATCGTACGGCTTGTCGCTGTTGAAACTGTTAATGACATAATCTCGATACCGCCAAGCGAAGGGACGCGGAATATCGTGTTGATGCCCTTCGCTCTCGCCCCAGCGAACCAGGTCGAGCCACATCCGCGCGGTGCGCTCGCCGGCATGCGGAGAAGCCAGCACGTTATCGACGAGTCGGGCGTAAGCTTCTGGCGATTGATCCTTGAGAAACTGTTCCGTCTCTGATTCCGTCGGCGGCAAGCCGATCGCGCTAAGGTAGAGTCGGCGAATCTGGGTTCGGCGATCTGCGGTTTCGGAAGAGGTCAGTCCCAGCTCTTGTTGTCGAGCTGCGACAAAGGCGTCGATCGGATTTTGATGCGCTATTCCATCCGTTTGCGGCACTTCAGGGCGTTCGACCCGTTGAAAGGCCCAGTGCTGCGATTCGACGCGCGGTTCGGGAAGCAGCTTGTCGTCCCAGTCTAGCCCCTGATCGATCCAAGCTCGGATCAAAGCGATCTGCTGTTCCGAGAGTGATTCTCGATCGGGCGGCATCCGTTCGGTATCAGAGTTCGAGGTGAGGACGTGCAGTAAGGGGTTATTGCGACTGTCGCCGGGGACGGCCAACGCATGCCCTGTGCTGTGGCCGAGCAGTTCGCTACGAACGTCCAGTCGATACCCCGAGTCAGGAAAATCGCCCGCATGGCATTCGAAACAATTTTCCTGCAGCAGCGGGTAGATATCACGTTTGAAGCTGACCGTCTCTGTCCAAGCGAATTTAGGCTTTTGCTGCTTATCGTTCGCGTTGGGCCGAGTAGCGTAGAGAAACTGGTACGCTTCTTCCCAGCTCGAGGAGAGAACCAGGTCGCCAACGCGAATTCGATCTTCGGCTTCGGTTTTTGCGCCAGTCGCAAAGCCGATCCAGTGAATCTGATGCACGCCGGCCTGACGGTTGATCTTTAGATTTGGCTGCTCTCGGGATTCTGGTTCTGGATTGATCCAGAGTTCCATTTGGCTGTAGTCGTTGCGCTCACCCGGGGTTTCTTTGGAGAGACGCGCGATCAACCGATAGGTTTTTCCCGGCTCCAATTCATGCTGACTCCAGGCCGTTTGCCCAGAACCGAACCGAAGCATAAAAACGTTTCGGCCTTTGCTGACCCCACGATCGGCTTGATGAATGCCGATGTTGGGAACCCCAAAATTGTGGACGGCATGATCGCTGCCTTCCGTACGATCGAGCCAGAGGACGAAAAATTCTGGATCCTGCTTTGTCGCCAACGGATTGGGCTGGTAAACAAAGCGAAACCCGACAAACAGTTCGTCCTCTGAGTAAACGCGGCTAAGCTGACGACGCAGCGGGTTGTTGCGTTGGCCGGTGCCGCGAATCACAACCGGCGGCCAATCGGCAGGCTCCGCGGGGTCGTAGGCTGCGGGAGAGAAATTCGACAGTTTCCAGCCGCCGCGCCAACCATCGACCAATTCTGTGGCGAGGATTTCGACAGCAAGCTCGGTGGAGGGAGCAAAGCGATCGGAGACGACCGGAAAGGGCGCCGCTAACAGTTCCGCCAACGGCAACGTTGGACCAACGAGTCCCAGCAGACACGAGAGCAAAATTCGGGGAAGTGAATTCAGCAATTTCATGGATCCAAGTCTTTCCGCTTGCTAAGAGAGATCGCAGGTTGTGGGGGAGAAATTTCGGTCGCTGGTCTCGCCTACAGAACGTTTTGCAGACTGAAATCGACCAGCAGACGATCAATCCAGAGTTTGTCTTGCGGTTCGGTATCTTTTCCCATCCGGAAACCCAGCGTCGATAGCGACTCTGCGCCCTGATCGGGAGGAAGGCTTACCTGGAGATCAGGAGGACCGATCGATTTAACATCGGGATCGATCCACAACTCCAGGAGATTGAATTTTCCTTGATTGGACTTGCGAACGCGGCCCACGAGAAAGAAGCGAACGTCGTTCCCCAGCACCGGACGCGTATCTTGATGGTCCAACTTGATTCGCGCAAAGTAATCTCCGAAACGTATTCCCGCATTCGGTTTCGCCGAGTGGCTAACTCCCACGTCGAGTGAGTTGTCGAACCAGAGTGCGAAGAAATCGTTCGGATCAAGTCCCTGATATCTGCCGAGAAAACTGAAGTAAAAATCTTGCGAGATTCGTCCCGGCAGCCGCGTTTCTAAGCGATTGCAGAGCGAGGGAAACGCAGGATCACGACCATCCATTTCAATCACGTAGGGATCGCCAGAGATCGACTGCCAGTGCAGGGGAGTATCGAGGACCGTGACGCGGGCAAATTTTCCGTCGACAATCCAAGGGTGGAGACCCGCTTGGTCAGAATCGGCGTGTTGAAAGGGGGAAAAGTCTTCCGCCAACCAGGCTCGCGAAAAATTGGGGCGCCGATCCGCAGTCGCCGACGCGCCTAAGCGTGACAGCGCTTCGGAAAGCGGCATCGATTGGATCGCCGGAGGATACTGACCGGTACGCACTAGCTGAAGTTGCTCCAGCGATGGCAGAGAAACGACGTCACTAGAGTCAACGCTCGCCAAGTGAATGTCGGTAAAGTCAGCAGGCGACTGAGAGTAGTGCGATCGGACTTTGGAGCTAAGCAGCAGCGCCTCTTCGGCCGCAGGGGCTTTGCGGGAACGGACGGTGACTTCCCCTTCGTAAACTTGAACCTTGGCTTGCCCAGTCGAATCGACTTCGGCTCCAAACTTCGTCCCGAGATCGACGATCTTCATGTCGGGCGTCAGCACGGTGAATCCCCGTGCATCTTCCGGAACGACCGCAGCCAGCTTGCCTCGATGGAGAACCGCTTTCCACGCGGAGCTGAGTTCCAGAATTGCGGGGCCTTTCAGGGTAACTCCGGCCCCACATTCAAAAGCGAGCCGCACGAGCCCCGAATCTAAGGCGAGACGCTCTCCCTCTCGAAACGACATGCCATACTTCAGCTCACCAATCGAATCAGCCCAGACGGCGTCTTCGCTATCGATCAGCATCGCCACGACTGCCGGCGGCGGAGATCCCGACACTAGGTCAGGAGTCGAAGGATGCTTATTCCCGGTTGGCCATAGGAATACTGCGCAACAAGCAATCGCCAGCAACGCGGCGATCGAAACGACGGGGCCAAACCAGCGACGGAATTCTTGATTGGCCGAAACAAGCGTTTGCCGCTGCGCCAACTCGACGGGCTCTTCGAAGACAAAATCGGGAATCAATTCAGCGGCCGCTTCTGAGCAATCGGCGTACGTCCACTGAAGAAGCGTGTCGGACAAGATTTGATCGACATACAGCTGGCGAAGTTCAGGCGAACTTTCGACGATTTCCATCAAGCGAGCATCTTCGCTGGCCGTCAAGTTCTCGTTAAATAGTTGAACGATCAGTTGCTCGAATTCGAGCCGCAATTCTGTTGGAACTTGATCACTCATTGCAGCGCCTCCGCACTCAAAGCGCGCTCTACGCAGTCTTTTAGCGACTTTCGTAACCGGTAAAGCGTCATCGCAACCGCTTGAGGCTGGCGCCCTAAGCGTTTCGCCAATTCGTTGACCGAGACGTTGTGTTGATATCGGGATTGCAGAATGGACTGCTGCGCCGATGGCAATTTAGCGACGCAATTTCGAAGCTCTTCTGCACGCTGGTCGAGTTGACTCAATTGCAGCGTCGCCCGTTTGGCCAAGTCTTCGATGACGTTTTCACTTAACGAGATCAGCGATTTCCGACCTTTCGATTTGAGAAACGCCATGGTTTGCAATTGGGCGATCCGGCAAGCCCAGCTTGCAAAAGGGCGATCCGGATCGTATTCGCACCGCTTGCGCCACAAGACCAGATTGGTCTCTTGCAACACATCATCCACATCCGCCGGCGACCGGAGAAACGTCCTTAGAAAAGCGGTCAGGGGGAGCTGATGTCGCGCCATTAACGCGACGAACTCTTCGTCCCGCTCACTGCTGGTCGGTGCGAGTTGCGGCTGAAGCTCCGTCCCCGCTTCCGTCAATCGTTGGTCGCGATGTTGGGTAATGATGAATACTCCAATTTCTAATGACAGGACGGGCGCAACAGAAGCTAAGACCGTGTATCGAATGCGATTCCCCGCTCATCATAAAAGTCGCTACTAGGAGTTAGCTAAAATTCTCGATTCATAACGAGAAAATGTTATCAATTTCTGTTTTTCTCTAGATTGCCGGTCAATCTCCTGGAATCCGTACGCGCAGGGTCGAAACGAAAGTCGTCGCTGCACCGACCAATTCACCGCAAATACGCGGTGCTTCAAAAGAGTTGCGCTTCGATCAGCAATGTGCTACCAAAGCAGTTGGTGAACTGCGTGTTTCGAGAAATACGGACCGCGATGAAGATTGCAAACATCACTAGGCTTCTCCGGCGAGAGTTCGCCGCGGCCGCGTTTTCCCTTCAAGGCCCCGATATGGCCCACGCGGCGACGCATGAAGTGATGATTGAAGCGGTTCGAAACAAGTACGTGCAGATCGGGCTCAAACGGCAGGGCCGGAGTCAGCTCCGCGGATTTTCGATCTCGCGCTGCAACAACGGATGGATGCTTTAGAAGCCAGAATGGCCCAGACGCCGTGAAGTCGCCGGCAAGTTAACTTTCCTCGTTCGCGCTTCGGGCTACGAAGAGGGATAGGCGCCGGCGACTTCCAATCGCACAACCTCAAAACCTCGCGCTTCAGCCTATCTACTGCGCTTTGACGTCATAGCAAAACAGCACGTCATGATCGCGGATATAAAGCTTGCCGTTGGCGATCACTGGGTGAGCCCAAGCGGGACTCTCGCTGCGGTCGGGCTGTTGGAAGCGGCCGCGCTCGATGTACTTCTCGCGATTCGGCTCGATCAGGACGACGGCGCCATCTTCGGTGCGAAGATAGAGTCGCTCACCGGCCATGGTGAGAGATCCCTTTTGCGCATCCCGCTCGCGCCACAGGATATCACCGGTCGCGAAGTCAAGACAAACGAGGAATCCGCCGCCGTTGCCGCCGTTACCTCCATACAGACAGCCGTCATAGACGATCATGCCGCCGTGGTGGTTTTGCATGCTGCTTGTGAAGTAAACTTCTTCCGGTTCAAACGTGCCGTCTTCTTTTTTGAGCAGTTTCACCGCGCCGCCGCCTGTGCCGTAGGCCGAAGATGCGAACAGCAATCCGTCTTGATAAATCGGCGTAGAGCAGTTGATTCCCATTCCATTGGCAGGCCGGTCATACCGCCAGAGCGGTTTGCCGTTGTCTGCAGAAACGCCGATCAGCGCCTTCGCGGTGAATTGCACGTATTGGCGCACGCCTGCTACATCAATCGCGATCGCCGATGCGTAGCCGGCTCCGGCGCTGGGGCCGCCGCGACCTCGACCAAAACCGCCGCGCCGACCGCGACCGGGACTGCCCGATTCGCCTTCTGTCTTTTCTGGTTCGCGCGGCGCCGGCGCTGCGACCGCTTCCGGCAGCTTGCTTTTCCAGATGGTCTCGCCGGTCATTTTGTTCAGCGCGACGATCATCGCTTCGTCGCCGCCAGGAGTGCAGATCAGTTTGTCGCCGTCGATTAGCGGCGACTCGCGATAGCTCCAAGCCGGGATCGCTCCGCCGAAGTCGGTCTTCAAGTCGCGTTGCCAGACGATCTTTCCATCGTCGACCTGCAGACAAGCGACGTTCCCCGCCATGCCGATGACATAGAGCAGCTTACCGTCGACAGTGGGAGAAGCGCCGGGGCCTTCTTTGGATTGCGGCATGCGCTGTGCGTAAGCGGGCCCTAGACGCGTCACCCACAATTCTTCGCCATCCGCTTCGGACAACGCCCAGACCACTTCGTCCTCGCCGCGAATGCTCATCGCGAAGATCCGTCCAGCGGCGATCGACGGCGTGCTGTCTCCTCCTCCCAGTCCGGTCACTTTCCAGGCCAACGCCGGACCTGCGGCGGGCCACTGCTGCATCAACCCGGTTTCTTGGGAAATCGCGTCTCGGTTTGGGCCTTGCCACTGCGGCCAATCAAACGGTTTGGCCGCTTCGGCAAAAACATTCGAGCTGCAAACCGTCAGTGTCAGTAAAAAAGCAAGCGATCTCATGCAATGATTTCCTTGTCGGAACGCGGAAGGCAATTCTGGTTTCCTCGCCTAGAGCGCGGGGATCCCCGTGCTGGTTGAACACCGCAACTTGGATTAGGTTTCCAAAATTCTAGTCGAGGCTCGCCGCTGCGACCGAGAACGATTCTAGAAGAGCTTTCCTCAATCCGCTTCCAACAGGCTGGGGCGACGTCTCAAGGTGCGATGTCTTACCGAAACAGGGGTGGGAAACATGCCGCTTCGCTTGTTTCAGAACACGCTTCTGATCTCTGGTCGATTCAATCGGTCATTCCGCGGTTTGGGGAAAACTAGCTACGGATAGTTGATTGAGATCGGCTGTCAACGGAACTTCAACTACGGCTGATCGTGCGCGGAAGGGTTGGCTGTTAGGCGTTGGACCTCGGATTCCAATTCGGCGATCCGTGCCTGTAATTGCTCTACGACCGGTTTGATTTGACGCTGCGAGAACCGGGGATGAATATGTTGAGGGCAGTTGATGTCCCAGGCTTCGACGGTAAATAAGATCGCTCGCTCGACATTGCCGGGATAAGCCGGATCGCGCAGCAGCTGCTCTAGTCCTTCGTCTCCTTCAACCACGCGTGCAGTCCCCCAGACTTTCACGCGGCGACTATTTGCATAGTCCATCAGAAAGAGAAAAGCCTGGGGGTTTTCCGACAGATTTCCCAGCGATATGTATTGACGATTCCCCCCAAAGTCGGCGAACCCGAGCGTCTGTTCGTCAAGCACCTTCAAAAAGCCAGGCGAGCCGCCGCGATATTGGATATAGGGTTGTCCTTGGGCGTTGGCCGTGCCCAGATAAAACATATCTAGATCGGCGATGTATTGGGCCAAGTCCGATGTGACGCTCGTTTTCCAGCCGGCGCCTTGCTCCATCCTCGCGTAGCTGGCGCGGGATCCTTTTTGCGTTTGTATCGTTTTCACCGCAGACGTAAATGCGATATCGCTGGGGTGTTCTCGTTGCGGTGAATTTGTGGGCGTAGACATGATGACTCTTCCTGCGCGGGAAACGCGAACTGCTGAACTCCTCTTGGTCGGACCCAGGAGGAGTCGGCAGTTGGATCGGCTACTTCGTTGCGTGCTTGTCCAGGAAGTCTCGCATCAGCGCGGCGATCTCGGGCCAGTTCGATTCCAGAGCGAAATGCCCTGCGTCGAGCAGGTGGAACTCTAACGTTTTCAGATCTCGCTTGTAAGGCTCCGCTCCTGCGGCGGGGAAAATCAAGTCATTCTTGCCCCACGCGATCAACATCGGCGGCTGGTGCTTGCGGAAGTATTCTTGCCACTTTGGATAGAGCGGCGGGTTGCTGCCGTAGCTGAGAAACATGTCAAGTTGGATCTCGTTATTGCCGGGACGATCCAACAGAAACTGATCTTCCGCTGGTCCGTCAGGACTGACGAGTTCCGGGTCTTTCACACCGTGCACGTACTGCCACTTGGTGGCGTCGTACGTAAGCAATTGACGCAACGCGTCTCGCTTCTCTTGGTTCGTCGGCTGGTTCCAGTACGCTTTGACCGGCTGCCAGAAATCGTTGTCGAGACCTTCCTCGTAGGCGTTGCCGTTTTGTACGACGATGGCCGTGATTCGCTCTGGGTGTTGCGCCGCCAGGCGAAATCCGATCGGGGCGCCGTAGTCTTGCACGTACAACGCATAGTTCGTCAGACCGACTTGCTCCGTAAATTTGTCAATCACTTGCGCCAAGTGATCGAAGGTGTACGAAAACTTGTCATGCGACGGCATCGAACTATGACCATAGCCGGGATAGTCGGGCGCAATCAGATGGTACTTGTCAGACAGCGCAGGAATTAAGTTACGAAACATCTGCGAACTGGTCGGAAAACCATGCAGCAAAAGGATCGTAGGAGCATCCTGGGGGCCGGCTTCTCGGTAAAAAATATCGAGACCTTCGACCTTAGCCGTTTTGTATTTGACGACGGACGATTGCTGCGCGAGCGCAGAACCGGGAAGGCCTAAGGCCAGTGATGTTAAAATCGCGAGAGCGGACGCCAGATTCCATATCGTTGTGCGTGACATCAATCATGACTCCTGGAAAGTTGGTGGAAAGTGTAGTTTGAGCATTCGATTGGATTGGAGAAGACTGGAAAGCAGCGGCGGATGCAATTTTGGAAAAGTAAAACCGCGGATTTCTATTTGACATCCGGGATGCCAGAGTGATCCGCAGGCCGCGGACCGGGCGCCGGCCAGAAGAACTTGCGATCCGACGCGTTGATCGGCACGTCATTGATGCTGGCTTCGCGGCGCCGCATCAATCCAAGTTCGTCAAACTCCCATAACTCGTTGCCGTAGCTACAAAACCATGTGCCTGCGGCGTCATGCCATTCGTATTGAAAGCGGACGGCGATGCGATTGTCGGTGAACGCCCATAGCGATTTCGTCAAACGGTAATCGAGTTCGCGGTCCCATTTGCCGGTGAGGAACTTGACGATCGCATCCCGTCCGGTGACAAACTCGCTGCGGTTTCGCCAGACAGAGTCTTCGGTGTAGGCTAACGCGACGCGCTGGGGATCACGCGAGTTCCAGCCGTCTTCGGCCAGACGGACTTTTTGGACGGCAGTTTCCAAGGTGAACGGCGGCGCGATCACGATGGGACGAGTCGAAGCAAGGTTGGTGGTCATCTGCGAACTCCTGATTGGTAGTAAGGGGCAGCGTCACGCGATCATTGAGGGACCGCGTGTTGTCGCGATAGGGAACTTGTTTTCACGGGGATCGAATCCGCTTGTTTTTTTAGATAGGTCTTGGCTGCGTCGGCCATCGTGACGAGCGCGGCGCCTGCCATGATTGCGTCCTTGACGACCAGGCGGCCTGCGCCGGACAAAAGTGGAAACCCATGCTCTGGACTTCCCAGCGCCGGAACCCAACACTCAGGCGTCGTGATCAAAAAGGACAACGTCACCAGCGACATTCCAAAGACGAGAAAGCTGCCGATCGCCGAAACCCGCGGCAGCCAAGGGTAAGTTGCGATCAGCAAGCCCAAAGAAACGATGACAGTGCCGAGGCCGTAAGCGAACAGATAGGTGCCGTTCTGTTGATGCCACTGTTGATTGGTGGGCGAAATTTCTCCTTCACGATTTCGATGCTGGCGGTATTCCCCTTCAGGCTGCTGATAGAAGAAACTCATCAGCGGGCTGTTTGCGACAAAGGGGACGATCCCTTCGCCTTCGTAGCGGAACGCTTTCAGGCCGCCGATCCAAACCAGAACGATCACCAGTCCGATCCGGGTAAGATTCATGCCGACCCGATCGAGCTTTGCGGCCTTAACAAAAAGCTGATTAACTCGGTTCATCGGAATTTCCTTGGATAGTGATTTCTAAGCGAAGGTGCATGACGCGTCGGAGTAAGCCGCAAGGGATGCGGCTATAACTCCTTCGCGAGCAGACTAAACCTGCTGGAGGGACGCCGCGCGGGGAAAATCGACCTCGGTATCCGCGACGATGTTGAAGTAGTTGGTAAAGATGTCGAGCGCGACGGCGGCAATGACTTCGGCGATAGCGCCCTCGTCAAAACCGGCGTCGCGGACCGCCTGCACGTCGGCGTCGCTGACTCGCCCGCGAGTCTCGACGATTTGGCGAGCGAACCGAATCAAACTGTCGGTTCCGGGATCAATCGAACCTCCGTTGCGACTATCGACGATCTGTTCCGAGGTCAGGCCGACCATCTTGCCGACTGCCGAGTGGGCGGCCAGGCAGTAATCGCATTCGTTCGCCTGAGCGACGGCCAGGGCGATTTGTTCGCGAACTTTGGCCGAGAGTTTTCCATGTCCCAAGGCGCCGCTCAGCGACAAGTAGCCCTCGAGAACCGCAGGCGAGTTCGCCATCGTACGCATCATGTTGGGAACCATGCCGAGCTTGCGGCCGACGGTCTCCAGTAGCTCCTTCGATTTCCCCTCAGCGTTCTCAGGCGCGATTGCTGTTAGGCGTGACATGGTTCGTTCTCCCTTGCGTTGTGTGATTCATGGGTGAGGCCACCTGCTGGCGGCTTCTGGAGGGAGTGCTAATTCATTTCCCGTGCCATGGGACAGGATTTTTCCGAAGTTGTGGTAATGTAACGACTTAGGGGAATTAGGTTGCTCGCTAGTTGCTTACGAGATATCGTTAATTAACGAACATTCGTAATTGATCCACGAAACTTCGTAGAGGCCACCCTGCCATGGAGTCGCTTTTTCCTCTGCTGGACGATCCCAAGCGGCTTCTGCTCGACTTGGCGCTACAGCACTCGGTCGCCGAGTTGTTGAAGCTAATCGTCGAGCGGCTGAGCAGCTCAGAGCAGGTTGCTTTGGCGCGGATCTGGCTGGCGCAGCCCACAGCTCACTGCACGGATTGTCGAACAGTCGAGCTGTGTCAGTCACAGACGCAGTGTCTGGAGCTTGTCGCCAGCGGCGGGCGTTCCGTCGTTTCGCCGAGCACCGATTGGACAAGCGTCAGCGGCGACTTTCGCCGAATGCCGTTTGGCGCACGCAAAGTAGGGCGGATCGCTTCGAGCGGGATTGCGCTGGAAGAACCGCAGCTCTCGGATCCGCCGCCTGATTGGATTGCTCGCCCTGACTGGGTTCGAGCCGAAGGGATTCAGGGCTTTGCTGGGCAACCATTAATCCATCGCGGTAAGGTCCTCGGCGTGTTGGCTGTTTTTGCGCGTCAGTCGATCGCGAGCGAGTGCATGGGGTGGTTGCGGATGATCGCGGATCACGCCGCCGCCGCGATTGCCACCGCGCGGGCATTTGCCGAGATCGAATCATTGCGTAATAAGCTGGAGTTGGAGAATGAGTACCTGCGTGAAGAACTGAAAGGCTCCGGCGCATTCGGCGAACTGATCGGGCAAAGTCCAGCCCTCGAAGCGGTGTCGCGACAGATTGATTTAGTCGCGCCGACCGATGCGACGGTTTTGATTTTGGGAGAGAGTGGAACGGGCAAAGAGTTGGTTGCTCGAGAGATTCATCGTCGCAGCAAACGGGCCGATCGTCCGTTGATCAAAGTCAATTGCGCGGCGATTCCACGAGAACTGTACGAGAGCGAGTTCTTTGGGCATGCCAAGGGATCGTTTACCGGTGCGCTGCGCGATCGCGTCGGTCGGTTTGAGTTGGCCGAAGGAGGAACGCTGTTTCTCGACGAAGTGGGCGAGATCCCGCTAGAACTGCAAGCGAAGCTGCTGCGAGTATTGCAGGAAGGAGATCTAGAGCGCGTCGGCGAAGAGCAGACGCGACATGTCAACGTGCGTTTGATCGCGGCGACCAATCGCGACTTGCGAGCAGAGTCGGAAGCGGCGAGATTTCGCCAAGATCTTTACTACCGACTGAGCGTGTTTCCTGTGGAGGTTCCGGCGCTGCGTCGACGGAAAGAAGATATTCCGCTATTGGCCGATCACTTTTTGGAATTGGCTGCACGCCGAGTCGGCCGCTTGAAATCCTCGTTGACGTTGGCGGCGGCGCAGCGACTGCAACAATACGACTGGCCCGGCAACGTGCGGGAACTTCAACACGTTATCGAGCGAGCCGTCATCACATCAACCGGCGTCCGCTTGAATATCGAGTTGCCCGACAAATCTGTCACGGCCTCGACTGTTGCGCCGGTCGTCAAAGATGTTGCGGTAAGAACCGATGCGCAGATCCGCCAGATCGAAGTCGACAACATCGTCGCCGCGCTGCAAGCCGCCCAAGGCAAAGTTTCAGGCGCCGGCGGAGCGGCGGAGATATTGGGACTAAAGCCGACGACATTAGCGTCGCGGATCAAAAAACTGGGGATTCAATTTCCAAGCTGGCCCTGAGAAACCAGGGGGAATGGGAAGTGATCAGAAACTCCACACGTTATTTAGAATCGCCGGAGCGATTTCGATCGCGGTATTCGCCTGGCGGGCAACCTTCTTTGGCGATCATCAGCCGCCGGAATCTCTCTTGTCCGCCGAAGCCGGCCAGGTAGGCGACTGATTTGACCGAGAGATTGGTCTCGGTCAGCAAGCGCTTCGCGCGGAGCAAGCGGCAGTGATTGATTTCATCCAGCACCGTGTGTCCAAGTGCGCTGATGAACTTGCGTTCCATGGTGCGTCGCGTGGTCGGGAGCGCATCGACCAGCTGATTGACCGAAAGCGGGCGGTCGCTCTTCGTCCAGATGATGTCGAGCGCTTTGTTCACGATCGGATCCACGACAGGGCCAACGCGCCCGTTGCGGGGGAACGCGACGTTCTCCGCTTGCTGCGGCAACAGTTCGAGCGCCAGCGTGAGCAGCTCCAACGCGTTTGCGCAGACGGCCGGCGCGTGTCGCGTTGGATCTTGATGGATTCGATCGAGCAGGCGATCAAACGTCTGCATCAGCGGAGCGCGTTGTCCGATCTCTAACCGCACCAAGGCGCTTTGTGGAGAGATGGTGCTGTTTTCGAGCAAGCGATGCATGAACTCGCCGTGCAGCGAAATCCAACGTTCGGTCCAGCCGACCGTTCGAACGGGTTGATACCGATGCCATACGCCGGGAAACAAGAGGAAGAGCGTGTCGGGTTCGATGCTGACGCGACCGGTAGGCGTCGATTCAAACGCGCCGCGCCCCTCACTGATGAATTGAATCTGGAATTCCGGCAATTGACGCCCAGCCGTCCATGAGAACTGGTAGACGCCGGGGTGCTGTTCCGGCGGATAGTTCGAGTTGGGTGGGACGACGCCGCGACCGCCGCCGGTGACATAGAAGCCAAACTCCATGTCGCGATCGGTGATAGGCAGATAGTGAAAAAAGTTCTCCGCCCGATTCATGGAAGTCTCTCCAGCTAGGTCCCAGACCGAACATCTCCACGCGGTTAGGCGGCAAGATGCGTAGTACCCGCATGTCGTAAATGTAGGATCTTGCTACGGGAGTCCGTATTCGTGAAATGCCGGACGACTATGTTTGGAACCGGTTTCATGTCGGAATTGTGCAGTACAAGGCCAAATTGCGAGGAGAAAATGCTCCTAAGAGAAAACAGTCATCACTTATGGATCAGGGGAAATTGTCGCAAAACGAGGATTGAAATGCCACTAGATTTTTTCTAGGAATGCTAAAATAAACCTCGCAACAAACGGGTTGCTTCATCCTTCTACTCATCTTGATCCGCTTCGGATCGTATTGGAGTCATCCATCATGTACGGCGTCTCTATTCGTCGACGATCGTCATCCAACCGGCTTGGATTTACCCTGGTCGAACTTTTGGTGGTGATCGCCATCATCGGTGTCTTGATCGCATTGCTCTTGCCGGCGGTGCAGCAGGCGCGAGAAGCGGCTCGTCGCATGCAGTGCGCAAACAATTTGAAGCAGGTCGGTCTTGGTCTGCACAATTTCCACGACACGTACAACCATATGCCTCCCGGCGGAAGCCGAGACGGGCATGGGGGATACACGTGGGGAACCTTCATCCTGCCGTTTTCGGAGCAGGGGAACCTTTGGGATGCAATCGTAGAAGAGTCGGGCAACTATCCTCCTGATCCGACTGGTAAAAAGGGATCGATCTACTGCGGCTGCCATGAGTACAACGTTTGGACGACTCCCGGCCCGGAGCACAACGTCGTCGAAATCTACATGTGTCCTTCCGATGTCTTGCCGGAAGTGCGTGATTCGACCGACATGGGGTTTCAGTGCGGTAAGTCGAACTACGCCGGCAGCATGGGTTGGGGGCACAACTACGGCAACGGGTTCTTCAACCGATTCATCGCTTCGGTCACCAAATTTGCCGACGTCACCGACGGGCTTTCCAACACGATCGCGATCGGCGAAGTCGGAGCAGGGCGAAACGGTTCGGCTCCCTCGGCAGAGAACCCGACCAATCCAGCTTGGGCAGGCAGCCCCAAGGGCGGATCGGGCACTTCCTTAACGCACTGGGGCCCGCTGCGAGAAGCGTGGCACGGAACGCCGATTAACCTATCCAACGGCGGCGGTCCGCTGGGCGATCCGGATGCGTGGGATAAGGGCTTTGGAAGCTTGCATCCCGGCGGGGCGCAGTTCCTGTTTGCGGATGGTTCGGTTCATTTCCTCCCCGAAACGATTTCTCTGGGGACGTATGACAACCTGGGACAAATCAACGATGGCAATGTCGTCGGCGATTTATAGCAGTCGACGTCATTAGGCGGCCGCAGGGGGATTGGATGCGAATCCCCTAGGTCCGGATCGAGAGCGGTTTCGGCAGTCAGCGACTATCGCCGCTGGAAAATAGTTCAAGCCACACGTTAAAAGCAGATGAATTGATATGAGAATTTCAAGTGCTGGATTATGGGGGATCATCGCTCTGACAACCTTGGTCGGTTGCGGCGTGAGTGGAAGCGTCACCGGGATCATCACCGCCAACGGAGAAACGGTTGACGGGGGCAATATTATCTTTCAGCCGATCGAGGCCGGCGCTAAGCCTGCGATTAGCGCCATCGGCAGCGATGGAAATTATGATTTGAAGACAGCCGGGGATGAAGGCCTATCGCCGGGCGAATACCGCGTGATCTACACGCCGCCGAATCAGCGCGAAGACGAAAGCGGACGGCCTGTCGGCAAGCTGGTCAAATGGCGGAAATTTAAAGCTCCGAGCGAAACGGTCAATGTCGAAGCGAAGGAGAATAACATTCCGATCGAATTGGTAAAGCAATAGGCGAATTCGCTTCCGCGATTCGCGCCCCATCAAAAATTAACGCCGCCCGCTGTGCGATCCCATCGCAAGCGGGCGGTTGCGTTCTTGCCGCGAGTTACGAAGGATGCGGCTTCAATATTTTGCTTGAGGAGAACTCACTTAACGGCCATCGCCGATTGCGGCACGTTCTCATAAAGTCGCGTTAGTTCTGCTAGGGACAGCGCCCGATCGAAGATCGCCAACTCGTCGATTCTGCCATGCCAATAGCCGGGGTTTTGCGGATCGGGTTGCGTGCAATCGGGGGAAAGTTTGGCGCCGATTCCGAGCGATTGGGGGCCATCGGTCGCCAGGCCGACGCATTCGGTCGCGGCGATCTCTTGGCCGTTGCGATAGAGTCGCAATTGCTGGCCATCGGCGACAAATGCGACGTGTTGCCATTGTCCTAGCGGCAATGGTTCCTGCTCGCGAAGTTTGACGACGTTTTTGTCGCGGTCGCGTACTTGGACTTCCAGTCCGCCGGCGAACTCATGTAGGCCAAAGTGGAATTGTCCACCCAGACCTGATGGACGATCTTGCTCGTCAAATTCGATGGCCCATTGTTTGGCGATCGCCGCCCAGTGGGGCCGACTTTCGGCTTTGACCCACGCGCAGACCGTGATCGCTCCGTTCGTCACCGGCTGATAGTTGGGGACTTTGGCGTAGGCGCCGGTCCCTGGTCCGCCGAGATAGAGCGAGCTTCCGATGCGCCCCGGTTTGAAGGGAGCTTGCTCCATCCGGTCCTTCAACAAGATTCCCGCAGCGTTACGGCTCCCTTGATCGGTGAGAGAAACGCCATCTAAGGTTGGCGCCATTTGGAAAAACATCGCCGGCTTCAGCTCACTCATCAGTTTCTCATAGCCGATATCCTGACGAGGCGTTTCATTCAAGCGTCGCAAAAAACGATCAAGATCGATATCGATCCCTTCGGGAATCCCGCTGGTTTGGCGGACGCGGGTCGCCTGATTGGAGATCAGTTGAAGTCGCTCCATGCCTTCGTAAGCGAGCTTCGGCGTGACTTTCACTTCTCCGCTAAAGACGTGCACTTCGCTCGCTCGATCGGGAGTGACCTCGACAGCGAATTCCGTTCCGAAATCGGTCAGTTCGATCGAAGGAGTCTCGACCGAAAAACCTTCTCCTGCTGGAGAGACGATGGCCGATAGGCGGCCGCGATGCATGACCATTTTCATGTCGCTGATGATCTCAAAATCCGCCGGCGATTCGACCACGACTTCGACGTCGTTCGCGAACGTGATTTCAGCGAATCCTGCGGAGAGCTGATATCGACCGCTTCGCAGCGGATCTCCTTGATGGAGATTCAACAGCAAGTCCGGGACCGATAGTTGCGCTCCACGACCTTTGGAGAGCGAACCAAAGACTATTCTTTCACTCCAGGGAATGCTGGTTGAAAGCGGGGCTGTCGTCGTGAGTTGCGGCTGGGGGGGAGATTTTCTGGAGACGGAAGCCTGATAGACGCTCCAGACAAAAGTTGCGAGAAACAGCACGGTCGCGGCCAAGGCGCAAAGCTGCCAGCGTTGGACCGACGATTTGGATTTCCCCGGATTGCTGGTGGGGGTGGCCGCCGAAGTCGCCGACTCGAAGGGAGTCTCCGACAAGACTCCATGCTCCCAGGCGAGCATCGAATGAACTTGGCAATGCTCGACGTAGTAGCGCTGCGCCACGCGATCGCCTCGTAAGAGATCGGCGAGACGACGCCGATCATCGTCGGAGAGGCTGTCGTCAAGCTGCGAATTGATTAACTCGCCCAGCTCTTTTCTCGTTTCTGGAGTCATGAATGCGTCATCTCGGTTTGGCCTTTGTTAACGCAGCGGAGCAGGTTCTCCCGGGCGCGAAACAAGGTTTGTTTTACGGCGTTGACAGTTCTCTCGGTTTCGTGAGCGATCGATTCCAAGGTCGCGCCGCGACGGTACCGGCGTTCGATGGCGCTGCGCTGCCGCTCATTGAGTTTTTGAATGCATTCGCGCAATAGTCGCTGCCGCGCGACGAACGTCTGGTCATTATCGTGAGCGACTTGAGCCAGATCGCTCAGCATGTCATCGTCAAAGATCAGTTTTTCACGATGCTTTCGTTTACGGTGCGCCAACACCTGAAAGTAGGCGATTCGAAACGACCAGGCGACAAAATTGGTCCCGATTTCAAAATCGGCGGCACTGCGCCACAAGACGATGTTCGTTTGCTGCAAGACGTCATCCGCTTCGTTGCGGTCGAAGACCAGCGACAATACGTAGGCGTAAAGCCGGCTCTGATGGGAAGTCAGAAGCTGGATGAATTCCCCGGCGTCATTCATTAGGAATTCCTTCGGAAAAATAACGTGTCGCTTCCACGAGAAATCCAAATGGTCCAGAAGCGTATCGTCTATTTGAGCATGCGCCGACAGCTTTTCGAGCCGCGGATCGGCACTGGACTTAGCAACGTCAGTTGCTGGTCAAGTCAAAGTTGACGGTCGTGCTTCCCGGCTCGGCGGTCAAGCGCAGCTCGGAGTTTTTGCCGTGATACTTTTTGGGGAAACTTAAATCACCAGGTTTGATTTCTGACATCAAGCCATCGGCCTTTAGGTGGTCGGCCCGGCCTTGGATTTCGACCCGATAATTGCCTGGTGCGAGCCAATCGTTATTGAGCGACATTTGGGCCTCGTAGCGACCATTTTCGTCGGTAATCGCGGTGCCGCCGGGACCTCGATCCAGGGAGACGAAGGTTAGTACGCTCTTTGGCGCGGGGTTTCCGTCAAAAGTCACGACGCCAGATACATGCGAGTTGTCGCCGCTACTGCAGCCTGCGAGCGTCACGCAGGCGATTGACGCCAGCAAGAGCACGGCGGCCCGACTACCTATCACTCGATTACATTCCATTTTGAATCATCCAATTGCTGCGAAAAGAGCAGATATGTTCTCAAAGACAAATCGACCAACCGTAGAATACGAAAGAGGGCCGTGCGACTTGCAATTTGTCATCCACTCGGCGTGCGTCTAATCGTACATTGCGACAGCTCATCCCAGAAGCTCTCCCCGCGATGCTGACAGCGGAGAGAGCCTTGGCAAGATCAACCCAGCCGTATTTGCGGCTGGGCTTGAACGAACAGCTTATTCTTCATTGATGACAAAGCCATCATTTCGCACGCACAATCGCTGATAGGTCCCGGAATTGTTATCCACGGGATTGCCATTGCCGCTGCTCCAAATCGTATCGGAGATCAAGCGAACCGAACCGTCGCACATCGCGAAGTTGACGCCGCCGGGATGATAGCTGGAGGTTCCGCACATCGCGGCCCAGTAACCGTTCGGAACTCGGTTCGGCGCGTATTCGGGTTGAAAACTGCACTGTCGTCCTTGCGTGTTCCCCTGGATTTTCTGAATGACCATGATCGACCCGCCGGCAGTCTTCGCTTTCTCGTCGTAGCGGCGCTCGCCGAAGAGAATCGTGTTGGAAGTGCCGTCGGTGATTTTGCTCATGTTCAGTTTCTTAAAGCCGACAATCGCTCCGGTGGGTTCGAAGGTATTGGTTTCAAGCGGATGGTTGATGTCATCGTCCAGATAGCCAGGTCCGTAGTTCGCCACGTAATTCGCTTTGGCGGCGATCACGTCTTCATGTTCCCAAAGGCAATACCATTCCTTGTAGGTTCCATAGGTGTCTTGCCAGCCGCCGGTCGCACAAACTTCGGGAGTCAGCGTCGGGCCGACGTCGCTCGGGCAGGTGTAGCCGTCGATCGAAGTCGCAAGCAGCTTTTTGTAGGCGGCCTGATCGGCTGCGTCGTTATAGCTGTCTCTGGCGCTCTTTTTCGACACGCCGAGCAAATCGTGCAACGGTTGCTGCTCGATGAACGGCAAGAGCAACGCTCCCCAGCACCAAGGGCTATCGACGTTGTAGTCCCCCTTGATGTATTGAACCAATTCAGGAAACCCGCCGAACGTGTCGTGATGGTTGTGTGACGCCAGCGCGATCTGCTTCAAATTGCTCGTGCATTCCATCCGCCGCGCCGCTTCTCGCGCTTGCTGGACCGCAGGCAACAGCAGTGCGATCAAGACGCCGATGATCGCAATCACGACCAACAGTTCGACGAGGGTGAAACCGGGGCGCCGCTTCAGCGCGGCGCGATTCGAAATTGGATTTTGTTCTGATAGTTGCATGGTTGGGGCTTTCACTGAATGGGGGCTACCGCGACGGTTGAACCAGCGTGGAAAAGGAAAAAATGAAGTATGTGGATATAGCCGGCGTTCAGTTAGGGTTACGGGGTTGACCCAGAAAAACTCGAAAAAGAAAAGTTCATCGCCGAAAAGGCGATCCGCTGCAGGAGGGCAGGGAAACTCGCAGAATGTGATGAGAGAGAAGGCAACGCCGTGCAGACAGACATTACGAACTCCTAGACGTGGTTTACGGGGTTCGCAAGGGAAAATTTTCGCCGTGAGATTGCGATTCTTTGGCAGATCGGTCGATCGATAGAGACTCCCCAAGGTCAGGGAGAAGACCCTTCAACGTGGAAGCGGGAGCCCGCGAGAAGCGCTGCCGGAAAGCGATTCGCGATAGTTGGACGACTCGTTCAGAGCGAATCTTCCTCGCTGCTGGCGGCGACATAGAGATTTTTGGACATCTCAAACAACTGGTGATAGGCGTCTTCATCGCCGGGCTTGGGGGGAGCGAACTCGACGCCGTGTCGAACCATATAGGCCAAGAGCGTCGCCAAGTTTTTGCCGTCGACATTGGGATTGTAGGTCCCCATATTTAACGCTCCGTCCGCTTCGCCCACGTTCTTCAGTCGCTGGATGGCCAGCATCATGCTTTGCAGATGCATCTCTGAGGCGCGATACAGCCGAAATTTGTCGATTCCGGCTTTGGCCATCGCCGTGCGGTCGTAGGTTTTGAGGAACTGGCCAGCCAGATTCAACGAGGCTTTTTCGAGCGCTTCGATCGAGCGGTTGTCGATTTCTGTGCGCGTCGAAGCGTTCTGCTGAATATCGATGAGCAACGCTTGGATCTCTTCGCGTGAACTCTGGAACTTGTCATCACGCAAAAGGTAGGGCCACCAATCAAACGAATTCAATCGCCCCGTATCGGCGGCGAAGACGCCGGTCTCTCCGCGGACGTTGGTAAACCGCAAGCGTATCTTGGATTTCATTTCTAAAGGCAAATCGAATTGCGCGATGAGATTCTCAATTTCCGGATCATCCCCTTGAAGGTATTGAAACGAGAGGACCGTCGATCGCAGCGCCTCTTTCAGCGTGTTGAGTGAGCGCCCGTTCGACATGCCTTCGCCGGTGAGTTCGGGGTGATCCACAATACGCCGCAGCGCTTTCTCTTTTCGTTTGTCTGCTTCGTCCAGGTGATTTTTCAACACGTGAGCATCACGTTCGGCGCGACGTTGGAAGTAGATCTCCACCGTTTTCAGCGCGTTGTCGAGTTCTTTGGAGTACGCTTCGGCGGCGATCGAACGGGCAATCTGATAATCGACCGAAGCGGCCGCTTGTGCTCGAATCATGTCGGACTGGGCGTAGATCAAAGCGGCCGACGCGTACGGAGCGCGCTCATAGATATAGAAATCTTGCCCACGGCAAAGGGTGGGAATCGCGACAAGACTTATCGCGCAGAGAATGGTCAGGCCGATTGAGCGAACGGAATCAGGCGTGATCATTGGGCGTTCCCTGTCAAAGGTGCGGTGGAGGCGCGAAAATAGGGTTGAAAGAAATCGGAGAGATCCGCAACCACCGTCGCGTCAAATTGCTTCCCGGTTGGCGGCGAATTTAGCTCGCGCTCTGGCGTAACCCGCGAATAAATCGCAATCAGACGTTGCTCGGCGTCAAGAATAGCAGCGCCCGTAAAGCTTAGGCCCAAGTGATCCGCCGGCTCGATCTGCGAGAACTGAGCGACCAGCAGACGCGGGTTTTTGGGGTCGCCGATCATTCCGGTCGATTGGCGGACGCGCCCTTTGTCGGCTCGATACTTGGCAGGCGATTGCAACTCGCAGTAGGGAGCAACGCGATCAAAGGCGAAGCTCCATACGGAGACGCCGGTTTGCGGCGGCAGTTTGGCGGCCGGTGCGATCGGCAACCACGCGGGCAAATCGGCGTCGACCTCGATGACGGCGACATCAAAATGATGCGGCAGCTCGGCGATGGTCATGTAGTGCTGATAAGCGTCGCGAAGTTGCGACTGGACGTCTTGCTCGGCGCCGGTTTGTTTGACTTTCTCGATCAGCTCTTTGAATTTTCGCTCGGCTTCGTCCCCCTCACTAATCCGTTTCAGATAGGTGGGATGCGCGACAAACTTTTTGATGTTCGGCGTTGTCGCTCCCTGCAGAACGACGTTCGGAAAACGCTGTTGGGCAAGGTTGGCGATCGCTTTGCATGTCGCTGAAGTCAGCAAATGCCGGGGACCGATCGCAATCGCCGAGCCAATTCGGTAATGTTCTTTCCGCTCGGGATCGGCGAGGATTAACGCATACAGCGCGTCGGTCGCCGCCGCTTTTTTCTCGGGAATCGAAACCAGGGTCGGTTCCACAGGATTTTGAAGCATCGCTGAGTGCGTCGCGTCGGCAGCGGGGAGCGAACCGAGCTCGTCTGCCGAATTCTTGTTCCAGATCAACAGCATCACGACCAATAGCAGAGCGACCGATCCTCCCGCCGCCAGACCAAGCAGTAAGTTGCGGCGGCCGGCATCTGCAGTCGTAGGCGTCGCCGTTTCCAGCGGCGGCAAATTCAAGGAGACGCCGGCGATGGTCTTGTCGGAAGAGAGCAGCAGGTTGGCTATGGTCGTTTCATAGTCGCCTAAAACGACCGAATCGCTCGCGGCGACGACCGCCTGCTGGATCCGATTTCGCTCTGAACCAAGAAACGTGCCGTTGCTCGATTGGAGGTCCCGCAGGGTGAGTTGTCCCTCGTCAATCAGTAGGATCGCATGCCTGGACGACACGCTGGGATGGTGGATGACAACATCGTTAGCGGCGGCTCGGCCGATCGAAATCTTGACGGCCGAATCCGATGGCGCGGCAAGCGGCGGTTTCAGGGCTGGCGGCTCCGGCGGCGTGACTCGCTGCGGTGGATCGTGATGCGCCGAAGCGGGCCACGGGAGCGGAACGCTTCGTCCAAGCGTTACATGATCACTGATGACGATTTGCTGCCGCTGGGTCAGTTTGGTTCCGTTGACGTAAACGCCGTTGGTCGATCCCAGGTCTTCGATGAACCACTTGCCGGCGAGCAGCTCTAGACTGCAATGTCGCCCCGAGACGATTGGCTCGCTGACGACGAGATCGCAATCTGTACTCGCGCCGATGATCCACTTGCGATCGTGGTCGCTCATGTCCAGCCTTCTTTCATCATGACTGCTTTTAAAGCTGCCTGCATTTCGCGGCCATTTGCGAATCGTTCATTACAGTCGTCCGCTAGGGACTGGTCAAGAAAACTTGCTAGCCCAGGATGATAGTCCGGAACGTGGGAGTGGAGCGGGACGATCTTGCCGTTCAAAATAACGCTGAGCGGGTCGAGTCCCTTTTGTGCTTCGCGCGGATATTTGTTGGTGATCAGGCGGTAAAAACTGGCGGCCAAACTAAAGACGTCGCTGGACGGATTGACGTATTTGTAATTGGTCAATTGTTCGCGCGGCATGAACGGAAAACTCCCTCCATAAACGCCGGTGGCCGTCATGCCCGAGAAACCGGCCCGTTCAAAGTTTTTCGCCAGGCCGAAGTCCGCCAACTTGGGACTCCATTTGGTTCCTCGCTTCGTCATCAAAATATTGGCCGGCTTGAGATCTCGGTGCACCAACCCTTTTTCATGAGCGAACGACAAACCCTCTAGCAATTGGTAGAGCAGGCGAGCGATGTATTTCGGTTTCGGCAGTTCTTTGCGTTCCCGAAAGACATGGCTAATCGGACCGCCGGTACAGTACTCCATCACAAAGTAAAAGTCGTTATTGATGCAGCCGGCGTCAATGCAGCGAATGATATTGGGGTGTTTCACACGACTGGTGACGGCCACTTCTCGTAAGAAAGCGGTGCGCGCTGGAACCGAAACTTTCATTTGCGATTTCAGCAGCTTGATCGCGACCGGCGTATCTTGACCCGAAGGCTTCGCTAAAAAAACGGTCCCCATCCCGCCGGAACCTAAGACGCGAATCAACTGATAGCCGTGAATCACGGGCAAGGCCGCTTGCGGGTTTACGGCTCGATCCAGCAGCCCGCGCACCGGATTGCTGGCAAGATTGCTTTCTTGGGCGGCGCCGCGTTCGCCATCACCCGCCGCAGGCAAATCGCAATGCCGCGCCGCACCGAGCAACGGACTGGCCGGCGATGGCTGCGGGGCAGCGAAGGGAGACGCCATTTCCGGCATCGTGCGCCGTGCGATCGGCTCGGCTGGGGAAGACGGACTATCCAGCGGATCGGCCGGCGTACGATCTTTAGCGAAAGGTGACGCCATTTCCTGCATCGTATGCCGTGCAATCGGCTTGGCTTGAGACGGCGAACGATCAAGGGGTTTCGCCGGCAGTCGGTCTTCGGCAAAGGGAGAAGCCATCTCTGGCATCGTCTGACGCTGCGGCGGCGGTGCTGGCGTTCGATCCGCGATAGGTTCTTGCGGCGTCTCGGGAAGATCGTTGGGAAGCGAGTCGAGTTCGAGCGGGGTCGAGTCAAAGAACTGCGTCGCGACGATCTCTTCCTGCTCTACCGTGATTAGGAAAACGGTTTTGCCTGCTTTAATGGTGTCGCCGCTAGACAGATCAACGCTTGGCCCGGTCGCTTTTCCTAACTGGCTCGAATCCAACGCGTCTTTTCGTCCGCCATGTTTCTTTTGATTGACGTACGTCCCATTGCGACTTCCCAAATCTTGCAGACGCGCAAACGGAGGATTGATTTCCAGAATAAAATGGTGTCGCGATATAAAGGGGTCGTCTTCAATAAACGCATGGCAGTTGTTGGGATTTCTTCCAAAGAGGAAGATGTCATGGCCGTCAAACGAATAGGTTCGCCCTTTCATGGGGCCTTGAGTAACCTTGATATGAACGTTTGGCGTCATTGTTTTCGATCTGGAGAGCGATTCGTGGCCATTTGGTGGATGGAAGTCGTGCGCTACCTATCTA
Organism: Blastopirellula marina DSM 3645; assembly: GCF_000153105.1. Classification (GTDB taxonomy): domain Bacteria; phylum Planctomycetota; class Planctomycetia; order Pirellulales; family Pirellulaceae; genus Blastopirellula; species Blastopirellula marina. The sequence goes on from NZ_CH672376.1 coordinate 739,205, forward strand.
CGTGAGCTTGGTCAGAAAACCGGGACGCCGCTCTCCCATTTTTTGGGAAAGTGATTTCTCGCTTGCCTGGATGCAGGCTAAACCACTAACCGTTATGAATGTCCTGGGAGTTGACGATGGCCCATTTTCCGACCACCGCTTGGAATATAATCGATTCCTTGAAGGGGGGCCAACTTGCGAGCCTGGACTCTCGTAATTGTTTCGTGCAGTCGTATTGGCCGGCCGTTTTCGCCTACCTGCGCCGCCGTGGATTTCAGCAGTCGAACGCCGAGGACCTGACGCAAGACTTCTTTTGCTACTTGTTCGAGAAAGAACTGGTCGGCAGCTATCAAGCGGAGCGGGGGCGATTTCGGACCTACATTCTGACGCTCCTAACGCGTTTTGTGTCTGACCGGACGACTTCGCGAGCGCCCCGCCAGCGGCGCTTTGAGAATGATCTGGTCCCCATCAGCTGCCTGGCGGCGACCCATGACATCCAGCTAATCAGCGGAGAATCTTCTCCCGAACAGGAATTCATGCGGCAGTGGGCCCGTTCCGTCATTCAATCGACGCGCAACGAGCTCCGGCTGTGGTGCCAGGCTCAGGGGCGGCCTGACTGGTATTTGGTGTTTGACGCGCTTAATCCGCCCGATCTCTCGTCCGCTTCTCGTAAAGAAGCGATTGCGCAATCGTTGCGGCTGACGATTGACCAAGTCCGCTACGCCCAGACAAAGTCGGAGCAGAAGTTTATTGAGCTGTTGCGCCTGGTCGTGCTGGAGCAAGTAGAAAGCGAAAACGAGGTCGATGACGAGATCAGGTCCCTGCGGAGATTGCTGTAACCGCAAGGAAGAGCTGGAATTGCGTTCTCTTCAAAAATAATTGTCCAGTTGTCTGCCTGGCTTCCGCTTTCTTTCTTGTAGACGAGTGACTCCCCCCTATGGGCAGGCTAAAATCAGCTCTATTGCGAATTGACGAAGTCGGCGAAAGGGAGCGAGATTTTGGAATCCATTGCAGGCACAACGCAACAGATCGAGGTCATTCTCGCTGCCGAGCGACAACGCCCAGCCGCCGCATACGATCTGATCCTGGAGCGTGCGCTGGAACGTCTCCAGCGACAGACAAAAACGATGATGCGATCCTATCCGCGTTTGTGCCGCTGGGAGCAAACGGATGACGTTTTTCAGGAAGCGGTGATTCGGCTTTATCGGAGCCTGAAGAAGGTCAAGCCGCAATCCGCACGCCATTTCTTCAACTTGGCGACGCTGCAAATACGCCGCACGTTAATCGACCTGGCGCGTCACCATCTTGGCCCCCTGGCCGAGGCCGCGAATCATGAGTCCCACTTCGCGTTGGCCGAGCTTCCCCGACAGGGAGCGGACGAAGGTCCGTTGTCGCTGTTGCAGTGGGCTGAATTTCACGAGGCGATCGACAAGTTGCCGGAAGATCCTCGCGAGACTTTTTCCTTGATTTGGTATGCAGGGATGTCCCACGGAGACGCCGCCCAATTGTTGGGCGTTTCCACCAAGACCATTCAGCGACGTTTCTTACACGCACGGTTACTGCTGGCCGACATGATGCCTGAGGTTTCGCCGTCGACTTAGGTAAGAAGGATGAACATCGACCAGCAAGTCTTGGATCTCCTGATTCAATGGGAGGAAGCGACCGCGTCAGGCGTTCCGCTTGACGTCACCTTTTTGGCGGCGGGAGATTCGCAGTTGGCGGTCCGTTTGCAGCGGCATATCGATGGATTGCAGAAGTTGGCTTGGCTCCAATTGGATTTACCCGTGAACGAAGGGCCCGATCTGCCGTCAGCTCAGCAACTGGACAACGCGCTGCTGTTGCCGGAAGGAATCGATCTAGCGCAGTTGCAAGCGAGCGTCGTCAAAGCGGAAATTATTGATCCGAAGAAGTTGGATTTGCTGCTGGCGTCGAATCCGGCGAAGACCGCTTTTCAGTTAAGCAGCCAATTGCTGGACGCGAAGCTGTTGACCAAATTTCAATTGCGTGCGATCGCGTATGGAAAAACGCGTGGGCTAAAGCTGGGCCGGTACGTGATTCTCGACAAAATCGGCGCCGGCGGCATGGGACAAGTCTATCGGGCCTGGCACAGTCGCATGGATCGCGAGGTCGCATTGAAGTGCTGCCGCGCGAAGCGATGTCCAAAGAACACGGCGTGGCCCGCTTCAATCAAGAAGTGCAAGTCGCTTCGCGGTTGAGCCATCCGAACATTGTCACCGCGTTCGACGCGGACGAAGCGCAAGGGCTTCATTTCTTGGTGATGGAGCATGTCGACGGACGCGACTTGAACTCGATCGTCCGCAGCGAAAGTCCGCTATCGGTCGCTCAGGCGATCGACTACATCACGCAAACCGCGCGCGGTTTGGAGTACGCGCACGCCGTAGGTCTTATTCATCGCGACATTAAACCGGCCAACTTGTTGCTTGAATCTAGCGGAATTGTAAAGATCCTTGATATGGGAATCGCCCGGATGGACGGGGGCGAAGCCGGCAAGCAGGCGAACATCACCCAAATCGGCGCCGTGATGGGGACGGTCGACTTTATGGCCCCAGAGCAGGCCGTTGACTCCAAGTCCGTCGACGGCCGGGCCGATCTCTACAGTTTGGGGTGCACGCTTTATTACTTGCTGACACGTCGTCCGCCGTTTGACGGAGAGACGCTCATGGTCAAGCTATTAGGGCATCGTGAGGTGCTCCCGCCCAAGCTGCAAGGGCTACGACCGGATGTCCCCGACGGCCTCGAGTTGATCTATCAGAAGTGCATGGCGAAGATCCCCGAGCATCGTTACGCAACCGCGACCGAACTGATCGCGGACCTCGAAAAACTGAGCCCGCAATCGACCGACGTGCGGCTTCCAGAGATGGAAATGGATACGTCGCCGACCGGCGTGCTAGAAACGCTGCCATTTCTCGGCTCAAATCTGATCGTCGCTCCACCGCGAGCGTTGGCGACGCGATCAAACGGTCGGCGCCGACTGCTTGAACGACTGGGTGGGATGTACGGCGGAATGATCGGCTTGGCGTTGTTGTTGGTCGGAGGCTATTTCAGCATTGGTTTTCTCTTCCCAAGGCAGACGCCTGGCGGCAATTTGGTGGTGTCGGTCGAGGAAAAGGATTTTGGCGCCGGCCTGCACGATCAAGAGTTGACGTTGGTCAACATCAAGACGAACGATCCCACGAGGATTCGGCTAAGCGCCGCCGAGCTAACCACTCGGCTTGCGCCGGGCGAGTACCGGTTTGCACTGGAGCCGAGTTCGGGAGTGCAGACCGACGTCAGCGAACTGACGATCCACAGCGGTGCGGATTCTCACGTGCGCGTCTATTGGGAGCCGACGGAGGCGTCTGTCGCTGCAGCGACTTCCCCGACCAACGACCAAGGGGCGACGAACGCGAGTTCTCCATCGTCGTATGCAACGACTACGCCGATTGACGTTCCCAGCGGCCCGTGGATCGATCTGCTGTCGATGATCAAACTTCCGGATCATGGGATCGCCGGCGATTGGGAATGGAGCGGAACGTCGCTGGCCGGAAAGGATGGATTGCACCGCCGTGTGATGGTTCCGTACGCACTGCAGGGAGACTATGTGCTGGAAGCGGAGTTTACGCGACAATCCGGCAGTGATGCGATCAGCCTGCATCTGCCGGTTGCAAATACGTCTTGTGACGTGGTCTTCTCGGACTATGGAGGCACGATTAACGGTTTGCGAACGATCGATGGGCTCAACCTGGATCGTTTGCCCATCGCAGAAAATGCTGTCCAGCACGGTGCATTCATCGTGAATGGAAAACGCCACAAAGTGGCCGTCCAAGTCACGACCGGCGCATCGCAAGAGACCAACGTTCGCGCCTCTTTGGATGGGCGTCCGTTTTTAGATTGGACTGGTGACAATCAAAGACTTTCCAGCGACGTCGACGGTACGATGCCGCTGGTCCAAGCGCCCGGCGTGGATTTGCATGGTTCAGCCGGCCAGATTCACGCGCTGCGCTTGCAGCACCTGGAAAACGGAAAGGGGCGGCGTTTGGGAGACGATTGGGGGCATCCCTTTTTCCCTGTGGCCGATTCGCCGCCAGCTTATCTCGCGGGGCGATGTGCTCAACTGGAAGGACGCTCCTACTATAAGTCGGTGGAAAAGCTGGCCTTAAACGACGCGCAGCGTCTGGCGAAATCCTATCAAGGGCGGTTGTTGACAATCTCTTCCGAGCAAGAGCAACAGTTTATTCTTGAGCTTACTGGTCGGCAGAACACTTGGATGTCGGCATGGTGCAATTTGAAAGTGAAGGAGTGGCGCGACGAGCGAAATCGAAAGTTGACGTTCTTCAGCAAATGGGGGAGGAACCAGCCCGATAACAATGGCGCTAGTCCAGAAATTTTTCTCGGAATCTTCACTCATCCTGATTCTTTTGGTTGGAATGATTTTGCGCCGGACGCCAAATGCTTCGCTGTGATTGAATGGGGAGAAGAGTATCTCAGCGACAATCCAATCGCTGCGGATTCCTCGATCGCTAGAAATGATCCGGCCGCCGAAAAGCAGTGGGAGTCGATCTTTAATGGCCACGACCTCACCGGTTGGAGCGAGCGAGGCGCTCCGGGTTGGCGCGTCGAGAACCAACAGATCGTCAGCGAAGTTTCGCCGGATCGAGAACGCGGCAGTTTGCTGCTTGACAAATTGTACGATGCGTATGAGTTGGAGTTTGAATACGCATTGGAAGCCGACGCCGATAGCGGGCTGTTTCTAAACGCAGGATTTGGTGAGTCGGCGCTAGAAGCACAGTGGCTCCAAATTCAGTTACTCGATGATCAAATGGGAACGTACGACGACATTCCTGCAGAACGGCGTACCGGCAGCGTGTATGGAGTCGCCGCAGCGTCCGCTTTGGTGGACTCCCAGAAAACTCCTTGGCGCAAAATGCGGGTACGATTTGACGGTAATTCGGTGACGGTCTACATCAACAATATTATGGTGACGCAGCACGAATTAGGTGGACAATACCCGACCGGGCATATCGGTCTTCAGCGATATAAAGGAAGCGGCAAATTTCGCAATTTACGTATACGAAATTTAAGCAATGATCCCGCCGCATCCAAACAGCCGAGCGTCACGCAGAAGCCGAATGGGCCCTGGATGGACCTACTGTCGATGGTGCAGATTCCCGATCACGAGCTGAGCGGAACCTGGCGGCAAACAGGAGGCGGCCTCTTAGGAATCGGCGGCGGCCGCGCCCACTTGATGCTTCCTTACGTCGTCACCGGCAGCTATGAAATCGAAACGGAAATCACCCGTTTAGAAGGGGACAAGGCGATTGCGATTCACTTGCCGATCAACTCGGCGGCTTGTGATTTCGTCTTGTCTTCTTCCAATGGGCGATTGCGTGGATTTCAGTTGATCGACGGGAAAGTGATCGCCAATCTTGATCCCGCGATGTTTCCTACGCAGCACGATGTCGATCTGACAAATGGGAAAAGATACAAGTTAGTACTGTCCGTGCAACTGAAATCTTCCGACCAGGTTTATCTTTCCGCCAAGTTGGATGATCAGCCGATCATCGAATGGATGGGGGATACGCGACGGCTCGCTCAGACCACGGCGATCACTTTTCCGGTGACTAGTGCGCTCGGCTTGTTCCTCAACGAAACGACGACCGAGTTTCATTCGCTGAAGCTGCGTCATCTTGGCTCGGGCGAGGGAAAGATCTTGAAAGGCAAATGGCGCGATCCCTTTTTCGAGGTCGCGGAGCTGCCGCCAGATTCGATCGTGAAGCAGTGTTACGTTTGGAACGATCATCACTATTATCTTTCGCCAGAGAAGATGTCTTTGGCGGGCGCGCAACGCCTGGCTGCCGATATGCAAGGGCGATTGTTGACCGTATCGTCTGCCGAGGAGGATGAATGGATTCGTCAGAAGCTGCCAAACAACATCGCCTTGTGGACCGCCGGTTGGCGGCGGAATGTCGAGAATCAATGGTACGACGAGCGCAACCGCCGGATACCATATATGGGGTCGTGGGAAACAGAGGGCGGCTATGATTATCGACCCGAGGAGCAGTTTTTGGCGCTCCGCACGACCCTGGATGAGACTTCCCGGCTTATACGCTTGAAAAGGTTGACGCTTCCTCCTCAGCCAGCGTTAAGCGTTGTGATTGAATGGGGAGAGGAGTATCCTTTTGCCCAGACACCGAGAACTTACTCGCCGGCATTCAGTGTCGCCGATCTAGACCCGCAGCAAGGGAACATGCTTGCGCAATTGGATGCATGGGAGGTGACGCCGCGCTCGGGGGTAAAGCGCAATCGGGACGGCTACTTGCAGATGAGCGAACCAGAAACGCGGATGCTCACGAAGAAACAGGATTGGCAGGCTGCTGACGTTCGCATCGTGCTCGCCGCGTCCCAAGGGACGGAAGCTTTTTTGGTTTTTGAAAAGAAAGAGGGTTCTGCAATCACCTCCTCACTGCGCGATAACCAAGGCGCAATTCAAGTCGGGCATCAAGGTTTGAGCTTTGGAGAGCGAGAATCCGGCAAAGGAAGGCGAAGCATCCCGTATGGTCAAACCTTTGAAATTCGGTTTCGTAACCGATCTGAAGGACGTTGGATCGATGTGAATGGCGAGGTGAGTTCCGGAGTTTCCTGGGGCCCAAGCGCCAGTGGAGCGATCGGCGTTTTGCTGAAAAAAGGGAGCCTGACCATCAAGAAGCTAGAGATCATCGAAAGGCAACTGCCGTCCCGATAGGCGAACGTTCGCCGCCCAAGTGGTTTGGGCCAAGATGTAGTTTTCATGATTACTGCTTCATCCCACCAGGAGTCGCCCAAGACCGTGACGATTGACCAACGCATCTTGGATTTGATCATCCAGTGGGAAGCGGCGGCGGCCAGCGGACGTACGATCGATATTGATCGTCTAGCGGCGGGTGATGCGCATCTGGCGCTGCAACTGCAGCGACATATTAGCGACCTCGAAAAAGTCGCGTGGCTGAACCAGGAAGAGCAAGTTGATGCGAAGCTGGATTTGCCGAACCCCGCGACGCTGAGAAGCGTCATGCTGTTGCCGGAAGATCTGGGACTTGACGTCCTGCGCGAAAATCTCGAACGATCGGAACTGATTGACGCCGATATTCTCGCCGATCTGTTTCAAAGTTCGCATGCCAAAAGCGATTTGCAGCTCTGCAGCTATCTAGTGGAATCGGGTTTACTGACACGATTTCAATTACGGGCGATCGCGCATGGGACGATTCGCGGCCTGAACCTAGGACGCTACGTCATCCTCGATAAAATCGGGGAAGGGGGGATGGGGCAAGTCTTCAAAGCTCATCATCGCAGGATGGCTCGCGTCGTCGCATTGAAAGTGTTGCCGCGCGACGTGATGACGCAGCATCAAGCGATGGATCGTTTCGAGCAAGAGGTGCAGGTCGCAGCGCAGTTGCATCACAAAAATATTGTGCGCGCGTATGACGCGGACGAGGCGGAAGGACTCCATTTTTTTGTGATGGAATATGTCGAAGGATGCGACTTGAATTCTGTCGTGCGATCCGATGGTCCACTGCCGATCGAGCAAGCGGTCGACTGCGTATTGCAGACAGCGCATGGCTTGGAATATGCACACGGCGTAGGCTTAGTGCATCGCGACATCAAGCCGGCGAATTTGTTGCGCGATCAGAATGGGGTGGTCAAGATCCTGGATATGGGGATTGCTCGGCTACGGCAACCAGGGAAGTTTGAGGCGAGCCTTACGCAAGACGGAACGGTGATGGGAACGGTCGATTTCATGGCGCCAGAGCAAGCGATCAGTTCCAAGTCGGTCACTCCTCAAGCCGATCTCTACAGTCTTGGCTGCACGCTCTATTACCTCCTGACGGGACGACCTCCCTTCGGCGGCGATACGCTGATGGTAAAACTGTTAGCGCATCGAGAACAAACGCCCCCAAAGTTATCGGCGTTGCGCGCTGATGTTCCGCCTGAACTCGAGCAGATTTATCAAAAGTGCCTGGCGAAATCGCCGCTGGATCGCTATCTCACCGCCAAAGATCTGATCATAGATCTCCAGCGGATAGAGCCTTGCATCGATGGTTTGATAAGAGAGGCCAGGGTCCCGCCGCTTCCTGCTTCAGACGCGGAAATCGATACGACCCCAACCGGCCTGTTAGAGACTTTGCCGCGACTCGGATCTGATTGGGTTCGCGAACCGATTGGCGCCAATCCAGAGCGAAAACGGCGACTCTTGTACGGGGGACTGATGGGCGCGGCTTTGGCCCTAGTTGGTTGGATCGGCTTTTCTTTCTTCGGCGCGCCGAACGAGCCAGGCCCGCTGGAAATAAAGACGCCGCCAATCGCGGCGGGAACGTCCGCTTCAGCTTCTCCGCCGCAAACGCCGCTCTCAGAACCGTCGGATGCCGCCGTCATGCGCGACCTCTCGAATCATTCTCAGATCGACTTGCTTTCACGCCTGAAATTGCCCGATCACGCGGTTGCAGGAAAATGGGAAAAAAGGGGGACTGGAATCGTGGGAGCCGACGCGCGACGTTCCCGTCTAATGCTTCCCTATTCGCCGCAAGGGAGCTATCGAATCCAAATGGAATTCACCCGCTTGAACGGGAATGACCTCATCGGATTGCATTTGCCGGTCGACGAATCGTCATGCGAGTTGATTCTTTCAGGCTGGGGTGGAGATCCTCTCGGTAGTGGATTACGGATGATCGATGCGGCGAACATCATCGAGTATCCCCCATCCCATCCCGCAATCGCTAAAGACATCACCTTGGACGTCGGCGTGCGAAACGTCTTAGATGTGCGAATCAACGTTGGCGCTTCGCATCAAGTGAAGATAACCGCAAAGTTGGGGGATCGCACGATTCTTGATTGGCAAGGGTCGTCGAAAAGTTTATCGTGCTCGTCACTATGGCCATTCCCCTCCGAGCAGGCGCTCGGCCTCCTAGTTTTTGAATCGACCTACGAAATTCATTCTCTGCAGTGGTCGCCATTAGAAAGCGGTGTGGGAGAATAACAGGAGGAAGTTTAGGGACATTCGTTTGTCCTGGTCACGGACCTTCCGGCGGCTTTGAACAGAAACAGGACTGACTGGATCAGGGGCAAGAGACTTCGGCAAATCCCTCGGCGCCGCATTGCTTGCTTCCGATCGTATCCTGACTGACTGCCCTGTCGGCCAATTGCGTGCTAGAGTTGATGACGCCGTTCTAGGACGGATCTAACGGATGTAGCGGAAAGTACGTGAATGTCGGTTGATCAGGCGACGCCGGAAGGAGACCAGCGCCTTGGCTCTTGGGCCAAGTTGTCCTTGGTTGCGCTGGGAGTCGTCTACGGCGATATCGGCACGAGTCCACTCTACGCGGTGCGTGAATGCTTTCGCGCCGAACACGCAGTCGCGGCTTCGCACGATCATGTGTTGGGAGTCCTTTCCCTGATCTTCTGGGCGCTGGCGATTGTTATCTCGACAAAATACCTGATTTTCATTCTGCAAGCGGACAACGAGGGAGAAGGGGGGATCCTGGCGCTCGCGGCGCTTGTCTCTTCGGACGAATCGAACGCGAGTTATCGCCGCTGGGCGATTTTCACGCTCGGATTGCTCGGGGGATCATTGCTCTATGCCGATGGCATGATCACGCCGGCAATTTCGGTGCTTAGCGCGGTCGAAGGGCTCGAAGTGGCCGCTCCTGCGCTCGATCCCTATATCGAGCCGATCACCATCGCGATCCTCGTCGGTTTGTTCTTGTTTCAATCGCGCGGAACCGCGCGAGTCGGTACGGTGTTTGGTCCGATCATGTTGGTTTGGTTTGCGACGTTGGCATGCATGGGAATTCAACATATCGTGCAATCGCCGCAAGTTTTCCTCGCGATCAATCCGCTCTATGCGATTCGTCTGCTGTTGGAAAATGGACTGAGCGGCTATCTGGTTTTGGGCTCAGTGTTTTTGGTCGTCACCGGCGGCGAAGCGCTGTACGCTGACATGGGGCATTTTGGCAAACAGCCGATCCGGATTAGTTGGTATTACGTCGTGCTGCCGGCGCTGTTGCTCAACTATTTTGGCCAGGGTGCTTTTCTGTTAGAGCATCCCGAAGGCGCGAGAAATCCGTTCTATCTGATGGCGCCCGACTGGGCTCTCTATCCGCTGGTGATTTTATCGACGATGGCTACGGTCATCGCGTCGCAGGCTGTCATCACCGGCGCCTTTTCGTTAACGTTGCAAGCGGTGCAGTTGGGCTACAGTCCGCGCATGACCATTCGGCATACGTCGGCCGAACAAATGGGACAGATCTACATCCCATTGGTCAATTGGGCGCTGATGTTCGCCTGCATCGGGTTGGTGCTCGGCTTCCGTTCTTCTGACAATCTCGCGGCGGCGTACGGCGTTGCGGTGACGATTACGATGGTGATCACGACGGTCCTCTTTTTTCTGCTGACGCGGATGCGCTGGAAATGGTCGCTGCCGGCGGCGCTAGGCCTTTGCGGAATATTTCTAGCGGTCGATTTGGCATTCTTGGGAGCGAACCTGTTCAAAATATCGAATGGAGGTTGGTTCCCTTTGCTAGTAGCCGGCGGCGCCTACACGTTGATGTCGACTTGGATGGCGGGCCAGCGACTGTTGGCGAAGCGGCTACGGGAGCGGGCGCTCTCTATCGAGCTTTACATCGCCGATTTGATGAACGAGCCTCCGGTGCGCGTCTCTGGCGTTTCGGTTTATTTGACCGGCAATCCGGTCGGAACTCCGCCGGCGCTGCGGCACAACGTGCGACACAATAAAGTGCTGCATGAGCAAATCGTCTTGCTGACGGTGGTAACCGCCAACGTGCCGCATGTGCGTCTGGCGAAACGAGTCGAGTTTGAAGAAATTGGCGAAGGGTTCTTTCGCATTCTGATCAACTATGGATTTATGGATACGCCGCATATTCCTCTGACGCTGGCGACATTGACCAACGCTCCGCTCAATCTGCAAGGGGAAGACGTTACCTATTTTCTAGGGACCGAACGTCTGTTAGCGACCCATCGTCCCGGCATGGCCTTGTGGCGCGAAAAGCTGTTCGCGTGGATGTCACGCAACGCTCAACCCGCGACCGCCTATTTTTATCTTCCGCCTGAGCAAGTTGTAGAGATCGGCTCGCAGGTAGAGCTCTGAACGCGGGATAGAATTTCCAACTGGCCGTTGCGCCACGTTGATGTGTTCGTTCGTCACTCGACCGTGTTCCCTGCTTCTCTACTAGAGCTTCAACGCAGGCTGCCCTTTCAGCGCGTCCTCCAAATGAACCAGCAAGCGATCGATCTCCTGGGCCGTCTCGCGATCTAGTTCCCACGCGTAAGGCGTGCGGCGGCGAACCGACGGGAAGACGCCTCGTTTTTGTAGGATATATTTTTCGATCGCCAAAAATCCATCGAGACCCGCTTGCAGTTGTAGGGCGACAATGGCGCAAATGGGGAAATAGATCCGATACGCGAGCGCGTCATCTCCTTGTTGCAGTGCTCTCCACAACGCGACAATTCCGTCGAGCAGATCGACGCCAGGCATGGTCCCTTGTATTCCGCGCCGATAGCAGTCAATCAGCAAGATGCCGCCAGAGCCGTCAAAGATCTGCGCTTTGCCGCCGGTTTGATCGCGTAAGTCTGAGAGATTCGGCCCGATCGGAGACGCTTCCGGTTTGAATAAGATTTTCGCGGCTCCAAACTCGGCCACGAGCCGTGCAAAGAACGAAGTCGAGATTGCGCGTCCTACATAAGACGACGCGTCTTGCACGATCAGCGGCAAGTCGACGCGCCGCGCTAGTTGCGAAAAATAGTCCCACATCGCTGCTTCCGGCAGAGCGACGCTGATCGGCGGTATCGCCATGATGGCGCTGCACCCGCAGCGTTTGGCATGTTCGCCATATTGGATCGCTTGGCGAGTTGTTTCGGCGCCGACGCTGGCGATGACCGTGCCGCGACCTGCGGTCATCGAGACCATCATCTCGGCCAACTCGCAACGCTCGGTCGGCGAGAGCCGTAAGACTTCGGAGACCATCGCCGAGCAAACGCCATCGGCGCCAACCGCGTAGATCCAGTCGATCTCTTGTTGCAAGATGTCGACGTCGATCGACTCATCGTCACATAGCGGCGTGTGCAGGACCGGGAGCACTCCTTGGATGGAACTGGTCATCAAACTTTCTATGTCGTGAGAGTTTTAGGAAGCGGTCGGCGAGCGGAAGAGCGGGAGCTAGACGTTTTGCAGCAGAGGGCTCGATTCGGTGGGTGAAGCCAAGCGTTGCACCAGTTGCGACATCGCTTCGATGGTCAGTTCGAGCGCGCCGAGATCAAACGGCGATTGCATCACCGGATAGATGTCGTGGTGGTAGAGGGGGGCCGGCGTCAAATAGCCAATCGATCCGTTCACCAGATTCATGCAGATGATCGTCTCAGCCGGAAAGCGTCGGCGGAGCTCGACTTGCATGTCCGAATACGACTCGGCCATGCTGCCGATCAAAATCGCATCCCCCAGCTTCCAGGCCCAAATCGGCAACGTGTAAGTTTCGTCATCTCCCAAAGCAAGCCGGATATCGCGTTTGCGGCGCAATCGCTCTGCGATCGCACGATCGGGACATGCGATCCGCTGACGTTCTAACTCGGCGGCGGACGGCCAGTCTTTCAGCGGTACTTCGACGCTCGCCTGCAATGCACGCAACTGCGTGTTCGGAGATTTCGGTGCGTGACGCCAGACGGCCAAGGGGGCGCCCGATTCAACTACTCTTTGATAGTCCAAGCTCACGCCGGCTGGCTCCATGTTTTCTAACGTCGCTAAAGCGGCGTAAGCCAATTGGCGACCGTGTCGATCCACCGTTTCGGTATCGGCGACATACTGATAGCGCGGCGCAAGATCGCCCGACGCGCCTTGCATAAAGAGGGCTGCTGCGCCGGTCTGCTGCGTGATGGTTTCGCGCATCGCGCCGATATAGTCGGGAGAAATCGCCCGATTCTCCCACGCTAAGGTGGTCGGGTGACAAGCATAGTTAACGATCACGCCGCGGATGGTTCCGGCGATATCGGTCAGCCGGCCGACGAGCAGCGTGTTATCGGCATTTCCCTGCGGATTGAATCCGCACAAAATTCGATCGGTATTGGCGCTCGGATCGGTCAGATCGCGATTGGTCGCCAAATTGCATTGACCGATTCGCCAGTCGAGGGTCGCGGCGAACGAAAGGTCGAGCGCCGCGCGAATCACTTCGATCGTCTCGAACAGGATTCGTTCTAACCATCGCTGTTGAACCGCTTGCCCAGGCAAGCCGGGATCCAATTTCGCCAGCGGCGGCGACGCATGGGTGTGGGTGAGACCAAACAGGAAATCTTCGGGCGCCAGCGAAAACTCATTTAAGACATTGGCTTGAAACTCCTGGAACGTTTCCAGCGTTTGCCACCAACCGAGATCCGCGTCGATATAGACCAGCGGCGAAGAATCGTGGTCCGCTCGCAGCGTCAGCGCAGTGATGGTGAGCGGGCGATGGATTGACTCGGCGACGTCATGTTCGGCGGCGCCCCAGCAGCGTGAGTAGACGCCGATCGGCGGAGTAATATCGGCCGACGCGATTCCTGCGTAGCCAGCCCAGGCGGCGTGGGAGAACGAGGGATGTTCTGTCGCGGAGTTGCTCATGTCGCTTGCTTTCTGAAAAACGGTCGCAGCCGCTCGTTACCAATCTCCGACGCTGCCGTCTGCGTAGAAGACGCGCTGCAGCAACTCTTGCTGAAAAGGATGCCGCTTGATTTCTTCTTCATTAATGTTGATTCCCAGTCCGGGCCGCTGATTAGGCTTAACGGTTCGCGTCTTCGGATCGATTTGAAATCCTTCGTCGACCACTTCATAGCGCCAAGGAACGTCGTTTTGCACCGACTCACAGATGATATAACTCGGTTGCGAAAAGCCGAACTCCAGCGACGCGGCGGTGCTGACCGGCCCTTGCGGATTGTGGGGCGCGAGCGCGATTCGATACGCTTCGGCCAGCGCCGCGATTCGTCGCGCTTCGCTCAGTCCGCCGCAATGCGTGATGTCCAGTTGGCAGATTTCGCAGGCTTGGGCGGCGAACAGATCGCGAAATGCAGCGAGATGATTCAGCCGTTCGCCGGTCGCAATCGGCGTTGCGACGGCGGCGTTGATTTTCGCTAGCCCCTCGATCGATTCGGGCCAGCAAGGCTCTTCAAAGAAATAGAGCTCATACGGCTCAAGCGCTTTGGCGAACCTCATCCCCATCGCCGGTGAAGGTCGCGCGTGACAGTCGACCATGATGTCGATATCGGGACCAACGGCGTCACGCATCGCTTCGACGCAGGCGACCGCGGCGCGTACCGGTTTGTTTCCTTCAATCGGCATCGTCGGAGGAACGGCCATCGACTTGAACGCCGAGTAGCCATGTTCGACCGCTTCGATCGCGAGATCAGCGAACTGCTTGGCGTTGTCGACCGGCGTTTCGTAAAAATCCTCCATGCGACCGCCCCCCAGATGCGAATAAAGTCGAATCGAGTCGCGGACCGGACCTCCCCATAATCGGTGACAAGGGACGTTGTGCACTTTGCCGAGAATATCCCACAACGCAAGATCGACGCCGGCCAGCGCCGTCGCGCGGACGATGCCTGTGCCGTGCCAGAAGTGTTGTCGCCACATCATTTGCCACAGATATTCGATGCGCGTCGGGTCTTCGCCGATCAGCAGTTGCGCCAAGTCTTCAATGGCGCCGACGACGCTGCGGGTATGCCACTCGAGGGTCGCTTCACCCCAACCGATCAAACCCGGCTGGTCGGTCGTGATTTTGACGAAGACCCAATTGCGCATCCGAGCGTGGCAAACCAGAGTTTCGACGCGGGTAATTTTCATGCGATTTAGAACACCACTCCTGAGAATGTAATAAACAACGCGGCCATGACAACGACAAACAGTCCCCACCAGGTGACGACGCTCGTGTACCAGTGATCTCCGAGGTTGTTGAACAGATTTAAGCGAGACCAATTGAAGGTCAGCTGGTCGGTGATTTGGTCTGCGCGCGGCGGCGATGTCGTCAGGCTGACGCCGATGCAAACGGCGACGCACAGCAACCAATTGATCGCTGCTTGATTCCAGTAAGGGCTGAGCCAGGCCGGCGCACTAGGATCGAAGTGCAAGTACAGCTTCATCAAGATCCCCGAGGCGAAGCCGACGCAGATCGCCGCCAACGCTCCGGCCGAATTGATGCGTCGCCAGAGAATGCCGAGTAAGAATACGGCGGCGAATGGGGGAGCGAAAAAAGCGTAGAGCGACTGCGCATACTCAAATAGACTTCCCCCGATCTCTCCGACAAATCCGCCCAAAATAATCGCGATCGCCAGCACGACGACCGAACTAATTACGCCGACGCGGACCAGTTGCTTGTCGCTGGCCTCCGGCGCCAACAGCCGTTTGTAGATATCGAGCGTCAGGATGGTCGACGTCGAGTTGAGCACCGAGTTGATTGTCGATTGTATCGCGCCAAACAGCGCCGCCAAAAGCAGCCCCCGCAGTCCGGCGGGAATCAACGTTTGGATCAGGTTGACATAGCCTTGATCGGCCGCAGGCTTCACTTCGTCCCAGGGGCGAAGCATGATTTCGGGGTGGAGCGCAAAGAGCACCATGCCAGGCAAGACCGAAATCAGCGGGAAGAAGACTTTCACCCAGCCGGCCAACACGATTCCCATCCGCGCATGGTATTCATCCTTGGCGCCCAGCACGCGCTGGATCATGAACTGATTCAGCACGTTGTACCAAACGCCGACCGAGAGGAGCAGCGGAATCAAGCTGATCGTCGGCGTGATCGGATGGGTGACGCCTTGGTAGAGGGAAAGCCGATTGTACGAGTCGTCGTTGGTGAGATGCGCCAGATGTCGATTCACGGCTTCCGCCCATTGGCCTTCTTTCTCTTGATTTCGCTCCAGCATCAAGGTGAAACCATCCCAGAGCGATCCTTCGTCGCCGGACAGCGCTTGCAGACCCAGGACGCTGACAAGCACTCCGCCCAGGATCATGATGACGACCGTAAAGAGATCGGTCCACGCGACGCTCGACAGTCCGCCGTAAATCGCCCAGACGCCGGCGACGATCCCCAGCGTAATAATCGAAAACCAAAGACTCCAACCAAACAAGCTTTGCAGCGCCAGTCCGCCGCCATACAAGACCGTCGCTAGAAAGGCGACCACGTTGCTCAGCACCGTGACAAAGGCGAACATTTGCCGGATCGAAAGACTAAATCGCTTCTCAAGAAACTCGGGTATCGTAAATACCTTGGTCGCCAACAAAAAGGGAATAAAGAACCAGATCAATAGCGAGAAGGTGACGACATTCGCCCACTCCATCAGCGAGACGCAGACGCCGAACACGACTGCCGAACCGATCATCCCGATGAAGTGTTCGCTGCTGATATTGGACGCGATAAACGATCCGCCGACGACATACCAAGGGAGTTTTCTGCCTGCCAAAAAATAGTCTTGGCTACTCGCTTGTTCTCCTCTTCCTGCCCAGAAGCCGATCATTCCCAGCGCCAGAAAGAAGCCGGCGAAGACAACGTAATCCCAGAAGTCGAGCGAAAACGAAGGCATGAACCAGGGGTCTCGAAGATAACGGAAAGAGCGAACGATCGAGCAATCGCTGGGCGGACTGCTCAGGCGGCGACTTCGCCGCCTGAGCGAGTTATTATTACGATCTGAAGGACAACCGCGTATCGAAGCGTTAGCTGGCGCGACCGAAGTTGGGCACCTTCAGTTGCTCGCCGCCCTTGAGCGCCGATTGATGGGCGACGATCCCCGGCGCCGTGAAGGCGACCGCTTCGTAGACGTCAACCGCCGGACGACGATTATTGGCTACGGCGTCAATAAACTCGTTCGTGATAAACGAATGCGAGCCGTCGTGGCCGCTTCCATGTCGTAGTGGGGCCGGCAGCATATCCGTCTTCCAGAACTCAGGAACCTGGTATTGTTCAAAGGCAGGCAAGTTGCGAACGAAACCGGCGTCATCTTTTTCGGTTTGCTGTCCGCGGCGGATGACCACTGGACCTTGCCCGTTCGGAGTGTGCCCGTAGAAGCTCATTTTGTCGCCGATCCATTCGGCTCGTTCGCCGCCGCGATGGGCGCCTTTCCACCAAACCCGGACGTTGAAAGCCAGTCCCGATTCGGTCTTGAACATCGCCGATTCGTTCCAAAACGGGTTGTTGTAGGCGTTGTCTTTGAGCGAAGGGGAGTCGTCTCCCCAGCCTTGGCACATCACTTCGGTCAGGCGTTCACCGGTCACGCCCACGTAGTGAGCGGTGCAGTGCGTGGGATAATTCATCGGCGGAAAGCCATAACGCCAGGTACGTTTGCCGTTCTCATGGAACAACGAATCGAGACCGTCGTGTTGATACTCTGATTCGCAGTAGATCAAGTTGCCGAACTTCCCTTCCTGATACATCTGGCGAGCCGAGATCGTGCTTTGCTGCCAATAGCTGGTTTCGGCCATCATAAAGCTTAGCCCGGTCCGCTTGACCGTCTCGATCAGCTCTTCGCATTCTTCCAGATTCATCGCGGCGGGGACGGCGCAGAGGACATGCTTGCCGGCGTTGAGCGCGGCGACGCTATGCCGCACGTGATTGGGGGCTTCGGTAAAGATCGCCACCGCGTCCATGTCTTTCGCTTGGGCGAGCATCGCTTCGAGCGAGTCGTACTTCGTTTTGCACTTGTAGGTCTTGCTTAACGCCTCAAGGCGCTCTGGCCTCAATTCGGCGACACCGGTCACTTCGCACAGGGGATGCTCATGAAACTGAAAGCCGAGGCCAAATCGACCGCCGACGATGCCGACGCGAACTTGTTTAGGGGCTGATTCGGCGGCGTGCAGAGTTGCCGGCAACACCAAACTGGCGCTGGCGGCTAATCCGCCGGTAGATTGCAGAAATGAGCGACGCGTGACCGGGGGTGGATCACTAGCGGATGAGCTAGCAACAGAATCGGCGGTAATCATCAGCATGACTCCTTGGCAGTGATTGTGGGTGAGCTGGGATCGCCGAGCCCAAAGTCGCCGGCGAGTGTCAATAGACGGTTTTTGGCGCCAATGTCAAAATATTAGTTGCGGTTGGTGCCAATGTCAAGTAAGTTCACTTGAAGGTCGTCGCAAGCCAGCTTCTTTGACGATTCTTTTCGACTGAACGATTGAAACGTCTTTCACTCCTCATCATGTTGCGTTTCTAAATTCATGCATTTCTTCTTTTCTTACGGAGTATCGCATATGAATGTCTATCGTCGTTCTCACCATGGATTTACGCTGGTCGAGCTTTTGGTCGTGATTGCGATCATCGGCGTGCTGATCGCATTGTTGCTGCCGGCCGTGCAACAGGCGCGCGAAGCGGCGCGACGAATGTCTTGCAGCAACAATATGAAACAGCTTGGTCTGGCGCTGCACAACTATCATGACACGCATCTGGCGTTCCCGTTTGGCTCGCGGCATCTCTTCGAGAGTTCATGGATGCTCTCAATTTTGCCGCAAGTCGAACAGTCGTCGGTGTTCGATCAGTTGGAATATGGAGATTTCTCCGGCTATCCCAACGGCGTGAACGGTGCGCTGCTTCATAACTGGACGCCTGACTTTAATTGGTGTCCGTCGAGTCCCGCCAACCGGCTGAATAAGCGGGACGACTATGGAAATCGGTTTTCGACAACTTCCTATGTCGGCATTTCGGGAGCGACGGCCAGTGCGACGGATTCGACAGACCCAACGGGAGCAGGACGCTGCGGTTCCGGCACGCAAGGCTATGCTTGCGCGAACGGGATGATGGTCGCCAACATGGTGACCAGAATGCGCGACACGACCGACGGCCTGACGAATACAGTCATCGTGGCGGAGCAGTCCGCGATGGGTAAGAACAGCACCGGGGGATTGGCCGACATTCGTTCGAGCTACGAGTGGGGATGTTGGGGCGGAGTAGGCGCGACGGTTCCGCCGCCGCAAGCCGGAGCGAGCGGCGACTCTTATACCTGGGCTACAACGCCGTGGTCTCGCAATACCACCACGATTCGTTTCCCGATCGGTACGCTTACCGAGGGAAGCGGAAACCATACCGACGGATCCAATAGCGCCCTGCATTCGGAGCATCCTGGCGGCGCGCTTGTCTTACGTGGAGATGGCAGCGTCGCCTTCGCCGCTGAAACGATGGATATAGCGGCCTTGCGAAACCTTTGCATTCGTGACGATGGAAACGTGATTTCCACGCCGCTGTAAACAGATGCTCGAACAGACCATATTTCGCGATGATCGAAGGGTAGAGAATCAAAATGGATCGCGAAGGAACTCTGCCGTTGAGCGGATTTCCTGCGCTACGCGCTGGAGTCTGTCGCCGTAAAGTGACGACGACGGCTTAGCATCCCCTACTCGAATCAGATACAGGATGAAATTCGATGCAATTTAGTGCTATTAGTTTCGAGCTGCTGAAATGCCGCAGCTTTTTCGTCGCAATATGTTTGCTCGGGATGTATGCGCTCGCGGGATGCTCACAAGGGCAGGCGTTTAAATCGTCGGTCGTCGGCAAGGTGACGCTCGACGATCAGCCGGTCCCCCAGGGATCGATCGTATTGATTGATCAGGCGGGGAAGTTGGCGACGTCCGCCTTAGAACCAGACGGCGGTTATTCGCTACGTTGTTCGCCGGGCTCCTATCACATCGCGATTGCTCCCCCCCCTCCGCCGGATCCATTCGCGCCAAAGTCATCCGAGACGAAAGTAAATGTCGTGAAGATTCCCTCGAAGTATCGTGATGTCGGCACAAGCGGACTAACGATCGACGTGAAGGAAGGCGAAAACACGTTCGACGTTCAGTTGGCGCCCTCGCCTCAGCGCAAATGAGTCGTCGTTTCTTGGGAGCGTGACTCCCTGTCACGGCGGAATGGGGCAATTTATTTTGGGAATCTTAGTTGCGACCTCATTGCGATCAGCAATGGGAAAGCGTCGCCAGCAAGTCGGCGAGCATCAGGCTCGCGCGAAGGAATGTTTTCTCGACGATATTGATCTATTCATTGATTCTTATTTATCTCAATCGGAGTGCTGATGATGAACTCTCGCAATCGTTCCGGATTTACCCTCGTCGAGCTCTTGGTCGTGATCGCGATCATCGGCGTTCTGATCGCATTGTTGTTGCCGGCTGTCCAACAGGCGCGCGAAGCGGCGCGGCGCATGTCTTGCAGCAATAACATGAAGCAGATCGGTCTGGCGCTGCACAACTACCATGATACGTTCGGCTCGTTTCCGGCCGGCGGAATTTCTAACATCTCGACCGACAGCGCCAGCTTTTGCTCGATGGCCCCAGGTTCCGGCGGCATCTCTTATTCCCAGGCTCCTTGGACCGTGTTGATCTTGCCGTTCATGGAAGAAGGGGCGCGGTACGACAATTTCAACTTTGGCGCCGGGTTTATTTCGATCCAAGATGACGCTGCATTTGGCAATGCCGATGCCGCCAATCGGACCGAGTGGCTGCGAAATAATGCGAAGTATCAATGTTCGTCTGATCCAAACAGCAACGAGGAGACGCACACCAATAACTATATGGGCGTACAAGGAGGAGAAGTCGCTTTCTGCTCCAACAGCGCCGGTGTCCGCGTTTGGAATAAAGATGGCATGATTTATCACAATTCGCATGTTAAATTCCGCGACGCCGTCGACGGGACGACCAACGTGTTTTTGGTTGGCGAGACCGACTATCAGTCGACTCTTGAATCAAATAGCATCGCGCAGTATGCAGCATGGGCTTCGAGTGACTGGCCGCGTAGCGTGGGGATGCCGATGCAAGTTGCTTCGGCGGTATTGCCGATCAATTCGGCGAATCCGCCCAAGGCCGGCGGAGGACCTACCTGGGACGTTCAGTCGCGTACATTCGGCAGTTTTCATCCCGGCGGTTGTCAATTTGCCATGGCCGACGCTTCGGTTCATTTCATTCCCGAGACGGTCGATTTGACGATTTATCGCACGCTCGCCAAACGGGCTGATGGCCTGCCGGTCAGTGGTTTTAGCTTCTAAGTCTTTTCCTTTCCCTTTCTGCTCTATTTGGGGGCAAATTCAACATGCGCCAACGACATCGAAACGTATTTGGAATCCTCGGCTGCATGCTGCTGTTCGCGGCGAACGGTTGCAATTTTGGCAATGACAGTCTGGAGCGGTACGAACTGTCAGGCGCCGTCACCTATGACGGCAAGCCGATTCCGTATGGGGAAATCTCGTTTGCACCGGATACCGCAAAAGGGAATTCTGGCCCCGGGGCGGTGGCCACCATTCTCGAAGGTGCGTACCATGTGACAGGAGAGAAAGGGTTGATCGGTGGTCCGCATGTGATCACCGTCACCGGCTATACCGGCGTGCCGGACAATGCCGCCGTGATGGCGGGAACAGCTTCCCAACCGAAGCCGCTCTTCGCTCCTTTTTCGACTAGCGACGATTTGCCGCGTGGCGATGCGACGCATGATGTGGAAATCCCCAAGTAGCGATAAATCCGCTCTATTCCGATGTCGATCACGACTTACATTTACGAAGATCTCAAAGCCAGACTCTCTTCCAGTCAGGAATTGCCGGTTCAGCTGACGCTCGAATCGCTCGCCGATTTTTATGAGGTCAGCTTTTCGCCGGTTCGTTCGGCCGTGAATCGGCTGATTAAACAAGGTTTGATTGAGAAGGGGGATGACAGACGTCTGACCCCCAAAGCGACTCGCAAACGTTCGCAAACGAAGGAGCACGATCAAGCGTTGCCTGCGCCTCCGCAAGACATGTACGAATTGATCGCCAACGATTTCGTCCGGCTCAGTTTGGAGGGAAACGCGATCGACTTGCGCGAAGAAGCGACCGCCAAGCAATACGGGATCAGTCGGTCGGCGCTGCGGATCATCTTCAATCGACTCGCCGGCGCCGGACTGATCGAGCATATTCCGCGTCGCGGTTGGCGCTTGCGCCCTTTTTTGCAGAAAGATATGCAAGCGTTTTTGGAAGTTCGCGAACTGTTAGAGCTGAAGGCGCTTGACTTGGCCAAGTCGCATCTCGTCGACGCAGACTTGCAAGCGATCCTGGCCGGAAACATTTTGCCTGCTTCCAAAAAAGAACATCCGCAAATCGATAATTCACTGCACGCCTACATCATCGAAAAAGCGGACAACATCTATATCCAAGACTTCTTCCAGCGGCAAGGAAAATACTACGGCATCCTGTTCGATTGGGAAGAAATGGACCGTCAGGCCGCGATCGAAACAGTCGAGCAGCATCAAGCGATACTTCACGCGCTGCTCGAGAAGAATTGGTCCGTCGCACGCAAGGCGCTCTCGTTCCATATCCAGAACAATCACCCGGTGCTCAGCAAGATTCGTCCTCCTGCCGATGCGTAGATCGCACCGATCCGCGCTACGGCGACAAAAAAAGGAAGCGGCGACTGGCGCGGCTTCCCTCGTTTGATTCGAATTCATACGGTACGCAATACCGCCAAGCGACTACTTCGCTTTGTCGGCGGCGATTTTCTTGACCGCCGCGACCACTTCGGCTGGTTCGGCGCGGACGGTGTAGTCGGCGTTCAAAAAAGCGTAGCGAATCTTCCCCTGGGTATCGATCACGTAGGTCGCCGAAAGCGGCAATTCCATCTCGTCGTTGCCATTGACCTCACCCAGCTTCAAACGATCACGGTACAGGGGAAGGATCGACTCGGGCAATTCAAAGACCAGACCATACTTTCGTGCGGTCGCACTATCCTTGTCATGCAGCGCGACAAAGTCGAGGTCGTTCGCTTCCGCCGTTTCCTTCGCCTTTTCCGGCAGTTCGGGAGTTAGCACAATCAGCTTGGCGCCGGCGCCTTCGATCGCTTTCAGTTCTTTCTGCATCGCGCGCAATTGCAAATTGCAATAAGGGCACCAGCCGCCGCGATACCACATCAGCACGACAGGGCCTTCGCTCCACATTTCGCTCAGGCGAACCGTCTTGCCGTTCCAGCCGGTCAGTTTGGCGTCGATCGCGGCGTCGCCCACGTGTTTCGCCGATTTTTCAACTCCGGAAGCGCGAACCGTTTCGACCGCATCGCGCATCACTTGCAGCATCTCAGGGGGGTAACGTTTGCTAGCTTCGTCGGACTTCTGTTTCAATTGTTCTTTTAACGTTTGCGGTTGGCTCTCTTCGCCCATCGCCGTAGGTACAAATGTCGCCGCGATCATCAAGCATCCAAATAGTGCGAGTTTGCGCATGACTCATAACTTTCGTCCAAATGATTGAATGGGGGCCAACTGGAAGAAACTGTAGGCGTTGCGTGAATCGTCAACGGTACGCTGCGCTACAACTCTAGCAAAGTTTATCGCGAATTCATTACTTGGCTTGATTGTTAGGGCCAAGCGGGAACTTTAGCAACGCTACGCCTTCGGCCGGCTGCGAGTTTAATGCGGCAGTCAGTTTGGCGTGCGCTGCGGCGGCGTCGGGGGTGGCCGACAGGTCAGTCAGCGGGTGTTTTTCGAGCACGTCATTTTCGACATCGATGAAACGCCCATCGCCATGCAGTTTCCAGCGCTGGTCCCGAGCGAAACGAACCGGCTTGGTCTTTTCTGGCCTGGGGTTGTAGTAGCAGTAGATCCAGTCGCGCGGCGTGCCGGGCTTTCCTAATAGCTGCGGTTGAAAACTGCGACCATCGATCTTTGCTGGCGTCGTCGCGCCAGCGAAATCGGCGAGGGTCGGCAGAAAATCGGAAAAGTCGATCAGATCCGCGCAAGTTGTATCGGGTGGAATCACGCCTGGCCAGTAGCCGACCAGCGGAACGCGCGTCCCTGCGTCAGTCATCTTTCCTTTGCCGCCTTGGATCACCTGGTCGTTGAGCTGCGAGCGGATCTTCGTGTTGGTTCCATTGTCTCCAGTAAACAGGATCAGCGTGTTTTCGGCCTGACCCGTTTGTTGGACATGGTCAACGATCTTACCTACCTGTATGTCCATGTAGGCGACCATCTCCTCAAAGTTCTTTTGCTTCCGTTTGGTGTCGCGCAGCTTGCTGTCAGGCGTCGGCACGAACGGGTTATGAACCAAGATCATGGGATAGTAAACAAAGTAGGGTTGGTCCGATTTTTGATCGATGAATTTCAAGATCTGTTCGACGGCGATATCGGGACCATATTGCTTGGCTGAAAACTGCCGGGTCTCGCCGTTGATGTTTAACAGCGGCGCGTCGTATCGCTCTCCCAACTGATCGACTTGCCACAAGCACCATTGGTCGAAACCTGCATCGCTTGGGGCCATCCCTTTGGCGCGAAAACGCTGCGGATAATTGTTGGCGCCATAGAGTTGCCACTTGCCGGCGATCATCGTGCGGTAGCCGGTCTCCTGCAGCAGATGCCCGAACGTGCGCTGATCGCGATTGAGGATCGAAAACGCCGAATAGTTTCGCGCATTCGAGAGCCCGGTCATCATTTTGACCCGACTCGGCGTGCAGAGGGGCTGCGAATAGCAATGGGTAAACCGCATCCCTCGAGCGGCCATCCGGTCAATATTGGGCGTCTGATACTGCTGCGAACCGTAACAGCCAAAGCATTCATAGCCGATATCATCGGTAAGTATCAAAATGACGTTGGGGCGATCGCTTGACTCGGCTTTAAGTTGCGTTGTATAAAGAAGTTGTGCGAAGAGTGCTGCACTCGTCAAAATCGTGAGTGTAGTTATTCTGTGTAGTAAATGACGCGGGAATATTCGGCGGCAACCGGATGTTCCAGAAGTACGCGTCGAATTGGCAAGGAATTGAATCATGTTGAATCCCCTTCTTCGGATGACGGGTGCGCTGCACTCGTTTCGACCCCGCGACTGGCCACGTCTGTGGTTCTGTTCGCGCATAAAAAAACCAAGGGACCACGGTCGGCAAACCGTATGTCGATCCCTTGGCGGCAAGGAACCGAACTCGGTTCCCACATATAGTTTCTTCTCTCCGCTTTCCCCAGTCAATTCCTGGCGGCAACCAGGGCAACAAAAAGGACAATTTGAAAATGGCAAGGAATCGTAAATCGCGTCGCCAGCAGCATGGTTCTGCTTGGCACTGGAAGCAAACCGACTGCTGGTACTTCACGGAGCCAGGGACGAAAAAACGGGAAGCTCTCTTCGACGAGAACGGGGAGCGGATTCGCGGCAAGGACAACAAGGAGACCGCTCAGTTGGCGCTTGCCCGGATCAAACTGACGGACGAACTAACTCCGGTGGCGTCGGCTCCGTCGAAAGATTGGACCGTTGCTCAAGTTTGTGAGATCTATCTGGCCGACTTGACGAACTCGGCGACCCAGGAATGGGTGAAGATGTGCAAATATTGGCTGAACGATTTCTGTGGGTACTGCGGGGCGCTGACGGTCCAGGAATTGAAAAAGAAGCACCTCCGCACGTGGCTTCAGAAGCACAAGGTCTGGAACAACAACACCCAGCGAAATGTGATCGCCTGCATCAAGGCCGCTTTCAATTTCTGCTGCAAGTTCGATGACCTCGACATGAACCCAGTCGCTAGCTATCAGAAACCGGCGGCAACCGCGCGGGTGACTTCTTTCAGTCCCGAAGAGGAAACGAAGATTTACGCAGCGACGAATGAGGCGCATGCCTTGTTTCTGAAATGCTGCATCTTAACCGGGGCGCGACCGTACTCCGAAATGGCGATCGTGACGGCGGACCATGTTGTGGAAACGCCGCATGGCCTGTTCTACTTGTTGAAGGCGCGCACGGCCAACGGCGGGCATGGGCACAAAGCGGCGAAGAAGACGGGCAAGGATCGGCGGATCATGCTCTGCGAGGAGATGGAGGAGATTACCCGCCGGTTAATGTTGACTGCGCCGATAGGATCGGGCATTCCGTTGTTGCGAACGAAGCACTGCAAGCCGTGGAAACGCTGCAACGGCGTCCAGCTGTTTTGTAACGTTAAAGCGAAGCTCGAACTTCCGGATGATCGCGTGACCTATACCTGTCGGCACACGTTCGCCAAGCGAACGCTGTCGGGCTATTACACCGGAAAGCCGGTGACGATCGAAGTCCTCGCCGGTTTGATGGGGAATACGCCGAAAGTCTGCTGGGATCATTATGCCCAGTGGGCGGACGACTATAACGATCCGCTCTGGGCAGCGCTCGGCAAGACAAAAGCGAAGCGAGCGGCTGGCTAGTCAAGATCACGGACTGATGCCCTAACGCGTCCTGTACCACCTAAATTCAGATCATTTTTGCGTCATATAATATGAAGCATCCCAGTTAGCTCCCCAACTGTCCGTTCATCCAGAAAATTGTGAATTAAAAATGTGCTGTACGGGCTGCGAAGTGTTGTCGCGACCATTTTACATACTTGTACCGGCTTGCAGTTGAAAGTTTTAAGATCACAAAGTCAAAATCCCGGCTCAGAAATTCTGAGCCGGGATTTTTGTTGACCTCGGGATTGCCGTCCGGGGGCCATGCCGCCAAGGAGGTTCGTTGGGGATCTCAAATTCAAGTGTCAGGACGACCGAGCGACGCAGTAATGTGTTGCATCTTTGGCTTACGAGTCGGGGATCGTTGGTATTGCTTGCAGCCCGGGGAGACGCGCATCAGCCCCTGAAGTCGCTCTACTTCCTTTTCCGCAAGTCTGATTCGTCCCTGACCACGACGACCACCCTGGTAATAGTCGATCGAAACTTGTCGACCGCGGATCTGGAATTCACCCGCATCCGACTGACTCAGCCATTCATAGAGCGTCAACACCGCAATCCCCAGTCGCTCGGCGGCATCGGTGGAAGACAGAAATGTGGTCGAGCATGACATGAAATTCAGCAGTCAAGTGGTACGATCAGAAACATGACCACCAGTTTCCAGAATTTCATTCCGCTGGCGTTCCGCTGAGCAGAATTCTCGCCGTTTGGCCCATTTCCTCATTCAAAAAGGACCTTCAACAACTTTTCCTTCGAATTTGTGCCGTGATAATTTGATTGGTATGGCCGAAACCTATTCGTTGCAGGAATTCGGCAATGATGGTATCTCGGGAACTTGAAAGATGAATACTGAAGCGCGCCCAACCGTAACTCGAGCTGATGAGAAGCTCCAAGACATCAAACGGTGGGTTCGCGCACCCACTACGGCATTTGAACTTTGGGAGAAAGTCTTTTCATCCAAAGAGCGTGCGCGTCTCGGGGGAGACTTTTACGCCGCTTGCGCGAAGGGTGGTGCGGTAAAAATGTGGCAACAATTGCATGGTTGTACTGACGACCGGGCTGTGATCGACATTGCCTTCGCGGTTAACTTCTTATCCTCGACTCACCATCAATGGTTGCTTAAGGAAACAGGGGAACTACTGGATGCCGAGGCCGCATTTGAGGATGCAATCATCCACAATGATCTCGTGCTCAATTCCGTTTCGCGCGAGATCTACTGGAAGAGCAAACCGATTGAACTCGACTGGTCGCATGAAGCTAAATGGGCGTTTATTTGGGAGCTTGCTCGACACGCTAAGGCGAATCAACCGATCGACAGGATGACCTTCGGGAATAACAAGGCTTCCGATTATGTGTCCAAAACAAAGTCAGAACTCAAGTGTCAGAATGGTTTTCCGAAGGATCTAGCGGCCTTGATTAAACCTTCCGGAATGGGGACTCAGAAACTCGCAATCCCGGCCGCGCAGATTCGGCTTTTTGAGCACCACGTCGGTGGTGAAATTCGCGAATGGACGCCTTGATCTAAATCTAGGCCGAAAACGCGTCATATTACTTGAGGGATATCCTATCCATCGGACGCAGCTCTAAGTTGCGATTCGATGGAATTAACGCTCCGTTTTCAAGGAGCGTTTTCTTTTGCGCTCCCTCCGTCTCCAGCCACTTCAACGGAATTCCGCTGGCCGGAATATCAGCGGAACGTCTTTTTCTAGCTTAAACCTTTTCCATGATCTCGCGGTGATTTGGGCACGTCGCCCTGTCGCTACCGCGGGATCATTCTCAGAGGAGGTTCAAGATGAACCAAGATATTCCTAGCGAGGGCGCTGCCAGCGTCCAGCTTAGCCGCTATGCGGTGAAGTGCTGGTCCGAGCAGGCGGCTATTTTCGATTTTGACCTGACGTGGTTCGATCCAGAAACGCCAATGGAGACGCGTGTCGACTTGGCGATTTCTAAGGGCTACGAGATCGGCACGATTTATTCTCGATTCAGCACGAAGCTGCAGCATTCGACCGATGACCAGGTTCGCGAGTGCATTCAATGGGCGGCGAAATACCGCATCTACGTTCCGCCGGAATTCATCTCGATCGACGAAGGAGTCAAGGGGAAGAAAGTCCAGCGTGATGGCCTCGATCGGACGAAAGCGATCCTCCGCCAGCGTTTGGCCAAAGTCCTGCTGGTCTACAAAGCAAGCCGCCTGTTTCGGCAAGCAGGCAAGGGCTACCAGTTCATCAACGAAGAAGTGGTCGAAGAAGGACTGCGGGCTGTCATTGTCTCTCAGGGCATTGACACCAATGACCGCAAAACATGGAAGCTGCAATTGCAGATCCACGGAATCATGGATGATATGTTGCTCGATGCGATTGCTGATCATGTTCGCTCCGCATTGACCGGAAAATTTCTGAACAAATGGACGACAGGCGCGATCGGGATCGGATATCGCCGCAAGGAGATTCCCGGAGCGCCGTTGACTAATCGCGGACGGCCCCGCACGATGCCGGCGGTCGATCCTGAAGCGGCTGAACTGATCCGCGAACATGCTCAACTGTTGCTCAATGGCATGCCTGTTAGTGAAGGCGTGCGGCGCTGGAATGCAGACAACGGGCCTGTAGATCCCCGCGCATCCGGCAACAAGCTCAGGTACGAATGCTACCGCAAGCTGTTTTCCAACCCTCGTTTGAAGGGAACCTGGGAGTTTGGTCGCCGCCGCAATGAGTTTTCCAGCAAGCTCGACAATGTCAAACAAGTCGAACGGCCCGATGACGAGGTCACCACGATCCTGTGCGAAGAATTGAGAATTTTGGATGACGCGACGTTCGATGCCTTGCAGGTGATGTTCGCCGCCAAGAAGACCGGGCCGCGCGGACCGCGCAAGATCAAGAAGCTGCAGTTGTGGGATCTGACGACCGAGTTCTTCTTCTGTGAAAGTTGCAGCACGCCTGAGACGCCGGTTCGGTTCTACCAGGCTGGCGCGCAAGGTCAAGCGATGCAGTGCAAAAACGGGGATCAGTGCACATGTAAGTCGGCTGTTAACCGCCGGGATGCGGTCCGAGCGATCTGTGTCAATCTTAGCCAGCTGATTTTGCGCGACGCCGAATTGATCGAAATGATCGTATTGGAGAGCCAATCGCTGGACGCGCAAGCCGACCATGGGTTGGACGAGCAACTCGCACGGGCTCGCAAGCAGTTGTCACTGCTCAGCAACCGGATCAATGACCTGTTCGAGATGTCGGGCGAGGGAACGGAGGCCGATCGCAAGGAGACGAAAGGTCGTCTGCGGGCGGCCCAGTCGGAGCGCAATGCCGTCCAGAGCGAGGCCAACCGCTTGCAGCGTGCTGTGGACGGAACGACCAGCACAATGACCGTGAAGCAAATTCGTGAGCGGCTGTCTGAGATGTCCGATCTGCTCTCTAGCGCTGCTGAAGGGGATCTCGGCGAGGATGCGATCTATAAGACGCTGGCTGTCTTTCGTGCGCTGACCGGCGGCCAGATTTGGGTGCAGGTTGAGCAACGTGTTGGGCGTAAACGGACGAATGTGCGGGGAACTTTCCGTCCACAGTTGCTACGAGGATTTGGTGAACCGATCTTGAGGACAGATATGCCCGATACCAACCTAGCAACAGTTTGGTTGCGATCGCCGCCGCGAGTGGATGCGATCGCCGAACGGGCTCATGAGTTGATTGACATCCAAAGCATGAGCCACCGCGAGACGGCCAAGCAACTGCAACGCGAAGGGCACAACGTCAACTCCGGCAACGTTTGGTACAGCTATCGTCGCTGGTATGAGATGCAGGGCATGGAGCCTCCCAAAGTTCCCTATAACAACGGCAAGAAGCGGCGTTCCGCCTAACAGGATCGCACGTTTGAAATACTTGATCTACGCCTCGTCGATTCGACGAGGCGTTTTTTTATACGCACGCCTTTCCCAAAGAAAAATCCCCAAACACGGAGGACAAATGCAACCAACTGCTGAAACGAACGCCAGTCGAAATGTCGGGCTCGAAGCGCAGCTCGAGCAAGTAGCCGCAAATCTGGCGTTTCTGGTTGTTCAAGCTCATCGGCGCGACCGGAGTAAAGTCGCCAAGTCGACAAAAGTGGCTGCTGATTCCAACAGCTAAATTCGGGGCTAAAACGTGTCATAAAACTTGGGGAGCGTCTTAGCCTTCTCCCACAAATCCCAAATCTATCGGAGGCACGCATTTGGTGCACATCACGCTGGCTTTTCTATCAGTCGCCCTGCTGCTGATGGTGGTCGTACTGGTCCGAGAGCGGCAATTGCGACTTGCGCTGCAAACCATTTTAAAACGTCTTATTGATCGTTGGAGGTCTGATGCGAATAGACACCCTGTTCACTCCGCTTGCGCTGATCGTGATCCTGGCGATGAGCGGCTGCCAGGAGAATGAGAATCAACGGCTTGCCGCGATGTCTGAACGGCATGAACAGCGGCAAGCGGAACAGAGTCGCCAAGCGGCGGAATTACACTTGGAGGTCATCGGCCTCCAGCGCCAAGTTCAAACGAACATCGCCGAAATCGGACGTCAACGCGACGCCCTGGAAAGCGAACGGCGGATCGTTGCGTCCGAGCGTCGGTGGGATTCTCTCACCTCCACTGCGATCGCGAATGTCGGCCTACTGCTCGCCTGCCTGGCGCCGCTTGTCTTGGCTTGCTTACTGCTGCTTCGTTCACCGGAGTCTGGCGATGAGCCAGCGATTGCGGAGATCCTCCTGAATGATCTTACCGCGACAAGGCCATCGTTGGCGAACTCCAACAATAAGCCTTCACCACGACGGTTGACTGAGAATGAAAATTGCTCAGAAAAGTCAACCTAGTTAACAACTGAAATGCAAAGGAGCAAGAATTGTCACACATAGTCACAATCACCACGGAGATTCGTGATCCCGCAGCACTGCGGATGTCATGCCGTCGTCTCGGGCTCGAGGAACCGGTGATGCAAACCGTCCAGTTGTTCAGCGCCGAAGCCACTGGCTACTGCGTGCATCTGCCTCGCTGGCGTTACCCGGTCGTCTGTAACACCGACGCGGGAACGGTTCAGTACGACAACTATGAAGGCCGTTGGGGCGAACAGGTTCACCTTGACCGACTAGTTCAACGATATGCGGTCGAAAAATCTACTTCGGAAGCTCGAAAGCTGGGGCACTCTGTCACGGAGCAATCGTTGGCCGATGGCTCGATCAAGCTCACTGTTCAGGTGGGAGGCGTCCATTGAAAACGATTGAAATTATCGTCGCCACCAACGGCGAAACGAGAGTCCAGACCAAAGGCTTTTCAGGAAGGGAATGCCAAGCGGCAAGTCGTTTCCTGGAGTCCGCACTCGGCACGAGACGTTCCGAAAAACTCACCGGCGAGTTTTACGCTAACCAAACGCAGATGCAAAGCCAAACCCAACAGGAGGAATGATCGACACATCCAACCAAGGAAATTTACTTTCCTGTCACACGAAGGATAACGTTCGCCTGCTGCTGGTCGTCGAAGGCCTGAATGACATCGAGTTCTTGACCCGTATTTCTAGGATGCTGCACACCAATGACAGCAGCCTCCCCAATCTTGCCGAAATGGAACAACGGGGCGAATTAATCTTTATTCCGTTTGGCGGGGGACATGTTCGGGCCTGGGCGGAACGACTTGCTCCGCTGGCCCGGCCTGAATTTCACCTCTACGACCACGAGCTGCCGCCAGAAACGGAACTTCGACAGCAAGCCGCTCTGATCCTCAATCAGCGTCCTCGTTGCCAGGCCGTTCTCACCAGCAAGCGGTCCTTGGAAAACTACTTGCATCCGGACGCCCTGTTTGCCGCTGGCGGTATTCGGCCCCACTTCGACGACTTCGATTGCGTCGCCGAGCTTACGGCTCGCCAACTCTATCAACAACGCCCTGGCGAAATCGCTTGGCAGTTGCAGCCCCGCCGCTCGCAAAGCCGTATGGCGAATCGTGCGAAGCGCTGGCTCAACACCAAGGCGGTCGAGCAAATGACCGTCGCCATGCTCCAAGAGCGAGACCCGGACGGAGAAGTTATTTCTTGGCTATCGGCAATGAAGGAATTGCTGAGCACCTAATCTCAACTCACCACGAAAGAAACCAATATGAAACTATCCGATCGCTTCGAGGAACTGGTGCGAGCCTGTTTCACCGGCATTTGGATTGAAAGCCACGAGCATGACGATGCCTTGCGTGAGATTTCGTCGCTTTGCCATGAGCGACAGTGGCGACTCGCGACCTGGGACATCGACCAAGGTCTGCATGTGCGGGGCGTCTCTACGTTCGACAATGATGCAGCGAGCGACCCGCTGTCCGCCATTCGGGCGATGAAGTCGCTTGGAGCCGACGAGACCGCATCCATCATCGTTTTGACCAACTTCCACCGCTTCCTCGGTTCGGCAGAGGTAGTGCAATCGCTATCGCGCCAGATTGTGGACGGCAAAGCGAACCGAACGATTTTTGTCATTTTGGCCCCGGTCGTGCAAATCCCCACGGAGCTCGAAAAACTGTTCATCGTGGTCGACCATCCGTTGCCCTCACGCGAGCAGCTCCTAGAAATTGCCGAAGGGGTTGCGACCGAGGAAGGCGAACTGCCAGATGCAGACCAGCTCGATGCGGTGCTCGACGCCGCGATGGGCCTTACCCGCCTGGAGGCGGAAAATGCCTTTGGACTGAGCCTAGTGCGTAGCTCTGTGATTCATCACGAATCGGTTTGGGAGTTGAAAGCCAGCATGCTCAAGAAGTCTGGCTTGTTGCAACTCTACAAGAGCAACGACGACTTTACCTCCTTGGGCGGCCTCGAAAGCCTGAAGGCATTTTGTAAGCGTTCGCTACTGCAGCATGGACGTGACAATCCGCTCAAACGTCCGCGGGGCGTTTTGCTGTTGGGGGTTCCCGGCACTGGAAAATCGGCGTTCGCGAAAGCTCTCGGCAAGGAAACCGGGCGACCGACTTTGATCCTAGATGTCGGCGCATTGATGGGAAGCCTAGTCGGGCAAACCGAACAAAATGTTCGGCGTGCCCTGCAAATCGCCGATGCGATGGAACCCTGCATTCTGTTCATCGACGAAATCGAGAAAGCACTCAGCGGCTCCGCCGGTTCGGGCCAGAATGATTCGGGCGTGTCGTCGCGAATGCTGGGCACACTGCTCAGCTGGATGAACGACCACACCTCAAACGTCTACTTGATTGCAACCTGCAATGACATCACACGAATGCCGCCGGAACTATCGCGCGCCGAGCGATTCGATGGAATTGTCTTTCTGGATCTCCCGCAGCGCGAGCAGAAAGACCGCATCTGGAATCAATACATCGGTTTGTTTCAACTCGACGCCGCGCAAAAACGTCCCGAAGACGAAAAATGGACCGGTGCGGAAATCCGAGCATGTTGCCGTCTCGCCGCCTTGCTCGATATTCCCATATCGCAAGCGGGTCAGAACGTCGTCCCCGTTGCGGTAACGGCTTCCGAATCCGTCGACCGGCTACGGCAATGGGCGAGCGGGCGATGCTTGTCGGCCAGTCAGCCGGGTATATATCATCACCAACTGAGGTCTGGCGACAAAGGGTCACGTCGCAAAATCCCTCGAGATCCTTCTGTGAACTAAATGGAGCCCCAACTATCCATCCAAGGAACCAGTAAGAATGTTGGAGCAACAACACCTGGCAATGATCCGGGCGGCGCTTCGATACTGGAGCGAGGAGATGACGCCTCACGACGGCCAAGCAGCATCTCCATATTTTGAGTCGGATGAGGAAAGCCCCCTCAATGCAACAGAAATCACTGCGCTAATCGATGAACTGAAAACGTTGAAAATCGGCTACGTAGCAGTCGACGGTATAAATCAGAAGGTACTCAGTGACTGCATCTACAGGCAGCAGGTGCAAATTTCGAGCTTCGAGCGAACGGCCAAAATCGCGGTCATTCTATTCCCTCGAGGTGCTTAAGCGAATTCGCTTAGAGGGCTTACAACCCCTTCATCAGTTCGGCTAGCGTCACGCCCAAAGCTTCCGCGATCCGCTCGATATTCCGCAGAGCGAGATTTCTTTCGCCCCGTTCGATCCCGCCAATGTAGGTCCGGTCGAGTTCGCAGGCATGCGCAAATGCTTCCTGCGAATAGTCTTGCTGCAAACGGAGCTCACGGACGCGAGCACCGAACCGAACCAGGATATCTGCTTTTTTCACCATCTCGCCAATTTGGCGACAATGACTACCATCGTTCCACGGACTATGAGTATCATTACAGAAGGCCCCGCCCCACCATGAGGGGCGGCATCTTGGCGTTTTCCCAACAAAGGAGCGAACATGTCGGAGCCAGAGATCGCCTCGTCACCAACCGATGAGGCCGTCCAAGCGGAACAGAAAGATCGCCAATTCACCGCCAAGCGATCGCTTATCCGCAAATATTTTTTCTACAACCTCGGCGTCATGATTCTGCTGGCGATGGCCGGACTGCTGGTCAATTTACTCAGTCATGCCATGGCTTGGAGTGTCATTCTGCTGGCCGGATTAATTCCACTATTCGGCTTTTTGTTCGTCGATAGTCTGATTGTGTCGATAAGGGGCATTTGGCGATATGGATTTCGTTTTCCCAAAGCGTCGGACAGTGTCGCCGACGTCTCCAGCTCGACGCCATCCGTTGACAGGAAGTTCGACTGGGAGCAATGGTTGGGGATTCCTATTGCCTTGATTGTCGCGGCAGCAATCCTAGTTTCGAGACCACGTGAAAACCAATTTCCGCCCATACCCGGTGTTCGGCGTCCAGCAAACCACTATGTGCCTCGCCAGTTAGCGGAACCAAAAACTTCTTCCACGCAGTACAAACGTGCTGAGAAACTCTGGCAAGCCACAATCGCCGCGCGGCATCTGGATCGGTTTGCCCTCATGCCGCACGATCCGATGCACCAGCAAACCCTTGCGCAATTGCACTCGGAAATGCGGGGGTCGGTCGACCGTGCGAAGATTGCTTCACAAAATTTTGCGGACGTTGATGCCGATCTGGTGGATTTGTCGCGGCGTCTGCTTGAAATAGATGAGCGAGAGTTACAACTCGTGCATCAATTTCAGAATTTCGCGAGCGAAATGAATCTTCCTCAAGAAGTTCTGTCCGTGGAAGCACAATTAGCAAGTTGGGAGGTGTTCGAGGATCTGACCGATGAACAACGCGAACAGCTTCCGGCGGAGTTTCGAAATATGCGAAACGAAGCCGTTGAATTTATGAATGGAAAGCAGGACCAGTTCAGAGAAATTGAACTGATGCAGGCGACACTCCGAGAACGCTATCAAACGAAAGGATTTATTTTGCCAGAGGTGAACCTCGAAATCACTGATAAATAGTGCTCGCGGATCCCGCGTCAACACCCTGATTGTAATTCGTCTGCAGTCCAAATTCTTACGCCGTAGCCTCGCTCCATCACGGAATGAGCTACGGCTTTTTTCGTTCTTGTTCTAACATTTCAAGGGAGAACCCAAATCGATGAGCACACTTCTCGAAAACGATCAGGCGGAGTCTATTTCGACGCCGGCTCGACGACTACAAGCAACCATGGCTGCGGCGCGACTGAGCTTCACTTGGTTCGGCGTACGCAAATCATTGTCGACGCGTCAGCGTGATCAAGCCGCCGATTCATTTGGAGCCGAAGGCAAATTCCTGTCGGCAGGAAAGAAGCTGCTCGATACCTCGCATCCCGCTTTCAGGGCGGTAACGGCGATCCGCGGCCAAGCGATCCACTTTTGGAAAGGAATGAGCTTGCCTTTTCCAGAACCTGGCGTGAGACTCATTCGGCAAGACGCGATTACCCATTTCGACGAGCGGATCGCGCAGTTCCAAGAGGACTTAGGTGACGCCGTCGTCGAACTCGAAGGGCGCTACGATGAGTTGCGTCAGGCGGCGCGCGAACGCCTCGGTGAACTCTATAGCGCCGAGGATTACCCGCCGACAGTGGTAGGAATGTTCGAGATCGATCACGACTATCCGAGCGTTGAGCCACCTCACTATCTTCGACAACTTTGCCCAGAGCTATACGAACACGAGTGCCAGCGAATGCAGGCTCGCTTTGATGATGCCGTACAACTTGCCGAGCAGGCGTTCTTCAGCGAACTGACGCATTTGGTCGATCACCTGACCGATCGCTTGAGCGGTCAGTCCGACGGCAAGCCCAAAGTCTTCCGTGATACGGCAGTCACCAATCTCACGGAATTCTTCGAGAGATTTCGATTGTTGAACATTCGATCCAGTCCGCAGTTGGACGAATTGGTCCAGCGAGCTCAAGAGATCGTCGTCGGCGTCTCGCCGCAACAGCTTCGCGACAGCACGAATGTTCGGCAGCAGATATCAGCCCAGCTCGGTGCAGTTCAGGCGTCGCTCGATGGGCTGCTGATCGATCGCCCACGCCGCAACATCTTGCGACGCCCACGGTGAATGGAGAGAGACATGCAAATCATCATTAAACCGAACGGTACAGTGCGATGCCTCTATGACGAGGTTATCGATCTCCGTGCACTCGGAAGACTCGCTATTGCCCGGGGCAGCCATGTTGAGCCTGAGGCCGACAGTAGTTGGGTCGTCGATCTCGCTCCTGTGAACGGGCCACACCTTGGCCCATTTTCGCAGCGCAGTGAGGCACTGACGGCGGAACGGATTTGGCTGGAGGCCAACTGGCTGTCGGTCGATACGTAGGGCGGATCAATTCTTCAAAAGCCCTTACTGGGGCGATGTGTTTCTCACGTCGCCCTGATCATGGGGCGGCGTTTTCTCTCTCTCTGTTTGGAGCTAACGCTAATGACGCAGAATCAAATTGACCGTTTGGTGGCGGAAACGCTAGGCGAAAACCTGCGCGATATTCAACGTCTCGGATTTACGTTGATCAGTCCGGATCAAGATGATCTGAACGAAGAATCCGTCGAATACTTACCACAAGTCCTCGACTGGGATTGTGTTGAAGGTGAGTGGGCCACGCCGGTGGCGACGGATCTGCCTCGACTTGTGGGCGCATTTTCACGATGAAACAACTGCCTCGGGGCAAACCTAGATCAAGGGGGAATTCTCTCGTGGGATCGTATCGCAGTTCCATCAAAAGATATCTGACTTTTCTGGGCGTCGCTTGCATCATTGGCAGCACATACGCAGGCCCGGGCTTGCTTGTCGTTTGGGTGATCACCGCGATCGCTCTCAACATTGGAACGGGAGAATCGCCGAAGAGGCCACTTCAAGTGAAAACTCGGCGGCGACGAAGGAGCTGCAAAAAGCGGCGGTGCTGAAGACAGTTGTAAGGGAGTCCAGTCGCCCGGTCCAGTTGGGGGCCGGGCGACATCGAGCTCGATGGAATTCGAATGAACGCGGTTGCGTCGCTCACCTTCAAATTCCGAAGAGCTCCACTTCGCCGACTTTGGCTGAACTGCCGAATGACCTCCATTTTCGGAATATGGAAAGTCTCGCCCCTCCAATTGTGACACTACTACGAAAGATTTCTTCCTTTTAAAAATGCCGCCGTAATGGGCGGCAATCTGAGCCCTTTTTTTAACTATCAGCCGGTTAAATCGCCCTGGAATGCATCACTGCTTGATCTGCTCTTTTTCAGGAGCTTCAGATAGGTGCGCATATCTTTTCCCCGACGCAAATAAGACAGCATGCAGATCGCCAAAAAGCTTCCCAGCGAATCCACTCCGCCTGCCGCAACATACGGACATCAGCCAGTTGCGGCCCAGCAACCAGCTTTATTCTCACTTCGCCCCAAAAAAAATGATTGGAGGTTGCGTTCAGCGTCAAACCGGAGCGATATGGTAGCGATCAGGTGCTGTCTCGACTCAAAAGAGACGTTCGATAGGCGTCCCCTATTATCCAGGAATCAGCCGCTGGGTAGATTCCCTAGAATGTCGAAACGATCCGCGAACCGGAGCACTCCTTTTCGCCTATGGCGTCGGCCGATACCACAAACCCTGATCTAGGCGCCTCGAAAGCGTCCACGATTACGGGCAAAAGTTCATGCACAGGCGAACCTGAGTTCGTGCACTAGTCGATGCGCTGGGAGAATTCTTCCCCGACGCAGCCTGGCAACGGTGCATCGTCCACTTTTATCGCAACGTGCTGAAAGACGTGCCGCGGAGCAAGTCAGGCGACGTGGCGGCGATGCTGAAGGCGGTTCACGCTCAAGAGGATCGCGCGGCGGCCCAGGCGAAGGCGGAACTGGTGATCGAGAAGCTGATCTCGCTGCGGCTGGGCGCGGCGGCGAAATGCTTCCGCGACGGCTACCAGGAAACGCTGGCGTACATGGCGTTCCCCCGCGAACACTGGACGCGGCTGCGGAGCAACAACATGCTGGAGCGGATCATGAAAGAGATCCGACGGCGCACCCGCGTCGTGGGAGCGTTCCCGGATGGTCAAAGCGCCCTGATGCTGGTCGCGGCCCGGCTACGCCATATCGCCGGCACGCACTGGGGCACTAGGCGCTACCTCGACATGGACCGCCTGCACGAACCGGAGGAGAGAGAGGACGGCAAAGTTTAAAAAATTGTTTTTGTCGCGCGCGGCAAAAACAATTTTCCAGAGCCAAGCTGAAAATCAAATGTGTGCAACTTGACGGACACTACCGAGGCATGAGATGCAAATCGTTTTCATGGTCATCCTAAGTGCTCTCTGATGGAATCGAACCAACGAAATGCGGTTTAGGAAACCTTAAGACCTTTCCTTTCACTTTCCTGATGCTCGAGAAAGCCCCTGTTTTTCAGGGGCTTCCTTTTTCCCATCCTTCGACTTTGCTTTGGCGAAAGTTGGATTTCAGCATTTAGTGGGGGGATTTGTGGGGGGACGTTATCGGACTATGTGACGCTGGCAATCGCAAGCAATTCTCAATTAGGACATCTCGTCAATCAGTGGTGCGATTGGAAAGCAGGAAAGAGCAGCCAAAGTTCGTATCTAGCCCAAGCTGCCGCCGCCGTAGGAAAGGCGTTTAAAATGCCTTTTTCAGGTCGAAGGAAAACAACAAATCTCAACTGATACAATTAGATCATCACTTCAGGAATTCGATTTTTGATCAAAATCTCCCGAGCGTTTCTCGCTGGAAGTATCAACGCCGATCTTGATCTTCCCAAAATGCCCCAGGATGCGAACAGAATGGAAAAGCGAGAACGCACCAAATGCAACGCAAGGTATTGAGATGGATAATGTGGTCCCAATCACGCCATAGAAGCCAAACGTAAAATCAGAAGAGACTGCGTCAATAATTGACAGCGAAAGAACCATCAACATGCCGCAAATACCAGCTGACAGTGTGCCGTAGAAACCGTATTTCGCAAATTCAATGGCAAGTTCGCCACGCCGAAGTTCTAATTCTTGCTCTTGAAGGCGAAGCTTACGGGATTCAACATCTAACATGTCTGTCATTACTAAGTCGCTCGATGAAGTGGACCTCATTTG
>NZ_CH672376.1:778826-814679 GCF_000153105.1 Blastopirellula marina DSM 3645
GATGCGTACGCCGCGCGTCCCGTGATGAAACAGCTCTCGCAAGTGAAGCAGCCTCGGTTGGAAATTGTGTGGGCCGATTCGAAGTATCATAATCACGAGCTTCACGCGTGGATTGCAGAGCAAAAAAACATCCGCTGGGAACTAGAAATCGTTCGTCGTCCAGTGGGAGCTAAAGGCTTCGTGCTACTGCCCAAACGCTGGGTCGTCGAACGCACTTTCAGTTGGTTAGGACGCTGGCGACGCTTGAGTCGCGACTACGAACATCACGTCGAATCGAGCGAAGCGATGGTCCAAGTCGCGTCGATCGGACGCATGCTCCGTAGGCTCGCCCCCACAGGCGACCAACCTCCGTTCAAATATCGACTTACCGCGTAAAGGTGTTTCCGGATAGGCTCTTAGTTCAACTTTTGCACTTTTACCGCCTCTGGAATTGCTCTTCCGAAATAGCGTGAGCCTCCGTCAAGATGCTTGGGTATCTCACATCCAGGCACTTGAGCAAGGAGGCTCACAATGGAACTTGTACCCGAATTTGCTGCCCTTTTGCAACCCTTTGCCCAAGCGATGACGACTCCGACCTTCGAGAGTCTGGCGACGCTGATGGCCGGGTGGGTGCTGGCCAGTCGACGGACTGTTACACGCATGATTCTCGCGGCGGGCGATTCGGCCGACAAACATTTTTCGTCGTACCATCGCGTGTTCAGCGCCGCCCGCTGGTCGCTCGACCGCG
Organism: Blastopirellula marina DSM 3645; assembly: GCF_000153105.1. Taxonomy (GTDB): domain Bacteria; phylum Planctomycetota; class Planctomycetia; order Pirellulales; family Pirellulaceae; genus Blastopirellula; species Blastopirellula marina. The sequence continues at coordinate 779,554 of NZ_CH672376.1, forward strand.
TCGGTCTGGCGGTGTTCGACTTGATCGAACCGTGGATCGATGGCGACGTCCTGTTGGCGTTGGATGACACGTTGGCCCGCAAGCGCGGCTTGAAAATCTTCGGCTGCGGCATGCATCATGATCCGCTTATTTCAACGCGCAGCAAGGCGGTGATGAATTGGGGGCATAGCTGGGTCGTGCTGGGAGTAATCGTCGAGTTGCCCTTTCGTCCAGGACATTATTACTGCCTGCCGATTTTGTTTCGTTTGTATCTGAACAAGGCGAAGGCCAACCAACATCGCCGCGTTTATCGGACCCGACCAGAACTGGCGGTGCAGATGCTCGGCACGCTCTGTTCCCACCGGAAAAACAGGCGTTTTCATGCCGTGGCCGACAGCGCCTACGGCGGTCAAAGCGTGCTGAACAATTTACCGCCGAATTGCGATTTGACCAGCCGATTGCTGATGGACGCTCGTTTGTACGAGGCGCCGCCCGTCAGAAAACCGGGAACCAACGGCCGACCACGCAAGCGAGGCAACCTGTTGCCGACGCCGGCGGCCATGCTGGAGGGGCGCTGCCGGCGATTGTCATTCAAAATTTATGGGCGAACCGACACGGCTCGTGTCGCCCATGTCGAAGCACGAGTTCATAGCGCTCCCGACCGACCGCTACGAGTCGTGGCAGTCGAACCGCTGACCGGCGGCCGCAAACCGCAAGCGTTTTATTCGACTCGTTGTGAAGCGACAGCCGAGCAGGTGATCGCTTGGTACGCTCAAAGGTGGAGCATCGAAGTCGCGTTTCACGATAGCAAGCAACAGCTTGGTTTCGAAGAACCGCAAGGCTGGAGCCGCCGCTCGGTCGAGCGCACCGCCCCGGTCGCGATGTTGTTGTATTCGCTTGTCGTGCTGTGGTTCGCTCGCGCAGGTCATCGCCAATACCAACCGCTGGCTTGTCCCTGGTACACGTCTAAAGCCGACGCTTCCTTCGCCGACATGCTGGCCACGCTCCGCCGGCAAACCGTGCGACAAAAGGTTTTGTCACTCGCGCTGAATGGCCCAGGCTCGCGAAAAGTAAGACAACTCCTGGAACATACGCTCGCAATCGCCGTGTAAAAGTGCAAAAGTTGAACTTAGACCAACTCCGCCTGGTTGCCCTGAAAAAATGACCTCTACAGGGCCTGCAAGTTGTTGGCCATCGCGATTCGATCTTATTCAATACCAGACTTGACCTGAGAATCAGTGATCCCTCGCGGTTCAACTCCGTCATCGAGATCGTCGAGTGAAAGAGCATTTACATACAACTTAATAAACGCGCCCATTGCCAGCGGAGTCACCGAGAGTTCGCCACTGAATTCAACCCTGCCATAATCACGAGGCTCCTCTTGGGGCTCTGAAAGCGTATCCGGTAAATAATTTTCTGGAACCTCGAGAGACACAATAATACCCAATTCATTTCCGTCATCTCCTTCTGCATTTATCGTTAGGCGTCTGCTCGGCAGACCACCTACGTCACCGGGGACTTTGCTGATATGCGTGATGCGTCCAACCATTCTGATGAGACGATTTTCATCGAGCATTGCCTTTTCGTGGTCTATTTCAAGCGCATGTGTGCTCGCGTTACGATTCGCAAAAATGTCCCTGAGCGATTTCACGCTCCTGGCTTGATCGGGATTGCGAATGTGACGAGACTTTGTCCACCCTGCCGCAATCAGCGTTTGAACCGGCCACTTAAACCCCTGCAATGACATTAGCGGGAAATTGTCTTTGTCCTCAACGAATTTACGAATTTCTTTGACCGGAATGGCCCAGCCAATCGTGCCAACGGTCTCCTTTTGGATGCTTCCTGACGCGATACCAACCACTTTGTTATTCAGCAATACGGGGCCTCCGCTCATCCCAGCTCCGATTGTTGTATCAATTGCCAATAAATCAATGATTGGTTCATCCGAAAAAATCTTAAGACCTTGAATCGTTTTAAACTCTTCGCTCCTGAGAAACGTGCTGCGGATAATTCGGCCCGACAGCTGCAAATATGGGATGAATTGTGGGTGCCCGATTAAGACTACCTCCTTCCCTGCATCAGGCCATGCCGCGCCACCCGGCCTAGCGCTGTCTAATTTGAGGGCTTTCTCATCTAAATCCAGGTAATGCAAACCGTCCACTTGCTTGAGCAATTTCAGGATAGCGATATCGTGCTGGGCATCAAGGAAGCAAATGCCAAGCTCATCACTCACTTTTTCATCCGATCTGTATCGATTCTTGGCAGAATCCACGATGGTTACTTTGTCTGCACCCTCAAGTACGTGAAAGCAGGTGACAATATACGAGAAATTGTCTATGCGAATGAAAAATCCAGATCCGGCCCCAGTGGACTTGGTCAAATTATACTCAGTGAAAATTTGGACTACACCTTCTTCGGGTTGAGCATGAAGAGGTGCGACGACCAATGCGATGATGAAAATCACGGCGATCACGGTGTTTGAATTCATTTCGAACGCGCTCCTAAGCGCAAACAGATCGGCTCGTGGTGAAGATTGTGATGCGCCATCGTTCAATGACTTGAGAGACAAGACAATTCCAACTAGCGTTCCGCGATCTTCTTTAGTTTTTTATAACCTTCTTCGTAGTTTCTGATCGCCATGGGATCTGCACGGAAATCTGCGTCAATCTTGAGGACGTCGCTAAAAGTCTTCTTCGCGAAACTTGCCTTTTCTGCTTCGCTCGACAATTGCTTCACCGACTCGCCCAGTAGAAAATGTAACAATTGGATATATGCTTCCTCATATGTCACGGCATTAGCTGACAGCCGGACATCTAAGCCGACCATAAAGCCGACCGCAGCAGCAGACTTTAGGAATGGCGTTGCACCAACTGGAGGTCCTGGGATGACGAGGTCATTGGCATCGGAGTCTATGCTCTTTTGCATCATTTCAGAGACTCTGACGAGCTCCTTTTCTCGCTCGCTGGTTTTTTCCAGGACGGGCTTCAGCATCGCTACAAGCAACTGGTCATGCTCCCTAACTGGAATTTCCCTCTTGCGCAACGCCCAACTAGTTTGAGCGACAGAAAGCGCTTCTTCAGGTGTAAGAGGTTGGTATTTTACCAACAACGTCTCCATACCTTGATAGCTGGGAAGTCGGTTTTTCAGTCCAGCGTCCATTCCAAAACCACAAAAAAAGAAGAAGGCAAATGTTCCGAGTCCTGCTAGTGCAGGAATCACACCGTGGGCAGGGGAGGATTCATTCAAGAGCTTTTTGATTTTCTCAATCCCCTGAGCTTCGCCTTCGTCGGCAACGGCGCTATTTAGCCTTTCCTTCAATTGCACCACAAATCGCTGATTTTTGGCTTCAGCATACCCAACTGCTCCCAGCAGACCTATCAAAACCGGAATGAAGGTTGCCACGATTGGGGTTTCACAAAGCCCAACTGTGTATCCGATCAGTGCGCCGCCCGCTGCAGGCGCAAACACGAGCGGTAAATACCAATAGGCATCTTGACGTGAGAAGTAGCACAAAATGAGAAAAATGAGGATCAGAAGAATGGCAAAACTCGGGAGACCATAACTAACCACGTAACCCATTGTCGAAATCCCTTCAGAATATCCGGACACTACCCCAACTCCTGCATAGCCGCCCGGCAATGACAGTCTGCAATCTGCAAGAAGATTAACCCAAAATTCTCGCGACATCAATTAACTAGGCGCACATGCAACCAATCTCTGGCTGCCCCTTCTATAAACAAGTTTCACCCGAGAAATCATAATGCCGATCTCTTGAACTATTAGTCCGAATTTTATCCGTGTGCCCTTTATGCGATTGGATAGGATTACGCTTACTCTGTCGAGTTTATTCGTTCATTCAAACCGCGAGTGGTCCTAAAATGCGCCAAATGCTATTACTAGCCTTGCTGTTAGTTATCCCGTATTCATCTGCTTCCGCAGACGAGATCTTTCCCGGAAAATCGGGAGAAGAACTAGCTCAAGTCTTGAGAAGCGAATTCACTCCAACGAACCGCCTGGACTACTTCGAAGCACGTCGAGAGATGTTTTCCCGGATCGACAACTTCGATGGCAAAGTGCTACTCGTATACACGGGCGAGAAATTCCCGACGAGCGACATTCCTGATCACACCGTGGTGAACACGGAGCACACTTGGCCACAATCCAAGTTCGCCAACGCCAACAGTCGAAACGAGATGAAGACGGACCTTCATCATCTATTTGCAACACGTAACCCAGTCAATTCGGATCGGGGGAACAAACCATTTGGCGACATACCGGATGATGTCTCTCAGCGATGGTGGAACTCCGACTCTCCATCGGGCGACCTGCCGGGACTGGATGAACGGGATAATTTCAGCGAATCAAGTGACAATTTGTTTGAGCCGCGTGAGGCTCACAAAGGAAACGTCGCCCGCGCGATGTTGTACTTTTACACGGTTTATGGCAATCGAAACATCGACAAGGCATGGTTCGAGCCTCAAATTCCAACACTACTCGCATGGCACGGAACGCCGTTGCGCATCTGGGCTATGGCGGCCGCATAAACTGTTGGGCCAGTTGTTGTTCCTTCTTCGTAGCCTGTCGTATTTTCGGTGGTCCTGGCGGCTTTTCTCGCTTCTTTTGCACGCCACGGCGGGTTTGTTTGGGGCCTTTTCGTTGGTATCCGTCGATCTTGGCGCAGCCCAAGCGTTGGCAGAGCGGTTGGCGGATACAGCGTGACGGACAGCCGCGCATCGTGCGGCGAACTTCGCGACTTGCCTTGGCTACCGACCATTGCCGCGGCTGTTCGTTCGCCGCGATCAGCGCGGCGGTCGTCATCAACTGCAGCAACCAAGCCCCGATGTTGAGCCAGCCCTGTTCGGCGAGCGCCGTGGCTGGAGTTCGACTTAACACGCGATCGCGACCAAGCGTTTGTTTCAACCCGCGGAAGTGAGTTTCGAGTCCCCAGCGAAGACGATAAATTTGACTCGCGATTTCTTCGGGAAGCGACTCCGAATCAATATTTGTCACCAGATAAACCGGTTCTTTGTTCGCGTCGCGGAGCACGATCAGTCGCAACACGACCGGCGGAATCGCATGAAATCTCAACGGCCATAGATAGACGGTTCGCTCGCGCGTTTCGCAAGCGAAGCCGAGCTTTTCCAGCAGGTGCGTATTTCCGCCGACGCGCAGTAGAAAGTCATGCCGCCCCATCAGCAGCACGCGACAGAGATCGTAACTGATGAAGCCGGCGTCGGCGATTAGCAGCGATTTACCCGGTAAATCAGGGAGCATTTCGTCTAACTGACGTCGTTCGCTGGCCGTGCCGGGGCCGATGCGAAAGTCCCACGGCAACGACGTGCCGACATGCTGCAACGTGGTTTGATAAATTTGCGGCGTCGTCTTCTCGCGTCCTGCGCAGCCGAGGCCTGCTTCGTTGGCGCGCGTACGCGGAGCCTCGAAGCGCGAACCGTCGACCGCCATCACCACCCAACCGAACACGCGATATTGCTCCAACCAACCAGCGACCGAACTGCGCAGTTGGCGACGCACTTCGTCAAGCATCCGCGGCGTCTCACGAATGCATGCGCGGCCGAATCCGCCCAACGCCAAGCCGACGCGCCAACGCGGAAAGAGTTCGCCCAGTAAAGCGCCGACGCTCTCCAGTCGATCGGTGAGTGTGGAATCGGTGCTCCAACTCATCAGGCATGCCGCCCAAGCCAACCGCTGAGGCGTCCAATTTGCGTTGCCATGAAATCGCCAGCGCGCAAAAAATTGCGGCGGCAAGAATTGCGATATCGCCGCCGTCAGCTCGCGCTGATAGCATACGCGATGTGGTCCTCGGGCCACCTTCGAGCCTCCCTGCTGCTTGTGGAAGTCGTCCAACTCCCTTGAAGCACAGGCTCGAAGTTCTTTGCTAGATCAATTTTAGAGTTTGTCGCCTACCCAGATGCGCAACGGCGTTCCATGCCATCCAGGTACGAATTGAGCGAGGGGGGCGATTCGGGGGCAATCTGGATCGACTCATCGTCTCATGCTCCTGTAGCTATGAACTACCGTGGAAGCGATCGAGGTACGCCCGAGTTGGCCTATGCTAAACCGCTTCCAGAGATCCTCGCCGCCCTCAAATTGCACATGGTGATCGATAATTGAGAATTCGTGAAGAGACTGAACCGTGAATCGGTTGAATGGAGATCTGGCCGCTGTACTCCATTTCCCCTGAAAACGAATTCGAGCAACCAAGCTCCTCTTATTGCGACGCCGAGTTTTTCAATTCGATAACGATGTCAGCAGAAAGCGTAGACAGAAACTCATGCCGCGAAATATCGTGATCTGCTGTGACGGAACTAGCAATCAATTCACTGGCGATATCACCAATGTGATGCGACTAGTAAAAGTCGCAATTCACGACCCGGAACGTCAGCTCGTATACTACGATCCTGGCGTGGGCACTTTGCCTGAGCCTTCAATCTGGAGCCGAATTGGTCAATCGCTTTGGAAAGCAGCTGATTTGGCATTTGCTGTCGGGCTTACGCGCAAGGTTGAGAACGCGTACACCTATCTCATGGACGTTTGGGAGCCGAGAGACAGAGTATTTTTGTTCGGGTTCAGTCGCGGGGCATATACCGTCCGGCTACTTGCGGGAATGCTGCATCAAGTAGGTCTTTTACCTCGCGGCAACAAAAACCTCGTACCCTATTCACTGCGTCTCTTTGGAGGACTGCGCAAGAGACTGAATTCCGAGACGAACAAGGGAAACAATCTCTATTGGCAAGACTGCAATTCGTTTCGAAACACATTCGCTACTCCCATAAAGGGTCCAAGAAATCGTCGATTTCCAATTCACTATTTAGGGGTGTGGGACACCGTGAAGTCCGTCGGCTGGGTTTGGGATCCCGCAACCTATCCGTTTACAGCCCGAAACCCCAGCATCAATAGAATTCGTCATGCTGTAGCGATTGACGAACGCCGGTGGTTTTTTCGCCAAAATCTAATGTTTCCCAAGCCTCTGACGCAAGACCTGGAAGAAAGGTGGTTTCCCGGTTCTCACGGTGACATCGGCGGCGGCTATGCGAAAGAAGAAGGAGATGCTTGGCGATCGGCCTTTAGCTGGATTGTCAACGAAGCAACGAATGCTGGGCTTGCAGTTAACCCGGAACGCCTCTCACTCTTACTTTCACCCTCCCATACTCCGCCGTGGGCCGAGCGAATCCACGACTCGCTCACATGGAAATGGTGGCCGGCCGAGCTATTTCCGAAATTACCGCCTGCAAAGCCTGGCCAGAAATTCCGTTGGCCGCAATTGGGCCTCGGAAGAAATCGAACGTTACCTGTCGACGCCGTATTTGATCATGCTGCATTGATGCGGGTCCGTGATGAAACGCTTTCGTATGCACCTAACAACATCAAAGAACAACTGCTCGAAGAAATTCGCAGGCTTGCCAAAGCTCCCGAGTCTTGGGCAGATTCTCGCATCGTGACATCGGGTAACGAGAATTCACTGTGATAACTCCCTCTCGAACCTTGAGCCAACACAGGTAAAACATGGTTGCCTATCGTCTGTCTGTGTACTTTCTCGTGGCGGCTTCGAGCCCACGGCTGACGCACACTAACTCCTTCCCAGGCCAAGGATTTCAGCCAGGAAGTTCACGTTCCAGCCCGTCATGCGTCTTCGCATAACGACGCTTTCCTTGCTTTTGCGTTGTTTGATCAGCGACACGGCGAGGCGTTTTAGCCACGCTAGGTTCTCCGCCGCGATGCGATTTCTCAGTCGACTTTCGTCTTCACGGAACGTTACATCGAGCGTCCAGTGAAGCGAATTATCGATTCCCCAGTGGCCGCGAACGGCCCCGGCGAATTGCTTCGCGTCCGGCTTCAACGAGCTAATATAATATCTCGTATCGAACGTTTCTCGTCCATTCTCTTGGCTGATGCGAATCGCGACGCCGATCGTTTTCAAGCCGCACCAATCTTCGCCAGCAGGCACTTCGTCCGGCAGCTTCAGCTGATAGTAAAACAACTTGTCGAGGCGGCCGTGCCCTTTCGCTTCTTCCTCGTGACGCTCGACCTTCACGCGATCGAAATCATTTTCCAACTGCGTCGTGATGTAGTCGCGCACTTGCTCGTGCAGCCGCTCTTGGTTTCCTTTGAGCGCGAGAACGTAATCTCCCTTGCCAGCGATAATCTTCTCCGCGACGTCACGTTGGCAGCCTGCCGCGTCGAGCGTGACGATCGCTTTACTGACGTCGATTTGTGCGATTAGTTCGGGGAATACGACGATTTCGTTCGACTTGTCGGCGGCCGCCACTTGCCCGAGACTAACGCCTGCCCGGACCGCCCAGGCGCTCACTAGGCATAGCGGTCCGAGTCCTTTGCCGCGATCATGAGATCGCCGCAGCGTCTTGCCGTCGATCGCGATGATCTCTCGCGCATCGCTTTCGTTCGTCGCTTCCTGCCGCATCGCAGTCAGCCATTCGTCAAAGCATTGTTGAAACGCACTCGGCTTGAGCAGCGCGAGCAATCGACCGATCATGTCGTGCGAAGGAATGCCGCCTGGCAGTTCGAGTCGCTTCTTTAACCAGTCGGCATGCGCTTCGACCCAGATGGCGATCGACCGCGGCCCGTCCGCCCCGGCGATCACCGCGAGCACGCAAATGACGAGCAAGTCGCCAAGTAAATGCTTAAGATTGATATGGCAACGCGGATCATCAAGCTCCGCAAAATATTCGAGAATCGAAACGACATCGTCCTGATCAACCTAGCGAGACATCGGCTCTTTCTGCAGCGCGTGACGGGCAATCGGAAAACCGATATCATCGCAGAATTGAGCCGGAGGCGCTACGCTAAATTACCCAAAGTCCGCGCTGGCTGTGCAGTCCTGGCATGCGGTGTCTACCATCGGAAGTCAGTCGGCGCTACTATGAAATCAATTGTCGCGAGATTGGCATCTTGAAAGAAAGCGTCAAAACAAGCATGGAATACCTAGCGGGAGGCCTTATCCCCCCAAATCAATGGATAAACAAAAGTTGCCACCAATAGATTGCCGATTACGCTAATAGGACCAGAAAGCCAGGCGAGAGCTCCTATGCATCTTCACTTCCAATACGTACCCATTTTCATCGCGGCGATCTCGATGGCCAGTCACCTTTGGGCTGGAGAGATCTACTGTGCGCGGGCGAAAATGCCAGCTAGCACGCGATGTTGGTGCAAAGCTCCAGATGCTACTTACGAAACGTCGACGGTGGAAGCAACCGTTCGTATCGTAACAGTCGCCACAGGCAATCAGCTAGAAGCGATCGCAACTGCCGGTCTATCAAACTCCAAGTATTTTTTTCCACAACCTCCCCAACAGAATTTTGCGACAAGCGGAATCGTTTTCGATCGTATCGGAGTCGCCATTTTCGACAATGGAAGCTGCAATTGCACGGGGCGACTGCAATATGATGGCGGACACGACAAGGTGTTTCATGGCGCAAATGTTCTGGTCAAAGTGCGGGCGTTTGCTGGCCCCCCCGGTTCGCCCGATACGACCCTGGAGGGAATGCGACTCGTGTTTCAGACTCAAAAGCGAATCTGGGTGCGTCGAGATGGGGAAATCATGACCAGTTTGATCCCGACGCAGGTTGATTCTGCTTCCACATACGCCGCGACTTCCAACTATACCGTAAGTGCTAATTATACCAATTATTTGCCAGCTCTTGTCCAGCAAGATTTTAATCGAATTACGCATGTGGAAATCGTCTTCCACTACATGCACGAAATGTAAAGCCGGTGTCATGGACGACAAGATATGAATTTCCTTGCCCAACTAGCCGCCATCGCGGTGGTCTTGAGTGCGCCTATGATTGGATTGGCGGTAGAGCCGCGTGTTGCCGGCTTGCATGACTTAGTTGTCGTCGAGCCAGGGATGCATCGCGATGGGTTGCCTGCGGTCAGCATTCGCGACTCGGGAGAGTCCTTTACCGCTGAGATTCCGCCTACGCTGCACATTCATCGTTATTTCTATAGCGGTGACCGCGAGTTTCAGGGACCAATTATCCAAGGTGGACCTACGGTAATCATCGCTAGTCATCCGAAAACCGGCCAACGAGTCTATACCGAAGTCACCTTGGCTGCGGGAAGCCCAGTCATCGCTCATAACAAGCACGGGATCGAGTACATCTATGATCATAGTCGCATCGAAATCAACTATGGATGCGACGAGCAGTCGGTAAGGGTGAAATACCACTCTGGCCAGGGAGTTCGGCGGAACCTTGCAAATTTTCGTGAGCACGTGTTTGAAAACGCGGGTCAACATTTGGGCCAGTCGCAGACTCTAGGCGCACTGAAAGAGACAATGCATGGTGGCGGGCAATTGGCAAAGTCTGCGGTTGGCGCCGTCGACTCTTGCACTGCCAAGCTATTGAATGGCGCCAAAAGCCTAAGCAGTGCAATACCCGGAGTTACTCCGCTATCCAGTTATGCGGATGACCAGCCTGCTCGGCAGTACGAAAAACAAATTGATCGAGCCCAACGCCTAAAGGATTCGGCGTCACTCGATTTTGTGCCAACCAATCGATAATCAAGAAATGGCCCCTGTTGCAGGACGCAGCAGGGAATTACACGAACATAATTCGAGTCATCAAGCATCCAGGGAAGGAAGCTGTCATGTCTCATTCTCGCACGGGGCGTGCAAACGTCGCCGTTACACTGACCATATTGCTTGTGGGCGGATTTCTAATCTTCCGTCCTGGCTGGACGTCACCCGCTGACGAAGAAACAGCGTCTACCCCTAAGTTTAGCTTGAAAAAAGAACCCGGTGGCGAGCCGGTTGTGCCCAAGTACTCCTATCAGGAGATAGAAAACAAGGTCAATGTGCCGAAGCAGGTTTATTTCTTTATCCTGAAAGATTTTGACAATGAGTTCCAACTTACTTGCGAGAATCTAAAACTAACCGGGTCAGACGCCACGATTACTTCCCTTGTGGTTCGGACTGGCGAGGGAATCGAAGTCAGTAAAATTGGAAAAGATCCTGCGAAAAATGGAAATGGCGGCTATGACGTTCCGCTGGATGTAGAAAAATTGAAAAACGTTTTTGATGGACCAAATCAAAAGACGAGAATCGAGCTGGAGATTTTGGCCTCGTATACAACACCAAATCCGGCTCCACTAAATCCGACAACCCAGACAAAACTTTTCCCAACTAATCTACAGCTGGCAATTCCATCTCCTGATTTCGCTGTCTCAACAAACGTCAACTCCAGTCTTGCCGGCGTGGAAATCGATAAGACGGCCCTTTCTGCTACGAGCGTCAAGGGCGTCAATGGAAATCCGATATCTCGCTATTTCCTCAATTCATCAAAATTGTCTGGCAACAAGCAGTTGTCATTTAAATTTAATGGCCTTCCCAATAACGATGGCATATTAAGCCTCTTTCACGATGAGGCGCCGTTGACGTCAATACGTCGAGCCGCTGGATTAAGCGATCCATCAATTTCATTCGAATCGAATCAATTCCTTACCTCAATTGAGAATCAAGGAATACAAGCTATCAAGGCGTTTTGGACCGATAGTTCGGGAACGCAACCGATAACGACTTCCCTTCTCTTCGAAGTCGATACGCTTGGCCCGTTCCTGGAGACTGTCCGTACGAATATCGTCGAGTACACAAATGACTCTCCCGCTAAGGCGATCGTCAATCTGGAGCTTGAGTTTGAACAAGGAGACCTCGACCCTAAGTCCGTGATAAAGGAGAACTTCATTCTTGAGCAAATCACGAAAGAAGGAGGTTTTACTCAGATCTCTTACTCCGATTCCCCAGTGATAAGTTCTGATAATCCGAAAATCGTAACCATCAATCTGGGCGCGATCGATCTGGGGATCTTTCGGTTGCGAATTCCGCAATTTGCAGCCGATAAGTCGACGAATTCGCCATTAAAAGATCTCGCTGGGAATATCGTCGGCTCCAATGGTGCGACTGGCGCTGCTGGTGTCTCGCAAGAGTCCGTATTTGGCGTTGACCCCCAACCGCAAGACGCCGAGCGGATCGAGTATTCAGAATTCTTGCCAACATCGCCCCAACCCGACTTTGCTCGCCGTATTAATCCAAGCGACAAAGTCGAGACCCGCGTGGTGCGGCTGTTCTATTTTCGGGACGCACACCGTGTCGCCCAGCTGATTAATCGTACGGCCGAATCGCTGAATCGTCAGGCAGTGACCTTGGCCCAACAACGGGCCGACAAGCAGCGTCAGAAAGCGGATGAAATTGCTGACGAGCGCCGCACCAAAGAGCGAGCAGCGGTTCGCGCAGCAGAAGAACTGCGCGAAATGGAAAACCAAGCCAAAACGTTGGAGGTGGAATACGCGCGACAAGACGCGGAGCTTCGGCGACAGAAGCTGGAAGAGCAGCGACTGAAAAATAATAAGTCCGGCCTTGAATCGCAACTGAATGCGAACCCGCCCAACGCGAATACCATTCAGAATCAGATTGCTCAACTAGACGGACAGATTAGTTCTCAACAGAACACCGTTGCAATGGCGCAGTCGGTAGCTTTCGCCTTGGCCGCGAGTGCTGATGAGATTCGCAACAATCTGCAAACAAAGCGGACGGCGGCAGCGAAGGCGAACGAAGAAGCGCTGCATCAACAAGCATTGGAGGATCGCGCTCGGGAAGATCAATTTCGGTTGGAAGTCGCCGCAGCCAACGAAGATCCAGACACTTACGCCGCCGGCAAAGTCAATTCAGTGGATTCCGTAGCCCAGTGCTCGGTTAGCGTCATCGGCGAGGGGCTGCTGCAGATTCGCGGGCCACGGAAAGGGATCGATAAGATCCGCACGATGGTCCATCAAATCGACATGCCGCTCGGTCAGGTCAAAGTCGAGATCGTCACCGTTCAACTGAATGGAGAACGGGCTGATCGGATGGAAAAGCCATTAGGCAAGGTCGAGGCGCACATCGGCCTGGGACGGTTTTTAACCTCGCAAAGCCTGATGCTGCTACGACAAGCGGTGGTGGAAGAAGCGACCCGCGTTGCGATGGAAGCAGATCAGGGAAATCACTATCAAGTCGATCGCGACCGCAAATACCTCTACGGTTTCTTCGGACGCGACTTCGTGGATGAATTGTACGAAATGGATTCCGAATTTCTGCGAAGTGAGAATAAGCTGCTCGGCCTCCACTCGATGGATACCACCAGCATACATCAAGCGATGTTCATATTGGCTCTAGCGCGAAACGATATCCGTGAACGTATTCTGCAAAATTTCATGTACAAAGTGCGAAACAATCTCGTGCAAGCCGAGTTCGACTACCGCCGCTCCGCCGAAATCTTTCCGTATCGCACTCATCACTGGCTGCCGCATCACTCGCATGAAAGGATCGATGGAAATACGCTTTATCGAGTCGTCTTGAATAACAACGAGCGGTACCATTTTCGCAGCTTTCTGACCTTCTTCTCGGCAAACGAAATGTTGCTGAATGGCGACGGTTGCCCGCCGACTGGCAACGTCGAGTTTGCGTCGTTTGAAACCGCCAACGCGATGAATCCGATGCAGCGCGAGTTCATTCGCCTGGCGCAAATCTTCAAAGCGCGGCTCATCTCAGAATTGGAGCTAAAACAACGCGTCATTGAACGTGCGATGATCGAAGACTCTCGAGAATTCGACGTGCAGGCCGAGGAACAAGCGGCTAACGCAATTCGGCCCCAAGTGCTGCGAGCGATCACCAATTTGCAAACGCAACGATTCAAGGCGAGCGAGGAACTCGCGAAACAGAGACTGGCGGGGTTTGCAGTGCTACGAACGATTGAGAGTAATAGAGAAAACTTGAGATCTGAGATCAATAGACTTATAGCAAAAGCGCAGCAAACGGTATTGCAGGATGGCCAATTCAAGAGACTAGATGAAATACCTTACTCACTCTTTTTTGGTGAAATGCTATCGCTGGAACAAAAAAAAAGTCTACTCCAGGAATTGAAATCCTTCACAAAATCTCTCGAGCCACAGATCCTAAAGATTGTGGAAGCCATTGAGCAAAACACGCCTGAGCGTGAAAACCCACACCAGGATGATCGTTCGAAATACCTGAGGAAACTGAAAGCCTATACGGCCGCAAACAAACTGATACAGGAATCGGTGGTCACAGACTTCAGTCGAACGACAGTTGATACACCGCTAGGAAAGGCAGTGACCCAGTTTCAAGCTTTATACGAAAGCCTCCTCATAAATGATTATGCCGCTAGTCTTGATTGGCAACAGCAGTATTGGGAAAAGTGTGGGCTAGAATTTGCCGAGTTGCTTGCCGCCGCTTCCCCTGTCAATCTCGATTCGCCTAACGCGATCAGCGATGTAAATATGCAGTTTAACAACATAAAACTCAAGCTAGAGAAGTCAAGCAACAAGCCAGAATCGCGGCAGTTGCTTGCAGCAGCCCAGACATTGATCGATGGCATTCAGCAGCTAGAAATCGCGATCGAGCAAAAAAAGAACGCAGAAGGATTCTTGCACGAGACTCGCCGTTCGCTGCAACACCGCAAGCTGCTCGACTTCTTTATCGAAGAGCAAGAAGAAAAGGTGATTGACCTGCTGGAAGGGACGCGAGCGCACATCTCCCAGATGGATAACTACCTCAAGCGTCTGATGGTGGCGCTGGAGGATGACTTTAATCTGCAATTCTACGAGCCGGCGTTTGTGAGAATTCGCAGTGCCGCCAGCGAGTGGGACGTGACGTTGGGTCAGGTCGAGCGGACGTCGATCTTGACCAACAATCGCGCCTTCGCCAAAGTGACTCCGCAGGCGACGATGGAGTTCGACCTCCCGAAGCGTGATATCGCCATCGTTGAAGCGTTTGACGGAGCAAAGGCGCTCTTGCAAGATTACGGCGCCCTGGCGAACGATCCCACGTTTTTGGCGGCCGCTCAGTTGATGGGGGGAGCGCAGCCGAATGGGGTCGTGCAGAACCTCTATCCCAGCCTGCCTACGAACAAAGATGAAGAGCGGTTGGGATTTAGCACCCCGCAGCCCAACCAAAGCGGGTCGGCGCTGCAAGACTTAGTGCCCGATCCATCGATTTACAAGTTTGAAACGGGAACCGGCTTTGAGATTCGGCCGGTAATCCAACCAGACGGCTATTCGATCATCTACGACTTCAACTACATGTACACGACCAATATTCGTGAACCTGTCCAAGCAGATGAAAAACATCTGGGACGTATCAAGCGACATTTTATCAACACTCAAGTTCAGACATCGAGTTTTGAATTACGATTGATCAGCCGCTATCAAGTGGCGCTGAAGGCGGCGCGAACTTCGCAAGGGGTTCCGCTATTGCAGGATATTCCCGTCGTCGGCCTGGCGTTTCGGCCGCTTCCAAGCGACGAGTCCTCGATTCAGCAGAACGTCATCCTTGGGCAAACGGTAGTCTATCCCACGCTGTACGACTTGATGGGACTACGTTGGGCTCCGAGCGTGGTGGACCTGAATCATACGAATGCTCGAGATGCGGAGCACACCGTGCGAGGAAGATATCAATCGGTCAAGAATTCGATCGACGAAATCTCGAAGAAGAGGTTCGATGACTTTATTGGAACACCTCGTGAAACTCCCCAGCATCATCGCCCTGACTTGTATCATCAGAACGAGTTGCCGTCTCCCTATCATCCCAACGGCTATCGCTATGAACAAATGAAACCGGAAAATGATCCAACCGGGCGCGGATTTGAAATTCCCGATCGCAGACCGATGCCGGAGTATTCGGAACCGCCGTATGACCCTCGTTACTTCCGTCCCATTCAGCCCGAGAGCTTTGGCACGCAAGATTACCCAGCCGAATCGGTTCCCTTTGGACTCTTGCCGGCCCCGCTAGAGCAAGTCGGACCGGGCCTGTAAACGATTGAACAAGTAATTGGAGTTGTATCCGCGTTTAGCGAATGAATCAAAGCAACAGTTACTGATGTTCGAGTTTCGACAAAGTAGCCCCGCTTGAGATGACTTCAGTTGCCTTCAGGAGTTGAGCCTTCAGGAGTTGAGCCTTCAGGAGTTGTGACTTCAGGAGTTGTGACTTCAGGAGTTGTGACTTCAGGAGTTGTGACTTCAGGAGTTGTGACTTCAGGACCTGCAGGGTCGGAATCGCTCTCTTCTATCTTTTGTAACTGAATTCCTGGGCGGTTGATCGTGCTGTTGCTTAAGGAAAGGGGCCCCTGTCCAACACCGTTAATGCTGAATAAGCTGGCGCTGATTCCAGAGATTTCGATATTGATAGAATTTAACTTCGTTGGAGGGGTGTCGATTCCTAGGGAAATCGGTGTCGCAGATTCCGTGAAGGCCGGTTCGACTGCTCCACCCGTTTCTGCCTCTACCTCTTTCATCTTGTTTTCTGTGACGGAAACATACTGAATATCGCCAGGAAAGAAGAGTAATTTGCAGGTATATACGTACAGCTTGCTATCGCAACAAGACTCTTGTCTTTGATGCTGTATCGACAGGGTTAAATGCTCTGAATCGTCTCGCTCTAGCCCGATTTCTTTTAGCTCCAGGGCTCGATGTCTCCCTCGAGCTTTGACATGGTGAGAAAAACCATTTCCGCGCGTGACCATTACTTGTGAGGTGAACGGGACTTCGAGAAAGAGTTTCGCATCATTTCCACCGGCTTCAAGAGCCGGTGTGGCGGACATGACTGCGAGGCATAGGCTGAGGACGATATGCTTTGGGCATAGAGAATTATCTCGTGTCATAAGTATCTCCGGGAGGCGGCATGATTTGGATCAGCCGATGAGACAAGTCATCAACGTAGACTCATTTGTTTGGAAGGGAAAATTCTGCGAATGATGCCGACAAATAATTGCCGCCGCATTTTCTTCTCCGGGAAAATTCTGAACAACATGCGATACAAGAAAGTCTCTTCGCATACATCCACCGTTTTGCGACAATATTCGCCGCATTACCATAGAAACTCTGGCGGGTAAATCTAGTACTGCTTGTTGACTGAGCAGGCTTATGTTCGACGGTCGGCTCGCGGCTTGCAGCGGAGCAGGAGCTGTGGAAAATGAGGTATCCGCCAGTTTGAGTGGCGGCTGATCTGTCAAATGCTCGCGTCCGTCAATGTTTACGACGAAGAACTCGGAGCTACCACTTATTGCCTTAGCGACAATCATCGTGAAAGCCTTCGCGGCCTGTGTTGATACAGAAGCATCGACTTGTGCTGCAAGCAATTGCTGGAGCAAAGTGATTGCTACCGGTGCTTGGGCAGCAGTAAGGATCTCTTTGATATCACCTGCAACCAGCTTTTCGACTTCGGACTGTTGACTAGATGCCGCATCGCTTGCTTTCTTCTTTGCCATTCCTATTCTCCAGGACTGCCTAAACTGCCAGCCCTAATACTACCCACTCAGAAGAAGGCAGGCAACTCTTTGTGAGGGTTTTTGTTATTCGATCAGCTGTGCTCAATAGTTGCCGCTAAGATGCGGCCATGATGCAATTCGATCGCTGGTCAATACGGTTTCCAAGATTCTCGATCGCAATTGAGAATAATTCTTTCGGAGAATGATAAAGAAAGTTGGATCTAAATGCATCATGCACTGCGAATGTGCTGGGACAACCGTTTTGGTAATTGCATGTTCGCTGTGCATCGCGGCGTACCTGGCCTGCCCCAATTTTCTGTACCAAGCGTTATGAAAGATTGGTTTGGGAAACAGGTAACGATTCAATGGAGTCGCTGTGCTGCTGGAACGGAAGGAGCGCAGCGACTGAAGTGGAAGCAGCACAGCGGCGCGCGAACTCGGCCGGGGTCAGGTAGCCGAGCGAGCTGTGCGGGCGGTTGTGGTTGAAGTCCTCGCGCCAGGCCCGGGCCTTGATCCTTGCGTCCTCCAAGCTCAGCAGGTCAGTCTGGTGCAGGTATTCGTCGCGAAGGCGGCTGTTGAAGCTTACGCACAAGCCGTTTTGCCAGGGCGATCCTGGTTCGATGTAGAGTACTTCGACGCCGATCAGGTCCAGCCAGGTCTTGATCGCGCAGGAGATAAACTCTGGCCCGTTGTCGCAGCGAATCCGCTTCGGCACGCCATGCATCGCGAACAGCTCGGCGAGCGTATCGATCGCGTCTTCGCTGGTAATGCTGCGGCCAACCTTGATCGCCAGGCACTGCCGCGTGTACTCATCAACGATGTTCAAAAAGCGGATCGTCCTGCCATCGATCGTCGATGACTGAATGAAATCCCATGTCCACACGTCGTGCCTGAACCCGGCCGGTTGCACGTGGCAAGCGTTCGTCGAGACGCCTGTCGCCCGCTTTTTACGGCGTTTTTGCGGAACTTTCAGCCCGGCCGCTTTCCAAAGTCGGTACATCTTTTTCATGTTCAAGGTCTCCCCCTCGCGCCGCAACAGTTGACAGATCTGACGATAACCCCAGCGCGGTCGCTGCCGTACAAGCTCTAAAATCCGCTTGGTCAGACGCACGTCTTCGTCCTTCGGCTTCCCCTCAAATCGTTGGCTCGATCGAGGCTGATCGAGCACGCGACAGGCCCGCCTTTCGGAGACTGAATACTTCTCCTGAAGCTGCTTGACCGCCGCGCGTCGCGACTGAGGGGTGGTCAGTTTCCCTTGGCGATCTCCTTCAGCATCGAGATATCCAAGGCCTGATCGGCGACGATCTTTTTCAGTCGATTGTTCTCTTCTTCGAGCGACTTGAGACGCTTCGCCTCTTCGCTCTTCATCCCGCCATACTGCGATCGCCAGCGGCTCAAAGTGGCCTCGCTGACTTCCAGCGCCTGCAGCACTTCTCCGACGCTCTTGCCAGCCGCCACCATGGCGTCCGCGTTCCGCAACTTCTTGATGATCTGTTCGGCCGAATGCCGTCGGAGCTATTGTCAAATGTCGACGGGGCGGCAAAAAGTCGACAGTCGGCGTTGTGGGAATTGTCGTTCGCGATAGATTTAGAGCATGCTTACCTTCGGCGATCATCAGAACGGGGATCTTTTCGATCCGTGGGAACACCTGGGGCCCAAACGACTAAAATTACTGGAACGAAGTTGGGCTGGTGTTTTTCGAGAATTCCTTCTGAAGCAACTACCGGTTGGCAAGCTGGCCGAAGCGTTCCGGAAGGATTTGGGACGCCCGACGAAGGACCTGTACGTTGCCTTGGGAGCTCTGATTCTTCAGCAACTCCATGATTTCACGGATCGACAAACGACGGAAGCGGTCGCGCTGAACATGACTTGGCACTATGCATTGGATATCAGGCGGGATGCTGATGCGTACCTGTGCGAACGGACGATTCGTAACTATCGCCAAAAAGTGTTGGCCGCGGGGCTGGATCAGGTTTTGTTCCAGACGCTGACCGATAGGCTCATCGAAGAAATGGGTGTCGATACGGGGAAGCAACGTCTCGACTCGACGGCGGTAAAATCTGCGATTCGCGGACTGACTAGGCTAGGAATTCTGGTCGAGGCGACCAGCAAGTTTCTACGTGAACTAAAACGAAAGCATGCGGCACTTTATGCGGATGTTGCTCCGGATACCATTCGCAAATACGTCGAGCGTTCGGGCGATGGCTGTTTCGGTGATACCCGCCCGAGCGAATCGAAAAAGCGCTTGCCAGAAGCTGCCCAAGATGTTTTTGAACTGATCCAACAATTCCGCGCAGCCGAATGTTCGACGCTCGAAAGTTATCAGTTGCTCCGCCGAGTTTTCGATGAGCAGTGCGAAGTAGATGAAAACTCAGCGACTCCTGTATCCGTGAGGCCGCCTCACACGACTGCATGTGCCCATGTGATCAATCCTGCCGATCCTGACGCACGCTACAACAAGCATCGTGGACCAGGATATCTCGTTCAGATCATGGAAACGTACGAGGAAAGCCACCCTGACGAACAAGAACAAGCTGATCCTCCGAAACCAGACTTGATAACGTACGTGGCAGTCAATCCTATGACGATGCACGACAAAGATGCCTTGACGCCTGCGATGGACTGCACCGAACAACGTGGTGTGAAACCCAAAGAACTTCTGGCAGACTCGCACTATGGATCGACGGAGTGCCTTGAAAAAGGGCGTGCTCGCGATGTCGAAATCGTCTCCCCGGCGCAAACTCCCAAAGGAAAATTGCAAGGCAAATTGACGCTAGAAGACTTTGAACTCGCTGAAGACGGACGCATTACTCGCTGCCCCCATGGCCAAGAGCCGAAAGAGACAAGCGTGGCCGGCATTCGTCTCCAAGTTGTTTTTACACTCGAATCTTGTGCGACTTGTCCTCATCGGGAGCGATGCCCCGCTTCTTCGGTGGGACGTAGTTCGGCGCGTTACCAATACACCCATGATCGTGTTCATTTATGGAGGCGTCGCCAAAAGGAACGGGGCAAGGAGTTCCGAGATCGCTATCGGTGGCGGGCTGGTGTCGAGGCTACGATGTCGCGGTTTAAATATCAGATGGGAATGGCTTCGCTACGAGTTCGAGGCATGACGAAAATCACCTACACGGCAACACTCCGCGCTCTCGGACTAAATATCCAGCGCGTCGCCGCCTATCGCCTGAAAACCGGGTAAGAACGGCAAGCTACACCGACACGTCCAGAATGAAAGGTCTTGCGTCCCCTCCTGCAAACTTGAGCGTTCCTGTGATGGACGTAAAAATGTAATTCAATCCAGGCGAAAATCATGAATCAGTAGCTAAACCCACGCCACGCGTCTCACTTTTTGCCGCTCCGTCGACATTTGACAATAGCTCATGCCGTCGTCGCTTCTTGCTCATGAAAAATCCTTCGCCGAAATTGGCTCTAGACTTTCATAACATCTGGATCAGGATTTGGGGAGCATTCCACTGTTTCAAGCCACGCTCCCCCGCAGGGAGCGGTTAAGCGTTAACTGTAGCGTACCCGCAGTGACTGAAATAGTTAAGGCACTCACTTGGAGTGAAGTTGCCGAGGACGCGGCCGCACAGATCCCAGAGCTTGTCGACCGTTCGTTCGGCTCCAACACGCAGCAGTTTTTTGAGCTTTGAGAAGGCCAGTTCGATTGGGTTCAGGTCCGGCGAATACGGGGGAGAGAAAACGCAGTTCTGCGCCAGTCTTTTCAATGGCTTCACGGACGCCCCTGACTTTGTGACTCGACAGGTTGTCGAGAATGAATACATCCCCGGCGGAAAGCGTGGGGGCCAAGTGCTGCTTGATCCAAGCCAAAGAAATCGAGCCGTTGATCGGGCCATCCACGTTAAGGGGCGCCCGAAAACCATCGGCACGCAGCGTTCCTAGAAAGGTGGTCGTCTCCCAGCGACCGGCAGGAACATGCTCGATCAGCCGCGTTCCTTGCTCTGAGCGGCCGTAGGTGCGCGTCATGTTGGTCTTGGCCCAAGTCTCATCAATGAAGTCCGCTCGCTGCGGATCGATCTGCGACTGATCCCGTTTCCATTGGGCCCGCTTCTCCATCACATCTTGTCGTTGCTGCTCAGCGGCGATTAACGTCTTTTTTTTCGAGTCATTTTAAGAACGCGGCAGCCTTGGCAAACGGTCCAAAGCGATACTTCAACACCCAGTTCCGACTTCAAATCGGCTTGAATTTCTTGTAAATCGATGTCCGGCCGTGCGTCGATCTTCTTCGCCAGCCAATCGCCCCAGTCATCCCATGAACGCTTGCGTATCCGCGTCGTCTTGGCTGCTACCTTCCCCGACTCACGCCACTGTCCGAAAGTTGTGGGCTATCGCAATCATCCACCGCTCCCCAAAGTGGAATCTAAGTTAGTCGTGGACACGACCAGGTCGTATTCCACTTTGAAAGTGAATTCCGCAACCTGCTACAGCTCAAGCCGTTACGCCAATCACTTCCGTTATGATTGCGGCGTTCAAATCTAATTTTGACGGCTTGAAGCAGGTTTTCGATCCTTTCCAAGACGGAATGCAAAGAATCCGATCTCCGGTAATTGGGGCATCACGTGAGGGATTAGAGCCCGGTTCAACGCTTGATTCGAGCTAGGCGACTAGGGGAACGCCGCCGCGACCGAGAGGAGCGGGCAAATCACGCAAAGTTGAGAGTTTTTTTTGTCGCGCGGCAAAGAAACTCCATAGCGAGACTGAAGTTCGAAAGGGGTCAACTCGACGGACGGCGAAAATGAAGACACAAGTCGCGCCGACTAAGCCTGCAATTCGGCGACTTTGCAACTCGCGTAGTGACCGCTAAGTCGCTCTTCTTATAGCCTGGTGTCGCTCATAGTCTTCGAGCGTGTCAATTCCTTTGACGTGCTCATCTACAATACCAACACAAATGTGGGCTCCCAGTTCTAGCGCGCGGAGCTGTTCCAGCATTTCGGCCTTCTCCAAGTGTGTAGCAGGCGATTGGGTCAGTCGGCGTAAAAAGGCATGTCGAAAACCGTACACACCGATGTGCAAAAAAGCTTGCGGTCGCGCGCATTGAGAAGCGTTTGTCCGCCAATAGGGAATTGGACTGCGACTGAAGTAGATCGCTCGTCGCGTCAATTCAGAGAAAACAACTTTGACGCAGGATGGATCGAGGATTTGCTCCTCCGCCCGTATCGGTATAGCAAGTGTTCCCATGTCTGCTTCAGGGCTGCTATTGATTGCGGCAATTAGTGTCTCAATTTCGCTCGGCCGAATCCCGACCTCGTCTCCCTGAACATTGAGAATTAGGTCGTCCTCACTACAAATGCCAGATGCGACTTCTGCAATGCGATCCGTTCCACATTTATGCTCGCCCGTTAATACAACCATGGCGCCAAAACTAGCGGCGACCGTGCGAACCTTTTCGCTATTGGTTGCAATCACAACTTGGTCTACAGACTGCGATTGGCATACTGCCTCCCACGTATGCTGAAGTAACGGCTTCTGGAATGCTCCCCAAATCCTGATCCAGATGTTATGAAAGTCTAGAGCCAATTTCGGCGAAGGATTTTTCATGAGCAAGAAGCTCCGACGGCATTCGGCCGAACAGATCATCAAGAAGTTGCGGAACGCGGACGCCATGGTGGCGGCTGGCAAGAGCGTCGGAGAAGTGCTGCAGGCGCTGGAAGTCAGCGAGGCCACTTTGAGCCGCTGGCGATCGCAGTATGGCGGGATGAAGAGCGAAGAGGCGAAGCGTCTCAAGTCGCTCGAAGAAGAGAACAATCGACTGAAAAAGATCGTCGCCGATCAGGCCTTGGATATCTCGATGCTGAAGGAGATCGCCAAGGGAAACTGACCACCCCTCAGTCGCGACGCGCGGCGGTCAAGCAGCTTCAGGAGAAGTATTCAGTCTCCGAAAGGCGGGCCTGTCGCGTGCTCGATCAGCCTCGATCGAGCCAACGATTTGAGGGGAAGCCGAAGACGAAGACGTGCGTCTGACCAAGCGGATTTTAGAGCTTGTACGGCAGCGACCGCGCTGGGGTTATCGTCAGATCTGTCAACTGTTGCGGCGCGAGGGGGAGACCTTGAACATGAAAAAGATGTACCGACTTTGGAAAGCGGCCGGGCTGAAAGTTCCGCAAAAACGCCGTAAAAAGCGGGCGACAGGCGTCTCGACGAACGCTTGCCACGTGCAACCGGCCGGGTTCAGGCACGACGTGTGGACATGGGATTTCATTCAGTCATCGACGATCGATGGCAGGACGATCCGCTTTTTGAACATCGTTGATGAGTACACGCGGCAGTGCCTGGCGATCAAGGTTGGCCGCAGCATTACCAGCGAAGACGCGATCGATACGCTCGCCGAGCTGTTCGCGATGCATGGCGTGCCGAAGCGGATTCGCTGCGACAACGGGCCAGAGTTTATCTCCTGCGCGATCAAGACCTGGCTGGACCTGATCGGCGTCGAAGTACTCTACATCGAACCAGGATCGCCCTGGCAAAACGGCTTGTGCGTAAGCTTCAACAGCCGCCTTCGCGACGAATACCTGCACCAGACTGACCTGCTGAGCTTGGAGGACGCAAGGATCAAGGCCCGGGCCTGGCGCGAGGACTTCAACCACAACCGCCCGCACAGCTCGCTCGGCTACCTGACCCCGGCCGAGTTCGCGCGCCGCTGTGCTGCTTCCACTTCAGTCGCTGCGCTCCTTCCGTTCCAGCAGCACAGCGACTCCATTGAATCGTTACCTGTTTCCCAAACCAATCTTTCATAACGCTTGGTACAGAAAATTGGGGCAGGCCAATGCTGGAGCGGATCATGAAAGAGATCCGGCGGCGAACCCGCGTCGTGGGAGCGTTCCCGGATGGTCAAAGCGCTCTGATGCTGGTCGCGCCCGGCTACGCCACATCGCCGGCACGCACTGGGGCACAAGGCGTTACCTCGACATGGACCGCCTCCGCGAACCGGAGGAGCGAGAAGACGGCAAAGTTTAAAAAATTGTTTTTGCAGCGCGCAGCAAAAACAATTTTCCAGAGCCAGGCTGAAAATCAAAAGAGCGCAACTTGACGGACGCTACCAAACGATCCCCGCATTTGACGAGCAAGCTGCGGGAATCAGCGTATACGCACTGGGCAGCGTCAAGGTCATCCGTCACTCGGCTAATAGGCAATATCGTGCGGGAACGCTGCCACCATCTGGTCCATACTTGGCGGAAGTAAATAGCAGCCCTCGTCCACCCACCAATCCCGGCACTGATGCAAAGAATGAAAAAACTTGGGCTGTCCGGGATGTCGCCCCTCCCGATGAACCAGCGTGGACCAGACGTCCCGCCACTTCGCCGTAAGATTCGCTTTCTCCTGCCGATTCAGAAATAATCCGAACGGCACCCCATAAGCGATGCAGGTAATCGCAACATGTAGACTCGACGTATAAACGAACTTGGCATAAACCAGCCGCTCGATCTTCGCCGTGAGCAAATCGCCGTTAATGATCTCTAAATTGAACGAATCAGCGACATATCCGAACCGACGAGCGTGCCAGTGCGGAGCATGTAGCAAATAATCCTGAGACTCATGGACCACCGGATGAATCATAGGAAGCAAAAATCCCGGATCACCCACAGGTAAAAACGAATCTGCCCCAAGAGTATCACGAGTTTGATAACCACGGACTCCCCGAATGTCTGCGTCGATACCAGCGATGTCACCGCGAGCATGACCCTGCCCCCAGACAACGACCTTCTCATGGCCACGTTTCGCAGTATTAACGTAATCCCGGTAAAGTTCGGAACCAATCGAAAGCAGCACAGGCTTGTCTGCTGGGCCATGATGAGAAGGTACGTATTCATAGCCAAAATAACCCACGATCAACGGTATTAAGGCTTCGCCAAAATTGAGCGATTCACAATCTGACCTCCAGTGATAACAGGCAATCTTCTTCATTCCCGTTTCTTCCTTCGCATGAGAGATTTGACGGATTGCTGATATTTCTGGTGAGAGATGGCCGTCATTTTGATATTGGCTTCTGTGAGCCACGGAATCAGGGATGGATCATTGACGCGAAGGAGGGTCATGCCGGATTCGCCCGAGAACATCGGCAAGAGTCGCCACGGATCACCCACGACTAATTGTGGAGATTTGTTATAGAGGGTGCAGCCGCAACAGCGAGGTGGCTTGTGATGGACTTCTTCATCCCAGGCACGTCGGAAATTGAAGGGGAGGATTCTCCCGTCTAGAGTTTCAATTCGTCCCTGCCCAGGCCATTCACCGGTACGGTAGATGAATCGTTTCACATCCTGTGGAGTTAGGTTTTGTCTGGTGAGTATTCCGTATGTCCAGGCTGGTGATGGGACGCGACCGCATTGGAGTTCAATTACGAGGGGGAATTGTGATCCGAGCAGGAAGGCTTTACTTTGGCAGGGGAGCGTTGTTATTGCGTAGCGTTCGTTTTGTTGGATTCGGTCTCGGACGAATCTAGTAAGAGGGATGTCTTGGTAGATACTGTTGGCGCAGGGGCTGAAGAGTTTTTCGGTGTCAGAGGTGATTTCGACGATAGGTTCTAGCCCGCTGGGCATGTGTGGATAAATGATTTTGTCTACGAGTCCAGATCGGAGTGCATGGGCGAGCACTTCTTTGACGAATCCACCAGATGTGGAGAGTTGGCGTATGTCTTGGTTTTTGGAATACGCGAGGAAGTAGTGGCTCATGATCCCCAGCCGTTCGGATTCACTACTCCATCTCCTGCGGATTCCACCAGAGCCATCATCGCCTCATGCCCCCGCTCCTTATCCCGCTCGGGATAGTGCTGTGTTCGTTGACCATCAGAATGATGCAAGCAATCAAGGAGCCCTGAATCGGAGCGAAAGTTTTTTCCCACCTTAGCTAGACGCCGGAACAAATCTATTTCCTCATAGCCCCACCGATCAATTTCTTCCCGGTACCCCCGCACGCTGACGAACGCACTTGTCAGAACCACGCAAGAGCCCGTCTTACCTGCATTCTTCCGCATAAACGCCCCATGAGCCATCACCAAACCCGGCTGTCGATTGAACGCTGCCAGAATCTGTAACAACCAAACCTGTTTCGGCAGAATATCCGCGTCCAAGAACACGAGCAGTCCCCCCTCCGCCACCCTCGCACCGCAATTTCTAGCATGACTAGCATTGAAATAGGGAGGACATAGAGCTTTTGGCCGAACCACCTTCACGTTTGCATAGTTCTTCTGAGCCCATCGTCCGCATTCTTCTGGATCGGCATAATCAACGAGGATATACTCACCCGCTCCCAGGGCCAGCTGACGAGGAAGCGAACGCTGCAAGTGTGACAGTCGCCCCTTACACGTCACGATCACCGAGCAATCCTCTAGACCGTACTTATTTATGCCGGAACCAAGCATCGCCCCCCACCTCGTACTTTTTGAACTTTGACGCCACTTGTGACCCCCACCCGATCTTGTCCCAGTATCCGTACTTCAGAACCGTATAGTTAAACAACGACATGTCCGAAGACGTTTTCAAGCCAGGGCTGTAGGCTTTGTGGTTCGTCGTTAGGATCTGGAGAAAATCAATTACATCTTCCGTATAACCACCGAAAATTCCCGTATTCAGTAGCCTCTTGTCTCCGTTCTCTTTTTGCACCACTTGTCGCCAATCATCGACGGCCAAATATTTTGCCTGCCGATTCCACATCCAGTTGTGGTACATGTTCTTGTCATACTCATAACCCGCGTAGAGTTTGCCCTTCTCAAGATGCGGGAACGGGTCGTGCCACATTTCCACATCATCAATATCCAGCATGAACACTTTTTCGGGACGATGCTTCTCCAGCCAATCTAGCTGGGCAAACCACCGGAAAGCATTAGGAGTGAATCTCGTGTCAGCTTTCACCTGTTCGATCGTGAAAAGGTCTTCCTGGTGCGGCATGAAAGTGTTGCTGAGCACGACGAACTCGATACCCTTGTCATTGATGCTCTTTCGGAGTTTGGCGTACGAGTCGTGATTCTGAGGCTTCCAATACTTATTTCGTTGGCGATCCTTCGTGTGATTGAAGTAAGACGCGAGGATGACATTCTTGAAGGTGCGTGGCTCCCGACTCTCTTGGATCTTCGCTTCCATTTATTTTGCCGCCTCTCGTTTCCGCTTTCGGAGATTCTCGTTGCGGATTCTGCTATTCCTACGTGTGCCCTTTCTTGATGAAGGCGGGTGCCAGATGTGGAAGAGTGGCCCCTGATATCGCTTGTGTGGCACGCGATCCTTAAAATCGCCGTCTTCGTGTCCCCAGCCCTCGAACCTTTCGTCCATCCTATGTTTCATGAAGAGTTCGTGAGTAATGACCCATATCCCTCCGACGGCAGGTTTGCTTCGTGTCTTGATAAACCACTTTCCTCTAACGCGACTAGAGGGGTTTTGATTCAATATCCACCGAGCTTGCTTCTTAGTCGTTCGGCAAGTGCGATTGTGCGGACAAATCATTTCTTCGTCCGTCACCTCTCGCACCGCTCTGCTGAGCGAATGGTCGCAAATGATGCAATCTGCATCGGCGATAACGATTACGTGCCCTGGGTATTTGGCGATCGCCAGATTGAGCAGCTTTGACTTATTGAATGGCTCTTTGCTGTCATCGACAGCGAGATGAATGCAGCCTTCGCCGAGTCTGTGTTCGTAGTATTTTACTACCCACTTTAGGCCCTCTTGTCTGCTCTCATCGGGTCTCCACGGTACGATAACTTTAACAGGCCTGTCCATCTTCTGCTCCGCAAGTGTGCCTTGGCTGTAGCGATTTGGGATTGGTTATTTTGTGTACGGCTCAGAGTGGCTTCAAGTACGCGATTGATCTTGAACTCATTCCTTGATCGGCTCAGCGGATCGTTGAATACGTGCTGTCGCGATGTGATCATATCGTCTCAAGACCCAATCGCGGCTGTCTCATATTTGCAAATCAAGTTACTATACTTAAGCGGCGAGAATATCAATTGGCAACTGTTCTCTTGTTTCTCTGTGGATGATGCCGCCAGGGAATGATGACTTTTACATCAGGCATGGACAGGCTCCGATTCAGTCGCCAGCACGCTGTCGAGATATTCACGCATCGGGGCGTTGAAGAATTGATGGGTGTGATTCAGCAGCTTATGCCGCGTCGCAAGCTTGTCAGTCGACTTGCAGATCCTCGTAAACTTTCTTCCCCAGTCCTCCGCCGCTGCGGAGTGATGGCAGTTGAAATAGAGACATTCAAAATTGCGGTAGTTGTCCATTAGCTTGTGCTCGGCTTCCATGGCCAGAAGCTTTTCGCTGAGGAATGGCTGGGGCATGTGGGCGGCAAAATCGTAGGTGG
Organism: Blastopirellula marina DSM 3645; assembly: GCF_000153105.1. Taxonomy (GTDB): domain Bacteria; phylum Planctomycetota; class Planctomycetia; order Pirellulales; family Pirellulaceae; genus Blastopirellula; species Blastopirellula marina. The sequence continues at coordinate 808,134 of NZ_CH672376.1, forward strand.
GGCGATTATTATCGATTAGCCACTGATATGCCGCCGCTCGCGTGCGAGCCCACGCGTTTTGCGGCTTCCATGCCAAATACCGCTGCTGCGAGACGTGTCGCACGTATTTTGGCGTCGCCGCTTCCTTAATGGTGAATGGTTTGACCCAGTACACGTCATCCATCATCCAGATAAATTGGGAAACGTGCTCCGCCGCCATAAGTAGCTTGCTTAGGCAGTCTTTGAATGCATGGTGCGGACGCGGGCTAATGCGCGGCTTGGCGATGAACTCGCCTTCGTACCAGTCTGGTTTGTCGCCGACGACAATGCAGCGAGCGGACGGGTGCCATTTCTGCACAAGTCGCATGCTATACCACAGTTCGTTGCGTTCGCCTTTCGCTTTCGCTCCCCCGGCCCAGTAGGTCCACACAAATGGCCAGGAGTCGAGATCGGGGTCGCGGGGGTCCTCGAGCTGTTTGGCCTGGTCGATTGCTTGCCAAACCCAGCCACGGGCGATGTGGCGATTGAATGGCATCGGCAGGCGGCGAATCACGGCGGGAGATTTTCCCCGCTCTGTCCAGTAGTTGACTATCTCCTCGAATCGCTCCTCACAGCCGGAGCCGCCCCAGGCGTCCATTTGCCGGGCATAAGCTTCGCACTTCGGACAGGTGAAGAATTGCGATGGGGCAATTTCGCGGAGTTGGGTGCCTGGTCCAATGTTTTGGGGTCTATCGCTCGTGGCAATCATGGGTTGTCGGTCCTCACATAGTCGGCAAGACGCCATACGCTTGATTTTTGAGTGATCGTGCAGGAGCCGTAGTGCGGGCAGGACAAGACTTTAATTTGAGTTCGCCCATGGCAGGCAAGGCATTCCGCGGTTTGGATTAATCTACTTCTACGCGTGCAGTCAAACATTTTCCCCCGCTCCGTCCAGTATGTGGTGATTTCCTCGAACCGCTCCTCACAACCGGAACTGCCCCACGCGTCCATCTGGCCGAGATAGTTTTCGCAGCTCATGCAGTCAAAAAACTGCGGCGGTGCAATTGCCTTAAATTGTGTTCCAGGTCCGCCGCTCGGTGGTTTTTCTGCTGGCGCAATCATAGGTTTTCGATCCTTACACAGTCGGCAGGTCGCCGCGTCCTTGATTCGTTTGGTGATCGTGCATGACCCGTAAATCGGGCACGCGAAGGTTTTGACTAGGACATTTCCTTGGCATGTGGGGCACTCGACGGCGCTGGTTTCCTGTCCACGATGCTGGCAGTCGTTGTCCATTTTTTCTTGATCCCGGCAATTTCAGGAGCCACAATGGAGAGGGAAGTTTTTTATTTGGGTGTGGAAAAATGCAAAAGCAACAAATTCAAAACGTGGCGACGGTAACTCTACTGGTGGTCATTTCTGCGAGTGGTGGTTACAAGCTCGGTTTTGATTCAAGTAACGCAAGACAAGAGGCAATCAGGAGTCAGTCTTGGCATATTCAATCGCCTCCTAATCCGGGGGCAGAGCGTCGCGCATTGCAAAAAAACGTCGAACTTGAATATTTGTTGCGAGAGTATCAAGGCATGCCAGCCGTTGTTAAACCTGAAACCTCGCCTGCTTGGCAGTGGATTGAGTGTGATTGGATTCCATGCAATGAATACACGTCTGGTGAATCTCGCCCTGGCAAACCTGGGTCATTTGAGGGCCAAATCTACATTGCGACCGATGGTTAAATTTCTGCATCCTGTCTCGTCATTCATTTGCAGCAGATATTGATACGCTACCTCCATTGCATAGCCCGCTCCATCCTCCAGATGAATACGGGATGCTCATTCCGGAAATAGAAGTGGCGTCAACGGGATTCGTTACAGATTTCCTGAAAATTATCGCATAGATAATCGTTCCGCCAAGAATTCCTACCTCGATAACTCCTGGTGTAAATAGTACGTAAACCGTATGAGAATCGCCTCCTCCACAACTTGTCGCCCCACTTGCCTCGAAGTAGCACGGGTTTTCTGTTGACTGAACTGCGACGAAATCTCGATTGAATGAATCGCAGTCATCGCAATCACCGCCCGTAACATCTGACACTGAAACACGAATCCGTAGCGGTGTTGTTCCTGCTACGCATTGATCGCAATCGTCGCCAATTTCAATTTCCTCGCTGGCCGATTCGCTCATCGAATCCGACATGCTTTCGGACACGCTCGACGCCAAATCACTCGCCTCGCTCGAGCTGCCAGACGACCCACTAGAAAAACTCCCCGCTGATTCGCTGTCGGACGATTGGCTGTAGACATAGCTGTCGCTGCTCAGGCTGTACGAGCGCGAATCCTCGCTGGCCGAATCGCTCTCGCTGCTCGCGCTCTCCGATTCGCTCGAGAGGCTGTCGCTGCTCTCGCTGGAGAGTGACGAGTATGAATAGCTGCTGGCGTGGCTCGATTCGCTAGAACTCAAGGAATCTGAACTCGAATCGCTGGACGAGGATGAGTTGCTAGATTCCGAAGAGCTGGAACTGCTCAAGCTACTTTCGCTGGATGACAAGCTACTTTCGCTGGACGACGAATTGCTCTCGCTGGAACTGCTGGAGCTTTGGCTCGACCCCGACGATGAACTGCTGGATGAGTCGGAGCTACTTGAGGAACTGGAACTGCTGGACGAACTCGACTTGCTTGATCCGTAGCTACTGAAGCCCGAATAATCCGATATGCTTGTCACGTTCTAAACTCCTGGATAAGCACTGCGGATAAAGCGTTCATTGGCCTCAAATTGCTCGCGTGTTCGATCAGGAAACCGTTTTCCAAGGAAGCCTTTACGAATCGCACTCAGTCGGACTGTCAGTTCCACGACCTCATCGGACTGATCAGAGAACCGGACCTGAATGATGCCGTGGACAACCTTAAGGCCTACATTTACTGGAGCCTCACAAGCGAAACCGCATGGTTTCATCGTATTCGGTTCGCACACTGCAATGAACTTGGGATCGATTCTTATCTCCCCATCACGCTGTGGAATCTTGACGGTAGCAACGTCCTCGAAGCGAACTTCAGGCATTTCCAGAACGAACAATGCGGTGAATCCAGCGGGGCTCCAACTGGCTGGCACGATGGCCGTACTCTTGTCCGACTCGCTACTGGACGGCGGACTTTCCGGTTGACTCTCGTCGGACAGGCTCTCCGAACCGCTTTCTGAGAGCGACTGGCTTTCACTTTGCGACTGGCTTTCGGACAGGCTTTCGCTTTCTGAAAAACTTCCGCTCTCGGATTGACTTTCACTTTCGGATTGGCTGGAGCTATAGGATTCGGAAGAGGAAGACTCGCATGGCACCTCAAACGTTTCAGCGATAATCAGGTCGCCAAACGCGTCCTGGACCGCATATGCATAGGTGCCGCCACATCCCGATCCACTTCCTCCTGAGTAAGGGATATCGTCGTCTGCGATGATCGGATCGGGGCCAGCGTTCCAGGCCAGCGCCTGTACTCGCTCTCCGTTCACCATTTCGTACTGCAGGCGGCTGTTGCCTGCTTTTCGCCGCATCACCCAGCAAAGGCCGCTGCCCATCACCAGATGTTGTGTCAGAAAGTCGACGTGGGCAGGCGGGATAGTGCTGATCGGCTGCAGGATAAGAGCAGTTCTTGGAGGCGACAAATGGACGACTCGATAACGACTCTGCTCTGGATCGCTGTCGTCGAGGCAAGCGAGGCCAACGTCGCCCGCTACGCCAAAGAACTGATAAGGAGGGTTGCCACCGAGAGCTTGACCTGTTTCAAGATTGTAGACGTCAAAGCCTGAGTCTTCTGGATCGGAGTAATTGGGGTCCGGGTCATCGCCCTGCCAGTAGCACCGATGACCGTCGTCATCAACATAAACCTTGGCAGCGGCCTTGCTCGTTTGCTTGGTCAACGGCGCCGTCAGTTCAAACTTGACCCAGAGTGCCTTGCAGCATTCACAGGGACTACTCATCTTCGTCTCCATCCATAGCGGTGGCGATCAGACGCACCGCTTAAGGGTTCCAGGAATTGGGCCAAACCACGCCTACTGCGCCAAGGTATCTGAAATGGTAGGAGACGATGAGCTAGGCAACTGAACACCAAACATTTCCCGGAACGCAGCCTGGAACACACCCTCCGTATTGGAGACGGAAAACGTGAAACGATCGCCAAGCCCGAAGATTGTGGGGCCACGAACGATACCAACCCCGATTCCACCGCCGTAAGTCACCGGTGCAATTCCCAGGTCGTCGATATAGACGCTTTTGCCGGAAGTGGGTGTCCCTGACCAGCGAATCACCAGTTTGAAGTCGGATGGGATGGAGGCGGGCATCGCCACAAAGAACGCCCTCGTATCAAACGCGGTGGGGAGACTCGCCGAAGCAATCTCAATCTTCTCCGTGCTACCAGGCGTGTAACCTGTTCCTTCAAACTGGATGAGGAAGGTACCCGAGCCAATGCCGGAATCGGCCAAGATTTGGGCACTTACCAAGTACAGTTGTTTCCCCGTGACAGTTGAGTCGCTGATCGACTGAGAAATCTCAATAGAGGCTCCCCCGGTCGCGGTGTACTTCAATGATTTTTCGCCATGGGAGACGTCAGCAAGATTCGTGTTCTCGAAAATCTCGTTTCCGGCGGCGCCGGCGACAATATCCCAGCCATCTGGCACATCGGGCGTCGTGAACTCTTCAAAGTCGGGATTGGTCAGAATGGACTCTGTCGTGTCGTGGATTTCGCGAACCGTTCCAATTTCGCCGGAGCCTTCGGGGCCTAAACCATAGGGACCAAGGGGGTCGGGGTATTCGCCTTTCCAGGAAAATTCAGCCGCTTCATCCGCCTGCGTACATTCCAGGGTCATGCTTTCGCTCGGTACGGCAAGCTCGGTCTTCCGTCCGGCATATTCGATCATCGCGGGATAGCTAATGCCGGAACGGGATCCGGGAGAGGAGACGCCATCCAAATCGTCGGTAGTAAAGACCTTTCCGTTCCCCGCATTGCTTCCCCCGGCAGACACACTTCCAATCGTCACCGTCGATTCTTCAATCGTCTGGGAATCGGCGAGCATCTGCTGAAACAAGCATTTGAGAATCTCATCCTGGTCGTTTGTCGCCGCGCTGATTTGTCGAAGCACTGACGATGGATCTTGCAGACGCTTCAGGGCATAACCCATAAAGGTTGCCCGCTGATCCGCAACCTGTGCTTTCCACCCTTCGAAATCCGCAGACAGGCCCTGGACAGCTACGAATTGAGGCCCGGCGTTCAAGGCATCCAAAATTACCTTGCGAACCGCGTCGAGTCCGGTCGTTCCATCGTTCGCTTCCGCGAGAAACTCGTTGTAGTACTTGATGTACTTGCCTAGGTGAGTGAACAGGCCGTTGTTCGCACCAGTGTAATCAAGAGACATTCCCGGTAACTCCGTTAAGTGTGTTTGATCAGCCCAGGCCACCAGTCGAGCTTTGCCAAGAAAAGCTCGCGAGATTAGAAATAAAAAACGATTAACAAATTCAGTTGAACCAGCCTCGTTGACCGGATAGTATATCGTCCGCCATTCGGGGGTCAACACTTTTAGTGGAAAGACATGCTCCGAATGGGCTCCTTCATCTCTTCGCGGGATCGCTTTGCAAGGAACGGCCATGGTTAGCATGAAAGCGGATTCATCCAACGGTTCCAATCGTCGCCCTCGTCGCTTTGTGATTTCCTTATCAGGCTCATGCTGCTGCTCTTGCACCAGCAAAAGTGACGATGCTAGCGCGGAACAGACAGCAAAGGATTGCAGCTACTTCAATGGCTACTTTGAAGTAATGCAAAGCAAGTCTGATCCGGATCACTATATTCATCAGTTTTCAGGCGATGCACCGTTCAAGGCCAAGACGCTCGAATTTCGCTTGAATAGCGATCCCAGCCAACCCCAAGGCTGCATGCATGCCTGCGCATACATAACGTTCGGCGATAATTCGGATGGAGATCCGGTCCGCTCTGTAGCCTGGGGAACGGTCGTCAAGTCGATTGATCAACTCGGCCCGATGCGGCGCAGAAGCACCAACAAGCTCTGCTGCTGGCCCCATCGCATTCGCGTGAATCCCAGTCCAGTCCCCGACTACGTCACTCCTCAGCCAGAGTGGATGCCCGGCAATCCAGACGATCTCAACCACGCGCCGTTCTGGCCGTCGCTCGATTTCGACCTAATGGAGGACAGCGCTTATGCCCCAGTGCGCTACGCCAATGGGGAGCTTCAGTTGCGCATCAAGGACCTGAGCTCAGAAGCGTTTGGGATTCCTTGGGGGCATACGCGCATTTACAGCAATCGACTTTCCCATAGTCATGACTATGGGAATGGAACTAACTGGATGGTGCATGAGTGGCCGACGTTGGTGGAGTTCAAGTCGCCAATCACGCCAGCGCCTGTGGGAGTCACCACAAAAGAAACTCGGACGGGATGCTCGATTGTTCTCGTGCGTGGGACGCGAAACGCCCTGTGGTTTGACGAGACTGTGGACAAAGACGGCAAAACGAATTGGGAGCCGCGATTCAATGCTCGTCATGTCCTGCAACATGACACTGAAGAGCACCTAATCCGAATTTATGCACCCAACGGTCATAC
>NZ_CH672376.1:814855-930598 GCF_000153105.1 Blastopirellula marina DSM 3645
CCAGTCCTCTGCGGCATTTAATCTGATCACGGAGACCTTCAAATACAGTTGGCAGGACGGACGTGTCGAAAATGTGACGTTGAGCAGAAAGAGCCAAGGAAAGGAAGAAAACGTTTCTCGCGCCAACTACACCTATTATGGTGAGAACGAGGACCACGGATGCAAGGGGGACCTCAAGACTGTACAGTTCGAGTTCTGGAATGAAGGCTGGAAATCTCGCAAGGACACTCTGCAATATTTTGCTTATTACACTGACAAGAACAGCCCGTCGGCTTCAAACTCAACCTATGCCCAGGGAATGTTAAAGGCGATGGTGGGGGCTGATGCGTATCATCGCATGAAAGAGGCGGGGAAAGATCCTTTGAAAAATGGGCCCGAGAAATACTTTAGCGATCTCTGGATTGAGTATTACTCGGACGATAACAAGCAGGTTATCGCGAACAATAGCGCCCGCGCAACGAAACAGCTCGTCCGACGCATTAAATCCATCACCTTGGATCGGAACGGACGGACATTCGAGTACAAATACGAGTTCAGCGAAACGAAAAACCCTGAAGAAGTTGGCAGTTGGTTTAGCACTAGCACGGAAACCCTGCCCAATTCTGCCCAAACGCTAGTCAGTTCGAACGCAGCCAATGAAACTCAAGTACACATACTTCACAATGATGTAAAGCTGCCCGTGGAGGCAATTTCACCAATTAGAAGGAGTAGTCAGACTTACGCATTTTATAGGCCGCGTTTTGGTGAACTGAAATGGATCTCGACTCCGAATACGGGTTCAAAGTACTTTTTTTACCCATCTGGAGAGGTCGTTCAAGGATATAGCAGAAGCGGGTTGTGTATTGTCATAGATACGGAGGCATCTTCGCAGCTAGTCGAGAAGGTTAGGATAGTGAATGACAACCCGCAATTCGTGTCGGGCGCTATTGCCAGTGGGGCCAATGAAACGCAAGAGAATGAAGCCGACCCATCAATTCTTCATACCTTTTCTTATGACCCGCGAGAGAAGGAAGGAATTACATTTTACTACTTGACTAATGACGAGAATCCGAACTGCGACCTTAGCTATTGGTGGACCTGGGGATCCTCAGGACTTGCAGGGGCGTCAAGTTTAAGCGTCAACTTGCCGCCTGTTCCCAGGGATGAGAACGGTGACGCGCCGTCGGCTTCGACTGAGACTGTCTTCAATCAATTTGGCTTGCCGAAAAGCTCAACTGACGAACGAGGAGTCAAAACCTCGGCTAGCTACTACGATGAGCTCAGTGTTCCCAAGAAAATTGTCACGAGATCCTTAGAAGGCGAAGTTCTGACAACGGATTTGCGGGCGGATCAACTCGGCCGGATTACCAGGGCATTGGGACCGATTCACCGGGCCGTTACGAGTCCAGACAGCACGCGAACAGAGAGAATCAGACGAGCCAATTGGACGATCTTCGATGATCTTGAGGGAGTCGCTATTTCGGCCGTCGGATTCCAGCGCGCAGGTGGTGATTTCCAGGTCATCAATCCGGTCTCTGCTTCGCAGTTTGATCGATCTGGCAGAATCCGACAGCAAATCAATGCGATGGTTCGCAATACGAATGCCCCGGATCGGATTCGAGCCAGCGACTTGGCTTCTGCTCGAACTTGGTGCCGGTCACGCGTGCTGGTGTACAACGACAAAAACCAACTAAAAGAAGAGCAAGTCTACTACGACATCGCTGCGGGCAAGAGTTTCACCACCTATTTCGAGGCGTACGATGAAATGTACAACCTCACCAACGCCGTCACCCCGGACGGAACCCGCTGGATCACTCAGTACAACATGTTTGGGCAGCCAGAAAAAATTTGGTTAGGGGCCAAGTCAGCTGAAACGCTTACCACTGAATTTCGATATGACAACGAAAAACCTAACTTCGACAACCCTGTTTACATAGGAAATCTCACTTCTGTTACACGATACGCTAAGCCAAACGAGAAGCGCGTCTTGAAGATGGTCTACGATTGGAAAAATCAACTCCATCGGCAGGAGATCGTGAAAGATGAAGAACAGCAAGCCGACTCCGCTGAGGAATTTTTCTGGGACCTTGCCGGTCGGCTAAAAATCGAGTTGATTGAGAAGCGGCAAGGTATATCGAATTTCAGTTCTGCGACGGTTCCCAAATACGACTCTCGCGGATTTGTTTATCGGAAGAACTATTTGCGACAAAGCCAAGCTACTCCTTCCAATCTGGAGCTAGTCGAACAAATGACGGATTTAATTTGGAGGGACCAATCGGGCAACGCTGTCAAATATCGACCGGCAGGCAGCCTTGGCTATTTCAAGATGCAATACGATTCGCTCGGGCGGGAAAAGACGCGATTCTGGGCATACAACGAGCGTGCAAATTCGCCCCTCTCTCAAGCGATACAATTCAGTGTCGCTGATCTCGTTTTGGAGAAAAGCGACACTGAGTTCGACCCTCTGGGGCAACCTCGTCAAGTCACTGTGCAACATACTGGCCCCACGCAGCAAAACAGCTTCCGTGGACTCAATGAATTACCTGAGAACAGGACCGAGTACGCTCAGTCGTTCTTCGATCCTCTGGGCCGCGTGGTGGCAAGTGTTGACTACGGCACAGGGCAACCTATGGGCGGCGACTCAATCCCTCCCTCTACGGACTACACACTGGTCACACGCTATGTTTACAACGTTCGCGGTGAATTGGCCTTGGTGCAGTCCCCATCAGGAAAGCAGGTCCAAACGGAATTTGACGATGCGGGACGCGCTATCACCACGACAGAGTTGCAAGGACAGATACCACAACGGTTCACTCGTAACCAACTTCTTCCCGATGGGCGGATCAAGTCGATTATCGTCCGAGATCCGCGCCGAGGGACTGATCAAACGGTTGTCCGGCTTCTGTATGGCCCCGAGAACTCGGATATTTCCTTCTACGTTCCGGATTATTCCCTTGTCGCCAAGAAAATTGACGCCGACGGCGCAGCAACCAGCTTTGGCTACAATCTGCAAGGGGAAGTGATCGGGATGCAGGACCCACGAGGGGATTTGCATGAATATCTCTATGACGAATATGGACGCCAGACAGACGATATTGTCCACTATTCCGGGCCTAGTACGAGCGAGGTCGACAATACAACCAGCCGAATCACGCGAGTATTTGATGATCTTGGTCGTCTCATCAAAATTCAGACTTTTGCGGATGCGGACGGCAAGATAGAGCTGACTTCCGTCGACCGAAGCTATACCGCCTTCAACCAGGTTAACCAGGAAACGACCTCGATCACAGGCTACGACTCCAAGTCCACTTCGATACAATTCGTCGGTCTAAGCGACCTGGAAAGCCCGGATGAAGTCGCGCGCGCGAATACAATTCGACCGACACAGTTGGAGTATCCCAGCCAGCGATCCATTCGCTACGAATACGCAAGTCATGCGGATAACGACACGGGCAGGATTACGCGGATCCAGTTTCTCACGAAATCACAACAGCCCCTGTTCGACTACGCCTCCTATGTCTACTGGGGGAGTGGTCAAATTTACCAGGTTCGCCTGGGGCATAGCACTTCTGATGGACTCGTGTTCAATCTTGATTTTCCGTCGGGGAAACGGTTTGGAGCCCTCGATTCCCTCGACCGTTTGCAAACACTGCGCTGGGTCCAGTCGGGCGATTCTCCAACCCTATTGCTGCAATTCAAGTATCAACACGATCGCAATTACCTGATTTCAAATCGCGAAATGCGAAGCACCGCTGGCGTCGTCCAGCGAGATCAATTCGTCTACGATGGCTTGAATCGACTCAAAAAGTTTACACGTCAGGGCCAAGATCAGCAGGAGCAGTCTTGGTCATTGGATGCTCTTGGCAATTGGCGGAAATGGGATACTCGAAACGGCGCCTCAGAAAAATTGCTCCAAAGCCGGACCTATGGTCCAGGCGATCGAATCAAGTCGCTTACCAACGCGTCGCAAGAAACGCCATGGGCGCAGCCGGAGTACGACGAGGCAGGCAATCTGACCGCCTGCCCGAATCCCCAGCAACCGGAGGTTACTGAAAGAGTTACGTACGATGCCTGGAACCGCCCGGTTAAACTGACTTCCAGTTTGACGCGCCTTACCTACGATGGGTTGGGAAGACTCGCCTTGCTCAGTTCAGGTGCTGAAAAGCGGCGTTTTACGTATTCGCCCGATTGGCGACTATTGGAGGAAGTGGTCACTCCCCAGGAAGGCGGAAGTTATCGCTATGAGTATATCTGGGGCATCCGCGGCCAGGATGATTTGATCTGCCGTGAACGATATAGCGACCTAAACCACATTCAGGAGCGGCTTTATTCGCTCTCCGACGCCAATGGGAACACTGTGCGTCTCATCCCCGAAGATGACGAAAGTCTGGACCGCCTGATTACCTACGATCCCTACGGCGCTCCCTCGAATCAAGGCGATTTCCGACAGCTGTTCGGCGGCTACTACTACGACTCCAATACGGGGCTGTATGTGGTTCGCAACCGGGTCTATCACCCGAAGCTGGGTCGCTGGCTCACCAAAGACCCGCTGGGGATGGTCGATGGACCAAATCTTTATGAGTATTGTGCGGGGGATCCGGTTAATTTTATTGATCCCAGTGGGACGGTATTCTTGACGGCCCTGACACTTAGCTTCTTAGGAACGCTTGCATATGCCGCCGCCACGACCGGGGCCGAGGAAGGCCCACCCGAATTCTATGAGGGGCTCGCTCCTCTTTGGGGACCAAGTCGCTCCGCTGGATATCATTTTTCAAAAGGCGAATGGGTCTGGGGAACACTAAATGCGATTATTGCTGTGGGAGATGTCTTCTTGGTTAGTTCACTACTAAGATCAGGAGGGCGAGCCTTTCTGACACTGGGGGCGAAGACATTAGGCCGCGAACTCGCTAGCGATGGTATTAGAACCGCTGGAAAAGAAGCCACTGAAGCAGCGTTGCGAGAGATTGCACATCAGCAGGCCGGCACTCTCAGCTTCCGGGCCAAGCTGTTTGTACAAAATCTGAGCGGATGGGCAGGAGGAAGGTTGTCAGGACGAACATATTCATGGGTTACGCGATCACAAATTGATGATGTGCTGGAAAAGTCAATCTTCGAATTGGTTCAACTCCGTAAAGGCTCTCGATTCTTGCCCCGCGTGGACCCAATCACAGGAACTGAGGGACTCAGGATCGTACTTCCACTTGGAGGAAAATGGTTGGCCAAAAATCTAGCTGGTGAGATTGTCCAACACGAATTATTGCATGTTAGCCAGTTTCTTCGAAACCCGGCGCTTGGAGCTTCGCAAGCGGCACTCCGAAACAGTCGATACGCCATTCTCAAGCCAAGATTTTGGTATGAATGGATTATCCACGAGTCCTTTCCGTCTTTCATTGGCTCTCCTCACGTTTACGTACCACCTTTAACCAATGTGGTGATTAAGTTGCCCTACGAGGGAGGCTGGAGATTGGATCCTGTCAGTCGAGCAAGATACCGATAAGAAGCTCGGCGAATCTAGGCTCTGTCAGAAAACCCTAATAAGTCATTAATTTCAAGTATCGTTGAATGAACGCCATCTTCACCATTCCGAGAAAATTCGTGGCGAGTTTCTCGAAGCGGGTTTGGACGCGACGACATTCTTTTAACCAGCCGATGAGTCGCTCGATGATGTTGCGACGGCGATATTTCTCGCGATCGAATTCAACGAATCGGGCGGAACGGTCTTCGTCTTCTTTGCTCGGGATGACTGGCAAGATTCCCTCTTCGATCAGGTACTCGTCAATCCAATCCGCACGGTACCCTTTGTCGCCAGCGAGGAACACGGGCCAGATCGCTTCGTCTCGTTCATCACCACAGACCTCGCAGCCGTCGAGAAGTTCTTCCAGAAACTGCGACTCGTGTCGTTGGCCAGGCGACAAACAGGCATGCAACGGATTTCCTTGGGAATCGCACAACAGATGCAATTTCGTGCTAAACCCGCCGCGAGAACGACCTAACGCCTCATCGCTAGCTGCGTCACTGCGTCCCTTTTTTAGCCCCCGCCGCACAGCGAGCCGCACGAATGTTGGTTCCATCGACGCACCACAACTCTTCGTCGATCGCTTCCGCATCAACGTGCGCGGCACGCAGCAAATCGAGGATTTCATCGAGGGTTCCGTCGGCGTTCCAGGTGGTGAACAAATCATAGACAGTTCCCCACTTGCCGTACTTTTCGGGCAAGTCGCGCTACGGAGCGCCGGTTCGCAAGATCCACAAAATGCCATCGACGACCTTGCGCCGCGAAACGCGCGGGCGACCAGTCGCGGCCGGCGGAGGAAAGATATCGCGAATCAATTCCCATTGATCATTCGTAAGTCGATGCCGTTCCATAAATACCTCCATGGGTGGAAAGAGAAAGCGTCTCTTTCAAGCCTTCGAGGTTGGGCGGCAGAAGTCAAATTTTCGTTTTCTGACAGAGCCTAGCCCATTTTTGACGCCTGTGCAATTCGGCTTTCGGATCATTGCTATGATGCTCGACATGTTTTCAGGATTCTCGTTGATGATGGCTTTTACGGGAGCTATATTTTTCAATGGTGTCTTTCTATATCGCTCCCTAACGATTTTACTAGAGAACTTTGGAGCTGATATCCATCGTACGGACTGTTTTCTGTTTATCATTACAGCAGTGATCACTTCTGCGACAGTGCTCGGTTTTTACGAAATAGTATTATCTGTGAATATATCTTTTTACGTGGGTGGAAAGAATGATGATCTTGACAATCATATAGAACATGCGTCGCGTGCTCTTTTATTTACCAGCATTCTATTCTACGTGCCTTATTTCGTTATTCTGAATACCGTGGCCAGGCCGCTTGCGGATGACTCGCTTTTTAAAAGCATTTGTTGGCTGGCATTCCTTCCTGTTTGGATCATTACTGGAACTCTGCTTTACGAAGCAGTCCTCCGAGCAGCCAGGCTGTTGAGTGCTCTCCGTAATACAAAATGAATCTACTGCTTGGCAGCCAACTGGCTGCGGCACGGCTATCGCGCACTCTAGGCAATTTAGCCTAGGCTCTGTCAGAAAACGCTAATAGTTGGCTTTTATAGATGATCCTGAACCCTGGTTTTTCCGAGACTTTTCACTTCGCAAGTTCCGATTTTCAGGCGATTTAGCTGTTTTCTGACAGAGCCTAGCGCGGCAAGCGAATCTTTGCGACAATCGTTCTCCAACTGAACACTTTTCAGCGGGAGATTGGCGTGGCGAAGAAAGGGAAGAAGAAGCGGATCACGAAACGGGTTGTCGCCGAGGCGGAACTTCGGGAATTGGCGAAATATTTTCAGTCGCTTGACGACTCGCGGTCGCATGTGAATCAGCGACATAAGTTGGTCAATGTCGTGCTCATTGCGATGTGCGCCGTGATCGCCGGTGCGGACGGGCCGACGGCGATTGAGTGGTTGGCCGGACGGTTACAGTTACCGACATAATCTCAATGAAGGCAATTTTGGCGGGGCAATTTTTGATGCGGTTGGAATCACGACTGACCTGATCGCTTTGGCGATTCCAATAATCCCAGGTGGTGCAGGAGTGGCCCTCGATGCGACAAGAGGGGTCCGTGCAATTGGCCGATTCTCGGATGTCGTGAAAACTGCTGATTTTGGTGCGAACGCCTATCAATCCTATGACGCATATCAGCAAGGAGACTATCTTGGAACGGCTCTTGGTGCATTTGGCATGGGAGTAAGGGTGAGGCAGGTCGATTTCATGTCGTTCCGGTGATTTGTGCCAGGTTCACATAGTCGCTGCATGACTAGACGGCAGCCGACTCGGATACCTTTGGTTTGGAAGTCCGGCGGGTTTGAAGATTATTGGCGCCGAATTCGCCCTTGGCGCATCGCTGGCTGGCAGTCATTTTTGGGGGACCGACATCGATGAATGAAGAACCGTCGAAGACCTATGTCGTCTTTCGGAGCGCTCTTTTCAGCTTCGCATGGCCAAAGGAAGGTCCTGATCTTGCACCTCCGTGGGGAAAGGATTGTGCTGCATTTGTCAAAGAAAGACTTCGAGCATTTGATGAAGTTACAAGCATTAACGGTCCTCACCAAGACGAATCAGCCTGGACGTTAGACGTAATTTTGGGCGGCGAGCGCTACGAGTTGCATGTTCACTGGGCTCTGATCGATGAGCCTCCTGTAGATTGTTGGGTGATTCAAGTTTACCCGGTAATGGGACTCATCGGCTGGTTGTTTAGGCGACCATTGCAACACTTCTCCAAGTTACTGAAGAACGTTTCCCAAATCTTGGAAACTACCGAAGGAATTAGCGATGTACAGTGGATGAATTTCGAGGAGTTCTCGAACGTTTATTGATACGGGATCATCCTGTACCAAAATGAAAATCCACAGTTCGAATCTCGGTCAGTGTGACGAACAGTTGACGATCCAGACATTCGTCGAGTAGACGACTCTGGATCTCTTGCTTCAAACGCTCAGGCATGTTGGTCGTCCGCAGACGACGGCGATGTTCGACCACGCGTGGGTTTTGCAACTCGGCCTGTCGACGCGTGACGCCGCCATTGCCGATAGGCGCTCTTTGAATTATTGCAACCACCATGTTCGCTGTGGAGAAGGGCACGAATCGGTCAAGAGATTGGGTAGAGACTATGCATGTCGAGGAAGTGGTAGATGCCGATTTTTCTGAATATCTCGACATCGAAGCGGGCTGGAATCGCTTGGGAAAATTTTTTGGGTTTGAAATCGCAAATTTCACGTGTATTGTGAGATCTAACCCGAATTAGTCGCCCGGGGCAACGAGCAGTTATATGTCGCGACAATTCCATGATTGTCTAGGGCTCGTTCTAACTCCGAAGAGTGAATTGAAAGTATCCGATGATCCGGCTCGGAAAGTTGCTGGTCTACTTCGAGACTTCTCCGGCCGTTAGCCTCTTGCAATCGAGAAACGCTCCGTTTGTCATTGGGTTTCTTGATCAACAGTTCAAGCAATCGGGACAAATCGTTATTCCGCATTCGGATTTGATCTCTGCGCTAGTTCTATTTCTCGATGAACTCAAGGAGACGCACCCGGACAGGATGACCGCGAAACCAGACGCTTATCTTGCGGATTGGTGCGATCCAGAGAAGCGATGGTTGCAACGATTTTTAGAAGCCGATCGAGAAGAGCCTGTCTATCAACTAACGACCCACACCGAAGAAGTTCTTCTTTTCGTCGATCGAGCGATCAATCTGGATCTGGGCTTCGTCGGAACGGAATCCCGATTGAAGCTAGTAATTGAAACTCTATCCGATCTAGTCGTCGGATCTTCTGATGATCCCGAGACGCGGCTGATTCATCTTCGCAAAGAACGAGATCGCATCGTTCGGGAGATTGAGCAGATCGAGCAGGACGGGCAGATTTCTAAGTATCAGCCGGCACAAATACGCGAGCGGTTTGCGACGGCCGTGTCGCTTCTTAGGCAGCTTCAGGGCGATTTTCGTGCCGTTGAAGACTCGTTTCGAGAGATTACCTCACAGGTCCAAAAGAGAGAACAAGAGGGGCTCGAAAGGCGCGGAGCGATTCTAGAATTCGCACTGGACTCAGAAGATCTGCTGAAACAGGAAGATCAGGGGGTCAGCTTTTATGAATTCGTCAAGCTGATTCTTTCTCCAAGCCAAACAGAACGCTTGGAAAAGGTGATTCAAGAAGTACGTTGCATCCCCGAATTGTATTCGCTGCACGAAGGGCTGGAGACGGTTCGCAATATGATCACCCTGCTACAAAATGAAGCGGAAAAGGTGATGCGGACCAATCAGCGACTTTCGGCGACGTTGCGTCGTTTGCTAGATGCTCGGGCATTTGCGGACAGGCGACGGATCGCCCAATTACTGCAGGAGATTCAAAGCCTTGCGATTACCTATGAGGGAAATTCGCGTGACCAGGCTCCTGGCGTCTCGTTCGACTTTGCGCTGGATATAGATTCTCCGTTTCGCAGATCGTTTTGGGTAGAGCCGCCGCAGTTCGAGACGATCGATCTGACCAATTTCCTGCCTAGTTCGGAAGAGCGGCGAGAAGTTTTCCATGAATTTGCGTCGCTTCAACATCTAGACTGGCGCCGAATGCGGGATTGTATACGCCACTTACTAGCGACTGAACATTCCGCCACGCTGGGGCAGCTTCTCGCGGTGCATCCGATTTCCGCTGGCGTGGTGGAAGTAATTGGGTACCTACAGCTAGCGAATGAGGATGGTCATTTGATCGATCCGACGGAAGATGAAGTTATCCATGTTGCTGCAGCCAGTCCATTGGACCGCAGTTACCAAGTGACTGTACCTCGCATCACGTTTCTGCCCTCAAGGAGTCGACGTCGTGCGAAGTGACTATCCAGAATATCGCGAATGGAGTCTTCCTCTCGTGCGGCTCTTGCAGGGAGTCATTGAGCAAGAGGATGGGAAGGCGTGGGATGTATTGATGTCAAACATTTCCCAGGTTGAGCAGTTCGTCGCTCGACTTGGGCTTCAACTTGTCACCGATGAAACGGAAGGTTTGGCCTATCTGCGGCAGTTTTCGGAAGAAGAGACGCCCGCTGGCTACGACGCGTTGCCCAAGCTGTTTCGCGCGTCACGACTCAGCTTTGGTCAGACCGTGCTTGCCGTCGTATTGCGCGACTTATTGCGACGCTTCGACGAGGAAGAGACTAGAGACGCTCGTTGTGTAGTCGACGAGGCGACGCTTCTCGATACTTGGAAGGCCTTTTTTCCTAATCAGTTTGACGAAGTCAAGCTGCAAAAAGATCTTCAGGCGACGCTCAGGAAATTGGAAGAGCTGTCTTTCGTTCGGCGTTTTGGAAAAGACTCCGCAAGTTGGGAGGTTCGGAGAATCCTCAAAGCTCGCCTTACGGCGGATAGTCTGGAACACTTGCGTGATCAATTGGCGAACGCCGTCCAAAGGAAGTCAGATGCGGAAGTTTCCACCGGCGACTCTCAGTGAACTTGCGATGACGACCAATCGGAGCGTCAGCACAATATAGGCAAAGAACGATGATTCAGTCCAACCTTCCCTTTGGCTCATCTGCTACGACTGGATTTCGCCTCCAGAAAATTGAGGTACTGAATTGGGGGACCTTTGATGGGCAAATCTATCGTGCCAGTCCAGGCGGAGACTCTACGCTGCTAATCGGAAAGAATGGCTCCGGCAAGTCAACGTTAGTTGATGCGTTGTTGACCCTTTTGGTGCGGCCGGGCGTCCGGAATTTTAACGTCGCGGCTGGCGCCAAAAAACGGGAACGAGATGAGAAGTCGTATTTGCTCGGCGCCTATGACCGTTCAAGCGACGACGATAGCCAAAGTATCCGCGTCAAACACTTACGCCCGAAAGGAGACTCTTACTCGGTCCTCCTTGCCTTCTTTCATAATGCCGATATCGAAAAGTCATTCACCGTTGCACAGGTTCTCTACTTAGCATCCGATCAAAGCGTGGAGAAGGTCTATTGCTTTACCGACGACGAACGTTCGATTCAAACAGATTTTGGGGAGCTTCAAGCGGCGGAATCGATCCTCAAGATTCTCAAGCAACGAGGCGTTCGGGCAACGCGAACCTTTCAAGAATACGAAGGCTGGTTTAATAAGGCGACCCATGTAAAGAGCAAGGCGATGGAAGTCTTTAATCAGACCGTCGCCGTGAAAGACATTCAAAAGCTAAACGACTTCATACGAAGTCATATGTTGGAGGCACATGACTGGAGCGATAAAGTTGAACGACTATTGGGGCACTTTATGCAGCTAAATGAAGCCCATGACTGTCTAGTTCGAGCGAGGCAGCAGCGTGATCTTTTGGAGCCCGTTGCCCGATTCGGCGAAGAATATCGAATCATTGAGAATTCTATTCGGCGAATTGAAAATCTCCAGAATGCGGCTCCCGCATATGAAGCTCAAAGGGCAATCGACCTTTTTACGCCATTGATGGAGAAGGAAGAGCGCGAGTTAAAAGAAGTGCGTTCTCGCCTCGTATCGATTGCCGATGAAACGGCGCGTCTTCGATCCAACCATCGCTGGTTACTAAATCAGATCGACAATGTTGGTGGAGATCGTTTGAAGCTAATTCCCGCACTTATTGGTTTGGAAGAGGTGGAGAGTCGGAATAAGCATTCCGCGTTTGTCAGTTTTCAGGACTCATTGGCAACGATCGGGATTGAGTCCGAGATGTCGAACGCTGAGGCGTTCGTCAAAGCTATATCCGAGTTTCCGGAACGCAAATCCTCGCTTGAATCGGAATCGGAGCAAGTCGCACGCATACGAAGTGATTTGGCTCACCGACAAATAACTGCTCGCAGTCTATTAGTTGATCTCCGTGCCGAACTCACTGGTTTGGAACGCCGCAGAGACAATATGCCTGAGTGGTGCGTGCAAATGCGGAAATCTATCAGTGATGCGTTGGGCATCGCAATTGGCGAAATACCCTTTGCCGCGGAATTGATGCAAGTTCGAGCGGACGAGCGGGATTGGGAGTCGTCGATAGAGAAGGTATTGCACGGACTTGCATTGAGCCTTCTCGTGCCAGACCGATTTTATCCCCTCATCGCGTCGCATATGGAACGAACTCGTTTGATTGCCCAAGGGCATGGTCAGCGGCTGGTATACCAAAGAGTCACCGATCGAAGGCATGGACGGACAGGGGGAATGAACTCCCCGCAATCGTTAGTCGAGAAACTTGACCTCAGAGATCGTCATCCGCTTTTGCCTTGGCTGAAGATCGAATTGAGCGAGCATTTTGACTTCAGGTGCTGCGAGTCGATTGACGAATTCAGGAGCTTTGAAGGACAGGCAATGACGCAAAATCGCCATGTCAAGTATGGCAAGCGGCGTCATGAGAAAGACGATCGGGATCGCGTAGTCGATCCACGGAATTTTGTTTTGGGTTGGGATAACCGAGATAAGAAACGTCGATTAGCGGAAGAGATCCAACGGCTTTCAACAGCGGATTCCGTATTAACTGGCGAAATTGACCAAGCGGATAGACAGTACCGACGGATTCAACGGCAACTTACGGCAATCGAAGAGGCTCAACGAATCACAAATTTTGATCAGATCGACTTCCCCAGGCATGACGTAGAAATCGCACGACTGAAAGAGGAGCAGCAGGCAATCGAGAGTCAATCCAACGAACTTCAGACGCTTAAACGACATCTTCAGGAAACGGAAGCTTTGATTACAGACCTCGAGCTTGAAAAGGACGAGTTGATCGGAGACGAACGGGAGCGGAAAAACTCAATTGATAGTGCGCAAAAAGCTATCGCCAACGCGGAAAGATGTCTCGACAGATGGCGTGGTGATGGCAGCCTTGCGCAATTCCTTCCGTTGTACGAAGAGATTGATGAGGTGTTACGCGAGCCGCCCGTGACGGCTTTTTCGCTTTTCGAGAGGCTAAAGGCGCAGATTGCGAATTGGCATCAAGTGATCGAACAGCAACGAAAAAACTTGACCGAATCTCAAAATAGGCTTACGACGGCTATGTCGAAGTTTTTGGGCGTTTGTCCAGAAAAAACGGACGATCTCAGCGCCTCAAGCGTCTATCTGGATGCCTTTCTTGATCTTCGTCAGCAGATTTTAGAGGACGACCTACCACGTCACGAACAGCGGTTCAAAGAACGGCTCAATCAGAAGGTCATTGAAGAGATTGGACTGTTCCGGAATTCTTTAGAGCAAGAGCGACGCGGGATTGAAGGAAAGATTGAACTTCTGAACGTTTCGCTCAAGAAACTGGAATATCGTTCAGGCACGCACATAGAGCTTCAGCCGCGTCCGATGCGAGACTCTGAAATTTCCGATTTTCAGTCGCAATTGCGAGAATGTATTGAAGGTAGCTTTGAGGATACGGCGGAAGCGAATGAAGCGAGGTTCTTGCGGATCAAAAAGCTGATTGTCCGGCTTCGTGATGAAGAGAGTAAACGATGGCGAGACAAGGTGACGGATGTGCGGCGTTGGTTTGATTTTGTCGCTGCGGTCATCGATCAAGACAGCGGAAAGACCGTGTCCGTCTACCAAGATAGTAGCGGGCAATCCGGAGGAGAAAAGGCGAAGCTTGCATTCACGATTTTGGTGGCGGCGATCGCCTATCAATACGATCTTGAACCGGACCTTCCTGTAAGCGACCGTTTCCATTTCGTTGTGGTTGACGAGATGTTCTCAAAAGTAGATGACCAACATGCGGAATACGCATTGAATCTGTTTCGTCAATTCGGCTTGCAATTGTTAATTGTGGCGCCGTTGGACGCAAAGGCGCGGGTAACGCAACCTTACGTCGGGCGGTATCTGCATGTCGTCAAAAAGGAGAATCGCTCAGCAATCTATGAAATGACAGCCACGGAGTTCGACGAGGTGGCGGAGGCCTCTCAATCCTATTCGAAAGACGGGGCGGCCATGTCATGATTCGCCCGGAGGAAATCAAGCGAAAGGCAATTCGTCTTTATCCACAGTGGCAAAAGGCTTGGCTCAATCAAGAGCCATTTTTTCCCCGGACAATTCCTTGTGAGAAACAGTTGGACGAAAACTTGGCGGTTGCTCGAGAGTCGATCCTTGCCCTCCGCAATGGATCCAAGGAAAAGGTAGGATGTGGTTATTCCGTTGACTGGAAAGAAAAGAATTCGCGTCGGCACGGCAAGAATTGGTTTCCTGAGAGAGTTTTCATAGAGTCAGAAGAGGACCTCCTGCGACTCGTCGAAAAGCAACGAGAGTTCCGCCTGTTCAAATCTTCGGTAGACGCGATTCGCGATCGTTATCCGGAACTAGCGACATGGATTGGCACGCATCGCAAGGATCTTGTCGATGTGGCCGAATCGCTGGATGGGTTGCTAGAAGTATTGGACTATTTTGTCGGGTATCCTCGCCCCAACCGTTTTGCACGAGAGCTTCCTCTGTCCGTCGATACGAAGTTTATCGAACAAAATTCCCGAATTCTGCGATGTTGGTTGGATCTGGTATTACCCCCGGAGGCGATTCGTGCGGATGAAGAGCATTTTTGCCGCCGCTTTGGGCTACGTTACGCCGAACCCTTAGTTCATGTTCGCTTTCTGGATGAAGAACTTCAGCGTGAAACAGCATCTCTCTGGCCAGAGCTTGCCGTTCCATTGCACGCGTTGGCCGAAACGCCATTGCCTGGGAATCGAGTGCTGATCGTGGAAAATAAGGTCAATCTAATGACGCTACCTTTCATCCAAGAAGGTGTTGCGATGGGAGGGCTTGGAAATTCGGTTACGGATATGCGTTACTTGACTTGGCTCGCCAAAAAAGAAGTGTGGTACTGGGGGGATATTGATTTAGAGGGATTCGAGATTCTCTCTCGGCTTCGCACTTTTTTGCCTCACATTCGTAGCCTCATGATGAACGAAGAGATGGTAAGAACGTGGGGAAAATCACTGGCTGGAGTAGGGAATTCGGGCCGCAGAGAACCGTCTTTGAATCTGACGCCTGAGGAAATGTCAGCGTATCAAATTTGCTACGAAACCAATTTGCGAATCGAGCAGGAACGCGTGCCGCAAAACTTCGTGATTGAGGAACTGGATCGCGTCGTATTTGAGAACTTGCAAAGCAAAAAGCCCTTTTCGACGCACTGATCATCTGAAAGAAAACGAATCGACAGTCCTCGAAGTATGTAGCAAAGTGTAGTTAATTGCCCAAATTCGACCTGAATTTGCAGCGATTAACCACAATTTGGAAACGTCGCATCTAACCCAGGAAAACGCTATTTTTTCGGCTATTTGGGGCAGAACTTGCCGTCCGCTTTCTACATATCATCGGCCATGATCAGGATGACGTTGGGCTGCTTATCAGCGGCGATCAGGGACAACGGCGCTAGCAGAAGCGATACCGTAGCGACGAAAGAAAGAGTTCGCATGGCGCAAGTCTCAACCAAGGGGAGAGCGGCGATAAAGCGTCTATTCTAGTCGAGAGCATGCGGCCGCGTCTTCCTGGCTTTAGGATGCGGCGAACTCGGCTTGGGCGGCGAATTTGATCTTCTGATCGGCCCGCGACTGAACGAGTGCGGTGAGATGGAAATCGGCTGGATTGATTTGCGGCGGAAGTTGTAGCTTGGTCTGGCCGGCGGCGGCAGGCGACTGAACCGTCAGCAACTGGCGGACTACTTTGACGTGCGTGAGCGTTCGCCCTTTGTTTTCACCCGCGTCAACCTAATGCGAGGCCCGCTTTTGCACCAGCGCCAATAGCAGCGAGTTTTGCTCGGTCAGATCGGTTCCCTGCCAGGCGACATGGGCCAAGTTGGCTTGAGCGGTGACGTTCAGCTCTAGTCGCGTTGGCGGTTGACTGCGGAGCCCGGCGGCGATCGCGCGATCGGTCGCTTGATTCGAGCCGGGGAATTCGACGCGGCCGTTGACGATCATTTGCGGCGTGTAAACTCGATCGGCTTGAAACGACTGGACGTCGCTTCGTTGGCGTTGTGAAAAAGTGGCGTCGCTAAAGGGATCTTCCCACCCTAGATAATTCCAAAAGTCGACGTGAAACGAGAGCGTGTAGATCGGCAACTTCTGCAGCGAGACAAGATTCACGCGAGCCAGATTCTGGTCAGCACTGGGACAACTGTTGCAGCCCTCGGAAGTAAAAAGTTCGAGCAATGCAAATCCAATGTTCGCCGTCGGATCGGTCGTTTCTTCTTCCCCCTACAAAGGCGGCATTCAAGGGGCGGCGCAACCAGCGGTCAGAACGGCGGCCATGCGCAACTCCATCCGGCGAGAAATCTGCAACGGAGTTATTGGATGCGCCTTTCGCCAAGGAGAGGAGACCTGACCGCAAATCGGGGCTCCTTGAGTACGGCCAAGCTTTCCTAATCTTACTATACTGGCATTGAAATCATCGCATATCGGTACGGTGGAGGACGAAACTTGGCCGATCTGTCAAGATTCGTCCTCAAACGGTTGGGACGCCCTCTTGGAGCGATCATCGCTTTCCCGAGAATGGAATCAGACGAGCCTCATTCAGCGGCGAAACGACGAAAGAGCCAGCGTGACCGCAAAGGAATCGATTGAACTGACCCACGAGCGGGAAACGCTGCTGATCACGCTGTATGGCAAGGCCGAAGAGAGTCGGCTCGCCGATTCGTTGTTGCAGGATCACTTTGCGGCCGGCGTGGTGGAGCGACTCGACTATGATTTTCTCAAGTTGCGCGTGACCCGCGACGGCATGATCAGCTTGGCGATGCGCTCGAAGGCGCTCGACGATTGGACGCGTGACTTCTTGAACCGATATCCGCAAGCGACGGTGCTGCATCTGGGGTGCGGATTGGATAGTCGAATCCTGCGGGTAAACCCTTCCCGGGATGTCGCCTGGTTCGAGGTCGATTTCCCCGAGGTGATCGCACTGCGTCGCCGCATGTATGCAGATCGCCCTGGCTGTGATTGGATTGGCGCTTCGATCTTAGACGACGATTGGCTCGATGCGACTCCCCGAGATCGCCCGACGTTGATTGTTGCGGAAGGGGTGCTTCCCTATTTGCCGATAGACGCCGTGCCGCGCCTGTTCCGGCAGATCACGGCGCATTTCGAGCAGGGAGAAATCGCGTTTGACGCCTATACGCGGTTCGGCGTGCGGATCCTCAATCTTCTGCCGTCGATTCAAGCGACCGGCGCCAAATTGCGTTGGGGCCTGGGCGATCCTTACTGGCTGGTGACGCAGGCGCCGCGTCTAACATTTGTCGCTGAGCAAACGCGTCTTGATCCCCAGCAGTTAACGCGGATCTCTTGGCCGCTACGAACGCTCGCGCAGATCATGCACCTGGCGCCGCCGCTGCGACGGTTTGGCCGCCTGTTGCGTTACCGGTTTGGTTAACGCAACGGTAGGTGAAGCGGCGACTACTCGACCAAATAAACTTCAAAGGCTGGGTCTAGTTTCCACGTTGGAGCGATATCGACATCCAGCAACGCGATGATCCGCAAGGTGCCGGTCACGATCCGGGTGTCGAAAGTTCCTTTACCGGCAAGCAACAGATGTCCCCATTTGCTATAGAGCGTGCCGCTGATCGTCCCCGGTCCGAGCAAGTTTTCTTGAACCAGGACGATGGGACGCCGATCATGACGGCGCTGATAAATCATCATCCCGTCGTAGGGACTGCCGGGGCTATTGAGCGGCGAATACGAACTTCCTAGGATGCCGATGTTAATGACCGTGCTTGGCAACAATTCGAGAGCTCCGACATTGCCTGGGTGGGTGTCCCCATCGGTCGCATCCACGCCAGGTGAGTTGACCGAATAGCTATTATTGTCCGTGATATAGAACATCACTCCTTGAGCCTGAACGTTCGCCGCCAGCATGGTGAGCGAAAGTTGAGTTAAAGGACTTTTGCTCCGGATCACGTAGACCCCCGGTTCAAAAACTACGTTTCCCGTGACGATATTGATCCATTCGTACACGCCTGGCTTCAGCACGACCGGGGGGCCGATCAAAGGCAAGCCGACGATCGTTTGGCCTCCATAATAGTCGTCGACGATATTGGCCGGGTCGACGGAAGCGGTTGGTGGAGGAACCTCACGCAGCGGGTCTGGAACAGGACGGCTGCCAGCGCGCAACACCGTCGAATAGTCGCCGTCGAACCCCCGATAGTTTTGACGACGATCGACTCCGCCGGCGACGCGTAGATCCGTCGCTTGTAGTTTCGAGAGCGGCAGAATTGGAGTGCAAGCGACTGCATAGGGAGGTCCCATGGATTGTCCGGCCGGTAATCCGAGCTCATCTTCGCCTCCCCAAGTGTTATTGACGAGGACTGCGCCGTCGATGGTGACGCGCCCCAGTCCAAGGATCTCGAAGCCCGCGATCAACGTTGGCAACGACGGAACAATCGGCAACGCTTGCAATAATTTGAGAGGCGGCGGATCTTCGTCGAGCACGACGATCGCCGCTCCATCGGTCGCCGGTTCAATGCCGGCGACGGCTCGCACCGACAGCGGCGTGTCGTCAGCGAGTTGAAAGATCCCGCCAAAGTAGTTGTCGAGCGGACGGCTGATGATGACTTCGGCATGTCGACTGGAGCCGGCGAACTCACCGGATGTCGGCGGAATGTTGACCTGAACGGCGCCGTTCGCCAAATCGTCGTTGGTGAGAAAATTCGCCTCCGCCGCGGTGATCGCCGTACTCGTCGATACGGCTCGATAGAGTTCGTCCGCAGCGACCAGCGCGGCGGCGTCCGCCATATGTTGCAGCGAACGAGATTCGACCGTCACTCGACTGCCGTCGAACACGAGCAACATAGTTGCGAACAAAACCGGCAGCAGTAACACCACAAGTACGAGAATTTTTCCGCGCCGGCGCTGTACGCTTGGCGAGTGACGTCGATGTCTGAACATGTTGGCCCCTATCGTTCAATGCGCATTTGTGTTTCCGCTTTTAGATTCAACTGATCGATCATCCAAATCTGGCCAAACAGAAAATCATGGTCGTACTCGACGATGACGTTGACCCGTTGATCGGTCAGGTTGTCGCCGTCCAGCCAATCGATGGTGATGCGAACATCGTCGGGCGCCATCGTCGCCAGGGAAGGAAGAATCGCCACGGCGATCGAATCATCCGCCGCGGCTGTTAGTTCCACATGATTCGAGCCCCACTCTGACAACTCGCTCTTTTCACCGCGAATGATCGCCGCTCGGGCAACTCGCGACGCGCCATCACGGAGTAAATTGCGGCGTAACGAAGCGACGCCAAACTCCAACATGCCGACCAGCATGAAGAAGACGACAACCAGGCAAAACGCGCCTTCGATTATCGTTACCCCTTTTCGCTGCAGGCGGTGTAATCGCATTGAATTTGCTCCTAACGCACTTGGCGCATTTCGTATTGACGCGCGAGCGTCAGTTCGGTTCCCCTGCCGCTCCAATTAAACAGCGTTGAGATTTGATAAGTAGCGGTTGCAACCACCGTAACGCGATCGTTTTGCTCGGTCGCTTCGACGTTGACTTGGAAATTTTGAGATTCGAAATCTGACATCGTTTCCATCTCTTCACGAATGCTTTGTTCCGCCATATCACGCCAGTTTTCGTACGTAAACGGCGTGAACTGCATTGTCGCTCCGCGATGGACGCCGTTACGTACGGCGCTGTCCAGAGTGATTTTGGCGTATTGCACGTTGGCGGCGTCAAGCGTAAAGATCGTGATCGTAATCAGCAGCGGCAGGCATATCGCCAATTCAATCGCTGCGGCCGCAGTTCGTTTGATGCGGGTCATTTCGAGTCGCTTTCGCTTTCGTCTGCATTCAGTGTGGAGTTGCAGAGCTTTCCGCTAATCTGAATTGCGGCTGGTCCCGCCAGCACGACGAAGATCGTAGGAAAGATAAACAATAAAGTCGGAATCAGGATTTTGACGGAGGCTTGTTGCGCACGTTCCTCGGCGCGTTGCTCTCGTTGATATCGGAGCATGTCGGAAAGTTCGTGCATCGCTTCCCCCATTGCCGAACCGAAGCGTTGGGAATGCTCTAGAAAGGTGGAGAGCGTTCGCACCTCTTCCACTCCGGTGCGTTCCGCCATTCGGCGGAATGACTTGTCCAGCGAGATGCCGAGCGTCCCGTCGCGCGCTACGAGGCCGAGCTCATAAGAGAGGTCTGCGTGCGTAGAGGTCAATTCTTGATGCACGTGGCTGATCGCTTCCGCCGCGCCCATGCCTCCTTCCAGACATGTCACAACCAGGTCGACGAAATCAGGCAACGATTCTCGTAGCCGTTTTTGCCGCTGTTGAGTGCAGGATCGTAACCATAATTCCGGGATCAAGATCCCAATAAAACCAAGACAGACGCCGACAAGGATGGTTGTATGAAACGGAAAAATGCCGAGCAATGCGATCGCCAATGCGATAAACACCGGACAAACCATCAGTAGCAGACGCGCCAGCATGAACAGCGAGATCGCCGTCGGACTGTGGAACCCGCCTAAAACCAATCGCCGCGTATAGTAGGTGCGTGACTCCTCCTCATTGGGCAACAGTCGCATTTCGATAAAATTGAGACCGCTGGCGAGTGAGTTTGATCCGGGCACAACTTTGGGCCCGTGTTCGACTTCCTGCAAAAATGAGTCGAGTCGTGCGTCGGATTTCACCACCGCGGGACGAGACCTGGATAACGCGTACAAAACGCCGCAAAAAACAAAGGCGAAGATTGCGGTTTGTATGATCCAGAGATTGGAGAATGCATCCATATTATCGCCTGTTTAGTAGTCGATGTTCACGATTCGAGAGATCAGGAAGGCGCCGATACATTGCGAAATCGCACAGCCAATGAGTATCTCGTAATGTTCCCAAAGAACGCTGCTATAGTCGGGAGCGACCACTGCTAACGCGGCGAGCACTAAAACCGGCATCGCGATCAAGACGACCGCTTGCATGCGACCTTCGCCGGTTAAAGCCTTGACGCGGCGCCTCAACTTGACTCGTTTGCGGATTAAATCCGCCAGTTTTTTCAGTAGTTCGGCGAGATTGCCCCCCGCTCGTTGCTGGACGATCAAAGCGACGGCAAAAATCCGTAGTTCCATGACATCGACGCGCCGAACCATATCGCGCAGCGCAACCTCGTTAGCGACGCCAAGATGTTGCTGTTCGTAGTAGTGCGTAAACTCCTCTGACAGCGGTTTCGGAAAATCGTTGGCGACCATCTGAATCGCTGTCGGCAACCCTTGACCTGCGCGGAGAGCGCGAGAAATCGCAGAAAAGGCTTCGGGGAGTTGCTGCGTCAACATTTCGGTTCGTTGCAGTCTGCGATGGCAAATGCACGCGGCTGGCAAAAGCCCGGCGATCATGCCGAGCGGAGCCAGGAAGAAGGAGTTGGTCACGTAAAAAATCCCACCGCCGCCGAGCGCCGCCAAACAAAGGGACGACAGAACGAAGTCCCGCGGAGTCAGTTGCGAGCCCGACTGTTCCAGCCATGTTTTGAAACGCGTCGTTAATGAACGGGAATTGAACGTAAAGCCGGCGTTCGCGTTGCTCAGTTCTCGAAGCAACGGTGAAGCATTCGACCGCGAGCGCATTTCGTCGTAAAAAGCGTCTTTCAGACGATCGTCCGCTCGATGCCGCACGCTGAAAAACAGGTCGTAAACGATCCAGCCGATACTGACGATGGAAAACGTCACGCCGACAAACGTAAACAACATGACGGAGGAAATCGACATCGTGACAGCTCCCCTAGCGACGGTTTAATCGCAAGTTTGAAAGAGGTTAGGCGACAATACGCAGCCGCTCGCTCGAATTTGGTCGATGGCGCGCGGCGTGACGCCGTGCGTGTGAAAGCGGCCTTGCACCTGACCGGTCGCTTCATTCAGCGATTCCACATGCGAAAAGATCGATTCGGCGACCAGTTCATCTTGGTCGCCCCGAGCCAACTGGCTGATTTCGGTAATGCGACGAACGCCATCCTGCGACCGTGCTACGTGTACGACTAAATCTACGGAAGAAGAGATTTGACGCTGGATGCACCACATCGAAAGCTCTTGCTGCGAGATCCCGACGAGCATCTCGAGACGTTGCAAAGCGTCGGTCGCGCCATTCGCGTGCAGCGTCGTCATGCTGCCGTCATGGCCGGTGTTCATCGCTTGCAACATATCGAACGCTTCGGCTCCGCGGCATTCGCCGACAATGATTCGATCGGGCCGCATCCGCAGCGCATTTTTCACGAGATCTCGCGTCGTGACGCAGCCGCTTCCTTCGATATTTGCGGGCCGCGTCTCTAGGCGGGCGACGTGCGGTTGCCGCAACTTGAGCTCGGCGGCGTCTTCGATCGTGACGATCCGTTCATGGGGAGCGACGAATCCTGACAACATGTTCAAGAGCGTCGTCTTGCCGCTGCCGGTGCCGCCGGAGACGATAATATTGAGCCGCGCGCGAATCGCGGCTTGCAGGAACTCGAGCATCTCGGACGATAACGAGCCTGCTTCGACAAACTGGAGCGGAGTCATCGATTGCGTCGTCGAGCGACGAATCGAGACCAGTGCGCCATCGATCGCGAGCGGAGCGATGACGGCGTTGAAGCGGCTTCCATCTGGTAGTCTGGCGTCGACCATCGGGCTCGACTCGTCGATTCGACGGCCTGCTTTACACGCAATTCGCTGGATAACTCGCAGCAACTGATCACGACTAGTGAAGCGGACTTTACTGCGTTCAATCGCCCCTAGTCGCTCGACGTAAACGTCGTTAGGGCCGTTGATCAGAATGTCGGAAATCGCGGAATCACGAAACAGAATCTCGAGTGGACCGAAACCAATCATCTCATCGATCAGTTCGGCCGTCAGTTGGTCTTTTTCGGTAAACGAGATCAGGTCCGGATTGGTCAGGAAGATATCTTCGATCGCCGCTTTCAATTCGTTGCGAAGCGATTGGTCGTTCATCTGGTTCATCGCGCGCACGTCGATACGATCGACGAGCGATTTATGGATCCGGCCTTTGACGACGTCATACGGCAGTCCCAGTTTTTTGGGCGTCGGCGTCGGCGCCGCGACCGCAAACTTAGCTGATCGGCTCTGAAACATGGTTTATCTCGGATTTGAGTTCAAAATTACGTTTCATGTCTCCGCTAATCTGAACGCAGGCTTTGGCGAGCTTGGATCGAGGATACTCGACTACGGCAGGCACCCCTACGTTGACGGCGTCGGTGGCCATGCGCGTCTCCTCCGGTATCAAATAGTCGATGGAACGACGCAGCACGGGTTCCGCTCTTTCTTTGGAGATGCCGCTTCCCTGCGCCATTCGATTGGCGCACAAATGGACGTTATTCATCTCATTCGCGCTCAGATAATCGAGCAACCTGCGCGTGCGCACCAGCGACGGAAACTCGATTCGAAAGACGGCGTACAAGTGATCGACTAACGTCAGCGCCGCGATCTGTTCGCGGTGAAAAACATCCTCCATGTCGATGATTACGTAGTCGTGCATCGCGGCGAGAACGCCGATGGTGCGGTGAACGGATTCCGGCTGCATGATTTCCTGACCATCCAAAAATTGCGGCGCCGCCAAGAGATTCAGCCCCGACTCGTGCCGCGCCAACAGTTTGCTGACGGTCACCGCATGAATGTCGTCGGCGCTCACGGCGCATTCCAAAATGTTGCTCTCCGGTTGCAGTCCCAAGTGAAGAGAAGCATCGCCGCCGCAAAGATTCAGATCGACCAGCACGACGCTGGCGCCCTCTTGCGCCAAATGGATTCCGCAGTTGACGGCCAGCGTGGTCACGCCAACTCCGCCGCTAGCGCCGCAAAATGCGACGATTTCGCCGCTTTGTACGTCGCGCTTCGACTGATCGCGCATATGGAAGAGAATCTCGTCCAGTTCATTAGTGAAGTCGCCAGCGACGTTGATATAGTCCGTGGCTCCGGCCCGAATGAATCGCATGATTTCGGCCGGTAACGTCACAGCGCCGAACAGAATGATCGGCTTGTCGGTCAATAAGCGCAGACCTTGCAGTGTAGAACGCGTCACGCTGGGATCTTGTTCGGCGATGATGCACAGAAAATCCATCTTCTCCTGCATCAATAACAACTCTTCTCGAGCGCCGCTTAACTGCTGACTGACCGTCTTTGCAACGCGTACGCCTCTTTGAGCAAGAATGCCTTCCAGCGATTGGGCCATGCTTCGCGGCCCCAGCAAAATAGCGTTCATTGACTGTCCATCCTTCGCACGCCGAAGCGTGATCCTTGATATGGATGCGAACGCACGTCGCGTCGCACTGCCCCCAATCAATTTCTCCCCGTCTACCTAATAGAGCGGGTTATTGAAATTTGGACGCGTCCTGTCACAAGTCAAGAACGTCGATGCGTGACTCGCGCAAATCTCGAAGAATTCCTGAGGATGAGCGCAAAATCGTTGTATTAAGACCTCACGTAATCGGCAATTCCCGACCAATCGCTTCAACGCAATGAATATAAGATCGGTTTCTATTGTGGTTATGCGCAAAGTTTATCGCACTAGCAAAAGCCAAAAACGAACCGCATCTGTTTTTTTCGATTACCGGTCATTTGCTAGAAAAGGATGATTTAGAAAAGTACTACTAGCTGGTCGTCGCAGGGCCTCAATTGGGGTGCTGTTTTTGAAAAAACTATTGCTGGGGCCGGCACGCATGAATCGACGGATCCTCGAAATCAACGATATTGGGCAGTTGCCATTTGGGATGTCCCGGTGGGATCAACTGCATGCACGAACGTCGTCGGCGACATCTTTCCAACGTGGGAATGGCTCGCGGTGATCTGGAACCATTTTCCACGTCCGCAAAAATTGCGACTTCGCGTGATTCTTGAAAACGACGAGCCGATTGGCTTCGTGCCGTTTTGCGTTCGCGAGCAATATTCTCGCGTCGACAAACTGCGCATTTTGTCCTATCCGCTTGAAGATTGGGGACCATTCTTCGCTCCCATCGGATGCGAACCGGTCGAATATTTTCGACTCGCAATCAAGCATGTTCCAGACGGACGCCGTGATTGGGATGTTATCGACCTGCGTTACGTGTGCGAACAGCCTCGCCGACTACTTCGCGTTCTACGTGATCGAGCATTACGTCGATCCCAGCTACAAATTCGCCGGGCTTATCGATTTCGCCAAGTCTGCGGTTGATATCAAGAGAGACTAGATCGCCGCCGACATCGGCTTCTCGCTTCGCAGCGCCAGTAATTCTTCTTCGGCGTTTAATTCTCGCGCCAGCGCCAATAGATCAAGCCGTTTCAACACATCCACCGTGATCGGGCGTTTGGCGTTCCAGAAAATTAGCGACGTGAAAAACTGCTGCGCCGGTTCAGAGTGAAGCAGTTCGACGATCAGCCGCGCTTCACGCTCGCACTGACAAGCGAGAAAATAAGCCGTATCGTCCAGCACGATCGGTTTGCCGTCGACGTCGCCGATCACCGAAAATTGCAACCGCTTGTAAAAACCGGAGATCGCCACTTTCCAGGGAGCGAACGTGTAGTCGCCGATTCCAAAGACGGAGAAACGCGGCCGACGTCGATAGATCGAACTGCGGCGGCGATCGAGCGCTTCGCCATGCTGCTGCAGGTAGGCCCAAGTTTTTGGCGCCGCCTGTTCGATTGGATCGGTGGGGTCGGCGATCTTGCGCTGGGGGATCAACATCCAACGGCGGGGAGAGTCGGTCTTGCCGCCGGCGACTTCCGAACTTTTCAACATCGGAAAAAGATACTGCTCCTCAAGCGACGCGATTTGCCCAAGTCCATTGCAGAATTTTTTTCCGTCACGGCGAAGCTCCATCACTTTGGCGCAGTCATGCTTAACGCCGGATCTCCACTGATAGACAGAGTCGCCCGCCAGATGTTTCCAGCGTTGATAAAGGCCGATGTCGGCGATCAACGTCTCGTCGACGATTCCTAGTTCGCTCTGAGGAGCTGGGGCGTTCAAGCTGGCGAACGTTTGGCAGGTTGTCGTCGAGCGCCCGCCGCCAAGCCTACAGGAAAACAAGCAAGCGTCGACCGCGACGCCAAAATGCTTCGCCGCGTCGATCTCGCGAATCTCGGCTCGCTCGATCGCGAGCGATTCTTTCCAGGCCGCTTGCAACACCTTGCGGGCGACCATCGTCTTGCAGAGCATCGCGATCTGCGCGTCGCCGCCGGCAAGCAGCGACAACAAGCGGCGGAGCATCCATTCCGAAATGTCAAAGTTGCTTTTGCCGGTGATCGCATCGATGCCGGACTGCTGTTGAAAGTTGCTCTTCGCCGGCAAGTTGGCGCTTTGAAAAACGGCTTGCTGCGAATTGGTGACCCAGGGAGGATTGCCTAGAACGAGAATCGGCTGCCGATAGTCGCGCAGCTTCGCTTGCCAGTCGACGGCGAAAAAATCGCCATGTTCGATCGTGGCTCGTGACGCGCCGTGCGCGCCGCCTAGCGAATGGAGCAACTGTTTGACGTAGCGGCGATTGATCTCGACGCCGATCACCGCCGCAGTGGGAAAGTGGGTCAGCGCCGCATGGACGAAGGCGCCTTGGCCGCAGGTCGGCTCGATAATGGTCGCCGGGTGGAAGTCTTGCGCGGCGAGCAATTGACACACTTCCGCAGCCAGCGCCGCCGGAGTTTGAAAATCGCCGAATTCGTTTTGACCCTGCTTGGTCTTGGTCGCTTCCATGCTTGGCGATTATACCGACTTCCGCCTTTTTCCGCTCGAACGGTCTACGCCAATTTGTTCGGCCGATCCCAATGGATGCGGGCCACAAAGACGCTGCCGTCGCTGCCATACTTGTTGTTGACCGGCATGATGTGCGTCCGGCTGCCATCCTGCATCCATTCGGCGACGGTCACCCAGGTTTCGTGTTCATTAACGGTGGTGACGCCAAAGTTGCCGAGCCGCGCACCGCGCTCGGGCACCAGAATGCGTTCGGTTTCGCGGATCACGCATAGGCGATCAGGGTCGACTTGCGCCATAAACAGGGGAGCCCGATGGCGAATCACGTGGTCGTTGTTCGCTCCGCGGCGGGTATAGACCAGGAATAGCCCGTCGCTGTGCGTCACCCAGTGCTGCTGCGTGTTGTAATTGCCCAGATCGCCGCCGTCATCAAACTTCCAATCGCGCAGCGGCTCGAAGTGGAGGCCGTCATCGCTCTGGGTGACAAAGCCCTGCTTGTCGTTACGAATCGTGAGAAAACACCGATCGCCAAAGCGAGTCAGCGACGGTTCGTGCAGGCCGCGCGTCTTGTCGCTGACCGAGAGCTCGGTTCCGTGTTCGACATACTGCAAAGTCTGGCCGTCAAACGAGCAGCGGGCAACCGTCACTTGGGCGCTCTTGCCGGGCGGACTAAAGTAGATCGGCAACAAAATCGAGCCATCCGCCAGGTCGACGCGTTGGGTGCAGCCGGCGCCGCTGTTCTGGAATTTGTCGCTCGGCGGCATCTCCAGCTTCTTCCAAGCGCTCCACGCGTCTTGCTGCGGATCGTATGTCGCATAGGTCGTGTGCCGCGGGCGAGGATGCGCTACCTTCCAGTCAGGCGTATAAACGACCGAGTGCCCTGTTCCTAGCAACGTTTGCGATGCAGCGTGCCAGGTGGGCCAAAAGTCGCTGACCGCTACGGGACGCTCGACGCCGGTGATCGTTTCCTGCCGAACAGCCAGGCCCGGTTGCGGCTGAGGCTTGGTCCAGTGCTGACCCAAGTCGTCTGTCGAGAGACTGAACATCGCTTTAAACACGTCACTGCCGCTGACATGAATCGTGTTCATCGTCATCACCACCCGCGGTTGGCCCGCTTGGCCTGCGCCAGGGACGATGCCGGCCCGTGGATGACACCAACATTTTTCGCCGTCGTACAGTTTGGTCGGAACGTCGAGCGTCAGGTCAAACTGCGGCCGGACAGCGTCGTTCGGCTTGGTTTCGCCAAACAGGCGAGCGGAAGGGAGGGCGACGCTCAACAGCGATACTCCGCCGCAGAGGGACGACTGCAAAAAAGTACGTCGAGGGATCATGGCTCGCTCGTCGGCAGGAAAAGAAGGAGGGATAGGCGAAGGACAATGAGCGGTTGGCGGGTGAGTCTAGGCTATCGCAGTAAGATGGCCGCTACAACTCTTTTTCGCTTCCTTTCTGACGGCGGAATGTGCAGGCGAGGCAAGACAGTTGTCTTGACGTTTATTGTTTTGACGGGTATTCTGAAAGATAATGAACGCCGCTAGTTCCAAATCCGGTTCGGCCAAACGGGGTCGCAAATTCGACTCGCTAGAGCAGGAAGTTTTCTTGAACCTCTGGCGAACCTACGATCGGCTCAAGGCGCTGGAAGATGAGATGTTCAGCCAGTCGGGGATCTCGGCCCAGCAGTACAACACGCTACGGTTGTTGCGGTCGGTCTATCCAGCAGGAATGCCGACGTTGGTCTTAGGAAGTCGTCTGATCTCCCGAGCCCCGGATATGACGCGTTTGCTCGACAAGCTAGAGCAGCGCGGCTTGTTGGTCCGCCATCGCCCGCCTGAGAATCGCCGCGTGGTCGAAGTTCGCTTGACGCCAGAGGGACTGCAACTGGTGAACAAGCTGGACAGCGCCGTGCGAAAATGTCACGAGCAACAGCTGGGGCATTTGGAGGAAAAGTCGCTACAGCAGCTAGCACTGTTGCTGAAGGCGGCGCGACAGCCGCACGAAGATTCTGAAAATCTATCGCTGGTCGATCAATAGAATCGCCCTATAAAGTTGATACCTGTTCCCGCCCATCGACCCATCTGTTGTTGAGAAGAAGAGCACTATGATCGCCAGCGAGAAACCGAATGTCGTCGTCATCGGCGGTGGTCCGGCTGGATCGACCGTTTCGACCCTGATCGCGCAGAAGGGGTACCGCGTCGAACTGTTTGAACGCGAGGTCTTCCCTCGGTATCACATCGGCGAATCGATGATTCCGGAAACCTACTGGGTGCTCAAGCGGCTCAACATGCTCGACAAGATGAAGGGAAGTCACTTCATCAAAAAGTACAGCGTGCAGTTTGTCGGCCAGTCGGGCCGGCTGTCGGCGCCGTTCTACTTTCACGACAACAAACCGCACGAATGTTCGCAGACCTGGCAAGTGCGACGCAGCGAGTTCGATCTGATGATGATCGAAAACGCCGCCGAACATGGGGTCACCGTCCATCAAGGAACCCGCGTGCTGGAGGTTCTGTTTGACGGCGATCGTGCGATCGGCGTCAAAGTGGCCGATCCGTCCGGCGAAACGCGCGAAGTCTTCGCCGATGTGGTGGTCGACGCCAGCGGGCAAAGCTCGATGCTGATCAACAAGTTCAAGCTGCGCGTCCCCGATCCCGAGCTCAACAAAGGCGCCATCTGGACCTACTTCAAAGGCGCCTATCGCGATGTCGGCAAAGACGAAGGCGCGACCGTCGTGTTAAGCGTGCAAGGCAAGAACGGCTGGTTCTGGTATATCCCGCTGCATGACGACATCGTCAGCGTCGGCGTGGTCGGCGATTTTGACTATCTGTTCAAAGGACGCACCAGTCACGAGCAAACCTATGCCGAAGAACTAGAACGCTGCCCAGCGGTCAAGGCGCGCGTCGAGAATGCGGAGCAGGTCGAAAAGATCTTCGCGACCAAGGACTACACCTATCGCGCCAGCCAAGGCTCAGGCGACGGCTGGGTTTTGGTCGGCGATGCGTTTGGGTTCCTCGATCCCTTGTACTCTTCCGGCGTGCTGCTGGCGCTGAAGTCCGGCGAACTGGCGGCCGATGCGATTTGCGACGGGCTAGAAAAAGGGGATACGTCGAAAGACCAACTCGGCCACTGGGTGCCCAACTATCTGGTCGGTATGAAACGGATGCGCCGCTTGGTCAGCGAGTATTACGAAGGCTTCAACTTCGGCCGCTTCATCCGCCGCTTCCCGCACTACACCGGTCGCGTCACCGACCTCTTGATCGGCGACCTGTTCAAAGACGACCTGGACGAAGTGATCGCGTCAATGGATCAGATGAAAGCCGAAGACGAAGAAGCCCGGATGATGTCAACCAAAGAGCAGGACTAGCCCTGCGGATCCGCTGGCCCAACCATTTTCTTCGCAGCTCGAACTCTTCGTAGCCCGAAGCGCAAGCGAGGGAAATGCGTCGGCCCGATGCTGAGTCCCGTTGCCAGCAGACAAGAATAGAACACGGCCAGGCCACGGATGAAGCGCGGAAAGATCCGGCCAGAACAGAAGTCACCAGCGACCAATTCTCTGAAGCCCAACGGGCTGTTCTAAAATAGCCCAGGGTGGAATCGCGAAGCGATGCAGCCCTGGGTTTGCATCCATCCAGGCAACGTGGACGTTGGATCCAATTCCTGAATATCTTCGCCTCGCAGGATGTGTCCTTCGATCCCCAAATATTGTCGATTGACAAAACGCACGGACTGCGGGTCGATTGAGGGGTGGGCGGCGGTGCGCCAAGCCGGCATTGGGTAGATCTGTTAGCGATCGCGATCAGGCATGGGGCGCCCAAAATCTTCAACCACCCAGCGGTGGCGGCGCTGACCGTACGCGCTGGGCGTTCGAGGAGAATGCGACGGGCGCAACGCTGGACTCTCCGCAGAAAAAAAACGTCGCGGTCCGGTCCACATTGTGAAACCAATCACGAAGTTTGAAATCGGATCGGCGAGGGGGGAGGGAAGCGTGAATTACTGGTGGGACGCGCGTCTTTTGGAATGGAGGCCGCATTTCCCTTGCTGGCGCGGCGGGCTACGAAGAAAAAAATCGTTGCGGTCCGGTCCACATTGGGAAATCCGTTACGAAGTTGGATATTGGATCGGCGAAGGCGGAGGGAAGCGTGAATTACTGGTGGGACGCGCG
Source organism: Blastopirellula marina DSM 3645 (assembly GCF_000153105.1). GTDB lineage: Bacteria > Planctomycetota > Planctomycetia > Pirellulales > Pirellulaceae > Blastopirellula > Blastopirellula marina. The sequence continues at coordinate 846,036 of NZ_CH672376.1, forward strand.
TCTTTTGGAATGGAGGCCGCATTTCCCTTGCTGGCGCGGCGGGCTACGAAGAAAAAAATCGTTGCGGTCCGGTCCGGTCCGATCCCCATTACCTAAAGAGAAGACGAATGTCGCAGACGGGAAGAAACGTGCAGCGCAATAAAACGCCAGCTTCGTCCGGCGGCGATCGAAAGTCGTCTGATCGCCAGCACGACGCGCGACATGCCCAGCACCAGGTTCCGCAAAACTCTGGCCATTGCGGTGGTCGCTTCCAATGCATCGGCAATCGCCGCGATGGGCGTCGTTCACAAAGTGGGAGGGAGAGTAAGAATCGAAGCGAAAGTCACACGCTGTATAAGGTACTCGGTGGAAGTCGCCGACAAAACGGTGTGAGCGTGTTGGCCGCGCACTGCCTGTGGTGAAAAAACAAAGAATAAAATCAGGTTTCGCGCTGTCATAGCTGCGGCGGTAATCGGCGAAAAACAGCACGCGAGACCGGTTTTGGCCATGACGTAGTCGACCGCTCTCACGTTAGAATGCGGCTATCGAGCCCTGGATATTGCGAGAATTGGCAGCATGAAAGTTTCCCTGATTGGACTTGGCAAAGTTGGTTCCGCCGTCGCGCATGCGATTGTGCTGAAGGGATTGGCCGATGAACTTGTGCTAGTATCGCGGCGGACCGAGATGGCCCGGTCGGAAGCGGATGACCTGAATCATGCCGCCGGGCTCGAAGAACATTCGGTCGAAGTTCGCGCCGGCGGCGACGTCGACACCGCAGGCTCCGACGTCATTTTGTATTGCGACGCAGCGCAGAGTAAGACAAGCGACGTGGATCGTTACTGCGCCGCACGAGGCAATCTGGAACGGCTGCGTGAGCGAATACCGATCCTCGCCGCGGCTAGTCCCCAAGCGATTTGCGTGATGGTGACCAACCCGGTCGACGTGATGACCTGGTTCGCGTTGCAGTTGTCCGGCTTTCCACAAGAGCGCGTCTTTGGCGTCGGCACGTTGTTAGATACGGCGCGGCTGCGACGGCTGCTCTCGGAAAGATGGAGTGTGCATGCCAGCGACGTGCGAGCCTATGTCATCGGCGAGCATGGCGAAGACCAAGTCGCTTCATTCAGCAGCGCTTCGCTCGGGGGCGAAGCGATGAAGCCGAGCGACGATCTCGCGTCGCTCGCACGTCAAGCGGCCGAATCGGCCGGCAAGATCTATCGTACCCGCGGTTTCACCAACTATGGGATCGCCGGCGCAACGATGATGATTCTCGAATCGATCCGTAACAATCGGCGTCGCACGGCGCCGGTCAGCATGCGGATCAACAACTACCATGGGGTGAGCGACGTCTGTCTTTCGCTGCCGGCCGTGATCGGCCGCCGCGGGATCGAACGCGTACTACGACCGGAACTGAACGAAGCGGAGCAGGCGACGTTCCATCGAGGCGCCCAGCGGATTCGGGACGTGATCCAAACGTTGGCTCCATCCTTGGTCGCCGCGTCTTAAACGTTGCGCAGTCGCTAAAGGGAGGAAGGATTGACGCCGTTCAATTTCGGGTGAGAGAAGAGACCACGCAAAATATCAAGCGCCGGCGGTTTCACCAGGTGTTCGTCAAAGCCGGCCTCGGCCGATTTGCGACGATCCTCTTCTTTGCCGTAGCCGGTCAGCGCGATGAGCAGCGTTTGATCAAGATCGGGATCTTCGCGAAGACGTTGGCCGACCTGATAGCCGTCCATGTTGGGCAAGCCGATGTCGAGGAAGATCATCTCGGGGCGCATCGCAACAGCCTTGGCGATCGCGGTTGGACCGTCGTGGGCCAGTTCGATTTGATGTTCCCCCAGTTTCCCTAACAGCAGCGATAACATGCGGGCCACGCCGATATTGTCATCGACCACCAGGATCCGGCGCGCGATGTTGGAAGCATCGTCCGCCGACTCGACTTCGATAGGCAGCGGCGCATCCGAGATCGGCAGTTCGACAATAAATTGGCTCCCTTTTCCGGCGCCGTTGCTTTTGACCGCCACCGCGCCGTGGTGCATTTCGACCAGGTTCCTTACTAGGGTCAGTCCGATGCCGAGTCCTCCTTGAGCGCGGTCCAAGGCGCGAGACGATTGGGTGAACAGATCGAACACGTGGGGGGTCAATTCGGGCTCGATGCCGATGCCGTCGTCACTGACGCGGATCTGCGCTTTGCCGTCGACACGATCGACGAAAAGCTGAATATGGCCGCCGGGATCGGTGTACTTGGCGGCGTTGTTCAGCAGATTACTGACGACTTGCACCATGCGAACCGGATCGACGCGGATCGGTATCGACTCGGCGGGCAACTCGACTTCCAGTTGATGGTCTTTCTCATCAAAGAGCCACTGGACGGCTTGCACCGCGCGTTCGACGATCGCTGACAACGAGGCGACCTCCGGGCGAAGCTCGACTTTGCCGCGCATGATCCGTGAGACGTCCAGCAAGTCATCGACCAGGCGGACCAAGTGTTCGACCTGGTCCTTCATCGCATCGAGAACTTGGGCGTCTTGGGGAGAGTCGATCTCGAGGATGTCGATGCCGCTGCGGATCGGAGCGAGCGGATTTCGCAATTCGTGGGCCAGCATCGCGAGAAACTCATCTTTGCGTCGATCGGCTTCGCGGAGTTGTTGGTAGAGTACGCTGTTTTCGAACGCGACGGCGGCGCGACGAGAGACATCCTCGGCGGCGCGCAGCGCCTCTTGATCAAACAGTCGCCCTGACTCGGCCATACAGAACGTCAACACGCCGATCGTTTTACCGCGAGAGATTAAGGGGACGCCGATGTAGGACTTGAGCTGCAGCGCACGCAAGATTTGCAACTGCTCGTTGTCGCGGGCCGTCGCTACCAGACCTTCGTCGGTGAGGACTTCCCAGAGTTCGGACGTTCCATTGCGGAGGACGTTCCCAATGCCGAATTTGTCATCTCGCTGCGGCGGATGGAGCGCGTGCATGCGATTGGAGAGTTCGATCTTCGCTGGATCTTGGTGCATCAGCGCGACGCGACGCGGTTGGCCATTGTCATCCAGCAAGTCGACGGCGCACCAATCCGAGAAATAGGGGACGGCGACGCGCGCCAATTCTTTGAACGTCGTTTCGTAGTCGAGATTGGCCGTCAAACAAGCGCTGGCGTCGGCCAGAAAACGATTGATTTGCTCGGTTCGTTTCTGCCGTTGAATATCAGTGCTGGAGACGAACCAGCGAACGACGCCGCCGCTGGCGTCCCGGACAGGTACGGCCCGCGTTAGAAACCAACGGTTCGAGTTTTTCGCTTGATCAAAAAAACGATGTTCAATCTCGCAAGGCGTTCCGCTACGCACCGCTTCATCCCAAGTGGCGCGAAACGCCGTCAAGTCATCGGGGGGAAGCAGATGCTCCCAGTTGCGATCATCATCGGCGCCGCGTTCGAAGTTGGTGAACTGATGCCAGCGATTGTTGAAATAGTCGACTTCTCCATCGGGACCGGCGGACCAGACGATGTGCGGCATCGCGTCGGCCAGTTGTCGCAGGCGAGCTTCGTTTTCTCGAATCGCTTCTTCCGTCTCTTTCAAATCGGTGATGTCGCGCGTTGTTCCGGCGACTGCTTCGACTTCGCCGTCAGCGCCAAACACCGGCAGAAAAATATAGTCATAAACTCGACGACCATGGGCTCCGATATAGGGGACCTCGCCGCGAATCGACTCATGCGTTGCGACAACCTGATCGATCTCACGGCCATGCAGCTCGGCGTGCCATGGTTCGTAACCGAGTTCAAAACAATCTTTTCCGATCGTTTCTTCCCAGGTTTTTCCCCACATTTTCAGCAACGCGTCATTTGCGTAGGTAAAGCGATGCTGCAGATCGAAGACGTAGACCAGATCAGGAATGGTGGAGAGAATCGTGCGGTAAAGCCGGCGTTGGCGTTCGGTTTCGGCCGTCAATCGCTCGAGGACCTGTTCGCCCCGTTTGCGGACGACATATTGGGCGATCGCGTCCGCCAACGGGGCCAAATCGCTGAGGATTGCGTCCGAAAGTTCGTGCCGAGCGAATGTGGCCAAAACGCCGATCACGCGTCCTTCGATCGTCAGGGGATAGCCGGCGAATGCGACCATTCCTTCGCGCAGCGCCCATTGCGGATCGCTCAGATTGGGATCAAGCGGCGCCTGATTGGTCACCAGCGGCTGGCACTGCTGGGCGATGCGGCCGATCTTGCCTTCGCCCAAAACGACGCGTTGATGTCCGGCGATCAAATGACCTCGTTCGCCGGCGTTCGCTTTCAAATCCAAAATGGATTCCGCTTCGTCCACGATCCAGATGCGCGCCAGCGCCGTATCCAGGTGTCGCACGACCGCTTCCGCGCAGCGCTGCAAGACGTCGGTCATCGGTTCGCTAGTGGTCAAACATCCGCTGACGTCGGCGCGCATCGCCGCAAGTCGCGACCGCTCGGCCAGGATCTGTTCGTTCCGTTTTCGTTCGGTCAGGTCAAGCAGCGAACCGACCATGCGAACCGGCGTATTTTGGTCGCGCACAATTCGTCCGCGATCAAACACGTAGGCGTAGTCGCCGTCCGCCCTTTGGAAACGATACTCGTCGGCCCAGCGTTCTTGTCCGTGGTCAATCGCATGTTGTATTCCGTCCACTACGCGCAGACGATCATCGGGATGAATGCCGGCTTTCCACCAGCTGGCGTCGGTCCCGACTTGCGACTTGGTGTAGCCAAAGTTGCGCAGCAGCCCTTCATTCCAGCGCACTTTGTTCGTATTGAGATCCCAATCCCAGATCGCGTCGTTGGCCGCTTCGCTGACCAGGCGATAGCGGATTTCGCTATCACGCACCTTTTCGGCCGTGGCTCGTTCATCCGTGATGTCGACATTCATCCCGACCCATTCGCGCACGCTGCCGTCCGCGTTCAGGATCGGAACGCCGCGAACGGAAGTCCAGCGATATTCTCCGTCGCTGCGGCGGAGGCGGTATTCGCATTGGTAGGCGGAGTGATCCGCCGTCGCGACGCGCCAACACTCGAAGGTATGTTCGCGATCGTCGGGATGAACGGCGTCCAGCCACCCGGTTCCTTTCCATTGGTCGAACGTTTGGCCCGTGAACGCGCGCCAGGTTGGCGAGTCTTCGATGATTTGGCCGTTGGGAGCGGTCGTCCAGACAATCGTTGCGGTCGCTTTGACCAAGGCGCGAAAGCGCTCTTCGCTGGACTGCAGTTTCTGTTCGGTGCGTCGGCGAGACGTGACGTCACGAAAAACCAGCACGGCGCCGATGATCGCGCCGCTGCGATCACGAATGGGGGAAGTGCTGTCTTCGACCGGCAGTTCGCGACCACTTTTCGCGATCAGGATCGAATCGGTAGCGGCGCCGACGGTCACCTCTTCGGCGGCGGCTCTGAGGGCCACATTGTCAATTGTTATCCGCGAGTGTTGATGGACCAGCCGAAAGACTTGCGTCAACGGACGCCCGATGGCCTCGGCGGTGGTCCAGTCGGTCAGTTCTTCCGCAACCGGATTCAAGCCGGTGATCTTGCCGTCGACATCGGTCGTGATCACCGCATCGCCGATGCTCGACATGATCAGCCGCAGTTCTTCGCGACGTTTGACTTCGCGCAGGACGGCCCGGCGTTTCGCCTCGTTGACGATCGCGATCATCACGCCGATCACAAAGAACAGAGCGACCCGTAGCAAGTCGCCGGCGCTATCCACGCGCGGTGAAAAGAGGGGGGATAAAAAGTAATAGCAACCGACGATGACGCACAGGGCTGTTGACAGCAGACCAGGATAGAGACCTCCCCACCAGGAAGCGATCAGCACGGCGGTCACCAGCAGCATCATCCCGGCCGACTCGCCAAGCTGAGTCGTCAGAATCAGGCCGAGCCCCAGACAGGCGGCCGAAACGACGATCGCAACAAGATACCCAAAGAAGGCGGATTGCAGAATTCTCGTCACTATCGAATCTCAACGTGGGTAGGAACCGCCAACAACGGGGGAAGGTAGGCGACGGAAGAGTATTCGGCCTTATGCTATCGTATGCTCCGCAAAGATGACAACCAATGGAGGTTACGGAGAGTGCGGAAAGTTCGTGCGTTCGGCGCCGAGACAAAAAAAGCCGCTCCCCGTGAAGGAGGAGCGGCGGTTTGATTCGTTTCGTATCCTGTGTCGCCGAGTGCTATTGCACTTTGGTCAGGGCCTCGGTCGCCGCGGCGCGAACCGCATCCGACTTGTCATCGCTCGCCGCTTTCGACAGCGCTTCTTTGGCGGTAGCGGCTTGTTTGCCGAACATGCCGAGCGCCTTGGCGGCTTCCAAACGAACCAAGTCGCTTCCCGTCGTTAGAGCGGCGGCCAGAACGGTCGTCGCTTTGGCGGCTGCTGGGCTGGAGGGATCGATGTGAGCAATCGCCCAACCGGCGGCGACCTTGGTAAAATCGCCATCACCATCCAACAGCGGGACGATCTGGGCGATCGACGACTTGGCGGCCGGTCCAATGCTGCCCAGTGCATAAAGTGCGCTTTGCTGCAGACCGACGCTCGGGCTGGCGAGAAACTTGGTGATCGCTTCCGTGGCCGGAGCGGCCTCTGCTCCGAGTCCGCCCAAGACCATCATCGTTTCGCTTTGGACCTGGCCGTCGGTCACTTTCAAGGTCTCAATCAGGGCCGGAATCGCGGTCTTGGCGTCCGGACCAAGCTGGCGGAGGATCGCCAATGCATGCATCCGCAACCCTTCGATTTCTAGGGCTTTCACCAGACGGGGAGTCGCACTCGGGCCCAGCGTGACAATCGCTTCGCGAATGTTGACCACGACCGTCGGGTCGGCGTCGGAAAGCGCTTTCAGCAAGGCCGGAGCGACCAGTTCGCGAGGCGCTTCCAGTTCGCTGAGGCAGCGAGCGGCCGCGGCGCGAACGTTGGCGTTTTTGCTTTTCATGCCTGCGACCAGATCCTCGACGGCATGCTTGACCGCTTCGGTATCATCGGGGTGGAGGCGAGCAATCGCCCATTCGCCCAGCATGTGCATGAATTCGTCGTCCGAATTGGCGGCCGATTCCAGGGCCGGTTCGGCCGCGACATCTTTGATGACGCCGAGCGCGTATGCCGACGCGTAGCGAACGGCGACCGAGTCGTCTCCTTCTAAGCTAGCGGCCAATTGACCAACCGCGGCTTTTGCGCCAGGGCCGATCTCACCCAAAGCGACGGCAGCTTGCATCCGCGTATCCGGATCTTTGTGCGATTTCAGCACTTCGGCCAGGTTGGGCGCGGCGCTCTCGGCTTCGGGGCCCATCTCGCCGGCGATCAAGCAGGCCCAATAGGCGCCGCGCTCGGTCAGGAGGGCTTTTTTCAGAACGGGCAACGATTTTTTACCGGCTTCGGCCAACGTGTGCAGCGCCGGAACGACGACGCTGGGATCAGCGTCATTCAAGATTTTGGCGATCAGCGGTAACGTTTCATTGGGATCGGTCGGCAACTTGCGAACGGCCCCCATCGCGGCGCGACGGACGATCGCTTCTTTGTCCGTGATTTTCTTGATCAGCGCCGGAACGGCCGGCAGCGCTTTTTCGCCGATCTCGCCGATCGCATAGGCGCTGTAGGCTCGCACTTGGGCGTCGGGATCATCCAGCCCTTTGGTCAACGCATCTAGCGCTGGCGCTGCGGCTGCTTCGTACTCGGCCAGTGCTCGGGCGGAATGCCAGCGTAGTTCGGCGTCTTTGTTTCCCAGCGCCGTAATCAAAGCGGGGACCGCTTTGTCGGCCGCTTCTGGATGCAGCGCCAGCGCGTCGGCCGCGGCGACCGCGTCAGCGCCCTCGCTCGACAGTTTCTTGATCGAATCGGCGGCGTCAGCCCAAGCGATCGAAGCGACCGCCAAAGGCAGGGCCACGGATAACAACAGTCGTTTGTACATTGCAAGCTCCGCAGAAAAGTACGTCGGCTGCGACGATGTTTTTGGAAGGGGATCGGAAGATGAGAGTGAAGAGCGTAGGCCGTCAGGCGATTAGCCGGACGGGAATTGGGCGTCGTAAACCAGCGATTTCATGAAGTTGCTAGCGTCGACAAAGTCTTGCGGAGAGTATTCGCGAATTCGGATCTTGAGTTCGTCGAACATCGAATCGGCGGTGCCGGTGACGTTGCGGTATTCGTCCACATTGGCGTAGGAGCCTTCTCGCGCACGCATTGCGAACGCCAGATTCAGCTTCTCTCGATATTCGTCATACGGCTTGTCCGTCAGGATGAACGGCCAGTTGATTTCGCCGGTCAGCGGATCCAACTGCGAAGCGGCCAAGCGTTGCGGCGCGCGTTCTTGATTGAAACGGAACAGCTGTTCGCTGGTCGGTTTGGGGCCGGCCTTTTCGGCGCGGTATTCGTCGTTGCGGCGACGCATCTCGAAATAGACCTGTTGGGCCCGGTTGCGATTTTCAATGTACTGACTGCGTGCTTCTTCGACGTCGATCGCGGCCCGGGCCGTGTTCAGGTTGTACTCGCCTTGAGCGCGGACGATATCGGCCAGGCCGCGAGCCTGACTCTCGGCGACGGTTGCTGCTTTGGCGCCGGTGTTGTAGTACCACTGGGCCGACGCGTTTTGAGCGACCACCGACGCAATGCCGATAGCTAGAAGTAGTCGAAGCGACATGACGCATCCCTCGATTAAGTCGAATACGATTCAGTGAAACTGGATCGCGAGATAAGCTTTGGGGAAATAGGCGGTCTTCGCGGTTTGCGAAAACATCAATTCCAGAATAGCCGATACGACGTCGAAAGCAATAAACCAGGCCTAAATCCAGGTTTTACCTCCCCCCCGACAAAATCCGGCTATCGCTTGGACGAAGCGGCCAAAAACCGGTTCAACTTTTGGGCCAATCGAGGCCAGTTCCCCTGCTTTGTCTCACATTCCCACACGATCAGCGTTTTCCACCCCAGTTTTCGCAGTGATTTTAGGGTTTGGCGGTCACGCTGTTGATTCCTGCTTAACTTCTTACGCCAATAATCAGCGTTCTGTTTCGGTAAAGGGCGTCGTCCTCTGGCGCAGTCATGCTGATGCCAAAAGCACCCATGTACGAAAATTACTTTCCCGCGGCCGGGGAAAGTCAAATCGGGGCTCCCCGGCAAGTCGCGACGCCCTAGCCGAAAGCGGTACCCCAAGCGATGCGCCAAACTGCGGACAATCCGCTCTGGCCGAGTATCGCTCGATCGAACCCGCCGCATTATTTCGCTGCGAGTTTCGGGATCAAAAATATCGGTCGAGCGGGACATTCGCGCTACCGGCAAAAGAGTTCCAGCTGACGCGGCGAGAGACATTCGGACGCCAGGCGGTTCAAATAGTTCTCGCCGATCCAGGTCAACACGCTCGAACAGACGGCGTCGCCGAATCCAAATAACGCGTCGTTGTTCGATCCGCTGATCGTAAATTCGCCGGCGCCCATCAGCCGAGCACACTCGCGCGGGGTCAACAGCCGGACCGCGTATCGCCCGTAACCTGCTTTGAACAGGATCTGGCGTCCGCTGCCCCCCTTGGGCGTTCGCAGGCAGCCGGCCAGCCCGTCGGTTCGCATCTCGGCCATCGAACGCTTCTCACCATCGGCGGCGCGGCGGACGCGGCGAAAGACGGCGCCGTAGGTCCAGCGGCGGCGAGCGATCATCGCGTCGGCGTCAGCACGATGGCGCGGGCTCATCTGGTTGAGTAGGTATTCGGCTCGTTCGCCGGACCACCAAGTCGAATCGTCGTCGGCCAGTTTCTCTAAGACGTCGGCCAGCTTCTGGGGACTGGCGGTCGGCGGATCCGCCAAGCTGGCGCAGCTCCAGATGATCTCAGGATGGCGCTGGATGAAGTCGATCAGGCTCGCGGGACGAAGCGGCGAAGGAGTCAGCAGCTCAGGCGCGAGCGTCTCGTCATCATCAACCGCTTTGGCGATGACAAATAGTCGCAGGCGGCTTTGCGGCGTGAACCATTTAGCGTCGAGCATGACTGGGTCGACGCGATAGCCGAGCTCGTTCAGCGCGGTCAGCACCGCGGCGAAGTCGGCGCCGCCGTGCGAGTTGAGCAGCCCCGGGACGTTCTCGAGCAGGACGAGCGGCGGTCGGCGGCCGCCGAGTCGCTTGAGCACGTCAAAGAAGCCCCAAAACGCCGAAGACTGAGCGCCTCCGAGTCCTTTGCGTCCACCGGCCAGCGACAGATCGGTGCAGGGAAACGAGGCCGTCGCGAGCGTCACATCAGGAATCGCCGCCGCATCCAATTGATGGACGTCACCCAGGGCGAACGCCTCATCGGCGCCAAAGTGCGCCTCGTATTGGCGATGCTTGGCGGCGTCGATGTCATTAGCGAAGCGAACTTCCCAGCCGGCGCGCTCCAGTCCCAGACGGACGAGACCAATGCCGGCGAAGAATTCGGCGAACGTGCGCGGCGCTGGTGCGGACATAATCGACTTCCGATGTCAAAGCGAATCAAGAGGCCGCATTATCGCCGAGATCTGCGAAATGCTCAATCGTCCGTCAGCAGGGCGCCCAGCGACTAGCCTTTGCTGCCGGAGTAGATCTCGGCATATTCGATCACCCAGACATCGATGAAATTGGTGAACGTGTCGACGTCGACTTCCCCCAGTTTCTCGAAGTAGTTGCGATTGAAGGTCTCTTTGTTGCGAATCGCGCCTTTGGCGGTTAGCTCCAGGACGTGAACGGTCGAATAAGGGCGAATCGTCATTTCCAGCCGACTGTACAAACTGCGGCGTTTGCCGCCGGTCAGGTCAAGGTCGTCTCGATAACAAGCGGCGCCCCAGCCTCGTTCGCCGAAGATCGTCTCGGTCTGAAAACCAGGAAAATGATTGGGCAACGTGCTGACGCACTTTTCGATGTAGTCCGAGAGTTGAAGCCGCAATTTGCTGTGCAGTTCGCGACATTCTTCTTCGCTCAACGTTTGAGCGCGGAGCGCCTCGGTGCGAGCGGAGCTCCGTTTTTCGCCTCGTTGGATCGCTTTTTTCAGGCGGTCTTCAAAATCGTTCATGAATCTTCGTATCGCGCTCGGCGATGTGAATGGAGCGAAGGGGAAATCGCAAAACGTTCCGCTACGCTGCGAACAACAAGGCGATCAGCATGACGGCAATCAAGAAATGCCGTCACGGTAAACCGAGCGGGACTATTTCCCTTTCGGCTTCTTCTTCTCTTTTTCTTCTTTTTGACTTTGATTCAGGAACTGAGCGAGGTCGCCGAACGAGCGAAGCGGCTCTTTGCCTTCTTTCATCGCTTCGGAGATCGGCTTCTTCGGCGTCGGTTTCGATTTGGCGACGAACGTCTTCGCCTTCGGTTTCCCGTGGCCCGCATGTTGCGGTTTGTTCCCGCCGGGCCGATTTTTGCCGCGCGGAGGTCGCTTGGCCCGCTCCGGGCGATCAACTCGCTGCTTCTCGTCGGCGGCCGGAATTGCCTTTTCGGTGCCGGGCTCAATCGCCGTCAGCGAAACGCGACGACGATCTTTGTCGATTTCGACAACCCACACGGTGATGACATCGCCGACGCTAACAACTTCGTGCGGGTCGCTCACATAGCGGTTGGCCAGGCGGCTGATATGAACCATGCCGCTGTCGTGCAAACCGATATCGACGAAGGCGCCAAAGTCGACCACGTTCAGAACGGTGCCGGAGAGCTCCATACCGGGACGCAGGTCTTCCAACTTCATGATGCCGCGACGGAAGAGCGGCGGTGGGAAATCGGCTCGCGGGTCACGACCAGGTCGCGACAGCGAATTCAAAATGTCCCGCGTCAGATGTTCGCCCACTTCCAATTCAGCGGCGAACTCGGGGGCTGAGACGCCTGCGATCTTCTTTACCAATTCGGCATGCGCGGCCGAAGGGACTTCGCTCTTGACCGGAGTCGGCGGCGTTTCGACCGGAGCTTCGGCAGAAGTTTCAGCGACGGCTTCTTCGGTGACGGCCTCTTCCGCAGTAGCCTCTTCCGTCGTCGCAGCATCTTCCGCAGCAGCGACATCTTCGGTAACGGCAGGTTCCGCCGCCGCGGTGGACGGAGTTTCCGCTTCCACCGTTTCCGTCGCGGGCGTTTCCGCAACAACCGGCGATTCGGTGGTAGGTTCTTCGACCACAGGTGCTTCCGCCGCAGGCTCTGCGACCGGAGCAGGGGCTGGCGTCGCCGCTTCGACAGGTTTTACGGTGCGAACCTGGTCGATGGTCGCGTCGAGTTTGGCCAACACTTTTTCGGCGACTTCGTAGCTTTCGGGGTGAATCCAAGTTGCGTCGAGCGGGTTTTCCCCATCTCGAATCTTGAGGAACCCGGCCGCTTGAACGAAGGCCGACTCGCCGAAACCGGCGACCTTTTTGAATTCTTCACGCGACGTGAAGGGACCGTTTTGGCGGCGGTATTCGTACAGCCGACGCGCGGTCAATTGATTGAGACCAGAAACGTAGCTCAGCAGCGCTGGGCTCGCTTGATTGACGTCGACGCCGACATAGTTCACGCAGGATTCAACGACGTTATCCAGCGTCTCTTTCAAGTGCTTGGACTTGACGTCGTGCTGGTAAAGACCGACGCCGATGTTCGACGGGTTGATCTTCACCAGTTCTGACAGCGGATCGAGCAAGCGGCGGCCAATGCTGATCGTGCCGCGGACGGTCGCGTCGAAATCAGGGAACTCTTCGCGGCCCAGTTCGCTGGTCGAATAGACCGAAGCGCCCGCTTCGTTCACGATGACGTAAACGACTTCGCGATCCGTGATGTCTTTCGAGATGATCGACGCGACCAGGTTTTCGGTCTCACGACAGGCGGTGCCGTTACCGATCGCGACGATGTCGACGGCATGTTGCCGGATCATCTCAATCAAGCGTTGGCGACCGCGGGCGACGCGATCTTCGGGGCCGATCAGATGAATGACCCCTTGTTCCAGGATCGATCCAAATTGATCCAGCGCCACCAGCTTGCAACCGCTGCGGAAGCCGGGATCGATCGCCATGACGCGGCGACTGGAAACCGGAGGTTGCAGCAGCAGTTTGCGAAGATTGCAGGCGAAGACGTCCACCGCATGCTCTTCGGCATGTTCGGTCAGTTCGCGGCGAATTTCTCGTTCCAGACTCGGCAGCATCAGTCGCTGCAAGCCGTCACGCAAACAGGGCTTTAAAAAATCGGTCTGCGAGTGGTCAGCCGGGATGGCGGTCTCTTCCGCTAACGCGAACAGACGATCCCAGTCACACTCAATTTTGACGCGGATAAAGCGAGTACGGTCGCCGCGATTGATCGCCAGCACGCGATGGTGCGGGATCTTCGAGATCGGTTCGCGATAGTCGTAGTAGTCTTTGAACGCTTTCTCTTTTTTGCTCCGCTCACGATCCTTTTGCTTGCGACGCTTATCGCGGCGCTGCTCTTGCAACGCGCGGCGTTTGGGATCAATCGTTGCGGCAGGCGCCGCCGGAGCAGGAGGTGCCGGAGCAGGAGTCGCTTCTGCCTCGCTGGCGGTTTCGCTAGATTCTGCTGCGTTGGGCTCGGGAGCGTTTGATTCCGCGGCGCTGGGCTCGGCGGTGCTGGACGACTGGTCGGCGTCGGGAGTCTGGCTCTCGGCCGAGGCGACCGTTTCCGCTGCGGCCGTTTCGGCTGCGGGCGTTTCAGATTCGTTGTCCGCAGCTTCGTCGTCGTGATGATCTTTTTCGTCGGACGCATCGGCCGCTTGCTCGATACGCAGCGTGACCAGCGTGCCGGTCTTCCACATCAGTTTGCGGAGACGTCCACGGAGAATCGCATTCTCGGCGAATTCTTCGGCCAGGATATGACGCACGCCTTGCAGGACGGCGGCGACATCGGGGAGGTCATTTTCGGCGCTGACAAATGCAGCCGCACGCGCCGGCAGATCGGCGGCGGCCTCGTTGCCGGCCATGACTTCGTCGGCCAGCGGCTCCAGACCGCGTTGCCGCGCTTGGGTGGCCAGCGACTGCTTTTTGGGCTTGAAGGGAAGATAGAGATCTTCCAGCAGCTTGGTGGTCGGCGCCTTCTGGATTTTGTCGGCCAGCTTTTCGGTCAGCTTGCCTTGCGATTCGATCGATTTGAGAATCGTCTGCTTTCGCTCTTCCAGTTGACGAAGCGCGGCCGATCGAGCTTGGATCTTGCGGATCTGCTCTTCGTCCAAGCCGCCGGTTTCATCTTTTCGATATCGCGTAATGAAGGGAACGGTGTTCCCATCATCCAGCAATTCGACAGTTCTTTGAACTTGATCGACCGGCAGCCCCAGTTCGCGAGCCACGATGCTGAGGTCGGACGAGACTGTGATTTCCATATTCGCCAACAGGTATCAGGTGGGAGACGCGCGATTGCAAAAATTAGGCAACGGCGCGAGTCAAAGGCTTGCCAGAGCGGCATCTGCGCATGGGACGCCAGACCGGCAATCTAGGGGCTACCGATTTTGTTGTCAAGGATTCACAAAGCGGCAAGGTCCAAGATTTAACACAGAATTCGCCTAGCCGGCTTCTTTTTACTCCTGACGCAGTGGTAGATATCCGTACCTAGGCGAACTTTAGCGATTGCGCGGGTGCGACGAATGACTCGCCGGTATTGCGGAGCAGTTACAGCGATTCTGTGCGATATATCAGCCGCATTCTGCCGAAATCGAATGGTAGACAGAGAGGTTGGCACGGTGCGAGTCGCTCTGACTTTCCGTTTCGAGCCGTTGTCGCTAGGACTTTTTGCCATGGCGCCGCATTTACGCGTTTATTTTGGTCCCGAAGACGATTCGACCCCATCCGACGGGAGCGAACCGGCGAAGATCGTCGTCGGCGATTCTGCGCGCACTGCGGCTTTGACGCCGCGCGCCGGTTCGACCAAGGATCACTCCGAGAACGATACGGCGCAACCCGCTGCGGCTGAAATTGCCGTCGGCCTCGAAGAATTGCTGCAACTTTTCGACGATGCGCGCCGCTGTGGGGTGACGATTCAAGACGAAGTCGAGCATGAGACCGTGATGGTGTCGCGGGATCTGTTTCGCGCCCTGCTAGCGTATCAGACGCTCCTGCAACCGCAGGCCTCTTCGCAATAGCGACAAGCCCTGATCCGTTTTTTCTACTGCACGCCGCTGCGCGTGCAGGCAACGGCGTCTCCGCCGCGAATCAAGCAACTGCCCAAGAAATGCGACAAGCGTCGCTTGCTGCTGGCGACGCTTGTCGTTGGCTTCGTTCTCTTCCGGACGCGTGGACGCCCGAGATCAACGATTAATAGCCGATATCGTACGGATGCGGATTGAGGAAGTCGCGCGGGCCACGCGTCGTGTAGTAGGGGTAGGTGACTTCCGGCGAATAACCACCGGCTCCGCCGCCACCATAGCCGCCGCCGGCGGCAGGAGGAGCGCTGACGCTGGTGGGGTTTCGACAGGGATTTGCGCCAATTTGATGGCAACCGACGCTTCCAACCGCCATGGCGGTTACTGCGGCGAGCAGCGCGATTCGTTTCATCATCTCTACCTTCTTGATTCGTGTGGCCAACGGTCCGGGTCGTATTTGCAGCGCGGGCCGGCTCGGCGGGAGTCGACGGCGCAAAAGGCTCTCCCTCTGCTAAATCGGCGGTAGAAACGCGAATATTGAATAATTCGGAATCATCCGAATGACTAGCGCCTGCTAGCAGCGCGGCGTCGCCGGCCGGAATTACAGTCCGATTTGCGACCAGGACTGGGCCTGAGCGGTCGTGAGATGCGACAGAATGCGGATTTCGACTTCATCCAGATAGGCGGCGATCCGAAGTTCCAGTTCCGACTTAAACTCGCGATAGACGGTCCAGATTCGCTCAAAATGCGCGTTCGCTTCCAGCAGAATATTTTGAATGTCGCCACGCTGCTGTTCGCTCAGCTCCATCGTTTTCCAGTTTTCCGGCGTACTGAGCGCCGTGATTCGTTGCACGCGCAGCGGCATCGGGTCGCTTCGCAACTGTTGAGCAAAGAGATGAAGTTGCTGTCCTTGGCCGGCCAAGACCTGCAGGCCGTCATTGCGTGGAGCCTGCGGAGCCGCGGCGTATTGATTCCAATCGCGAGACATCGAAGCGATCAGCGCGTTGAACGTCGGCTCTTCGGCGCCGGTCGCCGTCAGCAGTTGATCTTTGAACATCCCCAGCGAGACGCCAAAGGTGACCGCCGCAGCGACAAAGATAATCGCCGCCGCTCGTCGCCAAGCGGCGCGATGAAACTCGACGGCGGAGATCTCACGAATGATTCGGACACCGACGCGCAGCAGAGCTTTGGTGGGATGAAGTTTGCGGTCGGGCGAAGGGTTCTTGAAGCCGACGCTGGTGATTTGAACTTCGAAAGCGCTATTATTGAGAATGAGCTGGGCGATTTCGCCAAAGAGGAAAAACTCTTCCTCGTGCTCTGGATTTACCAATTGCAGGCGCGTTTTGGAGACCTCGAGCTCAATCGCGAATCCGGCCATCGATTCATCAAGCAGGCGAACGCGGAATTCCTCGCTGCCGAGCACCAGACGCCCACTTACGTTTTCCGGCATTACCGGAAAGCGAATCGACGTTCGCCGCTCTACGCCCATATTGATGAAATCCGAAAAGATGAAGAGGAGAAGCCGGCGGTATGCGCCTAACTGAAAGTTAAGCTAAAAACGGAGGGGAGGGGGAAATTTCATAGAATTCCTTGAGGTTCTCCTAATGCTTGGCCTCGGAAAACCCGTTACAACCGTCACAGTACGCATCGCGTTTGCCTGGAACGCATCAACTGGCAACAATTAGAAGTTGATTACGTGAAATTCACGTTTCCCTTTCTCGCGCGATTCCGCTAGTCGAAATTATGACTGTAGAAACTTCTCTTGCTGACCAAGTCATCGCGCGCTATCAGAAAGCGGCGGAGATCAACCTCAGCAATCCCAATCGACACGGCAATCTGATTTCGCTGCCGGCCGGAAATGACGCCGCCGATGTGATGGTGACCGCCGACTTGCATGGCAATCGACGGAACTTTCAGCGCATTCTAGAACTCGCCGCACTCGAGCTTCATCCGGAGCGACACCTGGTGCTGCAAGAGGTTTGTCACGGCGGTCCGACTTATCCGCAAGGGGGGGGCTGCATGTCGCACTTGATGTTAGAAGATGTCGCGCAGTTGGTGAGCCAGTTTCCCTATCGCGTCCATTTTTTGCTGAGCAATCACGAACTGGCCGAAATGGTCGACTTCCCGATCCTGAAAGGGGGGAAGATGCTCAACTTGATGTTCCGCGCCGGCCTACAAGAGATGTACGGCAATCGGACCGCCGATGTCCGCGACGCCTATCTCCATTTTCTCCGCAGTCTTCCCATCGGCGTGAAAGCAGGCAAGCGCCTGTTGATCTGTCACAGCTTGCCCGAAAAGTGCGACCAAAAACCGTTCGATCCGGCCGTGTTTGATCGGCCCCTGGTCGATGAAGACCTGGCCTGTCAGGGAGATGTCGGTCGACTGGTTTGGGGACGCGATTTTCGCCAAGAAAACGCCGATGCGTTCGCTCGGCAGACAGGCGCTCAATATTTTCTAACCGGACATGAGCCGTCGACCGACGGATTTCAGACGCCCAACTCGCGGCAGGTGATTCTCGACTGCTGTTGCCAAAACGGTTGCTACGCGATCATTCCGGTGGATGATCAGATCAGCTACGGCAAGCTATTGGCCGAAGTCCAACGTCTGCATAAGCCGACGCCTGAAACGTACGGCATGTAAGGAATCGACCATGTCCGATCTGCGATCCAGTGAGCCAGATTCGCGGCGGAGTCTACCGGGCCGATTCCAAGATTTGAACTTGAGCGGCAAATATATCGCGCGCGCGATCGCGGCGCTGGTCGCCTTTGCGACGTTCGTCACCGTCGGATTGATCATCGCGCTGACCAGTCTTTACCAAAGCGGCGCAAATCCGTGGTTCGCCGCTTTGATCATCGGCAGCTTCGCCGCGGTGATTAGCGTCCCGTTCGGCATGTTGCTGGGCGCGATCGTCGCTCAATTTCTGGGGCTGTCAAAGCTGAAGCTTGCTTGGATGCCGCGGTTCACCATCGCCGGCTTGATGTTCGCGACGTTCCTCTGCTGCGCCGTCGCGACGTTGGCGTATTATGCGATCAACGTCGCCAGCGATACTTTGCCGCGACGGTATCTGTTTATCGTCGTCTCGCTCGCGATGCCCCCGTTTTTATTGATTGTCGTCAGCGTCGGTCGTATCGCGCTGCGTTGGCTTCATCGTCACAGCCATCCCTACAATGCGGAAGTGATTGACGACGACGTCGAGATGTAAGTCGCTTGAGCGCAGCTTTTGTGAAGGACTTCCGATTGTCTTGACTATTTGCCGCGAAGTTTCCTGCAGCGCCGCCGCGTTACGGATCCCTCATTCTGCCGTACGATTGGCGCTGTTAGTTAATTCGCCAATTCTCGCGCGGGGAAGTTCTTTGAACAAGTAAGTCACAAGAGAAGACGCGGCAATCGTCAAAATTTGTCTCAATCTCGGGCGGCGGAGTGGCGCAGTCCAGCAACCTGCTTGCTTCTCTTGAAAGTAATGCATTTTGTAGAAATAGTCGTCATGCTAGTGGAATCATGCATGTAACTGTAATCTCGCAGATTTCCATCTATGCATCGACCGCGAATCAAAAGCCTGTCGACGCAAATTCTCGAAAATGTTCTTTCTTTAATATTGAAAGCTGCGGATTCAACCTTGTTCTTTCTTCGCTACAACTAGCTCAGACGCTATCCCATTCGCGTACTGCTCACGTTGTAAACTGCGATTCGCCGCAGGCGGAACAAGGCGTCAGCAGCGATTATAGTGCACGTCACACTTCGAGCTTTTTGCGATTCTTATCCAATCACGCAATTTCAGCGAGCGAAGGCATGGACTTTTCTCTTGTGAACTGGGTCAAATATTTAACGCCTGCGCGGTGTCGTTATTCGATGGCGGAAAGTCGAAAGCGACGGAGGCGCCTCTTTCCTGTAGAAGTTTTAGAGGCGCGCAGAGTTCTCGCAACGATGTCGGTCTCTACGATTGACGACGGTGTGGTCGATGAAGAGGATTTCGATGGCGAATGGTTTCGGATTTCTCGTAGCGATAGTTCGGGCTGGTACGCGCAAGTTGTGGTCGCGTTCAGCGGCGATGCTTTGGGTGATTTGCACAGTATTTATAAGATTACTGCCAGTGATGCCCAGCCAATTTCTCTGGGAAGCACGCCCAATGCCGACGGCGAGTATGTCACCTATATCTCCTGGGATTATGAAGCGAGCGATATTGACCTCTTGGTGCGAGCAAATAACGATATCGATCCGGAGGCTGCGAAACAGTTAAACATTCGGTTGGTATCGTCTTTTTCCGTCCCTGTTAGCGGTATTTCAGAGAGCTACGAAGGCGCTGGCGCCACTGCGACAATTACCATCAATGAAAGCGACAATTGGGAAGTTAACGTAACGCCGCAGGAGAGCGTCGCCAGCGAATATGGCGCCGGCGAACCGAATCGCGACGCTGTCATCCGCTTTACGCGTAGCGGCGAAACCGATCTGACGCACTCGTTGGCGGTCAAGGTAGAGATTGAACCGGACGAACAAGGAAATCCTTACAGCTTTGTGGGAGTCGACGGAGCTTCCTCCTCGTTGACCTGGGATGCGAAAGACAAGCTCTACCGGGGAGTCATTTACATCCGGTCGGGGAGCACGTTCGGTGACTTCAGAATCATTCCTACGAATGACCCGCATCACAAATTGGATAGTGAATTACGAATCACAATCCTCGCCTCTGACACGTCCACGCGATCCGGTCTTCCCTATTACACGATCGGTGCCGGCGCCACGGCCGACGTTACGATCGAAGACAACGACGACTGGACTGTCGATATCGCGGCGATCGATGCGATCGCCGCAGAGTTCGGAACGTCTGAAACGCCGCTGAATAACGGCCTCCTCCGCATTACTCGCAGCAACGAAACCGATCTAACGCATAGCCTGTCGGTCGCGTTCAAAATTGACGAAAGTACCCAGGCATCGCTGAGTGACTACCATCTCGTCTCCAGATACAAGATTCCAGCATATCTCGATGTGGAAGAGCAATGGTACGAATTCAATATTCCGATCTACTATGACAACGAAGGGAAGTTCAATTATGCAACGGCGACGATTCCTGGGCAGGAATCGTATGTCGACATCTTCGTCCGCCCGCGAAACGACTCGGAGCATGAAGACCCGGAAGAGGTTGTTTTGAAATTACTCCCCAGCGAAGGGAACTCCCAGTACGGCTATCTGCCGTACTACGCAATTGGCGCCGATACGGCGACGGTCAGCATCCATGATCTTGGCGGCGATCTGGATCTTCAGATTGGCGAAACGTCGGAAGATCTGCTGTCGGACATTGAGGAGAATGCGAAGGGAGGCCGGATATCCGTCTCCGGCATGGGTGATCGTCGCCAAATTAGCAAACTCGTTCTACGAGGCAATCAGAGTGAATCGGCTCCAGTAGGCAATTTCACACTTAGCTTCTCCAATCAAAATATTGCGATTTGGTTAGACGAGTTGGGGACCCAGGAAGTCAAAACAGGAGTAACGCAATTTGCCGACGACTCAGAAATCACGATCTATGTTGAGGGGCTCATCGCTTCCGCCGACAATCAGATTGCCCTGGTTTGGAATGAGGAAGGCTATTCGGCGGTAGTCGACACGTTGCTCGTCGATGCTTATCCGGATGTTACGATTTCTCAACCCGAATCGATTGTGCCAAGCGAAATACCGGATGGTTTTGTTGTGGAAGGCGATGTGGCGAGATTCTACTTGGAAATCGAATATCCGCTTGCCCATAACGTGACCTTTTGGGTATCGACTGGTGATGCCGGCAACGCTCAAGTCGACGAAGATTATGTTCAATTCGAGCAGTATGTCACGATCGTGGCAGGGCAAACGAGGGCGGAGGTCTTTGTGCGAACACTGGCGGATGTCGATCCAACCAGTCAAGACCTGATCGATATTGACGAATCGACTGAGTATTTTGCAGTAGAAGCCTCTTTTGACGACACCGTGATTGCCATCCAAAACGCGACTATCGACGATGACTATACGGTCGTCCCGTATCAATACGCGCCAGGCGAGTTTTACTTGCTAATGCGATCCGGTTCTGGAAGTTCGTCGTTCTTCACGATGGCTCTATTTGGGGATGGCGGAGACGCCATTCATAGCGAAAAGTTTAAAGACGCGGAAAACCTACCCGACAACGGTAGCATTGTTTATTTTGACGACTGGACGCCTGGTATTTCCTTTTTCTATGCTGGCGGCGGCATTTTCTACAATCCGACGTACGACGCCGGTGATCGATACGGCGAGATCGTGATTCACAACGGAGGAGAATATTATTTCTCCGATCTTGCCGCCCTGGCGACTGTCAACGAGATTAACAGCAAGGGCGACTTCGACGATTACATGGTAAAGCTAAAGACTCGCTATACCGTTGATCAGACGATGAGAGATTTTCGCACCGCATTGCTGACGAAGAATACGCCGGAGCATCGGGAATTGTTTCGTCTGCTTGATGAATACTATTTTAAAGAAGGATTTCAGGATGTCGTTTCCGCCGAAAATAATCCGCCTCAAGCTTGGGAGTCGCTGACATATGCGAACGATACTATCGGATATGCGAATGGTCTGATTGCAAGGGCATTTGAGCAACTTCCCCAAGGGACCCTAGACGAACTCTCGTTTACGCTCCAAAGCGTTGAGCTCGTAGATGGGAGTGAATTGCTAGGCCAAATTGTTACCGTGAGCATTGAATCCGAGCATCTAATTATCTATCGGCCTCGGCCCGGCGGCGGCTTCGACGCGGCTGTGTTTGCCAGTGGCGCGGCGACGATCGACATTAAAGATGTGGAGTGGAAACATTCGGATCTGGTGGAGATTACAAATTTGGACATCAACATTCCCACTCTCGTGGAGAGCCTCAGCAACGTGTCGTCAGCACTGGATGCCATCAATGGGTCAAGGCAGTTGTGGAACGGTTTCGCGAGTTCGAATCCGGTGGATGGCTTGGAAGCGATCGAAGGCGCGCTGCAAATCGGCGGAATCTTTACGGAAATTGGTGTAGGAGAAATGTTTAGTGTCTATCAGGCGGGTCTCGAAGCGAGTCGCGAAAAGCTGTCCGAAATTCAGGATGCACTGGTCGTTAGTAATGTGGAAAAGCTAATCGCCTATGCAGCGGGAGCTAACGACAGTCCCCCGGCTGGCATTAATATTGGAGATATTTCTCTCTGGGCAAACTTGGGAGGGTCCTCTGCTGTTCCATTCAGCACGGCATGGATTATGGCCAATTCTGATTACTTCAACGAAGAACTTGATGTTTCGAATCCTTGAGATTCTCCTAGTTCAGTTAATTGTCAATCTCGACCATGGTCAACGATCGCATTTTATCTCGGAGTAGTTCAATGCGCATGCTTGAAGCATCATCCAGCAAACCACTTTTTACGAAGTCGCTTCATCGGCATCTTCAACTTGCCGTTTGCTTTGTGTTGCTGCTTGGTAGCTCTGCCTGCAGCTTCGCCGACCAAGTCCCCGCGCCGGAACTGATCTCCAAGCACCAGCAACTCGCTGAGAAGATCCGCAGTCTCGGCGGGCAGGCGGTGATTCGCCGTGAGGAGGGCTCCATGAAAGGACTCATCTCTTTCATTCACCTTGAGGACATCAATTTGGCGGAGCACCCACTAGCCACTCTATTGCCCACCGAAGAAGTTGCGAAAGTCTGGTTCGGCACGCAGATGGTACAGGAGGCGGAGGTGAAAACGCTTCAGCAGTGTCGGTTGCTCACTGAACTGGGGCTGTCAATGCTCGTTATTTCCGATCCGCTCCTCGCGGAGGTTGCAAAAATAAAAACGCTGGAAACGCTGGTTCTGAATACGACGCCAGTCTCCGACGCCGGCATCGCCCACTTGCAAGGGCATCCGGCGCTGCTGTCGATTCGGCTAGGCGATACGTTTGTAACGACCGCCGGAGTCCGGCAATTGGCTCAGGCGACTCCCCAGTTGAAAGGGGTAACCTGGTCGACGGTGGAGTCGGAGAAAATGCGTCAGGCGATCATTGGGGCGCGGAATGGCGGATTGATGATTTCGCGGGATGTACATTCGCTGCGCGATCTATCCACCCCTGGCGGACCACCGCCGCTCAACGATCCGTATCGGCTATTTATTACCCGCGGCTGGAAGCCCAATGAAGAGACAAGAGAAGTGTTTGGCGTCCTCGGGGCGCCGGCGCCGGTAAGCGTAAATCTGAATATTACCGACGAAGCGGCCTGGGAATCACTTGCTTTTCTTCCCCAGATCGATGAACTGAAAATCCAACTTCGCAAACGGGCGAGTGAAGCGACCTGGTCGCACTTGCTGGAGATAAAGTCACTCAAAAGACTTAGTATCCCAGAAGGAACGCCGGGGGCTTTCCTGCGTCAGCTCTCTCAGGTCGCTGGACTTCAGCAGCTCGTGGTTCGCAAAGACGCGTTATTCTTCAAGGACGCGCCGGATATCGATGCGCTGGTGCAAAGCGGCGTCAAGTTGGAGCGACTTGAACTTGTCGGTTGCAATCTAACGGACAAAATCATCACGAAGATCGCCGCCGCCAAACTGACGAAGGAGTTCGTCCTGCGCGGCTGTCTTGGAGATTCGGACGAAGCGCTGCAAAAAGCTCGACAGCTGGATCCTCTGCTTCACATTCATCGCGGTGACAAACCGAAGAAAACCACAATCTAAGAGCCACGGCGTGATGCGCTTTTCGAGAAGACTCCGTAAGCGGCATTGGTTCCCGGTAAGCAGTTCGCGGCCATTTCGCCAATTCAAACGGCGCCATAACCATCGTTGTAGGTCCGTCTGCGGTCTGATGTCTCTGGCCTACTTTGTCGGCCGAGATAGCGGAGCTATCCAGGCCCACAGGACGAGGTTTGACAAAATAACGCGACTTCAAAAGGGGGGATTTTGAAGTCCGCCTATTTCATTTTCAAAAGCGCTCGCCAGCCGGTGCGATGGGGCAGCGGGACGTTGAGCCCCTCGTTGTGCGAATGGACAGGCTCCACCGTGTAGAAAATCGTGGGATCGCTTGCGGTCGCGATCTTGAGCAGGCGCTTCAGCTTGCGGCGGCGGCAATTCATATAGATCAGCAGCACCGGCCCGTCTCGGCCTTCGCCGGTGAATGTCGTGACCCGTTGGCCCGCTTCACGCAGCGCTTTGGCGGCTTTGGGCCCATCATGCGGCGAAATCATCCGCACGACGACATGTCCCATCGCTAGCATCCGCTCAAGTCGAATGCCGACCGCATTGCCGGCGGCAAAACCGCCTGCGTAGGCGAACAGCAGCATCGGGTTCTCGCCGATTCCCGTAATGACTTGCGAGATCGCAATCGTCCAGACCAGCACCTCAAAAAAGCCGAGGACGACGGACAAGCCGAGACGTCCCTGCACGACCGAAATCGTTCGTAGCGTTCCGATCGACACATCGACAATGCGTGTGCAGAAAATGAAGATGGCGACGACCCAAACCGGTTGGTCGACGAGAAACTGCATAAAGGGGCTCAGAAGTCAGGCGTTGCAGGGGGGGTAAAGCGAGATTGTCGCGAACATTAACTAGCGCGCTAACCCCATTGCCTGATTTGGTGGGGGATAAGCTGCTTTTCTACACGTTTGGCTGCGCCAATATTCACAGACGGGGCGGAACTGCCCCAGATCAGTTCCGCGAGAGAGCGGCAAATTGCGGGTTTCTGGTCGAATTGCGGCCGAAGTTGGCGGCAATTTCACCCAACCGATTTCAAGGAGAGGCGCAACGCGCTTTAATCGGACGGCGTGGCGTGTTATTGTGAATTTCCCGCCTGTTATTACCTTCCTGGGAGTTTTCGCGTGATTTCTCGAATCGCATCGTTTGCCTTTCTTTTTCTGCTCGGCTGGACCGCGACTGCGGTCGCGGCTCCGCGCAATGTGGTGTTGTTTGTTACCGACGACCAGGGAAAAGATGCCGGCTGCTACGGCAACCCGGTCATCAAAACTCCCAATCTGGATGCGTTAGCCGCGGACGGCACGATCTATGATCACGCCTATGCGACCACGGCGAGCTGCAGCGCCAGTCGCAGCGTCATCTTGACCGGCATCTTCAATCACGCCAACGGTCACTACGGACACGAGCACGCCTATCATCACTTCAGCTCGTACGACAAAGTCAAAAGCTTGCCGGTTTACTTAGAAGCGGCCGGCTATCGGACCGCGCGAATCGGCAAGTATCATGTCGCGCCGGAAAAGGTCTATCACTTTCAGCACGCGCTGAAGGGGGATAGCCGCAACGCCGTCGACCTGGCGAACGAATCAGCCGACTTTATCGGGGAAGATAGCGACAAGCCGTTCTTCCTATATATCTGCACGTCGGATCCGCATCGCGGCGGCGGCGTGGTGAAAAGCGATCCTTACAAGCCCGACGCCTTCGGCAATCGACCGCAAGGCTATCCCGGCGTCGAGACGGTCCTCTTTGATCCGAACGACGTGATTGTTCCTTCCTTCCTGCCAGACACGCCGACCTGCCGGGCCGAACTCGCCCAATACTACCAATCGGTTTCCCGCATCGATCAGGGGTTGGGCCGCTTGGTCGAAATCTTGAAAGAGAAGGGGGTCTATGACGACACGTTGATCCTCTATATCTCGGATCACGGCATCGCTTTTCCCGGTGGAAAGACGACCACCTACGAGCCGGGTCTCAACTCTCCCTGCATCATTCGCAATCCCTACAACCAAAAGCGGGGACTGCGCTGCGAAGCGCTGGTGAGCTGGGTTGATCTGACGCCGACGATCGTCGATTTCGCCAATGCGACGCCGAAAAAGAATCAAATGCAGGGACGCTCGTTTCTCAAGACGCTTGATCAGGAAAAGCCCGCGGGTTGGGACGAGATCTACGCGTCGCACACGTTTCACGAGATCACGATGTACTACCCGATGCGCGTCGTCCGCAGCGGCAACTACAAATTGATCTGGAATATCGCGCATGGATTGCCGTATCCGTTCGCGTCGGACTTGTGGGCGGCGCCGACATTTCAAGACATCTACAAGCAAGGGCCGGACGCCTACTACGGCCAACGGACGGTGAAGGACTATATCCATCGCCCGGCGTTTGAGCTGTTTGATCTCTCCACCGATCCGTACGAGGCGAACAATCTGGCCGACGTTGAGAAGTACTCGGACGTCAAAAAGGAAATGCAAGAGAAGCTAAAAGCATTTCAAAAGCGAACCGCCGATCCCTGGATCATGAAGTGGGACTACGAATAGAAGTCGCCGCGTTGGCGAACGCTTGAGAACGCCCTGATGGGGCGTTCTTTTTTTATGCGCGGCGGCGAATTAGAGATTCCTGCTCCGGAGGGTTCCTTGGTTCCGCCGCCGATCCGACCTACAATACAGGGTCGTTTGAGCCAATCCGGGAACCATCATGAACTTGCCGACCGAACCGTCGAAATACGCACCGCATGCCGAGCGAAAGTGCGGCCATGCCCAGTAGTATCCATGACGCCGCCGCTGTCGAAGCGATGCGCAAGCGATTGGGTCTCGACCCGCATCGGCTGCGCCGACTCCGTACGCGGCTGTTGAAACTGCAGGGTTCGGACGAAGAGGCGCTGCAGGAATTGCCGGCAGCGGCTCGGGACGCGTTTGCGGCCGAGATCCGTTTTCATGAGCTGACGCTCGATCAGCGTTTCGATTCGCAGCTGGACGGCGCTTCGAAGTTGCTGTTCCGCACGGACGATGGGCTGCTGTTGGAGTCGGTCATCTTGCGGGTCGCCACCGGACGCACGGCGCTCTGCGTGTCGTCACAGGTCGGCTGCGCGGCGAATTGCGATTTTTGTGCGACCGGCAAAATGGGGATCGCTCGCAGTCTTTCGGCGCCCCAGATTTTGGACCAGGTCGTGCAGGCCAATCAGTTGCTCAAGCCGGAAGGCCGTAAGGTCCGTAATATCGTCTTCATGGGGATGGGAGAGCCGTTCCACAATACGGCGGCCGTGCATGAGACGCTAGAAAAGCTGGTCTCTCCCCATGGGTTTGATCAATCGCCGCGGCGGACGTTGGTTTCGACGGTGGGCTTGCCTAGCGCAATGATTGCGTTCGCCCGCAAGTTTCCGAAGGTGAATCTCGCGCTCAGTTTACATAGTGCGATCCAATCGCGCCGCACCGAGATCATTCCGTTGGCGGCCAAGTTTGATCTGAAAGAATTGCGCGCCGCCCTTGATCAGGTCGCGGCCGTCCAGCAGCAGTCGATCATGATCGAGTATCTCATGTTGCGGGGGATCAATGATGGCCCGGAAGATCGCGCGGCGCTGGCCGACTATCTTCGCGGCTTGCCGGTGCACATCAATCTGATTCCCTACAATCGCGTCGATGCGGCGCCTCATCTCGAGGGAACGTCGAAAGAAGACCGCGAAGCGTTTGGCGCCGCGCTGCGCGGCGAAGGCTATACCGTGACGATTCGCTATTCCCTTGGCGCCGATGTCGACGCCGCGTGTGGACAACTCGTGCGCCGCGAGAATCGGCGAATTGCGGCCGCCGCCGCTGCCCAATAATCGATTTGCGACGTTAGTGAAGGAAACCGACCGATGCAGTATTCGTGGACTTATCCGATTTATTTGATTGCTCACAACGGCGGATATGCTTCGATCGTAGATCCCCAAGATGACTCGCAGCAGTTGCTGGTCGCAGTGACGACCGAAGAAAAGGCGTTAGAGTTCATGCAGGATTTCGCCATCCTGGGCGCTCCCCGGCAGCTAAACAACGACCGCGAATTCGCTTGGCTGCTGGAAAGCTTACAGGCGCCCGTCACGTTGGTCTGCTTTGATCCTGATCCGCGTGAAGCAGCGGTGAACGCCGCCTGGTCGACGACGGTCCAGTCGCTGCTGAGCGACCGGCTGGAAGTCGACTATTCGCCTTGGAGCTATCCTGTCTATTTGCTGCGACTTGAGTCTGGTTTCAGTTCGATCGTCGGCGCTGATGCCGAAGGAGCGGAGGTCGTCGTCCTGTGCCTGTTTTCAAACAGCCAGCTGGCCGAAGAGTATCTGGCCGCGTCGGGTGATTCAGGGACCGTCGAATCGATCGACGACATGGCGTCCGCGCGCGAATTGATGGAGTCGCTGGAAGCGGAAATCGCGGCCGTCGCAGTCGATCCGGAGGTGCGAGATTCCGAACGCGTGGCGAGTCATTGCATCGGTCTCGAAACGCTACTGAACAAGTATCTGATTCGAGCCTGATTTCGGGCGTGCTAATGTCTTGTGCACGCATTTGGCGGCCAAGTGAAATCCCAAAGTTTTCAATATAAAATCTTCCTGAAGGGCTTTTGTGGATTAAAATGCCCTTCGCATGGTTAATTTTCGGTTTTGTGGGAAAATACCGGGCATCCGCATGTCAATAAACGCCCAGTTTCTAAGGCGGTAGATTCCTTCTTAAGTCCCAGCAGCGGCCTGCCATTTTCCACAGCACTTTTTTTGGGCAGCATTTCGCGCTCTACATGCGATTTGTCCCGCGCTGGCCGCATTCTTGCCGTAGCTAGCAGGCAAACAAACGCCAATCATGCTTCTGCCTGTTTTGTCATGATGACGCTCGTTCGCTGGGCGCCCCACAAATCAGCGAATGCCTGCCAAACCTACATTCGGTTTCCCACACGATTCCCCATCGTCGTCGGAGACCACGCGAAACCCAAACGCGACCTACAGCACCAAGGGGCTGGAACGATGTGGAACAGACTGAAGCAAGTTACGCCGCAGACTTGGATTGCGGCGACCTGTTTGCTGCTTCTCGCAGCACCGATGTACGGAGACCATGTGCTGCGAACGGCGCGGCGCATCTCCCTGATTCACGGTTATCAGCAATCTCTGTTGCCGGGAATTGCGGGCCAATACCAGCTGGATGCGGACGAAGCCTATCACTGGTGCGACGGCAGCCAGGGGCGCGTGCTGGTTTTTAGCCAAGTCGGAAGCGGCAATCAGCATCGCCAGGTCGTATTGACCGACTTGGACTACGTTTCGCAGGGCGCCTACCACCTGGATGTCGTTGGCAAGCTTGCCGGCGTTTCGTTGATTCCACGCATCCACCCGGTCGTGGAGTTCGTGCTGGAAGATGGCCCGGATCATATTCATTCGGTCCATTTTCGTCTGACTCCCAATGGAGTCGAACACGCCTACCGCGATGAGTCCCCCGCTCCTGCCGAATTTGACCCCGCCTATGTCGTCGACGTCGTCACAGCGTCGTCCCCTCTCGATTTTTCGTCGTAAGACTCCCGCCTAAATGTAGACCTCCCGAACAGAGTTCCAAGAAGATGGCAATCAAAATGAACGAATCGAAAACGACGCCTAGCTGGATCGCAACACTGTTGGCTGCCGTGATCCTGACCGTCCTGGCCTACCCGCTTTATGGCGATAACGCTCTTTGGCTGGTTCGCCGCACTTGCTTGGTTGAAGGGTTTCAACGCCCCGACGACTTATGGCGTCAAGATTATGCGTTGGTCGCCGAGCGCGATGTGATCTTGAAAGGTGGCGGAGAACGCAAGATGTTGCTGTTCGCTTCCGAAGAAGACCAGGCCAAACCGGTCGAAGTCTCGAAGCGGCACGTTGTGGTTTTGACCGACTCGGCCTATCACGATTCGGCCAGCTTCAAAGTGGAGTTCAGCGGGCCAATTTTTCGTGCGACCGTCCTGCCGCATCGTGAGCCGATCTTCGAGGTCGTTTGCCACGGCGAAGGGGGAGTCGGTCTGGTCTGTCAACGATTTCTGCTGGGTCGCCAAGGGGTGAAGCAGATCTTCCCCGAGGTTCGCTCGCCCAGCGATGCGATTACCGCGATTCCGGCGATTCAACCAGGCGCGTAAGCGTCGCGCCGACATAGCTTGATCCGGTTCGCCCCTGCGGGGGCTCGCCGGTCAAGATCAGCGTATTGCGATTGATCGCGGTCCAGACAAACCCCGTCAACCGCTTATCGGCGGGCCGTACGATCGTCAGCGTTGCGCCATCCACTTGGTAGACCCCTGCCAGATTTAAGCGGGGGCGGACAAGCTTGAGCTGGTTGTCTTTCGCTTTCTTGATAGCGACATGATGCTCGGCGCCCAGCGGCAACGTCATCAGCCATCGCCCTGAATAGTCCACCGGTTCTTGGGGCGTCCAGTCCAGCGCCATCGACTTCTCTTTCTGAGCAGGCTGGGCTTGTTTCGGCTGCTTCTGCGGTTGAGCGACAACTTTCGGTTGGGGGGCCGGCGCAGTGTTGCGATCGATCGCGGCGCTGTTTTTATCGACTTGGGACTCAATCCGTTCCAAGCGTTGCTCTAGCTGACGAATCTGGGCGATCAGTCCGTCAATCAAGCCTTCGCCAGGCTCTGCGGCCGCGACCGTGGTCGCCAAGGAAAGCGTCGCCACGCAGAAAAGTGCGATCAAATAGCGAAACATGAGCGTGTTCCTTCAAGGTGCGGGCAATTTGGGGAGCGGACGGACGTGCTATTTATCGTAATCCGTCAATTCGCGAGGAGGAAACGCGGCTCGCAACGCGTTCAAAACCACGATCACATCGATAATCTCTTGCGATATCGCTCCCGCTACCGGCGGCAGCCAACCAGCGGATGCAATCAGCATCCCGATCATGCTGAGGGCGATTCCTCCCACGGCGCTTTGCAACGCGATCGTGCGCATGCGACGACCGATATGGAGCAGCTTGTCGACGGTTTCCAGCGAGCTGTCGAGCACGACGACCCCGGCCGCTTCGGTGGTGACGTCACTGTTTTGGCCAAACGCGACGCCGACGGTCGCCGCCGCGAGAGCCGGAGCGTCGTTGATGCCGTCTCCCACAAACAAGGTTGCGGCGCTGGCCGTTTCGCGCTGGACAAGCTCCAGCTTTTCTTCCGGCGTTTGATTAAAAAAGACCTCGTGGATGCCGACTTGATCGGCCAAGAATCGCGCCTCCGATTCTCGGTCGCCGGTGACCAGCATCAGCTTGCTGATCTGATGTTGCGGTCCCAGGTGATCGATAAATCGTTTCCCCTCGCGTCGCGGCGCATCGCGAAAGAAGTAGACGGACGCTAGTTTTTCATCGACCAGCACGACGCACTCCAACCCTCCTTGCTGCTCCGGCAATATCGCTTCCGGTTGTTCTTTCAAGAGTTGCTTGCGGCTGGTGATCCGCACCTCGTGGCCGTGAACAAGACCCCGCATTCCTTGGCCAGGGCGTTCGCTGACCTGGGTGACGTCATAGGACGCCGCAGACGCTGCTTCCGCCGCTTTCTGGATCGCCGCCGCAAGCGGGTGCTTCGAGTAGCGTTCTAAGCTGGCGATCAGCGCGAGCGTTTCCAGCGGATCGCACTCGGCCGAATTCCATTGGTCATAGATGCGGGGCTCGCCATAGGTCAGCGTTCCCGTCTTGTCGAAGATCACCGTGCGGCAACGATCGACCTGTTCAAGCACCGCCGGAAGTCGAATGATGATCCCCATTTGTGCGGCGAGCGAAATCGAGCCGATGATCGCCACCGGAATTGCGATCAACAAAGGGCAGGGGGTCGCAACGACGATGACCGCCAAAAAGCGGGTCGCATCGCCGCTGAAGTACCAGGCCACTCCGGCGATCGCCAGGGCGAGCGGCGTGTAGTACGCGCCCAACTGGTCCGCCAAACGCCGCATGTGGGGGCGTTGCTGCTCTGACTTCCGCATCACTTCCATGATTTTCGCATAGCGCGAGTCGACCGCTTGTCGTTCGGCCTGAATGGTCAACGCTCCATCGCCGTTGACCGCGCCCGATAAGACGCTGACTCCTGGCGTTTTCGACATCATGTAGGGTTCGCCGGTCAGGTACGATTCGTCCATGACGCTGTGCCCCTCGATCACGACTCCATCGACTGGGGAGACTTCGTGCGGCAAGATGACGACGACGTCTCCCACGTCAATCGCATCCACGGCGACATCTTCCAAAGCGGCGCCGTTGCGACGATGCGCGATCGACGGTAGTCGTTTGGCCAGCGCTTGCAGAACGGCGGAAGCGCGGCCGACGGCGAACGACTCCAGCGCTTCGCCGCCGGAGAGCATCAGCACGACGATCGAGCCGGCCAGATACTCACCCAGCAGCGCCGATGCGACGATCGAAATACCCGCGAGCAAATCGGCGCCAAAATCGAGGTGAACGACTTTGTTGAGCAGTTCCAAAATCAGCGGTACGCCCCCGATCGCCAGCGTGATCCACAGCGGGAGATTGAACATTGTGGGAGGGACATCGCAACCGAAACGTAGGAGGAGGTGCGCGGCGATACCGACAATTGCGAGTAAAGCGATTGCTAATTGCCGGTGACGCCAAAGCTGGCGCCAGAGCGAGACTTGCGATAGCGACGAATTTGCTGGCGAATTCATGAACGAGCGTCAAATCGAAGGAATATCGGCAATGGATGCGTCAGTCTAGCGAATCACTAGCGACCCAGGCGAATTGGATCTTCCCGTTGCGAGGAGAAAATCCCCTCCATTTCGTTCGCATGCATAGCAAGATTCGCTAGAATGCGGGAGTGTCGAACCTTTCTCCTCTTTCAACTCGATACGCTATGTCTCGTTTTTCGATGGTTCGCTTGGCGATCGCTCTGTTCCTCTTTCCGACTGCCATCGCGGTTGCCGAAGAAGGGGCCGATCGTTCGGCTCCAATGACAGCTCGCATCGATCAGCTGCTGCTGGAACGTCTGAAATCAGCCGGGGTGGAGCCGGCTCCGGCAGCCGACGACGGCGAGTTTTTGCGCCGCGCCTATCTGGATCTAAGCGGCACGATCCCTCCGGTGGCGATCACGCGAGACTATCTGGCCGACAGCTCGCCTGCGAAGCGTCGCCAATTGATTGAGCGTTTGCTGGCGTCGCCGGCGTTCGCGTCGCATCTGGCCAGCACTTGGCGCGAGATCATCTTGAAACCGACCGATGACTTTCAGCAATTGCAAAATCAGTTTGCGCTGCAAGCCTGGCTGCGTGAGCAGTTCTCGGAAAATGCTCGGTACGATCGCATCGTCGAGCAATTCATTACGGCCAGCAGCGAGCAGGATGGTCCGGTTTATTTTTACGACGCACTCGATTTGAAGCCGGAACAATTGGCGGCCGAGACGTCGCGGATTTTTCTGGGGCTGCACATTCAGTGCGCCGAATGTCACGATCACCCGTTCGACGATTGGAAGCAGCGTGACTTTTGGGGCTACGCCGCCTTCTTTGCGCGTGTCGCCAAGCGGGATAGCGCCATGGGGCGAATCTCGTTGGTCGATCAAGAAATGGGGGAAGTGAAGATTCCCGAATCGGAAGAAACCGTCGCGCCGCTTTATCCCGGCGGCAGCGCGCCCAGTGATCGCTTTGGCGGCACCCGTCGACAAAAATTGGCGGTCTGGATGGTTGCACGCGACAATCCTTACACGGCCCGCCGCGCGGTTAACTGGGCATGGGCGCATTTGTTTGGTCGTGGATTGGTGGAGCCGGTGGATGATCTTTCGCCGCTCAATGCGCCCAGCCATCCCGCGCTAATGGAGGAGTTGACGCAATATTTTATCGACTCCGGCTACGACCTGCGACAATTGTTGCGGACGCTGGCGATGACCGACGCCTACGCACGCAGCAGTCAAAACGTGGATGGTCAGCGCCCGGAACTATTCGCCAACATGGCGATCAAATCACTCTCGCCCGAGCAACTGTACGACGCCATTTTAAGACTAGGACTGATTCGCGAGACGGTCGGCGACCTGAGCAGCCAGGCTCCTCAGCCCTTCGATCGATCGCAGCAACGACTTCAATTTGTCGCTCGAATGCGCACCGTTTCTCTGGATCGCACCGACTTTGAAACCGGGGCGCCGCAAGCGCTCGCGCTGATGAATGGCCCGCCGGTCTCGTTGGCGACGGCGCCAGAAACGAGCGGGTTTTTAAAGTCGTTGGAAGCTCCCTTTTTTAGCGATGAGCAGCGTGTGGAATTGATCGCGCTGGCCGCCTACTCGCGACAGCCGACCGCGGAAGAGCGACAACGATTTAGCGAGTACCTAGCGACCGCTTCTCCCAACGAAAAGAAACAAGCGCTGGGCGATCTGTTGTGGGCGGTCGCCGCCAGCGCTGAGTTTATGCTCAATCATTAACGAGAGGACGGGAGATGGCCGCGACCGATCGACGACGATTTTTGCAGCAAGCGCTGCTGGGCGCCGCGAGTTGTTCGTGGTTGCCTGCGTTGGTGCAAGCCGCTGCCGAGCAACCTGTCAAACGCCGCTGCATCGTGCTTTGGATGTCTGGCGGACCGAGCCAGATGGACACGTTTGATCTGAAGCCGGGGCATGCCAACGGCGGCGAGTACAAAGAGATTGAGACCAGCGTCCCCGGCCTCAAGTTCAGCGAGCATCTGCCGCATCTGGCCAAGCAGGCCGATCGCCTGGCGATCTTGCGCGGCATGAGCACCAAAGAAGGAGATCACATTCGGGGCTCCTATCTAATGCATACCGGAGAGCGTCCCGGCGGACCGCTCCGCTATCCGGCGATTGGCGCGTCGCTGTCAAAGGCGTTGGGCGATCCGCAGGCCGATCTGCCGAACTTTGTCGCCGTCAATCCCAACGCGGCGTTTAGTCAAGCGTCGATCAGCGGCGGTTTCCTGGGGCCCAAATACGCCGCGACGACGGTGGGCCAGCGTGCGATGGCTGGACCGGCAAGCCCAGCTGCAGGCGCAACAGGGCTTGTGGATCTGGGAGTCGACTATTTGCAATTGCCGGGGGAGGTTTCGCCGGAACGAGCCGAAGCGCGGATGAAGCTTTGGCGCGGCCAGCAAGAGTCATTTTTGGCGCTGCGCGATGCGGCGGCGCCCAAGTCGCACGATACGATTTTTCGCCGCGCCGTGCGCATGATGAATCCCGCTGCCGCGGCGGCGTTCGACCTGCAGCAGGAAGAAGACGCCGTGCGTGAGTCGTATGGCGCCGGCCGGTTCGGCCAGGGTTGCTTGATTGCACGCCGCTTGATCGAACGCGGCGTGCCGTTTGTCGAAGTGACGCACGGCGCCGACGGACTCGGCTGGGATACGCACCAGGCCAACTTTGCCGGTGTTAAAGCGTTGTCGGCAGAGCTCGACCAGGGTTGGTCCACTTTGATGCGCGAGTTGGACGAACGCGGCTTGCTCGATTCGACGACGATCCTTTGGATGGGAGAGTTTGGGCGAACTCCGCAGATCAACGCCAATGCGGGACGCGATCATTTTCCGGACGCTTGGAGCTGCGTCTTGGCCGGCGGCGGCATTGCCGGTGGGCAAGCGTATGGCTCGACCAGCGAAGGGGGGCAGGAGGTGGTCGATGGAAAGACCGAAGTGCCCGATCTGATCGCGACGCTGTGTGCGGCGGTGGGCGTAGACCCGGCGACCGAGAACATTTCTCCTCTGTCGCGACCCATCAAAATCAGCGAGGGGGCGCCGATTCGTGCGTTGTTGTCGTAAGCCATCGCTGTTGGTCAGTTTGCTGCTGCTTGGTTTGAACGCTTGTCGTCCTGCCGAGCAGCAGGCGACGCTGCCCGCGCCCTCCAATACGACGACCGAGCAAGTCGCGCCGGACCAGGCCGAAGCGCCGCCAGAGGAAGCGGTCGTCGTCGAGACCGCAAGCGAGCCGGTAGTTGAAGCGTCTGAAGTCAAGCGACCGACGCCGCAGAAGTTGTTGGTGCTTGCCGATCGCCGGCCGCTGTTGCTGGAGGTCTTGCTTTGGATCGATGGTCGCCCGTTTGACGACGCGCTGACGGCGCTCTCCGAAAAGGTGATCGGCATGGCCGATACTGACGGGGATGGAATCTCGACTTGGGACGAACTGGCCGACAATCCGCAGTTTAATCGAGGGCAGCTCGGCAATCTTTCGTTTACGAAGCCGCAGGAACGTGTACGGCTGATCAATCTGTACGACGTCAATCGCAATGGTCGCGTCGACGCCGACGAGACCCCGCGATTGCTGACGCGCAATCGCGGCAAAGCCCGCGAGTTCTCGGTCGATCCTCGCGCCTATTCCATGTTCCGTCGCAGTCGCGAGCAGTCGGACGTGTTGCGGATCCTGGATCAAGATGGAGACCAGTGGCTATCCGCAGACGAAATGGAAACCGCGGATGTTTTACTGCGTGCACGTGACGCCGATGCGGATGGGATTGTTTCCGTCGCCGAGTTGGCTCCCCCACGCAGCCCGACGATGGGGATGTCGGCCAATACCGACTGGCGCGGCGAATTAGGTGCGTTCGTGCTGGATGAAAATACTTCCTGGCCGCAGGTTTTTCATTCTTTGGAGACGATCTACAACTTTGGCTCGGCGATCGAAATTGCGGCCGTTTTTGGACCAGACTCGCCGCTGACGATGATCGACGAAGATACGGATGGTTATCTTGAATTTCGGGAAGTGGCTCGCATCGCGCAGTTGCCGCCGAGCGCCACGCTCGAAATCCGCTTTGGCGAGCGAGTCGCAGGAGCCGAGTTTCTGACGCTGACGATTTCTCCCGACGCCGCTTGCCGGTTGCAGGAGACGGCGTTTGCGGCGAGCAAAGCTTTGGCCGATGGAAATGGTCGGCTATTGATTCATGCCGCCGACGATATCAATTCTCGGCTGTCGAACAGTCGGGCCCAAAATCTCTTGCAGGTCTATGATCGCGATAAGAACGAGTATCTCGAAAAGGAGGAATTTCCCGAAAACCTGGTGGGCCAACTCCCCTTCGCCGCGATTGACGCCGACGAAGATGGCCAAGTGACGCTGAAGGAATTGTCGACGGCGCTGGCGAATGTCGATCTGGTGAAGGCCTGCCAGATTCGGGTGCAGCGCATCGGCGAGATCGACCCGCTGTTCGCCTTGCTAGACGAAAACGGCGACGGCCGCCTGGCGACACGGGAACTACGGGCGGCTGAAAAAAAATTGCAGGAACTGGACGCTGATGGGGATCAAGTGGTGACGCTCGACGAATTCCCGGCCTTTGGCGGGCTAGTAATCTATCGGGGGGGAGATCGGGATGGAATGACGCTGCCGGCTCGAGAAGCTCAATCGCCTCTCGAGGGACGTCCTGACTGGCATGCCGGGATGGATTTTAACGGCGATGGTGATGTCAGTTGGGCCGAGTTTCTTGGGAACCGGACGCAATTTGAGGAGCTCGATCGCGACGGGGACGGGCTGCTGTCGGTGGTTGAAGTGGGGAGCAAGTCGATCTAAACTTTCCTTGCTTCTGGGGCAGCCTGCGGCGGAGGCGCACACGCGTTCTTCATCAAATATTTGCCGAGGATTTACGAGTTCTTGTCGTATTCTCCATGCATTAGTGACTGGCTTCTCTCGATTTTGGCCGAATTTGCCGCAAAACGTATTTAACGCTTGTTCACAGTTTATTCATCGAATCTTAACAGTCGTTGGTCATCATAGTCTGGCAGTGCTCGGCCGCTGCGGCGATTCGTAGTGTGGTCGGGGATTTCGAAATATCTGTGACATTTTTCAGAGGGAAGCACCCATAATGATCTGCCGCCGGAACTTCTTTTTGGTCGCCGCTTTGGCGCTGACCGCACCGCTTGCCGCTTCGGCGCAAGTTCAAGTCGACGAAAACCTGCCGTCTTACAAGCCGGTTCAGGGAGTCAACGGAAACATCAGCAGCATGGGTTCTGACACCATGAACAACCTGATGACCTTGTGGGCGGAAGGCTTCCAGAAGTTCTACCCCGGCGTCACGATCGAAATCGAAGGCAAGGGTTCTTCGACCGCTCCGGCCGCTTTGACCAAAGGGACCGCGACGTTTGGCCCGATGAGCCGCCCGATGAAGGAAGATGAAATCGACGCCTTCGAGAAGGCCTACGGTTACAAGCCGACCCAACTGGGCACTTCGATCGACATGCTGGCCGTCTTCGTTCACAAGGATAACCCGGTCAAAGGGTTGTCGCTGGAACAACTCGACGCCATCTTCTCCAGCACTCGCAAGGGTGGCGGTAAAGCCAATATCACCACTTGGGGTCAGCTTGGTTTGGAAGGGGCTTGGGCCAATCGTGCGATCAGCCTGTATGGTCGTAACTCGGCCTCCGGCACCTATGGCTATTTCAAAGAAAACGCGCTGTTCAAAGGGGACTACAAGACCTCGGTGAAAGAACAGCCAGGCAGTTCGGCGGTGATCCAAGGGGTCGCCAACGATCAGGCCGGTATCGGCTATAGCGGCATCGGCTACAAAACCGCCGCTGTCCGCGTCGTGCCGCTCTCGAAGTCAGGCGCCGATTACGTCGAACCGTCGATTGAAACGGTCAGCAGCTACCCGCTGTCGCGTTTCCTGTATTTGAGCGTCAACCACAAGCCGGGCAGCCAGCTTGATCCGCTTCGTCTGGAGTTCATCAAGTACATCTTCAGCAAAGACGGTCAGGAAGCGGTTGTGAAAGATGGCTACTTGCCGCTTAGCGCCAAAGTCGCGGCGCGTCAGCTTGAGATGATCCTCAAGAAGTAGTCGCACCGCTTGCGAATGTTTACCGCGTCGCCCTTGCGCCATGCAGGGGCGACGCGTTTTTTCTTTTCCCGCGTCTCGGTAGAAACAACGAGACTCTCGCCGGATTAGCCCACCCCATGTCGCAAGACGATAAGAGTTTCTCTGGTCGCCGACGTCGTATGAAGACGCGTTGGACGGTCGCCGCCGCCGACGTGCTGTCGGAGTTCGTGATTACCGTTGGCGGAATTGGTACGATCGTCGCCGTCTTGGCGGTGTTCGTCGTCCTGGTCGCGCGCGTCGCTCCATTAGGGTTGCCCGCTTCCCTTTCAGGCGAAGTGGCGCGTGAAACGCATTGGGGAGCCACCGAGCCGGTTCACCTGGCGATCGATGAGTATCAAACGATCGGTTGGGTGTTGTTCGACGACGGGCGACTCGAAACGTTTCGCGTGGATAACGGTGAGAAGCTTGGCGAGCGACAGCTGTTCAAAGACAAACAACTCTCGGCCGTTTCGACGTCGGTTGGACGCGGCGGTCTGCTGCTCGGTTTTCTGGATGGTTCGATTCAGTTTGCCGACATCCATTTTGCGACGACCTTTATCGATGTCGTCGACGCTCCTGAACAATTCCATGGGATGAAGCCTGGGGAGCGAGCGACTTATCAGCCGAACGACAACGAGACCGGCGTCTTAGAGCTTACGTCGCAGGGACAGTATCGAGTGCAGTTGCTCGAATCGAGCGTGCTCGATCCGGTTCAAGTGACCGACAAAGCGATCCTGATGTTGGACCATGTGCCCGAAGCGGCCAGCGGCGGCAATCAGGTCAGTATCTCGAAAGACGATCGCAAGTACGTTTGCTTTGCGGCCGACGGCAAATTGCGCTACGGCACGCTGAAGGAAGAAGAAGACTTTCTGACCGGCGACGTGACGCTGAAGAACGAGACGATCGCACTGGAGATCGCCGACATTCAAGGAGAGCGGCCGCAGTTCCTGCTGCAAACCGCTCGCGGCAACGACATCTTGTTAGCTTGGAAGTCGGGCCAGATGGTCCGGTTTGTCCGTGAGAACGCCGAGGATGGTTCGGGCTATCATTTGAATCCGGCCGAGAAGGTCGACCTGTTGCCCGATACCGACGCACAGTTAACCGTCTGCGATTTTATCTTGGGACGCGAAACCGTGTTTGTCGGCGATAGCCAAGGCGGAGCAAGCGGCTGGTTTTTGGTTCGCGGCGCCGAGACGGAAGAGCCGGAGTTGCAAGCTCGCAAAACCAGCGACGGTTTCACCCTGGCTCGCGTGCATGTGCTGCAGCCGGCGCCCGGCGAAAAGATCAATTCGATGCGTGCGTCGGAACGTAGCCGCATGTTGGTCGTCGGTTACGAGTCGGGGCGTTTTCGCGTCTACCAAATGACGACCGAACGACTCGTGCTTGATCGTCATCTGCCGAAGGACGCTCCGGTGATCGGCGCGATGATCATGCCGAAAGATAACGGCTTGTTAGTCGAATCGGGCGAAGGGATTTATTTCTGGGACTTTGACCCGCGACATCCTGAAATTACCGTCGCGGCGGCGATCATGCCGGTCTGGTACGAAGGTTATCCGAAGCCGCGTCAGATTTGGCAAAGCTCGTCGGCCGGCGTCGAACCAGAGATGAAGCTGGGGCTCTACCCGCTAATCTCCGGCACGCTGAAGGCGACGTTCTACTCGATGTTGTTCGGCGCTCCGATCGCGCTGTTGGCGGCGATTTACACTAGCGAGTTCACCACGCACAAAGTTCGCGCCGTCGTCAAACCGACGGTCGAGATGATGGCGAGCCTGCCGAGCGTCGTGCTCGGGTTTTTGGCGGCGATCGTGTTCGCTCCGATCGTAGAGTCGTTTTTGGCCTTCTTTTTAACGACGATTGTCGTTGTGCCGCTCACCTTTATTTTGGCGGCGATGATGTGGCAATTATTGCCGCGGCGGATCGGCTTGATCCTCGAATCTTGGCGGCTCTGGTTTATGGTTCCGGCGCTGCTGCTGGGGCTTGCCGTTTCGTATTTGCTGGGACCGCTGGTCGAGCAGATCGCCTTCGACGGCAACGTGAAGTTGTGGCTTGACGGTCGGGGATCGGGCGTCGTCGGCTGGTTGATGATGCTGTTGCCGCTGGGAGGGATGTTCGCGTTCTTTCTGAACGGCGCCTTCATCAACCCTTATTTGCGAGCTCGAGCGCTGCAATGGAATCGATCGCAGTTCGCTTTCTTGAGCTTGGCCAAATTTGCGGCCTTGGTGCTGCTGACGTTTGGCGTCGCCTGGTTGTTGTCGTCGGCGCTCTATTGGTTGCCGACGCTCTTTGGCGCTGAAGTATGGGATCCGCGCGGCACGTTCATTGATAGTTACGCCCAACGCAACTCGTTTGTCGTCGGTTTTGTGATGGGTTTTGCGGTGATTCCGATCATTTACACCATCGCGGATGACGCGCTGGCGACCGTGCCAAAACATCTTCGCTCGGCGTCGCTGGGCTGCGGAGCGACTCCCTGGCAAACGACTGTCCGCGTGGTGATCCCGACCGCGATGAGCGGGCTCTTCTCGGCATTGATGATCGGCCTGGGACGAGTCGTCGGTGAGACGATGATCGTGCTGATGGCCGGCGGCAATACGCCGGTGACCGACTGGAACATCTTTAGCGGCTTCCGAACGCTGAGCGCCACGATTGCAATCGAACTGCCGGAAGCGGTTGAGAATAGCACCCACTTTCGCATGTTGTTCGCGGCGGCCTTGGTGCTGTTCGTCATCACTTTTTTGATCAACACCGCGGCCGAAATCGTCCGGCTGCGTTTCCGTAAACGAGCTTATCAACTATGACCTCGCCTGCTGACAACGACGCTGCCGCCGCGCCGCGGGAGAAACGAGGGCACGTTTCCAAGCCGGGACTTTCGCTCCTCGCGCAGGGCGAGCCCATGGTCTGGCTGACCGGCGGTTCGTTGGCCCTCTGCTTGCTGATGATATTCGGCCTGCTGTCGCTGGTCATTTACAACGGCATGCGCACCTTCTGGCCGGGACGGCTCTATCAGGTCGAAACCGTCGATGGTGCGGTCTACTTGGGAGAAGCGGCCGGCGTCGAAAAGTTTGATCTAACCGAGCAATTGATCAACTCATTTCCACCGGAACTTGCGAAGGCTCGCGAGATTTCGCAGCAGAAATTTGAAGCGGCGGGAAGCGTTCCGTTTGAAGTCGAGCGGCGCCAATATCGGACCGGCAACTTCGACATTATCTCGAACTTCGATCGCGAAGGAACGCACTACCATACCGTCACCGAATTTGAGATGGTCGCGCCCGAAGCGACATTGCCCGAGTGGGCGATGGTGATCGAGCGGCTCTCGTGGGGACGTTTCTACGGCATGCCGGTCGAGTTCAAGATGTCGCATCGGCGACCGATCTCGGCCGAAGAAGAACAGCTCAGCGATATCGTCCAGTTGCTGCAAAGTAACTCGTATCGCATCACCGACGCCGATCAAGCGGCGGAGCTTAAAGAGGCGCTGGCGCCGGTCGAAGCGGAACTGGTCAAAGTGCGCGCCGCTAATATTGACGCGTTCATCGCCGAAAACAAATCGCTCACCGGTGAGCTGCGGGCCAAATTGAAGTCGGGCGAAGAAGAACCGCTAGCCGATGTGAAGTCGGACCAGCAGAACGTCGTCAGCGTCGTTCAGGCTTCCGTCGGACCAGAAGAAGCCTGGGACAAGTTCAACGAGTTTCATGACGAAGTGATTGACCGTTCTGCGCGTCGCAAAGAGATCGAAGAGTTTGAAGTTGGCGAGGTCAATAGCCAAGAAGAAACCGCGCGATTGGAGTTGCGTGATCAAG
Source organism: Blastopirellula marina DSM 3645 (assembly GCF_000153105.1). GTDB lineage: Bacteria > Planctomycetota > Planctomycetia > Pirellulales > Pirellulaceae > Blastopirellula > Blastopirellula marina. The sequence continues at coordinate 888,164 of NZ_CH672376.1, forward strand.
AGATCGCCCACCCCGGCGTTTTTATTGTGGAGTTGGCGAATGAGTTGGCCCGCCTCCAAGGGCAAGTCGCGGTGCTCGACGCAGTCGGCGAAAAGAACCAGGCGATTTCGCGACAGGTCGAAAAGCGATATGGCGCTGATTCGCCGCTAACGAAGTTCACCCAGGAAGTCACGCAAGGTTTGGCGAGCGATCTGGCTGAGCAGCAGACCCAACCGAAAAAGCGAATCGCGGAGATCAAGCAATTGGTCGCCGCCATGCCGAAGTCAACGCAAACGGCGGTCGAGAGTTTCCTCCGAATTCGGCAGGAGTCGACCGAACGCACCGTGAAGCTGCAGGATCGCATTCGCCAACTGAACGATGAGAACGCGCGCTACGTTCTGCACATGCAGACCGCGCAGGAGATCGACAAGGATATTCCGCTGTCGGAGATCGTGCGGGCCTTTCCCGCCAACCGACTCGGTATCGCCGGAAAGCTGGGCGTTTACATGTCGCGTTGGGGCGAGTTCCTGATGGATGACCCACGCGAAGCGAACTCGGAAGGGGGCGTTTTTCCGGCGATCTGGGGCACCGTCGCGATGACGATGATCATGTCGATCCTGGTCGTGCCGTTTGGCGTGCTGGCCGCGCTTTATCTACGCGAGTTCGCCAAGCCGGGGCCGATTGTCAGCGCCATTCGCATTAGCATCAACAATCTGGCCGGCGTGCCGAGCATCGTTTTCGGCGTGTTCGGTTTCGCCTTTTTGATCGGCAACGTCGGCCGCTACATTGACGGTGGTCCGAAAAACGCCGACCTGCCGGTGATGTCGTCGGGAAGTTGGTATCTGCTGCTGGGCGTGTTGGCGGCGACCGCGTGCGGCGCTTTCATGATGTCGATGTACGCGGTCGGAAATCGTCGCCAATTGACCGGGCGTCGCAATCAATGGCTCGGCAAATTTGCGCTGCTGCTGTGGGTCGCCGCGACCGTTGCGTTTTTAGTCGCTTTGGCGACCACGCCTGAATTTAACGGCTTCTTTACGTCGCATTTGCCCAACCCCGTGTTTGGTAAAGGTTGTTTGGCGTGGGCCAGCATTACGCTCGCGTTGTTGACGTTGCCGGTGGTGATCGTCGCGACCGAAGAGTCGTTGGCCGCGGTCCCCAATTCGCTGCGGGAAGGCTCGTATGGATGCGGCGCCAGCAAATGGCAAACGATTTGGAGAATCGTGCTGCCGCACGCGTTGCCAGGCATCATGACCGGCATGATCTTGGCCATGGCGCGCGGCGCCGGCGAAGTCGCGCCGTTAATGTTGGTCGGCGTGCTCAAGCTCGCGCCGGAATTGCCGGTCGACTTTTCGCCGCCGTTTTTGCATTTCGATCGCAGCTTTATGCACCTTGGTTTTCACATCTACGATCTTGGTTTTCAGAGCCAAAATAGTGAAGCCGCCAAGCCGATGGTTTACACCACGACGTTGTTGTTGATCGGCGTGATCGCCTTATTGAACTTGTCGGCGATTTGGCTTCGCGCTCGCTTGCGACGAAGATTCCAGCCGGGGCAGTTCTAACCAATCCAGCAGAGATCAGGCGGCACGATGACGATGCAACGCGAAATTGAGAATATTCCTCAGACGAGAAACAGCGTGAACGAGACTTCCCCTGCACAGCAGCCCGCCGAAGAGCGTCAGAACCGCTTGGAAATGATCGCCCAAGGGCATGAGTTCGACTCGGTCATTCACGATTCGGTGAAACGCGAAGAGTGCGTGCTTGAGATCAAAAACTTCAACCTGTGGTACGGCGAAAAGCAAGCGTTGTTCAACGTCAACATGCCGGTTCCCAAGGGGCAAGTGACGGCGCTAGTCGGACCCTCTGGTTGCGGCAAGTCGACCCTGCTGCGTTGCGTGAATCGCATGAACGACTTGATCGACACTGTCCGCATTCAGGGAGACATCGTCCTGAACGGCGATTCGATCTGTGACGCCGGCGTCGATGTCATCGAACTGCGGAAGCGAATGGGCATGGTTTTTCAAAAGCCGAATCCCTTTCCGATGAGCATCTTTGAGAACGTCGTCTACCCGCTGCGAATCGACGGCGAGCGAAATCGCGGCGTCCTGGAGGGGGTTTGCGAGCATAGCCTCAAAGGCGCCGCAATCTGGGACGAGGTCAAAGATCGACTGCACGAGAGCGGGCTAAGCCTGTCAGGCGGACAGCAGCAGCGGTTGTGCATCGCGCGGGCGATCGCCAGCGAACCGGAAGTGCTGCTGCTGGACGAACCTTGCTCGGCGCTCGATCCGATTGCGACCAGCAAGATTGAAGACCTGATTCGCGAACTGCGTGGCGAGTACTCGATCTTGATCGTGACGCACAACATGCAACAAGCGTCGCGGATCAGCGACTACACCGCGTTCATGTACCTGGGACGTCTGGTCGAGTTCGGTCCGACCGTCGACATCTTCACCAATCCAAAACTGACCGAAACCAACGCCTACGTCACCGGCCGCTTCGGCTAACGGAACGTATCCAATTTCCCATCACCGCCATTTACGTAGCCACCGATTTCAGGGGAACATGATGTCTCGATTCATTGGCGCCTTCGTTTGTCTCGCTGTGATTTTCGGATCGATCGTTCCGGCGGCCGCCGCCGAGCGTCGCTCAGAAGAGCATCAGCAGTTTGCCAAAGATTTCTGGAACTACCTGAGCGGTAAGTACGAGAAATGGGATGTCGTACCGCAGGCGCCTGCTTCAGTGCCGGCTCCGCAAGTAGCTGGCGAGTCCAAGACCTACGCCAATCCTGTCGCGTTGCAAAACATCAACGAGCCCGGCTATGGATCGATCATCGTGGTCGAACATCTGCAAGCAGGAAAGACGATCGGCGTGACCGCGTGCTATCGAGCGAAGTCAGGAATCGATTCCAAGCAAAACGATTGGTATTGGCTCTACTATCTTCCCTCGGGCGAAGTGGTGAAAACCTCGGCGGATAAAGCCGCGTTCGATAAGCCGGGTTACGTCACCTTTGAAGAAGATGGCCGCTTGTGGGCGTTTGGCCTGGCGAACCCCAATCTGGCCGACTTTCTAAATGCTGGCGAACTGGCGAAGCAAGTGATTCGACCCGGCGTCGGCCCCTCTGGCATGACGGTGAAGTCGGATGAAATGGAAACGATTCTCGGCTATCTCGCCGCCAAGCCGGGCTTTGTCACGGCGATCGAAGACGGCCGCGTCTGGGTGTTGCGTGAGGGAAGCGAAGCCGCCGAAGAGTTTCTCACCGCAGGCGAGCCGGCCAAGCAGGTGATTCGGCCCGGCGTCGGTCCGCTGGGTGTGACTTTGAAGTCAGACGACGCGGCGACGATCGCCGCGTATCGATACGGCAAGCCGGGCTTCCATACCGCGGTCGACGCCGATGGCCGCGTGTGGGTCTTTCCGGCCGACGGAGACGCTTGGAAGGAGTTCAGCGAACAAGGAGAACCGGCCGCCCACGTCACGAAGATTGGGGTCGGACCGCAGCGCGAGACGCTCAAAACGCGCGACGCCGGCGTGATCGAAGCCTATCTGGTCGCTCAGCCGGGTTACGTGACGAAGATTGTCGATGGTCGCTTGTGGGTGTTGCGCGCCGATTGCGCCGAGCTGAAGGAATTCGCCGGCAACTCGGATCTCGCGAAGCATGTCACGAAGATCGGAGCGGGACCGTTGGGGATGACCGTCAAAAGCCCTGACGCCGAAACGATTGATTCGTACATGCGGAACTTTCGCTAACGGCCAGCTTGACGCTCCCTGCGTTCGCAACGCAAACAAGGATTGAAATTCAATGTCGGTTCATTTTGAAAAGCAGATTGACCAGCTCCGCCGCCAATTATTGACGCTCGGCTCGATGGTCGAAGATCACGTCATGTTGGCGATTCGCGCCGCCGAAGAGCAAAATCGTGACCTTGCCCAGGAAGCGGTCGATCGCGACGACGATGTCGACGCGATGCAAATGGAGATCGCCGAAGAGTCGCTGCACCTGGTGGCGCTGTTTCAACCGGTCGCCTCGGATCTGCGATTTGTGATCACGGTGCAAACCGTCATCAACGAACTAGAGCGAATCGGCGATCAGGCGCACGACATCGGCCAAGGGGTGCTGCGTTTGCTCGATTCGGGCGCCCATTTTGATTTGCCGCCGCTGTTGCAACGATCCAAAGAAGCTTCGGTCGAAATGCTGCGGCAAAGTCTGGATGCGCTGCTGGATCGAGACGCTAGTAAAGCTCGCGCGATCATCGCCGCCGACGATAAGGTCGATGAGCTGCATCGCAGCATGTACGACTGGTTTAAGAACGGCGCTCGCCAGCGGCCTGACGATCTGGATTGGATGATGGAGATGTTGACGATTTCGCGGCACGTCGAACGAATCGCCGATCACGCGACGAACATCGCCGAAACGGTCGTCTATCTGGTCGAGGGCGAAATGGTGCGGCGCGGCGGCGACCGAGCCCCTTAGTCGCGCTGCTGGCGGCAGATTGTACGTTTCGTTCCCTCTGGTCCTCCCCTCGCAACGCCTTCACGATGAACAATCGGCTTGTGCTTATTATCGGTCGTCCAGGCAGGCTCAGCGCCGCCTTGGCTGATAATTTGCGGCAATCGGGCTGCGAAGTGCGAACAGCCGTCGATTCGGAAGACGGGCTGGAGCAGGCGATCACGCATTCGCCCGACATCGTGTTGGTCGGCCATCATTCGCCTGAGTCATTTGACATGTGCCGCCGCATCAGCAGTCGAATGCGGCCGGAGCAATTGCCGGCATTTCTGGTGACGCCGGGCGTTGGCCAGACCGATGGCGTCGACGAAGAACCGCAGTCGATCGATTCTCTACTAGCGGAGACGCTGGCGCTCGATCTGTTGGCACAAGGACTAAAGACGCTCCTCAGTCGGGCACGCCAAGCGGGGCAAGATGACGTCATCCTCGAGCATCACGGGCTGCGACTCGATCGAACCCGCTACACGGCCGAACTCAAAGGAGTCTCGATCGGCGCGACGCCGACAGAGTTTCGTTTGCTTTGGAGGTTGATGGCCAAGCCGGGACATGTCTTTTCGCGTCATGATCTCTTCGACGCTTGTCGAACGGAACAAGAAGGCGAGCCTTCGTCGCAGTCGCGAGCGATCGACGTGCACATCAAAACGATCCGTCGAAAGCTGGCCGAACAAGCAAATCTTATAGAGACAATTCGGGGGGTAGGCTACCGGTTTCGAGAGCCGGTTTGGGGCGTCGCCCCATTTGAGTAGAAAGTTCGACGCCGTAAGTACCGATATAGAAAGAGGTTTGGCGTTGTTTCGACTTAATGAGAAGTTAGTTGCTAGATATTAAGGTTTTGTAAGAGCCTCCTTGAACCGGGTGGAATAGCCATTCTCCAAATGGGTAGGTTGCGTCGGGTCTTAACTTAGCGACAATAAGTTCCTGCGATCTTTCCCAGCTTCGCGGACGAGGGTTCTATGGATCCCGAGTCTGAGAAGGGACGACACCGCTAGCTTTGCTATCATACCGATAGCGGCCAGCGGGGATTCTGGCGTCAACGAAGATGCCAGCGTGTGTGAAACGGATTTCCACTGCCGCGGATTTTACGCTTCGCCACGACGGTTTCAGGAGGGACGAAGTTCGACATGGTAGTTTGGAAATTGGCAGGAATGACCTTAGCCCAAAAACGTGATGAGCTACGCCAGGAACTACGGACTCGCTTTATCGAGCCGGAAGAATTCTGCGAGCTGGCTGTTTCAAGCCGCAAACTAGTACGCAGCGATGTCAGCGCCGCGTCGGTCAAAGGGCTCTATAGCCCCGATGACAATCTGTATTACTTTGTTGAGGAAGAACGCCTTGACAACTTCCGTACTGCACGGGTCCTTGATAGCCAGCCGTTGCAGATCGCCTAACGGCATTCTGCAACTGGACTTGCTGCTTGTCGCCTGACGCCGACGCCGTCTCTGAAAGACCGTGTCGCAGCCATTTTTTCGCTGGAACAAATTTCGATACGTTCTCATTGCAAAAGATAAAAGCCGCACGGGACATTGCCCGAGGCGGCTTTCATTTTGCGCTTCTAGCGATCGATTTGCCGACTCGCTTAGGGGTTGTCGGCTTCGGCGTCGGTTTCGTCGAAGTGAGCCTCTGGAGCGTGCGAGCCGCGTGGGATCCGCACGTTGTCGACCAGTTGCTGAATCTCTTCCGGCGGCGCCGGAGTCAGCCGGCTGACGACCAGCGTGACCACAAAGTTCAGCATGCAGCCCACGGCGCCGATCGACTCTGGCAAGATTCCGCCTTCGGTCCAATTGGCGAACATCGGCGTGATTAGCGGCTCGCTGAACAGGAACGGCAGGATCACGTTCGCCTTACAGGCCAGGATATAGCCGCCGGTGAAGACGATCCCGGTGATCATGCCGCTGATCGCGCCTTCGCGATTGGTCCGGCGATCAAAGATCCCCAGGAAGATAATCGGAAAGAAGCTGGCCGCCGCAAGTCCGAACGCGAATGCGACGACTTCGCCGATAAACCCAGGCTTGATGATCCCAAAGTACCCGGCGACGACGATGGCCCCCAAAATCATGATGCGACCAACGAGCAACCGCTTCGCTTCCGACGCTTTGGGGTCGACAAAGTGAATGTACAAGTCGTGAGCCATCGAACTGGAGATCACCAGCAGCAAGCCGGCGGCCGTGCTCAGCGCCGCCGCCAAACCGCCGGTCGCGACAATCGCGACGATCCAGCCCGGTAGGCCGGCGACTTCAGGAGTGGCCAGCACGAGGATGTCTTTGTCGATGGTCGCCTCGGCGAAGGTGTCGCCATCTTTCTGGAGCGAGATCACGCCGTCACCGTCTTTGTCGTTAAACACGATCAGGTCGGTGACTTGCCAAGAGTTGATCCAATGGATCGGCGTCTCGGTTCCATCTTCGCCGACCGCCGCTAGATGGTAGATCGGCGTGCCGGTCTTTTCCCCGTCTTCGTTTTCTCCTTCGTCAATGCTGACGATCTTGGCGCCGTTCAGCGTGCTGAGCAGGTTGTAACGAGCGAACAGGGCCATCGTCGGCGCCGCCGTGTAAAGCAACGCGATAAACAGCAGCGCCCAACCGGCGCTAAACCGGGCTGCCCGGACGTTGGCGACCGTATAAAAGCGGACGATCACGTGCGGTAAGCCCGCGGTGCCGGTCATCAGCGCGAACATCGTGAGAAAGACGTTTAACTGCGAGCGATTGGTAAACGGCTTCGTATAGGCCTCAAACCCAAGTTCGGCATGCAGTGCATCGACCCGCTCGTGAATATCGCCGGTCATAAAGCCGATCTGCGGAACGTAATGTCCGGTCAGCATCTTCGAGAGCGCGATCGACGGAATCAAAAACGCCGCGATCAGGATGAAAAATTGGGCGACCTGCGTCCAGGTAATGCCCTTCATGCCGCCCAATACGGCGAAGAAGGCGACGATCACCATGCCGATCACAACTCCCACTTCGACCTGCACCGCCAGGAAGTGCGAGAAGACCAGTCCGACGCCGCGCATCTGACCGGCGACGTAGGTGATCGAAACAAAGACCGCACATAGCGCCGCAACAACGCGAGCAGTCTCGCTGTAATAACGTTTGCCCACAAAGTCGGGGACCGTGTATTGGCCAAACTTGCGCAAGTAGGGGGCCAGCAGCAGCGCCAACAGCACGTAACCGCCGGTCCAGCCCAACAGGTAGACCGTGCCGTCATAGCCGCTGGCGGCGATCAGGCCGGTCATCGAGAGGAACGACGCCGCACTCATCCAGTCGGCGGCCGTTGCGGCGCCGTTGGCGATCGCCGGCACTCCGCCGCCGGCGACATAAAACTCGCTCGTCTCTTTCACACGGCTTTTCCAGCCGATGTAGAGATAGATGAAAAAGGTGATCGTGACAAAGATGTAGGTCCAGACGGCGCTAGACAACTCGACAAAGCCAAGCAGGGGGGGGAAGTCAATCATGATGCGGCTTATTCCTTTACCCCGTACTTCTTATCGAGTTGGTCCATGATCAACGCGTAGGCGAAGACCAGCACGACAAAGACGTACATCGCGCCTTGGTGGCCAAACCAAAAGCCCACCGGCAGACTGCCGATATGCCAGGCGTTGAGCTGCTCGACAAAGAAGACCGAACAGCCGAACGAGACGACTGCCCAGATGATCATCATGATCACAATGACGACCAGATTGGCGCGCCAGTAAGCGAGATTGGGGCGCGCAGGCGCGGCCGGAGGTTGTTCATCAGAGGGGGCTGACATGCGTAATCCTAAACGACAAGAAATTCAGAGAGTTTTTGAATTTGCGCCGTCTAGGGGAATCGAAGAGCCGCCCTGTGTCAAGTAGCGGGGCCGTTTTCAGGCGAAAAGGGGTGAAGTGTTGCTGCGAGAAAGTATCAAGGGAAAGTGTTTGATGAGCGTCCTTTCCTGATTGGTCTCTAGCAGCAACTCAGCTCCGTTCTAGCGTCACTTGTCCAATGATCGCCCAGATCGCGACGAACGCAATTCCGAGCCATGCATGGAGAATATCGATAGGCATTGCGTCTCCAACCGTAGTGGTCAGCGTTAGCCCATCCGTGTCCGAACTTCACCCGTCCGTGGCAGAATTAAGTATCGACGCAGAGGCCCCGGCGATTCGCGAAAAAGATCGCGCGACGTTACAGCCGTGATAGCATGCGTGCAAAGACCAGGCGGCGACCATTCTCCAGCCGCTACAGCTTCCGCATGGCCGCCCACAGCGGTTCCGGTTGTAGCGAATTTAGCGCGCGATCAGGCTTTCGTCCGCCATTTGTAGTTGGCCTGTTGTTGGAAGCCGCTCAAACGCAGCGATCCGTCTTGCAGCAAGTCCAACAGCGCGTAGGCGTTATTCTCGGCGCCGCTTCCTTCCACCATCGCGGCCAGCGTGCAGTAGTGGATACCGCCGATTTGTTGGTAGCTGTTGGCGTGGTGATGCCCCTGAAAAACGGCGTGAACATTTCGCGACAGTTCCAGAATCGTCCGAACGTTGGCGGCGTTACGGACCATATGGCTGCCGGCGTTATCCAGCCGCTGATGGACAAAGACGATCGTCGGTTTGTCGTTCGCCGCCAGGTCGTCGGCGAGCCATTTGAGCTCCTTCGCAGGGACGTTGGCGTCGCTCCAGACGAAGTTCTTCCGATGATACGGCTTCTGATCTCGCGTGAAGCAAGCGTCCAGCACCACAAAGTGCCAATCGCCACGATCGAACGAATAGTACGACTCCTCTTGGCTGACGGCCCCCAAAAACTGGCCCTTGGTCAGCGTGTCGACGCAATGGTTGCCTAGCACATAGTGACGATCGCCGCAGATCTTCTGGAATTCGTCATTGACCGTTTTCAAGTAACTCCACGAAATCTCGGCATCTCCGGTCGCGTCGATCAGGTCGCCCAGTTCTATGATCATGTCGGTCTTCGCCCCGATAAACGTATCGCTCGCTTTCATCAGCTTGCCAAGCGTCTCGCGATAAGAACGACTGCCCGCCAGCGGTTTGTCGGCATAATGGAGGTCGGTGATCATGCCGATGCGAAAATCGACCGAACTATCGTCTGCAAACGCAAACGAACTGTCGTCAGCAAACGCCAGCGAACTGCCGGCCGCAGTCAGCAGCAGGGTAGAGCCTTGTAAGAACGCGCGGCGGTCAATACAGACCGGGTGGTGATCGGGCATGGCGTTGTCATCGGGAGGGAGAAAAAGGTGGGGCTCCCAATTAGTTTATGCGCAAACCATCTTGTCAGCAACCAAGAAAGGACGCCCCATGCCGAGGCGTCCCCCCTGTTTTTTCGACTTGTGTGAGCTGCTTTACTTTTCGTCCAGCAATTCCACCGCCGCAAACTTTTGACCTTCTAGCATCGCCAAGCTGGCGCCGCCGCCGGTCGAGACGTGCGAAACCTGATCGGCGAAGCCGAGTTGGGCCACCGCCGCGGCGCTGTCGCCGCCGCCGATGATGCTGATCGAATCGCTGTCGGCGATCGCTTGAGCGACCGCTTTGGTTCCTTCGTCAAACGGCGGCATCTCGAACACGCCCATCGGGCCGTTCCAGACGACGGTCTTCGCGTTCTTCACCAGCTCGGCGTACATCTTGGCCGTCTCCGGTCCGATGTCCAAGCCTTCAAAGCCATCCGGGATCTCGCCTGCTTTGACCACCACTTTGTTGCAGCTGCTCTTAAAGTCGTCGCCGCAGTGGGTGTCGACCGGCAGCACCAGCTTGTCGCCTCCGGCGGCGATCAGCTCTTTGGCCAGATCGACTTTGTCTTTTTCGACCAAGCTGCCCCCCACTTTGCCCCCTTCGGCCAGCGAGAAGGTGTAGGCCATCGCACCGCCGATCAGCACTTTGTCACAGATGCCCAGCAAGTTTTTGATCACCATGATTTTGTCCGAAACCTTGGCGCCTCCCAGGATCGCCACAAACGGGCGCTGCGGGCTCTTGATCGCGTCGGTCAGATACTTGATCTCTTTGTCGACCAGGTAACCAACCACTTTCGGTTTGTCGCCCATCGCTTCCGGCACGGCGACCATCGAAGCGTCGGTGCGGTGGCAAGTTCCAAACGCGTCGTTGCAGTAGATATCGGCCAGCGCGGCGAGCTTGCCGGCGAACTCGGCGTCCCCCTTTTTCTCGCCCTTTTCGAAGCGCAGGTTTTCTAGCACCAGCACGTCGCCATCGGTCAGTGCGCCCGCTTTGGCGACGGCGTCGGAACCGACCGTATCGGTCGCAAACGCAACCGGCTTGCTCAGCAGTCCGGCCAACGCTTCGGCCGCCGGTTTCAGGCTGTACTTCGAGTTATCGGCGCCCGGCTCTGGGCGTCCCAAATGGCTCATCAAGATCACGCGTCCGCCGCGGTCGATGACCGATTTGATCGACGGCAGCGCCATCTCGACGCGGCGTGCGTCGGTCACTTTGCCGGCGTCATCCAGCGGAACGTTGAAGTCGACACGCATCAGAACGGTTTTGCCAGCGACGTCGACGTCGGCGATTGATTTTTTGGCCATAGAGCTTCTCTTGGTAACGGGGGTGGAATCTTGTCGGGCGAATCAGCGCCCTGGGTGCGGGTTTTATCACTCGTGAAACCGCCACTTTACCCAAGCTTGCCAAGCGAGGAAAGCGGCCGCGGTTTGCGCGCAATTGTGGTCGCAAAAAGCTCGCCTAATGCGGGAAAAACTTCCCGCCTGTCGAGATTGCGGAATCCGTCTTGTCGACGGAATGCGGCTGGCCACTTCAATCCGAGTTAGGATCGCCGACGGCATTCCATCGGCTTGCGCCTCTGGCTAGTGTGACGATTTCCGGCTGGTTTTGGTCATGTTTGACGGTTCATTTCTCATGTTTGATCGTTTGTGAATGGCAAATCGCCCAACCTCGAAAAGTGCAAGCCGATGGAATGCGGCAGGACATTTCGGATAGGACCGGACCGCATCGCATTTTTTCGAGTCGAAACCTGGGACTGGACCGGACCGCTGCGTTTTTTCGTTTGAAAGGTTGGACCGGACCGGACTGCTGGTTTTATGGACTGAAACCTGGGACTGGACTGCACTTTGGGAATGTCGAATCAAGATAGGACTAACAACATCGCTCGTCATTCTTGATTAGACATTCGTCCTTAGAAATTAGTCATTCACCCTCTCCTTGGACCGGACCGAAGACATCTGCGTACGGGCCGTCCCGCGGCTCGAGTGATCGATCGGCGGCAGAAATTGGCGGCGCGCAGCACAGCAGCCTCGAACCGACCTTCGCGGCCGGCGATTGATCATGGTTGGTTCGGGATTTCCTGGGTAATGGACCCCGGATTCGTGCGCTATGTCAAGCGGCGATCTTTACGCGACTGCGGCGGCCGAAGATGCCAGGCGAGCAAATTTCTAAGGCCCTGCTGGCCGTCCCAAACTAGCCGAGGGCGAAGCCGCGAAGCGACGCAGCCCTAGGTAAACGTCAACAAACGTGATGTGGACGTTGGATTGGATATTGTGACTACCCGCGACCTGTTCCAACATCGCTGTGGTGAACCACGCTGCGATCGTCGGTCGTCCATCCACGGGAAGATAAATCAACAACGGGATAGAATCAAACATAGGATTCGGAGGCTTCTGATTGCTTCCGAGTCTCGCAATGGTAGAAAGTAAAGACCGAAGAGTAAGGCCGTGGCCATGGCGCCGAGCAACTCTATTGCCGAACAGTATTGCCCCCGTCCCCCTGTGATTTTCCTGGAATCTCTTTTGCGTTGTATAGCGCGATGTCAATCAAACAATTCTTCCTATTCACTGGATGGCTATGCGTTTTGACGTGCATCGCTTGGCGAGCATACGAGGAGAGAGACGCTCGCATTCAGCGGAACTTGGCAATCGCGACTCGGTTGGAAATGTTTCCAATACTCTGCCTGTTACATGCAGACAGTATCGGCTTACGCGTTCCAGCGTTTAATGGGCGCCTCACGCAGTTTCAGGCGTTGATGAAACTGCAACTCAGATTGAATACCGATGAGTTCGATGCATGGGGATCCGAATATTACCTTGAGATTCGACACGAAAATGACAAGGAAATTTGGACAATCGTAAGTTCGGGACAAAATAGATTGCTCGAAGACGGAAGGGGCGATGACGTGAGAGAATCGCTGGCGTTTGATCTCTAGGCTGGGTGATACAGTCCAACAGCCTATCTTCGAACTCTACGGATCCCCTGTTTCACTTTGTTTTGCGTAAACAAGACTTCGGCGCGAGAGAAATTGATTCGGCATGGTCATCCGTCGACGCTACTTTCGCAGGAGCGAAAAGCGACTTTCGGCGGCCGCTAGCAAAACGCATCACCTTACTGACATTCACCAGTTGCTTCTTTGAAGCTACATTCGCTTCGCGACATTGCAGTTTGACTCAAGCACAAGCGGAGATTTTCCATGTGGGTACGAACGCTTCCATGGCTACTACTCTTGGGTTTGCCTGCGGTGGTGATGAGTCAGGATCCAGCGTTCACTCCCCAGGGTACGGCGCCTGCGAAACAAGTCGCCCCCGTCCCTGCTGCAGCTGAAGAAGAAACGCTTCAAGCCGAGAAGCAGCTGCAGCGACTGATCGCCTCGCGAGACGCGCTGACGCAGGAGATTGATCGCCTGCGAAAGCGGACCGGGCAGCATTCGCAAGTTTTTGTCTCTGTCCAAGTTTTCGAACTCACGCACCGTAAAACGCCGCAAGCCAACGGATTTGCAGCAGCGCTGGCGGCCGGCGGATTAGCGGAGCCGGGACCGGTGGAGACTGGTAGTGCGACCGTTTACCGAGTGATTGCCGACGACGAAGCCCTCAAGCAGGTCGTCGCCAAGTTGGAAAAATCAGGTGCGTTAAAAGTTCTCGCGGAACCGACGTTGATGACGGTCAGCGGTCAGCCTGCTTCGTTTCATGTCGGCGGAGAGTTTCCGATTCAAGTTCCATCAGCCGATGGTAGTCCGGCGATTGAGTTCAAAGCCTACGGCGCCGAGATGCATGTCGTTCCGGTCGTGCTGGGCCAGGGAAGAATTCGGCTGGGATTGCGGCCACGGATTAGCGAACTTGATCCCGACCACGGCATCAAGTTGGGTGATTTAACCGTGCCGGCGCTGCGCGTTCGCGGTGTCGACACAAGCGTGGAAATGCATGTTGGCGACGCGTTTGTATTAGCAGGGCTCGTGCAACAACGCGTGGTTACTAAGCCACAACCGGAGTCTGGCGAGACAGGCCCAGACGAACAACCGGGACTCGTCCCCGGCAAGGCTGCGGAAGCCCATGCGGGGCGCGGCCAAACTGAAATGGAGTTTACCGAGCTCGTTGTGATCGCCCGCGCAAAAATTGGCGCCGCCCCCTGAGCCAGTGTCTTGTTTCTGGAATGGTGAATTCTGGTAACACGGCGCCAGCGCGCTACTTCGTTCGCCTAGCGTTGGAGTAATTCGAATCTCAAAAAATCTGACCCAATTCGGGATAAACATTCGACCCGGCGATATAGTAAGGGGGCGCCAAGAATTTCCGTTCGTTGTTGAACCCCAGAGCGCTGATGTCACTCTTGCAGCAACCGCCGGGAGAAGAGCAGGAGGACTGGGGTCCAGCACCGGCTGAACGGCCTGTGGCGGCAGAGTCGTTGGGCTCTCCATTTCGCTTCTCGCTGACGCGGTTGATCATTGCGACTGCGATGTCGCCGTTGCCGCTGTTGTTGATTCATCGGTGGAACGTGAAGTACGCGTGGTGCTTCATCCTTAGTTGTTGCACGCTTTTCTTGACGATTCTTTGGGCACGCGCCGAAACATTGCCGCGAATCAATATGTTCGCTGCTTTTATGCTCACTGCTGCCGCGATCTTCGGGCCCATTGGTTGGCCAGCGTTTCCCGTATTGGTCATGTTCGCGGTACCGTCGCTGCTGATCTCGCAATTTTTTTTCCCATCGCAAGGGATGGCAAGTTACCGCCCAGCGAAATGCATTCAAGTGCTGCTGACGGCGAGTTTGCCTTTCTGCGTTTTCTGCGTAGGAGGCGGAGGTATCGCGAACTTGGCGTCACGCCGGAGGGCGCCTGAGGATTGGTATATTGGTTGGCCCATACTGTTAGTCTTTGCCGTGTTGCTGGGGATCAACATCTATTGGGCCGTCACTGATCGCGGTGAAAATCTTGCGCAGCGGCCTGACCTTGGCTATAAGTACGAAGCGACGATGGTTTTGATACCGTTTGCGATCATGGTCTTCGTCTCGAGAATGCTACGGGGAGATAATTTTTGAATGATCTCTCTGAATCGTCCGGCGAAGAAATTCAATCGCAGCCCCACTTGTCCCGGGAAACTGCTTCGGCCCGATTTCGCGTTTCCCGGACGCGGTTGATCCTTGCCGTCGCGCTGGCGCCGCTGCCGCTGTGGTTGATTGATCCGAATCAAGGATTGTTTGGCGTTTGCTATGTTATCAGCAGCGTCACGTTGTTTGGCGCGATCCTGTGGTTCCGCGCGAGAGACATTCCGTTTTTGAATCTAACGCTCAGTTCCTGCACCGCCACTTTTCTGTTTCTCCATACGCCGGGCGATAGGAGTCCCGGCCTCGCGTTTTTGGCGCTGCTCGTAATACCCGTGGTTGGGCTCTTGCGTTGGATCGGTTCAAGGGGCTTCCGCAGCGCTGCCGGTGCTACCCAGTGCGTTTGGGTGTTGTACTCCGCGGTCTTTCCGTACGCCTATTTCAATGTGGCGACGCTTGAACTGCTTTACGAAGCAGGGCTAGCGCCGATTCCCAGCCCGACCGAATTGCTCGCTTGTTCGCTAATGCGAGTCTTCGTGGGTTTGTTTCTGGTAGCCAATCTCTATTGGGCCGCGACCGATCGGCGGGAAGCATTGGACCAGCGGTCAGGACGGGGCGTTTGCTACGAAGCGACGATGCTCGTACTGCCGTACGCGACGCTGATTGCGTTTGTGGTGGTGTTGCGCAGTCAGTGGTGATTCTCTTCGTAGCCTGCTGCGCAAGCGAGAGAAATGCAGCTGGCCACTTCCATTCGGGATAGGTTCGTCGACCACATTCCATCGGCTCGCGCCTCTGGCGAGTGTTCGCTTGGCTGGAAAAATCGCAACCTCAAAACTTGCATAACGAGCGAAGAGGCCAGACGCTCGGTTGGCGGCTTCGAAAACAAAAAAGGTGCGTCTAGACGCACCTTGCCAACTCTTCTCCGCTTTCCGCTTTCCCGATTCCGCTTTTCTTCCCTTATCCGCACTCGCGGCAATGTCCTTTGAGCAGCACTTCCGTAATGTCGGTATAGGTCTTCTTGTTGGTCGCTTTCAGCTTGATGTCGACATCGTCTAGGCAAGTTACTTTGCCGCAGGTGACGCACATGAAGTGCGGGTGCTCGGTTCCTTCGTCCTGCGATTCGCCGCGACGGAACTCGAAGCGCCAGGTATGGTCGCCGACGTCGAAGCGGGAGAGGAGACCCGCTTCGGCCAGTTCGACCAGGCTGCGATAGATGGTCGACTTGTCGTAGCCGTGTGCGTCTAATTCATCCGCGACTTCGGCATGCGACAGCGGCGTGGTTGCGGCCGAAAGATATTGCAGCACGCTCAAGCGACAGGATGTTCCGCGCAGGCCTGCGCCGCGGACCATCTCGCGAGCTTCGCTCATGGTGATTTCGGTGATCTTCGCCACGGTTGCCGTCCTTTTCATTCGTCTCAGTGATTTGTCGTGGAATGCTTATTTTTGGTGGGATCTTAATAGTCGCAGACTGTTGGCGATCACCAACAGCGAGACGCCGGTGTCGGCGATGATCGCCAGCCACAAGTTCGTCATGCCGAAGATCGCCAGCAGCACAAAAATTACCTTCACGCAGAGCGCAAACGCGATGTTGAATTGAATCATCCGCAAGGTCCGTCGCGCCAAACCGACCAGCCAGGGAAGCTTGTTGATCTCGTCCGACATCAGTGCGACGTCGGCCGTTTCGATCGCGGCGTCGGCGCCGATTGCGCCCATCGCGATGCCGACATCGGCGGCTGCGAGCGCTGGTCCGTCGTTGACGCCGTCGCCGATCATCGCGATTACGCCTTCGCCGCGCAGTTGACGAACGGCTTCGATCTTGTCTTGCGGCAGTTGCTCGCCGCGCCAACTGTCGACGCCGACTTCGGCGGCGACTTGCTCGACCGCCGCGTTGTTGTCGCCGGAGATCACGGCGACGTCTTTGACGCCCAGCTTGTGCAGTTGGGCGATCACATCGGCGGCGCCGGCCCGAATTTGATCGCCGAGCACGATCAGCCCTAGCAGCTCTTGTTCTTTACCGACCACGACCAGCGAGCCGATTTTGACGGAGCCGGCGGCAGTTTGCAGTTGCGCTTGATCTTTCAGACGCTCACGCGCCATCGCCAAACTGCCGACCCAGGCCGGCGCGCCGTCGACGCCGCCGCTGGCGCCGCGGCCTGCGATCTCGGCAAAGTCGGTCGGTTCGACCAGCGTCAGCCCGCGCTCTTGGGCGGCCTGCAGGATTGCGGTGGCGAGCGGGTGATTGCTGTGTTGCTCGAGCGAAGCGGCGATTCGCAGCACTTCGTTCTCGTCGTAGCCGTTGTGTGCGGCGACTTGGGTGACGGCGGGGACGCCGGTGGTGATGGTGCCGGTCTTGTCCATCGCTAACACGTCAACACGGCCGAAGGTTTCCAGCGCCAGTCCCCCTTTGATCAGGACGCCGTTACGAGCCGCGGCGGTCAAACCGCAGACGATGCTGACCGGCGTGGCGATCACCAACGCACAAGGGCACGCGATCACCAGCAAGATCAAGCCGTTATAGAACCACTCGGTCGCGACAGGGAGAATCGCCTCCCCTTGGACGGCGCCGGTCACGATCAGTATGAGCGTCGGCAAGATCATCACCGCCGCGGCCAGGATCATCATCGCCGGCGTGTAGTAGGCCGAGAACTTTTCGACCCATTGTTGGCTGGGAGCCCGCTGCTTGTGGGCGTCGTCGATCATCTTGGCGATGCGATCGAGCATCGTGTCGCCGGCGGCGTGCGTTACTTCAAACTGAAAAGACGAGCCGCCGTTGATCGTGCCGGCGTAGATTTCGTCGCCGACGTTCTTTTCGACCGGGATGGATTCGCCGGTAACCGGCGCTTGATTGATGGCCGGCGATCCGGTGGTGATTACGCCGTCGAGCGGCGCTCGTTCGCCCGGCTTTACCAAGCAGATTTGTCCGACGTTGATTTCGGCGAGCGGTTTCTCTTTCCAGTCGTCGCTGCAACAGCGGACATGCGCCGTCGGCGGCGTTTGCGTCATCAGGTCCGAAATCGAACGCCGCGCTCGGGCGACGCTCCATTGTTCCAGTAGCAGCGATGTCGAGAAGAGGAACGCGACCATCGCCGCTTCAAAAAAGTCGCCCAACAAACAGGCGCCCAAAATGGCGACGCACATCAAGACGTTCATGTCGGCGCGAAAGTGGCGCGCCGACATCAGCGCCTTAGGAGCGACATACCAAGCGCCGCTGATCGTACCGAGCAAATACAAGCCGGCGACAACCAGGGAGGTGAAGGGAGGCGAAGTCTCGGCCGGAAATAGTTCGCCGGACAGCGCCTCGACAAGACTGCCTTCGATGATCGCATGCATCACAAAGCCGGCGGCGATGAACAGGGCAGCCACCGCCGTGGCGATCTCTTTGCCGCGCGTCAGGCTCGCTTGTTGAACGTCGCTTTGGCCCCCTTTGCGAAACGGCTTGGCGGTCATCCCCAAGTTGACGACGGCGTCGACCAACTGCTCGTAGGTTAACTGGCGATCGTCGTAGGCGACGTCCATTCGTCCGCTGAGGACGTCAAAGTCGAGTTGCTCGATCCCGGTGACCGGTTCGAGGCCGACGCGCAATTGACGCACTTCTTCGGCGCAATCGAGCTCGGGGACGTGCAGACTGACTCGCTTGAGCGCGACATCAGAAACTTGCTGCGTGCTCATGAGGATTCCTCGGCATGCGCCAGCGCGTTGATCACCAGCGCGGCGATATGGTCGTCATCCAGTTGATAGTAGACATGCTTCCCTTCGCGGCGAGCGCGTACGATCCGCTCTTGTTTCAGTAGCTTGAGACGCTGCGAAACGGCTGGCAAACTGTCGTTGACCAGCTCGGCCAATTGCGAAACGCACAATTCACGATGAATTAATAATGCGGCCAGATGTAACCGAGCCGGATCTCCCAACGCATGAAAGAGGGCGGCGGCGCTGATTCGCGCCCGCTCATCGTGGGCCAAATCCTCGGTATGTTCAGCCGGTTTTTCGTGGGGGAGGGTTGCCATGCGACGCCATAATTCAACAATTCATGAACTGTTTAAATGAATTATGGAACGAAAACGGCCCAGGTCAAACCCCAGCAGCGAACGATTCGCACGTTCGCTACGTTTTGATAAGCTGTGGGTTTGCTTGCATTCGAAGCGTTCACGAAGAAACGAGAGGATATCCGATGTTGCGGAAATTGAAGCAGAGCATGTGGTTAGGGAGCATGATCCTGGCGCTGACCGCGCTCCGTTGGCTGCCGTCCGCACATGCGGACGAAGCGGAAGCGCCGATCGCCCCCCCCACGGCCGCCGAAAAAGCGGCGGAAGATAAGGTGACCCCCGCCGTCGAAACCAAGCCTGCCGCTGAGATGCCGGCCCAGGAAGAAGAGGCCCAAGAAGCGAAGCCAGCGCCGAAGCCAGGCGAAAAGTCGGCCGCGTTTGTCAAAAAGTTTAGCGAGTGGAAGACATTGTTGGCCAAGCTCCGCGGCCTGCAGGAAGAATATCGTCTGGCCGACGAAGACGAACTGGTCGCGATTCATAAAGAATATGACGAGACCCTCGATCAAGGCGAAAAGATGATGGTCGAGATCAAGAAGTCTGCGGTCGCCGCGTTTGAAGAAGCGCCCGGCGTGAATAACGATGCGGTCAACTTCATGATTTTGAGTGGTCATGACGCCCAAAAGAAAGATAAGAACAACGAAGCCTATAAGATTGGTCGCACGTTGATCGATCATGGGATCGAGAATGGTCCGATTTATTCGATGACGATTCGCTCGGCTTTTGGGGCGGATCGGTTTGACGAAGCGGTCGAAGTGCTGGAAAAGGCGGTGGAATACAAGAAAACGAGCGGCGACGAAAAGTTTGCTCCCAGCGAAGAAGCGCTCGGCGAAGCGCAGGCCGCGACGGTCTATCGCGACTACTGGAAGAAAGAGCAAGAGATTCGCGCCCTGGAAGCGGAAGCGGATGACCTGCCGCGGGTTCGTCTGACGACCGACAAAGGCGAGATCGTGATTGAGCTTTTCGAGAACGAAGCGCCGCAAACAGTCGCCAACTTTATCTCGCTGGTGAAGAAGGGATTTTACGATGGTTTGTCATTCCATCGCGTGTTGGAGAACTTCATGGCCCAAGGGGGCGATCCCAAGGGAGATGGCACCGGCGGCCCCGGCTACAACATTTTCTGTGAATGCTACAAGCCAAATTTTCGCCGTCACTTTAGCGGGACGCTGAGCATGGCGCACGCCGGCCGGGATACCGGAGGATCGCAATTCTTTCTCACGTTTCGGCCGACTCCGGGGCTGGATGGCAAGCATACGGCGTTTGGACGCGTGATCGAAGGAATGGACGTTTTGACGGACATTCAGCGGCGCGATCCCGAAGCGCTCGACGCGGCGACTCCAGACAAGATCATCAAGGCCGAAGTCATACGCGATCGAGGGCACGACTATAAGCCAACAATGGTGCAGTAAATTCCCGTAAAATTTGCTAGCATGACGAAAAGTGGCCGTGACAGCACCCTGTTGCGGCCTTTTTTTGCAAATTTCGGGCATCTTTTCCACTTCTTGAGCGGTTCCCCTTGCCCAAAGTCGCTCTCATGAGGGCTGGGTTTGTATCTTTTCAGCGTGCATTGAGCTGAAATAGAGCATTTTTTAACAAGGGCTAACCCGTTGTCATGTCAGAGGTTGCGATCGATCCGTGCGCATAGTGGTCATATTGTTGCCGAAATTGTCAATCAGCACGCTTGACGCTACTTCGCGCGACGAATAGGTTCGTATGTCTGTTTTTAATTCTGCATCTGCCACAGTATTCATTTTAAAAATACTGATTGCCATATTTGTCCCGGTCGAACTTTTGCCATGCACGTCAAATCGCTCAAAGTGTTTTGCGATGTTGTTGGGCAGCGTAGTTTTTCTAGGGCAGCGGACGAAAACGGCATCTCGCAGTCGGGCGCAAGTCAGGTCGTACATCAGCTGGAAGAGCGTCTCGGCGTGAAACTGATCGACCGCTCGAAACGCCCGTTGGTGCCGACTCCAGAAGGCGAGATGTACTATCACGGCTGCCGACAAATTGTGCGGCGGTACTATGCGTTAGAAGAAGACATTCGCACTTTCCATGAGGAAGTGGGAGGACGCGTCGCGGTGGCTTCGATCTATTCGGTCGGGCTGAGTCACATGAACGACTGCGTGCAAGAGTTTCTTTCGAAGCACCCGAAAGCGAACGTGCGGTTGCAATATCAGCATCCGCAGACGGTTGTCCGGATGGTCGCTTCGGATCAGGTCGACTTCGGCCTGGTCAGTTACCCCCGAAACACGAAAGCGATCAAAGCGGTCGCTTGGCGCGAAGAACCGATGGCGCTGGTTTGCTCTCCGCAGCACGAACTGGCGGGTCGTGCGTCGGTTTGGCTCGATGAGTTGGACGGACGCGATTTTGTCGGTTTCGATTCTGAATTGCAGATCCGTCGCGAAATGGACCGCGCCTTGTCATCACACGGCGCAGAAGCGCATGTTGTGATGGAGTTCGATAATATCGAAACGATCAAACGGGCCATTGAAATTAACGCAGGCATCAGCTTGCTGCCGACGTCGACGGTCGTCCGCGAAGT
Organism: Blastopirellula marina DSM 3645; assembly: GCF_000153105.1. Taxonomy (GTDB): domain Bacteria; phylum Planctomycetota; class Planctomycetia; order Pirellulales; family Pirellulaceae; genus Blastopirellula; species Blastopirellula marina. The sequence goes on from NZ_CH672376.1 coordinate 909,430, forward strand.
TCAATCCGGCACGCTTGTCTGCGTCGAACTAGAAGGTCGTCCGCTGGTGCGTCCGCTTGGCATTATCACACGGCAGGGAAAAGAGTTGGGCAAAACGGCCCGACGCTTTATCCAACTGCTGCATGATAAAGCGGAGTTAAGCGAAGCGGCGAAAGCGGCTCAAATCGCTTCCGAATCGGCTCCCCTCTTCGCCGAATCGGAAGACTATTCCGCTGCGGAAGATTCCGCGGTGGAAAGCGATGTCGAACACGGAGTTTCGAGTCGCGCGTAGGTTGCCGAGCGGGATGGACTCGGTCTGCGAATCTTTCGCGGTCGGGGTCTCTACCGACATGGCGCCCAGGGCCAAGGATGGCGTTTAAACGAACACGAAGTAGATTGAGTTTTCAAACGAAGGTTGTAGGCATGGCTTCTGCGAGTGATTCGCCGCGTCAGCAAGGTCGCACTGAGCGTCCAGGCAAACAAGGCTTGTATGACCCCGCTTTCGAGCACGAGAACTGCGGCGTTGGGTTTGTCGCCCACGTCAAGGGCCAACGCTCGCATCAGATGGTTCTCGACGCCGAAACGATTCTCATCAACATGGACCATCGCGGTGCGTGCGGCTGCGAGCCGAACACCGGCGACGGCGCCGGTATGATGACTGCGTTACCGCATGAGTTTCTGACCAAGGTCGCCAAAAGCGATCTCGGCGCCGAATTGCCGGCGGCTGGTCAGTACGCGGCTGGCGTCGTCTTCTTACCGCAGGATGAAGCTTCGCGCACGTTCTGCAAATCGGCCGTCGAGAAGTTCATCGCCGAAGGTGGCCAAAAGCTGGTCGGCTGGCGCCCGGTGCCGACCGATTCGAAGAAGGCCGATATCGGTCCGACCGCGCTCGCCTGCGAACCGGCGATGGAAATGCTGATCATCGCCGCCGGCGACGATGTCGCGGATCAGGAAGACTTCGAGCGTCGCGTTTACACGATTCGTAAGCGGGCCAGTCAGCTGCGCGCCAACGATAACCTGCCGCAATCGAAGATGTTCTACATCTGCAGCTTGTCGACCAAAGTGATCATCTACAAAGGGATGCTCACCCCGGCGCAGTTGGTGCCGTACTATCCCGACCTGTCGGACGAAGATTTCACCACGCACCTGGCGATGGTTCACTCGCGGTTCAGCACCAACACGTTCCCCTCATGGGATCGTGCTCAGCCTTGCCGCTTCATGTCGCACAACGGCGAAATCAACACGCTCCGCGGCAACAAAAACTGGATGGCCGCTCGTCAGGGCGTTGTCGCGAGCGATATTTTTGGCGCCGACGTCGACAAGCTGTTCCCAGTGGTGGAGCCGGACTGCTCGGACTCGGGGTCGTTTGACAACGTGCTCGAGTTCCTGCAGATGTCAGGGCGCTCGCTGCAAGAGTCGGTCATGATGATGGTGCCCGAAGCTTGGCAAAAGCATGAGACGATGTCGGAAGAGAAGCGCGCCTTCTACGAGTACCATAGCTGCTTGATGGAGCCGTGGGATGGACCGGCGTCGATCGTCTTTACCGATGGTCACTACATCGGCGCCGTGTTGGATCGCAACGGTCTGCGTCCCAGCCGCTATTACCTGACTCACGATGACCGCGTCATCATGGCCAGCGAAGTCGGCGTATTGCCGGTCGATCCGGCGATCGTCAAAGAGAAGGGACGTCTCCAACCGGGACGCATGTTCCTGATCGACTTTGAAGAAGGTCGCCTGATTCCTGATAAAGAGTTGAAAGACTCCTTCGCCAAACAACGTCCCTACGCGAAGTGGTTGCGCGAACAGCGAATCGAACTAGCCGAACTAAGCCCCAAAGACGAGCCGCACGGATTTAATCCCGCGACGCTGCTTGAGCGGATGCAGGCCTTCGGCTACACCACCGAAACGTTGCAGTTCATGCTGCTGCCGATGATCCATCAAAAGCGCGACCCGGTCGGCTCGATGGGCAATGACTCGGCGCTCGCTTGTCTCAGCGACAAGCCGCGGATGCTGTACGACTACTTTAAGCAACTGTTCGCCCAGGTCACCAATCCGGCGGTCGACTCGATTCGCGAAGAAGTCGTGATGTCGCTTGAGTGCTACATCGGCCCCGAAGCGAACCTGCTCGAAACGACGCCGGAACACGCGCATCGGCTGCTCGTGCCGCACCCGATTTTGACCAACGAAGAACTCGCGGCGCTCAAGCATATTGATACGCGTGGTTGGAAGTCGAAGACGATCGACATCACCTTCCCGCTGGCCGAAGGGAAAGCGGGTCTGACTTCGGCCCTTGATCGCATTTGCGATGAAGCCGAGCAAGCGATTGACGACGGCTTTTCGCTGATCGTCTTGTCGGACCGCGGCCTGTCGGCCGAGCGCGTGCCGGTCAGTACGCTGTTGGCGACCGGCGCCGTGCACCATCGCCTGGTGAATACGGCCAAGCGAACGCGAATCGGCATTGTGCTGGAAACCGGCGAAGCCCGCGAAGTGCATCACTTCTGCTTGCTGGTCGGATACGGCGCCGACGCGATTAATCCCTACCTGGGATTTGAGGCGCTGTGGCAAGCTCGCGAAGACGGACTGTGCGACGAAGAATTCGCCGATGACGATCAGATTGTCTCCGCCTATCGCAAAGCGGTCGCCAAAGGCATTCTCAAAGTCATGGGCAAGATGGGGATCTCGACGCTCCAGTCCTACAAGGGCGCCCAGATCTTTGAAGCGCTCGGCCTGCAAACCGAAGTGATTGATCGTTGCTTCGCCGGCACGGCCAGTCGCGTGCAAGGAGTCGACTTCGGCGTATTGGCCGAAGAGCATATCCGCCGTCATCGTTTGGGCTATCCCGAACGAAGCGATGGGAGATTGCCGGTCCTGCCGAATCAGGGCGAATACCATTGGCGAGCCGAAGGAGAGCGCCATGCGTGGAGCCCTCAGGCGATCGCCAGCATTCAAGTCGCCGCTCGCAACAATAGCGTCGACGCCTATAAAGAATTTGCCCACACGATCAACGAAGATTCGCGCAATCGTTGCGCCTTCCGTGGCCTGCTGAAGTTCATGGACAATTCGACTCCCGTTCCGCTGGACGAGGTCGAATCGGCGGCTGAAATTGTCAAACGGTTCTGCACCGGCGCGATGAGCTTTGGCTCGATCTCGGCCGAATCGCATGAGTCGTTGGCGATCGCGATGAATCGCTTGGGCGGCAAAAGCAACACGGGTGAAGGGGGCGAAGATATCGCTCGCTTCACGCCGATGGCCAACGGCGACTCGAAGCGCTCGGCGATCAAGCAGATCGCGTCGGGACGTTTTGGCGTCACCATCAACTACCTGACCAATGCCGATGAGCTGCAAATCAAGATCTCGCAAGGCGCCAAGCCAGGCGAGGGTGGCGAATTGCCGGGCAAGAAGGTCGACGAAAACATCGCTCGCATCCGGCACTCGACGCCGGGCGTCGGTCTGATCAGTCCTCCGCCGCATCACGACATTTATTCGATTGAAGACTTGTCGCAATTGATTCACGACCTGAAGAACGCCAATCCATCGGCTCGCATCAGCGTCAAGCTGGTCTCCGAAGTCGGCGTAGGGACGGTCGCCGCCGGCGTTGCGAAAGCGAAAGCCGACCACATCTTGATCTCGGGCGACACCGGCGGAACCGGCGCCTCGCCGCTGACCAGCATCAAGCATGCCGGTCTGCCGTGGGAGCTGGGCATCGCCGAAGCGCACCAGACGTTGGTGATGAACGACCTGCGGAGCCGCGTCATCCTGCAAACCGACGGCGGTTTGAAGACCGGCCGCGACGTGGTGATCGCCGCGATCCTGGGCGCCGAAGAGTTCGGTTTCGCCACGGCGCCGCTGATCACGCTCGGCTGCATCATGATGCGGAAGTGTCACCTCAACACTTGCCCGGTCGGGATCGCAACGCAAGATCCGGAGCTGCGCAAGAAGTTCAGCGGTAAGCCGGAACATGTGGTCAACTACCTGTTCATGGTCGCCGAAGATGCACGCGAAGTGATGGCCAGCCTGGGCGTGCGAACGTTGAACGAACTGATCGGCCGCGTCGATCTGTTAGAAACCGACGCCGCGATTCAGCACTGGAAGAGCGACGGCATCGATTTGACGCCGCTGCTTTCGCCGCCGCCCAAGCCGCATGACAAAGTGGAGATCTTCAATACGATGAAGCAGGATCACGGGCTGCAGTTCGCTCTCGATAACGAGCTGATCGCCAAGGCGATGCCGTCGATCGAGTCGCGAAAGCCGATCCGCTTTGCGTCGAAGATCATCAACATCAATCGTACGGTTGGCGCCACGCTGAGCCATGAAATCGCTAAGCGTTACGGCGAAAACGGCTTGCCTGACGATTCGATTCATATCGACTTCACCGGTTCGGCCGGGCAAAGCTTCGGCGCGTTTTTGTCTCGCGGCGTCACGCTTGAGCTGGAAGGGGACGCGAACGACTATGTCGGTAAGGGTCTTTCCGGCGGTCGCATCATGATCTATCCGCCGAAGGTCAGCTCCTTCCCAGCGGAAGAGAATATGATCGTTGGCAATGTCTGCTTGTACGGCGCCACCGCGGGTCAGGCCTTCTTCCGGGGACGCGCCGCCGAGCGGTTTTGCGTTCGCAATAGCGGCGCCCAAGCCGTGGTCGAAGGGGTCGGCGATCATGGTTGCGAATACATGACCGGCGGACGATTGGTCTGCTTGGGTAACACCGGTCGCAACTTTGCGGCAGGCATGTCGGGCGGCATCGCCTACATCTGGGATGTCGAAGAAAAGCTGCTGAAGAATTGCAACCTCGGCATGGTGGAGCTCGAACGGCTCGAAAACCAACAGGACATGACCGAAGTGCGTACGCTCATTCAGTTGCACCAGCGTTACACAGGTTCGCTCGTCGCCGAGCAGATCCTAAGCGACTGGGACAACATGATCGATCGCTTCGTGAAAGTGATGCCGATTGACTACAAACGGGTGCTCATGGAACGCATGCAGCATGAAGAAGAAGAAGACGTCCAACTGAGCGGAGCGGAAAGCCATGGGTAAGCCCACCGGATTTATGGAATACAAACGCGAAGTGGTCCCTTATCGGGATCCGCTGCTTCGCGTCCACGATTACGATGAATTTCAAGTTCATGTCGACGAGCAATTCCTGAAAACGCAGGGCGCTCGTTGCATGGACTGCGGAGTGCCGTTTTGCCAAAGCGCAACCGGTTGCCCTGTTGATAACTTGATCCCCGAGTGGAACGACCTGGTCTACAAGGGACGTTGGCGCGAAGCGCTTGATCGTCTCCACAAGACCAACAACTTCCCGGAGTTCACCGGTCGCGTTTGCCCGGCGCCTTGCGAAAACGCTTGCGTGCTTGGCATCACCAATCCGCCGGTCGCGATCAAAAACATTGAAGCGGCGATTGTCGATCGCGGTTGGGAAGAAGGGTGGATCACCCCGAACCCGCCGACCCAGCGAACCGGCAAGAAAGTCGCCGTCATCGGATCTGGTCCGGCCGGCATGGCCGCCGCCGATCAGTTGAACAAGGCGGGCCATCAGGTCACTGTTTACGAGCGTGACGATCGTATCGGCGGCTTGCTCATGTACGGAATTCCGAACATGAAGCTCGAGAAAGAAAGAGTCGTCGAGCGCCGCGTCAACTTGATGAAGGCCGAGGGGATCGAGTTCGTCACCAACGCTCATATCGGCGTGAACGTCGAATTGGCCGATCTCCGCAAAGACAACGATGCGGTCGTGTTGGCCGTTGGCGCGACCAAGCCGCGTGATCTGCCGATCCCGGGGCGCGAATTGAACGGCGCTTACTTCGCGATGCAGTTTTTGAAGGCGAACACGAAGAGTCTGCTCGACTCAGAGTTGAAAGACGGCAATTACATCTCGGCCGAGGGCAAAGATGTGATCGTCATCGGCGGCGGCGACACCGGCACCGACTGTCTGGGAACGTCGATTCGTCATGGTTGCAAGAGCGTCGTCAACTTCGAGCTGTTACCGCAACCGCCGGCCGAACGCGCGCCTGACAATCCTTGGCCGCAATGGGCGCGGATTTTCCGCGTTGACTACGGTCACCAAGAAGCGGAGGCCAAGTTCGGCCAAGACCCACGCACGTACTGCGTGCTCAGCAAAGAGTTCCTGGGGGACGGCAAGGGAAACCTGACCGGCATCCGCACGGTGAACGTCGAGTGGAAAAACGAGAACGGCCGTTGGAACATGCAGGAAGTTCCCGGCAGCGAAAAGGAATGGAAGGCCGACCTGATTTTGCTGGCGATGGGCTTCCTGGGCCCCGAAGAAACGTTGGTCGAAAAGCTAGGCATGGAAACCGACCAACGGTCGAATTTCAAAGCCGAATACGGCCGTTTCGCCACCAACATTGACGGCGTCTTCGCCGCCGGCGACTGTCGCCGCGGACAAAGCCTGATCGTCTGGGCGATCAACGAAGGTCGCGGCGCCGCCCGCGAATGTGATCGCTATCTGATGGGGAAGACGGAACTTCCGTAACAAAGCATGGCGACCGGCTCGCGCACGGGTCGGAAGCCGGCAATAGCCAAACGGCTACGGTGCGCTACGCTTGCCATGATTGGCAATGAAAAAGGGAAGCTCTGATAAAGGGCTTCCCTTTTTGCTGCGCGGTAGGGGAACCGGGCTAGGGCGATTGTGGAGAGCTCATTTGCATTCGCCATTTCAGCAATTCAAGCTTCGCCGTCATGTCTTGTTCGATTGCGCGTTTGTACATCGCATCGCCGAGCATCGTTTCCATGCGTTCTTGCAACGGAGCGGCGGGCTGGACCGCAGCATTTCGCCGATACTGCTCGTCAGCGTGAGCGATGTCGAGCGTCCATCGCGCCGCCAGCAAATAGCAGATTGCGGCGACCAGCGCCAGTTCCAGCCCGCGTCGCAGCCAGCTTTGGCAGAGGGCGCCCAGCGTCTCTGGTAAGTCGCGTGGAGGTTGGAACCAGGTCTTGCCCCAGGCAACAATCCCCAGCAATATCGCCCAGAGGAAGATGGTAAGCGCCGGTCCTCCGTAGCTCAGCCATTGGGCGCACGCTTCGTGCTCGTGATGGTATCCATCAAGCCGTCGCAGCCAATCGTCGAAGATGGCATGCCGGGAGGGAGATCCCCAATAGGAGGCCCAGTTGACCCACTCGTCAAAGTCGATCGTCGCCGGCACGATAAATCGGAGTGCGAGTCCGCCCCCGAACAGCACGAGCAAAAACTGAACTCGTGTGAGGGGCGCTCCATACTTCCGCACGTACTGCACTGCTGCGGCGACGATCGCCAGCATCGGCAAGACGAAGAGCAACGCGGTTAACGTGCGGGAAAGGATTACCCGGTCGATCACATGGGCCGTTCCCAGGCCGAAGATAGTAAAGATTACAGCGGCGGCCAAAATCAAACATAGCGTCGCAGCGATGGGGCCGACGCTGGGCGGCGTCTTGGGACGAAAGCGACTCGCGACGAATCCCCCTAGTGCGATCAGCAGTAGCGGCGGAATCAACATCGCCAGCGCGTCGCCAGTCAACCGATGATACATGTTCGGGATTTGATAGCCTGGCGCCGCCGACAGAGGATTCGCTTGCAGTTGGCGTTGGATCGCAGTTCTGCGGACTTCCGCTTCGTAGAGAGTTAGCAATTCCGCCTGTTCGTCAGGCGTGAAGAGATTCGGGTTTGAGGTCGACATGTACAGCATGCGAAAGATCGAAGTTTCCACTTCTGAAGTGGGCGCTAGCATAATGTCGAGTTCTGCGGAGGTCCCCTCCCATTGCGCGCGTAATTGCATATCGCGCCGCAGATTCTCCAGCGAAGTTTGGGCGTTCATCCGCAATTGCATTTGCTGCTCAGCCGGCGTCAGCGAAGCGCCCGGCGGAGCGACCAGACCTAATAGCGGATACTTGGGCAAATCATGTCGGTCGAAGAGGCTGCGGAAGACGAAGCGAAGTCGGTGACGCATTCGGTCGCTGGCCAGCATGCGCCATCGGTCCGACGGAGAGAGCGTCGTTTGCTCTAAGAAAGCGAGTTTCGCTTCGCCGGAGGCCGATTCGCCGGTCTGTAGCGGCAAGGTCAGGGCTTTCTCCAGCGATTCCATTCCCAGGTCGTACGACTTTGGATCGATAATTTTTCGATCGCCGCTAATCGCCCAGTTTTCAAAACTTTGATCCCAATAAAGCATCGCGGCGATGTAGTGATAGAGGGCGTTGCCGGGATCGTGTTGAGCGCATTCCGCGAGGATTGGGCGCCAATCGTCGATCCGAGCCAGCGGCGGAGAGTCCGCAAACCAATACGATCCATGGCGAATCAGCATCAGGGCCTGGACGCGTCGCCACTGGGGATTGCCAGGCTCCAGGGCGATCGCCTGTTCGATGAGTCGCCAATCCCGGTCGGCGCAGGCTGACTCGAACGGCTGGTTGGCGTCGCGCACCGGTGCATAGAATTGCGCGCTGTAAGGCTGCCAGAAATCGGTTTCCGGCTCTTCGACAATCATTGCGGCGCCGATCGCAAGTTGGGCGTCCGTTGGATTCTTGCCCACGATTCGATCGATTTCGATTAACCAATAGTCAGCTTGATCGACCGGCATCCGCGCGGCGATCGGAATCTCACGCTGGACAAACCAATCGAGCGTCGCCGGTCGCCATTGCATCCAAAGATAATGAGCCGCATGAGGAGTTTGGCTGGCTGTCCAGGCCAGAAGAATCGCCAGCACCGCCGCCAGGCAGAGTCCGCCGATCCAGAGAGTTTGAGCGATCCGTGTCATGGATTGCCGCACAAGAAAAAGACAAGAGACGAGTAGAGCGTCATTCTATCTGTTTACGCACGCATTTGCCTCAAAATGTTGCGTGAATCGATTGTCGTCCGAAGAACAGAAATGGGAGACGCGCATAGAAAAAGGACGCCCGAGGGAATAGGCGTCCTTTCGCGGAGGATTGACTTGGGGGCCTCGGCTTACGCTTCGGCCAGGTTGGCTTCGATAAAGTTCTTGGCGAAACTCTCGTACCCTTCGCCAAATTGCTTGGCCATCGAGTCGGGGAAGACGTGGAACTCGCCGTTCTTGAGCGCGTGGATGATCGCTTCGCTGACCACCGTCGGCGGTTCGGCGCCTTCGCTCATTCCGGCGTGATCTGCCATGTCGGTTGCGATGGGGCCAGGATGGACGCTGACGACGGCGGTTCCTTGAGCGCCCAGTTCTTCGCGCAGGGCCTGGGTGATCGAGTAGGAAGCGGCCTTCGATGCGGAGTAGGTCGCCGCGCTAAGGAAGTTCTTGAGCGACGCGATCGAGTTGAGTTGGACGAAGGCGCCGCCTCCGTTTTGCTTCAGCACCGGGGCGAAGGCTTGAGCGACTCGCAGTAGTCCATAGACGTTGACGTCGAACTCAAATTTCAGGGAGTCCGCGGCCTCGGGAGAAAGGGGAGTCTGTCCTTTATAGACGCCGGCGTTGTTGATCACCAGTTCCACATCGCTAGCAGTTTGCGCCGCCGCGGTAATGGTCGCCGGCTTCTGCAGATCGACTTCGACCGGGACAACGCGATCACCGTACTCAGCGACCAGCGGATCGGCCGACTTCAGATCGCGAACGGCGGCGTAAACCTTTTTGGCGCCGTGCGAGAGGAGCGACTCCACAATCGTTTTGCCAATTCCACGGTTGGCGCCGGTCACTAAGGCGACTTTGCCGTTTACGTCGAAACTCATGGGTCTGTTCCTTGAACTTAAAGGGAGACGCGTAGGGCGTCGGTTGTATTCTGTGGATTTGCCGGCTTGTCTCTCTTCTCCGATGCCGACCAATGGGGATGGTTTCGCACCGCGGAGAAAAACTTTTCATATCAACTATTGTGCATTTTTCCCTGTTTCTCCGTCCGACCGTTGTTTCCCATTTGCGGTTACTCGCGAACGCGGCCGGTCATCGGCACAAACTGGACGGGGGCCACCTTTTGTTGTTCGAACTCTCCGCTTCCGACTTTGCGAATGCATTGCAAGATCTGAGGCGCATCGCCCAGCGGCAGGACGAGTCTTCCCCCGACGGTCAACTGATCCAGCAGCGGCGGAGGAACCTGGGGAGAAGCGGCCGCGATGAGAATCGCGTCAAAAGGAGCGGCGCTCGGCCAACCGGCGTAGCCGTCTCCTTGTTTCAGATGAACGTTGCGGTAGCCAAGGGTGCGCAGTCGCTCGGCCGCGGTGTCGGCGAGTTCGCGCAAGATCTCGATCGCGTAGACATCGGCGCCGATCTCGGCGAGCACCGCCGATTGATAGCCAGAGCCGGCGCCAACGTCCAATACGCGCGACTTTTTGTCGACCTTCGCCAACTGCGTCATCAGCGCAACGATATAGGGCTGCGAGATCGTCTGGCCTGCGGAGAGAGGGATCGCATTGTCCTCGTACGCCAAATGCTGCGAGATGCCAGGGACAAACCGATGACGCGGGACGCGACGCATCGCGGCCAAGACGGCCGGATCGTGGATCTCCCGCGGGCAAAGCTGCTGCTCGACCATGTCGGCCCGCAGTTTGGCGAAGCTCGCTTCTTGTTGCGGCGACGACGTCTGCGACATTTTGCACCTCCCTTTTGGAATTAAGTTTATGGCCGGCCGGGAGGAAAGGAAAATCGGAGGAGGCGATCAAGAGTAATCGTGAAAAGTTATTGCGAATAATTTCCAAAGATCGGAAACGAAAGTGGATCGCGCAGCGTCTCAATGCACGTTCCGTTGCGGAACGTTGCTCCTGGCCTGCTGCTGAGGGGGAGCAGTGCATGTCGGTGTTGCTGCCCTTATACCGATTTGCGGCTCCCCCTCAGATTTTCTGCGTCCCTCTCTGGGCGCCGGCGGACTTCTGGCCGCTACTTGTGGCGCGGTCGTCAATCCGCATAATCGGTGGCTGACACCTACATGAATTTTTGCACGTCTTCCGAGGTATCGTCCATGCTCGACCTGTTCGACAAAATCGAAGAAGCGGTCGCCGCGATCCGCAAGAAATGGGACAAAGTCCCGACCGCCGGCATCATTTTGGGAACCGGGTTGGGCGGATTGGTCGAGGAAATCGAAGTCGAAGCGTCGCTCGAATACGAAGAGATTCCGCACTTTCCTTCGTCGACGGCCGTCAGCCATCGTGGACGCCTGGTTTGCGGCACGCTGAATGGACTGCCGGTGGTAGCGATGGAAGGCCGCTTCCATATGTACGAAGGGTACTCGCTGAAACAGATCACGCTGCCGGTCCGCGTGATGAAAGCGCTCGGCGCCGATCTGCTGGTTTGCTCCAACGCGTCGGGCGGGATGAATCCCTATTTTCGCTGCGGCGACATCATGGTGATCGAAGATCAAATCAATCTGCTGGGCGATAACCCGCTGATTGGGATCAACGACGATCGCTTGGGCCCCCGCTTTCCGGACATGTGCGAGCCGTATGATCTATCGCTGGTCGATATGGCGCTGGAAATCGCACGGCAAGAGAACATCGTGGCGCACAAGGGAGTCTTTGTCGCGGTGGCCGGTCCGAATTTGGAAACGCGTGCCGAGTATCGGTTCCTGCGTCAGATCGGCGCCGATGCGGTCGGCATGTCGACCGTGCCGGAAGTGATTGTCGCAGTCCACTGCGGCATGAAGGTGATCGCGATGTCGATCATCACCGATCTCTGCTTGCCGGACGCGCTGAAACCGGCGAATGTCGCCGATATTATCGCAACCGCCAACGAAGCCCAGCCGCGTCTGTGCACGTTGGTCAAAGGGGTATTGGCCCGCGTGCAAGCCGGCGGCTAACGTCGCCGATCGTTGTCACACTAGCCCGCTGCGCCAGCGAGGGAATGCGGTTGGCGATCCTAACTCGGATGGAAGTGGCGAGCCGCATTCCCTCGCTGGCGCAACGGGCTAGTGTCCGAAGCGTTCCAGTGCGGCGCGGGCAATTTTAAAACTCGCGCGTCAATAACTTAGGCTGAGGGAGAGGCCGGGATTTGTTTCGACTGTCTGCTGAAGTGGAGGAAATCGCCGCCGCGGTCCGTCGCCGTTGGAATCGCCGTCCCAAAGCCGGCGTGATTCTCGGGACCGGATTGGGGAGTCTCACCGAAGGAATCGACGTCGAAGCGTCGATCGACTACGACGACCTGCCGTACTTTCCCCAGACGACCGCGCTCAGCCATGCCGGACGCTTGATCGGCGGCAAGTTGGCCGGCGTCGACGTCTTGGTGATGGAAGGTCGCTTTCATCTCTACGAGGGTTACTCGCTCGATCAGATCACGCTGCCGGTTCGCGTGATGAAGGCGCTAGGCGCCGAACTGCTGGTCGTCAGCAACGCCTCCGGCGGGATGAATCCTTACTATGAGTCAGGCGACATCATGCTGATCGAAGATCACATCAATCTGATGTGGCGCAGTCCGCTGCAAGGGCACGCCGACGAAGCGAAGCAAGCCGAACGCTTTCCCGACATGTCCTCTCCGTACGATCGGCGCTTGCTGCAGCGCGCCGCCGAAATCGCCCGCCGCGAAGAGATCCGCGTTCATCAAGGGGTGTACGTCGCGATGAGCGGACCAAACTACGAGACCCGCGCCGAGTACCGTTTTCTGCGCAACATCGGCGGTGATGTCGTCGGCATGTCGACCGTGCCCGAGGTGATCGTTGCGCGGCAATGCGGCTTGCAGGTGCTGGCGCTGTCGACCGTGACCAACGTTTGTCTGCCGGACGATCTCGGACGCGTCGGCAAGTATGACGTGGTCAACGCGGCCAAAGGCGCCGAGCCGAAGCTGCGGCGGATCGTGCGCGAAGTAATTCGCGAGGCCTAGTCGCGTTCGCGTTCAGCGAAGATCACTTCTTCGCTTCTTCGTGATACTCTTGCTCGGTGTTGACGTCCCAGACATTGTTCTTTTCGGTCGAGCCGGCACAGATGTTGTCGACGGCCGTCATCGCCGCGAGCATCGAATGGTCTTGGTTGTTGTAGCGGTGCATCCCGTTACGGCCGATCAGATACAAATTTTCGAACTTGTCGACATACTCGCGAATCTCGCTAAACCGATCGTAAGTGCCGAAGTAGGCGGGATAGGTTTTGGGGACGCGAATCACGGTCGCGTCGAGCACTTCGTTCTCGTCGATGATGTCGATTTTGGCCAGTTCCATCTTGCCGAGTTCCGCCATCTCTTCGTCTGACTTGTTCCAGAGATCGTCATTCTCGTAGCAGAAGTACTCGAGGCCCATCCAGACCGTGTTTTGGTCGGCGACCAGGTATTTGCTCCAGTTGTTGAAGATCTGCAGGCGGCCGATCAGCACGTCGCGTTCTTGGATGTAGATCCAATTGTCGCGAACCAGTTGCTCCCCCTGCGGCGTGTCTTCTTTGATCTTCAGCTTGTTGACCAGCATGCCGACGGTGATAAAGTCGCGAAATTGCAGCCCTTCGCTCACTTCTTTGACGTTCGCCGGAACTTCGCTGTCCATCGAACGCATCAGTTCGTTGACCGGCATCGTCGAGAAGACGTAGTCTCCATCGATGCGGCGTTTTTCGCCTTGCTGGTTCACCACCGTCACGCCGACGATCTTGTCCCCTTCGACGTGCAGCTGATCGACCTTGGCGCCGTGATGGATTTCGCCGCCGAGTTCGACGATTTTCTTGGCGCAGGTTTCCCACATTTGGCCCGGGCCATGTTTGGGATAGAGGAACTGCTCAATCAGCGAGGTCTCGACCCCTTTTTGACTGACGTCCTTCTTCTTGAACGGTTTTTTCACCGCATGCATGATCGCTTTGGTGATCGACAGACCCTTGATGCGTTGGGCTCCCCAAGCGGCGCTGATTTCGTCGCACGGCACGCCCCAGACCTTTTCGGTATAGGACTTAAAGAAGGTCAAATAGAGCTCTTTGCCGAAGCGATTGATAAAGAACTGCTCAAGGTTTTGCTCGTTTTTGATCGGGAAGAGTCGCGCTTGCAGGTAGCTCGTACCGATCTTCGCCATGCGGACGGGGCCGAGGTTGGTGATCGTTTCGGCGCTCAGCGAGATCGGATAGTCGAAAAACTTTCGCAGGAAATAGATGCGGCTCTTGCGGGGGCGGACCAGCATCACATCGTCCACTTTGTCGGGGTCGGCGCCTTTGCCGTTGCCGTTGTGCGAGATGTCGCGCGTTTGATTTTGATACTTGATCGTGAAGCTCGCCTCGGCGCCTTCTTCGATCGGCAGCATATTGACCCACCAGTCCATCACGCGGTCCGACTTCGAGAAGAAGCGGTGGCCGCCGATGTCGATGCGGTTCCCCTTGTAGTTGATCGTGCGCGAGATTCCGCCGACCATGTCCGACATTTCCAGCACGATCGGTTTGATCTTGGTCCGCGTCAGCAGTTCGTAAGCGGCGGTCAAGCCGGCAGGTCCGGCGCCAATAATGACGGCTTGTTGGCGATCCATGGGGTAAAGCCTGATCAATCGAAAGAAAGAAGGAGGGGAGATTTTGAAGCACTCTGTAGTGTTCGCCGCTCTAGCGCGAACTTCGTAAAGAGTAGGTCAAATTCTTGCCGAAGCTCCCTCCGCTTTTCCTTACAATCGGTGCAAGCGTTATTCGCGCACAAAATGATCGCGGTCGATCACTTCCCACATATAGCCAGTCGGATCTTGGAAAAAGAATCGCTCGAACGGCGTTTCGCGAATCGGCGGGATCACGGCGACGCCGGCCGCGGCCAGACGATCGCGAATCTCCGGCAGCTCGGCGGCGGGAAAGAAAAAGGCGAAATGACGCCCAAATTCTCGCTCAAACGGCGATACCTCAAACCCTTCGATCTGCAGCACATGCATCTGCTGATCCTGGCCGATGTCAAGCCAGATCGCCAAGACGTCCGTGTTGCCGGGAACGTTGAGTCGCCGCCAGCCGAAGACCTGCGTAAAGAACGACGCGGTTGTTTCGGCGTCGCGTGTCGCCAGCGTAAAGTGGGCCAGGCTCATTGCGCGGCGCCTGTCAGAACCTGCAAGATCCCGACGCAAAAGTCGGGCAAGTCGTCCGGCTTGCGGCTGGTGACATGATGCCGGTCGATCACGACCGACGCATCTTCCCAGATCGCACCGGCGTTGATCAGGTCATCTTTGATTCCCGGCGAACCGGTGGTGCGCACGCCTTGGTAAACGCCGGCCGAGATCGGCATCCAGCCGCCGTGACAGACGGCCGCGATCAGCTGTTGTTGTTGATCGAAATGGCGAATGATTTCTTTTACCTTGTCGTCGCGGCGCAGCTTGTCGGGCATGAATCCGCCGGGACAGATCACCCCGTCAAACTGGCTGGGATCAACGTCGGCGATCGAAATGTCGCTTTTCGCCGGATAGCCATGTTTGCCGGCGTAGGTGACGCCGGCTTCGGGACCGGCGAGAACCGACTGTGCGCCAGCTTCGATCAGCCGCAGGTGGGGATACCACAATTCCAGATCTTCATAAATATCGCCAACGAAAATGACGATTCGTTTGCCGGTCAGCGGTTTGCTTGCGTTCATCGCATCCTCGGTCTGTTTTATCGCGGGAAAAGAACCTTTGTACCGCGCGACCAATCGTCTGGCCATGCGTCGACTTGCACCAGCTTTCGCGGCGCACTATTCTGCGGCGTGACGAGATTTTGCACCCCGATAAGAAGGAGCTAGGGCCCGATGGACCAGGAAAACTCCGGCGGCGAAAAGCAATGGCGCCCCGTGACCGCAATTCAACGCCGCGTTTTGGGCGTGTTGATCGAAAAAGCGAAGACGACTCCCGACGCCTATCCGATGACGCTGAATGCGTTGACGACCGGTTGCAATCAAAAGAGCAATCGCGATCCGCAGATGAGTCTGGATACCGACGATATCGAGGAAGCGCTCGAGCAGCTCCGCGAGATGGGCGCCGTGGCCGAAGTGCACGGCGACGGCCGTGTGGTCAAGTTTCGTCATTACATGAAGGACTGGCTCCAATGCGAAGGAAACGAGCTGGCCATCATGGCCGAGCTGCTGCTCCGCGGTTCGCAAACGATCGGCGAGCTTCGCGGACGTGCGGCCCGGATGGGGAAGATCCCTGACATGACGACGCTGCAGCCGATCTTACTCGGCTTGCGAGAGAAAGGCCTGGTCGTCGCGCTGACGCCGGAAGGCCGCGGTCAGATCGTCACGCATGGACTTTTTCCAGAACGCGAGATGGCGGATCAACGCCGACAGTTTGGCGGCGGAAGCGAAATCACGACCCCCTTGTCGCAGCGCCCGGTAGTTCAGGCGCATCCGGTCGGCCAGAGCGGCGCAACTACCGTACCGTCCGCCAAGCCGCCGATCGAAGCGACGGATGGACCCAGTGAGAGCCCGCTGGTGCGCGAGCTGCGGAAAGAGATTGAGGATCTCAAAGGGGAGATGGGGCGGATGAAGAAGGATATTGAGGATCTGTGGTCGAACTTGGGGTAGGGGAGAGAGTGACCGCCGTGGAGTTTGGAGTGTGCCACGGCTCTGTGAGCGGCGCTGAAACGGGTACGCGCCGTGTAGCGCACGGGAGGTTGCCTCCCGCACATCCCTGCAAATTTGCTAATCCAAATGAAAGTCGATCGTATTCGATCCTTCTTGAACGTTCGCGGTGAGCACGGTTTGTTTCGAGGAGCAATATTTCATCGGCAGCATTTCTCTTCCGCCAACGATCACATCGGAGGATCGGTTATTCGCATACGGATTCGCCGCGTCTGCCGTATCCGCCGAGGGGGCAGGAGCTTGCTGTCGCTTCGCTTGCGCCGCGCTTCCGCGAGTCGAGATCACCACTTTGTATTCGCCAGGATGGATGCCGACGGTATCGACGTCAAACATCAATTCGTAGCGCCCGGCATCGTCGGTCTTGGCAATCGCGCCGCGCGGCCCCATGGGATCCGGTAGGAAACGGATATCTGCGAACGGCAGCGGCTCGCCTTGATAGGTGACGACGCCGGTCACGTGAGCGCCGATCGAGTCTTGGCAACCAGTCAGGCCCAGCGAAGCGAGGGCCAGCAGCGCGGCGAAGGTTGCGCCGCTGCTGTGACAAAAAGAGAACATGGAATCTCCTTACTGCTTATTCAGGAAGATCGAATCGACATCATGCCATACCACTGCGACTAAGGCAGATTTGCGACCTCGCCTCCGTTGCGTGAACCCAAGGCTTCATAGGTAAGTCCGTCGATCGTGTCGGAAATAAAGTGAACGGAGCCGTCTCCCAGCAAGAAATTGGCGCCGCCGGTGTGCAGACTGCCAGGCGTGTCCCATTGGTTGAGATCAATCCCGGTTGGCGTCACATTTAAGCGATAGGTGGGATCGGCATCGATGCCGGTCATCCCTTGGTTGAGAAAAGTCGCGTTGTCCGGACCCATCCAGTGCGACGCATTGCGCCCGTTGGGGATGGCCAATCCATCTCGCTCGGCGATCAAAAACGTATTGCTGGAGCCGTCGGTAATGCTGGCGAAATTTGTCTTGCTGTTGTGCCAGAAACAACCGTTATACTTCGCGTTGTAGCCCGATAGCGTGTAGCCGGGGATCGGAACGGCGCGGGTAGGCGTGTCCCGATCCGCGTCTCCAAGATCTTGTCCCGAGTAGCCTGATGCGGCGACGGCGACATAGTTGGACTTTCCATGTTTCCATTCGGGGAAGCCGGGAAAGTAATCGCCGGAAGTATCGCTGGGGCACATATAGCCCGGCACGAGATTCGAGGCCAGATTGCCGCTGGGATGCGACCACCACTGGAACGGAGTTTGGCGATCGAAATTGTTGAGATGTTCTGAGAGAAGATCGAAGAGCGTGTTTTGTTCAACATAGGGAAGTAAGAACGTGGACCAAAAGACGCCGTGATTGTTCCAGGTGCGCGTCGGCGTTGCTGCGCCCGGTAGATAAGGATCTTGCGTCAGCATGCCGGGCGGAAACTTGCCATAGGTATCGTGGTGATTGTGTAGGCCGATCCCGATCTGCTTCATGTTGTTGGTGCAACTCATTCGTCTAGCCGCTTCTCTCGCCTGTTGCACGGCAGGCAATAACAAGGCGATTAAGACCCCAATAATTGCGATGACGACGAGAAGTTCAACAAGCGTAAATCCAGATTTGATAGGCCGTGTCATTGCCGCCCTCTAGGAAAAATTATCAAAGTAAAGACTAATTTTCTAGAACGGATCGCATTCTACCTACTTGTGGAGGCGGCGCCACTATTTTTCGTACAATATCACGAAAAGTCCGAATGGCTCGCACGAGCTTATACGGCAGATCTCAGGGGATGAGATTTCTTGCGCTGTGTCGGCAAGCTCTCACGAAAAAAGAGCCCTGCATCGTTTAATGCAGGGCTCTTTTTCATGGGGGGCGTTCGTAGCTGGGCGCACGGCTCACCGAGCCGTGGCAGACGGAACTAAGACCGGCTCTTCGCGTAGCGAACGTTCGCCAGGATCGCGGCGGTCGCTTCCGAGCGATTCAGCACATAGAAGTGGAGTCCGGGGATGCCGGCTTCGGTGAGTTCTTCGATCTGTTTCGACGCGTATTCGACGCCGACTTGCATGTGGTAGTCGGTGTCTTCCGGTTTCTTCTGCAGCGCTTCGACCAGTGCGCGGGGGAACTTGGCTCCGCACATCGTCGCGATCCGCTGAATCTGGGCGCCGTTGACGATCGGGAAGATGCCGGGAATGATCGGCACGGTGATGCCGGCGGCGGCGCACTTTTCGCGGAACGCGTAGAAGTCTTGATTGCGGTAGAAGAGCTGCGTGATGATGATGTCGGCGCCGCAATCGACCTTGTGCTTCAAGCGATCGATGTCGACGTCGAGCGATTCGGCTTCTTGGTGTTTCTCGGGATAGCCGGCGACGGCGACGCCAAACTCTTGGAACTCGTCCTTGATTAGTTCGACCAGTTCGCTGGCGTAGCTGAGCCCTTTGGCGGTAGGGCGAAACTTCGTTTGACCTTGCGGGGGATCTCCACGCAGCGCGACGATGTAGTCGACTCCGCGGCGTTCCGCTTCGGCCAGGTAAAGCCGCAGATCACCGACGGTCGAGTCGACGAGCGTCAGGTGCGATGCGACCGGTACGCCGAAGACTTGCTTCACCTTCTCGACGATGTCGAGCGTCTTGCCGCGCGTCGAACCGCCGGCGCCGTAGGTGCATGTAATGTAGTCTGGTTTGAACTTCACCAGCTTCTCGACATGCAGCATCAGCGACGCGTCCCCCTTGTCGGTCTTGGGAGGGAAGAGTTCAAACGAGAGACCGAGTCGACCGGGCGAGTAATAGTCTGCGAGATTCATGGTAGGGCTTCGGTTAAAGAGCCAGCGGTTCGCCGGCTAGTTGCCGTTCGTCTTGAGTCAGTAAATACATATCGTGAATCAGCTGGATGTCGCACGCGCGCTGCGTCACGTTGCGCCGCAGGAACATCCGCTCTTGCGTCGCGATCATCACGTCCGCCGTCATCTCGGTCACCTGACCGAACAAGCGGGCATAGTTAACAAAGCTGGCGACGTTGGTCGTGACAAAGCCATACAGCATGCTGCAGACGCCGACCGTCTTGCCGGTGAATATGCCGGTGTTGATCGCCGTCTTGGCGTAGTCGCCGACGATCGCCCCCAGGAACTGCATCCCGGTGGCGACCTTCTCACCGCGGTACTCCATTTTCACCGTACCGTAGGTGTTCTTCAGGTCGCTGTTCGAGGTGCCGGCGCCCAAGTTGACCCAGCTCCCCAAGTAGCTATGCCCTAGGAAACCATGATGCTGTTTGTTGGAGTAAGGTTCGATCACGGTCCCTTCGACCTCGCCGCCGATTTTGGTCGTGTGGGCGAGGGAAACGGAATCTTTGATCGCCGAATGTTCCAGGATACGAGCGCCACGTCCAATATAAACGGGCCCCCGGACATAACAGTAGGGGCCGATGGTCGCATCCGGCTCGACGATGATCGGTCCGGTCGACGAATCCCAGACGACATGATCGCCGATTTGGGCCGAACCGGCTAAAAACAGGCCGTCCTGCTTTTCTTGATAGGCGCCTTCGCGTAGACGAAGTTCGAGATTGTCGGTGAACGTATCCAGATTCGCCTGGACGACGTCGTGCGGATAAGCGAACCAGGTGAGCTTGTGGCCCGCGGCCGGCAGTTTGGTGATTGCCGTGCTGCTGAGATAGTCACGCAGCTCGTAGGCGTTGGCCTCGCGGCCTGGAAGGGATGTATGGGCCGGCAATAGAGCGGCGAGCAAACGATCGCCGCTGTAGATGGCTCCCGGCTTGTTGGCGGCGGCCCACTCGATCAGCGCCAGTCGATTGGCGGCCGTCGGCGCAACGACCGCATTGAGCAGCAGCGTCGGCTGGGCGTTGTCGAGCGCGGTTTGATGCAACGCCGGGCGATCGCATTTTTGCAGTTCGATCAGATGAGGACGAACCACTCCACGGATGGCGTCGCTGCAGGGGGTCAGCAGATCAACCAGCGTGTAGCTAGCGCAGCTGATTGCATACGCCGGCCGACCGACCGTGATCGGATAGAGCTTGGCGACGGCGGCGTCTTCGAACAGGACGATATTCATGGGCAAGGGATTCATTCCCCCTCAGAAATCCGCGATTCTATGCGGGCAGGTCACAGCTTGCCGGCAAACTGTGGTTCAGCACGATACGATAGGCGCCCTGTGGGGGAGGGTCAACGGCGGCTCCCCTCTTTCCGGGCCGTCAACGGTCCGATTTTGCTGAAATTTAGCGTAGGCGGCGTCTTTGGACTGTTCCGACTGACCCGAATATCCGGCGCTCGAAGGCTGCGATCTACCGAAGGATACGAGAAAAAGCTATTGGTTTTGCCGTTATTATTCTGGGAATGATCTAGTTTTGGATTGATCATCCAACTTTGATCCTGCGAGGCGCGGCGGTAACTATGGAATCGGTTTCGACGATCCAGTTTTCAACATTTCTGATCGGCATGACCTGCGGCGTCTTTCCGCTGCTGGCGGGACTCTGGATCGGAATCAAGCTTATGCGCAACTCTCCATCGCCGGTCGAATCGTCGGCCGCCGAAGCGGAGAAAGCCGCCGTAATCTTGCAGCGCATGTCGCGATTCATGCATGGTCTGGCCGGTGATGTCCATGA
The DNA here is from genome assembly GCF_000153105.1 of Blastopirellula marina DSM 3645. Lineage (GTDB taxonomy): Bacteria > Planctomycetota > Planctomycetia > Pirellulales > Pirellulaceae > Blastopirellula > Blastopirellula marina. Next base: position 930,381 of record NZ_CH672376.1, read on the forward strand.
GCAACGCGACGTGATGGCGACCATCGAAGAGCGGATCGATGACGCGCGGCGCACCCCGTCGGGATCGAAATCGCTAGAGCAAGCGATCGAATTGTTGACAATGATGAACGACGCTAACGATGCTCTCCAGGACCGTTTAAAGCGGGCCGAGACATTGATCAACGAACAGACCGAACAACTCGCGATGACCCTCTCGGAAGCTCGTACCGATAGTCTGA
>NZ_CH672376.1:930825-937282 GCF_000153105.1 Blastopirellula marina DSM 3645
AAGACGCAGGCTCTTGTGCTCCTGCAAGAAACAAAAAAGGGCTCCGCATCACTGCGGAGCCTTTTTTGTTTTCGAATATCTTCGGTTGGCTTACAGCACTGCTTTGATCGCAGCACATAGCTTGCCGACGTTGCTCTCTGAGATCCCGGCGACGTTGATGCGGCCTGAGCCGACGATGTAGATCGCAAACTTGTTGCGCAGTTCGTCGACTTGCACCGGGGTCAGCCCTGAGAACGAGAACATTCCCTTTTGATCGGCGATGAACGAAAAGTCGCGATCGACGCCGGTCGCTTTCATCGTCTCGACCAGCAGCGTCCGCACTCCGTTGATCCGATCCCGCATCGTGGTCAATTCGGCTTCCCATTGGGCTCGCAGTTTCGGGTCGGCGAGGACCGTCTCAACAATCGCGCCGCCATGCGTCGGCGGATTCGAGTAATTGGCGCGGATCGTGTTTTTCAGTTGGCTGAGAACCGCCTGAGCGGCCTCCGCATCGGTCGCGACCGCGGTCAACGCACCGACCCGCTCGTTGTACAGCCCAAAGTTCTTACTGAACGAGCTGCAAACCAACAACTCTTTGCCGGGTTGGCTGAGAGCCGCCAGGCCGACGGCGTCTTCACACAATCCGTCGCCAAAACCTTGATAGGCGAAGTCGACCAACGGCAACAGCTCGCGCCGATGGACGAGCTCGGCGATCGCGCGCCACTGCTCGGCGGTCGGATCAATGCCGCTGGGATTGTGGCAACAGCCATGCAGCAGCACGATGTCGCCGGTCGGAATGTTCTCGAGCGCGGTCATCATTTCGGCAAAGGCCAAGCCGTTGGCCGCTTTGTCGAAATAAGGATATCCGGCCGTTTCGATCCCGGCGGCGGCGAAGATATTGGGGTGATTGGGCCAGGTTGGCTGGCTGAGCCAGACTTTGCGGCCCGGGAAATTTTTGGCGAGAAAGTCGGCGGCCACGCGCAGTCCGCCTGTCCCGCCGGGGGTTTGCACCGTCACGCCGCGCGCCGAAGTGACGATCTCATGATCGGCGCCCAGCATCAGCTCGCGAACCAAGCGACAATACTCGGGTCGGCCGTCGATCGGCAGGTACGACTTTGTTTTTTCGTCGCTAATCAGGCGTCGTTCGGCCTCTTTCACGCAATCCAGAACCGGCGTTACGCCGCTAGAATCCTTAAAAACCCCGACGCTGAGATTGATCTTTTCGGGGTTGGAATCTTTGCGAAACGCCTCGTTGAGACCAAGAATGGAGTCGGGAGGCGCAGTTTGAACGTTCTGAAACATACCTGTGATTCGCGGTTTGGGGGAAGTAACGGAGTCGTCGGCAGCGTAGGACGCTACAGTGACCAGAAGGTTCACCTAGCGTCCTAAAATCAACCAGAAGGCCAACTTCTGTCGAGCCAATCGGTTCGCGTCCTTGACGAACCGAATTAGTCGTGCCAACAATTAAATGGTACTTGCGAGCGCCTCTTCCAGACAGACCCCACCGGACCGGCCGCTATCCTCTTACGCGTTGGGCGGCCCGCGGAACCTCCCGCTCGTTTCTGTTCGACTGTGTTGTTGGTCGTTCGGCAAACCTTCCCACCTATCCTCCTTGAAAGACGATTGACGCGATGGCACGTTCTCGAGTCGGCATTTGGCTTATTGGAGCTCGCGGCGGCGTCGCCGCGACCACGATCGTTGGCTTGGCTGCGCTGCGCCGCGGATTGGTTGATACGGTGGGTCTGGTCAGCGAACTGCCGCAGTTCGCGGAGCTTGGTCTGGCGACTTGGGACAATCTGGTCATCGGCGGGCACGAGATCCGCAACGTCACCCTGTACGACGCCGCCCAGCAATTGGTCGACGTCAGCCGTGCGCTCGACCCGCGCCTGGTCGTCGCGGTGAAAGAGGACCTCGATGCGATCGACGCCAACATCAAAGATGGCACGCTGCTGAATGTCGGCGCCAAAATCGCCGGACTCGCGAAAGATGAGCTCCGCGAAAAGATAGAGACGCCGCGGCAAGCGATCAGCCGCATCCAGGCCGACATCTCCGCGTTCGCCAAGCAGCATGAGCTAGCCGATGTCATCGTGATCAACGTGTCTTCGACCGAGCCCCCCTTCGACGACAGCCAGTTGCCGACCAGCTGGAACGAGTTGGCTCCGCTGCTGGAAACCGGCGATTGTCATCTGCCGGCAAGCAGCTTGTATGGCGCCGCCGCGCTGGAGCTTGGTTTTCCTTACGTCAACTTCACGCCGTCGGTCGGCACCGCGATTCCGGCCCTTTGCGATTTGGCCGAGCAAAAGAAAACCTGCCACATGGGGCACGACGGCAAGACCGGCGAGACGCTGCTCAAGAGCACGCTCGCGCCGATGTTCGCTCATCGCAACCTGCAAGTCATGAGCTGGGTCGGGCACAACATCTTTGGCAACATGGACGCCACCGTGTTGGATGATCCCGAGAATAAGAAAACCAAAGCGACCAGCAAAGATCGCCTGCTGGGCGAAATCTTTGGCTACCATCCGCAAACGCTGGTCACGATTGAAAAGATCGACAGCATGGGCGACTGGAAGACCGCTTGGGATCACATTCACTTTAAAGGATTCCTCGGCACGCCGATGGTGATGCAGTTCACCTGGCAAGGCGCCGACTCGCTATTGGCCGCTCCGCTGGTGATTGACCTGGCTCGCTTCGCCGAACTCGCACATCGCCGCGGCGAAACAGGCTTGCTCACTTCGCTGGCCTGCTTCTTTAAGTCTCCCTTGGGGACCAAGCAAAATGATTTCGCCAAACAGTTCGACATGCTTGAAGCTTGGACGAAAAGCTAGCAGCGTTGCGGCGTAAGCAGTTACGAACCTTAAGAAGGTTTCATCTTATTTGGCATGCGAATTCCGCCAAATAAGATTCGCTTCGCGGGCGAACAATGTCTATAGTTGAAACTCAACGAAGTCGCTCGACATTCAGCGACTTCTTCGAGTTCCTACTTTTGGGACACGCGCCGCAATGCAACGGATCTACACGCAACTGCTGGTTTGGATGGTTGTCGTCAGCCTCTTCGCGGCGACTCCGTTGGCCTGCATGTCGGCGCTGACCGTTTCGGCGGAAATCGCTGCGGTCGCCGGTAAAACGAACGTCGCCGCATCGTCGTCTGTCGCCAACGACTCGCAGGTTGACCCTGCAGAGCATCGTATTGACCGCCTCTTTTACTTCCCCTGCAAAACGGAAGAAGAGTCGCGCGACGCTTGTCAGCATGCCAAACATTTTTCCTCTTTTGTTGACTCGCTCCCAGGCGTCCAGTCGGTCGCGGCGCGTCAACTTCTCCACTCGGCAAACCGCACTCTTCACGCCGCGCCGTCGATGTCGCGCCCGCTGCGGTTGTAAATCTCTTCGGTCCTGAGACTCCCTTTCGCTCTCGACACGCGTTTCCACCGCGTGTGACGGTTCCTTCGATTTCGTCAGTCGTCTACGACTGCGCGAATCCTTGATCCGGCGTGAATGCGAAAGGATGGCTTTGTCGCTCCTCATGGTTCGTTTCGCCTGTCGATCGTCGCACGCCTGCGCGATTGGCCCACCGAGACGACTTGCACTCACCCAACCTTCCCAGAGAGAAGACGCCGATCATGAACCATCGAACCTTGAATGTGATTATCAACCGTCACGCCGCCCAAAGTCCCCGTCGTCATAGCGACCCGATTGGCGAAACGATTCGCCAGATCGCTGACTTGCTACAACAAGGCCGCGCGGACAAAGCGCTGCATTTGCTCCGCCCCAACAAGCGCCACCACGACGCTCGCCTGGTCAACGCTCGCGGAGTTTGCCAGATGCGGCTCGGCTTGATCGATCAAGCGGTCAGCACCTACCGAACGCTCGTGCTGGAACCGGTCGGAATGTTCTTAGCGGTCCGTCGCTCACTGCCCGACGCCTACAAGACGAACCTGGCGACCGCACTGCTGCTCAAAGGCGAAGTCTCCGCCGGCGAAGAAGTGCTCGACGAGATCGAAAATCAAGACTACCCGACCGTGGGCGACCTGCGCAAAGTGATCGCCGTTTGGCGACAAGAGTTGTCGCTGTGGGAAAAGATCGAAGATCAACTCGGCGTCACTCCGTACCATCCCGTCACACTTCCCTTCAAGCCAGGCGAACTGGCCTAGTTGTTTCTGTTTGTGAATCAGGGAGGGACGGCGCCCTATCCGTCGTCCCCCCTGCTTTACGTCAGAAAAAAGAAATGTTCCGTACTTCTAACTGACGCCGAAATATCTCTCGTCAAAATTGAGCGATCGATACAAACGCCGTCAGAAAACCTACGGACCTGCGGCCGGAATGCGTAGTCGGTAAGTCGAACGTCTATTACGATGGAAGTTCGCTTATCCTTTTCTAGAGAGACTCCGCATGACTCGTTCGAGACGCGAATTTCTGACTGCCGCCGCGACCGTCGCCGCGCTTGCTCCGCTCAGCCGCTCCGCATTCGCCGAGGAACCTGTCGCCGCCGCAGAAGCCGCTGTGGCCCAGAGAAAGATCGTCAATCGGATCGCCGTCTCGACCTACTCATTCTGGCAATTTCGCCACGAGCATCTCCGCGATGTTGAGAAGTGCATCGTTCTCTCGGCCGAGATGGGTTTTGACGCTGTCGAAATCTTGCATCGTCAGATGACTAATGAGACGCCCGCCTATCTGCAGAAGTTGAAACGGACCGCGCTGGTCAACGGCGTCGATCTGTGCGGCTTCTCGACGCATCAAGGTTTCCTCTCTCCCGACAAAGAGAAGCGTCAGAAAAACATCGACGAGACGATACGCTACATCCGCATGGCGTACGAAATGGGGATTCCCACGATGCGGGTCAACACCGGCACTTGGGGAACCAGCAAAGATTTCGATGACCTGATGGCGCATCGCGGGATCGAGCAGCCGCTGGACGGCTATACCGACGAAGATGGCTTTCAGTGGGTGATCGACAGCTTGGAGAAATGCCTGCCGGAAGCGGAAAAGTGCGGCGTGCTGCTAGGCTTAGAAAATCACTGGGGCTTGGGGCGAACCCCCGAAGGCGTGCTGCGAATCGTCGACGCGATCGACAGCCCCTGGCTGCAGGTCACTTTGGACACCGGCAATTTTCTGGAAGATCCGTACGACCGTCTAGCTCTGATGGCGCCCAAGACCGTCTATGTCCAAGCAAAGACCTATATTGGCGGTGGTCTTTGGTACAGTTTGGACTTGGACTACCCGCGGATCGCAAAGCTTTTACAGCAAAAGAGTTACCGCGGTTATGTCTCACTCGAGTTTGAAGGGCGAGAAGACCCCCTGGTCGGAATTCCCCAAAGTTTATCGCTTCTTCGCAGCGCTTTCGGCTAAACAACGCGCGGTGGAACCCCTATAATGAAGGTTCAAGGGGCGACAATCTGATTTTACATAGATTGTCCCCTTTTACCCCCGCGCAGGAGTTTGCCGATGAGTCGCTCCGCCGTCGCCTTGTTGATCGTACTTACTGCGATCTTTGGTTATTTCAGCATGGTTGGGGTCGCGATCTTGTCGCGTGGCGCCCCGGAGAACAACTTCCAGACGCCGCAAAGCTCGATTGCGCCGCCTAGGGAAGCTCCGATCGTTCTCCCTTCATCCGATCTTCACGAAAGAGCTGAGCCCACCGCGACCGGCGCCCAAGAGTAGCGCTCGATGGCGATTTCCTGAATGTCCGGTCTCCACGCTTCTTGAGATGCGAACCTCCCGCGACCGAACTCGGTCTTACTGGTAGAGGTAAACGTCTTTAAACTCCTAGCCTTGCCATGAATCTGGAAACCGAAAATCAACCGCTCGACGTCGTGTTATCGGGCTCGGGAAAAATCTTTATTAACGGCGTAGAAGCGCTGCTCGACGCCCACTTGCGCCGTCTCTGCGCACGAGCCAGCTGCGCTCGCAGCGTCCGGATCTTTGCCGGCGAAGAATGCCGCTTTGATCATGTGGCCGAGATCTTCCGCGTCTGTCGCCAATGGGGCGTGTCGGAAGTTTCGCTCGCGAGCTAATCGCAAGCTGAGAAGCCCCCTTCTCTTCATCGCTCGAAGAGAAACAGCCGCCAACACCTTCCAATTGCGCAAAATCAAAAGGCCTACCCACAGGCAAAGATTTTCCGCTTTCCGCTTTTCCCTCAGTGCGTCGCATCCATCAGGCGCGTGCGCAGATCGGCACAGACTTCGTCGAACTCTCGCACAGGCTCCACCTTGTCGCTGGTCTCGAGCAGAATCGACAAGATGCGCTGACCGTCGAAGTAGTAACCGCGATCACGGCCTGCTGACTTTGCGGCGTAGAGCGCTTCGTCTGCTCTGGCGACCAGTTCTTCTGGTCCATTCAGATCCGCGACTTGCGCGACGCCGACGCTGATCGTGAGCGGAATCTTGGCTTCTCCTGCGCAAAAGAGTTGTTCGCGAACCGCATGGATAATGCGTAGCGCCGCTTCGTTCCCCTTGGCGTATTCGGTTTCGGGCAACAGGATCGC
>NZ_CH672376.1:937389-968881 GCF_000153105.1 Blastopirellula marina DSM 3645
GGTTGGCCGCGATAGCTCCGCTATCGGTGCGGCGCAGCCGTAAGAGGCATTGGCTCCCGGTATGCAGTTCGGGGCCATTTCGCCATTTCAAACGGCGCGGCAACCACCGCTCTAGGCCCGGCCGCGGCTCGACGCCTCTTACCGACTTCGTCGGCCCCGATAGCGGAGCTATCCGGGCCAACCGGAATCGGTTCGGCCAAATAACGCAACCTCAAGACTTGCGCTTCGGGCTACGAAGAGAGATGCGAGCCAAATTTTCCACACGCCGAGTCTTTCGCCGGAGGTGGGTTACGCAAGCGAGTCACGCTGATTGAGAATTGCATAGACCAATTCGCTTGCTGCACCCACCCTGCGTCTATTTCCCTAGCGCAGCGGCGCGTTGCCGAACAGGCGTCGCAGTAGCGAGACTTGACCGAAGTGCATGAAGTTGTGCGCCGGCAGAAACGCGAGAAACTCGAATCGCGTTTTGAAGCGAGGATGCGGCGGATCGAGCGCATTGTCCAGCTCGCTGAGCGGCCACTCGGCCATTTCCTGTTCGACTTGCGCGAACACTTTTTTGAGCGTCGCGTGAAGTTCTTCCGCCGACGGATAGATGCTGGCGTCTGCCGAAGGAATCGAGCCCTGGCCGAACAGTTCTTTGTAATTCGTAAGTCCGAACTCGGCGTCGGCAGGACGTTCGCCGCGTTGCAGACGAAGGCCGATGCCGTAAGTTGAAATAGCGATGTGACCCGCTTGCCAGGCGACATGCGTCACCCCTTCGCTGGGCATGCGGAACCAATCGGCTTTGTCGACTTCGTTTAAGTGACCGTCAAACATCTGGCAACTTGCCGAGATGCTCTTTTTTACAAGTTCCCAAGCGGCGGCTTCAGGCATAAGAGAGTCCTTCTGTGTATTAGGGTGAGGGCGCAGGTGGCAATTTCCCAGGCGGCAAGCCGGCCGCCGTCAAAGCCAACGCATAGTCTTCCGGCGTATTCACGTTATGCAACAAGTCATCGCCGCCAAGTTCCTGAAGTGGAACAGCAGCGATTGCGAGACGCTTCACAAAACCATGCAGCGATCGCTCGCCGGCTCTTAGTTGTTCAACGACGACGTCGGCGACATGGAGACGATAGACGCCGAAAGTTGGATGCATCCGTTGGATGTCGACCGCGACCGCCGCGTCACACTGGTTGGTCAGTTTTTCGAATAATATTCGCACCGCTGCTGCGGTAATCAGCGGCGTATCACACGCACAGACGAGGGCGCGATCGACCCCTGGACCAAGCGAAGCGAGTCCGCAGCGGATCCCTTCGAGCGGTCCGAGCCCTGGATTTTCGTCGTGTATGACCTTCACCGGGACGGGGAGTTTCGGCAGATTTTGCTTTGGCGCCGCGACCAAAATGATCTCGGTTACGACCGGTGCGATGATGCGTACGACGCGGGCCAGCAACGTTTCGTCGCCAAACGGCAGCGAGGCCTTCTCGACCCCCATTCGACGACTTTGTCCTCCGCACAAGAGAATCGCGGCGCTTTGCGGTATAGGTCCCTGCATCATGGTTCACTCGCGGCTCTTTCGCAGCTATCTTGAAACGACAGTTTTGTCAGGCCCATTTTGAAAGCGACCGGCGATGCCGTTAACTTTGACCCTTGTTCAAGATATCGCTCCTGACATCGGTTTGCGAGAGATCACGCCGCAGCGGTTGGCGTCGCTGACGCCTGCACAGATCGCCAAGATTTCATTGTGCGGCGGCGGTCAGGGTAGCGAACTGGGAGATCTCTTTCAGTTGCAGGGGGACGCGGCCGATCAACAGTTGCGGTGGATCGGCGATTTTTCTCAGTGCGATTATCTGGGCGCAGGGATGCGAAGCGGAGAGGTCGTTGTCGAAGGAGACGTGGGGGATCATGCCGGCGCGGCGATGTCCGGCGGAAAGCTGACGATTACCGGCAGCGCCGGCGACTATGTCGGTAGCCCTAACCCTGGTGAAAAGCGAGGGCTGCAGGGAGGCTCGATCCTCATTCACGGCGACGCCGGCCGCGAACTGGGAACACGCATGCGCCGCGGCTTGATCGCAGTCTCCGGCGATGTCGGCGCGCTCTGCGGTTATCGCATGTTGGCCGGGACGATCGTCGTGAGCGGTAAGCTCGGCAAGCAGGCGGGACTGCGGATGAAGCGAGGAACGATCGTGACGCTGTCGGACGTGGACGATTTGCCGGCGACGTTTCATGCCGATTGCGAGTTTCTTCCCCCGATGGCGCCGCTGCTCTGGCGCGAACTGGAGCGGCTGGGCTTTCCGATCGAACGCGCGCAATGGGAGCGGCGCTTTCGTCTCTACTCGGGCGATGCGGCGGAGATGTCGCGCGGAGAGATACTATCGCCGGTTTCGTAAGAAGGCGCTTCATGAAAAAAAATCTGGCGACCGACATTGCGGCCGCCAGGTCGATTCCATTCGAGGTTAATAGCCTTTCTTGGGCTATGTTCCTTCGCTGGGCGAGTAACTACCGGCGCAGCGCTTCGATCAGTTCCGCTTTCTTCATCCGACTGCGGCCGTTCACGTTGCGTTCGGCCGCCAAGTTGCGGAGTTCGTCGACCGTGCGATCTTCGAGACGACTGTGGGGATTGCCGGTCCCTTGCGTCGTTTTGTTGGGCGTCCGGCCTTCGCTCCGCCTTTGTTTGTTGACGGTGCGAGCGGCGATTTCTTCAGCGCGATCCGCCGATTTTCCGCGGTCGAGTGCGCTTTGCTTCACGTGATCGTATTGCCGCTCGTCTTTGTCACTCCATGCTTGGGGCATGATCGTTCTCCTGTATTATCTGGGCGGAATCGTCGCCGCCCGACATTCGTTGACGCCTGGGGCTTGGGGTAGGATCTCCGACAATCCGCGGTTGAAAGGAGGGAAGTGGTTTGTCGCTGCGACCGCCGACGGTATGTTCATGAACCGGCGCGGTCAGTTCGATCCGCCACCACTTGCAAATTTGGCGCAGACCCCGGTTTTCGGGCATGCCTACTCTCCTTTTGCCGTGGTCGCCAGAAAGTTAACGCTTCGCTCGGCGAGTCGGGTAAGCAATTGATTCGCATGACCTTCTTCGTTGAGCGTTAATTGCAAGCTATCCGCCGCATCGTGATCCCCCAGTTGCTCCGCGAATGCGCGAGCCGTTCCGTAGCCTGCTATTTCGTAATGTTCGACGCGTTGGGCGGCTGCGATAAGCGCGGCGTCCAAAACTTTGGGTTCGATATCGCTTTTCAACAGTTCCGAACCTTCTTCGATCAGCCCCGCCATCGCGGCGCATTTGTGCCCGCCGGGTTCAAAGTCGAGCTTCTTAAAGATTTTCTCAAGCCGGCCGACATGCGTTTTGGTTTCGGTCAAGTGATCGTGAAACGCTTTCTTTAGTTCTGCATGGCTCGCCGCCGCTTCCAACTTGGGCAAGGCTTCCAGCAGTTGATTTTCAGCGCTGTAGAGATCTTTGAGCTCTTGGACATAGAGCTTTTGAAGTGAGTCAAGTTTCACGGTTCAAGCCTTCAGTATTTTGCAAGGAATGGAAGATGCGAGATCTGGAAAAGTGCATGTTCTGTGCCAGCGGCTGGCGACGCAGGCATTTTCTGGCAAGGCTCTCTTCCGGCAACGCAGTAACCGGTGATGGAGAAATCACTTCCTGTCTCCATCGCTTTTGAACTAGGTCCGCTGAGCCAGTACGGATTCGGTCGACTGCGGATTCAAAGGTGGATCGCTTGCGAACGGAGTGAGCGAGGGCCGTCCAGCCTATTGGCGAAAAAAAAAGGCGAGCCCCAAGGGGCTCGCCTGATCTATAGAAAACGAGTCTCGACAGCAGCGTTGACTGCTTTATTGTCGATCTCGGTTGACTTCCACGTCGACGTCGCCAGTTTCTTCGTCGCGTTCGACTTCAACTTCGCCCCGCGGCCCTTCGATGTCGATAATCTTTTCCTTCTGATCGCAGCCGCTGGTCAGCGCGGTCGCTCCCAGCAGTAACGTGCAGCCCACAATCGTCGGAGTCAGTAATTTCCAAGTTGCATTCATCATTGATTTTCTCCCAAGTGGCGCAGCGGCTGCGCGGTTAAATGCGTCCCATCAGGACGAGAATTAGTAGGATGACCACCACCAATCCTAATCCGCCGCTGGGACCATAGCCCCAGGAACGGCTGTGCGGCCAAGCCGGAACTGACCCAAGAAGCATTAAGACTAGCACAATTAAAAGGATGGTTCCGAGCATCGTACGGTTCCTGATTTACACGAGTATGGGATGAAGGCGGAAAGCCAGGCCGCGCCGCACCTTTGACGGTCTTCAAAGATGCGGGCGAAGCCTGGAGTTGTGCGTTACGACTTCGCTTTGAAGGCGTCGCGAAGATCGCGGATGCGATCATGGCCCGCTTTGACCTGGGCGTACTGCTTTTGCAGCACATCATTCATCGCGCTGCCGGCGGTTTCTTTCAGCACGTCTTCGTAGGCCTCTTTGATTTTGTCTTCGCCGCGTTCCGCTTCGCACAGAATCGCATAGGCGTCGCCGCCGCTCACCATGCTGCGAATGTCGATCCAAGTACGATGGATCGCGGCCGCATACGAGCCGTCTTCGGCCGCTTCTTCGCCGTTCCAAACGACATAGTCTTGCAACTCAGCCGCGAGGGTCGAGCGGTCCGCCGCCATTTCGCGGAACAATGCCGCGACTTGCGTATCGTCGATCTGGTCCGCCGATTCGCGGAAGCCGTCGTACGAGTCAATATTGGCGCGAATCAGCTTCTGCAGTTTCGCAACCGTTTTATCGTTAAGCGTGATTTTGGTTTCCAGTGACATTTTCATTCTCCTCATTACAAGTGCTGTGAGTTGTGCAGGCCCCAGTACCAAAGGCAAACGCTGTGCCAGAGAGGAAAAAGAGGAAAACGCCGGTAAATCGGCCCTTTTTCAGCGGATTCGCTCGTAAAAGGCCCACTTTTATGTGGTCAACAGGCCAAGTTGGTCGTCGCGCGATCGCTTGTAAGCGACTAGATGTTCGCCAAAGATCAAAGATGGCGAATGTATTGCAGAATGGAGACGATTACTCGTTTTCGCTCTCGAAATGCCACCGCTCGAATCGCCCGACGCCGACAATCACTACCCAGGCCAGAAGGGTCGCGACCAGCGCTAGATCATAATAGCCGCAGCCGCAGGCAATTCCGCCGGATGCGGCGACCCAGACGCCTGCGGCGGTGGTGATGCCGCGAACGCCGCCGCGCGACTCGATGATCGAGCCGGCGCCGAGAAAACCAATCCCGCCGATGATCGCCGCAAAGACCCGCGATACGTCGATGCGAACCGCGGACAATTCGGTCGGTCCAACATCTTCTTGTAGATGGAGCCCAGCGATCATGAAGACCGCCGAGCCCAGCGAGACCAGCATGTAGGTGCGCAGGCCGGCCGTCTTCTGGCGCTTCTCGCGCTCCCAACCAAGCACGCCGCCGACCAGCAGAGCGGCGACCAGTTTGAGGATTATTTCGAGCATCGTGCTAGTCTATCGCGAGTGATAGAGACTCGCCAGCGTTATTGGCCGACGGCCGCTTCGATCGCTTCTTTTCCTTGGCGATGGCAGAAGTCGCCAAAGCTCTCTCCTTCTTCCCGCGCCGCTTTAAAGAACGCGAAGACCTTGGTCAGTTCCGGCGTCACGTCGCCAGCGGGGACCATGTCTTTGTAGATGAAGCTCAAGCGGTTGCCGAGCAAGCGTCCGCCTAGGAAAAGGGTGTACTTTTCTTTGGCGCGACCGACCAGACCGACGTCGCTGTTGTAAGGACGAGCGCAGCCGTTGGGACAACCGGTCATGCGAACGGTAAACTCTTCGGCCGCGAGACCCAGCTTCGCGAGTTCCGCTTCGAGGCCGTCGATGATGCCGGGCAGCGCTCGTTCGCTCTCGGTGATCGACAACCCGCAAGTCGGCCACGCGACGCAGGCCATCGACCAGCGACGGACGTTCGAGATATCTTCGGTCAGCGGCACTTGGTGCGATTTCAGGATCTCGATCAAAGCCTCTTTGTCGGCTTCGTTGATATCGCTGAAGATGATGTCTTGATGCGCGGTCAAGCGAATGCCGGGATTGAACTGGCGACAGATCTTGCGGATCGCCGTTTTCAGCTGCATCGTTTCATCATCTTTGATCCGGCCGTTTTCGACGTTCAAACCGTAGAACCATTTGCCGTCTCCTTGGGCGTGCCAGCCTTTGTGGTCATCAAAGCCGTGCACGTCAGCCGGATGCGGCTCGGGCAGCGAACTGCCGTAATACTCTTCAACCTTCGCTTTGAACTTTTCTAGACCCCAGTTATGGATCAGGTATTTCATCCGCGCGACCTTGCGGTCTTCGCGGTTGCCGAAGTCGCGTTGCACTTTGACGATCGCTTCGATGACCGGGATCAATTGCTCGGTCGTGACGAAGGTCAGTCGTTGTCCCAAAGCGGGGAACGTTTTGTCCGCACTCGGCGTGCGACCTTGGCCGCCGCCGACCAGGATGTTGTAGCCGAGGATCTGGCCATTTTCGTGGACGCAGATCATCCCCAGGTCGTGCGTATAAACGTCAATGCAGTTGTCTTCGGGCAGGGCCATCCCCATTTTGAATTTGCGCGGCAGGTACTGTTTGCCGTAGAGCGGTTCGACCACTTCCCCGGTGGCGATCTTTTCCTTTTCGCCGGTTTCGGGATCTTGCAGGAAGATCTCGCGATAGGCGCCGGTTCGGGGCGCCAGGTGATCCGCTAACTTCGATGCGGTTTCCTGCATCTCGCGGCGAACGCTGTCCCCAAACAGCGGAGCAGGGCAGCACATCACGTTGCGATTGACGTCGCCGCAAGCGCCCAGCGTCGACAGGCCGACTTGCTTCAGCTTTTGGGCCAGCGGCTGGAGCCCTTCTTTCATCACGCCGTGATGTTGCAACCCTTGGCGGCTGGTGATTCGGAGCGTCTCGTTCCCCAACTCATCGCACAGATCGAGTTCGACCAACATTTGATCCGAGGTCAGCACGCCGGCCGGAATTCGGGTGCGAATCATGAAAATGTATGATTTGCCCCCGCCGGCGGCCCGGTTGGCGCTCCGCGCATCGCGGTCATCTTGCTGATAGACGCCGAAGTGCTTCATCAACTGGATGCTCGATTTGCCGAAGTGATCGCTGCCATCCACAAACTCCTGGGCGATCTCACCGCGCAAGTAGTTGCTATCGCGTTTGAATTCGTCCACCGGGCTGAGGGCTTGATCAGTCGACATCGGGATCCGTTATCGTTGGCGTGATTGATTGGTCAGTAGAGGTAGGTAGATTGCGGCGCTAGGGCCAGCAAAGGGGTAGTATATCGATTATCGGATTTAGACGTAACGGCGATCAGCCGTTGGTTTGGGCGGCGCTGGGAAATTGATTTCTGTTTTTTTCAATTTCGGCTCGAAATCCGGGGGATACCCCCAATGCGAGGCGCGGCTACAATAGCGACCTCTTTGAGTACCCGTTTTTACGGCGTTTGGTGACTATTTCAGGCGGTAAGGAGCTCCGGCATGACGGCGAAAATCTTGGACGGTAAGGCGATCGCCCAACAGATCGAAGTCGAAATTCACGAGCGGGCCGCCGCGTTTGAGGCCAGAACGGGACGGCGGCCTGGTTTGGCGGCGGTATTGGTCGGCGACGACCCGGCCAGCCAGGTCTATGTGCGAAACAAGGAGCGTGCGTGTGCTCGCGTCGGCATTCAAAGCCACATGCATCGGTTGCCTGACGATACGACCGCCGCGGAGTTGATGGCGCTGATCGCCCAACTGAACGCCGATCCGGCGGTCAGCGGGATCCTGGTTCAGCTGCCGTTGCCGGCCGGAATCGATCCGACGCCGATCCTGGATGCGATTGATCCGGCCAAAGATGTCGACTGTTTCCATCCCCAGAATGTCGGGTTGGTCTCGCAAGGTCGGCCGCGATTTCTCCCTTGTACGCCGCATGGCGTGCTGCAGATCCTGCATCGCAGCGGGATCTCCGCCGCCGGCAAACATGCCGTGATCATTGGCCGCAGCGAAATCGTCGGCAAGCCGATGGCGCTGATGCTGATGCAAAAAGACTCGACTTGCGGATCCTCGGCCGCCAATGCGACGGTCACCGTTTGCCATAGCCGCACCGCCGATATGCCGGCGATTTGCCGCACCGCGGACATCTTGATCGCGGCGATCGGCAAGCCGAAGTTTGTGACCGCCGACATGGTCAAGCCGGGCGCCGCGGTGATCGATGTCGGCATCAATCGAACCGACGACGGTTTATGCGGGGACGTCGATTTCGAGAGCGTGAAAGAGGTCGCATCGGCCATCACGCCGGTACCCGGCGGCGTCGGCCCGCTGACAGTCGTCATGCTGATGGAAAACACGCTCCGCGCCGCCGAGTGGCAAGCGGCGCAGTAGGGCAGGCCGTGCCCAATGATGTTCGGCTCGAAAATTGTATCGGGCACCATTGCCACGGCCTTGCGTGGCAATGAATGCGGTCTCCAACCCGTTTCGGTCGATTGGTCGTAATAAAGTAGGCAAATTTTGGTGAGCGGTGCAATCTCAAACGTTCATTTCACGCACAATCATTGCCACGCAAGGCGTGGCGATGGCGCCCAACGTCTGTCCTACTTCCCCGGCCGCGGCAGATCAGCCCTTTCTTTCAACTGCGCGCGCAGCTTGCCCAGCACCGGTTGCGAAGCGGGATCTTTCGCCAGGTTCGTGTATTGCTGCGGATCGCTTTGCATGTCGTATAGCTCTTCGGTCCCGCCGCTGTAGGAGATATAGGCGTAACGATCGGTGCGAAGTAGTTTGCCTTTGCTGGTCATGCACAGGACGTCGTCGCGCACGGCGGCGTCTGGGGAAGCGATCGCCGCGACTTGGCTGACTCCTTGCAAGTAAGTGGGGACCGGCAATTCGCACAACTGCGCCAAGGTCGGATAGATATCGATTTGGGCCGCTAGACCGTTGACGACCTTGGGTTGTTCTCCAGGGATGGCGACAATCAACGGAATGTGGGTCGACTCTTCGTGCAGACTCATCTTTTGCCAGAAGTCATGTTCCCCTAAGTGATAGCCGTGATCGGCGGTGAAGACGACGACTGTGTTTTTGTCGAGGCCCAGTTGGTGCAGTTCGTCTAGGACGCGCCCCACTTGGTAGTCCATGTAAGCGACGGCGGCGTAATAGGCCGAGAGCGTGTTGCGTTGACCTTCCAGCGTCATGCCGGTCGCTTTGCTGTTGCGCGAGATGCCGGCTTTGGGGATATCGTCCCAGTCGCCCGCGACTTTGAGAGGCAGCTCCATTTGACCATCCGCGTAGGGCTCAAAGAACTTCGCCGGCGCAACCAACGGCACATGGGGACGAACCATGCCGACCGCCAAAAAGAAGCGTTCCTCCTTGTGCTTGCGCAACAGTTCGATCGCCTTGTCGGCCGCTTTGTGATCGGCCTGTTCGGCGCCGTCGGTCGAAGCTTTGACGGCATAGAACGCAGTGCCGAAACCAAGCCCATAATGCTTGTCAGGATCCTTATTCAGCTTCTCGTTGGAATACGTCGCCGCGTCGCCGGCCGACATCCATTCCGGCGCCTGACAGTTGAAACGCTCGTCCCACGACGCTGCATGATCGTCCCCATTGGTTCCGGCGGTGATGTCGCCGGGGATTCGCATATGATAAATCTTGCTGACCCGGGCCGCGTAATATCCCTGGTCGCGAAAATGCTGCGACATGCTGGCCCGGTCTCCCAGGTTCTGGGTGAAGCGGGTCGACTGGCCATTTCCCATGACGCCGATCGTCGCCGCGTGCAGCCCCGACATCAGCGCTGCGCGCGATGGTCCGCAAACCGGGTACTGACAATAGGCGTGCGTGAACTTCACGCCGCGCTGGGCGAGCCGATCAATGTTGGGCGTTTGGCATTCACGATGACCATAGCACGACAGGGATTCGGCCGAGAGATCATCAGAAATGATGAACAAGACATTGTATTTGCCGTCGGCGGCCAACAGTGACGAGGCGCTCAGCGTGACGACAACAGCGGCGAGCCAAGGGCGCAGGTGCATGAGAAAAGTTCCTGGCGTTCGATAGGTGGGAATGGATGACCATCATTGTAGTCCAAGGCAAGCAGCGATTCACCATCGCGACGACCAACGCCCCGGGGACTCGTATGATAGAACCTTAGCCCGCAGCGCAAGCGAGGGCATGCGTATCGATCTGCGATTCAGGTTGGCATGATCAGACGCATTCCCTTGCTGGCGCAACGCGCTCGTGTTGCGTCGACTAGGCGATCCCGGCTCGTTGGCGATTCGCTTCGTACAGCAGCACAGCGGCGGTGGTCGAGACGTTTAGGCTGTCGGCGATTCCGCGCATCGGTAAGCGGATGTTGGTGACGTCGTCGGCGAGCCAGCGATCGGAAAGGCCTTCCGCTTCGCTGCCTAGAATGAGCGCAGTCGGGCCGATCAGTTCGACCTGCTCGTATGAGACGGCGCCTTCGACGCGAGCGGCGAACATCTGGGCGCCGGCGGCTCGCAAAAACGCCAACGTCTCGGCCGTTGTCGCTTCAAACGTGGGGACGGCGAAGATCGTGCCGAGACTGGCGCGAATCGCATTCGGATTGAAGATATCGGTTCGCGCGTCGGCCGCGATCAGGCAATCGGCGCCAACGGCGTCGGCCGTGCGCAAGATCGCGCCCAGATTGCCGGGCTTCTCGACCCCTTCCAGCACCACGATCAACGGACGATCTGAAAGTTGATCGTGATCGAGCATCGTATCGGGATAGTTGGCGACGGCGATGACCCCTTCGGCCCGCTCGCCAAACGACAGTTTCTCGCAGACATCGCGAGTGATCTCAAAGAGATTCAATTCACGGTCTTGGGAAATCCGCTGGCGCAGCGCTGCGGCTTCTTCGCCGACCAGCAGTTCGTCACAGACGAAGAGCTCAAGCAACGGAAAGCCGGTCGCCAGGGCGCGATCGATTTCGCGGACGCCGTCGATGATCGTGCGCCCTTGCTGTTGGCGCGCACGTCGCTGACGTAGTTTGGACGCCGCTTTGATCCGTGGGTTTTGCACGCTCGTTATACGCTCGGGCATGAAGTGATTCCGTAGGGGTTAGGACCAGCGAGCCAAGCTGCCGCTCGGCAGACGGCGACCATCTGCCGCAGTGATGAATAGGGGACGCGCTTCGAGACGCGCCGCTTTGCGCCCAAAAAAATGAAGTTCCAGCATCTGGCGCAGCTGGACAGGGCCAAGCCCCGGCGAATGGCAAGTGAGCAAGATCGCCGCATCGTCGGTCGCGATGGCCCGCAGGTCTTGCAGCAGCGCCGGCAAGTCTTGCTCGACGCGCCAGATCTCGCGTTTGCCGCCGTGGCCGTAACTGGGGGGATCCAGGACAATCGCATCATAGCGGGCTCCCCGTTTTTGTTCGCGGCGGACGAACTTGCGAGCGTCATCGGCGATCCAGCGAATGGGGGTGTCGGCCAGGCTCGAGAGATCGGCGTTGCGACGCGCCCACGCGACCACATTTTTGGCGGCGTCGACATGGGTGACTTCGGCGCCGGCGGCGGCGGCGGCCAAAGTGCTGCCCCCGGTGTAGGCGAATAAATTGAGGACTTTTGCCGATTCTCGCTGGGTGACCCAATCGGCGAGCCAATCCCAGTTTTCGGCCTGTTCAGGAAAAACGCCCAAGTGTCCGAATTCGGTCGGTTTTAGCTCGAAACAGAAGGCGCCATGGGTGATCGTCCAGGTCACAGGTAACGCGTCGGCCGGTCGCCAGGCTCCCCGGTCTCCGGTCGTCCGCTCATAACAGCAAGCGGAGTCACGCCAAAGATCGCGGCGGTGGGGACGGTTCGCATCGGCCGCCGGCGACAAGCGATCGAGCAAGAATGCCCCGAAACGCTCTAATTTGCGTCCATCGCCGAAGTCGAGCAGTTGATATTGGTCAGGCGTAAACAAGGTGACTGGGGCTGAAAGGGGAGTGTACGATTGATTTCCTCTGGCATTATTGTGAAGATCGAGGGAGAATACGAAAGACCGCCTTCAAAAATGCCGCTAACCAAGGAACGGCCGTTGAGACCGTCTCTCCTCTGCATCCCGCTCGCTTTTCTGATCTTTTGTTCAGGCGATATCTTTGCGCAACCGCCGGCCGAGTCGGCGGTGGACGAAGCGAATGTTGGCGACGAACCGCCGGCCGCGGCGGCGATGTCGGCGGATGAAATTCGGCGTTTGATCGTCAAACTTGATTCGGAACGTTTTTTGATCCGGGAAGATGCGACCGAAAAGCTGTCGCACGCCGGTCCCGAAGCGATTGACGAATTGACGGCGGCGGTCGCCAGCGGAAGTTTAGAAAAGTCGATCCGCTGCATTCATATTTTGAAGCAGTACACGCTGGGAAGCGATATCGAAGCCGAGATCGCTGCGACCGAACGTCTGGAACTGATTTCGGCCGCCGGCCATGACCGCGTTTCTCAGTACGCGCAGGAGATGCTGAATCGGGTCGCCGCGCTGCAGGAAGAACGCTCGCGACGCGTGTTGCGGAGTCTGGGCGTTAAGTTCAGCGAATATCTACCTGCAAACGGGTTTATCGATTCGTCCCGGGGTCCCAGCGTCACGATTGACGATAGCTTCCAAGGAACGGCGAAAGAGCTGTACTATCTGCGACAGCTGCGCTTTATCGAGGACGTACAACTTTCGGGCGAGAAAATTACGCCGGAGTTTCTAAAGCAGATCGCGTCGATGGACAATGTTCGCTTATTGACGATCAAAGACGCGCCGAAGATCGACGACGTCGCCTTGCAAGAACTGAAACCGCTGCTGCCCCGCTTAGAAAATGTGCGGCTCTACTATCTGCCGATCGATGACGAAGTCATTCCGATGTTTGCGCAGATGCAACGGCTGATCAAAGCGGAATTGTTCGGCACCGAGCTTTCCGACAAAGGGAAGGAAGAGCTGTTCGCCCAGTTCGGGCAAGATCAGCGGCGGATGGATATTCGCAACGGCGCTTTTCTCGGCGTGCAAGGATCGACCATCTCTGAATCTCCTTGCACCGTTGAAGATGTGCCGCGCGAAGGAAGCGCGTTCGCCGCAGGCGTTCGCAAGGATGATGTCATTCAGGCGGTGGATGGACAGAAGGTCGCGCACTTCACGGCGCTCACCGATATTCTGCGTGACAAAAAGGTGGGGGATAAAGTGCAGATGAAAATCCTCCGCGACGACCAACCGATCGAACTGACCGTCACGCTGGGCAAATGGCCCATGCGTCCCGAGTATAGCAATCGATAAACCCTGCTCTAGAAATCGCGACCGTCGCTCGAATCGGTCGCTGCTCGCACCCCCCCCCAAGTGATCTCGATATGAGCGATACGTTAACTCTCGCCGGCGGCGGCAAACTTCCGATGGTTGGTCTGGGCACATGGAAGATTGACACGGCGATCTTGCCTGACTTGATTGTCGCGGCCGTTGCCGCCGGCTATCGTCACTTTGACTGTGCGTGCGACTATGGCAACGAAAAAGAGGTCGGCGCCGGGATACGTCAGGCGATCGACCAAGGACTATGTCGCCGCGAAGATCTGTGGATCACGTCGAAGCTTTGGAACACCTACCATCGGCCCGAGCATATTCGCGCGGCGGCCGAGCGCTCGCTGAAGGACCTGCAGCTCGACTACTTCGATCTCTATCACATTCATTTCCCGATCGCGCTTGAATTTGTGCCGTTTGAAAAGCGCTATCCGCCGGAGTGGTTTTTTGATCCGGATGCGGCTGAGCCAAAGATGCATCCCATCGCCGTTTCCCAGGCCGAGACCTGGGGAGCGCTGCAAGCGCTCAAGACCGCGGGGATGGCGCGCCATTTGGGCGTGTGCAATTTTAACGTCGCATTAATTCGCGAGATTACGGCCGCGACCTCGCAGCGGCCTGACGTGCTGCAGGTAGAGCTTCATCCTTACTTGTCGCAAGAGCGTCTGCTACGTTTTTGCAAGCAAGCAGGAATCGCGGTGACCGCCTATTCGCCGCTGGGCGCTCCTTCTTACGTTCCGCTGGGAATGGCCGCCGAAGACGAAGATCTGCTGGCCGAGCAGACGATTCGCACGATCGCCGAGGCGCATGGCAAATCGCCGGGGCAGATTTCGCTGCGGTGGAACGTGCAGCGCGGCGCCGCGGTGATTCCGAAAACAAGTCGCGTCGAGCGACTTGCCGAAAACATCGCCCTGTTCGACTTTGAACTAAGCGAAAGCGAGATGACGTCCATTGGCCAACTGAATCGCGATCGCCGGTTCAATGACCCCGCCCAATTTGGCGAAGCGGCGTTCAACACGTTTTTCCCGATCTATGACTGATGGAACTGCGTGCTTCCACAGCGACGTTTCTGCCGTCGATGGAGCCGCTTTCGCATCCTCTGGCTGGAGTTCTGAATTGGTCAGGCGATAGATCATCCACAGGGAGGCGAGCACCAGAACGACGACCAGCAGCGCATCGGGCTCGACCAGCCAAAAACGTTTCTCCGCCCGATAAAGAATTCCCATTGTCGCGACGCACGTGACAAAGATCACGGCGGCGGCGGTGAACGCGTGCACGATGCTCGCGTCTTGCAGCAGCGCGCCGCGCGTATAAAACGCATCGACCGGCAGCAAGATTGCGATGTTGAATGCGTTGCTGCCTAAAATGTTTCCGATCGCCATATCCGCAGCGCCCATGCGAACGGCGACGATCGTCGTGACCAACTCGGGCAAGCTGGTGGTCAGCGCCAGAAACGTGCTGCCGACAAAGGTTCCGCCCAGTCCGGTGACGACGGCGACGCGATCGGCGACAATCGACAGATATCGGGCCGCGACAAAAATCACGACCGTCGCGACCAGGTAGGTGATGACGGCTCGAGTGAGCGACATCTTCTCTTCGATCGCCTCTTCGACCAGCGGCGCTTCCAACTGTGCGGCGACCTGTTGATCGAGGTAAATCAGCCGCAGCGAGAAGCAGTAAAACAGGCCGACGGCGATCGAACCAAATCCGATATGCGCGACGGATAAGGGGAAATCGAGCGGCTGTTTGCGCAGGATCAAAAACAGCAACAAGATCGAAGTCAACGCGATACTGCCGAGGGCCGAAAGTGCGTGCGCCGCCGAGACCGAGCTGAACATGCGTTGTTTGGAGCGGAACGCCAGATCGATAATCCCCAGGATCAGCAGATTGAAGAGGGAGCTTCCCAGGATGTTCCCCATCGCCAGATCGACGCCGTTGGTATAGTCGGGCAGTTGCACGGCGTTGACGTTGATCGCGAACTCCGGCAGGCTCGTCGCGGCGGCCAACAGAACCAGGCCGGCAAGCGAGCTCCCCAGTCCTGATTTTTCGCCGATGACGTCGGCCGCTTTGGTCATGAAACTGCCGGCGAAGACGATGACCGCCGCTAGTCCGACGAACTGTCCGAATAAAGTCAGCAATTCCAAGGCGATTCAGCTCCCCGTTGCGATCGGCGATGGTGTGATTACGTCGCTACTGTACCAGACAACGGCGGCTTTTCGCCATCAAGTGGTCGCCCCCAAAGAAGGTTTCTTGGATCGCGATCGATCGGCTTGATAGCGACGTTTTTCGCCGCTTGATCATTCGGCGATAATTTTCGGATCTTAACCAAAACTAACGGCAAACTAAACGGAATTCGTCATTTCGCCACGTATTCTGAGAAGCTTTCCAACTCTGTCGAATCGATCGGCGCAGAGTAAATCGACGAGTATTCGTGACCCCCTGGGAAGTAAGTCGGTTATTCGGCGATAAGTGTTCAGAAATTACGTATTCCCTGTTTCGTTCTGCAACAGGAGAGGGCGAGGAAAGTCATGGCGAAAAAAAACGGCAAGCCCAAAACGACGAAAATGGAAGAGGGCGCGGATCGCGTGCGGCGGAAAGAGCCCTATTCGAGCGTACGAATTGCCCGCGTCGTCGATCGCCTGCGCGAACAGGCGGGCCGTCTGTCGAGCCTGGTTCGGTCGATGGAAGAGGGCGAATTGGAAGGTGTTGTCGTCGACGGGCACGCAATGTTGCTGCGAGGGTTGAATCAGATCGACAATTTCGCCGACAATACGGCTAGAGCGGTTCGCGAGGCGCGGACCGCCAAATTCGAGTAATCTCGATTCGACTGACGTTCCCAGCGCCAGGCGAGTCGTTGGCCGCCGTCGTATTGCTTCTCTATGCCCAAGATCGCTCCTTCGAATCGCACAAGCGGTTCCCGATTTCAAGTTTGGCTGGCGCGCCTGCTTCTGTTGTTGCTGGCGCTGTTGATTGTCGTACCGCTAGCAATGTTAGGAATCGCTCGAGCAAGCGAAGCGGCTCAGC
Source organism: Blastopirellula marina DSM 3645 (assembly GCF_000153105.1). Taxonomy (GTDB): domain Bacteria; phylum Planctomycetota; class Planctomycetia; order Pirellulales; family Pirellulaceae; genus Blastopirellula; species Blastopirellula marina. The sequence continues at coordinate 953,644 of NZ_CH672376.1, forward strand.
CTGCGTTCGCGCTGTTGGCGGGGGGCGCCGTTGGATTTGTCGTTTGCTATGCGATCTGGTCGTGGGGATTTGACTCGTCGATGCAGATTCTCTCGCTGATCTTCGGCGTGGTCGTCGCTGCGATGTGGTTTTCCGACAGCTTTTTCATCTATGCGTTGGGCCTGATCATCGGGGTAGTCGCTTACTATCGGAGTGAGTGGTTTTGGACCGGCGCCAATCTCACGGCGCGGTTCGTACAAGAGCGAATTTTTCGAAGATAGTCCCCGCCAATGGCTGAAATAGCGGGAATTTCTCTAGAACAATTGCAGTGGAGACGATCAAAAAGAATACGGCGCACTAGCGGCGGCCCTATCTTGTTCACTGCTCAACGAGTTATCTCGTGGATTCTGATACTTTGACTCGCGATCGGCTTTGTAGCGGGCTTTGCCTGCCGATCGCTCCGATCGCGGTTACCGAGGGGCGATTTGACGCGTCGCGGCAAAAGCTGCTGTGGCGTTACTATGCGACCGCCGGAGCAGGGGGAGCTGTGGTCGACCTGTTAGGTGCGCCGCCAGCGCGGCGGCGCGAATTGCTCGAGTCGATCGGCGCAGCGCCGGCCCAAGTCGAAGGCGAATCATTTCTGCGCATCGCTTTGGTGGACGAAGCGGAGTCGTTGCAACTGGCCGGCGAATTACATGCGGCCGGAATTCAGGCGATCGCCATCGCACTGGATGAAGCGGCGACAGGCTCGCTGGAAGAATTGCTGGGATTGTTTCACGCGGTGGGAGAAACGCTCCCGTTGATTATCTATCCGCAAGGCTCAGGCACACGGCGACTCTCCAGCATCGAGGATTGGCGCCGTCTGCTGGAGATCCCCCAGGTGATGGCCGTCTGTTCGCCGGCGCATCGGCCAACCACCGTGACCGCGATCCGAGCGCTGGCTGAAACCCGTCGCAAAGACATCTGCGTTTATACCGCCAACGAAATCAATCCTGTCGTCGATCTGGTGACGCCGTTTCGTTATACGCTGGGAACCAAGTCGATCGATCGCCGCGCGGTGGGCGGCATGTTACGACTGTGGGGCGTCTTCACCGCCAGAGCGGCCCAACTGCTCGAACGCTGTCATGTGGTCGCCCAGCGGGGCGCGATTCCCGACGAGTTGCTGCAGGTCTCGGTCGAAGTCTCTGAGCTGTCGCTGGCGCTGGCCGACGAGAACTACGCTGGGATTCGTGAAGTGCTGGCTCGCCAGCAGTTTTTGCTCGATAATCGCGACGCCGAGGGAAAACTCCCCAGTCCAGCAGTCATCAAGCGAGCGGCGATCGCGATCGAAAATCATCCTCATCTGACCGACTTCGCCTTTGTCGCCGCACGCCTGGCGAAATGGGCTGAAGAGTAACGCACTGTTGAAGCGGCTAGTCGCGCCAGATCTCTCCCAGCAATTGGTGCAACTGCGGGTCGTGCTGCTGAAGTTCGGCTTTGACAAACGGATAGAAGTCATTCGCGCCGAAGTAGGCTTCGGTTCCTTCGGCAAAATACTCCATCTGGTTTTGCAGCGCGTAGTGTTGCTCTACTTTGCCGTTGGCACGCAATACTTTTTCGTACTCGCCGCTTTCCTTCGCGCGCTCGAAGGCGACTTGGATCGCTGCGTCGTCATAGCCGAGTACGCGATCATGATAACTGTGGGCCAGTTCGTGCAGCACCATCATCGGCTGCTGGCGCGACCAGTCGAGGAACGTGCGGGCGTTGGAGATCTCGACGCACTTCTCTTTCTGTTCTAGAAAACCATGTTCGCGCAGCCAGTCGGCTGACGCGTGGTAACAGGCGCAGGGGTTCGCCTTATCGTTGTCCAGTTCCAACCAGATCGCCGTTTTCTGCAATTCGGCCAAGGGGCGCTTAGGAAGGAGACGGCAAATCTCGCGCAGTTTGTCTTGCAATAATTGCGTCACTTCGTCTCCCAGCTGCTTTTCTTCGCGCAACAGACGTTTGTTGACGTAGACGTCCCACCCTTCGAGATTGATCAGGTGATAGGCGGTGATCGGCTCGTAGGCCGGTTGCTTGTCAGCGGCTTCGGCGGCGAAAACCGCACAAACGACTAGGGATACGATCATGGGCGGGAATGGATGTTGAAAAGGGGCGGAAAACGGGGCTGCCGCAAAATTGGCCGCTGACTAAGTTTAGCGTACTACGGCGATGGAGCGTCGCTTGATAACATAGGGAATTGATTTCCTTTGCGGCGACGGATACCAAAATCATGAAATACGACAAATCACGACTGATCGAAATTGTACGGGAAAAAGGGCTCCAGTTCGGCGATTTTACGCTGGCCTCGGGAAAGAAGGGGACCTATTACCTGGACTGTCGAAAAGTATCGCTCGATAGTGAAGGGGCGCTGCAGGTAGCCCTGGGAATTCTCGAAATGTTGGAAGGCGATCTGCCGGACGCCGTCGGCGGCATGGCGATCGGCGCCGATCCGATCACCGCGGCCGTCATTACGATGGCCGCGGTGCAACAAAAGTCGCTGGCGGGCTTTATCGTCCGCAAAGAAGCGAAAGCGCACGGAACGGGCCGTGATGTCGAAGGGCCGGTCACCGCTGGCCAATCGTGCGTGATTGTCGAAGATGTCGTCACGACCGGCGGCAGCTCGCTGCAAGCGATCGAAAAAGTGAAAGCGGCCGGTTTGGAAGTGCGTGAAGTGATTGCGATTGTCGACCGCTTAGAGGGGGGCAGCGCCGCGTTCGCCGCCGCCGGCTACAAGTTGCGCACGCTGCTGACGATCGAAGACTTCGGAATCAAGCCGCCGCAAACCTAAGCGAGTGAAGCGATGCAGCCCGACGACGAACTTTGCCTCTGTTTTCACGTTACGAAGCGCAAGGTCTCGAATTACTTGCGCATCGAAAAGCCGCGGCGCGTCGGGCAATTGAGCGACTGTTTTGGCGCAGGGACCGGCTGCGGTTGGTGCCGTCCCTTTTTGCAGCGACTGTTTGATCAAGCGGTCGCTGCCGGAGAAACGTCGGACGAGCTGCCGACGCCGGAAGAGTACGCACGGATGCGAGCCGGTTACATCGAAGCGGGGAAGGGGAAACCTCCCGGCGATGCGTAACCTATTGCGGGGGCTGCTCCTCGAGCAGCGCATCCACCGCAAGGTCGATCGTCTCAAACCGCTCCCAGAGGGAGTCGATCTTCGAGCGACGCAAAACGTTCAGGCAAGGGTCGTCGAGCCCGGACAGCACGAGTCGGCCATTCCGCTTCTTGACCAGTTTCCAGGTTCGGATCAAAAACTGGATGAAATACGAGCCAAAGACCTTGGTGCACGTGAGATCGAAAACCACCAATGGAGGATCGGCGTGTTTGGCCACCTCAATCAATTGCTGCGCGGTCTTACCGAGGTTCGATTCGTCGAGACAATCGTATTCACGGCCGAATTCTATGACTGTGACGTCGCGTTTCCGCAAGATGTTAACCATGCTGTCTTCGATGCACTGCTCTCGCACAAATAGCGATAACCAGGTTGATAGCTAAAACGAGGGAGTGACCAAGCAGAGGAGTTGGTGTCGAGGCGATTTCCGTAAGAATTCGAAAAACGACGATGGGTCCAGTCTACATATGGCCAAGCATATTTACAACCCATTAAAAACAAAGCAGTTGCGCTAATTGTTTGTCCAGTCATGGGTAGGGTAATGACCGCAATTTGAGGTACGATCTGGAGCGGTGTTAGCGACTCCTGCTACCTGGAGTAGCTCAAAGGAGGGTTAGGCCGCTGCCAGAGTGCCGGGATTTCAGGCCGCCCGATTTTCCGAGGAAACAATAAGGGAACCTTGCCCGCTCCGCTATGATTGTGTGGGAGATTATCACATGACAGACATCAACGACAATTCGGCGGATCGGTCGAAAAGCAAGCCTGAGGCCCATTCGCATCGCGCGGCGGTCACCGCCGAGCATCTCATTCAGCATATTCGAGACACGGCGGACAAGTTAGCCGCCGATGAATCCTCTCGCGGCGACCTAAAACTTTTGAGCCGATCGCTGCGCGAGTTGCAATATGCGTTCAAAATTTTCGCTCCCTATCGCGATCGCCGCAAAGTCACCGTCTTTGGATCGGCGCGAACGCCGGAAGACGCGCCCAGCTTTCAACAGGCGCTGGAGTTTGGACAAAAGATCGCCGCGAAAAATTGGCTCGTGATCACCGGCGCCGCCAGCGGAATCATGGAGGCGGGACATCTGGGCGCAGGGCGCGAGAACTCGATGGGGCTGAATATCATGCTCCCCTTCGAGCAAGACGCCAACGAAGTGATCCTGGGAGACGAGAAGCTCGTCCACATGAAGTATTTCTTCACGCGGAAGCTGATGTTCGTCAAAGAGTGCGACGCCGTCGTCTGCTTCGCAGGCGGTTTCGGCACGCTGGACGAAGCGTTTGAGGTGCTTACGCTTCTGCAGACCGGCAAACGAGACATGTGTCCCGTCGTCCTGGTCGACGAACCAGGCGGATACTACTGGAAGCGGTTCCACGAGTTCATTCTCGATCCGCTGCTCAAGCAGCGATTGATCTCGCCCGAAGACTTGGCGATCTACAAAGTGACCGACAGTTGCGACGAGGCGATCGAAGAAACGATCGGCTTCTATCGCAACTACCACAGCATGCGTTATGTGCGCGACAAGTTGGTGCTGCGAATCCAAGAGGCGCCGTCGCCGGAATTGTTGGAAGAAATTCAAAACGAGTTCCAGGACATCTTGGTGCGCGGTGCGTTCAAGCTCAGCGATCCGCTGCCGCACGAAAGCGATCAGCCTGATTTAGCGCCGTTGCCGCGGATCGTGTTTGAATTCAATCGCCGCAGCTTGGGGCGGTTTCGGATGCTGATCGATTGTTTGAATCAACAATCGATTGAACCGGCGAACCGCAATTTTGCGGCGGAATAACTCTTTTCGTAGCTCGCGCTGTTTGATGTTTCGCGATTTAGCCGAACGGAGTCCGGGTAGCTCGGTTAGCTCCGCTATCAGGGCCGACGAAGTCGGTAAGAGGCATCGAGCCGCGGTCGGACTTACTTCGGTAGTCGCTACGCCATTTGAAATGGCGAAAAGCCCCTGAACTGCTTACGGGGAACCAATGTTTCCTACGGCTGCGCCGCCCCGATAGCGGAGCTATCGCGGCCAACCATGCAAATAGCGCCGCTTCTCAAGCGGCCTCTAGGGCAACTGAAAGTACGATTCGGTTTTGACGATCGCGTTGTCGTCTGGAAACGTATGAAACGCTTGCACGAAGACGCTGCGGCTGCGGGTCTCGGCGTTGATATAGCTCAGCGCACCGAAGTTCATCCGTCCGCTCGACTCAAACTGGTGGACGAGTCCTTGCTTCGGATCGTACGAGAGTTCGCGTTGGCACATGCGAAAGATCTTGGTCGTCACCGGCTCCAGCTCAAACTCCGCTTTGTAGCCGACGCCGCCGCGACAATCGAGTTGGTCGACGCGACGCCCTTTCAGCTGGTAGGCCATCACGCGTCGCCGTTGCGGCAGCGGCTGATGAGCGCTGGCGCAGACTTCGGTCAGGGTCATCCCTTCGTAGCGCCACGTGATGATATGGCCGACGCTGGTGATATCGAGCTTCAAAGTGTAGCCGCCGCGCGTGATCGTGCGAGATTTATAAATCTCGAACAACTCCGGGTGGAGCGAACGGCTGTAGAGTTGGAAAACCAACTCTGCGACTTTGGGACGAATCGATAGCACGCGGTGAACTTCCTCTTTTGAATGTTGGGGCAGTCGAGCGATTGTGATCTGCGTCGACGCTCCGATTATACGTTGCGTTGCGACTCGTCACAAAGAGAGCTTTTTGCTTCTCTCCTGTATCGATTATGTTCTGCAACTCTTTGTTCACAAGGACTTGACATTGACCTTTCGAGTGCGCTGCGCTTCGCTAGCAGCAATCGTTAGACCAATGCGACGAACACGTCATACAACGCGTGCGTACCGGCGGCGACGCCAAATCCGCGAAACGTAAAAAGCAGTCCGAAAATTAATCCGGCTGAACAACGAAACAGGAAGCTATACCACTGAAACGCTTCGCCTGCCGAAGTAAAGAAATCATAATGGGCCGCCGAAAAAATCAAGCTGGAGCCGAGGATGGCGATCGCAGTCGCCGCTGGCTTCGGCATTCCCATGAAGATGGCGGCTTGCCACAAAATCGGAATCAACATCAAGCGAAACAGAAGTTCTTCATAGATCCCGGCGCCAAAATAAGCAATCAATTGGCGAATTGTTTCGCTAGGCAATGTCGACGTGCTTTCCGCCGCGATTTCGGCTTTTAAAAGAGACGCTTGCCAGTGCGCCAAGCCGAGCAAGATCAACCCCAATACGGCCGATTCCAACAACATGAGCGGCAAGACGCCGGGCGAGATTCGCCAGGGCTGCTCTTTCAGATGATGCCAGGCCAACAGACAGCAGCAGGTTAAGAGCGGCAACAAAAAGTATTGGCCAAAACCGATCACAATCAGCAGTTCGCGCAGCCAAACGTCGACCCCGTTGCGAATCGCCTGAGGCCCGAGCGCAAACACGCCGACTTCATAGATGATCAGCATCGGCACGACAAACACCAGGCTTACCAGCGGACGTGCGGATTCGGCGAAATAGCCTGGCGGCGTTGGATCAGCGGAAGAAACGTCAGGCATCGAAATATCAGGCCGGGTTGCCAGCGGAATAGGGAAATCGGTATGGTCGGAGGGAAAGCGCCACGCGCTCTATTCTACCTATCTACACCCTCGCCTACGCCTATGTCGATATCATTGTTGGATGTCTACGACCGCTTGCTCGCTCACTACGGTCATCAATCGTGGTGGCCAGGCGACTCGCCGCTTGAGATCATGGTTGGCGCCGTCCTGACGCAAAATACTTCTTGGAAGAATGTCGAGAAGGCGATCGTCAACCTAAAAGAAGAGGGGTTGCTCGATCCGTTCAAGCTGCACGAGACGCCGGTTGAAGAGCTGGCCGAAATCATTCGCCCTGCAGGCTACTATCGCCTGAAAGCGAAGCGACTGCAGAATCTCATGCGATACGTCGTCGACGTCCACAGCGGCGACCTGGAGGCCATGTTCGCCTGCAGCGTCGATTCGCTTCGCGAGGATCTGCTGGCGCTCAACGGAATCGGACCCGAGACGGCCGACGCGATCTTACTGTACGCCGGCAATTTGCCGACATTCGTCGTCGATACGTACACGTCGCGCGTGTTGAAACGACATGGCTGGATCGAGCAAGAGGCCGACTATCATCAAATCCAGGACCAGTTTGTCAGCCAACTGCCGGAAGATGTCGCGCTGTTCAACGAATATCACGCGCTGTTGGTGCGCGTCGGCAATGGACATTGTCGCAAGACGCCCAAGTGCGAGACGTGCCCGTTGTGCGATCTCTTGCCCCCCAGCGGAATCGAAGAGGGCTTTTAATGGGATAGGGCGATTCAGCTCTTCGTAGCCCGCAGCGCGAGTTTTGAGGTTGTGCTATTTGGCCGAACGGAGTCGGGGTGGCCCGGATAGCTCCGCTATCAGGGCCGACGCAGTCGGTAAGAAGCATCGAGCCGCGGTCGGACTTACTGCGGTGGTTGCAACACCGTTTGAAATGGCGAAAAGCCCCTGAACTGCTTACGGGGAACCAATGTTTCCTACGGCTGCGCCGCCCCGATAGCGGAGCTATCGCGGCCAACCATGGAAATAGCGCAACTTCAAAACTCGCGCTGCGGGCGACGAAGAGAAATGATACTTACGCCGCGCACTTTTGCGGCGCGACGGTATCGCTTTGCAGCTTGTTGAGGATGTACTCGGCTCCGCGCATCGAAGCGCCGCCGCCGCCGACACGTTCTCGCAACGTATGAAGCTCACGCACGCGTCGCGCGTAGGCGTCGTCATCATGCAGCCAGTTGACGATTCGCGTCGCCATGTCGCCGGTTCGATCTTCGCAAGTTAGATACTCGGGAAAGAGAACCTGTTCGGCGCTTAGCGCATCGGGATCGTACGTGAAGTACTCCGCTTCGTAGAACGGCTTGTCGGTCGACAAGATGTTCACCAGCGTGATGTAGCGAACTTTGCGAAAGAAGCTTTGCACCCACAGGCCAAACGGGCTGATCTTGTAGTGAATGACAGTCGGCTTTTCGTGGTACAAAAGTTCGAGCGAAACGCTTCCGCTGCAGGCCAGACAGCAGTGCGCCGCATGGATCAACTCCGGCGTGCGGTCGACTTGCACTTCGATATCCAGGCCGGATGCGATGATCCGCTCGAACGCGTAGGCGGCCTGGTTTTCGTTGTAGGCGGCCACGGCGAACCGCGCGTCCGGAACTTGTTCGACGATCTTCTTGGCGGTTTCCAAAAAGGCGGGGAGATTCGCCGCAACTTCCTGCGAGCGTGAGCCCGGCAGAATGGCGATCAGCTGGCCCGGCTTTTCGCGTTGCTCGGCGATGAAATCCTCGTGCAAGCGATGCGAACGCAATTGATCGAAAAAGGGATGTCCGACGAAGGTGGCGTTGCAATTGCGTTCGCGATACCACGCTTCTTCAAACGGCAATTTGCACAGCACATGATCGACGTAGCGACGCATCTTTTTGACGCGCCAGCCGGCCCAGGCCCACAACTGCGGAGTGCCGTAATAGAAGACGGGAATGCCATGCGACTTCGCGCGGGCGGCGATCCACCAGTTGAAGCCGGGATAGTCGATCAGCACCACGGCGTCAGGACGCGAATCCCGAAAGTAGCGGTTCGCTTGCAGCATCAGTCCGATAAAGCGATGCAGATTCAAAAAGGCCCGCAAGAACCACATGATCGCCAGCTTGGTCAGGTCGGCATGCAACTCGCAGCCTGCTTCCGCCATTTTGGGGCCGCCGTAACCGACAAATTGCAGGTCGTCCCGGCGTTCCTTCATGGCGCGAATCAAGTTCGCTCCATGCAGGTCTCCGCTAGGTTCGCCGACGCTGAAAAAGATCTTCATTGTTTCTTCCTAGGATCCGCTTCAGCCAGCACGCTTTGAATCGCGCATGTCATCAAAAAAAGCGACCCGTAGTTCTGGTAATAGGTTTTCGGTGCGTCGCAGTTCTGCGTAGCTCGGCTCTTGCCAGCGCCGACATAGCCACCAGGCGCACGCCAAATTCAACGGCGACGGCCAACCATCATCGAGCGATTCGTCCGGCGCCGCGAGGGCGTCGTATTGAATCGGCGACTCGGTGACGCGGTAGCCCCGCATCGCGACGAACGCGGCCAAATATTGATACGATCCGCGCGGCAGCGGGGTGTTGACCAGCGCTTCGCGTCGCGCCGACCAAAACTGACAGCCAGGATCGTGAATGTCCATGTTGAGCAGCATGCGACGGGGAGTTCGCACGATGCGGTTCAACCATCGAGCGGAACTGGGGGTCGCACGGCGTCCGATCACCAGGTCGCCGCGTGACTGAGCATCTAGCAAATCTTTGATTTGGTGAGGGGGGTATTCGAGTCCGGCCGACGTAAAGACCAGCTTGTCGCCGGTCGAAACGCGAATGCCGGCGACGACCGAGCCCGAGAGCCCAACCCGCCGATCCAGCCGAATCGCTCGTAGCGGCGGAATCTGACGGCAGAGATTCTCAATCGTCTCTACCGTTGAAGCGCGCGAAGCGTCGTCCACTACGATGATCTCGAACGATTGATCGAGCGCATCGAGTTGGGCGATTAAAACCGGCATTTGTTCAACCAACGCGCCGCCGGAGTTGCGTTGGGAAATGATGACCGAGATTTCGGGCATGCGCAGCGATATCCCTTCCTATTCGACCGAGCATCGGCGCGAAGTATGTCAGAAACGCCACGGGAGGTGTAGAGCAATTTTGGTCGGCGGGTGAGCGCAAACCAATTGCCCCGTCGCCGGATGCTAGCGTGTCTGATCAACGGGCGTTGATGACAAGCGGAATTAACCGCAAGCAATCACCGAGGCGGCGGCAAGCGACTCGGCGGCGATGGTGTAGTTACGGAACCGAATCGTGTAATGTTCGTTGAACCAATTTTCGATATGCGGCAGAAAATCGGCGTCGAAATCAGGCTCGGCGTAAATGGTCCGTCCTGCGAAATCGCCCAGAACTTGTCCTTCTTCGCAGATTACGCGGCCTGCCTGCAATACGTATCGCGGTCGCTCGAACATCGCGCGAATATCGGGCTGCGGCGCATAGATCGTCACGTCGGCGTCGGCGCCTATCGCCAGATGCCCTTTGTGACTTAAGCCCAGCGTTCTGGCAGGCGCCGCTCGGGTGATGATCGCGATCTCTTGCAGCGAGTACTCCCGATCGAGATCGGCCAGCGTGGTTCGCCCTGAGAGCTCGCTATGCATGCGGCCGATCGCTTCGCGACGGAAATCGGCGTCCATCAGCAAGTGAATGATCTCGGGATAGCGATAGATCGCGCCGCCGTTGGGATGGTCGCTGCTCATGCAGACGCGCCAGGGGTCTTCGATCCGCAAATACCATTCGAGCGCGATCGCCCATTGGATCGCATGGACCAACACCTTTTGCGGGTGGAACTCCATCGGGATCACGCCGCAGCTGCTCTCTTGCTCGCAGTCGGCGGCGAACCAGCGGTTGCCGGTCATCTCGGCCAGATGCTGGGCGAACGGAGCGTCACCGGTCATGCCGAGCGTACGGCCAGGGTTCACATGACCAACGTCGACGGTGATATTCTCATGCGCGTTGACATAGTCAATCAACGCCGGCGCGGCCGAAGCGAAACTGCTTGGATCGTTTTCGTCGCCGCCATAGCTATGGAACTGCACGTGAGCAAAGTGCCCTCGCGAGCCTTCCAGCGACTCCATGGTGTGCAGCGCAGTCCGGTAGTTGCCTGGTATCCCCAGGTTGTTGCAGTGGATGTGCAGCGCATGCGGCAATCGCAGGCGGTCCGCCGCGGCGGCCAACTCGCGGACCACTTGCCGCGGCGTCACGCCAAAATGGGGGACCGGTTCGTCCAACTGTTGCAGCGTTTTGCGGCTGATCTGTTTCCAGTTTTCGACGCCGCCGGGATTGACGATTTTCATCGCGTACGCTTTGGCGGCGTGCAGCGACCAGCCTAGATAGGCGTCCAACTCCGCTTGGCGACCTGCGCGTAAATGGTCCAGCACAAAGTGATTGTTGCCAAATAGCAGATAAAACCCTTTGTCGACCAGCGGCGTGTCGGCCAGTTCTTCATGCGCATGCCGAGCATGCAAGCCGGGGATCGCGGCGTCCATCGCCGTCGTATAGCCGAGTCCGGCGAACATGTAGCCAGTGCCGAAGGTGCTGGGAACGAGCCCTCCGGTGGCCGAGCGAGTTCGCTCGGTCCGCGCGATCCGATGTTCGCGGCGATAGTCGGGCGTCATTTTGCGCCCGGCGTTGACTTTGGGGCCGGCGATATGGCAATGCAGATCGACGCCGCCCGGCATCACCACATAGCCACGCGCGTCGATGCGGCGGCTGATCGCGGGGTTCGGTTCGGTGGGAGGGGCGACCACTTTGCCGTCGCGCAGCCACAACGTTTGCACCACGCCGTCGATGTCGTTGGCCGGGTCGTGCAGCGTTCCGTTTTCGATGACGATGTACGACACGTTCGCGACCGACCTTGCTAGAGAATGTTGGTTACTCGTTGAGCGCTGCGATCAAGGTCTCGGCGTAGTCGCCGACTTCGGCGATCACTTGCGCCTCAGGCTTGGCGCCGATCTCGCTTAGCCGGCGAACAATGGCCGAACCGACGATCACGCCGTCAGCGACTTTCTTCAGCGTTCGCACATGCTCGGGCTGGCTGACGCCAAAGCCGATGCAGATCGGCACTTTGGTTTGACTGCGGAGCCATGAGACGTTTTCGAGCAAGTCCTTCGGCATTTCCGTCCGTTCGCCGGTGATGCCGGCGACCGAGACGTAATAGATAAAGCCGGTCGACGTTTCGGCGATGCGCATCGCCCGCTCGCGCGACGTGGTGGGAGTCACCAATTGGATCAGGCTGAAATCATGCTGCTGGCAAAGCTTGGCGAAGTCGCCAGATTCTTCGACCAGCAAGTCGGGGACGATCGCTCCGGCGACGCCGGCCGCTTTTGCGGTCCGCAGATATTCTTCGGGACCGTGACGCAAGATGATCGCGTAACTGACCATGGTGACCAGCGGCGCCGTCATCTGCGGCGTTGTTTTGCTGGCCATTTCCAGGATCTGACTCAGCTTGATCTTGCGATCAAGGGCCCGCGTGTACGAGGCCTGGATCACTGGTCCGTCGGCGATCGGATCACTATAGGGAATGCCGAGTTCGCAGACGTTGCCGCCGCGTGACGAGAGTTCCTTCAGCACGGCCGCAGTAACGTCGAGCGAAGGATCACCGGCGGTGACAAAGGGGATGAACGCCTTGCGGCCGGCGTCACGAAGTTCGGCGAAAACCTGGTCGATGGAGGACATGCGCGAGGAAAACTTTCAGGACCAACCAGTGATCGGATAGTGCGAGTAACGGGAGAGCGGCTTATTGCCGTTCTTCTTTAAGGCGAGCGATTTCGGCGGCGTCTTTGTCGCCGCGCCCCGAAAGGCAAACCACCACGATTTGATCGGCCGGTTTCTCGGCGGCGACTTTCATGCCGGCCGCAATTGCGTGCGACGATTCGAGCGCCGGCAAAATGCCTTCGCAACTTGCGAGCGCATCAAACGCGTCGAGCGCGTCGTTGTCTTTACAGTTGGTGTAGCGAACGCGGCCGGTCGCTTTCCAATAGCTATGTTCAGGACCAACGCCGGGATAATCGAGACCGGCCGAAACCGAGTGGACGTCGCAGGTCTGTCCATCTTCGTCTTGCATGACAAAACTGTAGCTGCCGTGCAACACGCCGGGGCTGCCGAACGACAACGGCGAAGCATGATCGCCGGCGTCATCGCTGCGACCGCCGGCTTCGACGCCGACCAGCTCGACGCCGGTATCTTCAATAAACGGATAGAACATCCCCGCCGCGTTGCTGCCGCCGCCGACGCAAGCGACGACTGAGTCCGGCAAGCGGCCAAAGCGGGCCAGCGACTGCACGCGGGCTTCGGTCCCGATCACCGCTTGAAAATCGCGGACGATTTGCGGAAAGGGATGCGGCCCGACGACGCTGCCGAGAATGTAGTGGGTCGTCTCGACCGACGACATCCAGTCACGCATCGCTTCGTTGATCGCGTCCCGCAGCGTGCGCGAACCGGTGGTGACGGGGCGAACTTCGGCGCCCAGCAGTTTCATGCTGAAGACGTTTGGCGCCTGACGTCGGATATCTTCTTCCCCCATGTAGATGACGCAGGGGATGCCGAAGTGAGCACATGCGGTTGCGGTTGCAACGCCGTGTTGGCCGGCGCCGGTTTCGGCGATGACCCGCTGTTTGCCCATCCGAATTGTGAGCAGCGCCTGGCCAAGCGTATTGTTGATCTTGTGAGCGCCGGTGTGATTCACATCTTCGCGCTTCAGCCAGATCTGGGCGCCCCCGCACTTTTCGCTCAGCCGTTTGGCGTGATAAAACGGCGAAGGACGGCCGACGAAGTCTTGGAGCAGCAGATCCAACTCGGCCTGAAACGCCGGATCGGCTTTCGCCTTGGCGTACTCAACGGTCAGTTCGTCCAAGGCGCGCGTCAACGTCTCAGGCACATAGCGTCCGCCAAAAGGTCCATATCGACCAGCTTGGTCAGGAACATTCGCCGAGGCGGGGCCGAGCGATTCGCTAGCAGGGTTCATTCGCACTTTGCGGGGGTAGAGTCTGTAGGAAGGCGTTCTGGAGAAGGACGCGATCATCGAGCAAAGGTTCGAGTATCAATTGAAGCCTTCGGGGGGTCAAGTAGTGACGAGCGGCGCCGACTAACGCAGCGGCAGGAATCGCGCTACAATTCAAGACGGTTGGAACCTTGTTTTTCCCCCTCGGATTGCATGCCAGAACTGCCTGAAGTCGAAACGATGCGCCGCGGGATTCTCTCGATCATCGGCGGTAAAGTGACCGATGTCGCCAAGCCGCCATGTGCTCGGCGCCCCATTTTGCTTGCGCCGGGGATCGCCGCATTTCGCCGCCGGACCGTCGATCGCCGGGTCACCGCGATCGATCGGGTCGGCAAACGGGTGGTGATCGTGCTGGAGGGGGGAGATCGAATTGTTCTGGAACCGCGGATGACCGGGCTGGTGCTGGTCGCCGATCCCCCCACGCGCGAACATCTGCGCTGGGAAATGTCGCTGGCCGATTGCGGCGTTGAAAAAGTTTGGTTCTGGGATCGTCGCGGGCTCGGATCGGTCCGACTTTTTTCGGAGCGAGAATTTGTCGCCGAGTTTTCCGAAAGCGGGAAGATCGGGCCCGACGCACTCGTCATCTCCTGGCAAGAGCTGCGTGACCGCTTGGCGAAAAGCCGCCGCGCGGTAAAGGTGGCGCTGCTCGATCAAAAGGGAGTCTGCGGCGTTGGCAATCTTTACGCGGCGGAACTGTTGCATGTGGCCAAGGTTCATCCAGCGACTCCTTGCGAGGCGCTGTCGACCGCCGCTTGGAAACGCATCCATGCCGCGATGGTCGACGTGCTGCAAGAGGCGATCAAGTACGAAGGCTCGACCCTCGGCGACGGCACCTACCGCAACGCGCTCAACAAGGATGGCGGCTACCAAAACTGTCATCGCGTCTATGGTCGCGAAGGAGAGCTGTGCCGCACCTGCGGAAAAGTGGAAGTCATCCGAATCGTGCAAGCACAGCGGGCGACCTTTTATTGTGAACGGTGTCAGAAAGTGACGTTGTAATCGTAACCCGAGACGCGAGTTTTGAAGGGACGCCATTTTTCAGAAACAAAAATGGAGCCTCGTCAATCCACGGATGAAAAACGGAAAAACACGGTCGGAATCAAAACAAACACCGTCACACTAGCCCGTTGCGCCAGCAAGGGAATGCGGCCCGCTACTTCAATCCCTGTTCGCATCGCCATCAGCCGAGTAGTAATAGGCTGGGGTCTAACCCCGACGGCAAGCCGCGCCGCCGCCTGCGCGGATGTTGAACCGGCGCCGACCGCAAGATCAGCACACCAGCCTCTCGTCCCAACACATGACGCACGCCAGGCGGCCGGAACGATGAAAAACCTGAAACCCCGGACGCTTCTGGCCTTTGGCCAGTGTCTTCTCTTACCACCGCGGCACAACTCAGCAGCAACAGAGTGACTTCGAATTCTTTGACTCGACCGCACGGTTGATTTACCTTCCAGCTTATGGACGAATAACCGCCGCATCGAAAGCGAGTTAATCACTTTCATGTGCCGGGGCATTTTCATGCGTTGACGTTTTCTACCTAT
>NZ_CH672376.1:968981-1066716 GCF_000153105.1 Blastopirellula marina DSM 3645
GGGCGCATCGGGATCGTTCATTCCGCGAGCTCAACCAGGCGATAGCGGGGCTCGGCATGTCGCATGTGGGGATCGCGATTCGAAGGAGCGAGTCGGATTTCGCCGGCATTGATCAGATACTGCCAAGTTAAGCCAAACTTCGTTCCGCTCATCCCGCTCTGCTCGCGGATCTTCAGCTTGGTCGCCTGAGCCGGGTCGATTTGCGACATTACGCCCCGCAGTTTCCACCGCAAATGCTCGATCTGCGACTTGGCGGCCAACTGGGCCGTTTCTTCGGCGATCGACGGCACGTCGCGCAGCAGCACCTTCCACTTATCGCAGGCTTGACCTTCATCAACGTCGACGCCCCACAGACTGCTTTGCCCCGCGCTGCCGCCGAGCGTCAGCCATAACTGATGTCGCCCGCTCCCTGGCTCAAACGCTTGTCGACGATTGACCAAGAGCCATTGCCGAGCGATGGCATTGTCCGCGGCGCTCGCCAGATCGGCGGCGCCCAGCGCCCGCGGCGGCAACTCTTTTCGCGTCGGGCAACAAACGATCGGCGTCGCGCCAAGCTCCAGACAACAGCGAACCAGCTCGCGCAGCTGCATCGCCTGAGCGCGCCGCGATGTGGTCGCCAGATCGGCGACGTCAATCAGCACTACCTCCAACTGATGACGCCCAATCCAATCTTTCAGCCGCTGCAAACTAGCGGGATCCGACAGGTTGGCCACGCTGAGCGACCAGACCAGCGTCTCAAGAGCCGCCAGGTCAACGTCGGCCGCCGCGCTCCACCGCTGGGCAAGATCGGTCAATGCGGCCCGAGCGGCGTCGCCCCCCACAAAGCCGACGCGAAACGTCCGATCGGCGGCGAACTGCCCCAGAAACTTGCCCCCGCTCGCCAACGCGCCCCCCAAGTCAACGGCGAGCGAGCTTTTCAGACTTTTGCTGGGCCCCACAATCACCGCCGGCTCATGCTGCTGCAGCATCCCCGGCAACAACCAAGCCTGGGGCGGTTGCTCGGCCAGCAACTGGGCACAGGTCAGTTCAGTGAAAGGGTTGGCGAGCGGTTGCTCCATAGATTGAGGAGCGTCGGCAACTTGCATGAGAGTTTTCCCCTTTGGTTCGCTGCGCGCAGCGCGATACCACCACCGCACGCGGCGTCCAAAAAACTTCAGTGCTCGGCCCGCTCTCCCAGCCGAAATCACCCCCGCAGAAGAACCCGACGCCTCCTACGCGCATCGGCAAACCAAGATAGTCGCACTCGTGAGTACTGTACAAAAGTATACTCATGTAGGGTGGGTGAAGCAAGCGAATTTTGCCCACCAATTTCGAACGACATCACCGCTTGCGCAACCCACCGATATCGCCGGATTGGTCAGCAGATTCGATGCGTAGCGCAAATCGAGCGACGTTGGATCTCTCATTCGCCGCGAAAGAGAAAGGAGGCGACCACCGTCACCCCGAGTTGGGCGGCGGCGAAGATCAGCATCGCGGGGCCGGTTCCATGGGGCGCCAACAGACCGAAGATGAGACTTCCGCAACCAAGTCCCGCGAAGATGGAGAACGCGTTCACGCCCATCGCGACGCCGCGCTGATGATCGCTGAGCGACATTGATAGAAGATCGTATTCATGACTTCACGCATGCCGACCGAGCGAGGGCGGCCTCCTTTTTTGCTTCGTCGCGAACGCGGGATCAAACCTTCAATCAACTCCCAAGAGAAAGAAAAGGGGACGGAGAAAGAAAAGAAAGAAAAGGGGACGGGGGTCGTTTCTGTCAATCCGGTGTCTTCCGCGGCCGGCCGCGGCTTCGTAGCGTGTACTCTAGTCCGCTTTTCCGTGCGATCTCTTGCGTCCATTTCTCATCGCCGAACGGGCGGCCGCGGCTGACGCATTGGCGCAAGTCGGCCAGCTCTTTTTCGCTCAGCGGCTGATTGACTCGTTCGGTCCATTTTGGCGACCGGGCGATTGGCCAGGCCGAGAGCAGGCGCGGATCGCGGTCCGCTTTCTGCGACCAGCGAAACAGCGAGCCGTACCGCCAATCTTCGGCCCGCTTCACCAGGTTGGCTCGCAGCGGGTTTCGTTCGACGTAGCGACACACGACCAGGAAATGATCGTCATCGGCGATCGGAAAGCTTTTGAACCGGGACTGGTACAGGTGCCCTTCGCCCGCGGTGCGATAGTGGGCGTGGTGCCGCTGCGTATGCGTCGCCGTCACCCAACGGAGCAATCGTCCCATCATCCCATCTTCGGCGGGGCGCAGAACCAAGTGCCAATGATTGGGCATCAGCGTGAACGAAAATAGCTCGACCGGATATCGCTCTAGCCCTTGAGCGAGCGTGCGAAGAAACGCCTCGTAGTCTTCCGCTTTGCGAAAGATCGCCTGTCGGGCGTTCCCGCGATTCAGAGTGTGATAGATGGCGCCTGCTTCATCGGCACGTTTTTGGCGAGGCATTTATCGAGTCTCAGCAGTGGAAAAAAGGTAGACTGGTTGAGAGGATGATAAGCGATTTGAAGGGGGATTGAAAGAGAAAAGACCCCCGTCCCCTTTTCTTCGCCGAATTAGAGAAGGCTCAAGTGATGTTTAATGAAGAATTCCGAAAGATCTTTGGAGTTTTACCAAGATGATTACAAAAGACAATGCGATTGCGATTGCGACAGTCCACCTTCCAAAAAAGTACGAGAAACCCCAATTCCTGCAAGCCGTTTACTCGGATTCTCTTGAGGAGTTTGGACAGGGAGTTTCGGGATGGCGAGTTTGGTTCCGATTGGTCGACTCCGATTTCGGCACATACGATCGACCAGTGGAGGTTTGCGAATCAACTGGGAAAGCAAAGTTGGTGAAAGTCATGCTTTAGCTGGCGTTTGATGGAGAGGTAAACGTCTGCCATGCACTTACCACGTCTTCGGGTGTATGGCTAGGGAAAGAAAAGGGGACGGTGCCGAATGGCACGAGATTAATTCTAAGCGGCTGTAGCATAACGGTTTCGGGGCGTTTGCATTAGCTTGTATTCCTTAGGCCGTCGCTTGAGTTCTCGCGGTTCGTTGCGGTCGGGACGGTTGCCGACTTCGAGCTGGCGGATCGTTTGCAGGAGGTTGCTCCACTGAGGGTCTCGCTGTTTGGGATTCCAGCGGAGCGCGGCGGCGAATTCTTCGACGGCTTGCAGCGCGCCGTTGAAGCTCAGACGCCAAGGGGGCAACTGGAACTTCAGCGCCGTCGCCAGCATCGCGGCACGCACCAGGTTGTAGCCGATCATGTGGCAGTGCAGTTCTTTGCGAACCATCGCTGGACTCTTGCAACGGAGGTGATCCATCTGCATCTGGATTTTCAAACTGCGGATATGCAGTTCCGCTTGCCAGCGGCGACGATACAAATCGGCCAGATCTTCCGCCCGATAAACGTCGCCTTGCAACAGCGTCGTCGCCAACGTGATTCGACGCGTACGAAAGCCTCGCTGCGTCACTTCATATCGCAAGTGACGAACGAGAATCGACGAGGGATATTGGTCGTATTCGTCCGTCGTCATCCACGTCGGACGCTGCGGCTTGGCATAGCCCACGATCTGATCACAGTCGCCTTGTCGCAGTCCTCGACGAAAGTCGATTTTGCGACGATGATGCGCGCGAGCCACGATGTCGATCCCGCGCAGATCCGATAAAGCGAGCAACCAGAAACTGGCGTAGTACCGATCGGCGAGCACGATTTCTCCCGAGTGAAACTGCGACAAGAGCGTTCGTAAGAGCGACGTCTCGCCCGTCTCTTTCCCTGCGTAACGCCCCATCGCAAACATCGTCGCCGCTCCTGTCGCCAGTGAAAAAACTTGCACGATCCGCGCCAAGGGAAAGCCGCACCCAGGCTTCTGGTTTTCAATTTGCGGAAAGGCGGTTTGATTCGCTCGCGTGTCGGCCATCGTGACGGTCGTACCGTCGACGATGATTACTTCGCGCCCCTGGTATCGCCAATCGCCGAGGCCCGCTTCGTCGCACTTTCGCGCCGTCCAAGCGAGCAGCCGTTGGAACAACGCAATCGGCAAACG
This sequence comes from Blastopirellula marina DSM 3645, assembly GCF_000153105.1. Taxonomy (GTDB): domain Bacteria; phylum Planctomycetota; class Planctomycetia; order Pirellulales; family Pirellulaceae; genus Blastopirellula; species Blastopirellula marina. The sequence continues at coordinate 972,999 of NZ_CH672376.1, forward strand.
TCGCCGCGCTTGGCAGTAGGAAGTCGTATCGCCGCTGCAGCGCGACAACCCCTGCGCCAGGCGCCAGGCGTTGAGCCGCGTCACGACTTGCTGACAACTATGATCGGCGGATAGCGTCTGCATCACGAACATCCAAACGACGATCATCGGCGAATAAATGCGCTCGCGAAACGAGAAGCCGATTTCGTGACAGATCGCGGCGACAACGCCGCTGGGGAGCAAGAGCTCGCTGGATAAGTTTGAAACGTCACGGAACTTGCTTTGTACATCCTGCGGCGAAGCGTTAAAATGATCGGACACGGCGGGGCCTCCTGAAACGGCGATTGTTACACCACCAATTCAGCGAAGCTCCGCCGTCTTTTTCAATCATCTTGCTTAAATTGCAGTGATGACCACTTGCTGTCGCAAGATCTTGCGACAGCAACTTCCGCCGATTACCGCATGCTGGGGCGGAGGCTTTAAGCTCGTGCCATTCACCCCCGTCCCAATACTGTTCCCGTGCTATTCTTGCTCATGAAATCGGACATCAGTATGGAATTCCTACTCACATTTTAACAAGTATCCTTCCTGAAAATGAAGAAGAATTTTGGGCGTCATTTTTCGCAGCGACTCGCATGGCTGGGCTTACTGCCGGTGAAGTTGATGCCCCCCTCAATCACGCATATAGCCGTTATCGATGAACGAGAAATTACAGATTGAATTGGAAGTAAACGCCACGCTTGGACGACTTCGCGTCACATTTAAAAACAATAACAGTGTAGACCTGCTTCTTCGGTACATATATGAGCCAAGCGAACTCGTTGTTGAGAGTGACTCAGGCCAAAGGGCGGAATACTACTTGTCATTTCCGTATGGTGCCGAAGTCGACACATTCAAACTGATTTGCGGCCAACAGCATTCCTACGAGATTGATATTGCCGCAGATTTCATTTACCCTTCATCAGGCAATTATCGAGCTTGGATCCAATACAACACGACGCAACCTACTGCAAAATACTCAACAGCAATGTTGAGTTCTGTTGTTGCAGTCTCTAATGAAGTGCGCTTTCCAGTTGAACTATAGCAAGCACGGCGATTGCGCACGGCAGGGGGCGATCAAAGTGGACGGGGGGGAATGGCACTCAACGCTGGTAACGATTTTGTCTTCCAAGAAATAAGTCTTGATGCGGCCTGCGGTTAAGTAGTTCAATGCGGTCGACCAAAACCGTATGCACTGACGACCAAGAAAGGATTCTTGGATGCCGCATCAAGACAGCACCGATATTCGCACGAATTTACAGGCTTTGAAAGCCGTCTTTCGGGAACTTTTGCCGGCGAAGTTTGACTTGCCCAAGTCGCACGGCAACGCTTCGCTAGAGCCGCAGGCGCTAGCGGCGATGGCGATCACTTGCTGGGGTTGGTTGCAAGGGACGCTCGAAGAGCGGACCGCGACAGCCCAGGCGATGACGTGCGAAGCGTTGCAAGGTGTATCGAGACTGGCTGTTTGAGCAGACGGGCAAGCGAGTTGGTGGTCGAGTGGATTGGTCAAAGGTATCCCCACAGGAAATGCAACGACTGACGGAGCGCATGTTTGACGCCGCCAGTGTTCCAGATGCAGCCCGACGAGAATACTATCGGGCTTTTCGCCAGTACATCTATCGGGGCAATTAGGATGGCGATGACTCACCTTGTAGATCAACTGCGGCAACGTGATGACTGTCAGGTTCTCCCGCCCACAGGCGTACCCTCTGTCGGCTTGCCGCTTCCTTCAGGCGTTGAAGAATTCTATCGACTCTGCGGAGGGGCAACTCTTTTTCAGGGAGCCGACTACTCTATCGACATCGTTGCTCCAAGTGACTTCGTTCGAGCGAATCCCGTGATTGTGGGCGAGGACGGGGCAGGCGACATTAGCTATGACTGGTTCGTGATTGCCAAGACTGGAGAACAATACATCACCATTGATATAAACGAGTCTCGAAGCGGCCGTTGTTATGACAGCTTTTGGGATCGGCATGGCGTTGCGGGTGAATGTCAAGTTGTGGCGACGAGCTTTGAGCGCTTACTAGAGCAATTGATCGAAGGGCATGGAGCGTATTGGTATTGGCTAGAGGACGAGTTCCAAAGCCTAGGTGACGCCTATGACGAATAGGAATCACCCTTCTGGCCGGCTGGCACTGGTGAAATGGCTCCCCTTCGCGTGCCAAAGCCAGTGTCTTCTCTTTCCACCGCGGCACAACTCAGCAGCAACAGAGTGACTTCGAATTCTTTGACTCGACCGCGCGGTTGATTTATCTTCCAGCTTATGGACGAACAACCGCCGCATCGAAAGCGAGTTAAGCACTTTCATGTGCCGGGGCATTTTCATGCGTTGACGTTTTCTACCTATCGTCGACGACCGCTTTTGACCAACGACCGCTGGCGCACCATCTTGGCTCGATCGATCGACGACGCCTGCCAATTGGAGGCCTGCCAATGGATCGCGATGGTCTTCATGCCAGAGCATGTTCATCTGCTGGTATTGCCGGTCTCCGCCGAGGCCAGCATCAGTCGACTACTACAGAAAATCAAACAACCGACATCTCGACAAATCAAAACGATGCTGGTCGAAGCTCGTTCTCGATTGCTGGACGAGTTGACGATCTAAGAGCGGCCTGGCAAATGTTGCTTTCGCTTCTGGCAAGAGGGCTCTGGTTACGATCGCAATCTCTTTCAACCCTCGGCGATCGAAGCGGCGATCGACTATATTCATGAAAACCCCGTTCGTCGCGGGCTCTGCCGACGAGCGATCGATTGGAAGTGGTCGAGCGCCCGGCTTTACCTGAACGGGATCGTTGATCCTCGCCTGCCAAACTTATCGTTTCCGCCGCCTGGCCTGTTCGATAACGCTGGAGTGCAATCGCCGCACTCGGAGTGAAGACACTGGCTGAAAAGGGCCAGTGGCACAACGAAAATGACCTGCTGGCCAGTGCCATCCAGCCGTTATCTGGACATGGACCGCCTGCACGAACCGGAGGAGCAAGAGGCCGGCAAGGTTTAAAAAAAGAGCCCGCGTGGGGGTCACGCGGGCTCTTTCAATTTCTTCGCAGCGTCGATCCACTTATTGTCGAGCGGCGACGCGGCCTTGTTCTAGCAGTTTGACGTAGTCGGAGGTGACGTCGATCACTTCGTCGAAGTAGAAGTCTTTCTTCACGACTTCGTCGGTGTTCTCGGTGTCTTCCTTGAACGTGTCCTCTTCGGTCTTTTCCTTGTCGAGTTCTTTACGCTCGGCCAGGTATTCGGCCTCGTTCAGGTTGACCGCTTTGCGGTTTTTCTGCACGACGTAACGCTCGATGTTCTTATTGACCTTTTGGAAGTCTTCCGACTGACCAATGCGATCGTTTACGTCGGTCTGCAATTGCTTGAGCAGATTGGGATCGACCATGTTGTAGAGCGTGTACTGGGCTTGGGGGATTTTGTCCCAAGCGATCGCATAGTCGAGATCCCCTTCGCCGATGTCCATGTGCGTGGTGATCCACGGCAGGACGACGTCGGCTTCGACGCCGCGACGCTGCGTGCTTTCGCCGTTAGGGCGATAGAACTGCTGCATCGTGATCTTCAACGCGCCATAGTTGGGCGGGTTCGGCACCGGGAAGAGTTGGCTGCCCAGGTCCAGCAAGCTTTGCACGGTTCCTTTGCCGTGGGTCGCTTGATCGCCGACGATGATGCCGCGTTTGTAGTCTTGGATGGCGCCGGCGAGGATCTCACTGGCGCTGGCGCTCAGCTTGCTGGTCAAAACAACCAGCGGGCCTTTCCAGACCATGCCGCGATCGGTGTCGTCGTAGGCCTGAATGTTGCCGCTGGAGTCTTTCACTTGCACGACCGGACCTTGATCGATGAACAACCCGGTCAGGTTGATCGCTTCGGTCAAGCTGCCGCCGCCGTTGCGACGCAGGTCAAGCACGACCGCTTGAACTTCCTGGTCGTTGAAGTCGTCCAGCAATTTGCGCACGTCGCGGGTGGTGCTTTTGAAGTCGCCCAGTCCGCGGCGAGCGGCGTCCATATCCATGTAGAAGCTCGGCAGGTCGATCCAACCGACTCGCAGCGTGCGGCCGTCATCGGTCTTGTGATCGATCACTTCGCCGCGGGCTTCACTATCTTTCAGTTCAATTTTGGCGCGAGTGACGTTGTAGATGGTCGTCTCGCCGGTTCCCTTCGCTTTGACGCCGAGCCGGACGACGGTGCCGGCTTTGCCGCGGATCAAGTTGACGACGTCGTTCAGCTTCATGTCGACCACGTCGACCATCTCACCGTTTTCGCCTTGGCCGACGGTGACGATGGTGTCTTCGGGATGCAGCTTGCCATGTTTGTCAGCGGCGCCGCCGGGGATGACTTTGGTCACTTTGACCACGCCGTCTTCAGACAACAGCGCGGCGCCGATGCCGTCGAGCTGCAATCGCATGCTGATGTTGAAGTTCTCCAACGTCGACGGCGACATGTAAGTCGTGTGCGGATCAAACGACGAGGTCATCGACGTCAGAAACATTTCCAACAGTTCGTCGCCGCTGGTTTGCGACATCCGGCGAGCGAAGCTCTCGTAGCGACGATGAATCTTCTCTTGCGCTTCTTCTGGGGTTTTGTCGTCCGCTTTTTCCGACAGGATGTCGTACTTCACGCGTTGACGCCAGCGATCGTACGCTTCGGCTTCGTTTTTCGGATATTGGACCTTGTCGGCGTCGGTGATGAACATTTCCTTCTTCTCGAAGTCGAGATCGGCGGCGAGCACGCGATCGACCATCGCGACCCGTTCGTTGACCCGCTTGAGGAAGCGATCAAAGACGGTGCGTGAGAAGCTGACGTCGCCGGCGTTGACCATGTCGTCCAACTTGTCACGGTTGGCGGCGAACTCGTCGACGTCGCTTTGATAGAAGTAAAGTTTGAGCGGATCGAGCGTCTTCAGAAATTGATCGAAGGCGCGCTGCGACATTTCGTCATCGATCGGATGGTTCGATAGATGATCCTTTTTCATTAACTGCGTCACGGCGAAGGCGACGCGGCGCTCGCTGACTTTTGGTGCGAGCTGAGCCGAAGATTGATCCGGCAAGCAGACAAAGATTGCGGAGAAAAGAAAAGACGCGAACGTCAAGACGCGCAAAGCGCCAGGGCGACGCCAACTATTCCGAGTAACGGTCGTTGGGTGCATGCCAATCCCTTACAGTTGAATTTTTATGAGTAGTTGTTGGAGTGGCGAAGAGGGCCAAATGTGGGGCTGGGACGGGGTTATAACCGATCCTATCTACAGGGTCTACGTCACTCAAGCCAGCGTGGTTTGCCTGATTTAACCGGCGAGCCGGTGTGGTGTGTCCAATTTTTACGTGGGATAGTTGCGCGCGGCAAGTTTTTCTTGCGTCCCTTTTTGCGAACCTGCGAAAACAGGCGGCCTAACCCCCTGTTGCGGCTGGCGACGCCGGGCCGGTTTGACGTAAGATAAGGGAAGCTATTGATTTAAATGCGAAAGTCCTCTCTCGGCGGCTTCCCAACCGAGCGGAACGATATGGCGAACTACAGTTACCTAAAGTTACTTTCCGGCACCGGACCCGGCACCAATTTTGCGCTGGACGCCGACGCCGAAAATCTGATCGGACGCGGTCTGGAATGTCATATTACGCTGACAGACCCCCTCTGTTCGCGGGTTCATGCGTCGATTTTTCTCAAAGAAGGGGTCTGGTGGGTTAAAGATTGCGAGAGCCGCAACGGCTGCTATCTGGATGACCAGCGGATTGCCGAAGGGAAGCTGTTTGACGGGGGGCGCCTGCGAGTGGGCGCCACCGAGTTCAATTTCAACAGCAGCAGCCAGCCTCCGACATCCTACGATTCGGACGCGAACAACATGACCCAAACGATCGTCCGCGATCTGCCGGTCGATCCGCAAGACACCAATCTGGTCGCGCTGCGCGAGCTGAAAGACTACAAGCAGGCGCAGCGGCTGATTTTGCTCTACCAGTTTGCGATCAAGCTGCTGGGAAGCGACGATCCGGACGTCATTATCCGTACGGCGCTCGATCTGCTGAAAGATCACTCGAAAGCCGCAGTCGTCGGTTTTCATTGGCTGACCGAAGATGGCAAGTTGAAATTGAAGCGTCAGCTGCCTGAGGATGTCGAAGATGCGTTTAAGCTGAGCGAATCGCTCACCGCGATGGTTTGTCAGCAAGGGCACGCCGTTTGGATCGCCAACGAAGCGAGTCAGGACGAATCGACGCGGCTGAAACACTTTGCCGATGCGATTTGCGTTCCCCTGATTCACAAGAAACAGACGCTGGGAACGATCCATCTCTATCGCGAACAAGAACGCTTTCTGCAGAACGACCTCGATTTCACCATCTCGCTGGCCAACATCCTGGTTATTGCGCTCTCGCGCGCTTGGGAGCTGACCAAGCTGCAGGCCGGTTACGAACGCTTGGTGCAGCAATCGGCGGCGTTTGATGAACTGATCGGCGAGAGCCGGCCGATGGTCGAGCTGAAGCAAAAGATTGCCCGCATTGCAAAAGCCGGGGGCGCCGTGATGGTGCGCGGCGAGAGCGGCGCCGGCAAAGAGTTGGTCGCTCGGGCGCTGCACAAAACGTCAAGCCGCAGCGATCGTCCGATGCTGAGCGTGAACTGTGCGGCGCTGCCTGAATCGCTGATCGAAAGCCAATTGTTCGGCCATAAGAAGGGTGCTTTTACCGGGGCGGACACCGACCATGTCGGCTTTTTCCAGCAAGCGGACGGCGGGACGCTCTTTTTGGACGAAGTGGGCGAGATGACGCTCGATGGCCAAGCGAAGCTGCTGCGGATCTTGGAAGGGCATCCTTTTTTGCCGCTGGGCGCGACGAAAGAAGTGAGCGTCGACGTGCGGCTGATCGCCGCCACCAACCGTGATTTGGCCGAATTTGTGCGGGAAAAGCGGTTTCGCGAAGATTTGTACTATCGGCTTTGCGTCTTCGAGCTCTATATTCCACCGCTGCGCGAGCGGGGCGAAGATATCGAAACTTTGGCGAACCATTTTCTCGATCACTTCAAACGTCAGCATGGCCGTCCCGAGCTGATGCTTTCGGACGCGGCGAAGAAAAAATTGTTGAATTATCAATGGCCCGGGAATGTTCGACAGTTACGCAATGTACTGGACAGTGCGGTGGTTTTGGCCGACTCGGCGATGATCGAACCGCGTGATCTTGGCCTGCGAGACGCCGGGCTCGGGGAGCCGGAGTCCTTGCGTTTTGACTTCTGGGAAAAGAAACTGATTGAAGAAGCGATGGAGCGCACCGGCGGCAATGTTTCGGAAACGATCAAACTGCTCGGCGTTAGTCGCGCCACGTTGTATCGCAAACTGGACGAGTACAACATCAAACGATGATTAGTTCGATCGACGATCTGGCCAGCTCGCAAAGCGGCTACCGCCCTCATCCCATTCTGCGCGGCCCTCACGTGCAAACGATTTTGGGCGCTTATTGGCGCGGCCCGTCCGCTCCGTACGCCGCTCGGCCGCATGTCGTCACCCTGGACGATGGCGATCAGGTCGTCTTGCACGACGATCGACCTGCTGGCTGGCAGGCCGGCGATCGAACGGCGTTGTTGATCCATGGTCTGGGAGGTTGCCACTCGAGCCCTTATTTGGTCCGGATCGCCGGAAAGCTCAACGCGCTAGGCGTGCGCTCCTTTCGGATGGATTTGCGCGGGTGCGGCGCTGGGGCGAAACTCGCGAGAAAGCCGTTTCACGCCGGTTGTAGTGACGACGCTAGAGCGGCCGTTCAATTTATCGGATCGCTTTGCCCTGGTTCTGCTTGTACGGCGATCGGCTTTTCGCTGGGGGGAAATGTTGTGCTGAAACTGGCGGGCGAAGTTGGCGCCGGCTCGTGCGGAGGCTTAGATTCGGTTTTCTCGGTCGCGCCGCCGATCGATTTGGCGCATTGCTGTGAGAATATGAGCCGCGGCCTCAATCGTCTTTACGATCGCGATTTTGTCCGCCGGTTAATTCGCCGTGTCGAACTGCAGCGAGACTACGACGATCTTTCCACGGCGTTTCGTTTTTCGCAGCGACCGCGACGAATCGTCGAATTTGACCGCGACTACACGGCGCCGATGGCCGGGTTCGACAGCGTCAGCGAGTACTACGAAAAGGCGAGCTCTGGTCCGCTGTTGGCCAATATCGCAATGCCAACGCACATCTTGACCGCCGCCGACGATCCGATCGTGCCGCGGGCAATTTTCGACAAATTTCCCTTTTCTCCGCTCATTACGCTAGAAACGACCAGTCACGGCGGACATCTGGGCTTCTTGGCCCCACGCAACATCACTTCGGATCGGCGCTGGATGGACTGGCGCGTCGCCGATTGGGTCGCGGAATTGATGCAACGTAAGACCGTTTAGCAGTTCCCCGCGACATCCGTTTCCAGCGACGGCCTGTCTCTGCTTGGCTTGCCCTCGTTCAACGGAGTGATTCGCATTCGCAACCGGCCCATGGCTGCTCCGATCGAGGAGGCAGGAGCCGTCTTCTGCGAGCCGATTGGACAGGCAGATCTGTTGTCATTCATGATCGCCGATGCGTCTGATTTGCAGGTGTTGGTAGATTTCAATGGTTTTAAATTTTTTGTCATTGACGCTGTTCGGAACCTACTTAAACTAGCTCTGTAGGGCCGTTCGTGGGCAAGGAACTCAGGTTCTCTATGAATGGTTCCCTTTTTTCCCGTAATCGATCGATATAACCATTGGATGGATTGCGGTCCCTGTCTAAACGCTCTTCGTTTTCATTTTCAATTCATTTGCTTTGTCCCTTGGGTTCGCAGGGGGACAGTTCTTTGGAGTATTCCCATGAAAAATCACCGGACCGCTATCGGCGGTCGTCTCGGCCGTTGGGGTTTTACCTTGGTCGAACTGCTTGTTGTGATCGCCATCATCGGGGTGCTGATCGCTTTGTTGCTTCCGGCTGTGCAGCAGGCCCGCGAAGCGGCTCGGCGGATGCAGTGCACCAATCAAATGAAGCAACTTGGTTTGGCGTTGCATAATTATCACGACACGCATCTCGCCTTTCCGCCTGCGGTGATCAACCCGGGATGCGTCGGCGGCGACTCGAGTCCGTTTCCAGCGACCATGAAAGACAACGTTCGTAACATCACGGGGCATCTGCTGATCTTGCCGTTTTTAGAGCAGGGCGCGTTGCATTCCAAATTGGACTTCCGCTATCCGATGGGGCTGGCCGCTCATGGCGACGTTTCGGATCCGAGCGCCACAGACGCCGCCGGCAATATGGCTGCTCTGCAGGGGACGCGGCTCGACTTCTTTGCGTGTCCATCGGATCCGTTTGATGTGGTGGGGGACGACGACAGCACGTCCGGCTACTACTACAACAAAGACTACTATCGCACGAGCTATGGCTTTATTTCGAGCGATTGGTCCGATCATGGAGATAACGCGAAACTGCTTTGGGGTTCGACGGCGAATAACGCTAGTCAACGTCCCGCGTTCGGCATCAATGGATCGGCCAAAATGGGAGACATCACCGACGGAATGAGCAATACCGTCATCATGGCGGAATCACGCATGGAAAAAGCGGACGACCGCTGGGGACCGTTTTGGGGAGCCTGGACCAATACGTATTGGTTGAAAATGGGGGAAGGGATCAACGTGCCGGACACTCCGCCAAGCCCTCTGCAATACGCGCGAGCCCCCGGCAGTCACCATCCCGGCGGTTGCAACGCATTGTTTGGCGACGGCTCCATTCACTTTCTCAAAGAAACGACTCCCCTGGCCACGTTGAAGTACTTGGTTCGTATCGCGGACGATCAGGTGCTAAGCGAATACTAAAAACCGGAAAGCTCGATCCATGAAATCTATTCTTCAAATCCACCGACGCGGTTTTCCGGCGGCGATAATCGCGGTGATGGCGTTACCGATCATCGCCGCTACCGGCTGCTTCGGCGGGGGAAGCGGCGGTCCTGAATTAGCGAAGGTGACCGGCGTTGTGACCGTCAACGGCAAGCCGGTGGAAAGTATCCAAGTGCTATTCGAACCACAATCAGAAGCGAGGGCTTCGCGTGGCAAAACAGATAGCGACGGTAAATTTGAGGTTTATTACAACCTCAACCAGCCGGGCGCCGTCCTGGGCGAACATCACGTCCAATTCGAGCTAAAAGGGGAAGGCTCGGATCAAAAGCTGATCCCCGCCAAGTACGCCTTTGGGGCGAAGGGAATCATCGCCGAAGTTACCCAAGAGGGTCCCAACGAGTTCCAGTTTGACCTGACGGGAAAATAATGGATTGACGCCGCTACGCAATTGAACCACGCACACGGCTCCTTCCCGGGGCCGTGTTTTTGTTTCTTGGCGTCGTGTCGAACAAGGAGATCGTCCGATCGCGGCGTTCAGCTTGGCTGACGCAGCGGCAACTCCACAATAAACCGCGCGCCCGAACTAGAGGGCTCCATGTAGATCCGGCCATGGTGATGTTCGATAATTCGTCGCACAATCGCCAATCCAATGCCGGTGCCGTCCGATTTGGGATCGAGCTTTTCGAACAGGCCGAACACCTTCTCATGAAACGCAGGCGGGACTCCAGATCCGTTGTCGGTAACGGTCAGGCGCAGCTGATTGCCTGCGGTGATCCAGTTGACCCGAATTTTCGGCGCTTCTGGATTTGCGAATTTGGCGGCGTTATCCAGCAGGTTTTGCAACGCTTCGACCAGGCGGATGCGATCTCCTTCCAGCGTGATCGGATCGCCGTAGGCTTTGAGATCGATTCCGCGCTCCGCCGACTGTAGATCCAAAAAGTGGATCGCTTCCTGGACCAGAGCTTCGATCTGGCATTGTTCGGTCGGATTGACGACGCGACCAATGCGAGAAAGTTCGAGCAAGTCGTCCAGCAAGCTGCTCATCGAGGCGCAGCCGCTGGCGATAAAGTCCATGTCTTCGTGGATCGCGGTTTGATCGCCGCGAGTCAAGTCTTGGCGCAGGGCGCCGACAAAACCGCGAATCGTAATGAGCGGACTCTTCAGGTCGTGCGAAACGGTGTAGGTGAAGCGTTCCAGCTCGGCGTTGCGGCTTTCGACTTGATTCAGCAGCGATTCGACGGCGCGGCGACTATCGACGATGTAAGAAATCATCGCGCCGCAGACCAGTCCAAGTGCGATCAACGCCGAGAAGATGATCGCCGGCATGGCGTATAGTCCTTCGGCCGCGAAACTTTGACTCGCTTCAAACGTGACGGTCATCGGCAAATCGTCGAATGTGATCTCCGCGTCGAAATGCCGCGCACAATTGTGCATATGGCGGCCTCTTGGCAGTCGGAGGATCTCCAGGCCAGCCGAGGAATTCTGTTGAGCGACCACATGAACGCCGAAATTGGGGGGTAGTTTTTCGGCGATCGTACGTTCGATCGATTCCTCGGACGAATAGGCGACGACGCATCCAGCCAGATGAACGTTGCCATCGGTGACGGCCGGCGAAACCGGAAAACAGGCGACCAGCCCCGGCCCAGAAAGAGGAAATTGAATTTCGTCTGAGATCACGTTAATCGTCAGTTCGCGAGTTCGGATCGCGATATCGAGGGTCTCTGCGAACGGTTGATTCCCGGCGATCGAATCTCCTTCGATCCCTGCTAGCTTGCCTTTTGATTCGGCGAGCACAATGCGCCAGAGTCCGTCTTTGGCGGGGGAACTTTGATCGACGAAAAAGAGCTCATCGACGACGTCGTATTTTTTCGTTTGCCGCATCCGCGAGACGAAGATGTCCCATTCGCTCTTTTCGACCACTTGGCTCGAGACGAAGAGGGTTTGCGCCCGATCGGCGGCGCTGCGGATATCGTCAAACTGCCCTTGGATCGCATTTTCGATCGATCGCTGGTATTCCAAAAAGAGAATCGTCCGGCGACTCTCTTGATAGCGCCAGGTGAACCAGGCCGCGACCAGCGCAAAGAGGAGGAAGCCGGCGATCACGCACCAGCCGTACCTGTCCAGACGCAATCGGAGTGTCGCTGAATCCGCAGGTTGGGCTGACTGCTGGTCCATCGAAAAGCGTCCACAACGACAAGTTGAATTTCGAGCGACGCCTCCGCCGGTTGCGCTCCAATAGGATCTTATTGTATGGCTAAATGGGGGATGCTGATAGCGCAGAAAAAAAAACGCTTCCGTCGCCGGAAGCGTTGCTGGTTTTTACCGTTTAGCGGGGGAAGCTTTAGACGACGCCGAACTCCGGTCGACGACGGCCTAGTTGCGATTGCAGACGTTGCACGATGCTGCTGTGCATCTGGCTCACGCGGCTTTCGCTCAGGTCGAGGGTCGCCCCGATTTCCTTCATCGTCAACTCTTCATAGTAGTAGAGGATGATGATGAGCCGCTCGTTGCGGTTCAGGCCTTTGGTGACCAAACGCATCAGATCGTTTTTCTGGATCCGGCGCGTAGGATCTTCCCCTTTGATGTCTTCGAGAATATCAATCTCGCGAACATCTTTATAGCTGTCAGTCTCATACCATTTTTTGTTGAGACTGATTAACCCTACGGCATTCGCGTCGGAGATCATTTTCTCCAGTTCTTTAACGCTCATGCCCATGTGGGCGGACAATTCAATTTCGGTCGGCTGTCTGCCGAACTTCGCTTCGAGCTGTTTGTTCGCTTCGTTCAGCTTGCTCGCTTTCGAGCGCACCAAACGAGGAACCCAGTCCATCGTGCGCAGTTCGTCCAGCATTGCGCCGCGAATACGCGGTACGCAATACGTTTCGAACTTCACGCCGCGGGACATGTCGAACGCGTCGATCGCGTCCATCAAGCCAAAGACTCCCGCCGAAATCAGGTCGTCAAGTTCGACCCCTTCCGGCAAGCGAGCCCAAATTCTTTCGCCGTTGTATTTCACCAGCGGCAGATATCGCTCAACAAGACGGTTACGTAATTCCTTACGCGTCTGGTCTTCCTTGTAGGACTTCCAGACTTCCGCAATGTCGTCGACTGCTGTGGTTGTCGCCATGCAATCCTCCGTGAAACGCCGTCAATGGCTACGTTTCGTGAGATCCTTCTCGTTTCGCCTGAATCCTTCAGGACCCGCGTTTTACAGCGGTCTCGCCGCAAAACCTACGCCGGTATGATTGCTCAAAACCGTCGGTTGGCGCTGATTCGCCGCGTCCCTCCGCAGTGGACGTGGAAGCGAATTTACGCCGCCGCACTTCCAGAGCTGTCGCTCTCCGCTTGCAACTCGCGTTGCAATTTCTCCAGCTCTTGGTTGACTCGCTCGCGAACCGATTCGTCAACGATACGCTCCGCAGCGCCGCCGATGAACCAGCCTGTGGCCGCAAATAACGCCAACGCAACGCACGCGATTTGAAGGGTCGATTCGATCCCACCAAAGTCAAGGAATCCACGCACCATGACTGTGATGAATGCGATAAGGCCCAGGACGCCCGCGTAGTTGCGCGCCATCTTGCGTTCGGTCTATTTTGTTGACGTGATTCGCGAGTCCAATCCGCCGCATGCGTACGCGGCGTTACATCTAGGTATCGGCGTCGTCTACTTTGATATTCAGCCGAATTTTCCGATTGAAGCGAAGTCGTCAAAAAAACTCGCGTTGCGGCAAGGCATGCTGTCATGTCACTGCTAGCCTTTCTTTACTACGCCGCGCGGCGATCAAGTTGTTTGGTGGGTGCGTCGAATACAAGCGACGAAAGTCGCTGGGCGATGTTCGCCAAGTCGCCGGCTACCGCCGATTGCGGATAACGAACGCTAAACGCGTCGCACGAAGCTTGCGCCGCGCCGACCTCTAACGCATGTCGCACCGCGCCGACTCCGATCGCGGCGGCGCCAGCATGACGCTGACAGACGCGATTAAAGCCGGCGATGATTGGTTCTTCTGGCTGCGCCGCCGAGACCCGGTTCAACAGCAGCCCAAAGTTCGCTCGCGGCGCCGACTCGAGTAAGTGTCGCACCGCCGCGTACCCGGCCGTCAATGAGCTGCGAGCCGAACAAGCGGTGAGGACGAAATGTTCGGCGCGGCGCCACAAAATCTCGGTGAGCGGGGTCGGGCGACTGCCGGCGTCGATTAGCACGACGTCGGCATGACGGCCAAGCCGCTGCAATTGATCGGTCAAACGCTGGAGCGACTGCGGCCGGATCGCATGGAGCGAACCGGTTTCGGCATGCGTCGGCAGCAACAAAGCGCCGTGGGCGCCGGGGAGCAACGATTCGTGCAAGTCGACTCGTGAGTTGGCGAGATCGCTAATGGAAGCGACGGCGCCTTGTCCGCACAACTGAGCCAGTCCGTCGCTCTCGAAATCGAGATCGACGATCACCACGCGACGTCCCGACTCGGCGATCACAGCGCCCACATTCAGGCACAGCGTCGTCACGCCGGCGCGACGCTCAGCGCCGTAGATCACGGCGAGCGGTACGTTGGGCGTAATCGCGGAGTTCGAGTTTTGACGCGCGAGCATTCGTAGTAACGAAGCTTGGTCAGGAAAATGACGGTCCATACGAGTCGTATTCGGGAGTGGCTCAGAGGTTAAATCAATTGTTTGGCGAGTTCATCCGCCGAGGCGACGGCGATCGAATGCGGCACGTCTTGTCCGTGCGTGACATAGCTGATCGGCAGCGTCGTACGGTTTATCAGGTTAAACATCGCTCCGAGCGTTTCCACTTCATCCAGTTTGGTGGCGATCAACGCCGTGGGGTCAATCGAAGCGAAACGGCGTTCCGCTTCTTGCAGCGATCGATTGCCGGTGGTCGCTGACAGCAACAGATAACGAGCGTCGGTTTCTGCGGCTCGCAGCACCGAATGCAACTGTTGCAGTTGCACGGCGTCGCGCGGGCTACGTCCGGCGGTGTCTATGAAAATGCGATCGCAGCCAGCCAGGTGATCGACGGCGTCTCGCATCTCGCTAGGAGAGGAAACGACCTGCATCGGCAGATCCATGATCTCGGCGTAGGCCTGCAGTTGGTCGACGGCGGCGATCCGATAGGTGTCGATCGTGATCAGGCCGACGCGTAACTTTTGCGTAAATTTGGCGCGAGCCGCCAGTTTGGCGATCGTCGTCGTTTTGCCGACGCCGGTCGGACCGACCAACGCGATACGAAGCGGGCCGCGACGCGGATCTTCCAGGTCGTTCCCAATCCGAAAGGTGGCGGCGATGATTTGATGCAGCCGCTGACGTAAGTCACGCTCATGCGTGACGGCGGCGATTTCTTCCAGGTGACCCGCTAGTTGGGCGGCGATCTGGGGAGCGACTTCCGCCGCGATCAACTCGTCATGCAGACGAGCGACGACCGGCGAGTAACTTCGCAGCGAGCCGCCGGCGTAGTTGGCCAATGCGTCCAGGATCGATTCTCCCTGATCGTCGACCAGCCCTTCGGCCAAGCGTTGCGTGTGATCTTCGGCGTCGGCCGGATGTTGCGGCGTCTCTGCAGGAGCGTCAGCGGGAAGTTCCAGCTCAAAGCGACGCTTGATGAACTCTTCGTGAGTCGACTGCGTCGTTTCTTCCGCCGGGGCTTCGATGTTGAAGCGGCTCTTTACCGGCACGCTGGCCGATGCGGCTAGTTCAATCTCGCGACCGCCTAACAGGCCCGCGATTCCCCGTTTGGGCGCGATGCGAGTATGCAAAACGGCGGCGTCGGGCCCCAGCTCTTTTCGAATGAGCTCGAGCGCTTCCGGCATCGATTTAGCGCGAAATGTTTTGATGTCCATGGTGATGTCTATTTACCCGGTACGATGTCGCTGATGATGCCGACCGATTCGATCAGCGTATCGCGGGTGACTTCGTTGTGGCTGAGCACAATCAAATCAGGAATGTGATTCATGGTGAGTTGTTTGAGCGCAGGACGAATCTGCGGGTTGACCAGCACGATCGGCGGCTTGCCGACGGCGAGCAGCTTTTCAATTCCCGCCGCGACCGCACGACAGGTCAGTTCGATCGCTTGCGGCGACATGCGAGCATAGGGGCCTCGTTCGGTGTCGATTCCGGCGGCGATGCGATCCTGCATCGCCGGATCCAACGGCACGACGAACATCTTGTTCTCGCGGTCGCGATATTTGGTGCAGATGGTTCGCGCCAAACGATGACGAACAAATTCGGTCAGCCAGATCGCATCTTTGGTGCGTCCGGCATGATCGCCGAGCGTTTCCAAAATGATCGCCAGCTGGCGAATCGGCACTTCTTCTCGCAGCAGGTTGTGCAGCACCGCTTGCACGTCGCCCAGCTTCATGACGCCGGGGATCAGCTCGTCGACGACGGCCGGCGATTCAAGTTTCAAATCGTCCAGCAAATGTTTGGTCGCGTCGCGCGTCAGCAACTCGTCAGCATGCTTCTTGGCGACTCGTTGCAAGTGCGTGGCCAATACCGACGACGGCTCGACGATCGTATAGCCCAGCATCTCGGCTTGCGGACGCAAACCAGGCTCGATCCAGACGGCCGGTTGGTTGTAGGCCGGATCACGCGTCGGCTCGCCAGGTAAGTTGCCTTGCGAGTTGGGACCAGTGATCGCGAGCAGGCGATCGGGATAGATCGTATTTTCGGCGACGGTATTGTTGGTGATCTTGATGCGGTACTGGTTTTCGTGCAGGCGCATATTGTCGCGGATTCGCACCTTCGGCAGGATGATCCCAACTTCGGTCGCGACATTCTGACGAACGCCGGTAACGCGATGCAGCAAATCGCCGCCGCGGTCAGGCGCCGCCAAGCGAACCAAACCGACGCCCAGTTCCATCTCCATGGGATCGATCGAGAGATAGTCCTCGATGCGATCTTCTTTCTTGGCCGCTTTCTCTTGATCTTGTTTCTTGGTTTCCGCCGTCTGCTTGTCAGCTTCGTCTTGGCGGTCTTGCTTCTTGATAAAGAAGGCGATCCCCAAACAGCCGCCGCACAAAGTGAGGAGCGGGATCGTCGGCAAGCCGGTGAAGACCAGCAGCCCCAAGAACGCGCCAGCGACAATCAAAGCCGGCGGCCGTGACAAGAGTTGCTGGACGAACTCGAGCGGCAGGTTGGTCTTTTGACTGCTGCGCGTGACCAGCAAACCGGCCGCGAGCGAAATCAAGAACGCCGGCACTTGGCTAACCAGTCCATCGCCGATTGTCAGCTTGGTGTAAACTTCGGCCGCTTCGGCCAAGCTCATGCCGGCTTGGAGGCCGATGATGAAGCCGCCGACGATATTGATCAACGTAATGATGATGCCGGCGATCGCGTCGCCGCGCACAAACTTGCTGGCGCCGTCCATCGCCCCAAAGAAGTCGGCCTGTTGCGTGATCTCGCTGCGGCGTGCTTGGGCTTCGTGTTCGTCGATAATCCCGGCGTTCAAGTCGGCGTCGATCGCCATCTGGCGACCAGGCATGCCGTCCAACGCAAACCGGGCGGCGACTTCACTAATACGCGTAGCGCCTTTGGTGATCACCATGAATTGAATCACGATGATGATAATAAAGATAATGATGCCGACCGCTATCTTATCTCCCGCGACAAATTCGCCGAAGCTTTCGATCACGCCGCCGGCCGCGTCCATTCCGTCTTCGGCCGCTTTGGTCAAAATCAACCGGGTCGTCGCCACGTTCAACACCAAGCGGGCGAGCGTCGTCGCTAACAGCAGCGATGGAAAGACGTTGAACTCCAGCGGCGTCTGCACATAGATCGTCGTCAATAGAATGATCACGCCGGCCGTGATATTGGCCGTCAGCAACAAGTTCATGAGCCAATTCGGCAGCGGCACCAAAATCACCAGCACGCTGGCGATAATGCCGACCGGCAAAATCAGATCTCGAATTCGTTCCAACGCAGGCAGCACGTCAATCATTCCGTAAAAGGACGAAGGGAGCGCCGCGGAGACGCCTTCTCCGCGTGAAGTGGGGCGAAAACTACTGAAATCGGTAGTTCGAGTCCAGGCCGATAAAGCGAGCAAAGTCGTTGACGCTGCTATGTTTATCGTGTCAATGGCGACTTGTTCGGGAAATTGCCCTGGTCGATCAGAAATGCCCCCAGCGCGAAAGCAAAAATTTCAGCTACGATAGAAGGTTTCCGCCCCGCTTCCGCTTGCTGCTTAGGACTGACCGTTGACCGATCCCGCCGCGAAACCGCCCCGCAAACAGAAAGCGAACGCCTATCCTTGGTACAGCCCGCGAATTTGGCATGGGATGCGATTTCGTCCCTGGATGCGGTTGCTAGCAAGACATCATTTCGCGCTGCATCCGCTGCGCATCGGCATGGCGGTATTGGTAACGCCGTTTACGGTGTTCAACAGTCTGGCCTACCGACTGCAGCTAGCACTGCATGGCGAAAAGATCGCCGCAGCGACTCCACATACGCCGATGGTTTTTATTGTCGGACACTGGCGCAGCGGAACGACCTTCCTGCATGAGTTGATGTCGCTGGACGAAGCTTATACGTCGCCGAGCACCATACAGTGCTTTGGGCCGTGCCAGTTTCTGTTGATAGGAGACTTCGTCAGTCGCTGGTTCAATTTCATCATGCCCAGCACGCGACCGATGGACAATATGAAGGTCGGCTGGAGCAAGCCGCAGGAAGATGAGTTCGCGCTGCTCGCCTTAGGAGCGCCTTCTCCTTATTACCGCATGGCGTTTCCCGACCATCCCGCCGAAGGGACCGAGTTCCTCGACATGGAAGGGATCGACGAGGCTGATCTCGCCAAGTGGCGCGAAACGCTCGATCAGTTCGTGCGGATGATCACCGTCCAGCGCGACAAACCGATCATCCTCAAATCGCCGACGCATACCGGCCGGATCGGTCTGCTGTCTGAAATGTATCCCGACGCCAAGTTCATTCATATTGCCCGTAATCCGCTGGAAGTCTTTGCATCGACCGAGCGACTGTGGCAAACGATGGACGAAATTCAATCGTTCCAACATCCGAAAAATCCCCAGTATCGCCAGTACATCTTTGACTGCTTCGATCGGATGTACGGCGGCTATTTTCGGGATGTCGACAAACTGGGCCCCGATCGGCTGGTCGAAACGCGGTACGAAGATATCGTGGCCGATCCCGTCGGAGAACTAGAAAAGATCTACGCCGCACTCGGGCTGGGAGACTTTGAGCAGGTCCGTCCCCAAATGGAAGCAGCGACCGCCGAGAGTCGCTCGTTTCAACGCAACAAGCACCAGATGGAAGATGATCTGGCCGCCGAAATCTATCGCCGTTGGAGTCAATACTTCGAACGCTACGGCTATGCGGCGGATGGGACGTTGGTGGAAGAGAAGCCGAAAGCGGAGTGAAAGCAGCTTTCGCAATTAACACAGAATTAAGTGGATATCAAAGTCTACTCCGACTGGCCTTCATTTCGTATCGCACGAGGCACAGAATTAGTTCGTAGCGAAGAAGCTTCCAGTACTCCCTGTTTCCAGGCCGGCATTTTCGCAACAACGCTTTCTGCTTTAGCGAGAAAAGTAAGGATTTCTTTGTTCGGTTCTAACCGAATTTTATTCTTTTCACTCATCTGCATGATCTCCCCTTAGTTTCTGGAACAACTCAGCTGCTTGAAGCTCCAGATCTAAGTAAGTTAACGGAAGCATTTGTAAACGCAATCGCGCTTCATCGTGTTTCCAGTCAAATTTTACGCCTGTTTTCTTGTCACTTCGAACAACGTCATATCCAGACGACAATTTCATCGAAAAAAGGTCAAAAAATTTGCGCGGGCCGATTCCAAAAAAGGGCTCGAACTGAGCTTTGTCTGCATTTGAAGATTGTGCATCAAACAAGACGGAGTCTTGGTGGAAATCAAACGCCTTGCTCTTTTCGTACGGCTCAATAAAAACCACCCTTTTGATTCCAGCCGCCAGGATATGTTTTGCGCAATTGTGGCAGGGAAAGGTGGTACAGTACAGAGTTGCTTCTTTGGGGGAAAGATGATTCCTCGCACATGACGTGAGTGCGTCCATTTCTGCGTGAACAACGCGACCATATTCTGTGAGATCGCCAATCGGAGATTCTTTTGATGACAGAACGTCGCGCAACTCATTTGGCGGTATCCCCCGTCTTTCTCCTAACTCCACTATCTTATCGATGATCGCTTTTTGTTCTTTCTTATTGGAGTCGATTCCACGGGTAAAGTCCCTTCCATTGGGAAAGTCCGTTAAGCGACCAAGCTCGTCGCGTTCTGGCCAATATAAGCCTCCCCCTGCTTTTGGGCAGTCATTCGCGCCTGTTGCCAGAATCTGAGAATCTCGGGCAATTACGGCGCCAACTTGACGTGATAAATCCGCCGATCGAAGTGCTGCGGCGAAAGCGAAGAACATTGCGTATTCATCAAAACTCGGCGTATGAAACGGATGGCCAAATAGAAGCTCAGTAATTCGTCTAATTTCTGACTTCAAAAGGTCATCGTTGCCATCGAGTTTCACAAAAAAGTCGGATAGATAAAATGTGTCTTCCAGTCTTTGTCCATGTGGAACAATGTTCTCTTTGGAATCCCTTTCGATGAGCAACTTTGCATCGACAGTTTGAATATCTTTGCTGCACAGCTCCTCTATTCTTCTTGCTTCTTCCGCATGCACGCCGAGCAATACAAATCCACTTGAATAAATTTGGCGAAGTCGTTCGACTTCCTCGGGACGCTTCAATGAATTGACAATGAATGCCTTTTGATACTGAGGAGTCTGAGGAAGGCTGCGTGACGAAGCAATTAATGTCGCAGCCCCTAACGCAAGTATTGAGTTGTCTTTGGATTTCCGCCGCGCCTCGTTTCCAGCATGCATTAGGTTGCGGACGCGATCGCATTCGTCATTTTCATTGAATACCACCGTTCCAAACAGTGGTATTACTTGCCCAGAAATCTTTACATGGACTACATCGTATCCCATTCGACGCAACTGCGCATCAAGGATTTCGCTTACTCGTGAAAGGTCCGTTCCAATTGCGCCCACGAGGCCAACGACGAGTTCGGAGTCAACGTTATGAAGATTTTGGATCGGATCGATCATTTCGGCTTGCATGATGTTCACTCGATACGGATTGATGTATTGGCAACAATCTATATCGCAAAACACCAATGTTCAACAAGTTTTAAGAGAGGCGCTTTATGGCGCCCAAGAAATAACCGAAGCCGATGGACCGGAGAAATCCATCGGCTTCGCCCTCCTGGGAATTGGGGGAATGTCGCGTTACGGCAGCATGTAGCGGAAAAAGTTGCGTACCGGCTGGTTGTCGACGTAAACCTTGGGCTGGCCGTATAAGCCTTGGCCGACGCTGAAATCGGCGGGGATGCCGGCCACCGGCAAGATCGGACGATAGGTCGTATTGAATCGAACCGGCGGCGGAGTCACGACGGTCGGACCGGTAATCACCGGCGACTGCGTCGTGATAATCGGTGCAGGCGCCGAGTAGCTCGCCGGTGCAACCGATGGAGCCGGCGAATAGCAAACGGCCGGGCGAACGCCGGGATTGGTCGGAACAGGCGCCGAAAAGGTGGTGGTGGACGGCAGCGGTGCGGCGTAGCTGGTCGACGGAGCTTGCGTCACCACGCGCGGCGGCACGTAGTTGGGCGGAGCTTGTTGATTTTGCGGAACCGGCGCCAGGGAAGGAGCATAGTCGGCGGCATTGGAGTTACTCGCGGACGACTGCGACTCGCTGGCGTAGAACATCGTTCGCTGCACTTCGCTGGGCGCCGAGTTGGAGGTTTGCAACGGTCCTTGCTCGTACCACGGAGCGGCCGTCGTACCAAGCGAAGCGCCAACCGGCTTGGCCGTCACGATGTTCCGCGCGATCGGCTGCACGTATTGCGGAGAGACCTGATGAAAACGATCGGGCCGCGGCGTTTGCGCGGCGGCGATCGCCGGGATCATGATAGCGGCGGAAAGTGCAAGCAGTATCGAGCGTCGCATTTTGGTTCTCCGTGGCGAAGGCCTTTTCGTTTTTACACGTCGACAGTGACATAGTGCAACGTTCGTGCCGACGGTCAAGCAATTCGTGTTGCTATCTAGAGACGCGTCGAAAAGCAGCGAACAGGGCAATCGCCGATAAAGGCAACGACCTCTTGAGGTTGGCCTCGCTATCGCATCGAGCTAGCGATCCTTGAAAAAAAATAATCACGCGCAAAGTTGGTCACTTGTAATGATCGTGACGCGCGTAACTATTTCAAACTTGGTCGTTTGCCTAAGAAAAAAACGACCGCGATGAGCGTCGCCGCGCCAACCGCATGGCAGACCCAAACCGAAGCGCCCAGCGCAACCGGCAAAGTTCCGCAAACGATGCTAGCGACGCCGACTGTCATCGCGTAAGGCATTTGCGTATTTACGTGGGCGATATGATTGCACCCGCACGCTTGCGACGACAAGATCGTCGTGTCGGATAGCGGCGAGCAGTGGTCGCCAAAGATGGCGCCGGCCAGCACGGTGCCGACGACTGCCGCCAGCAACGGTGAAGTTTCGAGCGAGACTCCGTTGTCGAGCATTAAGTTATAGGTGAGCGGAATCGCGAGCGGCATGACGATTCCCATCGTTCCCCAACTGGTTCCGGTTGAAAAAGCCATCGCAGCGGCGACCAAAAAAGTGACCGTCGGCAGTAGCCACAGCGGGATCGATCCGCTGGTCAGTTCGGCCAGATAAAGTCCGGTTCCTAGTCCGGCGTCGCCGCCGCTGGTTGTCGCCGCCAGAGCGCCGGAGAGCCACAAAATCGCCAGCGCCGGGGTCATCGCCAAAGCGCCTTTGAACATGCCCCACAAGAGCGTAGCGACGGGAACGACCTGCTGAGGCGGAATCATCAACAGCGCAATCGCGTTGCCGGCGAGCGCGCCATAGATCAACGCATCGTACGACCCAGCGTTGCCGAAGATGTTGGCCCAGGTCGGTTCCAATTCATCGGCGGTTACTTTTTGCATGCCCGAGTAATAGAGCCACCAGGTCACGACGGCGACGGTTGTCAGGATGGGGAGCGCGGCGTTGAGCCAGTGACTCGATACGCCGGCCTCCTCTTGCGGAGCTGCAAACAACAAGTCGTTGCTCGACTCCTCATCCAGGCATTTCCGTTCGGCGGTCAGCATCGGTCCGAAGTCGCGCTCGAATCCGGAGATCAAAAAGACGAACAAGATCGCCCACAACGGATAAAAGCGAAAGGGAATGCTGGCTAGAAAAAGCTCGATCCCTTCCAGCTGAAATCCAGCGGGCAGGCCCCCAATTCCTTCGCCGATATAGTCGATCTCGACTGCGACCCAGGTCGACACCAACGCCAAGCCGGCGACCGGTGCGGCGGTCGAATCGATCAGAAAAGCGAGTTTTTCCCGCGAGATCTTCAGCCGATCGGCGAGTGGACGAGTCGTTCCGCCCAGCAGCAGCATGTTGGCGTAGTCGTCAAAGAAGATCGCCAGCCCGAGGAGAGAGATCAAGACTTGTCCGCCGCGGCGAGATTTCGCCCACGGCAGAACGCGCTCGACCAAGCCGCGCATGCCGCCGGTGACGGTGATTAGTCCGACCATCGCGCCCATCGACAGCGTAAAGGCGAACGCCTTCAGCTTGTCGACGTTCAGCAAGTTGCCCCCCAGGTATTCGACGACCAGCGTATACCCGGCCGCGATCGGATATCCGTCGCGCACCAGCAGTGCGCCTAGGACGACGCCGACGAAGAGGGAAATCAGAATGCGTCGCGTCGTCAACGCGAGAACAATGGCCGTTAAAGGAGGAAGTAAGCTGATCCAACCGTGATGTTCCATCAATCCGCTTTCGCAGGGCTTTCGGTCGACAAATTCCAAGGGATTTGCAGGCAAAGCTGCGCCCCATGTTTGTCGTAATTTTGGAAGGTAACCGTGCCATGATGGGATTGGGCGATCGTCCAGCATTTGGTCAGGCCAAAGCCGAGACCGCGGCCTGCTTCGCGACCTGAATAAAAAGGATCAAACGCTTGGCTACGAACTTCGGCTGGGGCGCCGGGTCCGGTGTCTGCGATCGAGATAGCGCAATGATCTTGTTGGGCCGCGACGGTGACGATGATTTCGCCGGCGGCGCCGACCGCTTCTAGACTGTTTTGAATCGCTGCGGCGACCGCCGCCGAAATCTGTACGCGATCGGCGATCAGCGTGAGCGACGCCGGACCGTGAAAGCAAATGGAAGTCGACTGCAGCTTGGCGACGTCGGTCAACGAATCTAGGACTTCGGCGACCGCAGCGACCACATCAAACGGAGCGCGCTGCGGGGCGGAAGGTCGTGCAAAGAGCATGAGATCGGCGATCATCGCGTGGCCGCGCATCGCTTGAGCGTAGATCGTCGCTAACTGTCGACGTCGCTCGGGGTCGGCTTCGTGCAGCAGCAGCGATTGGGCCCGGCTGGCGATGTTGGCCAGCGGGTTGTTGATTTCGTGACTAGCGCCGTAAGCAAGTTGTTTGACGGCGGTCAGTTTGGCGTCGCGAAACAGCGTTGATAAGGTGGGCGCCAACGTGGCGCTGCTCTGCAGTTGTTGCGACACTTGATCGCGCAGTTGCGGCGATAGCTCCGCTAAGACGGCGTCGAGCAAACGGCCGACCAACGGATCGTCATCGCAGGCGGATTGCAGCATCGTGCGGCCAACATCGTCGTATTAACAAAAACGCGTATGCCGAGTTAGGCTCGGCATACGCGTGAAGAATTTGGTCATCGGTCCGTGCGAAGCGTCAGCTTCACACGGCGGCGCTACATGGAAGTAACCGATTCCAGGTCCAACATGCCGCATGCGCGATCGAGCAGAGCTTCGACCGAGAACGGCTTTTGGATGAAATCATTGGCGCCGGCTTCTTTGAGGTCCGCGACCTTGTCTTGTTCGACCATCCCGCTAATACAGAGGATTTTGACATCCTCCATCGTGCGGTCTCCCCGAACTCGCTGGCAAACTTCTTTACCGTTGATATCAGGAAGCATAATGTCGAGAACGACAATGTCAGGGTGGAACTCTTTGACCAGCATTCCGGCGTCAAACCCGTTATTGGCGGTTTTGATGTCGAAACGACCGTCCCGTTCAAAAGCGTCGACCATCAATTCGACCAAATCTTGGTCGTCGTCGACGATCAGCACTTTCCGCTTACCGCTTTCCAACGCATCGGTTGGAATGCCGTTTTCTCGCATGAAACTGAAAAGTTGATCTCGCGGGATACGGCGAAAACGACTGCCGGGAACGCGGAATCCTTTCAATTGGCCCGAATCAAAGCATCGAATGATGGTTTGTTGGCTGACTTTGCAAATTTTGGCTGCTTCGCCAGTCGTAAAAACAGTCTTCATCAGGTAACACCCTCTCCCTAGCCACAGCCGGTACGGGACCGAAGAGACTTCCCGCCCAGTTGTGTATGAGCTTGTGATGCAGCTCCTTCGTCCGTGTAAATCGAGCTGAAAGCTCGCTGATCGCTTTGTTTTTTGAAAGGTGTGTAATCTCCACACCCTTCAGGTTTCGTTTATTTCCGCTGACCATCCGGTTGTACCGAAATTACCGAATTTGCCAACTGACGGAATTATATCGTTCAAAAAGGGCGCGTCAAGATTGATCTTTGAATCGCAAGCTGTTGTCTTTTAAGGACTTGCGAAACGAGTTCAGAATACGTTGCAAAGAAGCGGCGCAGCGCTGCTCGTCTGACGACCAGCAATGACAGCGCTAGCACGCATCCGTCTAGAGTGCCGGATTGGGGGCGTAAATCCTGTTGTCCACGTAGGTTTCGTCGATCGGGCGGTTCGGGCGAGAGACAACCGACGGCGTGGGAAAAGCAGGCATGGCAAGACGCCGCAACTCGCACGGCGCTACAAAATTGTCAGCGAGCAAAGAATGTCGATTTTCGTGCAAGCCGAAACCAGATTTGATTGACCTGCTCATGGCCGATATTGACAATCAATGTGGGTAAGACGAGCGAGGATTCGTGATGGCGAGCACTCGAAATCGATCTTTGACCGATGAGCTTTCGAGCATTCGTCAATGAAAACTGTGGTGACGGTACGCTCTATGCCGCTCCTAGCGAATTTGTCCGCGATTTGCTGTGAGAGCGGAAATCACCAATGGACGCTGCGCGAGTCCGCGATGCGATTCAAGTTGGACTGAGCGACGCGAAAGCGGGACGCGTCAAGCCTGCTCGTCAAGCGATCAAGAAGTTGGCGAAATAATTCTCACGCCGCCGGCATCCGCCCCTCCAGATAAACCAGCAGCAGCGCAATATCGGCCGGCGTGATGCCGCTGATTCTCTCGGCTTGGGCCAGCGTGCCGGGGCGATGCTTGGCTAGTTTCTCGCGCGCTTCGGCTCGCATTTGAGATAGCCCTGTATAGTCGAACGAATCAGGGATCCGCTTGTCGGCCAGTCGCTTCTGCCGGGCGACTTCGGTCTGTTGGCGGACAACATATCCGGCGTATTTGATGTCGTAGGTGACTTGCTCAGCGACCGCGGCGCTGAACTGGGCGAGTTGCGGGTCGGCGGCGACCATCATCTCCCAGGTCGCCTCGGGACGCTTCAGGTACTTCTCAAGCGACGCTCCCTCGATACGACCTGTGGTGAGCAGCTTGCGGGCGGCCGTGATCGCGGTCTCCTTCTGCTCTAATCGATTCCAGCGATCACTGTCGATCATCCCACACGCGTGGGCGATCGGCGTTAACCGGCGATCAGCGTTGTCTTGCCGCAGCATCAAGCGGAACTCGGCGCGGCTGGTGAACATCCGATACGGCTCGTCGACGCCGCAGGTCACCAGATCGTCTATCAACACGCCGATGTAGGCTTGATCGCGTGAGAGAATCAGCGGCGGCTTATTCGCGGCGGCCAGGGCGGCGTTCGCTCCGGCGATCAAGCCTTGCGCGGCCGCTTCTTCATAGCCGGTCGTCCCGTTGATCTGCCCGGCGAAGTAGAGCCCGTCAACATCCTTGGTTTCCAGCGTCGGACGCAATTGGTCCGGCGAGCAATAATCGTACTCGACCGCATAGCCGTATCGCATGATCTCGGCCTTTTCCAGGCCGGGGATCAGCTTCAACATCCCGTCTTGGACGTCGCGCGGCAGACTGGTCGAGATGCCGTTGACGTAAACTTCGCGCGTCCGGCGACCTTCCGGTTCGAGAAACAGCTGATGCTGCGTCTTGTCGCTGAAGCGAACGACCTTGTCTTCGATCGAAGGGCAATAGCGGGGCCCGCTTCCTTGAATCTGGCCCGAGTACATCGGCGCGCGATGCAAATTGGCGCGAATCAACTCATGCACCGCTTCGTTGGTGTGCGTAATGTGACAGGGGACCTGCTCCAGCGTCAGGCCGTCTGTCAGATACGAGAACGGTTGCGGCTGGTCATCGCCGGGCTGCTCTTCGACGGCGGCGTAGTCAATCGTGTTGGCGTTCAACCGAGCCGGCGTGCCGGTCTTAAAACGCTCGACCCGAAATTGGAGACGCTTCAATGCCTGACTGATGCCGGAAGAGGTTCCTTCGCCGCCGCGCCCGCCTGGGGTCTTGGCTTCGCCGGTATGCATGATCGCTGAGAGAAACGTGCCGGTTGTCAGCACGACGCGTGGCGCGCGATAGATGACGCCGCCGTGGACCAGAACGCCGGTCACCTGTTGGCGACCATCCACTTTTTCCGTCAGCAGATCGGCGACGATCTCTTGCCGCAGCGATAGGTTCGGCTGATCTTCGACCATCAGCTTGACTAGGTTCTGGTACGCTTTCTTATCGGCTTGGGCGCGTGGTCCATGCATCGCCGGGCCTTTGCGGCGATTGAGCAGCCGAAACTGGATGCCGGTCTCGTCAATCGCGCGGCCCATCACGCCCCCTAGCGCGTCGACTTCGCGGACGATCTGCCCTTTGGCGACGCCGCCGATCGCCGGGTTGCAGCTCATTTGGGCGACGGTGTCGAGATTGGTCGTCAACAGCGCCGTTTTGGCGCCAAGACGCGCAGCGGCCAGCGCCGCTTCGGTTCCGGCATGGCCGGCGCCGATGATCAAGACGTCGTAGTGATAGATGATTTCGGTCATCGTTGCCCAGTTTACGATAGGTCGCAGCCGCGAAACGGGTTATTTTAGCTGGAGAGGGCATGTCGCAACAGGTTCGACCTGTCGCGGTTTGTCCGCTTTCCCCTCTCTCCTACTTCGAGCGAACGAGAATTTCATGCTGTTGCGGTGGCTGGTCGGCAATTGGGTTCAAAACCAGGGACGCGGCCTGATTCAAGAGAAACTGAAGGCCCATGTCGCCGGAGAAGGGGAGCCGATCCATGCGCCTGAGACGCTTGAAGTCGCTTGTTTCTTCGCGCTGGGGATCGAATCGGGCGGATTGTACGACCTGCTAGAAACTCCCGAAACCATCCAGCATCCCGACTTTGTCGAACATCTCGGCCTATTGGATGGTCGCTTGATTGCGTTGGTCGAAACCGGAGTCGGCGGCAAAAAAGCACGGCGAACGACAGAGCAATACATCGCGCTACGGAAGCCGCAGTGGATTGTTTCGTGCGGCTTTGCCGGCGGTTTGGCCGAACCGGTGAAGAAAGGGCAGGTCGTGATGGCCAACGCGGTGGTCCGAGCCGAGCGCGAAGAATTGGTAATTCCATTCTCGATGACCGCCGAGCAAGCGGCCAGCCAACCGGGGCTGCACGTTGGGCGTTTGTTGACGGTCGACAAGATCGTTCGTACGCCTGACCAGAAGCGACAGTTGGGAGATTTGCATGGGGCCATTGCGGTCGATATGGAGACTTATGCGACGGCGGACGCTTGTGTTGCGCAGAAGACCCGTTTCCTGTCGGTGCGCGTGATTACCGACGCGGTGGATGACGAGTTGCCCAAGAACCTGGAACGGCTTGTCGAGCAGAACAGCACGGCCAAAATGATCGGCGCTGCGGCCGCCGCGATCATCAATCGACCTTCCAGCGTGCAGGATATGTGGCGCCTGCGCGAGACCGCTATGAAGGCCAGCGATCGGCTGGCGCGGTTCCTTCAGGGGGTCGTTCCGCAGCTGAAGTAAGGGGCGTCGCTTAACGATTGCTACGCCATCCTTATCCTGCTATCTTTGAGTCGTTCTTTTTCATTGCGCGTGGGTAAGGCGATCTATGGATGCTCAGCAAGCGGTTGAAGCGGGCCTTGCACTTTTGGACCAAGGAAAACGGGATGAAGCGCTGGAGCATCTTGAACATGCGCTTGGCCTCGAGCCGAAGCATGGCCAGGCATGGTTCGCCAAAGGCTGCGTGATGAGCGAATCGGGCCGCACGCGCGACGCCGCTCATTGTTACTTGCAGGCGCTGCAATATGCCCCCGCCTACGCGGCGTTGATCTTGTTTGATCTGGGCAATTGTTTTCGCGACATGGGGGAAGGCGAGCGAGCCTTAGAGTGTTTTCAGTCGGTGACGGAACTGGATCCGGAGAACGCCGACGGTTGGATCAACCAAGGGGTCGTACTGGATAATCTGGGCCGACCCGAAGAAGCGATTCCGTGCTATGACGCGGCGATCCGGTTGGCGCCGGAGGATGTGGACGCGTGGGCGAATCGGGGGAATTGTCTCAGAGCGCTGTGCGAGTTTACCGACGCGATCGCGTGCTACGAAAAGGCGCTCGAGTTAAACCCGCAAAGCCGAGCCGCCTTGGCGGGGCGCGGAATCTGCGTCGCTGAACTGGGCGAGCCGGAACGCGGTTTGAGCTTGCTTGACCAGTGCCAGAGCGATCCTCCTTTTCCGCCGCTGTTGATCGAACGAGCGACGATTCTCACGCAACTAGAGCGGTTTGAAGAAGCGATCGCCGACATCGATCAGGCCGTGCGACTCGGAGCCAACTTTCCGGAAGCGTGGAGCAACCGCGGCGAGTGCCTAGTGCGGCTCGGGCAATTTCCGGAAGCGGTTATTTCGTTTGAGACGGCCCTCACGCGCAGTTCCATGTTTGTGCCGGCGCTCTACGGCAAGGCCCGAGCGCTATGTCTCTGTCAGCAGATGGACGCCGCCCGCGAAGCCTTGGAGCTGTACTTCACCGTCGCCGACGAAGAGGATCGCCGCTGGGAAGCGGCGCAGCAGCTGCGTGAGTTTTGCGAAGAGGAAGAATAGGCGCCAAAGGCGTCGAGCGACCTGAACACTGCCGCGCTGCGCCAGCCAAGGGAAAGCGGTTGGCGATGCGGGCTAGTGTCGTATCGCCCGGGGGCTTTGCGGCGTGGGTTTCTCGGCGATGGTCTAAACCAGCCCCGGGATCATCTTCCAGCGGACGCGTGTTGCGTATTCGCGATAGCTTTCGTCTTGGGTGAGCAAGCGTTCTTCGGCCATGATCCGCAGCATCCATAGCAACACGGCGCCGCAGTAGACGGCGGCGTTCCAGTAGCTGAATTGATTGATCAAGTAGCCGCCGAAAGCGACGACATAGCTGAGGTAGAGCGGATGCCGCACCCAGCGATACATGCCGCCGGTTTTGATCCCGCGATTGGCCGCGACCACGCCGATACTGCGATTGAGCGACGCCATGGCGAAGATTTGCAAGCCGAGTCCGACGCATTGCACGATCTGGCCAAACAACGTGTCATGACTGGCGCCGGCCGGCATGAACAGGATCACCGCATAGGTGCCCATGATCGCGACCGTCCAGTCGTACAGCGACATCGACACTTTCTCTGGCGGTTTGCGGATCAAGTAGAAGAAGACGTCGCTGGAGACTTTCACCAACAATAGGAAGGTGCTTAAGCGGTACCAGGTAAAGAAGGCTTCTCCCTGGATCCAGGCAAAGCGAAAGAAAAATGCGGCCAACACGAAGTTGGTGCACATTTCCCATACTAGGCGTTTGAATCTCGGCAAATCGCTTTCCAGCGGCGAAAATGAAGTCGTAGCGTTGGCGTTCACTGGGCAATCTCCATCGTTTCCTGAACCTTCTTCTTGCGAGCTTTCCAGATCAGGCCGTCGACAACGTAATGGTGAAAATTAATCGTTTGGTAAATCACCATCGCGACCACCGGGATCGCGGCGATGATGCTTAAGTTGGTCAGCATGTAGATCACGCCGTAGACCAGGCTCGTCAGTCCCAAGCAGACCACGAAATAGCAGACGACGTTAAACGGATGCGTCTGGCTAATCGCCGAGAGCAGCATGTTTTTGGGATCGGTTCCTCGCTTGAAGCGATTGGCGTTGAACATCCAAACAATCAGGATGTACTGGGCGTTGTGCCAAACGTTCAGTACGAGCCAGCCGTGATCGATGTCACGCACGAGCACGTAGCCCACCGTGAAAATCGTCAAGTGCGTAAACATGTAGAGCATCAGACCCAGCGAGGTCTTTCCTGCACGCCAAGCGAACGCTTGACGAGCTAACCAGACGGCGGTCACGCTGAACGCGACGACGCCTGAAGCGACGACCAGCCAATAAGGCGTCGGTAGATACATCACTTCGGAACCGAGAAACCGCGGTGAAGCCTGGTACGAGCGATAGAGGATGCCCCACAGCGGAACCAGGTACAAGGACCAAGTGGTTAAGCGCTCGTCGATCGGCGACAGCCCGCCGGCTTTGCGGCTATAGAATCGCGAGATTCCGTAGCTTTGACGCGTGTAGTGAAACCATTGCCAATAGAGATAGATGGTCGCCAGCGCCCAGATGCCAAACGTCAGTCCGATCACGGCGGTAGCCGCCAAGACGACCCAAGGCAAAACGGTGAGCAGTCGACGATGCTCGCGAGCACTCTCGGCGTCGAACGCGAGACGCGTAAACGTCGCGACGACATGGTGATAGCCGAGCAGCCACAAATCAAGAATGAGAATAATCGGAAACCATTCGGGACGAACGGTCACGATTGCGCCAGAGGCCAAAGCCAAAATCGCAACGCCGAAAATCAGCGTCATATCAAACTTGGCGTTACGCAGCCAACCGTATCGTACGTCCGCTACGGCGCTGTCGGACAGGGCGGCAGTGCTCATTTTCACTCATTCAAATGGGGACCTGCAGTACGAGAAAACGTAGGTTGCAGTTGCCATGAGGGAAAACAAAAAGCGGCGGATGTCGCGTTAATTCACCTTCGGTTCGTAGGAATAAAAACGATGGTGAGGATTGTCGGGCTTGTGATTTTTCGTAGACGCGAATCGCCAGATGTAGGGTCCGCTGTGCGGACCGGGAAGCGCTCTAAAACTTGAAAGCAATCTGGCGGGGCGGATGGTCCGCATCGCGGGCCCTACTTTTAACGGCTTGTCGCCTTGTAAGACTAAGACTGCGTGTCGTCCAGTCAAACGGCGTCTTCCCCCATTTCGCCGGTGCGAATGCGGATCGCCTGTTTGACGTCGTAGATGAACAACTTGCCGTCACCGATCTGTCCGGTTTGGGCCGACTTCAAAATCGTGTCGATGACCAACTGCAGATTGCCGTCGCTGCAGATGATTTCGATCTTGTGCTTGGGCACGAAGTCGACTGAATACTCGGCGCCGCGGTAGTTTTCGGTATGTCCTTTTTGGCGGCCGTAACCTTGCACTTCGCTGACGGTCATGCCGTGAACGCCCATGTCGTTGAGCGCCATTTTGACATCTTCCATCTTGTGGTGCCGAATAATCGCTTCCACTTTTTTCATATCGATCCGATCTCCTGCAAGCGGGCGCCCGGCGAACCTTGGCCGGGCGCGACTCTCTCTAGTCTAAAAAGAGGGGCTAATTGAAGATATAGCCCTCTTCCCCATGTTCGGCCAAGTCGAGCCCGCGAATTTCGTTTTCTTGCGGCACGCGCAACCCAATCGTAAAGTCGATCAACTTCAGAAGGAGGAAGGTCACGACAACCGAAAAGAGGATGGTGATCCCTACGGCCGTGATTTGGCCGATCAAAAGCGAAATTCCGCCCCCTTCGTATAAACCGATCGGCTGACCTTCGGCGCCGGCAAAGACATTTCGTGTGGCGAAAACGCCGGTCAAAATAGCGCCCAAAGTTCCGCCAACTCCATGTACGCCAAACGCGTCCAGCGAGTCGTCATAGTGCAACTTGTGCTTCAAGTGGATGACGGCATAGTAGCAAACGATCCCGGCGATCGCTCCCATCGCGAGTGCTGGCATCGGCAGCACAAAACCGGCCGCCGGCGTGATGCAAACCAATCCGGCGACCGCGCCTGACGCGCAGCCGAGCACGCTCGCTTTGCCGTGGTTGATCCATTCCATCACCGCCCACGCGACCGCTCCGGCCGCGGCCGAGAAGTGCGTCACCGCAAAAGCGTTCGCAGCCAGGCTATTGGCCGACAAGGCGCTGCCGGCGTTGAAGCCGAACCAACCAAACCACAACAGCCCGGCGCCCAGAGTCGTGTAGGTCAGGTTATGCGGCCGCATGTCGTCATTGCCAAAGCCGAGTCGATTGCCGATCAAGAGCGCACACATCAGGGCCGAGACCCCCGAGCTAATATGCACAACCGTGCCGCCGGCAAAGTCGAGCGCGCCCCCGGCGATGGCCGATTCGCCCCCATAGAACAAAATTCCTTCGTCCCAAACCCAGTGACACAACGGGCAATAGACGCAAGTTCCCCACAATACTGAGAAGAGGGCCATGCTGCTGAACTTCATCCGCTCGGCGAAGGCGCCGCAGATCAAAGCCGGCGTGATGATAAAGAACATTCCTTGAAACAGCATATGCGTGTACCGCGGGATGGTTCCTTCCATCGGCGTGACGATCTGGCTCGAGCCGGCGTCATAGTGCGATTGCACGTTGTTCATAAAGAGGTAGTCGGCGTTGCCGAAAAAGGGATCCGATCCGCCGAACGACAGCGAATAGCCCCAGAGCGCCCAGACGACTGTCATCAGCCCCATCAAAAACATGCACTGCATCATCACGCTCAGCACATTTTTGCGCCGGACCAGGCCGCTGTAGAACATCGCCAAGCCGGGCGCGGTCATCAACAGCACCAGCGCACTGCTCATCAACATCCAGGCATTATCGCCGGTATCAAGGCCTTCTCCAGCGGCGCCGTCTTGCTGGATCATCTCGGCTACATCGGGGGAGCCGACCGGTAGGTCATCCGGAACCGGCGAACCCTCTTGGGCGAAAACCGCAACGGCGGATGTAAGAATCAATAAGAGCGCGCATAGGCTGAGCGCGCTGCGAACATGCGTGCGCATCGAAGTACCTCGTAAATGAATGCCTGGGCCATGATTAGGAAAAAATGTGCGCCGCCTAACGTCCGCCAGGATCGTTTCCCGCCCATTTTTTCCATCAGGAAGTCGGATTCATCGCCGGTGCGCCGTGAAGCGCAGCCGTGCCTATGCGGTTTTTCCAACTTGAAGCTACCCAAGCTATTTCTCCCCTCACGCCGTGTAAAGGGTGGAATAAGTACAAGCGAGAAAAATTCTCCTCACGTACCAGCGGGATGCCACTCGGTTTCGTGATGTCCCGAGAGTTGGTTCGACCAACGAGCCAGCACAAACAGCAAGTCCGCGAGACGATTGAGGTAGCGGAGGGCCAAGCTCGCTGACGCGTCGTATTTCCCATCGTAGAGCGTCACCAGATGCCGTTCGGCGCGGCGACAAACGGCTCTGGCTTGATGCAGGTGAGCACCGAGGGTCGAACCCCCGGGCAAAATAAAGGCCGTTAGCGGCGTCAGACGCGATTCGGCCAGATCGATCGTTTGTTCGAGCTGCGTGATGCTGTCGTCGTTGAGCAGCGTCGTGCCGGCCGCCGCCGGGTCCGGCGACGCGATCTGCGCCCCCAATGCGAACAGATCGCTTTGAATCAAGCCGATCGGCTCGGCGATTTCGGGCGAAGCGGCTAGGGAGAGTACGATCCCCAGCAGCGCGTTCAGCTCGTCGATATCGCCGATCGCGACGATGCGGCGGTCATCTTTGCGAACGCGACCGCCCCGATAGAGCCCGGTTTCGCCGTCATCGCCGGTTTTCGTATAAATCTTCATGGCATCGAATCCAGGCCTGACTGGCTACTATAATGAAAGAGCAAAGTAATCGACCCACGGCACGCGACTCGACCCCTGCGAGGTTAGCTTTATGCGTTGGATCAGCGGATGTATGGTATTGGCCCTGACGGCGACGACCTTCTGCAAGGCCGAAGAGCCGGCCTCGATCGAAGGACGTTTTCTCTCGAATGTTCGTCAGGTGACCAGCGGCATGGTCAAAGCCGGCGAAGGCTATTTTTCGCCGGACGGCAAGACAATCGTCTATCAAGCCGTCCCGCCGCAGTACCCATTCTACCAAATTTACACGCAGCCTCTGTCGGGCGGCGAGCCGACCTTGATCAGCACCGGACGCGGGCGAACGACTTGCGCCTACTTTTCGCCCGACGCGAAGCAGATCATGTTCGCCAGCAGCCATCTCGATCCGATGCTGACCGAAACCGAACAAGCCGAAATCGCCCAACAGGAAGCGGATCGCAAATCGGGGACGCGGCGCCGCTACTCTTGGGACTTTGACCCCTATACCGACATCTTCGCCAAAGACTTGAAGTCGGGCGAATTGACGCCGCTGACGACCGAAAAAGGGTACGACGCCGAAGGCGCCTACAACAAAGACGGAACCAAGATCGCCTTCTGCAGTGATCGCGACGGCGATCCCGATATCTACATCATGGACGCCGACGGCACGAATCAAAAACAACTGACCGACGCCAAAGGATACGACGGCGGGCCCTTTATTTCTCCCAACGGCAAGTGGATCGTCTTTCGTAGCGATCGCAAAGAAGAAGGCTTTTTGCAGATCTACGTGATCGGCGTCGATGGCCAGCACGAGACCGCGCTGACCGATAACGTCGGCGTGAACTGGGCTCCTTATTGGCACCCCACCGAGCCGTACATCATTTGGGCCGGCGCCGATCATTCGCAGCCGGGCCGTCCCAACTATGACTTGTGGCTGATGAAGTACGAAGAAACGGTCGATGCGATCAAGCCGGGGAAGGTCTGGCGAATTACCGATTCCGCCGCGGCGGACGTGTTGCCGGTCTTCTCGCCGGATGGAAAACAGTTGATGTGGACCAGCACGCGAACCGATGATCACAGCAGCCAGTTGTTTATTGCCGATTTCCAGTTTCCGCAGGAAGATCAATAGAGATGCAGGATGCCAACGCCGACTTGCCAGAGACGAAGGCCTGCGGCTTTTTGATCGTCAAGGGCGATCCCATCGAGTCGTTCCTGTTGATGCGGCACAAGGATCGCTGGGACTTGCCCAAAGGGCATGTCGATCCCGGCGAAGATGAAATGACCTGCGCCCTGCGTGAGCTGGAAGAAGAAACCGGGATCACGTCGCGCGATATCGCCGTCGACCCCAACTTTCGCTACGCGCTGCAATACGTTGTGAACTACAAAAAGCGAATGGGCGGCGTCACCGCGCTAAAGACCAGCGTCTATTTTCTGGCGACGTTGACCAACGAGGTCCAACTGAAGCTGACCGAGCATCAGGGATCAGAGTGGTTCGCTTGGAACCCTCCGCATGGGATCCAAGAGCAGACGATTGACCCGCTGTTGGCGGCGGTCGCCCAGCACGTTAGTGCGTAAGCGACGCTTCGGTCGCCGTCGTTCCTTCGCACGAGTAAAGCACGCAACCGACCTTCGGATCCCAGCAGCGGCGATGATAGATCGCACCGCAGTCGTTGCAGGCGACGCCATCTTCTTTCACCACGTCGCCGCACGCGTTGCAGATGGTTCGCATCGTATTCGGAACGGACGCCGGGGTCGCGTCGGATTGCAACTGCTCATCGTTTGGCGTGATGGTCGTCGAGGGAATCCGAATTTCACAGCAGTAGGCGACCAGAACTTCCAATTGGTCGGCATAGCCGAAGGTCTTCTCCAGCGTGACGAACAGAAAACCATCATGGATCTCGACATAGGCGGCGCCGGGGCGAGTCATTTGATTCAGCTCATCCAGGGCTGAAAAAAGCCCAGCCGCAATCAGGCGACGCGCAGTTTCAGGCTGTTCGGCGTACAACCGATACTTCGCGTCAAAGTCGGCGTCGCCCGACTCAATCGTCGGCGATTCGTCGTAGAAGAAGTCAGGACGCAACGTTTTGCGGGGCTGAATCTGCAACCGTAGTCGCGGCTCGGGCCAAGTGGTGCGAAACTCGGTCAGATAGCGGCCTGCGTAACCGACCGGCGGCTTGATTCGTAACATCGCTGGCTGACCATGCAAATCAAACGAGACGGCCGTCTGATCCGGGTTCTTCGTCTGCGTGAACTTGCCGTCATACATTTGGGCGATGGCGCGCATCGCTCGAATGGGATCCGAGCGAAAGCGGAGACCCACCGCCCATAAGACTCCGATCGCCAGAAAAGTCGTGACGGTAATGAGAAGGAAGATCGTCATCGGATTCCGCTCCTTGGTGGTGTCGGGAAAGAACGATCGTCGCTGTTAAAAGCAATTCGTTTGAGGAAACATCCTCTTGCCGAAAATCGTTCGCTATTCCAGGCTGAGCGGCTTAATTTCAATGTTCCCAATGACTTGCGTCACCGGTAAAAATGCAGCGAGTGCGCCTCCCCCGGCGAGGTCCGAATCGGCGATTTTGATATGTCCCACTCCGATCCCTCCGCGGCCCAAGGTTGCGTCGATCGGGATCCAGCGACCATCGATCCAGGCTTCGGTCCACATGTGATAGGCGAAGCCCCGGCCTGACTTGCCGTCGTAGTAAACCAGGCCGACCGCCGCACGGGCCGGAATCTGGTGGGCGCGTAACAGGGCGATCAGCAAGACGGCATGTTCCGTGCAATCGCCGGTTTGGGATTTGGCGACTTCGGCGGCCGAAGCGAATGCTTGGGAAAAGTCCTTTTGTTGGATCGCTTGGTGAACTTGCTGTTCCAGTTCGAGCGCAAGTTTCCAAGGCTCGTTGTTAGGCGTCTTGGCCTGGGTCGCCATTTTTTGGACCAGGGGGTCGTCGACTTGCACCAGACTGCTCGCCGCCAGATCAGCGTCGGTTGGCGGCGTTTGCTCGGAAAGCTGCGGCGGTAATTTTGTCTCCGGGCGCAGCGCGATCAGATGCAGATGGAGCGATTTTTTCGTCAGGTCGCTGGTCCACTGACTGCCGCTGGTCGGAAAGAGGGTCGGCGAGATATTCTTTTTCAGCGTGATCAAATACTCGGCCGAAGTTTTATCGGTATGCACGCCGTCCAGCGGTTGCGCGAGCGGCACGATCGTTTCGGCGGCGAGATCAAACTCGATCGCTTCAATCGGCGATTCGGCGAAATCTTGCGTGCAGCGATAGATCACCATGCCGGGACCTGGAGGGGCCATCTTGACGGTGTGCCCTTCGAGATCGACCCACATCGGAATCTCCATCAGCGGCTTGTCTTTCTGGGAGATCACGTTCGAGACGCGGAGCAGCTCGACTTCGCTGCCGTCGAGCAGCTTAACCGGCTCCAGCTTGCCGGCGACGTACTTGATCTGACAGGCCTGATTGAGCATCGGGGCCAGCGCCGTCGTCTCGCGCGTTTGACCCGGCTTGATCGGCGGGTTTTCTAATAATTGAGCGGCGGCATAGACGCCGCCCCATTCTGGTTTCCAGGGGATCTCCTCAGAAAAGCTGCGTCCGGCGGCGGTGGTCGTGATGGTGAGCGTATAGCCGTCGGCGGAAACCTGGCCGGCGAAGGACGAGCTGTTTCCCCCTTGTTGGACGTTGGTTTCATACGACACGAGCTGGCCCGCGGGGGTTTCGAGGAAACGATTGACGACGTTCGTCTCAATGGTCTGCTCTTGGCGCCGCATGACGATCTTTTCGGTCGAGATCGACTCGATCAACTCGCGATCTTGTTTTTCAATGCGTCGGACGACTTCGTGCGTATTACCGGTCTTTCGACCTTGTTGAATGATGGCCGACCAAAGTTCTTCCAGCGTCTCTTTCACCTGCTCGTCGGCAGGCGAAACGGATTGCTGTTCTTGAGGTTGGGGAGGTTGATTCGGCTCGACCTGCGGAGCGGGATCAGTTTGTGTGACTTCCCTCGTACAGCCGGTTGTCGCAACCATTACCAGCAGAATAACCATTACGAAATGCACGAGGCGTAGGATCGTATTCAACGGCGCGGCTCCTTCGTTACAGACGGGACATACGGCAGTATATCAAACTACGCGTTGCGGCTCTTCAACGCTCGTGTTGCAGGAAAACTCCGCCGCATCGCTGGAGTCAGCCAATTGGGTGCGATCTTTTTCAAATTGTTCGCAACATGGCTCAAGTAGGTTCCATTCACGGTGCTATGATCTCTACAGATACGACATCGGAAACGTTCCAAATTGCAGTTGGCGACTAGTCGATTTTTCCCGCCAATTGTTTGAGCCAGCCTGTTGTCGAATAGAGTGATCGCTCGGATTGTTGGGTGCGGTTAACACTTCGCCGACATCGAGTTCATTGATTTCGCGGGCAAGTTATCAATGGTCGCTCTAGGGTATTCCTATCAACCAGATTTTAAAGTGTTGAGACAACGGCGTTTCCTCACTTGTGATCACCGGAAGAGGCGGTAGAGGTCAACATGGGCTTCTTAAAACGATTTTTCAAAAACGTCTTTCACGACGGCGCGACAGCTCCGACCGGCAATAGCTTTGAGCATTTGTCGGAAGAGCAGATCGAGGCCCACCTGGGCGTCAACCGCTATAACAGTTTTGAACTGACGGACGCGGTGCGCCCTTCGTACGATCTGAAGGTCGTGCCGAGCCAAGGTTACCGACGCGACGTCTATCATGACGAAGAGACCCGAGCCAGCGTGCCGGTGCTCATGGCGGCCGCCACCAAGTCGGTGTTGTTCGACGTCTTTATGGACTTGCTCGAACCGCTTGGCTCGGAAGTCGACGTCGTGCTCGAGACGAGTCATACCCGCGACGGCGCTGGTCATGTCGACTTGTATCGCGAACATATTGATCTGCCGGTGCTGAAAAGCATTTTGTGGGAATACGAAGACTTGCTGCTGAATGACGGCTGCACGGGAATCGCCGTGCTCAATCCGAACATTCCGCTGGAAGTTCAGTTTGACGAGCACAAGCTGCTGATTGTGTATGGAAACGAACTAACGTCGTTCGCCGAGATCCTGGACGATCGCTACGTTCGCAACAGCGACGATATTCGCTTTATCACCGAAGCGGAACACGTTCACTCGTCGAGCGAAAAGTACCAGCAACAGTTTGAAGAGTTGAAAATGCGGCTCGGCATGGACGGACACTACTGCTAATTACGGAGCTCGCAGACCCACAGTCGTTTCGATTCCCAGCTTTCGGCCGCCGCCGAAAGCTTTTTTATGCTAGCACCCGGCGGAAAAGCTGCTCTTGTCGTCGGCCTCGCTTTTCGCGACACTTCTCCGCCCCCTCGTCGGGGACGGCTGCCCAGATAGGTGAACTTCGCGAAAAGGCGCTTTCGGCGTGGTGCGACTGGCAATCTTACTATTGATGCTCTCAATCGCCGTGGGGTGCCATGCGCTGCGACTTCCGTCTTGGATTGGCGCCGGCAGGCCGCCGGCTCAAATCGTCGAAAATCCGGCGTTTATGCAGTTTGGCGACTATGAAGTCCTGTGGGAGCAGATTGTCGATTCGATCGACGATAATTTTAAGATCAAAGACGAACAACGCGTGCGGGTGATCGCCGGACAATTGACCGAAGGGCGCTTGGAGACCTATCCGACGATCGGTTCGACCCTGTTCGAACCATGGCGGACCGACTCGACCCGCGGCTACGAAAAACTAGAAAGCACTTTGCAGACGATTCGCCGCACGGCGATCGTCCGCGTCATGCCGGAGCAAGGGGGCTATCTGATCGACGTCGAAGTTCGCAAAGAGCTGGAAGACCTGCGGGGGCGACGAACCGACGTCGCCGATCTGGACCTGTTGCGACATGACGGGACGCTGCGAACGGAAGACGACGGCGCGATCCAAGACGCGATGACGCTTGGCTGGATTCCGCTGGGACGAGATCTGGAACTAGAGCAGCGTCTGATCCAGGATATTCGGGCTCGCCTGGCCGCGTGCGGCGCTCCGCCGCAAGAGCGGATGCCGTTGCGACTGCCGCCGACTCAGTAAGTAAGCGACGCGGCCGTATTATTCTTGCCTACGATTCTGCAGTACGTACTTTGCAACCATTTGCAACAGTTTGCGTTGGTCGATCGGCTTGGGCAAATAGTCGTCGCATCCGGCGGCTAGACATTTGATCCGATCGCCTGTCATGGCGCTGGCGGTCAACGCGATGATGGGAATTTCGCATCCCTTTTGACGTAACGCTTGGGCTGCATCGTACCCTGACATGATCGGCATATGCATGTCCATCAGCACCAGGTCGAAGGGGCGCTCTTGATCGGCGAGCAGCATCTCGATCGCTTCGGCGCCATCCCCAGCGGATGTCACCGTAGCGCCGGCTCCTTCCAGAATGCGGCGAACCAAAAACTGAATCGACGGAGCGTCTTCGACGATCAACACATGACCGGGGATAGTCGTCGGCAGCGCGGCGGCGGCTTCGTTCCCAGGAGCAGTCGGCTCCTCCGCCGCCATGATTTCGAGCGGCAAGCGAAGCGCGAATGTGCTGCCTTGTCCTGGCTGGCTTTCGACTTCGATCGTTCCGCCCATGGTTTCGGCCAGACGCTTGCTGATGCTGAGGCCAAGTCCGGCGCCGTCGCGTCGACGCGCGGCAGTTCCGTCCAGTTGGCTGAATGGTTCAAACAGAAGCTTTAATCCTTCCGGCGGAATTCCCTCGCCGGTGTCGGTGACCGAAAAGCGGAGCAATTGAGAATCAAGCGGATCGATTTGCAGGTGAACCGTGACCGAGCCATGATCGGTGAATTTGACCGCGTTGCCGGCCAGGTTAAAAAGTATCTGCCGCAGGCGAATCGGCGCGGCGGCGATGGTGGTCGGCATGTTGTCATCCATGGTCCACGAAAGTTCAATCGATTTTGCGGCGGCGGAGACTCGTAACGAATCGACGACTTCAGCGGCGATTTCGCCCGGCTGACACGCAATCTTGTTGTTCTCGATTCGTCCTGCTTCGATCTTTGAGAGGTCAAGAATATCGTTGATCAAGTTCAGCAAGTGATCGCCTCCTTGGCGGATCATCGCTAGGAGTTGTCGTTTTTCTTGATCGGTTTCCTCGGTGTTCAGGACCTCCGTCAATCCCATCACTGCGGTTAACGGCGTACGCAATTCGTGGCTCATGTTGGCCAGAAACTCGCTCTTCGTCTGGCTCGCAGCATGTGCCGCTTGTTCGGCAAGCTGTCGCGCAACGATTTCTTTTTCCAGCTGGGCGTTGAGAGATTGCAGCTCTTGCGTCCGTTTATGAACTTCGTCTTGAAGCTGTCGCGGGCCGCGCAGCGACATTGCCAGCGGAGTAACGCGGAGCAGCGCAATCACGGTTCCCCAGGAAACGATCGCCGTGGCGAGTTTCACGACGGCCGACAAGCGATAGACGGGCCACCAGAAGATGATCGCTTCGATCACGTGCGTCGTGCCGCAAGCGAAGATGAACGCGACAAATAGCCAAAAGACGGCCGGAAAGGGAATGTCCTTGCGGCGTCTTAGGAAATAAAGCAAGACGATTGGAATCGCCGTGTAGGCGCCCCAGACTGCTATATCCGAGAAAATATGGATCCAGCCCCACGCCGGTTCTTCGTACCACGCGTGACCACAGTACCAGCGCGCAGGAAATCCGTCGGTATTGAAGAGGTTAATCCATCCCCAATTCATGTGCGTACCAATCGCTTTCCTCAATGCGTTCAGACCGACCCCCGGCAGGCGATCAAATCAATGAACCAATGTGGATTAGAACAGCACAGAAGACTGTAGCACCATGGGACTTAAAGGGAAGTACGCGTCCATTTTGTGCGAAATCAGGAAGTAAAAGGGCGATATCGCCGGCGAAATTGGTCGTCGGCCATTGCAGCGAGGAGAGAGTTTGTCGCTCTCGCGTGGGATTCAATCCAATCCAAGCATTCGTAATCAAGCAGAAATTATTGCTCCCTAAATAGAGGCGCACATCGATGCTCTTTGATGCGTTGCCGCCGCGCGCTTGTTCTGAGAAGGGGAGGGGCCAGAAGTTGGTTACAAGTGGCCAGAAGTTGGTTACAAATGGATTGCCTGGTCCGACGACGGCTTGTCCTGACGGGCCCCGTTTTGCAGCATCTCTCTCAGCTCTTCTGGATTTTGACAGATCGCACGAGGCTGCATCGCTGCGGGAGCGTCTTCAAAGTTCGACTCGTGCAAGCTAATCGCCATGCCATTGCGCTGAGAGGT
Organism: Blastopirellula marina DSM 3645; assembly: GCF_000153105.1. Taxonomy (GTDB): domain Bacteria; phylum Planctomycetota; class Planctomycetia; order Pirellulales; family Pirellulaceae; genus Blastopirellula; species Blastopirellula marina. The sequence continues at coordinate 1,015,952 of NZ_CH672376.1, forward strand.
CAAAATCAGATTGCCGGCATCCAGCAAGCTGATCAGAAAACCAGTCAGGCTGGGAGTTAGATCACGTTCGACGTGCAGCGTGAACTCTTCGATGTAACCGGCTTGCTGTCCACCGCAGGCGACGTGAAAATCTCCGCCGTCACCGAGGTGAACAATTCCCTGGGCTTGTTCAATCGGCTGACCCGCCGCTTCATCCAACAAGGCTTTGACCGCCGATTGCTCGGCCGGGGTCATCGGCAGATGAGGACGCTCCTGCACGGGAAGGCCCGTCGCCGCGTCGACTCGCTCCGTCGGTTCGCAGCTCCAATGTCGCGACGATAATCGCAATTCGAAACTCATGCGGATCGCTCCGTCGAGGAAATAGTTCTTCCCTTTAGTGTAGCGATTCAAAGTCGGTTGGGCGAATCGAATTATCCTTGGGCTAACTTGCGCAAGGTATCGACCCCTCGCTTGAGCGTTTCGTCAGGCGCCGCGTACGAAATGCGGAAGTGCGTATCTTGCTTGCTGAAAATATTGCCGGGGATGATCAGCAGGTTGTTTTCAATCGCTTTGGCGACAAATTCCGTGCCTGTCCCCCAGGGCGCTTTAGGGAAAATGTAGAAGGCGCCATCGGGTTGGGAAACTTCGTAAAGATCGCCGATTCCCTCCAGCATCAGATCTCGCTTCCGCGCGTAAGTCGCAACGTGCTGGCTCATATCGACATCGAGCGCCGCGGCGCTGGCCCACTGCGCCGGCTGCGGTGCGCAGACAAAGGTGTATTGCTGCAGCTTGACCATGGTTTCAATCACGGCGGAGGGGCCATGCACGTAGCCGACGCGCCAGCCGGTCATGCCGTAGCTTTTTGAGAAGCCGTCAATCACGATCGTTTGATCGTTGTATTTGGCGGGAGAAACGAAGTCGCCATAGGTGAACATGCGATAGATCTCGTCGGAGATCAGCGCGATATTTTTCTCTCCGGCCAGCTTGGCCAGGCCGGCGACTTCGGCTTCGGTGGCGACAACGCCGGTCGGGTTGGCGGGGCTGTTGAGCAAGATCAACTTGGTTCGCGGGGTAATCGCGGCTTCCACTTTCGGCAGGTCAATGCGGAAGTCGGGATAGGTGTTGATGATGACCGGTACGCCGCCGACCAGCTTCACCAGCGATTCGTACATCACAAAGTAAGGGTCGAAGATAATCACTTCATCGCCGGGATTGACCAGGGCCAACATTGACAACACCAGGCCGCCGCTCGTACCGGAACAGACGAAGTTCGTTCGATCACGATGCCCCAATTCGGCGTCAATCGACGCTTGCAGCTTGTCTCGCAGGACAGGCATCCCTTGCGTCAGCGCATAGCCGTTTTTGCCATCACGGATCGCCGCAATGGCCGTGTCTTTCACTGCGTCCGGAACGTCAAAGTCCGGCTGTCCGATCGAGAGGTTGATCGGATCGGTCATCTTCGCCGCCAGGTCAAAGACTTTACGAATGCCGCTAGAGTCAAAAGCGGCGGTACGATCGGCGATCCAAGGGTGAGTCATGCGTCATCAAGCAAAAAAAGAAGCCGCCCAAACGATGCGGCGAAGTGAACCCAAAGCGACTCGCAGTATGACTTAGATCAACTGGCTCGACAAGCTGCGATCGATGCGGCTTTGGCGAGTTAAAAGAAGGGTCACGACCCCCAAGGCATCGGCCGCCGGCAGTTGATTTCGCCACCAATAGCGACCGCTTGGCTCGACCCCAAACTGACAGTCGTGCAGGCGAATCGCGCTCGCCATTTCGCCCCGTCCGGCGGAGCAGCGGACCAGCGTCGCTTCGCTCGGCAGGTCGAGCGGCGTAGGAGAAGCGATTCGCAGCGGCTCTGGTTCCCAGATCGCGACTTCGTCGATTAGCAGCTTGGTCAGCTGCGGCTGAAGAACGCGATAGCCTCGTTCTTCAAAGACCTCAATCGTCTCGCCGTTGCCGTCAATCCAGACGCCGAAATGGGCCTGATGCCGTTGGATCGCCGCCGCCAAGCGAGCGCCGGGATCGCCGCCGCTAGGAAGTACGAAAAGTTCGCAAACGGAACGTGCGATCAACTGCCGCAACAGGTTCACTGAGCCGCGCGCCGGAGATTGCACGACCAGTCGCAACGGACGCAGCGCACGATGCAGCGGTGCAAAACGTTGAAGATAGGGGGATGACATCTCGATCTCGGTGAGCGAACCCCGACGCCGGGCCGGCGGCAATCGGTCGTGGGGCTGAAGTCGCCGTTTGATCTTTTCCAGTGGATCGCCGGCGATCGGCGCTCCGCCGGGGCCGAACAGCGAAACCTCGATCCGGCGAAGATCTCCTAGCGGCGAGCTCAGCAAGATTCCGCCGGCTAGCTTTCGTTGGTCAATCGTCCAAGCGGTCAGTGCGGTGGTCGCGTCGACCAGCAGTTCGACGGCGATCCCGGCTCTTCGCCACGCGGCGATGATCGCTTCGGCTTGGTCGATCGCAGCTTGGTGGGCCATACCCAGCAGCAGCGGCGCCCTGCTAACAGACTTCTGTCCCCAGCAAAACGCGGCGGCGAGTTGGGCGGCGTCGTCTACCGAAAACTCGTCAAACAAGTCGGCGGAGAGTCCTTCGTGATGAAACTGCTGCTCGAGCGGCGGTTTGGGCGGGATCTCGCTCCATTTCTGGATGATCCTCGCCGGCAGGCCGGCCTGATCCTCTCGCTGGGGGCAATTGCGGCAGCCGGGGAAGAACTGCGTCAAACGAGATAGATGGGTCGCCCGATCAATCGGCGCCGCTTGGCCAGGGCATTGGAAGGTCGGAATGTGGGGTTCGTCGCTCATCTTGCCGAGAACTCTACTCTGATCCAACGCTTGAGGTCAACGGAAACGATCATGGAATTGTCGTTTGTAGCGGATTTACGGGTCCTATAGATCAGATATTTGCAGGATTCTAGGGGCAAAAATTGGCGTTTCGGCATTTCGTCATGAGCGGCGACCTACGTTTGCAGGTCTAGCGCATGACTTGCGCGCTCGATTTTATAGAGAGTAATTCCATGAACCAACGTCGCGGAGCCCGATACGTCGATCCCTCGGTACAAGGGGGAATCGTCCTGCGGATGCTGTTTTACTGGACCACCTTTTTCCTCGTCGGTCTGTTAATCGCAATCTCAGTACAGGTGCTGACAAATCCGCTGGAACCAATGGGGACCCATTTTGCGAACGTTTGGCGAAACCAAGGCCCGTTCATTCTGGCGGCGCTTTGCTTGTTGCCGATCTTCGCCTACGACCTGGTTCGATTCAGTCATCGATTTGTCGGACCGATCGTCCGGTTTCGCAGCGTCGTCAACGAAGCGGTCGAGGGAGAAGTGCCGGAACCATTTCACCTGCGTGACAAAGACTATTGGAAAGACTTCGCTTCCGATTTGAATCGTTTGTTTGATCGTATGCGCAGCGGCCAGTCGCCGCGGGAGAACTAGACGATGCGACGGACAACTTGCAATCAATCGCGTCGCGGCATGGCCGTCACCGAACTGGCGATCTGCCTGCCGGTGGTCGTGCTGATTTTGATGGCGGCGATTCAAGGCGCCGAAATGATGTTTTTAAAGCAATCGGTCGCAATCGCCGCCTACGAAGGCTGTCGCGCCGCGCTGCAACCCAACTCAACGACCGCCGCCGCCGTAAACGCCGCGTCTTCCGTTTTGACGGATCGCAACATTGCGGGAGCGACGATCGATCCTTCGAACTTTACGAAAGCGAAAACGGGATCGGACGTGACGATCTCGATCACCGTTCCCGTCGCGCGTAATTCGACGCTGCAAGGCTGGATGTTTTCACCGCCCACAATCACTTCATCGGTCACGATGATGAAAGAGTATTGAGGCGCATCATGTCCCACAAAAACAATCAAATCGCCCTTTGTCGCCTGGCTGAACGCTGTCAGCAAGGACTGCGTCGCTGCTTGAGCGGCGAACCGCAATGCCGCCAGACGCAACCGGCGAAGGGGCGAAAAATTCGACCAACCAAGCGTAGTCGCAGCACGCAGCGCCACGGCGCCGCGATTGTCGAGTTCGCTTTCGCCGCGCCGATTTTGTTCCTGTTCATTCTCGCCAGCGTCGAGTTTGGACGGTTGACGATGATTCGACATACGGCGGACAACGCCGCCTACGAAGCGGCCCGCTATGCGATGGTGCCTGGCGCGACCTCCTCTGAAGCGAAAGAGAAAGCGACGCAGTTGTTGGCGACGATCGGCGCTCGCAAAGTGGAGGTCGACGTCGATCCCGCCGTGCTGCAGCCCGAAACCAAGACAATCACGGTGACCGTCCGCGTGCCGGCCGCAGGCAACAGTTGGGTCGTGCCGAAATACTTTAGCAGCTACGCAATCGAAGCCAAATCGCACTTGGCGACCGAACGCTACAACCCTGAATAGTGATGGCGATGTCAAAACCGCTGAATCGAAAATTAGGTCGCATCTCACGTCGCCGCGGCGCCGTGTTGATCCTGATCGCCGTTCTCCTGCCGGTCATCTTATGGATGGCGGCGTTTTGCGTCGATGTCGCCTACATGCAGTTGACGCGAACCGAGTTGCGAATTGCGACCGATTCGGCCGCACGCGCCGGCGCTCGGACTTTAAGTCTGGAGCAGGACGCGAGTCTGGCCCACAAATCGGCGATTGAGTACGCCGCCAAAAATAATGTCGCCGGCAATACGTTGACTTTGGCGGATAGCGACGTGCAAATCGGCTTGTCGGTGCGGACCGACGACGTGGGACGCTTTACGTTTTCCAGCGGCGGCAAACTGTTGAACTCGGTCAACGTGACCGGACGCAGGACGCAGCAAGCGCCGGACGGAGCGGTCCGCTTGTATTTGACGCCGATCTTCGGCCATGAGTTTTTTCAACCGGTCGCCGACGCGACGGCCTCGCAAATTGACCGCGATATCGCGTTAGTTGTCGATCGTTCCGGCTCCATGACGTTTCGAATTAACAGGAATAGTTACGAGTCAGGCTGGCGCAACAATGATCCCGTGCCGTCCAGGGCCCGCTGGTGGGCGTTGGTCGATTCGGTCGACGGATTTTTGACCGAGTTGGGATCGACCCCGCAATTGGAGTTGGTTTCGCTCTCGACCTATAACAGCAGCGCTAAGATCGATGAGCAACTGACCGACAAGTATTCGCGAATCGAAGATGCTCTCGACGACTACTCAAGAAGATATCCCGACGGTTCGACCAACATTACCGCCGGTATGGATCGGGGGATCTCGACGTTGCAGAACAAAAAGTACGCACGTCCCTACGCTTCGAAGACGATGGTCGTGATGACCGACGGAAATCACAACTACGGCAGCAGCCCAACCAATGCCGCCTACGATGCGGCGAGCGACGACATTGTCGTCCATACGATTACATACAGCGACGGCGCAAATCAGTCGCTGATGAGAGAAGTCGCGCGGATCGGCGGCGGCCAACATTGGCACGCCCCCGATGGCGATGAATTGGAAGAAATCTTTCGCGAGATTGCCCGCAATGCGCCAACGTTGTTGACGTACTAGAGCTTGCTCGCGAGTTGGCGAAAAGTTCGCCTGCTTAGCAGTTACACCTTCAATTTTATTTTCTGGTTAGGAGCGATCGGATGGCCAGCGCAGCAATTTTAGAACAGCCCAAAACGACAAAGAAAACCAACAGCGTAGACGCCCTTCAGCAGGAGTTGAACACGCTCAAAGCGGAACTCGCGGCGATCGGAAAATCGCAAGCGGTCATCGAGTTTGAGTTGGATGGCACGATCATCACCGCCAACGACAATTTCTGCAGTGCGATCGGTTACTCGCTGGAAGAGATCCAAGGGCAACATCATCGGATGTTCGTTACCTCGGAAGACGCTCGCAGTCGCGAATACCTGGAATTCTGGAGCCGCCTGAACCGAGGCGAATATGACGCCGGCGAGTACAAACGGATCGGCAAAGGGGGCAAAGAGATCTGGATCCAAGCCTCGTATAACCCGATCTTCGACGACCGCGGTCGCCCCGTAAAGGTCATCAAGTACGCCTCCGACGTTACCGAACGAAAGATGCGCGCCGCCGACTTCTCGGGGCAGATTGAAGCGATCAGCAAATCGCAGGCCGTGATCGAGTTCAACATGGACGGCACGGTCATCGGTGCGAACGACAATTTCCTGGAGGCTCTAGGCTACTCGCTAAGCGAAATCGAAGGCCAACACCATCGGATGTTCGTCGAGGACGATTATGCTCGTAGCCGCGAATACCAAGACTTCTGGAGCCGCTTGAACAAAGGCGAATACAACGCCGGCGAATACAAGCGAATCGGCAAGGGTGGCAAAGAGGTCTGGATCCAGGCCTCTTACAATCCGATTTGCGACTTGAACGGCAAGCCGTTCAAAGTAGTCAAGTACGCGATCGAGATCACTCAGCAGAAACTCGAAAACGCCAATTTCGCCGGACAGATTGATGCGATTGGGAAATCCCAGGCGGTGATCGAGTTCAACATGGACGGCACGATCATCGGCGCCAATGATAACTTCCTGGGCGCCGTCGGCTACTCGGCGAAAGAGATCGCCGGTCAGCATCACCGGATGTTCGTCGAGGACGACTACGCTCGCAGTCGCGAATACCAGGAATTCTGGAGTCGCTTGAACCGCGGAGAATACGACGCCGCTGAATACAAGCGGATCGGCAAGGGTGGGAAGGAGATCTGGATTCAGGCTTCTTACAACCCGATTCTCGACCTGAATGGCAAGCCGTACAAAGTGGTCAAGTACGCCACTGACATTACGCGTCAGGTTAACTTGCGAAATGACATGTCGCACCTGATCGCCGATGTCATTGAGAACGCGAATCAGTTTTCGTCGAGCGCCGGGTCGGTCAGCGAAACGTCGCAAACGTTGGCGCACGGCGCCCAGACGCAAAGCGCCGCCGTCGAAGAAATTAGCGCTTCGACCCAGGAATTGATCACGTCGATCGGCGGAATTCGGGATCGCTCGGCCGAAACGAATCGTCTCGCCGCCGATACCAATCAAATCGCCGTCGAGGGTGGCTATGCGGTCACCAAGTCGGGCGAAGCGATGGACTTGATCAAAGCTTCGTCGGAGCAGATCAGCGAGATCATTCAGGTGATTTCGGAGATCGCCAGCCAAACGAATCTGCTCGCTCTGAATGCGGCCATCGAAGCGGCTCGCGCCGGCGAACATGGCTTGGGCTTTGCAGTCGTCGCGGACGAAGTTCGCAAATTGGCCGAACGCTCGAGTGATGCGGCGAAAGAGATTTCGTCCCTGATCAAAGAGTCGACGGCTCGCGTCAACAACGGCGTTGAACTCAGCTCGCAAGCCGGCGGAGCGTTGCAGAAGATCGTGACTGCGGTCGAATCGACCTCAAGCAAGATCACCGAAATCGCAACTGCCGCGGACGAGCAGATGAACATGGCCAACGAGGTTTACGGAGCCATTCAACAAGTGGCCGATGTGACCGAACAAGCGACGGCAGCCAGCGAAGAACTGGCCGCCAGCAGCGAACAGCTGGGCGCCCAGGCGACCGCGCTTCGCGATTTGGTCGAGAATTTCAACACGGCGAATAACTAACGCGAAGTTGTTCGTAGATTCCAACTTCTTCCAGCGGCGGCCGGATTTGTACGGCCGCCGCTTTTTTGCGCCTATTTCCCATCACAAGCAGAGAGACCGGTCTGCGAGCAGGGGATCGGCAAGGAAAGAAACGAGAGAAAATAGACTGGACTCTTGCTCCTCTTTCGCTGAAACTGGAGCGTATCGATCGACGATCCCGCCTAGTCTTTCCTCCCACCTACCGCAGGGTTTTCCATGCTTCTGCGCCTCGCCGGCCATTTATCGTTGGCAATTGCATTTCTGTCATGCGTCTTTCCGCTCTTGGCCGAAGAGAATACGCCGCCCAAGATATCTCCCAAGCATGCCACGGAGATGAAAGCGGGACTTGACCTGTTTCGCTCAAGCGTTGGTCAAACCCTGGCGAGCAGCTGTTTGAAGTGTCACGGCGGCGAAAGCGTCAAAGCCGATTTTGATTTGTCGACGCGGGACAAGTTGCTCGCTTCCGGCTATGTCGAACAGGGGGACGCCGCTAACAGCTATTTGATGGCGCTGCTGCGCCACGACGAAGAGCCGCACATGCCGCTGCGCGCCGAAAAGTTGTCAGACGAAAAGATCGCCGCGATCGCCCAGTGGATCGATCTGGGAGCGCCCTACGACAAGCCGCTCGTGGACGCCGCAAAACCAACCGCAGCCGATCAAGACAAAGCGAGCGACTTTTGGTCTTTGCAACCTTTGGCGACGATCGCGCCTTCCGCAGTCACTTCCGACTGGGTGAAGTCTCCCATCGATCGGTTCGTTTGGAAAAAATTGAACGAGCAAGGAATCACGCCCAACCCCACCGCCGATCGTCGAACGTTGATTCGTCGCGCCTATTTCGATCTGCTGGGACTGCCGCCGACGCCGGAAGAAGTCGCCGCGTTTGTCGCCGACCAAGATCCAGAGGCCTATGGCCAGCTGATTGATCGTTTGCTCGATTCGCCGCACTACGGAGAACGGTGGGCGCGGCATTGGATGGATGTCGCACGGTTCGCCGAGTCCTTTGGATACGAGCAAGACACCGATCGACCGCACGCTTATCACTATCGCGATTTTTTAATCCAAGCGTTGAACGACGATCTTCCTTACGACCAGTTTGTCGCTTGGCAATTGGCCGGCGACGAGATCGCTCCGCAAAATCCGCTCGCCCAAATGGCGACCGGCTTCCTTGGCGCCGGCGCGTTTCCGACGCAATTGACGGAAGCGGAGTTTGAACAGGCCCGCTATGACGAACTAGACGATGTCGTCGCGACGACCGGCACCGCGTTTCTTGGGCTGACCATCGGTTGTGCTCGTTGTCATGACCACAAGTTTGACCCGATCACTTCGGCCGACTATTACCGCATGGCGTCGACCTTTACGACCACCACGCGCAGTCTAGCCGAGCTTGACGTGCCGACTGACGCCGCAGCGAAGCCCGTGACCGTGCAAGTGAACACCGAAGGGGGCAAGAAGATTCCGCATCTGGCCGATAGCCGCGGCTTCCCTCACTTTTATACGACGACCCATTTTCTGACGCGCGGCGATGTCGCCCAAAAAGGGGAAGTCGCCGAGTTTGGTTTTCCGGCCGTGCTGCGCGACGGACATCCGCGCGACTATTGGAAAGCGCAAGAAGTTCCCAGCGAGTCGGCTCTCAGCTATCGTCGCACGGCGCTGGCCAACTGGATGACCGATACCGAGGCTGGCGCCGGCGGTTTATTGGCCCGCGTAATCGTCAATCGGCTGTGGCATCACCACTTTGGCCGCGGCATCGTCGCCACGCCGAGCGATTTTGGCGTGCAGGGAGATCCGCCGAGCCATCCGGCGCTGCTGGAATGGTTGGCCGTCGATCTGATCCACAATGGCTGGCGATTGAAGCGAATGCACAAGCAGATCATGACCAGTCAAACCTACATGCAATCGGCCGCCGCCAACGGAGAGCAATTGGCCGCCGATCCGCAAAACGTCTTGCTCTGGCGACATGCTCCGCGTCGCTTGGAAGCGGAAGGAGTTCGCGACGCGATGCTGTCGGTCTCAGGGCAACTCGATCGGACGATGTTCGGCCCCGGTACGCTGGACGAAGGAATGAACCGTCGCAGCGTTTACTTCTTTATCAAACGCAGTCGGCTGATCCCGACGATGATGTTGTTTGATTGGCCCGAGCATCTGGTCAGCATCGGCAGTCGCAGCGAAACGACCACCGCGCCGCAGGCCCTGTCGATGATGAACAGTCCGCATACGCGCAGCTACGCCGAAAGCTTTGCGGCTGCGTCGCCATCCGGTTCCGTGGAAGCGCGGATCACCGCCGCCTATCAGAAAGCGGTGCAGCGCGATCCGACCGAACAAGAACTAAAAACTGCCGCCGCATTCGTCGCCGCTCAGGCCGAACGGGATGGAAGCGGCGGAGAGCAGGGGGCGCTGGTGGACTTGTGCCAGGCGTTGTTCGGTTTGAACGAATTTATTTACATCGACTAAGAGCGATCCCTATGTACGATTTCCAAACGGTGCAAACTCGTCGCCAATGGCTCGCTCGCTGCGGCGGTGGAGCGGGATTGCTGGGCTTGGCGACGCTGTTGCAAGACGAAGGCCTGTTGGCGGCCGAGCGGGGCGCTGCGCTCAATCCTTTGGCGCCCAAGCAATCGCACTTTCCGGCCAAAGCGAAGCGGGTGATTTGGATCTTCGTCAACGGCGGACCTAGTCAGGTCGATACGTGGGACTACAAGCCGGGGCTCGACAAATGGGCCGGCAAATCATTGAAGGAATTTGACGGCACGTTTGAGAACACGACCGGGTTTTTCCAACATCAGGTCGGCAAGCTGATGCCGTCGCCGTTCAAGTTCACGCCGCGCGGCGAGTGCGGCAAGATGGTGTCGGAGATCTTCCCCAAGCTGGGTGAGCATGTCGACAAGATGGCCTTCATTCACTCTGGCTACACCGAGTCGAACAATCATAGCCCGGCGTTGTTTATGATGAACACCGGCATGGCCCGCATGGGGTTTCCCGGCGTCGGTTCATGGGTCACCTACGGCTTGGGAAGCGAAAATCTCGACTTGCCCGGCTTTGTGGTGATGAGCGATCCGCTGGGCCGCGGACTGCCGAAAGGGAGCGCCGCGAATTGGGGCGCCGCTTTCTTGCCAGGCGTTTATCAGGGAACGCATCTTCGCCCTCAAGGCGCGCCGATTGACAATCTCTCGCGACCTGGCGCGCTGTCGGACATGGGGCAACGAGCGCAACTCGATCTTCTCAAGCAACTGAATCAGCAGCATTACGCTCAGCGCCAAGCCGAAGGAGAACTCGCGGCGAGGATCGAGAGTTTTGAGCTCGCCTATCGCATGCAAACGACGGCGCCGGAAGCGATCGATATCTCGCAGGAGTCGGAGCAGATCAGCAAGCTGTACGGTATCGACGAAAAGCAGTGCGGCCACTTCGCCAAACAATGTTTGGTCGCGCGCCGCATGATCGAACGCGGCGTTCGCTTCGTGCAGATTTACTCTGGCGGGATGGAGAACCAGCGCAGCTGGGACGGCCATATCGATATCGAAGGCAATCATCGCCAGTTCGCCGGCGAAACCGATCAGCCGATCGCAGCGCTGCTGACCGATCTGGCGCAGCGGGGACTCTTGGACGAAACGCTGGTCATTTGGTGCGGCGAGTTCGGCCGCTTGCCGATCGCCCAGACCGGAGAAAAGCCGGGCCGCGATCATAACCCGCATTGTTTCAGCGCCTGGATGGCCGGCGGCGGCGTCCAAGGGGGCGTCAGCTACGGCGAGTCGGACGAAGTCGGCTACAAAGCGGCGATCGACAAGGTGCACGTCAACGACTTGCACGCGACGATCTTGCACTTGCTAGGGCTCGATCACGAGAAGCTGACCTACAAATACAACGGCCGTCGCTTCCGTCTGACCGACGTCGCCGGCGAAGTGCTGCATCCGATCTTAGCGTAGATCACTTTATCTGCGTAATCCGCAGCGCGAGTTTTGAGGTTGCGCTATTTAGCCAACCAGCGAAATGTCGCCACGTCAAAACTTGCGTTGGCGCTTCGGGCTGTGACGAAGATTGAACGACGACGATCAACGCGGTCTACGCCGGCAGATGTCGTTGGATCGCGGCTAGCGCCGAGGGATTGCCGTTGATTCGACCGCGGAAGGTCGCCAGGTTTTCGCGAAACATTGCCAAGCGTTCGATGAAACTGGCGAAATGCTTTTTCGAGAAGCTCTCGATCGTCGACCAATCGCCGACGCCCATCTGTCGCAGAAAGTGAGAGTTGATCATTTGCTCGTGATGCGATTCTTCCGGCAGCGCCAAGACCGGTTTGCCCAGATAGATCGCTTCGCCTAACGATTGATTTCCGGCGGCGCCAACCATCGCGTCGCAACCAGCCAGATCGCGGACAAAGCCATCTTCACTGATGTCAAAGAAACGCAGGTTGCCTTGGTCGGGCTGCTTGCCCAAGCCGTAGACGCGCACTTCGCGATCGCAGGTCTTGAGAAGTTCGATCGCTTCCGGCGGCATCGAGCGGCGAACGTACGAGAGGATATAGCCCCCTTCGCTGGTTTTCGCTTGTTCCAGTTCTTTGCGGAGCAGGGGGCCAACCTGAGTGACGCTTTCCCAGCCGGGTCGTAGCGGCGAAGTGAAGAACGATGAGACGACCGTTTCGGCATGGTCGACATGGTGCGCCCTGACCACAAATCCCATCATCCAAGCGTACCACTGCAATCCGCGCGGCAGCGTCGAGAGGTCATAGGCCAGGAGAAAGTCTTGATGATTTAAGCTGACGACCGGCACGCCGACTTTGCTGGCCGCTTTTGGTAGGATCGGCTCGAAGTCAGTAACGACCAGGTCCGGCTCTTCCTGACGGAGCGTGTTGGCCATCTCGCGGGCGAACCCGTTCAGTTTCGCCATGAAGCCGAGGCCGCGATAGATCGATTTGGTCAGATCAAGCCGACCGCGAGTGTAGTAAAACCGGAGCCCCGGAATGCGACGCACTTCGACGTTAGGCGTGGCGGCGTTGTTGTTGTAGATCGGCGCCAAAAAATCGTACGCCTGATCGGGCGCCATCAGCACCAGATCATGTTCTGGTCGAAGCCGTTCGACCATCGTTCGGACGCGAGCGGCGTGTCCGCGCCCTTCGCCCGACATGCTGTAGATGATCTTCGCCACGGTTCGTTCCGTCCATTGAAAGAATAAACAAGTCTCGACAATTCTATCGATCCAGACGCTCAGGCGTCGAGATGAAACAGGCTGTAGACTATCGCGTATTTGCGTTCGATTGGGGGTAATCAGACGGTAGCGGTCGCATGTCGACCTGAACCGACCAGCATGTTGCGGAGGATTTCTCCTTGCTCCAGCACGAACTCGGACGAATCCTCGATCGACACCGGGGTATCTTCGTGCTGCATGTCGACGATCTCTAGGCGGCCATCCTCATACTCTACCAAAGCGGTCGCATTTTCGATCCAATCGCCGGTGTTGCAGTATGTCACGTCGCCGCGCTGATCCATCGCCGGCGTATGAATATGGCCGCAAACCACCCCTTGGCAGTTCAGCTGGCGAGCATGGTTGACCAGATTGGTTTCAAAGTCGCTGACGAAGGTGACCGCCGCTTTGACCCGTTTTTTCACCATCGCGGCCAGCGGTAGGCCGCGCAGCTTGAAGTAGCGGAGCCAGTGATTGACGTGCTGATTGGCCCAGCAAAGTGAGTCGTAGGCGAACGATCCGATGACCGAAAGCCATTTGGCCTTCGTTTCGACCTGATCAAACTTGTCCCCGTGCGTCACCAGAAAGCGACGCCCTTGCGGCGAGCTGTGGATGAATTCGTCGGCAATCTCGACAAAGCCGAAATTGAAGTGGAAGTCGCGTAAGAAGTCGTCATGATTGCCGGGGGCGTAACAGATCTTTGATCCGGCTTCCGACATCTCAAACAAGCGGCTCAAAATCGCGTTGTAGATCGGCTCCCAATGCCAACGCTTGCGTAAGCGCCAACCATCGATGAAATCGCCGACGATGTAGACGTATTGGGGATCGTGCCGATTGAGCAAATCGAGCAACGGCTCGACGCGTGCATAGCGGCAACCCAAGTGAACGTCGCTGATGAATAACGTGCGGACGCGGTTCGTCTTCATGGCTTCGCGAATCACGGCGGGTTCCCTCCCAGCCTTTTTTTCTTTCGGGACAGGTTAGTTTTAGCAGCTCACCATCGATGGCGTCTTTCCCAACCTCTCGAGAAATTGTCGCGTCGGCCCGCGTGCACCACGTGAACGTGGGGTGAATCTCTGGTAAAGGGTTCTTGTAGACTTCTTCAAGAAGTCTCTCTCCTTTCGATGCTCTCTGCGTGGAGGATTGTGATAACCACATACAAGACAGTGGTTTGCGATTGTTCGTATGCGAGGTATTAGGTGGAAAACTTGGCGCATAAAAAAAGAGGCTGGATCGCCGTCCAGCCTCTTTTCGCGTGATTGTAGAAGTTTCGACTTTTCTGAACCGGCCGTGGATCGCCTGTCGATAGAAAAGCTTCGCTGGGGCGAAGTCCGCACTAAGAGCGCGGCGGTTCTCCTTTGTACAGCTTGCGACCGATCGGCGCGTGGTAGATGGTCCAGGCGCTGTCCGTGTTGATGTCTTCTTCGATCAGCTTGCCATAGCTAATCACGTGAGCGTCGAGCGTATCGAGATAGTTGAGCGCGAGGGCTTCCAGCGTCATCGGCACCTTCGGGCTGCCAAATTCGAGCTTGCCATGATGGCTGACCACCATGTGCTTCACTCGCAGCACAAGTTCGTAAGGCATCGGTTCGCCTCCGAGCTTTTCCGCTTCGTGCGCTTTCTCGTCGATGAGCGCCACGCCCATCACCAGGTGCCCAATCAATTGACCTTCGTCGCTATAGGCGAATCCTTTGTCGTAGGTCAGCTCGTCAATTTTTCCTAGATCATGCGTAAACGCGCCGATTAGCAGCAGGTCGGCGTCGATCTGCGGATAGAAGGGAACGATCGCCTGACTCACCTTCATCAGGTTGACGACATGCTCTAGTAGTCCGCCGTGGTAAGCGTGATGGTTCTTCACGCCGGCCGGAGCGCGGCAAAACCGTTGCATGAATTCTTCGTCAATCAGAAAGCACTCGGCCAGATTGCGGAGGTGCGGGTTCTTCATGCCGCGGAGCATTTCGGCCAGCTGGCCGCGGAGTCCGTCGATTTCGGCGCCTCCCAGATGCACAAAATAGGACTCGTCCACTTCTTTGACATCCACCCGCTCGATGCCGCTGACGATGATCTGCATCGCACCGTTGTAGAACTGCGATGTCCCCTGAATTCGCACATAATCGCCATCGTCAAACTTGCGATAGACGTGGTCATTCGCATTCCACATCATGCCGTTGACCTGACCAGACTTGTCGCCGATCTGCATTTGCAGATAGAGATTGCCTTGGCGGTTGGGTCGAAGCTGTTTATTGGAAACGAGATAGACCTCGTCAATCGTTTCATTTTCGCCCAAATTGGCGATTTCGCGTCGCGCCATTTCGCTCTCTCCTTGTGACCGGTTCGGCCATCTCTTCTATCATTGCGTCGTCATGTCGGCGTACAACGCTCGGGAAAACCGGAGGATTCTAGGGGGGGGGGCGTATTCCTTCAAGGACGTAACCCTGCCCAGGAGTGGCATTTAAGCGGAAATGCGCATAATCGCAGAAGAACCGCCAAAGAAGCCGCGTTGTCACCGCGAACTTATATCCCCTAGAATGCGACCTTTACCAATCAGAGAAAATTGCAAGGTTAGAAGCAGATACATGGCGAAGGCTCCTCAAAACGCGATCTCCCCGACGCGAGCCGATGACTATCCCGAATGGTATCAACAGGTGATCAAAGCGGCCGATCTGGCCGAAGTTTCACCCGTTCGCGGCTGCATGGTCATCAAACCGTGGGGATGGTCCATTTGGGAAAACATGCAGGCGGTCCTCGACGGCATGTTCAAAGAGACCGGGCACGAAAATGCCTATTTCCCCCTCTTTATTCCGATGAGCTTTCTGGAGAAAGAGGCGGAGCATGTGGAAGGCTTCGCCAAAGAATGCGCCGTCGTCACGCATCATCGGTTAGAACCGGGCCCCAACGGCGGTCTGGTGCCGGCCGGCAAGTTGGACGAACCGCTGATTGTTCGCCCGACCAGCGAGACGATTATTGGCGCGATGTACGCCAAATGGGTTCAGTCGTATCGCGATTTGCCGATCCTGATCAATCAATGGGCCAATGTGGTCCGCTGGGAACTACGGACGCGGATGTTTTTGCGGACGACCGAGTTCCTGTGGCAAGAAGGTCACACGGCGCATGCGACCGCCGAAGAGGCGATCGCCGAAACCCGGCAAATGCTGGAGGTTTACGCCGACTTCGCCGAGAACTACATGGCGATGCCGGTCATTAAAGGCGAGAAGACTTCGTGGGAGCGTTTTCCGGGGGCTTCGATGACCCTCAGCATCGAATCGATGATGCAGGATCGCAAAGCGCTGCAGGCCGGGACTTCTCACTTTTTGGGACAGAACTTCTCAAAGGCGCAAGAGATCAAGTTCCAGACCCAAGAAGGAACCGAGGAGTTCGCCTGGACGACTTCGTGGGGCGTTTCGACTCGCCTGGTCGGCGGCTTGATCATGACGCACAGCGATGACGACGGCTTGATCGTGCCGCCGCGTCTAGCTCCCAAGCATATCGTGCTGCTGCCGATCTATCGCAGTGACGAAGAGCGCGCCGCCGTGCTGGCCTACGTCGATCAGCTCAACTCGGCCCTGAAAGGGGTTCAGTATCACGGCGCGCCGGTTCGCGTCTTGATCGACGATCGCGATATCCGCGGCGGCGAGAAGACCTGGCAGCACATTAAAAAAGGGGTGCCGCTGCGTGCCGAGATCGGTCCGCGGGATGTGGCCAGCGACAGCGTCTTTTTGGCCCGCCGCGACCAGTCTCCCAAGGACAAAAAAGGGACGCCCAAGGCCGAACTTGTCGCGACGATCACAACGCTGCTGGACGAGATTCAAAGCAATCTGTTCGAGCGCGCGAAGAAGTTGCGTGACGACAACAGTCGCACGATCGACAAGCTGGAAGAGTTGGTCGCCTACTTTACGCCAAAAAACGAAGATCGCCCTGAGATTCACGGCGGTTTCGCCTATTGCCACTGCGCTGACGACAAAGCGGTCGAAGAAGCGCTGAAGAAGCTGAAGCTGACGGTTCGCTGCATTCCGATCGAAGGCGATGTCGAGCCAGGCGAGTGCATCTTCACCGGCAAGCCGACCCAGCGTCGTGCGGTGATCGCCAAAGCGTATTAAGCCGCCGTATAGATCAGGTCTGTCAATGAAAGAGGCCGCAACGAAAGTTGCGGCCTCTTTGCTTTTGAAATGGAGGGAGAGAAATGCGTTACGGCATTTCAAAGACAGTTGCATCGGCCATGCCGTTCAACTGAATCCAGACGATATTGTCGACCGTCAGCGGGATCGCTTTTACCGAGCCGTCACCCATGCCGGTCATCAGTACATTATGGGGCGTCGAAGCGCCAAATTCGTCTGTATTGATACCGGGGTCGGCAATAAATACCGGTGCGATAAGACTCGCTGATGCGGCGCCGGGGACGCCGACATACGACGTGCCGCCATCGTAATCCGCCCACCCCAAAGCTTCACTGTTGTAAATTGTTGGTGAAGCCGTCGGAGCTGTCTTGTAAGCGCCAACGAGTGCGCAACGAGCATAAGCATTCGAGATGAATCGCTCTTCTCCCGACGATGAATCATATCCGGCGACGGTCGCTTCCCCAAGGAAGACCGTGTTCGAGGCTCCATCTTTGATTTGCGAAAACTTGGTCGATCGACCTGGTCGAAAGACGCCGTTCAAGTCCATTCGTGATCCGCTAGCGAGAGCAGTACCGGCCCAATCCGTAGGACGGGTCGGCGACGTAGCGCCATATTGATTGCCGGTCGTCAAGCTAGAGACGCGACCTTCTGAGCCTGCGTAGTTGGACGGTGAGAAGTTGCCCAATTCGGCGCCTGGCTCCCCATTGGCGTCCGACGGACAAACGAGGACTTCTAATTGGGTGTTCAAGAGGCCAGTGTTTCCGGTAGCTCCACCAGAAACGGCGGCGCTGGCGAAATCGAGTCGGTCGTAGAGGGCCGTTTGTTCGATTTGCGGCAAGATCTGAGCAATCCAGCTGAAGTGATGCGCCCCGGAAGTTTCCGAGATGGTCGACGCCATCGGGAGAGCGCCATGCGTTGAGTCATAGTTGGTTAGCGCCAGCAACAAGTTTTTTTCGTTGTTGGTGCACTGAGCGCGACGTGCCGCTTCACGAGCTTGCTGCACCGCGGGAAGCGTCAAGCCGACCAGGATGCCGATGATCGCGATCACGACCAAAAGTTCAACGAGGGTAAAACCGGCGCGCAGGCGGTTACCTGGGGCGTGGCGCATCATAGATAGGAGCCTTCCGAGAAATCTAGTGAACATCGGATGAGGAGTGGAGGAGGAGCTGATCCCGTTAGTTTTCATTGTGCCCCAATTATTCGCACGCCACAAGAGAATTGCCAGGGAGCGCTTCCCGCACGGCGAAATCTGCCCCCCCCTCGAATGTCTAGATTCCGCCCGATTGGTGAATTGTTTCCCCTAGAGGGGTGGATTTAAGGCCGTTTATGACAGTTTTGCGTGGAATGAAGGCGACCAGGAAAGATGCGGCGAGTCTTCTGATTAGGCGGAGAAGTTCTAGCGCCAACTACTTCCTTAGATTCTGTGGCGATTGATCTCGATAAACCCATTAAACCTGCATCAGGTGCGAATGGCTGCGCTCGAGGCGGAATGCCAACGGCGGCGTTACCGAAGCGGAGAATCGGTGGCGTGGCGTTCAAGCTGAAGCAGCCTCAATGGTTTCGCGGAGGCGATTCCCTGCGTCGAATAAGTAAATCCTGGGATTTGGAGGGAGTTTAGATGAAAACGGATTGGAAGACGGCGATGCTCGCCGTCGGCATGCTGGTCGGCTCGACCACGTTTGCCGTTGCTCAACAACCTGGCTATTACAATGCCGGCAAAGTGAGCTACGTTGGCGAACAGGTCACGGTCAGCGATTGCGGTTGTGCCACGGATACGGCCTGCGATTCCTGCGGCGGATGCGACTCTTGCAACTCATGTGGTTGTCAGAGCAGCTGCTGTGGAATCGATTGGTTCCCGTGCTGCGGCCACGGCGACCAATGGTCGTTGTTTGGCGAAAATGATTGTGGCGTTACGATTGGTGGATGGGTCTCCGGCGGCTTTTATGCCAATGCCGGCGGCGTGCGGTCGAACACCGGTAATGAACCGGTCGCCTTCCGCGGCATCTCCAACACGCCGACGGTCGATCAGGTTTGGATTTACGCGGAGAAACTCGCGGACGCCGAAACCTACTGCTTTGACCTTGGTTACCGTGCTGACTTCGTTTGGGGCGCCGATGGCCCTGACACCCAATCCTTCGGTCACGGCGATCGTGACGCTTGGGACAATGGTTGGGACACGGCGAAGGATCTCGGCAGCGGAACGGATCTGTACGGCTCGGCCATTCCGCAGTTGTACGGAACCGCAGCTTGGGGCGATTGGGAAGTCAAAGTCGGTCACTTCTACACCACGATTGGTTACGAAGTCGTTACCGCTCCTGACAACTTCTTCTATTCGCACGCTTACACGATGAACTATGGCGAACCGTTTACTCACACCGGCGCCATGGCCACCTACAGCGGAATTGAAAACTTGACGCTGAACGGCGGTTGGGTTGCGGCTTGGGACACCGGTTTCGACTTCTATGAAGCTGGATCGATGTTCCTGGGCGGAGCCAGCGCCACGCTGAGCGACAAAGCGACCTTGACCTGGCAGTGCGTTGGCGGTTCGTTCGGTAAGAACGGCGGCGACTCGTACATGAACAGCTTCGTATTCGATTACGATCTGGGTTGCGGCTGGAACTATGTGTTCCAACACGACTTGGGCGTTCAGTACAACCTGTTCGACGGCGCCGGCGCTCCTGCGGACAACGCCTACTGGTACGGTATCAACCAATACTTGTTCAAAGAAATCAACGAGTGCTGGAAGGTCGGTACCCGTGTTGAATGGTTCGACGATGAAGACGGTTCACGCGTTGGTAACGGCGCCGGTAGCTACTACGCTTTGAGCGTTGGCGCCAACTGGACCCCGAACGCGAACTTGATCGTTCGTCCGGAACTGCGTTGGGACAAGTTTGACAACAACACCGGCGCCACCCCGTTCTACGACGGCGCCAAAGACAACGGTTTCTTCGGCGGCATGGACGTGATCCTGCTGTACTAAGCGACTGTTGCTTGCTTGTCATACGACAAATCGAAAAGCCGCCAGGGCCGTCCCCCTGGCGGTTTTTTTCGTTCTTGGCGTAGACTAAGAGCCTGCATCCTAAATTTTACGTTTCAACCGACTGCTGGAGAGACATGGGCGATCTCAAACCGCCGCGCTTCGTACTGCGGATTGTCGCCGCATTCAGCCGCCACGGCGAAGCGCTGGAGTGGGGAAAATCTCAGTTGGTCTCCCAGTGGGGACCGCTCGCGCTGGAGAGCCCTCACTTCGATCTGGTCGAGACCAACTACTACGACGACGAAATGGGATCTGGGCTAAAAAAATGCTTCTGGGCGTTCGAGGAATTGGCCGACAGTTCGACCCTCGCCGATTGGAAACATTCTTCCAACGCGCTCGAGGTTGAGTGTCAGCAGCTGTCGCGCTGGCCCGAAAGCCGACCGCTCAATCTAGATCCCGGCTATATCACCGAAGCAAAGCTGGTGTTGGCGACCACCAAAGATCGGAGCCACCGAATTTATTTGCGCGACGGCATCTTCGCCGAGATCACCCTCCAGTACTATCAAAAACGGTGGACCGGGGCCGCATGGACCTATCCCGACTACCAGCGGGCCGATTTTCAGGCCTTTTTTGACGAATGTCGCGGTTATTTGCGGCAACAATTGCGTCAAAACCCTGCGTAAGCCGGGGGAGGTATAAGCGCAGTGCGATGCCAACTAAAATGCAAACCAACTCATCTCACTTCCCTTACTGATCGGTTTCACGCGTGACCTGGAGCCCGCTCGTCGCTTTTTCGCTGATCGCAGCCGCGGTTATCCCCAGCTTTCTCATTTCTCTGGTGGCGACGGCCATCGTCAGAGCGAATGCGCATAAGTGGGGATTACTCGACCAGCCGAACCAACGCAAAGTACATGTGACACCCACGCCGCTCGGCGGCGGAATCGGTATCTGGGTTGGATTGGTCGGCACGCTGGCGCTGGCGCAACTGGCCGTCGGTCTGATTGGGAACCTGCCGATATCGGCAGGAGCCTGGCCGCCGGTCATTCAGTCGCTGGTCGAGATGGCTCAGCAACACTTGGACGGTTTCGTCCACCAATCGCTCAAACTGTGGGCATTGGTCGCGGGCGCATCGATCTTGATGATCATCGGGCTGATCGACGATCGGATCGGTTTATCCTGGAAAATCCGCCTGGCCGTACAAGTCGCGATCGCCGCCCTCTTTGTGATCGGATTTGACTGGAAGCTCAGCTTCTACGTCGATCTCCCTTGGTTGCAATACATCGTCTCGATTCTTTGGATCGTCGCGATGATCAACTCGTTCAACATGCTCGACAATATGGATGGGCTCTCGGCCGGAGTCGCGACAATCGCCGCGTCGATTATGGCGGCGGTGCTGTTGATCGCGCCCGATCCAGACTCGGCCGGACCGCAATTGTTTACGGCCGGTTTTTTACTGGTTCTCTCTGGCTCCATGCTCGGATTTTTGTGGCACAATCAACCGCCTGCGAAAATTTTTATGGGAGACGCCGGCAGCTATCTGATTGGGTTTTGCATCGCGATCATGTCGATCATCGCCACCTTCTCCGGTTATGGCGAAGGGTCGCGACATGCAGTGCTGGCTCCGCTATGCATTTTGGCGGTGCCGCTGTTTGATCTGGTCACCGTATTGGCGATTCGTATCCGCGAAGGAAGAAGTCCGTTTCAGCCTGACAAGAGTCACGTCTCACATCGACTTGTCGAACTTGGTTTCACCAAAACCCAAGCGGTGCTGACGATCTATCTGATGACGGCGACCTGCGGGTTGGGCGCGGTGTTATTGCATCGCGTCGATTGGGTCGGCGCCGTGATCGTGCTCTTGATGGAATTTTGCGTGTTGGCGCTGATCGGCGTCATTGAATCGACCGCTAGACGCTCTCGAAAAGATTCATGAAACGCCGCAATAAGTCGTCATCCTTTCCGCCGAGCCAGTCTTCGCGTGCGGCCAGCGCGCCGGCGCCGCCTGCATCTCCCGGTTCCGAATGGTTTTCGCTGCTCCTTTGCGGCTATGTCGCTTGCTTGACCGTGCTGACCCCGCTGATCGGCAGCGAAGGCCCGGTCGGTCGCGGAGTCGAGCTTCCGTGGGTCCTGATGTGGCTCTGGGCGTTGGCCTTATGGGCGATCGGCGGATTGCTGAGCGGCAAGTTGAGCATCGTCTGGTCGAAGTGGGAATCGCTGCTGTTGGCGCTGCTCGCCTGGTTGGCGATCGGCGTAACGATGGTCGCCGGCAGCGGCGAAGTTCGCCCGGCGATCAATCAGTTTTGGACCTACGCCGGCTTGGTCATCGCCTACTTTTTGTATCGGCAGTTGTTTCGCTCCGCTGCGCGCAAGCGTGCGTTGATCGCGATTGTGATTGCGACGGTGACGGTGTGCGCGACCTACGCGATCTATCAGTACCGGGTCGAAATCCCCCAGATGCAGGCCGATTATCTGGCGGACAAAGAACAAGGGCGGCGTGACGCAGGAATCGCCGGGGACGACGATGATCCTCAGGTGAGGAACTTTGAGTCGCGTCTCATGAGCACCGAACCGGCGTCGACCTTCACGCTGACCAACTCGTTGGCCGGATTTTTGGCGGTAGGTTTGATCATCACCGCAGGCGTCGCGATTCAACAGGTTCGAGCGCGATCGTATCTTCAAGCCGCCGTGTTAGCCGTCATCCTGTGTCTGCTCTGCGGGACGTTGATTTTGACGAAAAGCCGTACCGCCGTCTTGGCGGTCGTCGCCGGCATGGGACTGTGGGGGATATTGGCCAGCAGTTTGCGGCGGCATCTCCCTTGGAAATATCTGGTCGGCGGCGTGTTGCTGTTGGCGATTGCCGTTGGGGGCGGATTCGCCAGCGGACTGCTGGATCGCGAAGTTTTTACGGAAGCGCCCAAGTCGGTCCTGTATCGTTTGCAATACTGGCAAGGCGCGCTTGACGTCACTGCCGAACGCCCGCTGTTTGGCTGCGGTTTGGGCAACTTTCAGTCGTTCTACCCGCGCTATATGCCGGCTTCCGCCAGCGAGACGATCGCCGATCCGCACAACTTTTTGTTAGAGATCGCGGCGTCGGCCGGCGTTCCGGCGGTTCTCTTGTTGCTCGGCTTCATCGCGGTCTGGCTGCTCCGTTTTCCGACCGGAAGTCAAGCAGAGCCGACTCTCACGGCGGCGGAAGGGAGTCCTGAGCAAGCCCCGGATGCGAGCATCGTGCCGATCTTTGTGGGCGCGTTGGTTGCTTTTCTACTTGCGCCGCCGATTCGCGCCGTCATGCAAGGCGAGTCGCCGATCTGGATGATGTGGATCGGGCTTCCCTTGGCGCTGGCAGTCGCCGGGGCGACGTATGGTTGGTCGCGGCGGGGAACGTTGGATCTCTTGACGTTGCGCATCGCGGCGATCGTCTTGATGATCAATCTGCTAGCTGCCGGCGGCATTAGCTTTCCCGCGGTCGCGTTGTGGCTGTGGTTATTCTGGGGTTTGACGCTGGGGAGCGACAAAGATCAAACGCTGCAGCTCGAAGCGTTTTCGTCCCGTGCCGGAGTCGCATTGGCTGCTGTGGTGCTGCTGTACGGGATGGTGACGGTGGCGTTGTTTCCCGTCATGTCGTCGTTCACTTCTCTCTATGGCGTAGTTAATGAAACATTTTCGGAGCAGGTGCGACTGGCCAAGAAGGCGGCGGCGGCCGATCCCTATAGCGTGGACGGTCCGCAGATTTTAGCGAACGTCTATTTTCAAGCGTGGAAGTCGAGCCCCGTTCCTCCGAATGTCAACGGAGCGCAACAAGCAGTGGCCGAAACGCTGCGGCGCAGTCCGCGTAACGTCAGTCTGCAAAGTTGGATCGCGAACAATTACTGGGAGCTCTATCAAAAATATGAAGATCCCGCGATTTTGAAGTTGGCCATCGAACGCCAGGAAAGTGTCTGCCGCGACTTCCCCACTCGGGGGTATCACCATGTCGAACTTGCCCAAATGTACGCCGCCGCCGGCCGAAATCAGGAGGCCGCCCAGCAGGCGACCGAGGCGCTTCGGCTCGACGCAATGCATGACCATAGCGAGCTAAAGTTCGAAAATCGCCGTTTCGACGATGGCCGCTCGGTTTTGACGGTCATGCAAGAACTGGCCAATTCGGCGAGTACGGAGAAAAATCAAACTCCGAAGTCCTAATCCCCGGGCGCTCGGTTATCCTAGAAGGATTCCCTTTTCCCAAAATTCATTCTGAACACCTCCCGTTGTAGGAGCTGAGTCCGATGCGACCTTTGCTTGTTTTGGTTGCCAGTCTGTTCATCGGCGTTGCGATCGGCGCCGCTTCCACGCTCCCTCAGTGGACTGCGTCCAATGATTTTGGATCGGTCACGCAGCCGCAGGTCGAGCGCGTGCAATCGTCCGATGATCCGATGCCCAACGCGGTCATTGTCGGCGACGCCGTCTTCGAGTTTGGCAAAATGAATGTCGACGCGACCGAAAAGCATACTTTCCTGATTCGCAACGACGGCGATGCGCCGCTGCAATTAGAAGAGGCCGGCACCACGTGCAAGTGCACGCTCAGCACGTTGGCCAAGAAGATGATACCTCCCGGTGAAACGGTCGAGGTAGAGTTGGAATGGCACCCCATCGCCTACGCCGAGTCATTCATGCAAACGGCGACGTTGCGCACCAACGACCCGCGCAAACCAGAGCTGGAGCTACGCATTCATGGCGCCGTCGTGCGGGCCATCTACATGAACCCCAACGAAGTGAATTTTGGTCACGTCACCGCCGGCGACGACCTCTCAGCCGCCGTGGACGTCGTCTCGGTCGTCAGCGACGACTTCCAGCTGACCGGCGTCAAGTTGGTGGGCGACGATTCGGGCAAAGCGACGGCGAAGATTGTTCCACTCAGCGCCGAAGAATTAAAGGCGACCGACGGAGGCCGCAGCGGCGGCAAAGTAGAAATCTTTCTCCCGAAAGGTTTACCGATTGGCGCAACCAAGTTTCGTGCGGAAATTACGACCAACGATCCCGAAGCCAAAATGCTGACGTTGCCGATCTCGGTTCAAGTGGGGGGCGACATCAACTTCATCTCGGCGGTCAAGATTGACCAAGACAAGAATGTCATGATGCTAGGGACCGTCTCTGGCGAAAAAGGGAAAAAAGTCGTGGTCAATGTGTTGGTCAAAGGGCCCCATCGTGACGAGACCGAGTTGAGTATCGCGAAAGTGTTTCCCGATTTCATCCAGGCGAAATTGGGCGAGAAAAAGAAGCTGAACGAAACGGCTGTCCTCTATCCGCTCACGCTTTCGATCCCCCCCGGTACGCCATCGGCTTCCTTTTTGGCAGGAGAAACCGGCAAATTAGGTGAGATTCGCCTGGGAGTAAAGGGAAATCCACAAACCGAGGAAGTCAGCTTACGGCTCTATTTCGCGGTGGAGTAAATCGGGAAAATCCGGTAGAAGAAAGGGATTGTTGACCCCGCCTACGCCAGGGCGAAAGGAGGGGCCGCACCAATCGCGCACCTTTCGGCAAGCAGGGCCATTTCATGTTGACGATCCCAGTCCGCACTCTCCCAGCGACTCTGGTTCTCCTTACACTCACTTTTGCCTTGGTTATTGGCTGCCAAAAGACCGAGACGGGAGGGCCCGCAGCGCCGCCGACCAGCGCCGCTTCGCCGGTCGAAGTTGCGGTGACCAACGCGCCTAAGCAGTCGCCGCCGGCGATGGGTGAGGAAACGCCGCAGGATCCGCACATGGAAAAACCGGCTGCGACCGATTCTCCTGCGGCCAGCGAAGATCCTCCGCCGCTTCCCGCGCGGGAGCTGTTCGCCGGTTGGACCAAGCCGCGACTCGCTCTCTTTTTGACCGGTGAGCAGCATGGCTATATCGAGCCTTGCGGTTGCACCGGGCTCACCAATCAAAAAGGGGGACTCAACCGCCGCTTTACATTTTTGCAGCAATTGCGAGAAGAGCGGGGCTGGGACGTCGTCGCGCTCGACGCCGGTAATCAAGTCCGTCGATTTGGTCGTCAGGCCGAGATCAAATTTCAGACGACCGCCAATGCGATCAAGCAGATGAAATACGACGCGATCACCTTTGGTCCCGATGACCTGCGGCTTTCGGTGGACGAAGTCTTTGTCGCCGTCGCAGACCAAAATCCCGATAATGCTCGCTATTTCGCCGCCAACGCCAGCTTGCTGGGCGTCACTCCCCGCTATCGCATCCTCGAAAAAGATGGCTTGAAGATCGGCGTCACCGGCGTCTTTGGCGATAGCCGTCGCGGCGAGGTCGCGAATGATGAAGTCGAATTCCAGCCAGCGCTCGAAGGGCTAGCAGCGGTTTGGCCCGAGTTGGAAGCGGCCCAATGCGATTTGTACGTGCTATTGGCGAGCGCTTCGCTCGAGGAGAGCCGCGAGTATGCGCGGAAGTTTCCTGGTTTTCGCCTGATCGTATCGGCTGGCGGCGCCGGCGAACCGACCTTGGAGATGGAAAAGATCGAAGGGACCGACTCACAAATGGTTCAGGTCGGCGTCAAAGGCATGTTCGCCGGCGTCGTCGGCCTTTACGGCGACCATGCGGAAGAGCTGAAATACGAACGAGTTCCGCTCGACGCTCGTTTCCCCGATTCTGACGAGATGATGACCTTGCTGGCCAACTACCAACAGCAGCTTGAAGCGCTCGGTTGGGAAGGTCTGGGGATCAAACCGATCGAGCATCCGACCGGGCGCCAGTTTGTCGGCAGCCAGGTCTGCGGCGAATGCCATACGACGGCGATGGAGATCTGGGAAAATACGCCGCATGCACATGCGACGGAGACGCTTGTTCACCCGCCGGAACGTTTCGAAGTTGCGCGCAACTTTGATCCAGAGTGCATCGCGTGTCATGTCGTCGGTTGGAATCAGTCGCAGTACGTTCCGTACAAGTCGGGCTATCTCTCGCTTGAAGAAACGCCGCTGATGGCCGGCGTCGGTTGCGAAAACTGCCACGGTCCCGGCGCCGATCACGTCGCCGCCGAACAAGGCGAGTTGATGCTCTCGGATGAAAAGATCGCCGAGCTTCGCAAGTCGATGCAACTGCCGCTCGAAACGGCGCGTCAAACCTGCATCAAGTGCCACGACATCGACAACAGCCCTGACTTTCACCCAGCCGATACGTTTGACTCGTATTGGGAACAGGTCGAGCACTATGGGGTCGATTAGTCGGGACCGTTGGGCTCGCCAATGAACATGATGCAAGCACCAAGCGTTATGGTGATCATTTGAGCGTACGCGAGTTTGTGAACGCGGACGTGATTGCCCAAGGACTCTCGGCGTACGCACCGGAAGGCGCCGCGTTTGAGGCGGAACGAATCATGCTGGACCGTCTGCAAGAGTTGGCCGCGATGCGAAAATCGTTTGCTTGGGAAACAACGTTGGCGACACGAAGCTAGGCTCGATGGCTGAAAGAGCTAAAGTAGGCTACCGAACCTATTTGGTTTTCCTAGGGCTGCCAGACGAGAGCACTGCGATTAAACGAGTGGCCGCGAGAGTGGCGCGCGGCGGATCGCAACGAGAAACGAACGTCCAAGCGAGTGAGATATGGAAGACGATTCAATCACGAATAATCCGCTAGACGCGGACTATGACATCGCTCGGAAGTTTGACTCGCGTCGCTTTCGCTGAATCTCGACCCCGTCTGCAAAAGTTCCGCATTCCGCTTTTCTTTCTACGCTTCCGCCAATTGCAATGCTTTGACCGCGTCGCAGCCGCGGATGCAATGCTTGTCGGTTGCAAGTTCCGCGTCGAGGACCGTTTCTGGCGGCAGTTCTAAGTAGACGCCGTCCGCTTCGATCTTTACCGGGAAGGTTTTCACGGCGTATTCTTCGCCGGTCAGACATTCCCCCGATTCCAGTGAGAAGGTCTTTTTGTGCAGCGGACAAGCGACCTTCGGCGTTTCGCCGGCGGTGCCGATCATGCCGCGTGATAAGACGAACGCGTTCTTGTGCGGGCACATATTTTGGCACGCGTACCAATTTCCCTGGCTCGCGAAGTTGAAGACGGCGATCTGCGTTTGGCCATATTTGATCGCCGAGCCGCCATCGAGTGGGAAATCGGCGACTGCCCCTACGCGAACCCAACTGCGCAGATTGGCCTGGCCGTTGTGATCGATCGTTTCGCCGTTTAATCCCTTCAATTCGACCAGCGCGACGTTTTCTTTCGGCCAGTCGGCAGGCCGCGCTTGATCGCGCTGCTCGATCAGCTCGATATCCAGCTGATGCTCGTCGGTATTGGCGAACTGGCGGAACCACTTGCGCTTCTCCGGATTGTTCACCACTTCTTTCCATTCGCACTTGTAGGTGTCGACCAGATACTGCATCTGCTTTTCCAACTCTTCGGCGACCCCTAATTTGTCGTCGATGACGACGGCTTTCAGATGTTCGAGACCACCTTCCAGCTTCTCCATCCAGGTCGCGGTCCGCATCAATTTATCGGCCGTGCGGATGTAGTAAATCAGAAAGCGATCGATGTACGTGATCGCGGTCGCTTCGTCGATGTCGGCGATCAGTAGGTCGGCATGTCGCGGCTTGGTGCCGCCGTTGCCGCAGACGTAAAGGTTGTAGCCGTTCTCGGTTGCGATCAGGCCGACATCTTTGCACTGGGCTTCGGCGCACTCGCGGACGCAGCCAGAGACGGCGAACTTCAGCTTGTGGGGCGAACGGAGCCCGCGATATCGTTCTTCGATCGCGATCGCAAAGCCGACCGAGTCGCCGATGCCATAGCGGCACCAGGTCGAACCGACGCAGCTTTTGACCGTCCGCACCGATTTGCCGTAGGCGTGACCGCTCTCGAATCCGGCGTTGACCAGTTCTTCCCAGATCTCCGGCAGTTCGTACGCTTGAGCGCCGAACAGATCGACGCGTTGTCCGCCGGTGATCTTGGTGTAGAGCTTGTATTTTTTGGCGACTTCGCCCAGCACGATCAACTTCTCGGGCGTAATCTCGCCGCCGGGAACGCGCGGAACGACCGAGTAGGACCCGCCGCGTTGAATGTTCGCCAAGAAGCGATCATTCGAGTCTTGCAACGTTTGATGCTCCGGCTCCAGGATCTGATCGTTCCACAAAGAGGCCAGGATCGATGCGACCGCCGGCTTGCATATTTCGCAGCCGTGGCCACGACCATGTTGGGCGATCAGGTCGTTGAATGACTTGATCTCTTTTAGCTGGACGATCTCGTACAGCTCTTGTCGCGTGTGAGCGAAGTGTTCGCACAGGTCGGTGTTGGCGGCCTTGCCGGCCGCTTTCAACTCGGCGGCCAGCAGATCGGTGACCAGC
Source organism: Blastopirellula marina DSM 3645 (assembly GCF_000153105.1). Classification (GTDB taxonomy): domain Bacteria; phylum Planctomycetota; class Planctomycetia; order Pirellulales; family Pirellulaceae; genus Blastopirellula; species Blastopirellula marina. Next base: position 1,045,068 of record NZ_CH672376.1, read on the forward strand.
GGCATGCAGCCGCCGCAACCGGTGCCTGCTTTGGTGCACATCTTTAAGTCGCCGACGTTGTCGATTCCTTCGTCACGAATCGCTTCGCAAATGCGTCCCTTGGTGACGTTGTTGCAGGAGCAAATCTGGGCGCTGTCGGGCATGTCGGCGACGCCGCCGATCGCGCTTTTGTCACCGCTGCCGCCGGCGCCGATCAAAGTCGCCGGATCGCAAGGCAAGGGAGCGTCGCTCTTGCTGAGGATCAGCAGCGTGCCGTAGTCAGAAGCGTCGCCGACCAGCATGCCGCCGAGCAAACGCGAGCCGTCCGGCGTAAATAACAGCTTTTTGTAGATCCCTTTGAATGGGTCTTCCCAGACGAGCGGTCGGGCTTCTTCGGCCGGCAAGTTGTACTGGCCAAAGCTGGCGACGTCGCAGCCCATCAGTTTGAGTTTGGTCGACATGTCGGCGCCATTAAACGTCCGCTCTTGTCCGCAGAAGTTGGCGGCGGCGATCTCGGCCATGTCATAACCAGGAGCGACCAGGCCATAGATCATGCCGGCGTACGACGCGATCTCGCCGATCGCGTAGATGTTTGGATCCGAAGATTGCAGACGCTCGTTCACGACGACGCCTCCGCGCTTACCCAGTTCGAGTTGCGAATCTTTCGCGAGTTCGTCACGCGGACGAATTCCGGCCGAGATGATAATCATGTCGACGTCCAGCGTCGTTCCGTCGGTAAAGAGGATCTGTTGCACATGACCATCGCCGCGGATCTCTTTGGTTCCTTTGTTCAGCAGCACTTTCAGGCCGAGTGACGTGATCTTCTCGATCAGCATCTTTGAGCCTGCTTCGTCCAGCTGGCGCGGCATGACGCGGCCGTTGTATTCAATAACGAACGTTTCCAGATCGAGATCATGCGCCGCTTTGGCCGCTTCTAACCCAAGGAGCCCCCCGCCGATCACAGCGCACCGCTTACTTTTCTTGCCGTATTCGATGATGCGTTCCAAGTCCTCGATCGTGCGATAGACGAAGACTCCGTGATGTTTCACGCCGGGCAGATCCGGGACAAACGGATACGAGCCGGTCGCCATCACAAGATGGTCATAGTGAATCGCCGCTCCCCGATCCGAATAGACGATTTGCGCTGCGCGGTCGATCCGATTGGCTCGATCGCCGATGTGCAGCTCGACTTCGTGTTGCTTGTACCAATCCAAGCGGGCGAGCATCAGCTTTTCGGCGTCGCGATGAGCGAAAAAGGAAGTCAGTCCGACCCGATCGTACGCGGCGCGCGGCTCTTCGCAAAACGTAACGATCCGATACCTTTGAGCGATGTCCATTTCGATCATGTTTTCGACGAATCGATGGCCGACCATGCCGTTGCCGACGACGACGATGGTTTGCGGATCGGGGGAGATCATGACTCTGCTCGTATCGAAAGAGGGGATGACTGGGAGAACGGGCCGCGGGGCCGTTCGTAGGAAAAGCAAGTCATGTGCCGCAGAAATCAGACTTGCGGCGCGCCGAAAGAGGCCTCGCTAACCATTGCAATGGAAGGAGGTTGCGCCGATGCGGACAAAGAATGGTCGCCGGTGACTCCGGAATGCTCAGCGAAGCGGAGCGTGCCGATTTCGCGGATGCCGCGCCGTTGTGCAGATGTCGCGTCGCCGATCAGGTCGTCGGGCGCCGCCATAAGCCGGGAGTAAAGATCACCAGCAGCGGGAAAATCTCAATCCGCCCCAGCAGCATCAGCGCGGTGAAAACCAGCTTGCTGCCGATCGAGAATCCAGAGAAGTTTTTTGACGGGCCAAGCGCGCCCAATCCAGGGCCGACGCCGTTGATACACGCGGCCACACCGGTCGCGCAGTCGAGCATCTTGACCGGCGGCGAGTGCCCCGCTTCGAGCCAGGCCTGGTCGGGCTCGAGAAACAGCAGCATCATCCAAGCGGTGATAAAAACGAAGCCGATCATGCCGAAATAGATGAAGACTTCGTTCGTCAATTCGTCGGAATCTTCGACCGCTTTGCCGTTCAAACGCATCGTGGTGATCAAACGCGGGCGAAACGTCTTCAGCATGTAAATGTAAAGGGACTTCCAAAGCACGACGTGACGAATCACCTTCAAGCTGCAGCTGGTGCTGCCGGCGCAGCCGCCGACGAACATAATGACAAACAACATGCCGCGGCTGAATTCGTTCCAATGGTCAAAGTCGTTGGTGCCGAAGCCGGTATTGGTTTGGACCGAGATGACATTGAAGTAGCTATAACGGAACGCGGTCCCGACATCCGGAAAGTCATGATGCCAAAGTCCCGCGATCATCACGGCGCCGATGACGCCGAACAGGATCGCGAGATAGGCCCAAAGTTCGGTATTGATCCAAAGCCGAGTCCATTGACCCAGCAGCACCGCGTACAGCAGCGAGAAGTTGACGCACGCGATCATCATGAACGTGCCGATCGTCATTTCAATCGTGATATTCTGGAAATGAGCGACGCTGGCGTTGTAGGTGGAAAGTCCGCCGGTGGCGATCGTGCCGAAGGAATGACAAAGCGCATCAAACAGGTTCATCCCTTCGATCATCAAGAGGATCGTGAGGATGACGTTCAGCCCGACGTAGATTCCGGCGAAAATCCAGGCGCTATGTTGCGAACGGGACGTGCCGACTTCTCCCTGCGGACCGACTGATTCGGTCATCAGCAGCGCCTTGCCGGCCGATCCTTGACCGAGCAGCGCGACAAACAGCACCATGATTCCGAGGCCGCCGACAAAGTGGGTCTCGCTGCGCCAGAAGAGCAGGCACTTCGGCAGCATGCTCTCGTCTTCGATGTCGTTCATGATCGTCGCGCCGGCTCCGGTAAAACCCGACGCCGACTCAAACAGATCATCGACGACCAAGCGTACGATGCGCTCGCGGCTATCGCTCCCTTTGACATGTCCCAAGATAAAGGGGAGGGCGCCGACAAAGGTAAAGATCAACCAGCTGATTCCGACAATCGCAATCGCTTCGCGACGATAGAGAGGCCCGTGCGCGTTGCGCCCGGCCAGCAACATGCCGCCGCCGAGCGTCGCCGCGATCGCCGCCGACGACAAGACGGCGAAAAAACCGCGAGTATCAAAATGCGCGCCATGTCCCAGCCAAGGGATGGCCCATGGCAGCGCAAACAACATCGCCGCCGCTAAGAGCAGCGTCACGACGCCCAGGTACTTGCTAAGCAGCGGTAGATTCATCGTTGAATCATAAAGCGAGAGGCGAAAGCCTTTCGCAAGGCTATTTTTGTAACGCTGCTTCTACGCCGGGAACGTCGGCGGCGCCGGCGGGGATTTCTAGCTTGGCGCCGACAAACGCGTCGCCGATCGGTTCAAAGCGTCCCCCCAGATTTTCGGCCAAAAAGGCTTCGGTCACGGCGTTGAACGCGAAACGATTTTCCGGTTTCGCGAAACCGTGCCCTTCTTCAGGGAACAGTACGTACGTGACGGGGATATTTTTCTCTTCCATCGCTTTGACAATCTGATCCGCTTCGGCTTGTTTGACCCGCGGGTCGTTGGCGCCTTGGCCGATCAAAAGCGGCTTGGTGATCTTGTTGACAAAGTTGAGCGGCGAACGGCTATTGAGGAATTTGATTCCCTCTTCGCTCTCATGATCGCCAACGCGATCCTTCATCACCGGCATGAACGGCATCCAATAGGGCGGGACGTTGTTCAGCAGCGTCACTAAGCTTGACGGGCCGACAATGTCGACGCCGCAGCAGAACTTCTCAGGCGTGTAGGTCAAGCCAACCAACGTCGCGTATCCGCCGTAGCTGCCGCCCATGATCGCGACCTTGTCGGGATCGGCGATTCCCTGGGCGGTCGCCCAATCGACGGCGTCCAGCAAATCGTCATGCATCTTGCCGGCCCACTCTTTGTTGGCGGCGTTCAAAAAGTCTTTGCCAAACCCCGTCGAACCGCGATAGTTGACCGAGAGGACCGCGTAACCACGGTTGGCCAGTAGTTGATGCATCGGGTTAAAACCCCAGTCATCGCGAGCCCAAGGTCCGCCGTGGACATCCAGCACCAGCGGCAGCGGCTGGGTCGTCTTGATGCCGCCGTCGGGGTTCGAGCCTTTCGGCAACGTCAGATAGCTGACCAGCTTCAAGCCGTCGCGAGCGTCGATCACCACCGGGTGCATCTTGACCAGCGGCAGCTCGGCTAGTTCGGGCTGACTCGAGAACAGGAACTCCGCCTTCTTCTCGTCGCCGCGATGGTACAGATAGAAGTCGATCGGGCCGTCATCACGCACGTAGGCGACGGTCCACAGATCGTCTTTCAGCGTGCGGCTGGTGACTTGGATTTCGCCATCTTCTTGTTCTTTGAGAAACGCAAAGTCGGCTTCCAGCGATTTATCCAAAATGTCCCACGTTTGCCGTTCGTAGTTAAAGGCGACCGCTTGGATCGTTTTTTCGGTCGGGTGAGTCAGCACGCCGGAGATGTCGGCTTTGTCATTCTCGGCGATCAGCTTCTCTTCGCCGGTCTTGAGATCCAGCGACTTGAGCGCGGCGGTGTTCCGATCGCGGCTGTCGTACATATACGCAATGTCGCCGCTTTTGTCGAAGCCGGCGATGCCGGTCGTCATCGCGTCGGCGGCGTCGATCTTCAGGAACTCTTTCCAGTCTTCTTTGCCGTCGGTTTCGGTCGGCGTCAGATACATCTGACCGGCGTCCGGCGTGTAGGTCATCGCAAAGCGGACCTTGTAGTTGTCATCGGTCAAAAAGCCGGCGAAGCCGGGGTTCTCTTGCAGCAGTTCTTTTTCGCCGGTCTCGACATTCAGACGATACAGGTCATGCAATTGCGGGTTGCGATCGTTCAGCCCGATCAATATCTCGTTGGGGAAGTTCTCGCTGACGTTGTCAATCTCGGCACGAATTTTTTCGAGCGGCGTGAGGTCTTTGATTTCGTCCGTCGTCAGATTGACGGCGTAGATGTGGAAGTTTTCGTCCCCATCCTTGTCTTGCGTATACAGCACATGGTTGTTGGTGTACGACCAGCTAAAGCTGCGAATGCCGCGATGCGTGTCCTCGGTAATCGGTTTGGCGTCTTTGCCCAGCGATGCGGACGAGCCGACCCAGACGTTGAGCACGCCGTCGACCGGCGCCAGATAAGCAAGCTTCGTTCCATCGGGGCTCAAACGCGCACGGGCTTTCTCGGGATTGCCAAAAAACTTGCGGCGAGGGATCAACGGCACGTCGCTCATATCGAAGGCTTTCTTCTCGGCAGTAGGTTGGGTGGCTTCCGGTTTCATCTCGGCGGGCTTTTTCTCAGGCGTCTCGGCCGGTGGGGCGGTTTCGCCCAAGGAGATGTCTGGCGCACTGACATTCGACGCCGGCGAAGATGCTTGGTCAGACGAAGGAGTACATCCGCCGAGCGCCGCGAGCGTCGAAATCCCTAGCGCCAAGTTACAGAGCAGCCGTTGCAGATCAGTCATGATGAGGTCCCTTCCGTGATGGCCGGCCGCCAAAGATCGGCGGCCCGTTCAACTTTACCCAACTCGCAGCGTCTATCAGGATAAAGGATCGCAAGCAGCAAGCCAACGGAGGGAGCGACTTTCTGGCGGGATGCTAACTTTTGCCAACTTGGACCGCGCCGCCCATATTGGCGATGCCGGGACCATAATACTGCTTCCCTAATGGCAAGATCATCGGCTCTTCATACGGCCGATGCGGCAGCATCGTTGCGAGTTCGTGCAGTTGTTCCAGCGTTTCCGGCTCTAGCGGCCCTAGTTTCGCGCCGTTGACGCTTGCTTCTAACTGCTGTCGCGTTTTGGCGCCGATCAGCACCGTCGAAATATCGGGGTTACTCAGCACAAAGCGAAGGCAAAGTTCGGGCAAATCGAAACCGGTCTCTTCGACAAACGTATAAAGCCGCAGCAATTGTTCGCGGCGGCGGCGGCTCATCCAGTAGGGGCGATCTAACACTTCTTTGTCGAACCGTCGACTCAAAAAGCCTTGCCCCAGCGCCGAGCCGATGATGACGCCCATCCCTTGCTCTTTGGCCGCCGGCAGCAGTTCTTCTTCCGCTTCGCGAAAGAGCAGATTGTAGTTGAACGCCGTCAGCAACACGTCGAACAGACCGGTGCGGACCAGCGACGTCATCTCGGCGACGGTGGTGCCGGCCAGGCCGATCGCTTTCACCTGGCCTGACGCTTTCAGCTCTTGCAGCAGATCGAGGACCGGGCCAGCGAGGGGGCGAAAACTGTTCCACCAGTTGTATTGCAACGGACGATCGGGCTCATGAATCAGCAGGATGTCGATCTGGTCGCGACCCAGCAAGCGGCGGCTTTCGGCCAACGATTCTTTCAGTTGGGCGACGTTTTGCGGATCGAAGGGCGTTGGTCGACCGCCAAACTTGGTCGAGACGATGAACGGCTTGCCCGACTCTTGCAGCGCTTTGCCGAGCGTCGCTTCACTGTCGGCGTAGGCGGGCGCGGTGTCGCAGTAGTTGATTCCCATTTCGGCCGCGGCCGACAACAGTTGGACGGTTTCGTCCCCTCCGCCCCCCAAAGAGGACGTATATAGTCCGCCGAGCGACAATTCGCTGACTTGAATTCCGGTGTGACCTAACGGGCGAAGTTGCATGAGCGGAGCTTACCTGCGAAGAAGATTCGGCGGAATACGTTGTTTAGCATAGAATAATGAGAGCCGATTTACCAATTCACCGGTTTGGATGAGTGTCGCCATGGACCTACGGTTAAGCGAAAAAACCGAGTCGCTGATTCAAAAGCATCTGGCCAGCGGCAAGTACGACAGCCCGCAGCAGATTGTGGAGGAGGCGTTGGAGCAGTTTGACCAACAGGCGGCGGCCCTGGCGGAAGTGAATGCAAAGCTAGAGGTCGGCCTCGCGGATTTGCGTGCTGGGCGCTTTCGGGAGATCCGTACGGAGGAAGATGTTGCGTCGCTGAAGAAAGACGTATTTCAAAGGATTAAAGAACGTCATGAGCTGGGGGGCTAAATGTTCTATCAGCTCTCGGCGGCTGCGGAATCCGATCTGGATGAAATAGTAAACTATCTTTTCGGCGAAGTATCCTCGGGAATTACGTCGTCTTTTATTTGCCGTTGAATGCTGGAATTGAAATAGCCCGTATTCTTCACGGCAATCGTGACATCGCAGCGCTATTGCAGAAGCCATGACTGACTCTTCTAAAAACAGCGACGCCGAGAACCCCTTCGCTTCGCCCCATCGCGATTCGCCGGACCGACCGGTTCGCGATTGCCCCGACTGCGCGGCGCCGATGGAGTACGGGATGATTACTTCTTACGCGCCGATTAAGTGGCGCATTCTGGATCGTTCGATGCTTGAACGCATATTGGCCGGCGGCGATGAGCCGGTGGTCGGTTCGGACTTCGCACTGCGCCTGGGACCGTTTCGCAGCGACAGTTTTCGCTGCCGAATGTGCGGGATGATCATCATCGCGCCGCGTAGTGAACAGCCAGAGAAGGAGCCGAAGAAGGCGTAGCGTTACGCCGGCTTCCGGAATTCGCTGCGGAAGACGTCGAGGTCGTTCTTGCGCATGCGGCGTTCAAAGTGGGTGCGGTAATCGAGATCGTGCTCGGCGGGACGTTCGTCCACCGGCAGCGGCCCTGCGAGCTGCGTATTGTCATGCAGTAACTGGACCGTCATGTCAAAGTACTCTTCGACATCGGTCCAGAAGTGCAGGATACCACCGGGAATCAGCACGCGCTCAATCTCTTTCGAGAAAGTCTCGTTCATCACGCGACGGCGATGGTGACGCTTCTTCCACCAAGGATCGGGGAAATAAACATGCACTGCGGCGGCTGTTGCGTCGGGAATAACCTCGGGAAAGAGCTTCTGCCCATCGCCGTGAATCATGACGGCGTTGGTGCGACCTTCTTTCGCCAGGCGATAGCCGGCGAATTCGGCGTACTTGAAAGCGATCTCGATCCCGAGAAAGTCGCGCTCAGGCGATCCAGCAGATGCGTTGCGCAGGAACAATCCCTTGCCGCAGCCGACTTCGATTTCTAGCGGAGCGATTCGCCCGAACAGCGCTTCAGGGTCCCAAGGACGCGGCACTAGTTCGGCCGTGCGAAAGTTGCGACTGAAGTCGACGCTGGGATTGAGTTTCGGAAGCGTTTTGCGGCCCATGATGAACTACGAAAGAGACGGGGCCGATTACAGATTTTTCGGAAGAGGAACGCCGCGGATCTCTCCCTCGCAAACCAGGCGTTCGTCAATGAACGCCTGAAAACGGCAAACGATGATCCGACCGGCGCGGCCTTTGGTCTTTTGCAGCACGATCACCAAGCGTTTGCCTGGTTGTACGATGCCGCGAAATTTGACCTGATCGAGTCCGCCGAACCCGAGCTGATAGTCGCCCATCAGGTTGTGGCGCGTGACGTACCACGAGCTGACCTGAGCGGCCGCTTCGCACATCAAAACGCCAGGCATCAGCGGAAAACCAGGCATATGTCCACGAACCCAGAATTCATCTTCCGTCAGATCCAAGTATCCGACGCAGATGTCTTTCTCGGTGTCTTCGTAGACGATCGCCGTCAACTGCTCCATTTCGAAGCGTTGAGGGTTCAACTCGCGAATCGCTTCAATATCAGCGATGACGGTGTTGCAGTCGATCGTCGCGGGATCGAGGATGTATTCTTCGCGCGGCACGGCGCCACACTCCTCCGCAGGCGGTCAGCGAAACTTGAAAATCCCAACAAGCGGGACGAGACTAGGTCTTGATCGAGCGACGTTTGGCTTTGCGGGCTTTGGCGCTGGCAGGACGTGCGCCATGATTGGCTTTTTTCAATTTGCGGTGCGGTTTGGCCATTTTCTATTTTCCTGGTACTGCTTAACTTTGCAGGTCGGTGGTTACGAATCCCAAATTTTAGCGTGCCTGACGCTCGCGGGAAAGGACCATTCTCTGATCCCGCGTTCTGGGGGTTCTATCTGGGGGAGCGGCGTACCGGGATAATGGTCGCTCGATCCGACTCTTGGTCGCCATCGTCGGCGGCAACTTTCTTCGGCGGTACATCCGATTGCTGGCCTCCTAGCGAGGAATCGGCGGCGCGAATCCCTTTTGCGGGGGGGGCGTCTTTGTCAAAGTCGCTTAATAGGCCGGGGCGAATTCGTTTACGTGTCGCTTCCGGTTTTTGTTTGCGGCTCGATTCTTCTGTTTTCAAATTCCAGGTGATCGTCGAGAGAAACGCCGGCAGCACGATCAGCGACGTGAATAAGCAGCAGGTCACGCCGATAGTGAGTACGCGACCCAAGCTTTGCAGCCCTTGGTGATCGGCCAGCATCAGCGAGCCGAAACCGATCATGGTGGTTAGCGACGTGATGAGCACGGCCGCGGCGGTCGATGCCGAGATCCGATATCTCTTGCCTGCCTGGCAGCGAAAGTCGTGCAGCACATGCACGCCGTCGTCGATGCCGATTCCCAGGATCAACGGCAGCACGATCATATTGGCCGGGTTCAAAGGAATATCCATGAACCCTTGAATGCCGAACAACATCGCGCCGCCAAACCCAACCGGCGTGAGCGCCAGCAGCGAATGCCGCAAGCTGCGGAAGTCGAGAATCAGCACGATCAACACCGCGAGCAGTGAATAAATCGCCGCGTGGACATAGCTCTTTTGCATTTGCCGCGAAGCGTAATAGGTCTGCAGCGGCTGGCCGGTGACTTGCGAATCGACCGACTGCACTTCGTGCACGAAGTTGGCCAGCGATTCCATATCCCAGATATCGCCGTTGGGATAGATCCGCAGCAAGTATTGGTTGTTTTTGCCGACGAACCGGGTCACGAGCGCTTCGGGAAAATCGTCCACATCCGGCGTCTCGGGGTCTGACACCGCGTAGAGCGAATGCATTCGCGTCAGCAACTCGCCGGCGGACCGTTGTTGCAACGAACGCATCAGCGCTTCGTAGTTCGCTTGCGGCATCGTTCTTAGCAGCTCTCGCGCCTGGCCGATCCGGCGGCGTGCTTGCAGCGCGGTCGCGTCGTCGCCTGGCAGCAGTTGTTGCGCTTGGGCCAAGATCTGCGCCAGTTGCGGCGCCGGCGGAATCGGCAGAGCCGGAGGATACTCGGGCAAGTTGGTCAACCGCGAGCGAATCCGTTCAATCTGTGACGTCCGTTGCTCGTCATCCGGCGGCAGCAACGAAGCGATCTCTTCGACATGATCGACGTTCGCGAGCTTCTCGAACGCCTCTTTCCGCGCGATCAGCTCTTGGCGACTGCCGGCGATGGACAATGCGAACCAAACGCTGCGATCGGTCTCTTCTAGCAGTTTCTTTTCCCACTCGACGCTCTCGAGTCCTTGCGCTTGCAAGTTGAGCAGGTTGTGGTCGTAGTAAAGCTTCGAAGCGCCGGTCGAGAGAAAGAGGCACAACGCGAGCGACGCGATCAACGTCGCACGGGGCGCTTGCATCATCGGTGCGATCCAGCCGTCAATCCGCAGCGGATTCGGCAGGAGATAGCGATTGCGATTGCGATCGGCCAAAACAATCATGGCCGGCAACAGCGTAAAGGCTCCGATCAGGCAGACGATAATGCCGCCGCCGGCGATCACGCCCAGTTCGGCGACGCCGGTAAATTCGGTCAGCGCGGCGGTGAAAAAAGCGATTGATGTCGTTGCGGCTCCGGTCACGATGCCGGGCCCGACGCGGCGCGACGTTTCGATCAGCGCTTCGCCGCTATCGCCGATTCGTTGGCGCAGTTGCAGATACTTGGCGACATAGTGAACGCCGAAGTCGATCCCCAGCCCGATCAAGATGACGCCGAACGAAACGCTCAAAATATTCAGGTGGCCAATCGAGATCGTGACAAAGCCAAAGCTCCAGGCCAGACCGACGATCAGCGTGCCGACCGCCAGCAGCGGATGTCGCAAACCGCCAAAGCCGGCGATAAACAGCACCGCGACGCCGATCAAACTGAGCACGCTCGACAGGATCATGTCTTTTTGGCTCCCCTCCATCTCGTCATTTTCCATGACGGGCAAACCGGTCAGGCCAATTTGCACTTCGGGATGGCCTGCTTGCACATTGCGGATGATTCCGCGCAGACGACGAATCGCTTCGCCGCCTTGGGAGAAGCTCGATTCATTTTTGACCAGACGCAACAGGACGAACCCCATTCGTCCTTCGTTGGCGGTGAAATACTCGGAGTCGAGTTGGCTCATGACCGAAAGCGACTCGTGCGGCTCATCCCAAATGGACGTGTTCGATCCATCTTCGCGCAGCGCATGCAGCAGTCCGTCGGCCAGACGATTCATCTCGGCGGCGGCCGCTTGTTTCTGTTGGGGAGAATCGATCAGCAGTCGTTGATTGGCGCCCCAGAGAAGTCGATCAAAGGAGATCGCTTCCCACTGTCCGCTCAACACCGGCTGAAGCGCCGCGAGTTCGCCTTCCATTTCGGCGAGTTCATCCGGCGGCACATAATGCAGCCCTTTGGCGCGGACATTGGCCAGGCCTCGTTCGTGCAGCACGGCGTAGAACGATTCGCGATTCGCCGAGAGCCGGCTGTAGAGCGCTTCCAGCACCGGCGAGACGTTCTCTTTGGCGTTACCTTCGACGACGACCACGACATCGTCATCCGCGCCAAATTGTTCGAGATATTCGAGCCAGAGTTGGTTGTAGTTGCTATTGGGATTGATCAGATCGAGTCGGCTGGTGCGGAAGCCCAGCGACTTGGCGGCGCCGATGACCGAAGCGACGGCGATCAACAGACCGATCACGATCACGGTCACCGGATTACGAACGACGACGCGCGTCAACTCGGCGAGCGGCATCGCTAGCATCGAGCGGTCAGCGGCGGATTCGTCAGGCGATCCGGACGACATGAACGAACTTTCAGGGCTACGTAGAGCAGGCGGAGAATCAGCGCTAACGACGAGCGACAGCGGGGGATTCTAGTGAGACCACGACGTAGGGGAAAGAGCGAACTGCCGTAGGTGCTAGCGTCGGATTACGATTTCAGCCCGAACCAGTTGCTGAGCGAAGGACTATTGAACGCTTCGATCGCCCCTTTTTCGTCCTTCTGGATGTCGAACACTTTGTTCAACTTCATTAATTGGAAGATCTCGTTGATTTTGGGGCCGACTCCGCACAATTTCAGTTTGACCTTGGCCTCTTTGCACTTCTTCGACAGATGGATCAGTTTGCCGATCATCGCTGACGACATGTATTCGACCCCGCGGAAATTAACGAGCAGCTTTTTGGCGGTAACCGCCTCTAAAACTAGGCGATCGAATTCGACGCCGATCCGTTCGATCGCCGCCTCGTCCAAGATAGACGACTGCTGGAAGTCGGCGACGACGACTTCATTGTTGTCACGGACGCGCAAATAACTGTATTTGAAGCTCATGTCTCGGTCCTCCGTGCTGGGACGCATCGGTGATAGCTGATCTTGATAGTGTCTTCGAGGGGATGTCCCGTGGATAGTGGAAATCGCCCTGATGTAGTTAAACATGGACCGAATCGGAGCCGTCTGCCAGCGAAATTATGGAAACGGGGCCCATAAGCGGCGGAGTCGATCGGCGGAAGGTAATCGGCAGCCCCTAAGAAGAGGGGCGGGTGGGATCTGATTGCAAAAACCTATACGCTCGTTGCAGAGTGTAATGTTTTTTTGTATATTATAAAATCCAGCCGGCGCTCTCTTGGGCCGGCGGTTGCTTGAAATGCCTTATCTCATCTCTTCCCCTCTTTTCTCAGAAAGTCTTGCCGTGTTTACCAGGAAAACGCCTCGAACTGGTTTTACGCTGGTCGAATTGCTGGTGGTCATCGCGATCATCGGCGTCTTAATCGCTTTGTTATTGCCGGCCGTGCAGCAGGCTCGCGAAGCGGCCCGCCGGATGAGTTGCAGCAACAACATGAAACAGCTTGGTTTGGCGCTGCACAACTACCATGACACGCACGGTTCATTTCCGTCTGGTAACTTGACGACCAAAACCGAGTATCCACCCAAGTCGAGCAACGATCCGGATGGCACGATGGCGCCGTGGACGGTCTTGCTGTTGCCCTACATCGAGCAGGGTAATCGGCATGGTCAGTTCAATTTTAAGACGAACTTTGCATCGCATATCAATCAGACGACGGTGACTAATTCGGTCTTTCAAAATCTGCCGAACGAAGCGTATCAATGTCCGAGTTTTCCGCGCGAGACTTTGCGGTTGTTGCAAAACAACTATTTTGGCGTCATGGGGGGAGTTGGAGCCGATGGCAGCGTCGCTCGTCAGACCTCGCCTTACGAGATTTATGACAATGGTCTCTTATTTCAAAATTCGGCGACCGGCATGCGCGACATCACCGATGGTACGACCAACACGGTGATCATCGGCGAGTCGATCGATCAATACCTGGGGGACAACAGTACTCCCACGCATCATGGTTGGGCGCAAGGCGCTCGAACCCATTCCACGGTCAATGGATATCTGAACAACGTAGCGGCGACCAAAAACCCCATTAACCGCGCCAAAGATTTGGCGACCGCCGGCGTGCATCCTCATGTGATTTGGCAAACCACCTTCGGCAGCAAACATCCCGGCGGTTGTCAGTTTGTTTATGCCGACGGATCGGTCCATTTCATGGGCGAAACGGTCAATCTGGTTCTCTATCAACAGCTCGGCGTGCGTAATGACGGCGGACCTGTCGGTGGTTTGACGAACTAGAAAGGGGCCGTCGCGATGCAGATTAAAAATCGAGCGTATGGGCTCGCCGGCTTTCTTGGGATCACGGTCATGATCGCCGGTTGTGGACGTAGTGATGGATTTCAGCGGACGATGGTCTCAGGAACCGTCACCTATCAGGGAGAGCCGATCTCGCGCGGAGCGATTTGGTTTGTGCCGACCGCGTCGGTCGGAAATCAGGCGCCTACCGGTTTCGCCATCATTCAAGAGGGACGCTTCGCTACCGCCGCCGACAAGGCGCCGGTAGCTGGTCTCTACACGCTCAAGATCACTGGCTTTGACGGCGCCGAGCCAACGGCTGCTGAGAAAGAGGAGCTGCTGGGGGGCGAGTTTTTAGGGCATCCGCTCTTTCCCGAGTTTATCCAAGAGCACGAGATCGCCGGCGACGCAATGTCGCTCGAGATCGATGTGCCGAAAGCAGTTGCGAAGAGGTCTCGGCGCTAACGAAACTCTTGGCCGGAACAGTGCTCGGCTGGCCGTCTAACGTTGACCAGTCGAACGCGGTGGGACGACTCTCAAGGTTGGGTTCCCCCGCGGAACGATCTTGAGAGGTTGAAACGAAGATTTGCGGCGGACACTTTCACAACGCCCCGTGCGGGCCAAGCACAGCACCTGCGGGAAATGGGCCTTACTTTCGCCTCGTAATCTGCGGGATGGAGTTGTTGCCCTGGGCTTGGCGAGATGGTGACGGATCTCGCCAGACTGCCGGCCCATCAAGCGTTCTACCGGCGGCTGCCCCCTTTGGTAATGACGCGCGGTGCTATTGGATGTCGGCGACCTCGAAGGTGAGCTCATTTTCGCCTGCGAGTACGCTGACCGTTTCTGGCCAATTCCATGTTTGCGGACCTGCTCGCTTCATGGGTCGGGCCAGCGCGCGATAATTGGGAGCCGAGGCAGACTCTCTTTGGGGAGCAGAGCCGGAAGTGGAAATTTTGACACGGTGTTCTCCGACTACGGCGCCTTGGATGTCGTCGGAGTAGGTGAGTTCGAAGCGCCCTTGCTCATCGGTCGATCCGTACGAAACGCGTCCTTCGACTTGGGGGAAAAAGGCGACTTCCGCATTTGCAATCGGCTGCCCTGAGTCCAAGACGACGCCGACCACGTGTCCCGTCGGGGGACCGCCGCCGCCAAAACAGCCAGGCAGGAAAAAGCACAGGACCGCGGCGGAGAGGATTTCGAAAGACTTGCTGGATGATTTCATTTTTATGGAGACCGTTGAGGGAAGCGTCAAATGCGGCTTCGCCGGACGACAAGTTAATCCGGCGAAGCAGGAAGGAGATTCCAGCGAAGATGTTATTGAACCGGCGCCGCAAGCATTATTCGCTGATCACGCTTCCATCGGCGCGATCCATGAAAGCCGTGTAAGCTTCAAAGCGAACCGTTTCGGAAATGAAGCGAACCGATCCATCCGCCATCGCGAACTGAGCGCCGCCGGGATGTGCGGAACGAAACGCGGTGTTGTTCCAACTGGCGAAATGCTCCCACCAACTCCCCTGCGCTTGCCAGGCTGTGCCTGAATAGTTGATCGGAAATCGCGTCACGACATGGTTGGCGATGCGGTTGCTGGCGGTGCCGCTGGCACAGGACCAAAGGCCGCCTTGGGCGCTAGAGGTGCGAGAGTCTTGTTCCCCCGTCGTATTGGCCTGATGAAAGTTGGATTGTTCACCCAGCATAATTGTGTTGGACAAACCGTCGATGATCGATTTGAACGAGGGGATGCTGTTGTCAAAAGATTGGCCAGTCGGAGGATCGCGCAGTGCGAGCGAGATCACCCCGTTGTCGCAGTGCCATCCGCCATACCCGCCAAACTGGTGCGGGTGATCGCTCAGCGTCCCGCCCAGATAGGCTGTGCCGCCGTTGCCTGCATAGTCCGAAATTTGCACTTCGACTTCCTCGGGCGCACCTAGTGCCTGGGTGGGGCCGTTGGTCGGGTAGCTGTGGACGGTAGGAAGCGGGCTCGAAGGGCAATTGAAAACCGAGGCGCGTAACGTGGATGCGACTTGCCAATGTTTGGCCGGAGCGCCCCAGTCGGCGTCGACTAAGTCAAACGACGAATTGACCATCGGAGCGGCGTCATAGGCGGCGCTCAATTCAAGGCCCGGCATGATGCGGACCATCCATGACGCTTTCCGAGCCCAGCCTTCCGGCGTACTGCCTTCACCAAATCCGGCGGGAGGCAATGACTGATTCGTATCGTGGTAAATGTGCGCGGCCAAGGCCATCTGCTTCAGGTTATTGCTGCAACTCATGCGACGAGCCGCTTCGCGCGCTTGTTGGACAGCCGGCAACAGCAACGCGATCAGGACGCCGATGATCGCGATCACCACCAACAGTTCGACCAGTGTAAAACCGCGATTTCGCGATCGAGAAGTAGCGATGTGTGGCATAGAGAATTTCCAATCGATGGATAAAAAATGTGATGAAATGGCGAAAGTGCAATCTTCTGGCCGCTTCGGAGGCGGCCGTGGAAACAGGCAAAGCGTCCTGCCCACTCATCGCATAGCAAGCTGCGTTCCAACCCGGATTGATTGATGAATCATTGCCAAGAAAAGGAGAAATCGCCGTAAACCCGGGACATCGGCGACAAGCTTGGCAACTGATAGGCGTTGGACGGAGAAGGGGGGGCTGCCATTGTCTTGCGCAGGAGGGCGCATTGCCGAGATGTTGTGCACAAAAAACGCGCAAGGCAGGAGTGAGGTTTAGGAAGTTGTCCCCTCTACTCTGGCGATCTACTCAACCCGCCTTTGGTGCTGGATCGTGTCGATTTCCGCCGCCCTCGCTCCCCCGATGTCCACACGATCGGGCGTAAAAAGAGCGGCGCCGACTTTGACTCGGCGCTGTTCGAAGTCTCTCACAGCTGTTTTCGCCAGCGACTACAATTGCTGAAGTTGGCCGCTGAGTTGAACGAGATCCCCGGCCGTTGTTTTCATGCCGGAGATAATGGTCGCTTGTTCTTCGATCGCCGCCGCGACCGCGGTGCTGTTCTGACTCACTTCGGCGACGCTGCCTGAGATCTCGCGCGTGGCGGAGACGACCGACTCGATGTTCGCGCGAATGCCGCTGACACGTTCGGCGATGGTATGGGTCGCTTTCGCCGTTTCGCTCGCCAGAGATTTCACTTCACTGGCGACCACGGCAAAGCTGCGTCCGGCGTCCCCGGCACGAGCCGCTTCAATCGTCGCATTGAGGGCCAAGAGGTTCGTTTGGTCCGCCAACTCGCGGATCAGATCGATCACTTCTTCAATCTGCCCGCTGCTATCGGTCAGTTGTTGGATGGAATCATCGGTAGCGACCACTTGTTGTTCGGCGCTTGCGGCCAGGCTGGCGGTTCGGCTGACGTTGACGCTGACTTCGCGCATCGCGGCCGCCATGTCGTTGACGTTGCTGGCGACCGTTTGGCCCACTTGCCCCAGTTGGCCCGCCTGGGATCGCAGCGCCTCTTCTTGGGTGACAATATTCCAGCTGGCCATGGTTCCGATATAGTTTTGCGAGTCGTCGTAGATAGGGTGAACCATCAGGTCGATCATCTCGGGGCCCAGCGGGAATTTGGCCTTCACCGGCAGGTTGTTGGGGTTGGCCAACAGTTGCCGTTGATGCTGCGGATTTTTATGGAACTGATCAATATTGGCCCCCAGAATTCGATCGACCGGAATCGGCAGCAAGTGTCCCACTGTTTCGAGCGTGGCCCGCGAAGAGTGATTGATATATCGAATGACCAGGTCGCGATCGGCGAACATGATATTGATCGGCAGGTTTTCGAGCATGTTCATCGCTCTCGCTCCTTCCTGCTGAGAGAGCGCCTTTTGCGTGATATCCGTCGCAATCTTGACGACTTTGGTTGGCCGTCCTGCGGCGTCCAAGATGGGATTGTACGAAGCTTGGAGGTAGACTTCGCGGCCTCCTTTGCCGATTCGTTTGAATTGATCGGAGTGCGATTCGCCGCGACGCAGCTGCTCCCAAAATTGGGAATATTCGCGCGAGGCCGCGTCCTGCGGTTCGACGAAAATTCGATGATGCTTTCCCACGATTTCATCTCGCGAATAGCCCATCGTTTGCAAGGAATTATCGTTGGCTGAAAGGATTGTGCCGTCGAGCGAAAAGTGGATGATGGCGCTGGATCGATCCAGTGCAGCGGCCAGTCCTTGAAGCTCATCACGCTCGCGGTCGGATTCTGTTCGTTCTGGTGCTGATCCCTTCGAGGTGAACCAACGTGACGCAATCATTCCGAGCATTTTTCCCTCTTTTCACGATTCCAACGCTGCAAAGTCGCGATCCGTATCGGCCGTATGTTTCACACGTGACAGACCGCACAGAGATATATGGAACATGAAATCGCAGGAGGAGCGGCAAGACGCTTGAATCAGGAAGGAAATGCCATAAGTTGCCTCTGTTTTGGCTGCGATTGGGGGGGCTGGTCCCCGTTAGTGCTAGGGCATTGGTAGCGGTGATGACGATTACATCGCCGCGTCGTAGAGCGACTTCAGCGACGCCGCGTCGACTTCGCGGGGATTGAAGGTCCCGGTCCATTGTTTGGCGGCGTCGACGCCCAGTTGCGTCGTGCTGTCGGGATCCACGCCCAGCGAAGTCAGGTCGGTCGCCAGGTCGGCTTGCGAAACGAGTTGGGTGACAAAGTCGGCCAGCGCTGCGGGATGGTCGCCGCTGGGGAAGCCTTCGATCGGCACGTCGACTTGCAACAGTTCACGATACCAATCGCCGACCAGTTGACTGTTGTAGCGAATCACGTGCGGCAGCATCACCGCGACCGCTTGACCGTGCACGACGCCAAACATCGAGGTCAGCGGGTTAGCCAACGCATGCGCGGCGCCGAGCATCGAGTTTTCAATCGCCAGTCCGGCGAAGCAAGCGCCTAATTGCATCCCGCCGCGCGCTTCCAGGTTGGTTGGATCTTTCAGCACTTGCGCATAGTTGCTGGCCAGCATTCGCCAAGCGCCGCGACTGAACGCCAGACTGCAACTGTTACGACGCCGCGTGACGAAGGTTTCGAGGGCGTGAGCGATCGCATCGATGCCGGTCAGTGCGGTGACGCGTTGCGGCTGGGTGACGGTCAGCTCTGGATCGAGCAGCGCAATCTTGCAGCTGGCTTTGGGATCGCCGCACGCCATTTTCACATGGGTCTCGGCGTCAGAGATCAGCGCGAAGGATTGCGTTTCGCTGCCGGTTCCAGCGGTCGTCGGTACGGCGATCATCGGCAGCATTTCGCGGGTCGCTTTACCGACGCCCCAGTAGTCTTGCATCTGCCCTCCATTGGACAGCAGAAAGTTGATCCCTTTAGCGCAGTCCATCGCACTGCCGCCGCCGAGACCGACAATTAACTGGGCGCCGGTCTCCTTCGCCATGGCGACGCCGGCGTCGACGTTGGCGGTCGTCGGGTTCTCTTGCACGCCGTCAAACAGCACGGTTTCGAGACCGGCGGCGGTGAGCGAGTCGATCCCTGTTTGGCTGTGGCCAGCTTTGACGACGCCGGGGTCGCTGACGACCAAGACGCGCTTCGCCCCTTGCTCAACGGCCAAAACGCCCAGTTGGGCGACCACGCCGGGGCCAAAGACGATCCGCGTGCGCGGTTGAAAATCAAACGGGATCATGCAAGCCTCTTCCGTTTCAGCGATACTCGATTTAGCCGCGTCTCCCTACGAAATCGCCCGCGGTCAATGACGGCGGGCGACGCAAATCTATTCGCTTAAACCGTGGCCACTTCCAACGGCGCCATTTGATAAGCGCGATTGCGGAAGAGGAACTCGATCAGATTGCCTTCATGCGGCTGCAGCCAATCGAGCTTGATCGTCGGAATCGGACCGATGTTCAAGCGGTCGATGTTGGTCGCATCGGTCAGCTGACGTGTCCATGCTTCGTCGCCGGTGATCGCCGTACCGACCAGCGTATAGCCGATCTGCTTGATCATCTGATCCTGCGGGCACTGGACGACGCTGACGAAGGGGAACATGTATTCCTTCTTCGCGACGGCTCGTTCGGGGCTGTCGGCATGGATGACCATTGGCTTCAGGTAGTCGCAAAGTTCGCGCTCTTCCAGACGGGGCCCGAACTTTTCGGTCATGTGGGTTACGCCTGACTCGGCCAGGTCTTGCTCGATCATGCTCCACACGGCGGGCGCCATTCCCTTTTGCGTGAACGCGGCCAGCGACGCATCGGGATCGGTCGGGTCTTTCGGCTCGACTCCGCCGATACGTTCGGCGATCGCCGAGGCGATCTCTTGCGTGTGGCGCGAAGCCCAGATGCCGGACGCGTTGATGCAGCTGCGACCGCTGTTGGCGAAGACGCTTTGCACCATCAAGTCGAGATAGCGCTCCCAATCGTCGACCACGTCATCGCCCAGCAAAATTTTGCTGAAGCCGGGACCGTGCGCTTGAACACGCGGGTTGCCATGATACTGATCGATCGTTTGCTGACCGCCAAAGACCATCGAGCGATCGCATGACGCCAACAACGACGCGCCGACATCGCCGCCGGCGCCGGGATACAAACCGAACGCTTCAGCCGGCACGCCGGCTTCGACCATCGCATAATAGATGCGATAGGGAGTCCACGGCTCTTTGCCGCCGGGCTTGAGCACCAGCCCCAATTGCAACGGAATCGCCGGCAGCCACAACGTGTGCACGCCGGGCGAGTTAGAAGGCAACACGGCCCCCAGCACCGGGCTTTGCGCCTGATAGCTGACGGTGACGCCGCGATCCTCTTTGCCGTAGCCGCGCGAGAGAATCTCCAGATCCAGACCGCGGGTCAGCGAGTCGAGGATCAAGTTCATGTTCGACAGCGCGTAGGCGTTTTTCTCCATGTTGAAGCGACACATGTTTTCCGGCAGGCCGGTGGTGGCGCTTTGGGCATGGACGAACTCGGCCGGAGACTGCGTTCCGTCGCCCATCGGCAACGTCGCGGTCATGAACAGTTCGGCCGCTTTCTTCAAGATCTCCAGCAGTTCGCTCGACGGGATCTCACGCAGCGCGTCGCGGGCCTTTTGGGCGAACCGCATATCCCGTTTCAAAAGCCCGCCGCCCACTTGGCTCAGTTGGGCGATCGGCTCGCCGGTGGCGAAGTGAACGACATCTTCGAACTCAAGCGATTCGTACGGCTTGCCCCAACGGATGGCTGGAATTTTGAGCATCACGATTCTCGCAGTTGAAAACGGGGAGCGATCAAAAAATAACGAATGTCGAATGGCCGGATCGATTCAACACTAGCCAGAGGGTGCGCAGCCAGTCGAGTACGGGACTGGTCGTCATCTACATCGAATTCGCGTGGGATACCGAGATCCGTGCGGCTCGCCAGGTTGTTCAGGAACGCCTGGCGATGGTCGCCGGCGTCATGCCGCAGGGTATTCAACCGTTGCTCGCTCCGCCCACATCGATCATGGGGCAAATCATGCATGTCGGCGTGCATCGTCAAGTGGGACCCAGCGGCGGTAAATTGGCCCCGCTCGGCGAGACAAAGTTACTCGCCGAATTGCTCCCCAGTGGGCGACTGAAAGCTTGGCGCCCCGTCGATCGCCGCCAACCCCAGAACTGGGAAGAGTTGCCGATCGACTCTTGGGGAGAGGTCGATATTGCCTCGAACGTCCTGGGCGAAGAAACGACGCGCCGCTTTCGGGTTGTCGTCGCGGGAGAGACGTATAACGTTCCGTTCCTTTCCGACTTTGAACAAGCGATGCAATTGCGAACCATCGCCGATTGGGTCGTGCGGCCGCGGCTATTGCAAATATCAGGCATCGCCGAAGTAATCGTACTGGGAGGCGAGAAAAAGCAATATCAGGTCGCAGTCGATCCGACGGCGCTGCTCGATTTCGGCGTCAGCTTGAAGCAAGTGGAAGATGCGGTCCGTCGTAACAACTTAAACGCCAGCGGCGGCTATACGCTGGAAGGACAACAAGAGCGTCCGATTCGCGTGATCGGCCGGTTAGGACCAGAGCCGCCGCAAGTGTTGGCTG
Organism: Blastopirellula marina DSM 3645; assembly: GCF_000153105.1. Lineage (GTDB taxonomy): Bacteria > Planctomycetota > Planctomycetia > Pirellulales > Pirellulaceae > Blastopirellula > Blastopirellula marina. Next base: position 1,066,671 of record NZ_CH672376.1, read on the forward strand.
ACTTGCGGAAGATCTCGGTTGACGCCAGCGGTCAGCGACCGGTATT
>NZ_CH672376.1:1066816-1392366 GCF_000153105.1 Blastopirellula marina DSM 3645
GCCGGACCCTGCTTTTATCGTACCAAAGCCGTTAGTAAACGCCGACGGTGGTGCCGGATGCGATCCCGTGGAAGGGGCGAACTCCGCTGACGCCGTCCCAGGGGTATTTGTCGAACGGCATTTCGCGTTCGCCTTCATCCCGTTCGAGGAAGCCGGGGACGAAGAACTCTTGGGTCAACGTCGTCAGTTTCACGCGGCCGGTCTCGCCATAGGCGACCTTTTGCATTGGGTCGTCAAAGCTCACGACTTCGGTCACGGCCCGCGGCTGCGGAGCGTAGTAGCTGATCTTGTAACCTTCGTCCGCCGTTACCGGCTTGCTGCAAGCGAGACCCATCAGCGTGTTGCCATAGGTGGGCGTCATGTAGATGCCGCTCTCTTCGGGCGAGCCGCCAAACAGCTCTTCGACGCAGTAGCGGGTCCACTGCGGCGTGAACTCGGTGCCGCCGCTGAAGATGCCGGTGATCCCGACTTCGGCCAGCGAAGTTCCTCGTTCTTCCAGACCCAAGCAAAGCGATTCGATCAGCTTCGGCGTGCCGAACATGCACTTCACGTCGTGGCCGGCGGTCAGTACGGTGATCGCCTGATCGATGCAATGCTTCTTGTATTCTTCCAGGTGCTCCATCCAGCCCTTCTTGATCAACTTGACTACCCAACGAGGGTCTAAGTCAATGCAGAACGAGATGCCGCCGCGATACTGGGCCAGATGTTCGACCGCCAGACGTAGACGACGCGGGCCTGAGGGACCGAGCATCAACCAGTTCGAGCCTTTGGGGAAGTACTGATCGGGCAGCGTGTGGCTGAAGTTCTCGTAGTCGGTCCGAAAGTCGTTGATCGCGATTCGGCTTTTCGGAACGCCGGTCGTCCCGCCGGTTTCAAAGACGTAGACCGGATCGTTTTCAAAGGCCTTGGGAACCCAGCGACGCACCGGTCCGCCGCGAAGCCAGTCGTCTTCGAACAACGGGAACTTTTGAATGTCTTCGTAGTTTTTCACTTCGGTCAACGGATCGAAGTTGAGCTCTTTCTTCTTCTCGAGCCAGAAAGGGCAACCGGTCGACTCGTGGAAGTGCCACTGGACGGTCTCGTACGCATGTTGGTCGAGCTTGTCCTTGGCGGCCTGGGCTTTTGCTTGAATATCAGCCGACAAGACGCTTTCGCCAGAATTCATCTTCACCACCTACGCAGGAACATGGGGGCAGTAAAATCGCCGCGCGGCAGGCGAAGTGGAGGGAAGAATTTGCGAGCCGCGGGTCTGTTTCTATCAGGATAGAGAGAAAAGGTTGTTTCGACAACCATTGTCGGACGGAATAAATTTGGGAACGCCGACCGACTTTGTTGCGAAGCGTAGTGTAGGGGGGTATGCTGTTGGCCAGGATAGCGGTCGCATATAGATGATTGTCGACGAAAAATTAAATGAATCGTTCGGATGAAAGTTTTGAGCCGCCAAGAGTCTATCGGGCGATGATCTTCGATTCTCAGGATTCGCTGCCAGTTGTCGGATCAACAGCCAAGGAGCTAGGAGTCCGAATTGGCGTCGATATTCATGTCGATGCCGGCGGAAATGTTAATCTGGACGAGAATGGAATGTCGGTTGCCCCGCGCTGGCAAGATTTACCCAGGTATAGAATTCCCAAGAGATTGCGAGCGGTCGTTCCCGGGGCCAGCGGGTCAAACAGTGTGGCCTGTTTTGTCATGGGAAACGGCGCGTTTGCTGACGGAATTGTTGCTTCTGGACTAAAATTAATTCCAGATCGTAAACCGCAACCGATAACACATGGTGTGGTGGCGCCGATCTCGGCAGTTTCACTCACTCAATACCAAGCGGACTTGGCCAGTACGCGATCCTCCTGGCAGATCGACGAGACGTAATCATGATTGCACAACATCCATTCGGAAGTCCTGCCTTCAATCAGGTGGCCAAGGGGATGATTGAGCTCCATCGGCTGATGAAAGAAGGCAAAGACGACTCGCCTGAGGCGGATGCGGTGCGCGATGCGATGGATGCGCCCTATGCGGAATTGAACAAGCAGGAGAGGGAGAGGATTGGTTGGCTTTCGGAGGATCTTTACTCGATTAGTGATCCGCCGGATGAGGTTGTGATAAAGGAGATGAATCCCCAGTCGTTGCGATATTTGATGGAATCGTTCGAAGCACGAGAGAAAGGATATTGGGATTCAGCACTTGCGATATTGCGACGCTGGCGAAGTTACATTGAGCCAGTTCTACTTTCTGTCATGCGAGGTGAAATCTGGCAATTAGCAGGGAATTTTGATGTCGCAACAGAGTTCTACGGCCATGCAGTTTCGTGTGAGCCATCGAATCCCAAGTATTTGAACTTATACATTTTGTCGCTTTGGTACTCTGATCCAGCGATGGCGCAGAAAGCTTCGGTCAATATCTTAAATGAAGAAACGAACAATACGCCGGCAGTTATAGCTCGTGCGGCTGGCATTTGTATTCAAGCTGCAAAGCAAGTCTCAGATCCCGAGGCGGCAAAGGTTAGTCGTTGGTTAGTCCCGATACTCGAAAGAAACGTCGAGCGGCTTAAATTAAATAGCGAAGTCCATGATGGAGAAGAATCTGCACATTCATTGACCATTTCAATACTTGGGTTTTGTCATGAATGCCTGGGGGACGTTGACGCTGCTGTTGAGCACTACACCAATGCGCTTGAGTTTTATCCTGACGACGAAGTATTTCTCATCACGAGAGCGATTCATCTTTATGGAAAGTCTAGCGATTCGATTATGGATTTTGAACGAACCGTAAAACTAGGTTCTAAAATAATCTGGCCTTACTTCTTTTTAGCGAATCATTATTTGACAAATAATCGCTTTGAAGCCTGTCGGAAAATGTGCGAGTCAGGTCTGAGGAGAGAAGGACCTGATACCGCAAAAAGTCAACTCGAAGAGTGGCATGCAATTGCTCAAGCCGAGCTAGGTTTTTCTCCCGATCTTGTTCTTAAAACGTTCGATGCCGCGATTGCCTTAGATCCCGCAAACGAACGGGCTAAGCGAAACAAGGCGACCTTCGAGCAGAATTTTAAGCCTGCTCAGCCTACACACGCACAATGGGAGCAAAAGCCCGTCGAAGAGATTCGACAGTTTGGCTTGAACGAACGGCGTTACTTCTTGGCCGCATAGGTAGCAGACTGATCGCCGTTCTGTTTTCAGTCATTACGCGAGCATCTTGATTCTCAAGAGCGTGATAGGTCGTTTCTGGCGACCGCACCCCCAGGAACCGACCGTTCGCACGCATCGGTAACCCATTGCGGCGCTTGGATTCCATCGTGTTTCTCTTCTTTCTCATCGGATCCCAACGGAGATCGGGCGCCGTTGTCCTGGCATATCGATCCGTTAAATAGCAGCTATCCCCGGTTATTTTCTTGACGCCGCGCCGAGGGAATTTTATAAAAGAACCGAAGAAAAATACCTGTTAAAATGCGTTAGCGGGGCCGATTGCTTCATTCGGAGCGGTTTCTCGCCGAGCCCCAGCGCCGCGGTATTCATCTTTCCCTCATCCCTGGAAGAGAGAGACTAAGGCCATGCACTTTTCACGAAGGCTGCTTGCGCCCGATCGGCGCCTTGCTTTTACGTTGGTCGAGCTGTTGGTGGTGATCGCGATCATCGGCGTGTTGATCGCGCTATTGTTGCCGGCGGTGCAGCAGGCCCGCGAGTCGGCGCGGCGGATGCAATGCATCAACCGGATGAAGCAGATTGGTTTGGCGCTGCATACCTATCACGATACGTACTCGGCCTTTCCTGCGATGCAGATCCAAGCGGCGCCGGCTCGTCCGAGCGGGTTCGCCTCGTTGTTGCCATATATCGAGCAAACGGCGATCTACGACGGGATGACCAGCGCCAGTCCGCCGTATGGATCGGCCGATTGGAACCCGACGCATCAGAGCACGCTCATCCCCGAGTTGGCTTGTCCCTCCGACCCCAACTGGGACAGTCGGGCCTACGTCAATGGGCGCAAGCCGCGCAGCTATCATTTCTCGGTCGGGGATAGTATTCGCAGCAACGATACCGTGGATTCCTCGAAACGAGGGATGTTCGTCACACAACTCAATCGCGACTTCAGTGATCTGAGCGACGGTACTAGCAATACGGTCGCGATCTCTGAAGTGGTGGTCGGTCCCAATGACATTACGCGAACCCTGAAGGGGAACGTCGCCGTGACGCCGGGGATCAACGCCAACCCGTCGAGCCCGGCCGACTGCTGGGCGGCGCGCGGAACCAACGGCATGGTGAACTCGGCCGTCACCGTCACCGCCGAATCGTACGTCCATCGAGCGCCCGGTAGTCGCTGGGCCGAAGGACGCGTTTTCTTTTCCGGTTTCAGTACGGTCCTTCCTCCCAACGCGCCCCGCTGCACGACGGCGTCGACTGACGCGACTTGGGGGATCTGGACGCCGAGCAGTTTTCACCCCGGCGGCGTCAATGTTGGTTATGCCGACGGATCAACGCACTTTATCCCCGAGACGATCGACAGCGGAGATCCGACCGCGACCGAAGTGACGTCGGGGCCCAGTCCCTACGGCGTTTGGGGCGCGATGGGAACGATTAGCAGCGGTGAAGTAACGGCTAATTTTTAAGCGATTTCGATTGAGAGAATTCATGAATCGAGTTGAACTTACAGCGCTGCTGGTATTGGTCGGATTGGTTGGATGCGGCCAAGCGCCGGATCCCAATCGTCCCAGGATGGTGCCGGTCAAAGCGATTGTCACCCACGACGGACAGCCGGTCGAAAAAGCGACCGTGACGTTTGGCGGCGCCGAACTGCGCGGCGCTGTGGGCCATACGAACGATCGCGGGGAAGTGGTGATGTGGACGTATGACGAAGGAGACGGAGTGATCCCTGGCTCGTATAGCGTGGCGATCCGCAAGTTGGAAGTCTTGGCGCTGCCTGATCCCGATTCGGTCAGCCCCGCCGAATACAACCGACTCTCGCGCGAATTGAACGCGGCGCTCTCGGGCGCTCCCAGGCATCTACTGCCCAAGCGTTACGCCAGCGCAAAGACAAGCGAGCTGACGGTGGAAGTGATGGATCCGGGGGAGAATGTGTTCACGTTTGCGCTGGAAGAGTAGGGGGGAAAGCGGAAAGCGGAGCGAGCCGCCAACGGCCTCCTACTTCCACTGCCAAACATCTTTCTCTTTCAACTTCGCATCCGTTTTGGGTTGATCCGATTGCAGCCACTTCTTGGCGGCGGCGTCTTCTTTCAAATAAGCGTCCCAAAATTTCAAGCTAATTTGCTGGATCGCCGGGTGATGAGCGGGATCGCGCTTGCCGATCCGCAAGCCGCGAGCATCCGAGAATGCGGCGTGCGTTCCGCCGTCAAAGACCAGCTCGTATTTGTCGCCAGTCGGTAGGCCTTGGTAGACTTCGCGGCGCGACTCGGGCGTCGTCCGCGGATCGATCATGCTGCTGTCTGCGGTGCCGGTCATGCAGAGCATCGGCAGCTTGACTTCGCCGTACGATTTCTCGGCCGACATGCCTTCGGTGGTCTGCGGGCTCATCGGCAAGAAGGCGTCGAGGCGCGGTTCGGCGTTGCTGCGGCCGAGCGGAAATTTGCGTCCGGCGACCGCCGTGGTGGTGACCGCGCCAAAGCTGTGCCCGGTCATGCCGATATGCTCGAGGTCGAGCTTGCCTTGGAGGGGACTGTCGGCCTGCTTGTTCATGACTTCCAACTGATCGATCACGAACGAAACATCCTTAATCCGATCCATCAAGCTTTTCCCACTGGCCGCTTGCTTCATCGCTTGCATGATTTCGCGCCGCGGAACTCCCTTCCAGACCGATTCGTCGCTGCCGGCATGCTGCATGAAGACGCAAACGTAACCAGCACTCGCCCAGTGGTTACCTAGGTAAACGCTGTTTTCACGCGAACCCCCCAGCCCGTGCGAAAATAGGATCACCGGCAGCGGCTTAGCCGTCTCGGGCAGATAGACGCGAATCGGGACGACGCGATCCCGCGCCGCGTCTTTCGGCTCGAGGTCGATCTGTTGAACCTTGGTCTCTGCGGCCGCTGCGGCGGGGGCCAGAAAAGCGCAGGTCAGAAGCAGCAAAGCGAGCAGCGGTCGAAGGCGTTGGATCATGGCCAGTTCCCGTCTAGAGATCAGCAGCAGGGCATACATAGATGCTACCTCACTGCTGGCAGTCGGGTTTCAGGCAACAGCGCCCGCTTATTTGGCCGGGGGATGCGGACTACCCAATTGGGCTAGCATCTGTAGTACGCCGTTAAGATGGGCGATGCGGGGGCCAAAGCGATCGACAAATTCGTTAAGCATGAATTCGCTATCGGCCATATCTTCGCCGCTGTCGTCGATCTCGTCGGCGATTGAGCCAAGAAATTCTGTGTGAACTTTGCTCAGCGCTTCGGCCGCTTTGCGGCACTTGTCCGCTAGTTGAGGGTTGGCCTTGCGCCACGCCGCCAACTCGGATTGCCGCTGCTTTTGTTGCGAGATCTGCTGCTGCAGCATTTCTTCCAGTAGCTCTGCTTGCCGCTCTTGCAGGGTCACCATTCGTTGCAACAGCATGGTGATATTGCCGGCGGCCGAGTCGTCGTTACCTGAGGGGGAGCCTGCAGTTACGTCGACATGGGTGAACAGGGAGGGGAAGTTGTTCGGGCTAGACATCTATTTTAACTCCGGATTCGATGCCCCAAGTATAGTCACGCTCTCCGAAGATTGTCGAGCATTTGCGGGTTTTGCGTAGATCGCTAGCAGATCCCGCTTCTGGCACGTTCGCTGCGACGGTTAAAGTCGACCACCGCGCAGCACCGATTGTGAAGGAAGCATCGCTGCGTGAGGGATTACCGGCGATGTGATAGCACCCCTGGAAATGCACCTAGAGAGAAAGCCGCCTGTGACCGCGAGGGACAAAAGTTCCGTGCCGACTGTAGGATACTTAACGGTGGTCGAAGACGAGCAGCATGGGCTGTTCGGCGGGTATCTATTGTTAAATTCCAACGGTCGCCCACTTGAGTTTCATTGCACGACCCCGGTTCGCGCCAATCGTGCCCAAGAGATTTTGTACGGTCCGACGCTCCGCGAATATTTGTGTGGAGAGCAAATTGCCGCCGCTTTGGTTCGCAAGACCAACCTGGCTCCGCGGATGATCTGCACTGACATCGCCGAAGTGCTAGCCGTGCGGCAGCATGTCGACGTTCCGGTGATCGCCGTCGCACCGACGGTCGCTGAGCCAACGACGACGTCTGAGACCGAGCGCAGCGAGAACGCCGCCGGTCAGGTTTGGCGCGTCGACGCCGCGCATCCAGTCGCTGCGCCCAAGTCGCCTGCTGGGTTTGCGTTGGCCGGCGCAGATGTCAGGATCGCCGATGCGTTTCCGCAAGACCAGGCCGACGTCGCCGCCGTCTGGGAAACGTTCGCGGCGCGGATTGATTTGACTGAGCCGTTTGGTCGGATTCATGAAGCGATCAGCGAAGCGCAGCAAGCGCAACGCGGTTAAGTCAACGGCTGGGTCGGCCTTGTGTCGACGCCAAGTTCCTCGTGCCCCAAGGATGGGAAGATGAATCTGCCGGAAGCGGATGCCGCAGCGCCGTCGATTGTCTCGTTCGCCAATTTGACGGTCGCTGTCGAAACGTACAGCGAGTCGATCGATGCCGAGCTGGCGATGTCGATCGAGTCGACTGCGATCGGCGTCGATGCGCCCAAAGTCGTGTCGATCCCTTGTCGTGCGCCGCGCGTCGCGGTCAAGACTTATGTCTTTCCGGAAGCGCCGGAATGGGCGGTCTCTGCGCCGCCTCCGAAGAAACCGCCGGCCGACAATACGACCGCATCGGAAGGTCCCGAAGAGCCGCAAGAGCGAAACGTCCGTAAGCCGGCGACACGTATCAAGCCGCCTGGCGACGTGATCAAGCTGCAGGATCGGCTCTACTATCTGCTGCAGCCGTCGCTGGAATCGCTGGTTAGTTCTGGGTCGCTCGAATTTCCGTTCGAACCCTTTCCGTATCAGTTTGAAGGGATCGCGTTCCTCTACCCGCGACATGCGGCGGTCTTGGCTGACGAGATGGGACTGGGCAAAACGATGCAGGCGATCTCGACCATTCGGATGTTGATCCGATCGGGTGAGGCGCGCAATATCTTGTTGATATGTCCGAAGCCGCTGGTGACCAACTGGAAACGCGAGTTCGCGCTGTGGGCGCCGGAGATTCCGGTTTCGATCATCGAAGGGGACCAGGCACGCCGCACCTGGCAATGGCAATCGGCCGAATCGCCGGTCCGGATCGCCAACTACGAGCTGCTGATGCGCGATCAACAGATCGTGAATGACGAATCGATTCGCTTTGACTTGGTCGTGCTGGACGAAGCGCAGCGGATCAAAAACTCGGGGAGCACCACGGCGCAGATTGTGCGCGCGATTCCGCGTGATCGCAGTTGGGCGCTGACCGGCACGCCGATCGAAAACTGCACCGACGATTTGGTCGGCATCTTCGAGTTTCTCGTGCCGGGCTACTTGTACAAGGGAATGCCGCTCAAGCAGTTGTGTACGGCGACCAGCGAGTACATCATTCGCCGCACCAAAGATGAGGTCCTCGAGGATATGCCGCCGCGGCTCTATCGCGACGCCGATCTCACGTTGTCGCCGGCTCAGCAAGAGACGTACGAACTGGCCGAGAACGAAGGAATTGTGCGGCTCGAAAAAATGGGGGAAGAGCTGACGGTGCAGCATGTGTTTGAGCTGGTGCTGCGGCTGAAGCAGATTTGCAACTTTGATCCGCGAACCGGCGACAGCACCAAAATGGATCAGCTGCGCGCCGACATGGAAGAAGTCGTAGCGAGCGGCAAAAAGGCGATCGTTTTTAGTCAGTGGACGCAGACGATCGAGCAGATTCGTCGTCAGTTGGAACCGTTTGGACCGTTGGAGTATCACGGTAAAATTCCCAGCAAAAAACGAGACGGCGTGATCGAGCAGTTCAAGCACGATCCGTCCAAGTCGGTCATTTTGATGAGCTACGGCGCCGGCAGCGTCGGCTTAAACTTGCAGTTTTGCGAGTATGTCTTTTTGTTTGATCGGTGGTGGAATCCGGCCATCGAAGATCAAGCGATCAACCGCGCCCATCGCATCGGCGCCAAAGGGGCCGTGACGATTTCCCGCTATCTAGCGATGAACACGATCGAAGATCGCATCGATCAGGTATTGAGTGAGAAACGCGAACTCTTCAATACGTTGTTCGCCGAAGCGGGGACGCCGCAGCCCAGCGGTTTGTCGAAAGACGATATCTTCGGTCTCTTTAATTTGAGAAGTCCCAAAGGGCCGATTCGCCTTGCGGCGTGATCGCGTGATTCCGTCAGGAAAAAGTTGTAAACCGTATCGCAGTCACTAGGATAAGACGCGTCTGACGCTCGTGTCCTTCTCTTCTCGGCGAGGCGGTTTGATGACATGGTTGACCGTTGGCGGCGGCGCATGCATGTGCGTCGTGTTGTTTTTTGCGCTTGTGATCGTGTTCCTCTATTTCTACTCGTCGTACAACGAAGCGGCGACCGAGCGGCGCATCCGTGAAAATGGGAAGCCGGTCTTGGCCGTCCTGGTGATGGCCAATTCCGAGTTCTTGCAACAGCAAAGTATCGCGTCGGCGCCGGCGCTGATGATTTTTTCGCACGAACCTCCCTCCAAGTCGCTGGCCGAAGTGTTGCGTGAATTAGCGGACGATCTGTTTGATCTCTACACGGCCGACGACGAAGAGATCGCCGGTTTACCGCCGCACCAACAACACGCGGCCGAACTCCTCAAAAACGACGCCTATCACAAAGGTCGCCGCAACCGGGTCCCGCTCGAACTAACCCGCGGTCGCGTCATCTATATGGCCGACGTCTGGATCGAACGCGAATGCTTGCCAGACCACGTGGCGCTCTCTCGCGTCTTGGCATGTCTGGTAACCGGACTGGACGAAGGCGAAATTATGGCGCTTCCTCCCGATGAGGCAGCGGCGAAACAAATTTATGCGGCGGTGGGAGCGGGGGAGTAACGCTCTTGTAGGTTTGCCCTTAGTCCCCAAAGGCCGGACCGGACCGCATCCTGTTTTTTCGCCAGCGGATTGAACCAATCCAATACTAGCCCGAGTGCGCGAGCCGAGGGAATGCGGCCTCTATTTCGAATGACGAAGGAAGAAATCCGAATGTCGAACGAATGCCCCAAACCCAAATGACGAGCCCGCTTCCCGCTCGGGGAGTACCTGCCTTCGTCATTCTGGTTTCGACATTCGGCATTCGCCCCAGGTTGGACCGGACCGCTAAATTTTTTACATCGAATAACCCAAACCCCTCAGGGTTAATTTGGGCAGTTTTGCGTCCGGCGCCGTGCTCTTACGGCGTCTTCGCAGAAAGAGCATGACTTCACCCACCCCGGCGGCTGACCGGGACCATTGGACGGGACAATCGGACCGGACTGGACAAGGTTGGACCGGACCGACATTCCTACGGCGTATCTAACCTGCCCACTCAACATGGGAAAACCAAACCGCGCAGCAGCCCCCGCTTGCGCCGGCCATTACTGACCCCCGATGGATCGTCATCCCCCCAATAGACTCCGAAGCCGGACGCTGTGTCGAGAGACAATTTTGAGTCCGCTTCCTACCATTTCCGAGTAGACTAGCCATGCGTCGTGGCCATAAAGACGGAACGACGGCGCCGGGGATATGGTCCCGATCGTGCACTTCTGAACGCACCAGGAATTGCCGCAGCGGCGCCCAAGTTCATTCGCGTGGCTACGCGAAGGAGAGCTGCCGCTTTTTGAAGTGGCGCTATTTTTCGGTGACAAGAATGGAACACGGCCCAGCCACGGATGAAGGGGGGTAGAACAAGGTCAGAATCAGCCGAAAATCGTTGCATCAGCGCCTCGGGCTATTGCTGTGTCACGCGACAATTTTCGGCGCCATGCTCTTATTAGCCGCAGTGCGTTAGCACCGGTTACTAACGAAAACTCATTGGCGATGGACAATGGGGGACAAAAACCGCGTCTAACGCCGTGCGGCTGATTTCGTGGAAGCCGAAAATAGCGGTTTGACACTACACGAGTGTTCGCTGGGTTCGAAAAAACGCAACTTCAAACCTGACGATCGCCGGCAAGTCATTAGTCGACCCCATAACTGACGCCGCTGCGGCCCTGGATGTCTTGCCATTCAATCACGCACCAGGGCATTTTCTTCCGCAGACCCTGGACCGCGGCTAGGCTGGCCTGCGTGCGCCGCAGTTTGAGCATTCGCAAATTGGTCAGACGGCGAAATTTATCTAAGCCTTCATCGCTGATGCGTGTGCGTGTCGCGTCAAAATAGACCAGCGATAGCGGCAGGCTGTCGATCGCCGGGTTGGAAAATTGGGTGCGAGCGACGCAGATCCAAGTGAGACTGGGCCGATTGAGCCAGGGCAGTTCTCGGCGGGAGAGGGGAACGCTGGGAATGTAAAGCTTCTGGACCTCGATCTCGTCGAGCAACTCGGCAAGTTGCTCCGCGGTAATTCCCGAGTGGTACGTGCCCAGCATCGTCAGGTTGTCGAGCGTATGCAACTGCGCCAGCGCAGGCGTCATCTCTGAATTCTCGCGCAACGTCACGTGCTCAATTCGGCGAAACGCCTTGCCGAGTCCCAGCCATTCGAGGGCGGGATTCAGCGTGGATACGAGATCCATTTGAAACCCATAGTTACCCTTGGTGGCGACCCGTTTGTAGTGCGACATTTCTACCGTGCAATGCGCGGCGGAAAGGGCTGTGGCGATCTGTTCCTGACGCCGGCCTTCGGCCATCAGCGCGGCGAGCCAAGCCAGGCCGATGCAGCAGACGAGGATCAGCACCAGCAAAGCACGCAATCCAAAGCGGACCCAGCGCCGACCTTTGCCGGGGGTTAATTCTTGCTGCGTCACTCGATAGTCGCTCCCAAAGAAAAGAGGAACGTCCAATCTACCCGGCGGCGAATCGCTATCGCTACACTTTTGTTCGCGATTTTCGCGACGAAACGGCTGTCAGCACAACAGGAGAATGAGAGGACTGCGACGCGGCGCGTTAGGCGATCGTGCTAAAGCTATCTTCATGAACTTCCACCGTCTCGTGCGATGGATCGAGGCGCGAATGAAGATCGCCGCTGAGCGTCAGCAGCACCGGCAACGTTTCGGCGGAGGAAGATCGCGGTTTGGCCGACGAATTCCAGTAGCCGCGGCAGCTGAACTTCGAGAGACAGCCGTGACAGGGACAGAACTCCACTCCGGCGTGGTTCACTTGTTTGCCACAGAAATGGAACAAATGATTACACGTGGATGTTTGGCTCATCACATTTCTCTTTGGCGGGGGCCAGATCGAGGTCAATCAACAAGCTGGCTACTTATCTATAGCTCGCTGATTGGTGACTGCGCCGGTTGCCTTGCGGATTTCATAAGTTGTCGAGGGAGCGACTTCAATTGCCATAATCGCGATCGTTCCGCTGGGGAAACTCGCTGCTTGGTTGGGTCGCCAAAAATGGGGTAATTGAGCGACTACGGCGGGTAATCTGTCCTACCGGCTTAGGGGGACGATCGGGGAATAAGTGAATGTCCTCACTTCGAGAAAGGAAGGAGCGGCCCCATTCTTTTGGCGGGGGCGGCAAGTACAATAGGGTGGCGGTCCCTCACGGCGTCGCGCTGCCTCGCATCTTTCCTTTTGACGACTACAGCACGTACGACGATGGCGGAAGAATTACTCGATATAGCGGAGCTTATCCGCCAAATTCGCGGCGGCCAGCCGGCGGCGGCCGAGCAATTATTTCACAGTTATGAGCCAGAGATTCGCGCCGAGATCCGTTATCGGTTGCGCAGCGCGGCGGTTCGTCGTGTGGTGGACTCGCAGGATATCTGCCAGTCGGTGATGATTTCTTTCTTTTTGCGGGTCGGCGCCGGCCAGTATGAAATCGCCCAGTCGCAAGACCTGCTGCGGTTGCTGTTAAAAATTGCCCGCCACAAGACCAACGACGTCTACCGGGCCCAATTGGCCGACAAACGGGATGTCCGTCGCGTGCGCCCCTTGCACGAGGTGGATGAGCAGGGAGAAAAGCCGCGGCAAGACCAACGAGCGGCCAACGCTGCGGAACTGACCGATCTGCTGGAAGAGCTGGAGCGCCAATTATCGACGCATGAATTTGAAATTGCGTCGCTCCGGCGACAAGGTTTTCAGTGGGACGAGATCGGAGAGCAATTGGGGGAATCGCCGGAAGCGCTTCGCAAACGTTTTCATCGCGCGATCGAACGGATCGGTCGCACGTTGACTCCTTGGTTCTAACATTGCCGATGAATATTCCAGGAGACGAAGCTTCGCGCGCCCCGTTTCGCTTGGTGGATCGGCTATGCCATGACCAGACGCATCGGTGGCGACAAGGCGAGCGGCCGACCGTCGAAGGCTATTTGTCGCAACATTCCGAGTTGAGCGATCACACCGAGGATCTGTTTGACTTGGTCTACAACGAACTGCAATTACGCCGCACGTTGTTGGACCAGTTTGATCTGGTGGAGTTTATCAAACGATTTCCGCAGTTCTCTCAGCGACTGATGCGCCAACTGCGTTTGCATGACGCGATTCAGTCGGTCAAAGATTCGAGTCGCGGCAGCACAGAGACAGGGACCGCGGCGGCGCCTGCGGCGACCTTGGGGTTGGCCAGCGGACAACAGTTGGGTCGGTATCGCGTGCAGCGCTGGATCGGCGCCGGCGGCTTCGGCGTCGTCTATTTGGCGACCGACACGCAATTGAATCGCGAAGTAGCGCTCAAAATTCCCCGCATCGATGATTTGCCGGCAGAGCAGCAAAAGCGATTTCTCCAAGAAGCCGAACTAGCGGCGTCTCTGGAGCATCCGCATCTGGTCGCCGTTTATGACGCCGGGAAAATCGACGAAATTTCGTACATCGCAACCGCCTTTTGTCCGGGGCAAAATCTCGCGCAATATTTACGCGTGCGAGAGACCTGCGATCTGAGAACCGCCGTCGAGATTGCGGTGCATTTGGCGGACGCGATGGACCATGCGCATCAACGGGGAGTCATCCATCGTGATTTGAAGCCTAGCAACGTGATGCTGACCGACAAGCCATGCGGCGATCTCCCCTTTACGCCGCAGATTACCGATTTCGGTCTGGCGAAGTTGGGTGAACAGCGGATGCGTGACACCAGCACCAGCTTGGTGATGGGGACGCCGCTTTACATGGCTCCCGAACAATACCGCGGCCGCAAAACGACCGGTCCCCCCACCGACGTCTATGCATTGGGGGTGATCCTCTATGAGATGCTGACCGGCGAGCCTCCGTATGACGGGGACAACTATTTCGCCGTGGCCAACGCGGTGATGCGTGGTCAAGTGGTTTCGCCGCGGCGGTTGAATCCGGCCGTTTCGCGCGATCTGGCGGCGATCGTGATGCAGTGCATCGAACGTGAGCCGCAGCATCGTTACGACAACTGCGGCGACTTGGCCCGCGATCTGCGACAGGCGCTGGCCGGTCGGCGGGTTAGCATCCGTCGCCCGAATCTCGCAGAACGGTTTGTTCAATGGGCTAACGAACGCCAACGCATCTACGAAGCCGGAGCGGTCGCTTGTTGGTTAGCCATCTGCATGGCGACCTGGATGGTGGTGGTCTGTTTTGCGACGCTGATGTTCTGGCCGAAGGAGTTGGGCTTTGAGAAAGCCGATTTTCCGTCTGAATGGGTCACGTCGATGACGATCGTCGTCACATTGGTGCTGCCGATGTTGGCGTCTGGAATCGCGATCTTGTTTGACAAAGCTTGGGGGCTGTATGTCGGACCGTGGTTCGCAGGGATCCCGGTCTTGATGGTGCTGTTCTCGATCGGGGAACAGCCCACGGTGCATCAAAGCGTGTACGGCGACAACATCATGGCCCGCTTTCTGGTCTTCTCACTGATCTTTTTTACGCACTTCGCGCTGCTGGCGTTGTTGCTCAATGCACTTCGCGTTCACTGGCGCGAGCAACGATTGAATCGGCGGCGCCTTCCGCCAGAATCCGCTGCATGAGTGGGCAGGGCGATCAGCTCAAGCGGAGCTTACTGGTCAGTTTCCGTGGTGCATCGTCATCGGCGCCTTTTGGTAAGTCGCCGGGTCGCCAAAGCGTTGGACGATCTCAGCAAAGATGGCGCCCTTGGGGATCTCTTCGTCCGTTTCCATGACGCGGTGATAGAGATCGTCCGGCAGCACGCGCAGCGCCGTCATCAGCCCCATGATCGACATCGGCCAGGTCGTGCGCATCCCTTGCACTTCGCGGCGTGACCAGATCGACTTCATGAACTCCTCGGACATCTTCATCCCTTTCATTCCTTGCGGATAGCCAGGCGTATCGAAGCCGGGGTCGGTGTGGACGAAATCGACCGGGGGACGTTGCTCGAGATTCGCTAGATAGGCGCTGACGTCGCCGTTTTGGCGAATGCGCGGTCCGGCTGGTCGAACCATGTGATTCATCATGTGATGAACCATGTGACAGTGGAACATCCAGTCGCCGGGGTTATTAGCGACAAACTCGAACACGCTGGCCTGGGCGACGGCGATCAACTCGGTATTGCGCGGCGCCCAACTCGATTTTGGCGCTCGAGCGCCCTCGTGTCCGGTCAGCCAAAACGTGTGCCCATGCAGGTGAATCGGGTGATGCTGCATCGGCGAAAAATTCATGATCCGCACACGGACGCGTTCACCATGTTTAACGACCAGCGGCGTGGTGAACGGTCCGCTCCGTCCGTTGATCGTGTGCCAGTTCCAATCCATCGCCCACGAATCGCTAATCGTTTGATTGGGCTGAATATGAAAGTTTTGAAAGATCAGCCCAAAGTCGCGATCGACCGGCGGATCGAAGACCTGGCGCGGATGAACGATGATCCAGCCCACCATGCCAAACGCTTCCTGCATCGCGACATGCGTGTGATAGAAGAAGGTCCCTTCTTCGTGGATGTCGAATTCATAGACATGCGTCTTGCCGGGCATGATCGGATTTTGCGTCAGCGTCATCGAACCGTCTTGCTGCACCGGCAGTTCAAAGCCGTGCCAGTGAACGGTGGTCTCTTCCGGCAGTTCGTTATGCACGATGATGCGAATGCGGTCTCCCTGGGTGACTTCGATCGTGGGACCCGGGATCGAGCCGTTAAAGCCCCAGACATCCATTGGGTAGCCCGGCAAAAATTCTCGGCGGACGTTTTGCGCGACCAGCTCAAACTGTTTCGCGCCATCTTTCATGACGAAGGGGAGCTTTTCCAGGTCGGGCGCAACGAACGGCGCGGGCCCCGCGGCAGCCGTGCGAAAGCCGGGAACTAACTTGCCGATGTAGTAATCACTATCAGGATTATTGCCGCGGCTCGGTTTGAAACGCGAGAAGCCTTCGTACTCATCCGCGACCGCAGGCTGGTCCGCGTGCGGATGGGCCGGCATCGGTTCCGCAGGATCAGCGGCGTCTGACGGCGCGTCTTGCCCCAGCGCACGGCCGGCGCCGAGTGCGGCCGTGGCGGCGGCAATGGCGCTGCCTTTGAGAAACTGACGTCGCGGGGACGGGGTCGACTGGTCCATAGCGGAAACTCGTCAATGAGAGGAAGCGCTTAGCGCGGATGCGGAGTCGCGTCGATATGTCCGGCCGGCGTCGGGCTGGGCGCCGCGTTGAGCCCGCCGTGCAGCAAGTAGCCATCGATCAGTATCTCACTTGTCCGCTTTTGCAGCAAATGATCGATCAATTCAATCCGACGCTGCGTAAAATCGTGATAGGCGTGCAGCACGTGGGGCCATTCTTCGCGGCGAGCCTGATAGCTTTTCAGCGACGTTTCGTAAGCTGACTTTAGTTCCGGCAACACGATTTCTTCGTAGGTGAGCACATGTTGCATCGCGCTCAAATACTGTTCGTATTGTTCGGCCAAGCTCATGCGCAATTGCATCTCAACGCGCCGAATTTCGTTCTGTTGACGGGAATAGTCGGACCGGGCCTGGCGAATGGTTCCTTGATTTCGATCGTAGATCGGCAGCTCGATCATTACGTTCAGCGCGGCGGTCGCGTCGGACGTTTCAAAGTTGTAGCCAGGCCCGCCGCCGACGACGACATCCGGCACCCATTGGACATTTTCGCGCGTGACGGTGATGCGATCTTCACGCAGCTTCGAGTGGGCGGCGAGGATCTCGGGGCTTTCGCGCAGGATTCGCTCATACGCCAGATCAAAATCAATCAGGCCATCTTGGATCGCGAGATCTCCGATCAGCGGTTGGTACGGCAAGTCGACGCTGACGAGGGAGCTGAGTTGGAAGAACTCGCGACGGATCCGATTTTCGGCTTGCAGCAGGGCCAGTTGTTCGCGGCGGAGCGACGCGTTGGCTTTGTGCAG
Source organism: Blastopirellula marina DSM 3645 (assembly GCF_000153105.1). GTDB lineage: Bacteria > Planctomycetota > Planctomycetia > Pirellulales > Pirellulaceae > Blastopirellula > Blastopirellula marina. The sequence goes on from NZ_CH672376.1 coordinate 1,084,141, forward strand.
ATCGACTTGATTCGCCTGGCCGAGATTGAACATTTCACGCGTCGTCACCAGATGGTCTTCGGCCGTCTTCAGCAATTCCTTTTGCAACGCGAGAATCTGCTGTGCGGCGAGCGTTTTGGCGAAGTGCAGCCGAACGTCATTACAAACGCGAAACTGCTGAGCGACCGCTTGATGCTCGGCCACTTTGGCGCGCTGCAAGTATTTGTCACGACTGATCTGCAGCTTGTTGGCGGTCACAAACCGTTGTTTTAGTTCGGCTCCTTGCCATTCGCCAGCAGTTCCTTCGACGCCGATATTTTCGGCTACGTAGGCGAGGGTCGGATTGGGATAGAGACCGGCTTGCTGCGCTTTGGCGAGCGACCCGGTGATTTGATACTGGGCCTGCAGGATCGTTGGATTGTTGCGCGCCGCCAGGTCGAGCAGTTGCTCCAGCGTCAAATTTTTCGGAGCCGCGTCAGGCGTCAGATCATTCCAGCGAATCCCCGCAGCGACCGTCTTGAGACCCTCGTCCGGAGGCGACGTCAGCAGCGTCCCCGGCGTTGTCGGACTCGTCGGCGAGACCGGCTGCCCCCAGGCTAGCGAGGCGCAACTGCCGAAGACAAGAATGCTGGCAAACCAACTCGTGGATTTACGATAGCGGAACATAGTGAAGTCAACGCGAAGGGCGAACGGAATCGGCACATCGTAAATGATCGTCGAATCCGAACTCTCACATTGCCGCACTTCACCATTTCAACCAATGCAAAACCGTCAAATGCCAGACTTTGACGACTAGGCAAAGGACGCAAACGCGTTGGTGACAGCACCGTCTCTCGAACGTGACTGCGTGCTAGCTGCTGAGCGGCTCTTTTCAAACCCCCGTTTGCCGATTCACCAAATCATGGGTAATCGCCGAGAAGACGTCGCGCAGCTTGTCGAACTCGCGATCTTCTCCCTGGAACATCACCAGCACTTTGGCGTCGGCGAAGTCGAAGGCGCGGATCTGGGCTTGGACCAGCATGTCCAAACAATAGAAGTGCATGTTGCAGCCGAACGTTTCGTAACCGGCGAACGTTTCGGTGGTCGTTTCGTATTCGAAATCGTCGTACGTCTCGTCCATCGCGGCGACGACGGCGTCGACCGCTTCCTGCAGATCGGTGTCGCTAGGATGGACCGTAATGTTCCAAAATGCGTCGCTGGGGCTGTAGACCGAGGTCGAGCGAGGCCACTCTTGGGCCTGCTCTTCGACCAGCTTCCAGTTCTCGGGATAAGAGAAACTGACCCCAAAATTTTCGTACACGGCCGCCATCAGCAGGGCTCCCAGCGATTTTTTGTTCTCTAAACACCCGATTTTACCGTTCTGCGCGAGAAACGTAACCGGCGCCGCTCTGGCTGGACGAAGCAGGTTTTGATATCGTTCGCCGCTTCTATCTTTTTACCCCTTCGATTTACCGCTCATGACGCGGCTTTTTGGCACTCCCAGAAACCGAATTTCGTACGACATTCGTGCGTCGGCAGTGCTGCGCCTCGCGTTGGGGCTCTTGTTGCTAGCAATAAGCGGCTGCGCGACCTTCTCGAGGCAGTCGGCCGAGCACCAAAAAGTCGTCAACGGCCGGCAACTCGCCCAGCAGGGGGTCGATGCTTTGCAGCGGGGCGATATCGAGCGGGCCGAAACCTTGCTGGCCAAAGCGAAAAAGGCCTGTCCGGTCGATGTGCATACCCGGTCGCAGTACGCCGAGGCGCTCCATCGCAAAGGGGATATCGACGGCGCGATCGTCGAAATGAAGGAGGCGATTCGGATCTCGGGGGATGACGCCAGCATGATGGTTCGGCTGGGACGGATTTACTATCGAGCGGGGCGGCTCCCCGAAGCTGATCAGCAGGCGCAGCAGACAATCGCCCAATATCCGCGGTGTGCTGACGCCTGGCTGTTGGCCGGCGATCTGGCCGAGAATCGCAATGATTGGCAAGACGCCGAGTCGTGCTACTTGCGGTGCGCCTCGTTCACAGAAGACGTGACGCCGGTTCTTATTCGCTTGGCTCGAGCCCAACGTCAACTGTCGCAGCCCGATCGTTCGCTGGCTTGCCTGACCCGCGCCGAACGAGCCTATCCGCTGGGAGAAGCTCCGATCGAGTTGCTGGTCGAGCAAGGGCTGACGCTGCAAGCGGCTGGTCGTTTCGAAGCGGCCGCCGACCACTTGATTGCGGCGATGGAGAAGGGAACGCCTGACCCCGAGCTCATGTCGCGGTTGGCGCAATGCGAACTCTCGGCGGGGCGGATCGCCCGGGCGGAGTGGGCTTTGCGGCAAACCTTATCGATGGATCCGCAAAATGTCCGGGGGCGCGAGATCGCCGCAGAAATCCCCCTTGCCCGGCAGCGAATGGGGCAGACGCTGCAGCGATAAACGCACAATCGCTAGGATCGTTACGACCCAATCTTGGTTAGGCGAAACGAGGGCGGCGTAACCTCTTACAGGCGTTTGACAAGCGGCGGAACGGTCCTAGGTTATCCGTAGATGCGCCAAAGTTGGCGAATTAATTTCTGACACGGGAAACCGGGGTTTTATTATGTCGCATGTGCTCGACGCGAACTTTGTGGATCGGCGTGACCCGAATCGGCAAACGTCGCAGCAGCTTGAACGTCGCCAATTTACCAACAGTCATAGCGAACTGTCGGACGCGGCGCGTGAGATTGCAGACGCGGTTGACGGCTACAAGATCCAACATCGACGACGGTTCGTGACCTACGAAGAGATCTTCCAGGTAATCGCGTCGCTGGGTTATCACAAATAGTCAGCAAGTTGCGGTTTAGCTTTCGCTATACAAAATCGGCCGCATCAGCTGGTCGAGAGTGACGATGCCCAGCGTCTTACCGTCGCGCGCTTTAACGACGGCCATACTTTCTCCACTGCTTTGCATGCGGAGCAGCGCCGCGATTTGCGTATCGCTACCGGCGACCACCGGCAGCACGCGATACGATTGAATCGTCTTCTCCGGCGTCAGAATCAAGTCGCAAGTTCGTACGTACCCGATCACTTCGTTCTTGTCAGCCGCTTTCGCCGCCACCGGCAGCGCCGTGATCTTGTTCTTTTTCGCATAGGCCAGCGCTGACGTTTTTTCGGCGCCGACTATCGCCACATGCGTGCGGGACAGGGGGAGCGCCAAAGCGCCGACCGATTGATTGGCGACGGCGAACAGCCCTTGCGCTAATCGTCGTTGACCGGCGTTCAACAGTCCCGCTTCGCCCCCTTCGTCCAGAACGTCTTCCAGCTCTTTGCGGGCCAATTGCAAGCGAACTTGCGTGGGCGATTCGCCCAGTAGCCACTGCAGCGCTTGCCCCATGATCCACAACACGGCGGCGAACGGAGCGAACAGAATGGTGCAAAGAAAGAACAACGGACTGCCGCGCAGTAGCAGCTTGTTGGGAGCATGAAAAAACAGGTTCTTGGGTAACGATTCGCCGTAGACGAACAACACCGGCGCCAGCAGCGTTGGCAACGCCAATTCGGCCGTCGAGTTGCCGGGGAAAAGCATTCCCGCCGCCAACACGATCGAGAGCGAGACCAAATAGTTGGCCAGGTTGTTGCCGATCAGCGTAGTCGCCACAAACAGCGCCGGGTGATTGGTGAGGAACAACAGGAACTTGGCCAAGAATTTGCCGTCCAGCGCATCCAACACCAAGCGAATGCGCGTCACTCGATAAAAGCCGGTTTCGGTGCCGCTGAAAAACGCTGACAGGAAAACGGCGAACACGAACAAGGTGACGATCCAAATCATGACGACTCTTCCTCTCTTTCAAACAAAGAGAGACGCACGATCGGTTGGCCGCGCAGCGGAACCGAGACGACATGAAAATGAAACGGTCCCCAGGTCACTTCGTCGCCTGGTTCCGGCAGCTGCTCCAGCTCTTCGTGCAGCAGGCCGTTCACGGTGGTGGGACGAATGGACGGGACCTCGGCGCCAAAGCGTTTCGCCAGGCGTCGCAAACTGGTCATGCCGGGAATCAGCCAAACGCCCGGCTCGACCTGCTCGAAAGTTTGACGATGCAGCAGACGTTCGCTGCGGCCAGAATGGTACGAGAAGATCGCTTCGGCCGCGTCGCTTAGGGTCAACACGCCGATTACTTCTCCCAGTTCATTCACGATCGCGGCGACTTCGCGCTGCCGCGTGATCATCTGCTGCAGCACGACCGCCGCTTTGGTGCACCAAGGCGCATACAGCACCGGCGACGCGAGCCGCTCTAGGTTCTCTTCCGGCAACTCGGTCGCCGTCATCAGGTTGAACGCGCCGGCGACATCTTCTGAGTCTGGTTCCGTCACCAGCAGATAGCCGCTCGGCGGAACTTCTCCCGCGAGATCGGCACGCGAGACCGGCGGCCGGAACGAGCGATATTGGCGACGCGGCCGCATCAATTCGTTCACGGTCAAGTCGGACAACGAGACGATGTTTTGCAGCGCGACTTGCTCTTGCTCAAGCAGCGCGGCGTTCTCGGTCGAAAACACAATCGCCCGCTCAAGGTCGGATACCTGCAGATAAGGTTCCGGCTTAAAGCCGGGCCAGATCAGCCGACGCGACAGGGTAATCACGGTCCGCAGCAGCGGCAGGATCGGATCGGCCGCTTTGACGGCCAATGCGACCGGCAGCGCTAACAGCGTCGCGATTACCGGGGCCCGCAAGACGGCGAAACTTTTCGGCAGCATCTCGCTGGAGAAGATGATCACCATCAGCGATCCGGCGGCGAACCCGGCTGCGGCGGCGCCCCCAAATTCTCGTTCGATCCGAATGCCGACGACCGACGCCAGACTGAAGTAGAGAACATTGACGACCAGATTCCAAAAGAGGACGGCCGAGAGCAAGCGGTCAGGGTCGTTCAGCAGTTGGGCGGCGATTTGCTGCGTGCTGCTGCCGGAGGCGAGCTTCCGCCGGTCTTCGATCTTGAGATAGAAGAAAGCCGCTTCGGCCGCGGAAAAAATTCCGGATAGCGCAAGCAGCGCCGCCATGAAGATCAACCACGGCGTGATCGCCGTCATTAATTCCATGAATAGTCTCCGGCGTGAGGGCGATTCTCTTTACGAGTCATCTTGCCCAGACGTTCTCCCCATTTCGACGTCAAATTCGTAGATCGCTGGAATCAGCATAGCGAATGTCGTAAAGCCGTAGGAGAAGGCAGTCACCAGAAAGACCTCTAGATTTTTGTTCAGCAGCAACGTCGTGATCGCGTAAAACGTCGCTAGCGGCACCACAAACGCCGCCGTCGCGATCGCCGGAGAAGGATTGCGATGGCCGATCGCGACATACAACCCGAGTCCCCCGCCGGCGATGAATCCCAGGAACGGGAAGAGCTGGAAGTGGAACGAGTCGCTGAACGAAATCATCAGCAAGATACAGGTAATCACCCCCAAAAACAGGAAGAAGACCGTGCCTAGGCTCACGCCGATCGCAACTCGACTGCTGGCGTAAATCATGCCGCAGTGAATGCCGAGCGTCGTCACAAACAGATACATCACCGCCAGGCCGAGACTCAGGAAGACCAGGTTCTCGGTATTCATGCCGTTTTGCCACCAGAGGTAAAACGTCAGTAGCAGCGGCGCGACCACCATTTCTTTAGTCACCCACAACACGCCCAGCAACTTGCCAAAAATAAATTCTCGCGGGGTCAGATCGGTCACCAGCAGAATATCGAGCGATCGTCCGTCTCGTTCGTTGGTGATGGAGGTGACCGCTAATGCGTTGACAATCACCATGCTGACCAGGTACAGCGGCGTCAGCGCCTGAGCGGCGTCTGGAATGATCGCGCCCATCTGATCGACGATCGACTTGGCCGCATTGCTGAGGATCAATTGGTGCAGCGCCACCGCCGCCGCTGCGACCAGCAGCATATAGACAACCCGAATGATGATCACCTTGCGACCATACGCCCAGGTCTGGGTCTCTCGCCATAAGACCGGGTTATCCCAGACCTGACGATGATTCGACTGCATCTTGCGGGTCCGAGCATCCACATGCTCTGAGCGCCGCGATTCATCCGATTCGGCGGCCGGTTTGTCTTGTTTGAGGGCCAAGTCATGCTCGGCGCCCCAGATCGACTCTTGCGTTTCGGCTTTGGGGCCAAAATCACGCCGCGCTTCTCGTGACGGATTCCAGACGCGGACCAGGGCGATCGACAGCCCGTTCAGCACGAGCGTCGTGCCGCAGGCGATCACCAGATAAAGCCAGATTGGATTGCCCAACGCTCCCAGTTCGATTGACAAGGTCGGAAACGGGCGAGCCGCTTCCAGCACCGCGCGAATCGGGCTGAGCGCCGTCGCCAGCGTGTCGGGGGCCATGCCCAACGGCATGTCGCCGATCAACCAGGTCAACGCGCCCGCGGCGATCGCTTCACAAAAACCAAGCCAAAATACGATCGCCAGCGCGGTCAGCGACAACGTTTGAAACGTCTTCTCGCGCCACAGCGCCAGCGTCGACCCCAAACTGCCTGCGGCGATCGCCGTGACAAATGTCACCAGAAAGACATAGATGATCTGCGAAGGAGAGACCCCGCCAAACAGCACGACGGCCGTAAAGAGCGGCAGCGCCGCGAGGATCAGCACGAGCACGTTCAGCAAGCTGGCCAGCATCTTGCCGAGGACCAGTTCCGAGTTATTTAGTCGCGTCATCAGCAGCAGGATGAGCGTCTTTTTATCTTTCTCCAGCGCGACGGCGCTGGCCGACGAGAAGGCGGCGAAGAAAATTACCAGACTCAACTGAATCGGGGCAAGAATCTGAAAGAGAACGGCCCCAAACCGAGCCATATCGCCAACATTGCGAATGATCTGCGTACCGGCCATCACGAGCCAGGCGGTGCACATCAGCAAAAAGAGCGCGGCGACATAGACCGTGCGGTAGGTGTAAAACTTGCTCCGCCGTGGAGTAACGGCGGCTTCTCGCGTAAAGACGGGCCCGATGAACAACGTGCGGTCCTTGGTCGAAGGAAAGCGGTCAGAAGCGGAAAAGCTTCGATTATAGCTGGAGACCCACTGAATTAGGACGCCGTCGCCGGCGCCGGCGTGTTAAAACCTGGGGTGTTTTCCATCTTCGCGCCTGCTTGAATCCCCCCAGATGGGATTATTTGGCGCGATTTCGACATTTTCCGCCAATATCGGCCCCGGTCTGCGGCTCTTACCTGTGGTTCATCGCGACGATCCAACAAGACAGAACGAGCCTTTGAGCAAGGACGACTCCACGTTCGAAAAGGCGCCGATAGATGCTGCCGCCGTCGAAACGTACTACTGCGAACATGCCGAACGCCTGCAACGCTTTGTTTGGGGGGTGGTGCGTGACGCGCCTACGGCGGCGGATGTTGTCCACACGACCTTTGTCAAATTCGCCGCGCTGGGCGGTTCGGTAGAGCCAGCTGCTCGCAAGAGCTGGCTCTACCAAGTCGCCTATCGCGAGGCATTGTCGATCCGCCGTCGCTTGGCCGTGGGCCGCAAAGTCGACGAGCGGCTCCAATGGCTGCACGCAGGCTGGGACTCGGCGGCGCCCGATACGGAACTCGTTCGCGGTGAATTGATCGACCAGGTTCGCCAGGCGATCGACCGCTTGCCGGAAGAGTTGAAACAAATCGTTTACTTGCGAACTTACGAAGAACAAACTTTTGCCGAAATCGCCGAGACGTTGCAAATCCCGCTAGGCACCGCGTTGGGCCGGATGCGAAACGCGCTCGCGAAACTAAAAACGGCCCTCACCAAACTCGACCAACAAACCAAACGCGAAAACTGACCGTCAAGTCTTATGAGCCAATTCTCGGAACAAGCTGATTTTGATCTCACCGCGGTGCGGTATCTCTCTGGCGAACTTTCGCCGGCCGAGACCGCCGCGTTCGAGATGCTGTTGGCCGATGACGTCTCGGCGTGTGAACGTCTGGCCGATGTCGTCGAGCTGACCGCAGCGATGATGACCGTCCCCAGTGCGCCGGATGCGCGGCCGACGCGGGGCGGTCTCGCTACCACGACATCCTCCCGTCGTTCGACTTCGTTCTGGCCGGCGGCGCTGGCCGCATCCATCGTGTTGGCGGTCGTCGGCGGACTAGCGACGATGGTTGCCTGGAATGAGGACGCCGACACCCGATTGGCGCAGTCCTGGATCGATTCTTCCGACGCCGTCGACGAATTTTTAGCGGTAGAAACTTTGCCGGTTGCCGAACAATCGCTGACGCCGCAACTGAATGCGCTGCAGTGGGATGGCGAGGATGAAGCCGGCTGGAATACTCCTCCCGCTTGGATGCTGGCCGCCGTCGCGTTGGAGCAAGAGGATGATCTCGATCGTGAAGCGACGACCGAAGAGGTGCAGCAGTGATCCTTTCAGCCGTGACGCCGATCGCGAACCGCTGCTGCGCATTAACGCTGGTTTTCTGTCTGCTGGTTTCGGCCGCCGTGGCGCAAAAACCGGGCAAGACCCGCGCGAAAGCCGTCGCCCAAAACGCGGTTTCGCTCGAAAAGAAGCCGGCCGAAAAGAAAGCCAGTAAAAAGCAGGAAGACGCCGACGACTCGATCAGTGAGAGCGAGAAATCGCGTCGCGAAGAATTGGCCTACGCACTCGTTCGCAAGCATCATCCAGAGCTTCTGTCGCTGTTGCGACCGCTGAAGCGGCTCAAGCCGCGGCAATACGAGATGGCGATTCGCGAGCTCTCGCGGGTGAGCGAAAAGCTGAATCAAATCGAACAACGCCAACCAGAGCGTTACGAGTTGGAACTAGCGATCTGGAAATCCAAGTCGCGGATTCAGCTGTTGACCGCTCAGTTGCAGATGTCGCCGGACGATGAAGAACTGCGAGACCGACTACGGGCCGTGATCTCGCAGCAGATCATTTCGCAGCGTGAGCTGTTTGCGTTTGAAAAAGCCCGCGTTTCGCAGCGGCTTGAGTTTCTCAACGCGCAGTTGGAACGGATGGACGGGGATGTTGCGACCATGGTCGAGCAGCGTCTGCGGGCCATCGATCCAGCCGCGAAAAGATCGCCTCGTCTCCGCAATGCGCCCCCCGCGTCGCAGGATTCGCCGAAAGAATAAAACGATGCCCGCCTTTCTGACTGATGCCGGTTCGACCGAATCGAACAAGGAGTTTTCGATGACGCACCGCTTGCTCGCCCCCTGGGGGATGTTGATCGTCGCTTGGTTTTGTTGCTTCGCCGTTACCGGCGCCAACGGCGCCGATCTGCCGACGCTCGATCAGCGTTTTGCTGACGAAGCGATCGACGAGGTCCCCAATTTTCAGCGTCACGTGATTCCGCTCATGAGCCGCTTGGGCTGCAACGGCCGCTCTTGCCATGGTTCGTTTCAGGGCCGCGGCGGCTTTCAGCTGTCTCTCTTCGGGTATGACTTTCAAGCCGATCACGATGCGATGACCAAAGGGGATGAACCCCGCGTCAACGTCGACGCGATCGACGAAAGCATGATCATCGCCAAGCCGACCGACGAGTTCACCCACGAAGGAGGCGAACGCTACAAGCTTGGTAGCTGGGAGCATCGCGTTTTCAAAAATTGGATCTCGGCCGGCGCCAAGTTTGACAAAGACGAAGTCGCCAAGCTGGATCGTCTGGAAGTGACGCCGGCCGAAGTGCTGTTTGGCGTCGATCCTGAACAAGTTCAACTGAAAGCGGTCGCCGTTTGGGCCGATGGTACGCGTGAAGATGTCACGCCGCTCTGCCGTTACACGACCAATGACGGCGAAATCGCCGCGGTCGACGGCGACGGCGTGATCAGCGCCGGCGAAAAAGGGGACACGCACGTTATTGTCGCCTACGACAAAGCGGTGATCTCGGTGCCGGTTTTGCGCCCCCTGACCGATCTGGTTGGCTCCAAATACCCGGAAGTCTCCGCTACGACCAAAATTGATGAGCTGGTTGTCGGCAAACTTCGCAAGCTGGGGATCATGCCGTCGCCGGTCGCCGCGGACGAAGAATTTCTGCGCCGCGTTAATCTCGACATCGCCGGCACGTTGCCGACGCCGGATGAGGTTCGCGCGTTCGTCGCCGACAAAGATCCCCACAAACGCCAAGCGAAGATCGACGAGCTGCTCGATACGACCGCCTATGTCGCCAAATGGACGACGCTGTTGTGCGACATTACCGGCAACAACGACCAGCAGTTGAACAACGTCTCGCCCGTGCGGCTGGGACCGAGTCAGGAATGGTACGACTGGATCTACCGCCGTGTCGAACAGAACATGCCATACGACGAACTTGCGACCGGCATCATCATGGCTCGCAGCCGCGAGCCGGGCGATTCTTACCGCGACTATTGCGAAGAGATGAGCGATCTTTACCGCAAGAACGAATCGTTCGCCGATCGTGACACGTTGACCCACTACTGGGCGCGGCTCAACTTCCGCACGCCGGAAGATCGCGCCATCGGTTTCGCCTATACCTTCATGGGGATCCGGATTCAGTGCGCTCAATGTCACAAGCATCCGTTTGACGTTTGGTCGAAACAAGACTTTGACGACTTCAAAACCTTCTTCGCCCAGGCCCGCTTCACGCGTCAACCGCGTCGCAACGACGCTTCGTTTGAAGAATATACGGCGCTTATGAAAGAGCTGGACGTTACCGGCAAGAACGGCGGCGAGGTTCGCCGCAATATCGCCAAGAAGTTGCAGCAAGGGAGCACGGTTCCTTTTCCAGAAGTCGAATTGCTGCCGACGGCCGCGGTCTTTCGTCAGCCCAATCGCGGCAAGCGAAATAAAAACATGCCGAAGCCCGACATGCTGGCCAACATCCTGGGCGAGACCGAAGTCGACTTGTCGAAGGTGGAAGATATCCGCGAGCCGCTGATGAAATGGCTCGGCAGCGATACGAATCCCTACTTCGCCAAAGCGATCGTCAATCGCGTTTGGGCCGCTTATTTCAATGTGGGAATTGTCGATCCGGCCGATGACCTGAGCCTGGGCAATCCGCCGTCCAACGGCCCGCTGTTGGACTATCTGGCCGCCGGCTTTATCGAAAACGGCTACGACATGAAGTGGCTCCATCGCGAGATCACCTCAAGCGACACTTACCAGCGAACCTGGTTGCCCAACGACACGAACCGGATGGATTTTCGCAACTTCAGTCGCGCCATCCCGCGTCGTCTGCCGGCCGAAGTCGCCTACGACATCGTGACCCAAGCGACGACCAACGACAAAACGTTAGAGAACTATGCGGCGACCCTTGAAGATCGGGCCATGTCGATTCCCGGCACGTCGCCGCAAGGCAAATCTCGCAACGCCCAGTATGCGTTGCAAGTCTTCGGCCGTTCGACTCGCGAGAGCAACTGCGAATGCGATCGCTCGATGGAAGCGAGTCTGCTGCAGACCGTTTATCTACAAAACGACTCCGAAGTATTGAAGCGTCTAACCGATAACGGCGGCTGGGTCGCCGAATTGTCGAAACAGATCAACGGCAATCCGGATGTCGACAAACAGCTGGAGCGTCGCGTCGAGCAAGGCCGCGAATTGATCAACAACGGCCAGAAGAAACTAGCGCGATTGCGTCAAAGCAACGCGAAGCCGGAAGCGATTCGCCAGGGCGCCAAAAAATTGGCCGCGGCCCGCTCGCGGTTAGAAACGCTCGAACGACAGCTTCGTCGTCAGAAACTGCCAGCCGCCGAAAAGTCGACGCCGACCGATATTCATTCTCTGGTGGAAGAAGCCTATTTGCGAACGCTCAGCCGTTGGCCCGATGAGGAAGAAAAGTCGCTCGCCCAGCGGCACTTCCAAGAGGTTGGCGACCCGGTCGACAGCATTCGCGATTTGATGTGGGCGTTGGTCAACACCAAAGAGTTCATCGTTAACCACTAATTGAAGTCACGCTTCCCACCGGCGCCTGCAGCGCTACGATCATTTTTACGGAGACTTGGGATATGGCGATTCACCGAACTTGTGACGGAATACGGCGCCGCGACGCGATGAAAATCGGCCTTATGGGCGGAGTCGGACTCAGCCTTTCCGGCTACCTGCAACTCTCCAGCGCAGGCGAAGTCGCCGATAAAAACGCCAAAGCGGGCATTTTTATCGATCTGACCGGCGGACCGACGCATCTCGACACTTTTGACTTGAAGCCCGATGCGGCGAGCGAGTTCCGCGGCGACTTCAAGCCGATCGCAACCAACGTCCCCGGCATGTTAATCAGCGAGCACCTGCCGAAGCTGGCCCAACAAGCCGACAAGTTTTGCATCCTGCGAGGCGTGTCGCACACGTTGGCCGCGCATCGACTTGGTTCGGAATACGTCAACACCGGTACGCGGCCGATCGCGTCGCTGACCTATCCCGCCTACGGTTCGGTCGTCGCCAAAGAACTGACGGCGCCGGTCGATTTGCCGCCGAATGTCGCGATTCCCCGCGGCTCGCATTCGTCGGGCTTTCTCGGCGTCAAATATGCGTCGCTCAACACAAACTCGACACCCAAGGCCGGCGCGCCCTACGCGGTGCGCGGCGTCAGTTTGAGCGGCGGCTTGACCATCGAAGAGGTGAACCGTCGGCAAGATTTGCTGACTTCGCTCGATCGCAAGTTTCGCGGCTATGAGTCGGATGATCAGCTGCTGGAAGGATTGGATCAGTTCAGCCAACAAGCGCACGCGATCATCACCTCAAAGAAGGCCCGCGAAGCGTTTGACGTGAGTAAAGAATCGCCGGCGTTCGCCAAAGCGTTTGAAGCGGACAGCTTTAGCATGAGCTGCTTGTTGGCGATTCGCCTGGTCGAAGCCGGCGTTCGCTTTGTCACGATCACTAACGGCGGTTGGGACACGCATGTCGACGGCTTTACGCGCTTGAAAGAGAAGCAACTGCCGCCGCTCGACAACGGTCTGGCCGCGCTTTACGGCGGATTGGCCGACCGCGGGTTGCTCGATCAAACGACGGTCTTTGTCACCGGCGAATTTGGCCGTACGCCGAAGATCAACGCCAACGGCGGTCGCGACCATTACCCGCGCTGCATGACCATGCTCATGGCAGGCGGTGGAGTTCGCGGTGGTCAGGTGATCGGCGCTAGTGACGAAAAAGGTTCGGCGCCTGCCGATGGTCACGGCATCCGTCCCGATGATGTCGCCGCATCGTTCTATCACGCGCTCGGCATTGATCACACCAAAGAGTATCACACCAGCAGCGGTCGGCCGATCACGCTGGTTCGCGATGGCAATGTAATTGAAAAGTTGTTTGCTTAAGGTTGGCTGTAACCCATGCCTGGCGTCCCTTGAATTCGACAGTGCGTCGAGCGAAACGCCGGGTTTCTTTTCTTAGGTGGAGACCCCCCCATGAAGAACGTTGTTCGTCAGATGTTGATTTTGACTTTTGTCGCTTTGATCGCGTTGCCGGTGATGGCCGCCGATAAACCCGAAAAGAAAGCGAAGAAGGCGAAAGGCGGCGCCAACGCCGGCGTGTTCGCCGTGCTGAAGAAAATCGAACTGACCGACAGTCAGAAAGAGCAAGTCGCCGCGCTGAAGAAGGAATTTGGCGACAAACTGGCCGAAGCCAATAAAGCGGTTGGACTGACCGACGAGCAAAAAGCGGCTCGCAAGACCGCAATGCAGGAAGTCAAAGACAAAGGCCTGAAAGGCAAAGACGCGCGGGAATTTGTCAACGGCAAGGTCAACCTTTCGAGCCAGCAGCAAGCGGCCCAGAAGGATCTTGCTGCGTTGACCGCCGTCGTGCGGACCAAGCTGATCGGCATTCTGACGCCGGAGCAAAAAGCAGCCGCCGGCATCAAAGACATGCCCGCCAAGAAGAAGAAAGTCGCGAAGTAAGCTGCGCTTCGTTTGCGGTAAATCAAAAGAAAACGCCGACGGATCGACCGTCGGCGTTTTTTGTTTTCTTCGTTCGTCGCAGCCGTCAGCTTATTCTTCTAACTCCATTATCTCGATCTTGCGAAACTCGCAAGGATGGCTCTCTGACTGCAGCGAGATCGTGCCGCCGCTGAGCATCAGGTCGCCATCTTTCGCCAGGCTCTTCGCATGAGCGTCGCGAGCGTCGAGCTGGGACTTCTCGTACTCTAGCACCAGCTCGCCGTTGATGAAGTGTTTGATCACGCCGTTGCCGTGCACTTCGACTTCGCAGGTGACCCATTGGTCGCCGTGAAAGGTGTCGCTGCTGCTGCTAGTGCAGTGCGGCATGAACAAATTGCCCTTCATCACGACGTTAGTCCCCGGCGTGCACAAGTTGGCGGTGGACCGTTTTGCCGTGCCGTCGCCGCCTAACAGTTGCACTTCGATCGAAGCGGGAAAGTCTTGATCTTTCCCCATCGTCTCAGGCGACTCGCCGTGAATCATGATCCCACTATTGCGAAACGCCCAGCCGGGACCCCCTTTGCATTGATCGCCGACAAAGCGGTACTCGAGCCGCAGGCGATAGTTGGAGAAAGGCTCGTCGAAGAAGAGGTGCCCGAACGTTTCGTTGAACTCCGGATACTGTTCGGGGTCATAGCCGACCTTCAGGACGCCATCTTCGACGCGGAAGGTATCGCCATAGTTGTCGCCGGCTTCGTGATAGCGAATCTTGGGCGTCCAACCTTCCAAGTTTTTGCCATTGAACAGGGGACGCCATTTGCCTTCTTCGGCCACGGCTGCGGTTGCCATCAGCAGCGTCAAACCAAGTGCGAGAGCTCTCATGTCGGTCGCTTTCTTCTCGAGATGGGGGGGATGTGGGGTGAGCCTGAGCTTAGGCGAAAGAGATCGGAGTCGATCCAGTTCAACTATAGTCGATCGAATCGGCATCGTCTCGCCGGACGGCTGGGATCGGCCTGATCGGTCCTTTTTTCGCCGGCGAGCGACCGATTTTAGCCGATTTGGCTAGGCCTGCATCGGCTAAGGAGAGAGCGGCCTTTCGGTGATCGGCGTTACGTCCCGAAAGTTGGCGCCGAGCCGGATCTCGTCAAAATCAGTCGAGTAACGGCCGGCGATCGAAATTTGATCGAGACGAAAGTCGGGAGTCGGCAATCGCAGCGTTGACTGAGCGTCGGACGGCGGCTCGTTCAAATCAGGGTTGATCCAGATCGTCGCTTGTTCGGCGCCGGGCCGAAAGTCGATGCGAGCGACAATCAACACTCCTTCGCCGGAAGGCTTGTCACTCGACCGCAAATTGACTTCGGCGCCATCGGTGACGGCGGCGGCCGACCAGTTGCCGCTAGGAGCCGTTCGCAATTTGCCGATTCTTAGTCCGGTATCGTTTTGGCCCAATTGCAAATAGGCGTACCGACCATCGCCGCTGCTATCAAAAGACTGGGTCAAAAAGCTAAGCCAAAGCGAACTGCCGTCGGCGCCAAGCGCGTCGCCGTCCTGCAGTCTCTCAGGCGCCGCTGCGACATCTAGCCGGCGGCTCGTAATTGACTGCGGCCCGGCGCTGGTCCGCAATTGATTGCCGCTGCTGGCCAAGATGCCGCCAAAGCGGTCAGAGTAGCCGAGCATGCCAAACTGCCGCATGTCATGGTGAGTCCAAGGATGATCCGACGGATTGGCCTCGATCAGCGAAACCAGATTGCCCGCTTCGATCCACGCGTCCGAGAATCCCAAACCGCCGTTCAGACCGTTGAGTCCCCCTTCGGTCGGCCATTCATTTTCTCCGATCGGCGCGTCATAGGGCGCATAGTCAAAGCCTTCATAAGCGAATGGCGCCGATCGCGGCCCGCGAGGGAGCGAACTAACCGAGGGAAGCATCAGTCCCCCCAGGATCGCAGCCAAGACGATCAATACGAGGATGGTAGGAATGAACCGGTAGGGACGAGACGAAGGCGCTGGCAAATCAAGGTCGCCGCCTAGCTGCGGTCGATTCAGTCGCGCCTTCTCGCCTTCCATGGACGGTAGCAGTCCGAGAGTCTGAATCCGTTGCCGCAAGTACGAATGCAAGAAGATGCGGCGGAACGCGTCATCGGCCTGCTTTTCGTTTTGTTTGATCCACTCGGTCAACGCGGCTGCGTCGACGTCGCTCAGCGTTTCGCCGTCGAGATGCGCATCGATCAATTCCATCGCTCGCCGCGAGTCCATCTTAGGATGCATTCCTCCCGAGACGCTGGTTGACGCAATCGGACAGCGCCGTCCGTACTCGAGATAAAGTCACACGTACGGCTGCGGCCGACATGCCGAGCTTGGCGGCAATCTGTCGCGGCTTCATATCTTGCGCATAGCGCATCGTTAATAACTCGCGGGAACGTCCCGTCGTCGCGCCCAGACATTCGTTGAGCGCTTGTTGTTCCTCGGTCATCATGTCTTGTACGCGCGTGCAGGCTTCGACCAACGCATCCATCGCTTCCCCGACAAAGACCAGCTTTTCTCGTTTCTTGCCGCGGTAGAAATCGGCGATCTTGATCTTGGCCACCCAGAACGCCCAGGGGAGAAACGGTCGGCTGACATCATACTCGTCAAAGCGAATCGCGATTTCGGCGGCGACCTCTTGCAACAGATCCTCGGCGTCGGTGAACTGCGGCGTCGACGCGATCACAAACGCCAAGACCGAGGACTGCGCCTTTACCCAACTGCGCGCCAGGAGCTCTCGCGACTGGGCCGGCGTCAGTGCGTTAGAGGGGGGCGAATTTTCGGCGGGCTGGTTCATGGATGCAAATATGCCAATCAGGTCGTCAAAAAGAGGTTCGTGTCGCTATTTCCCGTGAACACTATTTGGGGTGGCTAGGTTTCCCCAGTTTGCTGGATTGTTCAGGTTTGATGAATTTCTCCGCGAAGTTGCTAACGAAATGAGGGTCGCCGCGATATTCACATGTGCCAACGCTCCGGCGGTCGTCAGCTGGGGCCACATTCGGTTTCATCGTAACATAGTTTCAAGAAGGTCTATTATGCGTCGGGAATTTGGTTTTCCACATCGCCGCGGGTTTACGCTAGTGGAACTGCTGGTCGTAATTGCGATCATCGGCGTGTTGATTGCGCTGTTGTTACCGGCTGTCCAGCAGGCGCGTGAAGCGGTTCGCCGTATTTCCTGCAACAACCAGATCAAGCAGCTAGGTCTGGCGCTGCACAACTATCATGACACGTTCAGCTCGATGCCGCCGGGCAACTACGGCATGAGCGCTTCTGGCAAATACGACGGCGCCAACTGGCGCGTGCTGGTCTTGCCCTTTATCGAACAATCCGCGCTGCATGATCAACTGAACTTTGCCGGGCGGTTTGAAGGAGACAATCTTACGGGAAACGAGATTCTCCGCGAGCTGATCGTGCCGGGTTTGATCTGTCCGTCCAGCGCCCTTGATCCCTTCTCGAATCCGCATGGCCGGAATGATGAAAAAGCGATGAATATCAGCTATGTCGGCATTTCGGGAGGAGCGCCTTCCGATACGCAACCGTTGATTGGGTACATGGACTGCGGCTACGGGTGGTTCGCCAACAATGGAATGCTGCTGACCAATCAGGCGACCAAATTACGTGATGCGACCGATGGAACATCCAATACGATGTTGTTGGCCGAACAATCGGGGCTGATTGACAACCAAGAGCTGACCGCCAACTATCGCGGCGGATGGCACGGAGCCAGCGGCAAGGATACCGCCAGCACGTCGACGTGTAGTCAGGTTTGGTTCGCGGGAACGACAACCGTGCGTTACAACCCCAACTACGACATCATCACCCCGGGCAACAGTTATCAGTATCGGCACAATACGGTGCTCAATTCGTTTCACCCCGGCGGCGTCAACATGTTGCTGACTGACGGCAGCACTCGCTTTATTTCCGATACGATCAGCCTCGAGACGCTCAAGCGTCTGGCCGTTCGAAACGATGGCGAAGTCTTAGAGGATTTTTAATCCTTTCCCCTGTCTCGCTTACACTGCAGTCGCAAGGAAAATTTCGTGAAACCGTTCGTCGTCTTTGTTTTGATTTCAACTGCTCTTTCTCTTTGTCTAGGCTGCGGAGCAGCACAGCCGGAGGGAATTGTTCAGGGGGCGCTCCAGTTCAATGGCCAACCGGTCACGGGAAATGCGCGGGTCGTCTTGATGAGCATGAAGACCGGCGCAGCCGTCGCGGCCGATGTGCAGACCGATGGAGCGTTCGCGGCCGAAAAGCGACTTCCTCCGGGAGAATACGTTGCTTTTCTGGTGCCAAAGTCGTATGCCGAAGAGGCGCCGGAGTCGCTTGCGGGGCAACGTCGCATTTCCAAACCAAACGAATCCGCATCCGCGAAGTTGGTCCCCGGCAAATACTGGGACGAAGGAACGAGCCCTTGGCGCGTTGCGGTTGTCGCCGGGATCAATGATATTCAATTGACCGCCGAGCGATAATCGTTTCTTCTGCTCACGTGATCCGCATCCGACGACGCCTGCCTTGAAAGTTCTATTGCTGTGATTCGAAATTTGCTGACGATCCTGTTGTCGCTGTGGTGCATAACAACCGCTTCCGCCGCCCAGCCAGAGCCGCTCCGAATTCTTTCTTACAACATTCACCACGGCGAAGGAGTCGACGGCAAGCTTGATTTGCCGCGCATCGCCGCCGTGATCAAGTCGGTCGCACCGCACTTGGTGCTGCTGCAAGAGGTGGATTGCCACACCGCACGGACCGGGAATGTCGATCAGGCGGCCGAACTAGGCAAGCTGACCGGGATGGAGGTCGCTTTCGGCGGAAACTTGCGGCTCGGCAAAGGAGACTATGGAAATGCGATCTTGTCTCGGTTTCCCTTAACCGAAGTAAAAAATCACTCGCTCCCCAATTTGACCAACGGCGAGACGCGTGGAGTCTTGAGCGCGATGGTGCGATTTCCCTCGTCGACCGGCGACGAACCATTTCTCGTTTTGGCGACGCATCTGGATCATCGCGCCGGCGAAGCGGATCGACTCGCGTCGATCGATTTCATTCGTCAACTCGTAGGCGAAAAAGAAAGAACGACGATCATCGGCGGCGACTTCAATGCGACGCTCGAGAGCGCCGTCCTGAAGAGATTTCAGGAACATTGGACGTTGTCGAATCTGGTTGAGAAGCCGACGTTTCCGGTCGCCAAGCCAGAGCGGCAGATCGACTTTGTCGGGTATCGGCCGATGCGACGTTTTCGGGTGGGCGAAGTTCGCGTCATCGACGAGGCGATCGCTTCCGATCATCGCCCTTTTTTGGTCGAGCTGTTTCCAGTCACGCCCTAGCGCTTAGTTAGGAGCCGCCAACGCTTGTTTGACGGCGGCCAAATTGCGCTGCACGGTCTTGTTCTGCGGTTCCAGGGCAAGCGCTGCTTGGAGATGCGTTTGCGCTAGGTCGTAACGCCCGAGACGCACGAATACGTCCGCTAGATTGTTATGCGCTTCGACGTATCTCGGATTCAATTGGATCGCGGTCAGATAGTGGACCACGGCGCTCTGGTCATCGCGTTGTTCCAGACAGCTTCCCAACAGCTGATGCGCCTTGGCGCTGCGCGGATTGAGCGCTAGATCTTGCTGTAGGTATTTTTGCGCTGCGTCGTGATTTCCTTCATGCAGCTCGATGGAGGCAAGCTTTTCAAGCAGTTCCGGCAGGTGGGGAGCCTTGCGATACGCGATCTGCAATTGTTCTTTGGCTTCGCCCAAACGATGAGAGTCGAACAGAAACATGCCGTAGTTGAAGCGAGCGTCAACAAAGTCAGGATTGTCGGCGATGGCGCGTTGGTAACAAAGCTCTGATAGCGCGGGGTTCGGCTGGTACGTTTCGAGGATCGACGCATAGTTGCTCAGCACGCGATGGTCGGACGGATTCAGTTGGTAGGCCTTGATAAAAAAGGCGTAGGCCTGTCGCTGATTTTGCTGCATTGCATATTGCTTGCCGACATTGGTGTAGCCGCGCCAGTTGTCGGGCGATTTGCGGACTACGTCGCTCCAAAGCGACATCGGCGAATCGTAAACTTCGTTCCGCAGCGCCGTCGTGACGCCGAGCGAAAGAATGATCACCGCGGCCATAGCGCCGGCGAGCTTGGTGCGATGCGGCGGCGCAAGTCGCGCGATCAACTCGTATCCGCCGATCACCGCCAGCACCGCCAACGGGAGCAGCGGAAGATACATGCGATGCTCAAACGCGAGGTCGATGATCGGCGCAAAGCTAGAGGATGGCGCCAGAATTACAAAGAACCAGCCGCCGAGAAAGCCAAGCGCTGGCGCTTTCCAGATCGACCAGATCACGAGGATCAGCAAGACCAGCATCACGAGATCGGCCGTATAGAGCGAGACGAGATTGTCAGACGCCGCCCAACCATAATCGATGTTTTGCCCCTGCGGCCAAAACGCCAAGCGGATGTAATGCAGGATCACCGGGCCTTGATTCATCGCATAGACGAGCGGCGACATCTGGTCGTGAAACAAAGAGCCGCGTTTCGAGATCCAGCTCCACCGCGCAGCGATGAAGCAGATCAACGCGCCAAACGCCAGCAAATAGAACGCGTAGTAGCCCCACCGCTTTCGCCATAATTCGCGCCAGCTTTCGGCGAGAAAAACGCGGTCGTACCACAGCGCCATGATCGGAGCCGCGGCCATCACTTCTTTGGTCCCCATACCGAGCACGCAGAAGCCGAGCGACGCGACCAACCAGCTTCGTTTGCCGCGATCGACGCCGCGGATCAAGCAAGCCAGCGTCAACAAAAAGAAGAGCCCCATCAGCGACTCATAACGCTGCACGATGTAAGTTACGCTTTGTGTTTGTAATGGATGCAGCGTCCAGACGAGTGCGATCACGCCTGCTAAGGGGATCGCCGCCTGCGCGTATCGTGCCGCAAGTCGCGGAGACTGAAAGGTGCGCCAGATCAACCAATAAAGGAGGGTCGCCGAACTGAGATGAATCACAAGATTCACCAAGTGATAGCCGAAAGTGTTCACGCCGCCGGCCAAATAGTTCAGGCCGAACGTCGCGGCGCCAACCGTTCGCGGACCTGGACGCACCCATACGGCGAGCGGCGCGTTGGCCATTCCGCGCGCGCCGGCGATCATCATATCGTCATCAAAGACCAGCGCGCCCCGAAAACTGTTGGCGTAAAAGATGGCGCCCAGGACAAGAATCAGCCCGATCCAGAATCGATGCAAGCGATAGAGCGGCGGCGAATGGACGTGACTGGGGGGCATTCAGCGATCTAACGGAGAGCGGCCAGTGAGCATGCAAACGATTCAGTTTCGTCATCAAGCGTTCAGATCTTATGAAGAAACTGTAAAGAGCGGCGGCGATTCAGAGCGTCGGGCCGACCAGCCACGGCACGAACTCTTCTTCGCCGATTCCCAACGCTTCACTTTTGGTCGACTTGCCGCTGGCGACGGCCAAGATTTCTTCAAAGATCTTCGCGCCCATCGCGTCGACCGAGACCCCCTGCAGGATTTCGCCGGCGTTGATGTCCATGTCATCGACCATCCGCTCGTACATCGGCGTATTGGTCGCGATCTTGATCGACGGTGTCGGCTTGCAGCCGAAACAGCTGCCGCGACCTGTCGTAAAGACGACCACGTTGGCGCCTCCGGCGACCATGCCGGTGACGCTGGCCGGATCGTAGCCCGGCGTGTCCATCACCATCAGACCACGTGCAGTGGGGGCTTCCGCATATTGCAGAACGTCGACCAGCGCGGTTCCGCCGGCTTTGGCGACGGCGCCCAGCGACTTCTCGGCAATCGTGGTCAGGCCGCCTTCTTTGTTGCCAGGCGAAGGATTGTTGTCGAGCTGCACCCCAAACATCCCGACATAACTTTTCCACCACTCGATCCGCTCAATCAATTTGTCAGCGACGGCGACATTGATCGCGCGACGCGTCAACAGTTGTTCGGCGCCAAAGATCTCCGGCGTTTCGGCCAGCATCGATATTCCGCCGGCGGCGACGATCCGATCGGCCGCGGCGCCAACCGCCGGATTGGCGGTGACGCCTGAGTAAGCGTCGCTGCCGCCGCATTCGGTCGCCAACACGATCTCGCTGGCCGGGATCGCTTGGCGGCGAACATCGTTGACGCGCGGCAGCATTTCGACCAGCCGCGCGACGCCGGCTTCGATTGTTTTGGCGGTTCCTCCCTGATCTTGCATCGAGAGGATCAGCGGAGCTCCCGCCGGCTGATCGGCCGATCCGTCGAGCTGGACCAACCGCTCTTGCTGCACCAGATAGCCCATCGCGCCGGTTTCACAACCCAGGCCGATCAGCAGATAGCCGCCGATGTTAGGGTGCCGCGCGATGCCGGCCATCACGCGATTGAGCGTCTGATGAGCGTCGCCGCCAAACTGCATGGCGCAGCCGCTTTGGTGCGTGAATGGGATGACGCCGTCGATATTCGGAAAATCGGCCAATCGCCGCTCGTCAAACGCATGCGCCACATACTTGGCGACGCTGGCCGAACAATTGACCGTCGAAATCACCGCAATATAGTTGCGTGTGCCTGCGCGTCCGTCGGCACGCAGGTATCCATCGAAGGTTCGCCCGGTGATCGGCGCCGGCGGCGCCGGGGTTTCGCTCGCCGACGCGTAATCAAGATGCAACTCGCCGAGATGCAAATTGTGGCTGTGGACGTGCTCGCCCAGCGAAATGGCGCGGGTCGCGTAGCCGATTACCTGGCCATATTTATGGATCGGCGCCCCGGCCGCAATCGCGGTGAGAGCGATCTTGTGGCCAAATCGAACCTCGGCGGCGGCGGTAACGGCGCCGCCGCCGACCGAGAAATCCTCGCCGCGAGCCAGTGTTTTGGCCGCCACAGCGACGTTGTCGGCCGCATGAAGTTGAATAACGCTGGGTGGGGCAGGGGGCATAATGCAGGCTCGGATGGGCGTAAATCGAGTGGTATAAGAAGCTTACAGCCAGCGGCGGCTGTCGGCAATCATTCCAGCGGACCGGCCGTACGCCCTTTGACACGCCGGACCAACCTCCCTAAAATGATCCGTTTACTCTGAGGCGATCGGGGCCGATTGTAGTTATTGCTCCCGAGCAGCAGGGATCCACCGGCCGCCCTTCTCAACCTACAGCGAAGTCGCCATGGCAGTACCAAAGCGTAAACAGTCTAATTCTCGTACCGGAATGCGTCGTTCGCACGATGCGCTGAAACCCCGGGAACTGCAGTCCTGCTCGAATTGCGGGATCGCTCTGCCGACTCATGTCGTTTGCCCAAATTGCGGCACCTACATGAAGCGGGTCATCATCAAAGACGAACAGGCCGCCGCCGAGTAGTCAGCTCACGCGTCGCGCGTGCGTTGCATTAGCGCGACCACGAGAAGGGGAATCGCGTGAGCAAGATCGCGTTTCTGTTCCCTGGTCAGGGAGCTCAATACGTCGGCATGGGTAAGCAGCTCGCCGCTTCGAGTCCGAAGGCGGCCGAGTTGTTTCAGCGCGCAGCCGAGATCCTCGGCTACGACCTGGCCGAACTCTGCTTTAACGGTCCAGCCGCACGGCTTGATTCGACCGTGTTCAGTCAGCCTGCGCTGTTTGTCACCAGCATCGCCGCGCTCGAATCGATGCGCGAAGAAAACCCGGACGCACTTTTGTCGTGCGAAGGAACCGCCGGGCTGAGTCTGGGCGAATACACGGCCATGGTCTTTGCCGGCGTCATGCAGTTTGAAGACGCACTGCGGGTCGTCCAGATCCGGGGCGCCGCCATGCAGGAAGCGGCCGACGCCGTTCCGAGCGGCATGGTCAGCGTCTTGGGGTTGGATCGCGATCAGGTCTCGGCCATTTGTGCGGAAGCGCGCGAAAACGAGATTCTCGAAATCGCCAATCTGCTATGTCCAGGCAATATTGTCGTTTCCGGCTCGAATGATGCTTGTGAGCGCGTGCCGGCGGTTGCCGAAAAAGTAGGCGCGATGAAAGTGATGCCGCTGGCCGTAGCCGGTGCGTTTCATACCCAAATCATGCAGCCGGCGGTCGAGAAACTGACCGCTGCCCTGGCCGACGTACCGATGTCGGCCCCGCGAATACCGGTCGTGTCGAACGTCGACGCGGTCCCGCATCGTGATCCGGAAGAAATTCGTCAGTTGCTGATTCAGCAGGTTTGCTCCCCGGTTCGCTGGGAAGACTCGATGCGTTATCTGCTGGAGGCCGGTTTCAACGAGTTTTTTGAAATCGGCGCCGGTCGCGTCCTACGCGGACTGATGAAGCGGATCGATCGAAAAGCGGAATTTCATAATATTACGGCCTAAGGCCAAACGCCGTTCAGCCATTTACTACGTTAGGTGATTTTGATGAGCGACAATTCCCACGCCGCATTGCCGGTCGATTTGAACGGACTTACCGCAATCGTCACGGGCGCTTCGCAAGGGATCGGCAAATCGATCGCGACCGCGATGGCCTCGCGCGGCGCCAAAGTCGCCGTCGTCGCTCGTAATGCGGAAAAGCTGGCCGACACCGTCGCAATCATCGAAGCCGCAGGCGGAGTCGCCCAAGCGTACAGCTGCGACGTCACCAAGCGAGAGAGCGTCGAAGCGGTTGTTGACGCGGTGATGGAGAAGTGGGAGAAGCTGGATGTGCTGGTCAACAATGCCGGCGTTACCCGCGATAACCTGCTGCCGGTCATGACCGACGACGAGTGGGACAACGTCATTGAAACGAATCTCCGCGGCATGTTCCTCTTTACGCGGGCCGCTTCGAAGCAGATGATGCGAGCCCGCTTTGGCCGTATTATTAACATCAGCAGCGTTTCGGGGCTGATGGGAAACCCGGGCCAGACCAACTATTCGGCGTCGAAGGCGGGTATGATCGGTTTCACACGCAGCCTGAGCCGCGAGCTGGGAAAGCGGAAGGTAACGGTCAATGCGATCTGCCCTGGTTTCATCGAAAGCGACATGACCAAGGCCCTGGGCCCGGCGGTGATGGACGAGGTAAAAAAGCGGATTCCAGCTCAACGAATGGGAAAGCCCGAGGAGATCGCCGACGGCGTTCTGTTCCTTGCGAGCCCCCAAGCTGCCTATATTACCGGGCAAGTTCTGACAATTGATGGGGGAATGACCGGTTAATTGGTCACCCCTGATCGACGAAACTTGCTGACCTGAATACATTTAAGACTAGAGTCACGCAAGTCCATCGGATCGAAACGAATTGCCGCGGTGCAGGTCTCTTCCACCTTGACCTGTCTTGCAGAATTCCTCTATCTTGTTGGACTTGAATTTTTAACGCTTGCACAATTTACATACAGTAAATAAGCCAGGTTCCTTGGTTTCTTGCGGAGGGCTTCACGCCGTGTCGGTACAAGAACGCGTATTTGAGATCGTCGCCAGCCAATTGGGCGTCGACCAAGACAAAATCACGATGGAGAGCTCGTTCGTCAACGATCTCGGCGCCGATTCGCTCGATACGGTCGAGTTGGTGATGGAATTGGAAGAAGAGTTCGACATCGATATTCCCGAAGACGCCGCTGACAAGATCGAAACGGTCGGCCAGGCGATCAAGTTTATCGAAGAAGCAAAGAATTCGTAATTTCGTCGGCCTTCGGAAGAGTTCAAGGGAATGAAGCGACGAGTCGTCGTTACCGGCTTGGGGATTGTAACCTCGCTTAGTCATCGTCTGGATGAATTCTGGACGAAGCTGACAGCGGGGGAGAGCGGCATTCATGAACTGAAGCTGTTCGATACCTCCAAGTTCAAAGTCAACTTCGGTGGGGATGTCCATGATTGGCGCCCGACCGAATACTTTGATTCGAAGGAGCTCAACCGCATCGACCGCTTTACGCAATTTGCGATGGTCGGCGCGGTCGATGCGATTAACGATTCCAAAATTGAATTTTCGAATTACGACTCGTTCCGCTGCGGAGTAATTCTCGGTTCCGGAATCGGCGGTTTGCAAACGATCGAAGATCAAGTCGAGCGTTTGCTGATGAAGGGGCCTGATCGGGTCTCGCCGATGACGATTCCGAAGCTGATGCTCAACGCAGCCGGCGGTAATATCTCGATTCGATACGGCCTGCGCGGACCCAACTTCACCGTTGCGACCGCCTGCGCCAGCGCTACCAACGCCATCGGCGACGCGATGAAGGCGATTCAATACGATGAAGCCGACGTCATGATCACCGGCGGCACCGAGGCCGCAATCACGCCGATGGGCATGAGCGCCTTTGCCAACATGCGGGCCCTCTCAACCCGCAATGATGATCCGGCCAAAGCTAGTCGTCCGTTCGACCTCGGTCGTGACGGTTTCGTCATGAGCGAAGGCGCAGGGATCGTCGTGCTGGAAGAGTTAGAGTCCGCCAAAGCTCGCGGAGCCACCATCTACGCCGAACTTGTCGGCTATGGATGCAGCGGCGACGCCGGGCACATCACTTCGCCAGACGAAGAAGGTCGCGGAGCGTCGCGTGCGATGCAAAACGCGCTGAACGACGGCGCGCTCAACGCCAACTGCATCGATTACATCAACGCCCACGGCACGAGCACGCCGCCGGGGGATGTCGCCGAAACGAAGGCGATCAAAAACGTCTTTGGCGAACACGCCTATCAACTGAGCGTCTCGAGCACCAAGAGCGCCCTGGGGCACTCGCTGGGCGCCTCGGGCGGGATCGAAATGATCATCTCGATCATGGCGATGAAGACGTCGACCGTACCGCCGACGATCAATTTGGAAGACCCCGATCCGAAGTGCGATCTCGACTACACGCCGAACGTCGCCAAAACGCGTGAGCTGAATTTTGCGATGAGCAACAGCTTCGGTTTCGGCGGACACAACGCTTCGGTGATTGTCGGCAAGTACAAAGAGTAAGCCGCACAAGCTAATAAAGCGACACAGACAAGGCGTCCCCTGGGACGCCTTTTTTTCGTGCTGCACGCGACTTCTTATCGCCCCCGCATGCGCCGGGACTGTTGCAGATCGGCATAGACCGAGACGCCTAACAGAAAGGTCTGACAAAGCCCAAAGAACAAGATCTGCGTGTGGTTGATCGTGTCAAAGAAAGGGAAATCGCGATAGAGGTCAGAAAAGGTCCGAATCGCGCCGGTTAGCACCAACAGCGGCACGAGTACGGTCACCAGAATGGTCAGCACCAGCGCCACGACCGTCGCCCATTTGCGGCCGTGCAAGCGAAGCCAACAGTAAAAGACAACTTGCAGATTGTATCCCAGCGCGATCATGCACATTTGGACGAAGACGCTCCAGCGATCTGCTCCGGGGAATATCGCGCTCCAGAGCAGAAACATCGAGGAGATCAGCCATATCGCCATCACTAGGTTGACCGGAATCATAAAGAAGCAGATTTGCGCCGGACGTTGCGGCTGGCTCGCCCATCGAGCGAATGTATCGAGCCAGCTAAATCGGCTGGCCGAGATTCGCTCTCCCGCTACAAACGCCGCTAAATCTTCGGCCAACGCCGCAGCTGATGCGTAGCGTTCATTCGGATCTTTCGCCAGACAACGGGCCACGATCACGCGCAGATCGCGGGGAACGTCGGTTCGCTGCAGCGTCGAATCGATCGGCTGTTCACTGAGCAACTCGGTTATAATATCGGAGTAGGTTTCGCCCATCCGCGGCGGTTTGCCTGAGAGCAGCTCCCACAACATCGCCCCCAGTGCGAATACGTCCGCTTTTTCGCCAACAGGGCCCCACTGCGGCAGCAGTTGTTCTGGCGCCATGTAGGTTGGCGTCCCCAAAATCCAACTCGACCGCGAATTCGTCAGCGGCGAATCGGTGAGCTTCGCTAGGCCGAAGTCGGTTAGCCGCGGAGAGAAATCGTCAAGACTTTCCCCTGCGGCCGTCTCGTCTTTGGCCGCCAACATGATGTTGCTCGGTTTGATGTCGCGATGGACGACTCCTTGCGAATGGGCGTAGGCGACCGCGCGGACGATGTCGAGCATAAACCGGGCGACGCTTTGGCAGTCGCGCGACTTGGAAGGATGCTGTTCGATCCACGCGGCCAGATCGGGGCCTGCACAAAACGCGGACGCGATATACGGAGTGGGGCCGGTGAGTTCGGCGGCGTAGATCGGCACGATGCCGGGATGGTCTAGCCGGGCCGCTGTAAGCGCTTCGTCCTCAAAGCGTTGCAGTTTGTCGTAGCAGACCAGTACTTCCGGGCGCGGCACTTTCAGCGCCACATCACGTTGCAGTCGTGGGTCGGTCGCTTGAAAGACGACGCCAAACGCGCCGTGCCCTACAGTACGTTTCACCAGGTAGGGGCCGATCTGCGTTTCGCGGCGCTCCGCCGGCGCAGCGGACGCTGTCTCGATCCCCCACAAGTGATCAAGCCGCTGGATCAATTGTTGATCTTCAGGGCTCAGGTCAGCGAAAGCATCGAGTTGTGCGTCGTCAGGCGAATCGGGCTGATCAAAGGGGACTTCGGCCACCGTTGCACAGCTCCTTTCGCAGTTGAGTGATTGCGTTGGCCCAGCGGTTGCGTACGGTGCGTTCGGAGATGCCAAGTTCTTGGCCGATCGCTTCGTAGGTCATGCCATGGCGATGTCGCATCTCAATCAGTCGACGCTGATCGCTCTGCAGTTGAGAAACTGCCTGAATCAGTTCTAGATCGGTCTCTTCTCGGCGAATCATGCTGCTCGCGGTCGCTTGTTGAGGGTCGACAATTTCGTCACTGGCTCCGCCGCTCAATCGGCGTTCCAGGCGAATGTCGCGGCGTTGAGCGTCTTGGAAATGGCGGCGGTTATCGGCCAGGTTGTGCTTCACCAATCGCCGCAGCCAAGCTTTCAGTTCGGACTCGCTATTGCCGGTGAATCGATCGAAGTCGCGTTGCGCTTCTAGCAGCGATCCCTGAACGATATCGGACGCATCGACTTTGGCGGAGAGTGCGTCGCCCAGTCCACGCTCGGCTACCAACAGCAGGTAAGATCGCATGTGACTCCAAACGCGATTGATCGCCGTCGCGTCACCCGATCGCGCATGATCAAGCAGATGCGCCCAATCGAGATCCTCGTTGGACGAAGGAGAGTAAGTATCCCTCATGTTGTGGCCAATATCCTGGTCATAAGAAGGTGTCTTAGCGGCCATGTCAATGTAATTGCCATGGCTTGGTGCAACAACGCTTTTGGCCCCAATTTTTGCCCGCAGTCGAGAAAATCGCGGAGTAAATCCGAGATTTTCACCCAGGAAATTGGCTAGATGCGATGACGAGAACGGGGATCGCAAGCCTGGTTGGATCGATTTACTTGCTGCCGCCCCAGGGCCTGATCTTCCGCTTCGAGAGACAAGAGCTCTATGGGAAGCGCGTGTTTCGCGACGCGGTTACGCCGGTATTTCCCAAGGTGGCTCCACCGGCCGCGCCGGGGTTGGGATCGGCGGTTGGCGGTAAGGCCATGCTGGGTAAGGTCGGCGTCTCCGACAGCTCCGGCGTGTCGCGCGGCGGTGCGGCGGGGCTGTTGTCG
Organism: Blastopirellula marina DSM 3645; assembly: GCF_000153105.1. Taxonomy (GTDB): domain Bacteria; phylum Planctomycetota; class Planctomycetia; order Pirellulales; family Pirellulaceae; genus Blastopirellula; species Blastopirellula marina. Next base: position 1,113,306 of record NZ_CH672376.1, read on the forward strand.
GCGCTGGCCGGCGTTTCGGTTTCGCTGGGCGCCGGCAATGCAGGGGCCGTCGCTTCGGCCGCCGCTGCGGCTGCAGCGGCGACTTTCGCTTCTTCGGCGGCCAACTTCTCGGCTTCGGCCGCTTTCGCGCGTTCCCATTGTTTGTCGAGCATGCGGCGGAGAATCGATTGTTCGACGCGTCCTTTTCGCCGAGCCGGCGCGACGACGCGCACGACTAACTCAAGCTCGCTCGATTTGGGCATGCGAAACGTGATCCGCGGATCAACCGACAGCACGGTCAGCCCTTGTTGTTTGGCCAGCAAGTCAAAGTGCTGCCGCGCCTTGGCGAGCCAAGGTTCGCATTCGATCTTGGCCGCTTCCAGCAGGTCTTGCTCGGTCTGTCGCCAGTCATCTTTTAGGCTGCACGGGATCTTGAAACAGTGGAGCACATATTCCTGCGTGAAGGTCTCGTTGATGACCACCTTGTTGAGGAACATGTTGTTGGGCACCACGATCGCGCGGCCGGTCAACTGTTGCGTCATTTGATCAGGACCAATTTCCATGATCGTCGTCGTCAAAATGTTATGGTCGATGACGTCGCCGCGGATATGCTGAAACTCGATCCGGTCGCCCAGCTTGAACGGGCGCCCGACTGCTTTCATGATCGAGCCCGAGACGCATTGAATCAGTTCTTTGGTTGCGATCACCACGGCGACGGCGAAGGCCAAGATCGAAATGGTGACGTGTTGGATCTGCGACGCCCAGACGATGGTCATGCCGAGCAGAAACAGGAAAAGGAGTCCATTGCGGATTTGGACCAGCCAGCGGCGACGAACGTCGCTAGGTAATTTATCGCTCCGACGGACAGCGCGCACCAAGACGCTGCGCAGGATCAACAGCAGCAAGACGATCACGAGAGTCGCGATGCCGTTATTAATCAGCACAGTGCTCGAAAAGTACTCGCCGAACTGTTCCGCTTGTTGGGCCCAGTCGATTTTTTTCGCAGAAGAGTAAAGGTCCATTTACGATCTCAATCACCAAGTTGGGCGCCGACGCCCTAATGGGGATATTGTAGCTTTTTCGCAAGATAGGTCAGGAGGAATTCAGCTGGCCAAGGGTAACCCGTAGCTCTATTAAAACTGGTTTAATCGGCAGACGGTCCATTTTTGATCGGAGATTTGCCCGGAAATTCACATAAGGGGATACTTTCGGACGGCTCGGCGATCACTTCGGCCAGCGTCGTGCCGCCAAAAGCTTCTTCGACGCCTTTCAATGCGTTGTCCAAACGACGGTGCAAAGGGCATAGTTTGACGCCGTGCGTCGAAAGTCCCAGTGGGCAGGTTCGGATTCGTTGAATCGGATCGACCGCATTGACCACTTCGAGGATCGTAAGCTCATCGGGGCGTTTGATGAGCGACATTCCCCCGCCGATTCCACGCTGCGAACGAACGACGCCGGCTTTTGCTAGCCCTTGCAGCACTTTCGAAAGATAGGCGAGGGGAACCTTGGTCCCGGTCGCAATTTCTTCGGTCGTGCAAGAGTTCGGAGCGATGAACGCCAAGTGACAAACGGCGCGCAGCGCGTATTCGACAGTTTGAGAAAACATAGGGAGTCCGGTCTCTAACGACTTAATTGGATGTTGACATCCAATTAAGCGAAGCCTAGATTGAAAAGTAAATCGGACACTCTCGTCCAGGTAGCCGATGGATCCTAATTCTAGCCAAACTTGCCCAACCGGACAGGTCGAAGGTGGTCGCTATGCAACACATTGATGAATCGCGTCTCGAAGCCGATGTCGCCTATCGCTTTCAATACTTGCAAGAGTTCACCGGTTTTGGACCGGACGATATCGCCGCGATCCATGCGGCGGCGCCGGCGCTGGCTCCGATCGTGCCGGCGCTGGTCGACGCCGTTTACGAGAAGCTGCATCAATACGACGCGACCTGGCGACACTTTATGCCGCGACAGCACGGGTACGACGGGCCGATGCCCGACAATCTGGAAGATTTGGGGATGGATCACGAGCAGATCACGTTTCGCAAGCTCCATTTGAGCCGCTATCTCGAGGCGCTCGTCACGCGCACCTACGACGCCAAGATGCTGCTGTATTTGGATATGGTCGGTAAAATCCACACGCCGGACGCCGGCAACAAGGGAATTGTCGTTCCCTTGGTGCAGATGAATGCGTTGATGACATTTGTCACCGATGCGTTAATCGCGACCATTTGCGGCTTGGGCTTGCCGCGCGAGACCGAACTTGCGACGCTCCGGGCCTTCAACAAGCTACTTTGGATCCAGATGGATTTGATCTCACGACATTACGTCCCGTCGTAATTGCTGCACTCCCATGCAAAGAGATCGGCGGCTATTTGCCGCCGATCTCTTCTATTTCTGTCGCCGCCCACTTTTGGCGGTTTGCTGGGGCCGAGAATCGGATTATTCTTAACAGAATCCTCCACGGCGCTGAGTCTGGTTTCACCAGCGTCCGATTCCCTTCCGCTAACCACCTGCCGACTTATGCTGCGAATCGCCCTCTTTGGTTTGTTGATTTTGTTTCCCGCCACGGTGCGGGTCGCGGTCGCCCAGTCCGAGAAACAGCCAGCGACGTTGCCGCTGGTCATCTCCGCGGACTTTGAGAACGGCGCCGCCGCGTGGAGCCCGACCGATCCGGCGAGCTGGTCGGTGGTGAAGTTAGAAGACGGTAGCCATGCGTTCAAGCTAAGCGGCGTCGGCAAATACAAGCCGCCGCACCGCAGCCCGTTTTCGTTAGCGATCTTGAAAGACAAGCTGCTGGGCGATTTCGTTCTGACCGCCAAAGCGAAAACGCTGCAGACGTCGCGGGGGCACCGCGACATGGTGATCGCATGGGGGATGCAAGACCCGGCGAACTTCTACTATGTCCACTTGGGCGAGAAGACCGACGATCACTCGAATCAGATCTTTGTGGTCGACGACGCTCCCCGCATTAAAATCAGTGACCAAACCAATGCCGGCACGCCGTGGAAGGACGACACCTGGCACCAAGTGAAAGTGGTCCGCAAGATCGACAGCGGCCTGATCGAAGTTTACTTCGACGACATGAAAAAGCCGCAGATGGTCGCCCATGACAAACGCTTCGTGTGGGGAGAGATCGCGATCGGTTCATTTGACGACATGGGATTGTGGGACGACGTTAAAATTAACGGAGTCGCCATCAAGCCATCTTCGCTGTCCCATAACGACTCGTCGGCGGCGCAGCCTCCGGTGGAATCGAAAACTAAGAGCGCGAAGGAAGCCGATAAAGCTCCCGCCAAAGCCAACGACAAGTCGACCAAGAAAATGTCGCACGCCGATCCCAGTACGTTGGAGTTCTTTCGTTGGAGCGGCGATGTCAACGTGCCCGACCCGGTGGCGATCAGCCTGGACAATCAAGGCCGTGCGTATGTCACGCAGACGAAGCGGCGAAAGTCGCAGGATCTCGACATTCGAGCCAACAAAGATTGGATACCGGACGATGTTGGTTTTGAGTGGCCTGCCGACAAGCAGGCCTTTTTTCATGCGCAAATGCCAAGCGGCGGACCCGATCCGAAGAAGAAGCGCGTCGACGACCTGAACCGGGATGGCGTCAAAGATTGGCATGATCTGACCATGTTGTCCGAACAGATTCACCGGCTCGAAGATGTCGACGGCGATGGAACTGCCGACAAGATCGAAACCTACGCCGATGGATTTCAAACCGAAATCACCGGAATCGCCGCCGGCGTGTTATGGCATGACGGCGATGTCTTCGCCACCATCGCGCCGGATGTCTGGCGATTGCGCGACACCAATGGAGACGGCCAAGCGGACCATCGCGAAATCATGGCGACCGGCTTCGGTTTTCACATCGCCTACGCCGGGCATGACATGCATGGTTTGACGGTGGGGCCAGACGGAAAAATCTATTGGTCGGTGGGAGATAAGGGGATCCACGTCGTCTCGCAGGAAGGACGCGAATTTCGCTATCCGAACCAAGGGGGCGTCATGCGGTGCAATCCTGACGGCAGCGACTTCGAAGTCTTCGCGCACGGTTTGCGAAACGTGCAAGAGTTGGCGTTTGATACATATGGCAATTTGTTCGGCGTCGACAATGACTCGGATCAAAAGGGAGAGAAGGAGCGGTTCGTATACATCGCGAAAGGAATCGACGCCGGTTGGCGCTGCAACTATCAATATCGCGGCGACGGCTATAACCCTTGGATGGCCGAAGAGTTGTGGCAGACGCGGCGTGCAGCGCAACCAGCCTATCTAACGCCGCCGTTGGCCTACTCGCTAGATGGACCAGCCGGCTTTACGTTTAACCCCGGCACGGCGCTCAGTCCTGAGTACAAAGACTATTTCTTTTTGACAGGCGCGCCCGGCGGCGTGCAGGTCGCGTTTCAAGCCGAGACGGACGGCGCTTCGTTCACGATGACCAACCAGCACAAGATCGGCAACGGCGTTCCGCTGGTCGGCATTAATTTTGGGCCGGACGGCGGCTTGTACGGAGTCGACTGGGGCGGGGGCTATCCGCTGAACGAAAAAGGCGCCGTTTGGAAGATCGACGTTCCGGCCGCCGCCAAGTCGCCAGCTCGTACCGAGGTCCGCGAACTGTTGGCCGCCGGTTTCGCCCAGCGTGATACGGCCGAACTGACCAAGTTGCTGGCGCACGTCGATCAGCGCATTCGGTTGGAATCGCAGTTTCAATTGGTCAAGCAGGGCGACCTCGCCGCGCTGCAAGCGGTCGCGAAGACCAACAAGTCCCAACTTGCTCGCATCCATGCGATCTGGGGCCTGGGGCAGCTCGGGCGACAGGGAAACTCAGCCGCTGTCAAAACGCTGGGCGAATTAGTCGCCGACGGCGATGCCGAGATTCGCGCCCAGACGCTGCGGACCATTTCGGATCTGCCCCGCTATCCCCAGTCGTCGCTGACCAAAGGGCTGGAGGATGAGAGCCCGCGGGTTCGCTTCTTCGCCGCTCAGGCGCTCGCGGCTCATCCCGCGTGCGGCAACTTAGCGGGGATCGCGTCGCTGCTGGCGAAGAACAACGGGGCAGACCTCTACCTGCGACATGCCGGCGCGATGGCCTTGGCCGCGCGAGGTGACGTCGCAACATTGGCCCAGCATCCGCAGGCGGAAGTTCGCTTGGCGGCGGTCGTGGCGCTGCGGCAACAAGCCAATCCAGATGTCGCCCAGTTTTTGCAAGACGCCGATCCGCGCATCGTTCGCGAAGCGGTCACGGCGATTCATGATGACTTTTCAATTCCCGCCGCAATGCCGGCGATGGCGGAACTGCTGACGCATGACCTGGATGCCAGCGATGCGGTGATGATCCGCGTGATTAACGCCAACTATCGATTGGGAGACGCAGTCAGCGCCGGGCGGCTGATCGCCTTTGCCGAAAACGTCGAGTCGCCGCTGGCGATGCGTCTGGAAGCGATCGACGCGTTGGCTCATTGGCGCGGCGAACCCCGCTTGGATCGCGTGGATGGTCGCAATCGAGAGAAATATCGAATCTCCTCAGACCGGACATTGCCGACCGACCGACTCGCTTCGTTGATTGCCGCTCTGCTGGAAGATCCGAGTCAAAAGATTCGCGCCGCCACCCTAGCGATGGCCGACAAGCTGAATCTTACGCTCTCGCCAGAAGGGTTGCAGCTGATTGCCTTGGATCAACAGTTGGACACCGAACTGCGTGTGGAAGCGATGAGGTCGTTGACGACCGCCAAGTCTGATCTCATCCTCGAAACGTTGCCGAAGTTATGGCGAGCAAAATCGGCGGAGCTCCGTTTGGCGACGCTGCGACAGATGGAGATGCCGAAATTTCATGACGCCGCGGTGGTTCGGATCGGTCAGTTGCTTTCTCGCGACGACGCGTCACTTGGCGAACGCCAAGTCGCGATTGATCTGCTGGGTAGAATCCCAGGAGCAGAAGCCGACGCGCTGCTGGTCGCTGAGTTAGAAAAGCATCTTGCGCAGCAGATGCCCGAGGTGCAGTTAGAACTAGAGATCGCGGCCGCGGCCAAAGCGTCGACCTCGCCGCAGATTGCCAAGCTGGCCGCTCGCCTGCAATCGGACGCCGCTGACACCGCGGTAATCGCCCCCTATCGGTCGAGCCTTTTCGGCGGCGACGCCAAGCTGGGAGAGAAGATCTTTATGACCCACTTAGATGCCGCCTGCATTCGCTGTCATCGGATCGGCAAAGAAGGGAGCGATGTGGGGCCGGCGTTGGATGGAGTCGCCAAACGGCGAGACGCCGAGTATCTGCTGCGATCGATCGTAGCGCCCAGCGCCGAGATCGAGCCAAAATATCGCGCGACGACGGTGTTGCTGGTCAGCGGCAAGACGGTGCAGGGGATCGTCACCTCCGAAGATGACGACGAGCTGGTCTTGCGCGACGCCCAAGGAAAAGAAGTCGTGATTCCGCAAGACGACGTCGACGACTTGGCCGAGCAGCGAATCTCGCTGATGCCGGAGATGACCAAGGTCCTGTCGCGCCGCCAGCTACGCGACGTCGCCGCCTATTTACAGTCGCTCAAATAAGCCAATGCAGTACTTTTTCGAGAAAAATCGGCCGCCTAGTGCGATCCCCGGCGGCCTCGACTGCGTCTGAAGGCTGTCTGCCGTGATCATCTATGGCCGCCGGCCGATTTTGCTAGAATTGAGCCGTTGTTCGCTTCTTTTGTCCCCGTAGCTCAACTGGATAGAGCACCCGCCTTCTAAGCGGGATGTTGCAGGTTCGATCCCTGCCGGGGATGCTTTTGCTTTTCAACCCAGGCCGTCCTTCCCCAGCGATGGTCGGCCTTTTCTGGGGTCCAACGAGCGGCGTTGACTTGACCGCCGGCGTTCGCTTTTCCGCCCTGTCGGCAATCGATCTTGGTAGGATCGGCTCTGCCGCCGAGAATGGGGGCCATGCCGCGATGCCTTCGATTGTCGTTTGATTCGTCTTCTCCCTTCAGGAGTCACCCGCGTGAGAGATCCTAATCGAATGAACTTTTGGCACGAAGCGTTTTCGCTGCGTGGATCGGTAACGCCGCGGATCTTTCGCGACGTGCTGCTCTTCGGTCTCATTGCAACTTTGATTGTCAGCGTCGTGGTGATTTTTGATCGCAGGTGGGCGGTTTGGATTGATCTGGAAGAAACTCCGTTTGAAATCGCCGGCGCCGCGCTCAGCGTACTGCTGGTCTTGCGAACTAACGCCGGCTATGAGCGTTGGTGGGAAGCTCGCAAACTGTGGGGCGGAATTGTGAATCAAGCGCGCAACCTGGTGATCAGCGGTTTGGCTTATGGTCCGCGCGATCCGCACTGGCGATCAGAGCTGATCCATTGGGCCGCCGCCTATCCGCATGTGGTGCGACATAGTTTGCGCGGCCAATCGCCGGCGACCGAAGTGGTCAATTTGGTGGGCCAGGACAACGCCGCAAAGATCGCCGCCGCGCCGCACATGCCAAGCTATGTCGCGCTGCAATTAGCGGAACTGCTGCAGCAAGGCGCCAAAGCAGGTGATCTGGATCACTTCGCCTTTTTGCAAATCGACAAAGAGCGCGCCCTGTTGATCGATCATGTCGGCGGTTGCGAGAGAATTTTGAAAACTCCGCTGCCGCTCGTTTATTCGATCAAAATTCGGCGGTACCTGGCCATGTTTTTGCTGACGCTGCCGCTGGTGTTGCTGCATAACCTCCAGATCATTTGGCTCACGCCGCTGATGACGATGCTGGTCGCCTATCCGCTGTTGTCGGTCGATCAGATCGGGATTGAATTGCAAAACCCGTTTCTGACGGGGAATCTGGGGCATTTGCCGTTGAGTGAAATCTCGGCAACGATCGAACGGAATTTACTGGGTCTGCTGAAAGCGGATCGTCAGAATCGAACGTAAAACGCGGAAGCGTTGCGGAGACATGCGCGATAAGATCCGTTTCCAGGGGTTTCTTCGCGCGAACTTAACTCGATGCAAATAGAGAGTCGCGGCGTCACGATTTACGCTTAGCGATTGTCGCTTGCCGCACGTCGGCTGAAGTCTCTAAATCTGTCGGGAATCGCCGGTCCAATGTCTTCGCCAGAGCAGGATGTTCGATCTGAAAAGTCGCCAGGGCCCGGCGGACTCTACGTCACCGGCTATCGCGACATACGGATTTTGGTGGTCGATGATAACCCTGTCGATCGAACTCTGGTGGAAGGTCTGCTCTCGCAAAATAATCGCGGCAATCTAGAAGTGACCACCGCCGTCTCCGGCGAAGAAGCGCTGCGGAAGATGGTCGAGCGGCAACCGGACGTCGTGCTGACCGACTTGAAAATGCCGGAGATGGATGGGCTAGAGTTGGTGGAGCGGATTCGAGACCAGTTCCCGCTGGTTCCGGCGATCCTGATGACTGCTTTTGGCAGCGAAGAGTTAGCGATTGCGGCTCTGCAGCGCGGCGCGGCTAGTTACGTGCCGAAGCGAAATCTCGCCGGTTCGCTGCTGGAAACGTTAGGCAAGGTCCTGGCGGCGGCGCACCATGATCGGCAGCAAGCTCGGCTGGGCCAATGTTGGAGTCAGACCGAATTTCAGTTTGTGTTAGAAAATGACGCTCAACTGATCGGCGCCGTGACGGCGCATGTGCAGCACTATCTCAAGCAGTTTCGTCATCTGGACGATGGCGAACTGTTACGCGTCGGCATCGCGCTTGACGAAGCGATTCGCAATGCGATGCATCATGGCAATCTTGAACTCAGCTCAGCGCTCAAAGAGACCGGAGGGGATCGCTACTTTGAAGAAGCGACCCGCCGCCGCTTGATCGCGCCTTATCAGACGCGACGCGTCTATTTTACGGCGCGGGAGTTGGGGGATGAATCGCACTATATTGTGCGTGACGAAGGGCCCGGCTTCGACGTCTCGCGTATCCACTATGACCCGGAAGATGTCGAGCAATTAACGCGTCCCAGCGGCCGTGGGCTCTTCTTGATTCGGACCTTCATGGACGAGGTCCGCTTCAATGAGCACGGCAACGAAATCACGATGATTTTCCGCCGCTCCGGGGGGGCGCTCCACGCGCGGATCGATGAAAGTCGGCTCAGCGGAGACTAGCGCCGCCCCCAAAATCCCCCTGCGGACGCTGTTTTACCGTTCGGGTTACCGCGAATTTCTTCCGCCAGCACGCTGGGGCGTTCGAGCAACCAAAGATTGATGCAGAGTTGCTTATCCCTCCCTGTAAGGGAAAAAGCAGGCAAAACTACCGCAAGTGGCGGGTCGCCTCATGGCCATACCAAGCAAAAAAACGCATTGGAAACCATAGCGTGTGCATGACGCTCCTAAAACGCTTGTAAAGGAACTCAATTGCCAGTAACTCAGATCTCATTGATGAAGTGTCGGGCCATTATAGAATCTAGGGGTTCCTGGGCTTTTTTGTTTTTCTCATCGAAGGCAGTTCATCATGCTACTCCGAAAATCTCCAGCGGGTTTTACGCTCGTCGAATTGTTGGTTGTCATCGCCATTATCGGCGTCTTAATTGCGCTTCTTCTTCCGGCGGTTCAACAGGCGCGAGAAGCGGCTCGTCGTACGCAATGCATCAGCAATATCAAAAATGTTGCGTTGGCGATTCACAACTATCACGACACCTATCGCAACCTTCCTTATCTTGGTTTTGCGACCAGCGATACGCATCCCGATGGGGACACGGTTTCGTGGTACGGCCGCGTGCTGCCGTTTCTCGAGCAGAACGCTTTGTACGAAACGATGAACTTCAACGGTCGCACCAACGACGGAAACAACAAACTGTATCGCAGCACTTCGTTGTCCGTGATGTCTTGCCCGTCAGAAAACATGACGGTCGGCGAACGGAACGGGGATGGCACCATCGGCAACTATTCGCACCAACGATCGAGCTACGCCGTGTGCGTTGGTAACACGAACTACGCCCAAGACAACGCCAACAACTGGGACGGACTCTGGACGTATAACAACGGCGGCGCCGCGTTTCAAATGAACCGCGTCCACAATCTTTCGGCGGTGACCGACGGAACTAGCAACACGGTCATGCTGGGCGAAGTGCCGACCAATCAGAACGAATCGGGTTGGCAAGGCGGATATGGCGCCGTCATCTTCTCGAACAACGGCGGTTTTACCGGATATCTGACCCCCAACACGCGGTCCTCGGTCGACGGCGGCCGACAGTGTTGGAATCCGAACGACTTTCCGGCGCACAAGATTCCGTGCCACAAGTCGGGCGGCGGATGGCAAAGCGCGACCTACGCAGCGTTCAGCATGCATCCGGGCGGCGTCAGCGTCGGCAACTTTGACGGCTCGGTTTCGTTTGTCCCCGAAACGATCGACATCTGGTCGTGGCGCGGCATGACTTCAACGCAAGGCGGCGAAGTCCTCGCGAACTAACGCACAGCGGCAGAAGTTGCGGCGAGCTGCGCAAGTGCTCGTCGCTCGCCTCTCTTTTAACAATCCTGGCGGAGTAAATGACGATGATGACGAATAACTTGGGCAGCGCCTGGGCGGGGATCGGCATCGCCGCCGTTTGCGTCGCCGTGATCGGCTGTGGAAGAAGTGATGGAATGGTTACCGTGACCGGCACGGTCACCTACAACGGAGTCCCGGTCGAAAACGGATCGATTTCGTTTACGCCGGTGGATGGCAAAAGCGCGGCAGGCGGGGGGACGATTGAGGAGGGAAAGATCGTCCGCGGGCAGTCCTCTCAAGGGATGATCGCCGTGCAGATCTACGCGACCAAAGAAGTCGTCAAGAAGAATCCCACGGCGGAAGAAATTGAACGCAATATCCTGTCGGATCACGTTCCCTATCTCCCTGCTCCCTACAACCAGCAGTCGAAATTGCGGCTTACGATTTCTGATACAGAGCGCCACTTTGACTTCGATCTGAACGACAAGGGAGAGATCCCTGTCGGAATGACCGGTAATTAGAGAAAGCACCGATTCAGGAACGGCGCATTAACAAAGGTCGTGCCCGCTGGGGACGGCCTTTGGCGCTTTCTTGGCGGCGAAACTTCTAAAAACATTTCCCACCCGACCAACTCTCGGTCGAATTCGCCTCCCAAATTATGTAGATTCCCGGCGCTCTTTCTGTGAGCGACAAAGTGGGGGCTAGGGGCTTAGCTGCCTCGATATGGGGCGTAAGCTCAATCATTCCGCCGCTATTCGATCGCTTGGGTGGGCCGATCCGGAAAGAAACTCAGAGGTCGTGAAAGAGATCTCATTGTGGCGCGGTGCGGCAATATCTAATATTCGGTTTTCCGCATCTTTTTCTCTTCATAGGTGTCTTCCATGCTGCGTCTCCCATTCCGTAAGGCCTTCACGCTGGTGGAACTGTTGGTCGTGATCGCGATCATCGGCGTTTTAATTGCGCTGCTGCTGCCGGCGGTTCAGCAAGCGCGCGAAGCGGCGCGGCGGACGCAATGCGTCAGCAATCAAAAGAACATCGCGTTGGCGCTGCACAACTATCACGACACCTATCAGAAGTTGCCGTACTTTGGGTTTGGGCCGAAGCTCTTTCCCGGTGAACCCGGCAATAAACTCGATACGATTTCTTGGGTAGGGCGCGTGCTGCCGTTTATTGAGCAACAAGCTCTGTACGACACGCTGGATTGGACGGTTCGTGTTAACGATGGCAACAATTTGGCTTACCGTACCACTTCGCTTTCGGTCATGTCTTGTCCGTCCGAAGAAATGGTTTTAGGACAAGCGGATAGCAATCCGCGTTGGTGTCATCAACGCGCCAGCTACGCGGTCTGCGTCGGCAACACCAACTATCGGCAGGATGACGCGAACAACTGGGACGGCACTTGGACCTATTCGAACGGCGGATCGGCATTTCGCGTCGATGAGATTTATGGTCTGGCCGCCGTGACCGATGGGACCAGCAGTAGCGTGATGACATCGGAAGTTCCGATCAATCAAAATTCGGCCGGCTACCACGGAACTTATGGCGTAACGATCTTTACCTCAGGCGCAGGATTTACCGGATATCTCTCTCCCAATACTTCGGCGGTCGTGGATGGCGGTCGCTATTGCTGGCAGACCAACGATTTCAAGAAGAAGATTCCATGCAAATACGTCATCGATCGTTGGTACGCCGCGACTTTTGCAGCGATGAGCATGCATCCCGGCGGCGTCAATGCGACCAACTTTGACGGCTCCGTTCAATTTGTCGCACAGAATATCGATATCGACACTTGGCGCGGCATGACTTCGACGCAAGGGGCGGAAGTGATTGCTCCCTAGCTGCGCTGGATCGAATTGGAATGTCTCAGCGATTCAAAAAATCCTTGGTAATGCAGGTTGAAAATGAATGGGATGATGTTGTCGCGTCGGAGCTCTTGGGGACCGATCGTGCTGCTGGTGATCGGTTTACTAGGTTGTGGTCGCACGGATGGCCTGATTTCGGTGACCGGCGTCGTCACGTTTAACGGAGAACCGGTCGAAGATGGAGCGATATCGCTGATGCCGATTGATGGTAAAGGAGTCACCGCAGGCGGCGTGATCTCCTCTGGGCGTTTCCATATCGCCGCGTCGCCGGGCAAGGCCTCGGTTTTGATCTATGGCAATAAAAAAGAGCTCAAACCAAATCCGACGCAGCAAGATATCGAATGGGGGATGACCCACAACAGCCGGCAATTTCTGCCGGCCGAATACAACGATCAATCGAAGCTGCGAATTGACGTCTCCGAGACGCAGCGCCACTTTGATTTTGATCTGAACGACCAGGGAGAGATCCCTGCCGGGATGACCGGAGAATAGCGTCTGCGAAAAAGGGGGCAGGTCCAATACGGTTCGACGCCAAAGTTGCTGGGCGCAATGGCGCCCGCAAATCGGAAAAACGGCGTGAACGCGGACTCTTAACCTGTCGCAAATCTCGGACCTGAGCCCCTTGTTCGTTTCACTCGTGCGGTTCTTCCGTCGCCGAGTCTTGGGCTGGATTTTGCGGCGCCGCAGAACGCTTACCGAATTGTTGCTCCAGCGCTCGGCGCCGCGCGATTTGCTGATCTCTTTCGACCAGGATCAGGTTGCGCGTCGCCATCATGTCGACCATCGCCAATACGACCATCCACAGGATCAACAGCATCACGCAGCCCCAGAAGATGATGAAGAAGATCGAGCGGGGGATGAAATGTCCGATCATGATCGCCGCCGCCAGAGCGGCCAGAATATAGCAGACCGCCATGCGGCGCTGAAACTGTAGGCGGAGATAGTTACGGCGATAGGCGGGGATCGAAGCGTCAGCCGAAGCGCGACGCCAGGTCGCATGGTGCGTCGCATGCATCAAGATGGCGACGCACAAGATCAACGCCGAGAGGATGGCTGAAGCGAGCATGGAAGACCAGCATTCTTGAAAAAAGGGGAGATGCGCGGCGGCGTCCTTACCGCGACGGCTCCAGTTCGTTGAGCCAGGTCAAGATCGTCTTGCCCACCTTGGCGAGCGACAAAGCCGAACAGTTCGCCGGCACATCCTTTTCGGTGTGCCAGTACTTGGGACCGTAGCCTGGATTGGGATAGTCAAAATCAATGATGTCGCAAGTCGGGATCTTGGCGATATCGTTCAACACTAGGTGATCGTCACGAACTTCGTGTCGCGGCCGCGCGATGAATTCGCGGATCCCCAGTTTGCGCGCGGTGCTCCAAATATCTCGCACCAGCGGGCGAACGTCGGGATATCGCAAGCTGTTCTTCTCTTCAAAGATCTGCAAGTCCTTGTCGCCGACCATGTCGAGCAGCACCCCGTACCGGTAGCGATGGGCCGGAGGATTTTGGGCGTAGTCGCGAGCGAAATACTCGGAACCTAAAAAGTAAGGATCACGGCGATTGTCGAAGACCAATTCTTCGCCATCAAAAAAGACGATATCGACTCCGACGTGCGACTTAAGGTCGCCCAGATGACGCGCCAGTTCGCACAGGACGGCGACGCCGCTCGCCCCATCGTTGGCGCCGACAAACGTGCCTTGCGGGTTGAGGGGATCTTGGTCCGGAAAGGGACGCGTATCGTAATGCGCACAGAGCAAAATGCGCTCGGGCCGATCTGGATAAAACTGGGCGATCAAGTTGGCCATCGGCACGCGAGAACCATCTTCCGGATGGCGGACGTCAAACTCTTGTAGCGACACTTTGCCGCCGGCCGCTTCGAGGATCTTGGTGAGATATTGCTGCTGCCGAGCCATACCGGGCGAACCGCTGACCCGCGGCCCGATCGCGCACATTCCTTCGAGATACCCCATCGCTAGGGAGCCGTCGAATGGCGCGTAATCTTCCAGCTTTTCGACGGCCACGGTCAGCGCCGCAGGTCGCTGCGCGTTTTGATATTGGGAGACGACCATAAATCCCACGACCGCGATCGCGACGGCGATCATCGCCGCGAGAAAGAGGGTTGCCCCGTCAAATTTGCGCATTATCTTTTCCATCGCATTCCGCTCAGCGAGAAGTAAGATCGATTATACGGCGCCAATCGCTAGGCGGCTTCCCGGCTTTGCGGCTGAAAGAGAGAATCGATCGCGTCGAGCACCATTGAGGTCGAAATCGCACGCATCGCTTCGTTTCCGGCCCGAGCGCGCTGGCGGGAGGTGAGCGGCTGGTAATAGGCTTGCACGACCTGCTGATGCGGTCCCAAAGGGCGACATAGCTCGGTCGGCGTGACGCCAAACAGGGCGATACAGGGGGTCTCGACCGCCGCGGCCAAGTGCAGCGGGCCGGTGTCGCAACCGACAAACAGATTGGCCCCCCGGTACAGTTCTTTCAATTGCGGCAGCGACAGCTTGGGCGCCGCGATCGCGGCGCCACGCGACATTTGGGCGATCTCTTCGGCCCAGTCCGCTTCCTGTTCGTTGCCCCAAGTGACCACTGACGGCAATTGATACTGCGATTGGAGATGTCGGGCCACTTCGGCGAAGCGCTGCGGCATCCAGGTCTTACTGAACCAACCGGCGCCGGGGTTCAGCACGGCAAAGTTGCGCGTGCGGTCAAGGTCGCGGCGGATCGCGGCGACGTCGGCTCGCGCCGGTTCGTCAATCGGCAGGCGAAACTCAATCGCCGGCGAATAGATATCGACCGCCGTCGCGAGTTCCAGATAGCGATGCACGACATGCGGATGCCGCGGCGTGACCAGTTCGGTCGCCAGGTTGGGCGCTAGTTCTCGCGCTTGACCTCGAGCGAAAGTGATTCGCCTCTTGGCTCCGCTTAGCCAGGCGGCGGCGGCGCTTTTGGTTAGTCCTTGCACGTCGAAGGTGAGATCGAATTTCGCCGCTTGCAGCTGACGGCGGAGCGAGACGATTTCGCTCGGACGCTTCAGCCACCCTTTTTTTACGGTCAGCAATTGGTCGAGACAGGGGTGCCCCGCTAAAATTTGAGCGGCGACCGGTTCGGCGAGCCAAGTGATGTGAGCTTGTGGATACTTTTCTCGCAAGGCGCACAAGAGCGGGAGCGTTAGGATCGCGTCTCCCAACGCACTGAGCCGTACGATCAGTATCCGCGGCGAATCGGTAGATGACATGGCCGCTCTCCTTCCCTGAAAGTCGAACGCGTCACCCGCGTGATGCTTCCCGTGCAACGCGACTCGTCCGATTGAGTTCCCGCATCTTAAATCGACGCCCCCTTGCGAGGCAAGGTGAACCGCAGCTTTGCTCCTTTCCATCCCTAGGTGTTATCGCATGTCTTCGCTCGGTGATTTCTCGCATCAAGCCGCCGCTTACGGCACGTCGCGCCCCAGTTATCCGGCCGAATTTATTTCGCTGCTAGCGGAAAATGCAGGCGTCGCGGCCGGCGATCCGGTCGTCGATTTGGGTGCAGGAACCGGAATCTCTTCCCACATTTTGGCCAACGCCGGCTTTCGCGTTACCGCGGTCGAGCCGAACGAAGCGATGCGCAGTCAGGCCAACGTCGCCGGCGTTACCTGGGTCGACGGCACGTTTGACGCGACCGGCTTGCCCGATCAATCGCAGCGTTGGGCGATCGCGGCGCAAGCGTTTCATTGGGCCCAGCCGCAGAGCGCACTACCAGAGATTCGCCGCATTCTGCAGCCGCAGCGAAAACTGACCCTGCTCTGGAACAACCGCGTTGCGGCGACCGGAACCACCGTAGGTTGGACGGAACATGCGATCCGCCGTCATGTGCCGGAATTCAGCGAGGCCTACCGCAACCGCGACTGGGATCAAACGCTCGAGTCGACTGGTGATTTTCAGTTCGTCGGTCGCAGCGAGACGAAGCATGCGGTGCTGATGTCGCCCCAGCGCTACCTGCAGCTGTGGCGCAGTCACAACCGGTTGAGTCACATCGCCGGGCCAGAGCGGCTAGAAACGCTTTTGACGGAACTGGCCGAGTATCTAAAACGAGAAGAAGTGCCGCAGATCGAAGTGGTTTATAAGTGCGAAGCTTGGACGGCCGAGCGTGTGGGGTAGTGCAGTAATCATCGGGCCAAGGCCTGGCCGACAAATATGCGATCCGCCTGAAGGTTTGGGCGGATCGCATTCCGTTCTGTTAATCACTTAAAACTCACCCAGAACTTCGCCTCCTTGCGTAGTCGAGAGCGCTCGCCAGGTATCAAGCTGGATGTTCTCGGAGATGAACCGAGCCGAGCCGTCGCAGCGCAGCGCTTGCACGCCGCCGGGGTGCCGACTGCGTGAAGCCATCATGGTGGGATTGCTGGTCGACGAAGCGGTGCAGGGGAGATTGGCCTGGGGATCGGTGTGGCAAGTGCCGTTGTAGGCGTCGGGCTGCGACGTGTTGGGGGGTAAATAGGTCGTGAACTGCGATGCGTCTCCCCACCAGGTGAAACCGCGCAGATCGGTTCCTTTGCCTTGCAGCACTTCGGATGCGAGCAGCGTGTTGGATGTGCCGTCCACGATATCGCGGAACCCGTAGAACTTGTCGAGGGTGCTGGAGTTTTGCGAGAACGGAGCTTTGCCAAAGGTAACGCCGTTCAGGGTCGCTTGCTGAGCGTATCCGGTGTTACCGTAGTTGACGGCGTAGTTGTGTGAGGTCAGGTTCACCCCGCTGGTTGCGATCGGCGCGTTCGGTTCGTCGCTGGGGCAGGTCAGCGTAGCGATGCGCGTGCTGGTGACGTCGACGTTGGGCGCGCTGCTGTACCGATAGTCGGTGTCGTACATCTTCTGCTCATAGTTGTTGTACAAATTGCCCAATTCCATCTGCGGCAAGATCGCCAACTGCCAACTCCCCCAGCAGCAGCCGTTCACGCCGGCCGGCAGGTTGTTGTAGGTGTCGTGATAGGTGTGCATCGCCAAGCCGAGCTGCTTCAAGTTGTTCGAGCATTGCATCCGTCGCGCCGCTTCGCGGGCTTGCTGCACTGCCGGTAACAGCAGCGCGATCAAGACGCCGATAATTGCGATGACGACTAACAGTTCGACCAAGGTGAACCCGCGTGTTTTGTGGTGCGGAAGAGTCATGGTTTTGGTTCCCGAATCGTAAAAAGAAAGGAGGAATGCGCGCTATGAGTTTTGTCGCGTCGCGGCGCCGTTAAGGAATCGCCAGGTCAAAACGATTTTCGCCGCCATCTTCGACGACCACGGTTTGAGCGCTTTTGGTGTTCCAAGCGGCGGGAACCCGTTCTTGGGGCTCACGACGCGACTCGCCGGGAGCTTCTCCTGCAGGCCAACCCAGGGTGGTCGGATCGGGGCTGTAAATCCGCACGGTATAACTTCCCGGCGGCAAACCCCGTTGTCTCGAGATTGAGAACTCGCCGTTCTCAATCACGGCGCCGCCGCTTGTTCCTTGCGCCGAGTTTTGCGTTTCTAGTGAAATTGAGCCGCGATCTAGCGGCTGGCCTTTCAGCGTGACCGAGCCGGAGACCGGTTGTCGATTCAAGCTGTCTTGGGGCGATCCGCACCCCAGAAGGAACGGCAGCAGCCCAGCGGCGACTGCGCATCCAAATCGAAGACCACCATGCATAAATGCACTCCTGGAAAAGATAGAATGTATGGATTGCACGATGAGGGCGATATCGCAAGTGTCCGCCGCTGATAGGGACCTGTCTAAAGGGCGTGGGGCGGCTCGATTAGATGTCACGATATATCAGCTTTTGCTATTCTTCCATAGAATGCTGGGTCAGGCCAGCCATTTCATCTCCGCTTCTGACAATTTCTTGTCAATCCGCTCGGGAAATAGCCACGGGACCAGTCTAGCGCGGGGACGAATATTCAAGCAGGGGAAAACGCTTGCTCCTGGAAGGAGATTGTTCCCGGCCCATTCGGATGGACATCTTGCTCAGGTTGTGGCACAACAACATTGCATCCTTGCCAAACGAAGTTCGATTTCAACCTTGCTGGCGCTGTCGCGGTCGCCGCCCAACACGGAAAATAAAGTGCTGTGGCTACTCGCTCTTTCAACCCGGCGGTCGATATCGCGAACATGCTGGTCCAACCGGCGGAATCTAAGTTTTGGGCCGGTCTGACGAAGCTGCAGTACGGCATGTTGGTCGTTTGCGTCAGTGCTCAAACGGCGACGATTCTTTTTACTTGGCCGCTCTGGCAGGTGCGCCAGGCGCCGGTTCATTTGCCGCTGATCGATCTGCCGCAGATCCCGTTTGGATTTTGGTTGCTGGCGACGCTCGTCGTGATGTTGCTTCGCCCGCGATTCGGTTTGGGGATTCATGTCACGACTCTCTTGATCTCGTTTGTTTTCGATCAGTTTCGGACGCAGCCGCAGTTTATCGCGACGGCGGTGTTGATGGCCGCGACTGTGGACGAGCGCGGGCTGCGTTTGGTGCGCTGGTTTCTCGCTTCGCTCTGGACCTGGGCCGGGCTGCACAAGTTGCTCTCGCCTGATTGGTTCAGTTTTAACGCTTGGAATATGACGTCATCACTCGGGCTCGATCCAACCGAGTTCGGCGAAGCTTTCGGTTGGTGCGTGGGGCTGGGAGAGTTGAGCGTCGGTTTACTGGCGATCTTGCGTCCCCACTGGGCGGCGATCCCCTGCGCGCTGATGCATGTGGGGATTGTGCTCTTCCTCTCGCCGCTGGCGTATGACTGGAACTATAGCGTCATCCCTTGGAATCTTTGCACAGCCGTCGTCGGTTGCTGGTTGTTGGCCAGCGTTCCGCAGCGGTTGCCGGAGGTCGGTTGGGAGTGGGCCGCCGCGGCCGTAATGCTGATCTATCCGGCCGGATTCTACGTTGGCTGGGTCGATCATGGCGTCGCCAGCGTGCTGTATTCCGGCAACTTGCCCGACGCGCTGATCACCTCGGAGTCAGGTCTTGAACTGGTGGAAGGTTGGGGAGACTTGAACGTGCCGTTTCCGAACGAGCGGCGATTGCTGCGGCAGTATTTCGCGCTGTCGGCTCCGCCTGGCTCGAAGTTGCATATCGCCGATACGCGGTATGCGCTGGACGATTTGTACTATGTCAAAAAGCCGGACGGCCAGATTGCTCTGATCACGCTCGACGAGTTTCACGCGGATGCGCCTGGAGTCGTCGCCGGCGTCGGGCTGGACGATCAGCACTCCGTTTTTCTGTTAGGAAACCGAGGCGTAGTGATGTTAAAGCGAACCGAACACGCGCCGATCTATGCCGCCCGAATCGAGCCGGACGTCTATCGCGCCGACTTACTGCGACTGTTGGCCGGTCTACCCAATCTAGAACAGCTGGATCTGTCTGGCTGTGCGATTACCGACGCGGATCTGCAGCAACTGCCGATCATGCCGAAGCTGGAAGGGATCGGATTGGCCGATACCAAGATTTCGGACGCCGGCTTAAACGCTTTGTTGCGGCAACCAAAGCTGACCTATGTCGAAAGCGAAGGATCGTTGATCACGCCTGCGCGGCTAGAGGATTTTGAGCGGAAGCGAATGCAGCCCTGATGGAGTCGCTCTAATAAAACCGGACCGAGACCCCGCTGCCGACAAACAAGTCATCGGCGGCGTCGTTCAGGCCGCCGCCGATGCGGATGTCCCACTGGATGTTGTCGCTGATCAGATAAGTGAAGCCGCCGTTGAGATAATGTTCCGGCAGCATCGTCTCGGCGCCGTGGGGGAAGAGAGCGTACCATTCGGTATAGCCGCCCAGTTTGTCAGTCAGTGAATAACCGATCGTCCATGACTGGGCCCACTCGGTATAGACGTCGTTGGTTTCTTCATCGACGGCCGAATTAAACTGCGTGCTGCCGGCGGTCGAAATGGTCTCGCACAGGTCCCAGCCGTAGAGCCAGTTCAGCCCCGGCAGTACGCGGTCCGCAGTCATCTCGTCGGCGCCGGTTGGAACGACCATCTGCGGGATCAACGCTGTCTCGGGCAGGATTCCTTCTTGCGGCGTCAGGCCAATTTTGAAGCCCAAGTACAAGTCTTCGCTGCCGACGATGTCGTCCAATTCGCTCGATTGATGGCCGTAGTTCCACGCGATGCGAAACTCGAGCCAATCGGCCCAAACGCCGTAACGCAGTAGCGTCTCTGGATAGGAATGCGAATCGGTGGTCGTGGTTCCATCGTTGTCATGGATGTACGTATAGCCCATTTCAATTTGGGCGACGCCGCGGCCGACGGTCGAACTTGCTTCGGTAAAATCAGGGCGGTCGGTCACCAGCGGCTCGTCAAGATTGGGCCCGCCGGTGAAGCTTGTTCCATAGCTCCACTGCATCAGCGCGCCGCGCCGTTGGCACGCGCAGGGACCATAAGTACGGACGATGTTAGCGGCCGAATCGCAGGGGTCAAAACAGGTCCCGCTCAAGCAAGAACGGAACGCGGCGTGGGACGTATCGTCGGCGTGAACTTCGCGTCCCCACAGGCAGCAACCCAGCGCGAGCGCAAGGGAAACCCGTTTCCAGCGTGGGAAAGTAGATGGACGCGACATGCTGACAGTCCTGCAAGGAGACCAAGTCGAAGCGATGCGGACGACGTGCCGGCGCATTTCAACTTCAGTCGCTGAGCTTGCAGTTAGTATCGGCGAGCCCTTCGCTTTTGATTGATCAAAGCGGGGGTTTCTTCGGTTGTCGCTAGCAAGTCGGATCGTCGTTCCATTCAGTCACGCATCTCGATCTGGAAGTGATTCTTCTCTCCCTGTTTCACCTCAGCCGTGATTCCGCTGGTGGAGAAGCTCATATATTTCTCGGGAATAAGCGACTTGGGCGCCAGCATTTCTGTATCGGGTTGGACCGGCGCGGCGATTCCGGCGTCATGTTCGGTCGCATTGATCAGCACTTCATGCATGCCCAGGATTGCGCCATCTCCATTGCGGTAAGTCGTCAAAGTGAAGCTGCCGTCCGTCTGAATCACGCCGGTCGCAGGCGAACCGGCTTTCGGACGAAAGCTAACGGTGCCGTAAGGAAGCGGTTTACCGTTGTAGAGAACTTGGCCGGTCGCCGGCGCTGTCTCGAGTCCGTTACCACCACCGCAGCCGCAGAGCAAAATGCAGAGGCCGACCCCTGCCGCTATTCGATCGAATCGATACATCGTATTCTCCGTGGACAATCGTCTCTCGCCGGTCAGACAACAACGGCGTGTTGCATCAGCGCTAAGGAAGCTGAGCAGTTTCACCGCCGTTGATCGTCGCTAACGAACGATAGACGTCAAAGTCGATCGTCTCTGGCAGAAAGTGAACGCTGGCGTCCGCCACGGCAAAATTGACTCCGCCTGGATGCAGGCTGGTGAAGGGCAAATGGTTGAATTTGACCCCGTCCAAGCGATCGCGTCGTGAATTGATGGTGTCTTGATAGATCGCCTTCGTGCTGTAGAAGGCCTGGTTGGTTAAGCTCCCAATTACCCAGACGCGGACGTTACCAGGAAAGCCGCCGTTGGTCCCTGATTTATCACGATGAGTATATTCGCCGATCATCACCGTGTTGCTGAGGCCATCGGTCACTTTCGCCGCACGACGTGACCCGTCAATGCGAAAAACGCCGTTGCTAGGGAACTTCCCGTGATTCGACTCCGTGAGATCTTGATCCAAGGCCGCATTGTTGTAATAGACGCCGCCCACAGCCTGGTAAGTAAACATCGCACCGTCCGCATAAGCCGTCGTTGAAGTGTTGACCGGCAGCCCATCAAAGCTGGGACAGTAGAAGGCGCTGACTTGCGCCTTGCGAACCGTCGCGTTCTGCGAAGCGTCCGGCGACTTCGTGAAGTCGTACTTCTCGTAGAGTGCAGTCTGTTCTAGAAACGGCAGAATTGCGACCGCGAAACTATGCGAATTCCACGTGCTAGTCGCTGCGATGTAAAACGCGCCGGGGGGTAAATTCTCGGAATAGGTGTCCATGTAGTTGTGACAAGCCAATCCCATTTGCTTGAGATTGTTGCTGCACTGCATCCGCCGAGCCGCTTCGCGGGCCTGTTGGACGGCCGGCAGCAACAGCGCAATTAAGACGCCGATGATCGCAATCACGACCAGCAGCTCGACCAGAGTAAATCCTCGCGTTTTGCGCATCAGGGAGACTCCTGCAAGAATGGATAAATGAGGGAGAAAAGTAATCGCCGATGATATGGATAAGAGCTTGCTGCGCTGGGAAATGTTTGTAGAGATAATCCCTAGCAATTAGACCCCAGACAAAAAAATAAGCCCAATAGCGGGGTGTGGAAAAAAACGCCACACTAACGGGATATTAGGGCGATTGTATCCGGCTTGGCTTATGCGCTAAATAGATGACGATAGAAAATACAGAAAATAGTTCAGTAGAATGGAGCCTCTGTGCGGATCGATGGACGTTCTAGCGAATCACTGGGGCGGTTTCGCGAATCCAGACGCCCGACAGACTAAGCAACGTCGCCGCTTAAGAGAGCGGGATCTCTTGTCGATCGTACGCTAGTTGCATGTGGTCAGGCAGCTTGGCGTTCGTCTCTTGATGATCCATGCGGCAGGAGATATGGGTAAAATAGGTCTGCTTGGCGCCTATTTTTTCGGCCATCGCGACCGCTTCGTCGAGCGAAAAGTGGGTCGGATGAGGATCGAAGCGGAGCGCGTCGAGGATCAGCACGTCGAGACCTTGCAGCAGCGCAAAACTCTCTGCGGGAATCTCATTGGTGTCGGTGCAGTAGGCGACATTGCCGATCCGGAAGCCGAGGACTTCAAAGCGGGGGCCATGTTTCAGGCGAATCGGCGTTACTTGGGCGCCGAGTACGGTAAACGGGTTGAGGCCGATACGTTGGAACTCTAGCGCCGGCGTCGCGCCGACATGGGTCGGAGTTATCTCTGAGAATGCGTAGCTAAAAGCGGCCCGAATTTGCCGCTCTACGTTCGGTTCGCAATAGAGCGGGACCCCGTGTCCAAGATAGAACTGAAATACGCGGAGGTCATCCAGTCCATAGAGGTGATCGGCATGTTGGTGGGTGTAGGCGACGGCGTGAACGATGCCGATCTCTTCGCGCAGCAGTTGGGAACGCATGTCTGGCGGAGTGTCCACCAACAGATTTCCTTCGGGAAGGCCCCAAATGACCGAGCAGCGCATCCGCTTGTTGTGCGGATCGCGGCTAGTACAGACGGGGCAACCGCAGCCGATCGCCGGCACTCCGACTGAGGTGCCTGTCCCGAGCAGGATCAATTTCCCGCGAATATCGCGAGTTTTTACTGGTTTGACGACGGAGTTCAAAGCGGCGACGACCTAAGGTGTTGAGGAAACAAGCGTTTGGGCAAGTCGCTCAGCGTTCGACAAGCTGGACTGGATGATTGTTTCGGTCCTGGAGTCGGTTTTCAACCGCAGGACCGTCGATCCGACCGATCTTCAGGCAGTTGCAAGATTTGGCGATCAAGATTGACCGATTTTCAGCGAACAGCCCTAATGGCCCCGATCGAAGCGCGGTTGACCGAGTGGTATAATCCTTATAAGCTACCCAGCGGAAAGGGTTTGCGCACATTTTGCCGGCGAAATTCGTGTCTTCTTCCGGACGTTTTCGCATCTGGCCTTTCCCTCCTTTTTAGACCCGACATAAGCAAAGCGACCGATGGAGTATTTGGAACGGATTTGGGAGCAAATTTGCCTGTTTTTCGGCGGTTTGCTCAGCGGCTTTGAGCGACTGATCACGTCGATCTTCGGATCGTCGAATGCTCGGTACGTGAAACGCCTGCAATCCACAGTCGACGCGATCAATGCGCTCGAATCAAAATACGAATCGATGAGCGAAGAAGAGCTGCTCGATCAAACGCGGCTCTTTAAACAGCGCCTTACCGCAGGCGAAACGTTAGACGACCTGATGGTCGAAGCGTTCGCCGTTTGTCGGGAAGGGGGCAAACGCTTTCTCGGCATGCGCCATTACGACGTGCAGATGCTCGGCGGCATGGTGCTGCACAGCGGCGCGATCGCCGAGATGGTGACCGGCGAAGGTAAAACCTTGGTCGCGACCCTCCCGGCCTATCTGAACGCGTTGGAAGGCAAAGGAGTTCACGTCGTCACGGTGAACGACTACTTGGCGCGTCGCGATATGGAGTGGATGTCGCCGCTTTATCGCGGACTGGGCCTGACGGTCGGCGCGATTCAAAGCAACATGCCGGTTCACGAGCGGCAAATCGCTTACTCGCTCGATATCACCTACGGTACAAATAACGAGTTCGGCTTCGACTATCTGCGCGACAACATGCGCCCCGCAGCGCGCGGCGACGAGCGCTTCCCCAAAAGTTGGCAGCAGTCGCAAGGTCGCTTGAACTACGCGATCATCGACGAAGTCGACAATATCTTGATCGACGAAGCGCGGACGCCGTTGATCATTTCGGGTCCGGCGAACCAAGACAAAGGCAAATACGAAGTCGCTGACAAGATTGCGCGCACGCTGAAAAAGGAAGTTCACTTTGAAGTGAACGAAAAGGATCGCAGCACGAACCTGACCGACGAAGGCGTTCGCGAGGCGGAACGCCTCGCCGGCGTCGAAAGCTTCTATACCGCCGGCAACATGGAATGGCCCCACCTGATCGACAACTCGCTCAAGGCGCATTTCCTTTATATTCGCGACGTCAACTATGTGGTCGAAGATCGCAAAGTGGTGATCGTCGACGAGCATACCGGTCGTAAGATGGAAGGTCGGCAATGGAGCGACGGCCTGCATCAAGCGGTCGAAGCGAAAGAAGGCGTGCCGATCAAAGAAGAGACGCAGACGCTGGCGACGATTACGTTGCAGAACTTCTTCAAGCTGTACGACAAGATCGGCGGCATGACCGGTACGGCGATGACCGAAGCGGGCGAATTGTGGAAGATCTACGAGCTGGAAGTGATCGCGATTCCGACCAATCGCGAGATGAAGCGGATCACCCACTCTGACATCATCTACATGTCAGAAAAGGAAAAGTACGAAGCCGTCGCGGACGAGATCGAGCGTTTCCACAAGTGGGACGTGCTCGAGATGAAAGATGGCGGCGAACGCTGGGGCAAGCTGATTCGCGAAGACGAGAGCGTCGTCGTCTTTGAAGAAAAAGGGGGCAAGGGCCGCACCGAATTCCCCCGCGCTCAGGTTCGTCATATCCAGAAAAAGGGACGACCCATCTTGGTCGGCACCGTCTCGATTGAAAAGAGCGAACGCTTGTCGCACTTGCTCGAACGTCGCGGCGTTCGCCATCAGGTGCTCAACGCCAAACAACACCGTCGGGAAGCCGACATCGTCGCTCAAGCGGGACGCATCGGCTCGGTCACGATCGCGACCAACATGGCCGGTCGCGGTACCGACATCGTCTTGGGGGGCAATCCTGAGACGTTGGCGTGGGCGCAGCTGCAAGACAAATATCCGACACGTCTGGAAGTGCCGGAAGAAGAGTGGGAAACGCTGATCGCCGAGATTGAATCGCGCGAAAAGATGAAAGAAGAAGGCAAGGTCGTCCGCGAACTGGGCGGTCTGCATGTGATCGGCACCGAGCGCCACGAGTCGCGACGTATCGACTTGCAGTTGCGTGGTCGTTGCGGTCGCCAAGGCGATCCCGGCAGCAGCCGCTTCTTCTTGTCGCTGGAAGACGACCTGATGCGGATCTTCTTTGGCGATTGGATCCGCGGCTTCCTGATGAGCATGCCAGGCGGGATGAAAGCCGGCGAAGCGATCGAAAGCCGTATGGTGACGCGCCGCGTCGAAGGCGCCCAAAAGAAGATTGAAGAACGCAACTTCGACATTCGTAAGAATCTGCTCGAAAGCGACGAAGTGATGGACGAGCAGCGCAAGCGCGTCTATGGCTTCCGCCAACGAATTCTCGATGGCGACGACTGCAAAGAGCTGATCCTCGACATGGTCGAACGACAGACCGACCGCTTTGTCGACATGCTGTTGGCCAAAGATTACGGCGTCGAAACCTTTGCGCGTTGGGCCGGGATCGAGTTGTCGTGTGAGCTGGATCCGCGCGACTATCGCGGGCTCGACATCACCGCCGCCGCTGAGCACGCCAAAGACGAAGCCGAAGGTCAGGCCGAATCCAACGTGATGGCCGCGATCGACGAAAATCTCCCCTCCGAAGAAGAAGAGTCGGAATGGAATTGGCAAGCGATGGCCCGCTTTTCCAATTCGATGTGGAAGACCAACTTCAGCGATCGCGACCTGAAAAAGGTGGGCCGCGATCATGTCGATACGCTGCTGGTCGAAAGAGCTCGCGAGCAGATCCAGAAGGTCGATTTGACGGAAGGAAAGAAATTTCTCGATCCCGATTTCGGCTACAAGAGTCTGGCCGGCTGGGTTCACTACAAGTTCGATTTGCAAATCGCGGTTGAGGATCTTCGTGAGAAGAGCAAAGCCGACATCGCCGACATGATTGTGAAAATGGCGAAAGAGGCCTACGAACAGAAGGAATCGCAGTATCCGGTTTTGGCGGGGCTGTACAAGTTCAGCGACAAGTCAGGCGGTCGTTCGCGGTTGGATCGTGAAGGTCTGGTCGATTGGGCGGCGCGGCGCTTTGAAATCAAAATCGATCTCGAAGATATCAAGAGCAAGCAACGCGATGAGATTCAGCGCTTGCTCGAAGAAAAGAGCCATGGACATAGCCGGCAAGCTGCCGAGAAGATGCAGAAGGTCCGCGACAAGGTCGCATCGATCTATGAATCGGGCTCGGACCATCAAACGTTGGCGATCGTCAGCGGCGGCAACGGCAAGTTGAACTCGCTCGCCGACTGGATCCGCACGACGATCAACAAAGAAGTCGCCGCCGATGAGTTGGCCTCGCTTGATCGAGCCGAACTCGAGAAGCGTTTGATTCGCGAAGTCAACGAACGCTATCGTCCCGAAATGACCCGGATGGAGCGCAGCGTTCTGCTTGAGCTGATCGATTCGATCTGGAAAGATCACTTGCTGGCGATGGATCATCTCAAGAGCGCCGTCGCGTTTTCGGGTTACGCCCAAGTCGACTCGAAGGTCGAGTTCAAACGTGAAGGCATGCGTTTATTCGAGAGCATGTGGCAGTCGATCGGCGAACGCGTCACCGACCTGGTCTACAAAATCGAAAGCCTGAACGAGGATTTCGTCAGCTCGACCTGGACCGAAACCGAAGCTCGCCATGACGAAGCAGGTTCGGCCGCGGCCGAGTTGGCCCGTCAACAGCAAGAGAACAACGAAGGTTCGACCCCCGGCGAAAAGGAAGTCGTCGAACCGATTCGCAATGTTGGCAAGCGGGTGGGACGTAATTCGCCTTGCCCGTGCGGCAGCGGCAAAAAATACAAAGATTGTCATATGGGCAAAGATCGCGGAGTTACGTAGCATACCTGCCGACAAACAGAGAGCGGAGCCTGCCGGCGCTCCGCTTTCGGTTCCCCCCTTTGACGCGTCGCTAGAACTGCTCGCCCCGTCGCGTCGCCGCTGTGCAATGAGACGGGCCCGGGAAAGGATTCCCCATGGGTTGGCTACTCAACTTCGTCTATCTTGGCGCCCTCGTCGCGGCTGTTCCGTACTTCGCCTGGTCGACGTTGGTCCGCGGGCGTCGTCGCGGTGGGCTGTTGCCAAAATTCTTGGGCCTTGTCGAGTTTCGCCAAGGGGATCGTCCGTGCGTTTGGCTGCATGCGGTCAGCGTGGGCGAAGTCAATCTGCTAGCGACCATCATTCAGGCGATTCGCGCTGAAACGCCCCATGTCGATATTTACGTCACAACGACAACGCATAGCGGATACGAGTTGGCTCGCGCTCGCTATGACGATTGCCTGGTCAGTTACGCTCCGCTCGACTTTAGCTGGGCGGTCAAAACGGCGCTGCGGCGGATCCGTCCGCAGACGCTGATCCTGGCCGAACTAGAAATCTGGCCCAACATGATCCAGATTTCGAAGCGCCGCGGCGTCAACGTGGTGGTCGTGAATGGTCGCTTGAGCGAAAAGAGCTATCAAGGCTATCGCCGCGTCGGGTCGCTGTTGCGGCCGATCCTGCGAAAGCTAGACTGCATCGCGGTGCAAGACTGGGCCTATGCCGAGCGGTTTATCGCTTTGGGAGCGCCGGCCAAGCGTGTGATCGCAACCGGCTCGTTGAAATTTGACGGCGCGGAAACGGACCGTCGCAATCCCAAGTCGCAGCGGTTGCGACGATTGGCGCAGATCCCCGCTGAAGCGATTGTCTTTCTCGCCGGCAGTACGCAAGCAGGCGAAGAAGAAGCGGCGCTCGACGCGTTCGTCTCTGCAGCGCCGCGTCATCCGCAGTTGCGGTTGATCCTGGTGCCGCGGCATCCGGAGCGTTTCGACGAGGTCGCGGCGATGTTGGATGATCACAACGTCAATTGGTCGCGGCGCTCTTCGCTGGAACAGAGCGTCGTTGATCCGACGGCCCATGTTCTGCTGATCGATACGGTGGGCGAACTTGGCGCCTGGTGGGGGCTAGCCGACATCGCCTTTGTGGGCGGCAGCTTTGGGCGCCGCGGCGGGCAAAACATGATCGAACCGGCCGCCTATGGCGCGGCGGTCAGCTTTGGCCCCAACATCAAAAACTTTCGCGACATCGTCCAGTTGCTGCTCGACGCCGACGCCGCCGAGATGGTGCAAGACGAAGCGGCGCTGGTCGACTTTGTGGGACGCTGTCTCGATGATCCGCAGCGGCGTGCCGTCTTAGGCGAAAACGCACGACAAGTGGTCGCTTCGCAATTGGGCGCTGTAGAGAACACGCTCGAAGTGATCCGCCCTTTCTTGCCGCCGGCCGAAGTTAGTCGTCGACGGATGGCGGCGTAGGTTCTGGCTGCTCGCTGTTATCCTTCATCGGATCGGCTTGTTGCTTGAGCCAATCGACGGCGTGCGAGACGCCGATATCCATTATTGATCCTTCCATGTCCTTGCTTTCGACCTGATCCAACGTGACGTTGACGTGGTGCTCTTTTAACAGCTCGTAAAAAAACGGGATCTCGTCGATTGTTTCGGCTGGATCTCCTTTCCCGTCGAACAGAAAGACGGGGCACTGGATTCGGTCGGCATGGCTGCTCGGTAATTGCTCGCGATCGACGGAATCCCAAGGCGAAAGATATTCTCGCGCTCTCTCTTCGATATCGATGCAAGGCGCCAAAGCGATGCAGCCGGCTAATCGCGGCTCATTCTCAGCCAGCAGCAAAGCAGCCGATCCGGCGGCTTCGATCCCCGCGACATAGATCTGCTGCGGATCGACTTGTGGCAAGTTACGCACGGCGTACTCGATGGCGGCGCGACCGTTCGCCACGCCAAAACAAGCGTCATCAAATCGCTTGCGAGCACGGTTTAAGTATTTCTTGTACTCGTCTTTGGGAAGGTCAAACGCATCCTTGGGAAGTTGGCCATCGAGCGAAAAAACAATGACCACATAGCCGGCTTCGACAAACGGTTTCGCCTCGAAGAACGAAGCGGTGGGGAAAACCGGGTAGCCCGCGACGACATTCGCTCGCGCAGGAGGCATCACCACGCAACTCAAGGTTTTGTCCGCATGCTCGCCAGGCGGTAAGTAAATGCGTAGTTGCATTCGTGAACCGGGGCCTTCTCCGGTTTTGGATTGGACCCATGTTGTCGGAAAGTTGAAAGGAGGAGTTTCGGTGAATGCTCCCGGCGGCGGCAGGTCGGGATAAGCAATATTGGGGAGACGATTCTCGACTGCATTTCTCACCTCGAATTCCGCTTTGCGTTTGGCGTTTACCGCACGCAGTTTTGATTCTTCCGCTTGCTTGGCGAGCGGATCGTCCCACAGCAACGTCCAGAACTGGCCGATCGTGCCGGCGGAAAAAGCGAGCACGAAAAAAATAGCGACGAAACGAATCAGCTTTTTAAACTGTCGAACGCTTAGTTCCCCTTCCTGCTCGGGGCGCGGCTGGGATGTCGCCGGGACCATAAGCGACGCTTCGCAAACGTCGCAGGTGAACGTCTGGCCGACCGTTTCTTCCGCAACATCAAAAGGCCGGCCGCAGTTGGCGCAGGTGAAATAGATCGACATGAGAAGACCGCTTGAATTAGAAGAGCCGGATGATTTGTGTCCGAGCGACGCTCCTTTATCTTGATGGTATCGAACTGGGTTTTCAAACGGTAAGTTTTTTTTCGGCAGAACCGCGTAGCTACGTTGTTTGCGAGCAAATTAACCGATCCGCAGAAGCGGGGGCCCCCGGTTGCACCGGCTCGCCAGCTGCGTTTGGTAGTCGCTAGAATGAAGGTCTGCCGTTTCACAAAGCGAGAATCTCAGGGAGCTCGATTCGATGACGAACGCTTCTCCACACGATCAGTTGATGCAGATGATTTGCGGTTATCAAGTTTCGCAGATCGTCCTAACGGTGGGCGAGTTGGGGTTGCCCGACTTGCTGAAGCAGGGACCGACATCGGTCGAAGATTTGGCGCAAGCGTGCAGCGCCAATCCTGACCGGCTCTATCGGTTGTTGCGCGCGGCGGCGTCGCTCGGAGTTTTTACAGAAACGGAGCCGCGCGTCTTTGCGGCGACTCCCCTCTCGGAAATCTTGCAAAGCGATCATCCGACCTCGTTGCAGCCGTTGACGCTAATGATGGGCTCAGAGCATTACGCTGCCTGGGGGCGATTGCGCCGCGCCGTGCAGTCGAATGAGAACGAGTTTGAGCAAGAGTTTGGACTGCCGTTTTTTGATTACCTGAGTCAACACCCCGAATCGGCCGCGATTTTTGACGCCGCGATGACCAGTATTCATGGTCGCGAAACGGCGGCGATTCTCGAAGCTTATGACTTCTCCCAATTTGGCCTGATCGCCGATGTCGGCGGCGGCAACGGATCGAAGTTGATCGCGCTGCTTACGAAACATCCGCAAGTTCGCGGCATGCTGGTCGATTTGCCGCATGTGGTCGAGCGGGCCGCTCCCAATTTTGTCGCCGCAGGGGTCAACGAGCGGATGACCTTGATCGGCGGCGACTTCTTTGTCGAAGTGCCCAGCGGCGCCGACGCTTACATGATGCGGCACATCATCCACGACTGGGATGATGAGAAGAGCACGCTGATTCTGAAAAACTGTCGCGCCGCGATGCAACCGGGACAGAAACTGCTGCTGGTCGAATATGTCATCCCCTCGGGCGACGAACCTTTTTTCGGGAAGTTGCTCGACCTGACGATGATGCTGATCCCCGGCGGCAAAGAACGAACCGAAGCCGAGTATCGCGATCTGGTCGCCGGTTGCGGTTTTCAATTGCAGCGCGTGATCCGCACCGATCAGCCGATTTCAATCTTGGAGTCGACGGCGATCTAACCGCGACTACTTCGACTTGATTTCAAGCAGGACAGGCTCCATCCCCGGCGTTACGTCGACGATCAGATCGGTTGTCGCGGGGGAAGAATATTTGACCGGCGTCACGAAGGAGACGCCTTGTTCGAGATTGCCTAGCGATTGCGTCTCGGACAGTTCCTCGCTGTTGCTCGGCGCGGCTTGGGCTTGCCGCTTGGTTGCAATTTTGACAATTGTCACCTTGTAACTGCCGGCAGGCAGGCCATCGCCTGCGGTATACGAAGCAAGCGTAAATTGTCCGTCGGCGTCTGTTTTGCCGGTAGCAGGTCGGCCCCCGGTCACAGGGCTGAAGCTGATCGCTGCGTCCGCTAGCGGTTGACCATCGAGAGTCACGGTCCCTTGCAGCGGTTGTAGTCCGCCGCCGGAACAGCCCAGCTGGATGGCGGCGATCAAGAGCAAGGAAAGTCGATATTGGGCGAGCATGGGAAATCGATCCAAGCGTGATGGAGCATGTGGTGATGTCGAATTGGCGGAGCGACGACTACAACTCGTTGACCCGTCCGTCGTCCCGCTGTCCGAGACGTTGGTACGCATCGTGATTGACGGTTTCGGCGATCAACGAAACGGAGCCGTCTCCTTTCAGGAATTGAGCGCCTCCCGGATGGAGCGAACGAAAGCCGAACTCCAAATTCCAATTGCAGAGCGAGTAACAAGTATCGCCGCCGGGCGCTTCGGCCTTGGTGCTGCAAGTATCGGTATTGATGGGGATGAGCGTCGTCGCCAGGCCGTTGCCATTATTGGAGTGCGCCCAGCCTTGGCTGTTGTGGTGCGAGCATTGCGGGCGAACTTCGCCAAAGTAGATCGTGTTCGATAGTCCATCCGTCGTCTGAGAGAACTTGCCGATATACTTATTGCCGCGACGCGTAAAGGGACCGGCCGGATTGGTTTCGCCGTGACTGGTATCGATACGGAAGCCGTTCATCGCCGCGCCCTGAGAGCAAAGACAGTCTGGATTGCCGGTGGAAGAGACGTTGCTGGGGCCATAGTTGGCCGAGTAATTATGGCAACCGATATCGGTCCCCGGCACGACGCCGCCGGTGGTGTCGCTGGGGCAGAGGTAGGCCGACACGATGACCTGTTTGAATTTTTTGGTATTCGCCGGGCTATCGACGTATTGCTCGTGGATCGACGTGTTGGAAGTAAAGTCCATCCTGTCGTGCAGCGTCGACAACTCGAGAAACGGCAAGATCGCCACGATCGCGGAACCACGTTCTGGATTGGGCGTCGTCGCCGTCGACCACGGCGTGTCATGCGCCCAATATCCGCCGGGGGGGAGTGACAGGAACGTATCGTGGTAGTTGTGGATGGCCAATCCAATCTGCTTCAAGTTATTGCTGCAGTGCATCCGTCGCGCTGCTTCACGCGCCTGTTGAACCGCAGGCAGCAACAGAGCAATCAAGACGCCGATGATCGCGATCACAACAAGCAGCTCAACGAGCGTAAAGCCAGATCGATTTGACTTCATGATTCAGTACTCTCGCAAAATGGCGTCAACAGGGAGAATCAGGCCTTAATCGGCGGATAAGAAGTGTATTTATAGCATATGCCAGCAATTGCGTATACGAGGAATTCACCTCAGTTTTGAGAATCCTTTCGACCTTGCGGCTCATTGGTGGGGGGGCTGGCCTTCGCCGATCGTAAAGTCGCGTAGGGCTCGGCAAGCCGCCGTCCCTCGTTCGGTGGTCAGCTACAGCCCTGCCGGAACCTAGGAGCGTCGCTTTACTCGGCGGGACCTGAACGGCAGAGCGGCTTGGAGTCTTGGGAATGAAGAATCTCCCCAAGTTGCCCTCATCCGCCGTTGTTCAAACCGACTTAATATTCCTATAATGCGCGTTTTGCTGAATCGTTCCCTTCCCATTCGGGGGCCGGGGGCGCAGTCGCGTATAATCGGTTAGGAGTGGGATCTAGTGGCTTCTGGAAAGTACTTGTTCACAAGCGAATCTGTCAGCATGGGCCATCCGGACAAGATGGCGGATCAGATTTCTGACGGCATTCTGGACGCTCTTTTGGCCCAGGATCCGATGAGCCGCGTCGCATGCGAGACGCTGGTCAACACTGGCCTGGTCGTCATGGCAGGCGAAATCACTTCCAAAGCGGTTATCGACTATCAAGACGTCGCCCGCTCGGTCGTTCGCGACATCGGTTACACCGATGACAAAATGGGCTTCAACGCCGACACTTGCGCCGTCATGGTGACGCTCGACAAACAGAGCCCCGACATCGCGCAAGGCGTGAATGAAGACAGCGAAGCCGGCAAGCAGATCGGCGCCGGCGACCAAGGCTTGATGTTTGGCTACGCTTGTAACCAAACGCCGGAACTGATGCCGTTGCCGATTTCGCTTTCGCACAAGATCTTGAATCGCTTGACCGAAGCTCGCAAAGCAGGCGAAGTCAACTGGCTCCGTCCTGACAGCAAGAGCCAAGTCACGGTGCAGTTTGACGGCGACAAGCCGGTTCGCATCGACACCGTCGTCGTTTCGACGCAGCATTGCGATTCGGTCACCAACGCCGAGATTCGCAGCTATGTCATGAACGAGATCGTGAAGCCGCTGCTGCCGGCCGAACTGGTCGACGGCGATATCACCTATCACATCAACCCGACCGGCAAGTTCGTGGTCGGTGGTCCGATGGGCGACTGCGGTTTGACCGGTCGCAAGATCATCGTCGACACTTACGGCGGCTGGGGCCGTCACGGCGGCGGCGCCTTCAGCGGCAAAGACTCGACCAAGGTCGATCGCAGCGCCGCCTATATGGGCCGTCACGTCGCCAAGAACATCGTCGCCGCTGGTTTGGCCGAACAATGCGAAGTGCAGCTCGCCTACGCGATCGGCGTGACCGAACCGGTCAGCGTCCATGTCGAAACCTTCGGCACCAACAAAATTGATGACGCTCGCATTGTAGAGCTGATTCGCGAGCACTTCCCGCTCAGCCCCGGCGGCATTATCGACTACTTGGATCTGCGTCGCCCGATCTTCCGCGCCACCGCCGCTGGCGGGCACTTTGGCCGCGAAGAATTTTCGTGGGAAAGCACCAAGATGGCCGCTACGCTCGCTTCCGACGCCGGCGTCGCCGCCGCCGCCAGCTAGTTCACGAGTCGTTTACCACGGTAAACCGACTTGCACGCTCAAAACCTTCCTGCCAAACTACCGCGGCAGGAAGGTTTTTTCCTGCGCCTCACCGAATGGATTCGTACGGATGTCTGACCAGCCCCCCAACAGCGAAGCTCGGCTCTTACTTTTGCCGACCGCTTGGATCGGAACCATCGCTTTAGCGCTTGCATCGCTGCAAGCGATCTGGCTGCGGTTGGCCGGTTGGTCTTTGGTCGACGTCTCCGGCTTCGCTATCTTTTTCGCGGCGATCGCGTTGGCCGGGGTTGCTGCTGCGATCCGCGCATTGTGGCTCTACGGCGGACGATGTCGTTCGCTGCCGCAGGCCGAGTTCGCAATTGCGCTGGCGCCGTTGATTTGCTGCATCGTTTTGGCGGCCGCGTTGACTAGCAGTCAGATGTCGGCGTTTGTCGTCTTCTTGCTCTGGTTTGTCGTGGCCGCCGAAGAGGCGATTACGCTCCTCTTTTTCGTTCCGCAGATCTTGCCTGCCCGCTTTCAGCGTCCGCTGACCAGCGCCCGCGAAGAACTGCGTGCGGCGCATACTGCGGACGAGATCGCGGCGGCCAAGCCTGCGGCGAGTCGCCGTGTTGGTGAGTCTCGCGAATCGCGTTCGCCGCTGATGCCGACGCCGCCTCCGGCCGCCGATGCCGAGGACAAACTGTGGCGGTTTGATGAAGCCGAGACGCAGGGCCCGCATTTTGTAGCCGGCAACGTCTCGCAACAATTGACCCGCGCCCACGAAGCGACCACCGAGGTCGTCTACGGTTATCTACGAGCCGATTTCGCCGCCGGCGAGCGACATCAAACATTGCACGTCGCGTTTTGCCCGCCGCTGGCCCACATTCCAGAAGTCGAGATCTGTCAGGTCGATGGGCCGGAAGTTTCGGTGAAGACGACCTTGGTCGAAGCGCACGGCGCCCGGGTCGAACTCCGCCGCAGCGGCGGATTGGACGAAGCGGTTTCGGTGGTGCTTGAACTGCATGCGGCCGCCGAGAACGGCGAACAGTAGGCATGCTGCTTTGGGGAAGCGCGAGCCGCGGACCCGCGTGGTAGAATCGGAGGCTGTCAACTTGTCTCTCGATCTCTTCTCGATGACGCTTTTCGGAAATTCAACTCTAGTTCTTGGAATGTTCGCGAACGCGCGGTTGTTCCATTTCTCAAACCGCCAATAATGGGTGTTTTGTAGGGGAAGCCGATTATGGCCCGGTGGCCGCGACATGCTTGGACGACAATGGCCACGTATGGTTTGATATTTGTCGGTTTCCCGCTCCTTTGCCTGGCGGCGTACGCGTTTGTACAGGGCTGGCTTTGGTAACTTCGGAATAAGGCCTGACGAAATGTCGATTGATCCGCAACTCACCGCAAAACTAACCGACGCCGGCGAGCAGGAACTGTTGAGCTATCTGCAGTCCGCCGATCCGCAGGTCGCCGCCCAACTAGCGGCGCAATTGGCCGCAGTCGATCTGGCGGAGATCGCCGCTACGTTCGCGAAAAAATCGGAAGCGGCCGCAGGACCATTGGAGATGGCCTCTCCGCCGGCGATTCGTCTGGATGACGTCGCTCCGCGCATCAACGAGGCCGAAGCGATCGCCGCCGGCGAGCAACTTCTGTCGGCCGGCAAGGTCGCCGCGCTGTTGGTCGCCGGAGGGCAGGGGACGCGACTCGGGTTTGACCATCCCAAAGGGATGTTCCCGATCGGTCCGGTCACCGATCGCATGCTGTTTCAGATCTTTGTCGAAAAGTTGATCGCGCGTGGAAATCGGTACAACGCGGCGATCCCGCTCTATCTGATGACCAGCCCCGCGACGCATGACGAAACGGTCGAGTGCTTTGCGGCGAACAACAACTTCGGTCTGCCCGACTCCCAACTCAAGATCTTCTGCCAAGGTACGATGCCGGCGATCGACGCCGAGAGCGGCAAGTTGCTGTTGGCTGGACCCGATCAACTGGCGCTTAGCCCTGACGGACACGGCGGCACGTTGGCGGCGCTGGTCAAAAGCGGTTGCCTGGCCGATATTCAAAGTCGCGGGCTGGAAGAGATCTATTATTTTCAGGTCGACAATCCTCTGGCCGATGTTTGTGAGCCTCTCTTTTTGGGCTATCACCGCTTGAGCGGCAGCGAGATGTCGACCCAGGTCGTCGCCAAACAGCGTCCCGAAGAAAAAGTAGGCGTCTTAGTCGAAGTCG
The DNA here is from genome assembly GCF_000153105.1 of Blastopirellula marina DSM 3645. Lineage (GTDB taxonomy): Bacteria > Planctomycetota > Planctomycetia > Pirellulales > Pirellulaceae > Blastopirellula > Blastopirellula marina. The sequence continues at coordinate 1,150,111 of NZ_CH672376.1, forward strand.
ACGGCCGTCTGCGTTTGGTCGAGTACAGCGAACTGTCGGAAGAGTTAGCGGCCGAGCGCGACGCGAGCGGTTCGCTGAAGTATTGGGCCGGCAACATCGCAATTCACGGACTGAACGTCGACTTTTTGGGCCGGATGGCGGCCGACGCCGAGAGCTTGCCCTGGCATTTGGCGAGTAAGAAAGTCCCTTACTGCACTTTTCAGGGAGAGCAGGTCGATCCGCAGACGCCGAACGGGGTGAAGTTCGAGCGTTTCATCTTTGATTTGCTTCCGCACGCCAAAAATGCGATCGTCGTCGAGATCTTACCGTCGACCACCTTTGCGCCGGTCAAAAACGCCGATGGCGCACCGAGCGACACGCCGAGCGCCGCCCGCGCCGCATTAACGGCGATTTATACGAGCTGGCTCACAGAAGCTGGAGTTGCGGTCGAGTCAGGCGTTCCGGTCGAGATCAGTCCGCTGTTCGCTCTGGACGCAGAAGAGCTAAAATCGAAAGCCGATGGAATGTCGCCGATCGTTGAACCAACGGTCTTAGGCGATTCGTCAGAATAGGAACGCACCAATGCTACATGCGGTGATTATGGCCGGCGGAGCCGGAACTCGGTTTTGGCCGGCAAGTCGCGTCGACCGGCCCAAGCAACTGTTGGATCTGACCGGCGACGGAACGATGATTCAGGCCACCGCATCGCGGCTGGGCGATCTGATGTCGCCGGAGCGAATCTTGATCGTCACCAACGAGCGACTGATCGAGCCGATTCAGCAGCAGTTCCCCAGCTTGCCGGCCTCGGCGATTGTGGGGGAACCTTGCAAGCGAGACACCGCTCCTTGCATCGGCCTGGCGGCGCTATTGGTCGCACGTCATGATCCCGACGCGATCATGGTGGTGATGCCGTCGGACCATGTGATTTCGCCAGAGTCGGCGTTTCAGTCGGCCATTCGCTATGGCGCAGCGCTGGTCGCCGATTCTGCGGACAAGATCGTCACGTTTGGCATCCAGCCCAAATACCCTGCCGAGACGTTTGGCTATATCGAACGGGGTGATTCGCTGACCAGCGACGCCGAGGCGCCTCCCACGTTTAGCGTGGCCCGGTTTCGTGAAAAGCCGAAAGGGGACGTTGCCCGCGAATATTTTGAGTCAGGTCGTTTCTATTGGAACTCCGGCATCTTTATCTGGAAAGCGAAGACCATTCTCGATGCGCTCCGACGTCATGAGCCCGAAATGTTCGCTCATCTCGAAGCGATTGGCGCCGCGTGGGGCACTCCCGAGCAAGCCGAAACCTTCACCGCCGAGTTCACCGCGATCCGCGGCAAATCAATTGACTATGCCGTGATGGAGCATCACCAGGACGTCGCGGTCATCGAAGCGCCGTTCTTGTGGGATGACGTCGGTAACTGGCAAAGCTTGCAGCGACTGAACGATTCCGATTTGGACGGCAACACGGTGTTGGCCAATCATCTCGGAATCGACACGCAGCAGTGCATCATCAAAGCGGACGATGATCACTTGATTGTGACCCTGGGCATGCGTGAAGTGATCGTCGTTCATACCCGCGACGCGACGCTGGTCGCCGATAAGAACCGGGAAGAAGAAATTCGCGAAGTCGTCAAACAGCTGCAAGCCAACGGCTGGGACGCTCATTTATGAGTGACGCGGCGCTTCCTGAAATTCCGACCGTCGGCCGCATCGCCGGCATCGATTTTGGTACGGTCCGCATCGGCGTCGCGATTACCGATCCCGACCGGATCTTGGCGAGTCCGTTTGAGAACTACACGCGCCGTTCGCTGAAGATCGATCGGCAATATTTTGAAGAGCTGGCCAAGCTCGAGCGGATCGTGCTGTTTGTCGTCGGCCTGCCGGTCCACATGAGCGGCAATGAGAGCGGCAAGTCAGGCGAGGCCCGCAAGTTTGGCCAATGGCTCGGCCGCATCACCGGCGTTCCCATCGTCTACTACGACGAACGCTTTACGACCAGCATCGCCAAAGATTACTTGGCCGGTCTGGGAATGACCAAGCAAAAGAAAAAAGCGGTCATCGACAAACTAGCCGCCCAGATCTTGCTGACAGCCTATCTAGAAAACCCCGCCCGCGCCGACGCAGGCCTCGATTCGCTCGACGACTGAGAAAGCGCTAAGCCCGCTTTCTCCGTGGTTGGCCGCGATAGCTCCGCTATCGGGGCGGCGCAGCCGTAGGAAGCATTTGTTCCCCGTAAGCAGTTCAGGGTCTTTTCGCCATATCAAACGGTGCAGCAACCTCCGAAGTAAGTCCGGCGGCGGCCCGATGCTTCCTACCGACTTCGTCGGCCCCGATAGCGGAGCTATCGCGGCCAACCATCCGAATAGCGCAAAGCCTAAATCGTCTCGGTTTCGGCCGCTTCGCTGGGCGTCTCCGTCTCAAAGTCGGATCCGCCGCGAGCGGCTGCGATCACTAGCACCACGCCGACCGCCATCAATCCGGCGGCCACGTAGGCCGGCAGCGTCATCGAGATCATCAGCAACGGAATGCCGAGGCCCGATCCAACAATGCGGGCCATCGAATTAACGCTTTGCGCTAGGCCTAAGATTTCGCCTTGCTTTTCGGGATCGCTCCGGCGGGAGAGCAACGAATTGAGCGACGGAGTCACGAAGGCGAAGCCGCCGACGATGATCGCCAAAGCTAAAAACAGCACGCCGGTGGAGCCGGTATTCACGGCCGCCGCAATCAGAAGAAACCCGATGATTTGGGCGATCCCGCCGGTCGCGGCCAACGTTCCTTCCGAAACGCGACCCGCTAGCCGGCGGACGATTCCGCCTTGGACGATCGCCAGGGTCGCTCCGATAAAAGCAAAGGTCAAACAGACGGCGCGAAACGAAAAGTGAAACGGGCTACCCGGCAAACGACTGCCGTGGATCATCATTCCCAGCGTGGTTTCAAAGTTGGCGAACGAGAAGACGCACACAAAGAAGGCGATCAACAGGCCGCGGATCGATTTCGTGCCCAGCGCCGTACGCAGCGATCCGAGTGATAGGCCGCGATGCGTGTTGGAAGATCGGACCGCAGAATCGCGCGGCATCGATTCAGGCAGCTTGAACCAGGCCAGGATCAACGCTCCGGCGGATAGGATCGCCGCAACATAGCCGGGCCACGGACCGGGATCTCCTTCTCCGGAAGGCGCCGCCAGAAAGCCGAGCAGCGGCCCGAAGGTAAAGCCCAAGCCAAACGCCATCCCGATCAGCGCCATCCCCTTCGAGCGGTTTTCTAAACTGGTCGTATCGGCGATATAGGCCTGAGCAGTCGAAATCGTAGCGCCGGCGATACCAGCGCCGATCCGCGCGACAAACAGCAGCCAAATGCATTGCCATTCGGTCGCGATCCCGAAGATCGCATAAAAGATCACGCTTCCCGACAGGCCGATCATAATCACCGGGCGTCGCCCGATCCGATCGGACAGCAGCCCCCACAGGGGCGCAAACAAAAATTGCATCGCGGAGAAGCTGGCCATCAACAGGCCGAGCTCGATTCCATGTTCGTCCACGCCAAACTGCGCCGCATAAATCGGCAGCAGCGGCAAAACGATGCCGAAGCCCAGCAGATCAATAAAGACCGTCAAAAAAACGACGGCGAGCGAGCCGCGGCTGGTCGTTTCGATTTTATCAGCAGGTGCAGAACTCATGCGGCGCGTTTACTTTGCAGAAGTGTTCATGGCGATACGGTAGGAAAGGGGCCTATTGTAGCCTAGTTAACCGTTTGGGGTCAGCGGCGGTTGGCGCCGCCATTGGGCCGACTTTCCGCAGGACGCCGCAGTTTCTATGATGCAGGCATGACTACTAACACGCCTGCCCAGCGAGACGGACTTCGCCGTCTCGACGCTTCGCAACTCGCCGCCCACCAACTAGCGCGTTTCAACGCGCTGGTCGCCGAGATCTTGCCGCATAATTCCTTTTACGCCGACAAGTTAGGATCGCTGCACCACCCGCTTGAGTCGCTCGACGCGATCGCCGATCTGCCGTTCACCTTCAAGGACGAGTTGGTCGGCAAGGTCGAATCGGGCGATTTGGCCGCCAATCGGACCTATCCGCTCGAGCGATACGTCCGATTTCACCGCACCAGCGGGACGCGCGGCCGTCCGATGGTCGTCATGGATACGGCGGCCGATTGGCAGTGGTGGCTCGACGGTTGGCAGTTTGTGCTGGACGCGGCCGAGATCGGGCCCGAGGATCGCTGCTTCCTTGCGTTCAGCTTTGGGCCGTTCGTGGGATTCTGGAGCGCCTTTGACGCGGTCGCCGCGCGCGGCTGTTTGGCGATTCCCAGCGGCGGACTCAGCACGATCGCGCGACTCGAACTGATTCGCCAAAATGGGGCGACCGCCCTCTTTTGTACGCCAACGTACGCTTTGCACCTGGCCGAAGTCGCGCAGCAGCAAAAGATGGACATTGCCGACACGAATGTTCACCGCGTGATTTTGGCAGGCGAGCCCGGCGGCTCAATCCCGAGCGTGCGGCAGAAAATCGAATCGGCTTGGAACGCCAAGGTGATTGATCACACCGGCGCTACCGAAATTGGCCCGTGGGGATTTTCCGACGAGAAGCAGCGCGGCGTTTACGTGAACGAAGCGTTCTTTCTGGCCGAGTTCATCTCGGTTGATTCGGGCAAGCCGGCCAGCGAGTTGGAGCTTTCGGAACTGGTCATCACCACGCTCGGTCGTTACGGCGCGCCGGTCATTCGCTATCGGACCGGCGATCTGGTCCGGCCCAGCTGGAATCACAACGGGCCCTGCAATTTTGTCTTGCTCGAAGGGGGCGTTCTCGGCCGCGCCGACGACATGCTGATCATTCGCGGCGTCAACGTGTTTCCGTCGTCGGTCGAACAAATCGTGCGCGGCTTTCCTGAAATCGTTGAGTTCCGCATGACCGCGCTGAAGCAGGGACAGATGGATCAACTGTCGGTCGAAATCGAAGATCGTTTGGATCGCCCTGAGCGGGTCGCCAACGAGTTGCAGATTCGTCTCGGTCTTCGGATCGAAGTTACCTCGGTCGAAATCGGCTCGTTGCCCCGGTTCGAGGGCAAAGGTCGCCGCTTTGTGGATAAACGTTATGCCTCCTGAGTTTGTCGCGCGTTGTCGCGAGCAGTTCCCCGCTTTGCGTCGTGAGCAAAACGGCCAACCGATCGTCTATTGGGATGGTCCGGCCGGCACGCAAGTTCCGCAAAGCGTCGCCGATGCGGTCAGCGACTATTTGCTGCACCACAACGCCAACACGCATGGTGCGTTCGCGACCAGTCGCGAGACCGACGCGCTGATGGATGACGCGCATGCCGCGGTGGCCGATCTGTTGGGCGCCGGCTACTCAGACCTGATCGCCTTTGGCGCGAACATGACCAGTCTGACGTTCGCCCTTTCGCGAGCGCTGGCCCGAACCTGGCGCCCCGGCGACGAGATTATCGTCTCGGGGTTGGATCACGACGCGAACGTCAGCCCCTGGGTGTTGGCGGCGCAAGACGCCGGCGTCTCGGTCAAACAGATCGCGGTCCGCTTGGACGACTGCACGCTCGATCTAGAAGACTTTCGCAGCAAGCTTTCGAGCAAGACGAAATTGGTCGCCGTCGGCTGTGCGTCGAACGCCGTCGGCACGATCAATCCGGTCGCCGAGATCACCCGACTAGCGCATGACGCCGGTGCGCTGGTGTTTCTCGATGCAGTTCATTACGCACCGCACGCGCTGATCGACGTCACCGATTGGGGCTGCGACTTTTTGGCCTGTTCGGCCTACAAATTCTTTGGCCCCCATGTCGGCATCCTCTACGGGCAACGGATGAGGATGGAGACGCTGCGGCCTTACAAGTTGCGGCCGGCGCCAGAGTCGCTGCCGGGGCGCTGGATGACCGGAACGCAGAACTTTGAAGGGATCTCAGGCGTCGTCGCCGCGATTGAGTATCTGTCGCAGATCGCCGGCGTCGGCGGTTCGCGCCGCGATCAGCTAAAAGCGACCTACGCGAAGATTGTCGCTTACGAACAGACCCTCAGCGCCAAACTGCTGGCCGGATTGGAAACGATCGATGCGGTCTCTGTTTACGGCATGACTGATCCCCGGCGACTGGAAGAGCGCTTGCCGACCTTTTCGATTCGGCATCAGGCGCTGCCGCCCAAGCAGTTGGCGAAATATTTGTCGGATCGCGGCGTCTTCGCCTGGCACGGCAACTACTATGCGTTGCCGCTGACCGAGGCGCTCGGGCTCGAGCCCGAAGGCGCCGTGCGACTGGGGATGGTTCATTACAACACGCCAGACGAGATTGATCGCGTGTTGGCAATTTTGCGAGAGTTGGAGTAAGCGATGTCGGCCATTCCCGAGCAGCTAAAACTATTGGACGACGGGCGACTCTGGATCGAGTGGTCCGACGGCGTGCAGTTGGTCTATCCGGTTCGCGATTTGCGCGACGCCAGCCCTGATGCGCTGACGCGCGAGAAGGCGCGGGTCGCGGCGGAGAAGCCGTCGACCGAGTTGACGATTCTGGCGCCAGAAGAATTAGCTCCGCTGCGGATCACCGGCATGCAGCCGATCGGCCGCTACGCCTATCAGATCGCGTTCAGCGATGGGCATGACTCCGGCATCTACACCTATGAGTATCTCTACTCCCTAGGCAAACCGCTCCCACCGTCCGCTTAAAACATCATCAGCTCGCGCCATTCCAGCGCCGCCAGATCGGGCCGCCGCAGCAGCTGCAACATCACGACGACCGTGATCGAGACCGCGATCGTCAGCAAGATCGCGCCGTACGGATTGGGCGTGGTCGTCTCGCGCCGCAGTGCGCCGCCGAGCGCCAGCTCGAAGCGTCGCCAAGACAAAAAGTCTTGCCGAGCGCCGACCGAGTTGATCTGCACGTTACGCATCGCCGTCGATTCTTCCAGCACCAGATGAATGCCGAGCGATGGGAAGAGAATCGCGTCGCCTGACCAACGCGCTTCGGAGTCAAGCTCGTTCGCGATCCGCCGTAGGACCGGTTTCAGTTGATCGATCGTCGAATTGAATACGACCAGCCGCGGCCGCTCCATCAGCACCCAAAACGTGACCGCCAAAAAGTAAAGCGACAGCATCAGCAGCCAGATGTAGGGGCCAAACAGGGCCGCTGCGTTGTCAGGCAAGAAGAGCTTCATCGGACCGGCGATCACCAGCCCGACCACCGCGACCCCCAGCGAATACGAATCGCGTCCCCCGGTCGTCAAAAACGGCCGTCGCGACAGATTGATCGCCCCCAGCAAAAACATGTAGGCGGCCAGCGGGCAAAGTGCGATGCAAAGATGAAGTGGATTCATGCCGTACTTTTCAGCCGAGACGTTGGCAACGCGCGAACGGCGCCGCCAAAAGGGGAAAACTTCGATTCTAAGGCCGGACCGCCGATTTGGCCACGACTTGACCTGCGGGACCAGCCCGATATTTGGGCGAAACGCTCCCAGCTGCGGGGATCGAAAGCGTTTTTCAGTCGGTAGTTGCGTCCCAAGGCCTTCCCATTTAAAATGCGAAATTCCCCAAGTCAGTCTGGGCCTGTTCCAGATAACAGGGGAGAGAAGATAGCGAACCGCCTAAGGGTAATCGCCGTCTTGAAGATGCCTAGCCGAAGTGGCGGAATTGGCAGACGCGCTGGATTCAAAATCCAGTTCTCGCAAGGGAGTGTGGGTTCGATTCCCACCTTCGGCACTTGAAGAAAACGCTTTTAGCGTAATGACTTACGAAAAACGCCGGCGTCCATTGGGACGCCGGCGTTTTTTTGTTTGGGCCATTTCCACGGCGTTGATTGATGTTGGATGCGGTCGGATATCGTCGCTGAGCAGCAGGAAAAACTTCGACGCGATAGTTTGCCGAGGTATAATTCTCGCATGAACCCAGCCACGGAAATCTACGACGACGCCATCCTCGCGAATCTGGACGGAGCGATCTCACGTCCGGCAACCGAAGGGATTCTTGCCCTGGGATTTTCTTCGCAACAACAGCAGCGAATGCGGGAGCTGGCCGCCAAAGCTCGCTCTGGCGAATTGACGCTGCAGGAACGTGACGAAGCCGACAGTTTCGAGCGAATTAGCAGCTTGCTCGGTATTCTGCAGTCGCGAGCACACATTGCGCTCAAGCAACCTGCTTCATGACGATCTCGACGGCACTCCGCCGGGAAGTATGGGACCGGGCTGGTCATCGTTGCGAGTATTGTCAAATGCCGCAACTCTTCGACCCCGTCACTTTCGAGATCGACCATGTTATTCCAGAGAAGATGAACGGTGCGTCCGTGTCCCAGAACCTCTGCTTGGCTTGTTTCAAATGCAATAACCATAAGGGGCCGAACATCGCAGGCATCGACCCTCAAACAGGATTGAAGGCATTTCTTTTTGATCCTCGCAACGACCAGTGGAACGAACATTTTCGCTGGGCAAGGACCACTTCTGCAAAGCCAAACGCCGTCAGGTCGAACGACGATCGAGCTTCTCCAGATCAATGTTGGTCATCGCGTCGCGCATCGCAGACAGCTCGTCGCCGAAGGCGTTCTCCCACCGGAAACGCCTTCCTAATGAATCGCCATTGCCAAGCTCGCCTGGCAATGACGCTGCGATTTCTTGTCATTCCAGCGACTACTGCGGCAGCTTGCCAAACGCCGCAGTCATCTTCTTCACGGATTGATAGCCGCTAAGACGCCTAAGAAGGTGATCGATGTTTGCAAGCTGCGATTCAAGAAATACGACGAGGATCAGTCATGAAAGACGCAAAACGCGAAAAACTGGAACGAGCTGGCTGGAAGGTCGGCGACGCCTCCGATCTGCTGGAATTGCGAGAAGATGAAGAGATGATCATTGAAATGCGTGTTGCGCTAGCGGCGAAAGTACGAGAGTTGCGACAACGGCGCAAACTCACGCAAGTTCAACTAGCCAGATTAGTCGGATCTAGTCAATCACGCATCGCAAAACTAGAAACCGCGGACAAATCGGTTTCTATGGAATTGCTCGTTCGCTCTCTGGCGTCGCTTGGCGCTTCCCGTAAAGAGATCGGTTCTGTCATCGGTGCAAAAATCGATGCCCCCTAGAAAACGCCTGCGTCCGAAAGACGCAGGCGTTTTTTGTTCGCTTCGTTTGTCATTCCAGCGACTACTGCGGCAGCTTGCCAAACGCCGCAGTCATCTTCTGCACGGATTGATAGCCGCGAAACCGCGAGAGCTCTTAGCCTTCAGCATCGAGGAAGATGCCGGCGGGGTAGCCGGCGACCTTGTGCCGTTCGGCGAGCTTAGCGCCTCAGCAGGCGCCATCTAGTTACGAAAGCAAATCGGCCCGTCTTCTCTAGAGACCGGCCGGCCCACCCCACAGCTTCAACATGGCGGTCGGTTCGGCGATACTGCTGATCTTGCTTGATTGCGGATCTGTATTGTGTCCCAGAGTGCGCGAGCTGCGCACGGGTGGCCATGAATGCGGCAACACAGGCGACGTAGATCTCACGCACCAACATCACCACGGAATCCGTGATAAGGTCGCCGCCCGGCCGCCGATCAGAGCCCGTTTTGTCGCTTGCCAAAACGCACGGAATTGTGGTCGATTTCAGATCGCTGGTAGGACCGTCTTGCGCGGCTTCTCTTTGAAAATTCATCGTACCGATTGGTGACGATCGGCCCGAATCTGGCCAGGCGTGCGTTGGGGAAATGCCAGATGATCTCTCGGGTACGTTGGGGATTGGGAGGGCGAATTTTTTCAGCGGTCCGGTCCTCTCTGCGGGGATCGATCTGGAAATTGCCCAAATTCCCATTCGTCGTTTGCGGATGCCGCGGAAAAAACGTCGCGGTCGAGTCCACTCGGCCGCTCAAAAAAAACGCGCTCGAGTCCAGTCCACATTGTGAAACCAGTCACGAAGTCGTGGCCGATGGCGTTGAGACGTATTTTAAGGCTGAAAAAGAGGGGGCTCTGGCGTCTTGGCGCGTTCTGCGAACCAGAAAAAAAACGTCGTGGTCGAGTCCACACGGCCCACTCCAAAAAAACGACGCCGAGTCCGGTCCACTCCGCTCGCACAAAAAAGTGGAGCGGTCCGGTCCTGTCCGACCGTACTCTCTCGATTTGCGCAATCGGGCTGCGAAGAAAAAAGTAGCGGTCCGGTCCGGTTCGTCCCTCTTTGCGCTGTTAGCGCAAGCGGGCTGCGAAGCGGGTGGGGTTTTCTCGGCGGCGGGCGAAGCTAGCCTAGTAACGAATGGAGCCAAGTGAATAACGACGGGGCCGCGGTCGCGTCCTTTTTAAGCCAAGAGACTACGGAACCTACAGATGAAAAAGCGAGCATTAGGTCGATCGGGGATTGAAGCGTCGGTGATTGCGTTTGGCGCTTGGGCGATCGGCGGGTGGACCTGGGGCGGCGCGGACGAGAATGAGTCGATTCGTGCGATTCATGCCTTTCTCGACGCTGGCGGCGATTTGATTGATACGGCGCCGATTTATGGGTTTGGGGCCAGTGAAGAAGTGGTTGGCAAAGCGATCGCCGATCGCCGCGACAAAGTTGTTTTGGCGACCAAGTGTTCGATGCGCTGGGATTTGAGCGACCAGCAAAAGGAGCGAGCCAAGAAGAAGTTCTCGACCACCCAGCAAAATGTCGACTGGACCGGTGAAAAGCAGGAACAAAGTTTTGACGTCTTTATCTACAGCGGTCGCGATGGGATCCGCGAAGAAGTCGAGCGAAGTTTGAAACGCCTGCAGACCGACGTGATCGATCTTTATCAAACGCATTGGCAAGATGACGCGACGCCGATTGAAGAGCGGATGGGCGCACTCGAAGAGTTAAAGCAGGAAGGGAAGATTCGCGCGATCGGCGTTTCGAATGCCAGCCGCGAGCAGATTGACCAGTATCGTCAGTTTGGACAGGTCGATACCGATCAAGAAAAATACTCGATGCTGGATCGCGGGATGGAGACGGCGAACTTGCCTAAGTGCGCCGACGAGCAGATCGCTTTTCTCGCTTATAGCCCGCTGGGGCAAGGGTTGCTGACCGGCAAAATCACGCCGGAGCGCGAGTATGACGAAGGCGACCAGCGCCGCTTCAAAGATCGTTTCAAGCCGGAGAACGTCCGCAAAGTGCAGGCAATGCTCGAACCGATGCTGCCGATCGCCGAGCGGCATCAAGTGAGTCTCGCGCAGCTGACGATGGCCTGGACGCTTGCCCAGCCCGGTTGTTCGCATGTGCTGTGCGGCGCGCGAAACCCGCAGCAAGCGATCGACAACGCCGGCGCCGGCGATGTGGAACTGACCAGCGAAGAGATTGCCGAAATCAGCAGCGCGGTGCAAAGCTATAGCGGCGTCTAGGCAGAAGTTTTTAGAACTTGTCGATCTATTGTGGCGGACTGCTTGGCGAGGGAATGAAGACTCGATCGCAAATGGTGGGGAAAAACGAGGAGTTGAGCGAAGCGTTTCACACTTTCATGCTGCGGTATTCCGTCTTCATGATTCGTTAACTTGATGTTCTCAGAGGCGCCAAGTAGACTCCGGACAGCTTGTGCAACGAACCTGCCGACAGGGGTCGCTAGGTTCGGCTCAACGCGTGCCGCTTGCTCTGTATTGCCCGCCTATTATCTGCCGAGACCATCGCTATGTGCGCTCAACGCATTCATCTCCCTGGCCAAACTTGGAACCGTCGTCAAATCTTGGCCTGGGGGGGATCGATGTTGGCCGCATGGCCCACGTTGGAAGGGATCGCGTCGGCCGGCTTTCGCCGCAATGTCACGATCGGCGATTATCCTTTTGCGTTGGGAGTCGCGTCGGGCGAGCCGGCGCCGGATGGGTTTGTGCTGTGGACGCGCTTGGCGCCCAAGCCGCTGGAAGAGACCGGCGGCATGCCGAACGAAAATGTCGAACTCCGCTGGACGGTTTGTCATGACGAAGCGATGACGAAAGTCGCCGCGCAAGGCACGGTGATTGCGACGCCTGACATGGGGCATTCGGTCCATGTCGAAGTGCCGGGGCTCGATCCAAATCGGTGGTACTTTTATCAGTTTGCGGGCGCGGGCGAGATCAGCCCGAAAGGACGCGCTCGCACCGCGCCGCAGCCGGACGAGATGCCCAGCAACTTGAAGTTCGCTTTTGCGTCCTGTCAGCACTATGAGTCAGGCTACTTCACCGCCTACGACCATATGGCCCGAGAAGGTTTTGATCTGGTCGCTCATCTGGGCGACTATATCTACGAGCGGGAAGGGAAAGGGGGCAAGTTGCGGACGCATGCCGGGCCCCACTTGGATCAGTTGGTCGACTACCGCGTGCGGCATGCTCAATATAAGACCGATCCGCATCTGCAAGCGGCGCATGCGATGTGCCCTTGGCTGGTGACTTGGGACGATCACGAATTTGAGAACAACTACGCCAACGAGATTTCGGAGCACCCCGGTTCGGACCGCGCGAAAGCGGACGCTTACATGCAGCGGCGAGCCAACGCGTTCAAAGCGTACTACGAAAACATGCCGCTGCGCACGGCCCAGATGCCGACTGGGCCCGACATGCAGTTGTATCGCAGCGTGAAGCATGGCCGGTTGGTCGACTTTGACGTATTGGATACGCGGCAATACCGGACCGATCAACCGTGCGGCGATGGTCGCAAGGCGCCGTGCAACGAAGTCTATCATCCCGAAGCGACGATTTTGGGCCCCAAGCAGGAAGCATGGCTCGCCGACGAGATCACCCATTCGGACAGCGTCTGGAACGTGCTCGCCCAGCAGGTGATGATGGGGCGCGTCGATCGCGATTCGAGTGACGCGGTTGGCTATTCGATGGATCAGTGGCCCGGCTACGAGGTCAACCGGCAGCGGATGTTGAACTTCTTCGCACAGCATCCCGAGAAGAACCCAGTGGTGCTGACCGGCGACATTCACTGCAACTGGGCGAACGACTTGCAGGTCAACAGCGAAGAGGTCGATTCGCCGGCGGTCGCGGTCGAATTTGTCGGCACGTCGATCAGCTCTGGCGGAGATGGGTCGGAAGAACGAAAAGATACGCCGCTCGTTATGGCGCAAAACCCATTCGTCAAATTCAACAACTACGAACGGGGCTATGTCGCTTGCGAGATCACGCCGCAGACGTGGACCACGCACTATCGCACGGTGCCGTTCGTCAGCAAGCCGAACGCACCGCTGAACACGCGCGCCAGCTTTGTGGTGGAAGCCGGCAAGCCGGGGTTGAATCGAGCGTAAGACAGAAGTTTTGCTGCGGCGTGATTCCGATGGTTGGCCGCGATAGCTCCGCTATCGGAGCGGCGCAGCCGTAGGAGGCATTTGTTCCCCGCAAGCAGTTCAGGGACTTTTCGCCATTTTAAACGGTGCAGCGACCACCGTAGTAAGTCCGAACGCGGTCCGATGCCTCTTGCCGACTTCGTCGGCCCAGATAGCGGAGCTATCCGGGCCAACCAGGCGTGGCTTGGCAATATAGCGCAACTTCAAACAGCAGAGGGTTGGCTTTAGCCCACCTTCTTCAAGAATGAAACGCGACCCCCTTCGACCCATTCGGTCACATAGATGTCGCCATCTTTGTCAAAGCACGCGTCATGCGGATGCACAAACTTGCCGTCGAGCCAGCGATCGCGTTGCTTGCGCATTTTCATACCGTCCCCCAGGACGGCGGCGCGCCACTGGGGGTCGTCCCCTAGGTGCGTGATGACTTGATTGTCTTTGTCGAGCAGCGTGAGCCGAGCATGCAGGTCAGGGACTAGCATTACTTCGCCTTGGATGTCGATATCGGCAGGAAAGAGGAGGTCATTCACAAAGCCGAGATGTTCGCCGGTGGGCGAGAAGTATTGCAGGCGTGCGTTGGCTCGATCGGCGACCGCCAGCGCCGGCGTGCGGCCAGGTCGATTGTCGAACCACATGCCGTGCGGCGTGCGCAGCTTGCCAGGCTCGGTTCCTGCGCCGCCCCAGGTGCGGACCCAGTTGGCGTCTTTGTCATACTGATGAATGTAGTGCGAACCGTAACCGTCGCCGATGTAGAAGCCGCCGTCAGGCGCGAACGCAACATTGGTTGGCCGATAACCGGAAGCGTCTTTATAGACGCCGGGCTCTTGCGGGAAGTCCTTCTTCCAGACGACATCGCCCAGCAGGTCGGTTTTGATCACTTGGCGATTTTTTACATCGGATAGATAGAGAAACTCTTGGCCAGCTTCATTGCGAATATCGATTCCGTGTCCGCCGCCGTGATACTGTTTACCGAAGGAGCGAACCGCTTTGCCGGTCGGATCAAACACGACGATCGCGTCCATCGGCTGACTGCCGCCGTGCTGATGTTTGATGTAGATCAGGCCGGCTTGATCGATGCAAACGCCATGCGTCGCGCCCCACTCGACCGACTTGGGCAACTCGCCCCAGTAATGGTGACATTCATAGGTGTGCTCACCGGCGCCCACCGTTTTCGCTTTGCCGCCTGACTTGTTGTCGGCATGCAGCAGCAGCGGCGAAGCGACAGCCGCGGCTGCCGCAACGGAGGTTTGCAGGAAGCGGCGACGGGTCGACTGCGGTTGCGATGCAGGCATAGAGGGGCTCCTGAGGCGCGAAATAGAATCGGGGGCGGAAGAGGAGGAAGCCGCTATTCTATCGGCGCAATCAAGAGATATCCATTTTAAATGTCAATTTAACGGGGGCTAAAGGCGCAGTGCTGCTATCGGGATTGCGGGCGATTAGTCCGGCTTTTGGTTCTTTGTTTCTTGCGGCCGCAGCCAGCCTTTGCGGCCGAAGAAGACCAGCATGCCGACCGCTAGGGTGATCGCCAGCGACCAAAACATGGCATAACCAAACTTCCAGTGCAGGATCGGCATGTCGTCAAAGTTCATCCCGTAGACGCCTGCCAGAAAGGACATGGGGATGAAGATGGTCGAGACGATCGTCAGCACGCGCATCACTTCGTTGGTGCGATTGGCCATCGACGAGAGGTAGGTGTTGAGCATGCCGCTGATCATGTCGCGGTACATTTCGATCACTTCCGTCGTTTGTACGCAGTGGTCGTAGGTATCGCGGAGGTAAAGCCGGACTTCTTCGCTGACCAGAGCGTTGGTTTCCCAGACCATCGAATGGAGGGCTTCACGCTGCGGCCAGAGGGCTCTGCGCAAGTTGAGCAGGCGATTCTTCATGAATTGAATCTTTTGCAAAATCGCGGTCGTGGGGGCCATAACCGCTTCTTCTTCCATCTCTTCCAAGCGTTCGCCGATGACTTCTAGCGCCGGGTAGTAGTGGTCGATCACCGAATCAGCGATCGCGTAGGCCAAGTAGTCGGCGCGTTTTTCCTTAAAACGTCGATGCCCCGCGGTAATCCGCTTGCGGATCGGATCAAAGACGTCTCCATAACATTCTTGAAAGGTAAGTACGTAGTCTTCCCCCAGGACCACTCCAATCTGCTCGACGGTGATTTCGGCGTTCTCGTCGACCCGGACCATCCGCAAGACGATCAGCAAGTTGTCGTCGTGCAGTTCGACCTTGGCCCGCTGCGGCACGTTCACCACATCCTCGAGCAAAAGCGGGTGCAGCCCATAAATCTCGCCTAGTTCGATCAACAGACGTTCGTCGCCGAAGCCTTGGATGTCGACCCACGACACTCCCGCCGCGGGAGCGGCTTCCAATTGATCAAGATCGGTGATTGTCCGGTCGCTTTTCAGGCCGTCGATCGAATAGAGAATCTGGCGGACCCGCGGGGTTGGAGCATCGGCGGGAATGACCAGCGTTCCGGGGGCGGCGCCGACTTGGGGATGACGTTTATGGAACATGCGGTTAGTTTCAAGGCTCCCGCTGCGGTCGTAGACGCCGCATTGGCAAGTTATAGGCAATTGATAAGATGAACGGCCGATCGTTACACGGGACGGCGGAATTTTCTAGGCGAATATCAAGACGAACCGCCTAAATCGCCGAATTCCCGACCTAGACTGGCGGCGTCATGCATACTGATCCAATACCCCCGCGTTTGAGCAGATTTTGTCGATGGACATCGTAATTCTCTCTCGGAAGGCCTCTTTGTATTCGACTCGTCGCCTCCGCGAAGCGGCGGTTGCGCGAGGCCACGAAGTCCGTGTCGTCGATTACCTGCGCTGCTACATGGACATTACGTCCCATCGTCCCCGAGTGTTATACCAGGGGGAAGAACTGCATCCTGACGCGATCATCCCGCGTATCGGCGCTAGCTACACATTCTACGGCACCGCCGTGGTGCGGCAGTTCGAGATGATGGGGGTGTTTACCGTCAACGAGTCGCAGGCGATCAATCGCTCGCGCGACAAACTGCGTTCAACCCAGCTGCTAGCACGGGACGGGGTCGGCTTGCCGGTGACCGGATTCGCCCATTCAACTAAAGATATCGACGGACTGATCGCGATCGCCGGCGGCGCTCCCTGCGTGGTCAAGTTGGTGGAAGGGACCCAAGGGGTCGGCGTCATCCTGGCCGAAACGAAGAAAGCGGCCCAAGCCGTTATCGAAGCGTTTCGCGGACTCGATGCGAACATCCTGGTTCAAGAATTCATCAAAGAGGCCGGCGGCAGCGACATTCGCTGTATCGTGGTCGGCAGTCGGGTGATTGCCTCGATGAAGCGGCAGGCCGCGCCGGGTGAGTTTCGCTCGAATCTGCATCGCGGCGGTTACGCCGAAAAGATCAAAATCACGCCGGAAGAGCGCACGACCGCCAAGCGAGCCGCCAAAACGATGGGGCTGAACGTGGCCGGCGTCGACATCCTGCGATCGAATCATGGTCCGGTCGTGATGGAAGTCAACTCTTCGCCGGGCCTAGAAGGAATTGAAGGGGCGACGTCAGTCGACGTAGCGGGCAGAGTGATCGACTTTATCGACGCGCATGCCAAGCCGGGACGCCAGAGAGACAAAGGGAAAGGATAAGACGCCGCACTCGATACGCGACGTCTAAGAATCGCCAATGACGGCCAGCGAAGACGAAACTCCTCTGCGGATCAAACGACCGATCGATGATTGGAACGGCGTCATTATTGAGCCGGGCCAAGTGCGCGACGTGCAGGTCGCCATCGGCGAAAGCTATAGCGGCGTCGACGTCTTGATCCCGGTGCAAGTCCGCCGCGCCGTCGAAGATGGCCCGGTCATCTTTGTGACCGCCGCATTGCATGGCGACGAGATCAACGGGACCGGCGCGATCCGTTCGCTGATCATGGATGATAATCTGCGTCTCAAGCGAGGCGCATTGGTCCTGGCGCCGGTGCTGAATATTTTGGGGTTTGATCGCCATAGCCGCTATCTGCCTGATCGCCGCGATTTGAACCGCAGCTTTCCCGGCTCGCGCAACGGCAGTCTGGCCAGCCGCATGGCGCGACGCATCTTTGACGAGATCGTCGCGCGTTGCGACTACGGAATTGATCTGCACACGGCGGCGATTCGCCGGACCAACTTTCCGAATGTCCGCGTCGATTGGAAAAACCCAGAGGCCCGTATGTTGGCCGAAGCGTTCGGCAGCGAGTTGATCGTCGCCGGCAAAGGCCCGGTTGGCGCTTTTCGCCGCTCGGCCTGCAGTTCCGGTTGCGCCACAATCATCCTTGAAGCAGGCGAAACCTCGAAGGTCGAGCCGTCGATCGTCAGTTGGGAGCTGCGTGGGATCCGCAATGTGCTGGTCAAGCTGGGGATGCTTTCTGGCCAGCAAGTTCCCTCGTCACGCAAGCTGGTGATCGATAAGACGCGATGGGTTCGGGCCGATCGCGGCGGCTTTTTGCAGTTTCACGCTTCGCCGGGAGACGTGGTCAAGAAAGGGCAGTTGCTCGCGACCAATACCGGGCTTTTGGGGCAGCAGCGGAACCAGGTCTTCGCTCCGTTTGACGCGGTGGTTATCGGCACGACGACGTTACCGGCGGTTAGTCCCGGCGAGCCGATCTGTCATCTTGGCTATTTGGTAGATGATGCTCAAACGGTGCGTGAGCAATTGAACGAAGATGAGATGTATGGGACGGTCGCCGACCATCTGGCGACCAATCTGCTGATTGATCGCCCGAACGACACAGGCGGTTAGCACCGCCGAGAGGGGACGAAGTTTATTCTTCGTCCGAGTCGTAATCTTCTGAGTAGTCTTTGTAGACCGGTCGCGGCTGGTTGACCATTCGCGGCTCTTCGGCGGCGGCCACCGATTGTGCGGCGCAATTGGGACAGACGGTCAGTTGCTCGACAATCTCATGTCCTCGTCCGCCGCGATCGATCGTTTGCGTGTCGCGACGCATTCGAGGTCCGCGCGGAGCCGGGCGCGAGCGTGAACCATATTCTTTATGGCGTTCCGAAATAATAATTTGGTGAGCCGGAGTGCGCGCAGGAGTAATCGTGCCGCATCGTTGGCATTTGTACATATTTTTGCCGTGGTTTGTATGCGATCGCGGATGAGCGAATCACAGGAGAAAAACGTCACTTCCGACGGCTTGAAGAAGTCGCGGGTTGCGTAGCAAAATTGCGAGGAAGAAGATGCCCCAGAGGGCGAGCTCGCCCCGCGATCAAAAGTTCGCAGGGCGGCTCTGCAATCTGCTTAGATCACTTGGACCTGTTCGGCACGCGGACCCTTGGGGCCTTGGCCTTCGACGTAAGAGACGGTCTGGCCTTCGCGCAAATCGTCATAGCGGCATCCTTCCAAGCTCGACATGTGGAAGAACAGGTCTTTGTTTGACCCGGTGTCGATGAAACCGAAACCTTTGTCGGTCAAACGCTTGATTTTACCTTCTGGCATCAAAATCACTCACAAAACATAAAGCTGCGACTGCCGGTCAAAAAAACACTCTCGCAACCTGACAGCCGCCATCAAAAACTTCGGTGCATCCTATGCCTATGAGGGGCTCTCGTCAATGTTTGCACACCCAAACGATGCGAAATCTCCAAGAAAACAGCGCCGCCTAGCCGAAGATTCCCAAGAATCGGAGGTTTGGGGGCTTTAACCAAAGGATTTCAGAGGATTTGCGTGTTTTGGGAAGCTGCCGAATATCACCCTGGAAAGCGCCGCGAGAACCCCGTTTTTAGCGCTCTCTCGATCCGCGACTGCCAAACGGGGGCCGCTTTCACGGGATTGAATGACAGAAATGTCGCTATCCTTTTTCGACGCTCTGAGAGTCGTCCGTTACGATGACGCGTCGACTCACCATGGATTTCGTTCTATTTCGGAAACAGCATGTTCATCTTGATTCTCTACATTGTCGGCTTCATCCTGCTCTCTGGCGTCGCCGCTTTGGTGGACGCCGCCATCCTGAGCGTTTCGCGCAGCGAAGTCGAAGAGATGGTCATGAAAAAATTGCCCGGCGCGATACCGCTGCAAGCGGTCAAGAATCGAGTCACCCGCGCCGTGGTGGTGGTCGTGATTTTGACCAACACGATCAACGTGCTGGGGCCGGTCTTGGCCGGCAGCAAAGCGGTCGAATTGTACGGCGACACCGTGATCGGCATCGTCACGGCGATCCTGACCTTCGGCACGATTATCTTTTCCGAGATCATCCCCAAGTCGCTCGCGACGCACTATGCGCCGCTGATCAGCCGGATCGCCGCGCCGCCGATTTTGGCGTTGATCTATGTCTTGTACCCGATCGTGTTGCCGCTGGATTGGCTCTCGCGGCAGTTTCAATCAGGCGTACGACCGGTGGGGACCGAAGCCCAGATTCGTTCGTTGGCGGCGCTCGGTCGAACGGCGGGACATATCGATAACGAGGAGGTTCGCTTAGTCCATCGCGCGTTTCTCTTGAACGACAAATTCGCCACGGATGTGATGACGCCGCTCAAAAATATCGTTTCGGTGAAGCAAGAAGCGACCGTCCGCGAAGCGGCGCAAGCCGTCTTTGAGCACGAGTATTCACGCTTCCCCATCTTCGGCCATTCGGTGAACGACGTTGTCGGCATGGTGCTCAGTCGCGAGGTCCTGGCCGAACTCGCCGGCGAGAAAGACCAAGCGCCGGTCGCCGATCTGGTTCGCCCTGCGTTGGTGGTGACTTCCGATCAGCGGTGTGACGATCTTCTCAAAGAGTTCCGCGCGAAGCGGATTCACCTAGCGATCGTACAAGACCAAGGAAAGACGGTCGGCCTGGTCACGCTCGAGGATGTGTTGGAAGAGTTGGTCGGCGAGATTGATGATGAGAAGGACGTGTAGAGAACTGTGCGTTGTTTGGGGATCGGGGCAAAATATGCGCACTACTTCATTGGAAATCGGCCTGTTTTGCCCATTTTACGGCGTAGATTTCCCCTAGTAGAGTTGGGCATGCCTGACCCGCAAAACTTCCCCTTAGTTGAAACTGGCCGCCTGCGCAGCCAGAATTAAGAGATAGCCCGCCAATTCACATTCGCCTGCCTTGCTTAGTTTGGAGCCTTCCATGTTGCGTTCGCTAGCCACGTTTCGAGTTCTTGCCGCTACGATTTGCTTTTGCGTCGTGCTGTCGTTCTCGGCGCGCCAAGCCGCGGCAATTCCTTTCTTCTGGGAAGTTTTCGAAAAGCAATATGTCCATGCGGACGCCAAAGATGACAAGGTGAAACAGTTCTCGGCCGCTGCGGCAGCCGCCAAGTGCAATGTTTGTCACATCGACGGCAAGTCGAAAAAAGAACGCAATCCCTACGGAGTCGCGTTGGCCGAAACGCTGAAAAAAGAGAACTTCAAAAAGGAGCGAATCGAAGGGGAGCGTGACAAAGCGGAAGCGGAAGTGATCGCCGCATTGGAAGCGGCCTCTGCCCAGAAAGAGAACGACAAGGCGAAACCGTTTGGCGAATTGATCGCCGCCGGATCGTTGCCGAGCGCTGCCGCCGAAGCGAAACCGGAAACGCCCAAAGAAGAGATGAAGCCGGAAGAGGCGCCGAAAACCGAAGAAGTCGCCGCGCTCTCCCCCGAAGCGATCGCCAAATTCAAGGCCGAGCTACGAGCCGAAATGGAGGCCGAACTCGCGGCCGCCAAAGCGGCGCTATCGGCCGCAATTCCCAAGATGTTGGACGCGACGGTAACGGCGAATGAAATTGCCGCCAAATACCCTCAGGCGCCGATCGACGAACAAGCGGAAGCCGAAGCGATGAAGAAGATCGCCGAGTTTGGCGGCACGATCAATCGCGTCGCGCAAAGCAGTGACGCCAAAGTCGTGACCTACCATCTCTCCGACAAACCGGTGCATGACGAAGCGCTCGCGCCGCTGCGCAAAATCGGCAATGTGGTCGAGATCAATCTGATGGGAACCGAAGTGACCGACGCCGGGCTCGAACATTTAGCCGGCCTGAAGCAGCTAGAACGCTTGAACCTGGCGAAGACGAAAGTGACCGACTCGGGACTACGGTACTTGGCTGCTTGCGAGAAGCTGAGCTATCTCAACTTGTATGCAACCGAAGTAAGCGACGCCGGCATCGATCATCTCTACAGCTTGCCCAGCCTGCGTCATCTTTATCTTTGGCAGACGAAAGCGACGCCAGAAAGTGCGAAGCAACTCTCCGCAGCGATCCCCGGTTTGAAGGTAAATCTCGGCTCGATGTAGGAGGGCGCTTACGCGATCTTCACAAGAGCTTTACATGCGAAAGAAAGTTCCAGTTCTTTGCCGATTGGAGAGAACCGAACGTTTTTGTCGTCGTACTGGAGAATGGAGTACTCTATCCATCCTTACAGCGAAACAGAAACAAGATGTTTGCCGAAGCTCTTCGCGGTTTAATCATCCGCGTGACGAAGGGTCCGGCCGCCAGCCCGCCGCCCCAGCAGTCAACTCGCAAACCGCAGGAAAAGGGAACCTACTACATCAAATTTGATCCGCACGCGCCGGAGACCGGACCTTTCACCAAGTCCGAACTACGCGCGTTAGCGGCAGATCGTTTGATTCACAAACGTTCGCTGATCCGATCGGGCAAAACCGACTGGTTTCAGATTTCGAACGTCAAAGGTCTCGGACTTCCTCTGATCGAGCCCCCCTCAGGCGACAAAGTTCGCTAGCGCTTGCCTGCCTGACAGTCAGCCTGATCGTCGCCCCTTACAGCAGCGTTGAAAAAATCAACGCTGCTGACATGGCGGTCACTCCGATCAAGACCAGACTCTGGACGAAAAGCGAAGCAATCTTGGCTTTTTGCATCTCCAGGTCTCCTCGTTTCGCAGCAATGGTAATGGTTCTGGCTCGTGGGGCACTCTTTTGCGACATCATCGTTTTCCTCCTGAAAAATGGTGCTCCTCAATAAATAGCATCCCGCGTGCCGAACTGCGCAAAGAATGATGCAAATCACATAAGTCTCATCGCGACAAGCGTTTGGCCAATTCGCTTTGGCGCAAACGATAACCGGCCTTGCCATTTTCAGTGCGACTGTCTCATGCTTGCGTCTCATTTTGAGAGGAAAACGGGGGAGCCGTCGCTCACTTTTTGGGCGGGCCCATTTGTGCGAGTCGGGACGAAATTGCGCCTCGAAGAGATGGCATCCACGCTAGGCTAGAGAACTTTTCAGCGAGCTGAACCAAGCGTCCCCTTTCGCTCCGGCTTCTCTCCCAAATCAGCCGCACGGCGTTAGCCGCGGTTTCTGACAGGAACGTATCGTCGACGGAAAATTGGAGACAAGAAACCGCAGCTAATGTCGTGCGGCTAATGTCGGCATGCATTTCACTCTCACCGTCGGCTAGCAGGAAACCGTGCTAGGCTAGACTCACGACTTCTCAAACGGAAACGTCTCGTCAATTTCCGCCGCCGACAACTCCACCAAAAACTTCGCGAGCCGCTCAGTCATTTTTTCCAGCAGCTTCTCTCCCTTTTCGGCCGTCGATGCATGCGGATAGCCAGAGCCGCTGTTGGTGGTCAGCAGATGCCAAGGTCGCGTGATCGAGACCCAGCCTTGTTGCAGCGCCTCAAACTGCATCGCGCGCTGACTGCCGGCGTCCGCGTTGAGCGTGCCGTCGGCGTTTTTCTCGACCAGGTGACCCTGGCAGGCCATGATCAGCGACGTTTCCATCTCGCCTGCGTGATCGTCCATGTGCTCGAAGATTTCGTAGTAGTCTTCCGGCGATAAGATGCGGAACCAGTTGCAAAGAAAGAGTTGCGCTTCGGTCTTGCCGTACAGCTCGCGCAGCAACGGTTTGAACTCGTTGCCGCCGTGACTGTTGAGCAACACCACTTTGCGAATCCCGCTTTCGACCAGCGACTTCACCAG
Organism: Blastopirellula marina DSM 3645; assembly: GCF_000153105.1. Taxonomy (GTDB): domain Bacteria; phylum Planctomycetota; class Planctomycetia; order Pirellulales; family Pirellulaceae; genus Blastopirellula; species Blastopirellula marina. The sequence continues at coordinate 1,173,163 of NZ_CH672376.1, forward strand.
ATCGGTCACCAACAGAAACAACGTCGAAGGGTTGACGTTCATCGCCAACGGAAACTGGTTCATGTTGGTTTCGGTGCCGTAAGGCATCGTCGGCAACAGCACGACTTTCGCGCCTTGCTGGTGAGCCGCGGCGCAAATCCGCTCGCCGATGACGGTCCCTTCGTACATGTCGGTGCCGTAAGGGAGATGCAAATTGTGCGGTTCGGTCGCGCCTAGCGGCAACACGGCGACCTCGTACGGATTCTCTTTGACGTATCCGTAATTCACTTCCGACAAGATCCAAGGACGCATTTCGCTCATAGCGGCATACCTTCGGCGGGGACTGAGGGGGCGAGAAAGCAGGAAGCCGCTATTCTAACGGCTATTGGGCGCCAACCGTAACCTGCAACATCGGCATGGCCTGCTGCAATTTTGCAATGCCGTCAGCCGTGGTCGACGTGCGGCGCAAATCAAGCGCACGTAGTTGCGCACAACGGATTAGTTCGGCCAATCCGGCGTCGGAGATCTTGGTGACCGCGAGTCGCAAAATTTGCAAACGCTCAAGTTTTGTCAGCGGTTGCAGACCATCGTCGGTGATCGCCGTGCCGCTGAGATCCAGTTCGCCTAGATTCGCCAACTGCGAGATCGTCGGCGTCGCCGCATCGGTCGTCGCGGTGCCGCCGAGTCCCAGATCACGCAGACGCGGCGTTTGCAGTTGCTGCACGCCGCGACTCGTCACGCGCGTGCCGGTCAAGTCGAGCCAGTCCAAACGCGGCAGTTGCGCGATCGCTGCGAGACCGACATCGGTCACCGCCGTGCGACCCAGCGCCAGATCAACGGTCGGACCCTGGGGATCCAACTGGGCGAGCATCGCGTCATCGACTTCCAGAAATTTGGCGTAGTTCTCGTCGATCTGGTTGGCCGATAGCCCGGTCGTTTCTTCCAGCGATCGAGCGTGATCCCTCCGCAAATAGATCGTGCGGAGATACTCGACAAACTTGCTGCGATGCAGGGCGGAGTCGCCATCCATCAGGTAGTGCGCCAGTCCCGCCGCTTCGCTATAGAGAGGCCGAATGTCGGCATGCTTTTGCAACTGCTCACGCGACAGAGCGCTTAGCTCTTGCACCGGCAGATGAAAGTTGCCGACCAGGCGGCGATTGCGGGCAAACTGCAAACGGGACGCGTCGAAGCCGCCGATCGTGCAATAACCGTCGAACATGCGAACCGACTCCATGTAGAGCGCGGCGCCTTCGATCGCCCAGAAGTTCGCTTCTTGGCCGATGTCGGCCGGGGCCGAGCGGTACTCATGAAAGAGTTGATGCGTCGCTTCATGCAGCCAGGTCGATTGAGCGGCCGCATCGTCGGAGGCGAAGAAGTAGGCCTCTTCTTTGGCGAAGAGATAAATCCCCAGCGTCATCGCCGCTTGCGGCTCAAGGGGAGTCAGATAGTCAACGTACTCTTGCTGCGAGCGGAAGTAGGCGATGTGAAACTTCTTGCGGCTGGGACTAGGCGTTTGGCCGTCAAAGTAGCTTTGCAACTGACGACGATTGCTCCAATAGTCGAAGAACATTTGCTCCCAGGCCGAGTAGAGCAACTCCAGCTTTTCGGCTAGCGCCAGTCCGGCCGCTTCACTGTGATTGGTGCTGATCTCAAAATGGGGCGATTCGATCAACCAATACGTTTTCGCCGGCCAGGGAAATTTGGGATGGTCCAACCGCAGTTGTTTCACACGCGTCGTCACGCCGGGGCGCCGCCAGACGCCGCTCACTTGGCGATAACCCAAGATACGTCTGGCTTCGGCATGATCGGGATTCTCACGCAATACGTCATGCACCAAGCGATAGGCGACGTCGGCCCGCTCGGCGGCCAGCTCTTGGTGGGCCAGTGCAAACAGTTGCTCGGCGTACGCGTGCCGTAGCGCCGTCAGCTTTTCGTACCAGAAGGCGATCAGTTGCGTCGGTTGGCCGGTCGGCTGCAGCGGATCGCTCTCGGGGACCAGCACCGCATAGTTGTAGATCGGACGACGTTGCAAATACCAATCACGCGTCGCCGCCGCTTGCGGCGCCATCTTTAGCTCGTCGCACTTGTCGGCCAACTGCGTCAGTTCGCTTTGAAAGCGTACGTCGATCGTCGCGCGATCCAAAGTTGGATCGGCGGCAAGCAGCGACAAACTGATCAGCAACGGGGCGAACACAATCGGCGGCTTCAGAGGGGAGGGACAGGCGAAGGCGTATCTTTTAGTCTACTTTCTCGCTCCCAATCGCGCAGCAAAAAGGCCGCTGGAAACGCGCCAGCGGCCTGGTGGTCGTACCGATAATAGGGACGATTTCGCTTATTGCTTCTCTTTGTCGAACGCTGCGTCAAATGCGACGTTGCTGGGGGCGAAGTCAATTTCGCGAACAAACTGGCAAGATTCTTGGGCGCCATGCATGCGGTCCATGCCCGAGTCTTCCCATTCGATCGCGAGCGGGCCGTCGTAGCCGATATCGTTCAGGGCGCGGATGATTTCTTCAAAGTTGACGCCGCCGTGACCAGGGCTGCGGAAATTCCAACCGCGGCGATGATCGCCAAAGTCGATGTGGCTTCCCAAAATGCCGCTGCGGCCGTTCAGCGTGACGATAGCGTCTTTGATGTGAACGTTGTAAATCCGCTCGGGGAACGCGCGAATGAATTCGACGGGATCAACGCCTTGCCACAAGAGATGGCTGGGATCGAAGTTGAAGCCGAACTCCTCGCGATGCCCGACCGCTTCGAGGGCCCGCTCGGCCGAATAGAGATCAAAGGCGATTTCGGTCGGATGAACTTCGAGCGCGAATTTCACGCCGCACTCGCCAAAGACGTCAAGGATCGGATTCCAGCGATCCGCGAACAGTTGAAATCCGTCGTCGATCATTTTGGGCGGCACCGGCGGAAAGCTATAGAGCAAATGCCAGATGCTGCTGCCGGTGAAGCCGTTCACGACGCCGACGCCAAATTTTTGGGCGGCGCGAGCGGTCGCTTTCATTTCTTCGGCGGCGCGAGCATTGACGCCGGCCGGGTCGCCATCGCCCCAAACGTAATCAGGCAAGATCGACTTATGACGTTCGTCAATCACATCGCAAACGGCCTGGCCGACCAGGTGAGCGCTGATCGCATGGCATTGCAGATCGTATTTTTCGAGTTGCTCTCGTTTCTTCTCGCAATAGTCCCCTTCGGCGCCGGCGCGATCGACTTCAAAGTGATCGCCCCAACAGGCGAGTTCCAGGCCGTCGAAACCAAATTCGCGCATCGCCTTGGCCATGTCGTCCAGTTTCAAGTCGGCCCATTGACCGGTAAACATCATCACGGGGCGTGCCATGTGGAGCTCCTCTTAGGCGTCTTAGAAGAAATAGAAGGGGGTGAGAGACTTGCGTGCGACTCAATCAGACCGCCGCGGGACGCGTCGCAGCAAACAGGTATTTTGCCCCTTAGCGTGTCGGCGTGCAACCTGTCGCCGCAGGAGCACATTTTGAAGCGGCGCTGATGCAAGTCGCCGGCGTCTATTACTCTTCGTAGCCCGCAGCGCCAGTTTTGAAGTTGCGACATTTTCCTGGTTGGCCGCGATAGCTCCGCTATCGGGGCGGCGCAGCCGTAAGCGGCATTGATTCCTGGTGTGCAGTTCCGGGCCATTTCGCGATTACCAATGACGTCGCAACCATCGTCGCCCAGCCCGTAGCGAGACTCCGTGGCGGAACACCAGCCAGAGGCGCGAGCCGATGGAATGCGGCTGGCTACTTCAATCCGAGTCGGGATCGCCGACCGCATTCCCTCGTTGGCGCAGCGGGCTAGTGTTGCGTCACGCGACAATTTTCGGGCGCGATGCTGGAAAGAAAGTTCCGCGGGCAAGAAAAGGAGGAGAGGGCAAGTCCGATGGTTGTCGCCTGGCGGACTCGCCCTCTCACGCACCCTAAGATGGATGGCCTGCGGTTCAGGCCTTATGCGGTCTCGGCATGGTCGGCGACCAATTCTTCGGCGCCTTCCAAAAAGCTAGCCAAGCCGCGGCTGCGGTAGGGCTGTTGAAGTTTGCGAACCGCCTTCGATTCGATCTGGCGAACGCGTTCGCGCGTGACCGAGAAGATCTTGCCGACTTCTTCCAGCGTGTACGAGTAACCGTCGGTCAGGCCATAGCGAAGACGAATGATTTCGCGTTCGCGATGATTCAACGCTTCCAGCACTTCGCACAAGCGATCTTTGAGGGCCTGCTGGTGGGTTTCGTACAGCGGGTCTTCGTCGCGATGATCTTCGAGAAATTCGCCAAAGAAGCTGTCGTCGTGATCGCCGACCGGTTGGTCAAGCGACAAGGGGTTGCGATTCATCTTGAGAATGACGCGAGCGTCGTCGATCGACAGACCGGCACGTTCGGCGACTTCTTCCGCCGTCGGATCACGGCCGAGTTCTTGCAGCAGATCGCGAGTGACGGCGCGAACTTTGCCCATCGTGTCGATCATGTGAACCGGCACGCGGATCGTGCGGCTTTGATCGGCGATCGCACGAGTGATCGCCTGGCGAATCCACCACGTCGCGTAGGTCGAGAACTTGTAACCACGTTGGTACTCGAACTTGTCGACCGCACGCATCAGGCCGGTGTTGCCTTCTTGGATCAGGTCCAGGAAGCTCAATCCACGGTTGCGGTACTTTTTGGCGATCGAGACGACCAGACGCAGGTTGCCCGCCGACAGCAAACGCTTGGCGGCGTCATATTCTTCCTGGAATTCGCTGATCCGCAGCAAGCGACGACGCAGCATCGTGGGGCTTTCGAGCGTCACTTTCATCAGATAGCGAAGCTCGGTCCGGAGTTCGTTGACCGTTTGGCCGGTGCGAGAAACTCCCGCTTTGGTCGCTTCGTCAATCTGGCCCAGTAACGTATCCATCCGCTCCGAGATTTCCCGCAGCTTCGGCAGCAGGGCCGAGATCTTGTTGGTGCGAAGATTTAATTCTTCGATCAGGCGAACCGCTTTAGCGCGGCGACGGATCATGTTTTTCGACGCGGCGCAGCGCTCCGCGAGCGAGGCCGTTTTGCTGATGACCACTTTGAAGTCAGTAACGTTGCCGGTGAGCAGCTTGCGGAGCGTGACCAGATTCGGTCCGATCCGACGCATGATGTTCTTTTTCTCTTTGGCGTTGGTGACCGAGACTTCGACGGTCCGATCGAGACGCAATTTGCCGTCGCGAACCTGTTCGAGCAGTTGAACCGATTGTTCCAGAATGAAGTCGTTCGAGATGAACGCATGACGGAAACGAGTTCGCCAAAATTCGATCTGACGAGCCGCGTCGACCTCTTCCTGGCGCGAGAGCATCGGGATCTCGCCCATCTGCATCAAGTACATGCGGATCGGGTCATCGATCTGGCTATCGTCGCTGGGGTCCTCGAACATGTCTTCTTGCTCTTCGGCGGCGTCGGCCGGAAAGCGAGCGGCGGGGTCTTGTTCGAAGTCATCATTGTCAAAAGCGTGAGCCATAGGTGCGTTCTCCTCGAGAGTTCTGACTGGGCGACCGCGAGTCAGCGATCAGGCGACGATCCACATAGAAGCAGCGTCCGTGCCGAACCCATAGTGAACGGTCGTTAATCGACCTAAACGCAATCCCTCACACGCTTTAAAAATATCCTGCTGCACCTCCCTGGCGGCTTCCGTGTTGCCGGAGAGCATCATCCGGCATGGCTTAGTGATTACGAACAACGACAAAAAACCTCGGATGAGTGAAACGGAGGGGGGGAAATCAGGCCTGAAAAACTCGATAGAACTCTATCAAGCGTTAATAACTAAGGTGTTTCTCAATCTGCGAGAAGTTCCGCCAAACTGCCGGAAACATCGACGTTGAAAAGACGCAACATGTTCGATTCTTCACACATCCTCTGGGCGGGGATATTCCCTGAGTGAAAGAATTCATCGTAAATCATTGCAGTCATACGACTTGCCGCGATTTCGCGAAATTCGCTATCATAAGACTTTCGAAACTATTCCAACTGTCCTGCGCAGATTGCCGAGGCTAGCGTGATCAAAATGAGCGAACCGATCGTCCTCGTGAAGAAACATGTCCCCCTCGGCACGATCCAATTGAACCGGCCCGAGAAGCGCAACGCGCTCTCGCGCGTGATGATCGAAGAGCTCGAACAGGCGTTTCGCGATTTGCATGGAGAGAAAAGCGTGCGCGCGATCGTTCTGACCGGGGCCGGCAGCGCCTTTTGCTCCGGCTTGGATCTGGCCGAAATGCACGCGGCTGCCGGTGAAGAGGACTCCTTTGATCGTTGGCGCGACGATGTCGTGCGGCTCCGCGATTTGTACGATCTGATGCTCCGCTTTCCCAAGCCGATCATCGCCGCGGTCAACGGTCCAGCCGTCGCCGGCGGCGCCGGTTTGGTGTTGGCGTCCGATTTTGTGATCGCTTCGCCGACGGCGACGTTTGGTTTTCCAGAGCCGCGTCGCGGCGTGATCTCGGGGCTTTGTGCGCCGCTTCTCACTTTCCGCGTAGGTGGATCGCAGGCGGCTCGCTTGTTGTTATTGGCCGAGACAATATCGGCCCAGCGCGCCGAGTCGATCGGCATTTTTCAAGAGATCCTGCCCGACGAGAAGCTGTGGGCCCGCGCGATGGAAATCGCCAAAGAAGTCGCCCTCTCGGCCGCCGAAGCGATTCAGCTTACCAAGCGAATGCTGAACGAAACGATCGGCGAAACGCTCGAAACATTTCTCGCCGCCGGCGCCGCGGCCAGCGCCACGAGCCGCACGACCGAAGCGGCGGCCGAGGGGATGAAAGCGTTTCTCGAGAAACGAGAGCCAGAGTGGCCGACCTGAACGGCGGGCGATGCAAGTCGCCGCCGCCCGTTCATCTGCGTAGCCCGAAGTGCAAGTTTTGCGGTTGCGATTTTCCGAAACAAGCGCACATTAGCCAGAGGCGCGAGCCGATGGAATGCGGCTGGTTACTTCAATCCGAGTTCGGATCGCCGATCACCATCCATCGGCTCGCGCCTCTGGCAATTTGTAGGTCAGGCCTTGGCCCAATGATGTTCGGCACGGCGTTTGCGAAATTTACGGCGGGCGTTTTTCCATTGCTTCCAGGAGTTCTTCTTCGTCGGCCCAACCGGCGAAGTAAAGGCAGATCATCTCGAACTTTCGACGAGTGAGATCTCCGCCTGTCGTCAGCGCCAACAGCAAGCTGGCGATGATGGCGCAGTAGAGTTGGATTTGGACCCCAGCTGTTTTTGCGGAGAGCAGTTTTTTGCAGCCTAAGACTTGCTTGAGAAAGCGAAAGAACAGCTCCACTTCCCAGCGATGTTCGTAGAGTCGCACGATTTCTTCGGCCGTGAGATCCATCAGCGTCGTCGCCAGCACTAGTTCGTCGCGGCCTGTCTGGTCGGTTCGCACGCGACCTTGGCGGGCCGAACTGGGGCGATCCGCTGGGGGAATCAACTTAATTCGCCGCATTGGATGATCGCTGCCAATTTTACTGGCGCCGCAGTTGCCTCCCATTGTGATCAGTTCATCGGCGACGATTCCCATCGCAATTGCTTCCGCCGAGAGCGGCGGCAGTTGGATCGGCTCTCTGACTTCTCCTTTTTTCGGCGGTTTCAGCAGTTTTCCATCGGTGCGATTCAGCCGGCAGATGTAGTCATGGCCTGCAGTATGGATCTTGTTAAACAGCTCGGCGGAACGGTAGCCGCGATCCATCAAGAAGAGATGGCCTTCGTCCGACTGAGGAATATCGATTTGATCTGCGGCAATCATTTCCGCCAGTACGTCTCGTTCAGCGCGTCCTTTCGCCGACGGTTCCTCGGTCAGCTTTGAGGCGACAGGCTGACCGTCCAGCACGTGAACCAGCGCATGAAAGCGCCATTGTCCTTTCTCCTTGGCGGCGATTCGTCCCACGATCTGCGGCAAAGCGGTTAGCACCGATCCGTCTACGGCGATCAATCGTTCGACGGTTCGATCCGAAGCGCGCCCCGACCGTGGCTCCGACGACATACGTTGCTGATGCCAGCGCGAGCGAAGGTCTTTGATGATCCCCTCCAGCAACCGAGGATCGAAGATGGAAGAAGCCTCCGAGAAAGAGCCGTCCGCGACTTTCTTACCCCCAGTCAGCTTGGCGATCTTCTTCACCCCAGACGCCGCCACAATCGCGCGAGCCGATTCCAAAGCGGGATTGAACAGTCCTACCAAGATTAGAGAGGCGTATTGGCTAAACAACAGTCGCCGATTGCCGGCTTTATCACGTTCGGTGCCCGACGCAGAAAGCTTCGCCAGCAGCGGAAACACCTGCCGAAGCATCGCAGCGCCGTGAGCCGAAAACTCCGTAGGCAGTTTCCGTTTCTTGGCCATCGTCGCTCCCTCGAAAAACGAGAAGTGTACACGACGATTTCTTGGCGCAAAAAGCGTGCCGAACATCATTGGGCCTTGGCCTGACGACGCAGCGAAGACTACGCCAGCAACCAAACCGTCCCCGCGCCAATCGTCGTGGCGGCCAACAAGATCATGCCGCTGCAGCCGACGGAGCCGGCTTTGTCGAGTTCGCCGTCGGCGACCATTTGCTGCTCGATCTGCTCGACCATCTCTTTCGAATCTTTCAGCCCGCGTCCGGTCTCCTCCCGCAGCAATTTAATCGCTTGGATCTTTTGTCGGGCTTTGATCAGGCGTTTGATTTCGTCGAGCTGTTGGCTGGGCGATTCTTCGTTTTCTACGTCCACTGAAATGACTTTCTCAAGCGACATACGAGTTTGCGAATGGTACCGAAGTGTAGCCTATCCCACGCGCTTGCCAATTCGAGCGGGCAAACTACCACTTGCCGGGGGAAACAGATGTAACAATCTTGTCGATTTTGCCGTGATGGCGCCTTGTGTAGCGGTCGGCGGCTCTTGAAAATTCTTCGTGACGGGTTGAAGCAGTCTTTCGGCTGTTGCCCCAGTCGTTCTCCACCCATTTCGGCTCCCCCTCATGTCGAATCTCCCTCGCTTAACGCCTGTTCAGTGGACTGTTTGCGTGATCGCGTCGATTGGCTTCGCCTTCGACATTTACGAACTGTTGATGCTGCCGTTGATTGTGCGGCCGGCGCTGCAAGAGCTGATCGGCGCCGCGCCGGGCACGGATGAATTCAACTTGTGGGTGGGGCTCCTCTTCTTCGTCCCGGCGATGGCCGGCGGCGTGTTTGGGTTATTGGGAGGCTATTTGACGGACTTGTGGGGACGTCGCCGCGTGCTGGTCGGCAGCATTTTGCTGTACGCCGTTTCAGCCGCTGCGTCTGGTTTCAGCACGTCGGTCACGATGTTGTTGGTCTTACGTTGTTTCACCTTTATCGGCGTCTGCGTCGAGTTTGTCGCAGCGGTCGCCTGGCTGGCCGAACTTTTTCCCGACGTCAAACGGCGCGAAGCGGTGCTCGGTTTTACCCAAGCATTCTCGTCGCTGGGGGGGATGTTGGTGACCGGCGCCAACTATCTGGCGATCCATTACGGATCGCAACTTCCGGCGATCATGGAAGGGCACGAAGCGTGGCGCTACACGTTGATCTCCGGCGTTATCCCGGCGATTCCCTTGCTGGTGATTCGGCCGTTCCTGCCGGAGTCGCCGGCGTGGGCCGAAAAGAAGGCGGCCGGAACGCTCAAGCGGCCCAGCATCGCCCAGCTCTTTTCGCCCAAGCTGCGGCGGACGACGATCGTCACCACGATCATGTTCGCCTGCTCGTATGGCATCGCGTTCGGCGCACTGCAGCAAACGCCGCGCATTGTGCCGGGTTTGCCGCAGGTGAAAGAGATGACCGCCGGCAAGCCGGTTCCCGAGCAGAAAAAGATTGAACAGTCGGTCGCCGCCGAAGTGAACGGCGTGCAGGAAATCGGTGGTTTGGCGGGACGATTCGCGTTGGCGATCTTGGCCGTGGTGATCGTCAGTCGCGGACTGTTGATTCGGTTGTTCCTGATTCCGGCGCTCTTCTTTATTCCGCTGCTCTACTTTTTTCCGGCCCGTGACAATCTTACGCTGCTGCATTACGGCATTTTCTTCGCCGGATTTTTGACGGTCGGGCAATTCAGCTTTTGGGGGAACTATCTCCCACGCGTCTATCCGCTCCATCTACGGGGGACGGGTGAAAGCTTCGCCGCAAACATCGGCGGCCGCATGATCGGCACTTCGTTCGCCTTGGTTACGTCGCTGTTGGCGAGCTGCATGCCTGATAAATCGACCGCACTGGCCGCGGGGACCGTGGCGCTGTTTGTTTGTCTGGTCGGGGCGATCTGCTCGTTTTTCTTGCCGGAACCGCCGGCGGAAGATCTGAGCGACGACTAGAGCTGGCGCCATCGGTTCGCATAGAATCGAATCGGTCACGTCCCGCGCTCAGGAATCGCTTGCTATGCCCGAAAAAATTACGATCGTCATTGTTGGTGGAGTCGCTGGAGGCGCGTCGGCTGCGACGCGCGCTCGACGGATGAACGAAGCGGCCGAGATTATCCTGCTGGAAAAGGATGAGCACGTTTCGTTCGCCAATTGCGGGTTGCCCTACTACATTGGGGGCGAAATCGCCGAACGGCAGAAGCTGCTGGTCGCGACGGCCGATCTGCTGCGCAAACGTTTTCGGATTGATGTGCGCGCCAATCAAGAGGCGACCCGCATCGATCGCGCCGCCAAACAGCTGGACGTTCGCGATCACCTGAAGAACGAAGATTACACGCTGGCCTACGACAAGTTGATCCTCTCGCCAGGCGCCGCTCCGCTGGTTCCGCCGATAGAGAACGCCAACGCACCCGGCGTCTTTACCCTCCGTAATTTGGCCGATGCCGACAAAATACGGGAACACGCGGTCAAGACGTCGGCGCGCAAAGCCGTGGTCGTGGGCGCAGGTTTCATCGGTTTGGAGATGGTCGAGCAACTGCATCGACTTGAACTGAAGATCGTCTTGGCCGAACTGCAGCCGCAAGTCTTGCCGCCGTTGGACCCGGAAATGACTTACCCGTTGGAAAAAGCGCTCCGCGATCGCGAGGTCCAGCTTTACTTGGGGGACGGCATCGCCGGGATCCTGACCGACGAACGAGGCAACGCCTCCGGCGTCAAACTGCAAAGCGGCGAAGTCACGACCGGTGATCTGGTGATCCTGGGACTCGGCGTGCGACCCAACTCGCAGCTCGCCCAAGAGGCGGGACTAGAAATCGGCGCCACCGGCGGGATTGCGGTCAACCGCTTTTCGCAGACGGCCGATCCCGATATCTACGCGGTCGGCGATGCGGCCGAGTATCCCTACGGGCCGACCGGCAAGCAACAGCGCGTGCCGCTGGCTGGGCCTGCCAATCGAGCCGGTCGCCTGGCCGGCGAACATGCGGCCAGCGGCGCGTCGGCCGAAATGCCGGACGTGCAAGGGACGGCGATTGTTCGCGTGTTTCAGCAAGCGGCGGCGACGACCGGATTGAGCGTCAAAATGGCTCGCAAGCTCGGAATCGACGCATGGAGCGTGACGATCGCCGCCAATCATCATGCCGGCTACTATCCCGGCGCCAAACAGTTGGTGTTAAAGCTGGTGTTCGCACCCGAAACCGGCAAGATCCTCGGTGCACAATGTGTTGGCGTCGCAGGCGTCGATAAACGGATCGATGTGATCGCGACGGCGATGCAGTTCGGGGGGACGGTTCGCCAACTGGCGGGCGTCGATCTCAGCTACGCTCCGCCGTTTGGATCGGCCAAAGACCCGGTTCACATGGCCGCGTTCTCGGCCTGTAACTATCTCGACGGCGTCGATCTGTTCCTGGATAGTGACGCAAATTTGTCAGGGCAGCAGGTCGTGGACGTCCGAACCGAAAAAGAAGTGAGCGCCAAACCGCTGGCCGGCGCCGACGACGCGATCGCGATTCCGCTGGACGATCTGCGCGAACGCTTGGGGGAACTTGACCAGGATCGCCCGACGGTCGTTTCGTGCGGAGTCGGCGTTCGTGCGCATGTGGCGGCCCGGATCTTACGGCAAAACGGGTTCGCCGACGTGCAGAACTTGTCCGGCGGCGCACTGGTGCGCGAGTGGGCGATCGCCCAACGAACCGCCGAGTAAGGCTTGACCCGCTAACCAGGCGGCGCCGATTAACCTAGACTTGGTCGACAAATAAGCGAAAATCGGCCCGTTCCTTCCTTTGATCCGTCAACGCCGAAACTATCGATGAATTCAGCGCTCCGCTTGCGACCTAGCGTCCTGAAAGCCAAAGAAACGTTGGCCGCGGGCCGCGAGAAGCTTCGTCTGCAACACGATCAAGGTTCGCCTGGCGTGCAGGTATGCACGCGTTTGACCGATCTGTTTGACCAGATCGTGCTCGATATTTTTGATGCGGCGCTGGTCGATCTGGGCGAAGATGGACCCAACGGGCTCGCGTCGAAGATCACGCTGGTGCCGCACGGCGGGTATGGTCGCCGCGATGTGGCGCCTTATTCCGATGTCGACTTGATGATCTTGCATCATCCGAGCGCCTTTGCAAGAGCCGCCGAGCTGGCCAAACGCATGGTGCAGGATATGTCCGACGTCGGCCTGGTGCTGGGACATAGTTTGCGAACTCCCCGCCAGGCGATCAGTCTGGGGCTCTCCGACGCGACGATCTTTACATCCCTGGCGGAGAATCGCTACCTGACTGGAAGCGTCTCGCTGTTTCGGACCTTCGCCGATCAGTTGCGCAACCGGGCCGTCCGTCGCTTCCGCTGGTTGTTTTTCGCGATCCTCCAGGCGCGGCATAGCGAACGGGTGCAATACGGAGACGCCGTTTATCTGCTAGAGCCGAATTTGAAACGTTCGCGCGGCGGGCTGCGCGGCGTTCAATTGGTGCGTTGGCTCGGTTTCGCCAAGTGCGGCGAAGTCGAAATCGATTCGCTCAGTCTGCTGGGCGTGCTCTCGGATCGGGATCGACAGATTTTGCGAAATGCGCGGAACTTCTTTTTGCAAATTCGCAACGAGATGCATTTTCACGCCGGCAAGTCAAACGATCAGCTAGACCGGGGCGAACAACTGCGTCTGGCCGATCGCTACGGCTATGTCGGCACGAAAGGAATGTTGCCGGTCGAGCAGTTCATGCAGCAATACTTTGTCCATTCCAGCGGCGTCCGCAGCGTGGTCAGCAACTTTATCGAAACGATTCGTCCCCGTTCGATTCTCTACCGTACGCTTGCTCCGCTGATGACGCATCGCGTTGATCGCGACATTTATGTCGGCCCGCGGGTAATAAGCACTTCCAAACGCTGGAAGGCCGAGAAGAGCGGCCACGTGTCGGAGATTTTGCGTCTGATGGATCTGGCCAATCTGTACGATCGATGGATCGATCATCCCACTTGGGAGTCGATCCGCTTGCGTATGCAGACGATCGGCGAGATCGAACTGGATGATGAAGGGCGCAAGCGGTTTCTCTCGATCATGTCGCATCCTCCACGGTTAGGCGAAGTGCTGAGCCGTTTAAACGAGCTGGGCGTGCTCGAGAAAATCATCACCGGAATGCCGCACGCCAAAGCCTTGCTGCAATTCAATCAGTACCACAAATATACCGTCGACGTGCATTGCATCGAAACGGTGCGCTGCGCCACGAAGTATCAGGATCGAGACGATGCGCTCGGCGAAGCGTATCGTTCGCTGCGTTCCAAGCGGATCTTGCACTTGGCGCTGCTGATTCATGACTTGGGCAAAGGATTTGAAGAAGATCATAGCGACGTCGGCGCTCGCTATGCGCTAGAAACGGCGGCCAAGCTGCAATTGACGCCGCGCGACGCCGAGTCGCTCCGGTTTTTGGTGCAGCAGCATTTGGTGATGTCGCACCTGGCGTTTCGTCGTGATACGACCGACAAAGATCTGGTCGTGCGATTCGCGATCGACGTCGGCTCGCCCGAACTGTTGAAGATGCTCTTCGTCTTGACCTGCGCCGACTTCGACGGCGTCGGACCCGGCGTCTTGAATGATTGGAAGGTTCGCGTTTTGGGCGAACTCTATCGAGCGTCGATGCGGCACTTGGGAGTCGAGTTGGAAGGAGAGTCTTCCAAACGCCTGCAACACAAGCGCGAACGGCTCGAACAATTGGCGCAAAAGCAGAAAGACCCGGCGTGGTTTAGACGGCAATTCCACGCGTTGCCTCCCAGTTATTTGAACGATACGCCTGCGGATCGAATTGCAGATGAGCTGGCGCAACTGCAAAAGTTGCCGGTGGAGGGCGCGTTTGTCAGCACGACTTATCTGGCGGATCACGATGTTATCGAAATCACCGTCGGCACGCACGAACAAGTCGTGCCTGGCGTCTTTCATCGGATTGCCGGGGCCGTCAGCAGTTTACGCATGAGCATTCTTTCGGCCGAGATCAATACGCTGGCCGACGGCTTGGTGCTGGATCGATTCTATGTGATTGATCAAGAGTCGAGCGGAGAGCCGGCTGCCGAGCGGATGGATGATCTGGCGACGAAGATCAAGAAGATGGTGCTCGACAAGAACGACGCTCCGCCGAACTTCCGCTCGCGCTGGACCAGCAAAGCGTCGCGCACCGCGGCCCATGTGCAGGTCTTGCCAACCGAGGTGAAGATCGACAATGGAACGTCAGAGCAGTTCTCGATTGTCGAGGTCTTCGCACATAACCGCGTGGGGTTGTTATACGCGATTTCGCGGGCAATTTTTCAGCTGGGACTCAGCGTTTCGATCGCTAAGATTGCGACCCACTTGGATCAAGTTGTCGACGTATTTTACGTCTCGGACGAAGCGGGAGAAAAGATCGAGGACGAACAGCGATTGCAAGAAATACGGGAGCACTTGATCGACGCAGTCGACGAGTTTCGCGCCCAGAATGATTAACGGCTGCGGCCACTATCGGCCAGGCCGGCCGCATACGCGCGCCACTTGGGCTCAAACTGATCGAGCGGCTCGCCCAATAGCGTTTCTAAACGTTCGCGGCGACTTTGGCCTGGGCTGACCATCTGCTCCAGTCGATTTCCTTCAAACAGACGCTCCTCGAACACGAGTCGCCAGGCCAATCCCCATGCCAGCGCATAGTCGAGTTGTTCGCGATGGGGAGACGTCGTCAGCACGAAGGCGGCGCTGTCTCGGTCCAGTAGTTCGGCCAGCAGCAGACGATCGGTCGACGCCAGGCGTTTTTTGAGTTCGGCGACAAGCTCGGCCGGGGGAGCGTCAATGCGAAACGCGTCACCTTCTAATTGGCCATGTTCAAAGAGCTGAGCGAGTCCTTCGTTTAGCCAGATCGGCACGTCATAGTCGGCGACCGGAAAGACGAAGCATTCGAGATAGGCGTGAAACGCTTCGTGATAGAGTCGGCGCGTCGTGTCATCCACGGCCCGTTCCAAGGAGTCGTCGTTGGCCCGCTCGACCGCTTTGATGCGGACGATCGCGTCTTGACGTTGGCGTCGAAAGGTTTCGCGCCGCACGGCGATTTCCTGCTCGATTTCGTCCGCGGGAATTTTGGCCGCTGTCAACTCTTCGCGATAGGCGTCCAATCGCGCGGGTAGTTCGCGGCGCAATTCCTCCCACCAATCCAACTGACGCTGATGCTCGGCGCCAGCCGCTTTCGCTTGCTGTTGCAGTCGGCGAAAATCGGCGCTGACCAGGATCAGCCGATCTTGCGGAAGAAAAATGGCTGGGTTACGCACGGCGGCTCCCAGCGTCGCGGTGTAGTCCGAGTATTCGCGCACGTCGTCAAATAGCAATACCCGCAACCGCGTTTCGCTAGCCTTGCGCGGCGGAATCATGTGGTGATACGCGCGAAACGCTTGTTCCAGGCGAACCGCCATGCGGCGCGTCAGCGGCTCATCCAGACGGCTGTAAAGATCGTAATCATCGCCGGTTGCGACAAGATAACGGACGTCGCCTAGCTTCTCGGATCGCAGCTGGATCGTTTCACGATTTTCGGCTTCGACTTGCGTTCGATTTCGAAGTCGTTCGACCCGTTTGATCAAGCGAGGGCGAACCGCTTGGTCCGCTTTGGCGATGCCGCGAATTTCACTTTTTTCGTAGTTGCGCACGACGCCGAATGTTGGTTTGCCCGCCGGCTGCACGATTTCCAAAAACTCGACGCCTTCGTCTTGCTGCGACAAGATCATCCCCTGAAGCGTTCGCCCATCGCTCAAGGTCAACGTATCGCTCTCATTCGCAGCGGCGATTGCTGCGCAGCAGAACGCGAGAACGAGCGAGAGGGTTCGAGTCAGCACGTTAAAGCCTAAGGGAAGGACGCGGAATGGTGCGATCGTTGTTCGGTTGCACGAGACAGACCGATTATAGTCTTCGTAGCCCTCCGCGCCAGTTTTGAAGGGAGGGCATTAGTCGAACCGATCGAACACCAGTCCGAGGCGCGAGCCGAAGGATCGGGGTTGGCGATCAAGCGGCGTTAGCTCGGCTTGTGGGGAGTAATGCGGCGAACCAATCGGCAACCAAGTTGATAGCTCATTCGTCCTTCGGACTCCATTTCGCGCACATGCACCAGTTCGGCCTCGAAAAACCGAAACGGTGCGATGCCGATCGCCAGGATAAAGCGAGCATGCGTCGGCTTGTTGGGCAACACGAATGAAATGCCGGTGGACGAGATGTCATGAAACGACGCATGACGAAAACGCGATGTCGGCGGCATGTTTTCGCCATCGTATTCGGCGTACATCTGAATCGTCTGGAACGCATGCCGCGGACTGCGGCGACGTTCGCGCATCACCTCGATGTCATCAAAGTCCTCGCCCAGCAACTCATCCAATGAAGCTTCTACGTCGAGAGTTTGCGCCGCCTCATTGGCAAACTCCTCGAGTAGTTCGAAGCATTCAAGTTGAGAGGGCTTGGTCATAGAACGGACATAATTCGATTCGGGACAGGCGAATACACCACTTCTGGAACCTACGCCCGAAACGTCCCGATGCCAAATCTTCCCGTCACTTTAGGATACGGTGATTCGCATCAAGAGGGGGGGATGAATTGGTTGTAACGATTGGCCGAACCAATTTGTCTCGTGGTTAACCAGTATTCGTGGCCACGTCTGGCGAGTCGGCCACGTTTACCCAGCAATGCACATGGGGGCTTCCCCGATAGTGCCAAACGAAGGTCGGCCCTTCCAACCGCCAGATGTCCCAGACCTTGTCGTCGCCGATATCGCCTTCTTTGAAGAAGGCCAGTCGACATTCGTCCAGACCGCCATTCTTTTTCAGGCAGGCGACCACTTCGTCGCGGTCCGATTGGCGATAAGGAGCGATCAGCGTTTGCAGAACGTTCTGGACCCCTTCTTTTTGATCGCTGGAGAGATCGGCGACTTTGATCCCCAAAAACTTGCCATCCGGTCCCTGGAACTGCACGTCTTCTTCAAACGGCGCGGTCTTTAGCAACGCTTGATCTTGCTGTTTGCCATCGAGCATCTTGTAGACGTTGTTCGCGGCGACGGCTTGATGCCAGAAGACGTTGTTCGGATGTTCCGGTTTCTCGTTAAAGCCTTTGGCCGCATGCCCATAGAAGATCGGACCGCCGAAGGCGACATGCTCGGCCGAATCGCCGTCACAGCGAACCGTCATATGGCGGCCGGTCATGACCAACTCATATTTCTCTTCGCCTGGCTTGCCGAAGATCGCGATATTCTGATCGTTGCCAAAACCGCCGGCGTCATCTTTCAACTGACGATCGAAACGTTCGATCCATTCTTCCGAAACAATTCCTTCAAAGATCTTGCGGATCAGATGTTTTTGATCGCTGGTGAAATAGTCGCTATTGATGACCGGAGCGGTGATGTGCCAGTTGTTTTGGACGCGGGTTCGCAGCAGTCCGCGCGAATCGGTATGGTCCCACGGCAGGCAAAGCTCTTTCTTCTGCTTCTCGTTCATCGAGTCATACAAATGCTTCACCAACGACTCGGGGGCTTTCGCGTCGGTCGCTGGTTTCGTTTCTTCCCCCAACAGCAGCCCCGGTGTTGTCGCGGCCAAAGCGGCGCCGGCTCCCGCGGTTTTCAAAAACTGACGGCGATCGACGGATGAGAAGCGATCCATGGTCATGTCGGGGCTCCAAAAAGAAGACAGGGCAGGGGGGAGTCGTTTATTAGAATGCCATCCACGCGGCGGAGCAAATGATTTTTGGATCCGATGATTTGCCCGCTAGCGGCTCTGCGGGCCTCACCTCTTGCTGACTGGCCCCTCCAGATGTGGTAGGAATCATTCCCGGCGATTGGGGCTTAGCCCTTATCTCTCCTGCACAGGACGCAAGTTAAACTTCCCCCGATCACCATCCCATCGAAGGAGGCGAAGCCAGCCCTATGGATAAAGAAGCGATTGATTCGGTCAAAGCGCTGTTTGAACAGTGGGAATTGTACGACGCCGTTATCCAGCATGACTACATGCAGCATGAAACGTTAGCGGCGGCGATCGTCGAATATGCTCAACGGCGAAACGTCACTGGCCGAGCGCTCGATCTCGGGTGCGGGGATAGTTACTTGGCGTCGAAGTCGCTGGGGAAATTACCGCTGACCGAGTATGTGGGAGTCGACTTGTCCGAATCGGCGCTCTCTCGCGCTGAGCAGCGTTGGATGACCAGTCCGATCGGCGCTACGCTGGCGCAAAGCGACTTGGCGACGTTCCTCCCACAGCAAACGGAAGCGTCGTTTGATTTGGTGTTGGGGAGCTATTCGATTCACCACTTTTCGCAATCGCGAAAGGAGTGGTTGCTCGAGCAGATTCGCCGCGTGCTGAAACCGACCGGCTGCTTTGTCTGGTCCGATGTGGTCCGCACCGCAGAGGAGACCTACGCGGAAAGCGTCGAGCGGTTGGCGACCCGCATGCGAACCGAGTGGGATCAGCTATCGTCGCGGCAGTTGGAGATGGCGATCGAGCATATTCGCGCCTCGGACTTTCCGGAGACGGCTGCGTGGATGATCGCCGCGGCGGAAACAGCCGGCTTACAGCTAGACGTTCCGTTGATGAAAAAGCCTCATTTCTCGGCATTCGCCTTTGTTCCGCGCGGATAAGCGGATAATTGGCGATAGGCTCCACGTCACTATTTCTTCGCGATTCGCTGGAGATTATCTTAGATACTATCGGTCCTGTGCCGTGATATCGCTTGTCCCGCCCATGCTCACCCCTGTCACCCCGAACATCTCTATGACTCGACTCCGATTTCTACCGGCGCTGTTGCTGTCGGTGCTGACCGCTACGGCGGCGACTCCTGCCGCCGCCGAAGTTCGCCTGCCAGGCTTCTTTGGCGATCACATGGTTCTGCAACGTCAGATGCCGCTTCCCGTTTGGGGCTGGGCCGATGCTGGTCAGTCGGTGACCGTAACGCTGGGCGAAAACAAAGCGACTGCGAAAGCGGATGAACAAGGCCGCTGGAAGGTGGAGCTGCCCGCGATGGAATCAGGCGGCGGTCCGCTGCAATTGACCGTGACTGCCGGCGACAAAACGGTGACGCTGAAAGATATTCTGCTGGGCGAAGTCTGGCTTTGCTCGGGGCAATCCAACATGGAATGGACGGTCGGTTCGTCGACCAACGCCGCCGCCGAGATCGCCGCCGCCAATTACCCCGAGATTCGCCAGATCAAGTTCAGCCATCAAACTTCGGTCGCTCCGCAAGACGACGTGAAGGGAACCTGGTTGATCTGTTCGCCGCAAACAGTCGCCGGGTTTACGGCGTGCGGTTATTTCATGGCGCGGACATTGAACCAAGAGTTGGACGTACCGATCGGCCTGATCAACTCTTCCTGGGGCGGCACGCGGATCGAACCTTGGACGCCGCCGGTTGGTTTTGCTGGCGTGGAAGAATTGAAGAGTTTGTCGCAAACCGTACAGCGCCGCACGCCCGGCACGCCGGAGCATACGGAGTTGGCGAAACGGCATATGGCCAACGTCGAAAGTTGGCTGGCCGATTCGAAGATCAAAGCCGCCGCTGGTCAGCCGGTTCCCCCTAGCCCGACGGCGCCTGATGATTTGCAGCCGCATACCGGCGCCGGTGATCCGACGGCGATCTACAACTCGATGATTCATCCGTTGATCGGTTTGCCTTTCCGCGGCGCGATTTGGTACCAGGGCGAATCGAATCACGGCGAAGGCATGCTTTACACTTCCAAGATGGAAGCGCTGATCGAAGGTTGGCGAAAACTTTGGAACATGGGCGACTTCCCGTTCCTTTACGTGCAAATCGCACCGTATCAATACGGCGAAGAAAAGCCGGAAGTCTTGGCCGAGTTTTGGGAAGCCCAATCAGCGGCGCTGGCCATTCCGAACACCGGCATGGTGGTGATCAACGACGTCGCAACGCTTCACGATATTCACCCGCCGATGAAGCAAGAAGTTGGACTTCGCCTGGCGAATCTCGCGCTGCGAGATACCTACGACCGCCAAGAGATTGTCGCCGATGGCCCGACCTTTAAAGCGATGAAGCAAGAGAAGGGCATGCTGCGCGTCGTGTTTGACAACGTCGCTGACGGCCTCCGATCGCGTGATGATCAGCCGTTGACCGGTTTCGAGATCATCGGCGCCGACAGCGGTTGGGTGAAGGCCGACGCCAAAATCGACGGCGATTCGGTGATCCTCAGCTCGAAAGAAATTGATCAGCCGGTCGCCATGCGATTCGCCTGGCACAAGCTGGCCGAACCCAACTTGACCAACAGCGCCGGTCTGCCGACCTCGGCGTTTCGCGCCGGCGAAGTACCGAAGCCCGACGCGCTGCCGAAAGTTGGCGCCGCAAAAGGTTACAACCTGATTTATGACTTGGATCTGTCGAAGCTTGCCGGCGGCGTGAAGTACGATGTTGACAACAGCGGACAATCGATCGCCTTTGATCGGGTCGGCTATCTGCTGGAACTACAGACCTCTGGCGGCGAGCGCCAAGCGGCGTTCGTCTCGATGGAAGCGTTCACCGATGATCTGACCAAAATCGGCGTGCCGACCTTCGCGAGCGGCGCGTCCTTCCAGCAACCGGTAAATTCGCTGACCATTTGGGTCAGCGGTGCAGACGTGACGGCCGGCGCTGATCTGGAAGGGGGCAACATTGAATTCTGGCCCAATAACTATGGGACGCCGAATGCAGCCAAAGTCCCCGGCGCTTCCGAAACCGTTTATGACTTTGGCGACACGAAAGCTCCGCCGGTCGACGGTTACGGCAGCATGCAAGTGCACAACGGCGCCGCCCAACAAACGATCTTCGCCGTCAATCATTGGAACGCCGGCAGCGACGCCGACATCGGCATCGGCAACAGCACCGGCGAACAACGCGATTGGACCTTCAGCCACAACGCTTCGCAGTACATGCACAAACGCCTGCGAGTATTGGTGCGACCGGCGCAATAGTCGCCGGTATGCGGCCATCAATTGCCGCTGCGTCAGCTTGACAAGTTATTTCGATCCCGCCTGATTTCTCCCGCCTAGGAACTACGAATGTCTACGCTTATTTCCCGATCACTCGTCTTGTTGCTCGTCGCCGGTCTGGCCGCTCCGCTGTTTGCCGAAACAAAAGCGGCCAAACGGAATCCCTACGAAAAGGTGGAAGATGTCGCTGGTCTGCCGCGCGTGTTGTTGATCGGCGATTCGATCTCGATCGGCTATACGTTGCAGGTGCGTGATAATCTGAAAGGGATCGCCAACGTCCATCGTCCGCCGACCAACTGTTCTTCGACCAAACAAGGACTAGAGCATATCGACCAGTGGCTGGGCGACGGCCAATGGGATGTGATTCATTTCAACTGGGGCCTGCACGATTTGAAGCATGTGAAAGGGGAGAGCCAAGGAATCGCCGATATCCGCGATCCGCTCTCGCATATGCAAGTACCGGTCGATCAATACATGGTGAACCTAGAGAAGCTAGTCACGCGGCTAGAAAAGACCGGCGCCACGCTGATCTGGCGCAACACCACGCCGGTGCCGCAAGAAGGATCCAACGGCCGCATCCCCGGCTACGCCGCCAAGTACAACAACGCTGCGCTGCTGGTGCTGAAGAATCACCCCGACGTGATCGTCGACGACATGTGGAGCTTCGTGAAGCCGAACCAAGATAAGTGGAAGACCAGCAAAGGCAACGTCCACTTTAACAGCGGCGCGAACGAAGAACTTGGCAAGCACGTGGCCGAAGTGATTCAGACGGCGCTGCCGAAAAAATAACGGCCGTCAGGTCTGTTCTTTAGGGACGGGCAGCGGTTGTTTGAGAAACATTTGAATCGCGCCGCAGCCATAGCACGCGCGGTGCGTGATCTCAAGAATCTTCTCGAACCCGCCCAGCCTTTTTAAAAATGAGGAGTCTTTAGGAATAAATTGCATTCCGCTACCGTGGTAGGCGTCGACGCTGCCCCAGGCAAATTCGCCGCCTTCGCAAACTGGGCAGGGGGCAGATCGGCAACTCCACTTCTCTTCCTGGTTGTGTAGATCTGGATGGTCAGCCATTTCTTTCGGCCCTTTCTGGAAATCGGGATTGGTGCGTTCTTCGTGGTGATCCTATTCGTTTCACGGCGTTCGGAGCGACCATTTTTGAGGCAAATGCCGTTTGGTTTTCGCAGAATGGGAATCCGAAACCCTTTGACGCCAACTGCAGTATCTAGTACTGTCCGCAACGCGCGTCAAAACGAGAAGGGATGCTCGGGCCATTATGAATCGACGGATCATCGTATTGCTAGCGGTCTGCGCCTGTAGCGGGCAGGGAATCGCGGCTGCGCAGACGTACGACGGACCCGCAGAATCTCGCTATCAAACCCCTCAGCCGTCGCCTACGGACCAGTTTCGCTATTTTGACGTCGTGCCTGAGGACGTTGCGACGGCCGAATACGTCCCGTGGTCGCAGTCGTATCAAGCTCCCTCGCCGTATCAAGAAGCGGCCTATGCGCTGCCGGCCGATCCGCAGACCGAATTCTTTCAAGAAGAAATGCGCTTTGTCGAAGACGAAGCGAAACAGCCGGTGAAGAAAAAAGGTTTTGGCGGAAAGCAACGCGATCCGTTCAAAACCTACGCTTTTTGGGCGCCAGAGCAAAATCTGAACAGCCAAAATGGCGATCTCACGATGAGCGGTTTTCTCGCGTCGTTGACGCTGCCGATCTCAATGCAGGAAGGGCGAATCTGGGCGGCGACGTTCAATTACGATCAACTCGATATCAGTTCCAACGCCATCTTGCCTGACTCCGGCGTACCGCTTCCCGATCGCTTTTATCAAATCAACTTTGGCGTCACGCACTTTCGCGAACTCGCCAACGGTTGGCAGGCCGGCGGCATGTTGAGCGTCGGCACGGCGACCAATGAGCCGTTCGATGACATTAATGACATGACCCTGTCGGCGGTCGCCTTTTTAAACATTCCTTGGCGCGATGGACGCGACTCTTGGAACCTTAGCTTGTTCTATTCGCCTACCGGACAGATTCAATTTCCGCTGCCTGGCATCGCGTACGTGTGGCGACCGAACGAGCAGTTTGAAATGAACATCGGCGTACCCTTCTCACTGAAGTATCGCCCGACCGAGCGACGGACGTTCTCGTTTACCTACACTCCCTTAACCAATGTCAATCTGTTGGTGGAGCAAGAGTTGGGAGCCAAGGTCGTCGTCTACGGCGGATACTCGGTCAACAACAAGATTTATCTTCTCTCAGGCCGCGCTGACAACGCGGATCGGCTTTACTTCTTTGATCAGCGTCTCACCATCGGACTGCGGCGCGAACTAGGCTGGGGCTTTTCGGCCGATCTCTCCGGCGCTTATCTGTTTGATCGCGAAATCTTCCAAGCACAAGGATTTTCGAGCGATCGCATGGACCAGATCGGCATCGATTCCGGCGCACTGTTGTCGCTGTCGATCGGTTGGAGCCGATAACAGCAGGCGAGCCCCATTTGCACGGGCTCATTCCGGATGCTGCATCGCATTCAAGCCTTCGTAGACTTGCGAATAGTTGCCGTTGGCTTCTCCAAATCGAAGCGGATGAACGCGCTGCACAAGTATTTCTCCGTTAGGCGTTTCACCACTAGTAACAAGGTTCATCACTTCGGTGATGAATTCCTCGAGCGGCATCGCCCGGGGATCGGCCGCTTGTTGGCTTCCCATTAGTTCGGTCGCAACGTAAGGGGGCGCTAGTTCCAACACTTCCACGTTCGTTTCACGCAGTTGATAGCGGAGCGATTGCGAGTACGAATGAATCGCCGCTTTTGTCGCGCAGTACGTGGGAGTCATCGCCAGCGGCGTGAAGGCCAGGCCAGAACTAACCATCATCACCGTCGCCGCCGGTTGTTGACGTAGATGCGGCAGCAAGCTGGCGGTCAGTCGAATTGGGCCGATCAGGTTGGTGGTGATCGTCGTCATACTGGCGGTCAGGTCGAGCGGATCGCTCAACAGATCCTCGGGGATCATGACGCCGGCGTTGTTGATTAGAACGTTAAGCGACGGATAATCGGCGATGACTTGAGCTGTCAGTTGGGCGATGCTCTCTGGCGAAGAAACGTCGAGCGGATAGTAGGCCATTCCGGGACTTTCGGCAGCGACTTTCGCCAATGCATCGGTCCGTCGCGCGGCGAGGATAACTTGGTCGCCGCGTTGATAAAACGCTTGGGCCAAGCCTTTGCCGATGCCCGAAGCGCCGCCGGTGATCAAGATCGTGTCGCCATTTGTCTGCATGTCATGCTCCTTGGGCTGCGATGGGTCTCTGCAGGCAACGATAGGCGTGATCGATTAAAATGGAAAGAACGCACATCAAAGTGCGTTACGCACCTGTTGGTAAGTATGAACGCAGAAACAGGACAAATCCCGTGAACAACGCCGCAGGCGATTCGCCTGAATGGTCAGAACTAGACCCCAAGATCTCGGCGCTCGTCCGTGAGATCATTGCGCGCATCGCCGACAAATGGACGCTGCTGATCATTGAGGCGCTGCACGAATATCCGGATGCTCGGTTCAATCAATTGCAGCGGATGGTCGAGGGAATCAGTCAAAAGGTGCTGACGCAATCACTGCGACAATTGGAGAGCGACGGACTGATTCAACGAACCGCCTATGCCGAGACGCCGCCGCGAGTCGAGTACAAGTTGACGCCGCTGGGAGAAAGCTTGGGAGAGGCTTTTTGCGGCGTCTGGATCTGGGCCGAGCGGCATTGGGAGGAGATAGAAGCTTCCCTCGCTGCATTTGCGGCGAAGAAAATGTTGAAAGAGAAATCTTAGCCAGCATGCAGAGGGTCGCGGGATACGCTCGTTTGCTTGGAGTCGTACCATGCGACAATCTCAGCCAAGTCGCGATAGGCGGCCGGCAAGAATCGCACCTCAGACACTTCGCCGCACTTCTTCCCAGCTCAGCGTATTTTCTGGATCGGCTGAAAAGCAACGTAAAGCGACTATCTATTCGCTTAACGCAGCTTCCTACGTTTTCCAGCGATGAATAACCGCTATTCCGCCGAACCCGGTTCGCAGGGAACGCGCCAACCGCGGTGTCGAATGCTGATCGTCGCCAGCAAGTTCGGCCAATAATGCTCGGCAGCGGCGAACGCGGCGCGATCGATTGTGCGTAGGCGTTGTTCTAGCTGCGACGTGAAGTCGGCGGGAATCGTGCGGAACTGTTCTCGCTCTTGCGACCACGCGACGGCCGCTTGCAGCGATTGACCGAATTGTAAAACGCTTGAGTTCACAAACATTTGCGGGGGAGCGGCGGTGATATCCAAGCGGTTGACGACGCCGGTAATCCGATCGACGCATAGCGACGCGACTCCTGCCGCCGAATCTTCCTGACCGATTACTAATTGCTCGCCCAAGCGCGCATCGAGCTCAGAATCGAAAAAGATTCCCCAGCCGATCAGCGAGTTGTAGCCGACGATCGGACTGGTGAGCGGTGCGAACGAGATCTTCAATTCCTGGGCGCCGGAAAATTGAACGGTATGGGGAAGTCCAAACGATTGCAGAAACCCTTGGACGTCGCCCCGCAACTGATCGTCGGACGGATGCAAATAAGTTAGCTGATCGGCGCCAAAGAACGAAATCCACGACTCCACCTGCAGTCCCGGAACTCGCCACGTATCGACGGCGGCGCCGTGAGCATACCTCGGCGACAAGTTTGTCGCCGTCGTTGTCGCTGGATCAGGAATGGTGTCCCAGATCGCTTGGGCCAGTTTGATGCGTTCTTCGACAGAAAGAGCTGAGATGCCCGAGAGATCGATTTCCGCCATGTAGGACTCCGATATCGCAAATGAAAAGCGTTACGATGGGGGGGCTATCGCTATCGTACCTCAATAGTGGCAGTCATCCACCCCAGAAAAGCGGCGTTTTGAAAAGGAGACATTTTGAGGATGTCCCTAGGGAAATAGCCCAAAACGATTCGAAGTAACGCTAGAAATAGGACGAAAGTTGGAAGCTGCCCCATCAACGCGTCGCTTTTAAACCGGAGATGGTTGTTTGCAGCTCGGCGAAGGCTTTCGCATCGGCAGGCAGCGGTTCGGCATGCAGCGCTGGTAACAGCTTATCCCAGACGACGTTAAGCTCGGCCTGCATGTCGCCCGAGTTGGCGGTGATCGCTACCACCGCGTCCCGTTCCGGCATGACGATGCAAAACTGGCCATCTTTGCCATCGCCGCGATAGGCGTTATGACGGCAGCGCCAGAACTGGAAACCGTAACCTTGGTTCCAATCGCTATCGGGACTGTCGCCGTTGGGAACCTGCTTGGATGTCGCCAGATCGACCCATTCGGTCGGCAAGATCTGCTTGCCGTTCCACTGGCCGCGCTGCAAGTACAACTGCCCGAACTTGGCGATGTCTTCGGTGTGCAGATAAAGACCATAGCCGCCGATCGAAACACCCTGGGGGCTCTTGTCCCAAATCGGAGTCTCAATTCCCAGCGGCGTAAACAGCCGCGGCGTCAAATATTCCAACACGGTCTGGCCGGTCACTTTTTGTACGATCGCGGACAACATGTAAGTCGCCGGCGTGTTGTAGCGAAAGTGCGTCCCCGGTTTGTGCGGCGCCGGATGGGCGAGAAAAGCTTTCGCCCAGTGCGGAGCTTCGCGCCAGTTCAACTCGTCTTGATGACCGGCGCTCATCGTCAGAAGATCGCGCACGCGCATCGCCTGGAGATTTTCGGAAGGATTCTCGGGGGCCAAGTCGGGGAAGAATTTTAAGACGGGGTCATCCACGCTCAACTTGCCATCAGCGACCGCCAGACCAACGGCGGTCGAGGTAAAGCTTTTGCTGAGCGACCACAAAACATGCGGCTTGTCGGCGGACTCGGGCGCCCAATACGCTTCGGCGACGACTTTGCCATGTCGGACCAAGATAAAGCTGTGCATCGAGTTGACTTGTTTGTCGGCCGCTTCGATGAACGCTTGAATTCCTTGGGACGAAACCCCTTCGGCTTCCGGCGTGCTGCGCGGCAGTGCGGTCTTCGCTACGATTTTTTCCTGAGCGAGCGCGATGCCGGACAGGAAGAGAGAAACCAACGTCAGCAGGAGGAGAAGCGGTCGTCGTTGCATGAGGGGGCTCTTCGTTTCCGATGGGAGGAGTAAACGAGTGTTGGATTGTTCAGGGGCGAGAACCATTATCGCCTCGAGCGGGGGCGATCAGCAAGCAAACGCGATTGAGTCGCCGTTCGAATCTGCGGTAGGATATGCCATGCGCTGGCGATGGGAATTGAAATCGCGAAGTGTCGCCTGGCTAAAACCGGGCGATCGAATGTCTTGCGTGAATGGTAAAACGTCATGAATTTTCTGCGGCGACCACGCTGGTCTTTGGCGGCGATGCTCGTTGTGATGACTATCTTCGCAGCTTATTTCGCCTATGTGGAGCGAACGGCAAGGCATCAGCGCGAAGCGGTAAGCTGGGTGCATCGCGTCGGCGGTTTTGTGAGATACGACTGGCAACCCAGCGCGACTGATCAGGCTGGCGATCCAAAGTTCCCGCCGGCGCCGGAGATCCTGCGGCGCTATTTGGGGGATGAGCCGTTTCAGGCAGTGCGATCGATCGGCGTCGGAGATCCGGCGCTGGACGACATTGGTCCGCTCGCCACGCAGGGATCGGTGGAAATGCTTTTTGTCTCTTCTCAGTATTTCACGTACGATCTTCAACCGATCTCCAACTTGCGAAAGTTGGAGAACCTGACGCTGCACGCGAAAGAATTCGACTCGCTGGAGCCGTTGATTAATTTGCCGAAGCTTACGTACTTGGAAATACGTGATACGGTTATCGACGACGCGGTGCTCGACGACTTTCGCCAACGCCGCCCCGACGTCATGTTGATCGTTACGCCGCCAACTAGCAAACGTGAATTGTCGCCGGGAAGCAGGGCTGTACGCAATTGGTGAAACTCTGCAAATTTGACCTCGCCAAGAAAAACAACAAGGCGCGGTGATGGGCGCCTTGTTGCGTGGTGTCGTTTTTGCTGCGAAGACTAGTAAGCTCGCGGCGTCACACGTCCTTGCACGCGCGACGGCAAACCTTGGATTCGCAGGAAGCCTTCGGCGTCGGTCTGATCGTACGAGCCGCCCCCTTCCATGGTTGCAATGCCTTCGTCATACAGACTGTTCTTGCTTGAGCGGCCGTCGACCATGACGTTCCCCTTGTACAAGTTTAGGCTCACCTCGCCGGTGACATGCTTCATCGCTTCTTTGCCGAAGGCGAGCAAAGCGTCCATCTTCGGAGCGTACCAGAAGCCGTAGTAAACCATCTCGGCGACAACCGGAGCCAACTGATCACGCAGGTGGATCAAGTCGCGATCGACGGTCAGTTGCTCTAGCACCAAGAGCGCGTCGTACAGGATCGTCATGCCAGGCGATTCGTACACGCCGCGGCTTTTCATGCCGACGAAACGGTTTTCGACCATGTCGATCCGACCGACGCCGTTACGGCCGCCGATTTCGTTGAGCTTCAGCACGACTTCCAGCGGCGAACATTTCTCGCCGTTGACCGTGACTGGAACCCCTTTCTCGAAGGTGATCTTTACGTTTTCGACCTGGTCGGGGGCTTCCTGCGGCGAGACGGTCATGCCAAAGTCGACCGCTTCGACGCCGTTGACCATCAGGTCTTCGAGGTTGCCGGCTTCGTAGCTGATATGCAGACAGTTCTCGTCCGAGCTGTACGGCTTCGCCATCGACGCTTTGACCGGGATGTTTTTCTCTTCGCAATACTTGATCATCGCATTGCGGCCCGGGAAGAGTGCGCGGAACTTTTCCATGCGCCAGGGAGCGATGATTTTGACCGACGGATCGAGCGCTTCGGCCGCGAGTTGGAAACGACACTGGTCGTTGCCTTTGCCGGTCGCGCCATGCACGTAGGCGTCGGCCCCCACTTCGCGCGCGACCTGCAGACAGATTTTTGAGATTAGCGGCCGCGCGATCGACGTTCCCAGCAGGTAAATCGACTCGTACTTGGCTTGCCACTGCGCGATGGGGAACGCGAAATCGCGGCACATCTCTTCTTGGCCGTCGACGATGCGCGACGTCTTTGCGCCGCAGGTCTTCGCCTTCTCGAGGATCGCTTGGCGGTCTTCGCAGGGCTGTCCCAGATCGACGTAAACCGCGTGTACTTCATAACCTTCGTCTTGCAGCCATCCCAGGATGACCGAAGTGTCCAAACCGCCCGAGTAGGCAAGTACGCAGCTAGGCATTGGCGAAAACCGTTCCAGCAGTAAGAAGGAAAGTAAGGTCCCTGCCGAGCAGACAGGCCCGCAGGGAAGGGGTTCATTGTGATCCGATTTTCCCCGCAGAACAAGGTAGCGGGGGAGGGGGAAGAAAAGCGGAAAGCCGAGAGCGGAAAGCGGGAAAGTGGAAGCGAGTGGCCTGCCTCCCCTTTTTTAAACTTTCGGGTCTACATCCCTAAGATCGCGGCCAGGCCGGCTCGGTAGTCGGGGTATTGGGGGGTCAAGCCGAGGTGTTCGACAGCCAGCGCGTTCGACATCCGCCGGTTGGTCGCCGCTCGCAGTGCGGCCGGTGACTGGGGATCGGCCGCTTCGTAAACCGGATCCGGCGCGTTCAAGCTGCGCGCGATCTGGGCGTAGTACTCGGTCCGCTCGACCGGATGGCCATCGCTGATGATGTAGAGAGATTGGGGGGCGGGATGCGTGGCCGCCAGTAAAACTGTCTCGGCGGCGTCGTCCACATGAATGAGATTTAATGCGCCTGCGCCAGGCGCCGGAATCGCAATTTGGGCGGCAATCTCTTTCGCTCGCGGGATTCTGCCGGGCCCATAAATGCCGGCGAGCCGCAGCGAAACGTGCTTGGCTTGCCAGCTGGGGTGGGAACGTAACAATTCTTCCGCAGCCAAACATGCTTTCCCCCCGGAACGTCGCGGATCGCATGGGGTTTGTTCATCGACGACTTGTCCAGCGGCGTCGCCGAAGACTCCGGTCGAACTGATGTAAATCAAGCGGCCGCAATGGCTGGGCAAATGGTCAAGAACTTTGGCGAGACCCGCGACGTAGACATCTTCGATCGGCTTGCCGGCTGTGCGATCATAACCGACCGCAAACAGCACGGTATCGACCGCAGGAAGGTCGCCGAGCGAGTCCTCGTCGGTCACGTCAGCAATGATCGGCTGCAGTCCGTCAGCGGCGAACTGGGCGGCCGTATCGGCGCTTCGCGTTACTGCAAAGACTACGTCTCCTTGTTTTCGCCACCTTTGGGCGACACGCAAGCCGACGTAGCCGCAGCCGAAAATTAGCCGACGAGAATGTCCCGTGCTCATGGAAGACCTTTCTGGGACTTGTTGGTAGTTTGCTTCAACCTGGTCGATCTTAACGGTTTGAACGGTTGTAACAAGCGACTATAAAAACACTTACGTAGCGACTATTCTGAATAGTGCGGCGGACTTGAGCAAAATTCTACAAAATTGTGTTGTACGAATTGCTTCGAATTTGCCGGAATTGTCGCCTATAATAAAAGTCCCCAACCAGAGCCCCCAATCTCTCGATCGCGGAAACGTAGGACTATGACGCATCAGACGAGACGCCTCCTCCCTCTTCTTCTCTGCCTATTTGTCGTGTGTGGAATTTCGCTCGGTCACGCGGAAGAAGTGATCACCGTCGCGAAGCCGACTCTCGCAGAACCAACGGTTGTGCAAACAGCTCATTTTGCCGAGATCTTAGCCGGCGAAGCGCCGAGCGGTCTGAATGAATTGCGCGCCCTCGAAAAGCGGGTGCAGCAAGTAGCGCAGAAAGTGATTCCTTGTACCGTCGGCGTATCGGTCGGCGGAGCGCAAGGTTCCGGCGTGATCGTCACCGCAGATGGTTATGTGATGACAGCCGGCCATGTGATCGGAGAGCCCAATCGCCAAGCGGTGATCACGCTGCCGGACGGAAAGAAAGTGAAAGCGATCACGCTCGGCACCGATCGCAGCATTGACTCGGGTCTGTTGAAGATCACTACGCCAGGCAAGTACCAGCACCTTAAGATCGACCATTCGGCCGAACTACGCGAGGGCCAATGGGTGTTGGTGACCGGGCATCCCGGCGGATACGTCAAAGATCGTCTGCCGGTGCTGCGACTGGGACGCGTGTTGGCCGCCTATGACGACGTGGTCGCGACCGATTGCGTGTTGGTGGGGGGAGATAGCGGCGGACCGTTGTTGGATATGGATGGCGACGTGATCGGTATCAACAGCCGGATCGGCAACCGAATCACCGCCAACATGCATGTCCCGTCCGACGCTTACTCGGACAATTGGACCCGACTGTCCGATGGCGAAGTCTGGGGCAAATTGCCCGGGACGCGACCGATGTTGGGCGTTCGCTGCGACAAAGAAAAGAAGGCGCCGATCGTCGTTGAAGTGACGCCCAATTCTCCCGCGGCGAAAGCCGGCGTCGAAGTCGGCGATCGCATCGTCCGCTTTAACGGCCGCGAAACAAAATCATTTGACGATTTGAAGCTGCTAGTCGATCAGACCAGCCCCGGCGATCAGGTGGACTTGATCGTTCAACGCGGGGATCAGACGCTGACGCTGGGCGACGTCATTATCAAAGACGCTCGCGAAGTCGGCGGCTAGACCTAGCGGCTGTTCTCTGCTTTTCTCTTGTCCAAGTTGAGGGATAAACGATGATGGCGAAACTCGTGCGCGAGCGGACGATTTGGAGCATTGCAACGTTGCTGGTGACGATCTCGATCGTGGGATTCGCCTACGGCCAAGAGCGCCACGAAGGAATGATGGCGCGCTTCCTGCAGAAGGTGAACGAGCGCAGCAATGTCCGCGTGATGGCCGCTTTTCGCGAAGTTGTCGCCGAACCTCATGATTCGACCATTGAACTGTTAATCGACGACGAACGTGTCGCCTTGGGTGGAATTGTCGATTCGCAAGGTTGGGTCATCACCAAAGCGAGCCAAATTCTGGCGCAAGAAAACCTCGACAAGCTGATTTGTCGTCTCTCGAACGGCGATACTTTCGCCGCGACGATTGCGGCCCAAGATCGCAAGTTTGACGTGGCCCTGATTAAGATCGACGCGACCGGACTCCATCCGATCGAAATGGCCGACGCCGCGCCGCTGGTCGGCAGTCTGTTGGCGACGACCAGTCCCAAAGAAGAGCCGTTGGCGATCGGCGTGATGAGTTCCGCCGCGCGGCAAATTCAAAGCGAGTTCGGCGTGCTCGGCATTCGTCTGCCAGGTGTCGGAGAAGCGGTCAGCGAAGCCCGCGTGATGCAAGTCTTTGACAAAAGCGCGGCGGACAAGTCGGGATTGTTGGCCGGCGATCTGATTCGCTCGGTCAATGATGTCGTGATCCAGACCGCCAGCGAATTGCAAAAAGCGATTCGAGGGTTTCAGCCCGGCGATGTGGTCCGCCTGACGATTTCGCGCGGCGATGGCAATGTCGACCTCCTCTGCACGCTGGGAGATCGCTTTACAGGCGTCGAAGGCTCCGAAGGGATGGCTCGGCACGAGTTTCAGAATCATCTGGGCGGACCGCTGAGCTCGCGCCGGAGCGGGTTTCCGACCGTCTTTCAGCATGATACCTTCCTGCGGCCAGAGGATTGCGGCGGACCGGTCGTCAATCTGGATGGCAAAGTGGTTGGCCTCAATATCGCTCGGGCCGGACGGGTCGCCAGTTATGCAATTCCGGCGAGCATTTTGTCAGAAGTCGTTCAGAGGTTAAAATCAGAGGCAGCCCCGCAAACCGTTTCGACCGGTGCGGCAGCCTATTGATTTTGATACCTCATTCTGCCCCCCTGGGAACACGAACGTCATGACTGATGCGGAACAACTGCGCCTGAAGCTCCAGGAACTACAGGCCGAGTTGCGTGAAATCGACGAGATCGATGGAGAGACGCGTCGATTGCTGGAAGGCGCCATGGAAGAAATTCACGAGGCGCTGCGTCACGACAACACCGAAGCGCTGCAACATCCTTCGCTGGTCGATAACCTCAACCGAGCGACGCAAGACTTCGAGACTTCGCATCCCGGTCTCACCCGAATCGTCGGCAACATGGTCGACATTCTCGGAAACGCTGGGATCTAAAGCGAATCAAATTTGGATCAAACGCAGGAAAGCGACGCCTAAAGCGTCGCTTTTTTTTATCGTAGCCCGAGGCGCGAGCCGAGGGAATGCGGCTGGATACTTCGAACCGTTTTCGAAACGTTGGACCGATTTCCCTCGGCCCGCGCTTCGGGCTAAGAAGAATAGAGTCCGCTGGGCGAGCGTCCCCGTTTTTGGTTTCGCGCGTGAAACTTATTTTTTACCCAAGCAAAACAGATGCGAATCGGTGCGAATGTAGAGTTTTCCGTCAGCGGCGGCCGGCGACGCTTTGCTTCCTTCGCCGAGCGAAAACCGTCCCAATTCCTGGAACTCTTCGCCGGCGGCCAAGATCACGACTTCGCCTTCTTCGCTGACGTTGATCAAGCGGTCTCCAGCGAGGATCGGTGAGCCTGAATAGTTGCCGCCGATCCGCTGTTGCCAAACTTTTTCGCCGTCGGCTGTGCGGATACAAGTGACGATTCCCTTGTCGTACCAGAGGTAGGTCAGGCCATTTTTACCTGCGGCGCCCGGCACGTAAGGCGCCGAACGCTCGAAGCGATAGAGCGTTTCGCCGGTTTCCGGATTGACTGCGACCACGTAGTTGCCGCCGCCGCCTGATCCGCACGATCCGTAGGCGACTCCATCAATGACAACCGGGGACGAAACGCTTCGCATCTTAAATGCAGGGTTCGCCCAGACTTGATCGCCGTTCATCGGATTATGCGCCGCCATTCCATGGGCCGAACTGCAGCAGATTAGCAAGTCGCGGCCATCCTTCGTTTTGTAGACGCAAGGAACCGAGTAAGCGGCGACATCCCCATCGCGAGCAGCTTCCCAGACGATGCGGCCGGTCGCACGATCGAGCGCCACGACGCGGCTTTGCGCCTCGTTGCGTCCGTTTAACTTCTTGGGATCACCCAGCTGCATCAGCGGCAAGATCACGTACTCGTCGTAAAGCATCGGCGAAACGCCGAATCCATGCTGACTGACCCAGGGGCCAAGTTCGGTGGTCCATTCCACTTTTCCATCGTGCGTCAGCGCGGCCAGCGTCGTTTGCTGTCCGTCGCTCCAGGTAATGTAAACCGAGTGCGCATCAACCGCCGGCGTGGTGGAAGCAAAGGTGTTTTTCGAGTGCAGCCGATAACCGCCGGAAGCAAGGTCCTTCTTCCAGATAAGCTCGCCGGTTTTGGCGTTCAGGCACAGCGCGTAGACGTACGAGCCATCTTGTTCGCCGCTCAACAGAAACACTTTCTCACCCCACAAAACCGGCGACGAGTTGCCCACGCCAGGCAGCGCCGTCTTCCAGCAGAGATCGTCCGCTTCGCTGTAAGGAAGCTTTAAATCGACCGCTGCAGCGAGTCCGCTGCCGTTGGGACCACGAAACCGCGTCCAGGCTTCTTCGGCGAAGGCCAGGGTCGAGCAGGCGACCATGCAGGACGCTAGAAGCGCAAGCGAGAGTAGGCGAAAATGGTTCATCAACGGCGCTCAGGTGGGAAAGAGGATTAGGCGGGAAACCAAGTAGGTCGTTTGGCAATGTAACCCGCAACGCCCGGTCTGGCTAGCAAAACAGGGCGATTTCAGCGCTAGAATGTGCGCAATGCAGATGGTTAGCGTATTAAGTAACGCGGCGTCCC
Organism: Blastopirellula marina DSM 3645; assembly: GCF_000153105.1. Taxonomy (GTDB): domain Bacteria; phylum Planctomycetota; class Planctomycetia; order Pirellulales; family Pirellulaceae; genus Blastopirellula; species Blastopirellula marina. Next base: position 1,208,097 of record NZ_CH672376.1, read on the forward strand.
AGCGAAGTGGGGAGCGTCGCGCCGCGTGCTTGGGGTTTGGCTTCCGCGTTGTTCCGGCTCGTGGAATGGGGGAGCGTGGCGTCTTTGATGACCATCAGCGCCGACCCCATCGATTGCGTCAAAGGACGAAAACTATTGATCCAGGGATTCGTATCGATCGATGTGACGGCCAGCGAGCTGGGATCGAGCGGCAAGCGAGGCGCGGTCGTGGTCGAAACGACCAGATCGCTGGTGAGCTCCCACGGCAGATCAAAGGGAGACCGGACCGGAGAAACGTACTTGGCGTCTTCCCAATCCAGTAGCTCGAGCGAATCGTCGCTCATCGCGAAATTCAAGTCCGGCTGCCCATCCGTCGTCGCGACGTAGGTTCCGATACGGTCATCTCTTTCCTGGCGTAGCGAGAAGGGGATGAACGCCAGAATCAGCAGTGAAGCAGCCAACGCGAGAGCGGCGATCGGCAGCCAGGCGCCGGCTTGGCCGAAAATCGTACGATTCTCCGCGACTGGGGCTGCGGCGAGTGGGGGAAGAACGGCCGACAGAGATTGGACTTGCTGAATCACGCGGTCGGCCAGAACCTGGTCGCCAGACGGATGGTCCCAAGATTCTAGGCCATCGAAAAGGGTGTCATAGGCGGCGGCGAGCCGCTCGCAGCGGTCGCGATCCGCCGAGTCGACGCGCGCCAGCAGTTGACCGACATCGGACAGACGTCGCTCGTCGAGCAAATCTTGCAGCTGGTTTTCAAACTCGACGTACTTCATCTTCACGTCCTTCTAGTACCCCTCTTTGCGAAAGTCGAGCAATCATTTCCCTCCGTGCTCGATGTACCCATGTCTTGATCGTTCCCAGCGGTCGTCCCAGTTGCTGGCTGATCTCGATATAGCTCAGTTCATGTTCATGAAACAATAAAAAGGCTTGTCGGTATTCCGACCGGACTTGCTGCAGGGCCAAATGAACTTCTTCCGCCAAAATTTGAGCCGGCTGCAGGTCAGGTCGATGATCGGCGACATGCTCCTCAATGGGGTGGGCTTGAGGCCGCCTTTTCCGTTTCGACAACAACGTCCGGCAGCGATTGCCGGCGATCGTCAAAATCCAGGGCTCCAGCGGACGCTCACGATCCCAGTGATGCAAACTGCGGATAACGCGCACGAAGGTCTCTTGGGCCATATCTTCGGCTTCGTGGTGCTCTCCCACCATCCGGAAGCAGAGCGCATACACTTTATGTCGAAATAGGTCGATGAATTGCCGGATGGCGGAATCGTCTCCCGCACGGCATTGATCGACCAACAGGCAAATGTCGGAGGTCAACGGCCAAACCTTTCCGCGGCGTTTCCGTTCAGTCAAACTTACTTGGGGACGTCGACCGGAGTTTCACGCGAATCCGCAGGAATTGGAGACCGGTCTCGGCCTACTCGCACTTCGCTGCGAGAACGCGCGTCTTCAGAATATTATGGCTGGATCAACGTAAAAAAGCCGGCTTGAGGCCGGCTTTTTCAAATCTTGATGGGGAAAGTGACGACATTTATCGTCGATCGAACATCTTTTTCAGCGTTTCCTGGGCCGCATCACGGCTGTTCGTCGACTCGTCTTTGTCAATCTTCGGCAGTTTGCCGAACTCTTTCTTTTTGCGGCCCGAGAAGATGCCCATAAAGCCCGACTTGGTCGAGGCGCCTTCTTCGTCTTCGTTCGTCGCATTTTCCATGTCTTCGTCGAAATCTTCGACGTTGACCGTTTCTCCGAGACGGAACTGACGACCTTCCGGATTGTCGATCCGGTCTCGGCGATCTTCTTCGTCCGCTTCGGCCAGCCAGCCGGCGACGTCAGAATCATTTAAGCCGGCTTCGGCGACGCGCGTGGCCGCTTCTTTGACGCTGTTCACGCGGGGCCGTTTGGCGGCGCCGAGCGAATGATCAATCAACACGAGGAATTCGAGCGGACCAACGCGAAGTTCGTCCCCCATTTTCAATTCGACCGTGCCGCTTATTGCTTCGTTGTTGACGAAGGTGCCATTCTTGCTGCCGAAATCTTCGATCACTAGCTTCGAGTCGGCGACGCGCAGCTCGCAATGTTTGCGACTGATCATGTCGCTTTTCGGTTTCAGGTGACATCCATCGCCGCGTCCAATGACAAAGCTATCGACCGGAATCTTGAATTCCTTGCCGGAACTTGGCCCTCGAACAACCCTTAACATTACTTGCATCGACAATCCTTCCTTCGCATTGGTCCCGCCCCCGAGATTCTCTGAACAAAATAATTACGGGTCGCAATAGGTTGGGGATAAAACCGCGAATAGGATTTGGGAGACATCCCGAACGCAATCCAGGGGATTGCTCTCGAATGTCTGGTGGAAAAGGAATCTTCAACTTGCCGGAGGATAAGTAGGAATAGGCAAGTCATTAGCTACTTAGCGTAATGCTGGCGATCGCCAGAAAAAATGACCAATCTGAGGGGGTATGATTTCATTTCTGAAAACTTCACACTCCCTTCTATCGTCTTCTTCTTTCTTAATTATCGGCAAAAGCATGGCGTTTTCGCCAGACTCATAATACTCCGCCGTAAAGTTGCGGTCAAAGGAGATTTATCTTCCGATGAGTGCGATTCTCTACTTTTTCTCGGTCCATTCGGCCGCAGCGAATCGCTCTCTTTCAATCTTCACGGCTGAAGTCGACTCGGCCTCGGTAAGTTGGCCAACTTTAAAATTCAGACTCAGTGCGTCGCTAAGTTCCTGTAGCCAAGCCTTTTGCAGCGCATTGGATGAAATTTGCGTGCTAGCAAGGTCGGTAATGCCAGGAAGTTGGGGGGCTTTTTGCGATCGCGCCAACAGGATGCTGCCGTGCTGGAGCACAGCGCCCCGGCCGCGGCGCTGCGCGCTGCCGCAAACCTTATAGCCATCGATGATTACGTCGACACTGCTGCGACGTTCGAAGCAGAGAAAGGGAGCGTCGCCGTCGTTCTTGTGTGGGTTTCCGCAAATTGTCGCGGTCACGCCTAAATTTTTCAGCGTTCGAATCAAAGCTTGGTGAAACAAATCAAACAGACCGGTCACCGCCGTGCTGCGTGGGTCGGCCGTCGGTACGCAATAGCTGTAGGTCAGCTCTTGGTCGTGCATGATGGCGCCGCCGCCAGAGCCGCGACGCACGCAAGCAGCATCGCTGCTTTCAGGATGGGACCAGCGATCGGCGTACTTTTGGAAGTAACCAAGCGACAGCGTCGGCGCGCTCCACTCATAAAACCGGAGCGTCGGCGTCAGGCTATCGGCGGTCGACTCCAGCAGGGAGTCGTCAACCGCCATATTCCAGCTTCCGCGGTGGGAAGCGTTTTCAATCAGACGAACCGCCATTGGACCGCCCTAGCCGCACACGGCCCGCAGGCAAGGCTGCCGCGCCGCTTGAACTTCGTTCGGTCGGCTGATCGGCGTCGTATGAGGCGCTTCGTGCAATAGCTCGGCCGGCTCTTCGGTAATGCGGAAGAGGATCTCGACAAACGCGTCGAGCATCTCTTTGCTTTCCGTTTCGGTCGGCTCGACCATCATCGCTTCGGGCACCGTCAGCGGAAAGTAAACGGTCGGAGCATGAAAGCCATAGTCGAGCAGGCGCTTGGCGATATCCATCGCCGTGACTCCTTTTTCCTGCTTTAGCTTCGCCGCCGACGCGACAAACTCGTGCATGCAACGCAGCCCGTGCGGCACCGGCAGAAAGTGTTTGATCTTGCTGAGCAGATAGTTGGCGTTGAGCACCGCGTTTTCAGAAACCGCTTTCAGCCCGTCTGGTCCGTACGACAGGATGTAGCAGTAGGCCCGCACTAACACGCCGACGTTGCCGAAGAAGGTGCGGACGCGACCGATCGATTCGGGGCGATCGTAGTCGAGCCGGTATTTGTCTCCCTCTTTCACCACGATTGGCGAAGGAAGGAAGGGCGCGATTTTCTCGGCGACGCAGATGGGACCGGCGCCGGGGCCGCCGCCGCCGTGTGGGCCGCTGAAAGTCTTGTGCGGGTTGTAGTGCATCATGTCGGCGCCGACGTCGCCGGGACGCGAGATCCCCAGCACGGCGTTCATGTTGGCGCCGTCCAAATAAATCAAGCCGCCAGCAGCGTGAACCGCGTCGGCGATTTCGGCCATCTGCGTCTCAAACAAGCCGAGCGTGCTGGGGTTGGTGATCATGAAGACGGCGACCTGGTCGTTTAGTTTGCTGCGCAGGTCGTCCATGTCGACTGCGCCGTCTACCGTGCGGACCGTGACCGCCGTGAAGCCGGCCATCTGAGCGCTGGCCGGGTTGGTGCCGTGCGAACTGTCCGGCGACAACACCAGCTTGCGCTGCTCTTGGCCGATTGAGCGGAAGTAGGCGGCGGCCGACATCAGCGCGGTCCATTCGCCGTGAGCGCCGGCGGCCGGTTGCAGCGAGATCGCCGGTAGGCCGGAGATCTCGGTCAGGAACTGCTGCAGTTCGTAAAGCAACTGCAGCATGCCTTGCAGCGAATCTTCGGGCTGATAGGGATGCAAGTCGACGATGCCCGGCAGCGAAGCGAGTCGCTCGTTGCGCTTCGGGTTGTACTTCATCGTGCACGAACCGAGCGGATAGTAGTGCGTGTCGACCGACATGTTGAGCGTCGACAAGTTGGTGTAGTGACGCACCACTTCCGGTTCGGCCAACTCCGGCAAAGCGGGCGGGTTGTCGGCCAAGACGTCGGCCGGCAGCAGTTCGCTGAGCGGCGTCTCCGGCACATCGCACTTGGGCATCACTACGGCGCGACGACCCGGCTGCGAAAGTTCGGTCAACAGATGAGTGGATCGTGTATTACGCATGGATCGTCGTCCGATTGGTTGTCAGGGCCAAGGTTTTCACAAGACCGTCGATCTCGACGCGAGTTCGCTTTTCGGTCACCGTTACCAGGAAACAGTCGGCTAGTTCGGGGAACCAGGTTCCCAGCGCTACGCCGGCGAAGAAACCTGCTTCGGACGCGTCGGCCAAGACGGTCGCGACGTCATTTTGCAAATCGCGGACGACAAACTCTTTGAAGAACGGCGTCGAAAACGCGAGTTCAAACCGCTCTTGCGATGCGATCTGCGTCGCGGCGTAGTGCGACTTACGGGCACACAACTCGCCTACATCTTGCAATCCATGCGGCCCCATCAAAGCGAGATAGATCGAAGCACGCAGTGCGAACAAGCCTTGGTTGGTGCAGATGTTGCTGGTCGCTTTTTCGCGGCGGATGTGCTGTTCGCGCGTTTGCAGCGTCAGCACCCAGCAGCGCTTGCCGCGTCGGTCGACCGTTTCGCCGCAGATGCGACCCGGCATGCGACGGACGAACTGTTCGCGACAAGCCATGATGCCCAAGTAAGGGCCGCCGTACTGCATCGGCGAGCCGAGCGAATGGCCCTCGGCCACCGCGATGTCGGCGCCCAGATCGCCGGGACGTTTGATCACGCCTAGGCTGAGCGGATCGAACGACTGGACCAGCAGCGCGTCTTTGGCGTGGGCGATGTCGGCCAAGGCCTGTACTTGCTCGGGCGAGCCGAAGAAGTTGGGCGACTGGACCACGACGCAGGCCGTTTGATCATCGACGACTGCGGCGACTTCGGCCGGATCGACCGTTCCATTGGGCGTGGGAACGACGACAATCTGCGTGCCGAGCGGGCCAAAGTACGTGTCAAGAATCTGGCGATACTCAGGATGCACGCTGCCCAAGACGACGATCTTGTCATGCCGACGCACGGTGTTCATGCTCATGATCACCGCTTCGGCGATGGCGCTGCCGCCGTCGTACAGACTAGCGTTGGAAACGTCCAAGCCGGTCAGCTCGCAGATGAGCGTCTGGTACTCGAACATCGCCTGCAAGTTCCCTTGCGACACTTCCGGTTGATAGGGAGTGTAGGAGGTGTAGAACTCGCCGCGAGACGCAAGTGCGTCGACCGCCGCGGGAATAAAGTGATCGTAGCTACCGCCCCCTAAGAAGCAGATCTTGTCGCCGGGGCCCTGGTTTTTGGCGGCCAAGGTCGCCAAATGCTGGGTCAGTTCCAGTTCACCCATCGCTGGCGGCAGGTCGAGAGGACGACCGAGACGCAGTGACGCCGGGATTTGCTCGAACAGCTCTTCGATCGAAGCCGCGCCGATCGACGCGAGCATTTCTTGCTGCTCTTGGGGAGTGTTAAATAGGTAAGCCATAACTTTTCGCGTTGGTCCATATTTGACGTTGCGTGATCGCCTCTAGGAAAGGGACGCCTCTAGGCGCCGGCCGCGGCATGGATTTGCCGGCGGCGATTCGATCGTGACGGGGAAGGACTAGCCTTCTTCCTGGCACTGCTTTTCATACGCGGGCTGATCCAACAAGTTGGCCAGGCCGCTTTCGTCCGTGATCTTAATCTTGGCGATCCATCCGCCGGCGTAGGGATCGTCGTTCAACGATTCCAGTTTGTTCGGCAACTCTTCGTTTACGGCGATCACTTCGCCGGTCACCGGAGCATAGACGTCGCTGACCGCTTTCACCGATTCGATTTCGCCGAACGGTTGTCCGGCGGTTGTCTGGGATCCGACTTTCGGCAGTTCCAGATAAACCAAGTCGGTCAACGCTTCGATCGCGAAGGCGCTGATGCCGACTGTCGCCACTTTGCCGCCGTCTTGATCTTCGACGAAGGCCCATTCATGCGTTTTCGCGTATAGCAGTTGAGAAGGGTCCACGTTGAGCGTCTCCTGGAGGGTTTTTTAGGTGCGAGGACGAGAATAGAAAGGGAGCGGCGCGACTTCGGCCGCAACACGTTTGCCGCGAATATCAATTTCGACCGCCGTGCCGCTGACCGCAATCGCGGGATCAACATAACCCATCGCGATCGGTTGGTTGAGGGTCGGCGAGAAAGTACCGCTGGTCACTTCGCCAACTTGTTGGTCGCCGATGTGCACAGTGCAATGTTCACGCGGAACGCGACGATCCGCACAGCGGAAGCCGACGCGGACCATCGGCGGAGCCGCGTCACGCGCCGCTTCCAACCGGTCTTTGCCGATAAAGTCGTGATCAAACGAAACGCCGAACGTGAGGCCCGCGGTGATCGGATCAATCGACTCGGACAGTTCGTGCCCGTACAACGGCATCGCCGCTTCCAGACGCAACGTATCGCGTGCCCCTAGTCCGCACGGCAACCCGCCGAGCGGTTGGGCGGCATTCAATATCTGGTCCCAAATCGCAATCGCCGCGGCGGCCGGCACGGTCACTTCGACCCCATCTTCGCCGGTATAGCCGGTTCGGCTGATCAGCGCCGGCTCGCCGCAAAGCGTGCCGAGGGCGCCCGAGTAATATTTCAAATCACTGATCGGTACGTCGCACAGCGGCTGGACCGCTGCGATCGCTTTCGGTCCTTGGACCGCGATCATCGCCGTCTCCAGCGTGTGGTCGGTAAAGACGACCCCTTCGCTGGGGAGATGTTGCTCGATCCAAGCGGCGATCTTTTGGCGATTTCCGGCGTTCACCACCAGCCAAAAGTACTGGTTGTCTCCTTCGCCCAGATTGTAAATCAGAACGTCGTCCAGGATTCCCCCTTCGTCGTTACAGACCAGGCTGTAGCGGATCTTGCCCATCGGCACGACCGAGGCTTTGCGGGTAAGCAATTTGTCAAGGAAATCGCCAGCGCCAGCCCCGTCAAAGCGGAAGCGAGCCATATGAGAGACGTCGAACATGCCGACCGCGGTGCGCGTCGCGTTATGCTCGTCAATAATCGAAGTGTACTGAACCGGCATCGACCAGCCGCCGAAATCGACCAGGCGGCCGCCAGCGGCATGATGCCAATCATAAAGAGGCGTTTTGGCGAGCGTCATCTTGCTCCAGGGTGGTTTGGGACCAATGGATTTCCGCAGGATACAAGGCAACAAGGCGGCTGGCGTCGCAAATACTGTTCGCGCACAACCAGATCGCTCTCGAATCACAACTTTTGCGACGCGAAAGAGAAGGGCGCCCAACGCCGCACTCAAAAGAGCGACGCTCGACAATGCTCAGATGCCAATTAGCGAAAGATCAACAGTACTGGCAAATTGTAACCCACTGCGCCCACAGTGCTAGGGGCGAAGCGGCGTGTGGTTTACCGTTCTTTCAAATCGATGCGCTCGGAGATAAGGTGAAAATCGGCGCGTCGCGGCCTTAAATCAGCAAATGATCCACCGGCTCGATCGGCGGTGGAATCTCATGGGCCGGGTGACCCGAAAGCTGCCGCACGTTGATTTCGATCATCGTGGTCAACTGCAATAGCGGCAGATCGTTGTCATCGATGCTGAACGGCTGTTCGATCTCGTCGCCGACCGCATCCAATCCCAAGAAGGCGTAAGCGACCAATGCGACCACGACCGGGGTCAAGATGCCGACCGTATCGTGCAGCCCGCAGGGGAGCGCGAGACAGTACAACAGCACGGTCCGGTGGGTCAGCACGCTGTAAGTAAACGGAATCGGCGTGCTTTTGATCCGCTCGCAACCACCTTGGATCGCGAGCATCTCGGTCAAATTTTGATGCAGCAGCGGCAGATGAAACACGTTCAACCGCTCCCCGCGCCACGCGTTGTTGATGCAGCGAGAAATTCGGTCGGCGATCGCCGCCGGCACGTTGTCTTGTGCAAGGCAGCTCTCGGCTTCTTCCGTATCCTCCAGTCGCTGACGGATTTCCACCGAAGCGTCCGTATCCCGCAGTCGATGCCGCAGCGCATTGATGTAAGCAATGATCAGCAGCACCATGCGACGCTGGTCTTGGGCCGGTGCGGCGGAAACGCTGGTCGAATTTTCGTCGCCGATCAACGTATTGATCTGCATCGTAAAAGTGCGACAGACATTCACCATCCGCCCCCACAACTTGCGACCTTCCCAATAACGGTCGTAGGCGGCGTTATTGCGAAAGCCGAGAAAGATCGCCAGCGCCAGCCCCACAATCGTAAACGGCGCCATCGTCAACGTATAAGCATGCGCCGGAAAAACCAACGCAATCGCCGTCGTGAAGATCGAGAAGCCGACCACCACCGCAAACCGCGGCCAAATCCGATCCATGGTCGTCCCATGAATCGCAAAGATCATCCGCAGCCAACTATCTTTTTCGGTGACGATCATCGTGGAGAGATTTTTCTAGAGCGGGGAAGGGGGCGTCGACGGCGCGTTGGCCAAGAATGTGGACAACTGGTAAGTCAAATAACGTAACCGACAACATCCCCAATCAGCAAGCAAGCCGCCCAGCGTCGCCGTTCGCTCCCGCGCAGGCAGTAATGGCTAGCCAACGCTTTCAGGGCGCTTCGGCTTGTTGCTGCCGGAGCTTTTCACCTGCCGCAGTTGGTCGTGGGGCAGGCTGCGAGTAGCGGCTGAGGGAATCCAGAACTCAATTCCTGCCGGTATCGAACATGTTATGCATAAGAAAACTACTTGCAAAAGGATTGCGTCTGCGTAAGATGAAGCGGGTTGAGGTTCAGGTTCCGTTTATGGCTTTCGGAAGAGTGTTATGTTCAGGTCAAACTGGCAAGACCATGCGGGCATCGTCGCTTCGATAGCTTGCGCTCTCCACTGCGCGGCGATGCCGTTAGCGATTGGTTTTTTGCCGATGCTGGGTCTTCGTTTCTTGGCGGACGAGTCGTTTCATCGGTGGATGGCTGGCGCTTGCTTTGTCTTCGCCCTCGCGGCGTTTGTTCCGGGTTGGCGAAAGCATCGTCGCTGGCTCCCAAGCGTCATCGCGATTTGCGGCTTGGCTGTGATTACCAGCGCTGCATATGGTCTTTCCGGCGAGTGCTGCGAGACCTGCGCACCCACCGGCGTCTGTTCCGCCGAGCTTCCCCTCAACGGCAACGACTCGTCATGTGGCTCAACGCAGTGTTGTGCGCAACATCGCGGCCTCGAAGGCGGGATCGGCGAAGACATCGCCGTCAGTCCGGCAAAGCCTGTCAAAGGAGCCTCGATCGAAGATATGCTGATGCGCTATGCGGCGCTATCGACTCCGCTGGGCGGGGTTTTGCTTATCTCCGGGCACCTACTAAACCGGCGTTACTTATTTCAATGTAGTTGCTGCACTTACGAATGATCGATTTCTCAAATTCGTGCGTGAAGTCTTGATCCGGACGGCGGAACGCCCATGGCGAACTCCCTGCTAATCTGCGTGCCATCGGCCCACAGTCAGTGTCTACTCTTACCTCTGCTGTCTTGAGCCCCGCACCAAGCCACCGTCACGCCCCCGGTGCCGGTATGCAATTGGCAAACGTCACGCCGGCGCTACTTTCGGCGGAGCGAAAGGCGACTATCAGCGCCGCAGACAAAATGAGCCTGAACGCCTGGGTCGCTGAATAACTGCGCGGCAGCGTGACCGAGAAAAGGGAAGTAAAGAAGGGCTCGAGAAGTGGCGACCGTAAGAAGCCAGCGGCGAAGAAGAAGTTGGCGAAGGGAACGCGTGTTGGGAAGACGGGCGTTCGGTGATGCGGGGAAGGACCGCGTCCACGCCGCGCAAAAGCCGGTCGACCGGGATCTGCTAAGGTCGCGCATCGGGAGAAGCCGCGCGTCTTGGATCCGTTCGCCGGATCCGGGTCGACGCTGATCGGCGCCCGTCGCTGCGGCTTCTCTAGCGTCGGCGTCGAACAATGCGAGACAATCGCCGCGCTCGCGGCCGAGCGGCTGCGAGCGGCGACGCTGGGGGCGTCACAAGCGGCCTGACCGGCACAGCCCGGCCCCCTGGTCGCCAGACGACCAGCGGCGGCGCCCCCCTGGTCTAGGTTCTTCCCCAGGCCGCCGCGGGTCGACCCCAGCGGGAACAATCAAGAATTGGGACTTTGTTTCTTTCCGTGTCCGGCCGAGATCAATCGGGAAATCGATCCACTCTCAAACTTTTATGCTGCAGAGCAAACCAGCGAATTGCTTGCTCAGCAGCCACCCTGCAACTCTTAGCGAATGAGGATCTAAACTCCTCGGGACATTCGTCGCCCGTTTTTTCGTAGTTTAATTTTGCGTGGACGATCTCATTTCGTGTCGCACTTATCGCCGCCGAGAACTGTTTCAAAGCAGCATCTCGATCTTTCTGACTTGAAGTGACGTTTATTTTTCGGATTTGCAGATAGTGAGGGGCACACCTTGCTAATTCGGTCGGGTCACAACACTTTTGAATTGTTAGCAAGAGGGCGTCGCTGTCCTTTCGATGCTGGCTTTTATGACAATTAATTTCCGTTACAAGATCGAGGATGTATTCCGCATCCGGTTCAAGGGCTCTTGAGCTCAATAGTTTTGTGCGAACAGCGGCAGTTAGATCCTCTCGAACCACCGTGACCGAAATGTGCTCCAAGACTTTTACGAAACCAATTATTTGAAACTGCGGATCTGAGGTAGCAATCGCAAACGAATACAGTCGTAGCACCTCTGCCAATCCCTCATCGTGAACTAAAGGGCGAAGTTCCCGATCCGGAAGAAGCGTGTCAAACTGTTCAAATTCAACTAATGTTTCAGGTCTTGGACTTCGTTCCAGATTTACGTTGAATGATGCTGCAAGCTCAAAAATAAGAGAATCAACCAATCGACGAACAACATTACGATCTGCTGCACCAGTCCAACGCACGCTAATGAAGAAGTCCTCTGACAATAGGGGCGGAATATATTTGTCCCAGTACCCAAATTTGAGCACGGCAAATCCGAAAATGGTCGCTCCGCTTACGAAGCTCAATTCATAGTCATTTCCGTCGACGTGAACTGACTGGAGTACACCACGCCCAACCAATTCTTCCAATTGATAAAAAGAAGTATCGGGGAAAACCGGCGCTATACGCATACAAAGTTGATTAGACGTCCAGCACTCAAGATTGCCGACCAATTCTATTTCTGAGACTTCGCCTACCAGCGCCGGCAATTGTCCGTAGGTTAGTTCAATTCCGTCGTCGCATCGCGGAAACCCGAGCACAATTTCGTCTTCTAGATTAATTTCTCCTGGCTCGAAGAGATTACTTCTGGGGTCAATAAAATCCCCCTGCAGTTCATCTGCGGTAACCTTCAAAACAACTTCAAGTTTCTGAAGTGCCTTGGTTACGACTGTAGCCACACTATCGGAATGATCGGACATAGTTACTGGCAAAGCACCTCACGGTCAGTTTTTTGTTTTTAGGCGTTACATCAAATTTAGACGGTGAAACAAAGTCCTTTGAGACCAAATCTAGCACCTCACTTGGGGGGAATCTAGTATTCAAACTGAGTCCCGGACTGTCGATCCGATCGCCGCCCCCCTTCGATCACACAGCCTTCTAATGTCCTGCGTGTAGCAGGAGCGATGTTTTCGGTCGGGGCGCCTCTCGACTCCCTTGGGCCACTTTCAGGATTGATAAAGACTGAGAGATTGCTTAGAATATTTCCAGGAAAGAATTGCAGAATTGTCCCTGGTGAGGATGCCGCTGGGGGGCGAAATCTTGCTCGTTGGGATTGCTGGTCGGCTGGGGTGGCCGCTGCCGGTGGTGTTTTGCTGCGCGCTGGGGTGTGGCGCCTGGTCGGATGTCCTGATTGCCTAGACGGTCGGTTGGACAGGATGGATTGTTCGATCGAAGAATTGACGTTCTGTCCTGTCCAGTGGATTCACCCGCAGGACGGGGCGTGCTGGTCGTAGCGTGAAATCGCCCAGATTACGCCCGGAGGTAGATTGGGGCGTTTAGCGCAAAAAATTCAGCGGTCCGGTCCGGTCCCATCGACTGCAAAAAAAAAACGCGCCGCGGTCCAGTCCACATCGTGAAACGAATCACGAACTTCGAAACCCGAATGGCCAAGGAAGCGCGAAAAAACGTGAGGGGTCCGGTCCGGTGGGGTTTTGTCGTTGGGGGTGGGGAGCGTATTCCCTCGGCTTGCGCACTCGGGCTAGTGTGTGGGGTGGTTGGTCCGGCGGTGGAAAAAAGCGTGGCGGTCCGGTCCGGTTTGATCGGGGCTTTGTCGTTGGGGGTGGAGAGCGTATTCCCTCGGCTTGCGCACTCGGGCTAGTGTGTGGGGTGGTTCGGGCCGGCGGTGGAAAAAAACGTGGCAGTCCGGTCCAATCTGATCGGGGCTTTGTCGTTGGGGGTGGAGAGCGTATTCCCTCGGCTTGCGCACTCGGGCTAGTGTGTGGGGTGGTTGGTCCGGCGGTGGAAAAAAACGTGGCGGTCCGGTCCGGTCTGATCGGGGCTTTGTCGTTGGGGATGGAGAGCGTATTCCCTCGGCTTGCGCACTCGGGCTAGTGTGGGGGTGGTTCGGGCCGGCGGTAGAAAAAAGCGTGGCGGTCCGGTCCGGTCTGATCGGGGCTTTGTCGTTGGAGGTGGGGAGCGTATTTCCTCGGCTTGCGCACTCGGGCTAGTGTTTGGGGTGGTTCGGGCCGGCGGTGGAAAAAAGCGTGGCGGTCCGGTCCGGTCTGATCGGGGCTTTGTCGTTGGGGGTGGGGAGCGTATTCCCTCGGCTTGCGCACTCGGGCTAGTGTGTGGGGTGGTTCGGGCCGGCGGTAGAAAAAAACGTGGCGGTCCGGTCCAACGGTCCCACCTTAGGCGGCGGCGCGGCGGCGGACTTCGATCGGTTCGGCTGGGGTGTCGCGGAGGATGCGATCGAGTTGTTCGGCGTTTTCCCAGTCGCCGGCCATTTCGCGGAAGTAGCGCGTCCACTCGAGCAGTTGACGGTGGTAGGCGGCGGCCTGCATGAGATAGCGGCGATCGTTGCGCTGCAGCGCCATATGGATGGTCAGCAAGTTCAGCACGTCGGGGTCTTCAAAGTAGCTGGTATGAACCAGTTCTTCTCCGGAGAGTTCGGAGTTGAACGCGGCCAATCCGGCCATGAGCGTTTTTTGTCCGAGCAGCGTGCGGAGCTTGGGAGCGATATCTTTCGCTTTGGCGTTGGCGCGCTCGGTGATTCGCTGGGCGATGAAATAGGGGAGCGCCGGAATGCTGTTGACCTCGGCGTCGCCGATCGGAGCGGTCGAGACGTTGCAGAGTTCGGCCGAAGGTCGGTTGTTGCCTTGCACGGCTTTGCTGACATATTGCCGGACAAAGTGATTGAGCAGCGGCCGCACGATGTAGTTGAACGTGGGCGCGACGGTCCAGTAATACGGAATCCAGAGGAAGCTGAGATAGTCGGAAACGAAGATCCGGTCGGCGGCGGTTACCTTGCCGACAAACGTGATGTCGAGATGCAGCGTGGTCCGCAGGCCGTTGATCGCTTCATCATCCGGCGACCAAACGCCGAGCCAGCAACAGCCGAACTCTTGCATCACGCATTTTTCGGCATGCAGCTCTTGCCGGATGCGCCGTGATTCGATCACCGGACCGATAAAGAAGCTGGCCAATTGGACGAAGACGAAAAACATCACCAACACGCCGGCGATCGCTAACCAACCGAGTTGGTCGTACATCAAGTAGTCCATCAAGTTGACGTCGCGACCCAAGATTTCGATTTGCGTTTTGGCGTAATGATCCGGGTGGAACATCGCACAATGGAGGATGCGGAAGATCTGATGCAGCGACGTCCGCGCATGGCTCAGAAAAAAGAGCCCGGCGATGATGTTGATCCCATTGGCGAGACTGATCGGATTGACCGTCCGGTGGCGGAGAAAGGGGGTGCCGACGGTCGACCAGGTGCGCATGTGGTCTAACGGAATGCCGTCGACGCTCGCTTGTCGCAGCGCCATCCAAATGATCGAGCCGCCGTGACTGTGGCCAATCAGATGATAGCCTTGGCCGGCTGCTTCAAACTTCGCCAGATAGTCGAGCAGCGCTTTCGCCCCTTTGAGCCGTTCGCGCTCGTTGTTTTCGCCGGACCAATGAAACAGGCGGCCGGAGTCTTGCAGCGAGATTCCAGCGGGGAGTCGTTTTTCGAGCTCGCCCCAGACGCTGCTTTTCCGCTGCCAGAAAGCTACGCCTTCTTCATGCTCGCTGCCGGCAAATGTGCCGTGCACCAGGATGACGACATCTTCCGAGGGATCTTCGGATGTCGTGGGGGGGGAATAGACCTTGAGCTCGGACATGCAAGTAAGCCTGAGAAAACGCGACATTCGGCACGCGAAGAAACGCCGCGAGGAGATTAGAGGAAGCCGGCAGGCGAAGCAAGGCGAATCCCAACCGAGGAGCTGCAAGCAAGCTGTCGGCGCCAGCGAATGAGCGTCTGCCGGGGGAGACATTTGATTTATTGGGACGAGCTTTTAGGATTCTTCCGGGCGATTGTAACGACCCCGGCAATGGGGTAGGTTAAACCGTGAAACGCCGGCGCCGGCAGTGCATGCAGGCGCCTAGCTTTACGACCAACGAATCGAATCCCGATCGAACAAATTTACGGAGGAGCAACCATGGCTTATACGCTGCCGGAATTGCCGTACGCTTACGACGCACTGGAACCGTCGATCGACGCCAAGACGATGGAAATCCATCACACGAAGCATCATCAGGCCTACATCACCAAGGTCAATGACGCGATCAAAGGAACCGCTCTGGAAAGCAAGACGATCGAAGAGCTAGTCTCGGATCTGTCGGCCGTGCCGGAAAACGTCCGCGGCGCCGTCCGCAACAACGGCGGTGGTCATGCGAATCACTCGCTGTTCTGGACGATCATGAAGCCCAATGGCGGCGGAGCGCCGACCGGCGCATTGGCTGCGGCGATTGACGCCGAACTGGGCGGTTTCGAGAAGTTTAAAGAAGATTTCTCGAAGGCTGCAGCGACGCGCTTCGGTTCGGGTTGGGCCTGGTTGAGCGTCGACGGCGGCAAGTTGCTGGTCGAAAGCACGCCGAATCAAGACACGCCGCTGATGGAAGGTCGGACGCCGATCTTGGGTCTCGACGTTTGGGAACACGCCTACTATTTGAACTATCAGAATCGCCGTCCCGATTACGTTTCGGCGTTCTTTAACGTCATCAACTGGGACGAAGTGTCGAAGCTGTACGCAGCAGCGACCGCCTAAGTCGGCGTCTTACGACATTGCTCAGAGAAGAGCCGCTCGCCGTGTGCAGCGGCTCTTTGTTTGCTAGCGGCGAAGACTTATTTTTCTGACCTTGACCCCAACGAAGGCTCTCCATACTCTCCGTGCCAAGCCGGCGCAAAACGCGCGGGGGACTTTTCCGATAAAACGGGTCGGAATGGTTAATGAGCCGCTCCTTTTGAGGACGACTCTAAAGTTTACAGGGAAGTCGCCGCTGCATGCGGCGGAAGAAATACAAATCACTCAGGGACGAGGCCGCAGACGAGCACAGGGACGTGCTTTCTGGTGCGATGCCGCCTCACAAAGCCAAAGGCGCGTGAGCTATGCGAGTGCAAATCGAAAAGTGGACATTGGGTGCGGCGTTGCTCGCCGCCGCTGTTTTACCGTCCGTGGGCTGCAAGAGCGGCATGGGTTGGTGGGCTAGCAAGAAGGGGCCCGACGTTTCGAACGTCGCTACTTCGCAGGCTCCTCCGTACAATGCGACCGCTTCGTCGCCGTCGGCAACTTCGACGCCGATGCCCAGCTCGTCGGCGATGGCCCGCAATTCCAACGGCAGCGTGACGCCCAACTACGCGGCGACCTCCGGAGCCAGCAGCTCCCCGTCGTACGGCGGCGCCTATCCCGGCATGGGTTCGCAGGCCGCTCCGCAAAATGGTTTTTACGCCGCTTCGCAAGGACAGGCCTCGACGGGCTATCCCAGCAGCGCGTCGGCCGCCGCTCAATCGAGCTATCCACAAGGGATGACCCAACCGGTCAGCAACCCTTACGCTTCGCAAGGAGCCGCGGCTTATACCGCTTCGGCGACAAGCGCTCCGGGCTATTCGCAGCCGAGCACTTCGATGCCGAGCAGCTATGGTCAGCCGAGCGCCGGCGGTTATCCTTCCGCTTCGACCAGCGGCGCCGTTCCGGCCAGCTATGCTCCGACGACCGGCAGCAGCAGTTACCCGAGCACCAGCGGCTCGCAGTATCCTTCGACCGGCAACGGTTATCCAAGCACCGGCGGTTCGCAGTATCCTTCGACCGGCAGCGGCGGTTACCCGAGCACTGGGGGCTCGCAGTATCCTTCGACCGGCGGCAGCTACCAGGGAACGGGAACTGGATCTTCGAGCTACAACAGCCCGGCCAGCTATCAATCGTCTTCGGCCGGCGCTTCGTCGACCGGATCGACTCCGCACTATCGCCCCGGCGGCACCAGCGACTATGCGACCAGCGGCTCGACGCCGGCCAGCACCTATCCGCCGAGCACGTCGAACTACCCGAGCACGAGCGGTTCGACCTATCCGTCGGCCAGCACGAGCAGCCCGACCGTCGGCGGCGCCACGTCGGCAGGATCGCGTTACTCGGGCGGATACTAATCGCTCTGAGTTGATACAAGACATCGAAAGACCTCGCCTGGTGCGAGGTCTTTTTTTGCGCGCGGATCCGTTTGTGGCGAACGGAAGAGGAGAATATTGATTTTTTGGGACTCTTTTGGTGCGCCTGGGGCCAGTTAAAAGCTAGGTTTTTCTAACCGTCTTGCCGGTTCGCAGGGAGAAACTCTGCGCTAGGGCGATACGCGCCCGTCTTGGTAGTTCGTCAACAAGCAACTGATGCTCATTCCGGAGAGATAGAAATATGTGCGATTCGCAACCGACTTCGCGTCGAGAGTTTGTTCAAAGCGTAGGACTTGCAGTTGGCGCCGCTAGCATGGGCGCGTATTCAACGCTGCGAGCTGCAGAGCCGGCTGCTGCGATGGATCCCAGCGATGTGCTCGCGAAGCTGGTCGCCGGCAATGAGCGTTTCGCCAACGGCAAGACCAAGGTCATGCCGCGTACGCCGGCCGATTTCGCGAGAGATGCAAAGGGTCAGGCGCCGCCAGCGATCATTCTGGCTTGTGCGGACTCTCGAGTTGCGCCCGAGCTGGTTTTCGATCAACCGATCGGCGGGCTCTTCGTCTTGCGTGTTGCCGGCAATATCGTCGGCTCGGGGCCGACGCTGATGGGCAGCATCGAATATGCGGTCGCCGTGCTCGGTTCTAGCCTGATCATGGTCATGGGGCATAGCAGCTGCGGCGCGTGCGAAGCGGCGATTGAGCATATCGAGAACAACGAATCACTGCCGGGATCGATCGAAGGCCTGGTCGACTACATCCGACCGGTCGTTCGCCAGGTGAAGGGGAAGCCGGGAGACAAGCTGGTGAATGTCACCAAGGCCAATGCGGTTCAGACGGCGATGAGCTTAGAAACGAGTGGGCCGATTTTGCCGGAACGCGTCAAATCGGGCGCTCTGAAGATCGTGAGCTCGTACTACGAACTCTCCAATGGCCAAGTCCAATTGCTCAAATCTTAAGAGCGGCTTCGGCTAAGACAACGCTCTTCGGCGCCAAGAAACAGCAGCGGCGCCGAAGGGCAGTTCGACGCCTGATGATACTCTCGTCGTCCGGCGCTCGTTTGCTGTCGTGACCCTTAGCGGGCGGCAGCACACGAGCCAAATTCGAGAATCCGGCACTTTAGGCCTTTGCTAGCAAGTTGCTGCAAAGCTTCCTCGGCGTCGATTCGCGTGTTGTAGACGTCGTGGCGGTGCCAAAACATCTCTTTGGTGTCAAAGTATTGAACGCGAAAATGTCGCGGATCCCCCCCAGGCACGCTGACGGCGATCGTCGATTCTTGCCAATCCAGGCTCATGGTAATCTCGCTCCGTTGTCCCCAAACTTACTGCGATGCTATTTTCATCGAGTCAGAATGTAGTATCCATTAAGACAAAATGGGACAAGAGCGGTATTTCGTAGGTTCGCTGAATTACCAGCCGAGAACCATGTTGGACTCGATCGCTTTGCGGGCTTTGTCCAAATCAACCCCTGTCTCATTCATATATAAGCGAATAGCGTGGACTTTGTCCCCCTCCGCCTTCGAGAGACAGTCGCGAGCGACCAAACAAGGGTCCACGCGTTGATCGGTCAGTCCCAAGGCCGCTTTGGAGATTACCCAGCTATTGCGAGGACGCTTGGTGAGTCGGATCACATCGTCATTGGGGTAGTTATCGTTGACGACGATCTTGGCCTGGGCTTCGTCTTCGGCCCAGGTAATCAGGATGTGAGCGTTCGTCTCGATTTCGTACAGCGGCATGGCTGTCTCCTTTCCTCGAAAGAGCAATGGGCCCCGACAGTGCAGTTGGAAAGTAGGATGGCGCGCCGCGAGAAGAACGGCAAGCCGGGCACTCGCTGCCGTACGCCAGAATCGTAGAGCTGATCTTACGCTCTGACCCCAATATCGGCAACGAAAATCAGGCCGGTTACAGCGCCGGCGCCCCTTGTTTGACCGCAAAAAAGCGACTTTGCCGCGGTTTGGCGGGCCTGAATCGAGCCTCTCCCATGGCCAGCGACGATGGCGAATGTTACGGTTGACGAAGCTGCAAAATCGGGAAAGAAATGCCGCCAGCCGCGTCAGACCCCGGCCACGGCCAAAAGGATGAGCTGCTTGTGAAATCACGTTTACCTCTTGTACGCTATGTGATCTTGGCGGTTATCGTCGCCGCGATTCTCTCGCAATTATTCCGGCCGGCGCTGGTCGCCCAGTGGTATTGGGCTTCGGCCCTCGAGAAGCTGGATGCCGGCGACAACGACGCCGCCGTGCGGCTCGGCGAGCAAGCGCTAGATTGGAGCGGCGATTCTCCCCAGATGCATCTACGTATGGCCGAGCTCCTCTTTCGCATCGAGCGAAAAGAGGACGCGATCGCGCTAATCGAGAAGTCCGAAGATTTATTGTCCGACGATCCCAGCGATCTCGCGCGAGCAAGCTATTTCCTGTCGCGAATGGGAGCCCATGAGAAAGCGTTGACGCTGACCGATCAGTTGATCGAGAAAGCGAAGGTCGACGAGTTTCAACTGCACAGCGCGCTGAATCAGAGGGCCTACGCAACCGCGCTCGCTTGGTCCGACGGCGCCGATTTGCCGCAAGAGTCGTTGGATCAAGCCCTCGATGACATCAACCAGGCGTTGCAGATCTATGGAATCGAAGCTTCGTATCTCGATACGCGCGGCTATCTGAAGCATCTCGCCGGCGACGATCAAGGAGCGTTGAGCGATCTCAACAACGCGATCCCGTTGTTCGAAGCGGAGATCCTGGCCTACGAAGACAAAGAAGATATCTGGGAGACGGCGAAACAGGCGAGTCTGCAGCAGATGCGAGGCGCATTAGGCGTCCTCTATCATCATCGCGCTGAAACGCTGCAAGCGCTGGACCGCAGCGACGATGCGAAGCAAGACATGCAACAAGCCGAAAAGCTCGGTTACAGCCGACAAGCCGGGCACTGGTAGCACGCGCCGCGTCATGCCGAAATTCAGCAAGCGGCCTGGCGCTACGCCGGGCTATGCGAATTGCTTGGCGACGTGATCGTTTCGTTCACGCCGTGCAGTTGCTCTAGGTCGCGAACTTCTAAGAGCAGCGTTTCGGCTTCGTCCGTCGAGTCCGTTTCGGCTTCCAGATCGATGTCTAAGCAGCTGAGAATGCGGGTTCCGTCGTGGTAAAAGTTGCAGTTGCGGCCGTTCGCTTTGGCGCGATAGAGCGCGGCGTCGGCGCGAGCCAACAAGGTGCGCGCTTCGTCTTCACGGCGCACTTGCGCAAGTCCGCCGCTGATGGTTACGCCCAGCTGCGCTTCGGCGCTGGTCCGTAAACGCTCGGCGAAGATACAAGCGCCATAGACGTCGGTCGACGGCATGAGCACGACAAACTCTTCGCCGCCGTAGCGGGTGACAATGTCGGTCTCGCGGACGCAGTTGTCGATCAGGTTCGACACTTCCACCAACACGCGGTCGCCGTGCAGGTGGCCATGCTGATCGTTGACTCGTTTAAAGTGATCGACGTCAAAGATGCAGAGCGTGAAAGTGAAATCGTAGCGCGACTTCATCCCGATCATATTTTCCAGCGAGTCATCCAACGCACGGCGATTGCTCAATCCCGTCAATGGATCGGTGCGCGACTCGGTGAAGGTCATCAGCAGATTGGCTTGTTGACGGATCTCGTCATACGCGTTGGCGATCTGCGAAGAAAGTCGCATCGTGGGGCTGAGCATCTGCTCCGCTTCTTCGCAGAGGTTTTGCCAAGCTTGGGTGTCTTGCGTGTCGCTCAGCTCGTTGATGCGTTCTTTGAAGTGCAGAATGCTGTTCTGGTGCGTCGCCAGGTTGCGGCGAACGTCGCGAGAAATGTCTTCGAGTTGACGAATGACCGCTTGGGCTCGTTTTACTTCGCGACGCGCGCGGCTTTGTTCGGCGACAGCAGCGTTGGCGTTGCGTTTCCCTAAAAAGTAGCCGATCAGCGCAACTAGCGCCAAGGCGACCGGGACCGGGATTCCAAGCATCCAGTTTTCCATTTCTCGAATCTCCTCTCGAGCTGCACTCTAGGCGATGGGGGGGAGCAGTCTGGGGACACGGTTAGGCGTTGGTGCGATTTCCAACGCCGCGCATGCAGATCACGCCGAAAATTACTACAAATATGAAAACGTAGGTCCAGTCACTCGAGTCCATTCGCCCGACGAACTGCTCTACGTTTTTGAACGAAGTTAGGAGGTATTCGCGCATATCGGAATTGCCGGCAGGATTTGCGGAGCCGTTGTCTCTTCATGGCAACCTTACGTCACAAATTCGCCAACGCGTAAAATGCAGCCGCTTGTTGGAGAATCGTCGTCGGCTTGTAGCGGTTGCAAGGATGGCGCCGATTATTCCCTCGCTCACGGCGAGCGCCGGCGCAAAAACAAAGACCGCTTTCCAAGCGAAAGCGGTCTTTGGGAGAGTTTGAGGTCTCGGCGGGGCCGCGGACTAGCAGCGGAACTGACCCACCATTTTCTGAATCTTGTCGGCGACGCGCGTCAGTTCGAGGCTGACGTTCCGCGTTTGCGCCGAATCGTCGGCGGCGTCGTCGGCCGACTTCTTCACGCCCACAATGTTGCGACTGACTTCGGTGCTGGCCTGCGTCGATTGCTCAAGGCTGATCGTCACGCCGCGGACATTCGACGACGCATTGGACAGGTTGCGCGAAATCTCCTTCGTCGCGATGCTTTGCTCTTCGACCGCTGCGGCGATCGAACGAGAGACGGAATCGACATTCTGAATGACGCCCAGCACGCGGCCGATCGAATCGACCGCGTTTTGCGACGAGTCTTGAATTCGCGAGATCCGTTGGCGAATGTCTTCGGTCGCCGTCGCCGTTTGGCGAGCCAGGTCTTTGACTTCGGTCGCGACCACGGCGAACCCCTTGCCGGCGTCGCCGGCGCGGGCCGCTTCGATCGTCGCGTTGAGGGCCAGCAGGTTGGTTTGCTCGGCGATTTCCTGGATGACTTCGGTCACTTTGCCAATTTCGATCGCGGCCTGACCGAGCGCCGAAACCGTCGTGTTGCTCGCTGCGACCAACTGCGAAGCTTCCCGCGACGTGTTGGTCGCGTTCTCGGCGTTGCGGGCAATTTCGACAATACTCGAGGTCATCTCTTCGACTGCGGCGGCGACCGATTCGATGGTGCGGTTCATCTCGCTGGTAGTCGTCGAAATCGTTTCCATGTTGACCGACATCTCTTCCGCGGCGGCTGCGACGCTGGTCGATTGACGTTGCGTGTTCTCGGCGCCTTCGGTCATACGACCTGATGTCGTCTGCAGCATCTGCGACGAACTGGAGAGCGTATGCGTGTCTCCCATCAGTTCGCGCACAATTTCTTGAATCTTGCTGACAAACAGGTTGAAAGAACCAGCCAAACGGCCTAGTTCGTCGTGTTTGTTTTCCGGCAATCGCTGGGTCAAATCGCCGTCCCCCTGGGCGATTTCGTCCAGCATTTTGGTGGTCGCGGTCAACGGATTGAGGATCGAGCGCGCCATCAGCCAGCCAAAGATCAACATGGCGACGATCGAGATGCCGCCGAGCGTGCAAAGCACCAAGATATTCTGCGCCGCTTCAGCGCGAATCTCCACCGCGGTCGCCAAAACGTTGTCACGAGCATCGTTCGCTTGGGCTCGTTTGAGGGCGATTCGCTCTTGTTTCGCTTCCAATTTGGCTCGCGTACGCGCAAGCGACGCTTCCTGAGCTTCGGTCACGGCGTCCAATCGACCGCGGAAATCGCTGAAGGATTCCAAACCGTAACCATAGTCGCTCGCCTGGCGGACTTCGTCCTTTTTCGCAATCTCTTCCGCGTCGACGAAGATCTTGCGCGACGCTTCAGTCCAGAGCTTGAATTTGGCCATCAGCCCGTCGTAGACGACGCGGACTTCGGAATCATTCATTCCTTCAGCGGCCAGACGGAGACGCGCGTCGGCCTGCGCGATGTTTTCTTCCTGCGTCGCTTTCGCCGCGGCGAATTGTTCTTTATTAGAAGCGGCCAGGGCCAGTTTTTCGGCAATAATCGCTTGATGAACGTCGCGGTCGGCTTGCAGCATCAGTTCGATGCTTTCCTGCATTTGTCGAAGTTCCGGCAGATCTTTATTGATCACCGGCAGCATCTCATCTTCGATCAGCGGAGCAATCTCATTGTCAATCAAGTGGACAAACTTCTCATCCACAACGCGATCAAGTTGTCCCAAGAGATAGCTGGAAGTTCGCCAGCCGAGTCCGGCGATAAACGCTAACGCCAAACAGCTGAGCGTTACTTGGGCGATGATTTTCCGTTTGATGCTCATGTAACTTAAGATCCCGGCTTGGTAAACAGTCTTTTCGATCCCTTGCTGCGGGGGGCGATGTGCAAACATAGGTTGACGCAGTCCCTGTGTTGAGCAACTTGGCTAACTATGCGGAACACCGTTAGTCAGAGAGCAAGGGAAGTGTCGATTCTGCCGGCAGTGTTTGAAGAAAACCGTGAAGCGGGAAAGTGAAGTTTGCAGCTTGTTGATCGGCTCCCATTGAAGTTTGCTTATAAGTGAACCGATCAACGCCGCGGCATGTACGATGGGGAGTTGCTGCGAATGGAAACAGAGTTTCGTCCCGCTTGCTTCCGGCGGTCAACAAGAAGTCAGTCGCGTGTCGACAGTGCGTGAGGAATCGGGTCACGATCCAGCTTATGAATTTGTATCGTTCAATCCTGCGACCGCTCTTGTTTCACTGGGATGCAGAGACGGCGCATCATGCGACAATCGCCGCGTGTCGGATCGCTGGCGCGATTCCGCTGGCGCCGCAACTGATGCGCGCCTGGTACGACTTCGCTGCTTCGCCGCTGGAATCGAACGTCGCCGGGCTTACTTTTCCCAATCCTGTCGGACTAGCCGCCGGCTGGGACAAGAACGGCCATGCGCTGCGGCTGTTGGATAGTTGGGGATTTGGCTTCGCCGAGATCGGATCGATTTCGGCCGCTGCGTCGCTGGGGAATCGGCGCCCGCGACTCTTTCGCTTGCCACAGGATCGCGCCATCGTGGTGAACTACGGTTTACCTAACGACGGGGCCGAAGTGATCGCCCAGCGATTGGCGAAACATCGGATTCGGCGTCCCTTGGGGGTCAACCTGGTGAAGACGAACCAGGGACCTGACGCCGCGGCAAGTTCGGCCGAGCGAATCGTGGACGACTATGTTTGCAGCGCCCAGGCCGTGCATCGACATGCGAGCTATTTGACGCTCAATCTCAGTTGTCCGAACGCAGCCGGCGGGAAAGACTTCTTTGCTCAACCAGGTTCTATTCGACAGTTGCTGACGGCGCTGCTGCCGTTGGAGATCGCTTGTCCTCTCTTCTTGAAGGTCGCGCCCAATCCCGATCCAGCTGAGATCGAGCGCCTCCTCGAAGAATGCGAACCGTTCGCCGCGGTACGCGGGTTTCTGTTCAACTTGCCGGTCGGCAAAGCGGCGTCGTTAGCGCTGACGACGCCGCGCCAAGTTTGGGAAAAGATGCCTGGCGCCGTCGCTGGCCAGCCGGTCGCGGCGCTCAGCAATCGTTGTATCGCAGAGATGTATCAACGGATGCCGCGCGACCGGTATGTCATCATCGGGGGTGGAGGCGTCTTTTCGGCGGCCGACGCCTACGAAAAGATGGGACTCGGCGCATCGTTGATTCAGATCTACACAGCGCTGGTTTACGAAGGCCCTGGCGTCGTCGGTCGAATCAATCGCGGGCTGTTGCAATTGCTAGCCGCAGATGGCTTTTCCCACGTTGGCCAAGCGGTTGGAAGCGGCTGTCGAGCGACCTTATAATGAACGTATCCATTACTCGTGCCGAGACGGAAAATGTATAAACGATCGCTGGCCCTGGCGTTTGTCGGGTTGATTGCAACGTCGCTCTGGGCGGCGGAACCGACGCAAGTGTTGATTGTAGTCGGTCCCAGTTCGCATCCGCCTGGATCGCATGAAGTCGCCGCCGGCGGGCGGTTGTTGAAGTATTGCATCGAGCAAAGCGGTGTCGACGACATAAAAGCGGACGTGGTCTATGAGTGGCCCCAAGAAGAGACGTTGCTGGATCAGGCCAGCACGGTCGTCTTTTTGGGAGACACCTTTCCGCCGCAGCGCATGCCCGAGACGAAGAAGATCTTAGCGCAGCTCGATGCGATGATGCAGCGCGGCTGCGGTATCGTTTGCGTTCATTATGCGACGGGACTCTGGGGTGAAGATGTGACTGCCGACGGCGATCATCCGCTGCTGCGTTGGCTTGGGGGATATTTCGCCAACGGCACTTGTCCGCATCATCAGGGGATCGCCAAGGTTTTTCCGCAAGCGACGATCAAGCCGGCCATCGGCCCACATCCAATCTTGCGGGGCTGGAAGTCGTTCACGTTGCACGATGAGCCGTACATTCTCAACTACTTTGGCGGACCCGAGAATCGCCCGGCCGACAATGTCACGCCGATCGCGACTTCAAAGTTGCCGCCAGAGAACCCGCACAACGAGATTGTCGCGTGGGCCGTCCAACGCGAGGATAGCGGCCGCGGATTTGCGATCGTCATGCCTCACTTTTACAAAAACTGGGAAAACGATGACCTGCGCTGCTGCATCTTGAACGGCATCATTTGGTCGGCGAAAGAAACCGTGCCGGACGGCGGCGTGCAGGTCAAGTTGCCAGAGTTGACGCGGTTTCAGCCAGCGGCTGCCGAGCTTAAGCCGCGTACGAAACAGCGCCCGGTCGGCGTCAAGTAGCATGCGGCTCAAGCGCCCCGGCTTGCGGTTCATCTTATACTAACGGGCTCCCTTCTTGCTCCCATCATCCGTTGCTTGGAGAATTCGATGCATCGTCGCTCGACCCTCAAGTTGTTAGCGGCCGGTTTGCCGTTGACGCTGGCGTCCCCCAGTTTTGGCGCCGATCCGACTGGTCCCTTTTTTGGCGGAGGAACCAAAGTAGGCGAAGTGACGTCTGACTCGGCGATCGTGTGGACACGGACCTCTGCCGTGGATCAGTGTGACGAAAAGTACGCGTTGCCAGGATCGGCGGCGAAAGTGCGCGTGCGCTATTGGATCGCCGGTCAGAGCGAGACGGAACAGACGACCGATTGGCTGCCGACGACGCCAGAGCAGGACTTCACGGTGCAGTTTCCATTGACCAAGTTGAAGTCTGGCGTCCGATATCGCTATGTCGTCGAAGCGAACAACAAGTCTGGCCAAAACGAAACCAGCGGCACGTTTGAAACGGCGCCCCACGAAAGCGAGCCGGCGCCGATTCGCTTTGTCGTCACTTCATGTCACAAATACGAGACGATCGACGCGCCCGGCAAGGGGCAAAAGATCTATCGGCCCATGTTGGAGTTGGCGCCGCAGTTTTTCGTCCATACCGGCGATATCGTCTATTACGACAACGATGCGAAACCGCTGGCGACCAACGTCGAGCTGGCGCGGCTGCATTGGCATCGGATGGATAATTTGCCGTATCACCGGCAGTTCTATCCGAACGTCGCTAGCTACTTCATGAAGGACGATCACGACATTCTGAAAAATGACGCGTGGCCGGGACAAAAATATGGAGATCTCACCTTCGAAGCTGGTTTAGCGATCTTTAACGAGCAGAACCCGTTGGGCGAAGCTCCCTATCGCACCGTTCGATGGGGAAAGGATTTGCAAGTTTGGATCATGGAGGGGCGTGACTATCGTAGTCCTAACCGCATGGCGGATGGTCCTCAAAAATCGATCTGGGGCGACGCGCAGTGGAGATGGCTCCGCGAAACGGTCGCCGCATCAGACGCGGGCTTCAAGATTTTGATCAGCCCCACGCCGATCGTCGGGCCCGATCGTCCGAAAGGAAAGAACGACAATCACTCGAACGCAGTTTGGCGATCCGAAGGGGACCGTGTGCGCAAGTTTCTCGCGGACGAAAAGATGTTGGTCCTGTGCGGCGATCGACATTGGCAATATTACTCGGTCGACGCCGACACCGGCGTGCATGAGTTTTGCAGCGGTCCGAGCACCGATAAACATGCTGGCGGATGGAGCCAAGAGAATTTGCGGCCGCAGCATCGCTTTCTGCGGGTTGCCGGCGGTTTCCTTAGTGTGGACGTCGAACGTGTGGAGGAATCGCCGCGGCTGACCTTACGGCATCGGGACGTCGCCGGGACGACTGTCCATGAGAAACGCTTTACAGTAGAAGGAGAGGAGTAGCGCCGGATGCAGTCGCCATTCTTGGGGGTCTGAACCAAGCGTCCTGGCGCACTGTCTCCCTCAGCGTTCTCCGGCATCCAACTGCCATCAGCCCTTTCCAATGCACCCCTGACTCGAACTGATTGTATGGCGACCGAAAGCCCCGAATCGACGCTTGCCAACGACGTCTCCCCTGAAATCGCTCCTGCCTCCGAAACTGCCGATGCGAAGGTGAGTCGCCCGCAGTTGGTGATCGCCGTTCTGGGGGCGCTGAGCGTGTCGCATCTGCTGAACGATGTGATGCAGTCGCTGTTGCCTGCGGTTTATCCGTTGTTGAAAGAAAACTATTCGCTGTCATTCTTTCAGGTGGGGCTGATCACGTTCACGTTTCAAGTGACCGCTTCGCTGTTGCAGCCGCTGGTCGGGATGGCGACCGATCGCCGGCCATGGCCTTATTCGCTAGTAGTCGGAATGGGCTTTACGCTGGTCGGTCTGAACATGCTGGCGATGGCCGGCAGCTTTGAATCGATCTTGATCGCCGCGGCGATGGTCGGGATCGGCTCGTCGGTCTTTCATCCCGAAGCGTCGCGCGTGGCGCGGCTCGCCTCGGGCGGACGCTATGGTTTCGCGCAGTCGTTGTTTCAAGTAGGAGGCAACGCAGGCTCGGCGATTGGTCCGTTGTTGGCGGCGTTTGTGGTCGCTCCCTGGGGACAGCCGAGTATCGCGTGGTTCTCCATCGGCGCGATCGCGGCCCTGATGATCTTGGGCTATGTCGGGCGATGGTATCACCGTCATTTGAACGACCTGAAAGCGAATCCGCGTAAAGTCGGACTCGAGCAAACGTCTACGCTGGCGCCGGGCCGCGTGTATGGCGCCGTCGGCGTGCTGCTGATGTTGGTCTTTTCCAAGTACATCTACCTGGTCAGTCTGAGCAGCTACTACACGTTCTATCTGATGGACAAGTTTGACGTGCCGGTGCAATCGGCTCAGTTGTATCTGTTTGTCTTCTTAGGCGCGGTTGCGGTCGGCACGTTGGGCGGGGGACCGGTCGGCGATCGGCTGGGATTCAAAACGGTGATTTGGTTTTCGATTCTCGGCGTGTTGCCGTTCACCTTGATTTTGCCGTACGCCAATTTGTTTTGGACGGCGGTCCTGACCGTGCCGATCGGCTTGATCCTAGCGTCCGCTTTTTCGGCGATCATCGTGTACGCCCAAGAGCTGATGCCGAGCAAAGTGGGCATGATCGCCGGGATGTTCTTTGGTTTCGCCTTTGGGATCGCCGGCATCGGCGCCGCAGCGCTTGGTTGGCTGGCCGATCAGACGAGTATCGAATACGTCTATCATGTCTGCTCATTCCTGCCGCTAGTGGGACTTTTGACGGCATTTCTGCCAAATCTAGAGGTCCGCGACTAGGCTCGCAGGGATTGCGGCGTTTGGTAAGTGCTTATTGGGTAAGGGGTTTTGGCAAACCTTGAAATGTTTTTAAAATGAATGTTGCAACATAGAATGGCGTGACGTATAACGAGGTCATGACAAACGCACCTCACAACAAGGAGAACGGGCTGGCCGCCGAAATCGGCAAGCGAACTCCGTTTACCAGTTTGAAACAGGAAGCCTATCTGAATCTGGTTCGCACGCATGAGCAGCTTGCTTGTCAGTTTGCCCGGCTGTTGAAACAGCACGGCCTTTCGGATCCGCAGTACAACGCGTTGCGCATTTTGCGGGGCGAAGGAAAGCCGATGCAGACTTACCAGATCGCCGAGCGGATGATCACGTCTCAAACCGATATCTCTCGCCTGGTCGATCGCCTGGAAGCCAACGCGCTGGTCGAGCGAGAACGAAGCGCCGAAGATCGCCGTGTCGTGTGGGTTACGCTTACCAAGCAAGGAAGTGCGATCTTGAAGAAACTCGATCAACCGGTCGCCGATCTCCATGAGTCTCAGTTTGCGGCTTTCAGCGACGACCAATTGAAGTCGCTGACCAAGTTGCTCTATGCTGCTCGCAAGAGTGAGGAGTAACGTGCCGCCCTTTTTTTGGCTGGATGTATGTTGCAACACATATTTGCGAATCTTCTTTAGCAATCCCCCCATTTACGAAACTGGAATTACCAATCATGGCCAACATTCTTGCTCACACCGACGGCGGACTTTTGACGGCGGACAACAGCGTGGTCGTCTTCATTGATCACCAACCGCAAATGGCGTTTGGCGTCGCCAGCGGGATCGATCGTCAACTGTTGATGAACAATGTTCTGTTGCTCGCCAAGGGCGCCAAAGAGTTTCACGTGCCGGTTATTTTGACCACGGTCGAGACCGAATCGTTTAGCGGTGAGATGTGGCCGCAATTGCTCGATATCTTTCCCGCTCAATCGCCGATCGAGCGAACCGGCATGAACTCGTGGGATACGCCTGCGTTCCGCGAAGCGATCGAAGCGACCGGCAAAAAGAACATCATCCTGTCAGGCCTCTGGACGGAGGTCTGCATTACCTGGCCGACCCTCAACATGTTGGCCGCAGGCTACAACATCTATGTCGTGGAAGACGCCAGCGCCGGAACATCGCAAGCAGCCCATGACGCCGCGTTATCACGCATGGTCCAAGCCGGCGCGGTTCGCATGACGACGGTCGCGACGGTGCTCGAGTTCCAGCGCGATTGGGCCAATCGCGAACATTACAACGCGGTGATGGATATCTTCCGCGAACATGGCGGAGCGTATGGCGTCGGCATCGAGTACGCCTATACGATGGTCCACAAAGCTCCGCCGGCTCGTAAGATCTTGGCCTAGTTGTCGCGGCGGAGTAGCCGCCTTCGTACAGACCAATCGCCCGCCAGGGGAAACGATCAATGGCGGCCGACGATCGCGTCTAGGAAACTAGCTGCGGCTGCGGACTTTAAATGAACTCATTACAACGTTTTGATGTTTAGAACAGGAAATTCACAATGGCCAAATTGCTGCATATTGAGTCGTCTCCCCGTAAAGCACGCTCCGCTTCGATCGCCGTGGCGAAAGCGTTTATAGCGAAGTATCAAGAAGCGAATCCGGCGGACGAAGTCGAGACCTGGGACTTGTGGTCGACTTCGTTGCCGGAATTCGACGGTGATACGATCGACGCCAAATACCAGGTTTTGAATGGTCAAGATCACTCGCCGGAGCAAGCCGCCGCTTGGAAAGAAGTGACCGACGTATTCGATCGATTCAATGCGGCTGACAAATACGTGTTGAGTCTGCCGATGTGGAACTTTGGCGTTCCGTATAAACTGAAGCACCTGATCGACGTCATCACCCAACCGGGGTTGGCCTTCAGCTTTTCGCCGGAGACCGGCTACACGGGCCTGGTGACCGGCAAACCGATCACGGTGATTTATGCTCGCGGCGGAGAATACACGTCCAGCGAGCAGATGCAGGCGCTCGACTTTCAAAAGTCGTATGTCGAATTTTTGCTCGGCTTTATTGGCTTTACCGACGTGAAGAGCATCGTGGTCGAGCCGATGCTGGCGCCGCCGGAGGTCGCCGGTCCGGCGAAAGATAACGCCAAGCGGCAAGCGGCCGAAATCGCGGCCAGCTTCTAGAACGCCGAACGACGGATCGCTGCACGATCTGCTGAAAAACCGCTAGGCGCTCGCAAAGCGTCTGGCGGTTTTTGTCATGATGAGCCAGGCCATTCTCTTCGCGGTTGAGCGCCAGGACCTCGCCGGCCGCCTCCGGTGACCGGCGAGCGAAGTCCGTTCTGCAATACCCTTGTGGTTACCAATGCGACACACGCTTGCGGTCGCAAATCCGAGCGACCGACGCTCAGGCTGATCTCTGAACTTGCGGTGCAGGTCGCTGCGGCATGCGATCTAGATCGAAAAAAGTGGTCGTTGTCGCATTCTTTCCAACGGCACGCAATTTGCCATTGGAATGACGGCGGAATTTCACTTTCTTTGAGCCCCCGGAAGCAATGACCATGAGAGTTTTTACCATCGCTGCGTGCATCGCATTGGGGATCGGCGGAGGTTGCAACATGCAAGATCGCGCCTCCAATGAAGCCCCCGTCGAACAAAACGCAGATTCGAATGTCGATCAGGACAATACGGCGATGAATGAACGGGATCGCAGTGATGCTGCAAAAACCCCGATCAATCAAAACGAGAATCAAAAGGATATCGACATCACGGCCGACATTCGGTCGCGCGTCGTCGATACCGAGATGTCGACCAATGCCCACAACGTCAAGATCATCACGCAAGCCGGCAAAGTGACTTTGCGCGGTCCAGTGAAGTCGTCCGAAGAAAAGGCGCAGATTGACGAGATCGCCACGAAGGTGGCCGGCAAAGGCAACGTCATCAATGAGCTAGACGTCGAGTAGGCGAAGCAAGGCGTCGAGTACGCGGTTTTCTTTTCAAATCAACATTCTATTAGGATGAATACCATGTCTAAGGCGGTATTTTGCACAGTCAAATCTGTTGATCAGGCCACGAAAATTGTCGAACGCTTGAAAGCGTCCGGCTTCGACAACAACGACATTTCGTTGCTATTTCCCGATGACACCGGCCCGAATCAACTCGGTGTCGATAATCAGACGAAAGCGCCCGAAGGCGCTACGACCGGCGTCAGCACCGGCGCCGTTCTAGGGGGCGGACTCGGTTGGCTCGCCGGGATCGGCGCTCTGGCGATTCCCGGGGTGGGCCCGCTGATCGCCGCCGGACCGATCATGGCCGCATTGGCCGGAGCCGCAGTCGGCGGAGCGGTGGGCGGAGTTACCGGCGGTCTGATCGGAATGGGAATTCCGGAATATGAAGCCAAACTCTACGAACGCAAAGTCAGCGAAGGGCACGCGCTGATTTCGGTTCATTCCGAAGATTCGGATGAAACGAAACGCGCCAAGCAAATCTTCGAAGAGGCCGATGCCGAAGATATTTCGATGGCGAATGAGCCGGCGAAACGGAGCTGAGCCTAACTTTCGAGAGCTTTTGCAGTCAGCATAGCCGCGAGACGTTTCCAAGCGTCTCGCGGCTTTCTTATTGGGTCGCGGCGAGCGGATCAGACTCTGCTGGGCGGTCGGCAATTTGAAATGGCATGCATCTTGCATTATGCGAAGCTTCGTAAAGCACCGGTCTGATCCGAGAATTGCGCGTGTTTGAACTGAAGGAAAAGAGGACGGAGACGACAAGTCTCGAAACGTTCTGCTGATCGGCAAAGGATCAGTGCGATCGATGTTCATTCACACAACGTCGGTAGCTTGCAAAATCGGAACCGCGTTTCTCGAGTGAGTATCCAATCCACTGCTGAAATTGAATTTTCAACGAAAGGTAAATCTCATGTATCACCATGTAAAAAAATTGATGTATACCGTGGACGTAGGTACGCCTGACCCGCGATTTGGCAAGATGCTGCTAGAACAGTTTGGCGGCGCCAACGGCGAACTTGCCGCTGCGCTGCAGTATTCGATCCAAGGTATTAACTGCGAAGACCCGAAGCGAAAAGACCTGCTTCTCGACATCGGCACCGAAGAACTGAGCCATTTAGAAGTGATCGGCAGTTTGGCTCGCATGCACCTTAAACCGTTAAAAGACGGTGATCGCGATGAGGCGGAAGCCGATCCTTTGATCGCTGTGGTGGGCGGCGGCGGAGTTTCTCTCAACAATTCTCAGGGAAATCCATGGACAGCCGACTATCTAAAAGTGACAGGTCAACTGGAAGTCGATCTCCGCAGCAATATGGCGGCCGAAGCGCGGGCGAAAATCACCTACGAACGCTTGATTCAATATTGCGATGATCCCGGCACGAAAGATGCGCTGAAGTTTCTCATGACACGCGAGATTACCCACATGAAAGCCTTCGGGATTGCGTTGGAAAGCATGGGAAAAGGTCCGCTCGAAATCGGGGACATGCCGATTGTTGATGAATATGTCAATCAGTTCTACAACGATTCGACAGGCGAAGGCGAAATGGGCGAAGATCTGGATGGACCGTGGAACAGCGGAAAAGAGTGGAAACGAGTTGATAATCCCGCCTTTGAGATGTACCAAAATGGCGCCGCGTCCAAAGCGGGGACAAAAAAGAAAGCGAAAAAGAAGGCGAAGAAGAAAGCGGCCAAGTAATCAAGATAAGCTGCTTTTCCAACCCCCGGTTGGTTTCACGACAAATCGCCCTTTCGGGAAACCGCGGGACGCTCTGATGCGGACCGCGGTTTTTTTTATCGATTGCCGTCCACACGAGACCAGGTGCAGCAAACACCGGAGCGCAGCGATTACAATATGCCGCATATCATTGATTGAATGGGCTGCCTGAGAGAGAGACCGTGCGGTACGTAATGCAACAGAAGTTTTGGGCGTGGGGTGATCAACTTCATGTCTATGACGAACAGCATCAGCCCGTTTTCTGGGCCAAAGGGCGAGTCTTTTCGTGGGGACATCAGCTCTCGTTTCAAGATATGCAAGGAAACGAGCTGGCGTTCATCAAGCAGAAACTGATGACCTGGATGTCGCAATACGAAATCCATCGTGATGGTCAACGCTTCGCACAGGTGAGGAAGAATTTTACCTGGTTCACAAAGAAGTTTACGCTGGAGATGGTCGAGGGAGACAGCCTTGTCATTCAGGGGGACTTTTGGGATCACCGCTATCAGTTCCGTTGCGACGACCGTGTGGTCGCCAAAGTCGACAAAGCGTATTGGGCTTGGACCGATACCTATGGCATCGAAACCGAAGAGGGGGAAGATGATGTCGCGATCCTGTGTTCGACAATCGTGATCGACAAGATCTTAGACGACCAGCAGCGGCGAAGAAGTAATAGTTCCTCGCCGCTTTCCCCTCCTTGAGCCGGCCGTGGGATGCGACCTGCTTACTCCGGCTTGCGGCAGTTGATCATCCACGGCGTGCCGAATCGATCGATCACCATGCCAAAACGCAGCGCCCAGAAGGTCTCTTGCAGCGGCATCTCGATCTTGCCCCCTTCGGACAGCCCGGCGAAAACCCGTTCCGCTTCGGAGGGTTCGTCGATCTGCAACGAAACCTTGAACCCTTGCGTCTTCTCCATCTGCTCTGGCGGACAGTCCGAAGCCATCAGCAACGTATCGCCGATCTTTATGCTCGCGTGCATGATTTTGTCTTGCCAATCGTCCGGGACATGCTCGGCGGCGGGAGAACCGGCATGGGGCAAAATCGCTTCGATCTTGGCGCCCAGCAGCTTTTCATAAAACCCAAACGCGGCTCGACAATCGCCATGAAAAAAGAGGTAGGGGCTGACTTGCATCGGGGGAAGCTCCTGAGAAAATCGATCGTGCGCACAATTCCGAGTATTGGATAGCAAGATTCCCTTTCAGGGAAGCGCCGGCGAGAAATTTTTGCAAAGAGCTCGCCAGTCGGTGCGAACAGCGATCTCAAGTTGCGCGAAACATGGATCGCGTCGATTGGCCGGGTCCCGGGGAAACTGGTTCAAAGCACGCCAGCGGCGCAGACGCGGAGCAGAGCGAAATAACTTGAATTGGCGACAACTTCATTTCTCACTGGCTTGCTGTGCGAGAGAATCGTCGCGGCTCAACTCAGCTCTTTTCCGGCGCTGCGGCGTTGGCTTGCAATGCATTCCTACGAATGCGGGCGCCGACTTCTGTCAGGAACGATTTACGCTCGATCGGTTTGGTTAGATAAGCGTCGCAACCGGCTTCCAGACACTTGTTGATGTCGCCCCGCATCGCATGCGCGGTCAACGCGATGATTTGGCCGGTGTAGCCTGCATCGCGAAGTTGGGCGGTCGCCGTATAGCCGTCCATGACCGGCATTTGCATATCCATCAAGATGACGTCAAAGGGAGTTCCCGCTCGCCAAGCGTGTAGAGCGGCTTCAAGTCCGAGTTTGCCATTCTCGGCGATGGTGACGTCGGCGCCGGCCTTGCGCAGAATAAAGCTGATCAGCTTTCGATTGTCGGGACCATCCTCGACAAAGAGGATGCGACCTTCAATATCGACAGTCGAGGCGGCGGCGACCGACTGACTCTCAGCGGCGGCGTTGTCTCGCGACGATCGCAATGGAGTTTTGGTCAGATCGCCCGTCGCGACGCGCAGGGTGAAAGAGCTTCCCACACCTGACTGGCTTTCGACCCTGACATCGCCTCCCAGTAGTTCGGCGATTTGTTTGGTGATCGTCAATCCCAGACCAGTTCCGCCAAATTTGCGTGTCGTCGATGCATCGGCTTGGCGAAATGGCTGAAAGATTTGTTCGAGTTGTTCCGGGGACATGCCGATACCCGAGTCGATCACTTGAAAGATCATTTGCTCGTGAGCAAAGTCACACTCGGCGATGACTTTCACGACCCCGTTTTGGGTAAACTTGATCGCATTCCCGACCAGATTGAACAATGCTTGCTTTAACCGCGTCGAATCGCTGTGGATGGTTTGCGGCAGCGCCCCTTTCAATTCGATTTGGAGCCGATTTTCTTGGGTAATGGCTCGTTCGTTCAGTAATTCGTGCACGTCGCGAATGACTTCGGTCGGATCCATGTCGCGCAGTTCGATGTCGAATTTGCCCGATTCGACTTTCGAAAGATCAAGAATATCGTTGATCAATTCGAGCAGGTGATTCCCGTTGCGCTGAATCGTTCCGACCGATTTGCGTTTTTCTTCTTCCGACATTCCTTGTTCGAGCAACAGATCGCTGAACCCGACGATCGCGGTCATCGGCGTGCGGATTTCGTGGCTCATGTTGGCGAGGAATTCACTCTTGATCTTGCTTGCACGTTCCGCATCTTGGTGGGCCAGCATCAACTCGGCGTTGACCGCTTTGAGGCGAGCCTCGGCGGCGCATTTTTCCGTGATATCGTTTTCGATCATCATAAAGCCGGTTAGCGTACCGCTGGTGTCAAGCAGCGGCGCTATCTCGGTGGCGACAACATATTCTCGCCCATCTTTGGCGTAGTTGACGATTTCTGAATTGGTGGGAGCTTGCAGTCGGAACGCATCTTCCAGCCGTGCGATCGCATCCAAATTACTGTTGGGGCCATACAACAGGTCGCGGGGAGATTTTCCGAGCGCTTCTTCCAGCTGATATCCGCTGATCCGCGTGAATCCGTCGTTGATCCATTCGATCTTGCCGTCAATGTCGGTGATGATTACGCCGTTGCTGGTGCGACGAATAATCTTGGCCAACCGCTCCGCCTCTTCGGCGGATTGGGTCGCGATTTTTTCACTGGCTCGCAACTCTTGCGTCATGTCTTCGGCCAAGGCCATTGCGCGCGTCTGGCTCAAACCCATCGACCAGATGATGCCGGCCAGCAAGAGGCTGAGCGTCGCGCCGCCGAGACCTAAGGCCGCCGGCGTAACGCGATCGACCTGCGCATGAAACGGGGCCGTGGTGCTGGTCACAATGGTCCACGTCCGACCGCCGACCATGATCGGCGAACTATGGAAGAACATGCGGCGCGCGTACGCTGCTTTCGCGGATTCAATATCGACGAACTGGTCTAGATGGCGATCGTGGTCATACAACGGGGTTCGTTGGGTTGCCTTGTCTCCGTCAAAGATCTCAAAGTCGAGTCCGTCGTCGAGCAGATCACCCATGTAATCAAGGCTGCGCTCCAAAATAATTGGCGCATACAAGACGCCAGCCAGGTTGGTTTCTCGCTCTGCAGGCGTTTGCGGATTCGTCCCATTCTTGTAGATCGGGACGAAATAGAGAAACCCTGCTCGCATAACATCGTCTTGCCGCAGGTGGATCATGCCGGTTATTGTCGGATCACCAGAGCGGATCGCTTTCTCAATTGCGTTGCGGCGAACGCTCTCCGACCCAATGTCGTATCCCCAAGCCGCACGATTGTCTTCCAAGGGATATATATGTTGGATGATGTACGCGACCGACGCTGCGCCGAGCGAGCGAACCATGAATTCGGGGGCGTTATCGGACCGCTCGGTGGCGACGAACGAATCGATGTCGTCTCGCTCCACGCGTTGAATCATGCCAAAGCCGATAGCGCCGGGGAATTCTTTCGGCAAGTTGCGTGAGAAGACATACGCGGCGAATTCATCGCGATTGACAAACTGGCTGCCGGTGTACATGCCGCGTGCGCCGTTTAGGCCGTAAACGCAGATGTTGACGCGGCGTTGAATCTCCAGCGTTAGCAATTCGCTGCGCCGCAGGAACTGGGCGCGGTTGGCGTCGGAAATATGTTTTTGCGAATCGCGAACGAAAAAAGCGGTCACCAAAAATCCGACGAGTAACGTCACGGTGACGACGAAAATCAAAGGCTGCGCGCGGCGGAATTCGTTTCTTAGGCTCGCATTACCAACGTCTTTTTGCGCGAACCGCAAACCGCGTGAGACTAAAAGGATGCTCACCGCAATTGTCCAGAGCAGTAACGCCGTATGGATCGCGGTTGTCGAAAAGAGAGGGATATCGCGGAGTCCCGACGCACGTGATAGAAACATCGCCACGCCGAGAATCCCGATCGCACCACCGAGGATCGTCGCGCCAATCCCAATTGACTTCAGTTTCCCTCGACAAAGCAGCGTTCCAACGCCCAGCAGCGCAATCCCCAGTGACGTTCCAGTCGACATTTGTCCTGGAATCTCGCCGATGGCGATGGAAGCGGGGTCATCGCATAGCAACGTATTGATCCCCAGATCAATCGTCAGGAGGTCTTGCGTCAGGTTCGCGATTCCCAAGGTGATCGCCAGCAATGCGCACAGTTGGGAAAGCAGTTGAAGTCGTCTTGAAGAATGCGTCACGATCGTGCGAAGAAGTCCGGCCGCAGAGAGCAGCGTTAAGCCAACGGCCGTGTTGGCTTTCATCGTGGGGAGTCCCTCGATGATCGATCGTAAGCTGGTCCAGCCTGCCGGCCAGGCGATAAGCACGAGCAACGAAGTGAAGAGACTCAGGCCAAGCAGAATGCGAGCAGCGATGATTAGCCATGCAGCGTCAATGGTCGCTGCAGTGCGCGATTCATGGCGATGACTAATTTTCGTCTGCATTTCGATACCTGCCCTCTGACAATCTCCGCCCATAGATGCCGAGCGCAAAACCTGCTGCGTTCCGCTCGCCGCCGTTGGGGAGATGATTTTCGTCTCTCGAAAATCTAGGTTGCCCGCAAATTCACGGGAGCAAGCTGGGAGATATTCACCGCAACTCCACATGGGTCAGGGAACTGTGGGCAGCAGAAAACGCACAATCGACACAGCTGTTACCGCCAAAATAGCGGGCTAGATCGCGAGCGGAGTCGGAAGTAGTTTCAGCGCAGACGCATTCTTTAATAAGAAATCGGCGTCAGTCCAGTCAATGTGCCGGTGCTGCTGGAGAATCGATCGGTCTCGACTCCCATTCGCTGCAGCATGCTGACGAACAGATTGCAAAGCGGCGTATTGTCATCCTGACGAAACGCAAGGTGCTCGCCATGTCGAAATCCGCCGCCTGCCAGCAGGATCGGCAGGTTGGTGTTGCTATGGATGTTGGCGTCTCCCATATTGCTGCCAAACAGCACCATGGTGCTGTCAAGCAGACGACCAGCGCCGTCAGGTTGGGCGGCCAGGCTTTCCAACAGCTCGCCAAAGATTCTTAGTTGTTGCAGATCTGCTTTTTCGAGCTGAGCGAGCTTTTGCGGCGATTGACCATGATGGCTCAGGTTGTGATAGCCGTCGAGCGATTTTTCTTGGTCCGCAATCTCAAACACGCCGGTGGCGAACGCGTCGACCATCAGCGTTACGATCCGGGTCGAATCGCTCTCCAGCGCTAACTGCGCCATCGAAAGCATCAACTGTAGTTTTGAGAAAAACTGCGACTTGTCCAGGATGTCGACCGGCGGCTCGCGCTCGACGAGCGGCTTCGGCCGTTGTTCCCAGTCGCCGGCGGCATGCAAACGTTCTTCCAGTTGGCGAACCGAAGTAAAATATTGATCCAGTCGATGTTGGTCGTCGCTTCCCAGCCCGCGTCGGAAATGACGCATGTCTGCTAATAAGACGTCCAAGATGCTGCTGCGTTGCTGCAATTGGTGCAGGCGAAGTTCGACTTCGCTTTTGCTCCCTTGCACAAACATCTTCCGAAAAAGAGCCGCGGGACTATCTTCGGCCGGCAGCAATGCGCCGTCGCGCGACCACGACAAGCTGCGATTCGCTTTGTCGATGTTGACGCCTAGATTGAGCGTCGGGAATCGCGTTCGTTGGCCGAGCTGTTCGATTACGAATTGATCGAGGGAAATCGAGTTGCGAAAACCGCTGCGCGTCGGATCTCGAGCTGCGGTAAGAAAGCAATTCTCGGTCGAATGACCACCCACCACCGCCGGATGCGACAATCCGCTGAACACGGTAAAGTCTTTGCGATGGTCGCCGATCACTTTCAGATAGGGCGATAATTGGTAGTCAGCGCCGCTTTGTTGCGGAAAAAAAGGATCAGGCAAAACGCCCAGGTTGTTCGAGATCAGCAACATCCGCTGCGGAGTTTCCGCCGCTGGAATCGAATCGCCATAGAGCGGACGGAAGCAGTCGAGCAACGGCAAGCCGAGACAGACGCCGACGCCTTGTAAAAAGCGACGGCGTTTGAATGAATGCGTAGGGATGTGCGAGTTCATCGTTGATGCGTGCTCTCTACTTCGGTGAAGATCGGACTGGCGACCCATTGATGCAGCAGGTCTCGCGCGCGATAGCCGTTGTCGGCACATTGATCGAGAATCGAATCGATCTCGGCTCGATCTGAAAATCGAACTTCGGCGCCGGTCGCGTACAGCGTCCATTGGTGCAGCAAGTTGCGAGCAAGTTGGCGCGGTTGGGCTAAGAGCAACGTTTTCAGTTCATGGACATCTTCAAACTGCTCCCCGCTGAGCAGTCTGCCTGCAGCATCTACCTCGGCCGCAATGTGGTACTTAAACGGATGCCCTGCGCGATCAATTCCGGTGATTTCTTCTCCGGTGGCCAAGTTGCGATATCGATCGCGCCACGCGCCCATCACGTCGAAATTCTCCAGTGCAAAACCAACCGGGTCGAAGCGTGCATGACAAGCGGCGCAAGACGCTTCGGCCGCATGTTTCGCGAGCAACTGGCGAACGGTGGAAGCTCCGCGGATATTGGGTTCGATCGCTGGAATTGATTTGGGAGGGGGCGGAGGCGGCTGGCCAAGCAACTTCTCCATCACCCAGACGCCCCGTTTGACCGGCGAAGTGGTCGTACCATCGGTTGTCAGCTTCAGGACTGACGCCTGCGTTAGCAATCCGCCGTAGGGGCTCCAGGCGGGCAGATCGACGCGGCGCATCGCTGAGCCGCTTTGTCGCGCCAATCCGTAATGCGCGGCCAGGCGATCGTTGAGATAGGTGAAATCAGAATCAATGATGGTCGCAATCGGTAAGTTGTCGCGAATCATCGCTGCAAAAAACGTTTGCGTCTCGCGCTCCATCGAATCGACCAAGTAGTCATCTTTGCGATACTCGGGATAGAGTCGAATATCGGGCAAATCGCGGCGCAGATCGCTCAGGTTGAGCCATTGATCGGTAAAGTTGTCGACGAAGCGATCAAATCGCGGATCGAGGATCATGCGGTCAACTTCCGCATGCAGTTGTTCCGCATTGGCCAGTTTGCCGTCGATGTTCTTTTGCAGCAGTTCTCTGTCGGGGCGCGAGTTCCAGAGGAAGTGCGAAAGACGGGAAGCGAGCGCCGTGGGATTATGCCGCGGATTGGTGAGATAGAGGAAGTGCCCTGAGCAGAGCAGCGCCTGATATCCCTTCAACATGGCGTCGCCAAAGGGAACGCCTGCGTCGAGTTCGGCGTCGATCAAACGGAGATAGGCGTCTGCGGCGTGATCCGTAAGGGGACCGCCAGCAACTTGGGCGGCGAACCGGTGAAACAGCAGTCTCGCATCGGTTTTCGGTTGTTGCGAAACGACCGACACCGGCAGCCGGCTCGTTGGTTCAGGCGGCCCAATCGCGAGCTCTCCGAAAAGTACTCGGTGCGAAGCGGCTGGCCACTGGTGCGGAGAGAGCGGCCCGGCGACTTCTAGCCATTCAAAAGCGGCGCCGCGATGTCCCTCGGCCGGCATCGGCGGAAAGTCATAAAAGAATCCGCCATCGGTACGGATAAACGGCACCGGCAGTCCAAGC
This sequence comes from Blastopirellula marina DSM 3645, assembly GCF_000153105.1. Lineage (GTDB taxonomy): Bacteria > Planctomycetota > Planctomycetia > Pirellulales > Pirellulaceae > Blastopirellula > Blastopirellula marina. The sequence continues at coordinate 1,249,526 of NZ_CH672376.1, forward strand.
AAGCTGTATTCGAAAGTCTCGCCCGCTTTCAGCAGAATCGTCGTTTCAAACGTCTCCGATTCCGGCTGCAAATCGATCCAGCCGCCGGTCTCGCGAACATCGCCAGAAACATCGGCGCCGGAGGGTTGCCGCGCCCGAAAACTGATCGGCAGCGGATCATATGCCGGCACAAGTCGAAACCCCGGCAACTGGCGTACGGCTCGCGCAGAAAAGCGTACTCGGTATTCTCCCGCGACCTGGGCGACAAACCCCCGCGGATATCCAAAGTAAGGCCACGTCGCTGCACGAAAGAGCGCTAGTTCAACAGGAGCTTTGTCCAGTTCTTGCGGCGTCAATTGGTTCACACGACCGCTCGAAATCATTTTGTTGTTACGAGCGAAGAACATCGCTTCGCGTCCGCCGAAGGTTTCGCCGGACGGAAAGAGCCGCGTCCCGGTAAAGCGATGTCGCACTTGAGAAGGAGGCTCTACGCCGCTGGCGACCGCTTGCTGGAGCGCCGCTTGCGCCGCGTCGAGATAGGCGTTCAGCTGGACGCTCGACATGTCGAGCGAATCGGCGACCTTCGTAAAACCATGCAACTGCCGATCCTCGGGGAGTCGAGCGGCCACATCGAGATGCGGAAGTTGCAGCAGATCGCGCAAATTGTCTTCGTACTCGGATCGTGTCAGCCGACGCAACGAACTGCGTCCCTGTTGTTGGATTTCCGCTTTTTCCGCTTGCCCGATCGATTGCTGCAGCGCCGCCAAGATCGCGTGGCGATCATCCTCGGCCAGGTCGTCCCGCTCAGGCGGCATTTCGCCGGCCGCAATGCGATCGTAAATTTGCGTCCAGCGGCGACGTACTTTTACATCCTGCAGATCCCAAGGAAGTTTCGCCAGGACGAGATCTCCTTCGGCGGAGAATTCGTCATGGCAGTCGTAACACGTTTGCTGCAAAACCCGCTGGACAACGGTCACCGGCTCCGCCGCCGACACGGGGCGAACGGCCAGCACTAGCACGACGGCGATTGTTAGCAGGATTGGTTTCCGCTGCGACATCTCAACTTCCGGTTCGCTGGTCGATCTGAATCGCGCCTTGCGCTTCCCAAATCGGTCGTTGTAAATGAACGTCGCATCCCACGGCAAGAATCATTGCCGACGCGCTTGTGTTGAAGTTGCGCATCGGGCTACGAAGAGGGATTGGCGCCGATGACATCCAATGGCACAACTTCACAACGCGCTGGCTTCTCATTTGCTAGACAACGCAAAATTGGAGTCGCCGCCATCCCGTTGAAACAGCACCGTCAACGTCGACTTCCGATTGTACTTTGCGGGCACCAGGTTGACGTATTCTTCGTCCGTGCCGTTGCCCAGCGAGTCTTGTGTTGTTTTGCCGGTCGGGTGAGTCGAATCGATTTCGACCTTATATTCTCCAGGAATTGGACCTTCCTGCGAATCAATTTTGTATTTGCCGGCGTCGATCGTCGTGCCGACCGCTTGGCCTTGATAAAGCGGGATGAACGTGATCGCTCCCGTTTGCAGCGGCGCACCATCGAGCGTCACGCTTCCTTCGATTTCTAGTCGGTCGCTAGGCGGCGCCGTACTGCAACCGGCGCTGAACGCCGCTACGAGCAGGAACAGGCCGCCGAAGAAGAGCAGAGATTTTGACATCGCAGTTTCTTTTTCCTCGTTCGAATAACGTGCTTGGCCAAGACGCTGCGGGCTCGATCGACGCCGCAGCAGTTCCGTTTTTTGCTGGATTGGACGGTTGCGGAACCGCTTGGAGAGCAATCCTTAAAACTCACTGACCACTTCGCCGCCGGCCATACTGCTCAGGTTTTGCCAGGTAGTGAGTTGGATCGTTTCAGAAATGAACCGGACCGAACCGTCGCAAAGGCTGACTTGCACGCCGCCGGGGTGCATGCTGCGCGAAGCGACGCTCGCGTTTAGCTTCGCCGGCGCCGTCGTCCCCAAACCTGTGCACGGCAAGCGACCTGGTTCATGGATACATAGGTCGGTCAGATCATTCGCGCCGCTATTGGGACCAACTCGCGTCATCAGGCAATAGGCGTCCGGCTCATCATTCCAGATCCAGGCGCGATACTCTTTGGCTTCGCTGGCCGGCTTCAGCATTTCCATCATCGCCAACGTGTTGGTCGTGCCATCGTTGATGTCGCGAAAATTGGCGCCAAAGAGGTTATTGAACGGAGATTTCTCTCCCTGATCAATGAACGTGTTTCGCCCCCAGTTTAGACCGTAATTGCCTTTGATGCTGGCGCCGGGATCACCCCATAACGCGGCCGTGTCAAGGATGACGGCGTCGCGATCGCTGGGACATTGCCAAGCCGGCACCGGCGTCGTACGGACCGTCTTGTGATTCGCTCCCCCTTCATGCCAACTGGTGTTGTGATCAAACAGATCATAAGCGGCCCGCTGTTCGATATAGGGATACAAATGAATGCAGAAAGGAGTTCGCTTCGTCGCCGTCGTGCCGGGCAGGGGATCTCGATAGATCATGCCGGGCGGAAACTTCAGATGCGTGTCATGATAGTTGTGCAGCCCCAAGATGAGCTGCTTCAAATTGTTCGTACATGACATGCGACGAGCCGCTTCTCGCGCTTGTTGCACCGCAGGCAATAACAACGCAATCAATACGCCGATGATCGCGATCACTACCAGCAATTCGACCAGTGTAAATCCTGATTTTTTGCGAACCATGGTTCGTCTCCGCTACGAAAAGAAGGGGATAAAATGGATATGGGAAAAGAGTTTTGCCGTTCCGAATAGATTGTCGAGAAGCAGAGCCGCGTGACGCCCGAGTGATCGTTCCCGGCGTCCTCGGCAGGACCGCAATGCAAGCTAGTTCTCCGCACGATCAGAGGAGAAAATTCCCTCAACGACTCGCTCGCAGGTCGCATCGATATGCAGCGCCATTTTTTGGCCGGCCGCCTCTTTGTCTCGTCGCAGCAGCGGCTCGAAAAAGGTCAGATGTTCCGACAGGACCGGATCGAGATATTTGTCTTGATGCCGTAGTAACAACCTCATCATGTGGACAAGGCGGTTGTAGCGATTGATCTCGGTCGCCAGGCGTTTGACGCCGGACGCTTCCTCAATCGCTTGATGCGTCAGACGATCCAACTCTAGACAGCGGATGCCCCAATCTTTGTCGCGATAGGCGGATTGCAGCGCGATTGTGTCTTGCTGAATCTGCTGTAGCGGCTTCAGGTCGGCGCAGTCGCAGGCGCAGCGCACCGCTTCGACTTCTAGCAAGCGGCGGATGTGGTAGATCTCGCGAACTTCTTTGACGCCAAACGGCGAGACCGTCGCGCCCCGGTTCGGAACCATCTCGATTACGCCCAGTCCCACGAGCTCCACAAACGCTTCCCGCACCGGCGTACTGCTGACGCCAAACTGAGCGGCGACATGCTGCACCTTCAGTCGAGCGCCAGGGGGGAACTCGCCTTGGAAGATCGCGAGCAAAATCTGCGTGAAGATATCCATGCGGAGAGATCCAGAGATGCTCCCCGTTTCTTGCAGGGAATGAATCGTAGCCATCAGGCGAAGACTCCAGTTGAGAACGGACAAAACGCCCAAGTTGCACATCAATATTGTGCATTGTGCATAATGCACAATCTGCGTCAAGCAAAAAAGGAAGTTTTTACTTTCATCCCTCAGGCGGAATGAAATTCACCTAATCGGGGAGGGTTATCGGCTCGTGTTAAACGGCAAGTCGCAGCTTACAGGCTGGGAAGTATCAGACAGTTCGCGCACTTGACGCATGAGCAGTTCGCGTCGGCGTCTGCACGCGCGACGATTTAGAAGCGAACGCCGCCGCCGAAGTTGCTGAAGAAGTTGGGCGATTGATCGTTCAAGCCCCAGCCGACGCGGAAGCCGACTTCTAGATTGGGCGTGACAAGGTAATGCAGTCCGGGGCTGAAAAAGTGCTGCACGCTTTCCGTTTCGCGGCCGTCAGTGTAGATTCCGAAGTATTCGGCGTGCGCCTTCCAGCGTTCGCCAACAGGGACCTTGAGCACGGTCGACGGCGCCCAGGCGTTGAAATGATCTTCTTCCTGGCTATTGGTGCTGTAGCGGATCGCTGAGTCCCACTGCCAGCCGTCCCAAAACTGCCAACCACTTACGTAGGAGGTCGAAAAGCTGCTGTCGTTCGCGTCACCGCTGGTCGGCGTGTAGCCTTGCAAAATGAGCGAGCTGCGCGGAGTCCAGCCGCATTGCTGGGTCAGCAAAAATTTGCCGCCATACAACAGACTGCTTTCACGCTCGATTTCCGCTTCTTCTTCATCGTAGTCCGGCACATTGCCCGACACGGGATTGCCGGCGCCGCCGACTTCGTAGTTCCAGCCCAAGCGCAATTCGATCGTCTCGCTCAGCCCTATGCGGGCAATCAGTTCCGGATAACTGTGCGTCTCCGGCACGCCGCGGTTATCAATAAACGTATAGGCCGATTCGATCACCGTATGGTGATAACCCACCACCGAAGTCGCCGGTGTAAACGAGTCTCGATCGGTCTCAATCTCGTCTTCTTCATCACCTTCGCCGCGGTGAGCAAAAGCATGCTCGGAAATGCTTGGCAGAGGAAACTGTGCTACAGCAATCGCCGGAGCATCGGTGACGCTTAGCACCAAGAGAAACAGAAAGGTCCGCGTCATCATCCACAGCATGGGTCAAAACAATTTTGCCGACAAAAGCCTCTCGTCTGTTGTTCGGCCTTCCATTCGCGGCGACGTGAACCAGGCCAACGGCGCCAGCAAAATTGGTATGACCGGGGCAAAAAGCTGCTAGCACTAGAATTCCCAGCTGCAATTTTGCCGTTGTTGGGCCCGATTCGGCGGGCGCATAAAAAAACGCTGAGAGTAAAACTCTCAGCGTTTCAAATATCTCGTGCTGACGACAAGTCGCAGCAAGCGAGGCCGACGGGGATCGAACCCGCAACCTCCGGATCGACAGTCCGGGACTCTAACCAATTGAGCTACGGCCCCAATTTCTTGGGTTTCCCGATGATTGTCGCCTTCAGGGGACCTGAAAAGCGACTTGGTCAAATTTGCCTGGGTTACAGGCGGCCTTGGACCATCACTGGGAAGTTTTCAAGTATAGCTTCGACTCTCTGCCGGGCAAGGGGCCCTGGGGAAGCTTTTTGAACTCCTTGGACGCCCAGGCAGTGCTCGACGTCGTCCCCTCATTTTCCATGTTGCCGCTACGGAATCAAGGGGCCGCGCAGCAGGACACGAACTAGTCGGAGTGGTTCGGGTCGGAATGGCCAATGGTTGGGGTAGGGCGATTACAACAATTGCAGATGGCCGGTTACGGCGTCAATTTTTTGGGCCTCATCTGGGCCGATCGCCAGGCAAGTGTGAGTGGGTTGGCCGTGAAATTCGGTTCGCCCGCTGTCGGTGATCAGGTGAACTTCGAGTCTCGCCTTTTGGGCGGCGGCGTAGATGTCGAGCAGTTCCTGCTCGCTGTTGACCCGGCAGCAGATTTTGGCGAAATGCCCCGAGAGCCAGGCCTGCTGAGCAGGGCCAAAGTCTTCGATCGCAACGGGGCCCTGAAACATGCGGTAGGCCAGAAACGCCAGCGATGCGTGAGCGCCTTGGGCGATTTGTTTGCCGCGGCGCATCCCCAGATCGTGCCGCATGACGATGACCTGCTTGACGATGGTCGTCTCGTGGGTCGTGTTGACCGAAGAATCGAGCGGATGGATGTCGGCCATGACGAAGGTGCGGCGAGCCTCGAGCGATTTCAGCACTTCGGTTGAGTAGTAATGCAGCAAGACCCCTTTTTTCAGCAGGTCGGGATTGCGGTGGCAAAAGTCGACCGAGTCGGCGTAGCTGTCGACCGCGAGGCGCTGAAAAATCAATTGGGCGTAAGCGGCGGTCATCGTCTCGTGATAGCCGCTGTCGGGCGCGTCAACGACGCCGTTTCGCTGATTGAGGGCCTGAATGCCGCGACGAATTTTCTCGAGCGCTTCGTCAAACGGGCGCTGTGTCAGATAGAGATAGGCGATCTGAAAATGCCGACGATGGGTCCATTGATCGCGGGGGATCGCTTGTTGTTCAAAGCGAGCCAGCAGAGCGGCGTCATTATCCAGACGTCCGCTCGGGGGGCTTTCGTCATTCAGCGGCATTTACGGCGCTCCAGGCGAAGGAAATTACGCCTGATGACGCATCAAACAGGCGTGCGGTTCACTTCGTCGATTTGTGCGTTCAGGGTCCAGAGGTCGTACAGCCAACCAACCCCAAAGAGTCCAATCGTGAAAAACCAGATGATCGCCGTCACCCATTTGCCCATATACAGGCGATGCGCACCTAGGGTTCCGATTCCGGGAATCGCCAACAAGATCCACGCGATATTGTAGTCAACTCGGCCTGGCGCATAACGCTGGTCGGCGGCGCGATCCATCGACGGGATGAGAAAGAGATCGACGATCCAGCCGATAAAGCAAAGCCCCAACGTGAAAAACCAGATCGTACCGGTAATCGGGCGACCATAGTAAAATCGATGAGCGCCGAAAAATCCAAAGATCCAGCAGATATAGCCGATCAGCAGCGAATGCGTATTGCTTTGATTCATCCAAAATCCTTGTTGTTCGAGAGCGGGGCAGACCCTTGCTCTGCTATTCGCCAGCGCCGGCTGAATCTTACCGGCGACCCTCTATTATTTTTGTTGGTGCGCGTCAAGCAATTTTTTGGCGGCGGCGGCGTAGTCTTCCGGCACCAAGACGCGCGCTTGAAAGACGCCGGTGAAGCCGCCTTGATGGGCGTTTTCAATCGTGCAGGGAATTCCTTCTTCGGCCAGCGCGATCTTGATCACTTCGGCCTGGCTCTCGTCGTAGGCGGTCAGGACTTCGGTCCAGTTGATGTCAGTCATCGGTTCTCTCGCAAACGGGGTGAAATCCCTTCAGGGCAGTTGGTGTATTGTACCTCATTTCGGCTCGGGAAAAGCAAAAACTGATTTGCGACCGGGATTGGCTGCCGAAATAATAGAGTCGTCGATTTCGATCTCCCAGGGAGCAGAAAATGACGTTGATCGTGGTGCTGTTGATTCTCAATATTCCCGTCTATTGGCTGCTGGGCTGGATTATGTTCGATTCGACGCACAACGCCGCCGATTCGTTTTGGGAGACGACGCTGGCGATTATCAAAGCGGCCTTGGTCCCCTCCTTCATGCGAGCATTTATCGACAGTGAGCCCGAAACGGACGGCAGCGTCTTTAATACGCTCTTCTTTTTCGTTTCGTGCGCGGCCGTGATCGGCGGCGAGTATTACTTGCTGACCAAGTACGTTTGGCCGGTCGAGTAGAGAGAATCGGAGTAGATTAGGCCAAGGCCGGACCTACCTCGGCACGCGGCGGAAACCGACGGCGATTTCTCCGCGCCGGATGAGGACGCCGGCGTCGTCTTCGGCGAGTTGCCCAAACAGCTTTCGTTCCCAGATCGGAAACTCTTCGCGGTCGCCGCTTTCGTATTCAAACGTGGCGAAATAGCAGGCCATGTTTCCATTTTTGCCGCGCATTTCGACTCGCTTTGTCGCGACGATTGCCGGAATCGGTGTCGCAGGCGACGTAGCGAATGAGTGAATCGTGGAGCCTGACTTCGCCAGCATAAAGCAACCGAATAGGGCCATCCCTAAGGGGACAATGCACATCGGTCCCGCCATGAGGGCGAAGACAATTGTCATGAAGATCGTTACGCCGATAAACAGGGTCAGAAATCCGGCTTGCGCATAGAGAGCAAAGGGCGCCGACTGCGGTTCCAATCCTTGCCCAAGCGCCGCTGCTTGAAATTGAGGAGAACTTTTGATTTGCGCGAAGATGTCAGATCGCGAACGAGACTTAGGAGCATGAGCGACCGGCGCTGCACGATGCACGTGTGAACCGCAGAAGGCGCAGCGCAGCGAGTCTGGTGAGATGTCGGCGCTGCAACTGTCGCATTTCATGATAGGTGCTCGGTCCCAGATCGCTCGATAACTAAAGGGTGATCGCGACGCGATCAAAGTCGACGGCGAATTTGTCACGCAAGAAGAGGACGCCGGCATCCTGTTCGGCAATTCGGCCGTACATCCGGCCATCCCAGACAGGAAACTCGCGGCGCTCCGCATCTTCCAACTCAAAGGTGACATAGTAATGCGTAGACGCCGAATGGTCACCGCCGCCGCCTGAGATGTGGGTCCGTTTCGCGACGGCGATCACCGGTTCAGTATGGACCGGAGCGTTCTCCATCTTGTTCATATTGCTGCGGAGATTTTTGAACAGATAGATGCCGACCCCAATCGCAATCAAAGGAACGGGAATCGCAATCAGCGGGACGATCCCCAGGAGTCCCCCCCACGGCGATCGCGACGAAAACCCAACCACGGCAAAGATGCCCCCCATGACCAGCGGTATAAAGAGCATCGGCACAGCGACCAAGAGGATCATGAGCGGAGCGATCGTCACCATCGCCTTTTGAATGCCGTGAATCTTGGGGAGCTTGACGATTCGCGCCGACGATAGAGCCTGCTGGAATTGTTGCGAAGCACGAATCTTGGCGAACGTCTGTTCGCGACTAAGCTCTTCAACGCTCTTCCAGACCAGCGTAGCGCCGCAGTATTGACAAAAGCTCGCCCCAGGCGATGAATCTCCTCCACAGTTGTCGCACTTCAACAGTGATCATCTCCCCATGTGACTACGGTCTTCCTCGTGAAAACGCTATGGTATTCGCTCGCGGCGGCAAAATCTTGTCCTGGGCGGCGAATTTCATCGCGAAAAGGGGGACATTTCGGCGAAATGGTTTCGTTATAATATCAAATCACCACCTAGCAGCGGATCGGATCGAATTGAGCCAGCCCATTACCTTTGCCGACGTCGTTTGTTGCGGTTGCAGTTGTCTCTGTGATGACTTGCAAATCACCGTCGCCGCGGGACAAATTGCGCAAATTGCCCCAGCTTGTCCACACGCGGCTAGCTATTTTGCGATCGCAGAGGATGCCCAGTCGAATTGCCAGATCAACGGAAAAGCCGCGACCATCGACACTGCGATCGCCGCCGCTACCAAGTTGCTCGCCGGCGCCAAGTCGCCGCTGCTGTTGGGGCTGGGCGAACTGACGATCGACGGCCAACGTGCGGCGCTCGATTGGGCTGACCGGTTAGGCGCCTATGTCGACGCCGGAAATCCTGCCGAATCCGATCCGAGCGGCGTCGTCTTGCAGTCGACCGGAATGATTACTGCGACGCTGGGAGAAATTCGCGATCGGGCCGACGTGATTCTCTTTTGGAACGCCGATCCGGCGACGACGCAGCCGCGTCACTTCACACGATTTAGTCTCGACGCGCCAGGCCGGTTTTTGACAGCTCCGCGAACGGCGCTGGCGATCGACAGTCAGGCGACAGCGACCACGGCGCGCGCTGAATTGTTTTGCGAGTCGCCGCTCTCTCAAAATCTGGAAACGGCGCATACGCTGTTAGCACTGGCCCGCGGTAAGAAGATCGATCGAAAGCGTGTGCCGCAACTGCAGGATATCGAATCGATTCACGCGCGACTCTCGTCGGCGACCTACGCGGCGATCGTCTGCGCCCCCAGGTTTTATGGCGGCGCTGACGGAGCCGCCATTTTGGAAACGTTGGCCGATTATGTGCGTGAGTTAAATCGTAACAGCCGCGCGATCATCTCACTCGAGCGCAGCGGACCTAATTGGATCGGAGCTGCGGAGTCGATCGCCTGGCGAACCGGCTATCCCAGCCCCGTTCGCTTTGCCGCCGATGGTCCGACGTTTGATCCGACCGGTTATCGAGCGGCGAAATTATTGTCGCGTGGGCAAGTTGACGCGCTGATTCGCTTTGACGGCGATTGGCTGACCAGCGCGCCGTCAGAATTGCTGACCGCGATGGCGAAGCTACCGACGATCTCGCTGGGTTGGCGTCAGAGCGAACTGCCGGCCAACATCCAATTTCGCGTCGCCAAACCCGGCGTCGAGTGCGGCGGCAGCATGCACCGACTAGATGATGTGCCGCTGCCGCTGACGCAGGTATTGCCGACGACGCGAATGACGGCGGAAGACGCGATTCGGCGAATGACGAATGCATCGTGTGCCGCTTCTGGCTTGACCAGCAGCCTACGCTCCCCAAGTGTTTGAACTCGGAACGATCGATTCGCTCGACGGTAATTCCCCTCGAGACGCGTTGGCGTTACCCCATCGTCCCCTCTTGCTCCGCAAAAGCAGCGCTTGGGCGCCACCAAAATCTCGCCACTCAAACTGGATCCAGTAAGACGCTTCTTTCGCAGAGCGAAAGGCGAAGATGGTCTCGCCGTAACCCGTGATAGTCTCTTTTAAGTGTTGACAAAGTCTTAGGACTTCGTTAATATTTGGTTCTTAATCGATCGGTAAAGGCGTGCGGTTTGTTGCCCGGCGACCAGGGCGGATCTCTCTGCGCGCATTTCTGTCATCTTTACTTCTCTTCTCTCGATAGGGGGCAATTCGCATGGGAACCAAGCGACTTCGTCAGCGGCGAAAGCGAGTTCGAAAGCTCCAAGCAGCGGGGCGAAGCCGTTCGGTCGCGCGCAATCCGTTGCCGCGAGAACCGGTCGAATCTCAATGGGTGGTCTACAACGTCGATCGCAATCCGGTGATTGCGGAGCGATGTTTCCAGGGCGATCCGCCGGAGGATATTGCCGTCGACAGCTTGGCGCACAACGGAAAAGATGCCCTGCCTACCTCGACAAACGACAGTTCGTTCTTAGAGCTCACCACCGCCGAACTTCTTGACGAACAAGCTCCGCTACAGTGGCTGCTACCGGGCATTCTGGTCCGCAACGAACCGGCGGTCATCGTGGGACCGAGCAAAAGTATGAAGAGCTCGTTGGCGGTCGACTTGTGTGCTGCGCTGGCGTTCGGGGGGGAATTCCTCGGGCAATATTCGGCCGAACGTCCGTTTCGGGTCGGCTTTCTCAGTGCCGAAGGGGAGCGGCCAACGTTGGCCGATGTCGCGCGGCGCCGCAGCGGTGCGGCCCACGACGATCCCTGCAAGCGTGCGAACTTGTTCTGGGCGTTGATGATGAACAACGCGACCAGCGCCGCGAGCCTGAGCCAGCTGCGCGACTGGATTTCGCGCCATCGGTTGGAAGCGGTCGTGATCGATCCGCAGCAACTCATCGCAGTTCGCGGAGCGGCGCAAGCGACGCAGTTGCGCGTGCTAGTCCGCTGTTGTCTCGAAGCAGGCGCTACGCCGATCGTCTGTTGCCTGGCCCGCAAGTCGCTTCCGTTACGCCCGATGAATGTCTCCGACATGCAAAGCGCCGGTTGTCTCGATTTCGCTCGGCAGTGGCTGCTGATAAATCGCCGCCAACAATATGAACCGGGGAGCGGTCAGCATCATTTGTGGTTAACGTACGGCGGCAACGCGGGGCACGGCGGCATCCTAGGCGTCGACATTGATGAAGGAACATTCGCCGATCCGGCGCGTCGAAAATGGGAGGTCACGCTGCACGAGACCAAGTCGCTGCAAGACGAAGCGGCTCAGTTAGAAGCCAGTTCAGTCGCCCAAAAGTTACGAGCCAAAATCCGCGCCGCGATCCAGCGCTTGGATCCGGAGAAAGCGACCAAGTCGAAAATTCGCGAGCAGAGCGGCATCAGCGGCACAAGGTTTAGTCCCATCTGGGACGAAATGATCGACATCAGCGAAATCGTCATGACCGCGCGTGACAAAGAAAAGCCGACCGGGGTTAACGCCAGGTATTACCTGAGCGATCACCCAAAGGCGCCGGTAGAAAAAAAGTGTCCTGTCCCATCCAACGATCAAATCCTGTCCAACGATCGAGTCCCATCCAACGAGCGAGTCCCGTCCAACGAGCGAGTCCCGTCCAACGAGCGAGTCCTGTCCAACGATCGAGTCCCATCCAACGATCGAGTCCCATCCAACGATCGAGTCCCATCCAACGATCGAGTCCCATCCAACGATCGAGTCCCATCCAACGAGCGAGTCCCATCCAACGAGCGAGTCCCGTCCAACGATCGAGTCCTGTCCAACGAGCGAGTCCCGTCCAAGTTTTCAGCCCCGCCGTATTCCGCGGCTGGATGGTCCAGCCGGGCTTGTGCTTCACGTGTTCAACCTGAGACCGCTCGGCAATGATTTACATCGAATCGGGGCTACGTTTTACTTTGTCGTGATCTTCATTGGCGGTCGCGAAGTTAGAAGCCGCAGCTAACGCCGTGCGGCTGATTTTTGGGGGAAGTCCGGTCCATCCGGTAGAGGCCGCGATGCATCGGCTTGCGCCTCTGGATCGTGTTTTTTCGGATTCGACGTTCGTCCTTAGACATTTGCATCATTACTCCACCCGACAAATGAAGCACTTGAGATACTGCGTCTCGGGGCAGGTCAGCAGCGTCGGGTGATCGATCGAGGCGCTGCGTTGCTCGAGCAATTGAATATCGCGGCCGGACTTTTGGGCGACGCCGAGCAGCGTCATCTGAAAGTCGTCGCGTGAGATGTTTCCCGAGCAGCTGCAGGTGACCAGGATGCCGCCGGGGTTGAGCAGATTGACGGCCTGACGGTTGATGTGATAGTAGGCCTTCAGCGCTTCGTTGATATTGCGGCGGGTCTTGGTGAACTTCGGCGGATCAAGAATCACCGCGTCGAATTTTTCACCGGCGTCGACCAGCGCTTTCAAATGATCGAAAGCGTCGACCGATTCAAAGCGGACGTTTGACAGACCGTTGCGCTCGGCGTTGCGACGAGCCAGATCGATCGCTTTGTCACTGCCGTCGATGCCGATCACTTCGCTCGCTCCGCCCAACTTGGCGGCGGCCAATGCGAATCCGCCGGTATAGCAAAACATGTCGAGGACGCGGCGGCCCGAAAAATACTTGGCCGCAGCGACCCGATTTTCGCGCTGATCGAGATAGAAGCCGGTCTTTTGCCCGGTGGAGAGATCGAGCTCAAACTCGATGCCGTTCTCTTGGATGAAGATCGGCTCGGTCGGAACTTCTCCTTGCAGGACGCGGGGTTCGATCGTGACCCCTTCGGCCTTGATGACGCCGGCTTCGCCGCGGAGCGTGATGCTCTTGGGAGAAACCTGCTCGTTTAAAGCGGCGACAATCACATCGAGACGACGTTCCATCGCCAGCGCGTTGACTTGCAACACGATGTGCCCGGCGAAGTAGTCGACGATCAAACCGCTTAGCCCATCCGCTTCGCTATAGATCAAGCGACAGCCGGCGTTTTCGTCGAACAGGCCCAGTTGCCGGCGCGCGTCGATCGACGTCGCGATCTTTTGTTTCCAGAAGTCGTCTGTCAGCGGCTGCTCGACATCCCAGCTGTAAAGTCGGACATGAATGCGGCTCTTGCGATTGACGACGCCGTAAGCGACGAAGCGACCATGGTCGCCGACCAACTGCACGACGTCGCCGTCGACAGCCGCTGTATCAATGTGATCAAACGCCGAGTGCAGCGCCCAGGGATGACGTCCGTATAAGGGCTGCGCCTTGCGCGGGAGCAAGACTGCCTTGGGTACGTCTGAGGCGGGAATTTGTTGCGACATGTTGGTTGTATAGCGACGTTACGTCGCGTTCCTTTCTGCGGCCAGGGCCAGCGTCCGATCGATGCGGGCCAGGCACGATTCTTTTCCCAAAATGTCGAGACAGTCGAACAATCCGGGGCCGACTCCTTGGCCGGTGGTCCCGATGCGGACTGCGTGAATGATTTCGCCGATCTTGATCCCTTCGGCGGCGACAAAGTCGTGCATCGCCTTATCCAGGGTTGCGACGTCCCAGGTCTCGAGCGCGGCGAGCGTCTGTCGAAACTTGGCGAGCAGCGCTTGCGGCTGTGGGTCGCTCAGTCGTTTGGCGAACGCTTTCTCGTCGTACTTCATCTGATCGTCGGCGACGAAGAAGTAGTCGGCGTAGGCGATGATGTCGCCCAGCACTTTCAAGCGATCGCCGCAGGCTTCGATGATGCGGGTCAGCTTCGGGCCTGCTTCGCACGGCGCCGGATCAGCGACCAACTCGGCCGCTTGCAGGAACGACAAGCACTTGGCGGTCTTCTGCTTGAGCGGCAACTTTTGCATGTAGCGATCTTGAAACGACCACAGCTTTTTACAGTCGAAGCTGGCCGGCGCTTTGGTGACGCGCTCCAACGAAAAGTTGGCGATCATCTCGTCGATCGTCAGGTCTTCGGTCTTGTCATCCAGCGACCAACCGAGCAAGACCAGATAGTTCAGAATGGCTTCCGGCAAATAGCCGGTCAGTTCGTAGAAGTCGACGATCACCGGATTGAAGGTCTCGGCCGACGTTTGCAGCTTGATTTGCTCGGCGATCGCTTGACCATGTTCGTTCAACCGTTTGAAATCGGCGTTCTTCAGGTACTTTTCGAGCTTCCGCTTGCTCAGCTTGTTTTTGCTGCCGGGCTCGGCGACATACGGCAAGTGAGCGTACTGCGGCAGTTCGTAACCGAGCGACTGCCCGATGAAGATCTGACGCGGCGTGTTCGAGAGATGCTCTTCGGCCCGAATGACGTGCGTGATTTCCAGGTCGTGATCGTCGACGACGCTCGCCAAGTGATACAAGCAAGTGCCGTCGGCCCGCTGGATGACGTGGTCATTCTCTTTGGACCATTGGAACTCGACATCGCCGCGGACGCTGTCGTTAAAGGCGCAAACTCCTTCGCGGGGCATTTTCAGCCGAACGACAAAACTGCGGCCTTCCGCTTCCCATTTGGCGCGCTCGGCCTCGGTTTCGGCCATGTAGGCGCGGCTGTACTGGAAGGGGCGTTTCGCGGCTTCGGCCGCTTTTCGCTCGGCGTCTAGTTCTTCTGGCGTTGCGTAGTCGTAGTAAGCGAAACCATCGGCCAGCAATTTTTTAGCGGCCGTTTGATAGCGCTCGAGTCGCTGCGATTGGTAGTAGGGTTCAAACGGTCCGCCGACTTCGGGGCCTTCGTCCCAGTCCATGCCGAGCCAGCGAAACCCATGCAGAATCGGGGCCAGGGCCTCGTCGACGTTCCGCTGTTGGTCGGTATCGTCGATGCGCAAAACGAACTGTCCGCCATGTCGTTTGGCGAACAACCAATTGAACAGCGCGGTGCGAACCCCGCCGATGTGGAGATATCCGGTCGGACTGGGAGCGAAGCGTGTGCGAACCATAGCGATCTGCTGTTGCGGACGGAGGGTAGAATCGAACCAACCAGCTTAAAGCGCCGGCCCGCCGCTCGCAAAGGGGCATTCGAGCGAAGCAAGTCGCAAAAGCGACCTACTTACGTGGTCGAAATC
The DNA here is from genome assembly GCF_000153105.1 of Blastopirellula marina DSM 3645. Classification (GTDB taxonomy): domain Bacteria; phylum Planctomycetota; class Planctomycetia; order Pirellulales; family Pirellulaceae; genus Blastopirellula; species Blastopirellula marina. The sequence goes on from NZ_CH672376.1 coordinate 1,264,751, forward strand.
GCCGGATCGCGTCGTTCGTAGGTTCGTCCTTCGTTGCCGCTGATGCAATTATCGAGCGCCACTTGATACAAGCGTTCTCCACCAACCGTCGGATAATCGCCGCTGATACAGGCCTGACAGAGTTGTTCGCCGGAAAGACCGACAGCGCGGGAAATCGCGGCCCGCGGAAGGAAACGGACCGAATCGGCGCCCAACGCGACCGCCATTTCGGCTTGCGCCTCTTCGGTCAGTTGACCATCCGGCAAAAACGGCGGAGCGAACAGCTCTCCGATCGTCGACATGTCGATGCCGTAAAAGCAAGGAGCGATGATCGGCGGACAAGCGACGCGAACGTGAATTTCTTTCACGCCGCCGCGATCCCGCAGGCGATCGAGCAGCACTCGCATGGTGGTCGAGCGGACGATCGAGTCTTCGACCAGAAAGATGCGTTTACCTTCTAGTACTTCGCGGAGCGGCGTGTATTTGACCTCGGCGGCTCGACGGCGCTGATTGCCGGTTTCGATAAACGTACGGCCTGAGTAGCGATTGCGGATCAGCCCTTCGCGAGACGGTATTTTCAACTCAAACGCCATCGCATCGGCGGCCGCTTTGCTCGTGTCGGGAACCGGCACGACAATTGTGTCGTCGTCGATCGTGACGCGTCCGTCTTCCCGTTCCATCTTGGCCAGTTCGACCCCCAGATTGGTGCGGGTGACGTACACGCTCCGCTCATCCAGAGTACTCGCGACATTGGCGAAATAAATCCACTCGAAGAAGCAGTGCGCTTTGCGGGGGGATTTGGCGAATTCCTGAATCGCGAACTTCCCTTTCGAGATCGTGATCGCGTGACCCGGCTCAAGCGACTTGATGCTTTCCGGCTCAAAGCCCAGGTTCAGCAGCGCAACGCTTTCGCTGGCGGCGGCGAACATCGGACCTTCGATCGCATAGCAAAGGGGCTTGATGCCGAGCGGATCGCGGGCGATCAGCATTTCGCCTTCGGCGTTCATCATGACCAGGCTATACGCACCGTCAAAGCGTTTGCTGGCGTTGCGGAGCGCCTCGATCAACGGCACTTTGCGTTCGCCGTTCATCTCGCGGCTCAGCTCGTGCATGATGATTTCGGTGTCGGTCTCACGCGCCAAATGGTGATCATTGTCGGCCAATAGGCGATCGCGCAGCTCGTCGTAGTTGGCCAACTGGCCATTGAACGCGAAGCTGAACCATTTGTGTTTGATCAGATGGTGCCGCTCGAACGGCTGGGCGTAGCTGCGGTCGTCTTGGCCGCAGGTCGCATAGCGAACATGCCCGATCGCAGCGCAGCCAGCGTATTCTCGCATCAGCGCTTCGCTCTTGCCGCGATGCGACAAGCGAAAGACTTCGCGCACCGTGCCGATGTCGCGATGCGTGTCGATCAACTGCTTGCGGTCGGGATTATAAGAAGTCATCCCAGCCGCTAGCTGACCTCGATTTTGAATATCGAGCAACATTCGCGGCAATAACCGCGACACATGATCGATCCCTTGGTCCGGGCAAAGAGGGCTGATCTCGTCGCTGGGAAGGTGATAAACGGCGGCGATCCCGCACTCGTGAAATAGCTCGCTCATGAACGACTCGCGCTAAAAACCGTTGCCGGACTGGGACTTACGTCGCTGCTTGCGACGCTGTCTTCACAGAAAATTCCATCGAAGAGGCGGGAAACTTCATTCTAGGAGTCGCCCCCCAAAGACTCAACCGTCCTAGACAGCGGATTTCCGCTTGTTAGGGAAGTAAAAATGCCCCCCTTGTGGTACGGCTTTTGAGTATGGAATCTCGATCTTCATCGAATTAACATGAAAGCTATTGCATTTGCGCGTTAAGCCGTGATAATCATGCCCTCTCTGCCGTTGATTGCTGCTGGGCAGCATATTGCATCTATCCCGCCTATATTCCCGCCCGAAGGTCATGCCATGAAACGTTCTGCTTTTACGCTCGTCGAGTTATTGGTGGTGATCGCGATCATCGGGGTCTTGATCGCGCTCCTCTTGCCTGCCGTTCAGCAAGCCCGAGAAGCGGCGCGGCGGATGCAATGTACGAACAAGCTAAAACAAATCGGTTTAGCGCTGCACAACTACCATGACACTTTCGGCGCGTTGCCGGCGCGTCAGGGGGGGACCACAGGCGCATCGGGCGAATATTACGTCCATAACGCGTCGCGTCTCAGCGGCTGGGTTTCGCTGTTGTCGTTTCTCGAAGAAGGAAATTTGTACGACCAAATCAAGTCGCCGCAAACCTTCAATGGCCACGATTGGAATCCTTACGGCGGCGCTCCGTGGTACAACGAATACACGCTCTGGCATACGAAGATCGACGCGCTGCGTTGCCCCTCGGATGGCGCCGACAGTAACTTCGATACCGAGCTGGGTTTTTGCAATTTTGCATTTTCGATCGGGGATACGCCGCGGCGGTCGCACAATCCCGTGTCGAACGGCATGTTTGGAGCGTTGAGTTGGTTCAAATTCAGCGCTGTGACCGATGGACTCAGTAACACGCTGGCGGTCGCCGAGCGAACCGTCGGAGTGGATACGAACAAGATCATCGGCGGTGGGTTGGTCCTAGCGGCCGACGCTTGGCCGGGCTCTGTGAGCGATTCTAATGACAATCAGGTGACGCCTGCGGTTTGTGCGGCGAAAGCCGGCGCTGGCAAACGATATTTGCCGGGAGTGACGACCAAAAACTATCTCGGTCGTCGTTGGAGTGATGGCGCCAATCCGTATGGCGGATCGATCACGACCATTTTGCCCCCGAACTCACCGTCTTGCTTTTCGGACTCGACCTGGGATGGCTCGGCGGCCATTATGACCCCCAATAGTTTTCATCCCGGCGGAGCGAATGGGTTGCTCGGCGACGGCTCGGCTCATTTCTATACCGAGACGATTGACACCGGAAATCTCTCGACCATCCCCACCGGCAGCGGTCCTTCTCCGTTCGGAGTGTGGGGCGCTATCGGAACCAAGAGCGGCGGTGAAGTAAGTACTTCGCTTTAGTTGTCCGTGACCTGTTTCCCGTACTCTCCTTTCCGCAGGCGGCGGCCGATTGACGCCGTCATCCCGCGTGCGGTCGATTTTGCGACCGCATTTCGCTTTGGAGGAAATCGATTCATGCGATTCATCATTTACTGCGCGGCAAGCGCCGCGATGATTTTGACGGGCTGCAGCAGCAATTTGCTTCCCGGCGGCGTCGAGGCCAAAGGAATCGTCTTGCTAGACGGCGTGCCGTTGGAAGGCGCGACGGTCATATTTTCGCCGAGCGGAGATGGTCGCTCGGCCAATGCAATGACCAACGAAGCGGGCGAGTTCTCGCTAGGAACCCTGGAGCCGGCCGACGGAATCTTGCCGGGCGACTATCAAGTCGCCATTATCAAATCGATCGTGGATACGAACAAAGTGACCCTCGATCCGCAGGCGGTCCAAGAGAAAACCGGCCAATATCCCCCTTCGCCGCCAAACATTCATCTCGTGCCGCGCAAGTACGCCAATCCTGAAAGATCAGGTTTGACGGCGACGATCTCAGACGAAGGATCGCGCGATCTGAAGTTTGAGATCGTGACGAAGTAGCGCTACGGCGCCGCTGAATGATCGGAACATGAAAAAAGCCCTCGGCGATGTCGGGGGCTTTTTTGGTGGTGGGCGAGAATGATTGCGTCTTTAGCGGGCCGCCAGGGCCGGGCGAATCTTTTGGCTGACCGCTTCGACAATTTCGGCCGGATCCAACGGCTTGCGGAACCACGCGTCGAATTGATCTTCGGGTTCATTTCCGTCGTCTGCAAATTGCTTCGGATCGCTGCCGGTGACGGCAAACACTTTGAGCTTGCCCATCCGGGGGTCATTTCGCAGGACGCGTAACGTGGCCGGGCCGTCGAACCGCGGCATGCTGAGGTCGAGCAGCACATAGTCGGGCAGATCGTTCAGCGCCAGATACTCGAGCGCCGCCTGGCCATCTTTGGCGACCGAGACGTTGAAGCCGTACATCCGCAGCAGGCCGGCGAGCAGCTCACGTTCGTTGTCGTCATCTTCGACCACCAGCAGATTGCGCGATTTGTCACTGGAGCGGTCGCGTTGGATCGAGGCGCGGCCTTGGCCCACTTCGGCGTCCAGGTCTTTCAGTTCCGAAAGTAGACGCTGCAGCGTATTGGTCGCTTCGGCGGTCATCCCGGCGTCAATCTGTTTGCTGCAAAGATGCAAACCCAGATTGAGCGTATTCAGGCGATTGCGAAACTGATGGCTCCCTAGCAAGGGGGAAGCTTTGCGTTGCATTTCTTCTAACTCCCCTTCGCTGCAAGCGTCGGGGCGGATGATCGATACCTCTTTGGGAGCATCGATCCCGATCTTCACCATCTTTCCCCGAATCTGGAGCAGTTCGACGGTGATCGCGAGATTGGGAAAAACAATCTTTTCTTTGGCGCGGCGAGATAGAACTAACATGGGGAGGTCTCCATACCAGGGCCGCAAAACAAGCGGCGGACAATCATCCTGTGAGGGCCGCTCAAGCAAGAGAGCGTTCACCCTGCGACAACCCGGCTCACTCCTTAAGCCTGATCGCGGATCAATCCTGGCGTGGATTTCCATTTCACACGCAACTTCTCAGAACGTTCAATGTAGGATCTAGTGCGGTTTTCCGGCAATAGGGAAATACTAACCATTTCTTTCCGTATTGCTGCTTGGCGAATGGACCAGCGCGGGTTTATAAAGTTGCGAAGCCGATCGAGGATTCGTATCGGCGTCTCATCCGCAATAAAGCCCAAGGGAGTGCTAGCATGCGAAATGTTTTGGTGGAGCATTTTCGCGGTTACATTTTCGCGATTGCCGCTACCGCGGCCGCGCTGTGGGTCAGAACGCTGCTTGATCCCGTGTTGCAAGAGCGGCTTCCCTTCGGCGTCTTCTATCTGTCGGTCATCATCAGCGCTTGGTTAGGCGGCACGCATGCCGCCGCCGTCGCGATGGTGTTGGGAACGTTGGCCGCCGCTCATTTTATCATTCCGCCGGCCTCCAGCTTGTGGATCACCGAACCAGCCGACTGGGTCTCGCTGTTGATCTATGCGATTGTCGGTTGCGTTACGATCGTGACGTTTGAAAAGACGCGTTGCGACCAACGCAAAGCGGAGCAACGTTCGACCGAAAACCAGGCGCTGACCGAAACGCTGAAGAAGTCGGACCTGCAAAAAGATGAATACCTGGCGCTGTTGGCCCACGAACTGCGCAATCCGCTCGCGCCGATCGCGACCAGCGTCGATCTGATGGCTCGTTGTCGCGATGACGGTCGCCGGTTTGATGCGCTCCGCCGCGCCGTGCAGCGGCAGTTGTCGCAATTGGTCCGGATCGTCGACGATCTGTTGGACGTCTCCCGTTACTTACAGGGGAAGATGCGGCTGGTGCGCGACCCGTTTGATTTTCGAGAAGCGATCGGCGCCGCGGTCGAAATGTTGCAGCCGCAAATTGACGAGCGAGAGCATGACGTCCGTCTGTTAATTCCGGACGAACCGATCGGCGTCAATGGGGATCGCGTTCGCCTGGTCCAGGTCGTTTCTAATTTGCTGAGCAATTCGGCGAAGTATACGCCGCGTCGGGGCCGTATCTGTATTGATTTGCGCACCGAAAATGGATTCGCGATTCTCGCCGTCTCCGACAACGGCGTCGGCATTGCCGAAGGGGATCGCGCTCGCATTTTTGAAGCGTTCGCCCAAGTTGATTCTTCGCATACCCGCGACCATGGGGGACTCGGTTTGGGATTGGCGCTGGTGCGACAATTGTGCGAGTTGCACGACGGCACGGTCGACGCCATCAGTCGCGGCCCCGGCAAGGGGAGTCGCTTTGAAGTTCGTCTGCCGCTGGTCGAATTGCCGACGCCGTCGGTTCGCGTGGTCAAGAGTCGCGAGTTGGTTGATCTGGCTTCGATCTCGGTCATGATCGTCGACGACAATCGGGATGCGGCCGAGACGTTGTCGATGTTATTGACCTTTGAAGGGATGAAGATCACCGTCGCCTACGATGGACCGATGGCGATCGATTTACTGCGTCGCCAGAAGCCGCAGTTCATCTTGCTCGACATCGGTCTTCCTGGGATGGACGGCTACGAAGTTGCGCGACGCATCCGCGCCGATCAGCGGCAAGATGGAGTGAAGATTATCGCGTTGACCGGCTGGGGCGGACCTGAGGATCGTCGTCGCAGCAAAGAGGCAGGCTTCGACGACCACGTCGTCAAACCGGTCGATCCCAGCAGTTTGGTCGCACTGCTGCGTGACGTGCAGCCGCAATCGGCTTAACTCATTTGTTGGCGTCCCCTTGCCGCGATTGCGGCGGGGGTCGATAACTACGGTTTGTCGTAACTCGTCCTTGTTCGCCGCTCTTGCTTGCTATGACCGATCTTCTGCGCCAGGAAATCGCCGCGACCGCCGATCTGATCGTTGTGAAGGTCGGAACGCGCGTGCTGACCGCGCCGGATGGAACGCTCAATCGCGAGCGAATCGCCCAATTTGCCGAAGAAATGAGCCGTTTGCTCGATTCGGGCCGCAAGATGGTGCTGGTTTCGAGCGGAGCGGTCGGCGCCGGAATGGATCGCTTGAAGCTCAAGCAGCGTCCGACCGACCTGGCTCGCTTGCAAGCGGTCGCCGCCGTCGGTCAGGCTCGCTTGATCGAAGCGTACGATCAAACGTTGGCCGTGCATGGTCGCCATGGCGCCCAGGTCTTGCTGACGGCCGAAGATCTTGATCATCGCGTTCGGTATCTGAACATCCGCAATACGCTCGTTTCGCTGCTTGAGTTTGGCGTGCTGCCGATCATCAACGAGAACGACACCGTCGCCGTCGACGAGTTGATGACCACCTTTGGCGATAACGATCGCCTAGCGGCTCGCGTCACCAATCTGCTGCGAGCGCCGCTGTTGGTCATCTTGTCCGACGTCGCCGGTTTGTACGATCGCTCCCCCGATGATCCGCAGGCCCAGGTCATTCCGGTCGTACACAAATTTGACGACCAGTTAATGTCGTTTGTCCGCGACAAAAAGACAGGCCTCTCCAAAGGGGGCATGGCCAGCAAGTTAGAAGCGGCTCGGCTGGTGACGACGGCCGGCGAGAACGTGATCATCGCATCTGGTCGCGATCCGCAGGCGATCACCAAAATTGTCGCCGGTGAAACGATCGGCACGCTCTTTCTGCCGCAAGGCAAAACGGTCTCGCCGCGGAAGCGTTGGATCGGCTTCTCGGTCGAACCGCGGGGACGCATCACCGTCGACGCCGGCGCGAAACGAGCCGTCGAAGAGTCAGGCCGCAGCTTGCTGGCGATTGGCGTGGTCGGCGTCGAAGGAGACTTTGAAAAAGGGGACGTCGTCCGCGTATGCGGACCGGAAGGAAACGAAGTTGCGCGCGGTCTGACTAACTATTCCGCCGCCGAAGTGGCCCGCATTCGCGGCATTCAAAGCGACAAGATCAGCGACATCTTGGGACACTGTCCCTACGTCGAACTGATCCACCGCGACAATCTAACGCTCAGCCGCGCCGCGAAGTAGTCGCGCAGCGGGCTCGTGTTGGCTCGGCCGCTTAAATCGCTATTCGCTCATCTCGATATCAAACGAATTGTCGCCTTCGCGCACGTCGATCCTCAAGCCGCTTTTCTTGGGATCGCGATACTTGGCTGGGATATCTTTCGAGACGACTCGGACGATCAGTTGTCGGGGGTCCTCCGGCGGCGGTTGTGACGGCGGCAGGATGGTCACGGTGTAGCTGCCGGTTCGGATAGGCGTTTGCGTGACGTATTTGCCGTCCGCATCCAACGCTTCCGAGATGCCGCTTCCTAATTCGCCCGAGTAAAAAGTGATATCGCCGTTGGTGACTGGTTTTCCATCAAAGGTGACCTGACCTTGGACGACGCCGGTTGGTGGTCCTGAGGTAGCGTTGCAGCCGGATGCGCCCACGTAAGTCGCGGCGACAAACAGAACGCAGGGGATGAGATCCCTCCAGGTTCTGGTGGAAATTGTGTTTGTCATATCGATGTACCTGATAGCTGGAATATTGCGTGAACGTAGAACGAGAGCGACTCGATTGCTGGGACTAGAAAGGTCCAATCACGAGTCCGTCGTCACGAACGCATAGCTGTCGCAGCGTGAGAAAATCAAGCGTCTCCCCGATAAATCGGACCGATCCATCGGCGAGCAGCACCTGGATGCCGCCGGGATGGTACGACGTCAGAATGGTGTTGCCGGCGTAGGGCCGGTCCGATTTTGGCACCGTAGCTCCACCTGTTTGTCCTGACTTTGCGTTGATGCTGAACGCGACGCTGGTGACTCCGGAAATGTGATGCGCCCCAGTTTTCGTGACTACATCTCCACTGCTGGACCAGCCGCGCCAGCCGCCATGGTAGTTGGCGCGATAGTCGCTGTTGCCAACCGGCGCTGACTGCTCGGACACCATAATCGTGTTGGTCGTCCCATCGGTCGCATCACGGAATTTCAACTTTTTATTGGGGACCAGCATCCCGGTGTTGCAATAGACGCCGTAATCGGCGCCAGTCGAACAAACGTCGTCCCGATCGGCCGGATCAGGAAAGGCGCCGCTGACTCCGACATAGTCGATCGTTTGCAGACGATCGTAGTTGCACATGCTCGTTTCTGCATGATCGGACAGTGCGCTAGAAGGGCAACTGTAAACCGGAACCGTCAAGTCGATCAAAATGAGATTCGAGTCGTACGCTTGCTGACCATACGTGCTGTCTGAGTTGCAGCCGGAATGCATCGCTCCATCGGGATCGACCTGATCGAAAAGCGACTTTTGCTCGAGTCCTGGTAACAGTTGAAACCGCCAATTGGGGCGCTGAGAATTGGGAGCGCCGTCGGGAAAGGTCAGATAGGTGTCGTGATGCGTGTGCATCGCCAGACCTTGTTGCTTTAGATTGTTACTGCATTGCATCCGCCGAGCCGCTTCGCGCGCTTGTTGTACGGCCGGTAAAAGGAGTGCGATCAAAACGCCGATAATCGCGATCACGACCAGCAGTTCCACGAGCGTAAAACCGTTGCGAGAGAATCTTTGCATAGACATGCCCAAGCCTTTTGGTGAGGGAGGAGCCGAGGTCAACGAGAAAGCGGAATGACTGATGTGCAATCTCGCGCCTAGGCGATTTAAAGCCAAAAACTGCGGAAACGTTGCTAATATATCGTGACATCATGCGATGTTAAGCAAATTCTTTTGCAATTGACGTACCAGTGGGCAATGCTGGCGAAATTTAGCCGGAGAGATCCGGCAAGATGAAAAGCAAAGTAGAAATGACTGGCCTAAGGACGTTCTTTGGAGGGGATTATCGGTCCCTTGCGGCCCTTAAGAATTCGCGGTAGGGGAGGGCAAATCTTGTGATAAATTTTTTGGAGAGTGCATCATCGATAGGCAACTGCAAAAACCGGCAATCTGGCGCTTGCGTAAAAATAAGGCGGTTCAAGAGAAGAGTTGGGAACAGCGAACAAAGCGCAAAGTCGGCCGAAACTTTCGGTTGGATTGATCTTCAATTCTCAAGAACGACGTGCGCAGATGCTGGGTTGCCATCCAGTCTGCGGATCCGTCCCGTTACATGCGCAGCGAGATGCAGAGAAAAATGCTGCGCTGGCTCTAGCGGTCGTTGATCAGCGGCAGCGGAATATCATCGGGACGCGTGGTCGGCGATGGTTTGGCGCTGGGGATGTCGCGGCGCAGCTTGAGCTCTTGCGCCTGGCGATCGGCCGGCGCGGCGAGCGGCTTGGTGCTGCGTTTGGGCGGACCGAGCAGCGTCAGTTTGACCGTATTCCAGAAGCCGTTGAGCGAACCGAACGTCGCATCGACGGCGCTCGGCTCGTAACCGCTGTGAACCATGCAGTCGGCGCACTTAGGATTGCCGCTGGCGCAGCCGTAGTTTTCCCACTGTGTTGTCGCCATCAACTCTGCAAACGTTTCGCAGTAGCCTTCGTCCATTAGGTAGCAAGGCTTCTGCCAGCCGAACAAGTTGTAGGTGGGATTGCCCCACGGCGTGCATTCCAGCTGATAGTTCCCCTTGAGGAACTCTAGGAAGAGCGGGCTTTGATTGAAGCGCCACTTTCTCGCGTTGTCGAGCAACTGACGAAACAGCGTCTTCGTTTCGTTGCGCGCCAGGAAATGGTCCTGGTCGGGCGCTTTTTCGTAGCGATAGCCGGGAGAGATCATCATTCCTTCGACGCCCAATTCCATCATGTCGTCAAAGAAGTCGCGAATCCGCTCGGGCTGGACGCCGTCATAGATGGTGGTATTGGTCGTCACGCGAAAGCCGGCGTCAATCGCCGCTTTGATGGCGCTGGCGGCGATGTCGTACGTCCCTTCGCGGCAGACGGCGGCGTCATGCTCTTCGCGCGGACCATCCATATGGACCGAGAACGACAGGTACTTGCTGGGCGTGAAGCTCGGCAGCGCCGCTTCCAGCTTTAATGCGTTGGTGCAGAGGTAGATATACTTTTTACGCGCGACCAGACCGTCGACGATCTCGTTGATCTGCGGGTGCAGCAGCGGTTCGCCGCCGGGGATCGAAACGATCGGCGCTCCGCATTCGTCGACCGCGCGGAAGCATTGCTCCGGCGTCAGATGGCGACGGAGCGTTTCGACCGGATGCTGAATCTTGCCGCAACCGGCGCAGGCCAGATTGCAGCGAAAGAGGGGCTCGAGCATCAAAACCAGCGGATAGCGTTTGCGCCCTGAAAGGCGTTCTTTCAGCACGTAGCTGGCCACTGTCCACATTTGCGAGACGGGTACGCCCATGTCGATTCCTAACTTCGCGCGGTTGCGCGGTTCCACTCGGCCAAGGCCAAGAGGGGAAAATAGATCGGGTAATAGTGATACTTCAGATAGAAGACGCGGGGGAAACCGGTTCCGGTGAACTCGATTTCGTCCCAGGCTCCATCCTCGCGCTGCGTATCCATCAGATACTGCACGCCGTGAACAACTTCAGCCAAGTTGGCGCCGCCGGCGGCGATGATTCCCAGCAACGCCCACGCGGTTTGCGAAGCAGTCGGGCTCCCTTGTCCGCGTAGCGACGGGTCTTCGTACGTTTCGCACGATTCGCCCCAACCGCCGCAGGCTTGCTGATGCGCGAGCAGCCAGAGCTTGCCTTGCTCGATCGCAGGATCGTTGGCCGGCACGCCGACAGCCCGTAGACCGACCAGACACTGCCAAGTGCCATAGATGTAGTTGACGCCCCAGCGGCCGAACCACGAGCCGTCCGAGAGTTGATTGGCCCGAATGTAAGCGACCGCGCGACGAACGGTGTCGCCCAGCTTACCGGGAGATTCGATCGTGACGCCGAGCCGGCCGAACGATTCGATCACGCGGGCCGAAAGATCGGGCGTGCTGGGATCGATCATCGCGTTGTGATCGGCGAACGGCACATGGCAGAGGAACTCGGCGTCATTGTTCTTGTCGAACGCGCCCCAGCCGCCATCTTTGTTTTGCATCGCGACCATCCACGCGACGGCGCGGCGCGTCGCCGCGGCCGCTTGTTCCATCATCGCGGCGGAGGAGCCGGCGAGCTGCTCAGCAATGCCGCGACCACCGACAACGACCGAAGTATTGGCCAGCGTTTCGCCGGGATGAACTTCCAGCGTGATGTTGGCGGCGGCCAATTGATCGGCCAGCGCCATGATCCCCATCGACGTGTCGTCGTTATCGGGATAGAACGCGTTTTCGTATTCAAAGAACCAGCCGCCTGGTTCGCAGTCAACGTTATTGGTCCAGTCGCCGGGGACGCGGACCTCTTTTGACAGTAACCACTCGACGCCGCGGCAGGTCGGCTCTTGAGCGAGTCCCAAGCCGGCGGCGGCCAAAGCTCGCAATGTGATCGACGTATCCCAGACCGGCGATTTGCAAGGTTGCAGCTTGGTCGTTTCACCATCTTCCAGCACCAGTCGCTCCAGATGATCCAAGCAGTACTGGATCTCTGGGCTATCCTCGGCGTAGCCAAGCGTTCGCAGCGCGATGGCGCTCCAGACGATCGGCGGAAAGATTGCGCCAGGACCGTCACTCTGTTGAAAGCGGTCGAGCATCCACTGCTGTGCTTGTCGTAGCGCTCGTTTGCGTAGCGGACGCAGGCCATATTTTTCGAGTAATTTGAGCCCGCTATCGGCGGTGCGAAAGAAACGATCCCAACTGAACAGTCCGGCAGGCTTTTCCAGTCCAGGGCAGCGGAGCTCGGGCCAATCTTCCGGCTTACGAATGAAGAGTTCGTGGATCGACACGTCTTCGACAATGTCGCGAGCGGCGCGATGGGCCCAGACAATCGACAGCGGCACGAAGATCGTTCGTGACCACGAACTGATTCGATAGATGTTGATCGGCGACCAGTTGGGCAACAAGACCATCTCGGGCGGAACGGCCGGGCAAAGCTCGAACGGAATTTGACCGAGCAGCGCCAGATAGAACCGCGTAAAGCTGTTGACCTTGTCGGCGCCGCCGGCTTCGAGGATCGCATTGCGAGCGCGGACCATATAATCGGCCGCTGCGTCATGCCCGGTCAGCTTGAGGGCGAAGTAGGCTTTTACGCTCGAACCGACGTCAATCGGCGCACCGGGAAATTGCGTCCAGGCGCCGTTGGGCTCTTGTTGTTTCAGCAGATGCGCGGCGCAGCGCCGCGCGATTTCGGTTCGCTCTTTGCCCAGCCAGGCGAGCAGCAGGATGTACTCGCTTTGCAGGATCGAGTCGCCTTCGAGCTCGGCGCACCAATGACCGTCTGCGTGTTGGTGAGAGAGGAGCCAATCGCAGGTCGAAGCGACAGCCGCGCGAGCTTTCGCGCGCAGGTCGACAGCGTATTGCGAGATGCGATTGCTCGCCGTGGGGGAGGCGCCTTCCATGCAATCCTTCCTGACGTCGACGGAAACATGAGGTTAGAAGCGATCCTACGCGTTCTAACGAATCATCAAGGTAGGCGAGCCAGGCCATTCTGGCAAGAGCGACGGGTTAGCCGAAGGTTAAGGAATGACCTCATAAAACTGGCCCCACGCGGCGGAAGGCTGATTTTCGTCGTCAGATGGCGGCGGAGCGACCGGCTGCAGGACGTTTTGGGCGACCAGCTCCGCGAAAAACTCGGGGGTCACCAGTTTCGCAAACCCATAGTTGCCGGGGCTGCGAAACCGGGCTATTTCACTCCAGTTTACGTAGACGTGGCTGACTTTGCGGGCTCTCAGGATCTCCTTTCGCTCGGCCGCCGTTTTGTCTTTCAGCCAAACGAGGGGAGAACTGTCGAAGCACGTGTGATAGTGGATCGGCGTCTGCATATAGAAGACGTCCGCTTTCCCTTCCACAATCGCGCAGTGATCAGGCGGAACCAGTGCAGCGAGCAGCGGGACATCGGGACCGGCGTTGGCCTCTTTCAGCAACCGATAATCGGTGAAGTAGAAGGTGGGCGCCAGAAACGAGTTTTGCCAGTTGATCCAAAAAAAGCAGAAGACTAGGCCCGCGGCGGTGATCGAGTTGCAAACGACTCGCCAACCGGCAGCCCGAAATCGGGCGGCGCCATATCCGGCGATCAGCGCCACCACCGGCGCGAGCGGGATCAAAAAGCGATCGTACCGATGTGTGAACAGCCACCAAACGGCGAAGTAGTAAACCGCGTAAAGAGCCAATCGCCAGACCGCGGCGTCGGCGAGCGACCCATCGGATTCGTCCTTCGGAAACGACCGCGGCCACCAACGTGCTAAGGAAAAAACCGCGAGCGCCGCTAGCGCCAACGGCGTCAGCGCTACGTTGGTCCAATCGCTGGCGTAGGCGACTTTTTTAAGCCCGTTCAATAGCAAAGTGGGCGTAACGCTATGGCCGGAGGCGTCGGTCGGAACGCGATGCGCGGCGCGCCACTGGGCGATTTGTTCCGGCGTGCGAATCGAATCGGCGAAGACCGAGCCCGCCAACGGATAGACCGGGTTGCCGGTGTAGACGACATTTTTGATCAGCCACGGCGCGAATAGTAGCGTCACGCCGATCGTAAACGCGATGGCCGACTTGAAGTTCAACCGGCCCCCTTCCAGCGAGATCCAAACTGCCAGCGGCATCACCAGCAGCGGCAATGCCGGATACTTACAGGCCGTCGCCATGCCGGCCATGAGTCCACACAACAGCGCGAGCCGCGGAAGTGGAGCCGCCGATTCAGCTTCGCTGCTGCGTTTGGCTTGAAACCAGAGGATCGCGACCAAGATCGTCGCCAACGTGTAAAAGGCCCAAACGCCGTCGACCAGGCCATAGACGGCGACGAAGACGATCCAGGGAGTTCCGACCACGACGATGGCCGCGATTTGCCCGGCATAGGACCCTGCGATGCGTCTTGCGGCGCAGTAAGCGGCGAGCGCGGTCAGCGGCGCGAACATGCTGATCAGCGTCTTGCCGACCAGCGCGCCACAGAACCAGGCTTGATCGCTGGGCCACAACGTCATCGGCAACAGCGCAAACATCTCGGCGCCCATCGGCAGCCCGCTGTAGGCGTTGTATGACTCCACGGCGATCCGGCCGCTGGCGAGCCACTCGGTCGGCAGTCGCAGGTGATACTCCAATACGTCGTATTCGTAAGGCGGCATCATCCCGCCCAACAAAGTGCAAATGACAATCGGCGCCGCCGCGGCGATCCAGGGCCAAGGAATTGGCTCGCTGGTCGACGCTTCAACGCGGCTCAACCGATGTTGTCGATACCAATCGAATGCTCCCCATGCGGCCATCAACAGGAGCGGAGCGACGATCAATAAGGGGTAGTGAAGCAAGCCGGCGAAACCAATGGCGAACGTCCAGAGCGAAACGGCCGCCATGCCGAGAGCCGCCGAAAGGACGAACATTTCTAGCCGCGACAAGATCGCCGGCAAACCTATTCTGGTCAGCAAAAATCGACCGACCAGCGTTGCGCTGACCAGGATGGCGATCGCTGCCAGCAACACCGGCGTCCGCTGAGTAAAGAAGGGCAGGGGATCAACCAGTAGATCAGCCCAAGTCGCCAAGACCGACGTGAAGTTGCCCAGGATGGTGAACAGCACGGTTAGGCGATCGGCTGGTTCCTGACGGTAGACCGGCAGCGGCGCTTGGAAATAAACGAGCAAATAGCCGAAGCTCAGCAGGGCCAACAACGCCGCCGGGACAAATCGGCGGTGATCGTGAAGGGGGGATCCCACTTCTGTGGCGTCAGAAGATGAGGAAGCAGTTCGCTCGCGGCGAGATTTTTTCGACATACGACTACGCGTCCTGCGCTTGTTGCTTCAAGTGATCGAGCAGCGCCGCGCCCCGGGGAGAAATTCGATAGCCCGGCGTCAGGCTTTCGGTCAGTCCCAGTTGCTTTAACTTACGGATGTTGAGCTTCAGCCATTCTTTATCGACCCGCAGCAAGTCAGCCAAGTCGCCGGCTTTGGTCTTGGGCTGGCGATCAATCATCGTCAGCACGCGCTCGGTCCAGGCGCCCTGTTTCGACGCGGCGTCGTATCTGCCCAATTTTTTCAGCAACAGGGCCAGGTCTTCCGCGGTCAGGTCGTCATCGCGACGCAGGGCGATCCGGGGATCTTCGCCAGCCAGGCGAAACCGAATCCGGTAAAGCGGAGCGTCACGCTGCGTCGTGAGATTGGCCCGGAGGTCGGCAAGCGAGTCAAAGCCGGCCTGGGCCGCCTGGCGTTCATTGATTTGCTGGGGCTGGATCGGCTTTACTTCCTCAATCGCCAGCACGCCGATCGCCGTGGTGAGCGTCCCACCCACTTTGACGGTGGGCCGTTTCCAGCGCCGAAAAGCGAGCGTCACCTTGCCGGCGGCGATTTGTTCAAGGATATGTTGTTTGAAAAGCACGAAAAATCCAAAGAGGAAGTCACCGCTGACTTCGAGCGGAACATGAACTAAGATATCTAAATCGTATAAAATTGATTTTACCTCCGTCAGCCCGTCGCCGTTAGGCCAAGCCTCGCTAATCATGTCGAATCAAGCCCGTCTCGCCGGTATTTTTACACCCAATATTGTCCCGTTGGATGCTCGCGGAGATATCAATGAGCCAGAGCTGCGGCGCTACGTCGATTGGCTGATCGAACGCGGCGTGCATGGTCTTTACCCGAATGGATCAACCGGCGAGTTCCTCCGTTTTACGGCCGAAGAACGCCGTCGGATCATCGAGATCATGGCCGACCAGACGGCCGGTCGCGTGCCGATCTTGGCCGGCGCCGCCGAAGCGAATGTTCGTGAAACGATCAAAGCTTGCGAAAACTATTATGAGTATGGCTGCCGCGCCGTCGCGATTGTGTCGCCGTTTTACTACAAACTGAGCCCGGCCGGCGTTTACGCCTACTTCAAAGAGATCGGCGACAACACGCCGATCGACGTCACGCTTTACAACATTCCGATGTTCGCGTCGCCGATCGATGTGCCGACGGTGCAGCGGTTGGCCGAAGAGTGTCCGCGAGTGATTGCGATCAAAGATTCGTCGGGCGATTTGCCTCACATGATGCGGATGATCGCGGCCGTTCGCCCGCTGCGTCCTGATTTTGGCTTTATGACCGGCTGGGACGCCGCGCTGATGCCGATGATGTTGATCGGTTGCGACGGCGGAACCAACGCGACCAGCGGTGTCGTGCCGGAAATCACCCGCAAACTTTATGACCTGACCAAAGCCGGGCGCTTGGATGAAGCTTGCGATTTGCAGTATCGGCTGCTCAAGCTGTTTGACGCGATGCTCTATAACAGCGAATTTCCGGAAGGTTTCCGAGCGGCGCTGGCGCTGCGCGGTTTCCAGCCAGGGCGAGGACGTCAGCCGCAGTCGGACAGTCAGCTTTTGGCGATTGATGAACTGAAACGCGAACTGCAATGTTTGTTGGCGGCCGAAGGGTACGTTGACGAACCGATCGGCGGTTGTGCGATCAAAGAAGAAGTCGACTCGGACGAAGTCGCCCGCATCGTGCAAAATGTCGTCGGCGAACTGAAGCGGCGCGGTTTGGCGTAAGCGTCGCAACTTTCGACAAGAAGCAAGCAGAAGCGTGCGGGAGAGATTACTCCGGCACGCTTTTTTGTTTTTCGCCTTCTTTATCGCGGCAACTTCAGACCGGGAATATCTAACTCAAGCGGTTGGTCAGGCAGCCAGTCGACTTCCAACGGCGTCGTTTTGCGGCTGGCGTACTTCTTCGGCAAGATGACCGGCGAACCAACAGACTCGACCGTAAACAAATACTTGCCAGGCTCTAACTGCAGCGGCCCCGCCGCGGCTGGCTGAACCAACTCAAACGAACCATCGGCGGCGGTGACGCCAAAACCGAGCGGCGTATCGTCGGCTGCATCAGACCGATAGACGTGCACCTGCATCTCGCCGAGCGGATTTCCGCTGGTCACGAGCGTGCCGGAAGTTCCGCCGGTAACCGGCTGCGGGCCGCAACCGACGCTGAGCGGCAATAAAATCGCGGACAACGTCAGGAGTATATTCAAACGGTTCATTGAGGAGTGACCTCCGGCGTATGAAAACTGCGTAAACCAAGCCAACCGCGGACGCTGGGGATGCGACGCAGCAAGAGACGTTCGACCAGGCAAATGGCCAGGAGCGACGCGCCGAACAGAGGAAGATAGATCGCGAGTCCAAGCACGATCGCAGTCAACCCAATCGATAGCCGGGGAGCGGCGCCGACGCTGGGAGCCCCCAAGACGCCGCGATCGCGGCGTCGCCACCACAAGATGACGCCGCTGGCGCAAAGCAGGATCAGCCCGCTGGTTGTGATGACGGCCAGCAGTTGATTGAGCCAGCCAAACAACTGTCCCTCGTGCAGCGCGATGCCGACGCCCACGATTTGATCGATCGCGTGGCGATCGGCAAAATCTTTTCGGCTGGTCACTTCGCCGCGCTCGCCGTCGATCGTCAAATCAACACGATAGGGACGATTTTGCGTCATGGACTGCACCTTCCAGTCGGTGGAATCGCCGCGCGGCGGTGAGATAATCACCGGCGGCGGCAAACGTAGCGTCGTCGCCGCGGCGGCGACCTGATCCACGGATTGGAAATCGAACGGCGGTTTCTCGTCGGTCGACTGCTCTTTTCGAGGCCGGTTGATTTGCCAATCCTGGCGCGCCACGGCCGTTCCGGTCCATTGCCGTGCAGTGCGAAAGTAGTTTCCCCAAAAGCTGGACCAGGGAAGACCGGAGAGAATCAGCACGATCGCGAACCCAGAGATCCAGATTCCCGTGACGCTGTGGATGTCGCGCCAGAAGATTTTCTTGCCGCTCGTCAAACGCGGAAAAAGGACTCCGCCAAACCCGCTCCACTTGCGGGGGCACCACAGGTAGAGACCGGTGAAGATCAAGACGATGGTCCAGCAAGCGGTCAGTTCGACCAGGTACGATCCGCGGCTGCCGAGAAACAATTCTCCATGCAAACGACGCACGACCGCAATGAAGCGATCCGCCTCGGGCGTTTGATGCAGCAACTGCCCGCTCGCTGGATCGACATAGCAGCGAATCCGCTCGCCCTGTTGCGTGACCACGATCCGAGTCGCCGCATTATCCGCCGTCGGCAATTCGAGCGAGTGGAACTTGGAGCCAGGCAGAGTCGCCAGCGTCGTTTCGATCAGCGTCGAAATCGGCTGCGTATTTTCGGTGACCGCTTGTTGATCGTATGGCCGGTCAAGCCAAGCTTCGATCTGCGGCTTGAACAAATAGATCGTGCCGCTGATCGACAGCACGAGCAAAACGGGAATGCAAAACAGGCCTGCATAAAAGTGCCAACGCCATACGGCGCGGTAGTCAGGCCAAGGCCGCTTGCGCGGCGCTTCACGAGTATTCATAGTTCGCTGACTGTTGGAGGGGGAATGGACCGATGGGGGCGCAACGCGAGCCGGCGCGCTTCCGCAACGAAGCGCGCTAGCCGCAATTTGCGAGCAGGCGAAAGGGTTCGCCTAGAATCCGCCGAGAACTTCGCCGCCGTTGGTGCTGTGCAGCCCCCGGTGCGTCGTCAGGTCGATCGTGTCGGGAAGGAAACGAACCGATCCGTCGCCGAGCGTGACATTCGCGCCGCCGGAGTGGAAACTGCGCGGCGCGAAGTAACCGGTCCAATGCGTCACGATGTCAGGAATACGACTGTTGGGCGTATGGAACCCATTGGTGAGCGAGTTGATCGCTCCGCAAAACGCCCATGACATCCCACGCCCGCGGATCGCCGAACTTTCGCCGCCGCGCCATGAGGTGAAATCGGTCCAAAAGCTGGAGAGGTCTGGGTTGAAGATCACGCCGTCGCCGTTGGTATAGCCGCTCCAGCCTCCGCCGGAAGCGGTCATTCCTTGTCCCGGCTGCGAGCCCGAGTCGACGCCGGAGGATCCGTTGAGCGTGAACTGATAAGGAAACGGCGGCTTCTCCCCAGAAGCGAGCGTCATATCAGGACCGACGCTGCGAACTGTTTCGCTAATTACGACCGTGTTGGACGTTCCATCGGTCATGTCTCGGAAACCAACGGCCGAATTCTCATAGACGATACCGTCGGTTCTCTTTTTTAAGTCATAGTTGGTTCCGGTTCCGCTGCCGAAACTGACCATGTAGTTGTTGCCGCCATAGGTGTATCCGTTCGCTGTGGTTTGCGACGGCGCCGGATCACTGGGGCAAAGAAACAATTCTAGGGGAGTTTCAAATGCGGTGACGAACTCCGGAGCTGGCGATTTGCCGCTCCAACCTCCGGTGAATGCATCCTGTGAGAAATCAAGTTGATCTTGCAGATTCGCTTGTTCGACAAAGGGGAGCAGGCGGGCCTGTACCGAGAAATCAACGTCGACCGTTCCCATCATCGGGAAGACCGTAAACGTCGATTCGTAGTTGTGCAGCCCTAGTCCCAACTGCTTCAGGTTGTTCGTGCAAGACATTCGTCTCGCCGCTTCGCGGGCCTGTTGAACGGCCGGCAGTAGCAATGCGATCAAAACGCCGATGATGGCGATCACCACCAGCAGTTCGACTAAGGTAAATGCGTGACGTATTTTCATGTCGATTGAATTCAGGGGATCTGGTTGCGATTGGTAGAAAACGCATGCGCAGCAAAATGCGCAAGCACATCCGGCGATCGAATAGTTCGGATTCGTTGGAGCCAACGAAATTCGTACTAAACCGCAGTCGCATCCGGCGGTGGACTTACCGGCGTCGTAAAGATAGACGCGGGCACTTTGTCGCAGGCCAAGAGATAGCCACAGAACTCTAGTCGCGGGCTCCACGAAGGAGCGACCGTTTCGACAACCGAGCTAGAGAAGATCGCAAACAACTCAGGCAAGCCGCCGCAGCGCGAGACCGTGAAGAACGGACCTTTATAGGGCTGCGGTCGGGCGGGGGTAGTTTTTGTTTCGCAACAGCTTCCTGGTGTAGGCGTACTGCACAAGGGGGCGCTCTGCGTAGCGCAGCAACTTTTTGTCTTAGCCGCACAGCAGGAAGCGACCTTCGGCGTTTCACAACTGCCAGCGGCAGTGATTAGCGCCGCTTCTTGCAGCAATCGCGCCATGACATTATTGGGCGGCGTGACGCCGTTGGCTTTCGCCCAGGCCAGCCGTTCTGCGGCCGTATTGCAGCAGCAGTTGTTCCAGCAGGTATATGCGTCGCGACAACCGCATGTTCCCCCTTGGCAGGGAAATGGAATCGAGAGGTCCTGCAGCACCGTCCCGTGAAAACGAACGCCGAACGACAGGAAGATAATGTTGGCGATCAGCAGGATCGCGATCAGGCTATGCCGGCGCATGAGAACGCTGCTGCGAGCTATTCGCAGTATCCGTTGGCCGCGTTGGGCGAGGCCGAGCATCACGCCTAATTCCTCCAATCCGAATAATTGATTGAGATTAACTGCTGAAAGCAGTGCTGGCAACTGCGGCGAATTGTCGCAGGCGCTGCCAAAAATAGAGGCGTTAGAATTCGCCCGATCTTGCCTTTCCTCCGTAGAGGGCGCGATTATCCGCATGCTGACGGTTGCTAGCAAGGTGCGGATTTGGGGAAAGAATCCGAAATTGCGGGTTTGGTGGAGCAGGTATGCCGCATTTGCCGAAAAGACAAACGATGGATTCTGTTTCTGCCGGAAGACGTTGCGCGTTGTGCTGACGGGCTCAACCGGCCGAAGCGGTCTCTGCAGAGGGGAGGCGCGTGGATCCCCTTGGTCGGAAGCCTCGAGGAAAGGACGGCGATGCCGCATCGCTGGACACGATGGATCATTGCGACGCTAGGTTGCGTCGCGCTTGCGCTCAACGGTTGTTCGTTGCAGTGCTGGCGACTCTATGATTGTCCTGATCCGCCGGCCTACGAAGAGGACTTAATTCTGAAGTACGCGGGCCGCGGTCTAAAGATCGAGGACCCGGAGCGCAACGTTTGTGAAGATGACAGTTTTCCCAGCGTCCCGGTGTCGCCCGATACGGCGGTCAGCGGGGAAGTGAAGTACAAGAACCTCTCGCTGCAGGAAGCGGTCGAAACGGCGCTGGCGAACTCGCAAGTCATGAAAGACCTGGGGGGCGTACTCCGCAGCCCGGCGGCTTTGGCGACGATCTACGATCCGGCCCGTACTTACACCGATGGCCGCTTTGGTGAAGAAGCGGCGTTGAGCGCTTTCGACGCTAGTTTCGGCGCCAGCGCCTATTTTGAACAAAACGACTACGGCGTGAACAACGTGACGGTCGGGCAGAACGGCCTGTTCAAGCAAGACTACAACAACTACGAGATGTCGCTGCAAAAGAAGAGCGTTACCGGCGCTACGTTCACTTTGCGAAACGTCACGCAATACGACAATAACAATCAAGAAGCGTCGTTCATCACCAACCCGTTTGTCTTTGGCCAGTCCTGGACGAACTACGCCGAAGCCCAGTGGCGTCAACCGTTGTTGCAAGGCGCCGGCGTGATGTACAACCGGATCGCCGGTCCCAACGGCGAACCTGGTTTCGCCAACGGCGTATTAGTCGCTCGCACGCGTACTGACATCAGCTTGGCCGACTTTGAGATCGCCGTCCGCAATCTGGTCAGCGATACCGAAAACGCCTACTGGGATCTCTACTACGCGTATCGCGATCTGGACGCCAAAGTGGAAGCGCGTGACAACGCGCTGCGAGTTTGGCAAAACGTTCAAGCCAACGCCGGACAAGGTCGCCGGACCGCCGATCAGGAAGGTCAGGCGCGCGAGCAATATTATCGCTTCGAGTCGGAAGTGATCAACGCGCTGCATGGTCGTTTGACCCCGCGGACGCAAACCAACTACGGCAGTAACGGCGGTACGTTCATCCAAAACGGCGGCGTTCGCGTTTCGGAACGCCGACTGCGAGTGATCATGGCCGTCGAGATCAACGGACAGCAGTTGCTGCGTCCAGACGATGATCCTCCCGTGGCGCAGGTGAAGTTCGACTGGGACGCGATCGCACTGGAAGCAGTCGCGCGTCGCCCAGAGCTTCGCCGCCAGAAGTGGGTCATCAAGCAGCGCGAGCTGGAGTTGATCGCCAACAAGAACTTCCTGAAGCCGCAATTGGACCTGGTCGCTCGCTATCGGCTGCGCGGCTTCGGTAAAGACTTGTGGGGCTACGATCAGCCGCAATACGACAACGCGATTCAAAGCATGATGGACCGCGACTTCCAAGAGTATCAAATGGGGGTCGAGTTCGACATGCCGATCGGCTTCCGCCGCGGACATGCGGCGGTACGCAGCTCTGAGTTGGCGCTTGCTCGCGAAAAGGCGATTCTGCGCGAGCAGGAAAACTTCATCATGTACGGGCTGAGCAACACCTACGGCGAGATCGAACGCGCCCATCAGGTGATGGAAGCCCAGTTCAATCGGCGAGAAGCGGCCTATGCTCAGCAGCGTGCCGTCGAAGCTTCGCACGAAGCCGGCTTTGCTCCGCTCGACTTGCTGCTCGAAGCGCAGCGCCGCGTGATCGACGCCAACATCTTGTTTTATCAGGCCCGCGTCGACTACGCCCAAGCGATCAAGAACGTGCATTACGAGAAGGGCTCGCTGCTAGAGCACAACAACATCTATATGGCTGAAGGCCCGTGGCCGCAAAAAGCGTACAACGACGCTTTGCAACGCGACTTGAACAAACGGCATGCGTTGACCAATTTTGTGATCAACGACGCGGTGATCGGGCGTCCAAAAAAGGTCGACTTCTCACTCGAGCCGTCGAAGAAGCCGTATAAGTCGACGCCGATCTTTGAAGGTCCGGCCTTCCCCGAGACGTCAGAAGCCGACACGACGCCGGAGAATCCGCTGCGACAAGAGAAAAGCGAGACGCCGAGCGTTCAACAGGCCTCGGCGGACAATCCGCTGGGCGCCGAGAACTCGCCGCCGATGGTCAGCGAAGCGTCCAACGAGCAGGAAATCGATTTCGGCGGCGAAGAGCCAGGCGCGTCGGCCTTCTGGATTTCTCGCTAACGTCGCTGCGTTACTCCCCCATTTGAATCCAACAGGATGGGTGCTGCGCCATGCCGATGTGAGGGTAGAAGTCGGCCGCATCCGGCGCCGACAGCAAAATAAGCATCGTATTGAGCCCTGCCGCTTCGTGCGTTTGCTGGATCAGTTGCTTGCCAATCCCTTGCCTTTGATAGGCGACGTCGACCGCTAGGTCGGCCAGATAGGTGCAATAGTGGAAATCACTGATCGCTCGGGAAATGCCGACCAGCAAGTCTCCCTCGCGAGCAGCGACAATTATGTCAGCGCCTCGCAACATCCCTTCTAGACAAGCATCATCGACCATCCGACGCTCGGCCAGGGTAGAGCGCTCGAGCAGATCTTGAAATTCGGGGACCGTAAGATCCGGCTCAAGTTGATAGGTCGGCATGACAGTGGAAGACTAGGATATTGCGAGATTCTGGGAAACGGAGAAGACAAGCATCATGAATGGTATCCGGCAGGCGAGAGTTCGCCTAGAAGCCGCCTAGGTTCGACGAGAAGCTAGAGCGGTGTGAAAAGGCCGAAAACTCGCGTGATCAAATACTAGGAATGGTTTGCTTTTCGCAGGAAGATCCGAACGAGCTTATTCGACGCTTGTGCGGAGAAGTTTCCGACCGTGTCTTTCCGTTCTTCCTCTGTGCCGTTGCCGTGTTCCATGCTTCGCTGGAAACGATCTCGAGTCGTCAAGAAACCAAAAGAGGGCGGTCCTGCTGAGTGACCGCCCCCGACGTGCGTAAGATTGGCGACTTGTTTGGCTTACAAAATCTCGTAAGCGAAGTCGCCTGTTTGGTTGACCGTGACATTGACGCCGCCGATCTCTCCCCCGTCGGCCATCCGCGCGAGGAACTCGGACGAGAGCTCCGGCAGCAGCGTGCGGGTCAAAATCTTGTCGACGTTACGAGCGCCGGTGTCAACTTCGGTGCAGCGCGCGGCGATCGCGTCGACCAGTTGGTCGGTATACTCGAACGCGGCGTTGTAGTTCTCTTTGACGCGCTTGCCCACTTTTTTCAGCTTCAGCCGGACGATCTGCTTCATCACGTCGTCGGCCAAGGGGAAGTAGGGAATGACGCTCACACGGCCGAGAAACGCCGGCTTGAACGTCTTGAGCAATTCTTCGTGCAGCGCTTCGCCCAAGACCGTTGGGCTCGGTTGTTGTTGCGGGTCGCGGCACATGTGCATGATCAGGTCCGTGCCGGCGTTGGACGTCATGATGATCACGGTATTTTTGAAGTCGATGTCGCGACCTTCGCCATCTTTCATATGACCTTTGTCAAAGACTTGGTAGAAGATGTCCTGCACGCCGGGGTGCGCCTTCTCCATTTCGTCGAGCAAGATCACGCTGTACGGCTTGCGACGCACCGCTTCGGTCAGCACGCCTCCTTCTCCGTAACCGACATAGCCGGGAGGCGAACCCATCAACAGGGAGACTTTATGCTCTTCTTTGAACTCCGACATGTTAATGACGGTCAGATTCTGCTCGCCGCCGTACAACAAGTTGGCCAAGGTCAGCGCCGTTTCGGTCTTACCGACGCCGCTGGTGCCGGCCAGCAAAAAAGTGCCGATCGGGCGGCTCGGGTCATCCAGGTGAGCCCGCGACGTCCGAATGCTTTCGGCGATCTGCAGCATGGCGTGCGTTTGGCCCACCACCGCTTCTTCCATGAGACCTTGGAGGTTCATCACCGTTTTGAGCTCGTTTGAGACCATGCGGCCGACCGGAATTCCGGTCCAAGCGGCGACGGTTTCGGCGACGGCGGCCGAGTCGCAGCAGACATGAACGAGCGGATCTTCGCCTTGAGCGGTTTCCAATTCGGCGTGCGTCGTTTGGATTTGCGTGCGAATCTCGCTCCGCTCTTCGTCGGTCAACAGAACCGGCGGTTCTTCCCCTTCTTTGACGGGGGCGCCGCGCAGCGCGTCGTCTTCGATCAGTTGCTTTTGCAGGTCGCGAATTTTGAAGACCAGCTCTTTTTCATTCGCCCAGCGCTGGTTGAGCTTGGCGAGACGCTCGGTCTCGACATCGCGGGTCGCTTCTAGATCGGCGATCGTCGACGTGTGATCATCGGCGCCGGCGGCCATTTCTCGTTCGAGAATGACGATCTCGGTCGTCAGCTGTTCGATGTGGCGATGCGAGTCTTCGATCTCCGGCGGAGTCGAGTTCTGGCTCAGCCCGATCCGAGCACAGGTCGTATCGAGCAAGCTGACCGCTTTGTCCGGAAGCTGCCGACCGGTGATGTAGCGATTCGACAGTTTGACGGCGGCTTCGACTCCTTCGTTCAAAATGCGGACCGAGTGATGCTTTTCGAGCGTCGCAACCAGACCACGCATCATGTCCATGCATTTCGGTTCGCTCGGCTCTTCGACTTTCACCACTTGAAAACGTCGCGCTAGAGCAGCGTCGCGTTCAAAATACTTTTTGTACTCGGCCCAAGTGGTCGCTGCGATCGTGCGTAATTCGCCGCGAGCGAGCGCCGGCTTCAGCAAGTTGGCGGCGTCTCCTTGGCCTGCCTGACCGCCGGCGCCGATCATGGTGTGGGCTTCGTCGATGAATAGAATGATCGGCTTGGGCGAGCTTTTGACTTCCTCGATGACCGACTTCAAGCGGTTTTCAAATTCACCTTTAACCCCGGCGCCTGCTTGCAACAGGGCGAGATCGAGCGTGCGGATCGAAACGTTGGCCAACACTTCCGGCACGTCGCCGGCGGCGATGCGGAGCGCGAAGCCTTCGACGACCGCCGTTTTGCCCACGCCGGCCTCGCCGGTGAGGATGGGATTGTTTTGTCGACGGCGACAGAGGATGTCGACGATCTGGCGGATTTCGTCATCGCGGCCGAGGACCGGATCAATCGCGCCGCTTTTGGCTCGCTCTGTCAGGTCGACCGTAAATTGATCGAGTGACGGCGTTTTGGAAGGTTTGCCTGATTTGCCGGTCGCCGCGGCATCTTTGGATTCAGGCTTTTTGGTCGCTTCATCCGTTTCGGCGATAATGCTGGGGAGTTCACGTTTCAGCGATTCGACCGAGATCTTGCCGAGCGCCGACGAACTGCCGACGATCGCCCGCGACGAATTTTCGTCACTTAGCAAGGCCAGCAAGATGTGGCCGGTGCGTACTTCGGGTTCGCCGTATTCGATCGAAGCCAACAGCCAGGCTTCGCGAGCCAGATCGACGATCGCCGGAGCAATGCTCGGCGGACGGCCGTTGCCGGTTTTGAAGCGATCGATCGCTTTTGTCAGTTCTGAGGTGAACTGCGAGCGGTCGATTTCGTAGTACTTGAGGATTGCTTCCAGGTCGGTGAACGGGGCTTCCAAGATCTTGGTGAGCCAATGTTCGACCTCGATGTTGTAGTTGGTGCGCGATAGGCAGAGCCCCGCGGCAGATTCGAGAGCGCCTCGGCAGACGGGATTCAGTTTGCCGACGAGTGATTTCAGATTGAGTCCGGACATCAGGGCGGCTTTCGCAGTACGGATGGAGGTTGGCGGGCTGACAGCGGCATGCAATGTATCTTCGGGAGTGTAGGATCCGCTAAACGCCGTGGGCGAAAATGCATCCCCCGGCGATTCGCTTCCTACTGATAGACGTACCGTTTGGGTGGGTTAGAGCGGTTGTAGTAACCAAATGTCGCACCCTGGGTCGCGGAATCACGAAAGAGTCGTCTGGCGGGACGATGTGTGAATATATTGGAACTTGTCGATCGCTTCGATTTGCCCCCAGCGAAGGTCGACCATTATCATGCAACGGATGCGCAGCGAGGATCGCCGCCGCACAAAGAGGCCCCGGCCTGGGTAGGATGTCCAGCCGTTTGCGCCGCTTTTTAGTCCGACTATGTCTTCCGAGACTCCTATTTCCGTTCGAACAGCAGATGATGCTCGCCGGCAGCTTGATTCGTTGTTAGACGAACTCGCGGATCTGGCTGAGGGGGCCTCTGCGCCGGAAGAGTTCTGGCCCGAACTGTTGTCGCGGTTAGTCTTCGCCGCTTCCGCCCACGGCGCCGCGATCTGGCAATGGGGAGGATCACGGCGGTTGCAGCCGCTGTTTGAGCAAGGCTTTGACAAAGTCTATCCCGGTCACCAGCGGGATGTGGCGATCGAAATCGACGCGTGCTCGCTAGAAGCGGCTCTCCGCAAACCGAAGGCGTCGACCATCGTTAGCGGTGGTCAGGCAGGCGGTCCCGCCCGCTTGATGTTGGTCGCCCCTTTAACCACCGCCGCGCGGGCGACTGGTTTGTTGGTGTTGTATCAACCGGCCGATCTGCCGGCCGTGACGCAAAACGGTCATCTTCGGCTGTTGGACGCATTTGGCGAAATCGCCATCCACTTCCAAGAACGGCGTTTGCTGGCCGATTTTTCCGGCGCCGAACAAAACTGGAAGAATCAGCTTCACTTTGCCCGCGACGTTCATCGCGAATTGGACGTCAAACAGACCTGTTACCGGATCGCCAACGACGCACGACAAGCGCTTGACGCCGATCGGGTCAGCGTCGCCGAGTGGGATGGACCTGCGGCGCAGGTCCAAGCGATCAGCGGCGTGGACGTCCTCAACCGTCGCGCCGCTGTCGTCCGCAAGCTAGAACGCTTGGCGACCGCCGTCGCCAAACAAAGACAACCATTGATCTTTCGCGGCGATCGAGAAAATCTGCCGCCGCAAATCGAAGAGGCGCTGGTCGACTACTTGGAAGAGTCGCCTGCTCGTCTGTTGATCGCCGTGCCGCTTGTCCGCGAAACGGAGGACGCCGCCGCAGAACCTCGGACGTCGAATGACGGAATCCTGATCGGCGTGATGATTGTCGAGCAATTGGAATCGACCGAAGTAGAACGCCTGCTCGCACGCACGCGTAGTCTGGCCGAGTCGGCGACTTTGGCTCTGGCCAACGCGCAGCGCTACGAGCGACTTCCGCTTCGCGGCGTCATGCAACTGATCGGTACGACGCTCGCCCAATTCGGTTGGCGCAAACTATCGCGAACGATGCGCTACGTGCTGCCGGTGCTATTAGCGCTATTGGCGACCTGGTGGATTCCGGCGCCGTTTGAAATCGACGTCCGCGGGCAATTGCAGCCGGAGGTCGAACGGCAACTGTTCGCACCGCTCGACGGTTATGTCGATGAGATTCTGGTGAAACATGGCGAGCTGGTCGCCGCCGGCCAGGTGGTCGCGACGTTGCGTTCGCCTGACTTGGAACTGAGACAAACCGAAACGGCGGGGCTGCTTTCCGCCGCCCAGTCTGAGCTGGATGCGGTGCGCGTCGAACGAACGCAAAACGTTCGTCGCGATGACGATCGTCGCAACAGTCGCAGCGCCGATCGCGACAAGCTTTCGGCCGACGAGATTCGCCTTACCCGGCGGATCGCTAACCTGCAAGAACAACTGCTGCTGCTGGAAGCGCAAGGGAAAGCGTTGACGCTAGTCGCGCCTGTCGCCGGCCAAATCTTAAGCTGGGATATCGCAGAGACGTTGCAGTCTCGGCCGGTTTCTCGGGGAGACTCGTTGCTGAAAGTTGCCGAAGTCGACGGTCCCTGGGTGCTGAAATTAGAAGCCGCCGATCGTCGCACCAAACATATTTTAAACGCTCAGGCCGCAGCCGACGAACCGCTGCCGATCACGTTTCACTTGGTGAGCGAGCCCGGCGTCAAGCATCCCGCGACGTTGGCCGAGATTTCGCAGGTCATCGAAGTTGGAACCGAGACCGACGAGCCGGCGGCGCTGCTGACGGCTCACTTCGACAAAGCGGAAGTCGATTTTCTGCGCCCCGGCGTGACGGTTGCGGGACGCGTCAACTGCGGCACGCGCAGTTTGGCTTATGTCTGGACGCACGAACTGTTCGACGCGGTTCGCCGCCGCCTTTTCTGGTAACGAAGCCCTATGAAGCGATTGTTCTCGATGACGTTCTGCTTGGCGGCGCTAGCCGTATCGTCGGCCAACGCAGACGACATACCGGTCAGTGCGACGCTGCTCAAAATTATTGAAACGGTCGAAGTTCCGGCTCAGCAGTCGGGCGCACTGGAGAAAGTCAACGTCCATGAAGGCTCGCTCGTTGAGCGAGGAGAGGTGATCGCCAACGTCGCCGCCAAAGAGATGGAGTTGGAGCTGAGCGTCAAACGCTCCGAACAAGCGATCGCCCAACGCGAAGCGACGAACGACGTTAATATTCGCTTTTCCCGCAAATCATTGGAGGTTTCTCAGTCCGAGCTGCAACGAGCGCTCGACGCGATCGCGACCTTTCCGAACGCCGTTACCGATACCGAACTCGATCGCTTGCGACTGTTGGTCGAGAAGAATCGCCTGGAGATTGAACAGTCGAGCGAACAGCAGGCAATCGCCAAGCTGACCGCCGAATTGAAATCAGCCGAAGCGGAGATTACCGCCGAGAAATTGGCCAAGCATCAGATCGCCGCGCCGATCGAAGGGATGGTAGTTCGCGTCTTTCGTCGCGCCGGCGAATGGGTCGACATCGCCGATCCGGTCGTCAAGATCGTACGGATCGATCGACTACGAGCCGAAGGATTCGTACGGAGTGAAGAAGCGGCGCTGGGGCTGCAAGGTCGCTCGGCGACCGTTCGCGTGACGCTGCCGCGCAGCGCAGAGTTGGTAGCGCCCGGCAAGGTGACCTTTGTCGATCCCGAAGTCGACCCGGTCAGCGGCGACGTACGCGTTTGGGTAGAGATCGAGAATGTCGACTTAAAACTTCGTCCCGGGTTGCGAGTCGAGATGTCGATCTCCAACGCGGCGGTGACCGACAACACCGACGATCAGGCGGCCGAAGAGGTCGCAGTGGGAAGCTAAGCCGTGGCCGCATCGCTGCAAGTTCGCGTTCGCCCCGATCTGAAGATCGTTCGTCAGCAGGGGACGTTAGAGCCGCGGTACGTAGTGAAGGACCCTGTCGCGCTGCGCTATTTCTACTTTGGCGAACACGAGATGTTCATCATGCGGCGTCTGAATGGTCAGATGTCGGTCGCCGAAATTCAAACGGCGTACCAAGAAGAATATGCTCCCCTGAAGATTCGCCCGATCGAGATCACCTCGTTCTGTCACTCGCTGCATTCGCGTGGGTTGGCGATCGGCGGCGTGACCGGCGAATCGCAGCAACTACTGCAGCGAGCCGATCAGCAACGACTTTGGCGCTGGTCGACGACGCCGCTCTCGATTCTCTCGATTCGCTTACCAGGCGTCGATCTCGATCAAACGCTGACGGCGGTCGCTCCCTACTTCGCGTGGCTCTTTCAACGAACGACGGTCGCGTTGGTCTTGAGCTTCGCAAGCGTGCTGATGTTGCTGGGGCTGTTGCATGCCGAGGAGATCTTCGACCGGATGCCGAGTGCGCAGTCGCTATTGCAGGGTGAAAATCTGCTGTGGATGACGCTCGCGCTGGCGCTGGTCAAAATTCTGCATGAGCTGGGACACGGACTGGCCTGTAAGCATTTTGGCGGCGAATGTCATCAGATCGGCGTCATGCTGTTGGCGTTTGTCCCTTGTCTCTACTGCGATGTATCGGATGCTTGGCTGCTGCCGGAGCGTAAAAAGCGAATGTTCGTCTCGGCGGCGGGAATGTACGTCGAGCTGATTATCGCTTCGCTCTGCGCGGTGCTGTGGTACTTCAGTGAGCCGGGGATCGTGCAGTCGATCTGCTTGAGCGTGATGTTGATCGCCGGCGTCAGCACGGTGCTAGTCAACGGCAATCCGTTGATGCGCTACGATGGATATTATTTGTTCGCCGATTGGGTTGACGTGCCGAATTTGTCGCAACAAGCGAGCGAAGCGTTGCAACGCCCGCTGGCGCACTTTTTCACACGCCGCGCAACCAGTGACATCCGGCTCGACGCAAGTCCGGCGTTCCTGCGAACCTATGCGGTGCTGGCGCTCGCCTATCGCACGATGGTGATCGGAGTTCTGCTCTGGTTCGTCTATAAAATGTTAAAAGCGAACGACATGGCGCCGCTGGGCGATGCGGTCGTGATGCTGGTGCTCGCCGGGTTGCTGTTGCAGCCGGCGATTGGTTTAGCGAGGTGGTGGAAACGTCCGATGGCGATGCGTGAACTTCGAGGAAAACGTTTCGCGGCGGCGGTAGTTGTCGTCGGTCTATTGCTGCTGGGGATGCTGCAAATCCGTTGGGCGGCGCGCGTGCAAGCGCCGATCTTGGCCCAGTTGGCCGATTCGCAAACGATTTATGTTCCGGTCGAAGGTCGCATCGAGTCGACGGTCGCAGCGGGTGAAAGAGTCGTCGCCGGCGCGGCGTTGGCTAAACTATTGAACGAGGAGATCGAACTGCGGCGCGTCGAGTTAACCGGCGATCTGGACGAGCAGCGACAGCATGTCGAGAACCTGCGTCGGCAGTTGAACAATGATCCGACCGCCGCGGCGCAAATTCCTGCGGCCGCCGCGGTGCTGACCGATTTAGAGCGGCAATTGGAGGTGGTGAATCGAGACGTCGAGCGGCTGACCATTCGAGCGCCCAGCGATGGGATCGTCTTTCCCCCTCCACTACGCGTAGAACAACCTAGTAGCGATCGCCAGCTTCCCTCGTGGAGCGGAACGCCGCTGGATCTGACGAATCGCGGAGCGCTGCTTCGCCGCGGCGAACCGCTGGCGATCGTCGCCGCGACCAATCGGATCGAGGCGCAACTGCTCGTCCATCAGCGAGATGTCGATCTGATCGCCGCAGGAGACGCGGTCGAACTGCTATTTGACGGACTCTCAGGCAGTACGATCCGGGGACGAATCGTTGAGATCTCGCGGGCCGAACTGCTCGCCGCTCCGCGCAATCTGGCCCAAGGCGCCGAGGTGGCGATCCAGCAGGGAGAATCCGGCGAATTGGCGCTGGTCGAGCGAACCTATCAAGCGACGGTCGAATTGGATTCGCTGCCGGCGACTCTTTTGCCGGGAACTCGCGGCAAAGCGATCGTCCTGGGACGCTCGCTCTCTGTGGGAGAGCGGATCTCTCGGTGGATCAGCGGCAACTTTCGTTTTGAACTGTAGCGCCGCCTGCATCCGCTTTACGGCAGGACGAACGCGGCCCCGGTATAGAACGTTCCCATGTAGGCGGCTCCACGCCAGCTCCAGGGGAGTCCGTGTCGATCGTGCGGATTGTTGTCGCCCGGGCGATAGTGACCCAGCGTATAGATCCGTTCGCACGGCGGATTAACGCCGATCTTGTAGGGCAAGATCAGCGTGTTGGCGAAGAAGTGAGCCGCCGAGACCGCCGGTTGTACGACGCGATGGCGATTGCCATAACGCTCTAAGTTCACTTCTTCGAAGTAAAGCGGGCGATGATAGAAAGCAGGAGCTTCCCACATCGCAACCGACGGCGCCCAAGGGCGCTGCCTGCCGTAGATCGTGTCGACTTCGGGATATTCGGCGAAGAGTTCCTGGGCGACGTTGGCCGGCAGTTTGACTTGATGCTCGGCGTTGGTCTGGATTTCAGGATCGCGGTAGCCGGTGTTAATCGTGTAGGAGTCGGCCGGTCGGCGCTCTAGCAAAGTTTGCAATTGCTCAGGCGTCATGCTGCTGAAGGGATCGTGACCGCTCGCGACAGAGCGATAGAGTTCGCCGTAGCGTTTGCCGGGGGGAAGGATGTCATCCTCGGAGATGATTTCCCCTTGGGGAACGATTTCATCCGGCGGAGGATCGACCGGTCCAAACTCAGGCTCCGCCGTTTCAACGAGCACGACGGGCCGAATCCCATACGGGGTCTCCGCAGGCTCAGCACGGACCTCCCACGAAGCAAGAATGGCTCCACAGAGGGGGAATGCGATCAGGCAGAGGCTATTAATTAGACGCATCCTTCGTCTTCACCATGCGAGTGCGAACGGGCCAAATGTCTCCGTTTCCTCTCCATCGGCGTTTACCGGGAATTTAGTCCAGTCGACTGGGGGACAGACGGTAAAGCTTCCGCATATTTGGCAAAATCGGCGCCATCGGAGAAGTTGGGTGGGTAGGATTGTGGGGGTTTGCGTGGGTTGGGGAGTTGAAAGCCGCAGGAATGAGGAAATGCCGTCGCGATTCGTTGACATCCTCGGGATTCGTAACTTGAATGGGAAAATACGTATCTTTTGACGGCTAGAGGGGTTATGCGCACATGACGCGTTCCTCGCTGGCGACGAACCTCTTGCCGCGCGCCGCCGAGCGCCAGGCGAGCGACCGACCAAGGGCGCTACCGAATGAACCGAAAGCGAATCTTTTCGCGTTGGCTGAAGCGAAAAACGCGCCGTGCGGATGGGCCCGCTCCTCGTTTTTTCGATCAGTTCGACACCAAGCTCCGCTTTCGAGAGTTGGAACCTCGCGTCGTTTTGAATGCCGATGCGAACCTTGTCGGTGACGTTCTTCAAATTGAAGTCGACGACGCCAACGACGCGGTCGAAGTCCGGTTCTACGACGATGGCGGCACCAGCTATTACCAAGTCACCGATGGCAAAGGGTTTGACCAGAAATGGGATGCGAGCCTTGTTGCCGGAATCACGGTCAGCGACACTTCGCCAGGAGTCGAAGACGGGCAACAGGTGACGCTCCTCGATGATCATGCGACGCTGGATCCTTCGCTCGGTAAAGGGTTGATCACCAAGGGCGTCGAAGCCGTTTCTTTCCAAGGATCCGCACCTGGCGATTCGTGGACCTTCGCAACCGAAGTTTCGATTACGGCCGACACCCACGCCGCGCAGGTCAATCAGTCCGGCGCTGATTTGCTGACCCCGGCGACGACGCCGGTCAGCTTCGCCGCGATCAACGGCGCCAAGATCGACGTCACTTTGAACTCGACGGACAATGAGATCTCGCTGTTGAACGTCAGCCAAGGGGGCGACGTAAAGGTCGCGACGGCGGATGATATTTCGCTGGATCAGGTCAAAACGCAAGCTCTCGAACTGGTTTCGACTAAATCGATCACCAACCAGGTGAACGCCGCGGTCGATGTGACCAACAACGCCAGCTTTAAGGGCGCTAGCGTGACTTTGGGAGACCAAGCCGGCGACGATCTGTCATTCGGCTCGCTGACGTTCGATGGAGCCATGGTATCGATCGCGGAAGATGCCGATACGCTGCTGTCTGGGAAGAACGCAGCAACATCGCTCGATCTGAGTTCGACCGGGAAGATCGAAAACGCCGTCGGTACCGAACTGAAGGTGACCAACAACGCTTCGTTCGCAGCCGCCGACGGCATGGTGAACGCCAACAATCAGATCACGCTCGGTCAGGATGGGAGCGACGCTTTTGAGTTTGGTTCGCTGACGTTCAATACCCTGGACGAGGTGAAGATCGCCGAGGCCGGCGATACGCAGTTGATCGCCGCGAGTTCGGCGGGCGCTCTCGTCTTGAATTCGACCGGCAAAATCGAAAACGTCGTCGGCGCGGAACTAAAGGTCACTGGCAACGCTTCGTTCATCGCCGCCGACGGTCTGGCGAACGGCAACAATCAGATCACGCTCGGTCAGGATGGAAGCGACGTCTTTGAATTTGGTTCGCTGACGTTCAATACGGTTGACGCCGTGAACATCGCTGAGATCGGCGATACCTTGTTGAGTGGGGTTAGCAAGGCTGATTCGCTGATATTGGACTCGACCGGTTCGATTCAGAATGAAATGAAGGCCGAACTGGTCGTCGCGCAGAACGCCAAGTTCGTCGCCGGTAGTTCCATTGCGCTGGGCAATGAAACGAATGACTTGATTCAGCTTGGTTCGCTGACGTTTGTCTCCAATTTTGGCGTATCGCTCCGCGAAGATGACGGTACGAAGCTTCGTGGGGTCAGTAAAGCAGCGACGCTTTATCTGCATTCGACCGGTTCAATTACCAATGAGGCCAACGCCGAGCTGAAGGTCAATTTCGTCGCTCAGTTCGCCGCCGACGATGGGGATGCGAAGAACGCCAACAATCAAATTACGCTAGGGGATCAGGCGGACGACAAGTTTCAATTCGCCTCCCTGAACTTTAATACCGTGGACAGCGTCTCGATCGCCGAAGATAGCGACATGCTGCTAGAAGCGACCAATACGGCGGGTTCACTCAGGCTCGCGTCGACCGGTAAGATCGAGAACAAAGCGAACGCAACGCTGAACGCGACCGGCGACGCGGTGCTGATCGCGGGAACCGATATCTCGATCGGTAATCAGTCGAAGGATCTCATCACTTTCGGTTCGCTCAACTTCAGTGGCGTCGCAGTCACGATCCAAGAAAACAACGATACGTTGCTGACTGGGAAGAGCGCGGCAACATCGCTCGATCTGAGTTCGACCGGCAAAATCGAAAATGCTGTCGGCACGGAACTGAAGGTCACTGGCAACGCTTCGTTTCTCGCCACGGATAGTCTGGCGAACGCCAACAATCAGATCACGCTCGGCCAGGATGGGAGCGACGCTTTTGAGTTTGGCGCTCTGACGTTCAATACGCTCGATGAGGTGAAAATCTCCGAGTCGGGCGATACGCAGTTGATCAATGCAAATTCGGCAGGCGCTCTCGTCTTGAGTTCGACCGGCAAAATCGAAAATGCTGTCGGCACCGAGCTAAAGGTCACTGGCAACGCTTCGTTCATCGCCACGGATAGTCTGGCGAACGGCAACAATCAGATCACGCTCGGTCAGGATGGGAGCGACGCTTTTGAGTTTGGCACACTGACGTTTAACACGCTCGACGCGGTGAAGATCACCGAGATCAGTGATACGACACTTTCTGGCATGAGCACGGCTGGTTCGCTGGAACTCAAGTCAACCGGATCGATGACCGATGCTTCGATGACTTCGATCATTGTTACCGGCGCGGCGACATGGACCGCGAAGAACGCCATCACGCTGGCGGACGAGGCTAGTAATACGCTGCAAATCAACGGCCTGGCGACGTTGAAGGCGGGTGCATCGATCGACATCGGCCCAGCCGGGACGGCGAATTTTGGGTTGCTGAATTTTCAGGGCGACGCGGTCACGATCCAGGAGGATAGCGACACCATTCTCTCCGGTTCAAGCACGGCAAATTCTCTGGGTCTCACGTCGAGCGACTCGATTACCGACGCGAGCGGCGCTTCGGTCGTAGTTAGTGGACCAGCGACGTTCGACGCGGGGACGACGATCAATCTGGCGAACGAAGGAACGGATCTGCTGCAGGTCACTGGCCTGGCAACGTTTAAAGCAGTCGGTTCGATCGACATCGGTCCCGCGGGCACAGCAAACTTTGGCCTGCTGAATTTTCAGGGGGACGTGGTCACGATCCAAGAGGATAGCGACACCATTCTCTCTGGTTCAAGCACGGCGAACTCGCTGGATCTCACCTCCAAGGATTCAATCACCGACGCGACCGGCGCTTCGGTCGTAGTTAGCGGTTCGGCGACGTTTGATGCAGGCACAACGATCAACCTGGCCAACGAAGCCGGCGACATCTTGCAGGTTAATGACCTGGCGACATTCATCGCAGTCGGCTCGATTGACATCGGCCCCGCGGGCACAGCGAATTTCGGGCTGCTGAATTTTCAAGGGGATGCGGTCACGATCCAGGAGGATAGCGACACCATTCTCTCCGGTTCGAGCACGGCGAACTCGCTGGACTTAACCTCTGAGGATTCGATCACCGACGCGACCGGGGCTTCGATTGTAGTCAGCGGACCAGCGACGTTTGATGTAGGCACAACGATCAACCTGGCCAATGAAGCCGGCGACATCTTGCAGGTTAATGACCTGGCGACATTCATCGCAGTCGGCTCGATTGACATCGGCCCCGCGGGCATAGCGAATTTTGGGTTGCTGAATTTCCAAGGGGATGCGGTCACGATCCAGGAGGATAGCGACACCATTCTCTCTGGTTCAAGCACGGCGAATTCTCTGGGGCTCACGTCGAGCGACTCGATTACCGACGCGAGCGGCGCTTCGGTCGTAGTCAGCGGACCAGCGACGTTTGATGCAGGCACAACGATCAACCTGGCCAATGAAGCCGGCGACATCTTGCAAGTAGACGACTTAGCGACTTTCATCGCAGTCGGCTCGATCGACATCGGCCCCGCGGGCACAGCGAATTTTGGGTTGCTGAATTTCCAAGGGGATGTGGTCACGATCCAAGAGGATAGCGACACCATTCTCTCCGGTTCGAGTACGGCGAACTCGCTGGATCTCACATCGAGTGATTCGATCACGGATGCGACCGGCGCTTCGGTCGTAGTTAGTGGACCAGCGACGTTCGATGCGGGGACGACGATCAATCTGGCGAACGAAGGAACGGATCTGCTGCAGGTCACTGGCCTGGCAACGTTTAAAGCAGTCGGTTCGATCGACATCGGTCCCGCGGGCACAGCAAACTTTGGCCTGCTGAATTTTCAGGGGGACGTGGTCACGATCCAAGAGGATAGCGACACCATTCTCTCCGGTTCGAACACGGCGAATTCTCTGGATCTCGTATCGAGTGATTCGATCACGGATGCGACCGGCGCTTCGATTGTAGTCAGCGGACCAGCGACGTTCGATGCAAGCACGACGATCGACCTCGCGAATGAAGGAACGGATCTGCTGCAGGTAAATGGCCTGGCGACGTTTAAAGCAGTCGGTTCGATCGACATCGGCCCCGCAGGCACAGCGAATTTTGGGTTGCTGAATTTTCAAGGGGACGTGGTCACGGTCCAAGAGGATAGCGACACCATTCTCTCTGGTTCAAGCACGGCGAATTCTCTGGATCTCGTATCGAGTGATTCGATCACGGATGCGACCGGCGCTTCGATTGTAGTCAGCGGACCAGCGACGTTCGATGCAAGCACCACGATCGACCTCGCGAATGAAGGAACGGATCTGCTGCAGGTAAATGGCCTGGCGACGTTTAAAGCAGTCGGTTCGATCGACATCGGCCCCGCAGGCACAGCGAATTTCGGGTTGCTGAATTTCCAAGGGGATGTGGTCACGATCCAGGAGGATAGCGACACCGTTCTCTCCGGTTCGAGCACGGCGAACTCTCTGGGTCTCACATCCAGTGATTCAATCGCCGACGCGACCGGCGCTTCGATCGTAGTTAGCGGTTCGGCGACGTTCGACGCGGGCACGACGATCAACCTGGCGAACGAAGCCGGCGACATCTTGCAGGTCAATGACCTGACGACATTCATCGCGGCCGGCTCGATCGACATCGGCCCCGCAGGCACAGCGAATTTTGGGTTGCTGAATTTCCAAGGGGACGCGGTCACGATCCAGGAGGATAGCGACACCATTCTCTCCGGTTCGAGTACGGCGAACTCGCTGGATCTCACATCGAGTGATTCGATCACGGATGCGACCGGCGCTTCGATCGTAGTCAGCGGTCCAGCGACGTTCGACGCGGGCACAACGATCAACCTGGCCAATGAAGCCGGCGACATCTTGCAAGTAGACGACTTAGCGACATTCATCGCGGCCGGCTCGATCGACATCGGCCCCGCAGGCACAGCGAATTTTGGCTTGCTGAATTTCCAAGGGGACGTGGTCACGATCCAGGAGGATAGCGACACCGTTCTCTCCGGTTCGAGCACGGCCAACTCGCTGGACTTAACCTCTGAGGATTCGATCACCGACGCGACTGGGGCTTCGATCGTAGTTAGCGGTTCGGCGACGTTCGACGCGGGCACAACGATCAACCTAGCGAATGAGGGGACGGATCTGCTGCAGGTGGATGGCCTGGCGACGTTCATCTCGAGCGGCGGCCAGACGATTGACGTTGGCGTCGACAATGGTATTAATCGTGGGGATGACAGCGGCGCTACGGTCTTGCTCGGGCAAGTGACGTTCGTCAGCGACAACGGCTTGAATGTGCGTGATTCGGTCACGATTCGCGAAGATTCCGACGTGGAAGTAACGGGAGTCAATCTGGCGGCCGATTTATTTTTGGCGGCGGACGGATCGATCATTCAAGTCGAAGATGGGAACCCGCTGACGGCGGATCGGATTGATCTGGATGTGAACGGCGATGGTAGCGTGGTTGGCGACGCCCTGTTTGAAGCGGCCGTTGGCGCTGTCATCCATCTTTTTGGCGACACTTCGGCCAATCCGCTAGGTGAGCCGGTCTCGACGTTTTTGGCGGATAACAAAATCGCGGGCGTCGAATTTCGCGCCCCAGGCGGCGGCGATCTGTCCGATATCTACTATCGCAATATCAGCACGGCGGCGCTCTTTCCGACCTTGCCAGGCACGGTGACTGGGAACCTGAGGATCCAGTTTGCGGCGGCGGATATGCTGATTGATGACGATCTCAATGTCGGCGCTCAGTTGATTCTCGAAGCGCTCGGAACTTTGAACAGCATTGCGGATATGGATGGCGTTTCGATCGTTGCGCAAGACGCAATCATCGTCGCCGACGGCACGATCACGCTGGCCGACGAGGCGAACAATGAACTGAAGATCGGCGCCGCGGCGGATGACAACGCGTTCTTCTATTCGCGTGCCGGCAAAGCGATTGTCATCGGCGCCAGCGATGCGAATGGAACCGCCAGCGGAGCGACGGTCGAACTCTCCTCGCTGACTTTCCATAGCAGTGATCGAATGACGGCCCGCGGCGATATCGTTATTCACGAGACCGACTCGACGCTGTTGGCTTCACGACGGTTCGATCTTGACGGTTCGCCGGTGATCTTCGTGAACCGGGGCGACTCGTTGGTGTTGATCACCGAAGGCGATTTGACCGACGCCGATTCGGACGGCTCGCTCAACGGAAATATTTTGCGAGCCAGCGTCGATGTCGCCAACAGTTCGGTGATGATTGCGGACGGAGAAATTCATCTGGCCGATCAAGCGACGATCATGGTGGATGGCGTCGACCTGGGCGTCTACTCGCTCGGCTTGAATGACGGCGCCTTGGATAACGATATCGCATTGTTCGTGACGACCGCAGGTCAAGATATTCGCGTGGGCGTGTCCGACATGTTGGCGACCGACAGCGGCGCGTCGGTGAAGGTCGATGGCCTGACTTTCCACACGGTGGGCGGAACGGGGAGCGTCTATCTGCAAACCGACAGCGATACCCTTCTGGCCAACCGTAAATTCGCCGGCACCACTTATGAGAATCTCGCCGACAATCTGGTGTTGCGTACGACGGGACTGATCGGTTCGGCCGGAAGCGACAAGACCTCGGTTATCGGTGACGCACGTTTTCTCGCGAGCGGCGACATTAAGTTAGTGAACTCGGATGCCGACGCTCAATTGCTGGTCGGCGACAACGCATTCTTCCAGTCTGGCGGATCCGTCACGGTAGGCGTAGGGACGAGCGGCGTCAATTTGGGCACGTTGACGTTTAATGCGAAGGCCGCGGTGAGAATCACCGAAACGAACGCGAGCGGCGGCTTTGTCGCGCCCGCGGCCGGAATGACGATCATCGACACCAACTTTGCCGGCGGCAGCACGAATTACGCTTCCTCGGCGACGCTCCTCTCTGACAGTTTTATTGCCGACGCTTTGGCGACGACCATTGAAGTCGATACGTTTGCTGCGCTGACGGCCGCTACGACGATCACGCTAGGTGACAACGTCGGCGACAAGCTAGTCGTGAAGGGCGGCGCATCGTTCACTTCGACCGGCGGAGAGCAGATTGACATCGGCGTAACGCCAACAGCGAAACTTGCGACCGATCGCGGGGCCGATAGCGGCGCGACCGTCGAACTAGGCGCGCTGCGGTTCGAGAGCAGCGGCGGTGACGTGACCGTCCATGAGGATGGGGGGATGTTGCTGGCCGGGACGAGTCAAGCCGATACGCTTGTCTTGGTCGCGAACCAGGGGGATCTTCGCGACGCTGT
This sequence comes from Blastopirellula marina DSM 3645, assembly GCF_000153105.1. Lineage (GTDB taxonomy): Bacteria > Planctomycetota > Planctomycetia > Pirellulales > Pirellulaceae > Blastopirellula > Blastopirellula marina. Next base: position 1,305,801 of record NZ_CH672376.1, read on the forward strand.
CGAGACCAAGGTCACGGTGACCGATTTCGCGGAGTTTCATGCCGAACTGGATGTGGTGCTCGCCGATCAGAAGACCGACGAATTGACCGTCATCGGCAACGCACTGTTCACTTCCGGCGACACCAACTACTTTGCAACGCCCGGCGTTGTGCGCGAGATTAGCGTCGGCGTGATCGATGTCGATGCAGCGAGTAACCCGAATGCTTCTGGACGGGGAGCCGAAAGCGGCGCGATGGTGTCGCTGGGAAGTGTGACGTTTTTTGGTTTCGCCAATCTGGATGCCGGCGTCCATGCGACGATTCGCGAAGACGCGTCGATGGTGATCACCCACGCCGAGCGTCGCGAAGGGGGCGGTTCGACCGAGATCACCAACTTTGCTCAGACGGCGATGCTGATTGCCGACAACGCCGCAAATAATGCGACGATCACCGATTCGCAAATCGACGGGGTCGGCGGTACTTCGATCGAAGCGACCGACTACGCCCTATTTCAGGCCAACTCGCACATTGTGTTAGCGAATGAATCGGCGGACGTGTTTAGTATCGAAGGAAACGCCTACTTTGCGTCGCAGCTGGGTGATATCGATCTGGGCGTTCTGGCCAAGAGCGTCAACGCGCTCGATCGGGGCGCTGACAGCGGCGCCAACGTACAACTGGGGACGCTCACATTTCAGGCGACCCTGGGTGACGTCACGATTCATGAAGATAGCGATACGACGCTGGCCCAGGGAAACCCCTTGCGAGGAACCGGTAGTACGGCCAATTCGCTGGTGCTTGAGAGCAGCGGATCGATCGACGATACGGCTGGGACCAGTCTGGTCGTCGCCCAACGGATTGCGGCGCCGGTCGCCGGTTCGGCCGAGGATCAGGTCGACGGCTTAGCGATCTTGCGAGCCGGCGCCGATGTGCATCTGGGAGACTCGGCCGGGGACGCGATTGATCTGCGGCGGTTGTCGCTGACGGTCGGCGGCGACGTTTCGATCACGGAAACTTCGGCCAGCGACGGCGGTTTATTGTTGGTCGATGGTTCGCAAACCGCCGGAACGATGGCGATCAGGTCCGACGGCCATCTCGTCCAAATCAACGACGAGCGAACCGGCGCCGCGTTTAGCATGATCGTCGCCGATCAAGCGTTGTTGGTCGCCGGCGGAGCGATCGTGATGACCAACGTCGATTTCCAACAGGCGACAATGCAGGCCCACGGAACTTTGCAGGTGACGCCTGGCGCTGCGCTGAATACGACTGATGCGGCGAACGGCGGATTGCTCGGTCGCCGTACGACCGATGCGATTTCGAGCTACTTGCCCAACTCGAACGACGACACGTTCGCGCCGAAGGGACCCAGTACGACGCCAGACACGCAAACCAATATGGATGGCGCCTATTCGGTGGTGTTGTCGGACGTGAACAGTCTGACGATTGCGTTGGTGACGGACGCATTAGGAACCATCGCGGCCGATCCGGTGACGCTGGCGTTTGAAGTCGCCAATAGCGATGACTTGGCGATCGCCGATTTTACACCGGCGTTTTCAGCGGTTGGAGTTGCGGCGGGGCACATGTTTGTACAGACAGTCGGCGACTTGACCTTTGCCGAGCAAGCGGCCGATCCGTCGGACAACGTCGTCGTGTACGGCGAAGTGCGGATGACCGGCGGTGGGACCACTAACAATGCGTTCACCGCATTGGCCGGCGGCACGCTGGACATCGCGGGAGACTCGATGTTGGTGATGCGTTCGGCGGCCGATTTTTATCTGTTGAACGACGCGAATAACACGTTGACTCCTTTTGTCGGCGGCGGGTTGGCCGACTCGATCGGCTCGTTGGGCGCCGTCAGTTCGTTTGCAACTTTCGTGGACGTGGATACTCAGCCTGGCTTTATCGAAGTCGGCGAGTTTGGCCCCATCTATCAGCGAACGCCGCAGAGCCCTGATCCCAACGCATCGACTTCGCAAATCGCCAAAGGGCTTGGCAATGGGCAGTTTCAAGTCAACGCGACGATCACGAAGCTGGGAGATTCGTCGACGCTGATTGTCGACGGGAAACCGGTCTATGTCGAACAGAACTCGCGCGTCTTGGTCGATTGGGGTGATGGTTCGCAAGACATCTATCTCTTCCAGGATCCGATCAACGGCGCCCAGACGTTGCAGCATACCTACAACTCTGGTTTTGCGTTGACCGAACAGCGCGCGACGGTGACTATTACTGCATTCAACGATCCGCAGATCAATCTGTATGACAACGTCGTGGATGCGACGACGTTCCGCGATTTGAACTCGGTCACGGATACCTTTGAAGTCATCATCCCGGTCGGCGTGCAATATGCGCCCGAGTCGCCGCCGTTCACGCAGCCTGTCGCTCCCGAAATTGCGCCGGCCGCGCTGTTGCCCGAGACTGTCTTCGCTGTGACGACGAACTCCACCTCCAGTTCGGATGGAAGCTCGCTAAATCAAGTCCAAGAAGTCGTAGTCGTGATCGTCAACGCTTTGGATGAAGAGGTCGGGGAACGTGTGGTGCTGCAAGGTTTCAGCACGATCGAAGAGGTCAAGCAATACATTCAAGAGAGTACGCGCTTTTTGCCTGGCCGATACAAGGTTTCGATTCTGCTGGCCGGGCAACAAGAGCCGGACGTCTATTACTTTGATAAGGTCGCTGCCGACGCGCCGGATGGCGCTAGCAGCGGAGCCGACGGTGGATTGGAACGGCATGTGCAATCCGCGTCGCCAGAGCTGCCGGCGGATGCGTCGGCCGAGCAAGTCTGGGCGCTGCAATACGAAAAATGGTTCGACGCCGACGACACTTCACCGGAAGAAGAAAATTCGCCAGCTGCAGATGACGCTTGGACTCCCGGCCTCTCCGCCGCATGGCAAAGCGAAAAGCTTGCAGAGCCGCGTGACGAACATTCTTCGCTGCGTCGCCGCTGGATGCTGCCGGGGGGGATTGGCGGCGCGCTGATGATGGCCGCATTCGCACTCAATCCGCAAGCCGATCGTGAGCGAGCCGACGCGGTCGACGAAGCGCTTGAGCGGGAGACTCAGCAGCCGAGCGAGCCAAAGCAAAGTCTTTCGCGTCGCCGCTGGCGACGACGCGTTCGATAATTCGGACTGAAATGGCGATTTTCTCGCATCTACCCCCGCGAAATGCCGGTTTTGTTGGTGAATCGAGAGGCTTTGATTTATGATCGAAGGGTAATCGATGCGCGATCGATCCCAGGCCTTGATCACGATTTCGCCATCCTTTTTCCTGCCTTACTTCAACCGCTCCAATCGCTTCTTACTTGATTGCCGGAAAGCTAGTTCATGTTTGTCTGCCCGCAATGTGCCGCCCAGCTGACCGATACTCAGCAGTCGGAAGGACGCTGTCCTGACTGTGGGGTTGCATGGGATGCTGAACCGGCGATCGGCGGAACGATCGATCTGCCGGATAGCGAAGACCTTGGGCAGACGTACGAATTTGATCTGGTCGACGACAATCCCGACAAATCAAATCCATCCGCAGCTTCTTCGAGCGACGCAACGACTCTGGATGGGCGCCAAGGCACGGTCGAAATCGAGACGCCGGATCCCGCGGAAGCGCGCGAAGTGAAGCAGACGATCGATCTGCCCGACGCGGAAGCGGCGCCGGTTCCGCCGCGCAGTATTCTAGAGTCGCCTGCTTCCGGTGGCGCTGAGTCGTCGCCAACGCATCCGCCCAGCGATGAGGAGTTTGAATTTTCGTTGTCAAGCGACGCGGAAGAAGTTGAAGAAGCGACGGAAGTGAATCGTACGATCGATCTTCCTCCGCCGAATTCGTCTCCCGGTGATACGATCGATTTGCCTGACCATGTGCTTTCGGCGCAAAATACGCTGGATCTTCCGGACGGCGGCGGACCGATTTTCGGACAAACGCTCGATTTGCCCAGCGACGGCGCGGGACGAACGATCGACTTGCCGCCTGACTTGGGAATCGGACAGACGGTCGACAGCGTAGGCGCCGACAATTCTGAGTTCGATCTCGCCCTGGGCTCACAGCCGCTTTCGGCCGATGGCGTCCGTCGATATTGGGACGGCGCAGAAAACCCGGGGGATTCTCCGCTGACGTCGCTCAAGACGGCGACCGTCGCCAAGGGACGCGAACTGGGCGTTGAAATTCGCGAGCGGATTCTGGCCAAAAATGCACAGCAAGGCGTATCCTCGGACTACGAGTTAATCAACATCCTCGGCGAAGGAGGAATGGGAACCGTCTACGCAGCCGATCAAAAATCGGTGCGTCGTCGCGTCGCGATCAAGACGCTGAAAAACAAAGGAGGAAAACGGAAAGACGATCGCGCCAAGTTCTTAAGTGAAGCGGTGCTGACCGGTTTTCTGGATCATCCGAATATTGTGCCGATTCACGAACTGGGACAGACCGGCGACGGCACGCTCTTCTACTCGATGAAGCTGGTGAGCGGCACGCCCTGGCACGAGGCGATTCGCAACAAGACGGAGCTGGAGAATCTTGAGTATTTAGACCGCGTCTGCGACGCCGTGGCGTTTGCGCATTCGCGCGGCGTGATTCACCGCGATCTCAAACCTGAAAACGTGATGCTCGGCGAGTATGGCGAAGTCTTGGTCATGGACTGGGGCTTGGCGGTCGATCTCAATCGCGGCGACCATTTCAGCATGGGCGGTACGCCGGCCTACATGGCGCCAGAGATGGTGCGCGGCCCCATCGAAACAATTGGAATCGGCAGCGACATCTATTTGCTGGGCGCGATCCTGTATGAGATCGTCACCGGCGCGCCGCCACATGCGGCCAAGACGGTGACCGAGTGCCTGGTCGCGGCGGCCGAAAACAAAATTACCCCTGTCGAGTCAAGCAGCACGCTGCTCAAGATCGCACTTCGCGCGATGTCGAGTGAGATCAGTCATCGCCATGTCTCGGTCGCCCAGTTCCAGTCAGCGATTCGCGAGTATCAGTTCCATTCGCAAAGCTTGGGGATGGCGGCGCGGGCACGCGAAGATCTGGAAGAAGCGCGGACGACGCAAAACTACGAGCAATTCTCTCGCTCCCTCTTCGGCTTTCAAGATGCGATGGATCTTTGGCCAAAGAACGATGCGGCGATCGTTGGATTTCGCGACGCACGTCGGGCCTACGCCGAATGCGCGCTGGCCAAAGCGGACTTTGATCTCGGTTTGCAGCAACTGGACGAGAACGATCCCGAGACGCAAGCGTTATACGCTGCGTTGATTCGGGGACAAACTGATCGTCGACTCGCCCAATCGCGAAAACGCTTCGCCCAAGTGTCTGCGATTGCGGCCATGTTGCTGTTGATGGTGGGCGCCGTCGCGTTTGGCGTGGTCGTCTACGGCAAGAATGCGGCCATCGCCAAAGAACGAGACAATGCCGAAGTGCAACGTCAGCGGGCGGTGAAAAATGAAGAACAGGCCGTCAAGGAGAAAAACGCCGCAGACGCGGCGAAGAAAGTAGCCGAGAATGAGAGAGCGATCGCCAATGCAGCAAAGTTAACTGCGGAGATGGAAAAAGCGGCCGCGGACAAGGCGAAGTTGACCGCGGAGAAAGAAAAAGCGGCTGCGGACGTAGCGAGGGAAACGGCTGTGAATGAGAAGGCGCTCGCCGACATAGCCCGCGCCGAAGCCGAATTTGCCGCGGTCTTTTCTCGGATAGGTTTGGCCCAGGCCAAAATCGAAGCGAACGATATCGGCCGCGCCATTGAGCTTCTGGAGCAGGTTCCCAAACGCTTCCGCAATTGGGAGTGGGGCCACCTGTACGATCGATGTCATGCCGACGTGCCGCAGATCGATGCGCTGCGTCCAATCACGGCAGTCGCGTTGTCTCCTCAAGGAGACCTTTCGGCGGCAGGCGGAACCGATGGAATCGTTTCACTCTACTCCCAAGCGGAAGGAGCGATCGCCCAAAAATCATTGAATCTGCAGGGAGCGTCGATTACGTCGATCGCCTTCGCTCCGCCTGGAGATTACTTGCTCATCGGTTGCGATGATCCGCAGCAACCCCTGGTCGCTTGGTATCCGGCGAACGATGAAAAACAGTCGATCCTCGTGCGAAATATATTTGTCCCCGAGAGAATCGATTCACGTTATCACGTAGAGCGAATTACGTTTCATCCGGAAAGCGGCGTCGCCTATATCGCCGCGAATGGCTATCTGTTCTCTGTCGCGTCACCAGAAGCGACCGCCAAACCGCTCCGCTATTTCACGGACGGTTTGAATGCGGTGAGCCTGTCGTCGGATGGCTCGACGCTGTTGTTGGCCGGCGGGAACGTCCGCCGCGGTCAGATCGAAACGCTTGACCTGGAGACGACCGAGACCTCGGCGGAACTAGCGCTGCGCGAGATCCCGATCGCCGCCTGTTGGATCGCGCCCGGCATCGCCGCCGTGGCGACCAGCGACGGAGCGATGTCGACCTGGACCGTGGGCGATTCTGAAGTATTGGAGTTCGATCGGCTGAACTCGCGTGTGAATTCGCTTGACTACAATCCGCAAACCGGCTTGTTGGCGGCGGCGATGGAAGATGGCTCGATCTGCGTTTGGAACGTTACCGGCAGCGCCACGCAGCCGACGCGCGGCAAGACGCTGCGGGGGCATTTGGATGTCGTCAGCTCGGCGCGTTGGAGCAAGGATGGCAAGACGCTGGTCTCGGGGAGCGTCGATCAACATCTTCGCTTTTGGGACTACGAAGCCTACCGCGATCAGCTGACGATTCAGCATGATCACGGCATCCTCACGGCCGCTTACTCCAGCGACGGACGTTTGGCCGCGACCGGTGATAGCGGCGGCGTCGTCCGAATTTTTCAGCCAGGCCTGTTGAACGGCGGTGATGTTTTAGAACTGCATGAAGGCGACTGGCTGGCCGAAAGTCGCGCGACCGAATTTGGCGCTCAGTTTGTCGGTCCGAATCATCTAGTGACCCAAATCGGCGGCGTCAGCGCCGCGGTCTGGCGACTTGACACGACGGAACAGGTTAGCGCATTTCCAGTGGGGGGCAATTCGGTAGCGATTGCCGCATCGCCCGACGGCGAACATTTTGCGCTGCAAGATGGAGAAGCGTCGCTACTAAGAATTTGCGACTTCTCTGGAAACGAAACGACCATCGCACAACGGGCGAAAGCCTGGGGACTCGATTTTTCTCCCAGCGGAAATAAGCTCGCCATCGCAAAATTGGTGATGGCCTCGATCTATTCGACTCAGCCTGCCAGCGAGCCGCTGATTTGGAAGCGCGCGATGAACGGCGTGAAGCAAATCGGATTCCTCGAAGAGGACGTCGTCGCCATCGGGAGCGCGAACGGCGCCGGGGGAGGAGTGGCCGTTCTGGAGACGGAGTCAGGTAGCGAACTAGCCGAGTTCCGCGCCAAAGAGGATGAGTCGTATCAGTTCTTCTGTTTGTCTCCCGATCGCACGATGATCGCCGTACTGCTGCGCCGCGGCGCAGAAAGCGAACACGTCGTAAGGATTTGGCGTCCCCGGTCTGAAACGATCGCCGAGACCTCGGTTCCGTACGAAGTCCGCTCCGCTGCATTTACGGCCGAGGGCAATTTGCTTTTGGCCAGCGAACGCGACGTTGCGCTGTGGGACCTCAAGGGAGAACCGCGGTCGATCCCGGGAGTCGCGCAAGCGGCGGCCAGCAACGGCCGCAAGATCGGCGGCGTGATCAGCTCGCCGACGAGCGACGATGAGTTTGCGATTTACTTCACCAATCGCGATGTCGAAATTTGGAACACGATGGCAGGCCGCATTCAGCGGTTGAATTCGGCTCGCTCGGTCATCTACGTTGGGTTTTCTCGTGATGATTCAGAAGTTATCGCCGTTCATAGCGACGGCATGATCCGACGCTGGAGCGTCATCGACGGTAAGAAGATCGGCCAATGGACGACCTCGAGCAACGACGTCACCTCGGCGGCGCTAGTGGATGACAAACTGGCGATCGCCTGCCGCGACGCAAGCTTGACGATCTTCGATTGGAAGACCGGCAAACCGGTCGCCGAGGGGAAACTTGACTCGGCGGCGCTCGATATGACTTGGGCGAGTCAGCCGCACGATCAATTGATCGCCGGTTGCGTCGACGGACAACTACGGATCGTCTCTGGCGAGACGGCGCAGCAAGTTGGTGAGCCATTTGGCAAGCACAACGGCAGCTACTTGGGCGTTGCGATGGACGCTGACAGCAAGCGTTTGGCGGCGGTCAGCAGCGACCGAAAAGTGCGTGTTTGGCTAGAAGTCGACCTAGCGGCGGGAAAAATAGGGAAACCGCTCACGCACGATGGGCACTCCGCCGAAGTGAATAGCGTCGCCTTTTCAGCGGATGGTCGTCGCCTGGTGACCGGCAGTTCGGATAGTATGGTCATTGTCTGGTACGTGGATCGTCCTGATAAAGACAAGCTCTCGCTTATGCGAGAGATCATGCCTCTGCGAGGACATCAGAAGGGGATTAAGGCGATCAAGTTTTCGCCGCAAAAGACCGACTTGATGACAGCCGGCGACGATGGGCGAGCCACGATCTGGTTTGCCGTGGATTGGCAAGAAGAACAGAATGCTCCGCAGCCGATGACGGAAGAGGAGTAAACGTCATTCGCCTCGGTAAACCGGTGGGGTGATGAGCCCCAAGTTGTGATTGTTTTCCTGCTTTTTACCACGACTGATGGGTAGGAATTGGGAATAATGGATAACGAGAAGGAGGTCGAATGGATTTTGGCCTTTGCGTTTCGCCTTCCTTTGACTAGCGAACCGAGAGAATAAGACCGTGCGATGCGCGCTTAACATTTATGCCGGACCGAGCGCTGGCCAACGAATCTGGATCGGTGACGGTCAAACGATCAAAGTAGGTCGAACGCATGCTGCTGAGTTTCTCATACCGGGCGACCCGCACGTTTCGGGGCTCCATTTCGCGGTTGAATTGGTTGACGACCAACTGATGCTGACCGATCTGAAGAGCCGCAACGGCACCTACTTGAACGGCGAGCGATTGACGCAGCCGGTCGCGCTGCACGATGGCGATGTCGTCACGGTCGGAAAAACTCATTTGCAGGCCGCGATCCCCGGCGAATCGACCGGTTCACGTTCTGGGTTTGGATCGCGCTGGTTTGATGAGCAAACCGCTCTGGCGATGGGTGACGAGACGAATCAGGTTCCCCAGCCGCCGGCTCCTCCCCGTTATGACTCGGATCTAACCGAATTTCTCCCGTCCCTCTCCGCCAAAGCGGAACATGTCGAATCGGCGGACGAACCGCACGAAGTGGGGGATCATTACTCGCGTTTGTCGAGCGGCGATTTCCAAAAACTGCGTCAGAAAGCGGGCTACGGCAGTCAGCCCCATATTGATCCGCCGGCCCAGCGAGTTGAGCAGCCAGTCGTCCATGGCGCTCATCCGGCCGCTTCCGGTTCCGCAGCGCCGGGACCGCTGGACTATGAGTCAGGCGTCGCTCCGTCTGGTTTGAACTACTTCACGCAGCGCGTCGTCGTCGATCCGATCGCGGTCGCTCGCTACATTGGACAAGGTCGCAACCTCTATGCGGTTGTCAATTTGACGCGTTTGCCAGGTGATGATCGCAGCGCCTTTTATCGCGAAGCGACCTCGCACGGGGCGGTGCCGATTTCTGACAATCAGGTAGTGCTGGATGACCGCAGCGTCACCCAATTTGAAGCGACCATGCGCTCGATCTGGGGACGGGACGCTGTTATCTGTCTGGCGAGCCGCGCGAGCAAGTTTGCGTTTGTCGCTCACGCACTGCGCGTCGCGGACAAACTAACCTTCCCCAGCGAGTTGCTGGAATCGCTCTATACGAAGTCGTCGCAGGACGCCCAAGAGCTGTTCCAGGAAGTTTCCGCGATTATGCTCGAAGTCGATCGCGGCGCCGGTTGGGCGATCTTTAAGAACGACGCTGAAATTCGAACTTGGCGCACCCTGGGTATGCCGTGTCCGCCGGCGTCTGCCCAACAGAGCCCCTAGCGTCAGTTTGGTCTTGTCGTCTTGCGAGCCGACGCTTTTGTCGCGTCTTGGCGGGATGAGCCTGGGCTTTCGGCGGTGGCGCACGCAATCTCCCTGGCTTTCCGCATTGAAAAGATGCTCGTGGGGCAGACCGCTTGCGTTATTAATTCTCGGCGCTTCCGTCTCGCGGCGTCCGATTGTTTTGCAGAATTCGTTTTGTCAGTAGCAATCGCAAAACTCTCTCGGATGCGAAAAAGTCGTTATTAATCTATTGACGATGTATTAGATGACATGTAAATTAAGTGGATCGAAAGGAGTTTTGTGATGTCTGCGAGTCGATTGCAAGAAGAAATCAAAAAGAAAGAGCCGTTTGCTTCGGCAGAGCAAGAAGCGACGCTCAATCTCTTGCGGACGAGCGACCAACTTCACAACCGGTTCGGACGCTTGTTTCGCAAATACGGACTGACTTCGTCGCAGTATAACGTGCTGCGAATCTTGCGCGGCGAGGGGAAAGCGTTGCCCAGTTTGGAAATCGCCGAGCGGATGATCCAGGTCGTTCCCGCGATCACGGGACTGATCGACCGTTTAGAGAAGCAGGAGTTGGTCGAGCGCCGACGGTGCAACGATGATCGCCGGGTCGTCTTTGTAGAAATCACCGAAAAGGGAATGACGCTGCTGAGCGAGATGGACCAACCGGTCAGCGACACCCACGTCCAATTGATGGGGCATCTCTCGAAGGCGGAATTGCAAGAGCTGAGCCGTCTGTTGGAGAAGGCCCGGATGAGCCTGGCGCCTGGAAAAGAAAAAGAAGCGTAACCATCGCGTCTTTTTTTCATCAGATAGTTGATATGTAAAATAATGTTGTGAATTTAAAAGGAGAGGACGATGATCCGAATTCGCAAAGCGGAGGACCGCGGGCACTTTGATCATGGCTGGCTCAACACTTTCCATACGTTCTCGTTTGGCGGATACCAAGATCCGTACAACATGAGTTTCCGTACGTTGCGTGTGATGAACGAAGACAGGGTCGCCCCTGGTCAAGGTTTTGGGAAGCATCCGCATCGCGACATGGAAATCGTCACCTACGTCTTGTCAGGCGCGCTGGAACATCAAGACTCGATGGGGAACGGCGAAACGCTTCGCCCCGGCGAGTTTCAACGGATGTCGGCCGGCAAAGGGATCTTGCATAGTGAGTTCAATCCTTCATCGGATGAACCGGTGCACCTTTATCAAATCTGGCTCTATCCCGCCGAGAAGGGGATTGAGCCGAGCTACGAACAAAAGAGTTTTCCGGTCGAAGATCGCCAGAATCGACTGCAACTGGTCGCTTCGCCGGACGCTGCTGACGGTTCGTTGCGAATCCATCAGGATGCACGCATTTACTTGGCCGAACTTGCTTCCGGCGCGGCGGTGGAACATCCGTTGCCGGACGAGCGACATGCTTGGCTGCAAGTGTTGCGTGGCGCGGTGGAGTTGAACGGCAAGCCGTTAGGGACAAGCGACGGCGCCGCGATCAGTTTTGAGCCGACGGTCCAGATCACCGCGACGAATGACGCGGAAATCATGTTGTTTGAGATGAACTAACCCCTTTTATTGACCAATTTTCCGTGACGCCAACGGAAACCTATTCAGGAAGAATTTGCATGAACCATCCCATGATCCCGATCGTTTCGATCGCTGGCCGCGTGATGTTGGCCACCATTTTTGTGATGAGCGCCGTCGGCAACAAAGTGCCCAACTTTGAAGGCGTCGCCGGCTATATGGCCTCGGTCGGAGTTCCGGCTCCCCACGTGATGTTGGCAGGCGCCATCCTGTTCTTGATCGTCGGCGGCGCTACGGTTGCGGCCGGCTATTACGCGCGGTTTGGCGCGGGGCTGCTGCTGGTCTTTTTGGTGCTGGCCACTTACTACTTCCATGACTTTTGGAATCTAGAAGGACAAGAAGCCCAAATGCAGATGATTCAATTCATGAAGAACTTATCGATGGCGGGCGCGATGATCTTTGTCATCGCCAATGGTTCCGGCGCCGGCAGTCTCGATGGTTCAGGAACTGCAGACGAAGCGGCCGAAGAGAAAGCAGAATTCTAAATCGCACTGCGGCTGGAAGTGAAGAATGGGCGGAACGTCGGTCGATCGGCGTTCCCCTTTTTTTGCGCCGCAGCCAAGAGCAACGGGATCGTCTTAAGAGAGGCCGACCTCGACGGAATTGATTAATTCAATTTCGGGAGATACCGAGCGGGCGACTTCTTGCGCCATCTGTTTTTGATAGAAGTTGTCAACGCGACCCGCTAACACAATGCGATCGTCGAAGTATTCGACCTGCAATTGGCGAAGCGGAAAAAGTGGACTTGCACCGAGTGCGGTGCGGATGCGCGAGCGCACGTTTTTTACATTTGAGCTAATCATCCGTGGATCTTCCTTGCGACAAGTCTTGGCAAGTGGCGCTGACAAGCGGGTGGGGAGTTTCCGGCGAACGCGAGCGAGGCAAATTTCGTTTTGCGAGGTCATCCGTGGGGCTTAACGCCGGAATAGTTGTTGTATGATTTCATCGCTATCACCGTCAACCATTTTTTTAGGAATGTTCACGTAATCGCCAATTCTTCTCGCTAGCATTTCATGAACCGACGATTCCACGTTTCTTCAATTGGGCGATCACCAGAGCGGCAAGCTCTTCAGCCGCGGCCGATCCGCCGGCCAACGTGATCTCGGCATTCAGCGGAGCTTCGTAAGGATCATCGATCCCGGTCATGCCTTTTAACTCTCCAGCCCGCGCCTTCTTGTACAGGCCCTTCGGATCGCGACTCTCGCATACATCCAGCGGCGTATCGACAAATACTTCGATGAAGTCGCCCACGGCGCCGCTTGATTCCAGACGTTGTCGGACCAGATCGCGATCTTTGCGATAAGGACTTACGAACGCCGCCAGCGTGATTAGTCCTGCCTGGCAAAAGAGATCGGCGACCGCTCCGATGCGGCGAATGTTCTCTTCGCGATCGGCCGGGCCAAAGCCAAGTCCAAACCGAGTCGCGAAGTCAGCGTCATGCGATGTGGCCAGCATCGCGGTGGATGGATTGAGCCCATGGCGCACATTGTCTCCATCCAATAGAAACGTGTGGGCGCCTTGTTCGTGCAGCTGACGATCGACCAGGTTGGCGATCGTGCTCTTGCCGCAACCGCTGAGCCCGGTGAACCAAACGACGCATCCACGATGGCCGTTGAGATGTTCTCGATCGGCACGGGTAACCGCATGGTCGTGCCAAGTGACTTCGACTTTTTCCATCTCTCGCTTCTTCCGCTATTGCTTATTCGGCGATGCCGGCCAATTCGCACAAGTTGGCTTGCTGGACAGGTTGGGGGCAACTCCAAACCAAAAAGAACAACGCTTCGCGGCACCAACGGCCGACCGCATGGCCTGTAACGTAGCCTGCTCCCTTGGCGGCCGACAAGGCGGCTTGCGTCGATCGCAGGGCGATACTGTTGGCGCGACTGCGGAGTTGCTCGGTGCTGCAGAGCGGCTTTCCTGCTGCTGCAGATAGCAAGTCGGTCTGTAGATCGCTCAATTCCTGAGCAAATGACTCTGCAGGGGCAGAGAGGTCCGGCCGCTGGGTCGCCTCGTTGCGGATATACGCCGCCGCAGCCGACGCCAGACCGATGGCCAACGTTGATGTTTCTAAACCCCCTGTCTTCGCGCCGACGCCTACCTTCATGACGTTCTCAACCGGTCCAGCCAACAAATCTGCAGGGGTAACGCGAACTTGGGAAAACTTGACCATCCCCGTAGCGCTGCCGGTCAGCCCGACGAGACTTGCCGGAGTTTCTGCTGAGACGCCGGCCGCATTGCCGGCGACCGCGGCCAACAGTTCGCGTCCATCCGGTAATGTGGCGCCAACGACCAGCGTGTCTGCATGTACGCCGCCGGTGACCCAAGGGCTGTAACCGTCGAGCAAAAACGAGTCGCCATCGATGCTTGCGCTCAATACCGGTTTGCTGAGATGTCGCCGGCTGGTGGTTAGATGCGAGATCCCCACCGTGGCGAACGACGCGCCGCTAGCCAAGTCAGGAAGCAGACGTTGCTGGGCCAAAAGGTTCGTCGAGCCCGCAATTCGTCGACAGGCGCCGGTCCGCTGCGTGATGACAAAGGTGGTGGTCAAACAGGCGGCGCTGAGCTTTAAATATCCCCGCACGACATCGACATCGCTCCATCCCATTCCGCCCTGTTCGGCCGAGAGAAACCAGCGAAAAACGCCGGCGTCGCCGCAAGCTTGCAATGACTGCGCCGGCCAGGCTTCCTGAGCCGAAAGCTGATGGAGCTGTTCACAAAGGAGATCGAGTTGCGGATCGTTCGGCTGAGAGATCACGAAATTTCTTTCGAGCGATTTCAAGGAAGAAAATAAAACGAGGGGAGATGGGCATTCGATTTGCTATCAGCTGTCATCGTACGCATTTCCGCGCGTCGTAGCCAGCGAAGCCCGGCGAGAGCCGATTTCGTGAACGGCGAAGAATGAAAGCTGCTAGCGGCGTGAGCAATTCCAGAATAGCTAGTTGCTATCGCCAACTTACTGCGATATGTCTAAAGGAGAAAGCGACTGCATGAAGTTAGCTTCAAGCATTCGGTTCTAGGTTCCGATTCGTAGGAGTGATTGGGGTCGCATCCCCGATAATGAACAGGTACATTTGCCTTAAGTCTCCAGTTCCAAAGCGTTTCAGGCATTGCCTGCTGAAGGATGGATTATGAGTCAAGCAGAATTGACGCAAACCGAGTCCGACGCCTTGAAAGGCGTCGTCGCAGAATTATCGGCCGAGAAGCTTTATGACAAGTGCATCGAACTGGCCAACAATCTGTGGTGGACTTGGCAGCCCGACGTTTTCAACCTCTTTCGCGACCTCGATCCGATTCGTTGGCGCCAGCTCGATCACAACCCGATCGCGCTGCTGAAAGAGTTTACGCCAGAGCGGCTCGAGCTTCGTGCCGCCGAAATGGTCCTCTACAGCCGCATTAACCATGCTTATCGCCGGCTGAAAGAATATCTCTCGACGAAAGATACCTGGTCGGCGACCCACGCCGGCGTTTTGGGATCGCGTCCGGTCGCTTACTTTTCGGCCGAATTTGGCATCCATGAATCGCTGCCGATTTATTCGGGCGGTTTAGGCGTCCTCTCCGGCGACCATGTGAAAAGTGCTAGCGGTCTGGGCGTTCCGCTGGTCGCGATCGGCCTGTTTTACGACCAAGGCTATTTCAAGCAGCACTTGGATGTCGACGGCTATCAGCACGAAGAGTACATGGACACCAAGGTTGAGAATCTGCCGATGAAGCCGGCGATCTCTCCTGATGGAACTCCGATTACGATCTCGATCGACACGCGCAGCGGCACGCTCAAAGCCAAGCTGTGGAAGATGAACGTCGGTCGCGTCAAACTCTTCCTGCTCGATTGCGATGTCGACGGCAACAAGCCGGAAGATCGGGAGTTGACCAGCCGTTTGTACGGCGGTGACGAACGAACGCGTATTCGCCAAGAGTTGGTGTTGGGCGTCGGCGGCATGCGAGCGCTCAAGGCGCTCGGCATTACTCCCGGCGTTTACCACCTGAACGAAGGACACAGCGCCTTCGCTTCGCTCGAAGGAATGCGTGAGCGGATTCAGGAAGACGGTCTGCCATACGAAGACGCAATGCGTGACGTCGCTCGTCAGACCATCTTCACGACGCATACGCCGGTTCCGGCGGGGCACGACCGTTTTGACGCCGGTCTGATCGAAGAGCACCTGGGCCCGCTGCGCGACGCCATGGGGATCTCGCACGATCAGTTGATGGGGTTGGGACGCGTAGAGCCGCAGAACGAAAACGAGACCTTCTGCATGACCGTGGTCGGGCTCAAACTTTCCCGCCGCGCCAATGCGGTCAGCCAGTTGCATGGACATGTCTCACGACGCATGTGGGCTCATCTGTGGCCGTGGCGCGTGGAAGAAGAGATTCCGATTGGTCACATCACCAACGGCGTGCATGTGCCGAGCTGGGTCGCCTGGCAGATGTTGCAGCTTTATGATCGCCATTTCCCGAGCGGTTGGTACAGCCGCATGGGAGAGGCCGATTTCTGGCAAAACATCCATAGCGTCGATCCCGGCGAACTATGGGAAACCCACGCGACGCTGAAAAACCTGTTGCTGCAATTTGTTCGCCGCCGCGTTTCGCGACAATGTCGCCGCCGGGGTGAAAGTGACGAAGCAGTCGAACGAGCGCGCACGCTGCTCGATCCGAACATCCTGACGATCGGATTCGCGCGGCGCTTTGCGACCTACAAACGAGCCGACTTGTTGCTGGATGATCCGGATCGCTTGGACGAAATCGTCAACTCGACGACCCGTCCGGTCCAGTTTATCTTCTCCGGCAAGGCTCACCCGAAAGATGAACCCGGCAAAGCGAAGATCCGCGAGATCTTCAATTTGCGAAACGACGAACGCTTCCGTCATCGAATCGTCTTCGTCGAAGATTACGACATCAACGTCGGTCGCCATTTGATCCAAGGGGTCGACGTCTGGTTGAACAACCCGCGACGTCCGCTGGAAGCCTCCGGCACGAGCGGTCAGAAGGTCGTGTTGAACGGCGGCTTGAACTGCTCGATCCTCGACGGTTGGTGGGCCGAAGCGCACGACGGCAACAACGGCTTCGCGATCGGCAACGGACGAACGCACAGTTCGGTCGAACGCCAAGACGAACGGGACGGCGAGCAGCTGTATCGCGTGCTAGAAAACGAAGTGGTTCCGCTCTTCTATGACCGCGACGTCGATGGACTGCCGCGTGAGTGGATCAAGCGCATGATGAACTCGATCGGCACGTTGGCCTGGCGATTTAGCGCTCACCGCATGGTGATGGACTATACGCGTCTCGCCTATGTCCCCGCCGCCGGCGGCTTGAGCTGCGATATGAGCCAGTTCTAAGCGGTTCGGTCGAGACGTTCAGCAACAACGATTCGAGAGGGAAGAAGGCCAAGCTTTCTTCCCTCTTTTTTTGTTCGCACTCGTCCCCTGAGATCTGTTTGCGTCCAGAGAGTGACCATGGCGCGCGAGACTCGCAGAGAAAGCGGTCGAGCACAAAATTGCAGCGACCCGCGCAAATGCGACGGAAACGCCGGTTTTCGACGATGCTGTCATCAAGTCCGCGTCCCTTTTAATCGTCTGTGCTGCTGTCACCGTTGGCCGGGTGCAACCGCTCAAAACTGTTCATTTCGGAACGTCCGCCTGGCGACGAGATCACCGTCTCTTGCTGTTGATCGCTCAATGCGAGGTGGATCTTTTTGAGCAGCGTCTTCCGGTGGATCGGCTTCGATTGATAGTCGGTGCAACCAACATCCAGGCAGCGCTGCCGATCTTCTTCCATCGCTTGCGCCGTCAATGCGATGATCGGTATTTGGCAGCCGAGACCACGCAGCTTTTCGGTCGCAGTATAGCCGTCCATCATCGGCATCTGCATGTCCATCAGAATCACGTCGTAGCGCAGGGCAAGTTCCTCGGCGATTTCCATTCTCTCCAGGGCTTCGACGCCGTTGGTCGCTAGGGTTACTTTGGCGCCGGCTCGTTCTAAAATGGTGCGGATCAGCAATTGCGCGTCGCGACTATCTTCGACCAGCAGCACGTTCGCGTCGATCCGCGGGGGCATGTCCTGGGACGGCTGCGAATGGCTCTTTAGGCATTGGTCGATCGACTCGACAAACGGGATTCCTTCGATGTCGCCCACAGGCACCGAGAGCGTAAACGCCGACCCTGTGCCGATCGTGCTTTCGACGATCAACGTTCCGCCCAGCAGTTCGGCCAGACGCCGGCTGATGGGAAGTCCCAGGCCAGCGCCTCCGAACGAGCGCGATGTCGTACTGTCGACTTGAACAAACGGTTCGAAGATATGCTCCAGCTGATCGCTCGGAATGCCTGGTCCGGTATCCTCGACACGGACTCGCAACATCCGCCGCCCTACGTCTCCAAACGTTGAGGAAAGCTCTAGCGAGATTCCCCCTTTTTCGGTGAACTTGAGCGCGTTGCCGACCAGGTTTAGCAAGATCTGTCGCAAGCGGAGCGCGTCGGTCTCGATTTCGGCGGGGATCGGAGTTTTGCAGCGGATCCTGAGGGTCAGCCGGCGCGACGCGGCTCGCTTCTTCAAGATGCCGATAACTTCGTTAGCGATCTGTCCTGGTGAGCAAAGTTCGGTTTGAATCTCGGTGCGTCCTGCTTCGATCTTCGAGAGATCGAGGACATCATCGATCAAGCCGAGCAGATGCTCGCCGTTGCGGAGGATGGTGTTAAGCGTTTCGTTTCGCTCTTCGAGCGAGCCGTAGTCAGGCGACTCGAGCAGGTTTTCGGTAAAGCCCAGAATCGCCGTCATCGGCGTGCGCAGTTCATGACTCATCGTCGCTAGGAAGCGGCTCTTCGCCAGATTGGCCGACTCGGCGCGGTGTTGGGCGGCTAACAGTTCATCGTGCGACTGGACAATTTTCCACGACATCGCGTTAAATTGCCGCACGACGTCATTCAGCTCGTCGTGACTTTCGTCGTCTACTTGCAGCCCAAATTCGCCATCGCCGATTCTTTTGGCGGCGTGAGACAAACGCGCGATGCGTGTGCGCAAGCGATTGCCAACGAGCCAACTAATTCCGAGGGCGATCGACGCTAGCAGTAATGCGACGCCCAAGATGTTCCAGCGCAATCGGGTCAGGGGAGCCATCAGCGAATCTTCGGCTTGCTCAACGATCGCCTCCCAACCGAGTCCCTGGTATTTTCCAGAGCCGCGGCTTTCGGCGACGATCGATAGGATGCGCGTTCCGTCCTCGCTCGCGTATTCGTAAATCCGTTGCGTTGGTCCAAACGACGTGTGGGTCAGACCTGCGAGCGGCGAGATCTGATCGAGTGGGGTCCGCGAACTGTAGGCGGAGTGATAGATAAATTTCTTTTCGGCGTCGATCAACGAAATGCTGAGCACTGAATCTTGTTTGGCGCTTTGATCAATTACATCGACGATTTCGTGAATGGAGATCACCGTTTTCAGCACGCCGAGAAAATCGCCCTGGGCGTCATCGATCCGCAAACAAAGGCTAATCGCGTACTCTTGAACGCTTTCGTCATAGGCGACGCTATCGACGTAGATCCCTTCGTTTTTCGCCGAGCGCCACCAGGTCTCGTCGTTTTGGCGATAGTCGGACGTACGGTTCGTTTCGGCGACATTGGCTCCGTAGCGATTCGTAATGAAGACTTCGCCATACTCGGCGGCGCCGTATTCATCATTGAGCAGCGCTACCTGACGCGCCAGTTCTTGCGACAAGGGGAGCGCGTCAATCTCGGTAGAGAGCTTGGAGACGGCGGGATCGTTCGAGCGCCACTGCTGATCGCGCTCGTCGATTGTCGCCTGAACGTCGGGCAACTTGGCGAACTCGGCGTTGGAATCTTGGAGAGCGCGCCGGATCTGCGGCGATTCCGAGTAGGCCCTCCATTGGGCTATCCTCGTGTGCACCATCCGATCGATCTCGTCGATCACAGATTGCGCCTGGCCGGCCGACCGGCTAATGATGACGTTGCGGAGAACCTCCGAAGCCTGACGACTAGCGAGATAACCGACTAACAGCGTACTGATCATCAAGACGATCAGTAACGAATAAAACTTCGTCGTAAGCTTCATATGCGTTGCCCCTACGCAAAATTAACTCTCAGCGGAAAGGATAGCTTGTAGTCGATCCGATGTTTGCTGATTTCTGCTGATTACCGAGTTTCATTGACTCGGACGATTTCACCAGTCTGCATTTCTAGAATGAAAGTCTCAGGCCGAACGCTCTCGCAGGCTTGGTTTATCGCGATGCTCTGACTTTTGGGAACTACGGAATCGTCGAAATTTCTCGTTACTGCGTCGTGGTTGATATGGACAGTTTGCACGGATTGTGACGTCGACCCGTTCTCGTCTGGCCGGCGTTGCAGTGATATACTGTGGCCCATTCCTAGAGTCCCTACCGGCAATCTCCCAACCGAGGCTTGTGCGCGATGTCGATTACCCAGTTCATGGAACGCCACTACCGTCATTTTAACGCTCGAGAAATGCTCGATGCGGCGAAATCCTATAAATCTTTCGTCGAAAACGGCGGGAAGATGATGGTGACTTTGGCCGGCGCAATGAGCACCGCCGAGCTAGGCGTTTCGTTGGCCGAAATGATCCGCCAAGGCAAGGTTCACGCGATCAGCTGCACCGCCGCCAATCTGGAAGAAGACGTCTTCAATTTGGTGGCTCACAATGAGTACAAGCTGGCCACCAACTATCGCGACCTTTCGCCCGAGGCGGAACGCGATCTACGTGACGCAGGATTCAATCGCGTGACGGATACCTGCATCCCGGAGACGGTCGTTCGGCATCTCGAGCGTCTGCTGACCGAACTCTGGATCGAAGCGGGCGAAAAGGGAGAGCAGCATTCGCCGGTCGACTATTTTCGGATGCTCTTTGACGCGAACGCGCTGGAGCCGTACTACCAAATTCCGGTCGAAGACTCCTGGTTGAAAGCGGCGTTTGACGCCAAGATCCCGGTCTACGTTCCCGGTTACGAAGATTCGACCATGGGGAACATCTTTGCGGCCCGCGTGATCGAAGGAAAAGTGAAGTCGCACAACGTGCTGAAGCCCGGCACCGCTCAGATGCAAGAGTTGGTTGAGTGGTACCTGGCCAATCAGAAAGATCACCCGATCGGCTTTTATCAAATCGGGGGCGGCATCGCCGGCGACTTCGCGATTTGCGCCGTCCCGTTGATCATTCAAGATCTTGAGTTGGATGTCAGCTACTGGAGCTACTTCTGTCAGATATCGGATTCGACCACGTCGTTCGGTTCGTATAGCGGCGCGGTGCCGAACGAAAAGATCACGTGGAACAAAATCGATGTCGAAACCGACAAGTTCATGATCAACTCCGACGCGTCGATCGTCGCGCCGTTGATGTTCGCTTACGTGCTGGGGCAATAGCGCCGCAGCACGTTTCTCGATTCCAGCAGCAAGGCGGCTAACTAATCAGCATCGCCGCCTTGCTGAGGCGCTGCATCGCTTTCGCGACGGCCTCAGTGGCGATTTTCTCTAGCATTTCTCCATTCGGAGCCGGCATCGGTTCGCCATCTTTGCGCATCGTCAGCTTGCCGTTGTGCAGCATATCTTTCAGGCCGTTACGAATCTCGTGATGCGTTTTCTCGCCGTCGATCATCGTGACGATATGGCGCGTCAGGTCGTCCAGCTTAATGATCTCGTGCCGCGCGTTCGTCAAGCGATCGACGCTCGCCGCTTGTAACCGAGCGACTCCCGAGGTTTTCGGTTTAACCGAAATCTCTCTCGTGAATCGATTGGGAGTGTACGACAGTTCGACCACGCCGCCGACCGCTAGGTGAATCATGTTGTTCGCCATCGCGCGACGTAATTGCGACATCTCGACGTTGCCCAGTTCTTCCGCTTTGGTTTGCACGCGAGCGAGCAGATCGTCAAACGAAACGGCGAGCGGGAATTGATCTCCCAGATATTCGATCGCGGTGATCATCAACGGATCCGAAGTGTTCAGACCCTGATTGGTCTGCAAATTACGGAACGACACCGTGTTTTCAGGAAAGTTTTTGGCCGGATCCTTCTCGATCATTCGCATCGGCGAATTGATCCAGGAGCCGTTCAGCGTATTCTCGTTCAGCGCCCGATCAAGCTTGGTTCCCTTCGCACAAAGAATCGTTTGGCGGAACATCCGATTGCGGACGAAGTCAGCGTATTGCTCGCGCTGGATGATATCGGGCGCGACGCGCTCGAGCGTTTGCGCCACATCTTTGGCGAAGTTGCCGGTCCACATCGTCGCGATATGCGATTCGGCCAGATATTGCAGATTGTGCTTGTTGGCCTGCTCGATAAATTGGTGGAAATAGAACTGATAGTTGTTCATTTCCAGATGATCGTGGTACAGATAATTGTCGGTCTGATTCTTCAACAGATTCAGTTCGGAGTGAATCATTTTGCCATACGCGCCGGTCTCTGCCGAAACGCTGCTCGCGAGAAATTCCAACAGCGCTCGAGCCTGCTGGATCTTCTTCGTCGGGTCCGACAGGTTACGAACGTGATAGCTCATCATGTCACGGATCGCGCCGCGGAGACGCCAGCCCGGCAGCGTGTTGTAGCTGACCAACGCGACCCCTTGCGGGTTCAAATGGTCGCGGCAGACGGCAAGAATCTTGTCTTGCGCGTCAGGCGGAACCCAAGAGAAAACGCCGTGGCAAATGATATAGTCAAACTTCCCTAACGACTGGTCGACATCCATCACGTCGAGATGCTTCAGCTCGATATTCGTCAGCCCTAGCTTCTCGACGCTCGACAGCGCCGATTCGATTTGCCGCTGCGACAAATCGATGCCGACAAATTGACTCTCGGGGAGAGTCTCGGCCATCGGAATAATGTTGCCGCCGCCGGCGCAGCCGATCTCCAGCACGCGACACTGGGTGATTTCGGCAGGAGACATGCCAAACATGCGGCTGATCGCGTGCAGTCGCTCGGGGTGCGTCTGTCGAAAGGGATGGCTTGGATAGGGAACGATGTCGTAGCTGTATTTCGAAGCGTCGAGACTTTCGTTGCTTTCGTTCGACTGCATGTTTTCGGCCGTCATCAGTACGATGGACTCCAAGAGATA
Source organism: Blastopirellula marina DSM 3645 (assembly GCF_000153105.1). GTDB lineage: Bacteria > Planctomycetota > Planctomycetia > Pirellulales > Pirellulaceae > Blastopirellula > Blastopirellula marina. The sequence continues at coordinate 1,328,375 of NZ_CH672376.1, forward strand.
GCGAGAGAAATGGGGGGGCGATAGGTCCCTCCATTTTCTCGTGCAGCCCCTGGGATGTCTGCGGAAAACCGTCCAAATCAGACAGGTTCATCATGATCAAATCATGAAATAGGCGAATTGCGCCGATTGTAACGACTGGCGATACCGACTTATCCGTTCAATCGCCAAATTGCGAAATTCAGACAAGCCGCGTAGCTGACCCAAAGAAGATAAGGGACCAGCAACAAGGCGCCTCCCAGCGATAGTCGTGCAAAGCAATAAATGGTCACGCCAATCATCAGCCAGAGCAACACGATGTCGATCAGCCCCAGCAACGGGCTTTCTAAACCAAAGAAAAGCGGAGACCAGATCGCGTTCAGGATCAACTGAATCCCAAACAAAAGGAGCGCCGGCCATACCGCCGACCAAGGCCGCCGCCGCCAAACGAGCCAAGCGGCGACCCCCATCATTACATACAGCGTGGTCCAGACCGGCCCAAAGATCCAACTGGGCGGAGTCCAACTTGGTTTGTCGATGCCGGCGTACCAGGTCGGGATTTGCGGCGTGGTAAACAGGGCTCCGACGATACCGACCGCAACGCATAGCGCCACGGCGGCAAGCAGCACCCAGATCTGAACCAGTGTGGATCGTGAAGCAGCGGAATCGAGGGAGTCAGTCAAGTTGCTTATCGCCTTTGGGAAGCAGCGGTCTTTTAAAGATCGAGCGGTCGGCCAGGGGATTCTGGCCGAGGAGGCGGCGGCTCCTCTTCCATCGCTTCATCCTGCAGCGGAACCGTTTCGATCACGCCGCCGAGTCCTTGTCGCAGGCGATCGAAGAGCCCGCCTAGCGGTCGCTGCAAATCGGCAGGTTCCATCGGCAAGGGTTGCTGTTTTCGCAAGCGATCGAGCGTCTCGCTGGGGGCCCCTTTTCGCATCTTCTGCAGCATGCCTGACGCGGCGCTCAGGACTTGATCAACCGGGATCGCGCCCCCGTCGCTGGCGCCCAGAAACGTTTGGGCCAACTGATTGAACGTATCGTCGAGTCCCACTTGCGGCTGTTGCAGCGTACCGGTGATCCGCAGCCGAATCGTTTTTCCTTGCAGCGATTGCAGCAGCGGCAGCGTCTCGTCGATAGAGTCGCCCACGGGGATGGGAATGACGCAGAGGATGTCGAGGGTGTCATCGAGTCCGACCCAGCCGCTGGTCCGCACGCGGCAATTGGGGAAACCAAGCTCAAGCCCTTCGTGATAGACGCGGCCGTCGGCCAGCTTGAACTTCACCTTGCAGTTGCTGGCGATCTGAACCGACGGCGCCATTTGCAGCGCATCGGTAATCGATTTCAGGATCGGGCCGCTGACCAGGGAGGCCTCGTGGATTTCTAAGGAACCGCGCCCTGTGCCTTGTTGCGGATTTTCGAGCGGAAACTCCCACGCTTCAAATCGGAGCGACGCTTCGCCGTGGATGTTGGTCACGCCGTGCATGATCGGAACTGCGTACTTGAGCAGGTCGTCGCACATTTCTTCGGTCAGCTGGAAGTGGTCCATCGCTTGAATGTGATCCAAGCGGAGCAAGGGCCCTTGCTGGGAAGTCGCCGGCGTCAGTTTGCCGGACAACTCGAAATGCTCGATCTTCCAAGCAGCGCCGCCGGGACGCTGCGCCGAGAGGGTTGCGTCCCGAATGTTGACCGAGATCTGACGGTTGAGCGCCTCGGTCAGTTTCTCAGGATCCAGCGGCGTCGGTTCGTCCGCGATCGAATCAATCAGGCTATCCTCTGGCTTCTGAATCACGAAGTGCAGATCAGGCTGGATGATTTCGAGATTTCCCAACTGACGCGGATTGGCGATCAACTGCCAGAAGTAAACGTCATTGCTCATCTGCGGTACGGAGACGTTAAATTTTCCCTCGCGCTGCCGAATCTGCAGCCCTTCGATCTGCGTGATCGCCAACCAGCCGAACGAAACGCGGTCGACAAAGACTTCGACTTCGGTCGCCGCCAACACGGCGCTCAGGCCCCCTTGGGTCAGCGGACGATACGAGGCCAACGTCGGTAAGAACGCGATAAACAGCAGCAGCGCCGCAAGAGCGCTGAAAACCCACCAGCGCCGGCGGCGTTTTTTCAAAGGAGCTGCGGTCATCGGCGTCGACCTTCGAACCAGGGAAAGCAAGCGTAAAGCGGTGCTATTTTAACGGCAAATCGGTCGATTGCGAAAACTTTAACGGCCCTAAACCGCCAAGTATAAAAAAAGAGCGGCCCCAGGGGCCGCTCTTTCGCTGCATTATCAATGCCGGACGACGCCTACGCCATACATTTGTCGAGCGCAGCGATCGCGGCGTCGTAGTTGGGTTCTTGCGTCGCTTCCGGGACCACTTCGGCATAGGTGACGTTGCCGGCGGCGTCGATTACGAAGGCGCCGCGAGCCAAGAGCATCAGCTCTTCGATCAACATGCCCCAGTTGTTGCCAAAACTGCGAGTTTGGTAGTCCGAGGCTTTTTGGATGCTTTCGATCCCTTCGGCGCCGCAGAAGCGATTTAGCGCGAACGGCAAGTCGAGACTGACCGTCAGGGCGTTGATCTTATCGCCGTAGCTGCCCAACTTTTCGTTGAACTTGCGCGTCTGCGTGGCGCAAACGCTGGTGTCGACCGAAGGGATAACGCTCAGAATGGTCGGCTTCCCTTTGACGTCGGCCAGCGTGATCGCCGTCAGACCTTCGGGACCAAAGCTGTGCAGCGTGAAGTCGGGAGCCGGCTTGCCGACTTCGACCGCTTCGCCGGCCAAGGTCATCGGATTTCCTTTGAACGTGATAGCGCCGTGTCGCGACATGGGAGATTCTCCTGAGCGGAATATGCGTGCGAGGGGGTTCAATGCTGCTCGCATTGTCACGCACTCTCGTTCACGGAAAAAGGGGGCGCACGTGCCGAGCGGTGAAACTTCTTGGGACAAGAAATGCAGAAGCCCGCGGGTGGAGACCACGGGCTGGTGCAAGTCGTAGGTAGCGCGAGATTGGGCGTTAGGCCCAGTTCACTTCGAGCTGGTTCTCGATCTGATCGACCCCTGCCTGACGAAGGGCCTCTTGAGCCATCTGCTTATGGAAAAAGGAGGCGACGCTTCCTTTCAGCACAATGCGGTCTTGCTCTTGTTCAAAGCGGAGCGTGCGTCCGGCGAAATGGGGATTGCTGGCGAGGGCGCGCTCGACGTTGGCGGAATAATCAGCTTGGTTCATGGAGTTGCTCTAACTGGGATAAGCGGGGGAAGAACGTCACGGTGGGGCTGACCAGTTATAGCTATCGACCTGCTAGCGGAGCGAATTGAGCCCGGTATCCGCGATCGAAGGCCAATTTTTGCGAAGCGGCGCCGATCATGACGATGGCGCCGCCTACGGCGGCAATTCTTGGGGGGAAAGAGATAGGGGATGGTTATCCTGGCGGTGGAATCCGCTTGGAGGCCTTCGCTGCAATTTGAATCGCAAGGGCCTTTTGATCTTCTTTCTTCTCCGGAAAACCCAAGATGTTGGCATGATTCGGATTCGTTGGTGACGCTGGCGGCAGAATCGGATCGGGAGAAACCGTCAGTGGACCGATGCGACAATGGATCGCTGTTACGTCAGATCTTCCACAAAGAGCCGCCGATTCTCGCTCAGAGACGACATCGCGGCCAACTTGCCAAAGATCAATCGGCCCCGGCTGATCATGCCGTGTGACGGAAAGTTCTACGTGACGATACGGAATGAAGAGATCCGGTTTGACCGTTTCGTCACTCGAACGAAATTGACTGCGCTGCGTGATGAATCGAGCGAGTAATTCTTCATCGGCAACTTCATCGTCCATTAGCGCAAGACTCGTCGAATCCAATAGAGGATGGTTTCTGGGACCTCGCGGTCAAATCGGCAGGTGCCACGCGGGTCTTCGTTTCCTAATATCGCGGCGTAGTAAAGCGAGCTATTTTCATCGATGCTCACCGAAAGAAGTTGCCGTGGGTTCTGATACCATTCCAGCGTGATGTGCCCGTCTGGTTCGGATCCGATCGAGGGCAGGGGCCAGCCGAGTGGTAACGCCTCGAGCAGGGCTACGGCGTTTCGCACGGTTGTCTCGGAAACAGAAGTCGCGCCATAACCGTCCCAGTTCGGCGTACGGCAGTTGTTCCAGACGCTCAGCAGCTCACGGATGGCGGGATCGATCGAAAAGGTCGCCAATTGGTTCATGTGTCGACGCGCTGACACTCGCTCCGCCTTGATTGCTTTGGCGGCGTCGCTGAAGCCGGATTCAAAATTTCCGCTCGAAGCGATCATCTGGTTCCAAATCTCACTTCTGGATTTCTAATACAACCAAAGAAGACGGCATTCTTTATGTAGCGCATTTCAGCCAAACGCAAATGAATTTGTTTCATCTCATTCGGAATGGATTGCGTTGCCTGAACGTCGATATCGACGAGAAGAAACTGTTGCGTTGTTTGGGGTGTGGTTTGCATCGTGATCGATAAATCGACACGAAATGGATTCTGCGGCAATATCGCAGATTCGCGATGGAAGAAGTTTTCTTGAGACAACCCAATTTCGATCAAGGGATGGGAGACGTTCTTTATCAACTCCTCGATCCGCTCGCCGGAAGTTACCTCAATTTGCGATGTAAACCTTAGGCCCAGAGTATCGAGCGATTGAGGCGCCAGAATATCGGAATAGGCTTGCCAGAAACGCATCCCTTCCGTAAGAAACATATCCCATCCAGGATAAGGTTTTAGCTGGCTGAATGTCGCTCCCTCTGACTGAAAAAGACCGACGCGACCATCCTCTGTAAGGGATAGGAGCAGGCGAAACTGATCGGGCGAATCGGACGGCGGTTTCTTCAGATCGATCGAGATTGGATCATTGGGGGGAGGAAAATAAGTGCTCGAAACATAGCCTGGAAATTTCGACATAAGCTCGCCTGCAATGGAAGCAGGGCTGGTCGTTTGCGTGGTTTCCCCATTCCAATAGATGGCCGCCTCCACGATCGGCGGTTTCGCCAGCGTCGGAAACTTCTTATCGAGATCAATCTGGAATTTCGCTGGCGTGCCCATGTTTTCTCAATCAAGGAAACCGGTCGTCCAATCTTGCTCTCGGAATTTCCCCCGAGGGAATTATAGGCTACCCCAGCATCTTTCTCCCAAATGCCTTCGCTGCGGCGACAGCATCAGCGATTTTGGCGGGGTCTTTGCCGCCGGCTTGGGCCATGTCGGGGCGTCCGCCGCCAGAGCCGCCGACGATGGTCGAGACGGTTTTGACCCACTCGCCGGCTTTACCGCCAGACTTGACGACGTCTTGGCTGAGGCCGGCGACCATCATCACTTTGTCTTCTCCTTGGCCGGCGATCAGCAGCACTGCACAGGGGGCCGCTTTCTTGCGCAACTGGTCAATCAGTTGACGCATGACGTTCGGGTTGGCGCCGGGGGCTTCGGCGACGATCAGTTTCACGTCGCCGATCAGTTCGGCTTGGGCGAGCAAATCGTCCGCGGTCAGCACGCCGATTTCCGCGCGAGCGACAATCTCTTGCTTCAGCGAATCGATGTCGGACAGCAGCGCCGCGATCCGAGCTGGAGCGTCGAACATGCCGACGTTGATCATGCGCGCCGTTTCTTTCAGCGTCTCTTTTTGCGCGGCGTAGGACGGCGGCGCTGCTTTCGCGTGCTCGGTAGGAAGACGCAGATCTTCCGGCGGTTGGCCGCTGCCGCTGGCCGCTTTTTTCAAATCGCGAACGTACTGCATCAACTCTTTCACCGCCACCGGAACGTCCAGCGTGTGGACGCCGAGCGACTTGGCGATATCGCCCAGAGAAGCGGCGACCTGTTGGCGATATTCTTTCGCTTTGGTTCCGGTCAACGCGACGATGCGCCGCACGCCGGCCGAAGGACCTTCTTCGCTGATCACCTCGAACATGCCGACATCACCGGTGCTGGTCAGGTGAGTTCCGCCGCAAAGTTCGCGGCTGAACGTTCCCATCGAAACCAGGCGAACCGGATCGGGATACTTTTCGCCGAACAGCATCATCGCGCCCAACTCACGCGCTTTCGCCAAGGGAACGGTTTCCCATTTCACCTTTTCGCTCGCCTCGACGCGCTCATTAACGTCTTCTTCGATCGCGGCAAGCTGCTCTGGCGTGACCGCCGCCAGGTTGGTGAAGTCAAACCGCAGCCAATCTTCGTCAACTTTGGAGCCTTGTTGTTGCGCATGCGCGCCCAAGTTCTTTTGCAGCGCGTAGTGCAAAATGTGCGTCGCCGAGTGAGCGCGTTGAATGCCGAGCCGACGCTCGCCGACAATCGCTTTGGCGTCGGTATTGCTGCTGATTTTGCCGCTGGCCAAATAGCCGTGATGCAAAAAGAGGTCGCTATCTTTTTGCGTGTCAGTCACAACAAAGCGGAAAGCGGCGCCGACAATCTCGCCGCTGTCGCCGACCTGACCGCCTGACTCACCATAGAAAGGAGTGCAGTCGGTCACCACGATCAGCGGGTGCGCTTCGCCGGTCTGGTCATAGTCGTCAAACAGCTTGGACGCGCCGTCAGCGTCGTGCGCGACAATCCCTTTGATCGTCACATCGGCTTCGGACTGGTCGTAGCCCACATAGTCAGTCTTGCGCAGCGTGTTCTTCAGCGATTCGATTGGGCCGGTGGTGAACAGCACCGACGTGCCGCCGCCGGTTTCTTCGCCGAACTTCTCCATCGCCGCTTTGTAGCCGGGCCAATCAAACGCGAGTCCCTTTTCGGCCGCAACTTGTTCAAACAACTCCGGCGGAAATCCATACGTTTGATACAACTCGGCCGCGTCATTGCCGTCGACGATGGTCAAGTTGTCTTTGCGCATCGTGTTGAAGACCTTCTCGGTCCGAGCCAGGCCGTCATCCAGTCGGTCGAGGAAGTTTTCTTCCTCGGTGCGGATGACGTTGGCGACGCGCTGCGTCGTCTCTTGCAGTTCGGGATAGCCGGCCTTCATCATCTCGGCGACTTTGTCGACCAGTTGATAGGCGAACGGCTCGCGCAGTCCCATTTGATGGCCATCCAGCACCGCACGTCGCAGCAAGCGCCGGATGACGTATTTCTCTTTGTTGGCGCCGGGGTACACGTTCTCGTGAATCGCAAAGGTGCAAGCGCGAACGTGATCGGTGATGCGACGCAGACGGCGACCGTTGTCATCTTCTGGAACGTACTTCACGCCGCAGATCTCGCCGGCCGCTTCGACGATCGGACGCAAGATGTCGATGTGATAGTTGGTGGCGACCCCTTGCAGCGTCGCGGCGGTTCGTTCGAGTCCCATCCCGGTGTCGATGTTCTTGCTCGGCAGCGGCTCGAGATTGTTCGGCGGATCGCCGACGCGATTGAACTGCGTAAAGACGAGATTCCAGATCTCGACCGGGCTGCTCCCTTTGGGGTGAAAATAGATTTCGCTGCAAGGGCCGCAGACGCCGTCGGGGCCGAGGCTTGGTGCGCTGGCGGGCCAAAAGTTTTCGTCTTCTTCCAAGCGATGAATGCGAGAAGTCGGCAGGCCGATCTTTTCGTGCCAATAATCGGCCGCTTCGTCGTCATCTTTATAGACCGTCACTGTCAACTGATCGGCGGGAAGTCCGAGCCACTTTTTGTCGGTCAGAAACTCCCAAGCCCAAGAGATCGCTTCCGGCTTGAAGTAATCGCCGAAGCTGAAGTTGCCCAGCATCTCGAAGAAGGTGTGGTGGTAGGCGGTGCGGCCGACGTTGTCGATATCGCCGGTACGCAAGCACTTTTGACAGGTGGTCGCGCGGGTGAAGTCGAGCTTCACACGCCCCAGAAAGTGATCCTTGAACTGGTTCATCCCGGCCGGGGTAAACAGCACCGAAGGATCCCAGGTCGGGACCAGCACATCGCTGGCGCGGCGGGAATGCCCCTTGGTTTCGTAGAAGCTGAGGTACTTTTCGCGTAATTCGTCGGTCTTCATGGCGAAATTAGGCCGGGCCAGTAGGAGTCAAATAGTGCTGTTTAAAGGGGTTATGATAAGGCCTCCGCGGCAAATCGGCTAGGCGCCGCGGTGGTCAGCGCCGCCGTAAAGAATAGGACCCCACCGCGCGGAAAAGGTTTGCGACCCACAAAAAAAAGAGGCTTCCGGGTGATGCAAACCGGAAGCCTCTTTGGTCACGGACGTCGGATGGAGCCCGCCGACGCCCAAACGGAGGAAGTCTCGTCACTCAACTCAAGCAGTCTCTTGGGGTTGCGTAGCGGCTGCGGAGATTCAGCCGCACGCAGTGGAGATTTAGCCGTACTCGAGAGAAGAGAAGCTTATAGCTCTTCTTCTGGTTCAAACTCTTCGTCTTCAGCCCCTTGCTTGACCGGTGCGGCGTCAAACAGCTTTTCGCCGCCGTGGCCGGCCTCAATGAGCACTTTTTGCTTCAGTTCTTCGGTCATCGCGGGGTTTTCCATCAAAAAGGCGCGGGCCTTTTCTTTTCCCTGACCCAGTTGGATGTCGCCGTACCGGAACCAGGCTCCGCTGCGAGCGACGATTTTCGCCTCGATGGCTAGATCGAGGATGTCTCCTTCGTAGCTGATCCCGTTGGAGTGCATCATGTCGAACTCGGCGATGCGGAACGGCGGAGCAACCTTGTTTTTCACGATCTTGCAGCGAACGCGTTGGCCGACCACGTCTTCGCCATCCTTCAGTTGCCCGATGCGGCGAACATCGACGCGGCACGAGCAGTAAAATTTCAACGCACGTCCGCCGGGGGTCGTTTCGGGGCTACCGAACATCACGCCCACTTTTTCGCGGATCTGGTTGATAAAGATCACAATCGTCTTCGATTTGGAGATCACGCCGGTCAATTTACGCATCGCTTGGCTCATCAGCCGAGCCTGCAAACCGACATGGGAGGCGCCGATTTCGCCGTTCAATTCCGCTTTCGGGACGAGTGCGGCGACCGAGTCGACCACGATCACGTCAACCGCGTTTGATTTGACCAGCATCTCGGTAATCTGCAGTCCTTCTTCACCGCTCGAAGGCTGACTGACCAGCAGCGTTTCGAGCTCGACTCCCAGCTTTTTCGCCCAGCTGGGGTCTAATGCATGTTCGGCGTCGACGAAGGCGGCGATCCCCCCCATCGCTTGGGCCTGAGCGATCACATGCAGGGCCAGCGTCGTCTTACCGCTTGATTCGGGGCCGAAGATCTCGATGACGCGTCCGCGGGGTAGTCCCTTCCCGCCGAGCGCCAGGTCGAGCGAAATCGATCCGGTCGGGATTCCTTCGATCACAGCGTGATTCGATCCCAGGGGCATGATCGCCCCTTCGCCAAACGATTTTTCAATTTGCTGGAGCGTCGTTTTTAGAACGGCGTTTCCAGACAGCATGCCGGCGACATCTTTGTGTTCCGCTTTGGGCGACTTGTCGCTACCGGCGTTTTTTTTGCTGCTTTTCGCGGTCTCTTTTTTCGCCATTCGACTGTTCTTTGAAGCAGTTGCGGTGACCATTTTCCGGGCTCCTTTATGGTAAATGTCCTGTCCGCTGGCAAGCATCCCCCGTTTTGCATCAACTAAACGGATGGACAGTGTACGCCTGTGTACTGTACATGTCAACAGTAACTTGCCGGCGACTAAAGAGAAGTATCGGGGCGCCCTGGGACACGGTTGGTCACCGGCCGGTGGGAATTCCCAAAATTTTTTCGCGGCGGCAAGAAAGCTACTCGCAGCAGACGGTGACCAAGGCCAACTTTGGCGAAGCAAAACGACTTGTGTCAAGAATTGGCGAGATAGGCGAGTTGGGCCATTTTGATCGAGGACTAATACTGCGGTCTCACTAGTAATTCCAAAGCGGAATTTTCCACGGGCTCACCATTGCCGAGGAGAGACACAACGTCAACGTCCAGGCGATCATCTAGAAGAATGTCACCAGCCACTTCTGCGAAATAGCATCTGGCCGTTACCTTGCCTTCGCTCAGCGATCGCACAAAGCGAATATCATAATTAAATCTCTTCACGTCCCCAGACGCCGAAACTGCCTCGACGACGCCTCGATGGAGAATGATGCGTCCCCCTAGTTCGCGTCCGATTCGCTCCTCGCTAAAGTCCGTCGTTAAATCGTTAAACGAAGGTGATAGCGCCCCTTGCATGATTCTAAAAGCTTGGATGTACGTATCGAACACCGCATAGTGCATTGGCTCCCCCGTCAATTGATCTATCTCATCGAGCGAAGAGGATGGAACTGGTATCGATGCCGAACGGCGTAGACGTTTCGGTTTCGCGATCTGCGAATTGGGATTGTCATTTTCACAACCAACAACGACCAGAAGCAGACACGAAACGACGGTAAAGGCCCAGATTTTCGTCACAATTCCCAGCAAAACTTCGTTCAGTGGAAAGTCGTGATCACGCGAATAGCGAGGAAGTTGATTCATGGACGCCCTACGTTCCACCACGGCGAAACCGATTGACGCAGTATCCGTGCGATTCGACTACTACGAAGCGATCTCTTCCGCCGCAGTTTCTTCCGCTTCATCCAAATGGTGCTGATGAATCCGCGTTTTGCCTTCGTACTGCTCGATCGCCGGCAGCAGGCCGAAGAGCCGTTCGTCGATCTGGTGGAAGAGACTGATGATGCGGCTCTCGAAGTATTGGGCCAAGATCGCCGCCGGAATCGCGACGACCAGTCCGCCCAGGGTGGTGACCAGCGCGACATAGATTCCTTCGGCCAATTGATTGGCGCGGTTGCCGCCGATTTCTAGCTGGGTCGTTTTGTAGAACGCCCAGATAATCCCCCAGACCGTACCCAAGAGGCCCATCAGCGGCGTCACGCCGGCGGCCAGCGTCAGCCAACGCACGTTGCTATAGAGACGGTCAGCTTCTCGTTCGCTCGCTTCGTTGACGGCATGCACGACTTCGGCCTGCGGACGGCCGACGCGAGCCAGCATCGACTCGACGATGTTGGCCATCGCCGACGGATACTTCTTGCAAAGCCGATAAGCGTCGCGCGGTTGAAAACCGTCGGGCGCAAATTGCATTTGTTCGAGTCCCTCGACCAGCTCGGCCGGGATGATTCGTCCGCGGCGCAGCGCGATGGCTCGTTCAAACGCGAGGGTGACGACCAAGAGCGACATCAAGCCGATCGGGATCATCATCTGACCCCCTTTTAGGATCAGCGCGACCAGGTGCAATTGATTGTCGTCTCCCAGCAGCTTGTCTTCCAGCAACGCGCCTGATTCATTCGCGACCGGCGCCGCTTCTTCAGCTTCGGCGGCGTCATTCTCTTGTGCCCATGCGGCGACCACGCCCAGTCCAGCGGTCAGCAGGAAGGTGAATAGGAGCAGCGCGACAAAGCGCTGGGTCAACGAGAATCGTGTCATGGGAACCTGCGTTTACAGTTTGTTAATCGCTTCGAGACGGCTGGCGGCCAGTTTGGCTTCCGCTGCTTGCGGATAGTCCGAGACTACCAGGCCGTAATATTTTTTCGCTTCGGAGACGTAGCGGACTTTTGGTGCGCCGATCGCATCACGGATGCGGACTTCGTTGCAACGTCCCAGTTCGTAGGCCGCTTTGGCTTGCCATGGTTTCACCTCGTCCAGCGACTTGGCGCCGCCGAAACCCAGGACAACCCGTTTGAATTGCCCTTCGGCCGCTTCGTAGTCTTTCTTCTCAAAGTACAACTCGCCCAGCATGAACCGCGCTCGAGCGCCCGTTTTACCAGGCGACAGGTCGGCGGCGGCCAAAAATCGCTGGATCGCTTCGTCGGTCTTCTTTTGATTGTAATTGGCCCAGCCCAGTTCGTACTGGGCTTCGGCCGCGACCGGCGAATCGGGCGATTGGGTCAACAATTCGTTCATCCAGCGGATCGATTCGTCCCACTTTTTCAGTTGGGCTGCCGATTGACCGGCGTGCAGTCGCCAAAGGTCGCGCATGTCGTTGCTGGATAGGCGATCGGATTTGACTTGCCCGTAGGCGGAGAGCGCATCGGCGAATTGATCCTTTTTGTAGAGACACTCTCCCCGCATGAAACTAGCGTCGGCCGCAAGTGGGCCGTTTGGATATTTGCTGGTCTGAACGGCGAACGCATCAGACGCCGCGGCGTAATCGCGTTGTTGATACTGAGCCCAGCCCAGTTTGTAAGCCGACTTTTCGCCGACATCATCCGCTTGGGCGGCCGCGAGAGCCGCCGCGTACGCTTTTTGTGCGGCGGCGTAATCTTGACGATCGTAGGCCGCTTCGCCGACGTGATAGTTGGCTTCGGCCGCGAGCGAGCTTTGCGGATGGGTCGCCGCTAGGCTGGCGAACGCTTCGGTCGCTTTGGCAGGCTCGCCGGAGGCTTTCAGCGACCAGGCCAGTTCGTACAGCACTTTGTCATCGTTTCGATACTTGGGAAATTCTTTCTTTAAAGCGGCGAACTGGGCGGCGGCGCCGGCTTGATCGTTAGCGCCAACCAGACACAGCCCTTTCAGATACAGTGCGTCGGCTTTGTCGGCCGCTTGGGGCGATTTTTTCAGGTAAGCGTCGACGTCGGACGCGGCGCCGGCAAAGTCGTTAGACAAACGTCGCGCGACGGCGCGGGCATGCAACGACTGCGGCGCGAGTTGGTGGTCGTTATGTTTGGTGAGCAATTGGGAAAACGCGTCGCGCGCTTCTTTCCCTTGCTGCTGTTGAATGTGCGACCAGCCAAGTCCGTACAGCGCGTGCGGCGCGAGCGAGGAGCTGGCAAACTTGTCGACCACGGTTTGGTACTCCGCCGCCGCTTTGGCGAAGTCGCCGGCGGCATAGTAGTACTCACCCAGTCGATAGGCGGCATGGTCGGCCAGCGGCGAGTTGGGAAGTTGCTTCTGCATCTTTCTGACGGTGGCGATCGCCGCCGTGTCGTCCCCTTGCTCGTGTTGAGCACGAGAAAGGAGCAGCAGCGTTTCATCGGCTTGACGCCAGTCGGCTTTGGCGGCCAGTGAAGCGATCAAGCTTTGTTGAGCGGCCGGAAACTGATCGAGCGCAAACTGGCTAGAGCCCAGCAAAAAGAAGGCTTCCGCTTTCAATGCGGGATCGGTCAACGTCCCGGCGATTGGCGAGAGAAACGCGATTTCGTCTTGGTGCTTGTTTTGCAGCAGCAGCGCCAGCGCCAGACGCATGCGCCACTTCGACTTTTCGGGGCGTTTGTCGCCGGCGGCGATCAGTTCGCGAAACATCTTTTCGGCGTCGGCGTACTTCTTTTCCTGTAAAGCGCCTTCAGCGGCGACGTACTTCGCGTCGAGCAGCAGTTCGTGCTGAGGGAATTGATTGACAAAAGTCTTCGCCAAGCGGGCCGCCGCCGCGTGATCTTGCGTTTCGAGTGCGGCGAACGCGCCGTTGTACAGCGCTTGCGGCGCTTGGGGATCTTTCGGATGCTGCGTGACGATCTGCTGGTAAAGCCGGACCGATTCGCCGCGACGCTGCGGTTGATCGTACAACGCGTCGGCCTGATCGATCAGCAGCGGAACCAACTGCAGACTTCCCTGGGCGGCGGCGACTTTCGCGGCGGCCAGCTTCTCGGCGTCCTGCGGCTTGCCGGTCTTCAGGTAAACGCGGCATAGCCAATGCGCCGCTTCCAGACCGGTATCGCCGCTCAGTTTCGATGCGGCGGCGAGCCACTTGGCGGCGGCGGTCCAGTCGCCGGCACGATAGTAGCAGCGCCCGGCCAGCATCATCGATTCGTCGTGGTATTTCGACTTCGGATAGTCGGCGGCAATTTGGGCGTAGATCGCGCCGGCGTCGGCGAGCTTCTCTTGCTTCAAGCGAGCGAAAGCCAGTCGGTAAAGCGCATGATCAATCAGCGGGAACTGGGGATCGGCCGTGACCGTCGTCAGCATCTGTTCGGCTTTGGCGAAATCGTTTTGGTTCAGAACCGTTTCGGCCTGGCGCATCCGAACTTCGGCCGCTAGATCATGATCAGGAAAAGCGGCGAGAAACTTGCTGTAGACGTCGGCCGCTTCAGTCGGTTTGTTCAACTCTTCGAGGGTCACCCCCCAAGCGTATGCGCCATCGGCGCGATAGGGGCTTTGGGTGAACTGTTCGACTAGCGCTTTGTAGGGGCCGAGCGAACGATCTTTTTGGTCGCTGAGATAAAAGGATTCGCCGGCGAAGTAGAGGGCCTGATCGGCGTTCTTCCCTTGGGGGTACTCTTTATAAAGCTGCTCGAACGTCTTGGCTGCGCTGTCAAACATCTTGGGACTGCCTGACTTGGCCCAGCTGTAATAGGTCGAGCCGAGATTCAGCAGCGCATCTTCGCGGAGTTCCGACTTGGGGTTGTTTTTCAAAATCGCGTAAAAGTTGCCGGCGGCGTCGGCGTACTTGTCGAGCTTTAACTGGCAGACCGCCAAGTTGTTGCGAGCCTTCTCGGCCAACGGATCATCGCCGTGACGCTTGAGGAACTTGCTCCACTCTTCGGCGGCTAGCCCGTATTCTTCCGCCTTTTGAAAAGCGACTGCATCCGAATAGATGATCGCAGCCGCGGGGGGAGTCTCTTGCCCCCAAACGATGCAGACGGAAAGCAGGAGCGAGAGCAGCGAACCGGCAAGCGGCAGAGTCAAATTGCGAATCGACATTATCAGGCGCGTTGGGGGTGGAAAGCGGGACGGGTTAATTGGACGCCGTAGCGGGACGATCTGCTATTTACGTTCTATTATTCCCGATGGCGCCGATTATGCCAGTAGAAAACAGCAGCAAGCCGGTTCTGAACTGGGGCTTAGGTTGTGGCTCGCTAGCGGTCGATTTAGGATAAACCGCTGCAGCGGAAGGTTACGCTCTCCTTTCTTCGGTGTTTTGAATGACGCATGCGCTTGTGACCGGCGGCGCCGGGTTTATCGGATCTCATCTCTGTGAAGCGCTCTTGGCGCTCGGACGGACGGTGACCGCGATCGACGACGAGTCGACCGGTAGTCGCCAAAATCTGTCGCACGTGATTGATCACGAGAACTTTCGCTTCGTTTCAGGAACGGTCTCGGATCGCGAACTGATCAAAAGCTTATTGGTTCAGGCCGATGAAGTCTATCATCTGGCAGCGGCGGTCGGCGTGGCGCTGATTCAAGAAGAGCCGATCCAGACGATCGAACGGAACATCTATCCGACCGAATTGCTGCTGGCCGAGATCGCCGCGCAGCGCGAAGCGGGCCGCGATATCAGGATGTTTTTGGCCAGCACCAGCGAAGTCTACGGCAAGAACCCGAAAGCGACCTGGACCGAAGAAGACGATCTGGTCTTTGGTTCGACGACGCGACCACGTTGGTCGTATGGCGCTTCCAAGGCGATTGACGAGTTTCTGGCCCTCGCTTATTGGCGGCAACGTCAGACGCCGACGGTGATCGGCCGCTTCTTTAACGTGGTCGGTCCGCGTCAGACCGGCGCCTATGGAATGGTGTTGCCGCGGTTTATCGAAGCGGCGTTGTCCGGCAAAGGCCCGACGGTGCACTCCGATGGTGGGCAGATTCGTTGTTTCGCCCATGTGAACGATGTGGTCGACGCCGTGATTCAGCTGATGGGAACGTCGTCCGCGGCCGGACAGGTCTACAACATCGGCAGCGATCGTCCGGTGACGATCCTGGAATTGGCCCAAATGGTCACCGCGGCGATTGACCCCACGCTGATCCCTTCGTTTCAGTCGTATGAAGATGCGTTCAACAGCAGCTTTGAAGATGTGATCCGCCGCGTGCCTGACTTGACCAAGTTGCGCTCGGCGATCGACTATCGCCCAAAGTTCGACCTGGAAGGGATCATCGCCGATGTCATCGTCGCGAAAAAAGCGGAACTAACGTCGCGCGAGTCTCAGTGATGTGGGAAAAGCAACCCAACGACGATCGCTTTGATTTGCAGTTTGCAGCCGGGACGCCGCTCTACGATGCGGTGGCCGAATTGGCCGAGAAACTTCAGCGCCCGTTGACTGCGATGGAGGAGCTGACGATGGGAGAGATCTTCGCTTTGGCGAAACAACAGTACGGCGATCAGCTCCCCGAATTTTGGGTACGCTGGGCCGACTGGAATGAGCCTGGGCACAGCAGGCTGCAAAAGAGAAGAAAGAGGCAAGTGATGAACCGCCGAAGTATCCACGGAAAGTGGCGACAATGGAAAGGCTCGCTTCGCCAGGCTCTCGGTCGCTTGACCGGTAGCCGGCGACGACAATTTCATGGCGCGCGAGAGCGCTGGACCGGTAAAGCGGAAGAGACGTTCGGTCGAGCGCAAGAGAAGATGCAACGCTGGCTAGGGCGAAAGTGAGGTCGGAGACGTTACTTCGCCTTGGTCGGTTTTTCGAATGTGTTCGATCCATGGAACACGCGCAATTCTTCGTCGCCCACAACTCTTCGTAGTCCGATGCGCGAGCGAGGGAAATGCGGTCGTCTGCTTCAAATCGTATCTAAAACGCCGAGCGACTTTTCCTCGCTCGCGCATTGGGCTAAGCGGAAGTCACGCCGCCGCGCGACGCGCTTCGCCCAATTGATTCAACACCGCTTGATAAACGCGGGCGACTGACAGCTTCTGCATGCAGTCGTGATGCCCCAAGGGACAAACGCGCCGGACGCATGGTCCGCAATCGACCGGGTGCGTCAGCATCGTCTCGACCGGATTGTAGCTGTTTCCCCAACGCGGATCGGTCGGGCCAAACAGGGCGACCGTCGGCGTGGCGAACGCCGCGGCAAAGTGTTTCGGGCCGCTGTCGGTGGTGACCAACACATCGGCGCGAGCGACGGCCGCTTTCGACAAGCCGATGTTCAGCGTTTCGTCCGCCATACTGCAAGCGTTGGGATGATCGATCGCCTGCTCGATTTTGGCGACCGTTTCGCGCTCTTGCGGTCCGCAAATCAGCAGCACCGCGACGCTGGGATCTTTCAGCAGCTGTTCGGCCAACGCGATGAAATGCTCCGGCGGCCAATGCTTGGCCGCGCCGTAAGCGCCGCCGGTATTGAAGACGACGACTCGCTTGCCGACAAAGTCAAACTTGCGCCAGATCTTATCGATGCGTTGCTCTTCTGCGGTCGAGGTCGCTAGCAGCGGTTGTTTGTTGGTGCTGCCGTAGCCGGCGTAGTCGGCCAATTCCAAGTAGTAGTCGACCGCCGAGATCGGCGCGTATTTGCCGTTGGGCAGTTTCGGCGGCGCCAGGCGATGCGTCAGCAGCGGGCTGCGCCAACTGCGAGCGTAGCCGAAGCGACGTTTGGCGCCGGCGAAATAAACCAGCGCCGCCGTCCGCAACGAATTGGTGAACAGAATCGCCTGATCAAACTTTTCCCGCCGCAGTTGTTGAGCGACTCCCCAGAAGCGGCGACGTCGATCGGACGTTTTTTTGCTGCAATAGACGCTGCGATCCAGTAGGTTGGTCCCGCGCAGCACATCTTTGACATACGGCTGCATCACGCCGACGATTTCGTCGCCGGGTTGCGATTGGGCGCGGATTGCTCGCAGGGCCGGCGTC
Source organism: Blastopirellula marina DSM 3645 (assembly GCF_000153105.1). Taxonomy (GTDB): domain Bacteria; phylum Planctomycetota; class Planctomycetia; order Pirellulales; family Pirellulaceae; genus Blastopirellula; species Blastopirellula marina. Next base: position 1,345,737 of record NZ_CH672376.1, read on the forward strand.
GCCATCACGACATCGCCAATCCAGTTCGGCAGCACGACGACGGTTTTCATCGGCATTCTCTCGAAAGGAGGAACTCGGGCGTCACGCGGCCTGACGACGCGGCGGTTGTGCTTCGGTGACGCGACGAATGATGTCGGTCGTCGAATGGCCGTCAACCAGGTTGATCAGCCGCACTTCGCCTCCGTAGGAGGTGACAAAGTCATAGCCCACAATCGATTCCGCCTTGTAGTCGCCCCCTTTGGCTAACACATGGGGACGAATTGCCTGAATTAGTTCGAGCGGCGTCTCTTGGTCAAAGACCGCCACATAGTCGACGCACGAGAGAGCCGCCAACATCGCGGCGCGTTCCACTTGGTTAATGACGGGGCGCTCGGGACCTTTCAGCCGCGCGACGCTCGTGTCGCTGTTGAGCCCCACGACCAGAATGTCTCCCATCCGCGACGCTTCGTTCAAATTGCTGACGTGCCCATAGTGGAGCAGGTCGAAGCAGCCGTTGGTGAACACAATTCGCTGACCGCGACGACGCAACTCATCCGCTTGTCGCGCCAGTTGTTCTAGCGACATGATCTTGCGCACGCCGGGCTGATGATGCGAAGTCAGTTCGGCTTCGATCTCGTCGAGCGGGATGACCGCGACGCCGATCTTTTCGACTTCCAGCCCAGCCGCGACGTTCGCCAAGCGAACCGCCTCGGCGCGGGTTAAGCCAGATCCGATCGCGGCGCCCAGCATCGCCAGCACCATGTCTCCGGCGCCGGTAATGTCGTAAACGCTGCGGGCCTCGGTCGGGAAGAGCGTCGCCGCGCCTCCTTTTTCGACCAGCGCCATCCCGTCGCTATCAAGGGTGACGATCACCGCTTCCAACTGCAAAGCGGCGCACAACTCTTGGCCGGCGAGCGCCGCTTCGTCAGGCGTGCGAATTTTTCGGCCCGTGCACGATTCGGTCTCGATCCGGTTGGCTTTGATCAGATCGGCCCCGCGATAGCGGCCGAAGTCGCGACCTTTCATCGGGTCGACCAACACCGGCACGCCGCGCTCATTGGCGCAGCGAATCAGCGTTTGCAAGATCGCCGGCGTACAAACCCCTTTGGCGTAGTCCGAGATCAGCACGATGTCGCAGTCGTCCAATCGATTGACGACGCCGTACAGCAAGCGTTCTTCGATGTCGCCGCTAACCGCGTCGGTCGTCTCATGATCGACACGCAAGATTTGGCTGGGATGGCGCGCTCCGGCGCGACCGACGAACCGTTCTTTCAGCGTGGTCGGACGTGATGCGTCGGTCAGGCAGAGCGATGCGTCGACGCCGGTTTTTTCCAACAAGTCGATCAAATCGCAGCCAGCAGCGTCCGAACCGACGACGCCAGCGGCGATCACTTCGCACTCAAGCCCGCGCAGCATATTGCAGACGTTGGCCGCTCCGCCGAGACGCAGCTCGTGGCTATCGGCGCGCAGCACGATCACCGGCGACTCTTGGCTGACGCGCTCGGCGTCGCCATAGGTGTAGCGATCGAGAATCAGGTCCCCCAGGACCAACACTTTGGGGCGCCCAAGCCGCTGAAATGCGGCCAACAGGGACTCATTATTCATAGCGTCATCCTTGACGATGGTCATTCACGCTGGAGGTTATACCCGAGCGAGACAAATCGACAAAGACGAAGTCGAGAGATGGGGGGGAGGAAGGTGAGAGCGGAAAGCGGGGAGGAATAGGTAGCCGTAGGGGCCGGTGTGCGGGCCAAGAATCGCGAACAACGTGACCGGCCTGCCCGTCGAACTCGACATTGTGCTAGCAGACCAGCGCTGGTAGCGACAAGACGGAACCCAAAGATCAAAGCGTTTTACGACCGCCTGGTCGCCGAAGGCAAACCCAAAATGGTCGCCCTGGTCGCCTGCATGCGGAAGCTGCTTACTATCCTCAATCTCATGGCCAAAGAGGGAAAAGCATGGAATGAGAAATTGAAAACGGCTTGACGATCAAGACAGTCGCTACATCTGCACGAACTAGTCGGGCCGCCCAGCGATAAAATTGTCTCTTGACGAAGCGCACGCACCCAGCGTCAACTACAAAAATCGTAGGGTGGGTGAAGCAAAACCGCGCTCGATTTCACCATCACCAATCGACATGATCGGTTTGCGCAACCCACCAGAACCTGCTTGAGAACCGATCATCAGTGGGTTGCGCAAGCGGTGATGTGGTTCGAGTTTGGGGGGCGGAAATCGCTTGCTCCACCCACCCTACATCTGCACGAACTAGTCGGGCCGCCCAGCGATAAAATTGTCCCTTGACAAAGCGCACGCACCCAGCGTCAACTACAAAAATCGTAGGGTGGGTGCAGCAAAACCGCGCTCGATTTCACCATCGCCAACCAGCACGACCGGTTTGCGTAACCCACCAGAACCTGCTCGAAAACCGATCATCGGTGGGTTGCGCAAGCGGTGATGTGGTTTGAGTTTGGGGGCCGGAAATCGCTTGCTCCACCCACCCTACGTCGCGCGCAAATTGTCTCTTGACGAAGCGCACGGAACTGGGGTCGACTACCCAAACGGTCGGTCTTGCGGCGCCTTTGGCGCTGCGCGGTTTTGACGTTTCGACTTTTCGTGGGGAGGCAATTTGTGATGACACTCAACCAACTTCGTCGGCTGATCGCCCGTTTGTGCGCTGACCCCACGACGCGAAGCGTCGACCTTCAGACGCGTAATCTAACGCGCGGCGAAATCGCCGAAGCGCGGTGGCTCGCCGTGGTGTTGATGCGGTCTGATCTCTTTTCGACTTGCCCGCTGCGGCCTGAACATTTTCAACATCAGACGCACTTTGACATCTTCCGCGCGATGCTGCAAATGCAATCGCGACGGATCCGCTGCAACGATCTTCCAGAGCTCCTCGCGCGGCTCGACGTCGCAGGATATCCCGAAGAAAGTGCGCTCGAAATGCTGAGCGAAGTCTTGCATTGCCGCGGCCAAATCAAAAATTTTGAGGACTATACGGCGACGCTCGAAAAGCGTTTTCAGGCGCATCAGGCGGCCGAGTTGACGCTGCCCAATAGCGAACTCGTCCGGCTCGATACGGCCGGCGGCGCCAGTCCGTTTCAAACGTTGACCACCGCCGAGTTGATCGCCCAGCAAGAACCGCTGCAGTGGTTGGCGCCGGGGATATTCGTGCAAAACGAACCGGCGGTGATCGTCGGGCCGAGCAAAAGCATGAAGTCCTCGATCGCCGTCGATCTGTGCGCGGCGCTGGCGAGCGGGGGTTCGTTCTTGGGGCAGTTCACCGCTGATCGTCCGTTTCGCGTCGGCTATGTCAGCCGTCATGACGAGCGGCAAGCGCTGAGCGATCTTGCCGGACGGTGGAGCGAAGCGGGCGGCGTTGATTCGAGCAAGTTGCCGAATCTGATTTGGTCGCTGTTGGTCGCCGACGCGGCCGATCCGGCGCACTTGGATCAGCTGCGCGACTGGATCCGTGGTAATGAACTCGAAGTGGTTGTGATCGATGCGGTGCGGCTGACATCGACCGGCAAGCAGTCGCAGGCAAAGCAGCTGTGCGACCTGGTCGGCTGCTGCAAAGCGGCCGGCGCGACGCCGATCTTATGTTGTCAGTCGCGCAAAGCGATCCCGCGCGGCGCGACCTTGGCGACCGACGTCGCGACGAGTCTCGATTTCGCGCGGCAGTGGATGCTGCTGCAGCGCCGCGAAACATATTCGCCCGGCAGCGGTCAGCATCGGTTACGTCTCACCTACGGCGGCTGCGCCGGCCAAGGAGGCGAATGGGGCGTCGATATCGACGAGGGAAAATTAGAAGATCCGCAAGGGAGAAGTTGGCAAATCACGCTGCGCGATGTCGAGTCGATCGAAGTCGAAGCGGCGGCCAACGCCGCGGCCGCCCACGACCAACGATTGCAAACCAAAATTCACGCGACGCTGACCCACGTCGAAGCGACGCAAGCCACCAAATCGCGGATCCGCGAACAATGCGGCATCAACGGAAGTCGCTTCGCGGCCGCCTGGGATCGCTTGCTTGCGCTGGGAAAAATTAAACCGATGGAGTCCTCCGAGCGAAAAACGGAACGCGCTCCGATCTATCGGTGGATCGACCGCTCGAGCCCGCCAGAAAAAAACGAAGCGGTCCGGTCCGCTCCCGACGTAGATATCGGGCGTAGGGTCCGCTGTGCGGATCAAGAGAAGTGCGTAAGCGTGTGAGCGTTTTTGCAGGGCTGATGGACCGCACAGCGGACCCTACTAACTACTTACCGAACTGGCGGAACCCGTGGGTTGCGCAAGCGGCGATGGTGTTGAAAATGGGGGGGCTGGAATCGCTTGCTTCACCCACGCTACGGCGGATGAGAGCGTTGTGGGGTGGTGAAAAAAAAAGCGGGGCGGTCCGGTCCGATGGGGGCGAATGCCGGAGGTCGCCCGCTTTGCTTTCGGCTTTTCTTCTCAGCCGCCGGTGACCTTGGTCATCAACCAGCGGTTGAGATCTTCAAACATGTCGGTCGTCAGTTCGTCACCGCACAAGTATTGGTGCAGGTCGATCTTCATGCCGGCGGTATGGACCAGTCGCAGGTCTTCGCAGAGTTGCGTCTCGGGATAGCGACTGCTGTTTTGGAGATGAATCATCAACATCGGCAGCGAACGAGCATCGCTCAAGCGGGACAACGGCGAGCAACCTTGGGGGAAGCCGCCGCCGATCGAAGCGGCGCCGGCGAACATCTCGGGATTACGGAGCGCCAGCCGCAAGGCCATCGCTCCACCGCCGAGATAGCCGGCCAAAAAGATTCGCTGCGGGTGAATGTTGTAACGTTTCTCGGCGACGCGGACCGTTTGCAGGACGCGGGCGGCCGCGACATCGATATCGCGTTGCTTTTGATCCCAGCGAAAGGTCATGCCGGGGGTTGAGCCGTCATGCCGTGGAGCTCGGGGAGCGGCGGCGACATAGTTTCGCGTGCTGGTCAACGGCATCACACGGCGTAATTGCCGTTCGTTATCACCGGGACCATGTAACCACACGACGAGCGGATAGGCGTATCCAGGCTCGTAGTTTTGAGGAGTAAAAAATTCGACGGCAGTGCGGCGGGACTGCAGCCGATCAATCTTGAACTCGAGAATTTGTTGCGCCGCTTGCGTGGTGGCTCCAGGAAGTGGAGCCGGAAGTACGTCTTGGCGTTTCATAAGTATTTGGCGCCGGGCCGTTGGGTCTTCGCGGGGGACTGGAGTGGGAGAATAATAACTCTCGGGAGATAACGCAATTGCAGCTACGTCGTCTCCCTTTCGACCCCTTTATCCTGCGGCGCGTCAACTGCGCCGCCGTGGTCGAATCGTTGTCCGTCCTCGCAACGGTCGATATTTTTAGCAGCAAAGCGAGAAACAATCAATCTCGCTAGCGGCGAATAATATTCCTTTAGCCTTCGAGAAGTTTCGCCATGGCGGCGACCAATTCCTTTACGGCGTCAACGCTCTTCTGGAAATCGGCCTTTTCCTGGTCGTCCAGTTCTAGCTCGACGATCTTTTCTACGCCGCCGGAGCCCAAGACGACAGGAACGCCGACATAGTAACCGCCGACCCCATATTCCTTGTCGCAGTAAGCGGCGCAGGGGATCAACCGCTTTTTGTCTTTGATGATCGCTTCGACCATCTGCGACGTCGCGGCGGCCGGAGCGTAGTAGGCGCTGCCGGTTTTGAGCAGACCGACGATTTCGGCGCCGCCCTTACGAGCGCGATCGACAATCGCATCCAGCTTGTCTTGGCTGAGCAAACGACGAATCGGAATGCCGCCGACCGACGTGCAGGTCGGCATCGGCACCATCGTGTCGCCGTGACCGCCCATCAAGAGGGCCGAGACGTCTTCGACGCTGACGCCCAGTTCCATCGCGAGGAAGGTGCGATAACGGGCCGTGTCGAGCACGCCGGCTTGGCCCAACACGCGAGCCGGAGGGAAACCGCTGACCTTGAGCGCTTGTTGCACCATCGCGTCGAGCGGATTGCTGACGACGATGATAACGCAGTTGGGGCTGTACTTGGCGACTTGCTCGGTCACCATCGAGACGATCTTGGCGTTGGTCGCCAACAGGTCATCGCGGCTCATGCCGGGTTTGCGGGGGAGACCAGCGGTGATGACGACCACGTCGCTGTCTTTGGTGTCGGCATAGTCGTTGGTGCCGATGACGTTGCTGTCGAAGCCCATGATCGGCGACGATTGCATCAGATCGAGCGCTTTGCCCTTGGGCATGTCTTCGGTCTGAGGAATGTCGAGCAATACGATGTCGCCCAGCTCTGCGGCCGCACACCAGTGAGCGGTGGTTGCGCCCACGTTTCCGGCGCCGATGATTGAGATTTTGGCACGTCGCATGGTCGTCTCTCCGTCTTGCAGCTGAGGGTCTTGGTTCTTCCTGTCGCCGACGCGACCAGGATTAACAGGTGAATATCGGCCTCTGACGGCAGAAGTCAAGTAGACTGCGCCTTCGCCAGGGGGGCGAACTTCGGCTATAATCGCCGATCGAGCGGCATGGCGGCCGCAGTGATTCTGACTTTCTCGCATCCAAACTCGCCGGAGTCGATCTATGATTCGGACTGCTGTTTTTTTCTGCGGAATCTGGTTGCTGACCGCTCCTGTGGCGCTGGCCGCCCAGCCGACTGACTGGCCGCAATTTCGGGGACCGCGGCAAGATGGGGACGCCGGATCGGCCCAGTTGCCGGTCGAGTGGAGCGAGGAAGAGAATATCGTCTGGCGCAAACCGATGCCCGGTTTCGGCGCGTCGAGTCCGATCGTGTTCGGCGATCGCATCTATATCACCTACTACAACGGCTATGGACTGAGCGAAGAAGAGCCTGGCGAAAAAGGAGATCTCCAGCGCCATTTGATGTGTGTGAACAAAGCGTCTGGCGACCTGATCTGGGACGAGGCCAATACCGAGAACGCCGACAAAGCGGCTGACTACCGCGGCTTTATCGCGCTGCATGGTTTTGCTTCTAGCACGCCGGTCGCTGACGACACCGGCATCTACGTTTACTACGGCAGCGGCGGCGCCGCCGCCTACTCGCACGAAGGCAAATTACTGTGGCAAAAAGTGCTGGGAGACAAGACCCATGCGTTTGGCACGGCGAACTCTCCGGTGCTATATGAAGATTTGGTCATCCTCAATGGATTTGTCGAATGCGGCGCGATTGTCGCTTTGGATAAGAAGACCGGCCAAGAGCGATGGCGATTTGATCAGGTCAATCGAGCCTGGAATACGCCCTGTTTAGTTGCGGTGGACGGCCAGCACGAGCTGGTCTTCAGCTCGCAAGGAACGATTCGCGCCCTCGATCCGGCGACCGGCAAAGAACTTTGGTTTTGCGCGGGAATCGACGACTATATCTGCCCTAGCGTGATCGCGCATGACGGAATCGTCTATGCGATCGGCGCGCGCAAAAGCACCGCCGTCGCGATCAAAGCCGGCGGCCGCGGCGACGTTTCCGAAACCCATCGGTTGTGGGAGCAGGACAAAGGCTCGAACGTCTCTTCGCCGGTCTACTTCGAGGGGCATCTATACTGGGCCAGCGAAGGGAAGGGGATCGTCTATTGTGCCGACGCAAAGACCGGCGAAATCAAATACGAAGAGCGGCTTGAGCCGCGACCAGGCCGCATTTACGCTTCGCCGATCGTCGCCGACGGCAAGTTGTATTACGTCAGCCGTGACGCCGGCGCCTATGTGTTGGCGGCTTCCCCTGAATTTAAACTACTAGCACATAACGTGCTCAGTGGAGACGATGGTATTTTTAACGGCAGCCCGGCGGTCTCGGGCGGCAAAATGTATCTGCGCAGTGACAAGTTTTTGTACTGCATCGGCAACTAACGGACCCGTTTACGGTGGTGAGTCGCTGTGGTACTCTTCACCGTTTTAACACACAGTTTTCGGCATCTTTTAGCGCAATAGGGTGTGAATAATGGCATACGAAGTGACGCTCATCACCGGCGATGGTACCGGTCCCGAACTGGCCGAAGCCGCGCGCAAGTGCGTGGACGCGACCGGAGTCAAGATCAACTGGGATGAGCAAGAAGCTGGCGTCGACATCATGGAGAAGGTCGGCACTCCGCTCCCTCAGTCGGTCATGGATAGCGTTCGTCGCACGCGTTGTGCGCTGAAAGCGCCGATCACGACGCCGGTCGGCACCGGTTTTCGCAGCATCAATGTCCATCTGCGACAAGAGCTGGGATTGTTCGCCTGCATTCGCCCTTGCAAGTATTACCCCGGCGTCCGCAGCTACTTCAGTGAATTGAACGTCGACATCGTCATCGTCCGTGAAAACACGGAAGACCTGTACGCCGGCGTCGAATTTGAAGCAGGCAAGCCCGAGACGTCGCAGCTGATTGAGTACATCAACGGCCTGCCGTCGGACAAGAAGATCAAGACCGGCGGTGATGAAACCGGCGTTTCGATCAAACCGATCAGCGTCAGCGGCACGCAGCGAATCGTCCGTTGTGCGTTTGACTACGCCCAAAAGAATGGTCGCAAAAAAGTGACGGCCGTTCACAAAGCGAACATCATGAAGTACTCGGACGGTCTTTATCTAAAGACCGCGACCGAAGTCGCCAAAGAATATCCGGACATCGAGTTCGAAGAGCGCATCGTCGACAATATGTGCATGCAGTTGGTGCAAAAGCCGGAACTGTATGACGTCATCGTGTTGCCGAATTTGTATGGCGATATTCTCAGCGACCTGGGCGCCGGCATCGTCGGCGGTTTGGGCGTCGCACCGGGCGCCAACCTCGGCCCCGAAGGCGCCGTGTTCGAAGCGACCCACGGTTCGGCCCCGAAATACAAAGGGCAGAACAAGGTCAACCCGGTCGCGTTGATCCTCTCCGGCATGTTGATGTTGCGTCACCTGGGCGAAATCGACGCCGCCGAACGTTTGGAGAAAGCGGTCGCCGACGTAATCGCCGAAGGCAAGCACGTCACGTACGACCTGAAGCCGAACCGCGACGATCCGACCGCCGTCGGCACGCAAGAGATGGCCGCCGCGATCTGCGCCAAGTTGGGCGGCTAGTCGCATCGTTCCCAGGAGCGTTCATCCGCCAGAGGCCGTCTCCGCAGAGACGGCCTCTTTGTGCGGTTCGCCTCTAGTGTAGGGTGCGTCGAGACGCACCTCTTTCGATAGCGAGCAAGAGAGAATGAGCAAGTACCGAAGATGGCGCGAAGGCTCAATCTACTTCTTCACCATCGTGACCCATGAGCGGCGGCCAATTTTGACGACCGATCTTGGGCGAGAATGCCTAAGAACGGCCTTCAAAGAGGTCCGGAAAAAGTTTCCCTTTGAGATGGTCGCTATTGTCTTGATGCCGGAACACCTTCACGCGATTTGGCGACTACCGCGAGGAGACTCCGACTACTCGACCCGCTGGCGAAGAATCAAAGGGCAGTTTTCACGGAATTGGATCGCCAGCGGCGGCCACATCGAAGAACCGTCGCTGAGCCGAAAAGTGCGGCAGGAGCAAAGCCTCTGGCAGCGCCGGTTCTTTGAGCACATGTGCCGCGATGCGGCCGACTTGAAGCGTTGTCTTGACTACGTGCATGTGAATCCAGTGAAGCACAAGTTGGCGTCGCGTGTTCGTGATTGGCGGTGGTCTTCGTTTCATCGCTATGTACGACTCGGTGAGTATGATCTTGATTGGGGAAGCAGCGACGCTTGGTATGGCGATGAGTTTTCGCGCTTCGAGTAGCGTTCATGGAGAAGCAGGGCGGGTTAGCGCTTCAGGTGCGTCTCGACGCACCCTACCCGATATCGCGACGGAGGGTGCTTCGAGACGCACCTCTTTCAGTCATGATTCATTACAGACAGGAAAAGGCGTTCACTTTGCTAACGGCCGAAGATTTTAAAGATTACGCCAGCGGGCGGCGGAAAGGTTTGGGCGGGTTCGTCATGCGCAGCATGATGTTGGCCGCGTCCAAGCTGTACGGCGTCGGCGTGCGCTATCGCAATCGGCAATATGATCGCGGGGCAAAACCGAGCGAAGAAGTCGGCGTGCCGGTTATCAGCATCGGCAATCTCACGCTGGGCGGAACCGGCAAAACGCCAACCGCCGCTTGGCTGGCGCGTTGGTTTCGCCGACACGACATTCGGGTCACGCTCATCAGTCGCGGGTATGGCGCCGAGCAAGGCGAGCTGAACGACGAAGCTCGGGAGCTGGACGATCTGCTTCCTGATGTGCCGCACCTGCAAAACCCTGACCGCGTCTCGGCGGCCAAGGTGGCCGTGGAAGAACTTGCCGCGCAAGTCTTGTTGTTGGACGACGCCTTCCAGCATCGGCGGATTGCTCGCAGTCTTGATATCGTACTGCTCGATGCGACCGAGCCCTTTGGCTACGGCTATCTCTTTCCGCGCGGCATGCTGCGTGAACCGCTCGCAGGGCTCGCTCGCGCCGATGTGTTGGCGCTGACTAGGGCCGACGCGGTCTCGGCGGAAGAGCGGCAGAAGATTCATAACCAGGCTCGGCAATACAACAGCCAGGCGATCTGGATCGAAATGACGCATCGTCCGGCCCATTTACGCAACGCCGACGGCGAAACCTTTACGCTGGATCAGCTGCAAGGCAAGCGGGTTGCGGCGTTTTGCGGGATCGGCAATCCAGCCGGTTTTCGCCACACGATCAGCAGTTGCGGCGCTAATTTGGTCGAGTTGAAGCCGTTCCCCGATCACTATATCTACAAGGCGCCCGATATCGAGGCGCTGGCGGATTGGGTCGCGAAGCAGCGGGTCGACTTTGTGCTGTGCACCCACAAAGACCTGGTCAAAGTGGGCGTCAATCAACTGGGCGAAACGCCGCTGGCCGCGATCGTGATCGAAGCGGAGATCACCGTGGGCCAAGCCGAACTGGAAGAACAGCTGAACAAGCTGGTCGCCCAGGTCCCGCCCGATGCGTTTTAGTTAATAGGTTTCGCCGGAATGCGTGCGCGGCGTTTCGGAAGTGAGGTGAAAGATGGAGTTGGCCGAGATCAATCTGGTTTTGCCGCCGCGGCGACGAACCAGCGTGATGCCGCAGTTGTCATGATGAATATGGCCAACATGGTCGAGCGGCAGTTCTAGCAGGTGGGCGATCATCGACCGGATCACCACATTGTGGGCCACGACGGCCACATGCTGCTGAACGTGCGTGTCGAGGATTTGCTCCAATTGCGGTACGACCCGCGCCTGGACCTGGGTCAGGTTCTCTCCTTCGGGATAACCATGCTCGGCTGGGCTCGTGTGATGCAGTTGGTAGCCTGTGGGATCGTTCGCTTCGATCCAACCCCAGTCTTTCCCTTCCCAGCGGCCGACGTCGACTTCCTTGAGTAAGTCGGTCGGTTGGATGGTCAAAGAGCGGCCGGCGGCGATTTTCTCGGCGGTTTGCATCGCTCTCAGCAGGGGACTGCTATAGATCGCTGCTAGCGGAGTTTTGGCGAGAAAGGCGGCGGTCTCCTCGGCTTGCCGCAGCCCGATGTCGACGAGCGGGCCGTTGATGCCGCAACCTTGCAGCACCGGCGGACGGCTGATGTTGTTGGCGGTGGCGCCATGCCGGATCAGATACATCCAGGTCGTAATTTTGGTGGACATCGGCGGCGATCGATCGTCGTTGGAAGGAAATAGAGTGCTGGCGCCGCCATCCTACTTTTTTGTTCCGCTAGCGTCGAGAACCGGCGTTCGGCGAAGTTTCGCCAACTGAGGGGGGCGAGAGAAACGTATTGACGCCGAGCGACGAGTTTGGGTATTTATGCCTACCGCAAGAAGTGCGAACCTGCGCTTCCTGCTGCGCCAAGACGAAGAGAAGGGGAGCCTACCGCTCCACTTCTAGCATCGGCACGGAAGCCGAAGCCGCTTGAGCCAAAATAAGAAAAAGCAAATTCCGCAACCGATGGCCGACGAAGTCAAGGAAGATATCGCCCCGGAAGCTGAGGTCGCCCCGAAAAAGGGTTGGCTCAGTATGCGGCTGCGCTTGGTGATTGTCGGCGTCTTGCTCTCTTGCGTCCTGGGCGGCGTGGCCTACGTCTTGACCCCTCAGGCTTCCAGTCGTCGAGAAACGATCTATACGGCGCTCGAAAAGCTGGAAGAAGGAGACTACGGCGACGCTCGACGAATCGCTGAGTCGTATGTCGGCAACTATCAACTGCCGGAGCCCGAGCAAGCGATTCCGCCGTATGTGCTCGGTTCGATCGCCTACCATGACTCGGACCAGTTTTGGAGCGATCAAGACAAGCAGCGGATCTTCATGATCGCCGCTCGCTACTTGCGACAGTCGTCGGATTTGGGTTACCCCGAAGGGTATGCGACCGAAGGAAACTACATGCTCGGCCGCAGTCTGGTCTTGAGCAAGCAGTACGGCAAAAGTATTCCGGTGCTGCTGAAAACCTATGAAGCGGCGCCCCAATATCGTCGTGAAATCGAAGACATGCTGGCCAGCGCCTACCTGGCCGACGCCGCTTCCAGCGATCAACAGCTGAGCGACGCGTTGACATGGGCTGACAAGTATTTGGAAGTCAAGCTGCTCTCTCCGCAGCAGCGCGACGCCGCGATGTTGCGACGAGCGAAGATTTTGCTGCGGCTCCATCGCCTAGACGATGCAGTCGCCGCGATCACAGAAATCGCCAAAACCTCGCCGGTCTACATTGATTCGCTCATCGTGCTGGGCGAAGTCGATCTGGCTCGCGCGAAAATTGATGGTCCTGATCGCGAAAAAGAATTGAGCGCCGCGATCGATCTGCTGCGGCAAGCGGCGGACAACCAGCTGGTCGGCACCGATTCGACCCGCGCTTCCTCTTATTTGTTAGCGGTGGCGCTGGATGAAGCAGGGGAGAAGCAAGCCGCATTGAGTCAGGCGTCACGGACTCGCAAGATCTATTTCCGTACGCCGGAAGGGATCGCAGCCGGCGTATTGGAAGGACGCTTGTTGCGAGATGCTGGTCGCTACGCCGAGTCGGTCGACGTCTATCGTCGCACGCTGCAAGACGCCGCATTGGAGCCGGAGTTTCGCAATCCCTATTTAACCATCGAACAACTGCGGATCGGCGTGACTGCCGCGATCGAGCAGTTTTTGGAAAAGAAGCAATTTCAAAACGCGGTCGAAATCGCGCAAGCGTTGACGCCGCCGTTCCCGCATGATCAGTCGCTGCAGACCGAAGGAGATATCCTGGTCCGCTGGGGCGAGACGATCCTCGAGCAGGCGAAAGTCGCCAAGCTCGCCGAAGCGGATCTCCTCCGCAAAGAAGCGCGAGAGCGATTTCGCAGCGCTGGTCGCATCTACGAACGTCTGGCCGCCGAACGCTTTTCGTCCCGCAGCTACACCGAAGAACTATGGAAAAGCGCCGACGCCTATATCGACGGTCAAGACTACACTAAAGCGATCGACATGTTGGACATGTATAGCCAGTACGAAGAGCGATCGCGGCAGCCCCGGGCTTTGGTCGCAAAATCCCGGGCATTGATCTCCCTCGATCGAGCGGACGATGCGCTCGATTTGATTCATGAATGTCTCGACTTTTATCCACGCGATCCGGTCATCTACGACGCTCGGTTGCTCGCTTCCGAGGCTTACCTAGAAATGGGTGACGTGACGTTGGCGGAAGAAATGTTGCAAGCCAATCTCAATGACGGCCGCTTAGAGCCGCAGTCGACCGAATGGCAAAACTCGCTCTTTGCGCTCGGCCGCGTCTTGCATCTAGAAGGAGAGATGTTTGAAGCGCAGGCCCGCGTCAAAGGCATCTTAGAAGACTCGGCCGCAGTACCGCGGGAAGCGTTTGAGCTGCTGGAGAAAAGCAACAGCTCGTATTCGATGGCGATCAAAAACTTGAAGATGGCCGTGCGGCGGTATCCCGACGATCCGCAGACGGTGATGGCGCGCTATCTGGCGGCCGAATGCCATCGTCGTTCGTCGATGCTGCCGCGCAAACGATTTCGGCTGGTCGACATCGAGACGCAGCGCGTTCGCTTTGACAAAGAAGTGAAAGACAACCTGGAAGCGGCGCTGGAGATCTACGCGTCGCTGGTCGACGAGCTGACCGAAGAGTTTGAAACCCGCGGAGAGCTCCACCCGGTGAATGCCGATATTTTGCGTAACAGCTACTTCGCCCAGGGCGCCGCCTACTTCGATTTGCAGCAATTTCCCGAAGCGATCGACGCCTATTCGACCGCGTCCAATCGCTATCAAAACGATCCGATCGCGTTGGAGGCTTTTTCGCAAATCGCCAATTGCTATCGCTTGATGAATCAGCCGATCGAAGCGAAAGGAACGCTCGAACAAGCCAAGATCGTGCTCGATCGATTGCCGGAGGATGCCGACTACGGCGAAACGTCGCATGATTCGGCCAATGACTGGCGCAACTTTATTGATTGGCTCATTTCCACCCTTTAAGAGAATCGTCACCGCTATGCACGCTTACGCCGAAACCGACCAACTTTCGCAACTGATCGGGCACAAGCACGATCTGTTGTCAAAGTTGCAGTTGTTGTCGCGACGCCAGTTGCAGTTGTCGGGGCATAGTGACCATATCTCGGATTTGATGCGCGTGGTCGCCGCGAAGCAGACGTTGATTGAGATGCTGCTGGACGTCGATCGACGTCTTGACCCGCATCGTCAATGCGAACCAGAGCAACGCCAATGGCGATCACCCCTGGATCGGCATCGCTGCAGTCAGGCGACGCGTGAATGCCAGGCGATGTTAGATGAGCTGAAGCAGATGGAAACCGAGGCGGAAGGGCGCGTTCGCGCCAATCGAGACGAGATCTCGCGTAGTTTGCAAACGACCCAAGGTTCGACCGCAGCGCTTGACGGATACGCGTCAACGTCTGGGTCGGTTCACCGCATTGACTTAACGGCAGGTTAAACATGTCATTGCCCGCACGCAATCATCGATTGCCCGAAACGGAAGTCGCCGATCAGGTGATGGCCGATGCTTTCGCCTCTGACGGTGCGATTGACGTCGACCGTCTGCTCTCGGCCTGGGATACCGCAACGACGCGTTTGCAGGAAACGCACGAGGCGCTCCGCCGAGAAGTGGCTCGTCTGTCCGATGAGCTGGAAATCAAAAACCGTGAGTTGGCCCGCAAGAATCGTCTGGCCGACTTGGGTCAGATGGCGTCGCACGTCGCGCACGAAGTGCGTAACAGTTTGATGCCGCTGACGATGTACGTCAGTATGCTGAAGCGTCAGTCGGACTTCGGTCCCAGCAGCGCAGCGATCGGCAAGAAGATCGAAAACGGGCTGACGGCGCTCGATTCGACCGTCAACGACCTGCTTCATTTCACGTCGGATCGGCAGCCGCAGTGGAGTCGCTTCCCGTTGGCTCCCTTGTTAGACGAAATCTGCGAAACGCTGGCTCCGCAGTGTGAAGCGCAAGAAGTGAAGTTCGCGATCGATGTCGATCCAATGCTAACGGTACGTGCCGATCGGGGAATGGTTCGGCGCGCCGTCTTAAATTTGGCGCTCAACTCGCTGGATGTCATGAACGAAGGGGGCCGCTTGTTGCTGACCGCTTGTTGCGGACGATCAGGCGTTGAAATCGAATGCGCCGACTCGGGACCCGGCTTTCGGCCGGAGATCGCAATTCGCGCCTTCGATCCCTTCTTCACCACCAAAAATACCGGCACCGGACTTGGCCTGGCGATTGTCCAACGAGTCGCGGAAGCCCACGGCGGTCAAGCGATCGCGATGAATTGTCCTGAAGGAGGCGCCGCCGTAACGCTGGTGCTTCCGCAACCCCGTAAGGAGGCCGCCGCGTGAGCATCGTCGAATCCCCTGTCGCAACCGGAAACGTGCTGGTCGTTGATGACAACGCTCGCGCTCGCCAGTCGATCGTTGACGTCCTTGAGATGTTGGGGCATCGCGGCGCCGCTTGCTCCAGCGCTCACGAAGCGCTCAAGCGGATGGAGACGATCGACTATGACGCCGTCGTCACCGATCTGCAGATGCCCGGTATGGACGGCTTAGAGCTAGTGCGGCAAATTCGTCGTCGTGACGCGCATATCCCGATCGTCATGGTCACGGCGCACGGCAGCGTGTCGACGGCGGTCGAAGCGATGCGATTTGGCGCAGCCGACTATTTAGAAAAGCCGCTCAACGCGGATCGCTTGGAAGCGGTCGTCAATCGAGTGCTGGAGAGCGCCGCCAGTGGTGATCGCGCCACGGTCGCGACCCCCGGCGAAACCAATCAGGTCGCCATGATCGGCGAAAGCCGCGCGATGCAGCAAGTGCGACAGCAGATCGCCCAGGTAGCGCCGACCGACGAAACCGTGTTGATCATCGGCGAAAGCGGCGTCGGCAAAGAACTGATCGCACGCACCATTCATGAATCAAGTCGCCGCGCCGGTCGAGCCCTGATCAGCTTGAACTGCCCCGTTTTGTCAGCCCATCTGATGGAAAGCGAATTGTTCGGGCACACCCGCGGCGCGTTCACCAGCGCTGACTCGGCCCGCGTAGGACGATTTGAACTGGCCGAACAAGGGACGATTTTGCTGGACGAAATCAGCGAAATCGATTTGTCGCTGCAAGCCAAGTTGCTGCGAGTGTTGCAGGAACGGTGCTACGAACGGGTCGGTTCGAGCGAAACCTTAGAGACCGACGTGCGCGTTTTGGCGACTTCCAACCGCGACTTGCCGGGCGAAGTGACCGCCGGACGTTTTCGTCGCGACCTTTATTATCGCTTGGCCGTCGTGCCGATCGAACTACCGCCGCTGCGTCAGCGCCGTGATGACATTCCGCTGCTGGTCGACTACTTTTTGCAGCAAACGGCCGCCCGATTAGAGAAGCCGGTCTTTGACATGCGTGCCGAAGCGCTCGATCTGCTCATGCGTCATGATTGGCCCGGCAACGTTCGCGAACTTGAAAATATCGTGACACGCGCCTGCGTGCTCGCGATCGACGGTCAGATATCGGCGGACGACTTTAGCAGCTGGCTCAGTTGCGAAGCGCGGGAAGAAACCGGCGACTCGCAAGATGCGCCGGTCGGCGTCAAGCTGGACGAAATGGAACGCCGCTTGATCTCGGCGACGCTGGAACATTACGACGGTCATCGCGAGAAGACCGCCGCGGCGCTCGGCATTAGCCCGCGGACGCTATCGAACAAATTGCGCAGTTATGGACTGGCTCCGCGTGCAAAAACATTCGCGCGGGCGATTTAAGGAACCCAGGCCATGAGTAAGTCGATCGGCAAAAATTTCCGAACGCCAGCAGCACGATTTTCTGCTGCGACGAAGCGGAATGCGACGCGTCTCGCGCGACATCGCATGCAAATTGCCGAGCTTACCGCAGTGAACTTAAGGTACGCGTTTTGCATGATTCCCCTTCGCCTGGAAGGAGGCGAGCGATGAGCGGTTCGATTTTCAACGCCAGCACGATTCCGATGCTCGAGCAAGTTTTAAACTTCTCGCAGTCTCGACACAATCTGCTAGCGGGGAACATCGCGAACCTGGATACGCCTGGATATAAAGTGCGCGACTTGAATGTGGACAAGTTCCAGATGAAGTTGCGTGAGGCGATCGAGGAGAAGAACAAACCGAACGAGCCGCTCTCGCCGGGACTGGTTTCGACGCGTGAGTCGGATCCCATGCGAAGCGTGAGAGATTCATTGCCTGGCATTTTGTTTCATGACGAAAGCAACGTCGGCATCGAACAACAAGTCATGGAAATATCGAAAAACCAAATCATGCACAACATGGCGATCTCGTTGATGGAACAGCAGATGCGGTTGTTACAGACTGCAATTAGCGAACGCGTCTAACCAGGAGAGTCAAGATGAACGGCGCTCTCGATATTAGCTCTAGTGCGATGGTTGCGCAGCGTATCCGCTTGAATGCGGTTACCAGCAACATTGCGAATATGTCGTCGCTACGAGACGAAAGCGGAGACATCGCTCCTTACCGAGCGCGACATGTGATTTTTCAGACCGACAACGCGATCCGCGCTCAAGGGGGCGCCGCCGGCGTGAAGGTCTCGTCGATTGAAGAGGAGCAGGTCGAACCGATTTATCGGTATCAACCGACGCATCCGCTAGCGATTACGGAAGGAAAATACAAAGGCTACGTGGCTCACCCCCGGGTCAACATGGTCGAACAGATGGTCGACGCGCTCGAAGCTTCTCGCGCTTACGAGGCGAATATCGGCGTCGTCGAGATCTCGAAGAATCTCGCCGCCCAGTCGCTTCGGATTTTGGCGTAAAGCGGAGGAGATAACAGCCCATGAAACCGATTCACAACATCTCGCCGCAGACGATCTTGCCGAGTCATTTGACTCGACCAGCCGGAACGTCCCCGTCGCACGAGTCGTTCACCAACCTGTTTATGGAAGGCTTCTCACGCGTCAACGAGATGCAGCAGCAAGCCAACCGCGCCGTAGAGCAGTTGCAGACCGGCGGCGAAGTCAATCCGTCCGAAGTGCTGATCGCCGTCCAAAAAGCGGACGTCGAATTTAAGCTGATGATGCAGGTTCGCAACAAGATGTTGCAAGCCTACCAAGAGATCAAAGACATTCGCATTTAGCGCCAAGACGTTCCCACACCAGAGTGAATGAGGTCCATGGATGGACTTTTTGAATAAAGCTTTCGAGCAAATCAAAGACCTGTTTTTCTCGATGACGCCGGGCTCGCGCATCATCGCGGGTTTGTTGATTGTCGTGATCGTCGCTAGCTTCGCGTTCCTGTTTCAGGGAGGGATGTTTGAGCATGATGCGGCGTTGTTAGCAGGCGCAGCGGTCGATCCCGCCGATCAAAAAGCGGTGTTGGCGGCGTTCGCTGGGGAAGGACTAGACGACTACCGAATTGAAGGGAGTCAGATCTACATTCCCCGCGCTAAGCGAGCCGAATACGTCGCGGCGATGGTGAAGCACAATGCGATCCCGCCCGAGTTTCATGAAAGCATGGAAGACGCGGTCGACAACGCGAATCCGTTCGAGTCGGAACAACATCGCTCGGATCGTCAGAAAATCGCGAAAGAAAAGGATCTAGCCTTGGTTCTGCGCAAGATGCGCGGGATCGAGTTCGCTTCGGTTCATTACGACGTCGAAGACAAGGGAGGATTTCCCCGCCGCAAGGTCTATACCGCATCGGTCGTCGTTCGTCCGCTGGGCTCCGAAGAAATCGATCAAGCGCTCGTGCGCAGCATTCGGAACTATGTCGCTTACTCGATCGCCGGGCTCAGCTCCGAGCATGTTTCGGTCACCGACTTGAACTCGCGTCGCACCTATTCGGGCGATACTGAAAACCCGGCCGAAGACGCCTATGCGGCCCGCAAGCAGTTTTTTGAAAACTCTTGGCAAGACAAGATCGCCGCGGCGCTCAACTACATCGACGGCGTGAACGTCACGGTCAACGTTGAGCTCGATCCGAAGATGAATCAACGGGAAGAGCGCTTGGAACATGGGGCTCGCCCGATCGCGCTGTTAACTTCGGCCCAAAAGCGAACCGAATCGAGCAAGGTTCCTAAAGAAGGGGGCCGCCCTGGATTGGCGGCTCAAGCGCCCAACCAACAAGCGGAGCTGACCACGGCGCCGGCTCGCGAGTCTTCGATGGAAGAAAGCAGCGAAGAGACCGCGTCGGTCACCGACAAGACGCTGATGCTGAGCGAAACCGCATCGCTGACGCCGCAGCAGGTTCGCGTTGTCGTGACGGTTCCGCAAGACTACTACGCGGGCATCTGGAACAAGCAAAACCCTCCGGCGCTCGGAGCCCAACCGACGACGCCGGACGCCGGCGTCTTGAAGAAGATCGAAGAAGAAGTCAAGAAGTCGATCGAATCGCAAGTGGTGACGTTGCTGCCTCCTCAGCCGCCGGGAGACGATCCCTATCCGCAAGTGCATGTGACGTCGGTCACGCGTACCGACCAGCCGACGCTGGCCGAACCGGCGCTGGCCGATACGGCGATCCTGTGGTTGGGCGCCAATTGGCAAACCGTCGCGATGATCGGCGTCGGCTTGTTCGCCTTGCTGATGCTTCGCAGCATGGTTCGCAGTCAGCCGGATGAGCCGAAAATTGATAATAGCATCCGCCTGGCGACCCCTCCCCAAGAAGAAGAGGAGGACGACGCCGGCGACATGTCAGGCATGCTGAAGAAACGCTTCACCAAGAATAGCCCGAATCTCAAGGACGAACTGATCGAGATGGTCCGGGAAGACCCAGATACCGCCGCCGGGATATTGAAAAACTGGATCGGCGCCGCAAGTTAAGCGACTAAGGGGGAAACGACATGACGAACAAAATTGATCAGCAGATGATTCGCAAAGCGGCGATCGTCGTCGCGGAATTGGATCCCGACGCGGCCGACGCGTTGCTAGACGGCTTTCCAGAAGAAATCGCGCAACAGGTTCGTTACGAATCGATGATGGTCGACGACGTTCCTGTCGAAGAACGTCGCGCCGTTCTGACCGAATTCATGCAACGCCGCAGCGGTGCAACCGCCGCCAAACCGGAAGCGCACGACGAACTCATGCTGAGTTCGACCGTTCGCCAGACTGCGTCACGAGCGCCAGCCAAAGCCTACGACGCGAAACCGACCGCTCCGGTGCCGCCGCCGTTTCATTTTCTGAACGACGCTCCGCCCGAAATGCTGGCGCCGTTCTTTGAACAAGAGAGTCCGCAGGTAATCGCCGTCGTTCTGTCGCATCTCGAGCCGGCCCGGGCTTCCGCGATCTTGCGTGAGTTGCCGATCGACATGCAAGCGACCGTGATTCAACGCCTGGTCGATTTGGGGCACACCGATGCGGAAGTGCTGCAAGACATCGAATCGCGCCTGCAATCGATTGTGCAGGATCAGCTGCAAGCGATGTCGCATCGCCGTATCGGCTTGTCCGCCGCCAAAGCGATTTTGGCCGCTTCGGACGAAGCCAGTTCGGCCGAAGTGCTGAAAGCGTTGAAGACGCGCAGCGCGGCGATGGCGCTCCGGCTAGGTGCAGAGGAACGAACTGCCGCTACTACCAAGGAAGTGACGCCAGAGCCGTTGGACGCCGTGTATGGAGATCATTCGCCGATCCAACCGCAGCGCGTTTCGGCCGACATTGCCGCGGCGGACGGAGTTGTCAAAAAGTTGGCGCCGAAGCCGCCTGCCGCCAAGATTGAACCGCCTATCGAGCCGAGCTTGCCGTTGGCGGATTTCGTGAAGTTTGATGACGTGCTGTTAGGACGCGTGCTGTCCGAAGCCGAGCCGCAGACCGTACTGTTGGCGCTGGCTGGCGCATCCAACGCCGTGGCGCAGCGCTTTTATCGGGGCCTGTCAAAACGGGAGATCCATGATTTGCAGCGCCGCATTCGTGATTTGCAGCCGGTGCTGATTCGCGATATTGACGCCGCGCAAAAGCGATTGGGAACGATCGCCGCGCGGGTGCTCTCGCAAGTTCAGCAAGGTGGTTCTCGTTTGTCGGCGTCAGCCTAAGAAGGAGCTTCATGAGCGTTATCAAAGCGGAACAACTGCTACGCGAAGACCACGATTTTTCGGCGGTCGCCTTCAATTTTGAAGATGTCACCGACCGCGCGCAAGGCGAACTGGCCAAGATCAAGCAATATGCGGCCAAACTGATTCAAGAGGCCCAGCAAGAAGCGGCGAAAATTCGCCAGCAAGCCGCCGCCGCCGGACAAGGGGACGCGACGCAAAAGGCGCAGCAAACGCTGAAAACGCAAGTCGACCAACAAGCGGCGACCGTCGTGCCGGCGCTGCAGCAAATTGTGAAAGAACTGTCGGAAGCGAAGCAGGTGTTTTTGAAGGAGTGGGAAGACGCCGCTTTGCATGTCGCCTGTTCGATCGCTGAAAAGATCATCCGCCGCGAAGTCGCGGCGCGACCAGAGATCGGCGTCGAGATGATTCGCGAAACCATCAAGCTGGCGAGCGGTTGCAGCGAAATCGTCGTGCACATGAACCCTGCTGATATTGATGCGATGGATCAAGGAGCTTCCAACTCGGCTAACGTCCTTCGCAGGCTCTCCCCTTCGCAGATCGTGCCGGATCCGGCGCTATCGCGAGGAAGTTGCCGAGTCGAAACGCAATTTGGCGAGATCGACGGTCAGATCGAAACGCAGTTGCAGCGGATCGAGGAGCAGCTGAAATAAGATATGGAACGCATTTGCAGTCAACTTGATCAACTGATGTCGCATGACCTGGTCGGCGGCGTGGTGGAGACGATCGGAACGACGATCGCCGTCGGCGGCTTTCCGGCGCCGGTCGGATCGGTGGTCGAGATTCAACGTCAGTCAGGCAAACCGCTGGCCGGCGAAGTGGTCGGCTTCCGAGGCGAGTTAACGTTGGTCTTTCCTTTAGAGCAATTGAGCGGCGTCCGGCAAGGGAGCAGCGTCCGACTGATTCGCACGATGCGTTCGATTCCGGTCGGCGACTCGCTCTTGGGGCGAATCGTTGACGCGCATGGCAATTGTATTGACGGCTTTCCCCACCCGGCGCTGACGATGCGGTCTCCCATGGACCAAGATCCTCCGATCGCGACCAGTCGGCCGCGAATTCACGAAACCTTTTCGACCGGCGTGCGCGCTATCGACGGCATGTTGACATGCGGCGACGGGCAACGCATCGGCATCTTCGCCGGGTCCGGCGTCGGCAAAAGCGTGACGCTCGGCATGATGGCGAAATACGCTTCGTCCGAGGTCAATGTCATCGCGCTGATCGGCGAGCGGGGACGTGAAGTCAACGACTTTATCGAACGCGACCTGGGCCCCGAGGGGATGGCGCGTAGCGTGGTCATTGTCGCAACCAGCGATCAGCCTGCCATCATGCGCGTGCAGGCGGCGATGGCTGCGACCAGCATCGCCGAGTACTTTCGGGAGTCAGGGCGGCGCGTGCTGTTCATGATGGATTCGGTGACGCGTTTCGCGATGGCGCAGCGCGAGATTGGTCTCGCCGCTGGCGAACCGCCGACGACCAAAGGCTATACGCCGTCGGTTTTCGCAATGCTCCCGAAACTAGTCGAACGAACCGGGCGCAGCGCCCAGGGAAGCATCACCGCGTTCTATACGGTGTTGGTCGAAGGGGACGACACTAACGAACCGGTCAGCGACGCCGTGCGAGGCCTATTGGATGGTCACGTTATCCTGTCTCGCGCGATCGCGGCGAAGGGGCACTATCCGGCGATTGATATCCTGGCCAGCATCAGTCGTTTGATGAATGATCTGGTAAGCGAAGAAACGCGGCGTGCGGCGCAAACGATTCGAGAGTTGATGTCGACCTACCGCGAGAACGAAGACCTGATCAACATCGGCGCCTATCGCCAAGGTACGAATCCTCAGATTGATCTGGCGATTCGGATGCGAAGCGAGATTGACACTTTTCTCCGTCAAGCGATGGAGGAGAAATCATCTGTCGCCGCCGCTCAGCAGCAGCTTTTGCAATTGGCCGCGAAGTGCGGAGCCCGGCCGATACCGAATGCGGCCGCGCTGGCGAAAGCGAAGCGACAGACCCAGCAAGCCGGCGCCTAAGGATGAACGAGAGATAACCGATGGCAAGTTTTCACTTTCGACTCGCGACCTACTTAAAACTGAAAATCGCTGCGCGCGATCAGCGTCAATCCGAGTTGATGGAAGTGCTGTCGATCCAGGAGCAGTTGACGCGTGAAATGCAGGAAACGGCCGATTTGTTAGAGACGACGATCGCCGAGGCGCGCGAAGGCTGTTCGGTCGGACGCATGAATGTCGACAGCTTGATCGTCGCTCAGCGTGAATTAAATCACTTGCGTTCACTGATCGCCCACAAGCAAAGTTTGCAGCGGAAGTTGAATCCCCATATCGAACAACGACGCAACGCGTTGTTGGAAGCGGAAAAAGAAGTTCGTTCGCTCGAAAAGTTGCGCGAGCGCCAAGAGCAGCGTTTTCAGACCGAACAAGAGCGTCTGGATAGTTTGGAACTTGACGAAATCGGGCTGATCGCCTTCGCCCGGAAGGGACGGTAACCGATGGCCGCATTGAAACTGGCAGCGAGTTCGTTCGCGTATCTTTGCGTCGCTACGGTGTTGGCCGCGGCGATCGGAGCCGGCGTATTGATCGCGACCAATCGCGTCGACAGCAGCAAAGCGTATTCGATTTTGGCGATTGTTTACGGCATTGATGAAGACAAGATCCGCGAGCAATTGGATGAAGAGTCGAAACCCGCAGAAGATAACGAAGAGCCAGACATGCAGGCGGTGATCGACGCTCGAGCGCGCCGCCACTTGGCGCTCGATTTTCGGATCCAGGCGCTGGATACCGGTATTGAGAATATTCGCGGCATGCAAGCCAATCTCGCGGAAGAACGCCGGCGTTACGATCAATTGAAGACCTCGTTTGACGATCGTTTGAAGAAGCTGGAAGAAGGGGTTCGCGATGATGCGATCGTCGAATTGCAGCGAACGATGGAAGCGATCGACGCACGCCAGGCGAAAGAACAGATGATGATCATGTTGGAGCGGGACGACAACTCGATGCAGGACGTCGTGACCATTCTGAAGGGAATGCCCAACGACAAACGAAAAAAGATCATCGCCGAATTTCGCTCGGAGGAAGAAAAGCAGAAGTTGGCCGACATCTTGAATCAGATTCGCTTGGGCGTCCCCGAGGCGTCGCTGATCAAAGGGGCGCGGGATCAACTAGACCAGTTTCAGCCAGAAGAAACGTAGGGAGACAGGGCCATGGAAACGCGAGATGCTCAGAGCGTGCAAGCGCCGACGCTGTCATTGCCGCCGCGGACGATCGGCGTCGCGGGAACCGCCCCCGTCGATGCGTTGGCGTTCATTAATCTGATTCAGCAAAACACGGCGGCGATCACCAAATCGCCGGGCGCGCAAGCGTCGACTCCGGCCGGGTCTTCCGCAACGGATCGTCCGGCGTCGCAAGATCGAGACGACGTATCGAGCGAAAGCGACGATTCGTCCGCCGTCAGTTCGACAGATGATACGGACCAAGCGGTCGATGAGTCGTCCGATTCCAGCGGCGACTTTTCGCAACAAGCGATTCTGGACGCTGCCGACAACGACTCGAGCGAGGATGCCGCCGAGGACGAAGATCTGATCGTCGGCGACGCCAAAGCTGTCGCTCCGATCGAAGACGCCGCCGACAAAAAGTCGGACGATGCCGAAACGGCGGACCAGGTCGACGCGACGGAATTATCGACCAGCGAATCGCTGACAGAATTAGCCGGCGACGCATCGCAGGACGAAGCGTCCGCTGTCGACGTCAACGAGGAGCAAGAAGACGCGCTTGCCGACTTCCACCAACAGCTTGCCGATGCTGCCGCCGAGGAATCTTCGACCGCCGCCGATTCGGATGCGATCGAAGAGGTGGCGACGCAAGAGAAACAGAAAGCCGACGCGGAGCCGGAACTGACCGAATCGGAAGCGGGGACCAAGCTGATCCAAGAGATCACTGCCGAAGAGCAGCAGCAAGAGCAGAACCCCGAGGATGCGGACGAGAGCGAGAAGATTCGCCAGGCCCAAGAAGCCGCTGCAGCCGCCTTAGAACAAGAGCCTGTCGCAGATGGACCATCGGCGGCGGAGCAGTTTGCCGAAGATCGCCGTGAAGCGAGTCAGCGCCTCAGCAAAGAGACCGAAGTCCATCAGGAGGCAGATGCAGCCGCTGGAGTCGATCCGCTGGCCGAAGTCGAGACGACGCCCGCTGCGCAGCCGGTAACGACGCCGACGCCGGGAACGCATGCGGCGATCGCGGCCGCCGAGATCGCCGCGCCTCCCACCGCAAGTGCAGCTCCGCAAGCCGCGGCGACAAGCGGTGGAGAATCGTCGAGCGTCTCGGAACCTGGTTTGGGGACGGCGATCCAACGCGGATTGCAGCGAGGATTGCTGCAGAACGCAAAGTCGTCCGGCGATGCTCCGGCAATCGATACGGCGAAACAAATCCAACTGATCCAACGGGTCTCTCAAGCGGTTCGCAACGCGCAAACGCATGGCGGTCCGATCAAATTGCGTCTGAGCCCGCCCGAGCTAGGATCGCTCCGCGTCGAACTGCAGGTCGACGAAGGGGGAATGAAAGCGAAATTGGAAGCGGAGAGCGAAGCGGTGCGGAAAGTGCTGCTCGACAACTTGCCGCAGCTGCGCGATCGCTTGGCGGAATTGAACCTGCGCGTCGATTCGTTTGATGTTTCGGTCGGTCAAAACGGAAACCCGCAAGACGCAGGCGGAGCGCCGGCGGATCAACAACAGAATTCATCCAATCAGCAATCGTCCAGCGGCGAACGAAGTTCGGAAAGAGCGGAAACTCCCAGCGTGGAAGCGACTTCGACGTCGATCATGACGAGCGACGGACAACTCAACGTGATTGCCTAACGGAGCGGTGACAACTTGAAAATCGCATGCGTCGTGGGGCGCTGCGCTATACGTATCGAATCGCGATGACGTACGACAAAACAGACTCATTTATTTGGAGCGTTCTATGTCAAGTGTAGGCGGCACTGGGTCGACAAACAGTAGTAGCGGCGCAGGGGCCAAGCAAGGCAACAGCTTGCAAGACCTCGACATGGATCAGTTCCTGAAACTCATGATCGCTGAGTTGCAGAATCAGGATCCGATGGAGCCGATGAAGAACTCGGAGATGCTGGAGCAGATCGGGCAGATCCGCAACATCACGGCGACCGAACAATTGTCGACGACGCTGACGAACGTCTTGGATGGACAAAATATTTTGTCGGCCACCACGTTGATCGGCGGACAAGTTCAAGCCCTCACCGACCAAGGAGATGTGGTGTTTGGCGTGGTGACCGGCGCCCAGATCACTCCGAATGACGACGGCGTGCGAGAGGTGTTTTTGAAAGTCATGACCGACGACGGAATCGCGACGGTCAAACTAGACGACATCTTCACCGTGCTTCCCTCTTCAGCCGGACAGGCTCCGCCGGAAGAAGGTGATGAAACGGACGGCACGGATGGCGCCGACGGAACGGACGCCAACACCGGCGGCTCGGACGATACGAGCGGTTCGGATGAGTCCGGCGACGCCGGTGAAGACGACACGAGCGTAGCTGCGTAACGAATTGGACGGATGATTTGGATTCCGGTGCGACGAGCGCGCGGCCGCCGCAAGATTATACAGACAGAAATCTACTTACGGAGAAGTTGAGCAATGGGTCTAGCATCGGCCATGACGACTGCGTTAACAGGCATGACGGCCGCCGAAACGCAGATTGACGTGCTGGGCAATAACCTGGCGAATTCGCAAACGGTCGGTTTTAAGGCTTCCGATGCGTTGTTCGCCAATCAGTTTTTGCAAACGCGCGGACTAGGTTCTAAACCGAGCGAAACGGACGGCGGTACTAACCCGCGGCAAGTCGGTCTCGGCGTGATGGTCGCTGAGATTACCCCCAACTTCACCCAAGGTACGATCGAGGTGAGCTCGAACCCGTCGGACCTGGCGATCCAAGGGGACGGCTTCTTTATCGTACAAGGGAACAACGGCGAACGGCTTTACACCCGCAACGGCATTTTCAAAACCAACTCGAACAACGAGTTGGTGACGATCGGCGGCGAACGCGTTCTCGGCTTCGGGATCGACGAGAACTTCAACATTCAAGAGACGCAGCTGGTGCCGCTGACGATTCCGCTGGGCGCCGCGGCTGTCGCCAAAGCGACCGAAAACGTCTATCTCGAAGGTACGCTGCCGGCGACCGGCGATCTCGCGACGGTCGCGCAGGTGATTGAAAGCGCGATTCTCGGCAACAGCGCCATCCCGCGTCCTGATGTCAGCGGAGCCTCGGCGATTGTCGCGGAGACGCCGGATGACAGTTCGTCGACGACCGACAGCGTCTCGACGCCGGGGATCGGGTCGGTCGTTCAGGGACAAACCGAAGGCGCCGGTTCGGTTCCGGATGGAACGTTCGACTATCGCTTTACGTTTTCTGACGCCGCCCTGGCGAATGAAACCCAAGCATCGGCCAATATCACGGTCAACGTGGCCGACTTGGGGGACGCGATTGCGAACAACAATACGGTCACCTTTGCCGGCGCGCCGCAAAGCTCCAGTCACTCGCAAGTCAACATGTACCGCAGTAACGACGGCGGCGCGACCTATTTTTTGGTCAGCTCGACCGCGATGGGCGCCGCGGTTGAGGATGTGGCGGCGGCGCCGACGGCGACGCAATTATCAGCGGCCAACATCAACGGAACTGGCTCTGGCGGCGTATTGGGGGGCGGCGATGTTTATGAATATCGGTTCGCCTTTGTCGATGCCGACGGAAATGAGACGGTCGCGTCGGATGGTCAGCAGATCACCGTCGATGGCGCTCCGGCTGACGGAAATGGTTACTCGGTCGTCCTCGACAACATTCCGACCAGCGCCGATTATACGGACGTGAGGATCTATCGTACGGCCGCTGGAGGCAGCGATTTTTACGAGCTCGATACGATCAGCATGGCGGCGGCCGCGAGTCCCTATATTGATGACGGAAGCGTGCCGTTGACGACCAATGAGCTGAACGAAGATACGATCAACGGCAACTATTCTTATCTGGTGACCTTTGGTCGCGCCGGGCAGCAAGAGAGCCGACCTTCGTTGGTCCTTGGACCGCAAAACGTCATCAATGGTCGTATCAATCTAACCGACCTGCCGCTGCCGGGAGGCGGGACTCCTCCCTATGACACAGTGAACGTCTATCGTAACTTGTCCACCGATTCGGCGTCATACTATTTGGTTACCGAATTGGGCGCCGGCGAGGATTTTGTCGATGATCGATCGGACGCAGAGATCTCGGATCTTACCAATTCGGCCAATCGCCGGATTGACTTGGATGGACCAAAAGTTGACTCCAACACGTTGTTGGTCGATGTCGTCAAACGCGACGGTTTGAACTTTGAGAGCATGTTCTCCGAAGGGACGCTGACTTTTAAAGGCTCCAAAGGGGATCGTACGCTCAATGAAAAGACGTTTACCGTCACCGATACGACGATCGTCCAGGATCTGATCGAGTTTCTCGAAGCGTCCCTTGGTATTCAGCCCTCGGTCAACGGCAACTCGAACCCAATTCCTGGTTCAGAAAATAACATTGCCGATGAGACCGGCGATCTGTCTCAAGGGATTTACATCACGACCGAAGGCCGGATTCGCGTCGTTTCTAACAACGGCGTCGACAACGGCGTGGATATTGGGCTGTCGTCCTTCCAATTGGACAACGGTTCAGGCGTCGTTCAGAATCCGAACTTGAACTTTGGCGTGATTCAAGAAGCTGTGGGTGAAAGCGCCGTGGCCGACGTGATTGTGTATGACTCGTTAGGCGTGCCGATGAACGTCCGCGTGACGACGGTGCTGGAAAGCCGCAACGGCACGAATACCGTCTACCGTTGGTTCGCCGATTCGCCGGATAACGACGGCGATACGATCGGCGACGAGTCGGAAGCGGCGAAGATTTCTGTCGGCACCGGGCTGATCTATTTCGATGGTGACGGCAACTATATTGGCTCTGACAACAACACGGTAACGATCAACCGACGCAACATTCCGTCGGAATCGCCGCTTGAGTTCGACCTTAACTTCGATCAGCTGTCAGGCCTGGCGGCCGATAAGGCGACCTTGAATGCGTCGCGGCAAGATGGTTCCGGCACCGGTAAGCTGAACAGCTTCATCATCAGCGAAGACGGAATCATCCGCGGGGTCTTCTCCAGCGGCGTCGATCGCGATCTGGGGATGATTCAGTTGGCTCGTTTCGCGAATCCCAGCGGTTTAGAGCAACGCGGTAACAATCTATTCGCCGCCGGCGTGAACTCGGGGCTGCCGGTTCAAGGGGACGCCGGTGAAGAGGGGATCGGCAGCATCATCGCTGGCGCCGTCGAATTGTCGAATACCGACATCGGCGGAAACCTGATCGACTTGATTCTGGCTTCTACCCAGTACCGCGGCAGTTCGCGAATCATTACAACCGCGCAGCAATTGTTCGACGAATTGCTGAATATCCGCCGATAGTCGGGATATTCCGATTGTGCCGATAGGCGACCTTCGATATTTTTAGGCCCCCGCCCGTACCTTTGCGAGCGTG
Organism: Blastopirellula marina DSM 3645; assembly: GCF_000153105.1. GTDB lineage: Bacteria > Planctomycetota > Planctomycetia > Pirellulales > Pirellulaceae > Blastopirellula > Blastopirellula marina. The sequence goes on from NZ_CH672376.1 coordinate 1,375,659, forward strand.
GGCCTATTTTATTAGGTACCTCGAATGATCAAGCTGACGAGATTGGGGGGGCATCCGTTCGTGCTGAATGCGGAATTGATTCAGTATGTGGAAGCCAATCCAGACACATTTATCACATTAACTACCGGCGATCGTATGGTTGTCGCAGAGTCGCTGGATGATGTGCTAGCACGCGCGGTCCGGTACCAACAAGCGAAATTTCTGGCTCCTGCGGGACCAGTGACACCTGCCTAAACGGCATAACGTGGGCAAAGCGTAGTTTATGGACATCGCGTCGGTAATAGGGCTAATCGCCGCATTTGGGTTGATTCTCACCGCGATTCTGATTGCGCCTGGATCCTCGTTGGCGGCGTTTATTGATGCTCCGTCGTTGCTGGTCGTCTGCGGCGGCGCTGTTGCAGCTTGCATGATGGCGTTCCCGCTCAAATCTATCGTCGGCTCGCCGATGGCGCTGAAGGTTTGTTTTCTGAACAAACCGACCGACGTCGTCGCATTGATCAAAGAAATCGTCAGCCTGGCGGAAACAGCGCGGCGTGACGGTCTGTTGGCGCTGGAAGGCCGCATCGCCGAAATCAGCAATCCCTTTATTATTGTGGGGATTCAAATGGCGGTTGACGGCGCGCGCCCTGACGTCATCGAAGATCTCTTACGAACCGAAATCGACGCCGTCGCGACGCGGCATCGCGATACGAAAGCAATTTACGACCAGATGGGGCGTTTCGCGCCGGCTTACGGCATGATCGGCACGCTGCTTGGCCTGATTATCATGTTGGGCAATATGAGCGATCCATCCTCGATCGGCTCTGGTATGGCGGTGGCTTTGTTGACCACGCTCTACGGGGCGATCGTTTCGAACTGCGTCTTTTTGCCGTTCGCAGAAAAGCTTTCGTTTTTGAACAAGCAAGAGTTGCTGACGATGGAAATCATCGTGCGCGGCATCATGGCGATTCAGTCGGGCGAGAACCCGCGCGTGATCGAACAAAAGCTGCGCACCTTCCTGCCGCCGGCCGCACGTAAGAAATCGGAAGAGGCCAAATAATGGGCGATGACGACGACGCCGTAGGCATCCCCGAATGGGTCGTAACCTTTGGCGATATGATGTCGCTGCTGTTGACCTTCTTCATCATGTTGGTCTCGATGAGCGAGATCAAAAAGGAAGAACACTTTCAAGCTCTGGTCGAATCCTTTCGCCGCCAGTTTGGCCATGACGACTCGATGAATAGCGTCGTCGCCGGCACCGCGCAGCCGCGCAACTCTCATTTGTCGAACTTAGCGACCATGGGACGCGCCAAGCGTTTCAGCACGCAGGAAGGGGGCGACAAAGTAAAAGCACCCGTCGGCGACAGCCCGCAAGTGCGGATCATCCGCCCTGGCTCCAGCACGGCGGTCGGGACGGTGATTTACTTTCCCGGCGAGTCGGCCAAGCTGACCGACGAAATGAAGCGAGATCTGCAGGTCCAAGCTCAAGAGTTCGGCGGCAAGCCGCAGAAGATCGAGATTCGTGGACATGCGGCTCCCAAGCCTTTGGCGCCGGGCGCTCCGTTTGTGGATCACTATGACCTGGGCTACGAACGTTGCCGGGCTGTGATGAATTTTCTGGTTTCGCTGGGAATAGATCCGCGGCGAATACGGATTTCAACGGCTGGAAAGAACGAACCGATTCATATAGGCACCGATCCGTTAAAATCGAAACAAAACCCCCGAGTCGAAGTGTTTTTGCTCGACGAAGTGGTGGATGACCTGGTTGGATCCGGCGCCGAGCAGTCGCAGCGGATCACCAACGGCGGACCGACAGGGGATACGAAGCCCTAGCGCAAAACGCATGCTAGGCTTGGGTTGAAGAGAGAGTTTTTTCAACCCCTTAGTCACAGAGTTCGGCGGTTATGGCTGAATCAACGCCCAATAGCTCCGGTGGGCCTTCGCTGATGACCAAGCTCAAAATATTGGGCGCGGTATTGGCGCTCGTTGGCTTGGAATGCATGCTCGCTTACTTCGTTATTCCCTCGCCGGAAGATGTGATTGAAGCGGCGGAAATGCGAGCGCGACAGCACACGGCTACCGAGCCGGATGTGGAAGATCTAACGGCGGTTTCCGATAAAGCGACCGTTGAAGTGGATCTGAAAAACTTTGGCATCACCGCGTATCAGCCGTTGGCCAATACGACGCTCCGGATCGACTTTCACCTGTACGCGATGGTGAACGCCGAGAATCAAGGAGAATTTGAGACGCTGATCGCGCAGAACGAACATCGCTTTCGCGAGCAAGTGCTCGTCACGCTTCGTAGTTCCGAAGTCAGCGACCTGACCGATCCAGGTTTGGGCTTGCTTAAGCGCAAGATTTTAGAGAAAACGAATCGCATTCTGGGGAAACCCCTCGTTAAGTCAGTCATTTTCAGCGACTACTCCTTTATCGAGCAGTAGCGAACTGAAAGCATTTCGGAACGGATTCCGATGAGCGACGATCAAATTGGGCAGGACGAAATCGAAGAGCTGTTGCGCCAAGCGTCAACCGGCAAGCTCGAAGCGTCCGGCGAAACGAAACCTGCAGCGGCCGAAGTCGAGTCGCTGGGTCAGAACGAGATCGAGGCGCTGCTCGCCGGCGCCGGAGGAGGCGGATCCGCCGCTTCCAGTTCGACCGCGCGGCCTGCACATGCCGCAGCGACCGCCGCTCCGGCAGCGTCGCGCGATACGAGCGATAGCGGCATGGATCCGAATGACATTGAATTTCTGCTGAATCAAGCCCAAGCGGCGCTCGCTTCGCTTGACTCGCCTGCCGAGATGGCGTCGGACGCCCAGTTATTTCAACTCCGCGATTTCGGCGGCGCTCCGGCTAGCACCAACAAAACCACGATCGACCTGGTCCGCGACGTCGAGCTGGACGTCAAGATCGAGTTGGGTCGCACCAATATGTATCTGGAAGACGTCCTGAAGATGAACAAGGGCTCGGTCGTCTCGCTCGACAAGCTGGCCGGCGATCCTGTCGATATCTACGTCAACGGGCGAATGATCGCACGCGGCGAAGTGCTGGTCCTGAACGACAACTTTTGCGTTCGCATCGCCGAATTGATCGTCGGGGATGGAATCGAATAAGCACAGCGGTTGGATCGAGCAAAAGCTGACTCGATCGAGATGCGAACGCTAGCAGCCGGAGAAAACGAGCTGGCGATTCGCCTTGTAACGCGGGCCCCCCGCTTCTATGATCTGCGGGCCGATTGAAGTGGGAACGGACTGCCCTACTTCTTTGATCGGCGGATGCATGCGAACGGCTTGAGCCTTTTTTCAAAAAGCGAGTGCAAGGATGCACGCGATTACCTTGTTTCTAGCCCTGGCGACCGTCGCGGCGGATGGATCGCCCGGCCAGATGGTCAACGGTCATGCCGCCGTTACGGCCAATCAACCATTTTCGGCTCGCGCTGTTGAAGCTGCGCCGATGTCGCAACCGCCCAGCCAACCAGTTTCGCCCGCGGCCGTTGCTTTGGCGCCTCCCGGCGAAGCGATCCCACTGCCGAAGCGAACCGAGAAAACGAGTTCGCCTGTCAGCTCGATGCTGCCTTCTACCGAATCAAAACAACGTACGGCGACGATTGTCGCGAGTCTGATGCTGGTGGTCGGATTGTTTTTGATCTTCGCTTGGGCCGGCAAAAAGAAAATGCCGACCGCCAATTCGCGCCTGCCGCAAGAAGTGGTTCAGGTGCTTGGCCGCACGCAATTGCAAGGCCGCCAACAATTGCAGTTGGTGCGTGTTGGCAATCGCTTACTGTTGTTGTCGGTAACGCCGCATGGCGCCGAAACGTTGACCGAGATCTCGGATCCGCTGGAAGTCGAATCGCTGTTGGTGCACCTGCGGCAAAAAGGAGGAGGCAACATGTCCTCCACTTTCCAGGACGTCCTGCAAAAAATGGGCGGCGAACCGGCCCGTGGATTTTTGGAGGCGTAATCATGATCAGATCACGCAAGTTGAAATGGATCTGTTGGTCGCTGCTGTGGCTGGCGATATCAACGTCTCCTGTCTGGGCGCAAATGTCGGCGACGCAAGTCTCGACGCTCGGCGAACCGACTCTCGATATCTCGGCTGAGTCGTCATTGGATGCGCCGGTCTCGGAAGAAGCGTCCGATCTAGCCGACTTCGTCAAAGGGGGCCCCGAACAATGGACGAGCCCCGGCGGATTGGTCAGCACCATTCAGATTATGGTGCTGCTGACGGTGCTCAGTCTGGCGCCGGCGATCTTGTTGATGACGACCGGCTTCATTCGCATCATCATCGTGCTTGGTCTGTTGCGCCAAGCGCTGGGGACGCAGCAGTTGCCTCCGAGTCAGGTTGTCACTGCGATTGCGTTGTTCATGACCATCCTGCTGATGTACCCGACATGGCAAGAGGTGTACGAAGAGAGCGTTGGTCCTTACACGCGAGAAGAGGTAAACCCCGATACTGGTCAGCAGTACAAACTGTTCGCAGTGGAAGATCCGGCTACCGGCGAAATGGGACCGGACGAAGCGTGGGAAAAAGGGACGAAACCGATTCGGCATTTTATGAGCAAACAGATCGATATCGCCGGCAACAGCGACGACGTCTGGATGTTCTTTGAATTCTTGCCGCAAGGGACCAAAGACAAAATCGGCGAGCCGCAGTCGTACGACGACGTGCCGCTGCAAGCGCTGATCCCGGCGTTTATCCTCAGTGAACTGAAGACCGCGTTTTTGATCGGGTTTCAGATTTATCTGCCGTTTTTGATTCTCGACATTGTCGTCGCCAGCATCACGATTTCGATGGGGATGATGATGTTGCCGCCGGTGATGATTTCGCTGCCGTTCAAGCTGTTGTTATTCGTGCTGGTCGACGGTTGGACGTTGGTTGTCGGCATGTTGTTGCAAAGTTTCGCTACCACGATTTAACCCAGAAATCCGGAAATCCGTCATGGATGTAACAACGACCGTCGACCTGACCCGCGAAGCGATGATGGTCGCACTGTGGATCGCGGCGCCTGCTTTGGTGACCGGCATGCTTGTCGGTCTGGCGATCGGTTTGCTACAGGCGCTGACGCAAATTCAAGATCAGACGGTCGCCTTCGTGCCCAAGTTTTTGGCCATGGCCGCCGCGATGCTGTTCGCGCTGCCGTGGGTGCTGCAGCGATTGATGGTCTACACCGAAACCTTAGTGACGCACATTCCTGATCGTTTGATGGGAGGTTAGTTGCGTGAACCGAGTGAGTCCCGGCTAACGTGGAAAGCTTGCCCCTTTTAGAACCGACGCTGCATCAGCTGTTTATCTTCGTCACGGTGTTGACGCGGGTCAGCGGCATGTTGGCGACTGCGCCGATGTTCGGCTCAAACTACGCTCCGGCCAAGGTCAAAGCCTTTTTGGCGGTCACGATCTCGATGATGATCACCGGGCTCTTTTGGGGAGAAAAATTCCCTCAGCCCGATCACTGGATGAGCTATCTGGTCGTTTTGGGAGGCGAGTTGTTTATCGGCATCTCGTTTGGCCTGGGCGTTCGCATCTTGTTCGCAGGCGTCCAAATCACAGGGCAAATGCTGGGGCAGATCGGCGGTTTGTCGGTCGCCGACGCGTTTAATCCAGCGTTCGACGAAAGCGTGCCGATGTTGGCGGTGCTGTTTGATATGGTCGTGGTCGCGATGTTCTTTTGTCTGGGGGGACACCGGTTCATGATCGGCGCGTTGCTCTCGACGTTTGCGGATGTGCCGCCTGGCGTGGGACTCGCTTCGCCGGAAGTGGTGCACGTTTTGGTGTCGACGCTTTCGATCAGCTTTATGCTGGGAGTGCAAGCGGCGGCGCCAGGCACCGTCGCGCTGCTGATCGGCGTCTTGGTGATGGGCTTGATTAGCCGCACGCTGCCGCAGCTCAATTTGATCGCCGTCGGGTTCAGCTTGAACACGATGTTGCTAATGATTTTTGTCTTTCTGTCGGTCGGGTCGATGGGCTGGTTATTTCAAGATCAGCTGGAGCCGACGGTCAATTCGATTCGCGATCTGGTCATCAACCGTACGGAAGTGTTTCCCCAATAAAGTGAAGCATGGCCGAGCAGGACGATGACAAATCAGAAGATCCGACCCAGCACCGCCGCGACGAAGCGCGCAATCAGGGTCAGATCACCAAAAGCCAGGATCTGATTTCGGCCGGCATGCTGGTGATCGCGCTCGGCGTGATCATGTACTTCTCGCAGTCGATCTTTCACTTCTTTGGCGACTTCACGCGCGATAAGTTGAGCGTCCCCCCTCCGCTAGAGGTCAGCTTCGGCTGGGCGATAAACGAGAACGCTACCGCGGTCTGGCGCTTGGCGTCCGTGATGACGCCGATCTTGCTGCTGATGTTTGTCGCGGCGATCGCGCTCAACTTGATGCAGACCGGCTTTTTGTTTCTGCCAGACAAGTTGTCGCTCGATATCAAGCGGATCAATCCGATGTCTGGCTTTGGACGATTGTTTGCGCTGGCCAACTTTGTGAAGTTCGGATTCGGCATCATCAAAGTGCTGATTGTCTCGACCGTCGCTGCGGTCAGCCTGTATTACGATATGCCGACCATCCTGGGACTCTCTGAACTCTCGGCCGGCGAGATCGCGAGCTTTCTGCTGACCACGGCGTTTTGGACATCGATGAAGATCGCCGCGGCGCTATTGATTTTGGCGCTGATGGACTACGCCTTTCAGTGGTGGAAGCATGAGCAAGATCTGAAGATGACCAAACAGGAAGTCCGCGAAGAAATGAAGTCGCTGCAAGGCGATCCGTCGCTGATCGCGCGGCGTCGTCAGGTCGCGCGGCAGTTGGCGATGAACCGAATGTCGACCGACGTTCCCAAAGCCGACTTTGTCGTGACCAACCCGACCGAGTTAGCGATCGCGCTGAAGTACGACCCCTACAAGATGGCGGCCCCCATCGTCGTCGCCAAAGGCGCCGGCCTGGTCGCACAGCGAATTCGCCGACTCGCCTTGGAAAGCAATATCCCGATCGTCGAACGAAAAGAACTCGCTCGGGCGCTTTATCGCGACGCCGAAATCGACCAGGCGATCCCCGCCGAGCAATATGCGGCAGTCGCCGAAGTGCTCCGCTACGTCTACGAACTGCAAGGCAAACACCTGCCGACGATGGACGATTTGAAAGAGCACGATACGAAGAAGGCGGCGTAACGGAGTCAGGAATCGCGCCCTGATAAAGTTGGGTCGAAATTCATGCCCTGCAATGGCGGTTTCCGCTTCCTTAGTGCCGGGGCAATGTGGCGTGGAGGTTTACTTCTCCAGCGCATCACCGCCAAACAAAAAACACCGCCATTTCGCTCAAATCGGAATAAGATTCGCATGGTAGGCTATCTCGAATCACCAGTGCGGTCGCATGTCGCAGGGGACACGTTGACACGCTTGGTTTATGCGCATGTTTCGCAAATTTTGTAGGCAGCCAAGACTGACTTACGGAGCAGGACAGAGGATTTATGCCGGAAGCGGAATGGGAGCGACTTGCCGCCGAGTCGCGTCGCCAAAAGGGAGCGAATTGGAAACGCTGGGGACCTTATCTCTCGGAGCGCCAATGGGGAACCGTTCGTGAAAGCGCCGCGGAACAAGATCCCTGGCTCAATTTCACCCACGAAGAAGCGTTGTGGCGGACCTACCGGTGGGGGGAAGATGGGCTCATGGGGATCTGTGATCGCCAATGTCGCCTCTGCTTTGGCCTGGCCCTCTGGAATGAGGAAGATCCCTTCCTCAAAGAGCGACTGTTTGGCCTAACCGGTCCCGAAGGGAACCATGGAGAGGACGTCAAAGAGGCGTACTACTATCTCGACTCAACGCCGACCCACTCTTACCTGAAGGGGCTCTACAAATATCCCCAGACCGAATATCCGTATGCACAACTGCGCCAAGAAAATGCGAATCGGAATCGTCAGCAGCCAGAGTTTGAGCTGACCGATACCAAAATCTTTGACGAAGGCCGCTATTTTGACGTGCAGGTCGAGTACGCCAAAGCTTCGCCGGAAGATATTCTGATCAAGGTCACCGTCTCCAACCGCGGCCCGGATGCTGCGCCGCTCCATTTTCTGCCGACATGGTGGTACCGCAACACTTGGGCGTGGGGGCCGACGCTGGAGAAACCAGAACAGAAGCCGCTTTTGAGCCAGGTCGCCGCGGACGAACTGCTCGCAGAACATGAGTCGCTGGGAGACTTTCAGATTTACGTCGACACCGGTCCCGACGGCGAACTCCCCGAATGGCTGTTTACCGAAAACGAAACCAACTCTTGGCGATTTGAAGATCCCAACAGTCGCCGACCTTCCTGCAAAGATGCGTTTCATCTGGCGGTGGTCGATGGAATTGAGGGAGTCGTCAATCCAGATCCCAAAGGGACCAAAGCGGCGGCCCATTTCAAGTGCGTCATTCCCGGCGGCGAGTCGGTTGAATTTCGCATGCGGATGTCCTCCAAAGAGCAACTGCCGGTCGCGCCGTTCGGCGCCGGGTTCGACGATGCGTTTGAAGAACGCGTGGACGAAGCCGATCGCTACGCCCAATCTCTGGTCGCTCCCGGATTGTCGCATGACGAAGAGATGGTCTTGCGCCAAGCCAACGCCGGACTACTGTGGACCAAGCAGTTTTATCACTACGTGATTCCACGCTGGTTAGAGAACAAGGGAAAAACGCCTGCTGAGCATGCCGATACGTCGCCGGGCAAACCCAGCAAACGGAACAGCGACTGGGGGCATCTCTACAATCGCAACATCATCTCGATGCCCGACAAGTGGGAATATCCGTGGTACGCTGCGTGGGATTCGGCGTTCCACTTGATTCCGTTCGCCAAGATCGATCCGGCGTTCGCCAAAGACCAGGCAATCTTGTTCCTGCGCGAATGGTACATGCATCCCAATGGTCAGTTGCCGGCGTACGAATGGAACTTCAGCGACGTGAATCCTCCGGTCCATGCGTGGGCTTGTTGGCGCGTGTATCAAATGACGGCCGCCAACGGCGATCGTGACCGCGTCTTTTTGGAACGAGTCTTCCAAAAGCTGTTGCTCAATTTCACCTGGTGGGTCAATCGCAAAGACATCCGCGGCAAGCATGTCTTTAGCGGTGGATTTTTGGGGCTCGACAACGTTGGTATTTTCGACCGTTCCAAACCGCTGCCGACCGGCGGGCACTTGGAGCAAGCGGACGGTACGGCGTGGATGGCCTATTTCTGCTCTAGCATGTTGTCGATTGCGTTTGAACTGGCCGATGGCAATCCCGCCTACGAAGATATGGCGTCCAAGTTCTTCGAGCACTATGTCTCGATCGCCGAAGCGATGAACTCGCTGGACGGGACCGGACTGTGGGACGAGACCGACGGCTTCTACTATGATCATTTGCACATTGATGGTCGCAGCATTCCGCTCCGCATTCGCTCCATCGTCGGCTTGATTCCGCTGCTGACGGTCGATGTGGTGTATGACCGGACTATGGAAAAGTTGCCCGCTTTTCGCAAACGCATGGATTGGTTCCTGAGCTTCCGGCCTGATCTAGCCAAGTTCATGACCTACATGGAGTGCGACACCCAAGAAGACGGCGACGGGCGACGCCTATTGGCGATTCCGACCAAAGAACGCTTGTTGCGAATGTTGCGTTACTTGCTGGACGAGGATGAGTTCCTTTCCAACTACGGGATTCGCTCGCTTTCGAAGTATCACGAAGAGCATCCGTTTGAATACGAACTGAACGGCGAACAATTGCGCGTTCAGTATTTGCCTGCCGAGTCGGACAGCGGTTTGTTTGGCGGCAATTCCAACTGGCGCGGCCCAATCTGGTTTCCGCTGAATTATCTGCTCATCGAAGCGCTCGAGCGGTATTACATGTTCTACGGCAAGTCGCTGCGGGTCGAATGTCCGGCGCGCTCCGGCGTTTATATGGATCTGCAAGAGGTCGCGGACGAGATTCGCCGGCGATTATCGAAGCTGTTCCTGGCCAATGCCGAAGGAGATCGCCCCAGCTATGCTCGTAGCGACATGCTGCTGAACGATCCCCATTGGCGCGACCTGGTGCTATTTTACGAGTACTTCGACGCCGAGACCGGCAAAGGCTTGGGCGCGAGTCATCAAACCGGCTGGACGGCGTTGATCTCGCCCATTTTGGGTACCTTGGCCGCGCGGCATGATGCAGTGGCCGCCCAAGAAGCGATGCAGGAGGAACCTGCTTAAAGAGGCTCATCTTCCCACGATTCGGTGGACGAATCGTGGGACTCGTTCGCGTTAACGTCTCTCGGCGTCACGAGCGGCGTTATCTTCGGTCGGCGTCACGTATCGCGCGATGACTTGCAGCAGTTCCGCCGTGTCGATTGGTTTGCTGACATAGGCGTTGCAGCCGCTCGCGATACAGCGATCCATGTCGCCTTGCATCGCATCGGCAGTCAGCGCGATGATCGGCCTGTTAAATCCCATTTCTCGCAATCGCGCCGTCGCGTGGAAACCATCCATCACCGGCATTTGCATATCCATCAACACGATGTCGGGCGCCGAATTCGTTTCATGCAGACGCTGAACCAGTTGAGTCGCTTCCAGGCCGTTCTCCGCAAACTGAACGCTGGCGCCTGCGTTGGTAAGGATGCGGCCCGCCAAGAATCGGATCGCCTGGCGATCTTCGACCAGCAGGATTTCGCACTGGAGCAGCGGTTTTTCGCGGAGAATGGTCGCCGCATTTGCGGAGGGGAGCGATCGGGCTGGCTCCACAGACGTGTGACCGGCCAAGTTGTTAGGGATGGAGAGCGTAAAGACGCTTCCTTGGCCCTGCTGGCTTTGAACCGTAATTTCGCCTCCTAGCATTACCGCTAGGCGCTGGCTGATCGCCAGACCGAGACCGCTGCCGCCGAACTTCCGTGAGACCGAAGAATCGGCTTGCTGGAACGGCAGAAACAACTGCTCAACTTGCTGTTGCGTCATGCCGATGCCGGTATCAATCACGTCAAACTGGATTCTCTCCGCATCCGGGCTGACCACTAGCCGAACCGAACCCTCCTGGGTGAACTTCACCGCGTTGCCGATCAAATTGATCAAGATTTGTCGTAGTCGTTTTGAGTCGCTACGGATGCGTTCGGGAACGGTGGCGGCGAAATCGACGTTAAACTCAATGTCGTTTTCGGCGGCGCGGACCAGCATGAGCGATTGAATCTCTTCGATCATCCGACTCAATTCCAAGGGCTCTAACGTAATGTCGAGTTTACCCGCTTCAATCTTGGAAAGATCGAGAATGTCGTTGATGATTTCCACGAGAAACTCGCCATTTTGGCGGATGACTTTCAGGAAATGGAGTTTCTCCAGATCGGTTTCCTGCTGCGCCAATAGTTCCGCATATCCTAAGATGGCCGTCATCGGCGTACGGATCTCGTGGCTCATGTTCGCCAGAAACTCGGTTTTCACAACGTTCGCCGCAGCGGCTTGCTGCAGAGCCAGATTCAATTTCTCCTCAATGAGCTTTTGTTTGTGAATGTCGGTGACCGTGCCGAACCAGCGTATGACTTTTCCGCTTTCGTCCAGGACCGGTAAAGATCGGGCCAAGTGCCAGCGATGCTCTAGCGTCCGTGCATGTTGCATGCGGAATTCGCACTGAAACGAGGAACCTTTCTCGAGGGCGCGCTCCCAACGAATTTTTGCGTTTGCAAAATCACTCTCAAAAATCGTCGAGGTCCAATCAAACCCGGCGATCTCCTGGCGAGAAACTCCAAAATAATCAAGCGCTCGTTGATTCAGGTATTCGATCTCTCCCTGTCTCGTCGTCGTAAAGACGATTTGCGGCATTGCATCCGCAAGCTGGCTGAACTGGCGTCCATGGTGCTCTAAACGATTCAACAAGTCGCGGACCATATATTGTCTTTTGCGATCCTGCAATCGCGAGCGAACGACGCTTATAAACGGTTGGATTTGCAATGGGCGCGTGATGAGCGTCACATACGCCGCTTGTTGCCACTGCTCTAGAATTTGGGCGTTGCGTCCCGAGGCGAGCGTGAGGATTAGAAACGGCAGATCCGACCAGGCCGGCTGCTCGGACAGCATCTGCGCCGCCAATCTGTGCGGATCTCCCAGTAAGTGCTCTTCGGCGATCAATAATACGCCGGCGCCTGCTTTCGCCTCTTCGCAAAAGTGCTCGATATTTCGACAAGCGAACGTCTCAATATGATTTTGATTGAGAATCCGTTCGGTGATCGCCGCATCGCGCGGCGTAGGAGGAAGAATCAATACGCGAAGATTGTCGGAGATGAAATCAGGGCTTGGCATCGATTCCCTGTTCATCCAAGAGATTGTCTTTGTCGCCGGTAAAGATCGGAGTGCCGGCGAGGATGCCGTGGAAGTTGATCAGCGGTTCGCCTACGATGATCTTTCCATCGGTCATCCGAAACTCGCGGATGGTTCGCTCGTGACTACCGTCCCGCTTTTTCACCACAGAAATCGCCTGGCGGATCTCACCGGCGGCTTCAAAATATCGAAACAGAATCACGGAGTCCGCCAGATAGCTGGCGTCAACCGGCGTCTGCATCGCGGTTCCCAACATACCGTGCTGGGCCACGACTAAAAAAGTCGCAATACCGCAGTTGCCCAGATAGTTGAGTAACTCGTGCATCTGAATCTGCAAAAATCGTTCTTCCGGCATCGCGCTCAAGTAGCCGTTGAGACTATCGATCACAACGACGGAGACGCGCTTCTCGTCAGGCTTGGACTGAACGGACGTTCGCACCATGTTAGCGAATTGGCCCGGAGAAACTTCGCCGGGGTTCACCTGGCGAATCTCCAACAGTCCCTGCGATTCGAGTTCCTCCAGGTCCATCCCCAGCCCTTTGGATCGCAGGATCAACGTTTGACGGCTTTCGTCGAAAGCAAAGATCACCGCGCGTTCGCCGCGCCGACAAGCCGTCGTCGCAAACAGGGTTGAGCAAGAGGATTTGCCGGCGCCGGCGGGCCCCAGCATCAACGTGCTGGTCCCGGGTTCGATCCCTTTACCCAGCAGCGCGTCGAGCGACGCATTTCCGCTCAGCAGCGACGCCAAATGCTCCCGCGGACGAGGGGGGTAATGGGTGGTGATCCGCGGATAAATTTTCATTCCGCCACGTTGAATATCGAAATCGTGCCAACCACCCACAAAGCTACGCCCCCGATACTTCACTACGCGCAAGCGGCGACGTTCGTCTCCAAAATCAGCAGGCAACCGATCCAGGCTGATGACGCCATGCGCGATGCTCTGCAGTTGCAGATCGTGGTCAGGCGAAGTCTTGTCATCCAAAAAGATCGCGGTGCAATCTCGACCGACGAAAAAATGCTTCAGCGCGAGGATTTGTCGTCGGTAACGGAGGGCGCTTTGGGCGAGCAAGCGTAATTCGGAGAGCGAATCCAAGACGACCCGCCGCGGGTTGATTTTCTCTACTTGGGCCAACATGTGGCGCGTCGTCTCCCCCAGTTCTACTTCCGAGGGGTGAAACATCGTGTACTGCGAATCGGCTTGAAGCGAGTCGGTTGGGTCGACCAACTCATGGATATGCAGACCTTCCAACGTCCAGCCATGCGACTTGGCGATTCCTTCCAGTTCAGTCCGCGTTTCCGACAGAGAAACGTATAGCCCCGTTTCCCCTTTTCGGATTCCATCGAGCAAAAATTGCATGCCGAGGGTTGTCTTTCCGGCGCCTGGATGGCCATCCAGCAAATAGATCCGATTGGCCGTCAGGCCTCCCCGCAGGATTTCGTCTAACTCGATATTCCCTGTGCTGATATCCGTTGGCTCGCCAGGCATGAGAAATTTCGATCCGCGCAAATGAGGTGACGTACGTCTTCTATTTACATTGGACTAAGAGTATACCGCGATAGCCGATCAGGCAAAACTCACGTGATTTTGAGATTCCCTCGCCGCGACGAGGGAGAATGCAGCGAGAAATTGCCCCCAACGCGAAAAGGGCTCCGGCGCCTCGCTTCGCGGCAGGGCATTTCGGCCAGACAAGCAGGGCGAAATTCATTTTCCGGCGGGCAGACACTCGATGCGTCTGGTTCGACGGAAATGAGTTTTCACCGGGCCATGCCAAACGCGAACAGCGAGCGGTCGCACGCGAGGGCGAAAGAGGTAGAGCCAAGCGGCAGGGGGCGAATGTCGCATCCCGTGTTTTGGGCGGCCTATGAATTCGCTCGAAGACGTCGCCATACCAACGCGACGACGCCTCCGTTCAGGGAAACAGCCTATTTGCTATTCAACTTCAGCGTCACTTCGTTTTCGACATCTGCTTCGACCACTGTGCTCAGGTCCGAAGTCGACGTGCTGATGTACTTTTTCGGCACCAGGTAAATTTGCTTCGCATAGACAGGGCGTCCGCGGCCGGTATGTTCGTGCTGGTCTTCTTCGGCCGGGGGCGGCGTGCTCGGATCATCGATCGATTTCACGATGACGATCTTGTACTCGCCGGGGAAGACGCCGTCGCCGACACGCGCGGTTCCCATCTGGGCGACGCCGCTAACGTCGGTTCTGCCGGATGCGGAACGACCGCCTTCGACCGGAGTAAAGACGACGGCAGCCTCTTCGACTGGCGCATCGTCCAACGTGACCGTCACCGTCGTTTTCGCCGCACCGTCAAGGAGAACTTGGTTCGAGCAACCAACGACCAGCCAGGTCGTCATGCACAGACCAAAAATTCGTAGTGTGCTTGCCATGATATCTGTTTTCGTGAATGCCAAGTTGGAGTGGAAACGGTTCACTAGCAAGCGTCTGCCGGAAGGTGCATGACCGGCAGGACGCAAGGTTGACTGGGCAAAGTCTGGATTACAAACCCGACGCCGATTCTTGACCCGACTTGGATCCCATCGCGCCCCACACGCCGTACGGTGACGGGCCCGATTGAGGCGCCATTTTCGACAGGTCGCCGGTGTCGATCGTTTCCGGAATGAACGAGACCGAACCGTCGCAGAAGACGGCGTTGGCGCCGCCGGGGTGATAGCTCGACGCGGTGATAATTGACTCTGACCAGTCGTTCGTCTTGCGGCTGCAACTGGGGGAATTCGGGGCCAAGATAGTGCAGAACCCTTGCATATTCACTGCGCCATCCGACCAGCGGCGACCGCTATAGTTGAGGGTCGCCGTCGTGTTGGAATAGGTTTTTCCCAGTGGACGCAGCGCTTGGCAGATGCCGGGATTGATACCGTCTTGTTCGTTGACAACCCAGGGAGATCCGGTGACGACGATGCCGCCGATCAGATTTTTTTCATCGGATCCCAGCCCTTTCTCGCCTAACATGACGGTATTGCTGAGCCCGTCCGTGATTTTTTTGAAGTTGCAAAAGTCATATTTCGAGAAAACGCCGCGGGCCTCGGCATTTTGTTGGGGAAGCGAATAGCGGCAGCAGTCGCCGATGGAAAACGCGTAGTTCGAGCTTCCTTTACCATCAAAGATATCCGAACTTTGGACGATTCCCGTTTCCGAAGGGCAGATCAGCATCTGGACCTGGGTGTTGTAAGGAACGTAATTCTTTTCCCAGGGTTTCACGTTGAAAGCTGGGGAAGTGCTGACGATTTGATCGTACAACGCTCTTTCTTCAATAAACGGCAGCAAGCTAATCCAACCGCTGATTCGCGGCCCCGTCACTTCCGTTCCGCCGACGCGGGCAGGCAACGCGAGATACGTATCGTGATAGTTGTGCATCGCCAGCCCCAACTGTTTCAGTTGGTTAGAGCATGACATCCGGCGAGCCGCTTCCCGCGCTTGTTGCACCGCCGGCAGCAGCAACGCGATCAAGACGCCGATAATGGCGATCACAACCAACAATTCGACGAGAGTGAAACCGGTGCGTTTCTTCATAAAGAGCTCCTGAGGTGGGATCGCATGCAAGGGAGGACATCGTCTAGCAGTCAGTCGCATCAACTCTAGAGACAGAAGGAAAGCCTCACAACGTTCGACTTGTTGAAACGCGTTGTCTATTTTGTTTTGCTGCTAAAATCGGGATTTTTTGATGTCTGCTAGTGAGGGAAAGCGGTCCGATATTCGTCGTCTAATTTCCTTGAAATCTTCCTAGGAATCATGCAAAAGGTGACTGCCGATGCGTGGGCTGAGACGCGAGCCGATTGGCCTGCCGATTTTAAATCCAATCTTCATGGATTCTTTATTTGTCTAGCGAAAAAGCGAAGCGCTCAATTGAGATTTCGCCCATCGCAAGACGCCTCGCATCCTGCGGGATTGTTCGATAATATCCAGAAAATAGCAGCGGCGAACCGACTCGAATTCTCGCGGCCAAATCTCGACGCCGCCGAGCGATGGCCCACTCCCGACCACCCATTCCAGCAGTCCCATGGCGATCATCAACAAGGCGTTAATCGACTATCCATTTTTGGCGGACATGTATCTCGACGCGTACTTTCCTGAACATCTGGTCGACAAAGGGAAAGCGATCTTAGAAGACCTGTGCGAAACGATTGAGCGAAAGAAGCCCCAATCGTTGGACGATCTCTACGAGCTAACGCACGCCGCCACCGAAGAGTTCAACGAACTCGCCGGCGAATTTGAAGAAGAAGACAGCGAAATCGAAACCGCCGCCAGAGACGCGATCGGCGCCGACTTCGTTACGATCGCCGAAGCGTACGGTTTTGACGCCGACCCAGAAGAGTTGATCGCCCCACGCGACTGGTAGGATTCGCCAACAAAAAATTGGCGCCCGAACCCTCGGGCGCCAATTCATGACGCCTATTGTTCGCTCAACGTTGCAAGCAGTCGATTGAGATTCTGCTC
>NZ_CH672376.1:1392466-1395395 GCF_000153105.1 Blastopirellula marina DSM 3645
AGGATTGTGTTGGCGCTGGCATGTCTATGTTCCTAGGAGTGTCGTTCTTTGGCGGGTCTTGTCTATTTGCAGGTCTTGCCCGAACCTCAACCTTCAATATTTCTCGTAGAGAACTCATCAAGTTGAGATGACGTGTTCTCTGGCGACATACTAAAGACTGCGCTTGTTATTGCAAGCTGAAAATTGATCAAGGATCGCAAATCGTTCACTTATTATCGCAGTAACTTAAGAGCTTAGCGACTCTGTATTTCGGCGTGAACATCGCCAGCGTGTTATTGTTTTTCCGAGAGTTCCTTGCATTAAAACGTTATTTACAGATTCTTGGCCTAGGGCACGCTTCAAAGGTGATTTATTCGCCTAAGCCGCCGCCAACGCATTCTCGACCTCGCTTCGTCGCAAGCTCTTTGCGAGGCGTGACCGTTTTCATCGAACCAATTCGTAGTCAAATTCCGGCGCGATCAACATTTCGTATGGCAAGCAGATTTGACGTCGCATTCTCGAGTGACCATTCCTTACTCGCTCACGCGTGAGAGGAGCAGCCGGAGATCGGCAATCATCGACCGGTAGAACTACCGACTCGCGAAACCTGTCGGGTAGTTCACCAGGGGTTTGCGGATAGCTCGCTTGCTGCTGGCCAACACGTTTTTGTACTCTCGTGGCGGGCGACCTGGCGTGAAGCTACGGCGATCGCACGACAAGACGCCCAGCCCTGCGGTTGGATCTGTCGTAAAAATCACGTAGCAGTTGTTGCTGGCCGACCACATTGGCTTCGAAGGTGAAAGTTTGACGCGTTCCCGTGATGGCCACGTCCCATTCGGATTTTGAAACGTCGACACCCACATAGATTTTGGTAATATCAGACATGTGCGAGGCCCTGCCTTGTGATACGAGCTGGCGTTACTGCGCCGCTCTGGCGACTGTTCGGATTTCAGCACGAAAAAGCGGCCGGCGATCCAGCTACATGACGGTCTTAGGACCAAGGGTGGTTGGAGCAAGCCGAGTCTCGACAACCATCTTCCAACCCCAACGCCGGCTTGCACAAGCGTCCAATCCTCAACATTGCAGAACAGGTTTTGCCCAAAGAAACTTGAGATGCCGATATTGTCCCCAGACCAACCCCGTTTTGATTTCGGCGTCGGTGAAGACGCTAGCGTCATTACGATCGCGGACGCTGATCGGCAAGCGGATCTCATCACTTTGCAAGACCGAGTCGCTGCGGCGAAGCAAGGCAGCGCCCTATTGATCCACTTGCCCGACGATGGGGGCATCGCGGGCCGATTGGTATTGGGCGAACTGACCGAGGAAGAATCAACGAGCTGGATCGCCAAGGGGACTCGATCCGTCGAACTGAAAACGGGGAAACTGGTCGTCGACGCGGGAGGATTCTTTGGTCAGCAGATCTCGCCAGAGTCGACAGAATCGCCCGATTTCCTCCTCGTCGACGTTCCGCCTGGTTCGTATCAACTCACCACGTACGTCTTTCTCAGCTCGGATATTGCGACCGATCTATTTCGCCGCCGCAAGCTATCGTATCTCGATTGGCGCCGCAAATCGTTCCCGAATCAGACGATTCCCCAGTGGCTGGTCGATCTGGCGGAAGATCGTGACAACGACTTTGAAGAGGAACGAATCGAACAACTCCAGGACGACGAAGTCGATACCGAAGCGGACGATGCGTTTGTTGAAGTCCTAATCCAACTCCAACGGGCCGCAGTGACCAAAGAAGAGACGGAAATCGCAAGTTCGGGCAAACTGAAATGGGAAAAGCGACAACCAGAGGCCTTTCCACAACCTGTTTCAACCGCCGTCGCCGCCGGCCTGCGAGGATCTTTTTCGAAAGCAAAATTGGTCGCTCAAGCATTTCATCGAGAAGATTTTGCGGCGGCGAGTCAGGTCTTCGTCGAAGCAATGCGAACCGACGTCGCCGCGTTCCTCGCCAAACAGCATGCCCTCATCTCTCAGAAGATGACGATCCCCAACCGGATTCGCCGCAATGAGTCGCGACGCAAACAAGCCGACTGGGACGCCCTCCATTCTGACCCCCAGACCGTGGTCCATCCTCTAACGCTTCGCCGCCAACCCTACCAAGGCGTTCAAGTCGCTTCGCTGGTCGACACGAGCCATCGCGGCCAGTGGGTCTATATTTCATTCGAACTCGCGTTCGTCAAAACGAAGCTCGGCCTGCAAGCCGCAGGCATGTCGGTCAGTTGGAACGCTCCCGTCGCGCCCAAGTCACGCAAGCGGCGGCGGTGACGCATTGATATTGATGCAGAGCAGCAGCCCGTTCTGGGCTTGCGTCACCTATCTTATCGGCCATGAACGACGACACTAACCCAACGATTCAAAGCGATTGATTCGCTCCGACGGCAAGGACAATTGCAGCAGTCGCATCCAGAGATCGCGGCGCGAAAGGCGGACCTTTGGGAGATCCCGTCTGCCGACGAGACCGTCAACGGACTGATCGCCG
The DNA here is from genome assembly GCF_000153105.1 of Blastopirellula marina DSM 3645. Classification (GTDB taxonomy): domain Bacteria; phylum Planctomycetota; class Planctomycetia; order Pirellulales; family Pirellulaceae; genus Blastopirellula; species Blastopirellula marina. The sequence goes on from NZ_CH672376.1 coordinate 1,394,934, forward strand.
CACGGAACGATACCGCTAAGAACGCCTATTTGCGAAGGACGAATGTCGAACGATAAAGGTACATGACGTCAACACGATTCCGGCCGATCGGCGAATCGAAACGAGCCGGCTGGTCCCCTACTCTGCTACACAAGTCTTACAAGCGTTTCGCGACATATCATCCCTGGCGCGGTGGTGGGGACCAAACGGTTTTACCACCACGTTTCACGAGTTCGACTTCCAGCCTGGCGGGGATTGGAAGTTCTTCATGCACGCTCCGGACGGGACAGACTATCCGAACGAAAGCCGCTTCGTCGAAATCATCGAGCCGACGCGGATCGTGTTTGATCACCTGGCGGCGCCAATCTTTCAAACGATTCAGGCGCTCGCACCGGTCGAGGAAGGCGGCCTGCTCGATTGACGCATGGTCTTTGAAGACGCCAAGACTCGCGCACATGCCCTCGATTATGCCGGAGAGGGACT
>NZ_CH672376.1:1395544-1406738 GCF_000153105.1 Blastopirellula marina DSM 3645
TGTTTCGTATCTCGGACTCGCTACGAGACTAGGAACGATGGTTACTCCGAGTGCGGCGGAGAATCTTCGCGCTGAATCACACTGGGCGTCTCTTCATGATCGGCCTTACTCGGCGTATCAAACCCAAAGACAAAGACGACCGCCAGGATGATCATCACGAAACCGACGATGTAATTCCATTTGAGCGGCTCGCGGAGAAACGTCACGGCGAAGACGCAAAAGACGACCAGCGTGATCACCTCTTGCATGATCTTCAGTTGCGCGGCGCTGTATCGCTCGTGCCCCCAGCGATTAGCGGGCACTTGCAGGCAATACTCAAAGAACGCGATTCCCCAGCTCGCCAAGATCACCACCCACAGGGCGCTGCTCTTGAACTTCAAATGCCCATACCAGGCGAATGTCATGAAGATGTTCGAGAGGATCAGCAGCACGATGGTGGCCATAAAAAAACGACGCTCGCTAGAGCGTCGCCTCAGTTGTAATGGTGGGTAGTAGCGACAAGGCGCATCACTTCGCACCGAATCACCGAACACTCGCTCGCGCAGCGGGCTAGTGTTCGATCTTTTCGATGCTCGGCACATTACGGGACGCCGAACTTATTCGTCGGTCACGCAACCTTCTGAAGCGCTTTTCACATTCTTGATGTACTTGTAAAGCGTGCCGCGGGTCGCTTTGTAGGCCGGAGCCTTCCAAGCGGCCAAGCGTTTCGCCATCTCATCGGCCGGCACGTCGACGTCAATCGAGTTGGTGTCGGCGTCGATCGTGACGATGTCGCCATTTTGAACGAGCGCGACCGGGCCTCCGTCTTGCGCCTCAGGCGTGATATGCCCAACGATGAAACCGTGCGAGCCGCCGGAGAAGCGGCCATCGGTCAGCAGTGCGACATCGCTGCCGAGACCGGCCCCCATAATCGCCGAGGTCGGAGTCAGCATCTCCGGCATGCCGGGGCCTCCCTTGGGACCTTCGTAGCGAATAATGACGACGTCTCCCTTTTTGATCTTCTTGTCTTCCAGCGCGTGCAACATGTCTTCTTCGCTATCAAAGACATTGGCCGGCCCTTGAAAGCGGAGTCCTTCTTTGCCGGTGATCTTGGCGACGGCGCCTTCGGGGGCCAGCGTGCCCTTCAAGATCTGGATGTGACCGGAGGACTTGATCGGGTCCGACAGTGGGTGGACGATCTTCTGGCCTTCTTTCAAGCCGGGAAGATCGGCGATGTTTTCGGCCAGCGTCTTGCCGGTCACCGTCATACAGTCCCCCTTCAAGAAGCCTTCGGCCAGCAGATACTTCAGGACGGCCGGCGTACCGCCGATCGAGTGCAGATCTTCTTGCACAAACTTGCCGCTCGGCTTCAGATCGGCCAAGAAAGGGACGCGATCGCTGACCGTTTGGAAGTCGTCGATCGACAGGTCGACATCCACCGCGCGAGCCATCGCGATCAAGTGCAACACGGCGTTGGTCGAACCGCCGAGCGCCATCACCGTGACCATCGCGTTTTCAAACGCATCACGGGTCATGATGTCGCGCGGCTTAATATCTTTCTCCAGCAAGTAGCGCATCGCTTTGCCGGCGTCGATGCATTCTTGCTGCTTCGCCGGATCTTCGGCCGGAATGCTGCTGCTGTAAGGCAGCGTCATGCCCATCGCTTCGATCGCCGTCGCCATCGTGTTGGCGGTGTACATGCCGCCGCAAGCGCCCGCTCCAGGACAAGCTTTGTGCACGATTTCTTTGCGTTCTTCTTCGGTGATTCCTTCCGAGAGGAATTGCCCGTAGCACTGGAAAGCCGAGACGATGTCGAGCTTCTCTCCCTTGCTGGTGTGGCCCGGTTTGATCGTACCGCCGTAGACCATGATCGACGGACGGTTCAAACGCCCCATCGCGATCAAACATCCCGGCATGTTTTTGTCGCAGCCCGGCAGCGCGATCAGTCCGTCGTACCACTGACCGCCCATGACCGTTTCGATCGAGTCGGCGATCAGGTCGCGAGATTGGAGCGAGAAGCTCATCCCTTCGGTCCCCATCGAGATGCCGTCGCTCACGCCGATCGTGTTGAACCGCATCCCGACCATGTCGGCGCCTACCACCCCTTTTTTCACCACTTCCGAGAGCTGATTCAGGTGCATGTTGCACGTGTTGCCCTCGTACCAAATGCTGGCGATGCCAACCTGCGCTTTGTCCATGTCGGCGTCGGTCATGCCGGTTCCGTAAAGCATGGCCTGCGACGCGCCCTGGCTTTTTGGCTGGGTAACGCGGCTGCTGTACTTGTTGAGCGGGGCGGACATCAAACGCTCCTTCAGTTCACTTGCGAGAGTAATGGGGGGTAGAAAGAATTACGCATTTTAGCTGGCTTTTGTCCGGCTGACTAGAAAGCGGCGAAAGCACGCTCCAGGCGAGCGAAATCCGACCGAATGTCCGGTTATTAACGATTTCTCAATGATTGCCGCTAATTTCCACGACCTATAATTCCCTATTGTCGTATCGAGGAAATAATAAACGGATTTCCCTAAAACCAGATTTGTAGTCCAACGATGCTGCGTCACGAATCACTGCTGATCTGCGCCCTTCTCGTCACCTCGGGCGGCGTTTGGGTTCGCGCTCAAAATCCGCCCAAGCCAGAAGCCGCTCCGCCGGCGGCGACATCGGCCTGGAAAGAAGAGTACGCGCGCAGCGTCGGCATCACCGCTTACACCTACGCGTTTCCGTACTACTACAATGCTCAGCTCCGCTGGAAGTGGGTTGCGGAACCGAGCGAAAAAGGCAAGAGCGCCTACGCGGCCGTCAATCATTTTTTTCACGCCAAACGTCTGACCACCGCCAAGTACCGTGACGGCGGCAGCCCCAATAACGACACGCTCTACTCGATCGCCTGGGTCGACGTTTCCCGCGAGCCGGTCATTCTGTCGATTCCCGATATGGCCGATCGCTACTACTCGTTTGAGTTCGCAGCGTTTAACTCTGACAATTTCGCTTCGGTTGGCCAACGGACCAACGGCAGCGGGCCTGGCAATTTTGCAATTGTCGGACCGGACTTCGCCGACGCGTTGCCCAGCGGCGTGATCGCATTGGCCAAATCGCCGACTCCCTGGGTTTTGGTGATGGGACGAACGCTCGTTTACAGTCCGCAAGACGTAATGTACGTCCGAGAACTCCAAGCCCAATACAAACTGACGCCGCTGTCGTACTGGGGAAAAAACAACGTTTCATTGCCTGAAACCCGCGACGTTTGGCAACCGCTGGATCCGGCCAATGATCCGCTCGCCGTTTGGAAGACGATCAATCGAGCGCTCTCCGAAAATCCTCCCCCCAAGTCGCAGCAAGGGCTGATCGATCTGTTTGCGACGCTCAAAATTGGTCCAGGACAAAACGTCGCCAAACTTGATCCCGCCTATCAAGCCGGACTCGCTCGCGCCGCCGTCGATGGGCAGAAAATCTTAGAGAAAGCATTGCTCGACGACCCCGACGCGGTGGTCATCAACGGCTGGAAATATCCGCCTCCGGCGCTCGGACGAGCCGGCGACAAAGGGGAATATCTGGTTCGCGCGGCGCAGCAGTCCCTTGGCGGCATCGTCGCCAGCGATCCGGCCGAATCGGTCTTTTTGGTCGCTCACGTCGACGCCGAAGGAAAAAAATTGACCGGCGCGAAAAAATACGAGCTCGTTTTCCCTCCCGGAAAACTCCCTCCGGCCAAAGCTTTCTGGTCGATCACGATGTATAGCGGTGACGCGAATCTCGTCGAGAATCCACTAGAACGCTATTCGATCACCAGTCGCACGATAAGCGCAAAACCCGACAAGAAGGAAGGGCTGAAGATCTCGATCCAGCACGAAGCGCTCTCAGGCGCCGCGGCGAAGAATTGGCTGCCAGCTCCGCAAGGGAGTTTCTATCTAATCTTGCGCACTTACAATCCCGATGCCGAAATCGTTGAGCAAACCTGGACGCCGCCGGCGATCACGGTTCGAACGATTCCAGAAAAGCCAAAACAATAGCCAGGCCCGGTGGCGCAGACAGGACAATTGGGCTAGCACCCTGCCGATGAGGCTTTGCCCGAAAACCCGCTCTATTGGAAAACGGAATCGGCCGAATTGTTGCGGCGAATTTTTAAGCGGGCGCGCGAGAGAGTCGGGCCAATCGAATTGACCGGGATTCCCAATTGCCGACTGATTTCTTCGTACGAGAGTCCTTCGAGATGAAATCGGCGAACGACATCGGCTTCGAGTCCAGAGAGCGACTCTAACCAGGCTTCGATCTGGTCGCGATCTTCAATCCGCTTCTCCACCGTCCAAGTCACCGGCGTTTTTGTCTCGCCGTTGAGGGCGAATTGCAGCGAGCGTTCGCGAATTCGGCGATGCAACTGCCGAATCGTCACCCGGCGAGCGATCACCGTCAAATAGGTCGCAAGTGAGCATTTACGGCGAAAATCTCGCAGCGCACGAAAATCTTTGCGTACCAGCCGAGCGAACACGTCGGCCGCCAAATCTTCCCGATCTTCGACCGTAATATCGACTCCCTTGGCCCGCGCCGTGTGATCCACGACGTGCACGACCAGCCCGATGAACCGGTCGACGAGCGCTTCCCAAGCGCACGGCTCACCGTCCAGACAGCTGTCGAGCAATTTGCGATCCGTGTCAGTTAGGGCCACATCGGCCTCGCAAGGGAGTGAAAATTCGGCCGGATGGAAGAAACTCCACCCTGGCGGGATTCTATTTGGAGCCCCCTCCTGAGGCAAGATTGCCCTGAGCATTTGATACCGGCAGTCTATCTTGACAGCCTATTATAGCAGGGATAACTTACGGTAAAGCTGTTCTGGATTAAGACTTTCGGCGAAATTGCCGCTCGCGGAATAATCTGCAAAGATTTTGTTTTTGCTCCGACTTGCGGGCGGGGCCGCCGTCATTTAGCGACGCATTCGCGAGGAGAATAGGAAAAGCGATGACTCACGTAGTTTGCCAACCCTGCTTTGGGTGCAAGTACACCGATTGTGTAGTCGTTTGCCCGGTGGAATGTTTCTACGAAGGGGACAAGATCCTCTACATTCACCCGGAAGAGTGCATCGACTGCGAAGCGTGCGTGCCGGAGTGCCCGGTCGAAGCGATCTTCCACGAAGATAACGTGCCGGAAGAATGGCAAGGTTTTATCGAACTGAACGCCGAAATGGCGCCGCAGTGCGAAGTGATCACCGAGAAAAAAGAACCGCTCGTCGACGACAACTAAAACCGCGTTGCGATCGTCGCTTGCATTGCAGCTATCGAATCCATCACGAAGCCGTGACGTTCCTACGTCGCGGCTTTTTTTTGCGCGATTTGCCGCATTCTTTTTTCGCTCAACTCGTATTGCTCCTCGCGTTCGAGCGACGTTAGGATGGAGCCTACTGCTGACATGAAGTCGCTGAATCGCCCTCCTCCTCGCCTCACGAAGGGAACGCTGTATGAGTCAATATGCTTGCCATTGCTGTCAGCAAGTTTTTGACAAAGCGACCGATCCCTGTTTTATCGTTCGCTTGACTGCCTTCCTCGAGATCGAACCGCAACTTGACGAGTACGATCTTCACGACACCGACCACGATCATCTCTCCGCGATCTCTGACGCGATCGAAAAGATTCAAAGCCTGGACGATCCGACGCTGCACGAAGATCACTTGGAACGCAACTTCCAGTTGTGCCGCGATTGCTATCAGCGATTTATGGCCGATCCGATCTCACGCGACGTCAGCGCCTCGATCTCGTTCAGCGCCAACTAGTCTTGCGAACTTGTTCCGCTCGCTTCGATGCGTCACGCCGATACTCTTCGTAGCCCGACGCGCGAGCGAGGGAAATGCGGCCGCAAGTAAAGGACGACTGTCGAAGCTTGAATGTCGAATGAAGCACGAATGACGAATTCGATCGTCATTCGACATGGAATAGAGACCGCATTCCCCTCGCTCGCGCTTCGAGCTACGAAGAAAAGCGGTCTATTTCGACCGATTCTAGCGATTTTGTTGACCCACTGGTCATCTCGTTGACAATGAAGTGAGAGGACCGCCCTTCTTTTGCGGTCTAGAGAGATACAATTCCCCGTCTTCTCCGCGCCTCTCCCAACGTCGACTGATTGTATGACTATCCGCCTACCGCTCGCCGCTCTCCTGTTTACTGCGCTGCTCCTTTCGCCGGCGACGGCCGATATCTTGCAGCTGAAGAACGGGATGACCATCGAAGGCAAGCTCGGCAAGATCGCTTCGATCGGCGAAGGAGTCTTCGACAACAATGCGGCCGGCGCCGTCGCGTTGCAGCTGATCGTCATCGCCGACGATGACCTCCGCCGCACCTATGTCCCCAGCTACCTGGTCAAAAACGTCCAGCCGTCGCCGCCGGCGCTTGAAGAGCATATCTATATCGAGCAACGGGTTCCGCCCAAGGGGGAGCGCGTCGCGATCATCGGCGCCAGCATTCGGATCACGCCGTTTGATCAATGGGGACGTCGCATCTATTCGATGGACACCGCGCGTGGCAAGATTGACGTGATTCAAGGGATCACCGAAATCACCCCCCGCTGGACGAAGGTGGAAGGCTTACAAGCTTCGCATTCGTACGTCTGGGACATGCGGATGCGCACCAGCAGCATTCCGCGCGAAACTCTCAGCAAGATCTTGCGGCAACAATTGGACTCGTCCGACGCCGATCAACGATTGAAAATTGTCCGTCTTTATCTGCAAGGAGAACGCTATCAAGACGCCGCTCTCGAGCTGGCCGAAGTGATTCGCGATTTCCCAGAGCTCTCTGATTTGAAAAAGCAAATCAGCGGATTGCGACAACTTGCTTCGCAAAACTTGATTCGCGAGATTGAACTGCGACAATCGTCAGGACAACATACGCTCTCCTACCAGATGCTATCCCGGTTTCCGGATGAAGGAGTCGCAGGCGAAACGCTTTTGAAAGTGCGGCAAATGCTCTCGGAGTACGACTCTGTCTCGCAGCGCCGCGCTCGCGCCGTCGAACTGCTGGAAAAATATGCGGCCGAGTTCGCCGATCCGGCGAAAAAGCCGCAGGTTGAGGTGGCGGTCAACGAGATCAAAACCGACTGTTCGATCAACACGATCAATCGCTTGACCGACTTCATGCGGCTGGCCGACGATGGCGCGCTCTCCGCCGAAGAAAAACTTTCGCTCGCAATCAGCGGCTGGATCTTGGGCGCCAACAACGGCACGCAAAACCTGGCCGTCGCGCTGAGCGCTTATGAAGTCCGCGGACTCGCCCAGCAGTATCTGTCAAACCGAGTCGAAGTCGACAAAGCCGGCATCTTGAAACAACTAGAGTCGATGGAAGCCGGCACGCCTGAATATCTGGCCAAAATCATCCTGAATATGAAGCCGCCGCGGAGCGAAGACGACGCTCTTAGCGAGTCCGAGATTCCTGGCTACACGCTGATGACCGCTCCCGGCATCACGGGGCGCGATGACTTTCAGTACTACGTGCAGCTTCCGCCGGATTACGATCCTTATCGTCGCTATCCGACCATCGTCACCCTGAACGGCGGCACGACGCCCGAACAGCAGATCGACTGGTGGGCCGGCGCGTACAACAAAGACGCCGGCATGCGACTCGGCCAAGCGACTCGGCACGGCTATATCGTGATCGCGCCGGTCTGGCGCGAAGAGCATCAGTTCAACTACCAGTACTCGGCCCAAGAGCACGCCGCCGTCCTGAAGTCGCTGCGCAGCGCCATGCGCCGCTTCTCCATCGACACCGACCGCGTCTTTTTGACCGGACATTCGCTGGGTGGAGACGCGGCGTGGGACATCGGTCTGGCCCATCCCGATCTGTGGGCCGGCGTGCTGCCGATTGTCGCTACTGCCGATAAGTACGTTTCTCGTTATTGGGAAAACGCGCGCTACGTGCCGATGTACTTTGTCCATGGTCAGTTCGACGGCAACAAGCTAGAGAAGAACGCGCGCGACTGGGATCGCTACCTGCAAAAAAATAACATGGACGTCACCGTGGTCGAGTATCTCGGTCGCGGTCATGAGCATTTCCAGGAAGAGATCCAAGAGATGTTCACTTGGATGGGGCTTCACCAGCGAAACTTCACGCCGAAAGAGTTTGAACTCTCGACAATGCGTCCCTGGGACAACTTTTTCTACTGGGTCGAAGTTCGCGACCTGCCGCAGCGCGGGCAAGTGCTGCCTGCCGAATGGCCGCAGCCCCGCGCGACGACTACCGATATCGAAGCAAAAATCTTGGCCACTAACGGCGTCTCGGTCCAATCCAAGTCCGGGGGCGCTACCGTTTACTTTACGCCTGAGATGGTCGACTTCAGCAAACGAGCGACAATCAACATCGACCGCCGCAGCTTCGATCGAGAACTAAAACCAACCGCCGAAGTCATGCTCGAAGACGCCAGAACCCGGGCCGACCGCCAACATCCGTTTTGGGCCAAGGTCGATACGTCGGATAAATAAAGCGGAAAGCCGAGAGCGGAAAGCGGTGTCATAATGACTCGCACAACCGTATCCCTCTTCTCCGCTTTCCCGTTTCCGCTTTGCTCACTACTTCTGGGGCGCAAACCCATCTCGCACGCCCCCATCAAACCCGATCAACGGTTGCGGATTCTTCTCGATCCCCAACTTGCGGCATCCGGGGCCGATCTTTTTCACTCCCAAGTCGCTATCCATCTCGGCCGCTATTTTGCGGAGGCGCTCGACCACATCGGCGTTGTCGGGGGCGACATTTTTCGCTTCGCTGATGTCTTCGTGCAAGTTGTAGAGAGCTCCCTCTTTCAGGCGCAGCTTCCACGGACCGCTGCGGACCGCTTCTAAATCATAGCCCCGATAGAAATAGAAGACGTCGTGCGGCGACTTCGCCTCTTTGACACCTGCCAAGATCGGCCCGATGTCGGCGCCGTCAATCTTGCGATCGGTCGGCGTCGTTCCGCCGGCCAACTTGACCAGCGTCGGCAACACGTCGATCATGCCGACCACTGCGTCGCTGCTGGAACCGGCCGGAACTTTGCCGGGCCAACGCACGATCGTCGGGACTCGCATCCCTCCCTCATAGGTTGTCGCTTTGCCGGCTCGCAGCGGTTTGTTGACCGCGCCAAACCGAGTTTGCCCGCCGTTGTCCGAAGTAAAGATCACCAACGTCCGCTGGTCCAATCCCAGATCCTTCAGCGCTTGCAGCACCTGGCCGACGCTCCAATCGACTTCTTCGACCCAGTCGTTGTAGAGCCCGTGTGAATTCTTGCCACGAAATGCGTCGCCGGGATACATCGGAAAATGGACCGCCGAGTGAGGCAAGTACAAAAAGAACGGCTTCTCTTGATGATCGCGGATAAACTGGATCGCTTCTTCGGTGTAGTTGGTCACCAGTTCGGTCTGATCCTTCGCTAACACGCGCTGCAAAACCGTCTCGTTCCGCAACAGCGGCAACGGCGGCTGGCCTTTTCCTTTTCGCTGCGGAATCGGCGCCCCATAGTTGCTCTTCACGCCGTCAGCGGCCGGCCCCATATCATTCGAGTAAGGCAAGCCATAGTAATAGTCAAACCCTTGTCGCGTCGGCAAAAAGTCAGGCTGATCCCCCAAGTGCCATTTGCCGATGATCGCGGTCGCATACCCCTGCTCTTTCATCAGCTCGGCGATCGTCACTTCGTTTGGGCTCATCCCTTCGGCGTTGCCGGGAAATAGGACATGCGGAATCGTCAGCGCCCGCTTCGGATAACACCCGGTCATCAGCGCGGCCCGCGACGGAGAACAAACAGGCGCCGCGTAAAAACAGGTGAGCTTCATCCCCTCATCGGCCATCGCGTTCAGATTGGGAGTCCGATTTACTTCCGACCCAAACGGCTCAATATCGGCGTAACCCAGGTCATCGATGTTGATAATGACAAAGTTCGGCTTGGTGGCCACTTCCTGGGCGCAGCTGGAAGAAACGAGCCAGCCGACAACGATCAACAGCGCTAGCAAGCGCGAAAGCGAAACAGGCATGAGGTCAGTCCAAAGCGGGGGCGATTTGGTAGGTAAGAGCCTTTGATTGTCGCTGATCGCCCAAGTCGGGTCAAATATTGCTCCCCGCAGCGTTCTTTTTCGCGCACGCCAAGCCGTAGCATGGATTCGAATCCCAGCAAGCTTAGCTTGAGAAGAAAAAGTCGCCTTTCGCAGAGCGAAAGGCGACTTTGGGCCCAACCGACTTTTCTCTGTCGCCTCGATGCGTCGAGGCGATGACCGAAGAATTGGAGTGCGAACGCCTGCACCCGATCTGGCTTAGGCAAATCCGTTAGCAAATGCTTGCTGCAGGTATGCGCAGCTAAATTTGCCGAACAGTTTTACGACCATGCATTTACCATTCGTAGCGACTAGCGTGATCGTCGCACGAGGCGTGAGACTGGCGATGTCCTCCAGGTCGGTGTTATTAAACTTCGGGGCATCGTCGCCATTCTTGCAGAAGTCCCAGCTCGACAACGCCATGTCAAAGCCGGTAAAGTCGAGACTCTCCTTTTTCATGAAATCGAGCACGTAGTCGGTTTCCACATCCTCAGGAACCGCTCCTTCACTATCGAGCTTCGAGTTGGTTCCATTCGCATTAAAGGCGAACGTGTCGATACCACGTCCCCCTTTCAGGATGTCATTTCCCTTGTCGCCGCTGAGAATGTCCCGGCCGGCTCCGCCACGAATTTTGTCGTCGTCGCCGCCGCCGTAGAGTTCGTCATTTCCGCGGCCGCCACCGAGAAAATCATCGCCGTTGTTGCCGAGGAGAAAATCTCCTCCCTTTCCGCCTCTTACGGTGTCGTCTCCATTGCCAGCGACGAGCAGATCTTCACCGTGGCCTCCTTGGAGGAGGTCATCGCCATCTCCACCGACTAATTTGTCATCGCCCTGATTGCCGTAAAGTTGGTCGGCGTCATCTCCACCTTCAAGCAAGTCGTTTCCGTCACCACCATAGATGAGATCTTCGCCGGCGTCGCCAAAAAGTTGATCGTCCCCTAGATCACCGTAGATGGTGTCCACTCCATCGTTGCCGTGGATGATATCGCCGCCAGAGTTGCCAAACAGCGTATCATCGCCAGCGTCACCCTGGATGGTGTCCGCTCCGGAGCCGCCGTAGACCAGATCATTGTCTCGGCCGCCAAAGATCGTATCGTTATTGCCGCCGCCGTAGATCGTGTCTTCGCCTTTACCGCCGAGCAACAGATCGCCGCCGTTGTACCCGTAGATGGTGTCGTTTCCATCGTT
>NZ_CH672376.1:1406837-1529122 GCF_000153105.1 Blastopirellula marina DSM 3645
TGGTTCGAGAAAACGCAACCACAAAACTTGCGATTCGGGCTACGAAAAGTTTCTCCAGCGGCGCACAAAAAAAGAGGATGACCAAGCTGGTCATCCTCTGCGGGGGTGTTGTCAATCGCTCGGCATTTTTGGCAAAGCGACGACGTGGCTAGCCTCTTTGGTTCCGGCCCTATTTGATCAGGTAATACTGACCTCGCAGGTTACAGAGCAGTTGTTCGCCTGGTTGCTGCTGCGCCAACAGCGAGTTTTGCTGCTTGTTGTTCGCAGCGACCAGCTCGAAATATTCCTTGCTATACCGCTCGACCGTCTTGATATCCTTTTGATCCTTCGCCGGATCGATATCCCCGGCGCTTTCCGCGATCCAAATCTTGTCTCGCAAAAAGAGAGTTTCGTTGCCGATGTTGCGAATATTGGAAGCGACGACCATTTGATCGTTCTCTACATCCTGGTAGACGGCGCCTCCGGCATAAGCGTTGGCCGCTGCGGTCTTTGGAGAGAATCCTGACGAGGCCTCAATGCGAGCCACATTTATCCCATTACCTTTGCTGATGCCGCCAAAGCCTCCGCTGTTGGCGCGATCCGCTTGCTGATAGGCGCCTTTCTGGGCTCGCTGCGAGAAGCCCAAGCGTCCGCCTGCTGCGCTCAGTTTGCGCGTCTCGGCTTCGGCCAAACCAAAGCTGCGAGTTCCGCCGCGGCGAGCGTCGGCCAGATCGCTGACGCTCGAATTTTCGTCGGCCAGGAATGACGTGTACGGCGTGATGATGCCGTGTTTGGTCGAGAGGGAGACGAGCTCTTTGACCAACTCATCGTTCTTGCCGTTCAGGTCGATGTCATCAATGATCTCGCCGATGCGGCGCATCGCCCACAGTTTCTCGACAAACGCATAGGTTTGATCGTCGCTCTCTTTGACGAACTCGGCTGGGAAAGTGACCTTCTGCTTTTTGTCGCCGACCGTGCCGACGATCGTGATTTTGGCGTCCCCATGTTTGCGATAGCGCCCGGCGATGATCAGCTGTTCGCCGGCGAACAGATCATGCGACTGTTTCGGCTGCAAGCGATTTACAAAATTGTCGCCCCCTTTTTCTAGGTCGTACTTGATCGCGACGTTGGTCATGACCGGCGCGCTGATCTTGTTGTACAGTTTGGCGACATGCGTCTCGATGTCTTCGTTGGGACGGACATATTCGCTTTGTCCAAAGCATTCGCGTGAGAGACGATCCAGCAGGCGGCTGTTGACGTCGTAGCCGACGCCGAAGCTGATCACGCGGGCTCGCACGTCATTCTTCTGTTTGGCGTTATCGACGATTTTCGCTTCGTTCTGTTCGCCATGCGTCGGCAAGCCGTCGGTCAAAAACAGCATATAGCTGGGACGCTTGTCATCTTTCAGCATGCCCATCGCTTTGGCGAGCGCGCCGTCGATATTGGTGCTGCCGCCGGCATAGAGGTTGTCGACAAAGCCGAGCGCCTTTTCTCGCGTTTTGTCATCTAGTTTTTGCAGTTCCGGCTCAAATGATTCGACGTCGCTATCGTAGGCGATGATGTTGAACAGATCCCCTTCGTTCAAGTTGTTCAGCACAAACTTGGCCGCTTCCTTCGCTTGTTCGATTTTCTCGCCGCTCATGCTGCCGGAGCGATCAACGACAAAGATCACCGTTTTCTTGGTCTTAACGTCTCCTACTTCTTCGACCGGCGGACTAGCGAGCAATAAAAAGTAGCCGTCTTCGCTCTTGTCAGGTCGATAGGTCAACACGCTGGCGCTGAGATCGGTCTTGGCCGTATCAAAGAACAGGCGGAAGTCATTGGTCGGCACGCAATCCTTTTGTTCAATCGTGACGACCGCGCGATTCTTTCCTTTGCGCTTGACCTCCACTTCGTGCGTGGGGCTATAGACGCTCTTCAATTTTTCTTTGGTTTCAACGCTCACGCGCAGGCGCAGTTTTTCGAGCGGCTTGTCGGTGAAGCGGGCCGTCGATAACGGAAAGAGAAAATCGGTCAGGCGATTGTCTTTGCGCAACAGTTGGCTGTAGGTGATCGTCACCGTGCGACTAGCGCCGGCCGGGACCGGAAAGACGCTGGTCTGAAACATGCCGGTTCCGATCCATTCCAACAGCGCCGGATCTTGATTCTTGCGGACGATCTCTTCGTAGATCTCGCGGGCCTTCTCTTTCGGAAGAAGTTTGGCCGGATACTCTTTGCCGTCGACCAGCAGCGTTAGGCTGTCGATCGCGCCGTCGTACGGCAGCGGAAAAAGAAACGAAACTTGGAGTTGGCGGCTGCAAGTGTTCTCAAAGGTTTGAGAGACCTGGACCTTGGCGATCTGGTCTTCGATGTTCGCGTCAACTTCCAGACTTTTGATTTTGTACGACTCGGTCACCGGTTGCGGCGAAGGGCGCGGAATGGGACGCGGCAACGGAATGGGGCGAATCGGATCGTGGATGATCACGACGGTTTGGGCCGAAACGCCCAGCGCCCCGCTAAACAGGGCGAAAAAGAGAGCCAGCGGCCCCCACAGAGAAAGGCGAACATAGCGAGACATGGTGGTGCTCCTAGCGACAGGACATCGGGCTTTGTAGCGTAGACGAGCTTGGCGGAGCAATCGTTTTGTCAAGAAACAAAAGATTTCATCACGCAATGGAGAAGCTTTACGGTTGTTATGGCACAGAAGCGGCCCTTAGCTGTTCGTATTCGGGGATGATACTGGCGTATCACTCTGCTTAACCTATAATCCTGCTTAGCCAGTGGACGTTGTTTTACACGCATCGTCCATCGGTAGAGCTTGGTTGGATGCGGCGACTTGTTCTCTCCTGGGGTCGTCGAGAACATCAAGTTCATTCTGCTGCCCTCCTTGTAAAGCTTCATCGATCATCCTTCGCTCCTCTTCTGGGAATCCTATCGAATGCGTCGACTTGGGTCATGGTTCGTCTTGTTATGTTTCGTATCGGCCGCTGTTGCGGAAACGCCGATGTGGATCTGGAACTCCAAAAAAGCGACCGACAACCAGACGGTCTACGCACGAAAAGAATTTGAACTTGCGGGGCCGGTCAAAACGGCGACGCTGTATGCGACCGCCGACAACAGCATCACGGTCAGCTTTAACGGCAAGCCGGTCATTCAGCATCGCGACTGGGGCTCTTGGGGAAAAGCGAATGTCACTGATTTGATTCGGGATGATCGCGCTCTGATCGCGGCTGCCGGAAAGAACGAAGGAGGCTCGGCCGCGCTGCTGGTCAAGCTAGAAGTCGAATACAAAGATGGCAAGAAGGCGACGTTCGCCAGCGACGGCACGTGGGTCGTGGGGACCGAACCGTCCCCTGGTTGGGACCGTGCTGATTTTGCCGCCGACTGGAAACAGGCGACGGTCATCGGCAAGTTGGGGATACAGCCGTGGGGCAATGTCGGCAGAGCGACTGTCGCCGCCGCACCCGGCGAAGCGACCCCGGTCGAAAACATTCAGGCGCTCGACGGATTCAAGGTCGAGCGACTGTATTCGGTTCCGCTAGGTCAGGAAGGGTCTTGGGTCAGCATGACCGCCGATCCGCAAGGACGTTTGATCTGCTCCGATCAATACGGGGGACTGTTTCGCGTCACCCCCGGCGCTGACGCCGAGACGACCAAGATTGAAAAATTGGATGTTGCGATCGGCGACGCCCAAGGTTTGCTGTGCGCCTTCGACGCGCTCTATGTGTCGGTCAACGGAAACGCGGCGCAAGGTTCCGGCCTCTATCGCGTTACCGACACCAACGGCGACGATCAATACGACAAAGTCGAGTTGCTGAAGAAGTTCAAAGGGGGCGGCGAGCATGGTCCGCATGCGATTCGCCTGGGCCCCGATGGCATGCTCTATGTGATCGCCGGCAACCACACCGATATTCCGGAAGGAAGCGAAGTGGGCGCGCCGCACAAGAATTGGGCGGAAGATCTATTTCTGCCGCGCAACCCCGATGGCAACGGCCATGCGACTGGGCGCATGGCGCCGGCCGGCTGGATTGCCCGGACTGACAAAGATGGCGAAGACTGGCGACTCCTCTGCGCCGGCTTCCGTAACCCGTACGACATCGCGTTCAACGCCGATGGCGAACTGTTCACTTACGACGCCGACATGGAATGGGATACGGGCGCACCTTGGTATCGCCCGACGCGGGTGAATCACGCCGTCTCGGCCGCCGAGTTCGGCTGGCGCTACGGCACCGGCAAATGGCCCGATTATTACGTCGACAGCGTCGGCTCGGTCGTTGACATCGGCCTGGGCTCGCCGACGGGGATCGAAATGGGACTCGGCGCCAAGTTTCCGGCCAAGTATCAAAACGCACTCTATATCAACGACTGGACCTACGGTGTGATCTATGCGGTGCACATGCAACCGCAAGGCGCGACTTACACGGCCACGTTTGAGAAGTTCATCACCGGACGACCGCTGCCGGTCACCGACATTTGCGTCAATCCGAAAGATGGCGCTCTCTACTTCGCTATCGGTGGACGCAAAACGCAATCGGGCCTGTATCGCGTCACTTATGACGGCAGTGAGTCGACCGCTCCGATTGCGACGACCGAAAGTGAAGAAGGTCGCGAAGCTCGCGCGTTACGCCGAGAATTGGAAGCGCTGCATACGACGACGACCGATGGCGCGCTGGCCAAGATCTGGCCCAGCTTGGGAAGCAATGATCGATCGATTCGTTACGCTGCTCGCGTTGCGCTCGAAAATCAATCGCTCGCCGATTGGAAAGCGCGGGCGCTCGCGGAGACGAACACGAACGGGACGATCCAGGCGCTGACCGCACTCTGTCGCGTCGGCGACAAAACGGATCAGGCGGCGGTGCTCGCGAAATTGAATTCGCTCCCGTACGATCGAATGAGCGAAGAGCAGACGCTCGACGCGCTGCGCGTTTACGAACTCGCCTACATTCGTTTGGGCGGCAAACAAAATGAGACGGCGAACGAAGCGGTCATCGCGCGGCTGAATCCGCGCTTTCCCGGCGAAAGCGAAGAGGTCAACCACGAGTTGTTCAACGTGTTGGTTTACCTGGAAGCGCCCGGCATTGTGAAGCGCGGCATGCAGCAGTTGTTCGCCGGTCAAACGCAGCAAGAACAGATGTTCTACGCATTCGCACTGCGGAATGCGACGAGCGACTGGACTATGGATCAGCGGAAAGCGTATTTCAGCTGGATGAACCTGGCTCAGACGAAATATCGCGGGGGCAACAGCTTCAAGAAGTTCGTCATGCAGATCCGCAACGACGCTGCCGAGAAGTTGGCCAAGGCCGACCTGGCCGAGTTGAAAGAGATCATGGAAGGCGCTCAGACCGAAGAGGTCGCCAATCTCGAAACGACGCGCCAGTTTGTACATAACTGGCAAGTCGACGACCTGATCGAAAAGCTGCCGGAAGTCGAGTCCGGCCGCAACTTCGAGAAGGGGCGCCTGGTTTTTGAAGCGGCGCAGTGCGCCAAGTGTCATCGCTACGCAGGGCAGGGGGGCGGCACCGGTCCTGATCTGACCGGCGTCGGCAATCGTTTTGCCCCGCTGTATGTGCTGGAAGCGATGATTGTGCCGTCGAAGGTCGTGTCGGACCAATATGTCAATACGGTTTTCCAGACCGATACCGGCGACATTCTGGTGGGCCGCATTATCAACGAGACTGACGACGCCTACCAAATTCGGAGCGGCCCGTTCGCCAAAGAACTGACCACCGTCAAGAAGGACGAAGTCGAAGGGATGAAACATTCGCCGCAGTCAGAAATGCCTGATGGCTTAATGAACACGCTGACGCAGGAAGAAATTCTCGATCTGATCGCTTATCTTCGCTCGGGCGGTAATCCGAACGACGCGGCATACAGCAAATAGCCTGGCATTCGGTCAGGCCTGGGTCTGACGAGTACGGTCAACCAATAAAAAAGGGCTGCCGATCAAAGCAGCCCTTTTTTTTATGCGATACGGATTTGCCGCTTTCCCCCACAAGGAAATTTGGAATGGAAGACAAAGAGATTTTTCTGCAGTTTCTCGCTCATGACTACTCAGACGGTTATTGGACGGACGTCGCCGTCTTAGAAGCCGGAAAGTTAGCCAAACCGCTTCCTGTGGCCGATTGGATTATTCTGTGCGACGCGTGGAGAAGCTACGATCCGCTCGTGCAGGCTCGCATCGCCGAAGTCGCGGGAGACGTAACTCCCTGGCACGACGAAATCGGCGCGATGTTGATTTCAATGCTCGCAAGCGACGACCCCGATGTCGTCGAAGCAAGCGTCGATTCGTTACACCAACAATATCAGGCCGTGCCGCAGCGCTTCAATCGTGAGCATTTGGCCGAATCGCTCAAGTCGGTTTCGGCTCGCAGCGGCGTCGCCGGTATTGCGCTCGGCGAACTGCGGAAGAAGTTGAAGTAGGCCCTGCATTTACTTCCGAGCGAATAGCGCTTCGTGAAATGCCCGCGCTGCGGGGCTCGCGAAACGATCTTGCGCTTGCACGAGGTGCAGCGGTCGGGGAATCTGCAAATCGGCCAGACGAATCGCGCAAAGCTCGCCCGAGACCAATTCCGCTCCGACCGAGAGACGAGAGACGATCGCCAAGCCGACTCCGGCGGCGACCACATGCTTGATCGCTTCGGTGCTGCTAAGGGTCATCACTTCGCGGACCTCGACCCCGCACATCGAGATCGCTTGCTCTTGCACCGCTCGGGTGCCGGAGCCAGACTCGCGCAGCACAAAGCTTTGCCCGCTCAGATCATCCGCTTTGACCCGTCGCTTTTTCACCAGCGGGTGCGTCGCGGCTGCGACGACCACTAGTTCATCCTCGGCAAAGCTGGTCGCCGTCAGCCCGGGTTCATTCACAAAGCCCTCGGTCAGTCCGAGGTCGACCCGATAATCGAGCACCTGGCGATGCACAAAGTCGGTGTTGCCGACGGAGACGTGAACCCGAATCTCCGGGTGTTGCTGATGAAACCGGGCCAGCACTTGCGGCAACAGGTATCCAGCGATCGTCGTGCTGGCTCCCAAAAATAACTCGCCGCGACGCACATCACGAACCAAAGCGACAACGCGTTCCGCTTCGGCTTCCAGCGTAAAAATCTTCCGTGCATACTCGTTCAACAGCTTGCCGACCGTCGTCAGTCGCAATCCGCGACCGGTGCGATCAAACAACTTTTCGCCGAGCGCCGTTTCAAAGTCACGCAGCTGCTTTGACGCGGCCGGCTGACTGATCATCAGTTGTTCCGCGCCCAGGCTCACGCTGCCGGTCTCGGCGACTTCGTGAAAGATGGCCAGATGGTGTAAATTCATGATATAGACTCAGGTTATGTAATCCATGAATTTTATGTCTTTGCTTTATGTCGGGCAAGTCGGTTTACTTAGAGACGTGGAAAGTAATTCCGGCGACCAAAGGACGGAGCAAGACGCAATGAGTCAACCGACGCTCAGCAAAATCGAAAATCTGAAACTCGACAGCCGGCAGTTGCGCGGCACGCTAGCAGACGAACTGCAAAACGATCGCCCTGATTTTTCGGCCGACGCGATTCAGCTGTTGAAGTACCACGGCAGCTATCAGCAGGATGACCGTGACGTCCGGAAGCAAAAGAACGCCGACGGCACGAAAAAAGAGAAAGCCTATTCCTGCTTGATTCGGACTGCGGTCCCCGGCGGCCGCGTGTCGGCCGAGCAGTTTCTGGCCGAACTAGATCTTTGCGATCGACTGGGCAACGGTTCGCTACGGATTACCACGCGACAAGGTTTCCAGTTGCACGGCGTTTTGAAAAGCAATTTGAAAGAGACGATCCGCACGATCAATCAAATCAAGCTGTCGACCTTCGCCGCATGCGGCGACGTCAGCCGAAACGTGATGTGCTGCCCGGCGCCTTTTAAGAACAATCCCGTTCGTGAACAGATGCAGACGCTGGCGCAGGAAATCGCGGTCCACTTCCGTCCGCGGTCGACTTCTTACTATGAGTTGTGGCTGACCGACGACGAAGGGAACAAACAAGATGTCGCCGACTTCCAGCCGGTCGCCGAGCCAATTTATGGCGAGCGTTATTTGCCGCGAAAGTTCAAGTTTGGCGTCGCCGAGCCCGCCGACAATTGCATCGACGTTTACACGCAAGATGTCGGTTTGCTGGCGATTGTCGAAGAGAATGAGGTGATCGGCTACAACGTGATCGTGGGGGGCGGGATGGGAAACACGCCGTCCGCCGACAAAACGTTTCCGCGACTCGGCGACGAGGTGACCTTCGCAACGCCGGACCAGGTGATCGCCGTTTGCGGAGCGATCGTCAAAGTCCAGCGCGACTTTGGCAACCGCGAAGATCGCAAGCGGGCCCGGCTGAAGTACCTGCTGCATGACTGGGGCGTTGCGAAGTTCAAATCGCAGGTCGAAGCGTACTACGGAGCTCCGCTGCCGGAGCCGAAACATGCTCCGGTGACCGGCGTTGACGATCATGTTGGCTGGCACGTCCAGGGAGACGGCAAATTGTTTCTCGGCGTGAACATCGAGAACGGTCGGATCGTCGATGTCGGAGACGTGCGGATCAAGAGCGGGCTGCGCGCGATCTTGCAGCGGTATGGAATGCCGACCCGGCTGACTCCGCTGCAGTCGGTGATCTTGTGCGATATCGATCCGGCTGATCGGCGCGGCGTGGAAGCGCTGTTGGGCGAATATGGCCTGAAGTCGGCGGATGAGCTTTCGCTGGCTCGACGGTTTGCGGTCGCTTGTCCGGCGCTGCCGACCTGCGGCTTGGCGATCACCGAATCTGAACGGGTCATGCCGCAACTGATTGATCAGATCGAACCGGTGCTGGCCCAGCATGGTCTGGAGAAGAGCCAGATCTCGATCCGGATGACCGGTTGTCCCAACGGCTGTGCTCGACCCTATGTGGCCGATATCGGTTTGGTGGGCAAGTCGGTCGGCAAGTACACCATTTATTTAGGCGGCAATCCGCAAGGGACGCGGATCGGTTTCGTCTATCAAGACGCGACGCCGCTCGAAGAGATTCCTGCCCAACTGTCGCCGCTGCTCGCCAGTTACCAGGCGGAGAAATCGGGTGACGAAGCGTTCGGCGATTACTGCGCTCGTCTAGGACGCGAAACGTTATTGGCCAAGGTGGGCCGTGCGGAAGCTGCTATACTTCAAAACTAAAATCAGGGATTCGATCCAATGAAACGTTATTACTCGCTCTGGAAGTCGACTTGGTGGTTGTGGGTGCTGATCGTGAGCGGCACATTCTTCTTGTCGACGCTCAACGAAATTCTGTTTTACGTCAGCTTGGTCTATCTGCCGATCTGCCTGATCGTATTTTTGTGGTTCGGGCTGGTTCGCTTTGACGACGAAGGGAACGAAGTCGACATGACGTAGGTCGCTTCTCCAATTTGCAAGTTGAAGCAACGGCGACGATCGCGGTTGCAGAAGCAAAACGCTCGCAGCGGCAAAACAAGTCAGCGGACTTGTTTCGCCGCTTTTTTATTGCGCCATGACCGGCGGCGGCAAGGCGAACCCGCCTTCGGGCAACGTCTCAGGGCGCATCACCGGCGGCGCGAGTTGCGGTTGTGGTTGATACTGGGGCGCGACGTTGACCGATGGATTGGGAGGCGTGTTCATCGGCGTGATGTAGCCGGCTTGGGCGTTGGTTCGCAATTGTTCGGCGCGAGCACGCAGTTCTTCGGGCGGCACAATCCGGCGCGGCGTCATCTGGAAGTCGAGATCGCGCGTGTCACGAATCTCCCAAGGCCAAACGTTCTCGCTGAAGAACTCGATCACGGGGTACTCATACCAGGGCGCTTTGAAGGTGTGCAGTTGCGACACCGATTCGTAGCCATCTTTTTCGAGACGAATCTCGCGCGTTCCATAATGAACGTAGCTGGATGACACCGGCGTCACGCCCAATTCCTGATCGTCGACATAGACCACGGCGCCTGGCGGGTTCGTGCGAATATTCATCCGACGACGAACGCATCCCGTGCTGGCGCATGCCAATAGCATGGACAGCAAGAGAAAGTGACGAAAATGGAAAGTCCGGCGGTTCATGCCGATGGGCCTGGTCCGATTATGAGGGGAAGTGGGGGCGAAGTTTAGCAATCTGTCGCCTTAGCGACTAGACGAAAACGGTGATCGTGGTTAAATCTTTTCGCAGTAAGTACTTGTTGCTGTCAAAAATCCGCTTTAACATCGCAAGTTTCTGTAAATAATAGGTAGGGCCGCCAAGACGGCGAATTATTGGACCGGAGAAGAGCGACGCATGTCGGTTGAGTCCCATACGTGGCATAACACGATTCAGATCGCTGCGCTCAGCGATGTGGGGATGCGCCGTAGCAACAACCAAGACCACTACGGGGTCGTTCTCTCGGCCAATTGGGATGAATGGCGAAAGCGGGGGCACCTGTTTGTCGTTGCTGACGGCATGGGCGCTCATGCGGCTGGCGAACTTGCCAGCGAAATCGCGGTCGACCGCGTCGGCCATCTTTACCGCAAATATGTCGAGAAAACCCCGCCCGATGCGTTGGTCGCCGCCGTCGAAGAGGCGAACGCCGTCATCAATCGCAAAGGGGAAGAGAACTCTGCGTTCCATAAGATGGGGACGACATGCAGTTCGCTGCTGATCTTGCCGCAAGGCGCGATCGTGGCGCAGGTCGGCGACAGTCGCGTCTATCGCTTACGAGGGGACAAGCTCGAGCAGCTCTCCTTCGACCACTCGATGGCGTGGGAGATTCGGGCCGCCACCCAGGGACTCGACGCCGCCGACGTCTATGACGCGATTCCCAAAAATGTCATTACCCGCTCTTTGGGACCAGGTCCGACTGTTGAAGTCGATCTGGAAGGACCGTTTCCGCTACAAGTGGGGGATACCTTCTTCGTCTGCAGCGACGGCGCCACCGGACCGCTGCGGAACGACGAAATTGCGATCATTCTAAAAACGCTCGATCCGTCGCATGCAGTGCAACTGATGGTGGATCTCGCGAATCTACGCGGGGGGCCGGACAACATTACCGTCATCGTGGCCAAGATCACCGGCGAAGCGATCACCCAAGATCCGACGCGGACCGAACCCCTCATTATGGAAGAAGCTCGCCCGGCCAATCCGCCGCCGCGCCAAAAATTGCGCAATCCTCCTTGGACCATTTGGGCGCTGCTCTTGCTGTTTGGCTTTGCGACCGCCGCGCTGGTTTATCTCGACCGGCCGTTTGAAGCGCTGATCTCGGGGCTCGCGGCGTTTGCGGCCTTCGTGTTTGGGGCGGTCTATATGTACTCGGCCCCGCCGACCGATGAAGAACCGATCAAAGCGACTCCCAAACGTCGACTCGGCCGCGGACCATATGAAGAAACCTTCTGCAACACGACCGAAAATGTCGCCCGCAATCTAGCCGCGACGGTGGTCGAACTGCGGGAAGCTTCTGAAACGAACCACTGGAAGCTCGACTGGGACCGCGTCAACCAGCTGCGCAGTCAGGCCCAGCTCGAGCTAGCTGCCGGCGACTACTTTAATGCGACGCGACTCTTTTTGATCTGCATCGGCGCGATGATGGCCCAGATCCGGATGCAAAGCAAGAAAAAGAATCCGCTGGAGGATGAGTCGAAAGTCGACCTGATCTAGCGCCCATCTTTTGGCGTGCCGTGGCGCGCTGCTTTCTACTCAAAAGTAGGGGACGAAACTGTCGTTCCTTCGGCCGGGGGAACTTGCTAGAGTTCCACACGCTTTCGCCGCATTCTTCGCGACCCCTGATGCGAATCATTACCCGCTACATCCTGTGGGAGATCCTTAAGATCTTCTTTCTCGCGCTCGGCGCATTGACGCTGCTGATCGTACTGGTCGGCGTTGTCCAGCAAGCGCTGCGCGAAGGTTTGGGACCGGGACCGATTGCGCGCATCATTCCCTACATGATTCCGGACGCGCTGCGATTTTCGATCCCGGGAACGATCCTGTTCGCGTCTTGCAGCGTTTACGGACGTCTCGCTTCCGGCAACGAACTTGCCGCGCTCAAAGCGGCTGGCGTCTCTCCGCTAGCAGCCCTGTGGCCCGGTTACGCGATCGCGCTGGTGCTATCAATCGCTTGCGTGTGGCTGAACGACATCGGTGTCTCGTGGGGGAGTCAGGGAGTGCGCCGCGTGTTGGTGCAGTCGTTCGAGGAAATCGCCTACGGAATGCTGCGGACCCACAAATCGTTTAGCAGCGACAAGCTCTCGATCTTGGTGCGTGAAGTCGACGGACGCCGTCTGATGCGTCCGCAAATTGTCGCCGCCGCGACCCCGACTTCGCCCCAATTGTTGATTAGTGCGGCGGAAGCCGAACTGCACAGTGACGAAAACCACCAGCTAATCATCTCGCTGATTGACAGCCGCATCGAGAGCGACGGCTCGCAGCAAGGGGTCTTCGAGCATCCTGGCCGTATGGATCATGTCGTCTCGCTGAGCGACGAATTATCGCCGGAACATCGCAGTCCTTCAAAAATTTTATCGTCCCGAATTCCCCAAGTGCTGCGCGAAGAACGCCAGATCGTGCAGACCCAAAAAGAAGCCGATATCGCTTGGAGTGCGTTCGCACAAATCGCAACGTTGGACGCAGCGCAACGCACTCCGCCGTTTGATATCTCCTATATCAATTCGCAGATCAATCGCTTGCGGACCGAACCTTGGCGGCGTTGGGCGAATGGATTCAGTTGTCTGTTTTTCGTATTGCTGGGAGTGCCGTTAGCGATCAAGCAACGAAATCCTGATTTTGTGACCAGCTTTTTCATGGCCTTTTTGCCGGTCCTGCTGGTCTTTTATCCGCTGCTAGCATTTGCCGTCGATCGGGCCAAAGATGGCGCAGTGCCGCCGCAAGCCGTCTGGATCGGGAATGTGGCGCTGCTGTTGGTCAGTCTTTACTACCTGCGAATGGTTTGGCGCTATTAGCAGAAGTTTGGCGAATGTCTTGTTGGGTTCGCCTTGAATCGGCAAGGCGAAGCTTGCTACACTCACCAGGCGATTGCCCGCCCAAGACGAGACAAAGGATGTCTTGCCGCTGCCAGGCGATCCATTGCGACAAGGAGGTCGCTTGTGCTTACCCGACGCCCGATTCGGGACAAGATGCTGGTCGGAGCCATATTGCTGAGCACGATTGTGTTCGGCATGGCGGCGACCGCCGTATGGTGCAGCTATAGCTATCGCGGCTTGGCTCGCAGCGTCAGCGTGCGCGCCAACGAGCTTCCCTTGGCGATCGACTTCAGCTTAGCGGTGACCGATCTGCGGCACGCGCTGGGGCAATTGCGCGAAACCAATCATCCCAATCACGACCTCTTTCCGCAAACGCCGGATCCGACGCTTCCGCGTGAAGAACTCGCGGCGCGGCTGATGCACGTCGAACGTTCGCTGCAAGTTTATAAGCAGCAATTGGAAGCGAACGACTCTCTCGCTAATGACATGAGCGATTACTCTTACGAACGGGAAACGATTCGTAAGATTGATCAGCTGATCGCCAAAATCCAAGCCGGCAATACCGACTCGGATTGGGCGCTCGGTCTGGTCAACAGGACCGAACTCAAGCGAGAAGTCGACGGACTTCATACGCTGGCGATGGAATTGCCTAGTTTTTTAATTCAACGCATGCAGCGTCTTAAGGACGAAGCGCAAACGCAATATCGCACTTGGATCGTGATCTCGCTCTGCGCCGCTGTCGCCGGCGTAACGTTGCTGGCGATCTTCATGTGGCTCTGTTGGGTTTGGATTTTTCAACCGCTACGCGTCTTGATGCAAGGTTCGCGATTGGTCGCCAACGGCAACTTTTCGCATCGTATTCAGCTCAACACGCATGACGAGATGAGCGTTCTGGCCGATGCGATGAACGCGATGACGCAGCGGTTTGAAGAGATTCGCCGCAACCTGGATGGGCAAGTTCAAGAGCGCACCAAACAAGTCGTACGGAGCGAACAACTCGCGAGCGTCGGCTTTTTAGCGGCCGGCGTCGCGCATGAGATTAACAACCCGCTCGCGTCGATCGCTTTTTGCGCCGAGTCGCTGCAAAGTCGGTTGGCCGAGTCGCTGCCGGTCGATGGCGCCGACGAAGGAGTCTGCAACGTCACTGACGTCGAACTGCTCCGCAACTATCTGGGCATGATTCAGGACGAAGCGTTCCGGTGCAAAGAAATCACCGAACGGTTGCTCGACTATTCGCGACTGGGCGATGTCGAAAAAGTGGACACCGATCTAGGCGAACTCGTTCGCAACGTCATCGACATGGTCAGCCATCTCGGCAAATATCGCGAGAAGAAGGTCCACTTCCACTCGCGTGACGCGGCCATCGCTCCGGTCAATCCGCAAGAGATGAAACAAGTCATGTTGAACTTGATCACCAACTCGCTGGATAGTCTGGACCCCGGCGGAGAGGTGATCGTCGAACTGGTCGCGCTCGACGATGATCAAATTACGGTCGTCGTTCGCGACAACGGCTGCGGCATGACCGAAGAAGTAAAGAAACACTTGTTTGAACCCTTCTTTACGCGCCGTCGTAACGGACAGGGGACAGGGCTCGGCTTATCCATCACGTATCGCATCATTGCAGATCACGGCGGGCAGATCGACGCGCAAAGCGAAGGACCGGGGTGCGGGTCGGAATTTCGTATCACGTTGCCCGCTAGCACTCCAGGGAAGGAGCAGCATCATCGTTACCAAGCCGCCTAGTCGGTTGAAGATCCTCTTCGCCGACGACGAAAAATCGTTGCAGAAACTAATGAGTCTCGAACTTCCCCGTTTGGGACATGAGGTGACGGTTTGTCCTGATGGTCTGACTGCAGTCGCTGCGCTCGAACGCAACACCTACGACTGTATCTTGGTCGATCTCGACATGCCGGGCCTCAACGGGATTCAGGTCATCGCGAAAGCGAAAGAGTTTTCGCCGGAGACCGAAGCGATCGTGTTGACCGGCAAATCATCGACCGATTCGGCGATCTCGGCGCTCCGCTATGGCGCTTTCGACTATTTGACCAAGCCGTGTCGTCTGGTCGAACTGCAAGCTTTGCTCGAGCGGGTCGCCGAGAAGCGAGAGCTGACCCGCAAGTATCGCGCGGTGAAAAGCCGGCTCGAAAAGCTGGAAGGAAAGTCGAACCTGATCGGCGATTCTCCCAGCATGCAGCAAGTCGGCCGCTTAATCTCCAAAGTGGCGCCGACCAATTCGACCGTGCTGATCCGCGGCGAAACAGGAACCGGGAAAGAACTGGTCGCCCGAGCGCTGCACGACCAAAGTCATCGCATCGAGATGCCGTTTGTCGCCGTCAACTGCGGCGCATTGCCGGAAAACCTGATCGAAAGCGAACTGTTCGGCCATCGTAAAGGCTCGTTCACCGGCGCCGAAGATACGCGGATCGGCCTGTTTGAAGTCGCCAACGGCGGCACGTTGTTCTTGGACGAAATCGGCGAACTGCCGAAGTCGCTGCAAGCGAAGCTATTGCGGGTGCTGGAGACCGGCGAGATTCGCCGCGTCGGCGATAATGACTCGATGCAAGTCGATGTGCGGATCGTGTGCGCAACTCATCGTGACGTCGAACTAATGGTCGCCGAAGGAGATTTCCGCGAAGACTTGATGTTCCGCATCAATACGTTCGAGATTCATCTGCCGCCGCTTCGTCAACGGACCGAAGATATTCCAGAATTGGCCGAACATCTGTGTCGCCGCTTCTGGCCCAACGTGCCGCTGACGCAGACCATTTTCTCGTCGGACGCGATTCGTTCGCTCAAGTCGCATGACTGGCCCGGTAACGTTCGCGAACTGGCGAACGTCGTTGAGCACGCGACGATTTTGTGTGAAGAGCCGCCGATCGAGCCTGATCATTTGCCGCGTCGTTTCGGCCTGATGAGCACCGAATCGGCCGCCAACGCCAATCTCGGCGGTAAACCGGTCTTAAAGGCGATCGGCCCGCTATCGCTACGCGAACTAGAAATGCAGGCGATCTACGAGGCGCTCGAACGACACGAAGGCAACAAGCCGCAAGCCGCCGAAGAGTTGGGCGTCAGTCTGAAGACGCTCTACAATAAGCTGAATCAGGCCTCCAGCATGGATAAGTCGGCCTGAAGAGATTGATGCGTCTCGTGAAATATCAAAGCCGCCTGCGAAGCGATTCGCGGGCGGCTTTTTCGTGCAATTAACTCGCTGGGTTTCACGCGATCTCCTAGAATACTCGTACGTCCCTAGGCTCTGTTCCGAATTCCATGAATCAATGGAGTTGTCGATGAAATTTGCGCGACAATCACTTTCTGCGCTGGCGCTGGTATGGATTTGCAGTTGTACGAGTGTCGCCTGGGGACAATTTGGCGGGCCGCAGGAAGGCTCGTTTGGAGGAGCAGGAGGGACGTCGCAGGGCCTGTATGAGGCTGAATCCATCTTGATCGTCATCCCCAAGTCACGCGATTGCGTTTGGGCGTTCAGCACGAATGCGGACAATGCGGATAAGGTCGAACTCTCAACACCAATTCCCGCGGAAAGTTCGCCGGTAGTGTTGGGGAGTAATGTGGCCGTCTTCATTCACGATGGCAGCGCCTATGGCTTCAGTGCTGAGACCGGCAAATGGGGGAGCATCAAATTACAAGAGCCAAAGGAACCAGCGATTCCGATTGTTGGCGGCAAATTTGTCGCGATCAGGAATGCTGACTGTATTTATGCTTTTGGCGTAAAACAGGGAACGTGGGCCAAAGCGACGCTTTCCGAAGGAAGCCAGGCGCACCCGATGTTAGGAAACTCGATGATCCAGGTTCTGGACGGAAATTCTTTGTACGTCTTTGGTCAAGCGAGTGATCGCTGGATTGCGATCGATATGGCCAATGGGGATCGGATACGAGTAAAGTAGCGGAGCCGCAGATCTACGCCATCTTCCTTACAACGCCCACGACCACGCCGCGAACCTTGGCGTTCTTCACATAGATCGGATCCATCGACGAGTTGGCTGGCTGCAA
Source organism: Blastopirellula marina DSM 3645 (assembly GCF_000153105.1). Taxonomy (GTDB): domain Bacteria; phylum Planctomycetota; class Planctomycetia; order Pirellulales; family Pirellulaceae; genus Blastopirellula; species Blastopirellula marina. Next base: position 1,423,729 of record NZ_CH672376.1, read on the forward strand.
GCGAATGCGATTTTTCTCCGGGAACCAATATTTGAGGGTCGCTTCGCCGTCGTCAGTTTCGGCGACGACAATCTGACCCAGCGAGGCGCTATCTTGCTTGCGGACGACGACGTAGTCGCCATCTTCGATGTGCGCTTCGATCATCGAATCCCCTTTGACGGCCAGCACAAATTGGTCGTGCCGGGCGAACATGTCGCGAAAATCGATCAGCTCTTTTTGCTCGATCGCTTCGTGCAAGACGCCGGCGGCGATCTGCCCGACCAGCGGCAAGCCAACTTCGTCCGCTTCGTCGCAGGTCAATTGAATCGCCCGCGACATGTTCGGCTCGCGAGAGATCAATCCTTTTTTCTCCAGCGCCTTCAGATGGCACATCACCCCGTTGGGCGAACTGATTTCAAACTGTTCGCCGATCTCGCGAACGGTTGGACCGTACCCGCGAGAGACGATTTTCTCTCGGATGAATCCGAAAACGTCACGCTGGCGTCGGGTAAGTTGGTCAAGTGCGCTGACGGTGGTCGAGGAGGCCATGTAGCCGAGCTCCGGTGGGGTGACTTCGCTTTTCCTGACTTCAGCATAATATACGGCTGTACATACTGCAATAGCGTTTGTACACCGGTCGCTGTCTAGGGGATAATTGAATTCCCTCCTAATTATTGCTCTCCGAGTGATCGTGAGCTAAGTTTCCAATACAACCAACTTTTCTTCCATTCAACGATCCTGGTGGTTCCTGGGACACATCCAGTTCAGGGTCCTACTTATCCGGGAACCGATGCATGTCTCACTTGATTCACTTTTTGTTGTCCGAGGATGGGCCAACCGCGGTGGAATACGCGGTCATGCTCGCGTTTTTGGTCATTTGCCTGACGGCGATCGGCATCATGGGGACACAAGTCGGAGCCGGCTATCAGCACGCGACCGACGAGTTCACGCGAACATTTCCCTCTTCGATTACGACTCCCTAGTTCGCTTGCTCGTTTACCACCACTGCGATGAGAGAACCGCGGTCCCTTGGGACGGCGGTTTTTTTTGTGGGGTTCTGTCGATTGTGCGTCGGGTAAAATTAATTCGAAACAAACGCGTGGCGCTGAATCGTCTATGTATCGTGCTACATTTCTGAAATGTCGGCGCTTTCGGCCATCGGCCCTTTGTCTCACCCACCAGCGTTTGGAGTTTCGCGATGTTCAAGTCCGTCCTTTCCGCACTCGTCTTGGCATGTCTACTTAGCAGCGTTGCGGTTGCGCAGAACAGCAAAGAGCGCTACGTCGTCATTCCGGCCGATGACAAGCCGTTCTCCGTCAGTGAAACCGACTATGTTCGGTTAACCGGCGAAGGGATCTCTGGATCGCGGATCAAGATGGACATCAAAGGCCCGGCCGAAGTCGACATGATCTACTTCGTCAAGAAAGTCTCCGGCGACAGTCCGCTCTTGGGAATGCAAGTCAAGCAATACGACCTGAAGCCGACCGGCAAGGGTAAAGTCACTGCGACGATCACGGTCGTGTTTCCCAACAATCAGTCGGAGCCGAAGACGACCAAATTTGAGTTTGAAGTGAAGTAGGTCCGGACATGGAATCCCTGGGTAGATGGAGTCTTTTTTCTCCGCCGCCCAGGGATGAGCCGGGACGGAATCCTTGCCTAGAGGTCGTACCCGCACTTGGCCAGCGTGCGCAAGAATAGATTGCCTGGGTACAGTTCGGAAAACAGTCGTGGATCGTTGTTCAACGCGACAATGCAAATCCATTCGCGGTAGAGTTTGCGCGTGAATGCGACTCGCGGCTTGGGGGGATGCAACTTCGCGTTGTAGTATTGTTGATCCTTGGGCGAATCGAGCGGGTGGATGGTGCGGCTGCCTGAATTGCGAATCCGCCGCACCCACCGGATGCGATACGAGGAGGGTTCAACGCCCAGTTTGGTCAGGATCGATTCGACCTGCTTGTCCGTCACATGGCAAGGGTGGCCGGTCCAATCTGACCAGTAGGTTTTCAGTCCGTATTGGGCAAGGTACTCGTCGTCAAACATCGGGCCGCGGAGATAGATGCCGTCGGTCGACACGCGTAGGGCCGTCGCGATCGCCTGTTCGACACTGGTCAGATCGGGCAAGTGTTCCAGGAAATGGCTCATGATCGAAAAGCGAACGGACTTGTCGGGGATTGCGAGCTCTCTTGCGTCCCCGACCACGGCCCGATGACCTCGGCGCACTGCTTCTTCGACGACCTCTGGTCGAATGTCAAAGCCGAGTCCGCTTTTGCCGCCAAGCTGGTGGCCAATGCTAAAACTACCTCCAAACTTGCAGCCATAGTCGATGAAGTCGACATCGGAAACGTCAATCATGCTGTCCATCCATATCGATCATGGAACGATGTTGCACTGACCGCAGCTCGAATTGGGTTCGCCTGGAGAGCGATCTCTTGCGGCGCCAATCAATGTCTGGTTAACCAGCTTTGGCATGGTTTTATTGCCTGACGCTGATGATATGCGAGGAGTATACATGAAGCGTATACAGTGGATCCGAATATTGGCGAAATCTTCTTCGAAGGAACCAGAGAAGATTCTTCCTATTGGAAATGAGCCTGAATCGGTTAACGGATCTTCATCTAGGCTGCCAGCGACCTTCGAACGGCATGTTCTCACACGCGGCGCAGGAACGATCGCGAAGTTTGCCCGCTTGCGCAAAAAAAAGCCGCAGTCACAAAACTGCGGCTTCTCGATTTTTGATAATGAGCGGACAAGCAAATCCATCCCGAAGGCTTTCTTCTTCCCTCCGCTTTCCGCTTTTCTTACAACGGCACCCCATTCCAACGCACAAACGCTTCGATCGCGTAGTACTCTGGCAAACCAATCTGGTTGTAGTTGTCGGCGGTCCCTTTGTTGCGATCTTCGGCGCGTTGCCAAAATTCGCGGGGGTCGCTGCCGGGGAAGAGCGCGCGGTCTTTTTGGCTTTCGTGCATGAAGATCGCTTGACGCTTCAGCGTGATGTCGCCGGGGCTCAGCGGCACCGCGATTTCGATCTCGTGCAGCGGGTACTCTTGCCAGGCGCCGCGATATAGCAGCGCGTCAGGCCGGGAGCCGGTCTCGGCTTCGATGCGCTTCATCGCGCGGAAGATCGCCATCGCGCAGACGCGGTGCGTTCCATGCGGATCCGACAGGTCGCCGGCGATGTAAACCTGGTCGGGCTGCTCTTTCATCAACAGGTCATAAATGATGTCGACGTCGATCTGGCCCAACGGGTTTTTCGAGACGGTGCCGGTTTGATAGAACGGCAGATCCAAGAAGTGCAGGTTCTCTTCCCGGCAGCCAACCTTCAACGCGCCGGCCTTCGCTTCGCTGCGGCGGATCAATCCTTTGATGTTCATGACCGATTCGATGTCAGGCTCGCCGGGCTTCTTGGCCGAGAGCGATCCGGCGACTTCCTGCTCAACCTGGTGCGAACGCTCGCCGTCGACGCCGAACATGCGGTTGTATTCGCTGACAAAGTCGGCGTAGCGCTGCGCATCGTGATCAAAGACGGCGATGTTGCCGCTGGTCATATAGGCGATGTGGACCTCGTGACCATCTTGGATCAGGCGAATCAGCGTGCCGCCCATGCTGATGACGTCGTCGTCGGGATGTGGGCTAAAGCAGATCGTCTTCTTCCGCTCTTTGCCGGCGGGGTGATATTCGATCGTCTCTTGCATCCACTTGAAGACGCGATGCGCCAGCGGACCGGCCGGGCCATGATGCCGCAGCAACTGATGCAAATTGAATTTGCGGAAGTCGTCGTCGTCCAGCTTCAGCAGCGCCTTGCCGGTTTGTTGGCAGAGCCAAATGACCGCTTTTTTGATGAGCGATTCATCCCACTCGACGCTGCCCAGCGCCCAGGGAGTTTTGACGTCGGTCAGCTTGCTGGCGGCCGCTTCGTCAATCAAGACTTGCGCGTCAGGATGATCCTGCAAAAAGCTGGCCGGAATCCGGTCCGACGGCGTCGCTTCGACCGTTTCGCAAATGACGTTCGATTTACCTTCCCCTAGCGCCAGCACCAAGATCTTCCGCGCGTCCATGATCGTCGCGATCCCCATGGTGATTGCGCTGGTCGGGACGTTTTCTTCCTGGAAGAAATCGCTGGCGGCCGACTTGCGGGTGATCGGATCAAGCGTGCACAGCCGCGTGCGGCTATTGCGGATCGAGAACGGCTCGTTGAAGCCGATGTGCCCGTTGCCGCCGATGCCCAACAGCATCAGATCGATGCCGCCGGCCGCTTCGATCTCGCGTTCGTACTCGCGGCAGTAGCTTTCGATTTCGGCATGCGGGACGTTGCCGTCGGGAATATGGATGTTCTCGGCCGGCACGTTCACATGGTTGAAGAAGACTTCGTGCATCGTGCGGTGATAGCTTTGCAGCTGATCGGGCGAGATGCCGTAATACTCGTCCAGGTTGAACGTGATGACGTTCGACAGATCGAGTCCTTCCTCTTGGTGCATGCGAACCAGTTCGCGATAAACGCCGGTCGGCGTTGATCCGGTCGGCAGGCCCAAGACCGCCGTTTGACCATACGAATTGCGCTCACGAATCACGCTGGCCACAATCCGAGCGACGTGACGAGCGAGTTCTTCGCTGGTAGGAAAAGTGAAAGTGGGGATGCGCACGCCGCGGACGGGGGCCGCGGTCGGCAACGAGGCGCTGTTGGTCATGTTTTGAATCATAGAGTTCCAGGTCAGGGCATCGAGCAGTTACCGAACCATTGAGTATGCATGGTAGGAATTAATGGCTCCAGTCTCGCCTTTGCGCCGGCCACGCGTCTCTGTGCCGTGTGGCTTTTTTGCCGAGAAAACCAGGCATTGGGCGAAGGAGAAAACTGCTGCGAATCTCCGCAATTGACAGAAATTTCAATTTCCGGTGCGGCGATCGATCCATTCTGAACCGCCGACGGGAGAGGAGCAACCGGCAGCTTGTGGGGATCTTGTTAAGCACGCGAAAGAAACGCCCTGCTCGCGCATACCGGAGAGGGATTGATCGTTGTACGCAACGATCAATCCACCGCGGCGGCTTCTGGCGAAGAGGATTGCCAATGTGGAGCAACGTGACTGGCCCAGATCTCTCCCAAGGCATCGTGAGGGGGTTGGTTGTTCAACGCGCCGTTGCGGATATCGAAGAGGAGTTCAAACTCGTCTGGACTTATCGGGATCGGCCGTTTCTCTTCAGCCGCTTCGCCGGCAAATAACGCGTATTCGCCGTTGAGACGGGCAAGGTGGGTCATTCTCGTTTCAATTTCTTGCTGCAACTGCGCGCGAGCGTCGCTTCCACCCAGTCGCTTCACGCCTGCCGGAAGTTGAAGTAAATAGACGACGACCGGCCGCTGTTCGTCGCAAAAAAGGAACGCCTGATATTGCGGCGCCTGAGGATCAACGAGAGTGATGCCGTTGATGGTTCGTACCGCAGGCGGCAACGAGGAAACCGGCTGCCGCAAATACCAACCGACCAAGCTGACCGCCATCAGCAAGAGCGTGACAAATAGAAGCGAGAGTTTAAGTTTCATCGCATCGCATGGGATCCAACCTCCACGAAACAGCAGAAAGTTGACCGCGCTCCACGGCGAACCAATCCGGCTTTCTGCTCCCCCGCTGTCTGCTTTTCTTCTAAACCCGCAGCTCTTCCGGCTTCGCCAACCGAAACTCATACCGATGCCGGATCGGCGCGATCACGTTGTCCAAAAACTCATCGACTTGTTCCGGCGAGCGGCCGACGTATTGCGAGGGCTCAAGCACCTTTTCCATGTCGAGTTCGGGAAAGGCCGGATCGGCTTGCAGGCGGTCGAGCAAGTCGTTCGGTTTGCCTTCCATCTTGACGACCATGCCGGCGGCGATGGAGTGCTCGCGGATCTTTTCGTGCAGCTCTTGGCGATCTCCGCCGGCTGCGACGGCCGCCATCAAGATGTTTTCGGTCGCCATGAACGGGAGTTCTTCGTTCAAGTGTTTGGCGACCATCGCCGGGTAAACGACCATGCCGCTGGCGACGTTCTCCAAGATGATCAAGATCGCATCGATCGCCAGGAAGGATTGCGGCAACGTCAAGCGGCGATTGGCGCTGTCGTCCAAGGTGCGCTCCATCCACTGCGTCGCCAACGTGTTGGCGCCGCTCGACTGCAGACTCATCACAAAGCGGGCCAACGCACAGATTCGTTCGCTTCGCATCGGATTGCGTTTGTACGGCATCGCCGACGAGCCGATTTGCTTTTCTTCAAACGGCTCTTCCACTTCCTTGCGATGCGAGAGGATCCGCAAGTCGGTCGCGATCTTGTGGGTTGATTGGGCGATGCCGCTCAGCGCGTCGAGCACCTGAGAGTCGATCTTGCGCGAGTAGGTTTGCCCTGTGACGGCGTAGGTTGCGTCAAAGCCCATCTTCTCGGCGACGCGTTGTTCTAGCTGACGAACCTTCTCGTGATCGCCGTCAAACAGCGTCAGGAAGCTCGCCTGGGTGCCGGTGGTTCCTTTGGTGCTGCGAGCTTTGAGCGTTTGCAGACGATGCTCCAGCTCTTGCAGATCCATCACTAGATCATAGTTCCACAAGCAGGCGCGGCGGCCGATGGTCGTCGGCTGAGCCGGTTGCAAGTGCGTGAACCCAAGGCAGGGAAGGGCCCGATGTTGGTGGGAGAAATCGGCCAACTTCAAAATGACCGCAGCCAGGCGCTTTTCGACCAAATGGAGCGAGTCGCGCAGCAAAATCAGGTCGGCGTTGTCGGTCACATAGCAACTGGTCGCGCCCAGGTGAATGATGCCTTTGGCCTGGGGGCAAAGGTCGCCGTAGGCGTGAACGTGGGCCATGACGTCGTGACGCAGCGCCTTTTCGTGCTTCGCGGCGTTGGCGAAGTCGATATTGTCGATGTGTTGCTTGAGCTCGGCGATTTGAGCGTCGCTGATCGGCAGACCGAGCTCTTGTTCGGCCTCGGCCAACGCGATCCACAGTTTCCGCCAGGTGCTGAACTTACGCTGGGCGCCCCAGATTTGGCTCATCTCTTGCGAGGCGTAGCGAGAAATCAGTGGGTTTTCGTACTGGTCGTGCGACATCGGCGTTTCCACAGCGTAAAGCGAAACAGGGCAGGAAAACCTGCATTTTAGCCAGAAATGCTCGGTTTGGTCAGGGCCCGGCGTGGTGGAGTCAAATTCGCCGCAGGAAGAAGCGACTGCGGCCAGATGACCGCGGAAGGCCAGAGGAGCGGCGCCCAAAATTGTCGCTTGACAGAGCGCACGCAGTTCGGGTCGATTAAAGAAAACTAGATCCCACCGCGGGCAAAGCGGCGCTGCACCTGCGTTGCTTAAAGCTATCCACGCGTCTGCGACAGACCGACGGGACCGCTCAGGCTGCGCACTTACCGCTGGGGAGTCCTGGTGCGCCATAATCCAGTTGGACCGTTGGACTCCCGGCGAAGAAACGCGATCCAGTCCTGTCCCACGTTCCGATACGAAGAAACGCGATCCAGTCCTGTCCCACGTTCCAACACGAAGAAACGCGATCCAGTCCTGTCCCACGTTCCGATACGAAGAAACGCGATCCAGTCCTGTCCCATGTTCCGACACGAAGAAACGCGATCCAGTCCTGTCCCAGGTTCCGATACGAAGAAACGCGGTCCAGTCCTGTCCCATGTTCCGATACGAAGAAACGCGATCCAGTCCTGTCCCATGTTCCGATACGAAGAAACGCGATCCAGTCCTGTCCCAGGTTTCGATACGAAGAAGCGCGATCCAGTCCTGTCCCAGGTTCCGATACGAAGAAACGCGATCCAGTCCTGTCCCAGGTTTCGATACGAAGAAACGCGATCCAGTCCTGTCCCAGGTTCCGATGCGAAGAAACGCGGTCCAGTCCTGTCCCATGTTCCGATACGAAGAAACGCGATCCAGTCCTGTCCCATGTTTCGTTGCAAAAGCTATCCGTTTTGTATGGATTAGGCCTTAGGGTTTAGACCTTCGTGCTTTCGTGCGTCTGTTTTACAAATCGAGGGCCGACGTCGACGGGTCCAGGTCGAACGCTTCCTGGCGCGGTCGGGGGCGAACGGTTGGCGCCTGCGGCGGCGTTGGATTTAACGGGACCGAGCGATAGGGGATGATCGCCGGCGTGATGCGGGTCGTTTCTCGTTCTTCATAGTCGTAGATCAACGGCGCCGAGTAATAGTAGCTGCGCCGGCGGAGCGACGGCTGATAGTAGGTCATCGGCGGCGTTGCGGCGAAGTCGGCATGCTGGCCAAAGTAGGGATCGATCGCGTCGTAGCCGAACAAGTCGAAGTAAAGCTGGTCATAAGACTTTTGCAAATCGTGCCAGGCGGTCCGAATCCCATAGGGCCGCGGCTCTGGAAGGGTGCTGTCGAGAAACCGCTCGAGCTCTTTGTAGGCGACCGAAACGCTGCGGAACTCGCGCTGCAGATAGTAGTAGTTGGCTTGGCGAGCGGCATTTTGGCGATAGCGCTCGCACAGCGCCTTCAGCGTGTTGGCGGCCGACGCCAGTTGCGCCTGATTGGCCGAGGTCAGCTGTGCGCCAAGCCGCGCGGCCGCATGTTCCAGCTTGGTCGCATCCGGCGTGATGCGGTGTTGATTCATGAATTGATTTTGCGCCGCGGCCGAACTGGTCAGCAGAGCAGCGAGCAGCAGCGAAAGGGATGCGGTTTTCATCGGCTTTCTCTTCCCTGTAAAAGGTACTCCTACCTTTGATTCTAGAGGTGCTGTTGGAAACGGAGCAACAAAAAAAGCCGACGCACCCCGGGGGGGAGGTCGGCTCGAGGTTGATACGTGTCGCACTGCGACTATCGGTTAAAGCCCTTGTTGAAACGGTTGTTCCATGCCGAGCTGGGATTGGTGAAGACCTTTTTGGTCTGAATCGTGACGGGACCAACCTTGATCAATCCGCCGATCTGCGGGCCATGAAAGGGGCCGGTATTGTTGTGGAATGGTCCGTGATGGTCGTGGTGATCGTGCCCATGGTCATGAATGACGCCGCCGATCTGACAGGTGTACGACACATAACGGCAATGGTTGGAGTAGAGGTCGTAGTAAACCCGGTCGAAGGCGCGTTCGACGTCGGCCCAGGCTTGCTGCACCGCCCAATCGCGGCGGACTCGGTAGGTATAGGTAATCAACGACTGTACATGCTGCAGTTCGCGGCTCGCTACTTTGAAATCAAGTCGCAAGTGCGACAACGAACCGCCGTGGCGAGCGGTTTCGGCGAAATGCGCCGCCGCTTCATCCAGGTTGAGCGCTTCGTCATCCAAATGCGAGAAGCCGGTTCGATGATGAATCAAACCATGTAGCCGATGGGTCGCTTGATGCAACTGATAAGCGTCGCTCGCTAAGCGATCTTGGTATTGCCAATAGCCGGCGTTGGCCAATTGCGGAGCGGCGAACAGGATAGCGGCGGCGATCGAGAAAAAGGCGATTTGGCGTTTCATCGTGAAAGTTCCCCCCGAGCGAGTTTCGTTCCGAAGTTGAACGACCAGCAACATTGCCGGTCGGCGTCGGAGAGAGGTAATGGCATCGCTGGCGCCAGAAGATGCCACCTTGGTGGGTGTTTGGTTGTAAGTCGCTTGTTTCCAACAACTTGCCGATTTTGAAAGTTTTTCAGAAGACTCGGGTTGGGCAAATTTGCAGGGCGCATCAGGGGCAAATGATATCAAGATGACAACGCAATTCTCAGAGCGAGACATTGCCGCGAGCAGAAGTCGACGCCGCCCAAGCGGGGATTGCGCCGAGCCGGCATTTGCGGAGACAAAAAAAACGCCGAGCGGTTGAGGCTCGGCGTGGGGGAGGGAATATCGCGGAAAGTTGCTCGCCGTTACGACGATGTAGGAGGTTCTGGCAAGACGGGGCCTGCACCGCTTGGCTTGGTGCTCGGCGGGCGAAAGCCGGTCGGAGGGCGTTCTTTGCTCGACAGGTCGAACTGAAACGTGTTGTCACCGTCACCGGTGACCTCGACTTGCAACTCGCTGCTGCGGACCGACCAGAAATGCGGCGGCACTTTCCCCAACAGTCCGCTGCTAGGGGGCGCTGCTCCGGGAGGTGTCGACAACGAAACCAAGGCGATCGAATAGACGCCGATTTTGATCGGCTGCGTCGATTGGAAGCTTCCATCCTCCGAGAGCGGGAAGCCTCCACCGCCCCCTTCGCTACTGAAAAATCGAACGGAGACGTTGGACAATGGTTGACCATCGAGCGTGATATTGCCGCGGACTTGGGCTTTTTCCAATCCCGTGGTCGACGTGTTGCAGCCGAGGAACATGCTGGCTACGAGCAGCAGAGGTAAATGAATTGTCGCACGGATGCGAAAAGACGAAATCATGGTGAATGTGAACTTTCAGTTGGATGTAATGTCGAGGAAGGAGCGTCGTCGGGTTGGGAGTAGCGACGAAGTCACTACGGGGTGATGATTTGGCCATCGCCGCGCATCGCCATGCGACGAAAGCTCGTAACGTCGACCGTTTCGGCGACGAAGCGAACCGAGCCGTCCGACATGGCGAATTGGGCGCCGCCGGGATGTTCGGAATTGACCATGACGGAAGAGAGATACGACGCGTCGCAATTGAAGCCAGAGCGTCCATTGCAGTTGGCGTTGGGGCCGTCTTGGATCGGCAGGATGCCGCCGCCGGCGTGTTCGGTTTGAGCAAACATATCGCCGGTATTGCCGGATCCGGCCCAACCGCCCCAGTCGCCATAGGTGATGTCGGCTCCGTTGCCAACAACCGTCAGGTCACGTCCCGAGTGTTCGCCGAGGAGCAGCGTGTTCGACGTTCCATCGGTCAGCGAATTGAAACCGAGTTTCTCGTTGTAACCGAAGGCCCCGTTGTTGCACTTCCAGCCGTACCACGAGAAGCATTCGCCCCAGTCGGCATGCTTGTCGGTGTTGCTTTCGTTTAACGCGCCGTTGATTCCGACATAGCTGTGAAATTGGTGATTCCGGTTGTTGTTGCCCCAGTAATTTTGATCGGTGGGGTTTTTGGAATACGAAGGGCAGTTGAACGCCGAGATATTTACATTGGACAGGAGATTGGAGTTCACCGTGTCTTCATTGCTTTTAAAGCTGACGGTGTAGTCGAATTGATCCGACAAATTGCTTTGTTCAATGAACGGCAGAATCGAAATTTTCCAAGTGATGTACTGGGCTTCGCCGTAGGGCAGCATCAGGTAGGTGTCGTGGTACATGTGACACGCGAGCGCGAGTTGCTTCATGTTGTTCTGGCACGACGAACGACGAGCCGCTTCGCGAGCTTGCTGCACCGCCGGCAATAACAACGCAATCAAGACCCCGATAATAGCGATAACAACCAGTAGTTCGACCAGTGTGAACCCCGATCGATGCGGACGTAAGCGAGACATTGATAGACCTCATAATGACGATGAATGATTTCCAACAAGAGCGTCCGTTGACGGAAACGAATTCGCTCGTCACGACTAATAACAAGAATCATTCCAAAGAATGGTCAAATGTGGCAAATAACGGAAAAATGGTTCGTTTAATGGACGGCTGACCGACCACAGGAAGGGGGCTTTTGTCGGAATCCGATGCAAAACTGTGGATATAACGCACTATGGACATTTTTTGCTCAGATTGCGGAGAAATAGCAACTGCGCAATCGTATGGCAGAGCTGCATGCAAATGAGTCACCAGGGAACGCAAGTGGGTGACAAATATGAGGTGTGAATTGAATTCTTTTTCGCAAAGACCACGACTGGGCAGAGATGGCCGTGGTTGGTCGGCGGGTTCGCTTGGCGCTGGCAAGCGTCTGGCGAAAGCCAGTGCGGCGTCGAAGCGCCGGTTGATCGGAAGCTCAATACTGAACTTCCGGTCTGGATCACCACCGGAAGGTGCTGCGCCAAATGGATGGAATTGGATTGCAGCGAAATCCGATCTACCAGCGCATGACCGCCGTACCCCAAGAGAGCCCGGCGCCAAAGCCGGAGAGGAGCACGTTATCGCCGCGGCGAATTTTGCCGGCTTGATACGCTTCGTCCAGCACCAGCGGTACGCTGCCGGCCGAAGTGTTGCCGTAGCGATCGAGATTGATCACGACCTTTTTGCGATCGAATCCCAGGTTCTCGCAAGCGGCGTCGATGATCCGCACGTTCGCTTGATGCAGCAGCACCAGCGAGATGTCATCCGCCGTCAGATTGGCGTGAGTCAGCACGTCTTGAATGCTGTCGGTAATCACGCGGACCGCCCATTTGAAAACGCTGCGGCCATCCATATGCAGAAAACCGCGGCCAGCGGCCAGGCTTTGATCGTCCAATCGTTCGGCCGATCCGCCGCCGGGGACGCACAGCAATTCGCCTCCTTCTCCTTCGCTGCCGAGCGTATAGGAGAGGAAGCCTTGTTCCTCGGAGCCTGCTCCCAAAATGACGGCGCCGGCGCCATCGCCAAACAGCGGATAGGTCCGCTTGTCAGCGGGATTCGCGATGCGGGACAACAGGTCAGCGCCGACAACCAGCGCTCGGCGACTTGTTCCACAGCGTACGAACTGAGAAGCCGTGATCATCGCGTACATAAAACCAGCGCATGCGGCGCTGACGTCCATCGCCGCGCAGCGGATCCCCAGCCGATCTTGCAGAATGCAGGCCGTCGAAGGAGTCGGCATGTCGGGCGTAAACGTACCGACGACGATCAGATCGATCTCGCGCGGGTCGACTCCGGCGTTTTCGATCGCCGCGTTGGCGGCCGCCAACGCCATGTCGCTGGTCGCCATGGTCGGCGGAGCATGCCGTCGTTCACGAATTCCGGTGCGCTGTACGATCCAGTCGGGGTCGCAGCCGAGCGAAGAGAGGTCTTCGTTCTTCACGATATGCGCCGGCACGAAGCTGCCGACGCCGAGAACCTGCACGCCCAGCAGTTGCCGTAACGGACTGCGATCTGAGAATTGTGAAACAGACTGCCCACGGGCGGCAGTCGAGCTAACCGACGGCATGTAGGGGAAATTCCTGGGGGTGGCGAACATGGGGCGCGAATTGCCAGTATAACAAGCTTCGATCCATTTTCCACTTGCGTGCGTCTGGTTGCTGGAGCCCGTAATACCACCTAAAATCGCACGCCAGCAATCGCTCGGCAGCCAACCAACATGACACGATGATCGAACTTCCCCCGGAATTGGAGTCGCCGCCCGTCCCTTGGACGCGGCGCCACTTACTCGACCTCGAGAGTCTTTCCGCCGCAGAAATCACCACGGCGCTAGACGTCGCTCAGAGTTTTAAAGACGCAACTCGCGACTGTAAAGACAAATTACCGACATTAGCGGGGGTCACGTCGGTCAACCTCTTCTTCGAAGATTCGACCCGCACACGGACTAGTTTTTCGTTGGCGGCCCGTCGATTGGGGGCCGATAATATCGAATTCTCGGCCTCTAGCAGCAGCGTCTCGAAGGGGGAAACGTTGCTCGATACGGCCAAAACGATCGAATCGATGCAAATCGACGCGATGGTGGTTCGGCATCGGTCGCCCGGCGCACCGCAAATGTTGGCGAAAAATCTCGATTGTTGCGTGATCAATGCCGGTGATGGACCGCACGAGCATCCGACGCAAGGCTTGCTCGACATCCTGACCATCCGTCAGCATCGCGGCGCGATCGCCGGTTTGACCGTCGCCTTGGTCGGCGATATTGCGCATAGCCGCACCGCTCGCTCCAACATCTGGGGACTGCAGAAGCTGGGCGCTCATGTGATTGTCTGCGGTCCGTCGACGTTGGTCTCGAAGCAATGGGAAAAGCTGGGAGTCGAAGTTTCGCATGATCTGGATGACATCGTCGCTCGCTGCGACGTCTTGAACCTGTTGCGGATTCAATTCGAGCGCCAATACACGCGTCCCTTTCCCTCGGTCCGCGAGTACGCACTGCTCTATGCGATGAATCGTGAACGGATGGAGCAGGCGAAAGAAGATATCCTGATCATGGCGCCAGGCCCGATCAATCGCGGAGTCGAAGTGACGCCGGAAGTCGCCGACGGCTCGCAATCGGTCATCCTGCATCAAGTGAACAACGGCCTGGCGGTGCGGATGGCCGCGTTGTATCTGGTCGCCAAGGCGCCCCGGTAAAGAAAATATGTCGACGATCCTGCTGAAAAACGGCCGCCTGATCGATCCGAGTCAACAACTCGATCGCGTGACCAACATCTTGTTGAAGGATGGGGTCGTCGCTTCGTTGGACGCACAAGAGACGTATGCTGATCGGGTGATCGACGCGACCGGCAAGATCGTCGCGCCGGGCCTGATCGACATGCATGTGCAACTGCGTGAGCCAGGTTGGGAAGAAGACGAAACGATCGCCAGCGGCGCGGCGGCGGCGATTGTCGGCGGTTTCACTTCGATCGCGTGCATTCCCAACACCGAACCTCCGCTCGATTCGCCGGCGAGTATCGAATATGTGCGCCACAAAGCGGCCCGCGCCGATAAGTGCAACGTCTTTGTCATCGCTTGCGCCAGTAGCGGACGCAAGGGAGAGCAACTTTCAGAGATCGGCACGTTGGTGGAAGCAGGCGCCGTCGGCTTTAGCGACGCGTCCCGCGCGATCACCAATCCCGAATTACTCCGCCGCGCCCTTGAATATACGCAGATGTTCGACAAGCCGGTTCTCAATCGTCCCGAGCTGATCGAACTGACGCATAACGGCGTCATGCATGACGGCATGGTTTCGCTCGTGCTGGGACTCGCGCCGATCCCGGCAGCCGCCGAAGACGTGATGGCGGCGCGCGACATCTGTCTGTGCGAAACCACCGGCGGCCGGCTGCATTTGATGAGCGTCTCGTCAAGCGGAACCGTCGAGATCCTGCGACGCGCCAAAGCTCGCGGAGTGCGGACGACCGCCGAGATTCATCCCTGCAACTTCGCGCTGACCGACGAAGCGCTGCGAGAGTTCGATCCCAACTGCAAAGTCAATCCGCCGCTCCGTTCGGCCGATCATGTCGCGGCCTGCATCGCTGGCTTGAAGGACGGAACGATCGACGTCATCTCGAGCGGGCACGCTCCCCGCGCGTCGCAAAAGAAGATGCATGAGATGACCGACGCGCCGTTCGGCATGGTTTCGCTCGAGACGACGCTCGGCCTGACGGCGACCAAGCTGGTGCGCCCAGGGCATTTGACCTGGAGTCAGGCGATCGACAAGCTGAGCACGACTCCGGCACGCATTCTGGGCGTTCCGAAAGGAACGTTGATGGTCGGCGCCGACGCCGACGTCACGATCATCGATCCCGATTTGCCGTGGACCGTCGATACCTCCCAGTACGCTTCACGCAGCTCTAACTGTCCGTTTGACGGTTGGAAATTGATCGGCAAAGCGACCAACGTGATTGTTGGCGGCGTCGTCAAGTTGTAGGCAGAACTCGAAAAACCGATTAGTTCGGGTCGATACGTTCGCTGAGAGAACGTAGAATTCCGCGCAGGCTTCCTTCTTCCTTGCGGATACGACCATGCCCCTGATCATCGACGGCTATAACTTGCTCTACGCGGCCGGCGTGGTCAGTTCGCTTGATGGCAACGGCAGCTTCGAGCAGGATCGCCTGATGCTGCTGGAACTGATTCGCTCCATCGTCGATCCGCAGGAGATTCGCCAGACGGTCGTCGTCTTTGACTCGGCCAAAGCGCCCCCCGGTCTGCCGCGAACCGTTCGCTACCACGACATCGTGGTTCATTTCGCTTCCGAGTATGCGGATGCGGATGAGATGATTGAAGTCCTAATCGAGCACCATACGGCGCCCAAACGGTTGACCGTCGTCTCCAGCGATCATCGCGTGCAACGCGCCGCTCGTCGCCGCAAAGCGACCGCGATCGATAGTGGGCAATGGATCAGCCTGATGCGGCGCAAGCGTCAGGCTCAGAACAGAGCGGCCGAACTGCCGGCCAAACCTCAAGCGCCCCCGTCGCAGTCCGAAGTGGCTCGCTGGATGCGTGAGTTCTCAGAGATCGATGTCGACCAAATTGCCCGCGAGCTGAAACCGCTGCGAACCCCCAACCGGCCGCCGGCCGCACCCAAGTCGCCGCCGCCTAGCGCGGCGAAGCCAGCTAGGCCAGGGGACTCGGAAGAGCCTGAAGTTGACAATCCGTTTCCAGACGGCTTTGAAGAGGACATCCGGCAACTGGGCAATCAGCTGGGAGGTTCCGTCTTCCCGGCTGACTATCTCGATCAGATTGCCCGCGAATTCTTCGACGACGACGACGGCAAGTCGCCGGGTTAGATCCCGTCGCCAAGGCGCTCTCTCTTAACTCTCGCCGCTTCTCGGCATAACCGTGCGCCTTCGCCTGATCCCTACCAACCGATCTAACCGGCACAGTCACGCAGACCGCACGTTTTACCCAGATGTTGCATTTTAGCCACACGGTAGTCCGATCCCATACTTTGTAACCGACACGTAACCTTCCCCCTCTCGCGTTCGTTGGAGATCCTACTCGTGGCCAAAACCCAGACCAGCAAATCGACCCCGCGTAAGACCGCTGCGAAAAAGAGCACCCCTGCGAAGAAGACCGAAGTAAAGCGTAGCCCGAAAACGGCCGCTCCCAAGAAACGCACCGCCACCAAGGCTGCGACCACAGAAGAAGACGTCAAAGCGAAACCGGCCGCCGAAAAAGAAGTGACGATCGATCGCCGTCGCAAAGAAGAGCCGGTTCCGACCGAACGCCGAGCCAAAGTTGCGCGTCGCCGCCAGATCGACCCGACCACCTGCGAGCGGGACTACAACAACGAAGAGATCGAATTCATGCAAGCGTTGGACGCCTACAAGCGGACCAGTGGTCGCATGTTCCCGACGTGCAGCGAAGTGCTGGAAGTGCTGAAAGCCTTGGGCTACCAGAAATCGATCGGCGGAGGCGATATGCCGGTCGAGCAAGAAATGCCCAGCGACGAAGAGTCGCCGATCACCGAAGATGCCGACCTGTAAGGTCCAAAATCGCTATCACTGCTTGCTACCAACAGAACAGGAAGGCCGTCCCCTCGGTCTTCCTGTTCTGTTTCTTGAGCGATTCTCTCTTGTCGCGACCAAAAAATCTCTCTACTCTCCCCACGCGCGAAGAGCTTTTCTTCCACCTACTTGTTGATTGGCTCCAACCGGGGACAACGGCAAAGCGATCGAATTCACCAACTACGAGGGCTCGCAACGTGAGCGAACCATCAAAACAGCAGATTTCGGCCAAGCATTGGCTGCGACAGGGCGGCATTCTGTTGGCGCTGGCCTGCACCGGATGCCAAATGGCGGCCAGCAGCTCGAACGTCGCCGGCGTCCGCGCGGTCGAAAGCGGTCAGCCGATGGCGGCCGTCAATCACTTCCATAATGCGCTGGCCAACGACCCGACCAATGCCGACGCGTTGTACAACATGGCCGCTACCTATCATGAGATGGCGAAAACCAACAACGATCCGGCGATGCTGAAGCAGGCCGAAGAGTTCTACAACCGCTGTCTCGATCAAGACCCCAACCACGTCGAATGCCATCGCGGTCTGGCGGTCATGTTGATCGACACCAAGCAGCCCGACCGCGCCTATACGCTGATGGAGCGTTGGGCTCAGCAGAACCCGAGTTCGGCCGATCCCAAGATCGAGTTGGCTCGACTCTACCAGGAATTTGGGGATGAGCAGTCGGCCCTGACCCAACTGAATCAAGCGGTCGCGATTGACGCCAACAATGCACGCGCCTGGGCGGCCCTGGGCAACATGCGAGAAAAATCAGGCGATCTCAATCAGGCCTTGGCCAACTATCAGCGATCGCTGCAGCTGAACAGCTTTCAAGACGGCGTCAGCACCCGCGTCGCGACCTTGACCCGACAAGGGGTTCAAGCCGATACTCCTTTTTCGCCCGCCGGCGATACCCGCATCGTGCAGAACCCCAACACCACGCAGCGATATTAAAGAATGTCGGGAGATACGGCTCCCTACGAGCGAGATCTGGCGTATGTCCACTCCGCCGGATACAGCCGTCTCATGTTGCCTGTCGCGCATGAGGTGGTCCGGCGTCTGCGCGATCGCCAATGTTCTGGCGGTACGATTGTGGATTTGGGATGCGGCGCCGGTCAAGTAGCCGGCGAATACGCAGCAGCCGGATATGACGTGATCGGTGTCGATCTCTCGCCGGCGATGATCGAATTGGCCCAAAGCATCGTCCCCCACGCTCGGTTTGAAGTGGGAAGCTGGACGACTTGGCCGTTGCCGCCGTGCATTGCGATTTCGGCATTGGGAGAGGTCGTCTGTTACCTCTCGCCTGGCGTCGATCCGGTCGCCGTGCTGCAAGACTTCTTTGCGAAAGCGTTTGCGGCGCTGGCCGCCGGCGGATTGTTGGTCTTGGATGTCGTCGAGATCGGCATGGGACGCGAATTGGACCCCACTTGGACTGCCGGCGAAGACTGGTGCTGCTTGGTTAAATACCAGTACGACGAGTCCCACGATCAACTGACGCGGCGGATCACCACCTTTCGTGCAGCGGGGGAGTTCTACCGCCGGCAAGATGAAGTTCATCGCCAACAACTGTTTGCTCGCGACGAAGTCGCCCAGATGCTGGAGCAAGCCGGCTTTCAGGTCGAAGTAGCAGAGCGTTTTGGTGACTTTACCCCACTCCCGGGACGAGCTTTCTTTGCCGCGATGAAGCGGGAGTGAGAAAAGCGGTTGGCGACTTCGAATCGCGCTTGAATTGCCAAGCGATTTTCCCTCGCTCGCGCTTCTCGGGCTACGAAGAGGAAAGGGCGAAGCGCTTCTCGCGTTTAGAACGCCGCTCGCTTGTTGAAGCCGAGTCGGTTTTGCGCGAGTAGAGCGCGAAATTTAGAAACCGGTCGCGGACGCACGGATGCGGTCGTCAGAACGCCGGCTAGGTTGGTGACGTCAAAGTGAATCGCCTGGGCGGCGTCTTCGGCTTCATCCAGATCACCGCAATAGACGACATCGATCAGCCGATCCGCTTGCCGCACTAGTTGCTGCCCGACGCGGCGATTCTTACCCAGCGAGATGCTGTAATAGGCCAAAATGTCGTTTTCGTCCGACACATGGGTGATTTCGTAGGGGGCTTCCGCCGTTCCATCCCCGGTGGCCAACAGGCCTTCCAGCATGGTTTGGAAGAGGAATCGCTCAAGATCGGCCTCGCCGTAACAGCCCATTTCGTGGGCGGCGATGCCTGCAAAGAAGTGGGCGGCCGGACTTGCAACCCAGGCGAACGGCATTTCGCAGGTTCGCCAGTAGGTTTCGCGAAAGTCGCCGCGCTCGCACGCCGCTTCCAACTCGAAGACGAACGAACCTTGCGGATCAAAATCGGGTTCCGCGGCTACCTCGACCTGCAGCTGGGCGAAGCCCTGGCTCGTAGGCGATTCGAGATAGTTACGATAAACGTCCGACATGCAAAGCCTCACCAACGTCGTCGACAAAACGGATGTTCTTGCTTCGCTTAGTTTGTTTTAGAAGCGTTGAACACCACGCGTGCGTCTTGTCTTCAAGGAGCCACGCGTTCACTTAACTCTTTTAGACTAACGAGCGCTCTATAGAAAGGCAATAACTTTCAAGCATGTAGCGCCGTAAATTTTCTCTGCATCATCCCTGCAAGGATGATGCGAACGCGCTGCGAACGTTGTCCGATGGACTGGCGAAGCGCGAACAAGGCGCTGGCCCGTGTTGATTCATCGCCAGGCATGGACGATGCGGTCAAGAAACAACAAAGGCCGCGATGATTAACTCAACGCGACCTCGATTTGAAACCTTCATTGGCCGCCGGACGACCATTTGCAACGCTGCGATTAGCCGAATGCGTCGAGCGAATTCCCTTTGCCTGCTTCTTTACCGATACGACCAGCCGACGCGATCAGTTCCACGATCGCATCCCCTTGCTGCTCGATGGCGTCGAGACCTTTTTTCGCAACCGCGAAGTCAATCTGCGTCCGCGTTTGCGCTTCTTTGGCGGCGAGTACGCTCGAAACGGCCGGATCCAAACCTGTCATCATTACCCCTTAAGAAACAGTGTCGCTTATCTCTGGGTATCGGCTCTCATCGGCCGGAAACTTAGGAGAAAATCGCTTTCCCACCTCCAACTGCGGCTTGGCGCGATCATGCCGGATCGCCGGGCCGATCGCGGCGTCATTCCGAGCGGATCTTCAGGCCGAGCTCCCGTTGCATGTGCAGCGCTTCGGCGTTCCCCAGCGCGTCATCGACCGGGTGATCCGTATGTTTCGTCTTCCGCAGATGCTTGAAGTTGGCGAAACAGTCCTTTGGCTTTCCCTTGTAGAGCGATCCCAGGTTCGTCGAACTATGCCCCAGCGGGTTCCTCCCCAAAAAGTGGTGGAAATACCAACTGATGAACTGCCAATCGAAGCCGTTGTTGTCTGAAATAAACATCGGCTGTCCCTTGCTGCGTTCCCCCATCCAGTCGGCGAATCGCTGCATCGCCTTCGGAACGAATGGAAGCCTGTGATTGACGTGACGGTCAACGTGCAGGGGAACGAAGGGCGGTCGGTACCTGCGCACATCCCGATACGACCGAGGTTCAGGTCGTCGAGGTTCTCCCCGGCGTTTTGATTCTCAATTTTCGCTACAACAGTGGCCCCTCTCGTGTCGTAATGACTATGTGGGATCTGGGAGCGACATGGCAGGAGCATCTCAGTTCCAAAAAGCTCTTAATCAAGCCGGCCACCTGCATGGCGAGTCTGATCGACGTCGATGATTCGTTCGGGCTTGTCGTTTTAAGCGTCAGGCGTCGGCCTCGGCAAAGTTGGGAATTTTGTTCCAAGGGATGATGTTTGTCATCATTGAAAAGTCTCACCTGTTTTTGCCCAAAAACTCTCCTTGCGTACGCTGATGGCGCGTCGATCTTTGCGTGATGCTGTCGATCGACGGCGATTCCCTTTTTCCATGGAAGCATCGATCGCCAAGCGCCCACGGCCGAGAGTTGCTTCCTGCCATCAAGAACGAGGGCAATGCTGACGGACCGAATGCGTGCATAAATGACATTAGCCTGTCCTTGCGGTCATTGTCGCCTCTTCGTGGTCTTTGTCCGTAAAGCTTGTTAGGATGGAAAGCCCCTAAGTTTCCCACGCATCACGCAGATGCCGCTCGGCATTCAATCCAGGACTCTTCATCATGCACCGCCGTACCTTTTTGGCCGCCTCTTCAGCTGCCGTGTTACTTTCTTCTTCGCTCCAAGCTGGTGATTCAGAGAAGCGACGCGTGGCCGTGATCGGGCACACCGGCCGCGGCAATTACGGTCATGGATTGGACACCGTCTGGCAAAAGATTCCTGAAACGAAAATTGTGGCCGTCGCTGATCCAGACGAAGCAGGCCTGGCCCAGGAGATGGCGAAACTAAAACTTGATCGCGGTTTTTCCAGTTACAACAAGATGCTGCGGGAAACTGAGCCGGAATTCGTCTCGGTCGCTCCGCGGCATCCGGATCAGCACTACGACATGATCTTGGCGGCGATTGAGTCAGGCGCGAGAGGCATCTACTGTGAGAAGCCGTTTTGTCGTACGCCAGCCGAGGCTGATGCGTTGATTGCTGCAGCAAAGAAAAGGGGAGCGAAAGTGGCGGTAGCCCATCGTAATCGTTACCATCCCGCCCTGGCTCAAATCACCGCATTGCTTGAGTCAGGCGAAATGGGGCGTCTGCTGGAAATCCGCGGTAAAGGTAAAGGAGATCGTCGCGGAGGCGGGGAAGATTTGTGGGTGCTCGGATCGCATGTGCTAAACCTGTTCACCTATTTTGCCGGTTCTCCGCAGAGGGTCTCTGCGGTGCTACGACAAGAGGGACGCCTGGTTACCGCAGGCGATGTTAAACGGGGCGCAGAAGGGTTGGGGCCTTTGGCGGCGGATGAGGTCCGAGCTCGATATGAAATGGAACACGGCACAATCGCCTATTTCGATTCGGTCGCTGATGACGGTACGAATCCAGACGGCTACTGCCTGCAACTGATCGGCAGCAAAGGAGTGGTGACTCTGCACATCGACCGCACGCCGATAGCCCATTTTACACCGGGCAATCCATTCAAAGTTTCGCCAGAAGGCCGGCCGTGGATACCGATTACGTCCGCCGGAGTGGGCAAGCCGGAACCGAATCCGGAGTTGGTCCGTTCCGTTTATGATCATGTGCTGCCGATTCGCGATTTGATCGAGGCCGTGGACGGCGACCGCGCCCCTATCTGTGATATTCACGAAGGAGCAACAACCGTGGAAATGATTTGCGGCGTGTTCCAATCACATCGAGAAGAGGGTCGCGCCGTCTCATTCCCCTTGTCCCAGCGCGGCAATGCGCTGGCCGATTGGTAAAAGACAGGGGGGCCTTTTTTTCACCTCGAGCGAATGACTCGACGAACGGCAAGTAGGTAACAGGGCGCCGCAACTCACTGGGCAGATCGTTTAGGCCGCAAGAGTGATTGATGGGCTCGCCGACATTACCTTCCTATCGGAGAACGAAGTGACTAGACCGAGAAGAATCGGAGGGGTGACACTCCTTGTAGTTTTGCTGATCGGATCGTTGGCGCGCGCTCAAAATCCTGATTCGCCCTTTGTCGCTGGATTCGAACGGTTTGCCCGCCACAAAGTCGTCGAACCGAGCGTGGGCGGACGATTGCTGCTTTCGGAGCTTAGTTGCACCGCGTGTCACGCAACCGACTCGTTGACGCTGATGCCGAAACGGGGGCCGCGTCTGACAGGCGCCGGAAATCGGGTGCGCGAGGAGTGGATGCGGGAGTTTCTGAGTTCACCAGGCAAGGTCAAACCAGGAACGACGATGCCCGATGTGCTGGGCTCCCTGCCGGAAGCGGAGCGCGCGGCGACGGTGGATGCGCTGGTCGCATTTCTATCGACGCTACAAAGTCCTTTTCCAACAGCTACCGCAAGCGGCGCGAATCCCTTACCTCACGAGTTTTGGAAGAAGGGGGACGCCCAGCGTGGTGAAAAATTATATCACCTCGTCGGCTGCGTCGCGTGTCACGCGCCCGATGCTGAATATCAGGGAGGGCATTCACAGCCATCGGCCATGGCGGCGCTTCTTTCGGCACTGGATCCCGAGGATATCGAAGAGATGGGATTGACGGAATCGGTCCGGCCGGCGCCATCCGTTCCTCTCCCGAACCTGTCGGCTAAGTACACCCCCAAAGCCTTGACTTTCTTTCTGACTTCGCCAGAGAGCGTGCGCCCCAATGCTCGGATGCCGAACTTGAAATTGGAATTGGTCGAGGCAGCCGATCTCGTGGCCTACCTAACAAAAGACACGCCACGCAAATCTGACAAAGCCTCCCTTTCTGAAAATTCCTCCCTTGTTGAAAAGGGGCGAGCGCTGTTTACCTCGCTTTCGTGCGTGAATTGTCACGAGGTCAATGGCTTGGCTCCAGCAAGCAATGCAAAGTCGCTCGCTCAACTCACTCCGACTTTCGATTTGGGCTGCCTTGGCGAGCCGTCGTCCGGACTTCCTCATTTCAGTCTGGACCAGCTGCAAATCAAATCGATTACTTCTGCTCTCCATCAATTGACGGCGAAGGGTAGCGAGGAATCCACACAGGCTTCGCTGGAGCTTTCACTCCTGCAACAAAATTGCTATGCCTGCCATCAGCGGAACGACCGCGGCGGAATTGGTCCGGAACGAGAAAAATATTTTGAAACGGTTTCTCACGTCGACTTGGGGGATGAAGGCAGATTACCTCCTCCGCTCGATCACGTGGGATATAAACTCACCCCCGCTTGGTTGGCCAAGGTGCTAGAGGGGTCGGGCGACGTCCGACCGCACGTGCAGATCCGCATGCCCCAGTTTCCCAAGAGCTTGGTAGATCGCTTGCCCAAGGCTTTCGCCAGCGCCGATCAACCATCGCGGGTTCATGGAACGGAAGTCTTCTCGAAGCAGCCGGGCTTGGAAGACGCCGGACGCATGTTGCTCAACAACGGCTGCGTCCAGTGTCATCCAATTCGTGGAGAAGCGGTTTCGGGGGCAATGGGCGTCGATCTTGCATTAGCGGCCCAGCGCGTGAATCCCGACTGGTTTCTGGAGTTCCTGAGAAATCCTACAGAACTCAAAAAGCGAACGCGCATGCCCTCGTTCTTTCCTAACGGAAAGAGCGCGATACCGGATATCCTGGACGGCGACATGGATCGTCAAATTGCGGCCATGTGGAGTTATCTGAAAGATGTGAAGTCGCAAAAGCTGCCCGAGAAGATATTGGAGGCGCGTTCTCAGGAATTTGAGCTCGTTCCCGACGAGCGTCCGATACTGATTAGAACATTTATGAAAGCGGCGGGAACGCATGCGATTGCTGTGGGATTTCCTGAACGCGTTCACTATGCGTTTGACGCCGAGCAGATGAGACTGGCCCAAGCGTGGCGTGGTCGCTTTCTCGATGCTTATGGGACTTGGTTTGTTCGTGCCGCGCCCCCAGCTAATCCTCTCGGCTCGGATGTCGTCTCGCTTCCACCAGGCCTGGCGTTTGCTCAATTGCCGACCGGCGACGCTCGCTGGCTTGCAGAAGAGGAAGAAGCGGCGCAGTATCAATTTCTGGGATATCAACTCGATCCTCTGGGCATCCCCACGCTCCGCTACCGCTATCGCGGTTATGTGATTGAGGATCGCATTGAAGCCGCCAACGGCGGAGGCTTGAAACGCATCCTGAGCATTGCATCCAAGGACAAAGATGCGGTGGAAGATACGCTTTGGTTCCGAGCACATCGAGGCAAGAACCTGAAACTGCAGGAGAATGCCTGCACTGCCCCCGGCGGCGTCATGGTTACTTTACAAGCACCGAACGGCGACGCAATTCTATGGCACGATCCGGACGATTCCGAATGGATGGAATGGCGCGTGCCCGTCAGTTCCCATCGTAAGCTGGAGGTGACCTATCAATGGTAAGACGCTTGGCGCTGCTGATCATAATGGCAACGGGGATTGCGGCAGGAGAGGTCGGACTCGCTCAGAATCCTGTCGAGAACGACTTCTACAAGCTGATTTCGGTTCACACTTCGAAATCGGCTCAGAACTCCCGCGCGGCGAACTGGAAGCCCGCGCCTGAGGACCTTGCCTTGGAAGTCAGCGGCATCGCGGTGCTGGACGACGACCGTGTCGCCGTAGTGATCCGCAAGGGAGAGATTTGGATTTTGAAGGGAGTCTTCGACGATCCACCGACAAACGTGGAGTATCACCAATTCGCCGCCGGGCTGCACGAGCCTCTGGGGTTAATCTGGCAAGACGAAGCCTTCTATACCGTTCAGCGGACTGAACTGACCCGCATTCGCGACACGAGCGGAGATGGCCTTGCCGATCAGTACAGCACGATCACAAAAGGCTGGGGGGTGACAGGCCATTATCACGAATATGCCTACGGACCAGAGTTGGATGGCGAAGGCAACCTATGGCTCACGCTGAATATCGGCCTTGGTCTCCGCGGTGACCAATTGAAACGAGCCATCCATGAGCCGATCCTGAATGTAACGCAGGGGCGCTGGCGCGGTTGGGGAATGAAGCTTACGCCGGATGGCGAGCTCATTCCCGTTTGCGCCGGGATGCGGTCCCCCTCTGGTTTGGGCGCGAATCAGGAAGGGGACATGTTTTATACCGATCAGCAAGGAAACTGGGTAGCGACGAACAGCCTGCATCATATGCGTGACGGGGCCTTCTATCACCACCCAGAGGCGCTGGCTTCGATGAATCTGCCGGGTTCCCCCATCGACGAAATAACGGCGATTCCCGAAGGCGTCCCTTTTCCCGAAGCAGTCCAACGCCTACCGCAAATGCGGCCTCCGGCTGTTTGGTTTCCCTACAAGAAGGTAGGGCAATCCCCGACCGATATTCTGCTTGACGCGAGCGATGGCAAGTTTGGTCCATTTAGCGGCCAACTATTCGTGGGCGAGTTTACGCTTTCGTCGGTCCACCGAGTCTTTCTGGAGAAGGTGGATGGAGAGTATCAGGGAGCTGTATTTCCTTTTCGTTCAGGATTTGCGTCTGCTGTTTTGCGGTTAGGCCAAGGAGCGGATGGGAGCATGCTGGCCGGCCTAAGTAATCGTGGATGGAGCAGTCTGGGGACCGCTTCTTATGGCTTACAGCGGCTCGTCTGGACGGGCCAGACCCCGTTTGAGATCCAAGAGATGCGCGCGTTACCAGACGGTTTTGATCTAAAATTCACCCGGCCTGTCGATCTCATGACCGCCAGCGACGTCGCATCTTATGCGATGACAAGCCACACGTATCTTTACCATGGCGCATACGGAAGTGACGAGATTCAGAAGCAGGACCTAGAAATTACCAAAGCCCAGGTTTCTGAGGATGGTCTGAGCGTCCGCCTGACAGTGTCCGGCTTACGGAAGCTGTTCGTCCATGAGCTCCGCGCCGAGGGGATCCGCAGCCGCAAAGGGGACCCGCTCCTCCATCCCGACGCCTACTATACGCTCAACAAAGTGCCGCAGTCGAAAGCTCCGTAAAGTTGCGTGTCTGCTATTAGGGGAACCTTGCGCGTTATTCGATGTGCTATGCTCCATATCGATGATGACAAAATCCAAGGAACTATCGGCGACACGGCTGACGCACACTAACTCCTTCCCAGACCAAGGATTTCAGCCAGGAAGTTCACGTTCCAGCCCGCCATACGTCTTCGCATGACGACGCTTTCCTTGCTTTTGTGTTGTTTGATCAGCGACACGGCGAGGCGTTTTAGCCACGCCAGGTTCTCCGCTGCGATCCGATTTCTCAGGCGACTTTCGTCTTCGCGGAACGTTACGTCGAGCGTCCAGTGAAGCGAGTTTTCGATTCCCCAGTGGCCGCGAACGGCGGCGGCGAATTGCTTCGCGTCCGGCTTCAGCGAGCTAATATAATATCTCGTATCGCACGTTTCTCGTCCATTCTCTTGGCTGATGCGAATCGCGACGCCGATCGTTTTCAAACCGCGCCAATCTTCGCCAGCAGGCACTTCGTCTGGCAGCTTCACCTGATAGTAAAACCGCTTGTCGAGGCGGCCGTGCCCTTTTGCTTCTTCTTCATGACGCTCCACCTTCACTCCGGCGAAATCATTTTCCAACTGCGTCGTGATGTAGTCGCGGACTTGCTCGTGCAGTCGCTCTTGATTTGCTTTCAGCGCGAGGACGTAGTCTCCCTTGCCGGCGATGATCTTCTCGGCGACGTCCCGTTGGCAGCCGGCCGCGTCGAGCGTGACGATCGCTTTACGAACGTCGATTTGTTCGATTAGCTCGGGGAATACGACGATTTCGTTCGACTTGTCGGCGGCCGCCATTTGCCCGAGACTGACGCCTGCCCTGACCGCCCAGGCGCTCCCCAGGCAAAGCGGCCCGAGTCCTTTCCCACGATCATGAGATCGTCGCAACGTCTTGCCGTCGATCGCAATGATCTCGCGGGCATCATCGTCGGTTGTCGCTGCCTGCCGCATCGCAGTCAGCCATTCGTCAAAGCATTGTTGAAACGCGGTCGGCTTGAGCTGCGCGAGCAAGCGACCGATCGTATCGTGCGAAGGGACGCCGCTTGGCAACTCGAGCCGCGACTTCAACCACTCGACATGCGCTTCGGCCCAGATAGCGATCGACCGCGGCCCATCCGCTCCGGCAATCACCGCGGGGACGCAAATGACGAGCAAGTCGCCTAGCAAATGCTTACGATTGATATGGCGACGCGGATCATCCAGCTCCGCAAAGTATTCGAGAATCGAAACGACATCGTCCTGATCGACCTGGCGAGACATCGGCTCTTCCTGCAGCGCGTGACGGGAAATCGGAAAACCGATATCATCGCAGAATTGAGCCGGAGGCGCTACGCTAGATTACCCAAAGTGCGCGCTGGCCGTGCCCGGTAGACTTTAATACTGGAATGACCATTCGTCCTAATACTCCTTAGTCACATCGAGACGCAACATGTCTATTCCTAGCGTTATTCCAATAAAGTACATGGAAGACTTGCGTACCAACATGACCGGATTGTCCCGCGGTGGCCAGTTCATGATTATTGACTATTCTGATGTGTGCGATGGATCAAATGCCTGTGTCGTGAGATACCTCTTTCACGCGTCAGGTGAACTGAAGAGCGTCGACCACGCGGTCTTCGGCAGCGACGCTTCGCCAATCGACCTCCAAAAGAAAATGGACGCCTTCCTAGGTGAACTGGAATCGTATCGGCTAGGCGACATTCGCGTGCAATTGTTTCAGGTCGAGATTGACGGCAATACCTTCGGACTTGTCGCTTCCGAAAAAACGCAATCGGTCAACCTTGAGCCTGGACCGATTCTGACCTTCATGGGGCCATGGGACGGCGAGTATTACACGTAAGCCAAGAACCTCCGTCGATGGCCATTAGGCCCAAACCATACGATCGCTCCCAAGGATTGGTCTCAAGCTCCACTGGAATAGGCATCCAAACGCACGCTGCCGGGACTGCGAGATGAAACAGGGACGATGCAGGAGGGTTCAGGCACCAATCTCTTGATCTGGTTAGCTATTCCCACTTTTACTCCTACTTCGGCAATCTTGTGCGTAAAATGACGGAGGAACTTAACCAATGGGTTTGGTTCGAGGGAGTCGTGAAACGGATCCCCTAGGACGATCTACCGCTACGTCGACTGGAAACTCCATGAGCGATCCTAAACCTCCAAAGATAGAATTTGATTTCGATAGTCTTCCCGTAGACCCTCGAGATCGCCATGAGGCGCTGGTCGATCTCTTCGGCCAACATGTCACGTGGCTCCGAAATTGGTCGGTTACCGCCACCGCGCAATTGGTCGAATCGGAAGAGTCGCGGAAAAATTTGGGGACGATTCGTCGAGAAAAATACGACACGCTGGCGTCACTTACTCCAGAACAGAAAGCGGCAGCCAGAGAAGCTACTGCAGCGACGGTGGATCGTTTCATTCAACTGTTCCTTACCATGGCGTCCGGAACCGGCATCGATCAACGGATCGACGACCCTCATGCAATTCGCTTTAAGATCGACTTGGAAGTCTGCGAAATCCACAACTCCGAGGTGGTTGAACAAGAGACGATCAACAGGAGAGGCAAGAAGTTCTTCGCCGACTACTGGGGCGCTGGCTCAACTGATTTGCGTCGGAATAGTGCGCAGTTATGAAGATCATCGATATTGAAACTCAGCGGTCGGCATGCAGCTTGGAAGAAATTAAAGCCGTTCTTCTGCGCTACGGTCACCCGTGAGATCATGTGGGGCGCTCATGAAAGTAGACTTGGACTTAGTCGTGGACACAACCAGGTTGTATTCCACTTTGAAAGTGAATTCCGCAACCTCTTTTATCTCAAAGCATTGCGTCAGCCACTTCTGACACGCAGGCGGCGAAACAGCCTGGGAATGTCGATATACAGCTGGTATGTGACCATTGTCTGGTTGGTAAACGAAAAACTCGATCCATCATTTTTCCCAAACGGATGGTGAGGAGAATATCTGTCCGTCGCCGCAAATTTTCGGGGCAGTTCAGTTGCCCTGGTTGCCGCCAGGAATTGACTGGGGAAAGCGGAGAGAAGAAACTAGGGTTGGGAGCCGAGTTCGGTTCCTTGCCGCCAAGGTGTCAACATACGGTTTGCCGACCGTGATCCCTTGGTTTTTTTGTGCGCAGAAAATGCCGCGTAGAACTGCGGCGATTCGCGAATTCAAAACGGGCGCAGCGCACCCATTATGCAAAGAGGGGAAGCCAACATGATTCAATTCCTTGCTATTTCGACGCGACATTCTGGAGAAACCGGTTGCCGCCAAACTTTCCCGCGTCGTTCACTACACCGAATTACTGCACTCGTCTTCGCGGGCTTTGCAGCGCTCGTTGCACAAACTCTTTTTACTACATCACTTAATGCCGAGTCATCCGATCGTCCGAATATCGTTTTAATCATGACCGACGATCAGGGTTACGGCCCGGTTGGTCGTCATGGGCACCCTTGGATTCAGACGCCGCACATGGATCAGCTGTACGACACGAGCGTCCGTTTCTCACGGATGTTGGTCGCTCCGACTTGTGCGCCCACGCGTTCGGCCCTGATGACCGGTCGCCATCCGATGCGTAACGGCGTGACCCATACGATCTTGGAGCGAGAGCGAATGACGCTTGATGCGGTCACGTTGCCCCAGGCGTTAAAGAAGGTCGGCTATACCAGCGGCATCTTCGGAAAATGGCATCTGGGTGACGAAGACGAATACCAGCCAAATCATCGCGGATTTGACGAGACGTTCATCCATGGCGCCGGCGGCATTGGTCAGGCCTACGATTGCAGTTGCGCCGACGCGCCAGGCAACAAGTACTTTGATCCGGCGATCCGTCACAACGGCAAGTTCGTCAAAACCGAAGGCTTTTGCACGGATCTCTTTTTTACCGCTGCGCTCGGTTGGATCCAGGAAAAGAAAGAGGCCGACGATCCTTTCTTCGCCTACATCGTGACCAACGCGCCGCACGGACCGTTTCTGGCTCCCGACGCGGATAAGAAGCGGTTTCTAGAAATGGGCTTTAGCGAATCCGAGGCCGGTTTCTATGGCATGATCGAAAACATCGATGACAACGTCGGCCGGTTGATGGCCAAGTTGGAAGAGTGGAAGTTGCTCGACAATACGGTCGTCATCTTCATGTCGGACAACGGCATGACCGGCGGCGGATCGGGGCGCTTGGGCAAACCGATCGGCAAGACGGCCGACGGAGAAGTGCTTTATCCCTACAACGCAAAGATGAAAGGCTTGAAAGGATCCAGCGATGAAGGGGGCGTGCGTGTGCCGTTTTTCGTCCGCTGGGATGGTCACCTCACGCCGAACCGCGACGTTGATACCGTCGCGGCCCATATCGACGTCTTCCCGACGATCGCCGCTTTGGCCGGCGCCGAGCTGCCGGCAGGTCAGGTCGAAGGCCGCAGTTTGTTGCCGCTGGCCGAAAACGAAAACGCCGATTGGAAAGATCGTTACCTCTTCACCCATCAAGGCCGCTGGAAGACCGGCGAAGAACCGAACGACTACCAGTGGAAGCACTTCGCCGTCCGCAACCAAAAGTATCGCCTAGTGGGCGAAAACGCGCTGTTTGACATGGAAGCGGATCCCAGCCAAAAGACCAACGTAATCGACCAGCATCCCGACGTCGCGCAGGCGATGAAAACCGCCTACGACGCATGGTGGAAAGAGACCCGTCCGATGATGGTCAACGAAACGGCGAAAATGTCGCCGACCAAACCGTTCTTTGAAGCGTACTACTCCCAGGAGAAAGGGGAGGGGATCCCGGCTTGGGTTCCGCCGAAGCTGTAATAGCGGCGGACTGGCGTTTTGAGATGCACCGAAATTTGACAAACGGGTGTACATCTCGTTCGTGTTGGTAACGCGAACCGTGATCGACGGTCGCGTTGGCACAGTTCGATTTACTTCCGAACGGATCGCATTTCGTGGTGCGTTCCGAGTCGTGCTGTGAGACTATTCTTCCGGCGGCAATTCGTCCGTGAGCTCCATCAAATCGCCATAGATATCTGGCGACTGCCGGTTCCAATCGCCCGGATAGGCTTCCCCGTGCGTGACAACTCCCAGCAGCTCAGGCCCGGAATATCCCGTGAAAGAGATCCCTGACTTTTCGGCGCCCCAGAGTGAGCCTCGTTGCGTTGGTTCAAGCCAGAGGTGATATCCCCTTGATCGAAGTAAGATCAGGCAAGGATCGCTCGTATTGCCAGCGGCGGAGATTCCAGAGTTGCTCATGCCAAATCGTTCGCGCTTTTTGGCATTAAACTCACCCTGTTTAACGCTAGAAATTTTCCACCTCTTGCCCGGTCGAAGACATCAGCGTGATTTTGCACTTTGGCAGCGCGTCTTTTAGACGCTGGGCGGCTTTCTTGGTGACATTGGGCCCCAGCGTGACCTGCCGTAGCGTTTTGAGGTTCGCTAGGATCGCGATCGCTTCGTCTGTCACCGTGTCCCCTTCGATCGTTAGCTGCTCTAGCTTGGTCAGCTTGTCCAAGCCGGCGAGCGTCGCATCGGAAAAGCCTTCGCCGATGCTGAGTGACACTAGCTGGGTCGCGGTGTCGATCGCGGTGAAGTCTTCGACGCCGCGTACTTTCAATAACGAAAGTTGCGTCAGCTTCGTCAGTCCGTCCAGCGCCGGCCACGTGTCCAAAGGCGGATCGACTTTCATCAGGCCGATATCTAATGATTCCAGTGACTTGATCGCCGTCAGCTCTTGAACGAACTCAGGCGAAACGCGGACGCCGTCAAACGAGCGTAACTCGCCGAAATCGATTTCGATGTGCTTTAGATTCGACAATTCTCGCAGCGCCGGCGCAGCGCCAGCCGGCGTTTTGGAAGAGGTGATCCGGAGCGTTTCGAGTTGAGCAAGTTTGCCGAGGGCCTGCCAACCAGCGG
Source organism: Blastopirellula marina DSM 3645 (assembly GCF_000153105.1). GTDB lineage: Bacteria > Planctomycetota > Planctomycetia > Pirellulales > Pirellulaceae > Blastopirellula > Blastopirellula marina. The sequence goes on from NZ_CH672376.1 coordinate 1,455,972, forward strand.
CGCTGGGCCAGCGGACCTGGTAAAGGAAGAGATCGCGGAGCGACTGGATCTTGGCGATCGCGGCGACCAGCTCAGGCGTCATCTCGGCGTCAATCAGCGTCAGCTCACTCAGACTGGCGCAGTCGGCCATCGGCGCCAATTTTTCGGCTTCCGTTTCTCCGCCGACCAGCGTCAGATGCTTTAATTGGCGAGCGCGGGCGAGAACCGCATAGCCTTTCGGCGTTAGGGTAGTGCTGTCGAGATCGAGTTCTTCGATCGACGAAGCGCCGATCGCGACTGCGTCGTCGTCGCTGATTCCTTGGCCATAGGCGTTCATGCAGACCGGCGAGTCAAATCGAATGACTCGTCCGACCAGCCCAGGCGCTGGTTGGTTCAGGAACAGGGTGACTTCTTCCAGTTCGGCGAAGGCGTTTTCGCCAAAGAGGCCATCCGCCCAACCAGGCGCCGGCTGCTCGTCTTCCTCCTCCGTTTCTGTCGTCAAAGTCACGGCTCCACCGTTGGCCGCCAGTTCGCTTTGCAGACTGGCGAAGCGAGCCGAACGGATGCGATAATAGCCGACATAGGCGAGCAAAACCGCGACAACGGTCACTGCCAGCATCAGGGCCAGCAGCGAGAAGCGGAAGAAACGTTTCATGGTCAACGTGCGTCGCTAAAAAGAGAGGGGCGAAGAGATACGCCGATTGTACCGACCCCAGTCGGTGGTTGCGAATGCTAATGAAAATTGGGCTGAAATCACAAAAAAAGCCGCCGAGGTTATCTCGACGGCTAGGGACAGAGCAGGGGACGCGGAGCTAACCCAATCGCCAGGTCGCGCCTTCTTTGCGATCTTCGAGGGTGACGCCCATCGCGGTCAGACGATCGCGAATGACGTCGCTCATCTCAAAGTCTTTCTTTTGGCGAGCCGACGCGCGAACGTCGATCAACAATTGCATCAGCTGGCCGACCAGTTCGCTGTCGCCGCTGGAAGATTTCTCTGGCGCCGTCACAAAAATACCCAGGATGCCGGTCAGTTCACGCAAGACCGAGAACGCCTTTTTGATGTTGGTCAAATCGGCCGACTTGTCTCCTTCCAACTTTTGCTGATCGATCGTCTTGTTGATCAAGCGAGCCATCTCGAACAGTTCGCTTACCGCGCCGCCGGTGTTGAAATCGTCGTCCATCTTTTCGAGATAGGCGTCTCGATGCTTGGCGATTGCGACCAGCAGTTCCGATTTCTTCGGCTCAAAGTCTCCCTCTTTCCGCGTCTTGGCGGCCGGCAGGTCGAAAAAGCTTTCGCCGGTCAGACGTTCGTACCGTTCAAACAAGCGGTAAAAACTGTCGAGTCCGATGCCGGCTTCGGCGATCGCTTCTTCGCTGAAGAGGATCGTGCTGCGGTAGTGCGTGCGGAGCAGGAAGAAGCGGATTCGTTCGCCCGATTGACGCTCGATCAACTTGGCTAGACCGCCGGCGCCGCCGGATCGGCTCATCTTGCCGCCGGCTTCGGCGGCGCCTTCCCGTTCGGCGCGACCGCCGATCTTGCCGGCCGCGGGATCACTGCGGAGCAGCCCGTTGTGCATCCAATATTTGACCATCGGCTTGGCATGGCAGCATTCGCTTTGGGCGATTTCGTTTTCGTGATGGGGGAAGATCAGGTCGAGCCCGCCGCCGTGAATGTCGAAGGTTTCACCCAAAATCGCTTTGCTCATCGCCGAACATTCGATATGCCAGCCTGGTCGACCGTCTCCCCAAGGACTTTTCCAGCTGGGCTCGCCGGCTTTCGCTTTTTTCCAGAGCGCGAAGTCGCCCGGCGAGCGTTTGCGTGAAGCGGCCTCGCCCCCTTCGCCTTGCATTGCTTCGACGGTTCGATTGGTCAGTTTGCCATACTCGGGGTCTTTGGTGACCTCAAAGTAAACGTCTCCTTCCGACGCGTAGGCGAACCCTTTTTCGATCAGCTCGGCGACCATCGCGATGATGCCGTCCATCGTCTCGGTCGCTTTCGGCATCTGATCGATCTGATCAACGCCCAATGCGGCAAGGTTGTGCAGATAGTCGGCGATGTTCTCGTTGGCGACTTCTTCCATGCTGATGCCGCGCTCGGTCGCCTTTTTGATCAGCTTGTCGTCGACGTCGGTAATGTTGACGACCAGGTTGACTTCATAACCAGAGTAGACGAGATAGCGTTTGACGGTATCAAAAATGACCGGGCCCACCATGTGACCGATATGCGCCTCGGCGTAGACCGTGGGACCGCAGAGATAGATCCCTACCTTGCCCGGCGTCACCGTTTGAAACTCTTCCTTGGTTTTCGACAACGTGTTGTAAACGCGAATGGTCATGGCTTTTTGGATTAAGAATGGAACACGGATGGCACGGTGAGCACGGTGCAGAATGTGCGTGCGGTGATTGAAATGAGGTCAGGTCTCATTTTTTGTCGCAAAACATGAGACCTGACCCCATTTAAATCTTGTTCATATAAACTCGTCAATTTTCTCGAGCAGTACGACGCATTCGGCTTGGATGGCTTCGCGGCGACCGACCAGGCCGACTTGTTCGCCGGTTTTGGCTTTGATGCCGACTTGGGCTGGTTCGATCGTCAGGATATTCGCCAGAGCCGTGCGCATCGCCTCTTTGTAAGGCGAAAGTTTGGGCTCTTGGGCGAAAATGACGGTGTCGATATTGATAATTCGCCAGCCCTCTTCGTTCACCTTGTGGTAGGCGAAGCGGAGAAAGTCGGCTGAATCACGACCGCGGTTTTCGGCCGCACTATTGGGGAACCACTCGCCGATATCGGGCAAATTGGCGGCGCCCAGTAACGCGTCGGTAATCGCATGCATCAAAACGTCAGCGTCGCTGTGCCCGACCAGGTGTTGGTCGTGCAGAATATCGACCCCTCCCAGGCGAAGCGGACCGCCCTCGGCGAGCCGGTGCGTGTCGTGTCCTAAACCGATGCGGATCATGACCAGTTGCTGGGGTTGGGGTGGTAACTATAAAAACCGACAGAGTTTACGCACCTTGCGTGAACTCCCAGTGGCGGGCGATTATAGCCCACTTGGCGAAAACCGACAACGCGAACGAGTGACTCCGACGAAGCAGCGTTTCCCGCACCGGCTGAACCTGCACTTCCTTCATGACCCGTCAGGGTTACAATCGAATTATGCCCCCAATTATCGAAATTCAGCGACTGACGAAGACGTACGAGGTTTACCAGAAAAAAGAGGGGCTGCTGGCCTCGGTTCAGGGGCTGTTTCGCCGCGACTATAAGACAGTCGAAGCGGTTCGCGGCATTGATCTGACCGTCGATCAGGGCGAATTTGTCGCATTTCTCGGCCCCAATGGCGCCGGAAAAACGACCACGCTCAAGCTCCTCTCTGGGGTCATTAACCCCACCAGCGGCAACGCGACCGTCATGGGTTATGTCCCCTGGAAGCGCGAAAATGGGTATCGTCGCCGTTTCGCGCTGGTGATGGGGCAAAAGAATCAGCTGTGGTGGGACCTGCCGGCTCAAGACAGCTTCCGGCTCCACCAGAAGATCTATCGCGTTGACGCCAACGAGTTTCAACGGACTCAGGACGAACTGACCGATCTGTTGGATGTCCGCCGTTTGCTCAATCAGCCGGTCCGCAACTTGTCGCTGGGCGAACGGATGAAGATGGAGCTGATCGCGGCGCTGTTGCATTCGCCGGAAGTGCTGTTTCTGGACGAACCGACGATCGGGCTTGATGTCGTCGCTCAGCACAACATTCAAAAGTTCCTGAAGCATTATCAGGCCGAGCGGAAGATCACGGTGCTGCTGACCAGTCACTACATGAAAGATATCGCCGCGCTCTGTCAGCGCGTTGTGGTGATCGCCGGGGGCGAAATTATCTATGACGGTTCGCTCTCCGGAATCATTGATCGTTTTGGCGGGCACAAAATTGTCACGCTGCAGTTTGAACAGGAAGCCGTGCCTGGCGATCTATCGCGGTTTGGCGATGTGATTGAGATTCAGCATCCCCGGGCCAAGATTCGGGTCGATCGCAATGCGGTCGGCCGCGTACTCGGTTCGATCCTGGATCAGTATGAGTTGGCCGACGTCAGCGTCGAAGATCCGCCGCTCGAAGAAGTGATCGCCGAGGTCTTCTCGTTGTCCAAAGGGCAATCGCCCGAACCGGCCGCTATCCACTAAGCATCGCAGCGAAGGACCTACGTCATGACCGAATTGGCGGCCCGCGCTTCGACCTGGTGGGCAATATTTAAGATCAACTTTCACGAGAAGCTCGTCTATCGCGGCGACTTCATGCTCGGCACGCTGATGCGCTTTTTGCCGATCGTGACGCAAGTCTTTTTGTGGTACGCCGTGTTTGACTCGATTCGGGCGAACAGCGGAAGTGACGCCGGCAACGCCAAAATCGCCGGCTACACTTATGACAACATCGTCGCCTATTACCTGCTCTCGACGGTCAGCCGCGCCTTCTCCAGCATGCCGGGTCTGGCCTCGGGGATTGCATTGCAGATCCGCGAAGGGAGATCAAGAAGTATCTGATCCAGCCGTTGGATTTGATTTCGTTCATGTTTCTCAATCGCTTGGCGCACAAGCTGACCTACTACATTGTCGCCGCGCTGCCGTTCGCACTGGTCTTTTGGCTCTGCCGCGACTTTTTTGGAGGCTGGCCGGACTCTACAACGCTGCTGGCGTTCTTTGCGTCTCTATTGATGAGTTTTGCCCTCGGCTTTTTCATGGAAGCGACGATCGGCATGATCGGCTTTTGGTTTTTGGAAGTCAGTTCACTGCTGTTCGTGTATATGCTGTTCAACTTTTTCCTCTCGGGACATATGTTTCCGCTCGACATGCTCGACAGCGTCGGCGGCCCGTGGGGAACGATCGTGCGGGTCTTGCCGCTGATGTATCTCGCTTATTTTCCCGCGGCGGTTTTCCTGGGAAAGATCCAAGGAACCGAGTTGGTGATTGGATTGGTCGTGCAGTTGGCCTGGGTGATTTTCTTTTACGTGACCTGTCGCATGGCGCTGCATTACGGCGTCAAACGCTATAGCGGATACGGGGGTTAAGATGTCTTCGGATCGCGCGGCGTATTGGCCGGTCTTTTTCACATTTGTGCGGAACAGTTTGATCCGCGACTTGAGCTATCGCAGCAATTTCGTCATTGAATGCGCTTCGAGCTTGTCGTGGGTGTTGATGAACCTGGGGTTTTATCTGCTGATCTTCACCTTTACGGCCGAGATCGGCGACGGCACCGGCTGGAAGAAGTACGAGTTCTTCGTCTTTTTGGCGACGACGCTGTTCATCAACAGTTTGATGCAGACCTTCTTTATGCCGAACGCCCAGGAATTTTCAGAGCTCATCCGGACAGGCCGGCTCGACTTTGCGCTGCTCAAGCCGATTGATACGCAGTTTTTGATTTCGTTCCAGAAGGTGAACTGGCCGTCGATGTCGAACTTTTTGTTCGGCCTAGTCTTGCTCAGCATCTCGCTCTGGAACTTGACCGAGCGCCCTGACCAGCCGCTGGTGATCACGCCGTACATGGTGATCGCGTATCCCCTGTTTTTGCTCTGCGGCGTCGGCATTCTCTATAGCTTGATGATCGTGTTGGCGGCGACCAGCATTTGGCTCGGTCGAAACCAATCGCTGTACGATTTCTGGTTCTACATCACCAGCTTTTCCCGCTACCCGATGGAGATCTACCAGGGTGGAATCGGCGACACGCTGCGGATTATCTTTACGTTCGCGATCCCAATTTTGGTGGTGGTCAACGTACCGGCCCGCATCATGGCCAAGCCGCTGGGGATTTCGTCGAGCGAAAATGTCATGCTCGCCTGTTTCGCCGTCGTCGCCACCGCCGGCAGTATCCTCGGCTCACGCTGGGTCTTCAAGCGAGCGCTGCTCAGCTATCGCAGCGCGTCGTCGTAGCCCGAAACGGTTTTGAAGTTGCGTTATTTCGCCAAACCGCCGAACTACTTGCCGAGAACAAATGCATCCTGCGGCTGCGGCGCCCCGCTAGCGGAGCTATCGCCGCCAACCGTGGGAATATCGCAACTTCCAAATCGGGCTACCAAGAGATGCGAAATGGCGCGAAGAGAACGAATGCCCTAGGCGTCGATCCACTCGCGCTGCCATAGCTCGAGCACGAGCAGCGCCCAGAGCCGGGCGCTATGGTCGAATTGCCCCGCCATGTGTTCGTCGAGCAACTGGCGGACCGTTTCTTCGCGGAAGAGTCCGCGGCTGAGCGCTTTTTCGGACAACAGCGAATCGATCAGCAGTTCTTTCAGCTCGTGCCGGAACCAATAGTCCAGCGGCACGCCGAAGCCCATCTTGGGGCGATCCCAAATCTGCGCCGGCAGTCGATCGCCAAAGACCTTGCGTAGGATCTGTTTTCCGCGTCCTCGTTGATACTTGCGGCCAATCGGCAATGCGGCCGCAAATTCGACCAGGCGATAGTCAAGAAACGGCTGCCGGCATTCGAGCCCATGCGCCATCGACGCGATGTCGACCTTGCAGTTTAAGTCGCACGGTAAATAGGTCGTCAGATCGGCCAACGAAGCGCAGGTGATCGCGTCCCGTTTGCCGCAACGTCGCCAGGCCGATTTTAGAAAGTCAAATGGATCGCTATCGGACAATTGCGCGACAAACGCGTCGGTGTATAACTGCCCGCGACGCGTCTCGTTGAAAATACTGACCCAATCGAGATAGCGCCGCTCCGGAGCCATCGCGATCGCTTCGGCGAAACGTTTCGCTTGCCGCATTCGCGACTTTTGACGTCCGCTGGACGGCAGCTGTTGCCAGAGTTTGGCGCCCAGCACGCGTTTCAGCGGGCCCAAGCGATCGATCATCGCTCCCAGACCCACCGCTCGATAGCGACGATAGCCTGCAAATAATTCGTCTCCTCCGTCACCGCTGAGCGCAACGGTTACTTCGGCTCGAGTTTGTTGCGAGACGTACCAGGTCGGAATCGCAGAGCTGTCGGCCATCGGCTCGTCGTAGTGCCAAATCAGTTTTGGCAAGATTTCGAGCGCGCTGGGGGTGACTTGAAACTCGTGATGCTCGGTTCCTAGGTGCTCAGCGACCTGGCGTGCGAAACTGGTCTCGTCATATTCCTTCTGCGGAAAGCCGATCGAGAATGTTTTCACCGGGCGATCGCTCTGTCTTTGCATCGACGAGACGACCAACGACGAATCGACGCCGCCAGAGAGAAACGCGCCCAACGGCACGTCGGCTTGCATTCGCAGCCGGACTGCGTCGTCAAACAGTTCGCGCAGTTCGGCGTCTTGCAGCGCGGCGGGGCGGCGATCTTCGTGCGTGAAGTCTGGTTTCCAGTACCGCTCGACATGCAGACCTGCGTCGCTAAAAACCGCCAACTCGCCAGGCGCCAACTTCTTGATCCCTTTCAAGATGGTGTTGGGATGCGGCACGTATTGGTAAGTCAGGTACTCGTCGATCGCGGTCGGATCGATTTCGCGCGGTACGTCTGGCAGCGCCAGCAACGTCTTTAGTTCGCTTCCAAATACGATCCGCCCAGCGTGATGGTAGTAATAGAGCGGCTTCTGCCCTAGTCGATCGCGCCCCAATACCAAACGTCGCTCGCGAAGATCCCAGATCGCGATCGCGAACATTCCGTTGAAGTGACGAAAGCAATCGGGCCCTTCGTCTTCGTACAGGTGGACGATCGTCTCGGTGTCGCTATGCGTTCGGAACGTATGTCCGGCCCCTTCGAGCCGACCACGCAGCGCGGCGAAGTTGAAGATCTCGCCGTTGAAGATGGTCCAGACGGTTTCATCTTCATTGGCCAGCGGTTGTTTGCCGCCGGCAAGATCGATGATGGAGAGTCGGCGATGCCCTAGCGCGACCCCGGGAACCGCGGGATAGGGATTTCGATTTTCTAGCTCACGATGCAGATAGCCGGCGTCGTCGGGGCCGCGATGCGAAATGCAGTCGGTCATGCGCCGCAGCGCCTCGGCCGAAACCGCCAATTGTGGATCGGTCCATGCCGCCCCGGTGATGCCGCACACGCGCTAGTTCGCCTTGATGGGGATCGTGAAAATGAAAGGAGCCCTTATTTTAATCGGGCTTTGCCAGGCGACTAGCAGCAGAAAAATCGAGGGAAAATCAACGTTTGAGACTTACGCAGACGATTTCCTGGTCATTTCGAACAAAAACGTGCCGACCAGCGAACGCCGGATGCGCCCAGGTCACCCCGCCGCGACGCGAAAGTTGGGCGGTGGTCGGCTCGATGATTTTCGCTCGATCGATTTCGTCGAAACCCTGTTTCGACAGTTTGGCGATGATCAGCTCTCCCATTTCATTGAAGAGCCAAAAGAGCGGGCCATTCTGAACAAAATGTATGTTGCTCCAGCGGTTGGGGGGAGTCGCCGTCAAATCGGTCCAGATGCGATCGCCGGTCTGCGGATCGAGACAGCGCAGCTCACCATGACTGTCGCAGCCATAGATGACGCCTGGCAAAAAGACCGGCGTGCTGATGATCGACTGCAACGCGTCGGTATCGCGCTCGCTGCGGCCGACGCGTAGCCATACCTTTTCGACGGTCGGTTTGTTTTGATGCAGCCGTAACATCAGTGCGCCATCGTAGAAGTCGGTCAAGAACAAGCGATCTCCCTGCACGACCGGCGTAGAAATGCCGATCGGCATGTTTCTCGGCGGCCAAGCGAATCGCCAAAAGACTTTCCCATTTTTGGGATCGATGCCGGCGACGCTATCGCCGGTCCAGCAAACGACGACATCTTCACCGGCCTGCTTGATCAAGATCGGCGCCGAATAGCCGGCGCGATCGTCGAGCGCGCGCCATTCTTCTGCGCCGGTTTTCGTATTCAAAGCGACAATGCAGGCGCCGTCCGCTCCGCCGATCTGCAAGATCAGGCGATCGCGGTAAACCAGGGGCGCCGCGGCGATGCCCCAGTCAGGCATGCGAATCTTTAACTCGGTATTCAGATCGCGCTGCCAGAGGATCGCGCCGCTCGCCGCGTCAAAGCAAAACAGATTGCCCATCGTGCCAAGCGCGAAGGCGCTGCCGTTGTCGATCGTCACGCTGGCCCGGGGGCCTGCTTGATAGCCAACGCCCACGTATGGGCAGTCGTACTCATGCGACCAGAGTTTCTCGCCGGATCGTTCGTCGAAGCAATGAACGCGTTCGATTTGCTTCGGTTCGACCAAGCGATCGGTGACATAGACTTTGCCGGCGGCGACGGTCGGCCCGCTATAGCCAGAGCCGATGGGCGCTCGCCATTTGACTTCGGGCCCTTCCGCCGGAAACTTGCGTAAGATGCGATCCTCGCGCCAGACGCCGTCTCGATTTTCACCGCGCCACTGCGGCCAATCGTCGCCCAGGGCAGGGGAGACGATCGCCAGACACGCACCCAGGAGCAACCAATTGATACGCATCCAACGAATCCCTTCGTAGCGACCTGGGGCCGCCGTGACTAACGGTTGAACAAAAAGGCAGGACTGTTGATCAACGCCCAAGCCAAGTCTTGCACGCCGGTCAAGCGTTGATTCTTCTCCAGTTCGGCGAGTTTCGCAACCTTAACTTGCATTTCTTTCAGGCGACCATCGCGTGATCGATAGAACTCGGTCAGCTTTTTCGTCTGTTCTTCGGTCCGCTCGGCCGCGGCGAGCGCCAAGATCTCTTGGATCTCTGGCGGCAGGTTGCTTTTCAAGTGCAGCGGCCGAGGGCTGGTCGTGACGGAAACGCGGAACTTGCCCAGCAGGTGCGTCCCATCGGGATATTGGAAGTTCATCCGCACCGCCAGATTGGTTCCCTCGGCGAATCCCGCGTCATCGGCCGTTTCAAAGATCGCGACGTGCGGCACGTTGAACTCAGGACTTACCGCCCAACCGCTGGCCGGGTTGTTGTCGATCGCTGCGCGTACGTCCCAACCTTGTTGCGAAAAATCGGCTTCGCCGCCGGTTAGCGGCACGTCGACCGTTTGGGCGGCGTCTGTGGCGCTGGTCGCGGCGACTTTCAGTTCGCTCAAGACAAAGTTGCCATTTTTGGCGCGACCTGGACCGCCAGCAGGCAAACTAGATTCGGCCAGCGCCTCGATTCGAATTCCGGTGACGCCGGTCAGATCGGTCGGAAAGAGAAGTTCGTATTCGTCTTTCGCCAGCGCACCTGAAACAACGATCGACTGATCCTCCAGCGATTTGAACTCGGCGCCAATGGTTGACTTCATCGCGGCGGCGGTCAGCGGCGTCCACTCTGGCGTGCGGGCCGAGCTTGCTTCCCACTCTGGCATTTTGGCCATCAGGTCGGCTTCGTAGGTGGCCAACTCTTGCTGCGCCTCTTCGTAGTCGCCGATCGATTCGTGCAATGTGCGAATCGCCAGGTCGCGCTCTTCGGCCGTCGGCTTGCGGGCATAGAATCGCAGGAAGAGCTCTTCGATCAGCTGCTCGTCATCCGGCGTCTCCAGCGTCAGCTTGGTTAGTTCGCTGTTGGGATCGGCGATCGCGTCAGCGATGGTCGGACCGTTCACCAACTTCATCACCGGGCCCAGCATCACGCCGCCAGAGCGTTCGCATTCGCACGAGCTTTCTCGCGGCGGGCGCCCAAAATCGTCGAGAAACGGAATACGAGCCGACACGTCAGGCAATTGCATCGCGCGAAATCCGGTCGGTACGCCGGGCAACTTGGCCGCGCTGCCGGTCGCCAAGTGAATCGAATCGAACAGCACTTCGGCCGGGAGGCGGCGGGGCAGAGCGTGCGAATAGTTAATGCCGTCGTCATCGTTCCAACGGTTGGTTTCGACCGAATGCTGATAGACGCGCGACTTGCAGATGCGGCGGAGCATTACCTGCATGTCAAAATCGCTCTCGAGAAACTCTTGCGTCAAGCGATCGAGCAACTGCGGGTTGGCGGCCGGATTGCCGGCGCGAATGTCGTCGATCGGTTCAATGATGCCGACGCCAAACAGATAGCCCCAAAGTCGATTGACGTAACTCTTGGCGAAGTATTGATTCTCGGGCGAGATCATCCAGTCGGCCAGCTTCTCGCGGCGGCTGTCAGCGTCTGCGACCAGTTCGTTCTGGTACGGAAATTCGGGAGGCGCCACATTGCCGGTGAGCAAGTGCTTCACTTCGCCAGACCCGGTGTCGTAAATCACTTCGACCAGCGGTTGGGCGCCTTCGACCGCCGTGCCGCCGATCCGCTGACCGGCGAAATGCTTGTCTTCTTTGCGACCGACTTGGGCGAAGAAAGCCGAGAGCTGGTAGTACTGGCTTTGCGTCCAGCGCTCGAACGGATGGTCATGGCATTTGTTGCAATTGAAACGGACCGCCAAAAAGAGCTGCGTCGTGTTCTCCATCGCGCCTTCCGGATCGCGGAGGATCTTGTAGTAAGAGCTGGGGGGATTGTCGATGTTCGAGCCGGATGCGGTCAGGATCTCGTGGACGAACTGATCATACGGTTTGTTCTCGGCGATCGATTCTTTGATCCAATCGCGGAACGCATGAACGCCGGGCTCACCCAGGAACTTCTCGTTCACCTGCAGCAAGTCGGCCCACTTGTTGGTCCAAAATTCGATAAACGGCGCGCTGCCGATCAGACGATCGACCAACGCTTCACGCTTGGCCTGAGTCGCGGTCGTATCGGCCAGAAATGCTTTCACGTCCTCGGACGTCGGCGGCAATCCGGTCAGGTCGAGATAAACGCGGCGGATGAACTCTTCATCGGTGCACAGTCCGCTGGGCAGCACTTTGACGCGCTGCAACTTGTCGTACACCAGTTCGTCCACATAGCTCTCGGTCGGCGGATTGGTCCACTCAAAGCCGCTGCGATCGCCCATGACGGTGACCGTCGTTGCGGCGTAGGCGCCGTCAAACCGCGCGAGCACCGCCGATTCGCCGCGCCGCAGCAGCGACAACACGCCGTAGGCGTCGGCCACGGCGACTTCGATATTGCCGCTTTCGATAAATGCGTCGGCGGTGACGTCTTTGGTCGTACCGTCCGCATAGTTGGCGAGAATTACAAACTGCTGCTTCATCTTGGGCAGCGGAATGACCGGGTTTTTCGGCAGGATCTCGATCGAGGTAACTTTCGGCGATTCGAGATTCAGTTTCACGCCGCCTGCGATCCAGTTGCGCAAGATTTCGTAACGGCGGTCGCCGGGCTTGGTCAGTTGACCGCCGACATGCGGGATGGCGCCGCTCGATTTGAGCAGCATCAAGCTTTGATCAGGCGCCGCGCGATTGAAACGACGACCGGCGACATCGTCGACCAGCGCTCGGTGATCGTACAGAGGATCGTAGCCGCGCAGTGACAGCTTGAAGCCATTCTTGCCATCTTTCGATCCATGGCACGTCCCTTGATTGCAACCCATCTTCGACATCGCGGGATTCACATCGCGGACATAGTCGGCATGAACTTCCCCTTCCAGGTTACGCACGCTGACCGGCACGCTGACGTCTTGATCGGCGTACTTCAAAACCAGTTGCGTCTCGCCGTCGGCCACCGGAGAAACGAGTCCATTGGGCGTGATTTTGAACTGCGTCGATTCATCTTGCCGTTCGACGACGCGGGTCAGGTCGACGATCTCGCCTGAGTCGAGCGTGCCGGTGACCAGCACCTGGGCGTAGGCGAAAGGAGAATCGAGTTCGATCCGCTCGGGCCAAACGTCAACTTTGACCAGGCGCTTCCCGGCGGGGATCGTATTCTCGGCGCGTATCGAACCGAGCGACACGGCGAGCGCGAGCAACAGGCTAAGTAAGATTCGCGAAATCATAAAAGCGTTTCCTTGCCGGGGGATAATAGCGCCGTGAGAACGTCGGAAAATCTAGTTTGCCGCAGCCGCCGGAGCGGCCAGCGGGACGGCCGAAAACTGACGCACCAGCGTACCGTCTTTGACCAGGTTAATGCGAACGACGCCGTCAAATCCGACCGAAGCCAACTGCTGCCCATCGGGACTGAAAGCGATCGAATAGACGGCGCCTTGTTGGGCGGCCATCTGACGCAGCAGTTTGCCATCGGCCGTGTTAAACAGATGAATCTCGCCGGTTTGGTCGTTGCTGCTGCAAGCGGCGACCAGCGAAGCGTCGGGAGAAAATGCGACATCAAACACGCGGCCCGGCAGCGCCGGAAAGGCGCGAATTAAATTGAAGTCGTCGCCGATCTTCCGATCTTTCTCGCGAAACATTTTATAGATCTTGGGGATGCCGTCGGCGCCGCCGATCAGCAGTTGATCTTCGGTCGGATGACGCATCACGGCGGCGATGCCCCCTTTGAGTGCGCCCGGCGTGATGCTGGTGATGTTGTCAATGAAGCGTTCGGTTTTGACTTCGTACAGTTTCATTGTCATATCGCGACTGACCGAGACGAGGTGCGAGCCGTCGACCGAGAAGGTCGTATCGAGCGCCCAGTCTTCATGGGCGCCGTTGAACAACACCTGATCGCCGGTCTCGGCGTTGAAGACGCGAACCGTGTTGTCGCCGCAACCGACCGAAACTTGTTTACCGTCGGGAGACCAGTTGGCGCCGTAGATCGTGTCGTACGAAACCGGAAGCGAATAGGTCAACTCACCGCTCTCCACGTCCCACATTTGCAGTTCGCCCAAGCGACCCGGCGATCCGCCTGCGACGACCAAGCGTTCGCCATCGGGAGAGAACCGCGCGGATTCTATTCGCTCGGACATGCCGACCAAGCGTTGGGCGACGCCGCTGCCGTCCGCTTTTTGCAGCAACACTTCGTGATAGCCGGATACGGCCAGCATGCTGCCGTCGGGGGAGTACTCAATCGAGGTCAGCACCGGCGGCAGTGAATAGACCGGCGGATGATCGTGATCAATCGTGGGTCGCGTCGAAGCCGGCGTATCATCTTTCGCACCTTGCGAGATCCACAGCGCCAACGTTTGGCGATCGGCGTCGGCCAACGGCTTTTTGCCTTTTGGCATTTCGGCTTTGCCTTCGTCCGGCGTGATTAACTCGATCAAATAGCTTTCGTCCGGCTTGCCGGCGACGATTGCAGCGCCGCCGCTTTCACCGCCGGCGATCAGCTTCTCAAAATCGGTCATGACATAATCGCCCCCTTGCTTGGCCGGCTGATGACAGCCTTGACAGTTGGCCTGGAAGATCGGACGCACGTCACGGAAGTAACTGACAGTCCGATCTTCTTCCGCCAGCAGAGCGGGGGCGAAGAAGAGGACCAACGAGAATACGAACAGCTTCGATGGCATCGCAACGGATCCTTGTCGAAAGCGCTGGCTTGTAAGGAGGCTTGGTGAGCAGGCAAGGGAAGGAGCGCCGCCGAGGAAGCGCGGCGCGGAATGACTTACGGTTTATGCTAACCGAAAAGTTGGCGAGATTGCAAGAATTTCCCGCCCTGGCCAAGGGATCGCGGGGAAGTTTGCCCCCCAGGTACAAAAAAAGGTGCGCCGAAGCGCACCTCAGTAGCGTGGTTGGCCCCGATAGGGCGGCGCAGCCGTGGGGAGCATCGGTTCCCGGTCGGCGGCGAATGGGCACGCCGGATCAAATTGCCGGGGGAAGCCTCCGCTTTTTGGATGCCCGCGGCGTGATGCTGCTTGCCGACTTCGTCGGCCCAGATAGCGGAGCGATCTGGGCAAACCTGATTGGCGAATCTACTTTCGCAGGGTGACGCCGGTCATCATCCAGCCGTTTCCTTCGGTGTTGACGAAGAAGCCGCCTGGTCCCAGAAAGGGGGCGACCTGCGCGAAAGGAGGCAGCTTCGATCCGTCCAACTCTTGCCGGCGAACTTCGTCTTCGTGACCGATGCGCCAGATGCGATTGATCGCTTCGCCCAGCAGCGATTTCGCTTCGGGCATGCGATTGGTGCGGATCATTTCGTGCGTGACGCGGAACATCTCGTCGGTACGTCCGAATTGAAAAAAGCTGTCCTGGGCCAAGCCCAAATCGGTCAACGCGGCTTTGACGCGCACGAAATCGGCCGACTTCGACAAGTCGCTCTTATTTTGCAACACTTTTTCCAGCAGTCCGACATGGGACGAAACGAAGAGCCATTTGCCATGGATCGTGATCGCCATGTTCGGCAGTTTTTGCGCCGGTTGCGGATTGGGGGCCGCGACAAAGGCGGTCGGAAAGCCGGGGCCGATGATCGTCAGCGTCGGCAGTTCTTCTTCGGCCTCTTCGATTCGCCAAGCGTCAAAATTGCCTTCGGCGCCTTTGATCTCGATCGGTTCTGCGTTCGGTTCGTTCTCAAGAATCTTCCAAATCGCCGCTTTCACCATCGCCACGTTCGTGATTTCGACCGCAAATAACCGGCGTTCGCTATTGGGCGTAATCGGTACGGCAGAGTCTGAAATCATAATGACTTCGTCATCGAGAAACGGCACGATGTCGTGGGGGATATCGACCTGCGGGCCGAGGTTGTCTTCTTTCAGACTTTCCATCACTTCGTCAAAGATCTCGTCGTCGGCGTAAGCGTTGACGATCGACTTGACGTACTTGAACGCGTCTTGCATGTCCCAGCGAACCGAGAAGTAAGTCGCAACTTCGTCCGGAACCCACGCCGGCGGCGCTTCGATCGGCCCATTCGGGAAGTCCATGATCCGAGCGCCCAGCACAAAGCGATCCCCAGCGGCCGCGTTGGGATCGGTCGGAGCATAGGCGAACTCACGATGGAGGATATCGTATTGCTTGTCAGGTCCGGCGTTGAAATTGATCAAACCGCCGCCCCCTTTAAGGGCTTCAAAACCTTCGCCTTCGAGCATCTTCAGAATGTCTTTGCCCCGCTTCTTGCGACCGCCGGCTTGGGCGCGCATCACTTCGACAAAGCCGAACGGTTCGGCGAACCAGCGAATGTTGGGGGCCAGGCCGTCGGCGTCTTGCTCGCAGCGTTTTTTTACTTCGACGAACGGCTCGAAGTCCGAGAGCGGTTTCGCCGCTTTGCCGGCCGTCTGGGCTTTCACGATCGCGGTCAGCACATCCAGGTTGTCGCCGGCCAGCAGCAAATCTTGGTTGATCAGATAGAAAGCGATTTTGTTTTCAACTTCACCCTTTTTCTTGGGGAAGGTGAACTTCGCCGCATCGACTCCTTCGATCTTCAAGGTCGCTTTGGCGGCGCCTTGTTCGATCTGGTTTTTCTCGATCTTCTTCAGCAGCGCATTGGCCGGCTGCAATTTTCCGGTGACGTCGACCAGCAGCACCATCGCGTGCAACTTGTCATCGTTGTTCGGTTGAATCGCCGCGGCGCAGACTTCGCCGGCATAGACCCCTTCGAGATCGGCGAAGGTGATCCCCAGTTTGACGCCGCCGTCAGACAGTTTGGCTTTGAGCTGTTTGACCAGATCGTCGGCGAACGGCTTCATGTCTTCATGAGCGGCCAGCTCCCCCAACTGAGTCGCTTCAAAACGAACGCGTAGTTCGTCCATGTCGGGGGTCGAGATGTAGCTTTTCGTCGTATCGGGCAGCAGGTCGGCCGCCGGTGGTGGTACGGCCAGGGCCAATGAGGAGGAAGTGGCGGCGCAAATTGCGCAAATTGCCAAACGGAAACTCGGTGGCATGCGAAATTTCACTTCTTTTCTTCCTCCGCCTTCTGATTAACTGCCTGATCGAGAGAGTGTGCCCAGACGTTCGCCCGTCGCGCACTCTCTTAATATCGGCAGCGGCGTACTCAAATAAAAACAATGTGTCGTCAGGAAACCAAAGCGATTCTGAGCGTCTTCCCGTACTTCCGTAAAGCTGTACCGAATGTTCCGGATTAATGGCTCTGAAACGCTTGCGCAGTTTATGCGACCTGACGGAAGAGGGCAAACCCGGTGGACGCTATCGGGGACAAGTTCCATAATCGGCCGGATGAATCCATATTCCAGCGAAAGTCTCTGTTCGGACCCTATTCACGGCTATATCCCCTTCGTCGTGGACGGCGAACCGGGAGAAGTGACCGAGCGTGACATCATCGACTCTCCTTGGGTGCAGCGGATGCGGCAGATTCATCAGCTGCAAACCGCCTGGTGGGTCTATCCGACGGCCGAACATACCCGCTTTCAGCACATTCTGGGGGTGATGCACCTAGCGAGCCGCGCCATCGCCCAGCTTTATCCGAGCCTGCAAGAGTCGTGCGCCGACGTCCCCAGCCGGGGATATGTCGAAACGTTGGTGCGTATGGCGGGACTGCTGCATGATGTCGGACATGGTCCGTTTGGCCATTTCTTTGACACCCACTTTTTGTCGCAATTTAATCTGACCCACGAAAAACTGGGAGCCCAGATTATTGAACAAAAACTGGCCGACATGCTGTCACAATTGCGGCGAAACCCCCATAGCGTGCTCGAACCCAATGAGCAGATCGACCCGCAGCAGATCGCCTGGCTGATTCAGCGCCCTCGCGAAGCGGATGCGGCGCCCTATCCACAGTGGTTGATCCATTTGCGCAGTTTGCTCAGCGGCATCTATACGATCGACAACATGGATTTTGTCCTCCGCGACGCCTACATGACCGGCTACAGCAGTCGGTCGTACGATCTCGATCGCTTGTTGCACTACAGCTTTTTCACCCCCAGCGGGCTGACGATCCATCACCGCGGCATGGGCGCGCTCATCCGCTTTATGAATGTGCGAGCCGAACTGTTCCACAACGTCTATTTCCATCGCGAAGTGATGGCGATCGACAAAACGTTGGAAGACTTGTTTCGCGATAGCCGTCAACATTTCTTTCCCGGCGATCCGTCGGCCGATTTGGATCGTTATCGCGAGTTGACCGAGTTTTCGCTACTGATCGATGTCGCGCGGTGGAGCCAAAGCGACAATCCAGAAGTTCGCGCCTTGGGCGCGCGATGGGATCAATTGCTGCAGCGAAAGATTGAGTGGAAGTTCGTCTGCGAGCGCTCGCTCGGATTCAACGATACGACCACCGAGCAGTCGAACATCTTGCAGTCTGACCAAATGGCCGAATTTGCAATTCGCCAAGGGTTGCCCGCAGAACTCAAAGAGCTGCCGCTAAAGGTGGCGGTCAGCCGTTATATTTTCCGCCACGAGACGGCGCAGCAGAACTATTTGTACGATGCCGCACAAAACGTCGCGAAACCGCTGACGAGCGATCAAATTTTTCGCAGTTTGCCGATCAGCCGCAAGATTTGTCGCATCTATGCGCGAAATACGGACCACGCGCCGCAGTTATCGACTGCGCTGGACGCGTTGTTTGGCGGAAATCGGGTCGACGATTTGACCAACATGTGAACCTTGGCAGGGGATAAGTTTCCTCGTGAGTTGGCGATCCGTCGCCGCGCGCTATAATGCGCTGCGACGCTCCCACTCACGAATCTTTGCCACAGGAAACTTATGGCGTCTGAATCGTCCGCACCGCGGACTCATCGACCGCACACGCTCAGCGAACTTCGCGAAAGCGGCTGGATATCGAAAAGCGTAAAAGACGAAATTCGCGACAATTTTATTCGCATGCTCGCCGCCGGCGAGACCCTCTATCCCGGCATCGTCGGTTATGACGACACCGTCATTCCCGAGATCAACTTGGCGCTGATCGCCGGGCACGACATGCTGTTTCTCGGCGAGAAGGGACAAGCGAAAAGCCGCATCATGCGGATGATCTCGCGGTTCCTGGATGAAGAAGTGCCCTATCTCGACATCCCCGGCTGTCCCGTTCACGAAGATCCCTACCATCCGATCTCAAGCATCGCCAAAACTTACTTAGCGACGCATGACGAAAATCAAGTGCCGATCGCTTGGTGGCCGCGCGACGAGCGTTATGTCGAGCGTTTGGCGCCAGGCACCAAGTTTGCCGACGTCATCGGCGAAATCGATCCCGCCAAACTGGTCGGCGGCGTCAGCATGTCGACCGAAGAGGCGCTCCACTTTGGCCTGATCCCCCGCATGCATCGCGGCATTTTTGCGATGAACGAACTGCCGGAACTGGACGAACTAGTGCAGGTCGGGCTGTTCAACATGTTGGAAGAACGGGACGTGCAGATTCGCGGCTATCCCGTGCAGTTTGACATTGATCTGCTGTTGCTCTTCTCGGCGAATCCAGCGACCTACAATCGTAGCGGCAAAGTGATTCCGCAGCTCAAAGATCGCATCGGCACGGTCGTGCATACGCACTACCCGCGTGAGCGCGATCTCGGCATTCAGATCATGCAGCAGGAAGCGGCGGTCGATCTGGAGGGAGATTACCCCGTCGTCGTCCCCTACTTCATTCGCGAAATCTTAGAGCAGATCACCGTCTGCGGTCGCAAGAGCAAGTACATCGATCATCAGTCCGGCGTCAGCGCTCGCTTTAGCATCGCCAACTTTCGGACCGCGGTCGCCAGCGCTCGCCATCGCGGCGTCATCGTGGGCGAGAAACCGGCGGTTGTGCGTCTCTCGGACCTGGGGCATCTCTACTCGTCGTCGCTCGGCAAATTAGAGCTCGACATGATGGGAAGCCATCAGATGTCTGAACGCCAGGTGCTTGATGCGCTGGTCGCCGAAGCGGTCCGGATCGTCTTTAGCGAGTATGTCGAGCAGCATGGACTGGAAGAGATCGGCCAGATCTTCAGCCGCGGCGTGAAGATCGAAGTGGGCGATTTGCTTCCTTCCAGCCAATACGCCGAACGTCTGCAGCATGTGCCGCCGATTTGGGACAAAGCGTTTGAGCTGAACGCATCGGAAAACGAAGCGATGCGGGCCTCCTGCGTCGAGTTTGTATTGGCCGGATTGCACGCGCTCGATCGCATTTCTCGCTCGCAGCAGCATGGTCGGATCGAGTACGAGTTCGAATAACAGAAAGCGTTTCAGGTGAACCAACCTTATCGACCCGGCGGCGTGATTCATACGTACCAAAAGTACGATCCGCAGCGGTTCCCTAGTCCCACGCAAGAGGCGCCGGATCTCGTCTCGCCGGCGATGGAACATATGCTGATGTACGGCGAGATGCGCGAGCTGACGCCGGAAGAACTAGCCCGTGCGATCAAGCTTGACCCTAGTCAGATCGCCGGGCTCGGCCCGAGTCTTGATGCGCTGATCAAGATGCTCGAGGAGCGCAAGCGGAAGATCCTCGAGACGTACGAGACCGACAGCGTGCTGAAAAAGGCTCGCAAAAATTACTACAAAGCCGGCAAGCAGATCCACTATCCGAAGGGAAGGTTAGGCGACGCCGCGCGAGCCGCCGTCGATCGCGAACAAATCTACGATCTCGAGCGGCTCTGGTATCTGGCCGACGAAGCGCGTTCGCCGTTGGCCGGCGAATTGGTTCACCTGATCGAACGTCTCGGCGAAAAGTATGAGGTCGACGAACTTGCGGCCAAGTACGACTTCACCGGGCAAACGTCGATGACCGTGCCGGAAGCGATCGCGATCAAAGAAGAACTGGAGCGAATTGGCGAGCTGTTAAAGCAGCTCGAAGAAGCGAAAGAGTCGGCTCAGATCGGCGTGATCGACATGTCCGAGCTGTCGCAGTTCGCCGAGCCAGGCCAGATGCAGCAGCTGATGGACCTGCAGCGTCAGCTGGAAGAGTACGTTCGCAATATGGCCGAACAGCAAGGGCTGACCGGCAACAAAAACGGCGCGTTCCAGATCACGCCGCAAGCGTTTCGCATTTTCCAGGGCAAACTGCTGGAGAAGATCTTCTCGAATCTTGAAGCGTCCAGGTCAGGTCGCCATCAAGGCCCGATCCTGGGCGAAGGCGCCGTCGAATTGCAGCAGACCAAACCGTACGAGTTTGGCGATTCGATCACGCAGATGGATATCCCGCAGTCGATGATCAACGCGATTCTAAGACAAGAAGGTCAGACGCCGCTGCGGCTGAAGCCCGAAGATATCGAGATCCACCGCACGCGCAACACTCCCAAGTGCGCCACGACGGTCATCATGGATATGAGCGGTTCGATGCGGTACGAAGGACAGTATGTCAACGTCAAGCGAATGGCCCTCGCCCTCCAAGGCTTGATCCGCAGCGAGTACCCCGGCGACTATCTGCAGATGCTCGAGATGTACTCCTTCGCCAAGCCGGTTCGCCCCGGCGACGTGATTGGACTGTTGCCCAAACCGGTGACGCTGCACGATCCGGTGGTGCGCCTGCGGGCCGACATGAGCGACCCCGGCGCCAGCGAATATCGGATCCCGCCCCACTTCACCAACATCCAACACGCGCTGCAGCAGTCGCGGATGTTTTTGGCCAACCAAGATACGCCCAACCGCCAAATCATTCTGATCACCGACGGACTACCGACCGCCCACTTTGAAGGCTCGCAGCTCTTCCTGCTTTACCCGCCGGACCCGGCGACCGAAGCGGCGACCCTGCGCGAAGGGGCGCTGTGCGCGAGAGAAGGCATCACGATCAACATCTTTCTGATCCCCAGTTGGTCGCAGACCGAAGAAGATGTGAAGTTCGCCTACCGCTTGGCGCAAACGTCCAAAGGCCGCGTCTTCTTTACCGCCGGCCGCGATCTCGATCGGTACGTGATCTGGGATTACGTGCAGCATAAGCGAGAGATTATTGGATAGTGTTGGGCGCCATGTACTCATAACGATCCCTAAGTGAGTTTGTATTCATGTTGGGCCATCGCCATGTGCTTTCTGCTTACAAAGCGTTCAGCGTTCGCCGACGCAAGTCGCCCATTTATTGGCAGGTATGGCGTGCCTAATCAGTAGGGTATAGTGAGCATCGTTGGGGTCAACTTTTATGCAAGTATTCGACTGGATCGACAGATGGACAATACGCTATGGGGAGTGATTATTGGTTCCGTTCTCTCTTTGGTGGGAAATGGCATTCAGCAATGGTTTGCGGCCCACAAGGCAGCACAAGAATTTGACAGGACCCAAACCGCTGAAGAGTTGGCGTGGAAGCGCAACACAATAAAGGAGCAAGCATCTGAAATTCGGGGTGCTTATCAGAATGCAATTTACGCTTTATCTATGGTTGCGACTGTAAAGGAATCCGAGGAGCTAAACCCCGGTGGTTCTTGTTACAATTTTATCCGCGATGCGATTAAGTGGATATCACTGATATATATTCGCCATCCAGGAGAAGAATTGCACTTTCGAATCAAGGAATTTGTTCGTTGGCCCGAGAGTAGCGCGGATAGGCTTCGAGATTATGTAGGGCGCTTAGCTAAGGCCGATACGGATCTATTCTCCCTACCTCCCATAGCAATGATGGAGGAGCCAAAGATGCAGAATAGCAGGGATAAAGTTACGCTTGAGTTCCAAGTTGCCCCTGACTTTCGTCGGGAACGATTGATTGATTCGGGAGTCCAATTGGTTTCTAGTGATCGTTTTCTTTGTAAGTTACAGGATCTGACCGAAATTCAGCGAAAATTACTTGTTGACGCCTCGCCAAATTTTCCAGCAATCCCGTCGCAAATGCCTCTCCCGTTTCCAACACATGACACAAGAAAAAACGTGGTTAATGGACGTGGCGGGTCTTGGAAAGCTAGGCTTGACCCACCATGTATAGATAACTTGGAGGAGATACAAATGTTTCTCGCTGTCTGGGAGAGTGAGTACGTTTCGAAATTTGCCGAACTTGAGGAACTCGTAATGAAAAAAGACTCGGAATCCATGTAGGTTGGTGTAGAGGTGCGAAACCCAACAAGCAGCGGTAGTTCACCTGCAAGGCAATAGGTGGATTATGCAAGCGATTTTTTGGCGTCAACGCGCCGAAAATGATCGACTGTCCTGTTGATGGACGCCATAAACAAACGAGGGAAACTCAGGACTACCAAAATGAATCCACGAGAACAACTTCTGCAACAAGTCCTGGCTCTGCCGACCGCCGATCAGGCTTTTCTGGCGCAATCGATTGAAGATCATCTGATCGCCAATTTGGCTCCCGAAACAGAAGAATCGGCAGACGCCGCCGGGCAGCAGTTGCTGACCGAACTGCGGAGACGCAGTGCGGCGTATCGCTCTGGCCAAGCTCCATCGCGTGCAGCGTCGGATGTTGTAGCCGGTTTGCGACAGCGACAATCGGACGAGAGAAACAGTTGAATCTTCGAATTCTAGGGGAGGCCGAAGCGGAGATCGAAGCTGCCCGGCAGTATTTCAATCGTCAGGCCTTTGCTCTAGGCGACCGATTTCTAGATGACCTGGAACTAGCGCTAGAGCGAATCTCGACCAGTCCCGAGAGTTTCGCCAAGCTAGAGACGCTTCCCCCCAATGATCCGTATCGCCGGGCCTTGCTAAAAGTCTTTCGGTACGCGGTGATTTTCGTGATTCTAGAAACGGAAGTTGTCGTGGTTGCAGTCGCTCATACGAGTCGACAACCGAACTATTGGCTCAACCGTTAGGTCGGAACGTGATCTGCTCGCTTGAGAAAATTTTCTAGGGGAATGCGAGGTAAGAGGTGGATTGCACAATCGTGCGATTATTGGGGAGCCTGTGGCTTGGACGACATACTCATACGCCGCACGGGAGCGATCGTCTGCAAACGCTGCGCGAGCGATTTCGCCAAGGTCGCACAATCGCTTTGATAAGCTTTGGCGCTGGCCAGGTTGCGGCTTTCTTGCGGGTCGCTTTCATGGTCATAGAGTTCCTGGGCGACAACTTGGCCCGATTCAAAGTCGCGCCATTCGTTGTATCGAAAGCGATCGGTTCGTAGTGAATAGCCCAGTACTTCCGGCTTGTTTTTAAAGTAGGCGGGACGCGGATGCTGCGACAATGCGGCGTCGCGAACGGTCGCCGTTGGATCCGCCAAGATCGGTCGGAGGCTTTTTCCTTGCAGCGCTGTTGGAATAGGAAGCTCGCACAGGTCAACCAAAGTTGGGTAGAGGTCGACCAATTCGGTCAATGCCGTCGTCTTTTGACCAGCGTTCGCTGCGGCGGGGGGCGCAATGAGCAGCGGGACGCGCGTGTCGAGTTCAAAATTGCTTGTCTTGCACCAGAGATCGTGCTCACCGAGATGAAATCCATGGTCCGACCACAGAACCACGATTGTGTTTTCGGCGAGACCTTGGCGCTGGAGTTCGTGAAGAACCTTGCCGATCTGAGCGTCGAGAAAAGAGATCGCGGCGTAATAGCCATGATTTAAAACCAAATTTTGTTCGGCCGAGATGTCTCCGGTTTTGGGAATGTCGGTATAGCTCCGAATTTCTCCGTAGGGGTGGAACGCGATCTGGGGGGCGTCTGATTTTGGGAGCTGATCCAGATGCGCCCTGATTTGATCGGGATCGTACTTGTCCCAATAGGGCTTCGGGGCATTGAAGGGAAGGTGCGGCTTCCAGAAACCGACGGCCAGGAAGAACGGCTGTTTCTGGGCGGCGCGTTCGCGGATGGCCAAAACGGCGTCGGCGGCGATTCGTCCGTCCAGATAGGCTTCGTCGGCGACGTCGACTTTCTGCACGGCAGGGCCTTTGGAAATCGACTTCAGCCCAAACGGCTCGCCGCTCACGAACCAGTCATTGGAATGAGCGCCCCAGTCATGCACGGCAGGCGTCGACCACGATTGCGGATCGTTGCGCAGCGTTTGCCGATAGTTGTGATAGATTTTGCCAATGTTTTGCGTGAAGTAACCATGTGCTTGGAAGAACTGCGGCAAGGTCACGATGTCAGGATAGAGCTGGCGAAAATGGGTGGGTAAATCCCAGATCTGCAGCGCGTTGGGATAGCATCCGGTCATCACGGAAGTGCGCGACGGGTTGCAGAGCGCTTGCTGGCAATAGGCACGCTCGAACAGCATGCTGCGTTGCGCTAGTTTGTCGATGTGGGGAGTTTGGGCGATCGGATCGCCGTAACATCCCAGTTGAACGCGCAGGTCGTCGACCGCAATGAACAGCACGTTAGGTCGTTGTCCCCGCGACCTGGCTTCGGGTTGCGGATCGGCCCTGCTCGACGATGGGAACATGATCGGACCACACAACAAGAACGCGAAAGTTGCGAGTCGCTGCAACCGCGTATGTTTCCAGCAATTCATGCGATACGCATTTCAAGTAAGAAGTCGGAGTTTGACCGACGCCGCCGGACTAAGGTGCGACCGAAAGCGTCATCCTGGGATTGTCTTGGTGAGTCGTCACTTCCACATGGAGCGTCGCCGTTTTTAGGGGAAGATCGATCGGAGATCTCACGGAACCGAACAAGGGCTTCCCTTCTTCGACCACCAGCTCGCGCCCTTCAAAGGCGACCCCGTCAAACGCTTTGAGTTCCACCTGATACGGGCCGCCTACGATGTCGCGTCCACTGCCGGCGGTAGTGAACTTACCTTGTTGGATCTTGGCGCGTCCCTGAGGACCTTTGTTCCCCTTTTTGGTATCCGGCGTGAAAATGAGTTCGCCCACAGGAATCGGTTTCCCGTCGTAGGTCGCTTCGCCAGAGATCACGATCTGATCGGACGGTTGCGACCAGCAGCCCGACAGCGCGATCACGCCGATCAGTAACAGGCGCCCCAGCCAGCAAGGCGCCGTCAATGAGCAGAGTTGGAATTGCTTCACCATCTCGGTTACTTCTTGGAGGATGTGGGGAATAGTGCCGTGGAAAGACCCGTTCAAGCTCGTCGTTCCGCTTCCGTTTCTAGCGGCCGCGCTGGCCCGCTCGAAACGCTTTAAGGCGCGGTCAACGGTTCGCCGCCGTTGCGACTAGCGAGCGCAAGGAGGATATCAAAGTCGATCGTTTCCGCGATGAACTTGACCGATCCGTCCCCGATCGCAAAGAGGGCGCCGCCTGGGTGATTGCTCGAAAACGGACGCGAATTGTAATACGAGCCGCATGATTCATTGGGCCCGCAAAAATTGACGCTATATTCCAGGTTCTTAAAGCCGGCGGCGTCACAGGGCCAAGCGACCGTGTTGCTGGTTCCCGCCAACCAACTCGTTTCTCCCTCAAATCGCTCGCCGACGACCAGCGTATTCGAGGCGCCGTCGGTGATATCGCCAAACCGTACTTTGGAGTTGACGTAGAGCATTCCGCCGATCGCCATTCCGTTCCGCTCGTCGCTTCCGCCCGTACATGCCGAGTGATAGGTCGCACCGATCAACAGGGGATAGTTTTGTCCGGTTTGCGGATTCACGCCGATGGGGCCTGCGACGCCGTTGTAGTGCTGCGTGTAGGTCGGTTCGCCGTTCACTTTGCCGCTGCCCCATGTTCCTCGCAGCTTCTCCGAAGAGTTGCTCGGGCAGTGATAGCCGTCGGGGATGAAGTCAAGCGAAAGCGGCTTATTCGCTTGGTACCCGCTGGCCTTCCAGTCGATCAGGTCATAGAAGGCCTGTTGTTCGATGAACGGCAAGATCCGCGCGTGCCAACTCAGTTGATTTCCGTCGCTATAGCCCCCCGGCGGAAAAGCGCCGTACGAGTCGTGATAGGTATGCAAAGCCAACCCGATCTGTTTTAAGTGGTTGCTGCATTGCATCCGGCGAGCCGCTTCTCGCGCCTGTTGCACAGCGGGCAACAACAGCGCGATCAAGACCCCGATGATGGCGATCACAACTAACAATTCGACAAGCGTAAATCCAGCACGACGTTCTCGAAATTGAGTCGAATGAGCAAACATGAGTCGATACCTTTGCGAAGATGAGATACGCAATCTGACATAGAGAGATCCATGAACTCTTCGAACCAGATCGGGTGAACGACGAATGTCTCAAGCCGCTAGGTTCGATTGAATTTTGAAGAGCAATTTTTGAGCGATGTTTTTTTGACGGCGGGTCGTGCGCCGCGGTTATTGCAAGGGAAAGTATCCCACTGGGATCCCATGCTAGGGCGAGGGATAAATGCGGTCAAAGGTTTTCTTGATTTGTTTAGCAAAAAAGGGGAGGATTGTTCGTTCGCCCCAAAAGCAAGGTTAGTGGTTGCTTATCGGCGGTTGAACTCTTCGTAGGGCGAGTCTAGAGAGCTTCTCTTCTGTGTGGGCATCCCCGGTTAGCCGCCGACGGCAGAGAATGGGAAGTTCGCCTATCGCTTAGCGCAAGCGTCGCAAGATCGCGTCTGCGTTACGGCGGGACGCGATCTCGATCAGAAGAGGATCGGATTCTGCGCCGCATGAGCGGGAGACGATTGGCCGAGCCTGACGCGCCACTCCAAACACGAAGGTGGGGCGCAGCCAAGCGCAGCCCACCTTGTGACGGAGTCTACTTGTAAGCGGCGAGAGGCGAGCGGCGCAAGCGAGTCTTGGTCGACGCGAGTTGCGAACTTTAGAACGGTTGGCTTCACCGTCCCTCGATGACTCGCGCCGCGTTCGCGGACCGCCGACAAGATCACTTACCGGTTGCATTTCCAGGGGACGCTTCGGCGGCGATTCGATCGGTTTCCTCGATCCGAAAGCGAACTGCGACCACCGAATTCTTCTCGCGAGGGCGATAGCCGACATAGGTGGTCGCGACGAATGTCCCATCGGGTAGGCGTTCCAAGCCGGGGTAACCAGTGTCTAGCTTGCGGCCATGATGCTTGAGCAAACGCACGCGGTATTCTCCGGCCTTGCCGGCGAGGATATCGTCGTACGAGCCGACCCAACCGACGAAATGGCCATAGGTGGGACTTAACTTGGCGACATCCCGAAACACGATCAGCAGCCGACCATCTTCCGTGTAACGTGCACAATGGCGATGGCCCGTCAGAGCCGAATTCACTTCTTGCGGATCGGACCAGGTTTCTCCTTCGTCGTTACTGACCATCACGAGCGTGTTCAAACGACTCGCGTTTTCCCGGATCAAGCACATGATCTGCTTGCCATCAGGCGAACGCAGCAGGAAGGGTTCGCATGGATTGGCGCCCTCGACAGCGGCGACCATCCGTTCATCCCCCCACGTCAAACCCCCATCCTCAGAGATTGATTGCCAAAGCTGAAGCGGTGGACGATCCTTATCGCCCGCCCCGCGATGGTAGAGGGCCAAGTGACGTTTCCCGCCGGCGATGGGCAGTATGGTGATGGGAGCGACGACGCATCGCAAACCGTTCGGTTTCATCTCCGACCAGGTTTGGCCTTCGTCCAACGAGATCGATTGAACCATGTTTCCATTGCCCGCAAATACAAACAGCCGTGCGACGCCTGCGGGATCGACCAACCGATGCAGACAAGGGCAGTTGCGAACGGTGCGCCAGTTGTCGGGCACATCGATCAGTTCGCTCCAGGTCAGGCCGCCGTCATCACTACGTTTCAAGGGGCCGCAAGCGCCGCCGTGATTGTAGGTCCAAGCGGCGAAGATCGTTTTGCCATCAGGCATCAACAACGTGGTCGGATGCCCCTGGTAAACGTCCTTCGTGCCGCGTGCAACAACCACCTGCCGCGCGGCATCGTCCGAAATATCGATCGTGGGAACGGTGATCTCTTGCCCTTGCGTACTGGGCAACCAATTCCCCGCGCCAAGATCTCCTGCCAGCGTGAACTCTTGCACGGTCATCGAAGAACGCCAAGGGCGTAGGCCGATCGAGCCCAGCGGTTGCGCGAGGGGCCCTTCGTAGACTTCTTCGCCATCGATCAAAATCTGGAGTCGTCCCTGATCAGACTTCAGCTCGCATAGAAATGTTTGGTTCGGTTGAATCTTCGACTTCGCCGGGCCCAGATAGGTGGTCGCGTTTCCAAAGGCGGGCCCTTGGACAAAGAGGGCCTGCTCTTTGCCATCAAAACCAAACTGGTTGCCGTATCCGAACGAGATGGACGCCGCCGTGTGATCAAGTTCGTTCAACGAGAGCCGCACGCGAACGGTTGCGTCGGGGCCGATGATCGAACGATTGGCCCAAGCCACGGTCCCTATGCCGTGCCCCTGCAATCCCGACTCCGTGCTCTTCCAGGCGAGCCCGTCGAAGCGGACTTCCTGGGCCACGCCGCCTTCGATGGCGTGGAGCGACTCGGCAAACACAGGGAACGAACAGAATGAGAGCGACAGCGCGAAAAGCGTCGCCAGCAATCGAGGGGGAATCCAGGGCATGGGTAAATTTCCATTCGTAAGTCGAAGGTGGACAAGGAGGCGGGGCTATGCGAACTGCGTTCAAAGCTCGCTAAGGTCACTGTAATGTCCCGTGGATTTATTTTCAAACGAATTAGAAATATTCCTGCTTGGGTTGGAAATAAATATTGCAATTCGTTTAAACCGCGATAGCTTAAGTACTATGGAAACCGCAGCCAAACCCCGCGTCATTCAACTTGCCGAGCAACTTCACGCCGATATCGAGGGGCGCGGCTTGCATTCCGGCGAACCCTATTTGGGCACGGCCGATGCGGCCAAAATGCTCGGAGTAAGCACCACGTTGGCCAACCGAGCGATGCAGCTATTGGTGCAACGCAATGTGCTAACGCGTCGTCAGAAACGAGGAACATTCGTTGCGAACGGCATTCACGCTGGTAACGAGCGTTCGATCGATCGCGTTCATCTGGTCGTGAACAAGGCTTGCTTGGCGACCGAAGGCAAGATGATGGACGGGGTAATTGTCGGCATCCAAAGCGTGCTGCCCCATGCCGAGATCGAGTTTAACCACTTGCCTGACAGTGAAGACGCGGAGTGGGTTTCCGACCTCATCGCGACGACGGCTCGTTCGCCGTATGCTGACGGCTTCGTTCTGATTCGCTCGTCGTTGACCTCGCAGCGTTTATTTCAAGCGAGCGGCTTGCCCAGCGTTATTTTTGGTTCACGATTTCCGTCGATTCAGTCGCTTCCTTCGATCGACAACGATCACTTCGCGGCAGGCAAGCTGCTGATGACGTCGTTGATCCAGCAAGGCGTGAAGAAGATCGGCGTCCTAATGCGAGATAGGATTTTGCCGGGTGACCATTCGTTTCTGGATTCCATCTGGAAGACAGCCGCCGAACATGGCCTGACGCCGAGCGATTTGACCGTCCGGTTTCTTCCCGCCGACGACCAGGCGATTCAATACGCGACACGCGATTTGATTCACCTGCACGAGGCCACCGGACTGATTTGCCGATCGCAACCGTTGGTCGAAGCGGCGTCCAGGATGCTGACGACTTTGCAGCAACCGGAAGCGAAAAAGACAAAGATCGTCGTATCGGAAGTCTATGGTCGCAGCCAGGCGCGGTTGCCCTGGAAATCGATTCGCACGATCGACTCGCCCGATTCGGTCGGCGCACTTCTGGCGAAAGTTCTCGTCGAGCAATCCCAAGGGGACGCCCCTCAAATACCCGTGCGTCGGCTGCCTGTCGAAATGATTGAACCGACCGCCTAGTCTGGTAGAAATCCCATTTACCTCCTTCGTTATTTCTGAGCCTTTTAAAAGTGGTGCAGTGAAAAGCAAGTTTTACGCTCGTGGAACTTTTAGTCGCAGTTGCAATCATCGGCGTGCTGATCGCGTTGCTGTCGCCTGCCGTGCAGCAAGCTCGGGAAGCGGCGTCGGCGGCGTCGGCGTTCTGCCCACCACAACCGCCGGCAATTCGTTGGAATTCCCCCGCGGCGTCATCGGCGCCTGAGATTATTCGGCCAAGTTCGCAGAGATTACCGACGGCTTATCCAATACGTATCTGGTGGGCGAATGCATCGGTGCGTGGAGCGAGTGGCAAAACTGGGGAGCGACCTGCTTCTCTAGTACGGCATATCCGATCAATCATCGCAATCGTGATTTCATGAACGGAACGCTGGGCCCCACCGGGACTCACTGGAAGGAGAATATCGCCTTCCGCAGTTTTCATCCTGGCGGCGCCGAGTTTTTGTTGTGCGATGGATCGGTTCGTTTTCTGCCAGAAACCATCGACGGCGTGGCGTATCGTACGGCCGCTTCCAAAGCAGGGGGAGAAGTCCCAAGTCTGCCTTAGTTTCCCACGTCCCTTGGTTTTGAATCCGATTCGAGAAGATGTGGAGAGTACTCCTATGTTTGAGCTGGGAACGATCGTCACGTCGTCGGCTACGCATCCCGCCTGGGCTTATCTGCGGCGAGGAGCGCTTGCGTCTCTCTTTGTGTCGTTTCTCGCAGGTTGCTCAACGAAGCGAAGACGATGGCCCCGTTGTAAAAGCCGACGCCTCCGCGCCGGGAAGCTCTCCCGGCATTCCCCGCGAAAAAAACTTGTTGCCGGCTCACTACGCCAACCCGGCCACGAGCAACTGAAGCGCAGCGATCGAACCGGGCGAGAATGAACTGAAGTTCGAATTGAACTAGCCCGCGCGTCAGACGCCGGATTCAATGGAGAAAACGCTCGACCTTCCCTTTATTTGGCGACATAATTGGGAAAACGATTTTCAGGGCAACGCCCAACAACTCCATGGGAACAAATTCTTTTGCAAGTCTTGGCGGTCTCGGCTGCCGATCAGCCGTTGCTGGCCAAGTTGCAGCGGCGGGTGTGGTAGCCAACTTGCGGCAACATCAGTCGAGTAAGCGGTTTGCTATGTCGGTTGGATGCAGCGAAGCGAAACCCCGCAAGCTGCGATCTTCAACTTCAAGCGGTAAGAGGTGGGTTGCGCAGGCGAGCGTTGCAGAGTCATTTGCGATTGCTCTACCCACCCTGCTAAACTGTGCATTTCCAGTAAGAGGCGCCTCATGAAAACTTCTGCAACGATCGCCATCCTCTTACTGCTGATCGCGTCGATAAGCCAAGCGGCCGATCTGGCCCAGCAAGTGGACCGCCTGGCGAAACCTTACATCGACAGCGAAACCGTCGTCGGCATGTCGATTGGAATCATCCAAGGAGACAAAACCGTCGTCCGCGGATATGGCAAACTCTCGGCCGACGATTCCCGGGTTCCCGATGGACGAACGATCTACGAGATCGGCTCGATCTCCAAAGTGTTTACCGGTCTGCTGTTGGCCGACGCCGTGGTCGAAGGCCGCGTGTCACTCGTCACGCCGGTTGAAGAGTTGCTGCCGGCGGGATTCTCGATGCGTCGCCGAGATGAGGTGGCGCCGATTCGGCTCTGGCATTTGTCGACGCACACTTCTGGCTTGCCGCGGCTGCCGGACAATCTGAAAGCGGCCGATCCGAATCCGTACGCCGAATATACGAGCGAAAACATGGCCGAGTTTCTCGCGCAATATCAACCGCGGAAGAAGCCCGGCGAGAATATGGAATACTCGAACCTGGGGACCGCGCTGCTCGGCATGTTGTTGGCCGCAGACCAAAAGACCGATTATGCGACGCTGTTGCAAACGCGGATCGCGACGCCGCTTCAGCTAGACGAGACGCAAATCGTGCTCAGCGCCAAACAACAAAATCGTCTGGCGTCGCCGCATGTCGACGGAGGCGCACCGGGGCGCACCTGGGACTTTGACGTGTTTGCCGGCGCCGGGGGGATTCGCAGCGATGTCGATGATTTGCTCAAGTTCGCTCAGGCTCAGTTGGATCCGCCTGCGGGAAAACTGGGCGTCGCAATCGACCTCGCCTGGCGGATTCAACAGCAACCGCTCGACGCGAATGACTTTGCCATGGGGCTGGGCTGGCACGTTGCGCACGACGGCTCGACGCGTTGGCATAGCGGTCAGACCGGCGGCTATCATTCGTCCATCTTCGTCAGTCGCAAGCTCGACGCTGCGGTGGTCGTTCTGGCCAACACGGCGACCGGCGAGGTTGACGTGCTGGCCGAGCAACTGATGCGCATGGTGGCCGGCGTCGACGAGAAGCCGCGCGAGTTCGCCAAGCTGGTCGAGGTATCGCCCGAAAAGATGGAGCGTCTAACGGGCAAGTATCAGTTGGCGCCTGGCGCCGTGTTCACGGTGTCAGTCCAGGGAAACAAATTGCTGGTCGGTCTGACCGGACAGTCCATGCTGCGGGTCTATCCTCGCAGTGAGACGGAATGGTTTTACAAGGTTGTGGACGCAACGCTTACGTTTCAGGTCGATAAGTCAGGACGCGGCGTCTCGGTCGAATTGTTCCAAAACGGCGTGCGGCGAACGGCGCAACGAATGGGGAAGAACGAATGACGACTTCCCTCGGTTGCGGCGCGCGTGTTGACGTTGCGCTTTTTGGCAGGTGCGTAAGAAATAGAACATGGATGCCATGGAAAAAGGACGCAAAGACACGGTGAGAAACGAGATGGTGCTGACTTGCTCAATCAGGCGCACTCCCATTCGTAATTCATCAAATGCTTTTCGGCCAGACCTTCTCCATGGTCTTGCTGTTCACCTTCCCGCCCTGTTTTTCCGTTCTTCAGCCGTGGCTTCGCCATGTTTGATTCTTCTCTTTTAGCCAATCGGGCCACTTCAACAAAAAAACGAGCTGAGGACGCGACGCCCGCTGCGATTCATCGGCGCGACGCTTCCTGTGAGAGGACAGAATTGTCAGTCCCACCAGACTGCATACACAACGCAATCTTCCGGCGGTTGTTCGGCATGCGGCGGAAGCGGGTATTCGCTTTCAATGTCGGTCGGTTGTAAGCGGGTCAGTAGTTCGGCAATCGTTTCTCGATCGGCCGTGGTAACGATAAACACCCGTTCGGAGAACGGCCACATGGTGACGTCGTCTTCCTCGATTTCGTAGATTTGAACCAGGACGTCAACGACATCGCTCCGTTGGTGAATCGAACGTAGCGTTTCGTAAAATCCTTGGGGGCCTGGATGATCGGTCAGATTGCAACCGATCGAGCCGTAGTCGTCATTGCCGTCAAAGAACAGGTGGAGCGGCGCCACCGGAGCCGGCGCCGACATCCCCAGTCCGCCGATCGACTGAATGTGCTCGATTAACGCTTTCCGCTTCGATAGATCCATCGGTTGTCATCACTCTCGGAAAAGGTGGGAGGCGAATTCTGCACCGCGTTTCCTAACATTTGCGGCGCAGGTAAGTCAAATATTGTCGATTGACATTGCGCACGGCCTGCCGATTGACTGAAAGGTCCGGCGGTGTGCGCGCCGGCTTACTGAGCGGGGGACCAGCGGGACGGTAAGACAACTGATCCGCGTTACCCATGTCCGGTCCGATCCTGCGGTTCGGCATCAGTTCCTAAATTGCGCAAGTCAACGCACGAGCCAATGGAAACGGGGAGCGATGAAAAAAACGAGTCCAGTCCACCGACGCGGCGTCAATACTCAAACTGCCCAGGTTAACTCCCGGGCAAGTTGGGACGTTTCGACGAAAAAAAAGCGTGCGGTCCGGTCCGGTCCAACGACTCGGTACCGGTAGATAAACTGCCCAAGTTAACGCTCGGGCAAAGTGGGGGGATTTCGACGAAAAAAAACGTGAGCGGTCCGGTCCAGTCCAACCGTCCAATCCAACGGCTTGGCATCGGCTGCCAAATCGCCCAATTTAACATGCGGCCCAAGGGAAGCGGTGCGACGAAAATAAAGAAGAGCGGTCCGGTCCTAGGGTCCGGGGTGAATTGCCCTCTGGGGTAGAACGTTTTGTAGTGACTTATCGTTTACCCTCGAAGGCTTGGCGGTGATCGATTCTTCTCTCGTAAGACGCCAATCTTTACTAGGGTCTCCCTTTTCGCACGCGGCGTAGCCCGATACGATTGCGACCAGACCTGCAACATATTGTCGAGGAAATTGATGGCCGCCAAGAAGAAAACAGCGAAGAAGTCTTTGAAATCGAAGTCGAAATCAAAATCCCTGCCGCAGCGCAGCGAAGTCGCCGTGAGCGATACCTGGGACCTGGCGAGTCTGTATGACTCGCCGGAGGCGTGGGAAAAGGATTTCGCCAAGCTTGCCAAAAAGGAAAAGGGCTTCGAGAAATTCAAAGGAACCTTGGCCGAAAGCGGCGCCGCCCTGGCCGCTTGTTTGAAGTTTGACCTGGACGTCGATCGCTTGTTGGAGCGGGTCGGCACTTACGCGTTTTTGAAGACGACCGAGAATCAGGCCGATGATGATTCGCAGCGGCGGATCGCTCGGTATCAGTCGGTTGGCAGTAAACTGGGCCAGGCCGCGAGTTACATTTCGCCTGAGATTCAGTCGATTCCGGGCAAGCGCCTGGCCGAACTGCTGGAAGAAAAGCCGATGAAGCCGTATCGACTGATGGTCGAACGACTGACCCGCTTCAAAAAATTCACGCTCAGCAAAAAAGAAGAACGCATCTTGGCGATGCAAAGCGAAATGTCCTCGGCCGCCGGTCAGGCGTTTCGTCAGTTGCTGGACGCCGACATGAAGTTCGGCACGCTGAAGAACGAAAAAGGGGAAGAGGTCGAACTGGCGAACTCGAACCTGAGCGAGTTTTTCCAATCGAGCGATCGCAACGTTCGCAAAACGGCGTTCCATCAATACTACGCCCAGTTCAAGGGGCACGAGAATACGCTCGCGGCGACCTTGTCCGGTTCGATCCAACGCGACGTCTATTACGCCAAAGTCCGCGGCTACGACAGCGCCATCCATCAAGCGCTGTACGCTGACGACGTGCCGCAATCGGTTTATGACAACCTGATCGAGTCGGTCCACAATCATCTGCCTGCGCTGCATCGCTACTACGAATTGCGTCGCCGCAAAATGAAACTGCGCGACATTCATCACTACGACACCTATGTGCCGATCCTGAGCGAGATCAAGTCGCGCCATACGTGGGATGAAGGGGTCGAGTCGATCATGGACGCGCTGATTCCGCTGGGAACGGAATATTGCGACGTCCTGAAAGACGGGCTGACCAAGGCCCGCTGGAGCGATCGCTATCCGAACGCCGGCAAGCAAAGCGGCGCGTTCAGCTGCGGCACCTTCGATGGGGCGCCGTACATTTTGATGAACTACAAACCGGACGTGTTGGACGACGTCTTTACGCTCGCTCACGAAGCGGGACACTCGATGCACAGCTACTATTCGGCCGGAAATCAGCCGTATCAGTACTACAACTACACGATCTTCGTCGCCGAAGTGGCCAGCACGTTCAACGAACAGTTGCTTAGCCAGTACATGCAGGAAAACGCGGGGGACGATCGTGAACGAGCCTACCTGGTCAATCGCGACATCGACGCGATCCGCGGCACGATCATTCGCCAGACGATGTTCGCCGAGTTCGAGAAGATCACGCACGCGATGTGCGAAGCCGGCGAACCGCTCACCGTGCGGTCGTTCCAAGAGGCCTACTTAGAACTGCTGAAGAAGTACTTCGGCCCGAACTTCGTCATCGACGACGATCTATCGCTCGAGTGCTTCCGGATTCCGCACTTCTATCGTGCGTTCTACGTTTATAAGTACGCGACTGGACTCTCGGCCGCAATTGCGCTGAGCAAACGCGTGTTGAACGGCGGCGCGAGCGAACTGAACGACTACCTGACGTTCCTCAAGGGAGGCTGCTCCAAGTACCCGCTCGACCTGCTGCGAGACGCAGGCGTCGATATGGAGCAACCGACGGCAGTCGAAACGGCGCTGACCCACTTTGAAGGCTTGGTCGACGAACTCGATACCTTGCTGTAAGAAGTCGTAGGGTCCGCTTTGCGGACCAACGTAGTGCGTTGGACTCGACGTTAAAAAGATGGTCCGTACAGCGGACCCTACGCTGTAAACGACGTGAAATCGCCGACGATTAGTCGGCGGTCGCTTGCTTGGCTTCCAACTGCTTCACTTTGTCGCGTTGGGCGTCGAGCTGCTGTTGGTAGAACTCAATCAATTTGGCGTAGCGATCGATCGCGCGTTGCAAGATTTCGATTTGTTCGTCGCGGGGGTCGACCGGTTGTTCATCTTCGCCGGCGACTTCCATCGCGGCCAAAGGATCTTGAAGATTGGGATCCTTGGCGGCCAAGCGAGCTAGTTCGATCCGCGGATCGGTCAGCAGGCGGCGATCGCCGCCGAGCTGGGCCAGTTGATTGGGAAACTCAACTCCGCCGCCGAGGGTGACTTCGACGAGCGCCAGCTTTTCGCCTTGCAGCACCTTCAGGCGAATTTTGTCGCCGGGCTGTTTGGCGAGAACCGGGCCGATCGCTTGATAGACCGAGCGAATGTAGAGTCCGTCGACGGCGAGAACCTGATCTCCTTTGGCGATGCCGGCTTGAGCGGCGGGGCCATCGGCGGCGACTTTTTCAACAACGACCGTCTCGGCCTTGGAGCCGGCTGCGAGGGTCAGTCCCAAGGTAGGACGACGACGCTGCAAGACGATGACTTTGTCGGCCGCTTGGGAGGCGAGCAGACGCTGGATATGTTTGCTCGGCACGGCGTACGTCCGCGGAGCGTCGTCATTTGGCTTTTGCACGGCGACGACGATGCCGGCTAAGGTCGCGTCTGGATTGACAATGCCGGATCCGGCGGCGGTCGCGGCGCCGCGTAAGTCGCACTCCAGCAGCGGCGGCAAATCGGCGCCGGGGATTTGACGATCGACGGCGCCGATCATGCCAAAGGTCTGAACCGCCGGCGCGGCGCCCCAGCCGGCGGCCGAAACGACCCACCGACCGGCGGCGGGATCTTGTGCGGCGAGCGAGATCGGCGGAACCTCGAGATCTTGGAGTTGCAAAATGGCGAGCGTGGAAAAGTGATCGATCACCTTGAGTTCGGCGTCGGCTTGACGTCCATCGGCCAGCGTGACGCGCAGTCGACTGCCCGATTCGTAACGCAAGCAGGTGACGATCTGTTTGGCGGAGATGGCGACGCCGGTGCAAACGGTCACGCGCGACGGGGACTTCGGTTGTTTGGCCAAAGGATCGGCTTCGCCGGCTGGCGGCGCGGCAGACAGCGCGATCATTCGCACCGTGACCGTCGCGGCGGCCAGCTGTTGGACGGCGGTTTCGAACTGCGGTAGTTCTGCGGCATGGACCAAGCCTGCGGCGCCGAGCGCCAACAGCAGCGCTGCAAATCGAATTGTCGACTTCAAATTCATAAGCGGCTTTAAAGCGAAACGGCGACGGAAGCGGTCTCGTTCTGCATCAAATCAAGCAGTGCGTCGAGTTCAGCGGCGCTGGGGCCATGCTGGGAGGGTGTTTCGGCCGGCAACGAAACCGAGTAAACCTGCGGCGAATATTCAGCCTGCGGCGTGACGCTGGGGGTCACCGCGACCGCGGGAGAAGCGGGAATGCGGGGAACCGTTGGTTGGCCGTTGGAGACGAGCGCGGCGGTGATCAAGACGACCGGCAGCAGCCAGAGCAGGGGGAGCCAAGCCGAAATTCCGCGAGCCGGAACCAGGGTCTCGGCGCGTTGCGCTCGTTCGGGACGGAGCAGTTCGTGCTGCAAGCGATCGGCGCGATGCGACTCGTGCAGACGGGTCGCGTCACAGCGCAGCTGATCGCCCAGCAACAGCAAATCATCGGGCAGCGCGGCGGTTTCCCACGCTTCATCCGAGAGTTCCGCTTCCGGCAGTTCGGTTTCGAGATGAACATCATCATGCTCATCGGGATCAAAAATTCGAGGTTCAGATGACATCAGACTGTGCGTCTCCAAGTTCGCGCGGGATTTCGCGTAGTTGGCCGGGGCTTTCGGCAACTAGTTTTCTGAGCGTGCCCAATCCATGGAAAATGCGACTTTTTACCGTTCCCAGGGGGCACCCTAAGATGTCGGCAATCTCTTGATACGGAAGTTCTTCGCCAAAACGAAGGACGATCGCCTGACGTTGTCCGTCGGGCAATTCGGCCGCAACGCTCCAGAGACTTCGCTTCCACTCTTCCGATACGACCGGCACATCCGCCGCGACGGCCGCCGTGGGACCATCCTGACGTTGAGCCAGCTTTTCGGTTTTTTCCTGATGCATTCGCCTTTTCCGGCGCAACCGGCGCTCCAAGTTCAGCAGAATGCCGTACAGATAGGTGTAATGGCTGCTGCGTCCTTCAAACTTGGTCGGGTCATTGGCGACGATCAAAAAGACCTCTTGCGCTAAATCGTCGGCGTCCCAGGCATTGCCGCTCATCAGCAGCGCCGCCCGGTGAATCCGGTCGAAATAGAGGGAGGTCAGCTTTTCGACATCAAGTCCACAAATTTTCATGAAAAAATTTTCTTGAAGCTCCGTTGGCAGGCTAGGCAATCCAAGGCGAAGTAACGCCGCATCGGTTTCGATTTAACGGTATATTAACGCCCTGCAATCTTTCCTGCCTGGGTTGGCTGTCGGACTTGGCCTGATCT
This sequence comes from Blastopirellula marina DSM 3645, assembly GCF_000153105.1. GTDB lineage: Bacteria > Planctomycetota > Planctomycetia > Pirellulales > Pirellulaceae > Blastopirellula > Blastopirellula marina. Next base: position 1,494,676 of record NZ_CH672376.1, read on the forward strand.
CTCCATACATACGTTAGTGCCCTCCCCACGGGCGTAAGTTCAATTACGTAGGCAGATTGCGTAACCTGCCCGCTTCCCCGGCGTCGAAAGAGATGGATTTGCAAGTAACCCAATACTGTGCAACACTTTAGCCAAATGCGATTCGAGTTGACCTGCACCCCTGCAAAAACGTCGAAGATTTCGCAAAGCTTTTGATCTGCGCATTTTTCGGAATCCCCCAATCTTTCCTGTTGTCTTACCGAACAATGCGTCTGTGTGTTATTATTTTTCGCACCTTTGCTGTCTCCACCTTAGATAGCCCCGCCCCAGGAGTTTGGCGACTTTGAATATTCTACTCGCCAGCAGTGAGGTTTATCCGTTCGCCAAAACTGGCGGATTGGCAGATGTATGTGGTTCTCTCCCCTTAGAACTGCGTCGTTTGGGCCAAGATGTCGCGGTGATCATGCCCGCGTTCCGGCAAACCTTTACATGCGGTCAGCCGATTGAAGAACTGCCCATTCATTTCGACCTGCCGATCGGCAGCAAGGTCGTCAGTGGTCAGCTTTTAAAGAGCTATTTGCCCGGCTCGGATGTTCCCGTTTACCTTGTAAAAAACGACGAATATTACGATCGCCCTCAACTATATCGGGAAGACGGCGAAGACTACCAAGACAATTGTGAGCGGTTCGTCTTCTTCTCGCGCGCCATTCTCGAAGCGATTCGCCTACTTGAATTGCCGGTCGACGTGATTCATTGCAATGACTGGCAAACCGGGCTTGCGCCTGCTTACTTGGACATCGAGTACGCGGCGACGCATGGCTACGAAAAGATCGCTACGTTGCTGACGATTCACAACATGGCTTACCAGGGCAATTTCTGGCACTGGGACATGGTCCTGACCGGACTCGACTGGAAGTATTTCAACATGCACCAGATGGAGTTCTACGGCCATCTGAACTTCCTGAAGACCGGCATCGTCTTCGCCGATTCGATCAGCACGGTTAGTCCCCGCTATGGACAAGAGATCCAAAGCAGTCCGCTCGGTTGCGGTCTGGAAGGAGTCTTGCGCGATCGCGCTGCGGTCTTGTCCGGCGTCGTGAACGGCGTTGACTACGACAAATGGAATCCCGAGACCGACGACGCGATTGCCGTAAAATTCGGCATCGACGATTGGGAAATGGGGAAACCGGCCTGCAAAAAGGCGCTGCAGCAAGAGTTCAATTTGCCGACCGATCCCCAGGCGCCGATCATCGGCATGGTGGGCCGCATGGCCGATCAAAAGGGATTTGATCTGGTTGCCGAAGTCATTCAAGAGTGGGCCCGCACGCGTAATACGCAGTGGGTCATTCTGGGAACCGGCGAACCGGGCCACCAAAACCAGCTTTCGACTCTGGCCCAGCAATACCCAGACAAAGTAGGCGTCAAAGTTGAATTCTGCGAAGCAAAAGCTCGACGCGTCGAGGCGGGCGCCGACATGTTTTTGATGCCCAGTTTGTACGAGCCATGTGGGTTGAACCAACTCTACAGCCTGAAATATGGCGCCGTGCCGGTCGTGCGCGAGACAGGCGGGCTGGCCGACACGATCACCGATGCGGACGAAGAGACGTTGGCCGAAGGTACGGCCAACGGCTTCAGTTTCCGCGAGTACAGTTCGCACGCTTTGGCCGATACGTTGCATCGTGCTTGCCGAATTTATCAGAGCGACAAGCCGACCTGGAAAAAGATCGTCGAAACCGGCATGGAACAAGACTGGTCGTGGAAGCGCAGCGCCGTCGAGTACGTGCGGCTGTTTGAAGAAACGGTTGCCCGCAAGCTGAAAATGGTGGACGGCGCCAAGAAGAAACGCTAGTCGCGATCACGGCTAGAAAATGGGGAGCACGGCTCACAGAGCCGTAGCGCCCTCATGAAACGTTGCGTGACGCAACGCTATTTCGCGACGCAGTCGCAGTGGCTGCCGGAATTGGCCGCAATCAACGCGTAGACGGACCTTATGAGCGAGATTCGCCGCGAGCCTTTGTTGGGTTATGAAGTTGTCATCGCTGCGCGGCGCGCTGAGCGTCCGCAACAATGGGACCATTCGCCCCCGGTCGCGAAGTCGCTCGCTTGCCCCTTTTGCGAAGGGGCCGAGCAGCTGGCCCCGCCCGAGTTATGGGCGGCTCGCCCGCACGATTCGCCGGCCAATGGTCCCGGCTGGCAAGTTCGTGTCGTCCCCAATCGCTTTCCGGCGTTCGACCGCGAAGAGCAGCCCGGCGAGGCGCAATGCGGCGACGAGTTCTTTCCCCGTCAGTCAGCGAGCGGTTGGCAGGATGTGGTGATTGAGTCTCCGCAGCATCAGATTAGTTTCTCTGAGCTCTCGCCCGAGAACGCCCGATTGACGTTTCTCGCCTATCAAGCTCGGCTCAACGCCCTAAAAAGTGAGGGGCGTTACGCTTATGCGCAAATCTTTAAAAACGTCGGAGCGGGCGGCGGAGCTTCGCTGGAGCATAGCCATAGCCAGATCATGGCGACCGAGCGGACTCCGTTGCGGGTGCAGCAAGAGTTGGCGGCGAGCCGCGACTATTTCGACCGCTATGGCCGTTCTTATTGGGCGGAGTTGATTGAACGAGAATTAGCGGCGGCCGAGCGGATTGTCTACGCCGATGACCACTTTGTCGCGTTCTGCCCATTTGCGTCTCGCGTGCCGCTGGAGACCTGGATTTTGCCGCGGCGAGCGGATAGCGACTTTTGCGGGGTCGATCTTGCACGATTGGAACAGCTTGCCCAGCTTACTCAGCGCTGCGTGTCACAAATCGAAAATGCGTTAGAATTCTCGGCTTACAACTATCTGATTCACACGACTCCGTTTGACATAAATGCGCAGGCTTACTATCACTGGCGTTTAGTGATATTGCCGCGCGCAACAACGCAAGCCGGTTTTGAGTGGGGGACTGGGATGTTTGTGAATCCTCTTCCGCCGGAACGAGCTGCAGCGCTGATGCGATCGGCGCAGTAGGGCAGATCCGCAGCGTCGCCGTTAATCATGGCGACCGCAACCTTGAAAAGCTCTCACGTCGGCGGCAATTTTGCCGATCAGTAAAGATAGCAGTCGCATTCACCTTTCTCTTGAACGACCAAGCGATGAGCAACTCGATCCGCCTCTGCCTTGTGCTTCATAATCATCAGCCGATCGGCAACTTTGACGGCGTCTTTGAACAGGCGTATCAAGACAGCTATCTGCCGTTTTTGGACGTTTTTGATCGCTTTTCGGACGCGATCAAAATCGGTCTGCATACCAGCGGGCCGTTGATGGAATGGCTCGACCTCCATCATCCTGAGTATCTCGATCGCCTTGCCGCTCATGTGCGTTCGGGCCGCATCGAGATCATCGGCGGCGTCTTCTACGAAGCGATCCTGACGATGATCCCCGGCCGCGATCGCGTCGGTCAGATCCGGACTTACACCCAGTGGCTCGAGAATCGCCTGGGAGCGACGATCGGCGGCATGTGGATGCCGGAACGCGTCTGGGAGCAGCAGCTCACCTCGGACATCGCCGAGGCCGGAATTCGCTATACGCTGTTGGATGACTTCCATTTCAAAAATGCGGGCGTTCAGCAAGACGATCTGTATGGCTACTACGTCACGGAAGAAGCGGGAAAGCTGCTCTCGATCTTCCCCGGCAGCGAACGAATGCGTTATTTGCTGCCGTTTGCACCGCCGCAAGACACGATCGCCTATCTGCGAGGAATCGCCGAGAATCATCCGAACAGCGTCGTCGTGTTTGGCGATGACGGCGAGAAGTTCGGCACCTGGCCGGATACCAAGGCGCATGTCTACGATCGGGGCTGGTTGAACGACTTCTTTACGGCGCTCGAAAAGAACAAAGATTGGATCCATACGACAACGCTGGCCGAAGCCGTCGATGGGTTGCCGCCGGTCGGCAAGGTCTTTCTGCCGGAAGGTAGTTACCGCGAAATGACCGAATGGGTGTTGCCGGTGCCGCAACAAGTCGCCTATGAAGATTTGGTGCACGAACTGGAACACGAACCGAACTGGCCGCGCATCAAGCAGTTCGTCCGAGGCGGCTACTGGCGGAACTTCAAAGTTCGTTATCCCGAAACGGACGAGATGTATAGCCGCATGATGGCGGTCAGCCAGCGATTGGACGCCGCGCGTCGCCAGAGCGATGTCGATCAGGCCCAATTAGACCTGGCCCAGACCGAGCTGTACCGAGGGCAATGCAACTGCAGCTATTGGCACGGCGCCTTTGGCGGCGTCTATCTGCCTCACCTGCGCAATGCCGTCTACACCGCTCTGATTGCCGCCGACAATCTCATCGACGCCGCAGTCGGGCAGCCAGCGAGCTACATTGACGCCGAAGCGGCCGACTTCAACTTTGACGCTCGCCAAGAGATCAAACTGGTCGACGAGAAGCTGCTCGCGCTGTTCGCCCCGGCTCAAGGGGGGATGATGTACGAGTTGGACGTCCGCACGATTTGCCACAATCTGCTCGCCACGCTGACGCGTCGCCCAGAAGCGTATCACCGCAAAGTGTTGGCTGGGCCGTCGGCTGCCGGCGGCGATGTCGCCAGCATCCATGATCGGGTCGTCTTCAAGCAGGAAGGGCTCGACGAACGTTTGCAGTACGACTCTTACGCTCGAAAAAGCTTGATCGATCATTTCTATGACAATGACGTCGCTCCCGAATTGGTCGCCAACGGCGAAGCCCAGGAGCGCGGCGACTTTGTCGACGGCGCCTACGAAGCGAAGATTCGCCGCAATCCTGATCGCATTCAGGTGCAGATGTACCGCGAAGGGAACGCGTGGGGCGTGCCGCTGAAGATCACCAAGGGAGTTACCCTCTCGGCCGGCAGTTCGACGCTCGAGATCGCCTACCTGATCGAAGGAGTTCCGCAAGATCAGCCGATGCACTTTGCGGTTGAGATGAATTTCGCCGGCTTGCCGTCGGGCGCCGACGATCGTTATTTCCATCAAGGAAGCGACCCATTGGGGCAGTTGGGCGAACGGTTGGATCTGCACGAGATGACGACGCTGGGCATGACCGATCAATGGTTGGGGATCGATGTGCGTTGGGAAGCCGATCAGCCGACCAGCATGTGGACCTTCCCGATTGAGACGGTCAGTCAATCCGAAGGAGGCTTTGAGTTGGTGCACCAAAGTGTGGCTCTGATGCCGCATTGGTGGATTCAGGGAGACAAAGAAGGGCGCTGGAGCGTGACGATGAAGCTGGAAATCGACACGACGCTAGCCGAAAGTCGGATGCCGTCAGCGGAGGTAGCGGCGACGACCTAGTACTTCCAGCATGGTCCAGGCGGATCCAATACCATGGTTCATGCGGACATGATCGCGCAATCGCTCACGACTCTCTTGGGCGAAGCGCTGAATGGCGGTACGGTCGAAAGCAGCTGGTTCATCCATCGAAACGACCCCGGTCTAATACGCCTGCTCCGGCGCTATTCAGCTCTGGAGGCTTCTACTCCTCCGGCGGCTGGTCGGATGCCGATCGTTGCTCATGCCGAACATCTGCGATATCACCTTTCGCTGATCGAGGCGACCCTCCGCGGCGAGGCCGACGCATTTGCGACGGCCGATTGGTCGGCGGCCTGGGAAGTAAAGATGATTCGCGACGCTGATTGGAACGCGCTGATCGCCGAGATCGACGCGCTCGGTCGCGTCTGGCTGGAAGCGTGCGAAACGCCGCACGAGTGGGATTCGATGATGCTGACCGGCGCCTTCGCTTCAATCGCTCATTTGGCGTATCACATGGGAGCGATTCGCCAAATCGCGCTGATCAATGAATCCCGAGACGTCTCGTCGTTCGCATAAAAATCAGGGCGAAGTCGCTGGATGGAAAGGCGCGGAGCCGAGTAGAGGATTCCACGACGACAAGGATGATTCGAGAGGGAATCACCCGGAGAGAGAGCGGTCGCTGTCGGCGATCGCTTTGGTCGATGCCAATGAATCTCTAGCCGCGGCGGAGCGCTTGGCGTTTCTCTTTCACGTATTCCAGATGATGGTGGACGTGATTGATTGCGTGTAAAACCAAGTGCCGCAGCGTGAGCGTGCCAAGATCGCTGAGGGTCGCGACGCGATTCCAAGCGTCTCGCGGCAAGAGTCGCAAAGTGCGAGCCATTTGCCGACGGGTCGCTTCGATCAGCAGCAACTCTTCTTCCAGGTCGTGATGTTGATAATCCATCGCGTCGTTGTAGCGATAGCCGTCAACTTCCATCAACTCTGGCCGATCGGTTGCGGCGGTTCGCTTCATCCGGTCTGCGAAAAACTGCTCGCAGTCGGCAAGATGGCAAACCACCTCCAGCGTGCTCCACATGTCATCAACCGGTTTGGCGGCGATTTCCTCGTCCGTCATACCTTCGATTGCTTCGCGGATTTCAGAGGCCCCTTTTTGGTAGGCGTCGATCAATTCGTCGATCGAGAACTCCTCGTGCCGGGGGAGCACAGGAGCAATAGCGGTAGGCATTTCGTCTCGGTGGGTGGTGGGCGGATCGATCCTGACCAGCGCCGCAGGTATCATGGGGAAGGTTACATCATTTTTATTCTACGGCTCCATTACAAGCTTGGCCGTAGATTTTCTCGGTTTTTGAGGGATTCCGCGAATGTTCGTGCGAGCACTGTTATGCTTATTGTGCTTTTCGACGCCGTTATGCGCCCACGATACCTGGGTGGAAACCAACTCCAATGTGATCCGGACCGGCGACGCGATCTATGTCGATCTCAAGCTCGGCAATCACGGCAATGATCATCGCGATTTTAAGTTGGCGAGCAAGATCGATTTGGCAGGCTGCTCGCTGAATATCGTGGCCCCCTCTGGGAAGGAGTTCGATCTGATACCCGAGCTGGTAGATGTGGGTTACGCTCCGAAAGAAGGTTTCTGGAACGCCAAGTTCGCGGCCGCCAAGCCGGGGCTTTATCAGGTCTCGCACGCATTGGATAAGATCGTGAATCACGGCCATCCGGTGCGCAGCTTGAAGAGCGGCAAAACTTTCTTCCTGGTCAGTGACACTTTGGACAAAGTCGCCGAGAACGCCGCCGGCTTTGATCAACCGCAGGGCCATCCGCTGGAGCTGGTCCCGCAGGTCAGCACCGTCGCGCCGATGGGGCCAGGGCAAGCGATCACCGTTCAATTACTGCTTCGCGGCAAACCGCTCTCGGATACGGTCGTCTCGTTTGTCCCGCGGCGCGCAACGCTGAAGGCCGACTGGGACGAGACCTACGAGCGCAAGACCGACCCCCAAGGGATCGCCACGTTTACGCCGACTACCGGCGATCAATATCTGATTGTGGCGCATCACCATGCGACCGATGAAAAAACGGCCGAGTATGACGAGACCGCCTATTCGGCGACGCTGACCGTCTTGGTGCCGGAAATCTGTCCCTGTTGCGGCGAGTAGTCGCCGCTCTCTTTTGTTGTCGAAGGAATCGAAAACGAGTGACCGAAAAGAAGTTTCATTTGCCGGCCGATCAGATCGAAGCATTAGTCGAAGGCCAGGGAGGCTGCATCGCCACCGACCGCATTACGGTGGATGGAATGCCGATCGGCTACATGTACCGGGAGCCGCCTGACAATGAGGGGGACAGCGGATGGCGATTCTTCTCTGGCGACGAGTCGGAAGAATACGTCGATCAGGCGCGCAACCTGGAAGTCTACGACGTCAATACGATCGCCAATTATGATCGCGACGTCATTCCGTTTCTTTCTTCGCCGATCGGCAGCGCTTATGCGCGCGAAGGGGACGCCGGTCAGTTGATTGCGGTCGATAGTCCCTTTGACGCGGATGAATTATTGCACCCCGACTTTCCCATTCTCGAAGCCGGCTTGTTTGAGTTGACCGATCGCTGGTCGATGCAACTGCCGCACCGTTTCAATCAACGGCTAGAAAAAGATGGGCAAATGGTTCTCTGGCGACCCGGCGTGACGATTTACGCCAGCGTCTGGGGGTTGCCCGAAGATGGCGATTCGGCCGCCGACACGCTGCGCGAGCTGACCCGAGAACGTGATTCGGCCGCGTTCGACTATCAAGAGCTGCAAGAGGGCGCGTTGCTGAGAATCGCCTATCGGTTGGTCGAAGATCATGACGGCGTCGATGTCGATTCGCTCTATTGCTTTGTCGCCGACGCGGACGGTTACGTTCATTTGTCGGTTTACTTTGATGCGCCGGAAGATGTGGAGGTCGCTCAGTCGATTTGGAAAGGGATCACCTCCGCCGCTACTTAGGTCACTGCTTTTCTCCAGAAAAACATGTTCGCTCGGACTTCGACAATCTCCTATCTCACCAGCATTTCGCTGCATGTCGCGGCGGCGGCTGCGCTGGTGTCATGGAGCGTTCGTTCCTACGATTGGCGACATCAGGTCGACGTGGGCGGGGCCGTTATTCTGACCGCGACCATGGCTTCCGCCGCTACTGAGCCGATCGAAGCGCCGGCCATCGAGATGGAAGTGGTCGAAGCGGAGCAGCCGGCGGAACTAACCGAGGAAGAATCGCCGTTGGAGCTGCACAAGCAGCCGACCGCAATTGCGTTGCCGCTAGAAACGTCGGAAGTGATCTACACGCCGCGTAGTGCGCCGGCCGCAATGTCCCGATCGCAGGCTGCGTCGCAGAAGCCGTCGCAACCGCAGCAAGTTGAACCGCTGCCGCGCAAAGAGGCCGCCAAAGAGCCGCTGCCTGAGTCGGCGTTGGCCGAAGCGGCTTCTCCATCCGTAGACAGCATGGCCGGTGCGAGGATCGACGTTCCTCCGCAACCGGCGCCCACCAACGCGGCGCCCGGTTATCCGCCGACGTCACAAGCGCGGCGCGAAGAAGGACGCGTGCTGCTTCGCTTGACGATCAGCGAAACTGGCGAAGTCGCCGCGGCCAAGATCCATCAATCCAGCGGTTTCATGCGGCTTGATCAAGCGGCGTTGGTCGCCGTGCGGCAGTGGAAGTTTACGCCGGCTCAAAGCGAAGGGCAGGATGTGGCGACGCGCGTGGTGATTCCGGTCTCGTTCTCACTGCGAGCGAACTAGTCATGAATGGCAAATGGTCTAACGCAGAGTCGAAAAGATCGCCGCTGCATTGGTTCGCTCGGTTGCTTCTAGCAATGGTTCTCCCGGCTTTCCTGGGCTGTGGGAATTCTCCCGCTCAGTGGACGAATCACAACAAGTTGGAAACGATTGCTTTTGCAATCGGCGTTTATCGTGACATTTTCAAGGAATACCCGCCGATCGTTGTCACCAACGATGCTGAAGAGTCACTGCATAGTTGGCGCGTGCTTATCTTGCCGCAGATCGAAGCGAACAATTTTTACGACCAATATGATTTTGAGACTGCTTGGAACGGTGAGCGGAACATCGATCTGCGAGATGGAACGAGGAGAATGGACAGCGATGAGCCGAACGAACTTGTCAACGCAGGCAGAGTCTATTTGCCAGACGATTCGCCGCGAATGCAAGAGACCGTGTTCGTCGCGTTGGTCAACGGCCAATTGCGAGAAAAAGAGGTTCGTTTGCCATCGGTAACCCAGACTGGTCACTATCTGCCGCCGGGAGAGCCATTTGTCGTGCTTGAGATCAAGCACTCAGGTATCCATTGGATGGAGCCGCGTGATGTGACGCCGCCGATGGATCGCTACCCCGATTGGCCCAGTGTGGATGAGGTGCGAGATCAAATTGTCGGCTCGGTCGAGATCGGCGATGGCGATACCAGGATATTTCGTGACCGCACGGCAACTCTCACTTATCTGGAATCGCTCACCAAGATGGAATGATCGTCCTTGCTTGTGGCGTCGCATGCCGCAGCGGCATGGGCTAGCGCTGGCGCAAAGAAAAAGGTGCGTCACGACGCACCTCCAGCTTCTTTGTTACGCTCTTCGCTCTACGGAAGTTCGCGAATGCGAAGGTTGCGAAATTCGATCGGGCTTCCTTCCGACTCTAGGCAGAGATAGCCGGTGGCCGGTACGGCGTCTTTGCCGCCGGAGACTTCTTCGCCGTTGACCCACAAGCGGACTTCGCCGTTGATCGCGCGGACGTAGTAGTGGTTCCACTCGCCGACCCCTTTGCTCAGTTCCTTAGAAGGAAAGCTGCGAGCGCCGTTGGGCGACAGGGGAGGGAAGGGGGTCAGCTTCGATTTGCCGACCGGGAAGATATCGCCGTTGGTGCTGAACCAATCTCCCTCTTTGCCGGACGACTTTTTGTAGGCGTCTTTGTAGCCGTGATCGAGGATCTGCACTTCGATGCCGCCGGCCGGAAGCCCCGGCTTGGTCAGTTTTTCGACTTCGGCCGGAATGGTCCAGACAAAGACGCCGGAGTTGCCGGCCGATTTCAAGTGCTTCCATTCGACGACCAGCTCAAAGTTGGTGAACTCTTGCTTGGTTCGCATCACGCCGACCGGCTTACCGGTGCATTGGATGCCGCCATCGTTGAAGGACCAGGTATCGTCAAAGCAGTTGACGTTCTGAAAGTCGGCTTCGCCGAGCGCTCGCCAGCCGTCTCCTTGACCGTCGATAAACGCTTTAGGCAGCGTGCTCGACGCGGGCTCTTCGGCAATCGCCAAGCCCAAGGAGAGAAACGAAAGAGCAAACGCGGCGGTGATTTTGGATGCGATATTCATAGCGCCAGATTAGGTGGATTGAGTACGGATTGCAAGCTTGGGCAATGGAAATGCCGATGGGCGCAAATGAATGACCATTTCGGCCGAGATTTCACCGCTCAAGCTTAGATGTCCAGGCCCGGCGTCGGCGGCGCATCGCCGGCAGGTCGGATTTCTCCGCCGTTCCAAGTGATGACGCAATCCGGCAGCGCCGCGTGCAGTTTTTCGATGGCTTGCCGGGTAATCTGGGTTCCTTGCACTTGCAGTCGCTGCAGTCGCGGCAGCTGAGCGAGATGATTGACGCTGACGTCGGTCAGATTGGTGTTGGATGCGTTCAGAACCTCCAAATCATGAAGCGTCGTCAAGTGTGCGATTCCTTTGTCGGTGATCTCCGTTTTGTCGATCGAGAGGATCTTCATCTTTGTCAGCTTGCCGATTTGAGCCAAGCCAGCATCCGAAATCCGCGTGTCATACAGGTGCAAATGTTGCAGCTTGCTTAGCCCTGTGAGCAAAGCGAGATCTTCATCTTGGACGTTCGTATTGGTGAGATGGAGTTCGATTAATTCTGGCGAGTTCTGCAGCACGATCACGTTGCCGCCGTCAAATTGAGAATAGCGTACGTCGACGTGGGTTAACTGAGACAAGTCAAAATCGTGAAGCGGCGCTCCAGTAATTTGGGAGTGCAAAAAATAGAGAGTCTTCAGGTTCTTGTTGTGGCGAAAGTTTTGGAGTGCCGCGTCAGTGAACTCGGAGCCGAGAGCAAGCTCGGTTAGATGGGTTGTTTCGGCGAAGATCTGGAGCTCGGCCTCTTTGATACGAGGATCGTTGAGCGACGCTTGCGTTAGTTCGAACGGTTCGTCGGGAAGTTGGTCGAGACGTCGGATTGACTGAAAGCGTTCGCCGTTGATGCGAATGGAACCGCCTGCCGAAAGTACGTACGCGGCGGCGCGGCGATCGGGCGAAACGTCTGGGGGCAGCACTAGCTTGGCGGGCATGATCATCTCGCCGCACGGATAGTTGCGGATCGTCGTGGGAGACTCGAACATGCCGGGCTCAATCTTTGGAAATCCTTCCCACAAAATCGACCCGTCCGGCTTGGTCACTTTCAGATTGCGCCAAGCCGCGGCGACGCCGATAGTCGCCAGGCCGACTCGCCCCCGTGCAAAGGTCGAATCTCGTTCGTCAAACAGTTCGATATCGTCGACCCAGCAGCGAATGCGATCTTTGCGAACTTCGATATGGGCCTTGTACCACGGATTCTGCTGCGGGCGATTTTGTCGGAAGGGGCCGATTTTTGTGGTCTCGTCTCCTGTCGATTTGACGAGTGTCGTCATGCCGGTACTGACATTATCGATCGTGAAGCGATAGAAATCGTGCGGCGATTCGGCGCGAAACAGGATTGAGCCGACTCGTGCGTTGGCGTGGTTGCAGAGATTTCTTGTCTCCACATCCATGTTGTAGTCGCTCCAGTTGGGATCGCCGAAAATCCATTGACTATCGAGCGGTTCGGTCTGCATCAATTGATCCTCGCGTTGAACCCAAACTCCGCGCGGGGCGCTCGGATCAGAAAGCGACCGATTGAACATCAGGCCGGCTAACAGCACGCCGATGGCAATCAGACATACCGTCACCAGAGCGATCCATGTGCCCAGCGAAGTCCGCGGCGGAGGATCGAACTTCGCGGCGGGCGGCGTGCCGGTGGTGCGGAACGGGTTGGCGACCGCGTGAAGATCGCGTCGCTCTAGTTCGCGCAGCCGTGTCGCAACTTCCGCCGCTGACGGAATCCGATCCGCTCGATCTTTCTCAAGGAGTTTGTCAATGATCGACGTCAACGTAGCGGGGATTTCAGGAATAATATCTGGGATTGGACGAGGCGCGTCTTCGACGACCCGTTTCATCACTGCATAGTGAGTCGGTGCGCGAAACGGAGGGCGTCCGCTGCACATGACGTACAGCACGCTGCCGAGACTAAACAGATCGCTTCGTTGATCAAGCGTTTCGCCCCGCGCTTGTTCGGGCGACATGTAAAGCGGCGTGCCAGCGACGGCGCCGCTTTGCGTAAGTCGGGCGTCGTCCATGGTGCGCGCCAAACCGAAGTCGCTCAGCTTGACGCTTTGTCCTCCCGCATCAAGCAAGATATTGCATGGTTTGATATCGCGATGGATCAGCCCTTGGGCATGCGCGGCGGCAAGCCCTTCGGCGATCTGACGTCCAAAGAGGAGAATCTCTGGCAGTGCAAACGGTCCCGACTGATCCAACTTGTCTTGCATCGTGCCGCCGTCGAGATATTCCATCACGAGATAAGGAATCGGCAGGTTCTCCACCGCATAAATACTGACGACGCTATTGTGGCGAACCCCAGCCGCCGCGCGAGCTTCGCGCAGGAAGCGTTTACGCGCCGGGGAAGTCGCCGAAAGTTCGGGGGCGATGACTTTAATCGCGACGGTTCGTTGCAGCTTTTCGTCAAAGGCCTTGAAAACGATACCGCATCCGCCGCGACCCAGTACTTGACGCACTTCATAGTGCGAGAGTCGACCGAGCGATCCCGCTTTCTGTGATGGTTCTAGAAATGAGAGGTCGACTTGAGAGTCGGCGCCGTTAGGATGCTCGCGCGTTTCGCCGGATTCTTCGGCAGGAGACCCCAGTTGGGCGAGAACCGGGATATCTAAAAACTCGCCGGAACGCGCATGAGCGGCGAGCAGCGATTCGACTTCGCCGCGCAACGTCGAATCATTTCCGCAGGTCAAATCCAGGTACTGCGATCGAGCCAGCGGATCGGCGATCTTCAGAGCAGCATGAAAAATTTGTTGTTCATTCATAGCAAGCAGGGCTGTCGCAAAATCAAGCTGCAAAGAGGAGCAATCGTCTTACAGGAAAGTGCGCAAACGAACTGGAAATGCGGCCAAAGATTTTCCTAACTATTGGGCGGCGGCTCCGTGCCTTCGATTTCGCGACGGAGCCAAGCTCTCGCATAGGTCCAAATCCGCCGAGCGGTGCGCGGCGAAATGTCTAAGGTTTGCGCCGCTTCGGGAATTGTAAGCCCCCCGAAATAAAGGAGTTGCACCAGATCGGCGGCTCGCGAGTCGATCTTCTGCAGCCGTTGGAGCGCTTCGTCGAGGGCAAGGAGGTCCTCGCGCGGCTGAGGCAGCGCCGCGGCGAAGTCATCCAGCTCGGTGCGTGCGAAGTCGCCTCCGCGCTTGGCGGAATTGCGCCGGCGAGCATGGTCAATCAAGATTCGCCGGATCGAGATCGCCGCCGCCGAGAGAAAATGGGCTCGACTCTTCCATTGATCCGGCGCAGCGCCGCCGGCGAGCCGCAAATAGGCTTCATGCACCAACGCGGTCGGTTGGAGCGTATGACCAGGTCTCTCATGCGCCAAATGCATCGCCGCCAATTTGCGGAGTTCCTCATAGACCAGCGGCAGAATTCGGTCGGCGGCCTGGGGATCGCCGGACTCCATCGCTTGGACCGCTTCGAGAAACTCGCTCATAACGCAGGGCGTTTTCGATTCGATGATAAGGGGCAGTTGGCGTAAATGCGGCCGCTAAGTTGGCATGGCGCGGCGAACGCTGCTCTATTGTAAATGCCTGATTCCGTTTTCGCACGAAGAAATCAACGGGACGCTCTCCTGGCGCCGCTCAAGCGCAATTTGACCAGAAAATGGAGTGACGACGTATCGACCGAGCGTCTTACGACATCGAATCCAACAGTGAGCGCTGTCAAACGTCCGGCAAGCGACGCAAAATCTCGAGCAGGAAGTCAAATATGGATCTGCAACTGACAGGTAAAACCGCGCTAGTTACTGGATCGACCGGCGGAATCGGCTTGGCGATTGCGACGTCGCTAGCGCGCGAAGGCGCCAAGACCATTATCAATGGTCGATCTGAGAAAAGCGTCGCCGCCGCGCTGGTCGCGATTCGCAGCGATGTTCCCGACGCCGATCTTGTCGCGTTGGTCGCTGACAACGGAACCGCCCAGGGATGTCAGACGACGATCGAAGCATTTCCGGCGGTCGATATCTTGGTGAACAATCTGGGGATCTATGAGGCGGTTGGATTTTTTGACGAGACCGATGAGGCCTGGCAGCGATTGTTCGAGATCAACATCATGAGCGGCGTGCGGCTCAGTCGGCACTATTTGGCTGGCATGCTATCGCGAGACGCAGGACGCGTGATATTTATCTCTAGCGAGTCCGGCGTCAGTCCGGCGCCCGAGATGGCCCACTATAGCGCGACCAAGACAATGCAGTTGTCGATTTCGCGCAGCTTGGCCGAACTGACCAAGGGGACCGCGGTGACGGTTAATTCCGTATTGCCAGGTTCGACGATGACGGAAAGCGTGCAACAGTTTGTCGCGGACGTCTTTCCCGGATTGCCGTCAGAAGAAGCGGAAAAGAAGTTTATCGTCGAGAACCGACCAACTTCGTTGATTCAGCGGTTCATCGATCCCAACGAGATCGGCGACGCAGTGACGTTCGTTTGCAGCCCCAACGCGTCGGCCATCAATGGCGCGGCGCTGCGCGTTGACGGCGGGATCGTGAAGAGCGTCGTCTAACGCTGACGCAGATGGACAAGATGCGGTGTTGCGGTTATGCGCCTCTTTCTTTTGCGGTTGAACGGATAGCAAATCGTTCTGCAAGCAAGAGAAGTGACCAACATGATCGCGAATAAGGTTCCGGGCAGGATCGTCATCGCCGGTGGAAGTGGGTTTTTCGGCATTTCGTTGGCGACGCACTTGTCCGCCGCAGGGGCAGAGGTCGTTGTTCTCTCCCGCTCGGCGCCCCCAGTGATCGGCCCTTGGCGGCATGTTGCTTGGGATGCCAGAACGCTAGGCCCCTGGCGAGACGAATTGAACGGGGCCGCCGCGGTGATTAATCTCGCTGGGCGGAGCGTCAACTGCATCAAGTCGCCTGATCATCAGGACGAGATCGTCCGCTCGCGCGTCGAGTCGACCCACGTACTGGGAAAAGCCATCCGCAACGTCGCAGCACCGCCGCCGGTCTGGGTGCAGATGAGCACCGCGCATATCTATGGAGATCCGCCGTCGCTGGTCTGCAGCGAAGATTCCGCAACCGGCGTCGGTTTTGCGCCGACAGTCGGAAAAGCGTGGGAAGACGCGTTTCACGCGGCGCGATTGCCGACGCAACGCGGCGTCATCTTGCGGACCAGCTTTGTGATTGGTCGCGATCAAGGCGCCGGCGGCGGAGCATTGGCGCATCTGGCCGGGCTGACCCGCTGGGGCTTGGGAGGAAGAATCGGCAACGGCCAGCAAGGGATGAGTTGGATTCATGAGTTTGACATGAATCGGCTGATCACCAGAGCGATCCTCAAACCGACGATGCACGGCGTCTATGTCGCATCGGCGCCGCATCCGGTGTCGATGCTGGAGTTCATGCGCGCGATGCGGAAGGCGATCGGCATGCCGATCGGTCTTCCGTCGCCTACCTGGTTGGTTCGCTTGGGCGCCCACTATGTTTTGCGGACCGATCCCGAATTGCCGTTGTATGGGCGCTATGTCGTTTCGGAACGATTGCCGGCCGAAGGGTTCGTGTTTCGGTTTCCCAATTTGAATGCGGCGCTAGACGATCTGCTGCGCCCGCATCACGACTCGATGCCGAGTCGTGATGCCGTTGCATTATTGACACGATAGATCGACTCACGCGGCAACAGTCGCTTCGCTTTGTCATGATCGCCTGCCTGGCGGAATTGTCGCAGCTTGGCGGTCAAAGGCGTGAGATCGACGATTTCTTGCGTCCACTGCTCCGCAAATTCGGTGATCAGTCGCCGACCGACTCCAACCTGAATGGATCGATATTCCAGCTTCTTGCCGCGCAGTGAACGTTCAGGATCCCACTGGACATGGACCATTGCGTTTTCAAATTGCGTTCGCCAATCATCTTGCGAGCGATGGATGTCAGAGTGATACGAAGTAAGAACCCCTTGGCCAATCGCCGCGTCCCAACCGCTGCGGGCAATACGAACTGCTAGGATTCGCGTTTGATTCGCTTTCGTTCCCCATCCGCTTCGCTCCATTAACCATAAGAACGATGGTTTGATCCAGGTCATTCGTTGGAATGAGAACGGTGGAACAAATTTGCCTACCGTCAGAGCCGCGTTGGCGATCGCGTCGTTGTAGGCCTGATAGACCACAATGGTATCGCGATCAAAGCTGGCGCGGATTTCTCGAAAGTGGAACATGAAACGAGGACAGGCGAATAGACGAAGTATTGGCGAAGCGGAAACAAAACTCTCTTTTGCGCCAAGTTGGAGAGGTAGAATCCCCGCAAGGTTCGCATCTGGTCTCGAAAAAGAGGCGCCCACGGCTTCAGATTAAGCCGCTTCAAGACGCGTGTCTTGGTCTACGATTGGGCGATCCTTTGTTCCAAGTAAGCTTGGAGCACCGGAAGATGCCCTCGGCTGGGTTCTTTGGTCGCGGTTAGCAAGGTCATCACAGGACAACCATACTGCATGAGAAACTCATCGACCTGAGCACGTCGGTCCATCAATTCCGCTTGGTACCGGGGGACAAAATCGTCGTATCGCTCCGGATCTTCGTGCAGCCATTTTCTCAAGTCGTTCGAAGGCGTCAGTTCTTTGGCCCAGAGATCAATCTGGGCGGCGGCTTTGGAAACGCCGCGTGGCCATAAACGATCGGCGAGTACGCGCAGGCCGTCCGACTTGCTGGGCGGATCGTAAATCCGTTTGATTTGGAAATGGTGAATCACGGCTGCTGATCCGCGGTCGCCCAAAGATCGGGCTTGGTCTCTTGCAGAATCTCGCGAATGGCGCGACGGTCTTCCGCTGTCAGATGCGAAAAATCTTCGTCCGTTTCGTCGCCTGAGAGAACTTCTCGCAGCCGATGTGAAACGTATTTCTTGACCACAACGGGCAACTGGTCAAACGAGTCGGAGTAAATCAGGTAGCTGCACGGATACTTGAACAAACGTGTTTGCAGATCAAAATCTCGCAGAGATCGCTGCTGAGAATCAAACGGACCGCGAGCCGCGAACTCGCGGGCGAAGCCCGATGAGCCGGTGACCGGCGACTCAAGCGGAAACTCATCGACAAACAACAGGTACCGCAGCAGCTTCTCACCGGCCGAAGCGATGCGACGGCGCGTGGTGTCGCTCTGATAATCGGCAGGACGATCGAGCGCCTGGTTGATCGTCTGGTCATGATGCTGCGCCATCCGTGTTTCAAAATTCGCCAGGGTCAGAAAGTTTTGCATCTGCGTTTGATGCTCTAAAACCATCAATGCGACAATGTCGCTATGCGGCGTCAGGTACGGTGCGATCTTCAACTTTCGGGAAAGATCCGTCACGTTGGCGCCAGACTCGCGATCAATGTTCTCGGCGTCGTCGCGATCGAGCGAGAGGACGTTTCCCATATGACGCATCGTTCCGTGAGTTCCGGTGACGTACCAACCGCCCCAGCGATCTGCGAACGGGCTGCTGTGATCGGTCGTAAAGGTGCCTGATCCATAGTGAGGCTGACCGGCCGCGTTGACAAATGCCGAACGGATCAGGCCGCCGGGAACTCCTTGCGTGCGCGACGAAGCGTGACAGGTAATACATTGACCGCGATCTTGCACAAATCGCGGAGTCTCCTGTTTCTCTTGCGAAAGCGTGTAGAAGACTTCCCCATGCTGAGGATCGGTCGTCATGATTTCTACGACGTCTCCACCTTGGACCCAACCGACGTAGGATTCGTCATTGAAGTAGAGCGCACGCGGTCTGCGGGGGGAAATTCTGGATAACTGAAAACTCGTTTTCGAATAAACCAGCACCTGAGATTCAGGCGAGATGTTCAGTTTCTCCAGCACCGATTTCAAGTATCCGTGCTGCGCATCAAATTCAAGCTGTGACTTCTGGTCGCTGAGCTGCTGTTGGAGCTGCGCTACAGCGTCGTGCTGCAGATTTTCGCCGTAGTGGATCGGTTCTTTTTCAAAGTCGAACTGCGCCCAAAGTTGGGGTGGCAGCGTGAACAGAAAACCGGCGACAAGCATCATTCGCAGGTTTTGAATGTAGGCGCTTTGCAGCATCGCTTATTTCTCCTGCTCCACCGGAATCGAAATCACTAGGCCTGCCATGCGATCGTTCGTATTCGTACGATGCGGCACATGGCACTTTAGGCAGCGGGACGATAGCCGAATCGCGCCCGCGAAACGATATTGGTCTTGCTCGACCGCTTCATGCTCGGGTTGACCTTTCGCGAGTTCTTGAGCGGCGGTTTTTTCAAAGGGGCTCGTCGGTTCGTTGTCGATATTCATCGCGTCCGTATTTACGGAGATCCACCGAATCGTTACGTGATGGCTGCGAGCCAATTCGGCGAAGACATCTTCCAACGAGCGCGAGGGGATTGCATGGGATTCGTCTTCGTCAAAGAAATCGCGATGCACGACTTGCAACGCTCCATGAATCGTCTCGTGCAAGAGTCGCGCCCGCGCACGAGCCTCTGGCAAGCGGATCGGCGCTTTCACCGCTTCACTGGTGGTTTCGGTATCCGCTTCGTCAGCCAAGACCACGCTTTGTTGCAGGGGGAATCCGCTCGCTCCCAGTAGGACTGCGATCCATAGCAGGGGCCGAATCGAGGCCGCTTGGTATTCCATTGGTTTCGCCTATTGCCTTAGGTGTTGCCTGTCGAAATTGATTCCAGCAAGTGGAAGGGAAAGCGTCAGCCGATGATGCGGACGCTTCTTAGAGAAGCTGCAATTGCCGCGAAGTAGGAGCGACGTCGGCCAGGGTGACGCTGTCGAGGTAAGCGCGCTGAACTCGCTCCGCTTCGGCGAGCACTCCTTTTAACTTGCAAAAGGATTGAATCGCGCAAATATCTTCCGTGTCGATGCAGTCCAAAAGGTGCGTGCTTCCCTCAAACCGTTCGACGACTTCTCCTAAGCGAATCTCTCGTGGTTGCCGAGCCAACTCGATACCCCCGCCGACTCCGCGAATGCTGCGCACATATCCATATTTCGCTAAGGAGTTCACGACCTTGGCGACATGGTGGACCGAGATGCCAAACAGTTGCGCCACGTTGGCGACGTTCGCTCGATCCGAACGCGTTGCGAGAAACATCAACGTTCGCAACGCGTAATCGGTTTGCGTCGTGAGCTTCATGGGGCTCGAATCTTAAAAGAAGTATAAGTGGTGCATCTTTTACAGAAATACCTTGTCGCGACGGCAGCGTCAAGCTAAAAAGCGTTCCCACGACGGTAACGGACCGCGTGTCGCCGCGGTATGCTGGTCCGTTTTTTGAATTTGCACCGCAAGCGAATCTGCGCGATTCGACGAGAAGCACCGATGTCGCACTGTTCGTTAGAGACTTCCGTTCCGGATTGGGTGGTCGATCATCCAGAGACGCTCGTGGTCTTTCAAGAGCTGGAAATCGACTACTGCTGCGGCGGCAAATCTTTAGAGTTCGCTTGCCAAGAGCAGGGGCTCAACGAGCACGAAGTATTGAGAAAGCTCCGCAAGCTGATCGGCGAGAATGATGAGTAGAAGCGGCTCGCTGCAGGTGGAATGATGGAGCCAAAGTTTTCAGGCAAGCAGCCTGGCAAGGTGTGCGGTTGGCGGGAAGCGGCTTAACCAAAGCGACGAGCAAAGCGGAGCGAACGCCAGTTGGCGTACCAGGTTCGTTTGGCTGCGTCGCAGGAAAAGCGTCGTTTTCGTGATCCGTCTGGCATCGTTTTGTCCTCCGCTATTAGGATTGCCTTCTCTTCTAGTTAAGCGGATAACAAAGTTGAATATTACAAACAAATCTCAAAACTTCGGGTACCCTCACTTGCCTGCGGTAATTTCGAATGGATACATGGGAACGCGACGATGCGCGTATTGCAGGCGATCGAGATTGGCCGTCGTGACGCCCGGCGTATCGACGCGGAAGAAATAGGGACAAACGCTGGCATAAGCGGCCAGCGGCGCATTCACTCCCTTGGCGACAAGGATCTGGAAGTCTGTGGGCGCCAAATTGCAGTGCGTCAGTTGCCGCAGCGACCAGGGAGCGGTTCGCTCTGAGGTGATTTGCACCGTCAGGCCGCTTTGCGTGCGAACGATCGCCGTGGCGCCCATGTCGAATTCGGTCTTTCCCCCGTGCCGCGGCTCTTCTTCGGCAAAGCGTCCGGCGTGCACGGAGATGACCTCGCAAGTGACTTGCAGCGGCTCTCCATGCAAGCGATCTTGCCAGGCGCCGATCGAAAGCGGCAGCACCGCACCCACGCCAGACTTGGTGGCGATGGCGACTGCCGCCGGATCGCAGATCGCGACAAAGGCGCGCGGAATTTGACGATCGACCAGCCTTTGTGCGATACAGGTTCCGTCTGCCGGCGACCCGGCGCCAACGTTGTCTCCCATGTCGAGCAAGCAAACCGGACCCGCGCACGCGAGCGCTTGATCAATGGCCGAGTCGATACTGCAAAACGAACCGAGCGTGCTGGCGCGGTCGTTCCACATTCGCTCCGCAAGTTCGTGCGCGGTGCTCGTCGCTAGATCGGCGTTGTCGTCGGCAATGCATAGCATCGCCGATCCCATCTCGGCGACATCGGCGTACGGGAATCCATAAAAGAAACTAGCGCCCAAAATTCCTGGGCGACTGCGAACCTCTGTCACCCACTCGGCATATTGCTGACAGGGGAACTCGGAAGAGCATTGCCGTTCGATATTGATCGCCAGCGGCGGATAGGCGGCCGCTTGTCGTGGACGGATTTCGCCACGCAACGTGCGGGCCATCATCTCGGCCGCTTCTCGCCCCCGCTCGGCCTGGTCGACGTGCGGATTGGTCCGATACGAAAAGAGCGCATCCGTCGCGGCGACCATCTGCGGAGATAGATTCGCGTGCGGATCGAGCGTCCCCATGATCGGTTTGTCGCGGCCAAAGGCGTCACGGACGGCCTGCATCCAATAGCCGTCGGCATCGGGATGATTGGCGGCGACCGTCGCGCCATGGGGAGCGATCAAGAGTCCATCGAGTTGATCATGCTGGTCCAACTGTTCCAACATGCACCGGACCAGCTCGTCAAAGGCGTCGGCCGCGATCACTCCACTGGGGAGCGCTCGCGCCGCAAAGATTCCGACCGGCTCGATCGCGGCTTGGCGCAGTCCGGCGATAAAGCCGGCGACTTCATGGTGGGCCGCTTCATAGCGCGGAATGATCTCGTCGCCGACCAGTAACATGTCACGGCGAAAATTGTCGAGCGTGGTCGGCGCCGCGACAAACGTGTTCGACTCATGCAACAGCGAGATGACGCCAACGCGCATATCCAACTCCTAAGCAAGACGCGGCGCGACGGCGACAACGTCAACTTCATACTTCAACAGCGTGCCCAAGCAGCCCATCAATGTGGTGCGGGCCGGGTACGGTTGTTCAAAGTATTCCGCATAGATTTGATTGAACTCGGGCAAGTCCGCCTGGTCGCCGACATAGTTGCGCGTTTGCACGACGTCGTTCATGGTCAGGCCAGCGGCTGCGAGAACTTTACGAATGTTTTCGAGACTGCGACGCATCTCTCCGGCGAAGGTGTCTGGGACAATCTTGCCGGTCTCGTCGACCGAGGCCTGACCCGAGACAAAGACAAATTGTCCGACTTGAACCGCTGGGCTGAAGGGCAAGTGACTGATCGGCGTATCGGGATTGTGGATCGCGTGAAATGGTTTCACGGAAACTCCTTGACTTCTGCGATGTGGAATAATAGATTCAGAATAATGGAACGATGGGCGACTGTCAAAGCGTTCCCTTCCCGTCCGTTTTCGCCGTTCAAGCTTACGAACGGCCCCCCCTCCGGAGAACCTCATGGCGTCCACAGAAACGACATCGCGTTCTGCAGAACTTTATCAGCGTGCCTGCCGCTCGTTAGCGACCGGCGTTTCTAGCTCATTGCGGCGCTTTGTGACCGAAACGCCTTTATATATCGACCATGCCGACGGTGCTCACTTTTACGATGTCGACGGCAATTGCCGAGCCGACTATACCCTGGGTTGGGGACCGTTGATCGTCGGCTCGAACCATGCCGGCATCAACGCGGCCGTCGCGAAGCAGCTGACCAAAGGGTACACCTACGGTTGTCAGCACGTCGCCGAAATTGAATTGGCCGAGCTGATCGTCGAATCGGTCCCCGGCGTCGAGCAAGTGATATTCTCGAATACCGGAACCGAGGCGATCCAGTCAGCGATTCGGATCGCTCGCGCCCACACCGGCCGCGACAAAATTTTGAAATTTGAGGGGCATTACCACGGTTGGTTGAACAACGTTTTGGTCTCTTATCGGCCGAAGTCGGAAGATACGACGCTGGCGCAGCCAACCTGCGGTGGACAGCCGGCCAGCGAATATGCCGATACGCTCGTCTTGCCTTGGAATGATATCGACGCGTTAAAAGACCTGTTTGCGCTTCGCGGCGACGAGATTGCCTGCGTCTTGACCGAGCCGATCTTGGCGAACTCGGGCAGCTGCATGCCGAAGCCGGGTTATCTGGAAGCGTTGGTTGAGCTTTGCCGCGAGCATGGCGCCGTATCAATTTTCGACGAAGTGATCACCGGCTTTCGGATCGCGTTGGGCGGCGCGCGAGAATATTTTGGCGTTGAGCCTGATCTTTCGGTTTACGGCAAAGCGTTGGCCGGCGGATTTACGATGTCGGCCGTTGGCGGACGAGCGGAGATGTTTGAAGTTCTCCGCGATCAACGAACGATTCATTCCGGCACTTATAATGGCACCACGTTCAATATCATCGCCGCCATCGAGACGATTCGCGAATTGCGCAAGCCAGGCACGTACGAGCGAATGAACGCCCATGGGCAAGCAATCGCAGAGGCGCTGACCTCGGCAGCGGCGGATGTGGGGCTGGACGTCGTCGTCAGCGGCGTCGGCTCGGTCTTTTCCGTACACTTTGGCGTGAAGCAAGCTCCCCGTGACTATCGTGACACGACCCGTTCCGACATGCAAACGTACACCCGTTTTCGGGCGGCGATGCTCGACAACGGCGTGCAACTGTTGCCGGACGCGCGCTGGTATATTGGTACGCAGCATGATGAAGCCGTCTTGGAGCATGTGATCAACGCAATTGAATCATCGATGAAGGATACGGTGCGATGCAGCTAGTTCAGTTTGGCCCGTTGGGCAAAGAAAAGCCCGGCCTATTAACCTCCAGCGGCGCTAGGAAAGATTTAAGCTCTGTTTTCGACCGCTACGACCGCGAGTTCTTCCAGTCGGGCGGACTTGGGCGTTTGGCTGAGCTCAGCGGAGCGCTAGATACTTACCCGGACGTCGCGGAAGATGTTCGCTGGGGAGCGCCCATCGCGCGGCCCGGTAAGGTCGTTTGCATCGGTCTGAACTATGCCGATCACGCGACCGAATCGGGAATGCCGATTCCGGAAGAGCCGATCATCTTTTTCAAAGCGGCCAATACCGTCGTGGGTCCCTATGACGATGTGTTGATTCCGCGCAAGAGCGAAAAGACCGACTGGGAAGTCGAACTGGGAGTCGTGATCGGAAAAGAGGCTCGCTATCTCGAGAGCGTCGAGGATGCTGCGGCGCACATCGCCGGCTATTGCATCTCGCACGATGTCTCAGAGCGTCACTTCCAATTGGAACGGGGCGGCCAATGGGTGAAGGGCAAAAGTTGCGATACGTTCAACCCGCTCGGCCCGTTTTTGGCGACCTCGGACGAAGTTGCCAACGTCAATGATCTGGCGATGCTGCTCGACGTCAACGGCGAGCGAATGCAGACCGGCAATACGCGGACGATGATTTTTGACCCGCACTATTTGGTCTACTACCTGTCGCAGTTCATGACGTTGGAAGCCGGCGACTTGCTGTCGACCGGTACTCCGCCAGGCGTTGGGCTGGGGATGAAACCTCCCCGCTTTCTGAAATCAGGCGATGCGATCAAGCTGTCGATCGCCGGTTTGGGCGAGCAACGACAGGTCTGCAAGAACGCGTAGTTGCGATCACCTTGAAAATCAGAACAGGGTCTGCGAGTCGATCGATTCGCAGGCCTTATTTTATGGGGGTTGCTGCTGTTTCGCGAACCAATCGCCGACGATCTCAGCGGCGCTGCCAGACTCGCCTGGCGGACGTCCCACAAAGAGCATGTCTTTGCCGGCGATGATGCGGATCGCCAACTCGAGATACTTCGTTTGCTCTGCCGACGCGTGCTGCAATTCTAGCGGCAGGACCGGCACGACGTCCCAAGTTCCGCCGCTTTGCGGCAAACTGTAATTCAGCACCCATTCGTACTCGCGAATGAATTCTTCCGGGGGCGCCGCAAACGCTTGGGGAGGAAGCGGCGGAATCACTAAGTGTGGTTTCAGGCCGCGAATCTGCTTCGCCCATTGCGCTGCCGCAGTGATCGTCTGCTCCTCGGCGGGCCAGACAACTACGTTAAACTTCGCATCTGGGTAAAGTCGTTTCAACTGCTCCGGCACGATCGAATCGTACGGCGCCGCCGCAACTAGCTTGACGGTTTCCTTTCGCGCAAGTCGATTTAAAGTGACTTGGAGCGTGCCGAGCGGAGCTGGGGTTTCGTCAAAAGTAATCGGGCGACCAGAAATAGTCGAACCGATCAATTCTGCAAATTGAAGATGCCCCGTCATGTTGGGGTGAATCTCATCGCTCATCAGCAACGACCAGCCGAGCGGATCTTCTGCACGAATCTTCCGCCATGCGGCGAACAGATCGACAAGCGGCAGCTGGAAGTCAGCGGCAATGGATCGCGCGGCGTTGACGTACTGCGCTAGTTTCGCTTCCGGACGCGCTGCCGTTTCGGAAACGGCGTTCGGCGTACATACAATAACTTTGGCGCCTGCGTCCTGGCAGCGCTGAATGATCTCACGCATGTTTCGCTTGTAGTCCTCGAGCGGAACGCGGGCGACGTCATTCATGCCGAAACTGACGATAACCAGTTGCGGTTGTTTCGCAATGACATCTCTGTCAATTCGTGCGAGCGCGTTAACCGTCGTGTGGCCGCTGCGGCCAGCGTTGATCATTTGCAGATCGGCGTTCGGATAGGCAGTCTTCAAAGCAAGCCCCAGCATATCGCACCAGGCGCGTTTGCTTCCGCTGTGATAGTAGACGCCGGTGATGCTGTCGCCAAAGCAAACAATCTTGGTCAATTCGCCGTCGGCGAGTTGCTGTTGGACCTTGCTGAGAGGGTGGTCTGCACGCTCTTCGGCAAACGCCGGCGTCGCCGTCAATAACCCGGTCGCCACGAGGAAAAGAGTGACGCGTCGACCGAGGATTAGAAGGGTGGTAGGCATATTTCGTTTCGCTTGTCGAATTCTCTTCGTAGCGTGCAGCGAAAGCAAAAAAAAATGGGGTCGCAAGCAAATGAGGAATGAAGATCCGATAGCGAAGCGATTTCGTCATTCGGATTTTTCGTTATTCATTCGACATTCGTCATTTTTGCCCAGTCGCATTGCCCGCGTTTGCGCTTCGGACTGTGAAGATGTAATAACGCGTTTGTTGTTACATGCTCTTTCCCAACATGCACAACGCTTGAGCGGCGCGGATGCGAACGTCGAGATCTTCGTCGTGGAGCAATTTTGTCAGCGCCGGGATGGCAGTCGCGAGCTTGGCGTGTCCGCAAAACTCGGCCGCATAGACGCGTACCGTCGACTCTTCGTGGTTGAGATCTGCTTGCAGCGCCGTACTGCCTGCTTCGTCGCCAAAAGTCGCCAGCGCGGCATGAAAGTAAACTTTGTGGCGAGGATCGGTGATCGATTGGGCACGCTTACGCAAAGCGGCGATATCGCTGTCGTCGCCGCTGACCGCCATCGTCCACGCAGCCAGGCGAGCCATGTTATCATCGTCGCCGATCAAATAGTTGTGAATCGATTGTTGGGCTTCGGCGTCGCCATGTCGTGCAAGAGCCGCCGCCGCCAACAGTTGTTTAATTGGCGACGTCTCATCGTTCATGTGTTGCTTGAGCAGCACGCCGTCGCCGATCTGTTTGATTTTGAAAAGCGACTCGCAGGCATGACCATGTCCATAAGGATCTTCGCTGGCGAGCACTTCCCACAAGACGCCGATTGCGGATGCGTCGCCCGCGCGAAAGAGTTCGCGGGCAACCCCGCAGCGATGTTGCGGGTTTTCGACGGTTGGCAGCTTCGGCTTGAGAACCGTGCGGACTTCATCGCCGCATCCAGTCAAGGTTAGCGCTTCGGCGGCGTGCATCGAGGGCCAGAACTGATCCGTCGAGAGTCCATCTCGCAAGGTTTTCATGCATTGATTCCGAGTAGCGGCTGTGATCTTGTTTGACTCGCCTGCGAAGGCGGTTGCTGCGGTGAGGACAAAAAGCGTCGAAGTTGCGATATGACTTGTGGTTCGCATCGGAGACGATCCTATGTGGTGGTGAGTTTAAAGGAGCGGCGTCTCGCGGAGTTGCTGTACGAACTGAGCAAGCGAAATCGTAGGGCAGGCGTTGGCGCCCAACATGGCGTCGACCGAGTCGAGGTCTTTGAAGCCGGTCCCTGTCACCAAGCAAATTATAGTCGCGGTGGACGGGATTTGGCCGGCGGCAAGCGCCTGTTTTAGTCCGGTCAACGGTACGGCTCCGGCTGGTTCCGAGAAGATGCCTTCCTGCCGCGCCAACTCTGTTTGCGATTCGTAGATCTCCGCGTCTTCCACCAACCAGCCGGTTCCGCCGCTCGCGCGACAAGCGGCGATAACGGCGTCCCCGTCAATCACCGATGCAACCTGCAGCCCGCTGATTTTGGTGGTGCACACGGTTGCTTGAGCTTGATCCGATCCGTCGCGCAGCGGACCGGCGATGGTATTGTTGCCGATCGGCTGAACGCAGTGAACATGCGGAGAAGCGTCGATCGATTCGAATTCGACCGCTGTACAAAAGCCGCGTGCGACGGCCAGCGTCAGTCCGCCGCCGCCGGCACAGGAAAAAACGTGATCGGCCTGTTGTCCGTGGGCGGAAAGCTGCGCGGCTATTTCGCGTCCGATTGCTTCGACGCCGCCCATCCCAACCGGGCTGTAGTGATAGGCGCTGATCTGCAATTGTGCGTCCGGCTGAGCGCCGAGTTGTTGGAGAAACTCAAAGGTGGCCTGCGTCACCTTTGCGTCATGGCCAAAGCCTTGGATCTTTTTAATATCGGCGCCATAGGCCATCATTTGTCGCAGTTTGCCGGCGGGCGCACCATCGACAATTGCAATCGTGCATGCCATGCCGGCCGCAGCGGCGTAAGCGGCAAGCGCTGAACCGGTGTTGCCGCTGGAGGTCGCAATGACGCGACGCTTTCCTTGTCGCTGCATGTCGGCGATCGCCGCGGCAGCAAAGCGATCTTTGTACGAGCCGGTTGGATTGACCGTTTCTAGCTTGAAATACAAGTTTTTTAGTCCCAACGCGGGCCCGATTCGCTGAGAGCGAACGAGCGGCGTGTTTCCTTCACCAAGCGAAATGGGATCCATCGTGGGGAGTCTCTTGTCAGTCAACTAGGAGGCGGGGAAATCTTGCGGAAACTGCTGCTGCTTGAGCGAATAGGGGGTCGCCTGGTGAAACCAACCGCCGTCGATCTCGATACAAGCGCCGGTCATATAACTAGCGTCGTCGCTCGCCAATAGTGCGATCGAGCGAGCGATCTCACCGGCTTGTGCAAACCGGCGGAGCGGAATCATGTCTTCGGCATAACGTCGTATCGCGTGACTGATGTCTTCTCCATCACTGGAGATGTAGTCGGCGCTCATCTCGGTGTCGATAGCGCCGAGATTAAGACTGAGCACCCGCACGCCCACCGGGCCGTACAGCGCGGCCAGTTCATACGTCAGCGAGTCGAGCCCTCCCTTGGCCGTTACATAGGCGGGGCAAATGCCGGGCGCCAGTTTGGATTGAATGCTGGAAATATTCAGAATCACGCCGCGTCGAGCGGGCTCCATCGCCGCGGCGCACCATTTGGCGAGAAACGCTGGCGCCGTCAGGCAAACTCGCAGCGTCTGGTCCCATTCGTCCGGTTCCATCGTCCGCATCGTGCCGATCTTCCGCCAGGCGGCGTTATTCACCAGCACGTCGATTCGACCAAATTGGTGCAGGCTTCGGTCGATCGCGGAACGAGCGAAAGCAAGATCGCTAAGGTCGCCTGAGCAGACGATCGACTGAGCGCCAAGCGTTTCGAGTTGATCGGCCAATGATTGCAATCGCGATTGGTTGCGAGCGATCAGAACGCAGTCATAACCGCGTCGAGCGAACTCCTGCGCCGTTTCGGCGCCGATGCCTTGCGATGCGCCGGTGATAACTGCCACGGGACGATTATTCATCAAACGAACCTTTATCAGCGGGATCTTCGAGAATCACCGCTAGGCAGTCGCCGACGTCGACGGCCGGCAAGACGCGGCGCGTGATCAGCCGACCGCGTTGGGTAGCGCAGATCGGCGTGGGATCGAGTGTTTGCGGATCGTAGATGCGTCCTAGTTCGTCGCCGGGAACGATCATTGCGTCGAGTGCTGCCGACGCTTCGTAATAGCCAGCGATGGGGGCGGGATAGTTGATTTGCAGGTGCCCGCTGGCGTCGCGATCATCTTCGATCACATAGCGATCGACGTCGGCGGCCGCGGGCAGATCAGCGATCATCTTGAGCGCGCCCATCACCTGCTTGCATCCCTGGATATAGGCGGCGACGCCATCAGGGTTGCAGCCACCGCCGCCGCCCCATTCGGCATAGATCGCCGGAACGTTCGCGTCACGCGCGGCCGACAACGAGCGTCCTTCCAGTCGAGCGGAAGTTCCCCAGACGATCGGCAGGCCGAAGGCCGCGGCCATCTGACGCTGCGCCTCTAGCGTCGCGGCGTCGGAGACGAGCATGTATCCGACTAAGGGAGAGATTTCCATCGTGAGTCCGCCGGTATGCAGATCGATCAGAAAGTCGGCTTCTTCAATCAACTCGTTGATTGCAAACGCGATTTGTTCGGTTGGTTTTCCATGCCGGAAACCGGGAAACGTCCGCGCGAGATCCAAGTGATCCGAGCCGGTGCGACTGCGGCTGGCGAACGCCGGATGATTGGCGATCGGCACCAGCGTGACGGTCCCGCGGAGTTGGCGAGAATCGATCGTCTCGGCCAGGCGGCGAACGGCGGCGATCGGCTCGTATTCATCACCATGAACGCCAGCCAAGATCAACAGATGCGGGCCATGGATGGCTCCGGCAATTTCAAGGGGTTGCAGATTCATCCGATTGAAGAATCGATAGAGGGAGACGGGGAATGATTGGCCGAATCGCGATCGGCCGTTTGATCGGATCCGGAAGGAACCATCGTATGAATGGTCAGCCCTTGCAGATCGCTTTGGGGTAGGGGAAGAATCCAGCTGACGACATAGCCGACCAGCGCGCAGGTAAGCGTGCCGGCTGCGCCTGCTAGATAGACATGCAGCGTCGAGTCGAATTGAACCAGCGCCGTCGCCGCAGCGCCGGCCGCCAATCCGACCAATGCGCCGATCCAATTGGCGCGCGTGGTGAAAACGGCCAGCAAAAAGATACCGGAGAGTCCGCCGCCGAGCATGCCTAGCATTAAGTTGAAATAGTCAAACAACGAGGTGATGTTCAAGACGGCCATTCCCAACGCCATGGAGGTGCCGAGAACTCCAATCACCAACGTCAGTACGCGAGCGACGCGAATCTCCGCTTCTGGTTTGGCGGGGCCGGCCAAGCGAAGCCAAAAATCGTTGACGATCGCCGACGCGATTGAATTCATGCTGGAATCGAGCGAACTCATCGCGGCGGCGAAGATCGCAGCGATTACTAGGCCGGCGACGCCGGCAGGAAGTTGCTGCATGACAAACCAGGGAACGACCTGATCGGCTTTGCCGGGCGATGCGATTTCTGGATGCAGTTCGTAGAAGGCCCACAGCGACGTACCGAGCAGCAGAAACAAGAAGCCGGTCGGAATCGTCATCAGGCCGTTGAGCCAGATGCTGCTTGCGGCCGATTTCTCGTCTGGC
Organism: Blastopirellula marina DSM 3645; assembly: GCF_000153105.1. Lineage (GTDB taxonomy): Bacteria > Planctomycetota > Planctomycetia > Pirellulales > Pirellulaceae > Blastopirellula > Blastopirellula marina. The sequence goes on from NZ_CH672376.1 coordinate 1,525,155, forward strand.
GTGGTCAAATATCGTTGCACGACCGTTTGGTCGGTTGTGTAGGCGATCAGATTGATGAAGAAAAAGCCGACTAACAAGACCCACGTCGAGGGTTCGCTGGGAGTCGCTGACCAAGTGAAGATCGTCATCTTGTCGGCCGAACTGGCTAGGTCATACAACTGTGCTGGACCGCCGATCTCAAAGATCGACACGGCCAAACAAAGGAGCGCTCCGCCGATCAACACGATGACTTGAACGACATCGGTCCAGATCACTGCTTCCATTCCGCCGAGCACCGTATAGATGGTGGCCAACGTCCCCATCAGGACCACGGCGACCAACACATTGCTTCCAGTCGCAGCGGCGATCGCGACCGCTGGCAGCAGCAGTACGATCCCCATTCGACCTACTTGAAACGCGATAAAGATCAAGCTGGCGATCAGTCGCACCGACAGATGAAACCGCCGCTCCAAATACTGATAAGCGGTCTGCACTTGAAGCCGACGAAACAGCGGCAAGTAGAAGTAAATGATCAACGGAGCCATGAGCAGCGTGGTCCAACCGCCGACAATCTTCGTCCAGTTACCACCGGGGGCGAGCGCCAACGCCGGAACCGCCATGAACGTGATCGCGGAGAGCTGCGTGCCGTAGATCGAAAGTCCCGCCGCCCACCAGGGTATGCGTCCGCCGGCCAGAAAAAAGTCTTCTCCGGACGATTCGCCGCGTGAAAAATAACCGCCGATTCCAACCATCGCCGCCAAGTAAGCGATAAGCACCGTCCAATTCACCCAACCAAAGCTGGGACCGACGACTGACGATGCGGTTTCCGGCTCTTGAGCGCAGGCGATACTGGCCGCTCCTGCGAGAACGAGCGGCGTGAGACCGACAACGACGAAGGTGGAGAATTTCAAAATGGGCCTGCTGTTCAGCTCGGTTGCACGACGGCGAGTTTTAGTTCGTTATCAATGAGGCGACGAATCGTCGCATGACTCAGCAGCTGGTCTTGTTCTTCGAGCGTAAGCTGGTCGTACGGAGCCGGCGCCATCAAGCCGGGGATGCCCAACGCGTTTAAAATGCTGGTCACGGCGCCAAACAACTTGCTCGCGCGACCGAGCTCTAAGAAGCGGCAAAGGTCGGCTTGCAACTGCGCCGCTTCTTCCCAATGCCCTTGATCGGCGGCGTCGGCCAAAGCGCGGCTTTGATTCGGAAAAATCGCAAACAATCCATCCAAATTGTCGGGAACTCCCATGCGAATCAGATCGGCGACTCGTTCCGGCTGGGCGGGAACAACGCGCGTTTTCTCTCGGAAGCGGTTCCACAATTCGGTAGTCCATTGCCAGTCGCGCGTACACTTCAGGCCATGAACGTTGGGATGCGCGGTCACTTGCTCAATCAATTCCATTGAAAGGGCCGTACCGGTCAAGACCGGCAGGTCGTAGAGAAACAGCGGTTTGTTCGCCGCGTCGGCAAGCTGAAGGTAATAGCGGAGCAGCTCTGGCTCGGTGAACTTCATCAGATAGGGAGTTAAAATCACAAGCCCGTCGACCGGTTGACGCTCGGCGATTCGAATTCTCGCCAACGTACGGTGATAGCTGGCGTCTCCCACACCGGCCCATATTTCGGTCCGACCACTGGCGATGCTGACGCTTTCGTCGATCAACTTTTCGTAGGTCGCATCGGTCTGCAATTGCATCAAACCCATCGTGCCGGCGACTAACAGGCCGTCGATGCCGGCGGCGACTTGCGCCTCGATATGCGCGGCAAGTCCTTCGACATGCAGATCGCCGTTGGAATGGATCGGCGTGCAAATGGCCGAGATGAGACGCGTGTGCATAGCGATGGTGGCTTTAATCATTCAGGTTGGCGGGAGTAATTTCAAAAAGGCGTATCAGGCAAACTTTAGTTGGGCGACACGGCCAGACGGAGTAACGCATATTCGCGTTTCGTGTATTTGTTGTGCGCCCGCGGGTAGGTAAGGATCAGCTCGCCGGTTTCGCGGTCTTCCATCAAATGAACATGCGATAAGTCGAGGCGCCCTTGTCGTTCATCTTCTTTGGACTTTTGATCAACAAGGACGACGCTTTCGCGAATCAATTGCAGGGATTGGGGGTCGACCTCGCCGATCACTAGCGGAAACCGAGGAAGGTTACCGTCGGGGTTTTCCGGCGTGATGTTACCGACCCAAAAGATGCGACCGCTGCTGTGACGCATCAGAACGGACATGCTGCTCGGCGAAAAGAAGCTTGTTCCGTCATCATATTTCCAGCGCTGCGGCGGACTCCATGTTTCCCCTTCGTCGGCAGAAATAGAGAACCACTTGCTCGCTTCTACCTTGGGGTCATGCATGTTGCTGCCGCGCATCACCATCAGGATTCGTCCATCGGGCATTTCGGCGATGGTCGGTTCGATCAAGCCGCGAATAGTCTGGGAGGTATCGCCTTTTACACGCGAACCCATTCGCCAGGCGAGTCGATCGTCGGCGGTCCAGTCGCCGACCAAGACGACCGCTTCCGTATAGGTATGCGCCTTGGGAGGTTTGTAAAGTTGGCCGGCCTTGTCCAACGCCGTCATCTGAGCCGGAACCAATACGCGACCCGAACGCGTGACGATCGGCGCACATCCGTTATCACCCAGATAAATCGCATTCTTTCCGATCCAGAGACCGGCGAAGGGATGCTGCGCGTCAAAGTCGCCGGCGCCGACGATCGGATCGTCGCATCGCCAACTTTTCTCGCCATCGGTTGATAGGCGGTAACGCAGGTAGTAGGTCTGTTGGGCGATCGGAGGCTCGTTGATCGTTGGATCGAGCTCCGGAGTGTCGAGTGCGTTGACGATCGAAATAACGCAATTTCGCTTTTCATCGAGCGTCGCTGTCGTCGGATTGCGGCGAAAGCCCGGCGTCAAGCCGCGGGCCAACGCATGATGCGAGCGAATCGGCGCCCAGGTTTTGCCGTTGTCATCCGATTGCCAGGTCGAACTGACCAAGCGATTCTTGGTCGCATCGGCATAGATCGCTCGGTAGAAAGGAGACGCCGTTGCGGTGATGTCACGGCTTACGATCGAAACGCAAGGGACCTTCGCTTCTTCGCCCCTCAGGCGTTCTGTTCCTAAAAGGAGCAACCCCATGGTCGCGATGAAGAAGAGATGTTGGGAGAAGCTATTCATGGCGGCGCGATTGTGTTGGCTAGTTGAGTTCAAAATCAAGTTCCCGCGGCGAATCGCCCTGGCTGACGGTGAGCGGATCGATTTTCGACTTTGCGTTGTACTGGGCCGGCAAAATTTGGCGACGTTGTTCCACAACTTGGCCAGGCTCGCTCAGCGGCATATCCTCACCTTCAAAACCTTCGATTTCGATTTTGTAGGCGCCTGGTGACAATGCGAATCGCCCCTCTAATTCATAGCTGCCGTCAATGATCTGAGCGACGCGTACCGGCGCATTGACGCCGGGTGAGGGAACAAAGCGAACGAAGCCGTCGTCGATCGGTTGTCCCTGATAGGAGACCGATCCGCGAACCGGTATCTGATTGGGATCGCCGGAACCGCAGCCGACAGCAGTTAGCAGCACGGCGGCCGTAAGGAGAAATGTTTTCATGGGAGTACAGGCTCCAACCCGGGAGTTCAATAAAACGAGGAGTGACCAAAGGAGCGAGAAACGCCGATTAGTATTCTGGAATGACTTCATTCCCTTTGATCGTCGTCAAATCGAGCAGCGTCGATAGCTGAATCGTTTCGGGAATATAGCGGACCGAGCCATCCGCAAACGTCGCCAGGCAGCCGCCGGGATGATAGCTAGAGGGTCCATTAAACGAGTCGTTGTTCCAGAACGTCCAACCACTGAGATTGGGGAAGTTCGCATTGATGCCGCCAGACGTTCCCATTCCTCCGCTATAAACGCCCCAGGCCCACAGGCGATGACTGCCCGGCTTGTTGCCGACACTTTCGGCGATCGCCAGAGTATTCGAGGTTCCGTCAATAATGTCACGAAAGCC
>NZ_CH672376.1:1529384-1627698 GCF_000153105.1 Blastopirellula marina DSM 3645
GGGAAATAACGCAACGTCAAAACTTCAAAAAGCGCCAGCGAGCTAGTGGATCGGTTTTGGTTTGCCTACGCCGACGGCGCCGCCTGGTGCATGTGCACGTCACTCTGCGGATACGGAATTGAGAAGCCGCGTTCGTCGAAGCCCAGTTTGACCTGTTCGGTCAAATCACACGAAACCGCCCAAAAGTCTTCCTTCTTGACCCAGCCGCGAACGATAAAGTTGACGCTGCTTGAAGCGAGTTCGGTCACGCGAACTTCCGGCGGCGGATCTTGGAGGATTCGTTCGTCGCTTTCCAACAGGGCGATCAAATACTTCTTTACTTCCCGCAGATCATCGTCATAGCCGCAGCCAACGGTCAGATCAACGCGGCGGGTCGCGTTGCGTGAGTAGTTGATGATGTTGCCGCTGGTGATGTTGCCGTTGGGGACGATGATCATCTTGTTGTCCGGCGTCTTCATCTGCGTGTGGAAAATCTGGACGGCGTCGACGATGCCCGACACTCCGCCGGCTTCCACAAAATCGCCGGCCGAAAAGGGACGAAAGAAAATGATCATCACGCCGGCGGCAAAATTCGCTAACGAGTTTTGCAGCGCCAAGCCAACCGCCAAACCAGCCGCCGCCAACACGGCCGCGACGCTGGTGGTATCAATCCCCAAGCGATCGAGCACGGCGACGATGACCAGCGTCAGGAAGAAACCATAGGCGATGTTCGAGAGAAACAGAGCAAGCGTTTGATCAACGCCTCCGCGATTCATCAGCCGTTTTAAGAATCCGCTCGCCCATAAAGCGACCAAGCGTCCAACAAACAAAATCAGAATCGCCGTGACGATTCGCAGGATCCACTCGGGTCCTTGATCTTGCACAAAGACGACCGCCGAATTTCCCCAATTCTGCAAGTCGGTCAGGGTTTGCGTCGCCTTTTCGCTAACGTCGATCGCGGCGGCGTTGTCGCCGGCTGGATTCTCACCCGGATTTTCTACTTGGGCCAGCAGCAGGTTGAAAAACATGGCAGTCGGTCCTTGTACATGTTAAGAAAGAAAATAGAGCTCGCATCCCGCTATTCTTTGGCGTTGACCCGCACCTGGATTTCATCCCCTTCGACGCGAACGTCGAAACAATCGACCTTCACTTTCGGGTTATCAAGCCAAGCGCCGTCGCAAAGCTGGAAGCCCCACGCATGCCAGGGGCACATCACCACGCCATCTTCGACATAGCCGCCGGCCAGCGAAGCGCCCATGTGCGGACAAAAATCGTCGATCGCTTGATAGGTCCCATCGGCCAGGTGAAATACGGCCGCCATGCGTCCGCTGACGTTGAACGCCTGGCCTTGTCCGGGGGGAATATCGCCAACTTTGGCGACGGTCACAAAATCTGCCATCTAAAATGCCCGAATGAAAAAGGGTTCGCCGCGGCGCCGAAGGGGGCTAGAATAGTACGTAAGCTGTCAGTCGCGACCATTTTACGCCTGAGCCGCGCTCGTTGACAGACCTTTCCCTTCCTCCTCCGATCGCATGATGCCGCCCGCAAGCAATCGAAACCTCTCGCTCTTGACGTGCGCCGCCTGGCTGACGCTCTGTTGGATCGCCCAAGGGGCCGAGCCGACATCGGCCGAGTCTCTCTATTACGCCGGCAAATACGCCGAGGCGATCGCCGAACTGGAGCAAGTTGATCCGCCCGACGCAACCACCGCGTGGCTAACCGCCAAATCCCAAATCGCGATCGGCCAAGCGGCCGCGGCGACAAAGACATTAACCGCCGCGATCGAGCAAAAGCCGACCGCTCACTTGTACGCTCAGTTGGCCCGAATACAGTTTGACCAGGGTCACTGGGACGCAGCGTCCGCGAGTTGCAAAAAGGCGCTAGTGCTGGACGAGCGGCAACCGGTCGCACGCTGGACGGTCGCTCAACTCCACCGGGAGCGCGGCGAGTTAGAAGCAGCTGGCGCCGCCTACGAGTGGTTTGTCGACGACTTCAACGAAAACGACATCTCGGACGACCCCGACCAGTTGTATTACGCCGGACTGGGCGCGGCCGAGTTCGCTCGTTGGACGCAAAACAGCGAGCAGTTCAGCTACCTGGTCAACACGCTCTTTCCGACGATCCTCAAGCGTTCACCCCAATATTGGCCCGCCCGACTCGCGGTAGCGGAACTGTTTGCTGAAAAGTTCAACCTGGGCTCCGCGCGCAGCGAGTGGACCAAGGCGCTGGAAATCAATTCCAGCTCGGCCGAGCTCTTCACGCTGAAGTCGCAAATGGACCTGACCGGCTACAACGTCGACCTGGCGATCGCCGCCGCCGATCAAGCATTGGCGATTCGCAGCGATTACGTCCCGGCGCTAGAAGCCAAAGCGAAAGCGTACCTGGCCGATTTTCGCCCGCTCGAAGCGATCGCGGCGCTGACGAAAGCTCGCGAGATCAATGACAAGCGTCAAGCGACCGCCGGCCTGTTAGCCGCCGCCTACTTGGCGGCCGACGGAGCGGCGCTCGAGACAAGCGAAGGAAGTTCGACCCGTTACGGAGAATTGATCGAAACGCAGTCTCTCTCCAATCCCCACTGCGGTGAGTTTTTCGCCTCGCTAGGAGAAGGCTGCGAGCTGCTGCGCAAGTATCCTTACGCCGCCAGCTTCTACCGTGCGGCGACCGAGCGAATGCCGCAACTCGTTCGTCCCCATGCCGAGTTGGGCATGGTGCTGATGCGGATGGGAGAAGAGCCGGAGGCGCGTGCTGCCCTGGAAGCGGCGTTTCAGGCCGATCCCTTTCATGTCCGCGTGAAGAACACGTTGGAAGTATTGGACGTACTGGCCAACTACGAAACGCTGGAAACCGAGCATTTTCTCATTCGCTATGATCCGGAAAAAGACAAGCTGCTGGCCGAATACGCGGCTCGCCATTTAGAAGACAACGTCTACGCGCCGATCTGCGCGGCCCTCGATTACGAACCGGCCGACAAAACGTTGATCGAGTTTTTCAACCAAGCGAAAAACACCAGCGGGCACGGCTGGTTCAGCGCTCGCATGGTCGGCTTGCCCTATATCGGCACGGTTGGCGCGTGTGCCGGCAAAATGATCGCGCTCGCTTCGCCATCGTCAATGCCGGAGAAATACAACTGGGGCAATGTGCTGCGTCACGAATTTGTCCATGTCGTCAATTTGCAGCAGACCGATTTCAACATTCCCCATTGGTTTACGGAAGCGTTGGCCGTTACTTACGAGACCGACGTGCAGCCGCCTGATTGGAAACGACTGTTGGCGAAACGAATTGCGGCCAACGATTTGTTTGACCTGAACTCGATCAACTACGGCTTCATTCGTCCGCGTGACGGCGATGACTGGACCATGGCCTACTGCCAGGCGTTTCACTACGCCGTTTACTTGAAACAGCGCTTCGGTGACGACGCGCTGACCAAAATGCTCGCGGGATATGCCGAGTCGCTGACGACTGATCAGATTTTGGAGCGAACCTTTCAGACGCCGCAAGCCGATTTTGAGCGAGGTTATCGTGACTATCTGGTGACGGTCGTCCGTGATGTCGAAATCAAAGCCAGCGATAACGATAAGAGCTTCGCCCAGTTGATTCGTGACGCGCGCGATCAGCCGGAAGACGCCGATACGCAGGCCGACGCCGCTTACGCTTATTTGCAACGCAAGTCGAACTCCAGCGCTCGCAAATTCGCGGAAAAAGCGATTGAGCTCGATCCGAGCCATCCGCTCGGCTTGTATGTGATGGCGCGACTCTTTCTCTCGATCGGGGACGCCCAAGAGACGCTGAAATTGCTGGAGCAAGCGACCGGCGATCGCTTTGATCGTCGTCCGGTGGCGCTGTTGGCCGGCTTGCGATTGAAACAAAAGGATTACCAGTCGGCGATCGAACTGTACGAGCGCGGCGCCAAAGCGGAGCCGGCGAGTGAAGAATGGACCGCAGCGCTGGTCCGCGTCCATCTGCTGCAAAAAGATGACGACGCGCTGCTGAAACTGCTGCCGATCCTGGCCGCGCAAAAACATCACGACGTCGCGATTCGTAAAAAACTGGCGACCCTGTTAGCGGCTCGCGACGATTGGCGAGGCGCAGCGCGCTGGTCGGAAGAGGCGTTTCAGATTGATGTGGCCGACGCCCAAGCGCATGAGATCAACGGCCGCGCCGAGCAAGAGCTCGATCACCCTCTGGCGGCGGCCCGTGAACTGGCGGTCGCTTTTCGCTTATCCCCTGATCGAGTAGATTGGGGAATCGCCGCGGCCGAAGCGCTGATCGCTGTCAGTGACGAAGCGGCCGCGCGTGAAATTCTGGAAGCTGTGCTGAAACATTCTCCGTCCTCCGCGGCGGCCCAACAGTTGTTAGAGCAAATCAAATCGTGAACCAAGAACCTGCGCCGCCGGTCGACGTCAGCTTGGGTCAATTTCAAAAATTGATCCGCGACATGTACTTTGAAAAGGACCAGACCCGCGGGGTCGAAGGAACCTTCATGTGGCTGATGGAGGAAGTTGGCGAGCTCTCGTCAGCGCTTCGCGGCGGAACGCATGAAGAGCGCGTGGGCGAGTTTGCCGACGTGCTGGCCTGGCTGACCACCATCGCCAACGTCGCCGGAGTCGATCTGGCTGACGCCGTAAATCAAAAATATGGGAGCGGCTGTCCAGGTTGTGGACAATTTCTATGCGTCTGCGATGACGCCGAAAAGCCGTAAAAATCGGTCCAATCGGCGTTAACTTCCCGCGAAGTTGGCCAGCGGAGGCCCCGCGTCAACTCGCAGGAAAGCGGCCGGCTGATTATGCTAAATAGCTTCAAGCCATCCAACTTGGAACTCCGGTGGCGTCCCCCCTTTTGTGAGACACGTTCGACTTTGATGTTGCTTCTCTGTCGCACCTTCCTAATTACGATCGTTCTCATCGCCACGTCGGCGTCCTCTTTATGGGCCGGCGAGTGGATGCAGCAGCGTCATGACATCGCCGAGATCGAAGCGAGCCTTGGTTTCGCTGGACGGTTCAAAGTCGGCGTGTGGTCGCCGATTCGTGTCGCGATCACGGCCGGGTCCGAACCGCTGCAAGGCAAAATTCATATCGCCGCTTTCGATTCGGACGGAGTCCCGGTCGAACATCGCTGGCCTCACGACGAAGCGGCCCAAATCGCCGCTGGCGAAACCAAGACGTTTGTCCTTCCGGTGAAGATCGGCCGCACCAGCAGCCGGATCGAAGTCATCCTCGAAAGCGAAGTCGACGGCGTCGTCAGTCGATCGGTCTGGCAAGCCGCCGTCGCCGATCTGGGACAACCGGTGCTCGCGAGCCAACAACTCTGGCTGCAATCAGGCGAATTAGTCGGCATTCAAGACATCTTGAACCAACAGCGCGTGCCTCCTAACGAATCATCGCAACTCGCTCAGATCGATCCCAGCCAACTGCCGGACGATTGGCGCATGCTAGAAGGGGTCGACCGTCTGCTGATTGTCAGCGGCGACTCCGCAGCGTGGCGCAAATTGCCGGCCGAGAAGTTGGCGGCGCTCGATTGGTGGGCCAAGCTAGGCGGACGCATCTTTCTCGCGGTTGGCGCCGATACCGAACAACTGTTGTCGGCGGACGCTCCCTTGGCTCGCTATCTCCCTGGCAAGTACGTCGGGTTTGAGGAAGAACGCCAAACGGCCGATCTCGAAAAATATGCGGGTAAAGTCACGCGGCTCGATCGCCCAGGCGCGCCAACTTTAGAGATCGCCACGTTGGAAGACGCCAGCGGGATTGCGTTGGTCCAACTCGCGACGGCCAATCCAACTCCGTTGATCTCGATCGCTCCTTACGGATTTGGACTGATCGAATTTGTCGCATTCGATCTCAACTCGCAGCCGATCGCCGGCTGGGACGGTCGCAAGCCGTTGCTGGTCAAACTGCTGATCGGCGAGTCAGAGCAACAAGACTCTGGCATCGTCTCGTTGGCCGGACAAAGCGCCGCACATGTCGGCTACGAAGATCTCTCGGGACAATTGCGCGTCGCGCTCGATCAATTCCAAGGGGTCCATCTGATCTCATTTTTGTTGATCGGCGTGATTGTTGTCGGTTATCTGCTGTTGATCGGACCCGGCGACTACTTCTTGCTGAAACGCTACTTTCCCCGCATGGAATGGACGTGGGTCACGTTTCCGCTGTTTGTGCTGTTGGCTTGCGGCGCTTCATGGGGGATCGCTTTTTGGGCGAAAGGCCATGAACTGCGGATGAATCAAGTCGACGTACTCGACTGCGATTTGGCCAGCCGCGTCGTCCGCTCCACCACGTGGGCCCATATCTACAGCCCGCAAACGCAGCGGCTCAACATTCAATTGCACAATCAGTCCCCGGCGCAAGCGAGCGATTGGAAACAAATCCTCGCCTGGCAAGGTTTGCCAGGCAAATCGCTGGGCGGCATGGATTCGCGTCAGTCGCTCGCGACGGTGCAAAACCCGTACTACCTGGCCGAAGCGGATGACTCCGTATCGCTCGAGAACTTGCCGATTCAGATTTGGTCATCGCGCAGTTTGTTTGGTCGCGGCTGGGCGACGCTCGATGGCGAAGCCCCCAAACCGCTGACCGAAATCAGCAATCAACTACTCGACGGCGTGATTCGCAATCCGACCGAAATTGACCTGGAAGACGTCTACGTTTTCTACGGCCGCTGGGCTTGGCACTTTCCGAAATTTCCGGCCGGCGGCGTCTTGTCGCTTTCTGGCAAAGCCGGCAAGAACTCGGACAAGGTCTTACGCAAAACCCGGGTCTCCGACGCGCGCGACGTGTCGGAACTGTGGGACCGCGAAAACACCGATATCGACCGCATCATGGAAGTCGCCCTGTTTCACGAATCGGCAGGCGGTCGCGGCTATACGAATTTGATTCAGCGCTATCAGGGGTTCATCGACCTCTCGAAGCACTCGCAAACGCAACGCGCCGTATTGGTCGGCAAGTCGGCCGAACCGGTCACGCAGTTGCAGATGACGGCTGCTGGATCGGGAGAGCCGCTTGCGCCGAAAACGGAACACTGGACCTACGTTCGCTTGATCTATCCGGTTGAGCCGGAATAACGCACCTTTAGGCGCCGCCATGATCGAAACTCACGACCTGACGAAAAAATACGGCGACTTCTTTGCGATCAAAGGGATCGAGCTCGACCTGAAGCAAGGGGACGTGTTTGGCTTTATCGGCCCCAACGGGGCCGGCAAGACGACCACGATGCGAATCATCGCGACGCTGCTCAACCCGACCTGGGGCGAAGCCTACGTCTGCGGCCATTCGATCTACACCAATCCCAAAGAGATCCGCCGCCTGGTCGGATACATGCCTGACTTCTTTGGCGTGTACGACGACATGAAGGTGATCGAGTACCTCGAGTTCTTCGCCGCCGCCTATCGCATCCGCGGCGCCCAGCGACGCCAGGTATGCGACGAAATGCTCAACCTGGTCGATCTCGATTTCAAACGGGACGCGTTCGCCAATACGCTCTCACGCGGTCAGACGCAGCGTTTGGGCCTGGCTCGCGTGCTGCTGCATGATCCGCAAGTGCTGCTGCTGGACGAACCGGCGAGCGGTCTGGATCCTCGTGCTCGGATCGAGATGCGCAACTTGCTGAAGCGGTTGCGTGACATGGGAAAAACGATCATCGTATCGAGCCACATTCTGCCCGAACTGGCCGATGTCTGTAACAAGATCGGGATCATCGATCGCGGCGTGATGTCGGTCAACGCATCGGTCGAAGAAGTGATGAAGCAAGTCCGCCAAAAGACGGTGCTGCATATCGGCGTCGACGGCGATCAGGAAGCGGCCGCCCAGGTCTTGGAAGGCTCCGAAATGGTCGAAAGCATTGAGCCGCGCCCGACTTACCTGATGGTGACCTTGAAAGAGGGAACCAGCGACTACAGCGATCTACCGACTTGGCTGATCCAAGCCGGCCACAAGCTGACCCTCTTCCGCGAAGAAGAAATCAATCTGGAGTCGGCGTTTATGGCGCTGACCAAGGGGATGGGGAAGAAGACGTAGTTTCGGCGAAACTTTACATTGTATGCAGTGTGATGATCCAAGTGTTATCCGGTCCTTTGATGATCGAACCATGCAAAAGAGGCGACTTGCCAATATTGCCCGCTTCAAAAGTATCCCCTTGGATCGAATAGACTCCACGTTCATCCGTTGCTTCCAGCATTGTCGCCGTACTATCGCGCAGCCATGCCGGCGTTGGCTCGCGCGAAAACAACACGACATGCTCTCTTGGGGAGGGATCACCCAGTTCTGCGAGTTCGGCGTCGTTTCCCAATTTGACCACGGCGACCAAGCCCCAATCACCAAATCCAAAGTCATCCATATTGGACCAGGTTTGCCACTGGCAAGACTGAACGTCTGCCGGCAGGTTGCAGAACTTTCGGAGTTCCCCCAGGTTGGTGCTGTCCGTTCCTAGTCGTACTGCATGAGGGTTCGTTAATTGCGAACAAGAGCAGCCGGCGAACAGCGAGCTCAACGCAGCCAGAAGCGACGCAAGCAGAGTTCCGTTCCGTCGAATATTGGTATTCATTCGCAAGTTCTGGATTCTACTCATCCGGATGATAATTCTTCCGAATCTTGCGTCGATTGGCTGCTTTCCTCTGCTCCTGCAACTCCGTTTTTGCTTGGCGATAGAGCTCGGTTTTGCGTTTGGCGAGCAGTCGCGCAAAGTCATAGTCGGAAAGTCCGATTCGTTTACCGGTCGCGGCGATCACCTTTTGCTCGCGGGCGTCATAGTGACCATCGACCAGCGCCATGTCGATCATGGTCGTTAACCACTGGACGCCTGACGCGCGATGATCGGGCGTGGGTGATTCCAACGTTCCATTGGCGGCGTCGGTCAACATTCCCTGGACGCGGCTCAGCGGTACGCCATGCTTTTTGGCGACTTCCTTCAGCAGCTTTTGCTCTTTCTCGTCCAGCTTGCCATCCGCCGCTGCGACCTGCACGACCCAAGCGATCAAATCGACATCATCGATCTTGGCGTATTCTCGCAAGCTGCGGCCGTTGACCTGGGCGCGGTCCAAATCGCTTCCCGATACGTGCCGTACGATCTGGCTGACAACCATCGTTGGCTGTTGGTCAAACAAGGGACGATCAATATCCATACCTTCCGACGAACTGTTGGGAATCGCTGCAATCACCGTTTCGATTCCCTCATTCGCTTTTTTCCGCAAGTTACGCGCTTCATTGGCGCTGTACGGAATCCAATCAACCAACACCCAGTCGCTCGCGCCATCGTTGAGCACCATGTGACAAAACTCGCAAGCATGCGACGCGGCGTCCGACTCGGGGGCGCCACAACCGGGACACTGCAGCGACGAGACGCTCTTTTCGATCTTGGTCTGCACGCCGTGCTTACGCGCCAGCACCATCATCGTGCGTAGCGTGCTCGGCTCGCGCGACGTCTCTTGGCTCTCTCCACTTTTCTTGTTGCGCCGGCCTGACCAACGAATATCGACCAAGGCGCGATCCAAATGCTTATCGGTGATCACCCCGATGACGTCGACCGCGCCGACGCCGCAATCGGTATAGAACGTCCGCTCTCGCGCGTTGAGCACTTTGCCATGCAGATCGCAAAACATGTCGTGCGCCACTTTATTCAACGGGCGCAGATCACCATGTCGATCGGCCGTCACTTTGCGTGTGAAGATCACGCTCGCGCGATCTTCCAAGTGATGCGTGTTGAAGCCGGGATCATGCGAAATCCAATATCGCGTGGCGCTGTTCAGCCCCAGCGCGGCGTTGGGTTTCCAGACGCTGCTTTGCGTGATTTCGCTTAGCACCCAGTCATGCTCGCCGCTGCGTAGCAAACTTTCGCACGAGCCGCAACGATCCCATTGGTTGATCTGAATCGATGCGCCGCAGTTGGGGCAATTTCCTTCGATTAGTCCCGCTTTTTGCGGCTTCGTCTGCGCTCCGCGGCGTCGCAGAAACGTCCAAACCTCAGAAAAAGACTCATTGCTTTTCGAGCCGGGGATCAGCTTGCCGGTCGTACGATCGACACGATAATCCTTGCCCCGCGCTTGGACTCGCAGCGAGATCACTTCAAACGCGTTTTGATCATTTCGGCTGGCGATGATTTCGATCGGCTCCATCTTCAGGATCCGCACGTCTTCGATCACGTTGCGATAGCCAAGTTCGTGCTGTTCTGAAATTTGCAGCGAGAAACGTTCGTAAACGCCGTCCGAAACAAACGCGTGAATCGACGCCAGATCTTGATCCGACCAGGCGCGTTGAATTTTGCCAAACGCGTTCTCGGCGCGTTGCTTGAACTGCGGCAGGTCAAACGACGGATCACTCTCCTTCAAAGCTTCCAGACACGAGTCGATAAAGTCATGGTCCAGTTTGTGAAACGAGCGATGAATAAATCGCCGTTGCTGGCGCTCGTTGGCTTGCATGACATACCAAACGAAGACGATCGCGACGATGACAAAGGTTGGAATGCCGATGACCGGATGGCGAAAAAGAAAAAAGATGAGCGGCCCCAAATCGCCATGGCCTCCGCCGGAACCCGAAGAAAAATGGCCGCCGCCCGATCCGCTGGAAAAGGAACCGCCGCCGCCAGAAAACGATCCGCCGCTACCGGCGCGTCCCCAAGCATCAGGCGCAGGAACCAGAATCAGTCCCCCGAGCAAAAACATGACGGCGATAGCACGGGCAATTCGCACAAGCAGACACTCAGGGGTTGAGAGGAGAAAATGCAAAAGGGCGCTAGGTATTCGTCCGTCGAGACGAATTCTTAGCGGCGCCGGCGCATTTTAACGCGCAAACCGCAGCGAAACACGTAGTTTCGTACTGGTTTACTCGCGCTCTTCGAAGCAGGTTTTCCAGACTTCGGCGCCTTTTTCATGCTCGGCGACCCCGTGAAAGAACGACTTCATCGCCGTATCGGGATCACAGTCGTCGCACTTCTCCCAAGCCAACAGCATCGGCCGATGCACCTTAAACGCGCCGCTCTCGACCGGAACGTAGGGGACAGCGACGATCAGCTTAGATTCGGGCCATAGATAGGCGCGATGTTCCAGGATGATCGCATCGTGCGTCACCTCGTTAATCGTCACGCGACCATCAAAGACGAAGACGCCGTCGTCGGCCTCCATCTCGTTCGCTTCCAACCGCTCGACGCCGGCCTTCACCGCGACTTCCAGATCGTCATGCTCCAGACGCTCCATCTCCCGTTCTCCATCCGGAGTCGCGTAAGCGAGAATGGGGATCAGCAGGTCTCCATCCGAGACGCACCAAACAGCATGTGCGGCGAAAAACCCGCCCAGCTCTGCGGCAGCAATCATGGGTGGTCTCCCTATTTTTCCAAAACAGTTTCAGGCGGCGAAGCGGCGCACGGCATCTCCGTCAATCCGATGCCGTTCCGTGGTCGGCAGGAAACATCGAAATAGCTGCGATCGCTACTTAAGTAGCGTCTTCGCTGCGCACCAAGAACGACTCGATCATATCACGAAGATGATAAAAATCATCCCGCGCTTCGGTGACCGAAACATTGGGATTCACACGACGTAATTCTTTGACGAAGGCAACGAGATTAGCTTCGTAGGCAAAGTTCGTCAACTCGCGTGTGGTGACTTTGGGGGAGGGAAGTTGAAGATCAATGCGAGCAGGCCGCCATGTGCCCCAGTCGAGTCCCTGGTGCAAATCGCCCCATTTATCGACATCTTTCGTGCAGTAAAAGCCTTCCACCAAGCTGACTCCCAGAAAAATACAGGTGGCGCATTTTTCGGGCACGTCGACTTTCGCGCGCAGGAATTCATTTTCCAACGAAACCGGCTCCGTGGGACCCTCGATTTCGCAGGCCCCATGATCCAAATGGAGACTGTGATGAATCAGCGGCATCGCTCGCGTGCAGGCGCTTCCATACAAATGAGGGCACTCGGAGCACTTCATCGGAACGGCGCCGCGCGTTCCCTCATACTCGTAGGGGACCGCTGGTTCGATGGGTCCATCTACTGGGCAGCGAGGGAAGTATTGCCGATGCATCGTAACTCCCAAGGCGGTCAAGGATCAGGAATTCATGGAGTTACTCAGAGTGAATACGCTCCAGCATACACCATTTTGGTCGACGGCTCAAAGAGACGCCATATCCGATGGGTGCAGATATCGCCACTAACACCGCAGTTAGGGATGCACAAAGGTCGCGGATGCAATCGGCTGGTTCAACTGCACATCCCGCAAATCGATTGTCCGCGTTTCGTGCGTCTCCAGTTTCGGCCATGCGGCAAGCGCCGCGCCGTCGGTAATCGCATGAAACTGAATCCGCCGCGGAACCGCGTCTTCCCGTCCCAAAGCGATGATCAGCGCTGCAGGCGTACCTTCCGGAAGTTCGCTCCAGGCCGAGAATGCGCCGGACCGGATCTCCGCTGCGTGCTGCGGCAGTCGGCTAACAAGCGTGTCACGCTTTAAGACTCCCTTCAGCACAAAGACATCTTCGTCCGCTAGTTTTCCGGCGCCGACCAAGACCAGATCATATTCGGCTTTCAGCTGCGCTAGCAGTCCGGGAAGTCCCAACTCGGCCAGATGCATTTGAGGGCTATGCAGCGGAGTCGGCGGCTTTGTTTCGCTGGTCATCGTTTCTCGCTGCGTCGTGCAGCGCGTCCAAAGCATTCGCCCATTGCTGATTTGCAACAAGCTCGCCTGCTCGACGCCGCGCAGTTTGAGTTCTAGTCGGCGGAGCAGCGCTCCTTTTTCCAGATAGTACCCCGATCCGGCCGCTGCCGGCGTGATGGTCGAATACTCCATCCGCGTGACGATCGACGAGCAGGCCAACACGCGGCGGATCGCGGCGGCCAGCAATTGATCGGCGTTACGACCGGCCGAAGTCAAGCTATCGCCGCTAGCAACATCGGCGGCAACCGCCTGCGAAGCAGGAGCAAGCAACGGCAAAGAGGGAAACTCGACGGCGCAAACGGCGGTGAAAACCGCTAGCACCACGGCTGCAGTCAGCAGTGTCACATTACGCCGATTATTGCTCATATCAAGGTTTTGTCGGTTTTCCCAAAGATTCGCATCGTTCCGGGCCGAACATTAATGCCACGGAGTCTTCCTTGCGCGGTTTGTTCGTGCGGGAATTGGGATTGGCTGCTCGTCACGTCGAGCGGCGATTTTACGCTCTGTGACAGGAACAGGTCCACGTCAATCGGCGAATGCCGCCGGCGACGTTTGACAAATCAACTGAGTGAACCAAAACCGAACGATAGCGAATCGCTTTAACTCTTGTACTGACCCGTGTCGGTTCCGAATCGGCGGCAAGAGCTGAGTGAGGGGGAAAACCATGAGACAGACTTTCTGGAAGTGGGCCATGCTGTCGCTGACGGCTGCGACGGTTGGCTGTCAAGCCATGCACACGCCGCACAACTTGCCGCCGGCGCAACAACTTCGTCATCCAGGCCCAGGCGTTGACGGTCCCGGTCCCGGAGTGCTGAATGGGCCGCCGATCCAACAAGCGTCAGCCATGATGCCGATGGATCCAAACATGGGTCTGGGAATGCCCGGACCAGCGTCGACCAGCCAGATCTTGTTCGTCAAACCGGACGGGATGCAGGTTCAATGGGACGTAGGCGGCATCGGCTACTACGACTCGACGCCGCGCGTCGTGCCGTTCCCGGTCAACTTCCCCCAAGGCGGCATCTACCGCTTGAAGCTGACCAACATCCCGGGCGATCCCGGCGCCGAGCTGTACCCGACCATCGAAGTTGGTCCGGCCACTCCGCGTACTGACGCCTTCCTGGCTCACAATGCGATTCCGATTCAATTCACCGAAGAAGACTTTGCTCAGGTTCGTAGCGGCAACTTCGTAACGAAGGTGATCTACCTGCCCGATCCCAACTATCAAGAGCTGGCCTTGGCCGACGTCGAAACGCTCGTCTCGACTCGTCTCGATCCCGGCGTCGACCCGATCATGGAAGCCGATCGCCGCGGCACGATCATGGCGATCACTCGCTTGGGTAACAAAGACCTGGAAATGCCGGGTGACGAACTGCAAGGCGGATTCGATCCGAACGTCATGGCCGGCGGCGGCATGATGCCGGCCATGGGTCCCGGCGGTCCGATGGGTTACCCCGGCTTGCCCGGCGGTCATCCTTACTCGGCTCCGTTTGTCGCCGGCGTCACCACGCCTGAATATGGCATGCCGTACGTCGGCACGCCGATCGGGTTGCCTGGTCCGGCTCACATTCCGTTGGGCGGCCCGGCCGGATTGCAGAAGCACGTGATAACCAATCACACGCACATGCACATTCCTGGTCCTACCGACAAGGTCAACATCCATGTCAAGCAGAAGCCGGGTCTGAGCTATCCGACTCCGCCGAACAAGGCTTGGATTGTGGAAGAAAACATGCACCACGCTCCGGCCTTCGGACAACCGCACGCCGATCGTCGCGAGTACATGCCGAGCCAGGGCGGCGGCGCCTACTGCCCACCGCAGTAAGCGGATCGCTTCGGCCTTGAGGCCAACATGAAACCATCGGCACGGTCGACAGCTGCAAAGCGCGACCGTGCCTTTTCCCATGACAGGGGAACCGAGCGGACAAGGATGTTCGTTCCACATTGGCGCAGCCAGCAGCGAGACGGATCTTGCATGAATAGCTCTACCCCCCAGAACCTGGCTTTGACCTTGGGCATGGTCGCCGTGCTGACCTGCAGCACGCTCGCCTTCGCTCAAGAAACCCCCAATCCGCACAAGATCTATCACGAGGGTCTGCCGCCGGGCGCCATCGGACAGTTGCAACTGTTGCAGAAACGCCCGGTCGCCGGCTGGTTTCAACCGGTCGAGATTGTTCCTCCGGCCGGAACCAAGGTCTCGTTCACCAACAACGGGCAATTCGGACCGGACCTCCCGGCTCCGGCGATCGCCGGCTGTTTGATCGGTCAGGTCTATCGCATGCGGTTGAGCGAGATCCCGCTGAACCCCGGCGCCGAGCTGTACCCGACGGTCGAAGTGATTGATCGACTTTACCCACCGCCGGGCTTAGAACTGAAATACCCGATTCCGGTCCATATCACGCAGGAAGAAATTCGCTACGCGATGGAAGGAAAGTTCGTGACGCGGATCATCTATCTCGAACCGCCGATCGACGCTGTTCCAGCGCG
Source organism: Blastopirellula marina DSM 3645 (assembly GCF_000153105.1). Taxonomy (GTDB): domain Bacteria; phylum Planctomycetota; class Planctomycetia; order Pirellulales; family Pirellulaceae; genus Blastopirellula; species Blastopirellula marina. The sequence goes on from NZ_CH672376.1 coordinate 1,544,462, forward strand.
ACAAGAGAAAGACTTTCAACCCTTCTTCGAGGTTCCTCCCGGCGGCGATCCGATTCAGATCGCCGACGAACTAGGGCGTCCCGTCGCGATTTTACGGATGGGATCGCGACAACCGTCGCAGGAAGAACCGCAGGGCGAATTTGATTATCGCTCGCCGCCGATCATGGTCTTTGACACCACCGCGATCCAACAGATGCCGCCGCAACGCGTCGAGCAGGAAGCGATTCGCCAACCGGCGTATCCTCGCGTTCCGCCGACCGCTTATCTGCCGCCGAACGTTGCGGAGCGTCCGCAGTACGCTCCTCCCGGTAATGTACAAACTCGCTAACACCTTCGCCGAATTGCCGTCATGAAATTTCGGAACTTGCGACTACTCGCTTTGCTGGCCGCGGCGTTGGGGCTACTGACGGTCCCGGCTTGCAAAATCACCGACGTCAAAACGACGTACGGACCGACGAAGCCGATGTCTGGCATCGCTTTCAACGAAGAATCGCCAGCAGAGACGCCCGAAATGCCGGCGCCGACGCCGCAATTTGCGGCTGCGCAGCCCAGTGAAGTTCCGCCGGTCGAAAATCAATATCCCATTCAACTAACCTCCGGCGAAGAACCGGCCAATGTGCCGCCTCCCGAGCATTATTATCAAGCGGTTGCGCCGATCCCCCAGCCGACTTCCAGCATGCCGTGCCCAGGCGGACCCTGTGGACCTGGCTATGGAAATTGCGGCCCCGGCGCCTACGGCTGCTATCCGGTCACTTCGTACGACACGACGCCCCCTTGTTGGCCCGAAGACGAATACATCTACGACGGCGGCGATCGCAACCAACAGACAATGATCGGCGCCGACTTCAGTATGCGCGGTCTCGACATTGAAGACACCGTCGCCCACTACGACACGCTGGATGGCCAGCGGATTGTCACTCCCAGTAATCGCGTCTGCGTTTACGCGCCCCGCTTCGCCGCAGTCCGCAAGATCTACGGCTTGTCGGCCGGCCTGAAAAATCAACGTCTCGTTGCTAGCCGCGCCGACCTGGAACTGCAAGGACAGAATCACACCGGCATTGCGACCAACATCAATCAACCGGTGCAGCCAGAGCGAAATCTCGCCGCGCGCACGGCGACGATCTTCCGTGATCGCACGATGGGGGTCGGGCTCGAAAATCGCCAGATCTTGATCCAGTTTGTCAAAGAGTTCCAAGCCTACGAAGACTTCAGCATCATGAAGGTCGGCATCTACGACGCTTCGCAGAAAGCTCGCTTGGCGACCAGCATTCAGAATGCGATCGCGTGGACCGAAAACCAAGCGGTGCAGGTCACCATCGAAGGGCAACAGGCCCACGAGGGAACCTACGAAATGAACCCGCAGGAAGCGGTGATGTTCGACCTGCCGCCGGGCAAACCCCGCTTGCGAATTGTCAAAGCGGCTTCGACCGACGACGCCCAACCCGGCGATATCGTCGAATTCACGCTTCGCTTCGACAACCTCGGCGATCAGCGAATCGGCAATGTGACGATCATCGACAACTTGTCGCCTCGCTTGGAACTGATCGAAGATTCGGCGCAGTGCAGCATCGACGCCGCATTCTTAACCCAGCCGAACGAAAAAGAATCGCTGATCCTCCGCTGGGAGATCAAGGACGCGCTCGAGGTCGGCGAAGGGGGCGTCTGCCGCTTCAAATGTCGCGTTCGCTAACGGACGAGCGATTACTCACCGCGTAAAGCGGGAATCAGCGGCGTTCGCAACGAAGCTCGCGCAGTCCATCGCCCCGCGATCAAGCCTACGACGAAGATCAGCCCCAGCATCACCGTCAAAGTCGCCCACGGAACGCCTGCTGCGCCAAACAGCATATGCGGCAAGACCGCGACCAGGGCCGCTAACACGCCGGTCGCCAGTCCGGCGCTCAACAGCGCTGCGTTCTCGAGCAGCACCAGCCGAACCAAACGATCGCGGCGAAATCCGGCCGCTTGCAGCAGCGCCAATTCGCCGCGACGTTCAATCACGTTGCGTGCCTGAACCGTCGCCAACCCAAAGGTTCCCAGCAACAAGCCGAGCGCGCCGAGACTCTGAAACGTCGAGAGATACGTATTTTGCACCGCCAACAAGTCGATCAGTTTCTGCTTGGCGTCGGTCGCGTCAAATCCATCTTCGCTCAAACGATCTTCCAAGATCGATGCGACTTCTTCCGTTTCTCCCGGCGGCGTTTGAATCAAAAACATGCGGTAGCCGCTGGTATCGGGAAAGCGGTCGAGCAAGTTCCCTTCGCTGACAATCAAGCTCCCTTGCAGAATGCTGTTCGAGAGGAGCCCGGCGACCTGATACTTGGTGGTCCGTCCATCCGGATCGGTCGTCTCGAAGGTTTCGCCCACACCGCCAAACAGATGCAGCGCGTACATCGCCGTGTTTTTATCGAGCGCGCATGGAATCGGCGCGTTCTCACCATCGGCAGGCTTCTCAAGCACGAGCCAGGGATTCGCCTGCTCTTCTGGCGTGGTCGCCGCTGAGCCTGCCCATTCGAACTGCGCTGCGCCCTCTTGCGAGTAGTGGGAGATCATCTGCGGCGTCGCTCCCAGCACGCGCGGACTGTTCGACTGATACAAGTTCAAACAACTCGCATCGTCCCCCGGTTGCATCCGCATCGCCAAGAGGGTCGATTTCGCCAAGAGCGGTTCGTCGCTTTCGCGAAAACCTTGATCGTAGCGGCCGGCCGGCGAATTCAGGTCGTGAAAGATCGGCTGCGTGCTTTCGGCGATCAAGTCTACGCCGCCGGTTCCGCTTTCCGTCGGAGCCAAACGAAAACTGCTGATCGCGATGATTAAAAACGACGCCGCGCCGACCAGTCCAATCGTCAACGTACTGCGGCCCGGATTGCGCGCCGCGTTGCTCAGCGCTAACTGCGATAATTGGAACCCAACGCCGGCGGAACGTTCGGTCGCGCGCCACTGCAGATACCGTCGCTCCAGAAACATCAGCGCCGCCAACATCGCGGCGCCGGCCCCAAAGAAGGCCCCTGCCTGGGCTTCGCCGGCCAGCGCGGTCGCCAATACGGCTAATCCGATCGAAGCTGCAATCAGCGCTCCACCGGCGTAAATCATCCAACGCCCTTTTCCTGGCTGGTGATCTTGCGATGCGGCGGTCTGCCCGGCCAACAAAGCTCGCGGCGAAGTTTTCCGCAACCGCCGCAGCGCCCAAAGGATAGCGCCCAACGAAGCGAATACGCCGCTCGTCAAACCAATCAGCAGCGTCGCCGGATTGTCGAGATGTAATTGCAAAAACGGCGTCACTACCGCAGCGACCCACCATGTGCGCAGTCCATACAGCATCACCCAGGCATAGCCGACGCCTAGGATCACCCCCACCAATCCGCCTAGCGAAGCGACGATCGTCGCTTCGATCAACAGCATCGCGCGAATCGCTTTCATCCTCAGGCCAACGGCCGCTTCGAGTCCAATCTGTCGAGCGCGCTGGTCGACGCCTAATTGGAACAGCAGCAGCGTCAGCATCAGCGCCGCCGCAATAATGAACATGCTGAAACCGAGAAACAACCCGTTGAACGGCGTCGTGCCGCTGGCCGCTCGCAGCGCATTCTGGCGCGCCGGCAAAAAGCGGAAACCAAGCTCTTCTTTGTGCTGATTGAGCTCGGCCTCGATGCCTGCGATCAGTTTTTCTTTCGCCATCGCAGTGACCGGAACCCGAATCGACGTCGCGTCGCCAAACCGGCTTCCCCACAATTTTTTGCCGGCGCTGAGCGAAACGTAGGCCTTCGGCGTGGTCCGATAGTTTTCCCAATAGGCGTCATCGACTCCGCGGATCCGACGATTGTCGAACGGAAACGGCGGATCCCAATCGTCGATCGAATCTTGATCGGTGATCCCTTCCACTTCCGGCGTTAAGTCAGGATCATTCGCGGTGGTCGGCGGCTTATCGTACTCGGCCGGTCGCCGCCGTGACGCGGGACTGTCAGGCTCGGTCAATGGAGTGATCGCTGCAACCGTAAACAGACTGGTCGTCTCTTTGGCGATTCCATGCGAACTTTCTGGCTCAAAGTAAGCGAGTTCGATCGGATCACCGATCGCGGCCCCCAATTGTTCGGCCGACCATGAGTTCAAAATGATTTCATCCTCGGCGAGCATTCGAATCGGTTCGCCAGCGGTATCAAGCAGCGGGTAAGCGAGCGCACCGGGATCAAGCGCCGTCACTGTCGAATAAGGAATCGCCTGATTGTCGGTTGACTCTTTTTCAATCGATGTCGTCAGGTAAGTAAAAGTTGGAAACGCCTGCCGGCCGGCCGCTTTCAAAATCGCGGCTTCCGCCGCATCGCTAATGATCATCCGCGACGAACTGAGCTGGTAGTAGTCGTAGATCGTTTGCGGATCTGCGCCTTCTGCGGCGAACTCTTGCCGCACCTGATCCAAGCGATAGCCGAAATCATCCAGGCCAAGCGTCAACTCGCCCGCAAGTTCTTCGGCGGTTTGATCGGGATCACGTGCAGCCAGCAAAATCGCGTTCGCTTTGCCCGACAGGTCCAGCGACTCTTCCAATCGCTGTAGCGGGACAAACGCGTTCAGAGGCGCCTGTTGGTTCGGAAACAGTCCGAATCTTCCCAATCCCTGGGCGGGAATAATCGCGGCGACTTTCAACCGGGGAATTCCCCGCACGCGGCCTGACTTCTTCCCCAGCGGACTATCGGCCGGCACGTCATTGGACGATGGCAAGCGAATCGCCACCTCATCGCCGACGGCGACGTTCAACTCGGCCGCTAGCGGCGCATTTAAGACGATTGAGTTCTCGCCGTCGAACTTGGGCGGCTTCGCGTTGGGGTTCAGCCGCCAAAACGAATCATTCACGCCAAAGATCGAGACTCCCCCGGCCAGGCGAAGATGTTCGCCGGCATGTTCGACGCTGCCGCGCAGCAAGATCAGCGGCGCGGTTCGTTCGGCGCCGGAGGCCAGTTGCGTCGCTCGATGCTGGGCGAAAAAGCGATCCGCCAAAACAACGTGCGTGACCTCGCCCAAACGATCCAACGACAAATCCCGCAGGCTCCCCTGAACCGAATCGCCGACCAGCAGCGCACCGGTCAAGACAGCAGTCGCCGCGGCGACTCCCAGTCCCACCGCCAGGTTGATCGAGAAATAATAACGTGCGCTGCGAAGCGCAAGTCGCATTTGATCCATGCCGACCATCTCCTGCGCGCGTCGTTTAGGTAAGGCGTCCATCGTCGAGACTTCGCCGCGCGGCGAACATCTCGGCCAACTCCATGCTATGCGTCACCGCGATCAGCATCGCGTTCTCTTGCGATTGCAAATCGAGCAACAGTCGACCGATCGTTTCGGCGTTGGTCCGATCGAGATTGCCGGTCGGTTCGTCCGCCAACAGCAGTCGCGGCTGATGAATCAAACTGCGTGCGACGGCGACCCGTTGCCGTTCGCCGCCAGAAAGTTCTGCGGGTCGATGACTGATTCGCGACGTGAGTCCGACCCCGTCGATTAAATACTTGGCCCGCTCGACGGCCTCGTTGGATGCGGCGCCGCCGGCCAATGTTGGCACCAATACATTCTCCAGCACCGACAACTGCGGCAGCAGGTGATGGTCCTGAAAGATGAACCCGATTTTGCGATTACGGAAATCGGCCAGTTGCGGCTCGGCCAGCTCAAACGGATTTTGTCCATCGAGCGCCACGCCGCCGCTCGTCGGCGACTCGAGCGCGCCAAGACAGTAGAGCAGCGTGCTCTTGCCGGAACCACTCGGACCAATGATCGCGAGATTTTCGCCAGCATTGAGCGCTAGATCGGCTTGCTGGAGCACGACCAGCGGCTCACCGCGGGTCGGATATTCTTTACGCAGCGAAACAACGTCGAGATCGGACATGGCGGCGAGTGCGTCTAAGGATGCAAGATCGCGAGGCCGCCTAAGCCGTAAAACGTATATTCGACATCGGCGACTTCGTCCCAAACGGCGCCAAAGAAGCCGCCGCCCGGTTGTTGTAATCCTTCAACGTAACGCATCGCTGCGGCGGTGTCGATCTCGTGCAATGCGCCCAGATCGGTCAGCGTCAGACAGCCGGTAAAAGTACTTAGCAGATCGGCGATCGGAATCCGCGTGTTGGCTCGCAGTCCCCCTTCGTCATTTTGCATTTCGAGCAAAAAGTCGATCGCGCCGTCGGCTACTTCTTGATCCAACCCATCAATGATCCGCAGCGCGCCGATCGCAGCGGCTGTGGGATTGGTGCCGGCTCGCTTACTAGCTCGAATCTCGCGAAAGCCGCCATCCTCGGCTTCTTGCGAAAGCAGAAAATCGCGAATTCGCTCGGGCTGTACGATCGGGCGCTCCAGCAATTGCAAACAGAGAAGCACCAAGAACGTGTGATACGTGCTGCTGGCCGATCCCAGTTCTCCCTTGGCGTAACCCCCGTCTTCGCGACGCAATTTCTCAAGCGCCGCGGCGACTTGCTCGCGCCAGTCTTCGTTGGCGCCGGCAAAGACTTCGACTCCGGCGCTATTTTCCAGCAGACCGGCGCCATAGATCAAGGAAAGAAAATCGACGATCGTCTCTTGCCCGCCGAGTCGCGAGCGCAAAAAGTCGCATGCTCGGTCCGCTAGATCTCCGTGCAACTCGCCCAGGATCGCCAACGAGCGGAGCGCGAATGACGTGTAATAGAGATCGCTGGGACCTTCACGCCCCCCAAAACCGCCGTCGGCTTGCTGTCGGGCGGCAATGAATTGCGTGTGGCGATCACGGATCTCGACGTCGACTTCGCCCAGCCCCATCGCAATGCGAACCGTCAATTCCGGCAGATAGTTGTTCATCAGCTCGGACCGGTCGTTCTAGGCGACAAGATAAGGGGTGATCTTATCGCGAAACCAAGTAGGCGTTTCGATCGACTGCGGCGGCAGCGCATGATAGATGCGACAACAAACGGCGGTCGTTTCGCCGGTCGCGACCGGTCGACCGTCATGCGAGAATTTGAATCCGTACGTCACGCTTTTGGCGCCCATCTTTTTTACGACGATCGAAATATCGATCTCGTCTTCAAAGCGAACCGGACTTTGAAAGTCGCAGCGGATCGAGACTCGCGGCCAACTGATCGTCGCATCGCCGTCCGGCGTATGGACCGAAAGTCCCACATGCCGCAGGAACTCGTGCTCGACTTGTTCCATATAAACGGCGAACGCCGAGAAGTGCATGATGCCGGCGGCGTCGGTGTCACGAAATTCGACCCGTCGCTTTGTGTGATAAACCTCAGGCATGGCGCAAGCTCATCTTTGGCGTTCCATTCAAATCAGCGCACGCAAAAAGCCTGCACAGGTGGGCAGGCTTCCTTCGTTCGCGACGTGCGTCGGCAGGGACATCCTTTCTAGGAAAGGATGCTAGTCCTTCACGTACGGCAACAAAGCCATGAATCGGGCGCGTTTGATCGCCTGCGTCACAGCGTGCTGGCTAACCGCGGTGCACCCGCTCTTGCGACGACCGACGATCCGGCCATGGCGATTGGTCAGCTTTTTCAGCAGCTCAACGTCTTTGTAATCCACGAACATCGGTCGCGGGCGTTTGCCATCGACGAAGATCGGGTCTTTGCGTGTGACGCGGGCTTTGGTCTTCGCCCGTTTACGAGCCTTGAATCGGTTGGCAGGCTTCATAGCATCCTATGGAATCGAAAAAGCTACTATCGATTGTTTTGTATCGAGTCGAAACCTCAGATTTTAACGGAATCGCGGCCGACAGCAAGGGCCGAACAGCAGGTTGTCAGAACCCGCACGATTGTCGCAAACCAAAGGGTAACAGTCACTTACGAGTCTTTCGCCGGGAAAAACTTTTGCAAGGTTTCTTCGCTAGGCCGGGGAGTTACCAGCGAAACGAGGATTAAAGCGAGCGTCGAACCGGCCAACATCGGAGCAACCGGCATCATATCCAGCACCGAATAGTGTGGGTTTCCAGCAAAGTCCGACTGGTAGAAAAAGTAGCACCACAGGCTGATCGCCGTAATCACCGACGCGTAAGCCCCCGCTTTGGTGAGACCTTTCCAGTACAACGCCGCGAGAACCAGCGGAAACAGCGCCGAGAACCCGCTGAAACACCAGACGCCCAGAGTGAAGACGCGGCGGTAGTCGAGCAGGCTGAGCCCGTAGGTGATCGCGACGATCAAGATAATGAACGTCCGCGCAATCATGACGATTTGCTTGTCGGTGAAGCGATTTTTGCCGCCGTAGTGGACGACGATATCGTTGGTGAAGATCGTGCCGACGCAGAGGAACTGACTATCCAGCGACGACATGATCGCCGCCAAGACGCCGGCGGTCAAAAAGCCGCCCAGAACGTCGCCCGAAAAACGCTTCACCAAAAATGGCAAAATCGCGTTGGCGTTGGCGTCCACCGCCGGCGGAATCGGCACCAAGTTGCCAGCCGCCCAAGCCCCGATCAACACGCACGGCGCCCAAACGATCATGATGAACAGCGGATGAGCGACGACCGCCAGTTTAAAGTTGCTTGCTTTACGAGCGGTCAACCAGTGCTGAAACAAGTGCGGGAACATGCCAACCGATAACGGCACAAACATATAGGTTGCGAATCTTAAGTACGACATGCTGGGATTCCCGGCTCGCACCAGTTTGTCGCGGGGGATCGATTCGGAGGCGGCGACCAGGTTCGCCCATAGACCTTCTTTTCCGCCGATCTGCGAGGCAATGACGAAAAAGGCGACCAAGCCCAGCACCATAAAGACAATCGTCTGAAAAGTATTGGCCCAAGCGGTGCCGCGCATCCCGCCAAAAAAGACGTAGGTCAACACCACGCCGCAAATCACCAGACTTCCCAGCCATCCTGGCACGCCACCTTGCGTCGATTCAAACCAAACCGGAAAAGCGCCGCGGGTCACCGCGGTGACCACCGTGCCGGAAGCCATGACGCCGATCAACAAGTAAGGAATCACCAGTCCAACCAACACTGGGAACAGCAGGAGCCCCAGCTTGTCGCTCTCGAGTCGATCGCGGAAAAACTCGATCTGCGTCGTATAGCCATATTTTCGGCCCAACGACCAAAGTTTGACGCCGAGCACAAAAAAGCAGAGCGAGTGAATGATCCCGCTGGAAGAAGCCAGCAATCCGTAGACGCCGACCCCTTCTTTGTACGATTCGCCGGTCGAACCGACGAGCGCGAACGCCGTCATCGTGGTGCCGAAGATCGACATCAGCAGCAAGAACGGGCCGATTGAATGGCTCGCCAACATGTAGTCTTTGCTCGAACCGCTAAAGAGGCGGTTCGAAAACAAGCCGAGCGCCAGCAGCAGCGCCAAGTAAAAGCAAATGATGACTAGTTGAGTGACGCCGGGTTCAAACACCATGATTACTCTTCCCCCTTCTTTTCTTCCATCTGCTGTTCGATGTATTCCAGTTCTTGCGGCCAAGCGAACTGAACCGCCAGGAACCAGGTGATCCCGGCCCCCAACGAAATACAAACCTGATACAGCAGTGTCACGGGGATAAAGCCAAATACGAGATTGGCGTTGTCCCAATTCCAGAAGTCCTGATGCAAAATGATCAGGGCCACGACGAGAGACCAAACGAGGTATTTCATGATGCAGACGTGCGCGGGAAAGGCATGGCGTCGCTTGCTACCGGTGCAAACAACAGTTGTTTCAACGCCTATCTTAGAAGAACCAAGCGATGGGCGAAAGCCAAATCCAAAGAAAAAGATCACCGCGGGGAATCGAGGACGCGGATGCGGTGCTCAAGTCGCTCTCGGCGCCAATGCTCTTACGGCGTCTTCGACGGAAGAGCAGGTCGCCGGGCCCGACGTGATTAAGGGGTGACGATCTCTAGCAACTCAACGGCCGGTTCGCCGTCGCAGAAGATCAATGCGGTGCGACCATAGATGACGTCGCCGGGGGCCAATGCGAGCAAATCTCGCAATTCTTCGCCCGGCGCGACGCGCCAGAGACTGGTCAGTTGCACTTGACGCAACACGTTGCGCGTGATCAAAACGCGACCGACCGGAATCTTTTCGCTTTTGATCTCGCGTTCGACAATTTCACTAAGAAAATCACAGTGCAAACGAACGATGCCAAACTGCACGACCTTGCCGTCGCTTTGCCGTGACAACAGGATCTTCCGTGAATAGGCCGATCCTACCGTCAGCGTATCGAGCACTTGCACATCGACCGGCGAATCATGAAAGCGTTCGACCGTGACCGTCATGTGATGATCGTGGGCCAACAGTTCGGCAAACGGTTCCGGCGTCTCGGCGGCGGAAACCTCGGTGAAGTCCCCCAATTCGCTCGGATTGCGATAGAACAGCCGCACCAACTCATCCAAGTCAGGCGTCGTGCGTTGACGGTCGTTCAACTTCACTCCCTTTCGCAATCCAGAAGTCAGTCGGTGGGCATGGTCTCAGGCGGGCGTGACAGCCATGTCGGCCGTCAACATGTGCATGACGATCGGCGGCTGCGATGCGGCCGGGTCATCCAGAATCGTGTCAATCAAGTAGTACATCAGTCGGCGCAGTTCTTCCGGCTCGAGCTGATCGGCAATTTCTTCGGCGCGGGATCGGTATTTATCGATCAAACGTTCGGCGGCGTCGAACACGCCAGCCGTGGCGTACAACTGGCGAACTTGCGCGACTCGCGACGCCGGACTTTGCGAATCATCGCTGATTAGTTGGATCAGTTCTGTACGATTCGCCTCATTCAGATTTTCTAACGCCAACGCCCACAAAACGGTCGGTCGGCCACCCAAGACGTCGCCGCCAGCAGACAGCTTGTTATCGCTGTCGCCGCGCCAATCTTTCAGATCGTTCAAAATCTGGAAGGCGACTCCCACGTGTCTGGCGAACTGCCGCATCGAATTGGAATAATCCTCTTCCGTTCCACTTAACAGCACGCCGCATTGCAGGGCCGCCTCAAACGCGGGGGAAGTCTTCAACGCGTAGATCTTCAACGCATCGACCGGTTTCAGCGACTTGTCCGCAGCGTCGCGCCAGAGGAGTTCGGCGCCCTGCCCTTCGGACAATCGCATGTGGGCGTCGGCCAGACAGTCGATGATGCGGCCGGCGGTTTCGCCCCCCAACTGCGCCATATCGCGACTGACCAAGCGATACCCCAGGCCGATCATGTAGTCGCCCAGATTGATCGCCGTCGGCACGCCGTACTTGCGGTGAATCGTGACGTCGCCGTAGCGGTAGGCGTCGTCATCTTCGATATCGTCATGGACCAGCGACGCTTTGTGAAAGGTCTCAATCGCGAGCGCGGTCCGCTTGACCGAGTCCGAATATTCGCCGACACGCGCCGCGCCGCCGGCCGAAGTCCCTTCGCCGCCGGTCAAAGCGTCATAGACGGCCAGCGTGGTGAAGGGTCGCGAATACTTTCCGCCGCGAGCTAGAAAATCGAGCGCCAGTTTTTCGGTCGCTGAGATCGGATCGAGCGCCGCCGCTCCGTGACCGTTAACTTCGGCCAGGCTCGGACCTTTGCGTTGCGGCTGCACCAGACGGGTCAGTTCTTCCGGCTCAAACATCGCCGAAGCGGCTCGCATCAAGTGAACATAGCTGCGGGTCGTTTGCTGCGGTTGTTGATGCGGCACTTGGATCATGTCATGAACCCAGTCCTCATCGACCGACGTATTGCGACAATCGCTCGAGAGCAGCGGGACCGCCATGCAGGGGATGCCGGCGAGCAAGATTTTATCAATCGCTTTTTCAAGCACGTTCAAACAAGCGACGCCGACGATCGCGTCGACGTGCCCGCTGACGATGATCTTCAGTACGATCGGCGAACCTTCGGCGACCAGCACCTTGTAGCCCATTTCTTCGGCGATGGTCCGGTAGTCGGCGATGCTGCAAGCTCCGCACGTTTTGCAGTCGAGGCCAAACTGGTCATAGTCGGCCGGGCAACCTTCGGCATGTTTCAGACAATGCGGCAACAGAAACAGCCGTCGCTCATGCGGCACGGCGGCGACCTGATCGCGCCAAAACTCGGAAGCGAACATCACCATGGTCCAGCCGACATAACTGTCAGGTTGGTTTAAACCGGTCAACAGATCGCGGACGACTTTCTCCATCTCGTCCTTCGGCAAGGGACGAGACTTGTCGAGACCAGCCGCTACCTGCACGCAGGCGGCGCGGATCGTCTCGCGCAACTGCTTCGACGAAGGGACCTGCTTCAAGTGCGCCGTCTGACGACGACGCGACTTGCGTTTGCGGCCCGGCTCGGAGTCTGCGCTATTGGAGTCGATCGGTGCAATTGCCAAGGGAGAACATTCCTTAATGATCGGAAGATGTAGTTACTGTCTCTGGCGCAGGCGGGACGCTGGCGTTGGCTTGCAGCGCGGCGCCGAGTGACGTAACCGTCATGACTCTCGGGTAGAGCTTTTCATAATACCACAGCTTCGAGAAGTAAAAACCGATTGGCGTACAGTTGACGTAGCTTCCTTCTTCAACCCTCTGGCAGAGCCAACCGACCGCTGGAGGGACAATTTCCGCCGAAATATTGGAGTTTTCCGCCGCAAACAGGGCTTCGATCGCCAGCGCCGTCTCTTCGACGCTGCTCTCGCCTGGCCCCCCGCAAAGAGTAGAAATACTCGGTCCGCCTCCAAAACCGCCATCTTCATTTTGCCGCGCAGCCAGCCACGCGGCCCCTCTTTGGGCTGTTTCGGACGACATTTTTCCGAGGTCGCGATACGCCAGCAAAACCTTTACGGTCCCATAAATCGGGTTTTCGTCGTCATGGATATCTTGGTTACCAAACCAAAGCGGCAACCAAGAACCATCGTCACGCTGTTGTTTTTGGAGATAACGCAAACCGCGTTCAATTGCCCGCTCTACCGGCAGGTCCCCCAGTTCGCTTCGCCAAGCGTGCAGCGCTCGAATCGCATGCGCAGTCAAATCACTGCCGCTGCGATCAAACGGCTGCGTCCCCCAACCTGCACAAAAGGTGGGCCAGCCGCCGTCGCTATTCTGCAAGTCGAGCAGCCAACGTGCGCCGCTGATCGCTGCGCTCGCAATCTGGCGACGCGTTTCATTGTCGGCGCGAGGGGAATGAAAAAAATGTGCGATCGCTAACATAGCCCCCGGAGTATCGTCGGCATCGGGGACCGAACCGCTGAGATCGGTCCATCCCCAACCTCCAGGATCGGCGCCGGTAAAGGGATGCGTCTCTTGGTATTGGTTCGCTAGTACCCATGGCAAGCAGTCGAGCTCGGCGATATCGTCTCCGCCGGTCGCCAGCGCGCTGATCGAGAGGGTCGTCACCCAGTTGGCGAGATTCGAGTCAATCGGCCAACTGCCATCTTCGCGCACCGAGTCGACCAAAAATTGCACGCCGTTTTGCGCCACCGGATGGCTCGCATTACCGATGCTCGCCAGACTCATGACGACAAAACTGGTCAGCGGAGCCGCTTCCAGATAACCGCCGCTCGCCGGTTGCATCCGCTCTAGCACCGCGAGACTCTTCTTCACCGCCGCCCCACGCAGACCCCGCATCAGCGGATTGAAGGGAGGCCGATGGAAGTAGCGTGCTTGCCCGATTGCGACCAGCGCCGGGATCGCATAGCTGACGACCGGCAGCTTCACCAACTTGTAAAACTTCTGCGGCAGGCAAGCGAGTTCAAACGGCAGCGGCGAAACCTCGCGCCAATCCACCAGCCCCGCCAACGCATAATTGGTCAAAATCGGCACGGCGAACGTTTTGTCTTTGCCGTAGCGTCGGCGCAAGCCGGGGATGCCCCCTTGCGCTTCGATATAGTTCTCGGCGAAGGCAAGCTGCTCAAACAACGCCTCGCGACGCTCGGCGATCGTTAGCGCGGCGACCGCCAACATGGTGGTCGCAATGTTCGAATAACTGCGATCGGTGTCGCCCCAGCCGCCGTCGGGGTTTTGATGTTCGGTAAGATATCGCACTCCCCCCTCAATCAGCGGCATCAAACGCTCGCTTTGGGCCGGATCATGCCGCACCACTAACTGTAGGGCGCTGACCGCCGTGGCTGTCGACAAGGCCGATGTCGACAACTCGCCGGTCCAATGCCCTTGCCCATTACGCTGCGCAAGCAGATCATCGCGGGCAATCGCATAGCAGCGCTGAAGTCGATCTTGGTCCATCAACAAGGCGGTATCCAGGCGGCGGAAGGGAGGGAATAGACGGGGTTATTCAGTTTACGTGCCAGCGGCGCGACTGTCGACGGAGCCGCGTTCCTGTCTTCCCGCGGCTCTTGGTGGTAGAATGAACGACAGATCGCTTGCCCGCAATTTCCCCTTCGACTCTATCCCTCGACCGTGCTGAGCTTATGTATCTGCGACTCGCCAAACGAGCTCTTCTAGAAACTGACAAACGCCTGGTCGCCAAATTCGCTTGGCTGATGGGCTACAAGGGTCTGCGAAGCGTCGTCAAGCACAAATCGAGACTCAAGCGGGGCGAGTTCTTCCCCCCGTTCCTCTATATCTCGGTCATCAACAGCTGCAATCTTCGCTGTCAGGGGTGCTGGGTCGATGTCGCGGCGAAGCAAGAGAAAATTGATATCGCCGCGATGGACAGTTTGTTAAACCAGGCGAAAGCGATGGGCAATTCGTTTTTCGGCATCTTGGGGGGCGAACCCTTCATGCATGCCGATTTGCTCGAAATCTTCGCGCGCCATCCCGACGCCTACTTTCAAGTTTTCACCAACGGGCATTTCATCACCGACGAAGTCGCCAAAGAACTTCGCCGACTCGGCAACGTCACGCCGCTGATCAGCATTGAAGGCTCCGAGATCATCAGCGACGAGCGTCGCGGTCGCGGCGGCGTCTATAGCAAGTCGATCGAGGGGATCGAAAACTGCACCCGCAATAAGTTGCTGACCGGCGTCTGCACCAGCTTGTGCCAAACGAACTATGACGACCTGCTGCAAGAGAAGTGGATTGACCGCCTGATTGAGATGGGGGTCTTCTACACGTGGTACCACATCTACCGCATCGTGGGCCCCGAGCCGAATCCGCAATTGGCGCTGACGCCAGAGCAACAGTACCAGGCCCGCAAGTTTGTCGTCGAGATGCGTTGTAAGAAGCCGATTGCGATCATCGACGCCTACTACGATGCGGATGGCAACGCGCTATGTCCGGCCGCGACCGGGTTCACGCATCACATTTCGCCCTACGGCGATATCGAACCTTGCCCGGTGATCCAGTTCGCCAAAGAGTCGATCCATGACGAGCGACCGCTGAAAGAGGTTTTCAACGAATCCGAATTCTTACGCGGCTTTCGCGAGTTGGCCGCCGGCAGCACGCGCGGCTGCATCATCTTGGAGCGTCCCGATCTGCTGAACGAATACGCGCGGAAGAACGAAGCGAAGGACACGACGGTTCGCGGCGCCGCCTATCAAGAGCTTGACGAACTGCAGACCAACCCTTCGCAGTACAATCCAGGCCGCGAAGTGCCCGAGAAAAGCTGGGCCTATTGGCTGCTGAAGAAGTTCGCCTTCCATGACTATGGCGCGTATGGTCGGCACTTCGAGCTGAAAAACTGGCGCCCGACCATCAAAGATGGCGAAGCGATCAACCAGTCGCCGTCGCATCCGCCGCTAGTGCAATTGGAAACGACAATTCCGACATCGGCCGACAAGTAGACGCAAACGTGAGGGTGGGGGGAGCAAAAACCGAAATCGCTTCCACCATCACCAATCGATATAGCCGGTTTGCGTAACCCACCGAACCTGCTTACAGCAAACACGTCCTTGGTGGGTTGCGCAAGCGATGATGTTGCGCGAAATTGGTCGCCGGCATTCGCTTGCTCCATCCACCCTACGGCGATCCTGCCCCTTTTCTACTTTCGCTTCTGTGGCGTCACGGCCTAACGGAAACTAGAATGTTCGCAAGCTTATCAATTGGCTGGCGGAGAATCTTGTGATGCAAATTGCCCCGATGCTGCTTCTGCCGATCTTGTTGGCCGCCGATCCCATGCCGCCGGAAGGGCCCGCCGCTAAGCAAGTTGATCCGCCGGGCGTGCACAATCTGTTTCAAGTCACGCCGCGCGTTTGGAGCGGCAGTCAGCCGCATGGCGTCGCAGGGTTTGAGTCGCTCGCGAAGCTGGGCGTCCAAGTGATCGTTTCGGTCGACGGCGCCAAACCAGAGATCGCCGCCGCGAAAAAACAGGGCCTGAAGTACATTCATATTCCTTTTGGCTATGACGGCGTGCCCGGCGACGCTCAAGCTCAACTGGCCGAAGTGATGAAGCAGTACCCGGGTCAGATTTACTTCCATTGCCATCACGGCAAACATCGCGGCCCCGCCGGCGTCGCGATCGCTTGCCTGGCCGAAGGTTCACTGAACACCGCTCAAGCCGAAGCGTTCATGCATCAGGCCGGCACCAGCGGCGACTATACCGGACTCTGGAAAAACGTGCACGAGTTCACACCGCTGCCCCCCAATGCTCCCCGCCCCAAGTTGGTCGAAGTCGCCCAGGTCGAGTCGCTCGCCGCCGCGATGGCCGACATCGATCGAATCTATGACAACCTGGTGCTGATCGACAAAGCCCAGTGGAATACACCAGCCGATCACCCCGATCTGACGCCGGTCGGCGAAGCATTGATCTTGCGCGAGGGACTGCACGAAGCAGGTCGCTTGCTGGCGGAGGACGAGTACGACGTTAAGTTCCGACAGCTGCTGCAATCGTCAGAAGCGATCGCGCTAACAATCGAGACGAAATTAAAGCGCGGCGACAAGTCAGGCCTGAGCGACGATCTGGCGAAGCTCAAAAAGTCATGCAACGCTTGCCATGCCGACTATCGGAACTAGTTGGTCCGTCACAACGGCTCTTCATGTAGGTTGGGTGCAGCGGAGCGAAACCCAACAAGGGGATAGCAAGTTGAAGGTGGGTTGCGCAAGCGAGGGACGTTGAACGCGCGAAGTCGAGTTCTCCGCGCTTGCTCCATCCACGCTACCTGAATTTCAACGCGCGTCGCGCTTTGAGTAGCCTAATCTCAACACCCGTCGCCGCCGCTTGGGCAAGGAGGCTATCCACTGCAGACCCCTCTCCGTTTCGAAACTTCATATCGGTAAAGTCTGCGAGTTTTTTCGCCGTTTTCAGATAGGCTTCTAATATCGCCAAACGAGCCTCCGGCGTTTCCGCTGCTTCGATTTCGGCCTCATGCAGTTTGATTTGCACAGTGAGGAGCCGGTCATAGTTGGATTCTCCCCCATTCTCGAATTGGACCGCCAGCAACTCGCTGACCTTACGTAGCTGGTCAACACGTCGGTTTAACAACTGCTGAATCTGCGATTCAGTGGGGCTGTTGGCGTCGTCTTGTCCAAAGGCGCTGGGAAGATTGACCGAAACCGAGAGCGCCACGAGAAGAAATGGCGTCGTGAAGCGAGAGAAGATTCCCATGGCAAGCTCCAATCTAAGCAGGCATAGATATTCGGCCACCCGACGTGGCGTTACATAGCTGCATCATAAACGATCGCAAGTTCGGCCCCAAACCTTCCATGACGTGAGCCGCATCCGTTGGGCGGAGCAAAACCCAACAAGGCGCTCGCAAGTTAAAGATGGGATGCGCAAACGGACGACGTTGAACGCGCGAAGTCGAGTTCTCCGCAATCGCTCCATCGACCCTACCTGACTTGGGGAAAGGAAGCGACTAACGGAGTGCCCCTATTTTTCTGGTGATCGCACGTTCATTGTTCTTATCGCCCCTTTGCAGAAGCCAAATTCTAGGCGGCGGAGTTTGCGAAAAAATCAGGGGGTCAAATTGAGCGACACCGACAGTTCTGGGCTCATTTCGCTCTGTACACGTTAAAAAGCTCACCCTTTTTAGGTGAATTGCGAAGTTCAATCTTCCGGAATGATTTCTAATAGAACGCAGGTTACTTGCTTTGAATAGCAAGGATCGCGATACGCCAGAGCTTCTTTGCTTTGATTTGTCGCTTCGTGATTTCGCTTTTCTTACGAATTCGCCCCCATCCCTCGAACGATTGAGGAACCCCATGCAACGCCGCTTACGAGAAAGCCGTTTGGCTTTCACCCTTGTTGAACTGCTGGTCGTCATCGCCATTATCGGCGTCTTGATTGCGCTCTTGTTGCCGGCAGTTCAGCAGGCGCGTGAAGCTGCTCGCCGGATGCAATGCAGCAACAATTTGAAACAGCTCGGCCTAGCGTTCCACAATTTTCACGACACCTACGGCACTTTGCCTCCGGCGGTGATCGGAAATGAGTTCGGAACCTTTTTTCCGCTGCTGTTTCCGCAAATGGAATTGCAGAACGTTCAAGATCAACTTGATATGACCGCGAAATTTACCAGCGGCGACAACAACACGTTCATCAAGAGTCCCGCGGCGTCGATACCGGCGCTGCTCTGCCCTAGTCGCCGCTCAGGAGTTCAACAGACTCCGCAGGGCGCCGCGGCCGACTATGCGACCACGGGCAACCGAGAATCGTCGGACGACTGCGATCGCTTTGAACAGGGAGGGGCCAGTCCGAATGTTCATTACGGAGCATTGATTCACTCCACCGGAGGAACCGTCAGCGGAAACCAGATCACCGGCTGGCGGTCGCAAACCAAGTTCGCCAGCATTACTGACGGTCTCTCAAACACCTCGTTGCTCGGCGAAAAACATGTCGCCCAAGACAACCTCAATAAAGAGGCGAGCGACGGCGACGGGACGTTCTACTTTTGGTACACCAGCAACTGGAGGACGTGGACGATCGTGCGAAACTCGAAGTGGACGATCATTCGGGAACCCAATTATCACCGCGAAAACAGCGGTTTCCAAAAGAGATTCGGCAGTTACCATCCCGGCATCGCCCAATTCTTGTTTTGCGATGGAAGCGTCCACAACGTGGCGACCATCGTGGATCCGGTCAATTTGTACCTGATGGCGGATCGCCGCGACGGCAGGACTTACCGACTGGATTAGGTCCTCTCTAGCGGTGGTTTACTGGCTAGTGCGAACCGCAGACGACGAGCGTTTCGCACTTGATTTTTTTCAGATTACCGGGCAGGCAAACAGACTCGCTGTTGTTTGCTACGAATAGCAAAGGTTGACTCGTGAAGAAAACAAGAGGATATGCTTCCAGCACTTTGTTGGCGGCGGTATTAATGCTCCATTTGACCGGTTGCAGTCCCGGCGGAATCGCGACCTATCCAACCTCGGGCAAAGTGACCTATACCGATGGTTCGCCTGTCACCGGCGGACTTATCATCTTTGCGGACTCAGAGCAGAACATCAGTTCCGAAGGGGTCATCGAGTCGGATGGGTCCTATTACATGGGAACCTATTCCGGAGATGACGGAGTTCCCCAGGGAAACTACCAAGTCACCATCCAGGGATTCAGCGAATATGGCAAGCAATCCCAGATAGCCGGGAAGTTCGCCAACCGAGAAAGAACTCCGCTCGAAGCGAAAGTAGAAGGAGCGAACAGCTCACTCGACTTCCAAGTCGAGCGGGCTCGCTAGTTTTTGTTCGCGCCAAAAAATTCCGTCATGTAGGTTGGGTGCAGCGGAGCGAAACCCAACAGGGCGTTCGCAAGTCGAAGGTGGGTTGCGCAAGCGAGGGAAGTTGATCGCGCGAAGTCGAGTTCTCCGCGCTTGTTCCACCCACCCTGACGGACATCTACTTGATCCCCGATTGCCCTCGCTTCAGCGCCCCACGGACCCCAATAATCCCTGGGTCGCGGGCGATCTTGTCGGTGAAGACGCGGACGTCGTTGATGATCGGCTTGAGCTTGGCCGAGATCTCTTGGACGTTTTCGGCCGCTTCGTTCAGATTCTGATAGAGCTGCGGATTGTTCATGATCTGTCCCAGCGAACCATCCGGATTGTTGGCGGCCCGGGCCAGGCGAGCGAGTTGCTCGATCATCTCACTTAGATTCTCGGTGCTGGTCTCCAAGTTGGCGATCAGCTGTTCTCCCTTTTCGCCCAGCGGCTCGGTAAAGCCTTCCAGGTTCTCGAGATTGCGGTCCGCTTTGTCGACGACGCCTTGCATGCGTTCGATCAACGCTCGAGATTCGTTTAACGTTTCGGGCAAGCCTTCCAGCGCCTCGTGCAAACGTTTGTTCAGCTCTTCGTCGGCGACCAGATTGTTGATCGCTAACATTGCGTTATCAAATCGATCGAGCGCCAGTTCTGATTTCTGCAGGATCCGTTGGAATTGATTTCCATTCCCCACCAGCATCTCGTTCGCGTTGTGCGCGAACGTGCCGACTTCGCGGCCTGCTTGATCGATGGTGGAAAGCGCCGTGGCCATTTGCCCTTCAAGATTCCGCAGCGTGTCCAACGGATTGTTCGCGACGAGGCCTTCGATCATCGCCTTGTCCTGCAATACGGTGACCTGCTGCGTGGGACGTTCGCCCGGCACGAACTCAAGCAACGCATCCCCCAAGATCGACCCGGAAGTAATGCGGCAAACATCATTCGAGCGCGGCATATACTTGCGGTCGATTTTGAGCGTCACCAGCACGTCGCGGTCTTCTTGCAGCGCAACGTCGCTGACGCGGCCGATCAAAATGCCGGAGGTCCGCACCGGCGTATCGACCGTCACGCCGGGCGCCTGATCAAAGACGACGTAGAGCGTATTTCGATCGGTGACCAGCGTCGGGAATTCGCCCAACAAGAAGAAGAGAATGCCGGCGATCATCAGCGCCGCCAGCATGACGACTCCCACGCGAAATTGTAAAATGCGATCATCCATGTCGCGTTATACTCCCGCCGCTTCGCGCATTTCCATGATCCGTTCGCCCGCTTCGCCATGCACAAATTGCGTGACGCGACGATCGGTGCACTCGTCGAGTCCCTCCGGCGGTCCATCGTACAAGATCTGCGGCTCATCCCCTTTTAAGCGGCTTGCCGGATAAAGCATCAGCACGCGATCGGCTACTTTACGGGCTGTCCGCATGTCATGCGTCACCACAATGCTAGTGACGGGGTAGCGCGACCGGGTTCGCAAGATCAGCTCGTTGATGACGTCGCTCATGATCGGATCGAGTCCCGTCGTCGGCTCGTCGTACAACATCACCTCGGGCTTGAGGGCCAACGAACGCGCCAGTCCGACTCGTTTTTGCATGCCGCCGGAGAGCTCAGCCGGCTTCTTCCAGACGATCGAATCGGGCAGACCGACGTCGGCCAGCAAGCCAAACACGATCTGGCGAATCTCTTCGATCGGCTTACGAGTATGTTGCTTCAAGGGAAAAGCGACGTTTTGTCCGATCGTCATACTGTCGAACAGCGCAGCCCCTTGAAAGACGAACCCATAGCGGATCCGTTCTTTGGTCAGCTCTCGTTCCGAAATCTTGTGCAGGTTTTTTCCTTCGAACGTCACCTGACCCTGCGTCGGGCGAATCAGCGCGATCATCGTCTTCAACAGCACCGTCTTGCCGCATCCGCTTTCGCCGATGATCGCCAACGTTTGCCCACGGGGAATCTTGATCGAGATATCGCGCAGCACCGTCTGACTGCCGAACTGCACATGCAGCGAATCGACATCCAGAATCGGCTCGGAATGATCTTCTTCTAACCGCGCGTGCAACGTTTAACCTCCGCTAATGGAGACGACATGATCGGGCCACATATAGTTATAAATCGAGTCGAGCCCAATCCCGAGCGCCAAGTCGATCGCCAAAATAAAGACGAACGAATAGACGAACGCCGCGGTCGCAGCTCGGCCGACCCCTTCGGCGCCAGCTTCGCAGTGGAACCCGCGATGGCAACTGACGATCGCAATCGTCCCGCCAAAGAAGACGCTCTTGATGAGACCATAGAAAATATCCCACGACTGCACAAACTGCTCGGAGTTGTACATGTAGTAGTGTTGATCGATCCCCAGAATATTGACCGAGTAAAAGTAGCCGCCGACAAACCCCATGAAGTCGGCCATCACCGTCAGCGCCGGGATAAGAATCACGCAGGCCAAGAACCGCGGCACCACGAGGTAATGAATCGGATTGGTCCCCATGCTATCGAGCGCGTCGATCTGCTCGGTCACGCGCATCGTTCCCAACTCGGCAGCCATAGCGCTGCCGACGCGACCGGCTAACATCGTTGCGGCGAGCACCGGCCCTAGTTCGCGGACCAGGGTCATGTTGATCACGGCGCCTAGTCGCGTCTCGAGCCCCAGTTGCCGGAATTGAAAGTAGCTTTGGACGGCCAACACCATGCCGATAAACGTACCAGTCAGCGCCACCACCGGCAAACTCATCACGCCGACCTGGTAGAAGTTGGGAACCAACGTTTCGCGTTTCGGCAGGCGATTAAAGAGCCACTGCATGGTCCGCAGCGCGAACAGCGACATGTCGCCAACGGCGATCGTAAATTCGATCCCCAACGTTCCCCAATCGGCGATCCAATTGAAAAACGCCTCTTCGATCCAAGTCAACTGACGTGGTCGCGGGGGAGGAGTCGGGTTTGTAGGGGCGGTTCCGGTCGCCATCGTTTTCGGTCGTTGACGATGCGTGCTAGCTACTCTCGAGATGCGCGCGCAGCTCGGGGGATCCTCATTAACGTCGACTAGTGTCGTTGATCGGCTTGAGGAAAGCTGCGCCGCTTGGCGAA
Organism: Blastopirellula marina DSM 3645; assembly: GCF_000153105.1. Classification (GTDB taxonomy): domain Bacteria; phylum Planctomycetota; class Planctomycetia; order Pirellulales; family Pirellulaceae; genus Blastopirellula; species Blastopirellula marina. The sequence continues at coordinate 1,566,950 of NZ_CH672376.1, forward strand.
GGTTTGCTTACGGCGCCTGAAATAGGAGCTGAATTGGTTGTGATTCGGCTGCTGGCGCTAGCGTTGCTAGTCCATGGTTGTTTCATCATGCGACCATGGATCGGCCTCGGCAATGGTTGGCGATTCGTTCTTCACGTTCGGCTGGACTAGCGTACCGCTGGTCACCAAACGAAATTCGTAACCGCCGAAGCGAACCATCGATAAGATCAGCGATAGCAAGAAACCTTGGGTGACATTCATCAGCAGGAACATCAAGACGATCTTGCCTAAATCTGGCGGCGCTCCGCCTCCGGAGAGAAAAAAAAACACGGCGACCTCGCTGATCGTCACCAAGACGCAAATCCCGGCCAGCACCAGATAACGAGGTGCGAAAGAGATTCGGTAAGACAAGATGATCGCCGGCAAGGTGATCGTGAGATTCACGACCGTGAAAATTCCGACGCCAATGATCGGCCTATTGTTGAGCGAGGGAAACACGATGGGAAACTCAAATGCTTTCAGCAACCCGCACGTCACGCTTAGTAAGAAGATCCCTCCGATCAGATGCTGCAAATGAAAATGTTGCGCCCCTTCCAAGGAAGCGTCGCGGTGAAGTAAGCGTCGACGGGACGCAACTCGATACAGAAAGAAGCTCCCGGTCGCGGCGATCAGTCCCCACAACAGCATCGCCGCTAACATCGACCGGTCTTCGTCTGAAAAAAGATACCGTGAGCGGACCGCCGCGCCTTGCTGATGAACGACAAAAACCAACGTCATCGCCAACAGCGCCCAAGGAATCCGTACGACCATTCTCCCCGGTCCCATCGCGCTCCAGATAGCGATCAGGTCAATCTGCACCACATACGCTCCCATGCAGATGGCCTGGATGAATTCAGTGGCGAAGCCATACCTGGCTTGAAACGCTCGCGTCACATAATAGTCAAACGCCAGAAAGCCGATCACCAACAACAGGAGCAGCGCAATCCGCCAACCACGCGAAGTTTCTAGCCGCTGCTCCGTCGATTCTTGCATGCCGCCGCGATCCCGCCTAATCTAACGATCTGAAGTTCCCCCCGATTGTACCGTGGGTGTTTAAAGAATGCATGGAAGAAAACTCTCGCTTCGAGCCGACGCCAAAGCGATTTCGCCCGCTGCAGTTTCAACTTGCTCAAGTGGCCGTCTTCATCACCGCGACTGCGATTCTGTTGATATTTTCGGCGCCATGGATTCGTGCTTTTAACGCGGCGCAATGGATGATGATCTTGCGTGGCGCGATTTGCCTGATTGTCGGTGCGATCGTCTTCTGGACCTTTTTTGAACAACTCCGTCGCAACGCAATACTTCGCGCCGAAGGACTTTTGCTGGTCGTGGAGGATCAAAGGGCCATTCGCTGGAAGACTTGGAGAAGCGCCTTTTTAGTGATCCTTTTCTTTTGTCCGGTTTTCCTGTTACTGTTTCAAGTCCATCTACAGGGCAAGTCAAACCCGCCGACATCGTGGATGCTCGAAGCAATGAATCTGCTTCCGCCTGTCGCGATGGAACTGCAGTTCATTTTGATACTGCGGTCCTCGGACGCACCGCAGTTCCGCGAAAATGGTCTACTTCTGTGCTGGATGCTCTACCCCTGGGAAGACTTCAAATCTTATCGCTGGAGTGGTTATCAGCCCAACCAATTGCAATTGCTCGGCAGCATTCAGATTCAGGTCGAACCGGCAAAGTGCGAGCAAGTCGAAGCAATCTTGCGCACACACCTGACAGGTTTTATACAATCGCCTGGAACTTCGCATTCTGAAGATTGACACATCGCCGCTGCGAAGCCAAAATCGGGCGACTCGTCACACTCCTTCCTTGAACTTCGTCAAAGAGAATTCGATATGCGATCTCGCAGCATCCTGGCGCCCGAGTGGTGGGACTTCACAACGCTCGACCGTGAGCTACTGGACGATGCGGCCCGCGTCACGCCGGAGGATCTGCTCGGCTTTTCTCGCGAAGGTTTTGAGGTGCGGATGTATGACACGCTCGAAGATTTCTATCTAGCCGAAGCGCTCGAATACATCACCGCTTGGAAACAAGCGACCGCCGACAATCCGTGCGGCATCTGCGGCCCGATTGGGCCGACCGAACAACTGCCGCTGGTCGCGCGGCTGGTCAACGAGTTAGAGATCGATCTGAAGCATGCCCACTTTTGGGGCATGGACGAATGGGTCATCGACGGCAAAGAAGTGCCGTTTGAATTTCCGCTCGGATTCGCCAAAGCCGATCACGACATGTTGTTTGACAAGATCAAGCCCGAACTACGGATGCCGACCGAGAACATCCACTTCCCCAAAGTCGACGCGGCCGAATATATCGCGTCGTGGGATCAGGCGCGCTGCCTGGTCATGCAAGGTGGTCAGGGAGACGCGAAACACTGGGCGTTCAACGATCCCTTCCCGCGAACCGGCGACTATGTCGACGCGCCGCCCACTCCAGAAGAATACCGTCAGCTCGGCACCCGCGTCGTTGATCTTCACCCGGTGACGGTGATGCAAAACGCGCGCACCTCTGGCGGCGGCGTCGTGACTGAAGTTCCCCTTTCGGCGGTGACCGTCGGACCGAAAGAGACCTGGAAGTCAGAATGCGTTTCGATCTGGCAAGCCGGCGCGCATGACAACCCGTTTGGTCAACGTTTGACGGCGCTGATGATCGCCAAGAAGATTCCTGATTCGGCGGTGCCGATGTCGTTGTTGGCGGATCATCCGAATGTTCGCTTCAACTACTTCCGCGGCGGTTTGGGAACTTGCACGGTTCAAATGCACTAATGAAGCGTTCTGCTCTGGCCATTGCGGCTCATCCCGACGATATCGAGTTCCTCATGGCGGGCTCCCTGATGGCGCTCGCCGACGCCGGCTACGAAATCCATTATTGGAACGTCGCCGATGGCTGCTGCGGCAGCATGACGACCGATCGTGAGACGACCGCCCGGATTCGTCTGGCCGAAGCCCAGGCGGCGGCCGCGGCGATCGGCGCGCAATTTCACGCGCCGCTGTGCGCTGATCTAGAGGTGATCTATTCGCTCGAACTCTTGGCGCAGGTGACTTCAGTCATGCGGGCCATCGAGCCGGAGATCGTGCTCACACATGCGCCCAGCGATTATATGGAAGACCACATGCAAGTCGCTCGCTTGGCGGTAACCGGCGCATTTTGCCGCGGCATGCCTAACTTTTCGGTCAATCCGCCGCAGGCGATCACCCAGCAAAAGGTGACGGTCTATCACGCCCAGCCGTATCAAAATCGAGACCCGCTAGGCAAACTGGTCATGCCAGAGCTGTTTGTCGATACGTCGGATCTGGTCGAACGGAAAGTCGACATGCTGGCCTGTCACAAAAGCCAGAAAGAGTGGCTCGACCAAAGCCAGGGGATGGGCTCGTATCTCGAAGCGCTCCGCGATTTGGATCGCCAAATGGGTCATCTGTCAGAGACCTACGCATTTGCCGAAGGTTGGCGGCGGCATCTGCACGCCGGATTTTGCGATCCCGGCGATGACCCCTTGGCCGTCGCGCTGGCGTCGCGCGTCGTTCGTAATCCAGCTTACTAACCCATTTGGCTCGCCCTGCCCTTCCCTTGGCGCGGCTGTTACAATGACGAGAATAGTCGTTCTAACAATTAAATGGGATCGGGGAGCCGGTGATGGAAAGTCTCGAAAAGCTAGTATTCATGTTGCTGGGCGTTGCGTTAACGGCAATTTGCTGGGGATCGTACGGCGCGGTGTTGCATGAAGGGCAAGCAAGACTAGGGGGTTCTTTCAAACCGCTGATCTGCGTCGGTTTCGCCTATTTTGTCGTTGCGATTCTGATCCCCGGAGCGATTCTCGCTTCGCAAGGCAAGCTGTGGGAAGGTTGGTCCTTTAGCGGCATCGGCTGGAGCAGCGCCGCAGGCGTCTTCGGTACGCTGGGCGCATTAGGGATTGTTTTAGCTTTCAGCGCCGGCAGCAGCGCATCGAAACCATGGATCGTGATGCCGCTCGTTTTTGGGACGGCGCCGATCATCATCACGGTCATCTCGATGACGACCAAAGGTCTGTGGGGCCAAGCCAATCCGTTTTACTTCGCCGGCCTGATTTTGATTGTCGCCGGCGCCGTGACAGTTCTCTTTTTCGCTCCCCGCGCCAAACCGCACGCTGCGGCCGATCACGGCAAAACGGCGTCCGCGGCTGAGAAACCAGCCGATCCTGCCCATGAAGCCAAGCCTGCCGCTGACTAGCGGGAGCCGATGATGAACGAATCCAGCAACGATCAACAGCTGATGCAGGCGATCGACGACCAACTGGCGCATCTCTGGATGGTTCGCACGTTTCTCAAGCATGCCGAAGAAACGGAAGAAGACGACGAATTACAGGAAGTCGCGCGAGCATTGTACGACTACATGCTCGCGCTCGGAGCGCCGCTCGAAAGCGGCGATGCGGCCGCCTATCTGAAACAGGCGAAGAAGAAGCTCTCCAAACTGCGCCGCGCCGGCGAGTTGTTCCAAGAGATCCAACCCGAGATCTCGGACCACACCAACTTCCGAATGGCCGCCGCTAGTTGCCGTACCGTGATCGCCGAGTTAGAGCGACTGCTCGTGTAGGTCAGGCCTTGGCCCACTGAAGTTCGGCACGATAATTGGGCCAAGGCTTGACCTATACGGGAGCATCACGTTCCCCGCAGCGCGCCAAACCATTCGATCTGCCGCCGCGGACCAAATTGCAATTGATGCTGATCGCACCAAGGCTCGAGCCAGGTTCGAATCGCTTCCAACTCACCGGCCTCGGTTCCTTGCGGCATCATAAAGACCGTTTGGCGATTGATCTGCGGATACAGGTCAAGATAGCGGAGCACCTCTTCTGCGTCGGCCGGGCGATCGATCACAAACTTGAACTGATAAGCGTGCTCGTCGATCAGTTGCCGTATCACCTCCGGCGCCTTCCGCGTTTGCTCGTGCCGGCGGCGCCAGCGAGGATGATCATCCAACGGCGGCGCCGAGTTCGACATTTTTGGACTGATCGACATCACGTCGCAGGTCAGCGGCAAATAAAGGGTGCCGGCCGTTTCGATAGTGATGTGACGACCCGCGACATGGATCCCCTCGCACAGCGGGATCATCTCGGCGAACAACATCGGTTCGCCTCCGGTCAACACCACATGATCGCAGTCCAACAGGGCGATCCTGCCCAGGATCTCGGCGACCGACAGATCTTCCCCTTCCGGCTTCCACGAAGCATGCGGCGTATCGCAAAACCAGCAGCGGAGATTGCAGCCTGAGGCGCGCACAAACGTGCTCGTGACGCCGGTCAGAGCGCCTTCTCCTTGAATCGATCGATATATTTCGGCGATGCGCACGCGTTTGGACTGCGGTTTAGGTGTGAGCCCGCTTTTCGTCGCGGGTCGGTTAAGCCAAAATACCAGTTTACCGTGTAGGAGTGACGCGCAAATGGCGACACAGTTTCGCGATATTCTAGAAACTTTCGAAAATCAGAACCCTGATCGCGATTACAACATCGAGATCGTCTGTCCCGAATTTACGTCGGTTTGCCCGAAAACGGGGCAGCCTGACTTTGGGACGCTGATTTTCAACTATATCCCCGAAGAGAAGTGCGTCGAGCTGAAAAGCCTGAAGATGTATCTTCAGGCCTTTCGCAACGAGGGAATCTTCTACGAAAACGTCACCAATCGTATTCTGGACGACTTGGTCGCCGTGCTCGAGCCCCGCTGGATGCACCTGGAAGCGAAGTTCACGCCGCGCGGCGGAATCAGCACCAACGTGACGGTCGAGCACTACGCCGAAACGCCGGAAGAGGACGAGGAAGAAGAAGCCTAATCGCCAACTAATAAGCGATCGCCGATTCGCCCCTCTTCCAGAGGTCGAACAATTCGCGGCAAGCCGCTCGCTCGACGTCGCTGATAAGTCGCGTTGAGCTCCCCCCTTGTTCATAGAGCGAGCGAGCGGGGACCCGCAGCTCGTTAAAGCCGGCTGCTGCGGCGTCGTCGATGGTCGCCCCGTAGTAGATCTCGGCGACCCGCGCCCAATGTAGCGCCGCCGCGCACATCGGGCAAGGCTCGCAAGTCGTTGCGACCTGGGCCCTGGGGAGCAAGATTTCGCCCACTTTTTGGCAGGCGACACGCAGCGCCGTCACCTCGGCATGCGCGGTCGCATCGACCGTTTGCAGCACAAGATTGTGAGACACGGCGACCACTTCTCCATCAACGGCGATCGCACAGCCAAACGGCGACTGCCTGGCGGCGATCCCCTGTTTGGCCTTCTCAATGGCCAGTTGCATCAGTTCCACGGGCGAAATCATGGGGGTTTTCGTCATAAAATCGGGAGAGGTGAGCGAATTGGACTGCGTACAATAGTAGAGTCGCCCGACTCAGGCGACAGGGAAATTTTCCCTGCCTACGCTACTCGACGCTAGATTGGATCCCAATGCAATCTCTGCAAAATCTCGCGCTTGCCGCTGGTCTTGTCGGAACTCTGTTGGCCAGCGGCGCTGCCGCCGAAAAGCCCAAAAACATCGTTCTTATTTACGCCGATGACATCGGTTACGGGGATTTCAGCTGTTACGGCGCGAAGTCGTTCTCGACCCCCAACGTGGATCGGCTCGCCCAAGAGGGGCTGCAGTTTACCGACGCACACTGTGGATCGGCGACTTGCACCCCGTCGCGTTATTCGCTGCTGACCGGCCGTTACGCATGGCGACAAAAGGGAACCGGCATTTTGCCGGGTGACGCGGCGTTGATTATCCCGACCGATGAGGTAACCCTCCCCTCGATGCTGCGAGACGCCGGCTACAAGACCGGCGTCGTCGGCAAATGGCATCTCGGAATCGGCATAGGAAACGTCAATTGGAACGACAAAGTGGCTCCTGGACCGCTGGAAGTCGGTTTCGACTATTCGTTTCTGATCCCGGCCACCGGCGACCGCGTTCCGTGCGTCTACCTCGAGAATCACCATGTCGTCGGTCTCGATCCCAACGATCCGATCGAAGTCAGCTACGCGAAAAAGGTGGGCGACGAGCCGACCGGCAAAGACCATCCCGAACTGCTGAAGATGGGACTCTCGCATGGCCATGACAAGACCATTATTAACGGCGTCAGCCGCATCGGTTACATGTCTGGCGGCAAGTCGGCCCGCTGGGTCGACGAGGACATGGCCGACACGATCACCGCAAAAGCAGTCGCGTTTATCGACGACAACGCCGACCAACCGTTCTTCCTTTACTTTTCGACGCACGACATTCACGTCCCCCGCGTTCCGCACCCTCGGTTCGTCGGCAAAAGCGGCCACGGCCCGCGTGGCGACGCGATCCTGCAGTTTGACTGGTGCGTCGGCCAGGTGCTGGACGCGCTGGATCGTTACAACTTAACCGACGATACGCTCGTCATCTTGTCGAGCGACAATGGCCCGGTGCTAGACGACGGCTACAAAGACCAAGCGGTCGAACTGATCGGCGACCACAAACCGGCTGGCCCGTTTCGCGGCGGAAAATATAGTGACTACGAAGGGGGAACCCGCGTGCCGACGATCGTCCGTTGGCCCCATGTCGTGCAGCCCGGTGAGTCAGAGGCGCTCGTTTGCCAGATTGATCTGTTGACCTCGCTCGCCAAGCTGACAGGGCAAACGCTGCCGGCGGAGGCCGCTCCGGACAGTCTCGACGTCATGGAAGCGCTGCTTGGTAAGTCGACGCTCGGTCGTAGCGAACTGGTCGAACATGCCCGACAACTGTCGCTCCGCGTCGGAGACTGGAAGTACATCGAGCCGCGTCGCAACGACAAGGATCAACTCTTCAATTTGTCGCAAGACATCGGCGAAACCAAGAACTTAGCCAAGGCTTCGCCCGAGAAGCTGAAAGAATTGAAAGCCCGCTTGAAGGTGATTCGCCAAGCGGACCGCACGCGAGAGTAAAGCAAAACCGCAAGCCAATCGACGGCGGGGCCCGGTGCAAGCAGCGCAGGGGCCGCTGTGCGGCCCAAGGAAAGCGGTTCATCGTAGCAAGCAAATTTGCAGGGCGGCTGGTCCGCACGGCGGACCCTAGTTTTGCTCTACCAGCGGCGATGTTGGTTGAGAAATAACGCCGCGCGTTTACGAATGAACCGGGTGCTCGTCGGTCGCGGTCGGATGAGAATCGCAGTCGCCGGATTCTTGGGGACGCTTGCCCTGGCCCGAGCATTCCGGTGACGGCGTCGTGCAAGCGTCGCAGATCGGATTGCCGACCGAGTCGCGGAAGTTATTTAGCCCGCCGCAACTTCCCTTGATGCTGCGGTTGCTGATGATGACGCCGATCGCCATCCCCGCCAATGCGATGGCGAACACTCCGGCGGCGATTAAAAAAGTGAGTAGCACAGGTTACTCTCCACGCTGAGGCCACAACGACGTGCGGCGTACGACCGGCCCATCCGCGCCGCGGATGAGAAACAACACGGCCAATTTGTTTTGTTCCGCCCAATTGTATCCACGCTCTGGTCCCAAGACCATGAGCGTCGTCGCGAAAGCGTCGGCCGCGGCGCAATCGGCATGCAACACGCTGACCGACGCGGGAGGATGCGGCAGCGGACGCCCTGTTTGGGGATCAATCGTGTGAGAATAGATCTGACCATCCTCCACAAAATGTTGTCGATAATCTCCGGAAGTCGCCAGTGATTGGTTCGACAGTTCGACGATCTCTTGAATCGCTCTGGCGCCGGGGGTCGGTTTCTCGATCGCGATCCGCCATAGCGAGCCGTCGCTCTTGCGTCCGACGGCGCGTACTTCACCGCCGATTTCGACCATGTACGATTGGGCGCCTGAGTCGGCGACCAGTTGGGCGATCTGGTCGACGCCGTAGCCTTTGGCGATCGCCGAAAGATCGACATACAACGCGTCTCGTGACTTTTTCAGGGCCGGAGGATCGAGTCGAACCTCGAGCTTGGCGTCTCCCACGTTGGCCAGGGCGGCGGCGATCGCTTCGTCGCTGGGGACTTTTTCAGGACGATTGTCAGGGCCAAAACTCCAGAGATTGACCAGCGGGCCGACGGTCACGTCAAACGCGCCGTCGCTCTGCTCGCTAATTTCTTTGGCCCGTGCAACAACGTCGGCCAACGCCTGCGAGACGGGAAACCAATTTCCCGCCGGGCTTTGATTGAAACGCGAGAGTTCCGAATCTGGAATATAGGTCGACATCTGCTGGTTGATTTCGACCAGCCGCTCGTCCACCTGCTTTTGCAGCGACGCTGTCGAGAAGTCGGCGCCGGACGCGATCAACTTGACCGAGTAGGTCGTCCCCATCGTCCGCCCTGTTAACTCGACAGGAGCGGAGTGGTTGGGACTACAGCCGACCACCAAAAGCAGCAAGCATGCTGCTCTGGTCAGCGTGATCATACGTTTAGCCGCCGAAGTCATCGTAGGCGATATTTTCTGGCGGAACGCCGAGGTCATCCAGCATTTTGAACACCGCCTGATTCATCATCGGCGGACCGCAGATGTAATACTCGATGTCTTCCGGAGCCGGATGGTTCTTCAAGTAGTTCTCGAGGAGAACCTGGTGAATGAACCCTTTCAGACCGGTCCAGTTGTCTTCCGGCAACGCATCCGAGAGCGCGATGTTGAACTTAAAGTTCGGAAAGTCCTTTTCAATGTCGCGGAATTCGTCGACATAGAACAGTTCGCGAACGCTCCGACCGCCGTACCAAAACGAAACTTTGCGGTTGGTCTTTCGTTCTTTGAACAGTTCAAAGATGTGACTGCGAAGCGGAGCCATGCCGGCGCCGCCGCCGATGTAGACCATTTCGTTTTCGGTGTCTTTAATGAAGAACTCGCCGTACGGGCCCGAGATCGTCACCTTATCGCCAGGCTTCTTGCTAAAGATATAGCTGGAAGCTTTACCCGGCGGAGTTCCTTCGGGGGCTCGCGGCGGCGGCGAAGCGATCCGGACGTTGAGCATGATGATGCCCTTTTCGCCGGGGTAGTTCGCCATCGAGTAAGCGCGAATCACCGGCTCATCCACTTTGGACACATACCGCCAAATGTTGAACTTATCCCAGTCTTCATGATATTCCTTGTCGACGACGAAGTCCTTGTAGGCGACTTCGTGTTCCGGAATTTCGATCTGGATGTAGCCGCCCGCCTTGAAGTCGACTTCCTCGCCTTCGGGCAGCTTCAGCTTGAACTCTTTGATGAAGGTCGCGACGTTGTCGTTCGAGATGACCTCGCAATCCCACTTCTTCGTTTCAAACGCTTCGTGGGGAACTTCGATGCTCATGTCCTGCTTGACCGCGACCTGGCACGACAAGCGATAGCCTTCGCGGGCTTGCTGGTTGTTGATGTGCGATTTTTCGGTCGGCAGAATATCACCGCCGCCCGAATGAATTTTCACTTTGCACTGAGCACAGGTTCCGCCGCCGCCGCACGCGGACGAGACGAAGATGCCCTGGTCGGCTAGCGCATTGAGCAATTTACCGCCGGCGGGGACATGAACTTCTTTTTGCTCATTGATCACGAGCTTCACGTCGCCGGCGGCGACAAGCACCGACTTGGCGGCAAGAATGATCGCCACCAGCGCCAGCACGAGAACCGTGAACATCGCGACGCCGACGGGAATCAGGATGAATTGATATTCCTGCATGACTCTATACTTTTCGACTAAAAGTCACTGAAATCGGGAATTACAGCATGCCGCCAAACGACATGAACGCCAAAGCCATGAGGCCGGCGGTGATGAACGTGATGCCGAGTCCTTTCAGACCATCCGGCACGTCGCTGTATTTCAGCTTTTCGCGAACGCCGGCCAAAGCGACGATCGCCAACGCCCAGCCGACTCCGGCGAAGACGCCGTAAACGCAGCTTTGCGTAAAGTTGTAATCACGCTCGACCATGAACAACGAACCGCCCAAAATCGCGCAGTTGACCGTGATCAACGGCAGAAAGATGCCGAGCGCGGTATACAACGGCGGAAAGTAACGATCGAGCGCCATTTCCAAGATCTGCACAATCGCCGCGATAACGCCGATGTAAATGATCAATCCGAGAAACGTGAGGTCCATATCGGCCAGATCCGAGCTGATCCAAGCAAGTTGCCCTTTCTTCAGCAGATGCTGATAGATCAGGTTGTTCGCCGGAATCGTGATCGCCATCACTGCGATCACCGCGGCGCCCAGCCCGAGGGCCGTCTTCACGTTTTTGGAAACGGCGAGAAACGTGCACATCCCCAAAAAGAAGGCGAGCGCGAGATTTTCGCTGAAGACCGCTTTCAGTGCAATATTGACGTAGTCAGCCATGTTTAGCCCTCCGTCTCTACCTGGTCAGGACGGAATGTCCGCAAGACCCAAATGATGATGCCGATGATGAAAAACGCACTCGGCGGCAAGACCATCAGCCCGTTGGTCGTGTACCAGCCGGAATCTTTGACTGCGTCGTACAGCGGCAGAATAGTAATGCCGAACAAGGTTCCAAAACCGAACAGTTCGCGGAAGAAGGCGACGATCAACAGAATCAAGCTATAGCCGAGTCCATTGCCGATGCCGTCCAAAAAGCTCATGCCGGGTTCGTGCTTCATCGCGTAGGCTTCAGCACGTCCCATCACGATACAGTTGGTAATGATCAAACCGACGAACACCGACAGCTCTTTGCTGATGTTGAACGCGTAGGCTTTCAAAAATTGGTCGACGATGATCACGAGCGATGCGATGATCGTCATCTGCACGATGATGCGGATGCTGCTGGGGATGAACTTGCGAACCAGACTAACGCTCAGGTTCGAGAACCCCGTCACCACCGTCACCGCCAACGCCATCGTCAGGGCTTTGTCCATTTTGGACGTCACCGCCAACGCCGAACAAATGCCGAGCACTTGCAGTGCGATCGGATTGTTGGTGAAGACCGGCGACAGCAGGATCTCTTTCGTGGTCTCTTTAGCCATTGAAGTCTCCCTTGCGAACTTTCGCCAAAAATGGACCGAAGCCGCCTGGGCCTAGCCAGTAGCGAACCATCGTATCAACCCCTTTGGTCGTGATCGTAGCGCCTGACAGGCCGTCGATGTTGGTATCAATGCCGCCGGTCTGCCCTGCCTTCGTGACCGAAACGACGACCTTGCCGTCGTCTTCGACCGCTTGGGTGCCGGGCCACTGGGCTTTCCAATCTGGGTTGTCGACTTCGCCGCCGAGCCCTGGAGTTTCGCCATGCGAGTAGTAAGTCAAACCTTTGATCGTCTGGGCGTCTCCCTCAAGAGCGATGAAGCCCTTCATGGTCGACCACAGTCCTTTGCCGTAGAACGGCAACACAATCACGTCGATCTGGCCCTCTTTCTTCAGCAAAAAGACCTGCGAATATTTGGGGCGCTCTTTGATGTCACCCAGCTTTTCAGCAGCCGGAGCATCGGTAGGAATTTTTTCCATCTTCGGTTTGTCATCCAACGAATCGGCCGCAATCGGGTCTTCTTCCCGATTATCAACACGTTCGCCGGTGTCGAGGTCGATCACGATCGTCTCGACGCTGTTGTACAACTCGGTGATCTTGGCGTCGCTGACATCTTCGACTTTGCCTTCTTTGTCCTTCGGCAACGCGCCGGCGGCAGCCAGAATATTCTTCTGCTGATCCAGCTTTTCGTTTTCGACTTGAGTCGGTTTCAGGAGGACTGCCGTCGCCGAAACCGCTATCGAACAAACGATGCAAAGGACGGCGGCCACCAGGAACGTTCCGCCTACGCTATCACGACGCATAGCGAGCCATCCTTCTGTTGATGTTTCCTTGAATCACGAAGTAGTCGATCAGCGGCGCCATCACGTTACCAAACAAGATGGCGAGCATGATCCCTTCCGGGAACGCGGGGTTGATGCCGCGAATCAAGATCGTCAGTACGCCGACCAGGATCCCGTAAAACCACTTTCCTTTTTCCGTCATCGCCGCCGAAACCGGGTCGGTCACCATAAAGACGCAACCGAAGGCGAAACCGCCGATCACCAGATGCCACCACGGCGGCAATGCGAACAACGCGGAGGTTTCCAATCCCGAAAGACTCGCGAGCCAAAAGACGCCCGAGGTTCCCACGGCGCCCAACACAGTTGCGGCCATGATCTTCCACGAGCCGACGCCGGTCAGGATCAAAAAGGCGGCGCCCAGCAAACATGCCAGAGCTGATGTTTCGCCCATCGAACCGGTGATCGTCCCGAGGAACGCTTGCATCCAAGTAATCCCCTGACCGTCGACTCCTTGCAGAATCTGCGAAAGCCCCACGTCCAGATTGTCTTTGTTCTCGGCCAACGCCCCTAGGGTGGTCGCGCCGCTAAAACCATCGGCAGCAATCCAAACGTTGCCGGTGATCTGATTCGGGTAAGCGAAGTAAAGGAACGCACGAGCCGTGAGGGCCGGATTCAGAAAGTTCTTGCCGGTGCCGCCAAAAACTTCCTTGCCGATCAACACGCCGAAGGCGATGCCTAAAGCGACTTGCCAGAGTGGAATCGTCGGCGGCAACGTCAGCGGAAAGAGCATCCCGGTAACCAGGAACCCTTCGTTGACTTCATGCTTGCGAACGATTCCGAAGATCACCTCGATAATCCCGCCGACCGTCATCGTGACGATGTAGACCGGCAGAAAGTAGATCGCGCCCAGCACGATATTGTCGAGCAAGCTGCCGGGGTCGTGAGCCATTCCCAGTGACGTGAACAGACTCTCTTGCCAGTTCTCCGGCGCAGTGCCGGCTTCAGCGTGAATCGCTGAGTTGGCTTGGTAGCCGGTGTTCCACATCGCCATCAAGATGCACGGCGTGAGCGCGATGACGACAAACACCATCATCCGCTTCAGGTCGAGACCATCTCGCACATGGGTCGTACCGTGCGTGATTTCGCCTGGCGTGTAAAGGAACGTATCTCCCGCTTCATACAGCGGATAGAGTCGTTCGAGCTTGCCGCCTTCCTCAAACAGAGGAGCGGCGCGATCGAGTAGGTTGCGTATAAACTTCATGGTTACCCCTCGGCCTCAATGCGGTCTAGGTTCTTCCGCAGGGCGCTGCCGAAGTCGTGCTTGCCGGTATCGACGTAGGAACAAAGCGCCAAATCTTCTTCATCCAATTCCAAGGCGCCCAGCGCCTGAGCCGATTCCATATCGTTCACCACCAGCGACTTGAGCAGTGCTGTCGGTTCGATATCGAGCGGCATCACTTTTTCATACATCCCGGTCGGGATGATCGCGCGATGACTTCCCTCACTGCTGGTCGTGAAGTCATATTCGCGACCTCCGCCGGTCAGGGCCGACATGAACACCGACTTGGTCGAGAACTTGCCGAACCCGAGCGTCAGCCAACCCAGGAAGTCGCGGTTGCGACCTTCTTCCAGCACCGAAATCTGATTGTGGTAACGTCCCAGGAACGTATGCGGCTCTGCACAAGTTCGGCCCCAAAAGACCGAGCCCGAAATCACGCGAGGATCGACTCCATTCAGCTGACCGTCAGTCAACTGCGTCAGGTCGGCGCCCAACGCCGCTTCGATCAAGCGCGGCTTGCTCACGGCGGGTCCCGCCAGCGAGAGGATTCGCTTGACGTTCAGTCGGCCGGTCTTGAACAGCGTACCGATCGCCAACACGTCTTGATAACCGATGTGCCAGACGGCGCGATCGCGCCCCGCCGGGAACAAGCAATGAATATGCGTTCCAGGCAAGCCGGCAGGATGTGGGCCATCGAATTCGACAACTTCGGCGAATTCCAGGCCTTCACCCGGGATGTCAGCGCCAGGAGCACGACAGACGAACATCGGTCCATCGGTTAATTTACTCAGCGCTTCCAAACCGGCCGTGAACTCCGCTTTCTGCGGGCCGATCACGACTGCGGGATCAGCCGCCAACGGATGGCTGTCGATCGCCGTAATGAACAGCGCTCTCGGCGTTTGCGTCGGCGATGGAGTCCGACCAAAGGGCCGTTGTCGCAGCGCTGGCCACAGGCCGGCGGCCAACATTCCCTCGACCACTTGCTGGCGAGTCAGATTCAAGAGCGATTGATCGCCATGCGAGGCGAACTCGACTTGTTCGTCCCCTTCACGCTCGATCACGACCGACAAAAACCGACGCTTGGCGCCGCGGTTAACCGCAACAACCTTTCCGGCGGCCGGCGATGTGAACATCACGCCGGGATTCTTTTTGTCTTCAAACAGGGCCTGACCAAGTTTGACCGAATCCCCTTCGGCAACAAACATCGTCGGCCGCATGCCGATGTAGTCCTCGCCAAGGAGACCGAATCGGGTCACCGCTCCGGCCGACTCGATGGACTGCTGAGGACGACCCGAAATCGGCAGATCGAGCCCTCGTTTCAATGTAATAGTTCGTGGCATCCGCGGCTCCGAACGGGCGAATCTTGGCCCTGGAAATTACTGCGTATCGCTGCGTAACGTAGCGAGCAAACTGAGTTTGTGAAAACTTTCACAATGTATAGGACATGTAGGCCTGGGAAATGCTTTTCAATCGTCTGCGGCGAACAAAGGAAGCTGTGCAGTTAACGCTCGCCGTGAAGAAGATGCCTACACCCAGGCATGCCCGAATAATTGCCTCGCTATCCTCAAAATAATATCGGTTGTGCAGGGAGTCGCAAGGGGAGAATTCCTCGCCCTACGAATCCAAGCCCCTTTTTGCGAGGTCCTAACTTGCGTTTTGAGCGGCGATAAGCGAACGCAACGAACCCCGGGCGAAATGTGGGCAAATACCGATCCGTTAAAAAACAACGACAAAAAACTCTCTGCCGTAATCACTCTGCGGCAATTTAATTCATTGTCGCTCATTGCGGACGCGGCATTAATATTTTTTCATCTTCATGAAGTGCAGAAGATACCAGCACGCGTGATGCGCCGATCGCCAATTGCGCTGCGATATCGGCCGATGTCTGCATCCCACCTCCAGTAATCCACTCGACTCCCGCAAGTTGCGTCGACAACTCGCGGCACAGCATCTCGGTTCCGGTCCCCCTCCCCTGCCCAATGTGAGCCAGATCGAGCAACACAATTCGCCTAACGCCGCACTCAAACGCGCGTTGCGCTACTTCTTCGGGACGAATCGCCGCACCCACAATCCGTAACGGACGACCATGCCGCAAATCAAGACTGAACGTCACGTCGTCGCCAAATTCGGCCGCGATCTGCTCCAGATCTTCCCAGCGTCGCAGCGTCTCGAGCCCGACAATCACGGATGCGACATTCTCTCGTGCCAGCACTTCGATCACGCGTTGGCAATCGGCAAGCGTCGCCAATCCGGCGTCGAGATGCAGCCGCAGACCGGCCTCTGCGATTTTCCGCCAATCTTCAACTTGCGGTCGACCGTCTAGAATCGCATCCAGATCCGCGACGTATGCATCCTCAAACGAATACGCGGTAACCATCGCTGCGGCGACGTCGCCAGGCTTTGATGAAGCGCACAACTTGCTTTCGATCGGACGATAGCGACGCCGCAAGCCGCCGACGCCGCGCACCACGTGCCGGTCTTTCAAATCGATCACCGGCAAGATCACCGGCGGCAACTTAGAAAGTGAAGTCAATGGACTGATCAGAGTAGAGAGGCATATGGCGATAGTAAACTTCTAGGATCATCGCCGCCAAACAGGTCGTGTACAATCGCCCCCCCTCCTCAAAGTAAGGGTCGTCAAAGCGCCAGCTTCCCGCCTCGTACAACTTTGTCGATTGCGACTGCACCAGGTAGTTGCTTAGCTTGTCGTTCCACTTCGTCCACGCAGGCCCGCCTTGGTGCGCCATCACGTTGGTCGCGTAGTAGTTGAAATACATGTCACGCTGCGAGGGCCCCTCGGTCGCGAGAAACTTCGCTCCCCGTTGCAATCGCCGATCATTGCGACGCCATCCCAGATACATCCGTGACAACAGTCCGATCGCCGTTGTCGTCGGCCGCTTCCCCGGCCGCTGATATCCATAGTAGGCGCCGGCGTCGGTTTGCACCGTATCGAGAAAGTACTCCGCCAGACCAACTTTGGCGGACGAAACTTGCAGCCCGCCGATCAAGGCGCTCTTCAGCGCCATCAATTGCCAACCATAAACCGACGTATCGCCTGGCTCGCCCGGTTGATAGCGCCACCCGCCTTCGAGATGCTGCGCGAACTCAATAAACTTCACCGCCTCCTGAGCATCCTGGCGCAGATCAGGATCTTCGGTCATGGCGTACGCTTCGCACAGCGCGATCGCCGCCAAGCCGTGACAATACATGCCAAACTTACTGCCGCCGGTCAGATCGCCTCCTCGATTGCTGACGATCATGTTCGTTCTCAGATAGTAGAGCCCCTTAGCAACCGTCTCTTGATAGGGACTTTCACGCAGATGCGTGTAACCCTTGCCCAAAAACGGCAGCAGCGCCAGACCGGTCGCGCCGGTCAACGCATGCGCGGTTCCCGGATCGGTAGCACGCGCTCCCTGAGGGCCGTTGCGATGATTGAAGTCCCAATGACCATCGTCGTTTTGCTGCGCAGCGATCCAGGCCAACGCGCGTTCGACGGCGTCTTGCGTCGCTTGTGAGCCTCCGCGCTGCTGCAGCAAACCTGGTTGCTTGGCGGGATCTCTTCCTTCAAATCCACCGGCGCCGGCCGGCGGTACGTAAGTCAGCGTCGCCGAATCCGAGAACTGCAACGCCGGGGACGGAATCGAAGCGATTGGCGCTGCGGACGGAGCAGTCTGCGCCAGTTGCTGCGCCAACTCCTCAAGCGCAAAAGTCGAATCGTTGATGACTTCCCCCTGGATGTCCGCAACTTCCGGCTGCCACTTGGGGATCTCGGTAATCGGAACAGTCGGGTCGGCTTCGCCGAGAATGATCCCCGGCGGGCCTTCTCGTCGATCGTCGCGCAAGATCCACAATCCAAGCGCCAGCACCACCAATAAATGAAACAGCAAACTGAACATCCAGCCAGCCGAGCCTTGAAAACGGCGCGACAGCCACAGCACGAGCGCATTCTCCTTCTTCCTGACCCGCGAAGGAGCCGGAGACTCGGCGACATTTGTCGATGCCGAAAGGATGCGCATAAATCGCTACCACCGAAACAATGAGTACGCGCCGCACAATCGGCGCGCAGCACCAGGATCACCGTCAACTATAGCTTGATTGAAACTGCAAGCGTGACGCAAATATTGCGTGTCAAAAGTACGCGAGCTCACTCAATCCCTTTTGCGCGAACATCCATCGTCAGACCGCGATCCGAGTAGCCCACAGAGCGGGCCTCTTTCGAGGTAAAATATTCTTCGCAATCCCTTCAAAAACAGGAAAGCGGGCGAGAAATCTCGTAAAATCGCTTTCGCAGGCTGTACTGCTTCGAACCATGCGAAAGCGAACTCCATGAAATCGATTCGTCTCTTTTGGCTTCTGACGTTTCTCGTCACCTGGTCAACAGCCCCTAAGACGCCTTGCTTGAAGGGGGCGGAACCTCCGCACATCCAGGATATCGTCGCCGCCGGCCGCCAGACTCAGGAACGACTGGCCACCGACACGGCAGCCTGGACGACGGTATTGGAATTGCCCAATGATCTCTTCGCAGAGGTCGATACCGTTCGCGCTGCGGACATGGAAAAGCAAGTGATTCGCTTAACCAAAGGCGATAGCAGATTGGAAATTGCCGAAATCATCAGCAGGGAGGGGCTGTGGTACGTCACGACCAAAGAAGGCAATTTCAAATACCGTCCCTTCGAAGCGCCGCTGTCATTTCCCGCCGCCTATTTCTTTCTGGCGAGAAGTGAAATCCGCATGATCGTCGACGAAATCGATGAAGCGGTGAATTTCGCAGGCGTCGCTGACAATGTCGCCACCTATCGCATGCCGCTGCCTGAGGCCAATGCGCAGCAAATCAAGTCAGCCCTGAAGATGATCAAGGACGCGGAAACCCGTTCTCCCGATAGCGTGAATCAAAAAATGCGGGACACGAAGCAGATGCTGGAAGGGACCCTCAACACCGGCATCGAGGTGAAGCTCGACATAACGAATGGAGTCATCCTTAAAGATGGCGTCTTCAAAAAGCAAGTTTGGTTCAAAAACTTTCGCTGGGTTCCCGCATCAGAAGACTCACAGTTCGATATCAGTCAGCAACAATGGACCGATCGGACGCAGCCCCTAGCGAATCAAGAGTCGCTTCGTGACTTAATCACGATCGCAAATCAACCGTTATGGCGCCCCGGCACGCCCGACGGGGATATGAATTTGCTGCTCTTGAATATCCGCACGGGAGACTTCCGCCGACTCCCCTATCAACACGGCGTCGCCCTGGGAGGCTGCTTTTCAAAAGACCGATCCCGGGTCTACTTGGCCGGCAATCTTCCGCTGGAAGGCAGCATGTGCCTCTTTGAGATCGATCTGCTCTCGGGCGAAAACATTCGAATTGGGGGGCCAGAACTGCAGTCCGGCATGGTCTTATCATGCGTCCTGTCGCCTGACGATCGATATTTGGCCGTCTTGAAACAAGCAACCGGAAAGGGGCCGCTTGATTTTCAGATTTACATTCATGACCTCGAAACTGGAGAAACCCGTCCGCTAGGCGAAACCATGGATACCGGCTTCCCCTCTTGGCTGCCGGACGGCAAGGGGATCGTGCTGGTGACCCGCGAGTACGCCGCGCTCGACAAGCCTTCGATCAATACCGTTTGCCGCATGGATCTGAGCGGAAAAATCACCTCGCTGTTGCAAGGCTCTAGCCCGGTAATGCTCATGTCAGAGTCGCGCATCATGTACGAAAATAATGAGACCGATCTTTGGTATTCTTGCGACCTTGATGGCAAAGATGTCCAAATGATCGGCGATGGCCTGAAAGGCTATGGCTTCCCGACCGCAAGTCCCGACGGGAATCAGGTGATCATGATGAAATTTGGCGGAGCAGAAGGGCCGCGGCCTTATCTCGTCGAGATTTCATCGGGCCAAGCGACGCCGATCCCTGCTGGTCCTGGCCTCTGGGCGTATCCAGCCTGGCGATAATCCCAATGCTTTCCAGCGGCGCCCATGAGACTCCGCTTGGCGTTTGCTGCACTCGCAACAAAAAGAGCCGCTCTCTAAGGAAGCGGCTCATTTGCTACGCAATATCCCCAACGACCTGCTTACAGCGGAAAGTCTTCTTCCGATGCGGTGTTCTTATAGATCGGCAGGTGACGGTAGTAAACTTCCAACGTTAGCAGCGATAGCGAAGTGTTGTAGAGCCGCCCACCTTTGTCGGTGAACCCGCCGGTGAAATGCCAGCTACCGGCTTCGGGCTGCCCCTCTTTGACCTGTGAGTTGATCAAGAAGTCGCGCTGCTTCACGTTCCAGGCTTCCCATTTGGCGCCGCCATGGTGACGCATCACCTGCGTTGCGTAATAGTTGTAGTACATGTTGGCTCCGCCGCCCAACGACGGGCCCTGGCCAGCCAGATAGTCGACCCCCTTCTCCAGAGCCGGGTTTTCTTTCTTCCAGCCCAGATACATGCGGCACAACAGCCCGACGGCCGTCATCGACGCCTTGGCGCCGGGATCGGCGTAGCCATACTTGGCGCCGCCGTCCGACTGGACTGAATCAAGGAACTTCATCGAGCCGGCAATCGTGTTACGCGGAACCTCTAAGTAGCCCATATGGCCGCTCTTCAGCGCCATTAACTGCCAACCAACCACCGAAGTATCGCCGGCCTGGCGCGGTTTGTAACGCCATCCGCCCCCGACCGGATCCTGGCATGCGACGATATAGTTCAGCGAAGCCTGGGCGGGCGCCATCAAGTTTTTGTCTTGCGTCATCGCATAGGCTTCACATAGTGCGATCGACCCCAGACCATGCGAATACATATTCCCCTGGGCGTCGACCAGGCTCCCTTCGCGGCCGCGAACTTGCATCAAGCGAACCAGCGCCGTCAGTCCGGCGTTTACCTGCTTCTTGTACTTGCCCTCTTTATGCGTATGGCCTGAGCCTAAAAACGGCAACAAGCCCATCGCGGTCGCTGCTCGGGGAGAATTGCTAAACTCGCCAAAGTTTTTCGATTCGCCTGGCTTTTTGGCGCCGCGACGATGATCAAAATTCCAGGTCCCATCTGGCAGTTGATGGTCGGCGATCCATTTGATGCCGTTGACCACGGCCGCTTCGCTGCCGCCGTTTCCGCCCCCTTCGCTCAACATTTTGGTGCGCGTCGCCTGACCGCGGCCGCTAGTGCCGTTACCAGTCAATCCGGCGTTGTCGGTCATCATGTCTGAGAAGGGCGCCGTCTGATCCGCAAAGTCGACTAGGTCGAGCTGCTGCGTCGCCGCTTCCATCTCTTGAAAATCGGAGACGATGTTTTCTTCTGCGATAACCGCTTCTTCCATTTGCTCTGGCGGCTTGTCGAAGTCGAGCTTCATTTCATCGATCGGCTCGAATTCTTCCATGACAAATTCGTCGATCTCTTCCGCATCGGCGGTGTCGTCGACGGTGATCTCACGCTGCTGATTCATCTTTTGCGCGACCGGCAACAAGACCAGCACCAAAATCAGCAAGAAGTGGACAACCAGACTGACCAGCCACGAAGGAACCGCGGTCAGCAGCAAAAATCGGCTGCTTACTGCGGGACGGACATCATCTTCATGATCCGGTTCGATATCGTTCTGGGGAGCATTGGGAGTGGCCATAAACGTTTACCTTCGCTCCGCGACATTCGCGCGGGAACATTCCTTGAACGCAGAAAAGAAAAGAGTCGGATGCAGATTTGCCGCAGGGAAAAGGAGGACGCCGGCAAGAATATGCCGAAAGTCAACAAATCTTCAACAAAATCAATTTTAGAGGGTACCAACCGCCGCCACACCCCCTAACAGGGGCCATTCTTGCCGTTGAGCCTCACTAGGACATTCGTTTCTACCCTTCACGAATATTCCACGAGAATCTAACGTTCCCAAAATTGTGAAGTACTCAGCCGGATTGATGAATCTGCTTTCCGGCGGAAAGGGACTAGCCGACTCCCCATGTCATTCGGTATATTGCGGGATTCCAACCCATAGATTGAGTATCACTCTAATCCACTTGAAGCTGTCCAGGGATCCGGCGTCATGGCCAAAAAGAGCAAAAAAGCAGAAACCGTCTTTCTCGTATGCGAGGAATCGGGCGACTACAACTACACCCTGAAACGCAAGCCGGGCGGCGAAAAGCTAAAGCTCAAGAAATATTGCCCGCGCCTGCGCAAGCACACTTGGCACAACGAAAAGAAAAAGTAGTCTCGGACTATTTTGCCGCGACGATCCGCTGCGAACTGTCACATCTCTGGCGGTTCGTTGATTTTTGGGCCGATATGCGTCAGACTCACGTCCGTTTCGAATCGCATCGCCACGGACTGGAGTAACTTTCCGCTATGGAAAAGCGCTGGCGCATTTTTCCGCACGACGCTGCCCGCATCCGACAGCTCGAGCAATCGGCTGGAGTTCCCCCGGTTGTCGCCCAGCTTCTCATCAGCCGCGGCATTTGCGATCCCAATGCGATTCGCGGCTTTCTCGAAGCGAAATTCTCGGACCTGCGCGACCCGGACCTGCTTCCCGGCGTTACTGCCGCCGTCGAACGTATTGATGCGGCGATCAAAGCCAAACGCCGCATTACCATCTACGGCGACTACGACGCCGACGGCATCACCGGATCGGCGATTCTCTATCGCTGCCTGCAAACGCTTGGCGCCGACGTCGGCTATTACGTTCCCAGCCGCTTTGACGAAGGCTACGGCCTAAACAGCGAAGCGTTGGAAAAGCTGGTCCAACGTGGAACCCATCTGCTGATCACCGTCGACTGCGGTATCGCCAGCGTCAAAGAAGCGGACCGCGCAAAAGAGCTGGGTCTGGAACTGATCATTACCGACCATCACGAGATGGCCGAGCGACTGCCCGACGCGGCGGCGATTGTCCATCCGCGCCTGCCTGGAACCAACTATCCCTTCGGCGGACTTTGCGGCGCCGGCGTCGCTTTCAAACTTGCCTGGGCGCTCTGTCAAAAAGCGAGCAACGCCCGGCGCGTCACCGACCGGCTGCGCAATTTTCTGCTGACCGCCGTCGGCCTGGCGTCGATCGGCACCGTCGCCGACGTTGTGCCGCTCTTGGACGAAAATCGCCTGATCGTCCGTCACGGCCTGAACTGCCTGCGCGAGCATTCCGTTCCCGGCATCGAAGCATTGCTGGAAGTCGCGAAGCTCGGTGACAAGAAGCAACTAACCAGCGAAGACATCGGGTTTATGATCGGCCCTCGCCTGAATGCGGCGGGCCGACTTGGCCAAGCGCAGCTAGCGATCGAACTGCTGACGACCGATTCGCCCGAACGCGCCCGAGCGCTGGCCGAGTACATTCATCAGCTGAACGACAGCCGCGGCAGTCTCGAACGCAGCATTAATCTCGCCGCTCAAAAGCAAGCCAAAGAAGAGTTCGATCCGGTCAACGATCCGGCCCTCGTCCTAGCTGGGCATGGTTGGCACGTCGGCGTGATCGGAATTGTCGCCGGTCGGTTGGCCGAAAAATACAATCGTCCGGTCATTCTGATCGCGCTCGATCAAGCAGGCGTAAAGCCCGGCGTCGGCTCGGCGCGCAGCGCATGCGGCTTGAATCTGCACGAAGCGCTCAAATCTTGCGAGCATCATTTGCTCGGTTGCGGCGGACATGCGGCCGCGGCGGGCCTACAGATTTCGCCAGACAAGATCGAAGCTTTTCGCGCCGAGTTCCTCGAATACGCCGCCAGCGAAGTCACCGACGAATCGCAAATCGCCGAACTCGCGATCGACGCCGAAGCCCCGATCAGCCAACTGACGTTCAAGACGATCACCCAAATCGAAATGCTCGCCCCATTTGGTGCAGGAAACCGTCGCCCCATTATGTGCGCCAGCGGCGCCAAGTTGGTCGACAAACCGAAACGGATCGGCGGCGGCGAGCGCCATCTGTCGGTCCATCTAGAGCATCACGGAGTCCGCATCCGCGGCGTCGCCTTCGGCCAAGGAGACTGGGCCGAACCGCTCGCCAAACATGACGGGCTGCTCGATATCGCCTTCCAACCGGTCATCAACAACTTCCGCGGCCGAAACAACGTCGAGCTGCAATTGGTCGACTGGAAACCGCACGAAGCCAACAACCCGCCACCGGCCTAGCGACCAGCAACGCATTGCCGCCTGACAAACATCGCCACCGATTTAGCAGAAGCCAACCCTCTCAACACATGAAGTCGGAAGTCCTTTGTCGCATTTGGGTTACGCCCCCAATTTTTCTGCGAACCGGCCATGTCGTTGTCGCCTCCTGCTATTGACGCTCAGGCATCGGACATCTATAAACGGACTTTCGACCTGAGGGATTTATCCGAACAGGTAGAATCGGGGCGTGGCTCAGCCTGGTAGAGCGCTGCGTTCGGGACGCAGAGGTCGCACGTTCAAATCGTGTCGCCCCGACTTGTAAGTCTTTCTAGTACAACGACTTACGACTACAACTTTTGAACCGTTACCTATCTTGCCGCTTGCTGGAAAAGGCTCAGGGTTCAGAAGCAAAAGTTATCTCCTCTGTTTAGAGTGACTTTTATTATCCCCACAAGGGTTTCCCGGCTCCAGCGAGCCTGTCTGTCGCCTCATTCTCTAGCCGCACTAGATTTATCGGCTCGGTGGAACTTCGCCACAAGTCTAGGGCATAGAAGATCCCCAAAGGAATGGTTATCCTTGGGCAACCTATTTCCAATTACCAACTGACGGGAAACAGAATTTTCAATGGACCACATGACCGCCGGCCTCTCTGTCCTCGATCAATCGTTCAATCCCCCCCTCATGTTTAATGCAGTCTTCTATGCGACGTGCCCAGAATGCGGCCAAAACGCCAACATTGGAAGCGTTCGATCGGGCAATTTAGTCATCACGTGCCCCACTTGTGACAAGGGGAAAGTACACGACGACATTCAATACAAAGATTTCATCAAGCAACTAGTTCGGAGGCTCGCAAACAGCCAAGACAACATGCATTCCTAGGCAAACACAAACCAACCGTGACATGCAACACAAGACGCATTCGCGTAGCCGCAGGGACCTCAAGTGTATAAGTACGATTTCGGATTCTCTTTCGCTGGCGAAGACCGCGAGTACGCGAAAGCCCTAGCTCAATTGGTAAAGCGGGAGAGCGTCCGCGTATTCTATGACGAAGACTTCGAGGCGGACCTTTGGGGACAAGATGTATACCAAGGATTCCAGCAGGTCTACGGAAAGGATTGCCGCTTCTTTGTTCCATTCATTTCGGCCAACTATATCGCGAAGAATTTGGAATTGCCCCTTTTTTTGCCGGAGCAAAGCTGCCGTCCATAAAAATTTCGTCCCAGTTGATGCGGCCTTGCTCATCGAGTTCGTCGATGAACGCATGCCACATATCGACAAAGACGCCAGCTTCCTCCCATTCGGCCAATCGTCGCCAGCAAGTGCTTGGCGAGGGATACCAATCGGGCAAGTCCTTCCAGCGGGCTCCGCTGCGAAGCACCCACAAAATACCTTCAAAACAGGCCCGATCGTCCGCCCGAGGCCTGCCACAACGACGTGTTGTCGGGACCTCAGGAATGAACGGCCTTACCATTTCCCACTGCTCATCGGTGAGCAACACTCCACGCCTGCCTGCCATCGAAGAACTCCTTTCGATGGTAGGTGTAACGCAAATCGTTACCTGGCGCAAGCTTATAACGCTAGGGTTTTGAAACAGCCTCTAGAGCGGGCCTCGACTGAAGCGGACGATGCGCCGTTTTCTTGGGCAATCTATTTACTTTGCGGGCTCATCAGTTGGTTCAATGGATCCGCCATCACGAGCTGCTCCCAGGTTGCGATTGGTTGGTTCCATGACTTGTTCGGCAAAGGCTCGGCTAGCGGCAGGATCCAATCGGTTCGGCGGTCGAGATCGCCGGAGGTTAAATCGACGTTCGGCGAAATCAAAAGCTGAGGTCTGCGACCATTGAGTGAGCAGAGCACGAAAGCTCGTACTTCAACATCCGCAAAGCCGTGGGCTCGACACTTCCGTTCGATCTGCTGGGAGAATGCCCGAATGAGCTGCGGATCCCGCGACATTCGGGCTAGCTGATACGAGTTGAGTTCGTTCTGCAAAGGGAAGACGCCGTGACGGCCGGTAACCGCATCGTAAATGTGAAAACGAATCGCGGAAGTCTTGCCGCGCAGCATCATGTGCCAGGCGAAATAATGGCCCCGTTCGGTCCAATTGACGTTGCCTGGATAGAGCCAATGCCGCAGCGGCAACGTCACTTGAACAACGCACCAAATCGCCAGCAAGGTCAACAGCGCCGTTCGCCGCCATGGTGCGGCGCGAATGACAGAGATGTCTGGCGGTTCAACGATCCCCTTCCCCACACGAAATTGCCGAGGCCAATTGGGTTCGAGAAAAATCGTCGTCAGGGCGATCATGATCCAGGGAAAGATCCCAATCGGAAACAAGACCGAATTGGTCGCATGAAAAATGACCACCAGGCAAAACGCGAATTTCCGCGTTCGTTTCCAAAGCAAGCAGGGAACGATCAACAAATCAAAAAACAGACCGCCCCAAACGATCAACTGCACCGCCCCTTCCTGCTGTGCGAAGCGCCCCAATAAAAAGTCAGTTCTATGTTGGGCCAGCATTTCTCTCATCGGAAATCCGCGAAGCCAATCGGGGCTGATTTTCGCGACGCCTCCAAAAAAATAAACGACGCCCACCTGGAATCGGAGAAGCCAAAGCGACCACTGCGGCGCTCGATGGCGCAGGGCCGTCCGTCCCAGAAAAGCGTCGACACTATACGTACTGTTGGCAGGCGTCAGCGCCATAAGCACGCTCATCAGACAGACAAAATAGTAGTGGTTCTGGTATGTCGTTTTATCGATCAGAAACACGTAGAGAAAAAGCAATGCGAAGCCGCTGGCCGAGATACGATAAAACCAACCGATCGTGATCAAGATCGCCAGTCCGCTCATGAGCAAAAAGATCGCCGTCATGCACCATTCGGGGGCGACAGACACCCACGCGAAACCTTCATATTTGAAATGAAAAGCTGGTTCGACGTAGTACGCATGAACTTTGTTCAAGACCAGATAAGAAATAGACCAGGCGAACATCACGACGCCGAACAGAATACGAACGACCGCCAACGACGCCCCATCGACGTTCTGAAATAGTCGTTTGGAGAAGTCCGTCACGCGAGGTACTTTCGAGAATTGTCTGACATGGATTGATCCGCTTCCGGTCGCAGCGAAAAAGCGATCGCCCAGCCGCGATGAAGATTCGTCGGATGGGCGACTTTAATTTTGCTCTGGTTTAGCTCAACCTTCGTAGGATCGGCGGCGACTGGCCTTGCCTTTCGACTTCGGAACCAACTCAATCACAAAGTGGTTCGCATCGCCTAACTTGACCTCCAAGATGAGCTCTTTCGGAAGTTTACAGTGATGCTTCTGAGGAACCGCGGCCCCTTGGGCGATCTCGTCAGGTTCCGGCATCGAAGGTTCCGAGATCCGAATTCGATGCTTGCCAACAACCGCTCCGTCTCCCTTTGCATAGGTCGAAAGCCGGAACGTTCCATCTTCCTGAATTTCGCCGATGGCCGGTTTGCCCGGCATCTTTTTTGCGTCTTCGGCAATCGGTGAAAATTGAATCCAGCCGGCTTGGATCGGCGTTCCGTTACAAACGCAAACGCCTTGGACGTCGGTCACCTCGAATTCGCTTTTGCTACAACCCGCGGCCAACAAGACCAGCGGCAACCAAACTACGCACCAAGTTTTCACAATTTGATTCCTTTGATTGAATGGACGTTTGCTGGAGATCGGTACCGATCTGGCGTTGTTTTAGTAAGCGCCCAAGACCTGGCCGTCGTTGCGATTCCCGAGATTGGTGTAGGTGTCGTATTCCATGTTTTCGCTGAGAAAATGGACGGAACCATCGGCGAATACGAACTGAGCGCCTCCGGTATGAAAGCTCATGGCGCAGTCGTCGTCGATCGCTTCCCAGAAGCGATTAGTCGAAGTGGCGCCTCCGTTGATTGGATCGGTGGTCTTCATGATGACCTGCTCGTCCGAGCGCCCCGACGCCGCCCAAACGGGCCAGTCGCTCTTCCCGTTGCGCCCTGGGTAAGACGACTCGCCGATGGCCAGTGTATTACTCGTGCCGTCCGTGATGTCTCGAAAGCGAACGTTCGGCGCCGACCCGCCGCCGCCGTTGCCCCAGACGATCGCATCGCCGTGACGCATAAAGAGGCCGTCAAGATAGTAGCCGGACGAACCTTTGTAGTCAGAAACCGCATATCCCACGATTTGAGCGTCGACCGTCACTGCAGCCCCATCGACGCTGACGCTGCTTGGCACATGGTCAGGCAACACCGAGGAAGGACAGCGAAAAACGGTCAATACCGTTTCGGCTCCATCAATCGGAGCAGTGGTCGCGTCATAGGTATCCGTGACGATCCCGAATTGCCCCTGGGGATCTAGGAAGTCATAGAGAGCCGGCTGTTCAATGAACGGCAACAGCGCGACCGACCAACTCCAGCCGTCGTTCGCATCGGCGGCGTAGGGATCGGGATTGGTGAACGTGCCCAAGGGAAGACTGCCAAAGGTGTCATGATAGTTGTGCAGGCCAAGACCCATCTGCTTTAAGTTGTTCATGCATTGCATCCGCCGAGCGGCCTCGCGGGCCTGTTGAACCGCCGGCAATAACAGCCCGATCAAGATCCCGATAATTGCGATGACAACCAGGAGTTCGACCAGGGTGAACCCTGATGTTTTGGAACGTGGAATGAACATGGTTTATTTCTTTTCAATGAATTGGAGGTAAGGTCAGGAACGGTCCGATCGGAGAATCAGTCGTGTCGATTCTTCGATCGCAGGTAGTCCAAAAGCTTGGCTGGTTGATCGGTGCAAAGCAGGGTAGCGCCGCGATCGAGCAACCAACCCCAATTTCCGTCGGGATCTTGCAACGCTCGCTCGTCGGTGTGCCCTGCACACAGTTCGTCCCACAAAGGACTCGCCCAAATGCGAACGCCCCTTGCACGAATGGAATCGAACTGAGAAAGAACAGGCGAATCTTCACGGTCAAAGCTTGTCACAAACGCCAACGGCTTTTTCTGTGTCGAAAATGATTCGACATATTCTTTTGCCTGGGGGGTCGCGCCATCGAGTTTGGGAAGATATCGGATCTCTTCAAAATCATCTCCGCAGTGCGACTTCAGCTCAACTGCGGTGCGACTGCCGTAGAAAAACACATAATCTTCCATGCCGTATGCTTTGACGATTGCATAGACGGCGGGGATGTCGTACTCGGACTTGTCCAGGTACAGCAAAATTTTGCCGCGGGCCAATTGCAGCCCTGCTTCCAACGTGGCGATCTTGTGATCGGTCAACGCGCCGTTCGCATCTTTGAATCTCAGCGTTTGAATTTGCTCCAGCGTAAGATGGCTAATCTTGCCGACGCCGTTGGTCGAGCGCTCCAAGGTTTTGTCATGCAGCAACACATAGTGGCCATCCAGCGTGATCCGGACGTCGATCTCCACCATATCAACGCCAAGATCGATACAGCTTTGAATCGCGGCCAGCGAATTCTCGGGCGCCGCGTGCCAGTCGCCGCGATGGGCGACTACGAACACCTTGTCGGTCGACGCGTCTGTTAGTTCCGCGAGCAATCGCGCGGCACGCGAATCGGCCGCAATGGGAGAAAGGTCCGTGGCGACGACGTTGATCGCGCGCGCCGAGCTTTCCGGACGCTTTGCTTCTGTTTCAGCAAGCAAGTGCGAAACCTCTCCACAGCCCCAAAGAGGCGTCAGAGCAAACAGCAGTAGAACAAACGCTCGCATTGGATCTCCTCGAAAGTCAGGATAACTTTAGTCTCACATGTATCCAATTCGAGAGGCGAATCCTTTCATTAAGGTTGGGTAAATCCTGGACTTTTGTTTTCCCAGCGTTTGCCGTGGGCCGTCAAAAAGCAGCAATCGAGTTCACCACCGCGCATAAAAAACCCCATACTTGGCGAGCCAAGCATGGGGGCGCATGCTTCCCGCTGTAGTGCAGCAAATCTGGTTCTAGTTAGAGCGGCGAGCAGCGAGCGAACGAATTTGATCGGCATCCAGGGCCCGCTTCCAGACATAGACATCATCGAGGTCTCCATTCAGGGAACGGTTGTCCGACTCTGGTTCCGAACCGTTCGCCCAAGCGCCTAGCGTACAGTCGTCAAGCAGCACCGACTGAAATGTTGTCGAAATCGGTTGAGAAGCGATCTCTGCGCCATTCCGATAATGAGTAACCCGCTTCGCGTCCAGATCGACGACACTGGCCAGGTGATGCCAGCGGTCGACCTCGAGCCTGCCGGTTGGCGCTCGGAAGATTTCGTGGTCGTCATTCTTCCCCATTGCGATCGTTAGACGAAAATCGTTCCCTTTGCGCTGCCAGTGAATTGCGCCTCGCTTCTGGAACGAATCGGACATGATCATTCCACGATGTTCGCGATCAGGGCCTTGTTCTTTGCCAAAGCGAACCCAAGCGGCGAGCGTCAATTGTCGAAATGCTCCCGGTACCGACATCGATAGCGAATCGTTCGAGTTAGCGACCGTTAATTCCTGGGCGCCAGAATCACTGACAGTCTCGATCTCGGCGGCATGAACCACGACCGGAGGCCGACGATAGGGCGCCAAATTTACAGGCGTCGTCTGTCCATGGAGACGATCCATCGGCAGCCAAACTAGCAGGTCCGCATCTTTCGCAAAGCCGGGATCTCCTTGACTCTTCTCCAACAGCGATTGCATCTCCCAGTCGCGCTGTCGATAGAACTGGCCCGGCTCGCCCCTAGCGAGATAGACGCCTTGGCTTTGAGAAACGCGGGCCGATTTTCCGGCGAGCAAAGAGATGGATCGATCGGCGGACGTCGCGGTGACCTCACCCTGAAAAACGTAGACATCGGCCTCCCCGGTTTGGTCTACTGTTACGCCAAACTCTGTCCCCAAATCAACCACGTCTCCGTGAGGAATTGACACGCGAAAGCCACGGCTTTGACGAGAAGGACAAGTCACGACGACCTCTCCTTGCAGCAGTTTCATTGCCGCTGGCGATTTCAGCTGAAACTTGACCGGACCGCGCATGACAGCAACGGCGCCGCGGTCAAATCGAACGAGCATTTCCCCCTGCGTTAGCGAATAGGTTCCGGAAACAAGCACATCGGAGCGTTGCGGAGCTAGCGAGGTTGAAGCAAAAACCGCGTCACGTTGCTCCAGCACCCGAGCGACGCCAACAACTTCACGATTCGATAAGATCCCCAGCATCCAGGCCACGCTTCCAACGCCCACGATCAACGCCAAGGCAATCGACAACCATGATGCGATCCTGCGAAAAAGACGCGGGTTGGCGATATCACGGCTGGAGCCCGGCTGGACGACGAGAATCTCTGGCGAACGCAGCTTGGCCTGCATCGCTTCGGATCGCAGGTATTCTTCGCCGAGAAACTGGTCGCGCATCGTGCGATGCAAGTAGATTGCCTGCGCGAATGATTGAACATTTCCAGAAGACAGCTCGAGCCAGGCGTTCAACTGTCGGAAGTCTTCTTCGGTCGCAAGTCCAAACAGATACTTGGAGATCAGCTCATCCCTGTTTTCCATCACGCTTCATTCCTACTCAGTTGCTGACCGATACACTGTCTTAGTACATTTCGTGCGCGATGCAGCGCGACGAAAATGGAGTTTTCCGTTGTCGCTAGATGCTGGGCGATCGCCCTCGGCGTCATTCCTTTTCCGTAATGCAGCTCGTGCACTTGTCGAACACGTCCGCTCGTCTTCTGCAGGCAGGTCTTCAGCGCCGTCCGTACTTCGGCCGCCTGTTTGTGTTCTTGCTCGACCGCTTCGGCCATCAGGTCAAGCATTTCGCTATCAAACACGTGCCGATCGCGCCCGCGAGATTGACGAAAGCGGAGCGCTTCAATTCGCGCCAAACCAATCGCCCAAGCAATAAAGGGGCGTTCTGAATCGTATTCGGCAAACTTCTCGGTAGCGGTTACCGCCGTCTGCTGAAGGATTTCTTCGGCATCATGAAAGTCGGGGATCATCGACGTAATAAACGCCGCAACCGCCGGCTGCGCACGAACCCACTGAGCGGCTAAAACAGCAGTCGGAGTATTTGTATTCATGGGGCCGCCGGATGAAACAGAAACGCAAACAATATCGCCGCTGGATTGGGGTGAAACCACCTATTGAGGCAGACACGCCCTCGCCGCCACCCATATCCAACGCTCGTCCTCTCCCTCTTACATGAAATCTGACGAGATTCGCGAAATTATCTTCGCGGCCGAAAACCCTAATGCAATCTTCATCTCTTCGTAACGATGCATGCACTGGGCGGCGATTTCGACCTTTTACGGCCTGGCCGGCGTGGTCCGTTGTCGGGCCCCCCAAAGGGCTCATCTCCCGCAGAAGGCGGGGAGGCATTTACAGCAATGCGACGTCTGAATCTATTCGATCGCCCCTTTCGCTCTCATTTTTTGCTCGGCGAGTTGTGCAGCGATGTTGGGCGATTCGCCGGTCAGAAGCTGCGAGGCTTCGCGATGATGCATGAGGTACTCGATCCAATCAAACCACGGCATCGGCGGCGCGCCATGGAGATGCTCGTTTGATTCCTTAAGCCAGGCATCAAGCAAGATTTCGGATTGCTCGAAGGCTTGCCGCGCGTCTTCGCTGCGGCCTGCTTGGTCGTAGGCGATCGCCAGCAAAGGAAAGCTTATCCCGCGACCTCCCCAATTCGGAGTGTCCGAATACGATCGTTCGAGCCGATCGATCGCCAAGTCATGATGACCGGCGCGCAAGTGCGCCCAACCGGCGATGTACAGCATTGCTCCCAGCGGCATTCTGGTAATTGAGCGACGCGGCCCCGGTTGCGGCGACAGCCGATCTTCGATCAGTTGGTCCGCTGCTGCGGCGATCTGAGCCGCCGCTTCCGCAGGCAAGTCTCCCACCAACTGACTGCGCATTTTTGTGTCGACCGAGCCGTTATTTGATTTTTTGATCGCCCCCGAGATCTGTCGGAACGCTTCGAGGTCGCCGGAATAAAAAAACAACTGCGGCACCCCTAGAAATTCGATCCCGTCGACCGGGCAGCCTAGGTCGAGCGCCTTCGAGTAGTCATCTCCGGCCATTTCCCATAATCCCAATCGAGCGTAGAGCGCTCCCCGCTCCATCCAGACGTAGAAGTACCTCGGTTGCAAGCGGACCGCCTCCACGTAGGCCTGGTGAGCGTTCGACCAATCGCCGGTATCAGCGTAAGCGCGTCCCGATGCGAGCAACACATTTGCCTGCTTAAGTTTCTCGGTGAAATCCTCCAGGTCTTCCCGCGCTTGATTCGCTTTGCCTTCGGCGTCGCGCGCTCGGTGCAGCGCGTCGAACGCGACCCGCGCTTGCCAGATGCTGACGCCTGTGCCTAGGATCAACGCCGCAGCGATCAGCGATGCGGTCGACAGAATGACTTTGTTGCGTCGCGCAAATTTGCTAAAGCGATAAAACGTCGATGGGGGACGAGCTTCGACCGGTTGCTGATGGAGGAATCGAGAGACGTCTTCGGACAGCGCAGCGGCGCTGGGATAGCGACGGTTGCGATCCTTATCAAGCGATTTGATCACAATCCAGTCAAGATCTCCTTTCATGAACGAACGGAGCGTTGTCGGCTCAAGCCGGCGATTGTCCGAAACGGTCGTCGCCAGATCACTTCGCAGCGTGCTGAACCTCATGCTGGGCCGGAGAGGATCCTCTTCGCGGATAATCCGCCGAAGCTCGTCAAATCCTACGCTGTTCAAGCGAGCGGTCGTAAACGGCGTCGAACCGGTCAGCAGTTCATACAACAAGACCCCCAGCGAATAAATGTCGCTGCGCGTGTCGACATCCACATTGCTCATCTCGGCCTGCTCGGGGCTCATGTACGCAGGCGTTCCCATCATCGCCGCAAACCGAGTGTAAATTGTGTTGTCGGTCAGCTTGTACCCAATCGCTTTGGCGATGCCAAAGTCGATCACCTTCGGAACAGGACGCCCATCCTGCAGCGTCACAAGCACGTTGGTCGGCTTCAGGTCGCGGTGAATAATTCCCTTTTGATGAGCATGTTGTACGGCGTTGCAAATCGAGATGAAAAGTTGCAGCCGCTCATAAACGTCAAGCTTGTGATTGTCGCAGAACTCAATCAACGGCACGCCGCGCACTAGCTCCATCGCGAAATAAGGCTGCCCCGAATCGGTCACCCCGGCGTCAAACACGCGGGCAATGTTCTCATGGTCCATCATTGCAAGCGCCTGACGCTCGGCGGCAAAGCGAGCGAGCACCTCTTGCGATTCGAGCCCCGGCTTGATGATTTTCAGCGCGACCTGTCGACGCACAGGAGACTGCTGATTCGCCACAAACACCAAGCCAAATCCCCCTTCGCCGATCTGCTCCATCAGCATATAGGGACCAATCATCGCGCCAAGCGAATGACGAATCGGCGACGGAGACGCTCGCTCCTCAAAAGGAGCAGTCGACAACGAACCAGCAACGAGCGGTTGATCAATCGGATTATTCAGTCGCTCATGCTCGCGCAAGAGTTTGACAACGGCGACGTGAAGATTCGCGTCCCCTTCGCAGGCTTGCTCTACGTAAGCGTCTCGTTCACTCGACGAGTCAATGTCGAGCGCCTCGAAGAAAATCGATTTTTCCTGGTCGATTGCCATATTGCCTGCAAAAGCATAGCGTGCTGATGATTTGTCGCATCCCTGTATAGCGCAATGCGAAATCAACGATCGGTGGGGGCCACCACAATTTTCACGCATCCTCCTCAAGATGGAGTTCTCGTCCGAGCCATGCTCGGGCGAACGCCCAATTTCGCTTGACCGTTCGCGGCGATACTCCCAGCACCTGTGCTGACTGGTCGACGCTGAGACCGGCGAAGTACCGCAACTCCACCAGTTTGGCCAGTTCCGGCTCTTCGTTCGCGAGCTTGCTCAAGGCAGCGTCGAGGTCCAGCAATTCGTCAACGTTTTGAGAGTCGATGACGGCGTCATCATCCAGAATCTCGTAGCGATCTCGGTCGCCGCCGCGTTTCAGGCTCTTTCGGCGACGAGCGTTCTCGATCAAGATCCGCCGCATTGATTCGGCCGCCGCCGAGAAAAAGTGGCCGCGATTATCCCACTTGTCAGCGCCATTGCCCCCGACGAGTCGCAGAAAAGCTTCATGGACCAGTGCGGTCGGTTGCAGCGTATGGCCTGCGATCTCATGCTGCATCTTATGCCCTGCAAGTCTACGCAATTCGGCATAGACAAGCGGCAACAATTCGCTGGCCGCGGCGGCGTCACCGGCTTCGATCTGGTTCAGAATACGGGTCACTTCCGACACAGGGAACCTTCTGCTGCGAGAGAGTAAGACTCGACACCCTTGACGGGGTCCTCTCAGTCTACTTCGCAGTTTTCCTTCGTGCCATTCTAGAGGTCTAGAGGGAATATCGTGGTCCCCCTCCTTGCTGATTTTACCCCACAACCGGATCCTGAAATACGTTGCTGCGATCGGCAAGGTCGTCATGATCCTCGTCGTTGGTGATGGCAAAGCCAGCCGTCACCGGAATCAACACCAGCACGACCAGCGTGCAAAGTGCGAGTCGAAACGTCGAGCTGGTCGCCATCGGCGAAACGACCTGGGCTTCTTTCGACCGTTCCAGCAAAGTCGGACGCATGCCCACGATCGGCGTTAACGAAGTCAGCAGCACCGCACGAAAGCGAATAGCCTGATCGAGTCATTACCATAACGCCGGCCAGCGCGAGCAATGCCAGCCGAAATGACAAGATTCAGAACGAAGTGAAATCGAGCAAGCGGGGAGCGACGTTGATCGTTGCCATCCAGGCCAGCCTGAAGGAGAGGAATTTGCCGCCGGCTGGAGGAATTGGCGGCCATTCATCCCATAAACGCCGGTTTATTTGTGTAGTGCGAATTCCCTTCTGGACCGGCGCCAAGATCTTCCAAGACTCGCTATTTCGCTGAGAATTGGCCTACTTTCTAGATTTTTGGCCCCTACGCCTCCCCGATGCCGCATTGCCCGCTGTTCAGGGGTGCAGGCTGGGAAGGGATTGCTTCACTTGCAAGAATGGGTAGACGTCACGCACACAATGGTTATCACCGCAACACGCCCCACGCTGGGAAGAAAAAAATCATGACGCGCAAAGAAGCTTCGCAGTTCCGGCAAGAAGTTCTCGACTTGTACGACGACTACGCACATGGGCGACTCAATCGCCGTGAATACGTGAAAAAACTGGGCGCATTCGCAATCGGCGGACTGACCGTCGATTCGCTGTTGTCGAGTCTGGCGCCGAATTACGCCTGGGCGGAAGAAGTCAAAGCGGACGATCCGCGCATCAAGACCGAGATGGTCGCCTACGAGTCGAAAAAGGGAGGCGGCAAAATCAAAGGCCTCCTCGCTCAGCCCAGCAAGGGAGACAAATTCCCGGCGGTCTTGGTGATCCATGAAAACCGCGGTTTGAATCCCTATATCGAAGATGTGGCTCGCCGCTTGGCGGTCGCTGGTTTTCTGGCGTTTGCTCCCGACGCGTTAACGCCGCTCGGCGGCTATCCCGGCAACGACGACGACGGCCGCACCATGCAGGCCAAACGGGATCGTGAGGAAATGACCAACGACTTTGTCGCCGCGGCCCAATGGTTGGACGCCAATCCGGCGTCAACCGGCAAGTTGGGCGTGGTCGGTTTTTGCTTTGGCGGCGGCATGGTTTATCAACTGGCGATCCGCATTCCGGATGTCGTCGACGCCGGCGTCCCCTTTTATGGATCGCAGCCTGATCTCGCGGACGTCCCCAAGATCAAAGCGCCGCTGCTAATTCAGAACGCCGGCCTCGACAAGCGGATCCTCGACGGCGCCGCTGGCTTCGAGAAGGCCTTGACCGAGAACAACAAAACGTTCGAGGCTTTCGTCTATCCCGAAGTCAATCACGGCTTCCACAACGACACGACGCCGCGCTACGACGATGCCGCCGCCAAGCTGGCTTGGAACCGTACGCTCGAATTCTTTGACAAGCAACTGAAGGAAAAGTAATCGGCAGCCAAGTCGCCAAGCGAAAGCGGACGTCCCGACATTGACGGCAATCCCCAAGGATCAGCGTCAGCGCGAAGTGAAAACCGAGCGTTGACGCTGACTCCTTTTTTTCGCGGCTATTCCTTCAGCAGCAAGATCATTTCGACTTCGACGCTGGCGCCCAGCGGAAGTTGCTGCATCCCCAACGCGGTACGCGCATGTCGTCCTGCCTCGCCAAAGACATCACGCACCAATTGCGAAGCGCCGTTGATGACCAGGTGCTGCTGCGTAAAATCGGCTTCGCAGTTGACATAGCCGGTGATGCGAACGACTCGCTCAATCGTTTCTAACGATCCGATCTCTTTTCGCACCGCACGCAAAATGTTGGCCGTACACAAGGCCGCAGCCTGGGTCGCGTCATCCAACGAAACCTCGGTCGGAACTTTGCCCACGTACTTCAACTGGTCGCCGTCAAAAGGGACCTGACCCGATGCATAGAGAAGGTTTCCGACCGTCGAAACGGCGTCGACCAACGAGCCTTCAGGAGTCGTTCTTTCTACAGGAAAGCCCAATTCCACCAACCGCGATTCACGTTCACTCATCACTATCGCCTATCTTCACTAAAAAATCGAAAAGCCGCGTGAGACGCCTCTCGCGGCGCGAAATAAATCCGAACGTCCTATTCCTATTAGGCAATTTCAATCTCCAGTGCCTTGACGGCATTTCCCCAAAAGATTTCGGAAATTGCTTCCTTTGACAGACCGACGATTTCCGCCGCATGTTTCATCGAAAGAAGTTGCTCATAGATCGCCAAAATTGGCCGACCATCGCAATGAGGAAAGGAGAGCCGGTGTTGGGAAACGTCCAGCGCCTGCCAAGCACGACCTAACGCCGCGTACTGGCCGTGAAAATAAGTCGCATCGACGCCGTCGGATCCGAAAAGGATCCGTCGCGTATCTTCTTGAGAAAACAACGTGATCAGCGGTCGCACATCAGTGACTGCCGAAACGTCATACCAGATGTTGGGCAACTCCCGCAGCCGTTCGATCGCCTGGCGGATCGGCCAGTAGGTGAAGCTTCGCGCACAATGGGCAAGTATCCACTTAATGCCGGGATACCTGCGAAGCGTGTATTCTTCGAGATCTCGCAGATTTTCTTCATCTGCAGCGCCGTTAAATCGCGACAAGTGCATTGTCACCCACAAGCCGTGCTCGTCGGCCAGCGACAACTGCGCATCCGTGAAGAACTCCTGAATGCGACATTCCGCAATATCTCCCGTTTGCGAGAAAATGCGATACGGTTTTAACCCGATAACGCCGGCCTGCTGGACATCGCACAAGATCTCCTCGCAAGTACATGCAGGCGTCACCAATCGATTCACACGCGAAAGCGGATCTTGGCGAACTTGTTCGATTTGCCATTGCGCATGCTGCTGAACGTCGATTCCATAGACCGGCGTTCCCAGCACTAGAAAGTGAACCTCTCGTCCGGGGTAAAGCCGTTCCGCCCAAGCTCGGATCGTCGCCAAGTCAGAATTAAGCCAGCCGCAAGGGTGCTCTGGTCCAACATGACTCCGATCAAACAGATGGATATGGGCATCGAAAATACGCGAAGGCACAAACTCCTCTAGCTCTTCGTCCCAGATTCGTTGATCGTGTTCCGTATACTCCTCGGGCGATATGGCCATCGATTCCATTCCTAAAAAATGCGGGAAGCTGCGTCTTATCGCACCAGGCGCCGAAACGATTCTTGTTGAACGCCGCATTCCAGTTTCGCGTCGAGGTTTCCATCTTCTAAACCATTGCGGATGATGGCGAAGGTTTCTCGAGCGGCGTTCACCGTCTGATCAAGCTCTTTTGTTTGCTGAGCCGCATTGAGATAGAAAGAGGTAAAGCCATGACAGCCCCGTTTGGCCATCTCTTGGATATAGAGCGTGTTCACCTTACTCTTCAGGTCGGCGTCGTTGATCTCCAAATGGAGATGAGGATGAACATCCACGCCGCGACAACACTGGTCAAAACCATATTCCATCCCGGCTTGATTCAAGCCGCTCTTTAGCTTGGCGCCAAAACTCCAAAGCTGCGCCGGAACATCCCGACTCTGAACCTCTTGCAGGGTAGTCAGCGCCGCACGCAGGCCAATTGTATCGCTCCAGTAGGTGCTGGAGATAAACATGCGAGCGGAAGCTTCCATTACTTCCCGCTTACCTACGACCGCCGCCATCGGATAACCATTGGCCAGCGACTTGGCGAATACTGCAACATCAGGCGTCACTCCAAGGTATTTCTGTGCGCCGCCGGAGCTGAACCGCAACCCAGCGGAAACCTCATCCATCACAAAGACCGCGCCGTGTTCACGGGTCATTTTTGCAACTGCCGCCAGATAACCTTCCTGTGGTAATTCAGAGCGCAGCGGCTCCATTACGACGGCCGCGATTTGGCCGCGGTGCTCATCTAGCAATTCGCCCAATCCCACTAGATCGCCATAGACAAATGGGATCGCCGTCCCGCGCAGTCCTTGGGGAACTCCGATCGGCTCGATTCCGGGAAACAGGTGTTGGCTCAAACTCGCCTCTTCGGCAAGATTCGCCGCTAGATACCAGTCGTGCCAACCATGATAGCCGCAGAACAAAACCTTATCTCGCCCTGTCGCGCCGCGCGCGATTCGCACCGCCATAGCGCACGCTTCGCCCCCGGTCTTGGAGTAACGCACCATCTCAGCACAAGGGATCGCCTCGCAAAGAACCTCGGCGAGTTCGATCTCTAGCTCATGATTGACCGAGTAGATGGTTCCTGTCGAAATTTGTTGGCACACGGCGGCGTCAACAACGTCGTCCGCATAGCCAAGCAGGATCGACCCGATGCCGCTCACCCAGTCAATGTACTCATGCCCATCCACATCCCAGAACCGTGCGCCTTTCGCACGGCTCGCATAAATAGGAGATACTCCGTGCGCAAAACGGTCGGCACGGCGACTGATGAGTTGCGTGCCGCCAGGAATGATTTCCAACGCCTTTTGATAGAGTTGCAACGAACGTGGAACGCGAGAAACCTTGGTAACGACATTCATAGGAACAACTCCAACGGCCGACGCCTATGCCGATCTTTCGACCATGCTACGAATAAGAAACCTCAAAAACGCGGTGCGATTCATTCGCTGCTCGCTGTTCGCATCACGGCGCTCGCGGAAGTTCCGACAGTGATTCCAGCCAACAAAGCACACGGCATAATCCAGACGAAACTCAAACCAATGCCCAGCCCCAACTCATGGGAGTAAGCGACGGCAATCGCAACTGCCGTACTGGCCGCCAATCCAAGCCATGCTCCCCAGGCGTTCGCCCAGGGAACAAACAACGCGAGAAAAAAGAGGACGAATAGCGGCGCCGTCAGCAAATTGACCATCTTGAAGCAACGCTCTAGTAAATTCCCTTCGATCAGTAGATTAAGCATGCTCAGCCCGATCGCGACCAACGCGACAGTCCAGGTCATCCACCGCAAGCGCGAGACGGCCCTTTCTTCTGAACTCCATGAACGGGGAAGAAACGAGATAAAGTCCCGCTCGATCACCGCGCAAGCCGAGTTAATGCCTGAAGACAAACTCGACAGCGCGGCCGAGAATATCGCCGCCAACACCAGCCCTGTTAACCCGGCAGGCATGGCCGAGATGACGAACAGGGGGAAGATCTTATCTCCCCCGCTTTGCAAGGACGCCGCGTCCACCAGTTCTGGTGCGTTCACGCGGTAATAGCCCAGTACGGCGACTCCGGTCAGCGCCAATAGTACCGTGACCGACAGATCCGTAAGCTGCGCTACGACGAACGTCTTGCGGGCCGCGGCGGCGTCACGAGTTGAAAGAAATCGTTGCACCGACATTTGATCGGAACCGTTCGTGCAGACATACCACAACGTGGTCGAGACCATCAGCACGCCGAACGAGATGCGCTGGCTCGGGTCAAATCCCCAACTGGGCGTTTGCCAATGCTCGGGCCATTGCGACGGCCACCAGGCCGAGATTCCTCCTAGGCTATAGGTCACCACCGCCAACGCGAGAATCGCCCCAATCAGCATCGTGATCGACTGGATCGCGTCAGTGATCACCACCGCTTTGATTCCGCCCATCGAAGAATAGAGGGCGGTCAATACGCCCAGCGCGACGCACAAGAGCGGCGTCCACTGCGAATCCAGACCAAGCAGCGGCGCCAACACGACTTCACAGGTCGCATACAGGATCGTCGCCATCCAACCAAATCGAAGCAGCAAAAAGACCGTCGCTCCGACAGTGCGAACGCCGCGTCCTAACCGTTTCTCGAGCAACTCATAAGCGCTCGTCACCGGCTGTCGCATGATTGCAGGTATTAAACCAAAGCCAACCACTAAGTAGATCACGGGATATGCGAACACCTGGCAAGCCATCATCGGACCGTGAGCAATGACCTCACCGGGAGTACTCAAATAAGACAACGTGCTGACGAGCGTCGCAAAGAGAGACAGCCCCAAAAAAACCGGCGACATTTGATGCCCGCCCAGCAGAAAATCCTCGGCCGTTTTGTTTTTCCGCGCATAGTATAGCCCTACCCCCAGCATCAACAGCAGATACAAAAAGATGACGCAATAGTCTAGAAGATTCACTCCGTTCCTCGTTTCCGTAGATTACGCTAAGCAGGCGGCGTTTCGATGATCGCTGCCGCATAACTCGATTGAAGCCGGGCGTCCGTCTGCGTCGCCGCCGCGCGATAGACGAACAACAGCGCCAAACGAGAATGATCGGTCGTGTTGGGACTCGAAGCGTGAATCGTCTGGCAATGATGGAGCGTCGCGTCACCAGGTTCGAGCGTCGCCTGAAACACTTCTCCCAATTCTTTCGATGGCGGATGAGCCAAACCGATTGAATTACCTCGTACGCCAGACATAACGGTTGGCAGCATTCCCCGCCGATGCGATCCTTTGACAAATCGAACCGGGCCGTTGTCGATCGTTACAGCGTCAATCGCAATCCAGAGCGTCAGGACATCAGGCGGCGATTGACAAAAATATGCGTTGTCTTGATGCCAAGGAACGCCCGATCCGATTCGCGCTGGCTTGTTGAACGTCTCGACGCCCAACAAGACTGGTTCGCCGCCAAGGAGCGGAGCGACTATTTGTAATAAGTCTTCTTCGGCGGCCAGACGACGAAAATATTCGTTGTATCGCTCCAGCCTCCACAGATTACGGACCGTCCGGCCATCGACTTCTCTCGTACAAGCATCGTCTGGTTGCAAAGCCAAGTCGTTGCGAACGTAGCGATCCAACTCGTCACGCACATCCTGCACCTTTGCCGGCGAAAAGAAGGAACGTAGTTGAATCACTCCATCGCAACGATACTGAGAGAGCAACTCCTCAACATTCCGCATAGTTCTGACCTCTTAACGTTGCATCGATCGACGACGCTCGAAACTCTGAAAAAAAAGCCTGCCCATGCGACGAACGCAGAGCAGGCTGTTCCCATTATTTGGTGCAATGATTAAGTGGTCGGCAGTTGGACTCGAGCCAGATAGATGCTCGTTTTTCCTTCGTGCGACGAATAGTAGCTGACCCACAGTTTTCCGTCCTGAAAAACCAACCCGGGATAGCTGGTGTCGCCGCCGGAAGGAAGCGTCGCCAACTCGGTCAGCTTGGCCGTTTTCGGATCAAGTTGCCAAAGCACCGTCTTGGCTCCGCCGATCTTTTTGCGACCGCCAACGATAAATCGCCCATCTGCCAATTGAATCATTTGGGGGCCGCCGACATACTCACCAACGCTCTTCCACGTCCAATCGGTGTAGGGCGGCGACGCCGTACCCAACAGCGCATCGCTGGGATTGCCGTCACGCCGAATCAAGCAACGCGCCGTCCCATCTTCTTGAAAGACCAGCCCCGTCTCATTCATGTAGCCTTGAATCGCGAAATCCTCTCCCACCTGTTTAAAGGTCTTGCCATCTTCGCTTTTGTAAAGCCGCGCCGCTCTAGGCGCCACGGTGCTATAGCCGACTCCATAGGCGGCACCATCATGCCAAGTCAAACGCCATAACCAAAAGTTCGGATCCCCGACTTCGATCGCGTCGCTCCACTTGCTGCCATCCTCGGAATACCAGACATAGGATTGATGCTTGGCACTAGCCGGTTGATGCAATGCGCCAGCGCCGGCTAGGCAAAGCTTTCCATCAGGCGTCACCGAGATCTTCGCATCGCGCAGATCAGCCGCATCGGAAGTAACCAGCGCGGCCGATTCCCAATTCTCGCCGTCGGTTGATTTCAAGACCCGCAACGAACCAACTTTGGAAATGTGCCCTCCCCCTTCGCGGAAGACGCAGAACCATTGATCGTTGAAGCGAACTAGATCGGTAAACGCATTATGAGGAGCTTTGTCCCAAATTTTATTGACGCTGAGGACCTTGGCCGGCTCGCTTGGCGATTCGGCCCCAACCAAAGTCGTCGACATGATCAGAGTCAAGCCGATGGCCAGTCCCAAGTA
The DNA here is from genome assembly GCF_000153105.1 of Blastopirellula marina DSM 3645. Classification (GTDB taxonomy): domain Bacteria; phylum Planctomycetota; class Planctomycetia; order Pirellulales; family Pirellulaceae; genus Blastopirellula; species Blastopirellula marina. The sequence continues at coordinate 1,610,358 of NZ_CH672376.1, forward strand.
ACTTGTTTGCAGCATAGGAGTCTCACTTTTGCTAAGGCGGGAAATTAGGTGGGAGCTAGACTGGAGAGCGCTATTCGCCAGCCAGTTTCTGCTCAAGATTTTTTGGTGTGAATTGAAACGCGTAAAGATCGGCGTCGTCGATAACAAACTTCAGGCGAATCGGCTTACCGGCCAATTCACTGACGTCACTCCCCTTCTCTTTCCAAGAGATCACACGTTGAAGATCGTTGCCGATCGCCAGGTTCGCATCGGTAAGCGAGTAACCGGGAATCGGCGTTCCCTGTTCGTCTTGGATTTCGACATGCACTCCGCCAGCTGCCGACGTGGCGAAGTTCAGCTCCAATTGGTCGCCGACGAACGTCAACGGCTTGGTAATGAGAGTTCCCTTGTCCTGGCGAGCTCGCAGGGAAGCGAATCCGTCGAGACGAAGCGAATAACGATGGATGTTCGACGTCGGTTGGCCGTACTCTTGATTGACGTACAACGACATCTCTTCTGGCCCGGTCTGGACAACGTTTAAGACCGGATAGTTGGTGCGGGAAACCCAATTCCCAAGTGCGGTTCCCGGTCGGACGAAGCCCTGATCAAAGGTGCAGTCGTAAACTTCGCCTCCGCGTGAGGTCATCAAAACCGCATCGGCCGAATCGTTGAAGTACTTGGGGTGAACGCCGATCTCCGCAGCTTGCTCCGGCGTGATCACACGTCGTCCCGGCATGAATCGAGCCGCCGTTGCGATATAAATTTGCGGCGCCCGAAAGTACGGATGCGTTTGATTGGTGTAAAGATGATTGCGGGGAGTCCCGCTGTCGGTATTGCTATAGGTCATCTGAACCGGCTCGTCCCAGTTCACAAAGTCCTTGGACGTGGTCCGCGCGATTGCTCGCACTCTTTCTGATGCGCGACGGTAATAGGCGACGTAGCACTGCTCGACTGCGGACCAAAAAGCGACGTTCTGTGAGTCAAACACCCAGCCGGCGTCTTTGATGATCGGCTCGTCTTGCAATTTCGTCCAGTTGATTCCGTCAGGCGAAACGTAACCGACCAGGTTGCTTTCCGAAGTGCCGCCGATCGCTTTATAGCGCTGCTTCGGATCGGCTTGGGGATTGGTATCCAAAAAAGGCGAGAAGTTGTGCGTTACCGGCGCGGCGTCGGCCAGAATCACATTGTTTTCTTGGACGCCGTGCACGACAAACTTGTTGATCGCTGGTCGTTCCCAACGAATTCCATCTTTTGATTCGGCGTAACAGGTCACTTCATTTTCCGCACCATCCGAACCGGCGACAGGAATTCCGCGATAGTACAGCTGAAACTTCTTATCGGTCCGAATGATGGTGCAATAGCCGCAAAACAACCCTTCCCATGGCTTGTCGAACTGAAAGACAATTCCTTCGTCATGCGGCGGATGCAAAACCAATTCGGCGCCATCGATCGAGTCGATCAGATAGTCGTCGACAAACAACTCACGACGATCGTGGATCGCGATCGGTTCCGCCATCGTAAGGATTGGCAATAAACATACGATAGCAATCGTGATGACTGGAAGCTTTAAAATGGCTACTCTCCAGAGTACGTTCGGTAACTACAGCTCCGTTCAAAACGAACAATGCCGCTAGTTTTCGATCTCCAAGACCAGGCTATTTTTAGAGTCGTTCATGATCTCCACTTCGATGGGAGTTGTGCTTACGTCGTGATAGGCCTTCGGAACTTGGATCGGCGGATCGGGACTGCTGCCGTCGAGATGCGGTTGAACCATGACCGTCACCTTGTGCTTGCCGAGGACAGCGCCATCATGGTGCGAGTAGGTCGTAACTTCAAAACTGCCATCCGCTTGGATCATTCCCGTCGCCGGATGCGCGGTCGCGTTGTCAGGGTGCAATTTCACAATCCCTTCCGGTAGCGGCGCTCCGCGAAAATTGACGACTCCATAGACTGGCGCCGTCTCAGGCGTCCCCTTCCCTTTTTTTGCGCCGCAACCCAGAACGCTCGCGATCAAGGAAACGCTCAGAGACAGGACGATTAGACAAGCGAGACGCGCGAAACGGTTTTCAACCTTCATCGATTCATCCTCTCTTCAAAACAAAGCTGGGCGTATTCGGCGACGACCTCTAAAGATTGAACCCGCTTACCGGCAAGCCGTCTTTTGGATGAATCAGACCGTGATAGATATTAAGATCCACCGTTTCTGGCAAAAAATGGACGCTTCCATCGACGGACAAGATATTGACGCCGCCGGGATGAAAACTGCTTGCGCCCAAGCCCTGCTTCCAACCATGCGTCGTCGCAGACCGTTTGCCAACACCGCCGTAAAAGCGGAAGGGATAGTTCGGAGGGTTCTCACCAGAAGCTTGCCCTTGAAAGGTCGCCCAGCCAGGCCAAGCATGAAATTCGGGGGACGACTCAACCCAAAAAATGACGTTCGAGGTTCCGTCCAAGACATCGCGCATCTTCAAGGCAGGCCCTTTCCGCCGATCCCCCATCGCGACGGGGTAAGGGTCAGTCGACAACGAGAGATCGTAGTCCACTCCGACCAGAGCCTTATACGTAGACACGCCGATCGCCTCGTCTTGCGGGCATCCGGTGATCGGAGCACACCACGAGGACCATAAATACTGCGCGGCCGTACTGCTTAACGGGCCGGTCGGATCGCTGGGACAGACATACGGCGGCATCGCCATCCGCGCGATGTCAAGATTGGAAGGCGCTCCGGTCGTGTTTGTAATCGGCAAATCCTGGCGAATCTGATCATGCACGGCCCCCTGCTCTAGAAATGGCAAAAGCATGACGCGATCCCCAAACCCATTCACCCCTTCGGTCGAACTGTTGCCAGAGCCGCTCCCATTCCACCAAAACGGGATTTTTGGAAAGGATAAAAACGTATCGTGATAGTTGTGCAAGCCCAACCCAACTTGCTTCATATTATTGACGCATTGAATGCGTCTGGCAGCTTCCCGAGCTTGCTGTACGGCCGGCAGTAATAACGCGATTAAAACACCGATGATCGCGATGACGACCAGCAGTTCGACGAGCGTGAATGCTCGTCGCTCGCTGGCGATTCGACACTTGAAATTAGTCATTGAATACGCACTCTACAGAAATGAGAGAAACAATAGATAAGTTCGACGCCTGCTATTTCAAATCAAAATCGAGACTCATCGTCCCTTTCTGATTCACATCAACTACCAAGTCTGACTTCGCATTGTATTTCTCAGGAATCAAAAGCCCTTGCGGCGCCTCCGTCACATCGGCGACATTTCCTTCCGCCTGGTCGGCTGACCAACCGTTAATTTCAACACGATGCTGACCGATCGGCACGCCGCCGTTATTGGTCACCTCATATCGACCATCAACGATTTCCGCTCCCGAGACCGGCAAGGCGACGCCAGGCATCGGAATGAAAGCGATGTTTCCTAATGGAACAGGCTTACCTTGGTAGGTGACTCTGCCGGTCACTTGAGATCTCGATGGCCCCGTATCCATATTCCCGTTGCAACCTAGCAGCGCTAAGCAAGCGGCGACCGACAGGAAACCCCGTGTCAAGCTCACCCAAGCCAGCTTCGCGTAACTCGGTTTCGCAATTTTGCCACTCGACACGAAACACCTCTCGCACTTTAGGATTGAACAATACAAGGAGCCGCGACGCGTGCGACTATGCTGATGCATTAGCCGCATTCCAATTAGCAGCAGCGATTAATACTCGCCGATCACATTGCCGTCCGCTTTATTCGCCAACGCTTCTAATGTTGCTTGCGCAATATTCTGAGAAACGAAGTGCGCGGAACCGTCCGCTAAAGCGAAGTGGCATCCGCCGGGATGCGCGCTGGAAAAGGGATAGGATCGAGAAAAATAGGATGAACCAGGACCAGTCTGAACGCCATTGATTCCATTCCGCGTATCGGCGAGATTGACCGACGCCCACAACACGCCCTTGCTTGGGCCAAAGTTTTGATTTTCGCCGATCAGCAGCGTATTACTGGTTCCGTCCTTGATTTTGCCAAACGACGTCTTGCTATGTGCATGCAAAATTCCGCCGGCAAGGGACAAATCGGACTGAAAATTCGTCTCCGTCGCACCCGTACCGCACAGACGCTGAACTGCGTCGGCTACGCCGCTCAGATTGGTCGGCCCAGCATCATCCGTATCTGCGCCATTGGCGCCTTCATAGGCGTTAACGCCGCTATTGGCGACTCGCTGCTCGCCATGAGGATCACTGGGACAGATATAGGCGGAAACCACTTCGCCGATATTGCCTTTCGTGGTGTAGATGCTAGTTGAGCCTGACGCCAGAACTTGCAGGTAATAATCCTTTTTGAAATCCAGATTATTGTAGAGGGCCGTCTCTTCCAACATGGGAAGGATAAACGCCGACCAAGAGAATCCCTTCCGAGTTCCGCCGCCGCATCCGGTAGAGCTCGAATAGATCGCCCCCGGGGGAAAAACCCCATGCGTGTCGTGATACATGTGCAAAGCAAGTGCGGTCTGCTTGAAATTATTCCGGCACTGCATGCGCCTGGCTGCTTCGCGTGCCTGCTGCACGGCGGGCAATAATAACGCGATCAAAACGCCGATGATGGCAATCACCACCAGCAACTCAACCAACGTAAACGCCCAACGATTTCCTCGTCGGCTTCGTACGACTGCGGACATGAAACGCTCTCCCTGGATAACGGCTAGATAAGACCATCTGCATGATGAGGGGAAATATTTACGTCGTCTGCCTCTATTCACTCTTGCGATTTCGCCTCGGTCTCAAACTCCTCCGTTGCCAACCGCAGCCGCTGTCTGAAGCGATCAGAGTCAATCCGAGACTCCGCGATCTTCCATCGAGCTGCCTTGCTACGGATTCCCGAAGCGATGCATCCAAATTATCGAGGCAAAAACTTGATTGCAATAGGTACGCACCAATTTTCCAGAAATTACCGATTGCCGCACTCGACAACTGCACTGATTCCAACGCCAGTCCCGACCAAAACTTGAATAAACACCCCGTTTAACTCGTAACAGACCCAATATCCATGTCGTTTTTCCTCTTTCCAACCGATTGACCAAGATTTTTCAGCTGGTATTATCTTGTACATACCACTCAACAAGCTTGGTGCGAGAATGACCCTCCTCAACCTGAAAGAAATGACCGAGTTAGCCACCGCAGAAGATGCGACTGGCCAACCGAAGTACGAACAACTGCGGGATTACGTCGTTTCGCAGATCGAATCTGGCGCCCTCAAGTCTGGCGCTGCGCTGCCGTCAGAGAACCGCCTAGCCGAGAACTTGCAGATCGCGCGCAGCACGGTTCGCCAGGCGCTGGCCGCACTGGAGCGGGACGGCCTGGTCTTGCGAGTTCACGGGAAAGGAACCTTCGTGCATGACGAAGCGAAGCAGCGGCTGCGCAAATCGCAAGACTTATTCGCACTGATCGTTCCAGAAACCGAAACAGCGTTTTATCCTTCGCTGCAGCGAAGTTTCGAACGGGCCGCCGCCGAAATGCATAACCAGGTCGTTGTCTGCAATTCGAACAACGATGTCGACAAACAGGCCAGCGCCATCTTACAACTGATCGACTTGCGAGTCTCAGGCGTCGCGATCGTCCCTACGACCAATCCGGCGACTCCTGCGTTTCATATTCGCCAACTTCAAAAGAACAATATTCCGGTCGTCTGCTGCTCGCGTCCCGTGCAAGGCGTGCAAACGCCTCTTCTGGCGATTCCGTTTGAAGAGGTCGGCGTGCGAGCGGGCGAGAAGATTCGCGAAATGGGACATAAGCATGTCGCTTTCTTCGGCAGTTCTCACGGAATCGCTACGGACTTGTACGAACGCGGTCTCCGCAAAGCGATCAACGGAGACGCCCGCGTCGACATCTTCGTCGGATCCGGACAGCCAACCAATTACGCCGCGCTCGAAAAAGAATGCTCGCAAGCAATTGATGCGATGTTCGGCAAAGCGGAAATTCCTACGGCGATTTTCTGCGGATTCGACTCGCTGGCTGAGACGCTCTACATGCTGCTCGCCCAGCGAGGAATCCGCGTGCCGCAAGACGTCTCGCTCGTCGGATTCGGTGGAACGCATCGCGGCGGCGGTCTCGCCAATCATTTGTCGTCAGTAACCATCGATGAAATCGGCATGGGCCACCAATCGATCGAGTTGCTCTCGAAAATGCGAAACGGGCAAATGCCGATCGATTCTAGCGAGATTCGCCAGCTCCCGCTCTCCTTCAATGCCGGCAGCACGCTCGCATCAGCGCCGGCCAAGTCGTAGTCACCTATTCGACAGATCTCTCGGATAAAGTCCTTTGCATCGCCAACTTCGACACTTCACCCTCCTGCTGTTCGCACTTTCGTCATTCGACTGCAGCGCTACCGTCGCCGAACCGATAACCGCCGATGAGCAACGCAATGCTGCGATGCGATGCAAAGCAATACTTGTCGACTCCCTCGCAGCTCAAGGAGAGTGGAGCAGCGTTCATGCGGCGGAATACCTGATTCACCTCGACGAAAAATTGCCGGTCCTGGCCGCCTTTCAACCGCAAGCAGACTGCGAAACGCCCCAATATCGCATCGGCGTTTGGCGCGTACTCGCCCAGGCCGAGGCGAAGCCAGACTCCCGAAGGTTATACGTCCAACGGATCCGCGACGTGCTGCTGGACCTCGCAGCCGAAGATCGGCTCCACGCTCTAGAATCGCTGGCCAAACTGAATGCTCCGATCGCATCCGCTGCCGAACTGCGAATCGTCGAGCAGTTTGCTGACTCGCCTGAAGACCCAGGCCGCGCGTTCGCAATTTGGCGATTGGTTCAAAAAACATCGACGCCCAAACTGGTGCAGTCCTTGCTCGGTGAGTTAGAAAGCTCCGATCAAGTTCGGCGGTTGCGTGCGGCGTTCGTGCTCGGCCAAGGGAATGAATTACCGCAGCCGATTCAAGCAAAATTACAAAGTACTTTGGGGAAAGAATCACGTGATTCCATCGTTTTTCCTTTCTTGGCGATCGCTGCCGGCGACGGCCATCTAGTTCGCCTGGCGACCGCCGAAAATCTTGCTCATCGAGCACTTGCGCTCAAGGAATTGACGCGGCGAGGGATCGAGAGTGAGATCGATTTCGCATCGCCCCCAATCGATTCGGCGCCACTTGCGTATCGCCAAGCGGCGGCTTTCGCTCTGCTTGCCAAGCTACGAAAGAGCGACGTACAACAGAACCCATAGTTCCCCACGGCAAGCAATTGCTTCCCACGGCTCCTGCCTATCTGTGAAAAAATGCGGCGATTCTCCGCATCCCGTTCCCTTCACGAAAAAGTCACTCCTATGCGACGCAGTAAGGTTTTAGCAAAGATCCAAAACGACGTTCCAGCTTTTGGAACCGCTTTACATTTGAATTCGCCCGACATTTACGAAATGGCAGGCCTGATGGGATTTGACGCTATCTGGCTTGATCTAGAACATCATGCGACCAGCATGGAATCGGCCGTCAATTTGATTCGCGCTGCCCGTGCTGGAGGCGCGGATGTAGTCGCTCGCCCGGCCAAGGGAGAGTTCATGCGCATGGCGCGCATGCTGGAAGCAGGAGCCAGCGGAATCATGTACCCGCGATGCTGTTCGGCTGCCGAAGCGGCCGAGTTGGTTCAATGGGCCAAGTTCGCTCCGCTCGGCAAACGAGGGTGCGACGCCAGCGGCCCCGATGTCCCCTTCCTGCTGACGCCGCTGAATGACTACCTGGTCAATGCGAATCAAGAAACGTTTCTGATCGTACAGGTCGAAGATCCCGAGGCGCTCGTGCATGTCGATGCCATCGCCGCCGTTCCCGGCGTCGACATGGTGATGCTGGGCCCCGGCGATTTTTCGATCATGTCCGGCATTCCCGGCCAATTTGACCATCCGCTCGTCCTCGAAGCACAGGAAAAAGTCGTCCAAGCGTGCCGCAATGCAGGCAAACCCTGGGCGGCGACCTGCGGTTCGATCGCCCAAGCCAAAGAGTTCGCCGATCGGGGAGCCCGCATGCTGTTCCACGGCTGCGATATCGTGTTCGTCAAACAAGCGCTCGACAAAATCAAAGCCGATCTGGCCGTCGCGTTCGATCTACCCGCACTATCATCCTCAGAGAATGGCTCGGCCAAGCATTACCAGGAGGCGCGATAATGCCGCAACCATCGCATCATTTGCTGATCGTCGGCGTCGGCTCGATCGGACTTCGCCACCTTCGCTGTTTTTTGGCGAGCGAGCGTACTGCGATCTCCTTTGTCGAACCACGCAAAGAAGTGTGCGACAGCATCCTCGCCGACTATCCGACAGCCTGCGGCTACGCGTCGCTGGAAGAAGCCCTGGAGCAGGGCGAATTCGACGGCGCCGTGATCGCGACTCCAGCGCCGATGCACGTTCCCCAGGCGCTGCAACTGCTGGAGCACGGTTTGCATCTCTTGATCGAAAAGCCGTTGAGTCTAGACTTGGCCTCGGCCGCGGCGCTGACCACAGCGGCCGAACGATTGAAATCGGTGATCGGCGTCGCCTACGTTTATCGAGCCAACCCGCTACTGAGTCAGATGCGTGACGCATTACTTTCTGGCGCATATGGAAAGCCGCTCGAGCTGATCGCCTACGGCGGTCAAAATTTTCCCACCTACCGCCCTGCTTATCGCGATACCTACTACCGCGATCACGCCAGCGGCGGCGGCGCCATCCAAGATGCGTTAACGCACGTCTTTAATGCCGCCGAGTGGCTGATCGGCGACATGCAAAAAATTGTCGTTGACGCCGAACACTTGGTCCTGGACGGAGTGGATGTCGAAGATACCGTGCATGCCCTCGCGCGACATGCCAACGGCGTGATGGCCAACTATACGCTCAATCAACATCAAGCCGCCAATGAGATGACTTTTACCATCGTTTGCGAACGCGGCGTACTGCGATGGGAATCGCACCTGCATCGTTGGCGAATTGCATCCGAACCAGACGCTCCCTGGAAAGATATCCAACACGAGCCGCTGCAACGCGATGAACTCTTCCTTCGTCAGGCGAACTCCTTCCTGGACGCAATGGAAGGAAAATCGCCGCCGCTCTGCAGCCTGGCCGATGGGGTCTCGACCCTCCGCGCCAATGTTGCGGCGTTCGACAGCTGGCGCAGCGGCGTTTGGCGATCCACGACACCTTGAAGTCTCAAAACATGTCTAGTTTATTCTCTCTAAAAAACCGGACCGTCTTGCTGACCGGCGCCACCGGTTATCTCGGCTCCGCAATGGCGGTCGGTCTGGCCGAAGCTGGCGCGAGCGTCGTCGTCAGCAGTCGGCGCATCGATCAAGCTGCGGCGATCGCCGCCGAACTGCCGACGATCGGCGACGCCAAACATTGCGCAGTCGAGATGGATCACCAAGAAGTCGATTCGCTGGAAAGCGGCTTTCAAAGCGCACTGACGCAGGCCGGAAAAATTGACGTGCTGGTCGCCAACGGTCACGAAGCGACCGCCGCCGACTGGACTACCGCGACTCCCGAACAATTTACGCGGCAACTGCAAAACGCGACCGGATATTTCCTGCTCGCTCGTCTGCTGCATGACCATGTCGCCGCTCGCGCGGGCCAAGGCGGCGTGATCTTTCTCGGCTCGATGTACGGTGTCGTCGGCTCGTATCCCGACGCCTACGCTGGCGTTGCTCCGGCAAGCCCGGTCGCCTATCACGCCTTAAAGGGAGGCATAATCCAAATGACGCGTCACCTAGCGATCTACTGGGCCAAAGACGGCGTTCGCGTCAATTGCCTATCCCCCGGCCCCTTCCCTTCTGATAAAGCGCCAGCGGCGATGGTCGAAAATCTTTGCTCCCATTCACCGATGGGACGCATGGGGCGCCCTGAAGAACTGATCGGCCCGCTCGTCTTTCTGGCCAGCGACGCCGCTAGTTATGTCACGGGTCAAAACCTGCTTGTCGATGGAGGCTGGACCGCGTGGTAAACCCCTTTGAATCAGCGAAAGCGGAATTGATCTCCACCCCCGCGATGGTGATCGACCTGCCAATCGTCGAAAAAAACCTGCAGAAACTGCACAGCTACGCGGATCAGCATGGCCTGCACGTTCGGCCCCATACGAAAACGCACAAATCGCGGTACTTCGCGCGCATGCAATTGAAACAGGGGAGCAGCGGACTGACGGTCGCCAAGGTGGGCGAAGCCGAAGTAATGGCGCTCGAGTCCAGCGATATCTTGATCGCCTATCCGGCGATTGATCCTGATCGTCGCCGCCGCTTGGCTCAACTCGCTCAACAGCATACGGTGCGTGTTGCAGTTGATTCGGCGTACGGCGTCTCGGCATTGGCCGCAGCGGCGCAAGAAGCGGGATCGACAATCGGCATTCTGGTGGACGTGAATGTCGGCATGAATCGCACAGGCGTCTCGACGCCTGTCGAAGCATTGCAACTTGCCCAACAAATCGCCCAGTCTGAAAACTCATTGCGGCTTGACGGTATCTTCTTCTATCCCGGCCACATTTGGCGACCGGCGGATGAACAGGCCGAACCATTGCGACAAGTCGACGCGATCCTCGCTGAGGTTATCACTTTATGGGAAAGTCACGGACTGTCGGCCAACATCGTCTCTGGCGGATCGACGCCGACTGCTTATCAATCGCATCTGCTTCCCTCGCAAACCGAGATTCGCCCCGGCACGAATATCTTCAACGACATGAATACGGTTCGCGCCGGGTATTGCGAACTGTCTGAGTGCGCCGTCGCAATCATTTGCACGGTAGTCAGCACCGCCGTCCCCGGCAAATGCGTGATCGACGCCGGCACGAAAACGCTAACCAGTGATCGCAACGTGACGCAGCCGGACTCTGGCCATGGGCACGTTCTGGAATATCCCCGCGGCAAAATCGTTCGCCTTAGCGAAGAGCATGGTGAGATCGATTTCGCAGACTGCGATACGCTGCCGAAGATCGGTGAACGTCTCACCGTCATCCCCAATCACATTTGCCCCTGCGTCAATTTGCAAAATCAGGTCTATCTGCAAACGCCGGAAAAGACGATCGCGATGACCGACATTGATACTCGAGGAATGCTTTCATGAATCGTTACGCAGGCCCGCTCCAAGGCGTCTTGCCGGTCTTTCAAACGCCCTACCTGAAGTCGGGCGAGATTGACTATCCAACGTTACAGCGCGAGATCGCGTGGTTGCTGGAGTGCGGCGCCGATGGGGTCGTGATGGCGATGGTCTCTGAAGTCCTGCGATTGACGACAACCGAATATCGCTTGCTCGCGGCCCGAACTTGTGAAATGGTCGCCGGTCGCGGCTCAGTCGTCATTAGCGTCGGCGGCGAGTCGACCAAGATTGCGATCGAGAACGCTCAACATGCCGAAAGCGTCGGCGCCACCGCGGTGATGGCGATTCCGCCCGTTTCGATCGGCGCGCTAGACGAGGAGCTGCTCGCTTACTACGAAGGAATCGTCCACGCGATCTCGCTACCGGTCATCGTACAGGACGCCAGCGGATATGTCGGCAAACCGATGTCGATCACGCTGCAGGCCGACTTGCTGCATCGCTTCGGAGTAGAACGAATCCTCTTCAAGCCGGAGGCGACGCCGATTGGTCCGCGCCTCTCGGCCTTGCGCGACGCGACTGAGGGTAAAGCCCCGATCTTTGAAGGAACCGGGGGCATCGCACTGGTCGACAGCTTTCGCCGGGGCATTGTCGGCACGATGCCGGGCGCTGATCTGATTCGTGGAATCGTCGCGCTATACCGAGCGCTGAAAACAGGCGACGAGCGCCGCATTTATGAACTATCGCTGCCGATCTCGGCCATTGTCGCCGCGCAGCATAGCCTCGACGCATTCTTGGCGATCGAGAAGCACCTTCTGGTCCGACAAGGGATCTTCCAAAACACGATTGTCCGCGGTCCGACCGCTTATCGCTTGGATCCGGAATCAATCGCCGAAATCGATCGCCTGTTCGACTTGCTTAGCGACGCATTGGAGAAATCGTGATCATCGACGTCCATAGCCACGTTTGGTCCTATCCGCAGCACTTCACCGATGATTTTCGCAACCAAGCTTCTCGGGCTCGTAGCGGTGTTGAAGTCGATCTGACGGTCCGATTCGAAGACTATCGCGCGACGGCGCCAGACGACGTTCGCACGATCGTCTTTGGAGGCAAAGCGAAACTGAGCGGCATGTGGGTCGATGATCATTCGGTCGCCGAATATGTCCAGCAGCACCCCGAGCAGCTCATCGGATTTCTCTCGGTTGATCCCACGCAGCCCCACTGGTACGACGAACTGCAACATGGACACCAGACGCTTGGCCTGCGGGGAGTGAAACTCTTGTCGATGTACGCCGGTTTCCGTCCCGACAGCGAACTGCTCGATCCGCTCTGGCAATATACGTCGCAGCATGGGCTGCCGGTGCTGCTGCATACCGGCACCACGTTCATCTCTCAAGCGCCGCTTGATTGCACATTGCCGCGATACCTAGATCGCGTCGCCGCTCGCTATCCACAGCAGCGGATGATCTTGGCGCATCTCGGCCATCCGTACGAAGGCGAATGCGTCGCGGTGATTCGCAAGCACCAACATGTTTACGCCGACGTTTCCGCGCTTCACTATCGTCCCTTTCAGCTCTATCAATCGCTGATGCTGGTGCAAGAATACGGCGTTTGGGACAAAGTGCTGTTCGGCACCGACTATCCTTTCACCACGGTCAACGACTCGATCGCCGGCATTCGCAATTTGAATTCGTTGGTTCAAGGGACGAGCTTGCCGCGACTCGACGAACAAAAAATTGAACAGATGATCTATCGCGACAGCCTGCCGCTGTTGAATCTCTCTTAAAGAATCGCTTTCATGAATATTCGCACGGTCGGCGTCGTCGGACTAGGTCTGATGGGCCGCGGCATCTGCACGTCGCTCTTGGCCAACAACTTTCAGGTCGTCGCGTACGACATCAATCCCGAAAGTTTCGCCGCCGCTAGAGCACATGTTGCGTCGGCGCTAGAGGAACTTGCTCGACACCCTTCTGTCGCCGAAGCGATCCCAGAAAACTGGCCCTCTCATTTTCAGCTGACCGCGGATTTGTCACCTCTGGGCGACTGCGACTTTGTGATTGAAAGCATTCCCGAAGATCCCGTCATCAAACAGGAAACGATCGCGGCGCTCGAACGCTTGCTTCCCAACAGCACGCCGATCGCCAGCAATACGTCGGCGCTGCCGATATCGTTACTGCAGGCACATTGCCAGCTTCCGCAGCGAATTATCGGCATGCACTGGGCCGAGCCTTGCCATTTGACGCGTTTTCTGGAGATTATTCGCGGCGAACATACCGATGACGCGACCGCCGATTCCGCCGCCAATCTGGGACGACAATTGGGCAAAGATCCAACCATCGTCCAGCGCGACGTCCCCGGCTTTATCGTCAATCGACTCGCCTACGCGATGTACCGCGAGGCGTTTTGGTTGCTGGAAAACAATGTCGCGGATGTCGACACGATCGATCGTGCGTTTGTCAACGCGATCTCGGTGTGGGCCAACGTCGCTGGTCCCTTTCGCTGGATGGATCTCAGCGGTTTGCCCGCCTACGCCCAAGCGATGGGACGGCTCTTTCCCGAACTGAGTCAAGCGACGGAAACGCCAGCTTGCTTTCAATCGATGATTGACGACGGCGCTCGCGGCGCCGCTAATGGACGTGGATTTTATTCGTACACCGCGGAAGAGGCCGAAGCATGGCGCGCCAAACTGGTTAAAAATGTCCATGCGACTCGCCAACGATCCCCCTTGCCGCAGCCTACCGTGAAGGACCTCTCGTGAGACCGATCTTCGACGCTCATCTCGATCTTGCCTGGAACGCGCTCCATTGGAATCGTGACCTGACGCAATCGCTGGCCGACATGCGCGGACACGAAGCGCACATGACTGACCACGTCGCGCGTGGACGCGGAACCGTGACGCTTCCTGAAATGAAAAAGGCCGGCATCCACGTCTGCCTAGGAACGGTACTGGTTCGCTCGAAGCCAGAGGTCAATCCCGCCGCCGGCTTTTCGCGAATCGATTTGGATTTTCAAAACCAGACGATCGCCCACGCGATCGGCATGGGCCAATTGGCCTATTACCAAATGCTGAACGAATTAGGGACGATCAAGCTGCTCCGCACCGCCGACGACTTGCAGCAGCATCTTAGCGCCGGAAAAGAGAATTCGGCAGAACCGCTCGGGGTTATCCTGGCGATGGAAGGCGCGGATCCGATTCATACGCCGCAGCAAGCCGAGTTGTGGTGGAATCATGGACTGCGCTGCGTTTCGCTCTCCCACTACGCGCAAGGTCCCTATGCGCCCGGCACCGGCATCCAAGGGCCGGTGACGCCAGCTGGCCGAGAACTGCTCCAAGAATTCGCGCGACTCGGTATGATTGTCGATCTAACGCACTGCGCTGAGCCAGCGTTCTTTGAAGTGCTCGACCTGTTCCCCGGCCCGGTCCTCGCAAGTCACAACATGTGCCGCGAACTGGTCCCCGGTGATCGCCAATTCTCGGACGATCAAATTCGGGCGCTGATCGAGCGCGGCGCCGTGATCGGCATGGCGTTTGACGCATGGATGCTGACGCCTGGCTGGGTACGCGGCGAAAGCTCTCCCAGTTGCGTCTCGCTCTCTGCGGCCGCCGATCATGTCGATCACATCTGCCAACTTGCCGGTAATGTTCGGCATGTCGGCATCGGCAGCGATCTCGACGGAGGTTTCGGAACCGAGCAAACGCCGCACGATTTGAATTCGATCGCCGATCTGCAAACTCTGTCGACAATTTTGGCCGATCGCGGATACAGCGACACCGATCTCAACGCGATATTCCAGGGCAACTTTGTGCGACTATTTCTGGAGAACTTACCCTCAATCTAGCCCATTTATCCGAAAAATACAGCGTTCCAACGGACCCACGCCCCCGAAAAGGAGGCGTGGTTTTTTTTTGACCTAACCATTGATGTCGACAAAATACGCGGTATTCTGACTACATAAAGAACAGGCGAAGAACCTCTCAGTCCCTTCCAAAATGTCCGCCTGATATCCACGGAGATCCCGATGACCTCGCGTATCCTGCCGATTTTTCTCCTCGCTTTCGCCCTCCTCAGCGTTGTTTCGCTGGCCGAAACGCCCGAAACCGTGCTCACGCTCCCCTCGGGCCCTAACAACCCGCGGAACACCGAAGGCGGGTTTGTCACTCTAAAAGACGGAAAAATCCTTTACATCTACTCACGGTTCTCCGGCGTGAGCGGTGGAGACGACGCCCAGGGTTATTTGGCGGCCTGCACTTCGGCCGATGGTGGTCAAACCTGGTCGGAGAATGACGCGGCGATCTTCCCTCGCGAAGGGAAAGAGAACGATATGTCGGCGTCGCTGCTTCGCCTGGCCGATGGCCGCATCGCACTGTTCTACCTGGTGAAGAACTCCATCAAAGATTGCAAGATGCGGATGCGAACCAGCAGTGATGAAGCGGAAACCTGGAGCGAACCGATCGACTGCATGCCGGGCGAAGAAAACTACTTTGTCGTCAACAACGATCGCGTGATTCAAACCAAATCAGGTCGCCTAATCGCGCCGGCCGCGATTCACGTACGTGACGGAAAATGGCAAGGCGCCGCCGACATTGTCTGCTTCCTCTCGGACGATAACGGCAAGACCTGGCGCCGCAGCCAACAAACGGTGATCGGCAAGCGCGACGACGGCAGCCGATTTGTGACGCAAGAACCCGGCGTCATCGAGCTCAAAGATGGTCGCATCTTAATGTGGATTCGCTCTAACTTAGGGCGACAAGCGGTTTGTTATTCCAGCGACGGTGGAGAAACCTTCTCAGATCCCCAGCCGTGGAACTTCAAGAGCCCCGTTTCACCCGCGTCGATCAAACGCATTCCATCGACCGGCGACTTGCTGCTGGTCTGGAACGACAACGTCAAACGCCGCACGCCGCTCAATGTCGCAATCTCTGCGGATGAAGGCGCTACGTGGACTCACGCCAAATCGATCGAAACCGATCCCAACGGCTGGTTCTGCTATACGGCGATTCACTGTGTCGACGACCGCGTGCTCCTTTCGTACTGGCTGACCGAACAATTAAAGCACCCGCTCTTGATCGGCACTAAGATCGTCAGCGTTCCAGTCAAGTGGCTATACGAAGACGAGACGCCCGCTCCAAAATGAACGAAAAGCGGCGTTCCAAGCCCTTTTTATCGACGATAAATCAGATTCTGCCGCAACCTTTTGCGGCCATACCGATCAGGTAAATCCATGGCGACAGCAACCAACGGCAACAACGGCCGCGTTTCGGCGCGGCAGAAATGCTACGACGTTTTACGGCGCATGTTGATCTGTGGGCAAATTCCCCCCGGCTCACGGTTGCCTGAAGTGGAATGGTCGGAACGACTGGAAGTGCACCGCGGCGGCTTGCGAGAAGCGCTCGTACTGCTGGAACATGACGGACTGTTGACGCAGGGAGAAAAAGGGGGCTTCTTTGCTCCGATTCTCGGCGATTTCGAGCTGGAAGAGATCATGCAAGCACGCTGCGTTCTCGAGTCGGGAGCGATCAAGCTGATCACCGCACGACGACTGAAAAAAGACGCGTTTCAGCCGCTGATCGAATTGTGCGAAACGATGCAGCGGTTACATGACGCCGATATCGAACTGGGCTTTTGCGAAGCGGATTTCATGTTCCACCAGTCGCTGGTTTCTCTTACCGGCAACTCACGACTCATTCAAATGTATTCCCACTCGACGCAGTTGATTTTCAACCTATCGCCGGTTGATACGATTGACGTCGTCCGCAGCAATCGCCGTCAAACCCTTGTAGAGCACCGCGAACTTTGCCGACTGCTGATTGCCGGCGAAACCGACACCGCGATTCGATTGCTGGAAGATCACATGTCCCATCCCTCGTCGAGTGACCCCAAATAACACTCGGCGGAATTCCCCTCTCATGCATTTCGCCCCTTTTCACGAATTTCTTTTCCAATGTTTTACGCTCGGGAGAACCGATCTCATGCTGGATGTCAGATCCCCTCGACGACGTCGTGCGGACGGCTTTACGCTGGTCGAACTGTTGGTCGTCATTGCAATTATCGGCGTCTTAATCGCTTTGTTGCTGCCTGCGGTGCAGCAAGCTCGCGAAGCGGCGCGGCGCATGTCCTGCTCCAATAATTTGAAGCAGCTTGGACTAGCACTGCACAACTATCATGACACGCACTTGGTCTTTCCCTATGGACGCAGCGCTGCTGCCGAGGGTTCAGGGCTCGGCGGCACGAGCCCGCAAACCTACCGTAGCCAGACCGGCTTAACCGCTTTGCTCCCCTTTATTGAAAAGCAAGCGCTCTACAACACAATCGACTTTAGCGCAGGCTTGGGCGATGCGGT
>NZ_CH672376.1:1627803-1839951 GCF_000153105.1 Blastopirellula marina DSM 3645
TACGGGGAACCAATGCCTCCTACGGCAGCGCCGCCCCGATAGCGGAGCTATCGCGGCCAACCATAGAACATATAGCGCAACTTCAAAATGCGCCAACGAGGGAATGGGCTCGCTACTTTCATCCGCTGTAGCGCCGCCACAGGTAGTCCCCTCGCTCGTGCATCTCGAAAGTTGCGCAATCTAAAACGTGCGTTTGATGATTGCAGCGGCGACTATTTGCCTGCCGCTGGCAGCAACGATTCCTCCAGCTTCAGCAGTTCGGCCACAATCTTGGTCGTCGCGCCAATCTCGACCGAACTAGTCCCCATCCAGGTTTCGTATCCACCCAGACGATGCTGTTCCGGCGTCGGCAGATAGCCGAAGGAACCATTGGCCAGTTCGATGGTGAACGACTTGGCCAGCGGCGTGCGCGCTTTCAGTTCGAGACCCGTTTCGGTAAACGTTTCAAACGGAATCGCCGTAATCGCCAGATCGCCGATTCGCAGCGCTTGCAACGGGATCGAAAGCTCGTCGGGCGATTCTTGCAAACGATCGGTTCGATCGGCGTAGATCAGCTCACGACTATGCTCTGGCTTGCCGCCAGCTTTCGCACGGGCGCGAACTTCCTGGAAATGTTCGATCATTTCCGGTGTCGGCTTACGCACTTTCAGCGGCAGTTCGCTCGCGGCGGCGTCAAGCGTGACATAGGCCTGAAACTCCAGCTTCTCGTGCGCTTCCTGTACCTTCGTTGCGACCTTCTCGGCCACTTCTTGCATTTTTTCGTATCGCCCGTAACGTTTGCCGTTCTTCTCGGAAAAATTGATGTTGTTGACGTCGCCGCTGGTGCCGTTCGACAAGATGCCGACAAAGGCAGGCGTCTGGTCCGTTGCGTTCAGCTTCTTCTCGATGAACTTGGCGAAGTAGCCAAAGTAATCGGCCGAGACATCGCCGGCGGGAACGCCGCCCACATAGTGCAGCGAGTAGTTCGCCAACAGCGCAATCGGGCGCCCCTCTTTGCTTTGGATCGAGATGAAGCTGATTTCGGGATCGGTGGGACCAGCCGGGCGATCGAGCGCGGCGCTTCCCTTGGGTGGATTCATGCGGACGCGATCAATGCCGCCAAACGGATTGGTCAGCAGCCCGGCGTCTTTGACATACCAGCGACGATTGAAAACCTCGGACGGTTCGTCAATTGCGCCCCAGCCAATCTGGGCAGGCTCCAATTGATTGATCGCGCGGCGAACTCCGTCGGCGATGCGACCCGCGAGAAACGTTTGGTAATCGGTCGGCTCGGCGTTCGGCAGAATGTAGAACGGGCCGCGAGCGGTCGTCGCCGAATGCGTGTGGGTCGCCGACATTAATTGATGACTCGCGGGGATCCCAGTCTCTTTGCTGACCTGCTCTTTGGCGGCGTCAAAGACTTCACGGGGAATGCCGACATTGTCGCAGACGACGATCGCCAGCTTGGTCTGACCGTCATCCAGCACGATGCAGCGCGCGTGCAGCTCGTCATGAATATGGGTCGCTGGGAAAGGTTTCCAGCCGCCGACAATCTTTTGCCCCAAAGGAGGCGTGATATTGCTGGTTACCGCGCCGGCACGGAAGACCGGCTTGGCCTCTTCCGCGGCAAAAGCCGAAACACAGGATGATATTACGAGACATCCCGCAAGCAAGAGGAGCGGCGTGTTTGAAAAGCGTGGCATTGCGTTTCTCCGTCGAACGTCAGGTGGGAAATGGGCCGCGGAGGTTAGATCAATCGTGTGGGACGGCAACAGCCGGATCGATCGTCACACAAGGAGGGAGCTGTTGCGTCATCGTGTTGCGGCAGGATTTGATATTATCCGATCGACAAGAGGCCGACAATCAAAATCTGGCGGCGGAAAGAAATGAGCAGGATTCCCCCAGATGGCGTGAAAGCGGACCGCGATCGGGATACTCGACAATCGGCGTTTGGCCTACCGCATCACAGATGCGTTCCAATACGCCGTGTCTAACGACGCCGCTTAGTTCTGATCGGCGCCATCTTTTTCTTTTTGCGACAAATAGCGACGCAGATAGAGGGCCCGCTCTGAGTTGCGCCCCGCCGTGTCCAACGGTCCGCCGCGCAGCTTTTGCAGATGAGCCGGTTGGGTGTCGACAAACAGCTTGTTGATGTCGGCGATTAGCAGATCGTCGATCAAGCCCAAGTTGACCCCCATGCGGACGCTCGACAGCAAGTGCATCGTCTCTTCGCTGCTGATCGTCTGGGCGGTGCGCAAAATTCCGTAGGCGCGGCTGATCTTGTCGTGCAGATCTTGCTGGTTCTGCTTGAGCAGAAAGTCGCGGGCGCGGCGTTCGTAGTCGATGATCATCGGCACGACGTCGTGCACCTGATTGCGGAGTTCAATCTCGCTGCGGCCGAGCGTGATTTGATTGCTGATCTGGTAGAAGTCGCCCATCGCCTGCGAACCTTCGCCGTACAAGCCGCGGACGGCCAGGTTGATCTTTTGCAAACTGCGGAAGACTTTCTCGATCTGCTGCGTGATCACCAGCGCCGGCAGATGCAGCATCACGCTGACGCGCATGCCGGTGCCGACATTCGTGGGACAAGCGGTCAAGTAGCCCAGCTTGTCATGAAACGCGTAGGTCAACTTGCTCTCGAGCAGGTCGTCGACTTCGTTGATTTGGTCCCATGCGGCGACCAGGTCGAACCCGCTCTTCATCACTTGGATGCGCAGGTGATCCTCTTCATTGATCATCAGGCTCAAACGCTCGTTGGCGTCGATCGCGACGCTACGCGCGCCTTCGGCTTCGACCAGCTCGCGGCTGATCAATTGGCGCTCGGCCAGAAAGTGTCGATCGACGTCCGAAAGTTCGTCGACGCGCATGTAGGCCAGGTCGGTCAACTGCGGGACCTCAGCCAGGCGATCGCGCACCGCTTTGTCGATTGCGGCGCGATCGGTTGCGGTGCAGCGACGGATGAAGGGAAACTCGGCGATGTTGCGGGCCAAACGAATTCGGCTGCTAATGACGATGTCGGATTGAGGGCCTGCACCCTTCATCCATTCGCCGGCTCGTCCTGTCAATTCGTTAAGGTCCACGTTCATCCTTGGGCACACATTGAAGTGGCGAATTCGGTTGGGTAATTACCGCGCTGGAGTCGGCGCCTTAGACGGTATGATCGTCCTCGGATTGCTCTTCGCCTTCTTCCAAGTTGCGAATCGTATCGCGCAGTTCGGAAGCGCGCTCGTATTGTTCGAGCCGGATCGCTTCGTTCATCTCACGCCGTAATTGTATCAGTTTCGTTTGGCTCTCGGTGCTGCGCTTGTGCGTCAGGGGATGTTTCCCCTTATGAAGCAGATCGCCATGGATGTTCACGATCAACGGCTCCAGTTCGCTGGCGAAAAAGACATAGTCATGCGGGCAACCAAGGCGCCCTTGATTGCGGAACTCAAAGAAGCTGATGCCGCAAATCGGACAACATTTTTCGTCCAGCTTTTCCAGTTCTTTCGCCGTGTCGGCGACTTTTAACTGCTGAGCCAACATGCCGGCCAGCGACGCTTTGCCAGGCATGCCGGTTCCCGGGGTCTGCATCAGGTACTTTTGCGCGCAGCCCTCGCAGAGATGAATCTCTTGCGGCTGTTCGCCGGTTAGTTCCGTGATATGGAACGTCGCCGGTTTTTCGCATTGCTGGCACTTCATACCCACACCTCTTTTCACATCGAAGAGCGACCGGCGAAGCGAACCTTTGTCGCGACTGCGCCACTACATCCGTAGCGCCGGCCGCCGGATACGTCGACCTAAAGTCAGCCGTCGGACCTAGATAAGCCGCCAACGGACAATTGGATTCTATCGGGGCAGGGGGCTGCGTCAAGACGATCGAACCGAAGCATGTAGTCGCCCTCGCGCGGCCTAAGTCGTGCATTTGCACTGGCTTACCGTCGCGCCGGCATTGCCGCTGGGCCGCCCCCTTGCTAGGCTTGGACGCAGCCCGTTTGGTCACTTTGCTATCACCATTTCCCGGCCGCTGCAGGCCGCCAGAAAACCTGATGCCGCACGCACCTGACTTCGCCCAATTTTCCAAACTGGCCGCCGACCATGATATGGTCCCTGTTTTTCGGCGGTTGATCAGCGATTCACTGACTCCGGTTTCGGCGTTTCACAAGCTCGACGAGGGGCGGCCAGCCTGTTTGTTCGAAAGCGTGATCGGCGGTGAGAAGATCGGCCGCTACAGTTTTCTCGGGTTTGAGCCTGACTATCACTTGGCTGCGACACGTAGTGAAGTCACCGTCACCACCGGCGACAAAATTGAAAAGTTCACTTGCGAGAATCCGCTAGAAGAGCTGCGCCGCCGTCTGGCCGATGTACGCGTCGCCCACCTGGATGGGTTGCCTCCGTTTACGGGCGGAGCGATCGGATACGCCGGCTACGACGTGATTCGCTACGTCGAAAATCTGCCGAACGCCCCCGAAGATGATCGCGGACTGCCTGATCTTTCCTTCGGCTTTTATCACCAATTGGTTGTTTTTGATAACGTCGCCAAAACGGTCGACGTGATCGTGCTAGCCCGCTGCGACGCCAAAGATGACGCTGGGCTGAAAAAAATATTTGCCACCGCTTGTAGCGAAGTCGATCGCATCGTCGCCAAGTTGGCCACTTTTGACGCGCAGCTCGTCCCGACCGATATCGACACCGGCGGCGCGGTGACGCTGAAGTACGAGTCGAACTTCACGCAAGACGAATTTGAAAATGCGGTCCGCGGCTGCGTCGAGTACATCCGCGCCGGCGACATCTTCCAGGTCGTGATCAGCCAACGCTTGCAGACGGCGATCAGCTGCGATCCGTTCGAGATTTATCGAACGCTAAGAATTGTGAACCCGAGCCCGTTTATGTTCTTTCTGCGGACCGCCGAGACGACGCTGGTCGGCAGTTCGCCCGAGATTATGGTTCGCGTCGTCGACGGACATGTCACGGTCCGACCGTTAGCGGGCACCCGCCCCCGCGGCAAGAACGAAGAAGAAGACAACGCGCTGGCCGAAGAACTGTTGGCCGATCCCAAAGAACGAGCCGAGCATGTCATGCTGGTCGATCTGGGCCGCAATGATGTGGGTCGCGTCGCCCAGTATCGCAGCGTCGAGATCTCGGACGTGATGGTGATCGAACGCTATAGCCATGTGATGCACATCACCTCGAACGTCACGGGGCAGTTACGCGACGATTGCGATGCGTTCGACGCACTGGCCGCTTGTTTGCCGGCCGGAACTGTCTCAGGCGCTCCCAAAGTTCGCGCGATGGAAATCATCGACCAGTTCGAGACCCGTCGCCGCGGTCCTTATGCCGGCGCCGTGGGCTACATCGACTACAGCGGCAATATGGACACTTGCATTGCGCTGCGCACGATCGTCATTCAAGATGGCGTCGCCTACGTTCAAGCGGGCGCCGGCATGGTCGTCGACAGCGACCCGAGCAGCGAATATCAAGAGACGCTGAATAAGGCGCGGGGATTGTTGAAGGCGATCGAGATTACCGAGCGGCGAGCGGGCAAGTCTCCCTGATTTTTCCGCTTTAATCATCCGATCCAGCCGGCTACGATTTCTTCGATTTGCTCGCCGTTGAGCGTCTCGTGGGCGGCCAGGTTGTCGGCGATTGCGGCTAGGGCGGCCCAGTGATTTTCGGCGTCGAGTAATGAATGGAGTTGCCGCGTCGCATCCTCTAGATAGCGAAGCCGCTTCTTCTCATCGCGAAACAGGGGAGTCGCCGCTTCCCACGCCGCCGCCCAGTCGGGGGCCCACTCAGCGACATGGCCAGGGTGATACGGCTCGCCGCTATAGAGCATCTCGGCGACCGGTCCAGCCAAAGCGACCAGCACCATCTTCTCTTGGCGCTGCTTGGCAGTGAACTGCGAGAGTCGCCATTCAATTTGCGCATCGCCAAACCGCTGCGGCCCGTCGTCATCTTCCGGCTCAATGGTCAAGCGGCGAACGCGAGCGCCGACCAGGACGGCCATGAACGCGTGACCCGATTCGTGATAGGCGATGGTTTCTTCGTCGTCATCCATGATCGGCGTTTGGGGGGCTAACAATTGGTTGGGAGTAGGAAGTTGTGCAACGTTGACCGCGACGTTGACGATGGTTGCTTAGCCGGACTTCAGCCAGGTGAGCTAGGCAATCATTGCATCTCTCGACGCTGACCGACAACTCCTCTTCTAGCGAAGCCAAGAAGTCAGATGCTCTCGTCAAGTTGCGCCCCTGCTGATCTTTGCAGTAGTCAACGACGAACGGAACTTCAGTAGCCATCCGACATCGCCGATTTTGGTTGATGCTTCCGCAGGAAAACAGGGGAGAATAGGAAGCGAAGATTGTCGCTTGACGAAGCGCACAGATTTCCGGTCGAATTCTAGCCGAGCTCGAACTAGAAAAAATCGCCTTTGCTCAGAAGCGGTGAAAGCAGGCGAAACCTCCGCTTTGCCGCGATCAGCAGTGAATACGATATCGGTCGATATTCGCTCCCCACAAATTTGTGGAGCGGCGGCGGTAGGCGATTGCGCCCCACTTATCCATCAGGGCGATGCGGCGATACGCCCGACTGGTCGCTACGAGCGGACCGTGGGACACCAGTCCTGTCCAACACAGTCGGCTGCGCCAAAAGGCTCCAACGAATATCCAGGCAGCTTGGGTGGTTTGAGGGAAAAAGAGCAGCGATCCTGACCACGCGCCAGCCCCAAAAAAAAATGCGCTGCTGTCCAGTCCACATTGTGAAACGATTCACAAAGGTCGCGACTCGGATAACAAATGGAATCCAAATGACCGTAAAGTGCTCCCCATTCAAAATAGAGGCAGATTATTCATCACCCTTGCGTCAGACCACAAAAGCAACGCCGCGGTCCGGTCCACCCACTACTTCGAAAAAAGCGTCGTGGTCCGGTCCAGTCCGCTCCTCAGAAAAAAACGTCGCGGTAGAGTCCACTCCTTGGTCTTAAAAAAATGGTGCGGTCCAGTCCGGTCCATCGAGTCACTTCGAGATTTGATATGATTTCTCGATCGCCTCCCGCCTGTGATCGCTCGATCCTCGTCCTGCCCAACGCCGCTTTGCGACCAGATAAAGCAACTTTGATATGAAAAAGCTCTTTCAACCCGATCCTCTGCGGATTCTTCCCGTGGGTCATCAGCCGACGGCCGATCGTGCGCCGGATGAGCTCGCCGCAGGTTCGCCGGCTTGGCTGCGGGATGATCTGATCGAGATGCTCGACGCCGATCAGGTATTGTCGCGGCCGATTGACCTAATCAAGTACGCGAGCGACGCGAGTCCCTATCGGTTGTTTCCGAAGGTGATTGTGCTGCCGCGGCATGTCGAAGAGGTGCGGCAGATTTTTGCTTACGCGAAGCGAAAGCAATTGCCGGTGACGATTCGCGCCTCGGGCTCAAGTCTCAGCGGTCAAGCGCAAGGAGACGGCATCTTAATCGAAGCGCGGCGTCACTGGGCCGGTTGGACAATCGAAGAAGAAGGGCGCCGCTTGCGGGTGCGCCCCGGCACGGTCCTGTTTCGCGCTAACTTGGCGCTCGCGCCGCACGGTTATCGCTTGGGGCCTGATCCGGCCAGCGGCAGCGTCTGCACAATCGGTGGCGTGGTCGCGAACAACTCCAGCGGCATGTGCTGCGGCACTGCCCAAAATTCGTACCAAACGATCGAGTCGCTGACCTTCCTGCTGCCGACGGGGCACTTGATCGATACGGCGAACCCGAATGCTGCCGAAGATTTTGCGAGTGCGGCGCCTGAGTTGAACGCAGGCCTGCTCGAAATCAAACGGGAGATCGAAGCGGACGCTCCGTTGGTCGAGCGGATCCGCCGCAAGTTCAGCATCAAAAATACGACCGGCTATCACATGGAAGCGTTCCTGGACGCCGACACGCCGCTCGAGATTTTCCGACGCCTGCTGATCGGATCGGAAGGGACGCTCGCCTTTTTGTCCGAAGCCGTTTTTCGAACGGTTCCTGACGACAAGCAACGTCTGACGGCGTTTCTGATTTTTCCCGACATGTACGCGGCGGCGGCCGCGGTCGCTCCCTTTGTAGAAGCAGGCGCGGCGGCGGTTGAATTGACCGATCGCGCGTCGCTTCGTTCGGTCGAAGGGAAGCCGGGCGTGCCGGACCGTTGGCGCGAGCTGGGCGAGACGGCGACCGGGCTGTTGATCGAGTTCCGCGAGAGCACCGCCGAACTGCGTGACGCCGCCCTGTCGGCCGCAAACAAGGTGTTGGCCAGCTTGAACCTGGTCGAGCCGGCCGAGTTTACGACTGATCGTCGCTTGGCGGCGCAGTTTTGGAGCGTGCGCAACGGCTTATTGCCGTCGGTCGGCGGATCGCGCCCGGCCGGTACTTCGCTGATTCTCGAAGATGTCTGCTTTCCCAAAGATCGTCTGGCGGATGGCGCGATTGATTTGCAACAGTTGCTTGCCCGGCATGATTACGAGGGTTTTGTATTTGGGCATGCGTCGGCGGGCAATTTGCACTTTTTAATCACGCCGTCGCTCAACACGCAGGCCGACATCGATCGCTATGACGCGTTCATGGCCGATGTGGTGGCTCTTGTCGTCGACAAATACGACGGCTCCCTCAAAGCGGAGCACGGCACCGGTCGCAACGTGGCGCCGTTTGTGGTGCGCGAATGGGGACCCAAGCTGACTGGGCTGATGTGGAAGCTGAAGCGGCTGACCGATCCCGATGGGATACTCTCGCCAGGCGTACTGTTGTCGGAAGACGTCGCATCACATCTGCAGAATTTGCACACGACGCCGATCGTTGAAGACGAAGTTGATCGCTGCGTCGAATGCGGTTACTGCGAGCCGGTTTGTCCGAGCCGCAATCTGTCGACGACGCCGCGACAGCGGATCATTTTACGACGCGAAATGATGCGGCAACCGGCCGACTCGCCGGTCACGCTGGCGCTGCTGCGCGATTACGAGTACGAAGCGATTGAAACCTGCGCCGGCGATGGCGTTTGTGCGATCGCTTGTCCGGTCAACATTAACACCGGCAATTTGATGAAAGAGTTTCGTCGTCAAGAGCACTCGGCGACGCAAGAGTATGTCGCCAAAAAGGCGGCCCAAAATTGGTCGACGGTCGAAAGCATCACGCGTACCGCGCTTCGCGCCAATCAACTCTCGGCAAGTACCTTGGGCGAGTGGCCCGCCAAAACGATCACCGGCGCATCGCGGGCGATCGTCAGTCACGATCTAGCGCCGGCATGGCTCCCCAATTTGCCGGCGGCGGCCGATACGAAACTTCCGCAGACCGATCCCGCCAACGCGACGGCGGTTTACTTTATGGCCTGCGTCAATCGGATCTTCGGCGATTCGCCCGACGCCAAGCCGGCGCCCAGTTTGGCCCAAGCGATGGTCGCCGTGTCGGCTCGCGCCGGCATGCCGGTCTATATTCCCAGCGACATCTGGGGAAACTGCTGCGCCACGGTCTGGCACTCAAAGGGTTATGACCAGGGGAACGCGTTTATGGCCAACAAGATTGTCGAAAGCCTTTGGCGCTGGAGCGACGCGGGCCGACTGCCGATTGTCTGCGACGCGTCGTCCTGTACGCTTGGGATCGCCAGCGAGATTCTCGAGTACCTGACGCCGGAGAATCGCGAGCGACACGCGCAGCTCTCGCTGCTCGATTCGATCGACTGGGCGCACGACTTTTTATTGCCGCGGTTGCAGATCG
Source organism: Blastopirellula marina DSM 3645 (assembly GCF_000153105.1). Classification (GTDB taxonomy): domain Bacteria; phylum Planctomycetota; class Planctomycetia; order Pirellulales; family Pirellulaceae; genus Blastopirellula; species Blastopirellula marina. Next base: position 1,637,472 of record NZ_CH672376.1, read on the forward strand.
CGCGGCCGGTCGGCTCGGTCGCTGTTCATCCTACTTGTGCGACGCAGCATCTGGGATTGGGAGAAAAACTACGCGCTCTCTGCGCGGCCTTGGCGCTGGAGACCGTCGTGCCGATTCACGCAACCTGCTGCGGTTTCGCCGGCGATCGCGGGCTATTGCATCCAGAGCTAACCAAAGCGGCGACCGCCGAGCAAGCGGCCGAACTGGATCATCGTGAGTTCGACGGCTATGTCTCAAGCAATCGAACCTGCGAAATCGGCATGAATCAGGCGACCGGCGCCGACTATCGATCGGTCCTATTTTTGCTGGAAGAATTGACGCGGCCTGAGGCGGCGTCTTCGTCATGAAGAAAACTCGGGCCCTACGATCATCGGCTGCGCGTGGGGCAGGGTAGTGAAGGTGAAGTCGTGGCCGGTGATTAGTTCGCCATCGACCGAGAACTCGAACTCTTTCTCGCTGTGGAGGCCGATTTTGGCGGCTCGGCGGTAGAAGACGGACTCGTGATCGAGGTAGTTGCCTTGCAGAAAGCTGGCGGCGATCGAACCGAGTTCGATCAGCCCTTCCCCTTGCAGACCGGTCACTTCCAGTTGACCGTCGTTGACCTTGGCCTGGGGAGCGATTTCGACGCCGCCGCCGACGGTGCGTCCGTTGGCGATCGTGAGCGTCCAGAGATCCAGTTCCAGCGGCGCGTCGTCATCCAGCGTCAGCCGAAGCGGATACTTTTCGAGCTCGGGGAGCGCTTCGAGACTGCCGCGCGCGTAGGCGAAGGGGCCCCAAAACTGTTTCACCTCGTCGCTGACGCGGTCTTCGACTTTGCGCTGATTGCCGCCGGCCGCGACATTGATAAACCATTTCGACTGACCGTCATATTCCAGCTTCACCACGTCAACGTTCGTGGTCTGATTGGCTCGGATCGCCGCGATCGCCGCGGTGGGATCGGGCGCATAGCCGAGCGAACGAACGAAGTCGTTGCCGGTGCCTAGCGGTACGACGGCCAACGTCGGCCGCACGTCTCCCGAATGAAGGTGATGGATCATGCCGCTGATTCCACCATCTCCGCCGGCGACGATGACCAGGTCGTTATCGGTGACCTGATCGAGACAGCGGCAAGCCTGTTCGAAGGATTCGGTTTCGTGAAACGAATCGCCGGCGAGGGCCAGGAGTTCGAGCTTCGCTTCTTCGGCGACGGCGCCTTGGCGAGCGTTGCGATTCCAAATGACGAAGTAACGGCGCATCGGTGGTGCCTGCTAAAGGGGGTGGAACAGCGGATCCCCATCCTAGAGCAGATCTGGCGCCAAATCGACAATGGGTCGATTGCTCGGACAAACATGCTCCCAGGCAAGCCAGCGTGAGCGTCAAGTGATCGTCGGCAAGGTTGGTTGATCGTCGCACGAGCAACGCCGCTTAGTGCGTGATCTTCTGCAGGATGGCCCCTTGGCCGATGCGGATTTTCGGCTCGTCCGTCGTTTCGGCGGCAACCGCTGCTTTCGGGCTGATCGCCAACGCGACCCAACCGTCGTACAGGGCCAATTGGCTCAGCTCAAACGATTGCAGCCGCGAGTCGTCGGCAACTTGCGGCGGAATGATCGGTAGTGAGCGTTGCTTTGAGAAGACCTTCGCGAAGACCGCTCGCAACGCGATCTGACCGCCGAAGCCGAGTTCTGATCCGTCTAACTTGATCGTCCCTTCCCGGACCAATTCGGCTCGCAGGCCTGTGATTTGGGGAGAGTAGGCGACGATGACGCGGAAGTTGCGATAGATGCGACTGCCGTTGGCCAGTTCGGCCAATCCGAGCGACATTTCGACCTTGCCGTCATAGATGCGGATTTCGATCGGATTCTCATCGGCGAAGACAACTTCAATGCCTTCCGGAAGCTGTTCGAGCAGGCTGCCTTCGGATTGCGGCAGACGGCCTTCGATTTGGCGAACGACATCGTCCAGCCGATAGCGCCGACCGGCCAGGTTCAATTGTCGTACGCTGTTATTAAGGGTCGATTCGTGCAGTTGCATGCTAAAGGCCGAGTCGGCAAATGCGACCGGACGCGGCGTGTGGGCCGCAAGCTGCATGTCTCCTGCGATGCGGAAACGCCCCACGAGTTGATCGCTGGTCGTGTTTAAATCGATAACGGCAGGAGCAAGTCCCATCGTGCGCAGCGGATCCACCGCCAGGTTGAGCAGTTTGTCTTGCCAGAGCTCGACCTTCTCGTTGAGCCCTGCGTCGAGTTGTTGCGTTGCGTTTTGTTCGACTTTGTATTCGACCACGCGACGCGCTTCGAGCTGCTTCGCTTCGGATTGGTTGCGAGCGACTGAGCGAACGATCGAGCCAAGGAGCGGCACTTCATCGTAATCGGTTCGCAGGCCGTTGATGCCGGTTGTAGTTTGGGCCGACGCCGTCGCCGGCGACACCCAAAATCCGAGCGGATTCACGACCAGCTGTTTGGATGCCTGATAGCGCGAGCGACCATGGTTGAAGACGGTCACCGGGCCGGAGCTGCTGGAGGTGTTGCTATCGACAACGCCGTAGACATCCAATTGCACGCGCCATTGAATCGGATCGGGCGAGAGACGGATCTTCAATTCGGTTTCGCGGCGACTTCGCCCTCGTACGCGGTTCCCCAGGATTGTGTCGTCCACATCTTGTTCGGCCGGCTCCATCTGCGGCAACAGTGCGTCCATAAACGAGGCGTTGACCGCGATCCGGCAATTGGCGTTGCGATAATGCTGATCGATCAACACCGCAAGAGCCGTCAGCCCCGTGTCGGAGCTGTAGCTGAGCGATTGACAAGAGTCGGCTAAACGAATCGCGTCGATCGAGGCCAATGTCGTTTCAAACTGTTCCATTTGCATCAGCGCCGTCGCCAGCGAGACGTCTTCCGCCGCCCAGACCGTCAACTCTTGTTGGAACGGAGCGAAAGCCGGTTGGGTAAGAACCTGCTTTTGCGCGTCGTTCAACTCCGCTGATTCCATGCGGCGAAGTACTTTACGAGCGAGCGTGCGTCGCTCCACTTCGGGATATCCCAGCGACATCGCGTCGCGAATGTGGTCGAGTAACAGAAAGTCGCTCCAGCTTAATAGCTCGCCGCCGGTTCGCAACTCGGCTTCGACCGCGTTGAGCGGCGTCGCCATCTGCTGCGGATCAAGCGGAGGACGTTCGGCGATGGCGCCAGATTGAGCGCAAGCATGCAGCGGTCGCCAGATCGCCAAGCGTCGCTGCAGCGCGAAGCCGACTTGCAGCATGTCAGTCCGTTTCCACGAATAGCCCAATTGATCGGCCAGCGTCGAAGCGTCGTTGTGAATCACGACCAACGCATCCAAGCTCTCCGTCGCTTCGCTAGAATCGAGCGGGAGCCCTGCTAGCTGGTCCAGCTCTCGATTCAGTCGAGCGGCCCAAGCTTTGCATTCGGGATGAAACGCAACTCGTTCGGCCAAAGCTCGTAATTGGGGCGCCGGCGGCCAGACTTCGGCCAGCGGCTCATTCGAGAGGATCGGCTCGGAGATGATCAGCCGCGTACGATCAGGCGCTTCTTCGGGGCGAACCGTCGCTGAGGCGCGTGGCAACGAAGGAAGGACTGGGTCGGGGATATCGGTACGCGGCGCCGGACTTGCGAGCATCGCTTGTTCGACCGGCGGCTCGGATGGCGAATCGGTCGGAAGCGGGGGGGTAAGATCGAGCGAGAACTGCTTTTCGACACGCGGTGCAATTTCGGCTTGCTGCGGGCGTGAACTGGGATCGGCGAGCGTTGGGCCCTTGGCGGCGAGTTGCTCCGGGCGTTTGGCGAGGGTCGGCTCCCCTCGGGCGGGCGCTGGTCGTTTCGCCGGGGTCGGTTCTCCCTTGGCCAACGTCGGAACTGTGGCCGGGGTCGGTTCGCCTTGGAGCCGAGCTGGGGGCTTATTGGTTTTGGGCGGCTGGGGAGCGATCGGCGCAGCCGGTTGCGCTGCGGCCAGACGGCTGTCATGGCTGGGCGCTTCGGATTGCTGCCAGAGCCAGGGAGATGCCGCACTAAGCCCTAGCAGTAATACGCCGTAAGCCCAATAGGCTGGGTGAAGGATTTGCGGGTTCCGCCTAGAAGTCACCTTGGTATGCCCCTCGAGAAGTGGCCTGTCCGCTGCGAGCCCGAAAAGGGACGTAACCCTAAAATCGGATTCTCTGCCCGCGTAGTGAAATCCGATTCGCGCAAACAATACTGGGAAGCGGGGATTTTTCACAGAGGAAGTGAACTTGGCGCGACGCTAGCTGGTCAACTCGCCTAAATCGCGCAAGATTCCCACCACAGCCGGCGAATACTCGCGGACATCCCACGCTTCGGCATAGGGCAGGCTAGCAAAGTCGAAACGCTCGTCGGACTCGACCACAAAGATGCTGTCCGGGGGGGCGGCTGCTATCATCTGGTTGATCAGCGCCAGCATTTCGTCCGCCTGGCTGATGAACAGTTCGTACGGTGGGCTGCAAAAAACGACCCACGGCGTCTCGTCAAACTTGGGTAGACGTCTGGCCCAGAAGAAGGTGTTGGCGGCGAACAGCTGTGCGCGATCGCTAAGACCCAGATCGTCGAGATTCTGCCGCACGAGTTTCGAGGTCGGAATGTGACGTTCGATAAACGTCGCTCCGACGGCCCGGCGGCTCAGCGCTTCGATCCCGAGTGCGCCGGTTCCGGCGAACAGGTCGATCGCGTATTTCCCTTTGATTGCTGGGCCGATCAGGTTGAAGACAGCGGCGCGCACGCGCTGTTTCATGGGGCGAGTCAACTCATCGCCTGAATAGACGAGCTTTTTGTTCTTGAAGTCCCCACCAATAATCCGGATCGGCGCATCGAGCCGCGGCTCTTTGTCGGAAGAGCGCGGGTTCGATTTCGGTTTCCCAGGACGGCTAGGCATTCCGCTACAATCAATTGTTTGGACATCAGAATAATCTATCCAGACGACCAGAATTGCAGGTCGTCGTCAACCGGATCTGACCAGACGAAACCCCATGAGCGACATCATTCCGTGACCGACATTGAGCAGGCCAGCGAGCTAGAAAAGCAGATCCAGCGCCATCGGCGCGCCCAGATCTTGTCGGTTGCGATCGGCAATGGGGCGACGCTGCTGATGTTGGTAGGGCTGATGCTGCAGTGGCCCGTATTGGCGTTTGGAGGAGCCGGAACAACGGCGATTTGCTTTGTCTCGATCCTGTGGCGCGGCTGGAAGTCGGCGGGCGCGGCGAAAAAGCTGGATCAGTGTCGCCAAGAAAAAACCCCGGCCTGAAAGGGCGAGGCGGAACACCCTTACAGGCCATTGGGGTCGAACTTCTGGCCCAGGCAAAGGCCGAAGTATCATCGAAAGGCGAGCCTGACTATCTAGCCAGGCTCGCCATGACATTTCTCATTAGGCGCCGTGAGTTACGGCTCCCGAAGTCGAAGTCGACATGGCCGGGGATCCGCCGGGCGTGCCGCCGAGCGATTCCGAGACCAAGTGCGGCGGGTAGGCGTACATCCCGTGTTCGGTGATGTCCAAGCCCTTGATTTCTTCTTCAGCCGGAACGCGAAGTCCGATCGTGAATTTCAGCAAGAGGAAGATCACCAAGCTGGTGCCGAAGGCCCAACCGAAGCCGGCCGCAACACCGATCGCTTGCGTGATCAGCTGAGCCGATCCGCCACCGGTCAGAATGCCGACATCGCCGGCCCACAAACCGATCGCCAAGGTTCCCCACGCTCCGCACACGCCGTGCACCGAAACGGCGCCGACCGGATCGTCGACTTTGATCTTGTCAAAGAAGACGCAGGAGAAGACGACGAGCACGCCAGCAACCAAGCCGGTCACAGCGGCGAACATCGGCGACATGATATCGCAGCCCGCGGTGATGCCGACCAAGCCAGCCAAGGCGCCGTTCAACGCGAACGAGGTGTCAGGCTTCTTGAACATGATCCACGAGACGGCCAGAGCGCTGATGGCGCCAGCGGCCGCCGACAGGTTAGTCGTCACGGCGATGTAAGCGAAGCTGCCGCCGCCAACCGCGGTCGTGCTGCCCGGGTTAAACCCGAACCATCCCAACCACAGGATGAAGACGCCGAGTGCGGCCAACGGGATGTTGTGACCCGGAATCGGCTTGATTTTTCCATCGGCGGTGTACTTGCCGATACGCGGACCGATGACGATGGCGCCGGCCAAAGCCGCCCAACCGCCAACCGAGTGAACAACCGTCGAACCAGCGAAGTCCAGGAAACCCATGCCTTCGAGCCAGCCGCCGCCAGCATACAAACCACCCCAGCACCAGCTGCCGAAGATCGGGTAAACGATAAGCGTGATCAGGAACGAGTAGCAGAGGTACGAGACGAACTTGGTGCGTTCCGCCATGGCGCCGGAGACGATCGTAGCGGCCGTCGCAGCGAACACGGTTTGGAAGATCAAGAAGGCCCAGTTAAAGCCGACGTTCGAGTTGGTTTCCAAGGCCGCATCACTGGCGCCGTCAAAAATGAACAGCGTCGTGCCGCAGAAACCATTGGTCGCTCCGAACATCAAACCAAAGCCGACCAGCCAGAACACCAACGACCCGACGGAAAAGTCCATCAAGTTCTTCATGATGATGTTACAAGCGTTTTTCGCGCGAGTGAAACCACACTCGACCAACGCGAAACCAGCTTGCATAAAGAAGACGAGGAACGCAGCCAAACAAGTCCAGAGAGTATCGACATCGCCTTGGAACGCAGCGAGGTCAGCACTCAGCGATTCAATCGTCGGAGGCGCTTCCGCTTCTTCGACTTCTTCTTCCGCCGCCATTTCAGCAGCGGGAGCACCTTCAGCAGCTTCTTCCGTCGCGGCGCCGTCTTGCGCTCGCAGCGGGGCGGCGACTACCATCGCAACCGCCAGTGCACAAAGCGTGCACCATAATTTCGGGTTAAGGGAGAGGGAGCTCAACATGGGCCATTACCTTAAGTAGGAGTGAAAACAGTCAGCCTCTATTGCCAGGGCCAAATTTTTTAGGTCCATCTTTCATGTTTGCCTTTCTCGGCAACCGCCAGAAAAACGAACCACACGTGCACGATCGGGTGGAAAAGCAACCGTCGTGCCACGCGGTGCTGGCGCCATTTGTGAAAAAGGGAGAGAAATTGGCGCAAATAGCGACAAACCGTGTAGTGAGAAGTAGTTGCAGCCGACGACGGTTTGTTCATAAACCAGAAAGATTTTGCGCCAGTTGGTCACTTTGCTGCGATCATGCGCATGGACTCTGCGCGATCTCTTAGCAATCGGCCGCCTGAATCGCGGCATTTCGTCCGGTGATGGAAGATGAACGGACCGCAACGGGCCGTTTCAGCCGGTTAGAGGCAGAACGATTTCCAGAACGCATTACGACGGCGCGAGACCAATTTGCCCCCGAGAATTCGTCGATCAGGGAGTTACCCAGCAGGGTGAAAGCAACGCGCGTCTAGGCTGCTTTCGACACCGGCGGCTCGACGCCGCGAAGAAGGGGCGCTAAGGAGAAGCGATCGAATCAATTCGGACGACGCGAGCTCGCCCTTGTTCGTCGATCATTGCGACGGTCTCGGCCTGAATAGTAAAGGGGCCGAGCGAAAACCCGCCCAAGCTGCATTGACTGGGGATCTGGTAGGCCGACCGGGCCAGGACGGCGCGATAGTAGGTGGGGAGCAGCGGGTTCGCAGCGGGATCGAAGATGACGGTCGGCTGAGTTTGCGTAATCGCGCCAAAAATCAGTTCTCCGCCGGCCAGCTTATTGCCGTTCAAATGGGTTTGAACTTGGCCGACTTCATATGGCAGATAGTTAAGATCGGGATCTGCAAACGCAAAATTGGCCCCTTGCACCGTATTGGATCCGGCCATCTCGGCGGCCATTTGCCGCGGGGTCTGCGTCGAGATCTGATTGTTCACGGCAAGCAGTTGGTTCCATTCGATCACTCCGGCCAGCGCGCCGGCTTCCAGGGCGTTCTCGACTTCAGCGCGAGCCAGCCACAAGCGGCCCGTTTCGATCGTGAAGATCAAGCCTGTTAATGCTAACGGCATAATGACAATCAGCCACAAAACCGAGACTCCGCGACGCAAGCGTCGCGTGTTCGATCGGCGTTGATGATTTTGGCGCTGCATGACCGGTTCAATTGACGAGCGAAAGAAGGAAATTGGTAAGAAAGTCGTCGAAAATCTAGGGAAGGCTGATCGGCGCGGTATTGAGCCGGTGCGTCGTCGTTTGCGACACGATTCGCCCGGTAATATCCATCCCAAAAGTCTTTAAAAGGTTGGGCGTGAGCCCCGTCATCGGCGTTTGAATTGCAACGCGAACGCAGGGACGAGATGTCGGCAGCAGGTCAAGCAATTCGGTGGGCGCAGGGTAGCTAGCGCCGGCGTTCAACTGCGTCATCGGACCGACCGAATTGTGGACCAAAATGATCCGTCGACCCGGGAGATTTAAGGTTTCGAGCTGTCGATCGACGGCGGCGATTACGACCTCAGGCGGAGCGCCAGTCGCGGGTAGATCGATCCGCGAGGCGACCAACGCGCCCGCGCGGCTGGCCGCTTCCAATCGCTGCAAGTTGGCGTAAAGCAGATAAAACTCCACGATGGCCAGCAGCAAGATAAGGAGGATCGGCAGCGTCAGGACCAGTTCCAGCACGACCCCGCCGCGACGGGGGGGAGATGAACCCGCGCCTCTTTGTTTATGCGATTGTAGGTGGTCTGGGTGAAACAAGCGGATCGTTCTACATGGGGGGAGGAGGATGATCAGCGGCTCTTATTCATTAACGTGAGCCGCGATCTCGTCGTCAACCGTTTCTTGGCGATATTGGCGCAAGTTTCGACATATAGGCCGGTTATGCGCTTTGGCAAGGAATGCAAATAAAAAGTGATATCGGAAGTTGAAAGCGGGTGACCGCGTTATTACCGTGGGGTTTAGCTAACGTGCGCGTTTGGCGAAAACTCGTTTGACTTTGCAGGAAAGCGAGTTCTGGATGTTACTCCCCCCACCCAGCTACTACGGATTTCGCGCTACGATGAATTTTTTGACATCTCGATTACGCAAACTTGCCCGCAATGAGTGTGGTGGCGTGTTTGTCGAGTATCTGATCCTCCTCACATTGATAGGGATCGGGGCGATTGCAGGTTTGGCGACGGTGCGCGGAGCACTGTTAAACGAGTTAATCGATCTGGCGAACGCGATTTCGCAAATCCAGATTTAGAACTTGGGCCGCGGTTGAGCGGCTCGATTGTCTCACAACTCGTTTTTAACGCTTTAGCAGAAATGCCTGTCTGTATGCGCGCTCTGATTCCCAAAATGGTGTCGATTCGAAAGCGACTGCGCTCTGGCGTGCAAACGTTGGAGTTAGTCATTGCTTTTCCGTTGCTATTGATCGCATCGTTGGCGATTGTGCAGTTCGCCACGCTCTCGGCGTTCCAAGCCACGGTCGAAGCGGCCGTGGCCGAAGCGGCCCGCGAAGCGGCGAAGACGATTGATCCTCTCGACGCGCCGCAAACGGCGCTAGTGACCTTCAATCGGGCGATGCAATTGCATGGAATCACGACCAGCACGCCAGAAATCGCACTCGCGATTGATCTCGTCGGATCACACACCGTGTATGGCGATTCCGCAATCACCCTCGCGCCTGGCTCGGTGATCGGCAATGAAGTTCGCGTCACCGCGGCGGTTTCCCTGCGTGCTGCTCCGACCCTGAACTTGCTGAAAACGTTCGGGCTCGATTTTGACCAACGTACCATTGAGACGACCCATGTTAGCGGCGCCTAAACAGGAGCAACTTGGCATGGATCCTGCCGCCGAAAACAGCCACGAAGCCGAAAAGCATGCGGCTGCGCCGGTCTTGAGCGACCGCTACGCACTTTCGGCAATCGACTTTGTCGTGGTCTGCACGTTCGTCGCCGCCTATCTGCTCTTTTACTACTTGCCCTTGCCGTCGGTCGGCGTCTGGCGCGATGTCAACGTTGGCCGCGCTATCCTGGCCCAGGCCAGCTTGCCGTCGCATCCGTTGCAGATGCCGCTTGCCGCCGGAACGCCGTATCGGGCGACCCATTGGCTGGCCGATGTTTCGCTGGCGCTGGTGGATCGCATCGGCGGGGCAGAAGCGATTTCGTTGGCGGCGACATTGCTGGCGGTCGGATATCTCTTGTTCGTCTACTTTCTCCTTTGTCGCGGTCCTTACCCTTCGCTGTTGAAACTAGTCGCCGTGGTTTTGTCGGCGGCGACGCTGTTGTTTGACTGGCAAGGCTTGTCTCCGGCGCTGGCGTCGGCGGTCCGGTTGGCGTTGTTTCTGGCGCCGCTGGCGATCTTTACGCGTTGGCGGTCGCCCAATGGCGCTCCTTCGCTGTGGACCTGGATTGTTTCGCCTTTGGCGATCATTGCTTGGACCAATACGCATTGGACGTTTATCGCCGGCCCATTGTTGATCGGAGCGATTGCCTGCGGCGTCGCGAGCGACGCGTTTCGGCAAAGCGGTAAGCTGCGCGAAGCCTGCGGAAACCGCACCGTTCAGGCCTGGGCATGGCTCATGCAACTTTGCTTATTCGCGACGTTGCTTAATCCGTGGGGATTCGGCGTGTGGTCTGACGCGATCGCTCAGATCGCCGTTCCGCTTGATGGTTCGGCCCCGCTTGTCCTGTTTTCGCCGCTGGGCTTGGTCGTCGCTTTGTTCGTCATCGCCTTCGCCTATCTGCTCCGTCGTTCGCAAGTCGAAGTTTACGGCGGCGACGTCCTGTTGTTTGTCGTCGCGGCTGGCTTGGCGGCCTGCAATACGCATTTCGTCCTGACGTTTGTCGCGATCGCGACCCTGGTTTGTCTGCCGCTGACCGCCGGCATGTTTTCCCTCTCGCCCATCCGAACGAAGCTGACGACGTCCGACGCTGATCAAGAGCAGCGGCCGCTGCGATTCGTGTTTACGCTGTTTTCTCTCTTGGTGATCTGGATTGGTTTCGCGTTGAGTCCGATTAGCGCTTCGGTGCTGGGTGGAACTCCGCGTCCATTGGTGAAAGCGGTCGACGATCCGCCGGTGGGAGTCGTCCAATACTTCAACGAAAATCCAAGGCCTCGCTTTGTGTTCGCCCCGCTCGTCTGGAGCGACTGGATCGGGTACGCCGTGAGCGAATCGCCGGATCTGTTCGTCAGTTCCGATTTTGAACGGTTGCCGCAACAAGCGAAGTTTGACTATCGCCGCCTACTGCGAGGCGGCGCGGACTGGAAACGCGTGCTCGATCGTTATGCGGTCGACACGCTGGTGATCGACAAGCGGACGCAGGCCGACTTCGCGACGCAAGCGCTGGGCGACGTCGATGAGCAATGGCAATTGGCCTGGGAGAGCGATCGCGCTCTCATTCTGCAGCGGAGGATCGACTGATGCCGACGCCTGATTCCATCACGAAGCGCGCCATGAAGCCGGTCTGGTTCATCTTGGTGCAAGTCGCGCTGTTGGCGACCGTTTTCGCAGGCGTCGGATGGGCGCTGTCGCAAGATCGACGGCAGAGCGCTCCCCGTCTGCCGTCGCTGCGCAATACGGCCGAGCTCGTCTCTCCGCAGTATGACATGCCAGAGTTGATCACCGACGATCAGTTGCGGACGGTCTTGGTGCGACTGCGACCTCGGTTGCGTCACCAGCAACCGAAGATCAATCACGTCGACCATGCGTTGCGGTGTTGGGGCGCCGATGCGAAGTTCGCCGATCCCGAATGCCTTTCTGGCGAAGAAATGCGAAAAATGCTGACCGATATGAGCGTCTTCCATGAATACTGGGGAGACGCTTCGCGCGATCTGATCACGCCTGGTGAAATGGGGTGGGGCGTCCGCACGCAACAGGGAGCGGCGACTTCCAGTCATGTCGATCACACGTTGGCGACGCTTGCCGAAATCGGCACGCCGCTCGACTACGCAATTCAGTCAGGCGAAACTTCGCTGACGCTCCGAGAGCTGTTGGTCGGCGCGCTGCAAGACTTCCGTTTGAACCAGCAAGAATACGAATGGACGACGATCGCCGCCGCCACCTTCGCCGCCGATAACTCGGCCTGGGTGTCGCGCGAAGGTGAGCGAATCACGTTTGATCAAATGGCGCAGCGATTAATGCGTCAACAAGCGGTGCAAGGCGTTTGCTACGGCAATCATCGCCTGTTCACGTTGGCCGCGCTGTTGCGTTTGGACGAGCAGGTCGGGATTTTTCAAGACAACGTGACGCGCGACGAGATTGTCGCTCATTTAACCGACGCGACTCGCCGGCTGATCGAGAGTCAAAACGACGCCGGTTACTGGGATCAAAATTGGTATAACGCCGAGCGAGATCCGATCGACGACGGGCTTGCCGATCCGTTGTCGCGGCGCTTACTAGCGACCGGTCATGCGCTGGAGTGGTGGGCGATCTCCCCCGCTGCGGTACAGCCCCCGCGTGAGACGAAGATCCGCGCGGGACAGTGGTTAGCGACCGAAGTTGAAAAAATGAGCGACGACGTTATTCGTGATAACTACACCTTTTTAAGCCATGTCGGCCGAGCGCTGGCGCTGTGGCGGGGCGCACTTCCCGCGCAGCAGTGGAGCCGTCTCGAGTGCGATCAGGCCCTGAAATTAGCAACGACAACTTCCGGCGAAAGTAACGCTTCGCCCAGTTCAGAATAAGGATCGCTAGCATGCGACTATTAAATCGACTTTGGTCCGACGAATCGGGTTTCGTCAATTCGGCCGAATTGTTATTGTTCAGCGTCATCGTCGTGATCGGTTTGATCGTGGGTCTAGCGGCGCTACGCGACGGTATCGTGCAAGAGTTGGCTGACACTGGGCAAGCAGTCGGACAACTCGATCAATCCTACGCAGTGGAGTTTCAAAGCGGCGGATATCTGCAAGTGATGGGCGACAAGGTCGTCGTCGACAACACGTTCGGCGATCCACTGGGCGGGAACGTCCATGTCGTTACCAGCTTTAATAACTTCAGCTATGCGGATCTACCCGATCTCGGCGACGGCCCAGACGTCGCAGGATCTGAGCCGGGTGGGATCGTCATCGGCGGTAACGACACGGATGAAAACGGGACCGCGCCATCTCCCCACCCTTAGTGGAGAACGGATCCCTCGGCGTGGTCCCCTTGCTGGCCGTGTTAGAAGAAAAAATGGTGAAGCCTGCTAGTCAGCGCCGTTAAAGCCATCACAATCTACGCTTCCTACCTGACAGAATCATGAATCGACATACGAACAACTTGCGATCCATCAGGGTAAATCTCGCGGTAGAGCTTTGGCGCGATGAGCGCGGAGTCGCTTCTGCGTATGGCTTGATCTTGATCGCAACAGTTTTAATTTTAGGCGCGATCGTCGGCTTGACGAGTTTGCGTGACCACGTTGTGCAGGAGTATGGCGATCTCGGCGTGGCGATTGACAGTCTTGATCAATCGTTTGCGTATGAGATCACCGTGACGCCGCCGATCGGTCCGTCGCAGGTTGTCGTTTCGGCGGCCTATGTGGACGAAGACGAACTGGTTTGGGCGGATGAAGATGGTGAAGCGCCGGCGGGGCTCAGCTTTGGGCCGAACTACGCAGGCGGCGCCGGCGAAGACGCGCCGATTCCCTGAAGAAGTTTTGGTTTGTTGAATGTCGACCAAGGTCCTAGATCAGAACGCAATTTCTGTTTAAGGCCACCTAACGCAAAGTTCATTTTGTTAGTGCGACAAATCAAGTCCGTTGCGGCCTTGGTTGCGTGTTAGCAAGACCTTACCCTTCCCCATGTTTTTTGTTTTTTAGGATGTTTGATCTATGACTCTACTGAAGCGCGTTTGGAATGATGAAGCCGGTTTCATCGTCTCGACCGAATTGATCTTGATTGCGACGATCGTCGTCATCGGTTTGATCGTTGGCCTGTCCGCTGTCCGTGACGCGGTTACTTCCGAATTGTCGGACGTCGCTGGCGCGATCCAGGACTTGGATCAGAGCTACACCCTGTATGGCGTTACCGGCCACTCGGCCGCCGTCTCGGGCAGCGACTTTGGTGATGCGACGGATTTCTGCGATAGCAATGGCGATCCCGTCGGCGGAATCGACAATTGTATTGTGATCGATGATCGCAACGATGGCGACGAAGGCGGCTCGGCTCCGACCCCCAGCCTGTAGTGATTGCGTTGGTAAGCGTGTTCTATCCTGGCAGTTGCCAAGACGGATCGCCTTGTCCTACGCCAGCGTGTTGAAGAGTTTTTGCTGATTTCGCGGATCGGATGCCGCGACGAGTTTACTAAAGTTCCCCTCCTTTTTTGGAGTCTATGCACATGTCTTTGCTGAAACGTATTTGGAACGATGAAGCCGGTTTCATCGTCTCGACCGAATTGATCTTGATTGCGACGATCGTCGTCATCGGTTTGATCGTTGGCCTGTCGGCTGTCCGTGACGCGGTTACTTCCGAATTGTCGGACGTCGCTGGCGCGATCCAGGACATGGATCAAAGCTACACCCTGTATGGCGTTACCGGTCACTCGGCCGCCGTTTCGGGCAGCGACTTTGGCGACCAGCAAGATTATTGCGACGGCGACGACGATCGCAATGGCCGTATTGACAACTGCATCAATATCAATGGTCGCAATGATGGCGATGAGGGCGGCAACGCTCCGACGCCGAACCGCTAGTAGTTGGATGTTAAAGATGTCACTGAAATCGCCACACGTCGCTTTCAGTGAATGGGAAGAATCGAATGGAGAGATCGTCGGCTCTTGGGTCGACGGTCTCTCTTTCGACTTCAATATTTGCAGAGATGCGTTTTTTGCGCACTGGACGCGCAAGTCAGCCTTTCCCGCTGGGAGAGCGTTGAGATGGGAAACTAGAGCGATTCGTCGCTACGAACCAACCAAGACGGGCCGATAGTGGACAAGCTGAACTTCGTCGCCATCATTCTGGTCGCCCTGTTTACGGCTATTGCGTTCTACGTTGATCTGACGTCGGGTAAATTACCAAATTGGTTGACCATGCCGGCGCTGCTGATCGGCCTGTTGTTTCAGTCCGCAGTCAACGGTTGGGGCGGGCTCCAGCATGCGTTGCTGGGGGCTTTGGTCGGATTTGTGCTGCTGTTTATCTTGTTTATTATCGGGGGCGGCGGCGGCGGAGACGTCAAGTTTATGGCCGCTTTGGGCGCTTGGTTCGGGCCGATCCTGATTTTGCTTGTGTTTGTCGCCAGCGCCGTTTTAGCGCTAATCATCACCATCGCCATTTTCGTGGGGAAGATGATGTTTCGCGCCAAATCGGACAACGCGGAGCCCGGTGAAACGGGGGACTCTACCCAGAAAAAGTTAGACATCGCTCGGCAGACGATCCCCTATGGAGTTCCAGTTTGTCTGGCTAGTTGGATTATTCTGTTGCTCAAGCTGGCGACCCTGTTAAAACCGCCCCTGGATAACGCCTAGGTTGCCCCAATCCCACCGAAATGTGGTGTTTCTAGCATGAAATTCGCCGCTTGTAATTAAACTAAGTACCAGATCACTACTTCGGCACAACAGGAGGTTGTACCGCTGTCTCGGCACGGATCGCCGCTGAATTCAGATTTCAAATCAGCAAACGATCGCGTAAGCGGAGTGAGCAGCAATGTCTTCTTTGAGTCCTGGAACCTTATTGTTGGGCGTTGTCGCCGTCATGTTCGGTTTGTTGTCCGCTTATGTGGTCCGCAAGAATATGATGAAAGAAACGCCGCCGGTGGTTGAAACGACAGCACCGCCCAAAACGTTTGTCGTTCCGAAAGCGGCCGTCAATCTGCCGGCTGGCCGTACGCTGACGCTGGGCGATGTGGTGATCTATCAGTACACCGAAAAACAGTTGGAAGAGCAGCCGCTGCCCACCGGCTATATGGTGAACGCCACCCAGATTATCGGCCGCACGCTGCGTCAAGAGCTGACTGAAAAGTCGGTCTTTACGCCTGACATGTTCTATCCCGAAGGAACCGGGCCCGGCATCGTGCAAAATCTTGGAGCTGGTCAACGTGCGTTTACCGTTCGCATTGAATATGACGAAGCGGTGGAAGGATTCGCTCGCCCCGGCACCAAAGTCGACGTGCTCTTTCGCGCCGAAGCGGATCCGGAAAACGAACTAGCCGAAACGACGGTCACATTGCTGCAAGACGTCAAGGTATTGGCGTTTGACTCGAGTCCTTCGGCGCTGCATCCGATCGTCAATGAGCAGTCGCAACGACTACGCATGCGTGAATACGCGACCGTCACTTTGGCCGTGCTGCCGCACGAAGCGACCAAGCTGCAAGTCGCCGACGATCATGGAACGTTCGCACTCGCGCTGGTGCCGCTGGACGGAGAAGTCGTTTCTTATAACGGTGCGCCGCGGACGTTGGCCGAACTGCTTGATCGCCGTCCGCCGTTGCGCCAGATGATGCGGGTCTATCGCGGTGGGCAAATCTCGGAACTGGAGTTCCGCCCGAACGTCGCTGGACGGGACCAACTGTTCCGCGCTTCGCAAACTTCCGGCGCCGTTGAAGCTGCGGCGGAAGTCGCCAGCGCCGACTAAGCGTATCTCCTCCCCCCAACTCTCTTCGTAGGCTACCGCGCGATGATCATGCCGAACCACGCCGCGCCCAATCGTAACATCGACCAGGCGGAAATCGAATTCCAGCGTTTGAAGACGTCGCTCCATGAAGAAATGGTCGATTCACTCGATCTGGGCGCCGTCACCAACCGCAACGAAGAAGCGATTCGCGGCGACATCCGCAATCTGTCGAGCAAATATTGCCAGCGCAAGAATCTCAAGCTGGACGCCGAGACGCGTGAGCGACTTGAGAAAGAGCTCGACTACGAACTATTCGGCCTCGGGCCGATTGAGCCGTTGATGCACGATCCGACCATCAGCGACATCCTGGTGAACGGCGCCCGCGAGGTTTATATCGAGCGATTCGGCCAGTTAGAATTAACCGACGTCATCTTCGCCGATGACGCCCATGTGCTGCGGATCATTCAGCGCGTGGTGGGGCGCGTCGGTCGGCGGATTGATGAAGTCAGTCCGATGGTCGACGCTCGCCTGCCGGATGGATCACGTGTGAACGCCGTCGTCGCGCCGCTAGCGCTGGGCGGACCCAAGTTGTCGATTCGCCGGTTTGGCGTCGAACACTTGCATCTAGCGAATCTGATCGCGACCGACTCGCTCTCGCAGGAGATGGCTGATTTTCTCCAAGCGGCCGTCGCTTCGCGAATTAGTTTTTTGATTTCCGGCGGTACAGGCGCCGGTAAGACGACGTTGCTCAATGCGTTGTCGACCTACATTCCGCACGACGAGCGAATCGTTACGATTGAAGACTCGGCCGAACTGCTGCTGCAGCATCCGCACGTCTTGGGGATGGAGACGCGGCCTTCCAACGCCGAAGGCGCCGGCGCCGTCACGCAGCGTGACTTGGTTCGCAATAGTTTACGCATGCGGCCCGATCGAATCATCGTCGGTGAAGTTCGCGGCGCGGAAGCGCTCGACATGTTGCAAGCGATGAACACCGGGCACGAAGGGTCGTTAACGACGATTCACGCCAATGATTCTCGCGACGCGCTCGCTCGACTCGAAATGATGGTCGCGATGACCGGCTTCGAATTGCCGGTCAAAGTCATCCGCCAATACATCGCCACCGGGATCAAAATGGTCGTCCATGTCTCGCGATTGAAGGGGGGCGTTCGCCGCGTTACCCGCATCGCTGAGATTCGCGAAGTGAACGAGAATGGGGACTACGTGCTGGACGACATCTTTGGATTCCGCCAAGAGGGACTCGACGAGCAAGGACGCGCCAAAGGTCGTTTCTACGCAACCGGCTACTGGGCCCTTTGTCGCGAACGTTTCGCCAACGCTGGCGTCGAGTTTGACGACGCCGTCATGAAGAAACACGAATCTGATTTGATCTACGCGAAGTACTTGAACTCACGCGGCGAAGTCGCCCAGTCGAGCGACGAGTCAGGCTTGCTGGATCTGGCTGCGGACGCCGACATGCATGACGCCGGCGGCGATCCAGAGGAGGGTGCGTAGTGTTCGATAATCTCGATCCAAATATCGTCGCGCTGATCATCTTCGCCGGAGTCGCTTCGGTCGCGGCCTTCGTTTTTCTCGCCGTCAAGGAATTGGCGTTTGGCGGAGAAAGCGGAGCGACCGTTTCGACAGGGCTACGGCAATTTCCGCCGCGCCGAGCTGCGGAAGAAGGAGCGTCGATCGGCCAGTTTGATAGTTGGTTGACGCGTACGCTCTATCTGTCAGGTCTCGATTTCGGCCCGGGGATGGCGGTGGCGCTGATGATCGCCGTTGGTGCGACTTGTGGAGTCGCCGCGTTTGTCATCACCGAAGACCCGTTGGTGACCGGCCTGGTGACGGTGCTGGGGATCTTCGCCTGTCTGGGGGTTTTGATCTGGATCAAAAATCGTCGACTGCGGGCCTTTCAGGATCAATTTCCCAGCGCGCTGGAATTGATCGCGCGAGCGGTTCGAGCCGGCGAAAGTTTTGAACAAGCGATTCAACTGGTCGGCGAATCGAGCGAAGATCCGATCGGCGTCGAGTTTCGTCGTTGCGCCAAGCAACTGGATGTGGGGCTGTCGGCGCCGAAGGCGATGGAAGGAATGGCGGATCGCGTCGAACTGATGGACGTCAAGATTTTCGCCACCACGATTAGCGTGCATCGCGAGTCTGGCGGGGCGCTGCCTGAGACGCTCGATCGGTTGGCGGCGGTGATTCGTGACCGCATGGCTTACCATCGACAACTGCGCAGCATTACCAGTTCAGGGCGGATGTCGGCGACGATTATCGCGCTGCTCGCTCCGCTTTTGCTTGTCTTCTTCTTGCTGTTTCAACCCGAATATTTCAGCGAGTTCTTCGCTCACCCGTGGGGGCGTTACTTGCTGTTATTCGCGCTGGTCAGCGAAGCGCTCGGTTTGTACTTCGTCTATCGCCTGGTGCGAGCCGACTACTAGGCGACTGGCCGATTTGTAGAGAGTATCTCATTTATGATGAATCCCGCACTGCTTATCGTCGGCGCCTTTTTTGGCGTCACCATGCTGATCTATCTCGCGGGGCGCTTGTTGCTGTCTTCGGATCGGAACAAGCCTAGTGAGATGCTGCATCCCGGCGCCAAAGGATCGATCGGACTGGGAGGCCTGACCCGCGCCTTCGCCGGCATCCTGCCAAAGTCGAAGCAGTCGTACGAAACGCTGCAAAAAGATATGGTCAAAGCCGGCTACTATCATCGCGACGCCGCCGACGAGTTTCTGGCTGTGCGGAACGCGGCGCTTGTCGCGTGGGTCTTTTTTGTCGGCGCAACGTTGATCGCGTTGGCGGACGCCAACGAAACGACGACGCAATTGATTCTGATCGTAAGCGTGGCGGTTTTGATTTTGATTTTTGCGATTCCTCGCGTCATTATCAGCTCGCAAGCTGCGGCGCGCGTCAGTCGGATTCAACATGCTTTGCCCGATGCGCTCGACATGATCACGATGACGACGACCGCCGGACTGCCGCTGCAGAAGTCCATCAAGCGAGTCAGTGACGAGATGGTTCGCTCGCACGAAGATTTAGCGTGCGAATTGATGATTCTCGATCGCCAAGCCGAGACCGGTTCGCTGGGCCAAGCGATTCAGAATTTCGCCAAGCGATTGGAAGTGCCGGAAGTCAACGCGCTGGCGAGTTTGGTGACCCAGGCTCAGCGCATCGGCGGCAGCGTGGCCGGCGCATTTCGCGATTTCGCCGACAGCATTCGACGTTCGCGTCGTCAGTTGGCCGAAGAGCGTGGCAACCAGAACTCGATCAAGCTGCTGATTCCGGTCATCTTCTTACTTGCGCCGCCGGTTTATATCTTACTGCTCGGCCCTTCGGTGCTGCGGTTGCAAGACTTCATGGGCTCAGGCAGAGAGTCGGGCGGCATTTTGGATCAATCCTCGTCGGCGGGGCCGCCGAGCGCCACGCCTAATCGATAGCGTCTGTCTATTCGCTACGCGGAGTATCCCGCAGCGTGTTCTCGGCGAAACCTAGTCGCGAGGCTGCGTTGGGATTCGCGTTCAGACTTCTCCGGATGTGACTAGTCTGCAGCGAAGGGGGAAGCGACATGATCTGCGGATAGTGCAGTCCCGACTTGCTGGTCATCGACGATTCGACCTTGGTCTCAAGCGACGCTTGTCCGGCGTCGGCTACCTGCTGTTGCGTCTCGATCGAAGCGGCAGCGGATGATTTCTCCGTCATGAACGAAGCGGGTGCGACTGCATCGGACGAGAGCGTCGCGATCGCTTGCTCGGTCGGCGCTGTTGGTTTCGCCGCGATCGCTTCGTTGACCGAAGCGGCGACGACATCCGTCTCCGCTTGTCGTAGATTCTTCGCAACGCGATCGGCCGATTGCTTCTCTTGATTGCCTGGAATGCGATCGACCGGCTTGACCGTCCCGCGTCTGCTGGCGATCTGCACCAAAGCTTGGGCCGCTCGTTTCAACTCAGGGTCCAGTTCCAGAGCTCGGTGGTAGTTTCTTTCGGCGGTTTCCAGATCGCCCATTTGCGATTGGATGAAGGCCAAGTTGGCGTAGGCTTCTCCTTCGTCGACGGCAAGCAGGAAGTGCTTCAGGCTTTCGTCGTAACGCTGAGATTCTCCCAGAATCAAGCCGAGATTGTTGTGAGTCGAACGGTAGGAAGCGTCGACGGCCAGTGATTTTTGGAAATATTGTTCGGCGGTTTCGGTTTCGTTTTGCAGGTAGTGCAAATAGCCGTAGTCATTATAGAACTCGGCGGAACGAAGTCCGGCCGCTTCCGCCGTCTGAAAGTACTTGGTCGCTTCGTCGTGCAGCCCGCGCTTCGCCGACATCACGCCCAACCGGTGGTTGGCGACGACATTGTCCGGCTGGTGTTTCAGAATCGAATGATAAATGCGCTCCGCTGATTCCGTCTTATTTTGACGTTCGGACAGCCGCGCCAGACTCAGCTCTTGGTTAAAGTTCGTCGGGCCTGGTCGGACGGACGAAAAGAGACCGCCGTTGTGAGTCGAGGCGCAACCGACGCACGCAATCGAAACGAGCACAGCGAGTGGAGCGTATTTATTCATGATGTTGACTATCGTTTGCGTTTGAAGTCGCGCGTTCAAATCAATGGGGAAGGACGTGGTCTGGAGCGATTAAAAGAAACCGCCGCCGCCGCCGAATCCACCGCCGCCGCCAAAACCACCCCCGAATCCGCCGCCAAAACCACCGCCGCCGCCGCGACCGCCATTGCCAAGGCGAGAGCGTCCATAGGCGGACGCCGCTTCCTGAGCGTTCAAGCCTTCGGAGAAGGAAGGAGCGACGACGACGCGATTCTCGGCGTCTTCAACTCCCATGTGAACGAGCGCCGCGACTACGACCTGACGCCGTCGTTCGTCGACTTGGGCGTTGAAGTGGACCGGATACTTGTAAGTGCTGCGAGGATCGACGCTCGTTTGATTGCGTTCGACGACGACCGGGAAGCCGACCCCTTCTTTCAACTTCGCGGCGATTTGCTTTACGTGATCTTCGCCATAGTCGTTGAGCCTCCACGATTGAACGTCGCGGATTTGTTCTTCCGGCTGGCTGGCTTCAAACTCGTGCATGTAAATCACAAACTTGGCCGCTTCGGCGTTTTCTTCCTGCGCCGCATTCATCTGATCGACGACCGTTCCGAGCGGGGGAAAGGGCGCCGGTTGGATAATGCCTCGTTTTTGACAGCCAGTCAGAGCACCGAACATGACGACCGTCAGGCCGAATCCAGCGACAATGTTGCGGCGTTTTTTCATAGGGAAAGACCCTCGGTTGGCTTTATGTGGGATAGTAGGGCGACATGAAACAGCGATCGGCGGAAACTACTGGGAGAAACCAGCCGGACCGTGCATGTAGTACCCTTCGCTTTCTTGGAATTGACCGCGACATTTGCGGGCCTGACGTTCGGCTCGCACATGTTCAAAATTCTCGTGATGGATCTGGTGCCGATAGCTGGGCCAGACCGTGCTGCGATAGTCGTAGCCAGGCAAGCCTTCGATTTGCTGATGCAGAAAGAATTCTTTGTTCGTCGGTTCGGTCACTTCCATGCCTGGCAAGTACAACGGAACCTGATCTCGTTCCATCGGATGAACCAATTCAGGACTGACCAGGATGACCAGTTCGGTTTCGATTCGCTTGGTCGTTTGACTGCCGAAGGCGGCGCCGACGTAGGGGATGTCGCCTAGCAAGGGAAGTCGTGACCGCGAGGCCTCTTGTTCGTCCTGGATCAAGCCGGCGATCGCCAACCATTGGCCTTCGCGAAGATCAACCGTCGTGACGGCTCCACGAATATCAAGACCCGGCACTCCGTCGACGCTCAAGCTTTGATTGATCGAGCTGACCGAAGGAGCGACCGACAAACGAATCATGTCTTTGTCCATGACGGTCGGCATAAATTGAACTTGCGTACCGAACCCACGGAACGAGGTGCTGACCGCTCCGATGCCGCCGACTCCTACTGCCGTCGGTACGGCGAATTCGCCACCGGCGATAAAGCTGGCCGATTGTCCGCTCAACGTCATCAACGTCGGTTCGGCCAAGATTTTCGCCGAGCCGTTGCTGCTGAAGGCGCGAATGAAGAGCTCAACGTCGCCGCCGTCCAAGATGGCGGACAAGTTGCCGGCGCCGCCCATGATCGTGTGGGCGATCGAGAACGATTCTTCCATCACGGAAAAATCCATTCCTAACTCGCGGGCCGCTTGCCGCGACAACTCAGCCACGCGAACTTTCAGCATGACCTGTTGTTCGCCGGGAACTTCCAACAAGTTGATCAGTGAGGTTGTTTCCAGGTCTTCCGCGTCGGGCAAACGGGCCACAGAGCCGACGTTCACCGTGCCGCTGCCGCTGATATTGCCATTTTGATTGACTGCCTGGTCGCCGATGACCGCCAAGATTTCGGCCGCTTCTTTCGAGTCGCGAGCTTGACCGCGAACGATCAACTTGTCAGCGATCGGAAAGAGTTGCACCCGACTATAGGGGAACATCTCGTTGATGTGCGCCTGAAGTTTGCCGTATTCGAGATCAGCGCGGTTGTCGTCGTTCGATACGATAATCAAGTATCGCAGCGTCGAGACCGTGCCATCGGCGTTGTTGAACCAGAGCGTCATGGTCGTCTGGCCAACCGCAGAGCCGATCACTTCCATTTCTGTGGGTGAGAACTCGTTGACCTCAACGACCGCCGGATTGGTGATCGCTACGCGAAAGACGGGGGACTTCGTTCTTACGATCTTCGATTGCGAGGTCATAAGACTGAAAATCAATTCTGGCTCCAGCACCTCATCAATCAGATCGAATTGCTTTTGGAGCGTCGCGGCATTCGGGCTGGAAAGCTGTTCGAGTTGGTTGGGGGCCGGCAATATTTCCTGCGCCTGACCAAACGCGATGCCCCCTGCCGAGAGGATCATCGCAAGTGTTGCGAGAGCGGTGCTGAGATTGCGCATTGTCATCCTATTTATCTTTTGTGGTCGCCGCCGCCGTTCTGTGACGAGCAAAACCTTGCCTTTTTGCAAAGTCACGATGATCGGCAATAGTCTCACTTTCGGAAAAGTCACCTAAGTCAGTTCAGTTCCGTTGGCAAAATCTAACGATTTTGATCATTTATCCAGCGGTCTCAGAGCGGTGGCGGTCCGAAGCATTGCTAGCGTTGCGCTTAAGAATGGTGAGACAGGTAATCTAGATGCAGCGTAGAAGACTGTGAAAGCTTTTGCGATCGCTCTGATTTTTATGAGACAAAGCGAGCAGACGTCCGACGTTAATAACAAGACGCGATCAAAATGGCTGGATTGCGTCGGTCTCTCGACGTTCATTCCTGGAAAGTAGCGGACGATGGTACAACTCACCTTTCTTGTTGCGATAGCTGCCGTCTCAGCAAGTCCTGGTCACGGCACGACGCGACATCTGACTCCGCCTTCCTTGCGGACGCCGGAAGCGGCCCAAATCGCCACCGACGACGTGGGGACTGGCGCACTGCAGCAGGTGAAGTACAACGCACCGCCGGTTGGCCAAGAACCGATGGTTCAGTATGCTGAGCCGATGCCGGTTCACACGGGAGAAACTTCGGTTCTGCGTTACGACGCGGCGCCGCTCAACTACGGTCCTTCCGAAGCTTACTACGATCGCACGTCGCGCCGCAGCGACGACTACTACCATCGTTGCGAACAGCATGCCGGCATCTGGTCGAAGCACTGTTTGCCCAGCCCGTGGTGCTGTCCAGGCAACATGCGTCAGCATTTTCCTTATGATGCGACGCCTCACTTCTATTACTACTTTCGCCCTTACAACGCGGCTCAAATTGCGCCGCAGCAAGCCGTCGCTGAGTCTTGGGTCGCCAATCCGCGGTTGCCTTACGCCAACGGCGTGTTTGACGAAGTCTATCGAGAATTCGACGCCAAGTTTGCTCCGCCGGTCGAAGCGATCGATCCCTTGGTTCCGTAACAGGACAAGTCTCGCCTAGAGCGCCAACCAAGCCCCGTCGTCGGTACGGGGCCTTTTTATGCGCCTCGCTCGAAAACCTTGCTGCCGTTACAATCACATTTGCGTGGGGCGGCGCCGCCCCACGCGCGACCCGCGCCGCTGCTGTCAGTAGGAATGCGATGGAGTGCACAAGAATTCTGGGGATCGACCCAGGGCTGAACATCACCGGATATGCAGTGATCGAAGTCCAAAATCGCCGCATTCGAATCATCGAAGCAGGCGTCGTCCGCGGTAAGACGCGCGGCTCGTTGCCGGCCCGTGTTCGCGAGATCTATGACGGCGTGCGCGACGTGATCACCACGCTGCAACCGCAGACGATGGCGATCGAGCAACTTTATTCGCATTACGAGCGCCCCAAGACGGCCATTATTATGGGGCACGCTCGCGGCGTGCTTTGCCTGGCGGCCGAACAGGCCGGAATGCCGATCCACCATTACTCGGCGACGCAGATCAAAAAACTGCTGACCGGATCGGGCAGGGCGCCCAAAAACCAGGTGCAACTCTCGGTGCAGCGCGAACTGAGCCTGCCCGAAATCCCCGAACCGCCGGACGTTGCCGACGCTTTGGCCGTGGCGCTGTGCCACTATTATCTGGCGAGCATGCCGACGCAGGTTGCGTGACCGCGCCGATATCCTCTAAAACCTTGGTTTCGCCTTCGACTGCGCCACCAGGAACCGATCCTTGATTACCAAAATTACGGGCAAAGTGACTTCCGTCAGCGAAGCGGTGCTAACGCTCACCGTGGGCGCTTTCGAATATGAAGTTTTGATCCCCGAGTTCGTGCGTCGGCAATTGCAGAACCATCTCGGCGAAGAAGTCGCGCTGCACACGATCGAATACCTCGAAGGAAACCCTCAACAGGGGCGCCTGACGCCGCGCATGATCGGTTTCTCGGATCGGATCGAGCGGGAGTTTTTCGAGCTGTTTTGCTCGGTCGATGGGGTCGGCGTCCGAAAAGCTTTGCGGGCAATGGTTCGTCCGGTCCAAGAAGTCGCCTCGTTGATCGAAGAACAGGACACAAAGGGACTTTCGGCGCTGCCAGGCGTTGGTCCGGCGACCGCCGATCGAATTGTCGCCAAGTTGCGCCGCAAGGTGCCGAAATTCGCTTTGCTGGTCGGTCGCAGCGAGCTCGGCGAAGATATCGCGCCGCGCGATGTGATTTCTGAGACTTTCGACGTGCTCCGTTCACTAGGGCACAGCGAGAGCGACGCGCGCCGGTTGATCGATGCGGCGCTGGAAGAGAAAAAGAAGTACAAAGATGTCGAAACCCTGCTGCAAGCCGTCTATCAGTTGAGTCATTCGAGCTAACCCCACACCGCCGAGTCGACACGCCGCAATGTCCTCTGCCGAAACTCTCCCGGAAGAAGAACTGGTCGAACCGCTCGTGGACCACGTGGTCGATGCGGACGTCGTTCCCCCTGCCGGGCATCCCTGTCCGTCTTGCGGCTGTCCGGTTGAGCCCCAAGACAAGTTTTGCCCTGCTTGCGGAACGCCAAGCGAAGTGGTCGAGCCGATCAAGCCTGCGGGGCGCGGCGCTGATCAGCACAAATTTTTTCAGTGTAACGCTTGCGGCGCCAAGGTGAACGTCTCGATCGACGAGCGGGCGTTTGTCTGTCCCTTTTGCGACTCCAACTACGTCGTCGAGTATTCGCCTGAGGAGATCGGACGCCAGCGGCCCGAGTTCGTGATCGGCTTTGGCGTGACGCCAGAGCAGGCCGAAGCGCGTTTTCACGCTTGGATCACGGATAATCAATGGTATCGCCCTGGCGATTTGCACCTGGCGAAGATCGCTGAAAAACTGCGCGGCGTCTACCTGCCGTTTTGGGGATTTTCGATGCTGGCCGAAAGCCGTTGGTCGGCGTCGATCGGCGAGTATTGGTATCGGACCGAAACGTACACCACGATGGAAAACGGCAAGATGGTGACGAAGACGCGCACCGTCACCGAGACCGAGTGGTGGCCGCTGGACGGCCAGCATCATGAGTACTACAGCGGCTATTTGGTATCGGCCAGCAAAGGGTTGCAACAGACCGACGCCGATCAGATCAAGCCGTTCAACCTGCCTGCGCTGAAACGATACGAGCCGTTCTATCTGGCCGGGTGGAGCGCCGAAGAGTATTCGATCGAAAAAGAACAGGCGCACGAGATTTGCAAGCAAGAGTTCTATCGACGCGAGCAGCAAAACATCGCTTCATTTTTACCCGGCAACACGCATCGGAATTTGGTTGTTCAGACAAATTTCAGTCACGAAAACTCCGATCTTTGTCTGCTGCCGGTTTACTTGCTCAGCTATCGCTATCAAGACAAGTTGTATCGTTTTCTGGTCAACGGCCAGACCGGTAAGATCGTCGGCGACAAGCCGATCTCGTGGCGGCGGATCGGCGCCGTGATCGGCGGCATTGGGGGACTTCTCCTCTTGCTTGTGGTTATCATCCTGATTCTCAAAGCGTTGTATTAGTCATTGCATGAGCGACCATCTCGAAAAATGCGTCATTTGCGGCGCTCTGATCGACGAAGAGGATCTCTTTTGCGCGAACTGTGGGACCGAAGCTCCGCATCGTGAAGGGCAGACGGCTGATAAGTCGACCACTTCGACGCTCAGTTTTGATTGCCAAGGTTGCGGCGCTTCGATGAGTTACTCGGCGAAAGCAGGAACGCTACGCTGTCCTTTTTGCGGCAGCGAAAAGCTGATTAAGAATGACGATCATAAGACCATCGCGCCCGAAGCGGCGATCGCCTTTGCGATCACGCGCGATCAAGCCGAGCGTTTGATGCGCAGCGAATTGAAACAGGGGTTCTGGCGCCCAGGCGATCTGTCGAACGCGGCCATCCTCGAAAAGATTACGCCGGTCTACGTTCCGTTTTGGGTGTTTCAGGCGCAGGTCTTTAGCAACTGGACCGCCGATACTTCCGACCTGCCGTATGGCGCAGCAGGCGAATGGCGACCCGTCTCTGGTCAACATCGCGCTGAATATCAAGGTCTGCTCGTTGGCGCCAGCGGAGCGCTGACGCCGCATGAGACCGACGCCGTCGGACCGTTTCATCTCAGCGAAGCGGTTGAGCCGCAGACGATCGATTTTGATGCGTTCACCGTCGAGGATTTCAACGTTTCGCGAAAATATGCGCGCCCCTACGCACGCAGCGGTTTGGAAACGCTGGAGTGTCAGGCCTGTGACGTCAAGTTTGTTCCGCCGCGCAGTCGAAATGTCAAAGTCAATTTGCGCATCCAGGATATGTCAAGCGAGCCGATGCTGTTGCCGATCTGGATCATGGCCTATCGCTACAAAGACAAAATCTTTCGCTTCCTGATCAATGGCCAAACCGGCAAGACCTTTGGCCAGGCGCCCGTTTCTTATGCGAAGCTCGGCGTCGCCGTTGCGGTGACGATCGGCGTGGGACTTGCGATTGTCGCACTGATGGCCCTGTGTGCAGGCATCGCCGGGCGATAACCGAATTTGGCGGTCGAATGTCCCTGATCCGCGCTTCTTACGCGTTGGTTGTTAGTCCCCCATTCTCGACGGCAGGGGGCCATTACTAACCACCTTCGGGAGCGGGCCATGACTGATCGGCGTCAAGATTACGCCCAGGCGATCGACTTCGCGTTGCAAGCCTTCCAGCAGTGGAGTCAACAGGGATATGTGACGGCCAATCACCAGAAGGCGATTTTGCAACATTATCGCCAACTGATCGACAATCCACTGGCCGTCCCGCCAGATGATTTGGCTTCGCCAGAATCGGACGAGGCGCCCCAGAGTCTGCCGCAAGAGTTCCGTTATCGCACCTTTCTTGATCAAGAGATCCAGCGACACTTGCAGGCGGGACGAATTACTCTGTATCAGGCGCAGGTTTGCCAACGCGAAAACCGTACCCGCGGCCGCGAAGTGCGCGCCCAACTTGAAAGACAACCGCGACCCGCCGACGATGACGACAGCGAGCTAGAACCGCTCATCGCCGAAGCGACTGCAACGGCCGAAGTGGCCGAAGCGCCGCGACGCGGTTTCTTAGAAGTCGCCTTAGATCCAAAAACGTTGCAATATCTAATGGCGCTCGGCGGCGCGCTGCTAATGGTTGGGCTGGTCATCTGGCTGGCGACCATCGGTTTCTTTGATGATCCGTTGACCGTGGCCCTGCTGTTGGGCGCCGGAAACCTGGCGATCTTGTTAAGCGGTTTTGGACTGATTCGCTGGTCGAAATTTCAAACCGCCGGTCGCGGCGTGGCGCTGTTGTCCTGCTTGTTGATGCCGCTGCATCTTTGGTTCTATGACGCGCAAGGATTGATTGTGCTTGACCAGGGAGGACATCTCTGGATCCCGGCGCTGGTGATCTGTCTGCTGTATGTGGTCATGGCGCGGCAAGTTCGGGATGCGATCTTTGTGTATGTGGTTGTCGGCGGAGCGACATTGACCGGGCTATTGATCCTGGCCGATCAAAACGTCGCTCAGTTTTGGGAAGGAGCGGCCGCCGCGACGTTGCTGATGGGGATCGCCGCCGTCGCGATTCACGCCGAGCGCGCCTTTCCACCGGATGAGGGAGATTTCAGTCGCGACAAATTTGGTCGCGCCAGTTTTCGCGCGGGACATCTCGTCTTGCTTGGCGCCGTGTCGATCTTGATCGGCTGGTGCGCCGCGACCTGGCTGTATCAGCCGCTGCTGGTCAACGTTTGGCGAGACTGGTTCCATGGTCCGTTGACCTTTGCCCGACCGCCGCTGGCCGAACACTTCGGCTTGAAGTCGCTCGCGTTGGCTTTGACGGTGGG
Organism: Blastopirellula marina DSM 3645; assembly: GCF_000153105.1. Classification (GTDB taxonomy): domain Bacteria; phylum Planctomycetota; class Planctomycetia; order Pirellulales; family Pirellulaceae; genus Blastopirellula; species Blastopirellula marina. The sequence continues at coordinate 1,666,622 of NZ_CH672376.1, forward strand.
TGCAATCTATCTGTACGCCTATTCTCATCTGGTCGTTCAGCGCAGCGGAAAGTTTTTGGCGGCCGCGATCATCGGCTGTTTCTTCGCCGAGTTCGTCTTGATCGATCTGCTGCCGATTGAGATCTCGCCGGAAACGCTGATCCTGGCGATGTCCTTCACGTCGCTGCTGATTAATGGAATTCGCTTATTGCTGGTTCGCTCGACCGAAAACGAAGGCTCGAAACTGATCAACCTCCGTTCGGCCCAAACGGTCACGCATGCGTTGGCGGTCGTGCTGCTCGCGGCGCCGCTGGCGATTGGAATCTATCAGTACCTGCGAATCGAATACGGTGACCCTCACGCCGCGTGGACGTGGGCCTATGTGATCGCGATGGTGGGAACCGCCGTCGCGTGTCGCTTTGGCGCTCATGTCGCGCTGCAAGATGAAGGAGAGGCCGAGCGCGTTTACTTCGTAGGGGGCGCGTTGTCGGTCATGCTGGCGACGGTCGGCGGTTTGGCGCTATATGGATTTCAAGCTTGGTACGTCACCGCGCCGATCATGATGGTGATTCCGGTCGCTTATCTGATTGCGTCTCGCTTACACCAACCGCGGGCCGCCAGCGGATTAGAGATCGCCGCGCATCTGGCGACGGCGACGTTGTTGCTCAAAGTGATGGTATCGTCGTTGGAACTGAAAACGGAACTTGTCCTGACGCCGATCGCCGGCGGTTCGCTTCATCTGCAACTAGCGATCTTTTTCGCCGAGGCTTGTTTCTTCTATCTGTTAGCGGCGCGACTACAAAAGCGGGCCTTTGGCGTTCACCTGGCGAGCGTCGCCGGAGCGCTGGCCGCTTGGCAAGCGTTGTCATACGCCGACGTTGGCTTTGCCGCCTACATCGCTACGTTTGCAGTCGCGGGTCTGATGCAACTGGGGCTCTATCGCTGGGGAATCGCCGATCGCAACGCGGCGAGCGGCGCCTCGTTGGCGTTGTTTCAAAGCGGCAACACGCTGCTGACGCTGGCCGGCGCGGCGGGTATTTTGTTCGCTTTCAATCGGTTGCCGTTGCGCGTTTTTGACGCTCAGATCGTCGGTTTGCTGCTGGGGTTGATCGTCGCGTCGGTCATCGCGGCCGGTCTGATCTCCGCCGCCGCTTGGCGCCGCGGGTACTTTGTGTTGGCGATTTGCCAAACGGTGACGCTAGTCTTGTTTTGTGCGGCGTCGAGTCAACTGTCGATTCATCAAAAGGTCGAAATCGCCGCGACGGTGATCGGCGCGTTGATGCTGATCGCAAGTCATGTTGGTTGGGCGCGCGAAGCGGGTCATCAGCGAGAGGAAGTGTCGGTCGGACTGTGGCTCGGCAGTCTGTTGTTCGCCGTGCCGATGACCGTGGCGCTCTTGTGGCGTCGTTTTCAATTTTCCCCGGATCTGACGGCCTGGGGAATGTTCCATGAGATCGGCGTGTTGGCGATCGCGCTGGTGTTGGTCGGCGTCGGTCTGGTCTGCCGCGTTCGCGGCACCACCATCAGCGGCGCGGTGGCGATGCTGCTTTATTTCGGCACGCTCCTCTGCTACGTGCAATTGCCGGGCATGCTGCAAAGCGTGGCCGTTTATATGATGATCGGCGGTGGAACGTTCTTTGCGGTCGCTTTGATGCTAAGTCTGTACCGCGACACGCTGCTCGCATTGCCGCAGCGAGCCCGGCAGCGTGAAGGGCTGTTTCAAGTGTTGAATTGGCGATAATCAGCGTCGAGGATGCAGTCAATCGAGCTTTTGCCTGAAAACGAAACGCCGCTGTCCGTCGTCATAACGAAAGAGAAGACCCCACTTTCACGAGGTTCCACGGAGATAAACATGTTTACCCGTCTATTGCTCGCACTTCTTTTATCGGCGGTGATTGCTCCGCTGGGGATGGCGACCGAATTGGAAGTAAAAGTGCTGCAAGAATGGTCCGGCAAAACGCCCAACAACTCGCTGAAGAGTCTGGCGCCAGAGTCGGGATTTGTCACCGCTACGGAGCAATGGAAAAAGCTCTGGACCGCTTGGCGCCCGGGTGAAGAACTGCCGAAGATCGATTTCACCCAACAAATCGTCCTCGTGGGCGTCGTGGATGGGCCCAATCAAGTCATGCTGCGACCAACGATGCAGATCGAAGAAATCCGCTTTGTCACCGCCGGCACGAGAATGGCAGGCCCCGGCTTTGGCTACAAACTGGTCGCCGTCAACAAAGCCGGCGTCAAACGGGTCAACGGCCAGCCGATCAACGCCGCGTCGGCCAGCGAAGGTTCGATCCAGGTCACCGTGATCGGCAAGCTGCAAACCGGACTTGTCGCCATCGGCGGAGAAACGACCGGAACAACGATTACCGCAAAGGGAATCACCTGGGAGTTGGAACTGGGCTCCAGTGAAGAGTTGCGCAAGATGGCCGAGACGTTGGATGGCAAGCAGGCGAAAGTCACCGGCAGCTTAGAGCGGCGAGCCGGGGTAGAAGTCGCCGAGCGCTGGATTGTGACGGTGAAGAAGTTGACGGCAGCGGGGGCCAACTGATTGGGCGTAAAGTAACAACCGGCAAGACTGGGCTGACCATAAGGGGGGCTTAGTCTCTTTTCGTCGCTAAAAGAGACTATCGACCTTATGATCTAGAATTTTAAGATTCCACCATTCTATGGGGAAAATTAGGTGTTAGTGGTTGTTTCTCGCATTCCGACGAACTAAAAATGGAGCTATTGAGAATCAGTGTCAATAAATTATTGGCAATTATGCTGATTCAAATATCCCACCAATAGCTATTAGCCAGCCTCTCGCGGGCGAGCCAACGCTCCACTTTGTCGTCGCAACCGGCGATCAACCAGCGAGAGTTCCTCTGATGCAAATCTCTACAGCAAACACCAAACGCAGCGGCTTTACCCTGGTCGAATTATTAGTTGTCATTGCAATCATCGGCGTGTTGATTGCCTTGTTATTGCCTGCGGTGCAACAAGCCCGCGAGGCGGCCCGGCGGATGCGGTGCACCAACAATCTGAAACAGCTGGGACTGGCGATCCATAACTATCACGATGTCCTGGGCTGCTTTCCGCTAATCGGGAGTCTGGGAGGGACGCCGGTATCGGCGCCGGAGCGCAGCGCCTTTGTCGCTCTGCTTCCCTATCTGGAGCTATCGAATCTAGAAGACCAATACAACTATGACGAGGCCTGGCATCATGCTGATAATCTTCCGATTGCAGCAAGCGTTCCCGAAGCGCTGGTTTGTCCGTCTGCTCCCGGCGGGGGAGAGCAAACCGTGGCCGGTTCGGCGACTTCCGACTACGCCTACTGCTACTCACCTTTCAACGCCGCAGATCAATACAATGCGCCCGGCAAGTCCTTCTTTCAGTACAACGACAAGATTGGCTTTCGCGATGTCACCGATGGTTTGACCAATACGATCTGTATGTATGAGTCAGCTGGTCGAGCCCATTGGTGGGCGAAAAACCAGCAAGAGCCGGGGGGCGCATCGACGCCGACAATCTATACCGGCTATGGAACCAACTATGGTGAAGAGCGGGAAGCTTGGACCTCCAATGTGCTGGGAACCTACTTCGCACCGGTACTGGTCACGCCGCCGATGACCGCAGGAGAGGAACCGACGATCACGCTCTTTGCCGGTTCAGAAGTGATGAACGTTACAAATCTCTACAGCGCACCGTACGCTTTCCACCCCGGTGGAATGAACATTCTGTTGGGGGATGGTTCGGTACGGTTCGCACCCGAGACGATCAATCTCGACACCCTCTGGGCGATGACCAGTTGTGCCGGCGGCGAGGTCGTCGGCGAGTACTAGTCCGCTCTGTCTTCATGCATTGATATCGCGTGAGGTTTATTCGCCAAACACTCAACTCCCTGGTTCAATGATTACCATGAATCGTCCTTCACCCGCACGATACGCAGTGATGTCTGCGACGGCGCTGGCCCTGTTCGGTTGGAGTCTTGGTTGCAGCTCGAAAGAGGAGTGGCACTCGGATTTGGTTCCGGCCGTCGGCAGCGTCACGGTCAACGGAGAAATCCCCGCCGGCGCAATTATCAACTTGCATCCGGTTAAAGGGGATATCGACAAGCGTGCGTCGCGTCCTTCCGCTTTGGTGGCCGCGGATGGGACTTATACGTTAACGACGTACGAATATGGGGACGGAGCGCCTCCGGGTGAGTACAAGTTCACCATCTTGTGGCCGCAAGATCCCAAGCTGGGAGGACTCTCGCCCGACCGCTTGGGACGGGTTTTTGCGACGCCGACCGTGACGCGTTTGACGGTTACCATTGCGGATGACGGCAGTCCGATTGAGCCGGTCATCATCGACAAAGCGAAGATCACCATGAGCGCTCCGCGACAATCGGGTAAAGTCGGCCCCGGTCCTGGTCTCTGAGGGGCAGCCGTGGTGCGTCTGGCGGAAATGTTGGACGCGAGACTTCATTTCGTCCACTCGCTGAAATCGAATTCGACAAAATTATGAATGTCCGTCTCCGTCGTCTCTGGCTCATCGTCCATCGTTGGTTGGGACTTACCTTCGGTCTCGCGTTTGTGCTGTTGGGACTAACCGGCAGTCTGCTGGTTTTTGACCATGCGATCGACGAATGGTTCTTCCCCCAGTTGCTGCTGACAGAAGGTTCCGGAAAGCCGAAGACGCTGCAACAGGTCCTGGCTGCCGCGGACGCCGGATACCAGGGGGACTCGACCGGCCAGATTTCTAAGGCGCTGGTCGTTGGCCATCCGCGGGTAGAAAACGGCGTCTGGCCGGTGTTGTATCGCGGCGGAACCAAAGGATCGCCCGAGTTTATCGTCGTTTATGTCGATCCCTACACGGCGCAGGTCACGGGGCAACGGACCTTTGGAACCGACCCGATGGGAATCATCTACAGTCTCCACTTTCGCCTGTTGGCCGGAATGTTCGGCGGCTTAGCCGTCGGAGTAATTGGGATCCTTGTGTTGGTGTCGCTGCTGAGCGGCATCGTGCTCTGGTGGCCGTTAATCAAAGGAGGCTTCCGCGCTGCGCTCGCGATTCGTTCCGGAAGTCGATTTAACTATGACCTCCACAAGACGACGGGGATTCTCTCTGTCCTTTTTTTGCTGGTGATCACCTTTACCGGCGTTTATATGGAACTGCCGTTCGTCATCAAGCCGGTTCTCGAAGTCGTCTCCGAAAAGACGTCGCCGCCCAAAGATTTGAAGTCCGCCGATGCAGAAGGACGTCAGGCAATGACCGCGGACGAAGCGATCGTCGTCGCGAACAAGCAATTTCCGACCGCCGTGTACGATCACCTGCATCCGCCGGAAGGGGAGGCAGGCGTCTACGAAGTCGCGTTTCGCCAACCGGGCGAAGTGCAAACTTCGTTCGGACGAACCCAGGTTTACCTAGATCAATACTCTGGCGAGATCCTCTTTACGCATGCTCCGCAGACATTCACTGCAACCGACACGTTTGACGCCTGGCAATTCCCACTGCATAACGGCGAAGCCTTCGGAATCGTCGGTCGCTGGTGCGTCGTGGGGCTGGGGATCACTCCGGCCATTCTTTATGTGACTGGATTTCTGCTGTGGTATCGCCGCCGCTCAAAGAAGCGGGCCAACGCCCAACAGAAGAAGGTTGCCGCAACGCAGAATCGGCCGGTCGCGGTTTCTTAGACGGAGGTCGCTCTAATTTGGGGCGTGAAATTGGACGATCTCCGCCATTACGACACAGCAGATCTGGAGAAAGCCGTCGTTCTCGGCGCCAAGACAGATATCGCTCCGAGTTCGACCCTCAAAAAAATCACTCGCCAAGAAACAAAAAAGGACCCGCGTCTCAGACGCAAGTCCTTATCTCAACAGCCTTTTCGGCTTAAAGCGGAGGGCAAGGGAGTCGAACCCTCAACCCGTTGCCGGGCGCCTGATTTCGAGTCAGGTTGCTAACCATTCGCATACCCTCCAGGGCAAGTCCCTTAGTTTACCGTCGGACGTCTGAGAGACAAGTCCGCTCCCCTATCGGTTCGTCTGGGGCAAATGGGGGCGATTCGTCTCATCTTGAAACAGTTTCTGATCAAGTTGTCCGGTGGTAACGCTTAGCTAAGACGACGAGCGTTTGATTTTGCTGTTCAATCGGTCCTGATATTCTTCGTGCGTTTGTGCGGATTTGGACGGATTGAGACCAGTCTGGCGGGGCGCCTGTCGGTAGTAGCACCCAGTTACTTGAGCAAAACTGGCCGAAAAGTGACCAAAATTGAGAAAATCTGGCGTTTTGGTCACTTTTTGCCGGTTTGGTTTGTCGTTTGCTTCTACAGACCTTTCGCTCAGGCAAGGTAAATGGATTTCCCCTCTGATTCTTCCAAAGGAGCCTAGATATGTTGGTACTGACACGCAAACCTGGCGAAACCATCCGCATCGGCGACGACATCGTCATCACCATCAGCCAGTTGAAGGGTGGTCGAGTTCGCATCGGGATTGACGCACCGCCTGAGATGGGGATTCGCCGCGGCGAGTTAGAAGTGCGAGACGAGAAGGACGAGCTGCCGGCCGCGATTCCGTTCTATTCGCACGCTGGATCGCATCACGAGAATGCGTATGTCGGCTAGTTCTGGCCCAGACATTTCCGTGAGAAAAGCAGTCGCATCACCAAGCCGGGTGGTGAGACGCCTATCGTACGCGTTGTGCCGCTTGTAGCCGATAATCTCGGTTTAAGTCCTTGGCCAGAAAACCTTTGTCTCTGCTAGCAACTCGTCGATAACTATCCTTGTCGCCACAGCGACTGGATCGAACGACGAGACACCAGCGAGCAGGTATTATGGCAAAGAAGGATACGTTCCGAATTGTGACCCGTGGACAAAATGGTCAATTGCGGATCAAAGATTATGACAACGCCGAACCGCTGCTGAAAATGCATATTCAAGTCGGCGTCGAAGATTGCAGCACCGATCTGGCGCTGCGAGGGATGCCGATCTTCCGCGGGCTAATCGGCCCGATGCCGGAAGGCAAAAACGTGATTCGCTACGAATCGCCCGATGTCTTTGAATCGCTCACCAAAGAGTGGAGCGCCACCAAGACCAAACGCCGTCGTCGTACGGCTAAACCAGATCACCTGACGTCCGATGCCTCTGCGGACGACGCTTCGGCGTAACTCTCTCGATTACCTCCCTGCGGTCATGCGGATCCGTTGCCGCTTGATCGCCGATGTAAGCCGATAGTCGGAGAGTAGAGAGGCGCTCTGTCAAACGCGCGACTGGGCGCCGAACGACGACTTCCCCGAGCCTCTCCACTCTCCGGCTGGCTTGCATCGCCCAAAGGCTATTCTGCGAGCTCTCCGCCGCTTTGTTGTTCTTCAATATGGCGGAAGAATACGAGCTTCGAAAGTTCGTACTGCGCTCCATCCACTCCTTGGATCGCCAGACGCCGTTTGAGCTGCACGTAACGCTCAGTCGAGCCGCCGCAGTGGGCGATCGCGTCACGAAACCGAACCGCATTGCGCCAAAAATCTCCGCTCGCAGGGGTCAACAGCAACCGATAGGCAGGCGTACTGCCAAATCGCCGACGGCGATATTCGGCCAGCACTCCCTCTTCGGCCAGACGCGTGTCGACGGCCGAGAAGCGGAGCCCTTCGATATAGGGGGCGACTTCGGCAAGTTGGTCCGTATCGTCGACGCCGATGAGCAAATCGACGACCCCGTCTCTAGCTGGCGCCATGGGAATCGCCGTGCCGCCGACATGCTCGACGGCGGAAATCAGTCCTTCGGCGGCGAAACGCAGGCTTGATTTCATCTGCTCAAAAGCTTGCGGCCAGCGGGGGTCGTAGGCGTACAAAACAAGTTGGCTCATCGCAGTCCCTCCTCGGGCGGTGCTAGCGGCTTGCGGGAAACCCAATTCGCTGGATTACCGCTGAGATCTCTCTAGTCGCGGAGACGATCAAACGCCTATAATCCGCGACCAGTATTGAATGATTGCTACGATGGCATCTTAACCGAAATCCAACCAGCAGATGGCGTTTTCTCCCGGACAAGGAGGTCCGACGGCGAGGCGTGCGCGTCATAAAAGTACGCGTCTTGTCTGTCTCTATGCGCCCATTCTCTTCGCCTGGTCGCTGCTTTGCTGGGGGAATTTCGCCGTTGCGCAAACCATCGGCGAACCGGTCCAGCTTGATTTGCGGATCGCGTGGGGCGGAGGTCCGGTGCAAAGCTGGAGCGGCGACGTGCGCATTTCCTCTGGCAAGATCGAGCTAAAACGGTTGTTGGGGATGGAAGCCGATGAGGCCCGCTCGGTTCGCGAAATCGATGGCGCCATCCAAATTCAACATCGCACCGAGCGCGTTTACGACGGCTTTGATATTGCGGTGACAGCGCCTCTCTCGGCCCAGTTGCAAATTGATATTCACCCCCAATCCGCGACGCAGCCGGCGCAGCCGATCGTCATCCCGCTGCAGACGCTGCTCGATCGCTCGCACAGCGCGGCGCTCGATCCGCAGGGAACGCAACTGTTGGTGCGACGCTCACCTGGCGATGCGCTGCGGGTTGTGATGGATCGCAAGAATCTGATCTTCGCACCAGGCGAAACGTTCTCGCTTCGATATCAGGCGAATCAGCCGCAATTGTCGTTTGGCGCCAAATTGCGATTGGATCTGCGGCTGAGCCATGCTCGCAAGACCGATGCGATTTGGACGCAAAGTGAAGCGTACACCACGGATCGCAGCGGCGGCATTGATTTGCAAACGACTTACGCTGTCCCGCTTCCCCAAGAAGAAGGGGTCTACGAACTGACGGCGACGCTAGTTGAAGATCGATTGACCAATCTGGTCTTCTCGGCCAAGCCGTTGCTCGAACGGAGAGTGCAGTTGGTCGTGATCGATCCGCAGCACGCTGCGGCCGCCGATGATGGTCCGCTGCGCACGATCGTTGACATCGACCCGGCCAGTCCCGGTTGGTGGCTGCGAATGTCGCGGTTGTCGCAATACAATCCTTGGCGCCGGCAACGCCCGACCGAACTATTCAACCAACCGCCGACGACGCGAACGCATCTAGATCGCAAGTGGACCGAGCTGACCGTCGACGCTTGGCACGCATTTCCGTTGGCGATTGAAAAAGTGGGCCAGCCGCATGTCTTAGAAATTGAATACCCTAGCGACGTCGCGCAAAGTTTGGGGATCAGCATTCTCGAACCGAACGCGGGAGGCTCGATCTCGCCGCTGGGTGTCGACGCTGGACTAGAAAATCGCGGGCTAGTCGGTGGAGAAACGGCCGAGCTGAAAACGCATCGAATCGTTTTCTGGCCCAAGAGTACGACGCCGCTGGTCGTGCTGACAAATCGACGCGAGACGGGCGAAGCGGTGTTCGGCCGGATCCGCGTGTTAGCGGGACAAGCCGCCGTCGCGCCGGCAAAAGCCAAACCGTTGGCCGATGGTCGCTTGGCGATCGCACATTACGAAAAGCCGTTGTTTGGTTCTACCTTTTCAGCCACGCAAGATGTCAATCCGGTATCGCAGCGCAGTCTCGACGACTGGGTCACCTTCTACGAAGGGGGCGATCGTCTGATCCAGTACCTGCAACATGCAGGCTATAACGGAGCGTCGATCTCGGTGCTGAGCGAAGGTTCGGCCCTGTTTCCGAGTGAGCTGATTCGGACCAATCCCAAGTACGACAAAGGCGTTTACTTTTTGGATGGGCGCGATCCTGTGCAAAAAGATGTGTTGGAAATGCTGCTGCGGCAGTTTGATCGAGCCGGGATGACGCTCTTCCCGGCGATCGAATTCAACGCTCCGCTAGAATCGCTCGAGAAACTACGCGAGTCGTTGGGCGACGAGCGGCTCGATCTGGTTGACGATCAAGGTCGCGCTGCGATCGAGATCAGCAGTGCAGGAGGGCAGGGCGCCTATTACAGTCCGCTGCATCCTGAAGTTCGCGCCGCGATGGAGCAGCTGATCGAGGAACTGGTCAACCGTTATGGACATCATCCGTCGTTTGGCGGCGTCACGCTGCAACTGAACGCGAACGGCTACGCCCAGCTGCCGGGCGCCAAATGGGGAATGGATCGTGCGACGGTCAACCGGTTCTTGCAAGAGACGCGCATCGCCAGTTCGATTGAAGAGTTGGGACAACGCCCTTCCACCGCGATTTTAGCGCAGCATCGCCAAGCGTGGCTCGCTTGGCGCGCCGAGCAAATGAGTCAGTTTTATGAAGCCGCGGCCCAAATCGTCCGGCGTAAGAAACCGACGGGCCTATTGATGCTCGACACGGCAGGCTCTTTCAGGGGCTATGACTGGAATGATCGCTTGGCGCCTAGTTTGCCGCGCAATATGACGCTGGACGGGGCGCTGCTCGAAGCCGGCGTCAGTCGGCATCAACTGCAAGCGAGCGACGCGATCGCGCTGTTGCGGACTGGCTATGTTCGACCGGAAGGGGAGCCTGCAAACCTGGGCTCGTATGAGATGATCAACGCTTCGCAGGAAGAAGCGGCCTATAGTCAGCACGTGAATCGCGGCGTGCTGGAGTTTCATGTCCCAGCGACCATGCGGCTGGCCAAACTGGACGAAGCGAACCCGTTTGGGGGAACCGATAATTTCTCTTGGATCGCCGCCGAGTTTGTCGGCGTGGGGCGGCAAGCGCGACGTCCGTTGATCGAGGCGCTGGTCGATGTCGATGCGGCGATCTTATTGCGCGGCGGCTGGTCGGTTCCGCTGGGCGAAGAAGAAGTGGTCCGTGACGTTTTGCAAACGATGACCGCTTTACCGCGTGAACGTTTTGACGACATCGCCTGGTCGACGCCGTGCGTGTTGCAACCGGTTGTGGCTCGCCGCCTGGTCAAGAACGGGGTTACCTATTGCTACTTCGCCAACGCATCTCCATGGCCGATTACGCTGAACATGACGGTGCGACATGCGGCCGCAGCATCGGCGGCGCCGCTTGGCGAGCCAACGGCTGAAAGCGTTGCTTTGGCCGCTGGAGACGCCGTCTGGTCACTGACATTACCGGCTTATGGACTCGAAGCCTTTTCGATTGATACTCCCGGCACGCTGTTTGAATCGGCCGAAGTATTGCTGCCGCCGGCGCTGCTGGCCGCGCTGGATCAAAGCAACAAAGAATTTTCGCTGCGACTGCGTAGTTTGCGTAGCGTTCCGCCGCTGGCCGTGTTGAAAAACCCCGGCTTCGAGTCGCCGCCGCAAGCCGAAGGCATCTTGGGCTGGAAGTACAACGCCGCGGCGGACGCCAGAATTGCAATTGATCCTGATAACCCGCCGGTGGGCGCTGCGGCGCTGCAGATGCAAAGCGGCGGCGGAGTCGCGTGGATTCGGAGCGAGCCGATTCCGCGTCCCAGCACAGGGCGACTTTTCGTACGAGCGCAGCTTCGCAGCAACAAGGCGCAGTTGTCGCCGCCGCTCCGGATTTCGGTCGACGGCGAAGTGAATGGGCAAGACTATTACCAACCGCTATCGCTAGGCGCCGGGCCCAATCCGGCGGTCGAAGCGAACTGGCGCATCTTTGAACATGGCGTCTATGATTTGCCGTCGGATCTGGTCGACCTGAAAGTTGGGTTTGACTTGATGGGCGCAGGCGACGTCTCGGTCGACGAAGTCCAGGTGTTCGACGTCGGCTTTAGCGAAGGAGAAAAGCGCGAGCTGCAAAAGCTGCGAACGCTCTCAGACGGTAAGTACCATCAAGGTCAATTCGCCGATTGCTACCGCATTCTCGACAGCTATTGGGTCCGATTCCTGCAAGAGCGCGTACCGATCGCGCCCGAGTTGACGCAGCAGCCGAAGACCGTCGAGCGAACCGCAACCTTGCCTGACCGCGCGGCTCCGGCTGAACCGAAAGAAGAATCCCGCTTCGATTGGCTCCGAAAATACACCCCCCGCTTCCCGCGGTTCTAAACAGGCGACCACTTTTGGCTGGGCCATGCCCACGGTCAAAGATTGTCCGTTGACAATCCGCACAGATCCGTGGTCGATTGCCGTACGGCGAGAGGGGAAATGGGAATCTTGGTCCGCTCGACCAGCTTCGACGCATCGAGAGAATCGACATGTCGAAACGCACCAATGCTGGCGGTCCGGTCCAGTCCGGACGCCGAGCTGTATAGTGACCTTCCCAAATTAACATTCAGAGAGGTTGAGGGATCCGATAAAAAAAATGTAGCGGTCCGGTCCTATCGTCCGATCCGAGATTGACATCCGAGAAGGCCGTCAATTCTCCCAAATTAACACCAGAGAGCTTGGACAGCCAAAAAAAATCACAGCGGTCCGGTCCGACGCCGAGTCAGTTTCCGCTTTCCCGTTTCCGGTTTTCTTCCTCACCCCGCGAGGGTCGTGAAGTAATATCGCGTGATGTGATAGAAAACCGGCGCGGCGAAGCAGATCGCGTCGATCCGGTCCAAGACGCCAGCGTGGCCTTCGACAAGCGTTCCATAATCACGAACGCCGCGGTCACGTTTGATGGCGCTCATGGTCATTGTTCCGGCGGCGCCCATCACGGCGATGACGATCGACATCAGGGCCGATTGCCAAGAGTTAAACGGCGTAGCGCCGGTCAGCGACAATGCCGCGCCGATGATTGCGGTGACGCCGGTCCCGGCGAAGAATCCTTCCCAGGTCCGGCTGGCGTTGATCGACGGCGCGATCACGTTGCGGCCGATCAGCTTGCCGCAGACAAACTGCAGCAGATCGCTGAGTTGGGCGATCAGGATGAAGAAGAACAGGAGACCGGCCGACGTCGTGTAGTCGGTGTTTTTCCATTGCTCGAGGTAAAGCAGCGCCGGCGCGTAGCTTAAAGCGTAGACGCAGATGTAGAGCCCGACTTGAATTTTGGCGACCCGTTCCAGAAAGCGTTTGTAGTCTCCCGCGATCGCGATCCGGGCCGAGACAAACAGAAATCCGTAGACCGGAATCAAAATGCTAAACAGTTCGTAGTGCGCCGACCCTAGTCCGACCAGCACGTACTGGGCCGGCGTCAGGACGAAGAAGACCCAAAATAAGGTCCGGTGATCGCCGAGTCGCGTCGGCGTCAGCGTGATAAACTCACGCATCGCCCAAAACGAAATCAGGCCGAACAAAATGACCGTTGCGATCGGCGTGGGAATCAAAAAGGTGACCGCCAAAATCGCCGTCATCAGCCACCACGCGCGGACGCGATGGATAAAGGCCTGCACGATCGCCGGATTGACGCTGGAGTCAGGTTGGCGTTTGAGAATCTGGCCGGCGGCCGTCGCGATCAACAAGCAACCGATCACGACCCCCAACAATACCCCAGTCGGACCATCGAGCAGATGGACGCTTTGCGACTGAGCGATCAGGGTGAAGATTTGAGAGAGCAAAGTCATTCCGTGGGCCGATTAAACGTCTCGCAGTCGCAGCACCGATTGGCGCGCACGCGCCAGAAAATCATTCTTCGTTTCCCCTTGCTCCAACCAGATCGGAGGACCAAATACGACGCGGCTTAGCATCGGCACCGGCAGGTATTCGCCGCGAGGCAAAATGCGGTTCATATTGTCCATGTAGACGGGCACCAATTCCAGATCAGGTCGCTTCTTATTCAGATAATAGATGCCGCTTTTGAACTCGCGAATCTGGCCGCTGTCGCTATGACCGCGCGTCCCTTCCGGAAAGACGATCAGCGAATATTGGTCGCCGATCTCCCGAATCATCAGGTCGACCGGGCTTTGATGAACTTTGATTTTGTCGCGGTCGATCAACATCGCGTTCAGCGAACGGGCCAGATGACGACGGAACCAACCACGCGACCAATAGTCTTTGGCGGCGATCGGACGTGTGACCTTACGAACATCCGGAGGCAGCGACGCCCAAATTACGATCGGGTCGAGATGGCTCGTATGATTCGCGAAATAGACCCGCTGACACGTGTCAGGCTGACAGTCGACCCAGCGCACGCTCGGGCCTGCGAATACCTTCGCCAACGCCGCCAGAAATGGTGCAGTGAGATTCAGGTCCACGGCAAAAATTCAGGCGGCCAGTCCATCTACCGCCGATCACGATAAGGGAAATGTCGACGCCTCTATCGTATCGCGCGGCCCTCGGTTCCGATAGTCCGCTGATCCGGCGTAAGGTCTGTAATTGAGGGATGTTACGCAGTCGACGCAGGATTTTCGGCATATCCGGATCGGGAGCTCATTGCTGCGGATTCCGGGTATTTCGCCGAATAGACCGACTCGATCAGCGATTCGTAGCCGCCGACCATCGTTTCGAGAGAGCCGTAGCCGATCGCTTTGTCACGCGCCGATTTTCCCATTTGCCGCATGCGAGCAGGATCGGCCAGCAACTGTCGCATCGCTGCGGCGACGGCGGACAAGTCGCTGGCCGGGTAAAGCAATCCGTTAGCGGGGTCATCCACCGCTTGCGGGATGCTGCCGACACGCGGAGCGACGATCGGCAGTTCGACCGACATCGCTTCGAGGATCGAAACAGGGCTCGCTTCGTTTTTGGACGTAAGCGCAAACAGGTCACACGCGGCCAACAGCTCCGGAATATCGCTCCGGCTGCCGGTCAGGATCACTTGCCGTTGGACATTCAACTCGCGACATTTCGCTTCGATCGCCGGGCGCTCGGGACCATCGCCGACGATCAAAAATCGAGCTTCCGGCAGCGTTTCCAAGACCTTCGCCGCCGCCGTCACGAAAAGACGATGGTCTTTCTCGGGACGCAGCGCCGCGACGATGCCGCACACCGGGGCGTTCTCGGCGATTTGCAACTCGCGACGTAATTTGCGACGTGCTTCGACATTAGGGCGGAAGCGAGCGGTGTCGATGCCGTTGCGTATGACGACCACCTTCGACGGCGGAAAGCCTTCGACTTCGACCAGATGTTTTCCGTGAGGATCGGCGACGCCGATAAAGCGATCGGTAATACCGGTCAAACGACGATTGAGCCAATTGATCGAATCGGGCCACCCGGTTGAATGAATCGCTGAAGCGATCACCGGCACGCCGGCCAGATAAGCGGCCAGGCGCCCCCAAAACATTTTATCGCCGGCGCCGACAGTGACGATCGCATCGATCTGCCGCAGGCGAAACAGTTCAACCATGCGGGGCAAGACTCGCAGATCGTACTTGCCGCTCAGCAAATGATCGAAGGTCGGAATTTCGTGACTCAGTTCTTCGCCCAGCGGGCCGCGCTGTTTGGTGCAACACAGCTCGGGCGCAAAACGTGTGCGATCGAGTCGGCGAATCAGGTTGACCAACAACGTTTCGGCGCCGCCAACCGGCATGCTGGTGGTGATAAACATCACGCGCAGCGGGCCGCGGCGGTCGAGCGGTTGGCGAAAGTAGCGGCTCATGACGCGTCTCCGGGACTCGCGGTACTGGGGCCGCTGGCATAACGTTTTCGGAGCATGGCGACTCCATTCAGGATCTGATGTTTTTCGTGGTTTGACAAAATCGTATGACCCACCCAGGCTTGCCAAACGCAGACGATCCAGATCGGCGCTGCGATCAGCAGGCCAAAGCCCAAGGTCATCGGCAGCATGACCGCCATCCAGGTCGACGAGTCAACCTCCATGCCGAGCCGCTTGCAAAGCGAGAGTCCGACGCAAAAGGTAATTCCGTTCGAGACGGCGGTCGCGAGCACGGCGCCCTCTAGTCCTAACCGCGGGAGCAGCAGGAAGTTCAAACAGATATTGAAGGTCAAGCCAACGGCATAGAGCAAGCTGACCAGCTTCGCTTTCTCGGCGCAGTAGAGATACAGCAACGTCAAACCGCCGATGCTGCTCCAGGCGCACGAAGCGACCGTCCACGGCAGCACCGCCAAACCGCCGTCATACTTGCCGTTGAAGACGACAGCAAACAGCCAAGGCGCTGCCAACAAGATCACCACGCCGCCGCCGGTAAAGACCAAGGAGCCAAGCTTGACGATCAGATTGGAGCTTTCGCCCACTTCGCGCCGTCGGCCCGCTTCCCAATCGGCCGAAAGGTGCGGCAACAACACGCCGATCACCAAGCCGGAGACGGAAGCCATCAGCCAAGGGACGACGCGGCTACTGTGATAATTAGCGACTTCGGACGCCGCTTGCTCTGGCGAAAAACCGCCGAAGTGAACGATCATGTAACGATCAACCACCAGGAACAAATTGGAGAGCAGATTCGCAACCCACATCCAGGCGGCGAACGGCGCCAGCTTCGCCCAGAATTCGCGATTGGTCGTGATCTCGGTCTCGCTGGGAAGCAAGCGATATTTGCTCAGCAAGAAGAAGCCGCCGAGCACGAACGTCACCGCACAGGCGATCCCATACGAGAGAATCACGGCCATCGAAGTCGCTTCCCAGAATTGGATCAAACCAAGTCCGACGACGGCGAAAATCAGGCTGTTCACAAACTGCAAGACCGACACGACGCGCATCTGACGCATGCCGATGAACAGCTCAATCAAGTAGTTGAAGCCCACAACCGCCGCCAACGTGATCGACGCGGCGACAATAGTGTTGTACGACGTCGTCTCGTTGAACAGCATCTGAGCCGCTTCGCGATTCCAGATGACCAGCGAAATGCAGCCGATGGTCGCCAGCACCAGCGAGACGATCCCGGTTCGCTTCAAAAAGGTGCGTAGCTGCTGACGTTGATTGTAATACTCGACGTAGCGGCCAAAGGTTCCTGGTACGCCCAAGACGACCAACGGGCCGGCCAGCATTAAAAAGCCGAACAGCAAATCCCACTGACCCAGTTGCTCTGGCGAGAGCCAGCGGCAAAACAGGACGCCGCGGACGAAACCGACAAGCCGCTGGACGACCGTAAGCACGGCCAGCAGCACGAGACTTTCGGCAAGCGGAGTGGCCGAGATCGTCGTCTTCTTGGTGTTGGATACCGAATTGGAAGCGGACGTAGCGCCGGCGCTCATGCCATCACTCCCGTCGCTTCTGTCGCATAACGAGGAGCAGCATGTTTTTCGACCAGCGTCTCTGGCGTATAACGGGGAACCGACAGTTTGCGCGGATCAATCGTGAGCCAGTTGCGCAGCCGCGCCAGTTGCGGATCGCCATGGATGCGTTGCAGATGGAACGGATCGTCCCCCGGCAGATTGTAACCGCCGTAAGCAGAGCAAACGCCCAGCATTCCTGCTTCACGGCACATTTCAAACGCACGGTCATTCAGATTTTTGGGCAAGCCGTACGGAAACGCAAAGTAGCGAATCGGTTGTCCCACGGCCGCGGCCAGATCGCGCGTCGCTGTGACAACTTCGTCATACAATTGTTCTTCGTTATCGATCGAGCCCAGGTCGGCGTGATAGCGCGTATGGGCGCCGATTTCGACGCCAGCTGCAGCCAAGCTCCGAATTTGCTCGAGCGTGTTGACCGGCGCTTGAAACGGCGCGTTGGCCTCATGGGGAAATGGTTTTCCGGTCATGATGTTGCCGGTGCTGACAAAGTAGGTGAACGGGATCTTTCGCTTGATCAACAACGGCAGCGCTTGTTCGCAGTTCTCGGCGTATCCGTCATCAAAGGTGATCGCCACCGCGGGACGCGGGTTGTAGCGCAGCTCGATCCGCCGCTGCGCTTCTTCCAGTGAAACAAATTCAAAGTTAGCGCCGATCCAGTCGATTTGCTCGGTAAAGCCGCGATTGGAAATCGTCCAACTGCTGGGGTTGTCATCGGCGACGCGATGATAGAACAAGATCATCACCGGCGACAAACCGACGCGGGATCGCAACCGATTCCAACGACGTCGCCAAAGCCACGTCGCGCCGTAATAAAGATCGATCAGCCGCTCTCGCAAGGTAGTCATTGCACTTTTTGGAGGTTAGTCCCCACGGTCGATTTAGTCGGCCGCAGATATGTTGAGCCCGCTTTTGACCCAGTTCTTTACTTCTTGACCGGCCAGCCACAGACCGTGCCGGACTTTGGCGGTCGCCCGATTAGGAGTCGCTCGCAAGTGAACGCATGGCCGCGGGGTCGCGCGCCAGTGAGCTTTGTAAGGTTCGTCGCCGCGGAGGAAATCAATCGCGGTATTCCCTTGCTCGATCGCGCGGCGAATGATGGCCGCCTGCATCAAGCTGCCGGGGTCCTCGGTGAGTCGCTGGGGATCGACGCCGGCTTGATAACAGAATGGAATGTGATCACCGAGAAAATGAATCTCGGCGGCGATCGCCGCACCATCGAGATCGAGCCAGAGGATTTCGCACTTGCCGATCGAGATCATCTCGGCCGTCGCTTGCCGTAAAAACTGATCAAACTGCGGCGATGCGAAGCAGCCTGGCTGGCCCAGACTGCGGCGGCGTCGCATATGCAAGTCGATCAAGATTTCCATCGCCTTCGGCATCTCGGCCAGTTGGCTGCAGACGTGCAGTTGGGCGCGATCGGTGTCGAGGGTCCGCTTGAAAAAGCGGCGGATTTGCTTGCGATGCGATTTGGACTGTGAAGCCTCGTACTCCGCTTGGCTGGCGGGAAGTTCCAAGCGCCAGCATTGCAGCGCTTCGCGCTGGTGCAGCAGGTTCTCGTCCGCTTCCAGACCATTGCGTAGTAGTGCGAAGCCTTCGTCATCGGCGGCGATGTTTTCCAGTTCCAGCAGATCCCAGTTGTCGGCCGGCGAGGTCGCCGCTGCGGTCAGCCATTGGGCGATAGCCGCACAAACGGCCGGCAAGTCATCCGGCGTCGCTAACACGCTGCAGTAGTCGGTGCAGATTTCGCCGTCACCGATCAGACGTAGCGTAGCGCCTTTGGCGGCCGAGCGCGTGCGGTAGAGCGGTAACAGTCCGGCCAAGCGATCGCCGTCGTAGGCGGCCACGAGGTAAAGGTCGCTGGGCGCATAGTTTTCGCACCAGGGGATCAGCCACTGGGGACGACGAAACGGAACTCCGCGGACCAGCGGCGACCAATCGATCGCGCTGGAGGTGAGGTCCGCCAAGGTAGTAAGGCGTTCGACGCGCATGCTATTTCCAAGCAGGGTGGGGCTTATCGTCAGGGCGTCGTTCGATTTCGGAAACGCCGTGCAGATATACAACAATTCGCCATGGCGACCTAAATGCAAATCGAAATCGCAAAATGGCGCTCGCGGCATGTTGCCGAAACGCAACAGCGGCGTTTCGCCGAATCATCACGTGGCGAAAAGGCAACGCCGATTGGGCGTTCCTCGCTGCATTTTTCGCCGCTTTTGCGCTAGTAAGTCGCTGACAGATCACGACTTAAGCATGTCTTTCTCCGTCAGCTCGCGAATTTCGGCACGCTGGCTGCAATATCAATCTGGCACGAACTGGGTTGGAGTTGACCAAGACGCCGCCAAGTAAGGCTGCGTCGGGGTCGCTCCTGTATCGTGATTTTTTTCCCACCGGCTATTCGCCATGATTGACCCTCTCAGAATCCTCGCCGTTCTCGTATCCCACCGTTACCGCTGGATCGTACCGGCCGCCGTCATCACCATCGCGGCGGTCGGTTTTGCTCTATTGAAGCCGAAGATGTGGTCGGCGACGCAGACCTTAGTGCTGCGTGAAATCTCGATCGGCGGTCTCGACCGCCCTGGCGCTTTCGCGCGTCCTGAAGATATGAAAACCGCGCAAGAGACGATCCAAACAATCGCTCGGTCGCGAGAAGTCGTCACCCATACGCTCGCCAAAATCGGTCCTCCGCCTCCCGGTTGGTTCGGAGCGTCGAAGACAGAGTGGCCGACCGCGGATGACATCGCCGCCTATCACAATTACATCTCAGTTAGTTCTCCTTCCGGCACCGAGTTTGGCACGACAGAAATCTTCTCGATTCATGTCGAGGCCGAATCGCAAGAACGCGCCGCGATGTTCGCGACGACGTTGTGCAACGAGTTAGACTCAAGACTTGAGCAAGTTCGCGATCACAAAGCGAGCAGCGTTGTCGCCGAACTGGAAGAAAGCGAACGCTTGGCGGCCAGCGTGCTGAACATCGCGACCAAGAAACTCTCGAAGTTGGAAGGGGATGTCGGCAGCGATCTGGCCGAACTTCGCATCTTGAACGAATCAGGCTCGGGAGACGGCAATTTACGACAACAATTCGTTCAAGTCGAAGCCGAGCTGCGCGGCACGCGCGATCAGCAACAGTCGAACGATCAACTGCTTTCGCTGCTGGAAACGGCGGCGGAAAACCCGCAAGAGCTGCTCGCAACCCCCAATAGTTTGCTCGACTCGCAGCCTGCACTGCGGCGTCTGAAAGACGGCCTGGTCGATGCGCAGCTACGCACGGCCGAACTGCAAGGGACGCGAACGGCGGATCATCCGGCCGTGCAATCGGCGCTCCAGTCCGAGGAAGAAGTACGCGATCATCTCTTTCATGAAATCGCGATCGCCGTTCGCGGCATGAAAGCGGAACGAAGCGTGTTGCAGCAACGCATTGAGGGATATACCAAACAGCGAGACGAAGTCCGCAGCCGGATGGTTCACCTGGCCGAAGTTCGCGCGTCGTACGGAAACCTCGAGAGCGAAGTCCGCCAGCGCAGTGAAACATTGGCCGAAGTGCAACGCAATCTGGCCGACGCGCGTTCTTCGCTGGCGGCCGCTCATGCAACCAGTTTGCTCACGCGGGTCGGATTGCCCGAAGTCAGCGATTACCCGATCGGCCCCAGCCGTAAGGTGATCGTCGCCGCCGGACTGTTGGGCGGATTGACCTGCGGACTGGGGCTGCTCTTTCTGACCGTCAATCCTGCAGATCTGGAAGAACCGGCCCAAGTAGAACTTACGGCCAATGGCACGATCAACGGAGTGAAGAATGAATTGACCCCGCCGCCTGTCCGCAAACTATCTTTCACCGACGCTTTGATCCAACTCGCCAAACGAGGATCGCAGACAAGCTCGCGCTAGAGCTGCGCGGCCTGTGTTGTTGGCCCCACTCGCATTGAACGTTTCATGACCATTATCTACGCCATCTTGGCGATCGCCGGCCTCCTATGGGGAACCATTTGGATGATCCGCGGGTCGCTGCTGCATGGTTGTATGGCGCTGCTGGTCGCGACGTCGACGTTTGGGGTTCTCTTTTTCGAGTTCAAAGCCGGCATCCATCTGTCGCTCGATCGTCTGGCGTTGATCGGTCTGGTCGGCGCGTTTGTCGTGCAGTGGAAGCTGGGGAGAGTTCAGCTTCGCTCTTGGATGACGATTGACTATGTGATCGCCGCGCTGATGGCGGTGATCTTTATCAATAGCTGCTTCTTGCCGTGGGGAGGAGAGTCGCTGGTCATTCAGCATTTTCTGAATGGCTATCTGATTCCGCTCACGTTGTATGTGATCGCGCGAAACTTGGATTACACCGAGCGCTCGGTGCGTCATATTTTGATCTTCTTGGTTGTCTTCGGCATTTATCTGGCGACGACCGGCGTGCTGGAAGGGCTGGGACAGTACAGCTTTCTGTTTCCACGCTACATCGCCGATCCTAAGATCGGGCTCCACTTTGGTCGTGCTCGTGGTCCGATGGTGCAGTCGGTCAGCTACGGCGTCTATCTTTCGACCTGCTTGTTAGCCGTTTGGATTTTGCGCGACCACGTCAGCGCTAAGTGGCGCACGGCGCTTTATATGTTGCTTCCTCTCTTTTTGGCGGCGGTCTTCTTCACCAAAACGCGAACCGTTTGGCTGGGCGCCGGCGGCAGCTTGCTGATCGTCCTGTGGCTTACGTTGCAAGGTCGCGCTCGCGCAATTGTGATCGGCGGACTTTTCGCCGCGGCGCTGTTGGGCGGACTGACCAAAATGGACGGCATCATTGGACTGAAGCGCGAAGGGACCGTGCAAGACACGCGAAACTCAGTCAGCATGCGGGCCAGTTTCGCCTACGTTTCTTGGCAAATGTTTCTTGACAGTCCGATTGTAGGGCATGGGTTTACGCAGTTCAAAGAAGCGAAGCTCGACTACTTGGGAGATCGCAAAGTCGATCTGATTCTCGAATCGATTCGTGACTACGACCATCACAACACGTTTCTTAGCATCCTGGTCGACTTGGGGATCGTCGGGTTCATCCCGTTCCTGGCGATGTACTACTACTGGACGCGCGACGCATGGCGATTGGCGCACCGGGAAGAACCTCCTTGGGCGAAGTCGCTCGGCGTTCTGTTTCTTGGCGTGATCGTGATTTCGTGGATGCAGATGTTTGGGCACGAAATTACCTACACGCCGATCGACCATCTACTGATCTTCTGCGTCGCCGGAATGGCGATGGGAATCAAGCAACAATTCGATCCGGTCGTTGCTGTTGATCCCCGCCTGGCGAGGGCGCCCAGCCGACAACAACCGACGACGACTTTAGAAAGAAGAACGACATGACCCAGCGTGTGAAGTTGTTCGGCGTCGAAATCGACGCGTTACGCATGACCGAAGCCGTCCGCCAGATCTGGCGACAGATGGATTCGCCCGAAGCGACGACCGAGTATGTGGTCACGCCGAATGTCGATCACGCGGTTCTGCTGCAAGGGAATTCGCAGCTGCAAGCGGCGTATGAACAGGCGCGGTGGGTGTTGGCGGATGGTTGGCCCGTGGTCTGGGCGTCACGATTGTTAGGGCAACCGCTGCCGGAACGCGTGACCGGATCGGACCTGGTGCCGGCGATGTTTGCAGCCGCGACCGAAGCAAAGCCGCTGTCGGTCTTCCTGCTGGGCGCAGCCGCCGGAGTGGCGCAGCGAGCCGCGGCGAATATTGAGCAGCGTTGGCCGCATGTTACGGTCAGCGGCGTCTATAGCCCGCCGCTAGGCTTTGAATATGACGAAGCGGAAAATGATCGAATCATCGAGATGATCAACGCCGCG
The DNA here is from genome assembly GCF_000153105.1 of Blastopirellula marina DSM 3645. Taxonomy (GTDB): domain Bacteria; phylum Planctomycetota; class Planctomycetia; order Pirellulales; family Pirellulaceae; genus Blastopirellula; species Blastopirellula marina. The sequence continues at coordinate 1,689,265 of NZ_CH672376.1, forward strand.
GCGCCGCAACTGCTAATCATCGGGCTCGGCGCGCCTAAGCAAGAGCTATGGATTGCGCGACATCGAAAAAGACTAAAAACCAAAGCGGCGATCTGCGCCGGAGCGACGATTGACTTTCTTGCCGGAGAGAAGCAACGCGCGCCCCGCTGGATGCAACAGGTCGGGCTCGAATGGCTGCATCGCATGTTAGTCGATCCACGCCGACTAGTGAAACGTTACGTCCGCGACGCGGTTGTCTTTCCGACGCTCGTTTGGCGCGAATGGCTGCACGTCGGCGCGACATAATTTCTTCGTAGCCCGAAGCGCAAGTTTTGAAGTTTTGAAGTTGCGCTATTTGCGATTCACAAACGATGAAACCTGAGTAAAGAACCGTAAAACAGGGCCAGAACCAGCCGGAAATCGTCACAATAGCCAGAGGCGCGAGCCGATGGAATGGGGTCGGCGATCCTAACTCGGATTGAAGTGGCCAGCCGCATTCCATCGGCTCGCGCCTCTGGCTAGTGTTCGAGTGGCTCGAAAAGGCGCAACGTCAAAGAGCGCAAGCGAGGGAAATGCGTTTCGCTACTTCGATACGTACCGGAATAGCCGAGCGCATTTCCCTCGCTCGCGCTTCGGGCTACGAAGAGACGACGTTTCTTACTTCTTCGAGCTCATCTCATGCACCATGTCAACCAGCGCGATCGCGTTGTCGACTGGGGTTTGCTGTAGGATGCCGTGGCCGAGATTGAAGATGTGGCCTGGTCGACCGGCTGCTTGATCGAGCACCTCTTTGGCGCGGCGGCGAATTTCGATCGGATCGGCTAACAGCGTGACCGGATCGAGGTTCCCTTGCACGGCGAAGTTCTCGCCGATCGTGTTCCACGCGTCGGCGAGACCGATGCGCCAATCGACGCCGACCACAGCCGGGCCTGCTTCGGCCAACAGCGGCAATAGGGCTGGATTGCCGGTGGCGAAGTTGATGATCGGCGTTCCCGGCGTGATGCCGCCGATGATCTCTTTCATGTGGGGCAACAAATAGCGGCGATAGTCGGCCGGCGATAAGCAGCCTGCCCAAGAGTCGAAGATCTGCACGCACTGCGCGCCGGCGGCGATCTGAGCGTTGAGGTAAACGGTGATCGCGCGAACCAAGCGTTCCATCAGCGCTCGCCAGGCGTCAGGATCGCGATACATCAGCGTCTTGGTATGCAGATAGGTGCGGCTGGCGCCACCTTCGATCGCGTAACTGGCCAGCGTGAAGGGAGCGCCGGCGAACCCGATCACCGGAATATGCTCAGGCATGTCAGCGCGGGTTTGGCGAACGGTCTCCATGACGTAGTGAAGCGACTCGGCGCTTTCGAGTTCGAGCACGCGATCGACGTCGGCGCTCTCCCGAACCGGGTTATGGATAACGGGGCCTTCACCTTGTGCGTATTCGAGATCGAGCCCCATCGGCTCTAGAATCGGCAGCAGATCCGAGAAGATAATCGCCGCGTCGACTCCCAGTTTGGTAACTGCGGTGCACATCACTTCGCTGCACAATTGCGGATTTTTGCAGAGTTCTAGGAAGGTCGTTTTGGCTCGCACTTCGCGATACTCGGCCATGTAGCGACCTGCTTGACGCATCATCCAGATCGGCGTCACGTCGGTCGGTTCGCGACGACACGCTTTCATGAACGGACTGTCGTACCACTTGGCGGTGCGGGGATCGATGTTGGGCGTGCTGGCGGACAAAACGGCTCTCACTTGTTTTTTGCGAACGAGAATGTCGTGTGATTTTTCGGCCGCCGCGGCGACCAATGGACCCATCTTCGGATGAACCGGCTCGACATCGACCGGCAGGCCATATTCGCGCAATCGCTCGCTCATCGTCGGCCCCACCGAAGCGATCACGACCGTGCGCAGCGCCGCCATTAGCTCTTCTTTGCGGCGCTGTTGCTCGGCCAGCTTGAGCAAATGCGTCAATTGATTGGCCGAAGTGAACATCGCGACATCAATGTCGCCGCGAATGATCCGCTCTAGATTCATCGCCAGCGGCTGCGTATCGAGCGGTAAGTCCCAGTCGTAAACATGCAACTGGATCACTTCGGCGCCGCGCGCTTCCAGTCCGGCGATCAGGCTGGGATTGGGGACTCCGTATTCTTGCAGTCCGATTTTGAGATTAGCGATCGGAAACTCGGCGTCGAGCGTTTGCAGCAGCTCGCGCCAGGTGTTCGGTTCCGGCACGCGGATGCTCGGCGTCAGCCCTTCCGCTTTCATCGCGGCTAACGGCTTGGGGCCGCGCACGATGGTGGGAATGTCCGAAAGGGCGTTGAGAAATTGTTGGCGATCGACATGACGTTCGACGGCTTTCATCAGATGTTGAAAGCCGACCCCGGTCATAAAGATCACCGCGTCAATCTGGCCGGTGATGACATGGTTGGCGAAGTCGATCGCGTCCCGATTTTCGTCGAGCGGCACTTCGCGCATCGAAGGACTGACGAAAGCCTGACCGCCGAACTTTTCGATCAGCGAGGCCATCTCCGCTCCGCGGCGACTCTCGAACGAGGCGACGCGAAGTTGCTCAAAGTTGCTTTTTACCGTTGCCATCAATCCCATTCCCCGCGTTCAAGACGCTCTGGCGCAGACTATTGCGTGCGCGTACGCTCGATTGTACGCGCAACGGCGGACTTCGTCGTTGGGGGGGCCGAGACGAACGTTTGGCGAGAATCTAGCGATTCTCGGGGCGGATCAGCAGTTCGGGCTTGTCCAAAAACATGTAGTGCCCGTGGTCGGCGGTGACGATCAAGACCGACTCATTCCAGTTGCTGTTTTGCTCAACCCAATCGGTGATCGCTTTCACCGCCGCGTCGCCGCTGTTCACCGCTCCGACCGAAGCGTCCAAATTATTGGCGTGGTTCGCCCAGTCGACGTCGCCAGACTCGACCAACAGCCAGAAGCCTTTGTCGTTTTTCGAGAGGACTTCGATCGCCGCCCGCGTCATGTCGACCAGCGACGGATTTTCAGTCAAATCGGCTGGTTCATAGGCGATCAACTTTTTGGAGACGCCCAAGCCGGGATGAAAATCCCCTTCCGCCGAGCAAAACGGCAAGTGTCCAGCAGCATCGCCGCCCCCGCCAACTCCAAAGTAGCCGAGCAGTCGTTGCCCTGACTTGGCGGCTTCCGCCGCCGCGGCGGCCAGCACTTGCTTGCCATCGGCGCCGGTAGTGCGAGTCGCGACCACATACTTGCCGCCGTTTTCGACGTTTACCTTCTTCAAGTCATCGTCGGCCAGGTACTTGTTGCCGCTGACGTAGTTTTCGCCTTGTCCTTTGTCGCTTGGATCGTTGACACCGTGCCCGGCGCCGATCACGACATCCAGACCGCGCAGCGGCGTTTCGGGATTGCTGGCCGAGGGGAGCCCTAGCATGTCACGCGAGATGTCTTGATAGTCATTGCGCGAGACATTGTAGGCGTAGGCCGAAGCGGGAGTTGCGTGACTGATCGGCACGCTGGTGACTGCGCCGGCGACATATCCTTGTTCCTGGGCGAGATGGGCGATCGTCTTCGGACGCTCGCCGCGTGGGCCTACGCCGATCGCGGCGTTGTACGTCTTAATACCGCCCATCATGCTGGTGGCGCTGCTTGCCGAGTCGGTGTACGAATGTTTGACGCCATTCTTGGTGCTCGATTTGCCAATCAAGTACAGGATGTCGGTCGGCTGATCCCAGGGCGCCGATCCCGCTTGCGTAAAGTCGTATCCGCCAAAGAGTCCGCCGCCGGAATTTTTCACGATTTGCTTGTTGACATCAACGTCAGCGTCGTCACAGAAGGGGCTGGTCACCATTAACCCGAATTGGGTCGTTCCGTCCGCTTGGTATTCCTGAAAGTGCGTTCCCCGGCCGCGGCCTGCGGTGTAAGGAATCTCTTGCGTATTCCAGATCGCGGCGGCTTGGGTCGTTTGCCAGTCCATGCCGTCGAACACGACCAAAAAGATATTCTTTTTGCCAGCGTCGAGCGCCGCTTTCTGCAGATCAAAGATGTTGGTTTGATCCATGTAGTCAGCGGCCGGATTGAGCGTCGCTTCGGTCGGCTTGCCGTAGACGCCGCGTAACTTGTTTTCGCTACGGTAGACGCTGTTCTCGCCGATGTAGCTGTTCAAATCGATCCCGCCAGGCTGTCCTTTGGTTCCAAAAGAATAGACCGGAATCAGACGATTCGAATGGGATGTCCACGAACTGTATTTGTCCGCTTTGGGGCCCCAGTGAGCGACATCACTATGTCCGGTCGAAATCCCTTGGTCTTGGAGTTGATGCAGGTAATCGCCGCCCAGAGCGGTCGAAGCGATCATGCCTAGCAGAAACGAGATCAATACAGCGAATAGTTTGCGACTCAAAGCAACACCCAAGGCTGGACATGGAGGGGACGAAGGTTAGGAATGGAACCGGAAATTATAGTTGGGCAAACTTTACCGGGAATCGCCTGAGTGGGCGAAATGCAGATTCTGTACGAAGAAATCGGCCTCATTTCGTGAAGATTCGAGTTGGCATCCGGTAAAGTAGATCGACGGTGGGGGAAGGCGCGACGCCTGAAATTGTCTACGGAAAAAACCGTAGTGCGGGCTTTGTCGGCGCGCCAGATCGTTGACCGATATCGAGCAGCCCCCTAACATAAGGTCGTAAACAGTCAACGACTTGCGTCGAACTGCTCATCCGTTCTTGCGCGGCATTTTTCCCCCTCCGCACCCTCATGCAGCTATCCTGCTTTTATTGCGGCAACGTTCTGCGTGCCACCGCCGACCAGTTGGGAGGCGAGATCGTTTGCCCTCACTGTCATAAGGTGGTGCGGCTCCCCGAAGCCGAGACCTTGGCGCCGGACGAACCTCATCCAGAGGGCTCTCTATTTCACTCCTGGGTGAATGACGGAATCTCCGGCTTTATTTCGTTCATCGTGCATGCCGGGCTGTTGATCCTGTTCGCGTCGGTGACCTGCAACTTTCAATCGGCGACTTCCGGCGATGGGGTCGATGTGCTGATCGGCGATATGCCCGAGGTCAGTCTCGATGATTCGGGGGGCGAAACGCTGGATACGGTCGCCGCCGCCAGCGAAGTCTCGGAAACGGTCGAGGTCGACGAACTTCTGAACGAAGTCGCACCTCCCAGCGCCGAGCCGACCGATATCGGCGAGCTGATTGACACGGCGGCACTGACCCCCAGCGGCGCGATGGGGGGCGGGATCGGTTCGCTCTCGACGATCGGAGGAGGGGGGAGCGGCGTCGGCGCCGGAGCTTCGTTCATGGGCTTGCGAGCCGCTGGCCGCCGGTTTTGCATCATTGCCGACTGTTCGGGGTCGATGTCTGGCGTCAAGCTTGACTATGTCAAAGAAGAGATTCTAGAAACGGTCTCCAGCTTGCCGCGCGAAGCGCAGTTTCAAGTCATCTTCTTCCAGTCCCAAGCGGTTCCTTTTCCACAAAAAGGTTGGCGACATCCGAAACGTGATTTCAATGCGTTGTCCGAATGGCTGAAAACGGTGGGGCCTGCCGGCGGAACAAATCCGTTGCCGGCGTTTGAGATCGCGTTGAAGTTCTCACCGCGCCCCGACGCGGTCTTCTTTATGACCGACGGTTTATTTGACGACAATGTCGTGGGCGAAGTGAAACGACAGAACGACCTGAGCGAGCCGAAAGTCAAAGTCCACGCGATTTCGTTCATGGATCGCAGCGCCGAACCGCTGATGCGACAAATCGCCGGCGAATCAGGAGGGGAGTATCGCCATGTTCAGGCGTTCTAGCGGCGGCCGATTGCTTGCAATCATCGCTGCGCCCCTCTTCACGTTGTGGCTGGCCGCGCCGGTTTGCGCCGATCGGTTGATATTGCGCAACCTGGAAATCCTTAACAACGTCAAAGTGTTGTCTCTTGACGAAGATGGGGTCAACGTCGATGGCCAGGGGATCATCGGTTGGGATCAGATCGAACGCGGGGCCGTCGGCCTGAAGCAGGATCAATTTGACAAGCGGCTCCAAGATTTGGGGGGACCGCTCTTTCGTTTGCGGCAACGTCTGAGCGTGGGAGACTATGTCGGTTTGGCGGAACAAGCGGAAGCGTTGTTTCCGATCTACGCCGAGCGGAATAGCGAGACCGCCTATCTCGTCTGCCAAGCGACCATGTGGAGTCGACAAGCGTCCGGACGTCCGGCGGCGGCGTTGGAGGCTTATTTTCGCAGCTTGAAAATGTTGCGAGGCAAAGCGGGCCTGATCGGCACGCTGCCGGGAGAGCGCAAGCTAAGTTTTGACGCGGCGACTGGATTATCTCCCGAACTAGAGCCGATCTTCTTTGATGTCGAAGAGGCGAAAGCGGCGCTTCCCCGCGTCAAAGCGGCGGCTCAAGATTTGCAAACGCCGCTGCCGCAAGCGACGTTCATCTATGTTGGCTCGTTGGCGATCGCGGCCGGCGACATGCAGTTGGCGGACAAGTCGTTTGAAAACCTCCGAGCTGACAACGCGCTGATTTCTGATTGGCGCGTGATCGCGCCCGCGTTGCGAGATTTGGCTCGCGGCGAAGAGGATCAGGTCATTGTGCAGATCGAAGCACGCTTGCCCGGCATGCATCCTTTTAATCAAAGCATCGCTCACTATTTGCTAGGGAACGCGCGCATCGCGGATGGGATGCAATCGGCCGTCCAGCGGGGAGTGCTGGACCTGATGTATGTTCCGGCGATCGAAGGAACCCAGCGGTCTGAACTCTCGGCGGCCGCGTTGTATCAATCGCTGACCGCACTGCAAAAAGCAGGCGAAACGAGTCAAGCGGCGAGTCTGCGCAAAGAAATTTTAGAAAACTACAGCGGCGCGTATTTCGGACAACGGCTGCGAGAGCAAATCAATCGCGGCGAGGATCATTGAGGAAATAACATGAGACGCACCATCGGAATCCGCGCCATATTGGCGTATTCGTTCGTCTTGCTGGTCGGGACCTACAGCATGACGCTGTTGGCGCAAGACGGCCCGCCGGCGGGCGAAACGCTGACCGTGGAAGAATCGGTCGAAACGCCGACCGAAGAGAACACCCCGCAACGGACCTTGTTGGATACGCTGATGGATGGCGGAGTGGTCGGTGCATTGATCGGCGTCTTGTCGATCGTCGCGGTCGGTTTTATCGTCGAGCATTTTCTCTCGATTCGCAAAGATGTCTTGATGCCGGAAGATATCGCGATCAGTCTCAGCGACTTGGTCGAAGAGGGGAAAATCGATGAAGCGATCGAAGTTTGTCAGCATCCCGGCAGTCGCAGCTTGTTGGCTTACGTCGTCGAATCGGGCCTGACCCGCTATCGCAGTTCAGAATTTGGTTTCGCCGAATACAAAGCGGCGGTCGAAGAAGCCGGCGAAGAGCAAACCGGCCAGCTGTACCGCAAAATCGAAGTGCTCGGCCTGATTGGTCAAATCGCGCCGATGTTGGGGCTGACCGGCACCGTGCTCGGCATGATCAACGCGTTCAATACGATCGCCGCAACCGACGGCGCACCGAAGCCGGCCGAATTAGCCGAGGCGATCGGCCAGGCGCTGGTGACAACGCTGTTGGGCCTGGTCGTCGCGATTCCGGCGATGGTCGCCTATAGCTTTTTCGGCAACCGGATCGACTCGCTCGTTTCCGAAGCCGGCAAACGGGTCGAGCAGATTTTGACCCCGCTCGGTCGTCGCCGCTAACAGGAGCGATCGCCGTGAGGCTCTGTAAAAGTCGAAATCGTCATTTGCCCGAGATGAACATCACGCCGATGATTGACGTGGTGTTTCTGCTATTGATCTTTTTTGTCACCGTGACCCAAGTCTCGCAGGCGAATCGCGAACAATTGCAATTGCCGAAACAAGCAGGCGAAAAGGATCAAGATCGCTCGACATTAACGATCAACATTGATCGCCCTGGTCGAATGACCGTCGGCGGAGTCGCCGTCGATCGAGCCGATCTCGCGACGATCGTCGCCGCCGAGCTGGAAAAGGTAGGGGGAGACCCGCGCCAGCTGAAGATTTTGGTTCGCATGGATCAAGGGGCGCAAAGCCGTGCGATCAATCAATTGGTGGAACAATTCGAACAGTTTGACGTAAAGCTTGTGGAACTCGCCGTCGAAACGCCGCAGTAAAAGGAACGCCAGGTGAGACTTAGCGCCCATCGCACGACGCGCGACAAAAAGATCGACTTAAACATGACGAGCATGATTGACGTCGTGTTTTTGCTGTTGATTTTTTTCATCGTGACGGCCAGCTTTACGCCCACCGAACGGCGATTGGACATTGCGGTCCAGTCGGCCAATCCAGCGGCGGCGCAAGCGAGCGACTTTGATCCGGCGATCGTCGAAGTGACGGCGACCGACGGCGGCTTCGGCTATCAGCTGGGCAGTCGCACTTTTTCGAACCAGGAAGATTTGGAAGAAGTCTTGATCGCGTTTCCTGACAAATCGTCTCCCGCGATTGTGCGCGGTCAGGACGAAGCCCCCTATGGCATGGTTTCGGCGGCGATCCAAGCATGCAAGAATGCCGGTTTTCACGGAGTACGCTATCAGCCGCTTACCAGCAAGTAGACGAGCGACATGGGCCGGCATGGCGGCGCTCTGGGCGTTGTCCGCGACGCTCGCTGCTGCGCAGTCTTATGACAATCGGGCGAAGGAGATCTTGAACGATGAGTTCAAGCAGGTCGACGATTATCTCGCACATTTGGGTTTAACGGAACAGCGAATCTTGCTAAGCGAAGCCTACGTCGAAAAGCCGATTGATGAAGCGAGTCGCCGCCAGGCGCTGCGTGGGCTGGCCGATCTCTTCGCCGCTCGGTTGATGGAAGTCAGCGGCGATGACGCGCAGTTCGACGCCTATCGCAGCCGCGTTCAAAAGCTGATCCAAAAATATCCGGCGGCCAATGCTCCCTCGCTGCAGGTTATGCTGCTCCAGGCCGACTATCAACGAGCCGAAGCCGCCGCATCCGAGTGGATCGCCGATCCGTCGAAGTCGGACGCCAAGCAGACCGCCGCGTCGATCTTGAAAGTGATCACGCCCCGGTTGACCGTCGCCGCCAAGCAACTTCGCAGCGATATCACCCAGGGGTTTGAAGAAGTCGATCGAATGCCCAGCGGACCGACGGCCGAAGCGCGGGAACGCGAACTACGCGCCCTGGAAGGGGTCGCCGGTCGAGCCGCTTACTTCGCCGCGTGGGCCAATTACTATCGTGCGGTGATCGAAGGGAACCCGCAGTCCGCCGCGATTCCGGAAGCGATGAAGCTGTTTCAGGGACTGCTGGGGATTGAAGGAGAAAATTACAACGCCGTTGATCCTCTCCAGTTGGGCCTGATCGTCGAATGGCGAGCGCGGGCCTTAATTGGGTTAGGACTGTGTGAAGCGTTTCTCGGCCGGATGGATGCGAGTCGCCGCGTGTTTGAGATTTTGCGGCAAAGCGACGCGTCGCCGCAGATCATGGACCAAGCCGACTATTGGTTTGTCCGCGGTCTGCTAAACGCCAAAAGATATGACGAAGCGCTGACCGAATCGCAACGTCTGGTGAGTCACTTTCAGGGGGATGGCAGCGAAGGCAAGATCAGCTTGTGCGCCTTGATCGCGCAGGTCGGATTTCATCCTCTCGCGGGGACGTCGCCGCAACAGATGCGGCAGCTAGGCTTGGTCGGCATCGTCGGCCTGGCGAAATTGGGCCGCATCGGCGCCGCGATCCAATTGCTGGACGAACACCAGATCGACGTTAGCGGCGATCCCGGCTTTTATCTGCTGTGGCTGGAAGGGCAACGGCAGTTTGCCGCGGCCGAAAAATCGAAGGAAGAACGCGACTACAAAGAAGCGAAAGTGCTGCTGATCAAAGCGGTCGCCAATCCTCCTACGGGAGACGCCGGAGCGCTGGCCGAGTGTCAGTATGTGCTGGGATGGTGCTGCTATCGCTTGAAACAGTTCGCCGAAGCGAGCGGCGCTTTTCGTCAGGCGATCGCCGGCTTGAAGCTGTCGAATCCGCAAAAAGGGGTCGAAAGCGCTTGGCTGGCGTTCGTTTCGCTGCAATCGCTGGCCAAGACCGATCCCCGCTACGCCGCCGCGGCGATCGACGTGCTGGAAGATCTGAAACGGGATTTCCCCGATCACTCTTACGCCAAAAAGGCGGATCTTTTGATCGCTCGCTTGCAGCAATCGCGCGGCTCGTTGCGTGATTCGATTGACCAACTCGCAAAAATCCCGGCGAGCGATCCGAACTATTTGACCGCGCAATACGACTTGTGCGTCATGCTTCGCCAGCAGATTGATCAAACCACCGATGAGGGTCAGAAGATCGGCTACGCCAAACGCCTGCTGGCGGCGTCCGATGTGCTCAACCGCAGTTTGGATGAGAAGTCATCGCAAAGCGATCGCGCTCGCGCCTTACGCACCCTGTTGATGGCGGTTGAGTTGTCCGCGCGCAGTTTGCTGCCGGCCGATGTGGGAGACAGCGGCATTCGTCGCGCGGCGGCGCTCGCGACGCAATTGCCAACTTCCGACGGCTCTGTTGCGGATTACCATCATCGGGCGCTGCTGTTGGCGCAGCAGCGCAAGCAGCCAGAGCAGATCTTGGAGCACGCCGATTGGATTTTGGCCAACGCGCCTGACTCCGCGTTCGCGACTTCCGCTTTGGTGGTGCGAGCGCTCGATATCGATCGCCGCTTGCAAGAAACGGCGACGCCGGAGATTCGTACCGAGGCGTTTGAGATCTATCGACAACTGGTCCAAAAGCTCGGCTCTTCGCCGCAGACGCTGCGTGAAAAGAAAAATGCGCGTGTCGCCGCCAGCAAGTTCGCCGAGTATGCCGAACTAATTGGCCGGCGAGCCGAGGCCGCGACGGTAATTTCGAGTCTGGCCGCAGCCTTTCCCGATGACCGTACTTATTTGCAACAAGCGGGCCGAGCTGCGTTTGAAGCCGGAATGGTCGAAATCGCCCTAGAACATTGGCGTAAACTACTTTTAGGGCTCGATCGCGGCTCTTCCGAATGGTTCGAAGCCAAGTCGTACCAGCTTGCGTGCCTTGCCGAGACGGACCCTGAGGGGGCTCGTAAAGTGCTGGCGCAATTCAAGTTGCTGTATCCCGCAGGCGGCCCACCCCCTTGGCGTGATAAAATAAAGATTGTGGAACAGGAACTGGCCTCGTCGCGGTGAAGTCTCGCCGCTGGAATGCTGCATGTCTGACGACCAACCCTCTGCGAATGATCGCCCTGCGGCACGCATCGAAGCGTTCCTCGGTCGGGCTACGTCGTTTATGGCGATCTATGGAGCGTCTGATCCAACGCGTTTGGGGCAGTTGGCGATCATCGCTGATCAATTGGGACTGACCAATCAAGAGTATCAAGCGGCGCTGCAGCAACTTCGCGAGAATCGCGAAGTCGTCGCCAAACCGAAGGCGCTGCCGCGAACGTTGCCAACCGCTCCGGTCGAATCGGAGCGGCCGCCGACCGAACCGCCTGCGTCGCGCTGCGTGCTGACGGCGTCCGATCCGCTCCGTGATTCGTTTTTGCAGCAAGCAAAATTGTTGCTTTCCGCCACGAATGCCGAGACGCCAGAGAAGCTGCGGAAATTGGCGGCCAAGCTGGGTGTGGATGACGATCAGTTCGAGCGTTGGTTGAGCGAGTTGCACGGCCCGTTTATCGTGGCCGAAACGGTTCCTGAACCAGAAGAAGAGGAGCCGGTTGAAACCAAGGAACCGACGCCGCCGAAGATCGAGCGCAAACCGCCTCAGGAGATGTATGAGGATTACCTCCATCTGGCGCTGGCGGCGATTACTTCCGGCAGGATCAACCAGCGGCGAGAAACGAAACTGATCGCCGAAGGGGTGGAGAAGCTCGGGCTCTCGCCGGTGTTGGCGCGGGACATGCTGTACGCCGCGGCCGAGCGGCGTAACTATGTTCTGTTGTCGCAGTCGTCGGAACCGAGCGAAGCTTTGGTTGTCGACGAAAAACGTGAGCAGACAATCACCGAATTTCAACAACGGGCCGCTTCGATCATCGCAGGGCAGGGAGGGGTCAGCTCGGTTTGTCGCGTGATGATCGCCGAAGCGGCGACGGAGTTCGGGCTGTCCAAGGAAGAAAAAGAGCAAGCGCTCGCCGCACTGCAGCGACAAGACGATTCGCGGCTGGCCGATCCGTTAGAAGAGCGAATCGCCGCGTTTCGCCGTTTCGCTTGCGATAAGGTGAAGAAGACCGAAAGCCAGATCGTCGGGGACTTGTTGACCCGGCAATTAACGCAGATCGGCGTTGACCTGCACGGCCTGCCGGAAGAAACCGCGGCGGCGACGGTGCGCGAAGCGATCACGACGACAGCGCTGCGCGTCGTCACGCTCGATCAGGCGATCACCCATGTCCTGTCGATCGTCGACGATCTATTGGCGGACGAAGGTTTTATTTCGATCGAAAATCGAAAGCGGTTGTTGACCGAGGCGCGACAATGGGGCGTCGCGCGAGCCGAAGCGAGCCTGCTCATCGAAGAGCACATCGCGAACATTGAGTCTCGAGCGAAGCGTCGCCGGCGGCGGATCTTCGCGGCGGTGTTAGTCTCGACGATGATGCTGTTTGGCGGTTTGGCGCTCGTTTATTGGGGCAAACCGGAGTGGGCCAATTTGGGCCAAGGTCCCAGCGTCTGGAATTCCGATCGAACCGGTGGCGCCGGGACCAACTCGCAGCCGGATCCCACGAGCGAAGAAGAGGGATTTCAGCGAGTTTCGTGGTGGAACGAAGCGCTGACAATCGATCTGCTGGCGCTGCGCCATCGACGTACCGATCTCCAGCCGACGACGGCTGCGATCGCCAAAGAAGATGCACGGCAGCGGGCTGAAGGGTACGCTGAATTTATTCCGAAGCTGGTCGAAGCTGCGGCCGACGAAGATAACGCGACGCATGCCGAGCAATTGCGCGTCATCTTGCGCCGTTTGGCGATCGACGAACCGGATGACGCTGCATTTCAAACGTTGGCCCAGTCGCTTTTGAAACAAGTCCCCGCCAAAGAAGACGCGATACATTCCAAGAGCAATGCTGTTCGGCAATATGTCGCACTGGGGTTGTTTGTCGACATCGCGCAACAGCGCGAGTTGGCGGTCGGGCGACGTGATCAAATCATCGCTCGCTTAGAGCAGAGGCTCGGCGTGGTGACCGGACCGGCGGCCGATTTGGCGGCCGTTTTTGCGGACGAACTAGCACGCAACCAATACGCTTCCCTGGGGCGCCTGATCGAGAAAGATCCAGCCGAAGCGATGGCGACGCATCAAATGCTGCAGCGCATCGTCCGAGCGAACGTCAATCGACAGTTGGCTGGCGACCTGGACGGAGACGCGCTGTTGGCGATCTTGCCGCGGGTTCCTCAAGATCTGAATCGCTATCGCAGCGTCCTGGACCAGCAGATCAGCCAACGCAATTTGGCGGTCTTGCTCCGTTTGATCGAATTGCTCGAATCGGGCAAGACCAACGGTCAGGTCGCCAGAGAACTGCAATCGTTGCTGGCCAAAGTGGCCGATGTCACCGTCGATGGGATGGACCCGACTGACGCCGCAATCGTCATGCGCAGCGCGCTGGCCGGTTTGGCAGGGCAGGGGGATGTGGGCGAGATGACTCGCTTTTTCGCCGGGCAGGCCCATCAGATTGAGTTGAGCGAAAGCGCGTTTGGTTCGCCCGACGAATGGCTCAACGATGCGGTGGAGTTGTCGAGAATCTCCGCACTGGGCGCCGCCGCCGCCCAAAAAGAATCAGGCCGCCGGCTGTTTCAATCTCTTTCGAGCGACGTGCCGGAACCGATTCGCGCCTCGAAAACGGGGGGACGACGCGTAACGTCGCAAGATCGCGTGGATCGAATTCGTGAAGCGTTTCGTCAGTTGGGCCGCGCCAATGACGCGCGTCGGCGCGTCATGGCGTACGAGAACTTGGCCGCAATTATCTCTGGTAGCGACGATCTCGACTACTACCACGCCGAACGACTGGTCGACTATCTGCTGCTGAAAAAACTGGGGGACGAACATGACGCCGTCCTGCGCAAGCTAAGCGACTTTCGGGGTTCGGGCATGCTGCGATTGGCGTTTTCGGATCACTTAGAGGAATCGATCATGCCGCTCTCCGAGGTGGAGCGGATGGCGAGCGAAATCGTGGGTCGTCCGATCGTGTTGCTCGACAAGACCATCTGGAAAGAAGAGCTGCGGCGTATTTTGTTGTCGGACGCACTGCCGCGCTTGCATGACGACGCCAAAGTCGCCGGGGAAGATGTCTCGGGCGACGTCTTGGAGCAATCGGCCGCCAGCTTGCTGGACTACTATCGAATTCAAGCGGAAATCGCCGGCGTGCCCTATGAGCAGCGGATGGTCATGCGGCTCCCTAGCGACGCGCTGCAAGCGATGATCCAACTGCAGATCGATCAATTGGCCGCGGCGAAGCTTTCGCCCGATTTGCAGGCGAAGTTGGATGACGTATTGTTGCAATCGCGCGTCGTCTCGCTGGTGGCTCGCAATGACTTAACCAAGACCGCCGCGTTACAGCGAATCTGGTTAGAACTATCGGCGATCGCCGCTGTTCGTGCACAGCCAAATTCGCGTCTGGCGACCGATCAGCTGATCGCCAAGTTGCGGCAAGTCGATCAAAGTTCGCAAAATGTCTTTCAGCAAATCCGCAACGGCGAAGCGGCGCTGGTCCGCATGCAATTGATTCGGATGGAGACATAGCCATGTTGCGGATCCTCCTGGCCATTTCGATCAGTTTGTCACTCTGGCCGGCCTCCGCCGGCGCTGCGGTCGTGCTGGTCCGCGGAGAGTCGGATCCCGTTACTGGCTATGTCGAAAGTCGCTCTGGCGGCGTACTGCGGATGCGGATTCCGCAAGCAGGCGGCAAGAACCGCACGCGCGACATACCGCTAGGGGATGTCGAGGAAGTCATCGAGACGGTTTCGCCTAATCGACTTGCCGAACTGAGTCCCGCCAAGCCGGAGGGCTATCGGAACTATGCGGAAGAGTTGGCGCAGAAGAAGATTGACCCGGAGGCTCGCGAGACGGCGCTGAGGCTGTTTTTGATCGCCGCTCGATTGGACCCGGCGCGTTTGGGACGCAGTTGCTTGCTCGGAATGACGGCGATTGCTCGTTCGCCGGAAGAGGCGAGCCGCTTTCAGGCGATGGCCTATTTACTGGACCCAGAGCATGACGTCCAACTCATTCACCGACGCCCTGCGCTGCAACTGGCCAATCCCGAGAGAGTCGAAGAGTGGAAATCGTTGATCATCACCGGTCTACGGAAACTACGCGGCGGCGATCACCGCTCGGCTCGATCCATACTAAAGCGGACTGAAATACAGAAGGCGTTTGACAGCATCGTGTCAGATATCAGTTACGAAGATTGCCTTGCGATTCTGAATAAGACCTGCCCCGGCTGCGAAGGGGGAAAAATTCCGATGCCGCTGGTTCGCAAACTGGTGTTGGCCGAGCTCTCATTGTTGCCTGAAGTTCATGGCGCCGGTGACATGGAAAGCGTGCCGGAGTGGTCCGAATTGACCGCGGCTGAAAACCACAAGCCGCTGGCGACGCTGACCTTAGATACGATCACCGAGTTTGATCCGCGCAACTCGGTTTATCGTCGCGATAAGTGGGAGACGCCGTAAGCGGCGATTCAGACGTTCTCGCCTGCGATCGGCGTCTTGCCATGCTGCAGCAGAAAGTTCAGTTCTGGTTCGATCTCGGCGAAGACCTCGTTCAAGGTTCGAAGTGCGGCGGGAGCTTCGGCGAACTTTTGGTTTTTGCCAAGCGACTCCAGCAGCATCGCGGCGTCTTGCCCGCTGGCGGCGGCGAAATAGCCAAACGATCCTTTGAGCGAATGTGCGTTGCGCTGGAGCCGAGGCCCATCTTTCGCTTCGATCGCTTCGTCAATCTCGCTTAAGATCCTGCGCACATCGGTCAGAAAGACATCCACCATCGCTTGCAGCAGCGATTCGTCTCCGCCGACATTCGTAAGCGCCGCTTCCCAGTCGACTTTTGGCGCAGCCAGTGATTTTAAGAGGGGGCTGTTTATCATCTCAACCGGAGGTGGGCTGGCATGGTCAGGCGTTTCATTGTGAGTGGGCGGCGGGAAGGAGAGCAGGGCCTCATCAATCGCATCGTACAATGCTTGGGCGTTGATCGGTTTGGTGACGTATCCATCCATGCCTGCTTCTAGGCACCGCTCTCGATCTCCTTTCATCGCATGCGCCGTCATCGCGATGATGGGAATGCGCAGCGCGGTCCTTGTTTCGTGACGTCGGATCTCGGTCGTCGCGGCCATGCCGTCTAAGATCGGCATCTGTACGTCCATCAACACCAGGTCAAAGCCCCCTTCTTTCCATGCTTCGACCGCCTGCTTGCCGTCGCTGGCGACGGTCACCAGGTGTCCTCGTTTTTCGAGCAAAAGCACCGCGAGTTTTTGATTCACCAGGTTATCTTCGGCCAGCAAAATACGACGCCCCCAGGATCCCAGTTTTGGTTCGGCGCCGGCGTTTTGCGTCGCGAGATCACCGGCGACGCCGTGTCCCATGACATTCATCAGCGTGTCGAACAGATCGGACTGCTTGATCGGTTTCGAGAGAATCGCGTCGACGCGCGCTTGGAGAGGGTTGGTCGGCTCTTTGTCGAACGTGCCGGTCGTCAGCAGGATCGATTTTGCGGCGGCCCCGCGCGGAGATTTTTGAATTCGCTCCAACAGTTCCGTTCCTTCGAGGACCGGCATCTGTTGATCAATGATCAGCAGTTGGAATTTTGGAGAAGTCACTTCTTCCGCGTAAAGCGAAATCGCTTCGACAGCGCCGCCGATCACGGTTGGCTGCATTCCCCAGTTGGCCAACATTTCGGCGATGATCTCACCGCAGGTATCGTTGTCGTCGACGATCAAGACATTCAGCTGTCGGCAATCATCCGGGGGAATATGCCGTTCGTCATAGCTGTTGGCGTCGATCCCTAGCTGGGCCGTGAAATGGAACTGCGATCCGACATGAACCTGACTTTCGACCCAGATTTTTCCGTGCATCAACTCGACCAGACGCGAACAGATCGAGAGCCCCAGTCCCGTGCCGCCAAATTTGCGCGTGGTGGTTCCGTCCGCTTGTTCAAAAGCGGCGAAGATTTTTTGCAGCGCCGCTTCTGGGATGCCGATGCCGGTGTCGCAGACGGTGAAGTGGAGCAGCGCGTCGGTCTCGCTAATCTCGTCGATGTCGACGCGGACGACGATTTCTCCGTGCTCGGTAAACTTAATTGCGTTGCCGACCAGGTTCACCAAAATTTGCCGCAATCGTCCCGGATCGCCGGTCATTCGCCAGGGGACGTCCGGACGAACGTGCGCGACCAACTCGAGCCCTTTGCCGTGAGCGCGGAATGCGAGCGTCTTCATCAGGTCGCCCAAATTCTCACGCAGTTGGAACGGGATCGACTCGATCTCGAGCTTGCCGGCTTCGATTTTTGAGAAATCGAGGATGTCATTGATGACCGAGACCAGACAGTCGGCTGACGTCTTGATCATCTGCAGGTACTCGTGCTGCTGCGGGGCCAGTTCGGTTTCCAGCAGTAATTCGGTCATGCCGATGATACCGTTCATCGGCGTACGGATTTCGTGGCTCATGTTCGCCAGAAATTGCCCTTTGGCCCGGTTGGCGGCGTCGGCCGATTCTTTTTGCGACTGAATCACATCCTTGGCGATCGCCAGCAAGTGCGACTGCGCCTGAATCAACATATGCACCGAGACGACGCGGAACGTCCCGTCTTGGCGGCGAATCGCCAGCGGTTCGTACGCCGCGTCGCGCGGCCGGCTCAGCGCCATTCGCGACGCGTCATGAATGCTGGCGTCGGCCGAGACTTCCAGGTGCGGGATGTTCATCGACTCGTACAGCACGCGGACTGGACGCTGCGAATAGAGATCACGCGAGAAGAGCCGGCTCATGTACTCGAGAAACTTTTCGCGCGAGATCAGACCCAATAACTGATCCCCCACCATGATCAACACGCCGGGCAAGTCGTGGCGCTTGTCAAAGATTTCTTCGACTTCTTTGCCCCAGGTCGACGCATCGACCGAAGCATGGTGCGCTGGCAATTCGGCCAACGTCGAATCGCTCCGCAGCTTGCCGAGTTCGGCGTAGATCGATTTGTCGTCGCGATGCGTCACGGTAGTTTTCCTAAAGGAACGTTAGACGCGCGCCATGGCCGCGGCGCGGCGTTTGATCATGGTGATGGTTGCGCCATCGTTGTCAAAAGTCGCTTCGTCCATAAAGGCTTGCATCAGCACCAGTCCGCGATTCCCCAATTTGTCGAGCGCCTGCGGATCGTTCGGTTCGGGGATCGATGTGACATCGATCCCGGGGCCTTCGTGACGGATGACGAACGATCCTTCGTCTCGACTGAGACTGGCTTGGACATGCAGCACGCGTGACGCGTATGGTTCGCTGGCGCGACGCTGTTCGACCAGCGCAATCGCCTCGGGTTTGTCCAATTGCAGGGATTCGAGCTGATCCAGATCAAGCTCTAAGTTGCCGCGGTAGTAGGCGCTAAACAGCGCGCCCTCGAGCGCCATGCCTAGACGAACTTGATTGCTCGCTTCGCACAAACCCATGCTGCCGGCGATCTGCTGCATCATTTCGACCAGACGCTCACACAAGACCGGATCATTGGTCAGGCGAAATTCAAAGTCGGCCTTGGTCATCGCCTGGGTCAGGCGCTCGTAGTTGCGCTCAGCGGCGCACATCGCACGAACTTGTTGCACCGTGGAGACGAGTCGTTCGGCCAGATGCGTTTTCGGCACGTAGCAAGCCGCGCCTTGCTGCAGCGCTTCGACGGCCAGTTCTTCGCTGCCGTGCGCAGTGGTCAGAACGACCGGAATCTGGGGATAGACCGACTGCATGCGGTTGACCAGTTCCAGACCGTTCATTTCGGGCATGTTCAGATCGGTCACGACGACGTCGACTTCGTCCGAAATACTTTGTAGCAATTCCAGGGCCGCCAGACCGTTGGTCGCTTTTGCAATTTTATTTTGCGGGTCCTTTTTCAGGATTCCTTCTAGTAGAACCAGGTCGACCGGGGTGTCGTCGACGATCAAAACGGTCGGCATAGTCATAGTCTCCCAAGAAACTGGCGCAAGCTTCGCCAATTTTTTTGTCCTAGATGGGGCGGCCGATAGCAGACTTGCCGATGTCGCAAGTCCTTCCGCCGATCCCTCTTTATAAAGAGCGGATGTTAAATAACGGCGTAGATCGGGTGGGGAAATCGTCTCGATTTGGGGGGAGAATGCGGCGGAAGAATTGCCGTGATAATCCGAGTCGGGTTGACTTTGACGGCCGACTCGCAACAATGCGTAGCCCGATCACAATATTCGCAAATTTGGTCTACAGCAGACCGAAGAATATTGCCGATCAGGGAACTTGTCGCTCAGTAAAGCCTAGCGGGTTTTGCCGGGTAGACTAAAATAGGAAAAGAAGCCTTCGGTGCATTATCCGGCAGAGGGACCAATTTTTTGCGAGGGCCGGACTCACTAACGGCTAGTGCAAGTGCACGCCAGAGTTTCGCCCGTCTCGCAGCGACTCCACTCGTCGCATCTTGACCGAAGGTTTTCTTATATTTCTGAGCCGCCGTGCTGCTTGCAGCCGGCGGTTTTTTTATGACCTACAGTTGGATTGGCGGTGACCGATGGGTCACCCTCCTCATCACCTCGCCTTGGGCGACTGATCTGCGAGAAATCCAATGCATCCAACGTACGTCCTTATCTTATTGGCGATCTGCTTCGCCGCTGGCAGTTTTGTCGCGCAGTTCTGCGTCAACTAACAATCGCTACGATCCCTAATATCCGAATCGCTCTTCGGTCCAGGGATCGCCGTGGTTGTGGTATCCGCCGCGCTCCCAGTAGCCCGGCTTGTCGCTCGCTGTCAATTCAATGCCGCGGATCCACTTGGCGCTCTTCCACGCGTACAGACGCGGCACCATGCCGCGTACCGGTCCGCCGTGGTCGGCGTTGATCGCAAGACCGTCATGCTTGTCGGCGAGCAATGCGTCATCTGCGAGAAAGTCCTCCAGCGGCAAATTGGTGGTCCAGCCGTTGTCGTAGGCATGGCAGAGGACGTATTTTGCGTCCGGCTGGACTCCCGCGAGTTGCAAGAGCGTCTGCGTCGCGACCCCCTCCCAGACGTTGCTCAAGCGTGACCAGCGCGTGACGCAATGAAAATCGGCGAAAACCTTGCTACGCGGCAGCGCTTGAAAATCGTCCCAGGTCAGCGTGACTTCGCGCTCGACCAGGCCAAAGATTTTCAGCCGCCACTTTTCAATCGGCACCTCCGGCACGATCGACGCGTGCAAGATTGGCCATTTCCGCGTCCGCGATTGGCCCGGCGGGATTCGCTCGCTCCGCTGCGTATCGGGGCTGATGATGACCCCTTCCTCCGTGACCTCGTCTGGCTTTAGGGGGTCGCCGGATTGGTATTTGGCGCGGTCGTGTTCCGATTCAAACATACAGGTACCCAGAGAGGTAGGAAGAATACTGCGGCGTCTACTCGATTGTATCGACGCCGAGAGAATCGACCAATCTAGCCCCACTTGGGGTTGGCGAGCGCTAGGCGATTAGGCGGCTCGGCGACGCTTCGACCAGAGCAGCACCAGCCAGAACGTCAAAAACGTCATCGTGCAGCCGAGCACGAGCAACGGGCGGCGAACGTCAAAGCGATCTGCCGCTTCACCACCAAGATTGAGGAAGACGCCCACGGCGAGGAAGATCCCCCATGCGACCAGCGCAGCGATGATCAGCCCCATCAACTTCCACGAGCCAGGCGTCGTCTGCAAACGAGCCGGTTTGTCAGCCGGTGACGGCGTTACGTTCGTGTCGGAGTTAGTAGTCAGAGGTTCCATAGTACGCTTCGGCGGTAAGGCCCGTTTCGACTTGGACCATTTTCACAATCCGATCGACTTCGGCGTCGCTGATGGGCGCCACAAAGTCTTCGGCAGGTCGACGCGCGACGGTATAAATTTGGATCAGTTTCAGCATTCCGCCGGCGGCCGTAATCTCTTGCAGCCGCTGACAATAGGCGGTCAACTCGGCATCGCTAGGACCAACTCCGTTGACCTTCATAAACAAGGTTTGAATCACCAACGGGCGAACTTGCGAAGCTGCGGCGAGGTTGTCGAGGACGCGTTGGAAAGGGATCTTCGTTCGCTCGATCAGTTGGTAGTAGTCTTCGGTGCCGGCGTCCAGTTTCGCCCAAATCTCACCGTGATTCGCGTCCAGCACTTCCAGGCCCCGCTGGACGACATCGCGATGGAACATCGACGCATTGGTGATGAGCACCATTTTGACGTCATGCATGCCGTGTTGGCGTTTGATTTCGGCGGTGCGGCCGACCAGCTCGTCAAAATTGCGATAGGTGGTCGGCTCGCCATCTCCGCTGAAAGCGATGTCGTTGACGCGGCGTAAATTTTTTGGCGTGTCGGCGAACTTGGGGGTCGTCCAAATCTCGCCGGAAGCGGCCAACTGCAGCATCTCATTGACTTCATGAAAATAACGCTCGGTTTCGACAAACCGCGTTTCGCTTTCTTCGCGACGATTGACCTGGCAATAAATGCAATCGAAGTTGCAGATTTTGTCCGGGTTCAGATTCACGCCGACCGATAACCCGCGGCTGCGCCGCGAGAGCACGGGATAGACGAATTTGTTGTCGTCAAAACTGCGCTGATGCAGCGTATGCAGTCGATGCGTCGTCATGCCAATTAGCGTTAGTCGATGGGAGTGCTTGCTTTGGTGGGCCCAGTCGGCGCGATCAAAGCATCGGTCGGGACAGGCCCCAACACGTTCTCTCCCATATTATCACGCATCAGCGACAAAGTGCGGCGCATCACTTCCAAATCTTCCTCTGGAATGCCGACAATCGCCCGAGCACGGACCGACAACGCACAGTTGACCATTTGTTCCCAAACGGGTTGAACCTTATCGGTTGCGCGGATGATTTTCTTCCGCCGATCGCAAGGATCGGTTTCACGCGTGATCCAGCCATCGCGCTCCATGCGGTCGATTACGCCGACCAAAGTCGGCGCTTCAATCCGCATTTGCTCGGCTAGTTCGCTTTGCGTGATCTCTCCATGATAGGAGAGCCAAGCCAGGACTTCCCACTGGCGATAGGTAATTCCATGCGCGGATAACTCTTCGTTCATCGCGCGAGAGAGCATATGTCCGGTCGAGAAAATCCAGTACCCGACGCTCTTTTCAAAATCAAATCGTATCATGCTTACAGACTCCTAGCCGTTTCCCCAGCTTTGTATTCTAGCGAACAGATCGAAAGATGCGAATAAACAGAATTACGGCCCAAAAGCTTCGTGCAGGCAGTAATCAAATAGCAGCCGCCATTCCTCGGCAGCGATGCGAATAAGCATTTCTTGGTTCAAAGTGCGTCCCAAAGCGACAGCTTCGCAGCCGTCAACCATCGCGATCGGGTTCCAATCGACACCCGAAGCGAGAAATTGGGTCGCCGCATCCAGTGGTTCGCCAGAAGTGATCTTTGCTGCATTCGCAGCCAAGTCTTGCATGATTGGGTGCCGTCCGACTCGTCGGAACCAATATTTTGCGTTTCCGTAGTCAGGCTCGCGGCGGTGCATAATCGCATGCCAGTAACTGCCTGAACTGGACGGAAGGTTTTGACTTATTTCGTGAGATTCTTCCAAATAGTTGTAGAGGAGCCAGATTCCGGCCAGGCAAGCATCTGCCATCTCGCGATTGCGGATTGGTCGCCCGCCGGCCAAATCGTTGTGCTGCAATCGAGAAAGCTGATCGCGAACCGAAAGATTCGGGGAGCCGGGGCCAAGAGGAGGGGCCGGCGCCGTGTCAATTAACTTGGCGATCGTTTCCGGATACGAATTTTGCATGGTCGAAAGCAAGCATTGGATAAGTACAAATCGGCCCTCGTCTATACTACTGTTTTTTTAGCAGCATCGGAAACCCTACCCAGCCGTGGGCCCGGTTGATAGACTAAATTCCTTATCGGTCTTTACGCAGAGACCTGACGGGAACGCCGTTTCCTCTTCTCGATACGGAAATAGTTGATATGTCTGTTGATCCCAATCAGGATCCGCAAGCCCAGCCGGAAACCCCTGCCGACGCTGCAAACCCGACCACTCCCGAAAACACCGCCTCTTCACCAGAAGGCTCCGCTCAAGCAGCAGCGTCTGACGACGTCGATTCGCCCAAGCGAAAATTGCTGATCGGTTCGCAACGGGACGAAGAAAAGCCGACGCCTGCCGCGCCGCCTGCGCCTTCCACGATGGGACGTCCCCAACGCCCAGAGAAGCCCAAACCGCCGAAATCGGAGCAGGATGAAGATCCGACGGCGATTCCGGACGATCTTTCTTCGCTGGAAACCGAGTCGGAAATGGAACGGCTTCCCGTTTCTTCCGATGGTCGCGTCGCCGTACCGAATCGTCGCCAGAAGTTGGACGACATCGAACGCGAAGTCGAAGCGGCCCTGGGCGGCTTGTCGCTAGATGAGATGATCACCAGCGAATCTGCGATGCAAGGGATCTCGGGCAAAACGCTGGAAGTCGATAGTCGGTTGAATGCGACCGTCGCTCGCGTGCATCGCGAAGAGGTGTTCATCGACCTCCCCGGCCAAAATCAAGGTTTCGTCTCGCTCCGCTCCTTTGTCGCCCCCCCCGAGATCGGCGCCAAACTGGAAGTCGTGATCATCAAATACGATCGCGAGCAAGGCCTTTACGAAGCGCTCGTTCCCGGCTCCTCGGTCTCGGTTGTCGATTGGGGCGATCTGACGGAAGGGATCCTGGTCGACGCCGTCGTCGACGGTGTCAATAAAGGGGGCCTCGAATGCGCCGTCGGTCAGGCACGCGGGTTCATCCCGGCCAGCCAGATCGCGCCGCATCACGTCACCAATATGGAAGACTATCTCGGCCAGAAGTTGCAGTGCCTGGTGACCGAGGCGAATCCAGAACGCCGCAACTTGGTGCTCAGCGCCAGAGCGGTCGCCGAAAAAGCGAAAGAAGATAGCCGCAAAGAAACGATGGTCACGCTGCAAGTGGGCCAGATGCGCGACGGCACCGTCACGCGACTGCAAGACTTTGGCGCGTTTGTCGACATCGGCGGCGTCGATGGACTGGTCCACGTCAGCCAGATCAGTTGGGATCGGGTCAAGCATCCCAGCGACGCGCTTAGCGAAGGTCAGGCGGTTCGCGTCAAAGTGACCAAGATCGATCCCGAGACCGGCAAGATCGGCCTCTCGATTCGGGATACGCTGGAGAACCCCTGGCAAAAAGTCGCCGAGGAATTCTCGGTCGGTGCGATCATCAACGGCAAGGTCACCAAGATCATGGATTTTGGCGCGTTTGTCGAAATCGCCCCAGGGATCGAAGGCTTGGTTCACGTTTCGGAAGTGAGCCATACCCGCGTCAGCCGAATTGAATCGGTCCTTAAAGCGGGCGAGAAGGTCGAAGTCAAAGTCGTCAACATCGACAAAGAAAAACGCCGCATCGGTCTCTCCATCAAGGCCCTTTCGCCGGCGCCGGCTTCCAAGTCAGGCGGCAAGAAGAAGGACGAAGAGCCCGAGGATTTGGATCGCGCACTCAAGGTCAAGCCGACCGCCAGCGAGCTCAAAGGAGGCATCGTCAACGAACAAAGCCAAGGCTCGAAATTCGGCCTGAAGTGGTAGTTCGCTCTTCCGTTATTGTTTCAAACGCAAAGGCCGCCTTTATCGCAAGGCGGCCTTTTTTCTTCATAGCACGCTGCTTTAAGCATACAAGGGAACGCGGCTCGCCACTTCAATCCGTGTTTAGATCGCCAACCCTATTTCCTCGCTTGCGCAATGGGCTCGTGTTACGACTGCTTGGTTGATTCTGAACCTGTTTTGCCGTTCTTTACCGTATTCCATTCTTCTTGAATCAGCAAATAACGCGAGTTCAAGGCTCACACAGCGGGCGACGAAGAGCGAGACTCACGCCGCAATCGCGCTAACTCCACAACTGCTGGACCGCTTCCACGCAGTTCTCGGTCGCCAGGGCGCAGAGCAGCAAGCCCATCACCTTCACGATGATCATGCCGCCGGTATCGCCGATTAAGCGATGGATCGGATTGGCCGCGAGCATCAAGACGTAAGTTAATCCGAGTACGACGACCAGAACTACGGCGGTCACTGCTTGCTCGAGCATGGTGAAGCGATGATTGTCGGTCAAAATCACGACGGCCAGGATAGACCCGGGACTTGCGATCGAAGGGAGCGCCAGCGGAAAAACCGCGACGTCATGTCCTGCTTCCGCCTTGGGCGCTTCGACGGCTGGACCGACGCCAAAGACCATTTGCAGTCCCAACAAAAATAAGATCAGGCCGCCTGCTAACTGAAACGACTCGAGCCGAATGTCGAGTGCGCCGAGGATAAATTGTCCCAGCACCAAAAACGCCAACAGGACGGCGCCGCCGATCAACGTCGCTTTGAGCGCAATGCGCGGGCGGTCTTCCTTGGGCGACTTGCCGGTCACGCCGACGAAAATCGAGAGCGTGCCGATCGGATCGATGGTCGCAATCAACAGGAGAAATTCGCCAAATAGTAGCTCGAAGTTCATGCTGCTCGGTTTCGCAAAAAATCCTTGGTCGCGTGGGTGACTTGCAAGGATAGCTTACCGCTCGCGCGCCGACTATTCGGATGGTTCCAATATTTCCAGCTGAAGATGGCGAAATCGGACTTCGGTGGGCCCGCCGGAGTGGAGTTGCAACGCAAAGACCCCTTGTTTGACCCCTTTGTCGTCATGCAAATCGACGCACGGCTGACCATTTAAAAAGGTTTTCACCTGATTGCCCTGGGCGACGATCTCGTACTGATTCCAATCGCCCGGCTTGAGATGCTCTTCTCCAGACTTGACCCACAACAGGCCGCGGCCATGTTCTTCGTACAGCTTGCCCCACCAGCCTGCGCCAGCGTCGGCCTGATAGCCTTGGACGGAACCGCCGGGGAGCGCATTGCTGCGAAATTGAATACCACTGTTCCCTTCATTTTTCACCAGACGAATTTCGAGCTTCAGCCGAAAATTGGCCGCCGCCAAATCGCTGATTAAGAAGCTGTTGGCTGGGATTCCGGTTAGCGTCTTCCCGACAATTTCGCCGTTTTCGACCGACCATAGATTGCGATCGCCGTTCCAGCCGTTCAGGTCTTGGCCGTTGAAAAGCTCGCCTGCATTTTCTGCGGTCGCCAACATCGGCGTTTGCGTCTTGCCTTGCAAATAGGCGACCAGCGAGCGGACGTCATGCTGACCGAACGAGCGAAGCTGATCGTCCGGCATCATCGACTTCTCGCTCGTCTTGCGCGCTTCGATTTCATCCTTGGGCAAGATTAACGTCTCTTCGGCGGTTTGCAGCGTGAGCGTCTTGTTGTCCTCGGCTCGAATGATTCCGGTGATGACGCGGCCTGTATCAAGCAGCACGATCGACGGCTGGTATTCCTTCGCCATCACGGCGCTTGGATCAACGATGTTGGTGAGCAGATAGTCAAGATTCGCGCGGTTCGAACCAGTCAGATCGGGACCGACGGCGCCGCCGACTCCATACAACGTGTGACAACGCTGGCACGTCTTGGCGAAGATCGCACGGCCCCACTGCGGATCGGCCGGAGGAAGACTTTGGTTTTCGACCAACGCTTTGTACTTCGTAATCAACGTCGCTTTTTCTTCCGGCGTCGCGCGAATCGATCCCCAGACTTTGGCTAATTGCCCATCGATCGCTTCGTCTTGCAGGTTCGAGAGTTGCCGCACCATATCGGCGGTCAGCTCGGTGCTGGAGATTTGACCCGCTTCGATCGCCGCCAACAGCGGTTGGGCGTACGCCGGGCGAGAGCAAAGGGTCGCCAGCGCCAGTCGCTTGCTGCTGGGCTGCATTTCGCCGTAGTGGTCCAAGATCACCATCGGCGTCGCCGCATCGTCATATTGGGCCAGCCCTTGGAGCGCGACGTCGCGCAGCTGCGGGTTCTCTAGCAGGTTTTGCAGCAGCGGCGGCAGACTAGGATCGGCGGCCGCGAGCAGCGTCTTAATCGCCGCGATGCGCACTTTCGGCGGGGATTGCGCCAGCGTGGCGATCAGACGGAAGCGATTTAGCGCAGTTTCATCCCCAAACGTGACGCCTAGCGATTGCGCCTCGAGGGCGACTTCCTGGTTTTCGCTCGTCATCAGCTTGCCGCCGACTTTCGCCCACTCGGCGGGAGCATCGACGCGGCGCTGCCCTGCGAGTGCGGCTCGCATCGCGCGCAGGAAGGTCAACTGGGTCGGCGGATCGTCAACGTCTCCGAGACCGCGCACCAGCGTCGCCAAGGCGTTTTTCGCGTCTCCGCTGCCGATACGTCGCAACATCAGCTGGCTAATTTGCGGAATCGACTTGCTGGCGGCCAGCCCGAGCGCCAATGCTCGTTCTGGCGATTGATCGGCCAGCGGTTCCGCCGCGTACCAATACATCAACGGCAAATTATGATCGCGGGCATCTTCGGCATGCGACATCAAGCGAGCCAGCAGGTCCCATCGCGACGGCAGCGGCATTCGCTGGGCGGCCGACGCCAGGTAAAGCCGGACGATCGGTGAAGGATCATTAGACGCCATCTTCACCATCTGGGCGTAGAGAGCTGGGGCAGGATTCTGATCGACTTCCAGCGCCAGCTGAATCGCCCAGCCGCGGACAAACGGCTCGGCGTCGCTCAGCATTTGCCGCGTTGTCGCCGCCGCCAAATTATCGGTGACGTGCAGCGCCCAATAGGCTCGCAGACGCCGCGTCGCATCGTCGTGAGACTTGGCGATCTGTTGCAACCGAGCGAGCGCATCGCTGTTGATCGTGCGTTCGCTGGCCCGCTGCTGCAGCACTTTACGTGCGTGACGCACGTACCAGTCATTTGGATGAAGCGTCAACTCGGCAAGTTCCAGGTCGCTTTGCTTGTGCAAATCAACTTGCAAGTTCTCCGACTTACCGTAGCAGATTTTGTAGATGCGGCCGTTGCTGCGATCATGTTTGGTCGCGTTTCGATCATGACATGCTTGCATGTCGTACCAATCGATCATGTAGGCGTTGCCGTCGGGCAGAGAACGCAGGTTTAAGATTTGCGACGCTTTGTCGCCGGTTAACAAAAAGTCGGGGCCATGGCTGCCAACGTAGCCAGATCCGGTCTGTTTCAAAATGTCGACATTCAAGCGTTGGCCATGAATGTTGTTCATGAAAAGCTGATTTCGATAGGCTGGCGGCCAGCGATCGCCCAAATAGATCATCGCGCCGGCATGTGCATGTCCGCCGCCGGCTTCGTCAGACTTGCCGTTGCCGCCGTGCGGATTGGCGCCAAGATAGTGCCGGTGATCGGCGATCGTTTTGATATCGTCATAGGTATAGGGATTGAAGTGCGTGCCGGCCTGGCGTTGGTAACGAGCTCCTTGGATCATCTGATACAAGTGAGGAATCACGCAGGCCGTCGCGAAGGCTTGACCATAGTCGTTGAAGTCGACGCCCCAGGGATTGCTGGTGCCGTGACAAAAAACTTCAAACGCATGTCGCGTGGGATGGTATCGCCAGATTCCCGCGTTGATCGGCGTTCGTTCTTCCGGCGGCGAGCCTGGTTTGCCGACATTGGAATGGGTGAAAACTCCATGGCAGCCGTACAGCCAGCCGTCGGGTCCCCAGATAAACGCGTTGAGAGTCTCGTGCGTGTCTTGATAGCCCCAGCCGTCGAGCAGCACATGCGGCTCGGCGTCGGGAATGTCGTCGCCATCGGCGTCAGCGATGAACAGTAAGTAAGGAGCGGCGCCGACCCAAACTCCGCCGTGACCAACTTCGAGCCCGCTGACCAGATTCAAACCTTGGCAGAAGACCTTTCGCTCGTCGAACTTTCCGTCTCCGTCGTTGTCAGCGAAGATCAAGATCCGATCGTTCCCTTCTCCTTCCGGAGCTCGCTGCGGATAGACGTATGCTTCAGCGACCCACAGTCGGCCCCGTTCGTCGAGCGCCATCGCGATCGGTTGTTGAATCGCTGGCTCCGCCGCGCTGACGATAACGGAAAACCCGTCCGGCAATTGCATCGCCGCGGCCGCTTCTTCCGCCGTTAGACCTGCGTGAGGATACATATCGGCGACCAGTCGTTTGGGCTGGGGGGTCGGCTGAGCCGGCGCTTCGTCGTAAAAGCGGAAGTCGTCAAAATTCAAATGCCCCCAGCCGCCGCGATGTTGATCGACCAGGCGAATGTAGATTTCTTGCCCCTGCGACTGGCGCAAATCCACAACGACGCGGCGCATGTTCTCGTGATCGTCGCCGGAAGTTTTGAATATGACTTTGCCGTTGTCTTTGCGGATCAATTCGACCCGGGTTTCCTCATGTCTCCCCCCGTTGTGCAAAAAGGCGCCCCAGGGATGCGTCACTTGAAAAGAGGCTGACGTGAGCGTTCCGGTGGGCGGATCCAGATTGCGTTCGTAACTACCGATCCAAAATTTCCCTTGATGGGCGCTGCGCATGTCTCCGCGGCGCGCTTGGACGGCGTCACCTTCGATCGGCTGCTGCGCGAAGGCTTCTCCGGCGGCCGTCCAATCGGCGAGCGTGCCGGTTTCAAAATCAAGATTCAGCGTTCGACCAGCTGCGTTCTTCGGCAGGACGCCTGAAGACTCGGCCGCGGCGGCCGACCAGCAGCACGAACAGGCAAACAACAGCGCAAGAGTGAATCGTCGGTGCATGATGCGACAATTGGGGGTGGGAGGAGAGGAGAAATAGTTGGGGGCAGATTCCTTTCATTTTGGCAGATCCGACGGCGGCGGCCAGCAAAGATCTCACAACGATCGGAGATATTTTACACAACCGAATCGCCTCTTTCCCGAGAAATGCCTATCACGCAGCGCGGCGATCGGACAAAATAGAGCCGCACGTTTCCCTTCCTGCTGGAGCCCCCCATGATTCGCATCGCTATTTTGCTGCTGGCCGTCAATTGCGCCGCGCTGGCTGCCGCTGACGAACTTCGTTTTGTCGAACAAGAATTGCCGACCAAGCTGGGGGTCGGTTACGCCGTCCGCGTGCTCGACATGAACGGTGACGAAAAGCTCGACATCGCCATTGTCGATTCGAAGCGTGTGCTGTGGCTGGAGAATCCCACCTGGAAAGAACACCTCATCACTGGCGATCAGCAGACGAAGAGCGATAACGTCTGTTTTGCTCCGCATGACATTGACGGAGATGGGCTGGTCGATTTCGCGATCGGCGCCGATTGGCAGTTTGGCAACACGCGTAGCGGCGGCACGTTGCAATGGGCGACGCGCAGCGGAGCAGAGCAGGGCGCCTGGAAGGTTTTTCCCCTGCCGGCTGATCCGACTCTGCACCGCATCAACTTTGCCGATGTGATGGGGGATGAGCGTCCCGAGCTGATTCTCGCGCCGCTCAAGGGACGCAACACTGACGGGCCCAAGTACGCGGCCAACGGCATTCGGCTGGTCGCGCTTTCGATTCCCCAAGATCCGACCAACGAACCTTGGCCAGAAACGTTGATCACCGATCAATTGCATGTCGCGCACAATTTTTGCGCGACCGACATCAACGGCGATGGTCGCGACGATTTGCTGGTCGCAAGCTTTGAAGGAGTCACTCTGCTCGAGCGCGAAGGGGACGCGTGGAAATCGACCAAGATCGGCGCCGGTGAGCAGGAGCGTCCCTACCCGGAACGTGGCGCTAGTGAGGTAAAGCGGGGCAAGTTGGCCGATGGGGGTGACTATATCGCGACAATTGAACCCTGGCACGGCGACCGCGTGGTCGTTTATACGAAACCGAAAGATGTTCCGCTGCGTAGTCTGTGGAAGCGACATGTTTTGGATGCGGAGCTGAAATGGGGACACGCCGTTTGGTGCGCTAACATGGACGACGACGCCGACGAAGAGTTGGTGATCGGAGTACGAGACGACGCCGGCGACAACACGCGTCGCGGGCTGCGCATCTACGACCCCATCAGCGCCGAACATGGCGAATGGCGCCGCTATGTGGTCGATCCCGGCGGCGTGGCGATTGAAGATCTGACCGTGGGCGATCTAGATGGCGACGGGCGCAACGACGTCGTCGCCGTCGGTCGACAAACGCAAAATGTGCGTATCTATTGGAATAAAACTCAGTTAGACCAGTAGAAATTTTCGGGTCTGTTTTTGATTTGTCGAAAGTCCCCCTTTTGCCTGGGCTAGAAGGGGATGGTTCGCGCGTTAAACTAAAAGCAACCATTCTGTAATTTTTGTGCGTCGATTCGAGGCAGAGATGAGCAAAGTTCGCTGGGGCGTTCTGAGTACGGCGAAAATCGGAACGAAAAAAGTGATTCCTGGGATGCAAAATGGGGCTTACTGCGAAGTAAGCGCCATCGCATCGCGTAATCTGGCGAAGGCCCGCGCCGCCGCTAGTGAATTGGGAATCACCAAAGCGTACGGTTCGTACGAAGCGCTGTTGGAAGATCCCGAAATAGACGCGATCTACAACCCACTTCCCAATCACATGCATGTGCCCTGGTCGATCAAAGCGATCGAAGCAGGCAAGCACGTCTTGTGCGAAAAGCCGATCGGCATGACCGCGGAAGAGGGCCAGAAGCTGCTCGACGCCGCGCGGAAGCATCCCGAACTGCGCGTGATGGAAGCGTTCATGTATCGCCATCATCCGCAGTGGCAAAAGGCGCGACAACTCGTGCGCGACGGCGGCATCGGACGTCCTGTTTCGATTCAGACTTGGTTTTCGTACTTCAACGACAACGCCGACGATATCCGAAATCAGCCGGAGTATGGCGGCGGCGCATTGATGGATATCGGTTGCTATCCGATCTCGTTGTCGCGATTCATCTTTGAAGGCGAGCCGCGTCGCGTCATGGGCTGCGTCACCATTGACGAGCAGTTCAAGACCGACACGGTAACTTCTGCGATTATCGACTTCGGCGGCATTACCAGTACGTTCACCTGCAGCACGAAATCAACGCCGTATCAACGTGTGCAGATTTACGGCACGACCGGCCGCATTGAAATCAAAATTCCGTTCAATGCGCCGCCGGACGAACCCTGTATCTTGTACCACGAAACGGACGACGAGATCCAGGAAGTCAAGCTGCCGATCGCCGATCAATACACGATCCAAGGGGACCTGATGTCAAAGGCGATCCTGGACGAGTCGCCGACGCCGACGCCGCTGACCGATGCGATCGCCAACATGCGCGTCATCGAAGCGATCCTGCGCAGCGGCAAGAGCGGCAAATGGGAAACGATCAAGGATCTGGTTGATTAGAATCTCATCATTCCATCGCTAGATATTTCGTCCCATCCGAGACGCCAGTCGATTCAGCGTTTCGCTGGCGTCTTGATCGGATAGGTGGGCGTGAATCACGCTCATGCCGTCGCGATCGTTCCAGGCGCTTTGCAGCGCATTGTAGAACTCTTTCTCGGTACGGACTTCATAACCTGTGCCGCCGCCGAGAATGTCGGGCAGCTTGCTGTACTTCCAGGGATGGATCTCGTTGTATTCCCACTTGCCGGCATGCAGCCAACGCTCGGTGCCGTAGCCGTGATTGTCGAGGACGATGATCACCGGATCGTAGCCGTGACGGACGATCGTCGAAAGTTCCATGCCGGTCATCTGAAACGCCCCGTCGCCGATGATCGATATCACGCGGGCCTTCGGCTTAGCGGTTTGCACGCCCAAGGTCGCTGGCACGGCGAATCCCATCGATGTGTAATAGGCGGGGCTGAGAAATTCGGACCGACCGCGGGTTACGAGTTCGGTCGCCGAGAACAACGAGTCGCCGATGTCCGCGATCACAATCACATCGTCGTCCAGCAGTTCGTTAATCATCGGCACCATACGGCGAATCGTCAGCGGTTCGTCGGTCGTTACGCCGACGGGCGCCTGTTGCATCGCCAGGCCGGGCGGGATCAAACGTTTCGGCGGATGCGGTTTTTGGGCGGCAAGCGCTTGCATGAAGTCCGGCAACGTGACGCCGTGATAGTGATGATGCCGAACGCGTAGTTGTTCGCTAGTCGCGTAAATGCACTTCGAGGGATCTAGATTGGCGGTGAAGATCCCCAGGTTGATGTCGGTCATGAACGTGCCGAGGAGCAAGATCAGGTCGCTCTCTTCGACAAATTCGGTCACCTCTTCGCGGCCCATCGCGCCTTCATAGAGCCCGACATAGAGCGGATGGGTTTCGCGAATGACGCTCTTGCCCAAGATCGTCGCGGCGACGGGAATCCCCGTCGCTTCGGCCAGTTGGACCAGTTCGTCCTGCAGCTCGAAACGATGCAGTTCGACGCCGGCGATGATCATCGGACGCTCGGCCGAAGCCATCAAGCGCGCCGCTTCCGCCGCCGCTTCGACGAGCGCGTGGGGATCGCTGGTCGTGGTCGGTTCCTGGAAAGT
Organism: Blastopirellula marina DSM 3645; assembly: GCF_000153105.1. Lineage (GTDB taxonomy): Bacteria > Planctomycetota > Planctomycetia > Pirellulales > Pirellulaceae > Blastopirellula > Blastopirellula marina. The sequence goes on from NZ_CH672376.1 coordinate 1,722,592, forward strand.
ATGGCTGATGTGCGGCACGACATTGACCATGTCGCGGGGCAGTTCTAAATAGACAGGTCGTTTGAACCGCGCGGCGGCGTCCAGCACGCGATCGATCTCGCGAAACGCCGTGACCGGGTCGGCCAGCTCGGCGGTGGCGACGCACAGTTTTTCAAAGACATCTTTTTGCGTGCTGTACTCGCGCACCATGTGATGCAGCAGCGGATTATTAATCCGCTCGCGTAGACCCGGCGAACCGGTCAGCACGACGACCGGCGATTTCTCGGCGTAGGCGCCGGCGATCGAATTGCAAATGCTGAGTCCGCCGACGCAGTAGGTGACGCAGACAGCGCCCAGGCCGTGAACGCGGGCATAGGCGTCGGCGGCGAAGCCTGCATTATCTTCACGCGTGCAGCCGACCATGTTGATCGGGCTTTGTTCGAGCATCGAATAAAACGAGAGAATGTAGTCTCCCGGGATGCCGAAAATGTCTTGCAGGCCGTAATCCTGCAAACGGCGAATCAGATATTCGCCGATTGATAAGCCTGCGGTGCTGCGATTAGAATCCGCCATGCTCGCCTTCCTCTGCGATGTGCCTTGTTCGGTCTGCGAGAATTGTACGTTCTTTTCGCAAACCCGGCCAATCGAGAATTTCGCTGCATAGCGCGCCGAAAAAGCCAAATTACTCGGCCGGCGGATCGATTCCTGCGCGTTTGAAATGTTCGCGCTGCAGGCGCTTGTCCATCAATACGAGGATCTTGCCGGTTTTGTCATCGTAGCCGTACATTTCGTAGCTACGCAGTTTGACGAACTCGATGTTGTTTTCTTTCATCATCTGCATGTATTCGTCGTAGGTCGGATAGCGGCCTTCGACCGCTTTCTTCATGTTGACCGCTTGCTGCATTCCCAAGGTGCTGACCTTGGCCATCGCCGAGAAGTAAACCGAACCGGCCTGGCTGAACGGATCGACCCCGTCGGCGCTGGCGCCTTCGGCGAGGACGATTTCGGGATCTTGCAACGCTTTGTTGGCGTCGACCACCACGTTGGATGTTTTCCCAATAATTCCTTTGTTCGGTTTTTTCTCGGCGGGCGGCTGGTCCGTCATCTCGGTCGCCGGCGCGGTTGGCTGGGCGCCGGCGCCGGTCGCAGCCGAGGGACCTTCGATCGATGGAATGTCGACGCCGCCGGGGGCCACGGGGCCCGAGTTTCGCTTTTCCATCGGCTCCATATCGCAACCAACGGCGAAAGCAAGAAAACAAGCGACCAGGGCGAAACGCGGCATGAGAGGGGATCCTAAACAGAGAAGGGGCGGCGAAATGGGTTCCGCTAAGCTGCAATATCGATCATTCGGGAGCCAAATTCAAGCGCCGCGGCGGCTTTCTTGCGGCGCTGCGACCTTGTTCCCCCCGCAGGCAAGGGATAAATTCAAAGCTTACGCAGCCCTGTCCCGCAGAGATTAACGATATGAAACTGGTCATTGCGATCATCCAGCCCAGCCGCTTGGAAGCGGTGAAAGAAGCGCTTACCGAGGTCGAAGTCTTTCGTCTCACCGTTATGGATTGCCAGGGCTTTGGGCGACAAAAGGGACAGACCGAGGTTTATCGTGGGCACGAGTTCACCATCAATCTGCTGCGCAAAGTGCAGTTGCAGATCGCGGTGAACGAAGAGTTTGTCGAGCCGACGGTCGACGCGATCGTCAAAGGAGCGCGCAGCGGCGAAAAAGGAGAGATCGGCGACGGCAAGATCTTTGTTTTGCCGATGGACGAATGCGTTCGAATCCGAACCGGCGAACGCGGCCCCGACGCGATCTAGCCTTTGCCCAGTTCGTATTCGACGGCGTCACGAAAGACGTCCATATCAAACGCACCGATCCAGACGCGCTGCACCGTGCCGCTGCGGTCGAGGAGCAGCGTCGTCGGATAGTTGCCAAACTGCGAAATCGAATTGAGTTCGGTTCGTGAAACTCCTCGCGCATCGCAATAGACCGGCAGCCCGATAATGTTGATTTTCTCGAGGATATCGGCCGAATCGCCGGCCAACTGCTGTTGGTTTTCGATTCCCTGCTTCGCATCACGCGAGCAAGAGACGGCGACAAATTGAAAGTCGGTTTCCTCTTTAAGGTCGCGACTCAGACGCACCAGGCCCGGTAATTCCATCAAGCAGGGCGGGCACCACGGCCCCCAATAGTTGATCAGCGTCACCTTGTCTTGCAAACTGGCCGTTGTGATCGGTTGCTCGACATTCAACAGCGGCGCGAGGTCGACATTGGCCAACTTCTGACCGACCCAAGGATGCGATTGCCGAGCAGGCGGCTGAATCGCTCGAATCACCAGGATCACGCACAGCCCGATTAGCACCGCAAACAAGATGGCGGTGACCGCTGTGCTGATCCATTTCTCGCCTGAACGTTCAGGTCCCAGGTCGTGTTGATCGGTCTGAGTCATCTTGGGCCGTCGCAAAGGTGAAACACGGATTGTCTGGCAAAGGAAGGTTACGCCTTGTTATGTTATCTCAAGCAAGCGGCCCCGTCGGCAAGTTCTTTCACGTTGGCGAGAGATTCGGGGGGTGATTTTGGCGGCAAAACTTGTCGCGGATCGCCAGACTCTCGTTAAAAGGAAATGAAAATCGGCCGCAGATTGACGATCGGCCGCCGAAGGCGAATTAGAATCGAGCTGGGAAATCGCTATTGCATTGGCGGACAACTCGCGGAAAATTTGCTAAGTTTGGAAGAATCTCCCCTTGGCGACGACCCAACAATTGCTAATGGCCATTTCGAAAACCGACTAGTTACGTACGAATATGAAGTTCGAAGTCGAATTGAAGTTTCCGGTCAATGATCTCCGCCGCGTAGAAACGGCATTGGCCGATCTGGGCGCCGCGATCGAGATCCCGGTCAAACAGTCCGATTTCTACTACGGTCACCCGGCGCGAGATTTCGCCCAAACCGACGAGGCGCTCCGGATTCGGCGTGTGGGCAGTAAAAATATCATCACCTACAAAGGCCCGAAGATCGACGCGACCACCAAGACGCGGCGCGAGATCGAAGTGCCGCTGGTCTCCGGAGCCGAAGGCGCCGCCAACATCATCGATATGATTGAGGCGCTCGGGTTTCTGCAAGTCGCCGAAGTAACCAAAAATCGCCGCAAAGCGAATCTTAGCTTCGCCGATCAAGCCGTCGAAGTCGCCCTGGACGAGGTCAAAGGCTTGGGCGAATTTGTCGAACTGGAGATCTCGACCAACGAGGACGGAGTCGACGCCGCTCGCGAGGCGATCAACCAACTGGCCGAAAAACTGGGGCTGTCAGGCAGCGAACGCCGCAGCTATCTCGAGCTTATTCTCGAATCCTAAGTCTTTGTGTCGAACCCCCTAGGGGCGGCATGCTTGCGGCGATTGACCCGTCGCCCAAAAATTCTTCCCCGCCAGGCGACACCCCGACGATCGAGCGGGGTTCATCCATAGTCGAAACGGCAATTACGCCCGATTCGTACCTGCAGCATCACTCCGCTCGCAGAAAATGAACAAACCTCAGGCGGACTGCGCCTGTCAGAAACTTTGGGGAGCCCTGGGTCGTCAATACCGCGCAGATGGCCTGGGGCTCCTTTATTTCTTTTCGGTGAAATCTCACCGCCAGCGACGACTGCAACGCACGTCGCCGCCGCGCACCGGCGATATTCCCTATAATGACGCTATGTCTTCGTTCGCCGCTGATAAAAAACATGGTCCCGCCGATTCCACTTCTTCCGCACTGCCTGCTGAACCGGATGACGCAGCGGAAGGTCGTAACTTTTTGCTGTTGGCGCTATCGCAAATCGTGATGCGCTGTGGTTGGATCTTCAAGACCGAGAGCATCATTATTCCGGCCGTCGTCGATCTGATCGCCGGGCCTGGTTGGATCCGCGGCATGTTGCCGATCTTGAATCGGATCGGGCAATCGCTTCCTCCGCTGTTTTACGCGCGGACGCTCAAGTCGATGCCGCAAAAAAAGTGGTCGCTCTGCGGCACCACGCTGGCCATGGGAGTCAGTTTCTCGATGCTGGCGTTTTGCTTCGTACCGCCGGTCCGCGGCGCTGTCGACGCGATCTTTCCGGATTGGGCGGTCTGGCCCAACGTCTGGATCACCGTCGCATTTATGGTTTGCTACTTGCTCTTTTTCGCCGCGACCGGATTAAATCAGATTGGCTTTGGCACCGTGCAAGGCAAGTTGGTGCGCGTCACCAAACGCGGCCGCTTGATGCTGGTCGCCAACTTTGTCGGCGCGATCGCCGCGATCGGTTTCGCCGCGTGGCTGTTGCCGATGTGGCTGACCAACGACAGCGCCCAGGTCTATTGGATCTTCGGTTTCGCCGGGGGCGCCTTTTTGGCGAGCGCCGGCGTCGCGGCCTTGTTGAAGGAGCGCTGCGATCAATCGTCGCATGTCAAAGGAACGGCGCTGGAACTCTTTCATGACGCATTTAGCGTTCTGACCGAAGATCGCAACTTTCGCCGCTTGGCGGTCGTCGCCGCTTGCTTCGGCTGTTCGCTGATGCTCTTTCCGCACTATCAAGCGCTAGCGCGGGATCGTTTGGGAGCCCCGCTCGAAAATTTGATCCTATGGGTCATCATCCAGAACGGCGGAACGGCGGCGTTCAGCTTGTTAGGCGGTCCACTGGCCGATTGGAAAGGGAATCGCCTGGTCTTGCAGTTGATGATGTGCGGCGTCTTTATCATGCCGCTGATCGCCGTCGTATTGATCCATACCGGGCCCAGCGGCGCGGTGCTGTTCAATTGGCTCTTTTTGCTGGTCGGCGTGACGCCTGTGATGTTTCGCGGGCTCAGCAACTATGTGCTGGAGATCTCGCCGCGGAGCGAACATCCTCGTTATCTGGCCGCGCTGAGTCTGTGCGTCGCCGCGCCGATGATCGCATCTCCGGCGGTCGGTTGGGCGCTGGACGCCGTTTCTTACGAAGCGGTCTTCCTGACGATCTCAGCAATCCTGTTTGGCGGATTGCTGATGACTTGGACAATTGACGAGCCGCGTCACGCATAACAGCGACGCAGCTTAGACCTTCGCCAATTTCAGTGCAAACTTATTTTGCTCTGAGACGTTGCATTGTTTGCGTGTCGGAGAATAGTCGACCACATTCACGCCGCCGTCGGTGGTGAATTCCATCAACCGCACCCAGCCGTCGCCCCCTTTGGGCTTCGTTTGAAAGTTGACGAGCATCTGATGGACATCGCGTCCGCCCGGCGTGACCGAGGTCATGCGGCCCAGTCCGTCGTACAGCACGTGGCCGTTCAGCGTCATGATGAAGTTTTCATGCTTGCCGACCAGATTGTCCCAAAGCTCGGTACCATCCATCACGTCGTCGGCCGAATTTTTCGCGACTCCATAAGAGTGCGGGTTCCAGTGTTGCTTGGTTCCTTTTTCGGCCCAGTCATAGCGGGACTCGTCGTAGTACATGTAAGCATGCGTGATCAAAATCGCTTCGCGGTCTTTGTGCTTGGCGGCAACTTCGTTAGCCCAGCGGACGACATCGGCACGCGGTCCAAATTCTAAGCCGATCACGACAAAGTCGCGTCCACCGGCCGAGAACAGATGGTAGCTATTTTCCATCTTCTGCGGCTCTTTGTCGTAGACGCCGCCAAAGGTTTTTTGCGTCCGAAACTTGTCGATCGAAAAGTAGTCGTTGAGAAGCGTTGTACGATCCGTGCATTTGCCGCCGGCGCTATAGTCATGGTTGCCGGGAACCATGAAGTAAGGGATCTTGCCATCGAGTTGGCCCATTGCGGCGACCGCGAGTTCCCACTGGGCGGGCAGGCTGCGATTGGTGATGTCTCCCAGATGCAGCGCTGCGGCGATGTTGCGCGCCTTTTGATTGTCGACCAACCACTTCGTTTGCGCCATGAATCCTTCCGGGTGTCCTTCGCCGTAGGACTGCGTATCAGGCAGCACGGCGACGGTGAACGAGCCTGGTTGGATCGGCGCAGGATCTTCGTCGACAAGCACTGCGCCTGCGTACGGATCGGCGGCCAACGCTTGCGAGCCGACGAGAGAAACGAATGTAGATCCAACGGCGAGCGAAGCGCCCGCTTTCAACAGTTGACGACGATCGAGCGATGACATGGAAGGTTCCTGGCGTGCGGGATTTTGTGTCCGAGGTTTCGATTATGGGCGACCGACCTGACGATGTAAACATCCGAAAAATTAAGCTGAGATGTATATATTGGATCGTCGCACAGATTGCACTTTTTAGGAAGTGTTTCGATTTTGATCAGTTCAGGCGTTGCTGTTAATAAAGAGCAATGACTTCATTAATATCTGCACAGAACGGGCCGGTTATCATCCGTTGCGAGATCATCAGCGACCACGGCCTCTTGCCTGGTGCGTTGCATCAGGCCATCACGTTCGCCTGCCGATTTATTTTCTGAATCGTCCCATCAAGCAGGAGCCAGAAATTTGAAGGGGAGCGCTTCACGGAAGTTCGCCGTTTGGTTGCCGACAACGGCCAATTTGTCGTGCAGTTCAAGCTTGCGAACCTTGGTCGTCGCCGCGAAGTCGAGTTCGCGCAGCTTGACCCAGACGATGCTGGGACTCGCCGTGTCTTCAAAGAAATAGGTCAGCCCTTTTTGATCGGCGACGGTGCGCCAGATCGTGGATGAGATGTGGGGTTGATCCGGCGTGGTAATCCCCCGTGGAACGCTGACGTTGCGAATCACGCTAAACGTCGCGGCGACCGCTTCTTGGGGGTCGGCGGATTGCCGCGCGGCGTTGATGTAAAAACTGGCGCGGGCAAATCGATCGGCAGGGCGATTCGTGCCAGGCAGCATGATCGTGCCGCCGATTTGTTTCCAATATTCGTTGATCGACAATTGCTGATCGAAGGTGGGAGAGTTCGTCATCACTTGGTGCTGCTTACCATGATGGATGACGAGTTTGCCGCCGACATATTCAAAGATCGCAGAATCGCCTGAAGGATCCGAGATCGATAGATGCACGCTCCCTTCCGCGCCGTTGGGGGCTTTCACCGGAACCACGCGAAAAGCTTCTCGGCGAAGTTCAGCAACCGCTTCTGCGACATTTCCGAAGTTATCCAGCAAGTATTGCGCCCACGCCGCGATCGAGATCGCCGGCCGACTGTCATTCGCGGCCGGGTATTCCGACTCGACGAGATACAGCAGATTGGCGACTAGTCCGACCTCATTCATGCCATCGGCGGTTCCGCCTTCGTACACGGACGCAATGACGCCGCCATACTTACTGGTCCACTCCAGCGACCCTGCGCCAAGTCCGCCATCCCGTTGCATGCCGCGCGGAAAGATCCACAGGTTCGTGTGCATCTCCTCTTTCCAGTCCATCGACCGGCCGGTGGTGGTTTGTCCTTCTGGTCCGAGATAAACCGCGCGAGTACACATAAATCTTGCTCTTCTGATAGTGGAATTGGTGAAGCGGTTAGATGTCTTGGGGATCGTGACTGTTCGTCGAGCGCATGTTGGTGCGAACATGATCGTAAAACAGTTACGTGATCGTCGTCATTCCGCAGGCAAACGCGAGGAGGACCGCCAGCAACAGCAACCCATCTCCGATCCGGCTAGCGGACGAGGTCAGTTGCAAACGCTTGGCGCAGCTGCCGAGCACAGCGATCCAGCTGCCGATCAAGAGTAACGCAAACAGCGCTTCATTCTGATTTTGAACGGTATCGTAGCGAATCACCCGGACGACCAAAAAGTAGACGAGAACCGGTGCGCACATCACCGTCGGTCCTAGCCAGGTTCGAGGATCCCAGATCAGCAGCAGCGCTGTTCCAATCGCTGGCGCGGCGAGCAGCAGCACGCCTGGGAAGGAAGCGCCTGCGGTATCAGATAGCAATCGCACGTATCCCAGCAGCGCTCCGATCACGAACATCCACCAGAACAGCCGCGGCAGCGTGATCTGAAAGTTGCTCGATGATGGTGCGTCGGATTCGATTTCGTCTATCTCCACTTAGCCCGGCGGCCAGGTTAGTTTGCGTCCGCCCATCAGATGCAAATGCACGTGCGGCACTTCCTGGCCTCCTTCTTCTTTGCAATTAACCACAACCCTGTAGCCTTTATCAAGATGCAATTTTCGGGCGACGTCGCGTACCACAATCCACAAGTGTCCCATCAACGCGGCGTCCTCGTCGGTCACGTCATCGAGCGTGGCGATCTCCTTCTTCGGGATCACCAGCACATGGGTTGGCGCTTTGGGAGCGATGTCGCGAAACGCCAAGCAGAGGTCGTCCTCGTAGACGATGTCGGCCGGGATTTCGCCGTCGATGATCCGCTTGAAGATCGTTTTTTCGCTCATGTTGTTCTTTCATTGCTGGCGGAAGTTGTGCTGTCATCCAGGGCGCAGAATAACACCATTTTGCCCTGTGGCCAATCAGTCGAATTAGATGCGTTGTCGCGTGCTGTACGACTTAGGAACAATGCGGAAAATGCAGCTCGCTAGCAGCCCAGTTTGGGTTAACTCCCAGCGTCCTGCTTGCCGAATACCGTAACAGAGTAGAGATCGTAGTCGGCGATGGATTGCCGCTGCGGGAGACATGCGCTGGCGGCCAGCCCTCGCGAACGTCTTCATTTCTGGCTGAGTTTTTTGGGGGGATGCATGATGCTGACGCGCGAAAACTTCGCGTTGACCCTAGCGTTCTTGCTTGGTTTGCTGATCGCCTATGAAGTTCGTGGTCAACAACCGAACTATGTCCAAGAGAACGGCGTGACCTACCGCGAAGTGGTCGACACCGTCCAGCGCCCCGTCGTCGAAACGAGGATGCAAGAGCATACCGAGCAAGTTTACGTCGAACGGTACACGACCGACGTGCATGAGAGTCAGCGCACCTATCATGTTCCGGTAACCGAATATCGTTGGGAAGCGTATACGCCGATCTCGCTCAACATCTTCGCACCGCCGCGCGTCGCCTATCGCTGGGCGCCGCAGACCCGCTGGGAATCGCGCGTCGAAACGGTTCGTACTCCGATCACGCGACGTGACCTGGTGCCGGAAACTCGCACGGTTTCGCGCCCGGTGACCACGACCCGCATGGTTGATGAAAAGCGAATCTCCCGCGTCGCCGTCAGCAACTCGCCGGCAACTTCGCGCGGCGCCAGCAACATCGCGAGCGCTCCGCTAGAATCGCAGCGCGTCGGCGGACTCGGCATGCAGGCCGATCCTCCCCGCGTCGGTACGCGGTTGGATCCGCAGCAAGCGCCGTCGCGGTTTCGCTAAGCCAGGCCTTGGGTTAATTCTTTCGGCAACTCCGGTAGCGGGGCGCCTTGTTGGATGGCGTCACGCGTTTGCTGGGCCAACTCGATCGCCAGCGGCGTGATCTGTTGGCAGCGGTTGGCGACGTCGTTGACATCCCAGCGATCATCCGGCTTGCCAAACAGTTGGCACTTTCCATCGCTAGAGACGCGTGCTCCCCACGAGATCGTCCGCAGATAAAGATCGTCGCCTGTCGCACAGAGCGTTCGATCTCGCGGCGGCAGGTCCAGCAGCAAAAGTGAGCGCGCCGCATCTGCTGCTCGCGTCGGCTGGGGCGCTGCGAACCAAGCGAGCAACGTCGCCGGCAGGTCGCTGCTGGACGCCAGCGATTGCACGCGGGTCAGACCTTGGGCGGCGCCAGGCAAGCGAAGCATCAGCGGCGTTTGCGTCAGGTTCGAAAAGAGGGCCAGCGGCAATGCGGCGTCGCGTCCAATCTGACGATGCAAACCGAGCGGGATTCCGCCGCTTGAAGTGATAATCAACAGCGGTTGGCGATCGACCGGCAATGCGCCAATCGTGGCCAGCAGTTCTTCTAACAGGGTATCGATCAACAGCACCTGACCGCCGTACGCTTGCGACAAGCCGAGCAACTCGTCCGGTTCAATCTTTCCCTCCGGTCGAGAGGAGGGAGGCGTCGCGTACGTGGGAGGCTCGGGATCTTCGTCTTCCGCCAACGAACGGCGATAATCGAGCGGCGCGTCCCACGCGCCGGCCATTCCCCGAGCATGGGCCCAAATCAACTCGTCGCCGCCGTCCGAATCGAGCCAATCGCAAACCAGGGCAAAGATGCGGGCCAACTCGGTCTCGTCTTCATGTTCGGTGATCTGCGGCTCTGAGCAGGGCAGAAACTCGGCCGACGCAAGCCCAAACGAGCCAGCCGCGTCACGCAGCAATGCTTCATCCGTCAGCAAATGCAGCGGCACGCCGACCTGGGCCAATTGGGCCGCCAGATCAAACCCATCCTCTGGCGCCAACGGATGCGCCGCGCGAAACCAAGACCGATAAAGCTGGTCCAGGTTGAGCGTTTCGACCGTCGCATGCTCGACCAAAATCGACTGGGCCGCCAACTGATTCAGCGCAGGAGTCTCTAGCCAGGCCGTCCCATAAGAGGAAAGAAACCCGGCGCTCCAACCGTCAATCACCAACACAATCGCTCTACGCACGCGTTATTCTCGAACGTAACTAAGGAGGGGAAGCATGCAAGTATAACCCGGCGGGGTTGTGACGTGTTCGGCGGAATGCGGAACAAGAAATTACTTGCGGCGGCGGAGGAGATTGCATCTCTTCCTCCGCTTTCCCGTTTCCGCTTTTCTTCCTACTTCCCGTCCAACGCCGGAATCTTGTCAAACTCGGACGGCGTATGCGCCTCGGCCATCAACTTCGCCAGCTTGTCGACCAGGTCGGGGTGCTGAGCCGCCAGGTCGGTGGTTTCGCCGGGGTCGGCTTCCAGGTCGTACAGTTCGATTTTCAGCGGAGCGGGATTGTTGCGTTTCATCATGTTTTGGCGGATCCCTTTCCATTTGCCCATGCGGATCGACTGCTGACCGCCGTACGCCGGGAATTCCCAGTAGAGATAGTCGTGCATTTTTTGTTCGCCGCTTCCCAGTAGCGTCGGCGCCAGGCTCAGACCGTCAATCATCTGCGGCGCTTTTGTTTCGGTGATGTCGGCGATCGTCGGCAGCATGTCCCACAAAGCGGACGGGACGTGCGAGACTTGTCCCGACTTGATCTTGCCGGGCCAACGCGCGACCAGCGGAACGCGAACGCCCCCTTCGTACAAGCTCCCTTTCAGCCCCCGCAGGTTGGCGACCGATTCAAAAAAGTCAGAGTCCGATCCGCCCAGGCGATCGTAAGTCGCACCGTTGTCTGACGTGAAAATCACTAGCGTGTCGCCATCCAGCCCCAGCGTCTCAATCTTGCTCAAAATCTTACCGATATCGCGGTCCATGTGCGTGATCATCGCGGCGTAACCGGCGCGCGGAGTGGGGTGCTGGATGTAGCCTTTGTGGACATATTTTTCTTCGGGAATAGCGTTCGTGTACTCGGCGGTCGATTCGTCCGGAACTTGAATCGACAAGTGCGGAATTGCGAACGGCAGGTAAAGGAAGAACGGTTTGTCCTTGTTCTGATCAATGAACTCCAAGGCGACTTTGGTGAATTGATCTTGCGAAAAGGTCTCGCCGGTCGCGCCGCGGTTGTTGCCTGGTTGAACTTCCTTTTCGCGATTCCGCATCAGGAATTTTGGATAATGGTTATGAGCATGGGTCTGGCAGTTGAAACCGTAAAAGAGGTCGAAGCCCTGCTGGTTGGGATCGCCGGTCGTGCCGAACTGTCCCAGTCCCCATTTGCCGATCGCCGCCGTGGCGTACCCGCGCTGCTTGAGCACTTCGGCGATGGTCACTTCTTCGCTGGCCAGCGGACGTTGTCCGGTCCAATCAGTCAAGCCAAGCGCCAGCGACTCGGCCGGCAGCTTCTTCTGGGCGAAGTTATTCCGCACGTAGGCGTGCCCTGGATGCTTGCCGGTCATCAAGCAGCAGCGCGACGGTGCGCAAACGGCGTTGCCGCTATAGAAGTCGGTAAAACGAATTCCCTCGGCCGCCAGGCGATCGATATTCGGCGTCTTGATCCATTTTTGGCCATAGCAGCCCAGTTCGGCGTAGCCCAAATCATCGGCCATGATCAGCACGATATTCGGAGCACGATCCGCGGCCAGTAGCCCGGCCGGAGAAGACAGCAACAGTAGGCAGGCGGTCAGACGAGACATGAAATTTCTCGGCGGTAGGACGCAAAAGGATTTTGAACTCAAAGAAAGTTGGGTCCATTTTAGGCAGAAAAAACCGAGACTGCGCTATATCGCCAAGAGATGACGATTTGAGGGCAACTAGACATAGGACCGGACCGCTGCATTTTTTTTTAGTCCGGCGATCCGTTCGTTCGACATTCGACATTTGCCCACAAGGTTGGACTGGACCGGCAGGGTTGGACTGGACCGCTGGATTTCTTCGTCTTCAATTTGCCTGGGCCTCCTGAATGTTAGTTTGGGGGGATTGCGACTGCCGCAGACATGGCTTGTTCTACGGTTAAACTAGTTGGACCGGACCGCGATTCGTTTTTTGAGGAACTTGCCCATTTTTCCCAGGGGTAAACTGGGCGCTTTCGTAGGGGGTGACTCGATGTATGGACCGCACACACAGGAAACACCTGGGCAAGGCCGGTCTATCGCACACTTTCCGGCGGCTCACACGAAGGCTCCGGCTCCCATTTGTTGGCCGGCAAACGACCGCCAAATGCGCAATCCGCCGCACCCCTTAATCGATCCGAGATGCGTGCGTTCTGTCAACGGACAAGCTTTGGCGCGCGTGTGGCCTGCGTCCAATCGGTCGCCGATTTGGGCAAGTTCGTGGCGCGTCTTGACCCACCTTGCCCGGTTGGCGTTAATTGCGCCAGCCAGATCCTTTCTCCACTCGGCTTTTCGTCCATTGCCGAGGTTTGTTATAGTGAACGCCGATAGGTCTACAATTGTTCACTTCTCTCCTCGAGCACGGCGTTACGGATGGCCCGCGAAGCCTTATTACAGCAGGGAGACGGCCATGGTCCTGAGGACGAGCGGTCGCTCCGTCCGCAGTCGATGGCCGATATGGTGGGCCAGCGCGAAGTCGCCAAGCGGCTGCAGATCGTCGTCGACGCCGCGATGAAGCGGGACGAACCGCTCGGGCACATCTTGTTTGATGGTCCGCCGGGGCTAGGAAAAACAACTTTTGCGACCTGCATCCCGAAAGACCTGGGCGTCAATTTTCAGTTGACCAGCGGGCCCGCGATTCAGGCCCCCAAAGATCTGGTTCCCTATCTGACCAACGCCGACGAACGTTCGATCTTGTTCATCGACGAGATCCACCGGATCCCCAAAGCGGTCGAAGAATATCTGTACACGGCGATGGAAGATTTTCGGATCGACATCGTGCTAGGCGAAGGAACGAATGCGCGAACCATCAATCTGCAGATTAAGCCGTTCACGCTGATCGGCGCGACGACGCGTAGCGGGATGTTATCGGCGCCGCTGCGAGATCGTTTTGTCCTACGGGAGCATCTCGACTTTTACAGCGATGACGAACTGGCCGAGATCGTTCGCCGCAATTCGAAGAAGCTGGGCGTGACGATCGACGATGACGCGGCGCTAGAGATCTCGAAGCGCAGCCGCAGCACGCCGCGGGTGGCCAACAATCGCCTGCGTTGGGTGCGCGACTTTGCGACCAGCCGCTCGGATGGGCATGTCACGCTAGAACTGGCCCGCGCCGCGATGGAGATGCAGGCGATCGACGATCTGGGTCTCGACAAACAAGACCGCAACTATCTCTCGACGCTGGTCCGCGTCTTTGCCGGCGGTCCGGCCGGGATTGAAGCGATCGCGCATACGATGAACGCCGCAACCGACACGCTGGCCGACGAAGTCGAGCCCTTCTTGCTGCGTACCGAGCTGGTCGTGCGAACCCCGCGCGGCCGTGTGGTAACGCCCAAAGCGATGGGGCATCTGAAAGCGTATGGGAAAGAGCGGAAACTGTTTTAGTTGCATGCCGCAAAGAGTCTAGCCGGCCCATCACTAGCCGGCCAGCGCCAGCAAGGGAATGCGGTTGGCGTTGCGAGCACGGTTCGAAGTGACCAGCCGCATTCCCTTGCTGGCGGGCTCGTATCCAGGTTTTACGAAGGCAAAATCTGGGCCTTGTCGGAAATGTCTTTCCGGCACCAGGCGCCTTCCCAGCGGATCTTTTTGACGGCGGTATAGGCGTTGAGCTTGGCCGTTGCGATCGAATCGCCCAGGGCGGTGACGCCGAGGACGCGGCCGCCGGCGGTGAGGACGTCGCTGCCTTTGAGCGTGGTGCCGGCGTGGAAAACTTTCACGTCAGGCAGTTGAGCCGCTTCGGACAAGCCGCGAATCGCGTGGCCCTGGGTGTAGTCGCCGGGATAGCCGTCGGAGGCCATCACTACGCAGATCGCGGGACGGGGATCCCACTGCAGCGGTTCGATCTCGGCCAAGCGGCCATCAACGGTCGCTTCGAGAATATCGATCAGGTCGGTCTTGAGACGCATCAAGATCGGCTGGCACTCAGGATCGCCCAAGCGGACGTTGTATTCCAGTACTTTGGGACCTTGGTTGGTCATGATCAGTCCGGCGTACAGCACGCCGCGGAACGGACGGCGCGAACGCTTCAGGGCGTGAACGGTCGGGACCAGCACGCGTTCTTCGATCTCGGACATCATGCTGGGCGTGACGATCGGCGTCGGGCTGTAGGCGCCCATGCCGCCGGTGTTGGGTCCTTCGTCATTATCAAACGCCGGCTTGTGATCTTGGGCCGGCGCCAGGCTGACGATCGTATGACCATCGGTGATCGCTAATACGCTCGCCTCTTGGCCGTCGAGCCGTTCTTCGATCACGATCTGATTGCCGGCGTCTCCAAAGATCTTGTCGCGAGCAATCTGGTTGATCGCTTCGAGCGCGTCTTCCGCTTTGCGGCAGACGGTTACGCCTTTGCCGGCGGCCAGGCCGTCTGCTTTGACGACGACCGGCACATCTTCCCCTTCGTGCGGGAAGCGGTCTTTGATGTAGCGCGTGGCGCTGTCGGCGTCACGGAACAAGCGGTATTCGGCGGTCGGCACATCGGCCTGACGCAAGATTTTTTTGCAGAACGCTTTGCTCCCTTCCATCTGCGCGGCGGCTTTGTTGGGTCCAAAGACCTTGAGCCCGGCGTCTTGGAACGCGTCGACGATTCCGGCGACTAGCGGCGCTTCGGGGCCGACGACGGTCAGGCCGCAGTTGTTTTGCTTGGCGAACTTGATCAACTGCGGAAAGTCGGAGGGAGCGATATCGACATTCTCCGCGTCGAGCGCCGTACCGGCATTGCCGGGCGCTACAAAAACGCGATCGACGCGCGAGCTTTGACCAATTTTCCAAGCGAGCGCGTGTTCGCGGCCGCCGTTGCCAATCACCAATACGTTCATAATGCAATAAGCCTTTATGGGGCTGAGGTCCTGCGTCGAATCTGACATTCTACCGGGGAAGCCAAAGACTCGACAGATGCTGTTTTCGGCGGCTGCGGTGAACTACGACCTTACCACTCGGCAGGATGTGACAAATTGTCTCGCGCAAAAACGGTTGACAGTGGGGGCAGATCGAATACAACTTGGGCAGGAAATCACGGGAAACCGCAGTTCGGCACGTGGAATTACGCCGCAAGTTGTTCTGCCAGAGGAAGTTGAAAGAATCAGTCGCTATTTTTTGCCGCTCCGGGCGGTGAAATAGCCTTCCCTAAAATCCGGGATTGCGGTGACAATCCATTGATTGTTGATGCGGTTTCGGCCTTATCTCTAGCGCGAAGACATCGATGGCTGACAAGAAAAAAATGTCGGTCGAGGATATTCTCGCCGCTTGTCGCACTGACAAGCCGGGCGGCGAAAATGTTGCGCCGTCCTCAGACGCCGAGTCCTCAGGGGAAGCTGCTCCTGCGGAGCAAGCTCCCCCAGAGCCAGAGACGCCGCCGAGCGAAGATTCTCCGCCGGCCAAAAAGCCCGGCGAGATGTCCGTGGCCGAAATGTTGGCCGCGGCTCGCGGCAAAGGGAGCAAGCCGGCTGGCGAAGCGAAGCCCAAAGCAGAGAAGCCTGCGGCTCCGGCGAAAAAGCCGGGGGAAATGTCGGTAGCTGACATGCTGGCCGCGGCGCGAGCCGGCAAGGGCGGGGGAGCGGCCGAGAAGTCGACTGCTCCGAAACCAGCGGCCAAATCGGCGCCGGCGGCGAAAGCAAACCCAGCGACGGCCGAAAAAGGCGCCAAGCCGGTTCCGGCGGGTCCGCTCGATACGCAGAGTATTTTGTCTTCGGCGCGAAAGAAAGACAAAGCAGGGCCGATCACCAAAGCGGAAGCGGCCGCCAAGGGAGAATCACCGCCAGAAAAGCGGGAGAAAAAGAAAGTCACGATGCCGGAGCGCCCGGCCTATGTGGCTGCGACTGCGAAGCCGAAAGCGGCCGCCAAAAAAGAGGAAACCCGCCGCGGCTTTTTTGCCTGGGCGTTTGGTTCGAGCCTGGCGGTCGGCTTTAGCATGCTGACGTTGACCGGCTTGATCAGCTCACTGGGGATGGCGCGGTTCATGTTTCCGAATGTGCGGACCGAGCCGCCGATGAAATTCAAGGCCGGTACGCCGGCTGATCTTTCGCCGGGTCAGGTCGAGACGAAATACAAGTCGCAGTTCGCCGTTTGGGTCGTGCGGGCCGAGTACGAAGGCCAACCGCAGATCTACGCGTTGAGCACGGTTTGCACTCACTTGGGCTGCACGCCGAATTGGTTGGAAGCGGAGCAGAAATTTAAATGCCCCTGTCACGGCAGCGGTTTTTATAAGGATGGCGTCAATTTCGAGGGTCCTGCCCCCAGGCCTTTGGAACGGTACGCGATTCGGATTGCGGATGATGGACAACTAGAAATCGACAAGAGTCGCGTTTATCAACAAGAGTTGGGGCAATGGGCGGATCCTGGGTCGTTTATCGGCCCGGCCTAGTTTCAGCGGATTCATCCAATCGCAACTAAGTAAGCACGCGTCAGCAGTATGTGTCAACCAAGAGGGATCGCGCTGTCATGCCTTCACTGAGCGAACACATCAAGAACTCGCAGATTTGGAAGAGCATATTTCGGCATCCGATGCCGGTCGATCGTCGCAATCGCATCGTCGTCGTTCTGACCAACTTCTTTCTTCACTTACATCCGGTCTCGGTCAAAAAACAAGGGATCGCGCTCAGCTACACCTGGTGCATGGGCGGGGTCACCTTCTTTCTGTTTTTGGTCGAAGCGGTCACCGGCGTCTTGTTGATGTTCTATTATCGCCCGACGTTGGAATGGGCGTTTAAAGATATCTTAGAGCTGCGTGACGTTAGTTCGATGGGGATCCTGCGCGAGATCCATCGCTGGGGCGCGCACGCAATGGTGATCACCGTCTGGCTGCATATGTACCGCGTCTTTTTGACCGGCAGTTATAAGCCTCCCCGCGAGTTCAACTGGGTAGTCGGCGTGATTCTTTTGCTGCTGACCTTATTGTTGTCTTTTACCGGCTACTTGTTGCCCTGGGATCAGTTAGCGATCTGGGCGATCTCGGTCGGATCGAATATGGCGAAAGCGCATCCCTTTTTAGGAAGCGCCGGTCCCGGCAGTTCGCTGTTGTCGGTCGGCGGCATCAACTTGATCACCAGCGCTTCGGACGCTCGATATGGGCTGCTGGGAGCTCGCTTTGTGGGGGAAGAGACGCTGAACCGATTTTACATTTTGCATTGCATCGCGATCCCGTTGGCGGTTTCGTTGTTGTTGGCGATTCACTTTTGGCGCGTCCGCAAGGATGGCGGCATTAGTGGGCCGCTATAGAGAGTCGCGGTCGCCTGGTTGGGCGATCGTGGGAGGTTGTCCTTGCTGCCGTTGAATCTTTTGAGTTGACGCCGTTATGCACCTGAGCCACGAAGAATTCCTGCAAAGCGTCAGCGGCTTTCTAGGGATGTTCTATTTGGCGCTGGGGCTGATGAACGGCGTCGCCGCTTATTACTTATGGCAGCTGGCCGAAGCTCAGCACCATCACGCACCAACCGCCGAACATCCGCAAGATTCTCACTTGGGAAACAAGTCGTTCGGCTGTCTCTTCCTGGCGGTGGTGTTCTCGATCATGTCGCCGTTGGCGTTCAGCGGCAGCGCCACGATGATGGCGCCGATCTCGTTGCCGCAGTTTATGGTCGATGGGGTGAACTATCTGTTCGCCGGTTCGTTGGGGCCGGTGCTGTACAGCACCCTTTCGGTCGGGCTGCTGGCGGTGCTGTTTCTGGGGCGACGATTCTTTGTGCGACCGGTGGTCGCGTGGATCGTGTGGAACTGCATGCTAGTGCTGTTGGCGGTTTGCATGACCAATCCGAACTTTGCTTCGATCGTGATGAAACCGGACAACGTGCCGATCGTCGCGATGGTCTATCTGCTGGCCTTTTTCACCTGGTTGGCGACCGCACAAGCGGTCAAAAATGACGATCGCGCCAAAGATGGACTGCCGCCGCTAGAGAAGTTGGATGACGAAAAGATCTTGGTCTGGCCTGACCTGGTCTACACCGAACTAATTTGCATGGTGGCGATCACCGCCGTATTGATCTTGTGGGCGGTCGTTTTGAAGGCGCCGCTGGAAGAACCGGCCGACGCTGCGAAAACGCCCAACCCATCCAAGGCGCCGTGGTACTTCCTTGGTCTGCAAGAGATGTTGGTTTATTACGATCCCTGGTTCGCAGGGGTAGTCGCTCCGCTGGTGATCGTCGGCGGCTTGATGGCGATTCCGTACCTCGATTTCAATAAGTTGGGAAACGGTTACTATACGATCGACCAGCGTAAATTCGCCTACGTGACGTTTCAGTTCGGCTTTCTCGTGCTGTGGGTGACGTTCATTATCTTGGGAACCTTTTTGCGCGGTCCAAACTGGAACTTTTTTGGTCCGTTTGAGCAATGGGACGTCCACAAAGTCGTGCCGCTGAATAACGTCGACTTGTCCGAATTTTTCTGGGTGCAGTGGCTCGGAATGCCCAAACCCAAGGCGCCTCCCGACGTGGGCGCTGGCGCTGCGCTAGGATTTGCGATTTGGCGCGAACTGCCAGGCATCCTGCTGTTGCTCGGTTACTTCACGCTGTTGCCGCCGATTTTGGCGACGACGGTCTTTCGCAAGTTTTTCCAGAAGATGGGCCTGATCCGTTTCATGATCTTGGCTTCGCTGCTGCTGCTTATGGCGCTGTTTCCCATCAAGATGGTGCTGCGCTGGTCGTTTAATTTGAAATACATCATCGCCTTGCCCGAGTATCTGGCGAATTTTTGACGGCGCCAAATCAGGCGTACGGAGTTTGCGGCAATGCCGGCCAACGAATCAATTTGGCGCAACATCAAGACGATGCACTTCGTCTTTGCGGTGAGCAGTATTTTTCTACTGGTCGCGACGATCATCATGTTTGCGCAAGATCACATGCG
Source organism: Blastopirellula marina DSM 3645 (assembly GCF_000153105.1). Lineage (GTDB taxonomy): Bacteria > Planctomycetota > Planctomycetia > Pirellulales > Pirellulaceae > Blastopirellula > Blastopirellula marina. The sequence goes on from NZ_CH672376.1 coordinate 1,741,842, forward strand.
GCAATGGAAGCCGATTCAGCGCAAGTATCGTAGCGTCGAAGCGACCCTCGCCGATTGGCAAATCAATCAGCAAAAAACGGAAGCGACGCTCTATTCGCATCACATGCTGGAGACGAAGCTGTTGGCCGTCAAAGCGGTCGCGCCTAGCGAAACGCTGATGCGACAGTTTCAAGCAGCCGTCAATGAGGACGCCGCCGCTCGGGGGGAGGCGAAGTACGATTTCAGCAGCATCGACGCAGAGCTGAAAGGTCTGCAGGATCAGGCCGAACAACTAACCGCCGCCAAAGAAGCGGTCGCCGCCGACGACGCGACCGCCGATCAAGAACAAGATCTGATCCACTTTCAAGAGTTGCGGGCCAACTTTCTCAGCCGGCTCGACTCGTTTGAGAAAGCGGCTAAGTTTCGAGAAGAGACGCTGCTCGGCAAGAAGAAATTTCGCAACGCGGATCTTGACGCCGTGCGTAGTCGCTATGACCTGGCGATTCGCGATGAATTAAGCGCCGATAAAATTGCGAGCATTCGCGACGAGATTGCGCATGTTGAAGCGGACGTGGCCGAACTAGGACTCGCCAATCAGCATGCGACCGCGCATCGCAAAGAGTTGATTCGCATCTTGGGTGAAATTTGTGCGGTTGGATCGGAAATTGAATCCGAAATCAAAGCGAATCAAATCGAACTGAATCAGCTAGTCGAAGCCCGCAGCGCGCGGCAGTCGACCTGGTTTAGTGATGAGTTTCCGTTTGTCGGCAAGCGCGTGAACGAATTGCCGATCCTCGACGCGTTCAACTCGTCAATCAAGATCGACCAGATCTGGTTGCCGGAGTTGAAGCAAGACTTTAGCCATAAGATGGTCGCGCGGTTTGATCGCTGCATGACCTGTCATATGGGGATTGATAAGACGCAGCGCGGCTCGCCGACCAAGCAGCTGTTTCCGCACGACGAGGAAGTCGTGCTGACGATGTCGACGCCCAGCAGCATGCCGGAAGAAGGCGAAGACGGAACGGTTCCGACTTTGGAGTCGGTTTATGGGATTCGTTTAGCGTCCGAAGGTTTGCTTGATCCTGATTTGGTGACGATCGAACTGGTGTTGCCCGAGTCGCTCGCGGCTCAGGCCAAGGTCGCCGATCCGTTGGCTGCTCACGGCGGCCAAGCGAAACCGCTGGGAGACGTCTTGCGGGAGCGCGTCGCGACCGACGGTTCGATCGCTGGGTTGCATGGCCCCGACGGGCTCAAGTTTGGCGACGTGATCGTCGAGGTCGGCGGCAACCTGATCAACGACCCCGGCCAGGTGCGGCGACTGTTGATGCAAAGCGCGCCGTTTGGCGATTCGATTCAAATCAAAGTGAGTCGCGGCCTGGAGCATCCCTATGCTTCGCATCCGCGGTTGGATCTGTTTGTCGGCTCGCTCAGTCCCCACGAAGTGGGCAAGTTCGGCTGCACGATCTGTCACGACGGGCAAGGAAACGCGACCGACTTCAAATGGGCGTCGCATACGCCGAACTCGCTGAAAGAGATGCAGAACTGGAAGGAAGAGTACGGCTGGTTCGACAATCACTTCTGGCTCTATCCGATGCATTCGCAGCGGTTTGTGGAGTCGAGTTGCATCAAATGTCATCACGACGTCGTTTCGCTGGAAGCGAGCGAGCAATTTCCAGAACCCCCTGCGCCGAAGGTGGTCGAAGGGTACCACGCAATCTTGAAGTTCGGCTGCTTTGGTTGTCACGAAGTGAAGGGGAACGAAGGACACGGCAAGACGATTGGGCCTGACTTGCGTCTCGAGCCCAACTACTTTGCGACCGCTCAGCAACTGCTGGCGGTCTATGGCGATCAGTTTGATGATTCGATGAAAGCGAAGTTGGCCGAGGTGGTGGTTCACCCCGAGGATAATGTCGTTCGTGAGGATGTCTTCAAGGCGATCGAAGCCGACAAGGTGGCGGAAGAGCCGCAGTATGAACCGGCGGTCCGCGAGGTCGCGAGTCAACTGAAAGATCAGGAAGCTCCCGGCGAACTTCGAAAAGTGGGGCCGAGCTTGCGCTACGTCGCCAGCAAGCTGGAGGCGCCGTTCCTGTACGATTGGATTCGAAAGCCGAGCCATTTCCGACCCGATACGAAGATGCCGCAGTTCTTCGGGCTCTGGAGTCATCTCGACAAGGGATCGGCTTCGCTGGAAGAAGCGGAGCATTTTGAGCCGATCGAGATCCTGGGGATCGTGCAGTACCTGACCGCCAACAGTCAGAAGTTTGAATATCTGCGGACCGAGCAAGGTCAGGTCGGCAGCGACACCGACAAGATCACGCGCGGCAAGCTGTTGTTTGAAACGCGCGGTTGTCTCGCGTGTCATCAGCACGAAGATTTTCCGGCGTCGCATGCCGATCAGGGCCCCAACCTGACCGGACTGGGCGGCAAGCTGCGCGGCGCGGCGGGCCGACAGTGGCTGTATACCTGGTTGAAAGATCCGACCCGGTATCACGTGCGGACGAAGATGCCGAATTTGTTCCTCGATCCGGTGCAACAGGCCGATGGGACCGCGACCGATCCTGCGGAAGATGTCGTCGCGTTTCTCCTGTCGACCGGCGGCGATTTTGAGCCGACCGATCCGCAACTGACGCCGAATCCCAAATATCTGGATCAACTAACAACCGACTACCTGGGAGCGACCTACAACGCTGCGAAAATCGCCCAGGTCATGGAGCAGGGGATCGCCGAAGAAGAGCGAGCGAGTCTCAAGGGGGCCGAAGTCGAGTTGATCGGTGGGATTTCGACCGAGAAAAAACTGCAATACATCGGTCGCAAAGCGATCGGCAAATATGGTTGCTACGCATGTCACGATGTCCCCGGCTTTGAAGACTTCAAACCGATCGGAACCGCGCTGACCGACTGGGGACGCAAAGATACGTCGAAGTTGGCGTTCGAGCATATCAATGAGTACCTGCATCACCATATGCATCCGGCCGATCATAGCGAGACCAGCGCCCAAGACTACGGAGTTGTCGAAGGGGGGCTGGCCAGTCTCGAGCACCCGGCGGAGAAGCATGACGAGAATCACGCTGAAGCTGCGGCGCACGACGACGCCAAGTTGATTGACCAATCTCGTTGGCCGTCCGAGTTCTATCTGAAGCAGATCGGCTCTCACAGCCGGATCGGTTTCATCGAGCAAAAGCTGCGTGAGCCGCGGAGCTACGACTATAAGAAGACCGAAAATAAGAGTTACAACGACCGCTTGCGGATGCCGCAGTTCCCGTTTGAAAACGATGCGCAGCGCGAAGCGATCATCACCTTTGTGCTGGGCTTGGTGGCGCAGCCGCCGGCGCCGCAATACGTTTATACGCCCACGCCGCGGAAAAAGGCGATGGACGAAGGTCGCGTCGTCCTGGAGAAGTACAACTGCAAAGGGTGTCACATCGTCGGCATGGAGAAGTGGGATCTGACCTTCCAGCCGGGCTTTTTTGAACCTCAAGCGACGGCGCCCACTTATCCCTACGTCGAACCTCATTTCAGCCAAGCCGATATTGATCTCTCGCAGCGCGCGGTCGATGCGGCCGGCAATCTGCATGCGACGATCGTCGGCTTGCCGGCAGTAGGCGATCGCGATGGCCTGCCGATTGTCGTCGATGATGAGGGATACGATGTCGAAGCGGATTTCGACTACGATCCGGCGCGACTGAGCTATCGGTTTCAGTTGTGGGATCCGGTGGTGCTGGACGGCAACGTCTATCCGGTTGGTTTACTGCGAACCGATATACCGGCGGACTTCATTCGCCGGCGCTATCCGACCGATGGGGGCGCTTTGACCAAGATGCTGTTGCCGCGAGTGTTGGAGCTAGAGCAGCAGTCGAATCCGAACGCCAAAGGAAGCGAAGCTTGGGCCTGGTTGCCGCCGCCGCTGGTCGGCCAGGGGAAGAAAGCCCAGGTCGGCTGGATGCATGACTTCCTGTTGGATCCGTATCCGATTCGTCCCGCCGTCGTGCTCCGAATGCCGAAGTTCAATATGACTTCGGACGAAGCCGGCAAGTTGGCGAACTTCTTCGCCGCTCGCGATGACGCCGAGTTTCCCTATGCTTTCGACAAGCTGCGTCGCGCCGATTATTTGCGTTCGGCCCAAGCGAAATATGATCAGCTTTTAGAAAAAGAAGGTTTGCCAGCGCAAAATCGTTTGACAGACGCGATGGGAATCATCGTGAACAGCAACTACTGCGTCAAATGTCATATCGTCGGAGATTTTGTCCCGGTCGGTTCGGCCAAGGCGCTTGCGCCTGACCTGACCCAGGTATACTCGCGACTGCGTCCTCGCTATGTCCGGGACTGGATTTCACAACCCTCGGCGATTTTGCCTTACACGGCGATGCCGGTGAATATCCCGTACTTGCCGGATGCAGCGGCGAACTACGGCGGAATTGATCAAAAACTGTACCATGGGACGAGCTTCGATCAGATCGACGCTTTGACCGATTTGTTGATGAATTACGACGAATTCGCCAAAGCGCATAGCCAGGTGACGCCGCTGGTCGAAGCAGCGGCTCCACCCCCGCCGGAGGCCGCAACCGGCGTCGAATAAGCGGTTGCCGAGGGCTGTTTTTCGTGCCCCCTAAAAGGGTGCGGCGAAATGCATGGGCGGCGGCGACAGAATTGCTTATAATGAAAAGCTTTAGCGTGGTTCGACGCGGCCGCGTGCATGGAACAGTAAGAACACCGAAGGAGATTCCCACCGTGAAATTGCTACATTTCAGCTCCGCACTTCTACTGGCGCTATGCGTCAGCAGCGCCGTCTCCGCCGCAGGTTGGGGTACGATCACCGGCAAATTTGTCGTCGACGGCAAAGTTGCGCCGCCTGAGCCCTTGGTCATTACCAAAGACAAAGCGGTCTGTGACAAAAATCCGCCGTTGGTGGATGAGTCGCTGTTGGTGGGTCCCGATGGCGGACTGAAGAACGTTTGCGTTTGGCTCTCGCTGGGTCGTCGCGATCCGCAACCGCCGGTTCATGCGAGCTACGAAGCGACCGCCAACGATACGATCGAAGTCGACAACCTGGCGTGCGCCTACGTGCCGCATGTGGTTGTCGTTCGTCCGTCGCAAAAGGTCGAGTTCAAAAACTCCGATCCGATCGCGCACAACTTTAAGGTCGACGGCTTCGCCAACAACCCGTTCAACACGTTGGTTCCTGCTGGCGGTTCGTTTATGCATCAATTCCCCTCGGAAGAACGCGTCCCGATGGTCGCCGCTTGTGCGATCCATCCCTGGATGACCGGTTTCATCGTGGTCAAAGAAGCGCCGTACGTCGCCGTTTCGGCCGAAGATGGCACGTTCACGATCGAAAACGTGCCGGCTGGCGACTGGAATTTCCAGTTCTGGCACACCAGCGGCGGTTACCTGTCAGAAGTGAAGATGGGCGGCAAGACCGAAAAAGACCGCAAAGGCGAATACGAAATCAAGGTAGAGGACGGGAAAGCGACCGACCTGGGCGTCATCACCGTCGCTGCTGACAAGTTGAAGAAATAGGCTTTCGGCGAAGGGGGCGAGCGATGGCGTTAATCATCGCTCGGCCTTCATCGCCAGCCGAATTAAAGGTTGCGTGATGAAGCGAATCCCTCTGCTGATAATTGTCTTGATCACCGCTTGGGTTTCCGGCGGTTGTGACACGGAAATCGCGCGGCAGGTCGTTCCTCGGCCGGGTCGCGTTCTGGCGATTCGGGAGGCGCTTCGCGGCGACGAAGAAGCGGCGACCACCGAGCCGACCGAGCCGGTGATGCAAAAGCCGACCGAGTTCGTCACGCTTCGCGGGCAATTTCAGATTCAGGGAACGCCGCCGGCCAATCCGGTGCTGAGCGTGACCAAGGATACGGCGGTCTGCAATCCCAACAACGTCACGATTTACGCGCCGCAAGTGGTGGTTGATCCGCAGTCCAAAGGAATCAAGAACATGGTTGTCATGGTCGAGGTTCCTGACGATTGGGTTCATCCTGATGCGAAAGGCGCGACGGATGAAGTCAAGTTTGATCAGAAGGCCTGCGAGTTCGTCGATCATGTCTTTGGCATGCAAGCGACCGAAACCTTAGAGATATTGAACAGCGATCCGATCGCGCATAACACGAAAATGGAGCCGCGGCGAAACACCGCTTCCAACGTCAACGTGCCGGGCGGAACTTCGACGACTTACAAACCGACTGCCGGCGAGAAGGATCCGTTTGAAGTCACGTGCAGCATTCATCCCTGGATGAAGGCCTACATTTTGATTCGCTCCAACGGCTACTATGCGATTTCAGGCGACGATGGTTCGTTTGAGATCGCCAATGTGCCGGCGGGAGCGCCGATTCAAGTTCGAGTATGGCACGAAACGCAACCGAGCGGCGTGTCGCCCACCACGGTGAACGGACAACCGGTCTCGTGGCGCAAAGGTGAGTTTACGATGACGCTAGATCCGACCGACGAGTCGAAGAACGAACTAGCGGTCGTTGTGGATGCTTCCACGTTTTAGCCGCTTCTTCTGTTGGGAAGGAACGCTTCGCAATACGTCATGATGCGACAAGAAATTACCAGCATGAACGCAGTTTACAGCAATATGAGGCGCGGCGATTGGGCGCGTTGGACGCTGCTTGCGATCGGCGTCATCGCGACTGCAGGCTGCTTTTCGCCAGCCGCGCAGTTCGAGCTGAACATGATCGCCGTGCACAAACGTGAGCTCGAAAGCGAAGCGACATTTTCGACTCAGTATCAACTGCAGCCGATCGCCGAGATTCTGGAGGCCTCGTTTGGTACGCCTGACAACCCTGTGTTGCCGCCGGTCCCCGGCATCGAAGACGTTTTGGACCTCGAAAAGATCAAGATGGCGGCCGGTCCGTATGGGAGCGACGAGAACGGCAAGCAGCGTGGTCTTTATCGACAGCATTGCGTTCATTGCCATGGAATCACCGGAGATGGCGCCGGTCCGACGGCCGCCTTTTTGAATCCGTATCCCCGCGATTATCGGCCAGGCAAGTTCAAGTTCAAATCAACCGCTTCTGGGCAAGAGCCAACGCATCAAGATCTGAATCGAATCATTCGCGACGGCGCCGCCGGTACGGCGATGCCCAGTTTTAAACTGCTCGACAGCGACGAAATCGAAGCGCTGACCCACTATGTAAAGTACCTGTCGATTCGCGGTCAGACCGAACTCTACTTGATCGAAGCGGAGTTTGGCGAACTGTTGCCTGCGGTGGTGAAGCCTGCGAGTGAGCGCAACGCCGAAGAACAGGAATACGTCGAGAGTCTTACCGAAGAAGAACTGGAAGAAGAAAAAGCGGAGTTCCTAGAGGAAGTCGCCTTCTTCGAGTCGCGTGAGAATATCGTCGAAGAAGTGGTTGGTCCGATCGTCGAAAAATGGATGAATGCCGGCGATGAAGTGACGGAGATCGCCGAGAAGCCAGAGATGGAAATGAAAGAGTCGATCGCCAAAGGGCGAGAACTCTTCTTCTCGGCCAAAACCGGCTGCGCAGGCTGTCATGGCGAATCGGCCTTGGGAGATGGGCAGACGGCGGAAGCTGATTTTTACGACGACTGGACGCGGTTTTACTACGACCCGAATGATCCCAGCACGTTGGAAGGATATTTGGCGTTAGGCGCACTGGAGCCGCGTAAGCTTCGACCTCGCAATTTGCGGCAAGGGGTTTTCCGCGGCGGACGACGCCCGATCGATATCTTTTGGCGAATTCGGAACGGTATCGAAGGGGCGAAAATGCCGGCGGCGCCGCCGATTGTCACCGATGAAGAAATTTGGCATCTGGTCGACTTTGTGCGATATGGACTGCCGTACGACGCTTTAAGCGAAAACGAGCCGCATCAACCGGAAAATGTTCGCGTGCGGAACTAGCAGCTCGGCCATCGTCGGTTGAAGCCGACGTTCGAGGGAGAGACAACGTGGGTAGAGTTTGGAGCATTCTGTTTTTGACAGTCCCGATTTTCGGGGTCTGGACCTTCGTGTCGGCGATGAACGATTGGTGGCCGATGAGCGGCGGATCGTTTGCATTTTCGTCGGGACATTGGTTTCCGTCGCTCGACGTCAGCGACCATGTCAAAGACCATTTGTTTTACGTCATCCTCTATTTGACTGGCGTCGTGTTTATCGGCACAGGCGCCGTTCTGTTCTGGATTCTCTGGCGGTACGACGGCGCGACCAACGCGGATCCGGTCGTCTTCTCGCATGGTAGTCATGCGTTGGAAGTAATCTGGTCGATCTTGCCGGCGGTCGTGCTGCTGTTTATTGCGATTTACCAAATGGACGCTTGGGCCGGAGCGCGGATGCGACGCCCGACGATGGCGGACGGCGCGATCAAGCCGCCGCTATGTCGTGTGACTGGACGTCAATTTGAATGGCGGATTCAATACCCGGGCGAAGATGGTCGGCTCGATACGCCGGACGATTTGCACGTATTGAATGACCTGCATGTTCCCGTTGACGAAGAAATTGTCATCGAGATCGAGAGCATGGACGTGCTGCACAGTTTCTTCCTGCCCAACATGCGGGTCAAGCAAGACGTCGTGCCGGGCATGCGGCAATACGTTTGGTTTCATCCAGTGAAAGAAGGAGTAAGCGACATCGTTTGCGCCGAGCTTTGCGGCTGGGGACATTACAAGATGCGCGGTCGGATTACGGTGGATAACGCCGCCGAGTTTGATCGCTGGTATTCGGCAGCTTACGCCGAACAGGAGACTTCGCAGTTCAGCCTGCCTGAGGAAGAAGAATAATCGATGAGCACTACGACAATCGATTCACATACGCAGGCCGCTGCCGACGAGATGACCGTCGGACATTTCCTGTCGACGTACGTTTTCTCGAAAGACCATAAAGTCATCGGGATTCAGTTTCTCTTCTCGACGCTGATTTGGTTTGTCGTCGGCGGCATGTTGGCGCTCGGCATTCGCTGGCAGTTGGCCTGGCCCTGGTCCGATATGCCGATCATCGGCGGCATGTTGTTTCCTGAGCAGGGAGGCCAGATCGCGCCCGAGTTCTATACCGTCTTGGTGACGATGCACGCGACGGTGATGATCTTTCTGGTGATCATCCCGATCCTGGCCGGCGCCTTTGGCAATTTTTTAATTCCGCTGATGATCGGCGCCGACGATATGGCGTTTCCGACGTTGAACATGCTGAGCTACTGGTTCATGTGGCCGGCGTTTTTCTTTTTCGGCGGAGCGTTCTTTTGCGACGGCCATGGCGCTGCGGCCGGCTGGACCAGTTATCCGCCGCTTTCGGACATGACGACCTCGGCGCCTAGTAGCGGCGCTGCGCAGACGTTGTGGCTATTGGGAGTGACGACGGTCGGCGTCAGCTCGATGTTGGGCTCGGTCAACTACATGACCACGATCATTCAGATGCGTGCGCCCGGCATGACGATGTTTCGTTTGCCGCTGACGATCTGGGCGATGTTTATCACCGCTTTGCTGCAAGCTTTTGCGCTGCCGGTTTTGACGGCCGCAGGCTTCATGATGCTGGCCGATCGTTTGATCGGCACCGGTTTCTTTCTGCCGGAAGGCTTGGTGGTCAATAACTCGCCGATGGCGGCGGGCGGCGGGCAGCCGCTGTTATGGCAACACTTGTTCTGGTTCTATTCGCACCCGGCGGTCTACATCATGATCTTGCCGGCGATGGGGATGGTCTCAGACATTTTGGCCTGCTTCTCCCGCAAGCCGATTTTTGGTTACAAGCCGATGGTCTATTCGATCTGCGGGATTGCAGGGCTCGGCTTTATCGTGTGGGGGCATCACATGTTCGTTTCGGGGATGAACCCCGGCCTCGGCATGACCTTTATGGTCGCGACCATGATGATCGCGCTGCCCAGTGCGGTGAAAACGTTCAACTGGCTCGGCACCGTTTACGGCGGCAAAGTGCAGTTCACCACGCCGATGCTGTTCGCGCTGAGCTTCGTCTCGATGTTCGTGATCGGCGGGCTCTCCGGCATTTTTATGGCGGCCACCCCGGTCGACATCGTGATTCACGACACCTACTTCATTGTCGCCCACTTCCACTACGTGTTGTTCGCCGGCACGGCGATGGCGGTCTTCGGCTCGATTTACTTTTGGTTCCCGAAGATGTTTGGCCGCATGATGAACGAAACGGCCGGCAAGATTCATTTCGCGCTGACGTTCATCTTTTTGAACGGCACCTTTTTCACGATGCACATTTTGGGAGTCGGCGGCTTCCCTCGCCGCTTGGCTGATCCTTACCATTACCCGACCTTCAGCCATTTGCTGACGATGAACCAGTTTATGACGGTATGTGCGATCTGCATGGTCGCTGTGCAGATCATCTTCGCCGTCAATTTTTTCTACAGCCTCTTTTGGGGACCGAAGGCAGGCCGCAATCCCTGGCGAGCCAATGGTCTGGAATGGCAAGCGCCCAGTCCTCCGGGACACGGTAACTTCGACTTCCAGCCGATCGTCTATCGCGGCCCGTATGAATATGGCTCGCCAGAGACGGAAGAAGACTTTTATCCGCAGACGATGCCGCCGAAACAAGACCGAGATAACCTGGCGTAACTTGCTGATTTATTGTGACTGAAACGCAACCGACAATTCGATCCGCATGGCCGCACCGCGTGGCGCTGCTCTTGGTCTGCACCACCTTCCCGTTGATCTGGGTTGGCGGACTGGTGACGACCAAGAAAGCAGGCATGGCCGTGCCTGACTGGCCTAACACTTACGGCTATAACCTGTTCCTCTATCCAATCAGCGAATGGATCGCGGGACCGTTCGATCTGTTTGTCGAGCATGGGCACCGCTTGCTCGGTTCGGTGGTCGGCATGGTCGCGATCGCGCTGGTGATTGTGGTGGCCCTCTGCGACAAACGCCGTTGGATGCTGATATTGTCGATCATCGCATTGATCGCAGTGATCGCGCAAGGCATCTTGGGAGGCGCACGCGTGATCCAGGACGAAGTGCTGTTGGCCCGGATTCATGGTTGTTTTGGGCCGGCGTTTTTCGGACTGACCGTCGCATTAGCCGTCTTCACGTCACGGCGCTGGGGAGCGATTCAGCCCAGCCAAGTCGAGGGGAGCGGCTCGTTGCAATTGTTGGCGGTCATGACCGCATCACTCGCCTACGTGCAGCTTTTGATCGGCTCTTTTTTGCGGCATGTGCCGGCCGGAGGAAACCACGGCGACTTTCGGATCGCGGTTGTTTTTCACGTGTTCCTCGCGTTTCTCGTCATGGCGCATGTCGTTGCGTTGACGACTACGGCTTGGCGCAATCATCCCCGCGCGATCGCCGTTCGGTGGTGGTCACTGGCCGCATCGTTGATAGTAATAGTGCAGATTGGGCTGGGCGTTGCTGCCTGGACGTTCAAATATGGCTGGCCAACTTTCCTACCGGGTGGCGATTTGATTCCTAGTTTTGTTATTAACGCTGAAAGCGTCGCTCAAGCAGGCGTCGTAACCGCGCATGTCGCTACAGGTTCGCTGATCGTCGGCGTGACGGTCGCCATAGCGCTGTACAGTTTCCGTTATTATTCGGCTTCACCGGCGTCGTTGGCTTCGCAAATTGCGGACAAATCGACGCTTCAGGGAGTCACGATATGAGTACGACTCCCATCGCTTTTGAAGAACGTCGCGCCGGTCGTCTAGCGATCGCCGCCGACTATGTCGAACTAACCAAACCAAAAATTGCGGTGATGTTGCTCGCGGCGGTCGCCGTCAGCGGATGCGTCGCAACCTGGGGACAGCCTGATCTATGGCGATTGTTCCATGCGGTGTTTGGAACGGCTTTGGTCGCGGCCAGCAGTTGCGTTTGGAATCAATGGCTCGAACGCCGCAGCGATCTGCTGATGAAGCGAACGCGTGAACGGCCGCTTCCTGCCGGACGCATCACCGCGAATGGGGCGGCCATCTTTGGCGCCGCGCTCGGCTCGATCGGCGTCTCCTATTTACTGGCGACGGTCGGTTGGAAGGTCGCCGCAATCGGCGCCGCGACTTGGCTGTTGTATGTCGTCGTTTATACGCCGATGAAACGAACGAGCCCTTGGAACACGGCGGTCGGTGCGGTCGCCGGCGCATTGCCGCTGTTGATGGGGTGGGCCGCGATGGGAGCTCCGTTTGATCTGCGTGCGGCCGCGTTGTTCGCGATTCTGTTCTTTTGGCAGTTTCCGCATTTCATGGCGATCGCGTGGATCTATCGCAAAGATTACGCCCAAGCGGGTATGCAGATGTTGCCGGTGGTCGATCCGACCGGAGTACGCGCCGGTCGCCAAGCGATTGGCGCCGCTTTGGCGCTGACGCTGGTCAGCATCGTGCCGTTTTTGAATGCTCCGTTGGATGGGGCGCCCTGGTGCGTCGCCGCAGCGCTAGCGCTTGGCGTTGGGCAGCTGTTGTTGGCGCTTCGATTTTCGATGCGTCGCGATGATCGCAGTGCGCGGCACTTGCTGTGGGCGTCGTTGGTTTACTTGCCGGCCATGCTTGGCGTGTTGTTGGCATTCCCCATTTTGTGACTTTGATAGCAGAACAGACCAATGTCGCAGCATCACGACGATCATCACGAACATGGTCATATCCAACTGGAATACCAGCCAGCGTTGCCGATCCCCAACGCCAAGCTTTGCTTGTGGTTATTCCTCTCGACCGAAATCATGTTTTTCGCCGGGCTCATCGGCGCTTACATTGTGCTGCGTTTCGGCGCGCCGACCTGGCCGACGCCGCATGACGTTCACCTGAGCGAGCCGATCGGCGCCTTCAATACATTTGTGCTGATCTGTTCCAGCCTGTCGGTCGTGTTGTCGCTGGAAGCCGCGAAGGCGAACAAGACGGGACTCGCGAAGGCCTGGATGTGCTTGACGTTTGTGCTGGGACTCTCGTTTTTGGGAGTCAAAGCGTACGAATACAAAGAGAAGTTCGCGCACGGCATCTATCCCGCCCAGCCCCACGGCTTGCTGTATGACAAGCCGGACGTTTATTACGCGTCGGCGCTCAAAGTAGCGTTAGAAGATGAAGCGAAAAAGTATCCGGTCGATAGCGAAGACCCCGTCGCGAAAGAGCGTCGCGAAGTGTTGGAACTGTTGCGAAACGGCTTGGTCCAATGGAACACGCGTCAAGCGACGCAGGCCACCAATCCGGTCGAAGCGCAGGCGCTGATCGATAGCATCGCCTACACGATTCAACATCCGCACGAAGACCATGCCGAACTCACGCGTCTGCAAGCAGAAAAAACAACGCTGGCGACGCAATTGGACGAATTAAGTAAGGCGGAGACGCCGGATCCGCAAGAGCTGTCGCTGCTCAAAACCCGCATCGCAACGATCGACTTGCTGACCGCCGATGATGCGGCGATCTTGCATCACGGCGTGAATCATTCCTACGATTGGCTCGATCTGCCGTTTGTGATTCCCAGCGGCAACATGTGGGCGAGCACCTACTTTCTGTTGACTGGTTTTCATGCGCTTCACGTGATCGTCGGACTGATCGTCTTTGCGATCGCTCTGCCGGCGACGCTGGGCGTGGGCAAAGCGAACTTTATCGAAGCCGCCGGACTCTATTGGCACTTTGTCGATCTGGTCTGGATCTTTCTGTTCCCGATTCTCTACCTGTTTTAACTCGCGTCAAGGAATCTCCGACGATGTCGCCTACCGAACACGCGGAACCACATCACGAAGCGGACCATGCGCATGATCATGAGCATGGCGGCACCGGCAAGTATTGGGCCGTATTCTTGGCCTTGTGCGTACTGACAGGCTGTTCGTTTTTGACCTATTTTGAGATGTGGCATAACGCGATTCCGGTCAGCGTCAGCCGCGCCTTCATGATGGCCGTATCGTGCAGCAAGGCCCTGTTAGTCATGGCCTTCTTTATGCACTTGATCTGGGAAGCGAACTGGAAATGGGTGTTGACCGTTCCTGCCGCGATGATGTCCCTGTTTTTGGTTTGCATGTTGATTCCCGATATCGGCTATCGCACCTATCACTACAGCAGCGAGCGTTGGAATCACACTCCACAGCCGATTGAGCCGGAAACGCATTCAGCCGAAGGCGCTTCCGCTGTTCCGCAGCCTGGACATTGAGCATGTCTTTGGCCGCAATCTCCATCGAAAACGTCTCGTACAGTTATGGTGCGCGACGAGCGCTGAACGACCTGTCATTGCAGATCGAAGCAGGCGAGATCTTCGTCTTTCTCGGTCCCAACGGCGGGGGGAAGACGACGCTCTTTCGTCTGCTCTCGACGCTCGCGCCGCTGCAAGCAGGCAAGATTGACTTGCTCGGTTTTGATCTAGCGTCGCAGCGCGATCAAGTTCGTCGCCGGATCGGCGTCGTCTTTCAGTCTCCCAGTCTCGATAAAAAGCTGACCGTCGCTGAGAACATGCGACAGCAATCGGCGCTCTACGGACTCAGCGGCGCCGCCGCGCGAGAAGCCGAAGATCGCATGATGCGGCGACTCGGCGTAATCGATCGAGCAGGCGACCTGGCCGAACAACTTTCTGGCGGACTACGTCGCCGCGTCGAACTGGCGAAGGGAATGATCCATCGCCCGCAGTTGCTGTTGTTGGACGAGCCAAGCACGGGACTCGATCCCGGCGCCCGAAGCAGCTTGTGGGAATATTTGCAGCGGATTCGGACAGAGCAGGGGGTGACAATCGTGCTGACGACCCATTTGCTGGAAGAAGCGGAGAAGGCCGATCGGATTGCGATTCTGGATGAGGGGACCCTTGTTGCGCTCGACCGCCCGGCGGCGCTGAAAGCGTCGGTCGGAGGCGATTCGGTCACAATCACCACGCGCGGCGACGTCGAAGCATTGGCGGGGCAATTGCGACAGATCGTCACCGAAGAGGTGCGCGTGATGGAGAGCGCCGTTCGTTTTGAATCGGCGGACGCATCTCAATTGGCGCCGCGGATCATGCAGTCGCTGGGGGACCAGATCGAATCGATCACTTTCGGCAAGCCAACCTTAGAAGATGTCTTCATCGACAAGACGGGGCGCCAATATTGGCGCGAGGAGGCCTCCGATGGCAAGTGAAACTGTCGCGCCAATCGAGCCGAAACCGCTGTTGGCCGCGTGGTCGCTTTGCCAGCGTGAGATCGTGCGTTTTTTGCGGCAACGCAACCGGATCATCGGCGCGATTGGTCAGCCGTTGCTGTTTTGGCTGTTGTTTGGCGCCGGGATGAGCCGCACGTTTCAATTGCCTGGGGCCGCGACCTCGGCTGGCGTCAGCTTTTTGGAATACTACTTTTCCGGGACGCTAATGCTGATCGTCTTGTTTACGGCGATCTTTGCGACGATCTCGATCATCGAAGATCGTAACGAAGGGTTCCTGCAGTCGGTGTTGGCGGCGCCGATTCCGCGCTGGTCGATGGTGCTGGGCAAAGTGATGGGAGGAGCATTGTTGGCGACGCTGCAAGGAGTCCTCTTCTTGCTGCTGGCGCTGACGCTGAAAGTGAATCTGGGGCCGCTCAACTTTCTCGTGATGGCGGTCTTTCTGCTAATTGTCGGCATCGGTTTGACGTCGCTCGGATTTTTGCTCGCCTGGCGAATGGAATCGACGCAAGGTTTTCACGCGGTGATGAATCTGCTGCTGATGCCGCTTTGGCTGCTATCGGGCGCCTTTTTCCCGGTGCCGTGGATTAACGCGCAATCCCCGTGGAGTCAGGTGGTGATGCACTGGGTGATGCGTCTGAATCCGGTGACCTACGCAATTGCATCGCTACGAGAGATAATGTACTGGGGGATGGGCGACGACGCTCCGTTGCCGGGTCGCGGGCTTCCGGTCGAAGCCTATTGGTCCCCCAGTCCCGTAACCGGCGTGGTCGTGACGATCGCGTTCGCCGCATTGATGCTCGGCTGGGCTTGTTGGGCCGCAGCCGAACCCAGAAGTGGAGACGCCTAATGAATAAATCACTCGCCTTTTTCTTCGCCATCATGTTTGTCCTGATTGGGGGAATGATGGTCTGGTTCGCCGCGAATGCGGCCAATCGCAACGGCGCGATGCGCGATGTGGATCACCCGGCCGACAACGTCACCGTTCCGGAAGACGCTTATGTGGGCGAGTTCGAGTTGATCGACACCAACGGAGAGCCGTTTGATTCCAGCGAGCTGAACGGGGATGTGTGGGTCGGCAGTTTCTTTTTTACGGCCTGTCCATCGATCTGCCGATTGTTGAATCAGCAAGTCGCCGCGCTAGCCGGAGAATTTGAAGAAGACGACGTTCGCTTTGTCAGCATCACCTGCGATCCTGTCAACGATACGCCGGAAGTGATGGCGAAGTACGCCAAGATGTTTGAAGCCGATCCACAGCAGTGGAAGTTTTTGACCGGCGACTTGGCGACGATTCAGGAGATCTCCGAAAAGCAATTTCACGTTGGTTTCGCCAAGCAGACGCACAGCGAGCGCATGTTGGTGGTCGATCGCAATGGAAAGTTACGCGGCAGTTTTCTGGCGACGCAAACCTCCGATTTTCAAGCGGCTCGCAAGTTGATCAAAGAACTGTTGGCCGAAGAGCCGGAAGCGACGCAGCCGGCTGAACCGATGACGTCGTTTACATTGACCGAACGCAACGGGGAGCCGTTTGACAGCAAGTCGCTCGAAGGAGACTATTGGCTCGGCAGCTTCTTTTTTACGACTTGCCCCTCGACCTGCACGCTGTTGAATCTCGAGAATGCTCGCCTGCAGGCTGAGTACGCCGATCGCGGACTGAAGATCGTTAGCATCACCTGTGATCCGGCGAACGATACGCCCAACGTATTGACCGGCTACGCCGAGCGTTTTGAAGCGAAGCCGGACGTTTGGTACTTTTGCACCGGCGATCTGAAATATATTGAGCAGATCGGCGCTAACTATTTTGACGCGATCGTGAAACCGCAGACCCACAGCGAGCAGCTTTATCTGGTCGGGCCGGACGGCAAAGTGATTGACTCGTACATTGCAATCAATCCAATCCAGATGCAGCTACTGCGGAAGAAGCTGGACGAAGTGCTGGGCCCGCAGCCGAAGAAGTCGGCAGAAGCAGTTGAGCCGAAGTCGACCGAAGATCAAGAGTCGCAGCCCGCCGCAACCGCCGCTAAGCAGGAGTAATTCACTTGGATCTGGTTCAGATACTGCCGCATGTCAACGCTTCGCTCAACGCGCTGGCGACGGTCTTGTTGATCGTTGGCTTGGTGCTGATCAAGCGACGGCAGGAAGTCGCCCATAAGTGGACGATGCTCTCCTGCTTTGGCGTCTCGGTGATCTTTTTGGGATGCTACCTGACGTATCACGCATTGCTGGAAGGACACGGCAAAACGTTTCCCAGCTATCCACCGGCGGCGGTGCGCTACTTTTACTATGCCGTCTTGTTGACGCATGTTGTACTAGCGGCGGCGGTTCCCTTTTTGGCGGTCGCGACGATTTACTATGGTTTGCGTGACAATCGGCGTTTACACCTTAAACTAGCGAAGGTGACGTTTCCGATTTGGTTGTACGTTTCGGTGACCGGCGTCTTCGTTTACCTGATGCTTTACCAGATCTATCCACCGCAACTGAACGCTGGTTAGCCGGCGTCGAGGATGGAGAAGCGATGAACTATCGACTGACGAAGTCTCCTCGGGCGTCGATGATGCTGGCGCTCGCTGTTGTCTTGATCATCCAGGTTTCAGCCGCTCAGGCTTGTCCCACGTGCAAGACCGGATTGGGCGAGCGCTTTGTCAACGCTTACGGCTGGAGCATCATCTTTATGATGGCGATGCCGTTCACGTTGGTCGGAGCATTCGCCGCCTACGTGTTTTGGACGATTCGCTCCAAGACTGCCGCGGCGATCGCCGCCGGCTCGGACGAATCGGTCGCTGAATTGGCGCAGCGCAAATCGGCATTGGGAGTTCCGACGCAGCCGCCGGTCGATGCGTAAAGTTACGGAAGTCGTTCTTTGACGTCGGTTCGCGGATCCCAGAATTGATCATGCCCGACCCACAGACTGCGAGCGAATGGGAAGAAGATCAGGGGAAAAATCAAAACGAACGCGAGCGCCACGTACAACAAGGTTTTCGAATCCGCCAACCCATTGAATAACAGCAGTGGAAAAGCGACCGCGACGATCAACGTTGTCAGGCCATAGTTGAAATAGATCGAGCCTAAAAAGAAGCCGGGCTCTCGTTCAAAGCGAGCGCCGCATTCCGGACATTGGTCGTAGGTGGTAAACCAGGTTTTCATCAGTCGGCATTGTCCGCAAACCGGACAGCGCAGGGTGAGGCTTCTCCGCACAAGTGTCCAAAATCTCATCGTTTCCTTCTTTCTTTCCCACAGATGGGGAGCGGCGAACTTGCGACTATGATCGTAGCGTTCCCCCTTTCCTGATGGCAAACGCCAAAATGTCGCATGCGGTATCTCTGCGGTCGAATGTTGCAAATCGCCGGGCTCGTCATTTTGCCGCTGGTGATGCTGTTAGAATTTCAGCAGGTGCTGTCGTTTCGGACGATGTTAGCAGGATTTCTGTTTGGAACGGCCCTTTTCTACTTGGGACGGGTATTATTGGGTGATCCGCGGATCTAGCGCGATTGGGCCCCCTGATTTTGTGATCTCCTGCCTGGGCCCTATACTTTCAGCAGTAGCAATATTGTCCCGTTCGCGGCGCCCTCCTTCCTTCCCCTCCGGCCGAGTATGAAGTCCCCTTTATCTCTCAAGCGTATCTCGCTGCTGGCCGCAGTGATCGTGGTTGGGCTGTCGCAGGCAAATCTCGCTCATGCGCAGTTGCGGTTTTTGCCGCAAGCGGCGCCGTCGCGAGGGCAGTTCTCGTTGACGGTCGACCTGCCGAAACTGAACAACGAATCGCAACAATTGCTGGTTCAGCTCGAGCAACGACTGCGTGATCGCCAGTGGCAAGAAGCGATTGAAGGCTACCGCCGCTTGGTGTCGGCGCACGGCGACGAGCTTTTCGAGGCTGATTCGTTGACGCTCCAGACCGGCGATCAATATCTGTTCTACGTTGGTTTGCGTCGTCGACTGCATACGCAGTTAGCCGAAATCGCGCGGCGTGAGCCTGAGTTGCTGATTCCGTATCGTGATCAGACGGACATCTCGGCCAAAGCAGATTTTGCAGCTGCGATCTCCGCGCATGATCTGGGCGCTTTAGAGCAAGCGATCGAACGCTACTTTTTGGCGAGCGATGCCGACCAAGCGCTGTTGGCGCTGGGAGACATGCGACTGGAACGCGGTGAGTTCGCCGCAGCGCGAGCCGCCTGGGAGCAGATCGATCCGCGACTGCGGTCACCTTACGACGAGAAGTCGCTGTTGTACGCGCTGCCGGGGCAACCGCTGTGGGTCGCCGTGGACGGCGTCGATTGGAAACGAGACGAAGCGGAGATCGTCCAGTTATTGTTGCAGCCGAAGCGCCACTCGGCGCATCGCTCGGTTCCCCAGTCCGATATCCCGCTGGCCGACTTGTTGGCGCGGTTGACGCTTGCTTCGGCGCTGGAAGGAGACGTGACGCGCGCCGCGATCGAGTTGGATCTGCTGCGACGGCTTGCTCCGAAGGCGGAAGGTTGGATCGCCGGAAAGCGGCAACCTTATGACGCGGCGCTGCAAACGATTCTCGCGACGTCGCAAGGGGCGCAATATGCGCTCTCCTACGTCAATCATTGGAATACGTTCGCCGGCAGTCCGACGCGCAGCGCAATTGCCGATCATGCGCCCGACGCCAGGATGGTCGTCTGGTCGATCAAATTTCCGAAACAGGCCGCAACGATCCGCACGCCGGGATTGACCGAAACGTCGTTGAGTGGAGAAACGCCGCTTAGTTTTTATCCGATCACCGTTGGCGATCATCTCTTTGTGAATGACGCCAAACGGCTGCGGGCTTTCCAACTGCACGACGGCTCGCCAGCTTGGCCGAGCGGCGAAACGCGTGATCGAAAAAGCGCCGACTACGGCGCGTTCCATCGCAGTACGCCTGACATCACCAACGGCTTGCATTTGGGAAACACCAATCAGTGGCAAGACCGTACTCTGGCGAAAGTGGAATCAGCAATCGGCGCACCGCGTTATACGCTTTCAGCCAAGGGACGTTTGATGGCGGCGCGGCAAGGGAACTCGCTCTCGGTCTATACCGAGCGTGCGTCGGAGTTCGCCAAGTCGGCCGAGACGTTTATCATCGATCTGGGGGCCGAAGGGCGAATCGCGGCGATCATCCCCGCCAACGAGACAGGCGAAGATGAATGGGAGTTTGAAGGGACCGGCCTGATCGACGATGGTCGGCTGTATGTCGCGATGACCAAAAACGGCGTGCGGAGCGAATCGGCGGTCGCTTGTTACGACGCGTCGACAGCGCGGCGCATCTGGCGACGGACGATTTGCTCGACCGAGCCGTATGGCGCCGGGCTCGTCCTAGGCGACAAAGCGGGGCAACGTTCCCACAACTTGTTGACCATGGCGGACGGCGTGTTGTACTACAACACCAATCGCGGCGCGGTCTCCGCGATCAGCGCCGCCACCGGCGAGATCCAGTGGTTAACTATCTATCCGCGCGGACCGTTGGTAGCAGGCACTTTGATTCAGGCGAATCAACAACTGCTTCGTGACTTGAATCCATGCGTCGTCACCGGAGATATGGTGATTGTGATGCCGGCGGATAGCGATCGAATCATGGCGCTCGATGCGGCGACGGGGAAACTTCAGTGGCAAACCGTTCCCGGCGGCGTTCAAGCAGCGCATTTGCTGGGAACGACCCAAGAGGATTTGATCGTCAGCGGCGACCAGATTTATTGGATCCGACTCGATTCGGGACGGATTCGGAGCCAGTTCCCTAATCCGCGTGATCCGCAAAATCTGCAGGCCGAAAGTCTTCCGCAGGGTTACGGACGCGGGATTCTGGGGCGTGATACAATATACTGGCCCACCTTAGAGGCGATCTACGTCCTGAAACAGCAAGTCGATCAGGACGAAAACGTAGTCGCCGCGCGAGAACCGATTGATTTGAAAGCGTTGGGGCTGACGGGAGGAAATTTGGCGATCTCGGGTGACTACCTGGTGATCGCCGGAGCGACGCAGCTGACCGTATTGAAGAATGACGTATCCAGTGGTCCTTCTCCCTGATTCATCGCTCGCCGACGGCGAGTTGCAGTACCTCCGGAGTAACGATGTTGGAAGAACAAGATATCGATTCCGTTCGCAGGCTCAACGCCGCCTACGAACAGATCACGCGAGAACTGTCGAAGGTCATTGTGGGCCAGCAAGAGGTGGTCGAGCAATTGCTGATTTCGCTCTTCGCCGGAGGCCACTGTCTGTTGGTGGGCGTGCCGGGGTTGGCGAAGACGTTGATGATTCGAAGTTTGGCCGAATCGCTGTCGCTCGATTTCAATCGAATCCAATTTACGCCTGACCTGATGCCGTCCGACATCACCGGGACCGAGGTAATCCAAGAGGATCGCGCCACGGGCCAGCGTGAGTATCGATTTATTCCTGGGCCGGTCTTCGCCAACGTCATTTTGGCGGACGAGATCAATCGCACGCCTCCCAAGACGCAAGCGGCCTTGTTGGAAGCGATGCAAGAGCACCAGGTCACCGCCGGCGGTCAGCGTCATCGCTTGCCGAGTCCCTTCTTTGTGTTGGCGACGCAAAACCCGATCGAGCAAGAGGGGACCTATCCGCTGCCAGAAGCGCAGTTGGATCGTTTCATGTTCCATGTCCAGGTCGACTATCCGACCGCCGCCGAAGAGTTGGAAATCGTGCGCCGCACGACGACCGACCATCACTCGCTGATCACGGCCACGTTGTCAGGCGAAGATATTGCGCAGTTGACGCATGTGGTGCGCAAAGCGCCGGTCGCCGACCATGTCGCCGCCTACGCGATCGAACTTGTGCGGATGACCCGTAAAGGGAGGGACGAAGCGCCCGACTTTATCGGCCAGTATGTTCAGTGGGGCGCCGGACCGCGGGCGAGCCAATATTTGGTGTTGGGAGCAAAATCCCGCGCCGTGCTGCAAGGGCGAACGTTTGTCACGACGCAGGACGTGCAAGCCGTCGCTCTGCCGGTGCTGCGACATCGCATGCGAACCAATTTTACTGCCGACGCGGAAGGGATCACGACCGATGATCTGATTCGTCGGCTCATCGAACTCGTGCCTACGGTCGCCGCAGATGAACAAGCCGACAAAGCGTTTAGATCCGCAAACGCTGGCTAAGCTGCATGGCTTGAGATTGCGGGCCCAACATATTGTCGAAGGGTTCGTCTCGGGTTCGCATCGCAGTCCCTTTCGCGGCTTCTCCATTGAGTTCGCCGAGCACCGAGAGTATGCGCCCGGCGACGACCTGCGCTATCTCGATTGGAAGGTGTTTGGCCGGACCGACAAGTTCTATCTGAAGCAGTACGAAGACGAAACGAACTTGATCGCCTACCTAGTGCTGGATGTCAGCGAAAGCATGACGTATCGCGGCCCTACTGCGGCTTTGTCGAAGTTGGAGTACGCCGAGTGCATCGCGGCGACGATGGCCTGGTTGACGTTGCACCAACAAGACGCGGTCGGGCTGGCGACCTTTGATGACGATGTGCGAACGCTGATCGAACCGGGCAGCAGTCCAACGCAATTGCAACAGTTTTTTGACGTGTTGGATCGTACCGAGCCGCGGCAAAAAACGGCGACCGGTCCGATCTTTCATCAACTCGCCGAACGATTCCGTAAACGGGGCGTCGTACTGGTCATCAGCGATTTTTTTGACGATGTCGACACGATGATCGCCGGGCTAAAGCACTTTCGGCATCGTCGACACGATGTGGTGTTGGTCCATTTGTTGGATCCGGCCGAACTCGATTTTCCATTTCAACAGCCGACGATGTTTCAGGGATTGGAACAGATGCCCGAGCTGCTGGTCGATCCGCAATCGCTGCGCAAAGCGTATCTGCGTGAAATCAATGCGGCGATCGATTCGCTGAAAGCTCAAGCTCGCGGCGCCAATATCGACTATTTGCAGGTTCGCACCGATCAGCCGCTGGATGTGGTGTTGAACGCGTTTTTGTCAGGTCGCATGGCTCGGATGCATACGTAAGGAAACATTGCCTGTGTCGCTTTTGGCCGTGAGCCCGTTTTTACTTTCCAGCGTCGGCATGTTGGCGTGGGGAGCGGCGGCGGCTGCGCCGATCTTGATTCATCTCTGGAATCGACGTCGACATCGCAATACGACTTGGGCGGCGATGCAGTATTTGATCGCGGCGATGAAAAAGAACTCGCGGCGGATTCAGATCGAACAGTTGTTGCTGTTGCTCCTGCGCTGCGCCATCATGCTGTTGTTTGCGCTGGCGCTGGCCGATATTTCCTGTACTTCAGGTTCGCCGCTGGCCGCGACCGCATCGCTGGATGCGCGACATACCGTGCTGGTGATCGATGGCTCGTACAGCATGGACTATCAGGAGAACGGAAGCTCGCGGTTTAATGCGGCCAAAACGGAAGCGCGGCATATTGTCGAAGCGACTTCGCAAGGAGACGGCTATACGCTGGTCCGAATGGGACAACCGCCGCTGGTCGTTATCGGCGATCCCGCCTATGACGTGGGGGACGTGCTGCAAGAGATCGACGCGATGCAAATCGCCCATGAGGGCGCCAACCTCGAGACGACGCTGGCCGAAGTGGAGAAGATTTTGGACAACGCTCACGCCAATCATCCGCGACTGACGCGCTCGCGGGTGATCCTGTTCAGCGACTTGCAAAAGACGACCTGGGAAGACGCGACTGCCGGCGGCGCCGCGCTCCGTTTTGAAGCGTTGGCGAAAAAGGGAAGCTTGAGTCTGATCGACGTCGGCCAGTCCGCTGCCGGAAATGCGTTGATTGAGAACGTGCAAATGCTCGAGCCATTCGCGACCTTGGCCGCTCCAAGCACCTTTGAAATTGATATCCGTCGTGAGGGGGACCTGGAGTCTGGCGGCAAGAGCGTGCGGATGTTTGTCGATGAGACTTTGGTCGGACAGCAGGTGATTGATCTGACGACTAGCGAAGCGGCGTCGGCGCAGTTCTCGTATCGCTTTGAAAAGCAGGGGGACCACGCGATTGAGTTTCGTCTCGACGAAGATGCGTTGCCGATTGATGACCATCGGTGGATTGTCGCATCGGCGAAGGATCAAGTCCGCGTGCTTTGCGTCGCCGGCAGTCCAGGCGCCGCCAAGTTTCTACGATTCGCACTACGTCCCGACGATCGCGCCGAAGCTTCGATCGCGCCAGAAGTGGTCAGCCAATCGGCGCTGGTCGAAATCGATCTCGCTCCTTACGCCGCGATCTTTGTCGCCGACGCGGCTCGCTTTACAGCGCAAGAGGCCGGCGTACTGACCGAATACGCGGCGACAGGGAAGGGGATCGCGTTTTTCCTGGGACCCGACGCCGACGCCGATAATTACAACCGCTTGCTTGGATCGCAGGAGACCCCTTTGTTGCCGGTAACATTAGAGTCGGCCAGCGCCGAAGGAGATTATCGTTTTGACCCGCGCAGTTACGAACATCCGTTGGTCGAGCCATTTCGCGGACAGCAAGGGGGCGGTTTGCTGTCGACCCCGATCTGGCGGTACTTCCGCGTCAAGCGAAACGAAACTGCTCGCACGGCGCTGTGGTTCGATACCGGCGATCCGGCGATTGTGTTGGGCAGCGCAGCCGCCAGCGATCAAGGAGAAGCGACCGACAACGTCGCAGTGATCTGTTTGCCGGCGGCGATCTCGACGGCGACCAGATCGGGGCAGCCTTGGTCGGCGCTGCTGACCTGGCCCAGTTTTCCGCCGCTGGTGCAAGAGACGCTTGCTCAGTTGGTGCGGGGAGAGAGCGATCGACAAAACATCATGGTCGGCCAAGTGCTGCAAGGGCGGCTGACGTCCAGTTCGTCCGCAGTCACTGCGGCGATCACCAATCCGCGCGGCGAAACGCAGCGTCTCGGCCGCCTACCCGATGGTAGCTGGGCGTTTGATGAAACCGAGACGAGCGGCGTCTATCGCTTGAAAATGAGTGATCGGCCCCACGCCGACGAATTATTCGCCGCCAATTTGCAAACCGTCGAAAGCGATCTGACAAAGGTTGCCCGTGACGATCTGCCGCCGGTGTTGTTTCAGGCGAACTCGGATGACAGCGCCTATTTTGCAGCGGGAATTGCCGATGGATTTCCGCTGTTTCGCATCCTTCTGATCAGCGTGCTCGCGTTGTTGTTACTAGAACCGGTTCTTGCCTGGAAGTTTGGATCGGCCGCGCTATGAACAACGCTTTTGATCGCTGGGTCTATTGGTTTTTCGCCGGCGATGCTGCGCACGAAGCGGAAGGATTGCAATCCAGCATTCAGTGGATCGCTCCGTGGGCGCCTTGGGTGACGATCGCCATTTTGTTGGGCGGAGGCGCTCTCGTCGCATCGATCTATTACCGCGAACGGACGACCAAACAGCCATGGTACAAAGCGACGTTGGCGGCGATGCGAATCGCGCTGGTCGCGCTGATCCTGTTTATGCTGTATGGATTGTCGCTTCGTCCTTACCGCACCGACACGCCTGACTTGGTGATCGCGCTGGACGACTCGCAAAGCATGTCGCATGTCGATGCGCTATCAGGCGAAGAAGCGTCTCAGGTCGAGTCGCGACTTTCGGCGGGCGGCTATCAGGAAGCGTCACGTTGGAATCAAGGACGCACGTTGTTGCTCGCGGAAGATTGGTTCAGCCAGTTACTGCCGCATTACCGCTTGAAGGGTTACTTTATCAGTGATAGCGGCCGCGCTTGGAGCGGGGACGCCGAGCAATGGAACGAGATGTTAGCGTCCGCAACCGCCGATCGTCCGGCAAGTCGGTTGGGAGACAGCCTAACCGAGATCTTCCAGCAACAGCGCGGGCGGCCGACGGCGGCGGTCCTGTTAATGACCGATGGAATTACGACCGAAGGAAAGTCGCTTGCCGATGCGGCGGTGGTTGCGCGGCGGCGCGGCGCTCCGTTGTATGTCGTCGGATTAGGGAGTCGCCAGCGCCAGTTGAATTTGCGGGTTGAAGATCTTGATGTCGAACGTGCGGCGTTTGTCGGAGATCCGCTCAGTTTCAAGTTCCGCTTGGGCGCCGCCGGAATGGCAGGCAAAACCGCGCGGGTAACGCTGCGTCTGAAAGACGATCCTAAAGTCCTGGCCGAGCGAACCGTCCCTGTTGCAAGCGACGAGATGACCCGGCAGTTGGACTTGCAGTTTCGCCCGACGAAGAAAGGAGATTATACCTTTGTCGTCTCGGTGGAAGCCGGCGACGAAGAGATCGATCTTAGCGACAACGAAGCGACCGCTCAAGTTGCGGTTCGCGATGATGCGATCAAAGTGCTGCTGGTCGATTCGCAGCCGCGATTTCAATATCGCTATTTGAAGACGTTGTTTGAGCGGCAGTTGAAACCGGCTAGTGCGAGCGGTCGTCCCGAGAATGCGTTTGATCTGACCGCGATTCTGCAAGATTCCGATATGGAATACGCCGACCAGGACGCGGTGGCCGAGCGGGCTTTTCCGGCGAGTCAGGACGAACTGTTTCAATACGACGTCATCGTGATCGGCGACGCGAATCCCGCGTTCTTAAGTCGCATTAATTTAGAACTGTTGACCAAGTTTGTGGTCGAAAAAGGAGGCGGCGTGATCTTCGTCGCCGGCGACCAGTACTTGCCGTGGCAATATGGCGGAACGCCGTTGGCTTCGCTCTTCCCCTTTCAAATGGATGGGGCCCAGCGTCCGGCGCCGCCGCTGACCGATTCGATTCCGGTCAAGTTGACGAATCTAGGGATGGCCTCGCCGCCGCTGCAGGTTGGTTCGAACACCAGCGAAACGCTGCGGCGCTGGGATTCGATCGCCCAGCTTTATTGGCTGCCGGAGTTTGCGACGCTTAAACCGGGCGCTCAAGTGCTGGCGACCGCGCGCGATCGATTTGACGCCAAAGGCGAACCGATCCCGCTGTTGATGCAACAGTTTGTCGGTGGGGGCAAAGTGATGTTCTTAGCCAGCGACGATCTGTGGCGATGGGAATACCACGATCCCTTTTGGATGCAGTCGGTTCGGTATCTCGCGCGAGCTTCCATCTTAGGAGGCGGTTGGGGCGCCGAATTGGCCGCGAATCGAAACGAATACGAACGGGGCGAACCGGTCCGCTTACGCGTCCGATTTTTTGATGATCGCAAAGCGCCGACCAGCGACCAGGGGGTGACCGTCATGATCGAGCAAGCAGGAGGCCGACAACGGCGCGTCTCGCTGGCTCGCGCTTCGGGAAGCCGTGATACGTTTGAAGCCGCGATCAGCGACTTGCCGGAAGGGGAGTATCGGGCTTGGATCGCAGAGCCGGTCATGTCGAATGCGACCGAGCAGGCGGCGACGAGTTTTCGTATCGAAGCGACCGCCGGCGAAATGGCGCGGTTGGCCGCCGACTTCGACGAACTACGCGCTGCTGCAACGGCGGCCGGCGGAAAGTTTTACACATTTTCAGACGCGACGCAGTTGCTGAAAGACTTGCCTCCAGGGCGCCAAGTCCGCATCGAAACGCTCTCGCCGATTCCGGTTTGGAATTCCTGGAAACTAGCGGCTCTGTTCGTCAGTCTCATTATTGGGGAATGGCTGTTACGTAAGCGCGGAGGGATGCTTTAACGGCAGCCCGCGGCGTTTTCGACTGGAAGCCGCCGCACTAAGCCCGGTATAGTGAAAGCGGAGTTCGTTAAACCATAGATAAGACATGAAGCACCCGATCGTTACGCAGATAGAACGCATCCGGAACCGCGCCGTGCGGATCGTCCGTTGGCGCGCGCTGTTCTGGTGCGTCGCGGCGCTGCTGGGCGTCGTTGGCGGCGTCGCGCTGCTTGACTATCTGGTTCATAGCGAAGAGCCAGGCACTCGCTATTTCTTTTCGATCGCCGCCTGGGGAAGTTGCCTGGCGGCGGCGATCTATTTTTTGCGAACTGCCTGGAGTTGGCGCCCTGATTTGTTGGCGACGGCGCAGCGGATCGAAGCGTTCTTTCCTCAATTTCGCGATCGACTTTCGAGCTCGCTCGAGTTTCTCGAAAACGGCGCCGCAACCGGTTCGTTGGCGCTGCAGCGAAATGTGGTCGCCGAAACCGAAGCGGAACTGCAGAGTTACGATCTCGACGCGGCGATCAACCGCGACCTCTACAAAAAAGGGGCGCTCGTTGCGATCGCGGCAATTGCTCTGACATCCATTCTGGCTGTCGCGGCGCCTCGCTATGCGCGGATCGCGATAACCCGATTAGCGGCGCCTTGGAGCGACGCGCAGTGGCCGCGCGTCCATCAGTTGCAGTTTCTTGATCCGCCCGGCAGCGTCGCGGTGGGAGAAAGCGTTTCGCTGGAAGTGATCGACGGCGGTGGAAAATTGCCAGAGGGAGTCACTTTGCAAGTCGATCGAGGAGATCGAATCGAGTCGCTGCCGATGGAATTCGACTTCGCCAAATCGCTGATGAAACGGACGTTATCGAACGTCACTTCCGATTTGCGCTATCGCGCCTACGGGGGTGATGACGACGCGATGCAGTGGCGCACCCTCAGCGCGGTCAATCCTCCGCAGATTGTCGACGTTCAAGTCACGGTCGCCCCGCCTGCCTACGCTGAATGGGAGCGCGTCGCGTCGCCGCGCGTCATCTTGGCGCTGCAAGGATCGCAAATCGATTTTCAAGGGCGGGTCGATCAACCGATCGAAAAAGCGCGGCTCTACTTTGAAAGCTCCGCGGGGCGCCGCACGATTTCGCTTGCCGTCGGCAGTGATCAGCTTTCGCTGGCGAGTGATCCCGCCGAACCTTTCGAGCTGACCGCGTCCGGCGTCTATTGGCTAGAAGTCGAAACGGCCGGCGGATTGGTGCGGACCGAAAGAGATCGCTATCAAGCTCGCGCCGTTTCCGACAAGCCGCCCGAGTTGGTCTGGAGCAGACCTGAAGAAAACATATTTGTAACGCCAACCGCCAAGATCGACATCGCCGCTGTAGGCTCAGATGATCTGGGGCTAGAGCGAGTGCTATTGCGATTTATGAACTTGCGTGCGACCGACGCTGGCGCAACCGAAGTTCCGTTATGGCAGGCGCCCGAGGATGCGGCGCGAGCGACATCGCTTGCGTCGATCAGCGCCAATCCACTGCCTCCCGTTTCGCTGCAGCATGATTGGCAGTTGGCGAAACTAGAAGGACTTCAGCCAGGCGATGTTCTCGAAGCGACGTTGGTCGCCTACGACCGGAAACCGCAAGAAGGAGTCAGCCTGCCGCGGCGGATTTCGATCGTCACGCCGGAACAGATGGAAGAGCGCATCGTCGCGATGCAGCGTCGTTTGATCACGCAACTGGGGGAAGCGGCCCAAGCGCAAGCGGAAGCGCGCAGCGAAACGTCGGCGGTCGAAATCGCCGCCGCCGAAGGGAAACCGCTGGGCCCGCAGGATCGCTCACGCCTGCAAAACGCCGAGCTGCGTCAGCGCCGCGTGCGCCGCGAAATCTCGGATTCCCAGTCTGGCGTCACCGCCCAGATTGAGAAGATCGAGCGGGAAATCGAGCAAAACGGAATCGACGACGCCGATACCCAACAGCAGCTCGCGGCCCTCAAAGAGCGAACCGAACAATTGGCCAAGGGAGAATTGGCGAGCATCGAAAATACGTTGGGCGAAGCGAAACGGGATATTGAGCTGGAGGAAAACTCTTCGCCTGCCGAACGCGCCGCTCAAGCAGTCGAGATGCGCGGCAAACTATCGGAAACGGTGGAGAAGCAGCGTGACGCCGAGCGTCAGCTGGAAGAGATGATCGCCGGGCTCTCGCAATGGGACACCTATCGTCGCTTCGCGCTCGATCTACGTGGGCTGCGTGAACGTCAACAAGAATTACAAGAGCGAACGCAGGCCGAACAAGCGGCGACGATTGGTAAAACGCCTGAGTCGCTGGATCCGGCTGAACGTTCGGAACGAAAACGCTTGGCGACCGACCAGGCCGACTTGGCGAATCAGCTGGATCGAATTCAATCGCGCATGCGGGAGATGGAGCAGCAGCTCGCCGCGAGCGAACCGGCGGCGGCTGAAACGTTGAAAGACGCGATCGAACAGCAGCGGCAGGAATCGATCT
The DNA here is from genome assembly GCF_000153105.1 of Blastopirellula marina DSM 3645. Taxonomy (GTDB): domain Bacteria; phylum Planctomycetota; class Planctomycetia; order Pirellulales; family Pirellulaceae; genus Blastopirellula; species Blastopirellula marina. Next base: position 1,771,813 of record NZ_CH672376.1, read on the forward strand.
CGCAAAAAATGCGCTCCGCAGGCGCCCAACTGGCGCAAAATCAACTCGGCGAAGCTGCGACCGCCCAAACGGAAGTCGATCAACAATTGGGCGAGATGCTCGACATCTTGAACAATCGTCGCGAGAACCGCTTGAAGCAGCTTGCGGACAAATTGAAAGAAGCGGAGCAAGAGCTGCGTGAATTGAAGGCCAAGCAAAAAGGGCTGGAAGACAAACTGAAGCAAGCGGCCAAGAACCCTGACGCCGGCGAGCGTGGTCGCCAATTAGAGCAACTCGCGGCGGAAGCCGAGAACCTGCAAGCCGAAGCGGAAAGACTGGCGCGGAAGCTCGAGCGACTGCGAGCCGAGAAAGCCGCCGACGCGGTGCGAGACGCAGCGCAAAAGCTGCAAAAAGCGGCGGAGCAAGCCGACAACGATGATGCGGCCGCCGCCTTGGAAGAACAGGATCAGGCGCAACGCGATCTCGAGCAAGCGCAGCAAGAGCTGGCCGAAAAACAAAAGCAGGTCGAGAAAGACCTCGCCGAAGAACAATCGCAACGTCTGCGGCAATCGATCGAGTCGATGGTCACTCAGCAGAAAACGGTCGTCCGCGAGATCGAGCGGCTTCGCGAAATCGTCGGCGATCGCGCTCCGACAGAGGCTCAAACTCAATCGATCCGGTTGATTTCGCAGTTGCAAAAAGGGCTGATGGGGGAAACCGCAGATTTCGCGCGTTCCATTTCTAAGGCCGCCGTGTTCCATTTGTCATTAACGACTGCGGCGGATTTGATGCGGGAGACGGCTCGCGGTTTGGATGCGCGCGATTTGTCCGACTCGACGCAGCGAACCGCGGATCAATCCGCGATGCGGCTCGAGCAATTATTAGCGGCGCTCGACGAAAGCGATGCGGAAGAGAATCAACCGCAAGAGGAGGACCAGGGGCAACAACCGGGCCAACAACAAGGAGCGCAACCAGGGGGTAACCAAGATGGGATTAGCCAGATCGCCCAACTCAAGCTGTTGAAACTGATGCAGCAAGGGCTGAACGAACTGACCACCCAGGCGGCCGCTCGGTTGCAGCAAGAGTCTCCCCCCTCTGTCGAACTGGAAATAGAATTGGCTCGCTTGGCGAAAGAGCAGGGCGAACTGGCCGAATTGGCGTTAGAATTAACAGAGCCAGCCAAGGAAGATCTCTTTCAGATCGACGACGCAGAGGATGAGTCGGCAGGCGAACCCGCGAGCGATCCGAACGCTGAGGTAGAGAAACTGTGATGCGAATCTTAGCGATACTCACAACTTGCACGCTTCTCGCGATCGCGTTGCCGCTCGTCGCGGATGATGCGACGGATCAGGCGACGCTCGATCAACAGTTGTTAGAAGGACTCGGCGACGATCTGTTCGATGGACTGGAAATTCCCGACGCACTGCCGCCAAAGTCGGGAGACCAATCTTCCGCTGGTGAGAAAGATCCCGCAAAGCCCGCCGCCGCAGGCGCTGCGCCCGACGTTGGCGGCCAAGTGGACGGCGAAGATCTGGGACTCGGCCCCGAGAATCCGCTGGTCAACATCGGTCGACAGATGCAAACGGTGCAAGATCGCATCGGACAAGGTCAGGCCGAGGACAATACGCTCGCGTTGCAGCGTTCGATCATCGAGCAGTTGAACGATTTGATCGATCAGGCGAAACAGCAACAACAGCAACAGCAGAATCAACAACAACAGCAGCAGCAACAGCAACAAAACCAACAACAGCAGCAGCAATCGCAACAACAGCAAGGTCAGCAGTCGCCGCAAAATGGCGGTTCCCAGACGCAGCCGCAAGAGGGCGAAGGCGAAGAGCAAATGTCGCAGCAGCAGCGTGAAAATGAGCAGGCCGCCGACAGCAGCGACCAAGTGCAAGATCGTGAATACCAACTGCTGCCGCTCGAAGCGCGCGGCGCGTTGATTAAAGAAGTCTGGGGTCAATTGCCCGAACGCGTGCGACAGCAACTGCAGAATGCGTCGGTCGAAAAATTCCTGCCAAAATACGAACGCCTGACGGAAGAGTATTTCCGTCGTCTGGCGGAACAGGAGCAAGAGGGTCGATGAACCGCAGCTTCTCGAACCGCCAATTGGCCGTCGATCCTAGGGAGAGGTCATGACGAGATCCAACCGACGACAGTTTCTGACAGCGCTTGCCGCCGCGCCGCTCGCATTAAATGCGCGCCATTGTCTTGCGCAGGTCGAGCCCGAGTTGTCGCGCTCGGCGGAGATGGTGACGCCGGAAGCCCGCGCCGCAATCGACGCTGGTCTGCGTTATCTGGCTGATCGCCAGATCAAAGATGGGCGCGCTCGCGGCGCGTATGGATTTGACGGCTATCGCGCCAACACGGCGGTTGTCGCGTTGTCGGGGATGGCCTTTATGTCGCATGGCAGTTCGCCGGGACGGGGGCCGTACGGCCAAAGCATCGACTACTGCATCGAGTATATTCTCGCGAATTCGCAAGAGGGAGGCTTTATCGCGATCCCCGGCGCTGCGACGCATGGTCCGATGTATGGTCATGGTTTCGCGACGTTGTTTCTAGCCGAAGTTTACGGCATGTCGTCCGACTCGACGGTTCGCGAGAAGTTGGTTGATGCGATCAAGTTGATCGTCGATACGCAAAACATCGAAGGCGGCTGGCGGTATGAACCGGTCCGGCAAGACGCCGACATCTCGGTCACCGTTTGTCAGATGATGGCCCTGCGCGCGGCGCGCAATGCAGGCATTTATGTGCCGAATGAAACGGTCGATCGTTGCGTCGACTACGTGAAGCGGAGTCAAAATCCGGACGGCGGATTCATGTACATGTTGCAAAGCGGAGGGCCCAGCGCGTTTCCCCGTTCGGCCGCCGGAGTCGTCGCGATGAACAGCGCCGGCATCTATTCGGGCGAAGAAGTCGAACGCGGATTGCAGTACCTGGTCGAAAATCTCCAGAACCCGCGTGAGATCCGCAGCAACAGCCATTTTTTCTATGGACAATATTACGCGTCCCAAGCGTTTTGGCATGCAGGCGACGCGCTGTGGCGTCAATACTATCCCGTAGTGCGCGAGTATCTGCTCAGTCGGCAGACCGCCGGCGGCTATTGGCCTGACTTTATTTGTCCTGAATATGGAACGGCGATGGCCTGCATCGTGCTGCAAATGCCGAACAACTATTTGCCGATCTTCCAGCGATAGGCGCTCATGTCTCGTCTCTGTCTACCTTTTTTTGCGGTCATCCTGGCCGCCGCTCCGCAGTTGGTCTTGGCCCAACGGACGCTGCTTGAGCTTGGTCAAGTTCGCCGCGACGCACAGCTCACCGCGGTCGATGGGGATCAGTGGATTTTCGCCATCGACGGCGAAAAGGAGACCATCCCCAGTTCGCAGATCATCCGCTTTGGGGCTCCGGCGGCCGTGGTGAAAACGCCGCTGATCGTGCTGCATGGAGGAGGGCGCATCGTGCTGCAAGACATCGCGCTGGCGCGACGCGAGCTGGTCGGGTTTCCGACCAAAGCGTTTGAAGAAGTGAAGCTGCCGCTACGACTCATTCGCGGCATCGCTTTGCGGCTTCCGCTCGACGACGTAAAACGACAGTCCCTCTTTGATCGGATCAACGACTATGCCGGCATCGACGATCAGTTGCTGCTCGAAAACGGCGATGTGATCTCGGGACTCGTTGCCTCTGTCAAATCGGAATCCATTCAGCTAGAAACCGCGACTGATTCGCTGGGGGTCGATCGGACGCGGGTTGCGGCGATTTTGTTTGCTCCGAATCTGACTCCCAACTCAGGAGAGTCGATGGACAGCTGGATCGGAACGAGCGACGGCTCGCTGCTGCCGGTTCGCAAGCTGACGCTCTCCGCCAAGAGCATGTCGGCCGAAGTCGCCCGCGATGTCGTCCTGCAATCGATTCCGGGGGCTCGCTTGCAACGCGACCTGGTTTACGCTGCTCCGATGTCGAAGCAGGTCATGTATCTTTCGGACATGCCGCAGCTTCAGGACAAGCAGGTTTCCTTTCTGACGACGCAATGGAGCTTTCAACGCGATCGAAACGTACTGGGGGGCGAACTAAGCGTGAACGGCGTCGCCTATCGCAAAGGGCTGGGCGTGCATAGCACTTCGCGGTTAGCTGCGCCTGTACCGCAAGGATTTCAGCGATTTGCGGCCGAGATCGCGGTCGATGGAACATCGGGGGACGCAGGGAGCGTTCGCTTTCGCGTCTATCTGTCTGGCGCGGACGGCGCTTGGAAGTCGGCCTATCAAAGCGAGATCATCCGCGGCGGCATGCCGCCAGAACCGATCGACGTGCCTCTGGCCGGTGCGACCGCGATCGCATTGGTGGTTGATTTCGCAGATCGCGGAGATGTGAAAGATCGGGCCGATTGGTTGTCGGCCCGCTTTGAGAAATAGAGGAGTCTGCTCAGCGCTTGTTGGCCGGGATCAGAAAGCTCATGTGATGCTGGCAGTGCCAGAGATGGAACTTGCGCCACTGATCGGTTGTCAGCTTGCCAAATATCGGCGACTCGACGAACTCAACGTTCTCATCACTGATCCTAGCGATGGCTTCTTCGAGCTCGGCCAAGCGGATTTCATCGTCGGCATTGGCGGATGGCAGCGTTGACTTGGGGGCGGTGGCCTTCATTTTGATGACGCCTCCCTTCAGAATTGTCGGCAGCACCAACATGCGGATCAACGGTTTGGCGATCGGCATCCAAAACGGCGGCGGATCTTCAAACCCGTCGACCGATTGATTCATGCCGGCGGCGAGATGCTGACAAATTTGACCCAGGTTCCATTGGCCGACATGGTGATATCCGACAACGGTCAGTCGGCGACACTCGTCCACTACATCCGCCAAGTTCTCAAAGACTACTTCGCGACGTTTCGTCGTCCCGACGTCGTCACTTCCGCTTTTTCTCACAATCATGCTCCCCCATCCTTTTCTTAAGGACCCGCGCGCGATCATTTAGTGCTAAAAAACCAAAAAAAAGGCCGATGTCGCACTAGTGCGGCATCGGCCTCTTCTCGTATCTCGAATTGTCGATTCTCTTCGCGAGTTCCGGTTCGCTAAGAGATTATTTCATTCTCTTGAGAGGGGGGCGAGTCAGGGCGTTGACCCCGCAGAACGCTATTCCCTTCAAACAGTTTTTGCTCATCGATGGGTGTGGGTTCCAGCCAGTCCGCCTCGTTGAATTGTCCACTTTGATTATAGGCGTCGATGGCGTTCTTATAACAAGTTAGCTGAACATCTTCGTCGGCGATACCCTGACTAAGCATCAAACTTGCTGTTTTAGTCACGGCGAGAGGGTCGGATATGCCCCAATCGGCGGAGGAGTCAACGATGATCCGATCCGATCCATATTGTTTGACGATCTCGACCATCCGTTGGTTCCCCATCTTCGTTTTGGGATAGATGGTGAACGCCGCCCAATAGCCGCGATCGAGGACCTCTTTGGCCGTTTCCTCATTGTTATGGTCGATCACCACCATATGCGGCGCGACTCCATGCTCTTCGATGATATCCATACTGCGATAGGTCCCCCGCTTTTTGTTGCGGTGGGGCGTATGAATCATCACCGGCAGGTCCAGTTCTTTCGCCAGATCTAATTGAACGCGGAGCGCTCGTTCTTCGGCGGCGGTCATATCGTCAAAGCCGATTTCGCCCACCGCGACCACGTTCTCTTTGGCGAGAAACAACGGCAGCATGTCGAGCACTTCCTCGGCCAACCGCTCGTTGTTCGCTTCTTTGGCGTTCAAGCCGATCGTGCAATAATGTTTGATGCCAAACTGCGCGGCTCGAAAACGCTCGAACCCGACCAGGCTCGAAAAGTAGTCATGGTACGAGCCGGCGTTGCTGCGCGGCTGACCCAGCCAGAACGCAGGCTCAATCACGGCGACGATGCCGGCTTCGGCCATTCGCTCGTAGTCATCGGTCGTACGCGACGAGCAGTGAATGTGTGGGTCGATGTAACGCATGCTGTTCCCTTTTGATTAATTCGCGTACGCGGCGGCGCAAACGCCGCTCCAGGTGAGCTTACCTTGATTCAATTGCGACGCGACTTGCGGTCTGGTGCGCAAGATATTATCGGCTTCATCGGTGGCGCTGGCGGCAAGCGCAAGTGCAATCGCCGCCTGCTCGACTTCGGTCCCCGACGCGAAGATCGCCGCCATATCTTCCATCGCCGTTTCATCGGCGAACGGACCGACCATCCGCCATAACTCGGCCGGAATCGGACGTGCGGCGGCGCGCCGTTCGTGAGCGTAGTCAATCAGCATTTCGGCCAGCGCTCGATTCACACGGCGATCAATGCCGACCATCGGGTCCAACTCGGCGCCGATGAACAACGCTTTCAGGACCATTTGATTCCAGGCCGCTTCCGAGAAGTTTTCTTCCGGAAACGGATTGTGATGAGCGATTGCTGCAAAAATAAACTTGACGTTGGTTCGTAGTCCGTCGATCGCGCGGTCCACGAGCAGTTCGGGATGCGGCAAAAGCGGCAGCGCCTGAAACAACGCGACCGATTCGTTCAACTCGGCCGCATTGAACAGTTTTTCCAATCGCCCAAAGTAGGGCTCTGGATCTTCGTGCGGGATCGATAGCAGTAGCAAGGTTCTCGCCGCCTGACCCACGCTCCAGCGGGATGGATCCCAGCCGCTGCGGGCCTCTTGGGCCAATTTCAGCTGCAATGCCGAGAGCTCTAGCGGTTGCTTGCCAACTTTGCGCGGTGCAAAGCCAAACCCCAGATAAAGTGCAGATTCATCACCTGCCGCGACCGCCGCGATTCGATCGTCCAGCCAGGCCAGGGGAGCGTCAGCGACGATCGGCTCGAGCCAACCGCGCAACAGCTTGGCGGGGGTAGGGGGCGTTTTGTCTCGATTTTCGAAAAGCAAGGTAATTTGCCTTTAATAGCCGTCTATTGCTAACTAGTTTAGCCTAAGTCTTCGGCTCGACCGCTGCAAGAACGTGAGCCCCGTTTCGTCGCCGTAGGGAGCGGCTAACTGAGCAGCCGGGCCGCCTCTTTGGCGAAATAGGTCAATACTCCATCGGCGCCGGCACGCTTGAAGGCCAGCAGACTTTCCAGCATGGTCTTGTCGCGATCGAGCCAACCGTTCGCCGCGGCGGCCGCCAGCATCGCGTATTCGCCGCTGACTTGATAGGCGAAGGTGGGAGCGCCGAACTCTGTCTTAATGCGATGCACGATATCGAGATACGGCATCCCCGGTTTGACCATCACCATGTCGGCGCCTTCGGCCAGGTCGAGCGCCACTTCGCGGATCGCTTCGTCGGTATTCGCCGGATCCATCTGATAAGTCTTCTTGTCGCCGCCGGCCAAGTTGCCGGATGAGCCGACCGCTTCGCGAAAGGGCCCATAAAACGCCGACGCGTACTTGGCGGCGTAGGCCATGATCTGGACGTTCTCGTAGCCTGCTGCGTCCAACGCACGCCGGATGGCGCCGATGCGGCCATCCATCATGTCGCTAGGAGCGATAATGTCGCAGCCGGCCTCGGCCTGGACGACTGATTGCTTGCAGAGCAGTTCGACCGTCTCGTCATTGACCACGTACCCATCACGGACTAGTCCATCGTGACCATGGCTCGAATAGGGATCGAGCGCCACATCGCAGAGGATGCCGATCCCCGGATGGGCCTGTTTGATCGCTCGAACTGCCTGACATACCAAATTGTCCGGGTTGATCGCTTCTTCGGCTTCGGCCGTTTTTAGCTCACTAGGAGTCGCCGGAAAGATCGCGATTACGGGTATTCCCAGCGCGACGCCTTGGCCAACCTCTTCGACCAGCAGGTCGATCGACAAGCGATCGACGCCGGGAAGGGATGTAATCGGCGTTCTGAGCCCCTTTCCGGGCTGAATAAACAAAGGCCAAATCAGATCGTTGACGGTCAGCTGGTTCTCGCGAACCAGCCGTCGGGACCATTCGTGGCGGCGATTTCGGCGAAGGCGGGTCTCGGGAAAGCGTCCAAAAGGGCTCGTCATGGGGTGATCACCACTTTTCTGATCGACCGGTGGAGTACAATGACAGGAGATGGAGCAGCGTCGATTTGGCGCCGCTCCGTGGTTAATTGTAACAGCCGGAATTCGCGAATCTCGGTGAATTGGGGAACCAGTCGGCACGCCGGCTAAAAAATCGCTAAAATAGGCCCTGGATTTGATTTAGCTCCCCATGCAACTTCTCGCGGCATGTTGCATCTAACCTGTTGAACGGGTTATTGCGCTCCGCAAATCTGCGGTTAGATTATGGCCAGAGATCCAGGATCAATCTGCGCACCCCTAACCCGTTGGTGTTACGCCCCTGCGATTTGAGAAATCTATGTCGACTGATCTCCCTTCGTCCAATACGTCTTCTGCAAACTTGGTGGATGCGCCAGCGGTCAGGCCTTTCTCCTTGGATACGCGAACAAGCATGTTGCCCGATGTCGCCGCCGACGCGGCGCCCATCGTGCAAGGCAAGCTGAATCGCGTGGGGATGTCCGGCATAGAAGTCGCGATTCGCTTGCGTGACGCCAACGGCGACGTGATTCGAACGCCGGCTCGCGTTGACGCGTATGTCAGTCTGGACGATCCCGAGGTCAAGGGGATCCACATGTCCCGGCTTTACCTCTGTCTTCAAGATTCGCTTGACGACGAGTTTGGTCGCGCCCAGATCGAAACGATCTTGCAACGGTTCCTGGAAACGCACAGCGACATCAGCGCGACCAGCTATCTCCGCTTTAGCTACGAGCTGATGGTGCGTCGCGAATCGCTGCTGAGCGATCATTCGGCTTGGCGCAGCTATCCGGTCAAGATCGAAGCCTGGTCGAGCGGCGGCAAAGTGACCTATCGGGTTCATGTTCGGTTGACTTACTCCAGCGCTTGTCCTTGTTCGGCGGCGCTGGCGCGTCAACTGTTGCAGCAGCAATTTGAAGAGCAATTCTTCGGACATCACTGGCTGTCGACTGCATCGGTCTTGAATTGGCTCGGCTCGAACGAAACCTTGATGGCGGTGCCGCACAGCCAGCGCAGCCATGCCGATATTACGATCGAACTTGACGGTCAACGCGACGACCTGCCGATCGATGAACTAATTACCTGCACCGAAGGTGCGCTGAACACCGCAGTTCAGGCAGCCGTCAAGCGAACCGACGAACAAGAGTTCGCGCGGCTGAACGGCGAGAATCTGATGTTCTGCGAAGACGCCGCACGACGTTTGAAAAACGCCGTCGACTCGCTCGAAGGAATCCACGACTATCGTATCCAAGCGAGTCACTTCGAGAGTCTTCATCCGCACGACGCCGTCGCGATCGTCACCAAGGGCGTTCCCGGCGGACTGACCGCCTAGTTGATCCGCTGCTGTCCCTCTGTTTGTCGCCTCCCCAAAGATTGCGAAGAGCGTATGACGTCCGAAGCATCCTCAGACATCACGTTGCGATCGGCCCAGGCCGAAGTGGACGAGTGGATTCGGACGATCGGCGTGCGCTACTTTTCGGAACTGACAAACTTGGCGCAACTGGTCGAAGAAGTGGGAGAGCTGTCGCGCATCATGTCGCGAACCTACGGTGAGCAAAGCTTTAAAGCAGGGGATCGTCGCGGTGAACTTTCGGACGAGTTGGCCGACGTCCTGTTTGTGCTGATCTGCATCGCCAATCAAACGGGGGTCGACTTGACCGCCGCGCTCGAAAAGAACCTGGCCAAAAAAACAGGCCGCGACTCGGAGCGTCACATCAATAATCCGAAGTTGCGTTGAAATGGTCATGGCTCGTAAAAAAAATCGCCTGCGACAGATCGTCGGCGCAGCGATCGTGATTTTCGTCACGGTTTTGATAGCGTGGCCCGTGATCGAATTTTTGGTGCGAAGTTCGGCCCCCAATCGTCCGAGCGAAGCGATGGACCGGCTAGAACGGCTGGCGATCATGCGCGACTGGATGATGGGGTTGTTTGGCTTTGGCTGGTTTTTTAGCGTTGGCGCCGTGATCGGCAGCTTTTTGAATGTGGTTGTTTGGCGTTTGCCCCGCGGAAAATCGGTGGTCGACAAACCATCCAACTGCCCATTCTGCTGCACGAAGATTCGCGCCTTGGACAATGTGCCGGTGCTCGGTTGGATCAATCTGGGAGGAAGGTGTCGCGCCTGTCGGCTGCCGATATCGTCTCGCTATCCCTTGGTCGAAACGACGATGGGATTGATCTTTGTCGTGTTGCTGATTGCCGAACTGTTGACAGGCGGCGGCAATTTGCCGGGCGGAGCCATCACTAGCGGACGCGGTTTCGCCGGTGTCGTGTTTGAAACGCGCTGGCCGATCATTCGACTATACGCTTACCACGCCGCCTTCTTTTGTTGGCTGTTGCCGTGGGCGTTGATTGCGTGGGATCGTCAGCGGATTCCCCGCTCGACAATCCTGGTGGCAGCGCTGGTTGGTTTTGGAGCTGCGCTGATTTGGCCGGGGCTTCATCCACTTGCCGCTGGGGATTTGAATGCTTCGCCGCGACTGACCGAACTGATAACTGCGTTGATCGGAACAGTGATCGGCCTTTTGCTGGGCCTGGCGGTGCGGTATTGGGAAAATCGGGCCGAGGATGACTTGTCCCGCGGCTGGGCGCTGCCGACGATGCTCAGCATGACCGGCCTGTTTCTCGGCTGGCAAGCGGTGGTGACGATCGCAGCTTTGATTTTGCCGCTCTATGGCGCGGCGAGTTACTTTGCATCGCGACAAGGTTGTTTTGTCCGCCGCGGATTTTTCGAACTGCTGATGACGGCGGTCACGCTCGGCTATATCTGTTTTTGGGGATTTTGGAGCGAGCAAGTTTGGCTGCCAGGCGAAGCCTGGTCGGTCGCCAGCTTGTGCGTGGTCGTTCCGCTGTTGCTGCTGGGTGGGGCGTTGTTGGCGGTCGCCAAACGCCCTCAAGGCGCCGATCGGCGTCGATTTCAAAATCAAGAACCGGTTTCGCCTCCGCGAACCGAACCGGTAGAATTCATTTCATAAGCAATTGAGTTTTGAGGGAGATGGAAAGATGAGCCTGGTTATTATGCGGCGCATCAAGTTTTGCGCGGGTCACCGCTTGTACAAGCACGGCGGCAAGTGCGAATTCTTTCATGGCCATAACTACGTCGCTGACTTTTACGTCACCGCTGACGAAGTGGACGACGTCGGTCGCGTGATTGATTTCGCCGACCTGAAGGCGAAGTTCAAGGGTTGGCTGGACGAACATTGGGATCATGGATTCTTGCTCAGCGAACAGGATGAGAACGGCATCAATGCGATTAAGCAAGTCGTGCCGTGCAAGTATTTCGTGATGCCCTACAATCCGACCGCCGAGAACATGGCTCGCTATCTGCTGGATTATGTTTGTCCTGAGTTGCTCGATCAATCGAACGTGCGCCCGGTGAAGGTTGTGATCTGGGAGACGGAAGAAGCGTTCGCCGAAGCTCGTCTCAGCGGCGAAGTAGGCGAGACGTCGTCGGCTTCGCTCAGTTCGGTCACCGTGGACTAAATGCCGATAGGTCAACAGTATGAACGCACAGTCGCCAGCCAAGATCGGCGTTGTCACGGTCTCGGATCGCGCTAGTCGCGGTGAGTACGAGGATCGCGGCGGCCCAGCGATTCAGGCCTACCTGAGCGAGATCCTGACATCCGATTGGATCGCGGCGCCGCGCGTGATCCCGGATGATCGCGCCGGGATCGAGCAAACGTTGCGGCAGCTTTGCGATGAAGAGCATTGCTGCTTGGTGATTACGACCGGCGGTACTGGTCCGGCGTTGCGTGATGTGACTCCTGAAGCGACCGAAGCGGTTTGCGACAAGCTGATGCCTGGCTTTGGCGAACTGATGCGCAAGGTCTCTTTGGAGAAAGTGCCGACGGCGATTCTCTCTCGCCAAACGGCCGGAATTCGCGGACAATCGTTGCTCCTCAATTTACCGGGGCAGCCGAAGGCGATCGCCGAGTGTCTGGATGCAGTATTTCCGGCGATTCCTTATTGTCTTGATCTTTTGGAAGGCCCTTATCTCACAACGGATCCCACCCGCGTTCTGGCATTTCGGCCTGCGAAGAAAAAGTGATCGTGCATTTTCGTCAAAATCGGCGTCACCAGTTCACCGCCACTGTTTTGGTGGGTGCGGCCATGCGCAACTCGACTCCCGGTACGCGACGCGTCGTAGACTATCCAAGCGACGTATCTGACGTTGCTGCGGAAAAGTTGCGATACGCTGCGAGCAGCAATTGCTGGCAAACGATCGCTTCGGGGCAGTTTCTGCATGGGGGCATGCGCAGTGGTAGACGCAAAATTCGAGAACAAGATCAATCGTCGCGTTTTGGTGATCGACGATAACAAGGCGATTCATGACGACTTTCGTCGCATTCTCGCCGGACCAACCAACCTGAACGTCGCACCAAGCGATATCAAGGCGCTCTTGTTCGAAGAAGAGACGCTGGAGCCAACCGAACTTGATTTTGGCTTCGAAATCGAGTCGGCCTTCCAGGGAGAAGAAGGGCTTGAGAAGGTTGCTGCAGCCGAGCGAAGTGGATTTCCGTTTGCGCTGGCTTTTGTCGATATGCGAATGCCGCCGGGTTGGGACGGGCTGGAAACTGTGAAACAGATCTGGCGAGCCCATCCCGATCTTCAGGTCGTCATTTGCACGGCCTACTCGGATCACTCGTGGGAATCGCTGCTGCAAGAGTTGGGCGAAACCGACCAACTGGTGATCTTGAAAAAGCCGTTTGACGTGATCGAAGCGCGTCAGTTGGCGATTGCGTTGACGCGGAAATGGCAACTGACGCAGCAAGCCCGCATGCGAATGGATCAGCTCAATCAATTGGTGGAGCAACGTACCGCCGATTTGATCAAAGCGGCGACAGAATTGAAATTGACGAACGAACAGCTGGTGGAAGCGAGTCGCGCGGCGGAAGCGGCGAATCGCTCGAAGAGCGAGTTCCTCGCGAATATGAGCCATGAGATACGCACGCCGATGACGGCGATCATCGGCTATGCTGAAGAGTTACGAGAAACCGGTGAGATCGAACGAGCGCCAAAAGAGCGAGTATTTGCCCTCGACACTATCTTGCGTAACGGACATCACTTGCTGCAAGTTATCAACGACGTCTTGGATCTGAGCAAGATCGAAGCCGGCAAGCTGGACGTATACATGCAGCCTGCTTCGCCGGTGCGGATCGTATCGGACGTCTTGGCGCTGATGCATTTGCGCGCTTCGCAAAAAGGGTTGCGACTAGAAAACGAGTTTTGCGGACCGTTGCCAGAGACCATTGTGACCGACGTGACTCGGTTACGACAAATCTTGATCAACTTGATCGGCAATGCGATCAAGTTTACCGACAAGGGTACGGTATCGCTCCGGACGAAATTGATCGACATCGGCTCCGACAATCCCCGCTTAGAGTTTGAAGTGGTCGACTCGGGTATCGGCATGACGGAAGATGAGCTGCGACGTGTCTTCGTACCGTTTGAACAAGCCAACAATTCGATGAGCCGCCGATACGGCGGCACGGGGCTTGGCTTGTCGATCAGCATTCGATTGACCGAACTATTGGGCGGATCGATGCGTTGCGAAAGCAGCTTGGGACATGGCAGCTATTTCCACTTCACGATCGCGACCGGCGATTTGTCGAATGTCAAAATCAGCAACTGTGCCGACGATTTCAATTGGGTTCCGGTGAGCGTCAGCAGCGTACCGGCGAAGAAGTTCGCCTTGTGCGGACGCATTTTGCTGGTGGAGGATGGGCCAGACAATCAGCGTTTGCTTCGCTTGATCCTCGAGAAAGCCGGCGCCGAAGTGGCGATCGCCAACGACGGACGTGACGGCGTTGATATGACGCTGACGGCGCGCAACCAAGAAGTCCCGTTTGATCTGATCTTGATGGACATGCAAATGCCGATTATGGACGGCTACCAAGCGACCCGTACGCTGCGTAGGGAAGCGATCCGTACGCCGATCATCGCCCTGACGGCGCACGCGATGAGCGATGATCGACAGCGTTGCATGGACGCCGGCGTCGATGATTATCTGACCAAGCCGATCGATCGCCGCCTATTGCTGGAAACGATCGCCGGTTATCTGCAGTCAACCCCGAAATCGGCGACGCCGACGAGTGCTGAATCTGTCGCCGACTAGCGCCTTAGTCGAACGGATGAGCGCCGAGCGTACCTTTGAGTGCGGCGAGATAGTCGGCCGATTGGGCGATACCCAATTGAGCTGCGGCGTATTCTCGTCGGGCCGCCAGGTCGAGTTCGCTTGCTGATTCGGCGTTACGTGAATCGGAAACGAACTTGTCGATGGCGGCTAGGTGTCGCGTCCAGAGCGCCGTATCGCGCTGCTGTTTCGTCGTCAAACGCTGGCGATACCAATCGCTGGCGAGCAAATACTCTTTGGTGAACATCTGTCGAATCTCGGGATCGGCGGTCGTTTTCCCTTCGTACGAGCCTTCGGCCATGATCATCAGCAGCGCTCGCAGCGGAGGACACGCCTCCTCGGCCGAGCCATCCTGCAAATGGCGCTCAGCGACGCGCTGTTGGGCTTCGACGATATGCTTGACGCCGTCCGCATAGGAAACCGGATCTTGCGTCTCAGGACGGAGAATCGAGTCATCGAACACTTTGAGCGGATTGTCGAAGACGCGTCCAAAGAACGTCCGCACAAACCGCCGCGTGATCCGATAGCCCAATCGGCTGGCCAGGATCGTCTCGCCGTCGTGCGTGAAGTCTTCGATCTTCTCGAGCATTCCGCCATCGATCAGGAACTTCGGATCGCGTTCCTCGGGCGTCAAGCGGCACCAGATTTCTGGAATCAGCAAGCTAATGTCATGATCCACGCGAACATGGGGTCCGATGTAGCCGGCCGCTGACGAATAGCCGGCCAAGCCGGTCAGGATGTAGCTCACCAAAGCGTTGTTCAGATCGGCGGCGGGACGCAGCGCGTTGAACGGACCTTTGGTCAACGCACCTTCGCTGCCGGCGCCGGTGGTCGAAGGACTCTTGCCGGTCAGCGAGCAGACGAAATCCATGAACAATTCCGGCAGTTCCTGATAGTGGATCGGCCCATAGACCGCCAGGCTGCGAATGCCGGCCGCCGCATCGGGCGGATTGTTGCGTCGACCGCACAAGACGGCGTTGACCGGCGTCGGCACCGGTTGATTGCCGGGAATCTTGCGATAGAGCCGCGTTCCCATTTCGCCGACATAGCGGAAAATGGGATTCGCCATGTCGGGACGCGTCTGCAAGTAGCGAGGATTCTTGCTCGGCTGTCCGTCGATCAGACGCGGAAACGCCGAACAGACCGCGTACTCGCTGGGATATTGATCCTCTTCCAGAAAGCCGCGAAGGAAGTTTTGCATCGGCAGCGTGAACGAATCGAAGTCGGCGATTTGTTCGGCCATCTTGGCGACCTCTTCCCGCGTCAACGGTTGGAAGTTCGAGATGAAGTTCCCATCAAGCGACAAGTCGTATTCCGTCTGCTTGTCGAGCCCGCGATGAACGGCGTCATCGGGACGCTGGAACAAGCGGTATTCGCAATTGGTCAAAAACTTGTAGCTGTCGGCGGTCAGTTGCGGATCAAGATTGGTGATCGCATTGGCCGGAGCGACGACCGACGCGGTGATATCGTCTTCGGTCTGAACTTTATCGGCGGCGTAAAAATCTTGTCGCAATTTGTAAGTGCGCCATTGTTGCGTTTCGGATAGTCCGACGCGCAAATAGGTGCCGACCAACGTGCGATCGCGATATTTCAACTCATGCCCCGGCATGCCGTTGACGATGTCGACGCTGAAATTGGCGCGCCAATTCTCATCCCAGTCCGGCTGCTGGAAACGTTTGATGATGAATAACATCGAGTAGATGTGATTCGGGATCGATGCGAGCCACTCGTTGTATTTCTCGGTGTAATCGGTCGACGGCGTCAGCAACTTGATCACGCTTCCGAGCGAACGTTCCGGCGACAAGACTGAGCGACTGGGACGCGCGGCGTAGTCGGGTTTGATCTGCGAATCGCTCGCCCAGCGATCGCTGAAGTCGTGGTTGAATACGTCGTCGATAAGCGCCAAATCTTTATCGATATCGGCGACAAAAATCGGCCCATACAACATATAGTCAGCGGCCGATTTGCTGATTTCGCTTTTCCCGCCGCCGCTGACGGTGCACGGCTTGTGGCAGTTGACCCCTTCGGCCATTGTGCCGATCAATCGCCAACTGGGCGCCGCGGGGTGCTTTTCCATCCGGATTTTGTAGCCGGACGGAGCGATGTAGATCTTGCCCGGCAGCAGAGGAATCGAACGTTCCTCGTCGTCACGGGTCCATTTGATTTTTTGCTCCAGCATGGTCGCTCGAGCATCTTCGGGAATGTAGATGACGTCGGCGAAGTTTTTGTCGACGCCATAGCCTTCGGGCTGCATGTCGATCCACTCACCGTAGTCGTTGGCGACATCGTCGATCGTACGGCCGTTGTAGCGCTGGCTGTTAACGCGAAACTCTTCCCCCAAGTTCCAACTGGTGTATGCGACCACGCCGCCGGCATGTTCTTCTTCGACATTGCCATAGAGATTCGCGGCGTAACTTAGCTGCGTCTTGACTTCTTTTTTGCAATAGCCGTAGTAGTTATCGGCGATCAACGTGACGATCACGCCGCGCTGGTCGCGACAGGTCGCTTTGAAGGGCTGCCCGTTGTTGTATTTTTCGGTTTCGTCTTTCCAGCACATGCCGTCCTGACGCTGACGCGCAGTCGCGTCATCAAAGTGGGGGAGCCCTAGCTCCTTCTTGGTCACCCCTTCTAGCTGCGGCGCGAGAATCACGCAGCCGGTATGTCCCGACCAATGTTCGGCGTCCAGTGCGGCGTCATTTTTCGGGATGAAAGGATCGCCGGCGTTGCCGAAAATCGATTCGACGAAATCGAGATTGCTGACCAGTTGTCCCGGCGCATAGAAGCGAACTTCCATCGTCTTCTCCGGCGTATAACCGGGGACTTCGGGGCATACGATTGGACGCAGCAGCAACGAAACGAAGCTGTACGCTTTGTCTTCGTGATCGGACGTGTATGGAAGCTCTAAAAACTTGCGCGGCGGCGACATCGCGATCTGAAACATGCGGGCAAACGCGATTTTCGGCACGGCGTACTTGTCGCCGGCGATCGGCAAACCTCCTTCGCAAACGTGGAAGGTCCCCTTGGTGGTTCGGCGATCGTGGCGCGGATTGTGTAGGACGCCGTTTTCGATCCGATACGACTTGACCAGTTCGCTCTCGAACTTGTTTCCTTGGACCGGTAGCGACAACTCGCGGGCGACGCCGTGACGATCCAAGACGAACGAACGTCGCGGCAGTTGCAGCGGGCCGACGTCGGTGTCCGAGAAATAGTCGCTCAGAAACGCTTCGATACGACAATCGATCGGCGGCGGGACGTCGCGCAGCAAACGAGATTTTTCGTGGTAATTCGCCAACAACCCTTTGACCAGATCAGCGAACTCCGTCTCTTTCTCATGCAGCGGAGGGGGCAACTCATTCGCAATCATCTGTAAGTTGATGTAGCGAATCAAACGACTCCGTTCGGCGCTGCGTTGCTTTTTGGTCTGTGGTGCGCCGAATCCAAGCTTTTCTTTTAGGTCCATCGTAGTTTTACACGCTGAGGACGAATTTTTAGTACAAGGTTGCGAATGCGATCTTAACCGCTCGTGAGCCTGCTCGTCTGCGCTTGCCTTCCCTTGGTGGGGGGTTATGGAAAAACCGGCCGCACAGGAGGCGGACAATGGCGAACCGCTGAAAAAATAGTTACCATTGCGAAAGCAGACCTCTCTCAGTTTTTCAGGATATCGACCATGAGAAACGGCATCGTCCCGGTGCGTCGCGCCCGGCTCGCACTTTTCGTTCTGCTCAGTCTGGGCTCATTCGCTGCGGCTCAGAATAAGGATCGTGAAACGAAAGTCCGTAATGATCGTCGCGATATCCTGGCCGATGGCACTTGGCACTACAACGATCTGACGGGCGCGACCGCAGCGGCGAAGTCCTCCGGCAAGCCGATCCTGGTCATCTTTCGCTGCATCCCCTGCGAAGCGTGCGCTCAGCTTGACGAAAAAATCATCGAGCGCGATTCGGCGGTGCGCCGCATCATGCAAGAGTACGAGTGTGCGCGAATTGTGCGGATGAACGGCGTCGACTTGGCGAAGTTTCAATTCGACTACGATCAATCGTTCGCCGCGTTTTTGATGAACGCCGACGGGACGATCTATGGCCGTTATGGAACGCGTTCGCATCAAACCGAAGAAGAGGGAGACGTCGCGATTGAAGGCTTGGCCGCGACGCTCGAGAAAGGATTGATCCTGCATCAGATTTACCCGCTGAACAAAGATCAGTTCGTCGCTAAAACCAAAGGTGACAAGCCGCCAGTTTCGACCGCCGAGAAGTTTCCGCATTTGAAAAAACGGGACTTCGGTGAAGAGCTCGACTACGACGGCCAAGTGGTCAAGAGCTGCATCCATTGTCATCAAGTTGGCGAGAGCTATCGGGTCACCTATCGGTTGGAGGGGCAAGCGATCCCGCAAAAGATCTTGTTTCCCTATCCGCATCCGAAGATTCTTGGCCTGATCATGGATCCCAAAACTGCCGCTACTGTCACGGAAGTGACGCCTGACTCGCCGGCCGCGAAAGCCGGCTTCCTGGCCGGCGACGAGATCCTGTCGCTCAACGGGCAACCGATGGTCTCGATGGCCGACATCCAATGGACGTTGCATCATCTGCAGGAGGAAAAATCGCTCGATGTCACGCTGCGTCGGGGTGAGTTAATGATCAAAATGGATTTTCCTCTTCCGGAAGATTGGAAAGAGCAGGGGGATATCTCCTGGCGCGTCACCAGTTGGGATCTATCGCGTCAGGTCTTGGGCGGAATGCGGCTAAAAGATCTAGAGCCCTCAGATCGGAAAGCCCTGGGGCTAGCGGACGATCAGCTAGGACTAAAAGTGCGTCATGTCGGCAAGTACGGCGATCATCGAGGAGCGCTCAAGGCCGGCGTCCAAGTGGGGGACGTGATCACATGGATAGCCGGGGTCGACAAAAACCTGGATGAATCGAGTCTGTTGGCCAGGCTCGCCAATGCGACGAAGCCTGGACAAGAGGTTGAGGTCACGCTGCTTCGTAACGGCCAATCGCAACGTACGAAGATTCGTATGCAGTAACGCCGCTTTACGAGACGTCGTGAAACGCTTTGCTGACGCAACCGCTATCGGCTTGCGAGACGGTTGCGGCGAAGTCGGCCAGATAGGCATGTTTGTGCCGCAGGTCAGGCGTCTTCCAGTTGGCGGCGCGAGTCGCCAACACGTCTGCTCCGACGTGCAGCGTGATCTCGCCGCCGAGCAGATCAAACGAGATTTCATCCCCGTCTTCCACCAACGCGATCGGCCCGCCGACTGCCGCTTCCGGAGCACAGTGAACGCCGATCGCTCCGTGCGATACGCCAGAGACGCGCGTGTCTGACAGAAACGCTACTTTGCCGTCCAGATGCGGTACGGCCAAAGCCGCGGTCGCGACCAACACTTCCGGCATCCCCGAAGCGACCGGCCCCAGATAACGAAGCACGATCACGGTTCCCGGCGTGATCTTATTCGCTTCGACCGCGTTGACGATATCCTTGGCTTCCGAAAAGCAGATCGCTTTGCCGCTGAATTTTGGGTCACGCATGCTCGATACTTTGAAGACCACGCCGCCGGGCGCCAGGTTGCCAAAGCAGATCTGCATGTCGGCATATTCTTTGAACGGCTTTTCGATCGTCGCGATCAAGTCTTGATCCGCGGGAACATCGGCCGCGCCGTTGACGTTTTCGGCCAATGACTTGCCCGAGACGGTCAGGCACGAACCATCGACAATGCCGACCGAGATCAAGTACTTCAGCAGCATCGGCGTACCCCCCAGCTTGTGCAGGTCGTACATCGTGCGTTTGCCGCGCGGAGCGAAGCTGCACAGGACCGGCGTGTTGCGGACAATCCGCTGCACGTCACGCAATGTGAAATCAACTTCGGCTTCTTTGGCCAGCGCGATCAGGTGCAGCACGCCGTTGGTCGAGCCGCCCACGGCGGCGATCACCGCGGCTGCGTTTTCAAACGCCTTTTTGGTCAAAATATCGCGGGGGCGAATGTTCTCGGTCAGCAGATGCTTGACTGCTTGGCCGATGCTGCGGCATTCTTCGCGTTTGGCCGGATCTTCAGCCGGGATCGAACTGGAGTAGGGAAGCCCTAGCCCG
Organism: Blastopirellula marina DSM 3645; assembly: GCF_000153105.1. Classification (GTDB taxonomy): domain Bacteria; phylum Planctomycetota; class Planctomycetia; order Pirellulales; family Pirellulaceae; genus Blastopirellula; species Blastopirellula marina. The sequence goes on from NZ_CH672376.1 coordinate 1,792,005, forward strand.
ATCGCTTCGATCGCGATTCCCCAAGTATTAAAAGAAGCGGCGATGCCGCACCCGCCGGGTCCGGGACAAGCGGTTCGCAAGATCTGATCCGCTTCGTCCGCCGTCATTGCGCCCACGGAAGCCGCCGCTTGGGCGTCGTAGACATCCAAGATCGACGTGTCGCGGCCCAGATGGCAACCAGGTTTAATACTGCCGCCGTTGACGATCAGCCCGGGATAGTTGAGCCGAGCCAACGCCATGGCGAAGCCGGGCCCGTTTTTGTCGCAATTGTGCAGTCCGATCAAAAAGTCGTAGCCATGGGCGCTGACGACGCATTCAGCCGCATTGGCGATCATATTACGCGAGGGAAGGCTGGCGTTGCCCCCTTCATGTCCTTGCGTGATGTTATCGCTAACGGCCGGCGTGCCAAACGGAAACCCGATCAGTCCCGCTTGCTCGCAGCCTGCTTTCAGCTCTTGGCCCAGTTGATAGGCGTGGACGTTGCAAAGATTGCCGTCCAGCAGCGGCACGCCGATCCCGATCTGCGGTTTGTCAAAATCGGCGTCGGTCAGTCCCAAGCCGTAATAAAAAGCGGTGATCCCTTTTTGCCATCCACGCGTTAAACGGCGACTATTCCAATTGAGGGGCTGAGACATGCGGAGAGTTGCTTTCGAAGGTCAAAGGGGCGCGGAACTGCTAGTATCGCCCAACGCGTGCCGGGGCTCAAGTTCCCCTGCGGTGGTGCAACAAACGCCGTAGTTGCGCACAAAGCCAGCATGGGGAATGGGCGCCACGCCAATGCCTAATCAATAACGATTCGGTGGTTTCCCACCGTTCACTATCGCTCCCTCGTCACAGCGGACCGGACAGGACTCCATATTTTTTCGGGTTGGCAGATGGGACTGGACAGGACTCCATATTTTTTCGGGCTGGCAGATGGGACCGGACAGGACTCCATGTTTTTTCGGGTTGGCAGATGGGACTGGACAGGACTCCATGTTTTTTCGAGCTGGCAGATGGGACCGGACAGGACTCCATGTTTTTTCGGGTTGGCAGATGGGACTGGACAGGACTCCATATTTTTTCGGGTTGGCAGATGGGACTGGACAGGACTCCATGTTTTTTCGGGTTGGCAGATGGGACTGGACAGGACTCCATGTTTTTTGGGGTTAGTCGACCAGGTCGGTGGGTTGCGCAAGCGGCGATGTTGATCGAGCTTGGGGGCTGGAATTCGCTTGCCCTATCCGCGCTACCGATATTTTTTCAACTACCAAGATTCTTTCAGAAATGGGAATTCGTAGCGCGCAGCCAAGCGCCGCGTCGTTGATGCGGTTGGCCAACGAACGATTACGCGTGGGTTGTTCTTCCTCGGCGTGTAATCGACCGCAATTCCGTGCGCTTCGTCAAGAGACAATTTTTGCCTACTGAGTTACCAAATTTAGGGTGCGCGTTGACGCGCAAAAAAAGCCGCGACTGTCACCGATGACAGTCGCGGCGCAGAGATCGCCTCTTCTCGGCTCCACGCTTGGTTTACTTGGCCGTTACTTCGATTTTGCGTGGTCGCACTTTTTCGGCTTTCGGAATCGTGACGTTCAAGATTCCCTGGTGATACTCGGCGGTGACGTTATCTTCGTCCACCGGCGACGTCAGACGCAGGCTGCGCTCGAACTTGCCATAGGTATGTTCGACGCGATGGAACTTTTTGTCGTCCGATTCTTCGACTTGTCGCCGTTCGCCGGCGATCGTCAGTAGACCTTCTTTCAGTTCGACTTGAACGTCCTCGGCGGCCATTCCGGGAATCTCGACCGACACTTCGTAGGACGTTTCCGTCTCGGCGACGTTCAAGGACGGCGTCCAAGCGGCGACGGCCGACTGGGCGTCGGCGTTGAGCAACGTTCCGAAAAGCCCATCCATCTCTCGGCGCAGGTCGGCGAAGTTGCGCGGATGATACATTGTTAATGCACGGACCATGATTGGTTCCTCCTCTTTCCCTAAGTACGAAAACCGATCGAAGCGGGCGAACGCTCGTTCGCCGCATGCTTACCATCGCTTCGACGTTTGGTGACGCTTGGATAAAAAGCAAGCGGCGTGCCAATTTCTAAGGGTTTGTCGCAAGTGCCGTCGTGAATTGCAGTTGCGAGCGGCGGCTTTTTTTGACTGTAATTTTGACTGTGTCAAAATGGCGCCGGCGGCAGTTTTGTTAAGAACCGATTTGAAAACGAAGAAGTTATGAAGGGAATCCGCGTGCTGCGGAAGGAAACAATCGCCAAGTTAGAAAAGGCCGATAGGATGAGGCGATCCGTACTGAGTTTCCCGTTTCTCTCACCAAGAGACATCCATTGCCCGATTCCCGCTTGATCGACGATTCGGCGATTTGGATCATCGTTCCGGCTTACAACGAGTCGGCTCGCATCGGCAAAACGCTCGCACCGCTCTGCAGCGCGTTTCCCAATGTCGTCGTGGTCGATGACGGCTCGGCGGATGATACGGCGGCGATCGCCGCAGAGTCGCCCGTTTGGGTGCTGCGGCATCTGATCAACTCGGGGCAAGGAGCCGCGCTGCAAACCGGAATTGATTTCGCGCTGCGGCAAGATGCTCAGATCATCGTCACCTTCGATGCCGATGGCCAGCATGACGCCGGCGATATCTTGCGCCTGGTCCAACCGATCCGCCGCGGCGAGGTCGACGTTACGCTGGGTTCTCGCTTTTTGGGCAAGACGATTGATATGCCGTGGACGCGGCATGTGATGTTGAAAGGAGCGGTTTGGTTTACCCGCCTCTTTTCGCAGATCGCGGTGACCGACACGCACAATGGCTTTCGCGCGATGTCGCGTAAAGCGGCGCAGACAATTCGCATCACGCAAAACCGAATGGCCCACGCATCGGAAATCTTGGACCAGATCCGCGAGTTTCAGCTGCGGTTTAGCGAAGTGCCGGTTACGATTCGGTATAACGTCGCGACTCTCGAAAAGGGGCAGAGTAACTCGGCCGCGGTAAAAATCGCCGCTCAGTTTCTGCTCGGGAGGCTCGTGCGTTGACTCCGTTTCAGTGGCTCGCGATCACCTTCATCATTGGCGCCGCTTGTTACGAGTTGGTGAACATTCGTCAGCAGCGAGCGGTCCGCATGGTGGGACTGTTTCGGGGCGTCATTTGGTTTGCCGCCGCGCTGGCGATTCTCTTTCCGAATCAAATCGGTCGCTTGGCCAGTTTTGTGGGAATCGGCCGCGGCGCCGACGTCATTCTCTATTCGTTCGTCTTGATCTTCATGGCGACGACCTTCTATTTCTATTCGCGCTATCTTCGCCTACAACGCCAGATCACCGATCTGGTCCGTTACCTGGCGATTCAAGAAGCAAGTCGCGGCGCTGAAGAGCAGACGCTCGAAGAAGGCTAGAACAGAGCGCCGAATCGTTTGTGCAAGGGACCGATGGAAAGTCAAAACGCGTCCGACTCTCGGGAGAGAGTTCTTGGTTTGGCTTTGCTGCTGACCATCGTCACCTGCATCGCGTATGGCAATAGCTACTCGGGCGGTTACGTCCTGGACGACGCGCGATATTTAGAACTGGATCAAGCGCCCGACTTGGCTAATCTGCGGAGTCGACTCGGCGCGGTCGCCGCCGGTCGCGTTCGCTCGGTCGGCAATCTTTCCTTCACGCTCAACTATTTGCTGATCGGCGGCGGTCCGCAGGCGTTTCATGTCGGAAATTTTCTCGTTCATTTGGCGACAGCGCTTGTCTTGTTCGACCTGGTGCGACGGTTGCTTGCGGCGCCCTGCTTTCAAGAACGGTACGCGGCTGTCGCAGCCAAATTGGCGTTTGTGGTCGCTATGCTATGGGCCGTTCATCCGCTGGGGACGATGGGAGTTACTTATCTGATTCAGCGCTATGAATCGCAAGCGGCCCTCTTTTATCTGTTGACGCTCTACTGCATCGTACGAAGTTGTTTGGCGAACGATTGGCGATGGGCTGCGGCCGCGATTGCAATGTGCGGTCTGGCCGTCGGCACCAAGGAAGTCGCCGTGTCGGCGCCGCTGTTGGCGATTGCGCTGGACCGAGCGATCTTCGCAGCGGGTTGGCGCGAGCTGTTGCGAAAACGGGGTTGGGCTTACGTGGGCATGGTGATCGTCACCGCGTATGTGACGGTGAAGCTTCAGCCCGCATTTGAGGAAGGCACGACGCTCCATACATCGGTCTCTGGCGCGGATCAGGTTACGCGGTGGGAGTACCTTTGCACCGAGTCGCAGGTCATCACGTATTACATCCGCTTGGCCTTGTTTCCGTATCCGCTGTGCTTTGACTACGAGTGGCCGATTGCTCGTCAGTTTTCCGACTATTTCGCAACCGGGCTGTTTGTTGTCGGGCTATTGATCGCGACCGCTTACGCGCTCTGGCGTTGGCCGCCGATCGGCGTCGTGGGATTGTTGTTCTTTTGCGTCTTGGCGCCATCGTCCAGTTTTGTGCCGATCGCCGATCCGGCGTTTGAATATCGCATGTATTTGCCGTTGGCCTGTATCGTGCTGTTGTGCGTCATCGGCGGATACGAACTTTGGCTTCGCTCGTCCGACGCCGCACAGCAGTCGCTACGCTATCTGCCGATCGTGCTGACGGCGAGCGTTGTGATCTTATTTGTGGGGATGACTCTCCAGCGCAACCGGGTTTATCGTTCGGCCGAAAGCGTCTGGCGAAGCGTCGTTGAGCTGCGTCCAGATCATGTTCGCGCCCATCATAACCTCGCGAAGATCCTGAAAGACGACGGCCGGACCGCCGCAGCGATCACAATCTTGGAAAACTCACGAGCGCGAATCGCCGTGAGCGGCGGATCGACGGCGGCGATAGATATCGAACTAGGCGAAATTGCCGCACGCACGGGGGATTTTCGGGAAGCGCAACAGCGCTTTCAAAACGCGATTGACGAATTGGCGGAACGGAAGTCTCGGAACAGTGAGACGCTCCGGCTTGACGCTGAAGCGCACATCGGGCTGGGCGCTTTGTGGCAACAGCAAGGGAAACACGCCGGCGCCGCCGCAGCGCTGATCGCGGCGACGCAACTGCGTCCTGATCGCTATCCTCAGGCACACGGCATGGCCGGCGTTTCTCTGCGTGAGTTGGGGAAACTGGATGACGCCGAGCAGCAGTTGGGCAAAGCGGTGTCGCTGACAGGGCCGTCGCAGCCTTGGCGGCGCGAGTTGGGGATTGTTTATTTTCAGCAGGGTCGGCTGCGCGAAGCCGCCGATGCGTTTGAGGATTGGCGGAAGCAGTCGCCGGACGATCTCGAAATTACGCTGCGTCTGGCCTGGCTGCGCGCGGCGGCGGCGTCAGACGAAGTACGTAATCTGGCCGAAGCGAAGCAACTGACCGAGTCGTTAATCGCGCGCCTTGGTCCGCAATTGCTGCTGCTGGACTTGGCCGCGACCATTCTGGCCGCCGAAGGGAAATACGCCGAAGCGGCGCAGCTTTGCGAAAAGGCGATCGCACTGCAACGGCAGCAGGGGGGCGATCTTCTGTCGATGGAAACTCGGCTGCAGTTGTTTCGGAGTCAGCGCCCGTTTCAATCGGCTCAGCCGGACGAGCTTTACTAACAGTGGCGCTATAGCACTTTTGAGGGTTTGCGACGCAAAGTTAACGCAATCAAAATTGCTTCTCTGACCGGGGACGCGAACTGTAATGATTCAACGAATCTTTTCGCCGGATTCGCGCAAGATTCGATGAATCGCAACAGAATATGTCGACGTGAGAATTGGAGTCGACTACGATCGGCTCGTTAAGTGAATTACGCGAATTACTCGCCGCATTCGCTTCCCGATCGTTGTTCCTCCCCCTTATCTTTGATCGGAGTTGACATCTATGTCCCCTCACCAACTTGTGTCGCTTTGGCGACGCATTTCGGGAAGTGCTGCGCACGCAAAGCGCCGCCGAACCGAACGTTTTATTCCCCAAATTGATTTTCTGGAACGTCGCGAAGTCATGGATGGCGATCCAGCTGCGACTCTCTTTCCGGCCCCCATTGCGGACCCGGATGATCCGTTTGTCGTTGACGGCAGCGCAGGCGTACAGAGACTTGGCTATACCGGCGACTCAATCACGGTTCTCGAAAATGGGGATTATGTCGCCGTCTGGATCGATAGCGCCACGCCGGGCGAATATTCGGTTTACTTACAGCGCTATTCCGGCGTTCAGGCCGGCGACCCATTGAATCCCGCGCGTACCGATGTGGGCGTTCTCGAGGGACCGCGAGTCTTGTTGACGACCAGCCCGAATCAGATTGATACGGTTCAGGTCGTCAGCAACGCTGCAGGACAAATGGTCGTTGGTTGGCGAGAGATCGACGGAACGCAGTCGCCGTTTCGGATGCAGCGAATCGACGCCGACGGAACCCTGGTCGGCGGTCAGGTTATCGTCGGTTATCAGCAAGCGAATGAGCCGACTTTCGCGATCAATGACTCTGGACAAATGGTCGCCGTTTGGAGTCAAAACAGCGTCGTGAGCGGCGTCGCTTTCGATGATTTCTACTTTGACGAAACGACGACAACCGGTTCGACCTTCCTCGTGCGAACGGATCAAGCGTCGGCGTCTGGGCACGAAGTTGCCATCGACAATAGCGGACGCTTTATCGTCGCGTGGTCGGCCGCGAGTTCCGCTCAAATCCGCTATCGTCGCTTTGATATCACAGCGGGCGGCGTGGTCGCAGTCGATGCGATTGAGGTTGCGATCACCAACCCGGATCTGTATAGCACCGTGCGCTATGATTCGCCGGACGTGTCGGTCAACGAAGCAGGCGAAGTCGCGTTCGCGTATACGCGGCGAATTCCTTCGGCCGGCAAAAACGCGACTGGATTCAGACCGGCGTACGACAATAAAGAAGAAATTGTCGTGCAGGTATTTTCCGGCTTCGGTTCGGCGACGCTGACGCCTGCTTCGGGTAATGCGGCGGTTACGCCGACGCTTCCTAGTTTCGCCAACGAGATCATGGTCACGGGAACCGACCAAAATGGCGTTACCGGTCGTCAGCGTTTCGCACGCATCGACATCGACGAAAATGGCAACTTTGCGGTCGGCTATCAGGAACTGCTGAATAGCGATGTCCTGGCCAGTTATTATCTGGTGCAGTACGCCAAGCAGGTTGAAAACGGCAGCTGGGTAGGTTTCCAGAAAGCGGCGACCGACATCATTGGACAGACCGATCTTTACAACGGCTCGGCTGCGGTTGAATTGAGCTTGTCGATGAATAGCCGCGGTGACATCGTCACCCTGTTTACTTCGGGAACGGAAACGGTCAACGGAGACGAAGTCGATATCTTTGCGCGGCGGTTTGGGTTCCAATTGCCGCAGGTCCCTGATACGCCGGTCGATCCGCCGATCGATCCACCCACAGTGGTCTTTACGCCGGAACAAGTCGTCGGCTATGGCGGCAGCGGGCAAGATCAAACGCCGGATGGTTTGGCTGTCTCGGAAGATGGCGCTACGCTGACGCTGACCGGCAATACGTGGAAGCAAGTGCTCGGCTCATTTGTGATCACGGAGCATACGATTCTCGAGTTTGATTTTGATCTATTGAGCGAAGGAGAGATCCACGCGATCGGCTTTGATGTTGATGATGATATTGCTCCCGGCATGACGTTCCGCATCGCCGGAACGCAAGATTGGGGAATCGACGTGACCTCGCTACGCGTCGAGGGGACCAACAAGGTTCGGATTCCGGTCGGTCAGTTCTACACGAGCACCGCCGAAAACCCGTTTACGCGGATTGTGCTGATCAACGATGACGACGTCGACGCTTCGGCTCAGTCCTCGTTCTCTAACATTCGTCTGTTTGAGGAAGTGCCGACCGCGACGGTCAACATCGGCGGATCGGATGTCACGGCGGACGTTTCCTCTTACGGCACGAGCCAAGATCACGCGATCAATCAGGTGACGATCGATAGCGAGACCAATTCGATCACGATCGAAGGAAACTCTTGGAAGAAGATCGACCTGCCGGAAGATATCGTGATCACGGCGAACACGATTTTGCAGTTTGAATTTGACGCCGAGACGCTCGGCGAAATTCATGCGATCGGCTTCGCCAACGATGCGTCGAATATTGCTCCCAGTCAAACGTTCCGCGTCGCCGGCTCGCAAAACTGGGGAATCAATGCGACTAACATTGATCGGTTGCTGGTCGATCATGACAACGACCCGGCTACGGCTGACGTCTTCCAGATTCCGGTGGGGCAATACTTCACCGGATCATTTGACTTCTTGACGATCGTCAACGACGACGATCTGTCCGATGCGGTCAAAGCGACCTTCAGCAACATCAAGATCTTTGATGCGACCTATACGCCCACGGTGACGATCAACGGTGTGGCGGCTTCCGTCGAGCTTATGAGCTTCGGCGGCGGTCAGGACACTGCGCCTAGCATCGTCGGGATCGACGGCGATACGATCCGGATCGAAGGAAACGGCTGGAAGGCGCTGGCGCTGGACGGCGGCGTGACGATCACGTCGACGACCGTGTTGACCTTTACCTTCGAGAGCGATTCGATCGGCGAAATCCATGGGATTGGATTCGCGACTGACGCGACTTTGGGAACAGCGGATCCCAGTCGCAGTTTTCAGACCGCTGGTTCGCAAAACTGGGGGTTGAACGCCAAGTCAGACGCTTCGCCGTATATCTCGATCGTCGGCAATACCTGGACGATTGAGATCGGCAAGTTTTTCACCGGCAACTTTGATTACTTGACGTTGATCTGTGATGACGACGCAGATGGTTACGCCGTCAGTCAGTTTTCCAACATTACGATTTCCAATAGCTAACCGGTTGGAGATTCTTTCAGTTTCTACCGCGGGCGGCTCGTTCTGTGAGCCGTCCGCTTTTTTTCTGCGCCGCCGTCTGGCAAAATCAAACCGAGCACGGAAGCGCCGCAACGTCGCGCTCCGATCCACAGACTCGTTTCTTGTTCTCGCCCTGCCCAAAGGATCTGTCGATGCCCGATCAGCACCAGCAAACGAATCAATCGTTTTACGACCGCATTAGCGGCGCCTACGATTTCATCGCCGATTCTAGCGAGCACAAGGCCCGCGAGATGGGACAGAGCGGTCTGGGGTTAAAGCCTGGCGATCGGGTGTTAGAAATCGGTTTCGGCACCGGCAACTCGATGATCGACTTGGCGAAGTTGGTCGGACCGACCGGCAAAGTGATCGGCGTCGATATCTCGCCTGGCATGCAAAAGGTGGCCGAGAAGAAGATCGCCAAAACCGATCTCGGCGATCAGATCGAACTGCATATCGGCGACGCGCGGAATCTGGACTTTCCGCCCAACAGCTTTGATGCGGCCTTTATGAGCTTTACGCTGGAGTTATTCGACGAGTCTGATATTCCGTCGGTGCTGGGCGAGATTTTAAAAGCGCTAAAGCCCGGCGGCAAGATCGGCGTCGTTTCGATGGCGACCGTCAAAACCGGCGACAAATCGAGCGCCCTCGAAAAGACCTATATCTGGATGCACCAGCACTTTCCTCATATCGTCGATTGTCAGCCCATTGATGTGGTGACGCTTGTCGCCGCCGCCGGATTCACGATCGAAAAAGAACTGGATATGGAGATCTGGTCCATGCCGGTCCGAGCCGCGATCGGCGTTAAGCCGGAGTAGAGAAACCGCTGAGAGCGCATCAAAAAAAAGCGACGGCGAGTGGTTCTCGCCGCCGCTTCGCCTCTTGATATTTATTCGCAAGCCGATGTTAGGCGTGGGCCAGTTCGTGGCCTGACTGCTTCCACGACTTGGCGCCTCCTTCGTAATCGCTGACATTAGTAAAGCCCTGCGATTCGAGTTCCTTCGCCGCTTTGGTCGACGAGGGGCAGTCTTCACTGGCGCAGTAAACCACAATCGGTTGACTCTTTCCGCCGACCGCTTGTTCCACCTTTTCGGCGAAATCGTCTTGGTCGCGCGGAATGTTAATCGAATCGGGGATATGCGTCTCGGCGAAACTCTCGGCTGGTAACGTATTGATCAACGTTATCGCTTCGCCGCGCTCTTTCAGATTTTGCAGTTCAGCGGTTGAAATCGCTTTCATCGCTCGTCTCCTTTCATACCGTGTTTCCCGGCACTTGCTTTAATCCTCGGCGTCGCATGGCGCTCGTCGCGATTCACGAGATCGCCGCGTGTTCTTCCCACGCGATCTTCTCGTGATCTTCTTCGCCTGACTTCGAGCTCGTCTTCGTAAAGAGCGAGCGAACCATTCCTTGGACGCCGCGGGAATGATGTTTCCAATATTCGGCCTCATGCACGTCGACCCGAATTAGCGCCAAGTTCGGCGTTTCTACTCCATCCGGGAACCAATCGTTCAGGTGGTCGTTCCAAAGCGCTTCGATCCGTTTTTGATCTTTCACCACTTCTGCGCGACCCGAAAGAGAGACAAAGTCGTCATGCGTCGGCGAACCATAGCAAACATTGACCTGCGGATTGGCGGTCAACTCGGCGACCTTCGGATCATCGGCGACAGTGACAAACCAAATATCGCCATCAAATTTGTGACCCGCTGTGCACATCGGACGACTACGTAGATGTCCGGCGCCGTCCGCGGTCACAAGCATCGCATGCCGAATGTCATCAATCAAACCGCGCAGCGTATCAATCACTTGTTGTCGTTCATTCTTGTTAGTCATGGCGAACTCCTTTTTGTACAAATAAATGCTAAGTCAAAGATCAGCAGCCAACGGCTGCTTATGACTCTGTAGGCGTATAGGGTGTCGGAAGCAGGTAGCGAAGAGACTAAGCCGCAATGCGCGTGCCGATTCCGATTATGGCAGTCCAGACCCTTAGTAAAGCAGCATCCCGCACGATCGGTCGGCTATTTTTGGCGGCATCGCATCCGCATTGAACGCCGCGCAACCAGGCGCCGTCCGCAGATTGCTACAATGGCACGCAAAATCGATCCCAGGGCGAAATAGGCGAAAAGTAATGCAAATCACAGACCTCTTGGTCGACCTGCCGGCGAACCTGCCCAATGAATTGGTCGCGACGCTCTTGCAAACCGAGCGGCTACGGATCGAGCGGATCGTTTCGCACGCGCACGCTTCGCCGCCCAACTTTTGGTACGACCAAGACGAGCATGAATGGGTTTTGCTATTAGCCGGCGCCGCACGACTCGAAATCAAAGGAGCAGCGAGCCCGCTGGAGCTTCGCCCGGGCCAGGCCATCCTGCTACCGGCCCATCAGCAACATCGCGTCGCCTGGACGACGCCTGACGAGCCGACCGTTTGGTTGGCGATCTTTTATCGTTGAGCAGGCCAGCCAAGCTGTTGACGGCCGCAAGAATCTCCGGCTATTTCACCCGGTCGTGTGAACTGTTCGAGTCGGCGAGTTCAATCGGCGATTCTAACGAGTAGTGGGGAGACCCGTAAAAATAGTGAACTCCATTCCACTCAATCACCGGTAGCCGAACGTAGCCGTTGTGGATGTCGAAGCCGGGTCCTTTTTTCTTGCTCGTTTCCCGCGTGGTGATGTTGAGCCAATAGAGCGGCTGCGGCACGATCGTTGAATTTTCGTGTTCCTCTGGCGTCTCGATCACGTCGATCGAGCGAATCTCGCCGTTGGTGGAGTTGTCGATCAGCGACCAATGGATCGCTTTGCGCGTCATCCGTCGTGCTGGATCGCCTCCTTCGTACGGATCCTCCAATTCGGGCCGAACTTCGTCGATCCAGGCAATCATCCGGTAGACGTTTTCCTGATCGCCAGACGCATGCGCAGCGCGATAGGCGGCGATGAATTCAGCTTGCGACTGCGGACCAGAAGACCCGCATCCAAGCGCCAAGACCCAGGAAAGAACCAGGATTCCGAGCACGCCATTGTGATTCACAGGCAAGACCCTCCCAAAAGAGCAGGGGCAATGTTTCTCTACTATTGGACCGTCCGGATATGAAGTTTTGCCGATATCGGCATGAGAATCGAAACAGGAAAGCTTTTCAGCAAACCTATTTGCAAACAAATCTCCTCGCGGGTCCCGTCAATAAGGATGAGAGAAGCCTAGGTAGGCAGACGCGCGTCGCCAGTGCGATGCAAGAGAAAAGCAAGTCGCAGAGTCGGGGATTGAGCCTGAACGAAGGTTACGCGACTGACGGCCTAAGAATCAAACGCACAGTGCGGGACAGGTATTTTACATGCCGTCATTGCCGCCGGTAAAACAGGAATGCAGCGTGATGAGGCGGGGAAATCTTTGTCTGACATCCTGTTCGCTAGGTAGAGAAATCACGTCACCATAAAATTGACTCGATTGGCGTTTCGCTTTTTCCATGAATTGCGTTGCAGGTTTGATTAGAGTAAACCTAGGTGCGATGCGGTATCGCGCAAACGACCGGGGGCTATCTAAAGTGTTTCGTACTGCAATGGCCACCACGTTAAGTGTTGCGAAGATTTTAATCGTTGACGATCACCCGCTTGTTCGCGAAGGCCTGACGATCCTTTTGAACGCGCATTGCGATCTGGAAGTTTGCGGCGAAGCGAGCGATGAAAGCGGCGCATTCGCGCTATTTCGGGAGCAAAAACCTGATTTAACGATCGTGGACGTTTCGCTCGCCAGCGGGCAAGGGATCAATTTGATCAAGCAGATTCTTGCGTGTGATCCCCAGGCGAAGACGCTCGTTGTCTCCGGCTATGACGAGTCGCTGTACGCGGAACGCTCGTTGCGCGCCGGTGCGTGCGGCTATCTAAATAAGCAGGAGTTGATCGACAAGATAATTGATATGGTTCGAGCAATTCTCGAAGGAAAGCGTTTTCCGCTGTGGGGAGCGACCGATTGGCAATTTCCTCCATCTGACGGCGTAATTCCTTCGATTCCGTCTGACCCGATAAATCGACTCACCAATCGCGAGCGTGAAATTTTCACGATGATCGGTCACGGCCAAACTTCGGCCGAAATCGCGAGCCAATTGAATTTGAGCGTGCACACGGTCGATACGCATCGGGAACGACTCTGCCGTAAAATTTCGGCAAAGTCAAGCGCCGAATTGATCCGACGAGCAATGCAATGGGTGCTGGAAGATCATTGAGATTTTGGAAATAGGACCAAAATTTAGTTCGCGCAGCGTACTGATCAAAGGCTCTGGTTTCATCCTGGTTTTGCGCGCCTGTCTTGATTATTGGAAAAATGAAATCGCTCTCGGAAGATCGTGCATCACTGTCGCCGCGAACTCTCGCCGGCCTCGGATCAGGCTAGGCAAGAGGTGCCGTGTCTGAAATACGCAGAAACTTTACCGAACTTGAGAAATCCGTGACCGGTAAGTTTGTCAGAATACCATGATAAGAATAGGCATTTGTTGATCCGCGTTCCGCGGAGCGATAGATTGGCGGAAAGACGATTCTGGCGTCGAGTTCATGGAGGAATATTGCAAGGCGCCGCCAGAATCAAATATAGCTGGCCAGCTATGTGTGAACATTTGACAAAGGGCGACAATGAAGACGACGGGCAAGGGGTGCGCAAAGATCCTGATTGTTGAAGACCACCCATTAATTCGAGTTGGGCTCAGTCATCGAATTTCGACGCAGTCCGACATGCTGGTTTGTGGTGAAGCCGATAATCAGATCGAAGGGTATCGCCTGATCAGGGAAACGAATCCCGATTTGGTGATCGCCGATATTTCGCTAAAGTGCGGGAATGGAATTGAGTTAATCAAACAGATCGCTGGACCCTGTCCAAGGGTAAAGACGTTGGTTCTCTCCTGTTATTCGGAAACGCTGTACGCCGAGCGCGCACTTCGTGCCGGAGCGATGGGCTATATCAACAAGCAGGAAGCGAACGACCTTGTCGTCACCGCGATTCGCACGATTCTGAACGGCGGTCGATTTCTTAGTCCTGGCTTGACGCAAATCCTACTTCACCAGGCCGTCGCCGCCCAAACAACGGCTGCCGTTGACGCGCTGCAGCGTCTCTCGAATCGCGAACTCGAGATTTTTCAGCTGATTGGCCGTGGGATGACTTCAGGCGTGATTGCGAAACAGCTGCATCTAAGCGTGCACACAATTGAGTCCCATCGAGAGAAGATTCGTCGTAAGTTGCGGGTAAAAGGAAGAGTCCAGTTGATGCAGGAGGCGTTGAATTGGGCGATGGGGAAGCGCTAAGCTGTTGTTCACACGGAAGATGTCACTGTTGGGGGGTTGGGCTGCTTTGGGCGGGTCGCCAGAAGCAATGCAAAGTGGCGCCGTTGGCGTCAGATTGCAGGCTTAACTGCGCTCCAATGTTCTGCGCCCGATTCTGCATGATGGCAAGTCCGCTACCCGGAGCGCGCGAGTGAGAATCGCCGACACCGCGCCCGTTATCGCGGATAAGCAGCAGCAAGCCTTCGTCCTGTTGCGCGAGCGAGATCTCAATGCGATCACTGCCGCTATGTTTGACGCAGTTGGTTATCGCCTCTTGAGCGATTCGAAAAAGCTGAGTTGCGACATCAATGTCGGAGGTCTCACCGCGCTGGTCCCAAGCGAAGCGACAATCCATTTGATAGAGTTGATGCGTTCGGCTCGCCAAGCCTTCCAAAGCTTGGGGCAGCAATTCGGCGGACTCTAGCCTAGCGACCAGCCCATGCGAGATCAGCCGAACTTGTTCGACCGATTCCTTAAGTGCGTTGGCGATCTGAACAGCGATCGCCTTTAAGGATTCGTTGCGTTTCGCTTCGATCGGGTCCGCCGCTTCGGCCGCTAGAGAGTCGATCAGTCGCTGCGTCATGAATGACAGGCCAATCAATCCTGATTGCACAATATCATGCAGTTCTTGGCCGATTTGTTGACGCTCCTGCTCTAGCAGGTCGGCCAACTGCGTCCCGTCGTCGATCGAGTGGGCGGAACGGGCAAGGGGGCGATCGAACTTGTTGGGCGTCGGTTCGCCATTTGGATCAGAAGGAAAAATGGAGGCGGACATGACTCTTTCCAGTTCAGCAGAATGATGAAACCGATGTGAAGTCGCCGATGTGGTGGGCGCCGCCACGCAAAAATAGTGTGCGTCGCCCTGCATCGGCGGTCTTGAACCGGTCGATAATTAATGCTGAATGGCTTGGCAGTTCGGACAGTAAGTGCCGATTGGTCTTGCCGTTGGATGCGAGTTGCATCCTCTCCGTGCTCGCTCACATCTTCGAGATCATTGGTGAATTTGTGGGCGAGCTTTTTTGGGGGGTTAGATGGTGGCTAAGTTACTTTCGGTGTTGGTTGAAGGACGCTTCACCTGCGCAACAATAGCATGCGTTCAAAAGGTCGATTAATTAAAGTTGGATCGAAGCAGAGACAGGTTCTACTTTTTACGGAAAATAAGGATCTACTTAATTTGTGGTAGAATCCGCCACACGAATTGAATGAAATCTGTGACATGGAGTTAGTCTTAATCGCCCTATTTGACAGCCGAAAAAACCCTGATAACATGGCTTGAAGTGGATGCCACCATCGGGCTGTTTCATTGATCCCCAGACAGGCAGTATTTGCGGTAGCAGCCGCATTGAAAAGGGGTTTGCTTTGGATGGAAAGACAGGTAGGTCCGGCGACAATTGGGTTCCGATGTTTGATTGATTTTTGGGAACCTTGTTGAGAAATTACTCTCCCCATAAATTTCTCAATCCCAACCGGGCTCACCATGCGTGAGAACTGAAGCGATGGTGGGGTCGTTGTGGCGCCCTATACAAGAGATTTTTCATGCATCAGCGAACCGCTAAAAAGATCTTAATTGTCGACGGTCAGCCCCTTTTCCGAGATGGTATGGCGTACCATCTCCGCGATCAGAGCGGGTTCTCGGTGTGCGGTGAAGCCAGCGGCGTCAACCAAGCGCTGGAGCTGCTTGAAAAGCAAACGCCAGATATTGCATTGATCGACATTTGTTTGGATGACGGCAACGGATTGGAGCTGATCCGCAACATCAAGTCGCGATATCCGCATATTCAAATGATGGTCGTATCGGGCTACGACGATGACCTATACGCCGAGCGGGCACTGCGAAGCGGCGCAAGTGGATATGTGAATAAACGAGAGCCCATCGGGGTGTTGCTGGAAGGGCTGCGGAGCGTAAGTGATGGAAAAATCTATGTGAGCGCGAAAGTTACGGAGCGGATGCTGCGAATCACCGCCCAGGGAGGCGCTCAAAACCTTTCGTCGACGCTTGGCGCTTTGACCGACCGTGAACTCGAGATATTCGAGCTGATTGGTCTCGGCATGGCGTCGCGTGAAATTGCCGAACGGCTTCACTTGAGCGGCAATACCATCGACACCTATCGGGAACGGATTAAGAAGAAGCTCGGTTTTCATTCCGGAGCGGAACTTCTTCGTCACGCCGTGCATTGGGTGCTGGAGAATGGTCGCGAATCTCCGCTTCCTTGTAACACCGTTTAATTTTCGCCGCATTTCTAAAATGCATTCCGCATTTCCTGCTTTCTGCTGAACTGTCGCCGACCGCTTCCTCTGACTAGGAATCGACGAGCCGCTTTTGAGGCGGCCCTCTCGCTGGTCGTGAAGCTCTCGCCACACGAGCGCTGCGACGTCACTTCGCCAACGCAAAGACGCTATTTCTGAGCGAAAATTGTCGTCGTAAAGAGCTGGGTTTTCCTGGTTTTTCTCAAGCTCTCGAGTCGTCTTGACGGCCCGTTCGCCGGATTTCTTGGCTTGTTGACAAGCCTTCTAGCGCGGCAAGTCAATACCATCTTTCTCGAGGAAATCGCCTTTTATGGGTGGAGTAAAAGATTGTTGATCCAAAAGTATGAGATATGCCTACAAGGGCCGTGGCGGAGTCCGCTACAAGCCCCATGTTTCCCAAAGAAAGATGCGTTTATATGGAAATAGATACTAATGGGGGTGTCCAACTGTCGTCGATGATTGATTGCACCAAGCGGGTCACCGCCGACTTGCCTGGCGATCGCATGGAGGAAGAAGTTTTCGTTCCTGCCGAACCATTCGCACCATCGTATTGGTTACCGACAGCAGAATGAATCCCGTGAGCGGCCGATAGCACTCGTTACCCAGGAGCACGCCAGTATGGCGCGCTTAGTGCGTCGGTCGCCAATTTTAAAGTTGAAAGGACTCAGTAATGAAAATGTACGAGATGCTTCGAGCATTCGTCGTCGGCGGCTTGGTGCTTACAGGCGCCGGGTTGCAGGCTGATGAATTCGACTCGAGCAAGATGATGACGCAGTATTCGAACCCCGCAAGCGAATGTTGCTGTGATTTGGATTCGTGTTGTGCGAATTCTGGTTCAAGAGGAGGACATTTTCTGTTCGGCGTGGAAGCCACTTTTTTGGCGCCGATCGGAAGCACCGGCGTTCAGACGTGGGAATTCGCGGATCTTGCGAGCGGTGCGAACAACGCATTTACGACAGACAGTTCGGGTATCGAGAATCTCGTTCCCGCGCCTCGCGTGTGGCTTGGGTTCGTCAACGATTGTGGTTGGGGAGCACAGGTCCGCTACTGGGAATTGAATTCCAGCGCCACCAACACGGACCTCTTTACGCCGCAACTGATTACCGGCGACACGACCGGGTTCAACGCGGCCAATACGATCCAGATGCAAGCGCTCGACATCGAAGCGATTCGTAACTTCTGCTATTGCGACTGGAATGTGACGACGTCGTTTGGCTATCGCCATGCGTTGCGTGATTCCCAGGGTGCGATGAACTTCATCGCCCAAGTGGACCGGCCGACCATCATCGGCGGCCAGACCGCTCTGTACTCAGGCGCTTCGTCGAGCATCTCCAAGTTTGAAGGGGATGGTCTTACCTTCTCCCTCGCCGGCTCACGTCCTACTTGCTACGGAATTGATTTGTTTTGGAATATGCGAGGGTCGTGCCTGTGGGGCAACTCTTACTCGAGCTCGTCGGCAGCCGCCGCAGTTGGTACGCCGTTCGGCGGGGCGAATTTCACGACGGGCGCAGTCTCCGGCAAAAGCGATGACATTTGGATCGGTGAATTACAAGCCGGCGCCCAATGGTCGCGATGCCTGCCCTGCAGCAATGCGAGATTCTTCCTTCGTGGTGCGTTTGAATACCAATACTGGGGTTCGACCTCTGGTCAAACGTTCGCCGAAGCCGGCGTCTTCGATTCGGGCGTCTCAGGCATGTACGTTTCGGCTTCTTCGCCGGAAAGTTCCATCAACCTGGTTGGTTTCGCACTCTCGTCTGGAATTACTTGGTAGTCGCGTAACATCGGCCCCAAGTTAACGCCGTCCAAGGCCAGGCAGACTTTCTGCCTGTCCTAGAGCGGTTCTGAATTCGGTCCGTAGCAGTCGCCGATTTTTCGGCTGCTGCTAACGGGACCGCCGGACGAAGTGCGTCGTGTTGATCGTGAGGAGGTCACAGCCTAGTCGCTTGGGATTTTGACGTCGACTCCATGGCACAAAAGTGGAGCAGGCGCCAGGCGAAGCCCAAGCGGACTTTTCGGTTAAGGATATTAACAATGCTCCCGCTGTATATAGCTTTGCAACGCTTGTTGCAATACAAATCGATGTTTCTCGTCGGGGCGACGCTGCTTGCACTCGTCTCGACAGGGCGACCGGTATTCGCACAACTTGCCGAGACGGAAGATGGCTTTCAGTATTTCTCGAACGAGCCGGTTTTCGTCGCGATTGACTTTGAAGAGGCGCTGCAATCAGAGGGATCAGCGCCCTCCGTGCCGGTTGCGTTGCAAGACCCTGTTGCGCCTGTCCCGCCCGGAGCGGATTCCAGCTACGGTGAAGAGCTGGAGGATTTCAATATCCAGTTTTTGCGATCGGCCAGCGTCCTGTTGAAACCAGGTCAGCACCAGTTGGATGTTGGTTTGGTCTACGCCAAGAATGACTACAACGCGCCAATCAGCTTGGCTCCCAGTGGAGTCGCCCGCGTCGACTTCCGCCAGCGATCGCTGTTTGTACCACTCGCATTCCGCTATGGCATTACGGAACGGACGCAAGTTTCGATCGCGGCGCCGCTTGGCTGGGCGAATACCGAAGTTTCGTCGGTGGGATTGTTTGATCAATCGACCAGCAACGGCGGCATCGGCGATACCGAGCTAGGGGTGAACTATCACTTGCGAAAAGGGTGCTATCAGCACCTCTCGCCCGATGTGATCCTTTCGCTGGGACTTACTTTGCCGACTGGCGATGGACAGTTTCCGTTCAACGGCCTAACCGACGCTTCATTAGGCAACGGCGTCTGGGCCACGTCGATCCAGCTCCTTTGCATCAATCGCTATGATCCGGTAATCGTCTACTACGGGGTTGGCTATCGCCATCAATACGAGGATACGATTCTCGGTCAGGACATCTTCTTTGGCGACCAGATTAGTTACAACCTGGGCGTTGGCTTTGCCGTGAACGATCGCATTACGTTCAGTACGTCCTTTTTGGGAATCTTCCAAACAGAGACCATCTTGAACGGCGTCGGCGTGCCGGGCACTTTGCGTGAGCCGTTGCGATTGCGGTTCGCGATGACCGCCTATCGCTGTGGGAAAATCATTGAACCGTTTGCGGAAATCGGCATGACGCCGGATGCTCCCGATTCGGTAATCGGCATTGTTTGGACCTACTAAGTCACCTCCAACGAAGTTGATTTGATGACAGTTCTAGCCTCTTCGCTCCGCTCGACTTTGCTGCTCGGCGTGCTCGCGACGACCATGATCATAACTCGATCGGTCGTCGCTGAAACGGGTCCGCCGGTACGCGACTCGCAGCGCAGCTTTTATGCTTATGCGCGCAATTGGAGAGATATTCGCGATCAGAACATCGTCAAGCAACGACGCGACTATTCGTGCGGAGCGGCCGCTCTGGCGACCATCTCTCAATACTATTGGGGAGACGGAGTCACCGAGCAAAAGATATTGAACGTGTTAGAAGAAAATCTAACGCAAGAGCAATTGCTAGAGCGAGTGCAAAACGGCTTGGCGATTTCCGACTTGCGTATGGCCGCGGTCAAGGTTGGCTATCTTTCGACCATCGGACGCATCACGCCGGAAGAACTCACCAAGGTAAAGCTGCCGGTGATTGTCGCCCTTAAGTTGGAAGAGAGTAACCATTTTGTCGTCGTCCGCGGCGTCGTCAATGGCTGGGTCTATCTGGCCGACCCAGCGCGCGGCAACCTGCGAATGCCGTTAGGGCAGTTCGCCGATATCTGGATAGAAAACGCCGTATTGGTCGTCGCCAAACGGGGAGAGGTTCTCTCCAAGAAATCACGACTGGGCATCACGATGGCCGAAGTTAATCGCGGCTGGCTTAACAATCAGGTATTGCGGACCGCACCAGAAAAGACGTTTAAATACTGATCTGTAACTTTCCTGCCCGCCCTGTTGATTCACTCGCTGGCTGCGCTCGTCGGATGGTGGAGTCACCGCGTGTGCAGGGAAAGTCGCATCGCAGAAAGCTGTTCCAGCGGTCGATTCTCAACTCGCCCAGGAACAGACATGCGTCGCTGTTGATCCCCGCTGGTTCCCAAGCGTCCGCAGTCTTTATAAAAAAAGCCGCCATGCGAAAAACGCAGGGCGGCCTTGTTGCGAGCAGACACACAGACGCTCGTAACTTCAAGCTTTTCGTCGACTAGAAGCCGTAGGCGGACGACGATCCAAACGACGAAACGGTCGTGCCGCTGACCGGAATGCCCAAGACGAAGTTGGTGATGCTGGCGCCGTTGCTGCCGCTACCGCCAGCGACGAAGAACCCAGCGCCAAGGTAGTTAGAGCCTTGTCCGGCGGCCGGGTTGCCGTTGACATAAGCACCGCCAAGTCCCCAAGCCAACGCGAACGTACCACGAACTTTTTCGCCTTCGGCGTCGCTCATCACTTCCAGGCCGGGCAGGCCCATCGCGGAAAGAGCGCTATTGTCAATGTTGCCATTGGTGGGTTCGGCAGCTTGAACGTTGCTGGTCGCGACCATGACGAGGGCAACCACAAACAGTGAGCATACAGTGCGAATCATGTTAATTCTCCAAAAACCGAATACCTGGGAGGGAGTCACGCAATCTCAACAACTGGTATTGCGTTAGGCAAAAGTAGAAGTGGCCACTTCATGCGTTGGATTGTAGTGAATGTATCAATTACGCGAGATCCGTAGGAATGGCTATTTTGGAATGGCCCAAAGTGCTATTAGGTTGTGGCGTATATCACCACACGATCCGCGCCCAGGGACGAGCGAAAGCAAGATACGGCGGCATCCCGCTCAAGCGGCGACAACCAGGTAGAAATTCTGGTCATCAAGTCGACGAAGACTGCCCTGCAATCTCACGGCTCAACGTAGCGGGACAAAAGGAAAATCGGATCTCCAGCTCGGCGGCGATGAACTTGTCGAAGCTCGCGATCAAGACGTTTCGCGATGGGGATATCAACAAGGCGCAAGCCGGCTATCCTAGATCGCCAGATAGATAAGCGCCGCGTTGCTTTCCAGAGTCTTCAATCGGTATGTCTACTTCTGGGATTCCCAGGGCAAGATTGCGGTCGTCAGCTGGAAGTCATGCGAGAAGTATTTCGCCGGACCTCTGCGACTGGGCAGTCCCACCAAAAAAACGCCAGCCGCACGAAGCGTCTGGCGTTTCTCGAAAATCGTGATTGCGAAAGCGTCGCTAAGTAGCCGAGGCGGGGATCGAACCCGCACGGAGGTTACCCTCCACAGGATTTTAAGTCCTGTGCGTCTGCCAATTTCGCCACTCGGCCGTGGTCGGGCGCCTATGGGGGTGGCGCTGAATCTTGAGTTGTTGGTTGGTTTGGGGTTGGTGAGAACTGTTTCCCTCGGCTTGCGCCTCGGGCTAGTGTTCGAGTTGTTTACTTTTTCGGGCTACGAAGAGAGAGACTGCTGAATTTTCTAATCGTGCAACTTCAAAACTAGAGAGATTCGGGCGACGCCGAAGGTGCGTCTTGACGCACCCTACGGGGGGCTTTTCCGCTTTCGGCTTTCCGCTCTCCGCTTTTCCGTCGAGTTGTTATTTTGGCGATCGGTTGCAATCGTCACAAGTATAGGCTGCAAATCAACTTCGCTGCGGAAGTTCCTGCTGTGATTGGGGCGATTGGTTTGTGGCGCTCCCACGGGACTGCCGATAAGGGAAAAGCGGGCAGGCGCTTACGAGGCCGCAAATTCTCGCTAAACTATCCGCATTCACAAGCATTCACTTTTGGGGGCGACAGGGATGCTATCGCTGTTTGCGCAAAACTATGGATTTCTGCCGACTCGTGGTTCGGTGATGCTCGACTTCGTCTTTTTGGCGATGTTTGGCGTGATCGTGATCATGGGGGTCAGCATTGCACTCGTTCGCTTTCGGCGAATGTACAACCTGCATAAATGGGTGCAAATTATTTTGGGGGTCGTGCTGCTGTTGGCGGTGATCGCGTTCGAGGTTGATATGCGATTTTTCACGAACTGGCGCGAACTGGCCGAACCGTCGCCGTATTACGCGTCCGGGACGGTCGACACGAGTCTGTACATTCACTTGGCCTTTGCGATTCCAACGCCGCTGCTTTGGATCTATGTGATCGTGATGGCGATTGGGAAGTTCCCGAGCCCAGTGATGCCGAACAGCTATAGCAACACCCACAAGTTTTGGGCCCGGCTCGCGGCGATCGGCATGACGATGACCGCGGTGACAGGCTGGGTTTTTTACTATCTGGGGTTTGTGGCGAGCTGACGGAAAGCGGAACAAGAAAATACCTGCAGCGGCGGAAGAGAATGCATTGCTCTTCCGCCGCTTTCCCGTTTCCGCTTTTCTTCTACGCCGGCTGGGCGGTTTTCCAGCAGATGCGATTGACGGCGTCGAGGATCGCCAGGACGGTTGATTCGACGGTGTCGGTGGATACGCCGCGGCCGCGGAAGATCGTTCCATTGTGGTCGATGTCGACGGTGACGGTTCCTTGGGCGTCGCGGCCTAACGTAGCGCTGCGGACTTGGAAGTCTTTGCAGTTCAGCTTGACGCCGGTGATGCGCTCGACGGCCCAGAATGCGGCGTCGATAGGCCCGTCTCCTTCAGAGACTTCGGCCGAATGTTCTTCGCCGGCGTGAGCGAGGGTCATCTTCACGTTCGGTTGACGCTTGGTGCCGGACGAAACTTCCAGCGAGACGAGCGACCATTCTCTGGTCAAGTCGCTGCCGCGGATCTGTTGTTCGCACAGGGCCGAAATATCGCCGTCGTAGATCTCTTTCTTCTTGTCGGCCAGCTCTTTGAACTGTTCAAAGACGACCTGCAATTGCTCGCCGGTCAAGTGGTAGCCGAGACTGCGCGCTCGATCGGCCAATGCGGCGCGACCGCTATGTTTGCCGAGCACCAGGTCGGTCTTGGCGAAACCAACGTCCTCGGGACGCATGATCTCGTAGGTTGACGGTTCTTTCAGCATGCCATCTTGGTGGATGCCGGCCTCATGCGCGAACGCGTTGCGGCCGACGATCGCTTTGTTACGCTGCACCTGCATGCCGGTGACGCTCGACACCAATCGGCTGGTCGGAACGAGACGCTCGGTATTGATGCGCGAATCGACATTGTAGTAGTCATTGCGCGTTCGCATCGCCATGACGATCTCTTCCAAGGCGCAGTTGCCGGCTCGTTCGCCGATGCCGTTGATCGTGCATTCGATCTGACCGGCTCCGGCTTCGACCGCGGCCAAACTGTTGGCGACCGCCAAACCGAGATCGTTGTGGCAGTGAACCGAGATTACCGCCTGATCGATGTTCGGCACGCGATTGACCAAGTCGCTGATCACGCGGCCCATGTGTGACGGGGTCGCGTAACCGACGGTGTCGGGAATATTGACCGTGGTGGCGCCGGCTTTAATCGCCGCTTCGACTACGCGGCACAAAAAGTCAGGCTCGGTTCGAGCAGCGTCTTCCGGAGAGAACTCGACGTCGTCGCAATAGCCGGCGGCTCGCGCGACGCCGGAGATGGCGCGTTCGACGATTTCGTCCGGCGTCATCTTCAGCTTGAACTCGCGATGGATCGCGCTGGTAGCGAGAAAGACATGGATGCGCGGCGACTTGGCCGACTTCAAAGCTTCCCAGGCGCGATCGATGTCGCGGTCGTTGCAGCGCGCCAGACCGCAGATCGAAGCGCCGCGAATGTTGCTGGCGATTTCGTGAACCGCTTCAAAGTCGCCGGGGGATGCGATCGGAAAGCCGGCCTCGATGATGTCGACTCCCAGGTCGACAAGCGCCTGGGCGATCTCCATCTTTTCGGGCAAGTTCATGCTAGCGCCGGGAGATTGCTCGCCGTCGCGAAGCGTGGTGTCAAAAATCTTGATAGTGCGTTGGTCGGACATGGTATCTCAAGTAAACCTGACGAAGGTGGATATTCAACAATGTATCGAATCAGCGGGCCGGCCGGGCGCCGGCGCGGCTAGCAGCAGGCAACCGCCATTCGCAAAATTCGGTACGTCAGGGAGAATACGGGACGTCATCTGCAGTAAATCCAATAAAAAAACCCCAGGGCCAATTCGGGGGGCCTTGGGGTTTCCAGCTAAACGTTTGATGCAAGCGCTGTCTACGCTGTCCCCTGCGGCCGGTGACCGGTTAGTAGTAGCAGGGGTAATAGCGAAATGCGGGACATCGTTTTTGATTGGTTAGTTTTGGGCTACAAAAGTAGTCAAGCTTCTGTAGGGACTTTAACTGCGCCAGAAGGTTCAGTCAACCGGCAATTGTCGATTCCGCCGACCGAAAGAGGGGCTTCATCGAACTTTAAGACAACCGCAGCGGGAGGTTCTGAGGCTGAATTTTGAGGGCGATTGGTCGTTTTCGGGCCAAATCAACCTAGGATTGCGGGCCGGGAGAGCGGTAGAATTCGCGCTACGGTAGGAGAAAACGAGGGAGAGGAGTCTCGCTATGCCGGGCGAATCGATTGATTTTAGCAGTGATCCCAATCCGCGATCTTCGGCGGGGGGGCCGACACGCCGCGACTTTTTAGGCGTGCAGTTCACCTGCTGCAGCACTTATGTGCGCATCTACAAGAATCGGGAAGGTACGCACTACGAGGGGAAGTGCCCCAAGTGCTATCGTGCGGTCCGATTTGCAATTGGTTCTGGAGGAAGCGACTCCCGCTTCTATACTGCGTATTGAACGACGGCGGCGAATCACGTACTATCTGCCGCCGGTCTGAAATGGGCGGCTTGTGATGGTCTGTAAAATTTTGCCCAGGCGCACTCGTGCGCAATGACTACCGATGATGGATTTTGATGTTCAGCGGTGCACGCGCCGTTGTGCGGCGACCGATCGAGAACTTTCGCCGGGCGAGACCTTTTATTCGGTCTTGGTCCGCGATGGCGCCGAGGTTGTGCGCCAAGACTATTCAGCCGAAGCCTGGCAAGGAGCGCCAGAAGGAGCCGTCGGTTGGTGGAAGTCCGAATTGCCTTCTGGCAAATCACGCGGTCCCGATTGGGCGCCCAGCGACGTGATGCTTGACTACTTTGAAAGTTTGGCCGAAGACCCGACCAAAGAAGATGTGCGGTACGTGATGGCGCTGCTGATGATCCGCCGCAAGATCTTGCGTTTGGAAGATGCGAGCGGAGAAGGGGAGGGGCCGGAGATGCTGGTCGTCTTTAGCGCGAAGCGCGAGATGCAGTATGAAGTGCCGGTGGCCAACCCGGGTGCGGCGCGGATCGCCGAAATTCAAATCGAAATCGCTCAACTACTCGAATCGGCGGTGTAAAGCCGATCCGCGAAAGGCATGGAAGCCGTGTACGCGAAACCTTTCTGGCTGCTCCTCTGGTGCGGCGTCCTCTGCATGTCGATGGGTGCTGGCTGTCCCGCGATGTTGCGGCCGATGCCGGTCAACAACGCGCCGATCGCGTTCGCCACGCAGCCGACGCTGGAACAAGTCATCGCCCAGGTCAACGGCAACACGGCCCGCGTGCAAACCGCCGAAACGACCGGCGCGACGATCTCGTTGCATGGCTTTCCGGCGATTCGCGCGAATATCTCGATGGCGCCGCCGCTCAATTTTCGCTTGACCGGCGAAGCGGCCCTGATGGGACAGGTCCTCGACTTCGGCAGCAACAACGAAGAGTTCTGGGCATGGTCCACCGTCGACGGTTGGCCGGGACTCGTTTATTGCCGGCACGACCAGTATCAGTACAGCAACGCGCGGCAGTTGTTGCCGGTCGAACCAACTTGGATTTCGCAGGCGATGGGGCTGGTGATCTTTGAGCCCGGCGGCAATCACCAAGGGCCTTATCCCACGCCAGACGGAAACCTCGAAATACGAACGCAGATCAGCGGTCCGAGCGGGACGATCACCAAGTCGACCGTCATCGACAAGACCTATGGCTTTGTGCTGCAGCAGCATGTTTACGATCAAGCAGGCAACACGTTGGCGTCGGCCTTGGCTTCCGCCCATCGCTTTGATCCAACGACCGGCGTTTCGTTGCCGCATCGGATTGATCTGAAACTGCCGCCGGCACAAATGGAGTTTACGATTAACGTTTACGACTATCGGATCAATCAGCCGCCGTCGTCGCCGAATGTCTTTATGAAGCCGCAGCGCAGCGACGCGCGGTCGATCAACCTGGCCGATCCCAATCTGCAAATGATGCCGCCTGGTAACGCGCCGCCAGCGGCGTCCGCAGGCGTGACGCCGGGCTACATCCCGTCTAACGGATATCCGGCGCAACCTCAGCCTGCCTATCAGGCCGCGCCGCCAACGTCCTATCCCGTGCAGCCCTACAACACGATGGCGCCGCCGGTCAATGCGCCGGTCAACCAGATGCCGTCGCAGCCGACCAATTATTTGCCGCAAGCGCAGTATGATGCGCCGCGGATGCGTGGGTTTGATGTGCGGCGCTAGGGGGCAACAAGAAATCGTTAGATCTGCCTGATAGAATCCAAACGTCGTTTCCGTAACTTCAGGATTAGACGTGGGGGATTATCGGATGAGCGAACAATCCGCAACAGTCGAGATGTATCTGGACGTTCAAGGACAACGTTTAGGCGTTGCTCAAGCTGGCGCGGATTTTTTGATTCTGCGTGAACCGTCCGAAGTGCCGGAAGATAGTGAAGGAATCTTGGGCGTTATTGTCGATGGTGAATTGTTCGAGCGTAACGTATTCTTTTTTGAAGGAATAAGCAAAGCAAAACGGCGTGTTTCCTTCTTCTAAGATTCGCGGCTGCATTCTAGCTTGCCGCTCGCCGCTCTATTATCCTGGAAGGAAGTTTACGCCTTGCCGACTTTCTTCCGGAGTCCCGCTCATGCCCCGCTTTTGCTTTTCGCTGCTGCTTGTAGCGCTATCCGCCGCTTCGCTGTCGGCCGCCGATGCTACGCCGATTTTTGATGGCGAGACGTTGGAAGGCTGGGAAGGAAAGAGCGAGTGGTTTCACGTTGCCGACGGAGCGGTTGTCGCCGGGTCATTAGAGAAAGCGATTCCGAACAATGAGTTCCTGTGCACGAAGGAAGAGTACGGCGACTTTGAGTTGACCTTAGAGGCCAAGCTGGTTGGTCAGGGAACCAACGCCGGCGTGCAGTTTCGCAGTCAGCGGATTCCGAATCATCACGAGGTGATCGGCTACCAGTGCGACATGGGCAGCACGCCTGTGCGATTGATTTGGGGTTCGCTATATGACGAATCGCGCCGCAAGATTTTTGTGGCGGAAGGCCCGGCCGAAGAGGTCGCCAAAACGGTGAAGCGCGGCGAATGGAATCGCTTGAAGATTCGTTGCCAGGGCGCCAAGATTCAGATCTGGGTCAACGATTTGCAGACCGTCGACTACACCGAAGCCGATGATGCGATTGCCCGAACCGGGATTATCGGTTTGCAGATTCACTCTGGTCCGGCGGCCGAAGCGTCGTATCGCAAGTTGCAATTGAAAAAACTATGAGCTCGCAGCCGATCGAGTTTTTCTATTTCGACTTGGGGAACGTCCTCTTGTATTTCGACCATGACCGGGCCTGTCGGCAGATGGCCCAGGTCGCCGATGCGCCGGTCGAGCAGGTGCGCGACGTCGTCTTCTTTAGCGGCATGCAGGTTCGCTACGAGACCGGCGAGATCAACACGGCCGAATTTCATGCCTACTTCTGTCAGCAGACTGGCCGCTCGCCCAGCGAGGACAAGTTGGCCTGGGCCGCGAGCGACATTTTTGAACTCAATCACCCGGTGATCGAAATCGCCCAGTCTCTGCATGGGCAAGGGCGCCGGTTGGGGATCTTGTCGAACACGTGCGCGTGTCATTGGGATTTTTGCAGCGCTGGCCGTTATGCTTTTTTGCACGAATGCTTTCAGCATTACGTGTTGAGCTACGAAGCGAAGTCGATGAAGCCGGATCCAGGCATCTATCGTGCGGCGATCGACCAAGCCGGAGTCGCGTCGGAGTCGATTTTCTTTGTCGACGATCGTCCCGAGAACGTCGCCGGCGCGCTGGAGTGCGGACTGGACGCAGTGCTGTTTATCGGCGCTGATCGACTGCGGGAAGATCTCGCGGCCCGCGGGATTCAGGTTGGTTAGCGCGATTGTGACGGCCGTGACGTCCGCAAGGTGAATTCGGGCCTGTTGTGACGGCATAAGTCTAGCGGAAAATCGAATTTTCGGCTGTTTCGCCGCCGCGCTCCAAATCGTTCCCTACGCTTACATGTCTCGCCTACCAAGAGAATCCGTCGCAGGGACGGTCTTCAGCGGTAGGTGAAAAGCGATCTGGCTGCCGGATGTCGGAATCGCAATTCTCGGGAGCGTATGACCGGAATGAACAAGAAAGTTTTGCATGTCGATGACGATCCGCAGATATTGCGGCTGGTCGGCCGGCAATTATCGAGTGCTGGTTTCGAGATGATTTCTCTGGATCAACCAGAGAAAGCGATGAAAACTTTGCTCGACAGCTCGATTCGCGTTTGCATCCTCGATATCGAGATGCCGCGTATCAATGGACTTGACTTGCTACAGGACATCAAACAATACGATGGAGGCATTCAGGTCGTTATGCTGACCGGTCTGGTGACGTTATCCACCGTACTGGATTCGATGCGTTACGGCGCCGAGTCATGTCTATTTAAGCCCGTTGTAGAGTTTGACCCATTAGTGGAAGTGCTCGAAGCCGCCTTCGAAAAGCAGTTACGTTGGTGGAATGCGTTGCATGAACTGAAACAGCGGCAATTGACCTAAAACAATTCCTGATGCGCGGGCAGCGCAGCGGTAAAGCTGAATCATTATGAGCGAACACGACGCCAACAACGAACTTCTAGTGGGATTCATCGACGAGTCGGTGCATGCCATTCAGGAATTGCCGGGACTGCTTAACGCATTCAAAACGGATTCGAATAATGTAGAAGCAGTCCATTCGGTATTCCGAACTGTCCATTCCATCAAAGGCAACGCCGGCTTCTTCAGTTTGACGGCGATAAAAAAATTCGCCCACTCTCTAGAAAACGCGCTCGACGAAGTACGCAACCAAAGGACGCCGCTGACCGAAGAACTCTGTCGCACGCTGATTGAAGGGATCGATTCGCTCGACCAATTGCTGCATGCGGTTGAAAATCAAACGCACGAAGAGACTCTCAGCGAAGCGGACCTAAAGCTGTTGGAGCAGGTCGCCGTACTCTCGAAAACCAAAGGCGCTGATGAAGACGCCGCAGGCGACGCGCTGATCGCCGAATTGCTGGAGATGGCTGACGAAATGTCGGCAGCCGGATTTCCGGAATCGCTCCACTGGGCCGATCGAATTCGCGAATTGGGGCAACTCTCGGCGCCCGCTGAATCAACAAAACAGGTTTCTACGCCGGCTGAATTGCTTCCGTTGGAATTTACGCTCGGCGACGTCGAATTGACGTGTTCGATTCGCAAGCTAATCGAATTGTTCATCCAGAGTGAAACTGAATCGTTTGACGATGATCGTTCGACGGCTTTGATGGAATTGCTATCCGAATTGAAGTCGTGTGCTCGCAACGCATCAGATTCGGCGTTGCAGGCGACGCTCGAAGACGCCGGTCGTAACTTCAAGGCAATTTACGACAGCGGGATCGGCGTCGACGGAATGCTGTTAAGCATCATTTGGGAGCAACTCTCACCGGCGCTAGAAGCGCTGAAGCTGCAAGCGCCGCCAGAGCCCGATACGCCGTCGCCGGCGATAGCTCACTCCGCCGAAGCGCCGGAACACGACGACGAGGACGCCGCTCAGAAGAAAGGCGCCAACGCCAAGAAGACCCGCTTCCTGCGCGTCAACGAGGAAAGCATCGATAACTTTTTGGATGACGTTTCCAGCTTGTTCATCACTTGTGAACGGTTGAAAGACATTCAAAGCCGGATGACGAGTTCTCGTGAGCTCCGCGAGCTGGTTGAAGAGTTACGGCAAGTCAATATTTCGTTCAATCTGCAAGCCAACCGCTTGCAGAAGAGCGTCGTATCGCTGCGACGCGTACCGATTCGCGGAATGTTCTCCAAGTTCCCGCGGATGGCTCGCACGTTGGCCAACAGCTTGGATAAAAAACTAGACGTTCAGCTCGCCGGCGAAGATTTAGAAGTCGACAAGTCGCTGCTGGAAGAACTGGATGCGCCGCTCACGCACATGATTCGAAACGTCGCTGATCACGCGTTGGAATTACCGGCTGATCGCAAGGCGCGCGGTTTGAACGAAGTCGGCAATCTTTGGCTCTCCGCCGAGGCGACCCGTACGCATGTGCTGATCTCGATCCGCGACGACGGACGCGGAATAGACCCCGATCGTTTGCGCCGCAAAGCGGTCCAAAGCGGCGCGATCAGCGAGTCGTATGCCGAGCGAATGTCGGATCAAGAAGCGATCGAGCTGATCTTCCATCCCGGTCTTTCCACGGCCGAGCAAGTGACCGAAATCTCCGGACGCGGCGTCGGCATGGATGTGGTCCGCACGATGGTGCAAGAGAACGGCGGCGAGATCCGCGTCGAGTCGACGTTGGGCGTCGGCACGAGTTTTACGATTGAGATTCCGATTCGTCAGGCCGTGCTGGTGATTGATGGACTGTTAATCCACGAAGGGGAAGAACGCTTCGTCGTGCCGTTCGACGCCGTTCGTGAAGTGCTCGATCTGCCATACGAAGAGCTGAAAACCGCCGGCGGAGCGCCGGTGGTGACGCTTCGCGGTACAACCTATGCAGCGATTTCACTGGCCGAAATGCTCGACATTCCGCACGAGTCGCGGCAGAAGAGCGAGCGATTGTCGGCGGTGCTGCTGACTAGCAAGCAAGGGGACGCCTGTCTGATGATCGATCAGGTCGTTGGCAAACGAAAAGTGGTGGTCAACAGCCTGCAGGACATCTTGCCTGATGTCCGCGCGATCGGCGGTGTCGCCCAGTTGGGCGGCGGCGAACTGGCGTTGGTCTTGTCGTCCAGCGAGATTATTCGCTCTTTGAAACGATAATTCTGCTTGCGGCGCACGGCGCTTGGATTTGTTCTAGCGTAACGCAAAAAGAGGCCGCCAGCGTATTCCCGCTGGCGGCGATTTCCCTGCTCGCTGGTTGCAGCGACGGTCTACATATAGCGGTTGAATAGGTTCTCAAGAAACTCTTGACGTCCGCTGACGTTAGCCGC
This sequence comes from Blastopirellula marina DSM 3645, assembly GCF_000153105.1. GTDB lineage: Bacteria > Planctomycetota > Planctomycetia > Pirellulales > Pirellulaceae > Blastopirellula > Blastopirellula marina. The sequence continues at coordinate 1,823,389 of NZ_CH672376.1, forward strand.
GGCTTCTCCCTTGGCCAGCATATACTTTTCTAGCGACTTCAGATCGTGCTTGCCGGCTTCGATCTCGGCGCCGACGCCGCTGTCCCAGCTGCCGTAGCGCTGCTTGGTGAACTTTTCGAACTCGCCGTCGGCTCGAATCGCGGCCGCGATTTTCAGCCCCTTGGCGAACGCGTCCATGCCGCCGATATGAGCATAAAAGAGATCGATCGGCTCAAAGCTTTCGCGACGCACTTTGGCGTCGAAGTTGACGCCGCCAGAGCCAAGGCCGCCATACTTCAAGATCGACAGCATTACTTCGGCCGTCAGATAGTAGTTGGTCGGGAACTGATCGGTATCCCAGCCCAACAGCAGGTCGCCGGTGTTGGCGTCGATCGAACCAAGGATGCCGTTCATGCCGGCGTACTCCAGCTCGTGCTGCATCGTATGCGAAGCGAGCGTCGCATGGTTGGTTTCTAGGTTTAGCTTAAAGTGCTTGTCGAGATCATACGACTTGAGAAAGGCCAAGCAGTTGGCCGAATCGAAATCGTACTGATGCTTGGTCGGTTCTTTCGGCTTTGGTTCGATGAGGAACTGTCCGGTAAAGCCGATCTCTTTGGCGTAGTCGACCGCTAGGTGAAAGAATTTCGCCAGGTGGTCCAGCTCACGCTTCATGTCGGTGTTCAGCAGGTTTTGATAACCTTCGCGACCGCCCCAGAAGACATAGTTCTCGCCTCCCAACTCCTTGGTTACTTCCAAGCACTTTTTGACTTGCGAAGCGCCAAAAGCGAACGCGTCGGCGTTGCAGCTGGTCGCGGCGCCGTGCATAAAACGGGGATGGCTAAACAGATTGGCCGTTCCCCACAACAGCTTAATGCCGGTCCGCTCTTGCTCTGCTTTTAGGGCGGCGGCGACCGCGTCAAAGATCTTGTTGGTTTCGCTCAGCGAAGCGCCTTCCGGCGAAACGTCGCGATCATGAAACGCGTAGTACGGAGCGCCCAACTTTTCGATGAACTCAAAGGCGACGCTCACGCGCTTGACGGCGTTTTCCTGTGAGTTGCTGCCGTCATCCCAAGGTCGCACCGCCGTGCCGGGACCAAACGGATCGGCGCCGGAGCCGCGGAACGTGTGCCAATAGACGACGCTGAACCGCATGTGGTCGCGCATCGTTTTGCCTTCGACCACTTCGTCCGGATTGTACCAGCGGAAGGCCAAGGGGTTCTTCGACTCGGGGCCTTCGTATTGAATCTTGTCGACTTCGGGAAACGCTGCCATGACGGTTCTTTATGGGAGATGGAGTGGCTAGGGAAGAAGGCCTGCGAATAGTAAACCGCGTATTCACAGCCCCTCTTATTCGATCAAATCAATAGAGAGAAAGTGAGCATCATAAAGCGTTGACTAGCGGCGTTCAACCGACTGGAATTTCGCCGGCCGAAGATATTTTACAATTGGGCGCCAATTGGTTGCATGTTGAGTTCGCTTACGTGCGCGAGCGGCGTGATGAAAACTTCGCCTGCAACCAATCTCCCCATCGCGGAGATACTTGCGCAACGGCGAACAGCACCCGCGCCTTCCAGGGCATGACGAGCTCGGCCTGGCGGCGCTCGCAGCCCTGCAATATCGCGGTCGCCAGTTGGGCGGGATCGATTGCTTTCAGTTTGACGCCGGCGCCTGGCTGACGCGTTTCGGCAGGCAACTCGCTGGCCTGATCGTCGTAGCGTGCGCCCGCATCCTCGCGAGCGATTGGACCGGGGCAAACCAGCAGGACGTGGACCCCTTGGTCGGCAAGTTCCAGCCGAAGTTGCTGGGTAAAACCGGCCAGCGCAAATTTGGTGGTCGCGTAAGGACCAATAAAACGAGCGGCGCTTTTGGAGGCCAACGAGCCGATGTTGACGATGTGTCCTTTGCGCTTTGTGATCATGGGGGCAAAGGCTTGAACGCAACGAATCGCCGTCATCACGTTCAGTTCCCATTGGCGGCGAAAGTCGGCCAGTTGCGTCTCTAGCAATTTGCCGCGCGACGAGATCCCGACGTTGTTGACCAGCAAATCGAGTCGGCCGAAACGTGACTCGATTTCTTTCTCGAGCCGTTTGACATCGTCATCCGAGGTCACATCCGCCGCCATCGGAATCGCTGCGCCGGAGAGACCTTTCAGCGACTCGGCGGCGGCGGCCAAATCGGCTGGATCGCGCGCGGTGAGGATGACCGTCGCTCCTTGACGGACGAGTCGCCGCGCGATCGCTAGTCCCAGTCCGCGTGAGGCGCCGGTCACCAGCGCCACTTTTTCGTTCCAATAGGTCATCCGGCCGCGTTTCGCCCAAGGAGAAAAGAGAAATCCTTCGCGATGATAACGAAAAAGCCTCGGCAGGCAATTGCCCAACCGAGGCCCGGGGTGTTGCGAGAACGGGGCGTTCTCTCACTACGCAGTGACTTCGTATCCTTTGCGGGCTTCGCGACTCAACCAACGGTTGGCGTCGTCGTCGCCGACAATTTGCTCTGATTTTTCGTCCCATTTCACCGTGCGATCTAGACGCAACGCGATGTTGGCCAGATGGCAGGTCGTCATCGCGCGATGGTGCGAGTAGACGTCGGAGATCGGGTCTTTCCGCAGTTTGACGCATTCAAAGAAGTTGGCCATGTGAGCGTTGCCGCTCGCTGGGGTCATCCCTTTGTAAATCTTTTGGATCGCGTCAGCGGGAAGCGGATTGTCTTTCAGTTCTTCGACCGGACCGCCCACCAACTTGCCGCGGTTGACCATGAAGCGGCCTTTGGTTCCCTCAAACAGGATGCCGTTGCCAAACCCGAGTTCGTTGCATTCGTCACGGATGTTGACTTCGATATCCCCGGGGTACATCGCGCGAACATGGAACTTGGTCGCCGTGTTGTAGCGATCGTCTTGCGTCGGCATGCCGTCTTGGAAGGGAGTCGGAAACTGGACCATGATCGGTTCGAGACTGACCGGGCCGCCGACATTTTGTTGATCGAGACCCCATTGGGCGATGTCAATGTGATGAGCGCCCCAGTCGGTCATTTTGCCGCCAGAGTATTCGTACCACCAACGGAATTCGTAATGACAACGGGAATTGCCGTTTCCTTTTCCCTTGAAGCGATAGTCGACGAGCGGGGCCTGACCGAGCCACATTTCCCAGTTGAGCTGTTTCGGCACTTCCGCGACTGGGATCGGGCCGCTATCAGGCGCGCCGCCGATCGCGACGTGGATCTTTTGAATGTCGCCGATACGACCTTGATTGATCAGCGCGACCGCTTTCAGGAAGAGCTGGCCCATTTCGCTGCGTTGCTGGGTGCCGACCTGGAACACGCGACCGGTCTCTTTGGCGACCTTGCAGATCTTCTTCCCTTCGTCGATCGTCAGCGTTAGCGGCTTTTCGCAATAGACGTCTTTGCCGGCCTTCATCGCTTCGATCGCGATTTTCGAGTGCCAGTGGTCGGGCGTGACGATCGTCACGATATCTATATCTTTGCGGTCCAAGACCTTGCGATAATCTTCGACGACGTCAACTTTTCGCTCGCGTCCTTTTTGCTTGTTCGCGTCTTCGCAACGCTTACGCCCTTGCTCGGCGTGGTTGGCGTCGACATCGCAAACGATGGCGACATCGCCCAATTTCATCGCGTTCGGCCCAACGGCGCCCCAGCGCGAACCGGTGCCGATGCAGCCGATGGTCAGTCGATCATTAGCCGACTCGTTTTTCGGCTCGTCCGCTTGAGCGTTTGCGCCAGCAAAGTAGTAAGGAACCGCAACGCCGGCGGCGGCGATGGCGCCGGTTTTCAGAAACTGGCGGCGGTCGGAATGATTCGCTTGACTCACTGGGCGTCTCTCCTAGAGCGAACAAAGATTGGGTGCGGACTCGTCGGAGCAGGCGTGACGAAGGCAGGTGTCCGCATCAGTGGTAAATACTTCTCAATTGTTTACGCCTTTGCGGCGTTGATGTGCTAAGTGTACCCGCTCAAAAACTTCCAATCCAGTTTTTGTGGGGGGATTCGAGGCAATTGTCAGCGAAAAAAACCAAATAACCGCAATTCAACTTCTCGGGTACGTGAAGCCTTTTTCATGAACAATCATTCCCCCCAAACGGGCATGAGCGATGGAGAAACGCGACGCGTTAACTAGGGACAATGAATGCCTAAATTCCGTTAACAGCGGAGAGGTGGTAATTTACGCCAGTTGACTAGCAAAGACGGTAGTTATGGGGGCAGGAACCGTCGCTATCCCTAGTCGTCACTTTCTAAGGAATGAACTAGAGTACATCGAATTGGTAGAACACGATTTTGCATTTTGAAGGTCGGCGATATGTCCGCAGCCCGCTTACTTCCCCAGCGTGCCCGCACCAAAATTGTGGCGACGGTTGGCCCCGCGTGTAATACGCCCGAGATGCTGGAACAAATGATTCTGGCCGGAGTCGACGTCTTTCGCCTCAACCTTGCCCACGGCGAATTAGACGAACACTCTCGCGTTGCGACGACGATTCGCGAAATCAGCGAACGTCTAAAACGCCCGGTCGCGACGCTGGCCGACCTTTCTGGCCCGAAGATTCGTCTCGGCACGTTGGTGCAGGATCCGATCTACTGCGTCGAAGAGCAGATGTACCGCTTTATTCGCGGCGACGTCGCTACCGAACCAAACGAGTTGGTCAGCAACTACGAACCGCTTATTGACGAAGTCAAAGTGGGCGATAACGTGATGCTGGCCGACGGTACGATCACGATGGAAGTGGTCGAGAAGACGGAAGATTCGGTCACCTGCGTGGTGGTCGCCGGCGGCATCTTGCGCAGCCGTCAGGGGATCAACCTGCCGGGGACCAAGCTGGGAGTTGAAACGATCACGCCGCGTGATCGCGACCATATTCGTTGGGCCGCCGAAACCGATCTCGATTACGTCAGTCTGAGTTTCGTCCGCGAAGCGGATGACATTCGACAACTGAAAGATCTGCTGCAAGCGCACGAATCGCGGGCGATGGTGATCGCCAAGATTGAAAAGCGTGAAGCGCTCGACAACCTTGAAGAAATCGTCGAAGTCTCCAACGGCGTGATGGTCGCTCGCGGCGATCTCGGCGTCGAAATCGACGTGGCCGAAGTCGCCGCCGCGCAAAAGCTGATCGTCAAAACCTGCACGCGAATCGGCCGTCCGGTGATTGTCGCGACGCAGATGCTCGACAGCATGACCAAAAACTCGCGTCCAACGCGTGCCGAAGCGACCGACGTAGCGAACGCGATCCTCGATGGCGCCGACGCTTGCATGTTGTCTCAAGAGACTGCGGTCGGCGAGCACCCGATCGTGGTCATCAAGATGATGAATCGCATCATGTTGGCGACCGAAAAGATGCTGTGCGAGGATTTGTCCAATGCGATTCGCGGCGAAGAGATCGGCCTGGTCCATCCCGTGACGCAGGCGGTTGTCTCCGGCGCCACGCGAACCGCCGACCTGCTAAACGCCAAGTTGATGGTGATGGCGACCCGCACCGGCGGCACCGCGCTGACCAAAGCGAAGATTCGCGATTGCATTGCGACGATCGGCGTTAGCGACTCGAAGGCCGCTTTGCGTCGGATGTCGCTTTACTGGGGCATCATTCCGATCGACGGAGCTCCGGTGCACAACGGCATCCAGTTGCGCCGCTTTGTCGACAAGTGGGGCTTTGAGGCCGGTTTGCTCAAGCCGAATGATCGCGTCGTCTTTGTGACCGGCGGCGGCATCATGCAGTCGGCCGAGTACATCGTCGTCGTGCACAAGGTCGAAGCGCCCGAAGGTTACGGCGTTACCGAGTAGCATTAGCGTCGCTTGGACGCTGACCGCGAATGTCGCATCGCCTGGCGCCAACTCTGAAAGAGCTGCCAGGCGAAATGAAAGATCGTAAAACCCCCGATCCCGCCGAGCGCTGCGCCGCTGGCCAGACAGACGGCGAAGACCGCGGGAAACCAGATCTCGCGTGGCGCCCAATAGCTGCCGGCGATCACGCCTAAGATTGCGCCCAGAACGGCCATCGCGATCGTCACTCCATAGCCGATCCGATTGATGTGCGTCGTTTCTCCCAATTGCATGCGCGGAGCGAATTCGTCGGCGGTCAGCGGATCTTCGCTGGGGAGCGGCGCCGATTCTGTCGGCGCGATCCGCTTTCGTTGAAGCCGCGTGCCGATATAGTTGCCGGCGATATGCGCGAATACAGAGATCGCTAGTAGTAGGAGTCCGGCGGAAGCGACTGGGCTGACCCATTTCATCAGCAAGAAGGCCGCTCCCAACAGCACAAAGACAATCCCCAAGCTGCGAAGCGTGAATCGCGGCGGTGGTAAGTCCGGCTCTAGGTCCGTTTCGGATCGGGGTGGCGTGCGGGGGCGGATCAAGCGGCGGAGCCTCGCGACAAATAGGTAACTAGCCGTGACGAAGTGCTATTGCCGGATATCTTACCGTTTGGGACGGTTAGGGAGACGAATTCGGCTGTAGATGCCGCAGATTCGCAAATTCGACGAACAAACGCCGCTGGGCGACGTCGTATAATTGTAAGGTGTTGCAGGGCAGTGATTTTCGTCGCTGCAGGGCGAAAGAAGAGGCTAGGGAAAAATGTGGACCCTCATTGTTCTAGGCGTGATCGTCGCCGTCGCCGCGATTGTGACGGTGCACGATCTGTGGCAGACCAAGCATGCCATTTTGAAAAACTTTCCGATCATCGGCCACTTCCGCTATTGGCTCGAAGCGATCGGGCCCGAGTTGCGTCAATACATCGTAACCAGCAATAACGAAGAGCGTCCATTCAGTCGTGATCAACGAACGTGGGTTTACGCTTCTTCGAAGCGAGAAAACAACTACTTCGGCTTCGGCACCGATGACGATCTTGAGTCGTCGCCGAACCATCTGATCATCAAGCATGCTGCGTTTCCGATCCACGATCCTCACCCCGGTGAGAAAGAGTTCGATCAAGAATTCCGGATCCCGTGCGCCAAAGTGATGGGCGCCTATCGTGGGCGCCGCTTTGCGTTTCGTCCCAAGAGCGTGGTCAATGTCTCCGGCATGAGCTTCGGCTCGTTGAGCGGACCGGCGGTCGAAGCGTTGAACATCGGCAGCAAACTGGCCGGCTGTTTGCACAATACCGGCGAAGGGGGCATCAGTCCTTATCATCAGCGCGGCGGCGATCTGATAATGCAGGTCGGGACCGGCTACTTTGGCTGTCGCGACTCGCACGGCAATTTTGATCTCGGCATGTTCAAAGAAGTGGTCGCGGCCAATCCGGTTCGCGCTGTGGAGATCAAACTGAGCCAAGGCGCTAAGCCTGGCGTCGGCGGCTTTTTGCCATCGGCCAAGATCACCGCCGAGATCTCTCGTATCCGTGGGATTCCGCAAGGTCGCGACTGCGCCAGTCCATCCAACCATACCGCGTTCCGCAACGTCGACGAAATGCTTGATTTTATCGAGAAGTTGGCCGACGCGTCCGGCGTGCCGATCGGCATCAAGTCGGCGGTGGGAGAACTTCACTTCTGGACCGACCTGGCCGAGTCGATGGCCCGCACGCATCGCGGCGTCGACTTTATCACGATTGATGGCGGTGAAGGGGGAACCGGCGCCGCGCCGCTGGTCTTCGCCGATCATGTCGCTTTGCCGTTCAAGATCGGCTTTGGCCGAGTTTATCGCGAGTTTGTCAAGTTCGACTTGCATCACCATGTGGTGTTCAACGGTTCCGGCAAGCTGGGCTTTCCAGAAACAGGTTTGTTTGCGATGGCGCTTGGCTGCGACATTATTTCGGTCGCTCGCGAAGCGATGTTGGCGATCGGCTGCATCCAGGCGCAGCGCTGCCATACGGGGCACTGTCCTTCAGGCGTCGCGACGCAAAACTGGTGGCTGAAACGAGGGCTCGATCCGACGCTCAAATCGTTCCGCGTGGCCAATTATGTCGCGACGCTGCGCAAAGAACTGCTGCGGCTGAGCCGTGCGTGCGGCGTGGTCCATCCGTCGTTGGTGACGCTCGATCATTTCGATGTGCTCGACGATCGCCTGCAAGCGCTGGCGGCGACCACGTTGTTCGATCATCGTCCGGAATGGGGTTTGCCGTCGGCCGACGATCAAGAGACGATCCGTCGCATTATGTCGGCGCCGTTGGATCAGCGAGATTCGCTGGTCCGGTTGGAGGTCATGGGAACAAAACGCCCGACGCTGGCCGAATCGTCGGTCTAGTGGCTGACGAATCAATGACGAAACTCCGGTCCCCCAGCCCAAACGGCCAAGACCAGACCGAATGGGACCGGACCGGACCGCTTCCATTTTTTTCTGATCGATCGAGTGGAACCAATCCAACACTAGCCCGAGTGCGCAAGCCGAGGGTATGCGGCCTCCATTCCTAGTAACGGATAAGTTGGGACAGGACAGGACAGGACCGCTTCCATTTTTTTCTGATCGATCGAGTGGAACCAATTCAACACTAGCCCGAGTGCGCAAGCCGAGGGTATGCGGCCTCCATTCCTAGTAACGGATAAGTTGGGACAGGACAGGACTGGACTGGACAGGACTGGACTGGACAGGACAGGACAGGACAGGACAGGACAGGACTGGACAGGATCGGACAGGATCGGATCGGATCGGATCGGATCGGATCGGATCGGATCGGATCGGACAACGTTGGACCGGACCGCGACATTTTTATTCATCGCCCAAGGCGGCGTCCCAGGGAAATAGGGCCACGATTCCCCCTCCCGGACTGCCTCTACGTTAACGCGTGCTTCCTGCGACATCCGGGCTTTCTCCGCCTTCGTGATTAGTTTCACAATGTGGACTGGACTGCTTCGTTTATTTTTCTGAGCGACTAGGTGAACCGGACCAGACCGTTTTGGGGGAGCGGACCCTTTAGGGTTGGATCGCCAGATCTGGGCATCCATCCGCAAGCGGCGGGCAACGTTACTCAGTAAGTGCAGCGTCACCCCAACCGCGCAGCAGTCCCCGCCGCGACCGCCATCACCGACCGCTGCAAAATGGTCATCCCCCAATCGACCCCAAAGCCGTGCGTATTGTCTAGAGACAATTTTGGGCGAGACTCAGGCCGCGTCCGCGGCTATCGATGGACCGTCATTACCACGCAACGCCACCCGAGTTTTGTACTTCCTGAGGTGACGCTTTAAACTGATCACACACGGCGGAACCGGCTTCCTAAAACGACGATTGGAAGAAACAAAGGGGACGAGAAAGGACGGGGGTCATTGTTTTCATGCCGGGAACATTGAGGGCGATTGGGATAGGATAAATCCCGAAAAAGACCGTCCCCTTTTCCGTCCCCCCGTTCGTGAGTACGTCGAGCACTATCACGAAAAACGTCCGCATCAAGGGATTGGTAACGTGCTGTTATCAAATCGAGGCGAGCCGGAAGGAGGGGGCCCCGGATGCATGCCACGTCCTTGCGTGGCCATGAATGGGCGCACAGGTAGTTTGATCACTACCGTTTTATGATGCAGGAATGGGCAAAAATTCGTGAGTTTTGGTCGCTTACTTAATTGCCAGACGCACGCATGGCCACGCAAGGCCGTGGCCATGGCACCCGTGCTCGGTTTGAAACCTAGTGATGTGATACCGTTCCATCAAGGGAGGCCAGATTTTTCACAGTGGTCGAAGGGCAACTTCGCGTCGAAAGAACCCCTTAAAGGTGTCCACCAGACGGACATACCAAAGATGATAAGAACGATTGCAGAGGACAAGGGATGGACGCCACAGCAGGTAAAAGACTGGTTGCGGACTGAAAGACTCAGCCCGCACCATGCAGGAGGAAATGACATCCAGTTAATTCCGTGGGAATTGCATGGGAACCCAAGTGCCATTCCACCTATTCACGGTGTGCGGCACATGGGCGGTGCCTTTGACTTGCGGAGTCAATAGTTTGGAGGGATCACGATGAACGTGCAGCAAATATTTGAGCGACTTGGTGGAGTCAGGCCTATTTTTGGAAACGAACTGTGTCCAATGAATGAATCTGGCATCATCGCTATCGAGAGGCAGATTGGAAACCGTCTTCCTGATTGCTACCGTAAGTTCTTGTCCACTTATGGTGCGTGTACGTTTAATGGACAATCGCCCGACAACCCCTATATCGTATACCGATCGTTGACCCATCTGCCCTCACATATTTCTAATGACGGCAGAGGAATGGTGGATGCACTGTATGGTAGTGAAATGGATGAGAGTGACCCTTATGGTCTTCGAGTAAGGATTCTGTTCTTCGCTGGCCGAATGCCCGATAGTCTTATCCCAATAGGCGACGATGGTGGAGCAGGTCAGATTTGCCTTGGCATCAAAGGAAACGAAATGGGAGCCGTTTTTTATTGGGACCAGGCGAACGAACCGCTTGACGAGGACGACTATGAAGAAGATTTCGGTGTGCCCAGACCGCCAGAGATAATGTTTCAAAACGTGTATCAGATCGCCGAATCATTTGACGACTTCCTTGGCCGCCTCGAAATCATGGAAGCGTAAACCACAGGGGGGCCTTTGAAAACGATGTGAGCGTCACGACGTTCGCAGGCAGGGGGCGTGAAATAGCTGGATATCATGGAACGCCATTTCGCAAATGGTTAAGCGACATTCTCGAAATTGATCTAGCAAAGAACTCCGAGCCTGTGCTTCAAGAGAATTGTGAACGACTTCTATGATGAGCCCCGGCGCCATGCTCTTATCGCGTCTTTGCGAACCTTGACGGCCGCCTGATCGGCGCCGAACCGACCGCGGGGCTTGTCACGTTCACCTACAACGCCCAAGGCCGGCGCACCGCCAAGGAGACTCCCAGCGACATCAAGAAGTTCATCTATGACTTCGAGCGATTGCTGCAAGAGACCGACGACGATGACGACGTGCAGCACCAGTATTCGTCGACCAACGATGAGTTCGGCGACCTGGTGAGCGAATACGACGGACTCGATACGGCCTATCATCAGTACGATGCGGCCGGAACTACCGACACGCTCTGGAATGACGACGAATCGGTCAGCGACTTGCATGAAAACGAAATGGGGCTGCGCACTCGTTTCATCAACGATGGCTATAGCATCGACGAAGCGATGCAAGCCACTCTGGCAAAGAGCATGTCCAGCTCACAAGCCAACGAAGCGTCGCTGCCGGATGCGACCGCCGCTCCAAACGATCAAAGGTGACGCAAACGATCAAAGGTGACGCAAACGATCAAAGGTGACGCAAACGATCAAAGGTGACGCAAACGATCAAAGGTGACGCAAACGATCAAAGGTGACGCAAACGATCAAAGGTGACGCAAACGATCAAAGGTGACGCAAACGATCAAAGGTGACGCAAACGATCAAAGGTGACGCAAACGATCAAAGGTGACGCAAACGATCAAAGGTGACGCAAACGATCAAAGGTGACGCAAACGATCAAAGGTGACGCAAACGATCAAAGGTGACGGGGGTCTTTTTTGGGGCTTTTCTTATCCGCGATAGCACTCGAAAGCACCCGGCATGAAAACAATGACCCCCGACCCCTTTTCTTCAGCGACCCCTTTTCTTCAGCCAATTAAACGATGGCATAATAGAACTACAGGCATTCAAAGAGGCCGTGGAAGAGCGATTTGAAGTTAGCTGGGGAAATCCTGCGGATGTCTTGAACTTAATTGGCGGCAATCAAAACAACAAACTGACATCAATATTTTTTGATCTTCGATCCTTGGTGACAAGTGGGAATCAGAATCCCAGTCTCCCTGCCGACTTTACAGATCTTGTGATAGCATCTCAGGTTAAGTTCAAACTCGGTAGCTTCGATCAAAATGGATTAAAGGGATCCGGCGAAGTTACTGTAAATGATATTTCGTTAGGAAGCGTTGGAAAAATCGGGCTTAAGGGGGATTTAGAATACAGCAAGGAGACTGGAATTGGTACGGTAGGAGCTGACATTACCTTTGGATTCTCGAAGGACCTTGGGAGTGGCGACAAGACAAAAGACAGTTTTTTTCAGTTTTTCCTGTTGAGATAAGTGGCATTGAGAGGGGATAAGACATGAAGGAACATATCTATCTATTGCTATCCGTTGCTTTGCTTCCGTCGCTGCTGTACGCACAGCCAACTCCTGCTGAATCAGGGCCGATGATCTACGCTCGCGTGTCTAAGGGATCAGGTCTGAACCTGCTTCCGGAGAGGCCTGGAGCGTTTCTAAAAGCCATTACCGACGCAGATATCGTATTCGGTTCTGCGCTAACGAAGAGCGGCCGTTTTCAGCGACGCCTATTAGGGCACGGTGCGGCGACCCGTCAGCCATCTGATTTGCTGCGTAGTGTAGTCGAGTGGTCGCCCGAACATCGGTCGGTTGTTAGTGCCGACAAAACGGGCTCAATCAAAATTGGCGTGTTTGACGACAAGGGATTCCTGCTTAGCAATGACGGAACATGGATTCAGGCGAACGCATATTGGGCGATGAAAGTCGATGGCAGTGAGCTGACCGGTGAGCACCAAATCGCAGGAACTCCGCTGGCCGATGCCGGTGAGATCCATTTTGATCTATCCAGCCTCGTGAGACGCAATTGGGATTTCGAATCTAAGAATGTTCGATGGGATGGCGAGTGTTTGACATTTTCTGCACGCATGGCGAACGAATGTCCGATCCGGATACGCCTTAGAACCCCGAATGACGCATTGCGACTTGGTACGGATCTTTCGGAGGTCGCGATGTCGGATCCTCAGTTGGGGCTTTGTTTATGTTGGAATCGATTTTCGCTGAGCCCCTCGGAGAAGCTTCGTGCATTTGCATCTTTGCCGGCGAATGTAATCGAGAAGAGGCTAGGTGAGAGTTGCAAAATAGCTGAAGGTGAATTCGATTGGCGGCAGGCTCCGTTATCAGGAAGTGAGGGGGAGGAGCAATCGCATCGATTTGCGGAAATCATTGGCCTATCCACGAACCCCCAGTATGACGCTTCTGCAGAACTTGCGCAGACTTATGAATCGGCGGATGAGCGCCTAAAATTTCGCCTGGCGGCTCGCTATCCAAGCGAAATTTGGGAAGTCGGAAACGTCGAGGGCTTTGCGGACTGCTTCGAAGAAATGTATGGACGGCTGTCATGGGTCATCGACGAACGCTACCGCCGCCGCGGCGAACTGCTGGGTATCGACGACGAGGCGATCCTTTGGCAAGAGGCGGAACGAGTGACCTCTCCCATCGAGATGTACCAATTGGTGCAACGGGCTAGGGAGCTCGCTGCCGCCGACATCTTTGCGAGGAGCCCTGGTCAACGAATTGGATTTCTTGCCAAACTTGCCGAATTGGGCCATCCACCTTTCGATGCGGAAGGGGGTGAGTTTGCGCAAGAATTTGAGGATCCGTTTGTTGAAGCGATCTTTCGAGCTCGGTGGCAATGGCCCTGTCAAACCGAACATTTGACGGCTTGTCAAAAAATCGTGCAAAACTATCGGGTTGAAACGATTCAATCGCAAGTCGCAACCGACACGCTTGTGCGGCTGGATCAGATCGACATGATCCCGACCCTGGAAATAGAGTTGTGGTATCGGGAGCACGTTCTTCGTGCTCCGAATCCAGCCCACGGCATGCGGATGCTAACGCTCCTTTCGTCTCGAAAATCAGGGCAGGCGTACTTACTGAATCGATTGCGGAAAAATTCCGATCCGCTGAACGTTACTGCCGGTGTTCGGAATATCCTTCAAGCGAGACTTGATGCCGTCCGCAAGTTGAAACGATACGACTTCATGTCCCAGGAGATCGTACTAGAACTAGCTCAAGTGTTGAGACCGGAATAAGAGCGATCGAAATGAGCATTCTCGGTACAGGCGCGAATGGCACTCAACGCCGGTAACGATTTCCCTTTCTAAGAAATAAGTCTTGATGCGGCCTGCGGTTAAGCAGTTCAATGCGGTCGACCAAAACCATAACGAAGAAAAGAGGACGGGGGGGAATGGCACGAGCTTAAAGCCTCCGCCCCAGCATGCGGTAATCGGCGGAAGTTGCTGTCGCAAGATCTTGCGACAGCAAGTGGTCATCACTGCAATTTAAGCAAGATGATTGAAAAAGACGGCGGAGCTTCGCTGAATTGGTGGTGTAACAATCGCCGTTTCAGGAGGCCCCGCCGTGTCCGATCATTTTAACGCTTCGCCGCAGGATGTACAAAGCAAGTTCCGTGACGTTTCAAACTTATCCAGCGAGCTCTTGCTCCCCAGCGGCGTTGTCGCCGCGATCTGTCACGAAATCGGCTTCTCGTTTCGCGAGCGCATTTATTCGCCGATGATCGTCGTTTGGATGTTCGTGATGCAGACGCTATCCGCCGATCATAGTTGTCAGCAAGTCGTGACGCGGCTCAACGCCTGGCGCATGGCGCAGGGGTTGTCGCGCTGCAGCGGCGATACGACTTCATACTGCCAAGCGCGGCGACGTTTGCCGATTGCGTTGTTCCAACGGCTGCTCGCTTGGACGGCGCGAAAGTGCGACGAAGCGGGCCTCGGCGATTGGCGATTCCAGGGGCGCGAAGTAATCATCGTCGACGGTACGACCGTCACGATGGCCGACACGCGAGCGAATCAAACCGCCTTTCCGCAAATTGAAAACCAGAAGCCTGGGTGCGGCTTTCCCTTGGCGCGGATCGTGCAAGTTTTTTCACTGGCGACAGGAGCGGCGACGATGTTTGCGATGGGGCGTTACGCAGGGAAAGAGACGGGCGAGACGTCGCTCTTACGAACGCTCTTGTCGCAGTTTCACTCGGGAGAAATCGTGCTCGCCGATCGGTACTACGCCAGTTTCTGGTTGCTCGCTTTATCGGATCTGCGCGGGATCGACATCGTGGCTCGCGCGCATCATCGTCGCAAAATCGACTTTCGTCGAGGACTGCGACAAGGCGACTGTGATCAGATCGTGGGCTATGCCAAGCCGCAGCGTCCGACGTGGATGACGACGGACGAATACGACCAATATCCATCGTCGATTCTCGTTCGTCACTTGCGATATGAAGTGACGCAGCGAGGCTTTCGTACGCGTCGAATCACGTTGGCGACGACGCTGTTGCAAGGCGACGTTTATCCGGCGGAAGATCTGGCCGATTTGTATCGTCGCCGCTGGCAAGCGGAACTGCATATCCGCAGTTTGAAAATCCAGATGCAGATGGATCACCTCCGTTGCAAGAGTCCAGCGATGGTTCGCAAAGAACTGCACTGCCACATGATCGGCTACAACCTGGTGCGTGCCGCGATGCTGGCGACGGCGCTGAAGTTCCAGTTGCCCCCTTGGCGTCTGAGCTTCAACGGCGCGCTGCAAGCCGTCGAAGAATTCGCCGCCGCGCTCCGCTGGAATCCCAAACAGCGAGACCCTCAGTGGAGCAACCTCCTGCAAACGATCCGCCAGCTCGAAGTCGGCAACCGTCCCGACCGCAACGAACCGCGAGAACTCAAGCGACGGCCTAAGGAATACAAGCTAATGCAAACGCCCCGAAACCGTTATGCTACAGCCGCTTAGAATTAATCTCGTGCCATTCGCCCCCGTCCCCTTTTTCGCCCCCGGACGAGCCGTTTGTCGCGGGGATCGCCATTGAATTCGACGAAAATTGAAACCACTGCTGCAGAACTAGAGAGTGCGCGATAGCCGTGAGATCAGTGCTGTCTACATCATGGATGCCCTCCCATAAATGATGGCGTACAAAATTGCATAGGCGAGAAAAAGTGCCGAAGCCTGTAGAAAACTCGCGACTGCAAATGTGTATGCACGGTCATTTTTCTTGAGCCGCACCTTCAGTTGTTCGTATTCGGTTCCAAGAGAAACAGCGATCCCCAATACACCTACGAAGACCGGCACACCTAACAGCAATAGAATCGCATATGCTATGATCCCTGCGTAGAGCGAATGATAGTGAATGAACACTGAACTATTCCCTATTCAAGAGGTAGTAGACGCCACCGGCAATTACGAAACCGTCAGTCGTTAGGTCGGGCTAAGAAAAGGGGACGGCTAAGAAAAGGGGACGGCTAAGAAAAGGGGACGGCTAAGAAAAGGGGACGGCTAAGAAAAGGGGACGGCTAAGAAAAGGGGACGGCTAAGAAAAGGGGACGGCTAAGAAAAGGGGACGGCTAAGAAAAGGGGACGGCTAAGAAAAGGGGACGGCTAAG
The DNA here is from genome assembly GCF_000153105.1 of Blastopirellula marina DSM 3645. Lineage (GTDB taxonomy): Bacteria > Planctomycetota > Planctomycetia > Pirellulales > Pirellulaceae > Blastopirellula > Blastopirellula marina. The sequence continues at coordinate 1,839,448 of NZ_CH672376.1, forward strand.
AAAAGGGGACGGCTAAGAAAAGGGGACGGCTAAGAAAAGGGGACGGCTAAGAAAAGGGGACGGCTAAGAAAAGGGGACGGCTAAGAAAAGGGGACGGCTAAGAAAAGGGGACGGCTAAGAAAAGGGGACGGCTAAGAAAAGGGGACGGCTAAGAAAAGGGGACGGCTAAGAAAAGGGGACGGCTAAGAAAAGGGGACGGCTAAGAAAAGGGGACGGCTAAGAAAAGGGGACGGCTAAGAAAAGGGGACGGCTAAGAAAAGGGGACGGCTAAGAAAAGGGGACGGGGGTCATTTCTCTTTCAATCCCCCTTCAAATCGCTTATCATCCTCTCAACCAGTCTACCTTTTTCCACTGCTGAGACTCGATAAATGCCTCGCCAAAAACGTGCCGATGAAGCAGGCGCCATCTATCACACCCTGAATCGCGGGAACGCCCGACAGGCGATCTTTCGCAAAGCGGAAGACTACGAGGCGTTTCTTCGCACGCTCGCTCAAGGGCTAGAGC
>NZ_CH672376.1:1840051-1900424 GCF_000153105.1 Blastopirellula marina DSM 3645
TACCGTTTTATGATGCAGGAATGGGCAAGAATTCGTGAGTTTTGGTCGCTTACTTAATTGCCAGACGCAAGCATGGCCACGCAAGGCCGTGGCCATGGCGCCCGTGCTGGAGCGGCGAGATTCGCTGGTCCGGTTGGAGGTCATGGGAACAAAACGCCCGACGCTGGCCGAATCGTCGGTCTAGTGGCTGACGAATGGAAAGCAAAAATCGGACGTTCCATTGTCGCCTTTTGCTACTGCAAAAGAGAGGCCAGCCGCGTCCCACAAGCAAGCCGTACCTGGACATCGATATTTGACTTCGCGAGAGACGATTTTCGGCGCCCCGATAGTCGCGTCGCGGTCTTCAAGGTGAACGTCGTGCCGCCGTGCGAGCGATACTGTTTAGCGTGCCCAGCAGCGCGTCTCTAATCTCTTCACCGAAGCATCCCGTCGCGCCCGAGCGGAGGCGCGAAAATGGTTTTCAACCCTTTTCGCGCCCCGGCTTCGCGGTCGTTCGTAGCCTTACGCCGTAACCGAGCTCGTCACTTCACTCACAATTGCGAAATTCCTCCATCGACCACCAGTTCTGTTCCGACGACGTATTTGGATTCGTCGCTCGCCAAGAAGAGAGTTGCGGCCGCAATATCGTCGGGCTTGCCCATATAGCCGACCGGAATCAGGGTCGAAAATTGCGATTTGGCTTTTTCCACTTCTTCTGGCGACAGCCCCATTTTCGCAATAATGTCGGTATTGATGATGCCTGGCGACACGGCGTTGACCCGGATTTTGCGAGCAAGCAATTCTTTCGACCAAGTTTGAGCCAGGGACCGCACAGCGGCCTTGGACGCCGCGCAAAGCGAGAGACCAAGCTTACCGGTCTGATTGATAAACGATGTATTGAGAATGACCGATGCGCCCTCTCGCATGACAGGGAGAGCCGTCTGCATCGTAAAAAATACCCCTTTCAAATTGGTGTCAATCATTTCATCGTATTGCTCTTCGGTCGTGGACTCGAGAGGGGTGTCGAATGCTCGTCCTGCGTTGGCGAATAGAACGTCCAACGCGGTGAATTCTTCTTGGATTCGACGGCTGACCATCGCCATTTCGTCATGAGATCGCACGTCCGCAGCGATGACCAAGGAGTTCGCTCCGAGTTCTAGTTTGGCTTTCTCAATGCGATTTTTATCGCGGCCGGTGACCGCAACGCGTGCTCCTTCTTTGACGAATAACTTGGCTGTCGCAAGGCCGATTCCATCGGTCCCACCGGTAATTAGGGCTGTTTTTTGGTGTAGTCTCATCACGTGATCTCTTGATGCAAGTACAGAGTGAAGAACTTAGAATCAAATCGAACGCAGGCATATCCTCGCTGCGATTGTCGGAGCGTCGGTCAGTCGATTGACGTCTGGTGAGATACGGCTCGAACTCGGCTACGGCAGTCTGCGATAAATTCTGCAAGTTGCTCGTTTACGGCCGTGCTAACATGCGCTGGAGATTCCTCTGGGAGTCCCGGCCCGAACGGCGGGGCAGGAGCATATTCCACAAGTAACGAAACGCGTTGCGCCGTTTCGATGTCGAACAACTCGGCGATCAACGTCTGGGCGAAGTCAATTCCGGCCGTCACGCCGCCGCCGGTAATGATGTTGCCATCACGAACGACTCGCGCGGAATCGGCGATCGCTCCGAATTCACTCAGCATGTCTCTGAACGCCCAGTGGCACGCGGCTTTCCGCCCCTCGAGAAAGCCTGCCGCCGCCAAGATGAGGGAGCCAACGCAAACTGATGTCAGGTATTTGGCCGTCTTCCCCAAACGCTGAATTTCCGACAAGAACGTTTCGTTCTCTATCGCTGAAATAAATCCCGGCCCGCCCGGAATGCATAGCACATCACACCGCTCAATTTTCGCCAGGTCGGCAAGATCGGTGAATGTGAGTGACTTCGACTTGATAGACCTGCCGCCTACCGATCCGACGATCAATTCAATTCCAGGAACGTTCTCGAAGAATTCGATCGGTCCCGTGAAATCCAGTTGTGTGACATCCTCGTAGAGTGGAATTAAAACCTGGATCATCGTTCGCGTCTCCTTGGGTTTGCTGAAGTCGGATTTGTTCACCAATTCGCTCACGCATTGCGATTGGGAATACGACAATTAAAATCTACTCGTTCGCTCTTTTGGCTCAAATGACATAGGCACGTCAAATTCTGCCATCTTTCGCCGTAAAGTCGGGCGGCCGAAAACAGAATCTGAGCTCGATATCCGTCAAACCCTGGTCGCCGAAGTGGGAGGAAGATAATGCCGCAGAAAACTCGCCAGGCAGGCGCATCGCCACACTCAGCCCGAACGAGAAGGATCGTGTTTCTGGCGTTTCCTCAAGCGGTGTTATTGGATGTCGCTGGACCTTGGGATGTTTTCCACAACGCGAACCAGTTGTGGGAGAAATCGCCACAGCCTTATTCTTTGGAGCTTGTGGCTGCAGCCGGAGGTCTGCAAATCGGGACCGCAGGAGGGCTGCCGCTCACCGCCAGTAAGACCATTCAGTCTTGCCGCGGGCCGATCGATACGTTGGTGGTCCCGGCGGCGGACGGGTTGGAACCAGAGGAGGTAAGTCCAGAGACGATACGTCATATTTGTCGGCTCGCAGCGCAGAGCCGTCGAGTCGTCTCGGTTTGCACGGGGGCTTTTATCCTCGCTGCAGCAGGATTGTTGAACGGTCGCCGAGTCACGACTCACTGGCGATGCGGTAGTGATCTTGCCCGCCGTTATCCCAGCATTTCGGTGGAGTCAGACCAGATCTACATCCGAGACGGAAACGTTTACACCTCGGCCGGGGTGACCGCCGGCATGGACCTGGCAATTGCGCTGCTGGAAGAAGATTTGGGGCGAGAATTGGCATTGAGAGTCGCTCGGAACTTGGTCATGTTCATCCGTCGCGCCGGGGGCCAGACTCAATTTAGTACGACCTTGGAGTCGCAAATTGCCGAGCGAGATTCACTACGCGACTTGCTGGCATGGGCGACCGATCATCTCAATCGCGATCTTTCGGTAGAGGCGCTGGCGGATCAAGTTCACATGAGTCCACGAAATTTCGCTCGCGTTTTTCGCAAAGAATTGGGCAGCACTCCCGCCAAATTTATCGAACGCCTCCGCGTTGAATCGGCCCGAAACATGCTCGAATCGTCGACCGCAGATCATGGCGAGATCGCGACAAAATGCGGGTTCGGGGGCGTAAACGCAATGAGACGAGCGTTTCTAAGAGTGTTAAAGGTCATTCCCAGCGAGTACCGGGACCGATTTTCGTCGAACGATCGGAAAACTTCGGAAGTTGACTAGCAGGAGCGAGTATTGTCCTCTACCGCCGCGCCTGGCGACTGCCTCAACGCTGCTTCGCCTAGAGCGGTCACACAATTGTGTAGCGTCACGCCCCACGGTCACGGTAAATTGAACGATTCCGTCTCGCCATTGGGCTATCGGACGTTCGTGTGGAAACGCCAGAGAATTCTCCCCTCAGTCGCCGTAGCGAAGTGAATCAACCGTTGGTGTTGATTGCGGGGGCGATGTGCGCGGGGATGCTTGCTGATCGCTACGCGGCGATTGGCCTCTGGCCGCCGGTCTTGGTGTTGGCCGTCTCGCTGTCGGCGTGGCTGTTGTGCTGGCGGAGACGGTGGGAGCTGGCAGGCTCTTGGCTCGTGTTGTTGGCGGTCGCCGCGCTGGGGGCGCGACTGCATGACGCCGCGTGGAATCGGTTTGCGACCCACGACATCGCGATGAGCGTGGGAGAAACGTCGCAGCCGATCGCGATCGAAGCTTGCACTCTCGACTATCCGATCGCGCTGCCGCCGGCGCCGCAAAACGCCCTGCAAAATTTTCAGCAAGAGGGAGCGGTTCGCTTGCCGCTGCGGATCACGGCGATTCGAGCAGGTCGCGACTGGAGGCCAGCCGTTGGGAGTGCGTCGTTGCTGGTGCAAGCCGAATCGCTGAACGTCAGAGCAGGGGAGCGCGTCCGCGTCTATTGCCAAGCGATGCGCATTGAGTCGCCGGCCAATCCCGGCGAGTTTGACTTTGCCGCGCAGGGAAGGTCCGAGCGCACGCTGGTCTCGCTGCGGACCGGGTTCGCCGCGTGTGTCGAGAGCCAAGGGAAGCCGCGATTCTCGCTCTGGAGCTTGATGGCCGAGGTGCGGCGGTATGTAGCGCGTAACTTGGCGGCGCAGTTGTCGCCGTCTGCGGCTCCGCTGGCGGATGCGTTGTTGTTGGGAAATCGTTCCGAGGTCGATCGCCGCTTGTCGGAAGAGTTTGTACAGACCGGGCTCGTGCACTTGTTAGCGATTTCCGGCTTGCACTTGGGCGTATTGGTTGGTGTCGTCTACGGAGTGCTGCGGCTTTGCCTGTTCTCGCCGAAGACAATCGCTGCGGCGGTGATAGCGTTCGCTGTGAGCTATATGTTGCTGGTCGATATGCGACCGCCGGTGGTGCGAGCGACGGTCTTGGTCGTCGTGTTTTCGCTGGGGATGTTGGTCGAGCGTCGCGTCTTGCCCTGGAATACGTTAGCCGCTGCGCTGTTGGTGGTTGTCAGTTGGAATCCGGCCGATCTGTTTCGGGTCGGGCCGCAGTTGTCGTTTTTGGCGGTCGCCGTTTTGATTTGGCTGGCGCCGCTATTGGCGTGGCGCATCGCAGATCCGCTGGATCGGCTGATTGCCGAGAGTCGACCTTGGCAAGTGCGGCTGCTGCGCGGCGGGATCTACTCGATCGGCGGGGCCTATCTCGCTGGTCTGGCGATCTGGCTGGTGGCGCTGCCGCTGATCGCGTCGCGGTTTCATCTCATTTCTCCGGCGGCCCTACTCTACTCTCCGCCGTTGATGCTGGTCACTTCGATCGCGCTGGCGGCTGGATTGGCGGTCTGCGTCGTCTCTCCATTTTCGAGTTGGTTGGCTTATCCGGCGGCGCTGCTCTGCGATGGAAGTTTGCACTGGTTGGCCGTTGGCGTTTCATCGGCTGACGCGTTGCCAGGCGGAAGCATCTGGGTCGCCGGACCGTCGGAATGGTGGACATGCGGTTGGTATCTGCTGTTGGCCTGCGTTGCGATCGCCGTGCGGCAGTGGGGCTGGCCGCTGATCCGCGGCGGCGCGATCTTGGGTGGTTGGTGTGCGCTCGGTTTGTTTGTCGCGATCGCGTCCACCGGCCGAGCCGCGGATGAAGAACTACGCTGCACGTTTGTTTCGGTAGGGCATGGAACCTCGGTCTTTGTCGAGTTTCCGGATGGCTCTAACTTGCTGTACGACTGCGGTCGACTCGGCTCTCCGCGACGAGCGACCGAATCGGTTTCGGCTCTGCTGTGGTCACGCGGCGTGACCCATCTGGATGCGGTGGTCATTTCGCATGCCGACGGCGATCACTACAACGGCGTGCCTGGTTTGCTCGAGCGATTCTCGGTCGGCCGCGTTTATGTCTCGCCGGTGATGTTTGAGCGCGAATCGGCCGGGTTGCGCTTTTTGCGCGAATCGATCGCCGCGGCTGAGATTCCGCTCGCGACGTTACAGGCAGGCGATCGCTTGGCGGTAGGAGCGGACGTGAGCGTCTTCGTTTTGCATCCCACCGCGCGCGGCGTATTGGGAAGCGACAACGCAAATAGCTTGGTGCTGCTGATCGAAGCGTTTGGTCGCCGACTGCTGTTGCCGGGCGATCTGGAGACTCCGGGGCTGGAAGGCGTGCTGCGGGAAGAACCGATCGACTGCGATCTAGTGATGGCCCCGCACCATGGGAGCGCCGGCAGCGATCCGGCCCGATTTCTGGCATGGTCGAACCCCGAAATCGTCGTAGTAAGCGGATCGGTGAGTGACCGGCAGCGAGCGACCGCCCAAACGATCGATTTTGGCGCCCAAGTTTGGCATACGGCCAAGAGCGGCTCCGTCACAGTGCGGGTAACCGACTACGGCATAGCAGCTTTCCCCTATAAGTAGTGGTTTCGCTGTAAGTGTAAGCAGATAGGAGTTTTGCGCAGTTTTTGTCCCTGTCAAAAGGGCGGTTGGGGTCATCTCCGGTTGCAAACGGTGCTATGACTGCTACATTAACGGACTTATCCACACACAGTCGGCGGAAATAGACCGGAAGTGAGTGTTGTCTGCCCCGGCCTCCCAGTCGTTTGGAGAGGTGTTGGTCGAGTTGACCGGGATAGACGCTCGTGTTGGCCAAGCTACGGAAATAGTCGCAACCGATGTCGATCACGAAAGAAAAGAAGTTAGAGGTCATTCAGGGGTTCCAGCGCGCGGGCGAAGATACTGGTTCGCCTGAAGTTCAAATTGCGGTGTTGACGACGCGGATCAACAATCTGACCGACCACATGCGGACCCACAAGCACGACTACTCGACGCGTCGCGGCCTGCTGATGATGGTCAGCCGCCGTCGTCGTCTGCTGGATTACGTGAAGCGTCACGATCCAGAAAAGTACTTGGAACTGCTGGCGCAGCTCAATATCCGCAAGTAGTTGTCGGATTGCCCGACGAGACGGCTGGTCTCGTCAATATTTTCCTCTTCGCCAGGGCGCAGCACTGGTCTGCTTGCCCGGCGAAAATGCGCGTGTCGACGGTTCGACTGCGCGCAGCGGCGGATGTAGGCGTAGATAGATAAAAGCATTTTTGGAATATGATTCTCGTCGCCCAAGGTCGTTCTTTTCTTTTGACCGAGCGGATAGTGCGCCGCGGGGATCGCAATGTATTGTTAGGAAACGGAAAGTGGAAATTATCCGAGTTGAAAAGCAGATTGGTAAACTGACCCTGTCGTTTGAGACGGGGTATTTGGCGAAACAAGCGGCGGGCGCCTGTCTGACGCAATACGGCGATACGGTGGTTTTGACGGCCGCAGCAACCGGCCCTTCTCGTCCCGGCACCGATTTCTTCCCCCTGACTTGCGACTATCGCGAGCGTACGGCGGCGGCCGGCAAGTTTCCCGGCGGTTTCATCAAGCGTGAAGGCCGACCGACGACCAAAGAAATTCTGACTTGTCGTCTCATGGATCGCCCGATCCGCCCCATGTTCCCCAAGGGGTTTCGCGACGAAGTTCAAGTGATGGCCAATGTTCTCTCCAGCGATCGTCAAAATGACGGCGACGTGCTGGCGATGAACGGCGCTGCGGTGGCGCTCGGCTTGTCGAGCTTGCCGTTCGATGGCCCGCTGGCCGCCGTTCGTTTGGCGCACATCAATGACGAATTCGTCGTCTTCCCGACTCACGAAGAGTTGGAAGAGAGCGATCTCGACCTGATCATCTCGGGCAACAAAGAATCGGTTTTGATGATCGAAGGCTTCTCACGCGAGATGCCTGAAGACATCATGCTGAAAGCGATCGAGACCTGCCATGAATACATCAAGCAGATCTGCGACATGCAGTTGGAGTTCCTGGAAAAGGCGGGCGCCAAAGAGTCGAACTACGAAGCCGCGGCTCCGAACCCGATTTACCAAACGCTGGTCGATCGTTACTACAACGACTTCAAGTCGGCCAAGCAGACCTCCGGCAAGCAAAATCGCGCCGAAGCGGTCAAAGCCCTGAAAGAACGGGTCAAAGCCGAAATGATCCCGGATCCCAATGCGGAAGACGCGATCACCGATCCCGTCTTCAAAGAAGCCTGGCACGATCTAGACGAACGGATCGTGCGCGATCTGATCCTCGCCGGCACGCGTCCGGACGGACGTGACGGAAATACGCTGCGTGCGATCGAATGCAAAGTCGACGTGCTGCCGCGCGTTCACGGCTCGGCGGTCTCCAACGCGGCGAGACGCAATCGCTGGTGACGATCACTTGGGGACGTCGCGCGACGAACAACGCGTGGATGGACTGCAGGAAGAGTACGCCAAGAAGTTCATGCTCGACTACAACTTCCCCTCCTACTCGGTTGGCGAATGCCGCCCGATTCGTGGACCGGGTCGTCGCGAGATCGGGCACGGCGCCTTGGCCGAACGTAGCGTGAAGCCGGTTCTGCCGGGTCCCGATGAGTTCCCTTACACGATCCGTGTGATTTCGGACATTCTGGAATCGAACGGTTCGAGCTCGATGGCCAGCGTTTGCGCCGCGACCCTCGGTTTGATGGCGGCCGGCGTGCCGATCAGCAATCCGGTCGCCGGCATCTCGGTGGGTCTGGTCAAAGAAGGGGATGACTTCATCCTGCTGACCGACATCCTGGGCGACGAAGATCACTTCGGCGACATGGACTTCAAAATCGCCGGTACGCAAAACGGCATCACCGGCATCCAGCTCGACCTGAAGATCGCAGGCATCAGCGCCGAGATCATCAAAGCGACGCTCGAACAATCGCGTATCGCTCGGATCGAAATCCTCCGCACGATGTTGACTACGATCTCGGCGCCGAAAGATGAGCCGTCGATCTGGGCTCCTCGCTTGCTGAGCACCAAGATCAACCCCGAAAAGATCGGTTTGCTGATCGGACCGGGCGGCAAAACGATCCGCGGCATCCAAGAAGAGACCGGCGCGACGATCGACGTTCAAGAAGACGGCACCGTGTTGGTCGCCAGCTCGACGCTGGAATGGGCCGAAGCGGCGTTGGCTCGCGTTCAAGCGATCACCGGCGAAGTCGAAGTTGGCAAGATCTATGAAGGTCGCGTCACCAGCGTGAAAGACTTCGGCGCGTTTGTCGAAATCTTGCCGGGTCGTGACGGCTTGTGCCACATCAGCGAACTGTCGAACGAATACGTTGGCAACGTCAATGACGTCGTCAAAGTGGGCGACATGCTCAAGGTCAAAGTCTTGCTCGTCGACGAGCATGACCGCGTCAAGCTGAGCCACAAAGCGATCGACGCGCCTGAAGGCGATGCCGGCGGCGAACCTCAGACGGCCGGCGCCGGAGACAGCGGCGGTCGTGGAGATCGCGGTGGACGCGGCGGCGATCGCGGCGGCCGTGGTGGTCGCAGCGGCGGTGGACGCGGACGTCGCGAAGACTAGTCGCTGAGACGATTGCTGAAAAGACAAGCGGAAAGCGTCAGCCTTCCGCCGAACATGATTCGCCCGGCTTCGCGATTGCGTCGCCGGGCGTTTTCGTCACTAGAGCACTTTTGCGGAGTCAAAATTGGTGACCGGCGAATCGTCTTCCCCCGAAAATCAGACGATCAACCAACGGCTGCTCGAGCAATACAACGAGATCGCGCAGTTGGCTGGCTCGCTGGCGCATGAAATTAAGAACCCGCTCTCGGTCATTCGGATGAACATGGATCTGCTCGCGGAAGAGCTTGATCCGCCGCAAACTTCCGCCGAGCGCCGCGCGCTGCAAAAGACGAAGATCGTCCAAGATCAATGCATGCGACTGCAAAATCTGCTGGATGACTTTCTGCGGTTTGCCAGATTGCGGCAGCTGAATCTGTTGCCAGGCAGCTTGAATGAGCAGGTCGATCGCGTGCTTGACTTTGTCGCCGCCCAGGCCGAGAAGCAGGGGATCGAGATCGTCCGTTTTCTCGACGCCGATTTGCCCAGCATCAATTGCGACGCCGAGACCCTCTATTCGGCCCTGCTCAACCTGGTGATTAACGCGATCCAAGCAATGCCGGACGGCGGCACGTTGATGGTGCGGACGCAGGAGACGCGGCATGGAGTCGCTCTCGGCTTTATCGATACCGGCTGCGGCATGAACGAAGAGACCGCGCTGCATATGTTCGACGCGTTCTACTCAACCAAAGATGGGGGATCGGGGCTCGGATTGCCGCTGGCGCGAAAGATTATTGACGCCCATCACGCTCGCATCGACGTGCAGAGCGAACTAGGGCGAGGAACGAAGTTTACGCTGGAATTTCCGAAGCCGGCACGCATCGGCGGCTAGCCGTTTGACGCGCGGTTCTAGTGAGTTTCGCTCGATTCCGCTAAATTGAAACGTATGACTGGCGACCACCCCAAGTCCGACTCTACCGAGATCGCGCCGATGAATCACGGTGCGTTTCGGATCTTGATTGTCGACAACGACAAGGCCCACGCGCTGACGATGTGCGAAAGCTTGGAGCGTGTCGGCTATCCCTGCACGATCGCGACCAGCGGTCCGGAAGGGGTCGAGCGGATCGAGCGGGACGATTTTGAGATCGTCATTACCGATCTGGTGATGAACGAGGTCGACGGCATCGGCGTTTTGCAGAAGGCGAAGAGCAACTTGCCCGGCTGCGAGGTGATCGTCGTCACCGGTCACGGCACGATCTCGATCGCGGTCGAAGCGATGCAGCAGGGCGCATTCAACTTTCTGGAAAAGCCGCTCACCCCAGACAAGCTGCGCGCCGCCGTCAGTCGCGCGGCCGAGACGGTTCAGTTGCGGCAGACCAACACCGACTTGTTGCAGCGGTTGGACGAGCGGTTTGGCTACGAAGGTTTGATCTTCGCCGATGCTCGGATGGGGCATGTGATCGATCGCCTGAAACGGATCTCACCGACCGACGCCAGCATTTTGATCCAAGGAGAAACCGGCGTCGGTAAAGAGCTGGTCGCCCAGGCCATTCATCAGAACAGCCCGCGTAAGAACAAGCCGTTCGTGCCGCTCAACTGCGCCGAGCTGAGCGAACACTTGCTCGAGAGCGAGCTGTTCGGGCACGCCAAAGGCGCCTACACCGACGCTGCGACCGAACGGGTCGGCCGGTTTGAGTACGCCAACGGCGGCACGCTGTTTCTGGACGAAGTCGGCGACATGCCGATGGCGACGCAAGTGAAGCTGTTGCGCGTATTGGAGTCAGGCGAGATCACGCGCGTCGGCGAAAATAAGCCGATCAAGATCAACGTCCGCTTGCTGTCGGCGACCAACTGCAATTTGGAAGAAGCGATCAGCCGGGGCGCTTTTCGGAGCGACTTGTACTATCGTCTGCGGATTGTCACCGTGGTCGTTCCGCCGCTGCGTGAACGTCGCGACGACATCATCCCGTTGATGGATCACTTCCGTCGCCATTTCGCCAAGCGACATGGAAAAGCGGTGAAGGGGATCGATAAAGCGGTCGTCAAACGCTTCTATCAATTCGATTGGCCGGGCAATGTTCGCCAATTGCGGAACCTGGTCGAAAGCATGGTCGTGCTGGACCTGGACGGCGTGCTGGGGATCGACGATCTGCCGGAAGAATTGATGGACGAGGCCGACTATGTGATTCACCCGGTCGCGTTGCCTCCGCCGTCCTCCTCTAGCGCGTCGTTGGCGATCGATGCGGATGGCAAGGCCGGTTTGCTGGATTTGGTTGGCCAGCCGATGAACGAAGTCGAGAAGCGCTTTATCTCGGAGACGTTGAAGTTTACGAATCAAAATCGCGAAGAAGCGGCCAAAATGTTGCAGATCGGCGAGCGGACGCTGTATCGCAAAATCAAAGAATACAATCTTCGCGGCGACAATTAGTCGCAGGAGGCTCGGATGCCAACGATACGCCAACTGCCGACCAGCGTGGTCAACAAGATCGCCGCTGGCGAAGTGATCGAACGTCCGGCGAGCGTCGTTAAAGAATTGATGGAGAACTCGGTCGACGCCGGCGCGACGCGCGTTGACGTGACGATCGAGCACGGCGGTTCTGAACTAGTGCGCATCGCCGACAACGGTTGCGGCATCGCCGAAGATCAGTTGGCGCTGTCGGTCGCTTCGCACGCGACCAGCAAGATTTTGGACGCCGATGATCTGTTTCATGTGGGGACGCTCGGGTTCCGCGGAGAAGCGCTCGCGTCGATCGCCGAGGTGAGCCAGTTTCGGTTGCGCAGCCGGATTCCTGAATCGGATGCGGCGGCCGAAATGTACATCAACGGCGGCCAACTGGTCGAAGTTACTCCCTGCGGCGCCGCAGTCGGCACAACGATCGAAGTTCGCAATCTCTTCTTCAATACGCCGGTGCGGAAGAAGTTTCTGCGAACGACGCAGACCGAATTCGGTCATTTGAGCGAAGCGTTTACCCGCATCGCGCTGGCGTTTCCGCATGTCCATTTCACGCTCAAGCATGGGGCTCGCCAGATTTACGATCTGCCCCCCAGCGACAATTGGCGCGAACGGTTGGCCGCGTTCTTTGGCGATGAGATCGCGACCCATTTGATTCCGATCGATAACGCCGACGACACGATTCGCTTGTCAGGTTACGTCGCCGATCCAAAATTCAATCGCGGCAACAACAAGATGCAGTTCTTGTTTTTGAACGGTCGCCACATTCGTGATCGAGCGCTGCAGCACGCGTTGTCCGAAGCCTATCGCGGCTTACTGCTCACGGGACGCTATCCGATTGCGTTCCTGCGTTTGCAGATGCCGCCGGAGATGGTCGATGTCAATGTACATCCGACCAAGCTGGAAGTTCGCTTTCAAGACAGCGGCCGCATCTATAGTCAGTTGCTGGGAACGCTGCGGACCAAGTTCTTGTCGACCGATTTGACGGCGACTTACAAGCCGGTCGATAGTGATGAGTTGCATGGGAATAATCGGCATGGCGCAGCCAGCGGCGGCGGCAATATCAACGGACACGATGTCGAAACGGCGGCCCGCATGCGCGAAGAGTTGGTCGCGTGGGCCAAAGGGCAATTGCCGGCGGACGACGAAGACCTGCGTGAACGTCGCAGCGTGCAAGAGTCGCTTGATCTCGACTTTCGGTCGCAGCGTCATCCGCCGTTGGAACTGAGTCGCTTTGATCGAGACGCATTGGCCGCTGCGTCTTCGCGCAGCAATGGTCAACCGGGCGAAGGGGCCCGTTTGGACGCGCCGCATGAAACGCCGCCGCAACCGACGCCGGGTCGCGCGTTACAATTACATCGCCGCTATCTGGTGACGGAAACCCCCGAGGGAATGGTGGTGATCGATCAGCATGCGTTGCACGAACGGATCTTGTACGAAGAGTTCCGAGAGAAAGCGCTGGCCGGTCGACTGGAAACGCAAAACCTGCTTGCTCCCGAGACGATGCATCTGTCGCCGTCCGAATTTTCGGCCGTGATGCAGGCTCAAGAGCCGCTGGCTCAACTGGGATTTCAGGTCGAATCGTTTGGGGGAGATACGATCCTGATCAGCAGCTATCCTGCGATACTCGACCGCCGCAAACCAAGTGAGACGTTGCGCGAAATTATTGATCATCTGGTTGGCGATGGAAAACGGCCCGATCGGCGTGATTTGCTGGACGAACTGCTGCATATGATGTCATGCAAAGCGGCGGTAAAGGCGGGAGATCGCCTCTCAGCCGAGGAAATTGACGCTTTATTGGAACTGCGGCACCTGTGCCAAGACGCTCACCATTGCCCGCACGGGCGCCCCACTTCGCTGGTTTTTACGAAAGAAGAGCTTGATCGGCGCTTTGAGAGGATTTGATCCGAGCGTCCGGGCAAGCCAAAATAGAGGATTCGCCTAATGCCGGTGGAACAGCCCCCCATAAAATCTGTTGGTACTTCTCCCTCCATGATCTGCGTCAGCATCGGCCGCGGCCGACATAAACATATCATCGCCGAGCATCGACATCTGGTGGATCTAGGGGTCAAGCTGGTCGAGCTGCGCCTAGACTACATCAACGGCACGATCAAGCTAAAGCGTCTGCTGAACGATCGCCCCGGTCCGGTGCTGGTCACTTGTCGGCGCGAGCAAGATGGCGGTCGTTGGGCCGGGATGGAAGCGGAACGCCAGATGGTGTTGCGTACGGCGATTGTCGACGGAGCCGACTATGTCGACATCGAAGAAGACATTGCCGCCAACATTCCGCGTTACGGTACGACCAAACGGATCATCAGCTACCACAACTTTCGCGAGACGCCGGCCGACATCGAAGAAATTCATGAGCGGATGTGCAAGCTCGATCCCGATATCGTCAAGCTCGCGACGATGGCCAACTCGCCGCATGACAACATTCGGATGCTCAAACTAGCGCAGCGGAATAACGTTCCGACCATCGCGCTCTGCATGGGAGACATGGGCACGCCGACGCGCATCCTGGGCGCCAAGTACGGCGTGCCGATCACCTATTCGACTTACTCGAACGAGCGTACGCTCGCGCCGGGGCAGATCGGCTATCAGCAGATGCGCGAGGTTTACGGCTACGACCAGATCAACGCCGAGACCGAAATCTACGGCGTGATCGCCGATCCGATCGGACATAGTCTGAGCCCGCAATTGCACAACGCTTGCTTCCGCGACCAAGGCTCCAATCGTTGTTACTTGCCGTTCCGCGTACCGCGCGAGCACCTGGCTTCGTTCATTCAAGAGGATTGTCCGGCGCTGGAGATCAAAGGGTTGAGCGTGACGATCCCGCACAAAGAAACGATCGTGCGGATGATCAAGAAGCCCAACGCCGCGGTCCAGGGAATCGGCGCCGCGAATACGGTCTTGTTCGATGAAGGAGGCCCGTCCGGCTTCAATTCGGACTGTGACGCGGCGCTGGCGAGTCTTTCGACCGCGCTGCCGCAAGATGTCGCCAACCCTTATGAAAATAAGACGGCGCTGGTGCTAGGCTCTGGCGGAGTCGCCAAAGCGATCGCATGGGGATTGAAGAACCGCGGCGTCGACGTGATCATCGCGAGCCGCACCGACGAAAATGCCGACGATTTGGCCAAGGGTTTGGGATGTCGAATGGTGTCGTGGGAAGATCGCGGCCTGGAACGGGTCGATATCTTGATTAACGGCACGCCGGTCGGCATGCACCCGAACGTCAATGAGTCGCCGATCGACAAAGTCCGTCTGCGAGCCGGCATGGTCGTGTTTGACACGGTCTACAATCCCGAACAAACGTTGTTGATCAAAGAAGCGCGACAGCGCGAATGCCGCGTCGTGACCGGCGTTGACATGTTCGTGCGCCAAGCGGCGCTGCAATACCAGCTATTTACCGGATCTGAACCGTCACGCGATCTGATGCGGGACACGCTGAAGAAAATCACCGGCGCCGTGAAAGCGAGTTAGCGGATGAATCTGGCGTTGGTGGGATTTCGCGGAGTCGGCAAGTCGCATGTCGCTCGGCTGCTGGGAGAGCGTCTCGGTTGGCCGGTTATTGACGCCGATGTCGAACTACAGCGCCGCGCGCAGCGGACCATCGCTCAGATCTTCGCCGCCGATGGCGAACCGGCGTTTCGTGATCTGGAAACGGCCGTGATCGCCGATCTGATGCAGCAAGACCAGCAAGTCGTCGCGCTCGGCGGCGGCGCTGTGTTGCGCGCGGAGAATCGAGCCGCGATCCAGGCCAACAGCTATACTTTTTGGCTGACCGCCGATGCCGATACGATCATGGCCCGCATCTCGGCCGATGCGGCGACCGCAACGCAGCGTCCTCGTTTGACCGAGATGACTCCCCGCGAAGAGATCGAGCAATTGTTGCAGGTGCGCGAGTCTTTGTATCGGGAAACGGCCGACGTCATCGTCGACGCCCAGCAGCAGACGCCGGAAGAAGTTGCTAGGGAGATCTACCAATTTTTCGCTCCTTTGATCGAGTCGGCGTCTTAAGCCGCAAGGATACGCTGACGTGAACGCTTGGCTCGCACTACCGATCGAACTGCGGATGTTGCTGTTGTTGCTAACCGGCGCGTTTGCCGGCGGTCAGATCAATCGCGCGATCTATCGCTTGCGATCGACGGCTGCCAGCATCGATCCCTGGACGCCCAAGTTGGATCAAGCGCCAGCGCGATCCTGGTTTGATCGAATCCCGATTTTCGGTTGGCTCTCGCTCAGTCGCGAAGTTCCGCTGCACGGCGGCTACTATTGGATTCGCCCTCTCTTGATCGAACTTTTTTTCGCTCTCTTCACGCCGTACTACTATTGGATCGTGGTTAGCGGCGATCTCGTTCCAGAGATCATCATGACCCCGGCGGCCAACATGCAAGGGGCGCTGCATGCGACGTTCGTCAGCCACTTGACGCTGGTCTGTTTTATGGCGGTCGCCACGTTTATCGACTTTGACGAGCGTTTGATCCCCGACGAGATCACGATCCCTGGTTTTTTGCTGGGACTAGTCTTCGCCGCGGCGCTGCCGATGTCGCTGTTGACTGTTCCTGATCCGCCGGTAACCTACGTGCCGGTCACTTTTGACGGCACGGTCGAAGCGACGTTTCTGCGGCTGACGACCGGCGCCGAGGATTGGCCTGCCTACTTGAACGGACCGACCGGTCTGGCGATCGCGCTGGCGCTATATCTCGGCTGGTGGTTTGCGATCTGCCCCAAGATCATCTGGCGGCGCAAAGGGTGGAAGCGGGCCTGCGACTTTTTGGTTGGCAGCATGCGTCGCTATGCGCTGACTCCGTTCAATCTGGGACTGTTGGCGGTTGGACTGATCGGGATCACGGCGGTCTGGTGGATCGCCGCCGGAAGTGATTCCTGGCAAGGCATGCTTTCAGCACTCGTCGGCATGGCGTTCGCCGGAGCGCTCGTCTGGCTCGTCCGGATCTTTGCCGGAGCCGCGCTTGGACGCGAAGCGATGGGTTTTGGCGACGTAACATTGATGTTCATGATCGGCGCTTACGCCGGTTGGCAGCCGGCGATTGCAATCTTCTTTCTGGCGCCGATGATCGCGTGTTTGTTTGCCGTCATTCGCTGGCTGACGACCGGCGACGTCGCGCTGGCGTTTGGTCCCTATCTTTGCTTCGGGACGCTGTTTCTCTTTTTGTACTGGCCCAGCTTTTGGCAGCAATACTCGCCGATGTTGGTGCTGGGCTGGATCTTGCCGGCGATTTTTCTCGCGCTGCCGGTCGCCGTCGGAATGATCCTATGGCCCTGGCAAATTTTCAAAGAACGCGTGCTTTTTCGGGATTCGTAATTCTGCCAAGTAGGATGAAATACGGCCCCGCCGCGGCCGAAGTCGAGAAAGGCCCGAGCGGGAACGGCCGATGATTCGGTTTGGCGATCGTTGGGCAGTTCTCAAGGGGATGTCGAAGTGCCGTTAGATTCGGTTCGTCCTGTGCACGAAATGTGAGCTATTCTTGTGCTGGAGAACTGTCTGATGCTGCGCCTACCCTTTGAAACGATCACCAACCTGCCGGCCAGCGCCGACGTGGTGCGCACTCGTCGGTATGGCGTGATCGTGGCTCGTGAGTCCCAACTGGAAGCGATTCATTTTCGCCCTTGGCCGAAGTGGATCTCTCGACTGGAAGTTGCAACGATCGGACGGTACGTTCATCAGAGAGCCGCCGGCGACCGTTGCTGGCTCTACTACAACGCTCCATGGACGGCGCCAGGATTCCTGTCGCTGGTTTATGTGATCTCGGGCAAGCAGACGACCTGGCGAACGTTTCGCTGCGCGCTAGAAACGCTGGACGAAGTCGCGCGTCTGCGACGAGCGGCGGCGATTGTTACCGATGTTTCCAATCCGCAAATAAGCGAGCGGAATCTCAAACGGAGCGGCTGGGAGCCTCATTGCGCGCATCTGCCTGGACGCAATTACATCAAGCGTTTCTACGGCGATTACGCGACCGCGGACGATCCGAAAACGCTAGCATCGCATAAAACGACCTTGCCGGCATAAACCATGCTTGCTACGATCCGCCCCGCTGGCCAGATTGTCTCAAGTTTCGAACCCGATTTGCCGACACGATGTTCCGCTTTGTCGCTTCCATACTGTTGATCGCCTTCGCCGCCGGATGTACCGGTGACGCCGCGCTACGTCAGCAGGCATTGACCGCTCAGCAGCAACAACAAGCTCAAATCGCCGAGTTCCAACGGCGCGCCTCGGGCTTGGACGCGAACAATCAAGATCTGCACGCCCAGATCGCGCAGACGCAGCAGCAATCCAAAATCTTGCAAGACGAAGTCGGCCTGTTGAAAAAGCAGCTGCGTGACGCCGGCGAGCAGCTGACGCAAGCTCAGCAGCAAATCGCTTCGGCCAAGCAAGAGAACACCACGCTGTTGGCGTCGACACGGCAACGCGGCGGCGCGACGATCACTCCCAACAACAGCTTGCAGCAAAGCGTCTCGCAAATTCAAATTTCCGGCGCCCAAGTCCGTGTTGACGGCGACCTGATTCGGATCGAGATTCCGGCCGATCAGATCTTTATGACCGGCACCAACACGCTGCATCAAAACGCCTATGGGACGCTCGACCAGGTCGCCAACGCGATTCGGCAGCAGTTCCCCCGCAATTTGATCGGGGTCGAAGGACACACCGACAACCAGGCGGCGTCGCCGCCGTTCGCGTCGCAGCATCAGCTTTCGGCCAGCATGGCCCAAGCAACCTTCGACCAACTGGTCGCTCGCGGGCAAGTTCCGCCCAATCGGCTGTTTGTCGTAGGGCACGGCGGCAATCATCCGGTCGTTTCCAACGCGACGCCTGCCGGCCAGGCCCGCAATCGCCGGATCGACATTGTGATCTACCCCGAAGACGTCGGCTCTTAAAGCCGCTCTAACGTCACTATTTACGCCCCTTTTTGGCGCCTGACGATAACGGTCGATTCCAATTACAATGGACCGCTCGTCTGCCGAACATTTTGCGCTAGTCCGCGTCTGTTTGGCGGGGCCAGTCCGTTGAAGGCGTATCCAGTAGCGAGCCGCGATGATCACGATTATTGACTACCAGATGGGCAACCTGCGAAGCGTGCAGAAGGCGATCGAGAAGGTAGGTCACCAGGCGGTCATCAGCAGCGACGCCCAAGAAATCGCCCAGGCCGATCATCTGATCCTGCCAGGCGTCGGCGCATTTGAAGATGCAATCGCCGAGATCCGGCGCCGCGATTTGGTCGGTCCGATCAAAGATCACATTGCCGCCGGCAAGCCGTTGCTGGGGATCTGTCTCGGACTGCAAATGCTGTTTGACGTCGGTTACGAAGGGGGCGAGCACGAAGGTCTCGGAATCGTGCCGGGCAAAGTGGTTCGGTTTCAAGTTCCGCGCGAGCTGAAGGTCCCCCACATGGGCTGGAACCAAGTGACGTTTCGCCACAAGCCGCCGATCTTCGCCGGGATCGAGGATCAGACCCACTTCTATTTTGTCCACTCGTACTATGTTGTGCCGACTGACGAAGCGGTTGTCGCGATCGAAGCGACCTACGACAAGCCGTTTTGTGCGGCGATCTGGCGCGATAATCTGGTCGCGACCCAGTTCCATCCCGAAAAAAGCCAGGCCAGCGGATTGCAGGTCTTGAAGAACTTCGCCGAGTGGAATCCTGCGGCCTCATAATCCGCGAGCCTAGCCCCGCAAACTCAAGGCTTTGGCGCATCGCTACGGGGTAATTACTTGTCGCTGCCGGCGTTGTGTGAGATATTTTAGGTAGCGAAGCCCAACGCTGATTTATCGAAGTTGCGCTTTGGGGTTCGTGAAGAATAGAACACGGCAAAGCCTTCCACGAAATCAGCCGCAGGGCGTTAGCCGCGGTTTTTGTCCTCAATTGTCCATCGCAAATGAGTTCCCGTCAGAAACCGGTGCTAACGCACTACGGCTAATAAGAACATGGCGCCCGAATATTGCCACGTGTTCGTTTGTTTCCAAGAATCGCAACTTCAAAACGCGGATTCGCGCCGATTCAATCCAATAGCTTAAAGTAGAAAGCACCGACGATATGCAGATTTGGCCCGCCATTGATCTTCGCGGCGGAAAGTGCGTTCGCCTGCAACAAGGCGATTACAACCGAGAGACGGTGTTTGGCGATGACCCGGCCGAGATGGCACAGCGTTGGACCGATCAAGGCGCCGAGTGTCTCCATCTGGTGGATCTCGACGGCGCCAAAGAAGGTCAGGTCAGCAATCGCACGGCGATCGCCGAAATCTTGAAAGCGGTCAATATTCCGTGCGAGTTGGGAGGGGGAATCCGTGACGAAGAAACGATCCAAACGTTGCTTGATCTCGGCATGGCCCGCTTGGTGATCGGCAGCAAAGCGGTCAGTCAGCCTGAATGGTTTGAAGAGATGTGCCTGCGTTATCCCGGCAAATTGGCGCTGGGGATTGATGCGCGCGACGGCTTGGCGGCGACCGATGGTTGGCTTGAAACGAGCAACATGTCGGCGATCGCCCTGGCCCAAAAATATGAACACCTGCCGATTGCGGCAGTCATTTATACCGACATCGCGACCGATGGCATGATGGCGGGTCCGAACGTCGCGGCGATGGCCGAAATGAAAGCGTCGATTCGCTTTCCGGTGATCGCTTCTGGCGGGGTGACCACGGTAGACGACGTCGCCCAACTAGCGACCGCCGGCCTCGACGGCGCGATCGTCGGACGAACGCTTTACGAAGGAAAAATGACTGTCTCGGCTGCGGTAGAAGCAGCTCGAGCAGCCCTTTTATAGCCCAGGAAAGTTACGTCACCCCTTTTTACACAAGCGACGTAAGCAAAGGAGCAACCCAACCGCCGCCTTCCGCTAGACGCAGCATTCCCAGGCCGACCGTGGCGAGTTTTTGACCGCACCGGGCGATCGGCGACTCGCCAAGTCCTCCACCCCCGTCAAAGGAGTCTTGGTATGACTACCCGTCTTGAGGCAAGTGTCCGCGATATTGTGTTGTGCGGTCACGGTTCGTCTGGCAAAACGAGCCTGATCGACCGCATTCTCGAAACGACGCACGAAGTCGAAGGCCGCCATAGTGTCGATGACGGCACCAGCGTCACCGACTTTGAACCCGAAGAAAAGCTGCATCACTATTCGGTCGAAGCGGCGCTTGCTCACTTCCGCCATCGCGGGGTCCGCTTTAACTGTATCGACGCTCCCGGCTATCCCGACTTTATCGGGCAAACGATCTCGGCCATCCGCGGCGCCGATACAGCCGTCATTGTGATCGACGCGCATGCCGGCATCGCCGTTAACACGCGTCGCGTCTTTGCCGAAGCTCAGCGAGCCGGGCTCGGACGAATCATCGTCGTTAACAAAATGGACCTCGAAAACGTCGACTATCCGTCCTTGCTCGATTCGATCCGGCAGACGTTTGGTTCGCAGTGCATCCCTTTCAACGTTCCCTGCGCCAACGAGGGACGCTTCGAGCGCGTCGTCGGCGTGATGGATGACGGCGCCGATCCCAGCGGCGCTTTGGTCGATCCTCGCTCTTATCAAGAACCGCTGGTTGAAGCGGCGATCGAAGCGGACGAAACCTGGATGGAGCGCTACTTTGAAGGGGAAGTTCCTAGCCGCGCCGAACTGGCCGATTTGATTCCGCGCGCCGTCGCGGCCGGCGTATTGGTTCCGGTCGTCAGCTGTTCGATCAAGACCGGGGTCGGATTTGCCGAACTGCTGGATGCGATGGTCATTTGCTCGGTTCCCCCATCGCTGATGCATCGCAGCGCCTTGGGGCCCGATGGAGAGCCGATCGAACTGACCGGCGATCCCAGCGGACCATTGGCGGCGCAAGTGTTCAAGACGCGGATCGATCCCTTTGTGCAAAAGCTGTCGTACATCCGGGTCTACAACGGCACGCTGCACAAAGACGACACGATCCACTTGAACAACGGCAGCCGCAAAGGGGTGAAGATTGGCCAATTGATGGAAGTGCAAGGCTCCGAACTGCGTCCCGTCGACGAAGCGCAACCCGGCGATATCGTCGCCGTCGCCAAGATCGAAGACTTGCATACCGGCGTGAATGAAGGGGATCTGAAACTGCCGGACATCAATTTCCCCGAACCGATGGTCGGCGTCGCGATCCGCCCGAAGAGTCGCAACGACGAGGCGAAACTAGCGGCGGCGTTGCACAAGCTGGTCGAAGAGGATCAAACGGTCCGTGTCGAGCATGATCCGCAAACGCACGAAGTGGTGCTGCGTGGGATGAGCGATTTACATCTTTGCCTGCTGCAAGAGCGACTCGCGCGGCGCGATCATGTCGAGATCGAAACGCACGAGCCGAAAATTCCCTATCGCGAAACGATTATGCGCGAAGCGGAAGGTTCGTATCGGCACAAAAAACAGACCGGCGGCCGCGGGCAATTTGCCGAAGTCCATATCCGCATGTTTCCACTGCCCCGCGGAACCGACGTCGAGCAGTTCGCTACGAAGTCCCGTTTTCCGCATATGAAACGCCGGCACTATCACCCGGACTTCAACTTTCTGTGGATTGATTCGGTCGTCGGGGGCGCGATCCCAGGCAACTTTATGCCGGCGATCGAGAAAGGTTTTCTGGAACGGCTGAACCAAGGAGTCTTGGCGGGGCGGCAGATTGAAAACGTCTGCGTCGAAGTTTACTTCGGCAAGTTCCATCCGGTCGACAGTTCAGAAACGGCGTTCAAAATCGCCGGATCGAAAGTGTTGCGGGATGTCTTCAAGCTGGCGCATCCGGTCCTGCTTGAGCCGATGGCTGACCTGGAGATTACCGTTCCCGAGTCGAACATGGGGGACGTATACAGCGACTTGTCGACCCGCCGCGGTCAAGTGATGGGCGCCCAAAACGCAACTCCCGGCTATCAGACGGTCAGCGCAACTGCGCCCCTGTCCGAGGTGATATCGTACGCGCGAACGCTATCGAGCATGACCGGCGGGCAAGGATCGTACAACATGCGATTTAGCCATTACGACGCCGCTCCGCCCAACCTGCAAGAGATGATCCTGCGGCAGTCAGGCCAGGTGGAAGAAGACGATTCGTGACCGATTTTCACCGACCGTGATCGAACCCAATCGCCGCCGGTAATCCCAGTACCGGCGGCTGAACGTCACAAAACAAGTTAAACTTCGCGTCTGTAGAAAGACGAAGAAAAATGCGCCCCTTTGTCTTCCCCGGCGGCGAGGCGTAAGATAAATCAATTGCCTGGTCGGCAAACTCGCTCCGTTTTC
Organism: Blastopirellula marina DSM 3645; assembly: GCF_000153105.1. GTDB lineage: Bacteria > Planctomycetota > Planctomycetia > Pirellulales > Pirellulaceae > Blastopirellula > Blastopirellula marina. The sequence goes on from NZ_CH672376.1 coordinate 1,862,637, forward strand.
CCCAGATTGGTACGTCATTATGTGCCCCGTGTCGCATCGTTTCTGTTGTCGCTGTTGTTGTTTGAGCTAAACGCCCAGACGGCCGGGATGTTCTCGGCCGCGATCGTCTCGCCCACAACGCTCTCTCGCCGACACAGGAAACGCAGCCATGGCTTCTGACGCCAAACTTAAAGAAGACCTTCCTTCGCTGACCGACCGCATCGTCGCTACTTACAAGCAGATCGGCACGATCAACCATCTCGGTCATTGCCCGCTGCCGAACTACGAGATCATCATCTCGGCGCTGGAAGACCTGAAGGAAATCATCTACCCCGGCTATCGTCGTCGCGAAGGCCTGCACATGGGGAATATCACCTATCATGTGGGAGACCTGATTGATGGGCTGCATGACAAGCTAACGACCCAAATCGCTCGCGCTTTGCAGCATGATGAACGCCTGAAGCATGAGCGGGGCGAATGCGACCCCGACGAAAAGACCGACTACGAAGCAAAGGGCCAAGCGATGGCGATTGAGTTTCTCAATCGTCTGCCGAAAATCCGCGATCAACTTTCCACCGACGTGCAAGCCGCCTACGACGGCGATCCCGCTTGCCGCAGTTTAGACGAAGTGATCTTCTGCTATCCCGGTCTCGAAGCGGTTTCGGTCTTTCGCATCGCGCATGAACTTTACACGCTCGGCGTGCCGTTCATTCCCCGCATGATGACCGAGTGGGCCCACAAGCAAACCGGCATCGACATTCACCCCGGCGCAACGATCGGCAGTTACTTCTTTATCGATCACGGCACCGGCGTCGTGATCGGGCAGACCTGCGAAATTGGCGAGCATGTCAAACTATATCAAGGGGTGACCCTGGGCGCGCTGTCATTTGATACCGACTCAGACGGCAACCTAGTCCGCGGCATGAAGCGGCATCCCACGATCGAAGATCATGTGGTGATCTACGCCAACGCAACGGTCCTGGGCGGTCGAACGACGGTCGGTCACAACTCGGTCATCGCGTCCAGCGTCTGGCTCACCCGCAGCGTTGAACCACATACGACCGTCTTGCTAGAAAAACCGCGACTGCGCCTCCGCAGCGAGACGCCGCCGGAAGAAATCTCGGAAGAAGTCAACTTTCAGATTTAAGAGCAACGAAGAATTGTAGGTCAGGCCTTGGCCCAATGATGTTCGGCACGGCGTTTGCGAAATTTACGGCGGGCGTTTTTCCATTGCTTCCAGGAGTTCTTCTTCGTCGGCCCAACCGGCGAAGTAAAGGCAGATCATCTCGAACTTTCGACGAGTGAGATCTCCGCCTGTCGTCAGCGCCAACAGCAAGCTGGCGATGATGGCGCAGTAGAGTTGGATTTGGACCCCAGCTGTTTTTGCGGAGAGCAGTTTTTTGCAGCCTAAGACTTGCTTGAGAAAGCGAAAGAACAGCTCCACTTCCCAGCGATGTTCGTAGAGTCGCACGATTTCTTCGGCCGTGAGATCCATCAGCGTCGTCGCCAGCACTAGTTCGTCGCGGCCTGTCTGGTCGGTTCGCACGCGACCTTGGCGGGCCGAACTGGGGCGATCCGCTGGGGGAATCAACTTAATTCGCCGCATTGGATGATCGCTGCCAATTTTACTGGCGCCGCAGTTGCCTCCCATTGTGATCAGTTCATCGGCGACGATTCCCATCGCAATTGCTTCCGCCGAGAGCGGCGGCAGTTGGATCGGCTCTCTGACTTCTCCTTTTTTCGGCGGTTTCAGCAGTTTTCCATCGGTGCGATTCAGCCGGCAGATGTAGTCATGGCCTGCAGTATGGATCTTGTTAAACAGCTCGGCGGAACGGTAGCCGCGATCCATCAAGAAGAGATGGCCTTCGTCCGACTGAGGAATATCGATTTGATCTGCGGCAATCATTTCCGCCAGTACGTCTCGTTCAGCGCGTCCTTTCGCCGACGGTTCCTCGGTCAGCTTTGAGGCGACAGGCTGACCGTCCAGCACGTGAACCAGCGCATGAAAGCGCCATTGTCCTTTCTCCTTGGCGGCGATTCGTCCCACGATCTGCGGCAAAGCGGTTAGCACCGATCCGTCTACGGCGATCAATCGTTCGACGGTTCGATCCGAAGCGCGCCCCGACCGTGGCTCCGACGACATACGTTGCTGATGCCAGCGCGAGCGAAGGTCTTTGATGATCCCCTCCAGCAACCGAGGATCGAAGATGGAAGAAGCCTCCGAGAAAGAGCCGTCCGCGACTTTCTTACCCCCAGTCAGCTTGGCGATCTTCTTCACCCCAGACGCCGCCACAATCGCGCGAGCCGATTCCAAAGCGGGATTGAACAGTCCTACCAAGATTAGAGAGGCGTATTGGCTAAACAACAGTCGCCGATTGCCGGCTTTATCACGTTCGGTGCCCGACGCAGAAAGCTTCGCCAGCAGCGGAAACACCTGCCGAAGCATCGCAGCGCCGTGAGCCGAAAACTCCGTAGGCAGTTTCCGTTTCTTGGCCATCGTCGCTCCCTCGAAAAACGAGAAGTGTACACGACGATTTCTTGGCGCAAAAAGCGTGCCGAACATCATTGGGCCTTGGCCTGACGACGCCAGGCAAACGCGCCCCAACCCATCAGCAACAGCCAACTGACGATCGAAATCGCCGCGCCGCGGTAGAACGACGTCGGCACATAACGCAGCGTCACTTGATGCATGCCGGCTGGTAATGCGACTGCCTGAAAGATGACGTTGGCTCGTTCGGTCGGCGTGTTGATCTTCGAGCCGTCTTCGAGTGCGATTTCGACCTGCCAAGCGGGATCGAAGTATTCTTGCACGATCACATACGACGGTTTCGATAGGGCGACATCCAGCCGGATTTGCTCGTTGCTAATCCGCTGGTAATCGACTTGATCGACGAACTCTGCTCGAGGCGGTCCGCAGAAGTGGGCGGGGGAACGCTCGTTGTGGACAATCGCTTGCTGGTCTTCGCGATGAATCACCACCTGCGCCGCTTCGCGCCATGTTTCTCTCGAACGCGGATCATCGATCGGATAGCGGCGATAGCTTTTGGCGATCCAGGCCATCGGCGTCACGCCGGTGGTGGAGAATTCGCGCTGCAGCATCTGATTGGCAGTTGGGTCGTCGAATGAAATCAGGCCGGCGGCTGATAGCCGGTGGGCCGTTTCTTTGGCGCCCAATTCATGGGCCATCTCACGGAGCAGGATCGTATAGTCGGCCGGGGCAAGACTGTTCGACGGGACGATTGATCCCACTTTTTCGAGCAAGTGATATCGCGGGAACAGCGTCAGGCGATCCCAAACAAGTCCTTCTCGCTGTCGGTCTGGGGACGTTTCCGAAGCGAAATCGTGGGGGTAATCGTTTGCAGACAAAGTTCGATACCACCGCGACGACGCGTACTCCACGTCGCCATAGTGGGAAAACCGCCACATCAGCGTTGGAGCCGATGGCGCCGTCCAACCCAGTCCCGCATACAGATCGAGCACAACGATCATGACTAACAGCGGAGCGACAAGCGCCTGCCGGCGCCGCGAAACCAGCAAGACGCCCAGTACGCCAACCGCGGCGATGACCGCTTGCAGCATTCCAAGCTGCATGTCCGTCATCGCTCCTTGTTTGTCGAGCGGACCAAGCAGCAGATTGGCCGGAATATCAGGCAACGCCGCGATGAGCGAACTTTTCCAAAACGTGACGCTAACGACGGCCAATCCCGAACTCGCAGCGAGCACAAGCATCAGCCGTTTCAGCCAGCGAAATTCGCGTACTTTCTCGGCGTCGAAGCCAAATCCAACTAGCCAGCTTCCCGCCAGCGCCGCTAACAACCACAGCTTGGCCGGGTAGCGGAACGACGCGTAGCCGGGGATGAGCACGTTGAACAACCAATAGAGCCCGCCAAAGGGCTCGCCGACGCTCAGCTTTTCCTGCCGCCAGAGGCCGGTGTCATGACCGAATTCGATGAGTAGCCAGCCCAGTCCGTACCAGCCGAGCGAACCGATCACGCCGATCGCCGAGAGAGCAACCAGCAGTTTTCCAATCGACTGATGACGACAACTCCACGCGCCGATCAAGGCCAACGCCAAAGAGGCGCCGCCGATGTAAAGCGATGGCGCCCAGACGCGGCCTTCGGCCGGGATCGTGTCGGCCCAACGATGATTCTCGGGGTACATCCGACCGCTGAAGTTGGGCCAGACAAGTTCGGGCCAGCGCCAAGGGCCGAAGCTGAACTGATACGACTCACGCTCGTGGGTCCCCTGCTCGACATTGCCCAGCAGGACTGCGGCTGATGCGTCAGCGCGCGTGAGCGCTTGACTTGCGTAGCCGTAAACCGTGCGCGGCTGGTCGACTAGCGCTCGTCGACTGCGGGCCGCCCACTCTAGCGTCGGCAAGATTTGCACGGCCGAGACCGCTGCCGCCAACACGATCGCGGCGACAAGTCCTTTGCCGCGGCGCAGAAAGAGCAGGGGAGTGCGAAGCAGTAGCGCATGCACGCAGACGAAATAACCTCCAGCGATCAGCGCCAGCTGAAAAGCTGTCTGGGGATCGCCCCCCAAGATCATCATCGCCAGGCTCAGCGCCAGCAGCGGCGGAGCGGTTGGTTTGTGCTCTTCGCGAGTGATTCGAATTCCGCAGTACAACGCCAACGGCGCCCAGGCCGCGCCAATCAGAAAGATCAGATTGGCGTGGGTTGCAACGACGTATCCCCCAAAACTATAGCTGATCGCGGCCAAAATGGCGCCAGAGCGGGAAACTCCCGAGCGCCGCGTGCAGTTGTAAGTTGTCAGATAGGCGAGCGCAAAGTGCAGGATGACGTACCACCGCAGCGCCGACGCGAACGAAATCGGCAGCGCAAACAGCAACTTGCCGGGATAGAAAACGCTGGCCGACGGTTCGGCCAACAGCGGCATGCCGACGCCATCATACGGATTCCAAAGGGGGAGCTGACCTTCGCCCCAGACCGATTGGATATACGCAAAGAGGGGATTATAGAAATGAGCGGCGTCGCGAAAGAGAAAGCTTTCGTCGCCGATGACCGCAGGGCCAAAGAATAAAACAAGCAAGGCCGCCAGCGGTAATAGCGGGAACAGAGCGAGACGGATGCGGCGAGCGCGACTGGACATGCCGCTAGTTTAGCATCTGAAGTCAGACGACAAGTAGTCGAGCGTACTCTTCCCGCAATTGATTGCGCAGCAGATCGACGCGTGCGGAGATGACCACGCTGCCGGTCGTTGACTTTGAATTTGCTCCGCCTTGAAAGTCGGAGGTGCGAACTCCTGGCGTCGCGAACGGTCGATCGACGTCAATCCAACCGGCGAAATTTCGCTCGGCGGCGACAGGCGACACGAATCGTTGCTCTCCAGCGATACGGGGTTTCATGCGGTAGCGCGTCTCCAGTGGGACGAAATGACTTCTTCAACAAATTGATCGCCAAACAGGTTCTGCTTCACCTGGCTGATCAGGTTTTCGACCGCTTCCCGAGCCGTCTCTTCGGTCGCTTTGGCGTTGCCGATGATCTGCTGCAGCGTGCGGCGATTGTCTTTCGCTCCGCCGCCGCTGGTGACGGCAACTTGAAATTCGTAGGGACCGCAGCGGACCCGATCCCCATCGGCGAGCTTGCCGTCGGTGAACTGCTCTCCGTTGACGGTTAATTCAGGGCCTTCGCCAAACCAACGCAGCGTCAATTGCGAGCCGCGATGGTAGATGTAGGCGTACGACTCGGGAAACTGCGGGTCTCCCAGCACCAGGTCGCAATCGTTGCCGGAGCCGATCAAAAACAGAGGCGCGGTGATGGGGCGACTCGGCTTTTCGGCGCGTCCACGGCGAATCAATAGCTCCGCCGTCAGGCGCGCAGGGCGGCGATGAGCGCCTTGCGGCGCGTGGGCGGCATGAAGTTCGTATTTCGCAGTCATAATGCGTCCGATCATCTCAACGTGTTAGCCAATCGGAATCGCCAAGCGGGGTGACGGTCGACTGGCTATCTAACAACTAGATCGGACGGGGAGTAGCCCGCAAATTACCGAGAATTCGCGCAGACGCGAATCTTACCAACCGGCGCAAGCATTCACGACCGGTTGGCGAATTTAGAGAGAGTTTGCGGGGCGCAGTTGCTAGCAGCAAGTGCTAGTTTTGCGAAACGCGGATTTGCGCGCGCGCTTGATCGACCATGCGATCGCGGATCGCCAGCAGTTCGTCGGATGACGTCGGCTGCTTCATCGCTGCTTGAAGTTGCTGCTCGGCGTCCACTTTGGAGACCTCTTGGGCGGGAACTGCTTTGCCGGTCAGCACGTTGACTTCGTTGTTGGCGACTTGGACAAATCCGCCGTCCACATAGTAACGTGTCGTCGTTCCGCCGCTCACGATGCGCATTTCGCCGTAACCAAGCCGACCAATCATCGGGCTATGCGAAGGCGCAATGCCGATTTCGCCGTCGAACAGCGGCAACGCGACGAAGTCGGCGGTCGTTTCGAGCGCCGTCGCTTCGGGCGTGACGACGATGCATTTGAGCTGCGCCATCGGTTACTTCTTTCCCTTCTTGGCCATTTCTTTGGCCTGCTCTTCGGCCTGTTCGATCGGGCCGACGTACATGAAGGCGGCTTCCGGCAGGTGATCCCATTTGCCGTCGCAGATTTCTTCAAAGCTGCGGATCGTATCGGCCAGCGGAGTGATTTCGCCCGCTTTGCCGGTGAAGACTTCGGCCACGAGGAACGGTTGCGACAGGAAGCGTTCGATCCGACGAGCGCGATGGACGATCAACTTGTCCGATTCGCTCAATTCGTCGACGCCGAGAATCGCGATGATATCTTGCAGTTCGCGATAACGCTGAAGCGTGGTCTGCACACGGCGAGCGATCGCATAATGGCGAGCACCCACATATTGCGGATCGAGAATTCGGCTGGACGAAGCCAACGGATCGACCGCCGGGTAAATCCCTTTTTCCGAAATCGATCGTTCGAGGTAAATGAACGCGTCGAGCTGACCGAACGCCGTGGCCGGGGCCGGATCGGTCGGATCGTCCGCCGGCACGTAAACGGCTTGCACCGACGTGATGGCGCCCGACTTGGTGGACGCGATACGTTCCTGCAAACCGCCCATTTCGGTCGCCAAGGTTGGTTGGTATCCGACCGCCGAAGGCATCCGACCCAAGAGGGCCGACACTTCTGAGCCCGCTTGCGAGAAGCGGAAAATGTTGTCGATAAAGAGCAGGGTATCGGCGCCGGTCGCATCTCGGAAATATTCGGCCATCGTCAAAGCCGACAATGCGACGCGAAGACGAGCGCCCGGCGGCTCGTTCATTTGGCCGAACACCATGCAGGTTTGTTCGATAACCTTGCGGCCGGTTTGACCGATTTCGGTGTCTTGCATTTCGAGCCAGAGGTCGGTCCCTTCGCGGGTCCGTTCACCGACGCCGGCGAATACCGAGTAACCGCCGTGAGCCGACGCGATACGAGCGATGAGCTCGGTCAGAATAACGGTCTTACCGAGACCAGCACCACCGAACAGACCCGCTTTACCACCGCGAACAAACGGGGTCAGCAGGTCGATCACCTTGATGCCGGTTTCAAACACTTCGGTGCTGGTCGACAGTTCTGACACCGGCGGAGAGCTGCGGTGAATCGGCAGGAAGTCATCGGCTTCGATCGGGCCGCGACCGTCGATCGTTTCGCCCAGCACGTTGAAGACGCGGCCGAGGGTCGCTTTGCCGACGGGCACCGTCACCGGTTTGCCCAAATCGACGCAGGCCTGACCGCGCATCATGCCTTCGGTGCTGCCGAGCGCCACGCAACGAACGCGACCGCCGCCGAGGTGCTGTTGCACTTCGCCAGTCAGATTGAGCTTCACCCCTTTGTGTTCGCTCGAGATGTTCACGGCGTTGTAGATCGCCGGCAGGCTCGATTCGGAGAACTCAGCGTCGAACGTAGAGCCGATCACCTGGGTAACGCGGCCGACATTTTGACCCGGTTCGATTGCAGTCGCCATATCGCTGTCTTTTGCTTTTGAATTACGGTTGTGGTTCTCACGACGTCGCATTCGCGACAACGTAGTTGCTTGCGGCGCAGTTTAGTTGTTGAGCGCTTCGACGCCGCCGATGATTTCCATGATCTCGTTGGTAATCCGTCCCTGGCGGGCGCGGTTGTATTCCCGTGACAGTTGCTTGATCAAGTCCGACGCGTTTTCGGTCGCCGACTTCATCGCCACCATGCGTGCGATTTGTTCGCTGACCGCGGCGTCGAGGAAGCACTTGAACAACTTCACTTTGAAACTGGTCGGAACGACCTCTTCCAAAATGCTTTGGGCCGACGGAAAAAATTCGTACATCGATTCCGCTGCCGCTTCGTCGTCGCCGACGCCGTCCAGCGATCCCAGCGGCAGCAAAGTCTCGATCACCGGGATCTGCTTGCTGCTGGAGACGAATTTCGTGTAGGAGACGTCCAAACGATCCAGCTTGCCGGCGACGAACTGCGTCAAGTAGCGGTTGGCGATCACTTCGACTTCGTCGTAGCGCGGCTTGTCTTCAAAGTGAGTGAAAGTCTCATCCGCTTCCAGCTTGCGCTGCGAACGGAAGAGGCCGATCCCCTTCTTGCCGGCGATCTCCAGATTCAGCTTGCCGTATTCGCTCTTCAAGTCGACGACATGTGGGAAGGTCGCTCGGCAAAGACCGCCGTTATAACCGCCGCACAAGCCGCGATTGGAGGTCAGCACCAACAGCGTTGCGTTCTCTTTGGAGTCATGCTCCTCAAGCAACGGATGAGTGAAGTCCAAGCTCGATGCGGTCAGGTCCTTCACGATCTGCGTGATGCGATCGGTATAGGCAGTCGCCGCCGCGGCACGATCCATCGCCTGCTTGTAACGCGCAGTTGCAATCAATTCCATCGTCCGCGTGATCTTGCGAATGTTGCGGACCGACTTGCGGCGTTTATCGAGTGCTCGTGGGTTAGCCATATCGCTTTTATTTCGTCAGCAGGCTGCGGCGGGAAAAGGTCCCAAACGGAGAGGAATCGCGGCTTAAAACTCTTCCTGCTTGGTCGGCACGAAGGTCGATTGGAAGCTGGCGATCGCACTTTCCATTCCGTCACCGATCTCGGAGGTCAAGTCTTTCGCTTCCGAAAGCTTGTCCCACAGATCGCTATGTTTGGCGTGGATAAAGTCCAGGTACTCGCGCTCCCAGCGGAGAACGTCGACACGAGGAATTTCGTCCAAGTGACCCCGCGTGCCGGCATAAATGCTGAACACCTGATCGATCACGTTCATCGGCTGGTACTGGCCCTGCTTCAGCAGTTCGACCATGCGGTAACCGCGGTCGAGACGTGCCTGAGTCGCCGGATCGAGTTCGGTGCCGAGTTGAGCGAACGCTTCCAATTCGCGGAACGACGCCAAGTCGAGACGTAAACCGCCGGCGACCTTCTTCATCGCTTTGATCTGGGCGTTACCGCCGACGCGCGACACCGAAATACCAGCGTTCATCGCCGGACGTTGACCGGCGAAGAACAAGTCAGGCTGCAGATAAATCTGGCCGTCGGTGATCGAAATTACGTTGGTCGGAATGTAGGCCGAAACTTCCCCTTCGAGCGTTTCGATGATCGGCAGCGAAGTGAGCGAGCCGGCGCCCAGCGCGTCGCTCAGTTTCGACGAACGTTCCAGCAAGCGGCTATGGCAATAGAACACGTCGCCGGGGTAGGCTTCGCGACCCGGCGGGCGTCGCATCAGCAATGACAGTTCGCGATAGGCGACCGCTTGTTTCGACAAGTCGTCATAAACGATCAACGCGTGTTCGCCGTTGAACATGAAGTATTCGGCCATCGCAGTGCCCGAGTAGGGCGCTACATACTGCAACGGGGCAGGGGCGCTGGCGCCGGCGACGATGACGGTGGTGTAATCCATCGCCCCATGCTGACGCAAGATTTCAACTACCGCGGCGACCGATGAGTCTTTTTGGCCGATCGCGACGTAGAAACACTTTACGCCGGTCTCTTTTTGATTCAGGATCGCGTCGAGAGCGATCGCCGTTTTACCGGTCTTGCGGTCGCCGATGATCAGTTCGCGTTGTCCGCGGCCGATCGGGGTCATCGCATCGATCGCTTTGATGCCGGTCTGCATCGGCTCGGTCACCGGTTTACGTTCTGACACGCCGGGCGCCAGATATTCAACCGGACGCGAGTGAGGCGTTTGGATCGGTCCCATGCCGTCGAGCGGATTGCCAAGCGGATCGACCACACGCCCCAAGACCGCTTCGCCGACCGGAACGGAGAGCAGTTTGCCAAGCGCCTTGACCTCGTCTCCCTCTTTGATCGAGAGGAAGTCGCCGAGGATAATCACGCCGACGCTGTTTTCTTCGAGGTTAAACGCCAGACCGTTGACGCCGCCGGGGAATTCGACCATTTCACCGGCCATGATTCCGGAAAGGCCGTAGACGCGTGCGATGCCGTCGCCGACTTCCAATACGGTGCCGACTTCGCGCACATCGATCTGCGACTCGTACTGTTGGATCTCTTGCTGGATGATCGAGGCGATCTCGTCCGCATTAAATTTCATGGAACTACCGTTGTTCTTCGAAGGCGTCTATGTTTCGGAGGTCGTAAACCGCTCGAGAGCGTCTTTCGCTTGCTGCGCCGCAGCGCTAAGCGTTTGATGACGAATGTTTTCCAGTTGATGAGCTACGCTGCCGTCGATAACCGTATCGCCGATGCGTACGATCAGCCCGCCGATCAGCGCTGGATTGACGGAGGTTAATACCTCGACATCTTTGCCCAGCGTTTCTCGCAAGCGAGCGCTCACCGACGCGAACGATTGTTCGCTCAAGGGTTGAGCCGACGTGACTTTCACATCGACGCGTCCCCGCTTTTCGCCCACCAACAGATGAAACGCTCGCTGGATCTCACGAAGGCAGTAGAGCCGGTTGTGGCCCGACAGCACCTTCAAAAAAGTCAGCAGCGTTGGGCTCATCCGCCCGGCGAACGCCTTGTCCAAAATTTGCAACCGCTCGTCATGAGTAATGCGCGGCGAGACGACGGCATTCGCAAGGAGCGGATGCTTGTCGAGCACGTCATGCACTAGCGAAGCGAGTTCTTCGACGACGACATCCAACGAACCGGCGGCGTCCGCGGCGCCATACAGCGCTTTGGCGTAAATCGTGCCGACTCGTTCGCTGGCGAGGTCGAATCGTGGATGATGGCTTGTCTCGGACATCGAGCGTGCGATTTCCCGGTTAGTTCTGGCTCGGAAGTTGAGCGAGCGTGTCGTTAATCAAATGCTGGTGATCTTCCGGCGTCAGTTGTTGCCGGGTGATCTTGCTGGCCAAGTCAATCGCCAAGTTGACGCTTTGCTTCGTCAAATCGCTGATCGCAGCGGTCTTGGCCGCTTCGATCTCCTGCTGGGCCCGTTTGCGTTCGGCGTTGCCGGCCGCTTGCGCGTCGGCGAGGATCTGCAGCCGCTTTTCTTCCGCCTCTTTCATGATCTGCTCACGCGACTTCTGGATTTCCTGCTGAGCGTCGGCCAACTTTTGGTTGTACTCGGCTAGCCTCGCTTCCGCCGCGGCGAACATTTTTTGAGCTTCGGCGAGCTTCCCATCCATGGCCGCTTCGCGACTATCCAGCGCTGCGACGATCGGCTTCCAAGCGAAGATTGTCAGCAGCGCCGCCAAACCCAAAAAGATCAGAAAGTTGAAGGTCGCCAGGTCAAATTCGAGCGCCTCGGGATTGTGCAGCCCCACTGCGGCGTCATTGTGCGACAGGTCGTTCGGATTGGCCGCGTGCTCATCCTCTCCTTTATGGAGATTATGCTCCTCTGCTTCTACGATGTTCTCGATCCCTTTCGTCACCTCCTCTTCGAAGGCTTCTACGGGATTCTTCGCCGGCGGCTCCGCTTCATCTTGGGCGACAAGACGCGTCGAGCAAGCGAATAGGGCGAAGGCCGCTAGTAGGAGCAGAATTTTTGAGTTGCGCATGGTTCGTCGAACCTGTCGTGATAGCAATGAATGGCGAAAATCGACGTGCAAACGTCGACTAGCTCATGCAGAGGAACAACGCGAAGAAGGTGAAACCTTCGATCAACGCAGCGGCGATGATCATCGCCGTTTGAATGTTACCAGCAACTTCGGGCTGGCGGGCCATGCTTTCCAGCGCGCTGCTGGCCAACTTGCCGATGCCGTACGAAGCGCCGATGACGACCAAGCCGATACCAAAGTAGCGGGTCAGATCAATCAACGGACCATTGAAGGCGTCGCCTTCGGCAGCCATTGCCGGGGCGGCGCAGATCAGGATAGCGGCGAAGCTGTACAAGCAAAGCTTTGCAATTTTGGACACGGACTCGTTCTCCTCAACCAAGGGTAAACAACGGTGTATTCGTAGACGTTCGACTTAGTGATGGTGGGTCGAAGCGCCAATGAACAGTGAAGACAAAAACGTAAATATGTACGCCTGTAAAAAGGCGACAAATAGTTCTAAGCAACTGAACAGAACTGCGGACCCGACGATGATCGGCAGCGTCAGGATCAAGTTCCAACCAGACATCTCGACGCCTAAGGCAACAATGCCCAGCAGCACCAAGTGACCGGCGACCATATTGGCCAAAAGACGAACGCCAAGCACGGCGTGCTTGATGAAAAGTCCCGCCAATTCAATCACAAACAGCATAATCTTGATTGGGATGCCGATGATCAGCGGCAGATCCATATGCGGTATCAGATTGAGCCATACGCCGACGGGGCCAAACTTCAGGGCGCCGGCGCCCATCCCAATCACCAGCGTTGCGAAAGCAAGCGATAGGGTGACGCTGAACGACGCCGTTGGCGCTCCTAGCCAGGGAATCATTCCCAGCAAGTTGCAACCGAGCACAAAGAAAAACATCGTCAGTAGCACCGGCACAAACTTGTCGGCGCCATGCCCGATACCGGGGCGGATGACTTGTTCTCGCAAATAGCAGACGAATGCGTCGAGCAGATGGGTGACGCGGCCTTTGGGGACAATGCTTTTCTTCAGACGCGATGCGTACCAGGTAAAGACCAGCACCATCACAATCGCGACAAGCGTCTCCAGCACCATGAACCGCGAGATGCAGAAGCCTGAATCTTTTTGGTAAAGGTTGCGGAGTTGCCCGAACGGCTGCGGAATCAGGATTTTGCCAGAGAGGACTTCGTTGTAGCCCTCAATTTTTTTCGGCGACCACGGCTGGGCGGTCTCGCGATATTCGGCGACGGTGACCAGTTCTTGCGCTTCGGGCCAGCTTTCGGCCCAAGGATTCGCCGGCTTGTCGTCTTTGGTTTTTTCTTCGGCGAGCTCTTTCAGGTAGCGACGAACCGGCTTTCCGTGGTTGCCTGGCTCGTGTTGCCAATGCTCCCAGTTGTGGATGAAGTCGGTTTCGCTGGGAACTCCTTTGCTGAGTTCCGAGAGCTTCGCATGAACAAGGTTCGCTTCCCACAATTGGTAGGCTGGATCTAAACGAATCCAGACATCCGGAAAGTCCTGAAGCGACTCGCGATGAGAAGGCGCAAGCCACGAAGGGACTTCGAAGTAGTAGCTGTCCTTGATGTGCAGGATCGGGTCGGATGCCATCGGTTTAGGAAGCCTTCGAGACGTTCGCTGCGGGTTGAAGAAGACGAGCGGCCAAGATTGTTTCGACCAGGAGCGTAAGCAGATAGTAGACCATAATCATCCCGAATACGCCCGCTTGTGCAAGCGGTCCATCGGCTTGTTTTAAAAATGCGCCGATCGCCAACGGCAAGCCGGTTCGCAGGCCGACTCCGGCCAATGCGGCATGCAGTCCAAACGGCGTTTGTTTGTACATCACGATTAGGGTCAACGCGCCAAGCGAACTTCCCAGGCAAAGCAATGCGGCGATCAGTGCAGCCTGAACGCCGATTACGCCATGCTGCGTCTGCGCATACCAAGCGATCAGCGGAGTCGGCAAAGCGACGGCGATCATCAATGCGAGGGCAGGACGCCACAGCTGCGAAAGCAGATGCGTCGTCGGCGGCGGGTTGTCCGAGGGGTCCGGTTTCACGACGGTGACAGTGAAGTTCTGCGAAAGGAAGAAGGTGCCCGCGCGGCGTGAGCCGCGGCTACTCGTCCGATTTATCGCGTTGCTTTTGGTCCGCTTTGGCGTATTGAAGCAAGTGATAAATGGCGAGCGTGATTCCTAATGCAAACCCAAGAACGACCAGTCCGCGTATGCCGAACTTTTCGTCCAGCCAGTGGCCAATCAATCCCGGGGCGATCATTTCAATACAAACCGCAAAGATACGGCCAACCCACTCATAGGCGACCGCCATCGGCGGCCGATCGTCAGCAGGTTGGTTGCTCAAGCTGTTTCCTTGTCGCGCTGATAGCGTCAATGAAAAAGTGAGGCATCTTGCAGAATTGCGAATCAATGTAAGGGAAGGTGAGAGGGCGGTCAATGAGCGGGAAGCGAGATCGTGCAAAAATTCACGAAGTTTTTGGTCCGCCGTAATTGATTACCATGAAAAGAGTTGCATTTCGGCTGACTCTGTCAGAAATCGCCGCTGGGCGGTTTAAGAAAGAAACGCGCCTCATTGTGAAGGATCCCCTTTATTGGCCATCTGGGGGAGTTTTTGATTGCATTGGGACCGTAATTCCAGTAGACTAGTTCACGGAGATGACTATTGTTACTACCTCTGGTTGGGTGTAGGGAGTTACCTCGGTAAGACTGGGATGCGAAAGGCCGCACAGGCGCTTGAGCAACCTAGAAAACGAGTCCCATTCACGGATCTGGCCTTCCCCCAACAGTGTGGTCCTGCCTGCAAGTCGCGTTAGCGGGTCTCTCTAAAGAATGACGGCGACGCTATGGAACAAGCGAAGCTACGGAAGAACAGAGAAGTTGCTCCTCAAGATTTGGCTGCACGCTTGTTGACCTAAGCAAGTGCGGCGGCTGCTACACGCCTTTTCGTGAACTTGAACCGGCGCCGAACTTTGTCCAATCAAACGGAATTGGGGCAAAGCGGTTCAAGAGATTTCTTTCACGGACGAAAACAACCGGGACGAACCAACCGTACCAAAGCGACAGAATAGCGGAAGAAGTGCGCCGCTCGCTTGGTCTGGCCGACGTGTGGAGGACTAGTCTGTTGATTACCGCAGCGTCTTTGAAAGAGTATACCGCCAAAGATCTTGCTCAAATGGCGAAAAGCCGTGGAGTAAGCGGCTGGCATTCAATGCGTAAAGATGAGCTTGTCAAAGCGATCTTGAAGTTGAATCGAACTTCGGTGAGCCGCAAGGCCGCCGCAACAAAAGCGACCAACGCTCCAACCAAAACCAAAACTGCTCAGAAGTCGACGAAAAGCGACCCAGCTCCGGCCAAACGAAGCCGCGCCGCTGTGCCGCCAAAGTCGGCGTCTGCTAAAAACGGCGCCGCGCGTGTCGAGAAGTCGAATCCAAAAGTCGTGCGTAATATTCAGAATGCGCATGAGCGGCGTGAGCAGCTGAAAGATATTTCGCACATCGACAGCGATGGCGCGAAAGATCGGATTGCGTTGATGGTCCGTGACTCTTATTGGCTGCACGCCTATTGGGAAATCTCGCGGAAGTCGATTCAACGCGCCAAGGCCGCTTTGGCCGAGCATTGGCACACCGCACGACCCGTGCTTCGTCTGATGGAAGTCGACGGAGGCGCTGCGGAGCGCGTCGTTCGTCAGATCGAAGTCCATGGCGGAGTCCGCAATTGGTACATCGACGTCAATGATCCGCCGAAGAGTTTCCGTGCGGTCATCGGTTATGTTTCTGCATCCGGCAAGTTTCATGCTTTGTCGCGCAGCAACATGGTGACTACCCCAGAACCGGGAGCGTGTGACGATGTCGACGCCAACTGGAGCGACGTCGCTGAAAACGTTGATCGTATTTACGCGCTCAGCGGCGGCAACGACGACGAAAACGTCAGTCGCGAACTGAAAGAAATGTTGGAAGAACGTTTCAGCCGTCCGATCGGCGAACCGCTGGGAGCCCAGCTTGGCAAAGTCGCCGAGCGCCTCCATCGTCAACGTCCCGAGTTTGAACTGGACGTCGACGTCGAGATGATCGTTTACGGTCGTACTCGCACCGGCGCTTACGTCACTCTCTCTGGCGACCCAGTCAAAGTTCATGAGGACGGCGCCTTTTTGGTGAAGATGAACCTGCCCGACAAGCGACAGATCTTCCCGATTGTCGCGCGCAGTCATGATGGTCTCGAACAGCGGACCGTCGCGCTGGCCATTGAGCGAAATACGAAGATCATGGATCCCGTTTCCCACGATTCAAGCGACTAAACTTAAGTTTCGCGAAGAAACGCATGCTGTGCGTGAACTAGCGAGTGGAATCATTGCCGCCGGTGAACTTCAATAAGAAGTTCACCGGTTTTTTTTCGCCAGCCAGGAATCTTCTGATGCCGAGTCGCCGTCATTTTCTGCTGCAATCCGCGGCCATGTCCGCTGGAGTTGTGAGCCTCTCCTCCTGCGTCACGAAGGCCGATCCGCCGCAGCCCAGCGCTAGCGCCAAACCGGCCGAGGCAACTCCTAACGGCTTTAAAAAAGCGGTGAAGATCGGCATGGTCGGCGTTCCTGGTTCGCTGGAAGACAAGTTCCGCGTCTTGAAGGAGTTGGGCTATGACGGCGTCGAGCTGAATGCGCCGGACGGGCCTTCGCCGGATGCCGTCAAAGCGGCGATCGATGCGACGGGGTTGCCGGTTCACGGCGTCGTCGATTCGAAGCACTGGAACTTGACCTTGTCCGATCCCGATCCGGAAGTTCGCGCTCAAGGTTTGGCCGCGTTGACGGCGGCCCTGCAAGCGTCGAAAGATTACGGCGGAACCAGCGTCTTGTTGGTCCCCGGCAAGGTCAAAGAGGGGGTCTCGTACGACGAATGTTGGCAGCGCTCGATCGCCGAGATTCGCAAAGCGCTGCCGCTGGCCGAAAAGTTGCAAATACAAATCTTGCTGGAAAATGTCTGGAACGATTTTCTGACCGATCCCCAAGAGACCGCTCGCTTTATTGACGAGCTTGATTCGGAGATGGTCGGCGCCTACTTTGACGTCGGCAATACGGTTCGCTATTCGCCGCCGCACGAGTGGATTCCGATTCTCGGCAAGCGAATCAAGAAACTCGACATCAAAGACTTCGCCAAATCGCCAGGTCCCGGCTTTGGCGCTCCGCTGTTGGAAGGCGATGTCGATTGGCCGAAGGTGATGGATGAGTTGCAGAAAGTGGGCTACGTCGGTTGGGGCACGGCCGAAATCTCCGGCGGCGATCGCGAGCGACTAGCGGTGATCGCGGATCAGATGAACAAGATTTTCGCCAGCTAGGGGAGAAGATCGCAGTTCGCAAAGCAAGTTCAAAACGGGCGCCAAGCGGCGTCCGTTTTTTATTCGACGCGGATCGCGGAGAGGTCGACAAAGTTGTTGAGATTGCCAGAGCGAAACCCATCCAGGTCGAGCGTCACCGCGCGAAACCCCAACTCGTGAAGCTTCTTCGCCAACTCGGATCGCAGCGGATCGGTCGCGAGGGGGACAATCCGTTCTGGCGTCACTTCGATCCGAGCGATGTCTCCGCGATGGTAGCGGACGCGGAACTCGCGCAGTCCTTGCTGTCGTAAAAAGGCTTCGGCCGCTTCGATCATCGCTAACCGCTCTGGCGTCGCTTCTTCTCCATAGGCGATCCGGCTGGCCAGGCACGGCGACGCCGGCTTGTCATGGACCGACAGATTCCAATGCTGGGCCAAGGCGCGAACATCGGCCTTGGTCAGCCCGCACTCGATCAGCGGCGAGCGGACCTGATGATTCTTGGCGGCGATCATGCCGGGACGATGATCACCCTGGTCGTCGACGTTGGCGCCGTTGATGATCAGCGGCGCGTCGATCGCGGCGACTAGCAGCTCGATCTGCGAATAGAGTTCGGTCTTGCAGTGGAAGCAGCGATCCGGCGCGTTTTGAATATAAAGCGGGTTCTGGGTTTCTTGCGTATCGACGATCTCATGGCGAATGCCGATCTCGGCCGCGACCCGCCGCGCTTCTTCAATCTCACTGGCCGGGACGCTCGGGCTGCGCGCCGTCACCGCAACGGCGCTCTCTCTCAAAGCCAAATGGGCGGCCTTGGCGACCACAGCGCTATCGACGCCGCCCGAGAGTGCGACGGCGCACCGTTGATAGGAAGCAATCTGTTGCGTCAATAATTCGGCTTTTTCGGAGGTATTCAACGCTAGGTCTATCTGGCGAGCAAGGCAAGTTTGTAGGCGGTGGGGCTTCCTGCATTGTATCGAATTCCGCTGCCCAGGAATTGGGAGCCGGGGAAAATTCAAAACCTGTCCAAGCGAGGCTCGCCTATGGAAAAAGCTCGCCCTAGAAAGGCGAGCTGGAAGAATTGAGAGGCCGTAGATGGCGCGAGCGCCTTACTTCGCTTGGGAATCGAGCTCGATCGTCAGATGCGTTGACTCGACGTCGGATACTTCAAACGTTAGGCCTGACTTGTCGAACGAGTTGTACTTGGCCGGCAGCAGATTTTTCTCGGTCACCGGAGGCACATAGGCCTCGGGATCGAAGTTGGTGTTGATGTTGGTCACCACCGTTTTGCAGACGCGCACGTTGTGTGAGCCGGCGACCGCTCCTGGGCCGGCTTGGACGGTCTCCAGCGTAAAGCGACCGGATGCGTCGGTTTCGGCTGTGCCGATCAAGTTTTGTTGCGATTCGTCTGCCGGTTGAAACAGCACTTGCGCTCCTGCAACCGGTTCTCCATCCAACATCACAACGCCGGTCACGGGATAGAGCATCACCTGGCGACTTTCGCTCCAAGTGCCGACCTGACCGCAACCGATGAGCAAGACCAAGCCTGACATGATGGGGAATAGGAAAGGGAGATTCGTTTTCATCGTATTCAAGACTTTCAGCCGATGAGGAGAGATCCAATGATGGGTACTAGAAGTTGCTGGTAGCGACTTCACCGCCAGACTTCGACCCTAGGCTTCCCCAGACGCCGAACGGGCTGGCGGCGCCGCTTGAATTAGACGGAATCGAAGCGGTGAGATTGCCGGTATCGATTGTTTGCGAGATGAAGTGAACGCTGCCGTCGACGAACAGAGCTTCCACGCCTCCTGGATGCCGACTACTGGCCGTATAGAGCCCGCCGTTCAGTTGCGAACTGCAGGTGGCGCTGTTCGGAGGCAAGATCGTCGTCAAAGCGCAGTAGCCGGGACGACCGTCAGGCCAGCGATAACCCGAGCAGCGGTTCTGATCGATGAGTGAGCTCGAAGCGGTGTACATGCCGTTTACTAACCGAGCCTGGCAATTAATGGGATTCGTCGAGTCATTGGAAACGGCTCTTCCGATTTGATTGTTGGCCGGCGGCTTAATAAACTCGGACATCGCGATTGTGTTGGATAGCCCATCGGTGACGTCACGAAATTTCACGTGCAATTCCATGCCGAAGATCCCTCGAACGCCGAGCGGCTTCACGTCGGCGCCAGAAATTGAATAGTCGCTGCCGACGCAATCGCCCATGCTGAGCGAGTAATTGATTTCGCCAAATTCGCTGCCGATGATCGAATCGGACGGACACAAGAAGCCGTCGACTTGCGACTTGGCTTGCCATGGCGCAAACGACGTATTCCAGACGTACTGCGTATTGGTCATTGCGGCCTGATAAAGATTGTCTTGCTCCAGGAAGGGAAGCAAAGCGACATAGGCGGAGAAACGTCGCGGCGGGTTTGCATCAGCGACCGTCGACGCATCAGGACCTCCTTGCCGATAGGGCATCGTTAGAAACGTGTCATGGTAGTTGTGCAGCGCCAAGCCGAACTGTTTCAGGTGGTTGGTGCATTGCATTCGGCGGGCCGCTTCACGCGCTTGCTGGACGGCCGGCAGCAGCAGTGCGATTAAGACGCCGATAATAGCGATGACGACCAACAATTCGACGAGCGTAAAGCCCGATCGAGTGGACGAGCGAGTCATTTTCAGAGCCCTTGCTGTCTTGAGGAGCTGCGTGGAATAAGAAGAAGGCGGAGGAAAAGAATAGTGGTTTTGAGACTGATTCTATCGGCAATCGTGATTGCGGCAATAAATATATCGTGAAAAGTAGGGAAATTACGTCGTGATTTCGCTTCGCTGCAATTCTCTCTGCATTGCGCAGGAAAAAAGCTCGCCTTAGGGCGAGCTTTTTAGTGTTCGTAATATTGCTTTCGGAAGCTTAGGCGCCGAATTTACCTAAGCGACCGGCGTTGGCCATCGCCAGCGTCATTAGATATTGGGCTTCAAACTGGCCCAGGCCGCCCACCATCGCCGTCTTTTCGCCAAAGCTGGTGTGCCCGTCAAAGCGACAGCAGTTCGAGGCCAGCAAGGTCGGGACCGGGTGCCAACTGTGACTGGACAAAAACGATGGCGTGCTATGGTCGCCGGTGACGACGATCACTTCGGGGTTGAGCGCGGTGATCCGCGGCACTTCGGCGTCGAACTCTTCGGTGCGCTTGACCTTCATGTCGAAGTTGCCATCTTCGCCGCTTGAGTCGGTGTATTTGAAGTGGACGAAGAAGAAGTCGTACTCTTCCCAATGTTTCTCGAGCAGGTCGATTTCTTCGCCCAGCGTTTGCGGCTCGCCGATGATGTCCATGCCGACCAGGCTGGCCAAACCTTTGTACATCGGATAGACGGCGATCGCGGCCGCTTTCAGGCCATAGACTTCTTCAAACGAGGGAATACTTGGCTTCGCCGAAAAACCGCGCATTGTTAGCGAGTTCGCCTTCTTCTCGCCGGCCAGCAGCTTGCCTGCTTTTTGGAAGAACTCGAGCGCGATCTTGGCCGTCTTTTCGCTGGCGGCGTCGGCCGCTTTCGGATCGAGCGGTTTGACGCCGGTCGCTTGCGGGTCGGTGTCGTGGACATTGCCGCCTAGGCCTTCGCCGCGGAACAGCACGACAAAACGATGTTCTTTGACCGGTTCGACGATGATCTCGATGCCGTCGATTTTCACTTCCCGCAATTTGATCGCCAGCGGAGCGCTTTCTTCGGTCGGAATGCGACCGGCGCGACGATCGGTGATCTTGCCGTCGGCGTCGACCGTGCAGAAGTTGCAGCGAACGGCGACATCCCCGTCTTTCAGCACCAGGCCGATGCCGGTCGCTTCGAGCGCGCCGCGGCCGATCAGATATTTGAGCGGATCGTAGCCGAACAGCCCTAGATGACCGGGTCCGCTACCGGGGCTGATGCCAGGTTTGACCGGAATGCTGCCTCCTTGCACGCCGCGAGCCGCAAGCGCATCGAGATTCGGCGTTTTGGCCGCTTCCAGTTCGGTCGGGCCGCCTGGCTTTTGCGGCAGCCCACCCAGGCCATCGCCGACATACATGACGATCTTCGAGTCGTTTTTGGCTTGCAGACTGCGAACGAGTTCAATTTGATCCATGAGGCGGTCTTCCGTCGGCGTATTTTTTAGGGTGTTTCAGGCAGAAATCGGGTCGCCGCAGGAGAAGCGAAAATCTACCGCGACTGCGCTAATTATCGACTTTTCGCCCGCGATCACAACCGGGCGCCGGGGGAAAGCGGAAAGCGGCCAATCGTTCTTCACAGCTTAGGTAGGGCGTCTCTTTCCAATGTCTAATGTCGAAAACCTAATGCCTAATTATCGGACCGGACTGCATCGTTTTTTTTAGAGGGGGACGGCCCGCTCAGACTGAAGCGAATCGCAGCGATGGGCATGGTGCAATGGCGCGTGCGACACCCGGCCGATCGCTGCTCTGTGAGCGCGGCCCCCGCTTTCGAACTTTGTGACAGATTTCGCGATGTGGACTGGACCGCGTGTCGTTTTTTTCTGGACGGATCGGCGGACCGGACCGCTGCGGTTTTTTTCCGAGTGGACCGTTCGAACCAAACTGGATACTAGCCCGCAGCGCCAGCGAGCGACTGTGTTAAAGGGAAACGCTTGGCGATGCCGATATCGTTGGAAGTAGCCAAACGCATTCCCTCGCTGGCGCTGCGGGCTAGTGTTGTGTCGTTTGGCTTGATTGCGATCGTGCTCCATTCTGCTGGCGAGCAAAAATCGTCAGCGCGCAGCAAACCACCGCTCTGTCGGCGCCGTTCGCCGACGAGTTTTTGCGATCTGCGAGTTTCCCTTCGATGTGTAATCGACCTGAAGTCTGTGCGCTCTGTCAAGCGACGATCTTTCGCCTTGAATGTCACCTGCGCGTCTGCCTATGCTGGGAGTGCGCTTCGTAAATCATTTGAAAAATCCATCTACTTGGGCAGGGCTTGGAGCGAGCAGTTCCAGAGGGCACAATCGTACGTCTAACGAACTAGTCCAGGTCCTCGCTCAGAGTGTTTCCATTGGCATCTCCAGATCAAAATCGATTCCAGGTGGAACTGCGCGGGCTGATCGAACTGCTTTCCCAGCATCTTTATAGCGGTCCGCATGTATTCATCCGCGAACTGTTGCAAAACGGGGTTGACGCAATCCAAGCACGTCGACAGATCGAACCGAAACACGAAGGAGCCATCGAGATCGAAGTGGTGACCTCGGAAGAAAGTGATCCGACGATCATCTTCCAAGACAACGGTGTCGGGCTGACCGAAGCGGAAGTGCAGCAGTTTCTGGCCACGATCGGACAGTCGTCCAAGCGGGGAGAGGCGACTAGTCGCCCGGACGATTTCCTGGGTCAGTTCGGAATCGGGTTGCTCTCCTGCTTTACGGTTTCGGACGAGATCATCGTCCTCACGCGGTCGGCCAAAGGTGAGAACCAGCCAGGATTTGAATGGCGAGGTTCAACCGATGGCACCTATTCGGTCCGCAAGTTGACTGAGATGATTCCCATCGGCACCCAGGTGTTTCTGCAACCTTCGACGGGGTACGAAGATTACTTCGAGCTCCAGCGGATTTTGAAATTGACTCGTGACTATGGGAGTCTGCTCCAGCCAAAAATTAGCCTGACCAGCAACGGCAAAACCGACGTAATTAATGCAAAATCGCCCTGGCAGCAGGACCTAACCAATCCACAAGTGCGTGAAAACCTCCTTGCCTACGGTACCGAGGTCTTCGATCGCAACTTTCTCGATGTCTTTCCGCTGCACTCCACCTCGGGCGGAGTGACAGGCGTGGCCTACGTGTTGTCCGAGGCCGTTCATGCAGGTTCTAGCCAGCCTCACCGCGTCTATTTGAAAAATATGTTGCTGTCGACCAAGTCGCACGATGTGTTACCTGAGTGGGCCTTCTTCGTGCAGTGCATCGTCAATGCGACGCAGCTTCATCCGACGGCTTCGCGTGAATCCTTTTACGATGACACGGTGCTGGAGCGAACTCGCGATGAACTTGGCGACTGCTTACGGCGGTACCTAGTCGAAATGGCGCAGACGCAGCCCAGGCGATTTGAGCAACTGATCGCCGTTCATCATTTGGCCGTGAAGGCTTTGGCGGCCGACGACGACGAGTGCTTGGAGTTGTTCGCAGACTTGTTGCCGTTTCAGACCTCGCTCGGCACGATGACTCTGGGCGAGTTCCGTAAGCAGAACCCGGTTGTTCGCTACGTCCCTAGTTGCGATCAGTTTCGCCAAATCGCGCAAGTCGCCGCCTCGGAGTCGTTGGCGGTGATCAACGCAGGTTACGTGTACGACGTCGATATTTTGACCCGGCTCAGCAGAATTCGGCCTGACTTTACGCTGGAGGAGTTTGACGCCGTGCAACTGGCGGATCGCTTCGAGCAATTGAGCCAGCGCGAGCGGGAAGAAACGCTTGAATTCGAGCGTCTGGCCGACCTGACCTTGCAACGCTTTAAGTGTGCCGTCGAAATCGCCAAGTTTCTTCCGAGCGATTTGCCGTCGTTGTACGTGACCGACGGCAACGCCGACTTCTTCCGTTCGGTGGAGCAGGCGCAAGATGTCACCGAAGGGGTTTGGAGCGACATGCTGGGGGATCTGACACGTGACGCTCCTTCTAGTTACGCTCGGCTGTATCTCAACTATTCCAACTCGCTCATTCAGCGGATTTGCCAATTGGGCCAAGCAGAGGGCCAGCGGCGAAGTGTCGAAATGGTTTACATTCAGGCACTCTTGCTGGGGCATTTTCCGCTGAAAAAGAGTGAAATCAAGCTGTTAAATGAGGGTCTCTTGGGACTACTCGACTGGGCCGTTGGGGGGCAAAACAATGACTGAGGATATTGCCGATCAGATTTACAATCTTCAGATCAAAGCCTATCAGCTTCCGATTGGCGAAACGCGTCTTCGCCTATATGAAGAAGCACTCCGAATTGCAGAGCAGAGCCGTGACTTGGACCTCATTTTTCCTGCACGGATTCACATGGCTTACGCCGCAGGCGCCGCCGGTTACGAAGAGAAGACCATGGCTGCGTTAGCGTGGTGTCTGGCTACCTTCGAGGACAATGAAGAGCGGTTTTTGGAATATGAGAAAACCCTTTTGTTGCTCTTCCAGACTTTCTTGTCCAACATCAGTCAGTATCCGAACATTACACGCGATAAATTTGAGCAGCTCGCGGGACAGCTGGAATCTCTCATATGCCGTTTTGGCTATAGCCTGCGCTCGGTGTACTTGGTGCGACTCTGGTTCGCCATCACGATTGGTGATCGGCTGATGGCGATCGAGTCACATGCCAAGTACGTCTCGTATCCACGTGACAACCTGGGCCGAAGTGTCGTATCAGAAGACGCATCCGAAGCCAACTTGGAGTTCTGGTACCTTTCCTTCCTGGGCGAAACAGAAAAGGCGATTGAATTGGCTTCCCGAATCATTGCCGAAAAGGTGTCATCCAATTGCGTGCCGCACGATACTTATAACTGCGTCTTGCGCCTCCTGGCCCTGCTGCAGCGCTACGAGGAAGCGGACGATTACCAGAAAAGAGGATATCGACTGATTCGCAACATTCGAGGGTTCCTGGAACTGATTGGTCACCAGATCGCCTACCTGCTTCACCGAGGACGTACTGCGGCCGCCATCCGGATGTTCGAACGTCACTTGCTCTGGGGATTGGAAACGTTCGACTTGGCGGCGCGCTATCGTTTCTACACCGCAGCGAAGCATCTCTTCACCTCGCTTTCGCAGACAAAATCAACCTGTAAGCTCAGCCTCCCTTCCTCGTTTCCACTCTACAAAGAGTCAAGTGAATACAACATTTCGCAACTCATCGATTGGTTCGACAAAGAAACAAGCTCGCTTGCGACAGCGTTTGACCAACGCAACGGCAACGATTTTTTCAGCGTAGTAATACCCAAGCAGCTGAAATATTGAGGGACAAGCACGGGCGCTGTTGGAGCGATCCATTGCGTTGCTACGCTGACAGAGTGAGCCGGTTCCTGGTGCGTCTTGACGCACCTTGCGCGGACTGAATCGTCCAGCGATGATTGAATTAAGGGCGACCCGGCGCAGCGCTGGGAAATTCAAACTCAAATTGATGGCCGGCGACGTCAGGGACGTGCTTGGTTCCCTCACACAGCACTTCGTTGGCGGGGTGAAAAGTCCACGCTTCGACTCGATTTTCGGTCGGGTGAAATCGGTACTGACGGAGCCAACCGGTGCTGTAATCGCAAAGCAGTTGATGAACCTGGTTGCCGTGATCACCTTGAGCGACTTCGTGCAACGAATGGCTGCGGCTTTGATCGCCGCAACAGACCATGAACAGGTTGGCATGCTTCCGAAAGCATTTGTTCCACATTTCTTCGGCGGTATTGCCCCGCTCCTCGTGGATCTTCGTCCATTGCATCCGTCCCTTTGGCGCGTCGGTGTAATCTCTGTTCGACATTGGATGGTGCAACGGGCCTAGGCACATGTGCGTCGTGATAATGGCGCAGCGGTCGGCGTGTACTTGCAGAACTTCATCCGCCCAAGCCAAGACGTCGTCCGGCGCGTTGCATTCCAAATGCAAAAAGAGAAAGTCGACGCCGCTGCTCGAAAACAATTGAAAGCTGTTGGCGTTGTCGCCCGAAACGGCGCCGCTGTGCGTTTTAGGCGTATAGCATCCGCCGTACCAGTCGCACTCGGCGAATCGCTTGGCAGGAAAGTACTTCTGGAAGAGTGTTGAATCGCCCGACTTGGTCATGTCGTGATTGCCGACCGAGATGCCGTACGGCAGGACTCCGTGCAACTGGTCCATGCACTGCTGGGCGACGGTCCACTGCGCGTCGATATTCTTATCCACAATATCGCCCACATGACTGGCGAAGACGATGTGCTGTTTTTCCCGGTTTTTCACAATCCAACTGACGTGGTCAGAGAATATGGGGTTCGTCAGTTCACCGTCAACGGGATGATATGACTGCGTATCGGGAATAACCACGATCGAAAAAGAGTCTGCTGCGGGAGCGGGAAGCAGTCGATTTTGGGCCAGCGCCGACGGCGTCAGAATTCCTCCCTGACAGATCGAACTCAGGGCCAGCATTAAAAACAAAAACTCTCGTCGTGCGATCATCGTCAACAGTTCGTTTCTCTTCAGAGTTATCAGGCGGAAATAAAAAAACGGCGGACAGCCTGAGGCAATCTCAGACTACTCCGCCGTGAGAAATTAGCGATGAGTTATCTTCTTTTCTTTTTGGGGACTTCCACTTCTAAGTCATAGGTGGAATCCTCCTGCGGGAACTCATGCGTCGTAACGAACGTGCGAAACAGCGGCGCTACGATGGTTTCGCCGTCAACGTCGACTTCCGCTTTGGTTTCGAATCCCTCGACTTCGATCTTGTAGGCGCCGCCGACCAGGCCTTTGCCGTATTGGGTCGAGTACTTTCCATCTTTGACATAGGCGATGCACGCCGGGCCTTGATTGCCGGCGGAAGCGTCCGGAGCAAAGATGATCTCCCCTTCCGGCAACGGTTGCCCCTGGAAGGTGATGACGCCAGAGACTTGATATTTTCCTGGGCCGATGTCGCCGGCGCCGCATCCGCAGATGACGGTCAGCGAGGACGCCAGCAACAGCAGCGCCGCCAAGGAGGCTGCTTTTCGATGGAGCAACTGAATCACTATTCGGTTCCTCCGATCGGCAGACCATCGTTGCGGATGCCCAACTGACGATAGATGTCGAGGTTGATCGTTTCGGCTGTGAAATCGACCGAAGCGTCGGCCAACAACATGTTACAGCCGCCGGGGTGGAAACTGCCGAACAAGCGAGAGTAGCCCGTTCGTGAATCGGCGCCGGACGCGGGGACTGTGCCACCGGTCGGAATGCGCGAATTGATCGGCTCGTAGGTGCCGGCCAGCGTCGCCGGATGCGGCATGGTCGAGCCTGTGCCGAGTCGAATCGACGAGGCCCAACTCAAGTAAAACGTGGAAGTCGTACCGGATTCGGTCAGATGGTACTTCGTTTCGCCGACCAGAAACGTCTTGGTCGTTCCGTCGGTGATGTCACGAAACTTGCTGTTCGAGTTGGCGAACATGATCCCGTTCACGAAGAAGACGTTCGAGTTGCCGCCGGAGCAGTTGACGTTGCTCGAGGAACCGCCCCCTTGGACGCCAAAATAGTTCAAGTTGTTGACGCCGTTTCCGGATGCGGGATCGGAAGGACATTGGTACTTGTTGTTCTGTTCGTACCAAAGCGGATAGTTCTGAGACGAACTCGATACTTGGCTCGTGAACGAGGCCGACAACGGCAGCTTAAAGTCGTATTGGTCGTGGCGCGACCCTTCTTCCATAAACGGCAGAATCAACACCGTCCAAGGCGCTCCCTGCGTCGCCGATCCGCTATTGCACCAGTTATCGCCCAAGCCTTTGGTGACTTTTTCGGCCACGATGCCGCCAGGCGGGAATCCCTTGTGCGTATCGTGATAGTTGTGCAGCGCCAGACCAATTTGTTTCATCTGGTTAACGCACTGAATTCGCCGCGCCGCTTCGCGCGCTTGTTGAACCGCCGGCAGCAACAGTGCGATTAAGACGCCAATGATCGCGATCACCACTAACAATTCGACCAGGGTAAATCCCCGGTTACGCTTTACCATCAATTGCATCGTTTTTCCTCTGTCCACTCAAGCCAAATTCCATCGCAATGCGTCTGTGATAATGCAGGTTGCATCAAATCGTCGCACGCACAATTCGCATAAGTGTAATGGCAAACGTGAAGGTTCCGTGAATGCGAAATGAGGATCGGAATTGCTTGAGAACTTCTAAGCAATAGAGCGAGAAATCGAAAGGAAAACATCGCGAAATGAATTTGAAATAGTTCGTGTCGCTAAATAACTTCCAGGGCTTTTGGGGTGGCCGTAGTGCAAGAAAGAGGGGGTTGTGATGTTGCGTCATATCTAACGTGATATCAGCCGAAATCAAACGGAATCTGATTTTGACGAAAAGAACGCCGCAGGGATTGCGGCGGCGTTCTGTTTCAAGGTAAAGAAATCGCATTATCGAGATGGTGAACGACGTAGCGCATCGCGGCGATTGCGGTCTCTCCCGAGGTTGTCGATCAAGTCATCCAAGGGGTCCAATGAGTCGTCAGATGCGTACGCATCGTCATGTGGATGCGGATGGTGGCGGTCGTCGTGGTAACGCTGCTGGCGATCGTGGTTGGGGCGCGATTGCGCGTTTCTATCGAAGTCGACGTTGCGGACGACTTGGCCGCCGACCGAGATCAAAACGTCTTGCGTTTTGGCGATCGGACCTTGCGACGTTGGCAGCAGCGTCAGAATTTGATAGTCGCCGGTTTCCTGAAAATTGGTGAACTGATAAGCGCCCTGTGCGTTGGTGACGGTTTCGTCGATCACTTCTCCCTCATCGTTGAGTAACAGCACCGTGACGCCGGCTTGCCCTTGCGAATGATCGTGACGACCATTCGATCGGTCAGAGTCTGCGAAGACCGTGCCGGAGACCGACGCCGACATGAAGAAGACGTTGTCTTGCAGATTGGTGACGGTCGTGTTTCGCTGGATGATGTCCGACAGCGTCGTATTTTCAATCAGCTCAACATCTTGGGAGGAGAAAGTGTTTTCGTAGTAGAACCGATCGCCGTCGCGTAGACGCGTGAATTGATCGACGATGATCGCCTGATTTAATTCGCCCAGACTGCTTCCCTCGACATGATCTTCGGCCAGCGCACCGACCCACAGATCGATGTTGTCGACCGTCCCATATAGTTCTTGCAGCGTTTGCTGCAGTTCGATGTCCGAAGTGATCTCGGCGAAGCTGGTTACCCGCGGCAATCCATAGGCTTCTCGCACCGAGTTATAGTCGGCCAATCCATGATCGCGACCACGCTGAATGTTGAGTGTCGCCAGGTCCAATCCCCCTTCGCCGGGGTCGCCAAACAAAAAGTTACGCAGGCTGTCAACGATCTGAATATCCAATTCCTGCGACTGCGAGGACGCGGCGTATTTGAGCAGCGAATCGATCCCTTGCTCTTGCACAAGGCTGGGATTAAAAAAGGCTTGGGCCAGCGAAACTTCGTCGGCGACGGCGCGGCCATCGTTCCCGAAGAATTCGATGTCATCGTTCAGCAGACTATGCCCTAATCGATAGGCGGCCGTCGCAAACTCATTGGCGATGTTCGGATTTATGGTCGAGTCGTAGCCGGTGTAGTCGGCAATGGCGCCTTCGCCCAGCAGCGCCGGCAAGAATTCGTTGTACGTGATCGACTGAATTTCGGCGATCACGATCGCCCGCGCTTGCTGGTAGATTTCTTCATCGCTGAGAACGGGATCTTGCGCGGCGATTTGCTCGGCCCATTGGTTATGCTCACGCACGAACAACGTTTGCAGCGAGGTAAGCTCGATGTTCTCGTTCGCGCGGATGTCGCCGGCGTAGAAGAAGCCTGACTCGTCGAGCGGCAAGAGGTCTCCTTCGCTAGTCTTCAGCATTCCTCCGGCAAACGTACGCAGGCTATCGGTGACTTCTTGGCTGGAACCATACACCTGGGAGCCGTCGACAAATGCGGTGATTGAGTTGAACTGCTCGCGCGGATTGTCGACGCTGTCGCCGGTCGTCGGATCAAACAGCGAGCGGAACAGCGAGATCACGTGATCGCCGTCGCCGTCGGGATCGAAGTAGGGATCGCCGTTCGGAACGATGACGTGCGCTGCTTCGGTATCGCCGGACTCGGTTAGATCGATATCATGATCCAGGAATTGTCCCCAGACGTAGACAAACGCCGAGAGTTCTCGCTCGTTGCCAGAAGTGTCCGGATTTTGAGCGACGATCGCGTTGCTGATTTCGCGAGCGCTAGGACGATCAGGCCCGGCGAGCTCCGAGATTCCATCGGCATAGTCGGCGTCCGCAGCGCGCAAGAATTGCTCATCGGTGCTGCCGAGATCAGGATTTTCCAGATTGTTCCCGCTCCCATCGATCGAACGGAACTCGTCAATCGTTGTCGTGGGAATTGCGGTTCCAGAATCCAGCAACGCATCGTCGATTGGGGCCATGGACAACGCATCGACAGCGAAAAGTTGGCGCAGTTCCAGGGTTTCCAGGTTCGCTCGGCGCGTACTGCGAGACAGTTTGCTTCTCATGGGGTTTTTCCTTCTCCATTCCGGAGTTCCGCCTTGCCCTACGGGTTAGATAGTAGAGGAAATCTTCGAATGAGTCTGCCGTTTTGCAGAGGAAAGTTAGAAATATTCTGGTGCGTAGATCGGATTCGAACACGCAGAATAGCACGCGACAACGCGGCGGCTGAAGCACCGCAAATCCCGACAGAAATAGCGCAGCCTCAAGGATTGCGCTGCGGAGTGCGAAGAAAAAACGTGGGATCCGAAGCCGTGTTTGATTAGATATCCAACTCATCCACCGCATCAATCAAATCATCCAGCTCATCCCGATCTTCCGCCGGCTTGTCGGCTTGGCGTTTGGGCATGCCGACTGATGCGCCGACGGCGTCGCGGCCGGCGAGCAGCAGTTGTTCGTCCCGTTCGCGGATCGCGGTGTCGGCGGCGTTGGGGTCTTCGGCCGGTTTGCCAAAGAGCTGCGAGAGGTCGATCTTCAGTCCCCCTTCGGCGACGATATCGCTGCCGGCGATGGTCGGCGTTTTGTGCTGCGGGAAGATGATCGCATTTTCGGGGCAAACGCGGCTGCACGCCGGGCAACCTTTGCGGCAGTTGTCAGGCTGTTCGACCAGGATCGTGTCGATGCCGTCGACGCCGTACACGCCGAACAGACAGAAGTCGATGCATTCCATGCAATTGGTGCAGCGGCTGTAGTCGATCACCGGGTACCAGCGGCGGCCGCCGGTTTCTTCGATCCGGATCGGCTCGATCGGCGCTTCGTGATTTGCGCCCACGTAGGTGTCGTTGGTCGGGTGATCGTGCCGCAGTTGTTGCAGCGGCGTTACGCCGAACATCTCGCCGTTACTGTTGCCGTTGCCGTTCGATGGGGAAGGATCAAGCGTCAAACCGCCCAGTTGCATCACTTGCGGCGTTTGCTCGGCGGCGATGCGTTGGATCTCTTCGACGTATTCGTCCACTTTATTGGAGACGCGCAGATCCAAGCAGTAGATGTAGCGGTTGGAAGGGGGCCGCGAATCAGCGACGCGCTGCTTTTCAGCTTTCTCTTCTTCGTCTTCCAACTCGTCGAGTTCATCCTCGTCGACTTCGTAGGTGAGCAGCGACGTCCCGATCTTGCCGTGGATGCCGTTGCGATCGAGCGTCCAGCGCGCGGCCCGCTCGAACATCCACGAGATGATCACCATGTTGCCGGAAATTCCTTCGAGACATAGCATCCCGGGGCCGTCTGGTTTTAGATCGTACAGATGGGGAACGATCGTCACTTCGATGCCGGGCTCAAACAGCAATCGGGCGACGATTTCCTCTTCGAGGTTCCGTTTGGCCGGATTCTGGCTTTGTCCTTGACTGAGGACGACGGTCAGTTTTTTCGCCATGGGGTTACTCGTTGAGTTGGCCTTTGATTGTGCGCTGGGTAATTTCCCACACCCCTGCGAGGTGCGTCAGATATTCTTCCGGCGACATTAACTGGTCGCCGGGGCCGTCGATTTCGTACAGCCACCCAGTTCCATACATGTCCAGGTTAATCTGCGACGGGTCGCTTAGCAGCGCCGGGTTCAACGTTGTCAGCTGACCGGCCAGCGGAGCGTACAAATCGCTTTCGGCTTTGCTGCTCTCGATGAAGCCAATTTCCTGACCTTGCCGCAACGCGCTAGGCGCGTCGACGCTCCACTCTAAAAAGTAGACGTCTTGCAGCAACCGGACCGCGTAGGCGGTAAAGCCGAAGCGGTAACCTTGCTGGCCGCGAACGGCCCAAGTATGGTTTTTGGCGTATTGGCGATCAGTCGGAAACTTGGTCTCGAACTTGCCCATCATGAAGACAAGAGAGTCGTCGCTCATGTATAGCGAACTCCCTGGTGTTGCTCTTCAAAGAACGGAGGCAACAGGCCGTCGGCCCGCAGCAGTCCGTCGCGCGTCAGTTCGATCCGATTGCCGTCGACGGTCGCCAGACCGGTTTCGACATATTCGTCCCAGATCGGCCGCCATTTCTCGACGATGTTGACGCCAAATTTGGTTTGGAAGTAATCGACGTCCAGGTAGCCGCGTTTCAACAGCAAGATCGTTTCGCGAATCAACATTTGCTCTGGCGTCGGTCGATAGGCGCGTTTGAGCGGCAGTTGTTTCTTCTCTAGCAGGTCGCCGGTGTAGTCGGCCCATTCGGTTTTGTTCTGGTAGTGAACGCCAGAGATGTGCCCAAAGCTGGCGACGCCCGTCGCTAACAGATCGGCGCCCCCAAACAAGTTGTCGCGATAGCTGAAGCTGATCTTGGTTGGGTCTTTGATCATGGTATAGGCGCTGGACTGCGAGTAGCCGGCTTTGGCCAGTTCGTCAAACGCGTAGCTGACCCAAGCTCGCTTGGTCGGCCAATCAGCGACCGGCGTTTCGATCTTGTTCCCCAAGATGTCTTTGGAATAGACCGTGTTAAACGGCAACTCCATCTGATAGATGGTGACGCACTCGGGCGACAGTTCCAGCGTCTTGACCAGGTTTTCTCGCCAAGTGTCCCAGGTCTCGCCGACCATTCCGGCGATCAAATCGATGTTGACGTTGGGAAACTGCGCCTTCTCGATCCACTCCCACGCTTTGTAGACTTCTTTGGAAAGATGCGCGCGACCGTTCTCTTCTAGAATCTTGTCGGAGAAGCTCTCGATTCCCAGGCTCAACCGAGTGACGCCCATGTCGCGGAGCGTCTTGACCTTGGTCTCGCTCAGCGTGCCGGGCTCGCACTCAAAGGTGACTTCCTCGGCCTGATCCCAACTGATGCTCTTGCGGAGGCGATCTTCGAGCCGTTGCAATTGCTTGGGGCTGAGGAACGAAGGAGTGCCGCCGCCGAAGTAGACGAAACGGAACGGTCGTCCCCCCATCGCCGCTTGTTTGCTGACCAGTTCGATCTCATCGACTAAGGCCGAAACGTAAGTCTCGACTTCGGAGCCGTTTTTGTCGGTATAAACACGGAAGTAGCAGAACTTGCATCGCTTACGGCAGAATGGGACATGCAGGTACAGACCCAACGGCACGCCTGGTCGCGGCTCGCTGGCAAGCGCCTGTTGCAGATCGGGAATGTAGTCCTCGCTCCACTGCGAAAAGGGAGGATAGTTCGAGATGAAGTAGCTGCCGACCTCGGTCTTGACTGAATCGGTGGCCATGAAGCTCCTGCGGGTTAATCGTGCGAACTTGCCGCGCTGTTGCTGTTAATTTGATTTCTTACCAAAGCAGTAGACGTTGCCGTCATCGCTGGCGATCAGCAACTTGCCGTCACTGACCGCGGGGCCGCCGGTGAAACTTCCGCCGGCTTCATAGCTCCATGCTGCGGAGCCGTCGCTGATTTTCAAGCCGTAAACTTTTCCGTCGGACGAACCAAAGTAAACCTTGTCGCCGGCGATGACCGGCGAACTGTCGATCCGTCCGCGGGTCGGAAACGTCCAAAGCTGCTTACCATTGGTCATATCGACGGCGGCGACACGCTTGTTGCGTCCGCCGATGATCGCCAGTTGGGCGGTGACGGCGGCGCTGGCGCGAAACGCCTGGCGTCCGCGGTCGTCTTCGTAGGTCCAACTGACTTTGGCTTGTTTCCAGTCGATGCCGTACAGCGTACCCCCTTCGGTCCCAAAAACGACCAAGTCGCCTTGGACGGCGGGAGTGCTGCCGGTCGGTGCGTCAATCGGTACGTTGGCTGCGCTGACGCCTTTGTCGAGATCGATGATGTGTAGTTTCGAGTCGCAGCCGGCGACAAAGCCGCGGTTTTCGACGATGGTCGGCATGCAGCGGATTTGATCGGCGATCTCGTATTTCCAAACCAACTTGCCATCGGCCGCAGTCAGACAATAGAGGGTCGCGTCTTGCGAGCCGATCAGCAGTTTGTCTTGATAAAAGTTGACGCTGCCGTTGATCTCGGCGCCGGTTTCATAGGTCCACAAAACGTCGCCGGTCTTGGCGCTAAGACAATGGAGCAGACCGTCCATATCTCCCAGATAAACCTTGCCGTCGCGATAGGCGGGCGAACCATAGAAGCCGGTGTCGATCGACTTTTTCCAGATCTCTTTGCCGTCCGCCAAATTCAACGCGTAGATCGCACCATCCAAATCGCCGATATATACGACGTTGTCGACGATGGCCGGGGTCCCCTCGAAGGCGCCTTTTTCGACCGAGTACGTCCAGAGCAACTCTAGATCGACCGGCAACGATTCGGCTGCAACTCCGCTTGCGACCGGATTCGCCCGGAAAAGGGGCCAATCGGCCTGGAGCGGCGCACAGCAAAACGCGATGATCAGCGCAGGCAAAATGCGAGACATGGCGTAGAAAGCTCCAGCGGCGGGAAAAGGGATGCGGCAACTCTCTATTCTACCAAAAGCAGACGCTAATGGCACACGCTTGCTCTTCGAGAGCAGTTTGTAACGATAAGGCTATCAACCAACGGTGCTGATTTTTGGTGAATTTCCCAACATTCGGGCAAAACTGAGCTATTCGCGACGAACTACCCCCGTCCAGTGGCGTAAATTGGCGTAATTCAGGAGTTTCCCTCACCGCACTGATGGATGCGGTTTTTACTATGAAGCGATTTCCCTTACCTAATTCGTTCTGGATCATTGTCACGCTGGTGATTATTGGCGCAGGGCTGATCTATTTGCCGTCGATGATCGCATCCTACTATCGCGAAGCGGCCGAATTGGGGGGCACGGCTCAGGTCGCCTATCTGGTCAGCGTGATCGGTGGAGCGGTCCTGATTATCGGCGCG
This sequence comes from Blastopirellula marina DSM 3645, assembly GCF_000153105.1. GTDB lineage: Bacteria > Planctomycetota > Planctomycetia > Pirellulales > Pirellulaceae > Blastopirellula > Blastopirellula marina. The sequence continues at coordinate 1,897,697 of NZ_CH672376.1, forward strand.
GCCAGTTGGGTTCTGTATCGTCTGGTGCGGGCCAAACGGTTGAAGACGCAGCGTAAAGAACGGCGCCAACGCAATCCGAGCCAACTTTCGGCCGACGAGCGCCGCAACGAATTGTCCGAAAATCTCGCGTCGATCGATGACTTTCAAACCGAAGCAGGGGACGACGATCTGGCCGAGCAACTGGCCCCGTTGCGCGAAAAGCTCGAAATCAAGCTCGATCATCAGCGGTTAGAGATCGTCGCTTTCGGCACGATCAGCAGCGGGAAGTCGTCGCTGCTTAATGCGCTCGCCGGGCGCAACGCGTTCGCCAGTGAGATCGCCGGCGGCACCACGGTTACGCGCAACGAAATTCCCTGGGTCGGCGACAATCAGGTGATCCTGGTCGACACGCCGGGGCTGGGCGAAGTTGACGGCGAGACGCGACAGACGATCGCCGCCGAGTCGGCCAAAACGGCCGACATCATCCTGTTGGTGGTCGATGGCCCGTTGCGTGATTCGGAGTTCCGCTTGCTCGAACTGCTAGGTCAGATGGAAAAGCGGGTGATTATCTGCTTCAACAAAGAAGACCTCTACAACGACGCCGACCGCGCGAAGCTATTGCAGCAGATCTCGAAACAAGCCGAAGATTTCGTCCGTCGCGAAGATATCGTCTCGGTCCGTGCTCGAGCGACCACGCGTCGTCGCATCCGTATAGCGGCCGACGGCAGCGAGATCGAAGAAGAAGTTACGGCGCCGGTGGGGATTGAGCCGCTGGCCAGCCGGATGATGCAGGTCGTCAAAAAGGATGGCAGCGATTTACTGCTGGCCAACTTGCTGCTGCAATCTCGCGGGCTAGTCGACCAAGCGCGCTTGAAGGTAGAGCAAGCGCTCGATCGCCGCGCCAATCAGATCGTCACCAAATACATGTGGGGAGTCGGCGGCGCTTCGGCCGCGCTCAGTCCAATGCCGTTTGTCGATATCGCCGCAGGAATTGCAATTTCGACTAAAATGGTGGTCGACCTGGCGAAAGTTTATAAACAAGACGTTGATATCGACGTTGCGGTCCAACTGATGGGACAGTTGGGGAAGAATCTGCTTGGCATCTTGGGGGTGAACATCGCCGTGCCGGCGGTCGCCTCGTTGCTGAAGACGGTTCCCGGCGCCGGATATTTGGCCGGCGCCGCGCTGCACTTGGTGGTGATGGCGCTGGTGACCCGCTGGATCGGCAACGTCTTTATGGAATACTTCAAACACGAGATGCGCGAGCCGGAGGGGGGACTTGCCGGTCTGGCCGAGCGCGAATGGCGCCGCGTGACGCAACTCAGTTACCTTCGCCAATTGGTGCAACAGGCCCGCAATCAATATGTCGACTGACAGTTCGCCCGAAACGACCGATCCGCCGCCGCACGTCGATGACGAGCGCTATCAACATGCGCTCGATTCGGTTCGCATTACGCTCGATCGCTTTCGCGGCTGCTCGGATCAAGAGAAAGACTTGCTGCGCCGCGACCTGCGACAGATGCAAGAGATGGAATCGAAGCTGACCAGCGGCCGCGTCGAGATCGTCGTCTTTGGCGAAATCAGCACCGGCAAGTCGGCCCTGATCAACGCGATGGTCGGCCAGGCCGTCACCGAAGTTGACGTTCAGGGAGGTTGGACCCGCGAGATTTGGCATGTCGCTTGGGATGGTTGCGGCTATCGCATTCCGGGACTCGGCAGTAGCGAAGTTGTGCTGATTGATACGCCCGGCATCAACGAAGTGGGCGGCGCTCATCGCGGCGAGATGGCGCAAGACGCGGCGCGGCGCAGCGACATGCTGCTGTTTGTGACCGACTCGGACTTGAACGAGACCGAATACTCGGCGCTGGTCAGTCTCGCTGCGGTCAACAAACCGATCATCCTGGTGCTGAACAAGGTTGATCTGTATTCACCCGATCAACGGAAACGCCTGCACGAAGTACTGTCGCAACGTTTGGACGGCGTGATCCAGCCGGAGAATATTGTCGAAACGTCGGCCGATCCGCGCGATGTCGAATACATTGTCGAAGCGGCCAACGGCACGACGACCAGTCAATGGCGCAAGCCGAAGCCGAACATCGAAGCGCTGCAGATGAAAATGCTGGAAGTGCTGGAGCAAGATGGTCTGGCGCTGCTGGCGCTGAACGCGGCGATGTACTCGGCCGACAAGTCGGACCGAATCGCATCGCTGAAACTAAAGATTCGCAACGACCGAGCCAATCAGCATATCTGGGGCTACGCGGTGGTGAAAGCGACGACCGTCGCGTTCAATCCAGCGCCGATCGCCGACGTGATCGGCGGCGGAGCGGTTGACGTTGCGATGGTCTGGCACTTGGCTCATATCTACGGAATCGAAATGACTTGGGCCAACGCCGAGAAGTTGGTCAAGTCGGTCTTTCAAGCCGCCGGCTGGGTAACGCTGGGCGAACTGACGACCCACGCAATCATGTGGAGCCTGAAAGCGGTGACGCTCGGCTGGGGCTCGGTCCTCACCGTGTTGCCGCAAGGCGCCGCGGCCGGTTATGGATCGTACATCGTTGGTCAGTCGGCCAAGTACTACTTTGAGCATGGCGCGTCATGGGGCAGCGAAGGACCGAAGTCGGTCGTGCAAAAGATTCTGGAGAAGACTGACCGCAAGTCGGTGATCCAAAATCTGCGAGATGAGATTTTGAAGAAGCTGCGGATTAATCAGCATGCGAATCCGAGCAATTAGCAGGACGAAAAACGGGGG
>NZ_CH672376.1:1900529-1918890 GCF_000153105.1 Blastopirellula marina DSM 3645
CGCCTCTGGCTAGTATTCGCTTGGTTTGAAAACGTGCGACCTTAAAACGGGTCTTGCTGGGGCCTAGATTTCTCTTCCGCAAGAATCCTTAGACCGTTGGGATCTTGCTGCGAACGTCGGCGATGATTTCTCGCGGGACGAACTTGGCGAGCTGATCGTCGCCGGCCAGCGGAGTGATTTGCTTGAGCAAACTGCTGGAGACGTGACCATATTCTTCGTCCGCCATCAGAAAAACGGTTTCGATGCCGGGATCCAATTTGCGGTTGGCCATCATCATGGTGAATTCGCCGGCGATGTCGGTCAAGGGACGAATGCCGCGGATCATCGCCCGCGCGTTAACCGAGCGGACAAAATCGACCGCCAAGCCCGAGAAGTGAAGCACGTCAATGTTGGGAACATGCTTCGTGACGCGGCGGACCAGTTCGACCCGCTCTTCGGCGTTGAACAGCCCCACCTTTTGATCGTTGGTGCCGATGCCGATGATCAAGCGATCGACCAAGCGACTGCTTCGCTCGATCAAATTCAAATGGCCGAGCGTCACCGGGTCGAATGAGCCGGTGTAGACGGCGACTTTGGGGTTTTCTTCAGACATCGGAGCTGGCTTCGTTGGGGGCACGGACTTGGTAGAGGGCATGGACTTCCGGCTTCGAGAAGTACCGGAAAGTTACGAAATAATAACCGAATTGGAGCAGTAAAAAACCAGCGGCAGACGCGATGCCGATATAAAAACCGACGTTCATCGCTACATACATGATGTGGGACGCGTTGTTGTCGGAATCGAAATCCTGAAAAACCGTTTGCAAAGCGTGATAGATATCCTGCTGCATGAAGACGACGATGACGGCGCCCAATAGGTCGGTCACCGTCGAGGCGATCACGGCGCACTTGATCCAGAAATCGCCGTGCGGGCGCAGCTTCAACGTTTGGTACGCCGCCCATAACAACAAGCAAGCGACGATGATTCCGCACGGATATAACGCCAATTGGTACGGGAAGTATTTGCCCTGAATCGCGACCATTAGTTCCTGGTACTCGATCACTTCGGCCGGCGCTTCAGTTGCCGCACTTCCTTGCGACAATTTCGGATTGATCAACCAAGGGAGCCCAACCAAGAAGGACCCCAGCTTGATCAACGCCAGTACGATGCCTGCGATCGCCAAACCCGTTAATAAACCAGGTGCGTTGGATTTTGAAGCTTTTTCAGCAACGACCAGATCTTCGTCTGCGGTGGACATCGGCATTGCTCTGGAAAAAAATTTTCGATTTGTCGAACCGGCGATCTCCATCGTACTCTCCCCCGATAGCGTCAGTCCACGACCTCCGCTTCCAGTGCCGGCGCCGCCAGCAAAATGGGGGTTCGTACCGCAAATTGTTTTTTTTCGTTGAACTTGACCCTGAAAAAATATCGAAACTATACTTGAAGTACTGGCATATCCCGGACGACTTGCGGTTTACGTGCGCCACGATTGGTTATCACCGGCAAACGAACAACAACGACTAGGAGGCCGAAAGCCATGAGCGACAACGAGCGCAGCTTCAACGTACGTCAGTTCTTTGCAGGAGTGACGGAGCATACGTTCTACACCAAGCTTGGGGTGCCTAATCCCAGACTGATCGACTATCTGACCGAGTTGCTCACGCGGTTCGTCAACAACGAAGTCGTGTTCCGCATCCGCGGCCTGACCGGCAAACCGTTGACCGAGGTCGCCCAAATGATGATGGAAGCCGAGGCGCGACTAGGAAACGCGCGGCGCGACGCTCATCAACACATCGGCGACTTCATTCTCTTTTGGTCCGGCGTCTACCCCGAAGCGCTCAAACGAATGCGCCGCGAAGACCGGATGGATCACTTGATTAACTATTGGGCCGAAGGCAAACGCGCCTATCACGCCGCCAGCGAGATCCAATCAGGCTACGACCAATCGGGCGCCGAACTGTTGGACGAACTAAGCGACAAGTTTGAATTGTGCGCCTACGGACTAGGAGAAGTCCGCCGCGAATGGGAACGCCGCGACGACAGCGGAACCGGACTGATGCTGTTTGGGTAGAGCGCGGCAATACGGAAACCCCGGCGCCTATTCCTCTTTGTAGCCCGAAACGCAAGCGGTGAAAAAATTACGTCACGAGCCCTTTAGTGACCATCATAAAGACGTCTTCCAAGGTAGGGTCTTTTTCGGCGTAGCTGCGCACGCGGACGCGGTTGGCGAGTAATTTCTCCAACAGCGACGCAACTCCGTCGTCGTCGGTTTGCAGTTCGCAGGTGATCAGATTGCGACTGGCTTCGAAGTCGACGTCGATGCAAGAAGGCTCGCTTCGAATGATCGACAGACCTACGTCGAAGTTATCAACCAGCTTGATCTGCAAGATCCGGTTTTTGCGAATCCGGCGATAGACTTCGTCGATCGGACCGTGCATCAGCAACTGGCCCCGCTCGATGATGCCGACCGACGTGCAGCAATCGGCCAATTCGGTCAAAATATGGCTGGAGATGAGAATGGTTTTCCCCATCTTTCGCAACTCTTTCAGCAACGCTTTGACTTCCAACCGGGCGCGAGGATCGAGCCCGCTCGCCGGTTCATCCAAAATCAACACCGGGGGATCATGCACCAACGTCTTGGCCAGGCAAAGACGCTGCTTCATCCCGCGTGACAAGCCGTTGACAAAGTCGTTGCGTTTGTACGTCAGGTCGAGCAGTTCTAAAACGTCCGTGATCACCGCTTTGCGACGCGAGCGCGGAATGCCGTAGGCGACGGCGAAAAAGTCCAGGAACTCCCAAACCTTCATACCGTCGTACACGCCAAAGTTATCAGGCATATAACCGACGCTGTGCCGGACGTTCATCGGATCTTTGGCGACCGAGTAGCCGTTGACCGTGCCGCCGCCGCGCGTCGCTTTTAGCAACGTCGCCAGATAGCGAATGCTCGTACTTTTACCGGCGCCATTGGGGCCGATAAAGCCAAACATTTCGCCGGCTTCAATTTTCAGATTCAGGCATTCGACTGCGGTGAATGCGCCGTAGTCTTTGCCGAAATCGATCAGCTCGATCATAGGGTGTCGATCTACTTGGGGCCGTCTTCGGGTAGTAATTCGATGCTATCGGCGCTGTCTTGCAACACCTTCTCCGGCTCTTGTCCCAACACGCGGCGCGTATTGACGTCCCCTTCCGGGTCCGGCAACTGCGCGTACTGCAGATGCGCGACAACCAGCGTGCGCAAAGTTCGCTGCGGCGCCTCGGGAGTGATCGTGACGCCTGGCACGTCTTGATCGGTCCACCCGATCAATTGCACGTCATCCGTTTGCAGATGACGGACATCTTTGGCGACGTTCAGCAGTCGCCGTAAGCTGACCTCCGAGTCTTGGATATCCGGCGAAAAAACCTTCGCTTGATTCCACTCGGGACAAACGCTCCAAGGATCGGTCATCGGCTCAAAATGAATCGTCTTCGTTTCTTGGGGACGTAGTTCGCCGATCCAGGCGACTTCCAACGCATCTTTGGATCCGTGATTGACGCGTCGCATGACGGCGGCGTCATGAATCGCCAACTCGCCGCGATAGATGACCTCGGCCGACTTCTCGCCTGCGAGCGGTTTCCAGGAAAAGACCGCCTCGTCGGCGAGCGACAACATATATTCGCTGTGCATCCGCCCTGTCGAGTTCGACATCACGCTGAACCCGGTCAGCGACGCCGACAAGCCTTCTTGATCAAATCGAACCTCCGTCGTCGAATCCCCAAATCGAGTCGGCGTGATCTGGCCCGAGGCAAACGTCAGCGGCAACGCCAGCGCCGACGCTTGATCAAACTCAGAGTGATAGCGCGTTGACAATGAGGTATACAAAGACGTGTAGCGGGCCATGTGCGCGCGGTGATAGTTGGGCTGGATCTCTAGGATACCGATCTCAGTTCGATTGCGGGCGAAACCAATATCGAGCTGCGCCAACTTGATCACGGCGAAAGCGCCGACAATCGCGATCACCGGCGCCGCGATCCAGGCCCATTCGACGCGACCGATGCACCAGAACACGCCCCAGTTCAAAGGAACGAGCACCAGCAAATAAACCGCCGTCACCCGCAAGATGAACGCGGCGTCAGGAATATCGATTCCGGACGCTTCCACCAAACATTCTCGCGCGGCGTTGGCGGCGCCGCTATTGTCGTTCCAAGCGGCGACGCCTGCGTCGGTCGCGACAAAGCCGGCGTTGGGCAGCACGGAGATCGTCACATCGTCTTGCTCCTCCTTGGCGAGTCCCAGCCCCAACTGGTTGCTCTCGACGGGAGGATTCTGTTGTGCGAGCCCGTGCTCTTCTCGATATTTGTTGTCCAATCGATCGTAGCGGCGCGACGCACTCTCGACGTCGCGGCTGAAATAGCGCAATTGTGAAACGGCCAATGGATCGTTCCGCGCACGCGAAGAGTCCCAGCGCGTCGTGACAAACTCGACATCAGTCGCGACGAAGCGACGAGCCGGCCGCCGCAAAATCGCGGCGTTAAAGAAGTTGTCGAAGTTCTTCCATTGCTTTGTGATTCGCGGGTCGCGAAGTTGAAAACCGGTGACCGTGATTCGTCCGCGGCCGACGCGACGTTCCGCGACGAGATCGGCCGTATCCTCAACGAAGTAGGCGTCGTCCGCCAGCTTCAATTTGACGCCGCGAGCCGGCGCGTCTCCTAATTGCAGGAGATAGCGTTCCTTCCTGTTGTTGACGCGCTCCTCCATCACATATTTTTGGTTCCAAGGTTCAAAGCGAGCCTGGTCCAGTTCTTCGGCGCCATCGGCCAGAGCCGGCAGATAGTCGGCCAAAAAACTAAGTCGCAGTCGATCCAGCGAACCAGGGCCGCTGATGATCAACTGCCCGCCCCAATGGAGCCAGTCAAGCAGCGCCTCTTGCTGATAGGTTGTCAGGGCCTGCTGATCGATGTCATCCCAGACGATGACGGCGATGCTTGTCCAAGTGAGCGGATTTTCAGGCAGCGGCGTGCGATCGATGATTTTGGGCGTCACCACGCGATAGTGCGGCGCCGATTCATTTTGATCCATCGACGCCGAGAGCGGCTTGACCGTATCGAGTGCGCTAAGATATTGGTACTCGTCCGAGTTCGCGGCCAATACCACCATATAAAACTGATGTGCTGGCATCGCCGAGGTCGGCAAGACTTCGGATTGAACCGCGCCGCCGCCGCCGCGATCTTGCAGGCGACACAACAGCCAACGACTAGTCGACATGCTATTTCCCGGATTGATTTCCGGCACATAGTAAGTGACGTCGGACCAGCTCTCTTGACCTTTCGCCAGCGCAATCGGTCGCGTCGCCGAAAAGAAATAGTTGGTCCCCGGCAAGGGAATCGAACCGCCGGTTTGATCGGTCGTCTTCGAGTAGAGCTCGCCGCGATAGTCATAGGCGTTCGCTTTTAAGCGAATGCTGCCGCTGACCCAATGGCCTGGCTTAATATAGTTGCCGGGCCCGCGATCGTCATACGGTAGAGCCCGAAACTCGGGCGGCTCAAAGTCCGCTTTTGCTTGCTCTTCTTCCTGTCGCTTCTTTTTCGCCGCCTCTTCCTCGGCCGTGGTTCGCTCGCGCAAGCAACCGCTGCAGCCAGGCACGCTCACCACGATCACCAGTCCCAACAGAATCGCCATAGTAGCGGACCACGACATGCGCCAACGAGCATCGGAGACGAGCTTGGTGGACGTACACGAGATTGGCTTCGGCATAGCGGAATTCGCGGGAGGAGCGTCTCGGTCGGGACGGGAACACGCGCCACAGCAAGTGGTTCGCAGCGACTGCTTCAAGTTTAGAGCCCCGCCCACTTTGGCGAAAGTGACTGAACTATTTTTCCGGTTTTCTTGCCCCTAGCTCTAAATCACCGGGAAAGTCGACGTCGTACGGCTTGACGCTGGACATCGCGATCGCGCGCCATTCATTTTTTGCGAACAAATCGCGAATCGTCTCGGCCGCCGACAATTGGGCGACTTGCTCCGCGATTCTCCACGGGAAAAGGACCGGATGACTCCTGCGATCGTCATAGGTCGCCGCCAAGATCGGGCGCTGCTGCGGATCGTAGGCGTCCAACAGCGTCGCGATCGCCATCGGGTCGAGCGTCGGCAGATCGGCCGGCGCCAGCATCCACGCATCCCCAGAACGGGGCGAAAATTTTTGAGAAATATGCTGCAAGCCGGCTCGAACCGAATCGATCATCTCCGGCAGCGGCGTCTCGCTGATCACCAACTCGGCGCGCAATGTTTGCAAATACTCTCGCAGCGCGGCATGCTCTGCACGCACGATGACCACGATCTGATCGACGCCGCCGCGACGCCAGGCTTCGATCACGCGATCAACGATCGGCTTTCCCTCAAACGGAAGCAACAGTTTATCGCTTCCCATCCGTCGACTTCGTCCCGCCGCAGGCACGATCGCAAAACTGCGAAAACTATGCTGCCCCATGCGTCCGTTTCTCCCCTCCCCAGTCGCAAGTTTTGAAGAGACGCAAGGTCAGAAAAGAAAAGGATCCAGAAGCCCAACTTCTTCGTCGCCCACGGTTTTCTTCGTAGCCCGATGCTGCCAAGGATTCATAATATATCGCAACTTTTAAGGTCGCGTGATTGAGCGGCGCCCGAGCTACGAACCGAGATCAGCTGGGCGACAATGCTGATCGCGATCTCCGGCACCGTTTGCGAACCAATGTCGACCCCCACCGGTGCGAAGACTGCGGCCAACGACGCTTCAGAAATCCCTTGTTCGCGCAGATCATCGAAGATCAGGCGAATCTTCCGGCGACTGCCGATCATTCCCACATAAGCAGCCCCCCGGTCGACGAGTCGCAGCAGCGCTTCTTCGTCATGATTATGTCCGCGGGTGACGATCAGACAAAAGTCGCGCGCATCGATTTCGAGCTTCGGCAGCTCTTCTTCCAACTTCCCGACGATCCGCTGCTGGGCAGTGGGAAAACGTTCTAGCGTCACGTACTCGGCGCGATCGTCACAAATCAGAATGTCAAAGTCGGCCTCATGTGCAAGCGCCGCAACCGCTTTGCCCACGTGCCCGCCGCCGACGATGATCAAGCGACAGCGGGGCGGGTAAGGGAGATAGGCGATTCCCTGTTCGACGCGCGGTCGAGGTCGCTGCTGAACAGGCTCAATCCCAGCGGCGATCATAGGATCTGCCGGTTCTGAATCGCAGCGTAAACTAGCGATCAGCCTGGCGTCGCTATCAAAGAGTCGCATTTCCTGCGATTCCCCTTCGATCCGAATCGCTTCGGTTCCCCCCTGCTCTGCGACGGCGAACAGGCGTTCGTAATAATCGCGGGTTGCGGCGTTCTGCTCCATCGGATCCAGCAAGACCTTCATTCGTCCCCCGCAGATCAGCCCGTCGTCCCAACCGTAGTCCGAGTCCAAATGGAACGTCATGATCTCTGGCTTGGCTTGCTGAAGAACCCGCAGCGCCTGACGCCGCACCTCGGCTTCGACGCAACCGCCGCCCAAAGTTCCGGCTTGGTCGCCGTTGGGATAGACCAGCATCGCGGCGCCGGGCTTTTGCGGAGTGGAGCCGCGCGTTTCGACCAAACGACACAAGACGACCGGCTGGCCGTCGTTGATCGCTTGTCGGAGAGGACTCTGCACGTCACGCATGAGCAGTTAGGCTGGCTCGACCACTTGCAGTTGCATTCCGAGCACGATATCGGAAACTTTGGTCCGGTATTCGTCCATGTGAGGTGCAATCAAATGCGTTTTGAGCGCTTCGATCGATTCCCATTTTTCCATCACCGTCACCACATTACTGCGGAGCGGAAGTTGCGGGCCAAGTCCCGTCGCGACATCGATGGCCGGACCATACTCAAGGCACCCCTGCTCGGCATGCACCAACGGGACCAACGCATGAAAAGCGGCTAAAAATTGTTCGCGTGAGCCTGGCTCGAGTTCAATCGTCGCGATCACATAAATCATGAGTGGCAATCTCCGTAGTCGACAAAATCCAGGGCCCGGCGGCAACGCCTGGCGGTGGACTCAATTTAGCAGATTCCCTCGCACTGCGAATCGGCGGGCGCCTGCGCGGCGCCCCAGCCCGATTTTGGCGGTCGGCAGGCCGTCAGCTATATTGGACCTAACTAATTTTCTGAGTCGCCTGAGGATCTGGCCAGTGATGCCGCTCGCACGTCTTTCCTGTTTGACTGTCGCCGTGGTCGTGATGTTGGGATGCGGCAAGGCCAAGCCGACCGCGCCGGCGGTTCAAGTCACGATGCCAGAAGATGGGGGAGCGCCCGGCAATGGTTTCGTCGCCGGTTGGAACGACGACTACGTCTCCCAGGCGCGAGCGCAATCCAGCGGAAATCCGCCGCCGGGAAGAATAGCGACCAGCAATTTCGCCGCTCCGCCGCGCCCTGGAACTCCTCGACCTACGCTGACGACAACGCCGGGGGTCGCCACGCGGCGGCCGATGACGACGCCGAGCCGGCCGGCTCCTCCGCTGCCGATGGTTTCCGATCCGATTAACATGGCGCAGTTGTCGCCGACGCTGGAACCGATCGTCGTCCAACTCACAATGACCAAAGCCAATGGCCGAGTCGTGCAAGGAGGCGGAGTCGTTGTCAGCAAAGAGGGCCTAGTCGTCACCACCGCGTCACTGATCCAAGACGCCGTCGCCGGCGAAGCGGAATTCTGCAATCAACAGAAAACGTCCGTCCTGGGACACTTTACCAACCACGGCGACGCCGAGATTCCCTTGGCGGCGGTCATCGTGGACACGCATGGTTATGAACTGGAAGCGACGCGCGTCAGTCCGCTTTTGGCCTCGAAGGACATGACCGTCAAGATCGGCGATCCGCTCCTCTATTTTGAGACGGATGAATTTCCCTTTCCGCGTGAACAAATTGTGGCTAACGGGTTACAACAACCTCCCCGCCGACGCGGTTTCGGCAATCCAGGTCGCCAGGAATACCGGACCATCTATACGACGGCTCGCAGCGAAGATTCTCCGCAGGGTAACCCCATGTTTGATCGAGCCGGCGAATTGGCCGCGATCACGATCGTCAACCGGATGAACGCCCAGGTGATCGCCGTTTCGATCAACGAGATTGCCGAGCGTCTTCCCAGCATGTCCCTTTCTAATTCCATTCGTTACACCGGAAAGATGGCGCCGGGACGACAATAGCAAATAGACGCAGGCGGAAAAAACTTCTTCGCAAGTCGATTTCGCGTTGCCGGGCAGTTGGTGTTAAGATGTCGTACCCTCACTTCTTACGAACGTCTGCCTTAGCCCCCGCGTGTTATGACGAGTCGTCTTTTCTATTGGTCGTTGACGTCGGCGCTGGCCGGCTTCTTATTCGGTTTTGATACGGTCGTCATCTCTGGCGCCGAAGAAACGATTGAAAAATTGTGGGACCTCGACAAGGTCACTCACGGCTTAGCCATGAGCGCCGCCCTATGGGGCACGGTGATCGGCTCACTCATCGGCGGTTGGCCGACCGACGCTTGGGGTCGTCGTAAAACGCTTCTCTCGATCGGCGTGCTCTATTTCATCTCGGCGGTTTGGTCCGCGCTGGCGAATGACGTCAGCGCCTTCATGATCGCCAGACTAGTCGGCGGCTTGGGAGTCGGCATTTCGACGGTCGTCGCTCCCCTCTACATCTCCGAAATCTCTCCGCCAGAGCGGCGTGGTCGCTTAGCGGCGATGTTCCAATTCAATATTGTCTTTGGCATTTTGATCGCTTATGCATCCAACGCGCTGCTTGCCGGAATCGGTCCCAACTCATGGCGCTGGATGTTGGGAGTCGAAGCGTTTCCGGCGATCATCTACACCCTGATGTGCTTCACGCTTCCCGAAAGCCCCCGTTGGTTGATCACGAAAAAAAATGATCGTGAAGCCGGATTGCGAGTCCTGCAGATGGTGGCGCCCGAACGTACGCCCGCCGAGATTGACGCGTTGGCGAACGAAATCGCCGAGGCGGCGACGGTCGAAAAGCAGTCGCTGTCGAGCTTTTGGTCCGCCAAGATGAAAACGCCGATCATGCTGGCTTTTCTGGTCGCGTTCTTCAACCAGATGTCCGGCATCAACGCGATCCTGTATTTCGCTCCCCGTATTTTTAAGGAAGCAGGCCAAAGTGGAGAAGCGGCGCTGCAAACGTCGGTCAGCATCGGGATTGTCAATCTGATTTTCACCTTCGCCGGACTCTGGCTGATTGATCGTCTGGGACGCAAGACGCTGTTATGGATTGGATCGGTTGGTTATATCGTCTCCCTCGTCGGTTGCAGTTGGGCCTCTTGGAATGATCAATACGTCGTTCTAGCCGCTTGCGTGAACATCTTCATCGCGTCGCATGCGATCGGCCAAGGCGCCGTCATCTGGGTCCTGATATCGGAAGTCTTCCCCAATCGTTATCGCGCGATGGGGCAATCGCTCGGCAGTTCTACCCACTGGGTCTTCGCCGCGTTGATCACGGCGTTGTTTCCACTTTTCGCCGAACAGCTCGGCATGGGCGCGATTTTCCTCTTCTTCTGCGGCATGATGGTGCTGCAATTGATCTGGGTCGTGACGATGGTCCCCGAAACCAAGGGAGTGCCGCTCGAAGAAATGGAGCGAAAACTGGGTGTGACGCCGTAGATGGACGAGCCAGAGAATCCGTTTGCAGCGCCGTCCGTTCCGGTTGCTACAAGTCCAAGGGCACCGGACGGATACCGATTTTACGGAGTCTTCTGCTGGGTTTCCTACCTAATATGCAGGTTGGCGCCAATCCCCGGGGCGCTCTCCGGTCCGATCATGATCATCGGCATGCTCTGCGGCGCATACGTGTTGAAATCGTCCCCGATTCGTTCACCTGCCCGCGTGCATGCCGCCGTCGGTCTGCTGCTGTGGGGCGTCACGATTTTGCTGATTCATCTGCTCGCCATCCACCGTGAGCTTTGAACCGCTGCGGGATGCGCGAAAAAAGACGGGGCCGGTTTGCAAACTGGCCCCGTCGCTGTCCTTCTGTTTTGTTGGGCGCCGTCGTTATACGTACTCTTGCGTCGTCGGCTTTACGATCAGTTCCGGCACATGGGCTCGGGGGGGCAAATTGCAGATCGCCAAGACGACTTCTTTAAAATCCTCCGGTTGTAGCATCGTCGCGCGATGCTCTTCGGTCACCGGCTTCGGGCGTTGTTTTAGCAGCGGCGTATCGACTTCGCCGGGATAGATATTGGTGATCCGCACGCCGTTCTTGTTCTCTTCGTTGCCGGCGGCGGTTCCCAGCGCAGTCATGGCAAACTTTGACGCGGCGTAGGCGATGCCCCCCAGTGCGAGCGCTCGTTTGCCGGCGATCGAAGAGATATTGATGATCAGGCCATCTTTTCGCTCGCGCATTTGCGGCAACACGGCGTACATCAAGTTGTAGGCGCCGGTCGAATTGATCTGCATCATCCGATCCCAGTCTTCCGGCGTCATTGCTTCCATCGAGCGATTTTTGATGTTCACGCCAGCCGCGTTGACCAGAATGTCGACCTTGCCGAGCGTCTGATCGGCCCAAGCCAGCAGATCCAGCACGCTCTTGCGGTCCGAAACGTCGACGCTATGGCAATGAATCTCGGCCGACGACGATGCGGCGCCCTGCTCGAGCACCTCAAATCGACGACCGGCGATTGCGACTTTGGCGCCAGCTTCGGCCAACGCTTGAGCGATCGCCAAGCCAATTCCGGTTCCCCCGCCTACAACTAACGCCGATTTTTCCGCCAGACTCATTGCTTCTCCTTCACGTTTCAATTCTGCCGTTCAATCCAAAAGTTGCTCAATTTTCTGGTTTCATATGGTGTTGAGCAGACTCGATAGCTTACCAACTAGGTGAACATCTTGCCGCTGGCGGCCTCTATCGAGCAGCCGATATGCGTCTGAAGAAGTTGGTTTCGGCTGGGTCGGCGAAGTTTTTTTCCAAGTTCACCCGATTTGCCCCCGCCGGCGGTGGAGAGTGCCCTGTACCCAACACGTACGGAACTGCTTAAAATCGGGGTTTGTTTTTCCATTCCGCTCGCCCTTAGGGGAATAGCTCGCATGAACGCTTCGGTCTCCGACGCTGTCCAACGCGTTTTCAACTTCTCGGCCGGTCCCGCCGTTTTGCCGCTGCCGGTGCTAGAACAGATCCAACGCGATATGCTCGCCCTCCCCGGCGTTGGCAGTTCGATCCTGGAAATCAGCCATCGCAGTCCCACCTTCATTGATATCGCGAATGACGCCAAGGCGCGAATCACCAGCCTGTTAAACGTGCCGGAAACGCACGAGATCCTGTTCCTGCAGGGGGGATCGCGGCTCCAGTTCTCGATGATTCCGATGAATCTGCTGCTCGAAGGCAAACCGGCCGATTACGTGCTGACCGGGTCGTGGGGCAAAAACGCCAAAAAAGAAGCGGTCAAAGAAGGCAAAGTCCAAGTTGCCTGGGATGGCGCCGATTGCAGCTACAATCGCCTGCCGAAACAAAGCGAGCTGAAGCTCGACCCGAATGCGTCGTTCGTTCATCTGACCTCGAACGAAACGATCGAAGGGGTTCAGTTCCTTCATGAAATCGAAGCTGGCGACGTGCCGGTCGTCGTCGACTGCTCGTCCGACATCTTCTGCCGTCCCTTGCCGGTCGAACGCTACGGCCTGATCTACGCCTGTGCCCAAAAGAACGCAGGCCCCGCCGGCGTGACGATGGTAATCATCCGCAAAGACCTGCTGCAACGCGGCGACGCCGAACTGCCCGGCTATTTGCTCTATCGCAATCATGCCGAAGCTGATTCGATGTGGAACACGCCGCCGACCTTCGCGATCTACGTGATGGGTCTGGTCGCCAAATGGCTGCAAGAAGAGATCGGCGGCCTGGCGAAAATGGAATCGCTAAACCGCGAAAAATCGTCACTGCTGTACGACGTCATCGACAACAACTCCGATTTCTACGTCGGCCATGCGGATGCGGACAGCCGTTCGCTGATGAACGTCACCTTCCGTCTGCCGAGCGCCGATATCGAGAAGAAATTCTTCGCGGCCGCAGAAGAATTGAATCTGACCAACTTGAAGGGTCATCGCAGCGTCGGCGGAGTTCGCGCTTCGGTCTACAACGCAATGCCGCTGGCCGGCGTGCGTGCCTTGGCCGACTTCATGCAGCAGTTTGCCGACGACAACAAATAGTCGCTCGCCCTCCCCATCAAGATCTTGCACCCCAACAGCTATCGAAGGCTTCGCTCATGCCCAAAATTCTGGTTCTCGATGAATTGTCGCCTGAAGGCCTGGCGCTGCTTGATGCAGCAGAAGGTTTCGAGTACGAAATTCGCCTTAAGCTAGCCGGGGAAGAACTCCGCAAGTCGCTGGCCGAATTTGACGGCGCCATCTGTCGCAGCGGGGTGAAGATCACGGCCGAGTCGCTCGAAGGAAATACCCGCCTGCGCTGCATCGCCCGAGCCGGCGTCGGCACCGACAACATCGACAAGGACGCGGCGACTCGGTTGGGAATCGTCGTGATGAATACGCCGACCGGCAACACGGTCAGCACCGCCGAGCATGCCTTCTGCTTGATGATGGCCTTGTCGCGAAACGTCGCGTCGGCCAATCAAAGCCTGGTCGAAGGCCGCTGGGATCGCAAAAAGTATATGGGCTCGCAACTGGCCGACAAAACGGTCGGCATCGTCGGGCTGGGCCGCATCGGCCAAGAATTCGCCAAGCGAGCGCTCGCGTTTGAAATGCGGGTGATCGGTTTCGATCCCTTCATCAGTCCCGAGCGGGCCGCGGAATTGGGGATCGAACTCTACGCGTCGGTCAAAGAGATGTTGCCGCTGGTCGACTATCTGACAGTTCATACGCCGCTGACGGCCGAGACCAAGGGGCTGATCAACCAAGACGCGCTCGAAATCATCAAGCCGGGCGCACGTCTGATCAACTGTGCCCGCGGCGGCATCTATGACGAAGCGGCCTTGGTCGCAGGGCTGAAGAGCGGCAAGCTGGGAGGCGTTGCGCTGGACGTTTACGCCGCAGAGCCGTGTACGGACAGCCCGTTGTTTGGGATGGAAAACGTCGTCTGCACGCCTCACTTGGGCGCCAGCACGGAAGAAGCCCAAACTCAGGTCGCCATCGAAGCGGTGCAGTTGGTCACCAACCATCTTAATACCGGCGAAATTCGCCATGCGGTCAACGTCGCTCCGATCGATCCGAAAACGCTCGATTCGATGCGCGGTTATCTGGACGTCGCCTATCGCATCGGCCTGTTCGCGGGCCAACTGCACGGCGGCAAGCTGAAGGCCTGCAAGCTGAACTATCGCGGCGAAGTCGCCGGCAAAGACACCAAGCTGCTGACCGCATCGTTCTGCGCGGGTCTTTTGGAGCAAGCGATGGACGAAGGGGGCGCCAACATTATCAACGCCCAGATGTTGCTCGCCGAACGCGGCGTCACCATCTCGACCGAGAGCAGCACCGAAATGGGCAGCTTCTCCAGCTCGATCACGGCGACGCTCGAAGAAGAGGGGCGCACGTCGCAAGTCGGCGGCACCCTGTTCGGCAATGATATGCCGCGATTGATTTTGGTCGACGGACAACGGCTCGAAGCCTATCTAGACGGCACGCTCTTCCTGTTCGCCCACAATGACGTCCCCGGCATTATCGGCCGCGTCGGCACCATCTTCGGCAACCACAACGTCAACATCGCCCAGATGGCGGTCGGACGTTCGAGCACCGGCGGCGCCGTCGGCGTGTTGAACCTGGATGGAGCTCCCCCGCAATCGGCCGTCGATGAAGTGCTGAAGAGCGCCGATATCACGACCGCGCGGATCATCGAACTGCCGCAAGCCGGCGAACTGCCGACCTGGCTGCGATAGCCAGACGTTGATCCGACAAAACTGCAGTCGCCGAGTTTTGAAGCTGGCGACTGCGTGGTAAACTCGTGCGAAACGGATAATTGGCACGAGGAGCAACCGATGGCGACGCAACTGACCTGGTACGGACATGGAACCTGGCTGATCGATACCGGCAGCCACAAGATCCTGCTCGATCCGTTCTTGGACGAGAATCCCTCGTCGCCCATCAAAGCGGTCCATGCCGCAGCCGACGTGATTCTTTTGTCGCATGGTCACTTTGATCATGTCGGTCTGCGCAGCGACGGCGACTTCGACGTGGTTGAGATCGCCAAGCGGACCGGCGCTCAGGTCGTCACCATTCTGGAAATGGCCCAGTGGATCAACCGCCAAGGGGTTGAAAATGCGGTCGGCATGAACATCGGCGGTACGTTCCAGTCGCTCGCCGGCCCGGTTCGCATGACCCAGGCCGTGCACAGTTCTTCCCTTCCCAATGGAGAGTACGGCGGCGATCCGGTCGGCTTCATCCTGGAAGTCCCCGAAGGACTCATCTATCTGGCGTGCGACACCGATCTATTCAGCGACATGCAGTTGATCGGTGAAAAAGGAATCTTGCTCGCGATCGTACCGATCGGCGATCACTACACGATGGGCGTGAACGATTCGATCCGCGCGATCCAATGGATCTCGCCCAAGCACGTTGCGCCAGCCCACTACGATACCTGGCCGCCAATTGCGCAAGATGCGAACGCTTGGGCCGAGAAGGTGAAGTGCGAGACGAGCTCCCAGCCGCATGTGATTAAGCCGGGCGAAACAATCACGTTGAATTAAGCGTCAAGCTCTCCGGCTCTTGCTACTCAGTGCGGCAGCGCACTTTCTCACCAGTGCGGCCAGCCGCATCACGTCCCCCAAAGGGATGCTTCGGCGTATCCTTTGGGTCCATCTCTACTCGCCTCACCGACAGTTCGATCCGATTCTTGGATGACATTTTGCGCAGAAGTGAAATTTCGCGCAATGTTCGACCTAAATGCATTGCCCCAACCATTGGCTGATCTATCTTTTCGCACGTTTCAGACTCGCCACCTGAATGGGTTCGAGTGAATCCTCACCTCAAACACGTGATCTCTCTGATTCCCCGATCGGAGACAAGCTACTTGGCTGTAGCTTTCGCTAACAACGATTTCGCCCCTTGGAACATGCCAGATGAAGAAAACAAATCTCAATCTCCGCTCGCAATTGACGCTTGCCTTTCTGGCCTGCGGACTCTTACCGTTAATCGTAATTGCCGCCGTATGTTACGCATCCATTCATTCTGGCTTCGCTAGCGTCCAAGACCAATCAACTGAAGCGTTGAAAAGTGGTTCCGTCGATGCTCTCGTCGCACAGCGAGAATTAAAAAAGAAGCAGTTGACCAACTACTTTGGCACGATCAACAGTCAGATCCAGACCTTCTCTGAAAACGGCATGATTGTCGACGCAATGCGTGAGCTCCAGAGCTCCTTTCGCGATTTCCGCAACAGCGCGGAAGTTTCGGCCGATCAAATCAAAAAAATGCGCGGCGATTTGATGAACTATTACACCGGGCAGTTCGCGACTGAGTACGCCAAAAATAACGACGGCAAATCTCCTCCTGCTAGGGAATACTTACATCAACTCGACGACGACTCGATCGCGCTGCAGCACGCCTATATCTTCCGCAATAACAATCCGCTCGGCTCGAAGCATCTGCTTGAAACTTCGTCAGACAAGTCGGACTACTCTCGGTTGCATGCGAAAGTTCATCCGATTATTCGTGACTATCTCAACAAGTTCGGGTACTACGACATATTCCTGGTCGACTCTGAGTCAGGCGATATCGTTTACTCGGTCTTCAAAGAATTAGACTACTCGACCTCCTTGGTGAACGGACCTTACGCCAACACTAATTTTGGCGAAGCGTTCCGCAAGGCGAACGCCGCGAGCCAAAGAGACGAGGTCGTCTTCGTCGACTTCGCTCGTTATGCTCCCTCGTACGAAGCCCCGGCCAGTTTTATCGCATCGCCGATCTTTGACGGAGACATGAAAATCGGCGTCGCCGTGTTTCAGATGCCGGTTGACCGCATGCTGGAGATCATGGCCGTGCGTGATGGACTGGGAGAAACGGGCGAAACGATCCTGGTGGGGCCCGATTTCCTAATGCGGAGCGATTCGCATCTCGATCCCGAAAATCACGGGCTGCTCACCTCTTGGAAGTATCCAGAAAAAGGGAAAGTCGACACCGCCGCAACGCGGGCCGTGTTTGAAAAGGGAGAGTCCGGCACAACCGCAGGCAAGGACTATCGCGGCGAAGAGACCTTTATCGCTTACGGTCCGGTCGAACTGAACGGCGTCACCTATTCGCTCAACGCCAAAATGGACAAGTCCGAAGTATTGGCCTCGAGTCAGGCGATGGCCGCAACGATCGGCGGAGTCAAAGGATCGGTCGTCGGCTGGTCGGTCGGGATCGGCGTCTTGGCCGCCATCGTCCTGACGATCGTCGCGGTGTTCCTGTCGCGTAAGATCGCGCTGCCGATCCAAGACGCCGCTCAGTTCGCTCAAAACATCGCTGCTGGCGACCTTCGCCATCGCTGCGAAACTAAAGCGACCGCCGAAGTGGGCCACTTGATCGCCGCGATGAACGAAATGCGTGACAACTTGGCTGGCTTGCTGGGCGAGGTCGTCTCGACTTCCGACGTGCTGCAAGGTTCGTCGACCGAGTTGACCGGCACCGCCGAGCATCTTTCGAACGGCGCCCTGCAAACGACCGAACGCGCGGCGACCGTCTCCGCCGCCGCGGACGAAATGTCGACCAACATGGTCAGCATGGCGTCGGCGACAGAGCAGATGTCGTCCAGCATCAACAGCGTCGCAACCGCAATGGAAGAAATGTCGAGCACGATCAACGAAATTGCCCGCAACGCCGAACGAGCCTCATCGTCCGTTTCCTCGGTCGCTAACCTTTCGGCCGCCAGCAATGAGCGGATCGAAGCGCTTGGCGCCGCCGCGGCCGAGATCGGCAGCGTGATGCAGGTAATCCAAGATATCGCCGAACAGACTAACTTGTTGGCGCTCAACGCGACAATCGAAGCGGCTCGAGCCGGTGAAGCCGGCAAGGGATTTGCAGTGGTTGCGACCGAAGTAAAAGAACTGGCTCGCCAAACCGCCACCGCGACTGACGACATTCGCAAGCGGATCGAAGCGATCCAGCAAACGTCGTTTGAAGCGGTCGATTCGATCGGCAAGATCACCACAGAGATTAACGACGTGAATGAAGTTTCACGGACGATCGCTTCGAGCGTCGAAGAGCAAGGGATCGCTACGAAAGAAATCGCCAAAAACATCGCCCAAGCCGCCTGTGCCGCGAAAACGGTTTCTGCCGGAATTCAAGAATCGGCCCAGGCCAGTCAAGAGATCTCGCGAAACATAACCGGCGTCAATGATTCGGCCAAAGAGTCAACGACGCATGCCCAAAACACGAAGACCGCCGGCGTTTCGCTCCACGAGCGCGCCGATGGTCTGCGAATGACACTGAGCAAGTTCCAACTGGAACAGCAATACGGCGGCGACAA
>NZ_CH672376.1:1918978-1922754 GCF_000153105.1 Blastopirellula marina DSM 3645
GACTGATTGTTGGAAGGTTTAGTCCACGCGGATCGACGCTTCGATCCCTTCTCGAATGTGGTTCAGCACGTACGGAATGTAGATGACGCCTGAGTAATGATTGGCGCTCATGCGGATGTGATGCTCCGGCGCCAACTGCGCCGCTTCGGCCAGGGCGATTCCATTTTTCAGCGGCACGACGTTGTCGTAAATTCCGGAGTAAAGCCAGGTCCGCTGCGGGTTCAAGCGATGAGCGATGCGAAGCGGTTCGATCGGGTTGACGAGTTTTGGCAACTGATCGCCGCCGAAACCGGACGCTTCCAGCTTTTTACGCACTTCCGCCGATTCGCGCTCGCCATGTTGCAAGATATCGGTGATATCGCCCCCGGAGAGGAGCAAGAAGACGCTATCGAAACCAGAGTCGAGCGCCGCCGCGTCGCTCGCGACAAATCCCCCCAAGCTGGTCCCTTGGACGGCGATGTGATCGGCGTCGACCAACGGCAAAGCGGCGACCGCATCCCGTGCGCGGCGCACGTCGGCGATTGATTGCTTGATACGCAGCAGGAAGAGATCTCCATCGGTCTTGCGACTCCCTTCTTTGCGCAGACCATAGCCGGGCAACTGAATCATGAAGGTATGAAACCCTTGGTTTCGTAACCCTTTGGCCATCAACTGGCCGACCGTCATGCCGCTGCCGGACTCATGCACTACGATGATGGCCGGCGCTTTGGTCGCGTGTCCTTGTTCGTCTCGTGCGGCGTACCACTGCATGGCGACGCGGTCGTTCTTGTCGCTGCCGGTCGTCACCGGAGAGGGAAAACGCACCAGCGCATCGCCGCGTCCTTGGAGCGGCGTTTCGACCTCGGCGGAGAATTCGGTCCGAGGCCAGCAAAGTCCGTGTAGGCATGCCCGAGCGTCCGCGTCGTGTTCTTCAATGTCGGCCAGCGTATCGATCGCCGGAAATGACTTTCCAATGGCGATCGACAGGTCCGCAGGACGCGCGTTCGCCGGAAAGCTCACCAGCGCCAGCCACAAAATTACGAGAGTGAACAAGCGCTTCGGCATAGGACTTCTACTTGCTTAGGATGGACGAATTGGCGCCAGCGGAGCCCGACGACCAGGCATCCAGAGGCAAAGTCCAATTCCGCCAAAATACAGGAACGAGAGGGGAACCGCCAGCAAAAGCATGCTCAGCGGATCGGCCGGGGTCAGCAGCGCCGACAGGACGCAGATCACCAAAATCGCCAATCGCCAATGCTCGGTATAAGACTTTACCTCGATCATGCCGATTCGGTTTAGCAAAAGCATGACCAACGGCAATTGAAAGCTAATTCCGAAGCCCAGCGGCAGCAGCAGCGCGAAACTCATCCATTCGCTAATCCGCGGATCGGGGTCGATTCCCAGCGCCAAGTTGAAGCTGAACAAAAATTCGAGCACTGGCGCAAAGACGTAAAAGTAAGCCAACGCGGCGCCGCCAAAGAAGAGCCCCAGGCTAAACGGCAGGTAAATCCAGATATATTTCTTTTCGTGCGGATAGAGACCCGCCGCGACAAATTGCCAAATATGCCAAAAGATCATCGGGCTCGCGATAATCGCACCGCAGACCAAGCCCGCTTTGAGCCAGATCATAAAGACTTCTTCGACCTTGAGCGCCACCAGCGACGCTTCGGTTTTCTTCCACGTGACCATCGCGACCGGCGCCGTTTGCGGCACGATCGCCAGGTCTTTCACCATCGCGTCAAGATCCATTTGGCCCATCGCTTTAGGATCGAGCGCCGGCGACGGCTGATCCTTCAGGTCGGAGATTCGTTTTACCTCGGCTGGCTCAACATACAGGATCTCCGGCGACCACTGATTCGCTTTGGCGATCTGCAGCAGTTCGGTTTCTTTTTCCTCGCTGATCGTTTCGCTGCCGGTTTGTTCCTTTAATTGGTCTTTCAAACGCTGCAGCGTGCGCAGTTGGTTGTATTTGACCAGCGCGTCTTTCACCGGCTTTTCGATCGCATGGATCGCCTGATTGGCGACCAACAGGCCGATCGCCAGACCAATGGCCAGCCAGAGAATGGATTTGAAGAGAGCGGAGCGAAGTTCTTCGAGGTGCTCCCCAAAGGTCATCGCCGATCCTTCGAACAGGTCGTCATTGATCTTCTTCGCCATGGGTATTCTCCGGATACGGAATCCGTCATCGTGTGCGCGGGTGGATCGTCAACAGAGGATCAAAAACGCCAGTGCGTCATCGACCATGGGTGCGATTCGGCGCCGTAAGATACCGCTGGTCAATATTCCAGCGGCTTCAGGCCCTGACGGTTCAGGGGCGGGCGAGGAAGAACCACGAGTTTTATGCTAACATCGACCTGCGAAAATGGCAACCAAGCGCCAAAACTCGCCGCCGTACGACCAAAATAATCGTTATAAACGACGCCTCCTTAGGACTCTCAAAGTGACTCTCGACTACCCGCTGCGGTTCCAGCCGAAGTTTCGACAGTATATCTGGGGCGGTCGCCGGCTGGGGACCGAACTAGGCAAGCCGATCGATGCCGAAGGGGTGTTTGCCGAAAGCTGGGAAGTCGTCGACCATGGTGACGATCAAAGCGTGGTCGCCAACGGGCCGCTCGCGGGAAAAACGTTAGGAGAGCTGGTGCGGCGGCATGGCGAGCAACTGTTTGGGAGCCATCAAGCGACCGAGCAATTTCCGCTGCTCTTTAAATTTTTGGACGCCAACACTGACCTGTCGATCCAGGTTCATCCCGATGACGCGCAAGCGGCGCTGCTTGATCCTCCCGACTTGGGCAAGACCGAGGCCTGGGTCATCATGGACGCCGAGCCGGGCGCACGGATGTTCGTCGGGCTAAAAGCGAACGTCGATCGTGATACTTTGCGGCAAGCGATCGAGCAAAACCAGCTGATCGATCACATGCATATCATCGAGCCCAAGGCAGGCGACTGCGTTTTTATTCGGGCTCAAACGGTTCACGCGCTGGGCAAAGGGTTGCTGGTCGCCGAGATCCAGCAGTCGAGCAACACGACCTATCGCTTGTTCGACTGGAACCGAACCGACGCCGCCGGCAACTCGCGTCCTCTCCATATTCAACAGTCGCTGGAGACGATCGATTTCGCCCAAGGGCCCGTGCTGCTGCAGACGCCGATCGCGGTCGCGCCAAGCGTCGAACGTTTGGTCGAGTGCGACAAGTTTGTACTTGATCGACTCTGCTTGACCGAAGCGGGGGCGAGCGGCGGAGACGATCGCTTCCATATCCTTTCAGTGCTTAACGGCGCCGTGACGGTGGAACATCCCGCCGGGGAGTTCGAGCTTGGGAAAGGGGAGACGATGTTGTTGCCTGCGGCGAGCTCGGCGGTGACGCTGGTTCCCCGCTGCCCGTCGACGTTGTTGGATATGTACCTGCCGTAGACTCGTCGCCGCGTCGCTAGCACCGATTCCTCTTCCGCCGGTCGCCGGAAGTTTCTACACTCGCGCCTGGTATTTTCAAGGAGGAGCCCCGGCATGTTGACTTTGCGACCATTCGCGCTCGCCACGGTTACGATTTTGGCGGTATCGCAATTCGCCGGATGCTGGCCGCTGCAGCGCACTCCGTTGTTTGACCCCGGCACGATGCAACAGCAGCAGCAACGCGCCATGGCCTACGATCCGTATACCAACAATGACCTTGGACCCGAAGTTCTGGGAGGCCGCCCCCGCGACTTTGATCGCCCAGTGGCCGAAGCCGTCCAAAATGACGGAGCGAATTTTGGCGCCAACTCTCGATTTCTTCCGTAGGGCCGAGTCATAAACAGAGCGC
>NZ_CH672376.1:1922854-2209057 GCF_000153105.1 Blastopirellula marina DSM 3645
CTTTCAGCATGCCATCTTGGTGGATGCCGGCCTCATGCGCGAACGCGTTGCGGCCGACGATCGCTTTGTTACGCTGCACCTGCATGCCGGTGACGCTCGACACCAATCGGCTGGTCGGAACGAGACGCTCGGTATTGATGCGCGAATCGACATTGTAGTAGTCATTGCGCGTTCGCATCGCCATGACGATCTCTTCCAAGGCGCAGTTGCCGGCTCGTTCGCCGATGCCGTTGATCGTGCATTCGATCTGACCGGCTCCGGCTTCGACCGCGGCCAAACTGTTGGCGACCGCCAAACCGAGATCGTTGTGGCAGTGAACCGAGATTACCGCCTGATCGATGTTCGGCACGCGATTGACCAAGTCGCTGATCACGCGGCCCATGTGTGACGGGGTCGCGTAACCGACGGTGTCGGGAATATTGACCGTGGTGGCGCCGGCTTTAATCGCCGCTTCGACTACTGACCCAATTTATGGCTCTTTTTCGCGGTTCACCGCGGCGCCTGTGCTTTGAGGGCGGTAGCGGATAAAATGGGGGTTTTCGCCGAAGCCGTCTAAAGCCGCTATGCCTGAAAACCCCGCTGAATCTGACAATCCTGCCCCTCTTCGGCTTGAGCGTCTGCACAAAGTCTTGGCTTTTGCCGGCATCGACAGCCGCCGCAAGTGCGAAGCGCTGATCCAAGAAGGCCGGGTCGAGGTCGACGGCAAATTCGTGACCGAACTCGGCATGAAGGTCGACCCTGAGCATCAGGAGATCCTGGTCGATGGGCAACGGCTGAAGTTCGGCAAGCGCGTCTACTACATGCTCAACAAGCCGCCGGGCGTTCTCAGCACCAATTTTGATCCGGCCGGGCGAACCCGCGTGATCGATATGGTGCCGCAAGATGTCCGACTGTTCACGATCGGGCGATTGGATCGCGCCAGCGAAGGGCTGATCGTCGTCACCAATGACGGCGAATTGGCGAACCGCTTGGCCCATCCCCGCTACGAAATCGAAAAGACCTATCGCGTTGAGGTCGCCGGCCATCCCGAGCCTGACGCGATTACGTTTGTGCGCCGCGGCGTTCACCTAGCTGAAGGATTTGTCCAGCCGGTCAGCGTGGTGATGAAACGGAAGAACAAGCAAAGCACGACGCTGGAAGTGATTCTGGACGAAGGCAAGAATCGCGAGATTCGCCGCTTGATGGCGAAGATCGGGCACAAGGTTCTCCGCCTGAAACGGATCGCGATGGGGCCGCTGCGGTTAGGGGAAATGCCGGAAGGTGCGTTCCGCGAGCTGAAAAGCGCCGAGACCAAGGCGCTGCGCGATGCGGCGTTCGGCGTCGGCGCTGGCAAACCCAAAAAGCCAAAACCTCGCAAATCATCGACGCCCGGCGAGCGAGAAGGTCCGATTTTCCCTGAGACGAAAACCATCGCCAAGGGACGCGCCGGGGCAAAACCGACCGAGACCGGCGCCAAGAGCCGAGCCACCGGTAAACCAACTGGCGCGGCCTCGAAGGATCGCTCGACCTACAAAAAATCGGCAGGAACCGGCTCTAGCAGTCGCGCCGCGGGCAAGCCTGCCGGTTCAAGCTCGAAGGATCGGGCCTCTGCCTCCAAGTCATCCGATTCCGCTCCCAAGCGGACCTACGGCAAGACGATCGGCGGCGACTCTCCGTCACGTTCGTACGACAAGAAGTCGGGGCCTCCCACGAAGAGCCGCTCGATCGATAAATCGGCGGGTCGTCCGAGCAAAAGCCGCGGTTTCTCCGAGTCATTTGGCTCGCATGATGACGACGACGATGACGAAGGTCGTCCGATCTCCGAGTTGGGGTGGTCGTCGGAAAAAAGCGGCGGATCGGGGAAGAAAAGCGCCTCCCGAACCGGCGGCGCGCCGAAGAAGAAATTCGCTAAAAAGGGAACCGGCTTCAAGGGAGCACCGAAAAAGGGTGGACCCAAAAAAGGAGGCCCCAAGAAGGGCGCTCCCAAAAAGAAGAAGTCGACCTTTGGTCAGGCTTCGGCCGAAACCGAACGCGGCGGTCGCAAGAGCAAACGCGGCGGCACGCGCACCAAGTACGTGAAGAATCCTGACGACAAGAAAAAGACATTTACCAAGAAAAAGACGAAACGCCGCAAGTGAACGAGAACTGCAATCCGCTGCATGCCCCGTACTACGCCGACCACGCTGTTCAACTGACGGTGGAAGTGGTCGAAAACGTCCAGTTGGCGCGTGATACGTATCGCATTCGTTTCGCTTGTCCCAGCTTGGCGGCCAGCATCACGCCGGGGCAGTTTGTCATGCTGCGTCTGGCCGACATGCAAGATCCGCTGCTCGGTCGACCCTTGGCGATGTACGACGTCTATCGTGACGCCGACGGCGCGGCGGTCGGTATCGACGTCGTTTATCTCGTGCATGGCAAGCTAACCAGCAAGCTGGCGCGCTGCGCGCCGGGCCAACGTTTGGAAGTCTGGGGCCCGCTGGGGAACGGATTTCCGGGGCAGCAGGTCGATCATCTGATTATGGTCGCCGGCGGCATCGGCCAAACGCCGTTTGTGGCGCTCGGCAAAGAATATCTTGGTCGCCAAGCGTACGGAGATCCGCCGCGGCAGGGCGCCTCGGCCGGCAAAGTCACGATGTGCTACGGAGCTCGCTCGGCCGAATACCTGGCCGGCGTCGAAGACTTCCGCGCGTGCGGGATCGATGTCAAAATCAGCACCGATGACGGATCGGCCGGGCATCACGGCCTGGTGACCGATCTGCTCAATGCGGCCTTGGACGCGTCAACGGCCGGCGTCCAGATCGCTTGCTGTGGACCCGAACGGATGATGGAGTCGGTCGCTACGATCGCCGCCCAGCGCAACGTGCCGTGCTGGGTTTCGCTCGAAACGCCGATGGCTTGCGGCATCGGCATCTGCTTTACCTGCGTCGCCAAGGTTCGCCAGGACGATGGCAGTTGGGACTACAAACGAACCTGTGTCGAAGGTCCGATCTTCGCGGCCGAAAAGATCGACTGGGAATAGGTTCGAGTTGCTCGCGACGCTTACGATAAAGCGGCGATTAAGCGATCGACATCTTCGGCGTTGGTATAGCCGTGGGGACTGATTCGGAGTCGCCCGCTGCGTACGCTGAGCGCGACCTGAGCTTCTACGCAGCGCTTCCGCAATTGGTGCGGGTCTTGTCCGGGGAACTCAAACGAGATGATCCCTGATCTATTGTCGCCGACTCGATTCGAATAGATCGACGCGCCGATTGACTGCAATCGCTCGCACGCCAGATCGCCGATTTCCAGCACGCGATCTCCAACGGCTGACTGCTGTGGTCCGGCGCCAAGTTCCATCAGCAGCCCCAAGCTGCTTCCCATCGCCATGTAACCGACCATGTTCTTCGATCCTCCTTCAAAGCGCCTTGCGGTGTCGCTAAAGTTCAGATCGATCCGATCATATTCGTAAGGCTTCGCCATGCTGGTCGGCCCGACAAACAACGGACGTAACTTGTCGAAGTGCTCGCGGCGAATGTAGAACATGCCGGCGCCTTCGGGGGTCAGCAACCATTTTTGGCTGGTCGACGCGAAAAAATCGACGCCGGTCGCTTTGACATCGAAAGGAAAAACGCCCAATCCTTGGATCACGTCGACAAACAGCAACGCTCCCTTGCTGTGGACGATTTCGGCCAGTTTGGCGATATCGAGTCGAAACCCGGTCGAATAGCTGACCCAACTGACGGCGACGATCTTGGTGGTCGCGTCGATCTTGGCGGCGATGTTATCGAGCGTCGGCCCCGGGCCGTTAACGTCGACCTGACGAACTTCGACACCGATACTCTCGAGATGCATCCACGCGTACAGATTGGCCGGAAACTCGTTGCTGAGGACGACGATGCTGTCTCCCGGTTTCCACGCATATCCGCCGGCGACCAGCGATACGCCGTGCGTAGTGTTGGGGAGCAGCGCGATCTCTTCGACGTCGGCGTTGACCAGCGACGCGATCTTTCCACGCGTCTTTTCGACCGTCGCCGCCCACTCGGGCCAGTGCAGATTTCCTCCGGCCGCGGCCTGATCGACAAACTGCTTAATCAAGTCGGCAGTACGCCGGGGGAGGGGAGAAACCGACGAGTGATCAAAGTAGGCCCACTGGGGTACAATGGTCATCTCTTGACGAAACTGGTCCCAGGAAGAGGGGTCGCTCATGTCTGCAGTGTTCCAAAAGCTTGCGAGAGAAATAGTTACGGCGTACTATAAGGACCTCTTCGCCGGTTGCAAAACCCCCGGCCGTCATCAATAATCCTCGTTTCTCCTCTTCCGCGATGTCGGTGTTTTCTACGCAAGTTGTTGCGAGAAAGGACTTTTCCCACGCCCAGGGTGACATCTGGCAGAGGCGAGTTATACTACACCGTCTGGGAAACCTGGGAAAACTTCACCAGGTTTGTGCAGGGGCCAAACAGGAGTCGCCGCATGCCGAAAGCGCTAACAATCACGGGAATGGCTATTTCCATTCTCATATTCTTGGTGTTTGCGCTCGATTTGGCGATAGGGGTTCCCTTCAAAGGGGTCAGTACGACGATGGATGTCGCCTTCGTCGTCGGATCAGCCGTCGTCGCATTTCTCGCATTTACGACGTTTCGAGAGCTGAAATAGTCCTCGGCTAACGCGCTACGCGGCTTTGGCCGTCGCTTGCGCGAGCTGATGGGCGCAAGTCGCCAACGTTTCGACCGATCCCCCCTGATCTCGAAATCGCGCCGCGAAGTCGATGGCGCGAATCGCCTGATCGGCCGCCCAAGGGCCCGAATTAGCGACAGTTTCGCCACAAATCCGCATCACCTGAGCTGGTCCCGGTTTGGCGAAATCAAACCGTTGGGGAAGCCACTGGGTGAGTCGCGATAGTAGTTTGGGCGCCTGAATGCTCGGCTCGAACAGCGCCAGTCCATGCTGTTGCGACATTCCCTGCAATGCGCCTCCGCTGCTACGAATCGCCAAAACGCCGGCCGACCGCAGCGCACAAGATTGCCGCTGCTGGAGGGGGGCGTGAGTGAACACCGAGCGAACCGAGCGTCCCGCCAAACGGCGAACTTCGTCCAACAAGCCTTTTCCCCCCCATTGTCGCCAGTCGCTGGAGGGCTGCATCAACAGGGCCGTTTCGAGCTGCGGTTGGGTCGCGATCCAATCGGCGATTTGGCCATAGCCGGGGCGTGACAGCCCAAATGTCGCAGGCAACTGACGTTCGGCCAGATAGTCGATCAGCGTGCGAGCGACGTCATGCAGACGCCGATGCTGGGCCAGTTGAAGCGAAGAAGCAGAGAGTTGGAGGTCGATCGTAATTACCAGACGGTTGGTTAACATGCCCCCAAGTCGCATAGGATTCTCCCGTCACAAGTTGCAGAATGGACCTGTTTTCTGGATCGGTCGCAAGGATTTTGCGGGTGAAGGATTTGGCCGGATCTCGTCTCAGGCAGGGAAGGCGATTTGATCGAATTAGGAAAACCTTGCCGGCGCGCGACCAGAAATGAACTATCGGGTTACTCTCTGCGACGAAGGAAAGAGATAGCCGTAAGCTGCGGGATGAGCCACAATAAAGGACAGGAAAGTTCCGCCGCTTTCCGGAGGAAAGCCGATGACTGACAATTTGAATCGCCGAGACGCACTTCGCTGGATCGCTGCAGGGCTTCCCCTGGCGGCAGGAGTTGCGGGAAGTTCGTCGCTCGCCGCTGCCGATAACGTACTGCGAACCAATTGGCTCACGTCGACCCGCAAGGGGCTCGACTGGGTTGCACGTACCCAAACTCGGATGGGACATTGGGCCAGTCAGGCCTACCCGACTGCGATGGCGGCGCTGGCCGGCACGGCGCTGATCTCGTCGGGATCGACGACGACGCAAGGGCCGTACGCCAAGAACATTCGCCGCGTCACCGACTTCATTTACAGCAAACGGCGCGACAACGGTTTGATCGGTGATCCGTTGACCGACAATCGTTACACCTACGGGCACGGCTTTTCGATGCTCTTCCTCTCGCAGGTTCTCGGCGAAGAAGAAGACGAAGATCGACGCGAAGAGTTAATCAACACGCTGACCAAAGCGGTGGAGTTTACCGTCGCCGCGCAAACGACCTCTGGCGGTTGGGGCTATGTCAGCGCGAAGGATGGCAATGATTTCGACGAAGGCTCGACAACCATCACCCAAGTGCAAGGCCTGCGCGGTTGTCGCAACGCCGGGATTGTCGTCCCGTCAGAAGTGGTCGAACGAGCCAAGCAATACATCTACGGCTGTCAGAATCCGGACGGCGGCATCTCGTACAGCTCGAAGAATCGGGGCACTTCGCGACCGGCGATCACGGCTGCGTCGATTTGCTGCTTGCAGAACGCCGGCGAGTATGGCGGCGATGTCGTTGATAAGATGATCGCCTACTGCAAAGACAACTTGCACCAGATCCAGACGCAGCAGCAAGCGTTCAGCCACTGGCACTACACGTATCTGTACTACGCCCAGGTCGTCTATCGCGAAGGTTTTCGCGATCGCGAATTTTGGGAGACGTTCCGTGATCGGCTCTA
Organism: Blastopirellula marina DSM 3645; assembly: GCF_000153105.1. GTDB lineage: Bacteria > Planctomycetota > Planctomycetia > Pirellulales > Pirellulaceae > Blastopirellula > Blastopirellula marina. The sequence goes on from NZ_CH672376.1 coordinate 1,929,374, forward strand.
TTCCGAGATTGTCCGCAAGCAGCGCAATGACGGCGCTTGGGAGGATTCCACCGTGGGGCCGATCTACGTCACTGCCTGCAACTTGATCATGATGCAACTCGACTACGGGTTCCTACCGATCTATCAGCGCTAGTACCAGCTTTTCAGCTAAAAATCGGGATGTGCCTGCAGCGTCTTGAGACACGGCGTGGTGAATCAGTTCTCGCTGACGTGCTGTTGCAGGGCTGCGACGATTCCGTCCATTGTGTAGACAGCCGCTTCGATATTCGGTTCGACGCCAGCTTCGCGCAGTGCATCGGAAGTAATCGGGCTGATGCTGACAAACTTGGTTTGCTGCGCTCGAGCTCCCAATAAGCGAACCGTCGCTCGGGCGATCGCGCTGCTGGTGACAATCACATAGTCGATCGGCTGATCGTCCCAGGCCTCAATAATCTCGGGCGAAAGCGTCATGCAATCGTCGCTTTGATAGACGACGATCTCAGTGACTTCCCCGCCGCCGGCGGCGAGTCCTGTCGGCAGCACGTCTCGACCACGACTAGCCCGCGGCAGTAAGAAACGCTGTCTATCCGTGGTGGCTTGCAGCGCCTCGACCAGTGATTCGGCGCGATACTCGGCCGGGATCACATCAGCCTTCAGATGGTATTTCGCCAGCATATCGGCGGTGCCGGGACCGATCGCCGCAATGTGCAGATGGCCGACGGCGCGCAGATCTTCACCCGACGCGAACAGCCGATCCAGGAAATAACGGACGCCGTTGGTGCTCGAGAAGACGAGCCACTCAAAATCGTGCAGGCGACGGATCGCGTCGTCGACCGGCGTCCAATCGCTAGGTGGCGAAATCTGAATCGCCGGTTGCAAATAAACGTCGGCGCCTAATTCGGCCAGCGTGTGCGCTAGATCTTCGGCTTGATGTTCGGGACGCGTAATCAAGATGCGTTGGCCAAACAGCGGACGCTGTTGGAACCAGTTGTCGGCCGAGGCTTCGCGTGCGACTTCTCCCACGACCACGATCACCGGAGGGCGAATCTTTGAGCCGGAGTGGAGATAGTCGGCGATTTCGCCCAGTGTGCACTGAAAGGTTTCTTGATCGGGCCAGCTGCAGCGACGGATGATGGCGCAGGGAGTATCCGGCGACTTGCCGCCGGCGATCAGTCCCGCCGACCAGGCAGGCGCCGAAGTGACGCCCATGTACATCACGAGCGTTCCGGGGAATTTCGCCAGCGCCGCGTAGTCGATTGCGGCGTCCGACTTGCCGGGCTTCTCCCGGCCGGTCACCAATGCGACTGCCGAAGCGAAACGGGAGTCGGTTACGGGAACTCCGGCACATGCGCCCGCGGCGAGCGCCGTGGTCACTCCGGGGACGATTTCAAACGGAATCTCGTTCTGCTTCAGCGCGTCGATTTCGTCCGCCGCGCGAGCAAAGATGGTGGGGTCGCCGCTTTTCAGCCGAACCACCCGCAGTCCTTGTTGGGCCGCGTCGACCATCGCCTGATTGATCTCTTGTTGGGACCAGAGCTTCCCTTGCCCATGTCGACCAAGGCAATGCAGCTGCGCGTCGCTGCGGACATGCCGCAACAGAGAGGGGTTAGCGAGATAGTCGTACAGCACCACATCGGCGTCGGCCAGTAGTTCGACGCCGCGGAGGGTGATCAAACCGGGGTCGCCTGGCCCTGCGCCGACGAGAGAGACTTTACCGCGGGAATGGGAAGGTATTTTCGGCATTCCGATTTCAAGGGGCTAAGGGTGGCGAATTCCTATCGATTGAACCCCTTTAAGGCAAGTTTCACAAGACGCCAACTTCTTGTTTGCCAAGAACTTGGCACGACTGTCTTAGTCCGGCTAGAATAAGGTTTCGTCGCGGTAACGATGGCGGTGGACCAGTTTTTCTTCTGAAGTGGACAATTAGCGACGTGGACGGGCAGAACGCGATAGCCGATTCAGCGGCCTACGAAATTACTCCGGCCAAGCGGAAACGCTTGCAGTCGATTTTCGACCATGCGACCGGCATGATGAAGCAGCCGAAGTACGACTTTGACTACGCTCATAGTCTGCTGGGGGAATGCGTCAAATCAGATCCGGCGAACTTAATCTACGCCGAGAAGATGCTGGAGAATTTGGAACGTAAGTTCAAAGGCAAAAAGCCATCCGGACTGTTCTCCGCATTTTCGGGGCGCGGCATCAAAAAGGCGTTGGCGGCCAAAAATTGGACCGAAGTGATCGCCCAAGGGGTCGACATGTTGAAGTCGAATCCGTGGGATTCGTCAGCGCTGATCGGCATGGTCGATGCTTGCGCCGAGCTTCGTTGTCACGAAGTCGGTCTGCTATTTATGCGAAATGCGACCGCCGGTTCGCCGAACGATATCGAAGTTCGTCGCCATTGCGCGCGCTATCTCGGCCGCGTCGGACAATTTGACCAGGCGATCTCCGTCTGGCATTTTGTCAACGAAAAGACCCGCGGCGATGACGAAGCGAACAAAATGATTTCGCAGTTGACGCTCGATAAAGAACGGATGCGTCAAGGTTTGCCGACCATCACCAACAAAATTGACGTTCGCCCCGGCGAAAAAATGCGGCCTCGCCCGAAGTCGAACCAGGAAGAGGTGAAGACCGAGAAGCCCAAGGTTGCGATTCAGCTGAACGAAAAGCAGATCCTCGATCGGGTTATCTTGGACAACCCCGAGAAAATCGAGAATTATTTGAAGCTGGCCGATTTGTGGCAGCTCGAGGACAAATATCACGAAGCGGAACTGGTCATGAAAAAAGCCCAGTCCGCGATCGGGCAGTCGATGGACATTGTCCGCAAGCTGGAAGATATCCGGATTGGGCGAGCCCGACATCGCTACGAAGTTGCCGAAAAGCAGTACGACGTCGAAAAAACGGCCGAAAGTCGCAAGCTGGCGGACGATTTGAAGGACGAACTGAATCGAACCGAGCTCGAAATCTATCAACGGCGGGCCGAACGGCACCCGGACGATAAAAAGCAGCTTTATGAGTATGGATTGCGGCTCAAACGCGCGGGTAACTTCGAAGAAGCGATTGAAACCTTCGATCAGGTGATCGAAGGGGACGAGAAACTGCTGGCGATCGCCAATTTGGGCAAAGGAGAGTGTCTGCAGGCGAAAAAGAAGTACCACACGGCGATGGAATGCTTCGAAGAAGCCCTAAGTTACAGTGACTCCTTGAGTTCCGACCGACAAAAGCAGCTTCTGTACCGCGCCGGAGTGCTGGCGATGGGGTTAAGTGAGCTCATTGACGCTAAAGCGTACTTTAAGCGGCTGAAAAAAATGGATCCCAGCTACCGTGACGTCGGTTCAAGGCTAGACAAGGTCCGGAAAATGTTGCAAGATAAGTAGCTTCGCATTGAGAACACATTGTTCGCGGTAAGATAGCGGCCTCCTTCACCTACGAAATTAGGGCCGCCCGCTAGGGAAATCAGGATCCATGCCCAATACCAAGAGCGCCAAGAAACGCCTCCGTCAAAACGAAGTTCGCCGTGCCCGCAATAAGGCCGTCAAGTCGGCCCTGCGTAATCAGGTCCGCAAGGTCCGCACTGCGATCACCACCGGTGACGCCGCTGTCATCGATACGGAAATGAAGGGCGCTGTGAAGCGTCTCGACAAAGCCGCCGCCGCTGGCATCATTCACGCCAACGCCGCCGCACGTCTGAAGTCGCGTCTCAACGCCGCTTCCAAGGCTGCGAAAGCCGCCCAAGCCTAATTTCCCGATCACAACGGATCTGTCCCCCCTTACGGTGAACGATCCACGGGAATATTGAATTATCGAACCGACCGTCTCTGTACGGTCGGTTTTGTTTTTGCGGGCCACTGTTCGCGTCGTGATCTTCGCATGCGACGGTTACAACCCGCCTGCGGCTAATTCCGCCCTGCCATGTTCCTACCGCGTCTTTTTGGAAAGACGCTAGAAGAGCATGGCATAAGAAAATCTGATCCATTCCACGAGCCTGTTTCCTCCGAAACAGGCTCGTGCTACAACCGGGGTACCTCATCACCCTTTCCCACAGAGGTCCCCTCGTGACGCTTTCTGCGCTATTTGATCTTTCGGGCCGGACCGCTCTGGTCACCGGCGGCAGTAAAGGAATCGGCAAAGCGATCGCACGCGGCTTGGCGGAAGCCGGAGCCAGCGTCTGCATTACGGCTCGCCATCAGCAAGAGCTGGAGACCGCCGCGCAAGAAATCGGCGCCGGACTAGACGTTCGCGTCGCTTGGCGGATTTGCGATATGGCCGACCGCGCGGCGGTCGACGCGTTGGCCGATGGAGTCTTGGAAGAGTTTGGGCAAGTCGACATTCTGTTTAACAACGCCGGCACCAATCAGCCGCAGTTGCTGGTCGAGACGACCGACGAAAGCTGGGATCACGTTCTGGAGATTAACTTCACTAGTTGTATGCGGTTGGCTCGCAAACTAGCGCCGGGAATGATCGAGCGTCGTTGGGGGCGAATCATCCATCTTTCCAGCGTGTTGGCGGTCGTTTCCAATCCTGGCCGGGGCAACTATTCGGGAACGAAAGGGGCGCTCAGCGCTATGACCCGCGCCCATGCGCTGGAACTGGGGCCGCATGGAATCACCGTCAATTGCCTGGCGCCGGGACCGATTGCGACCGATCTACCGATGAGCCTCCTGAACGACGAACAAAAGCAGCGATTCGCCGAACGGACGGCCGTTTTGCGGTGGGGTGAAACGAAAGATCTTGTTGGTCCTGCTTTGCTTTTGGCCAGTGATGCGGGAGCGTATATAACAGGAACAACGCTTCTAGTTGAAGGCGGCATGATCTGTCGCACGTTTGATTAAGAATCGGCGACTTCACCGGGATGTTCGCTCTCTCTTCATATGCAGCTGATATAAACAACCGTTTGGGCGCCGATAGACAACAGGGCAAAGCTATGGAACTGCATGTCGTTTCTCATGACGGAGACGTCGTACAGGTGGCCGTTTCCGGACGGGTTACTCAAGATGGTTCGACGCGCGAGACCGAACCGATCTCGGCTTTGATCGGTTTAGACGCCTACCAGAGAACGGTGTTGTTGAACATGCAGGAAGCCGACATCATCGATTCCAGCGGCGTTGGTTGGTTGCTCACGTGCCATAAGCGATTCAACGAGGCGAATGGCAAATTGATCATGTTCAACATGCCGCAAATTGTCGCCAATGTCTTTAAGCTGATGCGGTTGGACAGTTTCTTTCACATTGTCGCCAACGGCGAAGCTGCAATGCGGATGGCCCAAGGAGAGAACCGTGACTGAGACGCTTGCCCCTGATTTCGTCAAAATTGATTTGACCACCATTGAGCCCGATATTGCGGTCAAGTTGCTGATCCACCAGGCGGCGCAGATGCAAGCGAGCGACTTGTTCGTACTGGCTTGCGACGGCGTCGTGCAGATCGCGGTTCGACAGTGGGGGCGAATGAAGAAAATCCGTGACGTTCCTGCCGACCAAGGTCGATCCTGGATCAGCTACCTCAAAGCGATGAGCAGCATGGACATCGCCGAGCGTCGCCGGCCTCAGGATGGTCGTTGGATCTTTGACGATCAAGGGCGCCAACTCGATTTGCGACTCAGCTTGTTGCCGACCTTATATGGCGAAGATTTAACGGTCCGATTGCTCGATCGAAACTCAAGCTTACTTTCGGTTGACCAACTCGGGCTGAATCGCCATGATCGCCAGGGGATCATGTCGATGATCCAAGCGAACGCCGGATTGATCTTGGTGACCGGACCCACCGGCACCGGCAAGACGACCACGCTTTACGCTTGTCTTCAATTCTTGAATGACGGCAAACGCAAAATCAACACGCTGGAAGATCCCGTCGAGTTTTCGCTCGCCGGCATCCGGCAGTCGCAGGTCCATCCGAAGATCGGTCTCGATTTTTCGGAGTTGTTGCGCAGCGTCATTCGTCAGCAGCCAGACGTGATCATGATCGGCGAGATTCGTGATCCAGAAACGGCGGCGACGGCAGTTCGCGCCGCGAATAGCGGTCACTTGGTGCTCGCGACGTTGCATGCTCCGGTCGCTGCCGCGGCAGTGCAAAGCATGTTGTCGCTTGACGTAAATCCCCACTTCTTAGCGAGCGGCCTACGCGGCGTGTTGTCGCAGCGGTTGGTGCGAGTTCTGGATGAGAAAACGCGGATTCCGTATGAACTGGGCCCCGGCGGCGCCGCGGCGACCTTTGGCGATGTGCAGGAGTTAATCGAGCCCGGCGATGGCGAGGTCTTTTATGGACCGGATCCCTCTGCTCCGAACGAAGGCTACTCGGGCCGGACCGCGATTTTTGAGTTGATGGAAGTGACCGGCGATATTCGCCGGGCGATTTCGGACAAGTTGCCGGCCCATGAGTTGGAGTCGATCGCGATTCGCCATGGGATGCTCGACTTCCGTCGCGCCGCGTTGATGAAGGTCGCCCAAGGGGTGACCAGCATGGAAGAAGTCTTCAAAAACGTGCCGACCGAGTATTTGGGACTGGAAGACGCATAGCAAACGGTCTGCGTCGACCGCGACGCCGCGGCTCAATAGCCCGAAATGAAACGATCGGTCCGTTGACGCATGCGTCCTTCCGCTTCTCGAAAATCGGCCGCCGCTGCCTGCACTGGTTGCGGCAACCGGTAAATGTCATCGGCGGGCCAGCGCGTCAAATCGCTCGGATCCAGCTTGGGACCGCTGGAGGTTCGCCCATGGCGAACGAGCGAAACCAGTTGATCGACCGGCGAGTTACGGGTCACCTTCTCAATCGCGTCTCGATACTGATAGGTGACGGCGCGTAATGCACGTTCGCTGGCGACATAGTTCTCGGCGGCGCGTTTCGCCGTGGCGTCGATGTCCAGGTACAGCGCGACGCGAAACGCCTGACGAGCGTACGAGCGGCGATTGTCGAGCGGCGATAGCGTCGATGATTCTTCTCCCAGCGCATCGCAGTGGACGCTTGCGAGTCCCCGACTCCAGTCACGCGGAGCGCGGAAGATGCAGGTATATTCTTTGGCGCCTTCCAGCGTCGTTTGCCGCGCCGGCTTCAGTTTGAAGTAAACGCCGGCGCCGCGATGAATGGTTCCGCTGGCCGCGATCAGTTCGACCGGCGAACGAAGTTCGTACTTGGTCGTCGTCGAATTTTTGCGACTTGCCCCGCCGCTGATATTGCCGCTGACGACGCCGTCGTACTTGCCGTTCAGATTGGCTCCGAGAGTCGCGTCGGTCTCTTTCTTTTGTTCGATTTGCATACCGCCGGTTAGCGTATTCTCCAGCGTCGTGCGCGGAGAATAATCAACGATCGTTATCCGCGGATCGCTGCTTTCGATCCGAATGACGAACTGCAGCAAGTCGTTCTCGGCCTCATAGGCGACCAGCGACGAGACGACAAATTTCGCTTCAATTAACCTTTCGTCCCCGACATAATCATCCGGAGTGACGTCGCGGCAGGGGATGCGATAGCCGACGTCAAAATTGACCGGAGCCGCCGTCGCTTGCGCTGCTGAAGATAGCGTCGCCAGCGTAAAGAGTAAGCCGAACGAGATCGAGCGGAACGAAAAATTCGCCAACATCCTTGCCTCCTGCGGAAAGCGATTTGCTACCGTGCGTAGGGCGGATTGCTTGGCTGCGATTCCCTGCAGCGGGCGGCTGACCTTCAGCCGCGGACCTGGTTCACCTCATCATTGAGAGTCAAAGCATCACCGAGTGATTCCGGTTGCTATGGTAAGCGACATCGGTTCGGCGGCAATGGACGATCGTGCGGATCACGTAAGTCGCCGCAAAAGATATGGTTGCTAGCCGATGGAAACCTGGTCAAACGATTCGATCCCGGGATGTCCATTCCCGTTTTCGACCGGCGCATTGCCGACGCGATAGCATAGTCCGGTCTGCATCCCGGCTTCACGAGCCGCGTCAAGCTCGGCGACGATGTCGCTAAGAAAGAGAATCTCGCTAGCGTCGCAACCATAGTCGCTGGCGATGACGCGATAGCTGGCCGCTTCTTTCTTGGGGCCGGTCGTCGTGTCGTAGTGACCACGAAACGACGCTAGTAGATCGCCGTGATTGGTGTGCCCGAAAAACATCTTCTGGGCGGCGACGCTGCCGGAAGAATAAATCCGCACATCTTTGCCCGCTTCGTTCCAGCGAACCAGGGCAGGGGGGACGTCGTCAAAGACCGCGGCGACCAGTTCGCCCGAGTCGAAGCCGGACTTCCAGATCAAACCTTGCAGTTGCTTGAGCCCGGTCGCTTTGATGTCGTTATCCATCAGACGCGTTATTTCGGCGCTGACGCGCTGTTGCTTGGCCTGTTCGGTCGCGTCGTCTTGCGTCCACGCGGCAAAGGTGTCGGCGCCTGCATCTTGGGCGATGTAGCGCAGCACCGGTTCCAGTGCAGGCGTTTTCCAGGCCGCCTGCAAATAGGCGTCAAGTTCGCGCCGCACAAACGGAAACATCACGTCGTAGACGAAGGCGACGCTGGCGGTCGTACCCTCGATATCCAACAGCAAACCGCGTCCCGAAAACTTGATCACGGTTTCACCACCGGATCCAGGTCATCGGCCTTGGCGATGTAGTCGGGGCCCCAGCAGAGCGGCGAGTAGTTCTCGTGCACTCCTTGTTCCATGTAATGGGGCGTCCAGCCGCTTGCGTCTTCAAACAGCCGGATGCAGCGGATCGTCTGCTCGTCGCAGAGGGTGAACCAATGCTTCATGTTGGCCGGAACGTTGATCAGGTCGCCTGATTCGACCAACACCGAGAAGACCGGTCCGGTGGGCGGATGAATGTGAAAGACCCCTTGGCCTTTGACCGTGAAGCGAACTTCGTCTTCGCTGTGCGTATGTTCTTTGTCGAACTTGGCCAACAGCACGTCCAGATTGGGCGTCTCGGGATTGACGTTGATCACGTCGGCCGTGACGTAGCCTCCCTTAGCTTTCAGGCGTTCAATTTCCGGCGCATAGGCGGTCAGGATTTCTTCGTTGGTTGCATCAACGCCGATCCGTCCTTCGACTTCCCACTTTTCGTACCAGATGCCGTACGGCGCTAGGTATTCGCGAATCGCGTCGGTCTCTTGGATGCGACGGTTCTCGTCGTGGATGGTTATGCTCGCCATGGGGAGATCTCTCCGAATATCGCTGCAAAGTTGAACAGGTTAAACGGCCGAAGCGGCGCTGCGAAGTTCGCCGCACAGCAGCATGCGACGGACCAGGGTTTCAAACAGAAACTCGTATATCTCGATGTGACGTCGGGCCTCGGCGACGTTGGCGCCCCAAGTATAAAGCCCGTGCCGACGAATCAAATAGCCATGAATCGGCGGTTGCGATTGGTCGCTGAGTCGAGCGGCGACTTGCTCGGCCAAAACAGGAATGTCTTGCGTGTTGTCGAAGACCGGAACCCATTCGGTATGCTCGTGCGTTTTGACGCCGGAGAGACCTTTGAGCATCTCGTAGCCTTCGATCGCAAATCCCCCTTCGTCGAAAAAGTAGTCCGACAGCAAGGTTCCCCAAATTGAATGCGTATGCAAGATCGAGCCCACGCCGGGCTGGCCGGCGGCGACGACGTGCAACAACGTTTCGGCCGACGACTTCGGCTGATCGGAGGTCGCGGCGCCTTCGATATCGACCTGCTGTCCCTGATCGTTAACGCGGACAAAGTCGGCGCGCGTCAGGCGCCCCTTGTCCATGCCGCTGGCGGTCAGCAACAGTTGCAGCGGATCGTGCTTGAGCACGACGCTGTAGTTGCTGCTGGTTCCGACCGACCAACCGCGTTGAAAGAAGTACGTGCCGGTTTCGCGAAGCGCATCGATTTCCGCTTCTTTGCCGGCCAAGGCGGAATGGGGCAAACCATGCGGAGCGCCGCCAAGCGAGACGTTTTCCATAAATCTTTGTCACAGGTTCTGGGGTGCGTAAAACGCCAGTCTAACACGATTTACGGTGACGGCAACCGAGCGAAACTCTAGCTGTGCATCCGGGGATTCTCGTCCCCCACCGCGATAATCTCTGCTTCCATCGCGGCCAGTTCTTCGAGACGACGCATCACGGTCGCATCATCCGCATATTGTTTGGCCAGGCGAACATAGGCTGAATGGTGTCGCGCTTCGGACTCGAACAACTGATCGTAAAAGTTGGCCAGACGCTGGTCTTCCAATCGTTCCCGTAAAATGCCAAACCGTTCGCAGCTGCGGGCCTCGATCAGGCCGGCGACCAGCAAGCGGTCGACCGCACGCTCGGGCTCGCTCTTGCGAACCAGCGCGTGCAATTGCTCTCCATATTTGCTCGGCTTGATCCGGCAAAAGCGGACTCCCCGCTCGTGGAGCAACTCTAGCACCAGGTGAAAGTGCTCCAGCTCTTCGTTGACGATCTCGGTCATCGCGCGGCAAAGATCTTCGTTCTCGACATAGGCGAAGATCATGTTCATCGCAACGCCGGCCGCCTTTTTCTCGCAGTGGGCGTGATCGATCAGGAGAAGATCGAGATTTTCAGTGACCTGAGTCAGCCAACGCTCGGAGCTTGTCGATTGAAGATGCAACACGGGGCAGTTCACGCCGATTGGCCAAAAGGGAAAACCGCCAATGTAGGCGCGCTCTGCGGTTGGCTCAAGGTGATGAGCGCACGAAAAACGCCTTGACCAGCGGTCAAGGCGTTTCGCATTTTATTTCACGAAGTTGGCTTAGAAGCCGACGCCGATCGAGAAGTTGCGGCCGTTCAGGTAGACTCCGCCGCCGCCATAACCACCCCGGTAGTAACTACGGCCATAGTAGCTGGGATATGGCGAGTAGGCCCGCGTGTAAACGCGCGGAGCTGCGTACGCCGGGTAGCGGTGTCCGCCGACGTGATAATCGACGTGACCCCGATGATAGTCGTAGTGGCCAGGGGCGCCGTAATGGCCATGTCCGTGTCCGCCGCCATGATAGTGGGGGCCACGAGCCATTGCGGACGAAGCGCCCAACGACAAACCAACGGCGGCCGTAACTGCGAGTGCGAGTAGGATGCGTCTCATTTTCTCATCTCCGACTTGGGGGGAAGCGGCGAGCTTCTTTCGCGTAACTACGCGGGATCGCTCGCTTTGGTTTTGTGTCTCAATCAGCATCGTTTTCTGTTGGTTGCCGGCCGATGCTGTTGAGTGACATTAGTGCAAGCAGCGTGCCAGAATTGTGGTGGCTCACTGCAAGTCCCCAATTGGTAATGATTTACGGAGATTGGGATTGTGGCGAGAATAGAAACGCTGGCGACATGTTGTCGAGTTGATAACGCAATTCTCAAAATGAGCCACTGAGAAACTTGCGTTTTGCTTGACCGTCAGTCAGCCCGACTCCTTTCGCTTCGCCCAATCTGGGGCCTAGCGTTTCCGCTTTTTTGCCTTTCCCTGTTTTCGCTCGGGCTTGCCAAAGTTCTTTTTCTTTGGCGCCGGCTTGCCCGATTGGTACGAAAAGTCATCGCTGGCGGTTCGCCCTGAAGTGGGACGACGTCGACTATTGTCGGCGGCATGCCCAGCGGCGCGGGCCTCTTGTTCGATCAAGCGGAAATCGAGTTCTCGTTTTTCGAGATCGACCCGTGCGATCGAGACCTTCAGCACATCGCCCAAGCGAAACGCATTGCCGTCACGATTGCCGACCAGCGAGTGCGTCGTGCGATCATAGTGATAGTAGTCGTCCTGCAGCGCGTCGATATGGATCAACCCGTCGGCCGGCAACTCTAACCCTTGGACGAACAGGCCGAACGACTCGACGCCGGTGATGACCGCTTCCATCTCCATGCCGATCTTTTCGCTCAGATGATTGAGCAGCTTGATCTTCACCAGATCTCGCTCGGCGCTGGCGGCTCGCTGTTCCCGCTGCGAGCAATGTTCACCCTCGGCCACCATCGCATCGTAGTCCTGCACCGGCTTCTTGCCGGTCGCCAGGTCGTTGTACATCCGATGGATGGTCAGGTCAGGATAACGACGAATCGGTGAAGTGAAGTGGCAATAGCATTCGCTGGCCAATGCGTAGTGGCCGATCTCTTCTGGACTGTAGACCGCCTTTTTCATGCTGCGCAGCGTCGCGTAGTTGACCGCCGCCTGCTCTGGCAGACCTTTGACCTTGTCGAGGGCGCGAATGATCTCGAAGCGGCTTTGCAAACTGTCGCATTCGATACCGACGTCGCGGACAAATTCGGTCAAAGCTTCCAACTTGCGGGGATCGGGCGAATCGTGGACGCGCCGCAGGAAGAAGAGTTCTTGGTTGTGAAGCTTATCGGCGACCGCTTCATTGGCGGCCAGCATAAACTCTTCGATGATCTGGTGGCTCTCGGTGTTCTTTTCGACATGTGCGCCGGTCACCGCTCCATCATTGTCGAGATCGAGCTTCAACTCCGGCATCAACAGTTCGATCGAGCCTCGTTGGAAACGGCGCTCGCGGAGCGTCATCGCCAACTCATGCATGTCGCCCACCAATTGATGCACCGGCGGCGTCAGCTTCTTTTTCCATGCGTCGCGATCGGCGAGATACTCGTCGACTTCTTCGTAGGTAAAGCGGCGAACGCTGCGAATCGCGCTGTTGAAGACTTCGGTATGAACCCGCGTGCCGTCTGGGGTGAACTCGATCTTGGCCGTCTTGGCGTAACGAATCTTGTTCGGCTGCAAGCTGGCTAGATTGTTCGAGATCACCTCCGGCAGCATCGGAATCACTTTGTCAGGCAAATAGATGCTGGTCGCCCGATTGCGAGCTTCCGTATCCAACGCCGAACCTTCCGGCACAAAGTGAGCGACGTCCGCGATATGCACGCCGAGCAGCCAATGTCCGTTGTCAAGCTTGGTCAAGCTGATCGCGTCGTCAAAGTCGCGCGCGTCGAAAGGATCGATCGTGATGATCGTCTCGCCGGTTTCGTCCCGGCGATCTTCGCCGATCGACTCGTCAAATGCGTCGGCCATTTCTCGAGCGACTTCGAGAGCCGCTTCCGGAAATTCTTCCGGCAAGTCGTACTCGCGCATCACCGAGAGCAAGTCGACGCCGGGCGCACCGCGCGCTCCCAGGACTTCGACGATCACGCCTTCGCCGTCATGAAAGTGGGACGGGAAGCGGACGATTTCGATCACGACCTTGTCGTCCAGACGAGCGCCTTTGACGCCGGGGTCGCCTACCGAGATCGGTTGCGTAAAGACGTTGCCGTCAACTTGCACGAGGGCCTGACCATGTGCTTCGTTGTAAGTGCCGACAAAGCGATGCGTCTCTCGTTCGACAATTTCGATCACTTCGCCGCAGAGCTTTGATTCGCCGTTCATTCCGCGCGTGCGGAACATGCGAATCCGGACGGTGTCGCCGTTGGCGGCGTCGGAAGTGCGTTTCGCCGGGACATAGATGTCGGCGGTGCGCTCCGCGGATTTGGGCGTTCCGAGCGGCCGGACAAAGCCAAAGCCTTTGGCGGTCCGATGAAAACCGCCGACGATCGTTTGGGCTGCTTTGGCGTTTTCGGCATTCGCTCGTTTGATCAGATGGCTCGCGCCGTAAGCGATGTGCCCTTTTTTAAGAAGTCGCTTGATGGCACGCTTGAGCGTTTTGAGGTCTTCTTCCGCCAGATTGAGTTGTTTGGCGATGACTTTCGGTTTGACCGGTTGGTAAGTCGACCGTTGAATGTGGGCTAGGAGCAATTGCTCCAGCTGTTCCAGTTCCATGAATCTCCGTTCTTGAGAAATACTTATTGGGTCTCAACCCGCTTGAAGCGTCAGGGCTCGGCGACCTTGCCGAAAAAATGGCCCGATACCAGCTTCTATGGGGGAAACCACGCTGCTTTAATATATCAGATTTCGGCTCGTTCGCCTAAGCGATCAGCCGTAATGGCGTCAAGTTTTAACTTAAGTCGGTAAGACACGTGGTCGAACCCGATTGTTCGCCAAAATCGCCCATTTCGCCAAATGGATCGCTTGAATAGGCGTTCGTTCTCGAAGGCGAAAACTTGACAACTTGTTGGCGAAATAGCTACCATAAGGGGTGAAGGGATGGGGTTTACTCTCCCGTGTCTTCCCCTGCCGCCCGCTCCTGGGTCATCCCGCTCTCAGATCGCTTCGTGCGTTTTGCGCTGGGTGATCGAGTTCCCGCCTAATAGTCAGCACCTGAGATGCCTACGATCCTGCCTACCTCCTGCGCGCTCATTCAACGCCTTTTTCAGGCGTCGCTGGGGATGTTCGCAGTTTTGCTGCTCGCTAATAACGCGTGGGCTGAGCAGCCCCATGGCGCCGTGATCTTCAAAAAATTGTGCGTCGACTGTCACGGTGAGCAAGGCGAAGGAGTCGCAGGCGCCGCCGAAAACGCGCTGCGCGGGACCAAATCGATTGCCGAACTCGCGATGGCGATCGAAGAGACCATGCCGGAGGATGATCCAGAGTCCTGTGTCGGCGAAGACGCGAAAGCCGTTGCTCAGTTCATCCACGAAAAGTTCTACGCGCCCCATGCGCGGGAGACTTCCCCTTCGCGGATCGAACTGGCGCGTCTGACGGTCGATCAGTACGACAACACCATCGCTGATTTGATCGCCAGTTTTCGCTGGGTTCCAGATCCGAAAGAAAAGCGAGGGCTAAAGACCGAGATCTATAGGAAACGAAACTTCCAGGATCGCGCGCTCGAACGGATCGACTCGAAGATCGACTTCGACTTTGGCGCCGGTACGCCGGACGAAAAAGTTACCAACGCCGAACAATTCGCAGTCCGCTGGCAAGGGACCGTGCTGGCCGAAGAGACCGGCGATTACGAGTTCATTCTCACCACCCAAATTGGCGCGCGGTTGTATGTCAATAAAGATCGGACGCCGTTGATCGATCAATGGGTCGCGTCACGGGGCGAGCCGAAAGAATTCAAAGCTTCGATTCGCCTGCTCGGAGGGCGTCCTTACCGCTTGAAGCTGGAAGTCTACAAATTCAAAGATGACGCCGCGTCAGCTCGGCTCGAATGGAAGCCGCCGCGCAAGGCTCGTGATTTCCTGACCGCGCGCAATCTCTCGCCCGAGTTCGCGCCGGAGTTGTTCATTTCGTCCGCCAGTTTTCCGGCGGATGACGCCGTTTCGGGCTACGAACGCGGCGTCTCGGTCTCGAAGGCGTGGGACGAAGCGACGACCAGCGGCGCGTTGGAAGCGGCCGGTTATGTGGTCGAACATCTGGATGAATTGGCGAAAACGAAGCCCGACGCCGACGATCGACGCCCAAAAGTGATCGAGTTCTGCGGCAAGTTTGTCGAGCGAGCCTTCCGTCGTCCGTTGAGTGATGAAGATCGGGTTTTCTTCGTTGATGAGCAATTCGCCGGCGAGATGGCGCTCGAAACGTCAGTCAAACGGTGCGTCTTGTTGGCCCTCAAGTCTCCTCGGTTCCTGTACACGAACTTGGAGAACTCGCCGCCGGATCGGTATGACGTCGCGTCACGATTGTCGTATGCGTTATGGGACACGATGCCGAGCGAGCATCTGTTTCGCGCGGCGAAAGAGGGCTGGATCGCCAAGCCGGAGCAAGTGCGCAGCGAAGCCGAAAAAATGTTGAAAGATCCGCGCGCCAAGGCGAAGCTGCACGACTTCTTTCATCATTGGCTGCAATTAAACGAGAAAGAAGGGATCGTCAAAGACTCCCACGTCTTCCCTGAGTTCAGCGAGCAGATCGCATCGGACCTGCGGACGTCGCTCGACCTGTTTGTGGATGACATCGTCTGGAGCGACGCGTCCGACTATCGCCAATTGCTGCTGGGCGATCGTTTGTTCGTCAATCAGCGTCTGGCCAAGTTGTACGACGTTCCGTATGAAGGGGGCGACAACTTCCAGCCGATCTCGTTTCAACCAGAGCATCGAGCAGGCGTCGTGACGCATCCCTACATGTTGTCGATGCTGGCGTACAACGAGTTCACGTCGCCGATTCATCGCGGCGTGTTTGTGACGCGGCATCTGCTCGGACGTTCGCTGGCGGCGCCTCCTCAAGCGACCGAGTTCAAAGATGGCGACTTTCATGCCGGCATGACGATGCGAGAAAAGGTGTCGGTTTTGACCGAACCAGCCGCGTGCCAGGGATGCCATCAAATCATCAATCCGCTTGGTTTCAGCTTGGAGCATTTCGACGCGATTGGGCGTTATCGGCAAACCGAGGGAGAACGCCAGGTCGACGCGACCTCCGAATTTGCCACGGCGGTCGGTGAGACGATAAAATTAGAGGGCGCACGCGATTTGGCCAGGCACATTGTCGAGAGCCGCTCGGCGCATGGCGCCTTTGTCGATCAGCTGTTTCATCATTGCGTCAAACATCCGATCAACGCCTATGGCTCGACAACGCGTGACGAATTGGTCACGTCGTTCGAGCAATCGAATTACAATATACGCAAGTTGCTTGTCTCGATCGCCATGGTCGCTGCGACGCACACGCCTAACGAAGGGAACGCAGAACATGTCGCGTCTATCTAGACGAGAGTTCGTTCGCAATTTGGGAATCTCCTCAGCCGCATTGCCGCTGTTGGCGAATTTGCCCAGCCTCGGCATGGCGGCCAGTCCCGATCTGCGCAAGCAGCGCATGATTGTAATGTTCAGCCCGAACGGGATCATTCCGGACGCCTATTGGCCCGATAAGGTCGGCGAGGATTTCGCGCTGAAAGAAATCATGGCGCCGCTCGAGCCTTACAAGAGCAAGACCCTGGTCATGAAGGGGGTCTGTGATCGCGTCCGCGGCGACGGCGATAGTCACATGCGCGGCATGAGCTGCCTGCTGACCGGTATCGAGCTCTTTCCCGGCAACATCCAAGGAGGATCGCATACGCCTGCCGGTTGGTCGCGCGGTTTGTCGATCGACCAAGAGCTGAAAGAATATTTGCAGGCGCAAGAATCGACCCGCACTCGCTTTGGTTCGCTGGAGTTTGGCGTCAACGTTCCGGACCGAGCCGATCCTTGGACCCGCATGGTCTACTCGGGACCCAACAATCCAGTAGCGCCGATCGATGATCCGTACCGCATGTTCCAGAAGCTGTATGGTCAGGTCAAAGATCGCGAAAGTCTGCAAAGCGTGCTTGATAAGGTCCGCATCGATTTAAAACGGGTCGAACGCTACGTCAGCAGCGAAGACAAGCAGCGTCTCGAAGAACATGCGTCCTTCGTGCGCCAGATGGAGCAAGAGCTAAAATCAGCCGGTGAAGAAAAACTGGCCTTGGAAGCTCCGATTCAAGAGCCCGGCGTGCAACTGAAGAATGACAACATGCCGACAATCAGCAAGATGCAGATGGACTTGTTGGTCAATAGTCTGGCGAATGACGCCGCGCGGGTCGCAACGTTGCAGTACACCAACTCGGTCGGGCAAGCGCGGATGAACTGGATCGGCGTTGACGACACGCATCACGAACTGTCGCACAAGCCTGACAACGACGAAGACGCCAAGCAGAAGTTGATCAAGATCAACGTCTGGTTTTGCGAGCAACTCGCCTATCTGGTCAAAAAGTTGGACGAGACGCCGGAGCCTGGCGGAGACGGCACGCTGCTCGACAACACGACCGTGATTTGGACCAACGAGCTAGGAAAAGGGAACTCGCACACGTTGGACGACGTGCCGCTGGTGCTGGTCGGCGGAGGACTTGGGTTCCGCATGGGACGTTCGCTTCAATTCGATCGGCAGCCCCACAATCGCCTCTGGATTTCGTGCGCTCAAGCGATGGGACATCAGGTCGAAACCTTCGGCAATCCCGACTTCTGCAGCGGGGGCGCTTTGCCCGATTTGACGTAAGATGCGACCTCGACAAAACGCCAAATGCAAAGCCGCTTGGATCCCAAGCGGCTTTTTTTACGCCGTTTGCGGATTGGTCGGACCGGAGATTCGCTACGATCGCGCTGATCCGAACCATTTCTCACCGCAAGAAAAGGGGTGCTAAGTTTTATCAATTGCGCTATTGAAGCGAATCACGGCTCGGCGACGAGTCGGACGACGAAACTAGGGGTAGAACGTCGTGATCCAAAGAAATCCGCTGTGGCGGACCTATAGGCGTATTTTATGCGCCGCAGTTTGTGTAGCCTCGCTGCTGTTGTTTTTCTCGGCGAGCGTCTGTGCCGCCGATGGAAGCGATGATCGCGAACCGCTGCGGTTTGGCATGTCGACCGCATTGACGGGGCCCATCGCTGACCTGGGGATCGAAATGCATCGCGGCGTTCTCGCGGCCTTCGCCGAAGCGAACGCGTCCGGCGGAGTCCGGGGCCGCAAGTTGGAACTGATCGTATTGGATGATGGATACGAGCCAAGCGAAGCAGGCCCCAATGTCCGCCGACTCATCGAAGTGGACCAAGTGTTGGCGATCGTCGGCGATGTCGGAACGCCCACGGCGATCGTTGCGGCTCCGATCGCTCGCCGATCCGGCGTTCCTTTTATCGGAGCGCTCACCGGCGCCGGCGTTTTGAGAAAGACGCCTCCGGATCGATACGTGATCAACTTTCGGGCGAGTTACGCCGAGGAGACGTCGGCGATGGTTGATGCGCTCGTCGCAGCAGGCATTCCTCCGAACGAAATCGCGTTCATTACGCAACGTGACGCTTACGGCGACGCCGGTTTTTCGGGAGGAAGCGAGGCGCTCAAACGCCATGGCGTGGCGCAAGAGGGAAAAATCGCCCATGGCCGGTACGAACGAAACACCATGGCGGTCGAAGGGGCGCTAGCCGACTTGATCCTGCATCAACCGGCCCCGCAAGCCGTCATCCTGGTCGGCGCTTATGCTCCCTGTGCAAAACTGATTCGCCTGGCGAAGGAATGCGATTTTCCGACGCTGTTTTTGAGCGTTTCGTTTGTCGCGCCCAATTCTTTGGCGGCGGCGCTGGGGGATCAAGCGGACGGCGTGGTCGTCTCGCAAATTGTTCCTGATGTCCATGGCGCCGCTCCGATCAATCGGCAGCATCGCGCGGCGTTGGCCCAACTGAAACAGCACGAGGCGGCGCCGACGCCGATCTCGCTCGAGGGCTATATCGTGGGTCGCATGCTTCTCCTGGCGCTGAAACGTATCCCCGGTGAGATTGATCGCGAAGCGATCGTAGTCGCTTGCGAAGGACTGGGTAGTTTTGATCTGGGGTTAGGCGTGCCGCTGCGACTCTCCAGCGACGAGCATCAAGCGAGCCATGCGATTTGGGCTAGTCGAATTGAAGGGGGCGAAGTAAAGCCGATGGAATGGTCGGACGTTCGCGCCACGAGGGGGAAGCAATGAAAAACAACTTCGAAAAATCGAGGAATCACTCGGATGCCAGAAGATTGGTGTGGCTTTTGACAGGGGTCGGTTTGATCGCCGGCCTGATCGTCTTCTGCGTGACTGCGCCGACGCTGCAATACATCCAATATCAATACGAATCATCCACCGCCCAACGAAATCGGATTGATGCGGCGATCGCCGAGATTGACCGGAATTTGGTCGATGGCCGACGCGACTTCGCCGAAATCATCTTGGCGCCTGAAGGGCAGGGAACGCCTGCGAGCGATTTTGTGAAGATTCAGGATGAACCATGGTTTTTAGAACTGCGCAGCGCAGTAGCGGACCTGCGAAAGGATCCTGATTTTCAGGGCTCTCAGGAAGTCCGGCGACTCACTGAACTGTTACGGCGAATTCCAGAGATGCATCTCGAAGTCGTCTCTTGGTCGAAGTCCGTTGCCGCCGCCGAGTTGGAAACGTCCAAGGCGCAAAGAAAGACGCAAGAGGCGCTACACCGGATTCGCGCCTATTTTGACGAGATGGAAGGAAAACGTCGCTTAGACTTAGCGCTAAAATTGCGAAAGCATGCGCCCAGGTCATCTGCTGGCGTGACGGTGACGCATGATGATTTAGTCGAAAGCTTTCGTGACGCTGCAGAATTTGAAGCGATCGCCAACGAGTTGATGCAGTTAGCCATCCTGTGCGAAAAATTAGCGGCTGAAAACGACGTCGATCAGCTGGTCGATTTGAAAGACAATGATCTCAAAGCGGCGTTTTCACGTTTGGAGCACACGCTGCAGCGATTTTCAGGAGATGAAGAAGCCGTCAGCCAACTTGCGATGGCGCTGCGCGAGGCGCTATTTGGAGCAGGAAGCGTTTTTGACGACGCTCATCAGACCATCCATCCCGGCGATGGAGGGTTTTACGTCTGGCAACGCGAAGAATTGTTGGGCAAACAAGAGCAAGGTCCCACGTTGCGGCGAATGGAAGAAGCGTTTAACTCGTTTCGTCCTGTTTTAACGGACTTGGAGACGCGCTGCGCCAAAGTCGCCGAGCAACAGCGTCGACATGCGGACTTGGCCGGCATGATCGCCTGGTCGATTATGATCGTGATCGGCGTTATCTGCATCTGTGCGTTTGTCTTTTTGGCGCGGCGCATCGCCGGAATCATTACGCAGCAAATCGAAGATGTCGAGCGAAAGTCATCGGAGCTGGAGATCAAAAACTCCGAAGTTCGCCTGTTGCAAGACGTCGCTGAAGCGGCGAACAAAACGGCGTCGCTGGCTGAAACGACCGAGTACGTCATGCGACGATTCGCCGAACATTCCGGCTTTCTATTGGCGATTGCGACATTCACCACCGAACGCGGGGCGCGACACGTTGTTGCGACCGAAGCCTGGCGAGAAGCGGGTTTGCCGATCGAGCCGCTGGTCGTGTCTTGCGGCGCCGATCGATCGGCGAAACTGTCGGTCCGTCCTCTTGTATTTGATGGTGACGACCGACTCTCGCAGGATGGAGGCGGACACCGCAGCGGGATTGCGATGATGATCCGGCAAGATGCGTTTTTCGTCCATTGTCATTTTTTGTCGCCCGGCGTCGAGCAGCCTTCTCCGCGGATGTTGCGACTCGCGGAGCATGCCGCCACACGCTTGAGTCAAACCTTGGAACGCGCCCAGGCGAACAGTCGTCTGCAGGAGCTGAATAGCAAATTGATCGATTCGGCGCGGCATGCCGGGATGGCCGAAGTCGCTACCGGCGTGCTTCACAACGTGGGCAATGCGCTCAACAGCGTTAATACCTCGCTGTCGTTCTTGCGAGAAAGTACGACGCAGTCAAGCATTGACGATCTCCGCAGAACGCTCGATTTTGTCACCAACCAGTCCGGCTCGCTGGAAGAGTTTATGACCAGTCATCCGAAAAGAACGTTGATTTTTCCGATGCTGTCAGAGCTCGACGCGCGTTTGCAAACGGAGAAGGAAACTCTGCTTGCCGGAGTCGAAGATTTGCGGCGACATGTGGATCACATCAACAAGATTGTGGCCGTTCAACAATCGCTGGCTCGGGTTCAATGCGTGCTGGAGCCGACCGATTTGACGCAAGTGCTGACCAAAGCGATTGAATGGCAAAGTGATGCGCTGCGGCATCACCGCGTGGAAATCGCCAGCGACTTTTCGGAACTGCCGTTGTTGCAGTTGGACAAACATCGCATTTTAGAAATCTTTGGCAATCTGTTGAAGAACGCGATTGAATCGATTGTCGAAGCGCAGGCGCCGCAGCGTCGGATCCATGTCTGCATTCGTCAATTCCGAAACGATCGCGTCGCGATCGAAGTCAAAGACTCTGGAATCGGCGTGCAGCCCGAGAACCTAAATAACATTTTCACGTTTGGCTTTACGACCAAGTCGAATGGTCACGGTTTCGGCTTGCATGGCGCGAGTCTTTCAGCCAAGCAGATGGGAGGCCGTTTGGAGATCGAAAGCGATGGCATCGGCCACGGCGCACTATTTCGAATCGTGTTGCCGTTTGTGCCGGTCGCAGAAGAAGCGTTGGTTTAGGAAAACTTGGACATGGCGTTAGATAGCCGATTCCCAAACGGCAGGCTTGATCGTCGCAGCGCGGCGCTGCTGGAGCGCCGCTTCTCGTTGGTAAAAGCTGGGGTGGAGCCACTTCGCTTGTTCCAAAGGGATTGCCGCCGCGACGCTCAGTTTACGCAGTGCCGTCGCGAGCAAAGAAGTCGCTTGATCCCCGTAGATTGTGCGCAGATGCGCCGCCGCCCACGCGTCCGCTTCCAGTTCCATTCGTCGCGATTGCCGCGGCGTCGACCAGATGTAGTAAGCCGACAGCACGCAAGGAGCCGACGCTTCTAGCAACGTCAGTTGCAGACCTTGGGGGGCGAGCCAAACGGACAGCCAATACCGTGTGGCCAGAACGACCGCCGCTGGGACGACGATCGCAATCAGCCGCCGCGCGACATGCCGTAAGCGGAGATGCCCCATCTCGTGGGCGATCACGGCCTCTAACTCTCGGGAAGTCAGCGCATCAAGCAAGGAGGTCGAAATCACCAAATAGCGAAACGGCGGGACGCAGCCGAGCAGCGCCGCATTGGTGATCCCGGTGCTTGCGGGCCAAACCAACAGCGGCGGCAAGTTGCGACCAAATTGCGAACGCAAACGTCGGATCAAATCGGGCGAATCGACCGGCGTTAGTCCCCAACAGCGGCGTAAAAATTCGGGATAGACGACGATCAGAACCGTCACAATCAAAGCAATCGTCCCAACGCCGCTATCGCTTGTCGGGCCCGCCAGACCGCCCCAGCGAGCGGCCGCCGATCCCAGCCAGACCGGACCACAAGTCAAAGGAAGCGACAGGCGAATTTCGGCAAGCGCCCGGGGTATTCCTTCCGCTTCGGAGAGCATGGCCAGGCGCGAGATGATCGCCGGCAGTAAGAGCGCCGCTTCGCGCAAAAAGGGAATCTCTCCCACTGCAGACGCATCAACGATTCCGCCCCAATTGCCGGGCCAGAGCATCAGCAGCGAAGTTGCGCCCCAGCAGATTTCGGCCAACAAGCTGCGTTTGAAGCTACGCGCAATGCTCCATTGAAACAGCCCGAGCGCCAAGCAGACCATCCAGGATGCGAGCGGCTCGTCGACCGTCTCCGTCGGGCGAGCGAGAAGCACAATCGTGCAATAGACGAGTATCTGTAAAAGCATGGGAAGCGCCGTTGTGAGGAGGAACTTCCATGGTAGTCGCCCAGCTTTGCGTCGTACAACGAAAAGCAAATCAGCAACCGATCAAGCCGGTTGTAGCAGATGTGCAGTCGTTCTCGTGCCTATAACTTGCTGTAGCGGACCAGGGGAACTACTTGGTCGCTCTCGCCATCCCTCACGAATAAAGATTTGGTATCCTTAGCAAAGTAAGAAAAGACGTGCGTCCAGACGCACCCTATGGCCGGTTCTTGCTGGAAGGATCAATGACGGACCTCGCAACATTCGCTACCGATACTCCCCGCTTCGTGCGCCATTTGCTCGATTCGTATCGCCGTTGGGTGGGTGTCGAACTGATAGAGCGAACCGGGGCCGAACAAACCGATTTAGAGCAGTTGTTCACGTTGCCGGTGGTGGTGGTTTCGCACGACGCGCAAGCCGATCCTATTTTCCAATTTGGGAATCAGACAGCGCTTGATCTATGGGAACTGAAGTTGCCGGAGTTTTTAAAGATGCCTTCACGTTTGACGGCGGAGCCGCTGCATCGAGATGAGCGTGCGCGCTTGCTGCAAAGGACCGAACGGGATGGCTATGTCGACGACTATCGCGGCGTTCGCATTTCCAGTCGCGGTCGCCGCTTCTACATCGAGCAAGCGACCATCTGGAACATCGTCGACGAAGCGGATACCTACATCGGTCAGGCAGCTACATTCGATCACTGGACGTTTTTGAAAGATCAAGAGACGCCGTGATGCGGTTCTATCCCGAGATGGTGACTTTTTCCGGCTCTTGTTTGGGAAGCGGTTTCGGATCTTTCTTCTCGGGCAACGGTTCTGGTTTTTTGTCCGACGCTTTCTCCTCTTCGTAGTCGACCAGATCGGCTTCAGCTTGGCTGTCGGTCATCGCGGTCTCGACCTCGTCCGATTCGTGCTCCGCATCCGCGAGATGTTCTTCGCGAAAGTCAAAGGGAGCGTCGTAATCGACCGGGATCGGGCTATCCTCCACTTTGCGGAAAGGATTGGGGAGCCCGATGTTGGAGCCGGCGAATTGGGCCCGGTCGTAGATGTTGCCCCCTTGAAACGGACCGGCGCCAAGCAACCAGGTATCCTTGGCCGTTCCCAGCGATTGGGCGATGCCTGATTGCCAAATCGGTTGCCGCGTTTCGCGATGATAGGCGAAGAGTGCGATTTTGGCGCCGCCGATCGTATTGCTCTTTTTGGCAAATGCGATCTCTGGAATCGTCGGCAACGGAGGAGCGGTCGGAAAGAGCGATGCGGCCGAACTAACGGCGTTGCTCGAGGGAATGCCGTAGGTGACGGTGTGCCCTTCGGTCCCTAAGGCGCCGATGCGCGCTTCGACCACATAGTCCGCGTCGGCGGCGGAATCTTGAAGCAGACAGCCGGCGGCGTTCATTTGCTGCCGAATGGCGCTGGTGATGTATTCGGCGTTGACGAACCCGGCGCCTTTGACGTTTTGCAAATAGCGGGGATCGAGATAGACCTTTTCATCGCGCAACGGTTGAAAGTCGATATCGGCGATCGCCTCGTCGACGGCGTGCGAACTGACAAGTTGCTCAGTCAGCGTTCGGTTGGATGTCGTCCCGCAACCGGCTGCTAGTAGCAAGCCGACCAGGAGCGCGCAGCCGCGGATTGCGGCGAGAAATTGGAAGCTGGCGGCCATTGCGAAATGCGTGTCATAGGTGGGTGGAGGGAAGTGAGGCGGGAAGCGTTTGGTAGGAGGAACAACAGCGAGCTTGGATCGGTGGTGTTGCCTTGCATGCGAACTATAGGAAAAGGGGAAGTTCGGCGAAACCGCAATTTTGTGAAGATATCACGCGAAATTGGCTTGATTAGGAGGCGCTTGCTGCCTGTCGCTGCCGGAACATCGGACCTATAATGAGCGGTTTGTATCCGAACGAACCTATTTCCATCGTGTGTGCCGAAAACGTGGCGACCGACTCCGCTGAACCGACTTGGCTTCCCTATTTTCAGCTGTTCCGGCTGCCGAATCTCTTTACGGCTTGGGCCGACATTCTGGCGGGATACCTGGTTGTGACGCAGTTTTCTGGCGAAACGGCCAGTTTGACGCCGTGGCCGGTCTTTTTGTGCTTGGTGGCGGCCTCCAGCTTGATTTATTCGGCCGGAATGGCCCTCAATGACTATTACGACCTCGAGCAGGATCGCCGCGAACGTCCGCAGCGTCCGCTCCCTTCCGGCCGCATTTCACCGCGGTTGGCCGCTTGGCTCGGTTATCAGTTTTTGCTGATCGGCGTGGTGCTAGCATCGGTCGCCGGCTATTTGTATTCCGACTTGGCGGCGATTCCCTGGCGCGGGGGGCTGGTCGCCGTTGCGTTGGTCGCCTCGGTCTTGTTGTATGACGTTGGGTTAAAAGCGACCGTTTTTGGCGCCGTCGCGATGGGAGCTTGTCGGTTTTTTAATCTGCTGTTGGGAATGAGCTTGGCCGGCGATCTGCCGGGCGACGCGAGTTTCTCGCTGGTCGGATACGATATCGGGCAGCTGGCCTTTGCCGGCGGAATCGGCGTCTATATCGCCGGCGTGACTTGGTTTGCGCGAAGCGAAGCGAAAGAAAGCTCGCGGGCGATGCTGATCTTTGGTTTTGTGGTGCTGGTCATCGGTCTGGGGCTGTTTGTCGCTGCGCCGCTAATGGGCTCTTCGATTGTCCATTTGCGGTCGATGACGACGTTTGGGTGGTGCGGCTTGATGACTCTGTTGGCGATTTCGATCATCCGTCGCTGCGTCATCGCCATTGCCGATCCCTCCCCAGGCAATGTACAAGTGGCGGTAAAGCAAGCCCTGCTGTCGCTGATCACGCTGAACGCGGGCTTAGTGCTGGGGGTTTGCGGGGCATTTTGGGCGGTGATCGTCGCTTTGCTCATTGTGCCGATGCTGTTGTTGGGCCGCTGGGTCTATTCGACGTAAACTAACAAAGACGGTCGCCGGGCAATTTTGGCAGGGGAAACGTCGACGCGATGCAAATGAGATGAGCATGCGGATTGGCTACAACACGAACGGCTTCGCCCATCACGACCCGCTTGATGCGGTCGACGTGCTGGCCGACTTAGGCTACGAAAGCGTCGCGATCACCGTCGATCATGGGACGCTGACGCCGTTCGGCAATACCTACATGGCCGACCGTCAGGCCGATCATCTCGCCGGGCTGCTGCGCGAAAAGAACATGACGTGCGTCGTCGAGTCGGGCGCCCGCTTTTTGCTCGATCCCAAACAGAAGCATGAGCCGACCTTGGTCTCTCCGACCAAGCATGGCCGACAGCGCCGTTTTGAGTTTATCCGTCACTGCATTGACGCCGCGGTCAAATTGAAAGCTGACTGCGTATCGCTTTGGTCGGGACGTTTGCTCGACGACGTGAACGAAGCGGCCGCAATGGGACGTCTGGTCGAAGCGCTGCAGCCGGTGATCGAATATGCGGAGTTGCACCAAATGCCGCTCGGCTTTGAACCTGAGCCCGGCATGTTTATCGACACGATGGATCGTTTCGCTCAATTGTGCGACCGTGTCAAATCCCCCCTGTTTCAATTGACGCTCGACATCGGTCACTTGCAGTGTCAAAACGAATTGCCGCTCGGCGATTTCATTCGTCAGTGGGGCTCGCGGATCGTCAACGTGCATCTCGAAGATATGAAACGCGGCGTCCATGAGCATCTTCCCTTCGGCGAGGGGGAGATCGATTTTGGCGAAGTCATCCAGGCGCTGAGGGATGCAGATTATCAAAAAGGCCTGCACGTCGAATTAAGTCGCCATAGCCACGAAGCGCCGACCATCGCCGCCAGATCGATGCAGTTCCTGCGTCCGCTTGTTCATCCACTCTCGTAAAAACGACATTCCCAACCGGATCGAGATCGCTCGTTATGCCTGACAACGTCGTACTACTTTCGCTACCCGGACTGGCGCCGCAAGATTTGACGCATATGCCGCAACTGTCGGCGCTGGTCGCCGAGGGAGATCGCGCCCCTTTAGCGGCTAGTTTTCCGGCGGTGACCTGGCCCGTTCAAGCGAACATGCTGACCGGGCAATTGCCGGTCGATCACGGCGTGACCGCCAACGGGTTCTACTGGCGCGACACGCACAAGGTCGAAATGTGGACCGCCGGTAACGAGGCGATCCTGCAACCGCAAATTTGGGATCTGCTAAAGAAGCATGATCCCGAGCTCCGTACTTCGGCGTGGTTTCCGATGCTCAGCAAGCGGAGCGGCGCCGACTACGTCTGCATGCCGGCCCCGGTCCACAACCCCGACGGCAGCGAGACGATGTGGTGCTACACCAAGCCGTCAGATCTGTACGGCGACTTGCTGAAAGAGCTGGATGGCTTTCCGCTGCACCATTTTTGGGGCCCCATGGCCAACATCAAGTCGAGCGCCTGGATCGCCGATTCGGCGGCAATGGTCGCCGAGAAGTTTCAGCCGCATTTCTCGTTCATCTATTTGCCGCATCTCGATTACGCTGCTCAAAAGCTAGGTCCGCAAAGCGACGCCCATCAGCAAGCCGCGGCCGATATTGATGAAGTGATCGGCAAGCTGGTCACCAAGATGCGCGCCGCACTCGGTGACGACACGCTGTTTTTGATCGCCAGCGAATATGTGATCGTGCCGGTCGACCATGTCAGCTATCCCAACCGCATCCTGCGTGAAGCCGGCCTGCTGCAAGTTGAACAGCGCGAAGATGGCGAACATCTGGATCTGGTCCGGAGCGACGCTTGGGCGCTGGTCGATCATCAGTTCTCGCAGGTCTACGTCAAAGACGCCCAACCGAGCGTCATTCGCCGCGTGCAGGAACTGTTCCAAGGCGCCGAGGGAATCGCCGAAGTCTTGGCGCTCGAAGAACGGGCCAAGTACCACATGGATCACGAAAGAGCAGGGGAGGTGATTCTCGTTTCAACTCCCAACAGTTGGCAAGCCTACTACTGGTGGATCAACGACGACCTGGCGCCGGGCTTCGCCCGCAAAGTCGACATTCACCAAAAGCCAGGCTACGATCCGGTCGAAATGCACTTTGACTTCGCGACGAAGAGCATCCCCTTAGATGCGACCCTAGTCAAAGGCTCGCACGGAGCCCCGGTCAAGTCAGAGATGCAGCAAGGCGTGTTGTTATCGAGCCAGAAGGGAGTATTCGCCGAAACTCCCTTGGCCGATACCGATGTTTGCGACATCGTCCTCCGCCAGTTTGGCGTCTAAATCCAATCGCCAGTTCTGACCTAGCTGACCAATTTGTCGGGTCATTCCGATCTTAATGATCAGAATGACTCGGCTTCTCGGTTTTGCGGGCTGTCCGTTTTCGCTTGGATCCTGCAGCGACGTACGTTATTGCGTACATTTCCATGCTGTAATTAGTCGGGCGACACAACGGGAGCCCTCGGTGCCCCAAGAATTCGAGAAAACCTACGAGTTTCTAGCGAGATCAGGCAACGCAGCGGCGACGCCGGTGTTGATCGCCGCGTTGCGCAGTGAAGCGATCGACATTCGCGACGCTGCATTCGCTGCGATGTTGCAGCGGTCAAGTCGCAAAGCCGAAGCCTATTTCTTGGAGCATTGGGAGACGCTGCCCGACGCTTGGCGGATGAAGATCAAGCAGCAGATGGGCGCCATGACGACGATCTTGCGCGAGCATCTGCTCTCAACGTCGCGTCCCGACTGCGAAAAAGCGTCGGCCATTGCGTTGGAGTTGGAAGACTTTGATCTCTTGCGCACGCTGACAACAGCGACCGAAGACAAGAACAACGAGAATCGCGACATCGCCGGACGCACGCTGGTGTCGCTGGTCGATCGATTGCGCAAGTTGCTGGATGAAGCGACCGACGCTCGCAAACGGAATCTAGTGTTGTGGCGCGGACGCGCCATCGAAACGCTGGAGGATTCGATGCGTCGTTGCAGTACGCACCAATCCGAGGAGATTGTCGAGTCGTTTTTGATGCTGACCAGTCGCGAACATCCGATGTTTCGGCATCTGTTCGATACTCCCACGTCGCAGGTTTACAAAATCGCGTTGGCGATTCTAAAACGAACGATGCGACCCGCGATTGTGCGGCTGATCCTTAGCGTTTTTCAAGAGACGGCTCCTTGCGCAACGCTGTTGGGCGCCGCCGCTTGGCGCTGTGACGCGGGGTTCGTCACGCAAATGCTCGATTTCTTTTCCGGAGGGTTTAGTGAAGTCGAACTTCGCAACATCAAGAAAATCTCGCGAGTTGGCTGGAGCGACGGTCAGTGGGAGTTACTCGCCGGTCTCACGGGGCGACAGCAAGAAATCGCGCTGCAATTTTTGATCGCCAGCAGCCAAGAGCGGGATGCGGTTTTCGCCGTGATCCACTTTTTGTTGACCCAAGGAAAGTCCGAGGGACGGCTGGCCGCGGTCGAAGCGCTCGCCAGCGATCGAGGCGCCGTCGCGAGTCAGTTGATTATCAATGCGACCACCGATGAAGATCCCGAGGTCGCCGCGGCTGCGCTGCGGCAATTGCGCCATCGCGGAATCCCCGGTTCGCTCAAGTATTTACTCGCGCAGCTCGACAGCGAGCACGAAATTGTCCGTCTGGCGGTGCGACAATCGCTTGAAGAATTCAGTTTCGCCAAGTATCTCGCCGCCTTCGATCTGATGGCGGATGATCGCCGTGAGACGACAGGTCATCTGGTTCGTAAAATTGACGAGCATTCCGACGACTTACTCCGAACTGAACTGACCAGCGATATGCAGTCGCGCCGCCGTCGTGCGATTGAAGTGGTCGAGTGCCTGGGAATCGCCGCAGAGATGGAGCAACCGCTGTTGCAGTTGCTCCAATGCGACGACTATCTGATTCGCGTTTCGGCCGCAAATGCTTTGGCAGTTTGCAAAAGTGACAAAGTGATCGCCGGTCTGCGCGAAGCGCTGCTAGATCGGAACGTGCGCGTGCAAGAGGCGGCGGAAATGAGCCTGCAGACGATCGCCGAGAATCGTCTTACTTCGCCGCCGCCAAGCCGGCGAGCGAAGTCTCCCGCGGGAGAAACCGAATGAACATCCTTTGGTGCGCACTCACGCTGCTGGCTCAAGAGCAAGCCACTTTTCGTAATCTAGGCGATCGATTTCGTCCTGGCTCGGCATCGATTGACGTTGGTCAACTGTTGCTGTTGGCCGCGTTTGTCTTGTTCGCCGTGATCGGTTTATGGTATTTGCAGAAGCGCTTGAGCGCCAAGGGAGACGAAGGGACCGACAGTCCACGACGACTTTTTCAGGACCTGTGCCGGATTCATGAACTCAGTCGCGACGAGAGCAAATTGCTCTCGCAAGTGCCGCGACAATTAGAATTGGCCGATCCAGCGTCGCTCTTCGCCGATCCAACCCACCTGGTTATCGCGGTTCGCGCGGCCGAAGATGATGCGCTGCGTCATCGGCTCGAGCATCTCGGCGTGCGACTCTTCGGCACGCTGATGTTTCGCCGTCACCTGACGCATTGTCCGCAGTTGTAAAACGCGACAATGCTTCTCATCGTAGTCCGAAACGCCTGGGTTGAGGCTGCGTTTTTCGAATCAAGCGAACACCAGCCAAAGGCGCAAGCCGATGGAATGGGGGCGACGATCCCAACTTGGATTGAAGTGACGAGCCGCATTCCATCGGCTTGCGCCTCTGGCTAGTGTTCTGTCCCGTCGTCTTTTGCTTACGCAGCCGGCTACCAAGAGCAGGTCGATATAGTTCGAAATAAAAAAGAGCCGCACTCGTGTTGGGGAGTGCGGCTCTTTTCGATAATTCTGCGTCGACTGTCTTCGTCTTAGTAAGCGCTGTTGGGACGACGCGGTTTGAAATCACGTTCGCGTTGGGCTTCGGCTTCCAGTTCTTCCAACCGGGTCGTTTTGCCCAAGCGGACCAAGCGTTCGGTGTTCTGCCAGCCCATGCGTTCTTGCAGGCGACCGACTTGGATCAATTCGACTCCGCGGCGGCGAGCGGTTTCTCGCATTTGCGAGTAGGCGGTCAGGACGGCGGCGGCGGTCTTTTCGGTGGGCTGTTCGCCGTCGATCAGGTAACGCACGTCCGGCGTGATCTCGCCTTTGACGTTTCCTTCACTGTCGACCCAGGCGGCGACTACTCCGCCTGACCCTTCGATCATGCCTCGCAGTTCGTCGGTGTCGTCTTCGCCATCTCCATCCAGGTCAATCATTCCGACCATCGCGAATTTTTGAACGGTTCCCGGCGACCAGATCGGCGTGAAGATCTGATCTCCCGGCATGATCGGGTTGGTCACTTCTTCTTCGATGATACGACCTTCCGCTTCGTGAGCGTCGTTGATGCGGGTGATTTCGATCTTCCCCTTCACGGTCGCCAACGCGATGTTGACTTCCCCCTTTTCAAAGATGCTGAAGGTCATTTGCGGGCGAAGCAGGTCAGCCGAGCCGAGGTTGATCCAGATCGTATCTTCTTTCTGATTGACCCAGATGATGCGGCCGTCGGCGACATCGCCGACTTTCGGTTCTTTGCTCTTCAGGATCGCGTCTTTGGCTTCTAGCGTGGTGAACAGTTCGTCCCGTTCCTTGTTGGCCGCTTCGACTTGCTTCTTGCTGCCGTCGATTGTCTGAGCGATCGTCCCTTGCAACTTCACTTTGTCGTCTTGCAGTTTGGCTTGAGCGGCTTCGAGCGACTTGCGATCGTCGGCCATCTTCTTTTCGGCTTCGGCTTGGGCGGCCAACGCATTGTCGCGTGCGGTGTCGGCTTCGCTCAGTTTCGTTTGATAGGTGGTCTCGAGGGCGACCTTCTCAGCACGCAGCGCGGTGTTGGCGCGGAGCGAATCGGCGAGTTGCTTCTCGAGCTTGATCACCGACGCTTGCATCACGGCCGGAACCTGACGATAGTTTTGCACGGTCGGGGCCGCGGCGCCTTCGTCGGCGATGAAGGTCTTCATGTCGTCGCCAAACGCTTTTTGAACATCTTCCATCGGCGTTTCTTCGCTATGGCCGATCATCACTTTCAGCTCATTGCGTTCGGCCAAATAACTGCGAGAACGAGTCGCTTCTTCCGTCGCTCGCGTATTCGCCGCTTCGGCGTCGAGCTTTGACTTGTCATTCGCGGCATAGAAGACATACGTGGTGATGCCGAGCGCTGCGACTAACAGGACCAGTAGAATCACGGCGATCTGAAGACCTTGGCTCTCTCGCGCTGCCATATCGATAAACTCCTTGCAGGCGGCCAATGGTGTGACGCCGCCAAATTGTCGTGATTAGCTCAGAACTGAATAGCGTAATTCGCCTAATGACCGTTTTCTATGTGCAAGCCGTAGGCCATCCGCAGAATTGCTAAGGAAAAGTGAGGACCGCGAAGGCGAAGAGGATCGCCTGAAGTCCAAAGGTCGATTGTAGTTAGCGAAAATTACGGCGTCAACGAATTGGCCAAGTTCGTCGGAACTATCAAGACACCGGCGTCGCTTTCGGGCATCATGACGTCGCACGGCGGCAACATCGCGTTTTGCCGGTTGTTCGTAACTCGGTTCACCACAATAATCTCCGCGTCTTTACCCCTCTCTCAGGAATGCTTCGGGAATGGCCAAATCCAAGTCGCAACAATCTCTGCTTTTTGGCGGTGACTCCCCTCCAGAAGCGGCGCCAAAATCCCCAGAGGCGCCAAGCGAGCCCCGTCAGCCGCGCCCGTCCGGTCTCGCGGGGTTGGCCGGAGCGAACGTTTGGGTTGTTGATTCGCACTCGTTAATTTATCAGGTATTCCACGCTTTACCCCCGATGACCAGTCCCAGCGGCCAACCGGTATCAGCGGTTTACGGCTTTGCCCGCGACTTGGCGAACCTATTGCGCGAGAAGAAGCCAGACTATTTGATCTGCGCGTTTGATCCGCCGGGCGGCACGTTTCGCCATGAATTGTATGTCGACTACAAAGTGACCCGCGAAGAGATGCCGGTCGATCTGCGTGCGCAAATTGGCTTGATCCGTCGCATGCTGGAAGCGATGAACGTCGCGATTCTGGAACTGGTGAACTACGAAGCGGACGACGTGTTGGCGACGGTTGCGACCATCGTCGAAGCCAACGGCGGCGATTGCACGGTCGTAACGTCGGACAAAGATTGTCGGCAACTGATCAGTGATCGTGTCCGGATGTTCAACGTCCGCAAGAACGCCTTTTACGACGCCGACGCGTTGATGACCGATTGGGGAGTTCGCCCCGATCAAGTCGTCGACTTTCAATCGCTGGTCGGCGACTCGGTCGACAACGTCCCCGGGGTCGCGCTGATTGGTCCCAAAATCGCGAAAGAACTGCTGCAAAAGTATGAGACCCTTGACGCCGTGTTGGACAACGCCGGCGAAATCTCCGGCGCCAAACGCCGCGAGAACTTGATCAACGGCCGCGCCATGGCCGAGCTGAGTCGCGAGTTGGTTCGCTTGGTTCGCGATGTGCCGATCGAGATTGATTGGGACGCTTGTCGGGTTCATCCCATCAATCAAGAGCAGGTGCAAGAGCTCTGCCGCGAGTTTGGCTTTCGGACGCTGGCCCGGGAGATGGCCGCTTTTCAAGTCGAAGCTCCCGCGGCCGATAAGCCAGAGTGGATCGCCAACTATCAAACGATCGACACGATCGAGAAGCTGGACGCATTGGTCGCCAAGTTGGCGGACGTCAAACGGCTTTCGTTCGATACCGAGACAACTTCGACCAATCCGCGGTGGGCCGATCTGGTCGGCATTTCCTTCTCATGGGATCAGGGAGAAGGGGTCTACATTCCGATTCGCAGTCCCGAGGGAGATGTGAAGCTGGACGAGTCGCTCGTGTTGGAAAAGCTGCGCCCCATTTTGGAAAACTCGGCGATCGAAAAGGTCGGTCAGAATTTGAAGTACGATCTGGTCGTGCTGCGCGGCGTCGGCGTCAACGTGCGGGGAGCGTCGTTCGACACGATGGTCGCACATTATTTGTTAGAGGCCGGCGCGCGCTCGCATGGACTCGACGAATTGTCGCTCCGCTACTTGCAGCATGAAACGGTCAAAATTTCGGAGCTGATCGGAACCGGAAAAAATCAAATCCGGATGGATCAGGTTCCGGTTGACAAAGTTGGCTATTATGCCGCCGAAGACGCCGATATTCCGCTCCGGCTTGATCCGATCCTCTCCGAACGAATCGAAGCCGAGGGACTGGGGGATCTGCTGACCGATGTCGAATTGCCGCTGATCGACGTGTTGGTCGAGATGGAATTTAACGGCATACGCGTTGATGTAGAGCGGTTGAACGAGTTGAGTCGTCAGTATGGCGAACGGATGGAAGTGTTGGAGCGGGAAATCTATCAATTGGCAGGCCGCGATTTTAATATCAATTCGCCCAAGCAACTGGGGACGGTCCTGTTTGACGAATTGAATCTTCCAGTGATCAAAAAGACGAAGACCGGCCCCAGCACCGACGCCGAAGTGCTGGAGCAACTGGCCAAGCAGCATGACATGCCGGCCAAGATTGTGCAGTTCCGTCAATACGCCAAGCTGAAGGGAACCTATGTCGATGCGTTGCCGGTGTTGATTTGTTCCAAGACCGATCGCGTGCACACGTCGTTCAATCAAGTGGTCGCCGCGACGGGACGCTTGAGTTCGAACGATCCGAACTTGCAAAACATTCCGATTCGCACCCAAGAAAGTCGCGAGATTCGTTCGGCATTTATTCCGGGCACGCCTGATTGGAAACTCCTATGTGCCGACTACTCGCAAATCGAACTGCGCGTGCTCGCCCACTTCTCGGGCGATCCGGCGTTGATGGAGTCGTATCAGAAGAACGAAGATATCCATGCGCGTGTCGCCAGCGAAGTGTATGGAGTGCCGTTGGATCAGGTGACGTCAACGCATCGCCGTAGCGCCAAAGCGATCAACTTTGGCGTTGTCTATGGGCAAAGCCCGTTTGGGCTGGCGAAGTCGCTAGATATCGACAAAGACGAAGCCTACGGATTTATCGACGCCTACTTTAAACGGTATCCCGGCGTCGACGTGCTGATGGAGCAGATTTTGGTCGACTGCCAGCGAGATGGCTATGTGCGCACCATTTTGGGCCGTCGCCGCGCGATTGATGGGGTTCGCACGGCGGACAAGCGAGATCGACTCAAACGGCAGCTGACCATGCCAGAGCGGACCGCGATCAATACGGTAATTCAAGGATCGGCCGCCGATATCATCAAACTGGCGATGCTCCGCGTGCATCGTCGGCTCGAAAAAGAGGGATCCCCGGCCAAACTTCTGCTGCAGATCCACGACGAACTGGTGTTTGAGACGCCGCCTGAATATCTGGAACAATTGGCGCAATTGGTCCGAGAAGAAATGGAATCGGCGCGAAATCTGGCCATTCCGCTCGTCGTGGACATCAAAAGTGGGGACAATTGGGCCCAGTGCGAGCCGCTTTTGTAGCTCGACTGGGTGGATCGAGTTGACTTGCCGGAACAAGTGTCCAGCAGGAGATACCGGTACAATTACGTCCAGTACGATAGGGGGCCCGATCGTTGGTCGCCGCTAGGGTAGACCGCTGCTCGCTTGGGCGCCGGCCGCAAAGTGAACGGATCGTGGATCAGGATCTCGCCGAGAGCGGAAGATGAAGGTAATCGGAATCTTAGGGGGAATTGCGAGCGGGAAGAGCACCGTGGCCTCTCTGTTTCGAAATCGGGGCGCCGTCATCGCCGATGCGGATCAAATGGGGCACGAGGTGCTAAGGGATGAGGCAACGAAGCGCGAAATCCGGGAAAAATTCGGGAGCGAAGTATTCCAGATCGACGGGGAAGTTGACCGCCGACAATTGGCGGCAAAAGTATTTGGAGGCGACGATCTCAGCCGTAAGCAACTTGCTGAGTTAGAAAAAATCACACATCCTCGAATTAAAACTCGTCTCCAAGCACTTATCCAGACAACAATGGATTCCCCTGGAGGTCCCCCTCCGGCGTTGATTATGGATGCAGCCCTGCTAGTGAGGGCCGGCTGGTCCAGTATTTGCGATAATCTCCTATTTATTGACTCTCCGCTTATGGACCGGCTCCAGAGATCCCGCCAAAGGGGGTGGAGCGATTCCGAATTTAACGCCAGAGAGGCAGCTCAGGAAAAATTGGAAGAGAAGCGAGTTTTATCCGATTACATAATTCGTAACGGCGGTGATCTTGCCCAGCTCGACGAGCAGGTCGAACATTATTGGCGAGAACGCGTCCTTACTCCTACCTCCTGATGCTTTTCTTGCTGTTCATTAAATATTGCAATTACGACATCCCAGCCCGATTTCGCGGCTTGCCGATTCGCCTGCCGAATGTCCCATTTAGGGGAAACCAAACCACTTTTGAAATGATGCGTGGGGGCGACAAATCGCCTAGCTTCGACAAATGTCGTTAGGACCGCTAATTCTCGAAACAGTAACACCTTAGCGTGTTTATTCGAGTAGCGATTCTCGACTCGTCGACGATGCGGCGATCTGTTACAACGGAGGTAACTCGTCTCCTCCCAAGCAAGGCGAATGCCGAGCCGAAAACCCATCCAGCTCGACTTTAGTCTTCCTATAAAACTCCGCACACGGCGTCTTTTCGGGCGTCGTCCGGTTCGTCTTTTCTTATCTTGGAGTTCAGTTCCATGCCTCATCGAAGCAGCGGAACAAAAAATCAGAATCATGATTCGCGCTCAGGACAGCCCAAATTTGGGGCTGGCATCCTGCCCGAATCAAGTAATAACCACGAGCCCAGTGCTCGTAATCCGAAGTCGGAAGGAACAGACGCAGTGAATGAGTTACGTCGGCTTGATGTCGATGACGACGCCGAGCCTATGTCGCTGGCCGAGCAATTGGTCAGTCGGTCGCGCCGTCCTCAGGAGGAGGACGCGGACGATCAACGTTACGAGAAGGTAAAGCAGGGCGAGATCCATATCGCCGAACTGCAAAAAATGTCGATGAACGAGCTCATCGAAGAAGCCCGCAAAGAAAACCTGGGCGAAGTCGCCGGCATCAAACGCCAAGAGTTGATCTTCCGCATTCTCAAAGAACGCGTGAAGATGAACGGCCTGATGTATGGCGAAGGGACGCTGGAGATCTTGCCGGATGGCTTCGGCTTTTTGCGCAGCCCAGACTACCACTACCTCTCTTGCCCGGACGATATTTACGTTTCGCCGAGCCAGATTCGTCGCTTCGGCATGAAAACCGGCAGCGTCGTCTCGGGGCAAATTCGTCCGCCGAAAGAAAACGAACGCTATTTCGCGCTGCTGCGCGTCGAAGCGGTCAACTACCAAGATCCGAATATCGCCGCCAACAAGGTGCAGTTCGACGATCTGACCCCGCTGCATCCCGACGACCGGATTCGGATGGAGTCGGACGCCGACGAAGTCGCAACGCGCGTGATCGACCTGATCGTCCCGATCGGCTTCGGCCAACGCGGTTTGATCGTCAGTCCGCCGCGCGCCGGCAAGACCGTCTTGATGCAAAAGATGGCCAAAGCAGTCCTGAAAAACTATCCCGACGCCTACGTCATCATCTTGTTGATCGACGAACGCCCGGAAGAAGTGACTGACATGGAGCGTCAGGTCAAAGGCCCGAATTGCGAGGTCATCAGCTCCACCTTCGACGAACCGCCGTCGCGCCACGTGCAAGTGTCTGAGATGGTGATCGAAAAGGCGAAGCGGATGGTCGAGTACGGTACCGACGTGGTGATCTTCCTCGACTCGATCACGCGTCTGGCTCGCGCCTGGAACTCGGAATGCCCATCGTCGGGCAAGCTCCTCTCCGGCGGACTCGACGCCAACGCGCTGCAGCGTCCCAAACGGTTCCTCGGTTCGGCTCGCAAGGTCGAAGAAGGGGGCTCGCTGACGATTATCGCGACGGCGCTGGTCGACACCGGCAGCAAAATGGATGACGTGATCTTTGAAGAGTTCAAAGGGACCGGCAATCAAGAGATCGTGCTTGACCGCAAGTTGGTCGACCGCCGCGTTTGGCCGGCCATGGACATCAACGCCAGCGGCACGCGCCGTGAAGAAATGTTGATGGATCCGGAAGAGTACAAACGGGTCTGCATCTTGCGTCGCGTCCTGAATGACATGAATTCGCCCGACGCGATGGAGTTCCTGTTGTCTCGTTTGAGCAAAACGAAGACGAACGCCGAATTCCTGATGAGCATGAATACCAACCGCTAAGGGGCGTTTTCGCCCGCAAACGATCCAACGCCCAGGCAATAATCTGGGCGTTTTTTCGTTGGACTCAGCGGCGTTTTTTCGTTCGGCGGTTTGCCGGCGCTCTCAAAGCGTCAAGTTTTTCTACAATGGATCTCCCTTCCAGCAATTTTCCGTGGAGGAATCGTTATTTTGGTCCGGATTTATCGCGGTGAGCCGCTGGGCGAAGCCGTACGCGTCGCGATCGTCGTCGCTCGCTACAATGAGACAATTACGGGGAAGCTCTGCGAGGGCGCTCTGACCACGTTGGCGGCCCAAGGGGTCGTTGAGGACGCGGTCGAAGTCGCTTGGGTTCCCGGCGCATGGGAACTGCCGGTCGTCGCCGCGCGATTTGCGCGGAGCGGGCAATTTCATGCGGTGATCTGCCTGGGCGCGGTCATCAAAGGAGAAACGACCCACGACCAATACATCAACAGTCAGGTGAGCTCGACGCTGGGGCAACTCGCTCTGGAGTGCGAGCTGCCGATCATGTTTGGCGTGCTGACGGTCAACACGCTCGAGCAGGCGATGCATCGCGCCGGCGGAAATGTGGGGAACAAAGGGAGCGAAGCGGCGGAAGCGGCGCTCGAAATGGTCCATTTGATGAAACAACTGCCCCGCGAAGAATAGTTCTCCTTGACGCCGTGGCGGATACTCACTTTTTTCTGTCGAAACCTCAGTCATGTCGAAACGTAGTCGAGTTCGTGAAGTTGTCCTGCAGATCCTCTATCAAGAGGACCTCAATCCCGAAGCCGACATCGGCGTCTCGGAGCGGTTTTTGCGTGGACGCTTAAAACATACCGAAGATCTGGTCGCATTCGGCCGCTCGTTGTTGGTCGGCGTGCGCCTGCACCGCAAAGCGATCGACGCCAAGATCGAAGCGTTCGCCGAGAATTGGAGCCTGGCTCGCATGGCTGTGACCGATCGCAACGTGCTGCGAATCGGCGCTTTTGAAATCTTGTTTTCCGAAACGCCTGACCGCGTCGCGATCAACGAGGCGGTCGAGTTGTCGAAGCGTTTCGGCAGCAAGCATTCGCCGCAGTTCGTCAACGGTCTGCTGGACCGCGTTTTAAAGTCGAAGCAGACGGCCAGCTAACTGCGCGTCTCGTCTGGTGAGAAAACGATAGGTCCGTTGAGGTAAACATGGGATTGTTTAATCCATTCAAAAAGTCAGAAGAGCAACCCGCGCCCCCGGCCGAAGAACAGCCGTCCGGCTTTTTCTCGCGGCTCAAACAAGGGCTCGTCAAAACGTCCCGGGTGCTCAACACCGACATTCGTGATCTCTTCAAACAGGAAGGGCGCCTGGTCGATGATGAGTTTCTGACTGAGCTGTACGCGATCCTCGTCCGCACCGACATGGGCGTCGGTCCCGCCGGCAAGATTCGCGATCAGGTGAAAACCGACTTTCGCGGTCGCGTCGTCCATCTGTCCGAAGTGCTGACGACGGTCAAAACCGAACTGGTCGCGCTGATGCAGCAACCAGAGACACCGATTCAATTCGCCGAGTCAGGCCCAACCGTCGTGATGGTCGTCGGGGTCAACGGTTCCGGCAAAACGACCTCCATCGCCAAATTGGCCTCCTATCTAAAGTCGCAAGGCAAAAGCGTCGTGCTGGGCGCCGGCGATACGTTTCGCGCCGCTGCGGTCGAGCAACTGTCGATCTGGGCCGATCGCCTAGGAGTCGACATCGTCAAAGCAGAGCAGGGGAGCGACCCCGCGAGCGTCGCTTTCAAAGCGGTCGATTTCGCGCTGCAAAACAACAAAGACGTCGTGATCTTAGATACCGCCGGTCGTTTGCAAACGCAGACGAATCTGATGAACGAATTAGACAAGATCCGCCGCGTCGCCGGCAAAAAGATCGAAGCCGCGCCGCACGAAGTCTTGTTGGTCCTCGACGCGACCGCCGGACAAAACGGGATTAGCCAGGCCAAAGGTTTCTCGGAAGCGGCCCAGTGCACCGGCATTATCCTGACCAAGCTGGACGGCACCGCCAAAGGGGGCGTCGTCGTCCCGATTCGCCAAACCTTTAACCTGCCGGTCAAGTACATCGGCGTGGGGGAAACGCCGGAAGACTTCGCCCTGTTCAATGCCGAGCAGTTTGGCGACGCGCTGTTTGCGGACGCTTTTTGAAAAGCGGAAAGCATGGGCGAATATGGCAGTCCTTCCGAGGAAGATTTTGCACGCGCGAAGGCTGCTCGGAGGTCTTGCGATCGTGGGCTCAGCGATGTTCGCGAGCGTCTCTTAAATCGCTTTCATGGCCAAGGTGTACAAGAGTTCTTTCTCCTTTACTCTCCCGCTCGAAACTCGTTTGGCGCCTACGTATTCTACGCCGCGGATTGTGATCTTGGCAAAGCCGAATCGTCAGGCCTTTCTGCAAGGATCAGAGATTTCGTCTTTGAAGAA
Source organism: Blastopirellula marina DSM 3645 (assembly GCF_000153105.1). Taxonomy (GTDB): domain Bacteria; phylum Planctomycetota; class Planctomycetia; order Pirellulales; family Pirellulaceae; genus Blastopirellula; species Blastopirellula marina. The sequence goes on from NZ_CH672376.1 coordinate 1,969,719, forward strand.
CTGACTGTGGGGGGCCGAGGAAATCGCAGCGATCTCGACGTTGCATTCGAGTTTGACAGTCAAGAAAATGTGGATCGCAACTACGCAGGCGATTATTTCAATCGTCTGCGTTGATGGATCCATCGATCATGGACGCCGCGCCCATGAATGCGGCGAGCAGCGATGTTGAGGAGAGAAGCTGCTTTCTGCGATGCTCATTTGCAGCAGCAAAAAGGGAACGTTCTCAAGCGAAATCGTCGTGGACCAGCATTGCCACGCAACGTCGTGGCAATGGCGCCCGCGTCAGTTAGATGCAGATGATGCGCAAGATGCTAACTAACAACGACAATTCAATTCGTACTCAGAGTAGGAATCGAGCAGCGCGAAGCGGGCCGAAACATCAAAGATGAGTTCGGCCCACTAAATCTGTCGTAGAGGAAGCAAATGCCCTAAGAGGGACGTACGTTCTCGGCGCAGGGGCCTTTGGGGCCTTGAGCTTCCGTGAAAGTTACATTCTGTCCTTCATGCAGGTCGTCGAAACTCACGCCTTGCAGAGCCTTTGAGTGAAAAAACAGGTCTTTTGAACCACCTGTGTTAATGAACCCAAAACCCTTGTCGGTCAGCTTTTTGATCGTGCCGTCAGCCATGTGTCGTCTTCTTAAATGGTATTGATGGAGAAAAACCTGCTCACTGGAACAGTTTCAGTCGCCATTCTGGTACACGAAGTGTAGCAATAGGGAGATTGTAAAGTAAATGGGGCGATTGACCTGCTTTCCTCAAGCCAAAGAGGGCAGAGGGCCAATTGCAGCAGTCTTTTATACGGGCGCTGCTCCCTTTCGCCCGATGTTTTCGTCTTTCTTCTCCTGCAAGGTTCGGAAGCAAAGTAGCGGAGTCGGGGAAGCAAAAAACTTGTTCGATCCCACCATCGCCAATCGATATGACCGGTTTGCGCAACCCACCGACCGGCTGACGATCCACCCACCGTGCATCACCAAAAAGCGGAATGCGAAAGTAAAAACGTAATCCGAGACGAGAGTCCGATGCAGTTAGTCGCCTTTCGCAGCGCGAAACGTACTTCGCGATCGAAATCCCGGAGTGAGACCTCCGGCCTTTTGCAATTCGCGTAGCGTCTTTGGGATTCGCTCAGAGTCAAACTCTGAAAAGAGACGCTTACCGAAGCCAACGCCGCTGCGACGGTTCATTGGGATCGTTTTGACCGAAGTTCCATTGTACGCCGATCTCGATGACGTTGCGGTCATAAGTATTGCTGACCAGATCCGAGTCATTGAGATCGTATGCGTAGGTGAGCAGTAAGTCGAATTCTCGCCACAGGGGACGCACATAGCTGGCGCCTAGCAATATTTCCGAGTCTTCTCGCGTGATGCCGGATATTGTCTGCACATGATCGTAGTGACGATAGAAATATTGCAGGTCGACAGCGGCGTACGACTCATCCTCGAAATCATAAGATAATCCGCACGATGCGATATGGCCGTTGTAGTCAAAGTCGCTGCCTTGCGATTCGTTGCGATTGTAGGCGTAGCCAATTCGGCACTTCAAGTTGCGACGCCAGGTTTGCCATTGTCGCGAGAAGGCCGCTTGGCAACTGAAGGAATCCGCGTCGCTGGGCGATCCTTCGATTCCCGGACCAAGGCCCAAAAAGTCAAAATTAGAGAGTTGGAGGACGGCGCTGTTGGTGACGATGTCATTTTCTTTGATCGAAAGTGCGACGCTGCCGCCCCAACGCTGCAGATAAGGAGACGTATTGATGTCGAGCCGATCGAACTCGGTGCGAATGGCCGCCACATAAGGGCGGTCGCGCCAGGGCGTTAAACCAATGTTCGTCATCGATAGATAACCAGAGTGACCGATCAAGTCAAACTGCGAAGCCAAGTCGCGATAGTAGTGCGTCGCCAAGGGCGCATATCCTGCGACAACATTAGTCTGGTAGGTGCGAAGCAAATAGTAGTTAAGGTCTGCGGATAATAGTCCGCCAAAGGATGGAACCGTCATCGGCGGTGCGTTGAACAGGTTGGAAGTTGGAATTACGCCTGCGTTGTCGTCATAGCGCTGCATTAATTTAACCGCGCCAAAAAATCGCGGCGTTTCCAGCAGCGCTTCCTTTATTTCATGGCGATAATTTTCGGCCATTTCCGCAACCGCTTGAGATTGAGGATTTGAAAATACCTCGAAGAAAATCGTGTCCGCTTGTCGCAATTGTCCCAATTGAGCGAGCGCTGTCGCCTCGGTCAACAACTGATATTGCGAAGCTTCCGCACTGGAGTTTTCGCCCTGTTGTACCGCAGACCAGGCTTTCATCGGCAGTTCGGCCTGCAAATAAGCGGACCCCAAGAAAAATCGAACGTCATCCAACTTTGGATCAATGCGTTCGGCGGCTAGTAAAGAACGGATGGCCGCATCCGTTTCCTCATTTTCCAACAGGGCTCGTCCGTAGATCATGGTGATCTCGGCGTCATCAGAAAAATGAGCATGGTATTGCTGGAGAAGTTTTACTGCATCGGCCGGACGTTCCCGGCTCCGCAGCATGTTGGCCAATACTTTCAAAGCGTCCCGATGGGTCGGATTTTGTGCGAGAATTTGGTTCAAATATTTCTCCGCTGCTTTCCAATCCTCTCGTTGCAGCGCGGCGACCGCCAACGATTCGATGCGATCCAACTCTTGATTTGGCGCCGAGGTAGCAGGCGATTCCTGATCAAGCGGCGGAAGCGGGATCAACGCCGGCCCCTGCGGAACAAAACGGGGTGGAAACGGTGAGGGGATACCGCCGTTTTGCGGCGATAGATTCTCTTCGATCGGCGCACCCGTCGCCTGCGCCATGCGAAAGGCAGATGTCGGCGGATCGTTCAACGGATAGCGTTGCCGCGGAAGTTCTGGCTCAACGGGCGCGTCCTCCGCCGCTTTAGGCTGTCGACTCAAGAACGAAAAAAAGGGAGTCTGAGCTGAACTTCGATCTGTGCAGATCAAGGTCAGTAATGCGCATAGACTTACTGCGCGAATGAAATGGTACATCTCGATTTGCCCCTAATACCAGTATTCTCGCGTGGAGTCGGGGAACGCATGCATCTCAATCGCCTCGCGTGCGTACTGTACGACTCATGAAAGTTATTCGTGCGCGAAATCGATGTGCAAGCATTAAAAGCAGAGATTTCCCAGCAGTTGCGGGGAACAGGCATATGTTTGTATTGATGAGGGCGTGTTCGCCTTCATGGACGTCTGGGTAATCGAGATGGGGGCAAATCCATGAACCAGCGAAATGTTTGGCTGCGAACATGCATGTTTTTCGTGGCTGTTTTTTCTTTTTCGCCATTCTGCCTCAGCCAAATCGCTGATAGTGAAACAGTTCTGACCACAATTCCTTCCTGGCGCTACGAAGGAACATTTGTCAGTTACAACGAACCTGTCCTGGTGATGGATATTCAGCGTGTGACTGCGCCCGGTGATACGCAAAAGGAAGTCGCCCAAAGGCGTTCTTTCGTCGTGCACGATATCGCTGCATTTCTCGTCGTCGATGAACTTCATCCGCGTCATAAAATGAGCGAATTATCGGCTGGAGCACCGGTGGAAGTTCGCACTTTGTCCGACAAAAAAGGTGAGGTCGCCTTACAAGTGCGGGTGAATGAAGGCGAGTATTTCAGCGATCGAGAGATGCCGCAGTCCGAAATGGAAGAAAACGCAAGTCAAGCGGGCGACCGCAATTCAACGAATCAGCGTGGCGCGAATTCCAGTGATCCTGACGCCTCAGAGGGCCAAGCTGGAACAGCTGGGATGGATTCGTCGACGAGTGCCGGTGATCGCGATTCGTCGCGGCAGTCCTCGGGCGAGAATCGATCAAATCGACGAAACGCCAACGATGGTCAGACCCCCTCGGGTAGTCAGTCGACTTCCGCCGATGATGGTTCGTCCAAGGGGCAGTCATTCGCCGACAATTCGAGTCGTGACGATCAACGTTCCAGCGAACGCCAAGTCGCAACGGAATCATCCAATACTCCAAATGCTGGAACCCCAAGCGGTAACGACGATTCAAAAACCGACGACGTCGTCACGGACAATCAGGCTCCTAACGAGAATCAGAGATCCTCAGCGAGTCAAGCCTCTCCGAGAAATTCTCCGAGCCCATCGTCACGCAGCGGCAACGCGGGTCCAACGAACACTCCGATCGGTCAGGGGTCAGCAACAGGAGGTGACAGCCCGGGCCCGCGCGGTAACCAGACGCAGAGTGGAAGTTCGACGCAGGGTGGAAGTTCGACGCAGAGTGGAAGTTCGACGCAGAGTGGAAGTCCGACGCAGAGTGGAAGTCCGACGCAGAGTGGAAGTCCGACGCAGGGTGAAACAACCATTCGTCCCCTTAGTCGTGCGTCCATTATGAGTGGCGACCAAATTAACGATCGATCGACAGCCCAATTAGCCGATGTGAACGCGGGAATCGATCGATCGGGCAGCGGCGCGAATGACGGCGGACGCCCCTTGGTGGGCGTGAACGCAGGTATCGATAACTCCGCGAACAATCGGCCCACGGGACGCTTGGTCGATGTGAACGCGGGAATCAATCGATCGGGCAGCGGCGCGAATGACGGCGGACGCCCCTTGGTTGGCGTGAACGCTGGTATGGATAACTCCGCGAACAATCGGCCCACGGGACGCCTGGTCGATGTGAACGCGGGACTCAATCGATCGGGCAGCGGCGCGAATGACGGCGGACGACCCTTGGTGGGCGTGAACGCAGGTATCGATAACTCCGCCAATAATCGGCCCACGGGACGCTTGGTCGATGTGAACGCGGGACTCAATCGATCGGGCAGCGGCGCGAATGACGGCGGACGACCCTTGGTGGGCGTGAACGCAGGTATGGATAACTCCGCGAACAATCGGCCCACGGGACGCTTGGTGGATGTGAACGCGGGAATCAATCGATCGGGTAACGGCGCGAATGACGGCGGACGACCCTTGGTGGGCGTGAACGCAGGTCTGGATAACTCCGCGAAAAATCGGCCCACGGGACGCCTGGTCGATGTGAACGCGGGAATCAATCGATCGGGCAGCGGCGCGAATGACGGCGGACGCCCCTTGGTGGGCGTGAACGCAGGTATGGATAACTCCGCCAACAATCGGCCCACGGGACGCTTGGTCGATGTGAACGCGGGACTCAATCGATCGGGCAGCGGCGCGAATGACGGCGGACGACCCTTGGTGGGCGTGAACGCAGGTATCGATAACGCCGCCAATAATCGGCCCACGGGACGCCTGGTCGATGTGAACGCGGGAATCGATCGATCGGGCAGCGGCGCGAATGATGGCGGACGCCCCTTGGTTGGCGTGAACGCAGGTATGGATAACTCCGCGAACAATCGGCCCACGGGACGCCTGGTCGATGTGAACGCGGGAATCAATCGATCATCGCAAGCGAATCTGAACGAAATCGTGGCAGCGACATCAGAGGCATCGCGATTTCGAGGTTCGTTACATGAAGCCTTCGCTCGTCCCCTTCTCGGTGATGTCCTTTATGGAGAGATGGCGCCGATCACTCCGCCGCCATCTGTTCGTGAAATCGTGAATGAGATTGACGATGGGCTCTCGTTTATACCGGGGTACTGGTCGTTTGAGCCTGTTGAACAAAAATTTGTGTGGGTGACCGGCGTTTTGCGACGCGCGCCCCAGGGGATGGAATGGGTCGCTGGAAGCTGGCTGAGCTCGGAAAATGGATTCATTCGGACAGCCGGCTACTGGAAGGTTACCGGCGAGATAAAATCCTTAGCGGAACAGGGACCACATGAGATTATTGCCCCGGCTGCAAGAGTCGCTACCGCTACTGGCGTTGTGAAGACCGTGCGCCATCTCGACTATTTGCTGGAAGATCGCGGCATATTATTTGCGCCGATTGACGCTTCAACCCTTTCGATGTCGCAACCAAACACGGTCTCCATCACGCTCACCGAGCCGATTTTGATTCGTAATCTGTTACTGCATCTATTCGTCGATCGCGCCAATGACCGATTCTATTTCGGCGATTATTATGGCGAGACCGGAAAATCGTTGGGACTAATCGCTTGGAGAAAAGCCGGGCTCGCTGAAGGAACCTTGTTGGGGCAATATCAGAAGATACATAGACTTGGCAATATTGACTTTGAGCGTCGCCTGGCCGGGTGGGAGCATTTTTATGAAAGCCATAGAGAATGGCGACCGCCGGTTAACGCCGCTGCAACAAAGCGATTACTGCTGACTTCCACCGAGCATGCCGCAGTGCAAACATCTGCGCTATCGCGGCGACTCGTCGCAAATGTGCTCGGAGATATTCACCACTCTTCAGGAAAATCTCTTCGGCCCCAAATAGGCAAGCTTGAGGGAACTGCGACGCTGTCGGCAGAAGCATCTGGATTGCTGCAGAATTCGCTTAAGAGCACCAAGCTGAACCAAACTATCCATCTTCAGCAAAGCACGTTGGGCTCCCTTCGATCGCAGACTTCGTTCAAAGCTTCTTCGCTCGGCGGAGCAGGCGGATTACCCAGCACCGTGCGAGGCCTAGGCGGCGGCTTAAGTGGAGTCGGCGGCGCCGTGGGAGGCGGGCTGAATGGAATCGGCGGCGCCGTGGGAGGAGGGTTAAATGGAGTCGGTAGCACGGTCGGCGGAACCGTCGGCGGATTGCAAAACACCATCAAGGGATTGCCTTTGCTGTCGAAGTAATGGAGTACGATCCCGATAACGCGCGGGCTCCATGATTTCATTGACGGTCACATAGGTGGGTGGAGCAAACCGAGTTACGATCAAGCCAGTCGCTACCAGGCTGACTTCGGCCAGTGGCGCTCGAAGTATTCAGTCTCTGTCTGTATCGCTCCGGCGCTAATGGTCTCCCAGCTACTCCTTTAAAATCGGTTTGGCCTCTGGTCGACGCTGAGAGGGACGGAGCGTCGCTTTGCGGTTGTCGGGGGACGATTCCGCAAGTGGACGTTGCATTTTGTTGCGGACGTAACTCGGTCCGTTCTGGACAAACTGCCTGGGCCGCCCAGCGCTCGTTGGGGCGAGGACGATGAAACTAGGCAGTTTGGGTAGCCGGTTTGAGAATTGGTTGGACGGTCTTTAGGAACCGGACGGTAGGCGGTAAAAGTCGTGCAATAAGGGCTGGTTTCATCGCGGCCCAGCGCAATCGCATGCTTGCCGCATTTTGACTACCATGGGGAGTTGTTGATGGGTGTTTCCTATGCGTCAATATCTCCTTCTTCGTCTGCTTCCTATCCCCCTTCCTATCCAACCCGTTCGCCAAAAAATGATGCGCTACGTCTGGACTGTTTGTTTTGTCTTGTCGCTGGCTTCCGCTTCCTGGGCCGAGGATTCTATCCCTGCGATCCGACGGATCTTGCCGCCGCTGGGAATGGAAATTGACGCCAAAACAAAGACGGAACTAACGACCCGTTTAGAGCAACTGCAAAAGCAACTGGAGACGGTCGAAAACAATCCGTTGTCGATCGACGCCGAGATCTATTTGAAAGCGGTTTCGCTCGCGCTGCGAAACGGCGAATTCTACAAACCGAAAGATGTCAACGTCGCTCGGGCGGCGCTTGACTCGGCCGAACAGCGGATCGCCCAAATTGACGCTGGTAAGCCGGAGTGGACTACCGCCGATGGTTTGTTGGTGCGCGGTTATCGCAGTACGATCGACGATTCGCCGCAACCGTATGGTTTGCATATCCCGGCGGATCTGGATCTGTCGAAGCCGGTTCCGCTGTACGTCTGGTTGCATGGACGCGGCGATAAAGAAACCGATCTCTATTTCATCCATGGTCGTCAACGCAGCAAAGGCTATGTCGCGCCTGACGATGCGATCACGCTGCATCCATTTGGCCGGCAATGTATTGGATTTAAGTCGGCCGGCGAGATCGATATTCTGGACGCGATCGAAGATGTCAAACAGCGCTATGCGATTGATCCCGATCGGATCGTCCTAATGGGCTTTTCAATGGGGGGCGCCGGCGTTTGGCATGTGGGCGCTCACTATGCTGATCATTGGGTCGCGATGAGCCCAGGCGCTGGATTCGCTGAGACGGCCCGCTATCAAAAACTGAAGCCAGAGAACTATCCGCCGAGCTACACGCAAAAACTATGGGGCTGTTACGACGTTCCCGACTACGTGCGCAATCTGTTCAATCTGCCGGTCATCGCCTATAGCGGCGAAATCGACAAGCAGATTCAAGCGGCCCAGGTAATGGAAGCTGCGTACGCCGCCGAAGGTCGTACGTTGCCCCATTTGATCGGTCCCCAGACGGCGCATAAGTATGAACCAGAGACGCTGAAAGTGCTGCTCGCCAAAATGAAGGAGTTTCGCGACGCCGGTTTGAATAGGACGCCGACCGAAGTCTCGCTGCAAACCCAAACGCTGCGCTATCGACACATGCATTGGGTCGAAGCTTTGCGACTGGAGGAGCATTGGCGAGATTCGCGGATCGACGCCCAGGTCGCGTGGCCTGACTCGGTGACGCTGACGACGAAAAACATCGCCGCGTTGGCGCTGCACCTGCAAAAAATCCCGACCGGCTTTGTGGTCGAGATCGATGGCCAAAAGTTGAATGTCGAAACGGCGCCTGCGGACGATGCGCCGCTTTCGCTGGTGAAACAAGACGGAGAGTGGACGTTTGCTGCTCCCGCCGCCGACGCCGAACAATTGGCGAAACTGCCGGGCCTCCAAGGACCAATCGATGACGTTTTTCTGGAGCCGTTTATGGTGGTCGTGCCGCGCGAGAAGTCGACGAACGCGCGACTGCAGCAATGGCTCGAGTTTGAGATCGCCCACTTTGACGATCGCTGGCAGGCGCTCTTCCGGGGGAAGCCGCGCTGGAAATATGACGATCAGGTGACGCCGGCCGACATCGCCAAGTATCACCTTATCGCGTGGGGGACGCCGCAAACGAACCGCCTGATTCGAGACTCGCTGGAGAAACTACCGCTCACTTGGGACGAGAAGCAAGTGACGCTTGGAGGGCGTCAATTTTCGGCTGATGTCCACGTGCCGTTGATGATTTACCCGAACCCCCTGAATCCGCAGAAGTATCTGGTTCTCAACAGCGGTCCGACCTTTCGCGAGGCGGATGATAGCAGCAATTCTCGGCAGAACCCGCAATTGCCCGACTGGGCGATTATTGACATCACGACTCCCCCGAATGGATCGACTCCCGGCAAAGTAGCGGCTGCAGACTTCTTTGATGAAGTCTGGCAGGTCAAACCGACGAAAGAGGCTGAATAATCGGCCTGCGGTCGCATTGACCCTTTCGCCGGTTGCTAGGTAAACTCCCGATCTCTCGATTGCCCCATCAACGCCCGGCGATGTGGATGGCGTGGGCAATCACGGCGAGCCGGCGCTGCGGCGGACCGCTGGACGTAGACGCGTTCGTCTCAGGCAGACGAGCCGTGTGCGTTCTTTTCGTCGCGATCAACTGGCCGATTTAGGGCTGCGAATCGGACGTCGTAAGTCATTTGTCGTGCGGAAGAGCCGAAGGCCGTGAAATATATTTTGAATTGGACCATCGCCTGGTTGGCGGCGATCGTCGTTTTGCTGTTGCGATGGACTTGTCGAGTTCGTTTGCATAACGATCCACGGCCCGCTCTGCGAGCCGCTGGCGTTCCGTACGTCTATTCGGTTTTGCATGCCCATCAGGTCGCCGCCGCGATGGGAGGCGAAGCAGGGACCGCTGCGATGGTCTCGCAGTCGTTGGACGGAGAGTTGATCGTTCCGACCTTGCGAATGATGGGCGTCACGCCGATCCGTGGGTCGAATCGAACCCGTGGTCAAACCAAAGGGGGCCGCGAGGCGCTGGTCGGCTTGATCGAGCATGTCGACGGCGGAAAACCGGCTTATCTGGCGGTGGATGGACCACGTGGGCCGCGTAATCGCGTTCACAAAGGGGTCGCGGCCCTCTCAAAAAAGACAGGCGCCGTCGTGATCAACATGGTCGCGGTGCCAGAGCGGCGCTGGATCTTGGCGAAGACCTGGGATCGGCTTCAGATTCCGCAGCCGTTTTGCCGCGTGCATGGTTATTTTGCCGAGCCTGTGCGTCCCATCACAGACGAGTCGCTGGAAGACTACCGTCGCCGCATCGAAGCTTCGCTGAACTCGCTGGAAGCGGAGCATGATCCGGCCGAAGCGCCGGCAGTGGTCGTCGAACAAGCGTCCAGCGATGAGATCGCGGCCTAAAAAAACGCCGACGATTGAAATCGCCGGCGTTCTCGGATTGAATCGCTGGTAAAGCCGAAGCGGCCTTACTTTTTGAGAACCCAGATGTTTTTGTAAACGACCGGGTTGCCGTGTCCTTGCAGATACAACGCCGCCGGGCTGTTCGCTTCTTGTTCGCGACCCGGGGTGTGCTTCGGCAGTTCGAGGTCGTCATGAATCACGACGCCGTTCTGCTTGATGGTCACCCGAGCGTTGGTGGTCTTCTCGCCGGCTTCGTTGTATTTGGCGGCGGTGAAGTCAATGTCGTAGGTTTGCCAGGTGAGCGGCGGAAAGCACATGTTGACTTTCGGCTTCGAGATTTGATAGATGCCGCCGCACTCGTTGTTTTCTCCTTCGAGGCCGAACGAATCGAGCACTTGCAGTTCGTAGCGACCTTGCATGTAAACGCCGCTGTTACCACGGGCCTGGCCGCGAGCGTCGGGCTTGAACGGGGTCATGAACTCAATGTGCAGCGTGTGATCGCCCAGCTTCTCTTTGGTGTAACAATCGGCCAACAGGAAACCGTCTTGCACGATCTTGCCGTTTTCAAAAGCGTCGGCGCTCGCTCCGTCAAACAACACGGTCGCTCCGGTCGGCGGCTTGGCGCCCAGCGTCGGGCTTTTTCGAACCGTTTTCTTCAGCGAGCCGATCTTGTCACCGGCGGTGGAGAAGACTGAGATCACGCCGTTGGCGATGGTGATCTTCGCGTGATCCCCTTCCATCGTGACGACGCCATCTTCCAGCTTGCCTTCGGCTGAGTGGGTTTCCATGCCGCGCGACCAACCGTCGCCGGGGAGTCCGCCGGGATAACCGACCCCGCGGAACTTGCCCTCACCCAACGCGATCACTTGCACGCCGAGCGGCACATCCTGGCCATCCATCGTCACGGTTCCGACGTATTCGCCTTGGATGGGATAGGCTTCGCCTGCTTCTTTGGGATTGGTGTAGGTCGGCGTGTCGTCGGCGGCAGTCGCGTAACCGACGGTCGCTAGCGAGATCAGGCCGGCGAGGGCAATACGAGTGAGGTTCAATTTCATCAGGTGGTCTCTGGGGGCTATGGAATTGGGGGGAATTTTGGGAACAGAAACGCCTATTGTGCCCTGACGGCAAAGGGGACGCAACTAAACCGGGTTACGTCGATTAGCGAAACTACGCGTTGTTTTTGGCAGCGGCGGCTAAATCCCGAATCCGCTGCACCATGTTGTAAAAGCCGTTGGCCCGTGAAGGAGTAATCGTCTGGGCCAAGCCGATCTGATCGAAGAGCGATTCTAAATCGTACGCCAGAATCTCTTCGGACGTCTTGTAAGAGAGGAGCATCGCCAACAAAGCGACCAGACCTTTGACGATCTGAGCGTCACTATCGCCGAGGAAATAGAGTTGGCCGCCATCCTTGCTGGCTTGCGGTACGAGCCAGACTTGGCTCTGGCAGCCTTGCACGCGGAAGGCTTCGACTTTGTAGGCGTCGTCGAGCGGGGGCATCTGCCTGCCGAGCTCGATCAGAAATTGAAAACGATCCATAGGATCGTCATAGAACTCAAATTCTTCGACGAGTTCAGCGGCTGTAAGGGTCGGAATATCAGTCACGCGTGCCTAGCTCTCCCACAAAAATGAATCGCAGTGCTTTCATCATGGGCAGTTGCATTCATTTTAGGCAACCGGCTTCCGGGAAATTCGCGGCGGATTCTGTCGCGATGCTGAGATAATACGGCGAAATAGGCGATTTTTATACAATTGCATCATGTTTTTCGATTTCGGCACGCTGAATGCAATTGCCGTTACGCAGCGAAGAAGAGTCGAAGTTGTTTCGACAGATCAGGATCGACCAGGATGGTCATCGATTTGTCGCGGGAACGTATGCGGCTCAACTTTGCAGACGCGTGGTCCATTTCTCAATTCACTCTGCAGGATGCGGGAGTGAGCCGGGAACTGGCCAACGCATCGCTCTCTTTCCAAGAGAGAGTTCAACATCGATCAACTACGAGGCACGACCTCGTTTACCCAAAGCATGATGGGGTGTTGTTCCTGACGACGGGGCTGTTGGGAACGGCGGTCGAGGCTGAGGAGATTTAGGTCTCTTTGGCCTCGGCCGTTTTTTTTTGCGCGACCCTCAATGGCGCAAGTCTTTTTCATTTCTGTGCATGCATTTCGCGCGTGTTGCGCCGATTATTGCTAATTTCGCCGGCATTCTTTGTACTATTCGCGATTGGAATGATGTTTGTAACTCTTGTCTGTAAAAGGGTTTGCGGTCGGATGCTAGCCTCTTTTCGTCGTTTGGCATAATGATTGCATTCCGTGGTGCAAGTCGCTCAAATTTTGCGGGAGGCCGGTTTTGCGGTCTGCGCTGGCTGTCCAACAGTCTCTCTCGTCTGCCCAACGCAGATGACAGTTGGTGTCGGTAAGGCAAGTTTGAGCGTTGCGAAGGGCGAGTGTCCTATAGCGCCCGTTCCACGTCACGTCAGAATACGGAGATGTTCGTCCATGAAGAAAATTGAAGCGATTGTCCGTCATCACAAGCTGGATGAGATTAAAGATGCCTTGGTCAGCAAGGGATTTGGCGGAATGACCGCAATCGAAGTTCAGGGCTTTGGTCGCCAGAAGGGTCAGACCGAAACCTATCGAGGCGCCGAGTACTCGATCGATTTCGTCCCAAAAATCAAAATCGAAATCGTCGCTACCGACGAACAATTCCAAGAGATTGTCGACACCATCATCGAAAAAGCACAGTCGGGTCAGATCGGCGACGGCAAGATTTTTGTCAGCGAATTGACGGACGTGATCCGCATTCGGACCGCCGAATCGGGTTCGGCCGCAATCTAAATCGCATGGCTTCCACGCAAGTTTAGCTCTTTAAAAGGCTCTCTTGCTTAGGCAATTACCGATTCGATGTTGCAAATCGTTCTTAACCGCTTTGGCCGATACCAAAGCGGTTTTTTGCATTCTTGCCCGCAGGTGCTCGGATTCGCAGCTTGGGCGTCAGCTATTCCGTCTCTTGATCGGCGTAGCGTCTACGGCGCGAACGAAAGAAGCTTGGACCCCGTACTCGGTGAGAGGCGCCCCCTTCGTCGATCATGCGACCCGCCAACAAGCGGTAGAACGTCAGAATGACGAAGGCGCCGGCCACGGCGACCACAAAACCAAGCGGGCTAATCGGTGAAACCCGCTCTCCAGTATAGAAATAGGCCAGAACGGCGCAGCCGATGATCGAGCCGCCAACTCCCATCGCCAAAGTTGCGATGGGTCCGCCTGGGTCGCGGCCAGGCATGATCGCTTTGGCGAGAAGTCCGGTAATTGTTCCAAATCCCACCCACATCAACACAATTTCGCACCAATGTTGAATTTGAGCCGAAAATTCGCCATCCATAGTCATTTGCTCCGTACTCGCTAGCACCGAAGTGGTGGGGGTTTTCAGTTGGAATCGGCCAACGATCTTGGTAAAGTTTTCTCGATGTAGGAAAATTCACGGATTTGTCCCCGACTTCCCGCCACAATAGGTCTATCGCAGCGTTTCGTAGAGAGCGGCCTCCTCAAGGCCGACGTAAACGACGCTGTTTCCCACCGACTCACCGCTGGGGTGAATCTTTTGATTCCCTCCTTCCTTTTGTTGATCCCCCGTTACTGGAGTAACCGCATGAAGAAGCTCGTATTTGGACTCGCGTTGGCTCTCTGCTTGGGCCTGTCGGCTCACAATCTGATGGCCGCGGAAGCGGCGGAAGTAAAGTCGGGCCTTGATATGGGCGCTCAACCGGCTGCGTTCTATGTCGAAGACGTCACCGGCCCGGCCAAGGGAGAGACCCTTTGCTATCGCTGCCGTTACGGCGGACGCCCGACGATCGCGATTTTCGCCCGTGAAATGGACGACAGCGTCCAAAATCTGGTGAAGCAGATCGACGAAGCGGTCGCCAAGAACTCCGATCAAAAGCTGTCGGCCTTTGTGGTTCTGCTGAGCGACGCTCCGGCCGATTGCAAGAGCGAACTAGAAAAGGTCGCCGCCGCCAACAAGATCGAAGAGACCCCGCTGACCGTGTTCAAAGACAGCAAGGGTCCGAGCCCTTACAACGTCTCGAAAGACGCCAAGGTCAGCGTCATGATGTGGAATGCCGAGGGCGTGAAAGTAAATCACGCGTATGCGACGAACCCTTCGAAAGAGCAGATCTCGACGATCGTCTCGGACTCGAAGAAAATCTTGGAGTAAATCTCCCACGTCAAACGCCTGGAAATTAGATTCAAGGCGATTGAGTTTCAAATCAAAGAGCCGCGGAACAAACTGTTTCGCGGTTCTTTTTTTGAACTTGTGGTCCATCTGAACGCCCTTTACGAGGGATTTTTCCGTGCTAGGCTAGAACTCTTTGCCGTAAACCTCCACCAGTCCGTCCATGCACGACCGGATTAAAAAGATCTATCCAGAGGCGTTCGGCTGGATCTTCCAACGCCTTCGGCGCGGAACGATCCCCGCAGCGCCGTTGACGATTGTGTTGGCGGCGATCGCCGGCGTGCTCACCGGCTATGGCTCGGTCTTATTCGCCTATCTGTTTGAGATCATTCGTGAACTGACGGTCTTGCGTTTCGTCGCGTGGAGCGAGTTCACCATCTGGGGTTACGTCGCTCTTGCGGCGTCGCCGGCGCTGGGAATTCTGTTTGTCGCCTGGTTTACGCGCTATTTTCGGCTCGAAGGTCAAGCCGTTCCGGAAGTGATCAAATCGGTCGCGCGAAAGGATGGCGTGATTCGCCCCTTCTGGTCGTTGGCCAAGGTCTTTTCGTCGGCCGTCTGCATCGGCGTCGGCGGTTCGGTGGGACCCGAAGGTCCGATGGTGCTGATCGGTTCGTCGATCGCCAGCGCCGCTGGTCAGTTTTTTCGCTTGTCGTCACGCAATCTGCGGACGTTGGTCGCAGCTGGCGCCGCGGCCGGCATTAGCGCCGCGTTTAATGCGCCGATCGCCGGCGTGATTTTCTCGTGCGAAATCATCCTCGGCAGTTTCGCGGTCGAGAGCCTGACCCCGATCGTGATCGCTGCGGTGCTTGCCGCGGTGGTGCAAAAGCAAGTGGGCGAACACGGCGTGAATGTCGCCTTTCCCCAAATTTCCCACGAATATGCCGGCAATTGGGTCGAACTGCCGTCTTACTTTTTGCTGGGCATTATCTGCGGATTCGCTTCGATCGCCTTTGTGCGGCTGTTGTATTGGACCGAAGACGTCGCGAAAGCCTGGACGCCCAAGTGGTGGATAAGGGCGCTGGCCTGCGGCACGTTGGTCGGCGTTCTCGGCGCCGGTTACTTTGTCGTTTATCCCGCGCCGCCGACGATCTCCGCCGAAGAATCGGCGAACGAGTCGGATTCGCTGGCCGAAGAAATGAGCCAAGAAGGGCATCATCCCCGCGGACCGGCGCTCTACGGCGTCGGCTACGACACGGTCGAGCACTCGCTGCATCTTCAGAATGCGGACAAGCCGATGCCGGTTCGTCGTCAAAACGTTGACATCGCCAGCACGAAGGTGGTGCCGCTTAGTCGAGAAGAGATGATCGCGCATCTCTGGTGGCTGGTTCCCCTAATCCTGCTGAAGCCGATCTGCACAAGTTTGACGCTGGGCGGCGGCGGGGCCGGCGGCATCTTCGCGCCTTCCCTTTTCTTGGGAGCGACGCTGGGCGGCGCCTACGGAATCGTCTGCAATTTAATTGCGCCCGACATGTGCGCCAGCCCCGGCGCATATGCGCTGGTCGGCATGGGCGCCGTGGTCGCCGGCACAACGCATGGAGTGCTCAGCGCGATTTTGATTGTCTACGAGTTAACCGGCGACTATCACATTATTTTGCCGATCATGGGCGCCGCTTGTATCTCGAGCGTGGTCGCCTGGTTTAGCGATCCGGAAAATATTTACTCGAAACGGCTGGCGCGCAGCGGCGAGTCGATCGCGCGCAGCCATGACTTGCATGGCGCCGAGCATATCAAAGTGCGGGACGTGATGATCCGCCGCTTTCCGACCGTGAAAAATACGGACAACCTGGTGCAGATCATCAAGGTGGCGCGGCAAAATCCGCACATTGAAAGTCTCCCGGTCATGGATGACGACAATCGATTGATCGGAATCATTCGTCCCGAAGACTTGCATCGCGTGATGGATACTGACGTCTCTCCCTATTTGGTGAATGCAGACGATATTGCGCTGATGATGCCGATCTCGGTCTCGCCCGAGGAGAACCTGCTTGAGGCGCTGCGCGATTTCGGATCGCGCGACGTCGACACGTTGCCGGTCGAGATCGGGGAAGGGGGGCGGCGGCAGTTGATCGGTTTGCTGCTGCGAGCCGACGTCATGAGCCGCTATCGCGAAGCGATGCTTTCGCGCCACTAGAGCGGCGTCGTGGCTCCGCCGTTCGCTAACCGCATAGTCGTTACGACCCCAGCGGCAATTCTCGGATAATGAGCGCGAAACGGGTTGACTTTGCGGCTTAACTCCCCCCGTGTAACGTTTTTTGACCTAGTGTCTCTCCAGGCGGGGGATTTTCCCTGCTCATCGGGTTAGATCGTAGCAGCGATCGTCCCAGGGGCAGAACATGAAAAGCGAACGATTCACAACGCTCATTGTGTGTCGCAATCCTGATTTGATTGCGGCGGTATCAAGTGAGCTAAGTAGCAGCCAATCGGTAGAATGGCGATTCCACGCTGTTGCCGATGCAAAATCGATTATCGGCGATCAGCCGGTCGAAATCTGTTTGTTCTTGATCGATCGCACGCATCCGCTGCGCGAAGAAATGTCGGAGCTTCGCCGCGTCCGGCAACGTCTTCCTCAAGCGGTCGTCATCGTCGTCGGTGACGAAAAGTCTGGCGAAGTCGAACTGGATGCATGGTCGAGCGGCGCCGATGAATTTGCGCCGACTTCGCATCTTTCCGCCGCAGCGATCGAACGGACGGTGATGCGATGCGTCGAGCGGCGTATGACCGCTGATAAGTTGCGACATCGCGAGCGTTGGTATCGCGTTGCGGTCGCCGAAGGAAATGTCGGCCTCTGGCGTTGGGACCGCCCCTGTAATTTCTTTTATCTGGCCGACCATTTTCAAGACATGTTGAGTATTGCGCATGACGATCTGCCGAGCGATCTAGCGCAATGGATCGAACGAATTCATCCCGATGATCGGCACGCGACACTCGACGCGGCCGACGCTCATTTTTCAGGGCGTTCGGATCGCTTTGTCGTCGAGCATCGCATTCGCCGCGGCGACGACGGTTACCGTTGGTATCTCTCCAGCGGTTGCGTGGCCGAAAATGACGCGGACCGTAAACAGATCCTGGGCGCATCGACCGACATTTCCGCGCGTAAAGAGGCTGAGTTCGCTTTGCAACGTGCGAAACGCGCCGCCGAATCGGCCGTTCGCGTGAAGTCTGAATTTTTGACGAATATGAGCCATGAACTGCGTACGCCGCTGGCGGCGATTTTGGGTTACTCCGAAATCATGGAAGATCATGCCGTCACATCCGAGTCGTTGGAAGCGGTCGATACGATCCGCCGCAATGGCCAGCATTTGCTGGAATTGATCGGCGATATTTTAGAGTTCTCGCGGATCGAATCGGGCAAGCTGGAAGTGAGCGCGATGCCGACTCCTGCTTACGAATTTTTAAAGAGTACGTTTGAATCGTTTCGCGAGTTGGCCGATGACAAGGGACTGCGATTTGTGGTGGACGTTTCGGACCAGATTCCAGAAATGATCATCACTGATCCGGTTTGCGTACGTCAGATTTTGTGGCGATTGGTGACGAATGCCGTGAAGTTTACCGACGCCGGTGAAATCGGAGTCGCGGTTCGCGTGGCCGACGGAAACTTGGAGCTGAACGTTCGCGATACCGGCTGCGGCATCCCGGCGGAAATGCTCAGCTCGATCTATCAACCATTTCGTCAGGCTGACAACTCCTCCACGCGCCGGCATGATGGCGCTGGTCTGGGGTTGGCGATCTGTCAAAAGCTGTCCCAGATGTTGGGTGGCGATATCTCTGTACGCAGTCAGGCCGGCGCCGGATCGCAGTTTACGGTGCGCCTGCCGATCGAACGAACTGCGTCTGACAAGCGGCGACAGGGTAAATCCAAGGAAGAGAAGCTCCCCGCGAAGCGGCTCAGCGGACGCGTGTTGCTGGCCGAAGATGGTCCAGACAACCAGCGTCTATATGACCTGTTGCTGCGCACCGCCGGCGCCAAAGTAACGGTGGTCGAGAATGGCCGCCAAGCGATGGAAGTCGCGCTGGAGCAAGCGGCCGTCGACGGCGGCGGGTTTGATCTGATCTTGATGGACATGCAGATGCCGGTCATGGACGGTTACGAAGCGACGCGCGTCTTGCGATTGGCCGGATATCGCAAACCGATCGTCGCGTTAACGGCGCATGCGATGGCCGATGATCGCGCCAAATGCCTGGACGCCGGCTGTAACGACTACATCGCCAAGCCGGTCGAACGCAGTCGTTTTATCGCGATCTGTCGATCGTGGATCGAAGAAGGACGCGGCCTGCGAAACGAGTTGAACCTCAGCTCTAACGCGGCGGCGAACGATTAAGCGTCGTAGTTTGCTGGACGAGTGAGCGCCGCTCTGTTTGCGATTCGATTTTCCCCCCAGAAAAAACAAAGCGGCGGAAATCTCCAAAAGCATTCGGGCCCAGCGGGGGGGAAGATCGAA
Organism: Blastopirellula marina DSM 3645; assembly: GCF_000153105.1. Classification (GTDB taxonomy): domain Bacteria; phylum Planctomycetota; class Planctomycetia; order Pirellulales; family Pirellulaceae; genus Blastopirellula; species Blastopirellula marina. The sequence continues at coordinate 1,988,563 of NZ_CH672376.1, forward strand.
AGGCGCGTCCCGATGCGAAGGCGCCGTGATTTACTGCGGAGGGACCAGAGTAATTTACTTCGCTTTGCTGTCTAGTTCAAAGCTCAGGTCATCTCTCGGTCCATCGATGGTTACGGTGAGCGGCGTCAATTGGACCGCATTGTAAACAGGCGGAACGATGCTTTCGTATTTGTCGCGCATGCCGCTGTCAGGCGTGTCATACAGCTTTACCTGGCCAACAATCTTGTTGCCGACAATCAGCACTTTCTTTTCGCCCTGCATGGTATAGCCGGTGAAATTACCCTCTTTGATGACGCCGCCGCCAGTAGGAGTCGACTTGTCGACAGCCACAAAGGAGATAGAGCCAGTGGGGACCGGTTGTCCATCGATCGATACCGTTCCTTGCACTTTGACTTCGCCCGATTTTGTATCGGCGCCGCACCCTGTCAGGGCGACTAGTCCCAGCAGAGCGACAATGGAGTAGTAACGCATAGGGAATCTCGCTTGCAAAAGCAAATATTGGGAAGAGATGAGGAAGTCATGGCGAGCCGTTCGGCGTCTCGAAAGCCGAACGGCTAGCAACATTCTTGCGGGACGAATCGGCGATTATTCCGAAATAACCTCGCCGCCATAGGTCGACAACGTCGCTTCCCAATTCCCTTGACTAATCGTTTCGGAAACAAACCGCACCGATCCGTCGCACATGCTCACCATGACGCCGCCGGGATGTTGGCTACGCGCGGCCATTTGCATTTCATGGGGTTGGCCCACTGAAGAACAGGGTATTCGACGGAAGTCGACGTTGTTTGCATCTTCCGCCGAATCCTTGCATTGAATGCATTGGTCCGGACTGGAAGCGTTCGGCGTCAACAACGACATGAAGCCGGGGCTTCCCTCGTTGTTCAAAAAGTCGCCGCGACTGTCATCGGTTGCGTCCGGCGAGGCGATGATCAATTCCGAGAAACAAGCGGTGTTGGACGTACCGTCAGTCACTTCGCTGAGGCGAGAAACGTGACGGATGCGAAAGGGGGAACCGAGATAGGCGGCCGCATCCGCTCCGGTGTGATGCAAGTGCGCATTGCCCATATTCGCGGTGTAATTGCCTAGCACGCGCCAGTTGGCGTCGCCCTGATCTTGAATTGCTCCGACTTTATCAGAAGGGCAGTAGTACCCGTCCACGGCAACTCTTAACGTCGCCGGATTAGGGCCGTTGTGAAAATGTTCGTTGAAGTCGTATTGGTCATACAGCGCCGTTTGCTCGATGTAGGGCCACAACTGAACCGCCCAGGTAACTCGATGATACGATCGGCCGTTCTGGACTTTGGTGGGATTATCCGTACCGTTCATGCCGCCGAGCGGAAACCAGTCGCGATAGGTGTCGGCAAACATATGGGTCGCCAGAGTCCACTGTTTTAAGTTGTTGGTGCACTGCATGCGGCGTGCGGCCTCACGTGCCTGCTGAACTGCAGGCAGCAACAGGGCGATCAAAACGCCGATGATGGCGATCACCACCAAAAGCTCCACAAGAGTAAAACCGCTCGTCTGTCGTTCTCGAGGCATGGTGGCTTTCAAGTTTTTCTCCAACGCTGCAATTGAGGACACAAAAAATATCGTTTCGCCGATATGGCAGGATTGTTAGGTTTGCGAACCAGGGTTCCCGTAGTTTCTGGAGCGTATTCCGTGTGATGCAGATCCGACAATTTGAGAATCAGTGATTGAAAATGTCGAAGACTTGTCGCAAGAAATCAAAAAGGAAAAGTCATTATTTAGAGCGGCAACCGCGATGATTGCCCCTTAATACTAGAAATAAGGGAATGCGATGTCGAGAGCGTGCCTGCTTAAATTGCGGCAATTTGTGCCTGTCTATCTTTATCTCGATTTTGCGTGTTTTTTGTTTGCGGCATTGTGGATTAAAGCAGTTAGTTTTCCCCCCAGAATTGGCTGGAAAGGAGAAAGAAAACTCCTGCTTTTTGTGAACCGATTTGAATTCTTTTCGTTGTTTCCGGTGATGTGATTTGCGATCTCTTATGCAAATTGAATGAAAAAATGGGATGAACTTTTGAGAGGGCCGTGAAATATTCATGCTCCTTTTTGCCTAATTGCATGAAACGTGCATTCGAACGCTCGATCTCCCTGTGAAATGCAGATTGATTCGTCACGTTGCGAAGGGAAAACAAACTAGTTGCTGATTGCCTAGGAACGCGCTCCACCGGCTGATATCCTAAAGTTATGGTAATTTTTTCCTTCGCTCTTGGAGAATTTGTAATGCTCAATCGCTGTGTTGCGATGACGGCAATCTGTTGTCTTCTCTCCGGATTGGCTTTGCACGCCGAAGAGCCAAAAGCCAAAGAACCAACTGCCGAGAAACTGTTTGACGGTAAGTCGTTGGCCGGCTGGAAAATTGCCGAGAAGGGCGCCTTTGACCAGCATGGCGCGGTGACCGTTAAAGGCGGAGAGATTCTTCTCGTGAAAGGAGACTCGAGCACCGGCATCTTCCGCGCTGACCAACCGCCGCGAATGAACTACGAGATCTCGCTCGAAGCGAAGCGGACGGACGGTTCTGATTTTTTCTGCGGGCTCACTTTTCCGATCAACGACGAGTACTGCACGATGTTGATCGGCGGTTGGGGGGGCGGAGTGACCGGGTTGTCGAATGTTGATGATCTGAGCGCCGTCGAGAATGGCGCGACCGGTTATCAAGAGTTCAAAAACGATCAGTGGTACAAGATTCGATTGCGCGTGACGCCAGAGAGCGTCACCGCTTGGATCGACGGGGATTCAATCTTCAACGTAAAGATCGCCGACGCGAAGTTCAGCATCTGGTGGGAGCAAGAGCCGATGCGTCCGCTGGGGATCGCAACCTGGAACACGTCGGCGGCGCTGCGGAACTTGGAGCTGAAGCGGCTGAAATAGCGCGCTAAAATGTTGCCTCGCGATCGGATGCCGATCTCTCTGTCGGCGGTGAATTCATTTCCCTTGAAGCGGTGTCTCACGGCTTTATGGGGCTTGGGATGGATTTGCGCTTGGTTGGGCTCCTGCCTAGGAAACGCTTGTCGTCGCTTTGGTGGCGAATCGTTCGATCCCAAGTGCGGTTGAGCTTTCGAATGGGGCGTATTCTTGGTAAAATGTCTATTTGCGCCCTAGCTTGGGCATTGCGGAGTCATCTCGTACATAATGGTGTTGCATGAAATATAGCAAAAAACGGGAAGGGTTTACGTTGGTTGAGCTCCTGGTCGTAATCGCGATCATTGGAGTCTTGATTGCATTGTTGTTGCCTGCCGTCCAGCAAGCACGCGAAGCAGCTCGGCGGATGAGCTGCAGTAACAATCTGAAGAATATTGGGTTGGGGCTGCACAATTATCACGATACGTTTGGCAGCTTCCCTTCTGGCTTTATCAGCAATCGAGGAACGCCGGCGTCGAGCGGCACGTGCTGGTCGAGCGGCGGCGAAAACACTCAGTTCGCTCCTTGGACGGCGCTGATGTTGCCGTTTATCGAACAGTCGGCGCTGCACGATTCGATGAACTTTAAAGAGAAGTTCACGATGAATCCCATTGATGGCCTCGGCAGCGCAACGAATCAAGCCGCCTGGCTGAAAGTGTTGAAGATCTTCCAGTGTCCATCCGATCCGCGCACCGAGATCCAGCCCAACCTGTTGTGCTATATGGGGGTTCAAGGGGGCGGTCCTGATTTCCAATGTCATGGCTCCAGCGACGCCAACCGGGGCTTGGATACCGATGGCATGCTCTACATCAATTCTCGTGTCGGTTTCAACAGCGCAGTTGACGGCTCGACCAATGTGATCATTGTCGGCGAAAGCAAGTATCAGACGCACAATCGAGCGGACGGTAAAAACTTTGGCTGGGCGAGCAGCGCGAATTCGACGAACCTGTGGTGCATGGGAGGAACGCTCGCCAGCGCCATCGCTTCGATCAATTCGCTGACGGAGGCGTCGCATAGCACGCAGTCGCGCGGCTTTGGCAGTTATCATCCCGGCGGTTGCGAGATGTTGATGAGCGACGCTTCGGTGCAGTTCTTTACCGAAACGATGGATGTCGATATGTATCGTCAGTTGGCGATTCGTAACGATGGTTTGCCGGTCTCCGGATTCAACGCGAACTAAGGGAGACGTGAGCCATGAAATCCAAAATCAACTTTCCCTGCGTCGTGGGCGCCGCTGTTCTCGCCGTGATCGCATTGGTGGGCTGCAGTCGGCAAGATGGACCGCCCCGATACCAGGTATCGGGCGCCGCTACCTTTGGCGGTCAGCCGATCCCGCTTGGTGAAGTGGAGTTCTCGCCTGATTCAAAGCAGGGAAATACCGGCCCCGGTACGATCGCTAAGATCCAGGACGGACGCTACGAAACGCCGAGTGATCGCGGCGTGGTCGGCGGCCCGCATAATGTGCGGATCACGGGTTACGACGGTAAAACAAATTCCGAGAGCTATAGCGGAGTGACGATCTTCTCTCCGCATTTGGAGACGATCGACCTGCCGAAGGAAGACACGGAGTACGATTTTAACGTGCCGCGAAAATAGATCTGAATTCCATCGCTGAACAAAAAAAGGCCGCGAGCAAGCTCGCGGCCTTTTTGCGATTCGCAACGAAGCGGATGCGTTACTTCGCGCCGATACAGTAGAGCGATTTCTCGCCGCGGACATACATCTTGTCGCCGATGATCGCCGGCGACGCGTCGAACTCGTCGTCCAATTTGTTCTCGGCGACGACCTCAAATTTTTTGTCGCACTTGACCACCATCGCGGCGCCGTTGCGGGCGAAGAAGTAAAGGTTGCCGCCGACCGCGACCGGGGAAGCATAGAGCGTATCTAGTCCATCGAGACGTTCGTTCTCGAAGTAGGTTTCGCCGGTGTCGGCGTCCACGCAGCTAAGAACCGCGTTGCGTCCCTTGGTGATGAACAGCAAGCCGTCGCACAAGATCGGAGAAGCGATGTACGGCGTGCCGTCGTCGCGCGACCAGGCGACCTTGTCGGTATCGGTGATGTCGCCGTGCGAGCGGAGCGGGATCGCATACAAAGCGTAGCCTCGATAGCCGGTCATGCAGTAAACTAGATCATTGTGCCGAATCGGCGACGGAATCGCGTTGGTCACCTGGCCGCCGCATTCCCAAATGAGCTCGCCGGTCTTGAGGTCGTAGCTGCGCGAACGATTGGTGCCGTTCACGATCACTTGCTTGCGGCCATCCAGTTCGGTCACCAGCGGCGTGTTCCAACTGGTCGGCTCATCTCGTTCTTTTTTCCACAAGGTTTCGCCATCGACGGCGCTCAGTGCGGTGATGAACGATTCTCCTTCGTGATCCCAATTGATGATCAGCTCGTCGTCGGCTAATACCGGCGACGCGCCTTCGCCGAAACCATTCCGGGTTTGCATCTTGCCGAGATCTTTTTTCCACACCAAGTCGCCGTCCAGCGTGTAGGCGTAAATGCCGAACGAACCGAACGAAACGTATAGCCGTTTGCCGTCGGTCACCGGCGAGGACGAAGCGAACGTGTTGGTCGCATGTCCCCCTTCGTGCGGAACCGCTTCGCAGGCAACTTGCCGCCAGAGCGTTTTACCGGTGTTGCGATCGATGCACAGCACGACAAATTGATGCAGTTTGGAAGGAGCGCCCCCTCCGCCGAAACCGCCGCGTCCGCCGCCGCGACCAAATCCACCGGGTCCGCCCGGGCCGCCGGGGCCAAAACCACCGCGGCCGCGCGGTCGCTCGCCTGCGGGACGCTCGGGGCGCGGCGTTGGTTCGGCTTCGACGGTCTGCTCTGCTTCGGCCTCTTTATCGCCAGGCTTGTCGGTTTCAATCGAAGTGAGCAAAAAGAGTTTGTCGCCCCAGATGATGGGGGTCGAGCTGCCGCGACCCGGCACGTCGACCTTCCAGACAATATTTTTGTCGCTGGACCATTCGGTCGGCGGTGAGCCTGTGGCGACTCCATCGGCGTTCGGACCGCGCCACTGGGGCCAATCTTCGGCAGCCATAGCAATATCGCCCGCCAAAAGCAGGGCGGCAACAAGGAAGTAGAGCAAGTTGCGGGACATAGCGAACCTCTGGGCTGAGATAAGTGCAGACAGCGACCCTGATCTTACCCCGCTGTCGACGCTGAGGGCCGTTGGCAGGCTCACAAAACGACGAATTCATCCAGGCCGATGTGTCGGTTTCGCGCCTATGCACGCCTGTACAGTTGGGTATGATGAATCATCATGATCCTCGACCAATTTCATCCGATTGTTCGCGAGTGGTTTCAGACGAAATTCGGCGAGCCGACCGATGCCCAAGCTCAAGGTTGGCCTTCGATCGCTGGACGTCGAAATACGCTGATTGCTGCGCCGACTGGTTCTGGTAAGACGTTGGCGGCGTTCATGGTTTGTCTCGATCGGTTGTTCCGGCGATGGATGGCCGGCAGTCTGAGAGATGCGACCTATGTGGTCTATGTGTCGCCGCTCAAAGCGCTGTCGAACGATATTCAGCGCAATCTTGACACGCCGCTAGAAGAGATCTGCAATCTGGCTGAGCGTCGCGGCATTTTGCCTCCGCAGATTCGTACCGCGGTTCGGACCGGTGATACGCCGTCCAGCGAGCGACAGAAGATGGTTCGCCGTCCTCCCCACATTTTGGTGACGACGCCGGAGTCGCTGTATCTGATTCTGACCGCTCCCAAAGCACGGCAGACGCTGCAGCATGTCGATACGGTCATCGTTGACGAAATCCATGCGCTGGCCCGTGACAAACGGGGATCTCATCTCACGCTGACGCTGGAGCGGCTCAACGCGGTTTGCCATGAGCGACCGGTCCGGATTGGACTATCGGCGACGCAAAAACCGATCGAAGAGATCGCCGCGTTTTTAGTCGGTGCTCCCCATGCAGAGGAGAGCGAAGCGACCCGTTGCGAGATCGTCGACGCGGGGCATCGTCGCGACTTGGACCTGCAAGTGGTCGTCCCGCCGACGCCGCTTGAAGCGGTTTGCTCGAACGAGCAATGGGCCGAGGTCTACGAGCAACTGATCGAGCTGATCCAATCGCATCGCAGTACGCTGGTCTTTGTCAATACGCGCCGCATGGCCGAACGCGTCGCCCATCGATTGACCGAAGCGTTGGGCGAAGAAGTGATCACGTCGCATCACGGCAGCTTATCGAAAGATATTCGCCACTCGGCCGAGCAGCGTCTGAAAGCAGGTCAGCTGAAAGCGATTGTCGCCACCGCGTCGCTCGAGATGGGTATCGACATCGGCTATATCGACCTAGTCGTACAAATCGGCTCGTCCCGCTCGATCGCCAATTTTCTGCAGCGCGTCGGACGCTCGGGACACTCGCTACGTGCGACCCCCAAAGGGCGGTTGATGCCGCTGACCCGCGACGAGCTGATCGAGTGCTGCGCCTTGATGCGCGCGATCGGCAAAGGGGTGCTCGACAAGATCGAGATCCCCGAAAAGCCGCTCGACATTCTGGCGCAACAAATTGTCGCCGAAGTCGCCGCCGAAGATCGGGACGAAACCGAATTGTTCCATCTTTTTCGCCGCGCCTATCCGTATCGCAACTTGCAGCGGAAAGAATACGACAGCGTGTTGGAGATCCTCAATCGCGGCCTGACGCGCTCGATCAAAAATGGCGCTTACCTGCATCGTGATCCGATCAACGGGATGCTCAAAGCGCGCCGCGGCGCTCGGATCGCGGCTTGCACCAGCGGCGGCGCGATTCCTGACACGGCCCAGTATCGTGTGGTGACCGAAGGCGAAAAAGTTTTCGTCGGCTCGGTCGATGAAGACTTTGCGATCGAAAGTTTGGCCGGCGACGTCTTCTTGCTGGGCAATACGTCTTGGCGAATCGCCTACGTTCGCAACGGCGAAGTGGTCGTCAACGACGCCCAAGGACAGCCCCCCAGTATTCCGTTTTGGTTTGGCGAATCGCCGGGACGCACCGTCGAACTGTCGAGCGAGATCTCGCTGCTGCGCGAAGAGATGGCGCAGCGGATTATCGCCGCCGATCGAGATCGAAGTCGCGAGAAAATTCAGCTGCCGGCGCTGTCCGTTGGAGTGCTCGAAAATTCATTCGACCAACTCGACGCCGAAACCGTCGCGTGGGTCGAGAGCGAATGTTTGGCATCCCGCTTCGCCGCAATGCAGGCGGTGCGCTACGTCGCCGCCCAGCAGTCGGCGATCGGCATGGTGCCGACGCAGCGGCAGATTGTGTTCGAGCGATTCTTTGACGAGTCGGGCGCGATGCAGTTGGTCGTCCATTCGCCGCTGGGGACACGGATCAATCGCGCGTGGGGACTTGCGTTTCGTAAGCGTTTCTGTCGTTCGTTTGACTTTGAACTGCAAGCGAGCGCTGATGATGACGGCATTGTCTTGTCGCTAGGGCCGCAGCATAGTTTTCCGCTGGAAGACATGTTCCGCATGTTGACGATCGAGTCGGGACCCAAACTGCTCGAGCAAGCGCTGTTGGCCGTGCCGATGTTCGGCGTTCGCTGGCGCTGGAACGTCACGCGGGCGCTGGCGCTGCTCCGTTTTTCGGGCGGCAAAAAAGTACCCCCGCACATGTTGCGGTTTCGGGCTGATGACATGTTGGCGGCCGCTTTTCCGGATCAGGTTGGTTGTCTCGAGAATCATGGCGCCGACATCGAGTATCCAGATCACCCGATCGTGCAGCAGACCTTACATGACTGCATGACCGAAGCGATGGATCTTGATCGTTGGAAGCAGATGCTGATCGACGTGCAGGAAGGGCGCGTCGAGTTTGTGCCGCGCGACACGCGCGAGCCGTCGCCGTTTGCGCATGAGCGGATCAACGCCAACCCGTATGCGTTCCTCGATCCGGCGCCGCTCGAAGAACGCCGCACACGAGCTGTCGCAACGCGGCGAACCCTCTCGACCAGCGAAATGAAAGAGCTGGGCAAGCTGTCATACGAAGCGATTTCGACCGTCCGGCAAGAAGCCTGGCCGGTGGTTCGGGACGCGGACGAACTGCACGACGTTCTCGCTTCGATGATCGTATTGCCCCAAACGCTGGCTAGCGACTGGAGCCCTCATTTCACTCGCTTAGCAGAGCAGGGGAGGGCGGTTCGCTACACGCGACCCGGCGGCGAACCGTTGTGGGTAGCGCTCGAGAACCTGCCGATCGCTCAGGCGGTTTGGCCTGCCGGCGTCTCTCAACCGGCGATTGAGGTTCCCGCGTCGCTGCAGCGTGAGATCGAATCCCACACGGCTCGGGTCGAAGTGATCCGTGGGCAGGTTCCTTACTTGGGGCCGTTCAGCGCCGAAGAATTGAGCAGCCAGCTCGATCTTCCGGCGTCCAGCGTGTTCGCCGCCTGCGAGGCGCTCGAAGCGGAAGGAACGGTTCTGCGCGGCCAGTTCTATGACAATCCGCAGCAAACGCAGGAGACGACGCAGTGGTGCGATCGTCGCTTGCTCGCGCGGATTCATCGTTTGACGATTTCGGGGCTGCGCGAACAGATCCGGCCGGCGTCGCCGGAGACCTATCTGCGATTCTTGGTGCGGCATCATGATCTGTTGCGCAAGATCAAGAACAGCGGGCCCCGGGCGCTGCGCAAATCGCTGGAACAACTGCAAGGCTTTCAGTCGGCCGCCGGCAGTTGGGAGCGTAGTCTGCTAAGCGGGCGAATGGACGACTACGACGGTCAATGTCTGGACGAACTGCTCGCATCGGGCGAAGCGACCTGGGGACGACTGCGACCTCCGCTTCCCAACGGCGAAGAGCAAAAGAGCATGGCATCGCTCCGCAAGAGCTTGCCGATGACGATCGCGCTGCGGGCCAATCTAGGCTGGCTGTTGCCGACCGATCATGCGCCGGCCGAAGCGCTGGCCCGCGGCAATGCGACCGACGTGCTCGATTCGCTTAAGCAGCGGGGAGCGCTCTTTGATCAAGATTTGCGGATCCTGACGAAGTTGCTGCCGACCCATTTGGAAGAAGCGCTGCGCGAACTCGCGGCGCTCGGGTTGATTACGTGCGATTCGTTGGTCGGCGTGCGTGAGATGGTGGACGACGTGCTGAAAAAGCGGAAAGCCAAACGTCGCGGCGCGCCGACGCGGACCGGGCGCTGGTCGCTTTTTCCGGGCATCGTCGAAACGCTCTCGAGCGACGAGCACGCGCAAAACTGGTGTTGGTTGTTGTTGTCACGTTACGGCGTCGTATTTCGTGACGTGTTGACGCGTGAGTCGACCGCGCCTCCCTGGTGGCGGTTGGTCGCTTGTTTTCGGCGGATGGAGCGTCGCGGCGAAATTCGGGGCGGTCGGTTTATCGCCGATGTCGCCGGCGAACAGTACGCGACCGAAGCGACGATCTATGCGTTGCGAAAACTACGGAACGATGAGAGCGTCGATGACTGGATCGCGATCAGCGCGGCCGACCCGGTCAATCTGTTTGGCGTAGTGACCGCCGGGGGGAGAATTCCGGCAATTTCGGGTAACTCGCTCGTGATTCGCAACGGACAAATTGTCGCATCCAAGCGATCCGGAAAAATTGATTTTCATATCGATGTCGCGCCCGAAGAAGTTCACGAGATGACGCGCGCCCTGCATGCCGGTCGCCGCGTTCCACCGCGAGAAATCCCGCTCGGCATGCCGCGTCGCCGGACGACCGCCGGCTAGGCGAGAAATATGTTAATTCCTTTAGGTAAGTCGCTTGCTTCGGAAGGTTGGTTCTCCCCCACCGTCGATCACGATAAAATAGAGCGAAAGTAGGACCGATTGCACCGGTTCGGAGCAATCGTCCGAATGTGCCGCCGTTACCCGGCAAGAAGCATGTTCGTGAACCCTGTTTCGGCGTAACGCTGTGGTATATTTTCGCGGTATTCATTAGTTGCTCGTGGGCCGAACAGGAAACAACGTCGCCAGTATGGCGCGGCGGCGGCCAGGGCTAGAAAGGAATGATTCGATGATCCGCAGCGTGCTACTGGCCTTGGACGCCAGCGAAGCGAGTCAAGCCGCTCTTCAACTGACGATTCGGTTTTGTCGCGACCATAGTCAGCGAGAAGACATGTCGAACGTCGCGATTCATCTGACCGGCGTCGCCGTTGTCGATACGCCCAACATTTGCGGTCCGATGGCGGTTCCGTTGGGGGCCGTGACTTACAAGAAAGATCGCGACGAAGTGCTGTTGGCGAAAGCGAACGCCGAGGCCGAAGTGATTTTGGCCAAGTTCGAAGCCGATTGCGCCGCCGCTGGCGTTCCGCATACGGCGGTTCGCAGCGAAGGTTTGCCGTATGAGCAAATCGAAGCCGTCTCGCGCACGCATGATTTGATCATGATCGGCCAAGACACCAACTTTCACTACGAGACGCACAAGACGATCAGCGAAACCGTCCGACGGTTGTTGCTCGATAATGCGCGTCCGGTCGTGGTGATGCCAAAATCGCCCCCCGAGCAAGACGTGGTCGTGATTACTTACGACGGCAGCATTCCGTCGTCGCACGCGCTGCACATGTGGACGTTGCTCAAACTGCGTCGCCCCGAAACCCAGGTTCACGTCGTCAGCGTCGACCGCGACTTGGCGATCGCGCAAAAGCATTGCGAAGAAGCGGCCGTGTTACTGCAGTACCATCAAGTCCAAGCGACGTTGCATCCGGTGCAGTTGACCAGCAAAGTGGTGACGCATCTGTCCGAAACGATCGCTGAGATCGCGCCAAGAACCGTCGTGATGGGCGCCTATGGCAGCGGCGGATTTCGCGAAGCGCTGTTCGGCTCTTCGACCAACAGGATGCTCGAAAATTCGGAGTCGTTGCTGTTTCTTTATAAATAGCTTGGCGACGGACGTTCGCAATCGCGTCGTCTTTAGAGAGACGACGCGATTGGCGCGTGTGCCGTTGCCTTGCATGACAATGATTGCGGCCAGGCTCATGAACGCCGCTGCGCCGGAAGATCACTCTGCGATTGGCGGGAGTTCAATTTCCAGTTCTGGCTTTCGCTGCCGCAGCGTCGCAAAAAACGCTTCCAGATCCGACGATTCAAAGAAAGCCAACGCACCGATCCAGGGAACTTGCTTTCCGTCTTGCTTGGTGATCGTCAAGCTATGATCTCGCAATTTTTGCCTGGCGTCGGTTGCTGCGCGGAGCGTCGCCGCTCCGCCAACGGGGCGATTCACCATGACTGCCGCTTTTTCTAAGGAAGGAAAGAATCGCTCCATCACCACCTTGAATTGTCCAGACGAGATGCTTTTCAGCTCCGCTAGTGGGACGCAGGAGCCGCCAAAGCAGATTTGATTTTGGTCGATCGAAAGCTGTTTGCGGTTGTGACGCCGCGTGAGCTGCCATTCAAATAACAAGAACGGTCCAATGCTCAGCACCACGGCGCAAACCCACCAGATCGGGTCTTTAAAGAGCGGGGCAGGGCGACCGAAAACAATGACACATAAGATAACGGAAAGAGCAAGACCACCGAAGAAGAGGATGACCTTCAGGAAATCTGAGGCGGCTGCCCCAGTCGACGCCAGTCGGGGGCACTTACTTCTGGGCAGCGGCTCCCAGACCAATCGAGATGGGTCTGAGGCGGAGTTTGTCAATGTTTCCATGGGTGATCCACACCGAGTTTTGGTAGTGAAAGAAGTTGCGTAGCGACGCCTGTATTCTGACCTTTCTTCAACCCCCACGCAAAACGCCTTTTGCCAAAATCGGCAAAAGGCGTTGGTTGAAGTCGGAATGGAAGCTGGGCGAACTCGCTATTGATTAAACCCAGTCGCACGATCATAGAGTCGCTCACGCGTCGACCACAGTCCGGCCGACGGTGTCGGGATAAAGTAAAACTCTTCGCCGTCGTCGGTTTTGTTCCAACCTTCGCGACGCGTGCCTGGTTGGTAACGTTCCATCATTTCGTTCAGGTCGGCGTAGCCGAAGTGGACCGATTCCATTTCTTCTTTGCCGAGATGCCCCGGTGCGTAGGTGATTTTGAAGCGGCCTTCGGAAGAGCCGTGCATCAAGTGGGCGGCGCCGTGGGCGAGCTCTTGCAGGTCTTCGCAGGTTTGATAATCGGCCATCACTTTCTCGGTGCCGCAGTAGCCATACTTGCGAATCAGCGCGTCGACGTCGTCTTGTTCGCCAAAGCGTTTCAGACCCGGCGCCAAAATTAATAATTCGCCGCCGTCGGCCATCACCATGCGCGTGCGATAGACCGCTTTGTTGGCGACCCACGTGCTGAAGAACTCGTCTCCCTGCATTACGCAGACCATCTTTTGGATTGGCTTGTCAAAGACGGTGATGTTTTGCTCGCGGGATTGTTTGGCGGCGTCGAGGTAAGTGTCGAGATCATCACCGACGTAGACGCCGGTGTGGACCAATTGGTCATTGTCGTTACGCGCCATAACAATCTGCACGTACAAGTCGGGCAGCTTGCTCAGGTAACGCTCTTCGGCCAGGTTAAAACAATGCCGGACCGGCGTGATCAGATTGCCGAGATTGTTTTCGATCCCGCAGCGAGCCGCCATCAGGTGCGCGGCGCAGATCAGGTCTTTGCCGCCGAGACCGATGAAGTAGTTCTTGTTGTGGTTGGCGAAACCAAGCACTTCGTGCGGAACGACGTGCCCGATGTTGATGATCAGGTCCCACGGCTCTTCCATCAGCATCCGGTTCAGCGTGATCGGAATCGGCCAATCGGCGATCCCCCCGCACGCAGCCGAAACTTCCTCGGCCGAGATCTCGCCGACCTGCACGCAGCCGCCGCGCCAATCGTGCGGGTGAATTTTCTCTTCCGGAATCGACCCGAACATCGTCACGTTTTCTTCCGGCGTATGCGGAACGTGCTGGCCCAGCGTCGGAATGACATGCACGTCCGCTTCGTCGGCGAGCATGTTGTAGAGCATCTCGGTGATTTGCCCTGAGCCGGAGTGCATCCGCGTGATGTCGGGCGGCAGCAACAACACGCGCCTTGGAGTGGCGCAAATCCGCTGACGAGCTTCGGCCACGGTTTGTTGCAGGATCGCTTCGATGCGGTCCCAAGAGATACTGTCGGCCTGTTCGCTAATCCAGGGCATTGCGGTCGCTTTCAGAAGGAATCGTCGGTGGGAGGTTCAGCAGCAGACGATTGTAGCAAGCTGGATTTGCAAAGATTAGCGGGGATGCAGAGATTGTTATCGTTTGGCGGTCGAAGTCTCGCTGATTTGGACCAAGCGTTGTTTCAATCGGGCCTGATAGTCTCCCCGTGCCGTCGAAATTGCGGATTGCAGAAAGAGCTTGGCGATGTTTGTTTTCCCTTGTTGGATGCAATCTTCGGCCATGTCGGCATACCTGACCGCTTTTTGATTGGCGGCTGCGTCGGCGGCCGAAAGTTGCCGGCGGATCGCCGCCAGACTACCGGGCGCCGCCTGGTTTACATCGGCGGCTCCGATCATCCGTAAAGACTTGTCGTCGCCGGCAGGCTGCTGCTGTGCGTGGGGAAGCGCCCAGTCTGGCGGCCGGTGGATCCACGCCGACGCGCTAGTGCTGGTCGCGCCGGTGCGGACCGCCGCGCTGCGATTGCTGGGGAGAAAAGGAGTTCCGCCCTCGCTGCTTGTTTCGGCGCGACGCAGGACGCCTCCGCCGTAGACGGCGCCGCGATCGGGGATCAAATAGGACGAACTATTGGAGTAGGTACGCCACTCTGGTAACTGGAGAACTTGCGCCGCCAGGATGCTGGGAAGCAGCGGTCCCAATAATAGCGACAGAAAAAGGAGAGTGCGCATCGATCGACTCCGTCCGTCGAAGAAGAACTTCTCTGGCGTATAGGCTGGAGCAAGACCCAGCTCTCGCGATTCATTTTAAGACTTCTTCGGGACCCAGGGCAAGCAAACGGCGCAGTTTCCCGCTTCCTTCTCGGCGATCCGCCAAGAAATAGAACAGGCCGCATCGTCAGAGGCGGCCTGTTTGTCGAATGTTTCGGTTGCTATTCGGCTTCGGTCGATTGGGGAGCGTCGTCCACGTCGTCGTGCCCGATTTCTGGCGAATCGAATCCCATCAACGATTCGTCCAGGATCTTGATTTCCTGTCCATCGGCTAACTTGCGCGCCGTGCGGACTTGGTTGTAGACGATTGCTGCCTGGAAGCCCCAGAAGATCGAGATGATGATTCCGATCGCAGCTCCCAGGAACTGCAGCGAGACGAAACTTTTGGTTTCGACCAGCAGGCAGATCGCCGTCGTCAGCGCGACGAACGAAACGATCACCTTGGTGACATACATATTGTTCCAGCGTTTCACCGTATGGCTGTCGATCGCCGAGCGGGCCGATTGATTCGCCAAATCGCGGAGTGCGCGTAGGTCGGAGGTTTGCTCCGGCGCTTTACGCGAAGGAACAAATTCGCCGGGATTGAACGGCGTTTGGTCCTTTTCCGGTTGGGGCGGCTCTGGAGGTTTTGGCGCCGCGGCCTGTTGGGACGGTGAAGGATTGGTGCTCGTCCCCTCACGACCACGAACGCGGTTCATGAGGCTGGACATGTATTCTTCGATCGAAACATCATCCGCATCCGCGGAATTCTCGGCTGGTTCATCGTCGCTGACCGCCATCACCGGGGGCGAAGGTTCGTCGTACTCTTCTTCCTCGTCGTCGTCGGCGTCGGGATTGAAACCAAACTTGGCGAGCACATCGGCGGCGCTGGCTTGCGGAGCGGCCGGCTCGGGCGCGTACTCTTGCGGTTCGTCTTCCGCATCGACGGTATCCGCCGCTTGCTCTGTTTCGGTGAGTGCGAAGTGAGCCGGGGACGCGCCGAGTTGGTGCGACATGTTCTCCAACTCTTCAATGCGTTGGATCAATTCCGCTTCTCGTTGCGACCAGCCGCGCGAGAGTACTTGCAGACGCTCGTTGGCGTCGGCCGCATCTCGATGCGCTTTATCCTGGGCTTCGGTCACTTCAGGCGCAGCGGAACTGCCGGCGGCGTCCAGTTCGCAATAGTCTTGTTCTAATTTTTCCAGCTGTTGCTGGAGCTCATTGATTTTCGTTTCGTTCGCATCGCGCTGTTGTTGCATCTCTTCCAACAAACGCTCGGTCTCGGCCAATCGCTCGACAGCCGCGGTATCTTCTGGCGGAGCTGTCGGCTGCGGAGCGACGGGGTTCGCTGGGGAAGTCGATTGGCGAACCAGATCGACAAGTCGATGCATCCGACGCCGGTTGCGTCCCCGAATTTCGCCCAACCGTCGCTCGAGCGTCTGGAGGTGTCGCTGACTTGCCAGTGAATCGACCTGCGCCGAATCGGGATCGATGCGGAAAGTGACTGCGCCTACGGTGATCAAGTCGCCAGCGACCAGCGCCGCTTCGCACACGCTTTGACCATTGACCAGGACATCGGCTTCGACCCGTTGCAGGATCATGCCGGCCGAACCGCGCCAGATAACGCAATGTCGCGGTCGGACTCCGGCAGCGGCCAATCGCAGCGTGCAGCTAGCGGCTGAACCGATCACGCACTTGGCGCGCTCGAGTCGCACGATCTGTCCATCTCGTTCGGTACCCTCGACGCGCAGGACGAGCGGGCTGAGCGGCTTGCCTAGCAGGGGAGAATGGAAGGGATCGACTTGAGTGACCATAGCGGCGCCTAGCTTGCAGAAAGGCTTGGAAAACAGAGTGCATTCGGAAGTAAATCAAGCAGCGATAAGGGGATATAGCCCACGGCGACGCACTGGTCAAAGAATCGCCCCGTGAGAGAAAGGGGAAATAGACCAAGAAAACGGGGGGAATTCCAAAAAACTGCTCGAATCGCTTTCACCGTTTGGACGATTACGGTTACACACTGCGGCGAAAGTGTCCTGGAAAAAAATCGGAGAGATTCGTAAGCAAAATTTCTCGGAGAAATCAACGGGAATGAATGAACCGAACCCTTTTCTGCCGCGTAATTTAGGATGGTTCGCCCAGTTTCGGCCAAGACCGGGAAGAAAATGGCGTTTGCCGACTTCCCCTGTCCGAAACCGGTACTATATTTTCGTTACGCATGAAATCGCCGAACCGGCCCCCTCGGCAGGATGGTGAACGCAACTGTGTGATTCATGCCGAAATAATGAGAACGGGCAAAGTCCAAAATTCGGAAACTAGTAGCGAAGACGTCTTCACGTCGATAACATAGCCGGTTTCCGCCATAAGAAGGTGACCACCATGGGTAAATCTCGAACGGACTTCATTGATAAGACCAAGGAGATCTTGTTGAAGCGCCGTGATGCGCTCCGCAAGGCCCTCGCAGGCGACTTGAGCATGTTGAAAGAGCTTGAGCAGACGGCTGGCGACGTGGTCGATTTCGCTCTCGACAGCGCTCAAGACGAGTTGAGCTCGCAACTTGCGGAAGTAGAAAGCCGCGAATTGGCTCAAATCGACAAGGCCCTCGAGCGAATTCGGGGCGGTTCGTTTGGCGAATGCGAAGGCTGCACTTGCAAGATCCCGACCGCTCGACTGCAAGCGCTGCCGTACGCGACCCTCTGCATCAAGTGCCAACGCGAGTTGGAAGAGTTGGGTGAAGATGGAGTCAGCTGGCGTCAAAACTCGGAAGATCAAGTTTCGATCTAAACGATCGCAACGATTTTCCGACCCAGACAATCAAGGCGGTAAGCTCTCGTAGCAGGCCGCCTTTTTCTATGCGCTGATGGGCTTTGCGGCAAGTTCGCCGTGCAGTTCAGACTTGCGTTCGTCCTAAGACAGCCTAGAATTCGTCGAAGATGCTCCCATTTGGCGATTCCTGCGTAGGACAGCGATATGAACACGCGTAAATCCAAAATCTCATTCGCGGTCATCGCGTTGTCATTGCTCAGCGTAACTCTCGCAGGGACGGTTTGGGGCCAAGAAGAAGCAGTCTCGCCGCGCCAACAACTGCGTGAAGATATCTTGGCCGAAGTGGCCCAGCTCGAAGCGCACGGCAACTTGTTGAAAAAGGTATGCCGCTATGTACGACCGTCGGTCGTACATATTGAAGCCCGCAAAAAAGAAGGGGAATCGCTCGCTTACGGCGGTAACGTTGTCGACGAAGCAGGCTCTGGCGTGATCATTCGCCACCATGACAAAAACTATGTGCTGACCAACCGCCATGTCATCAGCCAAGCTGCCAATCAAGACATCAAAATCCATCTCGACGACGGCCGCATCTTGCGACCTTCTCAGGTTTGGACCGATCGCGAGACCGATGTCGCCGTCATGGCGATTTCGGCGGATCGGTTGATTCCGGGGCAAATCGGCGACAGTTCGACAGTCGAGATCGGCGAGTTTGTCTTGGCGGTCGGCAGTCCGTTTGGACTCAGTCAATCGGTCACCTACGGCATCATCAGCGCCAAAGGGCGCCGTGATTTGCAACTGGGCCGCCAAGGTTTGAAGTTTCAGAACTTCATGCAGACCGACGCGGCGATCAACCCCGGCAACAGCGGTGGTCCGCTGCTCAATCTGCGGGGGGAAGTGATCGGCATCAATACGGCGATCGCCAGCAACTCGGGCGGCAACGACGGGATTGGATTTACGATTCCGATCAACTCAGCCCTGAACATCGCTCGGCAGATGATCGACGACGGCAAAGTTTCTCGCGCCTTTCTCGGAGTCGTACTCGATTCGCAGTACGACAGCAAAGTAGCTGAGAAACTAGGCCTGCCGATGGCGAAAGGAACCCGCGTCAACGGCGTAACCCCCGATTCGCCGGCTGCTGAGGCCGGCATCTTGGTGGGGGACGTGATTATTCGCTTCAACAATCAAGAGATCGACGATGACTCGCATTTGGTCAACGTCGTCAGTCTGTCGCCGCTGAACATCAAGCTGCCGGTCGAACTCTATCGCGGCGGCGTGTTGACCGTGGTGAAATTGGAACTCGCGGTCCGCGATGCGACGCTAAAACCTTAGGAAAGCGGACAAAAATTGCGTTGTGCGGCGCTAGCGAGCACCGCGAATTGCGGCGCGTAATCCCTGCACCAGGCAATCTTGTACTTGTGGGACGTTGATTTTGGTGGCGACTTCCATGTTGGTGGCCCAACTGCGATGTTCGCGGCGATCGAAAATCGTCGCGCCCAACGTGATTTCGCCGCTCGTTTCGACGTCGCCGGCCATTTCTTCCATCTCGAACATTTCGGGATGCAGCACCGCCGCCAGAGCGATCGCATCGTGCAAAAAGATCCCTTCGATTCCCAGTACTTGTCGGTGGCTGCGATAGACGAACGGCAATAGTTGATGCAGCAGTTGAGATGCCGGCGACGATTCAAGATTGGGCAACTGATCCAGCAGGTCGAGCCCAAAGGCCGCTTGCCGGGTCACATCCAGCGGGATCAACGTCTTTGTCGTGCGCGACTTGAAGACGGTTCGAGCCGCCATCGCGTCAAAGTGGCAATTAAATTCGGCGGCCGGCGTAACGCTGCCGACGCAATTGATCGCTCCCCCCATGATGACAATGCGGCCAATCTGGGAAGCGATTGTCGGGTCGCGCTGCAGCGCCCGGGCGATGTTGGTCATCGGGCCCAAAGCGACGATCGTCACTTCTTCAGGCGCGGCGCGGATCTCATCGCAGATTAATTTTTCGGCCGGGTGCCGTTGATGCAGCGACGAGACGACCAGCTGAAGGTTGGCAAGTCCGTCCGAGCCGTTTAGCTCGGTGCCGTCGACCGGTGGCGCCGAGCTGGGGCCAGATCCAACCCCAATTCGCGGACGGCGCGGCGGATCGAGCCGTTCGATCAACCCTTGCAGATTGCGGCCCGCCTGATCGGCTGGGACGTTTCCGGCGGTGGAGGTTACCGCGACTACGTCCAATTCAGCGTCGAACAGAGCGACCATCAGGGCGACAGCATCGTCGATCCCTGGATCGCAATCAATGATAACCTTCCTGGCCATAGTCGATCTTCGACCTCGCTCGCAGCGGTGGTTATAGCGTGAATCTCGCCTCGCAAGACTATCTTGTCTCGCTACATCAAGGCTTGCCCCCTCTATTTATATCAAATGGCCGCCGCTACGTGCAGTCGGACGCGGGTGGGAGCGGACCGCGAGTCTCGGTAAAATCAGCCGGCAACCAATTGTTTGGCAAGGAATTAAAACGTGGACGACGCCATCTGGGGAAAATTAGACGCAGGCCGCGATCTGTCGCTCGACCAAATGTCAGCGGCAATCGATCAAATCATGCAAGGCGCCTGGCCCGATGAACAGATCGCTCGGCTGTTGCTCGCGATCAACGCCAAAGGGCCGGCCGTCGACGAACTCGCAGGCGCCGCGATCGCGATGCGTCGCAACATGGCGGCCATCCGCACCGATCGGACCGATGTGATCGACACTTGCGGCACCGGAGGGGACGGGAGCGGGACGTTCAACATCAGCACTGCGGCGGCCATCATCACCGCGGCCGCCGGAGTTCCGGTCGCCAAACATGGTAACCGCAGCGTCACTAGCAAGACCGGCAGCGCCGACGTGTTGGCGCAGCTCGGCGTCAATATCGAAGCGAGCGTTCTCCAGATCGAGCATTGCCTAAACGAGATCGGCATCTGCTTCTGTTTTGCGCCCCTTGCGCATCAGTCGATGCGGCACGTGTCGGCCGTGCGCAAGAGCCTAGGCGTGCCGACGATCTTCAATCTGCTGGGTCCGCTTTGCAATCCCGCCGCCGCTCAGTATCAGCTGTTGGGAGTCGGCAGACCCGGCATGCGCGACTTGATGGCCGCCGCGGTGTTAAAGCTGGGCGTTCGCCGCGCGGTGCTCGTGACCGGCGAAGATGGGCTGGACGAAGTCACGCTGACCGGCAAAACGCATGTAACGCTGGCGGCCGACGATCAGCTGCAGCGCTGGGATTGGAGCCCTGTTGATTTTGGAGTAACGCCCAACGGACTCGATTCAATGCTGGTCAACGGCCCCGCCGAAAGCGCCGCGATGATCCGCCGCGTGTTGGAAAAAGAAAACTGCCCAGCCCGCGATATCGTCGTGCTCAACGCCGCCGCGGCGATCTGGACCGCCGAGAAAGCGGCGAGCCCCGACGAAGCGGCCGCGATGGCCGCAGAAGCGATCGACAACGGTGCGGCGCAGCGGAAGTTGGAGCAGTTGGCCAAGTTGTCGCATCAGGTCTCGAAATTCTAGAGTATCGATTTAGAAGTTAACGGATTTTGCGGAGATCTGATGCAGCGAACTATTTCGGGAAACTGTTTGTCCAACGATGTTCGGGACGAGAATTCATAAAACGGGCGGGCTCATGTACGTTAAATGCGATGATCGTTTTTGCGACTTTGAACTCGATTTCTTGAGTGGGCTCTTCGAACTGCTTGATGAACATTTGGCAAAATTGCAAGCACGTATAGACGTAAGTTTAGATCCAGAGATCACGTCCATTTGCTCTTTCGCCTTTCGCGGACGATGACACTTGCTGATGTAGTGATCAACGTGAAGTCATCGTCATCCAAATGCCTAAAGACGAAAGGTCCGTCGTATCACGACTTCTATTGGCAGGCCCGATACGGCGCGTTTTCGGTCAGCGAATCCAAGGTTTCCGATGTCGTAGAATACATCCGCCAGCAAGAAGAATATCATCAGCGGTTTGATTTTCAGACCGAATTTCGCACGCTTTGCCCGCGACATGGCGTGGTCTTAGATGAGCGTTTTGCTTGGGATTGAAATGTTTTAGATCGCCCTGTTGGGGCTCGGGTAAATCCGACCAGGTAGTTCCAGGGCTGCGTCGCCTGCGGCGGACTTACCCTGGGCTGCTTTAGCGCCGCCCCTGTTGGGGCTGAAGAATTTTGCAAAACACGCGAAATGACCTACCGTCGTTGATCGCCCGCCATCTGAGTCGCCAGTAGATCCAACTGGCGTTTCACGTCGGTCGACAAGAATTGGCTCTCAGTCCTAGGTCCGTCTGCCGAGCGAAGTCGTCGAACAGCGAACGAGGCGCATCTTCTTTTAACGCTCTCTACCGTTTCGGTTTCGCGACCACAATATCCAGCGTGCGCCCATCGCCGGGAACCTCGAACATCAGGCCCGACTTTTCAGGATTTGTCATTTCCTGCGGGACGATCGACCGGACGCCGGTCGGCGCTTTGAGATCTTCGACCACCGCGCCATCGATGTAGACCTGGTAAGTTCCCTCCGGCAGGCCATCGTCGGCTCTCAGCGAGCCAACGACAAACGCGCCATCCGATTCGATGACCCCTTTCGCCAGAAATCCTTCTTTGAGAAAGCAGACCATGCCGTGATCAACCGGCGTTCCATCTTCGTACTTCACCGTTCCGTGCAGCGAATTGAATTCGCTGCGACAGCCGCTAACGCCGATGAAGAGAGTGGAAAACAAAAGGAGCGTCGCTAGTTTCATCGTCTCAATCCTTGTCACCCAATGTATCGCCGGGATCAGATACCTATGCGCCGACTCGCGGAACGCGACGTTTGCGACGCGCCGCGAACCGAACGACGTCTGTACTACGGAATAACGGTCACATTGCCATCCGCAACGTTGCCCAATTGCGACAGCAAGAAGCTGGAGCCGTTGCCGGTCGGAATGGTCACCGACAGTGGACGAACCGACCCGTCGCCGAACAGAAAGTTGCAGACGCCGGGATGGCTGCTTCCCCAGTGAGCGCCATCCTCGTTAAACGATACGGGATCGTTGGGGCTGCGGGCGATGCCGGCGTTAAAAGATCGACCGGACGGCATCGTGGTCCAGTCGCCCAACGAGATGATCGAACAGTCCGATTGTTCCTGTCGTTGCTCGGTGGTGCCGGCATTGGTGGAGCAGATGTTGAGATCATCTTTCTGGATATGCTTCTCTCCGACGACGATTTGGTTACTCGTGCCGTCTTGCCATCTGGCGAACGTATCGCGAGGGCGCCACGATGCGACCGTTGGCGACCAGCGCGCTGCGCGAATCGGGCCCATTTGGGACGAGGCGGATGACTCCTGATCATTCATCAGCCAATTGGCCCAATGACGCGTGTCGCGCCCTTGCACAATTGCATAATCGCCGCGGGGACCATGGACGCTTTCCGCAGCATACGTAGTCGGTCCATCATCCATGACCGTCGCATCGCTACGGCGTGACGGGCAAAAGTAAGGAGAGAAAGTGAGTGATTCCCGCTCGGAAGTGGAAAGCGTATTCCAAAATGCCGCATTGGTCACCAAGCCTGACAAATTGTTCGTCTTGCTGGAGATGAAATCGTACGCGGCGTTTTGTTCCAGATAGGGCAGGATCAAAATAAAGAACGACGCGCGGGCCTGACTACCTTCGGCGCTTGAGTTATACCCAATCGTCGAGGGAGGCAAGCCGTTCTGCGTGTCGGCGAAGTTATGAACCGCCAGCCCCATTTGCTTCAAATTGTTCGTGCACTGCATCCGTCGTGCAGCCTCGCGAGCCTGCTGTACGGCTGGAAGTAAGAGTGCAATCAAGACGCCAATGATCGCGATCACCACTAACAGTTCGACGAGGGTAAAACCACGTCGTGAAAGCTTGGACGTTTGCATGCAGAGGGCTCCGGCTAGGGGCATTGTATGGAAAGCGAAACAATTAAGCATTTTAAGAAGAAAACGGTTGAGCATCGCCATTCTAATTGCTTAACTTGGGGGGTGCAATAATGTTGCTAGAGGGGTGCGTGGCCGATTTAGGTGGGTAGACAAAGAGTTGGCGCAGTAGTTCCCAGGTTTCGACACTTCCAGCCGGAAGTTCGTTAGCGAACGTATTTCCGTCGCTCGTGCGTCGGCCTACGAAGAGGGGCAGCCTACCGTCGTCGTTCCCCAGCCATCTGCGTCGCCAAGAGATCTAGCTGGCCTTTCACGTCCGCCAGCAACACATGGGGGCTCGCGCCTTCGACCATGTGCAGATAGAAGTTTTGGCCAGGCGACGCGTGCGAGCTACCCGCTAACTTTGTGGTTGCTTTGAGATCTTCCAGTTCGTCTTCTACTGCCATCAGATGACGATGTAGGCGACGATTATGTTGCGAGACGTTATCGAGCTGAAAGACCAATCCCACCAGCATCCCGGCGAGTCCCAACAGGGCCAAAGGTAATCCGACGGTCGCCAAGGCGGGGCGCGGGTCAAACATCGCCCAGCCAAGTAAGACGAGCCCGCAAACGAGCGTGATCGAACCGACCGAAGTCGCGAGCCACGAAAAGATCGGCGTGCGTAGCCCTTTCAACTTGCGTTGCGGGGGCGCCGCAGGCGAGCGGGGCCGCTGGGCTTCGCGCGGCGGAGTTTCTCGGGGCAGGGGAGGGGAGTTGGGCGTTAGCTTACGGTCTGGGGCCGCGTCGCGTCCCATCATAGCGACGATGCGGTCAATCGTTTGCAGATCTTCCTGTAGCCGCATCGCGTCGATCCGCAGCGACGGAGGTTCGTCCGACTTCGCTTCTAACGTTTGCTGACAACGCCCGCAGACGATGCGCGCATCATCCGCTGCGGCAATCGCAGTCACGTCTTGGCGGCAGTGTTCGCACCACATAGGGAGCCGGATTCGCAAAGAGACCAATGGACGGCTAGCAATCGCTCGCCGCGCCGTGAAGGGCGTCTTCCCTTGAATCGGCTAGCGGCGACGCTTGACTCGAACGATTCTGCCGGTTTCTCCGGTAAAGCGAACCTACGCGGCGCCTTCACCGCTAGCGACTGCTTCTGGCCGGTTGGATTCTTTCTAAGACGCGATCCAAGGGGCGTCCGCGGCTTCAGAGATCGTAATCTCAATCATTCGGTGCTAGGGGCATTTCGGCGGCGCTATTGCGACTCGAGAACCGCTTCCGGTTCGTACCAGTCAGCGGCAATCCAGTCAACGATTAACTCCAACTCTCTCTTCTGGATCCGGTTCGCCAGCGGTTGGTGGGGATCGATGTAGAACGACGGCATCCGGTCGTTGTTGTCGCCATAGAATTTCTCGGCCGCGGGATTGCTGATGAACTCGAGCAGCCATTTGCGGGAAGCGTAGCCGGTTAAGTCGGGAGCATAGGCGGCGTCGTTCTCGGTGTGAAACTTGTGACACATTGCGCAGCGATTGCCGTCTTGCAACAACACGCGGCCGGCGGCGATTTGGTCGGCGTCTAGTTGATCAGGCGACTCCACGCCGCTTTCATTGGCCAGCGCCATCACGACCGCTTCGATTTGATCGGGCGTCCACTCCGCTTCGTCACCGATCGTGTCAGTCACGTAGCCGGCCATTTCACCCTCGACATGGGCCGTGCCGCCAAAGAAGGTCAGGCTGTTGATCGGCGCGACTTCCGCTTCGCCATCCGCTGTGGCCAACATTTGCGTATGGGGATCCAGGAAGGCCGTCATCCACTCGGTCGTTCCAAACTTATACAGATTGGGCGCCGAAGCTGGCTCTGGCGGTTTAGTCGCCGCAAAGAGCGGATCGGCCGCAAGCAAACCTTCGACCGGTTGGTGCGCATGGCAGCTGCCGCAATGCCGTGCGAACAAGATCGGACCTTGCGTCTTAGGGTCGTTCCGCATCAGCGAGATCGCTCCGCCGTCCGGTATCCCTTGCTGGGCGAGTTGCACCGCGCGCAGCGATTGAACATGAGCGTCGGCAACCGCCGCTTTATAACCTGCGTCGCTCCAATCTTCACGCAGCGCCATAAAGGTCAGTGATCCGGCGCCAAGCAGGATACCCAAAACCAACGCGACGTTAAACCTATGTCCCAATTTCCAGCGGCCGATAAAAGGCATCAAAAACAGCAAGCCCATCACCAGGCCGGGGATGATGATCGCGCCGTAAATTTCGTTGTGACCAGCAAAGGTCTTCAATTTCAGGAACTGAAACAGGAATAAAAAATACCACTCCGGACGCGCGGCCGCGTAGCTGTTGGCCGGGTCGGCGGGGGCGCCCAACTCGGCGCCGAAGTACGCTTCGACCGGGACGCCGGGGACGTGCTGCTGGGGCGGGAACATAAAACCCTTGACGACAAACAGCATCACGACGGCCAATACGGCCAGGCAAGCGACAGCGTCTTTCAGCACTTGATCGGGCCAGAAATAAGCGGCCGCTCGTTTGTCAGCGCCGACGGCATGAATGCCGGCTCGGCGGAAGAAATACAAGTGAATGCCGAGGAAGACCAGCAGCAGGCCTGGTAGTACGCCGGCATGCAGCGCAAAGAAGCGGGTCAAAGTCGCGTGACCATAGTCGGTTCCGCCGACGACTACTTTTTGCAAATCTCCGCCGATGGCAGGAATCAGGCCCATTAGCGTGGTCGCGACCTTGGTCGCCCAGTAACCTTTTTGATCCCACGGCAGCAAGTAGCCGGTCAGCGACAAACCGAGCACGATTTTCATCAAGATCAAGCCGGTCCAAAAGTTGAACTCGCGCGGCGCTTTGTAGGCGCCGTCGATCACCACTTGCAGAAAGTGAAGCGCCAGCAGCACGATCATCGCTTGGGCCATGAAGTGATGCAGGCCGCGGAGGATCCAGCCTCCCTGCATTTCGTATTGGATGTAGTAAACGCTTTCCCACGCGCCTTTCGAGTTGGCGCTGTAGGCCATCCACAAAAAGGTTCCGGTGATCATCTGCACCACAAAGGCGAATACCAGCGTGCTTCCCCAGACATAGCGCCACCGCGAACCGCCGGGGATATGTTCGTAAAGCGCTTCGTTGACCAGATGCTTGTAACCGGTCCGGTCGTCGAGCCATTCCCAGAGGCGGTTCATGTAATCGGCTTTCGCGCTGGTCCGGTCTGAAAGTTCATGAACTCGACCCAGACTTCGCCTTGCTTTAGCTTTTCGGCGTCGACCGGCAAGGGATCGAGATCACGCGGACTGGGGCAAGTCTCCGGATCCAAGCGAACGCCATCAGGATTGAATTCGCTCTTATGGCAAGGGCACTGAAACAGGCCTGCTTCGCCGGCGCTTGGTTTGAAGTCGACCGCACAGCCGGCATGGGGACAAGCGGCGTTGAACGCTTCAATCGTTTCGCTGTCAGGCATGCGACGCAGATAAACGGCGCCGATCGGTTGATTGCGATTTTGGTTCCAAGCGTCGGTCTGATCGCTGACCACCGGAAACTGTCGCGGCACGCCATCGGCGGGCAGCGAATCGAGCGCCGCGATCTTGAGTAACTTGCTGGCGTTCGACTTGCGAAAGACCGGATCGAGAAAGGTCGCCAAGCCGGCGGCGAAGGGCACAAAACCGACAAAACCACCGATGATTATGGCCGCTGCTTTTGTCAAAAAACTGCGCCGCTCGTCAGGAAGAGACGGATCAGTTTCGTGCGTCATGACGGGTACCTGTGCGTCAAAGCAAATGCAAGACTAAGGCCATCAAGCGTAGCAACTATCGCGAAAACGGCCTGATTTCAGGCGTTTTTAGGAGGAGGTGACGACGCAATCGGCGTCGTCAAACAGAAGGTTGACGCGTATCGAGTCGTCCCCTATTGTCTCATGCCGTTTTCCATGGCGTCAAGAACAACCGTGATCGCTTCAGAAAGTGTCGTCGAGAGCGTAGCGCCGGCCGCCGCCTTGTGACCGCCTCCACCAAACTGGCCGGCGATTTGCGAAACATCTAACGTGGAGCGACTGCGGAAACTGGCTTTGATGCCGCCGTCTGGCAGTTCAATAAACAGCACCGCCGCTTTCACGCCTTGAATGACGAGCATCATGTTGATCGCGTCTTCGGTATCGCTGGTTGTCGAATCCGTCGCTTGAAAATCTTCCAGCTTGGCGGTGCTGTACGCCAAACGTCCGCTGTCGGTCACGGCGACCTTCGCCAAGATGCGTCCGCGCAATAGAACCCGCGCCAATCGATCCCGTTCGTACAGATCCGCATACACGGCCGGCGGCGATGCGCCGGCTTCCATCAGGCCGGCGATAGCGCGATAGGTGCCGCTGGTGACCGAGCCGAAGCGAAACCAACCGGTGTCGGTCGCGATCGCCGTGAACAGTTGCGACGCGGTCTGCGGCGCGAGCGAAAGCCCCCACGCTTGAGCCGCTTCGTAGACCAGTCGTCCCGTCGCTTCGGAAGTGGAGTCTTTAAAGACTTCAGCGCCTAGATCATCTTCGCTCACATGGTGATCGAGCACGAACTTCGGTCCGACGAAGGCTTTCAACACTTCCCCCATTTCGGCCAATTGGATCCACGCACCGGTATCCAGCACCATGAAAGCGTCAAACGTGCCGACCAGCGCCGCGGCGGTGACGTCGCGACCGAGCACGCGGACTTCGTTGGTCGGATCGATGAACGCGAGATGCGGAGGCGTTTCGGAAGCATTGACGATCGTCGCTTCTTTTCCCAACTGGCGCAGCAGTGCGGCCATCGCGAGTTCGCTGCCCAGCGCATCGCAATCAGGGCGAACGTGGCTAGTCAGAAGAAATCGCTGATAAGGCGCGATGGCGGCGGCTAGTCGTTTCCAGTCAATGCTCATGGTTGCTATCTCGATCCTCAGGCGACGCGCGGCGTCAGCCAATCGCTGTAAGAAAGTTTTACGGCTTCGACATCTTGGTGAATCTGACTGGTCAGTTGCTGTACGTCGTTAAATGTATGAACGTCACGCAACCGCGCCAGAAAGGCCAACTCTAACGGTTCGCCATACAGCGAACCGGCAAAATCAATCAGATGCGCTTCGACCTTGGCCTGACCTTCGCCAAACGTCGGGTTCGGCCCAATATGAATCGCTGCGGCGTGCGTCAGCTCTTGGCGAACGACATAGCCGGCGTAGACGCCGTGGGCGGGAATGATGGTGTCGATCGCTTCGAGGTTGGCCGTCGCGAAACCAAGGGATCCGCCCCGTCCGGCGCCATGCGTCACCATCCCGCGCAGGCGATAAGGTTCGGTCAACATGCGGCGCGCGGCCTCGACATCGCCGCCGGCGATCGCCTGACGGACGCGACTGCTCGAAATGATCTCGTCATGACCGGCGAGTTGCATCGGTTCGACGATTTCGAGCGCCATCTGGTGTTGTCGGCAAAGCTGACCCAACAGCGCCGTGTTTCCTTGGCGATTTCGACCAAAGTAAAAGTTGGGGCCTTCGACCATCGCTTTGGCTTGTAATTGGTCAACGACGATCTGTTGGAAGAAGGCTTCGGCCGAGAGTTCCAACAGCGCCCGATTGGTCGGATAGGCGATCATCGCATCCACTCCCAGTTGCGCAAGCAGCTGCGCTTTGCGACGCGTCCAGGTGAGCGGCGGCGGCGTTTGATCAGGACGCAGCAAGCGAACCGGATGCGGATCAAACGTGAAGACCACCGTCGGACCATGCACGGCGCGCGCTTGACGGCGTATCGATTCCACGATCCGGGCATGCCCTAAATGGACGCCGTCAAAATTTCCGATGGTAAGCGCGCCGCCCAAAACCTCTGGGGGGACATGCTCCAAGTCGTGCAACAGTCGCACGCGGCTCCCTAACTTGAATGGGGGGATGTTCGACGAAACTGCTTATTTTTGTTGGTCTTACCGCTTTCGACAAGCGACTTCGCAGGTTCCGGCGATGTTTCTATGAAATATGGCGCAGTTTGGCGCGAATAAAAGACGGAAATGCGTGATTGGCTTAAGATTTATCTCGAACCGGCGATTCGCCGCATCCAATCGACAGCAGTAGACTTGAGTAATGGCCCTCGCTCGATACTGTAGAGCGAACCACTTTTATCCGGCAGTAGAAGGCGCGACGTCGAGACAAGCTATGGAAATCTTGAAATTCGCCTGTAAATCGTGCAACGCCCAACTGCAAGCGGCCGCTTCGGCCTCCGGCGAGGCGTTTGTCTGTCCGCACTGCGAACAATCGATGCGCGTTCCCAAGCCGGGCGACGTCGGCGTGATCCGCAGCGGCGCGAAAGACAAGGAGCCAACCGAATCGGTCGTCTGTCCGGTCTGCAATACCCGCGTCACGATTCAATCGCGCGACCTCGGCAAACGCGTGATGTGTCCTGACTGTCAAACGGCGTTTGTCGCCAAGCTGGCGGCGAAGAAGGCGCCGGCCAAACAAGTCGAGATGTCGGATGACGACATCTACAGCTTGAAGGAAGCGACCCACGACGACACTTCCTCGAAGCAGATGGCCGCACGTTACTTTGAAGAAGCGGAGCGGCAAACCCGCGCTGAAAAAGAACGTCCCAATCTGTCAGACAAGCCTTACCGGAAAATGGTGGAAGAACGAGCGGCGGCGCAATTTGACGCCGACATCCCGCCGGAGACCAAGCGTGCAAGTCTTACGCCGGAAGACTACGATCCCCGTTCGACGCGCGTGAAGTATCCCCTTTCGCTTTCGGCGGACGCGATTGCGACCGACGTCAAATTTTTCCTCGAAATTCAATTTTTGACGCGTTGGATCGTCATCGCGATAGCGACCGCCGTCGTCTTTTACATGGCGATCAACGCCGTCGCGCTCGGCTCGGGGGCCGCCGACTTCGGCGCGTACTTCAATAGTTTTGCGCTGACCACGATGACGGTGGTAGTCGGCGCGATCGTGCTCGTTTTTTTGGCGTCCGCGTTCATGAACATTTCGACCTCGATCGCGAGCGGCGTGAGCCAATTGGAATGGCCCGAGACCCCGATCTTTGAGCGAATCATGGAAACGATCTTTTTTGTCGTCGCGTTGATCTTGGCGCTGACCCCGGCGGGGCTCGTCGCGGCGATGGTTAATCCTTGGCTCGCGGCGCCGCTGGGGATCTTGGGCTTTTTCCTCTTTCCCTACTTCTATCTCGCGCTGCTCGATTCGGGTTCCCCGATTGTCCCCTTTAGCGGCGCGATCCTGGCGGCGATGGGACGCAAACTTCACAAATGGCTTTTGTTCTACATCGTGACCGGGGGCGTTTTGCTCGGCATCCTGGTTTTGGGCGCTCTGGGCTATTATTTTTCGGGCGAACAGTACAAATACGCCAAGTACATGGTGTTGCCGGCCGGAGTTTTGGCGACCGGATTTTTGCTGTTTTACGCGGTTTGGCTCGGAAAATTGGGGTGGGAATGCTCGCAGGACACGGGGGAAACGCCCGAGAAGCCGCGTGTCGCCTGATACCGCCCTCAACGTGGAGTCTCGTCTGCGGTATTATGGCTCCCATGAACCGCAGCGAAATGGAAAAACTAGCGAAGTCGCTCCGAGCTGGACGCGTCTCGCTTCCTGATTTTATGGATCAAGTCACCCAAATGGCGACGCCGCAGCCGGCTGCCAAGACGGCTCAACTCGCGGGCGCATCGCTTGACCTGGATCGGTCTGCGCGGTGCGGATTCCCCGAAGTCGTCTATGGCGAAGGGAAGTCGGCCGAAACCATCGTCGAGATCTTTCGACGCCAGCTGCAGTCAGGCGAATCGTGTCTGGCGACGCGCATTGATGCCGACAAAGGGGCGATTCTCTCGGCCGAGTTTTCGACCGCGATTTATAACCCGATCGGACGGACGGTTCGGTTGGGCGAAGCAAAACAGAAGCCGCTGGGGAAGGTCGGATTGATTACGGCCGGCTCCAGCGATTTGCCGGTCGCCGAAGAAGCTCGGGAAACGCTGATATGGATGAACGTCGATGTGACGACGATTCATGATGTCGGCGTCGCCGGACCTCATCGCTTACCGGAACGGATCGGCGAATTTGCCGATTGCGACGCTGTCATTGTTGTCGCCGGCATGGAAGGAGCGCTTCCGAGCGTCGTCGGCGGCTATCTTGCTTGTCCCGTGATTGCGACTCCGACTAGCGTTGGTTACGGCGCTAGTTTCGGCGGAGTCGCCGCTCTGCTTGGGATGCTTAACAGTTGCGCCTCGAACGTCACGGTGGTAAACATCGACGCCGGATTTCGAGCCGCCTATAACGCAGGACTCATTGCGACGCGTCGGCGTCGCTAAGACAAAGGAATTCAAGGATGGACCGAACTAAACGCAAAGACGACGCTGGACCCGCATTGCTTCGCTTGCAACCGCGCAAGACCAACAGCCACAAAGGGGACTATGGTCGCGTTTTGGCTGTCGGCGGTTCGCCCGGCATGTCAGGCTCCATCACTTTGACCGGCGTCGCATCCCTCCGCTGCGGCGCAGGACTGACGACGATCGCAGCGCCCAAAAGTCTGCAACCGCTGATCGCGCAGTTCGAAGCTTCGTGCATGACGATCGGACTTTCGGAAGATCGCAACGGCCAGTTGCCGATGCACGCGCGAGCAGAAATCGCCAAAGCGGCCCGTATTTCGGATGTGGTTGCGGTGGGGCCCGGACTTGGCCGCTCGCATGGTCTCGATCTGTTGATCAAAGATCTCTATTGCGATTTGACCACGCCGATGGTGGTCGACGCCGATGCGATCAACGCGTTGGGATCGCGTGAAAATCCGCTCGCTGCGCCAGGCGGACCGCGCGTTTTGACGCCGCACCCAGGCGAGTTCCGCCGTTTGGCCCACAATCGTGAGCTGCCCAAGGGACGCTGGACCGATGTCGCCGCCGACATGGCCAAACAAAACGGCGTCGTTCTCGTTTTAAAGGGGCATCGTACCACGGTGACCGACGGCGACCATGTCTATTCCAATGAGACCGGTAACCCCGGCATGGCGACAGCCGGCGCCGGCGACGTACTGACCGGCGTCATTGCAGCGCTGTTAGGGCAAGGGATTCCCGCATTCGAGGCCGCGCAGCTCGGCGTTTATCTGCACGGTTTGGCCGGTGACTTGGCGGCGAAAGCGATCGGCAGCGACGGACTGATCGCCTCGGATTTGCTGGACTATCTAGAAGCTGCGTTTCAACAGCATCGCCGCCGACGTTAGACGTTCGTAGCGATCGTAGCGTTTGCCCCCAGGTTAGGTGTGGGAAGCCGTACGCAAATTGCGCTTGGATTGCGCCTGCGCCGGGAGTATTCTTTCCAGTGCGACGACTGTGATTTCTTTCGACTTGAATTTCACCGTAGGTCGCGTTGCTCAAGGATATGAGCGACGCCGACGCCGTCACCTGGAGTCGTTGAAACATTCGCTGGATCGATCCGCTGATGTTTCCGAAATGTCAGATACGAGAGAGGCGAACCGGCTTTCACGCCAGGGAGGACATGGCGCTATGAATCAAACGATGAATGCAGTCGTTTACGAGAAAAACGGCGAAACTTACATTTGGGCTTTTTCCGCCGAAAACGAGCGAGCCGCCCTCGGTTCGATTTGTGAATTCGCGCACCGCAACGATCTCTCTTTGGATTGGGAAGACGCCAATCTGATCTGGCAACGAATGGGGCAGCAGCCCGAGACGATCCATGCCCGCGATCTGGCGCGGATGATCACGCAACGTCTTCCGTAAGGGGACTTCCCGCAGCGACGAAATGCCGGTTTTCGTTTTGCGACCCTATCTCAAATAGGGGAGAAACGGCTCTCGGCCCGTTCGGTCACTGTCGTTTTGGCGTCGATCTAGGTAAGATCGAAGAAATCGAAACTTACCCGACGATGTGATAGTCAGGACTCAGATATGCTGCCGCGGCGCGAGATTTTTCCGAATGTGATCGAGATGAACTTTCAGGCAGGCCACTTGTTGGGCTGCAATGTTTATCTGATCTTTGCCGACAACCAATGGATTTTGATCGACATCGGCTACGAAGAAGTGGTCGACGAGATCATCGAGTTGATTCGTCAGCTGGATTTTCCGTTGTCGCATTGCCAGACGTTGGTCGCGACGCATGCCGACGTTGATCACATCCAAGGTTTGGCCAAAGCGAAGCAAACGCTCGGCACGACGATCACGTCGCATCCCTTGGCGGTTGAGCCGCTCCAGCAAGGGGACAAGCTGATCACCTTCGCCGAAATCGCGGCGCAGAACATCCATCTCGAGATGCCGCCGGTTCAGATCGAGCATCAAGTCAACGACGGCGACGTCATCACGGTCGGCACGCTAAAGCTGGAAGTCTGGCACACGCCGGGGCATACCGACAGCCAGCTAAGTTTTCGGATGGGCGATTTGCTCTTCTCCGGCGACAACATCTATCGCGACGGCTGCGTCGGCGCGATTGACGCGCATCACGGCAGCGACATTCCCGCGTTCATCAAGTCGCTGCAGCGGATTCGAGCGAGCGACGTAAAGTGGCTCTTGCCCAGTCACGGACCGATCTTCCGCAAAGATGACGCGCTGCTCGACAAGACGATTGCGCGTCTCGAGTCGTATCAGCACATGGCCGATTTTGGCACTTGCGCCGTCGATTGGCCGCTGATGGATGATTGGGAAGACGAGATCATCGAAGGCAAGCTGCCGCAGTAGTCGCAGTGCGAATCCCCCCGCTCGCCAGGACTGCCTCAACACAATTCGATCGTATTGTGACGGTTCTAGCGGATTTTCGTTAAGCGACGTCTCCCTCGATAGCCGAAAGATAGAGCAGCGGAACCGTCGTCGACCGTCGGCCGCGCTACGGTTTTCGTGGAAGCACTAAAAGTTTTTGGGGGGAAACGATGTTGAAGCGCATCGTCTTGGGACTCATTGTCGCGACAGCATTGCTATCGGCGACCCAATCGGCCGACGCTGGCGAACGCGCCTTTGGCCGCGTTTGGGGCGGAACTTACGGCACGTATGACTGGGAGCGGTTTTACCACTACCCCTACGTCTACTACCCGCAGAACTTCTACGGCGAAGACTACTACCGCAGCAGCGAGAGTCTGTACTATCGCTATCCGGCCGAAATGCGAATTCCGGTCTACAACAAAGGGTGGCAAAACTACTACCCCAACGGCCGCTTGTACCACAACGGCCATCAGTTCGAGCTCGACGTCTTTTAATCGACGCGCCGAACCGATCGCACAAACAAAAAAGCGGAACGCCCGACTAGGCGTTCCGCTTTTTTAATGCGTGCAGAGAACTCTCTGTAAAAAGTGGGGGCCCCTGTGCGGACCAATGGCAGCTGCTACGCCAGGTCCTTGGCCAACAGAGAAAACTTGCGATCGTAAGTATCGATGGTGTCGAGCTTGTCTTCCAGTGAGCGAAGTGCTTCGATTTGTTTTTGAGTCGTGTCTGACGATTCTGGCGCCGCGGTCGATTTTTGTTCCAAGCGGTCGATCAATTGGCGCAAAACATTTAACCCTTTCAGCGCGGAATGCCAGCGGGGACGTTCGCCCGGTCCCGAAACGAAATCCCACATTTGCGGTTCGCCCGGCTCATAGTCGTGCTCGAATCCAAGGGACCAGGCGAGTTCTTCATGATTGAGACCAGCGTTGGGATCAAAGTCTCGGATCATTTCATTGATGCGAAGTAAGATTCGTTCGCAACGAAAATTCGCCATGGCTTGGGCTCCTGATTCAAGCTGTGAGTGTTATGACAAATTTTTTTACAGAAGAACACGCGGTCGCGCCGCTTGTATTAAAACTGACGGCAGAAGGTCTCGTAGACTTCAACGCTCTTTTCCAGCTGATCGATCGCCAGCCATTCGTCGTGCGTGTGGGCTTGGGCGATGTCGCCGGGGCCGCAAACAACAGTGGGTACGTCTCCTTGGCTAAGGATTGCGCCGTCGGTTCCGTACGGAACGCCGATCGTTTTCGCTTGGATGTCGCATTGCTGCAGCGTGGCGACCAGCGCCTCGGCCAGCGCTTGATTGTGGGTCGGCGCCAGGCCGGGCGAAATAATGAACGGCTGGTCGTGCACGATCCAGTCAGGATCGCCCAACTGCTGGGCGACAAAGTCGATCGCCGCTTGTTGGGCGACCAGTGGATTATCGCCGGGCGCCAGGCGTCGATCGATTTCGATGCTGCAATGATCGGGGACCGTGTTGACGCTGACGCCGCCGCTGATGATTCCGACGCTTAGCGTTGGGCCGCCGACCAGCGGTGAGATGGAGCCTGGCAGTTGGGTCGCGTGCTGTTCGAGCGCGTTGACGATTTTCGACATGCGGTAGATCGCGTTGGCGCCGATCGACGGATTGCTGCTATGGGCGGCGATCCCTTTCGCGTGACACTTCCAGCGGACAACCCCTTTGTGCGCGACGACCACATCCAACATGGTTGGTTCCGAAACGACAATCGCCGCAGGAGGCCGCGTGAGGAGTTTCGATTGGCCTTCGGTCCAGCCTTGCGTCATGCGTTTGGCGCCGGTGAAGCCATGCTCTTCGTTGACGGCTAAGGCCAA
Organism: Blastopirellula marina DSM 3645; assembly: GCF_000153105.1. GTDB lineage: Bacteria > Planctomycetota > Planctomycetia > Pirellulales > Pirellulaceae > Blastopirellula > Blastopirellula marina. The sequence continues at coordinate 2,024,377 of NZ_CH672376.1, forward strand.
CACCACGGCAGGGCGTTTCTCGATCGGCAGATCACGAAAGCGAGAGATCGCCGTCAGCATCGCGGCCATTCCCCCTTTGATGTCGCAGGATCCGCGGCCGTAGACGCGGCCGTCACAAATCTCGGCGGCGAAGGGATCGATCGACATGCCGTCGACGGGGACGGTGTCTTGATGGACTTCGAGCATCAAGATTGGGCGGTCCGGCGGTAGCTTGGACAAGTCGACGGTGGCGATCAGCAAATTTTCACGCTGCGGAGAAACATGCTGGCGTTCGCAAAAATAACCCCAATCGGCGACGTATTGCTCGAGAAACGAAGTCAGCTGGGCCTCGTAGTAAATCTCTCCCTGGACGTCTCTTCCCATGGGATTGACGCTGGGGATCCGAATCAACTGTTGCAGCAGCGCGACGACGTCCGACGTCATAGGGGGGCTCTCTTGAAGAGTTCGACACAAATCACCCCTTCCATCCTATCGAAGCGGCAAAAAGAGGGCCAGCCGAGCAACCGCCGCAGCGTCTATAATAGGAAGCGTTAAGCGAACCCTAGGATCTGGTTTTTTTCATGGCGCGACCACGTACCCGACCTGCCAGCTTGTTGGCCCAAATCTTGAACGATCATGCGTATCCGGCGTACGCGATCGATCAAAATCAGCAGTTGGCGTACTTGAACGACGCTTGTCGACGCGCGCTGGGCGATGCCGCCGACGAGCTGTTGGGAATGAAATGTCGGTACCATGCGGCGGGACAGCTGCCGCCGCGGCAGCAACAAGCGGCCGATCTGGCGCCGCCGCCGGATGTTTTTGCCGGGCTGCGGATGGAAGTTCCTCTTACGTTGCCCACAGGCGATGGCCATAGCAGCGCTTACAGCGTGCAATTCTCTCCGCTCCAGTGCGACGGGGGCGCTTTTGGCGCACTGGCGATCTGTTATCCGCAAGTCGGAGCAGGGGAGGGGACCCAAGCCGATCAACGGCATGATCAACTGCGGGTTTGGCGGCGCAGTTGGCGCAAGCGATTCGCCACGAGTCGTTTGATCGGTGAGAGTGAGTCGATTAGCCGAGTGCGTCGTCAAATTGCCTTGTCTTCGACAACGCGGCTGCCGGTGGTGATTTTTGGTCCCGCCGGCAGCGGACGAGAGCATGCCGCGCGGACCGTCTGCTATGCGCTGCATGGAGAGGGGAGCGGCCCGGTGATCTCGATTCGCGGCGAATTAATGGACGCCGAGTTGATTCAAAGCGCCGTGCGCTCGTTCGTGCGGCGCTGTAAAGAAGCGGATGACGCTTCGAATGCGTCGTTGATCTTGTTGGACGCCGATCAATTGCCAGGAGACGCGCAGTCCGAACTCTTTCATCTGCTGCGATTGATCGACATGGACCTGCGGATCGTATCGACCGCGCGGCAGTCGCTGTTGGAAGTGGCCGAGCATGGAAAATTTCGAGAGGATTTGGCTTTTCAGTTGTCGACGATCGAAATCGCGCTGCCCCCGCTGTGTGATCGCCCTGAGGATATCCCGCTGTTGTCGCAGGCATTGATCGAACAACACAATCTCGAAGGCGCTAAACAATTGCGTGGCCTGACCGAACATGCGGCCGATGTGCTGCTCGACTACGATTGGCCTGGCAATATTGACGAACTCGCGGCGGTGATCGCCGAAGCGGCGGCGGCGACCGACTCGGTCTGGGTCGATGCCGAGCATTTGCCGAAAAAGATTCGCCATGCCCGCGACGCGAAGCGGTTTGCGGCCAAGCCGGCCGAACCCATCCAATTGGACGCCTTTTTGGCGCAGGTCGAAGAAGAGTTGATTCGCCGTGCCCTGGAACAGACAAAAGGGAACAAATCGAAGGCGGCCGAGCTGCTTAGCGTCTCCCGAGCACGGTTGCATCGTCGGCTCGAAGCTTCGGAATCGGACTCGGAGCCGAGCGACGGCTAGAATTGCGTCCGGTTGTCATCCTATTCTCTCGAACTTACCATAATTTCCAGTAGTTGAATGGCGCCACGATCGATATGCGTGTTACACGAGACCGACGGCCGCTGGGCGGTCGCTTTGAAAGCGGCGGCTGGCGATTTGCCGATTCGGGAGACGCGTAGTCTCGAGCGTTGGCTCCCTCAATTTCGGGCGAGCCCCGCTTCAATATTAGCGATTGCGGCGCCCCGTGGTTGCGACGCTGTCCGATTTGCACGCTTGCTGGAAGCGTCCGCTCAATTGCAGCGCAAGTTTCCTGACATGTGTTTGGTGGTGCTGTTGGCCGAAGAGGATCGCAGTTTGGCGACCACCGCTTACGAGGCAGGCGCCGCTTGGGTGCAGATCGGGCGCTGGCGTCTCGACCCCCTGATTCGCTTGGTGCGACGTCGCCAGGCACAATTTCCTGATCTCGCTGCGGAAACGCCGATCGATTCGATCTGGCGATCGCTTCCGTGGAGAGAACATCCCGAATAGTTGACAAGGCCGGAGTAAATTTGCATGTCCGATTCGCAGCCGCAAGTTCCTGACGTGATTCGCGTTCTTGATAAGTTGGCCGATCCTTTCTCGGGTCGCCCCGTGACGAAGACGGACCAGGTGAAAGAGATTGATCTGCTGAACGGCGACCTGTCGTTTACGTTAGAGCTGACGACGCACTCGGCGCCGTTGTGGGAAGAAACGAAGCAGAAGGCGATCGACTTGCTGAAAGCCGAGTTGCCGCAGCTGAAAGAGATTCGCGTCAATCTGGCCGAACATACGCGCAAGATCGAAGCGATCGGCCAGGTCGGACTGACCGTGCGCAGCGTGATCGCCGTCGGGTCAGGGAAGGGGGGCGTGGGAAAGAGCACGATCGCCGCGAGTCTCGCGTTCTCGTTAAAGAATGCCGGCGCCAAGGTCGGCTTGTTAGACGCCGACGTCTATGGTCCCAGCGTGCCGCACTTGTTGGGATTAAGCGGACGGCCAGAACTGATCGCCGAAAAGAAGATTGCTCCGCTCGAGCGCGACGGCGTCAAAGTGATGTCGATGGGATTTCTGGTCGAACCAGAACGAGCCGTCATCTGGCGCGGCCCGATGTTGCACGGCGCGATCACCCAATTCTTGCGCGACACCGCATGGGGCGAACTCGACTATCTGATCATCGACATGCCGCCGGGGACCGGCGACATTGCGTTGACGCTCAGTCAGTTGTTGCCGCTAACCGGCGCCGTGGTCGTTTGCACGCCGCAAGATGTGGCGCTGCTGGATGCGGTCAAAGCGATCGCGATGTTCAAGACCGTGAAGATTCCGGTTTTGGGCGTGGTCGAAAACATGAGCGGTTTCATTTGTCCTGACACCGGCAAAGAGTGGGATATCTTTGGCAAAGGGGGCGCAAAGAAGAAGGCGGACGAAATGAACGTGCCGTTTTTAGGAGACGTGCCGATCACCATCTCGATCCGCGAAAAGGGAGACCAAGGCGCAGCGCCGCAAGTGGTTCAAGATGAGCAAACGGCCCCTTATTTTCAGGCGATTTGCCAAAACCTGGTGCGCGGCTTGGCGGAAAATGCCGCCGCCAACCCGCCGATGCCGACCTTAACGGTGCTGTAAATCGCAGTTTGGCGAAATAGGCGAACAAGAAAAGGATAGAGCCGCCAAGTTGGCGGCTCTTTCTCGTTGTATCGCTGTGCATGAAGCAAAGAGACTAGGCGGTTTTCTTCGCAGTCTTCTTCTTCGCAACTTTCTTCTTCTTCACGGTCTTCTTCGGCGAAGCCTTTTTGGCGACCTTTTTGGTAGCCTTCTTGGCGACCTTCTTTTTGACAGGCGCCTTTTTGGTCGACTTCTTAGCGACCTTCTTTACGGCCTTCTTGGCGACCTTCTTTTTGGTTGCCTTTTTCGGCGAAGCCTTTTTGGCGACCTTCTTGGCGGTCTTCTTCTTTGCAACTTTTTTCTTAGTGGCCACGATACGTCCTCCGTTCGTTAGCGCCGCCGACGTGATTCGCTCATGCAACTTCCTACCATGGAAGAATGCCCAATGAACAAAAGCGCCGGCAACAAAACAATAATTCCTACGAAGCGTTCTCGTCGCCGTGCAGCTAAGTGAATCGCTTCGCTCTAGCAATTGGCCCCTGCTAGACAAAGTTGTTTTAAGTTGTACGCATAATCGGATTTATTGCAACACGTTTTCCACACAATTTGTAGCGTGATGAACAGAACGTGCAACTTTTTACATCGCGAGCAGCGCGCAACAACGATGTGCGAAGAGACGCGCGGCGCATGTTGCGGCAACCAACAATAGCGCGAGCGCGCGATAGCGCAGCGCTGTTTCATCTTGCGCTGGCGCATCGTTCAATAAAGAGAAACGACGCTGCCGCCGGCAAGGTGAATCGATGGTTGCGGACGCTGTTGTTTGCGTCCCATGATCCAACGTTCATGCGGCGTAATTACTTGATAGTAAAGGGAGTTCCGCACTTTCGGTTGCGCTGTCACGTTGTGTGAATTCGCGCTCAGGTAACTGCGCCAAGCCGCTTGCGCATGACTTGATCGCAAGTGAATTGGATCGACTCCATACCAACTTGAATGCGGCTCAATAAACGTTGCGCCGCACGTCGCCGCTTCGTCGCGCAGTCGTTGATCAACCTCCTCAGCGCGCTGCAACGTGGTCCTCAAATCCATGCGGCTGCGCGGGATCAGGAAAGTGCGAAAAAAATAAAACGCAGAGGCGTTTAATCGCCGAACGCGCGCAAGAGGCAAGCCGACGAGCGTGATCTTGGCGTTCAAACTGCATAATCGCGCCAGACATTCACTCACCCACGTGATGATCGTTTCTACGTTGCGACCATACAGAATGTCGTTGCCGATGTCGGTCACGACGGCGGTGGTCGCTTGCGGTGGTTGCGCTTGGGCCGCGTTCCAAAGTTCGCACTGTAAGATGCTGGGCAAGCGTCGCATTGCGAAGTAACTGGTCGATCCAAAAGATCTTCCGCGTCCGCCTGCGATCAGCATGTTCATGCGCGGCCCAAAGGATTGATCGGCCAGACGAATGACCGATCCCAATGACTGCGCGACGTTGCTCGCGCCAAGTACGATGCAGCGTTGTGAAGTTGGATCAACAGTCGGAGAGACCGGTGCGCTACCAGGGACGTCCGCCAAAGGAATTCCCTCCGGAGAGTTGTTGGTAGTTACCCATCGCCAACAGAGCGAACATGATCACCAGAAACGAATCGCCGAAATTCGCGCCGAACAAGATCACCAGTCCCGCGAAGGCCATCGATGCATAGAGCGAGTATTGCAGGCCGTTCACGCGATTGAACCAGAGAAATAGTTCGCGTGCGATCTGTCCACCGTCAAGCGGATAAACCGGCAGCAAATTTAAAACGCCCCAACCGATATTGATGAACAAAATGATCCAAACTAAGGCGCGAATTGCATGGGTGCCCGCCCCCAGGACTTCGTTGCCTGGTCGAAGCAGTTCTAGCGCCAACGGCGGCCGCCCAGAGAGATAGCCTGCTCCCACAAGAATGAGAAAGGTGAGTCCCGCGAAACAAAAGCCAGCCAATGGTCCGGCGATGGAGATCGTAATTCGCGCCCAGGTCGAATTGCCGGCGCGTCGATACGATGCGCCATGCGGTGAGAAGCCAGGGTCATAGCTCGCCAACCCGCCAAAATGATAAAGCGTGATTTGCGGCGAGAAGCCATACCAGCGCATGAACATGGCGTGCCCCAACTCATGGATCAAGATCGATAAAAAGATGACCGCAATCGCAATGACCACGACGCGCGGATCCGACGTGCCGACATCCCCCCGACTGAACGCTTGCCCAAACTGATAGCCGAGTAAGAACGCCGTGATCCAGAAATAGACGCTGATCCGGACAGGAATGCCGAAGGCGGAAAACTGGATATCGTAGCTGGTTGGTTGAGGAGCAGAGAGATTCACGTCGTATCCTGAGAGAAAGCAAAGCGAGTTGTCGACCAAATTCTAGCACGAAGCGCGGTTGGACTCGATCCGAAACGAAAAACGCCGCACATCTCTGCGCGGCGTTTTCGTTAACGGAATGTACCCAGAGCGTTAGTCGAGCTCTTTGATCATGATGTTTTTCCAGCGAACTTGCGTGCCCGCTTTCTCTTTGTCGCCGCCGATGCCGTGAACTTGCAGCGCGATCAAACCTTTCGACGTGAGGCCATCTTTCAGGTCGGCCGCCGGAACTCCATTGATCCAGGTCTTGATCGAATCGCCGCGGCACTCGATGCGGTAATGGTTCCAGTCATCTTGCTTGAACGCTTTGCCTGCTTCCGGATTGTTCTTCAGATCGTTCAACCAGCCACGACGAGCTTCGTCATAGATGCCGCCGCTCCAAGCGCGAGCCGAAGGGTCGATCTCGACTTGATATCCGTGGACGCGATCCTTGGCCATCTTTTTCATTTTACCATCGCCAAAGTCAACTTCTGTGGCTTCGGGAAAGACCTGGCTGCGGATCTGGATGCCGGAGTTTAGTTTCGGATCGACTTTGAAATCGACTTCCAAGATGAAGTCGCCATATTCTTTGTTGGTGCAAAGGAAAGTGTTGGGCGTATTCAGCGTCGACGTGCCGACGATCTCGTCTCCTTCAATCGTGTAGACCGCTTTGCCGCCGTGCTGCGTGAAGCCTTCCAGATTTTTGCCGTTGAATAGCGGCTTGAAGCCATCGGCGTCCGCCGCCAGCGAGAAAGAGCAAGCGACCAATCCAAGCAGCAGCGCCGAGGCGATTCGTTTCAACATACTTAGGTTCCAGGGGTAGGGCAGGGGGGTGATTGATTGGTTGTCAAAATCTCAGGATAGTTGAGTATCTGCGCGTTGTCGATTAGTTGTCCAGGTTTTGGCCGCCAGATTGCCTATCGCACTCGATGGCAAGCGAAAATAGTCGCTATTTCGCGTGAAATGCCATTTCCGCGGCGAGGCGACTATAATGTCCCTTCTCGCAGATTGCTTCCTGCCAGTTCGTTTCCCTCCCCCCTCAACTTATTCACCTCGCTATTGGAGATTCCCAATGAAGCTTCGATTCCTCCAGATTGCCGCGACGGCAATTGGTCTGTCTGCGCTCTTTGCGACTAGCCGCCTCCAGGCCGAAGTCCAGGTACCGGCTCTCTTTACGGACCACATGGTGCTACAGCGCGATCTGCCGGTCGTCGTTTGGGGCACGGCCGCCAAGGGCGAAGAGGTCGCCGTCTCGGTCGCTTCGTTGGCAGGCAAAGCGACTGCCGACGCCGACGGGCATTGGAAAGTCACGTTGGGCGAGTTGCCGGCAGGCGGCCCGCATCGCTTGGTGATCCAAGGCAAGAACGAAATTGCAATCGAAGACGTGCTGGTCGGTGAGGTCTGGGTTTGCTCGGGCCAATCGAACATGCAGTGGCCCATTGATCGCGCCATCGACGCCGATCTGGAAGTGCTGACCGCCAAACTGCCGCAGTTGCGTTTGATCACCGTGCCGAACGTCGCCGCGCAGTCGCCCAAGTCTGACTTCAACGGCAAGTGGGACGTCTGCACGCCGGAAACGGTGAAGGGCTTTTCTGCAGTTGGTTTCCTCTTTGGTCGTCAGTTGCAGCAAACGCTCGACGTACCGGTTGGATTGATCGACAACGCGTGGGGCGGTTCGGCGGCCGAAGCTTGGACCAATCGCGACTTGTTGGAAGCGGATACTCGCTATGCCGACATGTTGAAGGGCTGGGACCAACGCGTCGCTGATTACGATGCGAAGCTGGCCGATTACAAAACGGCGCTGGCGACTTGGAATCAGTCGTCCGACAAGAAATCAGCGGACAAGCCGCAGCCCCCCAAAGATCCCGGCGTCAACGGAAACCATCGTCCGGCGAATCTTTATAACGGCGTCTTGAACCCGATCATCGGCTACGGCATCCGCGGCGCGATCTGGTATCAAGGCGAATCGAACGCTGGTCGTCCCGAAGAGTATGGACATCTCTTCCCGATGATGATTCAAAACTGGCGCGACGATTGGGCGCAAGGAGACTTCTCGTTTTATTGGGTCCAGTTGGCGGACTTCAAAGCCGAGAGTCCAGAGCCTGTCGACAGCAGTTGGGCTGCCCTGCGTGAGTCGCAAACCTTCACAATGGACAAGCTGCCGAACACGGGGGAAGCGGTGATCATCGATCTGGGCGAAGGTCGCGACATTCATCCGCGTAACAAGCAAGATGTCGCGAAGCGCTTGGCGCGAATCGCGCTGGCTCGCGACTACGGAATTGCGGTTCCGTATCAAAGCCCTCGCTTCAAAAGCTTGGAAGTGAAAGATGGCAAAGCGCTTGTCACGTTCAACACGTACGGTACGAAGTTGTATTCGTTTGACGCCCAGCAACCGGTTGGCTTCGCGATCGCCGGCGCCGATGGCAAATATGTGTGGGCGACGGCCAAGCTGGTCGGCGACGACAAGGTCGAAGTTTCGAGTCCCAGCGTGAAGGAGCCGGTCAGCGTTCGTTATGCGTGGGCGGACAACCCGGTCTGCACCTTGCAAAACTCGGCCGGCTTGCCGGTGACGCCGTTCCGAAGCGACAAGCCGGAATAAGTGACGTCGGTTCGAGAAGAAGATCCATCGAAAGATCGCTCGCGCTTTTAGTGCGAGCGATCTTTTTCATGCGCAATTTGGAAATCCAAGAAGAATAGAACATGGAGGGCACGGTGAAGATCACGGAAAAACATGGCCGGAAAGCAAGCTTGCCGACAATGGCGAAGGTCCAGTCGATAGGTTCTTCCAACGAAACTCGCGCCTTGGACGAAGGTGATTTTTGCGTAACGGTTCTATGGTCCGGCGCTCCATTCTTCTTCTCCATCCGTAGTTCCAAACCGCGGCGCCGCCTATAATCGGCGCTTTCCTATTTTTCCGTACGCCGTAGAGCAGGGCAGGGGACTTTGGCTGGATTCTTTCGCATCATCTCGATCGCCGCTGCGTCGCTGTTGGCGTTGAATCTTCTGCTGGGGCTGCGGATCGGCGACTATCACGGCGACTACGAAAGTTTGCACGCCCTGGCGGAAGAGTCGCGTCAGCCGCTCGCGCGACGTAATCCGCAAAGTGAAGAAAAACTAGCCGCCCAGATGGCGGTGTGGGACGCAACCCGCTCGCGCGCTAGTTTCCACATTTTAATCGGCATGCTGGGAACGCTGGGTTGTGTCGCCGTTTGCAGCATCGGCGTCACCTACTTTGTCGGCACAAGTCGCTGGTGCAAAGAAGTGACCGAAGCGTACGGTCTCGATCCCCAATGGGCGATCCGCAGTGCAGCGCTCAAGCGTCAAGCGTTTCCCTTGGCGATTAGCAGCATGGTTGCGATGATGGTTTTGGTCGCCATGGGCGGCGTCGCCGCAAGTCCTGACAATTTTCCCCAGTGGTCCGCGGCGATGGCGACTCCCCACTCGATCGCCGCGTTTCTCACGGTCGGCTTTGTGGCGCTCGCTTTGTTTCGTCAAGCGACTTTGATTCAAGAGAACTATCAAATGATCGAAGCGATTACCGCCGCCGTCTCTGCGATTCGAGATGACTCCCACTTCGCGGCGCCGCAGGAGCCGGCCGAATGAGAGCCGTCGTGCAAAGAGTCGCTTCGGCCAGTGTTCGCGTCGAAGGCGAAATCGTCGGCGCGATTCAGCAAGGCCTGCTGGTGTTGCTCGGCGTCGAACCCAACGACACCAGCGCCGATGTCGCCTACTTGGCTGACAAGACGGCGAACCTGCGAATCTTTGAAGATGACGCGGGCAAGATGAATCTCTCGGTGATCGACATCGGCGGCGCGGTGCTGGCCGTCAGTCAGTTCACGTTGTTGGGCGATTGTCGCAAAGGTCGTCGACCGGCGTTCACGGGCGCGGCGCCGCCCGAGTTGGCCAACGTGCTGTACGAAGAATATGTCGCCGCCGTTGGTCGGTTGGGGTTGCCTGTGGAGACCGGCGTCTTCCGCGCGCAGATGGAAGTCTCGCTCCTCAACGATGGCCCGGTGACGCTCCTCTTGGATAGTCGCAAACAGTTTTAGACTTCGTCGGGCGGCGTCGCTTGTTCGCGTGTGAAATGGACGCGGTATTGATTCAGCAGCTTCGTCAGCGCTTTGGCGCTGCGGCCATAGTTGTTCGGCAACAGTTCATCCAAGCGATTGCGTTTTTCGTCTTGCTGAGGGCCCGGCTTGCGATAGAAGCCGGTCATCTGTTGCCCCCACAATCCAGAGTGACTGACCAGCTCTGACTCGAAGCGATCAATCTCGTCCCAGGCGACATGCTGCGACGTGAAAAGATAGCAGTAACGAATCCCGGTCTCATCGATACGTAACCAAGAGCTGCGCGGCCAAATCTCGGCGGTTCCCAGCACGCCGCAGGCGACGAAGAAAAAGCCAGCGACGTACCCGATCTCTTTTCCAGAGATGCCGAGCGCCATGCAGGAGAGCGCCAGAAGCGAACTGGCGCCGGCCATCAACATGGCGCGGCGACCGCTGGGATAAAGCGTAAGCGGGTTTTCCATCAGCGCGTGATCGGAAATGTCTGCGGTTGAAATGTTTGTGGCTGAGTGGCCATCGCCGGCGCTTCTTGCAGCTCTTGCGACGACGGATGGAGATGATAGTGCTCCATCAGCAGCGGATCGCCCACGGCCGCAAACAGCAGCACGGCCAGTTTTGCATAGGTCGAGACGTTGGACCACATGCTATTGGGATTCCAAAACTTGATCGCCGTGCCAAAGGACTTTTTGAATCGCGGTCGAAACGAATGCCATTCGACGCTCCAGATTTCATCGAGGGTCAAGTGGACCATGAAGCCGAGGAAGACGGCGCCCGTTTTTAATAACCGGATATCAAGTTCATCGCCAGACACGACCAGAAACGCGCAGAGCGCCGCGGAGATCGCGGCCGGTACGCTGTGCCACATCCCGCGATGCTTGGTGTATTTTTTGAAAACTTCGGCGACGCCAAACCGGATCACGATGTAGATGATCGCACCGGCGAGTGCGATCGCTTCGGGATCCATGCCGAGCCGGCGAAAACGATCGATCATCAGCATCGGCGCCATTGCGGCGACAAACGCCGAAATTTCTTTCACTGGGCGCCCTGAACCGCTGTCGAGATCTGGCAAGATGCCGGCGATGCTGCACAGCCCTGCGCTCAGCATGCAGGTGGTCGCCGAAATGTCAGGCATGAAAGTATAGGCGGCGGCGCCATAGCCAACGCCGATGATGGTGCTGGTCGTAATGTGGGTGTTGAAACCGGCCATGAGTCCCCTGCTTCCATCCTTTGATTTCTCGAGCGCGACGTACGGGTACCGACGGTCTGCGGTTGTACGCGAAACGTGCGCGGCGACGCCAGTCCAAAACGTTCCGCCGCTAGCATCGCGGCGAAACTGATCTTCGAGCGAAACGATCGGGTCGATATACTGCTTCGCCGCGGTGCGCGTGACCGCACCAAATCAGGAACTTGAGAGAAAGAAGGCGCCGAGCGATGGCGAACGGATACGACGTATTGATGGTGATTGTGCTGCTCGCGGCGACGGCCTGGGGTTTGTACAAAGGGATGGCGTGGCAGATCGCCTCGTTCGCGTCGATCTTCGCCAGCTATGTGTTGTCTGTGCAGCTGCGCGAACCGGTTGCGGCCCTCTTTCCCATGGATCCTCCGTGGAACAAATTGGCGGCGATGCTCGCGCTGTACGTCGGCTGCTCGCTGGTCGTCTGGGTCGGTTTTCGATTCATCTCGAAAACGATCGAAAGCATGAAGCTCAAGGATTTCGACCGTCAGGTTGGCGCCTTGTTGGGCGCGGCCAAGGGCGTTTTGCTCTGCGTGATCATCACGATGTTCTCGGTTTCGTTTGCGACCGGCAATCGTCGCGAAGAGATCGTGCAGTCGAGGTCTGGATACTACATCTCGCATTTTATCGACAAAGCCCAGGCGATCATGCCGCAAGAGGTGCATACCGCCGTGAAGCCGTACATCGACAACTTTCAGCAGCAGATCGGAGATCAACCGCCGATCACGACCGCCAATATTTTTTCCGGCGATCCGGCCCAGCCGACGGCGACCAATCCACAGGCGCCAGATCCGTACCAGGTCATCCCGCAGCAGTGGCAACAGGACGCGCAGCAAGGCTACAACCAGCTGAAGGCCGACTACGGCCAGATCCAGGGAGCGGTCGATCAGGCGCTCCAAAATCCGCAACAAGCAGCCCAGCCGTATGTGAACCAATTTCAGCAGAATTTGCGCGACCAAGTGCAGCGCGAAATCGACCAGCGCTGGGGCGCCGCGACGCAAGGCTATCAACAGCCGAATTACACCCCGCAGCAACAAGGCTACCAGCAGCAAGGTTACGCGCCGCAGCCGGCCTATCCGCAGCAGCAGGGATACTATCCGCAAGGCTATGCACCGCAGCCCAGCGGCCAGCTCCCGCGGTATTGAGCGGCAGCTGAAGTGCGACAAAGGGCCTCGGGGATTCTCTCGGCCGAGCGGTTTTGGTGCAGGGGACCGGTTTTGGCCTAGATCGCTAAAACCCGAGGAAAATGGGCCCACAACCGAACATAAGAAACATTATCGGACGTTGGGGTGGGTTTGCGGTTGGGCCCTGCTTTTCTGGGATATGGCCGGACCTGTGAGCTTCTGGACAGGTTTCTGGTTCTTGGGAGCGTCCTTGGCGCCTGATCTTGTAGGGTCCGCTGTGCGGCCCAAGAATCACTCGTGCGGCGATGGTCCGCACTGCGGACCCTGCGAAAGATTTCAGTGGCGGTCTTGGTCTGGCGCGGTGAGCGGAAAGTGTTGGAGTTCGTGTCACGGTTGGGAGCGGATTTTGGTCGCCAGTTGGGAGCGAAAATCAACTCTCGAAATGTGATCGAATTCCGCCGGATTGGATTGCGGATCCAGGCTTCTAGCTGGAACTCTTGGAGTTCGTTTGGCCATCGCTAGCACGTTGAATTCGACGATCATTGGCCGACCCAAAATTGGGTGCTACCGCCCTGCTCTGTTTGGTTGTGTGCCGGTAGGTTTGAAATCCTGGGAAGGCAAATTGGTCTTTACGATTTCGTTACAGCGAGCGTAGAGAATTCAGACGATTGTCATTTGGTTTTTATTGGCTGAGCGCATAGGCCCAACGGGCCGCGATAAAGCAACTCTGTTGGCGGTCGAACCAAGCGACCACCAGCCAGAGTCGCAAGCCGATGAAATGCGGTTGGCCACTTCAGTCCGTGTTAGGATCGCCGAGCGCGTTCCATCGGCTTGCACCTCTGGCTAGCGTGACGATTTTCGACTGACTCGAGTCATGTTTTCCGTCCTTGATCCGTGGCTCGGCCGTGTTCCATTCTGGGATCCGAAAATAGCGCCACTTCAAAATACGCCTGCGAGCGAATGCGTTTGGCTGCTTTGATCCGTATTGGAATCGCCGAGCAAGTTTTCCTCGCTTGCGCAACAGGCTGCGAAGAGAGATGCCCGCCGGCTTTCCAATTTGTTCGCTGGAAGCAGGGGGCTTTGGCCATGATTTGGGGATCGCAACCAAAATCGCATATTTGGCGATCAAGCGTGAGGACGACGTCGCGCGGAACAGGCGATTCTTTTTGATCCCGAGGAGTCTGCCGATCGTACGGAAGGGGCCTGAAATAGGGCGCGGCTTGTCTGGCGTGCGCAGGCATCGCCGGTTGTTCTTCATTGCTGGAATAAAAAAAGCGTCCGGCCTGTGCGTGACAGACCGAACGCTTGATGTTGAGCGATGGCGGCAGGGCGCCGGATTAGGCGGTTGCTTCGGTTTGGGTAACTTCTCGTTCCAAAAACTCACCCATGCGGCGGAATTTGTCGTAGCGCTGTTGGACCAGGTTATCGGCTTCGACGCCGTTGAGTTCTTTCAAGGTCTTCAGCAGGTACATCTTGAGCCGCGCCGCCATTTGGCGATGATCGCGATGAGCGCCGCCGAGCGGTTCTTCGATGACGTCGTCGACCACGCCAAACTTCGGCAGGTACTTCGACGTGAAGCGCAGCGCGTCGGCCGCTTGCTCTTTGAACTGATGGCTCTTCCACAAAATGCCGGCGCAACCTTCCGGCGAGATCACCGAGTAGTACGAGTGCTGCAGCATCGCGACGCGATCACCCACGCCGATGCCGAGAGCGCCGCCAGAGCCCCCTTCGCCGATCACGACGCAGACGACCGGAGTCCGCAGTCGCGACATTGCGAACATCGCGTCGGCGACGGCCATCGCCTGGCCGCGTTCTTCGGCGCCGACGCCGGGATAGGCGCCCGGCGTGTCAATGAAGGCGATGACCGGAATTTGGTACTTCTCAGCCAACTGCATCTTGGAGATCGCTTTGCGATAACCCTCGGGGTGTGCACAACCGAAGTAGCATTCGCTCCGTTCTTTGAGGTTGCGTCCCTTGAAGTGCCCGAGGAACATTACTTTGAACGCGTCGAGCTTGGCGAAGCCGGTCCGCAGGGCGCGATCGTCGCCGAACTTGCGGTCGCCGTGCAACTCGACAAACTCGTCGAAGACCAGGTTCAAATAGTCGGCCGACTGCGGACGCTGTTGATGACGCGCGACTTCGACCGTTTGCCAGGCCGAGAGGTTCTCGTAGATCGACTTGGTCTTATCGGCGATCTCGCGCTTTAGCGAGCGGATTTCTTCTTGCGTCTCGACGCTGTCGTCTTTTTTCGCTTCGAGATCTTGTAGTTGCTTTTCTAAGCGTTCGATCGGTTCTTCAAAACCGAGATAAATTCTGGCGGCCATGCGCGGAGTTGACTCCCGTAGGATTGCGTAAGTTCTGAACGGCGCGAGTCTGCGGCGTTATTTGGTTTCTTCTTCGACCGGAGGAATTTCTTCCGGCGTTTTCCGTTCTCGTTCGGCGAGCGACGGCGGCTTCTTGGGCGGAATCTTGTAAATCTTGGTTTGATGAAACAGGCGCAGCAGCGTCGCCATGTCGTCGGGGCGATCTTCTTTTTTCTTGGCCATCATGCGGGCCACCAACGTCGAAAATTCGTCGGTCACGTTGGGGTTGGCGGCTTGCAGTGAAGGGACCTGCCCACGGAGATGTTTGTCGAGCAGGTGGTCAGCGCTGGTCGCCGTAAAAGGCAACTTGCCGCTCATTAATTCAAATACCGTGCAACCCAAACCATACAAATCAGAGCGGCCGTCGAGGGCTTCGCCTTTGATTTGTTCAGGAGACATATAGCTGCGGGTTCCTTGGACTTTGGAACTGCCGAACCACTTGGAAAGGCCGGAGCGTTTCTTCTCGGCGATCGAGAAGTCGATCAGCTTCAGGTTTCCTTCGTAGTCGAGCAGAAAGTTGTCTGGCTTCACGTCGCGATGGATCCAGCCTTGCTCGTGAACGTAGCCAAGTCCTTTGGCGGCTTCTTCAAGGATCTTCGGAGTCCAGTAGGCGAGTTCGGCGCCATCCTCGCGCAGGGCCATTTTCATGTTGCGCGAGATGCCGCATTCCATCGTCAGGTAGGGGATCTCGCGATGGATGTTGAACTCGTAGACATGAATCACCAAGGGGTGGTCAAAGTTGTGAGCCACCTCGTATTCATGCTTCAGCGCATGGATCTGTTCTTTGTCTTTGCAGAATTTATCATGCAGCGCCTTCAATGCGACGCGGCGGCGATCAAGGTCGTTGATCGCTTCCCACACCTGGCAGGACTGGCTAGCGCGAAGCATGCGCACCAAGCGATAAGAGCCTATGTAGTTACGTCCTGCTGTAGCCACTCGCAGTCACCTGCGCCACGGGGCGCGTCGATTCTCTGTTTCCGGACGGCGAAGCGCGCCCGAGGCGATTCGCACGAAAAGTCCGTCAATTCTACCCTAACCGCTACAAATTCAAAAGAGCGAGCTGCGTCGGCACTTTCGCGGTAAGAATAGGACAAGTCGTTGATGGAAATAGCTTTACGACTTTTTGTCCAGCACCGTTTGATACGACTTACGAATCTCGGCGGTCATGTGCCGATGCGGGAAGACCTGGGCGGCGCGGCGTCTTCCCTCGGTTCCCAGCCGTTGCCGCAAGTCGGCGTCACCCGCCAAGCGAATGAGAGCCGCGGCCAATTTCGCGACATCTTTGGGGGGGACCAGCTCGCCGGTTTCGTCGGTCACTACGACTTCCCGGGCTCCATCAATGTCAAAGCTGACGGCCGGTTTGCCTGATAGTAGTGCTTGAGGAAGGGCGCGGGCGAGCCCTTCGCGCAGGCTGGCGTGGACCAAAATATCCATCGCACCGGCATAGCGGGGAATCTCGGCCGGCGGAATCAGTCCGACCAGCTGAAAATAGTCGGTCAGGCCGGCCGCGTTGATTTCTGAAACATACTTGTCATGCAGCAGCCCATCGCCGATCCAGAGGAAACGGACATTGGGTACGGCGTCGATCACTTGGCGAGCCGCGGCCAGCACGTACTCGTGCCCTTTCAGGTGAAACAGCCGAGCGATCTTGCCGATCACGACATGCTCGGGCCGATAGCCAAGTTGCTGTCGCAGTTGGTCTCGCCACTGGCCGGACTCGAGAAACGGCTCGACTTCCATCCCGCTATAGATGGTGGTGAACTTTTCACGCGGTGCGACTTGCGCGTCAACCATCAGGTCGGTCATCGCGTCGGCGACGCAGATCATTTGATCGCACCGTTTGGCGGCGAAGCGTTCGCATGCGGTGAAAAACTTACGAGCCGCCGCCGATTGATAAGGATGAAACGGCGCCCCATGCACGGTATGAATCACGGCCGGCACACGCAGCGAGGTCGCGGCCATCCGGCCCAGCATGCCGGCTTTGGCGCTATGCGTATGCACGACGTCAGGGCGAAACTCGCGGAGGATTTTTTTGATTTCGTAATAGCCGCGGAGATCGTCCCAAGGGTAGATGTTGCGAACCAAATGCGGCGCCAAAGCGACCGGCACCTGATGATCGCTTCGATCGAGCAGCGTCCCTTCTCGCCCTGGTGATGGGCCGGTGATCAGCAGCACGTCATCGCCAAAGTCGCGGATCAAGTCTTGGCAATTGTAGAGCGTATTTTCTTGCGCGCCGCCGACGATCATCCGCGTAATGACGTGCGCGATACGCATGGGAAGGGTCGCTTTCGTTAGTCGAGCCAGCAAGTTTCGGGATAATCGACGCGTAGCAAGTATAGTCCGTGCGCCGGCGCCGTCATGCCGCCGGCGGTCCGTTTCTTTGCGGCCAGCACTTCCGCGACCCACTCGGGCGGGCGGCGTCCTTTGCCTACATCGACCAACGTGCCGACGATGATGCGCACCATGTTGTAGAGAAAGCCGTTCGCTTCGACTTCGATCGCGACCTTGTCAAACTCGTGCCGCTCGCTACGGAGCACTTGCACGTCAAAGACATGGCGAACCGTGGTCATGCGCTCGGACCCGACCGATTCGAAGCTGGCGAAGTCGTGCTCGCCGATCAGGTGTTGAGCGGCGGCTTGCATCGCGGCGAAGTTGAGTTCTTTTTTTACGAACCAGGCGTACTGACGAGAAAAAACGTCGTCGATCCGCCCTTCCTGCAGCAAATAGCGATAGCGCTTTTTGATGGCGCAGTCGATCGCGTTGAACTCTGGAATCGCGTTGCGGGCGCTTTGGACGACGATGTCTGGGGGGAGTTCGGCGTTGAGCGCGCGGCGCATCACGTCGGGCGAAAGCTGGGATTGCATCCGAAAACTGACGACCTGCCCGATCGCATGGACGCCGGAGTCGGTTCGCCCGCTGCCGGTGACGCGGATCTTTTCGCCGGTGATTTTCAGCAGCGTCCGCTCGAGCGCCCCTTGAATGGTCCGCTGATCATTTTGGATTTGCCAACCAGCGTAGTTGGTTCCGTCATACGACACGATCAGTTGCAGCGCTCGCTCAGGGAGTTCAGTCACGCCGCGCCTCCATGCCAGGCGAGCATGACACTAGCCCGCAGCGCAAGCAAGGGAATGTGATTGGCCACTTCGAACCATGTTCGCATCGCCATCCGCTTTCCCTCGCTTGCGCAGCGGGCTAGTGTTTGAATCGATTGAATCTGCAAGCGACCTAAACCGTCGCGGCCGAATTGACGAGCAACTCGGCGATTTGCACTGCGTTGGTCGCGGCGCCTTTGCGTAGGTTGTCGCTGACGCACCAGAAAGCGATGCCGTTTTCGCAGGAGAGGTCTTTGCGGATGCGACCGACATAGACATCGTCATTGCCGGTGCAGCCGAGCGGCATCGGGTATTGGCCGTTCGCCAGATCGTCGATCACCGTAATGCCGGGGAAGTCGCGGAACAGCTGCGTCGCTTCGGCGGCCGACAGCGGCTTTTCGGTTTCGACCAAGATGCTTTCGCTATGGCAGTTGGTGACCGGCACGCGGACGCACGTCGGGCAGACCAGGATCGAATCGTCGCCGAAGATCTTGCGCGTTTCGTACACCATCTTCATTTCTTCCGAGGTGTAACCTTCGTGCTTCGGTCCGCCGATCTGCGGAATCAGATTGAACGCGATCGGATGGGCGAAGGTCTTGCGATCGTACGCTTGACCGTCGAGCGAAGCTCGCGAACTGTCGGTCAGTTCGGCTTGGCCCGCGACCCCTGCTCCGCTGGTCGCTTGATAGGTGGAGACGATCACGCGGCGAATCTTGGCCGCGGCATGCAGCGGTTGCATCGCGACAACCATCTGCGTGGTCGAACAATTGGGGCTGGCGATCAGTCCCTTATGATCTTTGATCGCTTCTGGATTGACTTCCGGCACGATCAGCGGCACGGTTTTGTCCATGCGCCAGTAGCCGCTTTCGTCGATGACGACGCAGCCGCGTTCGATCGCCCAGGGAGCGAACTCTTGCGCGGTTTCGTCCGGCGTGCTGCCGATCACCAGATCGAGATCGTTGAACGCATCGGGAGTCATTTCAACGACGGTATGTTCTTCACCGCGGAACGTCAGCTTTGTGCCTGCCGAACGTTTGGATGCGAGAAAGGTGATCGTCTTGTAAGGAAAGTTTCGTTCTTCCAGCAGTTGGCGAATGATACTACCTACGGCCCCGGTGGCCCCTACGATTCCAATATTCTCGTACACCATCAACTCCCGCTGTGAAAACTCAAAGAGGTCCCTGCCGCGGCACATGCGGCCAGGACAAACCCGCATTATAGCGGGTTTTCACCAGACTGTTCAATCCTGCCGATGGTTCGGAATTTGGCGTCTGGGGACGAAAGTCGGCGGTAACCCGAACAAATTCGCCCCGAAATAGCGCCGATCCGCTTACTCCGTAACGAGATCCCCCAAGAGCTGAATCTGCCCGACCCAGATGTTGGTCCCCTGGTACTTGGGGGCTTTCAGTTCCGTTTCCGGGTCTTTCAGGCGGAACGCGACCGGCGTGCGATCGGGTTGTTCGGCGTCGACCTTGATCGTCACGGTATGGACGGCTTGCGGATCCAGATCGTAGGCGATTCGCAACGTCGCGATGCGATGATAGGTGCAATAACTATCAAACCGGGGGATCAATTTGTCGCGTGTCACGCCGTCGACGGTGATGCTGACTTGGCCGCCGTTGGGTCCAACAATGTCATAAAGCTTCGCCTGGGAGCCGCGAAACTTGAAAGTCAACTCGCTGCCGGGCTCGGTCGCTTCCCAGATCTGGCCGAGTCGTTTGCCAAAACTGCGCTGCAGCGAATCGGCGTCGGTCAGTTTTTTCCAATCCCCCTTCAGCATTGAAGGCTGGAGCGGAACCATCTTGGCCGCTTCCCAGTTGTCGGCCACAAACGGCGTCGCCAGCTTTTTGGCGTGATCGACCGGAGGCAGGTCTTTCATTTGCTCGACCGCGGCGGCGACATCGGCCGCGTACAATTCATGTCCGGCGTCGAGCGGGTGAACGCCGTCTTTGGAGAATTGCAGCACGCCGTCGGCTGGCTTTTCGGCCGCTTGAAAGACGAGGGTCCCCTCCCCTTCTCGTTTGACGACTTCCAAGTTGAAGTTGATCGACGGGATCGCGTAGTGATCGGCCAGCATTTCCATCGCCGACGCCGCTCGCGGACAAAGGCCAGCGCGTGTCGCTTCTTCGTAGCTGGTGCGATAGGTGTAAACAAAGCAGATGTCGGTCTCGGGATTGGCGGTCCAAGTTTGGCGGACGATCCCTTCCATCGCTTTCCAGATCTGTTCGGGCGCGGCGCCGCCGTCGTTCACAGCGAACTCGACGAACAGCAAGTCGGGCTTGTATTGCAGCGCGTCTTGTTGAATTCGGAAGACTCCCAGATCGCTGCCGGTGCCGCCGATCGCAGCGTGGATCTCGTCGACTTTCGCCTGGGGGAATTGTTTGCGGAACCAATCGAACGACTTCACGCGCCAGCCGTTGGCGGCGGTGATCGAACCGCCGAGATAGGCGATCTTGACCGGTTGGCCGGCGTTCAGCTTTTTCAGAACGTTGCCCAGACCGTCGCGCGGTTTCACTTTCTCGGCCGGTTGCGCTTCGTAGGTTGGCTTGACCGAAGCATGTTTCACGACAAAGTCGACGATCGGCGTCGGGTCTTCCAGGCCATGCGGATGATGACCGACGCCTGGCTTGGCGATCAGCTGGATATCGCCCCCCAGTTTTTTGTAGCGTTCGGCGATCACGCCGGTGTTTTCGTCCCACGGCACTACGTCGTCGGCGTCGCCGTAGACGTGCAGCAGCGGAACGCCCGCTTTGGCGAGCGGCTCGAGCTTGTCGACCGGGTTTTGATCGTAAGCCAGCGCGGCCGCTTCGTCGGCGAAACCGTAGGCTTGAAGCGCACGCTTCCACTCGCCGGCGCTCCCCTGCCCTTTGCCTTTGCCGCCGGGCCAGCTTTTGATGTCGCAAACCGGCGCGTCGCCGTAGATGCAGGCCACTTTTTCTGGGTTGGCGGCCGCCCAGTTGTAGGCGTACAACCCGCCGCGGCTAAGTCCGGTCAGGGCCGGCTTTTTCGCCAACCCATATTTCTCGGTCAGCTCTTGGTAGAGCGCGTTCCAGTGAGCGACTGCGGTCGGCGAGCCGAGCATGTTCGGCACGTGCATATAAACGATAAAGAAGCCGTCGTTGAGCAGCGCCACGTCAGGCTCGGTCTTGTGACCAAAGAACTCGCCGTGCCAGAGCCAGGGATTGCCAGGCGCCGCTTGCTTCGGAACGACGACGGTCGCTTTTTTACCGTCAACATCAAAGTCGTAGCGGTCGAAGCCTTGGTATTGGCTTTTGGCGCCGGGGAAATCAGGAGTTGCGGCATGGGCCGAAGCGTAGCAAATGAGGAGCGACAACAGCAGCGAGCAAGCAAGTCGAATCATGGCGGATCGCGTTGGGGAGAATTTTGGCGGGGCAAGACCGAAGGACCTTTTATCATGGTTGACCCGCGACCAAGTCGCAATCATTGGTCCTGTATCCAAATCGTCACTGATCGGACGATTTTTGTCCCCTACCCTCCCCTTTGGGCCCGTTGATGCGTGTGTTGGCCCCTGTAACGGGGAGTTCGGTCGCGTAAGGCCTCTGCGAAAAAAATTGTCTATTTGCTCAAGTCGAACTCAAATCGGTCAGGGCCATCTTGCGTTACTTCGATTTCCAGCGGCGTCGTTTTTTCGTCGTGGTACTTGCGGGGGATCGACGATTTAGCCGGACGTTTCATGCTGCGCTGCGTGGCGGTTTCCTCGGTTGGAATCATCTCCGACATTCTGACGTTGGCGTGAACGACCACGCGATACGATCCAAATGGCACATGTTCCAGCGTCGCGTCCCCTTCGGATGACGAGAGAGTCCCTCCGCCGACTCCAGATAGATCGATGGCGGCGTCCGAGATCGGAGCGCCTTCGCTGGTGAGATGGATCACAATCGGTTTGCCGGCGCCGACCGGCCGACCGGACGCGTGATTGCATCCCCAGCAAGCCAAGACTATCAGTCCTAGAGTGACAAGGCTGGACTTAGGCGAAATAGTCACGTTAATCTCCGGAGCGGATTCTTCGAGATAAGAGACGCGTCTAACGATGGGAGCGATGCAAACCGCGCCCATTAGTATTCGCCGATGACTTCGCCATCGTCACGGACCGAGAGCTTCGCCAGCAAATCGAAGTCGATGACTTCCGAGATAAAGTGGACCGAACCATCTGCAAACGCCGCCTGAATGCCGCCGGGATGATACGAGTTGACAATCGTATTGGGGCGATACGGGAGATTCGCGTTGCTAGGGGCTCCTGACTTCCAATAGGTGTTCGGCGGAACGCGCACCGTGGTCAGGGCGCAGGTATACATATTGCTGCCTGCGTAGGTGGAGATATCGGTTTCGAGCGTGTAAGGAGTGCCGGTCGTGTTGAAGACCCAGCCGTGCCATCCGCCGAGCGTGTTCGCGCTGATTTCAATTCCATTGACTTGTCCCGACTGCTCGGCGATGACGATCGTATTCGAACTTCCGTCGATGCATTCGTTTAGTCCGGCGCCGCGCAATGTTCGCATGATCCCGTTTTCACAGAAGGCGCCGCCGACGAGCGCCGAGGAGCCAGTGCAGACGTTGGCCCGGCCCGCGGGATCGGGATAAGCGCCTACCACGCCGACATAGTCCATCACTTGACTGTCCCGTTCGACCGAACCGATCGTCAGGCCCGAACTCGGAAAATCTTTGCGGTTTGTCATTCCGAAAACGCTGGATGGGCACTGGAACATGGAAACGCGCGCGTCCGTGAGGACCTGCGGCGTGGAGGAGCTATGCCCCCAAAAAACCGTGGTCGAAAAGTCCAATTGCTGATAGAGCGGCATCTGGTCGATGTAGGGTAGAATCGAGATTCGCCAATTGATCGATTTCGTATAAGGGACCCCGGCGGTGCTGCCGGCCGGAAAGCGACCATACGTATCATGATAATTCTGCATCGCCAGCCCAATCTGCTTCAGATTGTTCTGGCAAGACATCCGCCGCGCGGCTTCGCGGGCCTGCTGCACGGCCGGTAGGAGAAGCGCGATCAAGACGCCGATGATCGCGATGACCACCAAAAGTTCAACAAGGGTAAAACCAGATGTAGTACGAGACCGAAGAGTCATGCGAATCACTTTCTATC
The DNA here is from genome assembly GCF_000153105.1 of Blastopirellula marina DSM 3645. Lineage (GTDB taxonomy): Bacteria > Planctomycetota > Planctomycetia > Pirellulales > Pirellulaceae > Blastopirellula > Blastopirellula marina. Next base: position 2,047,253 of record NZ_CH672376.1, read on the forward strand.
GATACCAGGCATGCAAGGATGAGACAAAGTCAGCTAGCGGCCGAAAATTGTGGCTTGGGATGAACTCCGCCGCCGTTCGGGGCGCTGCTTCCAATCGCTCTATTTCTTGAGGTCGAACTCAAAACGACCAGCAGTTCCTTCCGCGACTTCAATTTGCAGCGGAGTCGTTTGTTCGTGTTGGAACTTTCGTGGAATCAGGTTGGGTTGAGCTTTCTTCACAACGGGAGTCGGCTTGGCGTCGTCAAGCGGAGCAACGTTGCTAAGGTCCATCGGCGGATGGATGACCACCTGGTAAACGCCGTACGGCACATGCTCGAAGTTCGCTTCGCCGGTCGAAGTGATCTTGGCGCCGCCGCCGGCGCCGGAAAGATCAATCAAGCCTTCGCCGAGGGGGGATCCGCCCGACAAGATCTGAATGACGATCGGTTTGCCGGGATCGAGTGGGCGACCAAGGTTGGGGCCGCACCCCAAACAAAGCAAGCAGCCGGCGACGCCGACCCAAGTCATTTGAAAAGCATTTGTCACAAGACGCTCCCGAGTTGACCAATTCAATCAAAAACCGATAGACGCTGCGTGAATTGCGATCGCCCCTAGTAGGGTCCGATCACTTCGCCGTCGTCACGAACCGACAGCTTCGACAGCAACGTGAAATCGATCGTTTGCGGAATGAAGTGAACCGAACCATCGGCGAAAACTGCTTGAATGCCGCCGGGGTGGAACGAATTCAAGACGGTGTTTGGCGCATACTGGTTGTAGGCGTTCGACGGCGCACCTGACTTCCAGTACGTGTTGGGGGCGACGCGGACCGTGGTGATGCCGCCGGCATAGATCGTGCCGGTATAGGTGGCGATATCCGTCGTAGATGTGTAGTGCGTCTCGCTGTTGAAAACCCAGCCGTGCCAACCGCCGAGCGGATTGGCGCTCTTTTCAACGCCGTCGACTTGTCCCGACTGCTCGGCGATCAGGATCGTATTGGAAGTTCCGTCCAGGCATTCCTGCAGGCCGATTCCCTTTAAGGTTCGCATCATGCCGTTTTCGCAAAGCGCGCCGTACCGTAGCGCCGACGAGGCGGTGCAGAGATCATCGCGACCGGCTGGGTCCGGATAGGCGCCGACGACGCCGACGTAGTCCATTACCTGACAATCGATATCGACGCCGCCAGACGTTCGACCGCTATAAACGATGTCTTTGCGATTGGTCATCTCGAAGGCGCTAGAGGGACACTGAAACATCGGCACGCGCAGGTCGGACAGCACCTGAGGAGTCGCTGAGTGTGCCCAAAACGAACCATGCGCATGATCAAGTTGCTGATAGGCGGCATTCTGTTCGATGTAAGGAAGCATCGCGACGCGCCAATTCGCGGCGTTTTTCTGGTCGGTGGCGGCGGACGAAGACGTAGCGCCGGCCCCGGCCGGAAAGCGGCCGTACGTGTCGTGGTAGTTTTGCATCGCCAGGCCGATCTGCTTCAGATTGTTCAGGCAAGACATTCGCCGCGCGGCTTCACGCGCCTGCTGGACGGCCGGTAACAACAAAGCGATTAAGACGCCGATGATCGCAATGACCACCAGGAGCTCAACGAGCGTAAAACCGTCAGGTCGTCGAGTTCGGAAAACCATGCCAGAACCTTTGTGTGTTGAAGTTCGCTACGATGCGAGAACGAAAGCTTGTAAGAATGAAAAATGCTGGCCCAAGTTCGGCTTACGCCGACCAGAGGTGATACAACGTGATATCTAAGATGCAAAAAAAAGCAGCGTTAGCCCGCGAAAGAGCAATTAACGCAATTGTCGTACCACGACCTGCCCTGCCGTGGGGGGAACCGGCGGCTGAAGTCGTCGAACGGAGGCTGTATCGAGGAATACAGCAATAAATCTGAAATAGTGGAGGCGTTTTGCGTCTTGCCCCCCCAAGGAAAAGCGGCTGAGAGATGACGAGAAAGCATGCGGGACTTACTCCCAGCGGTTGCCGGGGAAGAGAATGCTTAAAATCACGGCAGGAACCCAGCAGGCGACCAACCAACAGTCCCGTCGCCGCGCAGCGCGCCAGTCGCGATTGTCCGGCTTGGCGCCGCGCCGGGCATTTTCATGCTTCTCAGGGGTGCTTAAAGCAAAAAAAAAATGCTGCAGCCAAGCGAGTGGCTGCAGCGATCGCGATCACTTGAAGTCTTGAGAAAGATTAGTAGTCGCCCACGACTTTGCCGTCGATCGGATTGGTCAGATTACCCCAAACCGTCGGATCGACTGTGCCGCTTACATTGCGAACGCTGCCGTCTCCCAGGCCGATATTCATCGCCCCAGGATGCGGCGAACTGCCGCCGCCGGTAGCGCGACTAGCGTTGGAGTAGATCGGCGTAATCTGCGGTACGGGACACGTGCCGGTTTGAGGATCGACGGTGCGGCAAATCTGAGGAGTCCATCTTCCTTCAGAGTTCGCCCACAGACTTGATTCGTTCGCGGCGCACTGGCCATATCGCTCGCCGAAGAAGACCGTGTTTGACAAGCCGTCGGTAACCGTGGCGATGTTCGTCGCACCTTCCTGATTGTTGGTGGCGCGATCGCAGAACGCCATGTAGTTCACGCCGTAGTTGCTGATCGCATGCGTCGCGTCGGGCCCCGTGGGATAACCATAGCCGGTCGCTGCGGCAGGGCTTCGTTCGGACGGACAGCGATAAGCTTCGATAATGTACTTGTAGACCGGCTGACCACTGTAGGAGTTGTCCATGCCGCCGCCGACGCTGATGGCGCCTTGATACAGAGTGTTCTGTTCGATGTACGGTAGGATATGGAAAAAGAACGAGCCGGAGAGATCAAAAAACGGTCCCTTTCGTTCAACGCGCCCGTTCCAGTTACCCGACTTGGCGCCGGCCGGCGGAAAGAGGCCATAGGTGTCGTGCACATTGTGAGAAGCGAGGATCAGTTGTTTGATTTTGTTGGTGCATTCCATCCGACGAGCCGCTTCACGCGCCTGTTGAACAGCCGGAAGCAGCAGCGCAATGAGGACTCCGATGATGGCGATGACAACCAGTAACTCAACGAGGGTAAAACCTTGGCGCTGTGTCATTTCAACTCTCCTTTAACCAGGGAGGAAATACGGTGAAGAGACGAAACGCTGGGGGGACCGTCTCCATGCATCAATTCAGTCAAAGGTGGAACAACGCCGGCGCTGGCCGCATGACGTCGGTGCGACGGCGTTGCTATTTGGGATTGCTGGAAATTTCGATCGGCGGGATTTGATTACTGCCGCTAGAAATCGTAACCGTCAACGGCGACGATTCTTTGTCACGATAAACTTCCGGAACGACGCTCTTTCCGCCCATCTCCGTGGGGACCTTATCGACCACCACGTAGTAGTCGCCCGGCGTGATTGGGTTGATGCTATCTTCGGTGATTTTGTACGCACCTTGGGCGTCGGCCGTGCCGTAGTGAATTCCTTTTGCGCCGTTGTCTTTGGGATAAAGCTGAACTCCGGCGCGGTCCAGCGGAGTTCCATCCATGGTCACTGTTCCCTGGAAGGTTTCACCTTCACTGCCGCAACCAACGAACAGCAACGACATCAGCGCGGCGCTGAGGAAGAATCCAACGAAATGCAATTTCATAATTTCACCTGCTCCTAGAAATCGGCAACTCGCCGCGGTCGATCGAAATGACCGCGGCGATCACGTGGTGGCTGCGAGACGAGAGAATTAGAATTCACCAATGACTTTGCCGTCGATCGGATTGGTCAGATTGCCCCAAACCGTTGGGTCAACCGTGCCGGCGACATTGCGAACGCTGCCATCGCCTAGGCCGATATTCATTGCGCCTGGATGGGGCGAACTGCCGCCGCTGCTCGAGATACCGGCGTTCTTGTAGTACGGAGTGATCTGCGGAACGGGGCAAGTGCCGCTGTTGACATTCACGCCGCGGCAAATCTGCGGCGCCCAAGTGCCGGAGGAATTCGCCCACAGGCTCGAATTATCGGAGGCGCATTGGCCATACCGTTCGCCGAAGAAGACCGTATTGGACAAGCCGTCGGTAATCGTGGCGATGGTCGACGCGCCTTCTTGGTTATTGTTAGAGCGATCGCAGAAGGCCATATAGTTCACGCCGTAATTGGAGATCGCATGCGTCCCATCGGGGCCGGTGGGATAACCGTACCCGGTGCCTGCTGCGGGACTTCGTTCCGACGGGCAGCGATAAGCCTCGATGATGTATCGGTAGACCCCCTGACCGTTGACGCTATTGTCCATATTGCCGCCGGCGCTGATGGCGCCGTCGTAGAGCGAATTTTGCTCAATGTACGGCAGAATATGGAAGTAAAACGAACCGGCGAGATTATGGAATGGTCCCTTTCGTTCGACTCTCGCGTTATGTGCGCCCGACTTTCCGCCGGCCGGCGGAAACACGCGAAAAGTGTCGTGGACATTGTGCGACGCAAGCACGAGCTGCTTGATCTTGTTGACGCATTCCATCCGGCGAGCCGCTTCGCGGGCTTGTTGGACGGCGGGAAGCAGCAGTGCGATCAGCACGCCGATAATCGCAATCACGACGAGCAATTCAACGAGCGTAAAACCTGAGCGACGGGCCATGGCAATTCCTTTTAAAATGATTGATTAGATAATAAAAAGGAGGATTCTGGGCGACCGCGAATGCGGCGTAGCCTAGGGAAAAGAGCGTCTTCCGGCGAAACGCCAGCGGACCCCTGCGGCCAAAAGAAAGAGGAGGAAAATAGGCCCCAAGAATCACGCAAAAGACAGGAGGCATTTTTGCACACAGATGCAAAGTATAAAATGGAGAATGCCGCAAAAAAAATTATTAACACATAAATAAGTAGTCGGCTTAGTTGTATTAAGGGGTTTGTGTGTGAAGAATCCCCTGCTAATGGACGGTCTATGGATGAAATCTCGCTGCTGTCAGGTTTTTCTCGTTGCACGATCCGAGCTCGCCAGCGCCATTGGGGCGGAGTTCAGAATCACATGCAGTTGGTTTGCAACCACCGCGATCTCAGCGGTATGGATTTGGTTGGAACGCCCTGGCTGACCGATTCCTGCCAAGCGCGAAGCGGCTGTTTGCACCGCTCTCACTTCGCAATTCAACGCGCTGAAGCGGCCAAGACGAGTGGTTTGACCTACCCCCCGATTTCCGGTTAGGCTGATCGATTCTAATACGAAGGATCGTCGGCGTTCCCCTGCCGTTGGCGATGCGGCGAAACCGATCACGCGGGGACTTTGCAAGATATGGATAGGGTCGGGGCGCCTCGCATGGAATCGACTTCTTTGGTCACTCACGAGCAATTGCTTTCGACCATGCAGCAATACTGGGGCTACGAAGGGTTTCGCCCTTTGCAGCAAGAAGCGATGCAGGCCGTTCTGGACGATCGCGATTCGGTGGTCGTGATGCCGACTGGCGGCGGAAAGTCGCTTTGCTACCAGGTCCCTGCCCTTTGCAAACCAGGTCTGGCGGTGGTGGCTTCGCCGCTCATCTCACTGATGAAAGATCAGGTCGATGCGCTGACGGCCTGCGGCATTCAAGCGGCCTGTATTAACAGCACGATCACGGCCGACGAGCGTCGCCAGATCGCCGCCGATATTCGCAGCGGATCGATGCGCGTGTTGTACCTGGCGCCAGAGCGATTGCTCTCGGAGCGGATGCTCGACTTCTTGGCAGGCGCCGACGTCTCGTTTTTCGCGATCGACGAATCGCATTGCATCAGCGAATGGGGGCACGACTTCCGTCCCGAGTATCGCATGATGAAGACGCTCAAAGAAAGCTTTCCCGGCGTCGGCGTGCACGCCTACACGGCGACGGCGACCGAAACGGTGCGGCTCGATATCGCGCAGCAATTGGGACTGGTCGACCCCGAGTTTCTCGTTGGTTCGTTCGATCGTCCGAACTTGAACTACCGTATCCTGCGCCGCGCCGATCGTTTGGCCCAGATCCAAGAGGTGATCGCGCGGCATCCCAACGAGTCAGGCATCGTCTATTGCATTCGCCGCGCGGATGTCGAAGCGATCGCCGAGCAATTAAACGCGGCCGGCGTCAAAGCCCTTCCCTACCACGCCGGGCTCAGCGATGTGCAACGACAGCAGCATCAAGAAGCGTTCATCCAAGAGCGCACCGACGTGATCGTCGCAACGGTCGCGTTTGGCATGGGGATCGATAAGTCGAACGTGCGTTACGTCATCCATGCCGGCATGCCGAAGTCGCTGGAAAGCTATCAGCAAGAAAGCGGCCGCGGCGGTCGTGATGGTTTGGAGGCGGAGTGCGTGCTGCTTTACTCCAGCGGCGACCTAGTCACCTGGAAGCGAATGCTGGGCGATTTGCCAGACGCGGCGCAGCAAGCGGCGATGCGTTCGCTTGACGCACTCGATCATTTTTGCACCGGCGCCGAGTGTCGCCACCGCATGTTGGTCAGCTACTTTGGCCAGGAACTGGAAGCGGAAGAATGCGAAGCGTGCGACGTTTGTCTGGGGACGGTGGAGCTGGTCGAAGACGGGACCGTGCTAGGGCAAAAGATTCTCTCGAGCATTCTGCGAACCGGCGAACGCTTTGGCGCCGATCACAACGCCAAGGTCCTGTGCGGCTCACGCGACAAGCGGGTGCTTGAGTTCGATCATGACAAGCTAAGCACCTACGGGCTGCTGCAAAACGAAAGTATTCGCAGCGTCCGGATGTGGATCGAACAACTGGCTGGCCAGCGCTATCTGGCCAAGACCGGCGAATACAACGTGTTGAAAGTGACCGAAGCCGGTCGAGAGTTGCTACGCGGCGAAGTGACGCCGAAGCTGACCAAGCCGGACATTGCTGACAAAGCCGGCCCCGAGAAAAGCAGCGGCTCTAAGCGGCCGCGCAGGGCCGATGACTGGGAAGGGGTCGATCGCGAACTGTTCGAGTCGCTGCGTACGCTTCGCCGCGAAAAAGCGGAAGAAGCCGGCATCCCCGCCTACATTGTCTTTGGCGACAGTTCTCTGCGCGAAATGGCCCGCCATCGTCCTGCGACGCTCGAAAGTTTTCGGCTGATGAAAGGAGTCGGCGATAAGAAGTGCCAAGACTACGGCGAAGTCTTCACCCAGCACATCGTCAACTATTGCCAGCAGAACGGGCTGGAAGTGGAAGCGATGGAAGTGCAGGTAATCGCCGCTCCCCGCCGCGAGCCCCCTAAGAATCAATCGCAAGCTTTGAAGGACGCGTTCACATTGTTCGCCAAAGGGCAAACGGTCAACGAAGTCGCCAACGTTATCGGCCGCGCCGAGTCCACCGTGCAAGGCTATCTCGAGCAGTTCATTCGCGAAGAAAAGCTGGAAGATCCCACGGCTTGGGTCACCGGCGAAACCGCACGCCGTATTGAAGCGGCGATCGAAGAATGCGGAACCGGCGGACTGCGTCCGATCTATGAGCATCTGAATGAAGAAGTGCCGTATAGCGAGATCCGGATCGTCGCGGCGTGTCTGCAGAACCGTGAAGCGGCTTAAGACGCACAGGCCTTTCTTCATCGTCCACCGCTCCATTTTTTGCAGTTGCGATTTCCCTGGGAAAGGAAGTACTGCGAATGACGATCGGTCTCCGCGATTCGCCAGGACGAGGGTGGTCGAAATGGTCGAGTGGAGTCACTTTTTTTGAGGCGCCACCGACCCTCATCGATTGAGTCAAGGAATCCGTGGCAGCGCCAGTGCTGGCGAGAACGATCGCCTTTGGAAAGCGTGTTTTGGCGAATGAAGCAACATCAACTGGCCCCAATTGAAGAAAATTGCCAGAAAATACCCATTATGGGGTTGATGGTCTTGGTCGATTTACCTACGTTCCCCCGCAGAATGGTGTGTTTTTCTTCGCCTTTTGAGGGGATTGGATGTGAATCTATACAAGCGTTTACGTTTTTGGCATCGCGCCTGGCGATTTCGCCTGCGCTATGAAAAGCGGGGAGTGAACTATCTGTTGAGCCGTAACCTGGCGGGTAAGACAGTTGTTGACGTCGGCGCCAACAAAGGCGTCTATTCATATTGGATGCATCGAAAAGTCGGGCGTACAGGACGCGTCTTTGCGTTTGAGCCTCAACCGGAAATGGTTGAATTTATCACGGATATGAAGCAGTCCTTTGGGCTGGAGAATCTAAGTATCATTCCGGAAGGAGTTTCGTCGAAGCCGACCGAACTCCGGATGACGCGACGTCCGGGTAAGTGGGACTGTGCAACCTTCGAGGATCGTTCGCAGGAATCGTACGAATTCGAGTATTTAACCATCAAGGTCACCACCCTTGACGAGCACTTCACAAAGGTCGATGCGCGACCGGTCAGTTTCATCAAGTGCGATGTAGAAGGTCACGAAGTGGAAGTGTTTCGCGGCGGCGAGTCAATCTTGACGGAAGATCGTCCTGATCTGCTGTTCGAATGTCTCTATGCTGAAAAAAATCGGGTCGATGTCTTCGCGTATCTCCGCGAGATAGGCTATCGCGGATTCTGCTTTTACCGCGATGGATTTGCGCCGGTGGAGGAGTTTGTCGAGTTGAGACCATTTATTCACAAGCGTGCGTTCAAAGACTTTGTCTTTGTTCCAGAAGAACGCGCTCATCTTGTGCCGTTGGTCGACACGGGCCGCTCGCGGCTTTCACCAAAAGTAGCGACGCCAACTCCGGTACGATCAGCAGCGTAGTTGTGAAAAATCCAATCGGATAGGCAAGGCGCAATTGGGCGCCTTGCATCGTCGGCGTCGTTCGGGCCTTACGATGGCTGCAACGCTTGAATACTTGTTTTCACCGCTGCAGCCGAGCGTTGAAACGCCGCTTGTTCTTCTGCCAAGAGGACCGGAAACAAGACGCGGGTAATTCCTGTGCGGCCAATCACGGCTGGCAAGGATAGGCAAACTTCTTTCACGCCCAAAAAGCCGTCGATCCGCACGCTGACCGGCATCGTGTGTTTCAGGTCGTAGACGATGCTGTCGATGATCATCATCGTCGCCAGCGCGATTCCGTAGTTGGTGTGTCCTTTCAGGCCTGAGACCTTGTAGCCCATCGCGACCGTCTGTTGAAACAGTTTGGCCGACATGTCACTGGGATAAAATCGTTGTCCGCCGGTCATCGCCACCGAATGCGCGGCGAACTGAGTGTCGCCATGTTCGCCGAGGATGTAGGCGCGGATATCGTCGGAATGGATTCCCAGTTCTGCCGACAGCAGAGCGCGGTAGCGAACGCTGTCAAGCAGCGTGCCGGTGCCGATAACGCGCTCTGGCGGGAAGCCGGATAATTGAATCGCAGCGTAGGTTAACGCGTCGACCGGATTGCTCACCATGATCAGAATCGCGCCGGGGCTGGCGGCGGCCAACGGAGGAATCCACTGCTCAAGGATCTGATAGTTCTCGGCCGCAAGTTCGGTTCGCTTACGAGTCGGGTCTCCATACGGAACGGAGGCGGTGAAAATGATCAGGTCCGAATTCTCTGAATCGGCGATCTGGCCGGCGCGAATGCGCATGTTGCTATTTTGCATCGCGCTGGCGTTCGACAGATCGATCGCTTCCCCTTCGGCTTTCGCCAGATTGCGATTGAGCAACAGCAATTCGGTCGCCAGCGGATTGATGGTCGCGGCGAACGCGATCGCCGAGCCGACGTGACCTGTGCCGACGATACTGATTTTCATGGAAAGGCTGTTCCTTCTCGGATGCGACTGGAATCCTAAGTATAACCGTGTCGTATCAAGAGAGATGTCCTTTCCGCGGCGGCGAGTCGGGTGGGCTTGCACGGAAAGTGCTGGGTTCGAAATGTCAGCGAAGAGGCCCGGTCGCGATCTTTTGGCATTTTAGGGAATGACCAGCTTGCGACGATCCAATCTGGACGCCAAGTTTGGGGGGAAAGATGACTGGAGTCACGTTTCCCCGCTTTTACTGGGTGTAACTGCAGATTCGCCAACAACATCGATGTGGGAAACTTATGAAAAGCAAAGTTGTACGATTGTTTATCGCGATGGTTTTGTGTGCAATCGCCATGACCACTGCGATGGCGGAAGATAAAGGAAAGAACAGCGCCATGGTGAAGCCGAAGGTGATTTTCTTTGACGTCAACGAAACGCTGCTCGATTTAGAGTCAATGCAAGATTCCGTCGCGAAGGCGCTGGGGGGCCGCAAGGATTTGCTCCCGCTGTGGTTTTCAACCATGTTGCATCATTCGTTGGTCGATAGTGCGACGGGGCAATATCATCTGTTTGGCGACATCGGCACGGCGGCGCTGATGATGGTGGCCGAAGCGAACGGGATTACGTTGACCGAAGCCGAGGCCAGAGCGGCGATCGTCACGCCGATGCTGCAATTGCCGCCGCATCCCGATGTGGTCAAAGGTTTGCAGGCTTTGAAAGACCAAGGTTACACGTTGGTCAGCCTGACAAACTCCACCAACAAGGGAGTGCAGAAGCAATTTGAAAACGCCGGCCTGACCGACCTTTTCGATCGCCGTTTGAGCATTGAAGACATCCAGGTCTACAAGCCGCACCTGCTGACCTATCAATGGGCGGCTAAGCAACTGGGCGTAGAGTTGGACGAGACCTTGATGGTCGCCGCTCATGGCTGGGATGTCGCCGGCGCCAAAGCGGCCGGTATGCAGACGGCGTTCGTGGCGCGACCGGGTAAGGTGATGTATCCGCTGGGAATGGAGCCGGACTATGTTGTCAGCGATCTGGTCGAGTTGGCGGAGACGTTGAAGAGGCGCGAGAAGGAGTAGGCCGCGGCAGGCGGTTTCTGCAGGAATCTTTAGGCGGGCGCATCCGCATCAGGAGGAGTCGGTAAGTCCGGCGAAGAGCAACTCCAGCCGATCAAAAAGAAAAAGCCAATCGCCGGCAGGAAAATATCAGCCCAGAACATCACTCCGGCATTGCCGGGGGCGAAATTGTGACGCGCGACCATCTGGTAAATATGGCCGGCCGCCGCTCCCCACATGAAACAGGCCGGCCCTACATTCGCAGCCAGTCGCAGCCCAAAATCTTTTTGAAACGCGAGTAGTCCGACCACGCCGAAGCCGAGACTCGCGAAACCAACTTCAAGCTGGAATGGGCTATCTGCCCAGCCAATGAATTTAGCCGCGATCTCGCCAAAGAAGACATGCATCACAAAGTTGTAGATGTAGAAGAGCCCGACGCCGCATAAGCAGTAGTAGGCCAGCAACGCTTCAAAGACGCGGTGCTGGGTGAGCGTTTGGCGATGGACGGCAAGCGAGGCCGCTGAGCAGAATAATCCGATCAGAAAAAACGTAACGGCGTAGTTGCTAAGAACCCATTGGATGATCGCTGCGAGCATGACTGAACTCCGTCGCAATCGCGGTTGGGGCGAGCAGATGAAACTGCGGATTCGCTACAGCCTGGCGTGGAAGAATCTCGCCGACATCGCCGGCCCAGATAGCAGAGCTATCTGGGCTATCGCCGGATTGCCTGCAACTAAATCAAATCGACTTTCCGCTTCTGCCGCCGCGTCTTGCGCTGGCATTCCTGGCAAGTGCCGTTGACGATGAACTTGTGGCCGGTGACGCGAAAGCCCTGTTCGCGGCCGACGGCGTCACGCAGGCGGATCAGTTCTTCGCTATGAAACTCTGACAATTTGCCGCACTGGGTGCAGTAAAGATGGTCGTGGTCGGGGTAGCCGTAGTCATGTTCGTAGACGGCTCGACCGCCGATGTCCATCTTGCGCAGCAGGCCGGCTTCGACCAGCTCGTTTAAAGTGCGATAGACGGTCGGGCGACTCACCCGTTTGGGGCCGGCGTCGCGTTGGGCCAACTCTTCGATCAGCGCGTCGGCGTCAAAATGTTCATGCTTGCTGAAAACATGCTCGACCAAAATACGGCGCGGCTGCGTGATTCGCTTCCCCTTGGCCTGAAGATACTCTTCAAAGCGTTCCATGGGGGGTAAAGCGACGTCTACGCTGGTCAATGCGTACGATTCGCCAAGTTGCGAGTGGGACATGCTGGTCTCAAATTACGGAAACGATACTAGCAGGCTTGTTGAGACTCTTTCCCAACAAGCAATCTCGTTTAGAGGCCCATAGTTAGGACAAATGGGGCTGTGGGCAGTCTCAATAAGAAATTGTAGGCGCAGAGGCGTTATTTGCAACGGGCGGCTTGCAGCGCGCAGAAAAAAACCGGCGAGCCATCCGAGCTGCGCCGGCTTTCGAGACGTTGATTTGGAGGGCCCGGGGGGGCCGAAAGTTCGGGCTGAATTAACCGAACTCGTCGAGCAATCGTTCCAGCGCGATATCGAGCTTGTCGTCGCTAAAGTAGCTGCCGTCCGCGATTTGCGCTTTGATCTGGGCGACCTTGTCGGCCCGAATATCAGGCGTTTCACGAACGCGGCTGACGATATCGGCTTCGGCCGAAATATCGACCTGATCGACGGTGTCAAAACGTGACGTCGGTTCCAGCGTCTGCGTAGCGCCACCGGCGCGATGCGGACCGCTAATCGACTGAGGACCGTGCAATTGAGTTGGGCCGTTAATATACATAAAGCTTCTTCCTACTCCCTTCGGGCGCTGTGGAACCGTTTACCGCCGTTTGCGGGCGTCAGTATTCAGTTCCGTTTCGTCCAGGCGTTGTTGACCGGAAATTGGAGGCCCCAGCTAGTCATTTATCTGAAAGTCAGGTAGTGACCGCTTCCGTGCCTCAAAAATATAGTTCAAAGCTTGCCGCTGAGCGCCGCATTCCGTGTCTAGCCGACAATCCATGCGAAGCGTGAGACTTCGCGGCTTGAGAATAGCGTAAGCACTACTCTCATCGACATGCTAGCACCGGCGCTGGATCGCAAATGGTTGGTTTCTTGTTGTAACAACTCGCGGGGAGCTTTCCGAACGGCGAAAGTTTGTCGCCTTTGTGCATCACGTTGAGCGAACTCAACCGGCTTGCAGTCTTCGGGCCACGCACCCACTTGATCATTTGTTCAGTTGTCTGGTCGTAATTGTTACGTCCCGACCCCAAACCATGTTCGCGAATTTGGCGCCAAACGCTTTGAACCGGTTATGCCGGTCGTCGTTTATAGAAAATGCGGGTTGGCGAATCAACAGCAACTGCGGCAGGCGAGCGCGGCTACTTGAGACGATTCTGACGGTTCGGCCGAGAAACTTTTAGCGTTGTAGTGAATCTGCGTAAGTTGCAGGCCGCCGGGATAGCGACGGCGGACCCAAGTGTCATGCGGCTAGCTTGCACGCAGACAGCAAAAAAACTTTCTGGATTTTGCGACCCTGTCTAGCGCCCAGCGACGCCGGCTCGCCAATTTTGCACCCAACGCTTCCAAAGTGATTGTCAAATCTACAATGACGGCGTCTAACTAGAGTCGATAGCAGCTGGGGGTGTGGTTCTCCGCAAACGCGGGAGCCCAAACGAAAAGGTTGAACCCTTTTCGTCTGCGAAACGTCCAATAGATAGATGCGGACGTTAACTATTCAGCGGTGAAGGATCATCGCTTCCCAAGCTACAGGGATTCGTAGCGGACTTCCATTAAGGAGTTCGCGCCATGGACGAACCTCTCATTGACCAGCTGCAGATTCGTCTTCTCGATAGTCGCACAGGCGACGAACTTTTGGTGGGACTTGGTCCTTACCTAGAGTTTTCGCAGGAACTCGACACCGAGTTGAACGAACTACGCCATACCTGGCGTAGCTTTGAAACCGAACGGTCGCTCGCGCGTCCTTTCGATCGTCGCGCCGCCGCTTTGGACGATGCGACCCAAAACGACCTTTTCTAGTTTACGGAAACCTCTGCGGTTAACGCGGAGCCAGCAAATAGGGGACGATCGAACTTCGGTCGTTCCCATTTTTTTGCGCCTCAGCAGCTTTGCGTGCGGCATAGGCCGATTGGACCAAAGCCAATCCTTCGCTTGACTCTCCTAAGACCAGCGTCGATTGCGGCGCCGCTAGCGCTAGCAGCGCCGGCAAGTCGCCATACTTGGCGCCGCCCGGCACGAACGACGGATCACGGAAGTCGAGCAGTTGGCCAAAGCGGAAGCCGCCGGTCGCGATCGCCGCGCGATCAAACATCGCAGGGTCCGTGCCCCGGGCCGCCGCCCCGATTGCGCCGCAATGGCCGACGCCGACCAGGTCGACAAACTTGGCGGCTCGATCATGCCCTCGCACAAACGCGCCGACCGTCAGGACGTCGGCGACCCGTTGGGCGAAGAGCGGACGATTGTAGCCATAGGTGTAGCCGGCGAACTGACGCGGGTTTTCGACAATGCGATTGGTCTCTTCTCCGCCAAACTCTCCCTGGCCAAACAGGTCAACGCCGATGACCGACGCGCCTTGGGTGACCAACTGCCGCACCATCGGACGCAAGGTTCCGTCTTTCGCATAGAGCCCCCCCTTCCCTTCTGGTGAAAGCCAAATGACCGCTTGGCCATTCCACTTCTCGGGATAAAGGAAGACGATCGGCAGTTCGGTCTGATGATCGCTGCCCCCGTTTTTTTGCAGTAGCCCGGTGATCTGCAGATAGCCATCGCTCGACTGCTTGTCGGAAACGTTGAATTGAAGCGCGTCGAATGTTGGGGACTTCGCTCCCAAGATCGTATCCCAAGCGCCGCCGACCACTTGGTCGAACTTGGCGAAGCTCTCTTCGTCTTGCGGCGTAAGCGCGGCGATCGCGCGGTCGGACTCGGTCTTCATTTGGTGCAACAGTTTGCGTTCGAAGTCGACAGAAGTCGGGGGCTGCGGGTGCTGCTCGTCCCAGACCGTTTGTTGATCCCGCTGGAGACGATCGTAGTCATGCTCGACGATCGGCGTTTTCAACCCCAAGCCAAAGGCGCGGTTCATCAGGTCATACATCGGCGCGCGGGCGACGTTGTTGTAGTTGTGGTTAAAGTGGGTCGCGGCGTGCAGCGAGACGTTCTTCTTGGCGCCGAGATCCGCATACAGTTTTTGAAGCTCCGGAAACCCTTTCGTTTCCATCTCCTTCGTCCAGTCGTTGGCCGCCGTCATCGCCTGCGGCTTGGGAGCAAACAAAGCGGCGAACTCGACATTGCCGGTATCGACGCGAAGCAGCGAGCAGTTCTCGCAGGTGCAGCCTCCCTGCATCGCGGTCGAGACCATCACGGCCGGGTAAGACGAAATGATCCGCGGGTCGAGCGCCGCCAGGATCATGGTTTGCGTGCCGCCGCCGCTAGATCCGGTCACCGCCAAGCGTTGGGGATCGACGTAAGAGAGCGACTCGAGAAAGTCGAGCGCCCGAATCGAGTTCCACGTTTGCAGACCCATGATGGATTGCAGGTTCGCTTCGGCCTGAGGACTGAAGAGTCCCCAGTTTTCGACGGTGTTCATCTCGGCGCGTTGGTCCGCGAATTTATGCGCGACGTCAAACGAAATTTGCTGGCTGTCGGCATAGCCGATCATGTCATACAGCAGCGCAACGCAACCCATGCGGGCCAGTTGGACGCAACGGGCCTGAACCGGAGAGCGACCGCCGTTCTCGAAACGCTCGGAGCCGTTGTTCACATCGTGGAGAATGCCGTCGGCTCCCCGATCGTAAAAACGACCATCTTCCCAATGGCCATGTGGGCAGAGAACAGCCGGAATGCGACCACTGATATTTTTGGGCCGATAGAGACTGCCGGTGACGTAGAAACCAGGAAAGCTCTCGAAGTAAACCTTCTCGACGCTATAGTCCTCGAAGTCAAGCTTGCCATGCACGACGGCGTTGAGGGGAGATTTCTCTGGCAGCGGCCACAAACCAAGCGCCACGCTCAGCTGGCGTTTCACTTGCTCGGCGCGAGCGGGCCATTGATCCTTCGCCGGCGGATTGAACGGAAAGTAGCCGTGCAGATCTTTCAGCGAGCTCAGACGATAGTCGGCCGGCTGGGCGTCGTCTGCTAACGCTTGGGGCGCCGCGAGCGGTTTTGGTGAATCAGCCCACAGTTCGCCGGTGATCGACAGCAACGATAGCGATAGAATGAAGCAGAACAGTCGAATCATGGGAAGAATCCTGTCGAAGTCTACAACCGGTGGGAGTCGATAATAATTGGGGATCGTCGAGCGAGCGACGATGTCACGTGAAATGTTAATACCAAGATGACCGACAGCGACCCCAACATGCAAGCAGAATTTTCGAAGGCGGACTCCCCTTCCCTACCGATGAATCGTCGTGATTGGACCGCGTGGCCCACTTGTCCCGGTTGCGGGCAGCGGCGGATGACGCATTGCCCTGCTTGCGGCGAAGCGTCCGAAGATTTTTTACTTGCGCCATATCAAGAGACCGGGAACGAGATGCGCTCGTCGCGACCGCAAGCTGCGCCGGTCACCGGCGACCAGCACCCGATGCTGGTCTGCCCGACGTGCGACGATCAGTTTCGCCCCCAGTTCTATGAGACGTGCGCTTGGTGCGGCCACGAATTTAAAGATGGCGAGCGGCTCTCGATCAGCGAGATGTTCCGCGCGATGTCACACCGCGAGTGGTGGACGATTCTGGGGTTGGTTGCGGTAGGACTAGGTGGGCTGATCTGGTTTGCGATTGTCTTAAACAGGTAAGAATTTGATGGGTCAGCGTGCAAATCGACTCAATCGATTGGGGGTGCATTTTCTCTTGGCTTGATCACGGCGTTTCGATCACTCGTCGCGGGATTGCCGTACCGTTGGAGAAGCAATCATCATCAAGCTCGCGGGTCGGCAGGCCCCCTTTCTCTGCACGATTTTAAGAAAACGGGCAATTCTCTCTTTTCAAGTTAAATTGGGAACCGCATGATGGAATGCCGGCGAGATATTTCACCCCAAGCCGATAGCCCCAAAGATCCCGCGAGCGAAAATGATCCGTACTGCCCTCAGTCTGTTTGTTCTTTTGCTCTCCGCCGCATGGCTGCAGGCGGATGATCGTCCCAATATTCTGTGGATCACGATCGAAGACTGGAGTCCCGATCTTTCCTGTTATGGAACCAAGGGGATTCAGACGCCGCATGTCGATCAACTCGCCGCGGAAGGGATTCGATACGAACGAGCCTTCACGACGGCGCCGGTCTGTTCGGCTTCGCGATCTGCGATGATGACCGGGTTTCACCAGAACTACATCGGTGCGCAGCAACATCGGACCGACGACAAGAAGCCGCTGCCGTACGGCATTCGTCCTGTACCGCATTTGTTCGCGGATGCCGGCTATTTCACCTGTCTGATGAGTTCGAAAACGGACTGCAACTTCCTGCCCGACTCTCGCAAGGAGTTATTTCAGGGACGAGATTGGAAAGAACGAAAGCCGGGGCAGCCATTTTTTGCCCGAATCAGTTTTGGCGGAACGCATCGCCCTTGGAAACGCGATCCGCAGCGCCCCATTGAGATCGAGGATGTCGAACTTCCGCCCTACTACGCCGATACTCCTTTCATTCGCCGCGATTGGGCGAATGGGCTCGAGCAAATGCAGTTGGTCGATCGCGAAGTTGGCGCGATCTTGAAGCGTTTGAAAGACGATGGGCTCGCGGAAAACACGATCGTCTTTTTTATCGGCGATCATGGACGTTGTCACATCCGAGGGAAGCAGTTTTTGTATGACGAAGGGACGCGCATCCCGATGATCATGCGTTGGCCCGGCAAGGTGCAGCCAGGCCAAGTGAGCGATGACCTGGTCTATTCGATCGATATTTGCGCCACCATCTTAGAGGCCGCGGCGATCAAGCCGCCGGTTGCTCTGCATGGTGCAAGTCTCTTCAGCCGGGAAGTCCAAGAGCGGAAATACATCTTCACCGCACGCGACAAAATGGATGACACGCATGACGCGATGCGAGCGATCCGCTCTCAAACGCACAAATTGATTTTGAACTTGATGCCGGAACGCGCCTATTGCCAGTTCAGCTTCTACAAGGAAGGTTCTTATCCGCCGCTGGCGGAAATGAATGTCCTAAACCTGGAAGGAAAACTGACGCCGGAGCAGTCCGCATTTATGGCTTCCAGTAAACCTCCGGTCGAACTGTTTGATCTAAAGAAAGATCCCTACGAAGTTCACAACGTCGCCGATGATCCCGCCTACGCCGCGGTGAAAGCCGAAATGTTGGCGGAGCTGGAGCAATGGAGAACGGAAGTGATCCATGATCAAGGAGTCACGGCGGAATTTCGCGCCCTCGAAGCGTTTCCCAAATCGTGCCCCACCGCAACGGTGGGCCAATGGGTTCAGGAGCACAGTTCCGAGTACGATTTCAACCAACTCGGCGTACCCGGTTGGTATCCGACGCGCACCTTGGAAGAATGGCGCAAAGTCAAAACGCTTTGGGAGCCGTACGTCTTTCGCGGCCCCGAAGAGAAGGCGGCTCGCCCGGCGATTCCCTCTACCAAAAAACCGAGTAGTCGCGGCAAGGCTTCCCGCTAGGAAATCACCTGCAGCGTTTGGCGACCATACGGCGCTTTGTCAACGTTTGGCATGGCGCCGGTTATTGTTCGTGCCGAATAACATTGGCCAAGGCAGAATTTCCGTCGCCTAAGCGCCGGGACGATTTCTCAGCGCTTCCCAAACTTCTTCAAACTGGCGGTTGAAGTCGGCGTCGACTTCGATTGATTTTTGCATCACTTTGGCGTCGACCGCGACTTTTCGGGCTCGCTCAAAATCTTCCATGCGGTACAAGCAGATCGCCTGGCCGGCGGCGCCAAACGCGCGGGCTTCGGTCTCAGAGCTGTCTTGCTCGGCCAGATCGCGGAAGAGGTGCATCGCGCGGAGGTAGTTCTCGGTTCCGCCGCGATTCATCAGGATCGTCGCTTCTTGCTTCCAGGCTTTCAGCGTCCACGCTTTGGCGTCAGCGCTAGTGTCCGGAGGAAAGTATTCGCCGACGCTATGAAACGCTTCAGGCGTCCCATCCATCATCGCGCGATAAAACTGTTCTTCGGCCGAGCCGTGATTCGGTAACTTTGCGCCGGCGATTGGTCGCTCGGGTTGCAGTAGCGGAGCTTCGCGACTCGACCAGGCGATCGCAGAGCCAAGCCCAAAGCAAAGCAGCACCAAAGCGATGGGCATACCCCACTGTCGCGCGGCGGCATAGCGCTTTCGGGATCGCCCGGCGATTTTCATGATGCGATCCAACTCGCGGGTCGCGGCCGAACGATCGCCGATCGCGGCCAACTCGGACATCGACCAATCGTGGACTCCCCCGCCTAAGGTCTCGGGGCCGACCGCTTCCAAGACGTCGCGCAGCTCTTGCAGCAGTTCCGTCGCGTTTTGCTGGCGATTCTCCGGCTTCTTCGCCAGCATCTTATGGATGACGCGGGTCAGTTGCGGCGGCAGGTCTTTGCGGAGCGTTTCCAATCGCGGTGGTTCGGTCTGTAGATGTTGTACGGCGACCGACAACGCGGTGTCGCCGTCAAACGGAGGCCGGCCGGCGACCAAGTGATAGATCGTTACGCCCAACGAATAGATATCGCTGCGCGAGTCGGTTGGTTTTCCTTCGACCTGTTCAGGGCTCATATAGAGCGGCGTTCCCAGGCTGACGCCGATCTCGGTCAGGTTCAGCCCTTCGCCGTTTTGACTTATGACGCGTGACAAGCCGAAGTCGGCGACCTTCACTTCGCCGGAAGCGGTGATCAGCACGTTCTCGGGTTTGATGTCGCGATGGACGATCCCCTGCTCTCCCGCTTTGACCAGGGCCGCGGCGACTTGACGCAGAATCGCGAACGCCGCTTTGACATCGACCGAACCGGTTTTGCCGGTCAGCTGTTTCAGGGTTTGCCCCGGGACGTACTCTTGGGCGATGAAATGCGTCCCGTCGATGCAACCGACCTCGAAGATCTGCACGATGTTGGCGTGCGTTAGTGCGGCGGCAGCCTGGGCTTCGCGATGGAATCGCTTGACGTACGATTCTTGCTGCGCGAGCGCCGGCAGAAGGACTTTGAGGGCGACCTGCCGCCTGAGGCTAGTCTGCTGCGCGAGGAAGACTTCGGCCATCGCGCCTCGACCCAACCGCCGAAGCACTTGATAGTCGCCCAACGATTTGCCCGTAAGGTCGCAAGTCGCGGCGAAGGCTGGAGTTGAGGATTCGGCCATGGGGCGTCCGCAAGGTGAACAGTGACATCCTAGATTCAGTATGGGCGGCGATCTCCTCCAAGGCAACCAACGGGTGAAACCGTCGCCCCAGATCCGCCGATTAGAGGTGGGCCTCTGGAGGAGGGGTTTTTCGCGAATCTTCCGCTTTCTCTGGCGGCATCCGTTGGTGGAGCCATTCGTCCGACACAAAGCGCCGCAGCAGCGACCGCAAGCTGACTCGGAGGGCCGAATTTACTTCATCATTAACTTCGCCGGTGACGCCGACAAATTCGACCTGGGTAAATCCGCTCCAAGTGAGCCACAGTCCCCATTGATAGCGAGTCGCGGAAGCGTTGATCCGCTCGGCGACACGTAGTGCCCAAAACGCGCCAAAGCTGTCGCGGAAATCGAGCCAGACTCGATCTTCGGGGCGTAACGCGGGCCCCTTCGGCGGCCAGTCGACGACCGTCAAAAAGATCGCGGTCAGCAACAGTAGGATTGCCAGCGTCGCTCCTCCGGCGGCAAGTCCGACGCCGATTCCCGGCAGATGCTTGGCCAGAACCAGCGTTTGCGCCATCGCCAACAGAATTGCGGTCATGCAGAAACGCGTGGGGCCGTTATTTAGTAGTCCCACTACGATCAGCACAAATAGAAACCAACTACGAGCGCCGACCAGGACAAGTTCTCCCCCCCGCCCCGAGGCGAATTGCTCGCCGACCGGCATCACCAGCACGGCCCACAGCGTGACGACCACCCATTGCCAGGCGACATTCTGCGGGCGTTTGGCGCCCAGCTGAGCCATCTGGGGGCAAAACAGAGTCATGCCGGCGGTAAAGCGAAGCGAATCGCGAAACGGGACGGCGGATCCGGCGGAGACCGCCAGACCGATCCAGGTTTCGACCCCGGTGACCGCAATCCAGGCGATCAACACCCACCACCAAGGAGCGATCAGGGTTGTTCCCTGCAACGAGCGGCGACGTGAGGCCAAGAGCAAAATGCCGACAATTCCGGCAATCATCGCCGTTAGCCCGGTGATGACGCCGGGCTGGATATCTCCGAGAGTCTGCAAAATCGTCATGTTCCGGTCCGACGCAGGACTGCCTCCCTTCTATATGCAGGGCGACTTTGGGCCTCTTTGATCGTAGCACCAACTGCTGCCGTGAACAAAGGATAGAGCGATTCTGCAGCGGCTGGCAATTCGCAATTTCTCCAAAAATCACCATGATGCATTTGCACAACGCCAACGGTGGGCAATGTTTCTCCAGAGCGACGCTCGCGCTTGCCATGCTCCTGACTTGGGATTGCGGCGATTGAGCGATCCGACTCCCCCACTCAATTGCCTGGAGACTGTCCGATGAATTTGAAAGCCATGGCCGCGTTGCTCGGCATGATGATGTTCGCCACGCTGGCCCACGCCGGCGGTTGGGGCGAAATGATGGGGTACTCAAGCGCCGCCGATTGCGGTTGTGCCTCGACGGCCGCTTGCGGTCCCAACTGCGCCAACGTTTGGGACGGGTATTGCGCCGATCAGAGCTGCGGACGCCGCAGTCCGATTCAAGGGCGTTACCACTGGTTCGCTCTCCCGACCGCTTGTGGTTGCGGACCGACCTGCGCTACCGGCGCTTGCTGTGATGAGTACCCCATGTGCAACTGCAATGGTCCCCATTTCGAGCGCGTTTGCGAGAAATGCCCGAGCTGCCTGAAGATGTTCAAAGTGCGTGGTTACAGCGGCGGAAGCTGCGGCGCTCCAGGTTGCAGCGCTTGCGGTCAAGCGAGTACCCGCATCATTCAGTTGGGACAACCGTCGTACCAAGAGATCCAAATGATGCCGTCGGCGCCGCGTGTTCCGACCAAAGAAGCGAAGCTGATCTACCCCAGCCATCGGGCGACGCTTCCGAACTAGATTCTCGGATCGAGCCGATCCTTGCGGGGAGTGATGATCGACTTGGATCCAAAAGCAGTCAGAGCAGCGGGAAAGGGCGCGTCTTCTCCGAGACGCGCCCTTTTTTTGCGCTGAAGTGAACGCGGCGTTGTCGCTATAGTCGTTGCTAGCATTATTTTCCTCAAGTTTGGCTACAGCAGACTTCGACCAGCATCCGATGATGAACAACACACTCAACGCGAGCGGACGGAATGCAAGACGCGTTTCGTTTCCATTGGGTCATGGGGATCGACGGACCGACCAACCATGACCTTTTTTTGTGCGCCGTAGGCAATCTTGTCTGCTCGGGCCCCTCTAAGGCGCTCCCGAAAATGGGGTGAAAATTACCCCTCTGTGGATTGATTGTCCCCCTCTCTAGATATAAACTGCGGTTCATCAGTCTAGGAATTTTTTCGGCACGGAAGCTTCCATCTCATTTTGGGTAGGAGATTTTCGCATGCTGCGTGTCCGATTCATTTCTGCTTTGATGATCTTGGGGCTAGCCGTCGCCGGTTTCACAACATTCTCGGCCCGAGCGGCAGACGAGCCGTCGGTTGCGGCTCAACCGAAAATGGCGACCAAGGCTCGTAGTGAGCCCCGTGGCCGGCTTCCTAATTTCTACGGTCAAGTAGTCAGTGAGAAGCAAAAGGAAGAGATCTACTCGATCCAGAGCGAGTACGAGGCCAGGCTTGACGAACTGGTCCGTCAGATCGTCGTGCTCAAGGCTGAAAGAGACGCCAAAGTCGACCAGACTTTGACTCCCGAGCAGCGAAAAGAGATCGCGGATCTGCGGGCCGAGTCCGAAAAGCGACGTGCGGAACGTCGCGCTTCGGCAGGAAATGCGGCTAAATCGAAATAATCGGCGTCGTTGATCGCGAACCGATTGTAGATCAGCACGAGTCGCGCCAGCGGCTCGTAGGGGCAGCGCGTGCTCGAGCTTTCGGGCACGCGCTGGTTTCGAATCCTCTGTGGCGACTCTTCGCGACGATTCCGTCGACCGGCCCCCAGTCTGCGAGAACCGAGCGCCGTTCGTTAAGCGAGTTCCTGCCGTAAAGCGTCTGGCTCCACTTGCACCGGGCCGTCAAACGGCGTGGGAAAGACAGCGATGGTGTACTTTTGCTTGGCAAGTTTGTCGAGAAATCGATCTAAAAAGCTCGAAAGCTTAATGAGCTTGGGTGAATAGCGGTTCCATTTGTCGGTCGCGCACAGCTCTGCATGCGGCTGATCGGGAAACACGATAAATCCCTTTCGCCGCTGCTCATCGGTTGATTCGGCCCAGCCGTCGGCATACAAGCCCCACAGTTCTTTATTCTCGCGAACCGTCCGAATGAAGTACTGCAGACGCTCGTCGCCGCTGAGATCAACGGCGTTAAATCGTTTCGAGGAGAACATGCGATTTGACTTCTACTATGAAATATGAGGAGATGATGTAAACCGCATGCTCCGATGCGGATGGGCAAGCTGTCCACCGGACCATCGCTGCTTCGAGCCAAGTAGGAGGGCTCTCGCGAGTCGCGGCGTGGCAAATGGGAAAAATGACGAGGAGTTGCGGTTTATCGTCACCGGTCGGTTGGACCGGCGTTGTTGCCCGTTAACTGAACCTCAGCGGACGAGTAGTAGCCGCTAACGTAAGTTAGGAAGCGAATGTCCAATATTTTCGCATGTTTCCTCGATAAAATTCGAGACCATGGCCCCCATTAAAGGGTGTCCGAACTTGGGAAATCGAATAAACTCTTAAGGATTGTAACTGCCTTGGTGCGTGTCCAGGGAGTATGCAAGTCCATCACCTTCTGCCCCGATCTTTCACAATATGTGCCTACTGGCAATCCAATATCGCTCGGTTGCCGAAGCGCCCATTTTGGTCGCCGCCAATCGAGAAGAATTTTACGATCGTCCCAGCTCCGCTCCTTCGATTCAATCAGGGAAGCCTCGTGCTTTATGCGGAATTGATCAGCAAGCCGGCGGAACGTGGCTGGGCGTCAATCAACACGGGCTATTTGTCGGTGCGTGCAATCGCCGCAAGATGAATCGCCCCATCGCTCCTCGATCGCGTGGACTGCTCTGTCGCGAACTGCTTCGCGCTAGTTCGGCCCAAGCGGCCGTTGATATGGCGATGGAAGCACTCAACAATGACGAGTATGACGGAGTCAACTTTGTGGTCGCTGATGGCCGTACCGGCTATGCGATTCATGGGGGAGATGACATCAACGCTCAACCGTTGGAAGAAGGTTTGAACTTGATCGGCGGCGGTGATCTGAACGATTCCCGCGACGAACGCGTCAAGCTGGCTCATCGACTGTTGACGCTGCAAACGCTCGATTCAGCCGTGAAGTTCCTCGCTGTGGCGAGCAAAGTTTTTGCTCGACCGTCAGCCGCTCCCGGTCGTCCCGGCATGGTGATGGAAGGTCGCGAATGGGGAACGGTCAGCTCCACGCTGATCGCCCTCGGCAAAAAGCCGCGTGATGCGATCTATCAATTTGCTGCCGGCGCTCCGACGAAAGTTCCGTACGAAGATTTCTCGCCGCTGTTGCGTGACATCCTCAGCCGCGGACTTCGCGAAGCGCGAACCAAAACGCAAACCAGCTAACGCGTTTGCGTTACTAGCTTGATCTCTCCAAGAGCCTCGCACGCAACGAGGCTCTTTTTTTGCGCGCCGCCCGAGAGCGAGAATCTTGCAGCAGTAAACCGGCTCGCGTCTGGCCGACACATAGCGGCGAAGATCGAACTGTCGAAAGTTGGCCTAATATAATGATTTGCAAGCGAATAAGGCGCTACAAAGAATCCCACGTTTTGTGATTGAAAACATTATTTAATTGGGTTATTTTCTAGCACGTAAGGGGTATGCGGCCCCACTTCCCTCCCTGGGTGCGAGCGTCCTATGAAACCGAAACAGACCGGCTTTACTCTGGTGGAGTTACTTGTCGTCATTGCGATCATCGGCGTATTGATCGCGCTGCTTTTACCGGCGGTCCAACAGGCGCGCGAAGCGGCGCGACGTCTGACTTGTCGAAGTCAGCTGAAGAATTTTGGATTGGCGCTGCATAACTACCATGACGTCCACGGCGTATTGCCGCCGGGTCTGACCGCTTCGGCCAACGGCGGTTGGTCTTGGGGTTCGATGCTGCTTCCGTTTATTGAGCAGAGCAGCATTCATGATGCGATCAACTTCAAGCTATCGCCTAGCAACGGGAGCAATGCGACGGCGATTCTCAACACCATCCCGATCGCCAATTGTCCCAGCGATCAGGCGCCGAAGACGAACGATGAACTGTCGCTTCCCGAGCAGGCGACAACTAGTTATTGCGCCTCAGGCGGCGCGAACATGTACACTCCCAACAAGTGCAGCGGAATCGAAGAAGGTGTCTTCTATCACAACAGCAAGCGAGCCTTTCGTGATTTTACCGATGGTTCGTCCAATTCGATTGTGGTCGGCGAAGTCGTCTGGCGCGTCACGCCATATATGTCGGGCAACGCTGCACGCAACTTGCAACATTACTACGGTGGGCAAGTGACTGTTCCGTGGTACCACAACGGCGATCCTTGCGGCGTCGGTTCTGACGACAACACCTATCGTCGCACGTTTGCGATCATTCGTAACGCCGGCTATCCGATGAACGTCTATCACGCGGCGGCCGATACGTACTATGACAACGCTCACCATGCATTCGGCAGTCATCATCCCGGTGGAGCGCACTTTTTGTTTGGCGACGCTTCCGTTCACTTCTTGAGCGAGCATATCGACTCGAAGACCGACCGAACCTGGTGGCCGAATATCACCGACGGTCAGGATGATCCCTCTCGGTTTACCGGAGTTTACCAAGCGCTGCACGTGATCAACGATGGCAACGTCGTTGCGATCCCTTAACGTACCGGCCGCATGCCGTTCGAGATCCTCGACGGAAAATGCAAACGTCGCTTTGCTCGCGTCTCAGGTTCCGTTCATTTTTCAGTTTGGAGATCGTCTCCAGGGATAGTTTCATCATGGCGCGCTACGGCTTGTTGCTACTATTTTCATTTCTGCTGACGGCAGTTGGGTGCAGCCCCGATGGTCCTCCGATTGCCGAGGTCGCAGGTCAGGTTCTACTCGACGGAAAGCCGCTCCCAGAAGCGGAAGTCACATTTCAGCCGGTTTCCGGCCGACCCTCGGTCGGAACCACTGACCCCGATGGTCGTTTTGAGGTCCACTATTCGGCGACGCGTAAAGGAGCGCTGGTTGGTGATCACAGCGTTCGCATTTCCACCTATCAAGCGCCGCACCCAATCGGTCCCAACGGAGAAATGTCGTCGTTGAAAAAAGAAGTCGTTCCGCATCGCTACAATCGTGACACCGAACTGACGCAGACGGTCGAATCGTGGGGCAACAACTTTGTGTTCGAGTTGCAGTCCAAATAGCGACCGGCGGCCAGCTCAGATTCCCTTGAAAAAACCTCGTCCTCAGCGGCGAGGTTTTTTTAGGCGCGCTTCGTTTCCAAAGAATCATGATCGCAACGTGTGAGCTTGATGCGCCCCAAGATCCATCACTCGCTTGGCGGCCGTCGGCGTTCTTCTCATTCGTCCTCTCTCTTGCTCTTTTCGAAAGTCTAGTTCTAGGAGATCAAAGTCAGGATTTACGCTGGTCGAACTGTTGGTGGTCATTGCGATCATCGGCGTCTTAATCGCATTGTTGCCGCCGGCGGTTCAGCAAGCTCGGGAAGCGGCGCGGCGGATGAGTTGCACCAACAATCTGAAGCAGATCGGGCTCTCGCTTAAAATGACTAAGGCTGGGCGCCAATCTCGAACTCGACGAGAACGGCACGATGATCGGACGGCCATTCGCCAGGAAAAACAATTTCGCTGAACGCCGCCGACTCGCCAACGACAGCCGCATCATTCACACGCAAGTTTGCTCCGGTGAAGTAGACCATATCGATTCGATCCAATACGCGATCCGCGTTCGGATGCCGCCCTGGGGTCCCAGCGGGATAGGTCGGCGTCCATGTTAGTCCCGGCTTTTCGACTTCGTCGGGAAACGCCGTGCGATAGGCGTCGCGCATTCCGGCTTGTTCCAGCATTTGCGATCCCCGCCAAGCGATGGCGAATCGCAGCGGCACGTGGGTTGGGTTTTCCACCCAGCGGTCGAGACCCTGCTCGGCGGCGCGCTTGGTCCAGTCGAGATGCGACGGTTCGTTAAAATCGCCTGTCAGGATGACGGTCTCGCCGGCGGCGACATAGGATTGAATCGTATCGACAGTTTCTTGGTATCCCCTCGCGCCATGATTCTTGTCGCAGCCATCAAGAATCTGTTGTTCCCACAAATCAAAATTCTGGGGAGCTCCATTCTGACGAATATCTTTTTGAATGTCATAAGGCCCATAGGGCCCCGGTCTCCAGTGGGTGTTGACGATCACGATCGAATCGCCGGAAGGGAGATGAACGCGGCAGACCGTCGGCAGACGATCGACGGAAATCGGCGTGAGCGGGTACTTGGAGTAGATCGAGCCGGCGCGTCGCCAGTTGTCGCCCAAAGCGGTCAGCAGGCGATCCGACGAAGTATCTTCCTGAACGCCGATCACATCCGCCTGCGTTTGCTTTATCACGGCCGCGAGTTCATCATGCCGCGATCCGCCGAACCGCTTGTTGGAGAACCCCGTGTTGTTCGCGTCGTTCCCTCCCTGCAAAATATTGAATGACAGCACTCGCAGCTGAATGGAGTCGCCGTCGTGCGCAAGTACGATCCTGCTAGAGGGCAATGTGATAGCGAGACTGATGACGAAGAGGGCTGCAATACGCAACGAGCAACTCCTGGGAAAGTGGTGGAATGAGTGGGGAGAAACGCAGCAGCTGACGAAATCTCATCTTAAATTGCTCATGGTGAACGACATACCAGCAATCGGCGCAACACGCCTGACGATTTGCGCAGCAAAAGTCTTTTTCGTTCAGCTGTCGCCGACATCGGAAACCTTGGAGAAGCCCCCCCGAAAGTGTTCGCCGACCGTGGCAAATGGAGCGAGCCGCGTTTATAGTGCATAGCAGACGAAACGAGAGCGTGTTATGAACCGCCCCCTTTATTGCACCACCAACCTGTAATCTCCGCATGAACCCCACCCGCATCAGCCGGCGCAGCGCGCTGGGACTTCTTGGTCTCACCGCCGCCGGCGTCTCCACCGCATTCGCCGCCCAGCCCAAGCCAAAACGCATTCTCCTTCGCTCGTCATGGCAGACGATCAACATCGGCGACATCGCTCATACGCCGGGCGTGTTGCGACTGTTGGCCGAGTACTTGCCCGATACCGAGGTGACGTTGTGGCCCAGTAAGATCGACAACGGCGTTGACAAGCTGCTGTTGGCCAATTTCCCCAAGCTGCGGATCGCGCAAGGAAAGCAGCAGCTCAGTGCGGCGTTCGAAGATTGCGATTTTCTGCTGCACGGCTCCGGCGCATCGCTTGTCGCCGAGAGAGATGTGCGACGTTGGTCCGACGAAACGCAGAAGCCGTACGGAATCTACGGGATTACCTTCCCCCCCAAGAGCTCATCGAGCACTGTTCCGAGGAGCGAGAAGGCGGTGATGGAATCGGTCCGCATTTTGAACGGGGCGCAGTTTGTTTATTTCCGCGACTCCCGCTCGTTGGCGTTCGCCCAAGAAAAAGGTTGTAAAACGCCGATTATGCAGTTCGGTCCTGACGGCGCGTTCGCCTGCGACCTGCGTGATGATGACAAGGCCGATGCGTTTATGAAGAAACACGGTCTCGAAACCGGCAAGTTTCTTTGCTGTATTCCACGACTCCGCTACACTCCATCCTGGATCTACAAAAAGACCGCCGTGGATCCAGCCAAGCATGTTCGCAATGAGGAAATGAAAGAGCACGATCACGCTCCATTACGCGACGCGATCGTCGAAGTCATCAGAACCACCGACATGAAAGTCTTAATCTGCCCTGAAGATCAAACCCAGATGCAGATCGGCAAAGAGATGTTGCTCGACAAATTGCCGGCCGACGTTCTTACACGCGTCGTCTGGCGCCCCAACTATTGGCTCACCGGCGAAGCGGTCAGCACCTACATCCGCAGCGCTGGTCTGTTCGGCAACGAGATGCACTCGCCGATCATGTGCATCGGCCACGGCGTGCCGGCCGTCGTTTGTCGCTGGAAAGAACAGACGACCAAAGGCTACATGTGGGAAGACATCGGGCTCGGCGATTGGTTGTTCGACATGGACGATCCAGCCAGCGTGGGCAAGATCGTGCCGACCGTGGTGGAGATCGCCAAAGATCCGGCGCAGGCCCAGCAAAAAGCAGTCGCCGCTCAGAAGCGTGTCGAGAAACTGCAAGCCGAATCGATGGCCGTTTTGAAACGAGAGTTGGCGAAGTCGTAACGCATAGCACCGTACGAGGAAACACTTTCCCACGGTGCGAGCGTTTCCCCGGTTGGCCGCGATAGCTCCGCTATCGGGGCGGCGCAGCCGTTAGAGGCCTTTGTTAGCGGATTGCAGCGAAGGAACCTTTTGCGAACCGAATCCGCCGAGTACGCATCCGCTTGGACGCCAACCCCGGATAAAGTCCTCTTACCGACTTCGTCGGTCCAGATAGCGGAGCTATCCGGGCCACCCGGCCTCCGTCCGGCCGATAATCGCAACTTCAAAAGACGCGAGCCAAGGGAATCGATTCTGCGAATCCCGTAAAGCACGAAGTCGCCGAACGAATTCCCTTGGCTCGCGGCGCGAGCTAGTGGTTTAAGCTGGCGCGACGGTTCGTTCACAGAACGGGCAGCGATCGCCGTTCGGAAAATCTTCGGCGTCGTCTTCTTCGTCGCTGCGCAGCGCCGACGTTTCGCGATGTCCGCAGTCGGGGCACTTGTGCTCCCAACTGTGGATTTCCAGCTCGTCGTTTTGAAAGTGGTTGTAAGTGCAAGTCATCGTATCTGACTTGCACTTGGGACAACCGCCAATCGTTTGACGATCGCGTGACATAATTGGTAGCCGCTGTTGTTAGAAGCCGCGGGCTGCACAAATGTCGTCGAAGTCACGCAGGTGATAATCGACGCCGGCGAAATCGAGCGTGCGACAGAGGCCGCGAAGTGCGACGCCCATGCCGTCGGGGCCGCTGAAACCGCCGAACTGTCCGCCCCCTTTGACGTGCGGTTCGAGGTCGAGGAAGACGCCGGGAATGCCCCGCTTTTGCAACTTCTTCTCGAGCTTCGGAATCATCGCGCCAAAGTCGCGCAAGATCCGCTCATGAGCGCTGTCGCCCAGATCGGACGGCACGAAGTTCTTGAGTGCGTCTTCGTCAATGTGCCCCTTCTCGGTGATCGGCTTGGTCACCTTGTAGTCTTTGATGTGCATCCAGCCGAGGCCCGGCTTCATCTTGACGTACTGCTGATAAACTTCGTCCGGCGTATAGCCTTGGCAGACCAGGTTGCCGGCGTCAAAGATCAGCATCATCGCCGGGTGATTCACCTTCTTGTGAATCTCGGCCAAGATATCGCCGGTTTGACCGATCAGGTTCGCTTCGACTTCGAGCCCGAAGGTCAGATCGCTGCGGTGACACATTTCGGCGATTTGGCCCAACTGTTCGACCGCTTGCGGAATGTGATCGTACGGATCCGATCCGATCGGGTGATAGAACGAGAAGCCGCGGATTAGTTTCGTCTCGAACGCATGCGCCAGATCGCACGCCTTTTGCACGTCGGTCGCCAGATACTTATCGAACTTGACGAACTTGTTCTTCGAGCCATCGTCAGAGTCGACCAGTTTCACTTTGCCGATCGGCGAACCGATCGACGCGACGTTCAGACCGTATTCCCCTTCCATCTTGCGGATCTTGGAGATCTCGGACTTGTTCAGCTGCATCACGTTTTTGATGCCGTTGCCGACATCGATAAAACGGAGACTGTAATACTCGAGTCCAAGAGCCGCGAACGCACTGAATTGTTGTACTGCGAGTTTGTCATTCGCCGCTTCATCCGCAAAGCCGGAGAGGAGGACTTGGGGAAGCTCGTTCATGAATCGCCCTAGCGAAAATGGTTTCAGGAACACGGAGAAAGACGTGTATTGTGCGGGGGAAGCGGCGGAGTCGCAACCACCCTAGCACCGCGCAAAGAGACGCAAAAAAGTGGTCGCTTCGTGCGAAAAAAGGAGTTATTCTGTTAGTCATCGCCTTCGTTGGAGGCGGACTCTCACCTCTCCCCTCTTTTTTCCCGCCCCCCTGCCCTGTTCGGATTGCGAGAACACGTGATGCGCGTTTTGTCCCTGCTCTTGGTCTTGTTGGTTTCCGCTTCGGCTTCGGCCAAGTCCTTCGTCTACGTCTCGAACGGGGGCGACAAAACGATCTCGCTCTTCTCGATGGACGAAGAAAAGGGAGATCTGACATTGGTCAACACGATGCAGCTGGAAGCGGCGCCGGGGCCGATGGCGCTGTCGCCGGATCAAAAGTTCGCGTATGTCTCCACTTCGCGGCCCGACAGTCTGTTGAGCTTCGCCGTCAACGCCGAGACCGGCGATCTGACGCAACTTGAAGCGGTTCCGCTCGATGCGACCTCTTGCTTCGTCTACTGCGATCCGACCGGTAAGTGGTTGCTCAACACGTACTACAGCGCCGGCAAAGTGACGGCTCATCCCGTCAGCGGCGGCGACATCGGCGACTTGGCGCAGACGATTCCGACCGTGAAAAACGCCCACTGTATCCGCACCGACGCTACCAACCGCTTTGCGCTGGTCCCTCACACGGGCCCCAACCAGATCTTTCAGTTCCGCTTTGATCCATCCAGCGGCAAGTTGACCGCCAACGATCCGCCGTCGGTCAATGGTCCGGCGACGACTGAGCCGCGACACGTGCAATATCACCCGACCCTGCCGTTGGTCTTCTCTTCTGATGAGGTTGGCGACAGCATCACGTCGTACGACTTTGATCCGGCGAAAGGAACGCTGAAGCCGCGGCAGACCGTTTCGACTTTGCCTGCCGGCTATGACGGTTTGAAAAACACCTGTGCCGATCTCGAGCTGACCGCCAACGGCAAGTTCGCCCTGGTCAGCAACCGCGGGCACGATTCGATCGCTCGCTTCGCAATCGGCGACGATGGTCAGATAACCGCGCTGGGGCAAACCCCCACCGAAAGCGTCCCGCGATCGTTCAACTTGGCCCCCAATCAAAAGTTTCTCTACTCGGCCGGCCAAAAAAGCGACCAGCTGGCCGCCTATCGTTTCGATCAAACGAGCGGCGATCTCACTCCGCTCGCAACTTACAAAACGGGAAAAACCCCCAGTTGGGTGCAGGTTGTTACTTTCGCGGACTAATATAGGGGTTAATGTGATCCTTTTCAGCCAGCGAAACGAACTAAGGGCGTGCTGCGTCACTTTGCGCCTCTGTGCGCACTTGGGGAATCTTGTTGCCGAACCGTCGTCGATTGCGTATCTTAGAGGGTAGGAAACGTGCACTCCGGCCGTTGGCCGCTCCCCGCCTCCCTACCAACCTCCCGCCTCTAGGAAATGCCGCCCATGCGCCGTACTTGGCTATGGATGCCGCTTGCGATTTCGCTGTTTGTGTCGGCCGCTGCGCAGGCGGAAGAGCCTGCCGCGGAAGCGAAGTTTTCGCCAGAGCAGATTCAGTTCTTCGAAGCGAAGGTCGCTCCGCTGTTGACCAAGCATTGCAGCGAGTGTCATTCGGCCGAGTCGCGCAAGTTGGAAGGTGGTCTGATCCTCGACAATCGCGCCAGCATCTTGGCTGGCGGCGATAGCGGGGCCGCGGTCGAACCCGGCAACGTCGAAGACAGCTTGTTTATCCAAGCGGTCCGTTACGGCGAATTCTCGTATCAAATGCCTCCCAAGGCCAAACTGGCCGACGAAGAGATCGCGATCTTCGAGAAGTGGGTCGCCGATGGGATGGCCGATCCGCGCGGCGGCGAAGCGATCACCTACGTCGAAAAAGACCCCCGCGACTTCTGGTCGTTCAAAGATCCGCAGCGTCACGATCCTCCGCAAGTCAAACAAGCCGACTGGCCGCAGGGCCGCGTCGATCATTTCATCTTGGCGAAGCAAGAAGAACAAGGGCTCTCCCCTTCTCCGCCTGCCGCCCCGACCACGCTGGTTCGCCGGCTCTATTTTGACTTGACCGGCCTGCCGCCGACCAAAGAGCAGATTGACGCGTTCGCCGCTGACAGCTCTCCGGAAGCGATCGAGAAGCTGGTCGATCAACTGTTGGCGTCGCCCCACTTCGGCGAACGTTGGGCGCGGCACTGGCTGGACGTCGCGCGCTACGCCGACACCAAGGGTTACGTTTTCCAGGAAGATCGCGCTTATCCCGGCGCCTACAAATATCGTGACTGGGTCGTGACGTCGCTGAACGAAGACCTGCCGTTTGACCAGTTTGTCGCCCAGCAATTGGCGGCCGATCGTCTTCCGGAGGGAGAACGTCATCTCGAGGCGCTCGGCTATCTGACGCTGGGACGTCGCTTTTTGAACAACAAACATGACATTCTCGACGATCGCATCGACGTCGTCGCTCGCGGCTTTTTGGGGCTGACCGTCGCTTGTGCGCGTTGCCATGATCACAAGTTCGATCCGATCAGTCAGGCCGATTACTACAGCATGTACGGCGTCCTCGGCGGTACGAAGGAAGAAACGCCGGAAGGCATGCCGCCGATCCTGCACGACGAAAAGCCGCACGACGTGCGGATCTTCAAACGCGGCCAGGCCGGTAATCGCGGCGACATCGCCAAGCGGCAGTTCCTTTCGGTTCTGACCGACAAAGACAAGCCGCTGCCGTTGACCGACGGCAGTGGACGTTTGCAGCTTGCCCAAGCGATCACGGCCCGCGACAACCCGCTGACGGCTCGCGTGTTTGTCAATCGCGTGTGGGGTCATCTGTTTGGCGAAGGCCTGGTCACCACGCCGAGCGACTTTGGCGCCCAAGGCGAGAAGCCGAGCCATCCGCAGCTGTTAGACGATCTCGCGGTCGAGTTCATGGAGGATGGCTGGTCGGTCAAGCGTTTGATTCGCCGTCTGCTGTTGACCGCTACTTATCAGCAAGCCAGCGCCGATCGCGCCGACTGTCGCGCCATCGATCCCACCAACATTTATCTCTGGCGGATGAATCGCCGCCGCTTGGATTTTGAAGCGTCGCGCGACAGCCTGTTGGTGGCGACCGGTTCGCTCGACGAAACGCTCGGCGGCCCAGCCGTCGACATCACGGCCAATCCTTCGCCGCCGCGGCGGACGATCTATGGCCAGGTCGACCGGCAGAACTTGCCTGGGATGTTCCGCACGTTTGACTTCGCCGGCCCCGATGCGCATTGTCCGATTCGTCCCGAGACGACCGTGCCGCAACAGGCGCTCTTCATGCTCAACAGCTCGTTCATCATGAATCAGGCCGACAAGCTGGCTCGCGACTCGGCCCCGCAAGCCGATCCGCAGCAGCGCGTCAAACAGCTCTACCAACGAGCGCTCGGCCGCGATCCCAGCGAAGCCGAACTCAAGCTGGCGATCCAGTTTGTCACCAGCGCTCCCAGCGACCCGGCGCCGGCGACGCCTTGGCTGTATGGCTACGGCAGTCGCGATAGCGAGACCGGCAAAGTCGCTCAGTTCACGCCGTATGCGTCGGTCTCGGCCGATGGCAAAACCTGGCAAGCCGCGGCCGAGCTGCCCAACAAGGTCGCCGGCTGGTCCAGTCTCAACGCCGGCGGCGGTCATCCCGGCAGCTTAAAGTTCGCCGCGATTCGCCGCTTTGTGGCTCCGACCGGCGGCGTGATCACGATTGAAGGCAAGTTGCGTCATAAGTCGGAAAACGGCGACGGCGTCTTTGTTTCGATCATCGGTCCCGGCGGACCTGTCGGAAATTGGAAAGCCAAACACGGCGGCGCTGCTACCAACGTTGAGCAGGTCGAAGTCAAAGCCGGCGACGTGATCGACTTTGTCACCGAGTCCGGCGAAACGATTAGCAACGACACCTTCGAGTGGACCGTCAACCTGCTGATGCGCGGCGACACGATTCAAGCCTGGAACAGCGCCTCCGACTTCAACACGCAGCGACCGGTCGACGCTTGGACGCAACTTGCCCAAGTGCTGCTGGTCTCCAACGAATTTCACTTTGTCGACTAACGACGCGTGCGACCCTTCGCCGCCAGAGGAAGTTATGGACAACTGGATCAACTCGCCCGATCGCAATATTCTGAACCGTCGCGACATGCTCTCAATGACCGGCATGGGGCTCGGTTCGCTGGCGCTCGGTTCGATGTTCGGCAATTCGGCGTCGGCTGCGCCCGCCAATCCGCTGCTGCCGAAGGCGCCCCACTTCGCTCCCAAAGCGAAGCACGTCATTCATATCTTCTTGAACGGCGGTCCGTCGCACGTCGATACGTTCGACCCCAAACCGAAGCTGGAAGAATACGCCGGCAAAGAGATCCCGGTCAAAATGCGGACCGAACGCCCGACCGGCGTTGCGCTCCCCTCCCCTTACAAGTTCAAAAAGTATGGGCAAAGCGGGATCGAAGTCAGCGACATCTTTCCGCATGTCGCCGAAAATGTTGACGACATGTGCTTCATTCGCTCGATGCACGCCAACGTCCCCAACCATGAGCCGTCGCTGCTGTTGATGAACTGCGGCGAAGCCCGCCTGCCGCGGCCCAGTCTCGGCTCGTGGCTCGTCTATGGTCTGGGAACCGAAAATCAAAACCTGCCGTCGTTCATCTCGATGTGCCCCGGCGGCTACCCGATTCAAGAGTCGCAAAACTGGCAATCCGGCTTCCTGCCAGGCGTCTTTCAGGGAACCTACGTCGACACCAAAAACACCGACCTCGAAAAGCTGATCGCCAACGTCCGCAATCAACGCATCGATCACGACGCCCAGGTGCGCCAGTTGGAGCTGCTGCGTCAACTCAACGCGCAGCATCAAGCGCAGCGCGGCGCCGACCCGCAGTTGGAATCGCGGATTCAGTCGTTCGAGCTCGCGTTCCGCATGCAAAGCGAAGCGGCCGAAGCGTTCGACGTTTCCCGCGAACCGAAACATATCCTCGACATGTACGGCGAAGGAACCCAGGCTCGCCAAATCTTGATCGCGCGTCGACTGGTCGAACGCGGCGTCCGCTTCGTGCAAGTCTGGCACGGCCAAGGTCAGCCGTGGGACAGTCATGACGATATCGAAGTCAATCATCGCCGCTTGGCCAAGCAGTGCGATCAGGCGATCGGCGCTCTGCTGAAAGACCTGAAACAAAGCGGCATGCTTGAGGATACGCTGGTGATCTGCGGCGGCGAGTTCGGCCGCACGCCGACCGTCGAGATGCCGAAGGAAGGCTCGAACCAGGGCAAAATCAACGGCCGCGATCACAATCATTATGGCTTTACCGTCTGGATGGCCGGAGGCGGCGTCAAAGGGGGCCACATCCACGGAGCGACCGACGACTTCGGTTTCGCCGCCGTCGAAAACAAAGTCCACGTCCACGACCTCCACGCGACCATCATGCAACTGATGGGCTTCGACCACGAAAAACTAACCTACCGCTACGCCGGCCGCGACTTCCGCCTAACCGACGTGCATGGGCACGTCGTGAACGACATCATCGCCTAGCGGCGAAATGACGAATGCCGGATTGGAGGTCTCCTCGATTCAGTCATTCAGGCTTCTTTCGACATTCTGGTTTCCTCATTCGTCATTCCCGTCAAAGGCGGGCCGGTTGACTAGATGGACTGCGGCATTAAAATCATGAAACCTTCGTTAACCTGCCCTTTGGCGAACATCCTTGATTCGCCGGTGTCTGGATGACGATGAAACGGGAGTGGAAATCAGCCGCTTCCCCTGCGAGCCAACCTCTAGGCCTGCTTGAAGTTGGGGCAAACTCCCCAGCAAACCACAACCCAAAAAGTACGCCCCCTTCGTCTAGTGGCCCAGGACGTCGGATTCTCAGTCCGAAAACAGGGGTTCGACTCCCCTAGGGGGTACTTTCCAGCCGCAGCAATGCGGCTTTTTTTTATGCGCTAACGGCCCCCTGCTCTTTCGGGTTGGATCATTGGACTGGACCGGACCCCCGCGCTTTTTTGAGTTGGATCGTTGGACCGGACCGGACTCCCGCGTTTTTTCGGGTTGGAACGTTGGACAGGACCGGAGTCCACGTTTTTTCGGGTTGGAACGTGGGACCGGACCGGACTCCGCGCTTTTTTGAGTTGGAACGTTGGACAGGACCGGACTCCGCGCTTTTTCGAGTTGGAACGTTGGACCGGACCGGACTCCGCGCTTTTTTGAGTTGGAACGTTGGACCGGACCGGCTGCATCTGCATACGCGGCGTCCAGCGGTCCGGTTGATCGGCGGCGGAAATTTTCATGGCGCAGCACAGCGGCCTCGAATCGGCCTTGTCGGCCGGCGAGTGATCGTGGTTGGTTCGGAATTTCCTGGGTAGTGGACCCCGGATTCGTGCGCTTTGTCAAGCGACAATCATTGGCCTGACGGACCTACTACTTCCGCTTCGCCGGGATCGCTTGCAACTCATACTTATAGATGCACAGGCAGTCTTCCATCTGTTGTGGAGTCAGCCGGCGAAACGCCCTGGGAAGATCGCGGGGTTCCAGCCATTTCTGCGAACGTTCCAGGCCTAGCGCGACGGCTCCAACCCGCACTCCGGCATGGAGATAGACGAACTCCGGCGAAAGTCTGAGAAAGGCGCCCAAGCGATGCGCCGTGTCATAGACCATCAGTTCGCCGATCCCCGAAATGCTCAGGATCGCCTCTTCGACCAGCAGGAACAGTTCGTGAAAAGTTTCGCATGCGGCGAGATTTCGTCTTCGCAATCGAGCATGAACCTTCTGCAGATTGACCCACTTCAAACGATACTGATGCGGATGCCGCCGGCCCTGAGGCGTTTCCGCAAACGACGCCCGACGAAGCGCTTCGTCCCAAGAGGGGAGCTGTTCGTAGAATTGAATCTCTTCGTTCGCCCCTGACTGGTAATGCTTCAAGTAGTGACGAACGATCGCGGCGTAGGAGTTAAGGTTGGCATCTTTTGACGAAGGGACGCATCCGCCTGATCTCTTTTGAGGCGGCCTGCAGCTTTTGAGTGAGGTTTTCTTACGGTTTGACATTGCTGAAGCCTCGTTAAACCGTGATGTTGTCGTGGGCCGGCCCTGGTGGCGGTAACGCCCTTGCGAAACTCCACCAATCGCTCGTTGGCAGGGAATGGTGTTCGTGTGCATTAGTTCGCGAGGGGATTTCATGCTCAGGGGAAATTGTTTTCACCTGAACGACGCACCTCAGCAAATAAATCAGATTCAATTGCGAGTTTCCAGAGTGCGAGAGATTTATGGTCTTTTTTCGCGATTATTAGCGATCCTGTTAATTCAGCACAACTAATGCGTAGGTTTAATTTTTCTTCAACGGAAAGATAAGTACGTGTGTCGTACTCAGTTTCGGTGAGCAAGTCAACTAGCAAAGCGTACAGCTCACCAGTCATTTTTTTCGATAACAGTTTAGGAAGAACTTTGATCAGATCGGCAATCATCGAGATATATAAATGCCGTTGCGGATGCCGCATTCGAATTGCGTGGACCACAAAGATAATTAATTCATTGGGTACACGAATCTGATTCGCCACAGCAAATTCAATGCACCTACGAATTGCATAGCATGATATTGGTGTCATCTCTCTGTCTTGAGATAAAATGGCATCACGAATCTGAGAAAACGCCATTGATTCGGATGTCATATTAGTGAGATAGCGAGATGCAGTCGTTGCTACATGTGGAATTCCCGCTTTATTTGCTTTGTCAAGAAGTCGCGTGCATTCCGTCCGTTGGTCGTCGGTCAGATTTTGCGATGGGATTATGACGCAGTCCAAAAATAATGCCCATGCAATCCCTTCCTGTCGTTGTTTCTCCAACTGAGGTTCTCCGAAGGCGTGCATGAATGAATACTCACTGTCTTTCCACTTTTGATTCTCCCTGTTCTGTAAAGCAAATTCTTCCAGCCATGTGCCAGAATAGATCAAGAGCTGAGAAAGATCGTGAGAAGTCCATCTTAGTGTGCGTTGCTTAGGTCTAGCGCTATTCACCGCGCCGATTTTTGCGAGGCCTTTCCAGTAATCTCCATTTCTGTGAGTTTTGCTTGAAAGATAAAATGTTTTTAATACTCGTTGTTCGTTAAAACCGGTCTTCTTGGGGAGTGTTAAGAGAATCGAAGGGAAGCAGTTGGTATCGGTTGGGATGCCATCTTGGTTCTTCACGAGAATCGCATCTCGCAGCGAAATTGTTTGTTCGCGAGATAGAAAGCCCTGATGAAAGAATGACACTAATCGCTGGGTGAGAATTTGACGAGCAACTCCTTCCGTTTGTGAAATTCGATAGATGGATTTATTGATCGCTGCCTCCAGTTCTTTCGGAGCTTTGAGCTTACGCTGATTGTCTTCAATTACGGTCAACGGGTCGCGCCAGTTCCCAACATGGTCGCCGAAATGTAGGAATTCATCACTGCCCGGAATTGGTAATTCCATTATCATGGCAGCATGGTCGAGTAGCGATTGTGAGGGCATACATTTTGCGAATCGGTCGATGAAGCTGCCTAGTATTGGGCTAATGCCATGCCTTTTCCAGAGATCCGTTCGAGTGAGAATGGAAATGAAGAGTTCGGACAAATTGGTGATTGCAGCATCGCTGAGCTTGGGAATAATGCGGTCCATTACGGTGAGTGCTACTCCTAGTTGTTGCTCCCACCATTGGTCGTTATGCTCGCGCAGCGTGGGCTGGGTATCCAAGTTTTCCATCGCCTCGTTGACGGTCTTAGTTGCCGACGTTAATAAGCTATCGACTTGAGCTTCGGTGGTATTGATCAATCGCTGTCGGTTGAAGAAAGACTTGATCTGCTTTTCGCTACGGCTTCGCAAGACTAGTCCTAGTCCCTCACTTGTCGATAACTGTGAGATGTGGTGCGTTGCATTCTCGAATACCTTGGCAGTAATGGTAAGTGGAATTACGCCGTGAATCTGAAGTGGAATCCCCGAATCTTCAATGAAACGAAGCGCTCGGTATGTGTCCGTCATTTCATCGACGTCACTAAGCCTGTAGTCAATTGTTTCGGATCCAATATCAAAAGAGGCTTTTACGGTTCGGATATCCTTGAATTCGTGTCTTGTTTTTAGCGAATCGCGAAGATTTTGTAGAAGTGGCCGTGGGTCGCAACCTAGTGGTCGCAATTCGCGAAGTCTTCGCTGGATGTCACCCTCGCCAATCATTTCGTTTTCCGAGTCTTTTTTCGTAGGATCGAAACGCTTAGATAGGAGTGGGGTCCTAGAGTTTGCTGTCTGGAATTGGTCGCAAGCCGAGAGAAGGAACAGTACCAATCCCTCCGCAGATCGCGCCCTCAGGTCAACGTTGCGCGACGAACGATAGACCGTTAATTCATTAGCAAGTTCGTTTAGGAGTTCTATCGCGGTCGAAAAATTTCCCAGTTCGAGAAGGAGCCCGGCCTTGCGGATCGACCAAATTGAATCGGAGTTCGTGTTCCAGTTTGAGATAATTTGTTGCGCTTCTTTGGCTTTAAGCTGCCCAAGTAGTAGTAGGGCATGTTGGTAGAAAAGGAAGTTCTGGATGTTTTCGTCTTTTAGCTCGTCCGACTCGATTGCTCTGTACAGAACCTCGAACCTCTTTGAGTCTCCAATCTCACGCGCGTGTCGCAAAAGCTCGCATCGAATCGCGAATACATCAAGAAGAAAACTTGGATGGGAGCGACATGCTTCGCCGATTTGCGTTTCATTCATGGCATTGACCTCGATAAGCATAGGGTCAATGTTATTAAAGACAATGGAATCGAAAAGAGGATGGAGGCAGGTTGACATTCTCCAAGTTAGTTCTCGTGAAAAGAATACTCTTTGCCAAATTTCATGCGTACTATTGCTGATATATCGTGTGTAACGTAACCAGAATTGAGTATCGATCCAAAGGCGTTTTATTCCTTCAATATGGAGTATGTTCCATCCTCCATATTTCAGGCGATTTTTTTTCCATATCTTGCATACGTCTATGTGTTTGATTTTAGTCGGAGACGTTTGCTCATTTGCTTCGCTCTTTTCCGCCACGACATCTGGAGGGCGATTCCAAGCCACATTCGCTAGGGATGGTTCCTGTGCGAGGAAATTCAGGACCCATTTTAGCGCATCTTTGAGATTTTCCTTTTGTGAAACCCTTGTCAGCGGAATTGGAATTACATGCCGTTCTTCTAGTAGTCTTCTTTGGAAATGCTTAGGTTCGTTTAAGCAAAACAAATACAGAGAAGGCGCGGAGAGAGCGAGCGTGTCTCGGACCCATCCGGTCCATGCCAAAAAGTTCGGATCGTCACCGGAAAATCCAAAAAGGCAAAAAGCATTCTCGCAAAGTGATGCGCGTACAAGGCCTACAAAGGCTGGGTTCTCGAGCGGATACTTCCGAAAGTCATCTTCTGTAATTACTAGTCCATCAAGACTGGGTAGACTCCCATGTAGCTTCACAATTCGAGGTGGACGAGCAAGCGGTAAGTGCGCTGCCGAGGTAACAACTTCGTAGGTCTGTTTGCGAAGCGTCTTGCTCGACCTAGAACGAGTTGCCCACTCTAACATCCGATCGTAGTTAGTTGTAAAGACATCAGCCCATGGTAAGTCTACGAGGGATTCAAGGATCTCACCTGGTTCGAATTCGTCATCACGAGTTTCCTCTCGGATTAAATCCGTGAGGGCAGGCCTTCCGAAAGCAGCTTCATACTCTTGAGCATACCGTAGTGCTGAGCTGGTAGATTCGGCGCGAATAAGCTGACGTTCGGCTTCTGCTGAATCAATGTACAGTTCTGTCACCATTCGTTGAACCAAGTCTCGCCATAATGGGAAAGGTGTCGCACCAGGAATACGCGGAACTGCATTTCGACTGAATCCTGCGCCAATCATTACAGACGCCTTAGACCCTCGTTTGTCGTGCAGTCTGTTTCTAAGGTCGAAAAGGATGTGCTCAAACTCGTTTTTGCTAGTCTCAGACATTATTGGAAGCTCTGGGATTTCTCGAATCGGTTAGTAAAATGCTAGTCTGAGATGAATCCACAAACCATTGTTTATCAGCTATATTACCGATCATTTCGGTAAGCGTACCTCTCAAGAGCGAAATTCGACGATTGCAATACTGTGTCATGGCGCTATTGTCATGGGGGCGAGGCCACGGCGATTGCGCCATGATGGGCAACCTGCGACAATCCGGCAAGTGCGTCTTGGCGGTTTCGTGATTGCTTGATCGCGGCCAAGCGTTTGTCTTGCCGAGAGTTGTTCAGCATGTCGTCTTCATCGCGCGCTTCGATTCAAGAACACTTCGCCGATCTGACGGATCCGCGGACTCGCAAGGTAACTTATCCGCTAGTCAACATCGTCACGATGTCGCTCTGTGCGGTGCTAGGTGGAGCAGATGATTTCGTTGCGATCACTGACTGGGCCGAAGACAAGAAAGAGTGGCTTTCGCAGTTCCTCGACATGAGCACCGGCGTTCCTTCGCATGATCGCTTCAACGCGATTCTCGGCGCTTTGAAGCCGGCTGAATTTGAGAAGTGTTTGCTTAGCTGGATCACTTCGTTGCAAGAGATTACCGATGGGCAGATTATCGCGATCGACGGCAAAACTTTGCGGCGCAGCTTTGACGCCGCCAGCAGCAAGGCCGCGATTCATATGGTCAGCGCCTGGGCGACCGCCAATCATGTGAGTCTCGGGCAAGTCGCGACTGACGCGAAGAGTAATGAGATCACGGCGATTCCGAAATTGCTCGAAATCATCGAGGTTTCCGGCTGTTTGGTGACGATCGACGCGATGGGTTGTCAGAAAGAGATCGCCGCCAAGATCGTTAACGCAGGCGGTGATTACTGTCTGGCGATTAAAGGGAATCAGCGTTATCTGCATCAAGCGATTCGCGATCACTTCGCCGCTGCGATGGAAATCGACTTTGCGAAAATGAAAGTTCACCGCCACGAGACGCACGAGAAAGGGCATGGCCGCGAAGAGTCGCGTTACTACTATCTCTGTCCAATCGACGCCGATGATTTTCCGTACGCCTCGCGTTGGACGAAGCTGAAGGCGATCGGAATGACGATCAATATCGTCAAGCAAAACGGCAAAGAGACGAGTGAAGTACGCTACTACATCGTGAGCAAATATCTCACCGGCAAACGCTTCGCCGAAGCGGTCCGAGGGCACTGGAGCATTGAGAATTCGCTCCACTGGCAACTCGACGTAACGTTCGGCGAAGACCAAAGTCGAATCCGCAAAGGCCACGCCGACGTCAACTTCAGTCTGCTAAGAAGAACAAGCCTGAGCTTGTTGAAGAACAACAAAACGGCGAAGGTGGGCGTGAAGAACAAGCGGCTAAAAGCTGGAAGGAACGACGCCTACTTGTTGGAAGTGTTGCTGGGGACGTGATTTATGGTGCGATCGCCGTGCGGGGCGAGGCAGTGGATGGGATCGTTAGCTCAATTGGTGTACTTTCTTTAAGGTCTTGAAGAGGCGATTGTAAACGGGCTTTTTACGTTCAATCCGGTGCTCTCACGTTCGTTCATTGCGACACAAGGCTGGTGCCCCCGCCCCCCAATTCTTCTTCTGGCAATCGCCCCCAACCGCAGTGTAGAATGCACCTCTTGCCTCGCCGGTTGATCGCTTCGATTGACCGCTTCTCCCCTGCCCTGTTTGTTCCCTCCCCCTGCCGTTCTGCAAGCAAAGAGCCCTCTATGAAAAGCTTCTTCGTAATCCGTGTTACTTCGTTGGCGCTGCTGATCAGCGGGCTCGCGGCGTCGGCTGCTTTGGCGGTGGAGCCGCCAGCCAAGGTGACTTTGAGTGGGGATTGGGCGGTGCAGGTCGATGTGGCTGGCGCTGCGGATGGTCCAGGGGTGTCGGCGCTGGTCGCGGTCGATTTGCCGGGGTTGTTTACTGTGACGGCTGAGCGGCATGCGAGTTTGCCGGTTTATGATCCGGCGGGGCCGCAGTATCGGCGTGGGGCTCGGTTGACGGCGTTGATTTCTGAATCGCTGACGGCGCCTGATTTGTTGGATCCGAGCAGCGTGGTGGTTCGCAGTGGGCCTACCGATAGTGACGAAACCTACGTGCGTGGTCGCGATTATGAATTTGAAAATCGGTGGGGCGGGATTGGTCGTTTGGCCGGGGGGAAGATCGCCGCGGAGACGCCGGTGTTTATCAGCTATCAGCATACGTTGTCGCGAATCGATTCGATCGTGTTGAACGGCGATGGAGAGATCGACTATCGCGGCGGCGAGCCGAAGGCCGAAACTCCGGCGGCGCCGTCGATCGCTGCTGGAGAACGACGCCTGGCGAATGTCTGGATACCAGGGCAGATCGCGCGGCTGACGAAGAAGAATCTGTTTCCCATTTTAGAGACGGCGTATCCCGAGCCGGCGGCGACTTCTCCGTCGCTGGCCGAGCAGAAAATTCCTCGCACGCTGGCCAAGTTGC
The DNA here is from genome assembly GCF_000153105.1 of Blastopirellula marina DSM 3645. Classification (GTDB taxonomy): domain Bacteria; phylum Planctomycetota; class Planctomycetia; order Pirellulales; family Pirellulaceae; genus Blastopirellula; species Blastopirellula marina. Next base: position 2,091,484 of record NZ_CH672376.1, read on the forward strand.
GGTCTGGCGAGCCGCTGCGAATTTTGGCTTGGGGAGACAGCGTGACCGACGGCGCCTATCTGGCCGACCCAGCGCGCGAGCGCTGGCAACAACAATTTGTCGCGCGGCTGCGGCAGCGCTTTCCCCAAGCGAAGATCGAACTAGTGACCGAAGCTTGGGGCGGTCGAACGACCGGTTCCTATCTGGCCGTCCCGCCGGGTGAGCCGCACAATTATCAGGAAACAGTGCTGGACGCGAAGCCTGACCTGGTGATTAGCGAGTTTGTGAATGACGCCGGTCTGAGCCCGGCGGCGGTGGAAGAGCGCTACGGCAAGTTGCTGGCCGACTTTCAAGCGATCGGCGCCGAGTGGATCATCTTGACGCCGCATTACGTGCGGCCCGACTGGATGGGATTGGATCGGCAGAATGACATTGATGACGACCCGCGCCCGTATGTGCAGGGGCTTCGCCGGTTCGCCGCGAAGCATCCGGTAGCGCTGGCCGACGCATCGCTGCGGTATGGTCGACTCTGGCGTCAAGGGATACCGTACAACAGTCTGATGGTGAACTGCATCAATCACCCGGGGCCGGCGGGGCTGGCGATTTTTGCAGACGCGCTGATGGGGTTGTTTCCGTAATAAGAAGATCACCGGCGTCGCCCCTGATTATCGATCGTAGTCGAGAAAATTGAGAAGATGACATTGGTAAAGCAAGCATTGATTGCGGTCGTTGTAAGTCTGGGCCTTTTCGGCGGTCAGGCCATCGCCGACGAATTCGCCATCCCCGATAACACCGAGAAATCGACTTCCACGCCGGTGGATCCTGTCGAGGTGGTGAAGTCGGCGAAGTTGCCGCCGGGGTTTCAGTTGTCGTTGGTCGCGGCTGAGCCTGATGTGCGGAATCCGATTGCGATGACGCTGGACGAGCGTGGGCGGCTGTGGGTTGCGGAGAACTACAGTTGGGCAGGCGGCGGCGCCGGTGGTTTTAACGGCGACATCCGCGATCGAATCTTGATTTTTGAAGATACCAACGGCGACGGAACGCTCGACAAGCGGTCGGTGTTTTGGGATCAGGCTTATAAGCTGACGAGCATCGAGATCGGTGATGGCGGCGTGTGGGCGATCTGTCTGCCGCACTTGTTGTTTATTCCGGATCGTGATCGAGATGATGTGCCGGATGGGGAGCCGGTGGTTGTGTTGGATGGATTCGACAGCAGCAAAGGAGTTTCGCATACGCCGGCCAATGGACTGAAGTGGGGCCCCGATGGTTGGCTGTATGGTCGGCACGGCATCTTGGCGACCAGCCGCGTCGGCAAGCCGGGCGCGAGCGACTCGCAGCGGTTTGCGATCAACACCGGCGTGTGGCGCTATCATCCGACGCGCGATGTGGCCGAACCGGTGATGCACGGGATGACCAACTCGTGGGGATTCGACTTTGACCAGCATGGCGAGATGTTTGTCATCAACACCGTGATCGGCCATCTGTGGCACGTGATCCCGGGCGCACATACCGAGCGGATGTTTGGGATCGACATCAACCCGCACTCTTACCAGCTGCTCAAGCAGGTCGCCGATCATGTGCATTGGGACGAAGGAGAAGCTTGGGCCGACGTTCGTAAAGGGATCACCGACAAAACGAGCGCGGCCGGCGGCGGGCATGCTCATATCGGGTTGATGATCTACCAAGGAGACAACTGGCCCGCCGAGTATCGCAATCGCTTGTATACGCTCAATCTGCATGGGCTGCGGATCAATACCGAGTATCTCAAACGAAGCGGCGCCGGATACGCGGCGACGCATGGGCCCGATATCTGCTTTATGGAAGATCCCTGGTTCCGCGGCATGGAGTTGCTCACCGGTCCCGATGGCGGCGTCTACCTCGCCGATTGGAGCGACACCGGCGAATGCCATGACCACGACGGAGTTCATCGCAGCAGCGGGCGAATCTATAAGTTGACGTATGGTGAGCCAGAGCGGATCGCCCCGTTTGATTTGCAGAAGCAATCGACGAACCAACTGATCGCATTGCTCGCGCATCGTAACACTTGGTGGGCGCGTCAGGCACGGCGGCTGTTGACCAATCGCGCCGCGACCATGATGAGCCAGGAAGAACTGAAGACGCTGCATGCGGCGCTGAAGGAAAGCTTCGGCGAGACCAGTGATCCGATCGTGCGGATTCGTTTGCTGGAGACGATCGCGACAACCGCCGGAGCGGACGAGTCATGGTGGATCGAACAGTTGGCGGCGGAAGATGAGTACCAGCGCAGCGCCGCTTTGAAATTTTTGGTCGATCTGACCACGCAAGCGGATGCGACGCCCTCGGCGGCCGTATTGCAGACGTTGCGACAATCGGCGGCCAATGATCCATCAGGATTGGTGCAATTGCATCTCGCGTCGGCGCTGCAGCGACTGCCGGTGGATCTGCGTTGGGAGATCACCCAGCAACTGGCGCAGCGCGACGAATACGCAACCGACGCCGTCTTGCCGCTGATGATCTGGTATGGAATTGAACCGGCGATAACGCGTGATTCGACGCAGGCGCTGGCGCTGTTGGAAAAGTCAAAAATTCCGCTGCTGACCGAGCTAGTTGCGCGACGGATGACCTTAGAGATCGAGCGCAACCCAGGCGCCGTCGATCAGATGTTGGCGCTCGCGGCGAATGGAAAACGCCGCGCTCCCGAGAGCGTGATCCGCGGCATGGCCGCGGCGCTCAACGGTTGGCAGAAAGCGACCGCGCCGAAGCATTGGGCGGAAGTCGCGCAGAAGTATGGTCAGGCCTCGGACGTCGAGATCCGCAATCACGTGCAAAGCCTGAGCGTGGTCTTTGGCGACGGCCGTGCGCTGGACGAGATCCGGTTGATCGTGACCAATAACCAGCTGCCTGCCGAGGCGCGACGTTCTGCGCTCCGTTCGCTGCTGGTCAGTCGGCCTGCCGATTATGTTCCGACGTTGGTGCAATTGCTGGATGATCCGGCGATGATGGTCGCGGCGCTGCGCGGATTGGCCCAATACGATGACCCGTCGATTCCGGCGAAGATTTTGGCGCGTGTTTCGAAGTATGACGCCGCCGCGCGAGCCGAGATGATCCAGACGCTCGCCGCGCGGCCGAGTTCGGCGCGATCGCTGCTTGACGCCGTCCAGGCGAAGCGAATCGCAGCTAGCGAGATCTCTGCGTTTCAGGCGCGGCAAATCGCGTCGCTGGAGAATGAAGAGCTGACGAGTGACTTGATCCGGTTGTGGGGAGATGTCCGCGTCAGCGCCGCCGAGAAGCGAGCGTTGATTGACAGCTTCAAGGAGAAATTATCGCCAAAGGTTTTGGCGCAAGCCGATCTGTCGGCGGGGCGCGCGCTGTTTCAGAAGACTTGCGCCAGTTGCCATGTCTTGTATGGCCAAGGGCGACTGTTGGGGCCTGACCTGACCGGGTCGAATCGGAAGAACATTGATTATCTACTGGAAAATGTGATCGATCCGAGCGCCAGCGTCGGCGCCGATTTCCGGACGGTCGTCATCGCGATGGACGATGGCCGCGTGCTGAACGGCGTGATCGGCGAACTGAACGAACGGACGCTGACGCTGAAATCAGCGCAAGAGTCGATTACGCTGGACCGGCAAGAGATCGAAGAGATGAAGACGAGCAAGGTTTCGCTGATGCCGGAAGGTCAGCTGCAAAAGCTGAGCGACGAAGAAACGCGAAACCTGATCGCCTATCTGATGTCGACCGTCCAAGCGCCGCTGCCGCCAGAGTAAGCGGCGCGTTGCGGACGCTGAAGCAGCGGCGGCCGACGGCGATGGTCTCGTCTATTCGTCGGGCGCATAAAAAAGGCTTGCGGTCGGTGGCGACCGCAAGCCTCTGCGTGCTATTCGCGGGCGCGACTATCTTCCGCCCATGCTGTCTTCGATCGTCTTCTGAACTTTGTCCAGATTGAATGAACCAGGCGATTGACTCGGAGGATAGTCTTTCATCGTCATCAGAAATTGGGCGCCCAATTGTTGCATCGGCGCCAAGGTGAAGACGCGTTCGAGAAACCAATCGTTATAGACGGTCGCATTGTGTTGCGCTTTCTCAAACGGATCGCGGCGCAGGTTGAACAACAACGGAACGCGCAGATGGACGAACGGCTCGCGCCAGACCTCGAACGCCATGCCGCGGTTTTCCAGGAAGACCGCTTTCCACGCGTCGTAGCGCATCGCGACGATCTGTCCGTCGTCATTGACGTAAATGAATTCGTGGCGAGGAGAATCTTCGGTCTTCCCGGTCAAGTATTCGAGCTGATTGTGGCCGTCGATATAGTTGTGGTATTTGCGACCGTTTAGTTCGACGCCTGCCTGCAGCTTCTCTTTGATGTCCGGCGCGCCGGCGATGGTGGCGAAGGTGGGCAGCCAGTCTTCGTGAGCGACGATGCCGTTCAGCGTCTTGCCGGCCGGAAATTTGCCGGGCCAACGGACGAACGCCGGAACGCGATAGGCGCCTTCCCAGTTGCTGTTTTTCTCGTTGCGGAACGGCGTCGTGCCGGCGTCAGGCCAAGTGTTGTAGTGCGGTCCGTTGTCGGTCGAGTAAAGGACCAGCGTGTTGTCCGCGATCTTCAACTCATCCAACAGATCAAGCAGCATCCCGACATGCCGGTCATGTTCGACCATGCCGTCATGGTATTCGTCGCCGTCCGGTCCGCTGATGCCGGTGAGTTCTTTTTTCACATGCGTCCGGAAATGCATCCGCGTTCCGTTCCACCAGCAGAAGAACGGTTGATCCGCTTCATGCTTGCGTTTGATGAAATCGGTCGCGGCGGCGACGGTTTCATCGTCGATCGTCTCCATCCGTTTTTTGTTTAGGGGGCCGGTGTCTTCGATGGTTTGCCCGCCGTCGCCGTCCGCTTTGCATTTGAGCACGCCGCGCGGACCATAGACGTCGGTAAACTTTTTCCCGTTCGCGAGCACCATATCGGTCGGGTAGTCGCGATTTTCGGGTTCTTCTTGCGAGTTCAAGTGATAAAGGTTGCCGAGAAACTCGTCAAAGCCGTGCATCGTGGGGAGATGCTCGTCGAGATCGCCTTGGTGGTTCTTGCCAAATTGCCCGGTCGCATAGCCTTGCGATTTCAGGACGGTCGCCATGGTCACGTCGGTCTTTTGCCAACCTTCTTTGGCGCCGGGCAAGCCGACCTTGGTCATGCCGGTGCGGACCGGAACATTGCCGCCGATAAACGCGGCGCGTCCGGCGGTGCAGCTTTGCTGCCCGTAGTAGTCGGTGAACGAAAGGCCTTCTTGGGCGATGCGATCAATGTTGGGCGTTTGATAGCCCATCATGCCTTGGCTGTTGTGGCTGATGTTCCAGATGCCGATATCGTCGCCCCAGATGACCAAGATATTCGGCTGGTCGGCCGCGTGGACGGCGGTTACTCCCAGACAGCACAACATGCTGACCGAAAGTAGTAAACGAGGAATTTTCATCGTTGTAATTACTCCTGGCTGTGGATCCTGAACCGGATGACCTGCTCGAAATTGACAGAGGTAGTTGGGAAGGCGAATCATGGCTGATTCGACCTCGAGATTTGACATTGACTCTGCAGCGTTGTAATCAACATCGCGAAGAATCGCGATGAAAGAGGCGCGCTCAAGTATTGCCTTGGAAGAGATGGGAGAGAATTTGCATTAGATAAGCTGGGACAACCGTAAGTGTAACCCCTAAAAAGGACCGTCAAAAGAAAAAAACAGCGAGCTTCCGAGAAACTTCATCAGCCCCTCGATGCGACGACCGCGGTTGTCAGCATGGTTAGAACAGCCTGGGGAACCCAACTCGGTCTCGAAGTAGAAAGGCGACACGCGCGTCTTGTTGGGGCCACATGATTGTTCAGAGAATTGAAGCGCGTCAAAGTGATGCGGTTGGCCGCAGTCAGGTTCGCAGCGCGTCTCGCTTGGCGACGGCCCGTCCAGCAGTGCGACTAGAAGCTGATCTTGCCGCGCAAACCGACCAGCAGGGCCGTGTTAAAGTCTTTCTGCTCCGGCTCCAGCACTTGCATATCGGCGGTTAAATGGAACCAGGGAGTGACCTCGACGTTGTAGAACATCTCGACGCCGTTGCCGTCGCCGATCGGTCCCAACGCCGCTTCTAAGAAGGGACCAATTTGATTGCTCGTCTCGAGGTAATAGTAGCCGACGCCAAAGGTATCTTGCCGTCGACAAGCGAGCGGGCTATCGCCGCCGACGCCGATGCTGAAAAACGAGGCCAACGGATTGGCCCGATCGTCGGCGACACTGGCACGAGCGAACATTCCCCAGCCCTTGGTCGAGTCATCACAGTAGTGAACCAGGTATTGATCCATGTTCCAGTACAAACCCCAGGTTCCAGATGCGCGATCGATGGGGACGTCGGGTAGCACGACACGCGGATCTTGTCCCAAGGAAACGTATTCACGACTGCTCCAAGATCCGCCCAGCAGTTGATGCCCTTGCTTGCCTCCGATCTCGTAAGGCAAGCGAGTTTCGGCAATGAGCGAGACTCCGTTGGCGAACAGTTCGTTGAAACCGGCGGTGCTCGCCGTATTGGTCGAGTTCAAAACGGTGAACGTAAAAATCGGCGCTTGGTCTTGAAGCAAGATAAAACCGGTTCCCAAAGTGGCGTAGGGAACCGAACGGAGGAGCAAGGGATTAACGACAAACGCCAGGTTCGAGAATTGATCCTTGCCCCGTTTGTGGGCGAACAAGTTGGCGTCACCTTCCAGCGTATCCAGCTTGCCGGCGAAGATCGCAAAATCTTCTGACAGAAACTGCGTGAACAAGACATTGGTGAGAAAAACGTCGTTGCTGCCAGGCGCCGGCAAGTCGGTTAAGACCGTGGCCGGCAAGATGGCGCCGTCCGAACCAGAAATCGATTCGCCATAACGATGTTCGGCTCGCAGCTTAACAAACATTCCTTCTTGAATGCCGGCTTTGCCCAGATCCCAGTTCAGCAGAAAGTCGCCGTGGCCGGCGAACGTAAACCGTTGCTCTTTGCCGCCGCTGGCGACGCCAAAATAGAACTCCGTTTGATCGATGTCCCACTGCATCCCATGCGCGAGCATGCAGCTGCGCGTGCCGAGCCAATCTCCCAATAACGCCTGGCGTTCGCAAATGCAGCCAGCATAGTTGGGCGCCGCCGGCGCCGCGGCGCCGGCCGTGCAGTAGGGACAGTCGCACTGGGCGACTGCCGAACTGACGCCGCCGAGCAGCATCACGAGGGGGGGCACCAGCAACGTGACAAATCGTCGAACGAGAAACAGCATAATCCAGCCTGCCTTGGTCAACGCGATCGAGGTCCTCCCCCCCCCTTTTTATCGTCGATGCTGGCAAGCGGATGAAAAGTTCTCCCCGGCAGTGGCAGACTTTACGTAACCGATCGCGCGATTTCGCCGGATCGACTTCGCGCGACGACCTCCAATCGTGACAGCCTACTATTCTTCCCTACGGAAGTTGACGCCGGACCGAGTTTGGCGATTAGGGCGAAACGCCGGCTAATCACGGACCGTAATCGTTGCGTGATCTCCCTCGTTAAAAAAAGTGGTCCCGGTTAACGCCGTCAAAATCGGCCCCGGTCGAGACAACACTTCTTGAAGCGTTTGCCTGATCCGCAAGGATAAGGATCATTGCGCCCCAGTTTCTCTTCCAGCAACTTGACGCTTTGGACAAGGCGCACGCCGTGTTTGACTCGCGATTCTGAGGGGAACCCGCGGCGACGTTTAATCATCGGCCCCACAAAAGGAAGCGTCGTCCGCCGGTTGGTCATGTTTCGATCGCATCATGCACCTCCTATCGGTTAAAGAGAAACGACCATGATCGAGAGTGGACACGACAAGCGCGGGGAAGTTCGCGAGAACGCGTCGCTGGGTGTTGGGGCGCGATCGGCCGGCGAGCGAGTGGACCAAGATGTCGATTGTGGCCTCGCGGTCGGTTTATTTCCTTGGTGGATCGCCGGGGTTCAGGTACAATAATCGGACATTCAAATTTTGCATCTGCACTTTGAATCGGCGGTTGGTCGCGACGCTCTACGCGACTCACGGAATGGAGTTCGACCATGGATTGTGTCGAGATGACTCGCGAGCGGTTTCTTAGCGATGATCAGGGACGCACGTTTGCGGACGTTGCGAACGATCCTGAGCAACCCTTTGACGAGGTGCTCGCCTTTTTTAGCGACGAAGGCCGCCAGCGTCGCATGGAAGAGGCGGAGATCCATCATGATCGTCCCCCTTTGGCAGGCGTGGTGCGCGAGCTGGAAGCGATTCCGGCCGTCGATCAAGCGCTCGCTAAAATGCAGCTAAACCAAAGCAAACGCTTGCGACAAGCGATCGGCGTCATCGTGCGCATGCTGATGGAGGCCCGCGGTTGGAGCAAGACCGGCCGCAAGGGATCGCTGGGCGTTCGCGCCGCCAAGTCGGCGACCGCGCCAAATCACAACACCGGCGGATTGGCTTTCTGGTTTATTCGCGCAGAGCGATACCAGCGCCCCAGCGGCATGCCATACCAATCGGTGCGGCAGCGATGTCGCCAATTGGATTCGCTGACTCCGCAAACTACAAACAGGGCTCGCTGAAAATGAATCTAATCCTCTGGATGACCAGTTGGTTTTCCGCTCGCGGCAAGGCGATCTCCCTTTATCGTCGCGGGATGGCCAAAGCCAAGCTGCGCGACTATCCTGGCGCCGTCGACTTTTATTCGCAAACCATCGCGCTGACGGCGACCCCTGCTGATGTGCGCGGGATGGCGCTTTATAATCGCGCCTTGGTTTACTCGGCTTTAGGTGACGGCGCCAAAGCGACCGATGATTTGAATCAAGTCTTGGCGGTCGCCGAAACTCCGGCCAATATTAAGACCGAAGCGAAGCGAAAGTTAGCTCGCATGCGCCGTCATGCCGGCGATGCGCCCGCCCACGCATAGAATGAATTATCCCCCGCGACGCGCGTACCGGTCAGCCGTTCGTCCTCGTTTCTGACATTTAGCGGCCGATCAAGGAAACCTGCATGTTCGCAGAAGCTCTATTGCTGGCCGATCTCGAATTTCTGCCGATGCTATCTTACGGCGGCATTGCTTTCCTCGCCGTCATCGGACTGATCTTCCTGATTGTGGTGCTGCGCTATGGGGCGATCTGGTTTCAAGCGTTTGTCTCCGGCGCAGATATTAGCCTGCGCAGTTTGGTCGGCATGAGTCTACGACAAGTCCCGCCGGCGACCATCGTCACCGCGAAAATCATGGGCAAGCAAGCCGGGCTGAGCATCGACCGTCAGACCGGCATCAGCACGCAGAAGTTGGAAGCCCACTTTTTGGCAGGCGGAAATGTGATGCGTCTGATGCAAGCGTTAATCGCCGCGGATCGCGCCGGAATCGATCTCGATTTTGAACGCGCCGCCGCGATCGAACTTGCCGGCCGCGACGTATTTGACGCGGTTCGCACCAGCGTTTCGCCCAAAGTGATCGACTGTCCCACGCCGGTCGGCGGCGTCCACAAGTCGCTCAGCGCCGTCGCCAAAGATGGAGTCGAACTGTTAGTGCGCGCCCGCGTGACCGTACGAACCAATCTGGCCCAGTTGATCGGCGGCGCCACCGAAGAAACGATTGTCGCCCGCGTTTGTCAAGGGATTGTCACGGTGATCGGTTCTTCCAACACGCATATGGAAGTGTTGGAGACGCCAGCCAACATCTCGCGCGGAGTGCTGGAGCGAGGGCTCGACGCGAACACCGCGTTTGAGATTGTCTCGATTGACATTCTGGATGTCGATGTCGGCAAAAACATCGGCGCTCGTCTGCAGACCGATCAGGCCGAAGCCGACACGCGCGTCGCTCGAGCGTTGGCCGAAATACGACGCGCCGAAGCGGTCGCCTTCGAGCAGGAAATGGTCGCCAAAGTGGTCGACTGTCGCGTCGCGATGGTGCGTGCCGAAGCCCAGGTCCCCAAAGCGCTCGCGTTTGCGATTCGAGAAGGCAACTTGTACTCGACCGGCGCCCCCGTGCTGTTTCTCAATCGTTCTACCAACACGCGCCCGGTTGATGGTCTCTCGACCGACGGCCCCCTGCTGATGCCGCCGCAATCCGGCGACGACAACTAGAGCGGCGGCTTGGTCGCCAAAGTCGCGATCGTGGTGGGCGAGAACTGGTTTAATCGCGTCGCCGCATCGGACCACCAATCTTCGTAGATGTCGATCAATACGAGCCCAGCGGCGAGTTGCCCGCCGATTTGCGACTGCAGGCTATGGCTGAACTCGAGCGCTTCTCCGCCGGCCAGTTGGCGACGGCGCGTCTCGCTCAGGTCGGGGTGAATCGATTCGTCATAAGGGAGTCGATATCGGACCTGCAGCGTTTCTGTCGCCGCGTCTTCTTCATGATCGAATAGAAAATAGCTGGGGTTCATAAAGCCGGCCAGCAGGCGACCACCGGGGCGCAGTACCCGCGCCGCTTCTCTCCATACCGGCTGAATGTCACGGACAAACACGTTCGAGCAGGGATGGAAGATCAGATCGAACGAAGCGTCGGCAAAGCGAGTGAGATCGGCCATGTCTCCTTGCTCCAGACGAATCCGCAGCCCTTCCCTTTCGGCCACTAGCCGATCAAGCGCCAGTTGTTCGTCCGAAAGATCGAAACTGGTGACATCGGCGCCGGCCGCGGCCAAGGTTGGTGATTGTTGGCCGCCGCCAGACGCGAGACAGAGCACCTGCTTGCCTGGCAGATCGCCAAACCAAGACCTCGGCACGGCTTGGGTCGGCGTGAGGATCACTTGCCAGTCGCCGGCTCGCGCTCGGGCCACGGTCGCGGCATCGATGGGAAGTGACCAGGGGTTACCGCTGCGTGCGGCGTCATTCCAAGCGGCGCGATTGTGCGCCAAGATGTGATCGTCGGTCGGTCGCGTCATCGATTGGGTTCACCGCACAGAGTCTGTAAGTCGTCATACCGCCGCTATTGCGACGCAATCGATACAATTAAGGTTCGCTTTCTCGGCAGTTTTTTTGTCGATTGATGGGCGTTTTATGACAAGGGAGAGCGGAATGAGTCACGGCCAATTGCACCAGATCGTCGCAGCGCTTTACCTGATCGTCGGTTGGTGGTTCTTCGCGGGCAACTGTCTCGCTGCAGAGCCAGCCGCCGAATACCCGCCAGGTAAACTGGGAGAAGTCGTCCGGCTTGGCGAAGAGATCGTCCTGCGAACCAACGAGCATCCTCTCTCGAAACCCTATGTCGGCAACGCGCTGCGCTGCACGTCGTGTCATTTGGAAGGGGGAAAGCATCCGCAGGCAGGCAGCTTTTTGCAAACGGCCGCCGCCTATCCCGCCTGGTCGCCGCGTGAGAAACGCGTGATCACGCTCGAAGATCGCGTGCTGAACTGCTTCATGCGCAGTCAGAACGGCGTTCGTCCGCCGAACGGGAGTCAGGTCGCAGTCGCGGTGACAGCGTATATCACTTGGCTATCGACCGGCGCCGAGATCCAAATGAACGCCGAAAAGCCGCTCGGCCCCAACCATGTGCCGCCGATTGATCTTGCCGCGCATCAGCCGGCCAGTAGCGAGCGTGGCGAGATTGTCTACCTGCAGAGGTGCGCTGAGTGTCACGGCGAAGATGGCGGCGGCGATGACGACAACCCGCCGCTCTGGGGCGATCGATCGTACAACGACGGCGCCGGCCTGAGCCGCGTCGAGAAGCTGGCGCCTTGGTTGAAAGTAGCGATGCCGCTGGATGACGCGACGCTGACCGAGCAAGAAGCGATCGACGTCGCCGCGTTCGTGAACAGCTACGCGCGGCCCCACTTCAACTTGAAAGAGCACTTGCCGCCGCTGGAGAAGCGCGGTGAGTACAACGCCGAAAAGTAGGGCCTGCCGTGCCCAAAGATGTTCGGCAAAACATGCGTCGGTTAGCACGAGATTTTGCCGATTTCCGGGCGGCATTGCCACGGCGTTGAGCGGCAAAGGCGCCCGAACTCTTCGAATCGTCGCCCGCTGATTAAAAATGGAGCAACTTGTCCACTTTAGCTGCTAGGGATTTGCGCAGCACCTGGGCAAACTCATCACAGCGGTCAAATAATTGCGCGATTCCCCCCCTGCTCTGCCGATCGCAAACTTAGGTCGGCCATGCAGTTACTGTTCTTCGGGCGCCTGGCTCCCACTCGTCCATCGCTGCGATTGGCATTCTTCTTGCAAAGAGTCTGCCGACAGCCAGACGGTCGATGTTGGAACATTCTTCACGTGGGGAAACGTTGTCTCGATGGGCGCAGCTCAACAGACGTTAGTCGTGGTCGGCAACGGCATGGTGAGCCATGCTCTTTGTCAACGTCTTGTCGCTGACCGCGAAAGGCTTTCCTATTCGATCATCGTGATCGGCGAAGAGCCGCGCACGGCCTATGATCGCGTGCGGCTCACCAAATACTTTGAGACGCCGGATCCCGAGGTGTTGCAACTCGCGACGCGCCAGTGGTATGAAGACCACGGCATTCAACTGCGGACCGGCGACGCGGTGATCGAGATTGATCGCGATCGTCACGAAGTAACCTGTGCGTCGGGCGACAAGCTGGGCTACGATCGCTTGGTGATGGCGACCGGATCGCGCGCCTGGCGGCCTGATGTTCCCGGCGTCGAACTCGACGGCGTTTATCTTTACCGCACGCTCGACGATGTCGACGCGATCCGCAATCACGCACTGCGGGCAAAATCAGCGGCGGTGATCGGCGGCGGGCTGCTTGGTTTGGAAGCGGCCAAGGCGCTGCATGACTATGGGCTTGAAGTTCACATCATCGAAGTTGCGCCCGGCCTGATGCCGCGTCAACTCGACGCCGATTGCGGCGCGTTTCTCAAAGAAAAGATCGAGCAACTTGGTTGTCAGGTGCACCTCATCAAGCGTTCGACCGAAATCATCGCCGATGGTCACAGCCGCGTGCTGCAGTTCGCGAGCGGAGACTCGCTGAGCGTCGACATGGTGGTGATCTCGGCCGGCATTCGCCCGCGTGCCGAACTTGCCGCTCAGGCCGAGTTGGCGATCGGCAAGCGAGGGGGGATCGAAGTCGACGATGCGCTGCGGACCAGCGATCCGCAGATCTTTGCGATCGGCGAATGCGCCGAACATCGCGGCATGGTCTATGGTTTGGTCGGGCCCGGCATCGCGATGGCGACAACGCTGGGAGACAATTTGCTCGGCGGATCCTCCCGATTTGTCGGCGCCGATCAATCGGCCCGACTGAAACTGTTGGATATCGACGTAACTTCGTTGGGATCGCCGCTGGGAGATTCCCCGAATATCACGCTGATCGCCGCGGCGGGTGACGACTACGCGCGCAAGATCCTCTTGCTCGGCGGCAAAGCGGTCGGTGCGTTTGGCGTGGGGCCCTGGAGCGAATGTGAACGTTTGCGAACCGTGATCGACGCCGGCGGTCGTATCTGGCCTTGGCAACAAGCTCGGTTCCAGCGAACCGGCAACGTCTGGGGAAGCGATGCCAGCGTGCAACAGTGGCCCGACGGCGCGATCATTTGCAGCTGTAAGAACGTCACCAAAGGAGCGATTGATTTGGCGGTCGCCTCCGGGTGTGCGTCCGTGGCCGAAGTCGCCCATGCGACCGGCGCATCGACCTCGTGCGGATCGTGCCAACCGCTGGTGAAACAGATCTTGGGTTCATCCGAAGTTGTTACTCGCATTCCTGGGCGAAACTCGCTGTTATCCGCGTCCATCTTGACGCTCTTGGGGATGACGACGTTGCTGTTAATTGGACAAGTCGCAGCGGCCGAATCGGTCGATTCGTTTCGTTATCAGCTGTCGCTCCTGTGGCGCAATGACCTGCTCAAGCAGATCACCGGCTACGGACTGCTGGCGGTCATGTTGGCCAGCACGTTGTTTACGCTGCGGAAACGCTGGCCGCGCATGACGTGGGGCGAGTATGGCTATTGGCGCGCGTTTCACGCGATCGTTGGTTTTACAACACTGGGCGGGTTGTGGCTGCACACCGGGGGCGGGCTCGGCGCCAATTTGAACTTATGGCTATCGCTGGCGTTTATCGCGCTGGCGATCACCGGCGGTTTGACCGGCGCCGCAGCGGCGCTCGAAAGCCAATTTACCGGCGACGTCGCGATTTGGCTGCGAAAATATCGTCCCTGGATCAATCAAATTCATATTTGGATTCTGGTCCCGCTCGGCGTGTTTCTCGCATTTCATGTGACCTGCGTTTATTACTTCTAAATACGGACGAACGGCGAATCATGGCCCGATATGGCGTAGCGATCTGGGCGGCGCTGCTTACCTTGGCGGTAAGCGCACCGCTGGTCTATTCGCTGTTTGTCGTCGAGCCAAGCGTCGCGAAGTCCGTCTTTCTGCCGGGTGAAACGACGCATGGGCACTATCAAATTGAGTTGAAGTGCAGCGCCTGTCATGACGCCGGCGCCGGAGTCAACAACAACTCGTGTCGCGATTGTCATACGGCGCTTCAAGAGTACGACACGCATCCCGCGAAGAAATTTCGCGACCCGACCAACGCGCATCGTTTAGAGAAGATTGAAGCTCGCGAGTGCGTGACTTGCCATCGCGAGCATGATCCGCATGAGACGACCGCGATGGGAGTGACGATCCCCACCAACTATTGCGTCTATTGTCACGACGAGATCGCGCAATCACGACCCAGTCACGCTAACTTTGAATTCAACACTTGCACCACCTCCGGCTGTCACAACTACCACGACAACTCGGCGTTGTACGAAGACTTTTTGTTCAAGCACGACGGCGCATCGGACATCCTGGCTGATCCGCACGTCCCGTTGCTCTCTCCAGAGATAGATCCCGCCAAAAGGGTCGTCAAGCCAGATGCGCCGGCGGGAACAAAATACGACGCAACGCTCGAAACAGATTGGCGCGAAACGGCCCATGCCGCCGCCGGCGTCAACTGTGCCGGGTGCCACGCGCAGCCGGTGGAAAAAGGTGGAACGGCCAAATGGCGCGAACAGCTAACGACGCACGACTGCGAAACGTGTCACCAGAGCGAGCATGCCGGGTTTCTGCAGGGGATGCACGGAATGCGGATTGCGGCCGGTTTGTCGCCGATGACTCCAGAGCAAGCGCGATTGCCCATGAAAGCGGCGGCCGCGCATCGCGAGCTGAGTTGCACGTCGTGTCACGATGATCATCGGTTTGATACGCAACACGCGGCGGTCAACGCTTGTTTGAATTGTCATGACGATGAACATTCGCAAGCCTATCAAGCCTCTTCCCATTTCGAACTCTGGAAAGCGGAAGTCGCCGGCACGGCGCCGGCCGGTTCCGGCGTCAGCTGTGCGACGTGTCATCTGCCGCGCGTCGAGGAAGGACGCCGCGTCACCGTTCAACACAATCAAAACGCGAACCTGCAGCCCAACGAGGCGATGGTTCGCTCGGTCTGCCTGAACTGCCATGGGTTGCAGTTTTCGCTCGACTCGCTGGCCGACACCCAACTGCTGGAAAACTGTTTTCAGGCGAAGCCGACCGTGCATGTCGAGAGCCTGGAAATGGCCAAGGCCTGGTTCGAAGCGAAAGAGCGAGAGAAACAGGCGAGAAACCGCAAACAGTCAAGCGACTGACGAGCCAAGTGGTTATTCCATCGAACATATCCCAAAGGAGCTAGAAGCATGTCATTACGAAATTGCAGCGTACTCTGGTTGTGCGCGATTACGACGATCGTTGGGGGACTGACCGGCTGCGGGCCAGCCGCGGGAGGCGCTGTTGGAGTACCGTCGACCGCAGGCGGCGGCATCTCGCCGAAGAAATTTGCGGATGCGGTTCACTCGGTCATGATGGCCGACCGAACCGTCTATACCAAGCATGTCGTCAATCGCTTGAAGAGTCAGGAGAGCTCGGTCACTCCGAGCGAATATTGGAAGGACGAAGACGACACGATTCCGCTGCCGGCGCAGATGTTTCGGATGGGATCAGAAATCGTCGCCGACGATGAGGACGCAGGCTTCCAGTACGCTCTGAAATCAAAGTGGCCGCTTAACGATCAGAACAAAGCGGCGACGCCGGTCGAAATCGAGGCGCTCGAATATGTCGCCGAGCATGACGATAACTTTTATGGTGAAGAAGAACTCGCCGGCCAGAAGTATCTGGTCGCGGTCTACGCCGACAAAGCGGTCGCCAACGCTTGCTTCGATTGCCACAACAATCATCCGAATCGAGGCGCAGAATTCCCCGAGTTCAAAATGGGGGACACGATGGGGGGAGTGATTGTCCGCGTGCCGATCGACTAGCGTCGGCTCGTCGCTTGTTCGGCGAGAGAAGATTACGCCGGCGATCGCCGCGCTGGCCAGCCGCCATCACGACTACGGCGTAAAGGCGGAGGACTACCAACCGGTCGGCGCCGCGTTGTTGGGGCGCTCGACCAAAGTTTGGAGATGCGTTCACGCCGGAAACGAATGAGGCCTGGACCGTGGTTTACACGACCCTCGCCGGAGCGATGATCACGGCCTGCGAAGCGGCGCCGTAGTCGGATCGCTCTTTGGGGAGCGATCACTCGGCAATTTTTTCAAACCGCGGAATCGTTTTACCGTCCATCTCGACTGTTTCGGCAAACATCGCGGCTGGCCGGACCCAAAGACCATGCGGGGGATATTCTTGGCGATAGACGACCAGCAGTTCTTCGGTTTCGCTGTGCCGTGCGACGCCGAGCACGGTATATTCCGGCCCTTTGTAGTGGCGATAACGGCCAGGGGAAATATGGGCGTCCATGGTGCGGTTCCCGTCGATAGGATTAATTCTGGAGAGTGGCCAAGTTAATGGTCGCGGCGGCTCTTTCAATTGATATCATGAATGCGCAACGGCCGTCAGGCCGCGCAAACTTTCAATCAGGCTGCGCGAAAAACGGGCATTTGCCCTTGGGGACTTTTTGTCCGAGGGCAAAATAAACAGCGCAAACGATTGAAAACAGTTAATTTGCGATTCATTTCCGTCCTTGTGACGACGTGGCACAGAACGTGCTACTTTCACCCTACGCTGAGAAAACCCCATCGAAGCGCAGGAGCCGCACGTCATGCAACAACAAACATCCATGGAACAAATTAACGGAGTTTCGGAGTACGACGTCGGCGATTTTTACGACGAAATGTTCGCGCACGATTCGTCGCCTCGCGACAATTGCAACTTACTCTACAAACGGGTCATCGGTCTGACGTCGCTGGATCTGCAGCGTCGCAAATTGGCGGCCGAGCGATCAATGGTGCGTCTTGGGATCACTTTCAACGTCTATGGAGACGAAGAAGGGACCGAGCGGATCATTCCTTTCGATATTCTCCCGCGGATTATCAACGCCGACGAGTGGCAATGGGTCACCGACGGCCTGAAGCAGCGCATCGCCGCGTTGAATCTATTTATCGGCGACATTTACAGCGATCAGAAGATCCTAAAAGATCGCGCGATTCCCGAACATGTCGTCCGTTCCGCCGCTTCCTTCCGACCGCAATGCGTGGGGCTAAAGCCTCCCAAGGGGATCTGGTGTCATATCACCGGAACCGACCTGGTGCGGGATCAAGAGGGAAAGTTCTACGTTCTCGAAGACAACCTGCGCTGCCCGTCCGGCGTTTCCTACGTTCTGCAAAATCGCCAGTTGATGAAGCAGGCGTTTCCCGATCTGTTTGAATCGCTGTCGGTCCGCCCGATTGACGACTATTGCGGCAAGCTGCTCGACGCGCTCAACTATTTGGCGGAAGACCGGACCGATACTCCCACCGTGGGCGTGCTGACGCCGGGGGTCTACAACTCCGCCTATTTCGAGCATTCGTTCCTGGCCCAGCAGATGGGGGTCGATCTGGTCGAAGGCCGCGATCTGGTCGTGCAAGACAAAAAAGTCTACATGCGCACGACGAAGGGACTGGCTCGGATCGATGTCTTGTATCGTCGCATTGACGACGATTTTATCGATCCGAAAGTCTTCCGTGAAGATTCGCTGCTAGGCGTGCCTGGTCTGATCGAAGCTTATGAGGCCGGCAACATCGCTCTGGCGAACGCGCCCGGCACTGGAATCGCCGACGACAAGGTCGTTTACGCCTATGTGCCGGAGATGATCAAGTATTATCTGGGTGAAGACCCGATCTTGTCGAACGTCCCGACTTTTGTATGTTGGGACGAGAAGCAACGCGATCATGTGCTGAAAAATCTGGATAAGTTTGTCGTTAAGCCGGCCAATGAGTCAGGCGGATACGGCATGCTGATCGGCCCCCGATCAACCCGCGAAGAACAAGCGAAATTCGCCGACTTGATCAAAGCCAATCCACGCAATTACATCGCCCAACCGACGCTTAGTCTCTCCCGAGCGCCGGTGATTATTGAGGATCACCTGGAAGGACGTCACGTCGACTTGCGACCGTTTATCATCTACGGTCGCGACGTATTCGTGCTGCCAGGCGGATTAACCCGAGTCGCTTTGAAAAAGGGCTCACTCGTGGTTAACTCCTCGCAAGGCGGCGGGAGCAAAGATACCTGGGTTGTTGAGGAACTGCCGTAATGCTGAGCCGCGTCGCGGAATCCATCTATTGGATGAGCCGTTACGTGGAACGCGCCGAGAACGTGGCGCGTTTCATTTCCGTCAATCTAAACCTCAGCATGGATCTGGCCTCGGAGGGGCATCAGCAATGGCTACCTTTGGTGACCACGACCGGTGACGACAAGCTGTTCTACGAACACTACGACGCACCGACCAAGCGAAACGTGCTGCAGTTTCTGACGTTCGATCGCAACAATCCGAACTCGATTTTGTCGTCGCTCGTCGGAGCGCGAGAATGCGCTCGTAGCATTCGCGAGGTGATCTCGGCCGAGATGTGGGAGCACATCAACAACTTTTACCTGATGGTGAAAGATGTCGGCGGCGCCGACGGCGTCAGCGAAGAGCAACTCGTTTTCTACGAGCAAATCCGAGCCTCGGGACAGCACTTTATCGGCATCACCGACGCGACGATGACCCATGGCGAAGGTTGGCACTTTGGTCAATTTGGACGCTTCATGGAACGCGCCGACAAAACGTCGCGTATCCTGGACGTCAAGTACTATATCTTGCTGCCGAGCCCGCAACATGTCGGTTCGCCGTTTGACGAATTGCAGTGGTCCGCCCTGCTCCGTTCGGCCAGCGCTTTTGAGATGTATCGCCAGCGTTATGGGCGAATCATTCCGGCCAACATTGTCAGCTTCCTCGTGTTGGATCGCGCCTTTCCGCGCGCCATCCTGCATTGCCTGTCGAAGGCGAACGATTCGTTGCACGCGATCTCCGGCTCCGATCCAGAAAGCTTCAGCAATCTGCCGGAACAACGACTCGGTCAGCTACGCGCCAGCCTGGCGTTCACCAGCGCCGACGACATCATCAATCGCGGCATGCACGAATTTGTCGACGACATGCAGCGCCGCGTCAACGCCGTAGGATTGGCGCTCTCCAATACCTTTTTCGCGCGAGAAGCCGACGTGGCGTAACGCCGTGCGGCTGCCAGAATACGGGTCGCGACTCTCTCTTTGTAGTTGGCTGCGCCCGCTTTAAAGCTGCGCCATTTAGCAATTCGCGAAGTATTGAACACCGCTGAAGAACGGTAAAGCACGGCCAGAATCAACCGAAAATCATCACACTAGCCCGCCAGCGCCAGCGAGGGAATGCGGTTCGCCACTTCAATCCGAGCGGGGATCGCCAACCGCTTTCCCTTGCTGGCGCAACGCTCTAGTGTTCGCTTGATTCGAAAAACGGCAACTTCCAAGATTGCGCTTCGGGCTACGAAGAATTAGAGATCTACCGGCCTACGACTGCGACTGTGATTGGGTCGCCGTCGGCTCCAGTGGTTCTACATCGACTGAGACGCTCATCATGTGGGCGCCGCCGCCGACGACGACTCCTTGGATCGGCGTGACGTCTTCAAAGTCACGCCCCCACGCGTTGGTGACATGGTCGGTGCTGCACAACATGTCGTTGGTCGGGTCCAGATCGACCCAACCAGTTTTGTCGCCGCAATAAGCCGAAAACCAAGCGTGCGACGCGTCGGCGCCAACCAAACGAGGTTTGCCCGGCGGCGGCAACGTGCGGAGATAGCCGCTGACGTAACGCGCCGGCAAGCCCAGCGAACGCAGGCAGCCGATCGCGATGTGGGCGAAGTCTTGGCAAACGCCATGTCGGTTGGCGAACGCTTCGGCGACTGGCGTTTGAATGGTGGTCGCGGACGAATCGTATTTGAAATCGGTCCGGATCCGCTTGGTCAATTCTCGCGCTGCGTCATAGATCGGACGATTCTTGGTGAACGAAATCTTGGCGTATTCCTGCAGTTGATCCAGCATCGGAATGTGTCGCGATTTGAAGGCGAACTGCAAGACCGAGAGGATCCGCGGCGTGCCGGGGCGAAACTCCGCGACGATTTGTTCCCAGGGAGGATTGTCTTCGATCGGCGGCGGCGGCGAGACGTCGACCCGACTCGTCGCGACGATGGTCAGTCCATCGTGCGGCTCGGTGACTGAGAAGTAGTCGACCCGGTTGTTGAAATAGTCGCGGCGATTGACGATGGTCGGCGGCGACGGCTGGACGGTCAGGCGGTACTCGTGAACGGCCTGGCGAGGAAAATTGGCCGGGGCCAGATGAACCAGGTTATGACAGACCGAGGCCGGCTCGGCGTAGGAGTATTTCGTCGTGTGCGAAATGCGATATTGCATACGTCGTCGCGTTGACCGTTTAGGAACGAATCTCGGTAAGTTGCACTTGGGCGCCGGCGTGCACCAAATAGCGATTGGACAATGCGTCCGCAAGTTTTGGCAAGAGCGACTCAATGTCTTGCAGCAGCAGACTGAGCGGAGCGTTGGGATTGAGATCTTCCGATTCTCGGAAAGCAGTCACGTCGCACATTCGCGTTTCGTTCAACAGCGTCATCGCTAGTCGCTGCTCTAGCGAAAACAGTCCTGAACTCGTGTTATGAGGCAATGCGTTCACATGGTCAAGCAGTTGCACCAACTGCCGAGCGATCGAACGCGGATTGGTTTCATCGGTCAGCAGCAGGTCGAGCACCGCCGGCATCTGGACATCGGCCAGATAACGCGAGCGATAAGTCATCGAACTGTCGGAGATTTCCAGCAACGCTTCCAGGATCGCCGTCAGATCGCCGGTCGGCTCGATCAGACAATTGCGGAGCAGCCGAACTTGCTGCAGCGCTCGCTCGATGCGACGCCCCATATCGAGGAAGTAATAGATCTGCGTCCGCGTCATGCTTTCCGACACGATACCGCTAAACGCCGCCAGATCGAGGATCAAATCATCCAATAGCGTCAGCAAGTCAGACAGATCCCACTGACCGACGGCCGGTGGCGTAAAACTTTTATCGATGCGATGCAAAATCCGCCAACTGTCGGACGAAACGCGATCGCGTGAGCGCGTCGTCAGGCGGAAGATCTCGGTCACGATCGCGCGCAAGCTGAACGAGTCGCTCGCATCAAACACGGCCGGCGGCAACGCCGTTTCGAGCGGCGGCAGTTGTTTCCGAATTTCTTCGATGCCGTAACCGGTTTCAATCTGGCCGATGTCGGCCAGCGCTCGCAGCAGCGCCGGCGTTTCGGGCTGTTCTTCCAAGATCGATTCGCTGGTCAGACGCACGATCGTCGCGCGCAGCAAGCGAGCGCAAACGTCGGCGCGTTCCAGATTGCGACCGAGCCAGAACAAGTTCTCGGCGACGCGACTGGGAAGCTCGCCGCCGGTCCGTTTCAGATCAATCGGTCCGCCCGCTTTTTTCAGCAACGAAACGCGATTGACCGGACCTTGCGAAAGGATCCACGCGTCTTTACTTTTTTCGCCGGCCAGGATCGACATTTCGAGCGGATCAGGCGCCGCCGAAACGCGAACGAGTCCCCCCTGCATCACTTCAAAATCATCGCCGGATGCGACGGCGAACGCACGCATCGCGATCGGCGCGGGAGCGATGCCCTGCGATTTCCAGACGGGACAAGTCGAACGCTTGACGACTTCTTGCCCCACGTACTGGTGGGGGTCGGAGCGAATCATCTTGATCGTCGCTTCCCGCGACTGATTGCGCACCATGTTGGCGAACGCCAACTCGCGGCCACGCATGCGATAAGAGCGTTTGACGATCAGCGTATCGAGATTGGCGAGCACATGATCCATCTGGCCAGGATCGCCGCACCACCAGGTTGCGACGCCTGGCATGAGCAGCGGTTCGCCAAACAACTCCTGGCAAAGCTTCGGCATGAAAGCCATAAAGATCGGCGACTCGACCAGTCCCGAGCCGAGCGGATTGATCACCGCGACGTTGCCGTTACGCGAAGCTTGCAGCAGGCCGGGAACCCCTTCGGCGGTATGGCTCAACTCAAGCGAGTCGCATTGATCGCTGTTGGGGCGACGAATAATGACGTCGACCTGGATCAACCCGCCGAGCGTTTTCAGCATCACTCGGTGATTGCGAATCGCCAGGTCGGAGGCTTCGACCAACGTATATCCGAGATACCGCGCCAGGTAAGCGTCTTCAAAGTAGTTGGGGCCGCCGGAGCCCTGACTGAGAATGACTACGCGCGGATTTTCGACGCGGGGGGCCGCG
This sequence comes from Blastopirellula marina DSM 3645, assembly GCF_000153105.1. Lineage (GTDB taxonomy): Bacteria > Planctomycetota > Planctomycetia > Pirellulales > Pirellulaceae > Blastopirellula > Blastopirellula marina. The sequence continues at coordinate 2,113,973 of NZ_CH672376.1, forward strand.
GCGGCGACCGCGCGCTTGAACGCGAGAAAGTATTGGGCGAGACGCTGCACGTTCGCTTGATGGAAGATCGTCGGTAACGTACGCGACTGAATCAGGCGATTCTCCAGTACGAAACCGGCGCCGGAAGGAGCTTCGGTCCGATCGGCCAGCACCCACCATTTGCCGTTCGGCGCACGAGCCATATCGGCGGCGTAAAAATGCAAAAAATGATTGGCCGGCGGTCGCTGGCGATGGAACGGTCGGCAAAAGCCGGGATGGCTAAACACGACTTCCGGCGGCAGCACGCCGCTTTTCATCAGCTCTTGATGACCGTAGATGTCGGTCAAAATCGCTTCCAACAGCCGCGCACGTTGCTGCAGTCCCTTGACCGCGATGTCCCAGTCTTCGCTCGCGATGAGCAATGGAATGGGATCAAGCTCCCAGGGACGAGCCTCCTTTTCGTTTTCTTTCCACGAGCTGTACGCCAAGCCGTTACGGTTTAGCGCGCGATTCGCTTGCTGCCAGCGTCGTTTGAAGCCCTCGACGCCGAGCCCTTCAATCGCTTGGACAAAAGGGCGCCAGGCGCCGCGCACTCCGCTGGCGTCATACAATTCGTCGTAGACCCCTTCTCCTTTCCGATATTGGGAAAAGAGAGCAGGTGTCGGCGGCGCGTTCGGGGAAGCATTCGACACGGGGCGTTCGTTCGACAATGGTGGGGGCGTCGTCGTCGACGGATCAGTCGACGGATCAAATGGATCGCGACGAAGCGGGCTCACTTCCGTACCGTTTTACCCCGGCGTAAATCTAACGTGAAGGGGAAGTCAGAATTCGGTTCATCTTGCGGCATCGGCATTTTGCCTGCAGTATGCCCCATTTGGTGGAAGCGTGCGGCTCGGCGCGATTCGGCTTCAAAGGCATTCACCGGAAACGACTCTGGATTATTTCCGCCGGGGTGGCCCACAAAGTATCGGCACCCGCCGAGCGAACGCTGTTGCCAAATGTCAAACAAGTCGAACGTCAGCGGTTCGTCGACCGGAATTGTCGGATGCAAGCATGACGGCGGCTGCCAGGCCCGATAGCGGACGCCTGCCGCAAATTGCCCTTGTACCCCAGTCGGATGAAGCGGCACTTTGCGGCCATTACAGGTAATCATGTAGCGGTCTGGGGTCATCCCGTCGACACGCACCTGAAGTCGTTCAATCGACGAGTCGACGTAGCGAGCGGTTGCGGCGGCGCCCTGCTCTTCTCCCAGCACGTACCAAGGTTCGATCGCGGTTCGAAGTTCGATGTTTACGCCGCGCTGCGTAAAGTGCCCGATCTTGGGGAACTTGAATTCGAAGTGAGGAGCAAACCACTCGGCCTTTATATCAAAAGCGTGTTGGTTCGTTTCCAGAATGACGTCTTCAAAGTCTTGCCAGACAAAGTACGGCAACATAAAGCGGTCGTGCAGCGTCGTATCCCAATCGACCAGCGGCGTGCGATACGGATCCTCGAGGAAGCGGCAGACCAGCGAACGCAGCAACAGTTGCTGCGTCAGGCTCATACGAGCATGCGGCGGCATTTCAAACGCACGGAACTCGAGCAGGCCGCGACGGCCGGAACTGCTGTCAGGCGAAAAGAGCTTGTCGATGCAAAACTCAGAGCGATGCGTGTTGCCGGTCATGTCGACCAACAAGTTGCGGAAGATTCGATCGACCATCCACGGAGGACATTCGCCGCTTTCGGGAATTTGCTCAAACGCGATTTTCAACTCGTAAATCGAGTCGCGACGACCTTCGTCAACGCGCGGCGCTTGCGAGGTCGGGCCGATGAACGAACCGCTGAACAAGTACGACAGCGAAGGGTGATTGTGCCAATAGGCGACCAAACTGCGAAGCAAGTCAGGACGCTTCAGGAAAGGACTATCGGCGGGAGTCGGGCCGCCGATGACGACGTGATTTCCGCCGCCGGTGCCGGTGTGGCGCCCATCTTGGTTGAACTTTTCGGTTCCTAGACGCGAGTAATGCGCATCTTCGTAAACGCCGGTGGTGATATCGACCAACTGATCCCAGTTGTGGGCCGGTTGAATGTTGACTTCGATCACGCCGGGATCGGGAGTCACGCTGAAGCTGTTGATCCGATCATCGTGCGGCGGCAAATAGCCTTCGATCACGACCGGAACATTCAACTCTTTGGCCGTTTGTTCGATCGCGGTCATCAAATCAAGATAGGCTTCGATCCGGTCGAGCGGCGGGCAGAAGACATGCAGACGTCCTTCGCGAGCTTCGATGCAGAGCGCGGTCCGTATGACGGACGAATCGTACGTGGTGCTGTCCCAGGCAGCGCTTTGGCCGTTACCACCGCCGCCGCCGCCGGTTGACGCAGGTCGTCCATCGCCGAGCGATTGGCCATGCATCGCTTGGCCAGGACGCACGCCGCCGAGTCCGCCGTTGCTATGCGTGCGAGCGTAGATGGGCGCATGCGACGCGCCGGCCAGCATTTCCATCCCGCTGTGGCGAGCTACGAGTTCTTCGTGCGACATCAGCGAAGTTCGCTCGGCCAACGGATCCAGCGGGAAAAGAATCGAACGTTCGTTTTTCGTTTCCCAAATCAGTGAGTCGAGCGGCAGGCGCAATCCCATCGGCGAGTCGCCGGGGACGAGGAACAATTCCTCAGAACGAACTACCCACTCGCCGCTGATCCAGCGAGGCGTCGGCTCCCAATGGGCGAATTGCAGCGGCAGGATAACGCCGACCGGGCTGGTGAGCCCTTGTTCGAAGATCCGCGCCATGCGCAGACGCTCTTCTTTGTCTTCCAGTTTGGAATCTTTGGGATTCACGTTCGCCGGCATCCGCCGTTCGCGCCACGCATAGTAAAACGCGTCTTCATAGGCGAAGCTGACATGCTGCGGATTGACCTGGATCTTTTCGGCCAGGATCACGCCAAATTCTTTCGCGACGTCCGCCGTATGGCCGTAGTCGACATGATCGACAGCGAACAGTTCTGGGTTTTCCCAGATTGGTTGTCCATCTTCGCGCCAATAACAGCGGAACGCCCAGCGCGGAAGCGGCTCGCCGGGATACCATTTGCCCAGGCCATAATGGAGCAGACCGCCGGGTGAAAAGCGATTGAACAAGCGACGCATCAGGTTGTCGGCCAGGCGGCGCTTGGTGGGGCCGACCGCGGCGGTGGTCCACTCGTCCCCTTCCATGTCATCGATCGAGACAAACGTCGGCTCGCCGCCCATCGTCATTTTGACGTCGGCTTGATCGAGACGCTGATCGACTTCTCCGCCGAGAGCGTAGATCTTCTCCCACTCTTCTTCGGTGTACGGTTTGGTGACGCGCGGATCTTCTCGAAAACGTGATACGTTCATCGAGAAGCTGAAGTCCACCTTCTCACACGCCTCGTGACCGCCGTCGATCGGCGCGGCGCTGATCGGCGAAGGAGTGCACGCGAGCGGAATATGTCCTTCACCGGCCAACAGACCCGAGGTCGCGTCGAGTCCGATCCAACCGGCGCCAGGCAGAAAGACTTCCGCCCAAGCGTGCAAGTCGGTGAAGTCGATTTCGGTGCCGGAGGGGCCGTCCAACGATTTGACGTCCGGCTTCAACTGAATGATGTAACCCGAAGCGAAGCGAGCCGCGAAGCCAAGGTTGCGCAGCGTCTGCACCAACAACCAGGCCGAGTCGCGACACGAACCGCGACGGAGCGTCAACGATTCTTCTGGCGTTTGCACGCCGGGCTCCATCCGGATTTCGTATTCCAGCTCTTGGTGGATGCGTTGATTCAGGTCGACGACAAAGTCGATCGTCTTCCGCGGCGTCCGATCGATCGACTGCACCAACTCATTCAAGAGCGGACCAGCCGGTTCCTTTTCGAGGAACGGCAGGAGATCGGCCTTCAGCGCCGCTTCGTAAGCGAAGGGGTACATCTCCGCTGCGGGCTCAATGAAGAAGTCGAACGGATTGATCACCGTCATCTCGGCGATCAAGTCGATATCAACCCGGAAATGATCGACCGGCTCGGTGAAGACGACGCGGCCGACGAAGTTGCCGAACGGATCTTGCTGCCAGTTCAGGAAGTGAGCATTCGGGCTGATCGTTAGCGAATAGCTGTGAATCGGCGTACGACAATGGGGCGCTGGCCGCAGACGAATGGTTTGCGGGCCCATCCCAATATGACGGTCGTATTGATAAAAGGTCGAATGGTGCAGCGCGGTCAGAATCGCCATCGTGGTAGTGCCTTTGCGTGCGTCGCGGCTATTTTGCTTTGGGTGGGGTGGGGAAAGCTTCTATGCTATCAAGCAAATCTTGGGCCCCGCTCTAATTTTGCTCTAAGTTAGGTCCAGGCAAAACTTTCCGGGCGTTTTTTGCCTAAATTTAAAGCACCATGCGCGCTCGTGTCGCGAAATAACGATTGGCGCGTCGGAATCCTACAGACGTGAATCGTTTGCGCTTGACATAGTTGCTCCCACCCTTGATAATTGCACTGCACATGAGATCGAGTCTCATTTTCTGAAGAGTACGCTTCAATATGCAGATTGCTCAAGAATATACGGTCAACACCGTTTACGCTTCCACGGATGGAGAGCGCACTGCTGTGGTTGTTTGCACCAACGACGCTGGCGATAGCCACATCGAGGTGCGACAGCAGTCATGGGGGGGCGATCGCGTCGGCTGGTTTACCCAGTCCAGCATTCGTCTCGCCGCCGATCAATTGGCGCCGATGCGTCAGGCCCTCGGACAAGCTGGTGCGATGCCGCAAATGGTCGCCGAATCCAAAAAAGAACGCCGGATCGCTGGAGAGCGCCCCGACGTCTTTGCGTCTCATTTGAAAGTCTGGCAAGCCGAATCGGCCTAATAATTCGGCTTCTAACCTGTTGCGGTCGATTCCTAGCGTGAAAGTACGCAGGAATCGAGTGAGCAGTGCACCGCCAAACGTTTATTTCATGCACAATCATTGCCACGCAAGGCCGTGGCAATGGTCCCCAAAAATTAGGCTGCGGTAGACTGCTAGCCGACTTTGCTGGTCGATTTGCCGCTGGCGGCCGAACCGGGGTGATCCTTCAGGATCAGTGAAATGTGGTCGACCCCTTCTTGCTCTTCGAGCAGGATATCTTCGAGCAAAATCACCAACGGGCGATCTTTGCCGTCGACCATCTTCAGCACTTCGGTGTACAGCGCGACCGCTTTCGACTCGAATTCGAGCCCGATTTCTAGCAGTTCGGTCAGGTCGGTCGACTGTTTGACCGGATTGCGTTCGACGGTCGGAACACCGCCTAGGGCCGAAATCTTCTGGCCGATCTTCTTGGCGTGGCCAAACGATTCTTTGGCGCTGTCCAGGAACATGTCGGAGTAAACTTCACGCATCAGGCCGGTTACGACGAAACCAGCTTGCGAGTATTGAGCGACTCCGGTCCACTCGTGCCGCAAAATGTCGTTCAACTTGTCGATGACTGTTTGGTCCATGATTGTCTCTCCTTACTGGGCGTATGTATTGCTGGCGGCAGACGCCGAAAAAGTCAGGCGCCCTTTGGCTCGCGGTTAGTCTCAACTTCTACTCTTATCCTAGCGTTCTTTCGGCGGCTGTCGAGAATGGGCTAAGTCTTTATGACGTAGGGGCTTAGTTTTCTTCAAAAAGATAGCCTGTCTCATTTGCGCCTTGATTGATGCGTTCGTGTGGGGTGATTCAGTCTCAATAAGTTTGCGACTCTCGGCGATCTGATCGACAAAGTGGTGGGCGGACCGGCGATCGGCCGCTTACAATGACGCCAGAAATCATCACCTTGCGACGGCTGACGGAGCGCACACCTGGATGTACCTCGTTGAAAATCCCGTGCTGCAGCGGGAATTGCTGGTCAATTTGCGGACGGTTCGCTCGTTCGTCTTGTTGTTTCTGTTTCATGTCTTGTTGGCAGGCGTCGTCTATGCGGCCTGGCCGCAGGTCGAACGCTGGGATCCCGAAGGAAACCGGGCCGAAGCGCAGAAGCTGTTCAATCTCTTTTTTCTCGGCCAGTTCATCCTCGCGTCGATGATGGCGCCCAGCTTCGCCGCCGGTGCGCTGACCGGAGAAAAAGAGCGGAAGACTTACGAAATGCTGCTGGCCAGTCCGCTGAAGCCGGGCGCAATTGTCATCGGCAAGCTGATGGCGTCGCTCGCGCACTTGGCGCTGCTGATCTTTACGTCGCTGCCGATCGTGCTGCTCTGTTTGCCGTTGGGAGGGGTTTCGCTGTACGAAGTGATCGCCGCCTACTTTCTGTTGATGGTCGCGGTCGCGACCTTTGGCATGATTAGCGTCGCGTGCAGCAGTTACTTTCAGCGGACCGCTTCGTCGCTGGTCGTCTCGTATCTGGTTATCTTGCCGATTGCGCTGGTTGGCGCGATGTTCTGGCAATCGTTCCAAGGCTCTGGCGCTACGCGACTCGCCGTCTTGTTGGCGTTTGTGCCGCTCGCTTCGGTCGCGATTTGCGGCGTCCTGTTTGCAATCACCAGCCGGCGCTTGCTCTATCCGCCGGATGTCGGCAGCGAAGGGGGCGAGGTCGTCGATCTTGATAAAGAAGCGGAAGAAGCGGTCGGCTTGGTGATCCAGCGCGATCAGTTTCCAGACCGATTGTTCGCACCTCCCAAACGCACGAAGTTGTTGGAAGACAACGCCAACCCGGTCTACGAGAAGGAGATTCATAGCGAGATCTTCGCGCAAGGAACGTTGATGCTGCGGGTCGTGATCCAGGTCAGCATGGTGCTGGCGATCCCGTTGATGGCGATCTGCTTGTACATCTGGCCGCACAACGCGCCTTATTACATTTCGTACGTCGTGCTGTTCAACATGTTGGTCGGCCCGGTCTTTTCCGCCGGCAGCATTACGTCAGAACGAGAGCGACAAACGCTCGACTTGTTGCTGACGACCGAGATTTCCCCTTGGCAGATCCTCTCGGGCAAGTTGCTGGCCGGGCTGCGCGTCTCGACGGTGCTGACCGGCTTTTTGTTGTGGCCGCTGCTGTTGGCCTGCGTGATGGTGACTCACTATTGGGAGAACTTCACGTCGGTGCTGGGCTATCTGGTGATCATCGCGCTGACCTGTTTCACTTCTTCGATGCTCGCGTTGTTCGCGTCGGTCAACTTCCGCAAGACGGCCCATAGTTTGATGACGACCTACCTGGTGATCATCACCATGTTCGCCGGTCCGCTGGCGTTCGCCTACTTCGCCGATTTGGCGTTCGGGCAGACTCCGCTCGATGCGCCTGCCGAGGTCATTGCGACCAACGCCGCGATTGTCTCTTGGGCCGATCGCTTGACAATCATTAGCCCCTTCGCCGCAACCTGGAACGTGCCGATGTCGTTTCAAGTGGGCGACCAGTCGCAGAGCATTGTCGGCAGTTGGGTCAAGTTCGGCTACTACGCGGCGTTTACGTCGCTGCTAAATCTGGCGCTGTTTTGCTCCATGACCTGGCTATTCAATCGTCGTTGGCGCGTCGCCGAATAAAAAACGACAGCCGTCCGCCTGGTGGAATCGGCTGTCGAATGGGCGACCCTTGCGGGCGCCGCCATCGATTATGCGTATGCGTATGCGTTGCGACTAACAACGTTTGCAAAACTCGTCGATTTCTTTCTCGGCATCTTCTTTGGCTGTGCCGTAACGCTCTTGGATACAGCCGGCCAACTCTTCACGCTTGCCGTTAACGCGATTCAGGTCGTCATCGGTCAGCTTGCCCCATTGCTGTTGGGCTTTGCCTTTGAATTGCTTCCAATTTCCTTCGATCTGATCCCAGTTCATTGTTGGATCCTTGTAAAAAAGAGCAGGTACGCAAAAGGGGTGACTCAGGAAGCGGTTGGCGAACCGCCGGTCAACGGCAGGACATGTCCAGTGAGGTAACTCGAGTCCGCCGCTGAAGCCAAGAAGACATAAGCCGGGGCGATTTCTTCGGGTTGAGCCGGACGCCCCATCGGCGTTTTGCCTCCAAAGTTGACGGTCTCCTCGTCGGGACGCTCGGCAGGATTCAGCGGAGTCCAGACGGGACCCGGTGCGACGCAATTGACCCGGATGCCGCGGTCCAAGAGATTTTGCGCCAACGATTTTGTGAATGCGTGAATCGCCCCTTTGGTCGCGGCGTAGTCGAGCAAACTGCCGCTCCCTTCCAGGCCGACGATCGAACCCGTGTTGATGATCGCCGAACCAGGCGGCATGTACGGGACGGCCGTTTTGCAAATATGGAACATGGCGATCGCGTTGGTCCGAAACGTGCGATCGATCTGGTCGCTGGAGATCTCTTCGAGCCCGTCGCGATGTTTTTGATAGGCGGCGTTATTGACCAAAATGTCGATGCGGCCAAACTCTTGATGCGTCCATTCGACGGCTTGTTTGCAAAAATCGACGTCGCAAATGTCGCCGGCCAAAAGCAAGACGCGCCGTCCCAGGGCTTCGATCGCTTGTTTCGTTTCGGCCGCGTCGTTTTGTTCTTCGGGCAAATAGAGAATCGCGACGTCGGCGCCTTCGCGAGCGAAAAGGTAGGCGACTGCACGACCAATTCCGGAGTCTCCTCCCGTAATCAACGCAACGCAGTTTTCCAACTTGCCTGCCGCGCGATATTGCTGGGCTTCAAATTGCGGGCTCGGCGACATCTCGCGTTCCAGTCCCGGCGGACTCATGTTTTGGGGGGGGAACGGTGGACGAGGTTCATCAATTTTCGTAGCCATACGTGATCACTCTCCGTACAAAAATAGATCCCGGCGAGGAAGTAATTCAGCAGTTTGCAAACGCTGCGCCGTCCGGCGAAAATCGAGCTATCGGGAGCAAAAACAGCTTGATATCGCGAGAAAAAGCGAGAGTTCGCGGAACGCTCGTGGGCCTGGTGGTCGTTCCGTTTGGACGTGCGGCAATCAGCCAGGATCGTCGACAAGCGAAGTTCGCAAGAAAAATTGGTCAACCAGAGCCAGACGCCGTAATGGCGAGTTGCGTGCGACCTCTTTACGCCCGACAATGGAGCGGGCGTTTGTCAGTACCGACTGCCCGGAATCGCTTAGCCAGATAGAATAAAGATGACCATCGAGATTGCGGAGAACTATGAAGCCGATTTGTTGCAAGTCACCGCGTCGGGCAAGCTGACCAGCGCCGACTATGCGACGTTTGTGCCGGCGGTGGAAGGGATGATCGAAGAAGTAGGTCGCGTCCGCATCTTATTCGTGATGGACCAGTTTGAAGGCTGGGACGCCGGCGCGGCGTGGGAAGATACGAAGTTCGCGGTCGAACATTATCACCACATTCGCAAGGTCGCGCTGATCGGCGAGTCGAGCTGGGAGAAATGGATGGCCGTGATCTGCAAGCCGTTCACAGCAGCCGAGATCCATTTCTTTGGACCGGACCAACGAGCCGAAGCCTTCGAATGGCTCGAGGACTGATGGATGCTGGAGTTCCGTGAAGAACTCCGTTCTGAGTTTTTCAACCGACGGTCAGTCGTGACTCAGCGGATTGGCGTCGACCGAAGGGGCCCCCCCCATCATGCGGAACGGATTAATCAGCGTTCCAAACATGTCGTCGAGCGAATTGTTCGTGTCTTTCAAAATCACGATACGATCGCCGGGCCGCAGCGAATAATCGTATTCCATCGGAACTTGTTTCGAGAGGTGATCGTATCCCGAGACCAGCTTTTGCGGCGGCGCTCCGGGGTAGGCCGGCAAGCGACTAATCGCGACATGAAAGCGATGGAACTTGCGATTCGCACGCGAAGCGTCGATCGCCGTTTGCACGGTTGCGCCTTCGGTCAGCGGCAGCTTTTTCGTTTCGCCGCGATGTTCTTCATCGACTAGTTCCACAATGTATTGCGGTCCCCCGGCGGCAGCCGTCGCATTTTGTTCGGCGGTTTGTTTGGCCAATGGAATGCCGCTGCATCCGCCGCCGACAAGCAAGATCGCCAGAACGGGCAACGTAAAGAGCGGCAATCGTCTCGATTCGGATAGCATGTGCGTCGATCCTTCCTCATAAACCCGGTGCTAGCAGCGAGGCTTCCATTCCTCTTACCGGCTTATCAATACACATCGACCCTTTTTGTGGCAGACTTTAACGATTAGTCAGTTTTTGTGGATTGAGGTTCTAGCGGCGGTAGCATGAGGCGTCTGGGGGCCAACGAGCTTCATTCTTACAGTCTTCTGAACACGAAATTGTTGACTTTGCGGAAGAAAACGTCGTCAATAAGCAGTTCAACAACGTGACCTGGCCCTACAGTCGAGCCAAGATCTTGAAGATTCAACGCCTTGTTGCGATCTTGCTGCTAGTGATCGTCTCTCAGAACGGCATTGCGGGCGAACAGCAACTTTCGACGCCGGTCCCTTTTTATCCGCTGGGACCAGGCGCCTGGGAAGGATCTGCGGAATCGCTGGTCTTGGGAACGCTGAAGAAAATTGAGCAACCAGAACAGCGACAAGGCACGATCCAGGGTCGCATACAAGTCATGTTGACGATCACGATCGAGCGGACGATGCTGGGCCCTCCCCTTCCGCAGCAGGAACTCATCTTGGAATCGGTCTGGTATGATCCCTCTCGTTATCTTGCCAGCGGCGAGTTGGGGCATCCGCGAGTCGGCGACCAGGTCTTTTACCAATATCGAGCCAATGAAGATCGTAAATTGCCGGAACTGTTTCGTCGGGCTCCGTTGGGTCAGGCGGTCTCTGTCGAAATTGATCGCATCGAGCGGGCGAAACAGATCATCGCCATGAAGGATTCGCAGCAAGCGGCCCAACGGACGATCGCAGGATGCGTCGATCCAGATCCGCACTTCGCGATTTGGTGCCTGAGCGTCCATGGATCATATCCAAAGCAAAGCGGCGATCTAAGGCACGAGCGAGTCTATGGCGCGATTCGAGCTTGGATATCAGAGGAGCAGTATTCTTCGTTGCTGTGGAAGATCCTCCAGGATCCCAGCACGCATCCGGCGGTCTATCAATTCGTTGATCAGAGGCTTGCCCAACGGGAGCTTACGGTGGACGAGCATGAGATGAGACATCGAAGTCATCTGCGTCGGTTCGCCACTATTTTCACCGAACCGGACGGAGTCAACTACCGGGTTCTCAACAATGAGATCCGGTATTTGCTTTGCGATTCCTATTCGAAGACGCCAGGCGTCTTGCGGCGAGCGGCGCTTACGGAATTGGAAAAACAAATCACTCCTGATGTCCGCATCGAATATCGTTCGAGCGTGATCCGTTTCGCTGGCGGTTTGTATGTCCCCAAGCAGGATATCGACCAGGAAGCGACCTACGCCGCTGTGTTGCATTTCCATCGCCAATTCCATCCGCTGCATCATCCGGAAAGGCAAATCCCCGCGATTTCGTATTGCGCGGCGCTCGACGGGCTGATGCGCCGGTATAGCGATTCCAAGCGTAAAATATGCGAGGATGGCTTCGACCTTCTGGTAGAACTGATCGTCGGCGGAGACGAAAATTCGTCGTGGATAGCGGCTTCGAAATTAACCTCTTACGCGGATCATTGCCGGCGCAAAAAGATCGATTGGATCCTGATCAAGAGTCAGTTAGAGACGGCGCGCGATCTCGCGCCTCACGCAGCAGCCAAGAAGATACTAACCGTGTATCTTCAGCGGTGGGAAGATGCGGACGAGACGGTCCGTGAGTCGTGAGTCTCGTATTTCATTTCTCCAAAAGCCGTCGCCATCAAGCGAAGGGCCTCCTTGGTGGGTTGCGCGGTCGGCAATCTCGATCGATCTTAACTACCGGAGCTTGGCTTGCTTCACCTACGCGTGTTACATGCCGGGAGCGACGCTGATTGCATGCGACGCGCGGGGTGGTGCGCCTCTGGAAATGCCGAAGATTGTCCGTTGACAGAACGCACGGAATTCGGGTCGATTCTAGGCGGAGGACCCACCAGCGATTTATGATCGGACGGCGGCCAACGGATCATACATACTAGCACTAGGTTTTAGAACGCTACTCATGCGGGAACGAAAGGCGACGATGGAGGGAGTCCGGATCGCTGTCCAGTCCAACCTGGTCCAATGGGAGTGGACAAGCTGGGTAAGGTTAGTTGGGGAGATCGAGGTCAAGCTTGAAGATGGGCGGTCCGCTGGACGTGACAAAAAATCAAAGCGATCCGGTCCAGTGGTTCGCTCCAGAAAAAACGCGCTCGAGTCCAGTCCACATTGTGAAACCAGTCACGAAGTCGTAGCCGAGTGCGTCGAATCGCATAAAAGGCTGAAAAGGAGGAACTCGGGGGGCAGATCGCTCCTTACGACCTAGGAAAAAAGTAGAGCGGTCCGGTCCAGTCCGCCAACTTCAAAAAAAAGCAGAGCGGTCCGGTCCGGTTAGGCGACGGCCGGTTCGGCCGCGCTGGGGCGTAACCGATCGGTGATCGCTTGTTCGAGCCGGCGGATGATCCAGGGAGAGATGAACGCCATGTTGGCGATTAGCATCGCTAGGCCAAAGGTGATCATCCCCATGCAGATGGCGATGCCCAAGTGCAGCGGTATCGCCATGCCGATCACCAGCGGGCGAGTCAGTCGGGGCCAGACCAAAAAGGTGTAGGTCAATTCCCAGGCGACGCTGATTTGCGTCAGTGCGTTGATGACCAGCGGATAGGCGGCCAACCAGGTCATGTCGAGCGATTGATATTCGGAGTTCGCCAGTGCGCCCCACATCGCCGAGCCATCCCACCAGGTTTCGCCACCCAGTTTGCTCAAACCGGCGAACAGATAGATGACGCACATGTGAACCTGAATCAGACGAATCGAGATATTCGCGACGGTGCTTTGCTGCGGTCCATCCATGCGGACCTTGCGGCGGCGCTTGAGCCAATGGTCAAGACTATAGGCTTCGCCGGCGGCGCCCAGCATCAAGTACATGATCAGCAGCCCGTTGATTTGATCGAGACCAAACAAGGCGCCCGGCACGCGATGCGCGTAGCTGATGGTGATGATGAACGACAGCACGCCGGTGATCCGAGTGTAAAGACCGAGCGTAAACATCAGCAAGATGACCAGCGCCACGATGTGGGCCGACCATAGCAGCGCCGGCGAACCGTCGACTAGCGGCAGATAGCTCCACGCGAAGGGGCTCTGCCCTTGCATGCGATTGGCCAAGTCATGCGAGATGCGTCCGCCTGCGCCCAGAAAACCATAGAGGTCCAACGACCAGACCAGGTGCGTATAAAAGATCATCGCGCCGCCCAAGATCCGAATCAGCCCGAGCGTGGCCGGATCGGTCGGCGTGAACCAAAAGCGGTTCCAGCCGTCGATAACGCCGCGATAGAGTTCGTGCAGATAGTCGCGAATCATATTTCTTCGGCCTTTACCGGCGGAGGGGTCAGCATCACCGGAACGGAAGACTTCTTCTCAACTCCATCACGCGTGTAGACGCCGAGCTCGCGTTCGCTGTAGAGCGAAGGATCGGAAAGCGGCATGCCAGCGGCGACATCCAACGGATGAGGAATCCCATGTTCGACAAGAAACAGCTTCACCTGCGCGGCGTCGTTTTCTTCGAGCAAATAACGGCCGACCGACGCGAGATAGGCGTCGCGCAAGCGCTCCGCGTTTTGATAGCCGGCTCGTGCTTCGGCAGGCGCCTCTGGGGGCGGACCTTGCGGCGGAATGCTGGTGACGTTGTTCAGCGACTCGCTGATCATGAAGTGCCGATGGTACAGCAGGCGCGGCCAATGAACTTCCAGGTTCGGAAACCGCCCTGCTCCGACCTGGTTGCCTGCGGCGTCAAGCAACTCATAACGGACCAGATGACTCGCGCCGGGATTGGGCGCAAAAAAGCGGTAACCATGGTCCTTCAAAAAGGTGATGCGCAAATAGGGAGCGTACAGCTTTTCGACTTGCTGCGACAAATAACTAGATGGCGGGGGAGACGCCCAGGGACCGACGAACAGCGCGGTCACATGGATGAGCAGCAGAATGCTGACCCAGCCGCGTACGGCGCCGCTCCAAAGAATGCGCGGCTGCACGTCCGGCGTCGGCGTGGGGGCCGATACGATCGGACTAGGAGCGGCAGTGCGGGCAGTTCGACTGAGCTTCGCCATAGCGAACGGTTGTGCGTTGGATGCGTGGAGCAAATAGAAAGCTGCGACACGCATTTTATCGACCATGCCCGGCCGCTTGTCCCGCGCGGCGCAAAAAGAGACCCTCGCAGCGGAAAGGCCGACTGCGAGGGTCTTATGGTTTATGCAGATTGTCAGCGAATGCGTCGCTTACTTGGCCGAAGCAAGTTCGGTCGCGTCAAAGTCAAAGCTGATGTCGCGAACGTCGCCGGCAGCCAGGTTGATCACCTTCTCTTTGGTGATTTCACGACCGTCTTTGTTGACGGTAACCAGGATGCGGTAGTCGCTCCACACGGCGCCATTTTTCAGGGCGCTGGTGTTGTAGGTGCGAACTTCGCCGCTCGACGCAGTTTCGTTACCGGCCAGCGACACTTTGGCGTTGGCGGGAACGTGCAGCGTCAGCTTGGTGTCGACCGGTTCGCTGGCGACTTGCGGCTGATCCGCCGAGCCGTTGAACTCGAACGACAAGTTGGCCGAATCACCGCCACCGAGTTGAACTTCTTTGGTCTCCACCACGGTCTTACCGTCACGAACCGTTTCGGCACGCAGTTGGTAGACGTACTTGAAGCCCGGCATCAGGTTACGCGAGACGAAGCGGCGTTGGAGCCCTTCGCTTGTCGTGGCCTTGCCGTTGACGAAGATTTTGACGTCCGAGGGGACTTCGACGTTGATGACGGCGTCGTTTTGAGCGCTGGTCATCGGGGTCGGCATCGCGTCAGCCGGAGCCGCTGGCATCACGTCCGTGCCAGGCGTAGCAGGAGCTTCATAGTAGTAGCTGCCGCCGTAGGTCGTGCCGGAGCTTCCGCCGCTCGAACCGCCGCTGCTGCCGTACGTGCCGGAGCTTCCGCCGCTCGAGTAGTAGCTGCCGCTCGATCCGCCCGAGCTACCGCCGCTCGAGTAGTGGCTGCGATAATATTTGTTCATGCGGTGATGTTGGACCAAACGGCTGATCAGTCCGCCGCTGCTGCCGTAGCTGCCCGAGCTTCCGCCGCTCGAATAGTAGCTGCCGCTCGAACCGCCCGAGCTGCCGCCGCTGGAATAGTAGCTGCCGCTCGAGCTTCCACCGCTGGAACCCCAGCTGCCGGAGCTGCCGCCGCTGGATCCCCAGCTGCAGGAACTTCCGCCGCTGGATCCCCATGAACCGTGCCAACCGGCTTGCACCGAAGTTGACATCAAACCGATTGCCATTACGGCGGCCATCGCAGCCGCCTTGTGTCCTAGCCTCGCCATCTTGCTGTATCTCCTAAAGCGTCTGAACGTTGTCCTACCGACTTGAGAGCACTGGCGACGCCAGCTGCTATCACTCGAACATAACATGCTCCGACAGTAGTTCAAGCAGAATAGGTAAAATTTGAGGCCAGGTGCGATTGTTGCAATAGAGGGGGTCCTTTGACATAAATCCCTGCAGACGCCAATTTTAGGGACCTATTTTTCCGGTTAATCTGTTAGGGGGGTCATTTTGACATCGTCGAAGCAGGCCTCGCCGGTCGCGCCAAACAAACCGATTCGGAGCAGCGCTTCTCTAGCCGCAGGGGGGACGCGGATCGTTTCGTCAATCTGTCGCCAGTCCGAGTCGGCGACAAAGGGACCGACGACTCCGCGGCCCACATCACGGCGAGCCGCATCATAAAAAGTGACCGCGATCATCGGGGCTTCGCGACGATCGTCGCCTAGCCCGATTTGGCTGGTTTTGACCCAGGCCGTGATTTGCAGACGATGAACATTTTCGCCATCGACGCCGAAGCCTTGCAGCGCCATCGAGGTTCGCCCTAGGTCGCTGTTTTGAAAGCGAACGAAACGTTTTCCTTGCGGCGCCGAATCGTCCTCGACCAACTCAAACTGGCGTTGATAGTACCAGCCGGCCATCTGATCATGCTCTTGCAAGTCGGCCTCAAAATCGCCGTTTGCGGCAAAGGGATGCAGCGGATCGGGTTTGACCTCACGATTGTCTTCGGCGGTTCCGGTCATCGGCACGAACAACGTGGGACGCAGCGCTTCGGCGACGAGTTTTCCATCTTTCTTCGTAAACAAATAAAGGGTTTGCTGGTAGCGTTCCCCAACCGGGATGACCATGCGGCCCCCTTCGCGCAGTTGATCAATCAACGGTTGCGGCGGCTTTTCGGGGGAGCAAGTCACGATGATCTTGTCGAACGGCGCGTGCTCGGCCCACCCTTTGTAACCGTCGCCAATCTTCGTATGGACGTTTTCATAACCAAGTCGGCGCAGCGTTCGAGCGGCGCTGCGGCCCAGTTCCGGCACGATCTCGATCGAATAGACATCCTTCACCAGCGGACTAAGAATAGCCGCTTGAAATCCGCTGCCGGTGCCGATTTCCAGCACTTTGTCATCCGGTTTGGTTTCGAGCGACTCGGTCATGTAGGCGACGATGAACGGCGACGAAATCGTTTGTTGACCGCCGATCGGCAAGGCCATGTCGTAATAGGCTTGCGAGCGATACTTGTAAGCGACAAATTCATGCCGCGGCGTGCTCATCATCGATTGAATCACGCGCTGATCGGTGACGCCGTTCGCGATGACCGCTTCTTCCACCATCACGCGCCGCGCGGCGGCCGCTGGATCCTCGGCCGTTAGGGGACCAGCGCTGGCGAAGACGAGCAGCGACAACAAGAGAGTCAGTGAGGGGCGATGCATGATCGTGTTCCTCCAATCGTGCGGATTTTTGGGCGAATTCTGCAATTATAGCTTGTGGCTTCGCCAAATCGAAAAATCGTCGTGCGCTTGCGACGCGCCAGCGAATGTGAAACACTTGCGTACTCCCCCCGCCCTTTCGTACCGAATGGATCGATCATGCGTACAAATCCGGTAAAGCAGAAGCTGAAAAATGGTCAGCCCACTTTTGGCGTCTGGCTTTCAATGGGCGACTACTTTGCTACGCGAACGTTGGCCCGCATGCCGTGGGATTGGCTGACGCTGGATCTAGAACACTCGCCGATCGATTGGGCTCAGGCGGCGATCCTGTTTGGCGCCGTCGCCGACGCCGGCGGAGTGCCGCTGGCGCGTGTCCCCCGCGGTGACCATGACCTGATCAAACGAGTACTCGACGCCGGCGCTTGGGGGATTGTCGTGCCGATGGTCGATACCGTCGAGCAGGCGAAAGCGGCGATCGCGGCGGCCAAGTATCCGCCCCAGGGAGACCGCAGCGTCGGCGGCGGCATGCATTCGATGAACTTTGACGCTTCGCCCGACGAGTATTTCGCCGCCGCGAACGAAGAGATCTTGGTCGTGCTGCAGACCGAAAGTCCCCGCGGCGTCGCCAATGCGACAGAGATCTACGCGCTGCCGGGCTGCGACGCGATCTTCATCGGACCGAACGATCTGTGGGCCCAGATGAAGACGGTCGAAAATCCCAACCCCACCCAAGCCGGACACGAAGCGTTGATCCAAGAGGTGATCTCGACCGGCAAAGATGTCGGCACGCCGACCGGCATGCATGTGATGACGGCGGAACAAGCGCTGCAACGTGCCGAACAGGGAATGCAATTTATCGCGATCGGCAGCGATGTTCGCATGATGGCGCTCGAAGCGGAAGCGACCCTAAAAAAATTGCGTCCCGAGGAAGGGACGCAAAGCGTGGTTCATTACTAGGGCCGACCCGGTAGATTTCTCGGCCGGGGAGACTACTTGGCGACCTCCGAGACTTGGGTCTCGGGGGGCGCGTCGGCCGAAACCTGTTGCGGCTGTGCGGCGTAGGCGGCCGCTTCCGCTTTCAGCTTGGTGAGCGTCGACTCGGCGGCGGCGAGCGATTTTTTGGTCGCTTCGACGGCGGCGGCGCGTTCTCCCTGTTGCTTTTCCAGTTCGGCCAATTCGGTCGTCAGCTTCGCTTTCGCTTCCTCGGCTTGTTTGATCGCCGCTTGACGTTGCTGCGTCTCTTTGGCGTAACCGGCGATAGCGCTTTCCAACTGCTTCTGCTTGGCCTGGGCGGCGACGATCACCTTCTTGACGCCGTCCAGGTCGGCCTTGGATTTGGCGACCGCAGCGGCCTTCTGTTGACGTTCTCCGTCTAGACGCTGCGATTCGGCGGTTTGCTTTTTCACTTCCGCGTCATCCGCCGCAACCTGTTGCTCCAACCGCTTGGCGGCAGCGGCTTGGGCTTCTGCGGCTTTCGTCAGCTTGGCGACTTCCGCCGTAGCGGCCGCCGCCAGCGATGTGGCTTGATCCGCTGCGATCTTGGCGGCGTCGGCGGCTTTGCGATTTTCGGCGACTTGTTGCGTGAGCGCTTCTTTGTCGGCGTCGGTCGCCGAAACAAGTTGCTCTTCCGAAGTCTTCAGAGCCGCCGCCGTCGAAGTCGCGGCCGCGGTCGCTTTGGTCGCATCGGCCTTGGCGGTCGCTTCTTTTTGCTTCGCCGCTTCGGTTTGTTGCGTCGCCGTGGTGAGCGCTGTTTGGGCGGCTTTTAATTCCGCTTGGCGCTTGGTGAGTTGGGCGGCGGCGTTTTTCATCTTCTCTTGGGCGCCTTGGACCGACTTCACCGCTTGGGCGAGTTCCTGATCCATTTTGGCGATAGCGGCTTCCAGCGATTTTTGCTTGTCGCCGTTCTGCTTGATCGCGGCGATTTGAGCATTCTTTTCGCTATCCGCTGTTTTCGTGTTAGCGGCGAGATCGGCGATTTCTTTTTGCAGGCGCGCCAGCGCTTCGACGTTGGCGGTTTGCTGTGACTTCTTGTCGGCCACTGATTTAACGGCGGCTGCAAGTTGAGTCGCCGCTTCGTCGGCTTTCGCTTTTGCGGCGGTCTGCGCCGTTTGCTGAGTCGCGATCTGCATCTCGTAGGTGGGCGGGTTCGGCGGCAGTTGGGCCACTTCTTCCATCTTCTCAAGATCCCACATTCGCACGATGCCGTTCCAATCGCCGGCGATGAGGCGTTTGCCGTCGTAGGTCAAAACCGCTTCTAAGGCGATGTCGTCGCAGGCGGGCGACTTCTTTTCTTCTTTGCCGTCGCCGCTGAAGACTTTGGCGAAGCGATCACGACCTGCCGTCGCGAGTCGACCATCTTGGCCAAAGCGGACGCATTCGGTGCCGCCGCCGTGTGCGTTGAACGATTTGATCGTTTTGCCTTCGTTCATTTCCCACAGTTTTACGGCGCTGTCTTCGCTGGCCGAAGCGAGCACATTGGAATCCCCGCGCCAGGAGACGGCGGTGATCGCCGCTTTGTGACCTTGCAGATTCAGATACTCTTGGGCCGCGTCCGCTTCCCAAACGAAGAGACCATTGGCGCGATCGCCGCTCGCCAAGAGAACGCCATCGGGGCTGTATTCGAGCGCCGTCACCCAATCCGTGTGCTTTTTGATCTCGTGCAGCAGCGACCCATCCTCGGTCGAGTAAATCCGGATGATCTTTTGCGGACCGCCCAGCGCGACGCGGGTCAGGCTCGGGTTGATATCGGCGGCCAAGACGACGTCCAACTCATCACCCAACTTCATCAAACGCTTGCCGGTGCGGACTTCGTACAAGACGACCGTGCCGGAGTGCGCTCCGCGACCGCCGCCGGCCAGCAATAGTTCGCCGTTGCGACTGAAGCGGAGGATGTACGCAATTCCTTCGGGATAGGGAAGGATGCCGAGCAGTTGTCCGTTGTCGGTGTTGTACAGAGAGATCTGCTTTTGTCCAGCGACTGCGGCTAGCGGCGCCCAAGGGCTGGTTGCGATTGAAGAGACGGCCGCGGCGCGATCGGTATAAACGATCGGCTCACGCCAAACGTTCTCTGGCATCGCCGCCGGACCTTCCGGCTTGCCGGTTGTCGTCGGACCGGCCATTTTCAGGCTCGGCTTGTTCGACTTCTTCGCGGTCGAGCCGCTGTTTTCCAACGCGCCCATTTCGATCCAGGCTTTGATTAGATCGAGCTTTGGTTGCGGCAGTTTGTCTTGATTGGGAGGCATCGCGGGAGTGTCGATATGCGCGACCAGATCCCACAGACGCGAACTTTCGATGTCCTGCGCGACGATCACTTCGCCGCTGGAGCCCCCTTCCATCGATTTGCCAAACGAGTCAAGGGCGAGTCCGCCTTTGGCGTCGGATTGATTATGGCAAGAGAAGCAGTGCTCGCGAAAAATCGCCCGCACATGATCGTCGTAGGTGATCTTGGGGCTGGCCGGCTTCTCTTGCGCGGCCAACGGAGCGGCGACCAACAACAACATCGCGGTGGTGTAGATTTTTTTCATAGCAGACTAGCGTCGGAAGGAAGCGAGGCAGGAAATCAAGCAGCGGCGACCAGGCGTCGCCGCTCACTGCGAAATTGCGTCTTAGTGGTTGAACAGGAACTCTCGCGAGTTCAGCACCGCCCAGAAGATATCCTCCAAGGCTTGCTGCTTATTCTCATCTTGATCAATCACCGCCAGAAGGCGAGTCTTTTCTTCTTCGGTCGGCTTGCGACTAAGGCAGCGAACATAAATCTGCTCCATCACTTGATCTGGCGTCAGCTTGTCTTCTTTGAGCCAGGTGCTGACCAGCTTGCCTTGTGAGATCTTCCCTTGCGTCGCGTCGCCGTTCAGCATGTGCAGAGCTTGCGACAAAGTGGGAGAAGTCTTCGCTTCACACGCACAAACCGTCGCACGTTCGGCGCGGCCGAAGGTGGTCAGGAAGTAGGTCGAAGTTTTGCCGTCGGCGATCTGGACCGCTCGGGCGCCAAGCGGGAGACCTTTGAACTTATCTTTGGTCTCGGTCGATTGGCTAATGCAGTCGAGCAGTTGTTCCGCCGGAATGCGGCGAACTTGCGAGTAGGCGAAATTCTTGGTGTCGGTCTTGTTCAATTCATTCGGCAACGTCGACCGTTGATAGGCGTGCGACGCACAGATGTCTCGAACCAACTTTTTGAAGTCGTACTTGTACTCGATCAGTTTGGCCGACAAAGCTTCCAGCAGTTCCGGATTGCTGGCCGGGTTG
Organism: Blastopirellula marina DSM 3645; assembly: GCF_000153105.1. Classification (GTDB taxonomy): domain Bacteria; phylum Planctomycetota; class Planctomycetia; order Pirellulales; family Pirellulaceae; genus Blastopirellula; species Blastopirellula marina. The sequence goes on from NZ_CH672376.1 coordinate 2,134,868, forward strand.
CTGACGCGGATATCGTCGACCGGATCGATGACGCCGACCCCAAAGAAGTGATCCCAGATTCGATTGGCCGTATTGGTCGCAAAGAACGGGTTCTCTGGCGAAGTGAGCCAATCGGCCAAAACTTCGCGGCGATCGCGGCCCTTTAAGTCGGGCTGTTCGCCGCCGAGGAACTTTGGCGCCATCACGCGGTTGTCGACCAAATGGCGAACGTCGCCGCCGCGTCGATCATAGATGATGCGTTCGCGTTCATCTTCCGCATTCTTGCGTCCGACTTGGGCGAAGAAGGCGGCGAAGCTGTAATAGTCGTCCATCGTCCAACGATCGAACGGATGGTTGTGGCACTGCGCACACTGCGTGCGAATGCCCATAAAGACCTGAGCGACGTTTTCCGCCGTCTTCAGGGTGTCGCGTTCGATCTCGTAGAAGTTGGTGGGAGGATTGCTAAACGTACCGCCGGTAGCGCCGAGCATCTCGCGAACCATCTCGTCCAACGGAACCCCGTTGGCGATTTTCTCTTGCAACCAACTGTTGTACAGGAAGGCCGATTTGTAGCTGACGCGATTGTTTTCGCTCTTGATCATCAGCAACTGGGCCCATTTCATCGCCCAGATTTCGGCAAACTCTTTCCGCTCGAGCAGGCGATCGACCAGCTTCACGCGTTTGTCGGCCGATTGGTCGGCCATGAACTCAGCGTATTCTTCTTCGCTCGGCAATTGGCCGGTGATGTCAATCGTCACACGGCGGAGATATTCTTCGTCGGTGCAGAGTCCGCTAGGAGTAATCCGCAGCTTGTGCAACTTGGCGCCGACCAGTTTATCAATGTAATTGCCCTCGATCGCCGGCTTTTCGTAGTTCAGGTCTTTGGGCAGGACGATGACTTGGCTGCCGACCGTATGCGTGTCGAAGCGAGCCATCACGAACGCTTCGCCTCGATTGGCGGCGACCGCCATGCCATCTTTTCCGACCGGCACCGAGTTGTCGTTGCTGGTCAAAAAGACGGCCAGGTCGGTAATGTCGCGGGTGGTGCCATCGGCGTAAAAGCCTTTGACGATAAACTGCTGTTTGGCGCCTTCCCCTTCCAAAACGGCCTTGGGAGGATAGATTTCGATCTTTTCACAAAGCGGCGGTTCGCTGGCGTCGCGTTGAGCGCCGGTTTCGAGCCAACGCAGCAGCGTCGAGTAATACTCAGAGTCTTGATCGAACAGCTTACCGCCGGTATGCGGAACCGAGCCGATCGCTTTTTCCATCAACAGGCTCGCCTCTGGAACGGCTAGGTTGATGCGGCGTGCCGCCAATTCGCGGGTCACGCGGTCATAGTCGCCGTTGGGATCAAAGCCGAAGAGCGAAAGACGGAAGCCATCTTTGCCGCGAGCCGCGCCATGGCAACTGCCGGTATTACAACCGGATCGCATGAAGACCGGCATGACGTCCTGTTTGAAGCTCACGGCGCGTTCGGCGCCTGCTTGTTCCACTTTGACCGGCACTTCCGACTTGAAGCCGGAATATTCGATGGTCAGCTTGGTCTCGCCATCGGCGGCCGGCAACAACGTCGTCCCCTGCAACTTGACGATTTTTTCATCGCCAACCGACCATTTGGCTTCGCTGGTGACGTCAATGGTGACATCATCGGCGCGGGTCGCACGCACGACAAAATTTTGCTGATCGCGTGACGTCAACAATTCGGCCGATTCGGGATAGACGTCGATCTTGACGATCTCCGACTCGGCTACGGCCAGAGCGGCCATGCCGACGGTCATCGCGAGGGCGATCATCCCTGAGGCTGTCATTTGTTTCACAGCAATTCTCCTAGTCTTATTGTCGCTTCCGGGGGGGAAGTCGTATGCGTTGGTAACGTTGGAAAAGAAACTAATTGCCCGCCGCTGCTTTGGCCGCTTCTTTCTCCATGCGCAATTGCTCAAGGCGACTTAGCGGTTTGGGAGCTGCTTCTTTCTTCGGTTCTTCTTTTTTGGGCTCTTCTTTTTTGGGCGCCGGGGCCACTTCTTTGGGACGCGGCTTGTCGACGCGGATCTCGCCGGTTCCAAGCGTATGCGTGATCGGCTCGTCGTTTTGCATGATGATCGCGCGAGCCATGATCGACTTGTGGCGACCATCTTTCGTCTCGGGCGTCGCTTTGACGGTAAAGACGGCTTGCGCTGAGTCTTTGGTGATCTCGGTCGGTTCCGCCGTAGCGCCATTGGGCAATCCCAACAGCTCGATCTTGGCGGCGCCTTCAAAGTCGAGCTTCTTGGTGACCTCGATGACGTATTGCAACTCGCTCCCTTGTTCCATCGCCGTCTTGGCGAACGCGAAATCAAAGAAGCGATCCGAAATCGTCAGCGTCGAGAAGGGAGTCGCCGCTTCGACGGCGCCAGATTTGTAGCCGGCGCGGCCGATGACGCAGATCTTCCAGTCGCCGATCTCGGCGCCGCCGTTGGCGGTCACAGGGATAGACGCTTCGTCTTTGCCCTTTTCAATCTTGATCGAGCCGGACGAGCCGATGCCCGGCGGATTGTAAAGCATGCGGAGCGAGATTTCGGCGTCGAAACCTTCTTCGCGAATCGCTTTGACTTTCAGCTGCATCGAGCCGTTGCGCACGATCGGCACTTTGGGCTGAATGATTTCGAGCTTGAACGGGATCTTTTCGGTCACGGCCAACGTCATGCGATCGGCGTTGTGACCCCAAACGTCCGAGTTGTTGCGTCCGCGAACGAGCAACGTTCGTTGATCAATGTTGCCGGTGACATTGATTTTATCGTCGACGGGACTTCCCGTGACATTCACCAAGGCGCTGGCCAACGGAGCGTCAGCCGCCGCTTTAAACAACACCGGCACGGTCGTTTGATTCCCCTTCATCGTGAGGATCTCGTATTCGACGCCGGGAGGAAGATCGGTCAGCACCGCGTTCAGATCGCCCCCCCAGTTTTCGCGTTTGGCGCTCAGCAGCAACGCATAGTTGTTCCCTTGCGGGACCTCGGCGAAGTGCGAGACGTACTGGCGAACCTCGGGAACGCCCATCGTCAGAGCAGGCACGACGCGGGTGATTTCGATCCGATAGATGAACTCGGGGCCACCTTTTTGCAGGTGATCGATGACGCGAACCAGATAGTCATCATCTTCGGGGACTTTCAGGCGATAGAAGCTGTCGAGTCCGCCGGAGTCATCGTTACCGCCGACGCTGCCGCCGTTAGAGCGATAGACGTTGACGACCGGATCAAGCGGCGAGCGAAGCGGTTCACGCGAGTAAACGCGAATGTCGTATTGCTCTCCCTTTTTGGCGGAGAACTTGAAGTAGTCGGTGTCTCCCTTGCCGCCGATCGCGCCGTTGGCGGCGCCGGGCGCTTCCATCGGAGTCGCTTCGGCTTGGGCGTCGTTCGGTTCCGCTTCCAGCGCGTTGGGGATGTCGATTACGCGCATCCGGTTCGGCGAAGGAGCGATTCCTTTCTCGTCTTGGGCGAAGAACTGAAATACCCCGGGCGCGTCAGGCAGCTTCACACGCGTTTTTTTCTCGCCGCCTGCGTCGCCGACCATCGTAATTTCGACTTCTTCGCCGGGACGTCCGCCGCCGGGGTAAACGCCCAGCGGTCGCGGGAATTCACCCACATGCAGACGATAACTGGCGGCGCCATTACCGCCGTAGCTGCTTTCGCGAACCTGGAGGATGTAACGACCATCTTCGGGAGCGATCAAAGAACAGACGCAGTCTTGATAAAGCAACGGCGCATCATCACTTCGCGCCAGTTCAAATCGTTGTTCGTTCAGGATCGCCAGATAGGGATCGTAGTTGGTGCGACCAATGCGAAGTCCTTCGAGCTCGGCCGTGATTCGCTGTCCCTTTTTCGCTTCGATCACATAGAAGTCTTCGTCTTCGTTTTGCACGACGCCGTTGACGACGACATTCATCTCGATCGGTTGCGGCGCTTCAAATTCGCTGTTCGGCTCTTTTTCGGAAATCTCCGGCATTGCGCCGACGTAGAACGTCTGCATGTTGGAGACGCCAGAATTGGTCCGAATGCGGACTGCATGCATGCCGAGTCGGCAGGTCGAATCTGCGACCAGAACTGCGACCGCTTTTTTCGGCTTGTCTTTGTCCTCGACCGGCTTGATCTCTTTCAGAGTCAAACCTGGCGTGTAAAAGACCATCCCCGCGAAGTCTTGGAGACGGTCACCCCGAATTTCGACTTCAAGCTCGGTCCCACGCTGCATGCCGACAGGCGAAATCGAACTGAATTGCGGTTCGGCCGCAGAGAGAATGGACGTAGAGACGAAGCAAATAGCAATCGCTAATAGTCGATGGCGATTCATCTTCAACCTTCTGAAGGAGGATGTTCGCGATGTCACAGGCGGGATTGGGGCCAACAAAAGCCCCCTACGTACGGCGCGCCTGAGGAGCGTGGACAACGCCGGGTATGCAGTTTTCATCATAATCACGCGGCGCGGGGTTCCCTACAGAACCGCCGCGCCGGCGCGCTTTTTCTACAATTTGTCGTCTAGCTGCGCCAGTTATTCGGCCAGCAGACCCATTTACTAGGCCAGCAGACCCTGCACAACCTTACCACCGTCGACGATTTCGATCGGTCGACCGCCTGGGGCCATCAGTTCTTTGTCGGCGACGATGCCCATCAAGTGGTACATCGTGGTCGCCAAATCTTCGGGTCGCACCGGATCGGTTTCCGGTTCGCTGGCAGTCGCGTTCGACGTGCCGTAAATCTGGCCGCCGCGGATACCGCCACCGGCCATCGCGACGCTGAAGACTTTCGGCCAGTGATCGCGACCGGCGTCTTTGTTGACCTTCGGAGTACGACCGAACTCAGACGAGACCATCACCAAGGTTTCGTCGAGCAGACCGTTACGGTCAAGATCGCGAATCAAGGCCGCATAGGCCTGATCAAAGCTGGGCATGGTTCTACGCATGCCGCCGCTGATGTTGGCATGCATGTCCCATCCGCCGTAGGTCAATGTGACCATGCGGACGCCAGCGGCGACCAGGCGGCGAGCCATCAACATGCGTTGACCGGCCGTGTTGCGGCCATATTCGTCACGGATCTTCGCGTCTTCGGCGTCAATGTTGAACGCTTCGCGAGCTTCCGGAGCACTGATCAGGCTATAGGCTCGTTCGTAGAACGTGTCCATCGCGCCGACGGCGTCCGATTCATTCTTTTGCTTGAAGTAATCGTTGACCGCATCCAGGGCCGAGCGGCGACGCGAGAAGCGAGCTTCATCGACGTTGCCCGGCAGGCTCAAATCGCGAACCTTGAAACCTTTGGAGGCCGGATCGCCCCCCAAGCTGAACGGAGCGAACGACGAGCTGAGGTACCCGGTGCCTGCGAATTCGTTCGGTTGGTTCGGAATGCAGACGTACGGCGGCAGATTGTTCTTCGGGCCGTACTCGTGGCTGACCACCGAGCCGAAGCAAGGGTAATTCAAGGCCGGGCTCGGCTTGTAGCCGGTGAACATGTTGTGCGTGCCGCGTTCGTGGGCCGCTTCGCCATGGGTCATCGAGCGGATGACGGCGATTTTGTCGGCGACTTGAGCAGTCTTCGGCAGCGTTTCGCTGAACATTTCGCCGGTGTTTGTCTTGATCGTGCCCATCTCGCCGCGGTACTCGATCGGCGAGTACGGCTTCGGATCGAATGACTCTTGATGAGCCATGCCGCCCGGCAGGTAGATGTGGATGACGCTCTTCGCCTTCACGGCGATGTTGTCGTATTGCTTGAGCTCGGCGCGAGCTTCGCGGAGGCGGAACATGTCGCTGAGCGTCAGTCCAAGACCGCCGATTGCGCCAATGGTGAGCGCGTTACGTCGGCTTAGCAGATTTCCCTTGCATTGCATCGGATGCTCTCCTGATGTGGTGGGCACGTGAGTACGGAGTGATATGGCGCAGGTGTGAAAAATGGTTTCGCGAAAAAAACCGTTAGCGGTGATTTTGCGATGAGGAATGTCGAATTTGTCTTTTTTAGGGACGCAAGGGAAAAAGACGTCCGATCATCCCTGGTGGTTGGCTCGTTGATCGAAATGCCTTTTCGACCATTGGGGGTAAGTTGGTAGGACCGGATGGGAACCGGTTAAATCGGTGGGGTCGCTTCAGTTCCGAAAATAAAGTGCGACTTGCAACCAAAGTTTCGGTCTCAAGGGACGTAAGAGAAGAAGATAACCGTCTTCGCCCGAATTGTCAAAGTAATTCCGACTCTTTGCCGCGGTTCGCCAAACGGCCAGAAATGGACGTAACTCGTTACGGTTCAGATGCTTGCGGCTTTGGAAATCTTGGTCACCGCATGCTTTTGTATCAAATTCTTCAAATCTCCCGCCCTATTTCGAGATCTGGCGGCGCAATCGCGTGATATCACGAGCTACCAAATGGCAGATTCTGGGTAGTTCGCGTCGATCTGAACGCTTACTTGAATTGGTCGTGGATGACCACTTCTTCCGACGACAACTGACCCGGTTTCGGCCAGGCCGGCTGAACCGCTTTGCCGATCGTGATCAGGTAGCCCAGCACATGTTCCTCGGGCAGGCGAATCACTTCGGCGACTTTCGCCGGGTCGTAGCCGACCATGGGGCAACTGTCATAGCCCATCGCTTTGGCGGCCAACATGATCGTTTGCCCCGCGATTCCGACGCTGCGCATCGCCTCGTCACGCTGGAGCTGCTCGTTTCCTTCGTACAGATTGAAGAGCATGTCAGCTAGTTTTTTGCCGACTTCGGGGGGAGATTCTCGCCAGTAGCGCTGCGGTTCCAGTGCATGAGCGCTAAGGTGGGCGCAGAGGACGATCACCATCGACGCTTCTTCGACCTGCGCTTGACCGTAGGCGGCGGCCCGCAGTTGCTTGCGGACCTCTTTGTCGCGGACAACGACAAACCGCCAGTTCTGCATGTTGAACGAGGTCGGAGATTGAAGCGCTGCGTCCATCAATTTGCGGACTTCAGCTTCGGTCATCTCGTGCGTCGGATCGTAGTGCTTGATCGAGCGTCGCTGGTAAATCGCGTCAAAAGTGTCCATGTCTACCTTGAAAAGATCAGCAGAGGGGGCGAAGTCGGTTGTCCGCATTGTACCGCATCGGTGAATTCCCCTTCGACCCCTATGCGTTTGGCTAGCGAAGTTTGTCGTCTTGCGTCTATGCTAGAATGCAAGACTCATCTTCATTCAACAGCGGAGCCTTTCTCGGCATGTTCAGCGAGATCCGTTTCGATAATCCGTGGTTCTTTCTGCTCTTGCTGCTGATCCCCTTGGTGATCGAGCTGGGACGGAAGTCGTTGTCGGTCATGACCCGCTCGCGCGGGGCTGCGGCGATTCTGCTTCGCGTCTTCATTCTGCTGCTGCTGATCGCGGCCTTGGCTGAAACGCAAACGTTGCAGCGACACGACCGAATGACGGTCATCTATCTGCTCGATCAGTCGCAAAGCATTCCCAGCGATCAACGTCAGGCGATGGTCGAATATGTGGTGCGCGAAGTCAGTGCGCATCGCCGCGAAGAACAGGGTGATCGTGTAGGCGTGATCGTCTTTGGCGATCAGCCGGCGATCGAGTTTCCCCCGACCGACGCTCCCCTGCCCCCGCTAAAACGTTTGGCCGCACTCGCGCTGGTCGAGACGGACGAAACCAATCTGGCCGGCGCGATGCAGTTGGCCCAAGCTTCTCTGCAGTCGGACTCGGCCGGGCGCATCGTGATCGTCTCGGATGGCAACCAAACGATCGGCGATGCGTTGCCGATCGCGCGAAGCTTAGCGGCCAGCGGAGTGGGAATCGACGTGGCGCCGATTTTCGCGTCTCCCTCCTCCGCCGAAGTGATCGTCGAGAAGTTGACGACGCCAGAGACGGCCCGCGTCGGACAAACCTTTCAGGCCAGCGTCGTATTGACCAACGAAACGCCTGAAGATGGCCAGGCTCGCACCGCGCATGGCAAGCTCTCGCTGATCCGCAAAGCCGGCGTCAACGAAGTTGTTCTCGCGGAACAAGACATTGAATTGCCGCCGGGCAAAAAGGTGTTCGCGTTCGAGAATGTGTTGAATGAAGCGAACTTCTACACGTACCGGGTTCGGTTTACGCCTCGCGACCAACAAGACGACCTGCTGACGCAAAACAACGAAGCGACGTCGTTTGTCAATGCGCACGGCAAAGGACGAATCTTGCTGATCGAAGATTGGGAGCGAGCCGGGCAGTTCGATCATCTGATTCAGCGGATGAAAGCGCACGAGTTGGAAGTCGACGTCCAGCCGAGCAATCAGCTGTTCACGAGCATGGCCGATCTGCAGCCGTACGATGCGGTCATCCTGGCCGATGTGCCGCGGGCGAGCGGATCGAGCGGCGAAGAGATCACCAGCTTTAGCGATCGTCAGATCGAACTGCTGGTTCGCAACACGCAACAGTTGGGCTGCGGATTGCTGATCCTGGGCGGTCCCAGCAGTTTTGGCGCCGGCGGTTGGGCGAACACCAAGCTGGAAGAAGCGTCGCCGGTTCGCTTTACGATTCGCGACGCGAAGGTGGTGCCGGTCGGCGCTTTGATGCTGGTGCTCGATAAATCAGGATCGATGCAAGGCGAAAAGATGCAGATGACGCAAGGCGCGGCGCTCGCGGCGATTCGCGCGATGGGCGCTGCTGACTTTGCCGGCGTCATTGGATTTGACTCGCAGGCCCAGCGGATCGTGCCGATACGCAAGGTTGATAACCCCGGCATGTTTGTCGCCCAAGTTCGCAAATTAAGCGCTTCCGGCGGAACAAACATGACGCCGGGCGTGGCGCTAGGGTTTCGTGATCTGCAAAACGTCGATGCCGGCGTCAAGCATATGATCGTTTTGTCGGACGGACAAACCGAACCAGGCAACGTGGCGCAGATCGCCAGCGACATGAAGAAGATGGGCATGACCGTCAGCGCCGTCGCGGTCGGATCGGACGCCGATCAAAAACTGATGGCGACCGTCGCGAGGAATGGAGGCGGCAAGTTTTACGCCGTCAACAATCCAAAAGCGATCCCCCGAATTTTTATGCGAGAAGCGCGCCGCGTGGCGCAGCCGCTGGTCAAAGAAGCGCCAGGCATGTCTCCGGCTCTCTATTCTTCGCATGAAATCTTGCAAGGCGTCGACGGCATGCCGACCTTCGACGGGTTTGTTATGACGACGATCAAAGATAGTCCGCTTGTCGAAGTTGGCCTGGTCGCGCCGATTCCGGAGAAGCATCCCGAAAACGCCACCTTGCTCGCGAGTTGGCAATATGGACTGGGTCGAACTGTCGTCTTTACCAGCGACGCCGGCGCGCGTTGGACCAATCGCTGGACCGAGTGGGAAGGTTACGACAAGTTCTTCATGCAAATGCTGCGTTACGCGATGCGACCCGCCGGCGATCAGGCCGATTTCGCCGTCGCGACCGAAGAAGCGAACGGCAAAGTGAAGGTAATTGTTACGGCGCTCGATACGGCGAAGGAGGACACGAACTTTCTAACGGTCGTCGGCGCTGCGGTCACCCCAGGCATGGCGGCGGAGAACTTCTCGCTGACGCAAACCGCTCCAGGGCGTTACGAGGGCAGCTTTCCGGCTCGCGATTCGGGAAGTTACTTTGTGTCGATCGCGACCGGACCCGGCAAGCCGGTCTTGCGGACCGGCGTCAATATCAGCTACTCAGCCGAATTCCTGCGCCGTCCGACCAATCTCCATCTCCTCGAACAGATCGCCGGCAACGTGCCGAAAGGGGGCGAGCCAGGCGCCGTCATCAACAACGCGACTTCCGACGCAAGCGTCGATGCTCGCGTCGATACGTTTCGCCGCGGCTTGTCGGCGGCGACTAGTTTGCAGCAAGCCTGGCCGTGGGTTTTGGTGTTGGCGGCAGCGGCGTTTGTCGGCGACGTCGCGTTTCGCCGGATCACGATCGGCTGGGAATGGTTGATCGCCGTGCGACGTTGGCTCGGCCTGAAACTGCAAGGGGACGAATCGAAAGACGATGATCGGCTCGAGCGACTGCGGGCCACCAAGCAACGCGCTTCCGCTTCTTATCAAGCGTCGGCCCGCTTCGAATCGCCGGAACTAGCCGAGCCGGAAGCCAAATCCCGCGTCGCTCCTTCGCTGCACGAGGAAGATTCGCAGACTCTCACGGAGGAAGAAACGCAATTATCCGGCGGCGAGTCAGAGGGAGAGGACTACGTCACTCGGCTCTTGAAAGCGAAGCGGCAAGCTCGAGAAGCGGCTAGCGAGACGAGTGAGCATTCCCCCGATGACGACGATTTCTTTTCGTAGTCGTTTTCTCTTCGTAGCCCGTTGCACAAGCGAGAGGAAATCGCTCGGCGATTCCAAAGCGGATCGAAGTAGCCGACCGCATTTCCCTCGCTGGCGCAGCGGGCTACGAAGATAGATGTCAGCTCAAAGGCTAAATAGCGGCACATTAAAACGGGCGCAGCAAACTCGTTTTTCGGTTCTACCGAAACAGCTTCCGGCAGAGCCAGGTGTGCGGCAAGTCTGGCGTCACCAGCTTCTCTTCGCGGCCGTATCGCCGCAGCAGCGCTTCGGCGGCGAGTCGACCGCTGCGGATGGCTCCTTCCATCGTGGCGGGCCAGCCGGTCTTGGTCCAATCGCCGGCTAAAAATAGACCGGTGACCGGCGTCGACTGCGGAGGACGAATGGCTTCCAGCCCGGGGACTGCAGAAAAGACCGCCGCCTTTTGCGTAAGCACGCGAGCAAACAAAGGGGATGCGGCGATTGGCCACAACTCGGCCAGTTCACGCGTCACCGCGGCGATGATCGCCGCCTGATCGCCGGACGGCAGATCGTGCGATGCGCTGATCACCACTTGATAGTAGTAAGCCGCGGATTGACCGTCATGCGGTGATGTCGCTGCGCCATGGGCGAAGAGCCACTGACTGGTTCGATCAAGCAGAACCGCATGCGGCAAATCGGTAATCGGCTTTTCAAACCAGAGATGAACGCTGGTGATTGGCGCATGGTTAATCTGGTCGACGCGGGCCAGATCAGGGACCTTTTCAAACAAGCGCGGCGACAATACCGCTTTGACGCGACGACCGGGAATCGCCAACACGACGTTTTCAAATTGCAGCGTCGCTTCGTCTTTCACCGAAACGCTGAATCCGCCGCCGACCGATTTGCGAAAGACTTCGTCGACCGGCGATTCCATCTCGATGCGAACTCCGCGGTCAAACAGACTGCGCGCGATCCCCTCTTCGTAGATCTGCCCCAGCGGCGCGGCCGGAAGGTGCAAATCGGCCGCGTGATGATGTGCCAAAAATCCGTCGATCATCACCTTACGCGCGGCGGCGACTGAGGTCTTCTCAATCGAATCCCCCAGCGCGCTGACCAGGATGATTTCCCAAAAGCGACGAATGACGTCGGCCGATTGCTTTTGCATTCGCAGCCAAGGCCCCACGCACAGCGATTCGGCTTGTTCCTCGGAGAGTCGCGCCATACGGCGCAGCGCTGTGCCGATCCCGAGACGTTCTCCCATCGTGAGATAGCTTTGTCGCCAGAACGCCGGAACCAGATGCAGCGGAGCCGGCAACGCTTCGACCGGCGCAAAAGGGTACGTTTTCCCCTGCGCATCGATGAAGTGCAGTCGTCGCTCGCGGCGAAAGTACGCAGCGACGCCGGTTTGCTCGCAGAAATCGAGAAAGTTGGTGCAGCAGCCCATCGCGACATGCTGACAATGATCAAAAAGTTGTCCGGTCGCTTCCTCTTTAAACGAACCGGCGCGTCCCCCCAAATAGCGCCGCGATTCGAGCAACGTGACCAACATGCCGCTGCGTGACAGCGCTTCGGCCGCCGCGAGTCCGGCGAGCCCGCCGCCCACGACTGCGACCGAAGGCCGGTGCGCCGCTTCACTTCGTTTGCCAGACTTCATCAGCGCGAGACCGTCGTCGGAGTGGAGAAATCAAAGAGTTGGGCCAGCATCAACGAGGTGACGATCCGCATTTTCTTCCAAGATCCTACCGAGACGCGCTGCCGTAGCACGGCGGTTGGATCTTGCTCGATGCGGGCGAGCAAACCTCGATAGGTGCAAAACATCGCCGGAAAAATCTTGCGGCCATCGGCATGCAGCAGCGACTGCAACGGTTCGGCCTGGTCGTAAAATTGTTCGGCCCGCTGGATTTGAAATTGCATCAGTTCGCGAAAACCGTCGGTCGCGCGGCTGGTCGCAAAGTCATCGATCGAGACGTCGAAACGGGTCATTTCGTCTTGCGGCAGATAGAGTCTGCCGGCTAACGCATCTTCGTGCAGGTCGCGGAGGATGTTGGTCCATTGGAACGCGTAGCCGCAAGCAAGCGCCGGCGGGATCGCCGCTTCCCCTTGAAAACCCCAGACGTGCAAACAGGCCAGACCTACCGCGGCCGCAACCTGGTAGCAGTAATGTTGCGACTCGGCGAATGTGGGAAACGGCTGCGGCGTCAAATCTCGCTCGACGCCGTCGATCACCGCAGTGAGATACTCGACTGGAATTTCGTTGCGGCGGATCGTATCGACGAGCGCCGGCAAACGAGGATCGCTCGGCGTTTCTCCGGCGAGCGCGGCGTGCAGGTCATGCCGCCATTGCTTGAGCGCGGTTTGCTTTTCGAGCAGGTCGCCGGGCTGATCTCCCAAATCATCTGTTTGTCGCATGAACGCATAGAGCGCATACATCGCTTGGCTCTTGGGACGCGGCAAGAGCATGAACGACATGACGAAGTTCGAGCCGGATTGCTTGGCCACCTTGCGGCAATAGGCGTAACTGTCGGCGAGCGAGTGCGTCAAAGGAGCGCCTCCGGCGTTGCGGCGATCGATTGGCGTGAACCGCGCGAAAAGGTGCGCCGCGTCAGGCAACCAAGCAGCAGTTGCAGCTTGCGCCATTTGCCGACGGTGGGGCGAGATTTCAGTACGTCAAAATTTTGTCGGCGAATCGCCTGGCAGATCGCCAGCCCGCCGGCCAGAAACAGTTCGATATCAAGCCGTAACTGCGGCGCGATCTGGTCCATCAAGGGACGACCCGCGTGCAAATATTGCTCGGCCCGCTCGACTTCGTATTGCAACAGTTGCCGAAATGGGGGAGTCGCGACGCTCGAAGCGAGCATTTCTTCCGTCACCCCAAATTTTTGGCGATCTTCTTCCGGTAGGTAAATACGGCCGATCGCATAGTCGCGCGCCACATCTTGCCAAAAATTGGCCAGTTGCAGCCCGGTGCAGATCGAATCGGAGAGCTTCACGGTTTCGGCGTGGGAGGACCGCCCCAGATAGAGGACGAGTCGCCCGACGGGGTTGGCCGAATTTTCGCAGTAGGTGAGCAGTTGCTCATGCGTCGCGTACCGTTTGACCCGCTGGTCCTGCTCGAAAGCGGTCAGCAGGTCGGCCAGCGGCTCGATCGGAATCTCAAACTGGCGAATCGTCTCGGCCAGCGCGACAAACACGGGATGCCAGGTCTGACCTCGATAACAAGCGTCGAGTTCGGATCTCCACCATGCGAGCAGCTGCAGACTGCGAGCGTCGTCTCCCACTTCGTCAGCCAGATCGTCGGACCAGCGGCAGTAAGCGTAGACGTGGGCGAAATGAGGGCGCAACTCTTGCGGCAGAAGCCAGCTAGCGACGGTGAAATTTTCGTAATGGCTTTTTGTCAGCTGTTGGCAATAATCGGTCGCCGCCGCGAGCGAACAGGGCTCGTGCTGAGAATTGGGACCGTATTGTTGAAGCTGCCGCTCAAATCGTGAATCGGGCACGCGTTACATCCGCCTTGGGCGTCACGGTTCCGGAAGTTGGGGGGAGCAAACGCCGCTATCTGCCGCTGCGGCGATTCAGTATGATGCAATCGTAAGGAGAAGTGCGCTACGATGAAAGTGATCCTCGCCAGTCCCCGCGGCTTTTGTGCCGGCGTCAACATGGCTATTGAGAGTCTCGACCTTGCTTTGCAGGCGTTTGGGGCGCCGGTCTACGTCTATCATGAAATCGTCCACAACAAATATGTGGTGACCACCTTCAAAGAGAAGGGGGCGATTTTTATCGACGATTTGAACGAAGCGCCCGAAGGCTCGACGTTGCTCTTCAGCGCGCATGGGGTTTCGCCCGAAATTCGCCAGATGGCGAAGGACCGCAAACTCTTCGCAATCGACGCGACTTGCCCCCTGGTGACCAAAGTTCACCTTGAAGCGATTCGTTTCGCCAAACAACATTACACGATCTTTTTGATCGGCCACGAAGGTCACGACGAAGTGATCGGTACGATGGGGGAAGCCCCCGAGGCGATCATCTTGGTCGAATCGGCCGAGGATGTCCCCAATCTGCAAGTCGCCGACGGCAGCAAGTTGGCCTATCTGACGCAGACGACATTGTCCGTCGACGACGCCAATCGGATTATCGGTGCGCTCAAGCAGCGTTTTCCGCAGGTGATCGGTCCGCCGAAAGAAGATATCTGCTACGCAACGCAAAATCGCCAGGAAGCGGTGCGCATTTTGGCGACCGAGGCCGATTTGGTGCTGGTGCTGGGAAGCCAGAACAGCTCGAACAGCCAACGGCTGAAAGAACTGGCGCGAGAATCAGGGACGAAGGGCTATTTGCTCGACGGAGCTTCCGACTTGAAGCCAGAGTGGTTTGAAGGGGTGGAAACGGTCCTGGTCACCGCCGGCGCTAGTGCGCCCGAAGAAGTTGTGCAGGAATGTCTCGACTATCTAGTTGAGAATCACGGCGCCCAAATCACGCCGCACAGCATTCGCGAAGAGCAGGTTCACTTTCCGCTGCCGCGCGAACTGCGAGAGAAGGCGCTGCCGAAGGCGTAAAATTCTTCACGCTAGAACGCTGCGCGTTTTGATGTTGCGCTATCTTGAAGCGGCGCACTTGCGACCGCAATCTCCGTGAGATTGCGGATTTTCCAGGAAATAGGAAATCGTCAAGCCGATCGTAGCCCGACGCGCGAGCCAAGAGCAAGCGGTTCAACGACTCGAACTACCCAGCCGAATTCCCTCGGCTCGCGCCGCGGGCTACGATGAAGTGCGAGTCGCTATTTCTGGTGAACCTGCCGAAAAGCACAACCTCACAACTTGCGCATCAACAAAGGCGCCGCGGCAAGGCCGCCGGCGCCATTGTTTTGCTAACGACTTGCTACGGACCAAATGGATCGACGGCGTTGGGATCCGCCACGGTTGGGTCGCCCGCGGCCGGCGCCTCTTTGTTTTCCGGCAAGCGAACCAGCATCCAGGTCTGCGTCTTTTCTTCACCAAAGTGAATCAAGAGCGGCGTTTCGTCCTGGGTCAGGTTGTAGATGCCGGTTTCCATGACCGTGCTGGTCTTGTCACCGATCGTCCAAGCGGCGCGTTGCGAATCTTTGTCGACACTCCCCTGCACCGGCAAGTTGGTCTTGGTTTCGGTGTTGTAGTAAGTGCCGGCGATGATCCCGTCTTTGTCGACCGCCAACTGCAGATACATGATCGGATCCCCTTCGTCCTGGTTGGCCAGGGCGAAGACGCCGAGCGGCATCCAGTTCTCGCCGTTCTCATCGGTCGGCGGATTGGCGGCGAGCGCTTCTCGACCGACGGCGGCATAGTCCGACGCTTGTTGAGCGTACTGCACCGTCGTCGCGACTGGCGCGTCGTTAATGTAGACGTACTGCGTGTCGTAAATCACGTTATCGCCGTAGTAGTAATAGCAAGGAGTTCCCCAAGTGTTGCCCCAGTAGAACCACGAAGTGAGTCCCACCGGCGTCGACCAACGCCACCAATATCCAGGATACGGGCGATAGTTGTAGAAACCCCAACGGTTGTAACCGGCGTTGTTCCAACCCCAGAAACCGGAGTTCCAGTTGTTGCGACCGCTCCAATAGTTGTAGCGATTACGAACGTGGTTGCCGCGGTTCTGCCAGTTGTTCCAATGGGCGTCGTGTCCAGGACCATGCGGATGGTTGGGACGAACGACATTCCCGTTGCCGGGACGATTGGGGCGGTCCCCGTTGCCGGGCCGATCCCCGTTGCCGGGCCGATCACCGTTGCCGGGCCGATCACCGTTGCCGGGCCGATCACCGTTGCCGGGCCGATCACCGTTGCCGGGTCGATCACCGTTGCCGGGTCGATCACCGTTGCCGGGCCGATCGCCGTTGCCGGGCCGATCACCGTTGCCGGGCCGATCACCGTTGCCGGGTCGATCACCGTTGCCGGGTCGATCACCGTTGCCGGGTCGATCACCGTTGCCGGGCCGATCACCGATGCCGGGTCGATCACCCATGCCGGGGCGATCACCGTTGCCGGGCCGATCACCGTTGCCGGGCCGATCACCGTTGCCGGGTCGATCGCCGTTACCGGGCCGATCACCGTTACCGGGCCGATCCCCGATGCCGGGTCGATCTCCGTTGCCGGGCCGATCTCCGTTGCCGGGCCGATCACCCATGCCGGGCCGATCCCCGATGCCGGGTCGATCACCGATGCCGGGTCGATCCCCGATGCCGGGTCGATCACCGATGCCGGGCCGATCTCCATTGCCGGGTCGATCACCGATTCCGGGGCGGTCACCACTACCGGGGCGGTTGTTATTGCCGGGGCGATTGATGTTGCCTGGAAGAGTCGTAGGTCGATCCCCTGCGGCAGGGCGATTGGGGCGATCTAGATTTCCCACGTTTGGTCGAGTGGGCCGAGTCGTGTTGCCCGGCTGCGTCGTAGGTCGATTGGCGCCAGGTCGGCTACCGGTGATGCCCAAGAAATCATTCAGCTGCGTATTCGAGGGGCGCTCCTGGAGTCGACTACCGCCTCTGTTGTCAAAATTGGGACGTGCCGTGATGTTCGGTCGGCTGCTACTGGAATTGCCCGGACGCGAAATTTCTGGACGACCGTTACCAGGCGTGCCAGAGCCGGGGCGATTGTTGTTACCGAGCGAAGGGCGATTGCTACCGAGCGACGAGCGATCCAACGTCGGCAGCGAGTTCTGCCGATTGGAGGTCGTCGGTCGATTGGCGCTGGGACGACTAGAAACTGCCGGTCGACTTACGGAAGGGCGACTGCTGCTGCTTGGCAAACGGGTCGAAGGTCGGCTTGGGGAGGGTCGACTTGCTGACGGGCGGCTCATCGAGGGACTTCGCCCTGCTCCGCCAGAGTTAGCGCTGGCGCGGGATCCTCCTCCAAAACTGCCGCTGGGACGAGCGCTCGGGCGCCCGGCGTTCATGTGTCCGCCGCCGCCACCGCCGCCACCGCCGCTCATGCGGGCCCCGCCCCCATGACCTCCTCCGCCGCCGCCACCAAAGCCGCGGGCAAAGGCTGCGCTAGGCAGCACGAGGGCTGATACGATTAATCCGGTCAGAAAAATATTTCGAGCGTGCATGACGCGCCTCATGTTGGTTCGGTTGTTTGTCCCGGCAAGTTGGACAAATAGCATCTTGGGTTATTGTTCGGGCTGTCGGACCACATGGAAAGGTCCAAGATCAGGAAGCAGCTCTCCGTCAAGCGTGCGACAGATCGATCGCGACTCATATTTATCGTCGGCCGTGCGACGCATCGTGCGCAGGGACGAAGCCTTGCGAGCGTCGGGCAAAACGCCGGTCGAGCGGACAAACCAGCGTCCATCTTCTTCGACCCATTTTTCTTCGGCGAATCCACCATCCGAATCGAACACCCAGCCGCGAATACATTGCTGGGCTGGATCCCAGCCGATGACTTCGGTCCCGTCCAGATCGACCACATCGGACACATAGACTTTGAAGGAACGGATCAAGAAGCATTCATTTTTGCTCCAGCGTCCAATCGTCTCGACGGTCGCTCCTTCCGAATCGTCAACCCAGCGGCCGACGAGCCAGGCCAACGGCTCTAGTTGCTGCCGGGCCAGAGAAACTTGCGGCTCGCTTGACAGCTGGTCGCTAATGATCGTTTCGTGAACGCTATCCAGTTTCCACGTTTTGTCTTCTTTGACATGAATCGCGGTGTAGGACAGCAGTTTTGGCGTTTCTCCGGAATGGGAAATCCGCGCCGTTCCTTCTTCGACGGCGACATCGGGTTTCACGAAGCGGATCGAGTCGATTTCGACCGTCAATTCGGGCAGATCGCCCTGCTCGCAGCGCTCGGCGAATTGTCGGCGAATCGCGTCTCGGCCGACCACTTTTTCGCCGGTAGTACGGCAAAGATATTCGGCGTTTTTCGCCCAGTGTTCTGCGAGCCGGTCAGGATCGGCTGCATTAAATGCGGCGATGTACGAAACGACGTTGGCGGTGATTTCCTCCTCGGCGGTAAGAGGTTCTTCGGCTTGAATGATGCCAAATGTCAACATCGCCAGGCAAATTGCCGTTAGAAACGTTTGCGCCTTCATAAATGTCCACCTTATTCGCCGGTATTGGTCAAACGAGCTAGCTTATCCACTCTGATTTCTACGACTGGTAATGAATCAATCCAAACGCTTTCTCAAGAATTCCTGGAGAAACCTTCCCCTCTAACCGCAGAAATGCGCGTAGAATGCTCCAGATGCAGTGAAATTAGAACCTATGCTTGAAAAACCAAATCTCGTCTTCTTTATGCGGGACACACAAGTCATGAATCGTACATTTGTTTGGGCCTCGGCCGCCCTGTTGGTTTTGGCCTCGTATTGCGGCGCGGCCCACGCGCAAGTCGCCTATTATGCGGCGCCTGCGGTTGTCGCCGCTCCGCCGGTCGTCGGTTATGTTCCAGAGCGCCGTGGACTGTTTGGATGGCGAACCTCGTATCGCCCGATTTACGGCGCTTATGCGGCGCCGGTCGTCGCGGCTCCGATCACGACCAACTATTACGCTCCGGCCTATGCGCCCCCGATCACCACCAATTACTATTCGCCGGCGCCAAGCGTCGTGACGACGAATTATTATTCGCCGGCCCCGACCACGACCTATTACGGCGGAACGACATTGGCCGCACCAACCACGACGTATTACGGCGGCGCCGCGGCGGCTGCGCCGACGACCACCTACTACGGCGGAACGGAAGTGGTGAGTCCGACCACGACCTATTACGCTCCGACAACGTCGTTCTACGGTACTGTCCCCGCGACGACGCCGACGACCACCTACTACGCTCCGATGCAATCGATCATCGTTCCGTAGTCCACCGCGGTCTTTAGCCGCGACAAACGCGAATTCCAACGCGACGAATTTCCCTCGTCGCGTTTTTTTATGCGCAGCGTCGAAAGAACAGGCCAGGAAATATTTGAGCAATGCAGGCGACATTCGTTATAATCAGCGCGCCCCCCACGTCTGCATGTTCATCGACGCACTTTGCGAGAATTCGCCTACGAGGGAAAACTATGACGACTGCGATGTCTACGGACTCCGCCACGTTCGAATCGCTTGCACGGATTGGCGAAACGGCCGGCGCTATTTGGTCAACGCTGCACGCCGACGGTCCGATGTCTTTATCGCGACTTGTCAAACAGGTCGGCCTGCCGCGCGACCATGTGATGCAGGCAATCGGATGGCTCGCCCGCGAAGATAAGCTGGCGTTTGAAGAAAGCGGACGCAACAAGTTGGTCTGTCTGCGCGAAGCGACGGAATAACGCTGCGGATTCTGCTCGGCTGCCCAAGTCGACGCTACGGACGCAGAAACCAATAGCGCTGATCGTTATCCATTGTCTGGACGGTGAGCCCAAATCGTTGTGCGGCGGGCCGATCGTCGCGGATGACTTGGATCAGGTCCTGGAGCAGATCCCGGCTATCGCCGTAGTAGCCATGTCCGAGCCAGTCGGTATCGATCAGTGAGCAATCGATCGTCTCAACGCCAGGCATGACGACCGGTTCGGGAAACACATCTCCCAGCCGACTGTTATTGTGCAACTGGCCCGAAACCAACAGCGCCCTGTCATTGGCGGACGCGTATAACGTGATCGGCAGGTCGAGCTCTTGAACCGTTTTCGCTAGTTCGCTGCGGAATTGGCGGCGGTCAATATCGGGCGCGGCCAGCACCAAGGAGTCTAGCGAATCAAGCGCCGGCGAGCGTTCGGCATGCAATTGCCGGATGCTTTCATGAATGATGCGCGTGCCCATGCTGTGCCCGATGAGATGAATCCGCACGTTGGGGAAGGATTGGCTGATCGTTTTCAGCATCTCCTGAAATGGGGCTTTCGACAGTTCGGCGTTGTCTTCATCGGCCAGGTATTTGCTTAGGTCGCCGTGGGAGGGCCAAGAGAAAAAGAAAGCCTCTCCTTGGATATTCAAGTCGACCTTCAACTGCGCCGTTCGTTTGGCGGCTGCAGAAAAGGGAACATTGTAGCCGTGGACGAAGACTAAGAACTCTTCCGGTTCTCCTCGGGATTTTACTTGGTCGAGGATCGATTCCGACGAAGTCGGCTCGACAGCGGTGATGATAAAGTGCTTCTCGGGGTTCGCCGCTTCCTGAAATCCGAGAAAGCCGCCTGGCTCGTTGATCTCGCCGGGTAGGCGATCGACAGGAACGGTGATTTCGCACTTGCCCCACGCAATGTCGCCGCTTTCATTCAGCACATTCCCATAGTAAGACTCGGGTGCGGCGGGCGCACTTTTCGCATTGCGATCGACCAGAGTGAACAGCCCGGCGGCAAGCACGAGAATCGACGCAGCGGCGACAGCGACCGACGTCAGCAGTCTCCACCCTTTCTTGATTGTGAAAAAAGTCAGGGTCGCAGCCAAAACTCCGACGATCGCAAGTACCGCCACGACGTCGGCCTGAAAGATCCATTGGACAAGCCGGCTGGAGAGCGAGCTCGCTTGTTCGCCAGGCAGTCGATTAGTCGCATACCAGAGCTTGACGGGGACATAGCCGCTGGAAGTTAGTCTGGCGGCGAAGCCATATTGCACCAGCGGAATCGTATGCACCGACTCCGCTTCGGTCGTCAGCATGAGTTCGTTGTTGCCGCTAACGTTCGCAAATCGCAGTTCCGACATCGGCGGAACCTGAAACGTATGCACAGGCCGCCAGTCCTGACTGCTATAGATGGTCGCGACGCCGGGGCGCGTGATGGTCAAAAGATCGCCGCTTTCCAAAAACTTCAGATACCAGACTTCGTCGAGCATCCCCAACGTGAAGTCGAGCGGTTCTTGCTGGACGAGATCCCAGATCTGCACGCCGCCGAATTGACTAGCGGCGGCGACCAGGCCGCGAGTTTTCGAAACGTCAAAGTCCACCGCTTCCCCAATCGGCAGCGACGCGAGACTCTCGCCGGTATCAACATCGACCAATTGCAACGACTCGCTCGCCTGAAAACCAGCGAGCGAGAGATCGTCGTACAGCTTGAGATTGGTCCCGAAGTCCGGAAAGGTTTTGACCGGGGCGGCAGTCTTGGACGCGACGTCAATCAGCGCGTAGTTGCCATCAGAGTCTGCGACCAGCGCTCGACCTTTTTCGGCGGCGAACAGCTTTCCTTGCATCGGCGCTGCGAGGAGGAATTCGGAGTCGATCGCACCATCGCGCAAAAGTCGCAGTTGCCCTTCGAGATCCAAGATCAGCGTCGCCGAGAGATCACGCAGCGGGACCAGGTCGGCGATCGGTTGAGCGAGCGCGGCGAGACTCTCAGGCTGTCCGTTCTCGACATTCGGGTTAAATCGAATCACTTTACCCTGATCCGAAACGACCAGCGTCGCGCCGACGCCGGCATCGATCGTTCGAATGATCGGAGAATCAAGCGGGAGCTTGATATGCGATTGCCCTTGAGCGACGGCTAGACCCGCTGGCGCCGAGAAACAGACAAACGCCAAGAAAATATGGCCTCGTCCCCAGAATTGCCGCTGCACAGTATTGCTCCCGTTAGGACTCCCTTTCGTATCGCATAAACTGCGATTCTTCCCTATTTGGAGGGGAAGTGAAAGCTGGATCTCTCACGAAGCGCAAAAAGAGGCGAATTGTTACTTCGCCATCGTGTGGCCCGTCCGGTCTACAGCAGCTTGGACGGGCCACAGGGGAATGTATGCCCCGAGTCAATTTTAGAATGTCAATGCAGATTTCGTTGAACGCGAGAAAGCCGCTTCCATCGATTGAACGAGGAATTTGTTACCAATGGGATGGACGACGCCAGTTGTTCAGTCCGCGCCCCGTCCATTTCTTTTTGGCGTGATTGCCGACGACAATTGCGGTCGAAGTTCCCACGACCCAACCAGCATATGGGCCAGCAAGATACCCGGCCGCCACTCCGGTTCCCTGACCAGCTAGTGCGCCAACGCCGTGTGCTAACGCATTCTGCTGGAATTTGCCAAGACTCCGAAATTTGGGTGCTGAACCAAGGCTCTTCACGGTGGACAAATCGATTACGCTGATCTCAGAAAGATCGACAGAACAAGCGACGGAAGCGTTTGGCAGCGAGACTTCGAGGCGATCCTCGAAATCATCGAAGGCGGCGTCAATATTTTTTCGCAACGCGTGGTGCTGCGACTTGAGTCGGTCGACTTCGACCGAAATTTGCCCTGGATTTTTAACAAGCCCCGCAGCTTGTTCCAGCTTGTGAACGCCAACGGCGCTCGCGCCGTCGGGAAGCGGTAGGAGGACAGTACTTTCACCATCAGGTTTGAACCGATAGACGGAGGGCATGTGTAAGAAGAACCAGGCTGCCATCGGTCCCTTGACGATGCCTTCGGCACCGACATCCCCGCGTGATAGCGCGGTTGGAGTCTGCTCGATCAAAATCGCGTCCGATTTGGCATCGAATCGTCCTCGACGCCCATAGCCTTCGTCGTGTCGTTGATATACTTCGTCAAGTGAATCCTCAGGTTCTCCACCCTGATTTCCGAAACCCCCGTAGGCGCCATAGTATCGGAAGAATGGCCGATCACCATCGGCAAACAAAAACGACGTTTCCAGAAGCAGAATCGAGATGACAATCAATTTTAAAATATGTTTCATCGTCAATCACCCTTCTTAAAAATTAGTAATCAGGATCGCAACTCGCTTGGCTCTGCCAATCGTTAAGGGACCGCGTTTCCAATCGAATCGAGTATTGGATCACTTAGAAAGATCGAAAAAAAATAGGCTGCTCGATCGCAATTTTCCCGAGATTAAATCGCTGTATTGCGTCTTGCAGTTCGCCGACTTCACGAGTCGAAGGATAGTTGAACACCGGCGATGCAAATAGCAATTTCGGCAATTTCGGCTGGATGCGATTTCGCCAGTCGTTTGCGTTTTTCAATTCGCTCTGTTGATCGTTGATTTGGGCCTTGCATTTGGTCAATTCGGCCATTGTGTCAGCGATCGCCAACTTCAAACCACGCGCCGATTCGTTGGCGTACTCGGAAAGCTCCAAATGGAATGCCTGAGTGGTATCGGTAGTGAGTCGGCTTTCTTCGGCGACCAGCTTAGCGTGATATTTCGCCAGTTTCGCGACGAATTCATTCTCCAGTAGCGTGTCAAACTTGTCGCGATATTCGGCAGACTGACTAGCAACTTGTTGTCTTGCTTCTTGCCAGGTCGGCGACGGTGACTCTTCTTGACGTTGGAACTTTGCGTTCAGCTGAGCCCGTCTGGTTTTCACTTTGGATTCCAGGTAGCTGAAGGATTCTCGCTTCTCGTGTTCGGAATGTTGCGAATCGTGAATCAACTGGGATTGGGTCTGAAAAATCTGTTCCAATTCCGCCAATGCCTTCTTCCAATTTTCACGATTCAAGCCTCGGAAATGCGTATTGAGTTGGGAAATCGCTTCGTCTTCCTGGACCAAAAAGTCCGCGATTTGACGCTCTCGTTCTGCAGTGAATTGCGTTCGCAGGTTGCGTTCATATTCTTCGGCCGCCTTGTTGACGCTTCGTTCGATTTCATGGATCGCGGATTGTAAGTCTTTGTCAAATTGATTTACATTTCGCCAGAAGTCGAACAATGGACTTTCGGACGAAACATCTGATTGGCGAGCGCCGTCGAGTACAGACATGACTTCAGCGAGAAGTTCTTTTTCCTGCGTCTCCAACGCGACGATCGCATCGTCAATTTCGCGTTCATACTTCTGCAATGCAGCTTGAGCCTCCTTGGCTTCTCGACGACGTTGATGTTCCAATGCAAGTACCAGCGTGCCGGAAGGATCAATCGCGAGAGCGATGATCGTGGGGTCGACGCTCGACAAAGGAATACTCGGGTCAAGGCGACTCAGATCCCAATTTTCGGGATTGAGTTCACTCGCATCGATTTTTAAACTTCCCTCGTCAATCGCGTTCAGCAATTCCTGAGGGGCAATGTCTTTCCACGAACCGTTAATTGGCGAGATCGATTGACCCGGAGTTTGAAATGGAACCGATTTGCCAACTGGGGGAATCTGGTCCGCGATCAAAGCGGACAATTCGGCCTGCATTTTCTTCGAATGCTTGAACTGAAAATCGCTGATGTCAACGTTCGGTCCGCTATCGATGATGGATTCGGAGAGATGGTGGCCATTCGGTAGAACCTCTTCAAGCTTGAGGTTTGGCTTGGGATCTAGCTTGAGGTTTAGCTTGAGGTTTAGCTTGGGATCTAGCTTGAGGTTTAGCTTGGGATCTAGCTTGAGGTTTAGCTTGGGATCTAGCTTGAGGTTTGGCTTGGGATCTAGCTTGAGGTTTGGCTTGGGGTCTAGCTTGAGGTTTGGCTTGGGGTCTAGCTTGGGGTTTGGCTTGGGATCTAGCTTGAGGTTTGGCTTGGGATCTAGCTTGAGGTTTGGCTTGGGATCTAGCTTGAGGTTTGGCTTGAGGTTTGGCTTGAAGCCGCCGCCACCCCATCGCGCCAGCAATGGTTGCGGAAGAATCAGCGCCGTGATCATGAGACAACAAAGCATCAGCACTAAGCTTTTCGGGCATTTCATCGTTCAACACCGTTTGAAGTAACAGGGCTTTTTACTTTGAAAATCAACCATTCCTGTTTTGCCGCTTTGGCAGCACTCTCATCCTAGAGGTGACCGGGGAGTAGAAAAGTTGCGTGAAATGGCTCAAATGCCGTGTGAAAAGTGCTCGAATCGGAGTTTTTAACCGGTTAAGATACTCCAAGTCTTTATTTTGCCAGCCTTTGGGAGGATTTCATGGGAGCCGAGAAGGGGCCTCTAATTAACGGAGAAGCCATCACGAAAGCGCGATTTGAGCACGGATTTCGCACGCGAAATGCCTTTATTGCTCATTTACAAACCGAGGGAATTGAGCTTTCGCGTGATGTCGTTGGCCGTTACGAGACATCCTTGGATGGTCGCCGTCATCGTGGATCTTTTGAGAAGCTAGCAATATATGAGAGGATATTTGGCCAACCGGTCGAAGACTTTGTCGTGGGGGAAAACGGAGTTGGAATTGAAGCATCACAATTAAAAATTCGTGATTGCTCTGGCCACTGGGAAACGAGTGGTGAAGATATCGTTGTTCCTGGGCATTTCGATTACCCAAATGGCGTGAAAAAACATACTGCAAAAATTGAGCTTCGCCTTGAAGGAAATCGCGTTGTTGGGGAGGGATACGACCATGACTTTGACAAAGTTGCCATCGAAGGTCGTGTCCAAGAGGGTGGCAATCATCTGGCCGGCACCTACGAGATTCAGAACGATCGCATGCGAATCTACGGCTCGGTTCATTTGGAGTATTTAGCCTGCGGCAAGAGAATGCGGGGCTTTTACTTGGGTAGAGAGACCGGACATGGCGTTTCGTTCATCCTCGGTCGGCTGGAACTTTCTTTAATGGACTACCAGGCAAAGGGATCTAAATAGCACTCACTCGGCCTCGGCATGCTCGTACGAGCGAGGGGAAACAAACGCATCCGCCTCTCACGGAACAAGGTAATTCTTTGATGGCAGCCCGGCGCGAACCGGCGAATTGTTACTTCGCCGCGTCCACATACAACGGCAGATGCCGGTGATGGACTTCTAGCGAGAGCAAATTCATGGTCGTCACGTAGATGCGCCCGGCGTACTCGCCCCAGCGATCTGGGATGGGGCCTTCTGGTTCCCAACTGCCGGCCAGCGGGCCGTCGACCAATTGCGACTCGACGAGCATCGGCTCGAGACGGTTGTTCCAGGCTTGCCAGTATTCGCCCTTCATATGGAACATGACCTGGGTCGCGTAATACCAATAATAGGTGTCGCGTTGCGGTTGTTGGCGATTGCCGATTTCCGGCAGATTGGCCAACAAGTGCTCGGCGCCTTGCTGCATGACTTCGGTTTCGCGATTCGAGCCCATATAGAGTCGCATCAGCAGACCGACTGCGGTCATTGTCTTGGACGGGTAAAGGCCGTGACGTTGCTCGGCGTTGTTGATCGCGTCGGGATTGTAAACAAACAATGCTCCGCCTTCGGGCTGATAGGCGGCTCGAGCGAGCCAGCGATTGATCCCGTTGTAGGTTTGCGGCGAAGTGTCGAGCCCCGCGAGTTGACCACTTTTCAGGGCCATGGTCATCCAGCCGCTAACTGAGGTATCGCCGCCGACTCCGGGGATATACCGCCAGGCGCCGACCGACGTATCCTGCGACTCGGTAATAAAGTTGATCGCCTTTTGCGCCGGCTCACGCAGGTTGGCGTCTTGCGTCATGCCGTACGCTTCGCAGAGCGCAATCGATGCGATGCCATGGCTATAGAGCCAAGCGTTGGAGTTGGAGTAGTTGTCCATTCGCACGAAGAGATCGCCGTTTTCCTGTTGATTTTCGATCAGGAAGGTGAGCCCCTTTCGGACTTCGTTTTGGTACTTGTCATCCAAGTGATGGTAGCCGGCGCCCATAAATGCGAGCAGCGCCAATCCCGTGGCGGCCGTGTCCGAATCCATCCGTGAACGTTCATTGCGATAAGCGGCGGCATGATCGGGTTGCGTCAGCGGGAAGTTCTTCAGGCTCCAACTGCCGTTGGGCATTTGATGGCGCGCGAGAAACGCGAGACCCCGTTCAATCGCTTCCCGCACTTCCGGGGAAGGTCCATCGGCGCCTTCGCCGGCTTCCTCTTCACGCATCATGCGGCGTCGGAACGCTTCGGTCGGCATCGCAATCGCCGAGGAGATTTGCGGCAGTCCCGAACGCGAAGCCCGCAACGGGAACTGGGTCATATTGATCGAAAGTTGGGGAGCGTCGTTGCTTTGACGACGTGCGACCGTGCCGACTGCCGGCGCCATCCGATCTCCCAGCCCGCCGGCGCCTTCGGCCGCGTTGACTTTGACGATCGAAGACATTCCTGCGCCGCGTCGCTCGATGCTGGGGCCGGCTGATCCTGGAGCGAGCGATCCGCCGGATGGTCCGCCGCCGCTGGGCGCGGCGCGAATGTCGCCCCCCATCCCTGGAGCATCGCCGGCGATCATTACGGCGCCGGGACCAGTGCCAGAGCCGCCGCTGCGGCCAAAGGTTGCGCCGCCGATACTGGCCGCGGCTGCGAGCGATTGTCCCGAGCCAGAATCGCCGCCGCCGGCCCGCGATCCAATCGCACCGCTGGCCAATCCGGTGGTTCCCATGGTTCCAGAGACTCCTACGGCAGAGCCTGACGCCGATCCGCCGGGTACGCCAGAGGAGTCGCGGCGGCCGATTTCGGTCATGCTGCCGCTCGAACCGGAAGCGAGTTGCGGTCCATCGGCGTTGCCGCTGCTGCGTCCATTACTTCGCATTCCTGCTCCGCCGACGGCGCCATCGAGCGAAGCGGAAGCTCCCGGCGAGAGTCCGCCGCCGGAGCGCCCTGCTTGTCCGCCGGCCTGACCTCCGCCGGAGAGAGCCGATTCCAACGAGGGGGAGCCATCGCTCGTGGCGCGGCGTAATGTTCCGTTCGATGCGAGTCGTACGACTCCCAGTTCCACGCCGCCCAGCATTTCGCCGGCGGCGCCATCGTCGCCGGCTCCGGCGCCTGCGGCGCTGCGGCCGATGTTGGTCGCGGCGCTCGCCAATTGACTTGGATTGCGCGAGCCGGCTTCGGCGGCGTAGTCCAATGGTTCGGCGAATAGTGACGCGGTTGGATTTGCACGGGCTCCGCTGGCTTTCGCGATCTGAGCGGAAGAAGCCGGAGCGATCTGGCTCGCCGAGGAGGCCGCGGCTTCGGCTCGCGACATCGCGCTGCTTGGCAAAGCGGAAGCGGCGCTGTTGGCCGATGCGACCTGCGACTGCTGCGGACTCGAAGCGGCCGCCGCCGCACTACTGCGAGCGCTGGAAGTTGGTTGCGCCGCCGGAGCGACCGGTTGGTCCGACATCCGTTGGACCGCGAGCGCTTGTGCCGACGCCGAAAGGGTCGGTTCGGCCGACTGTCGCTCGAGCGGCGCACTGGACGCGGCGAGCTGCGGCTGCTGTTGAGAAGTGTCGCGGCGATTCATTTGGGCGGCGGTGGACGCGGCCGCTTCGATCTGGCTCTCTTGGCGAGATTGCGTCGCGGAGTTCTGCTGACGCGACATCTCGGCGACGGCGGCCGAGGTTTGCGGTTGCTGCGGATCGGACGAACGCTCGACTTCGATCTGTTCCGGCTGCTGTTTCGGTGTTTCCATTTCGGCCGAATTGCGGCTCAGCTTCGACGGCATCTGCTGCAACGTCTCGGCGGGCGCTTGCTCTTGGCGAGCGACTTTGGTCGGCGTATTGGGGGTGGCTTCGCGCTCCATTTCGGGATCGACCGTCGGCTGGTTTTCGCGGCTCGGCTGTTTGGGATCGATCTGACGCCGCTCGACTTCTTTTTGATCGGGCTGCGCCTCGTCCGCTTCGACCGGCTTCTCATAGTCTTGCTGCGTCTCGTTGGTCGAGTCCCATTGCGACGGATGGTAGTCAGGCAAAATCACCGGATCGCGCCGCGCCTGGCGACGCGTGGCGGCGACGTCCTCGCCTTGCGGAACGCTGACCAGGTCAAGCGCCACCATCCCGACAAACAAGCTCAAGTGCATGATCAAGCTAAGAATGATCGAAAGCTGAATGCCGCGGCGAATCGCTTGCTGTTCAGAAAACTTGACCAGCAAAAAACCGAGCACTAGTAATACCGGCGCGAGCGCCATGTAGAACTTGGCGTTGAAATACCACTGCGGGTGATCCCAATCGAACAACGCTTGGCTGACGGCGGCGTAGTAGCCGGCCAGCAGCGCAAGCGAAACGTAGACCGGCCAGCTGCGCTCTTCCCACGCGCTTGGCTTGCCGCTCTCTGGTTTTCGAGGTCGATTCGTTTCGGGCATGAAGTTAGTCAATGCGCTCAGGCGCGGACGTGGTTAACGAGTAGTTCGTTAAGTGAACCTTATTGCACGCGTTCATCACGCTGACCGGGAACTCCAGCCGGCATCGTCGGTCGGCGCGAATAATCACCGCTGCATCGGGATTGTTGGCGGAGGTCTGCTGCAATATCTTCTCGACTTGCTCCAACGAGACGAAGTCGCCCTGCACGTGATACTTGCCGTCGGCGTCAATATTGATGATCAACTCACGCGGCTGAGCGATCAGCGGCTGCGCTTCGCTAGCGGCCGGCAAGGCCACTTCCAGCTTGTAGTCTTCTTCGTCAAACCGCGTCATCACCATGAAGAAGACGAGCAGCAAGAACACAACGTCGATCAACGGAGTAATGTTCAACGCCAATAAGGCGGAGCTTTTTTTGACTTTTACCGCCATGGGCGAGCGACTACTGCGTTTAGGTGGGGGCGCAAAGGTTGGATTGGTCCGCGCAAAGGGATTGCTTTCGATTGTCGCAACCAACCGCGGAATGAGCAAGGTTTTGTGAAGAGCGATAGGCGAAAGTTATGTGCTTTCGCAAAAATATCGTCCCTTAGCGCTTATCCTGCGTACTTTGGTGCGCTGCGCGAATGAACTCCCCACGCGTTGTCGCTGCGGAGAGCTTCTTACCGGTAATCCCATGTTGTGCCGCTAACTCTTGCCAGGCTTGACGCAATGGGCCATCGAGCGGCTGATCCAACTCGACCGCGTGCAGCGGGAACGCCGCAAAGTACTGACCTCGCAAATGCGGTCCCCGCTTGCCGTACTGGTCGGAATCGACCTGGTGCAGACCATGCAATCCTCCCAGCGAGCCCCACCACTGCACGGCGGCGAAGTCGGCATGATTGCGCGGGACGTCGCTCACATAGAGGGTCGCGCCGCCGACGGCATGCAATCGCGCGCGAATCGCCGCCGGATCAATCGGTTGTACGGGTGAGTTTTCTTCTATCGCGATACAGGCGGCCACACCGGCGGCTTCTCCTAACGAAGCCCAGATCGGCTCTAACCGGAGGGCGCAGAATCCGACGTGCGAAGCCGACATGGCGCAGGGAACCAGCAGATTGGGATGTTGCTTGGGGAGGATGACGCCGTACGGAATCTGGTAGGGAGCAGCCAACTGATAGAACTCGCCGGTATGTTTGCCGCCGATCGTCGGGCCTTCGTGATCGGTTCCATGGCAGTTGGGGCCGTAGTCGCCCATCGCGATCGCGTCTGGCGCAAAGTGACTGCGAACATCGTTATCGTCGCCCTGACTGACGTCGGCTTGGGTGAAGATCGACTTCCCCTTCATCCGCCGCGCTTCCCGCACATACAGCTGAACCGGCAGGTGATTGTTGTCGACAAACTCGTCGCGACAGAAGCCAAACTCACGCGCTCCGGCTTGAATATCGGCCGGCACTTCGTCGTCGTTCTGCAGGAAGTAGAGGATGCCGACGTTGTGCCGGACATGCGCGGCGAAGATCTCGGCGCGGGTAGCGGCGTCGCCGGTCGGCCAGGCGTTGTTGATCTGCGGCAGCGAAAGTCGAACAACGCCGCGCGACATGTCATTGATGTCAAACTTTCCATTGGGAAGGTTCGGGTCTTGGACTTTGTAAATTGCCGCGGTCGTGTGTCCGTCGGTCATGCGAAAAGCGGCCGACTTCAGTTTCTTGGTTTCCAGTAATTTCAGGAGCGGTAGAAAGTCGTTCCGGTCGTAACCCTCCGGCTTGGCGGCCAGGACCCGATTGTCCGGCTGATCGGTCATCGTCAGACGAAAGTTGTAGCCCTGTACGCAGTCATCGCTTTGGGCGGGAGCGAGCGATTCGCCATACTCGGCGGCCGCTTCACGCCCGACCGAGAACGGTACGCCGGCGGCGGCCATCAGGTCTCCTTCGTACGTTCCGTCGACGAAGACTTTTCCAGCGAACGTTTGTTCGTCGCCCTGACGATCGACCAGCGTTACCGACGCGATCCGATGATCGGCGCCGACGTCGACCCGATCAAGTTGACGCTCCGTCAGCAGCGTGATGTTGGGAAGCTCGGCGAGCATCTGCTGAAAGACCAGCAGGTTGACCCGCGGTTCGGCATGCGTGCCGCCCAACGAGGTTTTCGCTTGGGGTGAGTCGGCGCCATATTCTTTGGCGTAGTAAGCCAAAACGCGATCGGCGAATTCTTTGTAGAAGCCGGTCAACGCTTCAAAACTGCGAAAGTCGGGATGAGACAGGCCGTTGGTCATCAGGCCGCCCAGCCGTGAGGTCGGTTCGACCAGTAGCACCGATTCGCCGGTTCGCCCAGCGCTGACGGCGGCTGCGATGCCGCAGGGAGTGGCGCCAATGACAACCACATTATATTGCTGCTTTTGGGGGCGATCCGCCAACGAAACGCAAGGGAGAAAACCAGCGATGAGAAGTGACAGGATTGCGGCCGGAACGAATCGGGACATCGGCATAGGCTCTTGTTGAGAAGGCGTAGGTGGGGGATTGCGCGGGAGGAAGTTGATTGGTGACCAGGTAGCAGCCAAACGGTTTGATTGCTTGGCTGCTCATGTTTTTCGCTAGCTGTTGCTCGTTTCCTAGTCGCTGTGGTCGCTCGGTAGCCAAGCAACGCATCAACGTTAATTTGCGCCAATCGATTTGGCGGTTAGTTCCGAGACCTGTTTGCGAAAGACTTCAGAATAGCAGAAACAGGCAAATTGTTCATTGGACTGCCGTTAAATGGGATTCAATGGAATCGCCACGGACATAGCCGACAAACTAAATCTTATTGATATGAAACCTTGGTCATTTTTTGCGATCCCTATTCAATTTCGACCCGTAACCGACTTAACAGGGACTTGGTAGAACGGATTGTGGCACGACTCTTGCTCTAAGAGCGGCGAACTCTCAGGAACGGAGAAGTTTCCTTATGTCGTCTCCTCTCTTACATTTTGACGCACGCGTTATCCGCCCTAGCAGGCGAAGCGGCTGCCAATGGTTTTTGGCCTTGCTGGCGATTGTTTTTTGCCAGACGCAAACGCTTGCTGATCAACGTCTATTTGGCGTCGCCGCCGGCGAAGCGGCTGCGGTATCGCCCCGTTTTCAAGAGCTTTGGAAAGCGGTGGAGAAACGCAAGTTTGGCGAAAACGCTTATCCCATCGTCAACTATGGGCCCTTAGCCGAACTTGGTTATGACGAATATCGCAAGATTGTATATGATCCCGCGAAAAAGCAATGGGCCGATAGCGGCTCGTCCTGGCGGCTCGATTACTTTCACCCCGGCTATATCTTTCGGGAATGCATTCGTTTGAACGAATTTCAATCGAAGGCAGGTAACGCTAAGCCGATTGAAATCGATACGAGCCTCTTTGAGTATCATCAGGGAGTTATCGACCCCAATCATCTTCAAGGGGATCCGATCTGCTACGCCGGCTTTCGGTTGTGGAATCACCTGGAAGCAGGGAAGCCGATTTCGGAAGTCGTCGCGTTTTTAGGCGCTAGTTACTTTCGCGCCGTCGCCGCCGATACCGTTTATGGAGCTTCGGCGCGCGGGCTGGCGATCGACTGCGGCGCCGCCAAGGGAGAAGAGTTCCCCGTCTTCCGTGAGTTTTGGCTCGAGAAACCGACCAACGATCAATCAGCGACCTTCTACGCTTGGCTCGACAGTAAAAGCGCTACCGGCTTGTATCAGTTCACCGTGATCCCCGGCGAGTGGACGCGAATCGAAGTTCGCGCACGTTTGCTGGCCCGCAACGATATCGAAAAGTTGGGCGTCGCGCCGATCACGAGCATGTGGACCTGGGGAGACGGACAATCGCCCCCCGAGGGACAAGAGTTTCGTCCCGAGGTCCATGACTCGGATGGCTTGTTGGCCGAGTCGGTCACCGGCGAATGGCTGTTTCGTCCGGTACGCAATCCTGACGCAACCCGACTCTCGGCGTTCTACTTGCCTGGTGTGAAGGGCTTCGGACTGTTGCAGCGCGATCGCGACGTAAAAAATTACAAAGATCAAGAAGCGAACTATCATCGACGGCCCACCGTTTGGATACGTCCAAAGGGGGCGTTTCCGGCAGGACGAATCGAATTGTTAGAAATCGAATCGCCGGGCGAATGGATCGATAATCTTGCTACTTTTTGGACGCCTGACGAGCCGATACGATGCGGCGACGTCATTGAGTTGGCGTACTCCATCGATTTTGGCCCCGGCGACCCGGCGGAACATGTCGGCGGCAAAGTGGTCGAGTCGCGAATCGAACGCCAAGCGGACGGCGGCACGCAATTTGTGTTGACGTTCACCGGGGTGAAGCCGGAGGCCGATCCCGAATTGATGATTGAGACGGAGCTTCCCGTGGAAAGTCGCACGGATGTGGTCCGGCAAGGAGACCGCCTGATCGCGACATTTACAACGGCCAGCAAAACCGGTGTGAGTCGAGAGATTCGCGCTTGCCTCAAGGATGGATCCGATTACTTAAGTGAAACATGGAGTTACCAATGTCAACCGTGATTGAGCCTCAGTCGCTGGCTGACGCGCAAGTTGTGCTCGCACGACGAGCGTTGCTCCGGTATGTCGTCGCCAATGGGGTGGACGATCCAGAGCAAGCAGTTCAGACGACGCATGAGTTAGTCGAAGCGGCGCTGCATCAGATTTCCGACGACGTCGTCGGACGTGATCGAACTCGTTCGATTATTTACTTTGGCGTCCAAGCCTATTTGAAACGCCCGGAATCTCGATTTCACGATCTCGAACGGCTGTTCGCCGTGCCGAACGAAGCAACTGCGCCGATGCGATTGCAAGATCTGCACGAACCGCCGATCGTTGTTCGACCCGAGTTTTACGTCGCCGCGTGGCGAAGAACGCAAGACGTCTTTCGACAATTCGCTTATTCAATGCGGATGTTCTAAAGCACGCCATGGGCCGCGCGCGTAAAACATTCAATTGGGGCAGAGAGACGCAGGTAGCTGTGGAACCTTCCAAATCAAAAAACATGATTCTCCGAGCGGTGAAATCGGTTGCTCAAAATCATCCCAAAGCGTCGATCATGTCGATCGCATTGGCGGTTTGCGGACTGATGAGCTGGCTGTTTCTCGATATCGCCGCCGCCGACGGCGGTCTAGGGCCGATCGACGCGGTGACCGGTACGTTCTTCGTGCTGCTGACAGGTTGGCTGGGATATGGAATCGGCATGTCGATCGTCGGTCATTTGTTACCTCCGCCCGAGCCGCTTTCGACCGAGCCGCTGTCGCCGGAAGAACTTGCTCAATTGCCGTCGACGGCAA
Organism: Blastopirellula marina DSM 3645; assembly: GCF_000153105.1. GTDB lineage: Bacteria > Planctomycetota > Planctomycetia > Pirellulales > Pirellulaceae > Blastopirellula > Blastopirellula marina. The sequence continues at coordinate 2,169,075 of NZ_CH672376.1, forward strand.
TTCTGGTTCCCGTTTACAACGAATCGCCGCGACGCGTCGCCGCCGGCGTACGTGCGATGCGGGAAGAACTGGCCAAAATCGGCGGGGGAGAGACGTTTGAGTTTTTTCTGCTGAGCGATACGACCAATCCCGACATCGCCGCCGAAGAAGAAGCGGTCTGGTTAGAAATGACCTCGGACTCGCTCAAACCGTCGGTCTTCTATCGCCGCCGACCAAAAAACATCGCCCGCAAGTCGGGCAACATCGCTGAATTTTGCGAACGCTGGGGCGGCCGTTATCGCTACCTGATCGTTCTCGACGCTGATAGCCTGATGTCGGGCGCAACATTGGTCGAAATGGTTCGACGGATGGAACAGGACGAACGCGTCGCGTTGATCCAAGTTCCGCCGCGTCCGATCAACGGCGCGTCGCTGTTGGCTCGTGCGCAGCAATTTGCCGCGGCGACTTACGGCAGCGGTTTCTTGCGCGGCTATCGACATTGGTGCGGTGACGCCGCCAACTACTGGGGGCATAACGCGATCATTCGCACGCGCGCTTTCGTCCAATGTTGCGGACTTCCCACATTGCCGGGCGAACGCCCCATGGGGGGCGAAATCCTCAGCCATGACTTTGTTGAAGCCGCCCTGCTCCGCCGTGCTGACTGGAAAGTCCGGATCGCGGATGACTTGGGGGGAAGTTACGAAGAGACGCCTGGTTCGGTGCTCGACTATCTGCAACGCGATCAACGCTGGTGCCAGGGGAATCTGCAGCACTTAAACTTTTTGGTCCGTTGCCAGTTGCCGCTGACGAATCGTTGGCATCTGCTCTGCGGCGCTTTTTCGTATTTAGCGAGCCCGCTCTGGCTGGCGTTTGTCGTCTTGCAGCTGACCTTACTGCTGAGCGTGTCGAGTTCTGGAGCGACCTCGCTGGGAATCAGCGCCGCTTCGGCTTCGCTGCTGCTGCTGGTCGGTACTTTAATCTTGTTGATGGCGCCCAAAGTATTGGCGGTGACCGACTTTATCCGCTCGACGCCGATCGAAAACCGTCGGCCCGCCCGCGCGATTTGGCTGGACGCCGCGCTGGAGACGGTCGCTTCAACCTTGTTCGCTCCGCTACTGATGTGGTTCCATTCGCAATTTGTGATCGCCACGCTGCGTGGTCGGCGGGTCGAATGGAACGCGCAGAATCGGGGAGACGTAAATCTCACCTGGGAAGACGCTTGGGCGGTCGGTTGGAAGTTGGTTGTCCTGGGATCGATCGCAGCCGTGTTGATTTGGCTGGTCAACCCAACGGCGCTGCTGTGGTTCTCGCCGCTGTTAGCAAGCTGGTTAGGAGCGGCGCCGCTGATTTTGGTGTTGAGTTCGCCGCAGTTGGGGCGCTGGCTGCAGAGCCATGGTCGGCTATTGATTGCCGAAGAGTCGAACCCCTGCCCTGTAATGCAGCGGCAACAGGCCTACTTTGATCTGCCGGTTCCGAGCGAAGACGCGACGTTAGAACGCTTGGTGCGTGACCCGCACGCGATGGCGGCGCATATCGCAATCGCACAACTCAGCGCAGATCCGCTCAGCAATCTGCCGGTCAGCGAACTAGCGCTGAGCGAAATGACGCTGGATCAAAGACGCGAGCTATTAGTGGACGCGGACAAACTGCATCAGGCGCATGCCGCCTATTGGTCGGAACGACTACTGCAAGATGTCGAAGCTCGAGCACGCTAAGGCGGCGACCTATTTGGTCGTCATGTCGCGAACTTGAGTTGGATTCATCGGATCCAACTCGAACGTCACCGGATAGGCGTAGTTGCCAGATTTCTTCCGGAACAACTTGCGATACGCTTTCACGAATGCGAAGCCCGCCATCTTCATGTTGTAGCCAACCCCTTCTGTCGCCGTTGACAGGTTTTGGTAGCCGCACTGATGACGGAAAAAGCGATTGGCGCGAAACAGCTTGATACGGCGGATCGCTTTAGGCGTTTTGTGCTCGGTCGTCAGCGAAACGTTCAATCCTTCAACATTGCTCACGCGATGCGGCGTGTTTTGCGGCCAGGTCACCATGTGCCCTGGTTCCAAATCGCAGACGAAGGCGCTCTCGTCGAATGTCGCGTCGTAGGCGAGCTCTTCATAGCTTTCGCCGCAAATGACGTCTTCGATCGTCGCTTGCGAAACGAAGCGTTCGTCGTAAGGAGGATAGACGTAGGCCCGCTTCTTGCCGCGCAAGTGCCACAGCATGTTGATCGGAATGTCGAGGTGATAGTAGACGATCGCGGTCGGCGACGAAACCAGCAAGTTGGCCGAACGCTCGAGCGCCTGGAAGCCGCTGACCTTGCTCTCTAGCTCGTCATAGATGCCGTTGATCAGGTCGGCGTATTCGCGGTGATGGGTCAGCATGTTACGAATGTTCAGCCACAGCCGCCCCTCTTTGGTCGCTTGCAGCAGTTGCTCGCCGTTGAGTTTGGACGCGTCTCCTTCTTTCCATTCGGTCTTCGTCGCGTCGGTTCCCATTGTATTGACGTTCAACGCGTCACGGGGATGCGTATCGAGAATGCGAACCAGATGCTCGTCATCAAACAGACCGGTCTCGACCAGACGATGCGTCGTGGTGATCGCTTCGGTCTCCATTTGATGCAGGTTCTTATTCCAATCAATCAAATTGCCGTACGACATGGCGATGGCCTTTTCAGCAATGAAGGGACGACGTCGCTATAGCGGACGTCTGCGCAGAAGTTCGAAAGATGAAAAAGCATAGGTCACGCACGCTCGCTTGCGGGAGGACGCAACACGCTTTCTGCTCACGGCGGTCCTTGGGCCGTTTCGCGGAGATCGGCCTGTTTAGTGGTATCTTGACTTCCTTTATTTCGGTATAGCGGCGAATAAATGCTGAAAAGCGGCAAAAAATAGGGTGGAACTTCGCTTTTTACTGTTTTCATCCCGCTCTAGAAGGGGTAAGAAGTAATGAATAGATCATTTCTTGGCTATGTCATGCATATTCCCATAGGGCCCCGAATCATGCAAAAACAGCGCGGCTTTACGCTGGTCGAATTATTGGTTGTTATCGCAATTATTGGAGTGTTGATCGCGCTGCTGCTTCCGGCGGTTCAGCAAGCGCGGGAAGCGGCTCGGCGGATGCAGTGCACCAACAATCTGAAGCAGTTGGGGCTGGCGCTGCACAACTACCACGACACCTATGGCTCGTTCGTCTATCGCAAAGGGGGAACCAATAGCCCGTCGGGAGAGACCGACTACGATCTTTCAAACTTCGGGCGTCGAAGCGGGTTTATCTCGTTGTTGCCTTTCTTGGAACAAAGCGCGCTCTGGGATCAAATTAAATCAGGCGGCACGAATTTGCCGAACACGGCGGACCACCGAAATCCGGAGGGCCCTTCTGGTTGGCAAGCGGGCTGGGCTGGCTGGAGAGATGCTCCCGATCTCTTGGTCTGTCCGTCGGACGCCGGCGTTCCGGATAATAGCGGCGCCTATAATAGTTACGGCTTTGTAATCGGCGATCGCATGGACGGTGCGACGAACGAAATGAATCCGCGCGGAATCTTTGGTCGCGTTCGGACGACGCGCTTCGCCGATATCGTCGACGGCTCGAGCAATACGTTGATGATGAGCGAACGTTTGTGCGAAGCTGGTATGCCCAGAGATTCAGCAGGGCATACGACGACGGCAAACGAAATCCAGTACAAGTTGGCGGTCGCCGTCGGCATCTCAGGTACCAAAGCCGCGCCCAACGTTTGTTACACCGCGATCAGCGGCAAGTACATCGTCGCTGGAACCAATATTCAAGGACGGTGGGGCACCGCCTATTGCGACGCTCAGCCGATGTACGTGGGCATCACGACAATCTTGCCGCCCAACGGTCCGGCGTGCACCGACGATTCGGGGACCAATGGAGATCGAGCGGATGTGCAGATCCCGCCGAATAGCGAGCATCCCGGCGGCGTGAACGGCTTGTTCGCCGACGGCTCGATCCACTTTATCGCCGAGACGATCGACACCGGCGATCTCAGCGTCGCCCAACCGGCGAGCGGACCAAGCAACTACGGCGTTTGGGGCGCTCTCGGATCGAAGGCAGGCGGCGAGCCGACTAGCAGTTTCTAGCCGCGCTCCCCTTCCCTGTTTGTCGCTTGCTGCGGCGTTGGTGGAGAGATCGCCTGCGCCGTAAGTTGGCGCTTTTTTGGACTATCGCACACCCCAACCTTGTTGACGCCTGCCCTATGAACGCCTCCTATCTTCGCGCTGCCGTGCAGCCCATGCTGCTTCTTGCTCTCGCTTGTATAACGACCAGCTTGGGTTGTAATTTTGGTTCCGGCGGACCTGAGACTGTGCCGGTCAGCGGCAAGGTCACCTATCGCGGGAAGCCGGTCGAGGGCGCGATCGTGCAATTTAAACCGGTTGGCGGAGAGCCTGCGCAGCCGGCGGTCGGCAAGTCCGGCGTCGACGGCGTCTTTCAGTTGACGACGCGAGAATTCGCCGGCGCCGTCGCAGGCAAGTACCAAATTACCGTGATGAAATACGAGTCGAAACAGCCGGCGGCGGCAGAAAAGTCGAGCGCCACGGGACCAAGCGGTGAAAACGTCGAAGAGAAATATACGCCTCCTGACGACAACGCTCGCCCAGCCCCAGGTCCGAAAAACATGCTGCCGGCCAAGTACGCCGACGCCAGCAAGTCGGGCCTGACGGCGGATGTGACGCCGCGCGGCCCGAATGAGTTTGACCTGGAACTCGTCGACTAGGTCGACAAAATTATTGGTCGCCACCGCGGTCGGCAGGCCAACGTTTGGGCAACTCGACGATCTGCAGATTTTTGAACGACAGGTCGGTCGTCGGGTCGTGCCCTTGCAGCATGATTGTGCCTGGCTCGATGCGAAGTCCGCGCCGCGGGTTTTCGTCCGGCTTACGTTGATCGGTCCAATCGGTCACTTGATAGCCGTTGACCCAGACGCTGATATGGGGCCCTTGGGCGATCAACGTTTTGGTGAACCACTTCTGGTCGTCGCTGACGACGCGACGCGCCTTCATGCGGCGAAAGATCGCTCCGGTGCCGTGATCGATCGGCAGCGTGCGATCTTCGGCTTCGTAGCCGTTGTGGATCTGGCTTTCGTAGCCCATCATCTTGTCGCCGGGAATGCAGCGAAAAAAGACGCCGCTGTTCAGATTCTTCGCATGCGTGATCGCGTCTAACCGCAGCACGAAATCGCCGTAAGATTTCTCGGTTTCCAACTGACCGGGACCATTTTTGGCGTGAATCGTACCTTCGTCGGTCACCGTAAATTCGCTTTCCATCGCGGGGTACGTTTTCCAGCCGGTCAAGTCTTTGCCGTTAAAGATCGACTGCATGCCGAGCGGTTTCAGCTTCACGTTGCGAAACTCAATCTCCCCTTGGTTGTGCTGCAATCCAATGAAGCCGAGGCCCACGTATTGCGGATCTTCGTACTTCAGCACTTCGGCGCCGTCCAGTTTCACGACGATTGTGCCTTGATCGGCGGTGACGTCAAACGAGTGCCATTGATCGGCGACGCACGGCGGAGTGACTTTCATGCGACCGACCAGGCTGCCGGTCGGATAAGAATTGCTTTCCGGCGCGATATTCAATTCATAGCAGCCATAGGTCGGGCTCTCCGGTTTGGGCGAAGTTCGCAAAAAGATGGCGCTGTTGGTCTCGGCCGGCGCGCGAAAATCGACGTGCAATTCATAGTTTGCGAACTGGGTCGTCGTGCGCAATTGTCCGACATCTCCCTTGGTCGCGCGAATGACTCCCTGGTCGACGGTCCAATCGATCTTTCCCTCCGATTTCCAACCAAAAGTTGTTTCGCCGTCAAACAGCAGCAGCCAACCGTCCGCAATTTCCGCCTCCGAAAGCGTATTGGGGGCTTGCTCGGCGTTAGCCGCAGTCAGGGGAGCGACGATCAGCGCTAACAGAAACGCCGGCAAAATTCGCGAGTATTGCATAGCTGCGACCTGGATGGGTTGGACGGGGGGAACGGCTGAATTGGACGTGTGAGGGGTTTTCTTAACTCTCGACGCTGGTTCAAATTACATCAAACTTTCCGCGCCGTCGAGTCGCTGCGAGCTAGACTCGTAGGTTCAGACCGCACATCATGATTTGTCCACTTCGATTTCGAGTGAAAGCCGTCTCTTGCCGCCTGTAACGCCAGATTACTATCCGCTGTATCTTGCCGGTGTGTTGGGGTTGGGCATTGCTGCGCAGTGGCTCGCCTGGCGCTTGCATTTGCCCTCCATCCTGCTGTTGTTGGCGTTTGGCTTTTTCGCCCAGCTAGCCGGCGATCCGGACGAGATCATCGGCAAAGAGTTGCTGTTCCCGATCGTTTCGCTTTCGGTCGCGGTGATCCTGTTCGAAGGCGGGATGAGTCTGAAACTGACCGAACTGCGCGAAGCCGGCGGGGTCGTGTTGCGTCTGGTGACCATCGGCGCCGCGGTTTGCTGGGGATTGGTCGGCCTGTGCGCCTATTTTGTAATGGGTTTTCCGATCGAAATGTCGGCGCTCATCGGCGCCATCATGGTCGTAACGGGACCGACGGTGATCGCGCCGCTGCTGAACTATATTCGCCCGACTCGCAAGATTGGCTCGATCGCCAAATGGGAAGGGATCGTGATCGATCCGATCGGCGCCGTGTTGGCGGTTCTCGTTTATGAAGCGGTCGTCGTAACCGGCGTGAACCATGTTTTCGCCGTCGCAGGACTGGCGATCGTCAAGACGTTGGTCGTTGGCCTGGTATTGGGCGCCGCGTCGGCGGTGACGCTGATCTTCCTGCTGCGCCGGTTTTGGATTCCTGACTTTTTGCACAACGCGTCGATCCTGGCCGCGATCCTGGTCGTCTTCGCCGTGTCGAATGCGGTGCAGCCCGAGTCCGGCTTGTTGACGGTGACCGTCCTGGGAATCGTGTTGGCCAATCAAAAACGAATCCCCGTGCGGCATATCTTTGAGTTCAAAGAGAACCTGCGGGTACTATTGATCTCTTGCTTGTTTATCGTGCTGGCGGCCCGAATATCGCCTGCCGAGATCGCCAAGGTGGGCTGGCAAGGTCTAATGTTCCTCGCGATTTTGATCGTGATCGTCCGGCCCGTATCGGTATTCCTCTCGACGATCGGCAGCGGTCTCAGCTGGCAGCAAAAGGTATTCCTCTGCTTTATGGCGCCGCGCGGGATTGTCGCCGCGGCGGTCTCCTCGGTTTTTGCGTTTGAAATCGTTGAAGAATTTGTGCATCGCGGCGCCGACGCCGCGACGATCGCCCAAGCCGAACTCTTAGCGCCGCTGACGCTGCTAGTGATTGTCGGCACGGTGACCTTCTATGGATTGACCGCGGCGCCGGTCGCGCGGCTGTTGGGGCTTGCCTCTCCCAACCCGCAAGGCTTGCTGATCGCCGGCGCCGATCGCTGGGTGCGTGAGTTGGGCAAAGTGATTCAAGACGCCGGGTTCCAAGTGCTGGTGGTCGACACCAACTATCGCAACATTTCGGCGGCGAAGATGGCGGGACTGCCGGCCCACTGCGCCAGTATTTTGTCCGACTACGTGACCGAAGAGATCAACATCGGCGGCATCGGCCGGCTATTGGCGATCACCGCGAATGATGAAGTGAACGCGCTGGCGTGCCAGGAATTTATCCACCTGTTTGGCCGCAAAGAAGTCTATCAGTTGGCGGCTTGGGATTCGGGATCAGGGCGTCGCGCATCGGTTTCGGAACATCTCCGCGGTCGCGTGCTCTTCTCGGAAGGGGTTGATTTTTACGTGTTGGCGCGGCGTTTTGCAGCCGGTGCGCAGATCAAAAAGACATCACTCACCGCTGAGTTCACCTATGCGGACTTCTTGAAAAGATACGGCGATTCGGCGCTCGTCTTGTTTGTCATCGACGAAGGAAAGAAGCTCGACGTCCGTACGGCCGAGTCGACGTCGACCCCGAAGCCGGGGCAATCGCTGATTTCGCTGGTCGATCCCGTCAAACCGGTCGCCGAAGAAGCGGACACGGACGAAGAAGACGAATCGCCGTCCGAGACCGAATCGCCCAGTTCCTCCTAGGCGAAACAGCCGCCGGCTGACGCTTGGGCTTCGTCGCCCCAATCGCAAGTTAGGAAATAGCGCGATTTGCGGGAAGAGAAGAATGGAACACGGCCAAGCCACGGATGAAAAGCGGTAAAACACGGTCGGAATCCATTCGAACACCGTAACACTAGCCCGCTGCGCCAACGAGGGAATGCGGCTCGCCGCTTCAATCCGTTCTGGTATCGCCGAGCGGATTACTTCGCTGGCGCTGCGGGCTAGTGTTTTGTCACGTGACAATATTCGGGCGCCATTTTCTTATTAGCCGTAGTGCGTTCGCACCGGTTTCTGACGGGAACTCATTTGCGAAAGACAATTGGTGACAGAAACCGAGGCTAACGCCGTGCGGCTGATTTCGTAGAAGCCGAAAATAGCGCCGCTTCAAAACGCGCGCTTCGGGTTACGATGAGGGATCGACTTCGATCAGCCCACCTATCGAGCGAAGATCTCAAGTCGCACTTCGCCGGCTTGCTCGCCGGCGTCTAGCGACAGTCCCTCGATCTTGATTTCGTGGCGGAGCGCTAGGTGTTGGGTGATCGTGAAACGCTCGCTGCGCGAGAAGTCTCCCAACTCTTGGCCGTTCAGCGAGACCTTACCAGAGATCGGCAGTTCGTCGAGGACCAGCACGACTTCATCGCCGGGAGCGATTCCGGTGGGAGCATGAAACGCACGCGTCAACTTCAATCCATCGTCGCGCGTCACCGCCGGAATCGTCGACCAATCACGCGGCAATTGGATTCGCGTGGGATTCGCGTCCGTTCCAAAATAGGCCTGCCAGGGACCGTTCAGGCGAATCGAATGGGGGGAGTCGCTCACTTACTCGGTCATCAGGTTGGCGGTGACCGTGTCTTGGCGAATCAAACGCGAGCCATCTTCGATCGCTCGAATGGTGATCTGAATCCCGCGCAGCGGACGATCATACGGCGGCGCCGTTTCGCGTTCGGCCGGATCATCAACACCGTTGGCGCCGTCGTCATCAATGCCGTTCGATCCTTCGTCAATCGGTGCGGTATTAATATTGGCGGCGCCATCGGCGACATAATCCTGATTCAAACCGTCCTGTTCGTAGATCATCGGCCAAGTGTCATAGACGACCATCGCCCGACCTGCGGGGGCAATGCTGGGACTGCGAGCTGTGGCAGCCAAGGTGAACGCCGCGGCGTTATCCGCGAGGAACTTGCCGCTGGGCGGAGAGAAAAAGTGTCCTCGATCAAAGTTCTTCGGGGACCCTGCGCCGCCTGTAACGATGTTCGACCAGTTCAAGTCGACAAAGGCGCCGGTTCCGGCGTCGTTGTACGTGCTTCCGGTATTCATCGTGTCAAAACCGACATCACCAGGAATCGCAGCGATATCGTTGTCGGTCGAATGAATAAGAATCGGCGCGAAGGGATCAAACACCTTCACGTCAAAGGCCAGTACCTTGGCCATGATCACGTCCTCGCCGGTTCGATCGCGGAAGTTGGTCGTCGTACCGCCGGCCGTTACTTCGTCGGCGACGATTTTCGCCATCGTTTCAAAGGATCGCAGATAGGTTGGCTTCAGTGGAAAGGGAAACTTGCGAGCATCCATCGAATTCGACGCGAGCGATTCATAAATCGAGTTGGTCGGATCGAAAGAGCCGATCAGCCACGAGCCGTGACGGTTTTGTCGCGTTTGCAGGTCTTCCAGTGAGTTGGTGGCCCATTCGTATGTGCCGCCGCTTTGTGGGACGGGACGAACCGAGAGATCCGAATTGTTAAAGACATCCAGATGGGTGATTCGTCTGGGACCCCCTGCGGTCCCCAGCGGCGATTCGGCATACTGCGTGAAGTCGATATCGGGGCGGATCAACAAGACGCGGCGAAACAGCGTGACCGATTCGTCCGCATTGCGGACTCCATTGCCATCGGTGTCGTCATAGTCGGTGAATTCGGTCCAGTAGATGATTTCGGCGTAGTGAGAAGTCAGCGGAGAAACGTCGCTGGAGTCGGTTGGCTGGGTGACGCGCAAGACGCCATCCAGTGTGTCGCGTTGCAAGCTGCCGTTGATCAACCCAACAAACGGCTGGTCTTTGCTATAGGCGGTAAACGCGATGATGTCGTCGGCGTCTCCCGCGACGCTGGCCAGCGTCGCGAAATCACGATCGCGGTCTGAGCCCTCGATCACCGTGAAGTAGCCTTGATTGCCGCCGACCGGCAGCCAGGGAAGACCCGGCGCGGTGTGGCAATCAAGGTCGGTCTGCATCGTTGTGGTCAGGCCGCGCAAATTGCCAGAGAGCTCAATGGTCGATCGCGCGTCATGCATCGTATCGCCCAAAAAGGCGAAGATTTGGGCGACCGAGAAGAACAAGATCAGCGTCAAGGTCGTCGCCACCAACATTTCAACGAGCGTGAGCCCGCGACGAGCGAGAGGATGAGCAAAGGTTCGAATCATGACGTATCTGTTTCCTGACGGAGGAAAGCGCCGGAAGGTACTTACGCAATCGACCGCAAATGGGAGCGTGCTCTGAGGAAGAGACGGGGCATCGCCTGCTGGCCGGAGGCGATTTGGCAACGCTGTAATTTCGTAACGCTGTGATTTGGCGGCGCTACTTTGAAAAGTTATCTTATACAGATCCATTGCAGCAACAAAACGTCGATTCGTCAAGCGATTGGTCGACGCAAGCTGCCGAATTCACAAGGACTTACGTGAAATATCATCACAACCGCCGCGCCTTTGGGCTTAAAGAAATCATCATCGTGATCGCCCTGCTGGGCGTGGTCTTCTTGATGGCGGCCCCCCTGTTGCTCAGTAGTCGCGAAAATGCGCGTCGGAACACCTGTCTTTTCCGCCAAAAGCTGCTGGCGGATGCTTTGATTGCGTATGACGAAGATCTCCGCGAACTGCCGGGATACGCCAATTTGCAGGCTACGTCGATCGATACCGGCTGGTTGTTTCCGGCCCTTCCCTACCTGCAAAGTCGGATTTATCCGACCCCCGGCGAGATGCCGCCGCCCCCCTATTTGGAAGCGTTTCAGGCCTACTCCGCCGATGGCGAACTCGCCGGGCAAGTTCCTGACTTCACGGTTTACGAAGCGATCTGCCCCGACGACGCGCCGGAGGATCCTGAACAATGGGGCGGCGTCAGTTCGTTTGTCGCTAACAGCGGCATGCCGGATGTGCCGCCAACCAGCGAGATCCCGGCCGATTGGGCCGCCAACGGTATCTTTCAAAATCGGCTCCATCAAAACTCGGGCGTCGCCTTTGAGCAATTCACGCTGCAACAGATCTCCGAACTCGACGGCTTAGAGATGACGTTGCTATTGGGCGAAAACGTCGATGCCGGCAGTTGGACGTCGGCCACCGAGGCCGACGTCGCGTTCCTCTGGAGCAATGACGCCGAAGCCATCCTAGGAATCAATCAGCAAACAGGCCAAGGGAACGGCAGCGCCCGCTTTTCTCGACTTTCGAGCTATCATCCCGGCGGGGTCAACGTGATGTTCGGCAGCGGCGCCGGCAAGTTTATCAACGAGCGGATCGACGCAATTCTATTTTCTCAAATGCAAGCGACCAACGACGCCCAGGCCAAAGTCGCAGGGACCGATCAGTTGGTCTGGCCCGCAGCGACCGCCCCCGCAGCCAAAGTCCCCTAAGGCCGGCATTGTTCTTCGGGCTACGAAGAGTCGCTGGGCGCCAGCGGAGATGGTGCGACCGGTACGACCGGACCTTCCACAGCCGGTTTGCGGTGGAGCGCGAAAACTTCCCGTTGCGTATCGGACGTGTGAGTCACCGTGACCTATGTTTTTGGGTTCCATCTTTAGCGCGGTACCGCCCAAAGCGCAATGACTCCCAGCAACATATCGCCAATTCGACAGCAGTCCACGTTGCTCGACGCATCTTATCGCGTCGTCGACGGCATCTCGATCTTGGTCGGGTTGTGGCTCGCCGTCGATTGGTCGAACTCCACGTTCAGCTTTGCGCATCAATTTGCCGCCGCCGTCGCGATCGGCTTGTTTTATGTGATCGCCGAACTGACCGGCATGTACCGCAACTGGCGCGGCGTTTCGACCCAGCGAGAAATCGGCTGCGGCGTGGTGACCTGGGGAGTGAGCCTAGGCGCGTTGATCGTCGTTGGATTGCTCACCGGTCACGCAGCGTCCTACTCGCTGCTGACCGCTTGGTACTGGCTATGGATGACGCCGGGTCTGATGGTGCTCACACGCGTCTCGATTCGCTGCTTGCTAGAAGCGTTGCGTGCGCGAGGACTTAATAACCGCGGATTCGCGATTGTCGGCGTCAATCCTTTGGGGATTCAGTTGGCGGCCAACATTCGGGATACGCCTGACCTGGGTTTGCGTTTCGTCGGTTTCTTTGATGATCGCCCGCAAAGCCGTTTACCTTCGATTCCCGCTTCGCTCGGCACGCAAGTGGGCGATATCGCCAACTTGGTCGCCGCCGCTCGCAACGGCGAAGTCGATCGGATTTACATCACCTTCCCGATGCGGGCCGAAGATCGCATTCGCAAGGTCTTGGCGCAGTTGAGCGACTCGACGGTATCGGTCTATATTGTGCCTGACTTCTTTGTCTTTGAACTGTTGCATTCGCGCTGGACCGACATCCGCGGCTTGCCGGTGGTCAGCGTCTTTGAAAACCCGCTCTACGGCGTCGACGGTTTGGTGAAGCGGACAACCGATCTGGTGTTGGGTTCGCTGTTGTTGCTGTTGTGCGCCTTGCCGATGGCGGCGATCGCGCTGGCTATCAAGCTAACGTCTGCGGGACCAGTCTTCTTTCGCCAGCGCCGTTATGGTTTGGATGGACGCGAGTTTTACGTCTGGAAGTTCCGGACGATGACTGTCTGCGAAGATGGGCCCGTCGTCACGCAGGCGACCAAAGACGACAAACGGGTGACCTCGATCGGCGGCTTCATGCGGCGTACGTCTTTGGACGAACTGCCGCAACTGTTTAACGTGATGTACGGCAATATGTCGCTCGTCGGACCGCGGCCGCATGCGACCGCTCATAACGAAGAATACCGCAAAGTGATCCAAGGCTATATGCTGCGTCACAAGATCAAGCCCGGGATCACCGGCTTGGCGCAGGTGCGCGGCTGGCGCGGTGAAACCGATACGCTGGAAAAAATGGAACGCCGCATCGAGTGCGATCACGAGTACATCCGCACGTGGAGCATCTGGAGCGACGTTCGTATTCTGCTGCAGACGATCTCGGTGGTGCTGTTGAAAAAGAACGCCTACTGATCTCCCGAGAGGAGCGTCAGCAAGTCGGCCACTTCGTCGAGCGTCAATTGTCCCGGCAATCCTTCCGGCATGATCGACTTCTCCGCCGCGCGGCGCTCGACGATCAGATCGGGATCGACTTCAAACGTTTTGCCGGTCGCGTCGACAAACAGCTCGCGTTTGTCTTCGACCAGTTGATGCAGCGGAAAGCCGCTCAATACGCGTCCATCATCCAGCAATAACATCTCGGCGACAAACATCGGCGCGATCTCTTTACTCGGCTCCAAGATCGATTGCAAAATCCGGCGTCGATCGGTCCGAGCGCCGATATGCGTCAGGTCAGGACCAACTTTGGCGCCGCGGCCGTCGAACGTGTGGCAACGTGAACACATCGCCCGATCCGAAGTAAAGACCCGCCAACCGGCGGCGCGGCTTGTCTCTTGCGGAAGTTGCGAAAGCCAAGCGTCCACATTGTCGAGCGGCGGGCGATTGGCCGCGTCGATTTTGTCGCCGTTGCGAGCGGCGCGCTGGGCTGCGGTGACGATCGTCGGGTTGTCGTCGCTGGCCAGTTTGGTCAACAGCGGGCCATATTTTTCTTGATCGCTCGCCAAGCCGCTGATCGCGTCGGCTTGCAACTGGGGCGAAAGTTGACGATCCTCCGCCAACTTGGCAAGTTGGTCGTTGGCCTCCGGCGTGTGCTGCAGCGCCAACGTTTGGATCGCCGCCTTCTGCAGCGCGGGATTGTCTTGATGCGCCCATTCGGTCAACTTGTCGGTCTTGAGCGACGCGTGATTCGGCGGCAGCAGTTGAATCGCCATCGCACGCGTTTCGGGCGATGCCGTAGAGGATGTCGCCGCGTCGCTGAGCAGCTTTTGGCTCAGCCATTCGCTGTTGCCCCCGACTTTGCCGCTCTGCAGCCAGGCGATCGCCGCCAGATAAACGGGAAACGCGCGCGCCGATAGTTTGCCGGCGGCGAGTTGTTTTTGGAGTTCTGCTTCGTACGGCTTCAATTGCTCATCGGCGATCCAGCGGACCGCTTCGATGCGGACCGCTTCGTCTTCGTCGGCAAGCGCCTCGTCTAGGTGCGCTTCGTCTGGCGTCGCGCCGATCCAGCGGAGCGCTTGCAGCACGCCGAGCCGCTGCTGGCCGGTCGGCAGCGTATCCCAGTCGACCCCCAGCAATCGCGCTGGCTGTTTGGTCAGCCCGGCGATCGCCGCTTGGCGAAGGAAGAGATCTTTCGAGTCGAGCGGCTTGAAATCAAACTTCCCAGCCAACTTGCGCGCTTCCTGTTCGGCGTCGGAGAGCGTCAGCCGAACCTCTTTCGGCGGGCCGTTTTTCCAAGAGAGTTTCCAAAGACGACCTTTCCCGTGGACCGGGTAACTGCGATCGACCCAATCGGCGAAGTAGTAAGCGCCATCGGGGCCTTCGACCATGCCGGTCGGACGGAAGTTTTCGTCACCTACGACAACCGGCGACATCCGTCCGCGAACCGTCGCGCCGCTATGTTCGAGGGCATAGCGTTCGATCCGATGATCGCCCCAACTGGTGACTAACAGCGAACCATGATCGTAAAGCACGGCACAGGGCGCTTCGCCGGTTCCGGCCGCCATCGGCAATGTGCCCGGCAGTTCCGCGTCCCAAGCTTGCAGCGGATGAACGCCGGAGCGGCCGTACCGAAATTGATAGCCGTAGTCGCCGGTGGGGACGATTTCTAACAACCGGCACGGCGGTCGACCATCGGGATCATTGTCGACGCAGAAAAGTCGATCCTCAGGGTCATAACACATGCCGAAGGGATTCCAAACGCCGGTGGCGATCTTCCGCAGCTTCGATCCGTCCGCTTCGCATTGATAGACGCAGCCCCCTTCTCCACCGCCGGTGATTTGCGTTCCATCCGCCGCAACCAGCGCGAACGGCGCTCCCAGGTTCTCGCCCATGCCAAAGATCAACGTACCGTCCGGAGCGAACGTCAGACCAGCCAGACCGTTGTGCGGATAGTTGCCCTTGGTCTCAAGATGCGCGATCGGCGTTTTTTCATCGGCGACGCCATCGTTGTTGGTGTCGCGGAGGCGGAAGATCTCCATTCGCGTCGCGACGTAGATCGAACCATCGGTCGCCGCGGCCAGGCTCATCGTGAAGGTCGTCCCTTCGTAGAAGGTGCTCCACGCGTCCCGCTTGCCGTCTCCGTTGCTGTCGACGAAGGCGCGAATGCGATCTTTCTCGGGGCCTACGTAATCTTCTTTGCGATGGTGCGTTTGCGATTCGATCACTAGCAGCCGTCCCTGGGCGTCAAACGCGACGCCGATCGGGGTCACGATCGCCGGGCTCTCGGCGATCATCTCTAACTGCATCCGATCATCCAGCACGCGCGGAGGCTCCGCCGCGGCGGTCGTAGCAAATCCAACAGCGCCCAACAGCATGAATAAAGAGAACCGATGTAACATGGAGGGAAACCAGGGGAAGGTAATTGGGATGGGGTTTGCGGCTATTATAACCCGATTACGGGGCAAGTTCTCGCACCGCGTCAAAGTTTGGTTTATAACGGAAAGTGACCGGCCGAACACCCTTTCTCCCGCCTAGGACCTGTAACTTCCCATGCGAATATTCTCGCTGGCGCTTTTCGCCCTCGCCACTACTTCGTTCGCTTCTTTCTCGTTGGCGGCTGACCCGTGGGTCGTGTATCCCGGCGGCGAAGGACCCGGCGCCGGCAAGCATGTCGTCCTGATCTCCGGCGACGACGAATATCGTTCCGAAGAAATGTTGCCGCAGTTGGGACTGATCTTGTCGCAGCGGCATGGTTTTAAGTGCACAGTGCTGTTTCCGATCGATCCCAAGTCAGGGGAGATCGTCCCATCGCATCAAACGAACATCCCCGGCACTTCGGCGCTGGCCGACGCTGACCTGCTGATCATGCTGACCCGGTTCCGCAACCTGCCGGCCGATCAGATGGAGCCGATCCTCGCCTATCTCCATTCCGGCAAACCGATCATCGCGATTCGCACGTCGACCCACGCGTTCAACTTTCCGAAAGATTCGCCCTACGCAAAATATAGTTGGAACAACGGAGACGCTGCGTGGTCCGGCGGGTTTGGTCGCCAGGTCTTTGGCGAAACCTGGATCAGCCATCATGGTCACCACGGCAGCGAGAGCACTCGCGGCGTGATCAATCCTGACATGAAAGATCACCCGATCTTGCGCGGCGTCACGGACATCTGGGGTCCGACCGACGTGTATGGCGTGAAAAAACTGCCGGCCAACGCCGAAGTCTTAGTGCGTGGCCAGATCTTGACCGGAATGAAGCCAGACGACGCTCCGGTCACCGACAATCGCAACGATCCGATGATGCCGATCATTTGGCTCAACAAATACCAAGGCGAAAACGGCGTGACCACGCCGTCGCTTTGCACGACGTTCGGCTCGGCGCCCGACTTCTTGTGTGAAGATTATCGTCGCCTACTGGTGAACGGAACTTATTACTTCACGGGTCTGACCGACAAGATCGACGGCCAAGCGAACGTCGAACTGGTCGGCGACTACGAGCCGAGCTTTTTCGGATTTGGCAAATTCAAAACCGGTACGACGCCAGCCGATTACCAGCTGAAAAAGTAAGGCCATCACCGCGGACCGGACCGCTTTGCTTTTCCGTCGGAAAGGTTGGACTGGACCGGACCGCTTTGTTTTTCCGTCGGAAAGGTTGGACTGGACCGGACTGCTTTGTTTTTCCGTCGGAAAGGTTGGACTGGACCGGACTGCTTTGTTTTTCCGTCGGAAAGGTTGGACTGGACCGGACTGCTTTGTTTTTTTGTGTCCGGCGGCTGGGATCGAACCAACTTGCGAACTGCGCCGCCAAATATCGGCCCGGCGGCGCGCATCTCTAACGCAACCGCAAGTTTGCGGCGATCCATGTTTTGCGTCTTAGAATCCGACTCCCCAATCGATCCGAAGTCTGTGCGCTTCGTCAAGAGACAACCTTTGGCGTGCTCGGCCCTGACTGCATCATTGTTCGATCGGTTCGAGCCAAACGCGTAAGCCGGTGTTGGAGTTCTTCGTACTGGGACGGTTCGACCTAGTTTCGTCAGGCGTGTAGTAGATTTCGTCGTGAAGCACGCAAGCTTGATTCGCCGGCTGTTCGACGCCGCCGCGATTTTTCATCAAGTCGAAAGAGCCCAATTGAAGATTCCAATCGGCGGGCAATTGCTGCTCGAAGGATACCTGATCATCGATCCGTGTTTGCGCGACCCAATGGTCGTCCTCGAAAAAATAGCGAATGGCAATCTCATGTTCGCCGGCGGATATCGGCGCACTCTCCATCGACACGAACGCGCCGCCGCTATCCGGCGAGCGGGCCGTCGTCCACGCGATCCGATAAGATGCTTGCGGCGGAAGGTAGACAGCCCAGAGGAATCCGGTAATATTGCGACCGGTAAAAGGGATCGCCGAAAGACGTCGCCAAGGTTCTTGTTCATCCGCGTTCGTGAGTCGTCGCAGCGCATCCAACTCGACCCGCGCTTGTCGGCATTGCTGCGGCAGTTGAAAAGCGGCGACCCAAGCAGCAATGGCCATCGACAGCAGCATCAATGTCAAGATGCCAAATTGACCCGGTCGGCGCAGCGGCGGCGAAGCAGGCGTTTCTTCGTCTAAATTCATGGCGCCATCCGATTCGCATTCAGCGCGTCTTGTTTCTTGAACGCCGCGTCCGCTCCCCGGCGGATCCAAAGGAGTTGATGATCCTCAAGTCGCTTGTCGTCTCCCAACTGCCGCAACAATGCGAGGGGCGCGACGATACGAACCAGGTCGAAAGTCGCATCCGCGTCGACCTCCTGAATTCGTCCCTCCTCCGCATGTTCAAATTCCAACTCGTCCCAGTGGTCGTACAGCAATCGCGCGACGAAGGGATCCTTGATCGGCCAATAGCTGGAACGGTTGGCGCCGGTATAAAAGAGGATCACTTGCTCACCTACTTTTACGAGCTTGATGCGGTAGAGATATTCTCCCTCTTCCGGAGTCATCATGGTGGATTGGTAGCCTGGCCCTTGATGACCGTGATAGGCTCGCTCTTGCGTCAATACGCCGGGAGGCTGATAGTAACGCCAGCGAAGTTCGTGGTCGTATTTGCTGGGAAGCTTCATGAGCTTGAACTTGGTCGGATCGTTCTGGCCGAAGTCGCCCAGATTCGCGAGTATTTGAGCTCGCTGCGCGTTGAGCTGGCGCAGTTCATGATTGGAAATGCACGTCCCGAACAAGCCCCACATGGTGAGTAACATCAGAAAGATGTGAAGGAATCTCAGCGGTGTTAGTTGCCAGCCGAGCTTTTCTGTCATGGTTCCAACTTCTCAATCCACAGCCGCCCCCCCGTTTCTGAATCGCGCGGGCTCGAAGAGTTTGGCGATTCCGGATGTGGAACCGAAAAAACTTGATCAAACAGCTCCAGCGGTTCGTCAGTCGCTTGCTGCTGACTCCCTTGAAAATTGCTTCCGCCGGTACTGCCGATTCCCAGGTTCCACTCCGGCGGTTGCAACTCTTCTAAGACAATCTGGCCGTCGACGCTGACTTGAACGATCCAGCCTTCTGTCTGCTTTTCGTACCTGAGCGACAACTCGTGTTCACCGGGGGCGATCGGCGTTGCGATTGATGGACCGGGTTTCGGTTTCTGCGGAGCGTGATTTTGATCCACATTTTTGGTCGCCAGGAAGAGTTGATATTTTTGTTCCGGCGGCAGATAGATGCGCCAGCGATAGTCATCGTTCGAGAGCTCATGATGGCGCACGACGGCGTACTGCTGGGGATCGTCAATCTGCAGTTCGCGGGCGACTTCGCGCAGCCCCGGCAGTTGCAACTGCATCCGCTTCGTTTCTTCCAACGTGACCAAGTAGGCGACCCACACGGCGATGACTGCGGTGGTCGACATCACGGTGTAGAGACTGAATCGCCAGAGCGAAGGTCGCGGCGGCTCTAAGCCGGTCGTGTTGCCTTCAAAAATCGGGTCTGCGTTCATCGCTGCTTCTCGGCGGCTGCTTTTTCTTGATCAAACGCGGCTTGGGCGCCGACGCGGACCAGCAGGCAGAGACCATCTTTTCCGCTTCTAACCGACGAACCGTCGGCAAACTTCGCGGGCGCCGTAATGCGAACCAGTTCTAGGATCTCGTCTGGGGAGAAGTCGACGGCATGGCTGGACGAAACGGTCTCTATCTTCAGTTCGTCCCAATGTTCACGAAACGCATCGGCCGTTTTTTTATCTCCCGAGCCGCACGTCGAAGCGCCTCCATCAAACTTGAAGAAACAACGCATCTGCGGACGGTCAAAATCGATGTGAAAGCGAACGATCGAAGCGTCACGGTTGTTATCATTGGAATACAAACTTCCGCTGCAAGAGCCGCCGCCGAAAGCAATGTAATCTTCGATAAGAATCCCTGTATTCTCGGGTCGGCGAAATCGCCACATCAAGTCCCACGGCTCGTTGGTCGGCAAACGCAGCACCTGATAGCGATCAGGCGCGATCGCCGGCATCTCGCCAAACTTGGCGGTCAGCCGATCGTACTCGGCTTTAATCGGCTGCTGCTCGCGTTTGGCCAAGCAGAACATCACCACGCCGACGACAAACGCCAGCGTGAGGCCAAGTTTCAAGATGCGTTGAACTGTCACCATAGTAGACCGAGAACAAAGCTTTCGCAGTTGCGTCATACCGGGGAATTTGTGCAGCCGAAAGTCCAACGTCTTCCGGCTAGGAAGAGTGATTTCCGATCTTAGTCGATTCGCTGGTGGAAGGAAAATCTTGCGCGATAAATCGGCGTCACGCCGCTTTTGATTTCTTCCGCTTTTTTGCTTTCGCATACAGGACGGCGTTGCCCCGTTTGCCGATGATCTCGGCGGCGCCGGTTTCGCGCAGGCAGTAGGCGATGCGTTGAGCGATCCACCGTTGGCAAGTGAGCATGCGGGCCAGATCGCCGGTATCAAATTCTTGGGGCAGCTTGCCGGGCAAAAATTTCCAGAGTTGATCGGCCGTTTTGATGCGACGGGTCTCGATCACTTCGACCAAGTGCGTATCTTCGACGGTATGGTCGTTCTGACGTTTGCGGCGCCGTCGTCCATGTCCCGGCAGGCGATGCTCTTCGATATGGATCAGCGGCACTTCCAACGTGAGATTGGCGTGTGGAAAAACCTTGGTGAAATAAACCAACTCGTCAAACAGATCGAGCCAGGTCCCTTTCTTGGGGCTGAGCCGGTTGCTGAGGATCTTACCACCGCTGCTGGCGCGCTTGATGATTCGCTTCCGCTGGATCAGCGGTTTGACGACGCGAACGGGCCGCTGCTCGACCAGCGCTGCGATCTTGGGACCAATCGCCGAGAGCGACGCGCACTGCACTTCGACTAATTCTTCGCCGACGACGGCGTCAATTCGATAACGGCCAAAACGGACCTCGGTCGCGGCGTCTGCGCCCGCATAGAGATTTTTCAGTTGACGGTGAAGTGACTTTTCCACGACGCGATCTGCGGCTGAAGGAGGAGCGGGAAGTATTGCGCCAATCGGAAAAATGAGCCGAAGGCGGAACCGGATCTTGAATTCGTACCGATTTTGGTTCAAATGGACGTTTGAATGTTTCCTCTCTCGACACGTTTTCGAAGGATGAGTCGCCGCGCTGGCGCGGTTAAAATAGGGGTCACCCTACTCTTCCTGGGCGAAACGTTGAAGGTCAATTGATGATTCCCCGCCCCCTTTGGATCTGCTGCGTGGCCGAAATAGTCGGCACCTTCCTGCTGATTTTTTTCGGCTTAGGCGCCGTGCAAACGGCCGTGTTGCATGGGGACTTGGCCGGACTTTGGCAGGTCGGGATCGTCTGGGGCGTTGCGATCATGCTGGCCATTTATACGATCGGGCCGATCAGCGGCGCTCATATCAACCCGGCGATCACGATCGGACTGTCGACATGGGGACTGTTTCCGGCGCGGCGCGTCGCCCCCTATGTCGGATCACAGCTCGTCGGCGCGATTGCGGCGGCGGCGTTGTTGTTTGCGATCAATGCGTCTTATTTCGGTGCGACGGAAGCCGAGCGAGGGATCGTGCGGGGAGAACCGGCCAGCATCGTGACGGCGATGTGTTTTGGCGAGTACTATCCCAACCCCGGCAAACTGGGCGGCGCCGCGGTGACGGACGCCGACTTGGCGGTTTGGGAGGCCGGTTTTAGTCAGCCGATGGCCTGGTTGGCCGAAGCCGTGGGGACCGCGATCTTGGCGATGGTCGTGTTGGCGACGACCGAAAAAGAAAACCTGGGCGGGCCCAAGAATCTGGCGCCGGTCTTTATTGGTTTATGCGTCGCGGTGCTGATTTGCGTGATCGCGCCGCTTACCCAGGCCTGTTTTAATCCGGCTCGCGATTTTGGGCCGCGGCTGTTCGCCTATTTCGCCGGTTGGGGAAGCGCGGCGATTCCGGGGCCCAACGGAATCGGCATGGTTACCGTTTACATCGTTGCGCCGATTGTCGGCTCGATCGTGGGTTGCGGTCTGTATCAAAAATTGGTGCGACCGTACGTGATCGAACCGACGCCGACGGCGGACTAGTTTCCCAATCCATCATTCGACCATTATTTTCTCGGAGCACTCGCATGTCGACTTCCGCCAATGAAACCGGCTTGATTCGTTTTGTCATGATCGGCGGATTTTTGGGCGCCGGCAAAACGACCACGATCGGCCGTTTGGCTCAGCACTATCGCGATCAGGGTTTGAACGTCGGGATCGTCACCAACGATCAGGCGACCGATCTGGTCGACACGCAGATGCTGCGCTCGCAAGGTTTTCGGGTGGGAGAAGTCGCCGGCGCATGCTTCTGTTGCAACTTCAACGAATTGACCGGCACGGTGGAAAAGCTGGCCGCCGAAGATCGTCCCGACATCGTCATCGCCGAGCCGGTCGGCAGCTGCACTGATCTGGTCGCGACCGTCGTACAGCCGCTGGTTCGCATGTTTGACGCTCAGTTTGACGTCGCTCCTTACGGCGTGATTTTGAAACCGTCGCACGGGCTCCGTATTTTGCAGGGAGAAGATAGCGGCGGCTTCTCTCCCAAAGCGGCCTACATCTTCAAAAAGCAGTTGGAAGAAGCCGATTTTGTGATCATCAATCGAATCGACGAACTCGACGCCGAAAAAGTCGATCTACTCGCCAGCTTGATTACGGAAGCGTTTCCCGGAACGCCGATCCTGCGGACATCGGCCAAGACCGGCGCCGGCTTTGACGCGTTGGTGGAGTTGATCGATCAACGCGGCGAGTTTGGCAAAAAGATCCTCGATATTGACTACGACGTCTATGCCGAAGGAGAAGCCGAACTGGGCTGGCTCAACAGCAGTTTGAAGGCGACCGCTTCGGAGGCGTTTGACCTGGACGCTTTTCTGATGGCGATCATGAACGCGATGCAAAAGACATTGGCGAACTCGCATGCGGAAACAGCCCACCTAAAGACGATTGGCCTGTGGGAAGGTTTTTACGGAGTCGCTAATTTGGTCAGCAGCGATACCGCGCCGATCCTCTCTTTGCCCTCGAACTGCCAGGCCAAAGAAGCCGACGTGGTGGTCAATGCGCGGGTCGGAATCTCGCCGGAAGAACTGCGCCAGCAAGTCGACGATGCGATTGACGCGGCGGCGAAGAAGTTTGGCGTGCGGATTGAACGACAGCAAACGCAATACTTTCGGCCAGGGCGTCCGGTTCCGACGCACCGGTTTTCGGCGCCGAAGTAGAAGTAAAGCGGAGAGCGGTGGCTTGGTTAGGGCGCTAGGTCGCGAATGACTCGGCAGGGATTTCCGGCGGCTAAGACGCCGGGCGGGATGGTTTTGGTGACGACGCTGCCGGCGCCGATTACCGTTTTCGAGCCGATGTTGACGCCTGGGCAGATGATCGCTCCACCGCCGATCCAGACATCGGAACCAATCGTAATCGGCTTCCCAAATTCTTGTGTTCGTCGCAGTTGGGCGTTCAGCGGATGCGTCGCCGTATAGAGGTGGACCCCGGGGCCCAGAAATGTGAAGTCGCCGATCCGTACCTCGCAAACATCAAGCACGATGCAGTTGAAATTGAAATAGACGCGCTCGCCGAGATAGATATTGGTTCCATAGTCGCAAAAGAACGGCGGCTGAATCCAGGCCGAATCGCCTCCGTCGCCGAGCAACTGCTGCAAAATCTCGCGACGTTCCGCTGACTGACGTTGGCGCGTCGCGTTGAAGTCGTAACAAAGATCTTCCGCTCTGGCTCGCGCGGCGGTCAGCTGTGGGGCAAGTGCGTCATACAACTCGCCGGCCAACATTTTTTCTCGTTCGGTGGGCACAGCGTCTTCTCCCTTGCAATCTACTGGATTGATTGGTGCGGCCCGACCATCGATTGATGGTTCACGCGCCGCAGGCCTTCCAGGGGGCGATCGAGATCGGCGATCAGCATCATGATAACCACAAAGCGGAGCACCATGTCCAGAGTGGCAATCGGACGACTCGCGCCCACTACCGAGTCGATGGAGGCTCTGTTCTGCGGCGGCCAACACGACCGCCTATGGGATGAAGTAAGGGCCCACCGCGGCAGATAGCCCCGCGGAGACGCTTGCATTCACTAGAAACCAGCTTCCCCAACCCTGCAATAGGAATGGGCCAAGTCAGATAGGTCGGATTGTGCAGTAGGTGCACTCGTGCTGTCGCAGGCCATTTCGTTACACGGTGCAAACCGCCGGTTGGTGGGAATTGGCGTAACGCTGCGAAATTCGGACAAACTCGTGACTGCAGCGCTGGAATGCGGCGACGATAAGCGGGTCGAAATGCTCGCCGGCTTCGGCGATGATCATCGCTTCCGCTTCGTCATGAGGAATCGCATCTTTGTAGACGCGGCGCGTCGTCAATGCGTCATAGACGTCAGCAATCGCCACGATGCGGGCCGCCAGCGGAATCTGCTGACCCATGAGTGCGTAAGGATAGCCGAATCCGTTCCATTTTTCGTGGTGTCCGATCGCGATGTCGCGAGCAACCTGCAAGAAGCGAGCATGCGGAAACTGACAGAGCGCGGCGTCCAGCGTTTCGGCGCCGATGATCGTGTGTCGTTTCATGACCTCGAATTCTTCTTCGGTCAGCTTGCCTGGCTTTAGCAACACCGAGTCGGGAATGCCGACCTTGCCGATATCATGCAGCGGGCTGGTTTGAAAAACCAGGCGAATAAACTCGGCGTCAATTTCTTCCGGAAAAGCGGACGACGCGGCTAACTCTTCCGCCAAGCGTCGTGCGTAAAGTCGCACGCGCTCGAGATGTTGGCCGGTGTCGGTATCGCGCGATTCGGCGAGTCGAGCCAGCGCGAAGATGACCAGGTCGCGCGTTTCGAGCGCCAGCACGCGCCGGCCGGCCTGAATCCGCGCGAGTAACTCAGGCGGATTGAACGGTTTGACGATAAAGTCATCGGCGCCGGCCGCCATGCCTTCGACGATCTCATCGCGCGCGCCATGACTGGTCAACAGGATGACATAGATGTAGTGATCGGACTGCCGGCGACGAACTTCGCGACAAAACTCGAGACCATTTACGATCGGCATCTCCCAGTCGGTGACGACCAGGTTGATGTTTTGCGACTCCAGCACGCGCAACGCTTCGGCTCCGTTAGCGGCGGACCAGACGCGAAAGTTGTGTGCTTCGAGCGCATATCGCAAGAGGTCGAGCGAGATGTCATCGTCGTCGACAATCAGAATGTCCACAGCAGGTTCAGTAGGCGTCATATTCAACGTTCTCCGATTTCCGTCCCGGCAAGGAGGCGATCGATTGCCGATTCACATGTTTCCAAGCGTGCGACGACGCTCGAAAAGAGATCTGCAAGTTCTTCAGTTTGGCTGGCTTTGGCCGCTTGTTCTAACAGATCGGCCGCCGCAGCGACTTGTTTGGCCGAAATGTTGGCGGCCATACCTTTAAGCGAATGCGCCAACTGGGCGACCGCGTCGGCTCGACCCGCAGCGACTTCTTCCGCTAAAGCGGCGGCGTCTTTTGTCGATCGATCGCGAAACTTATTCAAAATCAGGCGAGCCAAATCGTCATTGTCGCCGCAACGCGCCAGCAGATCGTCCACGTCGATCGAGCTTTCGATTTCGGTGGGATCGATGACGAATTCTTCCAGGTGATCGGTTTCTTCTTCCAAGCTCAACAGATCCATTTCAGCGACGCTTGAGTCCTTGCGAGAAAGACAGTCGACGATCGTGTCGATCAGTTCGCTTCGATTGACCGGCTTCATCACGTAGCCGTTCATGCCGGCGGCCAGGCAGCGTTCTTTGTCGCCGAGAACCGCTTGAGCGGTCAGCGCCACGATGGGCAAATTCGCTAACTCGGGATGTCCATTTTCGGCGAGATTGCGAATCATGCGCGTCGCGGCGAAGCCATCCATTTCCGGCATTTCGCAGTCCATCAGCACCAGGTCGAACTGTCCGCTTTGAATCTTTTCGACCGCTTGACGCCCATTTTCGGCGAGCGAAACCTGGAACCCTTCCGACTGCAGGATTTCTTTTGCGACGATACGATTGATTTCGTTATCGTCGACAACCAGGATAGCGCCTTCCAGTGGAGCTCGCTCACGGACCGGCTGTTGGTTTTCGACTTTCTCCACTTTTTGCTTCGGAGAACGCTCGCCGGTTAACGCGACCAGCGCATCAAGCAGGCGAGTTTGCCGAACCGGTTTCGGCAAGCAAACCATCTCCAGCTTTTTCAATTCGGCGTGCGGAATCGTGTGTTCGTACGAGGTGAGCATTAACAATCGGGTTTCGTGCAGCATTTGATGGTCGTTGATCAAATGCGCCAGACGGAGGCCGTCGAGCTCAGGCATCAAGTGATCCAGGATCGCCAATTGATAAGGGACATTCCGTTTGGCGGCGTCTTCCAACAGCGCCAACGCGCGACGGCCATTGCCGGCGGTAGAAACTTCGACTCCCCACGATTGCAATTGTTCTTTGATGACCTGCAGATTCATGTGGTTGTCGTCGACCGCCAACACGCGCAATCCCTGGATGTTGGGAATGAGGTTGCAAGTCGATCGTTCGATCGCTTGCAACGGCAGCGTGAACCAGAAAGTCGAGCCTTTGCCGACTTCGCTCTCGACGCCGATTTCACCTCCCATCAATTCCACCAACTGCTTGCAGATCGCCAAACCCAACCCGGTGCCGCCGTAACTGCGCGTCGTCGACGCGTCAACTTGCGAGAAGGCTTTAAACAATCGCTGCATTTTGGAGCGGGGAACGCCGATGCCGGTGTCTTCGACCGAAAAGCGGATGCGAGCGATCGCGTCGTGGGACGACGCGACAGAGCGTTCGCGCTCGACACGCAAATAGACTCCTCCGGTCTCGGTGAACTTCACCGCATTGGCGAACAAGTTCACCAATACCTGACGGATGCGTTCGCAGTCGCCGATCGCCGCCTGGGGAACATCGGTCGCGACGCTGCTGTTCAGTTCCAGCCCGGTCATGCGGCACTGCGGTGCGAACATTTCCGGGACCGACTCGATCAGGTCGGTCAGCACGAACTCGGTCTGCTCCAGTTCAATACCGCCGGCTTCGATCTTCGAGAGATCCAGAATGTCATTGATCAGATGCAGCAGCGAACTAGCCGACGACTTGGCGAGTTCGACAAATCGGCCTTGCTGATCATCCAATTTGGTCGTATGCAGCAGATCAAGAAAGCCGATCACGCCGTTCAGCGGCGTGCGGATTTCATGACTCATGCTGGCCAGGAACGTGCTTTTCGCTTCGTTAGCCGCTTCGGCCGCTTTGATTTCATCCGTCAGTTGCAGCGCTTTGCGATGCTCCGTGATGTCTTCTACCGTTCCTTCGTAGTACAGCACGTCTCCGTTTTGATTTCGTCGCGCCGACGCGTTCTCCGAGATCCACGCGAATGTTCCGTCGCCGCGACGAATCTCTGACTCGAAGTTGAAGACGACGCCGTTCTGATGGATTTCGTCCACAAATTCATCACGCCGATCCCGATTGACGTAAACGTCCGTCGCGACGTTTTTAATATCATCGCGTAACGAAGCGAGATCGGGGTAACCCAGCATCCGGGCAAGCGCCGGGTTGGCGGTCACAAAGAACCCTTCCGGCGTCGTTTGATAGATCCCTTCAACGGCGTTTTCAAAGATCTCGCGAAAGCGTCGTTCGGCTTCGCTGCGCTGCTTCATCTCGCAGTTCACTTTGGCCAACACGCGATTGTATTCGGCGGCGATCTGACCGACTTCGGTGTGCGGTTCGACATGCACGTCGTCGGAGAAGTCCCCCAAATTGCGTTGTCGCTGCATGTCGGTCAGCAGGTCGATCAGTTCGGTGCTGGCCCCATGTTCCGAGATGTTCAGTCCCCGCAGCTCATGATCCCGAGGAACGCGGAACGGCATCACCAAATTGGCGAGCGAGATGAATGCATAGCCGCCGCCAAACGCCCAGACGAAGCAAGTTCCGACGCCCAGTAGTTGCACGCCCAGCTGTTGCCAACGAGTCACCCCTTCGCCGAAGTGAACCGGGTCGGCCAACAGCGCCAAAGCGACCGTGCCAAAGCAGCCGGCACAAGCATGCGCAGGAACGGCGCCGATGACATCGTCAATTTTCATTTTTGGCAGCAAGTAGGTGACGCCGCTGCAGATCAGACCCGAACCGGCTCCGACCAGCGCCGCCGCCCAAGGCGCCAAGATATGGCAAGACGCGGTCACGCCCACCAAGCCGGCGATGGCGCCGTTCATCACTTGCCCGACATCGGGGCGCTTGTGGACCCACTTGGACAGGACCAGGCAAGTCAACGCGCCCATCGCGCCAGCGAGATTTGTATTCACCAGAATTTTAGGAACGTCACTGTTCATGCTGAGCGTGCTGCCGCCGTTGAAGCCAAACCAGCCAAACCACAGCACCAGCGCGCCAAACGTCGCCAGCGTCAAGTTGTGTCCGGAGATCGGGCGGTCTTCGCCGCCGTCAAAGCGACCAATTCGCGGACCAATCACCACCACCGCCGCCAAAGCGACCCAGCCGCCGACCGAGTGAACGACCGTCGAACCGGCGAAGTCAATGAAGCCCAGTTGAGCAAGCCAACCGGTCGGCGTGCCTTCGATCGCACCCCCCCAGGCCCAATGCCCAAACAGCGGATAAATGATGGCCGAGACAAATAGACTGATCAGCAGGTAGCCCTGGAAACGGATACGTTCGGCCACGGCGCCTGAGATAATCGTGGTGGCCGTGCCGCAAAAGACCAACTGAAAGAAGAGGAAGGCCATGAGCCAAGGAGACGCGGAATCCTCTAAAAGAAAGTTGGTCGTACCGAATAACCCGTGATAACTGGCGCCAAACATTAGCGCGAATCCAAACGCCCAGAAGATGACGCTTGAAACGCAGAAGTCGATCAGATTCTTGAGCGCCACATTGAAGCTGTTTTTGGCCCGGGCCATGCCGCTTTCCAGCAAGCAAAAACCTCCTTGCATCAACATGACCAAAGCGGCGCAAATCAGCATCCAGGCGATATCAAGAGATGGATCAGCAGCGGACATAGCGAAGTCTCGCGAGTAACAATTGTTGGGTGGGCAAAATCGAGAAACGCTTTCCGCCAAGAAGCGCGTTCCGATCGAAAGGGGCAGGTTAATTTTTGGGAGTGAATCCACAACCGTGAGAACTTGCAGGGCATCCCATAAGGGTGATCCTGAGCTCCCAAAGATTAGGTTACGAATAGCAAATCAAATGCTCTTTTTCAGGTAACAGCAGCCCACTAGGCGATTTAGCGCCTTTTGCGCATCGATATTGGTCAGCGCCAGCGGCGCAATTGATACAGGTCGTCTGTAATGCCCGCAAAGCCTGCAGGAACGCGCAACAAAAAAGCTCGGTCTGAAAAGACCGAGCTGAGAAATGCGAAAGAATCCGACGGCGTGACAATCTAGTCGAGCACGTTCGGTTTGGGGGCCGGCGTCGCCGGTTTGGGCGGCGGTTTCGGCGCATTGGGATCGACCACCGGTTCGGGGCCGAATTTCACTTTACCACCGACCGAAGTCGTATATTTCCAATCGGGCGCCTGCGGTTCCCAGCCGGACAGATAGTTGGCCTTGTCCGAGACGCGGCGCACGGCGACATAGGCTTCAAAGCTGTCGGGCATGACAAAGAAGCGGAAGTAGTACTTTTCCGGATTGGTCATCAGCAACAGTTTTTGGAAGCGAGAACGGGGGTTCTCGATCTCGGCGATCGAAAAACCTTCGCTCTCCCGCGGGGTGAGTCGCAAGCGGGGGTATCGGCCCGAGACGTACATTTCGGCTTTAAAGTAATCGTCTTGCAAGACGCGCTGGTTGAAGTCCTCGACAAACTCTTCGCCGTCGACTCCTTTCGCGGGATCTTTCACGTATTTCTTCAGTCCGCGGGAAAGCTGATATTCCGAGCGCTTTTTGGCGTCTTCACGCAACTCGGTCGGATTGAGCGGATAGATCTTATTGTTTACGCATAGAAAGACCGCCTCTTTGATTCCCTCGGGGGCCGGCCGTGGATCGGGCAAATTAACAACCTTGGGAGGAAGTTGAGCTCGCGGTTTCGAGTCGTCCAATCTCGCTTCCAAGCTGGCCAGCTTCTCTAGGCTCGAGTTCAAATCGGTCGACAGTTTCTCGCGGATCTTTTTGTTCTCGCCGGCTTTCATCTGTGCTTCTTCTTGCACTTTTTGGGCGATCAGCGCTTTCTTCAACTCCCCTTCTTTGCCAACGAGCGTCGCTTCTTTGGCGACCGATTCCGACTGCAGACGCTTGAGCAATTCTTCCAGTTTCGACTCGTCTGGATTGAGCTCGTCAATCGAGGTCTCGACCTTCAGTTTTTCCTTATGAGCCTCTTCCAGTCTTTTGATCATCGCTTCGAGCGCCGCGGGATCGACCGCCGAAGTTTCGGCGATTCGTTCGACCGCTTTTTGCACGCCGAGCTGGACGACGACCAACACGATCAGCAAAATGCCGACCACGTTAAACATCGTGTCAAGCAACGAGTCAAGTCCGCCGTCTTCGTCGTTGTCTGGTTTGCGTCTGGCCATTATTCCGGGGTCTTCTTTTTGAAGTAACTCAAGTCGATCCGTCCGTCGCCGATTACCGGCAGCTTACCATTTTTGACCCCTTTGGCTCGCGCAAAATTTCGTGCGGACCAATAGGTGGACAAGCCGTCGTCTCGAATGAGAAAGACGAGCGAACCTTTGGGGTTGGCTTTGACTTCCGCGAGGGCTTTGGCGAAATCGGGATTGGTGTTCAGTTCATTCGTACGCACCGGCGTCGTTTTCGCGCCGTCATGAATCACGATTCGCGACTCGTCGCATTCAATAAAGGTTGGATCAAATCCAACGCCGGAGCCGCCGGGCAAAATCGACACTTCCGATTCTTTGGGGGGCAGCTTGCGATCGGCGATCTCTTTTTCCATCTGGGCGATTTTCTCGCGCTTCGATTTCAGCTCGGACTCCATCTCTTTGATCGATTCCGCTTCGCCGGCGAGATCGACTTTTGGGCCATCGAGCGAAATTTGCGAGAGCTTGCTTTGCGCCTCATCGAATTTCGCTAACAATTCAGCGAGCCGTTTCTTGGCGTCCGCCAATTTCTTTTGTTCGGCCGATTGCTCGGATTTGAGCTGGGCCTCTTTCTTTTTCAACTCGGCGTTGAGTTTGGCCAAAGCAGCGTCCGTTTCGGCAAGTTCGGCCTTCTTTTCTTCGTACTTGATCGCCTGGTCGACGGTATCGTTGTCGAGCGCCTGGACCGCGACCGCAGCGATGATCATCGTTAACGTGCCGATCACGCAGGCCAGCACGCTAAGAAACGGAAAGAGCGATACGTCATCGCCCCCGTCTTGACTGCGTTTGGCCATTTATCGTTTCCCATTGCGACGTGATTTCGCTTTGCCGCCGCCCATGCCAAACCAGCCGCCGCCGTGGGACGGCGCTTCGACCTGCTGAACAACGACCGTTTCGTTGCCAAGTTTGGACAACACTTCATTCAGGCCGGTCAATCCACGTTCGACGCCAGAGAAGTAGTCTTCCAGTCGTTCCGTCGAAGCAGCGACATTGGCGTTCATCTGGTTCGACGACTGAGCCGCGACGTTGGCCACCATGCCCAATGTGCTTTGCAACTGCGCTGCGATCTCTTGCATCTGCGTCAGTTGATCCTGCATTTCGGCGCGTTGTTCTTCCTGCCGGGTCTGCATTTCGCCGGTTTTCGCCTGCATCTGGTCGAGCACCTGAGCGGTAATCTCTTTTTGACCTTCCAGCAGCTTGGCTTGGATATCAGTCCAGCCTTCGGTCGTTTGCTTCGTGATCGTATGCCCGACCAGCTCGAGCTTCTGAATCCAGACCTCCAGCTCCGACTGCTGCGCGGCCATCGCTTCTTCCACCGCGCGGCGGAAGATCTTGGTGTCGAGCGGTCCAGTCGGCTCGTTGCCCCCTTCGCGACCATCGTTCAAGCGGCGGAGCAGGTTTTCGTTGCAGTATTCGTCGACCCAGTTGAGCACCCCTTCTTCACTCTTTTGCAGTGAAGACATGGGGAACTTAATGATCATGCTCATGACCAGCGCGACCAGCGTCGTATTAAACGCGGTGCCGAGGCCAGAGAACATGGACGTCAAAGAGGTCATCAACTGCGACGGATCATTACCGCCCAGGGCGCCTGCGAGCGACGCGACCGCCAAGCTGATACCAAGCACCGTGCCGATAAAACCCATCGTCGGAATCGCCCAGATCAGCACTTTGATCGCGGTGTAGCTTGACGCGACGTTGTTCGAGTCAATTTCGGACTGCGACGCCATCATCGTCACCGTTTCGGCGGCGTTGCGGCGAACGCGGAAATGCTGCAAGCCGCGCAAAACGCGGTTGATCAAAAAGCTCTCGCCATGTTCGCCCGGCAGTTGGCGAATATTGTCGACAAAGCGATCAAGCGTATCGAAGCGTATTTCGGGCGAAATATCGGTCGGCAGCACGTCCATCAACAGATAGTCGCGTTGACGTTTGATCTTGCGATTTTTCTTCCAGAGAATCGCCATCGCCCAAAAGAACATGAACGTGGAGAGGAACTGGATCATCACCCCCTGAAAACCGCCGGCCAAAAACAGGTCGCCGATGTAGGTTCCCTTCGAAGGCCAAAGGAGGAGCAGGAAGGTCACCGCCGCGAAAAATCCGAAGATGCCAGAACCGACCA
Organism: Blastopirellula marina DSM 3645; assembly: GCF_000153105.1. Classification (GTDB taxonomy): domain Bacteria; phylum Planctomycetota; class Planctomycetia; order Pirellulales; family Pirellulaceae; genus Blastopirellula; species Blastopirellula marina. The sequence continues at coordinate 2,201,456 of NZ_CH672376.1, forward strand.
GTCCAACGTCGCTCGGATCGGTGAACTCACCATCCGAAGAGGAGGCTGAGGACGCTGCGGCGGCCGCTTGTCGCGGCGGAGGCGTCGCGGCGCCTTTTTTGCCCCCGGCTTTGGCGGCTGTTTTGGTCGATAGCGGGTCGGTTTGCAGATTGCCGAGATCGAGTCCGCCTAGCGGGTTGCCTCCAGCGCCGCCGCCGTCATCGAAGCTCGGAAAGCCAGAAGATTCCAACGGCGGAAGATCCATATCGATCTCCGTCGTATTCGGGATACGGACGCTGGCCTTACAGTAAGGGCAGTTCCGTTTTTGACCGGCAAGTTCCTGGCGTACTTTAAGCGACTGGCCGCATTGCGGGCATTTAAATTTGAAATACATAAATCTTCAGGAGGGAGCGAATGCTGCGGAGCGATCCGCGGGGGGAAGAAAAGAGGGCTACACCCTCATGATATGCACTAGTTTTCTAGTTTATGCAACCAAACTGCCAATAACCGGGTGTCAGGATAAAAAAGAAAAAAGCTAGGGCAACTCTGGCCTAATACCCTTTATTCTGATTTTGAACCTCTTTTTATTCCCAGCTGTCATGGTTTGCCCCTGAAATTTACGTATCTAGAAGCGCTTTTGCGTTGGGGTCGACGCACATCCTGTTTGTTGCAAATTCTAGCGCCAACCGAGAAAATAGAGAACGCGTCGGACCCCTTAAGGAATTTTCATGAGTGATATTCGTGTCGTCTGCCCCTGCTGCGGCGTTTCGCTGCGCGCCAAACCTCAATTGGCGGGACAAACGATTCGTTGTCCGAAATGCGTAAGTCTGGTCCCAATTAAAGGTTCCGAGGAGGATGATTTCGCCCAGCCGGTCGAAGCAGCTTACGACGCGGTCCCCCTGGAAGAAGACAATGTGGGGCGCATCTGTCCGAAATGCTCCCATTCGTTGCGCCCCAGCGCTAAATTATGCCAACAGTGCGGTTGGCATCTCGAGCTCGAAACCTACTTTGAGGATTTGAAGGCCGAGAATCTGATCGTGCGGGAAGAGCCGAAGACGAAGTGGGAAGCCTGGTTCGCCGACCAACTGCACGAATCGACTCGCCCCCGCGATGTCTTAAACTATTCGGCGATCGGCGGAGTCGTTCTCACGATCATTTTTCTCGCGGTCGCCCACTTTCGGATGGGCGCTTGGGCACTGCTGACCTTACCGCTGCTCGTCGCTGTTTGGATCGGTTGGTATCGCATCATGCAGTTGGTCGGACTGCTGCACGATCCAACGCGGAAACGACAATTGGCGAAAGAACAAGCGGAACGTGAAACTGCAGCGGCTGCGGTCACCCCGGTCAAATCCAGTGCCGGCGTTCGAAGCGGCGCTCCGGTCAGCGGCGCTCCGGTCAAAAGCAACGCGGCGAGTTCGACTGGCCCCTTAAATTTCGATCTTCCCGACGCCGAGTTGCCAAGCGAGTCAAAGTCTCCACCCAAGCCCAGGCCGACAACGACCACGCCGCAGCGAAAAGTCGTCCGTCCTGGTTCGACCAGCGCGCCAACGGCAGCCTCAAGTGGGAAATCATCCCCTGCGGCGCGTCCGGCGAAAAGCGAACCGATGCCGCAGCAGGATCGCAAGCCGGCGTCCCCTGCTCCGCCGGCAGCTAAGCCTGTCGTCGAAAAGCCGCAAAAGCCGAAAGCAGCCGACGACGATTGGCTGAGCGATCTTCTGTAGTCACTGCTAGCTGCCTAGGTTGTCGGCAAAGGGGGGCGAGAACTTGAGCGATTTCGCCAAGTTCGTGCTGATCGACCTTGTGAGTCCATCACTCGACTCCTATACTCCGCCCGAATTATGGACCCAATTGGCTCGCGTTTGCGTGACGCTGACGATCGTTTTCGCGCCGACAAGGATGACGGCTATGATGCGTACTTGGATGACAATGCTAACCCTGCTGCTGATTTGCGTCGGCTCGACCTTCGCCCAAGAAGCGGGAAGAGTTAGCTCGCAGTCGACCGCTCGGCCGATTCCCACGGTCAAACCGCCGTCCCCGCTCAGCGAAAGCGACAAAGCGGCCGCTGCTCCTTTGCCGGCCGTCATCGCCGAAACGCCAGGCGCCGTCGCCAACTCGGCGTGGCGCAACCCTAACGAAGCGATCAAAACCGCATCGGCTTACTCGTCTGATTCGACGGCGGCGCCGATGTCGTCCGCACCGCGCAGCGAAGCGCTCCCCCCGTCTGGTTCGCTCTTGAAAGTGAAGAGCGGGCTCAACGAGCTGCCACACGATCAAGGCCAAGTTTGGCGCGACTACGATATTACTCCCTACACCTTACGAGTAACTTCGACGTCGAAGCCCGAGCAAGCGATCATCGATTGGATCTTGCGAGAAACCGGCACTGACGTTTGGTTCAGCGAACCGCTGGGTATGCTGCACGCCGACAAAAACACGCTGCGAGTCTATCACACTCCAGAGATGCAGCAGATTGTCCGGGACGTTGTCGAAGACTTTGTCGAAAGTCAGGCCGAAGTCAAAACGCTTGGACTGCGTCTGGTCACCGTGAAAAGCCCCAATTGGCGCCGTCTGGCCTATCGCATGATGCAGCCGGTCTCGGTCAAAACGCCGGGGATCGAAGCTTGGTTGTTGAGCAAAGAAAATGCGGCTATTTTGCTCGACAGCTTGCGAAAACGGAGCGACTACAAAGAACACCAAGCGGCGAATTTGCTCATCCATAACGGACAGTCGAGCGCCGTCTCGATGCTCAAGCCGCAAACCTTTATGCGGTCAGTACGGGCAACCGCCGCCTGGCCGGGGTATGAACTGCAAAGCGATCAGATCGAAGCCGGTTTCTCGCTGGAAGTGAGCCCTCTGCTGGCTCCTGACGACAAGACGATCGATGCGGTCCTCAAATGTAGCGTCGATCAGATCGAAAAATTTGTGAACGTCGATATCGACGTGCCGACCGCTACCGGCGGAACGCAAACGATCCAAGTGCAGATCCCCCAAATGGTTAGTTGGCGATTGCACGAGCGGTTTCGCTGGCCCTCGGATCAGGTGCTTCTGATTAGCTGCGGAGTGGTGGCTCAGCCTGATATGGGGGTCTCCACGGCGGCCTCGTTCCCCCTGTCTCTTTCGCTGCCGAGCGGCCCGGCCCGAGCTGATGGACTGATGTTTGTCGAATATTTGGGGCCGGCGAAATCGAAACCGGGACAACCGGCGATTACGCCGGACGCGGCTGCGATCGATAATCGTGGGCGATACTAACCCGATTGCGACGGCGAAGACGCTTGAGCTAATCGCGATGGGCTCCGTGTCCCGTCGACACGCTGGAGAAGCGTGTTTAAAATACAGAACTCTAAGTAATTACACGGTTTGCATCCTGCATCAATCCGGTTGCTGGGGGGACTTTCCCGCCAGCATCCGCATCGTTTAGAAGTTGAGATATGGCGGAAGTCGGACAGCGCCGCGTCGTCGTCACCGGATACGGTTGCATCACCCCCTTTGGTAACACGACCGAAGCGGCTTGGGATGGACTATCTTCTTCTCGAAACGCCGTTGCGCGGTTGAAGAGCTTGCCAGACGACGCGCTGCCAACTCCCTACGGCGCCGAAGCGCTCGCGTTTACCGGTGCGATCGAAGAGTTTGGACCGCTCGACAAAGCGCAGCAACGCTCGATTCGCAAAAACATCAAAGTGATGTGCCGTGAAATTCAGATGGGAGTCGCCGCAGCGCAACTCGCGATCCATCACGCCGAGCTCGCGAGCGGCACGTACGACCCAGAGCGGACCGGCGTCGTTTACGGTTCTGACTACATGATGACGCTGCCTGAGGAATATGCCGCAGGCGTCAAAAAGTGTGAACGCGAACTGAATGATCGCAACTTTGATACTTGGGCCGGGCTGGGAATGCCCGAGATCAATCCGCTGTGGTTGCTCAAGTATTTGCCCAACATGCCGGCCAGTCATATCGCGATTTTCAACGATATGCGGGGGCCGAATAACTCGTTGACGTTGCGTGAATCGTCCTCCAACGCCGCCATCGGCGAGTCGTATATGACGATTGGTCGCGGCCATGCAGACGTGATCATCACCGGAGCGACCGGCACGCGAGTGCACGAGATGCGTTCGGTTCATACGACTTTGCAAGAGACGGTCGCAACCGGTGAATTTGCCGGACTCTGCCGCCCTTTTGACAAAAACCGCAACGGCATGGTGCTGGGCGAAGGCTCAGGAGCGTTGGTATTGGAGACGCTGGAGCACGCCGAAGCTCGCGGCGCCAAGCCGTTGGCCGAAATTCTGGGGCAAGGGATGTCGACCGTGATCGCCAAAAATGGGGAATCCAATCGATGTCAGGCTTTGGCCAATGCGATGCGAGCCGCGCTGCACGACGCCCAACTGTCTCCTGCGGATATCGGCCATATTCATGCGCATGGGCTAGCGACCGTTGATAGCGACCAGCAGGAAGCGGCGGCGATTGTGGAGGTCTTCGGCGATGCGGCGAAACAGCCTCCGGTAGTCGCGGCGAAAAGTAGCTTTGGCAATCTAGGCGCCGCTGGCGGAGTTGTTGAACTAATCGCCAGTTTGGTCGCGATTCGTGAAAAACAGCTCTTTCCTGTTTTGAACTACGAGACGCCCGATCCTGCTTGTCCGGTCAATTTGGTTCGTCAGTCGATGCCCGCCCCCCAAGGACCGGTTCTGAATCTCAGTGTGACGCCGCAAGGACAAGCGGCGGTCATCATCGCCGGCGTCTAGAAAGCGTTGGTTCTTTCGTTGTTGCAATCGTTGGCGTAGGCGACTGCTGCGCACGATTTTGTCGTGCGACGGCGAAGAGAGCGTTAGCGCAATTCTGCCAAGATCAAGCTGGATCTTTCGCTGTCGCCCGGCAGAGGGCGTGTAGAATTGAGCGGATAGGAAATGTTGAGTTGTCAGAGTCAGTTTGACGTATTTCGTGAAATCTGGTCTGGTATCGCATAATTCGGAATGGATACGGTTTTTATTCAGAATGGAAGATATGTTGGGTTTAAGGTCGTTGCGAGCAGCCTGCGGATTTTTGCTGCTTTTGCTTGCGCCGATCATGGCGCAGGCCGACGAAATTGCGATTTCGCCTGCGATCTTGGAAGCGACCGAAGCGCTGCGTCAGAGCGGAGCGAGCGTCAACTATTACGAAAATGCGGAAGGGCAAATGCTCTTCAACGTGAACTTTGTGGATGCCGCCGCGACCGAAGAGAATCTGCGTCACCTGGTCAAGCTCCCCCATGTCGAGCGCCTCTGGCTCGGCCGTTCGTTCAAGCTGAATGAACGGTCGTGGGAAGCGATCATGCAGTTGCGAGAGTTGGAGTATCTTTATCTCCATTCGCAGCCGACCGATGACGACATGCGCCAGATCGCGCAATTGACCAATTTGCGGACCTTGCTGATCGACGGGCGCAATCTGAGCAACATTGGATTGTGGTATCTCGAGGAACTTCGCTTTCTCGAAAACCTGACGATCCAAAGCGCCAGCTTCGATGGCGACTGCTTTCATTATCTCGCGAACGTTCGCAGCCTGACCAATCTGACGCTGCAATCGGACAAATTAAAATCAAGTGACCTGGCCGGCTTGGGCGAATTGCCGCAGCTCGAACTTTTGTTTTTGAGCGTGCAAAGCGTCGATGGCGCCGGTTTCGCCGAGATAGGAAAGCTAACCCATCTGCGAAGTCTCAATCTGCGGAATGTCCGCACGACGGCGGAGCAAATGAAACCGCTCGCCCAACTGCAAGAGTTGCAGTTTCTGACGATGAACGACAGCAGCATCAAAGGGGGGCTAGGGCCGATCGGCGATCTCCGCGACTTGCATCGACTAGAACTGGCCAATTCGACGATCCGCGACGAGGATCTCGATTCATTACAGCAACTACCGCTGTTGGCGAACCTCAATCTCGCGCATACGAAAATCACCGACGCCGGGCTGGTGAAGCTCGGTCAAATGAAGCGGCTCAACACGCTGAACGTCCGCAATACGACAGTGACAAAAGAGGGGTTACAGGCGTTGCAGGGGAAATGGCCACAGTTGATTATTAGCGCATCGATCAATTTTATCGAGCCGCAAGTGTCGCCTGAGGCAAAGTTGAAGTCGCCAAATTTGAAAGAGTAGCGATAATTGGTGGAGAAGAGGCGCTGGGGCATTCCATGAAAATGGCGGCGTCCTTTTGAGCAGGAGGTTCAATATGGTTTCGCATCGTTGTTGTACGGCAGCACTACTGTTACCACTGCTTCTGTATTCTGTCGTCGCGGCACAGCCTGCGCCGGCTCCCTTGGAGTTAATTCCGCAGATCGCCAGCGATCAGGCGCGCGAAACCGAAGCGATCGTCGCCGAGTTGGAACGGTCCGGATGTACCTTTGGGTATGCCGATTCGCTTCGTTCTGAACTCTTTCATTGGCACGAATACGCCTGTGTCCGCGTCGAAGGGGACAAGATCAAGCCAGAGCAGTGGAAACTGCTGCTGCAGCTTCCCGATGTAAAGCTGCTGTCGCTGCACCAGACCAAGTTTGCCGAAGAAGTGGGAGACGTTCTCGGTCAGTTGCACCAACTGACCGAATTGCAGTTGCACGAAAGCTTTGATGACAAGGGAATTCGCGTCGTCACGACGCTCAGCCCTTTGAAAGCGTTGCTGATCGCCAAAACGAAGGCCTCTTCCGATAGTTTTTTTGGACTGGAAGAGCTTCGTAAGCTGGAGCAGGTCGAGTTTACCGATTTGGTGATCAATCAAGCGGTGATCGGCGGCCTCCGCGGCTTGCCCAATCTGAATCAATTCAACATTCGCAACAGCGAACTGGCGTTGCCTTGGGCGCTCGACGAACGTTCTTTTCCGCAATTGAAAACGTTGTTGATTGACGGCGGAAAAGCGGACGCGGCCCTGATCGGCGAGGTCTGTTCGATCCCCACGCTCCAGCAACTACAGCTCAGCTGTCCCGTGGGCCAATTCACGATCAACGATTTCCGGCGTCTTGCCGACTTGCCGAATTTGGTCGATCTCTCTTTGGTCAGGTCATCGCTCCCTGACGAGTCTTGCCCGCTCGCGACGCAACAGTTGAAGATTCAAAAGCTAAACGTCGGGCAGACCGGCATTGGAAATCAATTCCTCTCCACCATCGGCGACTTCCCCAATCTGCGTGAGTTGGATCTGACCGGCTCCAAAATCACCGACGGCGGGCTGGCTTACTTGTCCGAATTGTCGCAGCTCGAATCGCTGACCCTGAGCGAAACCAACATCAGCTCGGCTGCGGCCAAACATTTCTCGCAGTTGCAATCGCTCCGTGAACTCCATTTGCACAACACGAAACTCGACGGTCAGGCGATGGTCGATATCGCCAAGCTGAAGAATCTGGAGTGGATCGATTTGAGCAAGTCGAACGTCCAGGGAGAGCAACTGCTAGAGCTTCGAAAGTTGCCAAAGCTGCGCGGCGTCGTTCTGATGAACACGCCGATCGGCGCCGCCGACTTGCCCTATCTGAAGCAGCTTTATCACATCGACGAGATCTATGTCGAAGAGACTAATCTGACCAACGAAGAGCAGATCAAACTGCACGAGGCGCTCGCCAAAGCGCGCAACTACCGCCCCAGCGCCTAATCGGCGTAGAGTCCGCTATACGGCCCAAGAAG
>NZ_CH672376.1:2209119-2411732 GCF_000153105.1 Blastopirellula marina DSM 3645
TGCGCCTATTCGGCGGGGCCTCACCGGCCGAAAAAAACGCTCCGCCCGCAGCAAGCGTCTATAATAGAGAGACAATCCCCTTTTTAGCTGACGTTTATGCGCCAGCGCGATATAAAACATGGTATCGCAACACGTTACCGCTCTTCCCCCGGCTAGTCATGGCGACTGATACCACAGACTCCCCCATCTCTGACGCGCTCCGCAATCAGGTCAACGACGATCGCCTGATTCAAAAGAAGCTGCGCAAGACGCGTTGGCAGTTGAAAATCGCCGAATTAGCGGCCGCTTGTATGTTGTTCGCCGCCGGCGCGATCGCTTTTCTGTTGTTGTTGGCGGTTGTCGATCATTGGGTGCTCAATCTCAGCTTTCCGTTGCGACTCGCGGCGCTGGCCGCCTTTTTAGGAAGTGCTGGCTATTTCGCCTGGACGATGATCTTGCCCTTGCTGTGGCGGACGATCAGTCCGGTCTACGCCGCGCGGATGATCGAGCAGGGACAGCCGGCCCTGAAAAATGGTTTGATCAACTTTTTGCTGCTCAAACAAGAAGCGAAGCCGATCCATCGCGCCGTGCTCGAAACCGTGCAACAGCGCGCCGCTTCCGACTTAAAAGAATACGCGACCGAAACGACGGTCGATTTCTCGAAGGCGATTCGCGTGGGGTATGTGTTCGCCGCGGTGGCGCTGGCGTTTGTGGTTTACAAAATTGCTTCGCCTAAAGATCCGTTAACCACCGTGCACCGCGTGATTTCTCCGTGGGCCGATATTGCGCGACCGTCGCGCGTCGATATTGTTGAAGTCCTGCCGGGCGACGTGCAGATCTACCAAGGCCAAACTGTCGAAGTTGCGGTCAAGGTCTACAATTTTGACGAGGAGGAACAGGTCGAGCTCTTTTTCTCGTCAGCCGATCGGCGGATCGTCGATCAGAAGGTGACGCTCGAGCCGGATGAGAGCGGGCTCTATTTTCGCGGCGTGATTGCGCCCGCAGGACAAGGGATCCAGCACAACCTGGCCTACTTTATCAAGGCCGGCGACGCGACGACGCGCGACTACCACATCACGGCTACTGCGGCGCCGTCGATCGAAGTGGTCGACATTCGCTATGACTATCCGGCTTACACCATGGAAACGCCGATCACGCAAGTGCGAGACGGCGCCGTCAAAGCGCTGGAAGGAACACGCGTCACCGTCAAAGCGGTCTCGAACTTGCCGATGGAAGATGCGTTCATCGAGTTCGATCCCGACGCCGGCGATCACGCGAATACGGCGCGGACGAAAATGACCGTCAGCGCCGACGATCCGACCAGCGCGATCGGGACGTTCGTGATCGAATTGGTGCGTCATCCCTCTGCCGACAATCCCGAAAAAATCAAAGCGACTCCCAAGCATCGTCGCTATCAGTTGCGTTTCAAAACGGCCGCAGGCGATTTGAATCCTTACCCGGTCGCCTATCCAATCGAAGTGATTCGCGATCTCTCGCCTGAGGTCGAACTGTTGCGTCCTGCCGGCGACAAGATTCGCGTTCCGGCCAACGGCGGCGCGGCGCTGGAGTATCGCGCCATTGATCCCGATTATGCGGTCCGGCAATTGACCGTGATCGGCGAAGTTGATGGCAAAGAACGACTCCGCACTCCGCTGCTGCAGCAATCGACCACCGGCAACGTGATCGAAACCTATCGCTTTGTTCCCGGCGAGCAAAAACTGAAATCAGGCGACCAGGTCACCATCTACGCGCTGGCCGAAGACAATCGGACCGACGCGGCCGGTCGACCAACGCCCAACGTGACGATCTCACGCTCGCTGACGATCGAGATCACCAATCCAGAACAAGGCGCCGAAAAACAAATCCCACCGAAACAAGCTGGCGACCAACAACAAGATGGGGACAAGAACCAACAAGGCGGTGACCAGCAGCAAGGTGGAGACAAGAATCAGCAAGGCGGTGATCAACAGCAAGGTGGTGACAAAGACCAAATGGGCGGTGATCAGCAGCAAGGTAGTGACAACGACCAAATGGGCGGCGATCAGCAGCAAGGCGGGGACAAGAACCAACAAGGCGGCGATCAACAGCAAGGCGGTGACAAGAACCAACAAGGCGGCGATCAACAGCAAGGCGGTGACAAGAACCAGCAAGGCGGCGATCAGCAGCAAGGCGGGGACAAGAACCAGCAAGGCGGCGATCAGCAGCAAGGCGGGGACAAGAACCAGCAAGGCGGCGATCAGCAGCAAGGCGGTGGCAAGAACCAACAAGGCGGCGATCAGCAGCAAGGCGGGGACAAGAACCAGCAAGGCGGCGATCAGCAGCAAGGCGGTGGCAAGAACCAACAAGGCGGCGATCAGCAGCAAGGCGGTGGCAAGAACCAGCAAGGCGGCGATCAGCAGCAAGGCGGTGGCAAGAACCAACAAGGCGGCGATCAGCAGCAAGGCGGTGGCAAGAACCAGCAAGGTGGCGGTCAACAGCAAGGTGGTGACCAAAACCAAATGGGCGGCCCACAGCAAGGCGCCGGCGATCAGAACCAACCAGGCGGTTCGCAGCAACGCGGTCAGCAAGGGGCGCAAGACCCCAATCAGAATGCTCCGCCGAAGCCGTTAGCGGCCGATGACTCGCAAGCGGGCGACGCGTTCGAGCGCATTCAGAAGTATCTCGAGAAGAAAGAGCAGGAAGCCGCCGGCGGCGAAAAGAGCGGCGAGCAACAGGGCGCGATGCCTGGTGACAAAGCCGATGGCGGCGCTTCGCAGCCTAAAGACTCGGGCCAGCCAGATCGTGATCACGAAGCGACCGGAAATCAAACTCCCGAAAAAGGGGGCGAGCCCAAACCGTCAGAGTCTGGCGTCGATTCAGACGCTGACAACTCACGCCAAGAAGGCGGCATGAAGTCCGAAGGCGAAAAGCCCGAAGATCAACAGGCCGGTCGTCAACGCGGCGAGGGCGAGATGAAAGATCGACAAGGGGACGAATCGGGCGGCGACTCGGAAAAGGGGGCTCCTACCGAGTCCGAACCAAAATCGGATCCGATGGGCGAAGAGCGGACCGGCGATAACGGCGCCGGCGATGCCGGCAAGTCGGGAACAGGAAACCCCGGCGCCGACGAAGATCAAGGAAGTCCCTCCTCGCCCGAAGGCGCACCGAATACCCCGTCCGACAAGATGGGCAAGCCGGACGGCGGCGAAGAGAAGAGCGAGCAAGGCCCCAAAAGCGCCGTCGGCGATCACAAAGAGAACAAGCAAAACAATAGCAAAGGCGAAAGCGACGGCGATCGCTCAGGCGGCGGCGACTCTGGCGGTGGGCAATCGGCCAAACAAGAAGGTCATGATTCGCCTGGTGAGTCGAGCGCCGCCGACAAGGGAACTTCCGCATCTAAGCAGCGCGGCGATGGCGAAGAAGGCTCTAAAGGGGGCGATCAGGCCAAGACCGATAAGAAAACCGGCGCCCCTGGCGAAGAACAAGGAGAGGGCAGCGGCCGTGACGACAAGGGGGACGGCGACAAGTCAGGCGGTGGGAAGCCAGGCGAACCGAACGAGCAAACCGGCCAAAAACCCGAATCAGGCGGCGAGTCGAATCAATATGGCGACGGCAATCCAACCGGCGGCGGAGGCATGCCCAGCGATCAAAACGCGACGCCAGACGCCGGCGGTCCCGAGCACGGCGGCGACGAGGCGAACCTAGACTATGCCCGCAAAGCGACCGATCTGGTGCTCGACAAGCTGGAGCATGACCAAAAGGAACCCGATCAAGAGCTGTTGAATCAGCTTGGTTGGTCGAAAGAACAGTTCCGCGAGTTTACCGAGCGCTGGAAAGCGATGAAGCAAGCGGCCGACGCCGCCGCGCCCGGCAGTGAAGCGAAGCAAGAGCTGGACGAGGCGCTGCGCAGTCTGGGACTGACGCCGGGCAAAGATCAGCTTCGCCGCAACGAGTCGAATTCGGCTCAGCAAGGGGGCGCCGCGGATGTCAACCGGTCGCGCCCTCCGGCCGCTTTTCTGGAACAATACAAGGCTTATCTCAAAGGCTCCGCCAAACAGGCGCCTCGCTGATCATTCACCCTGACCCACCTCGCCTGCGCAGCTGCGGCTAGTGCTGGCTTTTCTGCATGACCACATCGACGCCGCGTTACCTTGTGCCGTTTCATCCGAAGCGGGTTTCTCACTACTTCACCGATGTCTTGGTGCTGGGGGGCGGAATCGCCGGCCTGCGAGCGGCGCTGGAGGTCGACCCGGCGTTGTCGGTGTTGATCGTGACCAAGGATAAGATCTTGGAATCGAACAGCAACTACGCCCAGGGTGGGATCGCCGGCGTGCTGGACGAGGAAGACCGGTACGAAGATCACGTCGCCGATACGATCACCGCCGGCGGCAGCTTGTGCAATCCGGCCGTGGTCGACATGGTGGTGCGCGAAGGGCCGGCCTGTATTCGCGAGCTGATTCAATGGGGGACAGAGTTCGACTTAGAAGATGGCCAGCTCGCGTTGACCCGCGAAGGAGGTCATGGACGTTCGCGTATCGTCCATGCGCTGGGAGACTCGACCGGCCGCGAAGTGATTCGCGCAGTCGTCAAGCATGTGCGAAGTCGCGAGAACATCCAGATCTGGCAAAATGAATTCACCCTCGATCTGATCACGCACGAAGGGGAATGCCGCGGCGCGCTGGCTTCCGACCAAAAGCATGGCCGCACGCTGATCTGGGCGAAGCAAACCATTCTCGCGACCGGCGGCGTCGGGCAGATCTATCGCGAGTCGACCAATCCCAAGGTCGCCACCGGCGACGGCTTGGCGCTGGCGATTCGAGCCGGAGCGCAGCTGCGTGACATGGAGTTTATGCAGTTTCACCCGACGGTCCTCTACATCGCCGGTAGCGGCCGCAGTTTGATTACCGAAGCGATTCGCGGCGAAGGCGCTCATCTGCTCGACCGCAGCGGCAATCGGTTTATGGCCGATTACGACCTGCGGGGCGAATTGGCGCCGCGAGATGTCGTTTCGCAGGCGATCGTCTCGCAAATGGAACGGACGAAGGCTCCCTGCGTCTTTTTGAGTCTCAGCCATCTCGACGCCGATTTTGTTCGCCGTCGATTTCCGGGCATCGCCCAGGCCTGCGGCAAGTTTGGGATCGACATCACCAAAGATCGCGTCCCGGTCCGGCCGGGCGCTCATTACATGATCGGCGGTTTAACGGTCGATTTAGAAGGGCGGACGACGCTGCCGGGGCTATGGGCGGCCGGCGAGGTGACTTCGACCGGATTGCACGGGGCAAATCGTCTTGCGTCGAACAGTTTGCTAGAAGGACTCGTATATGGAAAAAGGAGCGGCCACGGCGCCTCGCAAGCGGCGCTGGAGATGCCGGATCGGTTTACTGCGCTGAATCTCGAAAATCCGCAGTTGCCGTCGGCCGAGCCGCTCGATTTGGAAGATATTCGCAATTCGCTCACCAGTTTGATGTGGCGATCGGTCGGCGTCCGCCGCGAACAGGCGGGACTTGCCGAAGCGGTCGACATGATCGATTCATGGCGCAGCTACGTTTCCTTACAACAATTCGATCATCCCGCCGGCTGGGAGCTGCAAAATATGTTGCTCGTGGCGCGGGCGATCGCTCAGTCGGCGCTTGCCCGGCGCGAATCGCGCGGGGTCCATTTACGGATGGACTACCCGCAAATCGACGATGCGCACTGGAATCGCCATCTCAGCTATCCTATCGATTAACTCCCCTCCCCTTCCCTGATTGTTGCTCCTCATTTAGCCGGTTCCGGTTAAACCTTGGTTCATACGGCCGTTGCTGGAGTTTTAGCAAACGCCGATTTGAATTAAACTACGCCGTTTACGCTGTTGTTGTTCCGCCAATGAGCGGCGCATCGAGCGAACTGCGCACAAAATCCTCTCCATTTCTTCATCGATTCAAAAACGACGGTTGGCAAGTATGGCACAGTCGAGCGGAACCCCGATGATCGAGGCGGATCGCCTCTCGAAGTTCTATGGAATTTTCGCCGCTTCGCGCGACGTCTCATTCCAGGTCCATCGCGGCGAAGTGGTCGCTTTTCTCGGCCCCAACGGCGCCGGTAAAAGCACCACGATGAAGCTGCTGACCGGATACCTTTCGCCCAGCGAAGGGGTCGCCAAGATTGCGGGTCACAACATGATGACCGATCGCTTGGCGGGGTCGTCGATGCTGGGCTACTTGCCCGAAAATGGCCCGCTGTATCCCGATGCGACGCCCCACAGCTTGCTGATGTTCTTTGGCGAAGCGCGCGGCATGACTCCCGCCCAGCGTAAAGAACGGATTGAAGCGGTGGTCGATCTGTGCAACTTGCACACGGTCCTGCACAAGCCGATCAGCAAGTTGTCGAAGGGCTACAAGCAACGCGTCGGCATGGCCCAGGCGATTTTGCATGAGCCGGAAGTGCTGATCCTGGATGAGCCGACATCGGGACTGGACCCCAATCAAATCCGCGGCGTGCGCGAGATGATTCGCCGCTTGGGAGAGGAAAAGACCATTTTGCTCTCGACCCATATCTTCCAGGAAGTCGACGCGTTGGCGACGCGTGCGATTGTGATCAACGAAGGACGCCTGATCTATGACGGCGCTATCGATGCGATGAAGCAGCCAGGCGAATCGCTGGACGACGCTTTCTATCGCATGACCAAGGGAGTGAACGCGCTCACTCCTGCAACGACCTGATTGACTCTTACCCCATCCACTTGGCAAAGCTTACGACTTTCCCGAAAGCACTGACGCTATCATGGCTTGGATAAACGCAATTACGCTGGTTTGCTTCGATCTGATTTTCGCAGGCGCCTTTTTCGTCGCGATGATTCCCTTGTTGCTGGTCAAGCAAGCCGCTTACGCGGTGATGAAACGCAATTTTAAATCGTACTTTAGCAACCCGACGGGCTATGTCTTTCTCGCGATCTTCGTGTTGTTGACGTCGATGGCGGCATTTTGGCCACATGAGTTCTTCAACGCCAATCTGGCGAATCTCGCTCAGCTGAACCAGAATATCGGCTTGATCATGCTGGTCTTTGTGCCGGCGATCACGATGGGACTGTGGGCCGATGAGCGACGCCAAGGCACCGACGAGCTGTTGCTGACGTTGCCGGCCACCGACTTTGACATCGTGATGGGCAAGTACCTGGCCGCCGTCGCCGTGTTTAGCGTTTCGCTCCTCTTTTCGCAGTTCTGCAACTTCCTGGTGCTGAACGCGCTGTCGGAAGGGGACATGGATATCGGTTTGTTTTTGACAACCTATATCGGCTATTGGTTTATCGGCCTGGCGATGATCTCGCTCGGCATGGTCGCGTCGTTCCTTACCCACAACCTGACGCTCGGCTTTGTGATGGGGGTGCTGATCAACGCACCGTTCGTCATGCTGCAATACGCCGACGCGTTTGTGACCGGAACCGGCTGGATTCAATTTTTTAGCCAAGCGAGCATCGGCAGCCAGTTTGAGGACTTCGGCCGCGGAGTGGTCAGTCTGTCGTCGCTCGTCTACTTCATCATGTTGACGGTGTTCGGCGTCTATCTCAGCATGGTGCTGATTGGACGGCGGCATTGGCTGGGCGGAAAAGATGGCGAATCCCGTCTGGGACACTATCTGTTGCGGACGATTTCGCTGGTGGTGATCGCTAGTTCGGCGACGTTGTTCTTTGTGCTGCATGATTCGCGCTGGGACGCGACCGCCGGCAAGACCAGTTCGATCTCACCGCAAACGATGAAGCTGATCCGCAACCTGAAGTCGGACGAGCCTGTCCGGATCGAAGCGTTCATCAGCGCTGAAGTCCCCGAGTCGTACGCCGAAGTGAAAAGCGACCTGATCAGCTATTTGAACGAATTTCGCGGCGCCAGCGGCGCCAAGATGGACGTCTTTATCTACGACGATCTTGAGCCGTTCAGCGAACTGGCCGAAAAGGCCCGCGATCAATACGGGATCATGCCGGTGCAAGTGGTCGGCGAAACCCGCGGCATTATGCAGGCCAAAGAAATCATCCTGGGCGCCGCCGTGCAGCGTGGGCTTGAGAAAGTGGTGATTCCTTTCTTTGGGAATCGCATTCCGGTCGAATACGAACTGGTTCGTTCGATCAGCACCGTGACCGATCAACAGCGCAAGCGAATCGGCGTGTTGACGACCGACGCGATGTTGTTCGGCGGAGTTCGCCCTGATCCGACCAATCCGTTCGGCGGTTTTCAGAACGTCCCCAAACAGCGGATCGTCGACGAGCTAGAAAAGCAATACGACGTCGAGCAGGTCGATCCCGGTGAGCCGATTGATCCGACCAAGTTTGACGTTTTGGTCGCTGTACAACCTTCGAGCTTGACGCAGCCGCAGTTGGATAACTTGCTCACCGCGATCAAAGCCGGCGTGCCAACGGCGGTCTTTGATGATCCGGTGCCGCTGACGATGAATCAAGCGCCGCCGATTTCGGCGCCGAAGGCTCCGCAAGGGAGCGCCATGTTCGGTCGCCAGCAACCTCCGCCGCAAAAGTGCGACATTCGCCAGCTTTGGAATCTGCTAGGCGTGACGCTCAGCGGCCAACAACTGGTGACAGATCAATACTTCAACGCCAACATCATCTGGCAGAAATATAATCCGCATCCCAAGCTGCGAATCGGCGGCGGTGGACAGATTACGCCAGAATGGGTGTTTGTCGATCGCAACACGCCGATCGCCGAGGATGCGCTGTCGCCGCTCAATCCTGATATCGACATCTCGCAGAACTTGTCGGAAGTCTTGTTCGTTTATCCCGGCGCGATTCTTCGCAGCAAAAATTTTCCGCAGTCGATGACCTTCACGCCTTTGATTCGGACCGGAAGTTTAACCGGCACCGTGACGTTGGATGGATTGACGCGTCAAGGAAACGATCCGACGGGACAGCGTGCGCTTACCGGCGAACAATATACGTTGGCGGCGCTGATTGAGGGTACGCCGAGCAGCAATATTGATAAGCTCGCCGATCCGAACCAAAAGCAAACGGAGACGGCCGCGACCACGCCGATTCGCGTCGCAATGGTCGCCGATATCGACTTGCTGCACAGCGCCTTTGTCGGCTTGCAGGCCGAGAAGAACGACCAGATCGAGTTGAGTCTCGACAATACGACCTTCGTATTAAACCTGTTGGACAACCTGGCTGGGGACGATCGTTTTACGACCATTCGCGGCAAGAGTCCCCGTTTGGCTCGTCTGACGATGGTCGATACGATGACCAAACATGCCGTCGAAGAAAGCACGCGCGAAGAAGAAGCGGCCAAGACGGAGTTTGAAGCGGAACAAAAAGCGAAAGAAGAAGAAATCAACAAGCCGGTCGAAGCGCTGCAAGAGTTGATTACGAAATTACAGGCGAAACAGGCTCGCCAGCAGATGACCGCGGAAGATCAGATCGAACTTACCAAGTTGGCCAAACGCGTTCGCGAGCAGGAAGCGGTCGCGAATCGCAAACTGCAGGTCGAAGCGGAACGGATCACGAAAGAACTGCAAGAAACGCAACAGCACATCCAGCGCGATCTCGATCGTCAGGTGCTGAAAACACAGAATACGTTCAAGATGTTCGCCGTTATTTTGCCGCCGATTCCGCCGATCTTGGTTGGCCTGATCGTCTTCGTCATCCGCCGCATCAAAGAACGCGAAGGATTGTCGAAGGATCGTATCGTCAAGTAAGCGAAGCAGCGCCGTAGGCGTAACAAAATCTGTTGAATCCGATATTTCATCTACCGACGTCGAGATCCCGTTAGGGGAGCCAGTAGCGATGAACGAATTAGTCAAAACGTCAATCTTTGTCGGGGTCGCCGCCCTGTTTACGATCGGAGCGATCATTTCGCGACCGGTCCTAGCCCCCAGCGATCCAGAAGACGAAGTCGGCCAGCCGCTCTTTCCGGAATTTGACAATCCCGACCAGGCGGCTTCGCTCTCGATCACCAAATACGACAGTGAGCTTGTCACGCTCAATTCGCTGACGTTGGAAGAAAGTCCGACCGGTTGGGTCGTCTCATCCGAAGGAGGCTATCCGGCGGATGCGGCCGATCAGGTTCGCAACGCAGCGACGGCGCTGATTGGTTTGAAAGTGATCGGCGCCTTCGATGCGATGCCGAGTCAGTTGGCCGATTTCGCCCTGGTCAAACCGGACGCCGAGACGCTGAACATTACTGATAGCGGCGTGGGGCAATTGGTGGTGATTTCGAACGCCGACAAAAAGCCGTTGGCTGAATTGATCATCGGCAAGCAGGACGACAAGCAACCGGAGAATCGCTACGTCCGTATTCCCAGTCGCGATCGCGTCTATGTCGTGCACCTGGAAGCCGACGCGTTTCCGATCGAATTTGAAAAGTGGATTGACAGCGACCTGCTTGAGCTGAGTCCTTTTGACGTGACGCAAATGACGTTTCGCGACTACAACGCGGCGCTGTTGCAAGGGGGCGCCGGCGGAGCGCGGATAGATCGTGCTGACAAGATGGAAGCGGTGGTCGACTATAACGATATCGACAACAAATGGACGCTCAGTTCGCTGAAGCTGCTGCAAAACGGACGCCTAGCGCCGGCCGAGTTGGGACCGGAGCAAAAACTGAACGACACGGCGTTGACCGCGGCGCGCACAGCGTTGGATGAATTGCAATTGGTCGATGTCGTGAAAAAGCCGGCGGGCCTGGCCGAAAATTTGAAGGTCGACGGGCAATTCAACAACGAGGGACTCGATACGCTGATCCTGAACGGATTTTTGCCATACGGTTCGGCGCCGATGACCTTGATCGGCGATAGCGGCGAAATCAACATTCATACGAAAGACGCGCTGAAATATCGCTTGCTCTTCGGCAAAGAAGAAGATGGCGGCGAAGAAGGACCACGCCGTTATTTGATGGTGCAAGTCGAGCTCGACAAAGCGGCGCTGCCGCCGCCAGAGATGACGGCGGTTCCTGAACTGAAAGAAGGGGACGGCGTCGATGTGAAGAAATTGGCCGACGAAATCGCCGCGATCAAATTGGCGAACGATCGCGCGCTCGACGCCTATCGCGAAAAGCAGAACGCCGCGCTGCGGAAAGTCTTCGAGATGAATTCTCGGTTCGCCGATTGGTACTACGTGATTTCCAACGAGCAGTATCGCAAGATCCTGCTGACGCAGAACAAGCTGATCGATTCGCCTGCCGGGGCCGCTCCTCCGCAGCAACCTCAATCGAGCGTGCCGTTCATGTTGCAACCGACTCCCAAACCGGTGCAACAACCGCCGGTCCAAACGATGGAGCCGGCGACCAAGCCAGAGCCAACCAAGCCAGAGCCAACCAAGCCGGCGACGGAAGAAGCGGCGACAGAGCCGGCCGAAACGCCGGAGAAACCGGCGGAAGAAAAGTCGGCTACGGAAGAGCCCCCGGCTGCTGAATAGTCATCTTCCTCTTCGTAGCCCGCTGCGCCAGCGAGCTACGAAGAGAACTTTCGCTACTCTTTGGGTTGCGAGGTTGCGGAGATCTTGGCTTGGAGTGCGGCTCGTTGCTCTGCGTCTTCGGCGGTCAACAGCGCAACCGCTTCTCGCCAAGCGTCAATCGCTTCGGCTGGTCGTCCGGCGGCGGAGAGCGCGTCTCCTAGATGTTCTAGCAGCACGGGATCGGGCTCTTCGATCTTCGCGACCGCTTGTTGCAATTGACCAACGGCCAGATCGAAACGACCTTGGCGGAAATAGGCCCAGCCCAAGCTGTCTCGATAGGCGGCGTTATCGGGGTCGGCCAAGACAGCGGTTTCCAGCATGAGGGATGCGCGGCCGAGATTGCGACCATCGTCCGCCCACAGATAGGCCAGGTCGTTCATCGCGCCGACGTCTTCTGGGAATTCATCCAAAATCTGTTCGAGCCATTCTTCGCGCTCTTCGTCCGTTTCCGCCAAGGCCGATAGCATCAGCCTTGCTTGTCGCAGCACTTGCCGCGTCGGCGCGTCTTCGCGCTCGCTATCGAATTGCGCCAGCAGGCGGCGATAACTTCGCTCGGCTTCAGTTTTGCGCTGGGCGTAGAACAAAATCCAAGGGACTCGACTGGCCAACGCGGCCGAATTGGGATCGAGCGCAATCGCTTTTTTGGCGGCTGCCAGCGCTTCGTCAGGTCGATCGTTCATCGCGAGTAACGCCGCCAAATAATCATAGGTTGCGGCGCGGCCCGATTTTGGCATTTTGGCGGCCGCCGCTGTTCGCAGCGCTTTTTCTCCCAGGTCGTATTGCTTGGCGACCATCCAGGCCAAGCCGAAATCGACCAGCGAGGGCGCCGTCGCAACCGAATCTCGTTGGTTGGCGATTTCGAGCCATTTCCAAGCGTCGGCCCCTTGTTCGCGCAGCTTGCAGAGCTGGGCGATTGCCTGAGCCGTGGGAACGTTCAACCCTGCTTTCGCCATACGCCGCTTTTCGGCGGCGGCGATCAACGCATTAGCCGCGACGTCATCGGCGGCGATTTGCTCGAGTTGGTCCTGCAGCGTCGAGAGATTCCGATTGCGCGCGGCGACGGCGGTCAGCGTGTCGAGCAACGCTTCCCAGTCTTTCGTTTTCCACTGGGCGATTGTCAAAGTCTGGTAGGCGTCGCGACTCGCGGATTTTTCCAGATGCGGTTGAACCAGGGCTATCGCCGCTGCCCAATTTTCTTCACCCAGTTGAACTTGGGCGAGGAAATAGGCGAGCGCCGCGTCTTGTTGGTTCGCGTCGTAATACGGGGTGAGTTCTTTCAGCAACCGGGCGCGGACTTCGGCAGGCGCGGCGCCCTGTTGGGTCCAAATATCACGGAGTAATCGATAGGGAAGATCGCCGGCGGCGATGTCATGTTTAGCGGCGATCACCTTTTGCACGCGCTGCTGGGCGACGTCAAGATGATCGGCGGCCAGGTCGACGCGGGCAAGTTGCAGCTCTAATTGATCCGGCTCGGCTTCGCCGATCGCGGCGCGAAACTGGTTTTCCGCCGCTTGAAAGTCGCCGTTTTTGAGAAACGCTTCGCCCAGGGCGCGGTGAATGGTCATCCCGCCGCGGCCTTCATCCGAATTCATGATCGTTTCGACTTCCGGCAGCGCCTGGTCGATCAGTTGTACGAGCGTCGTCGCTTCTTGCGCCGCTTGGGGCGCGTCGTCTAGCTTGGCGTAGAGATCCAGCAGACGCAGGCGCGTCGCGAGCAGTTGGGAGATCGCTTTCCGTTCTTCCAACGCGGCTGCGCCACGTGCATAGTATTGGGCGCTGCGTCGTAAGTCGCCGGTCTCGATCGCATAGGCGCCCATCAGCAACAGGAAGTCGGCGGACGCGTCCGTTTGCCGATCGGCCAACAACAGCGCGTATCGCGACCCTTCTTCCATTCGCTTTTGCGAGAAAGCGACCTGAACGATGGATTGCAAAATTGCCTGAGAGTCAGGCGACAAGCGGTGGGCCCGTTGATAACGACGCTGTGCGGCGGCGAGCTTTTCGCGCTGCTGCAACATTCGCCCTTCGATCAGCAGGGCTTCGGTCGTCGTCCGATTGGCGTCCGCTTCGGTCGGCGGCTCACGCGGAACCAGAACCGGGGGAAGTTCGACAGGCAACGTCTGGGCGCTCGCCATCGGCGACAGCGAGCAGGTTCCCAGCAATGTCAGGCCAAGTAAAAGCGTTTGTTTCATGCGAACCGCAGGTTGAATCATCGAACAAGGAAAGATCGCGTCTCTCCTATTCTAGATGATCCTGCCGCAGCGGACCAATCGCGATTACTTCGGCTTTCGCTTGCTGATGGCGCCGGTCGATTTTTTGACGACCTTCTTTTTGGTCGGTTTCTTTTCGACCGTCTTCTTGTCGACCGCCGCTTTGGGGGCCGGCTTCTCTACCGGTTTCTTCTCGGGGACCCTCTTCTCAACAATGGAGGGCCCTTTTTTCTTCGGCGCTTTTTTGGTGGGCTTTCCGGCGGTCGGTTTGACCGGCTTTTCGTTCGCCTTTTTGATTGCGGCGGCCCGTTTGCGGGCTTTGGTGACTCGCTTTTCTTCGGCGGCGGCTTCGGCGGCCGCTTCTTCTTTGGCGGTCGGACGTTTGGGGAAACGCGTTTTGGCGTCCGGCGCGATTTCGAGAATGTAGTCGCGGACTTTCTTCGAGTAGGGATTCACTAAGAAATCAACCGCCAACTCGTGGATCAGCGAGCTGTACTCGACCCCTTTGGTTTTGGGGATCGCGCGCTCCATGCCGGGAACGCTCTTCTTTTTCGCTTCGCCGTCGGAGATGATTCCGAGGATCCGCATCAACTCGACCAGCGCGTCATCGGTCGGAACCGCGTGACCGCCGAGCGCGTTTTGCGTGACATAGCCGACGATAAACGGCGTGATGCCGGTGAAACGCTCGATCTGTTTGATCGCTTTTCCCTGGTTCAGCTTTTTCAGGCTTTCCAGGTCATACGTGTAGAGCGTTTCAAAGACATTTTGCAGGATCGACTTCAGCTTGTGGGCCGAGGATTGCGGCTGCGGCAGCTTTGCGCAGACTTCCGATAGTTCGACCAACGACGTGACGCGAACTTCGTTCCAGTCAAAGTAGTTAGTCGAGAGCACGCTGAAACATTGCTCAGCGGCGGCGCGCGGCGAATTTTCTAACAGCGCTGCAAACGCTAATTGCTCCAGCAGCGGGCGCGAATCGGTGTCGGCCGACGTGTAATGTTTCTTTACGACTTTGTGGCTGGCGGTGATGAGACCCGCGCGGTTCGTAGCGGCCATGGTGATTACGTCGTATGCTCCCGTGGTGTGTTTCTAAGGCGAACGCCTACGTGTGAAGAAGACGCTTACTCTTCAGGTGGCGTCGGCAGGTCGAGTGGCGCCGGTTCCTCGTCGTCGTCCTCTTCTTCCGGCTCGTCATCTTTGGGCAGCACGTCCTTTAAGATACGCGCCACTTCAAGCGAGTGCTTGACTCCCTTGTCGATGACAAATTCCAGCTTCGGCGTATAACGCGTGTCGATGCGATCGTTGATCTTCGCTTGCAGGAAACCGGCCGAACGCTTCAGCCCTTCCAGGCAATCGGCCTGCTTCTTCTCGTGTCCCATGATCGAGACGTGCACTTTGGCTTGGCGCATGTCAGGCGACATTTCGACGGCGGTGACCGTTACTCCGGTGACGCGGGGATCGCGCAGCTCGGTAATGATCGCCATGCTGACGACTTCGCGAATAGCCGAGGCGGCTTTTAGTAGGCGGCGTGAACTCATATCAACGATCCCAACAAGCGGCTATGCGTCGCAGTGATGCGACGGCGAAAAGAAGTTGGCGGTCCTTCGTTTTGCAAGCCGTGTGGAGTCTGGGCTCCGATAAAGGCAAAGTCGAGAAGCGCCGCAGCGGCGCTTCTCGACAGAATGGTTAATCAAGCGTCCGGGCGAATTCTTCGATCTTGTACGCTTCGAGAATATCGCCATCTTTGATGTCGTTGAAGCCTTGCAGTCGGATGCCGCATTCGTAGCCTTCGCGGACTTCTTTCGTATCATCTTTTTCACGACGCAGCGATTCGAGCGGATAATCGCCGATCGTGCGGCCGTCGCGATTGACGCGGATGCGGCAACCTCGTTCGATGATTCCACCCAACACGCGGCAACCGGCGATCGAGCCAAGTCGGCTGACCACAAACACGCGCTGCACAAGTGCGCGTCCCAACTCATTGATCCGCTCTTCCGGTCGCAACTGACCTTCAAGCAGCAATTTGAGTTCTTCGGTCACCTTGTAAATGATGTTGTAGCGACGAATCTCGATTCCCTTGTCATCCGCGAGCGAGCGAGCCGCTTCGTCCGGGATCACATTGAACGCGATGATCACCGCTTCGGAAGCCGAAGCAAGGGTGACGTCGGCCACAGAAACGGCGCCGACCGCGGCTTGCAGCACGCGGACTTTAACTTCGGGATGATCGAGCTTTTCCATTTCTTTCTGGAGAGCTTCGATCGAACCGCGAGTGTCAGCCCGAATGATGACGTTCAGCGTCGTGACTGATTTGTCGCCGCCCAGGGTGCCCGATTCGAGCCGTTCCTGGAATTCGTCAAACGAAATCTTGACCTTATGAACGCCGAGCGATTCGGCCCGACTGCGACTGGATCGCAATTCGGCGATTTCACGAGCTTGGGCGATGTCGTCCAGCACGTAGAACTTGTCGCCGGGGCCGGGCGCCTGATCGAGACCGGTGATATTGACCGGGGTCGACGTCGGAGCTTCGGTTAGGCGTTTACGACCGTTCTGCGTGTCGTACATCGCTTTGACGCGTCCATGAGCGGGGCCGCAGACGATGACATCGCCCAGTTTCAGCGTTCCGTTCTTCACGATGACCTTGGCGAGCACGCCGCGATCCGATTCCTGTTCGGCTTCCAAGCAAACGCCGACCGCCGGGCGATCCGGGTTCGCTTTGTACTCGTGCAGTTCGGCCGTCAGCAAAATCGTTTCGAGCAGTGCGTCGATCCCTTCGCCCGAAACGGCGCTGGTTTTCACAACTTCGACGTCGCCGCCCCATTCGGTCGGCAGCAAGCCATGTTGCGAAAGCTGCTGCATCGCTTTGTCAGGATTGGCGCCTGGCAAGTCGATCTTGTTGAGCGCGACGATGATCGGCACTTCGGCCGCTTTCGCATGGCTGATCGCTTCTTCGGTTTGCGGCATGATGCCGTCGTCCGCAGCGATGATCAACACGGCGATGTCGGTGACATTGGCGCCGCGAGCACGCATTTCGGTAAACGCTTCGTGCCCCGGCGTATCGACAAACGCGATCTTCTTATCGTCTTTGTCGACGATGTAGGCGCGAATGTGCTGGGTAATGCCGCCGGCTTCGCCCGATGCGACGTTATGGCCGATGATGCGATCCATCAACGACGTCTTACCGTGATCGACGTGACCCAGGAAGGTGACGACCGGCGGGCGTTCGTGCAGCGAATCGGGAGCGTCTTCCATCTCCTCGATCTTGGTGATCACTTTGTCTTCCACCGATTGAGCTTCGCTCAGATCGATTTCGACTCCATGTTCTGCGGCCAGGTATTCGCCGGTTTCGGTGTCGATGATGGTGTTGATGTTGGCCATCGTTCCCAGCGTCATCAACGTCCGCAAAATCTTGATCGTCGCGATCCCGGTCGCTTCGGAGAAGTCGCGAATCGAACAGGGCAACTCCAGCTCGACGTTCGATTTGCGCGGCGCGGCGGTGTTAGCGCCTTTGCGCTGCGTTCTCGAACGCGAGCGACGACGCATGCGATCGCCTGAATCATCTTCGCCCGGCTTTTTCGTTCTTCGACCAGCGGCGCGAGCTTCGCGTCCGCCTGCCATCGCCGCGAGGCCTTTCGACTTCTTGCGGCGATCACCGGCTCCGGCGGCTTCATCCGTATCGGCGACCGGCGCGTCGGTTGGACGGCGCTCTTTGTCTTTCCGCTTTTTCTCGTGCTGCTTGGTGAACTCTTCCAGCGGCGCCTTCTGCCCTGCTTTGGCGCCTTGAATGGCGGCCTTCGGCAGTTGCATGATCGGCTTTTGCGGAGCGGGTTCACCCGACTTTTTGGCCGGCTGAGTCGGCGCGGCCGGAGTTGGCATCTTCGCCATCTTTACGGTCGTCGCGACTCGTTTCGGCTTGTTCGCCGCTTCGCGTTTGCTGGCGTCGCCAGGACCATCGGGAGCACGCGTGGTTCCCAGAACACGGACCTTGCCGCGCCCGCCGCCGCCGGGGGCGATGTAGTCGGTGCGGCGAATCGCGTTGATTTCGGCCGCGGCCTCTTCGGGCGCCGCAGGGGGCTCGACCGGCTTTTCGGCTTCGACCTCGACGGTTTCTTTGATCTCCGGTTCGGGAGGCGCCGGCGGCTTCACCGTTTCGGCGACGGGAGCTTCGACCGGTGGAGTAGCTTCGACTTCCGGTTCGGCGGCCGCTTCCTGCTCTTCGGGCTGCTCTTCGACGCTGACGTCGGAGGGTCGCGCGGGGCGACCATGGACGGCTAGCGGAGCATTGCCGGTACGAATGGTGCGAATTTCTTTGGGGCGGCCTGCTTGGACGGGGCGCTCTTCACGAATCGGCTGGTCAATGACCGCCTCTTTCGCAGCGCCGCTCGCTTTGGCTTTGCGATCTTGCTTCTTGCCGCCGCCGGAGATGTAAGACTTGACTTTATCGAGCTCGTCGTCGGTCAAGCTGGCGAGAGCAGAACCCTTGCCAGTGACGCCGGCGCGATTGCAGATCTCGACCAGCTCTTTGCTGTCGATATCAAGCTCTTTCGCTAACGCGTAAATACGTATGGGCACTTTGGCCTTCCTGTCATTGCCGGTCGAACGATTTCGCCCCGGTCTTTCCGGTTACCGCTTATGTCATCCCTAATTCTCCGCTAATGGAGTAGCTCTTTGGGCAACCTTCAAAGAGCCGTGGCGTTACACTTCCGCCGGCCGACAAGGCGACGGTCATTGTCTTGTAATAGTACGAGTACGACTTCGGTGTCGTTTCCCGCAACAACATTACGGCGTTTCTCCTTCCGGAGACGGCGTCGTGTCGCAGGGGGGTGTCGCCGGCGGAGCGCTGGGAGGCGCTGGGCCAGGATTTTGTTGTTCGGATCGGTTGCGGCGGCGTTCGGTTTCTAACGCTCGCTCCGCTTCCATCCCGCGATTTTCCGCTTCGTCGCGGATGCGCTCGATTTCTTCCTCGGTGAACTCGCCCATCGCCATCAAAGCGTCAGACTCAATTACCGAAAGATCGTCGTACGACAAAAAGCCTTCGCCGACCAATTGTTCGGCGACGCTGTCGGTGACTCCATCGATGCCCGTGAATGCGGTGACCGCACGTTCAATCTGCTCTTCGAGTTCTTCGCGGAGCATGATCTCAATATCCCATCCGCACAGCTTGCTCGCCAGACGGACGTTTTGTCCGCGACGACCGATCGCCAGCGAAAGCTGATCTTCTCGCACCAGGACGATCGCTCGCCCCATCATCTTGCAGAGGATCACTTCTTCCACTTCGGCCGGCTGCAATGCGTTCGGAATCAGCGTTTCCGGATCATCGGTCCAGCGGACGATGTCGATCCGCTCGCCCGACAGTTCGTCGACGATGTTCTTGATGCGATTGCCGCGAACGCCGACGCAAGCGCCGACGCAATCAACGCGTTGATCGCTGCTGTCGACGGCGACTTTGCTGCGATAGCCGGGCTCGCGGCTGATGTTTTTGATTTCGATTACTTCATCGGTGATTTCAGGAATTTCCTGCTCAAACAGACGCTGCACGAATCGTTTGTTGGCGCGGCTGAGAACCACTTTGACGCGGCTCCCTTGCTTGCGCACTTCCAGCACGATTGCGCGAACGCGGTCATTCGCGTGGAATGATTCGCCGGGAATCTGTTCGGAACGGGGCAAAATCGCTTCGACGTTGCCGAGCGCCACAATCGCCGCGCCCCCTTCGGCGCGATGCACGGTGCCGTTGACCATCTGGCCAACCATCTCGTCATATTCGTCGTGCAGCGAGTCCCGTTCGGCTTCGCGAATCTTCTGGATGATCACTTGCTTGGCGGTTTGCGCGCCAATTCGACCGACCGCTTCTTCCGGATCAACCGGCTCACCATCGATGTGACCCGAGATCGAACCATCTTCGCGGTCGATATGGATAACGACTTCCGACTCTTCCGAGTGGTATTTGCGCGTAGCGGAAACCAAGGCCGATTCAATTGCCTGAAATACGACTTCTTTGTCGATATTTTTATCACGGTGAATCGCGTCAACGATCCGCAATACCTCGGTCGGATTCATGCTTCCTTCACTTTCACCGAAAATTGGCGTTTAGTCGGTCTCGACTCGTCAGAGACTTGGGGACCAAAAACCAAATAACCGACACCCCCCGCTCCGCCGACTCGACAAAGAGTCAGGAGATCGATGAGCCCCGGTTTCTGGAAAAAATCGGGTTTAATTCGAAGCGGGTCGTCGCAAGTTGCGACCATCATCCGCAGCGAACAAATGGAGTTGATCAGGCGCCGCCGCAATCTGGATCGCTCCCCGAGGGGACCCGATCCGGGCATCCGCCTTCACGACTAATTCTTGCGTCGAGCCTGCTAATCGACAATGCAACAGTTCTGTGTCCCCCAGCGACTCGACCAAACTGATTTCGGCTTTGCCTGCGTCCACCAGGCCGAGATCGGCCAAGTGCTCAGGAGCCTCATCCGCGAACACGGCGACATCTTCAGGTCGCACGCCGAGTTCGACTTCTTGTTGGTCCAGCGCCGCAGGGGCAAAACCGGATTGCGTTAAATCAATCGACAGCCCGCCGCCGATGAATCGGATCTGCGAGTCAAGTCTTGCGACTCGACCCGGGATCAGGTTCATCGGCGGAGAGCCGAGGAAACTCGCGACAAAGCGATTCGCCGGGTTGCGATACGCCTCCATCGGAGCCGCCGCTTGTTGAATCACTCCATCTTTCATCACCGCGATGCGATCCCCCAAAGTCAACGCTTCCACTTGATCGTGGGTCACATAGACCATGGTGGCCGACAACTGGCGATGCAGTTGCTTAAGCTCTCGCCGCATCTCTACCCGCAGCTTGGCGTCCAAGTTTGACAATGGCTCATCAAACAAAAACAGCTGCGGATCGCGTACGATCGCTCGCCCCAAGGCGACACGTTGCCGCTCGCCTCCAGACAGTTCTTTCGGCAGACGCTGCAACAAAGGAGCAATGCCCAACGTTTGGGCCGTCTGCTCGATTCGCTGAGGTATCTCCCGACGACGCGTTTCCAACTCGGCCGCCGCTTGCGGACGAACAAGTCGCCGCAGCAGTCGTTCGAGCCAATTCCCGCCGTAGCGGAGCTCCAGACCAAACGCCATGTTTTTGTACGCCGTCATGTGCGGGTACAAAGCGTAGTTCTGAAACACCATTGCGACATCGCGGCTTTTTGGCGCCACGTGCGTGACGTCTTTGCCGCCGATCTGGATCTCACCTGACGTAACGTCCTCGAGTCCGGCGATCATCCGTAGCGTCGTGCTTTTACCGCACCCGCTAGGACCCACCAGAACCAGGAACTCGCCGTCGGCGATCTCCAAATCCAAGTTGCGAACCGCCGGTTGATTGCTGGAGTAAGACTTGCTTACTCGTTTCAAGCTAACTTCGGCCATGCCGTTTCACGCTGAGTCAGCCTGCAACTTCCCCGGTCATTTTCGCCTCTTTTACTGCGTGAAAGAGGCGAAAACTGTTTCAAGCACACAACTTAGTGTCCGTCGCAATCCGGTCAGGATACTGCTATCCGCGACAGCTGTCAAGTTGCCGAGCCGCTGCGTGGTAGGCGCAGCCCAACGACAAAAGAGGGAGAAAACACCCGCGAACTGGGGGCAGGCTAAGGTGGAAATCAGGGGATCGGTTCGCGAAACGCCTTCTCACTCCCGGTTGGATGCCGCGATCTACGCCGCGTTGCGGGTTTTCCGGGTTGGGTGGAAATTGTTGCAGGAATCGGAGGAGAGTCAAATTGTGAGCGTGCAGATCAGTAAAAAGGCCCCGCGTAATTATCAGCCGCAGGGCGTTAGCCCAATGCCGCTTACTTTGACGAAATCCTAGCCGCGATTTGGTTTGGGTACGAGATTTGCGCCAAGTTGAGAGATTTGATTTCTCTGTCACAATGGCGGCAAGTCATGATTGCACCTCCCAGCCTGCCTGATTCGCCCGAAGAGCAGTTTGTCGCCGCCAGAACTTTGCTCAGTGAGATTCTGCGCGTTCCGCAAATCGAGGCGATCGTTGATTTTGATGATCGACCTAACACCAAGATGGTCTACACCCAGGCCGTCACCATTTGGCTGTTGATTTTGCAACGACTTCGCGGCGGCGCATCGCTGCAAACGGTCGTCTCGGAAGCGGTCGAGCATCAAGCCGATCTATTTCCTGACAATAAGCGGGTCCATGAAGGCACGTTGGGGGAGAACACCTCCTCGTTTAGCGCCGCACGCAAACGCCTGCCGCTGGATGCGATCGAAAGGTTCTCGCGATGCGTTTGCGATCATCTCGGACGGACCGTCGAGCCTGTTTTCGATGATCGACGCGTGTTCATCATCGACGGGACCACGATCACGCTACCGCCAACGCCTGTTCTGAAGAAGGCGTTTCCGCCGGCGACCAACCAGCTTGGCGAAACGGTTTGGCCAGTCGCGATGCTGATGGTGGCCGCCGAGATGCAAACCGGCTGCATCTTAGTTCCCAAGATCGATCCCATGTACGGCCCGAACAATTCCAGCGAGGCCAAGCAAGCACGCGAGATTGTCGGCGACCTGCCCAGTCGCAGTATCGTTTTAGCGGACAGCTGTTTCGGGATCTTCAGCGTGGCCCATCACACGCGAGCCGCCGGGCACGATTTTCTGTTTCGTCTGTCGATGCTACGGTTAAAAGCGCATCGCAAGAAAGCCGAGCTCATCGATCAAGGCGAAGGCTATAAGAGCTGCCGCTTGACCTGGCGTCCCTCGGCCAAGGAACGCAACACCAATCCCGACTTGCCAGCGGACGCTTCCTTGGATGTATTTCTGCACGAAGTCGAACTGGAAGACGGGGCGACGTTGGCGCTGGTGACGTCAATGAGCTTCGACGCGTTGTGCTTGGCGGAGCTTTACCGTCGGCGTTACGACATTGAATTCGATATTCGCGATTTAAAGGTGACAATGGATACGGAGAACCTGCGCGCCAAAAGCGTCGAGATGGTAATGAAAGAGTTGATGGGTTCCGTAATTGCGTACAACTTGGTGTCGCAACTTCGTCGCGGCGCCGCGAAGCTGGCCCGAGTCGAGCCGCGACGACTGAGCTTCACCGGAGTCTGGGTGAGCTTTCAAGTCCAACTGCTGGGCAGGTCATGCGAAACATTCGAACAGTGGAGCAAGGCATTTACGAAAGCCTTGGTCAGCGCGTCGAAGCGAAGACTCCCCAATCGCAAGTCGCCGCGCAGCTACCCTCGCGTCGCCCATCCTCGCCGCGCAAAGACGACGAAGTTTCAAAAGTCACTCCGCAAAAAAACAAAATCACCTGACCCGCCACCCCCTGAATAGCCACAAAGTAAGCGGCATTGGGCGTTAGCCCCGGTTTCTGAGGCGAACTCAGTCGCAAGGAACAAGCGGCGAAGAAACCGCGGCTAACGCCGTGCGGCTGATTTCGTTGGGGGTAAGCAGCAAATCCAGCAGTGGTTCGGCTGCGTATTACTCTTCTTCGCAGGCGAGTTTCACCATATCCAGCACGGTCTGCTTCAGCGGTTTGATTCCATCCTCTTGGATGATGCCAAACAACTCAGCAAATTCTTCCGGATCCCCTTTGGCTCCGTCGAGCGCCTGGAAGCCCATCGTGACGACGCCAAGATAAGACTTGATGTCATGTCCCAGTTGTCGCAGTTGCTCTTTGCGAGCGGCGGCGTCTGCGGATGTCGCTCCGTTGTCGGCGGTCATTCAATGGCCCTTATCAATATTCGTCGCTAGGAGTTTTCAGGGTGAACCGTGGCGAACAACTTCTGCAAGTCGTTGGGTTCAGCCGGTTTGACCAGGTGGTGATTGAACCCGGCTTCGGCGGTTCGTTGGCGATCTTCGTCTTGGCCCCAGCCGGTCAGCGCCACCAAGACCATCTTTTGGCCCCAGGGCTGCCGGCGAATTTCGCGGGCCGCTTCGTATCCGTTCATTTTAGGCATGCCGAGGTCCATCAGCACGATGTCGGGCGAAAATTCGACCGCCGCGGCGATCGCCTGTTCTCCATCGTGCGCTGTCATGACTTCATTGCCGAGCATTTTGACCACCATTTTCAGCATGGTCGCGGCCGCTTTGTTGTCATCCACAATCAGGACTCGCAGCTTGGTTGGTTGCGGGCTTGCCGTCAGTTCGGCCGGCGTTGCTCTTTTCGGCTCACCAACGATGGGCAAGCGAACGAAAAATTCGCTTCCTTGATCGGCGCCTTCGCTCTGTACGTCAATCGTTCCTCCGTGCAACTCGACCAATTGCTTGACCAGAGTCAGACCAATTCCCAAACCGGTGTATCCCATTTCAAGCGGGCGATCGATTTGGGCGAACATCTCAAAGATTTGGGATTGCTGGTCGAGCGGGATCCCGAGTCCGTCGTCTTTGATGGTGACAATCGCTTTTCCGTTCTCGCACTGTGCCGCTAGCCAGATATGACCGCCGTCCGGCGTATATTTGGACGAGTTGTTCAGTAGGTTCGAAAAAACCTGGGCCAGGCGATTGGGATCCGCATCCAAGACGATCGGCGTCTCTGGCAAGGTTACCTGGAGCGTGTGTCCTGCTTCGTCAATAAACGGCTGCGTCGCTTCGACGGCGCTGCGGATGACTTCGTTCAATGTGATCTGGCAAGTTCGCAGTTCAATCTTTCCGCTAGTAATCCGGGAGACATCCAGCAGATCGTCGATTAGTCGCACCATTTGCTGCGTTTGGCGTTCCATGGTGCCGCGGACGTTTTCGATCAACTCTGGATCGTTTTTCACCATTTTCATCATTTCCAATCCGGTGCGGATCGGAGCGAGCGGGTTGCGCAGTTCGTGTCCCAAGGTGGCGAGAAACTCGGTCTTGCGGCGATCCGATTCCGACAAGTCGGCGGCGACCTGGCGAAGTTCGTCCTCTAGTCGTTTTCGTTCGGTCTGATCTCGCATCACTTTCATAAAGCCAAGCAGCTTGTTGTTCTCGTCCAGCAATCCGGTCGTTACGCCGGCGGCCCAAAACCGCGTCCCATCCTTGCGCAGCATCCAGCGGTCGTCACTGGCGCTGCCAACGGCGGCGGCCTGATCCAACTCGGCCTGGGCGATGCCGCTGACGACATCTTCCGGCGTGAAAATCAACGAGACGATGTCTTGCCCGATAAACTCTAATTCGTCAAAACCAAGGACGCGCTCGACCCCTTCGTTCCAACTGGTCGCTCGTCCTTGCGGATCGGTCATGAAGATCGCGTAATCCTGGACCTGCTCGACCAAAGTGCGGAAGCGCTCTTCGCTATCGCGGCGATCTTGTTCCGTCTTCCGTCGCTGGGTGATGTCGGTAAAGAGCAACGCGACGCGTTGACTGCTTTCGCCGCCGACCCGAAACGCGTAGACGTCAAACCAGCGGCCTTCCAACGCTTTCGCTTGATGGACGAAGCGAGTGGACTCGCCGGTCTGCGCGACTTGGCCGTAAATCTCGAACCATTTTTCTTCATGATCTGGCGCCAGCTCGCGCATCCGTTCGCCGATTGCGTTGGTGAGCCCTGTCTGTTTTTCAAATGCCGGATTGAGCTCCAGAAATTGATAATCGACCGGTTTGCCCGCAGCGTCAAAGATCATCTCGACGACGCAAAAACCTTCGTCGATCGTATTAAAGAGGGTGCGGTAGCGCTCTTCGTGCAGACGTGATTCGCTTTCGATCGCTCTGCGGTCCGAGATATCGCGAAAGACGAGGACCGCTCCGACGATTTCGCCCTCCGCGTTGCGAATCGGTGCGGCGCTATCGTCGATAAATCGCTCGGTTCCCGTTTTGGCGATGAGCACCGTATGGTTCGCCAGGCCGACGATCTTTCCTTCTCGCAACGCCTTTTCGGCCGGATTTTCGACCGGCAGTCGCGTCGACTCGTTGACGATTGAAAAGACTTCGGGTAGCGGACATCCGATCGCATCCTGCTGGCTCCAGCCGGTCAGCGACTCGGCGACGGGATTCAGGAACGTGACTCGTCCCGCGGCATTGGTGCTGATAACCGCATCGCCGATACTCGCGAGCGTGATCCGCAGCAATTCGCGGTGCTCCCGCTCTTCCTGCATGATTTGGCGATTGAGAAGCCCAAGGGCGATTTCTTTGGAGACCGAATTCATTGCGTGGAGCGTTCGCTCGCTGAGCGCCTGCCTGGCGAAGATTCCCATCACGCCGACAAGCCGATCTGCGACAATCAAGGGATAGCCGGCGAACGCGACCAAGCCTTCGCGCTGCGCCCATTCTTGTTCCGGAACACGCGGATCGCCGATCACCGAATTGGTCAGGTGGGGAGTTTTCTCTTCAGCGATCAAACCGATTTTGAATTGGCCAACGGGGATGCGAGAATGTCCGCCATCGATGTGGGTGTACATGCCGGCGCTGGCTTGCAACTCTAAGACCTGCTCGGCTTCATTCAAAGTCCAGATACGGGCCAAAGCCGCGTCTAGATTGGCGACCAGCGATTTGGCGCAGTCTTGCAGCATGGTTGGGAGACTGTCTTCCTTGGTCAGAATGGCCCCGATTTCGGCGCCCAATTGCAGAAGTCGTCTTTTTTCTTCCAGGGCGATTTCCGATTGTCGGCGCTCGGAAATGTCTCGGAAGATCAAGACGCTGCCAGCGATCTTGCCATGTCGGTCCCGAATTGGAGCCGCGCTGTCATCGATAAAATGTTCGGCGCCATCTTTGGCGATCAAAATCGTATGATTGGCCAGGCCGACGATGGCCCCTTCGCGCAGCGCCTTGAGCGCTGGATTCTCGACGATTTGACGCGTCGTTTCGTTGACAATGTGAAAGACCGTCGTCAACGGCTGGCCGATCGCGTCGTCGTCTTTCCAGTTGGTCAGTTTTTCGGCGATTGTATTCAGATAGGTGACATTG
The DNA here is from genome assembly GCF_000153105.1 of Blastopirellula marina DSM 3645. GTDB lineage: Bacteria > Planctomycetota > Planctomycetia > Pirellulales > Pirellulaceae > Blastopirellula > Blastopirellula marina. The sequence goes on from NZ_CH672376.1 coordinate 2,235,556, forward strand.
CCGGCGACGTCGGTGCTGATAACCGCGTCGCCGATGCTGGCGAGCGTGATTCGCAAGCGTTCCTTTTGTTCCGCCAAAATCGCAGCCGCTTTCTCCTTTTGACGAAGGTTTCGCTGAAGAAGATAATAGACGGCGCAAACTAGCGCGATTCCGACCAGCGCAGAAAGCAAAATGGTGGTGATCGCCGTGCGAAAACTGGATTCCGACTCCTGGGCGCGTGTTCGCAATTGCTCATGCTCGGAAAGCTGCATCGTGGCGATCGATTCGCGCACTTTTTCCATCAGCGCAATCCCTCGATCACTGTCGACAACTTGCAGAGCGGCGGTGCGGTCGCCGGAGTCGAGCAAATTGATCGTCTCCTGCAACTCGGCGAGCTTCTTGGTGACATCTTGCTCCACCTCAATCAGCCGACTCTGCTGTTCGGCGTCGTCTTGGATCAGAGATCGGAGGTGAACAATCTCGAACTCCACCTTGCCGATCGAATCGAGGTACGGCTCTAGGTACTTAGATTCGTTGGTCAGCAGATAGCCCCGTTGCCCTGTTTCGGCGTCTTTCAACAACGAGAGCAAGCTGTTGAGTTCGGAGATAATCTCTTGCGTCGCGAAGACGCGGCGATTGTTTTCGATCAATCGCACCGTATTCATGTAGCCAAGAATGGCGCCGGCGACAAGAACCGCCAAAGTGACGCCAAAGCCGATGATCGTAACATCCCAACGCTGTGAGCTGCGCCGCCGATCAGCGGTCGATCCGGCGGAGAAGTTGTCGCTATCGTCTTGTGGGGGCATTGAATCCGCGGGCTCGAGTTCCATGTCCGTCGCTATTCGCCGCTAAGCGCTCGATGTTTGAAAAAAATTGTCAGGAGATATTGCTCCTGTCAGTCTGACCTGCAGCAGACTATTTAACCTAGACTGTCGCCCGAAAGCCTAGGCCAATTACCACTTTAGAATAGGCGATCCCACTGAAAAGTCTATGGGCGCACATTCTCTCGGTGCAATCTATCGACAGGGCGACTATGGGAGCAATCCCGCTCGAACGCCCGAATATCAGAGATCTTTCACCGGCAAAAGTCGGCTTAGTTCGACGCCGATTCGAGTTCCGAGCTTTTTTCTGCGGTTAACTTTGCGGCGAGCGGCGACATTTCGACCGATTTGCCAGACTGAACTGCCGCTCGATTTTGCAATTGTCGGCGACGGGACATCTTCTTGCGCCACCATAGCAAAAATCCGGTCACATACAGCGCCGCCGGAACGAAGCCGACCACAAAAAACAGGAATCTGCCGCCGAATCCGAATGCGTCGCCGCAATGCAAAGCAAGTTGAATACGGTAGTAGGTATCGGCGAAGGTGAACTTGTTCCAGTCGCGGGTTGCTCGGACCTCGCCGCTGTATTGGTCGAGCCAGATCCGCCCTGCCCCACGCAGTCGACCGACTTCGCCCTGCTGGCGGACGAAGACCTTGTAGGTGTCGTCCGCGCGCTGCGGCAGATGGACAAAGAAGAGTTCGGAGCCGGGCATCACCTCAGCGGCCAACTGGGCCGCTCGATCAGGACCGATCGGCTCGGTCGGTGTTGCGGGAAGCAGCGAAGTCACGTTTTGCGGGTTTTTGGTCTCGGTCGAGAAGATGCCGATCACCGGTTTGACCAAAAACGGCAAGCCGAGATAGACGCCTGTGAATGCGATCAGCAACAGCGGCGGCGTCATCAGCAGACCGCTGGTCTTGTGCAGATCAAAGTTCAGCTTATTGCGGCGGATTCCCCAGGCAATTCGCCAGCCCCCTTTTTGCAGCGGCCACCAGAGCACGATGCCGGTGATGACCGAGATGATCACGGTCAGCGCGATCACTCCCATCAGAATGCGGCCGCTTTTACCGAACAGAAGTCTGGCGTGCAGGTCATAGATCCAAGCGATCAGCCCGCTGCGCTCGGGGCGTTGGCCCAGCGCTGCGGCGGTATAGGGATCATAAAATACCTCGGTCGAGCTTGGCTTCCCGCCGCGCGATTGGGCCTTGAAACGAACGTAGTAGACGTTTTCGGCGGTCCGCGGAACGGCGATTCGCTCGACATGACCAAGCTCCGGAAACTGCTGCTGAGCAAGCGCGGTGATTTCCCCTAAAGAACGCAGTTCGCCGCGGTTCTCGGTCAGCATCATCTCGGCGTTCAGATTTTCGTCAAACGCATGCTCGAAGACGAGAATGCTGCCGGTCAGCCCGGCCAGTGCGAAGATCAAGCCCGCCGTCAGTCCCAAGTAAAGATGGACCTGCAACCAAATTCGCCGGGCGATCAGTTTCATCCGCGTTAATCTCGTAGGAGAACAGGAACATCATTCCGACTAGTCTTCTTCGCTTGGCGCGGCAGTCAACCAGGCGGCGGGAACCTCCAGATGAATCGGCGGAACTTCAAGATCATGATCGGGGATGGTTACTTTATGTTTCGATTGCGACGGTTTGGCGAAGCGATTGTGGAACAGGTCATCGCCGGACTCCGAATTTTCGGCGGTGCGGAGGAACATCATCACATACTCGCCGGCGACGGCGCCATCTTTATCGCCGCTGGTCGAGAGAGCGAATTTTCCCTCGGCGTCCGTCACCCCAACCGGCTGCGCTGCGTTTCCTGACTGGGAACGATCGGTGCTTTGTAATCGGACGATCACTCGGTCCAGCGGTCGCCCGTTGACGGTCACGAAACCGGTGACCTGGTGCTTAATCAGGCCATCGTCATAGGCCGTTTCACCGCAGCCCGGCAGCAGCGAAGCGGCGATGATCCAGAGGCATAGTCGAAGAGCGATAGGCATCGTTCAGTGATCACGTGAAAGGGAGGATTTTTCAACAAACGCCGCGACTAGCGACCGATCCCGGTATTAACCAGCTGCTAGTATTCGCCCACGACATTGCCGTCTTGCAACTGCACCAGATTTTCGACGATGTTGACATCGGTCGTTTCTCCGACGAAGCGGACCGAAGCGTCGCCAAGCGTCGCGTGCGCGCCGCCGGGGTGCCAACTGTACATGTTGGATCCATCCGCACGGCAATTGATCAGGCAATTGCCGCCGTACTGCGTGAGCCCGTCCGAGGAGAAGCGGCGAAACGAGATCCGGTTTTGACCAGCCCAGTGATGAAAACGATCTTTCTGATCTTCTCCCGTCAGGTATTGTCTTTTCCCGTCGTAGTCCTTCGGTCCACCGCACGCTTCACCCAACATAAACGTGTTGGAAAGTCCGTCGGTCACGTCCCGGAATCGGACCGACACGGGATCTTGATAGTTCATCATGCCAGCCAAGTGCGTGGTCCCGTCATAGACTTGGGACGAGGCCGAGTATTCGCAGACCCCCGCCAAATAAGGTTCGTCAGCGGCCAGGTCATTGTCATAGTCTCCGGTGACGGCCCAGGTCCCCACTTCTTCGGCCGGCGAAGTGGGACACTTGAAAGCGGAAATCGGCGTTTGATTCAGCTGGGCGTTGGGCGCTTTGCCGTAATTGACGGTTTCGTCCCAAGCGTCGGCGATATTCCCTTGCTCGATAAACGGCAAGATGGCCCGCGACCAACTCGCTAGGGCTCGCTTTTGCCCGCTTGCTTCGGTGACCGTTTCTTGCGTGATCGGCAGCCGCCCAAAGGTGTCGTGATAATTGTGCAGTCCCAAGCCCAACTGTTTCAGGTTGTTTCCGCAACTCATCCGGCGGGCCGCTTCGCGCGCTTGTTGCACCGCCGGCAAAAGCAGCGCTATCAAGACGCCGATGATCGCAATCACGACCAGCAGTTCAACCAGCGTGAAACCAATGCGTTGGGTAGAGCGGACATCCGTGGTCATCGGAGTCTCCAAGAACTAAATCAGGGGGGGAAGTATCAGCCTGCCGAGCAGTGCTCGCTAGATTTGGCTGACCCGAAGAAGGTGCTGGCTATTCTCTGGCGGAAGGCAAAAGACATCGATGAGACTCAGTCTCAGTGGTGTTCACGATATCCGCTTCTGCCGAGAGAACAAGGGCGCGTCACCACAAAGAGGTTCATTTTCGCGGGCATTTCATGAATTGCCCGAGTTCGACCTGGTGAGGATCCCTTATCTTCGCTCAACGGCAACTTGATTTGCGTTAGTAGATATTGGGGACCACGGCCTCAGGCGGGCTGGGCTTTCGCGCGTAATCCTCGTTGCGCTCGCGCGGCGGCAAGACGACGGTCTCTTTGGGGATTTCTCGGTACGGCAACAGCTCTAAGAGATGATGGATGCAGTTTAGTCGCGCCCGCTTTTTGTCGACCGCTTCGACGATCCACCAAGGGGCTTCGTCGATGTTCGTTTCTTCCAGCATTCGTTCTTTCGCGACGGTGTATTGCTCCCAGCGGCGGCGCGATTCGAGATCCATCGGACTCAGTTTCCACTGCTTCAGCGGATCGTGAATTCGGCATTGAAAGCGAAACTGCTGCTCTTCGTCGGTGATCGAGAACCAGTACTTGATCACATACATGCCGGCGCGAACGAGCATCCGTTCAAAGTCGGGGACCGAGCGAAAAAATTCTTCGTACTGCTGATCGCTGCAAAATCCCATGACGCGTTCGACGCCGGCTCGGTTGTACCAGCTTCGATCGAACAGGGCGATTTCGCCGGCGGCCGGCAAGTGGGGAACAAATCGTTGAAAGTACCACTGCGACTGCTCCCGTTCGTTCGGCGCCGGCAACGCGACGACTCGGCAGACGCGTGGATTGAGCCGCTGGGTGATCCGTTTGATCACGCCCCCCTTCCCCGCCGCGTCACGTCCTTCAAACAGAATCGCGACTTTCGCGTTGCTGGCGACGACCCAGTCTTGCAGCTTGATCAACTCGCGCTGCATGCGCAGCAGTTCGCTAAAGTAAACCTTCCGCGACAGATTCGATTCGCCATCATAGCCGTCTGGTCGATGCCGTTCTTCCAGCGCATCTTCGAGTTCCGCTTCAAACTCTTCGTCCAACGAGTCGAGTAACTCGTTTTGAATCCGGTCCAGGTCCATCGGCATTTCGTCATCGGTCATCGATCAGGCTCCTGGAGGCGCAATTTTGGAAGTTGTGCGATGAGAAAATTCGGCCCTATTTCTCTTCGTAGCCCACTGCGCAAGCGAGGTAAAGGCGGTCGCAAACAAGTGACGAAGGTCTAACGAAACCCGAAACGTACGAATCTCGAAACCGCTGCATCATTCATCCGACATTCGTCGTGGTCGCCGACCTTACTCGTACCAACGCGGCTCGTATCCGGCCTGCAGTTTATCCAATTGTTGGCTGGTCAGGTTGGGCGTCAACGGAATAAATCCTGCGTCCAGGACGATCTGTTGCCCATCCTGCGAGAGAATGAAACGCAGCAACGCGTCAATCGGCGGCGCCAATTTTTCGCCGCTGGGCTTATTGACGTAAATATACAGGAATCGCGACAACGGATACTGTCCGTCATAGACGTATTGAAAACGCTTGGCCAGATCGGGATCATTCTGATATTCGTCGGGCGAGTAATTCAGATACTCATCATCTTCATACCGTGCGATCGCGATGGCGCGAACCTCTTGGTCGCGATACCCCATCCCCGAAAAGCCGATCGCATTGATCGAGCCGCCAACCGCTTTCACCACTTCGGCCGAGTCCTGATACGATTGCATATCGGCTCGAAACGGCGCTCCGTTCAAAGCCATTTCGCGAAAGAAGTAGCGTGTGCCGGACTGTTCGTTGCGACCATAGGTCACAATTTCATGGTTAGGAAACGGCGGCATCACGAACTTGCCCCACCGCAATTTTTGCGCCTCGGCCTGAGCGTCAAAGATCGAATCCAACTGCGCCAGCGTTAAGCCGCGCACCGGATTCTCGGCGTTGACATAAACAGCCAACGCGTCGAGCCCAATACGAATCATCACTGGGTTGTGCCCATGCTTGTTTCGGAATTGGCTCATTTCGGCCGACGTCATCTTGCGGCTCATCAGACCGATCTCGCAATCGCCGGCGATCAGCGCCGGGGGCGCCGTGGCCGAACCTGCCGACTCTTGCGAAATCGCGACGCCGGGAGAAAGCTCTTGAAAGCGTGCGGCGAACTTCTGCATCACTTCCTTCAGCGTGTCCGAACCGACCGTCCGGACTTCGCCGGTCAAGTTGGGCTGGGCGACATAGGTCGGCAACGCGGCGATCGAAGCGGCGTCAGAATCGGCGATGACCACGTTTTTGGCGGGGGCAGGCTCATTGGCGAGTAGCTCGGTTCCCGAGACCGCCTGATGGAAGATCGGCAGCCCAAAGGCGAGTCCCGCGCTCACAGCCAGACCGGTCATCGCTTTGCCGGCGTCTTTAAAGACGATGCCGCCGGTTTCTTTCATCGGCCGCACTTTCAGCAGCAGCGAGATCGCCGTTTCGCGTCCCGCCAACAGGCCCAGAAACACCCAGGTCGTGCTCATCGGCATGTTGCTGTATTCCTTGAAGATCATCAAGATCATCGCATAGATGAAGTCGATGATCGTCGCTGAGCGGATATCTTGCGTATTGGTCTTTGAGGTCACGATATGTTGAATCGATCCGCCGCGCCGAGCAAATATCACCGCATGCAGCACCAGCATCACCAACGCGGCGAAGACAAAGTACATCGGCGTTAGCTTGCGCGGCAGATAGACGAAGATGTTCGCCAGGTCGTGCACGAGCCACTGGCTCCATAGCAGCGCCGTCGAGATCCATTGCAACGTCACCCAGACCGTTGTCGGCGGGTTCTCCGCCGTCGCGATCATCTTCTTCTCAAACGACTTGGTGATGACCAGGTAGATGCCGATCGCGACGAAAAACGCGACGATGTAGCCAAGCATCGACTTCGAGAGCATTCCCGTCAGATTGCCCGGTGCGAACACCGCCAACACCAAAAAGGTGGTGCTGACCGGAATACCGTAGCGCGTCAGCAGCAAGATGACCAGCGGCGGAATGATATGCAACCATGTCAGCCCGCCGGCAGGCTCGGGGAATTTCGCTAAACGCCCAAACGAGACATCGCCGTCATTGGTCAACCAGCCGTAAATAAAGACGAACAACAGCACCGTCGAAGCGAACGCCCACAGCACCCACCAAGGACGCTTGGAATTGGAGCTGATAAACGTCCCCAGCGTCTGGATCGCATCATTCGCGACAATCGAATACGCCGCCAATAAAAAGCCCACAATCGCCAAAGTCGAGGCCATTCAACGTCACCTTCTCTCGTGTTGCCAACTCGCTGAATTTCGAGCTTAATTTGTAACACACGGGCAATCGCCTGAGTGTTAAGGAATTGTTAAGAAGTTGCGCAAAAATCGGCTGATCGAAAACCCACGGCTCATCGGGTTCCGCATGAGCTTGCTGCTGCAAATATTCGCAGCAAGCCTTTCCCTGACGATTGGGCGACCAGGGGATCTCATGGTAGAAACATGACACGCGAGGAACCCTTCGACCGCGGCGTGCATAGGCGCTCGCCGATCCACACTCCAGTTAGAAAGAGAAATCGATGATTGATTGGCTGCTGCTGGCGCAACGACCGATTGAACGACCTTACGTTGGCATCGGGCTCGGGCTCGGCATGATTTGCATTTTCAGCTTCGTCGTGCTGCTCTCGGCCCTCTGGATCTGGGCCTTGGTCGATGCGATCCGCAATCCCCGGCTCTCTGACAACCAGCGAATCATCTGGGTCGTGGTGATCTTGGTCACCCACATCTTAGGAGCGATCATTTATCTTGCAGCCGGCCGACAAGGAGATCGCGGCCGAGGAATGTGATGGATGCCAGCCGCCGACCGTTGACTTGCCCCACGGCGCCGGCCCCTGTTCAGCGACACCCCGCGAGGATAGCGACCATGCCGGTTTACGAAGTTGTGTTGAAGGAAAAGAAGTACGGCCGGCGTCATCAATGGCGACACGAGTTCCCCCACGAAACGGCGCTGCGAGAATCGATCGATCTCGAGAACCACGAGATCGTGAGTTTTCGCGAAATCCCGCCGGGGACGATTGATAGCCTGATCCATCACAGCAACGGCCAAATTCTGGCGCAACGAATGCTTTACTTATTCGTCTTCGCAATCGCCCTCTTGGGTGCGTTCGTCTCCTTTGCGGCCGAATACTTGCCCGCGATTTTGATCACGACCTCGATCGTGATCGTGATGGCGATCCCGTTTGTGCGCCTGTTCGTCAAGTACGCAAATGCTCTATGGAGTTAGCCCAACGCAGCAAGGTTTGGGCGCCATTTCCACGGCCTTGCGTGGCGATGAATGCGGTCGGAAGCGAAGGTGGTGTTGCTCGAAAATGCTCACATGACGTAACGCTTGGGTAAAGCGCGGAGCAGTTCCGTTGCTTTCAGCGATACCTGCGTCAATTCATGGTGGAGTGAGACGGAATTTCGATACGCAATCGTTGTCACGCAAGGCCGTGGCAACGCCGCTCGCCATGCCGTCTATTCAAAGATCAGCCCGTTATGTTGGAGCCAGCCCGCTTGATGACGTCCGCTCGGGTCGTGATGCGTCCAATGCAGAACGCCCCCTTGGGAATTCCATTCATACACGCCGTTAAAAGCGACGGTGTCCCCGACTTCCAGCAAGTTGAGTCGAGGCGCAAGATCCATGTTGTGCGCCACCAACAACGTTTGTCCCGTGGATAGCTTCAAGATGAACCGCTGATGACGGCTCCCTTCAAGATCGTCGGCCAGCAGCTTGGTCACAACGCCTTCGCCGGTGACTTGGATTCCACTAATCTGCCTAGCGAACGCAGTCCCCAAAACATCCGTCGTCCCCTCCGGCATCACCTGCGATTGCCCAGTGAGCGTACCGGCAAGATCGCCAAACAAACCGATTCGCCCCAGGCCAAAGCAAATCGCCGCAGCCACGACGGCTGCAAGAGTGAGTTTCTTCATGGGGGCAATGCTCTCTTCGCCGTAGAGATCGCGAGCACGGAACCGCGCTGGCGCCTACGAACTGGTTCCTAAGAGGGTCAACATCACAACTATAGGCTACGAAAAACTGCGAGGTCACGCCGATTGCGGCAGGTTGGCAAGGGCGCCATATCCACGGCCCACAGAAACGCTCCAGACTGAGTGGGAACTGCTCTAGAGAAATTAGGCGCCATGGCCACGGCCTTGCGTGGCCATGAATACGGCGTCCAATCAGTTGCGGTTTAAAGATAGGTAGGAGTTGGATGAGTAGTGCAACGACTGGTTGGCCCTGACAAAGGCTCCTTTTCCGTGTGCCTCTGGCCCTCCTTCAGCCAGGGTCTGCTCTCCCTACGACTCGCAACTTCAGCAGCAACCGCAAACCTTTATCTCCCGCATTTTTGACTCGGCCGCATGGTTGCTTTATCTTCCCGTGGAAGAACGATCGATGGGACGTGCTCGCGTGTTTGGTTTTATTGAAGCGGGACCGTTGATCCTCGCTTGCCGAAACGATCGTTTCCGCCCCAGGAATTGTTGGACCATGCAGGGGTACAATTGCCGCACACGGAATGAAGGTACTGGCTGAAAAGAGCCAGCGGCACACGGCGCTTTAACGCGACCGATAAATCGCGTCGTGCGGCGAAGATTGTCGATTGACAATGCGAACGGACTTGGGGTCGAGTGTGGGGTGACGATCCGCGCTCGGAACGAGGGTTGCGCGGCGGTCGAATATCGGGCGCCTGCTTTGCGAAGCGTGGGGCACCTGCGATGACCGCTTATCGTTTTCGATGCTGGCGACGTTGCCGTCGCCTGTTTGTCCTGTCCCTGCTTCGTACCCAAACTGGATCTTGAAAATGGGAATTCAGAGAGGCATTCACCATGAATGGGAACTGCCGGTCGGATTGTCCACGCGCAAAAAAACGACGCGGTCCTGTCCACTCGGCCGCTCCGAAAAAAAACGCGCGGCGGTCCAGTCCACATTGTGAAGCTCATCACGAAGTATCGCCGCCGGCAGGTCGTAGGCAAGACCAGTTCAGAGGCGCGAGCCGATGGAAGAGGGTCGGCGATCCCAACGCGGATCGAAGTGGCCGGCCGCAATCCATCGGCTCGCGCCTCTGGCTGGTGTTTGCGCGGTTTGAGAAAATAGGAACCGGAGAACGACCGCGACGTGCTACAAAAAAAACGGTCCTGTCCACTCGGCCGCTCCAAAAAAAACGCGCGGCGGTCCAGTCCACATTGTGAAGCTTGTCACGAAGTATCGCCGCCGGCAGGTCTTAGGCAAGACCAGCCAGGGGCGCGAGCCCAGAAGCGTCCGGGATTTTCTTCGCAATTTCTTCACTTGCGCCAGCGACTTCAGTTTGTCATGATTTCGACATGCAGCCGAAATCGCGACAGCGCCGAACGAAACGGGAGTTGGCCGAATTGCCACTGTGGCCTGATCAGGTCATGGGGGGGAAGTTCGTGCGCTTATTGCAGAAGCAGCTTAGTGAGTTGCGGCGCCGTGACGATTCTCATGGCAATCGCGAGTTGTTTCTCGATGACGTCTTCGTCACTTACCTGCTCGCCTTTTTTAACCCAACGATTCGCACGCTGCGAACGATCGAAGATTTTAGTCAAACGCAGCAAGTCCAGCGGCATCTCTCGATTCAAAAAATCTGCCGCACTACGCTTTCCGACTTCCATCGACTCGTCGATCCTCAGCGGCTCGAGCCGATCCTGCAGGCGCTGCGCGAGCAGTTGAGCCGCAAAGAGGCCGGGCTCGGCCGCGCTGCGAACGACTTATCCGAATTGCTCAAGCGGACCGTCGCCGTCGATGGAACGTTTTTAGAAGCGGCGGCCGAGGTCGCGTGGGCCGTGCGCGGTTCAAATCAACATGGACGAGAAAATTCGTATATCCGACTCGATTTTCAAGTCGGCGTTACGAGTTGGGCGCCAGAGATGATTGTCGTCGCCGAACCGGGGCACAGCGAGTCGGCGTCGGCCGCGGCTAACGTGCAAGATGGTCGGCTTTATCTGTACGATCGCGGCTTCAGCGGCTTCGACGTCATCAACGCGCATTATCATCTGCAAAACGAATCTTGGACTCCCCGCGCGCAGTTCGTTATCCGTTACAAACCGGCTGGCGGCAATGCGCCGCACCTGGCTGACGCCGACGAAAATCCGCTAAGCGAAAAAGATCTCGCAGCAGGCGTCGTCAGTGATCGGCGCGGCCGTTTTCGCTCGTCGAAAGCAGCGCGACATATCGTTCTCGATGTGCCGTTGCGCGAGGTGATTATCGAGTATCAAGAGCAGGACGAAACGAAAACCGTGCGTCTGATTACGAACTTGCTCGACGTGTCGGCCGAAGTCATCGCCCAGCTCTATCAACAGCGCTGGCAGATCGAACTCTTCTTCCGCTGGTTGAAATGCTTCGCCAATTTCAATCACTTGATCAGTCATCACCGCTCGGGCGTGCTGCTCAGCTTCTACGTCGCGGTGATCGCGGCGCTGCTGACCTATCTGCACTTGGGACATCGTCCGAGCAAGTATATGTTCGTGATGCTGGAGCAAGTCGCCTGCGGCGCAGCGACGTGGGAAGAAATCGCGCCGATCCTACGCGAGCGCGAACGACAGCGTGACGTGGAACGAGCATCGGCCGCGAAGCGCCGCGCAAAAAAGAAAGCCGAGTCGTAATAAGCTGGCGTCTAACCCCGACGGCAAGCCGCGCCGCCGCCTGCGCGGATGTTGAACCGGCGCCGACCGCAAGATCAGCACACCAGCCTCTCATCCCAACACATGACGCACGCCAGGCGGCCGAAACGATGAAAAACCTGAAATCCCGGACGCTTCTGGGCGCGAGCCGATGGAAGAGGGTCGGCGATCCCAACGCGGATCGAAGTGGCCGGCCGCAATCCATCGGCTCGCGCTTCTGGCTGGCGTTTGCGCGGTTTGAGAAAACGGGAACCTGAGGATGACCGCGACATGCTACAAAAAAACGATCCGGTCCTGTCCACTCGGCCGCTCCGAATAAAAACGCGCGGCGGTCCAGTCCGCGTTGCGAAGCTTGTCACGAAGTATCGCCGCCGGCAGGTCGTAGGCAAGACCAGCCAGAGACGCGAGCCGATGGAAGAGGGGCGGCGGATCCCAACGCGGATCGAAGTGGCCGGCCGCAATCCATCGGCTCGCGCCTCTGGCTGGTGTTTGCGCGGTTTGAGAAAAAGGGAACCGGAGGATGACCGCGACATGCTACAAAAAAAACGATCCGGTCCGGTCCACTCGGCCGCTCCGAAAAAAAACGCGCGGCGGTCCAGTCCACATTGTGAAGCTTGTCACGAAGTATCGCCGCCGGCAGGTCGTAGGCAAGACCAGCCCGAGGCGCGAGCCGATGGAAGAGGGTCGGCGATCCCAACGCGGATCGAAGTGGCCGGCCGCAATCCATCGGCTCGCGCTTCTGGCTGGCGTTTGCGCGGTTTGAGAAAAAGGGAACCTGAGGATGACCGCGACATGCTACAAAAAAACGATCCGGTCCTGTCCACTCGGCCGCTCCGAAAAAAAACGCGCGGCGGTCCAGTCCGCGTTGCGAAGCTTGTCACGAAGTATCGCCGCCGGCAGGTCGTAGGCAAGACCAGCCAGAGGCGCGAGCCGATGGAAGAGGGTCGGCGATCGATCCCAGCGCGGATCGAAGTGGCCGGCCGCAATCCATCGGCTCGCGCTTCTGGCTGGTGTTTGCGCGGTTTGAGAAAAAGGGAACCGGAGAATGACCGCGACATGCTACAAAAAAAACGATCCGGTCCGGTCCGATTGCGGGGATTAGACGGCTGCCAATTGGCGCATAAAAAAAGCTGACCCGTGAGGGCCAGCTGATCGAAATTTGATGGGAGTGCTCCCTGTTGGAGTCGAACCAACAACCTACTGATTAAGAGTCAGTTGCTCTGCCGATTGAGCTAAAGGAGCGTTTTCTAGGGGACGCATCTGCTTGTTGGCAGGTTCGCTTCCCTCGGAATTCCATAATGTAACGCTAACATCGGCCGTTACCAAGGCGGTCACCATGTTTTCCGGTCCGTTTTTATTCGCCGGCGCTGCTGGGGGTGCTGTCGGAGAGCATTTCTAGCTGTTTCATCTTGCGGTAGAGATTGGAGCGGTGCATGCCGATTTTTTCGGCGGCGGCGCTGATGTTGCCTTGCGCGGCGTCGACGTGACGTTGGATGTAACGCCTTTGAAATTCAGCGGTTGCGTCGTTTAACGGCAGATTCATCGGGGCGTCGTCATGCGAATCGAGCGAGTGGAACTGCAGTGACTCGGGCTGGATCACTTCGTCGCTGTGCAGAAAGATCACCCGCTCCATCGTGTTGCGCAGTTCGCGCACATTGCCAGGCCAGGCGTGAGCCAACAGGCGGCGTTGGGCCGCTTCCGAGAGGGTCGGCGTTTGGCGGCCAGTTTTTAGAGAGAAATGGTGCAAAAAGTGGTTGGCCAGCGTCAGGATGTCGGTCCCCCGCTCGCGGAGCGGCGGCAGTTCGATCGTCACTACGTGCAGGCGAAAGAAGAGGTCTTCGCGAAACTTCTTTTCGCGGACCAGTTCGCCCAGGTCCCGATTGGTTGCGGCGATGATGCGGACGTCGACTTGGATCTCGCTCGTGCCGCCGACCCGCATGATGAGCTGGTCTTCGAGCACGCGCAGCAGCTTCGATTGGCCGGAAAGGCTGAGGTCACCGATCTCGTCGAGAAACAGGGTGCCGCCGTCGGCCATTTCAAACTTGCCGGGTCGCGTTTCGTCGGCTCCGGTGAAGGCGCCTTTCTCGCGACCGAACAGTTCGCTTTCGAGCAGCGTGTCAGGCACCGCGGCGCAGTTGACCGCGACCAGCGGCTGAGCGCGACGATCGCTGCGAAAGTGGATCGACTGGCTGACGACTTCTTTGCCGGTTCCGTTTTCGCCCAAGACCAGCACCGGCAGATTCGACTCGGCGACACGGCGGATCGTGCCGCGCAGCGTCGCGATCGCCGGGCAATCGCCGATCAGCTCGGCGGCGGCTGCGGCGGCGTCGGCCAGACGATTGCGGCTGGCCAAGATGCGTTCGGTCTCTTGGGTGTTTTCGAGCGCCGAGGATGCATGCGCGGCCAGTTCGGTCAGGCCAAGCTGGTCTTCGGCAGTAAAGTTACCGAGTTGTTTGTTGATCAGCTCGAACGCGCCGAAGATTCGCCCGCGGCGTCCAACCAGCGGCACGCACAGCAAGTTACGTGTATGAAAGGCGAGCGACTGATCAATGTCGCGGTTAATCTCGTCTTTATCGAGTTCATCCACGCGGCGGGGCTCGCCGGTTTGAACGACGTGCCCGACCACGCCGCGATCGTCCGGCACGCGCAGCTCGCCCCCTTCGATGCCGAGGGCGGGCCGGCCGACGAGCGTTTTTTTGGGGCGATCCCAGAGGAAGATACTGGCCCGCTCGGATCCGAACAGTTCGGCGGCCGCTTCGGCCATTTCGGTAAGCAGCGTGTGCATGTCGCGCGTTTTTTGCCACGACTCGATGATGGTCAGCAGTTGTTCGAGCCGTTTCAAACGAGCCGACCGCGCCACGCGCTGGCGAATCAGGCCGACGCCGTAGCCGAGCAGATGCGCGGTCAAAGCGGCGCGATATTGCAACGTTTTGATCAGCTCTGGCGTGCTGCGAACGGCCAAGACCAGCGAGAGCGATTTGTCGCCGTGCAGCGCGACGGTCAGCCAATCTGCGGCCAGGACCGGCTCGGCGGCGTCGACCGCCGCGACCAAGGCCGGCGTCGGCAACGGATGCCGGCGGCCTGCTTCGGCGATGGGGGACCATTGGCCGAGATTGTCACGGATGGCGACGGTCAGGTAATCGGCCGCTCCCCGCTGAAAGATTGCGTCGAGCGCCGCGTGGAGGTATTTGTCGAGCCGATCTTCGGAGGTAGCCAGCGCGACGACTCGCAGGTGCGCCGCGCCGATGAGATCTCGCTGTTCGCCCAAGAGGAGGGCCGATTCAATTTCGTCGTAAAGGGCTCCGCCCATGCCGTGCTCCGCCGATGTCGTCAAAGGATAACGGCCCTATGTTATCAAATTGATTCGAGTTCGACGCGTGCCGTATCAGGAAGTCCGCTTTTGAGGAGGGCCGGAAACGGGTATTCTGGGCGATTATTACTACGGTTTACGAGCCGCATGACATTGGGCTAGGCGGAGGAGATCTCGCAGTGCAATTATTCGAAGGCAAAAAAGGGCTGATCGTCGGCGTCGCCAACAATCACTCGATCGCTTGGGCGATTGCTGAGCAAATCATGGCCGGCGGCGGCGAGTGCGGATTTACGCATCTGCCTGACAAGCCGGATGACGAACGCAAAAAGAACCGACATCGCGTCGGCAAGTTGATCGACGGCAATCCCAGCGCCAAGTTTTTGGTTCCGCTCGACGTGCAGTCGAACGAGAACATCGCCGAAGTGATGGAAACGGCGAAGCAGGAATTCGGCGAGATCGACTTTTTGCTCCACTCGGTCGCCTACGCGTCGCTAGAGGACCTGCGGGTGCCGACGGTCGAATGCAGCCGTGACGGGTTCAAGCTGGCGATGGACATCAGCGCCTACAGCATGATCGCCGTGACCAACGCCGCGCGACCGATTTTGAGCAAAAACAGCTCGGTCTGCGCGATGACCTATTACGGCGGCGAGCGCATCGTGCCGGGCTACAACATGATGGGCGTCTGCAAAGCGGCGCTCGATTCGATCGTCAAATACCTGGCGTTCGACCTGGGGCCGGATGGGGTTCGCGTCAATGCGATCAGCGCCGGACCGCTGAAAACGTTGGCCAGCAGCGCGGTGGGCGCCAAAGGGATGACGGACTTGTACGCCGCGGTTTCGCCGCTGGGCGACAACATCACCCACGAGCAAGTCGGCAAAGCAGGCGCCTACTTGTTGTCAGACATGTCGCAAGGAGTGACGGCCGAGATCCTGCATGTCGACGGCGGCTACAACCAAATGGGAAGCCCGGGCCGGCTGCTCGATTCTTACGCCGAGCTGATCGCCAAATCGAAGTAGCGATTGCGGCGCGTCAAGAAACAAAGAACGCCGAGCCAGGGGAAGATCGATCCCCTGGTTCGGCGTTGTTGATTTTTACGTCGACTGCGGAAGCGTCGACGTCTAGGTGGTGTTCTCTAGCCCAGCGTCAGCACCCGGAAATCGACCGCGAAGGAAAAAGCGTTCCCACCAATTGGCGGCACGTAGGCGAGTATCGTCTCGACGGATCGCGTGGGTCTTGCCGCGTCGTGTGCGAACCACGATCGCTTCTTGATCGATTTGCTCGATCACCCAGTACTTATCGACGTCGTAGGTATAAAACTCACCCCGCGGTTCGGGGTCGATATCGTGAGCGCGTGGACCGGGATGGGTCGTGTGTTTGGTCTTACGATAGACCACGGGATCCCCCGGCTTAAACATAGTGGTCTCCTTTCCAGACATAAAGCATGACGGAATCTGCGCGCCAATCTTAGGTTACTTGGGTTATCATTTTTCGTCAAATTAAAGAGCGTCATTTGCCCGGAGTCGCTTTGGTCTGAAACAGATGCATGGGAATGCACGGCTCCCTTTGTGGATACCTGACTTCCTTTATGGGTTTATTATTGGGATTCTTTGTGCCGCAAAGTTGAGAAAAAAAGATTGCCGCAGCAGCGCAATGGGGGTTAAAATAGCGGCTCTCATCACAATCGAAAGACTCTCCCCGCTCATCCGTTTTTTTTACCTATGCATTTAGGGAAAGGGGACTGTGACGATGTCTCTTCAAGCATCTCAGAATCGTTCGCCGGTGGCGCGCGATTTTATGGCTACCAAACTGATTACGCTTCGCGCGGAAGATGACGCTTTGGAAGCGGTGCGCAAGCTGCTTCATTATCGGATTTCTGGTGCTCCCGTCGTAGACGAAGCAGGCCAGTACTTGGGCGTATTTTCGGAAAAGACATCGATGAGCTTCCTGCTCGATGCGATGTACGAACAATTGCCCTCCAACGAAGTTCGCGCCTTCATGAATACCGATCCCCATCGGACGATTGAGGAAGAAACCGACTTGCTGCAGTGCATTCAAATCTTCAAAAACACTGAGTATCGGCGTTTGCCGGTCTTGAGAGCGGGCAAATTGGTGGGGCAGATCAGCCGACGCGACGTGTTAAACGCCGCGGTAAAACTGGTTGATACCATCAAGGGGCGGCGCAGCGGAAAATTTGTGATGTATTTCAGCGCGATTTTGGACATGGATCAGTCCCCGGTCGACTAATTGACCGGGGAATCTTGACCGTCTCTCTGCGGCCAGCCGGTTGGACCGGTTTGGACTGCCCGAGAGGCCCCTGGATCGACTATACTTTTCGCCTGAGCATGAAGCATCGGTGCGAGGGTAGCAGTGACAGAAGAGATCCGCGAATTGGCCGTCATCGGCTGGCAAGAATATATCGGGTTGCCTGAGTGGAACGTCCCGCCGATTCGGGCCAAGTCGGACAGCGGCGCTCGTTCTAGCGCGATCGACGTGGTCGATTTCGAAGAGCTGCCGGGGGATCGCGTCCTGTTTCATGTCGCTCTCTCGAAGCTCAACCGCACCAATTTGGTGACGATCGAAGCGCCGATCAAACGTCGGACGCGGATCAAGTCGAGCAACGGCAGCGTGCATGATCGGATCATCGTCGAAACGACGATCCAGATTGGTCAACATCAGGCCGTGGTCGAACTGGGGCTCGTTTGTCGGCGTACGATGCTTTGTCGAATGTTGCTGGGCCGTACGGCGCTGGCGGGGCGTTTTCTGGTGAACTCGGAAAAGCGATTTCTGCTGAGCGAAAAGCCACCGTCCGTAAAAAAGAAAAAACGTCGTCCCAAATCGTGAACGAACCGGCGGCGGCCTGCGTAACCGACGAAGGCGCGGAACGTCCCCCCGCTAGCATGGTTGGCTGCGGTTCTCCGGAACTGACGAAAATTGCTCTAGGTGATCGCGGCCTTCTGGATTAGGTTTTCTGTAATCTTTACAAACGGTGATTGCGGCATGGAGGGTCGCTGGCCCCTATTTTGGGACCGTCGCTGAGCAAAGATCACAAGAGTCGCACTGCACGGCGACCCTTCGACAAAGATGCGGCGCTTGATCGGAATCAGCGTCGTTTTGGCCGCCAACGTTCTCCCCCGGAACCGCCGCGGCGACTAGTAGCGAGTTGCAGGAGGCGACTCGCGCAGGCAAGATCCCAGAAAACTTGGAGATTCCAAGAGCATGGAAGCTCGTATCTGCTTCGCGGCAGTCATCTTTGGCGCCGCACTTTCGCTAGGCGCTAATCACCGCACCGAAAACTTTGTGGTCACCGCTCCCGACAAGCAAATGGCCCAGCAGACTTGTGAAGCGGCCGAAGGATTTCGCCGCCAACTGGCGCTCGAATGGCTCGGTCGTGAACTTCCCCCGTGGTCGCAGCCTTGCCCGATCTTGGTCAAAGTGGGGGGCGGCGCCGGCGGTTTTACGCAGTTCGCATTCAACCGCGGAGTGCCGTTCAACTGGACCATGGAGATTCAAGGTTCCCGCGAACGGATCCTCGATTCGGTTCTGCCGCACGAAATCTTGCACACCGTCTTCGCGAGCCACTTTGGTCGTCCCCTGCCCCGCTGGGCTGACGAAGGCGCCTGCACGACGGTCGAGCATGACTCGGAAAAGAACAAAAACACCAAGCTGCTGTACGAATGTCTGACAACCGATCGCGGCATCGCGTTCAATCGGATGTTCGCGATGGAAGACTATCCTGCCGACGTTCTGCCGCTGTACGCGCAAGGCTATTCGCTCGCCCGCTTTTTGATCGTCCAGGGAGGCAAGCCGAAGTATGTCGAGTACATCGGCGAAGGGATGAAGTCGAACAACTGGACCCGCACTACGAACAAGTTCTACGGCTATCACAGTCTCAGCGACTTGCAAGTCGCCTGGCTCGGCTGGGTGCGAGACGGCAGTTCAATCGCCAACGTTCGGGGCCCGCAACAGCAAGTCGCTCAGAACGAACCGGAGCCGTTTGTCTTGCGAGGACAAAGCCCGGAAGCGCCCCACAATAGCGTCGCCGTAGCGGTCGCAACTCCCCAGCCCAGCGGACAGCCGCGGCCGTTCATGCAAGTGAACGCCACCGCGTCGAGCGAAGGTTTCTATCATCGCGGCGGCAGCGAGCCGTCGCACAACGACATGGCGATGAACATCGCCGCCGACCAGGCGACGCGCCAGATTGGTTCGCAACCGGCGGCATTGCCCCCGGCCCAACCAAGCCCGCCGGTCAAAGAGAAAGTGCTGCTCGAATGGGAGCGAACGAGCCGCAACGCTCCGACCTATTACTTACCAGGCGGGACTTCGCTGTTCCGCTAGAGCGACGAACTGTTGAATTGAACAAAAATCGCCGACCCCGCAGTCGGCGTTTTTTTGTGCGCGATGCGAAAGGCTTGGTAAACATGATTGGGAGGCGATCAGCCAGCACGCCTGCAGCGCACCGCCTCTGCTTTTTCATCGCCCACGACGATTACGTCGCCTATAACAAAGACATTATCCGCGGGCCTGATAACCACTTTGTGTGAAGTGAGACATGACGGATGCTTCAACGACCTCCTTCCGCACGCAATTTGCACTATGTCTCTGCAAATCCTTTTTCGGCGTAGTAGATCTGCCCGAGAGATGAAGGCCGGCTGATT
This sequence comes from Blastopirellula marina DSM 3645, assembly GCF_000153105.1. Taxonomy (GTDB): domain Bacteria; phylum Planctomycetota; class Planctomycetia; order Pirellulales; family Pirellulaceae; genus Blastopirellula; species Blastopirellula marina. Next base: position 2,255,069 of record NZ_CH672376.1, read on the forward strand.
CGATCCCATCTCGCCGATACGACTCAGGGCATTCCCAGGAGATCGCTGTTATGAATTTTCCCACTTTCGCGCTCGCTATCGTCTTGCTGCCGTGGATGCCGCTGGCGGCGTCGGCGCAAAGCATGACGGTAACGCCGCCGGCGTACACGACCACGCCTCCGCAGTACACGACCACGCCGTCCCAGTACACGACGACCCCGCCCCAGTACACGACCACGCCGCCGTATTACGTGCCGGTACAGGGAATAACGCCAGCGACGCCAACAGTCCCGACGACGCCGACGATACCAATGCTTCCGACGACGACGCCATCCATACCGGCGACACCAACGGTTCCCTACTCCACAACCACCACGCCCTACTCGACTACGACCATGTCGCAAAACTTGGTGACTCCGCCAACGTATCAACGTCAGTCGACGGCGTTCGAATCGGAGATGGTTGACCAGGTTGAGGAGGAAGAGGGGGTGCTCGACGTGGAGGAAGAGATGACCTCGACGCCAAATTTCGAAACGCTTGTAGAGCTTTATGCGCAGTGCGTCCTACAATTGGACGAAATGGAAACGGAGCAATTTGTCAGCGACTTTGAAGATGTCGCGGTCCAGCTAGGTTTAGCGCCTGGCGATGTAGGGCTGCGAGTTGGCGTGAAGATTTTGCTGTGTCTTTCGCTGGAGCGGATGTTGGGACTGTCGGGCGCCGGCGCGCTCTAAATCTGCTCAAGCAAGGAGCGAGAAAGCTCCTCGAGTTCGGCGGCAGCTAGCTGCGTGCGGTGACCGTCTATACTTTGAACCACCGTTCAGGTCGCCGGCCGCAATCCCTGGGCTTGCGCCGCGGGCTAGTGTGACAATTTTCGGCGTTTCATTCCGACCGTGATTTTCCGTTCGGTCGCCGTGGTCTGACCGTGTTCTATTTCTTCTTTTGTCGCACGTTGCATCCCCTAAAGATACGCTTCGGGCCACGTAGAGAAGTTGCGAAGCGACGAATGGCATGCGCGCACAAAAAAGCCCCGACCGTTGGAGAGGCGGTCGGGGCTCAGCGTTTCACATCAGTTGCGGAGTCAAAGTTGCTACGTCAAACAGTGGGAGGGATTACCTTACGCACTTTTCGTTTCTGGCATCTTATAAAGGTTTTCGCGACCTTCGATCACTTCGCGAGTGATGGAGACGACGCTGCCTGGTTCTTTTTCCGGCAGATCGAACATGATGTCGAGCATCACTTCTTCGATGATGGAACGCAGACCGCGGGCTCCAGTCCCTTTGTTCATCGCACGCAGAGCGATCGCTTCGAGGGCGTCGTCCGAGAAATCGAGTTGGGCGTTTTCCATCTCGAAGAGTTGTTGATACTGTTTGATCAACGCGTTCTTCGGTTCGGTCAATACGCTCTTCAATCCGGCGACATCCAGCGGCTCTAGCGAGCAAACGACCGGCAGACGTCCGACGAGTTCCGGAATCAAACCGAATTCCAGGATGTCGTCGCTGTTGACCTGACGCAAGCACTCGGCCGAGTCGGCTTCGCTCTTGTATCCGGTTTGTTGTCCGAAACCGATCGACTTGCGTCCCAGACGCTTGCGAACGATCTCTTCAATTCCGACGAACGTGCCGCCGCAGATGAAGAGAATGTTGCTGGTGTCGATCTGGATGTACTGCTGCTCGGGATGCTTGCGTCCCCCTTGCGGCGGAACGTTCGCGACGGTTCCTTCCAACATCTTGAGCAACGCTTGTTGGACCCCTTCGCCCGAGACGTCACGTGTGATCGAGACGTTGTTGGAGGTCTTGCCGATCTTGTCGATCTCGTCGATGTAAAGCACGCCGCGTTGGGCCGCTTCAACGTCAAAGTCAGCTGCATGCAGCAACTTGAGCAGCAAGTTCTCGACATCTTCGCCCACATAGCCGGCTTCGGTCAGCGTGGTCGCGTCGCCGATGGCGAACGGCACGTTGAGCATGCGAGCCAAAGTGCGAGCGAGCAGCGTTTTGCCGCTGCCGGTCGGACCGGCGAGCATGATGTTGGACTTTTCAATCTCCACTTCGGATCCCTCGGCGCCCATCATCAATCGCTTGTAGTGATTGTGGACGGCGACAGAGAGCACCTTCTTGGCGTTACCTTGACCAATGACGTACTCATTGAGGTGCGTCATGATCTCACGCGGACTAGGCACGTGATTGAACAATTTGCCGCTGGCGCCGCGACGTCGATTCTCTTGTTCGAGAATGGACTTGCAGAGATCAATACATTCTCCGCAGATGTACACGTCGCCAGGACCTTCGACCAATGGTCCCACTTCTCGGTAGCTTTTACGGCAGAACGAACAGAAGGCGTTCTTCTTGTTCGTCGAACTGCGACGACCACTTGTGAGGTCTTTTCCTGCGGGCATTCACTTACTCCATTTACGGCTTCTCAAAGTTGAACCGAGCGCGTCTGTTACAACGCGTCATGGGCGAGAGGGCGACGTTCGCCTACTCGGTTCCAAACTCCCAGGTGTCGCTCGATTGGCCGTTGGCGGTGAAGCCGTGGGCCCGGGGGGCATCCTTGTCCGCAGAGAGTCGAGCTATCAATTCTCTTCAACATCTATCTTAAGCGTCCGTACATTCCAGGCTCGGCGCCACACACCGTGTGATTTCGACCTAGCAGCCTCCCAGGCTTGAACTCCTCGCTGTACGGATGCATCGTTACGTTTGTGCGGAAGTTAACCGCAAAAAAGTTAGACATCACTTTGCGATCCTGCCGGCGGGTCATCTAGTGAATCTCCAACCGAGTTACGGATTTGCGTCGATATGTCCGTCTTAATCTTTCGGAATTCCTCGTCGCTCAGAGCACCCCGTGAATGCAATTCCCGGAAGTTTGATAGCAGTGTTTCCTGCTCTGGCAGGTCGTCGCCGGCGCGATCCCGAAACCTTCTCATAATTTGGAACGCTAGTACCAGTGCTACGAGTGAAAGCACTAGTAGCACAATTCCCTGTCCTAGGTTCAAAAACGATTCTGCGTCCATACTCGATCAACATGCGCGAAGGGAGAGCGGGCGACAGCCGCGCGGCCCGAGCGGCGTCTGTTTTTGTTATTATCTCACGTTCGGCCAGTTTGACAAAGCATTCCGTAAAATACGTCGTCAATAGAGCTTACCGTTTTTTCGGATCGGCAGGCCCTGTTCTTTCCCGCGAGCGTTCCCCCCGTCCATCGCCTATTTCTATTTTTGGGAAGCCCTGAACCATGTCCCAGCCGACCATCGTCGAAAGAGTCACCGCATCCGGAATTGTCGCCGTTTTGCGAGCCGATCGCCCTGAAGCGGTCATTGATATCGCCGAAGCGCTGCTCGCCGGCGGCGTCGACGCAATCGAGGTCACCTTCACCGTTCCCAAGGCCCATCGCGTACTGGAAGCGGTCGCCGACCGCTTGGGGGGGAAGATCGTTTTGGGCGCCGGAACCGTCTTGGATCCCGAAACGGCTCGCCTGGCCATTTTGGCAGGCGCCGAGTTTATTGTCTCGCCGGCGATCAATCTGCAGACGATCGAGCTCTGCCGACGTTATTCCAAAGCGATCATGCCGGGCGCTCTAACCCCGACCGAAGTCGTGACCGCTTGGCAAGCCGGCGCCGACGTGGTGAAGATCTTTCCGTCCGATATCACCGGACCTCAATATCTCAAGGCGCTGCATGGTCCCCTGCCCCAGGTAAAACTGATGCCGACCGGCGGAGTGAATCTGAAAACAGCGGTCGACTTTTTAAAGGCGGGCGCCTGTGCGTTGGGAGTCGGCGGTTCGCTGATCGAAAAAGATGCGGTCGCCAGCGGCGATATGCAGCGGATCTCGGACTTAGCGGCTCAATACGTCCAGATCGTGCAGGACTTCCGCGCAAGTCATTAGCGATCACGCCGAGCGCCCTCTATAATCGGCCGTATCCCTCGCCTCCATCGCGAAACGCTCATCTTATGCCGATCTCATTCACTTGTCCCCACTGCGGGACACCCATGGAAATCGACGAAAGCTACGCTGGGCAAACCGGTCCCTGCGCCATCTGCGCCAAAGCGATCACCATTCCGCACTTGGGTACGGCTGGCGCGCCAGTCGGGAATTCTCCCTTGGCGGCGCCCCAATCGGGTTCGCCTGCCGATCAAGCACGGATGCCGTTGGCGACGATCATGCTGATACTCGGCTTCTCATTCGCAGGGCTCGCGATTCTCGCGATCTGCGGCGGCGGAGTCGCCAGCGTCGCGGTGCCGGCGATCAAACAGGCCAGAAGAACATCGCAGAACCAAGCGTCACGCGATAATCTGAAACGAATCGCCGAAGCGATGAACTCGTACCACGCGACTTACGGCGTCTATCCCCCTGCTTTTACGACCGATGCGAAAGGCCAACCGCAGCATTCCTGGCGCGTCTTGCTGCTGCCGTTCTTAGGGCACCAAGACATTTACTCACGCTACAACATGAATCTTGCGTGGGACGATCCGCAAAACCTGGGGATTCTCTCTGAGATGCCGAGCGTCTATCGCAGCTTTGACGAACCTCACAATTTGTTCTTCGAGACTCGATTTGTCGTGATTAAAGGGAAGGAGACGCTTTTTCCCGATGGCGGCGGCATCTCGCAAAAGGATGTCAAGGACGAGTTTGAGACCCTGCTGATGGTCGTCGAAAAGAATGGTCCCGGCGTCAGTTGGACGCAGCCGGAAGATTTAACGCTCAATCGTGACTCGCTGCTGATCGAAAACGACCCCGAGAACGCCGCGACGCTCAATAACAGCCTGACCGGAAATGTCGTGATGGCCGACGGCGAAGTCTTTTCGCTGCCCGACATCACCAAGCAGAATCTGATGCGAGATATGTCGACTCGGAGCGGCGAAGAGGAAGTCTACAACGAATTGCAGCTCATCTTGAGCGAACCGCAGTATTAGGTGTGGGTCGCTGACGTACTGCCGTAGCAGTCGTAGGCGCCGCGATGCGGACCAGCAGTCTTAGGTCCGCACAGCGAACCCTACTTTCTTGTCGGGGGCGCTACACTCTGCTTGCTCGTTCGGATGACAGAATGGGGAACTTGAGTCGTAGTCTCCACCTTGGGAAAGTTAAAACGGCCGATTGGGTCGTGAGACGGCCGGCACAATCGGCAGTTTCATAGCGAATCTAAAAACCCTGCGTGGTCGGCAAAGTTTCCCAGGGTTCACTAACGGGACCAAACGAGACTGCTATCTCCAGCGACATTTCCTTGGCGTCCGATAGTAACGAAGAACCGTCATTGACTTTCAGCAGACGTCGTCAGGGCAGCTAGATAAATTGATTACCATTGTTCGCCAAATCTCGCTGGGGCTAGTTGGGCTGTTTCTTTGCCCACTTGGCTTGCTTGCGCAGCAGGCACGGCCCAGCGGTCCGACGGTTGCGGAAGTGATGGAGACCCGGCAACGGGAATTCGCGATTCCCTTTCAGGTCAACCAAGCAGGGCCCAACCCGCCGGTCGAGGTTCACCTGATGGTCTCCAACGACCAGGGGACCAATTGGTCGCAGTACCGCAGCGAAGCTCCCAGCGCCAATCGGTTTATCTTTCAAACCAACAATGACGGCGAGTATTGGTTCGCCGTCCGGACGATGACGCGTGACGGTAAAGTCTCTAGCAAGATCCAAAAGCCGGAGCTAAAGGTACGCGTCGATACCGAGCTGCCGGCCGTCAAGTTAGAGCTGAATCCGCTGCCGAGCGGCGAAATCATCGCCCGCTGGATGGTGAGCGATCCGCTGTGCGATCCGCAGCATGTCTATTTGTCGTATCAGACCTCGCCGGATTCGCCGTTCACCAACGTGACGGTCGACGCGAGCAAAGCCTACAACCAGAACAACGTGATCGCCGGCGAAACGCGTTGGTACCCCCATGCGTCGACCCGTTATCTGATGGTTCGCTTTGAAGCGCATGACCGTGCCGGCAATGTCGCCAGCGCTCAGCAGACGACGACGGTTCCGCTGGTAGCGACGCGACCGCAATGGGGGAGCGTGCAAGGGCAGCGCCCCGTTCCTGATGGCGATATTTATAAAGGAACGCCCAGCGGCGGCGGTCCGCAAGATCCGTTCCGACGGCGCGACAATCAACAACCGCCGTCGATTCCGTGGCCGACCGACAATCGCGCCCCGGGTTCGCCAGCGGCTCCGGTGGCGGGCCCCTTGGCCGAAAACCCGGCCCCCACTTCGCCGGGCCCGGCGATGCCGTCGGCTCAACCCGTTTCGACGCAGATGACCAGCAGCACATCGGATCAATCGCGTTACTCGCATTACTCGGCCGGCCCGAATCAGGAAGCGCCGGTCAGCAGTGCGATCGAACCGCCGGTCGCCGGACCAAAGGCGCCGGAACCGAATCTTGGTTTGCCCCCTGGAGTTACGCCGGAGTATGTCAACTTCAAGAAGTTCGAGTTGAACTACAGCGTCGATGCGGTCGGCCCTTCTGGAATCGGCCAGGTCGAGCTTTGGATAACGCGTGACGGGGGGCGTACTTGGGAGCCCGGCGGGATCGATCCTGATCAGACTAGCCCGGTCGATGTCGAAGTTCAAACCGAAGGAACGTATGGCTTTCGCGTCGTGGTCGAAGGTGGCAACGGCCTGACCGGCCGACGTCCGCAAGCGGGATCGCTGGCCGATATTTGGATTGTCGTCGACGAGACGCCGCCGACGGCCAAGATCGCGAATGTGGTTTACGGCCAAGGGGCGCGCGTCGGGCAGCTCGATATCGAATGGGAAGCGGAAGATCGCTTTCTCAGCGAGAATCCAATTTCCATCTTCTATGCAGGCTCACCGGAGGGGCCCTGGAAACCGGTCGCCGAGAATCTGCCGAACGATCGCCACTTCGCGTGGCGGATCACGCCGGAAGTGCCTGCCGATATCTACCTGAAAATCGTAGCGACAGATGCGGCCGGCAATCGTCATGAATCGAAGATTTCGCGACCGATCGCCAACGACGGGCTAACGCCGCAAGGGAAAATCAGGTCGATCAAGCCTGCTTCGACTTCCCCCAACCAGGCCTCTCTACCCGTGACAATCCGCTAACAGACCGTTAGGCTACAGCAGTTCTGTATCGGCTTTTTGCCGCGATCGGTCGATCTGCGGCGGGGCCAAGTCAAACTGCTTGACGCATCTTCGGCATGTCGCAAACCGTTCATTGCTTTGATTTTCTCGATACCGACGCCGGTGAAGTTCCCGGTATGGCGATCGTCTACGGTCGCGAAGCGCTCCTCGCACGTTTGGCGCTGCAGCAGGTTCGGCAGACGGTTGTCGGCGTTGACGAAGAAGATGTGCCGATCGCGCGACTTGACGGCAAGACCGCCGCTTGGCGCGACGTAATTGACGAAGTCGGCACGGTCAGCCTATTTGGGGGCGGCAGTCGGCGACTGGTCATCTTGGATGGGGCCGACGATTTTGTCACGCGTTATCGGGCCGAGTTGGAAAAGTACGCCGACAAACCAAAACGGAGCGGCGTGTTGGTCTTGGTGGTCGAAAATTGGCCCAAAAACACCAAGCTTTTCAAAAAGCTAGATCAAACCGGTCTGCAGGTTGACTGCAATCTGCCCGAGAAGAAAGCGGGCAAGCGAAACGTCCCCGACGCCAAAGCGCTGCACGATTGGATGATTAAATGGGCCAAAAAATCGCATGGGATCAAGCTTGAGCGGGACGCCGCCGAGATGATGGTCGAGCTGATCGGTCCCGAGTTGGGACTGATCGATCAAGATCTGGCTCGTTTGTCGCTGTATGTCGAGCCCGGCGGCAAAGTTGGCGCCGAGCTCGTGCGTGACGTGGTCGGCGGTTTGCGCATGAAAGCAATCTGGGATCTGGTGGACGCCGCCGTCGAAGGCCGGACCGCCGGCGTGCTGGACGACTTAGATCGGCTGTTTCAGATGGGTGAACGACCGCAAAAGCTGTACGGGCAGATCGCCTGGTCGTTGCGGCGCTATGCGGCGGCGGCCCGCATCTATCAGCGGGCGCAACGCATCGGCGAGGCCAAGTCGCTGCGCAACGCACTGGCGGACGCCGGATTCCCTAACTGGCCCAAAGCGTTGGACGAGGCGCAAGAGCGACTGAAGCGGCTCGGCAGCATTCGCGCGGGTCGGCTGTTCCAGCAGTTACTGCGGTTGGATCTTTCTCTGAAAGGAACCCATTCGCACGATGCGCGCGGACGACTAGCGCTCGAAAAGCTGCTCGTCGGTTTTTCGGCAGAGCTTGATCCGCGGCAACAAACGGTTGATCGCCGCTAAATCGAGATATTCATCCCCGGCTCATACGAATCTCGTGTATTCTGCCAATATTAAGGAACGTGCGATCGGAATGGATCGCGGCGCATTCGCGCAACAAAGAACATTGCAAAATGCTGAGGAAAGTGCGAACTGCTGAAGAGTTTCAGCCGTACTTTGTATTACTGGCGGTCATGGAAGTACCGTCACACCACTCATCTCATCTGCTAGCAAGGCGGCGATTTCTGCATCGCCGAAGTTACCATGAACACGAATATCGCACGGACGCCGGAAAAAGCGGACGACCCCCAATTCAATCTCACCAACGCGGTCACCTACGGTTTGTTAACGGCAGTGCTGACCGCACCGATTGGAGCGATTTTGGCGTTCTACTTGGCTGCCGGTGATGCGTCGGTGACAACCCTCTGGCAGTTTCAAGTGCAGGGCCCGGTCAGTCTGGGCGCGTTGGCCGCCTTTTTGACGTCGGGTCTGTTCGGCGCCAAGTTTGGCGCTCAGCTCTAGACCGACATCTTCTCTTCGTAGCCCGACGCGCGCGAGGGAAATGCGTTTGGACAAAATGTCTAGTGTCGAAATCCCAATGTCTAATGAATAATGAAACTTCCGAATGACGAAGGCACTTCGTTATTCGAGCTTCGTGCTTCATTAGACATTCGTGGTTTACTTGCGGACGCATTTCCCCCGCGCGCGCGTCGGGCTACGAAGAGAAATTATTTTGCGTTCGTGTTGTCGGTAATCGGCGCTGTCGTACTTCCTCCATCGACAATCGGCGGGACGATCGGTGGTGCGCCGCGGCGATCTTTGGGCTGCGCTTCCGCTTCGCTTGGGGCGCGGCGATCTCGACCGGTGCGACGATCTCCTCCTTGGATTTTCTCTGCGGCTTGCGCCGCCGGAGCGGGGGGATCGACCGATCTGCGCCCACCAGGCTGAACGCTGGCGGCAGGACCATCCGGATGGTCGCTGGCGCGCTTGCCCCAGAGTCGGTCACTGAGCCGACGGCCAAGCTGCACAGGACCAGGCGAGGTCAGAACCAGCAGTCCCACGCCGATCGCGAGTCCTCCGACGATGCCGGCCAAGACCAGCGTCGTGCGGCCGGGACCGACCGGATAAGTTCCCACAACCGGCGAATCGACCCGCGTGATCAAGCTGGTCGATTCGGCGCCGAGCAAGTTCGCTTTGGCGTCGCCGAGTTGCTTTTGCGCGGCGGCCAGATTTTCGAGTCGATCGCGCACATTGGAAGCGAGATTGTCATACTGGGCTCGCATCCCGGCGATCCCTCCCAGCTTCGCTTGAACTTCGGTCTCTTGCCGGCTAAGCGAGTCGATCAACGCCTGATTGACGCGGATTTCGTTGGCGACGGCAATGTGGGCGCTGGCCAATTCGGCGAGCAGATTTTCTCGCACTTCTTTTTCGGCGGCGATCGCGGCGCGAACTTGCGGATGATTGACGCTCATGCGGCCCAGCAGCGTCGATTTATTCAATTGAGCGTCGACCAAACCATCTTTCAAACGTTGCAACGTGGGCTGCGCCGCCAACAGTTGATTGGGCGCGGCGAGCAGGTTCTCTGGTTTGTCCTTGGAATCGGCGAGCAACTTCAGCAACTCTTTCAGCATGTCCCGATGCGATTCGGCTTGGCGCAGTTCGTCGGTGATTTGACGATGCGTCGCCTGCATTTTTCCATCGGCCGAACTCGTTTCGTTCAAACTGCGTAGTTCTCCCAGGTCGCTGCCGACCGATCGCTCGAAGGTTTCCAGCTTGGCGGTCGAGACGTTCAGGTCGTCTTGCGCTAGTTCGACCGCACGTTCCAATTCGGCGATCACGCTGGCCGCTTTGCCGTTGCGAACGCGCTGCAGCGCAATCTGCAGTTCGTCACAAAGAGCCGTCGCTAGTTCGGCCGCTCGTTCGCGACTAGCGCCTTCGACCGAAAGAATCAAAACTTCGGTCGTGCCAAATTCGGCGCCATTGGGCGGAGCGACTCCGATTCGACCGCGAAGCGTATCAATGTCATCGAGCGAGGGGAAATCTTGCGTGGTCTTGATCGGGCCGACATCCTGGAGCGCCTTTTTCACAACAGCCGTGCTGCGTGCGACCTGCACGATCGTCTCTTGCGCCGTGCGCATATCGTCGATCGTATTAAAGCGGCCTTGCTGGTCGAGGTGCCCAATCGCCGCGTCGCGCACCACCAGTGTTTGCGTAGCGCTCCACAGCCGGGTCTTCACCAATGCGAAGCCGATCGAAAGTAGGCCGCAGACGATCACCGGAACAAGGATCATCCACTTCTTTTCGACGACTGTTTTGCGCCAGTACTGAAGTTGGGCGGAGTCGAGCAAACCGTTCATGATTCGTACAATGCTGGAAAAGCGGGTTGGATCGATTTTGGCGATTGCGCCGACAAAGCGCCGGCCTGCGCGCGAAAGTATAGGTCGCAGTCACGCGCAGCCATTTAGAAATGATTTCCGCAATCGAAGACTTCGCCTAAACGGCGAAGCGATTGGGCGAGAGAAACTCAATCGGCAACTGGCTGCTCCCCTGCTCGACCAAATCGGCGAGCGCTTCTCCCAGAACGGCGGCAAACTTGAAGCCGTGCCCTGACAGTCCGGCCGCCACGGCGATGCGTTTGTCGCCGGGATACAGACCCAGCAAAAAGTTCTCGTCCGGCGTCATCGTATACAAGCAAGTCTCATGGCGAACCGGTCGACGAGAGACGCCGAGTATCGAGCGCTGCAAGAAGGCTTCGATCCTCCGCTGGTCTTCGGGATCCGCCGACTGGTTATCGTTCCAAGAGGGTTCCCACGTTTCGCCCCCGCCGTGTTCGGCGACTTTCAGCCCTTCGCCGCCGGCAAGTTCAGGGAAGCCGTAAAAGTAGCCGTGCGACGATTCAAAGAAAAAACAAGGAGCGCCGCTCGACTCTTGCAGTCGGGCATCGTCGATCTCGTACCAGTGCATATGCTTTCGTAACGCTTGCAGCGGCGCGTTGATGCCGCGTAACAGGACTTTCGCGCCAGCGCCGCCGGCGATGATCAACTTGGCCGCTCGATACTCTCCGGTGGACGTCGAGACGCAGTAGCCGGCGCCGTCATGACCCCAGCGGGCCACTTCGGTATCGGCGATGACTTCGGCTCCGTGCCGTTGCGCCATGGCCAGAAACGCGGCGACGCAATCTTCCACTTTCAAATAGCCGGCGCGGCGCTCGAAGACGACGGTGTGATCGTCCGGAAAGACAAACTGCGGAAACAGCCGCTTCGCTTCGGCCGCACTATAGCGATCGATCTCGAGATGGAATTGCGCTGCGGCGCGCATCACGCCAGGCAAGACGATTCCGTCGGTTGGACCAATCTCGATCAGACCGACTTCGTGATACAGAGAACGCTCCGACGCCGCTTCGATCTCGCGCCATAGTTCGTAGCTGCGCTGGAGCAGCGGCACATAGCTGGGGTGCTCAAAATAGGCCTGGCGAATGATGCGCGTTTGCCCGTGCGAGCTGCCGAATCGGTGAGGCGGATGAAAGCGATCGAGCGCGGCGGCGTGAATGCCGCGTTTAGCCAATTGATACAATGCGGCCGAGCCGACTCCGCCGGCGCCGAGAACCAAGACGTCGTACGCGCGTTTCGGCATGGTCGGTTCCTACTGCGGCTTGATCTCGAAGTCGAGCGACGCTTGGCCGAACTTGTCGATCTCTTTGTCACGCACCGAAAGCTCTAGGCGATAACGGCCCGGTGGAATGTTTTCGGGCAGATAAAGTCGGTAGGTGAACGACAGGTCGCGACGCCGATTGGCGCAGCGATCTTTGTATTCGGGAAAGGAGCGTGCGTCCACGCGGCGCCCGGTGTCGTTGAAGATTTCGTAGCTGGCTCCCCAGGTCGACTCGAACTGTCCGTCGACTTCTTTGCTGGAGAGATTTTCGATTTCTAAATAGACGAGCAGTTCTTCGCCGGCGGTGAACGAGGTTTTCTCAAACGGCGTGAAGTCGCCAAAGCCTTTGACGTTGCGGACGAAGGCGACGTTGCGCAAATCAAGCGGACTCAGCTCGCTGAGGTTCGCCGTCGCGTGCTGCAGCGAGCGCAGCGCCAGCAAACTGCGGCGATCGACCGGGATTTCGCTGCTATGGGCGAAGTCGCTGGCCGCGAACAGGAGATTCGACCAGAACTCTTGTTCCGCCGCCGGCAACGTTTCAATCTTGCGCATCGCTTCCCCTTTTCGCTCGGCGATCAGGTAGAGCATCCGCAGATGGATTTCTTTCTTTTGTCGCTCAGCGTCCGAAAGTTGCGTGTTGCGAAGCGATTGCTCCATCGCGGTGATCGCTTGTCGCAGAACGGTTTCCCAATCTTGCGAACCGCCAGTCGGCTGATCCCGTTCGGACCAATAGAGGACCCGCTTGTCGTCGCGACGATGCGCCAACCAGCCGGCGTCTTCCAGGTCAAAGATAATCGATTGCAACTCATCCAGCGTCATCGCCGGCGGCGCCGAAACTTTGTCGCTGGAGCGACCGCCGTCGGCCGAGTCGGTCGAAGCGACCGGCATCGCGTGCTTGTTCAGTTGGTTGTAGATGTCTTCGAGCGAGACGTGTCCGCGGTTCCAGATCGCTTCCATCACCAGTTGCTCGTCCGCCGAAAGAGGCGCCGGCGTCGCCGAGGAGGATGCAGCGGTATCGGCCTTCGCCTGGTTCGCCGTGGGGGGGATCATGGTCGGCGGGACGTGACTAATTCCGTTACGCTGATCCGCCATTTGGTCGGGATGCGCCAAGCCGTTGAGCGCCGCTTCCTGGGCGTTCGGGATCGATTCGGCATAGGTCACTTGCTGCACCGGAAAGGCAGGAGCCGTCGGCGTCGATTTCGCCGGTTGATCGCGGCGCGTGAATTCGTACTGCGTAAAGTTGGGATTTCCCGTTCTGGCGTATTGAGCGATTTGTTCGGCGGTCGGCAGCTTGGCGGCGGCGCCTTCTGCGCTTGGCAATCGCTCCGGCAGATCGCCGTGAGCTTGACCGACGCGTTGTTTCATCTGCTCGAGCAAGCTGGTCAACTGATCGGACGAGGCTTTTTGGGGGATCGCCGCAGCGGGAGGAGCGGCCGTCTTGGTCGCTAGCTGCGGCTGGCTAGCCGGCGTTTCCACTAGCTTTTCGACCGGGGCGAATTGCGATTCGAGGATGCCGAGCACGCGTTCGAGTTCTTCCGGCGAACTGCCGTTGAACTGGCGACGAATCGCCGCTTTTTCGGATTCAGGCAAGGTCAGCGCTTGCACGCGAGCCAAGAAATCGGGGGACAATTCTTCCTGCTGCGGCGAGAAATCTTGATCGCGCGAAGCGGATGCGACCATTTCTTCTTCGTCCAGGACGTGCCGCTTACGCCGCGAACCGGCGTTCTCTGACATGACGCCAGAGAGAGAAGTTTCGCCAGAGCTATGCGTGTAAAACCCCGGCACGCAACCCATGTTGGTCGCAAGCACCAAGAGGAATCCGTACGCAAATCTGTGGTTCGTACTTCGAAGTTTCATTACCCAACCTTCGCCGCCGCGCTGAAAAACCGATGTTTCCGGGCCGGGATGGTAGGAAATGCTCAAGATTAACGCAATAGCTGCCGCAGTGAATTTGCTAGCGTCGATTGGGGACGCGCTGCCGAAGAAGAAATGACGACTGTCGAAATCCGAATCACCCGAAAGCGGATCGGACCACGGTGGGGGCCTGATCTAGGGAGCTTTATTGCTGCGCGCAAATGTCCTGGCTCGCCGTCTCGGCGATCAACTCGAAGGATCGTCGTCGTTTTTGAGGATCAAAGATGTCGGAAACGACCATCAACTCATCCGCGCCGGTTCGCTCGGTCAATGCTGTCATCCCTTGGCGAACCGTCTCGGGGCTCCCCACGATGCTGCACTCTAGCATCTGAGAGACCTGTGATTTCTCCTGGGGAGTCCAATAGGTCTCGATGTCGTCGATAGGCGGCTGTAGGAGATCGCGTGCTCCGCGAAACATGCCGACGAACGACATCTGCTGGGATGTCGCCAGGCGACGCGCCTCGGCATCGCTGGCCGCGGCGATGATATTTACGCCGACTAGCACATAAGGTTTCGCCTGTTGCGCGGAGGGCTTGAACCGCTCGCGATAGATTTGCAGCGCCGGGTCGAGCGACTGAGGTGCGAAGTGCGAAGCAAACCCATAGGGCAATCCCAGCTCGGCAGCGAGCTGCGCACCGAACAAGCTGGAGCCGAGAATCCAGAGAGGGACCTGCGTGCCGGAACCGGGCACCGCTTCGATCTGCTGGCCCGGCGCGACGGGGGCCAGAAAGGCTTGCAGTTCCTGCACGTCGTCGGGGAAATTCTCGGCGCTCGCGGGGGTGCGCCGGAGTGCTCGCAGCGTGAGCTGATCGGTTCCCGGTGCGCGGCCTAGTCCAAGATCGATGCGGCCGGGAAACAGCGTCTCCAGCGTGCCGAACTGTTCGGCAATCACATACGGCGCATGGTTGGGCAGCATAATGCCGCCGGCGCCCACGCGGATTGTCTGCGTGCCAGCCGCGATATGAGCGATCACAAGCGAGGTCGCAGCCGTGGTGACCGTGGGCATGTTGTGATGCTCAGCCACCCAGAAACGTTTGTAGCCCCACTTCTCGGCATGTTGGGCCAGCATCCGCGCCTCATCGAGCGCTGTGCGGCGATCCGATCTTTGACGAACGCGCCCCAGTTCCAGAATTGAAAGTTCGACCACCGTTACTCTTTCCGTCTCTTCCGCGTCAGCGGGATGACACCATCGGAACGCTCTTTTTTGACCGTCTCTGGCTGGGGCTTAGGTACGCCCGGCAATTCTTGCCTTATTAGCCGTTCTTCCTTCGACATACGTTGTTCTCCATCAATCCTCTTGGGCCGTAAAATACCGGGCCGTGCCTTGTGACGCGATCGCTTCGCCGATGCGATTGAGACCGACCACGTAGGCGGCGGTGCGCATGTCGATTTCTTTATGGTTGGCCAGGTTATAGACGGTGTTAAACTCGCGGGCCATCGTTTCGTGTAGACGCTGCTGGACTAGCTCAAGCGGCCAGTAATAGCCGGCGCGATTTTGCGTCCACTCAAAATAACTGACCGTCACGCCGCCGGCGTTGGCCAAGATATCAGGGACGACGAGCGTTCCTTTGTCGTTGAGGATGTCGTCCGCTTCGCCGGTGAGGGGACCGTTTGCGGCTTCTACGATCACGTCGGCTTTGACACGCGGCGCATTTTCGCCGGTGATTTGGTTTTCGAGCGCGGCAGGAATGAGAATATCGACTTCCAACTCCAGCAGTTGGGCGTTGGTGATCACATCGGCGGCGATCGATTCGCAAAGGGAGCCTTCGCAGTAAACCGCTTTGAGATGACGCGATTCGTTTTTCACATGAGCCAGGCTGGGGATGTCAAAACCAGACTCTTTGTAGATTCCTCCCCGAGAGTCGCTGACGGCGACGACGTTGTATCCGTCGGCGTGCAGCAATCGGGCGACCGCTTGGCCGGCGTTGCCAAATCCCTGCACCGCGACTCTCTGTTCTTCCGGCTTCCAGCCGCGTTTGGCTTCTAGCTCTTTGATGCAGTGGTACGCGCCGCGTCCGGTTGCGTCGTCACGACCGAGACTTCCGCCCAGCGGAATGGGTTTGCCGGTGATCACCGCCGGCGTGTGCTGGCGCCGAATCTTGGAGTATTCGTCCATCATCCAACCCATGATCATCGCATTGGTATAGACGTCCGGGGCCGGAACATCGACTTCGGGGCCGATAAAATCGGCGATCCGTTCGATATAGCCGCGCGACAGTCGCTCTAGTTCGAGCCGCGACAGCTCTTTCGGATCGACGATCACTCCCCCCTTCCCTCCGCCAAAGGGAAGATTGGCGACTGCGCACTTGAACGTCATCCAAAAGGCGAGCGCTTTGACTTCGGCCAGGTCGACATTCGGGTGAAAGCGAATGCCTCCTTTGGTCGGCCCGCGGGTTGCGTCATGCCGAACGCGATAGCCGGTAAAGATTCGCAGCGAGCCGTCATCCATGCGGACCGGAATCGTGACTTCCAATACCTGCTTGGGATGCTTGAGCCGCTGAACCGCTTCCTGGTCGATGTCGGCATGCAAAAACGCTTTGTCGAGCCGGGCGACGGCATGCGAGAAAATATCGTGCGCTGGCTGATCCATGGCGAAGAATCCCGATAGGTGCGACTCAATTGGACTTGAATAACGTTATACGTCGTCGCATCGATCGTCAATTCGATCGCCATAAATTCCCGGTTAAGGGATGGATGGTCGCTAACAGGCGAGCGGCGTTTATTCTGCCGAAGAACGTGAGCCTTCGGGAGAGCCGCCGATCGGATGATCGGCCGGCAAGGGGCGTCCCGCGGTGGCGAAACCCCGTTCGACTAGCATCAATTTCAATTGGCGGAACTCTTCAAAGCTATCGGGATAGGCCCACAGCGTAATCGTCGTCCGCTGGGCGTCGCAACCGGCGAGTCGTTGCATGAAGTCGGAGTTAGATCGGAGCGCATCGGCAAACGCTTCTCCCATATTCTCGGACACTGGGACCAGCACAAAGTGATCAAGCTCGACAACATCACGTCGAGCGGCGCCCATCTTGGTGTCGACCGAATAGGCAGAGCGACGCAGCACATAGCGACAATAAAAACCGTTGATCGGCCCCACGGTTCGGGTCAGCGAGCTTGTCTCGCGCAGTTGCGATGCGCTCCGCTGCGCATCCTCTTTCAATTCGTCGACCAGCGTATTTAACGGGACGAAGGCGATCCGTCCGTTCAACAAGCGAAAGTGTTCTTCTCGCCCGAAAACCGTTTTGGCCATCGGCGTCGGATAGTGTTTGAGGACGACCGACTCGGGCTGGAAGTTCTCGATGCTTTCGAGCGTCGTGTAAACTTCGTTTAGCTTGGCTTTCTCGTCCAGCAGCTCGCGATTGCGATCAAAGTCTTGCTGTTGCACGGCGCCCAGTTCTTCCCGTTTCTTGTCGATGGCCGTATTGGAGGCCGTGAGGACGAACTGCATCTGATTGCGATCGTGGAACTTCTGTTGCAGCTCTTGACGAACGGCGGTGCGCTGATGCGTGATCTGAGCGAGTTCGGCTTGCAGCGCCATCGCTTCTTCCAGAGAACCGGAATCTTGCTGCGCGATCGGCGGTGCGACCGAGGGGGTTGCCGCCGGCGATGCTTTGGCGTCGGTGATCGCTTCGTGCGCCGTAATACTGACGACCATGATCAAAATGATCAAAATGCCGACCAGATTGGTCACCACGTCCAGGAAGGAGTCGAGCGAAGGTTCGGCCGAATCGCGAGATCGAACAAGGCGTCTCATTAGTTGCGCTCTACCTCCAGGCCGCTGCCGTTCAGCAGAGCCGCCAATTCTTCAAAACGTTGTTGGGCGCCAGGTTGGACATCGACCTTGAGCGTCGGCTTCCAATAAATGCCGCGGCCGGCGATTCCCCAATCTTCGATGCGGGACCAGACTTGCGAGACGAACTCGTCAATTCCGCCGCGAACGTCCGATTGCAATAGCACCACCTGCGGCTGCTTGCTGCTCCCTTTTTCGGGCACGATCACAATTCGATCGGCGGCGACAACCACATGAATGGGACGCGTGATGCCGGTTGCACGGGCCGATTGTCCCGGCAACGCCCAGTTACGACCGCGCGTGTTGGCCAACGATTGCGGCGCCATCTGCGCTCCGCCGCTGTTGCTAGAGCTGCCCCCTTGTTGGCCGCCTGGCGATGGACCTTGTTGTTGCGCTCCATATCCGCCAGAAATGGTGCTGTCTCCGTTGGGATTGCCCCGCTTGCCGTCGGTCGAACCGGCCGGCACTGACATCGCGTCTGTGCCGTCGGCGCCTGACAATTGCGGGCCCTGCGCGTTGCGTTGAGCTTGCGTTTGATATCCGCCTGGCAGCGAAGCGGCCATTGTGCCTTGTCCGCCGCTCGAGGTGCGATCAAATTGCTGCGAACCACCGCCGGCGCCGCGATCAAACGGTTTTCCGCCGTCGGTGGAGGAACGAGCGTACGATTCGGGGCCGCCAGCCGAACCGCCGGTCATCGTCGAGCTGGCGCCTGGTTGGCCGCCGATCGGCGCGCCTTGTTCGAGAAACGCATTCTTGCCGAACGGGGAGCCCTCTTCCCCACGGCCGCCGCCGTTGCCGCCGCCGCTAGGAACGAATCCACCGCGACTAGTTGCGGTCAGCAAACCGGTTTCTTCAACGCGACCATACTCACGCGGCGCCGCTCGCATGACGGCCACTTTGCGCCGCCTAGCGACTTCGACCGTTTGCATCAACGTTTGCGCGAGGAAGGGATCCGCTTCGGGAAATTGCAGTTCCAGCTCGTCGTCGATCAATTCGTAGCCAAATTCTGAATCCCACGACAACATGGCGTCGCGAGCCGCAGCGTAAGATTCGGCCCCATTGGGGCGCACGACCAGCAGCGGATAAGGATCGGGCGCGCTGGGGTTTTGTTTCAAGCGATATTCGCGAATCGCACGCAGCGCCGCATCCAACGGATTGCCGGCGCCCAACGGAGGACGAAAATCGGCGCCATACAGTTCGATCCCTTCCGGCTGCAGAATGACGCGATCGCCGGTGCATTCGATATAAATCGGTTGACGGCGCGTGCCGTTAGGTCCGTCGTAGGGAATCAGCGCGTAAGAAGGTTTTTTCTTCGCCGCCTTCGCTTGCTCTTCGGTCAGCTTGTCTTTGGCGTCGGCCAGCTGCTGGCGAACTTCGGCCAGTTGCTGATCGATGTCGGCTTGATCCGACTTCGTGGCGTTCCGCTTTTCTTCGAGCAGCTTCACTTGTTCGTCCAGGCCGCGGATTTGCGTCGCCAGACGGCGAATGTGATCTTCGATGCCGCTCAGCTGCAAGCGCTCGTCTTCTAACTGTTGGCGTTGCTCGGCGCGCAGCTTTCGCAACTCTTCCAGTTCGGCCAGCGGAAAAGCAGGGACTTCCGGCGCAGCGACCGGCGTTGTTTCAGTCGTGACCGGCGCAGCGTCGACCGAAGCACGAGCCTGCTGCACGAGGACGACCAGCAGCACAATCAGTGCGCCGACCGTACAGATCAGGACCGCTAGGAACGGGAAGAGTGAGATTTCGACGCCTTGACGACGCGCTTGGGCTCGGCTCATGCCGCATGACCTTGCGAGGGTTTCTTCTCCAGTTCAAATCGACGACCGCCGCTATCGCCGATGCGATTGTTCAGCAGGTGAATCGTCGCGGCGAGGCTCAATACGGTCTCTTCAAAGTGACCAGCGCCCGCCAACGAGTCGAGGTTGCGGCTGAGCGTTTGTTCGAGCGACGAGATTTCTCCGACCGCTTCGACCGCTTTCAACATTACTTCCCCTTGTTGGGTCAGTTGAGCCTGTTGATCCCGCATCAGACTCGCGTTGTTATCGAGCGCCGTCTGGAACTGCTTCCAATCGACGCGCATCTCGCGAATCACCTCTTTTTCGGCGCCGGCCAGCGCCGCCGCATGGCGTTCCAGTGAACCAGAAAGAGCCGCAGAGAGCGAATCTTCTAACTGCTGCTTGCTAGAGCCGACGATTTCTTCCCAGTGGTGATGAGCGCCGTCGATCGTGTTGCGCCAAAGTTGCGTTTGACGTTCGACTAATTGCTCAGTCGCTTGCATCACGCGTTCGGCCATGCGCTGGATCGCAGCGACGCTGGGGTCGCTTTTTCCGCCCGCTTGTTGGAAACGTCCGCTCAACTGGGCCGAAGCGGCTGAGTCGACGACGGTCAACAGTTCGTTTTCGATGCGGTCGGCGATAAACTGCGCGAACATCAGAAAGATCGACAACGACAACGCCAACGCGGTCGTATCAAACGCGACGCTCAATCCGGCGAGCAGGCTTTCCATCGCCGCTTTCGGTTCGTTCACCAGCGCCTCGGGAGATAGATTGCCGAGCGCGAGCGTAATACCGATAACGGTACCCAAAAAGCCGAGCATCGGAGTCGCCCAAATGACGATCCGCACCAGCGAAAAGCTTTGATAGGCGCGTTCCGCTTCTTGATCGGCGAAGTATTTCAGTTCTTCCTGCAAGCCGGCGGCGCTGCCGTTGACGTGCACATGTTCAATTCCTTGAAACAATCGCCGCCAGAGCGAATGTCGCTGTAGACGTTGCGGGTACTCTTCCAATTGATCGAGCAGCCCGGCGGCGTCGTCAATCAACTGGCCTTCGCGCGGCGGCGCAGGGAGTTCGATTTTGCTGACGTTGGTCAATTCGCGTGCGACATCCTGCAATTTCAACAGGATCGCCGCTAAGCCGACAAAGAACATCGCCGTTTCGATGTATTCGACCGGGTGCCCGGCAAAATAGCGCACGATCAGCGGATTGCTGATCACGCCTTGATTGATCAGCGCGAAGAAGCCGATCGTCGCGGCCAAACCGAGGGCGACTGGCCACCCTAGTTTTCCACTGATGTTGTACCAGAACTTGGAGGTATTTCGTGCAGTCACCGGTTCGTATCCTTCCTACGCGGTGCGATCGAGCGGAGCGGGGAGACAAGTCCGCACAATCCTCATAATCGGAACAACCGCAGCTTGGATTTGAGGTTTTGTTGGCGCAATCAGTAGGAAACCCAAGATGCGGCGTCAATGCGAAGTCCGTTTCGCCCGCTAGCAAATGAGGAGAGCCAATTCAGCAACATTTGCCGGTTTTATCGAAAAGAACGTGAATGTCCCCGCGACTGGTTGCCGATAACTTCCTTTGTCGCAAATGACAACATTCGACGCAAACCGCTATGCCAACCAAGGTTGCATCAATCTTTGGCAGACGCGTTGCCTAAATAAATCCCGGGGGGGAATGAAAGTTCGGTTGGGGTCCACTTGACTCCACCGAACTTCTTTTATTTCTTGGCCCTCTTTGGTTGCCCTATCTTCTTGGGGGTATCGTGCGTGATTGACATTGCCAGCATTTCCGGGCTACCGCTACGATACGCAGGTCTCAGTGCGAGCGAATCGGCTGGAAGCGGCGGCTGCTAGCATAAGTCTTTTGTTTCTTTAGGCTTAGGGCTATCGCGAACGCTCCGTGTTCGCCCTTCCCGTGCGTCCTGGCCGTGGGGGAAGCGATTCGCCGCTAACATTTGGGGACGAAAAGAGTTGCATCAAGGAAACGGGCTTCTAGAATAGATAGAGGTCCGATTCCGCAATCCACGAAGAGTAGGTGGTTTATGCGTAATGCGGTATTGGGCTTTGCCCTTGTCGTTAGCCTCGTCATTGCAGTCGCTTGGTTGGAAACTCCTCCTTCTCCAGCGCAGGCACAAGCACCGTACGCGGCGGCGCCAAGCGGTTCGCTGATTTCCCATTCGACCAATACGGCGTTGGGAATGCAGCAGGTCGTTCTGATTGATCCGCAAACGAGAGTTATGGGCGTCTATCACGTAGATGGAACGACCGGAAAGATTTCTCTCAAGAGCGTTCGCAATCTACACTGGGATCTGTTGCTGGAAGCGCACAACAGCACCAATCCGAGTCCTAGCGAAATAAAAGCATCGCTCGGCAGACCCTAAGCATTTGCTTCGGCGGCCGGGCTTTTACGATTTGATTCACCGGAGCCTGGCATGGCCAAATTAATCCCCCTCAGCGAAGCGGCTGAAATCTTGGGTATCTCGGAAGAGCAGTTGGTCGAAATGCGATCACGCAACGAGATCCACGGCTATCGCGATGGGGCGAGCTGGAAATTCAAAGAAACCGAAATTGAGCGGGTCAAAACCGACCTTGCCGGCGGCGGTCAAGCTTCCGAGCTCGGGGATAGCGGTGAAGATCTAATCGAATCGCCCAGCGATTCGGATGATGACAGCGAATTTGAATTGTCGCTCGGCGGCGATGACGGATCGTCCGGCGAAATCGACTCGCTCCTGATTCAGGACGAAGGTCGCAGCGGCGAATCTGGGGTCGTGATCGGCGACGAACTCTCGTCAGGCGGCAGTGACTTGAAACTGGCCGATAGCGATATCGAGCTTGGTTTTGAGGGCTCCAGCGCCATCGACCCTGCGTCCGACACCAACAGCAATTTGAATCTCGATCTGGAAGGTTCGGACGTGCTCGGCAGCTCGTCCCTCAATGCTCCGGTCGACGCCGATGACGACGATGATGATGAGCTGTTGCTCTCCCCAATCGGCAAAGACGATGACGTCGGGATTGGAACCGAAAAACGCGATCCCGAAGGTACCGGTTCGGGGGTTAGTCTGGCGCTCGGCGAGGATGACCTGGATCTGGGCGAAAGCGCGATCTCGGCCATCGATGATCTCGATAGCGGCGAATTGACGCTTGACGCCGGCGATAGCGGAGTCAGCCTGGTCGATCCGGCCGACAGCGGTATCGACATCGGCATGGAGCCGCTGGACCTTTCAGGCTCGAAGGTCGACGCGTTTGACTTGGCGGGCGACTCCGGGGTCGAAGTCGACCAAGATATTGCGTCGGGCATTTCCGCCGGCAAGAGCAGCGGCGATGACGACTTCCTGCTGACTCCGGTCGAAGGGGAACTGGACGACGACGATAGCGGCTCGCAAGTGATCGCGCTCGATTCTGATTCGATCGGTTCCGAGTCGGCTCTGTTTGGCGCCGGTATCGACGACGGAGATTTTGGGGCTGCTGACGACGGACTCGAAGTCGTTGACGAGATGGGGACCATGGATGTCACCTCTCCGGCGGGTGCGCCTGCCGCGGCGGCGCCGGTTGAAGCTCCCTATAGCGTGCTCAATCTCATTAGTCTGGCCGCGACCGCCGCTTTGGTATTGGTCGCGGGACTCATGGTGACCGACCTGATTCGCAACATGTGGTCGTTTGACGAACCCTACGCAATCAACAGTTCGATCATGGACGGCATTATCAGCTTGATGGGGGTCTAGCTTCGGCGCCCAGAGCGAGATCACCGCAAACCAACCGTCAAAAGCCGCGAGACGCCTCGCGGCTTTTTTCGTAACTGCTGTTTGGTGCAATCGTTACAACCGATCACCTTAATCCGGCGGGAGTGCGGCGGCGGCGGTATCTTTTCCCCCTGGTCGCGCTATAATCTACTAGTTGCGGATGTAACGTCCGCGTGCTGAGGGCGAGTTCGTCTCTTGGCGCTGTATCTGAATTTGGCGTTTTGACAGCCGAGCGCTGACGTTGTTGTCGCTTGGTCCCGCCGCTTGACGCCCTGTAATTGCCAACTTATCCCCACGCTGGCCAGTCCAAACGCATGGCTCGACCCAAACTTGCCTCCTCGGATCAATCTTCCTTTGTCTGGGGAGTATTGCGTCTGTACGAAATCGCCGCATCGCTCAAATTGGCGGTCTGCCTGTTATTTGGGATGGCGCTGACGTTGGGCATCGCGACGGCGGTGGAAGCGGCGTTTAATACCAACGTCGTGCAGTTTTACGTCTACCAATCGTGGTGGTTCTCGCTGCTTTACATGCTTCTAGCGGTCAACATCTTCTGCGCCGCGTCGATTCGCTTTCCCTGGAAGCGGCATCAAACCGGGTTCGTCATCACGCACATTGGCCTGCTGACGCTGTTGTTTAGCGGTGTCGTCAGTCGCGTGTGGCGAATCGACTCGCAGGTGAGCGTTTGGGAAAATAACATCTCCGACATCCGTGCGTTTGAGCCTGATCATTACCGGTTCGCGCTGCGAGTGGATCGTCAGACCGGTTCGCCGCTCGATCCGCCGGAGATTACGGAAGTCGATATTCCGTTCAAGCCGGGGCCGTTTAGTTGGGCCGACTACCAGGAAGGCTTCAGCAAAATTCAAGTCGCGCGACCCGAAATCGCGAATCTCTTCTCGCCGCTCTTTTATCTAGCGGGAAGACATAGCGCCGGAAATGTCCTCTACTCGGACGGCGACATTCGCTTGGAAGTATTGGACTACTACGGCAACAGCCATTGGGAAGATGGCGTGCCGGCCGTCGAAATGCGGCTGAGCATGCCCGCCGGGAAGAAACAGTCGGCCGATGGCCGACTGGTCGCCGACGACATGCAGTGGGTCCCGATTCAGCTGGGGGTCCACATGGTCGAGGGAGACACGCAATACAAATATGGGGTGGGCGATCGTCAGCCGATGGGCGCCGGAGCGTTCACCATGGCGATGGCCCCCAATCGCGCCGCGACGGTCGCCTTCTTAGAAGGTGGTCCCCAGGGAGAGATCGGCGAGCAGGGACAAGTCGTCCTCTTCGCCGCCGGCAAACGACTAGAGATCGATGTCGCTGCTGAGCTCGACAAAGAACCGCAGCCGCTCGCAGGAACGGCGCTCTCGTATCAACTCACTTCCTACATGCCGTCGGCGGTTCCGAGTCGAAAGCCAGGCGGCGGCATCGTGTGGGGAGACGGCGAAGAGAACGACGTGCCGCAGAACCCGGCCGTGCGCATCGAGTTGACCCAGGATGGAAAGCCGGTGGACGAGTTGATCCTGCTGGCCGACATGCCCAACTTCAACGCTCAGGCCTTCGACGCCGAAGTTTACGGCTCGTATTGGTTTAATCATGGCGAAAAAACTTCGGCCGAACTGCTGCAAGGAGGAAGCCCCGGCGGATCGCGAATCGATGTGATCCAAGGCATCGACGAAGATGGCGAAACGAAACGCTTGTACTATCGCTACTGGAATCGAAAAGAAGTGGTCGTCGCGCGTGACCTGCCGATTGACGGCGACAAGACGAACGCCGTCGATGCGTTCAAGATGCCGATCGCGCAGCTGAAGATGTATGTCGAAAACTACATCTCTGCCGACACGCCCTCCGCGACCGCGGTGCGCGACCCCTTTGATCCCAAAATGCAAATGCCTTCGCCGGCGGCGCTGGTTCGTTTGACCAAGGGGGACAAGACGGACGAGTTCTGGATTCAGGCGCACTTCGGCGATCCGAACTCAGGACATGTCGACGATAGTACGCGTCATGTGATGAAGGTCGGCGATACGACGCTGACGTTGGCGATGCCGATTCAGTCATTCGACATCGGCTTTCGCGTCTTCCTTGAGCAGTTCGAGCGTCGCTTGGATCCCGGCACGGCCCAGCCGTCCCACTATTCCAGCGATGTGCACTATCTCGACCGCGTTCGCGATCGCTGGATGATGGTCTGGGACCCGGCGAGCGAAACGACGAAACGAGTCGAGTTTCCGTTGACGATCGACAGCAACTCGCCCAGCGATATCACCAGCGGCGCCGGTCAGATCTTTTGGATCGACGACGCATCGCCGGCTGTGATCTGGAGCATGCCGATCGCCGCATTGGACAGCGGTGATTGGGAACAAGCGAAAAAGATCGTCCCGTTTGGTTTGGCCAATCCGCAGCAATTGGTTTGCGACGCCGACGGCGGCAAAATCTATTGGACCGATTGGCGCAAGGGCCGGTCGGGGGACGAAGGCTATATTCGCAGCGCCAACGTCGATGGATCGTCCCCTGCAAGCGTGATCACGTTCGCCGGTCGTCCCAGCGGCATCGCCGTCGATAGCGAGCGAGATTGGATCTATTTCACCAACGACGCGTCGGGCTTTGTCGGCCGCGTGCATCGCGATGGGACCGAGCTGACGCCAGATTGGATCGCGATTCCCGATGGTCGCGCGACCGATGTGACCGTTGACGCAGGGACCGGCGACGTTTACTGGACCGACAAAGCGAAGAACGTCATCCGCGGCGCATCGAGCGAAGGCAAACTGTTTGGCTCGCCCCCGTTTTTGGGCTCGGCGGACAAGGGAATGCCCAATTCGCTGGCATTGGGGGACGGATTCCTGTATTGGACCGACATCGAGCCGAACCCCAGCGATCCTCTCTCGCGTAAGCATCTCAGTGATCCGACTTTTGACCGCTCGAAGCCGCGTGAAATTTTGACCCGCGTACGTCGTATTGCGTTGGCCGGCGGTGAGAAGCAAGACCACGACGTGGCGACGACGATGGTTAGCGCTCCGCGCGGCGCCGCGTTTGTCGACGGCAGACTAATGTGGACGCAAAACGCGGTGATCAAAGAAAATGTCTGGATCACGATGAACGCGCCTGACGCGTTCCGCGATCCGACCTACAACCGCGACTTGCACGTCTTCCAGGAAAGTTTCCAAGGCCCGTTCAAGCCCGGCACGCCGGAATACGCCAAGTTTGCTCCGACGCACAGCGACGATGAAGAGATCTACGCGTCGGTCTTTACGGTCAACCACGATCCCGGTTCGGCGCTTCGCTACTGGGGTTGTTTGCTGGTGATTCTAGGAATCGCCACGATGTTTTACATGCGGGCCTACTTTTTCAAGCCGCGCAAACGCGAGGAGTCGCCCGTTGACTCCCGCCGTTCAAATGCAGCAGAGACCAAGCTTACCGACATGGTCGGTAAGGTTTAGGAACATGCCATGAAGTCGATTCGCCCTTTGTTTTCCGCTGTTTCCCTGGCGTTGGTCGCCGCGTGGATTGTCCCCGCCGGGGCCGGCGAGAAATTTGATTCGGCGGTTTGGAAGCAACTTCCCGTTTATCACAACGGCCGCGTGAAGCCGTTGGATACGTTCGCCAACTTGGTGGTCAAAGAGATCACTTCGCACGACAAAACGTCGGTGAAGGTGAACCTGGTCGACTACTACGCGCCGGACGAATTAGCGAAGCCCGAATATAGTGATGCGCTCTCGATCTTGCCCGACGGCGAAGTGCGGAAGTTTCAGCCTTCGGAATTGATTTTGAGCTGGTTGGCCGAACCGCAGAAGTGGGAACGAATTCCGTTTATCGTCGCCGAACATGAAGACGTGCGCAACTCGCTCGGTTTGCCGATCGAAGGTCCGACGGGGCAACGGCTTCGCTTTGTCTCGCCTTACGAGATCACGCATTCGGTTCCGCTCCGCAAGTTTTTGCTCGAAGTCGACGCGCGTCGTAAAGCCGCGATGACCAGCGGCGAAAAGTTTGAGATGACCGCGTCGGAAGAACGCGTTTGGAACGAAGTGCTGACCAAGTACGCGCTTTATCGCGACGTGACGTTTGATCCGCGTTTGGACATCAACTTGAACGAAGCGTTGCCGATGCCAGGCGGACGAGATCGCCTGTTCTATAGCGTGATGGCCGCCGCCAAGATCATGTCGCAAGAGCCCAATGTCAAAAATCAGACGTTGGAAAGCCAGTATCAGATTTTGATGCAGCTCGGCGGCGAGTCGCCGATGGCGCTGGCCGCCAATCGGTTGTTGTCGTCGTATCGCGCCCTCTTTTCGCTATTGGTCAACGCTCAGGTCGACGCACATGAATTTCTAGAAAACGAAGAGCCAGAGCCGCTGACCGCCGACGAACCGCCGACCTTGGAAGAAGCGGAGCCGCTGGTCGCCGAATTTCGCGCCGCCGCCCACGAACTTGCCGAGCTGTTGCGTGTGGAACGGGATCGCGCCAATACGCAGCAGACGCTTAGCCGCTCGCAATACGAGACGATCAAGCCGATGTTCCAAGAGATGCTGGTGAAAACGAGCGAATTGGATCGACTAGGGCTCGAGATGCAGTTGGGGCTGTACGAAGGGTCGGATCTGGTCAAAAAGTTCGACCGCAGTCTTAGCGGTACGCTCTACGTCGTTCCCGCACTCAACGCCGAAGCGCTGAAAAAAGATCGCGGCACCGAAAACATGGCTCAGCCCTGGCTCGGTTTGTCGACCATCTTGTACAGCTCAGGCGATCTGCTGAAGGGGTATCCGCAAAACAAAGTCGCCGCCGTTCGCAAGTCTTGGAAAGCATTGACCCAAGCATATGTCGACGGCGCGTCAACTGAGCAGACGCAAAGCGACTTCGCCGCAGCGCTGCGATCGATTGGTGAGCAAACCGACGCCGAACGGCGCGAGCTGGTCGCCGACGATCAACAAGACGAACATATCCTCAGCTACACCGCGTACCCGCCGGCCGGCAGTCCGCGCATCGAAGCCGAAGTTCGCTACAACGCGCTCGACCCTTTCCGCATCGCCTGGATTATCTGTCTGGGGGCGACGTTCTGCTATTCGCTCTCGTTCGGCGTGATTCGCAAGGTGATGTTCTGGATGGGAACGGCGCTGCTGCTGACGGCGATCGTTTGGTCCTCGTATGCGTTCTACATGCGGATTTTGATCAGCGGCTGGGCGCCGGTGACCAACATGTACGAGACCGTCGTTTTTGTGCCGTGGGTCGTCGCCGTCATGGGCGCCGCCTTTTTGATGCTGCCGATCTTTGATCGCGGCCGGCTCGAAGCTTGGCGAGCATCGGCGGTTCCCGGCACGCCGGAAGCGACGCCGCTGACGCCGCGACATTTAGAAACGCAATCGGCGTCGACTTGGAATATGCTGGGCATCTTCGCCACGATCGTGCGTTTGCCGCTGATGGCTTTCGTCGTCTGGATGCTGGCGTTCGCTTTGTATAGCGACGGCAATCGTCCGATTATTTCTGACCTCAATCCGCTCGCGGCGTTTTCGCTCTCCTCGAACTTGGGCAAAGACGCGGCGATCTGGCTGGTCAAAGTGTTGACGCTAGTCATCACGGTTTACTTTGTTCCGCGCCTGCTGCTGAGCGGAGTTTTCGCCGTCTACTACGTCCTGCGTGACTGGTTCGTGAACAACAGCATCGTGACCAACTTGCCGGCCGTGCTGGAGCGTTCCTATTTCGGCCTGGCCGCTTCCGGCGCCGCGACCTTCTTCTTTTGCGTCGCTTCGTTCGCGCCGGTGCTCGACGAGAACTTCTCGCCGCTGCAGCCGGTGTTGCGGTCCAACATGTGGTTGACTGTGCACGTGCTGACGATCGTCGCTAGTTATGGCGCCGGCATGCTCTCTTGGGCGCTCGGCGTGATCGCACTCTTCTTCTATATGTTTGGCACGTATCGCGCACCGGTGACGCCGGTTGGCGCTCCAGAGGGATTTCGACCCGCTCACGACGCGCATGCCGAACTTGGTTATCGTCCGCCGGAGCAATGCGCCGTGTTGGCTGGGTATTGTTACCGCTCGATTCAGGTCGCAGTCATGCTGCTGGCGACCGGCACCATCCTCGGCGGCTTGTGGGCCGACGTCTCTTGGGGACGTTTCTGGGGCTGGGATCCGAAAGAAGTTTGGGCTCTCATTTCGCTGCTGGTTTACCTGGCGATTTTGCATGGTCGCTTCGCCGGTTGGTTCAATAACTTTGGCTTGGTCGTCGGCACGATTCTTGGGTTCACCATGATCGTCTTCTCGTGGTACGGGGTCAACTTCCTCTTGCCGATGTTCTCGGGCGGACAAGCCGTTGGGCTTCACTCCTACGGTTTCGGTGAAGGTGGACAAGGCTACGTGCTGGGGTTTGTCGCGATGAACTTGCTGTATCTCGGCGTCGCTGCGGTCCGCTTCCAAGTGACCAACGTCATCAAGCCGGGCTCCCCCAAAACCGAAGACGTCTCACGTCTGATCGACGACGAAGAAATCGTCAGCGCCGAGTCAGCGGAACCGACGAAACCGCACGAGGGCATGAAGAACAGAGAGGAAGAGCAAGAGCATCGGCCAGTCTAGCGGCGAAACTCTTCGTGCACGGGTTCTTCGGCGACGGCGGGAATGACGAGCCATTCCAGCAGCTTTGCGGCTTCGGCCGTGGCCGGCACCGTGACGCGTTGATGCGCGTCGAGCGCCGCGATCAGGCCAGCAGCGGGAATTAGCGAATCCTCTGCCGATGGTTCCATCACCAAGGCACGCTGCGTGTCGGCGAGAATTGCGCCGGGGCCTTGCGCCTTCTGGCAGCAACCATGCAGCGTGAGCAGGCCCGCACTTAGTTTGAACTCGATTCCCAACTCGGCGAAGCCTGTCAGGAAGTTGCGATCGGTCGAAAGGTCGGTCCGCGGTCGCACGCCTAAGTGGTACGAAGCGTCCTGCACCAGCGAAATGCTAACCGTTCCATGTTTTCCTAAGAGCCATCCTTGGGCCGATTGCAGCTTGCCGTCGACCAGCATCGCGTTCATCAAGTGCAGATTCGCTTTGCCGGTGAGCGTATGGTCGGAGCGCGTCGTGATCAGGCTCGAGAGCGAAATATCGTTGGCGATTCCCTTGATCGTGATCGGCCCCCGGACGCCGCCGGTGCTTTGAAAGTAAACCTGCTCAAATGTGGCCTCGTCTCCCAGAATACCGGCCGCCGGAAAGATCGCGGTTAGCAGGCCGCTAGGAATCTGAGCGTCGCGACCATCGAACGCAATCTCCATATCGCCGCGTACTGGAGCCGCCAACTTGACCGTCACCGGCTCGGTGGCGCTGATTCCGTCGAGCAAAAACTGAGCCGCTGAACGGCGCAGGCCGGTGGGATCCATTTTGGTGTGCGATGCAAATTGCATCAGGTTGGGGATCGCCGGATCGTCAATATGAATCGTGCCGATCTGAACCGCGATCGGCTGATCGCCGGCGATCGCGAGACGCTCGCACAGCGTTTCCCACAGTCGACGACGATGC
Organism: Blastopirellula marina DSM 3645; assembly: GCF_000153105.1. Classification (GTDB taxonomy): domain Bacteria; phylum Planctomycetota; class Planctomycetia; order Pirellulales; family Pirellulaceae; genus Blastopirellula; species Blastopirellula marina. The sequence goes on from NZ_CH672376.1 coordinate 2,285,587, forward strand.
GTCCAAGAGAGATCGCATTGGGGGGCCCGGATTCGCCAAACGCCCCCCTGCTCTTCTGCTTCGATCAGCGGTAGGGTGATCGCCGGCTGCTGAACGACATGCAGCTTCAAGTCTTGCAGGACGTATTTGCCGGGGCGCGGATTGTAGGCTTTGGAGAAAGTCGCTTTCAGGCCGAGTTCGTCCGAGAGACGGCGCTCGATCGCGGTATGCGCCCAAGAACTGCGGCGGTAGCCGATCCAGCCAAACGTGGCGAACGTCGGCAAGATGCAGATCGCCAAAAAGGCGATGCGGCAGAGGAATCGGTGGGTCGCCTCGTGCAACAGAACTTCCTTGTTCGTATCGCGCGATGAAGTTGTAAATCGACGCTATCTTTCGCGGGCCATCTGCATAAACAGTTCGTGCCGCGCTTTCATCTCTTGCAGGCTATCGCCGCCAAACTTTTCGACCAGGGCCGTCGCGATTTCAAACGCAACGACATTTTCGACAATGATCGCAGCGGCCGAAACGGCGCAGACGTCGCTTCGTTCGTACGAAGCGCCCTGCTTTTCTTTTGTGTCTAAGTTGATCGAGTCAAGCGGCTTGGCCAACGTGCTGATCGGTTTTTTGGCGGCGCGAATGATGACCGGTTGCCCGTTGGTCATTCCCGCTTCCAAACCGCCAGCGTTGTTGGTCGGTCGCACAAAACCAAGGTGCGGCTGATCGCGATGCTCGGGATCAAAGTGAATCGGATCGTGCACTTGGGATCCTGGGCGGCGAGCCGCTTCAAACCCCAATCCGATCTCTACTCCTTTAATCGCCTGAACCGCCATCACGGCTTGAGCGAGTCTCCCGTCCAACTTTCGGTCCCATTGGGAATGGGTGCCGAGGCCGAATGGTACTCCGTCTACCCGAACTTCCACAATGCCGCCTAGCGTATCGCCGCTTTTGCCGGTCGCGTCGATCAGCTGTTTGATCTCGGCGTCTTGGTCGGGATTGAGCGAATAGACGATACTGTCGCTGCGTAATTTTCGCAGCTTCTCTAGATCGCCAGCTTGCGGGGTGATTTGCACGCCGCCCAGTTCGGCGACATAGCCAAACGCGGTAATGCCGAACTGCTTAAGCAGCAGCTTGGCCAGTCCGCCGGCCGCGACGCGAACCGCAGTCTCCCGGGCGCTAGCACGTTCGAGAATGCCGCGAACCGGGCCGAGATACTTGATCGCACCCGTTAAATCTCCGTGACCAGGTCGCGGTCGCGGTAGATCTTCGAGCCGTTCGAGCTTGTAGTCCTTGTTGACCACTTGCAGCGCGATCGGACTGCCGAGCGAGAGCCCTTTCCAGATGCCGGTCAGGACTTCCACTTTGTCGGTTTCGATTCGCTGACGACCGCCGCGACCATAGCCCCCTTGGCGAAGCTTCAAATCGGCGTCGATCGCGTCGGTTTCAATCTCGACGCCAGCGGGAAACCCATCGACCAGCGCGAGAAGCGTCTTGCCGTGGGATTCGCCTGCGGTGCTGTAGCGTAACATGTTCTTCTATAGTGACTTACGAATGATCTCGGCCGCTAATATCTGGCGATCGCCAGGGACTAGCGGCAATTGCCGCGCCTGTCGACTCAAGCGAGCGACGCCCAGTGGGTCAATTCTAACTGTTGACGTAGCTTGAAGATAGATTGCTTGTTGTTGGGCCGATCGCCGCTCACAATAGGGCGTCATCCTTAAACAGGGGATTTGCTTCGTGATTCGTTTCGTCGGCCGCTATTGGTTTCTCCTGCTGTTAGCGGTTGTAATCAGTGTTGGCTTTGGATTTTCGCCGACGCTGGAGCCGGTGACTAAGATTCCGTTTCTGCAAAATGCGATCGTCGTCACCGTTCTGTTTTTGATGGCGTTTCCGCTCGAATTTGGCGATCTGCACAATGCGGCCAAGCGGCCCGGGCCGGCGGCGCTGGGGACGCTGATGAACTTTGGCCTGCTGCCGCTGCTGGCTTGGGGAGCTTCGCTGCTAGTGAGCGGCGACCTGCGAATCGGCGTCAATATCGCCGCCGCGATCCCGTGTACGCTGGCGTCGGCGGCGGTTTGGACCCGCAAAGCTGGCGGAAATGACGTAGCGGCGCTCGTCGTGACGATCGTGACCAACCTGCTATGCTTCGTCGTGACGCCGATGTGGTTGAAGTTGACGACCGGGGACTCGGTTTCCCTGGATTTGGGGGCCATGGTCAGCAAGCTGTTGATTCTAGTCGTCGCGCCGATGATGGTGGGCCAATTGTGCCGTATTCCGTGGTCCATCGGTCGCTGGGCGACCGCCAATCGGACGACGATGAGCATCGCCGCCCAGTTCGGCATTTTGTCGATGGTCTTTCTCGGCTGCATCGGGGCCGGAATGAGCCTGCGAACCTTGCAGGAAGCGGCGCCTCCGGTCGGGATGCTCGCGTTGACGCTGGGAGTCGTTATCGGCGTGCATGCGACCGCGCTGGTCGTCGGCTATGGATCGGCCCAATGGCTGGGCATGCGGCCGGCGGATCAGATTGCGGTCGGGATTTCGGGGAGTCAGAAGACATTGATGGTCGGTTTATGGCTGGCGAATTTGTTCTATCCGACGCAGCCGCTGGCGATTCTTCCGTTGATCGCCTATCACGTAAGTCAGCTATTCATCGATACTTGGGTCGCCGATCGGCATTTACAGCGGCAATTGGCTGCGGCGGGCGATTTGACGCCCGATTCGTCATAACCGAGTCATGCTTCCCCTTGTCCCCCTGCTTGCAGGCCGATATCATTGATGGATTATCGATCGAACGTGAACGAGACAGGGTAGTTCCGTCTCGCGACCAACCACTCAGGAAGATGCCGTCATGAAAGAAAAGATTCACCCCCGCTACGAGGAAGCGGCCGTGAAATGCGGTTGTGGTAACAGCTTCACCACCCGCAGCACGCGCAAAGAAATCGTCGTAGACGTTTGCAGCGCCTGCCACCCGTTCTACACAGGCAAGCTGAAATTCGTCGACTCAGGCGGACGCATCGAGAAGTTCAAGAACAAGATCGCCAAGAGCGGTTACGCGAGCCTCGAGAAGCCGAAGAAGAAAAAGAAGTAGCGACGGCATCAACGATCTTCGCCCAGCGCGAGCTTTCTATCCACGGAAGGCTCGCGTTCTTCGTTGACTGACTTCTATTTTTCTTATTCGCCATAGTGACCAGAGGGTTCTCCCATGCGTGAGATGTTGGAGGAAAAGCTGTCCCGCTTCGAGTTTCTCGAAAAGCAGATGAGCGATCCCGATGTCATGGGAAATTCGCATCAGATGGCGACGATTGCGCGCGAGCATGGCTCTCTGGCCAAGTTGGCGACCAAGTATCGTACTTTCAAAAATACGATCGATGAGATGGGCGAAGCGAAAGAGCTGCTGGAAAGCGACGACGAAGAGATGTGCGAGTTGGCGGCAGCCGACATCGTGACGCTGAAAGCGAAGCGCGAAAAGCTGTGGCAAGAGCTGCTCGATATGACGATCGGCGGCGACGACGCTAATCGTACGCGAATTGTCTTGGAAATCCGGGGCGGCGCCGGTGGCGATGAAGCGGCTCTGTTCGCTCGCGACTTGTACGAAATGTACAAGCGCTACGCCGAAACGAAAAAGTGGAAGTACGAAGTGATGGAAGCCAACCCGACCGAGTTGGGCGGCTTCAAAGAAGTCATCATCAGCGTCGAAGGGGAAGGAGTCTATCGCGAGCTGCAGTACGAGAGCGGCGGTCACCGCGTGCAGCGCGTTCCCGAAACCGAGGCCAAGGGCCGAGTTCATACGTCCGCCGCGACCGTCGCAGTGATGCCGGAACCGGAAGATGTCGAGTTTGAGCTGAACCCGGAAGACTACGAAGTCGAACGTTACGCGGCTTCCAGCGGTCCCGGTGGTCAGCACGTGAACAAGACGGCGTCGGCCGTTCGTTTGATTCATAAAGACGGCGTGATCGTGCAATGCTGCGAAGAGCGAAGTCAGCACAAAAATCTGGCCAAAGCGCTTCGCTTGCTGAAGACCAAGCTGTACGAAGTCAAGCGTGCCGAAGAAGAGAAGCAACGGAGCGATCATCGCAAATCGCTGGTCGGATCGGGCGATCGCAGCCAACGCATTCGGACCTACAACTTCCCAGAAAATCGCGTCACCGATCACCGTATCAATCTGACGCTCTATAAGCTGGATCAAATCATCGCCGGCGCCATTCAGCCGGTGATCGATGGTTTGGTCGACTACGATCGCCAGCAGTTGCGCGGCGACATGGGCGACCTCGAAGAATAATCGATCCAATGACGCCGCAGAGGCGCAGCCGCAGGAGATGCTATGTCGGCGGAAGAGCCATGGACGGTAGGGCGCCTCTTGAAGTGGACCACTGACTATCTGCAGCAACAACAGGCCGACTCGCCGCGTCTGGACGCCGAACTTTTGTTGGCCCAGGCCCTCGGTTGCAAGCGAATTGAACTCTACACGCGCTTTGACGAAGTCGTCGCCGAAGAGCCGCGCGGAAAGTTCCGCCAGTTGGTCAAACAACGCGCCGCCGGAATGCCGGTCGCCTATCTCCTGGGCCGGAGAGAATTTTACTCTCGCGACTTTCGCGTCACGCCGGACGTATTGATCCCGCGTCCCGAGACAGAGCATCTGGTCATCGCCGCGCTCGATCGTTTGCGCGAGACGGCCAAGACCGAAACCGCACGCATTTGCGACGTCGGCGCCGGCAGCGGCTGTATCGCCATCACGCTAGCGAAAGACTTACCCAAGCTGCAGGTGACGGCGATTGATATCAGCGCCGCAGCACTGCAAGTCGCCCAGCAGAACGCCGAAGAGCACGGCGTCGCGGAGCAAATCAAGTTTGTCAAAAGCGATCTGTTGACTGCGCTGCCCGAGAACGCCGTTTTCGATCTGATCGTCAGTAATCCGCCTTACATCGGGCTGGTCGAGAAGCCGTCGCTTCCCAAGGATGTGCTGCAGTATGAGCCGCATGTCGCGCTCTTTAGCGGCGAAGATGGGCTGGACGCGATTCGAGAATTAGTGCGTCAGGCGCCGTCGCACCTCAAGCCGGGCGGATGGCTGTTGATCGAATTTGGCCCGGTAGTGGCCGAAGCCGCGGTGGCGATTGTGACGGCCAGCGATCAATTTGAGGCGCCGACCGTCGAAAAAGATTTGGCGAAACTGCCGCGCGTGTTGATCGCCCGGCGCAAAGCGACTTAGCGTTCCTCGACTTTAACCGTCCGGCCGACGACTTTGTATTCGGGCGCCGTGATCGGCGTCGGACCGTTGCCTTCATCAATCACCGTGCAGTTGCGTCCATTTTTCTTCGCGACGCGCGTCGCTTTTTCCAGACGCTTGATCACCTTGGTCGTCGTGTCGTCGGCGCCCACCTCGGCGACGCCGATGCTCACCATCATCGCGACTTCCTCACCATCCAAGTTGAAGATGGTCGATTCCAGCGTTTGGCGAATACGTTCGACGCTGCTGGTCGCATTGCGGGGACCGGTATCGCCGAAGAAGATGATGAACTGTTGCCCTGTGGCGCGGCAAACGATGTCGAAGCCGCGATCCTTGCGAATGAGTTCGCCCAGCAATCTCCCAAATTCGGCCAGTAGACGATCGCCGGCTTCGGCGCCCAAGCGCTCGTTGATTTTGCGCAGGTTGTCAATGTCGAGCAATGCGACGCTGACGATCCGCTCGCGGCGGATGTCGGCTCGCCACCATTCGTAGAAGACGACTTCCAGGCCGTTGCGATTGTGTAGTTTCGTGAGGCCGTCGAACTGCATCTTGCGGTCGACTTCGGCCAAGCGTCGCTCGGCTCGCAAGATGGTCAGCAGCGTCTCTTGCATCTTGTCACGGAGATCGTGGGCGAGATCGATCAGGCGGCTGATCTCTTGCATCAAGCGACGTCGTCCATCGGCAGGTTCGGTCGAAAGATCCAAGTGTTCGATATTACTGATCGTGGTTTCGATCTGGGCCGCTTGTTCCATCAGCACCGTACCCAGCAAGCTGCCGATATCGGAATACTCGCCCAACGAATCGCCGTTGCTATCGAGCGTATTCGCCGCTTCGGCCTGTTTGTTCAGCCATTCACGATTGAGATCTTCTAGTTCGACCGTCAGCACTTCCATTAGTCCCGAGTCGGGAGACTCGGCCATGCCGCGCAACTGATTGTCGATTTCGATCAGCGCATCGCGATATCGACCAACCTCCAACCGCAGCACTTCGGCCGACGCTTCGACCAGGCTATTTGCGACAATCGACTCTCCTTGCAGCATTCCAATATATTCAGGCGGTATCGCGTCGATCGAAGCAATCGCGCGAGCACGGACTGTGGCTGTGGGGTCCGCATTCGCGGTCGCGCACGAGAGTTCGCGATGCGCGTCGATCTCGGAGACCTCTTGCTGGGAATCAAGAGCCATGATGGCCCGATTTTCCTCGGCAAGTTGGCGCAGGTAGAACGCAAGCCCAAATCCGACAAGCAGATTGGCGAACATCATCCCACTTAAAAATAGAAACAACACGCTACAGCCCCAGAAATTCGTAGTCGATGCGATCGACGATTGGTCAGACCACCCTCATGGAAGCCTACGTTAGTAAAATGTCGGAAGTCTACCGGCGGCGGACCTTCTGGCGAATGGCGATCCGATTGTTCCGATCATTTCGGCAACGACATGGGGTTCGCATCTGCGGCGGGGACTTCTTCGCCGCGTAAGATGGCTCGACGAAACGGGTTGTCGGCTGAAATTATTGGTCCTTGAATCGGCGTCTCCAGCGCTGCGGTAAACCGTTGCAGCTCCGAATCGATGCGATCGGCCTGTTGAACCAGCAACGCTTCTAGCGAAATGGGGCGGCGGTAGTCGCCATCGGCGTAGTAGTCCTGATGCGTCAGAAAGATCAGTTCTAAGCGGCGGAGCTGCTCGGCGGCGATCCCCAGCGTGCGGCCAGTGTCGCGAACCAGATCGCGTCCCAGCAGAACATGCCCCAAAATCTGACCATCCGGCGTAGCGGCGACGCCTCCGCCGTCAAGATCGATCTCGATTAGTTTCCCCAGGTCATGCGTCAGGGCGCCGGCGATCGCCAGGTCGCAAGTGAGCGAGTCGCGCAGCACTGCGTACTGGTGTCGATATTGCAGGATCAGTTCCAGCACGGTCTGAGCGACGCTGACAGAATGTTCGAGCAGTCCTCCCTGGTAGCGATGATGATGAACCATGCCGGCCGGCGCAATGAGCAGCGCCTCGAAATTTTGCGAATAGATCGTGGTCACCAGCTCACGGATCAAATCGTCTTTGATCTCATGTCGGCAGATCGCCAGCGCCGTTTCGTAAAGATCGGCGGGATCTTCCACCGAACGGGGTTGGCAGCGAATCGGGTCAAAGCCTTGCGAACGGTCGTCGTCGGTGACTGGGCGAATCTTCTGCAACCGCAACTGGCGACCATGCGCCGATTCGGTATAGATCGCGCGAATCTTGAAGTGCTCACCGATCTTCCAGTCGAGACGACAAGTTTCGAGCCAGGGGGAATCTTCCCAAAGCATCACCGTAGCGCGGCGGCGATCATCCCGAAACTCGACGCGGATGTAAAGACGCCCGCTGCGAGTCACCGCTTCTTCGCGCGAGACCAATTGCACAAAGATGTCCCCACGTTCTCCGTGGAGCAGGTCGCCAAGCGTGGTGGAAATGGAGAATGCTTCGTCGTTCATGCCCGCCATTTTAGCGGATGCCGACCCCCCTTCAAGAGTTTTTAGGGCCTCTGCAGAAACCGGAGAAATGCTTGAGAACGTCTCAATTCAGGTCGCCCGAGAAACGCGCCAATGGAACCGCTAGACGCTATAGAGCGGCGATTCGAGGGCCAGCTTCGCTAGTTTCGCCGCCAAGCGATCGCGCAACGTTTCCATCAGCGGGTCGACGCTGGCCGTGCGATCTCGTTCTGGCGAAACTTCGATCGCTGGATCGACGTCAATTACGACATGCAGTTTGCCATGCCTGCGGACTTTGTCGGTCAGGTCTTCCTCGTATCGCTCGACCGTTTCCAGCATGCGATCGACCGAGGGATAATCGGCCAGATAGTCCGGCAAATAGCAGGAAAGTTGTTGCGCAAGATAGATGTCGGCCAACTGATTCCAGCGGCGATTGCGTTCCTCGGTGGGCAATTTTTCTTTCACCATCGCCGGCATGATCTTCATGCGCAGCGCTTTGACCCGCGGAACGACGGCCGTTAGTTCAGTATGACCGATCCATTCCGCTTCCAACGGCCCCAGCAGACGATTGATCAAATCATCAAGTCGCTGCCGCGTGCTGCCGGTCCGAATTTGCTGGAAGTGATCAATCTCTTTTAACGCCAGCAGGGCGCTGCCGACTTTGGCGATCCGATCAAACAAGGGGAGATGCGTTTGCGGTCGCCAGGTCAGGCGATGTTCGATCTCGGTCAGAACCGGATCGACGGCGCGGCTTAGATCGCCGCGGAACAAATATTTGATGCCGATCGGATGAATCACCACTTTGCCGCCGCATGCTTTGGCCCGCTTTTTGGCCGCCGTGCGCGCGATAAACGAAACTCCGTCCAGTAACGCATGCACGCGGTCGTTGGTCCGCGTGGTCGACCCCTCCGGAAATAGCAGCAGCGGGCGTTCGGCGTTCGCCAATGCGTCAATCGCCGTATTGATCGCCTGGCGGTCGATCCCTTCGCGATAAATGCTAAATCCTCCCATCATGCGGATCGCCCACGCGGTGAACCAGCCTTGATTGAACAAGTGCCAGCTCGCCATCGCGTAGAGATGAAAACCAACATCTTTGGCCAAGTAGCCAAGCGTCAATGGATCGGAGGTGCGGCAATGATTGGGGGCCATCATCACGCCGTGACCGGCGTCGATCGACTCGCGGAGCAGATGCTGATTTCTCAGCTCATAGCTCTCTACTCCTTCGACCTTGCGCAGGTAGAGTCCGTAGAGGTCAAACCGCTGGATCAGCGACGGCCACCAGGAGCCGCGATGGGGAGGGATAAACTTGTACGGTTTTTCGAAAACGATCTGCTGCATGATGGGAAGCGATAGTTTCCGCTAGTCGGCGTAACCGTTCGGATGGGCGACGTGCCAATTCCAAGCGGTTTTCACGGTTTCTCGAATATCCAGGTATTTGGCGCGCCAGCCCAGTTGCTCGGCCGCCAGCGATGCGTCAGCGACCAGTTCCGGAGGATCGCCAGGTCGACGGGGAGCGATTTTCTCAGGGATCTCTCGGCCGGTGACGTCACGACACGCCTGAATCACTTGGCGAACGCTGACTCCTTCGCCGGTTCCCAGGTTCAAGCGGAGCGCCACGCCGGGCTCCAGCTTTTGCATCGCAGTTAAATGGGCCGAGGCCAAGTCGTCCACATGAATATAGTCGCGAACGCAGGTCCCGTCCGGCGTGGGGTAATCATCGCCAAAAATTGAAATTGCTTCGCGCTGCCCCAGAGCGACTTGCAGCACGATCGGTATTAGGTGGGACTCGGGATCGTGGTCTTCACCGATGTCGCCGTCCGGCGAAGCGCCCGAAGCGTTGAAGTACCGCAGCGCTGCATAGCCAAAACCATACGCATGGCTGTAATCGGCCAGCGCATGCTCAATACAAAGCTTCGTAAAGCCGTACGGATTGACCGGCGACTGCTTTGTCGATTCGGTAATCGGCATTTGATCGGGTTCGCCATAGGTGGCGCAGGTGCTCGAGAAGACGATGCGCCGCACGTCGGCTGCTCGCATCGCGTCCAGCAGCGAGAGGGTCGCAACGATGTTGTTGCGATAGTATTTGGCCGGATCGGTGACTGATTCTCCCACCAATGCGCTCGCGGCGAAATGCATCACTGCTTCGATCTTGAGCTCGCGCATCAGCCCGGTCAGGCGTTCCCCTTCGTGCAGATCTCCCACAATCAGTCGATCAGCCGGGACCGCGCCGCGATGTCCTTGCGAGAGATTGTCGTAAATCCAAACGTCATGTCCCTGCCGACTCAACAGACGAGCGGTGTGCGAGCCGACATAGCCGGCGCCTCCTGAAACCAAGACGTTCATGATGGGGGCCTTCCCATGGGCGGGGTTCCATTTTCAAGCGTGCGATCCATTGCGCCCAGATTTTGGACGAAATCGCCGCTAGGATCAATACGACCGGTAAGGATAACCGTAGCTTGAAGTTACGTTTTTCAGACCGACGAAATCGGGGTAGTTTCAATCTAGCCCTGTTTGCCGCCGATATTGGATAATGACGCACTCAAACATACCGCGAGAAAATCGGCGCGCATGGCCAGATTACGACGAAAATTAGTTCGCCCCCCGTCGCAATCGCGCGGTAACGTCGCGGCCCGCATGTCGGCGGCCTTTACCGACTATCTGCAGAGCGAGTGCCATTTAGCCGCAAATACGGTGGCCGCCTACCGCCGCGATTTGGTCCGCTTCGAAAGATGGCTCGGAGCCCGCGAGATTCGTACGCTGCGGGTTGGGGAACTTTCGGACTATGTCGCTTGGCTTTACAAGGAAGAGTTGGCCCCGGCTTCCATTGCCCGCGCGGTCGTGTCGCTCAAGATCTTCTTCCGCTATCTCCAGTTGGAAGGGATCTTGCAAGACAACTTGGTCGAATTGCTCGGCAGTCAAAAAATTTGGCGCCGCATTCCGTCGGTGATCGCCCCGCACAAGATTGATGATCTGCTGACGGCGCCTTGGAGCGAAGACCCTTACTGGCGTCGCGATCGAGCGTTGTTAGAAGTGCTGTACGCGACCGGTTGCCGCGCCTCAGAAGTAAGCGGCTTGCGAATGGATGACGTCCATTTAGACGAAGGCTACGTCAAGTGCGAAGGCAAGGGATCCAAACAGCGGATCGCGCCGCTGGCCCAAAAGTCGGCGCGCGTTGTTAAGACCTATCTCGACGAAGAACGGCCGCGACTATCGAAAAAGAATCTGCGCGACGCGGCGTTTCTGTTTTTGTCGCGCAGCGGAAAGCGATTATCACGCATCGCAATCTGGGAGTTGGTGAAGAAGTACGCCGCGAGAGCTGGGATCGATCCCGATGTCAGTCCCCACTCGCTGCGACACAGTTTTGCGACCCACTTGCTTGCCGGCGGCGCCGACCTGCGGCATGTGCAAGAGATGATGGGCCATGCGAGCATCGCGACGACGCAGATCTACACGCATGTCGACCAGTCGCGGTTGAAGAAGGTCCACGCCCAGTATCATCCGCGAGCTTGAACTGCGCAAGATTTTGGACTTTGGCGCCATTGCTCTTTCGGCAAAGACGCCGTAACAGCAATGGCGCGAAAACGCTTGCTCAGCTTCGGTTAGCCGCCGCCTGAGGAGGGTGAAAACTTGACCTTTTCGATCAAGCGTTGGATGTTCCCCTCTTTATCGACGCGGCCGGTGACGGCGGTCATCGCTTCGATGACGAACTCGTACTGCAAGTTATAGTCGGCGTCGATTTCGATCTCGGCGGTTTCTCGCGCCGAACCGGGACCGGTGTCGGTGCCGATTTGCGTGACGATTTGGTCCTGCAGCTTTCTGAACTTGTCCTGATAGGACAAGCCGCTGAAGGTTCGTTCGCCGAGACGGACTTCGTCCAGCTTGCCAGTTGGCGTGGCGCGCAACGTGAGCTTCAGCGGCAAGTTGTCAAAGCTGGGCGAACCTTGCGCGGCGGCCGGCATCTTGATATCGAAATCCCCTTCCATCGCCGCGACTTTGAACGTCATGACGAAGAAGACGAGCAGCTGAAACACGATGTCGATCATCGGCGTCATCTGCAATTCGATTTTGTTGCCCCCCTCGTGGCGGGCCGAATTTCGTAACTTCATAGGTGGGCGACTTCCTAGCGGTTCAACCGTTCTTTGGCTCTTAGGGCAAATAGTTCAAAGCCGACGTCTTGGCAAAGCCGGATTACCTCCTGGACTTTGCCGGTCGGCACCGCCTTGTCTCCGCGGATGATGATTGTCACCTTCTTCGGATCGTCCGTGTATTGCTTTTCTAGGATCATCCGCTTCCGCAGTTGCTCCATGTCATGCTCATCATTGGAAATCACAGTGAGGCCGCTCTGACGAACATGCAAGGTCAGTGCGTCGACCAACGGCGCATCTGGCGGTCGGGCCAGTTCGCTGTCGGGCAGTCTCACCTTGTCGTCTTGTTCGGCCTGACTGAAATTGATCAGCACCATAAAAAAGGCGATCAACTGAAACGTCATGTCGATCATCGGGGTCATATCCCCTTCGGCCAACTCACGACGTGACTTTTTGATTCGCATGCAATGTCTCCGCTTAAAAGGGGGTCGATTTCAGCAGGGCTTACTTACGACCAACCGTTTGGAAGCGGCTCATCAGGCCTTCGCTGGTGATGCCGACTTCCAGCGCCAGACGATCGACACGATTGCGAAGAATGCTGTACGAAGCAATCGCCGGAATCGCGATCGCCAGACCGACCAGCGTCGTCATGAGTGCGGTCGAAATACCTTCGGCCAATTGAGCCGGGTTCGGCGTTGAACCGCCGAGCGCGATCACGCTAAACGCGCGAATCATCCCGTCGACCGTACCAAACAGGCCGATCATCGGGCTGAGCGAACCAATCAGCGCCAAATAGCTAAGGCGATGATCGAGTTTCATGTTTTCTTCTTCGCCCACTTCCTGCATCGCTTCGAGCGCCTTGTCGTAGCCGAGCGAGACTTTCTCAAGGCCGGCCGACAACACTTTGCCCAGGAACGTGTCGTCCTCTTTGGCCAAGTCGTAGGCGTCTTGCACCTTGTTCTCTTCGAGACAGGCTTCAAAGCTTTCGACCAGGTGCAACGGCACGACGTTGTCGCGGCGGGCATTCAGCATGTTCATCACAAACAGGGCGACGAAGATCACCGAGATCAACAGGAAGATGAAGAAGTAGTAGCTGAGCGCGGTCATGGTCCACGTCAGCGCGTCCAGCTTCTTGGGGGCTTCGGCGGTATCATCGGTGGCCGGCGCACCATCAGCAGCAGGCGCTGCTGCTGCTGCTGCGGCTGGCTCGGCGGCGGGTTCCGCTGCTTCGTCTTGGGCCCAGGAAGTAGACTGCATCGGACCGGCCGTGACGCAAATAACGGCCAACGCCGCAATCACAGGAAATAGCCAGCGAGAAATGAGGGACGACCCTGCGACCATCGGACGCTCCGTTCGAGTTAGATCGATTGTGTGGGATGTGTGGGCGAAAAGAAAGCGGCCAGCCGAAAGTGGGGACTGGCGATGAGTGTCATTCATTGTTGTGAAAAGCCCCGAAGGGGAAATTCTCAGTCTAATCACTGGAGCCTGACGGACAATCAGGGCCCAATGAGGGTGGATACGTTGTTTTCGTGCGGCAAGTAGAGATTTATTCCCGACCTAGTTCATGTTGGCCCAGCGGCTGCCGGCGTAGCGCGAACGAAGCAGATCGTAAGCGGCCACTCCTTTGTCTGGATCGTTGACCTCTTTCCAAAGCTTGCTCAAGTAGTAGAGCGCTTCGGCGTGCATCTCTGGATTGCCGTAAAACAGAATGTCCGTGTGCAGGTAAGCCAACAGCGCGTCTTTGGGTTGTCCCGCTTTTTGGTGGCAGCGGCCAAGCGCGTTGTAGGCTGCCGAGAAAAGGTCGATATCTTTGGGGTTGGCCCGCTCGAGGACCGGTTCGATCATTTTCACGCCGTCGGCTGGTTTGCCCAACTCAGCCAGGCAAATCGCTTTGCCGACGGTGGCGAAATCCTTCTGGCGCGCGACGCCGGACGAAGGAGCCTTCAGCGCGAGAACTTCGTCATACATCTTGCTCGCTTCGGCAAACTTGTCCTGAGCGATCAAAGCCCGAGCGGCCAACACGCGAGCGCGAGCGCGATAGTCGGCCGACTTGGCGTTGGCGATGCTGCTGTAGTATAGCGTCGCACGGTCGTACTGCTGTTGGGCGACCGCCAGATCGCCAAGCAGTTCGGCCGCTTCATAAAAGTGCCAGCTGTTGGGGGCGCTCTGCGCGAACTTGAACAGCAGCTCGGTCGCCACTTTCTGATCGGCCGAGCCGGCGAGCGCCAAGCGAGCGGTGCAATAGGCCTTTAGGTATTCGCTCTCTTGCTTCACCAGATCAGGACCGGACGGCTCTAACTTGGCCAAGCGATCGAGCGCGTCTTGCAATTGGCCGTTGGCCGCTTCTTGACGAGCTTGTTTCAGCGGGAACGATTCGTCGTCAAACGAAACGGTCACGATGTCTTCGACCGGGATTTCGACCGGCGAGCCTGACTTGTTCAGGATCAGCGCGTCTTTCGTACTGTTGACGATCGAGCCTGATTGTCCGCCCGATTCGGTACGAATCTGATCGGCGGCGACGACGCTGGTCAACGCTGCGATCAGCGTGAGGGAAAGGAATCGACGGGTAATTCGCATCTTGTCGCTCCAGATATTTTTGAGCTGGAATTCGGCTCGTAATGAGTGGGAATTGGTGACGAGGGTATTTTAGGAATCGGCGGAATCTTGCTTTTGGAGGCCGACCGCCGGTTTTCTCAAAGCGGCTTGGATTTTCTTCAACAGAGCGTCAAACCGTGGACGCCAGGCGTCGCCTCCCATGTCGGGATAGGCGAATTCGGTCGAGAGGATATCTTTCTCGGCCATCGCGGTGAACTTTTGCTTCGCGTCATCGGTCGTTTGTCGCGTTGCGAACTGATAACGAGCCAACGCCATGTTGTAGCGGGCCTCGAAGAAGACTTCGCGATAGGTCGGTTGATTGGCGTCCTTCGCAGCGTATTTGGTCAGGATGAATTGAATTCGCCCCCAACCCCAGATGATGTTCTGCTTTTTGTCGTTCGGCTCGACCCCCTGGATCGCTTCGCCAAACTTGCGTGCTTCATCGGTCGCGATCCCCCAGTCGTACAGCATTTTCGCCGCATCGACCTGCACGTTGACCATCATGGGATTTTCGCGAAGCACGTCGACGTAGGTCTCCAGCGCCGGTTCAAACTCGCCCAAGCCGGCTCGCGCAGCGGCCAGACGAACTTTGACTTGCAGTAGAAGTTGCGGGTTGGCCGAGGCGCCTTCTTTTAAAACCCGCTGGTAGATGGCGATCGCTTTGGTGAAGAACTCGTTGGCGTCCGCCGCTGCGGACGGGTCTTCTTTCATGCTCGCGCCCAGCCCATAGAACGTTTCGCCGACCCAGTTCAAGACCAACGGGTCGTTGGAGGATTCGGCGACGCGATTAAGGAAGGCCTCGAATCCGCTGGAGAGCGCCTTTTTCTGCGCCGGCTCGGCGTTCTCAAGCTGCGTTTGCAGATCGCGGGCGAGCGAGATGTAAACCGCGATCAGACGCTTCTGGCCTGCCGCATCATCGCCGACGAGCGACTTCAGTTGCGACATGGCCTCTTGCGCTTTGGCCATCAGCGCGTCGGTATCGGCTTGGCTTTTGACGTTCGGCAGCGCCGAGATATAGGCTCGCACAGCCGCTTTGTAAACCAATTCGGACAAGCCGGGACGCGAGACCGCATCCGAGTTCGCTTCGACCAATTTCAGTAGGCCGATCTCTTTTTTCTCCAGCAACGGAAACGCTTTTTCCGGCTCGCCGATGTCGGTGTAAATCTGGGCCAGCGACAAAGCGGCGATCACATAGCTATAGTCGGCGGATTTGCCGGCGAATTTCGCCACTCCGTCGGCCAGGATCTTTTGCGACTTCTCTTTCAGCGTGTTGAGGTCCGCTTCGGACGGCGCCGCGCTGGCGTCTCCATCGGCCGTCGCTTGGCGTCGTGCGTTCATGCCGCGCAGGTAATTCGCCCAGATCGTTTGCCCGAGTTTTAGTTCGGCTTCCGAGCGAGCGGGCGCGTCGGCGGGGATCTTGGCCAATGTTTTTTCGGCAGCGGCGACTTGCCCCTGCGTGACTTCAAAGCCGACCAGCGTCGCCAAAGCGTCGTTCGATTCAGGTTCTCCGGCCCATTGATCGGCGATGAAGTTGACGATCTTCTGAACCTGGACGACTTCAAAATCTTTCTTTTCGCTCGGCGAATCCTGATAGATCAGCAGGGCGGACGCAAGCGCCAATTTGGCGCAGGCTTTGGCGCTGGCGCTGGTCGGATAACGGCGAGCGACAAAGGACGATTGCACCATGGTGCGGTAGTAGTCCTTTTTCTGGAAATCGAGAAACGCCAGGTTGTAGCGAATCACGTTCAACTCATCGCTCGGCACATCGACGTCCGCTTTGCCTAAGGCCATCTTGAAATAGCGGTTGGCCGCGTCGCGCGACTTGGCCAGGCCTGTTTCGGCGGTTTTGATCTGCTCTTTCAGGTCTTCTTTCTCCGCCGGCTTTTTGGCCGCGGCGAACTGCTCTTTCAGCTTCGTGAGAACAAAGTTTTGGGCCTGAATCTCTTGCATCGCAGCGCGGCCTGCTTCGTTCGCTTCCTGGAAGGTCTCCGGCGGCTTGTCATCGGCGGCTAATGCGGCGTCAGCGCCTTGCAGTTCGGTTCGCAGCGCGAGCGCATCCTTTTGATAAGGATTCGGATATTTTCCGGCTTCGACGGCCAGCTTGACGGCGCGTTTCAGCGCTTCGGCTTTGTCCCCTTTGTTTTCCAGCTTGGGCGCGACCCCTTGATAGGCTTGGGCCAGCATCAGCTTCAGTTCGATCCATTCCGGATCGCGATCTTCACTGATACGCAATTGCTGGGCGTCGTACCATTCGCCGGTCACTTTGACGATTTGTTCGTACTTCGGCGGATCTTGCAGCCAGCATTTGGTCAGCAATTTGACCGACTTGAGCTTGAGCAGGCGAATGTCGGCCGGCTGATCGCCGAGGATCATTAGGTCGTTCTGAATCGTCGTCACTGCTTTCTTGGCGTCGCCCAGCGCCAATTCGCACTCGGCTTGATAAAGCCGTGCATAAAGGCCGGAAAGAAATTGACGATACTTGCCGAAGACTTCGTCAAACTCCTTCGCCGCAGTGGTCAGGACCTCTTTCTGATTTTTCGCATCGGTCGTGACTTTCGCTTTTTCGTACAGCGAAGTCGCCGCTAGCAAGTGAGCGCGAACGTAGGCGCTGCGAAGCTCGTTGCGAAGTTCGATTTTGGCGGCGTCGTTTTTCGGATCCAACGTTTTGGGAATCGCGCCGAGCGCGTCGCGGATCTGTTTAATCGCGTCTTGATAGACCTTGCGGGCCGAATCGTATTGCTTGTTCGCTTCGGCCAAAAACGGCTTTTTCGCCGCTTCCTCTTTCTCGCGATCGGCGAGCAATTCTTCCAGCTTCGCACGCTCTAGCATGATTGCGCCCCGTTGCATCCGAGCGTCGATCATTTTGTCGTGGTTAGGCTGCGCCTTCACGAACGCCGCAAAGTTGGCGTCGGCCTGATCCAGCAGGTCCTTGCGCGTCGCGGGATTGCGTTGCGCACGCGAAACTTCTAGCTGGGCGGTCGCTTTACGATAGGGAAGCGTCGCCTTCATCTCGGTCGGCGTGGTGGGCGATTGTTCTAATCGCTCGATATACCACATCGCCGGATCGAAATATCCCCGCTGGATCAGTCCGTCCAAAAAGGCTTCACGCGGCTCTTCGGCGCCTAAGGGAGCCGAAAGGAAGATCGCTAGCGCGAACGTTAAGCTGAAACGTTGAACCCACAGAGGCATTGATAGAATCCTTGCTGGTCGCGAAATGCGCAGCGATACGAGTGAAGAGGAGGAAACGACTCGATCGCGAGGCTAGTCTAACTTACCAGTGAAAAGCGAAAAGCGTTGGGTGTTGGCCAAAACTGTGCCGCAAAAGGGCTGATTTGGCGGCTATTTTTAACTTATACGTCTGCAGTCGATCATTCAACTGCATCTGTCATCTAAAATCCGTTTGTTCGCCGTCTTTCCGTCGCTCTTACCAGTTGTTCCAGATAAGCAAACTCAGGATGACCAGCGAGTTGACGATTGGCGCGGCCGAGCAGTGCGGACAACTCCGCCGCATCTCCTCCCCGCTGACGCACAAAATACGATTCGCGAATCAACCCGCCCGCTTGAACCGCTAGTTGCGCAGCTTGCAGCGAAAGGGGAGACGCTTCCCACGACGGGGCAAATTGTAAGCGGCTGACGACCTGGATCTCTTTTTTGACTTTGCTGGTCGCAGGGTCGCGCCAGGTCGCTTCGATCCGGGCAACTTCGTTGGGGCCATCCGGCGTCAGAACCAGTTCAAACAACGTCGCGGCCGCTTCGTCGCCGTGCAGTTGCAGCGGAGCCTTGCCGGCGCCCAGCGCCGCGGCCTCCACATGGCAACCAACCAGCCGGTACGACGCAACGCTCTTGGGATTCCAATGGACGGTCAGGCGGATGTCTTCGGCCAGACGGGTCGACTTGCCGTAGACGACGCTTTCTAAGGCGCGAAGAATCGATCGCTCGTGGTCACCGGTAAAGACCGAGCCATGATCGCGCCAAAATTGCGAGATCGCTTCGTAGCGATCATGGGCTTCAATCGCGAACCAGTGATAGTCGACCCGCTCTGAGTTGGCGTCGTCGATCAGCGGCTGCAACTCACGGCGGTCGGCGTCGCCCAAGCGATCCAAGCGGTCCGAGATGACGATCAAGGGGCGGCGAATGTCGCCAAACGAGGAGGTTCGCAGCGCGACGGCCGAAGAAAATCGAATTCCTTCCGCCAGGCAATCGCTGTCGTTCGGTTCCAATTGCTGCAACGTTTCTCGCCAAGCGAGCGAATCGGTGGATGTCGCGTCTTCTACCAACGTGTGACTGAATTCATCAATGCAAACCAGCGAGACGGTATCGTACGGAGACATCCGATCGATCAAATTGCCCAACGCCTGGCGAACGCTGATCCAGCGCCCGCTGCGCTGCATGTCGGAAGTTAAATCGATGGCGATCGTCAAATGAGTCGGCGGGCGATCCACGATGTCGGCGCTGCCGGCGACCATGCCGACTTGCAGCATCTGCACGCTGGAATTGGCGAAGACGGCGGGACCAGCGGCCGTACGAAGTGCGATCTCTTGGCGGCCTGTTTCAATAAACAATGCGGCGCCCAACGCTCCCAACTCTTCCAAGCGAATCGGCTGCGGTACTCCCGATTCGCCGCTCATCTGGCTCGCGGCTTCGCGCCAACTGCCGGCGGTGACCAGCGGCGGCGTGATGGAGTTCAATTGGGGATTGGGAAGCGAAATAAACGGCTGCTCTTCTTCACGAAGCAAGAACTGGCGATCAAAGCCAGGAACCAGCGAGAAGTACTCGGCCTGTTGATCGGTAGCAGGCGCGCGAAGAATCTCTCGCGGCAAAGCGTCAATCAACGGGCGCGCCCCTAGCGGTTTCCAACGCATTAAAAACGCGTCGGCCATCAAATCGGTCGGTAGGTCAGAGGCCAAGTGAGCCAGTTGCGGATCCAACGGCGCCGGCCGCGGTTGCAATGACGCGTTCCAAGCGACGGTCTCGGACCGGACAGAAGACGAGTCGGGTGATTCCCCTTGCGGCAGATCAAGATGCTCGCCGTCGGCCGGTTCTGGACCAAGCCAACTCAAAAGCCCTGCTGAATCGTTCGCAGCGGCAGGTGCCGCGGGAAACGGTTGCGTAGGATTGGCCGTCGGAATTGTCCCGGATTGCCATCGCAACAGCGTAACCGTCAGCAATAAGCATGCGGCGGTTCCCCAGGCTATGCCGCGGACGAGGGTGCGTCTCCAAGGCGACCTAGCGGTCTCTTGACGATCTTTACGAGCGAGACGCTCGTTGCGCGAACCGTGCAAAATTCGCTCTGCAAGGCCGGGCGGAATAGTCACATCACCCAGCGCCACGTCGATTTCGGTTTCGCTCAAGGGAGCCTGCGACGCGGCTTGTAGTCGCGCAGCAAGCCCAGTCGGCGTCGGCATACGGCGAAGGACGTCGTCTAAATCATCAAATTGTGGATCGGGGGTATCCACTAGGGGGGAGTGCTCCACGTCAAACAGGAAGTCAGGCTATCTGTCACTTCGGTTGACGTGCCGAAAGATATTCCCGCAGCCGCCCGCGGGCTCGATTCACGCGTGATAATACCGTTCCGAGCGGCACTCCTAGCGTTTCAGCCGCTTCCCGGTGGGTTAGCTCACCCACAACGACCAGCAGCAGGGTTTCTTTCAATTCGACCGGCAGACGATCGAGCGCCAACTGCATTTCGGCGCTAAGTTCATTCCCAAACGGATCGGCGTCAAACGAGGCTCGATCGAGCGTTTCCGAGTCGCCGACGCACTTGACGTCACTCTTTTTCCGCCAGCGATCGATGATCCGGCGGCGCAAGATCGCCGCGAGCCAGGCACGTTCGCTCCGCTCGGGATCGAGTTTCGCGCGGCCTGTCCAGACTGAGCGAAAAGCCTCTTGCAGCACATCTTCGGCCAAATGGCGATCACCGAGCATCCGAAACGCGACGCGATAGAGCGCCGGGCTATGCTCGTGAATGAGTCGCTCAAACTGCTCAGAAGATAAGGGCAACGCGGAAATCTCCGACGGGCCAGTGGCGCGAAATGGAAACCATTATCATAACATAACGGTTATTTTTCACCGCTGATTTTCCAGCAAAGTCGCGATCCCCCCAGCGGAGGACGATAAGATAAAGAGTATGAACGCCTCGGATCCCTCGAAAAGACGCCCTCCCCGTAACTATTTCGCGCGACGAGAGCAAGTCCGTCTGCTTTTGCTGTCAGGAGCGTTGACGCTGACCTGCGCGTTGATTTACCAAGCGGCCCAGCCCGAGACCTGGCGGCGACTGTTTGGCGGCGAAGGTCAACTGACGGCGGAGATCGATCCGGTCGAAGCCGAACAGATCGACACGCGTGTTCCGCGGAAAGCGGTCGAGGATCAGCCGGTCGATGGGGCGTTTCGCGTGGTGCCCCCGACGCCGTTTACGATGAATCGTGACGGCGGAAAGCTCGACCCCAACAAGCCGGCGATTGGGGAAGAGCAGCTTGCGCTGATTCGAGACGACACGGTGTTCCGTCAGGCCGAGTTCGCCCCTTGGCGCGAGATTTTCTTCGCGCTGCGGAAGACTCCCAGCGAATTGTTAACTCCGGCCCAGGCCGAACCGGTGCAGTTCGCCCAGTTGTTTCGCCAGCCCGACGAGTATCGCGGCAAGCTGGTCGCGATCTCCGGCGTGATCAAACGTGTCGTGCGGGTCGACGCGTCGGTCGAAGAGATGGGCGTCGATCACCTTTGGCAAATCTGGCTCTTCTCAGGGGCGGACGCCAATCCGACGGTCATCTATTCGCTCGAGTTGCCCGATAAGTTTCCGACGGGACTAGATGTCAACGAGCGCGCGACGGTGGTCGGTATTTTCTTCAAGCGTTGGATTTACCCGGCGAAAGGGGGCATTTTTACCGCGCCGCTGCTGCTCTCGAAAAGCGTCGCCTGGTCCCCTCCCCCGCCGGTTCGGACCTTGTCCAACTGGCAACTTGCGCTCGGCGTCACGGCGTCGATCATCGCCGCGTTGGTGATCGCGACGTTGATTTTCCGCAAGAGCAACGACGCGGACTCGGCGGCGGAGCAAAAAATTCGCGAGCGTCAGGCCGAGAAATTTAGAGCGGAAGCCGGCGAACTGGATACCGGCGTCTCGGTGCGTGATCAACTGCGCATCGTCGCCGCCGAGTTGGAAAAACCGAGCGGTGAGTCAGAAAGTGACGAAGCAAAACATGAATAGCTCTGCGCGAAAATTGGCCCTCTTTCTGATGCTCGCGACGTTTGCGTCGGCGCCCAGCAGTCGCGCCGACGTGCCGGAAGTGAGCGAGCTTGATTTGTCGACTCCACAGGGATTTATGGCCGGAATCGGGTTCGACGAAAGCTACTACAAGATGTTCGACGACGACCAGGCGATCAACGAAGAAGAGCAAGAGCCGTTGATTCGTTTGCTCTCGCGGATCCGTCGTCCCAAGCCGAAGCAGATCGAAGCTTGGCTGCAACTCAGGCCAGATTGGGGCGCCTTTGTCGATCAGCCGGACCAGTCGCGTCTCGATTGCTTTTTGTTGGTGGGGCGAGTCGTCAAAATCGAGAGTCGCCCGATCTTGCCCGAATTGGGCGCCGTGTATGAACTCGCAGATTTTTATGCGCTCGAAGTGATTCCAACCGACAGCGAATCGAGCGGCGTCCAACGAGTGACGTTGTTGTCGCTCACAATCCCAGAGCGATTCAAGCCGCTGGTCGACCAACCGGCAGACGCTATCGATGAGCCGATCAGCGCCGCCGCCTACTTTCTTAAACGAACGACGCCGGCGGCTGCGGCGGAGATGATGATCGCGGCGGTGACCGAGCGCGTTTCTTGGCACCCCGACCATGTCAACGCGTCGTTGGGCGTCAACGCCGGGCAAATCCTGCTGGCCGCGCAAGGAGTCGATATCGGCCAGTTCGACACCGTTCGTGATCGCGCGGCGTTCACTGGGCTCGAAAACGAATCGTTCTATCAAAGTATGGCGGCGATCTCGTCGATATCTCCCGAGCAACTTGCCAAGGTTGCGACTCCGGTTGCGCTGCCGCAACTGCTGACCGATCCCGGCAGTTATCGCGGCGCGGCGGTGCGTGTTTCTGGTACGGTGCGGCGCATCACCAAAATTGTGGTCGATGAAGAAACGGCTCGCCGCCGCGGACTTGAATATTACTACGAGATCAATCTCTTTGTCCCGCTAGAGACGCCGATTATCTCTCAGGCGCATGCCGACACGTCGACCCGCAAAGAGTTTCGTCACTCGTACCCGGTCGTCCTTTGTTCGCGTGAGTTGCCCCCAGGCGGCAGCGTGAGCGACGACTTGCATCTGCAAGTGACGGCCGACGGAATCTTTTACAAGGACTGGGCCTATCGGACTCCATTTATGTCGACGGACGACCCTAATCGTCGGCAAATCAGCCCGCTGTTCATCGTGAATCGACCCCGCACGATTGAGGGCGCCACGACGGCGGAGGTCAATTCGATCGCACTCTGGGTCCTGATTTTCGCCGTTCTCGCTTCTAGTTTGGGAATTGGCGCCGGAGTAATGCTAGCGGGGAAACGGAAACGACGGTAAAACATTTGGCGTCGTCACGTCGCGCGGAGATCTGTTGTGGGTTGGTCCTATCGCAAATCGATCTCGCTGGGGCCGCTGCGGATTAATTTCAGCAAGAGCGGCGTCGGGTTTTCGTTCGGCATCCCCGGCTTCCGCGGCGGCATGAACGCCAGCGGCCGAAAATATGTGTCGGCCGGGATTCCCGGAACCGGAATCCGTTATCAAAAATCGGGCAAGACGTTGATGTCGCTCATCGATTTCAGCAAGCCCGCGAAAAAGAAAAAACGAACGTACAAACGCAAATCAACGATTAGGTGACGAACGTGGATATTCAATTTGTTCGCATGGTGCGAACCGACAGCTCGGAGCGTTTTGTGTTGCTGGGAGCCGACGGCGCCGAAGTCGGCATGTTCGATCTTCACTTCTTGACGAGCGGCAGCGTGATCGGCTCGCTGATCTTGCTGGACGCCCAGCTCGCTGAATCGGCGGAAAAATTGCTGCACAAAATCGACGAAGAACTGCTGCCGGCCGTCAGCCTGGACGAGAAGAATCTGTCGTTCACCGTTGTCAAAGGAGAGCTGATCGGCACGTTCTCCTCCAATGACGAAGACGAATAGCGGTGGCGATCCGCAAAAAGACATCTGGCTATGGGCTACTCTCGCCTGACTTGCCGGACGACGAGCAACTGGTCCCCTGCTCTGTCGAGAAGATCCAAGACGATCAAGTTTATGACCGACTCTGGGTTCGAGGAGAGCGCGAGCCGGCGATGTTGGATCGCCTTTCGATTGCCGAGTCGCGGCTCGATCAGATCAGCTGGCCTCAAGCCCAGTTGCCAGAGATCTCGCTGCGTGACGTGAAGGCGTCGACCTGCGATTTTTCCAACGCGCGGATGCCGGGGAGCGATTTCCAGCAAGTCGAGTTGATCGGCGCCAAGCTCGTTGGCGTCGATTTCAGCGAATCGATCTGGCGCAACGTTGTACTGACCAAATGCAATCTCTCGTTTTGCACGTGGCGCGGAGCTCGGCTAAAGAACTGTCGGTTCGAAGACTGCGAACTGAGTGACGCCGAGTTCGATCTCGTGCAGTTTGACAATGTCGATTGGATTGACAGCCGCATGCGCCGCAGCCGCTTCTACGGCGCTCGGCTGACAGAAGCAAAGTTCACTCGCTGCGAACTAACCGACATCGGCGCGGCGCCCGACGATCTCCGCAAACTGCAGATCGACGCCGCCGGTTGGTTGCAATTGGCGCCGCTGTTTGATGTGGTGATCGAGTAGGCTTCACCATTCCTTCGGATCGTCTGTGAACCATTGTCAACCCTGCGTGGCAATGATTGTGGACGCCGTTTATCGCAGTGGGGGTGACCGCTAGAAGGTTCTGCAGAGCCGAACGCCGATCGATTGCGAAATCGTTTGCCAGGTGGAGCTGCCGACGAGGGTTCCGGCCTTAATCTGGTTGGGATCGCTCGGATCGGGACTGGAGAAGGTGCTGTTGAAGTTAAACGTCTTGTTGCCTGTGACGCCAAAGACATAGCTGCACTCCAGGAACCAAGACCGGCAAAAAAAGTGCGTAACGCCGACTTCCGCGGATCCGCCCCACACCCAGCCTGAATCGGAAAAGTCTTGCGGCGCACCAGAGATATTACTGCGCGTTCCATTGATATCGGCGAAACCGACCAGGTCCACGATTTCGGTTCTTACATTCGACAAAGTAGGACCGGCGCCAACGAAAACAAATCCAGTGCCAAACGAATGCCCCACATAAGGACGAAAGGCAATCTGATCGATGATCTGGCTCTTGAGCGAGGTCGCGATCGCGTTGCCTGTGAAAGGAACTGGATTTGCCGGATCAGAAGCGTAAGTGAACGTTCCAACTTGGGGAAGACGAGCCAACCGAGATTCAGAACTCGTCCCGAGGTAGTCATTGGTGAATTTAAATCCCCATAACTGGTGCTCACTCTGGTCGAAGTGCTGAAAGTAACCCAATTCGATGGAAGGGGACAAATTAAGTTGCGTATCCATGAAAATGGGAGTGCCGCCGGTCGCATCATCTGGACCGTCCGCCGTGCCGGTCGCGATGGTGACTCCGCTCTCGATTACATCCGATGTTCCTACGGCAATGACATCTTGATTGCCAAAGTTCATCGAGTTGTAGTTAAAGCCGAGCCCAAAATAGCGAGCGCTGCGAGGCACTAACGACGGCTCGCCCATTTCCATTTCGGATTGGCCTGACGCAGGAAGCGAGATGGCGAGGACCAGTAGCATGCTAAATGCTGAGAGGAGCAAAGCCGAGTTGAAGGTGCGCATGGAAGCCCCAAAGAATGTTTGCGTCATTTCCCACCAAAAATGGTCGTGCGTCCCCCGATGAAAAAGATCGGAAGCGCCATTGCGACGAAGCTGCGGCACAAGAATCTCGTTCCCCGCCGCCGTTGGATCGCTAATGGACTATCGTGTTTCGCGATCCGGGATAATCAGGAGAACCGTTAATATTGATGAAATCGATAATTCGCCCCCATTCGTATGGCACGGGCGTCAAGCGAGGTTGCGGACCAGAGGCGATCGCCCGCACGCGTAAGGAAGTGGCCGAAAGCACCAGCGGCGGCAAGCCGTGGTTTGATTGGCGATCCGACAGCTGGCGGAACGCCCTGCGGCAAACCGCGTCGTCACTAGCTCGCTCTGTGAAGAGAGTATTCGTAAGGCGGGGGCGCCGAAGTCTATTTCGTGCGATTGGACTGCGTCGAAGAACTCGATAGCCGCTTCTACGGCGCGCGTCTCACTGAAGGGTTAAAGCCGATTGGTCAAGAGTTCCGGGGTTTCCGTTGGCCCCCTATGGGTGATTCATCGCTCAGAACAAATGTCCAAGGAGGAAGCAGCAGGTCGTTTCCGTTTCCGGCTCCTGCTTCACGAGATATTTGTCCTTCGTCAGTCATGATTTGACCCGATTGGCGAATCATGACCCCAGAATATCATCCAGCTCTTCGCGGCGATAATCTTCGCCGGTGATCAGCCGGGCCGAGTGATTGAAAGTGGAGTAAGCCCAACTCCATTGCATCAGCACCAGCAGGCGATTCTCGAACTGGATCAATTGCATCAAGTGGACGACCAGCCAGAGAACCCACGCGATGAAGCCGGTGAATTTCCATTTGCCCAGGACGGCGACGGCCTTCGAGCGGCCGATGGTCGCCAGACTGCCGGGATCGCTGTAGCGGAAGGGTTGGGTCGGCTTATTCTGGATGCGATCGACGATCGTTTTCGCGGCGTATTTGCCTTGTTGCATCGCAACGGGGGCGACGCCGGGGAGTGGGTGTTCTCCCTGATGCGGATAGCAGGCCATGTCGCCGATGACGAAGATTTCGGGATAATCAGCCAGCGTGCAATCGGGCTCGACAATCACGCGGCCGCCGCGATCGGTCTTGGCGCCGGTCCGTTCGGCTAACTTGCGTCCCAAGGGAGAAGCCTGCACGCCGGCCGCCCAAATGATTGTTTTGGCGCGAATGGTCGTTTCCTGGTCTTCGTGCGTGACGGTCACCGAGCCTTCCTCGACCAATTTGACCCGATGGTGGTTGTTTACTTCGACGCCGAGTTTAGTAAGCGACATCCGCGCATTTTCAGAAAGCTCTGGCGGAAACGGAGAGAGCACGCGTTCGCCGGCGTCGACCAAGATGATGCGCGCATCGGCGGGATTAATATTTCGAAAATCGTTCTTCATGGTTTGCCGCGAAATTTCGGCCAACGCGCCGGCAAGCTCGACGCCGGTAGGACCGCCGCCGACAATCACGAACGTCATGAGTTCGGTTTGCTCGGTCTTGTCGGTCGTCCGTTCCGCTAGTTCGAAGGCGGAGAGAATCTTGCGCCGGATTTCGGTCGCGTCTTCGATCGATTTGAGACCCGGCGCCGTCTTGGCCCATTCGCAGTTGCCGAAGTATCCGGTTTCGGCGCCGGCGGCGACAATGAGCGAGTCATATTCGACTTCGCCGTCATGCAAAATCACTTTGCGGTTGGCGGGGTCAAAGTCGGCGACATCGGCCATCACGACTTCGGTGTTGCGCTGACGAACCAAGATCCGCCGCAGCGGAGTCGCGATGTTCGCGGGAGAGAGCCCGCCGGTCGCGACTTGATAAAGGAGCGGCTGAAACAGGTGGAAGTTACGCCGGTCCACGAGTTTGACGTGAACCGGGGATGACTTTAGACTTCGCGCCGCAAAGAGGCCGCCGAAGCCGCCACCGATAATCACAACTCGATGCGTATCGCCCTTCATGCAGGATCTCCCAGGTGAATTCGGGGCTTTCATTGTCGCGATTTCCAGAATTCCTTGAAGCAGGGGGCAAATTGCGGATAATCAAATTCATGCGCGGACGGCATTTTTGAATTCCCCCACAGCCTCGAACAAGGATCTCGACATGCGGAAAACGCTCGGAGCCATAGTGCTCAGCTTGATGATGGTAGCTGGTTTACATGCTGCTGATGCAGAAATGTACGGCCTGAAAAAAGGAACGCCTGAAATAAAATCGGCCGGTCCGCTCGCGTTTGCTCCGGACGGCGTGTTGCTGGTGGGCGATCCGAAGTCGGCCGCCGTGTTCGCCATCGCTACGGGTGAGAAGCCTGGCGCACCTGATAAAGCAAAGTTTGAGATCACCTCGCTGCGCGAAAAGCTGGCCAAAGCGATCGGCGGAAGTCCGGCTAATCTGAAAATCACGGATCTGACGGTTAACCCCGAAACTGGCGTGCTTTATCTGTCGGTCACCTCCGGCGACAAGCCGGCGCTGGTGAAGATTGACGCGGAGCAAAACATCACGCCTTTGAAACTAAAGGACGTCGCGTTCGCCCAAGTGGAGTTATCGGACGCTCCGGCCGACGAGTTAAGCGGCGAAGGTCGTCGTCGTCGCAACCTGCGTAACGAGTCGATTACCGACTTGGCCTATGCCGACGGTCAGGTCATCGTTACCGGTCTGGCCGCAGGCGAAGGCGCTTCGGCGGTTCGCAGCGTTCCCTTCCCCTTCACCACCGGCGATCAACTGTCGCGGATCGAGATCTTCCACGCCGCGCATGGTCGTGACGAAGATTACGCCGCGATCCGGACGTTCGTGCCGTTTAACATCGGCGGCGAACCTCACGTGTTGGCAGGCTTCACCTGCACTCCGCTGGTGAAATTCCCGGTCAAGCAACTGCAGAGCCAGGAAAAAGTAAAAGGAACGACCGTCGCCGAGCTGGGCAACCACAATCAGCCGATCGACATGATCGTCTACGAAAAAGGGGGCAAAACTTATCTGCTCTCGGCCAACACGGCGCGCGGCGTGATGAAGATCAGCACCGAAGATCTGGAACGCGAAGAAGGTTTGACCGAGCCCGTCAAAGGAGGCGGAACCGCCGGCCAATCGTTTGAAGCGATCGCCGATTGGGAAGGCGTGGTCCAACTGGCCAAGCTGAACGACGCGAACGCCGTCGTCGTCATGCAAGACGCCGACAACGGCTGGACGCTGAAGTCGATTGCGCTGCCGTAGGCGGAATGTGAAGAATTGAAGCTTAGAGACGTGCCGTCCTGACCAGGACGGCACGTTTTTTTGTGCCGCTTAATTAGCGCCGCGCAAACTTTGTCGCATTGCTTCTGCAGCTTCGCGTGGATCATTCGCCCCAGCAATCGCGCCGCTTACCGCGACGCGCGACAGTCCCGCTTCGACCACCTGCCCGATATTCTCGAGCGTAATCCCCCCAATCGCAAACGCCGGCAGGCGGATCTCTCCGGCAACCTGGCGAACCAGATCAAGCCCCGGGAACTGATCAAACGATTTGGTTTGCGACGGGAACGTCGGGCCAACTCCGATGTAATCAGCGCCGTCCAGAACCGCGCGGCGAGCCTGATCGATGCTGTGGGTCGAGACGCCGATCAGTTTGCCGACGCCGAGAATCGCGCGGGCCTCCTTCACCGAGAGTTCCTCTTGCCCGACATGAACGCCGTCGGCATCGGCTAATGCGGCGATGTCGCAGCGATCGTTCACGATGGCGAAAGTGGACGTTGCGGCCGTGATTTCACGTAACTGTCGTGCTCGTTCCAGTAAAGTTCGATCGTCGAGCGACTTATCGCGCAGCTGCACGATATCGACTCCGCCGGCGATTAACTCAGCGACTATTTGGGAAAATTTTTCCGCATTTTGACAGCCGTCGATCAGGACATACAGTCGGGCGCCGGCCAGCCGCTCGCTGTTTGCCTGCGTCGTGGTGAGCCCCTTTTCGAGCGTGTAACTGCGATAGCGGAGTTGCTCGAAGTAAGCAGAAACGGCTGGATGCACCAGCTTGCTGAACTCCTCCAGCGTCCGTAGTGACTGTTGAGCTCGTTTGAGATTGGATGTGGCAATCTGGGTAAGATTGGTGCGAGACTGCTCGCCGTTCGTGGAGAGGGTCACGCCGACATCGGCTTGCGTATCTCTTGCGCTGTGCAGCGTTTCGGACGAAAATTGCTGTAGCGCGGACGCTAGGTCGTGCCGCATATTTTTGACGAGCGTCGTTAAGTGACGATCATCGAGACCGAAGCGGACGAAATCTTCGACAACCCGCAATCCTTCGGCCGCTCGATTTGCGGCAGCGTCGATCGCACGCCAGGCGGCGATGGTCGATTGTGCGTTGGGTGGTTGTTGTTCGTCTGGCATCGGTTTTTCCTGGGGTATTAGCTATCACGATTGTAGAGACTCTTGTCAATCGGATCAGCAGGGCTATTTTTTCGCGTAACCAGCGCCAGAGCCAAGGGTTGCTGAGATGTGAGCGCGTCAGCAGGCTAGAAGCATTCGTCACATCGTCATGACAAGCGATACCGATGTGGCTCGCCTAAAGTACGTAAGTTCATGGCGTTTCTTTACTTGCCTTGCTTGCGCCTTATTTGCGAGTTAGAATTCCTCGGCGATTCCAACCGATCACTCCCTTCGGAGATTGATCGCTTCTGGAGAGGTAGGGATGCTAAATTCGCCATGGATATATTGCCTGTGGCCCGGACTTACGCAGTCGTGGGTTTATGGTCGCTGGCAAGGGCTCGTGTGGGCCGGCGGTTTCGCGCTGTTATTAAATACAGCGTTGATTCTGCACGGCGTTTGGCCAGAGCTCGTGGGCGAAACGATACATCACAGCATTTGGTACGTGGTCACCGCCGTATGGGCGACTTCGACCGGATGGAGCATCTATCGTGTTGCCCGCGGCGGTTTTCAACCGCTCGACGAGTCGGTCGAGGCCTTGTTTCACGCGGCCCAAAACGAATACTTACAAGGACAGTGGCATCAGGCCGAAGCAACTTTGCTTCGTTTGCTCACGCGAGATCCGCGTGACGCAGAAGCGCGTCTGATGCTGGCGACCTTGTATCGGCACACGCAGCAATATGACGCGGCGCTCGATGCGATCGCCAAGTTAATCAAGCTGGATGCGGCCGGACGCTGGTGGTCCGAGATTCAGAGAGAACGTCGCTTGTTGGCCGATCGGATGGCTGACGACGATGGACTTGATGACAGTGACGAGCTGGGTGATCGCGACGAACCGAATGAGTCGCCGCAAGCATCCAAACCAGAAGCAGCAGTGGAAAGTGAGCACCGCAAAGCGGCGCCGTCAACCGAGGCGGCATAGTCCAATTTGCCCAGTGCGATAGAATAAAAAGAAGCAGACTACCCGCTATTACTCATCGCGAGGTTGAACTCCATGTACGAAAGATTTACCGATCGCGCTCGGAAGGTGATGCAGCTGGCGAACCAGGAAGCGCAGCGGTTCAACCACGAGTACATCGGCACCGAGCATATCTTGCTTGGGCTGATCAAAGAAGGCAGCGGAGTCGCCGCCAACGTACTCAAGACGTTGGAAGTCGATCTCCGCAAAATTCGACTCGAAGTCGAGAAACTCGTCCAAAGCGGACCCGACATGGTCACGATGGGGAAACTTCCCCAGACCCCGCGGGCCAAAAAAGTGATCGAGTACTCGATGGAAGAGGCTCGCAATCTGAACCACAACTACGTCGGCACCGAGCATATCCTGCTGGGCCTCTTGCGAGAGCAAGAAGGGGTCGCCGCCCAGGTTCTAATGAACCTTGGTCTGAAGCTTGAAGACGTTCGCGAAGAAGTCCTCAACCTGCTGGGTCACGGCATGGAAGGTGACGGCGGACGCGAAGGCCGCGGTCAACCCGAGAGCAGCTCGGACCCGGCTGCCGCCAAAGGCAGCAAATCGAAAACGCCGGCGCTCGACAGCTTTGGTCGCGATCTGACCGAACTCGCCAAGCAAGGCAAGCTCGATCCGGTCATCGGCCGCGAGCGAGAAATCGAACGCGCCATCCAGGTTCTCTGCCGCCGCACCAAGAACAATCCGGTTTTGCTGGGTGAAGCCGGTGTCGGTAAAACGGCGATCGTCGAAGGTTTCGCACAGCGCGTGATCGACGGCGATATTCCGGAACTGCTGGCCGAAAAGCGGATCGTCGTGTTGGACCTGGCGATGATGGTCGCCGGCACCAAGTACCGCGGTCAGTTTGAAGAACGCATCAAAGCGGTCATGAACGAAGTTCGTCGCGCCAAGAACACCATCTTGTTCATCGACGAATTGCATACGTTGGTCGGAGCCGGCGGCGCTGAAGGCGCCATCGACGCGGCGAACGTGCTGAAGCCGGCTTTGGCGCGCGGCGAAATTCAATGCATCGGCGCTACGACGCTCGACGAGTACCGCAAGTACATCGAAAAAGACAGCGCCCTGGCTCGCCGCTTCCAAGAGATTCAGGTCGATCCGGCCTCGAAGGACGAAACGGTTGAGATCCTCAAAGGTCTGCGAGATCGGTACGAAGAGCACCATAACGTGCAAATCACCGATGACGCGGTCGTGGCCGCGGCCGAATACTCGGATCGCTACATCACTGGACGCTGCCTGCCCGACAAGGCGATCGACGTGATCGACGAAGCCGGCGCTCGCGTGCGGCTTCGCGTGATGACCCGACCGCCGGATCTGAAAGAAATTGACGAAGAAGTCGAAACGCTGAACCGCAAAAAAGAACAAGCGGTCGCCGATCAAGACTTCGAGAAGGCTGCGGCTCTGCGTGATCAGGCCGACAAGCTGAAGAAGAAAAAAGATTCGATCATCAAGGAATGGCAAGAGAAGTCGCGTCAAAAAGATGGCGTCGTCGATGAAGAAGTCATCGCCGAAGTCGTCTCGAAAATGACCGGCATCCCGCTGACCCGGATGACGACCGAAGACACGATGCGCCTGATGCAGATGGAAGACGAACTCCATCGCAAGGTCATCAGCCAGCACGACGCGATCAAAGCGGTGTCGAAGGCGGTTCGCCGCAGTCGCAGCGGTTTGAAAGATCCGAAGCGTCCGACCGGCTGCTTTGTCTTCGCAGGTCCGACCGGCGTTGGTAAGACGTTGCTCGCCAAGGCGCTGGCCGAATTCATGTTCGGCGACGCGGACGCGCTCATTCAAATTGACATGAGCGAGTACATGGAGAAGCACAACGTCAGCCGTTTGATCGGTGCTCCTCCCGGATACGTCGGCTACGAAGAAGGCGGTCAGCTGACCGAGAAGATTCGTCGTCGTCCGTACGCCGTGGTGTTGCTCGATGAAATCGAGAAGGCTCACCCAGACGTCTTCAACATGCTGCTGCAAGTGATGGAAGAAGGCCGTTTGACCGACAGCTTCGGTCGCAACGTCGACTTCCGCAACGTCATCTTGATCATGACCACCAACGCTGGCGCCGGCGCGATCAAGAATGAATCGGCTTTCGGCTTCCAAGCTTCGGAAGAAGGCGCCGAGTACGACAGCATGAAGCTTCGCGTCGAGGAAGAGATCGGCAAGGTCTTCCGTCCTGAGTTCATCAACCGCGTCGACAAGACGATCATCTTCCATCACCTGACACGGGAAGATCTGAAGCTGGTCATCGACCTGGAATTGAGCAAAGTTCGCGAACGTCTGGCCGAACGAGGTTACGACCTCATCCTGACCGACAAGGCCAAAGAGCTGATCATCAAACGCAGCAACCAGAGCGACAAAGGCAACGACTTTGGCGCCCGACCGCTGCGTCGCACGATCGAAAACTCGATCGAAGATCCGTTGTCCGAAGAACTGCTCAAAGGCGAGTTCCAAGGGATGGATCAGATCATCGTCGACGCCGTCGAGAACGACGAAGGCAAGATGACCCGACTCGACTTCAAAGGCGCTTTAAGCGAAAAAGAAGCCGAACCGGTCGCCGCCGGCGGAACCGAAGAAGCGAAGTAACCGCTGCTTCTGAATGACAACGAACAGAAAGCCCGGCCAAGTTGGCCGGGCTTTTTTTCTGACTCTCCTCCCTTTTCTGAAACACAAGGACAAATGTTTTGACGCCGCAATCTTGGATGCGGTAGTCTGAACCCATGCGGCGCTCGCCCGATTCCCGCTTTCAAAATAAGGTGCAGGATGCGTGGGACTCTGAAAATTGCCTGGTTTGCGCTGATTTTCGCCAGCATCGCTTTGATCCCTGCGGCGGTGCGGGCAGAGCATCTGAAGGAGATGTTCCTGCCGCAGTCGGGGCATATCGAGATGAAAGCAAGCATCTCTGTAAAGCTTACGAACGCCGATGTAAGAACACTTGAAGATGTTCTCGCCTTGCGCGAAAAGCTGAACGATCGTCCTTTCGACGAAGCTTCGGTGACATCATGGAAGTTTCTCGAGCGCGCCGGATTGAAGAAAGTCGAACGTGAATTGCCGCCCCCGATGCGAAACGTGCCTGCTGACCAAATGATTCTCAGTTCGGAATGGCAGGATGTCGTGATCGATTTCGACGGTTCGCGCCAAGGCTTTTCCGTCGACGATCCCGGCGACTTGCCGTATCGCTCGGAGGTGACGGTGGGGCCCGGGTCATGCGTCGAACTGGAGCAACTCAACGGCCGTTGGACCTATCGGCACTTTAACTATGTACGAACGCATTCTTGGCGGCACTTCAATTGTGAGCGACTTCTTTCGCGTGAAGCATTTTTGTTTCGCAACAAATATTCGGTCCGCCCGATCGGAAATTTCGAGTTGTTCACCACGATGTTCGAATACCGAGGCCGAGATGAACTGCTGCTCGTTGATCGTGAGCAAGACGCGGTTTTGGTCCGAGCGTCACGTTGGAAACATAACGACCTCATCCATTCCTTTACGCTGCACATGCAGATGCAGTCGCAAGAGTCGCCCCAACCGCATCAGGTTCCGGCAGTCACTTTGCATTTTTATGGGGGACGCGGCGTTGGCGCCGACCGCACCTGGCATTGCAATGTCTATTGGCTGGAGAAAGCGGACTTCGCTGTGACCTTTCCTCCAGAACGATTTGTGCTGAATGTGCCCGCCAAGGAGCGTTACCATGCCGAAGGAGAAAAGTATCCCCGCTGGGTGAACGCCCCAATTTTGGACATCACCCACAAAACGCTGAAGATGGTGACTGAGGAACTGAACAAGCAGCATAAATAGGCTTCCATGCGAACGGCATCGGCAGTCGTTGGACCTCATTTTCATCGACGTAGTCCGCCCTGCTCTGTTAGTTTAAACAAGTCAGGATACGCTTCTTGCAAAGCGTCCGATCATTTCGACCGCAAACAGCGAGGTTTCGGATGTGTACTAGCGCCAAGATTCGGATCCCATTTCTGCACATAACAGCGCTACTCGTGCTGACGTCATTATCCGCCGTGTCGCACGGTGAGAATCTCTCGCTGCTATACGTCCCGACGTCAGGGCATATTGAATTGCAGGCGGCCTCGGGGATACGGATCGATAACGTCAACGTGAAAACGTTCGATGACGTGCTGGCGCTGCGAGACAAACTGAACGATGGTCCGCTGGATGTAAATTCGGTGACATCGTGGAAGTTTTTGAAACGAGCCGGACTAGAGAGAGTGGAGCCAACGCTCCCGCCTCCTCCGCCGGGAATCAAGATCGAGTCGATTCGGCGCGTACCAGCGTGGAAGGAGGTCGAGTTGGACTTTAGCGGTTCCTTGCTCCAGTTCACGAAAGAGACTCCCGATGGCAATTTGTGGTGGAAAGTTACCGTGGGACCAAAGTCATGCGTCAGAATCGATCGCCGCGGGGATCGAGTTGTCTACCAGCATTTCTCCTATCTTTCCAGTTTGCCCGAGACGGGTCTGACTTGTCGGAATATTTTCTCGCGGGAAGAGGGGCTCTTGCAAGGCAGCGGAAATTTTAAACCGCATGGTGAGTTGGAGATTTTTACGGATACGATCGAGGGCAGATCAGGAAGCGACAATATTTTCTTGGTTGATCGTAAGCGGGACGCCATTCTGGCCCACGCAAAGTACTTTCCTAACTCGTATTACGCTCCTTCTGCCGAGCACGTTTATGCCTTCGCGATCCATCTGCAAATGCGGTCGCAAAGCCTGCCGCGCCCACATCAGATTCC
Source organism: Blastopirellula marina DSM 3645 (assembly GCF_000153105.1). GTDB lineage: Bacteria > Planctomycetota > Planctomycetia > Pirellulales > Pirellulaceae > Blastopirellula > Blastopirellula marina. The sequence continues at coordinate 2,320,836 of NZ_CH672376.1, forward strand.
CTCACTCACCATGCGTTTTTACCGCGGAGGACGTGGGTGGTATTGCGACTGCTATTGGATCGAGAAGGCGGATTTCGACATCGATATTCCGACTGAGCGATTTGTCGTGAATGTACCTGCACTGCAGCCATATCACGCGTTGGGCGAACATCCGCCGATAAGCCGGGCGCACGTAATTCCGGATATCACCACAAAGGCTCCAGCGACGATACTACACGAGTTGGGCGTCAAATAGCGGGCCTTTTTTGCCTTCTTACACTCCCAGATATTCCCGCTGAAACGCCATCAGCAACCCTTCACTCTCCGGCGCAGCAACGCACGTCGCTTCAAACTCTTCATACGGCACGCCAGCCACGGGTGTTATGCGATTTCCTGCCTCTGCAACGACGATTAGTGATTACTGCGATTGTCGCGCAAGAATTTCTCCAACCCCGGCAGATCGTCCGTATTGATCATGTCGACGCCGCTGTCTTGCAAAACTCGCCACATCGGGGGCGTATCTGGGGTTCCCCAAAAGCGGATTTGTCGTCCATCGGCATGAGCTTGTCGGACCCATTGACGCAGCTTTTGCTTTTCCTCGGCGGGGATCTCCCCTGCTCCGCGCCACTGGAAATGCGATTTCCAATTGTCACTAATCACCGGAATCAAATGGCTGGCTACGTCGCTGTTCAAATCGCTGAGCCGACCGTCGATCCCTGCGAAACGTTTTTTCTCGGCCGCCATGGTCGCTTGAGGACGATTTCCAGAAATCACGACGTTGATAGCGCAAGTCTGGAACTTGTCATCCTGTACCTGCGAAAGCATGTCGGAATAGCTGGCCAGCAGTGTCGTCAGCGCCGCGTAGGTCGGCTCGGCGCTGCTTTTGATGTCAATAAACAATCGAAATGGTCCCCCGCCGGGCTGAACCTGACCGCCGCCGCTACGGACCCGTTGGCGTAACGGATCCAAGTAGAGGGCTGCCAGCGTCCGATCGGGCGTCGTTTCTCCCAGCGTGTGACCTACCAGCAATTTGTCACCCACCAGGAATACGTCCGCTTCAACACTGTTAAATCCATGATCGAGGGCGTCGTACAGCGGGCGATCATGCAAATAGTCGTTGTGGGCGTGGGCCTGGCTAAGTGGCGAAGCTGGCTTGTCGTCGGCTCGTGTGAAGACGGTCTGGGTCGTCAGCAGCAACAGAAAAACCAAGGCGAGCGAAGCGAAGGAGAGTCTCAAGAATTCAGATCCAGTGATCGATTAGGGGCAGGAAGCCGGCAAGCAAACTATCGATTGTAACATGCGGGCTGGCAAGATTGATTGCCGCCAATAATGGGGGACGCAGGGATTTTGGGGAGTTGTAAATCGAATAGGCCCGCCTAAAGATTGCAGACGGGCCTAAGAAATTGGGCGAAGATTGGAGACGGCGTTTTAGTAGCTTCCGAGTACTTGTCCGTCGTTGATACCCGACATACCGCGCCAAGTATTGAGGTCGATCGTTTCCGGAATGAAATGGACCGATCCATCCGCATTCACGACTTGGACGCCGCCGGGATGTTGGCTGCGAGCGGAAAAGAGACGAGTGCTCGATGCGCCGGCACAAGGCAAACCGATTGGTTCCATCTCGTCATTCTTGCAATAGCTCGAAACCAGCAAGTCTGGCGACAAGGTGTTGGGCCCGTAGTGCGTGGTAAAGCCGACATGCTCGCCGAGCCAAATCAGGCCACGATAATCGCCGGTGATTTGCGCTTGCCGGACTTCACCCACAAGGATGGTGTGAGAAAGGCCGTCCGTAATCGCGGCGAAGCGGAAATTTCGTCCCGCATGTTCAAACGGCGCTTGCAGGTAGTCGACGCCGTTATAGGGGGTGGTTCGCGCCAGGTCGGTCGTGCCCAAGTTGCAGGCGTAGTTGTAGTTGGGAACCTCATGGTAGGTCATGGACGGTTCATCACTGGGGCAAAGAAAACTGGGGATCACCTGGCTGACCAGGGTGATATTGTCGGGGTTGCTGTTGTACCCCTTTTTATAATTCCATTGGTCGTGGAAATTGCCCTGCTCTAGGAATGGCAACAGCGACTTTAGCCAGATCAACCCAGAGGTGTTGCCGCTATTGCCGGTCGCGGCTGACTTGAGATACGCGGCGGGCAGCGTCAGAAAGGTATCGTGGTAATTGTGAAACGCCAATCCCATTTGCTTTAACTGGTTTTGGCAAGAAGAACGACGCGCCGCTTCGCGGGCTTGCTGAACTGCCGGCAGCAAAAGTGCGATCAAGGCGCCGATGATCGCGATCACAACCAACAGTTCCACTAGGGTAAATCCCATCCGTTTCGACTTCATCGGCAAACCTCAATAAGCATAAAAAAGGAAAAAGCAGTCGGCTGACTTCGGTTCCGCTTGTTAGCGGCCTGTCTTCAGTTCGAAATTGAACGTATTCGGACCTTCGGCCGAGACTTCGGCGACTAGATCACTATTGGTGCGGTACTTGGCGGGAATCGGATCTTTGAAAGCAGGCACTGGGGCCCCGTTCATGATCGCGTCGGGATCCAAGCCCGATTCAGGCGGGATCGATTGAATGGAAACCTTGTAAAGGCCCGGCTGCATCATCGCTTTGGGAGGAAAATTGTAGTGACCATCGGCGATTCGCCGCGATGCGTTCACACCAGACTCTCCAGCGGGCTCAAAGTGAATCAAGCCATTGGCGACCGGCTGGCCGTCTAACGTGACCATGCCGTCAATGGAGGCGCCGCCAGGAGCCGGTTTACAGCCAACCAGCGCAAGTACGACGAACAATGCACAGAGAATGGGGCGCGTCATCGTGCGCTTCGTCAGCGAAAAAAGCATCATGGCTCCGACCATCATCTCTGCCGTTCGCCAAGCGGGGCAAACGCAAGACAACTGGAAATTGTGTCCAAAAACATTAGCAACAAGGTGCAATTGAATGTATGCGAAATGTGGCTGTTCGCCTTCCCGCCGCACCCGGAGATGGACGGAAATTCACCATAGATTCACAATTGGCTGGCCAAGAGAATGTTTGTGTAGGGCTTGTGTGAGCAGTTGCAGATCAGGCTACTCGAGGGGGGCTACATGCCCAGATACTCGCGCCGAAACGCTCTCAGCAACCCTTCACTCTCCGGCGCAGCAACGCAAGTCGCTTCAAATTCTTCATACGGGACGCCAGCGATCTTTTCGCAGTACTCGGGGTAGGCCCGTACGCGTTCCAGCAAAGTCTCGACCGTCAGTTCGGGGTGAAACTGCGTGCAGTAGATGGGTTTGCCGGTGACGCGAAACGCTTGCTGCGGGACGAGATCACTGGATGCAAGCAACTGTACGCCGGGGGGCAACTCGATCACGCGATCTTCGTGTCCCATGTAGGCCGGAAAACGCGCGCCGAGCGCCGAGAAGATCGGATCGGCTCGTCCGGCGTCGGTCAGAAAGAGCTCGTGCGTGCCGAGCTCTGCATGCTCCAAATCGTGGGTCACCTGGCCTCCCAAGGCTTTGGCGAGCGCCTGAAATCCCCAGCAGGAACCAAACAGCGGGACTTCCAGTTCCACCAACCGCCGTAGTCCGGCCATTGCCCGCTGCAGCCAATCGGCGTCGGTCGCGACCGAGTAATGCCCGCTGCCGCCGATCATCACCATGTTGATTTTCGCCAGATGTCGCTCGCTAGGAGATCCGGCGAGCAGGTCAAACGGCTCGATCTGCGCAGCGTCGCATGCTAACGCGTTCGCAAAACAAGAAATCTCTTGACTACGCATGGGATCATCGGCATTACGGATCTGCACCAGCAGATAGTTTAGGCGTTTCGTCATGCCGCTATTCTACCAAAGCAGCAGATCAATCGTCGTCACCACAAATAGCCCGACGCCGACAATCGTGTTCACATGAAAGAAGGCGAGATTCACCCGCGACAGATCGTCAGGGCGGACGATCGCATGTTCGTAAATCAGCAAGCTCGCGACCGCCGCGACTCCCAGCCAATAGATCAGCCCCAGCGACGGATAGACGACCGGTAACAGCGTTAGCGCCCCGATCATCAGCGCGTGACACACGGCTGCAATTCGCAATGCGCCAGCGACGCCAAAGGTCGACGGAACGCTGTGCAGCTTGGCCGCTCGATCAAACTGGGCGTCCTGACAGGCATAGATAATGTCGAACCCGGCGACCCATAGCAGCACCGCGGCGCCCAGCGTGACGGCCGGCAGCAGATCCAATGGATCGACCAAGATCGCCGCGCCGCGGATCGCGATCCACGCGGCGATCGGCGCTAACATCAAGGACGCGCCCAGCCAAAAGTGAGCCAGCGCGGTCCAGCGTTTCGTATAGCTGTAGCCGAATAAAAAGAGGAGCACCGGAATCGACAACGCCAGCGGCAGCCAATTGGGCCAAAACAGCAGCGTCGACGCGACAAAGCCGATCGAACAGGCGATCGTAAACAACGTCACTTCGCCGACCGACAATACTCCGGCCGGAATATGCCGCGATTGCGTGCGGGGGTTCTCGGCGTCGATCTGGCGATCGGCGAGTCGGTTGAGGGCCATCGCCGCGCTGCGAGCAAAGACCATGCACAGCACAATTCCCAGCAGTTCGCGCCATGAGAAGCGAATGTCAACTCCGGGCGGCGCGGGAGCAGTCCAGGCCATCACCGCCGCCAACAGCGCAAACGGCATTGCAAAAACGGTGTGGCTGAAGCGGATCATCGCCAGGATGTCGCTAATTCGCTGAATCATCGCTCCCCCATCGTCGCATCATCGCGTGCGGAATATCGAGCTGATCCAAAATTCGCGCTACGATAAAGTCGATCAAATCGTCGAGCGAATCGACGCCGTGATACCAGCCCGGCATGGCCGGCAAGACGATGGCGCCGGCTTCAGCGGCCTTGCGCATGTTGTCGAGATAAATCAGCGACAACGGCGTTTCACGCGGGACCAGGATCAGTCGGCGGCGTTCTTTTAAATGGACATCGGCGGCGCGTTGGATCAGGTTATCGCTGGCGCCGTGCACGACGCCGCTGAGCGTTCCGCCGGAACAAGGACAGATCACCATGCCGTGCGATTTGGCCGATCCGCTGGCGATCGGCGCCATGAAGTCGCTGTAGTGGAAGTATCGCAAATTGCCGCTGCGCTGCGGCTGATTTCTTTGGACCGTCGCGGTCAAGCGTCGGTCGTCAGGCCGCGCCTGCTCGTCCAGGATATCGCTCGGCTCGAACTTCTTCAGATCGAGTGCGACGTTCAACTCTTGCAGCCAAACGGCGCGTCCCGAGACGCTGATCGACAGATCGACGTCATAGCCGGCGTGAATCAACACGTTCAGCAAACGCCGAGCGTAAACCGCGCCGCTGGCGCCGGTAATCCCCAGCACAATCGGAGGGACATGGCTCATTTGGTCCCCACGTAGAGCGTCGCGATGCCAAACGTCAGCGACTTGTAGAAGACGTTGTGAAGCCCGACGGCCCGCATCCGCTCGGCCAGCGCTTCGCCATAGGGAAACTCGCCGACGCTATCGGGCAAGTACTTGTAGGCGTCTTCGCGATTCTTGGCGAACAGCCGACCCAACATCGGCAGGATGTTGCGGAAGTACCAAAGGTAAAACGCTTTGAACGGCTGCCAGGTCGGAATCGAAAACTCGAGCACGGCGATCTTGCCGCCTGGTCGACAGACGCGGGTCATTTCGCTCAGCCCCAGATCGGTATTGGTCACATTGCGGAGACCAAACGCGACCGAGACGATTTGAAACGTGTCATCCTTAAAGGGCAGCGCTTGCGTGTCGGCTTCCTGGAAACGGATCATCTCGCCGATGTTGGCGCGGTTTTTCTTCTCTTCCCCCACTTCCAGCATTTCTGGGCAGAAGTCGGTCGCTTCGATTCGGACTTTCCCCTTCGCCGCGCGAAAGTAGGCTATCGCCAGATCGCCGGTGCCGGTGCAGACGTCCAGGATGGGCGCATCGCCTTGGGGGGGGACAATTTGTACGGTTCGCCAGCGCCAATAGCGGTCGACGTTCATCGACAGCAGATGATTCATCCGATCGTATTTTCCGGCAATTTCGGCGAACATTCGCCGGACGCGCGTTTCCGATTTGTCGACGACCATGCGTAGCGTTTTCCCTGGGCGGGCGAATCAAAGCAGTGAAACCACCTAATTTACCGCAAGCCGAGCGTTTCCGTAACACGGCGTCTTGCGACACGTCCGTTACCCCCGACAGCTCCGCTAATAGGTTTGGCGCAGCTAAAAGCAAGCATCCAAGCCCGACTGCGGCACAAGGAGCGATCGCGATGTCAAACGGCCAAATGATCGCCGATATCAAGCAAACGCGGCGTGATGCTTCCAATCGACGTTGTCGCCCCTGATAGCGGAGCTAACAGGGGCTCCCCAGCTACGATGTAGACCGAAAAACCTCGTAACTTCCGGAAATTGACGATCGGTGGCGCATTCCTTCGTGCGCTCTAACGCATTATCATGGCGACCATCTTATCAAGAGGAATCTCATGTCGCCGACGATTTACGTACATCTGCTGCCGGAACTCGCCTCGGAAGAAACGCTCGCTGGATCGACCGCCGTCGTGATCGATGTGTTGCGAGCGACGACCACCATCGTGCATATGTTGGCCGCCGGCGCTGATCATGTCTCCCCCTGCATCTCGATCGAAGACGCCAAAGAGAAGGCGTCGCTGATCGACGGCGCTTTACTGGGCGGCGAACGCGGCGGCGTTCGGATTGATGGATTTGATCTCGGCAATTCGCCCACCGAGTATTCTCGCGACGTTGTCGCCGGCCATCCGGTCATCTTTACGACCACCAACGGCACCAAAGCGATGCAGCGCTGTCAGCGGGCCAGCCGCATCTTGATCGGCGCTTTTGTTAATCTTTCGGCCGTCTGCCGCGAACTTTCTGACGCCGAAAACGTCCATCTGGTTTGCGCCGGAACCGCCGGAGAGGTGACGCGCGAAGATGTCTTGCTCGCCGGCGCCATCGTTGACCTGATGACCGCGACCGGCCGGTGGGAAGTCAACGACGCCGCTCAGATCGCCGCCGACGCTTGGCGAACCGCGCAGGAGAATCTGGTCGCGGTGCCGCTGGTCGAACGATTGCAAAAGAGCCGCGGCGGCCGCAACGTCTTGGCGATCGGCCTGGAAAACGATATCCAGATCGCCGCAACCCTCGACAAGTTTGACCTGGTTCCCGAGCTAGACGCGGCGACCTGGGAAATACGTCTCCGGTAGACGTAACTCCCGATGGCAAGCTAAACTAGGACCTTTTCGTCCCCAACTTTTGGGGCCGACTGGATAGTCGAAACACCCCTTCATCTGTTAGACGAGCCGTAGCCATGGAAATGGAAAAGCTAGTGTCGCTTTGCAAGCGACGCGGATTTCTCTTTCAATCCTCCGAAATCTATGGAGGAATCAACGGCTTCTGGGACTACGGCCCCTTGGGGGTCGAGCTGAAGCGGAACGTCAAAGAGGCCTGGTGGCGCGACATGGTCAGCGGGCACGACGATATCTCGACCATGCCGGGCGCTCCGCAGCCGTACGAGATGACCGGGCTCGACTGCACGATCATCATGCACCCGCAGGTCTGGAAGTGCTCGGGACATTACGATCTGTTCCATGACTACATGGTCGATTGTCGCCAGTCGAAAAAACGCTATCGCCATGATCAGGTGGTCGGCCGCTGGGTCGAAGCGAAGGGACAAAAGATCTTCGCGACCGCCGGATCGGATTCGGATCAGCCGGAAACCGACATCGAACGGAACGCGTTGAAGTTCTTCGGACTGCGCACCAAGCAGGCCGAACAGCTGGCGTGGGACGGTGCGATGGTTTCGCTGACCACGGTCGACGACTTCGCTCAAGTGTTAGGCCCCGACGCGAAAGAACTGGGCACGCTGACTGAGCCCCGCGAATACAACCTGATGTTCAAGACAACGGTTGGCGCGTTGGGGGGAGAAGAAAATTCGGCTTACCTGCGGCCGGAGACCGCTCAGGGGATCTTCGTCAACTTCAAGAACGTGGTCGATAGCTCGCGGGTGCGGATTCCCTTTGGAATCGCCCAGGTCGGCAAAAGCTTTCGCAACGAGATCACGCCGCGAAACTTTACGTTCCGCTCGCGCGAGTTTGAGCAGATGGAAATCGAGTTCTTCTGCCATCCCAGTTCGTCGGCCGATTGGTACACATACTGGCGCAATCGCCGTTTCCAATGGTATCTCGACATGGGCTTGGCCGGAGACAAGTTGCGTCTGCGCGAGCATCACAGCGACGAACTGAGTCACTATTCGACCGGAACGGCCGATATTGAGTACGCTTTTCCGTTCTTGCCGACCGGCGAGTATGGAGAGTTAGAAGGAATCGCGCATCGGGGAGATTTTGATCTCCGCAGCCACATGGAAGGGAAGCTCGATCCCAACAGCAACCCGTTGACGCTGGAACTGGATGCGAACGGCAAACCGAAGCATCGCGGCAGCGGCAAAGATCTCACCTACCGTGACGATCTGACCAACGAACGCTTTACGCCGCATGTGGTGGAGCCGTCCGCCGGCGCCGATCGGGCGACGTTGGCCTTTTTGTGCGAAGCCTACACCGAGGATGAAGCTCCCGATGAAAACGGGAAGCTGCAGTCGCGGTTGGTGATGAAGCTGCATCCGCGGATCGCACCGATCAAAGCGGCCGTGTTCCCGCTGGTCAAGAAAGACGGAATGCCTGAGATGTCGCAAGACATCTATCGCGCGCTCAAAAAGAAGTTCAACGTCTTTTACGACGAAAAAGGAGCGGTCGGACGTCGCTATCGCCGCCAGGACGAAGCCGGAACGCCGTTTTGCATCACCGTCGACGGTCAGTCGATCACCGACGGAACGGTCACCATTCGCCATCGCGACACGCTCGAACAATGGCGCGTGAAGCAAGACGATGTGGTCGCCGAGATCGATAAGCTGATCAGCGAATAAAAGGCCAAGCCAGAGTCGCCATCGCCGCGTTTTCGCGGCAATGGCGACTTAGCTATTTTCTCGTTGCAGCAATAGAACTAGGTCCCTTGTCGAACCACGACGCCGGTATCCGCCATAGCGGACGTGATGTGCGGATGAGGCGCGATCACGGGACGTCCGTTGGTGGACTTTGTCACCAGCTTCGAGATCTTGATGTCGGCCAGTTGTTGCCGCATCGCGGTCGTCACGTTGGCCAGCGCTTCTTTCAAGTTCTCTTGGAAAGACGAATCAACTTCGCTCTCGATGGGCAATCGCGAGTCCATCGGACCGTCGATCGCTTCAATGATTTCCAACAATGAAATCTGTTCGGCCGGACGTACCAAGGTATATCCGCCGTCGACTCCGCGGGTGCTACGCAAAATTCCATGCGTAACGAGGTTGCGCAAGACCTGTAGTAAAAACCGTTCCGGCATATCCCCCTTGGCGGCAAGCTTGCTGCAAGGAACCGGGCTCGAGGAATCGGTTTCAGCCAGTTGGAGTGTCGCTTGAAGTGCGTAAGCGACCGTTCGCGAAAGTTTCATGAGATTGCCCCTTTGAAGGGAGGTGGAATCTCCCCAGCGCATGATGAGAGGTAATTGACGATTGTTCCGCTTCCGTTTCGTAGCCAATGTGAGGGCATTGACCAGAACTTCTACGGGACAGGTGATAATTTACTATAAAATATCACAATGTCAATTAATTATGCTTACACTTCTTGTTGGGGCGGGTGGTCTTTACGCGATTGCGTCGGATTATCCCCCACAGGTGCTAAGAATGCGTGAATAAGCAGCAATGCGGCGCCACAAACTAAAAAACTGTCGGCGATATTAAAATTGGGCCAACGATAATTGTACGACCCGGCCGTCAGCAATATCCAATCCCGAACGGCCCCTTTGTCCCACTGGCCGAAGCCATGGTACATGCCGAGTCGATCATATAAGTTGCCGAAAATGCCTGCCGTGACGCTCCCCAAGGCGATCGTCAGCCAGAGATCGCTCGCCGCTTTGCGAACGAAGAGCCAATAGATGATTCCGACCGCCGCTAAGACAGAAAAGCCCGCGAAAATCGGCGTTCCCCCCTGCCCTAGCCCGAACAACGCGCCATGGTTCAGCGAGGTTTCAAACCCAACGTAGTTTTCCACGAGCCAATAGATGCGCAGCGGATGTGCCCCGGCTCGCTCGGTGAGCGGAAAATTGGCGTCGGCCTGAAATACCGCATGCTTGGTCCACAGGTCCAACAGGCACCCGGCGATCGCCAAAGTGAAGAAGATGACGTAGCGGCTGCGGGTGACGACCGGCGAAGCCGGCTGTGACGGGCTAGACACGTTCTCGCTGGTTGGCACAGTCAATGCAAAGCGGGGTGTAAGGAATCGCGTGAAGTCGCGGCTTTTTGATCCGTCCGCCGCATTCGACGCACGCACCATACACGCCGGACTCAATTCTGGCCAGTGCGTCTTGAATCAGGTGCAGCGTCCCCTCCTCAGCCGCCAGCATGTTGAGCGTAAACTCTTGTTCGTAATTGTCGCTGCCGATGTCCGCCATGTGGATCGGCATGCTCGACAGGTCGCCTGAGGCTTCGCTCCGCGTTTTGCGGAGCGCCGACTCGGTCAACTGCGAGACGTCGCCTCGTAGGCGTGCGCGTAACGTTTGCAGTACTACGCGAAATGGCTCGGCGTCCGCCGGCTTCATGCCGTTTTTTTTCGGATCCGCAGGGCTCGTGGGCATTGCCGTGGAACTCCGTCGATGTGGATGATAGACCCCTTATTCTAATGGGGGAGATTTTGCCGCGTCAATTTTTGAACCAACTTCGTCGTTTCCGCCTCTAACGTGGGCGGGATCTCGCCTTGATAGGCGTCGCATGCTCCAATAGACTGAGCATTCCGTTTTATGCACAAAAAGCCTTTCATAGTAAGTAATTAGCCACGTGGCCGACGCTCCCTCCGCCTATCAAAAATGCCTTTCGCCCGACTGTGGGAAAACCTACGACATCGGTCAGGTGCTGGTCGCCTGTCCGGCGTGCGGCGAACTGCTTGACGTCAAGTACGACTGGGACCAGGTGAAGCCCCCCAGCAGTTGGAAAGATATCGAAGCCAACTGGTCGCGCCGCGATAACCCGCTCAACTTTAGCGGCGTCTGGCGTTTTCGAAGTCTCTTCCCCTACGCGACCGACGCGCAGATCGTGACGCTGGGCGAAGGGCAAACGCTGCTGCAGCAAACCGATAAAGTGGGCGGCTACGTCGGGCTCGACTCGGGCAAGCTCCATCTGCAATACGAAGGGATGAACCCTTCCGGCAGTTTCAAAGACAACGGCATGACCGCCGCGTTTACGCACGCTCAAATCGTTGGCGCCAAGCGGGCCGCGTGTGCGTCGACCGGCAACACCAGCGCCTCGCTCGCGATGTATTGCTCAGTCACGCAACTGATGAAGGCGGTTATCTTTATCGGGTCCGGCAAGATCTCATACGGCAAGCTGTCACAGGCGCTTGACTATGGGGCGCTCACGCTGCAGATCGCCGGCGACTTTGATGACGCGATGGCCCGCGTGCGTGAAGTGACCAAAGACCTGGGCATCTACCTAGTCAACAGCGTCAATCCTTTTCGGCTCGAAGGTCAGAAGTCGGTGATGTTCCGCGTGTTGGAAGCGCTGCGCTGGGAACCGCCAGATTGGATCGTCGTACCCGGCGGAAACCTGGGCAACTCCAGCGCGTTTGGCAAAGCGTTCTCGGAGCTGAAAGAGCTGGGCCTGATCACGCGCATTCCGCGTCTGGCCGTGATCAACGCATCCGGCGCCGACACGCTGGACCAGCTTTACAATCAGCATGGGCTGCGCTGGAACGAAGGGCGTTTCGATCAAGATTTGATCAACAGTTACTACCGCAACATGGACGAAACCGGCGCCAAAGCGTCGACCTTGGCCAGTGCGATCGAGATCAATCGGCCCGTCAACCTGACGAAATGTCTGCGAGCGCTGCATGACTGCGACGGCGTCGTCCGTCAGGTCAGCGATCAAGAGATCATGGACGCGAAGAGTCAGGTTGGATCAGGCGGCATGGGCTGCGAGCCGGCCAGCGCCGCCAGTGTCGCCGGCGCCAAGATGCTCCGCGAAGAGGGTGTCATCGCTCCCAGCGATCGCGTCGTCTGCATCCTGACCGGGCATCTGCTGAAAGATCCCAACGCGACGGTCGCCTATCACACGACCGATCAAGACTACTTCAACCAAGTGCTCGGCAGCCGCGGAGTCAAACGGGCCGCGCACGCCAATCGCGCGGTCGCGGTCAAAAACGAGTTGGACGAGATTGTCCAAGCGATTCAGCTATACGGTTAATCATTCTGGCCAGCAATCAATTTGGGCTGCGGATATCTTTCCGCCCCAGCGGAGTTTAGAAGCATATGAGCGCACCGCGCGTGGTGATCAGCGGCGCTGCTGGTCGAATGGGACAGCGATTGATTGCGTTGGGACATCAAAACCCCGACATCCAACTGGTCGCCGCCTTAGAGCATGCAGGCCATCCCAAATTGGGCGAAGACGCTGGCGCGCTCGCCGGCGTGGGGCCGATCGGGTTGCCGCTGTCGTCCAAGTTGGAAGTTGAAGCCGATGCGCTGATCGACTTCTCGGTTCCGGCTGGCGCCGAGCGCGCGATCAATCTGTGCGTCGATCATAAGATCGCCCTGGTGATGGCGACGACCGGATTGACCGACGATCACAAAACGATGCTGCAGGCAGCTTCACAAAAGATCGCCATCGTCTGGGCGCCCAGCATGAGTCTGGCGGTCAACCTGACGATGAAGCTGACCGAGATCGCCGCCGCCGCGCTGAAGGATTATCCCGCCGGCGCCGATGTCGAAATCGTCGAGCGGCATCATCGCTTCAAAGAAGATTCACCCAGCGGAACGGCGCTCAAATTTGGCGAGATCGTCGCTGCACAGATGGGGCAAACCAAAGAAGCGCATGGTCGCGAAGGGCGTCCCGGTGAGCGGCCGCGTGACGAGATCGGCTATCACGCGATTCGCGTCGGCGACAACCCCGGCGAGCATACGATCATCTTTGGCCTCATGGGCGAAACGATCGAACTGACTGTCCGCGCGAGCAACCGAGATTGCTACGCCAACGGCGCGCTCAAAGCGGCGCAGTTCGTTTCCGGCAAACCGGCCGGGCTCTATACGATGTCGGATGTCCTAGGACTTTAGATGGCGAAGTGCGACGAAGGGTACAACTGTGAAGTCTGCGGCCGCCCGGTCGAGAAACTGACCGAGAGCGATCTCTATCTGCGCTACGTTATCGGGATGCTGGATCCGGAAGTGCTGCACACGACGCCGGAACGACACGTTCGCTGCAACCCAGTTTTGGCTCAGTTCATCGTGCATCCCAGCTTTGAACCGCTGACCGCCGCCGGTGATTTCGCCAAGTCGAATCTCGATCCGGCGTTTGTCGCTGAGCGAGAAGCATTGGCGACGCGCGGCTATGAACGCTTGCTGGAACTGGTGCAAGTAAATTTGCCAATCGTCGACTATCCTTTGCCCGAAGTGCGAGCCAAGCATGCGGAGGGCCGCGGAGAGTAAAATGCTCTGCGGTTTGCGCGCAGATTCTACAAGCAGCCGAGCGAAGGATCAGGCATAATGAACGATCGCACTTGGTCTTTCACATCTTCAGCTTCGTCGGAGGGTCGCTTGAACGCCCCCAATCCATTGCCGCGCCGTCAATTTGCCAGTGACAACTACGCAGGCGTCATTCCCGAAGTCTGGGAAGCGCTGGAGCATGCCCGGTTTGGACATGCGACGGCCTACGGCGAAGACCCCTGGACCGCACGCGCGTCGGATCTGTTGCGTGATTTCTTCGAGACCGACTGCGAAGTCTACTTCGTCTTCAACGGCACCGCGGCCAACTCGTTGGCGCTGGCCTCGCTGTGCAACTCTTACCACAGCGTCATTTGCCACGCTTTGGCTCACGTCGAAACGGACGAATGCGGCGCTCCCGAGTTTTTCTCCAACGGCACCAAAGTGCTGTTGGCCGAAGGCGCCAACGGCAAGATTGATCCAGCCGCGGTCGAGAACATCGTCAATCGTCGCAAAGACATCCACTATCCCAAGCCGCGCGTCCTGAGCGTCACCCAGGCGACCGAAATGGGAACCGTCTATCAGACCGACGAACTCGCGACGCTGTGCGATACGGCCAAGCGACATGATCTGCGGCTGCATTTGGACGGATCACGCCTGTCGAACGCGCTGGCCAGTTTGAACGGATCGCCAGCCGATCTGACCTGGCGACTCGGGATCGACGTGCTCTGCTTTGGCGGCACGAAGATCGGCATGCCGGTTGGCGAAGCGGTCGTCTTCTTCAACAAAGATTTGGCCCATGAATTTGAATATCGCTGCAAACAGGCGGGCCAACTCGCGTCAAAAATGCGGTTCCTCTCGGCTGCGTGGATCGGCTTGCTGGAAAGCGGCGCCTGGCTGAAGCATGCCCAAAACGCTAACGCGTGTGCGGCGACGCTGGCCAAAGGCGTCGAGTCGATCGCCGGCGTTTCGCTGATCGCTCCGGTCGAAGCGAACGCGTGCTTCGTGCAAATGCCCGAGAACGTCGCGACCGGCCTGCGCAACCGCGGCTGGAAGTTCTACACGTTCATCGGCAACGGCGGCGCGCGGTTCATGTGCTCGTGGGATACGTCGATGGAAGATGTAACCGCGCTGGTGGAGGATATCCGGGAGTTGTCTTCGTAACGCGACGCGCGAGTGAAGGGAGATCACTCTTCTCCCCACACAATCAGCCGCACGGCGTAAGCCGCGGTTTCTGACAGGAACTGATTGTCGACGGAAAGTCGAAAACAAAAAACCGCGGCTAACGCCGTGCGGCTGATGTCACTTCAGGCTACGAAGATTTCGCCGCCAGCGCGATCGCTCCATGCACTACTACTAACTCTCCTAGCGCTGCCGGCACGATCGCATAGCTGTCGGCCAGCGGGGGAAATACAAACCGCCGCACTTGAGCGCGTAGCGGCGTGAAGAAAAGTTGATCCCCCATCAACGAAACGCCGCCGCCAACCACGATGATTTGCGGCGCGATTAGCGTGATGACCTGGGCGATCGCCCAGCCGAGCGCTTGGGTTCCATGTTCCAAGATATCGCGAGCCAGTTCGTTCCCTTCGGCGGCGGCCTGGCCGAGGAGCTTGGCGGTCAGCAGATCGAGATCGTGATCGCAGCGAAGCAAGAGGTCGCGGGCAAACTCGTCGCTCGTTTGATCAGTGATCGGGCTGCGGTTACGAGCCGCCGAGAGCGAACGGGAGACGTCTCCCATCAGTCGCGACCGAGCTTCTGCGGCCAGTCCCCAGCCGCTGGCGATCGACTCGACGGTGATCTCTGGGCGATCGGCGTGAATGCCGGGGCGCAAGTGACCGATCTCAGCGATCGCGGGGCGATCGGCGCCAAACGGTTGGCCTTGATAGACGAAGCCGCCGCCGACGCCGGTGCCGACGGTGACATAGAAGACGCTGCCGGCGCCCTGCCCTGCTCCGTGCGCCGCTTCGGCCAAAGCGGCGGCGTCGCAGTCATTGCAAAGCGAGGTCGGCAAGTTGAACGTTTTTTGGCACCAATCGCCAAGTGGGAAGTTTTCCCAACCTTCGATCTGATGGCTCTTGGCGACGACGCCGGTTTGCGGATCGACCGGACCGCCGAAGCCGACGCCGATCGCTTGGGCGGCGTTCTTTTGCAGCAAGCGATGGCCGGCGGTTTCGATCTGATCCAGAATGCCGATCGCGCCGCGGTCAGGCTGCACGTCCATCCGCTCCAGCGCGATGGGGTCTTGGCCCGGCTGCCCTAGAGCAACTTGCAGTTTGGTTCCGCCGATCTCAATTCCGAGGAACATGCTGGGCCTCGTCTCCTCGGGGCGCTAAGGTTCTAGGCGGCGTATCGTCCGACGTGATTGATGCGGGCGAAGACGTCGTTCAAGACCCAGTGGAATAAGCAAAGGTGAATGCTCTCGACCATTCCCATGTCATCGGTCGGCACATGCAGACTGTGCTGCGCCAGTTCTTTCAGTTTTCCGCCGCTATAGCCGGTCAGACCAATCGTTTGCAGGCCATGACGATTCGCCCAGTCGACGGCGTTCAGAACGTTACCGCTGTTGCCGGATCCGCTGATGGCGATCACCACATCCCCTTCGCCGCCGTAGTTCATCAGCTGCTGCAGGAAGATTTGGTCATAGTGCAGGTCATTGCCGACGGCCATCAACCAGCCGGCGTTATCGGTCAGACTCAGCACTTTCAGGCGTTTGAGCGATTCATCTCCCAGGTCCTTTTCGTGCAGCGTGCTCTTGCCCAGATCTTCGGCCATGTGGCTGGCGGTCGTGCCTGAGCCGCCGTTGCCGAAGATGTAAACCCACTTTCCGTTTTCCCAGGCCTGGTAAATGAGGTCAGCCCAGTTTTGCAGTGCGGCCTGATCGACTTGGGCGATCTCTTGTTGCAGACGAGCGACGTAAGCGGACGAATCTAATTGGGCGCCAAGCATGACAGCGTTTACTCTAAATCTTCGCTGGGAGGATGATAAAAAATCGCAACCGGCAACATGATCAGCACGGTAAATGCGAACAAATAGCAGCGGGGTAAATGGAAATCGTTCAGGATTTTATCGAACAGACCATACAGCACGCCGGAGAGCAAGATCGCTACCCAATTGGCGCGGCTCATCTCGGCGATCACTTCCCCCTTTTGCGACAACGGGGCTTTGGCTTGCAGGTAAACCTGAATCGGCACCGAGAACATACCGGTGCAGGCTCCCAAGATGACCAAGACCGGCAGACTTCCCCAAAAGCCAAGCAAGTGTCCGTGAAATGGGCCCGGCAGCGCCAGCAGGGCCAATGACGCACTGATCCCCCAAGCGCCGATCTGCACGATGCGAAAGTCGATCCGGTTTTTCGACATCAGTCCGGCGATCATGCAGCCCAAGGCGATGCCGACGCCGATCAGTCCGTTCATGATGCTGGTTTGCGTATCGGAAAGCTCAAGCTGCACGACGCCTAGCGAGTTGACCGATTGCTGCACGACGCCGGCACAAAGCCAAAAAATGCATGACGCCAACAGCGCCTTGAACATCGCCGGCTGGGCGCGAAACAGGCGGATTGCACTCGGCGGAACGGTGCACGCGCCGATGGTCAATTTGGCGTACGGTTTGGCCGGCTTCGTCTTGCGTACTAGCAGTGACGTCAACGTGCCGATGACGGCGATCACGACGCAAATCGCCGAGCCAACCCACAGATTGCTGCTCGATTGAACGCTTACCGCGTCGGCGACCTCGGCGGCAGACGCGGTGACAACCGTGCTGGCGCCCCCCAATTGATCGCGCAACACGCCGGCCGCGACGGTGCCAAAGATGATCGCTAGAAACGTGGTCATCAGGAAGATGCCGTTCGCTTTCGGCAGATCATGTTCGTGCAGCGTCTCGGGCAAAATTCCGTATTTGGCGGGGCCGAAAAAGGTGCTTTGCCCCCCCATCAAAAAGAGGACGACAAACAACCCGGCGAAGCCGAACATGTCGAAGTACCAGAAGCCGATCACGCCTAGCAGCATCGCGACGATTTCGGCCGCTTTCGACAGCACGATCACCGTCGTCTTCGAGTATTTATCGGCCAAGTAACCGGCTGGGCCGGCCAACAATAAAAAGGGAAGCGAGAAGATGATCATCGCGATCCCTTGCAGGTCTTGCCCCTCGCCGTTGACGACCTGGTTGACCCCCATCAATAGCAGCAGCTGTTTGAAGACGTTGTCGTTGAACGCGCCAAAGAACTGCGTGACCGTCATTCCCCAAAAGCTGACGTCGCGCGTTAGCGGCGGCAGATGTGCAGGATCTCCGATTCGCAGCTCTGTCGTCGGCTGATCTACTTGTTCCAGCGGTTTATCCATGCGGGCATTATGGGGAAACCGGCCAAGTGGGTATAGGCGAGATGCGCAAGGAAAAAGCGTTCCGCTGCGGCAAGAACGCTTTTTTGTGATTGGAACTGTCGCGAGACCAGACTATTCGGGGGTTTCGGCCAGTTGGATCAGGCCCCCTTGTTCGGCCGCCATCACCCGAATTTCTTCGGTGATCTTCATCGAGCAATACTTCGGACCGCACATGCTGCAGAAGTGAGCGCTCTTGAAGGTGTCCTGCGGCAGCGTCTGATCGTGATACGCTTTGGCGGTCTCCGGATCAAGCGACAGACGGAACTGCTCGTTCCAGTCAAAGCCAAACCGAGCACGACTCAGCGCGTCGTCACGATCTTGGGCGCCGGGCCGCTTGCGAGCGACGTCGGCCGCGTGGGCCGAGATCTTGTAGGCGATCACCCCTTGCTTGACGTCTTCGTTCTCGGGCAAGCCCAAGTGCTCTTTCGGCGTCACATAGCACAGCATCGCAGCGCCGTGCCAACCGGCCATCGCGGCGCCGATGGCGCTGGTGATGTGGTCATAGCCGGGAGCAATGTCGGTCACCAACGGACCCAGCACATAGAACGGAGCGCCGTCGCAGATTTCCTGCTGACGTTCCATGTTCATTTGGATTTGGTCGAGCGGAATGTGACCCGGGCCTTCGACCATCACCTGCGTGCCGAGCTCGCGGCCTCGCATCGTGCATTCGCCCAGCACGTCCAACTCGGCGAACTGCGCTTCGTCGGAAGCGTCGGCGATCGAACCGGGACGCATGCCGTCTCCCAGACTCCAGGTAACGTCATACTCTCGCATGATGGCGCACAGATCGTCAAAGTGCGTCAGCAATGGGTTTTGCTTGCGGTGAGCCATCATCCATTTGGCGATCAACGAACCGCCGCGGCTGACGATGCCGGTCACGCGATGCGTCGAAAGATGGAGATGCTCGAGCTTGATGCCGCAGTGGACGGTCATGTAATCGACCCCCTGCTTGGCCTGATGTTCGACCATGTCCAGGAAGTGCTGCGGACGCATATCTTCGATCGTGCCGCCCAGCTCTTCCAACATCTGATAGATCGGCACGGTGCCGATCGGGACCGGGCTGCTGTCGATGATCTTCTTGCGGATGCTGTCGATATCTTTGCCGGTCGACAAATCCATCACCGTGTCGGCGCCAAAGTGGACCGCGGTGTGCAGCTTCGTCAGCTCGCTTTCGCTATCGCTGGTGACCGCCGAATTGCCGATGTTCGCGTTGATCTTGCAGGTCGTCGCCAGGCCGATGCCCATCGGCTCGAGCCGACCAGCCAAGTGGACTTTGTTCGCGGGGATCACCAAACGCCCGGTGGCGACCTCGTCACGAACTAGCTCGGCGCTGATATTTTCGCGCTTCGCCACGAACTCCATTTCGGGGGTGATATTGCCTGCACGGGCCTGAAGCAATTGCGTGGTCATCGTTACCCAATCCTTGCTGCGGCGCGCCTAGCGCCCTAATGTGAAGCCTAACTCGTTGAGTCGTAACCGGATGCAGCGTTACGACTTCGGTTGACAGTCCATCGTATCGGCCTAAGCCCGAAGGTGTCAATCTGGCGTAAGAGCGACGAACGGGGAGAATCGGCCGATTTTACAGAGTTTTCAGGTATTCGAGCACCGCTCGCTTTTCTTCCGGCGATAACTGATCGGGATAGTCGTGACCCGCGGCGCTTTTGCCAAACTTGCGCGTGTCAAAATAGGTACGCTTCTCGTCACGACGCGTCACGCCGGCCGGCATCGTCGAAAACTCTTCGACCGTCAAACCGCCGCGCTGTTGGTCATAGTCTCCGTTGGTGCGCCGCCAAACGGTCGGCCGCTCGGTCGGGTTCAGCATGTGCCACAGCGTGGGGACCGAGCCGTTGTGCAGATACGGCGGCGACGCCCAAACGCCAGCCAAATGGGGCGCGATGTAGCCGGGAGTGTCATCCGCTGATTTGACGCCGCGGTTGTAATCGTTGAACCAACTATCGCCGTAAACTTTGCGAGCGGCCGGCGAGAGCGCTTCGTAGCGGACCGGATCGGTGCCGATCTCGGCGATATCGATAACAACCGACGGGTACTTCTCGCCGGTTTCGTACTTCCCGTGACATTCGGCACAGGTCTTCTCAAACGCGATGCGCCCCTGCTCTGCTAATGGGCGATCGATTTCGTAGGGATACTTGGGCGCTTCCAGCGATTGCAGATAAGCGTAAACATGGTCGAAATCAGCCTGCCAACGGCGAAACTTCTCGGGACCATTCTCGCGGGCCAGCGCAAACTGCATCAGCCCCTTGCTGCTTTTCGGCGCGAAAGCGTCGCAGTAGAGGTAATCCTTGGCCGAGAAGCTCCACCAAGGGGGAGCATCCATATCGTGATGCTTGGTCGGCGGAAAACCGGCGCCGCGGTGGACGTTGAGATCGGCGTCGCGAAAGCTCATCAAGATGACGCCAAACATTACGGCGTTGGTCGTCCCGTTGGTTCCCCCCAGCGGAACCAACGCTGAGCCATAATCTGACGTGAGCAGCTGTTTGCCCAGCAGCATCTTGGCGATCCGAATATCATCGGCCAGCGTCTGCATCGCGTAGCGATGATTCGGAGCGCCCGGGATAACCTGCCCTGCAACTTCGCCGCCGTGACAGGTAAAGCAGTTGGGGGTCCAGTCGCCGTCGTCGCTGACGACATATTGCAGAGGCTTATCAGGATTGTCAGGCCGCGGCGTGAGTCCGTACCGCTCGTAAGCCAATTTGCGTCGCTGATCGGGCGAAGCTTTCTCGGCCAACTCCTTCAATTCTTTCGGCCAAACGCGCCAAGTATTGTCGAAGGTCTCCTGATCCCAATAAGGCGAGATCAGCGGCTTATCGACAATAACGCGGTAGCCCTTCTCCGGATCCCCTGCCGTAGCAAGCGAACCGCTGCACAGAATTAAAAACAATCCCAGGGGAATCAGACAAAACTTCATACCGGTAACCATAAGCGCAGACGATCTCCATCCTTCCGACCGCAAGAGAGCTGGAATTATAACCGACCGCAGTCCAGAAGGAAAAACAACGCCGCGAAGGCGCGTCCCCTAACGCCCGTTTCGAGCGCAAAACTGTGCGCCCTAATTCCCCCCCCCACTCTTCGTAGCCCGACGCGCGAGCGAGGGAAAACCGGCCGCTGTTTCGAATGAAGAAACCCGAATGTCGAATGAATTACCAAACCCCGAATGAAGAAACCGCCGCCCGCCAAAGAGTTCTCCCCTAGCCTTTCTAATTTCGACACTCTCCCAAGGTTGGACCGGACCGCCGCGTTTTTTTTATCCAACGGATCGACCCCATCCAACCATTGCCCGAGTGCGCAAGTCGAGGGAATGCGGCCTCGCTTGCAAATAAAGGAGACCTGCTGGGACCGGACAAGGTTGGACCGGACTGCCGCGTTTTTTTTATCCAACGGATCGACCCCATCCAACCATTGCCCGAGTGCGCAAGTCGAGGGAATATGGCCTCAATTGCAAATAACGGAGACCTGATGGGACCGGACAAGGTTGGACCGGACCGGACTGCCGCGTTTCTTTTATCCAACGGATCGACCCCATCCAACCGTTGCGCGAGTGCGCAAGCCGAGGGAATGCGGCCTCGCTTGCAAATAACGGAGGCCTGATGGGATCGGACAAGGTTGGACCGGACCGGACTGCGTTTTTTTTTGAGCCCGGCGATCTGGGTTATTCGACATTTGCCCGCTAGGGTAGACCATGCGTATCGGTCATCCAATCGGCCCCAAAATACCCATCCGCGCAGCAGTCCCCGCCGCGCCATCGATCCCAGACCGCTGCCAAATCTTCATCCCACAATCGACCCCAAAACCGTGCGCCTTGTCCAGAGACAATTTTGAGCGAGATTCCGACGGCGGCTGGCGCAACCATCCGTCCAATTTCTTCGGCCCGGCGGACCACCCCAAGATCGATCGCCAAGCATCCTTGGTCAGCTGTGGTGGAAAGAGAAGAGACTGGCTGAAAAAGGCCAATGTCACACCGATGAGGATGGAATTCGCCGTGGCCACCCTGCCGAGAAAATTTTCCACCTACTTTCTTGACGTTCACGCCAAGTTACCTCCCTGTGCGAAAAATTTTAGAATCTATTACCTTTTCCTGGTACAACTTTCGGATCGCTGCTTGAATAGTGAAGAGTGTCCTCGGCCCATTCTTTCGAGGAACCTGCAGCCGTTCTATCTGTCGTCATCCCTGTTATTTCGGGAAAAGAGTCCCCGGCCTGGAATCGGTGAATCATCTGTCCGATCCATCCCTATTTTCCTTGCGAGTTAATCCTTATCTCATCTCCTTGAAGGCAAACGCTTTTCAACCCTAAACCCCCTTCTGCTGAAAGGTCTCATGGCCATGCTTTCTCGTTCCTCGATTCGGCCTAATTCCGGTTTTACGCTTGTGGAACTGCTTGTCGTGATCGCGATTATCGGAGTGCTGATTGCTCTGCTTTTGCCAGCTGTCCAACAAGCACGAGAAGCGGCCCGGCGAAGTTCATGCACCAACCAAATGAAGCAACTGGGACTCGCGCTGCACAACTATCACGATACGTTCGGCGCGTTTCCTTACGGTTGCCGCTCTGGATCTTCCTTCGTGAGCTGGCATGTCCCGATTCTTCCTTTTATCGAACAACAAAACCTGTACGAACAATTCGACACGACGAAATCGTACGGTTCGTCGCCGAATGCGGCGCTGCGGGAAGTGAAGGTCGACGCCTATTTTTGCCCCAGCGGCACCGAAGAACGTGCCGATGACAATACCGATTTTTACACGGCGCACTATTACGGGGTGATGGGACCGACGGGGGATATCCCCGGAACCGCCAGTTCGACCTACCCGGAACAAGCCTCCGAGAATCCGAGCTTTGGCGGATTCTCGAAAGCCGGCATGTGGTTTATCGGGGAAGTCCGTCGACTTCGTGATGTGGTCGACGGGACCAGCAATACGCTCTTCCTAGGAGAAATGTCTTGGTCCGACCGTAACGGCAAGCAAACCAAATACCGCGAGTGGACCCGGGGCGGCAGAGATACCAGCGATGGCTGGATGATCCCCTGCAAGAATGTGGCGTTCCC
Organism: Blastopirellula marina DSM 3645; assembly: GCF_000153105.1. Classification (GTDB taxonomy): domain Bacteria; phylum Planctomycetota; class Planctomycetia; order Pirellulales; family Pirellulaceae; genus Blastopirellula; species Blastopirellula marina. Next base: position 2,343,745 of record NZ_CH672376.1, read on the forward strand.
GATCAACTCGGACCAAGTCAGCATCTTTAACGACATGAGCTTCGGCAGCAATCATCCAGGAGGTTGTCTCTTTACGCTGGGAGACGCCTCGGTTCGCTTTGTGCCTGAAACGGTCGACTTTGACACCTATCTTTCCACCGCCAGCATGAATGGGGGAGAAGTCTTCTCGTTGAATAACTAGCGATAACTTTGCCCACGCGTTTGGCATGCTTGGAGTTGGCCGCTGGTCACAAGATACTGTTAGTTTGGGTCTGAAGTCATCGAAACGTTTCCTTCAGATTCAAACCTGCACTTCGCAGGCTCTTGTCGACTTCGCCGATCCCGATTTGAAAATCTAGACCACCCGAGTAACACGTGAAACGGGCCCATTTTCAGCCGTCAACAGAGAGGGAGTGAAGCGTTCTCCTCTGCGCTGCTAAGCCGCATCGGTGCACGCGGCTCCGTTTGCTTATTCACATTTGTTTTCAACATGATCATCCCTTTGGAAGGGAATTAGCCCCAAAATGGTTCGCACGATTTCACTCGCCCCCGTCCTGCTCGTCCTGGCTGCTTTGGCCATGACCGGCTGTCAGCAACAACCCGACGGCTATCCGATTTCCGGCAATGTCACTTATCAGGGAAAGCCTGTGCCGCGAGGGACGCTGCTTTTGCGACCCGATTCGCAGAAAGGCAACTCTGGCCCCGGGGTCATGTTTGATATTGTGGATGGCGCCTACAAAACGACCCGCGAAAATCGAAGCGTCCATCAAGGGGGAGCTTACAAGGTGCAAATCCACGGTTTCGACGGCAACGCAAAACCCAACTCGGAACTTCCCCTGGGGCAGATGTTGTTCTCGAACTATTCCACTTCGGTCGAATTACCGAACGAAGAAGCCACAGGAATCGATTTCGAGGTGAAGAAGTAGCTTCTCAAAACGCCGCGCCAGGGGAGTCTCGTTCTGAATCGCCCGGCAGGCGGGACGTCCGTGGCAAACTTCATCCTCATCTGCGTGACACGGGCCTCTTTCCGCCAGTGTCTGTGGGCGGCGTGCGTACTTACAGCTCATCGTATTGTTCAATGGGCAGTTCCTGTAATTGATAGCGATCTACGAGGGCTGCTGGTACTTCCGAAATCGGATTCCGATCGGCTTTCAGGCATTCCAGGCAAATCTCTGTCAAAGCGGCGTCAAGCGGCAGAAGGTAGACGGTTGGCGCCCAGGTGATCAGATACCATTGGCCAGCTCGGCGGGAGATGCGGAAGCTGTTGCCGTGTAGGCGGCCCTTGGTGCGGCCGGAGACCAGCACGATCTAGACTCCGCCGGCTTCGTTGGGATGGAAGACGGTGAAGTAGCCTGCTTCCTCGACCGCTTGTTGGATCTCGGCATCGTCTTCTTTTCGCCTCTGGTCGGCCTCGACAAGGGCCGGCGACGCCGGCGGGCGCATCGGTTTCGGCGGATGTCGGATCTCTAACGTTAACCGATTCTTGTCTGTGTTATTCTGAAAACATCAAAACCGCCAACTTCGGTCCCCGCTTTCCACAGGAACCCCGATGCGAACTTTACCGACGACCTGTTTTACGATCCTGGCGCTATTGGCGATCGCCGGTCCGACGTTTGCCGCCGATCAGCCGGAAGAATCCCTGGCCGATGTCCAGAAAGCGATCGCCGCCGAAAAGGGAGTGCTAATCGACGTGCGCGAAAAAGCGGAGTGGGACCGAGGGCACATCGCAGGCGCGCGGCTCTTTCCATTAAGTCAGTTGCAGGAAGACATCGAGCAAGCCGCAGGAAAAGCGATCCCAACTTTGCCCAAAGACAAGATTATCTACACGCACTGTGCTTTCGGATCACGCGCGGCGACCGCGGCGAAATTGCTGGAGAAGCAGGGTTACAAAGTGCGAGCGCTGAAGCCGGGATATGAGGAACTGGTCAAAGGGGGTTTTTCGAAAGCGAAGGAGTAACCGACAACGTGCAAAATAATTGGGTAAAGTGAGTGGAGCAAGCGAAATAAAGTCCGCCATTCTCGATCAATGTTACTCGCGTACGGGCTCCACCGCTCGTTGCTTGTAGAGCTGCATGTTCGGCCAATCGCTCAGACGATCGACCACCAAAGGAAGCATTCAAGCTCATTCCCAAGGCGGTCGAAGCGGGGGCAGTTTGTCAGCGGACAAAATGAGGAATTAGACGCCCTTTTGAGTCTTTGAATTGTTTCACAAGCAAGGATCGCGTGACTAGGCGCGAATTACGCTGGAAGGAATAGGCATACCATTGGCGTCCAGCGTGTAGGCATAGGCTTCTTTCATGTTGGCTTTCCCGCTATCGGTGTAAACGAGAAACCTTTCGCCATCTGTTCGTGTCTTCACGATTCCGAATGCCGCTCTGCTGAATCCAAAGAAGTCGCCACGCTTTGTCGCCTTGGCCGGATCGGTGAGTTGGGACCAACCCTCGACTTGAAAGAATGCAACCAGTTCGGTAACGAAGACAAGGGGCTCGGCAACCCGTGAGTACTTGCCGAGACTGCCCATCAACGTTGCACGGGGATGGATGTACTCTTTCCTTGCCGATTCATCGCCACTCGAAACGACGCTCACGATTGGCGACACCATTTGAAAAAATGCACCTGAAAAATCGGCGGATCCATGATGCGGCACTTTGAATACCTCGGAACGCAGATTGATCTCACCTTGCTGGTGACGTTGGGCGAGTATGCGACTCGCCTCATCGTTCAAATCGCCGGTAAATAAATAGCTGAATCCGCCGTATCGCAATCGAAATACGATCGAATGACCATTGATCGTGTGGCTTGCATCCAGTCCATTGAAGTCACTCTCGTCGAGACTGAGCGACTCGTGCCCGATCCGCGGACCTTTGGGAGGCTTTCCGAGAAACTTCAGCCCGGTTGTCGATCCCTTGGTGGTTAACAAAGGGCCCAACACTTGTATTTCAAGATCCTGCGCCTTGAAAAAGTCAAATGCGTCATCGTCGCCAAAAGAGAGATGACGAAACTCAATGGGACTTCGTCCATTCCAATTGGTCAGTGCATCCTTCCATGCCTTAAACGGCTGATTCATTTCAGTGTCAGGCACAGAAAGCAAATCGTCTACGAGTCCCGTCAGTATCGTTTCGTCTCCGACTTTCTTCGTCGGGCCGAGTAACTCTTTGTCAGGCGTTTTCTTTCCGTTCTTGGTGCTTGGACGTTTAACGAGGCCATTGTGGTAAACGCGTTCGGGGGCAATAAATAGTCGCTTCTTGGGTTCTTTGTGCGTTTCCGATTCGTGGATTTCGACGAGGCCCTTGTAATGATCCGCGTCCCCATGCGTCACTAGAATGCAGTCAATCTTCTTCGCCTTGGCGGCCGTGCTGCTGCGAAACCGTGCAGCCAAGTATCGCGCGAAGAGTTGATTGTCGCCGCCATCAATGAGAATGATCTTGCCGTCCGGCGATTCAATCACAGCCCCATCTCCTTGCTGCACATCGACGAAATTTACCTTCAAGACACGATTCTGTTTGCTGGGAATAATCAGATCGGCCGGTTTCAGTTTGGACGACTTGGTAGGAGTGATAAATGCTTCCGTTTTGACGGGCAAGATGCTGCCGTCTGAATGAGTCTCAAACTTTACCGTCTTGATTTTGACATGGACGCTCGAAACCTCTTCGACGTCGACATGATCGCCCCATGCCATCGTATGGAGGAATCCTTTTCGATTCGGAGCCGCAAATACATCTGCCAAATCGACGTTGATTACCGCTTTGGTCGCCATGCGAACGCCTTTCAGATACTGGAGATGAAATAGTCCTAGCTTCTATACCGTCAATCAAGATTCGATGCTGTCTGGGAAGTTATCAAGGCTCGGAATCCATCGTGGTCGAACCAATGGAAATTAGTCTTTCGGTGGTTGGGGCGGATCGCCGTCCTTTGCTTTTGCATCGACAAAAACAGGACGCTGACCAACCGGCAAGTTTATCCCCAGATGGGCCAACGAAGCGAACAGCACGCCGGAGAAAAAGACTTCGTCCAGATTGCCGACGAAGGGGAGATTGTCGGGAATCTCAAAGATGCCCATCGTGATGTTCGAGAGATAGATGACCGAAACGATCACCCCAGCAATGGCTGTAGATATGGAAGCATAACTCCGATCATTGGCCATGGGGCGACTCCGCTTTTGGTGCGATTGTGAACGTCCGCTTCCGGTCGTATCCATCAGTCTCTTGCAGTGGTCTAACGCAGTCAAACGAAATCTTGATGCACCATCATCGCCGCGAACAAAGTACGCGGGCGCCGCGGCCTGAAGCAAGAGACGCCACGGCTCACACAGCCGTGGCGCCCATGAACTAATCTTCGACATCATCGCCGAGAAGGATCATGCCGATGGCGAAGAGGGTGACGCCGACGACGCCGGCGAGGAAGCCTGCGTGCAGCTTTTCGCTGACGTCAGGGATGCCGAGGCCGGCGCCGTAGAGGACCATCAGCGCGGCCGGCCAGGTGAACAAGCTGAGTCGCCAGCCGCCGAAGAAGGCGGAGCCGACCAGGATCAGGCCGGCGACTCCGGCGGAGAAGGTGGAGACATACTCGGCGATCGCGACGGTAACCAGCGGCACGTCGAGCGGTTGGTAGGTTCGCTCGGTATCGAGCGCCGCGGTGGCCAGATCGCCGCTGAGGAGCTGATTCTGATGCAGCCACATCACGCAGCCGGTTAGCAGCGCGGCGCCGACGACGATTCGCAGCGGCGCTCCGGTTGCGAAAGACAACGGCGTCGCCAGCAGATTTTTCACCGAGATCGGTGAGTTGGGCCGAGCGGTGCGGGCTTCGCTTAACAACTGCTGCATGCGGCTGCGGCGCTGGGCGGCCGCTTGGCGGGGATCGAGCGAGTCGGCTTGGTCGGGATCGAACGCCGTTTCGCGCTGATGGATCGCGTCGTCGATGATCGCCTGGGCGGCGAGCGCGGCGGCGGCTTCGGCTTCTTCGGCGGTCGCGCCATCGGCCTGCAAGCGTTTCGCTTCGATGCTGACCAAAAGTCGTCGCTCGCGCGTTTCTTTGGCGGCTGAAATACGACGATCGCAATAACGCACGAGCGGGTCGCGCCACGCGGCGAAGGTTCGATTCTTTTCGGATCCGCCGCTGCGCCTTAAAAAGTCGCGCGCATGGATCTTCGCCTGATAGCCGAAGAGTTCTTCAAACACTTCTTCCCAATCGGCGCCGGCATATTTGACCAGGAACGAGCGGACTTCGGTTTCGTCGAGGCCGCGAAGACGGAGCGACTTGAGCAGTTGTTCAAGTTTCTCCATCGCCGTCCGCCGCTGGTGGTGCAAAGTGCGGTCGACGGCGAAGTAATAGGCGGCCGCGGCGGCGATCGCGAGGATCACGCCGCCGATCGCGGCGACGATCGTGCCGGTGGCGGCCAACAGCAGCAAGGTCAGCATCGCGCCGCCGAGATACTTGAGCCAATCGATCAGCGACGACGAGAAGAGAAACTCACGCAGCTTGCGATACAGGAAGTCGCCACCCAGAACGCCGGAGATCACGAGATAGGCGATCGGCGTCGCGCCGGCCATCGCTAGTGCCGCGATGAACGCGCTGCCCATGCCGAAAATGACGCTGCCGATCATCACGGCGACCACGATTCCGGCCGCCGCCAAAAAGCAAGATTTACGCAATGGGCCAGCGGTCGCCGAGTTGAACTGGGCGACCCCTGCTTCGAGCATGTCGACATGCTGTTTGCCGGGCGAGAAGGTCCCGGTCGGCCCCATGCCGAGATACTCTTCCAGCTTCTGGATCACTTCGGTCAGGCTTGCAGCGCGTTGATCGGGATCTTTGGCGACCATCCGCATCGTGACGTCGGCCAACTGTTTGGGCACATGCTTGGCCACCGCGTCCGGGCGAACGATCGGCTGTTCGAGGTGTTTGGAGATCACCTCCATCGCGGTGGCGCCTTCAAACGGCGGTCGACCGGTCAGCAGCGCATAGAAGGTGCAGCCCAGAGAATAAATGTCGGCCCGATGGTCGACGCTGGATGCGTCGCGAGCTTGCTCGGGCGGCATGTAGGCCGGCGTTCCCATCGACATGTTGACGATGGTCGAGCTGGCGCTGCGGCGTTTTAAAAGTTCTTGGTCGACGCCTGAAGAGGATTGCTCGTCGACGTCAGGAAGTTTGACCAGGCCAAGGTCCGCGACTTTCACCACGCCTTGGGTGTTGACCATCAAGTTGTCTGGCTTCACGTCGCGATGAATGATGCCGCGTTGATGGGCGAAATGCAGTCCGCGGGCCGCTTGCAGGATATATCCGACGGCGACGTCGCGATCGAGTTTGCCGGTCTCTTTGAGCAGAGCGCCCAGCGATTGGCCGTTGACCAGCTCCATGCTGAAAAAGTGGACTCCTTCGTCTTCGCCCATGTCATAGATCTGGACGATGTTGTGATGGGTGAGCTGTGCGGCGGCGTACGCTTCGCGCGTGAAGCGTGAGATGAAAACCGGATTGGCGGCCCACTTGGCCTGAATGGTTTTGACGGCGACCTCGCGATCAAGCGACCTTTGTCGCGCCAGATAGACGGCGCCCATCGCCCCTTTGCCAAGAATGCGGATCAGCCGATAGCCGTCTAGCGACTCGGGCATCGTTTCGTCAGCGGGCGCCGATGGAGGGGCATCTTCCTCTTCGGGCAACACGGCGGCGGTCGCCAACGTGGCCATCGCTCCGTCATGCGCCGTCGGACGTTGGGGCGCCGTCTCAGAAAAAGTCTGCGGCTCTGCCGGCGTTGGAACTGAGTTTTCCGCCGCATCCACCTGGTCGAAACTAGGGCGACTCAGTAGCGGCTCGTCTTCCTCGTCTGCATCGTCCTGCGGATCGTCGACGCCGGGAAGCGAGTATTCATCGCTGGTGAACGTTTGCAGCGCTTCGCCGTTGCTGGACGACGCATGGCCATGGGTCGCGAGGGTGGGCAGGTTTTCCTTGTCTTCTTCCAAACGGGTTGCTACCGGCAACGTCGCCGAGGCGTCAACCGCCGTCGCGTGACTTGATTGACGGCTTTTGCTGGGGATGCCAAGCGAGGCCCGCATCTCTTGGCGGATCTCTTGCAACGTTTTGACGACGATATCCTCGACCGCGTCGGCGGAGGGGACGCCGATATAGAAGAGTTCTTTGCAGTTACGGCAGCGTGGGCGATAGTGTCCCGGCGCGATATTCGTCACTTCCATCGACGATCGGCAATAGGGACATTTCAACCACATAAGTCATTCACGAAAGTCAACGCGATAAAGGGACCGCAGCGCCGTAAGAAATAGAGACAACTGCGTCGCCTAGAATAATCGACTTGCGTGAAGAAATGGTGAAGCGAACGCAATCGCTATCGCTAGGCGACGGTCAGCGAAAACCGTTGTTCGCCGCAGTGAAAATAGCCGCCGCGGCCGATATTCAGCTCTTTAATCCGCAGCCAAATGCCGTTCAACGATTTGGCGTCGTCAATGATCCAGCGCCCCTGTTTGTCTTGATAAATGCGGGCATGCTGCGGGCTGACGGTCGGATCATTGACCAAAATCGAGCATTGCACCGGATCGCTGCCGATCCAATGTTCTTTTTTCGTCAGCTTATGACGTTTTCCGGCGCCGTCGTAGTTGATTTCCTGTAGACACGGAACGAGCTCATCCAGCCCTTCCTGGGCCACGTCGAGCAGTTCTTTTTCCCCTTCTAGCGTTGCGCCGATGTTGCCGCCTGCTCGCGGCGGGATTTGCCCGAATCGTTTGCCGCCGATCATCATCACCTGATTCGGTTTGACAATGATCTGCGTCGCACGGACAAAAGTGCCGTTGGTCGAGCCTAGATCACGCAGCACCCAGTCAAAACCGCCGGGGCGTTCGCGTCTTTGAATTTCTAGATGCCGGCTAGAAATTTGGCTATCGTGCGGGATGATAAGGTCCCCTTCGGTTCGTCCGATGATGAACGAGGACTTGCGAATGCGGAAAATATCGCCGGTTTCAGCCCCATCATCGTAAACAATCAACTTGGCCATCGGCGGCCGCAGCGTCGGGCGATAGTGCGAAACTTCGACGCTACGCTGCTGGCCGAGAAGATCGTCTTCGTCGCCGATACCAAACAGCGTGGATTGTCCGGGTGGTTTCGAGTCCATGGCTGCGTCTGGAAGAGGGAATTCGGATAAAGGTCGACGCGGGAGTTGCACCGACCCGAGGCGCCATTTTAGTGACGAATTCCGCTTTGGGATGATTTGTTGATGCTCGGTTCATGTAAACTTCATGTTTTGCAATCGTGTGATAGAGACCTGTGGATAAAGCGGAACTGACAATCATCGGCGGCGGCGCCGCCGGACTAATGGCGGCGATCTGGGCGGCGCGCACCAATGCGGATCGCCGAATCGTGGTGCTGGATGGCGCGGCCCGATTGGGAGCGAAAATCTTGATCGCCGGCGGCGGTCGCTGCAATGTGACGCATTACCAGGTAGCGGCCGACGACTTTTGCGGCGGCAGTCGCAATGCGATCAAAAAGGTGCTGGCTCGATTTCCGGCCGACGCGACGGTTGCGTTGTTCGCCGAACTCGGCGTGCGACTCAAACGAGAAGAGACCGGCAAGCTGTTCCCGACCACGGATCGTGCGCAAACGGTCTTGGATGCGCTGATCAACGAAGCTCGGCGGCTCGGCGTATCGATCCTAACCAAGCGCCGCGTCACGCGACTTGCGCGGCTAGAAGATGAGGCGCTGGCCGTCAGCGGCGAATGGGGAGAGATTGTCTCGCCGCATGTGATTCTTGCGACTGGCGGCAAAAGCGTGCCGAAGACGGGCTCGGACGGATTTGGCTGGGAACTGGCCAAGCGCCTCGGGCATACGCTGACTCCCCGCATCTTTCCGGCGCTGGTGCCTTTGGTCGCCGCCGACGATTGGCGCCCGAAAGAGCTGTCCGGCGTTAGTCTGCCGGCGGAACTTTCGGTCCATAGCGGCACCGGCAAGCGTTTGACCGCCGCATCCGGCGATCTGTTGTTTACGCATCGCGGGCTCTCAGGCCCGGTGGTGTTGGACATCAGTCGGCATTATCTGAACGCGCTGGAAGATGACGCCGCCGCGCAGTTGCGAGCCAACTGGATTCCGGAAGAGAAAAGCGAAGAACTGGACGCCCAATTGCAATCGCTGGGCGCGGCGGTGGTGAGAAAATTCTTACGAGAAAAGCTGCCTGGGCGCCTGGCTGATCTGTTACTAGAGCTGGCGGAAATCGACTTTGAACGAACAGGCGATCAGTTGGATCGCGCGGCGCGCCAACGACTTGTCCGGCTGACGACGGCGATGGAAACGCCGATCGTCGGAAACCGGGGCTTCGCCGTGTCCGAAGCGACGGCCGGCGGCGTGCCGTTGGATCAGATCCAATTGAAGACGATGGAGTCGCGTCTTTGCCCAGGCCTATTTTTGTGCGGCGAAATCTGCGATGTCGATGGACGGATCGGCGGCTTCAACTTCCAGTGGGCCTGGTCAAGCGGGTATATCGCGGGGGTTTCGGCCTAGGAAATCAGAAGAGAGCGCCGAGTAGCCGCTACGACCGATACAATCGCCAGAAGCTAGCAGCAGATGCCGCGGGAAAGCTGGCGCGAAGTCCGAAATACGACATATCTTTGAACTATGTCGCTTGCGCGTTTACGGCGAATTGCCTGCGCGCAAGAGAGGATCGTGACTTATCGGGGTAAAGGAGAGTGAGCCAACATGTCGGTGGCGACGCTCAAAGTATTGAATGAAGAAGCGCTGGACATTTTGATCCAACGGATCGATGAGGTCTCGTCACTTCCGCAAATTGCCATCCAGGCGATGGAGGTTGCCAGCGCCGAAGAATCGAGCGCCTCGGAGCTGACGGCCATCATCGAATGTGACGTCGCGTTGTCCTCGCGCATTTTGAAGCTCGTCAATTCCTCCGCATTCGGCCTCCGCAACCAAGTTACCAATCTGCAGCAAGCGATCGCGTACCTGGGGATGAAGCAGGTACGCAACTTGGCGATCACGGCGAGCGTCAGCGAGCTGTTTTTGGGGGGAGACAAGGTCGGCGCCTACAGCCGATCGGGACTTTGGGAGCATATGGTCGCCGTCGGGATTGCGGCTCGGATGTTCGCCAAAAAACATCACATCGGCGATCCCGAAGATGCGTTCATCGCCGGTCTGCTGCACGATCTGGGGATCGTAATTCTCGATCAATTTCTGAATACGCGATTTGTAATGATGCTCGGCGCAATGTCGTCGCAGCAAGTGCAAGTACGCTGGGAGCAGCAGTACTTCGGTTTTGATCATACTCAGTTCGGCGAGAGAATCGCACGACACTGGAAGTTTCCGGAACTGGTGGTCGATACGATCCGTTACCATCACATGGCCGGCGTCTATCGGGGCCAACACTCGCAGATGATCAAAGCGGTCGAAATGGGCAACATGGCGATGAACGAAGTCGGCATCACTTCGCTGGGCGCCAAGTACAACCGGATCTCGATGGCCGCGCTCAACTGCTTTGACATGACGATCGGCGATTTGTCACGCTTCGCCGAAGAGGTCAAGGTGGAACTGGTGAAGTATCAGGATTGGCTCGTTCCGTAATAATTCCTGCGTGAGTCTTCACCCAAGCAACGAAAACGGCCTCGCCGCTGACGGAAATCGGCAATGACGCGGCGGCTTAGTTTTCGGACCGCTGGTCACGAAGTCTATTGCGATACCGATGTGAGTTGTCGCTTTGGACGCGATTCTCCCTTTCTGCCTCACAACTTCCTGGCCAAGTTTTGTCAACATATTGACTCATCTTGATGCCGGGAGAAGTCTTACTATAAGCCGTTAGGCTCCCTCTCTGGGCCCTTGAGTTACGCAAAATGCTTGCCCGGCAGGCAGCTTCTCGCCGTTACGAGCTGAGGAAACAGTCGTATGGAATCGATTGAATTGGCGACTGCAATAGTAGGTTTTCAGATTGTGATGATGTTTTTCTCACATTTCGATCAAGGCGCGTTTCAGTAGATCTTCTGCGTTTGTTAGAATGTAAGTTTTTCCCTTTCCTTCCTCTGGACATAGATTGATGCCTCGTCCCTGCCGTTTGTCGCTTTGGAGCGTTCTGCTGATCTCGGCGATCGGCTGTATGCCGCAAGATATTCCGGATGCGAAGAAGGAAACCTTTCCGCTCGATCCGCCTGCCGTGGAACGATTGGGAAGGTTGGGAGCGAAGATCTCGCGTTCCAGTAGCAAAGCGCCGATTGGGATGGATCTGAGTCGCGTGGTTGCGACCGACGTCGACTTTCGCGGTTTGGGAGAAGCGGTCACGCTCCGCAAGTTGTCGTTGCAGGATGTCGGGATGACCGATGAATCGGCGAGCGAATTGGCTCCGCTGACGAAACTCCAGTCGTTGGATATGCGGGGGGTCTCGATCACCGGCGAAGCGCTGCAATCGCTTGGCCAATTGACCGAGCTGGAACGGCTCCTTTTTCGTGGGCAACCGATTCGGGACGCCGATTTGGCGCAGCTCGCGCCGCTGACCAAGCTGAAGGTGCTAGGTTTGGATGATACCGACGCGTCTGCCGGCGGGCTCGAGCATTTGCAGAATGCTCACGATCTGAAAGAGCTGTATCTATTCAACACGCCGACGGTCGATGAAGAACTTGCGGTTTTGACCAAGTTTCCGGCTTTAGCGAAATTGCGTCTCCGCGGTTCCGATGTAACCGGCAGCGGCATGGCGGAATTGGCGAAGATCGGTTCGCTGGAGGATCTTGACGTCAGTGAGACGAAAGTCGATGACGCCGGCGCCGCCGAGATCGCCAAGTTGCCGAAGTTAACCGATCTGAATCTGTGGAAAACCAAGGTCACCGACGCGTCCCTTCCTGATTTGGCGAAACTGACGACGCTAGAGCGGTTGAATCTGGATGCGAATGATCTGACCGACGCTAATTTGGCGCTGCTGGCCGCCATGCCAAACTTGAAATGGCTGCATCTGGGATCAACTTCGGTCACCGACGCCGGCATCTTGGAACTGGCGAAATCAAAATCGCTAGAGACGTTAATTGTCACCCGGACGAAAGTGACGGACGACGGTGCGGCCGCGTTTGCGGCGATAGCGCCCAATATCACGCTGCAACATATCTACCAAGTGGAAGAGTAAGCGACGATCATTCCCAAATCGGGGAGCGTAACAATGACGCACTTCACCGACTTAACCTCTTCCACCACGGGATCGAGCCTGACGTGCTCAATATCGGCTGGCTCGGTGAAGGAAAACCATTCCCAGCGGGGCCAATTTCCTCGGAGTTTCGCGATGCATTGCGACAGCTATGCGAAATGCCGATTCTCAAGCACCGCGGTTTTCATGGCTGCGAATTGTGCGGTCTAAGGTCGCCGTACGTCGGTAATGGTCAGATCCGAGTCAAGGATCAGGCCGGCCAGGTGTTTGCAGCACCAACGATGGTTTCTCAGTATGTCGAAATTCACGAATATCAACCGTCTGACGTTCTTATCGAAGCTGCATTGAATTCGATCGGCACATCGGCTGACGGACTGGGCAAATCGAACGCCTGAGAAACGAGTAACGGCCGACCGCTCGTCAGGATCGTCGCCATCGTTACAATCGGCCTGTTTCTGTACTGGATGGGCGCGAAGCATCCCGCCGGGATTGTCGCTGCGACCCTCGGAAGTGCAGGTTCCCCGCAAAATTGACGTAGCCGTTTCTGGGGAACGACTTGCGAAATTTGCGTGCTATAGTTTCGTGATGCCAGAGAAGTTGTTTGGCAGAGACAAAACACTTTTCCGGGAAAGTATCTCGCCGTTCGCCCATGCCATCACTCGATACAATTTCTGAAAAATTGAGCGGCTCTGTCCGTGATGTGATGACGGTCAAAGTGCATACCGCCACGGTGGGTACGCATGTGAAGATCGTCGCCGAGCTGATGGCGCGCCACAACCTTCGACGCATCATCATTGTCGATGATAAGAAGCGCGTGATGGGGGTCGTGTCACAACGCGACGTGGTTCGATCGATGATGAAGCCGGAAGAGCCGGATGAACTGGCGCGCGAGATTCAACATCTGATCACGCGCGAAAGACCGGTGACGATCTCACCGGAAGTCCCCTTGGCCAAAGCGGCGCTAGTGCTGGCGACCAACAAGATCGGCTGTTTGCCGGTGGTGGGATTGCGGCAAGAGTTGCGCGGCGTGTTGAGCACGTCGGACTTGATACAGCATCTGGCCGACGTGCAGGAAGGGCAAGTCGAAAACGCTTTCCGGATGTACTCTCCGTTGAACGAAGCGAAGGTCCGGATCCCGGCCTACATTCGCAAGGTGAACGGCGACTTGGTCATTCCGATGAACAACATCAAGAATCGTAAGGCCCGGCTCGATCGCGTGGTTTTAGGGTACGATCCACCGAGTGGACGCATCTTGGTAAAGTTCGTCCGCGGCGCCGCCGAAGACGCGATCGCCACCAAGATCGCCGACAACAACCTGGTCATTCCGGCGCACGGCTTTGTGCGGCACTTCGACCTGATCGGCAAGTCGGCGGCATTTGACGTCGCCGACCACAACGAGAGCAAGTTCTTGGTGCTGTCGCCGCGACAGTCCGGCGATAACGCTCCGCCGGCAGCTGGATCAACGTAGACGATCGCTCGCTGTCGAAGTTGCGTTATTTCGAAACGATTTTCCGCTCGCTTTTGCTGCGAGCGACAAAGACAACGTTTACTTCTCGTCGGGATCATATCCCAAGTTCGGTGCGAGCCAACGCTCCATCTCGGCCAGCGTGCAGCCTTTTCGTTTCGCATAGTCGGCCACTTGTTCGTGCGTCATGCGATCGACGGCGAAATAGCGGGACTGGGGATGCCCGAAGTAGAGTCCGGAGACGCTCGCCGCGGGGAACATCGCCAGACTCTCGGTCAGCTCAATGCCGGCGTTATCTTCCGCTTTCAGCAAGTCGAACAACTGGCGCTTTTCGGTATGGTCAGGTTGAGCCGGATAGCCGGCGGCCGGGCGAATGCCTCGATACTTCTCCGCGATCAGCTCTTCTTTCGAGAGATTCTCGTCGGCGCCAAAGCCCCAGTCGAGCCGTGCCCGAGCGTGGAGCCATTCGGCGAACGCTTCGGCCAGACGATCGGCGAGCGCCTTGGTCATGATCGAATTGTAGTCATCGAAATCGGCGTCAAACTTGGTCGCGAGCTCTTGGCAACCGATCCCCGTCGTCACGGCGAAGCCGCCGAGATAGTCTTTTCGGCCCGAGTCGATCGGCGCGATGTAGTCGGCAAGCGCGCGGAAGTCTTTCTGACCCTTGCGTTCCCATTGTTGCCGCAACGTATGCATGCGGCCGATTTCGGTTTGTCGCGACTCGTCGCTGTACAGCACGATGTCATCGCCGTCGCTATTGGCCGGCCAAAACGCGTAAACGCCGTTAGCGGTAAGCAGTTCTTCGGCGATGATTTTGTCGAGCAACGCGTTGGCGTCATTAAACAGCTTCTTCGCTTCTTCACCGACAAACGAATCTTCAAAAATCTTCGGGTACTTCCCTTTCAGCTCCCAGGACATAAAAAAGGGAGTCCAGTCAATATATTCGCGCAGCTCGGTCAACGAAACTTTCGGCAACGTGCGCACGCCGAGGAAGCTGGGAGTGCGGATATCGACGGTGCTCCAGTCGGTCGCAAACTTGTTGCGGCGAGCATGTTCCATCGAGACAAGTTTCACCTCTTGCCGTTTTTTGTATGAAGCGACCAAGTCGTCCTGCAGCTTCTTGTTCTTCACCAAAAACTCTTCTCGCATCTCGTCGCTCAGCAGTCGATCGACAACGCCGACGCTGCGTGACGCGTCGAGCACATGGACCGTCGTGCCGCTGTAGGCGGGCGCAATTTTCACTGCGGTATGTTTGGCGCTGGTCGTCGCGCCGCCGATCAGCAACGGAATGGTGAACCCAGCCGCTTCCATCTCTTTAGCGACGTGGACCATCTCGTCTAAGCTGGGCGTGATCAGCCCCGAGAGGCCGATCGCGTCGACGCCATGCTTTTTCGCGGCGGCCAAAATTTTGTCGCATGAGACCATCACGCCGAGGTCGATCACCGAGTAGTTGTTACAACCCAGAACTACGCCGACGATGTTTTTGCCGATATCGTGGACGTCTCCTTTGACGGTCGCCATCAATATGGTGCCGCGCACATCTTGCGCAACTTCGCCCAACGCGACCTTCTCTTCTTCCATGATCGGCAGCAGATAGGCGACCGCTTTTTTCATCACGCGGGCACTTTTGACCACTTGCGGTAAAAACATTTTGCCGGCGCCAAACAGGTCGCCGACGATGTTCATCCCGTCCATCAGCGGGCCTTCGATGATTCGCAGACAGCGATCGTAATGTTGACGAGCCTCTTGCGTATCTTCGACGACGAACTTGTCGATCCCTTTGACCAATGCGTGCGAGAGACGCTCTTGGACCGAACCTTCGCGCCACGACAAATCTTCGGTCACGGCGGAGCCGCCGGCTTTGCGATCTTTGACCGTCTCGGCGTAATCGACCAGACGTTCGGTCGAGTCGTCGCGACGATTGAAGAGAACATCTTCGATCAACTCGCGAAGTTCCGGCGCGACATCGTCGTAGACCGCCAACTGGCCAGCGTTAACGATCCCCATGTCCAGGCCCGCTTTGATCGCATGGAACAGGAAGACGGCGTGAATCGCTTCGCGAATAAAGTCGTTGCCGCGGAACGAGAACGACACGTTGCTGACGCCGCCAGAGATCTTGGCGCCGGGGCAGACCTGTTTGATTTCGCGACAAGCTTCGATGAAGTTGATCGCGTAATTGTTGTGTTCTTCAATGCCGGTGGCGACCGTCAAAATGTTCGGGTCAAAGATGATGTCGCTTGGCGGAAAGCCGACCTCGTTGACCAGCAGATCGTAAGCTCGCTTGCAGATCTGAACTTTGGGATCCTTTTCGACGGCCTGACCGGTTTCATCAAAGGCCATGACGACGACGGCGGCGCCATAGCTGCGCACGAGGCGCGCCTTGGCCAGAAAATCGGCTTCCCCTTCTTTCAAGCTGATCGAGTTGACGATCGGTTTCCCTTGCACGCAGCGGAGACCGGCCTCGATCACCGACCATTTTGAGCTGTCGATCATGATCGGCGCTTTGCAGATGTCGGGCTCGGCGGCGATCAGATTCAAATAGCGAGCCATCGCCGCTTCACCATCCAGCAAAGCGTCGTCCATGTTGATGTCAATGACGTTCGCGCCGTTGTTGACTTGCTCTAGCGCGACGGCGATCGCTTCTTCGTACAATTCTTCGCGGACCAAGCGAGCGAAGCGGCGCGAGCCGGTCACATTGGTGCGTTCGCCGATCATCGTGAAGTTGGAGGTCGGCAGAATCGTCAGCGACTGTTGCCCGGAGAGACGTGTGAAGTCCGGGGGCGTGGCGCGGATACGGGGCGCTTTGTGCTCGACCGCTTCGGCGATCGCTTTGATGTGGGCCGGCGACGTGCCGCAGCAACCGCCGACGATGTTGAGCCAGCCGCTGTCGGCGAAAGTGGTCAGGGTCGCCGCCATTTGTTCCGGCGTTTCGTCATACTCGCCGAACTCGTTCGGCAAGCCGGCGTTCGGGTGACAGCTAATATAGGCGGGCGAAATGGATGCGAGCTCTTGGACGTAGGGTCGCATTTTGTCGGCGCCCAAGGCGCAGTTGACGCCGACGCTGAGCAACGGAAAGTGCGCGACGGAGTTCCAAAACGCTTCGACCGTTTGCCCGCTGAGCGTGCGGCCGCTTTCGTCGGTGATCGTCACCGAGGCCATCACCGGCAGCACGACGTTGTTGTCGCGGAAGTATTTCTCGATCGCGAACAGGCACGCTTTGAGATTGAGCGTGTCGAAGGTGGTCTCGGGAAACAGGAGATCGGCGCCGGCTTCGACCATCGCGGCGATCTGCACCAGGTACGAGTCGACCAACTGCTGAAAAGTGACGTTGCGGAAGCCGGGGTCTTCGACCTTGGGAGACATCGACGCGGTCCGGCTGGTCGGTCCGATCGACCCGGCGACGAAGCGCGGCTTGTGCGGAGTCCGCTCGTTGAACTCGTCAACCACTTTGCGTGCTAGCTGGATCGCGGCGACATTCACATCGGTCGCCAAGTGCGCAAGATCAAATTCTTCCATCGCGACCGGCGTCGCGCCAAAGGTATTCGTTTCGAGGATATCCGCGCCAGCTTCCAGAAACTCGCGATGGATCTGCTCGACGATCTCGGGACGCGTCAGACAGAGAATGTCGGTAAAGTTTTTCAGGTCTTTGTGGAAACCGTCAAACTTCGGACCGCGCACCGCGTTCTCGTCCAGTTTGTATTTCTGGACCATCGTTCCCATCGCTCCGTCAAGGATGAGAATCCGCTTGTCGAGTTCCTGGATAACGAGATGCTTGCTGTCGTTCGGGGTCGCGATCGCCATTCTTGGGTCTTTTTTAGCCGCCGGCGGCTGCCGTACGGACTTGGTCAGAGCAATGCTGTCAGCAATGGAAGATTTCTAGCCCTCTAAGTATCCCAGATTGCCATTTATGCGACAAGGTTCATCTGAAAAGCAGTTTCCGCAAAACTTCGCCTAGTCGGCAAAGTCAATTTTTCTTATCTAACGCTCAAGATCTGCAGACTCGGTACCCGATCCGAAGAGATGACGGACCAGAACTACGCCATGAAGGCGCCGAGATTGAGAAAATAGGCAAGGAAGCCAAGACGATGACAAAAACAGCAACCCCCAAGACCGCGGAGCCGGCGACGAGACTTGTTTCCGCTTTGCCCAGGGTTTTGTTGCGTATGCCTGACTTGGCGGCAGCGCCGAAGCCGGCAGCCGCTTCGTGGGCCGTCGCGACCGAGATTGACGAACAACCGCTAATTGAGGACGCTCCGGCGGTCGACCCGCCGAAACGCGCCTATCGCGTTGACGCCGCGCATTCGCCGCGAGCTCCGCATGCTTCGCGTCGAACCGCGCCCCAGCGCCCGGCCGAGGCTCCGTCCACGGTGACGATGCAGCCCGAAAAAGGCTCTCCGGTGCAGCGCAAGCCGCTTTACGATGGAGCCGAAGGGCGCCGCGAGCGAATGAAAGCGGCGAAAGCCCCCGTTTGGCGAACTCGACTCTTTTTCGCGATGATCGCCGCGGTGTTGGTCTGGGGAACGATTCAGATTTCGTCCGGACAACGAAACAAAAATCCCCATCCGGCCGCCGATGCCGACGAAGCGCCGCCGTTTGAGACCGATATCCAACTCGGCGAGTTGGGGGACGCCCCCGGCTTTGGACCGACCAATAGCGGACATGGTCTCGATCAACACTCGCATGGCGATCATTTGCAGCTCGAAAAGCGGGAACCATCGGCCGCTACGGCGATGGATATCGCACCGCCGCTCCAAAGCACCGGTCGCAGCGAGTCGAGCGAAGCATTTGCTCCTTTTGCAACGCCAGCCGGTGAAGACGCCTCAGCCTATCGCGCTCCGCAAGTGAGCGGTCGACC
Organism: Blastopirellula marina DSM 3645; assembly: GCF_000153105.1. Lineage (GTDB taxonomy): Bacteria > Planctomycetota > Planctomycetia > Pirellulales > Pirellulaceae > Blastopirellula > Blastopirellula marina. The sequence goes on from NZ_CH672376.1 coordinate 2,362,162, forward strand.
GACCAATCCCCAAACTTCCAGCCAACATTCGCACGGCATCAGTGCGACCGACCTGCTAGGTGGAAGCAGCCCAGGGGACGCCGAGTACATCGCGAATCGCCCCCGTGAAGAAGTCAATCGCGGATCGTATTCGGCGGGAGCCGGCTACGATACGACCGACGGCGGCAATCCCGCTCGCGGCAATCCCACACAGACCCGCTATGGCGCTACGCTATCGGCTGGGGCTAGAAGCGATGCCGACGCGCCGTGGTGGAAAGACGAACCTCGCGGCGCTGCTTCCGAGGCCAACTTGCCTAGAGAAAATCCCCGTTTCGAGGGCGCGATGTCGCAAGACGCGCCGCCGGCCACCGCCCAACTGGGAACGCCGGAGCCGATTGCTCCAGCGCCTGCCGCTTCCGGCAGTCGTTATGGCCAGCAACAGCAGGCGTCGTTCGACCCGTTTGGCGGAGCAGCGCCGAGCGGCAAAGAAATGTATTATGCGCCGGGTGATCCGGCCGCAAACCGTCCGGCGCAAGCCCGACTGAACGGAAATTTAGAACCGACTGAATCTTCGAGGTTTCGCTAATGAGTTCCGTAGATCGAGCCTTCATTCGTGCTTATGGACCGGAATCGCCCGAGTTGGATGATCCGGCCGCCGAGTACACGCGCGGCGTACCGGTCTTTCCGGGCGGACCGACGATCGAACAGCTATACGACTGGAAAAAGAAGGGCTTGCGAATCGATTTGCCTGGCTCGCCGATCAACGAGAGTGATCTGGATGACGCTGAGCAGTATTACGAGCCAGCGAATCCGCCGGCGGAAGTGACCGACACTTCAGCGTTTGCTGCGTCGGCGCAAAACACGGCGGCGGTGGCCGCCGCAGTGGATCGCATTTTGCAACGCGTCCGGTCCGAACGGCAAACGGCTCAGCCGGCCCCGTTGGATGAGATCGAAAAACCCGCGGCGCCTAGTCAAGCACGGCGAACGCCGCCGGCCGAATCGCCGAAAACCGAAAAGCCGCCTGCCAAAACCATCGCTCCGCCGTCCGGCAAGACGAACGATCGATTGGAATGGGAAAGCATGTTGGCCAAGAGCAGTACGGCGCCGGCGCTGTTTCGCCCGCAGTGGGAAGCGCCCCGATTCGCTTGGCCGGCGACGATTGAGATGTTGCTAGAGCGGGGAGTAGAAGGTTTCGTCGAAGTGCGCGATCGGTTGACGGAAGTCGGCGCGAAAGGAAAAAAAGTGATTGCGGTTTACAGTTTCGCTTCTGGCGAAGGTTGTACGACCCTCACGTTGTGTCTGGCGAAGCTCTTGTCTGACAGCGGCGTCAAAACGGCGATTGTGGACGCGAGCGACAACAATCCGGAGCTCGCGACTCGACTTGGCGTGCGCGTCGAACATGGTTGGGAAGCGATCGCCGCCGGTGGTCCGACGGTGGAAGACGCCGCGATCCATTCGGTCGCCGACGATCTGACGCTGGCCCCCAGCAAAGCGAAGGGATCGCCGGAGAAGTTGGATCAAATGCTGCACAGCATGAAGGGAAGCTACGACATGATCCTGGTCGATATCGGCCAAATTCATGAAGTTCCCACCAAGCTGAATCAAGTCGATGCGGCGATGATTGTGCGTGATCTGCGAATCTCGGATGACTCGCAGGTCGCGGAAGTTGTAAGGCGCTTAGGCAGCGCCGGCGTATCCATTTTAGGCGTCACCGAAAACTTCGTCAGTTAGTTAAACCGAATGTACGAAGACTATTGGAATCTGCAGGCTCGCCCGTTTGAAAATACGGCGATCCCAGCGTTCTATTACCCGGCCGAGTCGGCGCAGGGAACGCTGCTGAAGTTGCGGTATGCGGTCGAGAACCGCCGCGGAGCGGCGCTGTTGACCGGCGGCGAAGGCCTGGGCAAGACGTTGTTGGCCCAACTGCTGCTGGAACAACTACCGGAGCAGTTTACGCCCAAGGTGCATGTGGTGTTTCCGTACATGCCGGCCGATCAGCTATTGGCCTACATCGTGCGCGAGTTGGTGGGCGTCGAGCAATCGGCCACTTCAACCATTGCCGACAGCGTACAAGCGATCCGGCGAGGACTTAGCGAAAATACGCGAGCCGGCAAACATGCCGTCCTGGTGATCGACGAGGCGCACTTGGTCGCCGATTTCAATGCGCTCGAGACATTGCGTTTGTTGACGAATCTCGAAACGGACGGGATGCTCGACATGACGTTGCTGCTGGTCGGCCAGACCGAGATCTTGCCGGCGCTCAAACGGGCGCCTGCTTTTGAAACGCGCCTGGCGGTCAAATGCATGGTCAAAGCGTTGACGGCGGACGAAACCGCTTCCTACGTGCTGCATCGGCTGACAACGGCTGGCGCACGCCGTGAGATCTTTGTGCCAGAGGCGCTGGAGCGTTTGCACCAGATCACCAACGGCGCTCCGCGGCGCATCAATCGACTGTGCGATTTGGCGCTGTTGATTGCGTTCGCCGAAGAACAGTCGGTCATCTCCGCTGAGCAAATCGAAGCGGTTCACGAAGAACTGGTCGCCGTTTCGACCGACTAGCACAAGGTGGAGTCGCCTAGAATCTGTCGGCGATTACAATCTAGCGAGTGAATGACTCGCCGCCACCGTTCGACTTCCCGCTGTCCGCTCGCCTGTTTTGGCGGGCGCTCTTGCTAATTGCGCTGCTCGGCTTCTGCCTGCGCATGATGCCGCTGTCCGAAAGTCTCTGGCTCGACGAGCTGCATTCGGCCTGGACGATCGCCGGAGACTGGAGCGAAGTCGCTGATCGCGGCCTGCAGGGCAACAATGGCCCCCTTTATTTTTGGGCGTTAAAAGGGTTCACCGCAATCTTTGGCGTCAGTGAGTGGTCGCTGCGAATGCCGTCGGTTCTCTGCGGCTGCGCCACTTTAATCGGCGTCGCTATTTTGGTGCGTCGCTGGAGCGGATCAGGCTTGGCCGGTTGCGTCGCAGCTCTGCTAATCGCACTCGATCGAGATATGATCTTCTACGCGACCGAAGTGCGACCCTATGCGGCGGTTCAACTTGGTTGCGTGGCGCTCTTGGCGACGACAATTCGCTTGTGGGGCGACTTTACTCTGCGCGACGCTTGCGTCTGGACGTTGCTGGCTGCAGTGACCATTCATCTGCATATCACCGCGGGGCTGTTTGTCGCCGCTTGTCTGCCGCCGGTGATCCTGGCCGCTTGGGGACACGCCGCCGTTAAGCGGATGTTGCTGATGTTCGGCGGATTGGCGCTGGCGCTGTTACCGCTGATTCCACAACTGGCGCTGGTCTATGGACGACGTCATAGTTGGGCGGCCTTTATTCATAGCGATTCGCCCTTCAGGATCATCGAGCTCTTGCCGATTATTCCTTTCGGGCTGTTGCCCTGGGGGATCGGCTGGGGACTGAATCAACTGTTTCCGAATCGCGAATCCCGCACGCGCCGCAGCGCCACGACGGCGATTTTTGTCTGGTCGATCTTCGCGACAATGGCGCCGGTCATCATCGCCTGGTCGCTGACTCACTGGCACATTACGCCGTTGTTTTTGCGACGTTATCTGATGGGAAGTCAGGCGACATTGTTCGCCTGGTGCGGATTGAATGTAGGGCGGATCGATCAGATCGGCGCTCGAGCGGTCATAGCCGCGGCGCTAGCGATTTCGATCTTCTACTTCCATTTGCCAGAGCACTGGTCTCTGCAACGCCAGCAAGATTGGCGCGGCGCCGTCGCGGCAGTAAACCAACTGCAGCTTTCGCCAGAGACGACGTTGCTGATCGCGTCGCGCTTGATCGAGTCGGATGGTTTGACGCAAAACGAAGGGACACTGGCCGACTACAGCCGCTTGCCGATCAACGCTATTTATCAGCCGAAGCATCGCTTTCAGCAGGTCATCCCGCTCACATATTCAAACATGGGAGTTCTCCAGCGATGGCAACTAGACCTGTTAGAGAAACCGCAGACGATCCTAGTGATAGCGCCTGGCGATCATGCGACGGCCGAAGTCATCGCCGTCCAATTATCACGGTCCATTCCGTGGCCCTCCTCGGTGCGCATCTTGCCAGAGCGGCGCGGGATGCAGATGCTATTGATATCGGATGCGAATGACGCCGTGGAAGGCGACCATTCAATCCTGCCCTAGTCGTCCAATGCCGCCCGACGTTCGACTATTGGTTCGCTTGGCGCTGCAGTTCTTTCAGCAGCTCTTGCAGACGCGAAATCTCTTCGATCGTCGCGTCATCAACGTCGCCGGCTTGAATTCGCTGCTGCAATTGCCGAGCGTCTTCTTGAAGCCGGCGCAGTTGCGTCGGCGGATTAGCGGGACGTGCGGGAGCGATCTGACGCATGTTTCGCATTCGCTGTTGGTGTTGCGCACGCATCTCTTCCATCATCTGCTGATGTTCGGCCCGCATCCGCGCCCATTGTTCGTCCATCTGACGCATCGGCTGCGGAATCGGGAGTCCGTCCAGACGCAGCGGAGCGAAAAATCGTTCGCCCAGCATGCCTTGCGCGCCGGCGATCTGAGCTTGGTACTGGTCATAGATTTCGGCCGCTTGGGGATGATCCTTGCGCAACTGGTCCAGATCGTCCGCTTCGGCGACTTGCGGCGCGTCGTTTCCTTCTCTCCACTCAACGCGGAGCGGTCCACTCGGATCTTTGTCAATTTCGACGCGACGCTCGCCGTCGGTGATCTTGATCTGTTCGCGTCCGTTGTTGCGGACGGTCGACATGCTGAAGTTCCGTTCGCGTCCTCGCATTCCTTGCAGCATCGCGTTGTCAAAGGGATTAAATCCGGCGATACGATCCCCGCCTGCTTCCGGCGCCGGTCGCATCCCTGGAGTCGTACGGATCGAATGAACTGCTGTCGCAGCCAGCTTGGCGGCGGTCGCGTTTTCTCCGTCGGCGATATTTTTTAACGCGTGGAGCGCGGCGGCGCTCACTTCGCGGTCTTCGCTCGCGGCGAAAGATTGGAGAATCTCGATCGACTGCGCGACCCGTTCGCCGGCGCCGTCGCGACAGGCTTCTTCCAGCGACGCAATCGCCGCGGGACCTGCGTCACGCAATTGCTCGGCCGCTTCGCGACGTTCGGCGAACGTATCGCTATCCAGCTGGCGAATCGCTCGGCGAATGGTGCGATCGGTTTCTGCAGATTTAGCCGTCGCGGTCGCGACGACAGCTGGGTTCGACTCTGTCGATTTTTCCGGTTCGGCGGCGACAGCGGGCAGACTTGCCAGCAGTAACAGCAGACAGGCGAAGATTCGGATCGACATAGCGTAGCGTTCCCAAATGCATTGGATTGTATGAACAATGTCTTTAATATAACGCCAACGGGCGGCGTGGGGAGCCGGTTTTTCGGTTCCCGCGCGGCATTCGATCCTTCCGCCTGAAAATTTAGTAACGGCCTTTGCGGCGTTCTTTCGCCGGAAGGATTTCCAAGCAGGTGGTCCACCACCCGGTTTGGATCGTCTCGATAAACTCAGGCGGGAGCTGCTGGGCCGTCATCTCGCTGCTTAAACGGCGAAAATCATACTCAAGCGGCACAAACTGCCAGCTTATGCCGGAATGCAGATCGATGGAAATAATCGTGTACCAGACTTCCTTGCGACCATCGTTGGCAGGGCGCCCCAAAACTCCTACGTTCACAAACGCTCGGCGGTTCGATAACTCGCGTCCCCAATGAATTCCGGTATGCGTCGCCAAGATCAGATCGGCCTGATGTTGATCAGCGAGCCAATTCAAAAACGAAGTCGAAGTTGTCGATTTCCATAAGAACTCGTTGGTTCTTCGCGGGCTGCCATGGCACAGCAAAAGACGGCGTCCCTCGATCTCCAACCGGATCTCGGCAGGCAAAGTGCGCAAGTACGCGCGGTTGTCGCTAGCAGTGTTTTGCAACGTGTAGTCGTAGCTGATCTGGGCGAAGTAGTTATCACGCGGATCGGCGTACCCGCACTGACAATCGTTGAGTCCGCGGCCGATCGAATCGTCGTAATTTCCGCGTACGACTTGGATGTCGTGCTGATGGAGGAGAGGAAAAACGCGATCGGGATGGGGGCCGAATGCGCCCAGATCTCCCAGGCAAAACATTTGGTCCACGCCGCGTCGCTGAGCGTCGGCGATCGCGGCTTCCAGCGCGAGATAATTGTTGTAGATTCCGCCAAAGCAGGCGATGCGCGTCGTCATGGCGTTAGCGATCTTTTCCGGACGCCGAGGATGGATTGGCGCAGATCGAACCAAATTGATAGCAAGTGAAACAGGCGCCGTGTGAAACCTCAAATGGCGCGAGCGACTGCGCGAGCGTTTGTCCCAACAGCGAATCGGGAGACTCGATCAAGATAGGGCAAACGTGGACGCCGCGATCCGAGACGACGCGACTGTGTTCGCAAACTAGTTGAGTCGCATCGAACCCCGCCCACATTTCGGGCGTGATCCGATCATGGTCAGCGTAGCCGCACGATCGCGATTCTTCGGCGCCAATCTGCAGCGTAGGCAACAGTTTGATTCGCGGTCGGGCGTAGCCGATTTCCTTTAACGCCTGCATGAATTCGGCGACGATGTGCGGTTCGTCGGCGTCACTCCAAGTGCGAACCGCGGTGATGATCGGCAAAAAGTGATGTTCCACCAGCAGTTGGACGCCGCGCATCGCGCGGACGAACGTTCCCTCGCCGCGGATGGGATCATTGGTCTCCGGAGAGAAGCCGTCGATCGATACGCGAAATTCCAGCGAGTAGATCCCCTGCTCTTCTGCGTCGCGGAGTTGTTGTAGCCAGTCTGCTTTTAGCACCGTGCCGTTGGTCAGCACGGTGACGGGGCCATACGCGAGCGCCGCGATCAGGATCGGTACGATTTGGGGATGGAGAAAAGGTTCGCCGCCGGTGAAGTAGAACTCTTTTACGCCCAGGGCGGCCGCTTCTTCCAAACGGCTCTCCACATCGGCCAGCGAGAGAAACCCGAACGTATTGTTCTTCGGATGGCAACTGACAAAGCAGTGATGGCACGCTAAATTGCAGCGCAGCCCGGTGACTTGAAACCAGAGCGCGTCGAGGTGAGACGGAACAACTTGCGGAAGGACGCCTGCAGGCACGCGATCTCTATTTTTGATTGGCGGGTAAAAACTGGCGATAGAGATCCAGATTCTCGCGATCCCCAATGATGGTGAATAGCTGACGAATCTGATCGAGGCCGTTTTTTAGCAGAAACTGTGAGTTGCGTCCGTAACTTTTTGCACCAAGCAGATAAAAATCGGGCTCGGGGTTGATTAGCAGTTCGGCGTCGCCGGTCGGCTGGGCGAGGCAGTCGCCCGAGCTGTTTTCGAGCAGCTTGGCGGCCAGTTTCAGCGGACCTTCGGTCGCATAGCAATAATGCATCTGCAGCGAGCGGGTCAGTTCGACGTTGGGGAGAAAGCCGACGTTGGCGATCACCCGATCAAACTCATGCGTCCCTTGGTGATTTCCTGCCAACGTGACTTGAAAGCGATCGCTGTGCGCGTCGTAGTGGATCGCGGAGACGGTCGAAGCGGGCCAATGAGCGACGTGGGGCTCGCTATTAGCGGCAAATTCGTTCGCTCGCACCGCTAGTTGATCGCGGGCCGACAGCGGATCATCGGCAAATCGTTGCAGCGGACCGGTCGTATCGGCGCGATTTTCTTTCCGAGTAATCCAAGTTGTCTGCGTGTTCAGCGCTTCTCGCGCCAGTTGTTCCAGTGCGCAGATGTTGGTTGCCGCCGAATAGCCAGAACCGATGACCAACGTCTGTTGGCCGGCGTACTTGTCCCGTTCGCCCCCCAGGATATCGGGGAGGCCGAACTCAATATGCGCACGAGCCGAAGATTCGCCGAGCGCCGGCACTCCGCCGCTGCCGATCCAGCCGGGTTGACCAAACAGTCCTGTGCAGTCGATCAGCACATCGCTGCGATCGAGTTGTTCGCGTCCATCTTGATCGCGCAGCACCACCACAAAGTCGGCTTCACGTCGCGATTCTTCGTCGACCATGTCCGACTTCGAGAGTCCCGCGCGACCGGCCGCGATCGCGGTCCAGCCGCAATGGAGAGAGTCGGCCAACAGGTCCGATTCGGCCAACGGCTGCAAATAGCGATCGACATAATCCTGGCCGGTCAACAGTTCGTCTTCGGCAGGCAATTTCAGATCGTCCGCCGACTGGGCCGATAAGGCGCTGCGGCCCAACGGCGAACTGTTCATGCCGAACGGGCTGAACATCCGTACGCTTCCCCAGCGGCGAATCGATTCGGCTGGGCGCCCTTGCTCATAAATTGCGACATCGTAGCCGAGAAAACGAGCGTAGAGGGCGGCTTCGAGACCAATCGGTCCTGCGCCAAGGATCGTTATTTTCGCCGGAGCATCGACAGACATGCAGGCAGCAATCGGAACAGGGTGATCGGAATAAGTAACGCGATGCCCCCAGCGTACTGGTTAGGGGGATTATTGGGAACATCCTGCCGGTGGAGACACAAATTCCAGCGGGAATGTCGGCTTGTTTTTTGCGGATATCTGCAACTGCGGTGAATACCGGTAGAGTGACGAATTTTTCGGCCTATTTTTTATTGTTAACTCTCGGAAATGGGGCAGGTTCGCCAGAATGTTCGCGCACGACGCGACTGGTGGAACGCATTGAATCGAGCGAAAAATGGCAACAAAAATTTCACGCGTTTTGATCGTAGATGATTCGGCGCTCATGCGAACGCTAATCGCCGATCAATTGGCGGATGCGGTGGGGATTGAAGTTTGCGGCGTGGCCAAAGACGGTTATCAGGCCCTGGAGATGATGAAGCAACTTCAGCCGGATATCATTACCTTAGATGTGCAGATGCCGGGAATGGACGGCCTTGAAACGTTGGATCGTCTGTTAGCTTTGAAACCGATTCCGGTAATCATGGTCAGCGCCATGACCCAGTTGGGTGGAGACATTACGCTCGATGCGCTGGAACGGGGCGCGTTTGACTACATCGCCAAACCGACAGGTTTGGCCCAGGCTGAATCGGTCATGCGGGACGACCTGGTTCGAAAGATTCGCACCGTGGCTGGCACTGATTTCGCCAAGGTGTTGGAAATTCGCCGCACGCGTGCCGAAACCCGGAGACAACGTCGCAGCGCCGCCAGCGTACCTGCCAAGTCGGCCAGTTCGCCGGCGCGAAATAAACCAGTCGCGCCGATCGAATGTTCGTATCGCGGTATCGCCATCGGAATTTCGACCGGCGGACCTCCAGCGCTGACTTCCTTATTTGAATCATTGCCGGCCGGATTACCGCCGATCGTCATCGTTCAGCACATGCCGGAGCAATTCACCAAAGCGTTCGCGAAACGGCTGAATTCGATTTCACAAGTGGAAGTGAAAGAAGCGGCGACGGGAGATACGCTGACGCCGGGGTGCGCTTATATCGCTCCGGGGGGGAAACATCTTGAGATTCGCCGCCAAACTCGCGACCAAATGCGACTAGAGGTCTTCGATGGCGACCCGGTCAGTGGGCATCGCCCGTCGGTCGATGTCATGATGCGCTCGGCGGCCAAAGCCTTTGGCGACGCTTGTCTGGGGTTGGTTATGACCGGTATGGGACGGGACGGATCGGACGGATGCAAAGCGATTCGGGCAGCCGGCGGGTACGTCTTGGGGCAAAATGAAGCGAGTTCCGACATTTACGGAATGAACCGCGTCGCATTTCAAGAGGGAAATGTCGACAAGCAGTTTGACTTGCAAGACGCGGCGCAGACCATCGTGCGCGAGACCAAAAGAGTTCGCCGCGCCCCGGTGGCGACGCGCTGAGCGAATCAGCTGCGATCCACGCGAAACGGCGACAAATCAAAATCGACATCGACGCCGCGAATCAGGCGACCTAGCAGCACGGCGGTCGCCGGGGATAGATGCAAGCCGCTGCGATAATGGCCTGCGGCGACATAGGCGTTTGCGACTCCCGGCATTGCGCCTATATAAGGTATCCCATCAATACTCGCCGGCCGCAGACCCGCCCAGGTTTGCTGGACCACGGCGTCTTGTAATCGCGGAACCAACGCGCAGGCGAAGTCGCGTAGGTCGCGGGCGATCTCCTCGGTCGTAGAGCAATCGAATCCAGCGGCTTCGACCGTCGACCCGACCAGAACCAGCCCATCCCGCCGCGGAACCAAATAGCGGGGACCTTCGTTGATCGGCGTCGGTAAAAACCGGGCGCTTCCGTTGAGCAGCAACATCTGTCCGCGGATCGGCTCGATCTCGGGCGTTTTCGCCGCGTGCGAAAATCCGACCTTCGCCAATAGCGAATCGGTTAAGCGTTGCGACCATGCTCCAGCGGCGATGCAGTACTGATCGGCGGATAGGAGGCCATGATCGGTGACCAACGCAGCGACGCGATCTTGCTCGAGCTGAAACTCGATCGCTGCGGTCGTCTCTTGGAACACGACCCCGCGCTGCCGACATGCCTGATGAAGCGCTTGCAGGTGCCGGGGGTTTCGCAGGATCGCTTCGTCCGGAACATGATAGGCGCCGCGCGCTAGGACATCAGACGCTAACAGCGGCAAGCGGCGATGTAGTTCGTCCGAGGAAATTCGCTCGACGGCGATCCCTTCTTCGGTCCATTGGCTCATCGTGGTCGCCAGCGCGGCCGCTTCTCCAGCTTTTCGCGCAATATAGTAGCCTCCGCATCGTTCAAGCTGGTTGTCGACGCCGGTCTCCTCCCGCAGACGGATCGACCACTCGGCGTGCAGTTGATGACTGAGAGCTCGTAGCTGCTCTTGCGGTTCGACCGCTTGGCCCACCGTCGCCGGAGGCAATAATCCGGCGCCTGCCCAAGATGCGGCTTTGCCGACCGCAGCTTTTTCGAGCAACGTCACCGACATACCGTGCGTCGCCAGTTCGTAGGCGAGCGAGAGTCCGATGACTCCTCCCCCGATGATCAGGCAATCGGCGCTGAGAGAGGTCGCGTGGGTACGGGGAGAGTCGGAATTCACAGCGGTGGACAATCGGCGAGTATCGTAGAAAGTTCGGAGCGCAGTTGTCGCAAATCGCGATCGGCGTCGTCATGCGCCAAATCGGCTTGCAGGCGTTGCAAGTCATCCCAGGTATCGACATCGTACCAAGTTGGCGTCTGCAGAGGTCGCAGACCCAGCGCGTGACAGCGAGCCAATGTCTGAGAGAGGACGTCGGAGGTGCTCCAAGAGATATCGGTAAACAGCTCCGCACAGGGAGAATTCAACCCGATGGCGCAATATCCGCCATCTTCGGCGGGGGTCAGCACCACGTCACATTCTTCCAGTTGGCGGAACGCATGCTGCAGGTAACCGGTCGGCAGATTGGGACTATCGGACCCGATTAACAGGGCCTTTGTCGCTCCGTCGGTGATCGCGGTCGTAAAAAAGTGGGAGATTCGGTTTCCCAACGAACCGGACGACTGCGACTGCAACCGCCAAGCGTCGCCGACCATGGCCGCAAACGATTGTTCTGCGTCAGCGGGGGCATAGGCGAGAACGCGGCGGTCGCCAAGCGATTGAAATCGTGTTACCGCCGTGCGCACAAACTGATAATGCACCGCGGCTGCGGCAGGCAATCCGATTGTAGCGCCAAGGCGGGTTTTTACTTCGCCGGTGCGCCAGTGCTTGGCGAACATTCCGAGAACTTCCATCGCTTACGCTTCGACCGCCGCTAGTAGTCGACGAAGCAGCATTTCGTGGACTCGTCCGCGAAACCGGACCTTGCCGTCGATTTCGACAACGGGGATACAGCACCCGTACTTTTGGGTGAGTTCTGGAGAGTCATCAATGTTGACCAGCTCGGGAGCGATGCCATGTCGGATCAAAATTTGTTCGGCGTCTTCGCACAAATGACAACCAGGACGTGTATACAATCGAGTGTGGTGAGAAGTCATGATTCGCTTCACAGAGTGAAGGTGTGTTAAGATTTCGATAAGTTGCGAAGGTTAACCTTCTTTTACTCCCCAATTTGAACACGAAACTGCGGATAGGCAAACAACCAACCGATTTTGCTCATGTTAAGCCGAAACGCATTTATTTATACTGCGTACGGCAAGCAACAGGCGTTCTGCTAGTACAAGCAGCGTCCGGTCACGGTTAATTTGGGCTCTCAATGAGTAACGTCACTTCCGAAAGATTTATTGAACTTGCTGGGCGATCGCAGCTGATTCACCCTACGCAATTTGAAAGCGCCGTGGCCGAATTGCGCGCCGAGAACGGTGGTGCGCTGCCGGAAGATGTCGAGAAAGTCGCCGATTTCTTTGTCGCCAAGAACTACATCACCACTTGGCATCGCGAAAAGATCCTGCAGGGCAAATACAAGGGATTTTTCCTTTCCAAATATAAGCTGCTCGGTCATTTAGGGACCGGCGGCATGAGCAGCGTCTACCTGGGCGAACATACCGTGATGCAGCGGAAGGTCGCGATCAAAGTGCTGCCGCGCAACCGGGTGAAGGACTCTTCCTACCTCGGACGCTTCCATTTAGAAGCTCAAGCGGCCGCTCAACTGGACCATCCGAACATCGTGCGCGCCTTCGATGTCGACAACGAAGGGGACACCCATTACATCGTGATGGAGTATGTTCCAGGCTGCGATTTGCAGATTTTGGTCCGAGAAAAGGGCCCGCTCGAAATCGAAACGGCGGCGGAATATGTCGCCCAAGCGGCTGAAGCGCTAGAGCACGCCCATCAGAGGGGGCTGATCCATCGTGATATTAAACCGGCGAACTTGCTGCTTGACACCAGCGGCGTGGTCAAAGTGCTCGACATGGGGTTGGCCCGCTTCACGCGCGATGATGCGACCTCGCTAACGCTGGCCAATCAAGAGAGCGTGCTGGGAACGGCGGACTACCTGTCTCCTGAGCAAGCGGTTAACAGCCACAAAGTGGACGGACGCGCCGATCTTTATAGTCTTGGCTGTTCGCTCTATTTCCTGCTGGCCGGGCACCCTCCGTTCCCCGAAGGCAGTCTGGCCCAGCGGATCGCGAAGCATCAAACGATCGCACCCGAAAAAATTCGGAAGGTGCGGCCGAATTGTCCTGCTTCGCTGGCGAAGATCTGCGAAAAGCTGATGATGAAAAAGCCGGAGCAGCGGTATCAGTCAGCCAAAGAAGTGGGCGAAGTCCTTCGCAACTGGCTTCAACAGCGCAGCGCCGGCGGCGAAGAAGAGTTGACCGCCGTCGCCGAAGAAATGGAGCTTCGCCAGGTTCGGAGAGAAGAAGGAAAATCGAGCGTTATTACGCCTCCTTCGATGCCGCGGGTCGCTGAATTGTTAGAGGACGGGGGTGAGAGCAACTCCGGAATTTTGAACTCAGAGACGGTTCGTGGGCAGCGGATTGAGACCGATGCAGGACTTTCCGGCGCCGGTAGAAGTAAGGCCTTGCCGGTCGCTCGCCCTTTGGACGACGATTTGATTTCGTCGATGTCCGATCCCGGCGCTAGTGGCGTGTTGGATATTGCCTTTACGGATCCATTGACTTCCGCCGGCGATAACACCGGTAGTCGAACTTTGATTTCTCGCGAAGCGCTGCAGCTTCGCATGCAGCAGAAAGAAGCGGAACGGGAGAAAAAGAAAACCCGTCATACCGGTCAAAGCAAAGGGGGCGTCAGCTTCAACTTTGCAGGCATCCCGGCATTTATTTGGATTGCGATCGGGCTCTTGTTCTTACTGATCGGCGTACTGCTTGTGATGGTGGCGAAAAAGAGCCAAGACGAGACGAAGCCGCAAGAGACGCGCAAATCTGGTTTCGAGGCCTCCAGTCTTGAAGCTCCCTGCGTGCCGAGCTGCCTCCCCGAGAAGGGCGTTGCATAGCTCTTGTGGGTGGTTTTGGCGACTCGTCTTCGGACGATTCGCATTCTTCGGGCCGGCGATTCTTGCTGTCCTGTTCGATGCAAGGTGTTGTGTGGCAGTGACTTGCGCATATTGCTTGAAATCGTGGTCGCTGTCCACGTACCATAGGTGAGTCGAACCGCAGGGACGCTAACGACCAAGTCGGCGTCGCCGCGATCCATCCAAGATCGAGCACGCCACGCGAACCCATTTTCGTTCGTCGAGTTCTCTGCGGACGTTTTTAGATTGAAAAGTCAGACGCATGGCGCGATCCAACCACAAGATGATTCGAGCGAAGGCGAAGCGTGTCGCGATCCCGCGCGACTTTCGTACCGTCGGTCAACTTGGTAAGCGCGGACGCGGCGAAGTGGGGCGTTCCAACGAGACGGGATTCTTCTCTCCGCCGGAAGATTGGCACGAGCCGCAAGGCGATACCGGCGCTGGATATCGCGTCGTGACGCAAGATCCCGGCGAAGGTTTCGTGCACGTCGTGACCGAACAAGATATTCGTGAGCGACTCGCTCAACTGCCGGCGTGGATGATTCAACCGCTAGAAGTCGTTCAGCTAAGTCGCTTGACTCGTAAGAAGTTAAGCTTCCCTTGCTACGGCATGCAGTGGGGATCGGCGCTCTATTTGTATCCGATGGATGAGGCGCTGGTCGAGTATTTCTTCACCCCGCCCCGCCCTGCTCAGGTGGTGGAAGCCAAGATGTACGGCGCAACCTGGGAAGAAGAGGGCGAATCGGAATGGCGGCTGAATTGGACGAAGGACGCAATTCGCGATTTCTACCTGAACAACGTCCTGATTCACGAACTGGGGCACCTGCTCGACAACCGCAATACCAGCTATGTCGACCGTGAGCGTTACGCAGAGTGGTTCGCCATCGAGTATGGCTATCGACCGACGCGTCGCGAATCGCTCGCGGCGCAAGCGGCGAAAAAGGTTGTACGACGCCATCATTCGAGCTGATGCGGCCGGTTTTTGCGAATTGCGATCGCCTATACCGTAATATCTAGGTACAAAGTGGGCGATTTCTGAGTACAACAGGAGCCTAGGTTCGCTTCGGAGAAGTCCGCTCCCATAGCGAGGCGTCCTATCCATTCGACTAGTCAAGACTGCTGCATAAGGGGCCAAGATGAGAGCCTTTCACCTGTTGGCGAGATTCGCGGCCTGTGCCGCCCTGTTGACGTTGCTGCTTCCCGCTGGGGGGGCCGATGCGGCGCCGACCGATGAGCAGCGGGGCGAAGTTCGCGATCTGAAAGTCGAGGTCCGCAAGGCTTCGAACTATCTCAAGCAGGGCAAAGTTGCTGAATCAACGCAGACGGTCAAGCTGATCATCGAGCGTTTGCAGCGACTCGAAGGCGTCGATCCGGAACTGCAAGAATCGGTCGATCAACTCTTCGGCTCGCTCGCGCCAGCTCATGCGTTTCTCGAGTTGGAAGGAGTGACGCTACCGCGAATGCGCAACGCGGCGGTCGCCGAGCCGACGATGATGACGCCTGCACCGGGGGCTCCGGCGCCTACGCCCAGTGCGTTGCCGACGATGTTTCCGGCGGCGAATCTCAGCTTTACCAAACATATCGCGCCGATCCTGGTCGCGCGGTGCGGCAATTGTCACGTGAATCAGGCCCGCGGCGGATTTAGCTCTTCCAGCTATGACGTCTTAATCAAAGGACCGGCCGAAGGGGTCGTGATCTTCCCCGGACAGGATGGAGGCCGCCTGGTCGAAGTGATTGAATCGGGCGACATGCCCCGCGGCGGCCAAAAGGTGGCCCCCAATGAACTTGCCGCATTGAAGGTCTGGATCAAAGAGGGCGCCAAGTTTGACGGCGCCGATCCGAAAGCGAATTTGTCGACGCTCGCTCCCGGCGCCGCTCCGACGCCGATGACGCGATTGGAAGTGTCTAGCGCCAGCGGCAACGAGAAGGTTAGCTTTGGCCGCGATATCGCGCCGGTGTTAGTCGCGCGTTGCGTCAGCTGTCACGATCAGCGCAACCCTCCCGGCAACTTTAGTCTGGCCAGCTTTCAAAGGCTGCTGCGCGGCGGCGACAGCGGCGCTCCGGTCACGCCTGGCAAGCCGAACGAAAGCTTGATGATTCAACTCTTCAAAGCGCCGGCGCCAGATCGCATGCCGCGCAATGGTCCTCCGCTCACCGATCAGCAGATCAAGAACTTTGAAACTTGGATCGCGGAAGGCGCCAAGTTTGACGGGGACGCACCGGACTCGTCGATGCAGCGCGTCGCGGCCTATTCGTTCGCCAAGAATGCGACGCATGACGAACTTGCAAAAGCTCGCGAAGCGACCAGCCTGGCGAAAAAGCAGCTTGGGCTGCCCGGCGTCGCGATGACGACTTCCGATCGCAAAGACGTCTACGTCATGGGGACTTTGGGGCAGGAAGCGAATGACGAGTTCGCCGATCAGGCCGAGAAAGCGGCTGACGACGTCCGCCGCATGTTGAAGGCTCCCGCCGACACGCCGTTGGTCAAAGGTCGCGTCACGCTGTTTCTGGTCAAAGCAAAATACGACTACAACGAATTCAGCAAGATGGTGGAGCGTCGGGACGTTCCTCCCACTTGGCAGGGACATTATTGGTACGACGTGACCGACGCCTACGGCGTGGTGCAGTTGCCGGTGAACGACGCGTACGACCTGGATGCGATGTTCGCGCAGGTCATCGCCAGCAACTATGTCGCTAGTCTCAATACGCCTGATTGGTTCTCGGACGGCGTCGGGCGCGTTGTCGCTTCCCGGGTCGCCGGCAAAGATCCTCGCGTCGTCGCTTGGACCAACGAACTGCCGTCGGCGGTGGGAGCGATGAAAAAAGCGGACGACTTTGTTTACATGCGTTTGGCGCCGGACAAAAATGGCGCCGTCAGCTTTGCGTTTCTGAAAACGCTGATGGGACGGAGCGCTCAGTTTGACGCGCTGATGATGGCGCTGCGAAAGGAGATGCCGTTCGATCAAGCCTTCGCCGGCGCTTACGGAAAGCCTCCGGCCGAGATCGCGAAAGCCTGGATCGCTTCGGGCGGTCGCTAGGCGAAGACCAATCTGGCCCAAGATCAAGTCGCGTTAAGCGGCGGCTTGATCTTCTTGGCGCGAAGGGCCGGTAAGTTGCGACGTGGGCGATGTTTTCGGGATCGCGAAGAGATCGTCGGCAACGGGCTGCTCGGCTTCGCTTGGTTGTTGAAAGCGAAGTTTCCAGCGCGACGACAGGAAATATTCGCGATAGATCAGCGCCAGATCGCCGATCGCCAACAGAAAGTGGCGCGGCTTTAATTTAGAGCCGGGTATTTCTCGCCATGACTCAAGCGGCAATTCGTAGATCGCCTGGCGCGCGGTGGTCGAATCACTCGCGATTCGCAGACGAGCAAAGACCTCAACATCAAAGATCCAGCGTGACAGAAACGGGGTCGCGAACAGAAACCGCGCCAGTCGGCTGTTGCGGATCAATTTCGCGCCGCATTGCGTGTCGGTGATTGACATGCCGAGCAGCGCCGAAGCGACCCTCGCGAAGCCGCGACCAATCAACCGTCGAAACGGTTTGCGCTGAATCACGTGACCGGCTAACGGCAAGCGTACGCCGATCGCCATTTGAATGTGCGGATTCTCTGTCAGCGCCGTTTGCAGGCGACCGCATTCCTTGAGCGGCGTCGCCAGGTCGGCGTCGAGAAAACCGATGAATTCGGCGCCCTGGTCGATGGCCTGCAACATCCCGATTCGCACCGCTTCGGCTTTCCCCTGGTTTCGCGGCAGGTCGACGGCGGCGAACTGTTGGGGCCGCCGCTTGGCGAACTGGTGCAAGATTTCGCTGGTCGCATCGGTGCTGCCGTCGTTCACCAACAGAAAGTGAATCTCTTGGTTGGCGGCGGCGAATGCGTCGAACGCCGCGAGATCGATGCGATCCGCTTCGTTGTAGCACGGGATGACAAACAGGGATTTCGGCACGCGTAGCGGCTCCCGAGGGAGGTCTAGTGTTCGTGTTGAGCAGGCGTCGGCAATTCGGCGGTGCGAATCGGCGTTAGCGGTTGAACGACGGCCATACCGACTCGCAGCGGCGGTCGCTGTTGATTCTTGGTCCAAGCGAATTCCAGCGGCTGCAAGATCTCGGCATGGGGATAAATTGCTTTGATTTGCGTCTCGTAGTCTTCATCGGCGGTCGCGGTTTCCCAGACGATGATCCCCCCTTCGGTTCGCCAAGCGTCTTGTTCGGTCCAGGCCGGCAGATCGTGATCTTGTTCGGCCGAAATCGAGGGACGAGCAGGATGATAGACGTTGATATTCGCGGCGAGCCACCAATCGCCTCCCAGGTTTTCGAGCGGCTGCTCACTGCGATCATTCCAAATTTCTTCGACCTGGGACGCGAGCTGCTCACCGGGATAGTCGACGCGCAAAGGGGCGGTGACCAAGCCGTCGCCGACTAGGTTTCGCATGCCTAAGCCAGCGGCGAAGATGAATCCGGCGATCGCCGATGCGTAAATCGTCCGGCGAATCAAAGCAGGATCAGAGCGAACCTCGAGCCAAGCGAATAACAGCACGCCGAGAAACGTGAACATCGACGCGCCCCACATGCTGCGCAGGTGCGCTCCGGTAATCAACGAGTAAGCGAGCGCCAGTCCGAGCGGGCCAAGCACCATGCAAGCGAGATACGTGCGCGTAAATTGCGTCGCCGAATCGACGGATTTAATTCGCCATCGCCAACCAAGCAAAATCGTCGCCAGAATCAAGGTAACGGCGATAGCGCCAAGTTGGGCTCCCAGAAATTCGAATGGATGCTCCAAATGCGATAGCCAAGTAGGAGACTTCGAGGATCGCGAAGTGATGTAGCGCAGCGTCGTGAAATCGTTGGTCACCAACCACCACAGATGCGGCGCCGCGAGGAGCAGCGATACGCCGGTCAGAACATAGGGCCCAGGAGTTCGCCAGCAAGCGCGGGCTCGCGGATGCAGGAACGAAAACAGCAGCATCGCCGCTAACAGGAGCGCTGCGTCATACTTGGATAGAATCGCCGCCGCGAGAAAAACGCCGGCGGCGCCCCAATCGACGATGCGATTTCGGGCGATTCCATAGTACGCAAAGAGGATAAACATGGCCCAGCAAACCTTGGCCATGATGTTGTTGTTAAACTCCGGCGTCGTGCAGTTGTAGTAGACGCTTCCTTCCAGAACGACGACCGCCGCGATCGCCAAGCTCGGCGAAAGGGTCTCGCGTCCCAATCTCCACGCCGCCCAGAAGCAGCCGACAATGCAGACTTGGCTCAGCAAATAAGTCGACCAGACCGGCCCGCCGGGAAGGTACGTCGCCGCTTCGGCCGCCCAAGCCGGCAACGGAGGATGCTTGGGATAACCCCACTGCCACTCATGTCCCCAATTGAGCATTTCGACATTGTCGAGCGGGCCGTTCGCCTGCGTGAAAAAGGGAACGGCGGTCCAGAGGAGCAAGTGCCCCACGGCGAAGATCCAAAACCAGCGCGTGGTTGGATCCGATTGATTCGGCGTTTCGGGAGCGTTTGTCACATCAAACCAAAGATCAAAGTAGCTACAGCCCCCAAAAGGGAGCGATGTTTTGTAGCGCTAACTTGTAGAACGAAAGCGCAGAAAACGCTAGATCAGTTTGACTGCATGCTAGCAGGGGAAGGGTTTGCTAGCGACCGAGATTGGGGGCTATAGCCAGTTTCTCCAGCCTGGGAGAAAGTACCAGGCCGCCGCGGCCGTCGCTAAGCCGACCAGCAGGATGCTGGCGATTTGGTAGAGAATGATATTGATCAGATTGCTCGTTCCGCGGCGGACGTTGAAGCCGCGATCACAACGCCGACAGACCGCATGCGTTAACAGCCAGGGACCGATGTAGCCGCCCCAGTGCGTGAAGTAAGGGCGAACAAAATCGGCTGCTCCGCAGTACGGACAGACGCCGGGGCCGCGAACCGCATAATCGGCGGGCGCAGCGGCCGGCGATTGAAACGGGTTTTCGGTCGAATTGTCGGGTGAATTGCGACTCATGCATGCTGGCCAAGCGACGGCAAAAAGAAAACGGCCCGCGAGGGGGCCGTTTTTGTTTTTGCTGCGGATCACGCTGTCTTAGTGGTGGTGGTGATCTTCAATCTTGCCTTTCAGTTCTTTGCCGTCGACGTCAAAGGTGACGATCGCATCGACTTCTTCCGAAGTCAGAATGGTCGCGGCCAACGGGTCGGTCAGGACGAACTTGGCCGTCGTCTCGGCGCCTTCGGCACGCTCCGCTTGAGCGGCGACTTCCTTGGTTTCTCCCCCGGTCGTTAGCTTGACGCTGATCGCTTCGGCGGCGATGGGCGCTTCTTTTTTGCCGTCGGCGTCCAAGACATAGAACGTGATGACCTTGTCGGCGTCTGCGGCCGGCTTCTTTTCGTCGTGAACCCATTCCAGGTGATAGGGGCCCCCTTCTAGTTCGACGATGTGCCCGCCGTTGGGGCCGATCTCGCCGTGATCGTGTCCGGCATGGTCGTGGTCATCGTGATCATGGTCGCCATGTTCGTGGTCGTCATGATCATCGGCGGCGGGGGGATTCGACGTGTTGCAGCCGATCGACATGGTCGCACTAAAGCCGCAAATTGCCGCCAGCAACAACAGCCCGGTCAGAGAGATACGCATGAGAGGAGTTTCCTTGAAGCAAGTTAAGTCAGCGCGTGGAAAACGCTAAGTGCAATTCAATGTCATCTAGGATAGCGAATTCGCCGCCGTAATAAAGACGAGACTTGCCGATGTGCGATTATAAATCGAGACCGCCAAGCGGCGTCGCGACCGGGCCGGCTTCCACCAGAAACGGCCGCAAATGCGAATCGTCGGCGCCAGAGAGACGCATCCGTGAGGTCGCGAAATACTTGCGGGCCGTCTCGATTTGCCCGTCTAAATACAAAACGACTCCTACATCAAACAGATAGTCGGCGTTGTTGGGATCATTGAGCGTCCGCCGCGCGATTCCTTCGAGCAACGAGTTTTTCGCCAGGGGAAAGCCGGCGTACAACTCATCCAGCGTAAAATTGGTCGAAAAGATATAGGCCGGCTCCAACTCCATCCCCCGCTTGAACGCCTCGGCCGCTTCTTCCATGCGACCGGTCGCCAAATATCCGAGTCCCAGCCGAAATTGGGGCGCCGCCAGATCGGGCGCGGCGGCGACGGCGTCACGATACTTCGCCATCGCTTCATGAATTCTTTGCTCTTTGAACAAGCGATCGCCAAAGCCGACATAGCGTGCGGCTCTTTCGCGAGCGATCGGCAGCGAGGCTTCAGGCAGGCCGAGTTCTTGCCGCTCACCCAGCGCCATTCGGACCAGCGCCGGCGAAAGGGTCGGATAAGTCGGGTTCGGCAGGTCGGTCAAGTTCTCGGAGAGAAGCGGCCCCATCGCAAAATTGCGGTCGACGCCAGAAAACTGTTTGATCGCCCCGGCGCCCCAGCGAAGCTCGGCCGGTTCGAACGGCGGGAGATAGTACTCGCTGTAATTGTCGCTTGGTCGATAGTAGACGCCGTAGGGCGAGATGAAATTAGCGGTGACCGTCGACTGATAGTAGTTCGGCGACCAGCCGCTGAGTCCGCCATATCCCAAGCCGCCATACGGCGGCAGCCCGCCGTATCCGTAGCCGGGATAATATCCGGAATAGCTGGAGAAGCTGTAACCGGGACCGTAATAGCCGAAGTTCGCACGGCTGCCGTAATTCGACGACGAATAACCGCGGTGGCCGTGCGAGCGGTAGTGGTTGCGCGAACCGCTATTGCCCCCCAAATACGAGTCGACGTAACCGCTGCTCGGATAGTTGGACGCCGGGTGATTGTTGTATTTGCCGTTGGGCGTGCCGCGAAGATCTTGCGCAGCAGCATCGCTGGGCATGCTGACGACGGCGATCAGGGCCATCATCAACCAGGGGGCTATGTTATTGCACATTTCTTCACCTTCCGCCGTGGGAACCAGGAAGCGGAGAATCCGCTTCCTGCATTATCTTAACAACGGAAGATTTCGACAAGCAAAAATGCAACTTGGGTCGGCGTCGAATAACCGGTCAGGCTATTGCATCGACGCTTCGGCGCCGGCTTCGCCTTCTTCGTATTCTAGTCCGTATTCATAAACGAGTCCCCAAGCTTCGAGCTCGGTCATCTCGTATTCGTCCGCAATTTCAGCAGCCAATTCCGATAAATCAATGGTAGTCATCGTCAGGGTTCCTTCAAAAAACTGGGTTAGTGAGAGTCAGGGATGCGGTTACGGAGCAGCGTCGGCCGCTTGTGATTCGAGCATCCAAAGTTGTTTTTCCAACGTGCGACAGATGCCGATCAACAAGTCTTGACTGATTAGATCGTCGTCGCCGATCGTTTTGATCCGCAGGCGAAGCGAAGTGGAGCAGGTCGCCATTTGGTCCGAGATTCGTCGAATCGCTTCCTGGACACTGATGATGCCAGCGGGAAACGGTTCGAGTTCGGACGATTGGGCGACTGTCGCAGCGCGACCATCCGCGGCGACTCCGATAGCCGCAATTCGCTCTGCAATTTCGTCGCTTGCTTCGCGAGTTGATTCGATAATCTCGTCTAGATGCAGATGAACGGCGCGAAAGCCAAGTCCACGCACATTCCAGTGAGCCTGCTTTGCTTGGAGGGCCAGATCGATCTGATCAACCAGCGAGCTCTGCAATTGCTGGGCGACTTCATTGCGCGTGTTGGTCGGCAGTATTTCGCGTTGTTCGGCGATCGAAGCCATATCTTGCTCCTTGGTTCGGTCAATGATTGGTGGAGGGGATGAAAGTTGGGTAACGCAGCACGCGTGCCGAACAGAAAAAAATTGAACGCTGACGCCTGCTGTAGCCGGAAAAATCGGTGTCAGTCAGGGAAATAGCAATGCATCACGACTGATGGGAGACCGAAAATCGTTGGTTGCAGATCGACCATGAAGGCCGCAGTGCAGTCATCGCTGAGCATGAAGTTGCGGTGCTTGCAGTACTTGCGCCGCATGGCATAGAGATTGCATAGTACGAGGTGATGGGCAAACACTCCCCAGGGAATATGGAGAAATGATGATGTATTCTTTCAGTGCAGAAGACGTACGACTATTGGTCGACAACGACTCGCAACCTTGCGTATCCCTCTTTATGCCATCGCACGTAGCCGGGAAAGAAACAAGACAAGATCCGATTCAACTGGCGACGTTGCTGAAGAACGCCTGCGCCAAGTTGAAGTCGGCCGGCCATTCGTCGGACATTATTCAAAAGTTGTTAGAGCCTGCGTGGGGCATTACCCGCAGTCATGACGCCGCCGTCTGGCGCCACATGGATGAAGGGTTCGCCTATTTTGCGAGCCCAACGTTTAGCCGCTCGATCCGACTCCCCTTTCCTGTCGAGCCGACGGTCCATCTGGCGAATCATTTTCACGTTCGTCCGTTGACCTGCTGGATGAGTCAGCCGCTCGACTTCGCCTTACTGGTCGTCAGCCAGAACGAGGTTCGCTTGTTTGAAGGCGATCAGTACGAAATGCGCCACGTCGATCTGGCCGATCTGCCCAGCGACTTGCGCAGCGCGTTGCAAGTGGACGAGTGGACCGAAACGCTGCAATTTCATGGGCATGGTTCGCGACCAGGCGAAACGATGTTTCACGGGCAAGGCGGCGGCAGCTCGGCCGACGTCAAGTCGGAGCTGACGAAGTTTTTCCAACGCGTTGCGCGGCCCCTAGAAGGACATTTGGCCGACAGCGACAAACCGTTGGTCTTCGCCGGCGTCGACTATCTCTATCCCCTCTTTCGCGACGCGTTTCATGGCGATGCGCTGTGGGAAGAACACTTGTCAGGAAATTTTGATCGCGTGACGCCGCAGCAGTTGCATCAGCAAGTCAAGCCGCTGTTGACCGATAGAGCAAGCAGCGTCCGGCGTACGGCTCTGGAGCAAATGAACGAACTGCGCGGCGTATCGCGAGCGTCGATCGATCCGAAAGAGATCTTGATCGCCGGCATGATGGATAGTATCGAAGTCCTGTTTCTCACGCGCGGCGCCAAAGCGTTGGGCGCTGTCGACGAAGAGAATGAACGGATTATCTTGACGCACTCTTCCGACGATGAGGATCTGCTGAACTACGCGGCGGTGCGGACGCTCGCCACCGGCGGTTCGGTCTATACGCTCGAAGCGGACGACATGCCCAATGGCGCCAACGTCGCGGCGATGTTCCGCTTCCCGATACCGGAAGCAATTTACGACGCGGATGTATTCATCGAGTCGACCCGCTAAGCCGTCTGGCCCGCTCGGCTTCCGCGACCTCGAGATCACAAAAGGGGCGTCATTGCTGACGCCCCTTCCAAGAAATCGACGGGAGTTGTCGAAGCGGGATATCAGTTTAGAACTCGGCTTGAAATTGGCCGCGGAACAGCACGCCGTCATCACCAACCAGAATCCCGCTCGACGTGTTATTCAACGGGCTGCCGTTGACCTTGGTTACGTCAAACGTCAGCTTCAAGTTGCGCGTGTCGCACGGGTAAATGTTAAAGCCGGCCGCATACTCGTCGACATTGCCGTAGTAGCCGCTGACGTATGAGTAGCGAAGGTTAAAGTCGAGCTTCTCGGGGATAATGAAATATCCACCTTCGGCGAAGTAGCCATGCTGATACAGGTTTTCGACCGGCAACGCGCCGCTGGCTCGCAAGTTTTGGATCCAACGCATGTAGTACTCGGCGTCGAAGCTCCAGCCGCGCCAGCGATAGGCGAAGTCCAGCGTGTACAAGTAGACGTCGAATTCCGACAGACGAACGCCGGGAGCCAACGCTCCCAAGGCCGTCAGCTTGGTGCCGTTCGACAAGCGAATGAAGTCCGACTCGTCGATCGGCTGACCTGGCGCGATGCTCGCGTTGGGAGCGTAGACGAACGAATGCCCCAATCGCATCCGCTGATCGCAGCTATAGTCGTAGTCAGTTAGCTTGCCGCCAAAATCTCCGTACGGATCCCAATAGTTGGTCGCTGCAAAGGCAAGTTTGTCATCGATCTCGGACAGCGGCGTATTCTCGGTGCGATAGCCGTCGCCAAGCATCGCTTCAAAGTAGCCGTTTTCGCCAACCTTGGTCGCGCCAAACACGCCGACGGTACGACCAGGCCGAAAGAAGTCAGCCGCCAGCGGACGATCCGCCAAACGAGTATGCTTGGCGCTCAACAACCATTGACGGCTGCCGGGAACCTTCCGTTTGCCAAAGTAAACTTGTTGGTCTTCGTTGAACTCCCACGCCCACCAATAATCGAAAAAGTCGACGCTGTCGGAGCCGTCGGTATCGCCGTCCATTTGGATAAAGTAGCTCAGCCGCGGATCGATCGCATAACCGCTAATTTGCAGGCGGGCTCTTTCCAGCTCAAACTCATTGCGATTGCGGATCGGACGCGTCGTCCCGGCGCTGTCCGTCCAGCTATCCGCGTTGCGCGAAAATCCGTTGTAGCGGAACTGCACCCAGCCGCCGAATTTGATCTCGAACGGGTTTTCCTCGGGATTGAACGGCCGGATGACAAAGCCCTTGTCATACGTCGTGTAGTACTTCATGACGTGCTGCTTGGGCGGTCCCCCGTCGTCGCAGCAATCAGGCGCATAGGAATAGTCGTAGACGATCGGTAGCCGATAGATTTCGGCGCCCCCACCGCAACAGTCCTCTTCGATATGATGAAAGCCATAAGCTGGCTGCGTATCCAATCGCTGTCGCAGCGCTTGCAGTTCCGCCTCTTGCGCTTCCATCCGTGCCCGAATTTCGGCCAGTTCTTCATTTGCAGGACTTTGAGCAAATGCCGATGTCGTCGCGAGCGCAGCGCTCCATAGCAGCGCCAGCGCCGTCGTCCGTGACAGCCAAGTCATTTGATGTCGCTCCCCAGCGTATCGAAAATAAAAAACAGCGTCTTGATGTTTGGGGAAGATCGACTAACCGTGATGGGTTCGACAATGGCTTTTGTCGTACGGCGGAGGTCCGCAGTAGGATTGGAATCGCTTATTCAGGCTGGGGAAGCTGAACCGAGACGGACCCAATTGACAGCGGCCAGCCGGGAATTGGATCTTCGGATCAATCGTCAGAGTCGAGCGGCGACAAGGGGGAAGGCGCGAGATGAAACAACAGCTGCGGCGCCTTCTTGCGATGAATCGCCGCCGCGACTTCCATTCGCAACAGGTCGGCGTATTCACTGAGCGTATTCAGGATTTCGTCCGGATCATCGTCGGTCGCGGCGATGTCGGCCGACAACGTCACCAGCATCCGCGAGCTGTCAGGCGCCGGTACGACTTCGACCACATGCAAGATCGGTAGTCGATCATCGTCGATCTCGCCCGAGAGAACCATCTCGAGCGTCTCCAGCACCTGGCGGCACAGTTGCAAGGTTTTGCGATCGTTACGCGGGTCGAACGAGGAAGAACGGCTTGGTTTGCGTGATTTAGCTATGGCCCAGTCCTTTTGTCAATGAGAAAGCATTTGCGATTCAAAAAAACCTCGTAGGGAAGTGTAGAAAGATGCGAGCTGGGCGGCTAGGTTCACTTTGAATTTGCCGTTCCCCGGTTGTCGGAATACATCCAGGCGCCGTATCTTTCCCCATTATGAACACTTCGCCGGAAATTGCCGATCGTCTTCAGCTCGCCCAGCAGCTCGCCGTCGAAGCGGGACGCGGCACCCTCAAACATTTTCAAAAGTCGGGCCTGGTCGTCGACCGCAAAGCGGACGATTCGCCGGTCACTGTCGCCGATCGCGAAGCCGAGACGCTGATTCGCGATCGTTTGGCCGCCCAATTTCCGGCGGACGGCGTCATCGGCGAAGAATTTGGCGAAACCACCGGCTCCGGCGACTTCCGTTGGATTATCGACCCGATCGACGGCACGAAGAGCTTTGTCGCCGGCGTCCCGCTCTATGGAACGTTGATCGGCATCGAGCATGCCGGCCAAAACGTCGCCGGAGTGATCTATATCCCGGGTCTCGACGAAATGGTCTACGCCGCCAAAGGGTGCGGCGCCTGGTATCGCCAAGGGGACGAACAGCCGCGATTGACCAAAGTAAACGCCGCGAAATCGCTGCAGGACGGCGTTTTCGTCACGTCTCAGGTCAACACTTTCGCTCGTCGTGACGCGATGGAAGCGTTCGAGCGACTCGAAGACGCGGCGTTCATTACCCGCACTTGGGGCGACTGTTACGGTTATTTGCTGGTCGTCACCGGTCGAGCCGTCGCGATGGTGGACCCAATGCTTAGCGTGTGGGACGCCGCCGCGATTCAACCAATTTTGGAAGAAGCTGGCGGCGCGTTTGTCGATTGGCGCGGCGAGCCGACCGTTCATAGCGGCGAAGGAATCGGCGCGAATCCGCACGTGCTGGAAGAAGTTCTCGCGATCTGTCGAGAATATCCTCGGCTGAAATAAGACGCAGCGCCTGCGACGTTTTCTTGTGAAGTTGCCAAAAACTTCGCTCCGTTTGGCGATAGAACGGCAACTCCCTGTTGTCAGGTTTTATTTCCCTCCTTTATTCTCTCCCGTATGAATACGCCCCAACTGTTTGCCGATCGTCTCGAACTTGCTCGCACTCTGGCCGTCGAAGCCGGCAAAGGCACGCTTGCCCATTTTCAAACCGACGACCTGATTGTCGACCGCAAATCAGACGACTCACCGGTAACGGTTGCAGATCGCGAAGCGGAAGAACTGATCCGCGCTCGCGTCCTCGAACGCTTCCCCGATGACAGCGTCCTCGGCGAAGAGTACGGCGAAACCAACGGCAGCAGCCCCTTTCGCTGGATCGTCGACCCCGTCGACGGCACCAAGGCGTTCGTCTCCGGCGTCCCGCTTTACGGCACGATGATCGGCGTCGAATACGAAGGCAAGGCGGCGATCGGCGCGATCTACATCCCCGGACTCGACGAGCTGGTCTATGCCGCAACCGGCCACGGAGCTTGGCACGTCCGCCAAGGCGCGGCGCCAAAACCGGCCAAAGTGAATAACGGAGCCCCCTTGGAGGAGGGCCTGTTTGTCACCTCCCAAGCCAGCAAGTTCGCCGCTCGGGGCGCGAAAGAGGCGTATGACCGCCTGGAATCGACCGCTTGGCTCACACGGACCTGGGCAGACGCCTACGGATACGTCTTGGTGGCCACAGGACGCGCCGTCGTCATGGTTGACCCGATCATGAGCGTTTGGGATGCGTCGGCCGCTCAGCCGATCCTCGAAGAAGCTGGCGGCATCTTCACCGACTGGAACGGCGATCCCACGGCCCGCCATCACGAGGGGGTCGGTTGTAGCCAGCGCGTCCACGAGGAAGTGCTGGAGATCTTGCGGCAGTTTCCGCGAACTGCCTAACTGGGGGGGCTCGTCTCTAATTCGGGACGGATTGGCAGTTCCCTGCCCTCTTCCAGGGGCTAATTGTTGGGTGGACCATCGGACCGGACCGCATTGTTTTTTTTCGCTCGGTGGATGGGACTGGACCGGACCGGACCGCATTTTTTTCTAAGGCAGTCCCGCGGATCTCCGCGTACGCGATTCTGGCGCCAAAGTTGGAAAGTCGGGCTTCAAAATCCAGAGCACGCCAGGCGCATACAGCACCCTCTCGCCAACCTCTTCGACCGGCGGCACAAACCTGATTCGACGGTTCATCCTCCACCATCAATCGACCCCAACTCCGTACGCAATGTCAACCGACAAATCTTTGCGCAGCTCCAGATCCAACGGATCGTGTTAAGGTCGCCCGGCATGGAGTCGCGAAGCGACGCAGCTCTGGAAATAACCTTTTTCGGCGCTGCCACGCGAAGCTTTGGATAGCAATCTTTTCTCTTGCTTTCTCAACTAAAACCAGCACAATTTGGGTTTACATTTTGATTATTTTTCGTGCAGATGAAAGATCTACGATGAACCAACCATCTGGCTTGAAACGACATGGTTTTACACTTGTTGAATTACTGGTCGTGATCGCCATTATTGGTGTCTTAGTCGCTTTGCTTCTTCCGGCCGTTCAAATGGCCCGAGAAGCCGCTCGGCGAATGTCTTGTCAGAACAATCTGAAACAGCTTGGTCTCGCGATCCACAACTATCACGATGTGCACAAGACGATGCCTCCCGGATCGATTGGCTGGAAAGGCACAGCTTGGGGGCCCAAACGAACTCCCTTTGTTCGCTTCCTGCTCGATTTTATTGAAGACGGCAACCGAAGCGATTTATACAACGACAACGTGAGTTGGCATCAACAAGACGCGAACGATCTAGCGACGATCATGGGACCGATCCAAGTATGGCAGTGTCCCAGCGATGAAGTTCGCACGTTGGATACTTGGTCGATGTACAAAGGCAATTACTACGTGAACTGGGGCCCGAGAACCTTTGTGGCCGCCTCCTCTTCTACCCCAATGGGGACTTTCTATCTCAACTATGGGGCTCGCTTCGCCGACATTACGGATGGTTTATCCAATACCCTGTGCATGATGGAAATCCTCCAAGCGCCAACCCCGCCCGGAGGACAGGATAACCGCGGAGTGATTTGGAACGATGACGCCATCTCAAGCATGGTCAATACAATCTTGACGCCGAACACAAAGGCCCCAGACGTTTCGCAATACTGCACCGATCAGCCAGAATTGAATCTTCCTTGCATCACCGCTTCTAAAAATCTGTCCCATATCGCTTCCCGGAGCCGACACCCTGGCGGAGTCCAAGTCCTGATCTGCGACGCCTCGGTGCAATTTGTGCCAGAAACGATCAACTTGTCAGTTTGGCAGGCGGTAAGCACGCTCAGCAACGGGGAAACGGCCAGTCTAAGCAGTGGCGACTAAAGGGAGATTTGCGCTTCTCCATCCTTCTTTTTTATTCCCCCCAACACATTGCTGGATTTTATCGTGAAAGCTCTGTTCTTTTTCAGCATCTCGTTACTGATTCCTCTGCTTGGCTGTAGCGAAACAGGCGTCCCGCGCGAAGCGGTTTCAGGCCATGTCACGCTCGATGGACAACCATTGCCTGAAGGTACGATTCAGCTTCAACCCTTGGGAGAAGGTCCATCGGCCGGGGGTAAGATTCAAGAAGGTCGCTACGAACTCTCCCGAAACGTCGGCCCCAGCCCAGGCAAATACCGCATCGATATCAATGCCTGGAAGGAGAGCGGCAGGATCATACGCGACGAAGCCATGGGCACCACCGAAGAAAACTTGATCTCCATCATTCCCCCGAAATATAACCTCAATTCAACGCTGGAAATCAACGTAGAAAAAGGGGGAAATAATCAGTTCGACTTCGATTTGGTCACCACGTCGAAGTAGACTATTCGAACGCGACGATTGCGCCGCTCGTCCAAATTTCGTACGCTGAGGTCGTGTTTCTCGATGTACTCGCGGCGGGGTTCGATTTGACTTCCAGCAAAATTCGGCACATGTCGTCGGCGGCCGACGAGGCGCTCATGGCGACTTGCATCCAGGTTCGATTTTAGCAATCAAGCCGCATTTTTCGAAGTTCTTCCGCGTCCATTTTATCCAATCCTGAAAGCGATTCATCTGCACAGCACGTTGGCCTGCGCCATCGCACGAGCGCCCAACGGAAGACCGAAATTTGCTGAGAACCAGCAAATGATCCGCTCGGTTACTTGCGAATGCATCAGTAATTGCTCAACCCATATCATGCCCGGCGACCGTTGCTTTGGTGGAAGTCGGTGAATAGAGAATCGTGATGAAGAAAAACCCCACCGACCGACGTAAATTTCTGCAACGCTCCATTCTGGGAACCGCCGGCGCGGGGCTTGCAATCGGGTCGGCTTACAATACTCTCGTCTCGGCTGAGACCCAGGATAATTTGCAGGCGACGTCAGAAGATCAAGTCGCCAACGAAGTTGACGTGCTTGTGGTAGGGGGCGGCACGGCCGGCGCCATCGCGGCTATCCAAGCCGGACGCGCAGGCGTGAAGACGCTGCTGTTGGAGCGCAACAGCCAACTGGGCGGCACGACCACCACGGCCGGCGTGGCTTTTCCCGGGTTGTTCGACGCCTGGGGGAAGCAAATTATTGCTGGCATCGGCTGGGAACTCGTGAAAGCGTGCGTCGATCTCGACGGCGGAAAGCTTCCCGATTTCGCCAAAGTGCCGCAGCGACACTGGCACAATCAGGTGCATGTCAATCAGTTTTTGTATGCACTGTTGGCGGAAGAGATGTGCGAGCACGCCGGCGTGCAAATTGCCTACTACGAATTTCCCCAGAAGATTGTCGCGACCGCCGATGGTTGGCTGGTCGATTGCGTCGGTTTTGGCACCCAGCGGCGCGTCATCTGCAAGCAAATCATCGACTGCACAGGCGGCGCCGAGACCGTCGGAATGTTGAATCTGCCGCGACTCCGCGAAGAAGAACGCCAACCAGGATCGATGCTGTTTCAGTTGGGTGACCCCCATAACCCCGCGTCAGGTCAGTTGAACCGCTTGTATGTCCACGGGGCGGATTCCACAAACTCGCGCACGGTCACAGCAGCCAACCTGACAGGTCGCAAGGCGATATTGCAGAAGGTTCGTCAGCAAAAGCAGCGGCTGATGCATATGCAGCCAGAAACCGGCGTTCGTGAAACGTATCGCATTGTGGGGGAGACGATCATCACGGTTCAGGACTACACGTCAGGGCGACTGTTTGAAGATGCGGTATGCAACGCCTTCTATCCGGTCGATTTGCATACCAAGTCGGGAGTGCGGCCCCAACCGCTCAAGCCAGGCACGGTGCCCACGATACCGCTGCGGGCGCTCATTCCTAAAAACAGCCGCAATATTATGGTGGCGGGCCGCTGCATCTCCAGCGACCGTTTGGCCAATTCCGGCTTGCGCGTGCAGGCCTCTTGCATGGGGATGGGGCAAGCCGCCGGCGTCGCGGCCTCGTTGGCGGCCAGAGACCAGACTACCCCTTTAGAAGTTCCCCTGGTCAAAATTCATGAAATGCTGCGCGAGCACGATGCAATTGTTCCAGGCAAGGTGTAGACGGCGTGGTACTTGATAAGCTGCGAGCGCCCAGAGGCCTGCGGCGTAAGGCGGTGACGCTGCTTACCGGCTTGACGTTTGTCATTGTTGCGGCGACCGGTATCGCAGCCTTTGCGGCTGGGTTCGATATTCAGGTCGTCGGCTTGCACACGCTCATGGGCTTCGTGTTCATTCTGCTGGTTGCGTTTCATCTGGTGAACAATCGGAAGCCGCTCCTACGGTACGTCCGCAGCAAAACGTTGTGGGGCAGTCTGGCGGTGACCGCCGTGATGGCGATCGTCGTGTGGCGGCAGCCGCCGGCCGTCAAAATGCTGCTGTCGCTGAGCGGCAACCTAGGCCCAGCGCAAGAGCGTTTTCAGATGAGTGAAGACCACATGGTTTTCCAGTATTCGCCGGCCGACGACTACAAGCTGGCGCTCACCGTAAAAACGGGGCCGACCTACCAGTTGGAAAATCCTCCTCAAATTGCGATCTGGCTGGAAAATCAAGGAGCCTATCACATCAAGACGCTGTTGGCGCCAGATAAAGACAAGGAAGGGATGTTGCCCTACTGGGCGTTCAAGAAAAAAGGATGGGAGCAGGCCAAACGCAAAGCCGAAGAGAACAACGCCAAAGTGGATGGCGTATCTTCAGCAACACCCAACGGATCTTTCAATCCGGCGGATTACATCCTGCCGGCGGATCCAGAAAACTCCATGCCCTACAAGCTCCTCATCGAGATCAATCAACCCGGCGACGCGCATGGTTCATTAGAGGATCAGCCTTCCCTCGTTTATGCCGTCGAAATCGACAACTCGCTGCCTCGGACGTTTCAGGTGCTGGACTTGGCGGGTTATCCCCAACGCGAACAGATCGACGGCCAAGAGTCGTGGCCGCTCTACTATGTCAATGAAGAGTTCGGTTCCGCCCTGGACCTAATCGACAGCGCCTTGTTGACCATCGAGCGAACTCCGGCCGGCTCAGTAGGAACGATTCAAGAAACTGGCAATTGACCTGTCCTTCTCAACCGCGTCCATTCGAATGGGAAAGGACGCGGGCTTTCAAGTGCGACCGCGAATACCAAAATCTCAGAAGAGACTACCCTTCCCGATTCACTTTCGATGCTTTTCTGGGGGGACAGCCGCTTCGCTCTTTGGTATCACTAGTCCTTTGCGGGCGATGGAGTTGACGCTTGCAGCAACTCGAGGAATTCCGTTTTGCCGATTCCCCCTGCTCGCCATCGCAATGCATTACCTGCTGGATCGGTAATGATGGTGACCGGCGCACCGCCGATGTTGTAGCGGGTTAACAGCTCCGCATTGTCGGGGTTATTCACGTCAATCGCCACAGGGATAAATTGGGCGTTGACCGATGTCTCGACCTCCGCATCCGCCCACACTTGGCGTTTCATGACGCGGCAGGGAACGCACCACTGGCCGGTAAAGTAGAGGATCATCGGCTTGCCAGAGTCGGTCGCTTGTTGCTGAGCCGCCGTATAATTGTCAGCCCAGGTGATGCGATTGCTAGGCACATAGAAGCTGTACCAAGCGTACGCAAGTGAGACGACGAGGAAGGCCAGCCAGAAGCATCGCCAGAAATGAAAGATTCTCTGGCGGCCTGGCGGCGGTTCTGATCTGGCGGACGGTGCTCCTGCGGATGGCGATTCATGCATGGACGGGGGCCTCCTATTGATTGGACGATGGACGACCGCGTTCACCGAGCGGCGGCAAACTAATCTACAATTCTCAAAACCGGTGTCCGAATTTTGTCATGTGACAGAACACCAGCGAGAGGCGCAAGCCGATGGAATACGGTCGACGATCCCAACGCGGATTGCAATGCCCAGCCGCATTCCATCGGCTTGCGCCTCTGGCAAGCGTACTTTTCAGGAAGTGGTGCAAATAGTCGCCATACGGCTGATGTTGAGACTTCCTGGGCTCGGCTGCATCTTGACATGTCGTAATGTTCCGATATATTAAGAAAGAGAGGAACCGAAGATGGGTGGAACCAAACTAAATCTGACGACGTTGGAATCGCTGAGCGAAGCGGCTGAGTGTTTGCGTATTTTGGCGCATCCCCACCGTTTGCGCATCGTGCAGATGTTGCTGCAAGGTGATTATACCGTCGGCGAATTGGCCGCAGCGTGCGAGATCCCGAGTCCGATGGCTTCGGAGCATTTGCGGCTGATGCAGCGGTGCGGTTTCCTCACAAGTCAAAAAGAAGGTCGCAAGGTTTACTACCAAGTGGCCGAGCCTCACTTGCAAGATATTTTGCACTGCATCGAGAGTCGATTTGGCGTCGAGGCGGCGACGTAGCGTCGTCCCTTTTTTTGCGAGTAAATATCGTAGTATCGCGATATTTCAATCTGATAAATTGGGGAAGGAGTCAGTTCGATGTTGCTCAAATACTTTTACGATTCGGCGCTTGCGCATGCTTCGTACCTAGTCGGATGTCAAAAAAGCGGCGATGCGATCGTGATCGATCCCGGCCGTAACGTGCAACCCTATCTTGACGCCGCTCAAGCGGCCGGACTGCAGATTGTCGGCGCCGCCGAAACGCACATTCACGCCGACTTTGTCTCCGGCGCGCGGGAGTTGGCCGATCGCATTGGCGCGAAGCTTTATCTTTCGGACGAAGGTCCAGACGATTGGAAGTATGGCTATGCGGCCGATGTCAACGCACAACTGCTCAAAGATGGCGACGCGTTCTACGTCGGCAACGTGAAGTTGGAGACGTTGCATACGCCGGGCCATACGCCGGAGCATATTTCGTTTGTGCTGACCGACGAAGGGGGCGGCGCATCGGAACCGATGGGGATCTTTACCGGCGATTTTGTGTTTGTCGGCTCGATCGGTCGGCCTGACTTGCTGGAAACCGCCGCCGGCGTGGTCGGCAGCGCCAAGCTAGGAGCGCGGCAACTGTTCCAATCGGTCGCCAAGTTCCGTGAGTTGCCCGATCACTTGCAGGTTTGGCCCGCCCACGGCGCCGGCAGCGCTTGCGGTAAAGGGTTGGGAGCGATTCCATCGAGCACGGTCGGTTATGAGAAGCGGTTTAACCCGGCGCTGCAGTACGCCGACGAGCAAGCGTTCGTCGACTACATCCTGGCCGATCAACCGGAGACGCCGTTCTATTTCGCCGTCATGAAGCGAGTCAACAAAGCAGGGCCGGCGCTGTTGGGGAGTCTGCCCTCGGTCGCACCGGTCGATCCGATCGTGCTACGGTCGGTCGCCGAAATCAACCTGGTGATAGACGTGACGCCGTCGGCTGACTTCGCCGCCGCGCATGTGCCCGGCACGATCAACATTCCGGCCAAAATGCTGACGCAGTGGGCTGGCTTCTTGGTCGACTACGATCAGCCGATTTATCTGATCGTCGAGGATCAGGCGTTGCCGGATTGTCTGACGTCGTTGCGTTCGATCGGCGTCGACCAGGTCGGCGGGTTTTTTAACGCGAGCGCCGTTCGACAATCGGGGATGCGAGTGCAATCGTACGCCAGCGCCACGCCGCATCAGTTGCGAGCGCAAATCGAACAGCAGGCGGCGACGCTGCTTGACGTCCGTTCGGCGGAAGAATTCGGGCGCGGACATATCCCCGGCGCTCAACATCGCTTTCTCGGCAAGTTGCTGCGGACCATCGGCGAACTCGACAAGTCGCAGTCGTATGTCGTGCAATGCCAAAGCGGCGCACGGTCGGCGATCGCCGCGAGTTTGCTGCAGCGCGGCGGGTTTGACGTGACGAACATGAGCGGCGGCTTCCAAGCGTGGAGCGCCGAAGATCTGCCGATCATGCACCAGTGGTCTGGCGCCGGCATTTGACGATCGTTTTACGGATGGGAGCGGCGTTATGTTGGTCCTCGCACTTTTATTCGGCGCGATCGTCGGACTTTCGCTTGGTCTGACCGGCGGCGGTGGAGCGATATTCGCCGTGCCGCTGCTGGTCTATGGATTGGGCGTTTCGATGCGGGACGCCGTCGGCGTCTCTCTGGCCGCGGTCGGCGCTACGGCGCTGATTGGTTTCATCACTCGCTGGCTTCAGGGGGACGTGGAAGTTCGGACCGGCTTGTTGTTTGCGGTCGCCGGAATGTTGGGCGCTCCGCTCGGCACGTTGCTGGCGGGAAAGATGAGCGAAGCGGTGCTGCTATCGCTGTTCGCCGCGTTGATGTTGATTGTCGCCGCCCGACTGTGGCGAAAATCGGGGACGCCGCAAGTTGCCTGCGAAACGAACCAAGACGCAAGCCAACCCACTTGCCAGCGTGACGAGGGGGGCGCCTTGGTGCTCAATTCTCGCTGCGCGATCCTGTTGTCGATCGTCGGCGTGCTGACAGGCGCATTGGCCGGTATGTTTGGCGTCGGCGGCGGTTTTGTGATCGTGCCGGCGCTCGTCTTCTTCACCAACATGCCGATCCACAAAGCGGTCGGCGCGTCGCTGATGGTGATCGCCGTGATTAGCGTCTCCGGCGTCGCATCGCATCTGATCGCGGGAAGAACGATCGAGCCGATGCTGACGATCCTCTTTATCGCCGGAGGAGTCGCCGGCCTCTTCGTCGGCCAAGCCATCGGTCGCCGGTTGTCGGGCCCAGCGCTGCAAAAAGGATTCGCCGCTGCGATCGTCGCGGTGGCGATGTTTGTGATCGTCAAGACGTTGTTAGCGTAACGCGACGCAGCCGCTGAGAAGTCGGCGTGCGAGGGGTCAGGAGGTTTCGCCGCTTTTTTCAATTACGGATTCGGCCGAACTACTTTTGAGAACTGCTCGTTGGTTGATATATTTTCATGGAGAAATGTTCGCTCGACGAGAAAGTCTTGAAATGGAAGATCTAGCCAGAATTCTCCAAGTCCAACGCAAATTGGGTTTCAAAGTCGATGCTTGGCAGATTTACCTTGCTGCGCCTGCCTGGTTGCGAGATCGCGTCATGGCGCTCGATTACCAGGATGAGTCGGATGACGACTGGGAGTACGCAGAAACGCTGCTTACCGAATCGCTGCATGACGGCGGTCACCGCGGCAATTATTTCATCTCGATCCTGGAAGATTGCAATACGCGACATTCGCTGGAAGCCGATTTTGGCGCCGGGAAATTTCTCCGCAGCAGTCAGCCCGGCAATATTATCGTGGGGGACGAAGAGCACGTCCAAAAGCTGCAGGGCACAGGCCCTTACCACACTTTCATGATTTTCATCAAAAAGTGTGTGGTGGACGATTTCTTTCGTGAAGCGACCCAAAGCGACCGGGGCTTGCCAGAGCATCTGCTGCGAATGTCGTTTCGTGATGAAAAATTGAGCGCCATCACGAAACAGATCTTCCAGCATTTCCGTCAACCCCGTCAGGTGGGGCGGAGAATGATCAAAGAGTATTTGCAGAACCAGATCTTGGAGCGGTTGCTAGAGGTATCGGGAAAGAAGGTGGATCGGCTGACCAGCGATGATCAGCTTCAGCCGACGCGGCTGATCGATATTCTGGATTTCATGCGAGCGCACTGCACCGAAGATCTCAGCCTGAATCAGCTCGCTGAACAAGCGAACGTTAGCCGTAGCCACTTCGTCCGGCTATTTCGTCAAACAACCGGCGAATCTCCGAAGCAGTTTTTGTTGAAGCTGAAACTAGAGAGAGCGAAACAACTGTTGGCGACGGCCCCTCATCTGACGGTGTTGGAGATAGCACGGAGTTGTGGTTTTTATGATCAATCTCACCTTGCTCGGGCGCTTCGTCAAGCCGACGGAATAACTCCGGCAGTTTTTCGGAGTGGAGCATTTCTTTAAAACGAACGACGTGTCTGCGACGTCTCCCTTGCATAGCAGTGGCGGCGATCGCACAGCATTTCATCAGCGGGCTGCCCGAAATGTTGCGTACAATGAGTCGAATATCCTCACGCCTTCTTCACTTTGGATTCGGCTATTCTTCTCGCCCGACCTGCGGTCCCTGCCCTGTTTGACGTAACGTATTGCTGTAAAGCAACTTGCGTCGAGGGCTTCTTGGTCCTGTTTCTAAATGGCGGCGATTGCAATTGAACGGCGGCATCCCGTTTGCAATCTGACAGGTCAACGGTCGTTTGGACTGCGACGACTCCCCACCTTTGACTTTGCCCGCATTCATTTATCGCCGTATCAGCTGGTCTATCCCCGCAATCGAATCTGAACGCCAGACGAGGGAGAGAGGAGATCTCTGTTTGGTTCCCACGTTCGTCGATTGAGCAGTCAGCTTTGGCTGTCCCCCTATTGGAGATCCCATGAAACGCACCGCGTTTACTTTGGTCGAATTATTAGTGGTCATCGCAATTATCGGAGTTTTGATCGCGCTGCTTTTGCCGGCTGTCCAGCAGGCTCGCGAAGCGGCGCGGCGGATGAGCTGTAAGAACAACATCAAGCAGATTGGCCTCGCTTGCCATAATTATCACGACACTTTCTTAAGGCTTCCCCGCTCGGGATCGTATAAGTCAAGCTTCTTCGGCGGCGCGATCACCGACCGGATGGCTGGACCGAACGTGGCGCTGTTGCCGTTTCTGGAAGCGGGAAACACAAACGATCTCTATGACCACAGTCAGGCTTGGGATCACGCTAACAATGTGGTCATGAAAGACAAAATGCCGCCGGGATTTGTGTGCCCTTCCACACCCAACGGCGGCGCTCCGCTGAGCAGTCCCGATACGAAAAGCGACGGCTTTCAGGCATCGGATTATTGTTACTCGACCACGGCGGTTGAAGAAACGATCAATCCGAATCCCGCTTCGTTTGCTGGAGCCTTCAAGCTCGACTCGTGGAACAAATTAGCGAACATCACGGATGGTCTTTCGAATACGTTGCTGGTCTACGAGTCAGCCGGACGGGATCGCTGGCGCGTCAACAATTTCGAGATGTCAGAAACGCTGCGGGGACTCAATTTCTACTTCTGGGGAAGTCGCGGCGAAACCTGGACCAATGCGATCAGTCAGGCCCCTCAGTTCGGATGTTTTCTTCGTTTCGCCATGGTCATGGACGAGAATGATCCGACCGGCGTACAGCCCACTTTTGTCCAGTATGCAGGCGGTTATATGAACGTCACCAACGCCTGCGGAGCCCCCTACTCCTTTCATCCCGGCGGCATTCAGTGCGCCTTCGCCGATGGCTCGGTTCGGTTTTTGAGTGAGAGTATGGACCGAGCGACGATGGTCGCTCTTTGTTCCGCTGATCAGGGCGACATTGCAGGAGGCTACTAATGCAAGCCGGAAGGAAACAAATAGTCGCTGCCGCGTGGTGCGCCGTTCTGGCGTTGCTTTTGGTCTCGCCGGGTTGCGGTCGAAAGGACTGGCAAGCCCATACCTATCCCGTGACAGGAACGATCACCGTCAACGGATCGCCGCCCGAAGGGGCGATGATCAAGCTGATCAAGTTGGGAGAGCCGGTCGACTCGCGCAAGTCGGACTGTTGGGCGCTTGTCAAAGAGGATGGCTCCTACAGCTTTTCGACCTATGAAGTGGGAGACGGCGTTCCTAAGGGAGAGTATGCGTGGATCCTGCGCTGGCCCCAAAATTCGATGCAACTTGTCCCGGACAAGTTGGGCGAGGAATTTTGGAGTCTGGAGGAACCTTACATGACGGTGACGGTCGATGGACGGACGGAACTGTCGCCGGTCGAGCTGACGAACGTGAAGCTGAAATAAGCGAACCCCAACTTCGCTCTCTGATGTCGCCGCTGCGCTGTCACTTTTTTTGCAGCGGGTCGACTTTCAACCCCGATTTCAAGAATTGAAGAATGATGAACCCCATGAATATGCTTTATTCGGCAGGACGAACCGTCCTGTTGGTGATTGGAGAGCCGTTTGCTGCCCGCGCGGCTGCCGTTGCGCTGCTGCTGGTTCTGCTGACCAGCAGCGGCGCCGCGGCGGATGACCAGACCCAGACGCCAAAATCCGAGAACAGTCCACCGATCCCTCAGAACCCCGTGCATGTTGACTGGATCAGCGACCTGACCGTCGCTCAATCGCTTGCCAACAAGGAAGGCAAGGATCTGATCCTGTTCTTCACCGGTTCGGACTGGTGCGCCTTTTGTATTCAGATGGAAGAGGAAGTCCTGGCGAAGCCGGAAACCGCCAAACGGCTTTCCCAACGCTATGTGCCGGTCGTGCTCGATTATCCCCACGAGAGTGAGCTTTCCATTTTTCTGACCTTACAGAATCAAAAACTCAAATCGAAATTCGAGATCAACGGCTTCCCCTCGATCTACTTTGTCGACAGCGACTTGTTGCCGTATGGCCAAATGGCCGGGTACACAAGTCCGACCGAATTCTGGAAGGCGTTCGAGAAAATTTCGGCGTTGGGCGCCGAATTGTCGGCCGTCAAAGCGGGAGAATCGGTCGCGGATATCCAAGACGCTCAGCGACTCGATCGTCTGTTTCAGAAGGTTCCGCGGGAGATGTTGGAGCACGGCTGGATGACGCAAATTCGACGCATGGTCGATGACGGCCGCGAAACGAATCAGCCGATCCGCCAAAGCTGGGCGAAGCGACTAGCGCAGATAGAGCAGGAAAATACCAAACGAGATTTCCTCGCGGAGATGTCGCTCGGTCTCCGGCAGCGACTGAAGGTGAAGACCTCTTCGGACGATATGCTCGAATATCTCGACGCGTTTGCCGTCAAGGCCGACGGCAATGCCGATCTGCTGGAATTGGTGAACTCCTTCAAAGCTCACTATTTGTTTAATATCCAACGCTTCGCCGAAGCCGGGGCGATCGCCGACCAAGTCATCGCGGCGGAAACCACGGATCCCGAAACGTTGGCGATGATGCAAGCGCTCAAGCAACGCATCGCCGACTCGAAAGCGGCGCCGGCGGTCGAAACGCCGGCAGTGGAACCGCCAAGCGACCGTATGCCAGTTCTGATGCCGCGCCGGGATTGAAACGCGTGACGCGAACCCATGCAGCGCCCGGGAGTTGGAGAAATTCCTGGGCGCTTTATGAACAGCGGGAGAGTGAATTCCTCGCTGCTTCCCGCTAACGCTTCAAATCCAAATTGCAGTCGGACTCCGCCGCCACGGCTTCACCCACTTCATCGACCGGGTGCGTGAACAAATAACGCCAGACGGCTTCATGGACGTAGTTGCCGTCGGCGTCTTTGATCGCCGAACCGCCGGGGGTGACGCTGCCGTGGGCGCGTCGCGCATCGTTTTTCACATCGCCTGCGGTGATCAAGCGACGCGTCGATCCGTAAGGAGCGGGAACCTTGTCGACGTCGACGATTGGGCCAAACTTGTTGAGCCCCAGCATTTGCCAAGAGCGGCAGTAGTGGTCGCCGGTCCAACCGCCGTCCAGCACATGGCTAAATCCAAAGTAGCGATTCTCCGGCGTCGCCGACGGCAGCGATTGCCACGAATCAAGCTGATCACGCGGCCCGCAGAACATGACGACGCGAGCCACCTTTTGATGCTTCGCAAAACGGCCTGATGTAGTCGAACCGTGCGAACTGCCTGCCATGATTACTTTGTCCCACAACAGGTCGGTCTGGTCTTTGTTGAGAAACTGTCCCCAATTCCCTGCCGGGTTTTCCTCGTTCAGCCACTTCACCAGTTGCAAGGACCGCTGGGCCATGCTGTCCGCTTTCGGGATATCGACCAGCGGGCTAGCGTCTAAGCCGGTCGCCGCTTCAAGGCGAATTTTGCCCAGACTTACTCCATCATCACGGTCTTTCGCGTCGAGCGTCCCAAACCAGCGGTTCGCGTAGTGCGGTTGAATGCCGTGCAGACCGTAGCTGGTGATGCGATCGAACAAACCACCGTTGTAGCCCATCAACCAAATCACCAACTGCCCCCGTTGGGGAACGCGGGTGTCGACCATCGCATGTTGCAGGTCTTGCGGCTTTCCTTTGTCATCTTTAAAGACAAAGCCAAGCTCGGGGTGCTCTTTGGCGTCCGGGTT
Source organism: Blastopirellula marina DSM 3645 (assembly GCF_000153105.1). GTDB lineage: Bacteria > Planctomycetota > Planctomycetia > Pirellulales > Pirellulaceae > Blastopirellula > Blastopirellula marina. The sequence goes on from NZ_CH672376.1 coordinate 2,403,713, forward strand.
AATTTCGCTGGCCCGCACCGAGAGATGATATTTTTGCGGCAGGTTCGCTTTTAGGAATTTGGCGACTTGAACTCCCAGAAATTCATTTCCGGCGCCGCTAAAGTGAACGTCGTTCGGATTTTGAAGCTCGGCCAGACGCGGCGAGATCGCGTTGAACAGATCGTCGATCGCAACGCCGTGTTTCTGCATCACTTTCGCGGCGGTCGCGTTGCGCTCGACCATCGACTTGGCGGTGTATTTTCCGGGGACATCAGGAATCGGCGTGGAGTTGGCCCATGCGACCTTCGCGCCGGTTTTTTGCATTCGCGCAACTAGTTGCTCTAACCGTGCGGCGTAATCGTCCAGCGGAGTCGCTCGATCATGGATCCCAAAATTGAAGTGGATCAGATCCCACTTGCCGTCACCGAGCCAAACGTCGAGCTTCTTCAATCCAGTCGCTGTGGGTCCGCAGTTGGCCGGCGCTCGATGCACATTGGCGATCCCGGCAAGTTCTTTGCGAACGGTCTGCGTATAGGCTCGCGAGACTGAATCGCCGATCAACAGCACGCGCGGCAGCGCCGGATCGTCGGCGACATAGTCCCACGCATTCGACTTACCGGCGACCTTTTCTCGCTTGTGGATCGGCAGATAAAAGCCGCCCAGCTCGGCCTGCAGCGTTTTCTCCCAAGCCTGTTGGTCCGGCGTCAGCGACGCAAACCAGGCCTGATACTTCTTTTCGAGCTCGGCTTCTTCCCGCAGTTTTTGGGCGGCCGCTTCTGCGGCGTTGGTCGGTTCGGTATTGGAAGGCGTTTGCGTGGTTTGCGCTTGGGCGGTAACCGCCAACAGCAAAAGCACGCTCAGACAACGCAGAGAGCAATTCATGATGTGGGTTCCGGTGTGGTGAAAGTTACACCGTGCAAGCAGAAGTGCACTGGCAGGGGAACTTATTGTCGCTGGACCCGGGGGGCGCAGCAACTAGTTGCGATGCGCCCGGTATAAATCGCGAAAAACAGCGACGCATTCCCGCCGCGAAGACAAATCGCCTTCCCTAAATGGAGGGGCCTGGTTAAAAACTTGGATCCATGGGGAAAAAACGATGAAAGATTGCATATAATATCCAACATGAAAACCGTCGATGAAATTCAGGCCGCCGTCACGCCGACCTCCGTCAGTGATCTTACGAAGCCGCTCCAACGCGGGGGGCTTCGATCGCAGGTCAGCCAGCGATTGGCGATCGCCATCTTTGCGCATCACTTTCAACCGGGTGAGAAACTGACGGTTCAGCCCCTGGCTGAGCAATTTGGCGTGAGTCGAACCCCGGTGCGGGAAGCTTTGATGGAGCTGGAATCTTTGGGGATGGTGGATGTCCTGCCGCACAAAGGAGTCCGCGTTCGCGAATTTGGTCCCCAAGAGGCGCGGGAGCTGTGCCATGTCCGAAAAATCTTGGAACGCGAAGCGATCCGCTGCGCCTGTGGCAACATTCCCCGGGAGCAGCTGGAATCGTTGCAGCAAGACCTGATGCAAGTCATCGCAGCGCCCCCGAGCATGACTTCCAGCAAAGCGACGCGCGAGATCGACGCGCGGCTGCATGCGACGATTGCGTTTTATTGCCAAAATCGCCGCTTAAAAGAAGAGATCACCCGCTATTCGACCATTTATAAAGCACTGAGCGACGCCTATTACATCGTGCTCCAAACCTCGGAGCGTTATGTTCGCGTGGAAGAAAACCTAGAGCATCTCGCGATCGTCGACGCATTGCTATCCGAAGATCCTGAGGCTTCGCAACGAGCGTTGGGGATTCACCTCGATACTTGGCTCGACGACTATATCGAAGAACGTTTTAAGCCGACGAAGGAAGGCTGATCCCCCCGAAACGCGGCTCAGCACAATCATGGGGCGGTGATAGCGCCCCTGTCGAGAGACGCTCCCCTGCTAGCGCACTCGCTATTCTCAAGCGGCCAACTGCCATTTTACTCTTTACCGCCGCGTTCGTCGGATTCCCTCCAGGGGGGATTCTGGCCAGAAATTGCTTCGCTCTCCTTCTCTTTAAGTGCGCGGTGTTGACGCGTCCAAACGTGGCAAGAACTATAGGCTAGGCATAGATTCTCTCCACTAGAGAGGGTGAATGGGTGATTTTGAGCATTTTCCGAAAGCTTGGACTTGCTCAATGAGTTTGGCGGGCTTACTGTAATATGCAATATGCAAAATAATTTGATCGATCGATTGAGGAGCTCCATGGCCAATAAGAAATGCATCACCCGCAGAGCCATCTTGAAAGCCGCCGCAGCGAGCGCATCAGGCATTCTCGCCGGATCGGTGCTGTCGAGGGTGGGCCAAGGAGCGGAATCGGATTCGGATGCAATCGCAGCGGATCCCAAAGTCCGTGGCCCTTTTCCGATCTTGTCGACACCGTTTACCGAAGATGGCCAGGTCGATTACGACGTCTTGGCGAAGGAAGCCAAGTTTGTCGCTTGGGCGGGAACGCCTGGCATGATTTGGCCCCAGTCGGCCGACAGCGTCGATCTTTTGACGACCGACGAAAAGCGAAAAGGGATGGAGGTCCTCGCCGAAGCGACGCGCGGGATGTCGACGGCGCTTTGCCTGGGCGTTCAGGGAACCAATACGGAAGAGATGTTAGAGTTTGCCGAACATGCCGAAAAACTGGCGCCTACGGCGATCATCTCGCGGCCGCCTGACTCGGGCAAAACAGAAGAAGATCTGCGCCAATATTGGCGTGCCTTGGCCGCGGTCGCGACGCGTCCGGTGATCCTGCAAACGACCGGCGGCGTCGCTTATAAAGGTCCGCTTCCCTCGCCGCAACTGATGATCGAGTTGGCGGAAGAGTTTCCGCACTTTGGATACATCAAAGAAGAAGCCGGCGACGTGCTGGGGCGGATGAAAGCTTCGCTCGCCGCGCGACCGCCGGTTCGCCGCGTCTTCAGCGCGCGCGGCGGAATTCATTGGAACGAAGAGTCACGACTTGGATCAGAAGGCGTGATCACCGAACGTGCGGCTTATGCCGACGTGCTGACCCGCATTTGGGAGTTGCAGCAAAGCGGCGAGGATCCAGAAACTTTGAAAGACGTCTTCGGCAAGTTCCTGGCCATGGTCAAAGTGAAGCCAGGCGGTTTGCGAGACGCCAACCTTTACATCTGGAAGAAACGGGGCGTCTTCAAGAACCTGATTTCGCGCAATTACGGTCCCGGCAAATCCTTCCCTGCTTCGCCGATCATTTCCGAATTCAAAATGAACGAAGAGAAGATCGCCGAAGTTGAGAAACGATTTGAGGCGCTGAATCCCTACCTCATTGAGGTAACGCCTGATTTATCCAAGCCGGCTTAATGCCGTCGGAAGAGACCGGTTTTTCACGAAAGAACTCCACGCATTTTGCGTGGAAAACAACCAGCGACCGCACTAGAAAAACTCACCATGTATCGACCTAATCGCCGAACCGCGCTGCAGCACATCGCGGCCAGCAGCATCGCCGCTTCGATCACCATTTCGGGCACCAAGTCGTCGGGTCAAGTCATCGGCGCCAACGAACGCGTCCGCGTCGCGATCGCCGGCATCAACGGGCGTGGACAGATCCACATGGGAGTCTTTGGCGGCATGAAGAATGTCGAGATCGCCTACCTGGTCGATCCAGACAGCCGGCTCTTCAAGCCGCGGAGCGCCGCAGTCGAGCAACGCACGGGGAAGCGACCAACGTGCGTGCAAGATATCCGCACGGCGCTGGAAGATCCGTCGCTCGATGTCGTCTCGATTGTCACCCCCAATCATTGGCACGCGCTGATGACCATCTGGGCTTGTCAGGCCGGCAAAGACGTCTATGTCGAAAAGCCCTGTAGTCACAATGTGGCCGAAGGCCGGCGAATGGTCGAAGCGGCGCAAAAATACGACCGTATCGTCCAGCATGGCACGCAGTGGCGCTCGGATCCCAAATGGCGCAACTACACGGCCGACATTCGCAACGGCAAGTACGGCAAGCTACAGACCGCCAACATCGAAATCTTCCGTCCGCGTAAGAGTATTGGGACCAAGACGCCGGTCAAACCGCCGCGTGAACTCGACTACGATCTGTGGGTTGGTCCAGCGCCGTTGCATCCGTACCGGACGAATCTTGTTCATTACCAATGGCATTGGATTTGGGACTACGGCAACGGCGAACTCGGCAATCTCGGCTCGCACGAATTTGAGATGGCCCGCTGGGCGATGCCCGAGAACGCGGCGCCGCAAAGCGTCGTCAGCATGGGCGGTCGTTACGGTTATCAGGACCAAGGCCAGACCCCCAACACGCAGTTGACCGCCTACGATTTTGGCGAAGCGAAATTGATTTGCCAACAACGGGGGCTTGACTACGACAGTCCGATCCGGATGGCGATCGAGTTTCATACCGACGCAGGCGTGATTCGCGGCGGCAAATTCTTCGCCAAGGGAAAGCAAGCCGGCGAGGCAATTGCCGACGCGCCCGCGGATGGGCTGCCCGAAAATTATGCGCGCGCCCATTTTCAGAATTTCATCGATTGCGTGCGCAGCCGAAAAAGTGCGGACCTCAACAGCGACGTCTTGGATGGTCATCAGACGGCGGTGCTGGCGCACTTGGGCAACATTTCGTATCGCCTGGGCGAAGAGGTTCCCTTCGGCAAGCAGCCTGCAGACCTGATTGATAATCCGTTGGCTTACGAATCCTTTGACGGCATGAAACGGCACTTGGTCGATGTCGCCGGAGTCGATTTGTCGAGCGCCTCGTATCGGCTGGGTCCCACGCTTCAATTTGACGGGCAGGCCGAAGAGTTTGTGGCGAGCCCCGCAGCGAATCAGCTGTTAAGCGGAGCCTATAGGACCGGATATGAATTGCCCAAGATTACTAGCTAACGCCGGATTGGGCTGACGCGAGCGGCCAATTTTTTAATCTTATCGATCTGTGTTTTACGCCTGCCTATTCCAAAATTAATTACTGATACTTTCTTATCTAGAAGCGGAGAGCTAACGATGTTTCAAAGTCAAATGCGGCGACCGCGTGGTTTCACGCTGGTTGAGCTGCTGGTTGTGATTGCAATCATCGGCGTCTTGATCGCCCTCTTATTGCCGGCCGTCCAGCAGGCGCGAGAAGCCGCGCGTCGGATGCAGTGTACGAATCAACTCAAGCAGACCACGCTGGCACTGCACAACTACGCAGATACCCATCGCAAATTTCCGTCCGCGGCCTACGGCGCAGCGACTAGCACCGGCATCAGTCTCTGGACGCGACTTGCCCCGTTTTTAGAGCAGACCGCCTTTTACGACGCTTATAAGCAGAATGAAAACTGGAATTCGACTGACAATTTAGCGCTGTTGTTGCAGGCGCCGATGGAGGGCATCCGTTGCCCCAGCGGTTCGGTCGCGACATATTCAGGGACCGTTGCTTCTCGAAAGCCCTATTACACGCCGCACTACTACGGGATTCTCGGCCCCATCGGTGAGAATTCGGCGAGTCCCGGGGTGGATTACAAATATCGCGATGAGATCCCGGGCGAAATCGCCACGCAAGGGTTGTTCACGCTCGCGATGAATGATGCGAACAATCCGATTGGGTTTTCTGGGATTACCGATGGAACTTCTAACACGCTCGCCTTCGGCGAAATCTGTTGGAATGACTATACGGCGTATCGTGAATACACGTTGGGGATGGTCGACTACGGCGGCACGACCGGCATGGGCGCGTTTACCTACAAGAGCGTCAAGTGGCCGATCAACATCGGTTTTCAAAGCACCAGCTCCGTCTATTCCGGTTTCAACAATGTCGGTCCATTCGGGAGTCATCATCCCGGCGGCGCCAACTTTGCCGCGGCGGATGGAAGCGTTCGCTTTCTGCCCGAAACGATTGATATGGGAATCTACTTAGGTTTGGCGAGCCGGAACGGCCAGGAAATCGTCGCAGTTCCTTAAGTTGCTGCAATGTCATGCGAAACATGCCGAGCGTTCCGACATGTTTACTTACGTTAAGGCAAAATTGCATTGGAGTGTGACGATGCGGATGTTTTACGATTCGCCTTCTCTTCAGAGAGGAGCATTCGTTTGTGCTGTTTTGGCGACCGCGGTCATCGGTTTAGGGTGCGGTCAGAAAGTCTCGTCGCTGAATCACGTTACCGGTCGCGTTACTTTTAAGGGAACCCCGGTGCCGGCTGGAGTGATCCAATTTACGCCCGATACTTCCGCCGGAAATTCAGGCGCGGCCGGTTTTGCCGAGATACGGGACGGCGAATACGACACGACTACCAGCGGGCGAGGAGTAGCAGCGGGAGCGATGATCGTCACAATTGACGCCTATTCGATGAAGAACATAAATCCTGACTTTCTGCCCAACGGCGAAGCGCTCATTGTTGGATACAAGGAAAGGGTGAACGTTGGGACAGATTCGGAGACCGTGTTGGATTTTGAGATCGATCCCAAGCGGCGTTAGCGGCTGTTTGAGGGTTCATCTTCTTCGTTGTCGCAGGTTCGATCTTGGTTGGATGTTAAAGGCAGTGGAGAGGGATTATCACTCCCATTCGTCACCTTTTGTTTTTTGCGCGACCCATTTTTTCTCATCCATGTGACCGTCATCTATTCACTGAGGAGTCGAGCATGGCGAAGCAAGGCAAATTTGTAGCCGGATTTACGCTGGTGGAATTGCTCGTGGTCATTGCAATCATCGGGGTTCTTATCGCATTGCTCCTGCCGGCGGTTCAGCAGGCCAGAGAATCGGCAAGACGGATGCAATGCTCGAACAACTTCAAGCAGGCCGCTCTGGCGGTCCATATGTACCACGACACCTTTTCGCAGTTCCCACCGGGGTACGACAAGTTTGAATGGACCTGGACGGCGCGACTTCTTCCTTTCCTAGAGCAGTCGGCAGGCGCTGACGTCATTCAATGGGACAAGAACGCGGCGGGGTCTCCGTTGGCGAGCTACATCCCCCTGCTGACGGCTCAATATTCGACGTTGCAGTGCCCTTCCGATCCGACGGTCACCGTCAGTTGGAGCGAGGGAAACGCCTGCGGAACCTGGGCGACTTCGAAGGGTTTTTCTCGTTCGTCGATTGCCGGTAACTTTGGGCAAAACGATCCGGCGCACGCCAACTCGGCTCAACTCGAACATGCAAATCATATTCGCGGCGTATTTGCGAAAGACTATGGCAGCCCGTTGCGTCATATCAAAGATGGCACGACAAACACGTTGATGCTGGCCGAGATCATCCCCGGCGCCGTTTGTTGTCCGCGCGGAACCTGGTGGAATGACGAGGGCCCGGTTTTCATGCAGGCTTATGTTCCTAACGACTCGACGCCTGATCTGCAACGGACCAATCGCTGCGATTCGATCGGCGGCCCCGTCGCCAAGGCTCCCTGCGCGGAAGTGTTGACGGCGCAAAATATGGTGGTGAACACCGCGCGGGGCTATCATCCCGGCGGCGTCATCACCGCCAATTGCGATGGCAGCGTGAGATTCGTACCCAACACGATTTCGCTTTCGACCTGGAAGGCGATGGGCACACCCAGCGGCAATGAAGTCTTCGAGGCGGTCCCTTAAGAAGAGCGGAGACATCATGCTCGATTTGCAACGCACCGCAATTCCGTTTGTCATCATGACCTTTATCAGCATTGCCCTTGCAAGCGGTTGCAGCAGCCAGAGCGATTTACGCTCGGTCAAAGGCGAAGTGACCATGGACGGAATGCCGGCTGCTGGAGCAATCATTAGCTTCCAGGCCGTCGCCGGCAGTCTCGGCAACTCGTCGGGTGCCGTCGTTGACCAGCAGGGAAGGTATTCCATCCCCTCTGAAAAAGGCTTAAAAGCCGGCGCCTACGACGTCACCATCCAATACTGGAAAGAGACCGGCGAGACTTATACAGACCCCTGCACTGGGCAAACCACCGCGACCACGGCTCCGATAAAGTTCGCCCAGCAAGGCAAATTGAGAGTCGACGTGAAAGCGGACGAGGAGGGGCAATTTGACTTTGCATTGACCTCTGCGAAGAAATAGACGCTGCGGTAAGCCGGTGGAGATAGGACGCGGCCCGTATCG
>NZ_CH672376.1:2411816-2707816 GCF_000153105.1 Blastopirellula marina DSM 3645
GTGGTCGAAGCGGGAGCGAATGGGGACTATTTGTTCAGATTGCTGAAATGAATTCTAGCCCGTTCCTGACTCTCTTGAGTCAACACCGGATGGCGCAGCATCTTGTTGCTAAAGCAACCCAACCAGTTCTGGGCGAACTGGCCGGGCCACCCAAGTCTTACGTCGTCACGTCGTCTTTCGACTTTTCGATCTTCAAGATTCGTTCGGTCGTCACGTGGTACTGCGGTTCTTCGGCGTGGTTGACCGTGACGATCGCGTGGGCCCGGTCGAGCATCTGGCGGCACTCAGGGCTCAGGTGGGTCAACACCAGATGTTTCCCTGTTGCTCGTACTTCTCGGTCAGGCCGGTGATTGCTTCTAGGCCCGATTGGTCATAGACCCGCGTGTAGTAGAAGTCGATCACGACATCGTCTGGATCGTTCTCGGGATCGAACAGCTTTTTGAAGCTGCTGACCGAAGCGAAGAAGAGCGGTCCATGCAACTGATAGACTTTGCCCCCCAGTTCGTTGACCTTGATGTCGGCGCCGATGTTCTTAGAGTGTTGCCAGGCGAAAACAAGCGCCGAGACGATCACGCCCAAGATCACCGCCGTCGCCAGATCGTGCATCACGGCCGTGTAGCCGGCGACGACCAGCATCACGAAATAATCGCTGATCGGCACTTTGCCGAACGTTTGGATCGACGCCCACTCGAACGTGCCGATGACGACCATGAACATCACGCCCACGAGCGCGGCCATCGGGATCATCTCGATCCAAGGGGCCAAAAACAGCACGAACGCCAGCAGGCAAACCGCCGCCGTGATCCCTGACAATCGCCCGCGACCGCCAGAGTTCACGTTAATCAGCGACTGCCCGATCATCGCACAACCGCCCATGCCGCCAAACAGGCCGCAGACGACGTTGGCGATCCCCTGCCCTACGCACTCGCGATTGCCGCTGCCTTGCGTCTCGGTGATTTCGTCGACCAGCGAAAGCGTCATCAATGATTCGATCAAGCCGACCGCCGCCAAAACCAACGAATAAGGCAAGATGATCCAGAGCGTCGCCAAAGTGAGCGGCGGCAACATATACTGCAAAAAGAAGAGCTGCGGCAGGCCGCCTGAGAGGCCGGTCGTTTCTGGCGTGACGCTCGCGATCGCCGCGGCGACTTCCGGCGTGAGTTCGGCGTCGGCGACGACGACCGCCGGTCCATGCCCGTCGGTCGGTTCACCACCGCGAGCGGCGTCGGCCGCTTTTGATTTCGCGTTGGTCACCAGCATGTCGCCGACCGTCATCACGACATGATCTTGATTTTTCGCCGCCAGCGACGTGTCGAGCGTTTGATTGAGCACGACCGAAGCGATGGTCACCAAGAGCAGCGCGGCGAGCGAGGATGGAATCGCTCGGGTGAACTTCGGCAGCAGCCAGATGATCGCCATCGTCAGCGCCGTCAGCGCCAGCATGATCCAAAGGACCGGGCCGCGCAGATAAGTCAGAACGCCGAGGTCATTGATCGTTTGAAAACTGCCGAACTGGGCCATGCCGATCACGATCGCCAGGCCGTTCACAAAACCGAGCATGACCGAATGCGGCACCATCCGGATCAATACGCCCAAGCGGGTTAGTCCGAAGGCGATCTGCAAAATTCCGCACAAAATAACGGCGGGAAAGAGATATTCAATCCCATGCATCGCGACCAGCGAAACGACGATCACCGCCATCGCTCCGGTGGCTCCAGAGATCATCCCCGGCCGGCCGCCAAAGATTGCAGTCAGCAGACCCAGGAAGAAAGCGGAGTAGAGCCCGATCACCGGTGAGACCCCAGCGACGAAGGCGAACGCAACCGCTTCCGGCACCAGCGCCAGCGCGACGGTTAGCCCCGAGAGGATGTCGTTTTTGAAGTTTTGTTGCTGCGATTGGAAAAAATGAAGCATCGGTATTGTTTTATGGGTTGTGGGGCAAAGGAAGGCGGAATCGAACCGGGGCGAAAAGTCGGTCGACTTTCGTCCCTCAGGATCGGATCGACCTGGAGCGCTGCCGGTAGAGGATCGACGCGGACCAGCGTGCTACGGCGGAGAGAACCGTGCAGAGGGAATCAAAAATTGGTCAGCGTGGCTGGGCGTCATAGTTGTGTCAGGCTACTTGGCTGATCGACGACTCGCAAGGTGGAAAATAAGTGCTGCGGAAAATTAATTTCCGTTGATTTTGTTAAGCGGGTGTTAGCGGGGGAGTTGTTTCCTCTGTGCCCCCGTTTGCACGCATGCCAGCTGAAAAGCTTGGTCGGTGGATGGCCGCAGAAGATGGGGTCAGGTCCCCCTATGGCAGCGACGTGGCGACCTGACTCCATCTTCTGTCCCCTTTTTCCGGCATGCGGATCGCGTTCGCCGGTTGCTGTCTACCCGCGAATTGCTATATTGGCGGTTTCCGCGCCAGTACAAGATCTATGTAGTCAGGATGAAACGGCTATGGCCAAGACATGTGAAATCTGCGGCAAGGGTCCGCAGGTCGGCAATCAAGTGACCCTCCGTGGTAAAGCGAAGTACCTCGGCGGCGTTGGTACGAAAATCACGGGCATCACGCGCCGTAAATTCAAGCCGAACTTGCAGATTGTCAAAGCGGTGAAGCCGAGCGGCGAGCACAAATCGATGCAGGTTTGCACCCAGTGCATCCGCAGCGGCCGTGTGAAGAAGGTCGTTCGTCACAAGCCGTTCAAGTTGCCGTCTGAAGAAAAAGCGGCGAAGTAGGTACGGTTGTTTCCCTGAAGCTCGGACGCTGGAGATTTGCGATGAGCCTTTCTCAAGACGACGTCAAAAAAGTGTCGCTATTGTCGCGGCTGCTTCTCACTGAGGAGGAGTTGACGACGATGACCGAGCAGATGAGTGATATCGTCGGCTATGTCGAGCAACTGAATGAGCTCGATACGACCGACGTCGAACCGATGGCCCACGCGGTCGAACAGTTCAACGTGTTCGCCGCCGATGAGCGTGCGCCTTCCCTCTCTCGCGACGAGGCGCTGGCGAACGCTCCCAAGCGGGACGACGAATGTTTTCGCGTCCCTGCCGTATTGGGCGAATAGTTTCGCGAACCGTCGTACACTTGGCGACATGGCGCTGCAGCGGTATCGTGTGGGCAGTGTTTCTTGACGCTTAAGCACGTTGTATCTTGACGCTCCACCACCCAACTTGCGGACTCCGGGGAACTGATGTCTTTGATCCACGCCTCCGCCGCACAACTGCTGACGCAGCTTGAGTCGGGCGAGATTACCTCGGTCGAACTGACCAAGGCCTGCCTGGCCCAGATCGATGTCGCCGACAAACAAGTTGGCGCCTTTCTGAAGGTCATGAGCGAGTCTGCTTTGGAGCAAGCCGAAAGCGTCGACACGCGGCGCAAAAAAGGAGAAAAGCTGGGTCGTCTGGCCGGGGTTCCGGTGGCGATCAAAGATCTGCTTTGCACCAAAGGGGAAACGACCACGTGTGCGTCGAAAATGCTGGAGAACTTCGTTCCTCCGTATGACGCCACGGTGATCGCGAAGCTGAAAGCGGCCGACGCCGTTTTGATCGGCAAGACAAACATGGACGAGTTCGCGATGGGCGGCTCGACCGAAAACTCGGCTCTCGGCGTGACCCGTAATCCGTGGGATTTGAAGTGCGTGCCCGGCGGATCAAGCGGCGGTGCAGCCGCTTGTTTGGCCGCTTCGATGGCGCCGCTGTCGATCGGTACCGACACCGGCGGTTCGATTCGCCAGCCGGCTTCGTTCTGCGGCGTGGTCGGATTGAAACCGACCTACGGCGTGGTTAGCCGATTTGGCCTGATCGCGTTCGCCAGCAGTCTCGACCAGATTGGTCCGATGGCCCGCACCGCCGAAGACGCCGCCATTTTGCTAGAAGCGATCGCCGGTTATGACCCGCACGATTCGACCTCGGCCAATGTGAAAACGCCTGCCTACTCGCAGTCGGTCAAACAGCCGCTCAAAGGTTTGCGGCTGGGCGTGGTGAAAGAACACTTTGGCGATGGGCTCGACAGCGAAGTCGAACAAGCGACTCGCGAAGCGATCAATGTCTACAAGTCGCTAGGCGCGACGGTGACCGACGTTTCGCTCCCCCACAGCAAGTACGGCATCGCCGTCTATTACATCATCGCTCCGAGCGAAGCTTCGAGTAACCTGGCTCGCTTTGACGGCGCTCACTATGGGCATCGAACCAACGAAGCGGCGATGCTCGAGCAACTCGCCCAAGAACGAGCCGCGCTCGAAGCGGCTGGCGACGAAGTCGGCCTGGCGAAACTCGATACGTCGCTTGTTCGCATGTATCGCCAAAGCCGAGCCGAGGGCTTCGGACCGGAAGTCAAACGCCGCATCATGCTGGGGACTTACACGCTGAGCGCCGGCTACTACGACGCCTATTATTTGAAGGCGCTGAAGGTTCGCCGCTTGATCCGGCAAGACTATGACGCGGCGTTCAAGGATGTCGATCTGGTCATCGGACCGACGGCGCCAACGCCGTCATTCGCCGCCGGAACCAAGACCGACGATCCGTTGTCGATGTATCTGGGCGACTTGTATACCGTGACCGCCAACCTGGCGGGGATCGGCGGAATTTCGATTCCGTGCGGCTTCTCGAAGGCGGGCCTGCCGATTGGCTTGCAACTGCAAGGTCCGCCGCTGGCCGAAGAGCGTCTGCTGCAAGCGGCCCATATGTTTCAAACTGCGACCGACTGGCACCAGCGGAGACCGGAACTGTCATGAGCGAGTCGCTTTACGAAATTGTCATCGGACTCGAAGTCCACGTTCAGCTGGCGACGCAGACCAAGCTGTTCTGTCGCTGCAGCACGCAATACGGTGCGCCGCCCAACACGCAGACCTGCCCGGTTTGCTTGGCGATGCCTGGTTCGCTGCCGGTGATGAATCGCACCGCGTTTCAGCTGGGACTGAAGACCGCGTGTGCGCTCAACTTGCAGATTCCCAACTTTACGAAGTGGGATCGCAAAAACTACTACTACCCCGACTTGCCGAAGGGCTACCAGATCAGCCAGTACGATTTGCCGATGTCGCAAGACGGCTTTTTGCTGATCACCGATCCGAAGGGGCAGTTTGAGCCGCGTAAGGTCGGCATCATCCGCGCTCACCTGGAAGAAGACGCCGGCAAGAGCATGCATGACGAAGCGGCCGGCAAAGCTGATAGCCGTATCGACCTGAACCGCACTGGTACGCCGCTGCTGGAGATCGTCAGCGAGCCGGACATGCGTTCGCCGCTGGAAGCGAAGGCCTATCTGACCGAGCTGAAGTTGATTCTTGAGTATCTCGGCGTTTCGGACTGCAACATGCAGGAAGGATCGCTTCGCGTTGACGCCAACGTCAATCTGCATCTGCAGACGCCGGAAGGCAAAGTGGCGACGCCGATCGTCGAGATCAAAAACATGAACAGCTTCCGCGCCGTCGAGCGCGCGATCGCCTTTGAAGCGGAACGTCAGTACGAAGTCTGGCTGGAAACGAAGCAAAAGATCGGCGACGTCGCGAAGCAGACCCGCGGTTGGGACGATCAGGCCCAAGTCACGCGCGCCCAGCGTTACAAAGAAGAATCGAGCGACTATCGCTACTTCCCAGAGCCGGACTTGGCGCCGGTCACCACGACCGATGAAGAGATCGCCGCTGTGAAAGCGGAATTGGGCGAACTGCCGCGGCAGATTCGTGATCGTCTCGAAGCGCAGTACAAGATTCCCGCGTACGACGCTGACGTGATCGTCAACCAGGGTCAGACCACGGTCAACTACTACGAAACCCTCGCCAAGAACTCAGGCGACGGCAAATTGGCCAGCAACTGGGTGCAGCAGGAAGTGTTGCGCGTGCTGAAAGAGCGTTCGCTCGAGATCGACGCGTTTCCGATTTCGACCGAGCGCCTGGCCGAACTTGTCAAAGCGGTCGCCGGCAAAGAGATTGACGGCACGCGGGCCAAGGATGTCTTTGCCGAGATGCTCGACTCGGGCAAGTCGGCGCCGGAAGTGATGAAGGAAATGGGCATCGAAAAGGTCGACGACTCCGAACTCGAAAACCTTTGCCGCGAACTGCTCGAAGCGAATCCCAAGGTATTGGCCGACCTCAAAGAGGGAACGCACAAAGCGGTTGGCGCTTTGATCGGTCAGGCGAAAAAGAAAAATCCCAATATCGATCCCGGCACATTCCGTCAGATGTGCATCGATATGTCCGCCAAAATGTAGAAGTCTGCGATGGCCGCCTCGGGGATCATCACGCTGCTGACCGACTTCGGCGCTGACAGTCCCTACGTCGCCGAAATGAAGGGAGCGATCCTCTCGGTCTTTCGCCGTGCGACGATCATCGATTTGACCCATAGCGTCGCGCCCCAAAATATTCGGCACGGCGCCTATCTGTTGGACCGAACCTATCGCAGCTTTCCGTATGGCGCCGTCCATGTCGGCGTCGTCGATCCCGGCGTTGGCAGTCAGCGGAAGATCATCGCGGCCGAGATCGAAGGGCAAATGTTTGTCTTGCCCGACAATGGGCTGTTGTCGGTGGTCGCCGCGTCGCGCAAAACTTCGCAACTTCGCGAAGTTGCCAATCCCCGGCTATGGCGCAGCAACGTTTCCGCGACCTTTCATGGACGGGATGTAATGGGGCCGGTCGCCGCCTATCTAGCCGCAGGAGGAGATTTTGCCGAAGTTGGGCCAACGCTTGGCGCAATGACACGCTTGGATTTTCCAACGGTTTCGCACAGCGACGGCACTATTCGCGGAGAGGTGCTTTACGCCGATTCGCTGGGCAACTTGGTGACCAATCTCACCAAGGGCGATCTTGCGGATCACGCGATTTCGTCGATCTCCATCGATGAACGGGATGTCGGGTCGCTTGCGTCGACCTATAGTGAGCGGAGCATCGGCTCTTCGATCGCATTGTGGGGGTCGAGCGGGCAGCTGGAGATCTCCATCGTCGGCGGTAATGCGGCCACTTGGATGGGGGGGGGATTTGCCGGTAGGATCACAATTGAAGTTAAGAGTTGACTGGTCTTCACTTTAGGTGCAGGCAAGACGCTTGGCGAAATAGCGCAATCTGGCTAGAATCGCCGCTGACGCTCTTCATGTGAAATCCTTTCTCCCTTCATCTGAGGCCCGACCTGTGGCGGCGAAACTAGTCGGCAGCATCACCGCAATCTCGGAATCCGGCGACCTCATCAGCGACATCTCGCATGACCAGTTAGCCGATGCGCCGCGAGATGAAAAGACGACCATCACCTGCGATGAACATCGTACGCTAGGGATCTATCCGGCCGATCATCAGCAACCCGAGATGACCTACGTCGCGGTCATGGGAGGAAGCGGCTTTCTCGAACTTTGCATCGTCGGCGAAAGCGCCGCAGCGTTTCTCGGCATTCGCCCCGGCGCGAAAGTTGAGATTTCCTGGTAACCTGCGGAGCGTCGGGTGATCGTTACGAAGACGCGGTAAGAGCATGGCGCTGGCCGTGGCGCCTGGCTACTGAACTTTGAAACTCACTCTCTTGCGATCGTGATGAATTTAACTCACCAGCAGCTGCGCGACTGGGACCGTTCGGCCCATTGGCATTCGTTCACGCAGATGGCCGAATACGAGCCGCTGATAATCGAGCGCGGCGAAGGCTGCATGTTGTACGACATCGATGGCAACGCCTACCTCGACGGGGTGAGCAGCCTGTGGTGCAACACCTTCGGCCATCGCCACCCCAAGATAGACCAAGCGATTCGCGATCAGCTGGACAAAGTGGCGCACGTCACCAATCTGGGGTGCTCCAGCGTTCCAGCGGTTGAGTTGACCAAGCGAATTGTCGATCTGACGCCGGGTGAATTAAACCACGTCTTCTACGCGTGCGATGGTTCGTCGGCGGTCGAAGTGGCGCTGAAGATGGCGTTTCAATATTGGCGACAGCGCGACGATCCGCGGCCGAAGAAGACAAGCTACATCGCGTTTCACGAAGCGTACCACGGCGACACGTTGGGCGCCGTTAGCGTGGGCGGGGTCGAGATGTTTCACGACATGTTCCGCCCCCTGCTCTTCTCGGTCCATCGGTTGCCATCGCCGGATCGTGATCATCTGCCGGCTGGGGTCACGTCCGAAACGGCTTGCCGCTACTATCTCGATCAGCTAGAAGCGGTGCTGAAAGAGCATCACGAGACGATCGCCGCTTTGGTGATTGAGCCGCTGGTGCAAGGCGCCGCCGGCATGTTGATGCAGCCAGAGGGCTACTTGCGCGGTCTGCGTGAGTTGACGACCAAGTATGACGTGTTGCTGATCTTTGATGAGATCGCCGTCGGCATGGGACGAACCGGCACGATGTTCGCATGTCAGCAAGAAGCGGTGACGCCCGATTTTCTCTGTTTGGGCAAAGGACTGACCGGCGGTTATTTGCCGCTCAGCGTCACGGTGGCGACGACCGAAGTTTGGAACGCTTTTTTGGGCGCCTATGCCGAGCGGAAGACTTTCTTCCATGGGCACACGTTCAGCGGCAACCCACTGTTGTGCGCGGCGGCGCTGGCGACGCTTGATATTTTTGCAGAAGAAAAGATCCTGGATCAATTGCCGGCGAAGATCGCGCATCTCGAAATGCGGTTGGCCGAACTGATCGACCATCCCCATGTCGCTTCGGTGCGGCAATGCGGTCTGATCGCGGGAGTCGAACTGGTTGCTGATAAGGAAAGCGGCCAGGCGTATCCCTGGACCGAGCGGCGTGGTTGGCGGGCCTGTCGACATGCGACCCAAAACGGCGTCTGGCTCCGTCCCCTGGGGAATGTGATCGTGATCATGCCGCCGCTTTCGATCACTTTGGCCGAGATTGACCGCATTTGCGACGCCGCAAAAGCGGGAATCGGCCATGCGGTCGCCCCTTGCGGGGAGTGACGGTTCGTTAGAACATAAAGGATTGGTTGCATTCGCTGCGGCAGTGCGGTTCTGACAATAGCTGATGCGGAGCCAGAAATTGGGACCTGCCCCCATTTTCTGATCATTGATTGATTCTGGATTTGAAGTAGGAAGCTGTACTCCCATGACTGCACCTGGCCGAATTTCGCTCGATACGATCGCCAAAAAAGTCGAAAACGGTGATCGGCTCACGTTGGACGAAGGGGTTTACCTCTATCAGGACGACGTGCCGCTGAACGATGTCGCCGCGTTGGCCAATCTCGTCCGCGAGCGGAAGAACGGCAATTTCGCCTACTACAACATCAACACGCACCTGAACGCGACCAACATCTGCGTCTATCGGTGCAATTTTTGCGCGTTTCGGGCCGACCTGCGCGACCCCCGCGGTTACGCGATGAGCGACGAGCAAATCATTGCCCGCGGCCAGGAAGCGGTCGACAACGGTTGCACCGAGATGCACATCGTCGGCGGTTTGCATCATCAGAAGAAGTACGAGTGGTACGTTAACGTGCTGCGTCTGCTGCATGACGCTTTTCCGACGTTACACCTGAAGGGTTGGACGGCGGTCGAGATCAACTGGTTTGAGTTCTTGACGAAGAAGTCAGTGGAAGAAGTGCTGACCGATTTGCTCGATGCCGGCCTCGGCAGCATGCCCGGCGGCGGCGCCGAAATCTTCCATCGTGAAGTCCGGGATCAAATCTGCGAACACAAAGCGAACTCGAACAAATGGTTCGAGGTTCATAGCACCGCGCACAAGATGGGCATTCGCACCAATGCGACCATGCTATACGGCCATATCGAAAATGCGTTTCACCGGATCGACCATCTAATTCGGCTGCGTGAATTGCAAGACCAGACCGGCGGATTCCAGACGTTCATTCCGCTCGCGTTCCATCCCGACAATACCGAACTGGCCGCGCTGCGAAATTTGAAAAAGCCGTCGGTGGTGATGGACCTGCGGACGATGGCGATCTCGCGACTGATGCTCGATAACTTCGACCACATCAAAGCCTACTGGATCATGCTCGGCATCGAGACCGCCCAGACCGCGCTCGCGTATGGCGCCGATGATCTCGACGGCACGGTTCGGCACGAGCTGATCTATCACGACGCCGGTGCGACGACGCCTGAGGTCTTGTCGGTCGACGACATTCGTCGCCTGATCGTCGAAACGGGGCGCGAGCCGATCGAGCGAGACACGCTCTATCGTCGCGTCGAGCGTGACGGCGATAACCCATCCGCTTGGACGGTGGGCGAACAAGTTGCCGTCGGCAGCTAGACAGCCTGCAGAAATCGAATCGCGGCGCACTCTTGAACGCCGCGTCACGGCAGTCGACAATGGGACTCTCCCATATCGCCAGATTCTTCGTCGCCCGTTGCGCACGTTTTGAACGGGTGCGATTTATTCGAACCGATTGGACACTAGCCCGCAGCGCCAGCGAGGGAATTCGGTTGGCGATGCTAACTCGGAGCGAAGTGGCGAGCCGCATTTCCCTTACTCGCGCTTCGGGCTATGAAGACAAAACTCTTGCCGAAAGACCGATCTAATGCGATTCTGTTACGCCGCTTCCCTTGCGCTGACTCTGTTGGTTTCTTCCGCTTGGCAAACGTCCGTCGTCGCCGCCGAGTATCAGACCGAAAGCGATATTCCATATCGCGAGGGGGAGACGCTTACCGACTACGAGCAGGAACGCTGCAAGCTCGACGTTTATTACCCGGCCGACACAAAGAACTTCACAACCGTCGTCTGGTTTCATGGAGGCGGATTGACCGGTGGTCGCAAATCGGTTCCCAAGGGACTGCAGAACAAAGGGTTCGCGGTGGTGACGGTCAATTATCGACTGAGCCCCCAGGTGAAGGCGCCAGCCTACATCGAAGACGCGGCGGCGGCGGTCGCTTGGACATTTAAAAACATCCAGCGATTTGGCGGCGATCCGAACAAGATCTTCGTCAGCGGCTCGTCGGCAGGCGGCTATCTCACCAGCATCGTCGGGCTCGATAAACGTTGGTTGGCCGCGCATGAGATTGACGCCAACAAGATCGCCGGACTTGCTCCGTTAAGCGGACACGCATTCACCCACTTTACAATCCGGGGCGAACGGGGCATCGGCCCGAATCAAGCGATTATCGATGAGCTTGCTCCGGCGTATCATGCTCGCCAAGACGCACCGCCGATGATTTTGGTCACCGGCGATCGCGAGCTTGACATGCTAGGACGCTACGAAGAGAACGCCTATCTCTGGCGCATGATGAAAGGTTTGGGAAACAAACAGGTCGAACTGTACGAAATGGGTGGGTTCGACCACGGCGGCACGGTCGATCCCGGCTGCCAGTTGGTGGTTAAATTTGTGAAGAAGTACTCGGCCGACGACTAGAATCTCAAATAGAGCAAGTAACCCAGATAGGCCGAAGCGGCGATCACGACCGAGCCAAACAGACGCGGTCGTCGCAGTACGAATTGATCAATGTCGACACGTTGATCCAATACGGCCCACCAACGATCGGTATCTACCCAGCTGCCGCTGATACCTGCCAGACGTTGGAAACAGCTGGGACATACTACGGCTACGATTCCGGCGACGGCGGAAAGGCCAAGCAACGAAACCAGCAGCGAGAAAGTGGGCAGCGAAAAGTCCATGGTCGGTTGGCTCCAAATTGACCAGAAGGCGGGCTACTTGGGGAAATCTACCTCGAAAACCTTCTGTGGGCAAAATCCGGGCGGGGAGATTTACGCGATATCGCCGATTTCTAACGATTTTCCGTAGCGAATGAAGACCATTCGCCGCAGCTTTTCCCACTTGGCGTCGGCCAGCGCCGGATCGGCGGCGATAATCGACCGCGCGTCGGCTCGAGCTTTTTCGAGCAGGTCGCCGTCGCGCTGCAGATCGGCGATCCGCAGCGGCGGCATCCCATGCTGTTTGAAACCGAACAGGTCGCCGGGGCCGCGGAGACGAAAGTCGAGTTCCGCCAATTCAAAGCCGTCGTTCGATTTGGCGAGCGCTTCCAGGCGTTCGCGAGAATGATCGGTCTTCGGGTCGGCGAAGATGCAGAGGAAGCCAGCGTGACTACCGCGACTGATCCGACCGCGCAGCTGATGCAACTGGGCCAATCCGAAGCGTTCGCCCCCTTCGATCGTCATAACGACGGCGTTAGGAACGTCGACGCCCACTTCGATTACCGAAGTGGAGACGAGCGCTTGAATCTCACCTGCGCGAAACTTGCGCATCGTCTCTTCTTTGTCTTCGGCGCTCATCCGGCCATGCAAAAGCCCGAGCCGAAACTCCTCGAGCTCGCCGTTGGACAAGGTCTCCAGCAATTGCTCGGCGCTGGCGCTGTCGGCCGATGACGATTCGTCGACCAATGGCGCGACGACGTAGCCTTGTCGTCCTTCACGCAGCTTTTTGCGAAAGAACTTCCACCACTTTTCCCGCTCTTCCTCGGTTCCGATGTAGGTATGAACCGGTTGTCGTCCAGGGGGAGCTTCACGAATCGAAGAGACGTCGAGATCACCAAACAGCGACATCGCGATCGTCCGCGGAATCGGCGTCGCGGTCATCACCAGGTAATGCGGATCGAGACCGGCGCCGCGCAATTGCCCACGCTGTTTGACGCCAAACTTGTGCTGTTCGTCGATGACGACCAGCCCCAATTTATGGAATTCGATTTCGCTGGCGATGATCGCTTGGGTTCCGACCAAAAGTTGCACTTCGCCGGCGGCAAGTTGCGCGAGCAGCTCACGGCGTTGTTTTTCGGTCAGCGTGCCGGTCAACAGGCCCACGTTCACTTTCGCTTTGGCCAGCAGTTTGCCCAGCGTGCGTACATGTTGCCGGGCCAAGACTTCAGTCGGCGCCATCAGCGCCGCTTGAGCGCCAGCGGCGACGGCGGCCAGCATCGCATACAGCGCGACAATCGTCTTGCCGGAACCGACGTCTCCCTGCAACAGGCGATTCATCGGCACGTCGAGCGCCAGGTCTCTGGTGACTTCGGCGACCGCCTGGTTTTGCGCTTCGGTCAACTCAAAGGGGATCAGGCGGCGGATCCGTTCGTCGATGCGGCCATCAATCGGGATCGACATCGAATGCCGGTTCGACGTTAATTGATATCGCCGCACCGCCAAAGCAAGTTGCAAGACAAGCAGCTCTTGATAGATAAAACGCCGCTGCGCCGCGGCTCGCGCGTCGTGATCATCGGGAGCATGGATCTGCAAGATCGCGTCATGCACCGGCATTAGGCCATGCTCGTCCAGAAACGTTTGCGGCAGCACTTCTTCGATCTCTTTGCGATAATCTTCGACCGCATGATGGACCAGCCGCCGCATCGCACCTTGGCGGATTCCTTCGGTCAACGAATAGACCGGGAGAATCTTGCCGCCGATTTCTTCCTGTTCATCTTCCAGTACTTCAGCGATCGGATGGGCCATTTCCCAGCGGAGCCCATTGAGGGTTGGTTTGCCGGACATCAATACGCGGCGACCTTCGCTGAAACGGCGCCGCAAAAAAGGTTGATTGAACCAGATTGCCCGCAGATATTGCTCGTCGCTGCGAATCAAAACGCCTAGCACGGATCGTCCAGGGGCGGTGTTGCGAAGCGAGATCTCTTCGACCGTGCCGATCACGCTGGCAATTTCGTCTTCGACCAGTTGCGCGATCGGAATCACGTCGCGGACATCTTGGTAGTCACGCGGGAAGAAAAAGAGGAGATCGAGCGCCGTAAAAATATTGAGCTTCGCCAGCTTCTCGGCGCGCTGCGGTCCGACTCCCTTCAGAAACTGCACGGGAGTACGGAGACGTTCGAGCGATGGATTGACGCTGGGAGACGACATGCTCGCCATTTTAGCGAGAGATTCGTGGGATGCGACGGGCATTGGATGTCGGCGCCGCGTCGCCCATGTCGAACGCCAGGTCGAGAAACTTGCTCAGCAAAGCGAACCGGTCGCAGGGCTCACTCTTGTGGTTGGGACGATCAAAAATCAGATCCTCGCATGAGATGCGAAGCCGGCTCGCTTCTGGGAGCGCGTCTCGCACTTTGGGCGGGGGTATTTCCCCATTTGTCGGGGGACGTTTTGCAGGATTCGCGCCGCGGGTATTGCTTAGGAATCGGGCAGTTTCTCAATAGTTTTTTGAACAGTGATGGACGTTTGGCTCCCATCCACTCATGAAATAAGTTGGACGCAAATTATATCTTAAGTTGCAGTATTCGCGGATATTGCGAAATGTCACACATTGTGATCGCGTTAGTGGTGTTCATCACTCTGTTGCCGCTTGGCGAAACTCTCATGCATTACCAGAGCGTGATGAGGTAATTGGTGCAATCCGATGCTTGGCATGCGATTTGTGCTTCATGCTTTCTCCGCAGTCTATTCCTGTCTAATTATCCCCCCATTTGTCGCTATTTAGTTGGAGCCGCTATGCGTCGCACAAAGTCTTGTTCTGGTTTCACCCTTGTCGAACTGCTGGTGGTGATCGCGATCATCGGCGTCTTGATCGCACTGCTGTTGCCGGCGGTTCAAATGGCGCGTGAAGCCGCGCGCCGGATGTCTTGCACCAACAACCAGAAGCAGTTGGGGTTGGCGCTGCACAACTACCACGACACGTTTTTGACCTTTCCGCGGTACAACCAAAAAGGAGAAGTCTCGGGCGCTTCGACTTCCTATTCCTGCGGCCCGCACGTAAAGATGTTGCCGTTTATCGAACAAACTGCCGTGTACGATCAAATCAAGACGGCGACGGGGAACTTCTACCAAAATGCGAGTAACGCGGAATCCTTGATTCAGAACAACCGAATTTCCGGATTTGTTTGTCCTTCGGACGGCGTCTTTCCGGACTCGACGCGAGAAGGCAATTGCAACTATCCGTTTTCGGCAGGATCGAATATCGGATGGACGATTTCGCAAACGTTGCAGAACGGCGTTTTCAATTTCGACAGCGAGAACAACTTCGCGGCGATCACCGACGGGACGACGAACACGATCATGGTCGGCGAGCACCTGACGGGAGATGCGAATGACACGATCTACCGAGTCGTGTCCGACGTTGTCCGGGGACTTTCGTGGTCAGGGAACGAATCGACGTCGCAGGGAGCAATCACTCAAGCCACGCTCGACGCCGCAGGTTCCGCGTGCGAAGGCAACAAATCGAACCATAGCAGCTACTCCGCATTGCGTTGGAACCGAGGCACTTTTGAGTATGTGATGTTCAACACGATGGCGACGCCCAACTGGAAGTATCCCAGTTGTATGACCTCTAGCAGCACTAGTAATCACGGCAGCTCGTCCGGAATTTATGCGGCTCGCAGTCGCCACCCCGGCGGCGTGAACGTCACGCTAGCGGACGGTTCGGTCCGCTTTCTGACCGATACGATTAATTTGCAGACGTACCACGCGATGGGAAGCCGCAACGGAGGAGAAGTGGCGCAACTGCCTTAGGGATGGTTGCTGCTGATTCAACTCTTGTTCTATTTCAGTTAAGGAAGCGCAGTATGTCTCGATTGTTTCGTTCTATCGGTTTGTTGTTATTGGTGGGTTGTCTGCTGGGCTGCGGCATGTCGGGGGACGGAGCGGTAAGGGTTGTTCCGCCAGCCCCGGATGCGAAGGAAACGCTTCAGCAGATTGCTACAAGCGGGAATCTAAAAGCCGTCAAGCAGCGGCTCTATGAAGAAATCGATGGAATGCGCGAGGCCAGGCCGCAACAGGCCGAAGAGTTGATGGCCGATTTTAAGCAACTGTCGGCCGAGAAAGATCCGGCGGCCATCAAAGCCAAAGCCCAAGAGATGGCGGACAAGTTGTAAGTCGCTAAGGTCCGCCAGGTCCGTAGGGTCCGCTATGCGGACCATTGGAATCTCTAGCGATTCTCGGTCCGCATAGCGGACCCTACAGCTACAGCTACTTAAACTTCTGGCATGCTTCGACCGCAAGCTCGTCACAGCGTTCATTCTCGGGATGTCCGCTGTGACCGGCGACGCGGGTATATTTGACTTGGTGCTTCAGCAACAGTTCGTCCAGCTTGCGCCAAAGTTCTTCATTCTTCACCGGCTTCCAGGCTTTGCCTTCTTTGCGCCGCCAGCCGTTTTGTTTCCATTTCGGCATCCACTCCGACATTCCTTTGCCGACGTAGACGCTGTCGGTAAACAACTCGACGCGACACGGACGATTGAGCGTGCCGAGCCCTTCGATCACCGCTTGCAACTCCATGCGGTTGTTGGTCGAGACTTCTTCGCCGCCGGAACCTTCCAACTCTTTGCCGGTGCCGTGATGACGCAGGATAAACGCCCAACCGCCGGGGCCGGGATTGCCGCTGCAAGCGCCATCGGTGAACAGGGAGACTTCGGGCTCGAACGGCATAGGGCAGTCGCTAAGCAGAGGGTGA
This sequence comes from Blastopirellula marina DSM 3645, assembly GCF_000153105.1. Lineage (GTDB taxonomy): Bacteria > Planctomycetota > Planctomycetia > Pirellulales > Pirellulaceae > Blastopirellula > Blastopirellula marina. The sequence continues at coordinate 2,428,060 of NZ_CH672376.1, forward strand.
ACGAACTAACGACGTGCAATCGCAGGCATGTGCGATCGGCTACGACAAGCTTCGCTGAGAAGGAGCGGCGGCGGCGTCTGTGGTCGAATTGCCGTTAGGCGAAGTTGGTCCGTTGATGCGGGGAAACTCGCCGCTCGATTTACTCAGATCGTTAAGCTTACTGCGAAATGTCGATTGCGAAAGGTCGGGTCCTTCGTCCGCGATCCAAGGAATGCGAATCGTGAAGGTGCTGCCAGAGCCGAGTTGGCTTTCCATCTCGATCGATCCGTCGAGCAGCTTACAGATTTCCATGACGATCGAAAGTCCGAGTCCGGTGCCGGAGAACTCTCGCGTCAGCGAGTCGTTGCGGGGCGAAACGGCGCCTTGGCGGAATTTCTCGAAAATGATCTCGCGATCTTCTTCGGCGATGCCGACGCCGGTGTCTTCCACCGCCAGCTTCATCATGTCCGCTTCACGCGAGACGCGACAAGTGATGCGGCCCCCTTCTGGAGTAAACTTGATCGCGTTGGAGAGCAGATTGGTCAATATCTGCTGCAGCTTCGTTTGATCCTGGAACATCGGCTCGCCTCCGTCATGCACGTCGCACTCGAGGTCGAGATTCTTTTCTTCGATCAATGAACGAACCATGTCGCAGTTGGCGCGCACGACCGCCGCGACTGAAAACTCGCTGGGGCGAACCTCCATGCGTCCGCTTTCAATCTTCGCCAGATCAAGAATATCGTTGATCATGTCCAGCAGCAGGCGTCCTGACTTTTGAATGTTTTGCACGTAGCGTTTTTGTTTGTCGTTCAGACTGTCGATGTCGCTAAGCACGTCAGAAAAGCCGAGGATACTGTTGAGCGGCGTGCGCAGCTCATGACTCATGTTCGCCAAAAAGTCGCTTTTGACGCGGTTCATTTCGTACAACTGCACGTTGACGCGGGCCAGCTCGTCAACCTTGTTATCGAGATCGTCGTTGGCCAGGTGCAATTGATTTTGCGCATCAATCAAGTGGCGCAGCATTTTGTTGAACGACGCGGCGAGATCTTCAAACTCGTCGTTGGTGCGGATGTCTGCACGGACCGACGTATTGCCGCTGGTCACTTGTTCGCTCACCTCACGCAAGTGATTAAGCGGCTTGACGATCACATATTTGACAATCAGGTAGAGCGCCGCCATCGACAGGGCTACCGTGATAATGCCGGTCGCCACAAGGAACGCAAAGTTCTTATTCAGCGCCAGTTGCGTTACGTCATCTGGTTTGGTGATTTTGACGACGGTGAACGGCAGGCGATCTTCGGTCGCCGGTTGCCCCGCCGGAAACGCAGCCGCAACATCGTTGTTATGACAGAGCGTGCACGAATACTTCCAATAGATCGGCTGGTAGTAAACGTAGGTTTTGCTGCTGTCGTTGTACGAAGAACGCGAGACCGGCGAATATTCGATCAAGTTTTTGTCATCGGTCTGCGGTTTGAACTTCACCCACTCTTCGTCGACGACCTTCGTTTCCAGCTCGGGAGTCGCTAAAAAGCGTTGCAAGATTTCTTTGTCGCGAGTCTCTTGCTCGTACTGCAGTTCGGCCAGCGTTTGATATTCTTCCTCGTTGGCAGGCAGCGAGATTTTTTCCTCTTTGTTCAGCGTCCGCGCCAAAGCCCGGGCCTCAGGATCACGAACGAGGATTTCCCAGTCGTAGTCAATGTACTCCAGCTCCAAACCGGTCTCGGCGACATAGGCGTCGTAGCCGGGCTGCGACGTCTTCTCGTTGCTTTGCCAGTGAATCTTCAGCAGGACCGCATCGACCAGCAAACGGCCGGTCGCTTCGTTCTTTTCGTGCACCAATTGTTCGGTCGATTGGCCGTACCAGGTGAAGCTGCCCATGATGAGCAACAGCAAGCAAGTCCCGAACAGAAAGCGGCACTTTCGCTCGAGATTGGTTTCGCCGAGAACGCGTTTTAGCGAGCGGTAAGACATGCTCTGCCGAAAAAGATACGGAAATTTAGGGTACTCGTAAGCATTCTAGAGGTTTGGACCGCTCGGAGCCAGACAGATTCGCACCCCCGGAAGTACTGGTCTGGCGCGATTTACATCATATCGACCGGGTCGACATCGATGGTCCAGATCACCTCGTCCGGCGATTTCGTCTTCACGGCGACCATCTGCACCGCCTTGCGCAGCTTCTCGCCGTCGAGTGATTTCAGCAGCAGATGAAAGCGATATTGGCCCCGCAGTTTTTCAATCGGCGCGGCCGCGGGACCTTGCAAATGCAGCTCCAGTTCTAGTTGAATCGCGACCTTTTGCAGCTGTTTGGCGAACTCATCCAGAAACGCTTCAGGGGCCGCCGCGGTCTCGCCCCGAGCGACCAGGCGAACCATCTTGGCGAACGGGCTGAACAGGAATTTCTCGCGAAAAGGAAGCTCGCGGCCCGCGAAGAGGGTGTAATCGTGCCGCGCCGCCGCTTCAATCGCCGGGTGATCAGGGCTGAGCGTTTGCACCAAGACTTGGCCACCCTTGTGCCCACGACCGGTTCGCCCGGCGACCTGGGTGATCAGCTGGAACGTTCGTTCGCCGGCCCGCACGTCGGGAAAGTGCAAAGCCGTATCGGCGTTGATCACTCCGACCAAGGTGACATTGGGAAAATCGAGTCCTTTGGCGATCATCTGCGTGCCGACCAAGATCTTCGCGTCGCCGCAGCGGAAACGCTCAAGCGCCGCTTCGTGCGAACCTGGCTTTTTCATCGTGTCGCTATCCATCCGCAGACACTCGACACCTGGAAAACGGGCTTTGACTTCCGCTTCCAGCTTTTGCGTTCCATAGCCGAAAAAGTGAATTCCGGTAAAACCGCATGACGGACAGCTCTTGGGCGCCGCTTGGCGATAGTCGCAGTAATGACAAATCGCCATGTTGTCGGCCAAGTGGTGCGTCAGCGCGATTTCGCACTCAGGGCAAACTACTTTTTCGCCGCACGCAGGACATTGAATGTGGGTCGCATAGCCGCGACGATTGAGGAGCAAAATCATCTGACCGTCTTCTTCAATCGTCCGCCGCATCGCTTGATACAGGGGGCGACTGATTGCGCCACGGCCGATGCTTTTTCGATCGACCCGCAGATCGACCGTCTTCACGTCGGGCAGCGGATAGTTATTCACTCGGCGCGGCATCGAAACCAGCGTGATCGCGCCGGTTTGCGTTTGCCGCCAACTTTCGAGCGAAGGAGTCGCTGACCCGAGGATGAGCGGCGCGTTTTCACTTTCCGCCCGCCAGGCGGCGACATCCCGTGCATGATAGCGGGGGGACGAGTCTTGCTTGAACGATGAGTCGTGCTCTTCGTCCAAGATGATCATTCCCAGACGCGGCGTGGGGGCGAAGATCGCGCTGCGAGCGCCGACCACCACCGGAATATGACCGCTGGCGATCCGTTTCCACTGCCAATGCCGCTCGACGTCGTTCATGTGGCTGTGCAGCAGCGCAATTTGGCTAAAGCGGGCCCGAAATCGCTGCTTGGTTTGCGGCGTCAAACTGATCTCCGGCACCAGCACGATCGCCTGTTTGCCGGCGGCGACGACACGATCAATCGCTTGCAAATAGACCTCGGTCTTGCCGCTGCCGGTCACGCCGTGTAGCAGCACCGTTTGATGTCGCTCTTCGTCGACGGCGTGCAAGATAGTTTTCAGGGCCGCGGCTTGATCTTCGTTCAACTGTTTCGAGGGCTCGGCTTCGGCCGGCGTGTCATCAAAGTGGGCGAAGCTGACGCGGCGGACTTCGACGTGGACCAGTTTTTTCTTTCGCAGCGCCATGATCGGCGCTAGCGTGCAGCCGGCGGCTTGCGCTAGTTCTGGAGGAGTGAACGCTTTGCCCGCGGCGGCCAAGATGGTCAGCGCGGCATGTTGCTTGGGGGGCAATTTGAGCGTCGCTAGTTGCATCGCCGTTTCCCGCGGCACCGTCAGCAGCGTTACTTCGCGCGTACCGGCGTTTCCGCGGACCGCTGCGGGGACGACCGCTTCTAATACCTGACCCCATGGGCAAAGATAATATTCGGCCATCCAACGCGTCAGCCCCAGCATGGTGCGACTGAGGAGCGTGACGTCGTCGACCACTTCATGGATCGACTTCAATTTGTTGGGCAGGACCTGTTTGGCGCCAACTTCAACGCAGTATCCTTGCACCAAGCGATCGCCGCGACCAAAAGGGACGCGCATGCGACGACCGGCGACGGCGACGGGCGCCAGATTTTCTGGCACCAGATAGTCGAACGGTTGCTGCGGCCCGGTCGAGAAGACGATCTTGGCGACGACGTGCGAAACAAGGTCGTCGACTTCCCAGGGCGCCGGCGCGGTGTTGAATAGGTCTTGTTGCTTCACGAGCGATGGTGGGTGCAGATCAGCGCTTGGATGGTCGACGCGGAAGTGGGGAGTTACATTGAATTGTAACGACTTCTGCACTGCGTCCGGCGGCGATCTAGAAAAAGCGAAAGAGTTCAATGCGTCTGGGAATCTTTGGAGGCTCGTTTTCGCCGGTTCATTTTGGCCATTTGCTGTTGGCCGAATATGCACGAGAGCAGCTTTCGCTAGACGAAGTTTGGTTCACGCCGGCCGCGATTCCTCCGCACAAGCTCGACCAGCAATTGGCCGCCGACGCCGATCGAGTTGCAATGTTGCAACTCGCGATCGCCGGAAACGAAGCGTTTAGCGTCTGTCCGCTGGAACTGGAACGCGGTGGGGTTAGCTTCACCGTCGACACGCTGGCCGAGATCCGCAAGCGGTGGCCGCAGGCAGAGCTGTTTCTGTTGATCGGCGGCGACACGCTGGCCGAATTCTCGACCTGGCGCAGTCCAGAGAAAGTTTGTCAGCTGGCGGCGCCAGCAGTGATGCGACGTCCTGGTTCGCCGGAACCCGATTGGAGCGTCTTGGCGCCCTATTGCTCGGCCGAGCGCCTGGCTGTTTTTGCCGGCAATCTGGTTGATGTGCCGGGAATTGGACTCAGCAGCACCGAAATCCGCCGCCGCTGCGCCGCCGGCGAGACGATCCGCTATCAGCTTCCCCGCTCGGTCGAAATGTACATTCAGACCAAGCGGCTGTTCGGTTTTGCGGGACTGCCGTAGAAAAATTCGGGCGCCATTGCCACGGCGTTGCGTGGTAAGGATTGTGCGCGAAAAAATGTCGTCTAAGCGGCTCGTCTCGTGCGGCTCGTGAGCGATTGCAGCGACGCCGGCAGCGGGATTGTCGCGAGCGCTTCATCTTGGGCGATCGCATCCAAGACTTGCATCAGTTGTTCGTGCGAATCGAGCGAGAGATCCAGGAAGATCCATTTTTTGCCGGCGACTTCGCAGCTTCCGCCGCCGCTGCCGTCGAGCCATTCGCGGCGGACTTGATACCCCAGTTGCTCGGCGGCGGTAACAGCTTGTTCCAGCAAATCGAGCGTATGCATGCGCAGAATCCTTTGCGACATTGGGGGATCTGTATCGGGGGCGCCGATTGTAGCGGGTTCGGTTTGAGTCGCGAAGAGGAAAACGACGATACGTTCATATGCGGTAAAACTCCATTTCCCATGACTTTAAGAGACGCCGACAGGGAAGATTCGGCAGCTTTGTGAAGTCCAGCAGGGTGGGAAGTTTCTAGAAGGAAAGGCAGGACGCGCGTGTCAAGGAAGACGTCGGCGGACACAGATTCCCCCAACCAGCCATCGCTCGAAGAGCAAGTCGAAACGCTCAAACGGCGTCTGGCTGAAGCCCAAAAGTTCACCGCACTTGGTGAACTGATGAGCTCCACTACACACGAATTCAACAATGTCCTGACATCGGTCATCAACTACGCCCAGATGGGGCTGCGCCATCAGGACGAAGCGACCCGCAATCGCTGCTTTGACAAAATTCTGGCCGCCGGCCAGCGGGCCGCAAAGATCACCACCGGCGTGTTGGGCCTGGCCAAAAACCGCAGTGATCGTCGCGAACCGACCGATCTGACGCCGCTGGTCAAAGACGCGATCATGCTGCTGGAACGGGAGATGCAAAAGTATCGCGTCGAATTGGACGTTCAGCTGGACGACGTCCCCCCTGCCCTGGCGATCGGCAATCAGATTCAACAGGTGTTGCTCAACCTGTTGATCAATGCTCGCCAAGCGATGCCCAAGGGAGGCCGTTTGGTCGTTCGCTTATCGCATGACGCCGCCGAAGGCGTTGTCAGCTTGATGGTGCGTGATAGCGGCACCGGCATCCCGGCTGATCAATTGCCAAAAATTTTCGATCCTTTCTTCTCGACGAAAAGTGGACCAGACGAAAGCGGCAAAGGAGGCACCGGGCTGGGACTTGCGACTTGCCGCGATATCATCGAGGCGCACGAGGGGAAGATCCGCGTGCAAAGCACCGTCGGCGTCGGCACGGCGTTTACGATACGGCTTCCCGCTGTGAACCCAATCGTGCCGCAGGCGGTCATCAAGCCTGCAGCCAGTGTGACTTCGTCGGCTGCAACGCGATAGTAAAGACCTGAAGCTGCGTCCCCGTTTGGACGTTTTCCTTATGATTAGCGAAGAATGCGATAGCGCCGAGCAGAACGACTTGCGTTCGCCGCTCGGACAGTCATAATGACCAACATGATCGTGCGAAACAGCTACTTTTGGCAGTCCTTTACCTACTTTACCGGTGGGCCTGGAGGAGCTGCGTAGACGCACAATCGCTAATACGAGTCACTTTCAGGCCCTGAACTTCCTTAGAAGTTCAGGGCCTTTTTCGTTTAACTACAGCGTTTTTCAATCGGAGCACCCAGGCAATGATCGTGGTAATGCAGCGTGGAGCCGGACAGGCGGAGATCGAACACATGGTAAAGCGAGTCGAGAATTTAGGACTGAAAGCGCACGTGATTGTCGGCGAGGAACGGACCGTGATCGCGGCGATCGGCGACAAACGTGAAGAGATGAAAGAATCGCTGGAAAGCGGGCCCGGCGTCGCCGCGGTGATGCCGATCCTTGCGCCTTACAAAGTTGCGAGTCGCGAGGTGAAACCAGAGTCAACGCAGGTGGTCGTCCGCGATTTAAAAGTTGGCGCCGGTTCGTTGGGCGTGATCGCCGGACCTTGTTCGGTCGAAAGTGAAGAGCAACTGATCACGACTGCCCGTGCGGTCAAAGCGGCTGGCGCGACGGCGCTGCGCGGGGGAGCGTTCAAGCCGCGCACCAGTCCTTACGCGTTCCAAGGGATGAAGGAAGAAGGACTGAAGCTGCTGGCCAACGCTCGGGAAGAAACCGGTCTGGCGATCGTGACCGAAGTGATGTCTCCCGAAGATGTCGAACTGGTCGCCAAGTACGCCGATGTGTTGCAGATCGGCGCTCGCAATATGCAGAACTATCGCTTGTTGGAAGCATGCGGCCGCGTCGACCGAGCGGTGCTGTTGAAGCGCGGACCGGCCGCGACGATTGATGAACTGCTGTTGGCGGCTGAGTACATCCTGAACGAAGGAAACCAGAACGTCATGCTGTGCGAACGAGGGATCCGCACCTTCGAGGCGCATACGCGCTTCACGTTGCCGCTGGCGACCGTTCCTTACTTGCACCAGAAGACTCACTTGCCGGTCGTGATCGATCCGAGCCACGGCACCGGGCACGCTTACCTGGTCGAAGATATGTGCGCCGCGAGCGTCGCAGTGGGCGCAGATGGCTTGATCATCGAAGTTCATCCGAAGCCGGAAGAAGCGATGAGCGACGGCTATCAATCACTGACGCTGCCGCAGTTCGCCCAAACGATGGCCAAGTGCCGCAAAGTGGCCGATGCGCTGGATATCCAGATGTAGGCCGGTAGGGTCCGGCTTTACGGCGCTCGCATTTTGGCGAGCGCCTCGGCCAGTTCCTGTTGTTGCGGCTGCGGCAAGCGAACGAGCAGATGTTTGCTCGGTTCGTCGTAGAGCAGTGCGAATTCTGGATCGTCGGCGATCGCAAGTTCGGTCTTCAAGCGATGGATCAAAGCGGCGGCTTGCGTAGGGCCGTCGGCGAGTTCGTTGATGGGATAGAGTTCGACAAAACCGTTCTGCGCGATGTCGGACTTCATCGCGATCTGCAGCGTGCGCTCGTCGATCATGCGGAAGTCCATTTCCAGCGGTTTCAGCAGCGACTCCAGCGCTTCACGCAATGTGACGTCGATCGCAAACATCGTTCCCTTGGTATCGGGATTCCAGCCTTCTCGCAGTAGCGACTCCCAGTCGATCAAGATGACTGTTCCGGTCGCATCTTCCAGTTGTTCGACAATCTCGAGCAGTTCGGCCGGTTCGGCGAAACTGAGCTGCACTTTTTTGTCGAGCATCGCCGCCGCTTGTTCGCTGCGCGGCTGCAGCTTGAATAGCTTGGCGTCGTAGCGACTCAGCGGCGATTTGCCGCGAGCGACACGCAGCTTTTCAACCGTCACCATCGCCTGAAAGATTGTTTTCGAGTCGGCCGACAACAGCAATTCCTTTTTGCCGGTGCGGCAAGTGTAGGTTCCGCCTGCGCCTTGCCACGAGGTCGGTTCGACCAGATGCGTCAGCGTATAGGCGAGTTCGGCCATCGCTTTTTCGTCCGTCGCCAGGTCGTCGGCCGGAAAGCGAATCGTGGGAGGTTTGTCGCCGGACTGTTTCAACGGCACGATCCGAATGTGATCGGCCGTTACATCGACCGACATCCGCAACGGTTCGACCGCCGCGCGGAGGAGATTTCCGGTATTGGTCCCGCTGAGGTTGATGTCAATCTTCTTGTCCCCTGCGACGTCAGCCGATTGCAGCGCCAGCGGATCGACCGAGATCGGAATCGTACTCCAGCGGATTAAGTTGCGTAAATGATCCATGAGCGGGATCTTCCGAAACTTGGCGCTGAGATACGGGTCATTCAACCGGGCGGAGATGTTGACCGTTCGCGGCGCCGGCTTTTCGACGATCGGCCCCGGCGGCAGCGGCTCATCCGATTCGGGGACTGCAGGGACAGGCTCATCCGTATCGACGATCGAATCCGACGTGGGAGCGTCGAACATCGATTCGTCAAACAACGGGAACGCTTCGCCCAACACGCCGGTGAGCGGATCGTTCGCGAACTTCATCCGCTGTTCGTCGGTCGTCTCGGGCGCTTCAACCGCGGCGTCTTCGATCGAAGGTTTGGCTCGAACCGGATCATCAAACAGGAACGGATTCTCTTGGGGTTGGGTCTCGTCGAGCGGCATCTCCACCGGATCGGCCTTGGCGACCGCCGCCTTCATCGGCATAGGATCGGCGTCTGCCGGCATGGCCGCTTCGACTGGCGCTGCTTCATCCGTCGCTTGATTCTCGACCGGCGTCTCCACGGCGATTTTCTCGTCAGGCGTCTCCGCTGCGGGCGCTGGTTTTTCGGCAGGCGACTGGGGAGCCGAGTCGACCGGCGACGTCGCGATCGGCGCATCACTCTGAGCGACTGGAGTATCGTCAAGCAAGATCGCTCTCACGACCAGCGCCATCAGCAGACCACCCACGACCACGCCGCCGCCGATCATCGCGATCAGACGATACGTCGCAAATTTTGGCGCCACGGGGATCGCGGCGGGAGTCTCGCTTGGCGAAGGCTTGGCTGCCGTCGATGAAGACTGCGGCGTCGCTTCGGCAGGCGACGGATTTTCTGGCGGCACGTCGTCCGAGAGCATCTGGGCGGCGTTGGCGAACAGCTCTTCAGAGCTCTCGGCGGGCGACGCTGCGGCGGCGGCCGGGCACGGCGCTACTGCTGGCCGGGACGTAGCGGCGGTTTTACTCGACGGCGTTTTTTTAGCGGCGTTTGACTTGGCGCTGCTCTTTGGCGGCGCTTCGGTAGGCGGTAGATGAACCGTCTTTGCGTTGGCTGCGTCCGCCGCCGATAGATCGGAAGCCGCGCCGGGCGCGATGATCTGCACCATGCTGCCGCATTTCGGACAAGGTAAAATCTGTCCGATCAACTCCGCATGTTTCACGCGGAGAGGCGCTTGGCAGGTCGTGCATCGGATCGAGAAAGGTTCCACGTCGTTACGGCTTTGGGTCAACGTCCGGCAATGTTATTTTTTCAGCTGAAAGGGCGTCGGCAAGGGAATTCCCTTTTTGGTCGACACGGCTCGCGTAGTTATCAATATAACCTTGTCCCCGTCCGGTTTCTCCGGATCGGGACCAATTACATAAACAAGTTTTTGGTCAGCTTCGTCCGGCGACTTGACAGTCGTGATCGGATTCGCCTTCATTAGCAGCGCAATCAGCACCTCTTCGGCCGGCTTGTCCATCATGTTGAACTGGCGGATCTGCTGGTTTTGGGTGATGCCGTCCAACTGCAAGTCGCCGCCGACCAGTTTGACCGGCACACCGACTTCATCGCCGAAATCACGCATTGCAAAATCGAGCGAATTTTGCGGAAAGGCCAAGCTGATCTTCTTTTTCAGCTTGTCTTCGATCGTTTGCGGTCCCCCGCTCCCGCCGCCGGCAACGGTCGTAGGGGGCGCTGCGGCGCTTCCGCCGGAAGAGGCCGAGATGGTTAACTCGGTAGCCGCCAGCAAGTTGGGCGCGGCGTACGAAGGAAGCGCGATGTTGATGATCGCCTGTTTTCCATCCTCGCCGGTCCGGGCAAATTTGTGAGCGAACTCCAACATCGTCGGAAATTTACTTCCCAGCGATTGCCAATAGGGGGGGTGGGCCCCAGCAGCGTGATCGCATTCGAGATCAACTTCGACCCGCCCAAAATTCGAGCTCTCAACGATTCGGCCAACGAGAACGGCTCGGCCGCGAGGGAGCCGATAAAACGTCCTTCGGTATAGCAATAGGTGTCGTCCAGCTGGCAACTGACGAGCCCGGCCTGAATCATATCGCCCAGAAACCAGCCGACCGGTTCTTTCAAACCGGCGAGCGCACCAGAGCTAAGCGGCGACTGCGCCGACTGCAAATAGCGGGCGTCAAACAGCAAATTAAGCGTCCGCTGATCATCCGAACTGCGTCGCAGTTGTTCCAGCTCAAGCGGCAATAGGGGTGCGGCTCCGCCGGTGGCCGCGATTGCCGAGATGTCGCTTTCGGCGCCCATCACAAAGCTGCGTCCACTCTCGGACGGCAGCGGATAAAACGACCAGGCGCCCAGCTTGAAGTATTGCGCCGGAGCTTGACCGACGGTCTGTGCTCCGCCCCACTTCGACATTAAGTTGGTCGCTCCTTTTAGGCGAACGACCATCGTCGGTTGGGCAGGCGGCGTTGTCGGCCCATAAGCGACGGTCGCCGTTTCGACTTCGTTCCAGCCAAATCCGCTCGTCGTTTCCCACCCTTTCCAGACCGCGTTAAACTGCGGACCTAGCGACTCCAACGCTTGGCGGCCTGCTTCGCTGCCGGTCAATTCGGGGACGCGGAGGGTCAGAACGCTTTTCAATCCGGCCGGCAATCCAGCGAGCGTGATCGGTTCTCCCTGGGTCGGCGACGCCCACAGCGTTCTTTGATCGTCGGCGATCAGTTGCACCGGATTGTCGCCGGTCGGCGGCTGCGGCATGGGATTGGTGGGGCCGCCGCCATCTGGATTGGCAGGCGGATCGGTCGGATCGACGGCAACCGGCGGCGGATCGTTATCGGCGATCTGCTCGTTCTCATCCGGCATGTTCTGCAGCACCCATACGCCGGCGCCCAGCATGCCGATGGCCAGCAAGCCCAGGACGACCAGTTGGGTGATCCGCTTCGCTTTTTTCCGTTTGCGGACGCGTTCGGCCAAGCCGGTCGCGCGACTTTCTCCTTGCACGCCGCCTAAAGCAGCGCCGCCAACAGGCATCGCGACCGGCGCCGCGACTGGAGTCGCCACCGGTACGGCCATCGGCGGAGCACCATAGCCGGGCATCGTTGGAGGCGCCCCCGGCGTCGGCATTCCCGGTGCGCCGGGAAATGGCATCCCTGGCGCGCCCGGAAAGGGAGCGGCCGTCGGCGGTGAAAAATGTTGCGGCATTCCCTGTGGCGGAGTCGCGCTAGGGGGAGGCGACATCTGCGGCAGCGTTTGTAAATAACTGCCCAGGGTCGGCGGCGCTGTCACCACCGGAGGATTGAGTTGGGTCGGATCGACCAGCGGCGTCAGTGCGTTGACCACATCGCTCGCCGACTGATAACGCACCGTCGGGTTCTTCGCCATCATGTAGGCGATCGATTGAAACAGTTGCGGCGGAATTGACGGCGCCTGGGCGATCGGCTCGGCCGCATGTCGACTGAATTTTTGGGCGAGATCGCCGCCGGCGAACGGCGGATTTCCGGTCAACAGATCGAACAGGATGCAACCGAGCGCATAAATATCGCTGAGCCGCGTTGGCGCCGTCCCGGGAGTCGACAGCTCTGGCGCCGTGAAATCGGCGCGGCGGAGCGTCGCTTCGTCACTCTTGCTCCAGTCGGCAGGCGTCGGCAGCGCCAGCGGGTTGTGCATCAACTTCAAGTTGCCGTTGGCTTCTAACCACAACGCGTCGGTAGTTAGATCGCCCTGAATCATCCCCGCACTATGCAGGCGATCCACGGCCTGCGTCGCTTGGCGGACCAGCCGCGTGCAGTCAGCCGGCGGGACCGGTTGTCCCGGACCTGGACGACTTTCTTGCAACGGATTCCCGGTTGGCTCTTCGGTCGCCAAAAAGTAATTGCCGCTCACTTCCACTAGTTCGTAGCAGCGCCATAGATGCGCGTGTGACGCGGCGCAGCGACTGCGAATCTGTTGCTGTACGACGGCCCATTTCTGCGCGTCTTCGATCGTCGACTTCGGAATCTTGTGCAGCAGAACCGGCTGTCCCGATGCGATATGCTCGGACCGATAGGCGCCGGAGAGCATGCCGGAGTCGATCCGATCAAGCAGCTTGTAGGCGCCTAATTGAAAAGGGCCTGACTTGCCGGCCAGGATAATCCGCGCTTGATAGGGAGTGATCGCCGACTCGCCGATGAGCCATTTGGCGAGCTTTCGAGGATCGCTCTCCCCTTCGGCAAGTTGCTTGTAGCTTTCGTGAAGCTGCTGGCAGCGCTCCTTGGGCAGCAAGTTGCTTTTCAGCAACAGTTTCCAGAATTCATGAGTGTTGGCGACGGCCATGCGCTGGGAAGTCTTGCGGGGAGGAAATCGTGGGACGGAAACAGAGCGTCAGCAGCAGTTAAGTCTCTAGGACTGTTTAGCTTACATTCTTTTGGGGGTTCTCGGCAAAGAGAATGCAAAAATCGGATCCAACTGCGGTTTTCGCCCCTCACGGGGAAAATCTTCCCTGGTTATAGCAATTATTCACCCCTCCCGCTATTTCCGGGGGGCATGCGATCGCTAACTTCCCAGTTTCTTCAAGGTGGCCGCCGCTGCTTCGATTTGTGGGCGATTTACGTCCAAATGGGTGACGGCTCGCACCGCTTGGGCGCTGATCGCCATCATTGCGACGCCAGCTTCTTTCAGATGAGAGACGAACTGGGCAGCCGTTCCGATTCGCGGATCGACACGGAAAATGATGATGTTGGTATCCACTGTCTCCGGCGTCAGCGAGAGCCCTGCCGTGTTTTGGACGGCGTTGGCCAACATCTGGGCGTGCTCATGATCTTCGGTCAGCCGCTCACGGTTGTGCTGAAGTCCGTAGAGCGCTCCGGCCGCGATGATGCCGGCCTGACGCATCCCGCCGCCAAACAGCTTCCGATGGCGTCGAGCCTCGCGCATCATGTCGGCCGGGCCGGCCAGACACGAACCGACCGGCGCGCCGAGCCCTTTGCTGAAGCAGACGCTAACCGTGTCAAAATGCTTTCCCCAATCGGCCAACGAAACGCCGGTCGCCGCGACCGCGTTAAAGAGCCGCGCCCCATCCAGATGGGTCTGTAGTCCGGCGGCGTGGGCCCAACGGCAGATCTTTTCGACATATTCGTAAGGCTGAACCTTGCCGGCGCCGCGATTGTGGGTGTTCTCGAGACAGACCAGTCGCGTGCGAACCATGTGGTCGTTTTCGGGCCGAATGAGTCCGTCATGGAACTGTTCCGGCGTCAAAACGCCATATTCCCCTTCCAGCGTGTGCGTCGCAATTCCGCTCAGTTGGGCGAAGGCGGCTTGCTCATAGTTGTAAACATGACAGCCGACCTCACAGAGGAATTCATCCCCCGGTTTACAGTGAATCCGAAGCGCGATCTGGTTGGTCATGCTGCCCGAAGGCATGTAGACCGCCGCTTCTTTCCCCAGCAATTCGGCGGTGAGCCGCTCGAGCCGATCGACTGTTGGATCGACATCGATCACGGCATCCCCCACTTCGGCGTTGGCCATCGCTTGCCGCATCGCCGCGGTCGGTTGGGTGACGGTATCGCTGCGGAGATCAATCATCGCGGTCCTCTAAGCTGGGAATCATCGAAAATGGGAAGTCCCGTTCTTCAATTATCCGCTTTCTGCGCTGAGAGCCAAGCCGACGGCGGGTTCGCGGGGGCCAACTCATTCGCCAATAGGGGCCAATCGGGTAGGATGAACGGTTTCCCCGCAGCCTTTCGCTAACCATAGAGAGTTCGTTGGACGACGCATACGACTTATTGGCCGCCGCCGCGTTCGGCATCGAGAAGGTCGCCGCGCGCCAGATCGAGCAACTTGGCTACGAGCCGAAAATCATCGGTTCCGGCAAGATCCTGTTCCGCGGCACGATGGCCGACGTGGCGAAAACCAACCTTTGGCTCCGGACCGCCGATCGCGTGCTGATCCGGCTCGGTACGTTTCATGCCGACGACTTTGGTCTGCTGTTTGACGGCGTTCGCGCGTTGCCGTGGGAAAAGTTCATCCCGGCTGACGGCTGCTTTCCGGTCAACGGACGTTCGCTGAAATCGCAACTTTCCAGCGTTCCGGCCTGCCAGAAAATCGTCAAAAAGGCGATCGTCGAACGACTCTTGGCCGAACACAACGTCACCGAACTGCCCGAAACCGGCCCGCGCGTCACGGTCGAAGTGGCGATGCTAGAAGACGAAGCGATCCTAACGATCGACACGACCGGCTCTAGTTTGCACAAGCGCGGCTATCGCACCTTGGTTGGCACGGCGCCGCTGAAGGAAACGTTGGCCGCTGCGATGATCGATCTCAGCTATTGGAAGCCGGGTCGGCCGCTGATTGATCCCTTCTGCGGCAGCGGCACGATCCCGATCGAAGCGGCGCTGGTCGCGCGGAACATCGCCCCCGGTCTGACGCGCGAGTTCGATTTTGAAAGCTGGCCGATCACGCCGCCCGAGTTAATCTCGGACCTGCGCGCCGACGCGCGAAAAGCGAAGTTGAAAAAATTGGAGCGCCCGCTGCTGGGCTTTGACGCTGACGCCGACGTCTTGCGACTCGCGAGACAGCATGCCAACGCGGCCGGCGTGGCGCATGATGTTCGTTTTGAGCAACGTGACTTTCGCGATTTGCAGAACGACGATGAATATGGCTGCGTCATCACCAATCCGCCGTATGGCGAACGAATCGGCGATCCCCGCGAACTGATCGAGTTGTACAAATCGTTCCCGCATGTGCTGCGACGTCTGCCGACCTGGTCGCACTATGTGCTGACCGCCGAGTCGCAGTTCGAGAACCTGATCGGCCAGCGCGCTGACCGTCGCCGTAAGATCTACAACGGCCGGATCGAGTGCCAACTTTATCAGTTCTACGGACCACGACCCCCAAAAACGCAGGACGCAATTGCGTCGCCGGCGAAACCGACCTCGACTCCCCCGACCATCGCCGATGCGTGGGACGAGGAGGAGGATGACGACGCTCAGGTTCAATCGCCTAAGATAGCGGTGAAGCCGTCGCCGCGTCGTAAATCGCCGGAAAGCGAGGCCGCGTCTCACACATCCACGCCTAGCGAAGTTACCGAAGACGATATCGCACCAGGCGAAACTCCGCAAATTGAAGTCGCGGCGGACGACGGTCCGCCCAACGAAGCTCCACCGCGCAAGTCTCCCCCCGAGCCGGCCTTCAAACCGGCTTTTGGTGGAATCTCGGCCAAAGGCGAAGAGCAGGCCGAACTCTTCCGCAATCGCTTGGTCAAACTGCAGCGTCATCTGCGCCGCTGGCCAAAACGGGGAGTCCATTGTTATCGCTTGTATGAGCGTGATATCCCCGAGATCCCGTTGGTGGTCGATCGCTATCACGACTATTTGCACATCGGCGAGTATGAACGTCCGCACGATCGCACGCCGGCTCAACATGCCGAGTGGTTGGATCGCATGTGCGATGTCGCCGCCGACTCGCTGGAGCTTCCGCGTGAAAACGTTTACGGCAAGACCCGCGTCGTGCAGCGCGGCGACCAGCAGCATCAGCGACAAGACGATCGTCGATTGACGATCAACGCCGAGGAAGGGGGCTTCCAGTTTGAGGTCAACATGTCCGACTATGTCGACACCGGACTCTTCCTCGATCATCGTATTGCCCGCGGGATGGTTCGCGACGAAGCGAAAGGGAAGCACTTTCTCAATCTCTTCTGCTACACCGGCGCATTCTCGGTTTATGCCGCCGGCGGCGGAGCAGCCAGTACGACGTCGGTCGATCTCTCTCCCACTTACGTCGCTTGGGCCGATCGCAATTTGCGCCGCAATGGATTTCGGGGCAACGAGCATCGCCTGCTGCAGGGGGACGTGATGGAGTGGCTCCGCGCTCCAGTTGATGAGACCTACGATTTGGCGGTGATCGACGTGCCGACCTTCTCGAACAGCAAACGCACCGAAACCGTCTGGGACGTGCAACTGGACTATATCGAGGCGCTCGAGTTGTTGATTTCGCGAATGTCGCCGGAAGGCGTGATCTATTTTTCGACCAATTTTCGCCGCTTTAAATTCGACGAATCGCTCTTCGAGGGGGTTTCGATTCGCGAAATCTCGAAGAAGACAATCCCCGAAGACTTCCGCAACAAGCGAATCCATCGCTGCTGGCGGATGATTGTACGCCCCTAATTTAGGCGGGGACGGGTCTTTCGTGATCGCTTCCGAGCGAACAAAATAGGACGCTCCCCTGTCCAATCCACCGTCCGCCCCACCTAGCCGCCGCCTGAAAGCAAGATGGCCGAAATCGCTTTGAATATTGCCCGCATCGACGCTCGCCGCGACGACGTTGTCGCCGAACTTGCCGCGCTCCGCGAAAAGCTGAGCCCCCGCGGCAATGTGGTGAGCGAAGCTGGCCGCCGCCGGACGATCGACACGTTTGGCGAGCCCCTCTCGCCGCAGCAAGTGGTTGAGCGAATCTGTCACGAGGTTCAAACCGAAGGTTTGGCCGCCGTGCTCCGTTACGGCGAAAAGCTCGACGGTAAACAGCTAACGGCCGAAACGATTCGCGTGCCGCAGGCCGAACTCGTAGCGGCGCATGCTGCCGCGGCGCCGGAGTTCCTGGAAACGATTCGCAAGATTCGCGAGAACATCTGGCAATTTCAAACCGCGATCCTGCACCAAGACGTTCAAGTTGATCGCGCCGACGGCGTCTATTTGCGACAGCGCTATTTGCCGCTGCAAAGAGCCGGGCTCTGCGTACCCGGCGGCGCCGCCGCTTATCCGTCGACCGTATTAATGACCGCCGTGCCGGCCTTGGCCGCCGGCGTAAAAGAGCTGGTCGTGGTCGCTCCGCCGACTCCGTTTGGTTCGTACAACGCCGATCTGTTGGCGACCTGTCATGAGTTGGGCGTGACCGAAGTTTATCGCATGGGGGGCGCTCAAGCGGTCGCCGCGATGGCTTACGGAGTCGAAGGGATTCCGCAGGTCGACAAGATCGTTGGCCCCGGCAACTTGTTTGTCGCGCTCGCCAAGAAGCATGTCTACGGCGAGGTCGACATCGACTCGATCGCCGGACCAAGCGAAGTGGTCGTGATCGCCGACGAGACGACGCGTCCCGATTACACGGCCGCCGACCTGTTAGCCCAAGCCGAACACGCGCCCGGCGCCAGCATCTTGATCACGTGGAGCCCCGAAACGTTAGAAGCGACTTACGCCGAGCTGAACCGGCAAGTCGCCCAGCTTGAGCGCTGCGATCTGACGGTGCAAAGTCTCGAAGCGTTCGGCTGTTTGATCTTGGCCGAAGACGCCGAACAGGCCTGTCGATTGGCCAACGAGATCGCGCCGGAACATCTGCATATTGCGACCGACAACGCCGAGTCGCTGTTGGACCAGATCCCCAATGCGGGCGCAACCTTCTTGGGCAATTATGCTCCAGTCGCATTAGGCGATTACGCCGCGGGACCTTCGCACGTGTTGCCGACCGGCGGAACGGCGCGATGGGCGAGCGGACTGTCGGCCAATGACTTTCTCCGCTCCAGCAGCGTGATTCACTATAGCGAAGCCGGCATTCGCGCGATCGCGCCCCACGTGCAGCGCATGGCCGACAAAGAAGGGCTGACCGCCCATCGCCGCAGCGTTGATATTCGCGTTTCCTAGTTCCCTACCCTCGAGCTTTCGCTATGTCTTTCGTGCGACCAGAGATCGACGCGATGGCCGGTTATGTTCCCGGCGAACAGCCGCAGGCCGGCAAGTTCATCAAGCTGAACACCAACGAGAACCCGTATCCGCCGTCGCCGGCCGTCAATCGCGCTATCAAAGAACGGCTCGATCAGGGGCTCGAACGCTATCCCGATCCGATGGCGACATCATTCCGGATGCGGGCCGCCGAAGTGTTGGGCGTCGAGCCTGATTGGATTATGTGCGGCAACGGTAGCGATGACATTCTAACCATCGTCACGCGAGCCTTTGTCGGTACGGGGCAATGGTTACGATTGCCGACTCCCAGCTATGTTCTCTACAAAACGCTGGCCGAGATTCAAGGATCCGACAGCGAAGAGATCGCGTTCAACGACGATTGGTCGTTACCGACCGAGTTCTCGACCGGCAGCAATCAATTGCGTCTCGCCTTTTTGCCGAATCCGAACAGCCCGTCCGGCACCATCGTACCGAAGGCGCAAATCGCCGCCGCGGCCGACGCGCTCCCCTGCCCTTTTCTGGTCGATGAGGCGTATGTTGATTTCGCCGAAGAGAATTGCGTGGATCTGGTCAAGCAAAACGACAAGATCCTCGTCTCCCGCACGCTGAGCAAATCGTACGCGCTGGCCGGACTGCGGTTTGGTTATGTCGTCGCGCAGCCGCATGTGATCGCGCAACTGCTAAAGGTCAAAGACTCGTACAACTGCGACGCGCTGTCGATCGCGGGCGCTACGGCGGCGATTGATGATCAACAGTGGCTCGCCGACAATCGGGCCAAGGTGATCAAAACGCGGAAGCGGATGACCGATAAAATGCGAGAAATCGGCTTCACCGTACCTGACTCGCAAGCAAATTTCGTCTGGGGAACCTTCCCCGGTCGGAATCTGAAGGCGCTGTACGAGTTTCTCAAACAGAATCGAGTGCTCGTCCGATACATGCACTATCCAAACTATGAACCGGGAATTCGAATCTCGGTTGGCGGCGAAGATCAGATCGACGCCTGTCTGATGTTGATCGAAACCGCTTTGGCTCAAGGAATCGCCTAACTATGTCGCGCACCGCGAAAATCAGCCGCCAAACGGCCGAAACGCAAATCGAATTAGAACTGAACCTTGACGGCGAAGGAAAAAGCGAGATCGCCACCGGCGTCGGTTTCTTCGACCACATGCTTGAGTTGTTCACGCGACATGGCTGCTTCGATCTGAAGGTCAAAGCGAACGGCGACTTGCACGTCGATCAGCATCACACCGTCGAAGATGTCGGCATCTGCTTGGGCCAGGCGATCCGCCAGGCGATCGGCGACAAGAAGGGAATCCGTCGCTACGGGCACTTCACGCTGCCGATGGAAGAGACCCTCTGCACCACCGCGATCGATCTGTCAGGTCGTTACTTCCTGGTCTTCAACGCCCAGTTTCATTCGTCCAAGATCGGCGAGTTCGATAGCGAACTGGTCGAAGATTTCTGGCAATCGACCGCCGCCAACGCGCTGTGCAATCTGCACGTCAACGTCTTTTACAGCCGCAACAGCCACCACGTCGCCGAAGCAATCTTCAAGTCGGCCGCAAGAGCGCTGCGGATGGCGGTGGAGCGGGATCCGCGAATGCCGGGTGTTCCAAGCACCAAAGGGACGTTGTCGGAGTAAGGAAGAAAAGCGGAAATTCCCTCGCTCGCGCAGCGGGCTAGTGTTTTGTTGGACGAACTACAAAAAAACGGCCGGCTGTTCTTTTGAACGACCGGCCGTTTTTGGATTGGCGAACTTAACAACTTGTTAGTCGTTGATGTAAGTCTCGAGGAAGCGAGCCAAGCGATGGAAATCGCTCATCGGGTTGATGTAGCGAACGACCGTGACCAACGTTTCTGGATCAACCAGATTCTCGAACGCGACGTAGTGCAGGTTTAACTGACCCGAGACCGAGACCATCACGCCGTTCAGCCCTTCTTCGACGAGGGCGCGATAGGCGCCGACGCCCAGTTGGCTGCCGAGCATCACGTCAAACGCGTGCGGCTTCGAGCAGCGAGCTTCGTAGCCCAACTGCAGGCCGGTCACTTTGCGGCTGCGGCCGGTCTGTTCTTCGTAGCGTTTCGAGATCCATTTGGCGAACTGGCGGCCCAAGCTCACTTCGGTGATCGAGATGTGACCGTGATCGTCCCGTTTGATCCCTTCCAGGTATTCTGGCGGCAACATTTCGGCCAAGCCTTCGGCCAGGATGATGACGCCGAATTTTTTCCCTTCCGCTTCGCGGGCGAGCATCGTTTTGACGATGCGGTCGACGACTTTATCGACGTTCATCACCTTTTTCGTGCGGCCGTCCACTTCTTCCTCTTTGCCGACATAGTCGCCGATGATGTCTTCGACGCTAATCACCAGACTCGCTTCCCCCGCGATCGCCGTGCCGTACGGCAACCAACCGGCGCTGCGGCCCATGCATTCGACCAGGAAGTAGGCTTGGCCCGCTTCCGCATCGTAGAGCAAGTTGCGGACTTCGCCGGCCAGGAAATCGACCGCGGTGAAGTAACCGAAGGTAAAGTCGATCCCCATGTAGTCGTTGTCGATCGTCTTGGGCAAATGCACGACCGGGATCTTCTGGCTGCCTTCCGGCAAGGTCTCTTGAAACAGCTTGAATTTGTTAGCCGTCTTTAGCGTGTCGTCGCCGCCGATCGAGATTAATGCGTCGACCCCCAACGAGCAGAGCGCGTCGTACGTGGTCTGCAGCGGCGCCGAACGCTCTGGATCTTTCAAGTGATCGGGATGCGAGACTTGCTTGCCGGGGTTGGCCCGTGCGGTGCCGATCATGATGCCCTGCTGAGCACGCGAGCGCGAGAGGGCTTGATGATCGAGCATGATGTAGTCGCGGCCCAGTTCCATCGGGCGATCGGGACCAAACTGCATCAGGTTCGAGTAACCATGCTTGATGCCGAGGACTTCGACGTCGTTTCGGAGAAACGAAACGGCCGCAGTCGAAATCACGGCATTCGCGGCCGGCGCCGGACCACCGGCGAACAGGATCGCCACGCGGCGGAAGTTGTGTTGCTTTTTCGGGGGGCGGGCCAACGTGTTGGGCATCGAGGTGACTCCTGACGGACCGGTGAAAGCGGACGCGTTTCGGCGTTGATGGAAACTACTGCCGATAAAACGGCAAGATGGGTCAAAGATCTGATTGTATTGAGCGTTGCGCGGGCCACAAGTTTACGCACTTTGACCAGGGGGACGAAAATTCCCCCTACTGACGCTTCCCCAAGCCGTATGGGAATCCAAACGCCGCAACAGCGAGCGTGAGGCGCTGCGTCGCGCGTTGCAGATCCACGCAAACGCAATTTTTTTTCGTCGCGCCGGCAGGACCGGCAGTCGTTACGACTGCAAAAAGGTCCGTTCGACAAATGTCGTGTCGATCTTCCCTTCGGCAAACGCCGAGTGGCTTAGCAGCTTTTTATGGAACGACGCGGTCGTGCGAATCCCGTCGACCCGAATTTCGTCTAACGCACGCTGCATGCAGCGGATTGCGTCTTCACGCGTTTTGCGATGGACGATCAACTTGCCGATCATCGAATCGTAGTGAGGCGGAACGGTGTAGCCGCTGAAGACGTGCGAATCAAACCGGACGCCGGGGCCGCCGGGGGCGATAAATCGCTCGATCTTGCCGGGGCACGGCATGAAGTTGCGATCAGGATCTTCAGCGTTGATGCGACACTCGATCGCGGCGCCGGTGACTTGAATATCGTCCTGCGTGAACGGTAAGCGTTCGCCGGCTGCGATTCGGATCTGCGTTTGAATCAGATCGACGCCGGTCACCATTTCGGTAACGGGATGCTCGACCTGAATGCGAGCGTTCACTTCGATGAAGTAGAAGTTCTCGTCCTTGTCGACGATAAACTCGACCGTGCCGGCGTTCGTGTAGTCGGCGCCTTGAATCATGCGAACCGCGGCGGCGCAAATTGCATCGCGCGTTTTGGCCGACAGATTCGGCGCCGGGCTCTCTTCGATCAGCTTTTGATGACGACGCTGCGTCGAGCATTCGCGCTCAAACAGGTGAACGACGTTGCCATGATGATCGGCGACGACCTGCACTTCGACGTGACGCGGGTGTTCGACGTACTTTTCTAGATAAACGCCGCCGTTGCCGAACGCCGCTTGGGCTTCGTTTTGGGCTTGCTGCAGCGCGGTCTTCAGCACCAGGTCGTTCGCCGCGACGCGCATCCCTTTGCCACCGCCGCCGGCGGTCGCTTTGATCAAGACCGGAAAACCGATCTCGTGGGCGGTCTTCAACGCTTCTTCGTGATCTTCGATCAGTCCGTCCGAACCGGGAACGACCGGCACTTCGGCCGCACGGGCCATTTTGCGGGCTTCGTTCTTGTCGCCGAGTCGCAGCATCGCTTCGGGCGAGGGGCCGATAAAGTCGATGTTGCAGCTGCGACAGATCTCGTTGAATTGGGCGTTTTCGGCCAGAAAACCATAGCCGGGATGAATCGCTTCAACGTTGCCGACTTCGGCGGCGCTGATGACGCGATCGATCTTCAGATAGCTCTGGGCGCTTTTGGCGGGGCCGACGCAATACGCTTCGTCCGCGAGCTCCAGATAGGAAGCGCCGCGATCGGCTTCGCTAAAAATAGCGACCGTTTCGACGCCAAGCTCTTTGCAAGCGCGGATGATTCGCAGGGCGATCTCGCCGCGATTCGCAATCAGAATGCGGTTGTACATGAGTTGGTCCGGGTGCGGGACAGTAACGCGCTCTTAGCCGCGCGGGTCGACCTTGAACAATGGCTGGCCGTACTCGACCGGATCTTCGTTTTTGACCATGACGGAGACGATCTTGCCGGTCAATTCGGCTTTGATCTCGTTAAAGACCTTCATCGCCTCGATGATGCAAACGACCGATTCTTCGCCGATATGATCGCCCACTTTGGCGAAGTTCTCTGAGTCGGGCTTCGGCTTCGAGTAGAACGTGCCGACCATCGGGCTATTGATCGTCACCAAGTGCGAATCGTCGGCAGCCGGAGCAGCGGCCGGTGCGCTGGCGACGGGGGCCGGAGCGGCGGCCATTGGGGCCGGAGCATAAGCGACGGTCGCGCCCCGTTTCATTTGGATCTGGCGTTCCCCTTCCCGGAGATCGATCTCTGAAAGCTCGTGTTCTTTCATCAATTCGATGATTTCTCGCAACCGATCGAGATCAAAGACGCCGCTCGCAGCGGGCTCAGACTTGGCCATGGATCGAAGGTCTCCAGAACGCGGCGTAGGGCCGCTTAGTCTTGTGGGAAAGGAAGCGTCAGCGATTTGCCGATGACGCTCTCGTTGAAATCTTTAGGGCTCAATCGAAATCTTTGGGTACGCTGGTCAAAACTTCGTGTCCGTGTTTTGTCACCAGCACATCGTCCTCAATGCGGACGCCGCCAAACCCAGGAATATAGATGCCCGGCTCCACGGTGACCACCATGCCTACCTGTAGGGGGCGGGTTTGAGAACTATTAAATCGGGGCGCCTCATGGACTTCGAGGCCGATGCCATGGCCGAGGCCATGACCAAAACGTTTGCCGAAACCAGCGCTGGCGATCTCTTCACGAGCCGCTTTGTCGACATCGCACATCAGCGCACCAGGCTTGATCGCAGCGATCGCACGGAGCTGAGCTTTTAAGACAATGTCGTAAATACGCTTGATTTTTGGCGAAATTTTACCGGTCGCTAAAACACGCGTCAAGTCGCTCACGTACCCCCCTGCGAGCGCGCCCCAGTCGATCAGGACGAAACTGTCTTCGCCCACTTTCTTCTCGCTGGGGACTCCATGCGGCAATGCGGCTCGCTCTCCCACGCCGACGATCGGGGGGAAACTAAGCGCTTTACCGCCGAATCTTCGGACTTGGTATTCCAGGTCAGCGGCGATTTGGCGTTCGGTTTGATCGGGGTGAAGCCCGGCGCGGACCACGGCGAACGCTTCCTCGGCGCAGTAGATCGCCTGGCGGATGGCGGCGATTTCCTCGGCGTCTTTGATCTCGCGCAACTCTTCGACCAGTCCGGCGGCCGGAATCAGCGCAATTTTGGCCAGCTTGCCGGCAAGTTGATCGCGCAGCGCGACGGTGAGCGAAGTCGACTCAAACGCCAACTGCGTGACGCCGGACGCTTGGATCATTTTTTGGACGGAAGTCAGAATCGACTTTCCCGGCGTACGGCTCTCGAGATTCAGCCCCGGGCACTCTTCTTCCAATTGCTGCGTATAACGCGGATCGCTGAGCAATACCTCGGTATCGGGGGTGACCAATAGGTAGCTATCGTGCCCAGTAAAGCCGGTCAGATAGCTGACGTTGTGGACGTTGGTCACCAAGATCGCATCGGCGGCGGCTTTCTTGACCAACTTGCGAAGCTTGTTGCGTCTGGCGGCGAAGCGATCGTTGTCAGCTGGCGGCATCGGTGATTCGGCGGATTGGGGAGATTGGTGTAAACTCGCTAAGCAGTAGCCGTCCCAGATCCGATTTTTCGGCTTTTTCGTTTCTCCGCAAGGTTGGTGAAGCGGTCCAACGACGACAATCCCCTTTTTTATTTCGTAACGCGACGAGCAAACATGCCGCAGCAGAGCCCCTGGATAGTTGAAGTAACGCCTGAAAACTTTGAAACCGAAGTGCTGGAACGGTCTCGTGAAGCGCCGGTGGTTGTCGATTTTTGGGGCGCTTGGTGTCAGCCTTGCCAAATGCTGATGCCGATCTTGGAAAAGCTGGCCGTTGAGATGGCGGGGAAGTTTTATCTGGCCAAAGCCGATACCGAGGTCGTTCCGCAATTGGCCGCTCAGTTCAACGTCCAAGGGGTTCCGGCCGTCTTCGCGCTGCGCGACGGAGCAGTCGTCGATTTCTTTGACGGCATGCGGCCCGAAGAGTTCGTACGCGGCTGGATCGAGCGGCAACTTCCGAACCAGGCCGAGACGCTATTGGCCGAAGTTCGCAATACGCTGGGCGCTGAGCCGTCAGCTGTCGAAGCGAAATTACAGCAAGCGATCGAGCTCGACCCGAAGCTGGATGTCGCGAAAATCATGCTGGCCGAGCACTACTACGACCAACAGCGTAACGACGAAGCGACGGCGATGATCGCGACGCTCGAAGAACGCGGTTTTCTCGAGCCGGAAGCGGAAAAGGTGAAAGCGGCGCTCGAGCTACGCAAACTAGGGGACGCGGCCGGCGGAGTCGAAGCATGCCGCGCCGAAATGGCCGTCAGTCCCGACGACGCCGAGAAGATGCTGAAACTGGCCGAGTCTCTGGCCGCCGCCGGCCAATTTGAAGAATCGCTCGAAACTGCTCTCGCGGTTGTCCGCAAAGACCGCGCCGGCCACGGCGAAACCGCGCGACAGTTGATGGTGGATGTCTTCCGACAGTTGGCCGATGACGAAGAGTTGGTGAACAATTATCGGCGGAAATTGGCGACGGCGTTGTATTAGAGCGCGGCATTTCGATACGAATACTAGTATCGCGGTTTTCTTTCGGTCTTATCCCGTCAATTCGGCCAACAACGCATCCGCGTTTTCCAAATCATCAAACAACAAATCGGGTTCGCTCATCGCCAGCTCTTCGCGGAGGAAAACTCCGGTCGCAACTGCCGCCGCTTTGGCCCCGATCGCTCGGGCGCAGCGGACGTCGTTCGCGGTGTCGCCGATGACCCAGATTTGATCGCCGCGGACGGCGTGGCCAAGATGAGCTTCGCAGGCGTCCTTCGCCGCTTGGGCGACATCGTTGCGATCGGGATGCTGATCGCCGTATCCGCCGAACTCGAAATGATGCATCAAGTCGTAGTGCGTCAGCTTCAGGTAGGCGCCTTGGGCGACGTTGCCGGTCAGAAGTCCCAAAACGATGTCGTCTCGTTCGGCAAGTTGATTGAGCAGCGCTTCGATACCGGGCAAGACGCGTCCGTCGCGCAGCGGCAGATTGCGGGCGAGTCCCGCCATGTAGCTGCTGAGGAATTTGTTCCACGCTTCGTCGGTCAACGGCATGTCATGCGCGTCAAATAGTTCTTGCGCGATGCCGCGATCGGTCTTGCCGCTGACGCGAACTTCGGTCGTCAGCACGTCAATTCCGGCAGTCGATTGAAACGAAGCGATCATCGCATCTTTGCCGGCGGCGGCGGTGTTGATCAACGTTCCATCGATATCGAACAGGCAGATTTTCATACGTATTTCTTTAACGCGGCGTTAGCGTGCTTCGGACAAAGTAACGTCCACATCCAATTTTTCGGCATTGTCGGTTCCGGCGCCGCGGATGATGGTGACTTGGATCGTGTCGCCCACTTTGTGCTGAATGAGTTGGCCCACGACATCGGAATGATTGGTGACCGGTTTTCCGTCGACGGCGATAATCACATCGCCCATCTCTTCGATGCCTTGCTCGGTAACAATGGTCGGCTGCAGGCCGGCGTTGGCGGCTGGACTTCCTTCGACCACTTCGCCGATCAGAGCGCCTTGCAGATTGAGTTGGGCGACGGCCGACGCCGGTAACAACGCGACTCCCAAGTAGGGCTTCGAGACTTTGCCGGTGCGCAAAATCTCGGTCGCGACAGCGTTGACGGTATCAACTGGTATCGCCAGGCCGATGCCCGAGTAGGCGCCGGAAGGGCTGTAGATCGCGGTGTTTACACCGATCAACAGACCGCTGCTGTCCAACAATGGACCGCCGGAATTGCCGGGATTGATCGCCGCATCGGTTTGAATCAGGTCGTTGATCGGCTGGCCAGACTCGCTGCGGATCGATCGTCCGAGACCGCTGATCACGCCGGTCGTGAGCGTTTGATCAAAGCCAAACGGGTTGCCGATCGCGAAGGTTTTCTGGCCGACTTTCAGATCCTTCGATTCGCCGACGCGAATTGGAATGAGCGTTGCGTTTTGCGGATCGACCAACTGCAGCACGGCGAGGTCATTGTCGGGCGAGCCCCCCAAGACGCGCGCCTCGTGCGAAGTGTGATCGGCGAAGGTGACGATGGCGCGGCCTCCATTGCCCTGCTCGACATCTCGAATGACGTGGTAGTTGGTGACGATGTGCCCTTTTTCGTCCCAGACAAAACCGCTGCCGGCGCCAGCTGGGATCTCGACCGGATTGACGTTCATCGAGCGGCGTGAGAGCGCCGTGGTGGTGATGAAGACGACTGACGGCGAGGCCGATTCAAACAACTCGATCGTGGACTTTTCATCTGCGGCCAAATCTCCCCTGGCGGTTACTTGACGCGGGACGGCGCTGGGATCGATTCTGGGGGGCTGATCTGACAGCATAAAGCTGCTGACGACCCAGGAGACGCCTAAGGCGATCGCGAAGCAGAAGACAAACAGTCGCAGAAATGCGATCGCACTCGGCTGCGCCCGCCGCTCTGGCGGCATTTCAGCGCTCATGGAGCCTCTCTAGGCGTTGGGGGGCGAGGGGAATCGCCACCGCTCATAAAAAGAAGCTGGGGAACTAGGATTTGAACCTAGACTGACAGAGTCAGAGTCTGTAGTGCTACCGTTACACTATTCCCCAATCGGTTTGTAAAGAGTATTGCGTAAGTCGCTTGTCGTCAAGGGATTCAGCCGCTGGCTATCTAGCGCTGCGGCTGATAAACTATGTCAAAACTAGTGGGGGAAACGAGCGAGTGGTTCGCGCAGCTACTTCCGCCCCTTTCGCTATTCCACTGACGCAGCCACGCCGATGAGCAGTTATCTAGTCGCGGTCAACGGATCCGACGCCGGAAAAAAAATCTACCTGGCGGGCGAAAAGTTCGTCATGGGACGCCACCCGGAGTGCGATATCTTGGTGGATGCCGGCGCTGTCAGCCGCCATCACGCCCAGATCACCCGGAAGAACCAGGATCTTTTGATTGAGGACCTGGGCAGCCGGAACGGCACTTTCGTCAACGACACGGCGATTAATTCGCTGCAAAAGTTGAAAGATGGCGATTCGATCCGCGTTTGCGACGTGACGTTTACCTTCCATCTGGATCAGCCGTTCGCCCCTCCCTCGGCCCGGAATCTGGGACAAACCGGAGCAGGCGCCTACGGCACGATCATGGTCGATGATGATTCGGCGCCGTCGACCATCATGTCGCAGTTGGAAGTCTCGTCGCAAACCGGCGGCGTCACGTTGCAGGCCAGCGCTGAAGTAAAGCTGGCCGCTTTGCTCGAAATTACCAAGAATCTCGGCGGCGTCATCGCTCCGGAGGATGTCTTTCCGCAGGTGCTGAACAGCCTGTTCAAGATCTTTTTGCAGGCCGACCGCGGATTTATCATTTTGCAGGATGAAAAAGGGAAATTAACGCCGCGGTGGACCAAGACGCGTCGCCCTGGCGACGAAAATATCCGGATCAGCCGCACGGTCATCAATCATGTGATCGAGAAAAAGCAGGCGATTCTCTCGGCCGATGCGGCGGCGGACTCGCGGTTCGAGATGAGCCAGAGCATCACCGATTTCCAGATTCGCTCGATCATGTGCGCCCCGCTGATTGATAGCGACGGCAAAGCGTTTGGCGCGCTCCAAATTGATACGCTGGACCAACGGAAGCGTTTCCAACAGGAAGATCTGGAAGTGCTGATGAGCGTTGCGACGCAAGCGGCGATCTCGATCGACAACGCCCAGCTTCACCAGCGCGCGTTGCGTCAGCAGGAAATGGAGCGTGACCTGAAGCTCGCTAGCCAGGTGCAGATCGGCTTTTTGCCGAAGGGAAAACCGGCCGCCGCTGGGTACGATTTCTTTGATTACTATCGCGCCGCCAATTCGGTCGGCGGCGACTACTACGACTATATTCCGCTGCCGAATGGCCGGATGGCGATTTTGTTGGGAGATGTCGTCGGCCATGGCGTCGCCGCTTCGCTGTTGATGGCGAAACTCTCGGCGGACGCGCGGTATACGCTCGCTTCGATTGAAGATCCGGCGGTTGCTTTTGCGACGCTGAATAACACCTTCAGCGAGAGCATTCCGGACGATCAGTTTGTGACTCTAGTCTTGAATATCTTGAATTTCGAGACGCACGAGATGACCGTGCTGAACGCCGGTCACATGCCGCCGATGCTTCGCCGCAACGATGGGACGGTCGACGAAATTGGGGAGCCTGAGATTAGCCTGCCGCTGGGCGTGTTTCCTGATTTGGAATATGAGAAGGTCACCATCCCGATCGCCGTAGGGGAACGCATCATTCTTTATACCGACGGCATCAACGAAGCAATGGACGCCGACGGTGAGCAGTTTGGCATTCCTCGCGTGCGAGAACGCGCCCAAGAGCAATTCCCGTCGGTCGCACAACTCGGCCAGGCGATCGTCAAAGACGTTCGCGAGTTTATGGGCTCGCAGTTCGACGACATGTGTCTCGTCTGCTACGAGCGGCTGGAATAGTCTGCCGTCGTCGCCGAGTTTCCCGACGCTTCACGCAGCTCACGCCACCTAAGCGTGAACTGTGAGCAACCTGGCGACTCTATCGGCAAACGCAAGTCTCCGCGGCAAAATTCATCGGCGCTGACGGTTCGATGATCCAGATGTTGCGGAAGACGACCGGATCTTTGTGATCCTGCAATTTGATCGGCATTGGCTCGGCGCCTTCTTTTTTGCCGGCGCCCGTTTTGTTCGGGATGCGGACGTCACGTTGGACCGCGATGCCGTTGTGGAAGACGGTCAAGCGAGCGTCGCTCACCTTGTCGCCGGCGTCGTCAAAGCGAGCGGCGTTGAAATAGATGTCATAGGTTTGCCACTGCAGCGGCGGGAAGCACATGTTCATTTCTGGCGGCTTGGTGCGATAGATCGACGCCGAGTCATTGAACTCGGGCGTTTTACCGAACGAGTCGAGGATTTGCACTTCGTAGCGCTCTTGAATGTAGACGCCGCTATTGCCGCGCGCTTGCGAGCCGCGGTCGGGCATATACGGAGTGCGGAACTCGAGATGCAATTGGAAGTCGGAGACTGGGAACGTCGTGATCGTGCCGGCTTTCAGCAGCCCATCGGCTGTCAGTTTGCCATCACGGAAGAATTCGGTCGACGTACCGTCAAACAGCACGCGAGCATCATGCGGCGGTCGATGCCCTAAGGTCAAACTCTTGCGGCGAACCTTCGGCAGATCGCCGAGTTGCTGTCCCGCGGTGTTGATGACCACGGCATGATTGGGATCGACGGCAATCGTATAGGCGTCATGCTGCAACTGAATCAGGCCGCTTTGCATCTCGCCCTGCAGGGCCAGTTTGGGACCATTGTCCCAGCCATTGCCGGGCAGTCCCCCTTTGTATTGCAACGCCGAAAACTTGCCGTCTCCGAGAGCCACGACTTGCAGACCGGTCATTTCGTAGCTGCCGTTGGGCAAACGAAGCGGCCCGTAGAATTCGCCCTGGTAGACGAAGTCGGGGTCGTTGACGTTGTCAGGATCCACAAAGACGCGGGGATCCTGCTCGGCGGCCAAGCAGAGTGACGAAAGAAACATGAGCACGAAAAGCGGTGTGATATTGCGAAGCATAGGGCAGGCGTAGCGATCAAAGTGCACGGGACGTTTAGGCAAAAAGCCTAGAATAGTCTGCTTTGCATTGTGACCAATTGCAAGGTGTTAGAGCGTGCTTGCAAGAAATCGAGCAAATTGAGACTTCCGCGGTGCGATTGGCGCAAAAAAAGAGGCTGCGACCTTGGTGGGCCCCAGCCTCTTTTCATCGTCGTTTAAATCAGCAGAAGCGCCGCCTTATTCAGGTTTGGCTTCTTCCATCGGCTTGTCTTCGGCGGCGGGAGTCGCCGGAGCTTCGGTCGATTCGGCCGGCAACGTCACTTCCGGCGTTTCGGCCGGAGTTTCCGACGGAGTTTCGGCAGTACCGCCACAACCAACCAACAAAGCCGCGCCGCAGAACATCGCAGCAGAGATCCACATCTTCATACGTAACTTCCCCCAAAATATATGAGAAACTAAAAGCTGAGCGCGCGTTATTCGCCTGGGAATTGGTGTCCCCGAACGCTCATTTCCACAGAGTAAAGCCCGGTACGGGCCGTCACAAACAATGTCTTTCCCTTGGGACCGCCAAACGTTGCGTTTGCCGGATGCTCAGGAAATTCAATGATTCCAAGGATCTCCCCTTTCGGGCTGATCACCTGTACGCCGAGTTTGGTCGTTACGTACAGATTGCCATGTTCGTCGATCGTCAGACCGTCGCCGCCTTGATTGTCTTCGCCCTCGGGCTGACGAAATTGGCACAAGACCCGCTTTTCGCCAATTTTCCCCGGTCCTAAAACATCGTAGGCGTACAGTTTGGTTTCCATCGAAGGAACGACGTACAGCGTTTTTTCGTTGGGTGACAGGATCACGCCGTTGGGTGCGATGATATCGTCGATCAATCGCGTCACGACGTTATCCGCCGAGAGATAATAAACGGCTTCGACCTTTTGCGGCCAAGGAGTCGGCGCTCGATAGCGGGGATCGGTGAAGTAGACGCCGCCGTAGTGATCGCAAACCAAGTCGTTCGGCGCGTTGAATCGTTCGTTTTGGTACTTGCCCGCGAGTACTTGTAAATCATCGCCGCTTAACGAAACGCTGGCCAACTGCCCATCCATCTGACAGATCAGCAGTCGATCGTCGCGAACCATCGTGCCGTTGGTATGGCCCGATGGCTCCAGAAAAACAGCGATCGTACCGTCGGGCGTCCGGCGATAAATGCGATTGTTGGGGATATCGGTGAAGTAGAGATTGCCTACGCCATCGGAAGCGGCGCCTTCGGTGAACCCAAAGTCCTTTTGCAAAGTACGGACTTCACCAATCGGACCAATTCCGGCGATCGGCTCAGCGAAGCAAAGCGAGATGGTCGTTAGGCAGAAGATGCCTGCGGCGAAAGCGGACTTGTACATGGGGGGCCTAACGTCATGGGGGCGGAACTTCCTGCTAGTGGAACCCGGCGAGAGAGTTAAGTCAAATAGTGCTGACGAATTTCTCGTAAACTTCGTAGCGTTGACTTAGGACGATCCCGACGATCGAACAAACCGGCATTGGGATAAACGTGCGCCGTCGCATCCGTGAACTGATTCCAGAAGATCGCCTGCGTTTGGGGATGCGACAAAATCAGGGGCACAAGCGACTCGACAAATTGCCGCTGGCGACGGCGACTGATCGGGAAAGTCGGCGATTCGTGGTCCGAAATCTGATGCGCCGCGCGTTTGTCAAACCGGCGCGAACTGGGAAACGTTAGCGTTACAAAGAGCGGCAGCCCCAGCATTCCCCATTGATCGAGCAGGCGAATCACCTCAAACGGATCACGAGGGAAAATGGCGCCCTCACAATCGTTAAAATTCAACTCGACGCCGACGCCGGTCACGCCCAGATTGGCGCGTACGATTTCTTCAGCAAAGTGAATCGGCGCTAGATCTCGGTGAGCATGACTCAGGTAGTCGCCCCAAGGATGGTCAAAGCTGACCAGCACCGGAGTTTGCGGATCGTTGCGGCGCATCGTTTCAATCGAGCCTACCAGCAAACGCAATTGCTGTTCTTCGGTCAGATGAAAGGCCCGCGTCGTATTGACGCCGGACGAACAATACCAGAGATCGGTCATCCCATGCAGATTGCGCGTCGCGGTCTCGACGTACTGCAACTGAAAACCGAGCAGACTGTTGAAGTCGTTATCCCACAGATAAAGCCAGTCGGGGACGTTCAAGTCGTCCAGATTGGCGACCGGTCCGCCGACGACCCGCATTCCTTGGCTGCGGCACCAGCGAATTTGCTCGCGGACTTTTTCAAAGTCGAAGCGCCCCTCGTTCGGCTCGCAATCTTTCCAGACCGGAGAGACGACGGCCGTGTTAAAAGCCGGTCGCAGCAGCGCCGAAGCGTCCGCCGATGGGTGTTCGTTGCGAATGTTCACGCCGTACAAAAAAGTCCGGTGAGGCGCATGCTCTTGAATGAAGTCGATCGCCGCGTCGCGATAGACGTTGGTGAGCTGCGCGAACGCTTCGGCCGTATGGCCAATGCATTCTTGGGAGGCGATTTGCGACGCTTCGCTGTGATGGTCGGAGGTAGCGGCGATGGTAAACGCTTCGATCGCTTCCCCCAGCGCCGCATAGAAGGCTTCGGTTTGTTCGATGTCGGCGCCATCGCAGACCGCGATCAACGCTTTTAGGCGAGAAAGAACCCCCCGCGCAACTTCCAACGCCAGATGATAGGGCTCGGTACGAGGTCGCAAGGAGCAGGTCGCGAGAAAGTACGACTGGAACTCGTCCACGTTCCAGGGGATGCGCAATTTGACCGAATCGTCTCCCTCGAAATCGATGGAGAGGATTTTGCCGTCGTGCTGCACCTTGGATCGGCGCGGAACTTGGTCGTAATCAACGACATAGGCAGCGTCGAAACGCCGCGAAAGTCGCTCTATCGGCGGCGCATAGAATCGCAGTGCTCCCACGGGGCGCGAACCTCTTGCATAAGCGGAAACAGGAATGGCCGCAGATTTTGGCACGTAAGCTCTCTAGTCTAATCGGTTTACGGAAATCGTGCATCTATGCTTTTTGACCCGTGCTAGCCAATCCTTTTGCCTGTCTGTTAAGATTGCCGGCCTTAGGGGGTTTCTGACTCAATCGCAAGTGGCTTGAAATGACTATCGATTTGCCCGTCCGACATGGCAAGGTTCGTGATATCTACGATCTGGGAGACAAGTTGCTCCTGGTCGCTTCCGATCGCACTAGTGCATTTGACTATGTGCTGCCGTCAGTAATACCTGACAAAGGTCGGGTATTAACGCAAATCAGTCGCTTCTGGTTTGAGAAGCTCGGCGTGGCGAACCATATGATTTCGATCAATGTGGCCGACGCCGATCTGCCCAGCGGAACCGATCTGGCTTCGCTCGATGGACGCAGCATGCTGGTCCGCAAGACCGAAGTCGTGCCGATCGAATGCGTGGTGCGCGGCTATCTCGCCGGATCGGGCTGGAAAGAATATGGCCAGAGCTCCACTGTCTGCGGCATCCCCTTGCCTGCGGGACTCGATCAGAGCGCCCAGCTGGAAACGCCAATTTTTACGCCGGCGACCAAGGAAGAGTCTGGTCACGATATCAACATCTCGTACGAGCGGATGTGCGAAATCGTGGGGGAAGAGTTGGCTTCGACCCTGCGAGAGAAAAGTCTCGATATCTACACGCGCGGCGCCGCTTTTGCGCGTGAAAAAGGGATCATCATCGCCGATACGAAGTTCGAGTGGGGGATCGTTGACGGCGAGTTGTTGCTGATCGACGAAGTCTTGACCCCCGACAGCTCGCGCTTCTGGCCCGAAGATCAGTACCAAGTTGGCGTCAGTCCTCCGTCCTTCGACAAACAGATCGTCCGCGATTACCTCGAAACGACCAGCTGGGACAAAAACAGCACGCCGCCGCAGTTGCCGGAAGCGGTCGTTAACCAAACGCGAGCGAAATACATCGAAGCGTTCGAGGAACTGACCGGCCAGACGTTCCCGTGGAAATAACGTCGACGTTGCGTATTTCTTCGTAGCTCGACGTGCAATAGGGCCCCGCCGACTTATTCGCTGTCGGCGGGCGTCTTATCGGCAGCGGGTTTTGCGTCTTCGGAAGTGTCCGTCGACGTTTTGTCGTCAAGCGGCTCTTTCTCGGGCGCCGCTGCCGGCGGAATTAGGCGTTCCGCCAATAAAGTATTGCCGCGTCGTTGCGGCGATGCGAGATCGTCGACGGAAGTGAGCCAATCAACAGCGGTCTGAAGAGCGGCGGTCTGCTCTTCTGGCGTCAGCTTCGGATCTTCCGAAATCGCCATATCGGCTCGGGCTAATCCGTAACGAGCTTGCGAAGCGAACGGGATGAGCGGAAATTCTTTCAGCGTGCGGATCTCGAAGTAATCGATCGCCGATGGATACTGGGCGCTGTCGAGTGCGATCTGTCCCAGTTGATAACTGGCGATCATCTTGATTCCTTTGGCGTTCTGGATCATCTGCTCCACAAAGAATCGTTGCTGCTCGACATCGCGCGGCAGGCGCATCCCTTGGGATTGAAGCGCTTCGACTTGCTCACGGAAGTTGAGCTTGTTGACCTGCAGCTCGAAACTACGAGCAAACAAGTACATCTTACGAGCGCCGGGGCGCTGGACTTCGTTGTTGAATCGCCCCATCAGGTGCAGCAAACGGCCGATCGCCAGAGGAGAGCTTTGGTCATAGAGTTGGCGCTCCTGATAGAAGAGTTGGGCCTGGGATGGTTCCGCGGCGCCGGCGACCGGCAAATCCCGCAGTCGCAGACGAAGGCCATCTTCGGCCACAATCGGAACATCCCAGATCCGCACCTGCTCGATGCCGGCGTTCTGCAAGCTTTCGGCGACCTTGCGCGGTTCGACGGCCAGTCGCAAGCGGAGTTTGCCGGTCAGTTGCGATTCAAACGCCGCGGCGGCTTGTAGCAACGAAGTGCTGCACGCGTCAATCAATGCGGTCGCGTTTTGAAAGCTCTCGGTCGAGTAGGGATAGGCGTATTTCGATGAAGTCATCGCTTTGCTGACCGCGTCTGCTTGCCGTGCTTCGGCAAGCGTTGCGATGCCCTTCCCTGCCGAAACAGGCAAACCATAGGCCGCATCGAACAGATAAATCTGGCCGGCGATTTCGACGCCGACAACGCTGGACTGCGGTTTTCCGTCGGCGTCGGCGAGTTCCAAAGCGAAGGCGTTAAGACCTTGCTGCCGGGCCAGATTGATGAAGATCCGCGCTCGCTCGACCGAATCTCCATAGCCAATTTGCAAGGCCTCCCAAGGTTCTCGCGCTGTGCCGGGGGCAAACTGGCTGGCCTCGTTGCGAAGCTGGATATTGCGGATGGTCCAGTCGAACAGCAAGTAAGCCGTCTTCAAGTCTTCGCGCTGGTTGTTCGAGAAGGACTCTGGCAGCGACTTGAACCAGTCGGTCATATCCGCCGACATCACGCCCTGTTGGCGAATGTAGTTGGAGAGTGAGAAGGCCCAGACGCAGCCTTCGATGTAGTCATAGTCGCTGCCGCGAAACGTATTGGGATACTTGGGATCGCGAAAATAACTGGTCGCCAGATTTTGCATCCGCAACATGTTGCGAACTTCTTCCGGCAACTCCGCGATCATTGGATCGGGCGTCCACTCTGCGTCGAGTTTGCGATTGTGCAACCAGCGATTTAGCGATTGCAAGACTTCGCGCTGCACAACTTCAGCGTTGAATTGATCGAGATCTTCGAGCAGCACTAGCGCTTGTTGCAGCACGTCCGCTTGGGCGTCGCTCGACGTTTTTTGGGCGGCGGTCGTCGCCGCAGAACTTGATCCGCTGGAGGGCTTGGGTTTCGGTTTTGAACCACCGCAACCCAAGATGAGCGAAGTCAACGTCAGCAAAGCGAATAAGGAAGAGAAACGCATGGTTGTCGAATCGTGGGCTATTGGTTTTGGGAAACAGCTTCGCGAACCGCGAGCACCTGTCGAAGGAGTTTTTCCGCCGCATCCAACGGAACCATGTTCGGTCCGTCACTGGGCGATTTGTCAGGATCGGGATGAGTTTCAAAAAAGAGGCCGTCGATACCGACCGCCGCCGCCGCTCGCGCCATGGGAGGCACCATCGCTCGGTTGCCGCCGGTCGCGCCGCCCAGTCCGCCTGGTTCTTGGACGCTATGGGTCGCATCGTAAATGACCGGTACGCCGAGAGACGACATCTCCAGCAGCGCGCGCATGTCATTGACCAGCCGGCCGTAGCCAAAAAAAGTACCGCGTTCGGTCAGCATCACGTTGGGATTGCCGGCCTCCTTCAGCTTGGCGACGACATGCTTCATGTCCCAAGGGGCCATGAACTGCCCTTTTTTTACGTTAATCGCTTTGCCGGTGTTCGCCGCGGCAAGCAGCAAATCGGTCTGCCGGGCCAAGAAAGCGGGGATCTGCAGCAGATCGCACACCTCGGCGACTTTCGCCGCTTGGGTCGATTCATGAATGTCGGTCGTCACCGGCAGCTCGAGTTGCCGGCGGACTTCGTCCAGCACGCGAAGTCCTTCGTCGATGCCGACGCCGCGAAAAGCGCCGCCGCTGGTGCGGTTCGCCTTGTCAAACGACGCTTTGAAGACCAGTTGGATCGGCAAGTTGGCGGCGATCTCTTTGAGCCGGGAAGCGATCGACAGCGTCAGATCTAGACTCTCGATCACGCAAGGTCCGGCGACAACCAGTAAAGGTTGACCGTCGCCGCACGTTAGGTTGTTGATTTTGGCCGTTCCGCCCACGTTCGCTCCTTCGGATAAGTTTCAGTTTGATTCTACTTGGAACGCTTGCCCAGGGCCGCGCGAGAACTTCATAAAACCGTCGCGCTACTCGCGATTTGTCGTAGGTTTTCGGCAAATTCGCGTGGAACTAAACAGCGGAACCGGGCCGGATCGACCACGATCTCCACCGGCAAAGCTCCTCCTGGATCGCCGTCAGTTTGAAAGCGAACGTCCTGCGCGTCGCTGGCAATTTGCACGCGACGACATCGTCGATAAGTGATGTCGCGACGCGCGTTCCAGCCGCCGCGCAGCAGCGAATAAAGATAGCCGATTCCGCGTCCTAGACCTCCCTGCTGCAATATGCAGACGTCGAGCAGCCCATCCCAGGGAATGGCTTGCGGCGCGAAACTCATGCCCCATGCGTATCGCGGCACGTTGACGACAAAGACCCATTTGCCGGTATGGTGTTCGATCTCGCCTGATTCGTTTTCTAGTTCCAACTGCAAATCCGGAAACGGATAGCGCCACGAAGTCTGCAATATCGGGCCGAAATAGGCGGATTGCGTCAAATGCCCTTTGCGCTGCGAAGCGACCTGGTGGACCACTTCGGCGTCATAGCCGACCCCGAGCATCAATAGAAACAATTGACCGTTGGCGGTCGCAGCGTCCAGCTGGCAGACGACGGCATTGGAGAGGAAGTCAATAAACGCATCGGTCGAATTGCTGATGCCCAGGTATTTTCCGTAAACGTTTTCGGTCCCGGTCGGAAAAATCGCCAACGGCACGTCGGGGCCAATCCGCGCAACCGCAGCTGCGGCGGTTCCATCTCCTCCGGCCGAGATCACCAAGCGAACGGACGAGTCGATGACGGTTTCGAGTTCGGCCAGCGTTGTCGCGCTGGTAACGTCGTATCCCTTCTTCCGCAGCCTTAGCTTCAGACGATCGATTTTGTCATGTCGATGCAGAGGGCCAGCGATCGGATTATGGAACAGGACGATCCTCCCAGGCTCGTCTACTTGGAATGGCGGAAAATTCACGTTGGCTCTTAGCGGGAGAGTTAGCGGAAGCGCGAAACTTCCATGGTATCGAACGGCCTTGATAGAGATAGCCGGGTTTCCTCACGAATATTGTTTCAGATTGAGACGAATTTTAAGCCGATTGGGGGCCTTTCCTCGGCAATTCTCAAAATGAAACAGCCTGGTGTGTCTCTAAGTCATTTTGTGATATCGGTTTATCGCAATTTTGATGCACGGCTATGTGCGCAAAAGGCTCGAAAACGGCCTGTATGGGGGGAATGTTTCATTCGCATGTAGCAAGGTCCAACGGATTTCCGGTTGTCTCAGATTGAGAACGCTCGATTGAGGCTTGTGTGAAATTTTTAAGTTCATGCTGTGTAATTGTTTGTGGATTTCCGCGGCATATTTCAGTGTCATTGGTCCGCCGGTTGCAACTACGGTTTCTCGCCATCTCCTCGGAGGAGGTGGCAAGCTGGCCCGTGGGGCCGCTGTCGTTCTGCACTGGGTGGTTTGCCTTGCCCCTGACGATCCAGTGTGCTGACACGTGTTGGCGCGGCAGTTGGCCCCAGTTTTATTTCTTGGCTACCGATCTGGCCGGGGCGTTGAATTGAAGTTTTTTTGCCGAGCGTGCGTTTCTTGGCACGAAAAATTCTTCTAGGACTGATCCCCCCTTCACGAATCGTGTCCTTTGTGGCACTATTATTCGTTTCCGGCATTGCCGGCGTAGCTCAATTGGCAGAGCGCAGCATTCGTAATGCTGAGGTTGTGGGTTCAACTCCCACCGCTGGCTCTTTTGTGATCGCATGCTCCGCTAGAAATTTCGCCGAGTTCATGGCGAGGGCTTCCCCCTCGAAGCGACGCTTCTATGCCGTTCGCCATGAAGTAACCCGCGATTGTTCGGGGCTCTTCGGCATTTCGGTCGCTCGTCTCGGACGACGATGCGTTTCGCCGACCACTTGATTTGGGAGAATCGACGGATGGTTCAGGGTTTGGAATTTGACTTAAAGCATGTCGTTATGTCCAACACGACATTCGGCCCAGAAGAGATTCGCCAGATCATTCGTCTTCTCTCGAAAGACTACGCGAGCTTCGCGGTCTTGCGTGACAGTGTGGCCGAGTTGGAGTCGAGCCAGCCTGAGCGATCGCCGGCGACCAATGTTCGCCTGGGCGTTTGCATGTACATCCTGGGCCGCAATATCCGTTCGATCGACGTTTTGTCGAATGCGGACGGCGGAGCGTTGGCCCATTTCTATCTCGGCAAAGCGAACTACGCTTTGAACCGATTTGATAAAGCGATCGAAGGTTATCAGGCCGCGCAAACCGCCGGCTACAACCGCGATGATTGTCAATTGGCGATCGTCGAAGCGCTTCGCGCCGCCAATCGATACGACGTCGCGATGAAGCAACTGGATGATCTGTTTGGTCCGATCGAGCAAACGGCCGATTACCTGTATCAGCGCGGGGCCACGGTCGCCGCGTTGGGTGGAAATCCTTCGGAAGTCGTCGCGTTGTACGAACGAGCCGTCGAGTCGGATTCGACGCATGCTGGCGCCCTGTTTGGCCTGGCGCTCGAAAATGATCGCCGCGGCAATGACGAAGAAGCGCTCGGCTACTATCAAAAGGCGGCTGCTTGCTTCCCGACGCACGTCGGCACGCTGCTCAACTTGGGCATCCTGTCGGAAGATCGCGGCGAGTACGAACGTGCCGCTCATTGCTATTCCCGCATTCTGGACGCCTATCCGAACGAACCTCGCGCCAGCATGTTCCTCAAAGACGCCCAAGCGTCGAGCGACATGTTCTACGACGAAGAAGCGCAGAAGAAGCGAGATCGTATCGCTCAGGTCCTCAGCATCCCGGTCACTGACTTCGAATTGTCGGTTCGCAGTCGCAATTGCCTGCAGAAGATGGGAATCCAGACGCTGGGCGATCTGTCTCGTTGCTCCGAGCAAGAGCTGCTCTCTAGTAAGAACTTTGGCGAAACCTCGCTGGTTGAAATTCGCGAGATGCTCAACTCGAAGGGTTTGGAGCTGGGCCAGTTCTCGTCCGACAAGGGACAGCCGGAGCCGACCATCGAAGTCGCCGGGCTTTCGCCCGACGAGCAAGCGTTGCTGGATCGCCCGATTTCGGAGCTCAACCTGTCGGTTCGTGCTCGCAAGTGCATGGTTCGTCTGGGGATTTCGACGATCGGCGAACTGGTGCGTCGCACCGGCGACGAACTGCTGGAGTGCAAAAACTTCGGCGTGACCAGCTTGAACGAAGTTCGCGAAAAGTTGACCGCCAGCAACTTAAAGTTGCGCGGCGACTAGTGTCTTGGGAACGCCTACCGCAGTTTCTTCGTAGCCCGAAGCGCAAGCGAGGGAAATGCGGTGAGCTATTTCGAACCATGTTCGCATTTCGGCGCACATTTCCCTCGCTTGCGCTTCGGGCTACGAAGAGAAGAGTTGGCCGGTGATATCTGTGAGCGAGCGACCATTTCGCTACGATTTGCTGCAACAAAGCGGCCAGGCGCGACGCGGCGTATTTCATACGCCGCATGGACTAGTGCAGACGCCGGCCTTTATGCCGGTTGGTACGCAGGGAACGGTCAAAGGGCTAGAGATCGGACTGGTTCGGGAGACCGGCGCCGAGATGATCTTGGGCAACACCTATCATCTCTCGCTCCGCCCCGGTGAGCAGATCGTCCGCGAGCTAGGAGGGCTGCACGAGTTCTCGGGTTGGCGTGGACCGATCCTGACCGATAGCGGCGGGTTCCAGATCTTCAGTCTCGCCCAGATGGCGAAAATCACGGAAGAAGGCGCCGTTTTCCGGTCGCATATTGACGGCTCGAAAGTCTCCTTGTCGCCGGAACGCTCGATCGAGATCCAGGAAGCGCTCGGCAGCGACGTAGCGATGGTGCTGGACCATGTGGTCGCACTGCCAAACGAAGCCGACGTGATTCGCCAAGCGTGTGATCGCTCAATTCGCTGGGCCGCGCGCTGTCAGCAGGCCGCGACGCGCGACGATCAGGCGCAGTTTGCAATCGTTCAGGGGGGGCTCGACGAAAAACTTCGCATTTATTGTGCAGAAGAATTGGGAAAGCTGGAGTTTCCCGGTTACGCAATCGGCGGGCTCAGCGTCGGCGAGCCGCCGCCCGAAATGTATCGCATTTTGGATGTGACTTGCCCGGTGTTGCCGACGGACCGTCCGCGATACTTGATGGGGGTCGGGCGTCCGGAGGATTTGTTGGAAGGAGTGCGGCGGGGCGTCGATTTGTTCGACTGCGTGATGCCGACCCGCAACGGCCGCAATGCGCTGGCGTTTACCGACGAAGGGACGCTCAGACTGCGTAACGCCAAGTATCAGACCGATAAGCGACCGATCTCGCCGACTTCCCCTGAGCGAGTTCGCCAACATAGCCGGGGCTATATCCGGCATTTATTTATGGCGAAAGAGATGCTGGGGCCCATTTTATTGACGCTGCAAAACCTGGCCTATTACCAGCAATTGATGGCCGGAGCACGTCAAGCGATTGAAGAAGATCGCTTTGAAGCCTTTTATGAGCAGAAGATGAACTCCTGGCGAAACGGTGATGAATGAGCCGCGTCGTTGGTGGTCGACGGCATTGCTGCTATTGCCGTCATTTTTGTGAAGTCTTATTATGTGGAGTTTCACGTCCTTAATCGGACCTTGCCTTGAGGCGGTCGAACTTTCTGCGGAAAGGTCGACGCCGCGCCTTCCCGCAGCTGGGGAGTGCGGAAACCACGGGAAAGTGATAGCGCTGTGGATTTGACTGCTACCTACTTCGTACTACTCGCCCAAGCGGCCCCAAAGCCGGAAGCGAGCGTGCTTGAGTCCCTGATGTGGTTGGCTCCGGCCGCTTTGTTGCTGATTGGCTTTTTCCTTTTGATGCGCCCTGAACAAAAGAAGCGCAAAGAAATGGATGAAATGATCGCCAATTTGAAGAAGAACGATCGCATCGAGACGATCGGCGGCATCCTGGCGACCGTGGTGAGCGTGAAAAAAGATCAAGGCGAACTCGTTGTCCGAATCGACGAAAAGACGAACGCCGAAATGCGATTAAAAGTGCGCGCCATCGCGCGTGTTCTGGACAAGAGTGATAAAAGCGGCAAAAGCGATCAGCAAGACGAAGACTAAAGCTTCGGCTGGATCATAAAACACGAATGCGGCGGCAAATCGGCCGTCGTGCGATACTGGAGTTATCGAAGATGCAAAAATACGTGGCAATGACGCTCGCGTTGGTTTTGACGGCCGCCGCCATGGCATGGGGTCCCGACGTCAACACAGAAAGCTGGCTTGGAGACATCTCGCTGACCGCTCAAGCGTCAGCACAAGATGCAGCGCTGACAGCCCCGGGTGATCCGGTGGCGCCGACGGAGACTGCTGCCGAGGATCCAGCGGTCGCCGACGGCGAAAATGGCTCGTCGCTCTTGAAATTGGTGATGGCGCTCGCGATCTTGGGCGTTCCGATCGCCGCGGGCATCTTCCTCGCCAATACGCTTCGCATGCCGACTTACGGTTGGCGATTGGCGGTGATCTTCTGCACGATGGTCATCGGCGTTACCGCGGTCGTTCGCTATTGGCCGCCGAAGTTTGGGATCGACCTCCAGGGCGGCGTGATCCTGATCTACGAAATCGACGAAGACGAAACGAAGATCTACCTGGCCGAACAGAAGAAGACCGGCGAGGATCAGAAGCCGTCTGAGACCGAGTCGACCGCCGATCAAGATGGCGGAACGGCTTACAACATGAACGAGTTGCTCGCGAATCTGAAGAATCGCGTCAACCCGTCCGGCGTCCGTGAAGTGGTTATTCGCGCTTACGGCAGTAAGCAAGTCGAAGTGATCATTCCCAACGCAGAGTCCGCGGATCTGGCGGTGATCAAAGACAAGATCACGACGGCCGGTATGCTGGAGTTCATGATTGTCGCCAACGCCAACGATCATGTCACCCTGTTGAATCGCGCTCGTGAATCGAAGCAGCGCGGCGAACGTTACGTCGTCAGCTCGACTGGGCGAGCCGAAGGAAAGTGGGTCGGCATTCGCAAAGATGAAGAAGGCGAGTACCAGTGGCCCAATTTTGGCTCGTTTACCGCGTCCACCGATGGCTCGCCGGTCCAAACTTCGGCGGGCTTTCTCGTTCGCGGCGGTCAATCAACCGGACAGCCGCTGCAAGTTTTGATGAAGATGGAGCCGAAGCCGCTCACCGGCGGTTATCTCACCGCGGCTCGTCGCACCTACGATACGAACAATGGATCGCTCGCGGTCGAGTTCAACCTGAACAGCACCGGCGCTTCGCTGATGTCGAAGCTGACTCGCGACAATCTGCCCGACGATACCCGCGAACGCCAATTGGGCATCGTAATGGATGACTACATCGTTTCGGCGCCCTCGGTGCAGGGCGTGATCGGTGATCGCGGCATCATTACTGGTCGCTTTACGGAAGCCGATATCGAAAAGCTGACCGGCGTGTTGCAGGCCGGTAAATTGCCGGTCGTGCTTCGCAAAGAACCGATCAGCGAACAGACGATCAGCGCCACGCTCGGTGACGACACCATTCGCAAGGGCCAATGGGCGGTCGGGATCAGCCTCTCTTTGGTGTTGGTGTTTATGGCGATCTACTATCGAGTCGCCGGTTTGGTCGCGTGTGCGGCGGTGCTGTTGAACTTGGTGCTAATTTTGGCGGCGATGATTTTGTTCAACGCCGACCTGACGCTGCCGGGCATCGCCGGTTTGGTGCTAACCGTCGGCATGTCGGTCGACGCGAATGTTTTGA
Source organism: Blastopirellula marina DSM 3645 (assembly GCF_000153105.1). Taxonomy (GTDB): domain Bacteria; phylum Planctomycetota; class Planctomycetia; order Pirellulales; family Pirellulaceae; genus Blastopirellula; species Blastopirellula marina. The sequence goes on from NZ_CH672376.1 coordinate 2,472,280, forward strand.
TCTACGAACGCATCCGCGAAGAGCTCAATCATGGCGCATCGTTACGCATGGCGTTGGTCAACGGTTTCAGCAAAGCGACCACGACCATCGTGGATGCGAACTTGACGACCTTAATCACCGCGCTGGTTCTGTATCGCATCGGTACCGATCAAGTCCGCGGATTCGCCGTGACGCTGGTTCTAGGTATTGTGATGAGTATGTTCACTGCGATCTTCTGTTCGCGAGTCTTCTTTGACATCGCCGAGAAGAAGCGTTGGTTGACGACCTTGAAGATGATGCCGACCGCGAGCGGAGCGAAGTTTGACTTCCTCGGCAAGCGTCAAATGGCGATGAGCATTTCGCTCGTGTTGATCGTCATCGGCGTGATCGCTGTCGGTGCTCGCGGCAAGACGATCTTCGACATCGACTTCAACGGCGGTTCATCGGTGCAGGTCTATTTGAAAGAAGCGTTGCCGATCGCTACGGTTCGCGAAATGGTCAGTGAGAAATTGCCGGACGTTTCGATCAGCTCGGTGACGCTGGAAGGAAAAGAAAACCAGATCTACAAGATCGACACTTCGCTGACCGGGCTTGGGAAGCTGGGCTCGATCAAAGTGACCGATCGAACTGGTAAGTCGGCTACGGTCGATCTCAGCGGCGCTGACTCGCTGCGTGAAATTACGGTCGCGATCAACAATTCGGGAACGCAACTGAACGCCGATCTGACCGCCAATCGCGGTGGTATCCAGATTCGCGACACCTCCAATTCGACCAGCGGCACGATGTCGATCGAAAGCGCTGGCGATTTGAAGACGGCCGAGCGTCTGAATTTGAAATTCGCGGTCGACGAGCCTCGCTATGTGACCGGAGATATTCCGGAAGGCGTGCAGGTCGTTCAGGCCGAATTGGAAAACATCTTCCGCACCGAAAGCGGCGAGAGCATGTTGATCATGCATAACGTCTCGGTAAGCGAAGTGGACGCCATCAAGGGCGATGAGGAACCGGAAACAACGGCGCCTCCCGAGGCGACCAGCGAAGCCGCGCCCGAGGAACCGGCTGCCGACGCGCAGTCGAGCAATCGCACGCGTCGCACCGATTTGCCGAGTGACGAGATGCTGGCGTTGGCTCAAGAAGGCGATGCAGAACCGCCGGCGGAAACGCCTGCTCCGAAAGAGGAGACGCCGCAGACGGAAGCTCCGATGAGCGAGACTCCGAAAACGGAAACCCCTGCCGAACCTGCGAAAGTAGAGTCGCAGCCGGAAGCTCCGGCGGCCGAAATGAAAGAGCCGGCGCCGATGACGGAAACTCCTGCCGCCGAAACGCCGGCAGCGGAAGTTCCGCTGGAAGAGACGGATCCAGATGAAGAGCCGATCATCGACGCGGGCACAAAGATCGCCCCGCTGCAGTTCGAGTCGACTCTTACTTTTGACGAGAAAATCACGGCCCAAACGTTGCAGAGTTTGGTTTTGCAAGCGGCTGACCAGTTGGGAATCGAACGTCCGCAAATCCACCTGCTTCGCGACGGTCTGGCGATTCCGCTCGACAGTAGCGTAAGCGGCACCGAGTGGACGGTTCAACTGTCTGGCGCCAAAGAGAACGCCAGCAAGATTTTTGATTCGATTCGTAACGAATTGTCGAGCACGCCGGTTTGGCCGTCGTCTAGCAACATTGGCGCTCAGGTCGCCGGCGACATGCAGCAGATGGCGATCTTCGCTTTGGTGCTGAGCCTCGTCGGCGTGGTCGCCTACATTTGGTTCCGCTTTCAGAATCTGGCGTTCGGTCTCGCGGCCGTGGTCGCGCTGGTGCATGACGTGTTAATCACGTTGGGCGCTTTGGCGCTGACGACCTGGTTGCAGTATGTCTTCGGCTTTTTGCAGATCGACGAAATGAAGATCAGCTTGCCGGTGGTCGCTGCTTTCCTGACGCTGATCGGTTACTCGCTCAATGATACGATCGTCGTCTTCGACCGTATTCGTGAGGTTCGCGGCAAGAGTCATGAATTGACGATTGACATGGTCAACGCGTCGATCAATCAAACGCTCGGCCGTACGATTCTGACATCGTTAACCACGTTCATCGTGGTGGTGATCCTCTTCTTCCTGGGGGGCGAGGGAGTGCATAGCTTCTCGTTCGCTTTGGTGGTTGGCATCTTTGTCGGTACCTACAGCTCGATCTTCATCGCTTCGCCGGTGTTGGTCTGGTTGATGAATCGCGAAAAGAAGCGTGGCGCCGCGGCCTAAAACCCGCAAGCGATAAAGTTTGACAAATAAAAGGGGGATGCTTCGGCGTCCCCCTTTTTTTGTGCGACCTGGGAAGTTCGCCGCGTCGTACCAATGCTTGGCGACGTGCGACAACCGTGTGCGGCATAGTCTCCCTACAGCGATTGATTCGCAAAGTCGGGAGAGTTCGCCGCGGCAAAGTTGACGCAAACGCTAGGCGAAGAACGCCGTTTCTGAGAATTTGGATTTCCTAGAGGAAATCGCCGCATCCGTGCTAGCAATGGGTCGATAATCTATTGCTAGACGGATACATCAGGATTTGTAGCGACGGATTGCGCTCACCGCTTCATGTAGGCCCCATACTTGGGAGTCATCATGCTGGGCAATTCGAAACTACTGACAATGGCGGCCATCGGCGTGATCGGCGTTGGCGCCGCGATGCCGTATTGGTCTCGCTCCGAGCTTTCCTCTCCCCAGTCGGGTTCGTCGGGTTATGCCGATTCGCCGCGTGTGGATGCATTTATTGGACAGGATCAAAACGAATCGCAGCCTGAGATCGCATTGCCGCCGATTCGAAAAATGGTTTCTTTGGAACCAACTTCCGGCGGGCTCGATACGGCGGCGGTCACCGCGCCGAAGCTGACCGGCGAATATCCGGCTCCAATTTCGTCGAGCAGCACGCAGCGACAATTGATCGATCTGAGTCCCCAAGGCTATCAGCGGGTCTCCATCGCTCGGCGTGACGCACCAAGCGGCTCGGTGGAATCCTTCGCAATTCCGGTCGAAATTCCGGCTCGCGACGTCTACGAGGCTCCAGAGCCGCGTCACGTCCAATCGTCGGTCGAATCGCCAGACGCGCCGAGAGAGCCGGCCAACGACCCGAAGTCGCGTTGGCAGCCGCAGACGACATCGATCGTGGTGAACAAGCCGATCATGCCGCCAGCCGAAATGCGGCAGACGCAACAACCGCCGTCATCGCATGTCGCGCACGCGCCGCCGCAATCCTTGGCGCCGGCCCAGCCGCGGCGCCGTCACCGGCTTGTCGATGGGGACACGTTGCCGAAACTTGCCGAGCGTTATTTGGGGCGAGCCGATCTCGATTGGGCGATCTTCGAGGCGAACCGCGATGTTTTAAGCGATCCGCAACTACTGCCGCTCAAAGTAGAGATCGACATCCCCGCCGCCAGCGAGGTTGACTCGATCCGGCAAGGAACGCAGACCGCAACTCCCACGGCGATGCAGCCGCTTCAACCGCTCGGCAGTCATTCGCATCTGCGCCTGGTGCCGCTGACTCCGCGGTAGCGAAATCGGAGTCGTTTCGCACGGCTCCTGCCTTAGGTTCCCGGATAGACTCAACGGAGCTATCCGGGTTAACCGGACGTGATATGGCGAAATATCGCGTCTCGAGTGACGGTTTGAGCTCGTCCGCTTACTTGCTGAGCGGGCTCGAGCGATCGCTCCAGGGGAATTCGTCCGCCCGAGCGATGACGCGAGTATCAATCAGAAATTTGATATCGCGCAGAACGTTGACCGATGGATTCATCAGCAGCGCCGTCCCCTTGGCGTCGGACGGCTTGGCGGCGAGAAATAGGTCTCGGCTGTCGGCGGCGGCGTTGAGTCGGCCGCGAGCCAATTGGCGTTCGATTTGCTTCACATCGCTAAAACTCCGTGATTCTTCGCCTGCGACTAGCATGATCGAGACCTTGGTCTGCAACGAAAAGTGATTCAGCGCTTGGACGGCGCTAAAGCCTTTGAAGGTCGTCTCAGGCGAAACCAGGACCAGCGCTTTGACGTCTTGCCCTTGCTTCAGGCCGGCCAAAATGGGCCAGCTCCAATCTTTGGCGGTCCAGTTGGCGGCCACGATGCTGCTGAAATCATCGGCGGCGATGATTGTCAGCAGTTCGATATTCAATTTACCCTTGTTGTTTTCTTCCATCAAAAAGCGTTTTACCGCTTCCATATCTTGGTTCATAAAAAGCTGCATCTGCTGGCGTTTGAGGTCGTCCGATTCGATCGTCTTGCTCACCCGATCGTTCAGCTGATACGTCCATTGGCTAGCGCCGTGCGTGCGCAGGTCGGGCACAATCACCGCATAGCCTTCTTGCTTTTGCAGAACTCCGGCCAAACCGGCGACGTCTTCCTTCTTCCCTTTCCAGCCATGCAGCATGATGACGGGAACCGCTTTTTTCTCGTTGGGGCTCGGGTAATAAATCGCCCGCAGCGTTACGCCATCTTTGGTCTGCAACGAGATATTCTCGGGCGGCGGAATCTTCGATTTGGCTCCAGCAGGCGCTTGGGCGAGCGAGATCAGGGCGAAACAGAGGACGAGCGTCACAGAGGCGAAGGATTGGATGAGCGGCATAGGATTAGCGCTGACTGGGCGGGGTGATCGATTTTAAGTAGATACGACGTAGATACTTACCTCAATCGTAAGCCGCCGCTCCGCTGGGGTCAATCTTTCGACCGAATTACCGGTTGGTGACGAATGTTTCGTCCATGGCCAGATAATCGTGCGCGTCATGTTTATAGAAGTCGTGGGCGATCCAGACTGAGATCGACTGCATAAACTTGCGGCGGAACTTGTCTTCGGTCAGGCTGGCCGACGAAAAGGTGCCGTTGGCCGGAAACTCCAGCGTTTGGTCGGTCGATTCGTAGACGACTTTGCCTTTGTTCGACATGTCAAATACGCTGACCGAGAAGTCGGCCTTGCCTTTGTACATCGACGGATGTTCTTGGATCTCGAGATGGGCTAGATCGATCGCCACTACGATATCGGCGCCGACGCCTTTGCCCAGCTTGCGAGCATCCAGCCGGTCCCAGTTGGACGTATCTTGCCAATCGTCAATTTTTTGCTGCGAGATGATCTCGATATCGGGGACATTTGCGCCCAACAGTTTTTCAACCATCGTGGCTATATTGCGCGACGTGTCGGTCTCGGATCGGAACGAAGGGCTGGCGATGCAAACCACGACGACCTTCTTCTCTTTCATGCCGCTGAACCGAGCCGGAGTTTCGTTGGTCGGATAGAGAAGACTTGAGACCAGGTTGATGCAACCGACCGAGGGAACCAGGGTCAACAAGATCAATAAGGCGATTGAACGTCGGAAGTTGTCGGTTCGATCCATCGAAATTCTTCCAGCGGAATGTGTGTCGGGCGTCATCCTGACGCGTGATTTATTGGTAACAGCCTGTTCGTCACATCACTCGGTAAAGCCATTCGGCCACCATCACCGCAGCGACGCCGCTGACGGCAATCAAGGCCGCGACCTCGTTGGGATAGCCCAGCGGAGGACGTCCTCGCAGCGCCGTGATCAGCATCCATGGAGCACTGCCCATCGCGGCGAGCCCAAGCAAAAAGCCGGCGGCGTTCGAGCGAATCGAACCGACGACGTTCCCTTTGGTCAGGTAAGCCCACGAAGTAGTCATGCCGCAAGCTGGGCAGCGGACGCCAAACCAAACTCGGGAAGAACAAGGGGGCAAACCAAGTTGCTGGTGCGTTCCCAGTCCCTGTGAGTTCGGCGTTAGCATCGCAGCCGTAGCCAGGAGTCCGGCGACAATCACTCCGGTCAGTCCCAGCAGGGATCTGCGGAACCAGCCAAGCGAACCAGACGACGGCGACTCAGCGCTCATAAAGCTATCAGGCGACGGAGGTTAGCGGACTCACTGGTTGGCGACAAGATCAAAACCTCAGCGAGACGCATCTTGGGGGTATTCGGCTTGCAGCGCTTTCGCTTCTTCTTCCCGAATCTGGATTCGGCGGATCCCGGTGGCTCGGCCGGTTTCGGGATCGATATCGACAATCGACCCGGTCAGACGGACATCGTCGCGAGCGACGTCAAACTGGGTAGGCCGAAAGGTAATGGTCGTTTCGGTGACTCGTTCGATGTTGCGGCCGATGATGCTTTCATGCGGACCTGTCATGCCGACGTCGCACTGGAAAGCGGTTCCCCCTTTGAAGATCTGCTCGTCGGCTGTCGGCACATGGGTATGCGTTCCCAGCACGTACGAGACCCGGCCGTCAAGGTAACGCCCCATCACCTGTTTGTCGCTGGTCGCTTCGCCGTGAAAATCGACGCAGCGAACTTTGACGCTAGCAGGGATCAGCGATAGCACGCGATCGACCGCTTCCCAGGGACAATCGACCGGCCGCATGAAGACGCGCGCCATAATGCTGATGACGGCGACCCGGATGCCGCTGGCCGATTCGACGATGGCGAAATCTTTGCCCGGCGCCGTTTTGGGGAAGTTGGCCGGTTTGACGATGTTGTTCTGTGACTGCAACGTTTGGAACAACTCTTTGCGACGGTAGATATGGTCGCCCATCGTGATGCAGTCGATGCCGCAGTCGATGATTTCCTTGTAAGCGGCTGGGGTCAGTCCCGAGCCGCCGCAGGCGTTTTCGGCATTGGCCACGATCAAACTGAGCCCCTCGCGCTTGCGGAGTCCGTAGCAGGCCATCCGCACGATGTCGCGTCCCGGTTTGCCGACGATGTCGCCAATGTGCAATATCCGCACAATCTCTCCTTCGACTACTTTTAGCGGGCGAACTCGGTGAATCGTGATTCACGCACGACGGTCACTTTGATTTCGCCGGGATAAGTCAGTTGGTCTTCAAACGCTTTGGCGATATCGCGGGAGATTTTCGCCGCTTTATCGTCATCGGTGTCACGACTGCTGGCGATCACGCGCAGCTCGCGTCCCGCTTGAATCGCGAACGCCTGTTCGACGCCGTTGAAACCTCGCGCGATCGATTCGAGTTCTTCCATCCGCTTGATGTAGCGTTCCAACGTTTCGCGGCGAGCGCCAGGCCGTGATGCGCTGGTCGCATCGGCGGTCGCGACCAACATGGTGTAGGGATACTCAGTAATGATCTCGTCGTGATGGCCAAACGCGGCGTGAACCACCTCGGGCGATTCGCCGTGACGTTTCAGCAGGTCGGCGCCAATTTTCGGGTGGCCCCCTTCCAACTCATGATCGGCCGCTTTGCCAATGTCGTGCAGCAGTCCGGCTCGACGAGCGATTCGCGCATCGAGTCCGATCATCTCGGCCAGCATGCCGGCGATAAAGCCGACTTCGATCGAATGTCGCAGCACGTTTTGGCTGTAACTGGTGCGGAAATGGAGTCGGCCCAACATATGAATCAGACGGGGATGCAGTCCCATCACGTCCGCTTCGCTGGCCGCTTCTTCTCCCTTTTTGTTGATGACGTCTTCGATTTCGCCTTGCGTCTCTTTGACGACTTCTTCGATCCGCGTCGGGTGAATACGGCCATCGGCGATCAGCTTGTTGAGCGAAATACGCGCGATCTCGCGGCGGACCGGATCAAAGCCGCTGACAATCACCACGCCGGGCGTATCGTCGATGATGACGTCGACGCCGGTTTCTTTTTCAAAGGAGCGGATGTTGCGCCCCTCACGACCGATGATGCGACCTTTGATGTCGTCGGTCGGAATGTCGATCGCGCTGGTCGTCGATTCGGCGGTGTGGGCCGCAGCGAAACGCTGGATCGCGGTCAGCAGCATGTCTTGCGCTTGCTGCTTGCAGGTTTCCTCGATGCGGCGCTGGTGCTTCAAGATCAGTGCGCCGGTTTCGCCTTGCAGCTCTTGGTCGAGCAGACGCAGCAGTTCGGTCTTGGCTTCGTCCCGATTGAGCCCGCTCATCTTGTGCAAGCGTTCCTGCTGCTCGCGGGTAATCGCTTTCAGTTCTTCCGCTTTGCGTCCGGTGTCTTCGATTTTCTCGGTCAGTCGACGCTCTTTCGTCTCGACCATGTGTTCTTGTTTGCGGAGATGGTTCGCTTGCTGTTCGATCGCTTCTTCGCGGCGGTCGAGCGACTTTTCGCGTTCGCGGATCTCGTCGCGGCTGCGATTGAGATCGGATTCGGCTTTCGCTTTATGGTCGATGGCCTCTTCTTTGGCTTGGATCTTGGCCTCTTTCAGCAAGTTTTCAGAGTCTTGCTTGGCGCGATCCAGAATCTGCTGAGCTTCGGTCTCGGCGTCCTTTTTCCGTAACCGGTCAACGATCTTGACGAGCACAATCGCGAGCACAAAGCCGACGACGGTGAAGATCGCGTAAATAATAGCGTCTGGCACGTAGTATATCTCCCTCAATGGAAATGGGAGCGACTCCGGCGCCGGCTTAAGCGCATAATGCGCCGCTGCGGGGTCGGCCTCGCGGTTTCAGAGGGAAATTGACAGTCGAGCGACAAGCGACCGCGTTTTTAGCGGTTGGCTCGCTGGCGGTCAGGATGGCGACCAGATGCTGACCGCGGCGGGCTGCCGCGCTCGAGTTGGCTAGAGCCGCATCGAGCTAGAAATTCGGTCGGCAATGTTTCGGCGTCAATTTCTAGCCAACCTAGCAGCGGCAAAGCCACCACAAGCTTGGAAGGCGAATGCGGATTGAACTTGCGACCGCTTCTTTTCAGCGCACTGGCCGGCCCAAGCACATAGCATTTGCTCGGGCAAATATGTATCACCAGACGCATAAAGAGAAGGAGTAGTGGTTGCATCGGTTCGTCTCGCTTTTCGCTGGGACTAGATTTCCGGAACCAGATCCAGGTGGCTCGAAGGCAATTTCCGCCTGTCGCGCGGCGGTCTATCGGCAAGCGGGGCTAGCCGAAAAAGTCGCTTGGTGCGATGGGTAATTGTCATCTGTAACGGCTCGCCGCAACTTAACGCTGCGAAACCGTTTAAGGTATGTTAACAGACGAGAGCCATGCTGGGAAGATTTGCCTTCCCCCCTTTCTTCCCCCTTTCCGGAAAACCACACGGGATGCATCCGTTTGAGAAGGCCGTCGCCGCAAATTGGCCCCCGCATTCCTGGTCGGATTGCACCGTTATGGTCGCTGTCAGCGGCGGCGCTGATAGCGTGGCGCTGCTCCGCTCGCTAGCGGCGATTCGAGAATCAGGTCCTGGGCGCCTGATTGCCGTGCATGTGGATCATAACCTGCGCAAAGAATCGGACACGGACGCCCAGTTTGTGGCGCAGCTCGCCCAGCAATTGGGAATCGAGGGCATTTTGGGGCGTGTTGACTTCGAGCTGTCCGGACCCGACGGCATTGAAGCGGCGGCTCGCTCGGCGCGTTATGGCTTTCTGCGGACTTTTGCGATGGACCACGGCGCGCGGTATGTCGTCACTGCCCACACCGCCGATGATCAGATCGAAACCGTACTGCACCGGATTTTGCGCGGAACCAGCCTCGCAGGGCTCTCCGGTATCCCGCGAGCCAGAGAATTGGAGCTGGGGATTAGTCTGTTGCGGCCGATGTTGTCGATTCGCCGATCCGAGGTCGAAGCCTACTTGGCCGATCTTGGACAGACCTTTCGGCACGACGAGACCAACGATGAATCCCGTTTCTTTCGGAATCGACTACGTAACGACCTGTTGCCGCTGTTGCGAGACGCTTATTTACCGCAAGTCGATCAGTCGTTACTGCGATTGGCGATCGGCGCCGCCGAGTGCCGTGAGTATGTCGAGACCCAGGCAAGCCAACTGTTGGATGTCTGCCTGATGCGAGAGACCGACGAGAGCGTGACCCTGGATGCGAAGAAGCTGGGCACTGCCCCTCCCTTTTTGGCCAAGGAGGCCTGCGTCCTGCTATGGAAACAGCATGCGTGGCCGCGTCAGTCCATGAGTCGCGAAAAATGGGAAGCTTTGTGGACGCTGATCACCGGCGACTCCCCTGCCCCGTTCGAGTTGCCAGGCGGCATTCGGGCCGAAAAAAAAGGGGAGCAGCTGACGCTGACTCCCCTTGAGTAGTTTCGATTTTTTCGCGGACGGCTAAGCGTCGGCTGGTCCTTCGACGCCACCGGTGAACTTGGCGTCTTCGGCGCCGTGGCCGACCAAGACTTCCGCCTTATAGCCGCCTTGGCTGGTGAAGTAGACGATCAACGCCAGGTAGCACGCGAGCATGATGCAGGGGAAGATCGCGACGGCGAACAACGCGTCTTTCTTCGCCGTTTCACTGGCGACGGTCACTTCCGCTTGTTCCGCTTCGGGAAGCTCTTTCACCGCATCGGCGTTGACCGCGTTGTATTTGCCAAAGACCCACGTCTTCTCTTCTTCAACCTGCTTCAAGATCGCCGGTTTGTCTTGCAAAGCGGCGACTTGGGCAGAGTCTTGGAAGTAGCCGAGGAACACGGCTCCCACCACACCGACGCCCAACATGCCGACGCCGCCGGTGGCGTTCAACGTGAGAGCACCGCCGCGAGGCGATTGTTCTGCGACCACGCCGAGCATCGTCGGCCAGAAGAACGTCTTTCCGAGACCATAAATGGTCGCAGCGACGAAGATCAACGCGATGCTGTCGACCTTCGAGAGGAAGACCAGACCGACGATCGCAATCACCGAACTAGCGGCCAAGAGCCCCAGCGGCGAGATCTTGTGGACAATCGGACCGGCGAAGAATCGCAGGATCATCATGATCAAGGAGGTGTACACGATGACCCAACCTGCGGCGTAGCCCGCTTTGGTCATGACCGGTTCCATCAGTGAGGTAATCCAACTGTCGGTGCCCAGTTCGGTTGTCGCCAGCGGCACCATGATAAGCAGCATGACAGGAAGAGCGGGCGACCATCGCGAACTTGGTGATCGCACCCATGCCGATGGTCGTCAAGATGATACAGCCCCAGACGACGTAGATCATCCACTCGCTGATTCGACGCCGCCTTTGCCGAGCAACTCGGTCGCAACGCGGCCCAATTCGCTGAACATCAAGAAGCCGACGATCAACGCACCGCCCATACCGAACTCGGCCAACATATCGCCGTAAGAAACGCCTGCAGCGACTCGTTCGTTGACCGGAAACTTGCAAGGCAACATCATCAATCCGTAGACGATGGTCGGAATCAAGATCAGCGCGACTTTGTATTGCCAGGCCATCGATGCGCCAGCGTTGAAGATGTCAGACAGGAAACCTTCTGGACCCATGCCGATCGTGATGATACCGCCCAAGACAAGACCGCCCGGCCAGCCGGCGTGCAGCATGTTGAGCCATTTCGTCTTCTCATTGGGAAAGAGGGTCGCAACGACCGGATTCACGACGGCTTCGACCGTTCCATTGCCCAACGCGACGATAAACGTACCGAAATAGAGACTCCAGTACGGGTCAAAGTACATCGGCAGCACGATGGTCATTACGACCGACAACGCATGGCAAGCGAACGCGAAGTACATCGCCGTCTTGTAACCAATTTTGTCGATCACCAAGCTGAACAGAATGATGCTGATCGCGAACGGCCAGAGTCCCACGCCGAAGATTTCACCCTTCTGCGTTTCGGTCAGATTGAAAACGGTTCCCCATTCATCGATGATGATCGCGCGGACAATAAATCCGAACGCGGTGGTGATGAGCGAGATAAAACAGGCCCAGAAGAGAAACTTCTTTTCTCCATCGCTTGGCGCCGACTTTTCATTCATATCGGGGAGGCTCCTCTTCGCTTCAGTGCATAATGGGAGGTGGTGGGGGAACAAATCGCACGACCGCCGGAGGACGGATGCCGGGGCAAGACGTTATCAACGTCAGGCAAAAACCTACCGGTCGCTGGGCGAGTGTATAGCAAAATTTCGAGTATAGCGAGTGCTAGCGGGAAGTAAACTATTACAGCGTTGAGATTTCGGGCGTTTTTTTTCCCAGATTCGCAAAATCCACAGAGAGTTCGCATATTCTCAGGGCTTGCTAGTTTAAGGCTCTCGGATTTCCCCTTGCTTGCCGTCCTTTCGATTTCAAAACCTCCCTGTCACTCGTCCACGAGCTGCTCGCCTGATGTTAAAGCTATTCGCCAGTCGCTGGTTTTGGGTGATCCTGCTTCTCGCAGTCGGGCTGCGAGTCGGCGCCGCCGTCTGGTGGCAAAGTCGAATTCCGGCTGGTGATCGCTTCTTTTTCGGCGATAGTCTCTCGTACGAAACGTTGGCGCGGCAGGTCGCGCACGGCGAAGATTACCGCTACGGGGATTCCTTTGTCTTCCGCACGCCCGGCTATCCGGTGCTGCTCGCGCCATTCTATTGGTTCAGTGACGAACCCCATCCGCTGACGCTGCGAATGTTGGGCGTTGTGCTGGGGACGATTACCGTGGCGCTGTGCGGAATGTTGGCGGCCCGGTTTTTCTCGACCGCAGCCGGCTTGATCGCAACGCTCTTGGCGGCGCTCTATCCCGGCGGATTGGCGATGAGCGCCTTTGTGCTGAGCGAAGTTGCATTTTGCCCGTGGATGCTGCTGCAGATCCTATTTTGGAACGAAGCGTATCAGGCGACATCGCGACGCCGCTCGCTGCTGTGGGCGATCGTCGCCGGGCTCGCGATGGCGGCCGCGGTGCTGACTCGACCCAGTTGGATGCTGTTTCCTTTTTTTGCGATGCCGATTTGCCTATTGTTAGTGTCGCAGCGACGGCGACAGCTGGAGATCATGCTGGCGCTGGGTCTGACGTTTATGGCGGCGATGTCTCCCTGGTGGGTTCGCAATTATCAAGTCGCTGGTCGATTTGTTCCGACTTCGCTGCAGGTTGGCGCCAGCTTGTACGACGGTATCCGCCCGAACTCGGACGGCGGCAGCGACATGGCTTTTGTGGAGTCGTTCCGTGCGGAGCAACTCGCAGCCGACGCCGCGAGCGATGGTCCGCTGGTCGGCACGTTGGAGACACGGCTTGACGATCGGATGAAAGCGGCGTCGATCGCGTGGGGGAAAGAGCACCCGAGTGAAGTGGTCAGTTTGGCAGGGCGTAAACTACTGCGATATTGGAACTTCTGGCCCAACGAGACCAGCTTTCAGAGTGTGAAATTCCGCCTGATTATCGCGGTTGGCTACTTACCTATCTTGCTTTTGGGCTTGGCCGGGCTCGTGATTTATCGCCGACACAGCCTTGGCGTTTGGTTGTGTGGATTGCCTATCTTCTACTTTTCGCTACTCCACATGATCTTTGTCAGTTCGATCCGCTATCGCCAGCCGCCGATGCTGCCGCTGACCGTGTTAGCAGCCGGCGCCGCAGTTTTACTGATTTATCGCTGGGGATTTGCGAAAGATCCTCAGGCCGATTCGGATTCGCCTGCGTAACACAATCGTGCGCCACGGCTCTGAAAGCCGTGCTCAAGCAAGTAACGACATTACCCAGCTTCACACGGCTCGCAGAACCGTGGCGCACGTTGACCAAGCTATCACGAAAGCTTCGCTTTACCCTGCGAGCGAATTTTGCCAAGATAGCCGCTTAGGCGGCGATCATGGAACGATCGCCTACGACACGACTTGCGGCAAATCGGCCGCATGCGGGAAAGGATTTCGTACGCCGTTGAAACGGTTCGTGCATACCAGCTGGCTCTTTTGCAAATGGACGGCGCTATCCGCAGTGATGGTCGCCGTGGCGGTCGGATTGTATCTGTACCACAACCTGAACGACGAAATTCGGATTCGCGTGGAACGTCGTTTCGCCGAGCATTATCAGCATCTCGATGTTTCGGTCGCGTCGGCTCAATTTCATGAGGGCCAGGGAGTCGAAATTCGCGGGCTCCGTTTCGCCGAAAAGAACGTCGCCGGCCATAGCGGCGAATTGCTCGACATCGACGAGATGTTCGTCTACTGCAACACCGACCCGCGCGATCTTGTTACCGGCAAGTTGGATGTCGCGCGGATCGTCGTGAAGCGCGTGCGCATCTCGGCCGCGCTGCAAGCGGATGGGCGAATCAATTTGCAATCGATGTTTCCCCTCCCCAAATTTGGCGACAGTGATCCGCTCATTGAAATACATGACGGCCTATTTGAATTGTACGACTCGGTGAGCGGCGCTCGGTTGCGTCTCGATCCAATCGATCTGACGATCAAACCGCTGCGAGATCCGCAGCTCGCCGCCGATGGCAAGAAGCGCCTGGCGGTCGAAGGTACGTTGCGCAGCGAGCATTTTGAAGCGGCGAAAATCTCGGGCGTTCTCGAGCCCGAATCTCAGTTTGGCATGATCCAAGGCAGCGTCGATCGATTGCGGATCACGTCGGATTTGTTCCGCGACTTGCCGCAGTGCGTGCAGCAGAAAGCGGCCAAAATGGAACCGCTGGATGCGCGAGTTGACTTAACGTTTTCGGTCGCGACGCCGTCGAAGATTGCGCCTTGTCGATTTGAGGTCAGCGGCGAGTTGAGCGAAGGACGCTGGAAGGATCGCTCGCTCCCCTTCCCTGTTTCCGAAATATTCGGCTCGTTTGTCGCCAATGCGGCGGGGCTAAATGTCGAGCGTCTGTCGGCCAATGTCGGCGATGGTTCGATCGTCACTTCGCTCGTGCGACAAGGTTGGAGCGACGCGGCGCCCGTCCACTTCGAAGCGAATCTCTGCAATTACATCTTGCACGATAAAATCAAAGAAGCGTTACCTCCGGCCTTTCGCGAGCATTGGCTCCACTATCAACCGTCCGGCGCCGTTGACGCCCAGGTGATCGCCGACTTTGACGGAATCTCGTGGAAGCCGGAGTTGCACGTCACCTGCTTGGATTCGCGATTTATCTATCACAAGTTCCCATATCCGGTGCATGCCGCCAAGGGGCGAATTGATTACAAGAACGGCGTCCTCGATCTGAATTTGGCGGCTCGGGCCGGCAGAGCGCCGATCAAAATCATCGCCAGCTTGCGCGACCTGGGCCCCGAAGCGAAAGGGTTCGCCCGGTTCACTTCGGTCGAACCCATCCAGTGCGACGAAGCGTTGCTGAAAGCGTTGGCGGCGGCGAGTTCCAAAGCGAGCGAAATCGCCCAAAAAATGCAACCAAGCGGAACGACCAATTTCGACTTCCTGGTTCAATGCTACAAAGGGGACGAAGATCAGGATAAGCGGCTAACGCTCGATATCGTCGACGCCCAGGTCACCTATGAAGAGTTTCCTTATCCGATCCAAAAGATCCATGGCCGCGTCGTTTGGACCGAAGACAAAACGATGATTGAACGGCTCGAAGGAGTCAACGACTCGGGCTATGTCGTCTGCGGCGGATCGTGGACGCGCACCGAGGATCCCCGCGGCAAGTTGATGCTTAATTTCACTTGTACCGATATTCCGCTGGAAGATGAGCTCCGTTCGGCGCTGCCGGCCACTTCGCGGCGCGTATGGGACGAATTGCGTCCCCGCGGCACGATCGATCACATGGACTTGGCGGTCGCGTTTCCCGATGAAAATGGGAAGCTGGATGTTGATATTCGCGCCCAAAAATGGCGTCGCGACGAGCTGCTGCAAAGCGAGCGGAAGTACAGCACCGCGAGTCGCACCATCTCGATCGAACCACGCAGCTTTCCGTGGCTGATGGACGACGTGGTTGGCGCCGTTCATTTTCGCCGCGGCGTGGTTCAACTGCTGGGCGTAACGGCGCGGCATGGCAATGTGCAAATCGCCACCGGCGGCGATTGCCAGGAACTGCCCGACGGTCGTTGGCAGCTTCGTTTTCAAGATGTGCAAGTCGATCGGCTCTTTCCTGAACGGGATCTGCTGACGGCTCTACCGGCTTCGTTAGCCGCGTCGGTGCGTCGATTAAAACCATCGACGCCGGTGAACATGCGCGGAGCATTTACGTTGGTCGGCGGAGCGGAAGAAAATGCGCCCCCTGACGCCTATTGGGACTTGGATTTCTTTTTGGCTGGCTGCGACGTGACCGCTGGAGTCGTGTTGAATCGGGTCTATGGCGCATTGCGACTGACGGGCGAAGCGACCGCCGAGGGAGCGTTTACGTTCGGCGAGTTTTCGATCGATTCGCTGCTGTACAATGATATTCCGCTGACCAAGATCACCGGCCCCATGTTCATCAGTTCAGATCACGCCGTCATCGGATCGCAGGTTCCCCGCCGTGAAGGGCGAACTCCGCAGAGCATCCTAGCGACCACCTTTGGCGGACAGTTGGCGATCGACAGCAGCGTACTGCTGCAAGAGAACCAGCCGTTCAGTTTGCAGCTGAAACTGACCGAAGGGAAACTGCAGCAAACGCTGCTCGACTTAGGCCAGACGAATCCCGGACGCAACACGGGGCGCATCTTCGCTGAGATGCGCCTGGCCGGCAATTCTCTCGGCACGCATACTTTTCAAGGAAATGGCCGAGTCCAACTGCGCGACGGCAATCTTTATCAATTGCCGTTGGCCGTTTCGTTGCTCAAAGTGTTCGCCGCGCGTACTCCGGACAACACCGCGTTTCATACCAGCGACATTGATTTTCAGATCAAAGGGGATTACGTCTATCTGAATCGAATGACGCTGAGCGGCGACGCGATCTCGCTGACCGGCGCCGGCGAAGCGAATCTCGACGGTCGAATCTCGATGCGGTTCTATAGCGAACTAGGTAACAATCGCTATCAAATCCCGGTCATCCGCCCCTTGCTGGGTGAAGCAGGCCGCAATCTGATGGTGATTCATGTCAACGGAACGCTGGATCATCCCGAGACGCGGCAAGAGATCTTCCCGGCGGTCAACGAAACCCTGGAGCAGCTCTTCCCAGACCAGCCGATCCGTTTTCCGGTCGGCACGATGACCGACTCCGGCGGCGGTTCTACTGCACGGCAGCCACCGGTCGTCGGCGGCATCCCCCGTTAATTCAATAAGGGCTTTCGCGACCGACCTCTTGTTGAGAGTGGAAGACGAGGCCCGTTATTTGCCGGCCGGGATCTCGAAGTCGTACGACTTGGTTTCTGGGGTGATCGTTGTCTCGGTGACAAATACGTCACGCAGCGGAGACGTTGACTTCTGTCCTGATCCAACGGCCGGCGGCATCACGCGAACGACATAGGCGCCCTCGCTGACGCCGAATTCTGGGTTGGTGATAAACTCGCCGCCCACAATGGGCGCGTAGGCCGCCAGACCGCTGTTCTGCTTCGACGCGTCGGCCTCAAAGGAAATGCTGCCGGCTTCGAGCGGCTGTCCATCGTAGGTCACGTGGCCATGAATTTGCGTGCCGGTGGTAGGGCCCCCGCATCCGCAAAAAGCGACTGCGGTCGTGATGAAGCTCAGCGAAAAAGCACACTTTAGAATTCGCAACATTAGGGCAAACCTCCGATCGGGCCGCCGTCGGCGATCGCCCCATAGGCGCGATGCGTGTTGATGTCCATCGTCTGGCTCATGTAGTGAACGCTGGCGTCTCCCAGCAACATGTTACAGCCGCCGGGGTGAAAGCTGCCGAACGTGCGACCGACGACGGCTTCTGATTTGTTGGCCCCTTTGGTCGAAATGCCGCTGACCGGTTGATTGATCGGTTCGACCGCCGCCGCCAGGTTGGTGTAGTAGCGATAGTCCGCGCGATAGAAGACGCCGCCTGCCCACGAACTATGCTTTTGCAGTGAAAACGCGTCGACTGAAGGATGAA
This sequence comes from Blastopirellula marina DSM 3645, assembly GCF_000153105.1. GTDB lineage: Bacteria > Planctomycetota > Planctomycetia > Pirellulales > Pirellulaceae > Blastopirellula > Blastopirellula marina. The sequence goes on from NZ_CH672376.1 coordinate 2,489,775, forward strand.
CGACGTAGAAGCTTTCTCCCATCAGATACGAGTTCGAAGTGCCGTCGAGCATGTTGCTGAACTTCGTCTTGGAATTAACCCAAAAGACGCCGTTGTAATACAGGACAAACGAAGAAGTTGCGGTCGCTTTGCAGCCCTGATCGATCGTCGGGACAGTACCGCTGGGAGGCGGACCGCCTCCGGCACAGGCCAGATAGCTGGGATGCATGTCGACCGCCAAGGGATCGCTAGGGCAGTGAAAAGCGGTGTTGGTGGACCACTGCAGCGCGTGATTGACGGCGGTTCCTTGGTGCTGGTTATTGATCGAAAATTGTTCGCCGAAACGAAATTGATCGTGCAGGTTTTGTTGTTCCAAAAAGGGCAAAATCAAGACCGACCAAGGGGCGCGAGTTCCACTCGCGTTCGGTTGATCGATACAGGGGCTGTTCTGACCATTCACGATGTGACCCGACGGGAAACTCCCATGCGTATCGTGATAGTTGTGGTAAGCAATCCCAAACTGCTTCAGCCGGTTCGAGCAATCCATCCGCCGCGCCGCTTCGCGAGCTTGTTGGACTGCCGGCAGTAGTAACGCGATAAGAACGCCGATGATCGCGATGACGACCAACAGCTCGACCAGCGTAAAACCGACCTGACGTCGGTTGCGTGATAGGCAAAAGGTAGGCATGGGGGCATCCCGAGGCAAGAAAAAATGAAGTATGATTTAGGATATTTGATAAATTGAATTGCTGCAATATATGGTGGTGAGCATTTCCAATAAACGCAGATTGCGGTCCTGATTCCGGCAACGTGGCGCAGCGATGCAATGGATTGACGAGAAACCGCCGGCTTCGCATTCCAAGGGGCGGCGCCTAACGACCGCAGCGAAATCTTGCTAATCGGCGGCTTTTTGCCGATTTCGGCCAACGATGGGATGAACCAAACCCGCGGTTGGTCGATATAGAAGTAACACGGGCAATCACGCGATCGTTAAAACTGGACTTTCGCTCTCCATAACCTACGCTTCATAGGCGAATTTCTCTCCCCATTCGCCGTCGAAATGAACGTGCATTTACAGGGATCGTTAGATCCCTAACTCCTTCTGCCTAAGGAGATAACGATGAGCATTGGACCCGCGGGAGCCGCCATCGTCAGTTCGCTGGCCGCCTCGCCGCTTGCGCAAAACGCGTCAAGCGAAGTCGATCAAAATCGCCAGGCGACCAGCAATCAGGCTCGGAAAGCCGATTCCGACCAAAAAGCGATCAAAGCTTCCGGCGTCGGCGATCCCGACGAAAGCCAAGAAGTCAGCGATCGTGATGCCGACGGTCGCCGTCTCTGGGAAATCCAAGACGAAGCCGAAGAGCTGTTGGCCGACACCGAGCATCCAGAAGACGAAGAGCCGCCAAAGAACCACAAAGGTCTCGACCCTTCAGGCCAAACCGGTCGTGTTCTCGACATCAGCGGCTAGTTGCTGGATGGAGCATTTTTCAAAACACGGTCGGCCCCAACCCGTCTCGTACAGACTGGTTGGGCATCCCAACGGACTTGGTTACCCTTTTCCGCCGGCCCGGGCCAAAATGTGGTTGGCCATGCGCGAGAACGGTAGGCTTTGCATCATGACCGTGCCGTGGCCGCTCAGCTTCGCCAGGTAGAGCCCTTCGCCGCCGAGCAGCATCGACTTCAGGTTGCCGGCGCGTTCGATGTCGTAGTCGATGCCTTGCGTGAACGCGACCAGGCTCCCCGCTTCGACCAGCAGGGTTTCTCCTTTCAACTCTCGCGTGATGATCGCTCCGCAGGCATGCAGAAACGCGTTGCCGTCTCCGGTCAGGTGTTGCAGGATGAAACCTTCACCCCCAAAAAAGCCGGCGCCCAGGCGTTTCTGGAACGCAATGTCTAATCGCGTTCCCATCGCAGCGCAGAGGAACGAATCTTTTTGACAGGTCAGCGTGCCGCCAATTTCCGACAGTTCGATCGGTAGAATCTTGCCGGGATACGGCGCCCCAAATGCGACATGGCGCTTGGTCGATGATTCGTTGGTGAAATGACCCATGAAGAGCGAGTTGCCGCTGACCATCCGTTTGCCGGCGCTGAACAACTTGCCTACCAGTCCTTGATCGGGATCGCTGCCGTCTCCCATCTTGGTTGAAAAAGTAATCCCTTCCTGCATGTAGTTCATTGCGCCCGCTTCGGCGATGACCGTTTCACCGGGATCGAGTTCGACCTCGACCAACTGCATGTCGTCGCCGATGATGTGATAGTCAATATCGTGCGAATGTTGCTGCAGAACGGGTAGCGTCATGATTATGCTCGCAGGTTTGGGAAAAAGCAGATTTAGCGCATTGTCAAGGCGAATCGCCTGGTAAGCGATGCGCGGAGCACCAATTTCATCTACCTCGCAAAACGGTCTTCCTCAAGCAACTTGCTGGCGAAAAAAGGGATGCAGACCGAAAAAAAGACCTGCCCCCCCTTTCTGCGCTCGTGCGCTGCCGGCTTGGCCGTGAACCCGGCGTACCCTCTGGGGGCTCTAACCGATAAAATCGGGGATGTACGTCCTCTAACTCTCGCGATGGAATGAGTGAATGCGCTTCACCAAGATGCACGGTATCGGTAACGACTACGTCTACGTCAACTGCTTTGCCGAACAACTGCCGGCTGCGCCAGAGACGATTGCGCCATTGGTCTCGGATCGCCATTTTGGGATCGGCGGGGATGGTTTGATCTTGATTACTCCGTCGGAAGTTGCGGACGCGCGGATGCGGATGTTCAACGCCGATGGCAGCGAGTCCGAAATGTGCGGCAACGGGCTCCGCTGCGTCGCCAAGTACGTGTTCGATCATGACATCGCCAAAAAAGAAACTTTGAAGTTGGAAACCGGCGCCGGCGTTCTAACGGTGCAGATCGAGACCGAAAACGGTCTGGCTCGCCAAGTTCGCGTGAACATGGGCCAGCCGATCTTGGAAGGCAAAAAGATTCCGACCATCTTTGACTCCAATCCCGTGGTCAATCAAAAGATCGAGATCGCGGGTCAATCGTTCGACGTGACTTGCGTGTCGATGGGGAATCCGCATTGCGTGATCTTTGTCGAAAAAGCGACTGACGAACTGGTTTTGAAAATTGGCCCGCAGATCGAACGTTCCACCTATTTCCCGTCTCGCGTGAATGTGGAGTTCGTCGAGGTCGTCTCGCCGAACGAAGTTCGCCAGCGCACGTGGGAGCGTGGTTCGGGCGAAACGCTAGCATGCGGTACTGGCGCCTCGGCGGTTTGCGTCGCTGGCGTACTGACGGGAAGAACCAAGCGGAAAATTTTGAATCATCTGCTAGGAGGCGACCTGCAATTGGAGTGGAACGAAGCTGACAATTGCGTGTATAAGACCGGAGGAGCGACGGAGGTCTTTACCGGCGAGTGGATGTTGCCGGCGTTGCTCCCGTAGTCGGATCCGCCGTGGGCGGATCGCGAGATAGGAAGCTCGCATGGCGCTTGATAATCGTTGGCTGTTAAGACTGGGCGGCTTCGCGCTGCATGAGACGATCCGGCATTGGCTCGATACGCTTGACCTGCGCGTCGCCTATCACGATCCGCAGTTGGATCCAGCGCATCCGTCGAATGATCGCCCCCGCATCTATATCTTTTGGCACGAGTACATCAGCTTTCCGCTCTACCTGCGCCCTTATTGCAACATCGCGATGCTGCTCAGCAAGCATCGTGACGCCGAGTGGCTCGCCCATACCGCGACGATGATGGGCTTTGACACCGTCCGCGGATCGTCGCAGCGCGGCGGCGCGAGCGCGCTGTTAGAACTGCTCGAAAAATCAAAAAACATGCACCTGGCGATCACGCCGGATGGTCCGCGCGGCCCGCGTCGTCGTTTAGCGCCCGGCGCCATCTTTTTAGCGTCACGACTGGGCCTTCCGCTGATCCCGATGGGCTTTGGTTTTGATCGCCCCAAGCGCGCCAAAACCTGGGACCAATTCGCGATCCCGCGGCTCTTCTCCCGCGGCCGCGGATTGATGGGCCCCGGCATCACGATCCCGCCGAATCAAACCCGCGACCAATTGGAACAGCATCGCCAGCGCGTCGAACGCATCCTCAACCAAATCACCACGGTGGCCGAAGACTGGGCCGAATCGGGGCTACGTCTGGAAGGAGAAGTCCCCGCCCAGCCACGCAGCGCCCCGTTGGCCGGTCGTCGGGAAGCGGCGCTGCGCGATCCCTTTTGGATTCAAGCGGCCGCTGGAACGATCGATCTGAGCGAAGCGAATCTGTTTCGCCCGGCGCCGTCTGCCGAGGTCTGCAAAGCGGCATAGCGGTCGACATCATCGCCTATTTTGAAGCGACGTCGTCCCAGACAACGGTGCAATACGGAAGTGATTTCTTCAATTCGTCAACGCCGGCCGCAGTGACGCGGGTCTTCGAGATCTCCACTTGTTTGAGCTTCTGACATGACTTGAAGCGGAGCAAGCCAAAATCACGGACTTTCGTGTTTTGGAGTTGGAGAATTTCCAAGTCGCGGCAGTCGTAGAAATAGGCCAAGCCTTCGTCCGTAATATTTGTATCCTGCAAAGATAACTGCTGGAGTGCGTTGCAATTTTGAAATGCGGCGAGCCCTTTGTCTCCAATCTTCGTAGAGGCAAAATTCAAGTAAGTCAGACTTTCAGCATTCGTAAAATCAGAGAGCCATTCGTCCTGAACCGGCGTCGCACCGAGGTTAACAAAGGTGAGGGGAAGCTCCGCAATGGGACGTAATTCTTCACGAGTAAACTTAACGCCCATCAGACTAATTTTTTCCAAATTCTTGCAGTTCGCTAGAAGCGGCAATCCCGCACTGACATACGGGCTGTAGTTACAGTTGAGTTCTTTCAAGTCTTTGCAATTTTTGAAATAGGCTAAACCACGACCCGTTACGTTGGGCGTGAAACGCATCGTCAGTGAAACAATGTCTTTACAGTTGGCGAAAACAGCCAATCCATCGTCTGTCGCCTTCTTGCACAAATTAAAGTTGACATGCGTGAGTCGAAAGGGAGCGGGGGGAAGCTCGGTTGCCGAGTGGATATCGGTTCCACCGCCATTGAGCCGGACAATTCCTCCGATGGATAAGACATATTTAGCGGCGAGATTGTCCGAATTTTTTTCTTCTGGCGATTCAGTTTTGGCGTCTCCATCCCAAGTGATTTTGCAATTGGGAAGTGCTGCTCTCAGTTCTTCAACTGCCGCGGCGGTTACGTTGGTCGTCGCTAGGCTTAGTTCTTCCAACTTGGAACAATGTTTAAAAGGGAGCACGCCGGCGTCCGTCACTGAAGTTTGACGAAGTCGGATAGACTTCAACTCGCGGCAATCGTGAAAGTAGGCAAGTCCCACGTCGGTTATCTTTGTGTGTTCCAGGTGTAAGTTCACGATTTTTTTACTGTTTTGAAATGCCGCCAGACCTTCGTCACCGATCTGAGTGAAACTAAAACCAAGGTCGGTAAAAGCTTCGGGATGCGTCAAGTGAGTAAGCCATTCGTCTTTGACGGGTGTATAAGACAATAGGACCCCTTGGAGTTTGCAATCCGCGAACGCGAGAAAGTCCTCGCGGGTGATTGGGGTCGCCCAAAGCATTAGATTTGTTACTTTGTCGCACTCGGATAAATGAGACAGACCCGAGCCAATATTGTCGCAATGAGGGAGTGCGAGAACTTTAAGATTTCGGCATCGCCGGAAATGCTTTAATCCGTCTGCAGAAATGGTCGGCACAGCCCAGAGCGTGAGCGCTTCGATGTCCTGGCAATCCGCGAAAACGGCGAACTCTTCATTGGTGCACTCGATTGCCTGATTAAAGAATACCGACTTTAGTTTTACTGGAGGTGATGGCAGGATGGTCGTCGATCCGTATTCCTCCTCGTGACCACTTAAGCCAACGCGTCCCCCTCTGGATCGCACATACTGCGCCGCAAGGTAGTCCGGGTTATCTTTGCCGGGAAAGCTTGTCCGCGCGGCGTCATTCGGTAGGATCATGAACTCGATGTCTTTAAAGATCGCTCTGGCTCCGTCCCTGTGAGCATAAACTCCTGGTATGAACTTTTCGTCGGCGTCGTGTGGGAGATCGAACTCGAGGAATTGCTTTCCTTCCAGATACGTAGTGATTTTGTGATCGATGGAGGCGACGACAAATTCGAAGGTCTCCGGCAGACGGAAGGGGAGAGTGCCTGCGATAAGGTCCTTCCATTTCTTGTCCTCCGTCTTGCCAAGGCCAAGGAATCTTCCTGCTCCATTCTCACAATTCCAATAACAGAGATAAGACGGACCGGGTTGTTCGACGATTAAGCCGCAGTGACTCGGACCCCCTTGATACTGAACGCGAACCCGAAAAATGAACTGTTTGGCGCTCACGGCGGGGAAGAAGAACGACGTCAAATGGCAATCCAAGCCGCCATCGTGAAAAGTCGCTTTTGACGTTTTTCCATACGCCTCCAACTCCTCCACACGACGCTCGAATTCTTCTTTATCCTGGATCAGGCTCACCCACTTGCCGGTGGCGAAGTTTGCGTAGTCATCGGTCTTCCAATTTCCCGAATCGCTTGCGTATTGGATGGGAGCATCCTCCGTAGATGCAAGATTGGCAGCAGGCTCCGACATCGCAGCGATGCTCGGCTCGGCGCTCACGCGTACGATTTGCCGCCCTTCCCTGGTGACTCGGACCAATTGCTGCCGGATCACCTTGCCATCTTTGCTGGCCTGCACGTTGTATTGTCCCGGCTTCAAGCGGATTTCTTTCGCGCCGGCGCCGGTGATGACCAGATCTTCGCCGTCAATGGTGACGCTGACGGCAGGATCATCGACTTCGACGACCAGCGTCCCAGCGGGCGAGAAAAGTTGGATCACAGTGCTGCCGACTTGCGTCACGCCGGAAGCTTCGGTCGCGCCCAGGCTCACCAGCAGGATCAGCAGCACGACGGCGACGGCTTGTTGGTAGCGTGTTGGCCTCGCGAGACTGCGATTGCTAACGGACGGCGGCGCACAATTTTTCGGGGTCTGTTTGTGGGGGGGCGGCTGACGCTTCATGAGCATCGCAAGAACCTCTTCCGGCAATTTCACGTGACCCTGTCGTTCTAGTTGAGACTGACAATTCGCGAGCAGGTCGTGAACCTCCTGGGCCGTGTGGAAACGATCGCCCGGTCGTTTTGCATGGAGTTTGGCGATGATTGCGATGAGCCACTGCGGCACTTGGGAAAGGATATCGTCGATCCGACGCGGCTCGTCTTCGATCACGCGGATCATCACGGCGACGGTCGACGCAGCACGAAACGGGGGACGGCCGCTGCAGATCGCATAGAGGACGCTGCCGAGACTGAACAGATCCGAACGATGATCCAACTTGAATCCCATCGCCTGCTCCGGCGACATGTACAGCGGCGTTCCGGTGATCACGCCGCTTTGGGTCATACTGGCGTCGTCGACCGAGCGGGCCAGGCCAAAATCGGTGATCTTCAGGCGATCGCTTCCTCCTTCGATCAGCAGGTTGCTCGGCTTGATGTCCCGGTGAATCAAGCCTTGGGCGTGAGCAGCCGCCAGACCGCTGGCGATTTGCAGGCCGATCTTCAGCACCTCCGACGCTTCAATCGGTCCAGTCCGATCCAGTCGTTGCTGTAATGTCTCGCCATCGATGTATTCCATAACGAGGAAAGGAAGCGGCTGCTCCTCCACCGCATAGATGTTGACGACGTTGTCATGTCGAATCGCCGCAGTGGCGCGGGCCTCGCGAAGAAATCGCTGCCGAGCCGGCGAAGTTGCGGCTAATTCCGGGGCCATGACCTTGATCGCAACAATCCGCTCTAACTTCTCGTCGAATGCTTTCAGAACAATTCCGCAGCCGCCGCGACCAATCATTTCGCGAATCTCGTAATGCTTGAGCCGACCAAGCGAGTTGGGAACGGACGAAGGTTCCAGAAACGATAGTTCGATATCTTGTTGTTCCTCGAGACGCAGACCGCTGGTCGCCTCCAAAGGGCGATCATGCGCCATCTGCTTGAGGATCGGCACATCAAGAAACAGGTCGGATTGCTCATGCTCGTCGAGGAGTGCGTCGACCTGCTTGCGTAACGAAGGATCGTTCGCACAAGCCTGGTCCAAGTAAATCGCTCGTGCTTGAAAGTCGGCGATCTCGAGTGCGGCGAGAAAGATGGATTGTTCGTCCATAGGCCCTTCGCATATCTGAGACGATATGTCTAGCAATAATTGGTTGCAATATGACTTTCTCAGCGATCGCACCGCACGGCTTACGCCAGTGTAGAGGATCACGCCGCCAAAAAGATATCTAAAAAGCGGCGAAGCGATTTCCGGCCAACGCGATCGAACATTGCGTCATGTTCTTCAGTGCGTAGAACGGCTGGGAGAGACGCCAAGCTTTTTAAGAATTGTCGTTACTGCCGCGAATTTCCCGTCGCAACCAGGCTTTCGAATAAGCCCATAAGCGGTCCGCCGAACGCGTCGAGATACCCATTGCTTCTGCGGCTTGAGAACGTGTAAGGCCAGAAAAATAAACAAGTTGCACTAACTCGGCGGCCTGCGGCTTGATGTCGGAAAGCTTGTAGAGGGCCTCGTCTAAAGCGAGCAGATCTTCTACCGGTTCCGGCAGCGTCCAAGACATCTCGTCGTAGAGATCGTGTCGAACCGCGCCGCCTCCTCGTTTCCGACTCTTCTTGCGTCGCGCATTATCCACCAGGATGCGGCGAATCGCGAGCGCGGCGGCCCCAAAAAAGTGCCCCTTATTTTTCCATACCGGTTCCCCGTTATGGCCCACCAAGCGAAGGTAGGCTTCATTCACCAGCGCCGTCGCTTGAAGCGTCTGGCCTGGCTGTTCTCTGGCCAGATAAGCGGCTGCAAGCTTTCGTAACTCGTCATAGACCAGCGGCATCAATCGCTCCGCCGCCTGCGGATCGTCTGGATCGATCGAGTTCATGATCTCGGTAAAATCGCTCATCCGCGCCTATCGCGTTTAGATTTCTACTGCGATGGATTGAGAGGCTATTGTAACCGCTCGAATCGATGCTCGCAGCAAAACCTGGTCGTCAATGCAACTGCCGTGCGGATTGTCAATCAACCAATTTTGACGCATCGGATGATCCGTCCGGACTGGGTGAAAATTCACTCCGTCATCGTTAGACCAAAGGCATGATAGCTCATGCCGGGGATATTCGGCTTGGAAGGAATAATGTAGTTTGCGCAGGAGTGACCCGTTGACCCGCCGAGGAAAATCATTGATGAGCGACTACTACTATTACGAGCCGCAGCACGGACATGGCTTGCCGCACAACCCGTTGAACGCGATCATCGCGCCGCGGCCGATTGGTTGGATCTCAAGCATCGACGCCGAAGGAAAGGTGAACCTAGCGCCGTACAGTTTCTTCAACGCGTTCTGCTACGAACCGCCGATCATCGGCTTCTCGAGCGGCGGCCCGAAGGATAGCCAGCAGAACATCGCGGCGACCGGGGAGTTCGTCTTTAACTTGGTCACCAAAAAGCACGCCGCTGCCATGAACGAAACTTCGTTTCCGTTTGAGCATGGAATCAACGAGTTCGAGCAGGCCGGCCTAACCATGACCTCATCACGCTTGGTCCGACCGCCGCGCGTCACCGATACGCCGGTCGCATTCGAATGCAAGCTGTTGCAGATGCTGCCGCTGAAAGATTTGGATGGCAAAGCAACGCCCAACACGGTGATCTTTGGCCAGGTCGTCGCCGTTCACATCGACAAGGCGTTCTTGAAAGAGGGCCTGTTTGACATCGTCGCGGCGGGAACGGTGGGACGCTGTGGGTATTTGGCCGATTATGTGGAGGTGAAGGAACTATTTCAGATGGCGCGGCCAGGGGAGTAATCGGCGACACATCGTTGTCTTGGCGCCTTTTTCTTCAATCGCGATCGGCCTGCTGCAACTCTCTTTACTTGGCCGTTTGACGAGACAATGGATCCGAAAAAATGCATTCTGGATCGTGTTACCAAGCACTGGGGGAAATGATCTTCCCTTAGGGGGTTCTTAGCAAATAATCCCCCCCATCTACTAGACGCAACTGTAAATGGCCATAAAATATCGGAACGCCCTTGCCACGCTGATGGCTGTATAGTTCATGGCCGTGATGGTGGTTGGCATTCTTTTCTCAACTCTTCGTTTTTTATCAAGAGGGGTCTTGTCTGATGGTCGGTTTACCTCCCAATTCTCGCACGCGCAGCGGTTTCACCTTGGTGGAACTGTTGGTGGTGATCGCCATTATCGGCGTTCTAATCGCGTTATTGCTTCCAGCGGTGCAGCAAGCGAGGGAAGCTGCTCGCAGGATGCGGTGCACCAATAATCTGAAGCAAATCGGGCTCGCGATCCATAACTTCCATGATACTTATAGCGGGCTTCCGCCGTGTGTTACCGGCGCAAAAGGGATGACGCTATGGGCCGTTCTGCTTCCCTACTTGGAGCAAGGGAATATCGCGGATCAACTCGATATGGAGGCCTCTAGCTACAAACGATCTAACTTTACGGATGTAGCAGGCGGGATAAGCGCTGAGTTTGAAGCGGCGACCGTTTCCAATAACAGCGTCCTCAAAGCGGCCGTCATCGAGGGGTACCTATGCCCAACACGACGCTCAGCCGGCAATGGTTTCACGAGCAACGGTTACGTCGCAGGCGACTATGCGATCATCATGGCAGGGACAGGCGAGAAGTGGCGAATGTGGGTCGATCCTACCTCCACCAAACAGCGTCAAGGACTGCGAGTCGCAAGAACGACTAGTAATGCGAACGTAAGCGGCAGCGGGACCGACCCGAATGCCGGCTGGCGTCCCCGCGACACCTTTGCTTGGCTCCGCGACGGCACCAGCAATACGGTGCTCATTGGGGAAAAGCATATCACGCCGGTCGAACTCGGCACGGCAGGTTCTCAATACCACAAGCTAAATGGCCGTGATGGGTGGCCCTACTGGAACGCCGCTGCCGGACCAAGCAGCTATGGCGAATATTGGATCGCCGGTTCTGTCGACGCACCTGGCGGCATCGCCCCTTCGCCTCAATGGGGAGAAGAAGAGTTGGCGGACGATGTTTCCGCTTTGGGGAGTTGGCATCCCGGTACTTGTAATTTTGTGTTTGGCGATGGATCCGTGAAGGGAATTGCCGCTACGGTCAACGCCGACATCCTTCTTGCCCTTGGCTATGCCGGAGATGGAGAGGCAGTGACTTTACCATGATAAAATTTCAAGATCAGACGCAGCTTCAAAGATTCAAAGTTGTCTTCGCCGCGCTGTTGGCAATTCCCCTTGTCGGCAGCCTTGGGTGCGGCGGCAGAGCTACCGACCAGGTCACGGGAACCGTCCATTTTGCGGACGGCTCTCCACTGACGGCCGGTACCCTCATGCTTTATGGAGGAGAAGATCCCACCGTGCAACCGCGAGGATTGATCAAGTCGGACGGCACCTTCGAGCTGACCACTTTCGGAAACGAAGATGGCGCACCGCGCGGGACGTACCGTGTGGCGATTGTCAACGCGAAGTCGGCTCCGCCGGCGGATTGGGGAGAACGCCCCTTCAATCGGCAGCTGTTAATCCATTCCAAGTATGAGAAACCGGAGACCTCCGGACTCGAATTCAAAATCCCCGACAACACCCACTGGGATATCACCGTCGAAAAGCCGTAAAGGCGGCGACGGTTGAGCAAACCACGAAAAGGGCCGACATCCTGTCGGCCCTTTTTTTATCGTCGTCGCGCCGGCACGGTGGGCGCTGCGGGCGCCCAGCGGATGAGGTGGAAGTGAAGGAGTTGTTACTGATGAAGCGCCCTGGGGAGAGTGAATGACCAGGAAAATAAGGAGGCGGCAAACAGGGTCTCAAGCGATGAATCCAACCGAATTTGCACAAGCGATTCAAATGCTGCGTAGCGAGGATCCCATGACGTATGAAGAAGGATATCACTGGCTTCAAGGGGACAATCTAATTCAGCACATCGACGAGATTGTCGTGCTGCTGCAGGCCGAGACGGATCCTCCGACGCGAGCCAAGTTCGTCGAGCTGCTCGGAGACGCGGACTTGGCTCAATACGTGCCGCGACTGGTCCAGGAACTTTCCCACGACTGCCGAGAAGTGCGATTTTGGGCCTACAATCAGCTTTCCCTTTCAGAGCATTTGATCGCGAGAGAACAGGCGGACGCCTATCGTTTGACCCATCCCGGCGAAGACTTTTTTTAGGCCGGGTGACGTTGCTAAGGAAGACGGAGCAACGGCGCCTGGGATGCTGTGCCTAATACCGACATAAAGTTGTGTCTGCTTTGCTCCAGGGCATCACATCGCTACCGCAAAACTTTTGCTGACGCGTTGATAACCAAAACGAAAAGAAACGGCATTGAATGGAGTCGAGATCGTCTCGAACCACAAACTTCGGTTCAGAGAGGCGATCAGTGTCGATTTCCAGAAACGTCATGGACTGGATCGTCTAGCACATTCTGGGAAAAAGCGGCCAAGCCCCCGCGAATGACAGGCAAAGCTTGGCGTTCATGTCTTCCATGTCTTCGCGATAGAGCGTGTAAACGGACATCTCTCCGAAACGCTGAAATTCCTGCAGGGCAATTTCACATCCCGCCAGATCGTTTGATATCTCGACTCCCGTTGGCAGTTGCAGCGGAAACGACATTTTGATTCCATCTGCCGTCATTGAAATACCTTTGAAAAAGTCTCGGTTGTGCAGCTTTCGCTCTGCTCAAGATAAGTCAGGATTGTCGCAGTCGTTAAAAAATTCGCATTTCACGGTATACGTCATCGCTCTTTCTTCAGGCATCTTGACGAGTATGCCGGCTTCAAAAAGTTCGCCTAAAATGCGGTGCGCCGATGGTCTACTGGAATCCGGTGCTTCCCAAAATCGTAATATGCCTTCCGCATTTACCACGGTATCGAGTTCGATCCAATCCATTGATTTTACGAAGCGATCCCGCGGAGCGCGGAATGAACGATTGTTTGCCTCGAGCCATGCAATGTAGCGCAGTCTTACTTGTTCCAAATCGATCTTCTGGTTTTCCATGAAATTGGCCCGGTTGCTGGATGGGAATACCAGAGGGATCAAAAGACTGATTGGTTAGCGATCTCTAAAACAAGTGAAGTACAAAATGAAATGTCCACGCTCAAAGCGACCGCTATTCCCAGGGAGCTCTCTTCTTTGCGACGGGCCGCAAGCTGTCCGATAACGCATCCGACGATGATCCCGGTCCATGTGGGCCAGTGTCGCCCGATAACATGCGTCAATAGTTCATCGACTTCATAAGCTGCCCAAGCGTTCGGTCTTCCGGTCATTGTCGGCGCTGCCACGATCGCGGCAAATGCGGCGGTCGTCACCAATACGAAGAACTCTCGCTTCTTGGTGGAAAGGACGAAACCGATCACCGCTACTACCGCGCAGGAGAGGAAGAGGCCGTCCCCCTGCATGGCGATTTGACCGAGTTTCGCCAAGAGATCCGCCATCGATACCGCCTTGGGCGAGTAAGACAAATCCGGCCCTTCGACTCCGTTCAGTCACGCACAATCGTGGCCCCAGCGCCTGTGCTTCTTACTTGGATTTCAGGTCGAAGTTGATTTCGTTTCGTTTGTCTTCGACAGTCGCCGTCAATTCGGTTTTGCGATTGTAGCGGGCCGGCAGCATTTCCATATCGGCTTCGCTCACTCCGGCGAACTCTCCTCGCTTACCGGTTGAGGGTTTGTTCTTGGTGATGAAGACCCGGTTCTCGCCTAATTTGGCGCCACCGCGTCGCGCGGCGTAGTAAAGCTCGTACTTGCCGTACTCGTCCGTGAAGCCGCTTCCCGAACTTCCCGTCCCTGGGGGAACGAAGGAAATTTGCGCATCCGGCAGCGGTTGCCCATCCAGCGTCACCGTTCCTGAAACGGGTTTATATTCAGGGTCAATCTGATCGCCGCCGCATCCCCAGGTGAGGACCAGCAGCAGTCCCATCGTCGGCCAGCATCCCCGCCAACATCGATAAAGAATCCGCATGAAGTTTTCTCTCGGCTGTTGGTTAGGGCATCGTGACAGGCTGACCATCCGCGCGGTGCAAGAGATAGTCGAATACGCACTCACCCCCAAACGCCGGCCACGTTTGGACTTTATGCTCGATTGTCTCCGGCAGGAATCTTACCGAACCATCTCCCAGGGCGAAGTTGGCGCCGCCGGGGTGTTGGCTGCTAAACGAGCGTCGCGAATAGTCGTAGGTCGCGCCGGTCGCTTCGTTGATACGTGCGCGAGCGCTCGCCAGGGCGCCTGTGTGTACCCAGTTCGCGGTCGAATCTGCAGATTGGTCATAGAGGGAGCTTGCCCCTGCCCACGTCGCTGCGCCGGCCACGACTTGCGTGCCGTTGTTTGCGTTCAGGACCCAGGCGCGTTCGCCAAAGAAGATCGTGTTCGAGAGCCCGTCCACGATATCGGCGAACCGCAGCGGCGGGTGTTTGAGGTACGAATATTCTCCAACCGGAACCAACGGTCCGGTGCCGTAATTACGGTCCCAACGCGGTAGATTGCGGTGCCCTGAGTTGCCGACGTAAGAACTGGATGCGGCCGGCACGCCGACGCCGCCTGTAACGGGGAGCAATCCGCGAATGTTCTCGCTATCTTCGTCGCAGCCCACATTCAAGTCGGGCATGGTCGAGCTGGGACAGCGATAACCGGTGATCGGCGTCTGAATCACGGCCAGTTTGTTTGCGTCATTGATCGCCGCTCGTAAGTGATTGGCGGTATCCTGCAAATCATTGAGTTCCAGTTGCTCGTACATCGCGTTCTGTTCGATGAAGGGAAGCAGAAACGCTCCCCAGCCCCAATGCGCCGACAAATCAGATATTCCAGTCCCATCGCCGCGCTGGGTTCCCTGCACGATATTGCCGTAGGTGCTTTCAAAGTTGTGCGTCGCCAACATGATCTGCTTCAAATTGTTAGTGCACTGCATCCGCCGGGCCGCCTCGCGCGCTTGTTGCACCGCCGGCAACAACAAAGCGATCAAAACGCCGATGATCGCAATCACGACCAACAATTCAACCAGAGTGAAACCCCTGCGAGACATGATGGATTTTTCCTGAAGGGAGTGGAAATCGGGGTAATCGCCAAGTGGCGGGGCGATCCAGGCCTGTATGTATGTTACCAGATAAATCCTGTTTGTAATTAGACTTGGCGCCGCAATGGCGCCGCGCAGCCTTCTGGCGGCGACGCGGCCGCCTGCTGATCTGATTCGCAAGATCTGTTACCCTAGCCGTTTACGAATTTCTTCCCTTACAAGCCCCTATTCCACCCAAACGCGCCGCATGGATGTTGACGTTCCCTCGTGGGAAGCCGCTGGAGAGAAGCCGCCGGTTTTGACCGTGGCGCAGCTGACGGCGCTGATTAAAGGGACGCTGGAGACGGCGTTTCCGGCGGTTTGGGTCAGCGGTGAGATCTCGAATCTGGCGCAGCCGCGGTCTGGGCATATCTATCTGACCCTCAAGGATGACGCGGCCCAGATTCGCGCGGTGATGTGGAAAGGGACGGCGTCGAAGCTCAACTTTGATCTGGAAGATGGGCAGCAGGTGATCTGCCGCGGCGATTTGGACGTTTACGCGCCGCGCGGCAGTTATCAACTGGTGATCCGCCAGATCGAGCCGCAAGGAGTCGGCGCGTTACAGCTGGCCCTGCAAAAGCTGCAGCAGAAGTTGGCGGCTGAAGGGTTGTTTGATCCTGGATTAAAGCGTCCCCTGCCCCGCTTTCCGCGGCGGATTGTGGTGGTGACCAGTCCAACCGGCGCGGCGATCCGTGACTTTCTCGAAGTATTGCGCCGGCGATGGCGCGGCGCCGATGTGCTGGTGATCCCGACACGCGTGCAAGGCGCTGGAGCCGCGGCCGAAATTGCCGCCGCGATCAAGAAGGCGGCCAAGCTGCGTCCCCGGGCCGATGTGTTGGTCGCGACCCGCGGCGGCGGCAGCATGGAAGATCTGTGGTGCTTTAATGAAGAGCCGGTGGTTCGCGCGATTGCCGAGTGCGAGATTCCGGTGATCTCGGCCGTGGGGCACGAGATTGACGTGACGCTGAGCGACCTAGCGGCCGACGTGCGCGCGCTGACTCCCAGCGAAGCGGCCGAGCTATGCGTTCCTTCGCAAAGCGAAGTGAGCGAGGCGCTCGACAACTATCGCGTGCGGCTCTCGCAGTCGCTGCGGCAACGCGCCCAAATGGCGCGGCGCCGGTTGGATGCGTTGGCCGAACGACGGGCCTTTATTAGGCCGTTCTCGCTCGTCCATGATGCGCAGCGCTTGTTGGATGGTTGGGACGAACGATTGTTGGCGGCGATGCGGCGGCAGTTGCAAGTGAATCAGCAGCGAGTTCGCCAGACGACGGCGCGGCTTGAGGCGCTTTCGCCGTTGGCGGTGTTGGCTCGCGGGTACAGCGTCACCCGCAACTTGGATGGCGGCGTACTTAAGAAGGCCGAAGATGTCGCGGTGGGCGACGAAATTGAAACCATCTTGCCCTCGGGGCGACTGACCAGTCGCGTCGAGTCGGTTGATTCTGAGCAGAAGAAAGCAGAGTAATGGCGAAAAAGAAGACGAGCGGTGATGCGGCCGATGCGCCCGCGTTTGAAGAAGAACTGGCGACGCTAGAAACGTTGGTTCGCCGACTGGAGTCTGGCGAAGCGGGACTGGAAGAGTCGCTGAAGCTGTATGAACAGGGAGTCGGCAAGCTGAAATCTTGCTACGGCTTACTCCAACGGGCCGAACGCAAGATCGAGGTCCTCTCTGGTTTTAATGCCGACGGAGAGCCGGTGACCGACGATTTTGACGAAGGGGAGACGACTTTGGCCGAAAAGGCGGAGTCGCGGACCAAGCGTCGCGGCGGCAAGGCCCGCACCGATGAGGGAGACGAGATAGACGAAGGGCCCAGACTTTTTTAAGATACCTTTATCGCTTTGAACGAAATGGTTTACGGCGTGATGACGCACTTCACGCCCCTCCAGATGAGTACGATTGCCTGACATGACGTCTGCCTCGCTCGCTACGCTGCATGAATACTCGGACACCTTGCGAGATGAGGTCGATCAGGCTCTCAATGTCTATAGCAGTTTTGGCGAGGGCTGCCCGGATCGCCTGCAAGAGGCGATTCGCTATAGCCTTTTGGCGCCCGGCAAGCGATTACGGCCTTTGCTAACGTTAATGGCCGCCGAGACTTGCGGTTCTGATAGAACGCAGGCAATGCCGTCTGCTTGTGCGGTTGAAATGATCCATGCCTATTCGCTGATCCACGACGATTTGCCGGCGATGGACGACGACGATCTGCGTCGCGGTCGGCCGACCTGTCACAAGGCGTTTGACGAAGCGACCGCGATTTTGGCGGGTGACGCCTTATTGGCGCGAGCCTTAGAGATCGTCGCGGATGGTTACCAAGATCCCCTCGTCGCGGCTCGATCTTGCCGAGAATTGGCGAAAGCGGCCGGAGCCACAGCCCTGGTGGGTGGTCAGGCGGACGATTTAAACGAACAATTTGGAAGCGGCGACGTGGAAATGCTGAAAGCGATCCACCGCCGCAAGACGGGCGCGATGATTTGCGTCTCGCTACGGTTGGGCGCGATCGCCGCTGGAGCCGATGACCAACAGGTCGCCCAATTAAACTTGTATGGAGAGCAAATCGGTCTGGCTTTTCAGATTGTGGATGATTTGCTCGACTATGCAGGGGACGAAGCGGCGCTGGGAAAACGCGTTGGCAAAGACGCCGAACGTGGAAAATTGACCTACCCCGGACTGATCGGCGTCGCAGAAAGCCGCCGCCAGGCCGAATCGCTGATAGCGGGAGCCAAGCAATCGCTGGCCGATTTTGGCGAGCGAGCCAACCACTTGGAAGCGTTGGCGCAGTACATCCTGGAAAGGAACCACTAAACGAGATGCACCAGATCCTTTCAAAAATCGAATCGCCCGCTGATCTCAGCAATCTCTCCAACGAACAATTGGAGCAGCTTGCTGCCGAGATCCGGGACGTGCTCTGCAGTTTAGTGGCCACCCGCACGGCCCACTTTGCGTCGAACCTAGGCGTGGTCGAACTGTCGATCGCGCTGCATCGCACGTTTGACTTCAGCCGCGATCGTCTCATCTGGGACACCGGGCACCAAATTTACCCGCATAAGTTGCTGACCGGACGCTATGACGAGTTCGGCACGATCCGGACCACCGGCGGATTGATGGGCTATCCCAATCCGGCCGAAAGCGACTACGACCTGTTTGTGACCGGCCACGCCGGATCAAGCGTCTCGACGATGCTTGGTCTGCGCAGCGGCGACGACTTGCAAGGTGAGAAAGATCGTCACGCCGTTGCGGTGATCGGCGACGGAGCGTTTCCCTCGGGCATCGTCTTTGAAGCGCTGAACAACGCCGGCGGCATGAACGCCAACTTGCTAGTCGTGTTGAATGACAACAAGATGTCGATCTGCCCGCGCGTCGGCGGCGTGGCCGACTACTTTGACCGGCTGCGGATGAATCCGTTCTATACCGGCGTCAAGAGCGAAGTGCTCAAGATCCTGAATCATGTTCCGCTGCTGGGCGATCCGACCGAACGGCTGTTGGCCCAGTGCAAAGAAGCGGTCAAAGCCGGACTGCATGGCGGCATGTTGTTCGAAGAACTTGGCTTCAGCTACATTGGCCCGATCGATGGCCACAACATCGGGTTGCTGCGTAAGTACATGGAGATGGTCAAAACCTTGCCCGGTCCGGTGCTGTTGCACGTGGTGACCGAAAAGGGGCACGGCTATCAACCGGCTGCAGCCGATCCGGTTTTCTTTCATACGCCGCCGGCGTTTATCGATGACAACGGCACCGTGGTGCCGAAGAAGTCGGGCGGCGCCAAAGCGTACACCAACTACGCGCGCGACGCGATTGCCGAGCAGATGCGCAAATGCGACAAGGTGACCGTCATGACCGCGGCGATGTGCCAAGGAACGAAGATGGAGCCGGTTCGCGATGAGTTCCCGCATCGCTTTTTTGATACCGGCATTTGCGAATCGCACGCCGTCGCGTTCGCAGCCGGACAAGCGAAGACCGGGCTGCGTCCGATCGTCAACATTTACAGCACCTTCCTACAGCGCAGTTTCGATCAGATCTTCCAAGAGGTCGCGCTGCAAGACTTGCCGGTCGTCTTTACGATGGACCGCGCCGGTCTGACGGCCGCCGATGGTCCGACGCATCACGGCTCGTACGACATCGGCTACATGCGGTTGTTCCCCAACATGATCGTCATGGCGCCGGGCGACGCCGAAGAAGTAGGCGAGATGCTCGACTTCGCGCTGCTGCAAGATCATCCGTCGGCGATCCGCTATCCAAAAGCCAACGCCGAAACGGTCGAGCGCAATCGCACGCCGATAGGGTTGGGCAAAGCCGAAGTCATGTCGACCGGCGCCGATGGCGCCGTCATCTGTTACGGCGCCCAACTAGCCGACGCCCAGCGCGCCGTCGAAACGCTAAAGAGCGAAGGGCTGAACGTCGGGCTGATCAACGCTCGCTTCTGCAAACCGATCGATCGCGAGACGATTGTCGGCGCCGTGAAGACCTCGCCGTTTGTGGTGACCGTCGAAGAAGGCGCATTGATGACCGGCTTCGGCAGCGCCGTGCTGGAAGCGTGCGCCGATGAAGGCGTTGACGCGAGCCGCGTCAAACGACTCGGCATCCCCGACACGTTCATCGATCACGGCGAACGCGAAGAACGTTTGGCCGAAATCTTTTTGACCGCCGAAGGGATCGCCCAGGTTTGCCGCGAGATGGCGGCGAAGATCAGTTCGCTGCATGGGGACGATTCGCTGACGGCGGGGTCGTAATTGCTGCACAGTGCTGTAATCGGTGTACAGTGTCCCCCTGAAGCCAACGGATGCGAAAATCGCAACACTACACCACTAGCCCGCGCAGCGCCAGCGAGGTGCGAATCAGTCTTGAAATCGACATTCCAAATAAGAGCTGCGACCTATGGGAACCTGGGGACCGGGGCTGTACGCCAATGACATGGCGCGGGATCTAAAACCGATGGTCAGGGCGATTGCAAAAATCCCCGTGGAGCCGGCGCGCGTTGTAGAGTTGGCTTGCGAAATGTATCCAGAAGCCTCCCTGGATCCAAACGATGAGGGACATACGACATTTTGGCTGGTGCTGGCCGACCAATTGTACAACTGGCGCGTCGATGCGCGTGAAGCCTTTGAGCGAGCGATCGCGATCGTTGATTCAGGTGTCGATATTCAGCTGCCGTTGCATCAGGAAATGGGCCCGGCGGACGTGCGCAAGCGGGAGAAATCTCTGCAAAAACTGCGTGAGAAGTTGGTGCAGCCTATCGACGGAGTACGAAAGACCCTGGCGGCGCCTGAGAAGTTGACGATGGAGTTGGGCGACATCATCGTATTTCCATTGGCGAAAGGGATGATTGTCGTGCCTGGGAAGGACGCTATGGGGACGCTTAATCCTTATTGGAGCCGAGCTCTTACAGCTCGTTTCGGAAAACAAGAACAGCAGGACTGGGGCGCCGCGGTCCTTGTAAAATGTGAATTGATCTTTGGCTTCCTTGCGTCTTATTGTCCGATCATCCTGGACCGACGTCTCTACCTGGACGAAAAACCTACGAGAGAGATGCTTCTTGCGCACCAGGGTTGGGATTTGACGATGCCTGGAACTTGTTCTTCCGCGCACTTTAAACGGTTGCAAATCGAAAAGGTGGGCCGCATCAAGATCGATCCAGATGTCATTGAGCAGAAGTTTCCCTCGATGTACGGCCTCCGCAATGCCGCGGTGAAAGATATTTCGATCTGCGAATCACTCTACATTGGACGTCGCAAGCCGCACAATTTTGAGTCAATCCAATCCCTGTCGGAGATCACTTTGAGCTAAGTGGGCATTGCTAACGCCTCCTGAGCTGTGAAAAGAGGCGGACCGCGAGCTGGTGTCAGATCGTGTCGGCGGATCCCCTTTCTCTTTCCGCAAAAAAATAAGACGCTCGCACAGTCAGCGACCCAGAGCACCGCCGACTTTATTTTAGAAATTTTCGAACTGGTTGGAAGATCGTCGCCGTTATTTGGCCCGATCGACTTGAAAGTCGATCGAGTTTGTCCCGTCGACCACTTCCGCTTGCAACTGCGATTGGCCGATGACGCCGTATTTGCTGGCGATCGCCGACTGTCCGCCGTAGCTGGAGCTGCCGGTAATCGTCACGTTGTATTTGCCTTGCGGTGCGCCATCCGACTCACCGAAGGTTCCTAGCTCGTAAGTTCCATCTTTTTGTAAATAGCCAATCGAGCTGGAGTTGCCTTCGACGGCGGCGAAGACGATCGTTCCGCCGGAAACGGGCGATCCGTCTTCAAAAGTGACGGTCCCCTGGACCTGGGACATCCCCCCATCGCCAAAGCATCCACCAAGGCAAGGCGCAAGCAGCGAAACCAGCAGAGCGTATCGTAAATTGGATTGAGACATGAGTTGTCACCTGATGTTCACGTGGAGTGCAAGTCATCATCGCCGGCGGTCGCGTTTCGTCCGCCAGCGATCATGGGAAACTGCCGCTGCGAAGCTTATTGGTCGTAGTTGTTCACACGACCGTCGCGGCGGTCAGCCATCAGCAGAGTAAACTCAGGGTTGACGTTCACGGCGACATTTTTGACGCTGCCGTCGCCCATCAGCATCTGGCTGATGCCGGGGTGAAGACTGCCAAAGCTCTTGCGATAATTGGTGTTATCATCGGTGATATCGGGACCACGCATCATGGGGAACTTCGCGTTGCGTATGATCATCCAGGTCTTCCAGTCGTCGACGTGCCAATAGTACAACGTTCCGTCGCCGGCGTTGGCGTGAGCGTTGATCCGGCTGACCGGCACGTACTTCTCTCCAAGCACGGATGTGTTCGACAAGCCGTCCGTAATGCTGGCGAACGACGTTTGCGATCTCCAACCCACAAAGCGACCGCTGCCGTCCTCGGCTCCGCCTTTGGCCAAGATCATCGTGCTGTAGTGACGGCTGGGCGTCGCATTATCGCCGTCCAGACGATCACAATCGTCGCTGCTTTCTCGGTTGCCGGTGATCGCATAGTCGGTCGCGGCGCCCAACACCGAAATCGACGTCCCGCTACGACGGCTAGGGCACAGCAGCCCGGGGACCGCGGCCGCATCGGAGTTGATAAACGTGTAGTTGTCGCCGGTCGTCATCTTCTGCGTCAGATCGATCTGATCCACGATATTCTGCTGTTCCATGTACGGCATGATCAGCGGGTAAAAACTGGCGTACTCATTGCCCAACGCAGCCGGCGGCAAATAGCCGAACGTGTCATGAAAATTGTGGATCGTCAAACCCAACTGCTTCAGATTATTGCTGCATTGCATCCGCCGAGCCGCTTCGCGCGCTTGTTGCACGGCCGGCAATAACAAAGCAATCAAAACGCCGATAATGGCGATCACGACCAACAGTTCAACCAGGGTAAAACCTTGGTGGGAGCGAGCACGAAGTTTCATGGGACCAGCTCTCATGGAATGGGAGAATGAGAAGAACGACGAGAGAATATTCACTGTTAATCGAAAACAGCGTGGGAAGGTATTCTATTGACTGGGATGCTTGCTTAAAAGGTGGAAAAGGGTCTCTTAGGCCTAATTTACGGGGTTCACTTGCGTCGTTCTCAATTCGGATGTGTTTTCTTGCGATTAGATGGTCATTCCTACTACGGAAGGTGTTGTTGGGATGATTACAGCGACTTGTGCGATGGAGAAATTTGACAACCAAGCGGCGCGAATTAGTTCAATTCAATGGAGTTATTCGACTTCGATTTAGTTGTTGGAATCGGCTAGTGTTCAGGTTGTTGGGAATCTCCGGCCGTCATTCGACATTCGTCATTCCCCACATTTCCCGGCTTGTTTCTCCTTTTCCGGCAGCGGAAGATAGCCGTATGCCAAATCTCCAACCACCATTGCCGGGGAAGCCAAGCTGGCTTTCGTCTCCTCAGAAGCCGCGGGTGATGCTGATCGGCGCCGGCGATCGTGAGCACGTGCGCGAAGAAGCGGTCCGGTTGCAGCAGATCATTCCGCAGTATGCCGAGCTGGTCCACGTTGATCTTGACTGGAAGTCCGAACTCTCGGAGATCGACGCCGATTTCGCGATTGTGCTCGGCGGCGACGGGTCGCTGTTGGCGGCGGCGCGCAGCATGGGGCATCGTCAGGTGCCGGTGGCCGGCGTAAATATGGGTAAACTTGGTTTTCTGGCGGAGTTTTCGCCGGAAGAGATGTGCGCCGAATTGCCCAACATTTGTCGCGGCGACTGCTTTGTGATCGAGCATATGATGTTCCGGTGCCGCGTATTTGAGGGAGAGGACCTCATCGGCGAGGCGATCGGGCTGAACGAGGCGGCGATTTTGGGCGGGCCGCCGTTTCAGATCCAAACGATCGATCTTTACGTTGACTCAAAATTGGCGACCACCTATAACTGCGACGGTTTGATCGTCAGCACCCCGGTTGGGTCGACCGCCCATAACCTGTCGGCTGGCGGGCCGATCTTGCGAGCCGACTTGCACGCGTTTGTCGTTTCGCCGATTAGTCCCCATACGTTGACGGTCCGCCCGGTGGTGGATACGGCCGAGCGAACCTACGAGATTCGCGTGACCGGCGCCGAAGCGAACCTGTCGGTCGTGGTCGATGGCCGTGTACTGGCGCGGCTGACTCCCGAACTGCGAGTCGTGGTCGATCGAGCCGAACAGCGATTTAAACGAATCGCGATTGCAAGTCACAATTACTATCGAACCCTCCGCGAGAAGTTAGGTTGGGGAGGGAGAATCGATAACGGCCGCTAGTCGGTCGTTCCCGCAGCAGATTCAACGCAAGGATGCCCGAGATGACGCGAAATGGATTTTTCGGTCTGGTTCTTACTGCAACTTTGGCGACGTTCGCGATCGCCGACGAAAAGTACGACCTGAAGTACAAATATGCCGAAGGAGACGTTCTGCGCAGCAAGGTGACTCACCTGGTGAATGTGCAGACCAAGATCCAAGGCAATCAGCAAACCGCCCAGTCGCGGACCGCGTCAACCAAAAACTGGAAGGTCGAAAAGATCGACGACGATGGCAACATCACGCTGGTCCACTCGATCGAAGACCTGAACATGTGGAACAAGGTGACCGATCGACCAGAGCAGGTTTACGACAGCGCCTCGCAAGATCCCCCCTCCCCCATCTTTGAACGGGCCGCCAAATCGGTCGGGGTGCCGCTCTCGCGATTTACGATCAGCAAGAATGGCCTGTTGGTCGAACGCGAAGAACTGCAAGAAAGCGCCACCGCCCCGTTTAACCAGGTGACCGTCGTGTTGCCGGAAGAGCCGGTCGAAATCGGCGCCAAATGGGATTCGCCGACCGACGTGCAGATTCGGACCTCGAAGCAACAACTGAAGAAGGTGAAGACGCGGCAGCTATTCACCCTAGAGGCGGTCTCCAACGGCGTCGCGACGATCGACATGAAGACGCAGATCTTGACCCCGATCGAGAACCCAGAAATCAAGGTCGAGCTGATTCAGCAGTTGGCCAACGGCAAGATCAAGTTTGACATCGACAAGGGGCGCATCATTCGCCAAGACCTGGAGATGGACGAAACCGTCATCGGCTTCCAAGGGGAAGCGAGCATGATGAAGTTCTTGGGCCGCATGCAGGAAGAACTGCTGACCGAACAAGTTCGCACGGCCGAAGCGCCGACTCCGGCGAAGCCGAAGCATGAGAAATCGGTCTTGGAATAGTTGGGTTCCGAAGAACGAATGTCGAATTCCCGGGGGCGTGTCTACGCTCCCTTTTTTTATGAGTAAACCTCTTGTCGCTTTGTGCTTCGATTCGGTGCGCACTAGCGCGCCATGACCATCGGCACGAGAAACTCCTTCTCGGGTGCGACGCGGATTTCAATCGGCCCGATAAGAGCGTAGAAGATACTGATTGGTATCGCCAACGCGACAAGGATCAGCAGATCCAAAGACGCGGCGCCCAAGCGTAACCAGCGGGACGGCAGGTCTTCGGTTTGTGGCCGCGCGTAGACCGGCGTTGCTTGAACCAAGTCCGAGTCGTCCGCTGGCGATGTAAACGCGTTTTGCGGCTCAGGTTCGCTCATCTAGGCCTTCACCACAATCGTGCCGGCGAAGTAGTCATGCAGGCAGCGTTTTTCTTTTGTCAGGAGAAATGCCGGGTCCAGCAGAATCGAGGAAAAGCTGAGTCGGACGAAAAACCAAAGGCCGAACATCGGGATCTGGAGAGAGAAAATCTGAGCATAGTAGAAGCACAGCCAAGGAAAGTAGCGGACGAAAACGAGCCGCATAAAGCCAGCGGGTTGGCCATTGCGGCGAATGATCTTTATTCCCATCGCCGCTTTGCCCACGGTTTGGCTGCGTGTTGCGACCAAGTAGCCTTCGACCAGCAAATAGAAAAAGAGCGTGGTGAAAATAGCTGTTCCCACGAAGAGCCAGTCTGAATACCAAGTTTCGATCACGTTCCCAGTCTCGTCGAAAGGCAAGAATGCCGCTTCGACAGTCGGCAGCAAAAAGCCGCCGACAAACATTGCAGGCAGATCGACAATCATAAAATCAATGATCGCCGCCGACAAACGAATCTGGCGTGTCGGCAGATCGCTTAATTGCGCCGCCAGCGGATCTTCATTCCGCGAATCGGTTGCCGGCGATGCGAACGGGTTTTGCGGTTCTGGCTCGTTCATCTAGGCTTTCACCACAATCGTTCCCGCGATGTAATCGTGCATGCAGCGTTTTTCGGCGTTAAAGATCATCAAGATGTCCACCAGCGAAAAGATGATGCCGATGTACGGAATCTGTCCGAGCAGCGTCATCGGCGTATAACGGAGCAACATGAGATGGCCGAGCGTCGTTAGCTCTTGGTCTTCGTACCGAACAATCTTGATACCGCAGGCATACTTGCCGACGGTTTGCCCAGAATGAGCGAGCATGTAGCCGTTCACCAGCAAATACGCCGTTACGCCGATCACAAAGCCGATGATGCTGCTGAGGATCTGAATCAACCATGGGCTCAAATCTCCCAAACTGCCGAGGACAAAGATCATGACCAGTGCGGCAGGCATGCAAATGACCAGCAGGATGATTGAGTCAATTAGCGCTGCACCAAGTCGGAGCCAGCGCGACGGCAGCTCGTCATGGTGGACCGCTTTCGGCATCTGCGAGACGACGGTCATCGGCTCGGTGATCTGCGGCGACGCAAATGGATTATCTTCTTGCTCGAAGTCGGGCATCAGCGCGTCGGAGCTCCGTGGACCACCTTCTATCCGTAAGTCCCAAAGTATAGCCAGACTCAAACGCGGTCGCAAAGAATAGCTCGATTGCCGCTGGCAGTCGGCGTTAGGATAATGGTCGCCACAGCGTCGCCCGAAAGCTTTAACTTTTTCAGAAACGCTTCGGGGCGAATGTCGAGCCCGCGGACTTTCAATTCGACGCGTCCGATCCCCTGCTCTCGCAGCTTTTTGGTGAGCGATTTGCGATCGATCGGCATTTGCTCACGCACGCGGAATTGGGAGACGAGCGAAGTTGCCAGCGGCGCGTCTCCGGTCAGGTAGACGCTTCGCGGCAATAGGCGTCCCAGTTGATGCTTGGCCGCGAAGTGGTCGACCAGTTCCGCCGCGAGCAGTGCTGGGCCCGGCTCCATTACATACGCGCCGACCTCCGCGGCGACTTGCAACGCTGTTTCGTCAGACGCGACAAAACTGTGCGCGACGCCGTCTCGATCGACATGCGTCGCGCGGCGTGAGCCTGGCTGTGGAGTCATGTCGCCAAACCAGGCGACCAACTGCCGGCACTCGCGGCGACTGCTGATCCACTCAAGTTCGGCCGCGGCGAGCCAGGCTTCGGGCGCGTGCGTCGCCGGCGCCAACTTGATCGCGGCGTTGGGGTTTTTCTGCAGCATGCCGACCAGTTGCTCGGTCGAGGGAGAAAACGAATCCAGCTGCGTGGTCCTTCGGTCGGTCGCGCGGCGATCAGGATCGCAGTGCCAAGCGTCATAAGCGGCTAGATCAACAGCGGCCGCATCGGCGCATGCGGATGTGATGGGCTGGCCATACGCGGCGCAATTGGCTTGGGCCAACAAGGCTAACTGTGGCGATTGATCGACTCCCGTCGCGGTTCGCCCCGTGGCCAACGCCAACAGATCGCCGCCTACGCCGCAGCAGAGATCGGCGATTTGCTGGGGCGCAGCGAAACGCTGCGCTTTGTACCGCGCGAGAACTTCGTCCGTCGCTTGTTCGAGCCCAACCCGCGTAAAAAACATCTCGTCGGCTCGGGAGAACTTCACGCCGCCGCGCTGACGAAGCTCGAGCTGTTCGGCGATCAGCGTGGCGCGCTCGGGGCCAAGTTCGCGGCGCAGTTGCGACAACTGCGGCAGCGATAGTTCCGGCTTGGGAAAGGTCGCAAAGATCTCGGCCGCCTCTTCACGGACGAGCCAGTGAAGATCATCGATTTCAGCAGATTCGGCGGACATGACGTTTGGGGGGATAACGAAAGAAACGAACATTCTAACCTGGAAAGCTTCGCCGGGAATGACGGTCGTGCCCCTGTACGGCATTCTTGTCGGGACGATCGCTAGCAGATGTCGATACCGAAAGAGGAACCGCTCTGTCAGAGGAGAGAATCGAATGATCCGCCGCAACTTAACCTACGCCGCGATAATGGCCGCGTGCTTCGGCGGCCCTTATTCGTTCTATCATCCCGAAGCCCGTAAAACGGTCGAGTCGATCTGGACGCAGGCGAGCAGCTATCTCCCGTCAGGAGAAAAGTCTGGCGCCGAGAAGCCGGTCGCGTCGATCGAAGCTCCGGCGTCGCACGAAATGCCGCCCGAGCAGCCGAACCCATTTATGACGCCGTCCCTGACCGGCAGTGATGCGCTGAACGCGCCGGTGACCGGCCCACCGGTGCAGGACTTTTTGGAGGTCTTCAACTTCAACGCCGATTCGCGTTGGGTAGCGACGCGTTGGCCCCGGGTTTCCACCGCACTAGCCGATTTGAACCTGGAAGGACTTCGCGCGCCGCTGGTGACCGGATCGCAGTACGATGACCTAGCCGGCTCGATCACCTATTACTTTGATCGAGATGGACATGTGCAGCGGATTACGTTTCATGGAACGACCGGCGATGAGCGTCGTTTGGTCGAGATGCTGACTCGGCACTTTGGCTTCAAGCATGAACCAACGCTCGACGCCGGACTTTACCTGGTGAAATGGAACGGCGATCCGACCAGCGTGTTGATGCTACGCAATGCGATGGTCATCAACGCGTCGCAGCCGCACACGCGTTTGAATGTCGCGCTCGAGATCAATCGCCCGTCACGCTACTACGGGCTGAGCCCGCAGATGACCGAGACAGTCGAAGAGGCGAAGAACTCCCAGCGCTGGGGGAAACCGTAGCAAACCGGAATACTTCGCCATCCGCATTCAAGAAATGCCCTTGCGACGCCGACGCCGCAAGGGCATGACGACGTTTATTGGTTCAGCCCGCCGTTTTCGACTTGCAGTTGATTGACTAGTCGTTGCAGTCGGGCGACTTCCGCTTCTAGCTCGGCGACGCGGTTGCGCAGTTGGACGTTTTCTGACTGATCTTGAACCGGCGGAACCGGATTGGCGCCCAGTTCCGATAACGCTCGATTCAGCATCTGCATCGCGGGACGATTGGAGAATGGGCCGGCCTGCGGCGAATTGGGGGTTTCGTTGACCAAGGTCGGCGGTTGTCCGTCTAGACGAACGTTCGATTGCAGCATCCGATTGCCGACGTAGTAGTTGATCGGCACATCGCGATCCGCAGGCATCGTCGACAAGATCGAGAGTAAATCTTGCGGCTCGTTCACGCGGCGATTGTTGAGCGCCACAATGACCGAACCGACCGGAATTCCGGCAAACGCCGCGGCGCTGCCAGGCGATACGCTTTCGACCACGGCTCCCCGTCGGACCGCAGTGCCGGTCGCTTCTCGATACTGATCGGTCACCGGAAGGACCCGAACGCCCAATTTGCCGCGCTGGGGCGGCTGCTGCATCGCCGGAGGTGGAAGTGGGTTGCTTGTGTTGTCTTCTAGGCCGAGCGGATCGAGGGGATTGCTGTTGTTGCCATTCGCAGGAGGTTTGTTGTTGGCCGGGGGCGGCAACATCTCAGCAGCGGCTGGGCGATTGCCCAGCGTGACCAAGATCGCCTGCGGCTCTCCGCCGCGCTGGACCGTGATCTTGATCCGTGAGCCAGGAACCTGGTTGCGCATCAGGCGGGCGAACTGATCGAGACTATTGACCGCGACGGTTTCGAGCGAAACGACGCGATCCCCTGCTTCTAGGCCGGCTTGTTCGGCCGGACCGCCTGGATTGACTTTCAAGACGACGATGCCGGCTTGTTGGGCGCCCTCGGGAAGATTGTCGAGCGTCGCGCCCAGGTAGCCCGGGTTGGCGGGCGCCGGAGTTGGCGCCGGATCTCCCGGAGGTCGGATCAGGTTTTGCAGTTGGTCCAAGGCCGTTTGGGCGTGTCCAAAACTGGGAATCGCCAACAGGGCCGCTAAGGTCAAAATAAGGGTTCGCATGGGTGACTCCCCACCGCTAGAGTCATTCGAAAGGGGTAATATTAGTACAGCCTATCTCTATTGTTACCTACAAGCCCTCGATACGGCAAAGCATTTCCCGCTTCTTCCCGCGAAACCGATAATGACTCGAGCGGGCCATTTGGGGTATTCTGCACTGATGCAAAGAATTTCCACTGACATGCTGACCGTCGAACTTGCTGATCCCGCCTGTTATGGCGCCGCCATCTGGATGGTGTTTGGCGGCGGACTGCGCCGAACCATGGCCGGTCGTCTGGCGGCGATTCTCCAGGCCCAGCGGCAGGGAAAAGTGAGCTTTGAAGGCTTATTTGTCGCTCGCCGTGGAGAGAGGATTGTCGGCGCCGTTTGGGGAACCGAACAGCCGGGGCGCTTTGCAACCGTTTGGCCCGCGCGCGTGATGCCGAGCGAAGCGCCCGCCGTGGCGAAGTTGTTGCAACAGTCCGTCATCCAATATCTAGCAGGTCTCGATATTTCTCTGGCGCAAAGTCTGATCGCCTCCGATGCGCTCAGCGATCAGCGATTGCTAGAAGAGGCCGGCTTTCAGTCGGTCACCCACCTAGAGTACCTGTTTCTCCAAGCAGCCCAGACGCGTGCCGATTTAGCGCAGCCAGCGTTAAAAGGTGTTCCATATGCTCAAACCGAAGACGCGGCGCCTGATTTAATCGCAACGTATCCAGGCACGCTCGACTGCCCTGAGTTTGACGGTTTGCGTCCGATTCAGGATGTGATCGCCGGTTATCGCGACACGGGTGCGTTTGAGTTGTCACTTTGGCAACGGCTTGAGTTCAACGGACAACCGGCCGGCGTAATGATTCTCGCTCCTACACCCGACTTCCAACATTTGGAAATCGTCTACTTGGGGCTACGGCCAGAAATGCGCAATCAGGGTTTGGGGAAAGCGGCGGTGCAACTGGCGCTTGCCGAAGCCCAAAAGCGTGGGATTGATCGCTTGGTTTTGGCGGTCGATCAACGGAACGAGCCGGCGATCCGCAGCTATTCGGCCAGCGGTTTTCTCGGTTATGAAACGCGACGATTGATGGTTGGCCGCGTCAACGATGCGGCTTCGATTTCTAAAACGGCGCACTCTGCGACGTAAGTCGCGACTCTTGCAGACGTTGGAGCCCGGTTAGAATCGGCGGAGCATTTTCTGCGGCGAGCCGCCGGTGGATCTTTAACAAGTTATCCACGCAACGGCGAAAAAAAGATGTTTGGTTCCAGCGGCGCGTGGATCGTCAAAACTGCGGAAAAAAACGACCGCAGGAATCGCTCGTCCTCTGTTCCTCTCTTTTTTATCTCGAAGCAGCCGTTCAGTGGTTTGACACCAGTGCTAGCAGCTTTAAAATCGTGCTCCAGTCAATGTTAAGAGTTCCGACCATTGGTCGTGGAATCCCCGTCGTGTAAACCGCTTTGGTTTGCAGCTAGTAGCCTGCTGAAAGAGTCAGCCTGTGGTCATGGAAGACATCGATCTCGACACCCTGTCCGCTTTGCGCATCTCGCTAGTCGAGCGCATTGGGCAGGAACGATTCGATCTTTGGTTCAATTCGAGTGCGCAGCTCCGATTGGATCGCGACCAGCTTTTCATCGAAGCGGCGAGTCAATTTACGATTGATTTTCTCCGTCGTAACTTCCGTGAACAGATTGACGCTGCGGTCGCTGACACGATGCCAGGCTCCACCGTGATTCAATATCGCGTCTCGGCGGACACGTCTGGTCCACGAACCGGAAAAAAAGTGACAGCGGCTGTCGCAGGGGTCGCTCCGGTCAATAAGGTTGAAGCCCGCCAAGAGCTGAGCCGCCGTCGCAAGTTCTCTTCACTCGAACAGCTGATCGTCGGCGAGTGCAACAAGTTTGCGTCGACCGCCGCATCGATGATTATGAACCGCCCCGGCGAGATCAATCCGCTGTTCATCTGCGGACCGCAAGGCTCGGGCAAGACGCACCTGTTAGAAGGCATTTACGGCGAGGCGCGGCGCAGCAAGAAGTTTGAACGGGTCGTTTATCTCTCGGCCGAACAATTTACGACCTACTTTCTCGACGCTTTAAACGGTTCCGGCGTGGCCAACTTCCGCCGCAAGTACCGTGACGCCGACTTGTTGATCATCGATGACGTGCAGTTCTTCGCCGGCAAACGGGCCACGCGGACCGAACTGCTGCACACGCTTGATTCGATCACGCGTCGCGGCGGACAAATCGTGCTGGCCGCCGACAAGCGTCCGACCGAACTTTCGGCCCTCGGCCCCGAACTGATCGCTCGCTTCTCTGGCGGCCTGGTTTGCGAAGTCCACGAGATCGATCGAGACACGCGCCGCAAGATGGCCGAGAAGTTGTGCGCCTCTCGCGATATGAACGCTTCGCGCGGTTTGCTCGATTGGCTGGCCGATCATTTGCCCGGCGACGCTCGCTTGATGTCGGGCGCGATGAATCGGTTATGGGCGACTGCGATGTCGTTGGACCGTCCTGTAGACGTCGCAATGGCCGAAAATGCGTTAGCCGACATGGTGCGAGCTTGTACGCCGATCGTGCGTTTGGCCGATATCGAAGAGGTTGTTTGCAAGTCGTTCGGGATCGACGCTAAAATACTGCGTAGCCCCAGCAAGTCGCGCAAGGCGAGTCATCCCCGGATGTTGGCGATGTGGTTAGCGCGAAAGTATACGAAGGCCGCGTTGTCGGACATCTGTCAGTTCTTTCATCGGAAGAGTCACAGCACGGTGATCTCGGCCGAGAAAAAAGTGAACCAGTGGATCAAAGAATCGAAGAGCTTGCAGCTTTCCGATACAGCGATTCATGTGAGCGATGCGATCCGCCGCTGCGAGTCGGAGTTAAAGCTGGGCTAGAGTTCCCCCCCAGTCCGATACATCTGTCAGTGGAGACGCGGCCATGGCGCTGGAAGAGATTCTCAACTTCATTCCGCCTCCGGCTGAAACAGTCGATACCTCGGGCGACTGGGCGATCGCCGAACAGCAGTTCGG
This sequence comes from Blastopirellula marina DSM 3645, assembly GCF_000153105.1. Lineage (GTDB taxonomy): Bacteria > Planctomycetota > Planctomycetia > Pirellulales > Pirellulaceae > Blastopirellula > Blastopirellula marina. The sequence continues at coordinate 2,522,276 of NZ_CH672376.1, forward strand.
CCTGACGCTACCGACCGACTTCAAGCAGTTGATCGAGACCTACGGCTCAGGCGAGTTCCCTCGGGGTCTCGTCGTCGCAAATCTGCTGACTCAGGAAGGCCGAGACAAGGTCGGCGAAGATCTATCGCGTTACGCAGAATTAAAAGATACGTGCGAGCACGAATATATTCTGCACCCCGAATGCCCTGGGCTTTTCCCTTGGGGAAGCGACGAAAATGGGCACCTCTACTGCTGGTGGACCGAGGGAGAACCGGACCAATGGGGAATTGTGCAACTTTATCACCGTTGTGAGGACGCCCCGTTGAAGATTTTCCCCGGGCCGCTCACCAGTTTCCTGGTCCGCTTGATGAGCAACAGCTACACGAACATGCTGGGGGGAGTCGAGTTAGAGCCGGACCAGCTTCGCTTTATCCGCGGTCGCCAGCCGGTCTAGCCGAAACGTTTATTCTCTTCTGTTAATTTCTGATTCGGCCCCCAGAAATGAAAGCCGACTGCTGCTATCTTTGATCTCTAGCGTGATGGAGTGACATTGAGGTCCGGCGCGAGGTCTCTCGCCCCCAGAAAGCATTGAGCGTATGAGTAGCAGTGACGGAAGAGGCAGAATCCCGATCGTCGGCGTGATGGGATCGGGCAAAAAAGTGCACGGTGATCTGGCCAAAGAGTTGGGCGTCTGGATTGCCCAGGCCGGCTACAACTTGCTGACCGGCGGCGGCGGTGGAGAGATGAAAGCGGTCAGCGAGTCATTCTTCAACGTCGAGGAGCGCGCGGGCCGTGTGATCGGCATTATCCCCGGCGACGCGTCGGGCGGCTCCTACTCGCGCCGGCTTCACTATCCGAACGAGTTTGTCGAAATCCCGATCTACACCCATCTGCCGCAAACCGGTTACGAGGGAATGCAGGTCGCTAGTCGCAACCATGTGAACATCCTCAGCTCTGACATCGTCGTTGCGCTTCCCGGAACCAAAGGAACCGCCGCCGAAGTCTGCCTGGCGCTGCGATACGGTCGCCCGGTGATCGCACTGCTGGGTGGTCGCTTCAAGATCCCCGGTCTGCCGGCTGAAGTGCAGACCGTCGCAACGGTCGAAGAAGTCGCCAAGTGGATCACTGAGCTAGAACCGAAGCCGCTGCCGTCCAGCTGCCGACTAAAGAAGGTCGTACCGCCGGATGAGATCTTGACGCCCGATTTTTAGTTCCAGCGAAGCAGCGCATCTTTAGCCCCCACGGGGCTCGGTGATAGCAGCGTTGGGGGCAAGCTTAGCGTGTGAAATATGGCTCGCGAATGTACAAGACATCGCCACCATCGTAGGGCAAGCAATACTTCCTCACCTCATCTGACGTGAGGAAGGGAGCTTGAGTACGAACTCCATGACGTGAACTGACTTGGATTCTGGAGGCGACTTCCATGGCCGGAATGCAGGGACGCGAATCGCTTTCAATCCAAATTCGAATGTCGACGTGACCAGGGGAGTTTGCCGTAGCCGAGGCAAGCTCGGTTACCGGACGATTGTGTTGCCGCCGAAGTAAGTTTCCCAGCGAAGAGTCAGCGGGGAGTTGCATTTCGACCGGGTAGGCAAGGCAAACTTGCGGGACCTGGAGGGAAAGAAAACGCAGGCCTGTGATTTCGGGGAATGTTGTTTCACGAATGATCTGGTTCTCTTTTCCTAGTACCGAGAGACGCATCCGCTCATCGGTCGTTTCCAGCACAATTTCATACGTTTCCGCGCCCGGGCCCAGTTCCAATCGTTTCGGCTTGTATAGATGGCGAGGATGACTGTTTAGAAATTCTTCGCGGGTCGGATACCTGTTATAGACATAGGGGCTGCGCTGCTTGTCTTGCGGCGGAGCCGTTCCTCTGGTTCGCGTGGCGACAAGCAACCGATGCTTGCCGGCAGGAAGATAAAGCACGAGCTTCGCTACTTGGCGAGCAGGCTTGGGCAGTGGATGCCACGCGATTCGAGGTCCCTGGCGAACAATAAAGTCGTCTCGCGAAGTGCAGTCGGCCATCATCTCTTGCACTTTGCGATCTTCGCTGCGCCAACGCTTTTGGAATTCCTCCGCCGTCATGAGAGTGCGTTCGGCCTCTAGCAGTTGATCTCGCAATTTTTCGTTATTCGCTTCTTTCTCCGTGATCGCCGCTTCCTGCGATTTCAGCAAATAAAAAACATAGCTGTTCGTGATCGCGCACGCGACAATGATCACCAGGATATTGCCCCAGAAGAGTAGGCTCAATCGTTTCCAGACCGTTTCGTTCACTCGTCTCCCCTGTTCGCTACCAGCTTGTCGTGCTGTAACTTTGCGTCAAGAAAGAATGGAGACGGGTACGGCCGTCGCTGTAAGACCCCCGCGGAGATTTGAACTCGTAAGTCGATTGCTTCAAGCTCTTTCAACTTAGACGCTTCTTTCGAGGTCACCGAGCGTAGTTGATTCTTCGTCTTTTTCGCTTGCGGCCAGACGACTGCCGACCAGGCGAATGTCGCAACCAAAAGCGTGAGCAGCAGCAAGCCTCGAATGGTGAATCGCATCGATTATTTCTGTGCTTGCGGTGTTGGTTGGATCAGCGGCGTTTGCACTTGACGATAGTTCGCATGCAGCCACTTGATGGCGGGGTCGAATTCAGCAGCTGCGGTTGAAGAATTCCGGAGTCGTTTCAGCTGCGATTCGATAGCGTCAACAATATCCTGCTCTTGATCATCGCGAATGCTGGGATCGGCGCCTGCTTGGAGCAAGAGAAGGCAGATATTGGGCGATTTATGAACCGCCCAATGACAAGGCGTATAGCCATAGGCGCCCCGTTGATCAAATTCTACACCGTTATCGATCATCGCTTGGACGTGCTTTTCGCTGCCGCGACTTTGTAAAGTTTCAAAGTAATAGTGAATGAGATTTTGGCCGTTCGTTCCAGGTTGATTGGGATTCTTGGAATAGGGGAGCGCCGCCATCCAGAAATCATGGCGCATCGCATAGACGCTGGAAATCAATACGGAGTTTCGTTCGCTGAACACGCTCCATCCTTTGGCGGGACAATATTCTGCCAATTGCTGGTCCGGATCAGCCCCTTGCTCCAACAGCATTTTGAATGCGTCCATGTTTCCTTCGACAAACGCCCAATAGAGGAGCGTAAAGCCATACCGCCCTGGCGCATCGAGATCGGGATTCTGATCCAGCAGCAATTGAAGGCGCCCCAGATCACCGGAAGAGATCGCTTTTGCGATGTCGAGGGGTTCTTCCGATTGAAAGAAGTCGCGCGGCAGCCATCCTTCTCGTTTGGCGATCGGCGATTGTCTGGGCTTCGCCGCCTTGGGGCCGATAAAGGTCGGCGCCTGCGCGGCGCGGGGCTGCTCACACCCAGCGATTCCACCGAGGACCGCGATCCAGCAGAGAACATAAAACACGACGATTTTCATCGCCTTACTTTAGTAACTCCGCTCTTCAAACTCCAGCAAGTTCTCCCCTTCCTGCATCGCGTCAATCTCTGCAAAGCTCAGAAAGCGAATGTCGTTGTGGTCCTGTAGCTCGACTTTGTAGTGCTCGCCGGGGCGGACTTTCTTCCAAAGGCGAACGCGGCTTACGCCGTTTTTGCGGGCCACTTTGATGCAGTCTTCCGATTTGCGCTCGACGACGAGCGTCACTTTGTGATTGATTTGCGCCATAACGATTTCTCTGCTCTGCTAGACGTTTCCGGAGGGCCTTCTCTTACAAACCTAGATTGCGAATCCCTTGGATTGCGGACACGAATTATGCAGAGTAGCGAGAAGTGGGCATTCTCGACAGCATTTGGGGCGATGCGCACAAAAAAAGCGGGCCTGCGGGCCCGCTTTTCTTTTCGCTTAATTTTGCTGAAAGCCTATTAGACGAATTTCGTCTTGCCCGGCATGGCGACGACCGGTGTCGGAGCGTCCCCCCATTCGTAAGCTTTCGGGGTCATGTCTTCTTGCGAGTTGAGCGCCATGTCCCAAGTGATCTTCTGGCCGGTGTAGGCGGCCATGCGGCCCATGATGGCCATCAACGTGCTGCGGGTCATGTAGACGCCGTTGTTGATGATGTTGCCAGAACGCATCCCTTCGTACAACGCTTTGTGCTCAAGGTCGTACATGCTGCCGCCGGGGCCGCTGTACTTCCAGGCTTCGCCTTCGTTCGGCGTGACCGTACCGCTGAGGATTTGCGCCTTGCCTTTGGTGCCGTAGACGTAGTCGTTGACGTCGTTGTAGCAACCAGCCATCTGGCGGCAGTAGGAGAAGGTCTTCACATCATTGGGGAACTCGTACGAGACGCCGAAGTGATCGTAGACGTTGCCCCATTTCGCTTCGGTCCGAACCTGACGTCCGCCGACCGCTTCGCAAGCGAGCGGCGCCGCGTCGTCGTTCAGCCAAAGGGCCTTGTCGAGACTATGGATGTGCTGCTCGGCAATGATGTCGCCGGCGAGCCAGGTGTAGTAGGTCCAGTTGCGAACCTGGTTTTCCATCTCGGTCCATTCAGATGTCGGTTGGCGATACCAGAGCGTGCCGGTCAGATAGGTCTCGTGAATCGAAACGATATCGCCGATCGCGCCTTCTTTGATCTTGGCGATGGTCTCTTGAACCATCGGAGCGTAACGCCAGCAAAGACCACTGACGATGCTCAGGTCTTTTTGACGCGCCATTTCGACCGTTTCAAACACGTGGCGGCAACCAGGGCCGTCGACAGCGACCGGCTTCTCGCAGAAAACGTGCTTGCCGGCTTCGATCGCGGCCCGCAAATGCGCCGGACGGAAGTGAGGCGGCGTGCAGAGCAACACGGCGTCGACATCGGTCTCCATCACTTGCTTGTAGCCGTCAAAACCAGAGAAGCAAGTTTCGTCGGTTACTTCCAAACGATCGCCCAAAGCGCGGGTCAGACGTTCGCGCGCTTGCGTCAAGACATCGGGGAAGATATCGCAGAGCGCGGTGACCTTCAAATTGGGATCGCCCATCGTCGCATTTTTGGCGGCGCCGCTACCACGACCACCGCAACCGATCAACGCAACTTTAATCGTGTCATCGCCGGCGGCGTGAACGCTGCGAGCCAGGCTCAAGCTGCCGACCGCGGCGGCGCCGCTGATCGCGGCCGATTTGCGGAGAAACTCGCGACGCGTATCGGAGTTGGGAGTGCTGTTTTCATTCGGCATAAAAAGAAGCTCCTTTGGCAGGCGACTGCGTCTCGTGAGGTGAGAACGCTTCAATCGGTTGGAGACGCAGGGTGTGGGTAAGTTCCGATTCTAGATCGATGCGCCGGAAATCGCTATTCGATTTTAGGTGGGTAGGGGGCGTTTTTCCGCGTTTCTTTTCACGGCGCGCACAAACGACAGGTCCTAGCGCAAACCAGCGATAAATTTGCGGAACTCTGATTCGAATGCGGTCAGGTCGCTCGCGATGAATTTCTGAAACTCGGCGATGCGTTCTTCGCGCGGAGGATCATGCAACGGGCGACGCTGGGATAGATTTTTCAGATAGTTGACATAGGCGTCGGGGTACCGCTTGAGCAAAAAGTAGTTGAGCGCCCAGCTAAGTGCGTAAGCGTCGAGCGCCGTCTCGGCTTTCCGAAATTGATCATCATTGACCAACAGATCCGCGACAATTTGCCCGCCGGAACGCTGGACCAAGCGTTTGGCCTGCGGAAGACGAATCCGATTGACTTCGCCGATGCCGCGCCACCCGCGAGAGCTTGACAGGTCAGGCGTTTCAAAATAAATCGCTAGTCCTTCGCTGACCCAAACCGGATTGTCGGCCAGGCGGATCTGCAGCCCGCAGTTGTAAGCAAGCTGATGCGTCGCTTCGTGCACGATGGTCGCGACCAGCCAGGTCGCTTCGGGACGTGCGAGAATGTTGTTGATCCGCGCGATGTCGCGTTGGCTTGAGCCGGCGGAACGGACCGCGTCGACACCGGTCAGGTCATACATCGCGACGCGGTTGGTGTGCATGCTGTAGTAGCCGATGATCGAACCGGCAGCATCTCCTAGCTCTGGTTTGCCATAGGCGGCGTAGTTTTGCTTGTTGTCAAAGATCACCGCGACCAGCGGTTGCGTCGGTTCGACCAGGCTGACCCCGCGCTGCTTCCAATAGTTGACGAAGCCGCGATAGAGACGTTCGTAGAGAGAGCCGCACCAGTAGGCGTACGCTCGCGACGTGTTGTAGCAAATCAGATAATGCGCGGTTTCGTGCACCTCGAAACCGGGAGGCAACTCGGCCAACAGTTTCTCGGTCAACGCTTTCTTCTCGAGCAACGCAAACTCGCCGGCGTCTTGCTTGGCCGCGATCAAATCGTCCGCCAAGATCGGCCACATCATGCTGTCAGGCGTCTCGAGGATGACGCCGCTATCGGCGTTAGCGATCACGCGCCCGGTCTTGGTCACTTCGACTTCGTCGTGACGAAAAGTGAGCGTATCTTCCGCCGAAGCAGAAATGCCGCCGGCCAAAATGAGTGCGAGCAGCGCCAGAACAGGCGATAATTTGCGTGCGATGTTCATCGTTTCAGTATAAGCAAGATCGTCGCGAAACGAGGGATTCGGTGGCGATTACTTCCGTTCTGTCACGACTGAGCCGCGCGAAACGCAGGTCTGAGCAGCATAATCGTTATCACCGCCAGCGTCGCCGAGAAGGCCAGATTGATCAGACACAAGCTGGCGACGTTGTCCTCGGCGCCGTAGTGCAACATCTCGAAGATCGTGCGCGAAAGAGTGTCGACCCCCGGCGGAGTGACCAGGTACGAAGCGGTGACGTCGCTGGTCGCCAGCGCAAATGCTAACAAATACGTCGCGGCCAACACCGCCGGACGTCGCATGACGCCGATGCGCCAAAGTCGCCGCCAAGGGCCGAAACCTTCGAGCTGCGCCGCTTCGTCCAGCTCGCCGGGGTCGATCCGAAAGATGTGCCACAGCAGCAACAAGCAAATCGGCAGACTGATGATCACCAGCGCAATCGCTGGCGCCAGAATCGTACGATCGTACAGATGAATCAACAGCGGCGACTGGCGACGATTCAACAGCCAAATCAGCGAGAGTGCGATGATCGGACCAGGCACGCCAAACAAGATGCCGGCGATGGTTGCGATCACCGTTTGGCCATACCGGCGACGGGATGCGAACCAAGCCATGCTGACGCTGATCAGCAGCGTCGCCGCGGCGCTGACGGCGCCAAGTGCGAATGTCCATTGAAACAGGCCCGAGTATTTGTCGGCCGACGCAAAAACTAATTCGGCAAGTTTCGCAGCGGACCAGCTACGGAGCACCTGGCCACCAGTGACATCGACAATCAGGCCTGCTTTGTAGACGAAGGCGCCGATCGGCAATCCAAACAACACGACGACCGCCAGCCAAGCAATCGTAGCGACCACCAACTTGGCGACGGGCCCCAACGGAAACGTCGGGAGCCTGGTCGGCATGCTGGTCGCACCGGCAGGCGTCAACTGCGCGGCCAAGGATGTGGCGACAAGCGTCATCAGCAACGTGATCAACACCGCCGGCCAGACCGGCAGCGACGTTTGCTCGACTGCTTCGCCGAGCGTGATGCCGGTAAACAGAACTTCGGCGTAGGTTCGCACGTTGCAGATGCTGGTGACCGTCATCTCACCGAACGCGACGACGCCGATCCATAGCGCCGCGATCAACACGCCGGGGGCAGCGCGGCGCAGCGTCACATTCAGCAGCGTCGAAGCGGGGGAGCTATTAAGCAGCGCATCTTCTTCCAGTTCCGGCGCGCTGGTCGCCAATTGCATCCGCACAAAGAAGAAGGTCCAGGGGATCGCCGCGACGCCGTGCAGGACGATCGCGCCGAGCCAGCCATCGAGCAAATAGGGATTCGCGGCCGGGCCGATTTGATCCTGCAACCAACCTTGCGGTCCGAACGCGGCCCGCCAGGCGCCGCAAGTGAGATAGAGCGGCTGAAACAACAGCAGCGTCAGCATCCCCTGGGCAAGCCAACGGCCGGGGATCGCCAGTCGCGCCAATATGATCGCCAGCAGCGATCCGATCGGCAACGCGATCGCCGCGGCGCCGATCGCTAGCAGTGCGGAAGCGCCCACCAGACGTAACGTCAGATGATCGCCGCCGACTGCAAGCAGTCCAGCGGCGATCAAGAGCACCAAGACGATTGCGACGAGACGGAATTTCACGCGAGGGCCGAGAGCAAAGGGCGGAACGCGTTAATTTTCGTCGGTGCCAAGCAGCTTTTCTTCGACCTTGTCGGCTTGCCACGCGATGGCGGTAACGACGCGCGTCAGGCCGAACACGTCGGCCGTATCAGCCAACTCATTCGCTTGGACCGTGATCATTTCACCGGCCGGAGTCGTCACAAAGGCGAAAGCGCCATGAATCATCTTCGTGTTGTAGCGGAGCAGCGCGACGGCGTTGCGTTCGGTCGCTGGGCCGCAATACGACTGGAACGTGATCAGGCTTTGCCCGTCGTCATCTTTCCGGTCGAACGAGATATGAACGTTTTGTTTTCGCAGACTGCCGATCGGGACGGTGACGACATACGCGTCGCCATCTTCGGACATGCTCCACGAGTTTGACTGGGCGACCGCTTGGACGAGTTGCTGCGGGTCGACCTTGTGAGCCGCTGCCGCCGGAGCCAGGTCATCAAACGACAGGGCGCTGCCCATTGCGGCGCCAGCGCCGGAAGCGGCCATCATCGACGCGGCTTGTTGCGGTTGCTGAGGCTGTTGCGGCATAGTCGGACCAGACGGCGGCGCCATCGGCGGCTGCCCGTGTCCTTGCATCGATTGTTGGATCATGCCGGGCATCATCATGCCGAAACCGGCGCCCATGCCCATTCCCATCGCGTTGTTTCCGGTACCGCCCCCCTGCTCCGCCATCTTCGACATGCTGTTGGCTGCTTGATACATGGTGAACGCACGCAAGTCGCCGATCGCGCCCATGCTGCTGCGCGCATCGATCGCCTTTTGCACTTCTTCCGGCGGCGTGATCGCATTGATGAAGAAGTCGGCCAGTTCCAGACCATACTTCGCGAAGTCTTCTGCGACTTTGATGCGCGTGCCGGCGGCGATCTCATCAAATTTGGCCGGCAAGTCGAGCATGCTGATCTTCGACGTGCCGAGCAGATCGGTCAGCCGCGCGACGATGACATCCTTCAAAAACGACGTCACTTCGTCGGTCGTATATTTTCCCTGCGTGCCGACCAGCGTGTTCAGTAGCAGCGCCGCGTCTTTGATGCGGTACGAGAACTTGCCGAAACTGCGCAGGCGGACCATGCCAAAGTCGGCGTCGCGGACCGTGATCGGCTGACGCGTCCCCCATTTTTGGTCCAGGAAGGTCTGCTTGCCAAAGAAGTAGACCTGGCACTGAAACGGCGACTTCTCCCACGGAATCGTGAGAATGCTGGTAATCAGCGGCAGGTTCTGCGTCGTCAGCGTATAGCGACCCGGGGCGAAGGTATCCATCGCCTTGCCGTCGCGGAAGAAGATCGCTTCCTGATTTTGGGAAACGATCAGCTGCGCGCCGTACTTGATGTCGGCCGAACCGCTGGGCGGTTCGCGATGGACGAGCGAGCGATTCGTTTCGTCAAAATATTGAATGACTTCTAGTCGGATACCCATTGCGTTTCCCCCTCGTGTTGCTTGTTCGTCGAAGTGCTCGGCGCCGCGGTCCCCTTACGAGGTCGGCGGCTCCGATCCGATTCCCTTCAGGATGTTTTCGCGTTCGTCCAGCTTCGCTAGCATCACGTTGACCGCGGCGATCAGCGGCGTCAGCGCAACGGCTGGCGGATCACTAGAGGCCGGCAATTTTTCGATCGCGCCGGCGACGGTATCGGCCTCGGTGATCAAGCTGCCGTCATAGTCGTAGAGATCATCCAATTGATCTTCGCCGATTTGCACAAAATCAAAAAAGCCGCTGTAGCCCGGCATCGCTCCTCGCAGGCGCCCAATCGCCGTGTCGAGTTTGGCGCGAAGACGGTCAATCATGGGTAGCTGGTCAATCTGGCCGAGATCGACCAGCATGCGTCCATACGTATCTAGCGGCGATTTCGCTCGATCTAAGCGATCGGCGATCCATTTTCGGGTGAGAGTATCCGCATCGCGCCGATACTCTTTCTCTAGGTAACCGCTAAAACCGGGAATATAGCGCAGGATCGTTTCGATCGCGCCCCGATTGCTTGCATGTTGTTTGGGATCGACCAAAGAAACCCTCCCGGCAGATGAGCGAATAAGGCGGTAACGTCGTATGGTATTCGTCGCCGAATTGGAAATATTGTCCCTTGCGACTTTGCGGCGAGCCCTAAGTGGAAAGCCTACCACGTTTTGACGGGGGATGCGAAGCGTGGAAAAGCACAATTTTCTCCCTCGGGGCGCGGTTTTAGCGGCAGTTGGATTCGTCTAGGCGACTCCTCCTCATTTTGCTATCGTCTCGCGTCCCTGCGACCTAAATCAGCTAGAAAATCCTTCGAAGGGCAACGATGAAGTCGGCCAGTCTTGCAATCTGTCTATTAATACTCGTGCTCGGTTGCACCAAAAACGGCGCTATTAGCAGCCCGTTCGGTTGGGGAATCAAGGATGACCCTGCCGATCTGGCGAAATATGGCCCAAATCCCACGCAGCGCCGCGACGAAATTCGTCGAATGGCGCGTTACGCCGAGGAAATGAGCGACTCGGAAAAACAACTGACGGCCAATAAGCTGACGCAGCAAATCAAAGAAGAGCAAGATCCGCTGCTGCGGATCGAAATTCTGAAAGCGTTGGCGACGCTGCAAACCCCCGCGGCTCATGAAGGTTTACGGAGCGGCCTCTACGATTCGGAAATGCGTGTCCGCGTGATGGCGGTCGAAACGATGGTGGTCGGCAAAGATCCGAAAGCAATTGAAGAGTTGGGAGACTTGATCGTCCGCGATCGAGAGCTGGATGTCCGACTTGCCGCCGCCAAAGCGCTCGAGCAGTTTGATTCGCCGGAGTCTCGCAAAGCATTGTTGCCGGCGGTGCAAGATCGTGATCCAGCGCTCCGCTATGTGGCGATCCAGTCGCTGCGTCAGCATAGTCAAGTCGACTATGGCGGCGACGCGTCAAAATGGGAGGCCTATGCGATGGGCGAAAATCCTGCGCCTCCTGAGAACGTCAGCATGACAAGTTGGATGATTCCCTCCTTCTTGCGGTAGTCCGGCTTCGGGCCATGCCGATTCGTTCCTTCATTCGGACTTCGGCAACCTGCCCGGCAGGCACGAATGTGTCGTTTCTGCGGACGAGGCTCCCCTCGATTGCAAAAAGGAATGGCGCGGCGCGAATCGATCTGATTTCAATTCGCGGTTGCGTCCGAAAACTGCGTATGCCAAGCTGCAATAAGGCGATTGCAGCAAAGCGTAGTTTGCCCCACCAGCAAACTTTCGACAGATACTCAGGGCACGGATGATGCGACAACCTTTGACGTTATTTACACTTCTGGCAATTTTTAACCTTTGCGCACCCTGCTGGGCGGCGGACGGTCCAGGATTGCAAGCGCCCGCCAACGCCGGTAGGGCGATGTCGGAAGTCGAAGCTCCCGTGCTGAGTCTTGATGCACCGGTGTTGCGTATCGCCTTGCGATTTGGCGCCGAGAAAGCCGCTCCTCCGGTCAATGACGCGCCCGCTCCCATTGCTCCGCTGACCGCAGAAGAGCAGCGTGCAGCGGCCGAAGCGGAAGCCGCCGAAGAGCCGATGCTGAAGCTGTTGCCGTTGAACCAACAGCCCGGCGAGATCGGTTCAGGCGTCGCCGAATCGATGAAAAGCGAGCCCAAAACGGCCCCGCGCTCGATCGAGCCGATGGAAATTCCGCTCGAAATGCCAGCGGACGAAATGGCGCCCAAAAAGCTGTCGGAAACGGCGCCTGCCAAGCAACTTGTCCCTGCGGAACAAGAGATGCCGGCCGAGAAAGCGCCGGAAGCTCCCCCGCGAAAAAAGCTGACCGCCGACCAAGTCCGCCTGCGGAGTAAAATCCACCGTGTGCTGGACTACTATTACAAGCAGCCGATCGACGTCGCGAAAGAAAACGTCTGGGCGACGATGCACGGAATGCTGCCGTATGGCGTTGACGCGCATGTCCGCACCGGCGGTCGCGAAAATCGCTCGGTCAATGCGATCGGCTGGCTCTGCTGGAACGGCAAATGTAAGGGCTACGATCTCTTCTACGTCGACCGCGGACGTTTGGGAGCTCGCCAAGGGCCCGGCGTGCAAGGACATCATGGCCAATTTTTGGCGATGCTCGCCCAAAGCTATGTCACGCCGTCGTACGAAGTTCGCGTCGGCAACGAGGTTTTTCATATCTCCGACCTGATCGAGTTTGAAAAGGAAACGTGCCGCCCGGCCAGCGAATTGACCTTCAAGCTGATCTCGTTGGCCTACTATCTGCCGGTGGACGCCCAGTGGAAGAGTGACGATGGCCAGACCTGGACGATTGAGCGGCTGATTGACGAAGAATTGCGTCAACCGGTGATCGGCGCCGCCTGCGGCGGAACGCATCGCCTGATGGGATTCTCCTATGCGGTCCGCAAACGCGAACTCTCGGGAGAGCCGATGGACGGCCACTGGGAAAGAGCCAAGATTTTCCTGGATGACTACTACGCGTACACTTTTCGGCTGCAAAATCCGGACGGCAGCTTCAGCACTGAATGGTTTGAAGGTCGCGCCGCGAAGCCAGATCTGCAGCGTCGCCTGCAAACGACAGGACATATCGCCGAATGGCTCGCCTATTCGCTGACCGACGAAGAACTGACCGCGCCCCGGATGCAAAAAGCGATCGATTACTTAGCCACGATCCTCGAGAAAAATCCTCGCATGGACTGGAGCATCGGTCCGCTAGGACACGGATTGCACGCTCTGGCGATCTACGACCAACGCGTCTTCGACACGCCTCCAGGGCATCGCAGCGCTGAAGTCGCGACGAAATTGCCTTAATCGCAGCGCAGATCATGGTTTCCGACGGTCGACGTAGTTGCCGAGGCCTGCGATCTTTTCTACCATGCGTTCACGATCGCATTGGGCCTGGGGCCTGCACTTCTGACTCGGCGAATTGCCGAACTGACCGCCACGGATGAAGCAACAGAAATTCACCAAGCAATTCGCAGAGTTTCTCCGGATCGGCGCTGCGCTGGTGAAGCAAGCCGAGGCCGACGCATTGCTCATCTTCGCGGAGGGCGTTTGCGAATGGGACCAAATCAAAGCCGGCGCCGGCGATACCAAAACGATTATCGCCGCCGATAACGAGGAGGCGCTCGAAGGCGCCAAAGAAGCCGGCCTGATGCCGATCGTCGTCGAATTGGACGAAAGCCCGATTCTGGAAAAGTTGACCCACGCGCTGGTCGAATCTGTCGCTGACGATATTATCGCCACCGGCGCGTCGGTCGTGGCGCTCTACAGCGGGTTCGACGAGTCGCGGTTGGACACGATCAGCCTGGTTCGCCTGTCTGAGCATCTCGGCCGCCTGACCTCGCGCGATCTCCGCCGCTTGGAGACCAGCGTGCCGCTGGAGACGCTCAAGCATGTGATCGATCTGGCGGTCGATATCGGCCGCGAAGGCCGCGAGGGGAAACCGGTCGGCACCATGTTTGTGGTGGGCGACCATCGCAAAGTGCTGCATCACAGCGTCGCGAGCGGTTTCGACCCGATCAAGGGGTACAATCGCAAAGAGCGGAGCATCTTTGACGGCCGCGTCCGCGAGGGGATCAAAGAGATCGCCCAGTTGGACGGTGCGTTTATCATCAACGCCGACGGCGTGGTCGAAGCGGCTTGCCGGTTGGTCGACGTCTCGTCGGCCAGCGTTACCTTGTCCAAAGGACTGGGCGCTCGGCATTGGGCCGGGGCCGCGATCAGCAAGAAGACGAAGTCGATCGCGATTGTGGTCAGCGAGTCGAATGGCACGGTTCGCGTCTTCCAGAACGGCGAAGTGATGCTCCGCATCGAACCATTCCGCCGCGCTATGAAGTGGAAGGATCTCGACTTCGACAACGCGGGAGAGTAATTAATGCCCGCTGCTTCAGGTCCGGCGCCGTTCGCCGGTAAGGTCGTCACTGTGGACCTACTCAACGACCAGCATGCCGCCGCACTGATGCGTCTGCTTGAGCAATACGCTCTCGACGTCATGGGGGGCGGCAAGCCGCTGTTGCCCGAAGTCCACCAGCACCTGATCGAGCGGCTGAAAAACTTCCCCACATTCGTCGGACTCTTGGCCGAAGAAAACGGCCAATACGTCGGCCTGGCCAACGGCTTTTACAACTTCTCGACCTTCTCGGCTCGCCCAGTGATCAACGTCCACGACTTGGCGGTTGATCCCGCACATCGCGGTCGCGGCGTCGGGCAAGCGCTGCTTGACGAAATGTCGCGCGTAGCCCAAGAGAACGGCTGTTCGTATCTCACGTTGGAAGTCCGCTACGACAACCCGGCCCGGCGACTCTATCAGCGCTGCGGATTTGTGGGCGGGGATCCTCAGACGGATGAGATGGCGTTCTGGAAGAAGCGGCTCTAAACGTCTTCTTTTTCTAAATAAAGAGCATGTTTTTTTGCAATTTCAGGGCGAATCGTCGCTTCTCCCCGAAATAACTACTAAAATGCTTTTTCTGCGCTATTCTCAGATACTTTATATGCTAAGGACCCCTCCATGCTGGCCCCATCCCGTCGCAAGCTTCTCGGTTTTACGTTGGTCGAATTGCTGGTGGTGATCGCCATTATCGGCGTTTTGATTGCGCTGCTGTTGCCGGCGGTTCAGCAAGCTCGCGAGGCCGCTCGGCGGATGCAATGCAGCAACCAGCTCAAGCAGATCGGCTTGGCGATGCACAACTATCACGACACGTTCGGTAAGTTTCCCGCCGGCGCAATGCACATTGGCAATGGCCTGCCGTGGTTGGTGAAGATCTTGCCGTTTATTGAGCAAGGGGCGCTCTACGAACAGTTCAATATGAAAGCCACCGGCTGGAGCCAAAATAACAGCGCCGGAACGAATTCGGTCGAAACCTACTTTTGCCCCAGCTTTGACGAACGCGCGGCGCAATATGCGGATCCTGGGGTGCTGACGACGCACTACTATGGCGTGGCCGGCCCCAAGGGAACCAACGCCGCCAACGGCGCTGCCTATCGCTACGACGAGAATCCGACCGACGAGCCCGATTTTTACGGGGGTTACGCCTTGCAAGGCGTGCTGGGACTTTACGAAAAGATGGGGCAGATCGGCTTCCGAGATATTACCGACGGTACTTCCAATACGCTGATGGTCGGCGAGATCTCGTGGAAAGGGGTCGAAACGCACTATCGTCCCTGGTACCGCGGCGGCAACGGCGGCATCGTCAGGTCGGCCACCGGCGGTTTCAAGAACATTGACGCCGGCATCAATGTTCCTATTGGGCAGTGGATGAGCACCAGTTTTGGCAGCAATCACCCAGGCGGCGCCCTGTTCGTCAGTTGCGATGGCTCGGTCAGCTTCTATAGCGAAACAATCGACATCGCGACGTACAAAGCGGCCGCTAGTCGTGATGGCGGCGAAGTCCTATCGGAATAGGGTTACGTCGCCCCCTTTGCAATTGTCATCGCTTCGTCCCCCCTCCTGCTTCATTCCTAAACGGAAACCCTGCCCCATGCCCACGCATCTACCGACACGCCGCTTGACCTGTTGGCTCGGCCTGACCGTCGCAATTACTTTCGCTCTGGGTTGCAGTAAAAGCCAGGACTTCCCCGGCGAGATCGAAGTTACCGGCAACGTCACCTTCGACGGCCAACCGATATCGGGGGGAATGATTTATTTTGAGCCAGATGTGAGAGCCGGGAACAGTGGTCCGCAAGGTTTCGCCGAGATTATCGACGGTCACTACAGCACCCAAAAAAGCGGCCGCGGCGTCAAGTCAGGGCCGAACATGGTGCGGATCGAAGAGATACAGCCGATCGAAGGGGAGAAATCTCGCGCGATGCAGTTCTATGAGCACCACACCGAGGCCGTTCTGACTGCCGACAACGCGGAACAAGACTTCGAGATTCCGGCAGAAACCGCCAAGCGGAAAGGCCGCCGCTAGGCCCCGCTTCAATCGGCGCAACAAGCGACGAGGCCTGCTCTCTCGGTTTTATTGCGACACTCTTTGCGGCGTTTGGCGTTAAACTTCGCATCCAAATTTTCTGCCGCGTTGATTTCTCTTCAACGATTTCTTAAGATGGGGCCAATAGTAGTTGAGACCTGTTCTCAATAAACCGCCCGTCTCTCTGAGTTGTCGATGCCAGAAACAGCCGAAATCCTGCAGAAAAAGCGGCTTCTCCAAGAGCGTCGTCGCCAAAGCCGCGCCTACTGGAACAAGGCGATGCGCAAATGGCATTGGATCAGTTCCGCGATTTGCTTGGTTGGCATGATCGTGTTTGCGGTTACCGGTATCACGCTGAACCATGCCGCACAGATCTCGTCCGAGCCGCAGGTCGTCAACCAAACGGCCGAGGTTCCTGGAAAGCTGATGGACATTTTGCGTCAGCAGCCGGAGGAAGGAGACCATCTTTTGCCGGTCGAAGTGACCCGCTGGCTGCGCCGTGAATTGGCGGTTTCCACTCCGCCGAAGCCGGCCGAGTGGACCGAAGATGACGTCTATCTTTCGATGCAAGGGCCCGGCGTCGACGCTTGGTTGAGCATCGATCGAGAGAGCGGTGAAGTTGAGTTTGAGCAAACGTCGCGCGGCTGGATCGCTTATTTCAATGATCTGCACAAGGGACGCCATACCGGGACGGCCTGGAGTTGGTTTCTTGACATCTTTGCAATTGCAACGCTCGTCTTTTGCCTGACCGGGCTTTACTTGCTGTACTTCCATGCTCAGCAGCGGCGGATGACCTGGCCGTTGGTTGGGCTCGGATTTGTGCTGCCGCTGTTGATCGCGATGTTTCTGATGCATTGACCTTTGCGTTGATTTTTCCTTTTCGCCTACGATCCCATTACGTGAGTCGCTTATGAACAAAAATCGTCTCTTTGGCGCTTGTGTCGCCGTGACGTTATCGCTGCTTGGTAACGGCGTTATCCTGGCCGCGGAAGCAGCGGAAAAGCTCGAGGTCACCGTCGAAATTCCACAGCTCAACGTCGGCGGCTATCACCGCCCCTATGTCGCGGTTTGGGTTCAGGACGCCGACGCCAAAGTCGTCCAGAACGTCGCCGTTTGGTATCAGTTGAAGGGAAAGAAAAAAGGCTCAGGCACCAAGTGGTTGCCTGACCTGCGACAGTGGTGGCGGCGCTCTGGTCGTGAGTTGGAGATGCCGGTCGACGGAATTTCGGGGGCGACGCGCCCGGTTGGCAAGCACGAACTAACGATCGACAGCAAAGCCGCGTTGGCCCAATTGAAACCCGGGCAGTACGCATTGGTGGTCGAAGCGGCCCGCGAGCATGGTGGTCGCGAGTTGGTAAAAGTGCCGTTCTCCTGGCCGGCGACCGCCGAGCAGTCGTACGCTGTGAGCGGAGAAAAAGAGTTGGGCGAAGTGACGCTGACGGTTCGCCCCTGATCCAGCCTGCCCTATTTTTATTAGATTTGACCGATCAAGGAGATGCTTGTGCTACGTTCGACTTTGACTTCGCTGTTATTCGTCAGCTTGTTTTCGCTAACCGCAGTGGCGCATAACGTTTGGCTATTGCCGTCGCAGACGGTGTTGTCGGGAGAAGATCCCTGGATCACGGTCGATGCGGCCGTCTCCAACGATCTATTCTATTTCAATCACTTTCCGCTGTCGCTCGACAACCTGCAAATTGTCGCCCCCGATGGCGCGCAAGTCGAAGCAGCGAATCAAGCGACCGGTAAGTATCGGAGCGTGTTCGACCTGCAGTTGCAGCAGCAAGGAACGTATCGAATCGCCGTATTGAATCATGGGCTTTTCGGAAGTTGGAACGAAAACGGAGAGTCGCGTCGTTGGCGCGGTACGCCTGAGTCGTTTGCGAAAGAAGTGCCGTCAGACGCGCAAGACCTGCGCGTTTCGGAAAGCGTCGGACGCGTCGAGACGTTCGTCACCAACGGCGCTCCCAACGAGGTGGCTTTGAAACCGACCGGTAAAGGAATCGAGTTGATTGCAGTCACCCATCCGAACGATCTTTTCGCTGGCGAAAAGAGCCGCTTTCGCTTCCTGGTCGACGGCAAGCCCGCCGCAGGGCTGAAGGTCCAAGTGATTCGCGGGGAAACGCGTTATCGCAACTCTCCGGAAGCGACTCATCTTACGACCGATGCCGAAGGGGAATTTAGCGTTACGTGGGACGAGCCCGGCATGTACTGGTTAGAAACGTCGACCCAAGATGAGAAGACGACAATTCCCCAAGCGCAAAGTCGTCGTTTGAGCTATGCCGCGACATTGGAGGTGTTGCCGCAGTAGTCGGAACTGGACGAATAAAATTGAACTAGGTTTGGGCTTTCTCAGGGAGAGCCCAAACCAACCGGGATGAAATTGGCCGACCCGGTTTTCATGCTGATCGAGGCGCCATTGATGACCAACCGTTACCGCAACTGAGCCGTGAAGCGAAAACGGAAAGCGACATGGTCACGACCCAGCGTTTGCATCGGCGGCTTTCCTCTTCCGGTGGTCCGGTGTACCCGACTCCTTCGGCTTAAATGCCTTTCAATGTCCCGCTCCCATCGCCTGCTCGATCGCCTGACGCGGCGCGCCAATTCCCACCGTGACCACTTCTCCCAGATAAGGCTTTGCAGCTTCCGCCGTGAAGCCGATCTTGGGTGCTACGAATGTCACCGTTACCGTCGCTTCGACCGTCGGATCGCCCGGCGTGCCGGTATCGCAGTCCAAGCCGCTTGGCAGATCGATCGCCATGCGTTGGGCGTTGCTGCGATTGATCGCGCGGATCACGCGATCCATGGGGGCACGCGGGTTCCCTTTGATACCGGTCCCCAGCAACGCGTCGACAATCCAATCGGCATCCAGTAGCAACCGATGGAGCGTCTCGTCCGTCACGTCGGCGGGGATGATCTCTAGCGGCAACTCGCTTTTCCGCACGATGTTCAGTTGAATCGCCGCGTCGCCGGTGATCTCTTCGGCCGGGCAAAAGAGCAATGTTTGGGTCGGTATCCCCAACAGGTCCAAATGCCGGGCCATCGCCAGCCCGTCGCCGCCGTTATTCCCTTTTCCACAGCAGATGCGGACGCATTGGGCCGTGCGCGCGGCTAGAATATCAACGCACCCCCGAGCGGCGTTTTCCATGAGAACGACGCCGGGAACGCCATATTGCTCGATCGCAATCTGGTCGACGGCGCGAACCTGCTGCCGGGTGATTTGCGAAAAACCGGTAGGTTTGGGCATAATAATTCGGTCGGTTTGGCGTATTCGAGAAAAAGCCCCGTCCCGTATGATAAGACAAACCCCCCGTGCTGGGAAATCGATCCCGAAGGAGCCGCACTACGATGCCGCTGTTTGAATATGTCTGCACTCAGTGCAATTGCGAGTTTGAGACGTTGGTTCGCGGCGAGGAAACTCCTGCGTGCCCCCAGTGCGGCGCGACCAAGCTCGAAAAGGCATGGAGCGTGCCGGCCGCGCATAGCGGCGGATCTTCGCAAAGCTTGCCGATGGCGGCTCCGCCGAGTTCCTTTGGCGGCTGCGGCGCTCCGCAGTGTGGCGGCGGCGGCTGCCATCGTGATTAGTTGATTCGGTTTCCGCATCCCGCCCCCCTACCCTTCCGCTATCTCCAGACAGGTTCGCCCACGATGACCTTCCGAAATCGATTGGTCGCTACGACGTTGTTCGCACTGACCTTCTGCTCTCCGGCTTGGGCTGGCGATTCGTGGCCCCAGTTTCGCGGCGCATCAGGAGACGGCGTCAGCGAAGCGACCAATGTACCGCTGAAGTGGTCGGAAGCAGAGAACGTCGCGTGGAAAACGCCGATCGAAGGCAAAGGGTGGTCATCGCCGGTTCTCGCCAACGGCAAGCTATGGCTGACCACCGCGATCACGACAGAGGCCTCTAAAGAAGCGTTTGAAAAAAAACTGAAGGGGAAACCAAAGTTCCAACAGATGACCAGCGAATTGGCGGCGTCGATTCAGTTGCGTGCGATTGAAATTGACTACGCCACTGGGGAGATCGGCAAGCAGGTCGACCTGTTCTACATCGAAGATCCGGATCCAATTCATTCGACCAACAGCTACGCATCGCCGACTCCGGTGTTGGAAGGGGACCGTTTGTATTGCCACTTCGGCACTTACGGCACGTGCTGTGTCGATACGATCACAGGAAAACTCGTCTGGAAGAATCAACTGCCGCTGCAACACAATGTGGGGCCCGGCAGTTCGCCGGTGCTGCATGACGGAGTGATGATCTTGACGTGTGACGGCGCCGACCAGCAATACGTTTGCGGACTCAACGCGACCACCGGCGAACAGATGTGGAAGACCGATCGTCCCCCGCATCGCAAAGAAGATGGCGACATGCAAAAGGCGTACGCGACGCCGCTGGTCGTCACCTGGGAGGGGCGGACAATGGCGATCGTCCCCGGCGCCCAGTGGGACTGCGCCTACGATCCGCTCTCGGGCGAAGAACTGTGGCGCGTCGATCACGGCGACGGGTTTTCGAACGTGCCGCGACCTGTCTTCAAGGATGGAATTGTCTATATCTGCACCGGCTTTACCCGCGCCGAACTGTGGGCGATGAGCGTCGAGGGACTCGGCGACGTGACCGATTCGCACGTCGGCTGGACCATGAACAAACAAGTGCCGACCAAGCCCTCTCCCGTCCTGTGGAAGAATTTGTTGTTCATGGTTTCGGACCGCGGCATTGCGACCTGCGTTGATACCGAAAATGGCGAAACCGTCTGGACCGAACGTCTCGGCGGCAACTATTCGGCTTCGCCGGCGATCGCCGAAGAGCGGATCTACTTTTGCAACGAAGAAGGCAAAACGATCGTCGTTGCGCCAGAACGAGAATTCAAAGTGCTCGCCGAAAGCCAAATCGCCGGCCAAATCATGGCGAGCCCGCTGTTGTTAGACGGTGCGATTGTGCTGCGGACCGAAAACAGCTTGTATCGGATTGGGAAGAAGTAGAAGAAAAGCGGAAACGGGAAAGCGGATGTAGGTCAAGCCTTTGGCCTGACGATATTCGGCACGAAATTTACGCCGCGCAACGAGCCCGTTTTCACGCTTTTTTCCGAATGGCGTCCGATACAAGAGGATGCTGAACATCTTTGGGCGTCCAGTCTGAGCTAACAAAGCAGGTCGTTCTCAATTCGACTTTGCTCAGATGTCCCCTTCGCGGTAGCCCGGATAGCCACCACCGCCGGGACCATAACCAGCTCCGGGTCCGCCTCCGCCGGGTCCATATCCTCCGCCGCCGGCGGGACCGTAGGGTTGGGGAAAGCCGCCAAAATTGTTGTTGAAGGTCGGACCCAAGCCTTGATAGGGTGCGCCCCACAATTGATACGGGACCGAGTAGGGGCGATACGGATGCAACCATTCGCCGTAAGGTCGAACCGGTCGGCCCCATTCTTGGACGATGTGATAGTTGTCGACGCTGCCGCCGCTGCCGATTCGGCTGCGGAACTGGCGATAACCAGAGCTCATATAGCTGGGGTTGTACGGTTGATTCACGGCCGGGTCGGGCGAGTACTGCGCAACGCGATCCCCTGTTTCCTGACTATGGCTATAGAAGCTGGGAGAGGTCAGCCAATCTTGCGCATAGCTGGAGGATACGGCGGCAAATATCAAGCACAGGCCGGCGATAACGCGGCTTACGTTCATTTTTCGAACAGGGAGTTCGGCGCATCGCCGCGCGCGTCCGTTACGACTTGCGGCGATCAAATCAGAGAGCCGCCGCTTCATTTGCGACGGCATACGGCATGACGAAATTCGCCATGCAGAACTGGGGGGTAACTTCCAGTCTAGTCAGCGATTTGCAAATCCCAAGACTTCATTCGGTCAAGATACGCACTCTCGGTCAAATTAAAGTGGAGCGGAGTGAGGGTGATATCCCCCTTCTCCAGCGCCGAGAGATCGGTTTCTTCCGAGCCATGTTCGGGCTTGGGATCGCCGGTGGACCAGTAATAGTCGCGTCCACGGGGGTCTTTTCGCTTGATAAAATGTTCGCCGTAGCGGGCCAAGCCCATCGGTACAACCTGCACAATCGATTTTTTCCGCAGTGCGGCGGTCGGGAAATTAAGGTTGAACAACTGGGCCGGCTCCCCTTTTTGAGCCAAAATTTTCTCGATAATCTCGCGGCCCTTGAGCGCGGCGACGTCAAACTGCGGGTTTTCGTCCCATTCCAACGAGACGGCGACGCTGGTGATGCCGAAAAACGCGCCTTCGATCGCGGCGGCGACTGTGCCTGAGTAGAGGACGTTGATCCCGGCGTTCAGCCCGCCGTTGATGCCGCTGACGATCAAATCAGGCCGTTTTTTGCAAAACTCGAAAACGCCGATCTTCACGCAGTCGGCCGGGCTCCCTTCGACTGCGTAACCCCGATGCCGATCGCCATCGTACGCTTCTTTGCAGACCAGCGGGCTGAGAAAGGTGATGGAGTGCCCGACGCCGCTTTGTTCGGTCGCGGGCGCGACCACGGTGACATTTCCCAGTTTTTGCAGTTGGCGCTCCATCGCGGCCAATCCGGGGGCGTAAATTCCGTCGTCATTCGTCAGCAAGATTTCCATCGTTCCATCCAATAGAGCGCAGGGGGGGCTGATTGAGCGCAGCAAAGATGCGGTTCGATCTTCATGCTAGGCGGCGCCGCGACAGGGGTAAACCGGGGAAGAACCAACGAAGAGCCGCGTTGGGCAATCTTCATCAATCGCGCCTTTCCGCAGTAGGAAGCCGGCCGAAGAGCTAGTTTGCAGCATTTGGCGATCGCGATATAATACGCGGTTTCCTTCACCCGCCGGTTTCTGGGCGGGCTTTTTCGTTTTCCGGTTTCGACGGAAGGATGACGATGACGGCTCCTGCGCCTGATCACAACTCTGACGCCTCTCGCATCTCTGACGAAAAGATACTCGTCCTCGACTTTGGTTCGCAGTACGCCCAGCTGATTGCTCGCCGCGTACGAGAGCAAAACGTCTATTGCGAAATCGTTCGGCACGACATCTCAGTCGAGCGGATCGCGGCGCATAACCCGCGCGGCATTATTCTTTCTGGCGGGCCCTCCAGCGTTTATGAAGAAGGAGCGCCGCAATGCGATCCCGGCATCTTCGCGATGGGGATTCCGGTGCTCGGCATCTGCTACGGCATGCAACTGATCTGCCAGGCGTTTGGCGGCCAGGTGAAGAACACGTCGCAGCGTGAATATGGTCACGCCAAGATTAGCATCTCTCCGAACGAAGATCTGTTTGGAGGCTTGCCGAGCGAGACCGACGTTTGGATGAGTCACGGCGATCAGGTCACGAACGTGACCGAATCGTTTGAGCCGTTGGCCAGCACGTCGACCTGTCCGATCGCCGCGATGCGACACAAAGAACTGCCGCTTTACGCGATGCAGTTTCATCCCGAAGTGACCCACACGCCGCTGGGATTTCAGATTCTCCGCAACTTTGTCATCTCGGTCTGCGATTGCGAAGGACTTTGGAAACTGCACGACTTCGCCCAGCAGACGATCGCCGAAATTCGCGAGCGTGTCGGCGACAATCGCGTGATCTGCGGCCTCTCAGGCGGCGTTGATTCGGCGGTGGTCGCGGCCCTGCTCTATCAAGCGATTGGCCCGCAATTGTCCTGCATCTTGGTCGACAACGGCCTGTTGCGGAAGCAAGAAGCCGAGTCGGTCATCGCCGAGTTTACCAAGCATTTCAAGACCGACTTGCATGTGGTCGACGCGAAAGACCAGTTCCTGAAAGAGCTGGCCGGGATCACCGAACCGCAAGAGAAACGTCGCCGCATCGGCTATCAATTTGTCGAATGCTTCAAGGCTGAAGCGCTCAAGATCAAAGACGCCAAGTTTTTGGCGCAAGGGACCCTTTATCCCGACGTGATTGAAAGCGGCGCTGCTCTTGATGGCCCGGCCGCGACGATCAAGTTGCACCACAATGTCGGCGGATTGCCGAAAGAGCTCGGCTTCGAGCTGATCGAGCCGCTGCGTGATTTGTTCAAAGACGAAGTCCGCAAGCTGGGGTTGGAGTTGGGTCTGCCGGAAGATCTGGTCTGGCGACACCCGTTCCCCGGTCCCGGTCTGGCGGTTCGCTGCTTGAGCGACATCACCGAAGAAAAACTGTCCGTGCTGCGTGAGGCCGACTCGATCGTCGTCAGCGAGATCAAAGCCGCCGGCCTCTATCGCCAAACGTCGCAAGCATTCGCCGTGCTGTTGCCGGTGCAGAGCGTCGGCGTGATGGGAGACGCACGCACCTATGAAAATGCAGTCGCCGTCCGTTGCGTCAACACCGATGACTTTATGACCGCAACCTGGAGCTACCTGCCGTACGAAGTGCTGGCCCGGATCTCGACGCGAATCATCAACGAAGTCAAAGGGGTCAATCGCGTCTGTTACGACATCAGCACAAAACCGCCGGCGACGATCGAGTGGGAATAACGCCCTTCCAAGAGAAACGCCGCGCCGGGAATGACAGCTTTGGCTGTATGGCCTTACAATAGAACTCGGGCGATTTTGAAGTTTCGCTATTTGGTTGAAGAAAAAAACGCAGCGAAGCTACGGATGAAGAGCGGGTAAACCACGGTCGGAATCAAGTCGAACACCGTAACACTAGCCCGCAGCGCCAGCGAGGGAATCCGGCTGGCCACTTCAATCCGTGTGGGTATCGCTAAGCCGAAAACAGCCCGAGCCGCGAGCCGAGGGAATGCGGTTGGGTGCTTCAAGCCGGGGTCGAAGCTTGGGGCCAAATTCCCTCGGCTTGTACCTCAAGCTACGATGAAATGAAGCTCAATCGCTGCCGAATGTGCCACCACAAAACTGGCGCCGCGGGATCGTGTCCAAGCGGCGACCAGGGGCCGTTGCTGGCTCGTCCGGCAACGCAGAAAGCCGACAGCGCAAAAAAACAGGCGCGACTGTTGGGAACAGTCGCGCCCATGAACGGGATCATCGCTCGTATTACAGTCTCAACAGGCGGGGCGAGCTGGTGGGTGCTCGAAGTCGAGGCCGCTAACGATCGCGTGGAGTTAAGATAAGAGTCTTTGCCCGAACTAATGTTCGTTGGCATCATGATATCACGCTATTCCGATCTCACAACCCTTAATTCGCTCCTTAGGGAAGCTATCTGCGTGTCGATAAACAGCGGGCAGATCGATTGCTTAAAATCGCGATAATCGGTTGCGATTCTACATTACCCGCATCACCACTAAACGCTAGCTACGAAAGACGTTAGAGAGTTCCTGCATGGGTAAAAAACATATCTTCACGATCGAGAATTTGAACAAAAAGTTCGGCCAACGCGAGATCCTCAAAGAGATGTGGCTCGCTTTCTACCCCGGCGCCAAGATCGGCGTGCTGGGGAGGAACGGCGCCGGAAAGAGCACCATTCTCAAGATCATGGCAGGCATCGATAAGGAGTTTGACGGCGTTGCGCAGTTGACCCCCGGTTTCACGGTCGGTTATTTATCGCAAGAGCCGCAACTCAATCCCGAAAAAGATGTGTATGGGAATGTCGAAGAAGCGGTCGCCCATCGCCGCGATTTGCTCGTGCGGTTCAATGAAATCAGCATGAAGCTGGGAGAGCCGCTCGAGGATGAAGAGATGAACGCCCTCTACGAAGAGATGGGCAAACTGCAGGACGAGATCGAAGCGACCAACAGTTGGGAGCTCGATCGCGAGATCGAGATCGCTATGGACGCGATGAACTTGCCCCCCGGCGACGCCGATGTCTCGAAGCTCTCAGGCGGCGAGCGCCGCCGCGTCGCTCTTTGTCAGCTGCTGTTGAAGAAGCCGGACCTGCTGCTGCTGGACGAACCGACCAACCATCTCGACGCCGAGTCGATCTTGTGGCTGGAGCATCATCTGCAGGCCTATCACGGGACGATCGTCGCGATCACCCATGATCGCTACTTCCTCGACAACGTCGCCGGCTGGATTCTCGAAATCGAGCATGGCCGCAGCTATCCGTACGAAGGAAACTATTCGTCTTGGCTCGAGCAGAAGCAGAAGCGGCTCGCGTTGGAAGAAAAGCAGTCCGAGGCGCGTCAGAAGTTTCTGGCCAATGAATTGGAATGGATTCGCAGTTCGCAGAAGGCGAAGCAGTCCAAAGGTAAGGCGCGTATCAACGCCTACGAAAAATTGTCGGCCGAGCAATTTGAAGAACGCAACGACGAATTCGAAATCCAGATCCCGCCGGGCAAGCACTTGGGCGATTTGGTCATCGAAGCCAAAAACGTCACCAAAGCGTACGGCGATAATATCTTGATCGACAATCTCAGCTTTCACCTTCCAGCCGGCGGCATCATCGGCGTGGTCGGTCCCAACGGCGCCGGCAAGACGACCCTGTTTCGCATGTTGACCGGCCAAACCGAGCCAGATACCGGCGAGTTCCGGATCGGTACGACGGTCGAGATGGGTTACGTCGATCAGTCGCGTGATGCGCTCGATCCCGAGAAAACGGTCTTCCAGGAAATCTCCGGCGGGCACGACACCATCGTCATGGGGAATCGCAAAGTTCATTCACGCGGGTACGTTTCGCGGTTTAACTTCCGCGGACCCGACCAAGAGAAGAAGGTGGGCGTGCTCTCTGGCGGTGAACGAAATCGCGTCCATTTGGCGGCGCTGTTGCGTCGCGGCTCGAACGTTCTTCTGTTGGACGAACCGACCAATGACTTGGACGTTGACACGTTGCGAGCGCTCGAAGAAGCGATCATGAACTATGCTGGCTGCGTGGTGGTGGTCAGTCACGATCGTTGGTTCCTCGACCGTCTGGCGACCCATATCCTTGCGTTTGAGGGAGATGGATACGTTCACTGGTGCGAAGGAAACTTCAGTACATACGAAGGTCAGCGACGTGAACGTCTCGGCATCAATCCCGACCAACCGCCGCGATTCAAGTACAAAAAGCTGAAACACTAATCGTTCGTTTTCGGATTCGCTTCGCCGTAGAGTCTTGACCTTGCGGCGGCGATCCGTTACCAACAAATGCTTGCCCCAAGCAATTCAAAGAATCTGTTTAACTACGAGGTATTGAGCCGTGTCCATTATTCGCCTTGGTTCCAATCAAAAGTATTCCAGCGGTTGGGAATCTGCGTTCGGCAAAGAGCCTGCGAAAAAGAGCGACACTTCCGCCAAGAAGACCGCCAAATCCGCCAAAAAGAAGTCGGCCAAAGCGGCCGTGAAAAAGACGGCGAAGAAAAAGAAGTAGCGACGATGTCGCTTGATCGGCTCCCAGAATCGATCTCACGAAATACGGCCGTCGCGATCACTCGCTCGGCCGTTTTTTTATTTCTTGCCGATTACAGGCGCGACATTTTAAAAGACGTTAGTCCCAGGGTTCCTCCCCTTCGACATCGTCAAAATCGTCTCCCGCATGCCAACGCTCGAGCGCAGCAATGACGGTGTCCCGTTCTTCGCGGTTCGTCCATAGCGACTCACCTTGTTCCAACCGGACTTCGTACTGACCTTCGCACAAGCAATCTTCGGCGCCGCAAAAGTGCGGCACGTCCGCGATCCATAAGATCCGGTAAAGGGGAACGTGCTTGTCGTCAATCATGCAAAACAACGAAGACATTTCGACATCTCCTCTGAGGCGCTAATCGCCTGGTAACCGCCTGCAGTAAATTATAGTTTCGCGGGAAAGGGGCGCCCGCAGAATTATTCCGCCCCTAATTCCTTCGACCTGGCGGTGGCCGCAATCACCGCATCATACGCCGCCGAGCGAAATCCGCCTGCCTCCAGCGCTTGCAACCCAGCAATTGTCGTCCCGCCGGGACTTGTGACGCGATCTTTCAGTACGCCGGGGTGGTCGCCGGTCTGCAGCACCATGCCGGCGGCTCCGCGGACCGTTTGCGCCGCCAGTTGCAGCGCCGCATCGCGCGGCAAGCCGACCCTTACTCCGGCGTCGGCGAGCGCCTCGATCAGCACATAGACATAGGCTGGTCCCGAGCCGGAGAGCCCGGTGACCGCGTCCATCAGCTTTTCATCGACTTTCCGTACGACGCCGACGGCGCCTAACAGCTTCTCGACTAGCGCGACATCATCTGTCGTCGCTCCTTCCCCGGCGCAAAAGGCGGAGGCGCTTTCGCCGATCAAGCACGGCGTATTCGGCATCACGCGGATGATCCGCGTCGACCGGGTCCACTCGGCCAAGCGAGCCAACGAGGTTCCCGCAGCGATCGAAACCAGCAGCACGTTATCGCCGATCAGGCCAAGTCCCGCGATCGCCGCTTGCAGCATCTGCGGCTTGACCGCCAAGACGATCACATCGACCTCGGCCGCCAGTTTGGCGGCGCTGTCACTGACGCTAGCGCCAGGCACCAATTGGCCAAAACTAGTCCGAGCCGCCGGAAACGGATCGACGGCGATAATATCGGCCGGATGGACCAGATCGGCTCGCACAAAGCCGCTGGCAAGGGCTTGCGCCATCTGGCCGGCGCCCAGGAAACCGATTTTGCTCATTTTCAGCCGACTTTCTGGCAAGTTGGATGTAGGAAACGCTCAATGCTAAAGAATTGCCCCCTAGTGGACAATGCGTCGGCGGTCCGTCGTCAGCGGATTGCGGCCTTGGGAGGCCTTAGACTGCTCTAGACGCCGACCTTCATTTTTGACAAAGTCCGCAGCGCAAGTCTCAACACACTGCGGAAGGAGAGCGAGTCATGTATCGAAAATGGATGAGTTTGGCGCTGTTGGGTCTGTTTTTACTAGCGCTAACCGGCAGTCCGGCCCAGGCCGATTGGTCCGACTATAACCCGTTCGCCAGCAAACCGGCGAAAAGGACGGCCAAAAAAGAACCCAGCACGCTGTCGAAGATGGGTTCGAGCACGCAGCAGTTCTTCAGCAAAACGGCCGATTTTTTGAACCCGTTTGATGATGCGAACGACAAGCCGAAAAAGAAAGTAGTCCCGAGCCTAAAGAAGCCGAAGAAATCTTCGAGCAGCTCTTGGTGGGGCTCGATGTTCGGCGGCGGCGAACCGGAACCGCCCGAAACGGTCGATCAGTTCATGTCGTTGGATCGCCCAAAGTTTTAAGCTGCTGGGTCGAGTCAATTTCTGGGGCGCACGTCTGTACCGTCCGCCCTCAACGCCATCTTACTGCCAATTGGCTCGAAACGCTCCCGGCGTAACGCCAGTAATGCGTTTGAACGCCGAGACCAGCTTTGCCGCCGAAGAGTACGAAGTGTGGTGCGCGATGGCGATCAGCTTTAGATCGGTGTATCGCAACAGCGCCTTGGCGTGATCGATTCGCACGCGGTCGATTTCTGACTTGATGCCGCGGCCCAATTCCTGTTGAAAGCGGCGATCCAAGGACGAGCGGCTGAGGTGAAATTGGTTGGCGATCATCTCGACCGATAGCCCGCTGCATGCATGCTCGCTGATATAGTGCACGATCGCGGCGACTTCGCGGTCGGCGATCGCCATCACGTCAGACGATCCGCGGACGACGATGGACTTGGGGGGAATCAAAACGTGTTTCTCGACCTGTTCTCCCTTCATCAGCCGATCCAGACTTGCGGCGCCTTCGTAACCGATGCGGTGCGCATCAGGTTCGATACTGCTAAGCAGCGGCGTCACCAGATTGCAGATGGTCAGGTCATTGTCGATTCCCAATAGCGCGATATCTTCTGGCACGGCGACTCCTGCCAGCTTGCAACTCATCAGGACTTGCCGCGCGCGAACGTCGTTGCAGCCGAGTATGCCGCAAGGTCGCGGTAGACTTTGAACCCACTTGCCGAGTTCGTTGGTTTCTGATTCTCCCAGCAACTCTCGAACCATCGCATCGCGATCCACCTGGCTGCCGACAAAGCTATGCGTGCGACAACCATGTTGCCGAGCGATCCGCTCAAAAGGCGCCGCTCTCAGGTCCGAAAAGTCGATCCCGGGATATCCGCAGTAGGCGATATCCCGCAGGCCGCGTTCGACAAAGTGTTCGACGGCCATCTCAGCACACGCGGCATGATCGGTATCAAACGTCGCTCCCCGTTGGGGAAAGTAAGAACCTCGCAAATCGACGGTCGGCCGGCCGAGTCGATCAATCGTCTCCATCACGTCATCGGTTTCGATCCGCGTGATCACGCCGTCGATATTCCAATGTTGAATCGCCTCGGGAAGCGCTTCGTTCAGACGGCGTTCGACATGCAGGATCTGCCAGTTCCGGTGAATCCGGCAATAGTCGGCGACCCCATGCAGGCACGCTCGACCATAGCCGCGCGACGATTCGATCAACAAGAGCACAACTTGGGATCGTGGTGGCTTGCTCGGATTCACGTTGCTTCGTTTGCCGTAAATTCAAGAATCGTCGCTTGAATCGCTGCGGAAGTCGATAAGCGTACCCCTTGCTCCATCCACTCATGTCCCCGCATTGACTGGCCTTCGGCGGCCACCGGGGGCCGCCCGCTCTGCGGATGACGCTCGAAGAGACGATAGCTTTTTTGCGGATCAAGTCCTTGCGGCTTGACGACGCGGCGAGCTCCAGATTTTAACTGATAGGCAAAGAGGATCGCTCGTTCTTTCTCTGGCGAGACAAAGTTCACCACGCTTCGTGCTCCGTCGTGCGGCGATTCGATGCGGTGCAGGTCGCCCAGATGAATGACATCGCGGAACTTTTTGTACGCCGCGATTGCACTGCGGCAAGTTGCGATTTCTTCCGCAGATAGTTCCGCCAGATCGATATCCATTCCCAGCCGTGCGCTCATTGAAACGGCGGTCGCAAAATGGAGCGGGTGATTCCCCATTTCCGACGTATGACTGCAGATGGAGATCGCCGGAAAGAAATAGGAGTAATCCCATTGCAGCGCCACGCGGCGCACAGCGTCCGTATTGTCGCTCGGCCAAAACTCATGAAAATAACGCAACGCGCCGTAGTCGACGCGGCCTCCTCCACCGGCGCAAAGCATCAATTCGGTCTGTGGAAACTCCCTGGCCGTTTGTTGCATCAGTTGGTAGAGATTGTTCGTGTAGTCGATCCATAAATGGGTCTGTTGGTTCGATGGCAAATAAGCGGAGCCAGGCTGGGTGACATAGCGATTAGCGTCCCATTTAACGCAGCTGACGCCGCGGGTCTTTAGCGTCTCTTGAATCGCACTGCGTTCAAACTGCTGGACCTCGGGACGCGTCAAATCAAGCACCAGTTGCGTCCTCTGATAATCCAGGTCGCGGTGAGGCTGCCGAATGACCCAATCGGGATGCTGCTCGTACAGCACGCTCTGGGGATTCACCATCTCTGGTTCAATCCAAATTCCAAACCGCATGCCCTGTTCGATAGCCGATTGCGCGATCGGCTCCATTCCATCTGGAAATCGCTTGGGGTTGGGGCGCCAGTCTCCCAGCCCGGCGCGATCATTGACACGCGGATATTTGTCGCCAAACCAACCGTCATCGAGTAAAAAGAGCTCAAAGCCAACTTCCGCCGCCGGCGGTAACAGGCCTTCGATCCGTTGTTGGTCAAAGTCAAAGCCGGTCGCCTCCCAATTGTTTAGCAGCGTATCGCGCGGCTTATCGCCGTCACGAATCCCATGTTTCCGCGCCCAGCGATGAAACTTGCGGCTCATCTCGCCCAGGCCGCGGTTGCTGCTGACCCAGATCATCGTCGGAGTCTGAAAGCCTTCGCCGGCGTCCAAATAATAGGTCGACCCAAACGGATGGACGCCGCAAAGGGCTCGTACTTGCGAACCGTTGTGCTCAAACGCCGCTTGGAAATTTCCGGACCAGGCCAGCGATCCGGCGATGACGCGGCCTTGTTGCTCTTGCGGTGGTCCATCCAGGGAGAGCACAAACGAGGGAGCGACAAATTGCGTCGCTCGGGTTCCCAGCAGTGACGCGATCGATTTAACGCCGGGAGTCAGTTTTTCGGCGATCGGGTTCATCTCGTCGGCCCAGTCGCCGTGGAAATGCAATAAATGCAAATCGGGCGCGTCGAATAACCAGCTAGTCGAAGCCATCCGCTCGAGCGCGATCTTCCCTTCTCCCTGATTATGAATATGGCGCCACTCTTCGATTACATCTCGAGCCGGATCTAGGCGGAAGTAGAGATCGACCTGCAGTGGGTAAACGTCATCTTGCAAGCGGATGCGAACCTGCTCACGTTCGTCCTCCAGGCCGGTGCGCTCGACATCCACAAAGCGGAGCGAAGTTGAGCGGTCGCCGTCCGCGTGGACCACTTGCAGCGCCGGTTCCCATACATACCCATCGCCTCCCTGAGGATAGGCGACTTGGTTGCGGCTGGGCGGCAGCTGCTCTTCTGCTGCGCAAATGGGAGCCTGGTAGAGCCGCCGATCGTCTCCCACGACAAAACGGAGGTGGAACGACGCGGTTTTTAAATCGATCGTTTCGAAGGGGGCGAGAGCTTGCGGCAGACGTTTGTCGTCGCGCAACGTCAGCTTTGCGTCGGCCCAATCCGCGTGATCGTTGGCGCTGCCGTCGCCGTTGTCATCCACCACCAGCTCTAGCAGGTCGACGCCGGCAATATCCAGATCAATCCGCTGCGCGGGGCTCTTGCCGGTGACCGTCCCGCTATGAAAGACCAGTTGGCGATCCGCGAAGACGCGAAATTGGACAGAGCCTTGTCCGCCGGCGCTATCGTCAATGCCGATGACGCTGCGAAATCGAAGCGCGTTCTGTCCAAGCTGCAGCCGCAAGCGACTGGAAGCGTGCGTACCGATCCCCATCGCGAATTTTTTGTCGCGGATCGAGAGCGCTTTGCCCATGATGTTGGCGTTCGCTTTCGGCACGCTCCAGCCGGACGACATCTGGGAAAGATCCAAGGCCGACAGCGGAACGGCGTCGGCCGCCGCCGCAAAATCGCCGAGCAAAACCAGCAATATTACCACGCATAATTCACGCATCAAAACGTCTGTCTCTGTTATTTTGACGACAGCTCAAACCGTAGGTCATCTCGCGGCTCATCCACCGTGATGCTGAGATCGGACTTGGCGATGCTGTTGTACTTTTTAGGAACGATATAGGTCATCTTTGGCGCCGGCGCCGGCCGTCCTGTCCGCTCATAGTAAGCTTGGGGATCGGTGACCAGGTTCGACGTATCGACCTCGGTCTTCGCAATCGTAACATTGTAGCTTGCGCGGACGACTCCGTCATTGAAGGCGAGGGTGCCCATGTTAAAACGGCCCCCTTCGTCGGTCATCGACGTGGCGGATCGTCCGGTCGCGTCGACCGGTGCGAACGCGATCGTCGCTCCTTCTAGCGGATCGCCGTCAAGCGTCACGATCCCAGCGACATGTACGGCATTGGGCAATTGAGAGCCGCCGTAACATCCGGCGAACAAAAGAAACAGCGCTCCTAACAGATAATATCGCATCGTGTCGGTTCCAAGTCTCGGATGGGGAAAGGGCAGACACGGCGCGCCCTGATCATGCCGGCGCGCCTGATTGCACAAACAATACTCCGGCGAGTGAGAATGTCCGTACTACGAACGATTGACTTCTCCACCGCTTACCGTTCCTAGACCACCCCAAACTCCGTAGTTAGAAGCGCCGTTGGCAGGAGCTAGGGATTGGTTTCCGGCATCGATGGTATCCGAAAAGAAGCGAACGGATCCGTCTCCCATCGCACCGTTCACTCCGCCTGGGTGATAGCTGGTTGCTGTAACAATCGCTTGACGACCGTCCCAGTCATCCAGCACGCACGAAGGGCTGTTTGGCGGCAAAATCGCCAGGAACCCAGAATAAAGCGGCGCTCCATCCGCCCAGCGACGCCCCGGGTACTCTTTCACCGTCACGCTGCTCAGGTAGTTTCCATTCTGTCCCCGTTTGGCGGCGCAGCTGGTAGGAGTGATGTCAGATTCCGAACTGCCGTTCCACGCGTCGGAAGCGATCGCGACGCCGCCCCGGATCTTCGTGGTGTTCGCTTCGCCGACGGCTCGTTCGCCGATGGCCAGCGTATTGCTCAAGCCATCGGTGACGCTGGCGAAATTCTTCCAGCTATGGAAGCCGAACATGCCGCTCGTTGGGTTGGTCGAGCCCGCCCATGCCGGCCGGTCTCCCATGCTGAACGCATAGTTGGAGAACCCAAAGTCCGTCTCGGCCGGAGTCGCCGGATCGGATGGACAGCGGAGGAACGAAAGCTTCGTCAGCCAAGGCGTATAGCTGGTGTTCCACGGATTATCGCCGTACGGCGGATACGTGGTCGAACCGATCGTCAACGAGGAGGTGATCTGGTTGTACAAAGCTCCTTGTTCGACAAACGGCAGCAGCGCAACCCAGCCTCCCAGGCGATTGTCGTTATGGATCGGACCACTGCCGGTGCCGCCGCACATCGCCGGCAGCTTGCCGAAGGTGTCGTGATAGTTGTGCAGGGCCAATCCCGCTTGCTTTAGATTGTTGGTGCACTGCATGCGGCGCGCGGCTTCGCGTGCTTGTTGAACCGCCGGCAGCAACAAAGCGACCAATACGCCGATGATCGCAATGACAACCAACAGTTCGACGAGAGTGAAAGCATTCTTTTTCATGATTTTTCTCAGGTAATGAATGATGTGCCCAAATTGGAGAATGAAATGCGAATCGGCGTTTTGAATAGAAGATTCCGGGAAATTAGGCCCACGTAAAATGCGTCTTAATGGAAGTCTATCTAGGGGATCTCGGATCAATCAACTCAACCGCGATCCTACAAAGGAGCGTCAACGGAGGTCGTACGGGACTCCGCCAAGACGGAATTATGGTGAGATATCTTCCTGTGATGATTGGGCCAGAATGGGCGACTCGATCATAAGCCATTTGTTGGTAGTGGATTACAGCGATTGTTCGCTTGCTATGCACGATGGATAAACTGCTCCAGCGGCTGCGCAGATATTTTTGCGTTCCGGCAATCCTTCGGAAACCCGTGACGAAAAAGGGAAAGACATTGACGATTTTCGGACACAGCTATCTCGCTGCATATCGCCGTAGGTCCGAGGTCGTGGAAGATGTCGCCGAGCGGCTTCCGATGAGATCTAACCGCAAATTGTCGGCCTAGCAGCAACGTTATCCGGACCGATCTCCGATCAGCGTCTCTTTCGCCGCTCGCGACAGAGCTTTGATCGCCAGTTCGCGTTTCAAGGCCGCGCTTTGATTCGGCTGCGACTCTTGATAAACGACCACCACAGGTAGACGACTGCGCGTGTACCGCGCGCCGGTGCCGGCGTTGTGTTTGGCGATGCGCTGCGATAGGTCGTTGGTGACGCCGGTGTAGAGGGATCCATCGGCGCACTGCAGCATGTAGACGGTCCAGGGGCGCGCTAGTTGCTTCATCAGCTTCAGCACGGCGACTTCTTTCGCCTTCGCTTCGACTTCGACGGTCAATGTCTGCTCGCGCCAACAGTCGGGAAAGTCGACGATGTTGATAAAGTCATGGTGGCGACCCGGCTTCGGTCCCTTCCAGCCTTCCAGCGGACTGGAAAGATGAAACAGCGGCTCGCGATTCCAGGTGGCCAGCGCCTGCTCGGTCGCCGCTTCGACCGACAAACCATCGGGATTGCAGCGATGATGATGCACATCGTAGACCAACGGAATTCCGGTCGACCGACAAAGCGGCAACAGGTCCTCAGGCGTATAGGTGACGTCGTCATTCTCGACCGTCAAGCGGCTGCGGGCTCGTTTGGAGAGGCGCGATAGTGATTCGGCGAACCGCGCCAGCGCCGCCGGCTTGTCGCCATAGGCGCCGCCGCCGTGAATGTTCACCACATCGGCGCCAACCCACTCGGCGACTTCCGCTTGATATTCGAGTTCCGCCAGCGAGCGCTCGACCACCTCCGCACGCGGCGAATTGAGCACCACAAATTGATCGGGATGAAAGCTGGTGCGAATATCGTGGGCCGCGGCGAACTTGCCGCATTTCCGAAAGCGGCGAACGGCTTCTTTTCCGTCAGGCAGTTCGCGGATGTCGTACCCGCACTCGGCATGCGTCTTCAGCGGCAGGATCTGACTATTGATCCGAAACGAGCCGATCCCCTGCTCTGCACAAAACTGCAGCGCCAGCAGCAACGCATCAGCATTGGCCAGGCAAAGAGCTGACAACTTGGCCAACCCGGCGTCACGCGGCATGCCGCTGATCGACTTGACGGTGGTGTTACGAAACTTGATCGGCTGGTCGTGAAAGATGCAGCAGAGACCGAGGCGGATGCGTGACGTGGAAGGTGAGTCCGGCATAGCGAATGAGGAACTGCAGGTGATCGGCGTTGGCAATATGGCCAACGAACCGCCGCCACATCCATGGAGATAAGAGTATAGCCGGCGCCTATCGACAGAATAGCCGCCCCCCCCCTGCTTCGTTGGAGACGCCGCTAGGGCGCTGCATTGGGCTGCGACCAGCGGATGCGCGAAAGATAGAGACTCGGTTCTCCTGATTTTGCTCGGCTGCGGCCAGCGACCACCCAGGTCTCCTCCGGCGAGATGTTTGCCACGCCGAAGTTGCCGAAGCCGTTTTTCAACTTTGGCAAGAGCGCCTGTTCGGTCTGGCGAAGGACGACCAGCTTCTCAGGGTCGACTTGCGCGAGGAACAGCGGAGCTCGGTGACGAAAGATGTCATCGTTGTCGGCGCCTGTTCTGGTGTAGGCGAGAAACAGCCCATCCGAATGAGTCACCCAGTGTTGTTGGGTGTTGTAACTCCCGAGCGGCTGGCCATCGTCAAAGACCCACGGCTGGGGCTGAGCGAAGTGAAGCCCATCTTGGCTGGTCGTGACATAGGCTCCCCGGTCATTTCGCAGGGTGAGAAAAAAGGTCTCTCCAAACTTGGTGAGCGACGGCTCGACAAAGCCCCGGTCGATGTCGATCGACAGCGCATTTCCTTGTTCGATGACACGAAGCGTTTCTCCATCAAACTGACAGCGCAGCACCATCGCCGAGTGGCGGCTATCGTTTCCGCCCCCTCCAAAGTAGATCGGCAGCAAGATGTCGCCGTTCGGAAGGTCGTATCGCTGCGAACAGCCAGAACGAGCAAAATGGAACTCCGGCGAATCTAGCAGCTCCACCTTCTTCCACGGCGCCCAGCGATGCGCACCGGGATCATAGGCGGAATAGGCGATGTCGCTGCCGCCGTTGGGCGCATGTTTCTTCAACTTCGGATCAAGCCAAAACGTCGCGCCCGTTAAGAGCAGCTTGCCTGACTTTTCGTGCCAGTGCGGGGTCATGTCGACTGGAACCTCAATAAGCCCGTCCTCCAGCGTGCGACGATCCAGCGCAGGATCAAGTTGCGGTCCGTGCCAGTTCTTACCGTGATCGTCGGACCACATGCTGCTCATGCCGTGGTACATGTGCGTGCCGTTTCCATCAATCGCTTGCAGCGTGATGACTTCTATCGGTCGGTCTGTTTGGGGGTCCCCCTTTTGCTGTGGAATTTTGCCGGGACGCGCTTGCATCCAATGCGTACCATCTTCCGGCGCATGCAACAGGACTTCGACATCAACCGATTCGACTCGCAGTCCCTCCGCCCAGCCAACAGCAGGCAACAGCGCCAGGCAAATAAGAACGGCGCCGAGCGATTTGCCAAACAATGCAATGCGATGGAACGGAATCGGCATCAATGAATACTCCGCGAGTGCGATAACTAGTGGGGATGATTGGGGCAGCGGCTGTCTGGACTGGTCGCACGGCGAACTAAGCGATCATGCCTGGCGTGTCTGATTCCCGCTTTTTGTTGAGCGGGTCGAGTTCAGATTGAATATGGGTTAGCTCGGCGCGAAGTTGTTTGACGAACAGCGAAATATCGGCGCTGTGGATCAGCATGTTGAGTCCCTGGCGCAGCCAGTCCACCTCTTGAGCGACGTCGCCCCAGAAATGGATTCCAGCGCCCACCTGACGAGCGCGTGCTTTGCGGATGATCGTTTGCATCGCCTGGTCAAACCGCGGATGATCGTACTGCTCGGGGATGCCCAGACTGCAGGAAAGGTCGTGAGGGCCTACCAAAACAGCGTCGAGTCCGTTAACCGCAAGCAGGTCGTCGATCGCCGCGATCGCAGGCGTGCTTTCGACGTTAATCACCAGCGTATGTTGCGAATTGTGCTGCTCGATATATTGCTGCAATTCCGGCCCCAGCGACTCTCCCTGCAGGTAGCGTTCTAGTCGCTCTCCTTTCAGCGGACGACACTTGACGGCGCCAACCAGTGCGCGGACCTGCTCGGCGGTCTCGACGTAAGGAGCGATGACGCCTGCTGCGCCTCCATCCAGAACCATGGTCGCGAGGTTCGGATTTGGCTCAGGAATACGGACCAGCGGCGCCATGCCAAGCTGTTGGTAGGTCTGGCACATCCAAGAAAGCTCGGCGCGATCCAGGGCGATATGCTCGGTATCGATGAAGACGAAATCGAGCCCGCTGCCGGCGAGTGCCGCTGGCAATCGAGGCGATGGTTAAGGTCCAAATGGCGTTCGCGACACCGGTTTGCCGACGGTCGTCGCCGGCAGTCTCTATGCATCGAGCCAAGGGCTCTCTTGTATCGATCGCGACCAGACGCAGTTGGGACGATTGCTGGCCAACTATCTGCTCTCCAAAGGGCATCGCAAAATTCTGATGATTACCCGCCAGCGTCCTGGGTTAGGAGCGGGAGATTATCGGGTTGCAGATGCGATCGCCGAGATTGCATCGGGTGAAGGACTTTCGGCAAACGCGCTGATCGTTCGCAGTTTGCCGCATGATCCGGTCATCGTCCGTGGAGAAATTCAACATTTCCTCGAGACCTGTGATGATCTGCCGGGGATCTTGCTGCGACCCTGGCAAATGATCGAACCCATTTATGAGGCGATTGAAGCGGCCGGCCTCACGCCGCAAAAGGATGTCGCCGTGGCGGTCGCCGATTACTTTCAGGGAACCTCCAAGCCGCTCCCCTATCCGGCGATTCGGTCGACCATGACCCCGAAGGATCAAGGTTTTCAATGGGGGCAACTTCTGCTCGAGAGCGCCAGAAACGGAAGCGCCAACTCCAAGTCCGTGCTC
This sequence comes from Blastopirellula marina DSM 3645, assembly GCF_000153105.1. Classification (GTDB taxonomy): domain Bacteria; phylum Planctomycetota; class Planctomycetia; order Pirellulales; family Pirellulaceae; genus Blastopirellula; species Blastopirellula marina. The sequence continues at coordinate 2,561,167 of NZ_CH672376.1, forward strand.
GTTCCGGTGCGACTGGAGATTCCTGCCGAACTGAGCTGACAAGCAAAGACCGGCAGGGATTTCGGCCTCTTTAGGATCAAGCGACGCCCCCTCTTCTCCGACCCAACACGTCGTCCTTAAGCATGTCTGAAGTCCATCCGCCGCCGGGCGACGCAGCCCTGGGTGAGAACTTCAGAAACGTGAACAAAAAAGCATGTGCCTTCGAGGTGAACTTTGTCATTTGGCGACATGTTGGCTGCGGTACGATCAGTCTGGTCACGGTTAGCACAATCATCCGAGCTACTTCCGTCCGGGCGCACCACGCCTGCATCGCTTCGTGATTGATTTTGCCTGGTCCAGCAACGAGATCTCGCGGGGCCGCGTGGGATGACGTTCTCAAGAATTCTTCGCTTTCATTTCTTTCGCCGTATCGAAGTACGACCACAGCACCAAGACCGTCAAGATGGTGGCGTACACGACTAGCGCCCAAAATCGCCAATCCTGGTTCGCGTCTCCATACTGGCTGTCATAGATCGAAAGGGCGATCATCAGAATCGATCCCACAGTCGCGAGTTGCCACTTTAGCCAGTTGCCGATGCCCAACACGATCGAGATCACGCCGCTCGCGATGTACATCTGCGGGCTGTTGATTCCCTGTCCGTAATAGGCGCCTCCGCCTGTGATCGCCGCATAGCCAATCATGGCCCGGCCGATGCCGACCAATACGTTTAAAAGAGCCATCAGTCGAAATGATTTCATCAGATTACCTTTGGGGGGGCAGAAGTTTTGCATTGAGAACCATCGCAAATCGTATGCCTGACCCTCTATTCGTGGCTTTTTGCCGCCCAGGCAAAGCTATTTGGGGAGCTTTCCAAGCGGGGGCTCTAGATCAGCACGTTCGTTCCCCGGTTCTGACATCCAGGCGATGACCGGAGGTCAAGCGGCCGTAACACACGATTGGCCGGTTCGGTCTCGCCGGGTCAGGCAGCACCTTTCCCGCAACTCTCGTAGGGACAATAATTTAAGAAAAGGTCCCCGGGAGAAAACGAATGCCAACCAATCTATTCGGCAAATTGCCGACTGTTAGCGAATTGCTTGAACGACCGCCGCTGAAAAAGTTGCGTGAGACGATGAACCCGGCCACGCTGGTTAGCAGCGTCGGCGCATATTTGGATCGGTATCAGCGCGACTTCAAAACCCGCGTCGCCGATTTTCCAGCGCCCAAGCTGCATCAAATGGCGGAGTCGATCTCGCGTTGGCTCTCTGGCGATGCGCCTCCCGGAATTCGTGCGGCGATCAACGCGACCGGCGTCGTGTTGGCGCCAGAATTGGGCAAATGTGCGCTTCCTGAACGCGCGATTCAAGGCGCGTATGCTCGCCTGCGAGATTATCACACGACGCAGTTCGCTGCAGCGACCGCCCAGCCCGGCGTTTCGCAAGCCGAGACGGCCAAGCTAATCGCTGAATTAGCGGCGGCCGCCGAAGCGGCGATCGTCAACTCGCGGATGGCTGCACTGCACTTGGCGCTGAACGAACTAGCGGCGGGTCGCAAGTTGATCGTCGCTCGCGGACAATTGGGAGAAACGTTTGATGCGATTCATTTGCCCCATCTGATCGCCGGCGCCGGAGTACGCTTGGTGGAAGTGGGCGCGAGCAACTGCGCTACGATCGCCGACTACGAAAAAGCGATCGATGACGAAACGGCCGCAATCCTCTCGATCGATGCGAGTAACTTTGCCGGCGCGTCGAACTCGACGCATCCGAGCCTGGTCGAACTGGCGGCGCTGGCCAAATCGCGCCGCATCCCGCTGGTGCACGACGTGGGCGTCGGCGGATTACAGAATCGCGATGAGTATCGTGAACTGGGCGTCGATAGCGTGCAGGCCGCAATCTCGCAGGGCGCCGACTTGGTGATCGCCGCCGGCAATCACTTGTTGGGCGGACCTGACGCCGGGCTACTGGTCGGTCAGCGGAAGTGGATTGAGCAGATTCGTCAGTCGGCTCTCTTTCCCCTGATCGCTTCGTCTCCGCTTTCGTTGGCCGCTTTGACCGAAACTTTGGAAATCTATCGGATGGGAGAGATGGTCAGCGACGAGATCCCCCTCCTGTCGTTGCTGACGACCTCACAGGCGAACCTGGAACTGCGGGCCAATCGACTGGCCGAGCAGATCATCGCATCGCCGCTGGTCGAATCGGTCGCCGTGGAGCCATGCAAAGCGCATCTGATCGCAGGCAGCATGCCGATCGATTCCGTTTGCATTTCGCTGGTCCCTGCCGATGGCGATGTCCCGGCGCTGTGTGCCCGATTGCAGGAGAGTTTGTATCCGCTGTTTGTCCGTGCGACGGCGGAGCATATTGAGATCGACTTGCGAACAATTTTCCCGAGACAAGACTTTTTGATCGCCGGAATGTTCCCATTGGGACTAGAAGAACCCTCCGAATAGGCCGTTTGGTGGCTAACATTTCTGGGATTCATTGCGAAAGCTGCTTCCTCAGCGTAGTTTAAGGAGAATTCATAGCCTTCGGGGTTTCGGTAATTTAGATCAGTGGGTGAGATGTTACGACTTGCGATTTTGATCTGGCTGGCCAGCGTCACATTTTGTGCGGCGCAGGATGCTCCGGATCTTCTCACTCCCCACGATCACCACGAATGGGCCCGTTTTGCCCCCGGCTCGTGGAAGAAGCTGCGTCATACGACGCAGGTCTATAAGGATGGCGTGGCCGGCGCGATCAACGTGTCGACGCAGACGATCCGTCTGAAAGAGGTCGGTGACAACTATGTGGTGCTGGAAACAGCGTCGCAATCGGAAGTAGGGGGACAAGTCTTTGATAAGCCGACCCTTTCATTTCGTAGCGGTCTCAGCGGCGAGCCCGATCGCTATACGGCGACGGTGACCCCCGGCGAGCAAGAGGCGCTGTCGGTCAACGGCGTGACCTACCCGTGCCAGCTACGAAAAGTGGTGATCACCGGTCAATCCGAAGAAATCAGCGGCAACATTTTGTATTGTCCGTCGACGGCGCCGTGGGTATTGAGACGGCGATTTGAAGCGAAAGCGATCGGCGGGGACGTGGTCACCAAAACGATCGCGACCGATCCGATCGCACTGGAAATGCCTTTCCCTGTGTTAGCCGAGAACAAAACCGTCGCCTTTTTTCGGACTCGGATTATTATTCCGGAGAAAACTTCGACAACTTCGGTTGAAATTCATTGCGCCGATGTGCCGGGCTTTGTTGTTTCCAGTTCGAGCACGACGGTCGACGCGTCCGGAAAGACGATTAACCGCACGACGACCAATCTAATTAGCTACGAAGCGACGCCCGCCGAGCAGACGTCGGCGACGGCGATTCGCCGTCGCGGGCTGTTTAGCCGCCGCAATCGCTGAGCGGTCAGGCGGGGGAAAGTCGGTAAATAGTCGTCTTTCCTGCCTGCGACTCCCCGTGAGAGCGTTGCCAGCAGTCGCTTGGGCCGCAATAATTGCGGGTTTACCCCCACTGCTTCGATCACGCTAGATTCGGGAGCCGCGCCATGGACGAGATCTTCGCCAAAACCGCTATCACCTTTGACGACGTTCTGCTCGTCCCGCGCTTCAGTGATTTCGTCCCGTCCGATGTGACGACCGAAACGCAACTGACCGCGAACATCAAGCTGAACATCCCGCTGATCAGTTCGCCGATGGATACGGTCACCGAAAGCGCTATGGCGATCGCCCTGGCGAAAGAAGGGGGACTGGGGGTCATCCATAAGAACCTCTCAATCCAGCGCCAGACCGAAGAAGTCTATAAAGTCAAACGCTCGGCCAACGGGATTATCGTCGATCCGGTGACGATGCCGCCGGACGCTCCGGTGCAAGAAGCGCGGGCCGTGATGGAGCAGCACAACGTCTCAGGCATGCCGATCACGCTAGCTGATGGCAAGCTGGTAGGCATCCTGACGCGTCGCGATTTACGGTTTCTTGAGTCGCATACCCTTCGTATCGAAGAGGTTATGACCAAAGACAACCTGGTGACCGCAACGGGGACCGTAACGCTTGCGGAAGCTGAGCAGATTTTAACGGCTAAAAAGGTGGAGAAACTTTTACTGGTTGACGAAGAATACAAACTGACCGGCCTCATCACGATCAAAGACATTGACATGATGAACCGGTTTCCCCAAGCGTCGAAGGATAGTTTGGGGCGGTTGCGAGTCGGTGCTGCAGTTGGCGTGATGGATTTTGAACGAGTCCAGAGCCTGATTGATAACAGCGTTGACGTGTTGGTCGTCGACAGTGCTCACGGCCACTCGAAGAACGTGATCGAGACGGTTCGTGAGATCAAGAAGAACTGGCCTATTGACGTTGTCGCGGGAAACATCGCGACGGCCGAAGGATGTGCCGACTTGATCGAAGCCGGCGTCGATGCGGTCAAAGTGGGGATCGGACCTGGTTCGATCTGCACGACGCGAGTGGTCTCGGGAGTGGGGGTGCCGCAAGTCACCGCTATTCGCGATGCGGCTCAGGTCGCGGCAAAACATGGGATTCCGATCATCGCCGACGGCGGCGTGCGGTTCTCAGGAGACATTTGTAAAGCGATCGCTTCGGGCGCTAGCGTGGTCATGATCGGCGGGTTGTTCGCCGGACTGCACGAAAGCCCAGGCGACGTAATCCTGTACCAAGGTCGAACCTTCAAGGTTTACCGCGGCATGGGTTCGCTGGGCGCCATGGTGAAAGGCTCGAAAGAGCGATACCGCCAGGGCGAAGTCAGCGACGGGGGCAAATTGGTCCCCGAAGGGGTCGAAGGGAGAGTTCCCTTCAAAGGAAATTTGAGTCCGTTCGTGTATCAGCTTGTCGGCGGCTTGAGAGCCGGGATGGGCTACTGCGGTACGCGAACGATTGAAGAACTACGCAGGGACGCCAAGTTCATCCGGGTCACACCGGCCAGTGTTAGGGAAAGCCATCCGCATGACATCGCAATTACTCAGGAAGCCCCGAACTACAGCCCGGACGTTCATCAAAACAACGACTAGAGCGCTGTGCGGAGCTGTTATCCTCTTTTCGGCGGCCGATCTGTGGGCCGCCGATGGTCAGCCGCAAAGCCATCTTCAGTGGCGCCGCTCGACCAAAGTTTCTACGGCTCCAGAAGTCGCGACGCCCGCCGGCGTCAACGCGCCTGTCGAGCTGAAACCGGTTCACAAGACGAGCTCGGTGCAACCGGTCGCCCACGTCGAACTCGCTCCGCCTGCGGGTCAGCGGATGGTGCAAACGGCCAGCAAGTTGTCGCCAGCCGATCCGTTCAACGATCCGTTTGGCGATCAGCTGACGCAATTGGATCAAGAAGAAGTCGCGCCTGCGACTCCGCCGAGCCGATTTGGCGCTCCGCAACCGCTTGCTCCATCGAATGACGTTGAGCCGCCGTTGCCGATGACCAATCCGCCGATGAACGCTCCGAAGGTCCCCAGTCCGATGCCGTCGTCGAGTGATCGAGAACCGATGGAACTGGGCCCTGATGGGTTGCCGATCCAACCGCGCCAGCCGCAGTCGGCTCCGTGCAACACGGTCTACAACGACCGCAACTGCTGCGACGACAAAGATAACTGCAATGCGATCGTCGATCGTTTGAAAGCGTTCAAGCTGCCGATGATCAATCTCGATATGACGCCTGCGTTTCGCCCGGATGAAGAAGACGCGGAACTCGCGGAGCAAATGAAGAATGAAGCGATGGCCGAAGCTCCGAGCCGCAGCTGGACTTCGTTGAACGGCGAGTTGTTGGCCGAAGGCCGGATGCTCGACTTCAAAAACCAGCGCGTGTTGATCGACACCGGTCGCGAGATCAAACGATTTGACCTTCGCACGCTCAGTGCCGACGATCGCTGCTTTGTCGCCGCCTATTGGGACTTGCCCTACGAGTGTGGTTGGACCGACGCCGCGTTCCCGGGCCGTCACTGGGCGACCACCGAAGTCAACTGGACCGCTTCGGCTCTTTGCCACAAACCGCTTTACTTTGAAGAGCGAGCGCTCGAACGCTACGGTCACATGACCGGACCGATCACGCAGCCGCTCCTCTCCGGCGCCCACTTCTTCGTCAGTGCTGCGGTGCTGCCGTACCAGATGGGGATGTATCCACCGAGCGAATGTCAGTACGCGTTGGGCTACTATCGCCCCGGCAGCTGTGCTCCTTACTTGCTGCCGCCGGTGCCGATCAGCTTGCGAGGCGCCGCCGCTCAGGCCGCCGTCGTGACCGGCGCCGTCTACTGGATTCCTTAAGAACTACGAAGCTTGCTACTTGGGAGCGATTGGTAAAAGCGGCGGGATCGTCTGATCTCGCCGCTTTATTTTCTTGGGAAATTTTGGCCGCGTGCTCTAATAAGGTCGCTTGGGCGACGAATGAATAAGCGAACTCCCGGGAGAATTTGCCATGCGTCGCGCTTATCGACACCAGCCGTACCGTTATCAATCCGAATCAAAGTTCTTCGGTCTGCCGATCGTTAGTATCGCCTACGGGCCAGAAGGCGCCGAGCCGATGGGCGTCGCGCGGGGAGTCTTCGCCTTTGGCGATGTCGCGATCGGCATGTTCGCCTCCGGTGGAATCTCGATTGGGCTCATCTCCTTTGGCGGGCTCTCGATCGGAGCGATCGGACTGGGGGGAGTCGGGATCGGCATCCTCGCCGCAGGCGGCCTGGCGATTGGGATCTTGGGCGCTGCCGGCGGCTGTGCGATCGGGGCCGTTGCGGTCGGCGGGTGCGCCATCGGCTGGCAAGCTTTTGGCGGAACGGCGATACGAATTCCCGAGTTGTTCTCGATGGCGATCACCTATCTTCCCTGGCGATAGGCGCCGCTTAATCGCCTATCGCGCGACGGAGTCCTTCGCGAATTACTTCCACGAGGTCTCGCCGGCGGTAAACGGGAGCGCATCGTTCGCATCGGCGATCCCGTCTCCATCCGCATCGTCCGGCGACTGGCGCTCATAGGCCGGGATGGGTTGCGATTGAATCGCTTTCCAAAGCGCGATTGCCGCTTCGCGACGCGTCTTCGTCGGCATTATCGCGTTCACGGCGCAGTCATACCCCTGGGACTGTATGTGCTTCACCACTTCGGCCACCCATTCTGCTTCGGCCGGTGCGTCTGGCCGAAAACTGGTTTCATGGGGAGCAAGGGGAAATAAGCGGCGGACAGCCAATTGTTGAATCGCGACAAATCCATCGTCGTAGGGATCGACATCATTGAAGGGCCAGATCACCACGGCGGCAGCGTCTTTCTGGGTGAGCAAGCCGGTCCAGACTTCGGCCAGGTATTGGGGATCGCGCCACATCTCGCGCGGAGACACGTCCTTTAGCAAGCTAACCGCCGCGACCGCTCCGCACGCTTGACCAGCCGCCATCGATTGATCGTGCAAGCGGCAAGAGGAACTGACGATGCTGGTGTACCCCAAGTTCTTCTGGGCTCCTAGCAAGCCATCCATCTCCTGCGGTACGAAACTGCGCAGCGGAAAAATCGATAGCCCTGTTCCTCCCACGCCGAACTTTCTCTGGCCGCGAAAAGTCGCGTCCCAGGGGCCTGCGGCGCCTTCGGAGCTGAGCCACTTCCGGGCCGTCGGATGGAAATCGAGTTCAAACTGCCAAGAGAAGACGCCATCGGCAAACATCGTCTGAGCGTAGTTGGACTGTGCGCCCGCTCCGACGACTTCCTGCTCTTTGATCATGTGCAGCGCTTTCAGACGCAGGCTCTCTCTCACATAGGGTTTAGGCGGGAGTTTGTCGGCGGTGCCAAACTCATCGCTCATCGCCATTGTACGGAAGGAGGGGTATTTCTGTTGCATGAAGTACAGATATTGCAAAGTTCGCAGCCGCGCGTCTCGAAAGACAATCTCCCGCTGCTGCGGCGTCAAGTCAACAAACTGTTTCTTTGATGCGCCTGCTTCCATCGCTTCTAGTGCGGCGGCTACGTCGGCCGTGAAGACATCCAGCGGATAGTCAACTTGCGGATTATTGATTAGGTAGATGTCGGCCTGCTGGCGATCTTTGAGCGCTTTACCATCGACGAGTCGCCGCGAAGCGAAATTGAATTTGTCATCGATCCATTTCCATTGCCCGAGAAAGTCGCGTTCATCGTAGCCTGCCGGCTGAGGAATCAAAGCTTCTTCCGTCTGAGCGACGAGAATCATGCACCAGGTAATGGGATTCACATCGGTGTTTGGCTCCGGAGATTCTTGCGCTCGCGGTTCTCCATATTCGGAGCGAGCGTCCAGACCGAAATCATAAGGAGCGCCAGAAAGCTTGATCACGTCCCCCCAGTCGCTGGCGTCAATCGTCAATTGGGCGTGCACCTTTAACGGAGTCGCCGATTCGGCGAGCGGTTCAAAGGTTACAGCCTTTACTCGGCTGTCTTGCACCGTGACCGACTTCACCCGCAGATTAGAAAAGCGTTGAATTTGCCCCGACGCTTCGTACGGTTGAAGCAATGCTTCAAAGACCTCATTGGCGATCACCGGGCGACAGGTCGTAATGACCCGCGTATTCCCAGGGCGACGCACTCCGTAGAGTTCTTCGTTCTTATCCTCCATCGCGTCGATCACTTCCCGAAACAGGCCAGAACGCGGGATCGGGACTTTGCCGTTGTATTCATGCGCTCGATTCTCATCGATCGCTCCCAGAGCTTCGGAAGAGAACTGCCCGCCGACCCAATTGGTGTCGTTGACCAGCACGATTCGCTTGACGCCCATGCGGGCCGCTTGCACCGCCGCCGCGCAGCCAGACTCGGCGCCGCCAACGACCAGCAGGTCGGCTTCGATGACCGGCGGAGCAACTTCGTCGTTCGCCAAAGCGGCGCCGACATTCCCTAAAAGGATCGCTGCGATCAAGCAATTCAATCGATGCCGTGCGGTGAGCGACATGCTTTTTCTCCTGGGGATTTCAGCGAAGACTCGCGCGGCGAGGACAACGTCCGGCGCCTGAGAGTCGCTCAAGGAAATGATTTGCGAAAAATCTAGAAATTTGTTTGCTGTTTGTTATATGAAACGATAGTTTAAATGTCAAACAACTTTGGCCGACTAGCAGCGAAGCTCAACCATTGGGAAACATCCATGACTACCGCGAAAATGCACGATGACGTCGTCGAGAACTCCCGATACCACGTTCCTAGCTTGGTGCGTGCGCTGCAGATTCTGGAACTGATCGCTGGCGATCCCTCGGCGCTCGGCGTTTCAGAAATGGCGGCGCGGCTCGGCATTCCCAAGAACAGCATCTTTCGGATCGTCACGACGCTCGCGGATTACGGATATCTCAATCGAGAGCCGGTTCTCAAGCTGTACAGCACTTCGACCAAACTGCTGGCGCTGGGGTACGCGGCGGTCAATGAGTCGCACCTGCTGGAAAAAGCATTGGGGCCGATGCGCTGTTTGCGAGACGCGACGCAAGAAACCGTCTTGCTGGGCGTCCTCAGTGGAGGGCACGGCGTGGTCGTCGAGCAGTTGCTCAGCCCTCAGGCGGTCAAAGTAATGGTCGAGATCGGCCACCAATTTCCATTGCACACGTCGGCGCCGGGGAAAGTGATGGTTGCGCATCTTCCTACGGCGGAAATGGAGGAGATCGTCGCGCAGATCGATTTCATGCGTTATACGAATAACACGATTACGGATCGTACCGCCTACATCCAAGAGTTGGAACGAGTTCGCGAGCATGGTTTCGCCGTCGATCGCGAGGAGCAGGTCGAAGGGGTCAATTGCATCGCCGCCCCCATTCGAAATCGGCGAAATGAAGTCATCGCGGCGATCTGGGTGACCGGCCCCAGCGCTCGTTTCAAGAAGGCATCGCTCGAGACGATTCGACGCGTGACGATCGAACAGGCGAACGTCATTTCAGGCCGTATCGGCTGGGCCTCGGCCAAATCGCCAGACTGATTTATTTCCGATAGGTCCTGTCCCCGCCAGAACAGAATTCAAGGAGTCATTTCGCGAGTATCCAAGTTTCAGCGAACTCCCATTTCCTTTGCTACGCAGTCAAGCTTGTCCCGCATCCTTCCCGTCTCATCTTATTCGCAGGAGATTAGCCATGAATGTTCTTGTCGATCGAGGCCGTCATTTTCGACGCCGCGGTTTTACGCTGGTCGAATTGTTGGTGGTTATTGCGATCATCGGCGTGTTAATCGCTTTGCTATTGCCGGCCGTCCAGCAAGCGCGCGAAGCGGCGCGTCGCATGAGTTGCACCAACAAGCTGAAGCAGTTGGGGCTCGCGCTGCATAACTATCACGACACGTTCAGCGTGTTCCCGCCGGGCAATGTGATGTCGGCCAAACGCGGGTCTTATCCGACGAATTGGTGCACATGGCCTGCTTCCACCGCCTACAACGGCGCTCCCTGGTCGGTGCTGATTCTGCCGCAATTGGAACAGGGGAATCTCCATGCCCAGGTCGAAATGGGATCACGATTTACGGGGATGGCCGATCATAGTCCGACGGATGACCCCAATGGTTCCGCGGCCAATCATGCGGTCTTTTTGACGCCCAATCCCGCGTATCAATGTCCTAGCGATCCGAACTCGGCGTCGGACGCGAACAACAGCACTTACTTTGGAGTCATGGGCGGGGCGATCGGCAACGTCGCGACGCAAAAGCCGGATATCTGCTCTTCGGGAACCGATCGCTACTTTTTTACCGAAGGCATTCTCTTTGTCGATTCCAAGATTAGTTTTCGCGATGTCCTCGACGGATCGACCAACACCTATCTTGTCGGCGAAACGAAGTATCAATTGCGACCCGGAGGACGAGCGGCGGCCTCCGCTACTTATCCCAACGCCTATTTTGGCTGGGCGTCGAGCGTGCGCAGCGTCGACGCCGGCGGCGGCGTCGCCGGTGTAATGACCGCGTCGCGATGGCAGATTAATTCGCTCGCTCAAGATGGATCGAAGATCGACACCGCTTTCTCGAATCGCGGCGCTCAAAACGGGACAATGGGCAGTTTTCATCCCGGTGGTTGCAATGCAAATTTTGCCGACGGTTCCGTTCGATTCATGAGCCAGACGATGGACTTGGAAACGCATCGCGTCTTAGGTAGTCGCGACGAAGGAGTCGTCACAAACTTTTAGTAGGAAGTCGATACTAAGTTCGGCTTTTTCACACGCGTTTCACCGTCGAATCGTTCGGCGCAACCGCGTCGCGCCCATCATGATTTTCTCTCCCTCTCCAGCGAGTTTATTGGAATGAGATACTCTCACGCAAAAACATCGGCTCTTGGCGCTCTGCTCTTGTCCTGTTTGCTTGCCGTCGGCTGTTTTTCCGATCCATCCGGTCTGCGAACCTACCAATGTTCCGGCATCGTTACTTTTAATGGCGAGCCGGTGGAGTTGGGGTACATCAATTTTGAGCCCAACACCACCGCAGGTAACTCGGGGCCCGGCGCCAGCGCTAGAATTACGCAAGGGCGATACAAGACCGAAGAGGGCAAAGGAGTCGTCGGGGGGCCCTACCGTGTCGTTATCGTCGGCTACGACGGCAAGTCGCCGGATGGTTTAGGAGACGGAAGTCCGCTTTTTCCTGAGTTCGTCATCGAGCGTGATTTGCCGCGGGACGACTCGGATCAAGACTTTGAGATTCCACGCGGCGATCGCAAGTAAAACCGCGTGAGACGCCCTGCGAGGTTACCGTTCGCGTTTTGAAATGCGATCGCGGATTTGGGCGGCGCGTTCGTATTCTTCTTGGGCGACTGCTTCGGACAGTTGTTCTTGCAGCGTCTGTCCGACTTCGTATTGGCTGCGTAGTTGCTCGCGCAGTTCGATCAAGCGTTTGACGAGCTCGTCGTTATCGTATTCGTCTTCTAACTCGAATTCAGTAAAGACCTCGCGCATCTCTTCGAGCCCCAGATTGATCACTTCAATCGCGCGTTCCGGCGTCAGATCGGTAAGCGTCGCTAGCGCGGCGGCTTGAATTCGATGGAAGAGAACAAAGGGGCGGAACTGTTCGTGCGAGTCGATCCACTCGTCATCGTCCGAGTGGTCGCGGCAGATGTCCATCAGCAGCAGCGTTTGATCGGCGTCGCGAACGGCCCGTTGATACTCACGCAGGCCGAGCCAGCAAATGCGGCGGTGATAGAACTGGATGAATTCTCGATCGATTTCGGTGCAATCGCCGTCGGTCAGGATGTAATCGGGATCCTCATCGATCCGCTGTTGCAGGTAGTCGGCATAGGTTACAAAACCGAACGGCTCGCCTCCATCGGGGCGACCGTCGACCTCCATTTGCATCAAACCCATTTCGATCCGCATCTGAACCACGTCGCGACCATCATCGCCCGTTACGATTCGCGCGCTGAGGTGCCCGTTTTCAAAGGGCCAATCATTTAAGATGGAGTCGATATGCTCGGGATTTTCCATAGACAAATTATAGCGCACGCTGCCTGTTTTGAGCTAGGCGGCGCGAATTTATCGAATGCTCGGATCTTGCCGCCGATTTGTAGTGCTAATAGAACCTACACGTGCCCCCCCGGCGAGAAGCAAACGGGGAGTTGCGGTTTGACGCGATTTATTCAGGCGGAGCGCCGGGTGGACGGCGCATTTTTTTGGTTTCGCCCCGTTGCTTTTTGGCGTCGATTCGCCGTTCTACCGAACCGCGGCTGGGGCGCGTGGCGCGACGTGGTTTCTCTCGCGCGGCCGAATCTAGCAAGATGACGCGCAGCTTTTCTAGGCAACTGTCGATGTTCGCTCGTTGATCGCGGCTATTATCATCACTGATAATGATCTCGCCGTTTTTATTGATGCGTCCTCCCCAGCGAGTTCGCAGACGCTCTTTGACGCGATCGTCGATATGCTCTGACTGGTCAAAGGCCCAGCGCAGCATCGCCTTGGAGTTGACCTTGTTCACGTTTTGCCCGCCGGGGCCGCTGCTGCGTGAGAAGGTAAACTTCAATTCCGTCAGAGGAATCTGGATCGAGTTGTTGACGCGTAAAACGGGCATCGGAGCACCTGGGAAAGCAATCGTCTGCTTGTCATTGTAGACTGGTAGTCAATCTCTCGCTTCGCATCGACCTACCTACCGAACTATCCTGCCATGAAAAATAAAAAAATCGCCGCACTAGCGGCTTTGGTATTTGGTATTCTCGCTTGCTTCTCGGCCGTGCGAGGGGACGAGACGCTCCCGCTGGATTTGGCGACGCGACACTCAGGCGTCGACTGGCCGATATTTCTAGGGCCCACGCGCGACAGTAAGTCGCCGGAGACCGGTTTAACGGCTCCTTGGTCGGCCGCGGGACCACGCATCGTTTGGCAACGCGAGTTGGGCACTAGCTATGGAATCGGTTCGGTCAGCCGCGGTCGTTTTTTTCAATTTGATCGTTATGACGATGTCGAGCGACTGAGCGTACTAAACGCCGAAACCGGCGAGTTGCTCTGGAAGTTCGAATATCCGACCGCCTACGAAGATTCGCTTGGCTATAACAATGGTCCACGCACGTCGCCGATTATCGAGGGGGATCGTGTCTATATCTACGGCGCCGAGGGAAAACTCCATTGCCTGCAGATCTCGACGCAGAAACTATTATGGAAGGTCGACCTCAATAAAAAGTTCGCGGTGGTGCAAAACTTTTTTGGCGTCGGCAGTTCACCGGTGATTTTTGGCGACCTGCTGTTGGTGATGGTCGGCGGCAGCCCGCCAGAGTCGCACAATTTTGGCCGCTTTGATTTGGATCGCGTCGTCGGTAATGATAGCTGCGTGGTCGCATTGAACAAGCGAACCGGCGAAGTGGTCTATCACATTAGCGACGACCTGGCCAGCTACGCGAGCCTGACTTGGGCCCAGATCGGCGACCGACCGTACGCTTTCGCGTTTGCTCGCGCAGGGTTGCTCGCGTTTCAGCCGGAAACCGGCGTGATCGATTTTCAGTTTCCCTGGCGCGCCCGAATTCGGGATAGCGTCAACGCCAGCACGCCGGTAATTGTGGGAGACGAAGTTTTCATCTCCGAAACGTACGGGCCCGGCAGTGCGCTCTTGAAGGTCAAGACCGGCGGCTACGACATCGTTTGGCAAGATGATGAGAAGAAGCGGGACAAGTCGATGCAGACTCACTGGAACACCGCGATCCATCACCAGGGATATCTGTACGGATCGAGCGGCCGACACAGCAACAACGCCGAGCTGCGCTGCGTCGATTGGAAAACGGGAAAAGTGATGTGGAGCGTTGCAGGTTTGTCACGCTCGTCATTGCTCTACGCGGACGGACACTTCGTTTGTCTCAGCGAAGATGGCGTCTTGCGGCTGATCAAAGCGAACCCGGAGAAGTACGAACTAGTGTCGGAGGTTAATCTGCTACAGGCAGCCAAGCCCGGCCAGCGCGAGCGTCCCCTGCTCAAATATCCCGCATGGGCGGCGCCGATCTTGTCGCACGGCTTGATGTATGTCCGCGGTGACGATCGGTTGGTTTGTTTGGAAGTGATTCCAGAGAAGTAACGATCCACTCAAAGACTAGCCCGTTGCGGCAGCAAGGGAATACGGCTCGCCACTTCAATCCGTGTTCGAATCGCCAGCCGTATTCCCTCGCTCGCGCAACGGGCTAGTGTGACGATTTTCCTGGGTCGAAGCCAAGCAAAAAGCGGCGCCTCTTGCGAGACGCCGCTTTCATCCGATTTATCGAACCAGGATCGAATTACTTCGCCGGATCCTTGCCGTTGATCCACGGACCTTCCAAACTTTGATGGTCGGGATTGTTGATGGTCGAGCCGGTGTCGCCTGCTTTCCAGCCGGGGACATGTTCAGGCTTGCCGCGTTCTTTGGAGATCTTCTCCCACTTCTTCGACCAGGATCCGTCCGCTTCGCTGACGGTCATCTTCTCGTCGTCAAAGCGATAAATCTTCCCTTCACGGTGGCTGCGAGCGCCGAGGTTAACTAGCACGATCGCCGCAGCGCCCAGGTCTGGCGGATTGTTTACCGACTGCGGCTTGTTCTCTTCGATCGCAGTAATCCAGTTCGCGAAGTGCGCTTTGGTTTGATCCTTGGGCGCCTCTTTTTCGGCCTTGATGATCTGCTTTTCGTAAGGGAGCTCGGTCGGGCTGATGTGCGTGACCTGCGGACGTTCAGGGACGAACGTGAATTCTCCCGAGGTATCGGGGCGATCAAAGACGATCGAACCATTGTGACCGCGGACCAGTTGCGAAATCGGCGTTTCTGAAGCGGCCATCGTCGCGGTAACCAGACCTTGGCAACCTTCGTTGAACTCAGCGACCACCGTCGCGACATCCGGCACTTCGCGGCCGTCGTATTCCAGATACAAGCCGCCGCTGCCGGTAACCCGAGCCGGGAACCGTAGTCCCGTCGCTTTCATCATCTGGGTCGTGCGGTGGACGAACAGGTCGGTGAACATGCCGCTGCCGAACTGCCAGAAGCGGCGCCATTGGGCGAAGACGGCGCGATCGAACGGTTGGTCCTCGGCCAGCCCTTCATCGACGCCCAGGAAACGCTTCCAGTCGATTGTTTTGGGAGTCATCTCCTTCGACAGTTTGTAGTAGCGCCATTGGCCGATGTCCGAGTTGCGGAAATACTCGGTCTGATACATCAGCACTTTGCCTAGCATCCCGGCGTCAATCTTCTCGCGAGCGGCGTCCCAGATCGGCAGACTTGTTCCCTGCACGCCGACCTGCATTACCTTGCCAGTGTCTTTCCAGACGCTGACCAGTTCGATCGCTTCTTCGACCTGCTTGACCATCGGCTTTTCGCAGTAGACATGCATGCCGGCCTGCATCGCTTCGATGGCCTGAATCGCATGCCAATGGTCGGGCGTACCAATGCTCACCGCATCGAGATTCTCTTTCTCGAACATGTCGCGGAAGTCGACATAACGAGCGACCTTGCCGCCGTTCTCTTTTTCGATGTAGTCAGCGGCGCGGTTGCGATTGTGTTCGTACACGTCGCAAACGGCGACCAATTCGATATTGGAGCCTTCTTTGGCCAGGGCCGAAAGACTCTTCACATGCGCTCCAAAGCCGCGTCCGCCGACTCCGACGAAGCCGATCCGCAGTTTCGAGTTCGCGTCGGCGGCTTGCGATTGATGGGCTTGCACAGCGAGAGAAGTCGCGGCGACGCCTGCGGCGGTCGTCTTCAGGAAAGTTCGACGCGATGCATCGAAAGAATTCATGGGCTGTTCTCCAATGGAAGGTTGGTGGGAGATCGATAGAGGATGTTGTCTGAGGCGAATATCGATGCTGACGAGAAGGCTCGCTACTCCGAAGACGGAAAACGAGCCGCAGGACTACTTTAGTTGCATTCTTCCGCTTTCTCAATCCTCTCGCGGCGCTGTTTCCCTCATCACAGCGAAAGCCGGTCAAATCGAAGCAAGTTTACGCTGCGACCAACGAATACCCATTTGAGCTCAACCGCTCGATGGCTGAAGTTCGCCATCGAAAGCAGGAAAGTCTTCATTAGAAAAGCGAAACATTTGCGAAATTGCGATCGCCCGAACGAGGTTCGTGGCGTTACCCATCCATTTGGACTCGATTTTGTGAGAAAGGCGAAGGTTATGTCTCGACTCCTAACGTTGATCTTTTTGCTCGCTCTGGCATGTTGCGTCGTTCAACCGCAGGCTTGGGCTCAAGAGGAGAACCCTGATCCGCCCGCCGTCGCAGAAACGGCTCCGGCGGAGGAAGCGCCGCCGATTAAGGAAGAGTCTGCCGAGCCGGAAGTAGCCAATGAGCCGAAGAGCGATCTCCCGCAACAGTTGGACGAAATCGCGAAGAGCGTTGACCACTCGGAGGCGGCCCAAGAAACGAGCGCTGGGATTTTGACCCCGATTTATCGGGTCGCCGAAGCGCTGGAATTTCCGGCCTTCCACTGGATCGCTTTTGCTTTGATGCTGTCTGGCGTCGTCGGTTTTGCGCTGCAGCTAGTCATCGGAAAACTGGTGGTGTTTGCTCACTATGGCTTTAGTCTGCGCGAGATTCTTTCGGATGCGCTCGGTTTCGTGATTAGCGCGGTTGGCCTTGTATTAACCACGCAGGCCGCCGTCCAAAACTCGACGTTCACGCAAAGTCCGTTCGCGGTCATCTCGGCGAGTCTGGTCGGACTGCTCCTGGGCGTGACCCTTTACTTTTGGGGACAGTCGCAAGAGGTGGAAGCAGTTCGGGGGCGAATTGCTGCGGCGGAAGAAAGTGCTCGCAAAAAGAAATAACCGGCTTGGCCTGCGAGCAATCTGCGCGACTCGAAATCCGTTGTTCGACTGAGCAGCGATCCCCATAAAGTGTCGCAGCAGTGCGCCTTGCTCTTGCTGTTCGCATGAGCAAGGCGACGGCCGCGATCATCTACTTGGACTTCAATTCAAAGTCGATGTCGTTCGAGCCCGATTTGACTTCGGCGGTTAGTTCCGAGGTCGTATTGTATTTAGCCGGCAATTGGGGAACCTTGCGAACGGCGGGAGAATCGCCTTCTCCCATCGGTATCCCGACTTCGACCTTGACGAGATGTGGACCCAGAGGGGCTCCATCTTTAGATCCCGTATAGCGGAGCAGATACTGCCCTGCCCCGTCGGTTACGCCGTGAGCCGATCTTCCGCCAGCTTCAGGATAAAAACTGACCATCGCTTCGGGAAGCGGCTTTCCATCTAAGGTGACGGTTCCAGTCACTTGGCCCAATTCGCCCCCACTTTGCCAGCAGCCGGTCAGGCCGACCACTGGAACCAAGATCAGAACGAGTGTTGCAAAGCATCGAGTCATCAACGTTGTCCCAAATTAGTTTGCGTTTTGACAATTGAACACGAGACAATCGCCAGCGAGTCTAGAACTCGCCGAGGACTTCGCTGCCGTTGATCGTTCCCAGGCCCGAAAAAGTCCGGATATCTATCGTCTCACCGATAAATCGAGCGGAACCGTCTCCCAACAGAAATTGAGCTCCACCGGGATGCGAACTACTAGAAGCATGGTTGATGGTTCCGTTGATTGCATATTGAGAGTCATTGGAGAGCCGATTGATTCGGACCCGCAGCATGAACGCGTTGTCGCCGGTCGTTGCGCCCGGTGCATACGAATGCCAACCAATCCACAATGAACCAACGTAGGGGGTCTTACTCGATCGTTCGGCGACAATCAGCGTATTGCTGGTTCCGTCGATAATATCGCGGAAACCGATTTTCGAGTTTTCGTAAAACGTGGCCTTTGTGTCCGCCGTCTTGGTCCCCGAACTGTTGTAAAGAGCGGCCGTGTAGGCGCCAACATAGTTCGATTTGCCAAACGCTCCGGGGTAAGTCGTGTCGTCAGACTTCAGACGTTCGTTCAATTCATCCGCCGGATCCGAAGGGCAGATATAGCCCGGAATCACCGTTTGGGCCAACGGCGTCGTACCGGTAGAGACAATCGCAGGAATCGCGTACCAAGGCGGAACCGTCGTCGAGCCATTGATGCCGATAAACGCTCCGGCCGTATCCAACTGATCTCGCAGCGCGCCTTGTTCGATCATCGGCAAAATCAGCGCCTGCCAACTGATTCGACTCACGGTGAGTTCGCCTGATGGAAACGTTCCGAACGTGTCGTGATAGTTGTGCAGCGCCAGTCCCAGTTGTTTCAGATTGTTGCTGCATTGCATCCGCCGAGCCGCTTCGCGCGCTTGCTGGACGGCCGGAAGTAAGAGTGCGATGAGAACGCCGATGATCGCGATCACCACCAAGAGTTCCACCAACGTAAAAGCACGTTTGGTTCGAATCGTATGAGCCATGAGATCACTAAGCCCTGTGCAATGAGAATGAAAAATAGCGATCGAACGAGTTTGCATGCCGTTCGACGGAATAGGCTTGGAGCCAAGACAAGTGGGGGTTATCTAAAGCACTTCCCATGCCAATAGCACGTGCCGACTACCCGAAATGGTTGCAAGCAACGGCCACGTTTAGAGTTAGAGATTTAACGTGATATCCTTCGGATGGCGCCCATTTCGTTACTAGTGCTGCTGCTTGCCTTCAATTCAGCAAAGAGCTGACGTGAAATTCAGCAACAGGCTGCGCGGCGCGATTCGACGTGTTGGAACCTGGTAAGAGAACCACGGCAATCGACGGTGGAAAAGTCTGGGAGGGCAAGAGACGCGATGTGTGTGCAATAAAATGGGAAGATCGGCGGCGCGTTGATCCTCGAAAGTTCAAGCGTCGGAACAGGTGGAGAGAAAACGCGCAGATTTCATCAGCGACGCACGATTTGCATCGCTTAGAAGAGCGGCATATCTCGGTCGCCTTTGGCTTCTTCTCACCGCATAATCTCGAAAGTGCGCCGCGGGCGACAGTCGATTTTGTGATCCGTACAAGCTCTTGGGCACGCTGATTTATTTCAGCGGTTGCGACTGGGGGGCGGTCGTCGCGCCGACGATGTCGTTGAAGTAACCGCGAGTTTGGGAGATCAGTTGGTCGTAGTCCGTGTTCTCAATTTCGAGTCCCATTAGCTCGACATCGAAAGCTCCCTCGTAGCCCGCCGATTGCAGCGCGGTGACAATCTCGCGCAGCGGCAGTTTGCCGGAGCCGAGCGGGCGGCGATCGGGTTCGCCCATCGGGGCTTCGTCGGCGTCGGCAAGCTGAACCAACGCCAGGTAAGGAGTCGCTTGCTTTAACTGCTCGATCAGATTCTTTTCGCCGAATAGTTGGTAGACGTCGGCGACGATCTTGAGGTGGTCACTCTCGAACTTCTTCGTCAGCTCGATCGCATCGGCAAGCGATTGCAGAAAAGTCCACTCGGCGCCTGCCGCGGGGTGCATCGGCTCGACGGCGAGCTGAATGTCATGTTCTTCGGCGAGCGGCAGCAGTTCGCCTAGCGCGGACAGAAATAATCGCCGCGCGTGATTGACGGTGTGACCGCCGCGCGAGCCGCTATGGACGACGATGATCGGCGCTTGCAATTCGGCCGCTTGTTCGATCGCCAGCTTGCCGTCGCTTAGTGCGTCGGCAAAAGTCCGGCCATCGCTGCCGGTAAAGCCGCCGGCCCAGCTTAGCGCGACCGGTTTAAGCCCATATTCTTCCAGCAAGTGGGCGCCTTTTTCGACGCCGTAGTCAACCAACTTTTGTCGCCAGACGTGCACGCCTGGGATTCCGGCCTCGGCCAGTCGCCGAGCGTCCATTTCAAATGACCAGCGAAACGTTGTAAGTTGATTGATCGCGAGAAGCGGCACGCGCATTGCCTCCTTGAAGTGAATAGGTCCGATCCTTCGGCTGGCGTCTCGGAAAGTAATCGGCCAGTATAGAAAGCCGCATCGTCCTGTAAACCGCCGCTGCCTGGGGTGGTTGCTAGCGGCGTTGACAGATGGAGAGCGCAGGTCAACTACTTGGTCAGGTCCCAAGCATCGAGCCAACGCGTCGACTGAGGCTGCATTCCGAAGTCTTCGACCAATCGGCGATGCATATCGGCGAAGTGTCCCGCGCCATAAAAGACGCCGATTTTCTTTTTCCCAGCATCCAACTCTTCGCGCAGCACCTCAAACGCTTTCGCATTGCGCTGCGAGATCAGGGTCGAACCGTTCTTCCCTTCGATCGCCCGCATTTGGCCTTCCATGTCATCCATTTGGGATGCGAAGATTCGTTTCATTCGCACCTGGCGATCATCGGCCAGCAGCGCCAGCAGCATCGCCGTGTTCATATCTTCTCCTTTGGTCTGCTGGACCAGACCTGCTCCCATCAAACGAGCGAACATCTGCAAGAAGCCATCCCCACGCTCTTCCATGTCGGCCGCCATTTCTGCGGGGCTCATATCCGCATGGACGAAATTTTTCGGCGTGTAGTCAACCTGCTCCAGTTGAAACTCAAGTCCCAGCAAGTCTTTCATGCCGTTTTGCAGTCCGCTCACCGCGCTGCCGTTCTTTTTGGGGCCCCCTTTGGGGATTCGCGTTCCTTTGGGAGCGACGATCTCGTAGAGGAGCGCGTCGTAGTTTTTGAATTCTTGATTCAATTGGTCGTAATAAGCCTGTTCGCCGATATGAACGGCGCCGACCAGGTCCACATAGGCGTCCGGCTTTTTCGGATCGACGTAGCGGACGATCGCGGTCTGCAATGCTTGCGGAGCGCCGCTGGCGTCTTCATGAATGCGAAGAAACGTCGGGCTCGACTTTTCCTCCGGCGTTTTTTCTGGCGTCTCCGCAGCTCGGGCCGCTAGCAAAGCGGAGGTGAACTGGAAGATTAGTGCAAGAAGCAGGGAAAAGTAGGATCGGGCGGACATCGCGATCTCCGGGGAGGATAAGAATTACCTTCTTCAATATAGAACCGACCGGCGGCAGGCTCAACGAATCGGCGGTTTTCAGGGTTAAAATCGTCGCAGTTTGCCTATGTCTCCTGGTGCTCCCTGTGTGATGTACGAGTCTGCCGATTGCGACGGTTTTTCGGCAGAGAAAGGCAATCTTACTGAACTCGCGTCAATGGGAATTCCGATACTACCGGCACAGCAGGATTTTTCCGATCAAATTGCGGCAGGCAAGCCCTCGAGCGCTGAAGCACTTTACAAGGTATAACCGGAACATGTTGATGAACCGAAAAATGCTCTGGGGACTCTTCGTCGTAGCATATTCGCTAGCGGCGACGACAGCATTTGCCCAGTACGACCAAAGTTATTCCGGTTTCTACCAGCCGTTTACGGACGTCCCGGTAGAAGACTACGACTTCCAGTGGTTCGCTCCGCCGATCACCGAAGTCTATGGT
Source organism: Blastopirellula marina DSM 3645 (assembly GCF_000153105.1). GTDB lineage: Bacteria > Planctomycetota > Planctomycetia > Pirellulales > Pirellulaceae > Blastopirellula > Blastopirellula marina. Next base: position 2,582,743 of record NZ_CH672376.1, read on the forward strand.
CAGGATGGAGTCGATCCCAAGACCGGCCCCTTCTTTGACTATCACCGCTTCTATGTGAATGTCACTCGCGGTGAAGCGGCCCCGGACAACAGCCAAGGGGATGTTACCTGGGGTAACAAGATTGACGCCGGCTGGATGTCGGACGAAGGTCACGGTTGGTTGCTATCGACCCTGCACATCGACGGACCGCAAGTCGCTGAACGGAACGTTGGTTCCACCGTGAGCGTTGGTTTGAACAAGATGTGGCGTTTAGATCAGTTCCATAGCGGACTCTGGATCGAGCCGATGATCGGCGTCCGTTACTTCCAATTCAAAGATCAATCCTTGCGGGTTTCCTACGAAGAACGTTTCTTCCCGATTCGTCAGATCGTCCCGGTCGATAACCATCTAGCGATGGAAAACAATATGCTGCTCGGACAGTTGGGGGCTCGGATGTACACGCATCGCGGTCACTGGAAACTGTATGGAGAGGCTCAAGTCTTCGGCGGTAACAACTGGGTCTATCGCATGAATCAAGACGACACCTACTCGACCGGCGTTGTTGGCGGCGAATGGACACTGGGCGCCGCCTACTACCTGACTCGCGAACTCGCGATCGACATCAACTGGAACACGATCTATATGGGACGCGGCGTCGGTCGCAACCCCTATGCTTCGAGCGGTGATCAACAGCAGTCGCTCTTCATGAGCGGCGTCGCCTTTGGGTTCACCTTCCATCGCTAAACGATGGCGTTGCTAAGATGCAATCAAAAAGGACGGCCAATCGGCCGTCCTTTTTTGCTGCGCTGAAGGAATTGGTTATTGACTGTCGGCCGAATTGCCTATGCCGAAACGTTGGCGCCGCCGTTGCTCAAAAAGTCAGAGTCTTCACTGCGAATATCTTCGCACAGTTGACGCAGAATATTGATCGTGCTGCGAATCTGAGCTTCGGTATGCTCAGAGTTGATAAAGAAACGCAACCGCGCCGCTGATTCGTCGACCGCCGGATAAATGATCGGGCGGACGTTGATTCCTTGCAGCAGCATCCGCTGGGCGACGAACATCGTCATCATCGAATCTCCCAGGATCACCGGAACGATCGGCGTCTGCCGACTGCGGCCCGTGTCGAGACCCGCTTGGCGCGCGATCCGCAGAAAGACCTCGGCGTTGCGATGCAACGAAGTAACCCGCTGCGGCTCTTCATCGATGATTTTCAACGCTTCCAAAGCGGCGGCCGCACTCGAGGGAGGCATGCCGACGCTGAAGACAAAACCGGGCGCCGTATACTTTAGGTACTCGACCAGGTCCGCGCTGCCTGCGATGTAGCCGCCGCAGCTGCCCAGCGCTTTGCTGAGGGTGCCCATCCAGATATCGACATCGCCGGGCGCTACTTTGAAATGCTCGGCGATTCCGCGGCCGGTGGCGCCCATCGTGCCGATCGAATGCGCTTCGTCGACCATCAACCACGCTTTGTGACGTTTTTTGATCTCAATAAAGCGAGGCAAGTCGGGGAAATCCCCTTCCATCCCAAACACCCCTTCGGTGACGATCAAAACGCGACGATAGTCGCGGCGAATATCGTGCAGGATCTGGTCGAGCTCTTCCCAGTCGTTATGCGGAAAGGGACGGCGACGTGCGCCGCTCAGGCTGGCGCCTTGGATGATGCTGTTGTGGGCCAACGAGTCATGCAGAACCAAGTCGCCGGTTCGAACCAGATGTCCGATCGTCGTTTCGTTGGTCGCGTGCCCACCTAGCATCGCGACGGCGGCGTCAACGCCTACCCAGTCGGCGATCGCCTGCTCAAGCTCGGCGTGAATCGGGCGTTCGCCAGAGACGAGACGACTGGCCGATACGCTGGCGCCATATTGATCGATCGCTTGTTTAGCCGCTTCGCAAACGCGCGGATGTTGAGCCAGGCCAAGATAGTTGTACCCGGCGAAGTTGACCAATTCGACGCCGTTGATCGTGGTCATATTTCCGGTCGCTTTGTCGTGCGACTGGAAATAAGGATTCGGCATCCCCAACGCTTCCAACTCATCCGACGTCTGTTTCACCTGACGATATTCAGGCAACGCCGAGAAGCTGTACATTTCGGCCGGGACGTCATCGGCGATCGCTTGCGAACGGGGCTCGCCGCCGAGATAGATCTCGACCGCTTCGGATACCTCGCGGCACGTCTTGAGCGTCGGCAGGATGTGATCCGGGAACTGAACGCCGTAGGCGTCTTCGATCGATGCGATGATTTCCATCCGCTCGAGCGAATCGAGTCCGATCGCCAGCAGATCGGTATTCAGATCCAGGTTCGCCGCGCGTTCTTTCGCGACGGCATGAATTTTTTCCAGCACTAACTGCGTCGTGCGATCGCGAAGCTCGGGATCGGATACCGCCATCCCTTCGGCGTCGGCCCGAGCCAACTCCAACTGTGAGCGACGAAGCCGAACTTTGCGGACTTCATCCAACAGATGGGCCTCGTCCCAACTGACCCAGCGATCGACAATCGACAACACGTTCTGCAAGAAGTGATTGCGACACGCGTGACGCTGAATCTTGCCGCTTGACGTTTTGGGGATCGAGCCGCGGCGAATCAAAGCGACGCCGTCGACCGCCATTTCATGCTCTAACGCGACTTCTTTGCGTATCGCGCTGATAATCTGGCCGTAGTCCTTTTGACGAAGTCGCGGCGCTTCGGCGACAATGACCAAACGGTCCTTGCCAGCAATTTCAGCGGAAAACGCCGCGGCTGTCGACGTTTCGAGCAGCTCGTGCGAAGCGCAGACCGTCGCTTCGATATCTTGCGGGTACCGATTGACGCCGCGGACGATGATCAAGTCTTTCAGGCGGCCGGTGACGAATAGCTCGCCGTCCTGCATGAATCCAAGATCGCCGGTTCGCAGATAGGGGCCCGCGTTGGTGTCGGCCAAATGCGCCCGAAAACAACGCTCCGTATCTTCTTCGTTCCGCCAATAACCTTTCGCAATGCTGGGCCCGGCAATCCAGATTTCGCCCACTTTGTTGAACGGCTGCTGGAGCATCGTTTCGGGATCGACGATCAAGATCTCTTGGTCAGGCAAGCAGTTTCCACAGCCAACGACCGGCCGTGCGCCCGCTTCGTCCGGGTCAGCGTCAACGACTAGTCCTTGATCCAGGACGTCGCCGTCGACCGTGCGGATGACGGGAGGACTCTTTTTCAGGCCACCTGAGATGATGAGGGTCGCTTCGGCCATGCCGTAGCAAGGATAAAACGCTTCGCGCCGGAAACCGCATGGTTCGAACGCTTCGGTAAAGCGGTCGAGCGTTTCAGGCTTGATCGGCTCGGCGCCGTTAAACGCAAGTTCCCAACTCGAGAGATCGAGCTTGTCTTTTTGTTCCGAGGTGATCTTGTTGACGCACAATTCGTACGCAAAGTTGGGACCGCCGCTGACGGTCGCCTGACTTTTGGTGATCGCTCGCAGCCAACGAAACGGTTGCTGCAGAAACGCCATCGGAGACATCAGGATTGTCGGCTGCCCGATCTGCATCGGTTGCAGAACGCCGCCGATTAGCCCCATGTCGTGATACATCGGCAGCCAGAAAACGGCGCGCATACTGCGAGTATGCTCAAAGGCGTACGAGATCAACGCCGAGTTGTGCATCATATTGCTGTGCGACAGCATGACCCCTTTGGGGGTTCCGGTCGAGCCGGACGTGTATTGCAAAAAGGCGAGCGTCTTTTCGTCAATGTCAGGCATGCGCCACTGATCGGCTTCAACCAGCTTTTCGCTGTCGGTCGCTAGCCAATGGATCTTCTTCAAGTGCGGCGTCTCGTCCAGCATCGGCGTAACGCGATCGAGCACATCGCTCGTCGTCAGCGCGATTTTCGCTTGGGCGTCATCGGCGATCGCTTGGATCCGCACCATGTTGCGGTTTCGGCGCGGCGGATAAGCCGGCACCGCCACAGCGCCGGCATACAAGCAAGCGTAAAACGCCGTAATAAACTCCATGCCGGGCGCAAACAACAGCAGCGCACGCTCCCCCTGCATGTTGAGCGCTTGCATGCGAGCCGCCAGCGCACGAGCCGCTAGATCGAGCTGCGCATAGGTCATCTCGAGTTTCTCGTCTTCCCCGTCAACGAGATAGGCATAGGCGACTTGCGGGCCCTGATGTTCCGCCCGATAACGCAGTCGATCAACGACGGTTGATGTCGGGGGGGAAAACGAACCAGCAGATTCGGTTGTCACGCGGCTATCGCCTCCGCAGTAAGGGAAAGACCAAATACCGGGCGCCGTCGGGAGTTGGCGCACAGCGGGAGATATAGAGTTAGATCGGCGTACTGGTGTTAACTGTTTTAACCAAGCTGCGCAACCTTACGGCCAGGTAGCTTGGGTAGATTGAACCGGCATTTTATGGGATTTCTCGTCGCTGTCGAAGAAGCGTGCAGCGGAATTGAAGCCGGAAAGTTCATTTAACCGGAAGAAATTCGAGAATCCTGCTCGGATTGCGCCGAGAGGCCTAGTTTGCCGGAGCGTTAAGCTCGAATCAGGCTACGCCCATCCGAGCCCGCTCGCCTTTTGCATCCGCTTTTCGTAGTCGCCGATCAACCCACCGATGATATCCCACCCTTCCGGGCGACGTACTTCGATGTCCCCTTGCTGATTGATGCGAACGATCGTCGATTCGTTAACGCCGGCCTTCGCCAGTTCGTCGGGGCTCAGTTCGTCTTCGTGCAGAGCGCCGATGAGCGTTCCGCCAGTCATCTCGATGAATTTCATAGAATCACTAACTAACCCGCACTGGAAGTTCGGAGGCGACGCAATCGCATCACCAGTCCAAGGGGCTATTATCCTCGATAAGTCGCGAGAATCCAAGCCGGCGTTTTGCGGTCGTCCGCGATTGATTTCCCCACTATTTGTGGGGAGGAGAAAAGATTTAAATTGCGCCGGGTTGCTTGGCGCAGGCGTCATCAGCATGAACGCAGTCAGAGGACTTACCGGCCGGTTCTAGGAATTCCGCACTTCGCGCCGGTCTCTGCTCGGTTTGGTGTCGCTTCCTGGCAAAATTCAGTTTCCGGCGTTCATCATCTGTCCTCACTTTTTTGACCATTAGCGTTGGGGGATGAAAGCTCGCAATCCCACCGGCGCAATAAAATGCCTGTCGCATTTTCAACAGTTGTCACACCTTCGCTGCAGGCGTGTCCAAGATGCAGAAACGCCTTTCAAGTCGTCATTTTCAGTCTCCTGGAGCCGCGCCATGTTCAACCCGTTTAGCGAGAGGACCGAGGACGACGCATCCGATGCAGTTCTCGTCGAGCAAGCCAAGAATGGCGATCGTGCAGCGCTGGAGCAGCTGGTTTTGCGGCATCAGGCATGGATTTACAACATCGCTGTCCGCATGGTCTTTCACCCTCAAGATGCGGAGGAAGTGACCCAGGAAGTCCTGATCAAAGTCATCACCAAGCTCAGCACATTTAAGGGAGAGAGCAAGTTTCGCACTTGGTTGTATCGCATTGCCGCTAATCATGTGCTGAACATGAAACGCCGGCGTGCTGAAACCGGCGTAACGACGTTTGCCGAGTACGGAGCGGCGATTCGCAGTACGCCGGATGCAGACTTGCCTGATTCCAACAGCGTACCCGTGGCGCTGCCGATTCTGGTCGAGGAGGCCAAGAATAGTTGCACCATGGGAATGCTGCTGTGCCTTGATCGTCGACAACGGTTGATCTTCACTCTGGGCGAGATCCTGGGGGTCACCGACACCGTCGGCGGCCAAGTCTTGGAGATAACCGCCGACAACTTCCGGCAATCACTAGCGCGTGCTCGCCGCGACCTGCACCGTTTCCTGAACAACCAGTGCGGGCTCGTGAACAAGACCAACCCCTGCCGTTGTCCCAAAAAGACGCGCGGCTTTATCGAGCATGGCCATGTGGATCCGCACCGGCTGCTGTTTGTGCCGGAGCGTGTCGAACGGGTGCGGGATGTTGCGGGTGAGACGGTCAGGGGAATCGAGGATGTGGTCGAGCGACAGCACGCAGACCTCTATCGAGAACACCCGTTCCTTCGGCAAGCGGACGAGATTCACTGGCTGCGCCGAATGCTCCAGCGCGAGGAGATCCGCGGGGCGCTGCATTTGCCGTGAAAATTTTGAACCGGAGTTGTCACAGTCGGCCCCCGATAGTGTCCATGAAATAAAAGGAGCAAAGGCTCCCAGTCTTACAAACACAGGAAGGGATAAATCATGACGCTCCATCTGCCAGAACCGGTTACGGCCTATTTCCAAGCGGACAAAGCCGACAGTGAAACCGTTGCACGTTGCTTCACGGACGACGCCGTCGTGAAAGATGAAGGCCACGCTTACCACGGTCGCGTCGCGATCAAAAAGTGGAAGGAAGAGACGTCGGCGAAGTACGTCTACACATGCGAGCCGCTGAAATGCGAGTCGCAGGATGGCAAAGTTGTCGTCACTTGCCGCCTAGACGGCAACTTTCCGGGCAGTCCGGCCGACCTGCGGTTCTTCTTCGAGCTAACGGGCGAGCAGATTGCGTCGTTGGAAATTATCCCCTAACAAGTGCTGCTCGGGCGCTCCATCCTAACGCACCCATCCCACCCGCGTCATGGGCCATGCAATCAACCAAGCACGGCCCATGATCCGATGGGCAGGGACGGGACCGTTGAATCGGCTATCGTCGGAATCTTTCAGGTCGTCCCCCAGCACATAGTAACCATCGCCGCACGGCACAGGCTTGCCGTCGACTAGATTGCCAAATCTCAAATACTTCACGTCGAGCGACGGTGGGCATTCCATCGGTTGGCCATCAATAAGCAATTCACCATGGCGAACCATTTGAACGCTCTCGCCCGGCAGCCCGACGACACGTTTCATTCGCTTGTCGCCGGTATCGCTAATGAACGTGATTACCTCCCAGCGGCGAGGGCTACGAAACCAGCAACTCACTTTTTCGGTGATCACGCGGTCACCGTTATCTGGATTGGTTCCCATCAGCGTGGGTGACATTGAGGGAGAGATGACGACGGAAATATCCATCGTCAGCCAGTAGAAAGCGACGAGCGCCCCGAACACAGCGAGCCCGCGCTCGATCCAGCGCAGGCTCTGGCGAAAGACCGAACCACAACGGCTGCGAACCGTCGCGCTACTGTTGTTGGGCGTCGCAGGATTTGGCATCGCGCACGGCTTGTTCGATTTGTAAGTTTCGCTCTTCCCACTGTAATTTGGTCGACCGAGTGGCTCCAATAGTCGGGGTCGTCAAGCCAGCGAGGAGCACGAACGCTCCGGCGCCCGCCACGATGACTGTCACAGCATTCAGGCCTCGATTACTGGCCGATAAAGGCGGCGCAGTGACAGGACTGGGCGGTACATCCGCCAGCGACTCATTCAGCGACTCATCGGATTGGGGGCGTTCGTCCATAATGCACCTTAGGTAGAGGCGAGAACTCGCGACTCAAGAACGCGGATCGTTTCTCGGTAACAAGCTTGATCCAACAAACAGAGCAATCCATCGGGTCGGTTCACGTCGCCCGTCCGGATGAAATTACTGCATCGACAAGTTTTGGTGCTGCAAAGTGATTGCAGTGCGCAAGGGGCGCATTCAGCCGGCGTCATGCCTGGAAGCGGAGCGTGGTCAAGGAAATCATCCCCATCCAACGCATGACCGGAGAGACGCATCGGATTACCTGGCTCGTCGGCGCCGACGAGGCGCTCACAAGGAAACAAATTTCCCGCAGGCGTAACCGCGATCTCGGCGTGGCCAAACCCGCAGCGTGCTGTCTCGGTCAGCGGAATACCCGCGGCTTGCGCCCCCTTTTCATCGAACCAACTGACACTGCACTCCGGCAGCCGCTCGCCCCAAAAGTCGGCGGCGCGGCGGATGGCGTCGTTCAAGCGTTCGCCATCGGCCCTGGTCCAGGTTGCCCAGAGATTGAGTGACGGGTTAAATCGCCGTACGCCGAGCGTGTAAAGGAACTCCATTCCATCAGGCAAAGACGCAACACTGTCTGGCTGAACCACCATGACGATGCGGAATTCTTTGCCCGCATCGATCAGACGAGCCATCGTATTTTGGACGCGAAACGAACTTGGCAGGCCATCGACCGTGACCCGATGACCATCATGAGCGCTCGGCAAGCCATCATGGCTAATCGCCAATTCGAGCTGCGGCAGCGTCATTACCGACCATGCGGCGGCGGACTCAATCGTGCCGTTGGTCGTCATGCTTAACGCCAGGCGGACATCCTGCTCATCGGCCGCGGATCGAGCATAACGCACAAGATCCAAGATCAATTCGGCTTCGATCAGAGGCTCGCCGCCAAAGAACGACAGTTCAAGCGTCCCATCGCGGCGCACGGACCGGATCGCCCGGTCGATCGCCTTGCGCCCGGTTTCTGGCGACATCGGTCGTCGGATTTTCTCGCCGGTGTAGCAATAAGTACAACGGAGATTGCACGCATGGTTGACGACGAGCGTCAGTCCAAATCTTGCGTGCATCCGCCTGCTCCTAAAGAACTAAATCGACCGAATCCGATCCGCTTGGTCGCGGCCGCAGCAAATATTCTCCCACACGGTGCGCTATGTGCAAGCATTTGGGAGGCTTTGATCCGTGTTCTAAGGGTTCAGCGACTTCGTGGTGAAACCAGAGGCCAAGATAATCGTATGCCTGAAGGACTTGGGATTACCTCGCTTCCTTTGATCTCACGTCCCGATGGATCTCCGGCATCATCCCTGACATCAAGAGTCCAGCGCTCCGGCCACATGACGAGACGCCAGTTCTCGGGGATGCGGCGTGATTGCTCGAGCGGGAAGCGTCGTCAGGATGACGCAAACGGTATCGCTGTTGGGGTCTGCCCAGCAAATCGTGCCGGTCGAACCGGAGTGCCCAAAGACGTTGTCGCAGACGGGCCCGTTCAAATCGCTGCCGAGATCGAATCCAAGGCCACGAGCTTTCATCTGGAGTGGATTGTGATTCCGGATCATCATGCGAGCGGTCTCCGGCTTCAGCATTTTGCCTTGCGGATGCAGAAACGCATTCAGGAACTTCGCGACATCGCCTGCAGATGCAAATGCTCCGCCCCAGGGAGCTCCCAAGCGACGCCAGAAATCGCTGTTCCAATCCCAGGTCTTGGTGGTGGGGTCTCCCGCGCCCGATTCCGGAGCCGCATGTTCGACCTGACAGCGCATCAAGGAATCTTTCTCCAAGCGACCGATCCCCAGCGCCGTGTGGTGGAGCTGTAGCGGCTGTATCACTAGTTGGTCCACCAACATGGCAATCGGTTGTTTCGTGATTCGCTGAGCCACTTCCGACGCCAGCAAAATGGCCATGCTGGAGTAACTGTATTTCGACCCCGGTTTGAACAGCAACGGAGTTCGAATCGCGGCAGCGCTGAATTTCGACAACGTTGCCTGAGCCGCGCGCATCTTCGCATTCTGTGGCAACTGATCAGGCAGTCCTGAGATGTGCGTCAACAGCTGCCGCATCGTGATTGCTTCGCGGCCATCCCCCTGGAACTCGGGCAGATACTTCACGACACGATCATCGAGCTTGAACTCGCCTGCATCCAATAGGGACATGATCGCCGTCACCGCGATGGGCTTGGTAATCGACCCCAACAAAAAACTGGCGTCCACCGTCGCCGCACCGCCGAACGCCTGGGAGAAGATATCGTCTTTTTGGCGCACGTAGATGGTAGCGGATTCTACCTGGCCGGACGCGGTCGCTTTCTGCAAAACGTCCACGGCAGGCTCGAAACGCCCTTTTTTGACGTCAGCAAACAGCGAGTTTCCCATCGTCAAGCCCAGCCCAACTTGAAGAATTTGGCGACGTTTCATCGTTCAACTTTCGCTGTCTGATTGACCCTGTTGGGGCGACCATCCGTGATGATGTAACGCCTCTAAATTTCTAACGTCAATCGCCGTTGAACGAAATATTGGAGCACATTCATGGCCACGCAAGTCTGTGGTCAGGGCGTCCGTGCTCAAATTCAAGACAAAATACTGTAAATAGTCATTGACGACTATTTGCGCACCACCTAATTTAACTATTTCCTAGTTGTCGGACTCTCCATCGGAAACAATCATGTCTATATTACAAAAAATACAAGCGACAAATAACGCACAGAGAATGTACACGGTTCGCGGTGATCTGAGTGAAGAGAGTCCGGGCCAATTTCGCGTCACTTTCACGAAGGACGCATACGCCCTCATTGCTATGAACAATATCCACCCGGATTTCATTCTCCCATTGGCCCGTGGTGAAGATCCGAGCGGTCGGAATAGCAAATTCGCGTTTAAGTTACTTGAGGGTGCGGAGGTCGAGCTCCATGTTGATACTTTGACGCACAAATTTAAGGTCGCTCAAAAGGAGCGAGCGTTCTATATCGACGAGCATGACCTGTCCGTGGTTTACTTGGACTCACTTAAGCTAAGAGACTGCCCTTTCGAATGTCGGAAATACGTGACAGTCGTTGACGTGTACTGTTGCGGAAACGGTTTCACAAAGGCCGGTTACGGCTACGTCGGGTGCGCAGACATGTGGTGCGATGAAAGCCGATGTTGTCCCGACAGAGTTCGAGGGCACAAATGTGGTTGCGCTTAGTATGAAAATCAGTTACCGTACCAAACTCTGGCTGCATACGGATTTCTAGTCGTTTGTAACTTGGCAATACGGGCTCAGGCGCCATGCCCCCGCTAGGCCGTGGTCATGGCGCCCCTGCTCAACCTTTACTCGGGACTCGGCAGAGCAACGAAAACGATGCTCGACGGATTTCCGACTGGCGCGTAATGACCGGTAAACTGGAGCAGTCCGGTGTCGCGATTTACTTGAAATACGGTCACATGGTCTGCGCGCTGATTGCAGCAGTAGAGAAACTCGCCGGTCGGATCCAAGGTGAAACTGCGGGGGTAGTCGCCGCGAGTCCACTCGTCGGCGACGTGCGTCAACTCGCCGTCGCTTCCTACCGCGAAGATCCCAATGCTGTCGTGCAGACGATTGCCGGCGTAGACAAATCGACCATCGGCCGAAACAAGAATCTCCGAGCAGAAATTGCTGCCGGCGAAATTCGGCGGCAATGTCGAAATGGTCTTGCGCTGCGACAATCGGCCCCCTCTCGCGTCGTAATCAAACAACACGATCGTCGAGCCCTCTTCTTGAATCGAGTAGAACCACCGACCATTGGGATGGAAATGAAAATGCCGCGGGCCATCTCCCGGCGGCAAAGAAACGGTCGCCGGATTATTCGCAGTTAGCTTGCCCCGGGCAGGGTCAAATTTCCAAATGAAAATCTGATCCAAACCCAAATCAACATGCAGCACAAATCGCCCTGCCGGGTCGGCCTGAATCATGTGAGCGTGCGCGGTGTCATGCCCGCTAAACGCGAAACTCCCGGGAGGCGCGTGGACCGCTTTCGTCGGACCAATCTTGCCGCTGTCACGTTTGATATCGGTAGGATTGCCGAGCCGACCATCGTCCAAAATCGGTAACACGGCGATCGAACCACCGAAGTAGTTGGCGACAAAGAGATGTTTGCCTGCGGGATGAATGCTCACATAGGTCGGACCGGCGCCGCCGGAGCGCACCGTGTTGACGAGCGTCAAGCCGCCGCTGGCCGGATCAATTGCGAAACTGCTAACCGTTCCCTCCTTGTTGTCACCAACGCGATCGGTCTCGTTGGACGAGTAGAGTCGCGTCCTCGCCGCATTGACCGTTAGACAACTGGGGCTCGTTCCCATTTCGTGCACAACCGCCGCGGTCAGCGCTCCCGTAGCGCGGTTCACTCGAAAGCCATGGATGCCTCGGCCATTGCCGGGGGGAAGATCGACTTGCGTATCGAGAACATCCTTGAGCGGCGAACTGAACGTACCGACATAGGCCATGAGCGGTTGTTCGGTATTCGTGTCTTCGGCTGAAAACAAATCACTAGCAAGCTGACTCGTGCCTGCCACTGCGATGCTGTAGGCCAAGAAGGAACGACGGGAAGGATTCGTGAACGTCATGTCTACCATTGCTTTTGAGCGAAGAGACGGCGAACGGAGGAAGTTGGGCCGTGTTACATAATAGTCGAAGCCGCACGCTAGTCGAATCGGGAAGCGGCCTGCGTCAGCGCCTGTCATCCTCGATATTTAACGCGGCCCGCGTTTCCGCTTTTTGCCGAGTCTGCGTTTCGATGAATCGCGTTTCAAAGCGGCAAATCTCGCGCACATCCATTCGATAAAGCCTTCGGTCTCTGACCATGACTCCATCTGTCCTTCGATCAAGATCGCAGCTTCCTCGGCGCTTCCTAGCGTATAGCGCTCCGGCATCGTGGGAGGAGGCCCGGCGATCAACAACTCGATAACGTGTGGATTGAATTCGATCGCGGCGGCGATTGCTTTGTCGGCCGATTGACCGTTACGGCCCTCACGGCGAAACTCGATTTGTGCTTTGAGGTAAAGCCAATTTCCGGTTTCCTCTGGATAGCAATCGAGAATCTCGACCGCTTCTTTCTCTCGATGTTGGCTTAGCAATAGCGGAATAATCTGATAGCGGACTCCCTGATTGTCGTTCGAATTCAGCCGCAGGATGTCCAACATTTGCGCAATCGCTTCATTGGCTTGCCCATCTGCTGCGAGGGAGTTGGCAAGCCCGGTTTTGGCTCGCATTAACGGTCGCGTTTCAGAAATCTCCCAAAATTGACCGACTGCCGTTTCCAGTAGGTCGGCGAATTGGGCCTCGCCAAATTCGACTGCTTGTCGAAACAGCTCAATTTTATGCGACGTTTCGTGAACCGATTCAGCGAGCAGCACATTGGACTCGATGTGTGTTGGATCTTCCTGCAACGCTTGTCGAATCAGCTGAATCCTGCGGCGGCCGTGCGCGTCGATTGCCGCGTAGCAAAGGTTCTCAGCGCGATCAAACGGCGTTTCCGACGGATAATCAAAATCGTCAATGGAACCAGTAAATTGCTGGTTTATCAAGGCATTCAGGTCTTCCAGTTCCATTCCTTCGTTCTGTGCGATTACGGCTTGAACCAATCGGAAATGCCGTTCGTTGCCGCGCGGCTCTGGAAACATGCCTCGATCGAGCCATACTTTTCTGTCAGGAGGGGCAAGCAAGTCGGGAATCGAAATCTTGCAGCGTTTTTTCTTGCCTTGGACCAATATCTGTTTTGACCATTCACCCGAGTCGATCTCCGCTTCGGTTGTCTCGGCCAACGCCGCCAACAAAACGGTGACATATTCCAGTTCTTTGGGCTTCGGAGCACGCGTGTTGTCGCGCGAATAGAACAGAAACTGCGGAAATGCATCCCCCGTTTCCAAGGGAAAGTCATGCTCCTTCCATAGCGCTGCGTCACTTTCGATGGCTTCGCTGATTGGGTTGAAGGTCAAGCTGAACACTTCAATCAAGTCCATATTCAAGCGCTGCGCAAGCATGTCCCAGTGCGTAGCGGATGAATCATAAAATCCCAGCCCGAATTCCTGCCGTCCGGCGCCTAGAACCGTGACATGTTTTAAATGCTTGGGCGGCTTGGGCGTTTGAACTTGAAGCAAGTCTGCGTCGTCAAGATATTGCCAAGGGCGCGCACGATAGAAAGCGGCGGCGGCTTCTGCGTACGCGTGGATCTGCAACAGGGAACAACCCGACTCCGCCAGTGACGGGGCCGCCATCGTACCCCGCATGTGTTCGCCCATGCTCTCTTTGACTTCACACCAGAAATCGGGTTCCACGTTCCACGTAACGGTGGTTCCAGAGCCTGCGAAGTTCGCATTGAGCTGGCTCGCCAACGCTTGGTCCGTAACACAGATGCGCGCAGGGCGATATTCGAGCTTGTGCAATTCCGTGAATTCGAGCAGTTCCAAGATCAACAAATCAAGGGGCGCACCATCGATCGAAGGCTTGCCATGGATGAGTTCACGCTCTCGGGAAACCCACAGGACCATTTTTGCGGCTGACATCGGCGAATCCGCAAAGGCTCCGCCAGCGAGATCGCTGAAATCAAAGACTCCGCATTGCCATTCGGCCTGCGGTTCGACTGGGTAATTCAGTAATCGCTCGAGACGCGCATCCATCGATATCTGGTCCGTTTGCAGTTTGGGTTGGGCGAGAGAGCGTAGTATAAGAAATCTCGAGCAGGCTGAGAATCGAGCGCGCGGCCAGGCCCCGTCGATTGCCGCGCCTTGGTGACGATGATTGTGCGCGGCAATTCGGTTGCGGTGGCGCCCTTGCTGAAGTCTCCGTCATTCACTCTACGAAAGGAGCGTTTGCGCGACGAAACAGCTGAAAAACGGAGTGTCGCGTCTCTATGACGCTACTTTCGCAGAGCGAAAGGCGACTATTCGGACGCGGCCCGGCATCAAGATAATCGGGATCCATTGGCGCGCCGGCCGCTCGGATCCCCGACATCACATCTCCTGCTTGGCCATCCACGGAATCATCCGTTGGAACGCTTCTTCGATCGTCTCCATCGAGGTCGAATAGCTGATGCGGAGCGAGTTGATACAGCTTTCTCCAAACGCTTCGCCGGGGACGACGCAAACGCCGATCTCTTCTAGCATCCGCAAGGCCAGCGTGCTGCCGTTGCACGTGCGCGGCAGCGACGGAAAGATGTAGAATCCTCCCTGGGGCCAATAGCCGGTCAGGTTCGGCGTCTCGCTGACCAATTGCACGACGCGATCTCGGCGGCGGCGATATTCGCGGACCATCTCGTCGACGCACGCGGTTGTCCCTTGCAGCGCCGCGACGCCTGCCCATTGGGCCGGAGTGTTGGCCACCGTCGTGGTGAACATGTGGTAGCGGCGCAACATTTTGATCGCTCCCTGACTGGAAATGATCCAGCCGATGCGTAGGCCCGGCATCGCGTAGGTTTTTGAGAAACTGCTCGCGATCATCACATGATCCAAGTCGGACGTATGCCGCAGCACGCTCGCATATTCCAGGTCGTCCAAAATCAGATGGTCGTACACTTCGTCGCTGATGACGCGAATCCCTTGATAGGCGGCTTCTTGCACGATGGCCTCGATCGTCTCCGGCGGATAGACCGTCCCCGTTGGGTTGCTGGGCGAGTTCAAGATGATCGCAAAGGTGCGGGGGCCGATCGCGTCAATCACTTCCTGAGGGTCAAGTTGGTGTCCATTTTCAGCGCGGGTCGGGATCGCTTTGACTTCGCCGCCGTGCATTCGAACCAAGGGAGCGTAGAGCGGGAAAGTCGGATCGGGAATCAGAAATTGCCGGCCCGGCGCCGAGGTCACGCTGATCGCTAAGTACATCGCTTCGGTCGCACCGGTCGTGATCAGGATATTATCCTCGGTGATTTCTCGCTCCGTACGTGCGGTGTAGTACTTGGCGAGTTCCGTCAAGAGTTCAGGAAGCCCAGCGTCCATAGTGTAGCCGAGATGGCCGGCTCGCAGCGCATCGATATGCGCTTCGACAATATGCTGCGGACATTGAAAGTCAGGCTGGCCGATTGAAAGATGGATGACGTCCTTCATCGTCGCCGCCAAGTTGACCATGCGGCGAATCCCCGGAACCGGCAACGCGCGTAAAGCAGGGCTCCATTCCATCGCCTCATCGTTGGAAGGGATCTTCAATCCGTCCTGTAGTTTCTCGCTCCTGGGATTAGTCATGGCGCATTACTCCTCGTGATTGGGCGGATGTGAATGATTTCGATGCGCGAGATGAAGACTCCAACGCACCTTGAGCTCGTCGTCGTTATTTCCTTGGAAGAACAGCTTGCGCACTTTTCGTTTCACGCTTAATGCAACCTTAGCCGCATTTGCACGGTTCCGTCGATAGTGTATGTGGGGTAACCTGAAGAAAACTTTTCGATGTGTCGGCGGCGACACGACAGCGTGGGGCGCCTGATCGATCTTTTCGCATTCCACAGGAGCAAGTACTTTGTCCGTCATTGATAACGCCCAGTTGGAGAAAGCTCTTGAGGAATTGGGGCTGACGACGCGAGACAATTACGCCCTCCCCTCGTCAAATAGTTCCTTTGTCGACGGCGGCCACTTTCGCATCGAGATCGCCGGGGTCGAACGACTCTCGGCGTTGGAAACGATGCTCGACGAAGCGGAAAAGTTGAACGTCCCCATTCACCGCATCATCGCAACCGTCGGCGGCGCTACGTTTCTCACGCAGAAAGAGCTCCGCGAATTTTCGGCCCTGGCGCGGGAAAAGAAGATCGAAGTCATCATGACTTTGGGGCCGCGCCGCGGCTGGGATACAGGGCGACAAATCGCAACCAGCGAGGGGATCGTGTCTGGTATGCGGCTTCGCGGAGTCGATAGCGTTCGGCATTGGTTGAAAGATTGCGATCGCTGTTTGGAAGCCGGTTTTCGCGGGTTTCTCGTTCCTGACGAAGGGTTGCTATCGTTGGTGAGCGATCTGCGTGAGAAGTCGGTAATTCCCGCCGAAACAATTTTCAAGCTTTCGGTATTCGCCGGACATGCGAATCCGGCAGGCGCAAAACTCGCGCAAAAGTTGGGCGCGAACAGCTTCAATCCGTTGGCCGATTTGACCCTGCCGATGCTCTCGAGCATTCGCAGCGCGATCGACATTCCGATGGATATCTACTTGTGCCTGGTCAATGCGATGGGGGGCTTTGTGCGGTTTTATGAAGCGGCCGAGATCGCGCGACTCTGCGCGCCTTGCTATTTCAAAATCGAACCAGGCCCGTCGGAAGAACAAATCTACGCTCCCTGGAACACCCGCGAGTATCACGACGCCCAGATTAAAGAACGCGTGCGCAACGCGGCGGTCGTGATGGAATTGATCGAGCGCGAAGGGGCGCCGGTGAAATGCTCTCCCGTCGGCGGCGGAGACTTGGTGATTCCTCGCTAGCGGACCGGCGCCTGTTTCTCATCCTTCAACCTTGCGGAAGAACAAGCGAATGTCTTACGAACCGACCCAAGTCGCGGATATGACCGCGGGTGAAATGACGGTCCTGTTTGAAACGGGCGAACTTTCGCCGGTAGAAGCCGCTCAGGCCTGTCTGCAGCGCGTGCATGACCATAATCCAAAAGTGAACGCCTACAACCTGCTCAACGAAGAACTGACCTTCGAGGCCGCTCGCTATTCGGAAGAGCGGTGGCGATTGGGAACGCCGCTGGGCCCCATCGACGGCGTTCCCGTCGCGGTAAAAGATATCTTTCTCACGCAAGGTTGGCCAAATCGCAAAGGTTCGCTCTTAACATCGGCCGAACCGCAAACCGTCGACGCTCCGGCGATCGCCGCGCTGCGCCGCAATGGGTTCGTCCCTTTGGGGCGCACGACAACGCCCGAGTTTGGTTGGAAAGGAGTGACCGACAACCCGCTGGACGGCGTTACCTGCAACCCGTGGGATCCGACCAAAGTTTCTGGCGGATCGAGCGGCGGCAGCGGCGCCGCTGTCGCATTGGGGATGGGTCCGTTGGCCTTGGGGACTGACGCCGGCGGTTCGATTCGCATTCCGGCCGGCTTTTGCGGCGTCGTCGGTTTTAAGCCGACGCACGGCTTGTGCCCGATGTGGCCGCCGAGCGCCTTCGATCCATTGGCCCACGTCGGGCCGATGACCTGGACCGTGGCCGATAACGCGCTGTTGCTTGACGTGTTGGCCGAACCCGACCCGCGTGACGTCACGTTGCCTGCGAATCAGGTTTCGTTCCGCGACGCATTGGAAGATGCCAACGTGGCGGGCCTGCGGATCGCGTTCAGTGCGAACTTCGGCTTTGTTGACGTCGATCCCGAAGTCGCTGCGGCCGTAGCGGCGGCGGCGAGCCAGTTTGAAGAAGCTGGCGCGATCGTCGAAACCTGCGATCCCGGTTTTTCAGATCCGTTGGAAGCGTTCAATCGGCTCTTCTACGCAGGCGCCGCGAACGCGCTGCGAGATATTGGCGCCGAAGATCGCCAAAAGATGGATCCCAACCTGATCCATGTCGCCGAGTGGGCCACCGGACTGAGCCTGTTGGAATTTATGCAAGCCCGCAATGAACGAGCTGCTCTCATCGAGCGCATGAGCAAGTTCCATCAAAAGTGGGATCTGTTGTTAACCCCTTCGCTGCCGATTCCCGCGTTTGACGCCGGGCTCGAAGTTCCCCAAGGCTGGCCGCACGAGCGTTGGCCAACTTGGACGCCGTTTACCTACCCGTTCAATATGACCGGGCAACCGGCGATTTCGGTTCCGTGCGGATTCACCAAGTCAGGGCTGCCGATCGGTTTGCAGATCGTCGGGCCGCGACATGCAGATGTCGCCGTGATTCAGGCCGCCCATTTCTATCAGCAGACTCGACCACTGACGTCGATTCGTCCCGCTTGGATCGGTTCAACCTAACCCACCGCTTGCAGCTTCAAGCGAAACATTTCGCTCATCGCCAGCACTTCGTCCGGGGTGAACTGCTCGGCTCGCGCATCGGGTTGCAGACCGTTCTCGGCGATCACTTCGTCGACCTGGGTTTTGGTGAGTTGCTCTTTGAAGGCGCTCATCAGCACGCTGCGGAGAAACTTGCGGCGATGGAAAAAGATCGCGCGGGTAAAGTGATGAAAGAACTCGCGGTCCGGTATCCGGCCGCGCAGTTCATCGTCGACCTGAAGATGAATAATGGCCGAGTCAATTTTCGGACGGGGCCAAAAGACGCCTGGTCCCATGATCCGGACGATCTCGCAGCGGCATTGTGATTGCATCCAAATGCTGAGCGCGCCGTAGTCCTTGGTGCTGGGGACGGCGATGATGCGCTCGGCGACTTCCTTCTGGATCGTCACCGTCATCGAAAACGGCGTGATCTCGCTACGCAACAGATTGGACAAAATCGGCGTCGCGACGTTGTACGGCAAGTTCGCGACCAATTTCAGCCGGCTGTCGGGGATCTCGGCCAGCTTTTCCTTGATCGTCTCCATCACCTCAGGACGAAACGCGTTTTTGTTTTTCAGAACGTCAAACTGCAGCATCGTGACGTTGTCGAACTCGAACAGTTCTTCGGACGCCAACGTGAATAGATGCTCGTCGATCTCGACCGTGATCACGTGCCCTGCTGCGGCCGCCATGCGCGTGGTCAACGATCCGGTGCCGGTGCCGATTTCCAATACGACATCTTGCGGCCCCAGATCGGCCGAGCTGACGATCATATCGAGCAAATTCATGTCGATCAAAAAGTTCTGACCATGCTTCGAAACCGGGCGAAGGCCGACTTCACGAAATCGCTTGGTCAAAAAGGAGATCGTCTGATTCTGAAATTTAGGCATGCGTAAGGCGGTATTTCCGCCGAGTAAAAGTAGCGGCTTAAGAACTGGCGGCGGCGCCGCGCAGTTGTCGCTCGACATATTTGGCGAGCAAATCGGTCTCGATATTCACAGCGTCTCCCACTTGGCGCCCGCCCAGCGTCGTTACCGACAACGTATGCGGAATCAGCGCGACGCTAAAACGTTCGTCCTCGACATCGACCAGCGTCAAGCTGACGCCGTCAACCGCGACCGAACCTTTTGCGGCCATCTGCAGCGCCAGCTCCGGCGCAACGCGAAACCAAAACTTCGACCACTCGGCGTCGTCCTGGCGCTGGTCGACCTGCCCTACTCCGTCGACATGACCGGTGACGTAATGTCCGCCGAGTCGATCCCCGGCGCGCAGCGCTCGCTCGAGATTGACTGCGTCGCCGCCTGCGAGTCGGCCGAGGTTGGTTTTGCTCAACGTTTCTTCGCCCGCTTCGAAAGCCAACTGCGATCCCGACATCTCAATCACGGTCAAACAGCAGCCGTTGATCGCGACGCTGTCGCCGATCGCGGCGCCTTCGGCGACCAGTCCGCACTCGACCAGCATCAAAACGCCGGGGCCCTGCCGCGTGACGGCGACGATCGAGCCGAGCGTTTCGACAAGTCCCGTAAACATGAGCAATCGCCTTCCGAGTGGATCAAGGTGGAAAATCAGCGCCGCAATCGCAGCGCAGCGGCGACAGACAGCTTTGGCGGTGAGACGCACCGTCGCTAATGAATGTAGCCCGAGTTAATTTTTTCCTCAACCAAGGCGCGACTGCCTAGTCAATGCGAAATATGCGCGGCAAAATGGCGACTCCATTCGAACTATCGTAGACCAATCCGGGCGATTTTCGTCCCCGGGCCCCGAATTGTGCGGCGATTGCTACAGAAAGCCGCGCGACCTGCGACATCCCCAGAAGAACGAGAGAGAACCATGAGCTTTATTGTTGACATTCGTGGCCTGCAAGTGCTCGATAGCCGCGGCAATCCCACCGTTGAGGTCGAAGTGACCCTGGATGACGGCGCCATGGGCCGCGCCGCCGTGCCGAGCGGAGCCAGCACCGGCGTGCACGAAGCGAACGAACTGCGTGACGGCGACAAAAGCGTCTACGTCGGCAAAGGGGTGACCAAAGCGGTCGAAAACGTCAACACCGTCCTGGCCGAAGTGCTGTTGGGTGAAGACGCGTTGAATCAGGCCGAAATCGATCGCAAGATGATCGAGTTGGACGGCACGCCCAACAAAAGCAAGCTGGGCGCCAATGCGATCCTGGGCGTTTCGCTGGCCGTCGCCAAGGCCGCCGCACAAAGCTCCGGCTTGCCGCTCTATCGTTATCTGGGCGGCGTCGGCGCTCGTCTGCTGCCGGCCCCGATGATGAACATCCTCAACGGCGGTTCGCACGCCGACAACAACGTCGACGTCCAAGAGTTCATGGTGATGCCGTTGGGCTTCGATAACTTCAGCGACGCACTCCGCTGCGGCGTCGAAGTCTTCCATAGCCTCAAAGGCGTGCTCAAAGGCAAGGGCCTGAACACCGCCGTCGGCGACGAAGGCGGTTTCGCTCCCAACTTGGGCAGCAACATCGAAGCCTTGGATCTGATTATGGAATCGATCGAAAAGGCCGGTTACAAGCCAGGCGAGCAAGTCTTCATCGCGCTCGACTGCGCTTCCAGCGAGTACTACAACGGCGAAACGAAGAAATACACGATCGACGGCAAAGAGTTTGACTCGGCCGCGATGGTCGACTTCCTGGCCGACTGGGCCTCCAAGTACCCGATCGTTTCGATCGAAGACGGCTGTGACGAAGATGACTGGGAAGGTTGGAAGCTGCTGACCGAAAAGCTGGGCGACAAGGTCCAACTGGTCGGCGACGACTTGTTCGTCACCAACACCGAGCGTCTGGCTCGCGGCATTCAAGAAGGGATCGCCAACAGCATCCTGATCAAGGTCAACCAAATTGGTACGCTGACCGAAACGATCAACGCAATCACCATGGCTCACAACAACGGCTATACCAGCGTTTCGAGCCATCGCAGCGGCGAGACCGAAGACTCGTTCATCGCCGACCTGGCGGTCGCTCTCGGTTGCGGTCAGATCAAAACCGGCTCGGCCTCGCGTAGCGATCGCATGGCCAAGTACAACCAATTGCTCCGCATCGAAGCGGAACTAGGCGAAAACGCAATGTACGGCGGCCCGATCTTCCCCACGCTGAAGAACAAGTAAGCGGCTGCATTGCGAACAGTGCGAAAAAAAAGAAAGAGGCGCCGGTCCTAATGATCGGCGCCTTTTTTGTTTCTTGAAGTTCGAGAACGCCGCGCGTCGTCACCGCTGAAATTTGGACGGTATTCCAGGCGACTCCTTCCAAGGCGCCGTACTAGGAGTGGCCATGGACTGGCGAACGCCGCGTGGGTTGGTTTCCGTCGCTTCGCTGATTACAGGGCGAACCAGAATAACGAGCGATCGCGATTCCGAAAGCTTCACCGTCCGACCTTGGGGCGGCTGTTGCGCCGCTAGCTTCGGATCGATCTCAGCGCCTTGCAGCGTCATTCGCAGGTCGACCGTCTCCTGATGCACGAGCGTAACTCCGGCCTCGTTTTCAATTTCCTCGCTCCGATGAAGCGTCGCCTGCAATTGGATTTGGCCGTTGGCGCTGGGGCGAAAGATCCCTTCAAACCGTATGCCTGTTCTCAGTGGAGGCCCAGCGAACTGCGGATCAGCTGGCAAGGCGGGAGAAATGTCGAGCAAGAACGGGTGATTGACCAGAGTCTGAATCGTCGGCCGAGCCAGGTAATCAGGACGCTCGCTGGTTGGCGACGTTCCCAACAGCTCTAGGTGAATCTCGTATAACCCTTTGTGATTGTTCGCCGCTAAAAGTTGCGACGTCGTCAAAACCGCCAGCAGAATCGCGAGAGCGTATCGAAGCATCGTTGCATCCTTGTCGTTCGGATCAGGCTAGAGCGGTTGCCTGCTAGCCAATTCATTATTGATTTTCCACCGATAGCAAGCGCGGAAGCGGAGACAGTGGGACAAGGCGCCCCTATATCGACATCAGCCGCACGGCGTTAGCCGCGGTTTCTTGTATTCCTATTCCGTCGACGATACGTTCCTGTCAGAAACCGCGGCTAACGCCCAATGCCGCTTACTTTGACGAAATCCTAGCCGCGATTTGGTTTGGGTACGAGATTTGCGCCAAGTTGAGAGATTTGATTTCTCTGTCACAATGGCGGCAAGTCATGATTGCACCTCCCAGCCTGCCTGATTCGCCCGAAGAGCAGTTTGTCGCCGCCAGAACTTTGCTCAGTGAGATTCTGCGCGTTCCGCAAATCGAGGCGATCGTTGATTTTGATGATCGACCTAACACCAAGATGGTCTACACCCAGGCCGTCACCATTTGGCTGTTGATTTTGCAACGACTTCGCGGCGGCGCATCGCTGCAAACGGTCGTCTCGGAAGCGGTCGAGCATCAAGCCGATCTATTTCCTGACAATAAGCGGGTCCATGAAGGCACGTTGGGGGAGAACACCTCCTCGTTTAGCGCCGCACGCAAACGCCTGCCGCTGGATGCGATCGAAAGGTTCTCGCGATGCGTTTGCGATCATCTCGGACGGACCGTCGAGCCTGTTTTCGATGATCGACGCGTGTTCATCATCGACGGGACCACGATCACGCTACCGCCAACGCCTGTTCTGAAGAAGGCGTTTCCGCCGGCGACCAACCAGCTTGGCGAAACGGTTTGGCCAGTCGCGATGCTGATGGTGGCCGCCGAGATGCAAACCGGCTGCATCTTAGTTCCCAAGATCGATCCCATGTACGGCCCGAACAATTCCAGCGAGGCCAAGCAAGCACGCGAGATTGTCGGCGACCTGCCCAGTCGCAGTATCGTTTTAGCGGACAGCTGTTTCGGGATCTTCAGCGTGGCCCATCACACGCGAGCCGCCGGGCACGATTTTCTGTTTCGTCTGTCGATGCTACGGTTAAAAGCGCATCGCAAGAAAGCCGAGCTCATCGATCAAGGCGAAGGCTATAAGAGCTGCCGCTTGACCTGGCGTCCCTCGGCCAAGGAACGCAACACCAATCCCGACTTGCCAGCGGACGCTTCCTTGGATGTATTTCTGCACGAAGTCGAACTGGAAGACGGGGCGACGTTGGCGCTGGTGACGTCAATGAGCTTCGACGCGTTGTGCTTGGCGGAGCTTTACCGTCGGCGTTACGACATTGAATTCGATATTCGCGATTTAAAGGTGACAATGGATACGGAGAACCTGCGCGCCAAAAGCGTCGAGATGGTAATGAAAGAGTTGATGGGTTCCGTAATTGCGTACAACTTGGTGTCGCAACTTCGTCGCGGCGCCGCGAAGCTGGCCCGAGTCGAGCCGCGACGACTGAGCTTCACCGGAGTCTGGGTGAGCTTTCAAGTCCAACTGCTGGGCAGGTCATGCGAAACATTCGAACAGTGGAGCAAGGCATTTACGAAAGCCTTGGTCAGCGCGTCGAAGCGAAGACTCCCCAATCGCAAGTCGCCGCGCAGCTACCCTCGCGTCGCCCATCCTCGCCGCGCAAAGACGACGAAGTTTCAAAAGTCACTCCGCAAAAAAACAAAATCACCTGACCCGCCACCCCCTGAATAGCCACAAAGTAAGCGGCATTGGGCTAACGCCGTGCGGCTGATTCTGACGGAGAAGCCGGAGCGAAGGGGGACGATTCGTTTGGCTTGTTGAAAAACGCTCTAATCGCCGACGGGTTCAACCCGCAGTTTGAGCGTGCAATTGGGGGCGAGCTTGACCTCTTTTTCTTGGGCTTGCGAGAGATTGAGTCGCACCTTGCAGATGCGCCCCGCTACTACTTCTGCATCCGTTTCCTTCCCGGAAACATTTTCGGTAAGTTGGAAGATCAGCAACATTTGCGCTTGCCCGTCGGTGTTCGTGCGAATGATGCCGTCCATACGCGTCCCAAATTCCAGCCCCTCGCCGCCGAATTTGGGATCGGGTGGAATCTCACCGCCGGAGAGATACGAAAACTTTCTGCCGACTGTCGCCATCACTTTCGGTTCGGCCAAGATCTTGGCCGGCGGTTGCTCGCCCCGTAATTCGTAGAAGGTGGCCGTTATGATGTACTGTTGCGGCGCTTGGGCGAGCAGAAATCGTGGAGCGGCTAGCACGGCCAAAGCGCAAACGGCGAGCGGTAACAAACGCATACGAAGACTCCGTCGAGAGCGAACAGACGACATTGCCGACAGCGTAGGCAATTCGGCCCCCCAAGTCTGCGCCGGTTGGGGCGCCTGCAATTTCGACCCTGTTTCGCGCTTGCCGTGTATAATCGCTTCTATGGAAAAGCAGCTGACCCCGATCGCCGATTCTCCCTGGTTTTGGCTCTATCTGTTCGCCATGTGCGCGTTGGCCGGCGGATTGGTGATGGCGCCCAAGTATGGGGCGCGGCAAGCGACCCTCGAAAAGCAGCATCAGGCTCGACAGCGAGCCGAACAGATTCGCCAAGGGATCACGCCGGAGGGAGAAATCTCCAGCGCCGGCAATACGCTGATTGATCTACGGCCGATCTATCTGGTGCTGTTGGTGTTGGTGAGCGTCGGTTGGGCGCGGCTGTGGTGGACGCGGTGGGTTTCTACTTCACAGAACGCAACCTCGGCAAGGGGAACGTCACATGAGCATCCTGTTTGAGCAGCAAACGACCATTCTGGTGATTGGTCTCATCGGCGCCGCGGTAATCGCCGGTTGTCTGGTGCAGACCGGCAAAAAGATGTTCATCCCGGTCTTCTTTTTATGGATCGCGATGATTGCCTGTGCGTCGCTGATGGAGATGTCGATCGTCACGCCGACCGAAAAGGTCCGCGACTCGGTCCACTATTTCGGCGCCGTCCTGCAAAGCAACAACAAGGCGAAAGTGTTGGAGACGATCACCGACATTCGCCCCGAGATGAAACGCCGCGCGAGCTTCATCCTGGATACCGTCGAACTCGATAGCGTCAGCATCAAAGACCCGATCGAAGTTATCTTCTTCGACGCTCCCCAAACGCATTGCCACGCCAAGTTCAACATTGTCGTCACCGGCCGATTGAAAAAGGGGGGCTACGGCGGCGGAGATCGCTTCGCCTCGTTTCTGGTCTTGGACATGATCCAAGAAGAAGACGGCAAATGGCGCGTCGCTGGCTACGAGGCGTACGATCCGCGCGGTGAACAAGCTGGCCGGCTGGTCGAACCAATCTAGCGCGAGTGATATCGCCCCAAGGTAGGTCAGGCCTCGGCCTGACGAAGCGCAAAAGCATCGGTCCGACCACAAAAATCGTAGGGTGGGTGGAGCAAAACCGCGCTCGATTTGACCATCACCAATCGACATGACCGGTTTGCGCAACCCACCGAACCTGCTCGTCAGCATGGCGGCATTGGTGGGTTGCGCAAGCGGTGATGTTGTTCGAAATTGGTGGCCGGATATCGCTTGCTCCACCCACCCTACATCTCTTGACGAAGCGCACGGACCCCGGGTCAACTACAAAAATCGTAGGGTGGGTGGAGCAAAACCGCGCTCGATTTCACCATCGCCAATCGACATGACCGGTTTGCGCAACCCACCAGAACCTGCTCGTCAGCATGGCGGCATTGGTGGGTTGCGCAAGCGGTGATGTGGTTCGAAATTGGTGGTCGGAAATCGCTTGCTCCACCCACCCTACATCTCTGAGCAGCCCGCCAAAAATTGTCTCTTGACGAAGCGCACGGACCCCGGGTCAACTACAAAAATCGTAGGGTGGGTGGAGCAAAACCGCGATCGATTTGACCATCACCAATCGACATGACCGGTTTGCGCAACCCACCGAACCTGCTCGTTAACCTGGCGCATTGGTGGGTTGCGCAAGCGGTGATGTTGTTCGAAATTGGTGGCCGGAAATCGCTTGCTCCACCCACCCTACATCTCTGAGCAGCCCGCCAAAAATTGTCTCTTGACGAAGCGCACGGACCCCGGGTCAACTACAAAAATCGTAGGGTGGGTGCAGCAAAACCGCGATCGATTTCACCATCGCCAACCAACACGACCGGTTTGCGTAACCCACCAGAACCTGCTTGAGAACCGATCATTGGTGGGTTGCGCAAGCGGTGATGTTGTTCGAAATTGGTGGTCGGAAATCGCTTGCTCCACCCACCCTACATCTCTAAGCAGCCCGCCAAAAATTGTCTCTTGACGAAGCGCACGGACCCCGGGTCAACTACAAAAATCGTAGGGTGGGTGGAGCAAAACCGCGCTCGATTTGACCATCACCAATCGACATGACCGGTTTGCGCAACCCACCGAACCTGCTCGTCAGCATGGCGGCATTGGTGGGTTGCGCAAAAGGAAACTCTAATTATTCCCCGACAATTGGTTGGGGACGCTCTGCGCGCACTTCTGTCGAATCTACTTCTCTACTCTCAAAATGAGGCGACTCCCATGGGAATCAAGCGACTTCGTCAGCGGAGAAAGCGATTGCGAAAACGGAACTCGGCGGTGCGCAGTGATTCGTCGCTGGAAGTTTTTGTTCACTGCCGCGAATTGAGCGATCTCGACTCCGTCCTTTCGCAATTGCAAGCCGAGGGAGAATCGGTCCACGACATGCCGCTGCTGATCGACCGGATGTCGGCCATCGGATATCGCCCCGAACAGACGATCGCCATGCTCCACAAAATCATGAACCCCGACGACGAATGCGGCGGGGCGAGCTTGGAGCAGCCGCCTTCGAACGACGACACTTTGACCGACGCCGATGACGAAGATTTGTCAGGCGACGGAAAAACTCTCCAGCTCGATGCGACGAGCGACAGCCCGTTTCTGGAATTCACCACGGCGCAACTTGTCAACGAACAACCGCCGCGCGCGTGGCTAATGCCAGGCGTCCTGGCGCGGCACGAACCGGCGGTGATCGTCGGGCCGAGCAAGTGCATGAAGACGTCGCTGGCGGTCGATTTATGCAGTGCGTTAGCGAGCGGCGGCAAGTTCCTGGGGCAGTTCGCCGCCGAGCGTTCGTTTCGCGTCGGGTTCATCAGCGGCGAAGCGGGGCGACACTCGCTGGTCGAACTCGCGCGGCGCTGGAGCGAATCGAACAAAGTCGTTCCAGGCCAGCTGCCGAATTTGGTTTGGGCGCTGACGATGACCAGCGCAGCAGGCCCGGTGAACTTGAGTTACCTGCGCGACTGGATTTCGCGGCATCAGTTAGAGGTGGTCTTGATCGATCCGCTGCAACTGACGGCGCCGCGCGGAGCGAAGCAAGCGGCGCAGCTTGGCGAGTTGGTCCGCTGCTGTCTCGAAGCAGGCGCGACGCCGATTGTCTGTTGTCCGACGCGCCGATCGATCCCGCTGCGCGCCATGAAGATTGCCGACATCCAAAGCACCGGCTGTCAAGATTTCGCCCGGCAATGGATTTTGGTCAACCGCCGCCAACCGTACGAACCAGGCGGCGGTCGGCATCACCTCTGGCTGACGCTCGGCGGTAACGCAGGTCACAGCGGAGCATGGGGCGTCGATATCGACGAAGGTCGCCTGGAAGATCCGACCAGCCGCAAGTGGAACGTCACGCTGCACGAGGCGGAGTCGCTGCGCGGCGAAGCGGTCGAACAAGAGGTGCGCACGCAAGAGCAAAAGCTGCGATCCAAAATTCGAATCGCGTGCAGGCGTCTCGATCCGGAGAGAGCGACCAAGTCCAAAATTCGCGAACAGAGCGGAATCAGTGGAACCAAATTCGCCCCAGTCTGGGACGAGATGATCGCCGCCGGCGAAATCGTGGAGACGAGTCACCCGCAGGTAGGAGAACGCTGGGCCTATGCCCGCTATCACCTAGCCGATCGCGTAGCGCCGACAGAAAAAAAGGATCCGGTCCAGTCCAACGTTTCAGTTCAGTCCCATGATCCTGTTCTGTCCAACGATTCTGTCCTGTCCAACGATTCTGTCCTGTCCAACGATTCTGTCCTGTCCAACGATTCTGTCCTGTCCAACGATTCTGTCCAGTCCAACGATCCTGGCCTGTCCCATGATTCGGTCCTGTCCAAGTCTCCGAAGGTGCGAAGCCGTCGCGAGATTAACCGGCGACGAGCCAAAACAAAACGCCGCCTCGCCAAACGATAAAGTCGATTCTGGCGCCAGGGCGACGGAAAAAATGGATCCTGTCCGGTCCTACGTTCTAAAGCCCAACGGGCTGTTCTAATCTAGACGTAGGGTCCGCTGTGCAGACCAGAAGCGTTGGAAAACTTGCAAGCAATGCACAGGGCCGCTGGTCCGCTTCACGGGCCCTACTTTCTGGAGTCCAACGAGGGGGGATTGGGCCTGCTCGCCGAGCGCCAGCTGCAAGCATCGACAGCAGTTGATCCGACTGCCAAATTGAACGCCAGAAAGCCGGTATTCGGTAAATCCTGCAATCCTGGTTGTAAGTATGTACACCAACTGTCCAGGTTGCTATCACGGGGTGAATTGCCGTAAGTGCATATGGGTTAATTGTTTGCGTTAATTCGTAAAGAGGTGGTTGGTCTTTGGCATGGCAAGTGCAAAGAATCCTTTCGCAATCGCTTACCCAAGGATTTCTTCCAAACAAAGGAGTGTTTACGATGTTGGTCCTCACCCGGAAACAACAAGAAAAGATTCAGATCGGCGACGACATTGTGATCACCATTTTGAAGGTGAAAGGCAATTCGATTCGCGTGGGGATTGAAGCGCCGAAGGACGTTCGAGTGGTTCGTGGAGAACTGCCCAAGTCAGAAGAACGGGCTCTGCCGGAAACTGCCGACAACGAGCAGACCACGGCGACGCAACCTGGTGAGGATAGCCAACCGGGCATCTCTCCCTTTCTGAGTAACCACCAAGACTCGGACGATTATCGCGTTCTTTCGTTCCGCATTACGGCCGAAGAGCCGCAGCAAGAGCCGACGCAGTTTGAACGTCCGAAAGCTCGCGTGCAGACGATGCGTGAATTCATCGCGAATCGCTAGGCGAAAACAAAGACGCCTGGTTCGACGCGCCAGGCGTCGCTAACGCTGCTTTTGATCACCACGGTTTCTCGTTGGACGGAGTCAACAGAGATGATTCAGGCATCGGCGGAGCGTAGGTCCCAGCAGGCGGGACGCCGTTTTGAATCGGCGTTGAATGCCCTGCTTGCATCACGGTGGAATTTGGAAACGCTGGATGAAGGGGAGCGCCTTGTTGCATCGCGGCGACATACTCCTGACGCAGTTCTTCGACATGGTCTCGTAGAATGCTGCGGACACGTAAGATGCTACGTGGATGTCGGTGAACATTATTGTGATCCGAAGTAACGACCAGTTCCGACGCCGCTTCATCCAAGTGAGCGCTTGCGTACTCGACCACTCCGTCACTTCTGCCGGCAAATGTGCCTAGCCATGTGTTTTGGTCGATCACCCCGATGACTGTGTGGTATTTCACCCACGGCGCCTTCGGCGCATCCAAGATCTTGGGCAACACCGGAGAGTCGGGAGCCAGCGAATCAACGCTGGTTGCGACCGCTAACATCTCGTCGCGAAAGTAGTTGGGGTTGGCGGCTTTCAAGCGTTCTTCCGCAATGGTCAGCGACTCTGGCAGCGCAATCAAGTGCCGACCGAGCCATTTGGTCGCCGAGTTGGCGAAATCGCTGCCGCGATGCGGAGTTCCCAGCGTAATCACCTGACGGACCGACGGACTCGGCTCGAAGAAGAGCATGCTCATCAACTGCTGCTTGTCTTGGTCCGTCCCTTGCAACGCTTGCGGCGATTGATCGGTGACCAGCGTCCAAAAATCTTGTTGGCTATCGATGGTTTGCATGCGTGAAACAAGTCCGCCCATGCTATGCCCAATCAGCACCGATTGATCGAGCGCCAGCGCTTGATGTTTGGGATCGAGATCTTCCCGCGCCTTCTGCAAATCGCGACGGAATTGCGTGGCGCTGATCCAGAACGGTTCGCCAGTCGGGTACAGATAGAACCAGAACTGGTAGTTGTCGCGGATCTCGGGCTGAGCGCGGAGATCGTTAAACATTTCCATCCAAGTGATCGGGCTCGACCACAACCCGTGAACCATCACAACCGGAATCTTCTGCGGATCGTACGGTTCAAGCATATACAGCCCCTGCACCGCTTCGGTATGTCCGGGAAGCAGCAGTCCCCAGGTCGCGAGGTCGGTCTCGCGGAATTGCGGTTGATCGAGATAGTAGGCCAGCGGCGTGCTGATATCGGCTTCGAGCGGAGTCGTTTTGCGGCCGATCTTTACTTCGCTTTGCATCAGCGGATCGTAAAGTTCGATCTTGCAGAAGTGGACGGCGGCGCCCTGCTCTTGCTTTTGCGGCGTCACTTCCAAAAACGCCGTGAGCGGATAGGCCAGCCCCGGCGGCAGATACTTGTCTTCCGGCTTGCCGGTTTTGGCGCCTTTGCAGATCGCGATCAACGGTACGCCCAGTCCATATTGGCGATGTTGATTGCGGAGGCCATTCACTTCGTAGTCCGAGGCGAACTCAAAGTGATCAAAGTCTTCTGGATCCCAGCGTCCCGAAAGTTGCAGCGCGACTTGGAACTCGTGCCGCGGCGTATTGATGCGATAGACCGAGCCGGGGGTCAGTTTGCCTTGAGCGCGGACGATCCGTAGGGCCGCTTCGAGCGAACCGTTGTACAAATCGCATGCGCCCCGGAACTGGGGATCGTAAACATGGTCCTGACGCGAGAACTTGGGGTCAAACAGATAGTAGTAGGAATGGGCGGCGCTGGCGGCGAACAGCTCCAGCGCGGTCGCCTTCTTCCCGAGCGCTTCGGCTCGATTGCCGGCGATGTACGAAAGTTCGGCGTAGGCGTAGGTTTTCTCGGCAGTCGGCTCCAGCTCCAACTCTTTGGCGAGTGCTTCGAGCGCCTCGCGATGATCGCCTTCGGCCAGTTTTTCGAGATCATATTGCCGCAGCAATTGCTTGGTGCGTTCGGTCGCTTGCGGACCCTGCCGCGAGAGCAGTTGCAGTTGCGCAGCGAGCGGATTGCGCGGAGTTTTGCGCACCGACTTCCAAGAAGAGCCGGCGCAACCGGTCGACAACAGCAGCACTGCGACCAGGCCGAGTGCGATGAGAGTGCGTACGTACGGTGTTGTATTTGTCTGTTTCGGCATCGATCCGCCATCCCCCTGCCCTAGCGGAATTCCCAGAAGAGAACTGGACTCGCTAGTTTCGTCGGGGGACAATACGAATTCTTCCCACCCTACGTCAAGGCAATCTCCCCACCCTAATGAGGATTTCCATGCACTTCTATCACTGCTGCCGTTCCTTACTGCTGGCGATCTGCCTGTGCGGTGGGGCCGTCGCGGCCGATGCTCCGCCGAACGTCGTATTGATCTTGTCCGATGATCAGGCATGGACTGACTATGGTTTTATGGGGCATAAGACGATTCAGACCCCCAGTCTTGACCGCTTGGCGCGAGAGTCCCTGACTTTTACCCGCGGCTATGTGCCGGACAGCCTGTGTCGTCCGTCGCTAGCAACGATTATCTCGGGCCTTTATCCGCATCAGCATGGAATCGTGGGGAACGATCCTCCCAAGCACGCCCAAGGAGAGAATTCCGCCGCGACGGACCCGCGCTATCAAACCGGCACGCGCAACGACTTTTTGCAGCACGTCGATCGGATGCCGAAACTGGCCGAGATCCTTTCGCGTGAAAAAGGATACGTTTCGCATCAGTCAGGCAAATGGTGGGAAGGCAACTACGCGCGCGGCGGATTTGATGAAGGGATGACGCACGGCGATATCACGCGCGGTGGTCGTCACGGCGACGTGGGACTGTCGATCGGTCGCCGGGGGATGAAACCGGTCTTTGACTTCGTGCGTCAGGCGAAAGCCGACGACAAACCCTTCTTTGTTTGGTATGCGCCGTTTTTGCCTCACACGCCGCATACGCCGCCAGAACGGATCCTGGCCAAATATCGCGATAAAACTTCGAGTCTACCGATCGCCAAATATTGGGCGATGTGCGAGTGGTTTGATGAGACGTGCGGCGAGCTGCTCGACTTTTTGGAAGCAGAAAAGGTCGCCGACAACACGATTGTGATTTACGTCTGCGATAACGGTTGGATCAATCAGGAGGACGCGAGCAAATACGCGCCGCGCTCGAAACGCTCGCAGTATGACGGCGGCACGCGCACGCCGATCATGGTCCGTTGGCCAGGTCACGCGACGCCGGAGATCAACACGACCGAGCTGGCCAGTTCGATCGACATCGTGCCGACCGTCTTGGCGGCCGTTGGGATCGAAAAAATGCCGGAGATGGAAGGGATTAATCTATTGGACGCCAAAGCGGTCGCCGCACGCGACGCGATCTATGGTGAGATTTTCGAGCATGACATTCGAGCGATGGACGATCCCGTCGCGAGCCTCCGCTTTCGCTGGGTCATCGACGGGCCGTGGAAATTAATCGTCCCCTATGCGCCCAACGAGCCGAAAGCGAAGATCGAATTGTTTCAAGTCGTGAGCGACCCGCTGGAAGAATCGAATCGAGCGGCGAAAGAGCCGGAAGTGGTGAAACGATTGCAGGCGAAGCTGGACGCGTGGTGGCCGGCGCAGTGAGTGAATCGGACTCTCCTTCATCACCGCACTGGCCTCTTGCCGATGACGACGTACGCGACGCTTTGCTGGCCGCGTACGCCGACGGCAGTTGGGGGAAATACCACGGCGCGTACGTTCCTCGTTGGGAAGCGGAACTGGCCGCCTATCACGCCGTGCCGCATGCGCTGACGTGCGCCTCGGGAACGATCGCCGTTGAAATTGCGCTGCGCGCGTTGAATCTGCCGGAGAACGCTGAAGTCTTGCTGGCGGCGTACGACTTTGCCGGCAACTTTCGGGCAATCCAAGCGGCCGGTTTGCGGCCGGTACTAGTCGATTTGGCGCCCGATAGTTGGCGGATCGACACCGCTCAGATAGAAGCGGCGATCACGCCAGAGACGCACGGGATCCTCGTTTCGCATTTGCATGGTGATCTGGCGGAGATGCCCAAGATCATGGAAATCGCCGAGCGCAATCAGTTGCAAGTCGTTGAAGACGCGTGTCAGTCGCCGGGAGCAATGATCGGTGATCGCAAAGCAGGAACCTGGGGAGATGTGGCGACGCTCAGCTTTGGCGGCAGTAAACTGTTGACCGCGGGCCGCGGCGGCGCCGTCATCACTTCGCGCGCTGACATCCAACAGCGAGCGAAGATTTTCTGCGAGCGCGGCAATCACGCGTTTCCCCTCAGCGAGTTGCAGGCAGCCGTTTTAAGTCCGCAACTAGCGAAACTCGACGCATGGAATCAGCGACGTACGGCGGCTGTGGCCCGACTGCGCGACGCGACTCGCAATTCGGCCTTCTGGATTTCTCCTGCGCCCTGCGAGGGAAACGCAGCGTACTACAAAGTGGGCTGGTTCCTCGCCGATCCGGCGACGCGCGCCGCGACGTCCGCTCGCTTGCGGGAAGCCAGCATTGCGGTCGACGCCGGTTTTCGCGGTTTTGCCCGCCGACCCTCTACGTGGTGCCGAAAAGTGGGTGCTCTGCCGCAGGCTCGGCGAGCGGCGGAAGCGACCGTGACGCTCCATCATCCGGTCTTGTTGGCCAGCGAAGCGGAACTGACGCGAACGATCGACGTGATCGCAGCACTCGCCGGTGCGTAAGGCGCCAAAGTAGGGTCAAGAATGCAAACGACCCGGCTTCCACCTTCGCCGGGCCATTTGACTGGAGATTGCACGGTTCTTCGCGGCTTAGCGGGCCACGGCGCTAATCGGTAAGGTTTCCGACAGCATCTTATGCGTGGAAAGACAGCCCGGCTCTTCGGCTTCTTGCGCTTCTTCCGGGTCGAGAACCTCGCCTCGCAAGATGCGCACTTGATTGGGGGCTTCGATCCCCACGGTCACTCGGTTGCCCGAGATTCGGTTGATCACGATGGTTACGTTGTCACCCACGTGGATCGTCTCACCAATTTTTCGACTGAGGATTAACATGTTTGGGTTCCTTCCAGGGATCGCTGGATAAGTGCGTTCTTCGCAAATTCAGGGGGGAGTAGGTTCGCGTCCGTCAGAAGGCGACGTTTCGCATTGACCTGCCCTCTAGTGAATGCAACCCGAAGGCCAAACTTGAAAAAATCTTCAATCAGAGCGTCGCTATATTCCGTAAGTGTTTGTCGTTAAGTCATTTACGTGAATTGTTTTTCGCGTGCAAACGTCGCTCGGACGCTATGGCGAACCTCTCGTGCCCGTCTCAATCTGAGACGGACTCTTCATTGTGAGAAGCTTTCGCGGGAGAAACTTGAAGAAAAATAAGAATTTTTGACCATAAACCGGCTCGGTTTACGCAACGAATATGGGTGGGAAGCGAATGCTCCTACCGCTGGTCGTTAGAAAGAAACGATATGGCCGTCACCGCCGGGTCTTCTAGAAAGTCGACCGCCTGCTTGCCGAACCAACCATTCGCGTATTACTATTTCAGAGGGGAACCTCAAAGGGTGGTATGAACTACTCAATTAGGATCACTCACGGCTCGAGTACTTCTTGTTTCTCCTCAAGGGATGGAATGGCTAAGGAGCAAGTTTTTCTGTGCGGAGTTCCCTACCGCATGACGTCCCGGGGGCCCGTTTTTTGTCTCACTTCCAATTCCAGTGGGGCTCGTTGGGGCTTCCATATGACGCCCGACGAAACTGCGAACGGCGAGCAACTGCTCGATGCGCTCTCGCGGGACATTGGGTTGGGGTGCTCATTTCGTTTTACCGATCCGATCGACTCCTTTCCTACTTCGCGCAATGAAGTGCATGGGCATATTCAAGCCTATCTATTGCGGGTCGATGTCGAATACGCAATTTGGTCGCGCAGCTCCGAATTTCGCCGCCGCTGGTGTCTATCGGACGAAGCGCAGCTGCGGGTTCGCCGCAAGCCGATCCAGCGCTTGATTGACAACGCGGTCCGAAGACTCGAAAAAACGTAGGCCCTGATTGACGGCCTCCGCTGCTCTCGTTGGAATCGTGCGATGCGTTTTTTCCTTTGGTCGATGTTTTTGCTTCCGGCCTGCACCGTAATCTTGCCGGTCGCGCGGGCCGCAGACGAATCGGCCGAACAGCTCGCGTTGCAAGCTCGGTCCGCGGCGTCCATCGGCGAGCATTCGCGTGCGGTCGAGTTGGCCACTCGAGCGATTGAACAGGATCCGCAACTCGCGGCGATGTACTACGTGCGCGGTCGCGAGCATTTTCGCTTAGGAAAGATCGCTGAGTCCGCCGCCGATTTTGACAAGTACGCCCAGTTGCAGCCGCAGGAAAAGCCAAAGCTGTGGGAACGCGGAATCACGCTCTACTACGCCGGACGCTTTCAAGAGGGCGCCGATCAGTTCGCGCTCTACCAAAAGTATCTCAGCAATGATGTCGAGAACGCCGCTTGGCGGTTTCTCTGCATGGCGCAAGCCGATGGCGTCGACAAAGCGAAAGCCGAGCTGTTGCCGATCGCAGGCGATGGGCGCGTTCCGATGATGACGCTCTATCGCTTCTACCGTGGTCAGGCGACCGAACAGCAAGTTCTGGACGAGGTCGAAGCGGACGAAATCGGGGAAACCCAACGAGCGGGCCGCCGATTCTATGCGGCCCTTTATCTGGGACTGTATCACGAAGCGACCGGCCATGCGGACAAAGCGGCGCCCTATTTGGCTCAAGCGGCGAGCAAAGAATTGCGAGACGCGGCCCAGGGCGCGATCAACGGCTACATGGCCGACGTGGCGCGGATCCACTGGACGCGAAAGCAAGCGGCGAATAAGGGCCTCCGCGACTAGCGGGCGCCAACTGCAAATCACCGCGGCACTTTCTAGCAGCGCCTCGTTCGGTTCTGCGGAAAGATGCCGAACTTCAGAGACAAGCACCCGGCGCTTGGTCGGAACCATTCTCGAGAGCTCTCTTTCTAGCTCTCGACGACGAAAAGCAGAATGTTGATGCAAATTCTGGGCATCCGAAGCAGCGGATATCTGCTCTTTCCAAGCGTGCCCCCCTTCGCTTAGGTCGTTGTGACTCCGGAAAGATATTCGAGATTTTTCTCTATTTTTTTGCGAGAATCGGCGAGATTCCGAGCAATTACTTACGAGCGTCAAAGGGTTCGGTAGTGACGATTTGCGATAAGAACGAGGAATTTGTACGACTTTTTGCCCGTGCAGAGGGCAGATTGCGCCGCTACGTATCCGCCATGCTGCCGG
Source organism: Blastopirellula marina DSM 3645 (assembly GCF_000153105.1). Taxonomy (GTDB): domain Bacteria; phylum Planctomycetota; class Planctomycetia; order Pirellulales; family Pirellulaceae; genus Blastopirellula; species Blastopirellula marina. The sequence goes on from NZ_CH672376.1 coordinate 2,619,077, forward strand.
TACCTAGCGATGTGGATGACGTGATGCAAGAGACGGCGATTTCGTTGATGCGCAAGTTTGACCAATACGACCCCGAGCTTCCTTTTTTCAATTGGGCCTGCCGGTTTGCTCAATTTGCCGTCAAGAAACATAGAAATCGCATGAAGTCCAACGGGCGCCAATTCTCCGACGAGGCGATCGAAGCGATCGCGGCGGAATATCCGTGCCATTTACAGCTATCCGTAAAACGAGAGAAGGCGCTGAACGATTGCCTGAACCATCTGGGTGACGAAGATCGGCGCTTGGTCGAGTTGCGCTACTTCAGTGAAGAAACGGTCGATAGCTTGTCGCAGCGAACAGAAGAACCGGTCGCTCGGTTGTATCGTTCGCTTTCCCGGATCCGACGAGTATTGGCGCAATGCGTTCGTAAGAAACTGACTGAAGAGGAAATCATATGAGTTCTCCCCTCGATTCTGTCAGCAAAGACGAAGTCAGCAAACTGATTGAAGCTTTGCTAGATGGCAAGATCAGTGACGAGCAATTTGGCCGACTGGACCATTGGATCTCGACCAATGCCGACGCGCGACAACTCTATTTCGACTATCTGCAGATTCACCAAGATCTGCCGAACTTGCTCGCACGTCAGGAAGTTGCGACGCGTCGCAATAGGGCGAAGCCGAAGCTTTCCTCACGTTCCGCGATCCGATCGCCGCGGCGTAAGTCGCGATGGCGTACAAAGACCGCTGCGATTCTCGCGATGGCGTTGTTAGTGCCGATCGCCCTGTTCATCGGCATCTATCTCGGGAATTCCTCTTCGGGTTCAAAGGCGGAAGTCGCGAATGCCCCTGGAGATAAACCTGCACCGGAGATGGCGAGCGGCGCGTTTTTTACGAATCTCGCTCATGCACGATTTTTCGGCGAGTTGCCTCCCCAGATTGGCGCTGCACCCACCTTGAATCGGGACTATGTGCTGATTCAAGGAATGGTCGAACTTGGCTTTCCAAACGGGGCTTCTGCCGTGATCGAAGGACCAGCCGCATTCCGTGTCGATGCAAATGATCTCTTGGCGCTCGATATTGGAAGATGCAGCGTGCATGCGCCCCCGGGCGCAGAAGGGTTTCGCGTCGAGACGCCCGAGATCAGCATCGTTGATCGCGGCACCCGGTTCTCGGTCGACGTTTCGCAAAACAGCGAAACCGATATTCAGGTCCTCGAAGGAGCGGCCGATCTCTATCGAAAACCGCCACGTGATAACGCCTCGGCGAGCGTGACCGGTGCTCCCTTACGCTTGCAAGAGAAAGAGGCGATCCGCTTCGCGTTCATCAACCAGCGAGAAGCGGTTCCCGTCCCCTTTGATCAGACGCGTTATCAGTACGGACTTCCGGATCGAGTGATCTCGTACGAAGCGACGACCAGCGCCGAGGGGCGAGCGAAATTGTTGACCAGCGTCACTGTGCAACGTGGACAAAAAATCGAAACGATCCCCGTTGAGAAGCTGATCAACTCGAAAGTGACCTGGTTTCATGCGTCCAATTACATCGGCTACTTAGCAGGCGACGAGAAGTTGCCGAGCCCGCGCGTCAGTTTGGCGGCGGATCGAAGTCTGCAAACCGGCGTTATTAATATCGGCGGCAGTCGTCAGCCGCTGACCTCCGATCCGATCATGGCCATCGACGAGAGCCGGGATGACTTTGGCACGCCGGGGATGGCCGTCCAATTTGATCGTCCGGTGCGCAACGGACCAGGCGCCGACGTCGTCCTCTTTGAGATTCAATTGTTTATGAATCCGCTTGAGGGAGATTCGTTCCACGTTAGTCCCCTTCGATTTGAGGCCGGATTGCATTCGCATACGATTCACGCGTTCGACTTAACGATGGAGTCTCCAGAATCACTGCAACTAGACGACCTTTACTTCCATACTTTCGCAGAGCCTCCGCGCTCGTTGGAACAACTGGAGTCATTTCCTAATACCCCGCTTTTTCAAGTCTGCAAGCGCCATGCGATCGCAGTTGGCATTGATTTGTCCGACCTTGGCTACGCCGAGGGCGCGCTGGTCGACGGTTTGTTCTTTCAAGATGACCTCGGGGATGAAGATTTCCTCGACCCTGTCTTGATCGTCGGCCTGCCGGAGGCGAGTCAACCGTGAGCCAGCTTCCTGCTCTTGATTTTGCAATGCACGATTATTCCGCGAAATCCTCTCATCTCCTCTCTTCTCTGGATAAGGTACGCGTTATGAAACCCCCGATCTGCCGTCTTTCACGAAACGGATTCACGCTGGTCGAATTGCTCGTCGTGATCGCGATCATCGGCGTCTTGATCGCACTCCTGTTGCCGGCGGTGCAGCAAGCGCGCGAAGCGGCGCGGCGCATGCAATGCACGAACAATCTGAAGCAGATGGCGCTGGCTTGCCATAACTATATGGACATCAACAAAGAGAGTTTCCCTTCCGCCGCCTTCAAGCAAGATGACAGTCACGGTTGGGCCCTCGCGATCCTACCGTTTATCGAGCAGAACGTACTCTACGATGGTTACGATTTCTCGAAAGGACCTTCGGCGTCGGAGAATGCTTCGATTCGTCGAACCGTCATCCGCGGATACATTTGCCCCAGTTTTAGCGGCAACTCCAGCAATACGGCGAGCGTCGCCTACTCCGATGGCGGCCTGTTGACATATCAGGGCGTCAACGGCGTCTACTACAACGACTCCACTTTGGATTCCGGCCTGCAGGGGGTCGCTGGCGCAGGATTTATTCCTGGCAACGGCGTGTTTCGCATTAATGGAGCTCGACCGGCTGCGGAAATCACCGATGGTCTAAGCAACACGATCCTGATCGGCGACTATGTCCATGCGGACCGAACAGGAGTCAACAGCGGGTTTCCTGGCAATGTGCGCGTCTGGATCGTGGGCGCCTATTCCACCGTCGACGGGATTTATAACACCAAAGCTATTTATGAAGACACGATTAACTCGCCTCGAGATCGTGCCAACGAAAGTGTCGCTTTCAATCACCTCCCTTTCTCCAGCCAACATCCCGGCGGCGCCAACTTCGCCGTCGCGGACGCCAGCGTTCGATTTTTACCGGAGACGATCAATTTTGACGTCTATCAAGCTGTTGCGACGATCAACGGAGGCGAGCCGCTCCAACTTCCGTAAGCGCTCTTTCTGGTGATCCAAGATCCAGTCCGCCGCCGAGTCCTGCTTGTGCGACGCCTGGCGAATTTCAACGCCACACGACTCAAGGTGACACGTTATGCGTTCCATCCTCATTCCAATGTTGCTGATCGGATTGGTCGGCGGCTGCTCTTCTGGCGGTTCGCTGGAGACGGCGACCGTGACCGGGAAAGTCAGTTACCAGGGCAAACCGCTTCCCTATGGATCGATCAGTTTTCGTCCCGAAGCTGGATCGCCGGCTTACGCCAAGCTTCGAGAAGATGGCACGTATTCGTTAAGTACTTTTGGAAACGGGGATGGCGCCGTGATCGGAAAACACCAAGTGCTGATCATCGCGACCGAGACCGACGCCGGCATCGCGCCGGCGAATGACTCTGGGATCGAAATGCCGGTCACCAAATCTGTTATCCCTCGGAAGTACACGAGTTTTTCCACAAGTCAGCTGACTGCCGAAGTCATTTCCGGCAAGAACAATGAATTCAGTTTCAATCTCGTAGACTGATCCGCTTTCCCTTCCGCTCCATTTCGCTTTCCCGCCGACCATTCCAATGCCGCATCCCCCTAAAAACATCATGAAACCGATTTGTCATCTCTGGATTGTGGCTGCGATGTCAGCATCGATCTTGGGCGCCGCGGCCACAAGTTTGCATGCTGACGAACAGCCGATCGCGCTTTGGGAATTTGGCCCCGAGGAACAAACGCCGCTGCATCCCGTGGGAGGGATCCATCGTGATGTGCCTGGACCTCGCCCGCCGAAGTATCCCGATTTTTCGATCAACAACGCGTCGGTCAATTTCGATGGGAGCGGCTCTTGGATTTGTGTTTGACGATCCTGGTGACAATAGCGCGTTCGTAATTTGCGAATGGGGACGAAATCACGCTGGAAGCTTGGGTGAACATTCGTGATCTTGATGACGGCGACTTCACCTACATCATTGGGAAGGGAAGAACGGGAAGGCCCGGGTTTTCGCCCGACAATCAAAACTGGGCGATGCGAATCAGCGGAATCGCCGGGGAAGCGCGTCCTAGTTTTCTATTCGCCACCGTGCCGGTGGAGCCCGATCAAGGGAACTGGCATCGATATACGAGCCTGAAAGGCTTTCGTCCCCGAACCGGTTGGCATCACATCGCGATCGCCTATCGCTTTGGTGAGCCGAACACGATGCAGACCTGGATTGACGGCAAGAAGGTCGATGGTCGCTGGGATGCCGGCGGCCCTACCACCAAAACGCCGGCGATCGACAACGATCAAATTTGGATCGGTTCGGCGCTCGGCGGTTCTCCGGGCAATAGTTTTCGCGGCGGGCTCGATTCCATTGCAATTCATCGCGTGATCCTTGACGATCAGACGCTGCAAACTCGCTTTCGTCGTGTTGGGGAAGAGCCTGAACCGGAAGCCGAATCGAACCGCATGCCCGAACTGGGGCCGCTGCCAGCAGACAAGGTCACTGTGACCTTTCACGAGGGGCTGCGGACGCATGATCACTGGCCCTACGCTGACGAACCGTCGCCGCCTGCGGCGATGCAGTGGTCAGGCAGCGCTCTGCTTCTCGACCAGATCCCGCTCAAGTACGACAGTTGGGGAATGCGCGACGGCTGGAAAGCGCCTGTCTTGGTTCGAATGGCTGCCGACGTCGCCCTTCCCCGGGGCAAACATACCGTGCTGATGCGTTCGCGCGGATTGGCGCGAGCCTGGATCGATGGACGCTTGGTGACTCGCGCCAAACCGTTAACGGGCGCTCCTCATGGTGAAGAACCGATCACCCCTGTCACGCCGCCGCCGGCGCTTGGTCAACGTCCCACTTGGCACCGCTGTCAGGAAGTCTTCGCCGAGATCGAGATCATCGACGCGAAGCCTGTCCGCGTTGTGTTTGATGCGATCGCCGGAGGAAAGCGATTTCGGGCGCAACCGGGCGAGCTGACCCTCGCGGTTCGTCTGGAAGGAAGCGACTCATTTTCTGTCTTGCGCCCCATCGGGCTCTCGGAAGAGCCGCTGCCGTTGACCGACGAGGCCGTCGAAGCGGAACTGAATCAAATCAACGCTTCGATGTCGCAGATGAACGATCGACATCGGCATGCGGCTGCGGCCGACCAGAACGCCTATTGGGCTCAGCGTCATCAGACGGCCCAAGCCTGGCTAGAATCGCACCCGGCGCCGGCGATTCCGAAAAATGATCCCCAGACGCAGCACCCCATCGATGCTTTTATTCAAGCTCACCTAGACGAAGTCGACGCGCCTGCTGGCGGCGTTGCTCCCGCTGCGGATAGCGACTTTTTTGCGAAGGTGTCGCCCATCTTGAAGAGCGAGTGCTTTCGCTGTCACGGCGAAAAGGATAAAGGAGGACTGTCGCTCGCTTCGCGGGAACTGGCGATGCTCGGCGGCGACTCCGGCGAGACTGCGATTCAGCCGGGAGATCCTCACGCGAGCGAAATCATCCGTCGCCTGCGTAGTGCAGACGACGATTTGCGAATGCCTCCTTCCGGCGAGCGGCTCTCGGAGGAGAAGATCAAAATCTTGGAGAAATGGATTGCCGACGGAGCGAAATGGCCTCAGACCACCTCGGCGCCGATCAGCAGTAAAAAGTCGGCAGTCATCAGCGATGCGGCCTTCATTCGACGAGCCTACCTCGACACGGTTGGCGTTGTTCCGACGGACGATGACGTGCGACGTTTTCTGCAGGACGCCGCGGCGGATAAACGCGAGCAACTGATTGATCAACTGCTGGACGATCCGCGCTGGGCCGACAACTGGATGGGCTATTGGCTCGATCTATTGGCCGAGAACCCAACGTTGATCAACGCCAGTTTGAACAGCACCGGTCCATTTCGCTGGTACCTCTACGACGCGCTGCGCGACAACAAGCCGATTGATCAAATGGTGTCGGAGCTGTTGATGATGCGCGGCGGAGCGTACGACGGAGGGAGCGCCGGCTTTGCGCTCGCCGCTCAAAACGACGCTCCCTTCGCCGCGAAAGGGCACATCGTAAGCACCGCTTTTTTAGGCATCGAATTGCAATGCGCCCGGTGCCACGACTCGCCGTATCACTCGACCACGCAGCAAGATCTTTATTCGCTGGCGGCCATGTTTGCCCGCAAGCCGGTCAGCGTGCCGAAGTCCAGCACGGTTCCTCCGGGGTTCTTTTTAAACAAGTCGCGTGAATCGTTGATTCAAGTCACCCTGAAGCCGGGCGAAAATGTCAGCCCTACTTGGCCCTTCGCCGAGCAAACCGGCGTTGAAGATGACGACGCTTTACGATCGCTGCTGCAAAACCAGGATGATCCTCGCGAGAAGTTGGCGGCCTTGATTACGGCGCCGCAAAACGTGCGGTTTTCGCAGGTGATCGCCAATCGTCTGTGGCGGCGACTCATCGGCGCCGGGATCGTCGAGCCGCCGCATGACTGGGAAGGAAATCCCCCCAGCCATCCGGAACTGTTGGAGTGGTTAGGAAAGGAGCTGATCGCAGGCAACTACGATCTCAAACAGTTGACGCGCGTCATTATGACCTCGCAGCTTTATCAACAAGAAGCGGTCGGAACCAATCGAGAAGCGGATCCAGAGCATCGCCTGTTTGTCGCTCCCGACCGACGACGGCTGACCGCCGAACAGATTGTCGATTCGCTTTATCAGGCGACTGGTTGTGAGATGGATATCGAGGAAATGACGCTGGATCCCGACGGTCGGGCGACGGTGAATTCGCGAAACACCTATGGCGACCCGCATCGCAGTTGGATGTTGGTCAGTCTTTCCAATGAGCGAGATCGTCCCAGCTTGACGCTGCCGCGGGCCGCAGCCGTCGCCGAAATGCTAACGGCCTTTGGCTGGAACGCGGATCGCCAGGCGCCCAAAACCGATCGAGAAATTTCCCCCAACGTCTTGCAACCGGCGGTGATGGCCAACAGCACGCTGAGCATCTCGTTGACTAGGGCCGCGCATGAAAGCGTCTTGGCGGATCTTGCCGTTGACGCGACATCTGCGGAGACGCTGCTCGAGTCGCTCTTTCTACGTTTTGTCAGTCGACCTCCCACATCGGCCGAGCAACGCGTCTTCTTAGGCGTGCTGCGTGACGGCTTTGACGATCGACTTCTTCCGGAAGACCAGGTAGTGCTTCCCGAGACCCCGGAGCGACTGCCCCAAGTCACCTGGTGGAATCATGTCCGCAACGAAGCCAACACCATCCAACAAGAGCAGGCGCGCAGGGTGCGGTTAGGTCCGCCTGCCGATCCGCGCCTGAATCCAGAATGGCGCTCACGGTATGAAGACGTTGTCTGGAGCATCGTGAATCTGCGTGAGTTCGTTTGGATGCCCTAGCCAAAATGACCTACCTGCTTGCAGCCTGCCTTTAAAAACTCAATGAGACAATAGCCATGTTCAAATCCCCGACTTCTCATTTAGATCGCCGACAGTTTCTGGCCGCCGGCGCAACTGCCGCCGGTCTGGCCGCAGCACCAACTTGGGCCGCCGCGGCAGCGTCGCCGCGCGTTCAAGGACAAGCCGAACACGTCATATCGATCTGGCTAGGCGGCGGCATGAGCCAGATTGATACCTTCGATCCTAAGGCGAAGGGGAATCCCGGCAAGCAAAAAGCAGGCGCCTACTACGACCCGATTCCTACGGCGGTCGACGGCGTCTCTGTCTGCGAGCATCTGCCGAAGGTGGCCGGGCTCATGGACCGCGTCACGGCCGTTCGCACGGTTCACCATTCGGTCATCGACGAACATGCCGCCGCGACCAATTGGATGCATGTCGGCCGCCCTGTGAGCGGCACGGTCGTTTATCCGTCGCTCGGTTCCATCATTTCGCACGAGCGCGGCGCTCTTTCAGAATCGGCGCCCTCTTACGTGTTGATCGGCTATCCGAATAGCTCACGCGGACCTGGTTTTCTAGGGGCCCAACATAGTTACTTGTATTTGACTGAAACGGGACGCGGCCCTGCCGGGCTCTCTCGCCATCTGACGGTTACGGCCGAGCGACAAAAGCGACGTGACCAACTGTTGACGCAAGTCCGTAGCGAGCAGCCGCCAACGAGCGATAAGTTTTTGCAAGACTACGATGCGGCCGCGGCGCTTAGTCTGCGACTGAGCGGCCCCGACTTCATGCGTAGCTTTGAGCTGGAGAGTGAGCCGGCGGCGCTGCGCGAAAGCTATGGCGGCGAATTCGGTCAGCGTTGTTTACTTTCTCGGCGACTCGTCGAACGAGGAGTCCGTTTTATCGAAGTCTCGCATAATCTGAACTTCCTTAACGGCGCCGGTTGGGACGTGCATAATCGCGGCATTCTTGACCAGCACAAGCTGATCCATGAACTGGACGACGCGCTCTCTGCGCTGATCAGCGATCTGGAAAACCGGAAGCTCTTGGACAAGACGCTGATCGTCGTGACGACCGAATTTGGACGACCCCCGCAATTTGATGGCGGCGGCGGACGCGGACATCAAGGTTCAACGTTTACCTGCGTCCTTGCCGGCGGCGGCTTAAAGCATCAAGGCGCTTATGGCCAAACGGACGACCTTTCGCAAAACATCGCCGCCGATCCGGTCTCGGTGCCTGATTTCTTTGCGACCATTCATGCCGCGATGGGAATTGACTACGCGAAGTCGCTCTACGACGGAGATCGCCCTGTCCCGATCACCGACGGGGGACAACCGATCGCTCCACTCTTTGGATAACGCGGACCAACAGTACGATTGTCGACGTCGCCGATACGCACCACCTGGAAGTGAAATAGACCGTGCCTGCCAACTCCCTCACGACGACATCTTCCCCGTTTCAAGGCATGTTTCCGCCGATCGTTACGCCGCTGGCCGGGCCAGATCAAATCGACGAAGCGGGCTGTGAACGCTTGCTCGAACATTTGATTGCCGGAGGGGTCGACGGGATCTTTTTGTTGGGGTCTTCCGGCGAAATCGCAAGTCTCAGCCATCGGCTTCGCGCCGAGTTTGTCCAGAAGGCCTGCCAAATTGTGAATCGCCGCGCGCCGGTTTTGGTGGGAATCACCGACAACTCGATTGTCGAGACCAACCGGCTGGCCCAAGCGGCGGCCGAAGCAGGAGCCGACGGAATTGTGCTGACGACGCCGTTTTATTTTTCGGTCAGCCAGGCGGAACTGGTCACCTACGTCCAAGCAGTTCTGCAGGAGACCGAACTCCCCTTACTGCTGTACAACATGCCGGCGATGACCAAGCTCTGGTTCGAGTTTGAGACCGTCGCGGAACTGGCGCAAATCGAGCAGATCGTGGGGATCAAAGATAGCAGCCAAGACATCAATTATTACCGCAAGCTGACGAGTCTAAAATCGATCCGACCTGATTGGGCGTTCTTTATCGGGCACGAAACTTTGTTGGCGGAATCGCTGCATGCTGGCGGTACCGGAGGAGTCAACCTCGGCACGAACTTGTTTCCCCGCTTGTTCGCCAACTTAATGCAAGCGCATCGAGCTAACGACGTTTCGTTGGTCAAAAGTTACCAAACCAAAATTAACCAAATCGAAGCGCTCTACAACGTCGCCGATCGCTCTTTGCCGCTGTTGCCGTTAATCGCAATCACAAAAACGGCCCTCTCGATTATGGGCATTTGCGATGACCGCTTAGCGTCGCCGCATCACCGTTGCACGGCCGAGCAACGACAGCAGGCGGCCATCGTTTTAGAACGCTTGAATACGGAACTTGGCCAGTAGCACCGGCCAGTTCTCGCCAGCTCGATGCTTTCGTCCGATCTGGTTCTGCAGAATCGTTGGCGTCAGTCGTCGCAGCCATTTCCTCTAGGAATCTTTGCGCATTTCTCCATCTATTCTGCAGCGTCGTGGGCGCTGCGAACTCCTCGTTCAACTCGGCAAGCATGATTTTCAGCATCGTGATGGCGCCAAATGGGAGCGTCATCGCGCCTTGAAGTATATTATTTCTTTAAATCTGCGCTATTTTCTTGGAATTTGACGCGAATTTACGTTTGGCGTTGGAATATCTTCTACGAGCTCTTCCTTGCGCGATTCCTCGATACTTTTCATCCTAAGGATCTCTTCATGCCAGCATCACGAAATCGCAAGATGATCGGATTTACTCTGGTCGAATTGCTAGTTGTCATCGCGATTATCGGCGTCTTAATCGCATTGCTATTACCGGCGGTGCAACAGGCTCGCGAGGCCGCTAGGCGGATGCAATGCACCAACAACTTAAAGCAGTTGGGCCTTGCGATGCACAATTACCATGACACGTTCGGCAAATTTCCTCCCGGCGTGGTTGGACGCGCCAACTACGATCCCGCTTCTAGCGATCCACAATTTGAAAAGTGTCCGCCCACGTGGATGCAGATGATTTTGCCGTTTATCGAGCAAGGCAACCTGTATGACGGAATGAAGCAGCACTTCGCCACCGGCAACATGGCCGCGACGGCTCCAGGGCGGTTCACGGTGATTGAATCGCTGACTTGTCCTAGCGACCCGAACGGTCCCAAAATCATTGACACCGGCGCATCGTCGCAATGGTATGAACGATGGGGCTTCAACGGAAACTACGTCGCTTGCAGCGGTTCAGATTATTTCACCCCATCCGGCGATCCGAACATGCTGAACCGCGACGGAATTTTCTATGCGAAATCCGCCACCCGATTTGGCGATATTGTCGATGGCGCTTCCAACACGGCTCTGATGAGCGAGATCTTGCTCGTACCTTACGGCGGCGCCTCAGGAGAAGTGATCGATCTGCGCGGCGGCTATTACTTCGGCCGCCGAATCTCCGCATGCTTTAGCACGCAGGAATCGCCGAATACCTTGGTTGGCGACCGTTTGAGTACCTGCCAAAGCGTTTCCTATGCGCCTTGTAACGGTCAGGGGGTCGATGATGCGGTCATGTATGCGCGCAGTCGACACACCGGCGGGGCCAATGTGACCTTTGGGGACGCTTCGGTTCGGTTTGTGTCGGAAACGGTTGCTCGTTCGGTCTTCCAGGCTTACGGCACGCGCGCCAACAGCGAAACGACCGAGCCGTTGTAGAGACCTTCCATTGCAGGTTATGGGGTCAGCGAAACCAGGCGGCGCCCGAAATGATCGCCTGGCCTGCTTGCCGTTTGCAGATTCATCTTCCAGTCCACGCCGCAACCAAAGTAAGTCTTATGCTCCGCACCCTGCGTCTCTCCTTGTCGCTTTTCTTCGCGGCGTCGGCCTTCAGCGTTTGGACCGGCTGCAGTGATCGGCTTCCCGCGCTGCCGCCGACGGTTCCGATTTCTGCGAAGGTTACGCTGGATGGCGAGCCTTTACAAAAAGCTCAGATCTCGTTCAGCCCTGCCTTGCCTGGCCCGGCTTCGAATGGCCAAGTCGTCAACGGTGAAGTTCTCGATCTGTGGACAAATGGTCAGAAGCAAGGGGTCGCAATCGGAGAATACACCGTGACGATCTATGACCAGCCGATGGAAGCCGGAGCGGTCGATCTGGTGCCGGACAAATATGGCCGGATCCGCGAAGGAATCTCGGTGACGGTCACCGCGGAAGGGCCGAATCAGTTTTTGTTTGAGTTGAATCGGAAATAGAACTCAACAATCCATGTCGACCATGCGACCGCCGAAAGCCCGGTTCGCTGCCGATTGGGTTTGCCACCAAGTCATCGAAGTTGCAGTAAGTCAGACGGAAGCTGCTTTGACACTGGCGATTTTCAATTTCCCCTTTTTATCGCCGGGGTAGCGGTCGGGAATTGACTGTAGAGAGAAGAGAGAAGAGACTAAAGCAAGAAACCGAGTTCGGTTTCTTGCCGCCAAGGGATGGCCATCCGGTTTGCCGACCGCGGTCCCTTGGTTTTTTTATGCGCAACAAACGCCGCGACTGTGGCGAATCGCCAAGTCGAAATAATTGCAGCGCACCCGCCATTCAGAAAGGGGGATTCTATATGACCCAGTTCCTTGCCAATTCGTCGCTTACCTATGGCGATCCCAGTCGTCGCCCAACATGCCCACATTATTGGCTACGCAGTATCACTGCACTCGCGTTTGCAGCATTCTTCACGCAGTTGTTGTTTGCAACGCAGCTGAAAGCCGAGTCCAACGATCTCCCCAACATCATCTTTGTGATGGCCGATGATCTCGGCTACGGTGATCTCGGTTGTTTCGGCCAGCAAAAGATCTCGACCCCCAATCTTGATCAGATGGCGCAGGAGGGGATGCGGCTTACCGACTTCTATGCGGGTTGCACGGTGTGCGCCCCTTCACGCTGCGTGTTGATGACCGGCCTGCATACCGGACATTGTTTTATTCGCGGCAACGCCAGAGACAATCTACGTCCCAGCGACGTGACCGTCGCCGAAGTTTTGAAAGCGGCCGGCTATCAAACGGCGCTAATGGGCAAGTGGGGATTGGGTCATGAAGGTTCCAACGGCGTGCCGACCCGGCAAGGTTTCGACTACTTCTATGGTTATCTCGATCAGGGACACGCGCACAACTACTACACGACCTTTCTGATGCGAAACGAAGAACGCGTCGCATTGAAAAACGTGCCGCTCAATGAAGATGAGAGCGGGAAAGGAGTCGCGAAAGAGAAAGTCGAATACTCGCATGACTTAATCATGGAAGAAGCGCTCGCATTCGTCGATCGTGCGGCGAAAAAGGATGCGCCGTTCTTCCTGTATCTCTCGTTGACCATTCCGCACGCCAACAATCAAGCCGGCGATAAAGGAATGGAGGTTCCCGATTATGGCCAGTACGCCGACAAAGATTGGCCCGAGCCGCAAAAGGGACATGCCGCGATGATTTCGCGAATGGATCGCGATCTCGGCACGTTGTTCGCCCAACTAAAGCAAGATGGAATTGACGACAATACGCTCGTGATTTTCACGTCGGATAACGGCCCGCACAAAGAAGGAGGGAACGATCCTGATTTCGCCGATTCCAACGGTCCATTGCAAGGGATTAAACGCAGCCTGCACGAAGGAGGGATCCGCGTCCCGACGATCGTGCGTTGGCCGGGACATGTGAAAGCCGACAGCGAGTCCGATTTCGCCGGCGCTTTTTGGGATGTCATGCCGACATTGGCCGCCGTCGCCGGCGTCAGCAAAGAGGTTCCTGCCGGCATCGACGGCATCTCCTTTTTGCCGACGATCACCGGCAAGGGAGAGCAGCCTCAGCACGACTATCTCTACTGGGCTTTCTACGAACAAGGAGGCGCCCAAGCGATTCGCCAGGGAGATTGGAAAGCGATTCAACAGCCGATCAACACGCCGGTTCGTTTGTACAACTTGCAGAGTGATCTGGGCGAAGAGCATGATCTGGCCGCCGACCATCCCGAAAAGGTCAAAGCGATGACCAAACGGATGGCCGCGGCGTATACGCCCAGCGAAAGATGGAAGTTCCCGACGCCGAAAGCCAAGAAAAACAACCCGAAAGGAGCGAAGTAATGCGAACGCTCTTATTGGGATTGGCTCTGTTGTTGGCGCTGCCGACCTGGGCCGCGGCGGAAACAGATCGGCCTAATTTTTTGGTCATCTTGTGCGATGATCTCGGCTACGGCGATTTAGCTTGTTACGGCAATCCAACGATCAAGACGCCCAACTTGGACGCATTGGCCAAGCAAGGGATGCGGTTGACTGCATGCTACGCTTCGGCGCCGGTCTGTTCTTCTTCCCGCGCTGGATTGATGACAGGTCGCACGCCGAGTCGAGTTGGCGTTTACGATTGGATTCCGGCCGACAATGTCATGCATCTGCGACAGAGCGAAACGACCGTCGCATCGCTGCTGCAGGATGCTGGCTACGATACGTGTCATGTCGGCAAATGGCATTTAAACGGCAAGTTCAATAGCGACGAGCAGCCGCAGCCAGGCGATCAAGGGTTCGCCCATTGGTTCAGCACGCAAAACAACGCGGCACCGACGCACGCCAATCCGACCAACTTTGTCCGCAACGGCGAACCGGTCGGCAAGCAGGATGGCTACGCGTGCCAGGTCGTCGCCGATGAAGCGATCCGCTGGCTGAAGTCAGGTCGCGACGACGAAAAGCCGTTCTTTGCGTTCGTCTGCTTTCATGAACCGCATGAGCCGATCGCGTCGCCGGACGAATTGGTCGCTCATTACGGCGACGCAAAAAAGAAGGGGGAAGCCCTGTACTACGCCAACGTAGAGAACATGGACAGCGCTGTTGGTCGGCTGATGAGTGCGATCGACCAACTGAAACTGGCCGACAACACGCTCGTTTACTTTACCAGCGACAACGGACCAGAAACGCTCAACCGATATCGCAGCGCCTGGCGTTCGCATGGTTCGCCTGGTCCGCTGCGGGGGATGAAGCTGCATATCTACGAAGGGGGGATTCGCGTCCCCGGCATCCTCCGTTTTCCCGGACGTATCCAACCGGGCGGCGAAAGCGACGAGCCGATCTGCGGGCTCGACATTTTACCGACGTTGTGCGAATTGGCCGGCGTCGCTGCGCCGACCGATCAGACGCTGGATGGCGCTAGTTTCGCCAAGTCGTTGCAGGGAGAAAAAGTGGATCGCCCTGCCCTGCTCTTCTGGCATTACTACAACGCGATTGGTCCCGCCAAAGTCGCGATCCGCGATGGCGATTGGAAATTGGTCGCCCACGTCGCACTAGGCGAAAAGAAATTCGGCGGCAATTTTCGGCCCGAAATGTCGCAGGCAATCAAGCAGGCGAAACTGTCGACGCTAGAGCTTTACAATCTGGCGGACGATTTGGCCGAGACCAACGATCTGGCGGCGGAAAAGCCGGAAGTTGTGGCGCGGTTGGCGAAGCAACTGCAGGCCAAGTACGACGCTGTTTTGGCGGAAGCTCCCGATTGGGAAATGGCCCAGAAGTAGCGTCATTTTCGCGCGATTGAAAACAAAAGCGACGAGTCTGCACTTTGCCGGCTCGCCGCTGTTTTTGTTTTTCGAGTGATGGCTTGGCCGTTAGTATCCGTTTGGGCTCGGAGCGGCGCCGGACTCATTGGTGTAGGTGGGCGTGACCATAATGCAGTTGTCCATCATGCCAGGCGGATCACCCGGCGTATCGTTCGAGTCGGTATTGTCAGCGAAGCCGCTTCCCGAGACAGCGGCCGATGGACCGGTGATTCCATAGATCGCATACGATTGATTCATATCGCTAATCGAACCCCCAACATCCGACAGTTCGGATGTGATTGCGTCACGGATGACGACCAAGCCGACTAAGATTCCGATCACCAGGACTGTGGCGATCAACATCAATTCAATGGTGATGATAAAACCTGCTTCATCACGCCAAAGTCTTGTAAGAATTTCCATACTCTCGATATCTCCCAAATGCAAAAACGCAAGTTGCCCCTGCGGTTTCTCTAAACTGGCGAAAAGTTTCTTCGTCTCTGCACTTAGAATCGCGAATCGCATGCCAGAGTCGCATAAGAACTGCATCGCACTCGATAAAATCAACGTTTTGCGCCTACATACCACGTGTAGAATCGCTGGCAAAAAATTGGAAGCGTCCAGTCGATTCCATTTTTGATCCACCTAGCTGGATGTTCTGACGAATGGCGCGTGGTCGCAGGGCGCCCATGGTGATTGATTGGAAACCGATCGGTGGATCGCAGCCGAATCGTAGGAAGTTTTCGCGGTTCCGCGCCCGTCGCGTTTCGTATCGCATGCGGCCATCCGCTGCAAACGAATCCACGTTCTTGGATTGGCCCGAAGTCGGTACAATCCAGAGCAAATCGTCTTGGCGCGCTTGGCGGCCGCCGCCATCCCGTTTCCCAAACGATGGCCATTTCCCTAGCGATGGCCATTTCCCTAGCGATGGATCGTTCGATGCAATCTCCCATTCTCATCGTCGGAGCGGGCCCCGTAGGGTTGGCCGCGGCGCTATCGCTTTCACGGTTTCAAATTCCGCTGCGCATCATCGACCGCAACGAGGCGCCGACGACGCTTTCAAAGGCTCTCGTCCTGTGGCGGCGCTCCATCATTAACTTGGATCCGGTCATCCCGTATGAAGATTGGCTCGCGTGCGGACTAGTCCCGAAAGGTTTGCGTTTTTTTGATCAAGGCGCCTATCAGGCGACAATGACGCTCGAAAACGGGGCGCACGTTTTGCCGCCGGGATTACTCATTCCGCAGTCGAAGATTGAGAACCGATTGATAGAGGCCCTCAAACAGCAAGGCGTCACGGTCGAGCGTCAAACCAGTTTAGAATCGTTCGTCCAACACGAGGATCGCGTCGTTTGTCAGCTCCAAACGCCAGATGGAGCCGAAGAGCTGGAAACGCCGTATCTCTTTGGTTGCGACGGCGCTCATTCGACGGTCCGGCATAGCCTGGGGCTCAACTTCTCAGGCGAATCGATCGCCTATCGCTGGTTGCTGGGCGATATCGAAGTGGAAGTCGAGGATGGCGTGAATCCGCATGCGCCAAAGTCCGAGTATGAACGGACGCTCGACCATGGCTGGCTCTATTCCACCAATTCGGACCAAGGAAGCTTGCAGCTTTTTCCGATCACCGATACGCGTTATCGAATCTTTGTCGAAGCCGGAGTGGCCGATCCCACGACTCCTCGCCAAGATCCGACGGTCCAGGATCTGCAAGCCGCGCTGATCGAGCGCACGCGGCTGCAGTGGAAAATCACCGATTCGCATTGGCTCGCCGATTTTCGTATCAACGAACGGCAAGTATCCCAATACGTCCATGGCCGAGTCTTTGTCGCAGGCGATGCGGCGCATGTCCATAGTCCCGCCGGCGGCCAGGGGATGAATACCGGCATTCAAGATGCCGTCAATCTGGCGTGGAAAGTCGCGTTGGTCTGGAAGGGAGACGCTTCCCCGGCGTTGCTCGAAACCTACCAGGAAGAACGGCATCCCGTCGCCGAGCGCGTCTTAAAGGTGAGCGGTCGTGCGATGCGCATGACGATGTCGACCAACCGTCTGACGCGCGGAGTTCAGGATGTCATTCAGTCGATCGTCACGCACATTCCAGCGGTCCGCAAAATGGTCACATCGATCTTGGCCGAAGATGACGTCGCCTACTTACACAGCTCGCTTGCTGGTGAGAGTGAAGGAAACGTCAAACCCGGCATGACATTGCCCGACGTGCCGATCGAGATCGATGGCCAGGTCTGTAGTTCGATCGCATTGCTCCGCCCTCGGAAGCTAGACGCGGTTTACACGCTCCTCTTGATGTCTGAGACCAAGCCCGATGCTTGGCCCGGCAGTCCGCTCGTACAGGTGGTCCGTTTCGGTCAAGATTTTCAAGATCCCCAGCGGAATTTCAACCAAGCGCTCGGACTGCACAGCAACTCCGGCCTCTTGATCCGTCCCGACGCAACCATCGCCGCATCAGGAGCGCCCGCCGTGATTCAGGACTGGCTAGATCAATGGATGGAATCCACCGCCCGGTAGGCCAGGCCTTGGCCCAATACTGTTCGGCCCGAGATTTGCGCCAGGTTAAGAGTCCGCTTTCACGCCGTTTTTCCGATTTGCGGGCGCCATTGCCACGGCCTTGCGTGGCCTGACGAAGCAATGCAGATCTGGTCGATTCTAAGACGCTGCAATTTTTACTGGCTCTCGCCAAAGTAGCTCGCTAAGACTTCTTCCCAGCTAGGGCTGGAAGTTCGTCGCAGCAGCACTTGGTTGACGGTTTCTCGCAGGGGACTGCCGCTCGGCAACGCGAAAGCGTAATTTTGTCGCTCGAAGGTGACCGGCAACACATAGGCGTCGCCTGCGAAGTTTTGAAAGATTTGGTACTTCAAAATTGGTTCGTCATAAACCACCGCGTCGCACTGATCGGCGACCAGGCTGTCGAGCGCTGATTCTACATTTGGGTGCTTCACGTACATAATGTGTCGAGCACGGAGATAGTCGGCCGAAGTGGAGCCTTCGACGGTCGCGACTTTGACGCGCGACAACTCAGATGGTCCGTTGATCCGCGCTTGTAATTCGGTCAACGTGAGGGCGGAGGTAACCGCAGCGGTGAATCCGGCGATTATAAACAACCCCGCAAACATCCAAATCAGGCCGATCATGCGACCGCCGAGAGAGGTCGGAACTTTGTCTCCGTAACCGACAGTCGTAATGGTGACGGCCGCCCACCACATTCCGGAAGCGATGCCGTTCATCCAGCCGTGACCAAAATGCTCTCGATTGTGCCGGCGTTCAAACAGATAAATCCCGACGGCGCTGATGAACATCGCCAAGATCAGGCCGGCGACAATCCGCAAAAACGCCAAAGACAAAAAGGCGTCGATAATCCCGGACCAGCCAGACCGACGATGCTTGGCGCCGATCGCGATCCCCAGCCCCGAAGCGTAAAACGAATGCGTGAAATCCATGCGTTTCTCACGTTCGTAGTTCATCGTCAGCGCGGCGGCGGCCAGGTCTACCTGCGAGTTTTCGACGGCATCTAGCAACTCTTCCAGCGGCAGAACTTGGAACTGCAAGTCGACGGGATGGCCTGATCTCGCTTCTAACTCGGCTTTGACGTCCCGCAACAGGTCGATGCTGATCCCTTCCCATTGATTCTCTTTGTTCCGCATCGCGAAAGGAGGAACCTCGCGCGTGCCGACGACGAGCGTTTCGGGTACTTCCAGCCTCAACGGCTGGTCGGCCGGTTGCTGAGGGTTCGCGTCGTCTTGGGCTAGGCCGGCCGCCGTCATGGCGATCAGGAATGCGAGCGATAGCAGCCAAAAAGAAACACGGGTCATGCTATTCTCCCAAGTATCGATAGATAAGCTCATCCCAGGCGTCGCTCTCCCGAAACCGAAGCAGTTCTTCGTTGAGCGGTTTGCGAAGGTCGCTCTCTGGCGGCAATGCGATCGCATATTCCTGTTCGTTGAACGAGACCGGCAACACGTCGATCTGATTTAAGAATTCGTCGCTCGCGAGAAACTTGAGCAACGCTTCGTCGTAGACCATCGCATCGGCCCGATCGTCGGCCACCGCCTGGATCGCTTCGAGCGGAGTCGCATAGCCGCGAAATTTGATCCGACGCTGCGCCAAGTAGTCAGCGCTCGTGCTTGACGTCACCGTAGCGACCCGCACATGAGAAAGATCGGTGGCGCGCGCGATTCCGGTATCGAGTTGTTGCACCGTTAGAACAGACGTCACGACGCCGGTGAAGATGGACATCACCAGAATGCTGGCGAGCATCGCCAACAACGCGATGATCCGTCCCATCGTACTTACCGGAAAGATTCCCTTGTGTCCTAACAGGACGATGGCGGACCACCACACGCCCACGGCAATCCCTTCTCGCCGCTTACCGCCAAACGTGGTGGTGTTTTGCTTTCGCTCGAAAAACCAAAACAAGCAGCCGCAGATGACCACGATCCCGATCATCGCGAGCACGATCTGAATCAAGCTGCTCGACAGCACGCGCCGCAACAGAATCCAGGGATCACTTCGGTCCCGCGTACTGACCGCGATGCCCAGTCCCGTAGAAAAGTGGGGATGGCAAAACTCAACCCGTTCATGCCGATCCGCCGTCACGCTGATAGCGGCGACGGCGGCGTCTAAGTCTCCCGATTCTAGGCCGGCGAGCATATCGTCAAGCGTCAGTTCCCGAAATTCATACTCGAGATTCAGTTGGTCGGTCAGCTGTTTCCAAAGCTCAATGCTGATGCCTGACCACGATCCGTCGCGGTTTTTGAAGGAGAAGGGAGGGCTTTGTTTCGTACCGACTTGGAGGACGCCCCTGTTGTCATCCGCGGTGTCGGAGGATGAGGATGGCTGGGCCGAAGCGGAATTCCAGCCGAACAGTGCGGTTAGCAGCAGCGCCGGGAGGACCCGATTCGTAAACAATGAATGCTCCATACAGTTGGTCAAGTTTCGTCCGCATTCAGCGACCTTGAAATTCTAGCGTCAATGATTCTCGCACGAAATTGCCGTAAATTGCTATGCCATTGTGCAACTTCCCCTTGCGAGAGACATTGCATGCAGCGGCACGATCACGCTTGTCAGCCGCAGAAAAGGATCGCTCGCAGGAATTCGGAGAGAAGATGGCTGGCACAACGTGTCCTGATTAAAAATACGCAGGACAAGCACGAAATTGCGAAACATGATGTCTCAGCTGATACAATTCAATCGCCGGAATTGACGTTCTAATTTGAAGACATACGCCCAACACGGATGACACGATGAAACTCGGAATTCTGTCCACCGCCCCGCGCTGTTACAGTACGCGCCGTCTGGTTGCCGCAGCCAAAGACCGTGGGTTTAAGGTCTCGGTCGTCAATACGTTAAAGTGTTCCATCGACCTGCAATCCGGCAAGCCGGATCTTTATTACAAAGGCAAGCCGCTTGCGGACTACGACGCGATGATCCCCCGAATTGGCGCTAGTGTGACCTACTTTGGCACCGCCGTGGTGCGCCAACTGGAGCAAATGAACGTGTTTGTCGCCAATTCTTCGGGCGGAATCTCCAATAGCCGAGACAAGCTGCGCAGCATGCAGATTCTTAGTCGGCACCATATTGGCATGCCGAAAACGACGTTTGTGCGCGATCGGGCCGATCTCATCCCGTCGATCGAACGGCTCGGCGGAGCGCCGGTGATTATCAAGCTGCTCGAAGGGACGCAAGGAGTCGGCGTGATCTTGGCCGATACGATCAAAGTCGCCGAAGCGATCATCGAGACGCTGCAAACAGCGAAGCAAAACGTTCTGTTGCAAAGCTTCGTGGCCGAAAGCAAAGGTCGTGACGTTCGCGCGTTTGTCGTGGGGGATCGGGTCATCGGCGCGATGCGACGTGTCGCCCAGGGGGACGAGTTTCGCAGCAATGTTCACCGCGGGGGGATGGTCGAAGCGGTGGAACTAGATGAAAAGTTCAATGACACCGCCGTGCGAGCTGCACAAATCATGGGTTTACAAGTCGCCGGCGTCGACATGCTGGAGGGGAACGATGGGCCTCAAGTGATGGAGGTCAATAGTTCGCCGGGACTGGAAGGGATTGAACGTGCGACAGGTCAGGACATTGCCGGCGCGATCATCGACTACTGTGCCGCCCATGTCGATTTCCCCGAAATGGATATTCGGCAGCGACTGACGGTAAGTCGCGGGTATGGCGTCTGCGAACTGGTTATCCCTGAAGGATCCCATTTCATCGGCAAGACGATCGCGGACGCAGCTTTCACCGATCTGGACATCAACATCCTGACGCTTTACCGAGGTAAATCAGTCATTCCCAATCCGAAGGCGACCCGTGAGCTTGAGCCGGGCGATCGCTTGTTGTGCTTCGGAAAACGAGAATCCATGAAGTCGTTGGTTCCGGCGAAGACACGAAAACAACGCGAGCCGAAGATCAAGAAACTCGATCCGTCCAAAATCGAAGATGCGTTGACCACTCCCAACTATTCGTAGCGCCGCCGCGGTTGCGTCCGTTGTCGTCGGCGTCGCCAGGGAAAGCGGCGATAGGCCTGTGAAGGCGATTTTAGGACATAGGAAGTTCAGCGCAAAAGAAAGGCCGTCAACGACTTACGTTGACGGCCTGTTCTGGTAGCGGAGGGCACGAGATTCGTCCGGGTATTTTGGCGTATCTCTTTCCTAAGCAATGGTTTGCGGAAGTTATTGGTTGTGTGTTGGTCTGTTTCGTAGCGCGGTTTGCGCCGGTAAATTCCGGTGCTTTCCCGTTTTCGCGCATTGGCATTAGTACGAATTTAGTACAAAACTTTGCTGCTTGGATTGATTGCCAACGGGAGGTGTGCTGATGCGCCTCCGCATGCCGATTGTTGCTCCAAAAGGACGGCTGTTGCAAGTCGCAGAGTATGCCCGCTACAGCACCGATGAACAAAATCCACGCAGTATTACTGATCAGTACGCCTACTCCGAGAAAATTCTCAGGGAAAATAATGCACCTGAATTCGAGACGACTCAGCTTTCTGATGCTGAAATGTCAGGGGAACTGGTTTCGCGCCCCGGCATAGATCGACTTCGACAAGGCATTGCCAAGCGTGCCTGGGATTTGATTATTGCCGAGGATTCCAGCCGGCTCTACCGCCACGAGACCGAGTGTATGGTCCTTGTCGAAGAAGCTGTCGACGAAGGGATTCGGGTTATCTGTATCAATGATTTCGTGGATACTGCCGAACCGGATTGGCGAGATCGATTGCATGATGCCGCAAGGCATCATGCTAAAGCCAACAAGTTCACCGCTTATCGTATCAAACGAAGTCACGATGCCCTTTGGGAAATGGGGGCAGGTATCGGCAAACTTCGCCCTGGCTATTCCCGGCGCGCCTCATATCCTGCGACTTCCAGAGAGCCGGAAAGCGGACCATTTTTCGATAGCATCGATACGGTCGAAGCTGCACTTGTCAAATCCGCATACGAAATGATTGCAGCTGGCGATCACCCCACTTTGGTGGCTGGCTGGCTAACTAAAAAAGGTCTTAGGAAATGCGTAGGCGCAAAAAATATTGCCTACTCCAAAACCAATGTCAACGAATTGATCCGCCGGTCAATCTATCGTGGACACGATGTCTATCGCCACAAGGTATCAGAAAAGAAGCTTCGAACTGGCAAGTCCAAACAGCGACACCGACCAGACCAGGTGCTTACCCGAGAAATGCCTAATTTGCGTATCGTGTCTGATGCACTGTGGTACGCGGCTAATAGAAAAATCGACGAGCGACGGAGGAACAATGGTGTTCCTTCCGGAGACGAGCATCCTCTCGCGGGTATCCCGAGAACTACTCGATTCCCCCTGTCTACTCTGTTCGTCTGCGGTATCTGCGGAGGAAAAATGTGGTCTGATGGCCGAAACGAAGGTGGGTATCGCTGCAGTAATTCTGGTAGCGGAGCTTGCTGGAATAAGGCGACGGCACTACGAGGGTTAACTCATCGCCAAATCAGTGAAGTGGTTGTCAGAGAATTGCTCTCGTTGAATTCGACAATGGAAGTCTTGGTAGAGCACATTGGTACAGTTCTGAAGAAGGATACCGACCACGAGTCCATTTGTCACAAGTTAAAGAAACAGATGGAACAGCTACGCAACGAATGTGACAACTTGGGAGAGGCTCTCGCAAAGAGTGGCCCTAATGGCCAATTTCAGACGCTCTTGAATCTTCTGGCAACGAAGGAGCAGAAGTGGGAGGAGATCAGGGCAGAATTGGCTTGCCTGGAAGAGCACGTCATTGTTCCGGCCTCGATTTCACCAATGATCATCCGAAAAGAAATTGAGCGAATGTCGGGTGATCTCCTAGAACTTTGGAATTGCCCACGAAAAGTTGACAGTGGATCGGTCTTAACGGGCAGGTAATTGGCGCGGCCTGGATCAGAGCGCGCCCACGAGTAACGGTTCTTTGATCGCTTGCTCGAACTCGATTGGACTTCGGTAATCGAGTGACGAGTGCAGGCGACGAGGATTGTAAAAGCGTTCGATGTAGTCCGATGCGCCACGTGTGGCGTGTTCGTGCGTTTCGTAGATCATCTGGGCTTCCTCGGTCTTGTAGCTCTTGAAGAAGGATTCCATCGGCGCGTTGTCGTAGCAGTTGCCGCGACGACTCATGCTCTGAACGATTTCGTGGACGGCTAACCGGCTGCGAAAATGTTCGCTGGCATACTGCGAACCGCGATCACTATGAACTATCAGTCCGGCTCTCGGTGAGCGAAACGCAAGTGATTGGTCCAACGCCGCGACCACCAACTCCGAATCGATGTTGCGACTGGTCTTCCAACCTATGATCTTGCGTGAATGCAGGTCGACAAAAGCGCACAAGTGAGTGAATCCCTCTTTGGTCGGTAGGTAAGTGATATCCGTGAGCCAAACTTGATTGATGGTTTCCGTGGAGAAGTTTTGGTCAAGCAGATTGGGGGCAATCGGTTGGTCGTGGTTGGAGTCGGTTGTCGAAATTCTGAATTTGGTGCGGCGATTTGCCTGGATTCCAGCCATCCGCATGCATTTTGCGACCGTGTTTCGGCAGCATTCAATACCGCGACTTATCAGTTCTCGGTGCATTCTTGGACTTCCGTAAGCATCGAAATGCTTCTCGGAATGAACCTCTTGAATGGCGCGAGTGATTTGCTTTTGTTTTGTCTCGGTCGCCGTGACATCGAGATGAGTGAATCGGTAGTACGCCGCACGCGTCACTTCGAGAGCTCGACAGAGCACCGCGATCGGCCACCGATCGTGATGCCTGTCAATGAACTTGAGCCTCAGTTGCTTTCTTTGGCGAAGAACGCCGTCGCTTTTTTTAAAATGTCGCGTTCCATCTTGAGTTGACGGTTCTCCTCACGGAGCCGTTTCAACTCAGCCTCGACCGACTGGCCGCCAGCGGGGGCGACCGGAAGGGCCCCTGTTTCATCCAGGGACTTCTTCCATTTACGAAGCAAGGTTTCACCCACACTCAAGTCTTTGGCGACAGCTGCGTACGACAGCCCTTGTTCGGTGATCTTCTTGACAGCGGCCAGTTTGAATTCTCGGCTGAATGTTCGACGCTTGGGCATGAATCGGATCTCCTGTCAGAGAAGTCTGACATCTCTCGATCCACTGTCAACTTTTCATGGGCAATTCCATCCTTCGTTACCCACGCCGTTATTGACCTGCGCGTCCCGCGGGAGATCGTTCGACGATGGGTAGGAACTCTTGATGACGGAGTCCTGGATTACTACGTACATGTGAACGATAAGCAGGCTCACGAGTTGATCAACCTGATTACCGGTTCCAACCGAATTGTAACGGATAATTCCGGACCGTAGGGTTAGTACAAAACTAGTACAAAGGAGAATCAAGAAATGTTGGGATCAGCGCAAAAGAAAAGCCGTCAACGACTTGCGTTGACGGCCTTACGCGGTAGCGGAGGGCACGAGATTCGAACTCGCAACTCCTTACGGAGCACTTCATTTCCAATGAAGCCGCTAACCATTCGCTTACCCTCCTTAGGCTCGTGGGTGGGCGTGCCCACTTCACGATCTTGCCAAAGGGCAATTCTCGTCGCCCATTCTAGCCGGCGACCTGCGATCCGACAACGGAGCCATTTGGTTGGGGTGCAGGCCGCCGTTTTTCTGGACACAGTGGGTCGTTGTAAGTTCAGGCGCCCTCATATGAAAGGTTGGGGGGAGAATTTTCGCGAACCAGCGGTTTTTTTCAAAATGTTTAGAAAATTTAGGCCAAAATGCTGGCGAATTACGGGAGTGCTTGGGAAGAGACATGCGACGCCGAATTTTTCGATCCACGCTAGGGTCGAAGCGGCTTCGGCTTTTGTTCTGGGAGTACGAATTTTCGAGCGGAACAGAGATATCGCTCGATCTGAAAGCTCGCGCGTGCCGTGAGGTTGGCCTCCAAAGTTGGGCTTTGTGTGAGGATTTCCTCATATCGAGAATATTCGCTGCGATTCGTTGGTTTTCGTGGCCAAACTAAGGCATTCCCCTGGAGTGCACCTGAAACAGAACCATTGGGTCGTTTGCAAAAAGGGCGGGCGCGGCAGCCGGCGAAACCACATGATTTCTACCCCTGAACCCTCTTCGATGAATCAGGCAAGTTTTGCCGAGGCCTATATCGTCAATCAGGAACGATTGAAGGCGTACGTCTATTCTCTGATCTTCAATTGGAATGACGCCGAGGAAGTGTTCCAACGGACCAGTCTTGGGCTGTGGAAGAAATGGGAGCAGTTTGATCCGCAGCGCGAGTTTTTACCGTGGGCGTTTGGGATGGCTCGCATCGAAGCGAAGCGCTTTCTCGCCGAAAAAGGAAAGCAGGAGCTGATGTTAAGCGACGCGGCAATGGAAGCGTTGGATGACGCGATGATTGCACGAGAGGATGGTTGGAATGATCGCTTGGCGGCGCTGGAACAATGCGTCAAGAAGCTTCCCGCACAGCAAAGATCGCTTCTCTGGGCTTCCTACAAAAAAGCGAACACGGTGGAGCGAATCGGTGAGTTGTTTGGGCTCTCGTCCAACGCCGTTTACAAACGGCTGAGAAAGATTCGCGAGCGGCTTCACCAGTGCATTGACTTGCGACTATCGGCTTGGGGAGACAACTTATGAATGCACGACGCAACGTCCAAGGCAAGTTAATCTCCAACGCCGTGGTTCTCGACCTCATGGATCTCTGCCTGACCGATCGGGCGAGCCCAGAGCAATGGAAGACATTTAGCGATTTAATCGTGGCTCAACCCGAAGTGCGCGATTGCTTTGCGGCGCAAGCGAAGGCCAGCGCGCGGCTCGCTTTGATCGCACAATTCGACGCAGTCCCCGAAGTCGCGCCACAAAGCCAAGCCGAGAAAGCGACGTTGTCGCTGTCGGGACGAAAACGCTTGGACCGACGAATCCCCATCCTCCCCGTCAGTCGCGGCGCGTGGATCGCGTTGGCGATCGGCTTAGCGGCGGTATTGATCTGCTGCTGCACCATCGTGGGATATCGTTGGATGACGCCGGGGATCAATCAGCAATTGATTGCCGCCAGCGGACCAGTTCCGCCGGCGGTGCAAGTTTTCGGCCTGTCTGGCGAAGCGGGGCCGCGTAATTTTTTTGGCGGCGACGAGATCGAACTTCCCCTTGGTAAATACAAGGCCAAAACATCCGCTGGCGCACAACTGCAGCTAACCGGTCCCTTACGTATCCGAGTTGTGAGACCGCTGCATTGGCGTCTGTACTATGGGAAGTTGATCGCGGAAGTGCCGAGCGAAGGGCATGGATTTACGATCCAAACGGATCAGGCGAGCGTGGTTGATCTGGGAACCAAGTTTGGCGTCGCCGTCGACCGCAAAGGGGATTCCAAGATCATTGTGTACGACGGGTCAGTGGAACTTACCAGCGGCTCGGCGAGACGCAATATGGCGAAAGGGGATGCCTTCGCCGTTCCAACGACAGGCAAAATTGAGGAATTGGCGTTTATGGATCCCATTTCCTTTTTGGAATACAGCGACATCCCCCTGTCGGTGATTAGCGAGGTTCATCACAACGGGGCGGATCAGGAAGCGACCTATCAGATCATGCGCGGAGGATTTGTCGAAGACGCGCCTGCCTACACCGATCGGATCCATCAATGGAACGGCGTGCTCGCATCGGGATTGCCCCCGCAGTTGGTCGGCTTGGACTATGTGCGGATGGCCAATGATTGGAAGTTCGATGATCAATTGGCGCTGCGGGAAGATCTGACAATCACCTATCAATTCTCGCGCCCAGCGGTCGCGTATCTGCTGGTCGATGAGCGGTTGCCTAAGCCCGAATGGCTGCGTCGTGATTTTGCGGATACAGGTTGGCTCGTTGGACTCGACAAGGGATCGCATCACGATCAAGAGACGAAAATCAACTATGAACTGGAGCAAGCGAAAGGCGCTGGAGCATCGATCGACGTGGTGCTGCGAGTTTGGCGCGTCATTCTGCCGCAGGGAGGCGAATTGAAAGTTGGCCCGATCGGCAATCGAGCCGACGACTGGGTCTTGCCCTGTTTGGTGGCTCGCCCGATTTGACCACTGCAAAGATGCTGGCGGTGAAGTCCCCTCTCTCTCTTTTTTTTTACTACCTCAGGATTGCAATTGTTATGAAGACCACTGGAAAGCATGGCTTCACTTTAGTGGAGCTGTTAGTCGTAATCGCTATTATCGGCGTCTTGATCGCGCTGTTGCTGCCGGCCGTGCAGCAGGCCCGTGAAGCGGCGCGCCGGATGCAGTGCACCAATCATCTCAAGCAACTTGCCTTGGCGCTGCACAACTACCACGACACCTTCGGCGCTTTTCCGGCGATCAGCTATGACCACGAAGTCAACGGCGGCGACGAGACCCGGCACGCTAGTTGGAGTTGGGGAACGATGATCCTGCCCCAGATCGAACAAACGGCCGCGTACGACATTCTTTCACCCAGCAAACCTGACCGCATGCACGAAGCGGTGAACAAAGCGGAAAAGCTGCGCGTGTTGCAATCGCCGATCACCAGTTGGCGCTGTCCGTCGGACGTTGGGCCCGCGTTAAACAGTCGCTTGAAAATCAATAATGGTTCCGGAAACCAGTCGCAAGATGTCGAAATTGCGACGGCCAATTATCTAGGGGTCAATCATAGCGGCGACATTGGTCGGACTACCAAGATTGCGGCGGTCAACGGCATCTTTGTCGCCGGGACGAACGTCGCCCAGAACCGACGAATGGTCTGTCGCCTGCGTGACGTGTTGGATGGGACAAGCAATACCGCGATGGTCGGCGAGCGTGCTTGGATGCTAGGGGGAGTCGAGCTTGGCGCCGGCTTAATCTATGGCCATACAGGCAACGAAGATATCGAAGACTGCCACAACTATATGGATGGGTTTATCGCTGTCGTCGGCGGCGGCAAGACGCACATCAACATGAACGACACTTGCGGTACGGCCTGTGATGATCGAGATGGTCGCCAAGGGTTTTCGAGCCTCCACCCAGGCGGATCTCAATTCGCCTTCGCTGACGGCTCGGTTCACTTGCTCAGCGAAAATATTGATGACGATTTTGGCGGTCCCGTCGATACGACCTACGAGCGGATCTTGTCTTGCAACGATGGTCAAGTGAACGGCGCCTATTAGCCGCTTGGTTAGAACTTGCAGTCTTACCCCATCGATGCATCCCTCCTGCTTGGTCGGGTTGGGAGCGAAACAGGAGTTTTTAATGATTCAGTTTTCTCAATGCAGTCAATGTTTAGCGATCGTAATGTTCGGCTTTGCCCTGGTCGGTTGCGGCGATAGCAATACGCCGCCGCTTGGTGAAGTACAAGGACAAGTCACTTTTAACGACGCGCCGGTGGATGGTTGCAATGTTGTGTTTGTGCCGCTCGAAGGGGGCCGCAGCTCAAGCGCGGTGACCGATAGCGACGGACGCTATGTCTTGAAGTTCAACGCGACATCGGCCGGTGCGTTGGTGGGCGAGCATAAGGTTCAGTTAACGACGGGGCGCGATCGAGTCGCCAGCGATGAAGGAGCGTTACGCGACGCCGGCCGAAAGGAATTTTTTCCGAAAGAATACAATTCCGAAACGACGCAAATCGTGGAAGTATCCGGCCGAAAAAACGTGATTGATTTTCATGTCGTTGGCAAATGATCGGCGAAGTCGCCGGAAAACTGTTCCCTTATTAACGCGGTAGCAACAGCTGCCGCGTTTTTTTGGGTACGCCCGGGCGGATGCCACAGGAGGGGGTTTGTGCGTGGAAATGTTTGCCATCGCACCAAATGCCTATAAAATAGCTGCCGGGTTGGCGAAAGACGCGGTGACTTGGTGATCGCGCCTTCGATTCGCTTTGCCGCTTGCTTCGCCGGAGTATTTTCGATGGTTTGCAATTCGACGTTATGACGACGATAGAACATCCAGATCAGCTGATCGAAGGAAAGCGGTACCGTTTCTTTGTGGATGTCGGTCAATCGCAGTATGAATTGGAAGCGACGTTCTTGCGTTTAGACCATCATTTCCGCCGTCTGATCTGCATCCTGCACATGGACGACGAAGATTACAGCATCGAGTGGAGCTGGGCGACGGAGATCACGCCGGTCGAAAATTAGTGTCCTCCCCTGCTCTCTTCTTTTCGGGGGAGATTTTTTCTGTCTCCTGGGGGCGCCTTCCTCGCGTCTTGGGTAGTGCTGCGGATAGAATCGTCGCCAGTGACGATACTTCCTTGCCCTCAGAGCCGATCCCATGGACGCCGAAAAAGAAGAATCCAATCCGTTTGAATCGCCGCTCGCGCCAGTCGCGGGTGTCGACCAGCGTCGTTGGTGGGCGCTTTGGTCGGCGACCGCCCTGCTGACGGTGATCGCCGTGGGCGCTGCTTTTTCCGATTCATGGATCGGACTTACTTTTTTGATCCCCTTGGTGGGCGTTCCCAGTTTGTTGCGAACGATCTACGACCTCGGACGAAAGCAAGCTGCTGGTTGGATCATCGATACCGGCGTGCAGCTACAGTCATTCTGCGCTTCGATAGCGATCGCCAGCGTCGCGATCATCGCAGGCGGCATCGCTGGTTGCACCGTTTGTTTCACGGGAGCCATTGGCCTCGGAGAGATATCGCCGAGCGCAGGGGGGGACCTGATCGGCCTGTTCATGGTCGTCGGCGTCCTGATAGGGATTGGCGCGATTATGGGGCTCTTCTATCTGATGGGGCCATCGAAGGTGACCCAGCTGGAACGGCGCCGCGCGCTGCATGGCGGTCCGCCAAATGCCCCCAAGAGGACGAACGAAAGCGGGCCGGCGTCGTGAGTGAAGAGGGCGACAATCCGTATGAGTCACCGTATGATCCGGCGGTCGCTGCGCCATGGCGCGGTTGGCACGTTTGGTGGGCGGCGTCGGCGTTGTCCTCTTTGCTGGTATTGCCATTTCTGTGGGATGATTGGCTCTTCGGCTCGATAATCTTCATCGCCGTCGCGGCGGTCAGTTTGCGTTCGCTGATCGATCTCCAACGCAAATTTGAAATTGGCTGGGTCATCAGTACGAAAACGCAGTTGCTCGCCATCGGCCAATCGGTGTTGATTGTCATTGCGGCGGGAATCGGGAGTGGGATCGCATTTGTCACCAGTTGTATGAGCATCGCGATCGCGACAGATATCCCGATGCTGCATTCGGTCGGTGCACGGGGCCGAATCGTGCTCGCCGTGGCCTACGGTATCGGGGTTGTCGCCTTCGGCGTGTTGGTTTGGCTCATGGGGCCGCCGTCGAAAAAGATGCTGCAAGCAAGACGTCCAGGGACGAAAGAAGCGACATTGCCTGCGGAGAAAGGCGATACGAATGAATGAGAATCAAGGAGGGAACCCGTTCCAATCGTCAGCGGTTTTCGCCAAGCTTGAGTCACTGGAAACGCTTGAATGGCGAATCGTGATTGAGTTTCTTGTGGGAACGATTTTCTTGCTAGGGATTTCCCTTGCTGTTTACTACTACATCGACTTCGGCTTCGGATTAGCAGCGAGTGGGCTGGTGTTTGTCGTTGTGATTCGATCATCGATTGATTTGTGGAGAAAACGGAACGCCGATTGTTTGCAAGTAGGGTCCACGATCAAATCGTTGGCGTTGTCGATCTTTTTTGTCGGCGTAGCGGCAGTGGCAGGCTACGTGACTTTTTTCGCGACTTGCATTAGTACCCATAGCTTGGTTGAAGATCGCTTGCGTTACCAAGTCCAGTATGGGGACATCATCCTCTTCTGTGTGATTGTCGGGGCCGCTGTCGCTTCGGTGGTCGTTTTGGCGTTGTTGTATTTCCTCGGTCCCGCTTCGGTCGATAGACTAAATATGCATTCTCGCCAAGCGATTTCGCCGCAATCCATTTATCTAGGAAACGAGCCGAGTGACCACACCTGATCGCGATTGGTATATCGTTCGCCGTTGGCAGTCGTACGTCGCCGAGATGCGTGTCGTTGCGCTGCGGATGGCGGCGATCGTCGTTTGCTATGGCCTGCAATTGTGGCGTCACTTGGGACTGCTCGACGAAGCGGGCCGTACGGCCAACGCTGATTTTCATCAACTTGCGACGCTGATCGCCTGCGGTTGGCTGTTTCTTTCCCTCGCCGTCTGGCTGGTATTGCTGCGCAAATGGTTTCCGCCGGCGCTCAGTTATGTTAGCACCGCGGTCGACGTTGCGTTTCTCTCGGCGCTGATCGCGGTGTCTGGCGGACCAACCGCGACGCAGCTCGATACATTTTACTTTTTCATCCTCATCCTGGCCGGGCTTCGCTTTGATTTGCCGCTGGTCTGGTTCACGACGTTGGCCTGTATGGCAGGATTTATGGCGAGCGTCGGCGCCGTCGACAAGTTGTGGTTCGACGCGGAGCATACCGTGCCGGTGATCAGCCAAGCGATAACGTTGGTCAGCTTAGGAGGCGCCGGGATCGTCGTCGGACAGATCGTGCGTCGCGCCAATGATCTAGCGGTCGCTTATGCCCAGAGAGTCAGGAAGGAGGGCGAAGTTTGAACATTCGCCCCTTGCCGCAAATTCGCTGTCCAGAATGCGGCGCCGACAACAACGCGTTTGCGGCGAAGTGCTGGATTTGCCAGCGCCCGCTGGTGGAAGAAGCGGAATTGGTTTCCGTCATACGCGATGAACCTCCTTCATTTGTGCCCGGCGTCAACACGAAGGTCGCCAATGCTCTGACGTTCTGGACGTTGGCGGCGATGGTGATCGTGGGCTGCGGCGTGTCGTTGATTCATCCCGTGTTGGTCATTTTCTACATCATCTTAGTCTGCGTCCCCTGTCTGGCGGTTGGCCTTTCGCTACGCGGGATCTTAAAAGCGAGAGACAAACCGACAGCGACCAGCGGTTTGACGGGGCTCTTGATTTTCGTCAGCGTCGGCGGACTGTTGGCGATCTCGGTTGGGATTCTGTTTTTCATGCTCTGCGTCTCCATGGCCCTTTCTTAAACGTGGTGTGAATGAGCGAATCGGATAGCCATCAAGATGAGAGCGCCGCAGACTCGCGGACCACTTTCCGGATGAAATGTCCTGATTGCGGCGCCGAGAACGACGCGACGACTGTGAACTGTTGGATTTGCCAGCATCGGCTTGAGGAGCAAATTGAATTGCCGACTACGCCGCCGATCGAACCGCCGGCGTTCTTCGAAAAGCTGTCGCGGCCTGAAAGTAAACCGATATGGATACTAGCGGCGGTCGGGATCATTGTCGTAGGGGGCGGAATAGCGATCACCGATCTGTCGAAGCTTCCTCAGTTTGTCGTCGTTGTTCTTTCCCCCTGTCTTTATTGGTGGCGGCGCGAGCGGACGCCGGTGCAGGAGCGTAAGAACTTGGCGCCGCAGAAGAGTCTGCTTTCGGCCTTGGGCATGATCCTCGTGTGCGGCTTGGTCATGATTTCGATTGGCATTGCATTTCTGGCGATGTGCATGGTGGCCATGGGGCGCACGACATGGCATTGATGAACGAACCGGACGATTTGCGAAAGCCGAGCCTGAAGTCACAGGAGATCCCGACGATCGAATGTCGGCGGTGCGGCGCCGAAAATTATGCGAACGCCGTGCTGTGTTGGATTTGCCAGAGCCGACTGCATGAAGAAATTGGTAGCGACGCGAAGATGACGCGCGACAAGCCGGAGTTCGCCCAACAACCGAGCGGCGTCTACGCCAACTTACTGCTCTGTTTTTTGATACCGGCGCTGCTCGTAATTGGGATCGGACTGTTTTACCTGAACGTGACTTGGTTCGTCTATTTTGTCGTATTCATTAGTTTGCCATTGTTGGCGATCGCCGTCGGGCTGCGCCAAGCGCTGCTGAGTACGAATCAAGATATTCGTAGCGCCGGCGAAATTCTTACCCCGATATATCTGGTATTTCTGTCAGTTTTTGGGACGTTGGGAATCGTCGTGTTGGTGATTTTGGCGATTCTGGCATTGGTGTTCGGCTTTTTTGCGGCGCTGTTTGAAATGTGTACCAATATGTCAAATACGGGGAGATGATTTCGTGCTAAAACCACACGAGCTTTCGCGACGCGACTACATCGTGCTGGGCGTGACGCAAAGTCTCTGCCCCGAATGTCTGGCGGTCGTGCCGGCCAAGATCATCACCAAGGGAAACCGCGTCTATTTTCGCAAACGTTGCCCACAGCATGGCGAACGGGACGACTTTGTCTGTTCCGACGTCTCGCAGTACGATCAGCTGCAGTACAGCGTGCCAGGCAAAGTGCCGCATGCGTTTGGCGTGACGCCCGAGAAAGGGTGCCCGCTCGACTGCGGACTCTGCACCGAGCATGAGCAGCATAGCTGTATCGGATTGCTGGAGATCACGTCGAGCTGCAATCTCGAGTGCCCGATGTGCTATGCCGGCAGCGGACCCGGCGGCAAACACTTGAGCGTGGCGCAGTGTCAGGCCGCGATTGATCGGTTGGTCGAAGTCGAAGGTCGGCCAGAGGTGCTGCAACTTTCTGGCGGCGAGCCGACGATTCATCCCGATTTTGAAACGATCTTGGCCTACGCCTTATCGCAACCGATCGACTACGTGATGATCAACACCAACGGAATCCGTTTGGCCCGCGATCCGCAGTTCGTAGAGCGATTGGCTCAGCACAAGGATCGAATCGAAATCTATCTGCAGTTCGACGGGTTCAGCGACGAGGCGTCGCTGCTGCTGCGCGGAGAATCGCTGGTCGAAACCAAACGGCAAGCGGTCGAGCGCTGCGGTGAAGCCGGCCTGCACGTCAATTTGGTCGCCACGCTGCAGACCGACGTCAATCAAGATCAGCTGGGCGCACTGGTCGATTTCTGCGTCGACAAGCCGTGGATTACTGGGCTCAGCCTGCAACCGGCGACCTACAGCGGTCGGCATGTGCTGCCGGAAGTTTTAGAACGCCGCATCACCTACCCGGACGTGATTCGCGAGATCGATGAACAAACGGCAGGCCGCTTCCGCCAAAGCGACTTCATGCCGCTGCCGTGTGCGCATCCAAATTGTCATCAGATGAGCTACGCCTATCGCTATCAGGGCAAGCTGATCCCGTTGATGCGATTCATCGACGCGACGCAGCATATCGATCTGCTGGCGAGCGGCATATCGTTCACGCGGCCCGCGGTGCGTGATCTGCTGGAGAGGTATCTGGCGCGGCAAGGTTGTTGCAGCAGCGGAAGCTGCGGACCAGCGACTCCGGCGGCCAGTGATGATCCGTTTGCCATCATTGAGCCAGCGGCGTGCGAGCCGGCGGAACTGGCGCTTTCGCCAGAGATGTTCTCGGATCCAGAAATCGGCGCCGCCGCTGTCGACTTTTTTACGAAGGCGATGCGACAAGAGCTAGGCGCCGGCGACGTCTTTCGCGTGATGGTTACTTCGTTTCTGGACGCCTACAACTTTGACGTTCGTCGTGTGATGAAGTGCTGCATCCATCATGTGCTGCCCAGCGGGCACTTGATTCCGTTTTGCGCTTACAACGTGCTGTACCGCGATGGACACGTGCCGCTGCCGCCGCTCGATCGTGTTGTTTGACAGAGCACTGCCTCGCCAGCGCCAGCGAGGGAATGCCGTTGGCGCTACTCGGACGGTTTGAAGTGTTCCCTCGCTCGCTGGCGCTGGCGGGCTAGTGTCCAATCGGTTTGGCAAAACGCAACTTCAAGACACGCTCACAACGGAACTCGGCGGATGATGATCAACCCGACGTATATCGTGATCATGGCGACCGCGATCGTGCTGTGCAGTTTGCTGGTGCGGCGGTCGCAAAAAAAGTTGCCGCTGACGACCGAAGAAAAGTTCGGCCTCGGACTGGGAGGCTTTTGCGGTGCGATGATCGGCGCCAAGTTGCCTTTTGTCCTGTACGACTTAGAAGGGCTCTGGAGCGGCGGCGCCTGGTTTGCACATGGCAAGACGATCGTCTGCGGGCTGGCCGGCGGTTATCTGGGGGTCGAAATCGCCAAGTGGATCATGCAGGTCCGGATCAAGACCGGCGACTCCTTCGCGGCGCCGGTTGCGTTCTCGATCGCGATCGGACGCTGGGGATGCTTCTTTGGCGGGTGTTGTTTTGGGACGCCGACTAACTTGCCGTGGGGCGTCGCGTTTCCCACGGCGCTTGAGGATCCGTTGGCGCTGCGTCATCCTACGCAGATCTATGAGAGTCTGTTTCACTTGACGATGGGCTGCGTGCTGCTGTGGCTGGGGCGAAAAGGTTGGTTTCGCGGCCAGTTGATGAAGCTTTATCTATTGACCTATCTCGGCTATCGTTTTTTGACCGAGATGATTCGGCCCGAACCGCGACTGTTTGTCGGATTGACCGCCTACCAGTGGGGCGCGATCGGTCTGGCGATCGTCTTTGTCTGGCTCTGGCGCCGCGATCAGGCGGTCTTGAATGCGGAGAGCGCACAAAAAGAGCCGCGTCCAGCGGACGCGGCTGCAGATTGAACGTGCTAGGAGAGCGGCCGTTAGTGGCGACTCTGCGTTCCGGCAATCAGGCTGACAAATTCCAAGTTGCTCTTGTACTTGCCCAACTGACGCGTCAGTTGTTCCATCGCTTCGATATGATGCATCGAAGTTAACGTGCGACGCAGCGCGATGACGGCCCCCAGGGTCCCTTCGTCGAGCAGCAGTTCTTCGCGACGCGTACCGGACTGCGAGATATCGATCGCGGGCCAGACGCGACGGTCGGCCAGCTTGCGATCGAGCACCAGCTCCATGTTGCCGGTTCCTTTAAACTCTTGGAAGATGAGCTCATCCATGCGGCTGCCGGTGTCGATCAGCGCGGTGCCGACGATCGTCAGCGAGCCCCCTTCTTCGAAGGCGCGAGCGGTGGCGAACAGCTTTTTGGGGATGTCGAGCGCCTTGATATTTACGCCGCCAGACATCGTGCCGCCGCTATCGCCGACCCATTTGTTGAACGCACGCGCCAGACGCGTGATCGAGTCGAGCAGCAAGAAGACGTCGTGTCCCATTTCGGAGAGACGCTTGCAGCGTTCGATCACCAACTGCGACAGCCGAACGTGACTTTCGACGTCACGATCCAAGCTGCTGGCGATCACTTCGCCGTTGATGTTGCGCTGCATGTCGGTGACTTCTTCCGGACGTTCGTCGATCAGAAGCACGATCAACTTGACGCCGGGATAGTTCGCCGCAATTCCCTTGCTGAGGTTTTGGATCAGCATCGTCTTGCCGGTTCGCGGCGGAGCGACGACCAGGGCGCGTTGACCCTTGCCGAGCGGAGTCAGCAAGTCGACGATGCGATTGGTGAGCGGACCCCCGTCAGTCTCGAGCTTTAAATGCTCGCGGGGATTGATCGGCGTCAGCTTATCGAACGGCGCGGTTACCGCATACTTTTCGGGCAGCATGCCGTCGACGTCCGATAGCTCACGTAGACGCGGGCCTTGGCCACGGCGAAAACGTTGCACCATGCCGCGAAGCATCAGACCTTCGCGAAGTTGATATTTTTCGATCATCGTGCCCGGCACGAAGGGATCGGTACGCTCGCGAGCGTAATTGTTTTCTGGGCTGCGGAGAAAACCATAGCCGTTGGGATGCATTTCGAGCAAGCCAAAGCCGGGTTCCAACGGAATCGGTTCGCCTGGTTCGAATTCTTCCTGCTCCAAATTGTTGCGTGGAACATTGGAGCTGGGGGCTGTAGCACGACGGTGGTTGGCGCCTCCGCCTTGGTTGCGACCGCGTGAGCGTCCGCCGCCTTGTTGCTGTCCGTCGTTCTGGCCTCCTCGACGCCGCCCGCCGCCTGAGCGAGAGCGGGCCTGCCTCTTTTTCGCCATCGAAATCACCTAAGTTGCGCGAAGCAAATCGAGATAGTAGAGAATGGAGCGCTGCATAGCGCCGCCTGTGTTATGCGTTGCAAACGATGGTCATTCCATTGTCGCTTGCGCAGCTTCCGTTTGGTTTGAATCAACGAAGATCGTATGAAACCGAAAGTATCAGAGTTAGCCGACTCTGCGGCGCGTCTGAAACGAGGGTTGAGAGGTTGCGAGGCTCATAAATGAACCCGGCGCCGCTCTCAGGGAGAATCGAATTGCACCGGACTTCAAGCGTCGCTGCGGATATCTTGTCCGCCGTCGTCGCTTGTGATGCACATGGCTTACGGCAAAGTCGCTTCAGACAGTTGAATTAACTGTACCGAAGGATCGATACCGCCACCGGTGATGGATAACTCACACGGTCCTATCGGCTCGTTCTAAGAGCCAGGGACTGAGGTCCTTCCCGCCCAATCAAAACTTCCGTCGCATTTGGCGAAATCGCCGCGGGGAAGGTTTCTTGAAACTGGTCTAGCAAGGTCGCCGTAGTGACAGCAAACGCTGTAACAGCCAAGACGATCGTTACAAAACCAAATCTCAAGAGCGTCTATGGTTTGCCGAACGCATACGCGAATGAGAAATCAACTATAAAACTTGAAGACTCGCGACCGCGTCGCCAAACTTCGCCCGCAGACATCTTAGACGATTGGGCGTGAGGGTTTATGCCGAGTTGGCATTCTTAAACCTTCGGCATCTTATCCACATTCTATCGGGCATGTCAAGCTATCATCGCCGTTCCATCTGGGTGAAAAGGGAAAATTTGTTCGATTTCTTGTAGCCGCAAGCAGTTGTGACAAATCCCGTAACGTGCGAATTGGGAATTGATGGAAAAATCGTACTTTTTGCTACGGTCGTTAAAGTCAACGTCCGATACCACAAAGGACTGTTGATTTTGGCTGGACTACGCTTGCTAGCGAAAGGCGCCGCAATGGGAGCGAATCGCTCTATTTGGACCGTTATTCTTCTGCTGTCGATGGGCTCGGTTGCGAGCGCTCAGGAGGCGATGCCCTGGGCCGCTAGCCTGGATGCCGCCAAGCAGCTTGCTGCGCAGAGGAATCAATTGGTGATGATTCACTTCTGGGCGCCTAATTGTCCTCCCTGCCGCATGCTCGACGCGACTTTGTTTCGCGATCCGGACTTTGCTGCGCAGGTTTCGAAAGACTTTGTGCCGGTCAAAGTGAATGCGGCCGAAGAAACGCTGGTCGCCAATCAATACGGCGTCGATCGTTGGCCTCAAGACGTGATCATTTTGCCCAGTGGACAGATGGTCTATCGCATGGTCAGCAAGCAGGAAAAAGAGAAAGACCAATACCTGGCGGTCTTGCACGGCGTCGCCGTGAAGACGGCCGGCATGGGACAACTCGCTTCTAGCGGCGGTCCTGATTCGCAGCCCGTTTCGTACCCCGGAGAAGCGGTCGCTCCTGCGGCCAGCTACTCTCGCTTTGGCGGCGCACCGCAAGCCGAAACCGCTGCGGCGCCTGCCGCTCAATCCCGGTTTGCCGCCCAGCCGCCTGCCTCTTCTTACGGCCAAGACAGCACTCCGGTTCAGCCGGTTGCTCCGACGCAGTCTCGATTTGCAAGCAGTTCCAGTAATCCGAACGACACGGCCGCCGCCGCTCCGCAGCAACCCAGCGGTTACGCCGCTGGACCTGGTCAGAGCGAATACGCGACCAACTCGACTCCTGCTCAGTCGCGTTTCGCTGCTCAGCCGAGCGGAGCTTCGTATGGAGGCGCCGCGCCGCAAAGCAATCAGCCGCCGGCTCAACCGGCTCTGCAAACGCAAGATCGTTTTGTCTCGCAGCAAGCGCCGCCTGCGGCCCAAAATCAATACGCTTCGCAATCTGCTCCGCCGGCGACCGCAATGCCGCAGCCGAATCACTCGATTGCTCCGCAGGCACAGCCGGCTCCCCAGCAGCCGCAACAGCCGCAGTTCGCCCTCGACGGTTACTGCCCGGTCACGCTGGCGGAAGGGATGAAATGGCAAAAGGGAGACGCTCGTTGGGGCGCTGTCCACCAAGGTCGCGTTTATCTGTTCGCTTCGGATGCGGAGCAGCGGAAGTTTCTCGCGTCGCCGGATCGCTTTAGCCCGGTGCTATCGGGGAATGATCCGGTCGCTTACCTAGAGCAAGGTCGCTTGGTCGAAGGGGATCGTGCTCACGGTTTGACCTACAACGGCGTGCTCTATCTCTTCTCCAGCGAAGAGAGTTTGAAGACGTTCTGGGGATCGCCGCAGCGTTACGCCGCTCAAGTGCAGCAAGCGATGCTGCGAAACTCGCAGCAATTGCGTTAGAACGCGACTGCTTGCAAAACTAGATATCTTCCGCCGCCGGCTCAATCACGCCGGCGGCTCTCATTTCTTGGGCCTTCTTGCGCAGCGTTTCGTAACGCTGACGATCTTGCGCATTCAGTTTGTTCGGTTCGATCTTCGAGAGAACCTGCAGCGCCTGGCCAGGACGAGAATCGGCGTCAATCAGCACATGGGCGATCCGCAATCGAACCGGAAATTGCCGAGCGCCTCCGCGGCGAACATATTCAATCATCGCCGGCAATGCGTCACTGCTGCGTTTTTGTTTCAAATAGCCTTGGATGATCTCCAACAGGTCTTCTTCCGGGAGATGCCAGCTTGAGTTGGAATGTCCCAGTTTGAGATGTGCGCGGTAGGCCATCGCGGGATCTCCCCCCTCTTTCAAAATCTGG
The DNA here is from genome assembly GCF_000153105.1 of Blastopirellula marina DSM 3645. Classification (GTDB taxonomy): domain Bacteria; phylum Planctomycetota; class Planctomycetia; order Pirellulales; family Pirellulaceae; genus Blastopirellula; species Blastopirellula marina. Next base: position 2,658,975 of record NZ_CH672376.1, read on the forward strand.
CGAATCTGCTGCAGACCAAGGAGCGTCGAGCGCTGCTGCGCCGCTTGCAGGCCGACCGCGTCGACCACTTCTTCACGCGGCGCGTCAGGGTTGCCAAAGTAGACGGTGAAGAAGTCGTAGTTCTCGCAATCGACCCATTTCTGGCGAACCATCACCGTGCCGACCGCCAGACCGATGCCCGCGCCAAAGACATGAAAGAAGCTGCTCGTGATCAGGCCTCCTTCGTCGGGGGAGTACGTGAAGTACATGATCAATAGTTCGATCACGATGCTGAAGGCGCAGTAGACCGAAATCGGCAGCGCAAACGACAGCGGTCGAAAGCCGAGCAGCAAAAAACAGTTCACTTCGTTCATCGGCGCCCAGACCAGCGCCATCGCGATCAGGCCGAAAATAATCGCCGACGCTCCCAAGGAGTAACTCGGTACGTCATTGAACAAGAAGAGGAATTGCTCGATCCCGGATTGAAAAACGCCAATTCCCGCATAGAGGAGCAAGAATTTTTTCCAGCCGATCTTCCCTTCGATCAATGCGCCGAACGGCCACAGGATCAGCATGTTGCCAAACAAGTGCCAGAAATCGGCATGCATAAAGTTGCCGGTTAGCCATTGCCAGGGTTTGATGCCGTCGCCGTAGTGCAGCGTACGCCAGTCGAAGTCGGGGGACGCCGCCGTCTCTGTTGGAGCTGCGGGCTCGCCGCCGGCCAGATTGACAATTTCTTCCCATTCGTCGTCGCCGATCTCGCCTGCGTCGTGGGCTTCCTGCAGTCCTTCCCAGATAGCGGGAGGTAAATAGGTATGGTCGGGAACGTGAACCGGCCAGAGGAAAAGAAGCAGGACATTGACGACGATTAACGAAGTCGTTGCGATCGGCGCATGATAAAGAGGTGCATCGGTCGAATAAGGGATGATCATGCGCGGAAATCGCTCTATCGAAAGGAAACTGCGTATCTCGCAGCATAAAAGCGATTGCGACGCGAATCAATCAATTACAAGCCGGCGACGACTCACATTTATGGAAAGGTTAAAAAACTGATCGCCAAGATCAGCATTAAAACGCCGATCACCGCCAGCAAAGTGCGCGACGAATTCCGTCCCCAGCGACGCTCGATCCAGGCGACCTTACGCAGTGCGAACGCATCGTCATGATTCGCCCAGGCCGCCCAAATGGCGCTCAGGCCGATCGTCGCCGCAATGGCGAACATAAAAGGATTATGCGGAAGCTGCATAAAACTCTCCTTCTCTCGCTATTCTTCTTGCGCCCAGTCGCGGCTTCGTCCAACGGCGCGGCGCCACTGTCCATACAAATGCTCGATCTGCGCTTCCTCGGCGGCGGGAGAAAACTCACGATCGAGTTGCCAGTTTCGCTTTAACGCGTCGAGGTCTTCCCAGTAGCCGACCGCGAGTCCGGCCAGATAAGCGGCGCCCAATGCGGTTGTTTCAAACACTTCAGGCCGGCGGACTTTCGTCCCCAATAGATCGGATTGAAATTGCATCAGATCATCGTTGATCGCTGCGCCTCCATCGACCTGCAATTGCGCAAGCGGCACGCCGGCGTCGCGCTGCATCGCTTCGACCAGATCGCGGGTTTGGTAGGCCATCGACTCGATTGCCGCTCTGGCGATATGCCCTGCGGTTGTGCCGCGGGTTAAACCAAGGATCACGCCGCGGGCCCGGGGATCCCAATAGGGAGCGCCCAGTCCGACAAACGCCGGCACAAAGTAAACGCCTCCGTTGTCGGGAACCGATAGAGCCAACGGTTCGACGGCTTCGGAGGTGTCGATGATTCCGAGGCCATCCCGCAACCATTGCACGACGGCGCCGGCGATAAAGACCGAACCTTCCAGGCAATAGGTGGTTTGATCGCCGATTTTCCAACCGACGGTCGAAAGCAAGTTGTTATCGGAAGCAACCGGCTGATGGCCGACGTTCATCAGCAAAAACGCGCCGGTGCCGTAAGTGTTTTTCGCGCTGCCGACGTCAAAGCAGGTCTGGCCAAATGTCGCCGCTTGCTGATCGCCTGCGATGCCGGCGATCGGAATCTCGCGTCCCAATAGCGAAGCATCGGTCATGCCGTACACTTCGCTCGAACTGCGAATTTCAGGTAAGACCGCCGCGGGAATGTTCAATATCTCCAGCAGTTCTGGATCCCACTCGAGAGAATGCAGGTTCATCAGCATCGTGCGACTAGCGTTGGTCACATCCGTCATGTGCAATTTGCCGCCGCTCATACGCCAAAGCAGAAAGGAGTCGACGGTGCCGAAGCATAGCTCGCCATCTTCTGCGCGACGACGGAGCGACGGATCCGAGTCGAGCAGATACTGCAGTTTGGTGCCGGAAAAGTAAGGGTCGATGATTAACCCTGACTTGTCGCGGATCGTCGCGCCGTGCCCGTCATGAGACAGTTGATGGCAAATCGGGGTCGTGATGCGACTTTGCCAGACGATCGCGTTGGCGACCGGTTTGCCGGTGGCCCGCTCCCATAGCAGCGTCGTCTCTCGCTGGTTGGTGACGCCGATCGCGGCGACCTGCTCGATGTTGATCTTCGCAGCGGCGATGGCGCCTTTGGCGGTTTCGATCTGGGTGCGCCAAATCTCTTCCGGATCATGCTCGACATGCCCCGGCGTGGGCAATATCTGGGGAAACTCTTGTTGGTTCTGGCCGATGATTTTGCCGTGATGATCGAAGACGATCGAGCGGCTCGATGTCGTTCCTTGATCGAAGGCGAGGATATATTTTTGCACGAGCGTTTCTCGCTGGGGGCGTTAGGAGACTCGTTTGCCGTAACGTTTCTGCAAGCGAGCGACGTAGTTGTCCACCTCGTCGTCGATCTGCGATCGATCGAGCCACCCGGCCGTCGCCAATTGTTCGCCGAGCGTATGCAAGCATTGCCGCGACAAGTGAGGATCAAAGACTAGCATGAGTCTTCGCTCGACCAAATCGGCGAGCGTCTTGGCCGCGAGATGTTCGATCCCATAGGCGGCGTGCGCGACCGGGATGTTCACGTCCGGCAGCAACTCGGCGTCCGCCGGCGTGTCGCCAAAATAGGGAGCCGGCAAGGGACGCTCGCGCGAATTGTGCTCGACGGTTTGATGCAAGTCAGGCAGCACGACCTGCACCGTATCTTCGGCCAGTGATCGACAAGTCGTCAACTTTCCACCGATGATCGAGTAAAGTGGAAACGGCGTGCCTTCGTGTCGGTGCACGACATGGCTGCGCGTGATGGAGGAAGTTGTCCCCTGACCGACGGCCGGCAATGGTCGAACGCCGCAGTAGTGCTGCTGCACGTCGTCGCGAGTAAATCCAACGTCCGGAAAAATGGCGTTGGTCGCGTCGATCAAATATTCAATCTCTTCATCATCGGCGACCGCTTCCGCCGGATCGCCGTCATAACGAATGTCGGTGGTGCCGATCAAACAGGCGTCATTCCAAGGGAGAATAAAAATAGGGCGGCCATCGGCAGCTTCGGCATACACGCCGCGTGGGCCCAGCGCCTTCCGTAAGTCAGGGCAACGCGAAATGAGATGGCTTCCCTTGGTCCCGCCGATCAACTTGGCGGAAGAGACGTTTAGGCCGGCCAGCGCGGCGTCGACCCAAGGACCTGCGGCATTGATCACCGCCGCAGGCGTCACGGCGACTTCATTGCCGGCGCTCTCTTGATTGGGATGAATCGAAGAAAAGAAGAGGGTCTCGCCCTCACGACGGACATGCTGGTAGGTCCGCAACGAGAATGCACCCCCCTGCTCTTTTGCGGCGGCTTGCGCGTCTTGCACCAGCGCCAGCACAAACTGCTCAGGAAAGGTGAGTTGTCCGTCAAAGTAGCTGAACGCCGTGAAAAATTTCTTCGCGTTCAGTCCAGATTCGGCAAATTGAGCGGAGGTTATGCGGCGGTGGGAAGGAACCGCTCCGCTGGCGAACCGATCGTAGAGCGTCAGGCCAAGTCGCACGACCAGTGAGCCGCGTCCATTTTTGGGTGCGGCGCCTGACTTCAAGAAAAAACGCTGGGCGCCGCTGATCAAGCCGGAGAGCCGATTGCCGACCGGAATGACCAGCTCAAGCGGATGAACCATCTCTGCCGCCAGACGAAGCAGGCGATCTCGTTCGGCCAGCGATTCGCGAACCAGAGAGATTTCGGCATATTCCAAGTAGCGCAAACCGCCGTGGATCAGCCGAGAAGAATAGCTGGTCGTGCCGCCGGCGAGATCCTCGGCGTCGACGAGCAGGACGTCGGCGCCTTGCAGCGCCAACTCTCGGGCGATCGCGGCGCCGTTGATACCGGCGCCGAGCACCACGATTGGTCCGACATGGAAGCGATCCATCGCCATAGTAACTCCACGCTTTACAGCGGGTTAATTTTGTTCGAGCTGACGTTCCAGGTAGCCGACCTGACTACGGACGGCGTCGAGATTGGGGTTCAAGCGAAGCGCTCGACGGAAGTTCTCCAGGGCCAAAATCGTCTCGCCCTGGTGAAGATTGCACTGGGCCAGGCAGATCGCCGCCGGAAAATGATACGGGTTAATCTCCAGCGCCTGATGGTTGTCTCGGGCCGCCAATTCCCAAACCTGACGGCGAAAATAGGCCTCTCCGCGAAAGTAATGCGCTTCGGCATACCAGGGAGCATGGTGAATCAACGTGGTCGCGTCAATCACGGCGTCATGCCAGGATGTGGCGCGCAAATGACCCGCGACTCGTTCCAATTGGCGACGTTGGAGGGTCGATCCGGCTCGCACCCAAAGGTTGCGAATGCCGTTTTCGGCGATCAGACGAACTCCGCGATCTATGTCGCACAACGCGCGACCGACGGTCGCATTGGAGCCGAAATCGGCCAAAAAACAGAGAGATAACATCGCAGCGCGACGGATATCGGGCGTGCTACTTTCGGCAAGCCGCTCTAGCGTACCGATCTGGTACTGACGTGCGACATCGCGGATAAACGCAGCAGTATTCTCCCGCTGCAAATATTGGCGGTAGGTCTGCAGCAGGACAGGTGCACGTTCCGATTGGTCAGTCACGGGGGATACCATCAGCAGGATAGCGGCGACGGGAGACTTGACGCGCTCGTCGAACAAGATTCGAGTGTAATTGGGCGCAGGGGAAACGGCAAATTGTTCTCCCAGATCGCCGCCTGACGAATGGAGCACAAAATGATGGACTTGCGGCAGTTTTTCTTTGCACTTCTCGTGACGGGGTTGCTCTCGACCAGTCTCGGCGCCGCCGAGTGGAAGACCGGCGTTGCGTTTGAAAAACAACTGGAAGCGGAAGTCGATCTGCATTGGGAGGATGTTCCGCTGCGCGACGCACTCGACCGGTTATCGAATTCGCAGGAAATTGCCTTTTTTCTCGATCGCCGCATTGATCCGGACCAAACAATCTCGATCAGCGCCGATGCGACCCCGCTGGACGTGCTGGTGCAAATGCTGGCCCAAAGGGCGGGCGCAGGGAGTTGCCATGTGGGATCGGTCGTTTATATCGGTCCTGTCGATACCGCCAAGGATTTAGCGACCATCGCGGCGGTCCAGGCTGATTTTGCTCGCCAAGGACGCGAAGCGGCCGTCCGTGAGTTGTCGGAAACCGACGCGCTTCACTGGCCCGAGTTGACCGAGCCGCGGCTGTTGTTGACTGATTTAGCGAAACAGCATCGGCTGACTTTCACCAATTTAGAAGCCGCTGTTCCGCACGATCTGTGGAGAGCTGGCGAGTTTCCTAAACAGTCGACGGCCGAGTCGCTGACGTTGCTGTTGGCAGGATTCGGCGCGACGTATCGATTTGGGAAAGATGCTGACGGCAAGCCGCAACTTCTATTGACGCCGCTGCCCGAAAATCCGCAGCTAACGCGTCGCTTTCCCTTCCGGGGAGATCTCAATGACGCGGTGAAAAAAGTCAAAGCCGAGTTTCCGGAACTCGCGATTAAAACGCAAACCGGTGCATTGGAGGTCACCGGACGGTTTGAAGATGTGTCGCTGGCCGGTCGGATGCTGCGTGGCGAAACCGTCCGGCGCATGAATGTTACGCCTGGCAAGAAGGTCTACTCGCTAAACGTCGAGCAACAACCGTTGGGCGCCGTGCTTAGCAGCTTAGAGAAATCGCTGGGGCTGAAAATCGAAACCGCCGATGACGCTCAAGAGGCGTTGCATGACCGCGTCTCTTTTTCCGTCGAAAACGCCAGCTTGGTGGAGCTTCTGCAAGCGGCGTTCGCAAAAACGTCGCTTCGCTTTGAGCTGAGGGATAAGTTGCTGACGATCACTGCGATCAAGAAATAAAGACGCCCGCACATCGTCTAGCGATATGATCGGGCGGCGGATTTGAACGTGCAAGCTCGGCTTAGCAGCCGTGCTTTTCTAGTTTCTCGCGAAGCGTATCAGCCGTGAACGGCTTGACCAGATAGTCGGAGACGCCGGCTTGAATCGCTTCTAAAACGCGAGTTTTTTCGGCTTCCGTCGTGACCATCATGATCTTGACGTCCTTGTCGATCTTGCGAATCTCTTGAACGACTTCCAGGCCGTTTTTACCCGGCATGTTCCAGTCGGTCAAAACCAGGTCGAAATCGCCTGGTTTGAAAATCTTGAGCGCTTCGTCGCCATCCGCCGCTTCGGTCGCGTTGGGTACGCCTACCGCTTGAAGTGATCGGAGGATGATTTTGCGCATGGTGCTTGAGTCGTCAGCAACAAGAACTCGAGTGGACATAGAACTGGTGACTCCTGAGTCTCGACCCCGTGAATTGTGTATTAGACCGCTGCTCTTGCGAGCTCGCGTCTCTGCCCACCTATCTTGGGCTAACGAACGATAGGTCGCGTTGACAGCGCGTCAAGCAACGAGCCGAGATAAGTCAGAAAAGGTGCTTGATTGCGGGGCGCCGTGCGCAGTCGCCGCAAATCCTAGGACAGGTGCGATCGGACGATGAGCGTCCGGTTGTAGCGATTGCGGAGGCTGAGGAGAGCAGGCGCCTTCGGAAGATGGGAAAAGTATCTGTGTTGGCTAATTTGTAGCGGTCTCGAATGCCGAATTCTCCAACGAACGGCTTGTCCTTGGGGCGAGACGGGGAAGTGATCGCGGTGCGACTCATCAAAGTCGACAGTGTGGCGATCGCTTCAGGGCCAGTTTTCCACCACATGCAAGGAAACGAATCTTGTCCGCCACGATTGAAGACATCGGCTCGGAGCGTATTACGAGCGGAGCACGAGGCGAGAGCGCCAACTCAATGCAGTTGGTCAGTTTTCGTCTGGCTCAAGAGGAATACGGCATCGAAATCACGCGCGTTCAGGAAATCATTCTGATGGGCGAGATCACCCGTGTGCCGCAAACGCCTGATTTTATCAAGGGCCTCATCAACCTTCGCAACACGGTCATTCCGATCGTCGATTTGCGCCGACGCTTTGGGCTGTCGGAAGAAAAGCCCAGCGACGAAACCCGCATCATGGTGATGAATGTCGCCGGCAAGACGATCGGCATCATTGTTGACGCGGTGAGCGAAGTTCTCCGCATCGCCAAAGATCAGATCGCACCTCCGCCGCCGACGGTGGCTGGATTGGGCCGAGACTACTTGACCGGATTGGTCAAACTCGACAAGCGATTGCTGATTCTGCTTGATATGGACAAGATCCTGACCTGCAGCGAAAGCGTCATTGTCGATTCTCTTTAATTCTGCTGTTGCGTCTGCCTTCGCAATTGCTCGAGTTGCGTACTCACCCGGTTCGAACGACCGACGTCCGCCGAACTGAAACTTATTGTAAATCCAACATACTTCCCAATAGTTTCGAGAGAGTAGTAGCGATGGCAGTCACCAATTCCCGCAGCAAATCAGTCGCAAGCGGCAAGCCGGCCGCAGGAGAGCAACTACGGCGTGAGCTGGCTCTCTCTAAGGCAATGAGCGACAACTCGCCCATCAATATCTTGGTCGCGAATCGCGAACTTGAGATTACCTACGCGAACGCCGCCAGTATAAATACGCTGAAGCAACTGCGCGAGTTTCTGCCGATTGATCCGGAGAAAATTGTTGGTCAATCGATCGACATCTTCCACAAAGACCCAGCGATGCAACGTCGTCTGTTGGCCGATCCCAAAAACCTGCCGCATCGGACGACGATTCAAGTCGGTGACCAGTTCGTCGACTTGCTGGTCAGTCCGACGTTTGATCCCGCCGGCGAATACCTCGGTCCGATGGTGACCTGGGAAGTGATTACCGAAAAGCGTCGCTTGGCCCAGTCGGCGTCAGAAATGACCTCGATGGTCGAAAACGCGCCGATCAACATCATGCTGGCCAATCGTGACTTTGAAATCACCTATCTCAATCCGGCTAGCATTCGCACGCTCAAGACGCTCGAAAGGTTTCTGCCGTGCAAAGTGGATGAGATGGTCGGTCAGAAGATCGACATCTTCCATAAAGATCCGTCATTTCAACGCAACCTTCTGAAAGAAGCGAGCAACCTGCCGCGCAACGCAATTATCGAAGTCGCCGGCGAAAAGCTGGATCTGTTGGTCAGCCCGACGTTTGACGTCGACGGAAAGTATTCGGGCGCGATGGTGACGTGGAGCGTCGTGACTGAGAAGCTGAAAATGGAGCAAGCGGCGGCGGAAAAGACGGCGATCATTGAGAACGCTCCGATCAATCTGATACTGGCCGATCGCAACGGAATTATTACCTATATCAATCCGGCTTCGGAACGAACGTTGCGTTCGATCGCGTCGATTTTACCGATCCCGGTCGAAAAAATCGTCGGTGCGTCGTACGACATTTTTCACGCTAATCCGAGCAAACAGCGTCAACTGTTGGCGGATCCGAAAAACCTGCCGCACAAGACCCAATTTGAACTTCGTGGTCATTGGTTTTCGCTGGAAGTAGCGGCCATCTTTGACAATCAGGGAGAATATTTGGGCCCGATGGTCTCATGGGAATTGATCACGGATCGGATTAATGCCGAGAAAGCCGAGCAAGCTCGTCAATTGCGTGAACGAGAAGAACAGGAAGAGTTGAAGTCGAAGGTCGACTCGCTGTTGGTCGTCGTGGAAGCTGCGTCGCAAGGAGATTTGACCTGCGAAGTGACCGTGGAAGGCGCTGACGCGATCGGCACCTTAGCGGCGGGCCTTAAGAAGATGGTTGTCGACCTCCGCGACGTGATTGGCCGCGTGATTGAAAGCGGCAGCCAGTTCGCCGAAGGGGCTTCGCTGATTGCGGAAAACTCGCAGCAAATGGCTCAAGGCGCCCAGACGCAAAGTGCGTCGGTCGAAGAGATGAGCGCATCGATTGAAGAGCTGACTCGCTCGATCGACGCCGTCAAAGATAATGCGGGTGAAGCGAACAAGGTCGCCGTCGACACTAGTCGGATGGCGGAGGAAGGCGGCCAAGCGGTCCAGAAATCGGTGGAAGCGATGGACCTGATCAAGAACTCTTCGGAGCAGATCAGCGAAATCATTCAGGTGATTTCCGAGATCGCCAGTCAAACGAACTTGTTGGCCTTAAACGCTGCGATCGAAGCGGCTCGCGCCGGCGAACATGGGCTAGGCTTCGCAGTCGTTGCTGACGAAGTTCGCAAACTGGCGGAACGATCCAGCGAAGCGGCCAAAGAGATCTCGTCGCTCATCAAAGAGTCGACGCAACGCGTTCAAGATGGCTCGAAACTGAGCGAACAAGCGGGAGCCTCGCTAGAGAAGATCATTCATGGTGTCGAAGCGACCGCCGCAAAAATCGCCGAAATCGCGACTGCGACTGTCGAACAGGCTCAAAACGCCAACGAGGTCGCCAATGCGATTCAATCGATCTCGCACGTGACCGAGCAGAACGCGGCCTCTTCGGAAGAAATGGCCTCCAGCAGCGAAGAATTGGGCGCACAAGCCGTCACATTACGAGGCCTGGTTTCGAGGTTTCGTACCGAGTAAGGACTGCGTGCTATCGACAAAGCTCCTCTCAAGTGGGTTGAGAGGAGCAGCGAGTAAACGAAGACGTCGCCTTTTGCGGACGTCTGGGGCGACGATGAAAGCAACGTGACAATGACCGCTACAACTGGACATGAACTGGTGACCGATTCGCAATTGAAGCGGTACGCCAAATTGATCTACGATGTCGCCGGCGTGGAAATCTCGCCGCATAAGAAGCAATTGCTCTCGAATCGAGTGCGACGCCGGTTGAAAGTGACCGGGATTGATTCGTTCGAGGCTTACTACAATAAATTGGTTTCTTTGCCGGTCACTGACGAAGAGTGGGATCACTTTTTGCAAGAAGTGACGACGCACGAAACCTATCTGTTTCGCGACGATAGTAACTGGAATTGGTTTCGAACGGAATATCTGCCGCAGATCGTTTCCGAAGCTCGGACCAATGGTCGCGTTAAAAAACTTCGCGTCTGGTCGGCCGCGTGCAGCACGGGAGACGAAGCCTGCACAGTCGCATGTTGTGCCGCCGAAGGGATCGCCGCGCACTCGCAGTGGGAAATTAAGATTCTCGGTACCGATATCGGCGTTGGCGCCGTACGAGAAGCGACGGCGGCAAAATTCAACGAACGCGCAATGCGGCTGACTCCTCCCCTTCTCAAGAAAAAGTTCTTTGATGAGGTCAAGGGAGAAGTTTGCTGGACGCCCAAGCCGTTGTTGCGGAAAACGATGTCGTTTCGCCAGCACAATCTTCTGGATCCGCTGCACGAACGGCCCTTTGACGTCATCTTTTTGAAGAACGTGTTGATCTATTTCAATACCGAATCAAAGTTGCGCGTGCTCGAAAACATCAAACGCGTCATGCAACCTGGTTCGATGCTGGTGCTGGGCGCCGCCGAAGGGGTGAGTGAACTTTTAACCGGCTACGAACGGGTAAAGTCTTGGCTCTATCGGTTTACGAATTCGGCCAGTCCTGCTAGGGGAAAGGCGGGTGTCCGATGACCAGCCCCGTTCAAGACGAGTTTTTCGACAATCTGCTGAGCGACTTCCTGGATGAATCATCGCAATTGATCGATCGTCTCAATGATAACCTGCTCGAACTCGATGAATGGGCGAAGCTTGCCGCCGAAGACGGCGGCGCCATCCTGGACGCCGACTTGGTGAACGATATGTTTCGTTCGGCCCACAGCGTCAAAGGATTGTCGGCGATGTTGGGACTCCCGAGCATCAATTGCCTGACTCACAACGTCGAGAATATTTTTGACGCCGCTCGACGAAATGAATTGAAGGTGACGTCTCACGTTGTCGAGATCGTGTTCAATTCGGTCGACCTGCTGAGCGCGATGCTGCACGAATTGCGAGAAAACGCATCCGACGATGTGCCGTGCGAAGAAATGATTGAACAGATCAAAGCGGTCCTCAACGAAGCCGGCTGCGCCCGCGAGCAAACCTCGCAAGCGGACGCCGAAGCGTTTTTGGACGATGCCGAAGTCGAAGTCGATGTCGAAGTCGATGTCGAAGCGGATGCCGAAGCGGATGCCGAAGTCGAAGTCGAAGTCGAAGCGGAAGCGGAAGCGGACGTCGAGGCCAACCGGGGCGAAATCGCCGCAGCGGCTCTGCGCGGCGAAGTCGCGGCGATGTTCGCTGGAGTGACCGATGAGTCGGAAGTCCCGGCCAAATACGTTTCGATCTTCATTGACGAAACCGAAATGGCGGTCGACGAATTGAGCGACATTCTTGTCTCGATCGATAGTGAAGTCGCCGAAGCGGTGACCCGAACGTTGCTTGTCACTTCGCATCGCATCAAAGGCTCGGCCGCCTCGATTGGATTAAACCGTCCGGCGCGACTCGCGCATGTGATGGAAGACATTTTGCAGGAGATCCGTGACGACGGCGGAGTCGTATCGGGCGAACTGGCCGACGCGCTGCTGCCCTGCATCGATGGATTTCGCGTCTATGTGCAAGAGCTTAAGGAAGGCGCTTGTAAAACGGACAGCTTTGAGCAACTGACCATCGATTTGCTGATGGCCTGGCGTGGTCGAGAAAGTGCGACTCCCCATTTCGAGCTGCCTCCGGTCCATGCTTCGCTGCCGATGCCCAGCAGCGAAGCGGAGACGACTTCGTTGGCGCCGGATCGTAACTTCGACGACGAGGAAGGATATAGCATCGATCTGACATTCGATCAGAACCTGCCGCTCTCTACATTGAAAGCGCAGCTGTTACTGGAAAAGGTCAGCCGTGTCGGTGAAGTGCACGATAGCGCTCCAACCTATGAAGAGTTGGATCACCTGGAGCACGTCGGGCGGTTGAAGATCGAAGTATCGACCGACGAATCGCTCGAGTCGCTTTACTCCTTGGTCGACGTCTCCGGCGTCGTGTCGGCGAAAATCATCCCCAAAGTCGCCGCGGCCCAACCCGAATGTCCCGTCGAAGCCGCCGAGCCGCCTCCTCAGAAAGTCGAACCGCAGGCCGTCGCGCCGGCGCCCCCAACGCCGCAGGTTGCAAAAATAGAGCCAACTCCAGCCGTTCCGGCTTCGCCAACGAAAGTCGCCGCAGCAGCGCCAAAACCGCCCAGTCCCGCCGCCTCACCGGGAGCCGCAGCGCGACCCAAAGGCGTCGATTCTTCGTCAAAACCGGCCGAGACCCTCCGAGTCGATATCGAACGACTTGATCAATTGATGAATCTGGCGGGGCAGTTGGTGATCAATCGGGCCCGATTCGAACAATTGAGCGACGGATTGCGAGACGCACTTCCCCACAAATCGGCCCAACACAAAATGAACAACGCTTGCAGCTTGAGCAGCAAGCTGCTGCAAATGGTTGACAGCATCGACGAACGCTCCGCCAAGGGGCAGGGAGAATGGAACGCGATCAAGTCGCATGTCCGCATGTTGAACGCAGACCTGGAGTCGATCTCTCGTGAGACCGGTCGCTACCAAGCGATGCGGATCCGATCCAACGAATTGCATGAAGCGGTCCATCAATTGGAACGAGTTTCCGACGGTATTCAAAAATGCGTGATGGATACGCGGATGGTCCCCATCGGCCCGTTGTTCGGGCGATTCAAACGGGTTGTCCGCGACGTCTCGCGCACCAACGGTAAAGAAATTCGTCTTGATATCTCCGGCGAAAAAACGGAGCTCGACAAGCGGATGATCGACGAGCTTGGCGATCCGTTGATCCATATGGTGCGAAACTCGGCCGACCATGGAATCGAGTCGCCTGAAGTACGGGTCGCGAACGGAAAATCGCCGCAAGGAACGATCAAGCTGGACGCGTTCCATCGCGGCAACAGCATCATCATTCAAGTGACCGATGACGGCAAAGGACTCGACCCCACGTTAATTTTGCGAAAAGCGATTGATCGGGGAATCGTCGATCCGGCTGAAGCCGACAAGATGAGCAATCAACAGATTTTTCAATTGATCTGGGAGCCCGGCTTTAGCACGGCGGAGAAGATCACCGAAATTTCTGGACGCGGTATGGGCATGGATATCGTCCGCTCCAAAATTGAAAATGTAAACGGCGTTGTCGAAGTTGACAGCACGCCGGGCAAAGGCGCTACATTCACGATCAAGCTCCCGCTGACGATGGCGATTTTGCCGAGTCTGATGACGCGGATCAACGGCGAAACTTTTGCGCTGCCGATCGAATCAATCAGCGAAATTGTCCGAGTTCCGCGTGAGGAATTTGGCACTGTCCAAGGGGTGTTAACCGCATCCATTCGGGGACGCGTGGTTTCCGTGGTCCGTCTGGAACAACTGTTTGACGGAGTTCGTCCACCTGCAACCGATACGATTGACGCAACTGATGCGACGATCGTCGTAATTGGTCAGGAAGGACGAGAATTAGGACTAGCGGTCGACGACTTGCTCGGAGAGGAAGATATCGTTGTGAAGTCGATGGCTGAGAATTATGAGAACGTCGTCGGCCTTTCCGGCGCTTGCATTCGAGGCGATGGCCGAGTCGCGTTGATTTTGGATCCTTCGGCCATGATTGACGCGGCGTCCCAACGTCGTAATTCGATGGTCGGCACAAAATGAGGGAGCAAATGTCAGAAAATCATCCAGTAAGTAAAGTGCATCTGGAAGTTCTTCATCAACTTCTAGGCGCCGCTACGCACGAAGCTTCGGCGGCCATGTGTCGTTGGACCAACGGCTTGATCACCATGTCGCTTGACGAGGTGCGCGAGATTCCGCTGGAAGAAGTTTCGGTGGAGTATGACTTTGGCATGGAAATGCTGACGATGGTCGTGCTGACGCTCAACGGTGAAATCGGCGGATCGATGATCCTCTGTTTCGACGAAGAGAATGGCCGCGAACTGGCCTCGTCGCTGCTCAGTTCCAAGCAGTCAGGTTCTGGCCAGTGGTCGGCGCTCGAACGTTCCGCGCTGTGCGAAACAGGCAATATATTGGGATGCGCTTACTTGAACGCGCTGACCCGACTCATGTCGGTGGAGTTGGTTCCTTCGCCTCCCTATTTTTTACAAGACTACGGCGCCAGCGTCCTTCAACAAGCGTTGATGGAACAGGCCGGAATCGACGATCAGGTGCTGATCTGTCGAACCCGTTTTACGCGAGGCGATCAAGAACTGAATTGGAACGTGTTTTTCGTTCCCAACATTCAGATGCGTCAAAGGATGGAAGACGCGCTGCATATCGACGCGTAAATTATCGTTATCCGGCGGAAGCAGTTAGGGCAAGTATCGGCGAAACGCATGGTTACCGCAGTACAACATAACGTGGGGCTCGGCCAGATTCAGGTCGCCCGCAATGACGAAATGCTGACCTCGATATTGGGGTCGTGTATCGGCGTGGTGATCTATGATCAGTCTCGTCGGATTGCGGCGTTCGCCCATGTCGTGTTGCCGACCTCCGGCGGCCGACCTGGTTCCCCGGGACGATTCGCCGATTCGGCGGTTCCCGCGATGTTGCAGCAACTGCGCAACGAAGGGGCGAACCCGCAGCAATTGCGCGCCAAAATCACCGGCGGCGCTTGCATGTTCGGCAACAGTCAAATCAATATCGGCGAACGAAACGCAGAAGAGGTTCGTCGGCAATTGAAAGAAAAGAAAATTCCACTGATCGCCGAGGATGTGGGAGGAGCAAAGGGACGTAAAGTTCACTTCTCGCCGCAAACGTCGCAGTTGGAAGTCGTCGTCATGGGTGTGACCTCAACCATTATCTAAAGAAGCGATTTTCCGATCGTAGGATTGAAATTATGTCGAAGCGATTACTAGTTACTGACGACGCAATGATCATTCGTGAAATGATTAAAGAAACGGCGATCGCAGCGGGTTGGGAAGTTGTCGGCGAAGCGGATAACGGCCTCGCGGCGCTCGAGGCGTTTCGCAAATGGCGCCCAGACGCGATGACGCTTGACATCGTCATGCCCGAGTACGACGGCATTTACGCTTTAGAAAACATTCGAGCCGAGTTCCCCGACGCTCGCGTCCTGATGGTCAGCGCCATCGATCAAACCAGCGTGCTGAAAGATGCGCTGCGTAAAGGGGCGACCGATTTTATCATCAAGCCCTCTATTCGCTGCACCGAGCAAAGCTGCGTAATGCCGGCGGTGCAAGCGTTCTTGCTCCGTTGCGAGAAGGAACAAGGGCTCCCCTGCCCGATATCGGATCCGTGTCAGTGCGTCGAATGCCGCGACGTGCGTCGCGTCGTAGAGCAATGGAACGACGTCCTTGGCAAGACGGTGGATGGCGCCATGGCCGAAGCTTAGTTGGCCACGATTCGCCGTTGGTGGTCCGCGCAGCGATCTACCAACGGAAGAATGAAATCTGGCGCGCTGCCGACAACTATTGCGGCGGATCTGCCGGCGGCGATTTCGGTGGTCGATTGACGATTTTCTCGAGTTCTTCGCGAATCGATTTTTCGATACGACCTTTGAACAGCATCGCGGCGAAAGGAAGACTTCCTTTCACGATGACAAGTTCTTCGAGGACATCCATGGTCCCCTTGATGTCGACCCCCATGGTGCGAAAGGAAAACACCATGATGTTTCCTTCCCACGTCTGCTGCATATCTTTTACCTGGCCTTCAAAGCGGCCACGCATTTTCTCCAGGACATACTGCACTTTTTCTATCGCCGCTTCTTGGCCAAGCGGATGGGGAACTTCGACATGAAATCCTGGCATGGGTTGACTCCTGGCCGACGAGGCGACGCTGAAGGATGTTCCGGGATGATCCCGTTGGGCTAACGTCAGAACAAAACGTTAGAACGAAAAAAAACGGGTCGCTTCCGTATCGTCGAAGGTACGGCGATCGCTCGGATGCCACAAGGGGAGTCCCTTTTCTAAGCGAGCGGCCAGAATATCTAACTTCTCCGAAGTGCCAGGCAGTGCGTCCGTCGAATCGAACGAAGTCGATTTCGTGTCGGTGGGTTCGTAGTCCCATATGCCCATCTTGATCGCTTCAAGTACGGAGCTTGGCACGATAGAGTCTCCTTCGAATAGAAATTAACTGGACAGGGGTCGGCGCCTGCCGCGCGACGCATCAAAAACGACACGCTTACTCGCAAAAACGCCAACGATCCAGCGCGGCCCGCCTTGCCGCCGAATCGAAAGGAACAGTATCAAACGGCGAAAATGAAAAGTCAAGCAAAACGTAACTACGTCGCGCATGCCTGTGAAACGTTCGATTCGCCATCGAAGGAATTCATCGTCGCTTTCAGTTGACGAACAAGCTGTTGATCAATCGCGCTGGTGCGTCGACCATTGCAAACAGCCCCACGCACCGCTAATACGTCAGCTCCGGCGACGATCGCGGCGGCAAAATGCAGCTTGGTCAGGGAACCTCCGCAAGCGGCGATTGCGCCGATGGCGCGAATCTGCTGAGTTGCGGCGGCAAGCTGGTCGATCGACAAAAAATCGAAGAGCGTTCGGCCATCTTTCACAAAGGTATCGATCAAAATCGCGGAGGCCGAAATCCGCTTGCTCCATTGTACCACATCGGCGAGCGGCGGGCATCTCGCTCGTTCTTCATCGGCATAGTAAACCGCGACGCGAGAGCAAGAATCGGGGACTCGATCATAAGCGGTCGAAGCGATTGACATCCAATCGGTACAGTCGGATAGCTTCGCCAAACCATATTTCACCATGCTCGCCCCCCGAAAAGTATCGGGACCCCAGGCTCCAGCGCCGTCGCTGATTTCGCCCAAGGCGATGCTGACCGGCGCTCGCTGCTCGACCGTTTGCACAATCTCTCGCCAAACGTGCGGCTCCGCCGCGCCGAGCGAACCCCGGGTCGGCTCTTTGATGTCGATCCAATCGGCGCCGCCGGAAAGCGCCGCTTCCGCTTCGATCGCCGAACGCACCGAGACGAGTAGCTGGGTCATTTCTCGATTCCTGTCGTTGCCGGCGCTTTTTTGGCGTCGATGAGCCAACGATTGAGTTGCAGAACTTTGGCTTCGGCGATCGGTTCGCACCAAGTTCCATCCAAGACGATATAGCCGTCGCACCACCGCCCATACTCGGCAGGTACGTCACGTTGCTTCCACTCGCGCGCGCGTTCGGCCAAACGAACGACGACGGCGACCGATTCGCGCGGGGACGATCCGCTTGGTTCGTATTTAGCGACGCCGATAAAGAAGCATTCGACTGCTTCTAATGGGACGCGAAATATGCCGGCGCCGGGAAACCGCAGCACCAAGTAGGGATGGTCGTAGCGGATTCGCGGAGGTTGCCGCAAGCGCAGCGTCACCCCCGCCGCGACGATAGCCGCGGCAAGCAGTCCCAGCGCGAATCCCCCAGCGACTTGGGTGCGCAGCAGTGCGGATATCCCGCTACCAGCGAAGAAAATGGCGGAAAACAAGGCCGCGACCTGGGCCGGGCGATGATTGGCGGCAAGCCAAAGAGAAGGAGGAATGGGGCTATTCATGATGGCGGGAAAGTGGCGATGCGCCCGATTATCGCGACTTTGCATCGGCGCAAGAGCCTTATCATAGAGGGGATGCGACGATTCGCCAATAAATTAAGGCTTGTTAATGCCGCCTTGGCGGCAAATTGGCTCCGTGGTAGCTTGTTTGTCGTTGCTAGTGACCTACGTTTGCCTGCATTCGCGTCGATCAAATTTTCTCCAAATTGGTGGAAAATGGTCGTCGCTTCCCACCGCAAACCATGCAAGTCAATCGCTTTGGCATGCATGTCCGAACCCATCGGAAGTAGAGTCATGCCAAACGCATCCATCAATTCTGACCACAGCGAATCAGCTTTCTCTGGAACGGCTATGTCCCACGATCACCACGAGGGCGGTTCGGATCGGCCCGTACTGCTTGCGATCGGCGCTATCCTTATCGCGTTTACGTTGGCGACTTTGGCCGGTTGGACGCAACCGCAAGCGGCGCACGTCGCCGCCGAAGCGTCTCACGCCGAAGCGTCGCATGCCGAACATGCCGGCGCCGAAGAGCATCACGAAGCGGAGCATGCCGCAGGCGATCACGGCCATGCACACGCGCCGCCTCACATGGCGGCGGTTGCTCCGTTTATTTTGCTGTTGGGCGCGATCGCGGTTTTTCCGCTGGTCGGATATACGGCTCATTGGTGGGAAAAGCAACACAATCGCTTTTCTGGTCGCGATGATCCTGGCCGGCATTACGCTGGTCTACTACATGGTCCTCTATTCGGAAGCGGATTTAGCGCAGCGATTTCTCGCGTCGATCACGCGATCTTAAGAGAATACATCCCGTTCATTGTCCTCCTCTTCTCGCTCTACGTCATCTCGGGCGGGATTCGTATTGAGGGAGACATGCCGGCTCACCCCCTGACCAACGCCACCTTCTTGGGAGTTGGCGGCTTGTTGGCCAGCTTTATCGGCACGACCGGCGCCGCGATGTTGCTGATTCGCCCGCTGATCGAAACCAATAAAGAACGCAAATACGTCCAGCATACGGTCGTCTTCTTTATCTTCGTCGTCTGCAATTGCGGCGGCTGTTTGTTGCCGATCGGCGATCCTCCGTTGTTCCTTGGCTATCTGGAAGGCGTCGATTTCCTCTGGACGATGTGGGCGCTGTGGATGCCGTGGTTGATGGTCAACATTCTGTTGATCGCGATGTTCTATCTGATCGACAAATTCTACTATTACCCGAAAGAAAAGAAGTCGGACGTCGCTCGCGACGAAACCGAAGTCTCGCCGCTTCGCATTCGCGGCTTGCTGCCGAACGCATTGCTGCTGGTCGGGGTGATCTTTTCGGTCGCTTTGTTGGATCCGCAAAAGCCGTTCCCCGGAACCGATTGGCATCCGTTCGTCTACTTGCGAGAAGTGGTGCAGCTGGCCTTGGTCGGACTCAGCCTCTGGCTGGGCTCGAAGGCGGTTCGTTCCGATAACAAGTTCAACTACCATGCGATCGTCGAAGTCGCCGCGTTGTTCGTCGGCATCTTCATCTGCATGCAGCCGGCGCTGGAATTGCTCAACTTGCATGGTCCTAACCTGGGAATCGACACGCCGCAAAAGTTTTTCTGGATCACCGGCAGCTTGTCGGCGGTGTTAGATAACGCTCCGACGTACTTGGTCTTCTTCAAGACGGCCGACGCACAATACTCGGGCCAGCATCTGGTTGAAATGCTGCACACCGAGGGAGGCGCCGAAGCTTCTTTGAAATTGGTCGCCATCAGTTTAGGCGCCGTCTTCATGGGAGCGATGACCTATATCGGCAATGGTCCGAACTTTATGGTTCGTGCGATCGCCGAAGAATCGGGCGTCCGAATGCCCAGCTTTTTCGGTTATGTCCTGTTTTACAGCTTGCCGATCCTGCTGCCGGTAATGGTCGTGATGTCGTTAATCTTCCTGCGATAAGCGGGAAATGTTGGTTGGCGACGCGGCGGACGCTCTGTTTCGCCGCTAGTCGTCCGGCTCTCGACTTAGTACGCTGGAACAAAGTCCCGACTTTCGCTCCAGCGACATAGATGCAGCCGTGAACTACGAATACGTCGAATCTCAATCCCAACTCACTGAACTTTGCGACCGACTTCGCTCGGAGTCGCATATCTATTTTGACACCGAGTTCGTCTCGGAAGACGTCTATTTGCCCGACTTATGTCTGGTGCAGATCGCGGCCGGCGAGATATTGGCCATTGTCGATCCGAAACGGATTGACGACATGAACGTCTTCTGGGAGCTGATCGCCGGCGGCGATCATGTCTCCGTCGTTCATTCGGGACGCGAAGAGTTTTTGTTTTGCTATCGTGCGACCGGCAAAGCGCCGGCCAATCTGTTCGATACGCAAATTGCCGGCGGCCTGATTGGAATGGAGTACCCTGCTTCGTTCGGTAATCTGATCCTGCGATTGCTCGACGAAAAGCTTCCCAAAGGCGAAACTCGCACCGATTGGCGCGTTCGCCCCCTCAGCTCGCGACAGATCGAATATGCGCTCAATGACGTCGCCTACCTCGGCCCAGCCGCCCAAGAGTTAGAAAAAGAGCTGACCAAGTTAGATCGCACCAGTTGGCTGCAGGAAGAAATGACCTCCTGGCAGGAAGCGCTGATCGAATCGACGCAGCGCGCACGCTGGCGAAACGTATCGGGCACCGGCAGTCTCAGTCGTCGATCGTTGGCCATTGTCCGCGAACTCTGGAAGTGGCGCGACAAACGGGCTTCCGCCGCCAACATCCCGGCTCGTCGGATTCTGCGCGATGACTTGATCGCCGAGTTGGCGAAACGAAAATCGTCGAACCTGAAGCAAATTCGCGCGATTCGCGGCATGCAACGCAGCGATCTGAATCGCTACTTTGAAGAGATCGCCGACGCGATTCAAATCGCGCTCGAGCTGGACGAAAACGACTGCCCGTCATCGCAGCCCAGCTGGAACCAGGGAAAGCAGTACGGCGTACTCGGCCAATTTTTGGCGGCCGCGCTCGGCAGCATCTGCCGCGAGGCGAAAGTCGCCCCCAGCCTGGCTTGCACCGTACAAGATGTCCGGGACCTGATTGCGCATCATATGGATGGAGCGCCCGAAGCGCCGTCGCTCGCTCAAGGTTGGCGAGCCGAAGTGATCGGCAAGACGATCGAAGATCTGCTGGACGGCTCGCTGGTCGTTCGAGTCGGTGATCCGCGAGCGGTTGAACCGTTGGCGTTTGATCGCCGCAACGACTAAGCGCGGCCAAATGCCGGGCCTACGAAAAACAGCCTGTTGATTGCTCAACAGGCTGCGAAGCGGTGCTTGGTGGGTCGCTTGGATTAGCGAAAGCGGCTGTAAGGCGTTGGCGACAAGGGGGTCGGTTCGACCGGCCGATGCGCTTCCATGAGCGGCGTCTTTAGCGGAGTTGACTGCTGCTGTTGCGTCGATTTTGACAACACGCCTTCTCCATAGAAGCGAGTCGTCTCTTCGCTTGCTAGTTTCGTGACCGGCTCGCGACAGCGAACCTCCGCTCGGAAACTATGGCTGCCGGCGGTCAACGCTTTGGCCGACACCTTCAGGACCAGGTTCTTCTCTGGGCCCAGCGATTGGATCGGGCTGAAGATCACCTGACCGGCGTCAATGGTCGCCTGGCCGCCGGAGACCTGCGTCGGTTCGATTCCTTGCGAGAACTGAACCGTCACTTCGATCCCTTCAGCCGCTTTGGTGCCGCGGTTATCCAGGCGAAATTCGTAGGTTACTTCTTCGCCTACCGGCGCCGGGCCCTTAGGATCGTTGACGTACAGTTTCAGATCGGCGACCGATTCGACCATCGTCGTGATGTTTTGCGAAGCCAGCAAACCGTCGGACGATCGGCAATTGGCGATGATCGAGTTGTTGCCTCCGACCATCAACGTGCAGTCGAGCTTTAGCGGGCGAACCGCTTGGGCTTCGAGCGCGCCAATCGTCCAAACCACTTTGTTGCCCACAGCGTCATACTTGCCGCCGTCCGAGCATGATTCAAACTTGGCGCCGGTCGGCAACGTCGCTTCGGCGGTCACGCCGCTCGCTTGTGCGTTGCCGTTGTTCGTGATGTTGAACAGGTAGCTGGCCGAGGTCGCCGCATATTTGACCGGAGGTCCGCTGGCGACCATCTGCAGGTTGGCGCGACGCACGATCACCGCTTCGGACGCTTCTGACCGGAGCCCGCCATCGGCGAACGCTTCGGCCGAGATGTTCAGTTTTCCCGCTTGGCGAGCGGCGAATTCGACTTCGATCACTTTCTTGCCGCCCGGCGGAATGTCGCCGATCTGGTCGAACGTGGTCGGGTCTTGTCCCGCTTTGAGCGGCATCAGCGTGATGCCGACGTTCTCGGCGACGCCGCTGCCGGGATTGGTGATTACGATGCTGTAGATTTGCGTTTCGCCAAACAGCACTTCGCTGGGGCCTTGAATCGCCATGTTCAGTTTCGGTTCGAGCACGTTGACCACGGTCGAGGCGCTGGCCGCCGAGAAGGCGACGTCGACTCCCAGGTCAAAGCCGCGAATGCTGCGCGTCGCCAGCTCCAATTGCAGCGACCCTTCGGACCCGGCCGGTAAGACCGGAATCTGCCAGACGATAAAGTTGGAAGCGCCCCCCATTGTGTTCGCTTGGGCGGTGCCCATGCCGGCGCGTTGGTTGACCAGTTCGACGCCGTGGGGCGTTTGAATCTTGATGGTTAGCTCGCGAGCGTCGACTTTGCCCAGGTTTTTGGCGACTACCTCAAACAAGCCAGGTTTGCCGACCACCATCGACTTCGGACCGACCGTCTGCACCGCCACCGTCGGCGATGCGACCGTCAGCAAAGCGCCGTCGGTTGGGCTACGCGTCGCGGCTGGTTGATCCGAGTTACCACGGCTAAAACGCATCGGGTTCTCGCTGGCGTCGGCCGGCGCTGAATTGGGCAGAGCCGGTTGAGCAGTCTCGGCGGGGTCAGCGTTCCAGCGCGAAATCGGCGCCGGAGCGGCAGGCGCGAAGCGGCTTTCACTGGAAGGCGCCGTCGCAGCAGGGGCTTCCGGTTTGGCGGTCTGACTCGCGGCCGGGTTAAAGCGTCGTGATGATGGTTGCGGTGCGGCAGCGGCCGGCGGGGGCGACGATTCGAGCGGCTTGGCGGCTGGGTTTCCGCCTTCTTCCATCGCCGATAGAGCGGCTCGCAATGCCGGCGGCAGTCCCGCGGCGCTCGATGCTCCACCGGGAGCAGATGCTTCACGGCGTCGGCTCGACGGCTTTTCGTCCTCTTCCGCGGCGGTCAATTGCGTGGTCGGCGCCGGTAGATCGGTAACCGATCGTTCGATCGGTCGACGAATCGGCAGCGCGCCTTGGGGCTGGAACTTTTGTAGTGGAATCAGCTCTTCTTCCGCTCCGGCCAAGCGAATCGCTCCGTGCGAATGCCCATCATCGAGCGCGATCGCATGGACGGCGCCTGGCAGATGGCCCGCGATTCGACCGGGCTCAGCGGCGTTGCTATCATTCGCAGCGGCTTCGTCGCTGCTAAGATAGTAGGCGCTGACGGCCACGAGGACGCTAAGGCTAACCGAGATAACGATGGCTTTTCGGAACATAGCTGAAACCCAACTGGGGGATGGAAATCGGTGGTCTCAGACGTTGGTATCGGTCGTAACGCGCCGAACGGTTTAATGTATTTTGTCGATAGCGGAAAATAGCGAGACTTTGACGGATGTAGCGTCCGTCGGGAGAAAGTAAGAAATATGTCGAGACGCGAACAGATCGAAGCGTTGCTAGCAGATGAGCCGAACGATTCGTTCCTGCTGTACGGCCTGGCGATGGAATATCGCAAAGAAGGCGCCCATGCCGAGGCGCTTGCTCGCTTTGAGCAGTTAATCCAGCAGACTCCTCCCTATGTGCCGGCCTACTTTATGGCAGGGCAAATGCTCGCCGAAGCGGGACGCGCCAATGAGTCGCGAACTTGGCTGCGCGATGGAATTGAGGAAGCCCAGCGGCAAGGGAACTCGCATGCCGCCGGCGAAATGTCGGAACTGTTGATGACGCTCGGTCAGATGGGAGAGTAGCCTGATGACCAAGCGGCTGCAGCTTGAGTTCCACGACCATTTGATCGCGGCGACGGCTTGGATTGCTCCCACCGCGACCGTGTTGGGAGACGTCACGTTGGGGCACGAATCGATCGTGCTCTTCTCAGCCGTCGTGCGCGGCGATACCGAGCAGATCCGCATCGGCGCCGCGTGCAATGTGCAAGATGGCGCCGTCCTGCACGCCGATCCCGGCTCTCCTTGCTTGTTAGGGGATCGCGTCTCGGTCGGCCATCGCGCGATCGTACATGGCGCGGTCGTCGAGGATGACGTCTTGATCGGCATGGGGGCGATTGTCCTCAACGGGGCGAAGATCGGCGCCGGCTCGTTAGTCGCTGCTGGAGCGCTGATCACCGAAAACTGCGTGATCCCGCCGCGCAGCGTCGTGATGGGCGTCCCCGGCAAAGTGGTTCGCCATACGACCGACGAAGACCTAGCCCGCATCCATCATGCGTCCGAGCATTATCGCTTGGCTTCGCAGGAATATTTAGAAGCGTATGAGGGAATTGGTTAGGAAAAGCGGAAAGCCGAATTAAGCAGGAGCTTGGCCAGAACCTCCGTGCTTTCCTTAGATATTAGGATTTAGTCACTCGACATTCCAAAAACTATCCCTTGGTCTTCTTGACGCCGCAGCCGCCCACCAGCGAGCAAGTCGAGCAACTGCTGCCGCAGCCGGGGCCTTCATCGGTTCCACAGCCGGGGCCGCAGCCTTCGTCCAATAGCTTGGCGAACTCGCGAATCCGCACTTTGGCGTCGTACGTTTCGGCCAGACCTTCCGTCAGCCTTTCGATCTCTGGCGATACTTCTCCCAGAAAATAGAAGAAGAGCGATTGTCCGTCGAAAAGTTGCTCGACGTCGATCAGCGTTGCGTCCAGGTTGCGTTGGGCAAGTTGCGCCGTACAGGCCGACATCGCTTCTTGCTTGTTTTTCTCGAGTCGCGCCAGCAACATTTCGTCTTGCTGCGTCATGCCGCGAAGGATCGAACCGTCGGTGTCTTGCCCCTTTTCGGTGGCCGGGCTGAGGATTTCGCCGACTTCCAGGCCGCGCGAAGTACGGCAAACGACCCGCATGCCGCGGCGATAAGCGACCGCATCGACCGATACGAAGCGGCCAATCTGGCCAACAGCGCCGACGCGGACTAGGTGAGTGCGGTGGATCGTCGAGATCATGAAAAGCCTTGCGGTTGGGGGTATCTATCCCCAATTTTGCCTTGTTTCGCGCGGTTCGCCAAGCGGCGCCCCGCTTGGCGAACGGTGTCGGCCTGGCTCGGCTGGGTCACGTGAGCGTCATTTCAGGGGCCCTCACAGCGCGCCATGCTGCTGAAGCAACTGCTGAAAGCTTGACCAAAATTGGGTTCCGCTCTCATACTGCTGCGGAGACATCTGGTATTGATACTCCTCCAGATAGTCGAGTTGCTGCTGCGTCGCGTCGACATACGAGTAATCGCCGCGAGCGAGCGGATTGACCCAGTCAACGTCGCCAGGCTCGCGTTGCCGAACAAAGGAGCCTTGGTCGTCGACGATCAGATTCGCGAACAGCACCGGCAGTTTCATCTGCAATTCGTAATGCATCTTCTCTTGAGGAGAAAGATCGGCGGTCGCCGCCTCCCAAGCGTCGGCAGCACTTTTGGGAGTACGGCTATCAGGAAAGCGAATGCCGAGCCCTTTGCCGCTTTGCGTCAAGCCATCGAAGTTGAGATCGACCTGCGCCGGCGGCGGAATCAACAGATTCAGGGCGCCCTCTTCGTTCAGACTATCGACTCGGATCGGATCGGCCAGCCGCTGCACATGCTGAATCGTTTGCAATTCGTCCTTAGAAAGCCCCTGCAAAAAGCTTTGCGGATCGGAGTAGCCTCCTTCGTTGAGCGAGCGGACCAGGATATCGCCGTAGTCTTGCTTCAACTGGGCCGGATCATAGTCGGCGGCGTAACTGGCCGCTTTGGCCGGGCCAAACCAGTTGGTCCAGCTGCTGCGAACGTCCTCTTCCAGCGTTTGATCCGAGGAATACTCCTCCGCCGATTCGTAGCCGGAATGGCCTGCTTGCTGCAAGATCTCGGTAAAGAGACTTTGCAGTTGATCGTCGGGCGAAAGCGGTTTCGCGGCGACCGCCGCGTTGGCGCTAGCTGAAGCGTCAATTTGCATTGTTGGTTTTCCCCCACAAAAAACGCGGCCATCTTTCCCCCACGTTGGGGATTACTCTGATTTTCGGCAAGAGAATGGGGGAGACTTCAGCATCTCGCGAAAAAGAGAGGGCTCGCGCCATAAACGCGCAGGCGCCGCCGAAATCTAGTGAGACCAGGAGAAATAGCGAGAGAGGGCTCCGCCGACCTACCCTCTTCAGCCGCTTCGATTTACAATACGGGGCAATTCTGCAACACACTTTGGGCAACGAGATTGATCGATGGCGATTGTTGAAGAGACGACCCTGACGGCTGAGAACCGCTGGATGAAGCTGGCCCACGACGTTTTGGCGGGCGCACGCTTGAGCGAAGAAGATGGCTTGGCGATCTTGCGCAGCAGCGACGACGAGCTGCTCGATCTGTTGTCCGCCGCATTCGCGATCCGCAAACGTCACTTTGGCAAAACGGTTCAGCTGTATCAGTTGATGAACGCCAAAAGCGGGCTCTGCCCTGAAGATTGCGGCTACTGCTCGCAGTCGAAGGTCTCGGACGCCGAGATCCCCAAATACAACTTCCTCAGCCGCGACAAGCTGATGCAAGGCGCCGAGATCGCCGCCGAGCGCGGCGTAAAGACCTACTGCATCGTGATCTCGGCCCGCGGTCCCAACGAACGCGAAATGAACGCGGTCGAAACGATCGTGCCTGAGATCAAGCAAAAGTACGACTTGAAGATCTGCGCCTGTCTGGGATTGTTGTCGCAAGATCAGGCCGAGCGGCTGAAAGCTTGCGGCGTGGATCGCGTCAATCATAACGTCAACACCAGTAAAGATTACTACGAGAAGATCTGCTCGACCCACACCTACGAAGACCGGATCGAAACCCTCTCGGCCGTCCGCAACGCCGGCATCGAACTCTGCAGCGGCGGTATCGTCGGCATGGGCGAAACCGATCTCGACGTCGTCCGCATGGCGAACGAACTGCGTGACTTGAACGTCGAATCGATCCCCGTCAACTTCTTGAATCCGATCGAAGGAACTCCGCTGCACGAGCAAGGTCGCGACCTGACGCCGCGCCGCTGCTTGAAGATCTTGGCGATGTACCGCTTCGCCAATCCAACCAGCGAACTGCGCATCGCCGGTGGTCGCGAGATCCACCTGCGCAGTTTGCAGCCGCTCGGTTTGTACGCCGCCAACTCGATCTTTCTTGGCGATTATTTGACCACCTCCGGTCAACAAGCCGAAGACGACTACCGCATGCTGGAAGATCTCGGCTTTGAGGTCACCAAATGCGACGAAGCCGTCGTCGGACAGCAACCTGCATCGTAGGGCCGCTCTGCGTGGGGTGCGTCAAGACGCACATGCCCCTGCTTATGCATGGGGGAAACATTCCCAGCGTGGTTTCAAGCAATGGCGTTTCCACGCTTCTCGGTTGGTTGCCGATTTGGCAGGTTCGCGGTGCGTCTTGACGCACCCTACCCAGACTTCGCTACTTTCGCGAAGTAGGAAGTAGGACTGGACCGGACCGCTTCGTTTTTTTCGAGCCGAAAGGTTGGACCGGACCGCTTCGTTTTTTTCGAGTCGGAAGGTTGGACCGGACCGTCTCGCTTTTTCGAGGACGATGATGGGCGATGGTTGGAAAGTTGGATGGTGACAGCACGAAGTACAGCGGCGCATAGAATCTCCATTCCCGTCAACGTTTTGGGCTGACGAGTGATCGCGATTCGAGGGTTGATTCTCCACCGGTAATCGACCCGAATTCCGTGCGCTTTGTCAATCAACAATTTTAGGCGCCGAGCTCACCGGAACGCGACGCACGCATTGGCGGCGCTGACATGGTTCGCAGTTACAACTGTTTCAGCATCTCGGCCGCGGTCGTTTCAAATTTCTCTTGCCACTCGGGCGCCAATAGGCAATCGCTGTCTTCCTGGGCCCCGCCGCGGTTTTGCATCTGTTCTACCGTAGGGCAATAGTAAATGTAGCCGTTGGTGTACCCGGCGACGTAGGTCAGGTCGTGGGGAGAGTTGCCTTTGATGTTCATGCCGACCGGGCTGGTCAATTCGCCGGGAAACGTTAGCAGCACAAAGTCGCCGATCCGCAGCGCCGTCACTTCCACATCGATCGTCCGTTTGCCAGAGTCGACCATGTTCGTCTGATGCTTGCGCAAGAGAGCCCGGTTGGCTTGCAACCGAGTCAGCTTTTCCATCGTAAAGACATTTTGCAGGTAGGCTTGCACCGCTTTCCGGTTCTGAGCGTCCAGCGACCTCAGATCGCTCCGCTCTTGCACTTCGTCGTAAAGATAACGATGCGAGTAATAGGATGGAAATTCAGGCGACAGTTTGTGTTTCAGCATCAACGACATAAACGTCTTGAAGTTCAACGTGGTCCCCTGCAGGTTACCCAGCAAACGCCGTTCTTCGGCGTCCAACTCTGCGATCTTGTCGGCCAGGTCGCTGCGCGGCAGCGTCAACGTTTGATTCAACATCGCCAGGCGATTGTCGGGTTTGCATTCGATTTGGCGAACGGCTTTCAGAGTGCTGAGCCCTAACAAATTGCCGAGCGGTTCTGCGCTGCGAGGATGATCGACATCTTTGTAATAGGCAGGGTTAATATCGCCCGCACAGCCTTGCAGGAAAAGCGCCAGCGTCCCTTCGCTGAGGTTATCTTCGATCACCTGCGAAGCGTATCCGATGATGTCGGCGGTGTTGGCTCCGTTAGGAACGCCTTGGATCGGGTGACAAGCGAAATTGTAGATGACGGCCAAGGTCTCGCCGTTTTCGCGATCCAAACGGAGCACGCCGATCTCGGGATCGGTCGCGCCCACGCCGGCGACTTCTTCATCCGGCGGCAGCGAATAGGCGTGTCGAACGTCGATCTCCTGACCGTTTTTCAGCTTCAAGCGGCGATTCTCCATGATGCGATTCTCGCTGCCGCTGCCGGCGCCGATCCGCACCGGCGTCATATGGCTAATGGCCTCCTTCACCGCTCGAACGGTGTGATCGGTAATGTCGGGAAGGATCACGCCGTGACAGTGACTCGCGTTCACCAAGACGTGGGACGGCGGAATGCCGAGTTCCGATTCGAGACGCTTCCGCATCGTCGGCAAATAGTCGTTCTTGATGCGTCCGATTTCCCCGATCGCGACGGCGTCGACCGAGATCAACACCGTCGTCAGCGAGTCATCTTTGATCGCTACCACTTTGACGTAGAGCGGATCGTTGACGGGACCGGCGCTGTAGTCCGTGATGTCAATCTTGGCCGCGCCGGCCGAGAGCGTCGAAGCGTCAGCGGCGGAAACGCTGTTCGGCATTGTGAGCGAGAACAGCACGAGACAGAACGAGAAACGCAGGAGTCTTGCCAGCATGGGTCTATCTCCAGTCAGCAAAAGCTTGTTCAGGCGGGAGGTGATTACCAATGGCGAAGGAGGGCAAGCGTCGCCAGGAGTGATTGCACGAGAGATCAGTAGTGAGAGTATCCCAGGTTGCGAGCCGATGTCAAATTTTGGGGGCGAGGTCCTCTTCGTAGCCCGCAGCGGGACCAAGCGACGAAACGCCAGCCAGAGGCGCGAGCCGATGGAATGTGGTTGGCCGCTTCAATCCGAGTTGGAATCGCGAGCCGCATGCCATCGGCTCGCGCCTCTGGCTAGTGTTCTGTCATACGACAAGTTTCGGGCGCCAAAGCCGAAACTTGTCGTGTGACAGAACAGTGGTGGGGGTTCGTTTTGGAAATCGCAACTTCAAAGCTCGCGCTGCGGGCTACGAAGTAAAATTGCTGCACCGTGCGAGTTAAACCCCAATGTCCTCGTTCCACAGTTCCGGTCGCTGCGCGATGAACTCGCGCATCAGTTCGATACATTCGGCGCTGTCGACGATTTCCAGTTGTACGCCGCGACTGCGGACGTATTCTTCGGGACCTTGGAAGGTTTGGTTTTCGCCGATGACGATTTTCGGAATCTTGTACAACAGCGCTGTGCCGCTGCACATGTCGCAGGGAGAGAGGGTCGAATAGAGAACGGCCCGTTGGTAGTCTTTGGCGGTCAGCCGGCCGGCCGCTTCTAGGCAATCCATCTCGGCGTGCAGGATCGCGCTTCCCTTTTGCACGCGGCGGTTATGTCCTTGGCCGCGGACCTGGCCATCGACCACCAAGACCGAACCGATCGGGATGCCTCCTTCGGCAAGACCTTTACGGGCTTCTTCGATTGCGAGCTTAAGAAATTCGTCCACGGCGTTTCTTTCGAAGTTGGAAGTTAGGAGGCAAGTCAGGCACTAGAGCGCTCGCGCTTTTTGAGGTTGCGCTATTTCCCTGGTTGGCCGCGATAGCGCCGCTTTCGGGGCGGCGCAGCCGTAGGAGGCATTGGTCCCCATAAGCAGTTCAGGGTCTTTTCGCCATTTCAAACGATGTAGCGACCACCGAAGTAAGCCCAATCGCGGCTCGACGCCTCCTACCGACTACGTCGGCCCCGATAGCGGAGCTATCCGGGCCACCCGGAATCCGTTCGGCCAAATAACGCAATCTCAAAACTGGCGCTGCGGGCTAGTGTTACGTCAAACGAAAATTTTGGCGGCTTGCTCTTATACCGCTTCTTCTAGCCACTTTCCATCACTGATGTTATCAATCGTCACCGGTCGCCAAGCGATGGTTTTATCGCGCCAGCGCATCAGCGTGGTGATCGTTTCGTCTTCCGAAATAACGAAGACGATGCCATTTTCTAAGCGGCTGGCGAGCCACGCGGCCGATTGGTGGCGCGTGCCGAAGCTGGTCAGGTCAAACCGTTCGATCCGGCTGGCGGCGACGTCGCGGGCTCGATAGATCTCGGCCACTTTGCCGACGTTGCGAATCATCACGCCGAAGCCGAGGACGCTGAGGTCGGTACCCAACAACAGCGCGCCATCGGGACTCGCGAGACTGCCGATCGCGTATTCGGCGTCGCGGACGGCTCGTTCCGACGACTGCAGCATCTCTTTCCAGACGTTGAAACCTTGCGTGTTGCCGCTGCGACGATTGCGGGCCGCCATCTCATCGGCCGCGGCCCAGTGTGCGGCCAAGCGTGAGAGGAAACGCCCGTTGGAGAGCTTTTGGATCTTGCTTTTGAAAACCTCGGCGGGTGAGATGGCCCGATGGACGCCGCTGTCGATGGCGAAATCGACATGAGGAGGATTCAGCGGATTGGGTTGTTGATGAAGAGCCGCTTTGACGCGCGACCAGCGACGGCTATTTTGTTCGCTGCTGCGATAGATCGAGATCGAGTCGCTCAGCGCGATGTCGTACTTCGAATCGAAGATGTCGTTATCGCTTTGGTTTAGCCGCGCATACTCGGCGATATCGGCGATGACCACGATCCCGCCGTGCCCAATGTCCACTGCGCGGCGAACGAGCCGCTGGATGATCGGCAAGATGGAGAGCCGGCAAGGCGCGGCGCCCAACTTTTTGCTGTCAAGAAATCGCCGTACCGGACCGTCATCGCGAAAGATGGGCAAGTAGTCGGTGACGACGGCGCCTGACTTGTATTCGCCGACTCGATAGTCGAGGACCTCGGCAATCAGATGGCCCGGCGCACGCGAACGCAATAAGACGGGATGCGGGCCGACGGCCGACCACTGCGACGCTTCGCCCATCATCGAGTTGTGGAGCGAACGTCCGCGAGCGACCATGCCCCAGATTTCGAAATGACCGTTGTTCTCTTGCGCCAGGATCGAAGTTTGACCCGGATCGATCGCCGGGCCGAGTTTGATGAGGTTGGCCGGCGTGAGCGGCAGCGGACGCTTGAGCCGAAAGAAGCTGACGGTTTGCTCCATGTCCGATTGCTCAAACACAGTGCGTGGGATGAGCTCGATGCGGAGCGTGTACGAGATCTGCTCTTCTTTTTCCAAGCTGGCGAAGTAGAGCGAACTGACCGAATGAGATACAAGTTCGCGCGAAGGCGCCGTGGGAAGTTTGCGTGATTGCTCGAAGACTAGGTTGGCGAACGTGTCGGGGTAGATTAGCGGAGGACCCGCCGCGACTTCGACCAACTGCGGTTCGGGGAGATCGACGCCAGAGACCCAGGCCGGATTGGTCTCGAGCGCGTATTTCTGATGCTCTTCTAGATCGTGCCGCTTCATTCGATCCATGTCAGGCACAATCTTATTGTCGGTGCGGATGTAGTCGATGCCGGTCAGCGGCTCGAATCCCATTTGCACTTGGAAGCATTCCAAGTGGTCGCGAATGTCCCCGGAATCGTGCGAGAACATGACGACGCGTCCTTCTTTCGTCAATCCAGCGAACATGAACCTCCTTTGTCGCCGTTTGAATGGATGGTTGCGTATTTGGAAGCTGCGCTTTTTCGAACCAATTAAACACTAGCCAGAGGCGCAAGCCCAGAAGCGTCCGGGATTTTCTTCGCAATTTCTTCACTTGCGCCAGCGACTTCAGTTTGTCATGATTTCGACATGCAGCCGAAATCGCGACAGCGCCGAACGAAACGGGAGTTGGCCGAATTGCCACTGTGGCCTGATCAGGTCATGGGGGGGAAGTTCGTGCGCTTATTGCAGAAGCAGCTTAGTGAGTTGCGGCGCCGTGACGATTCTCATGGCAATCGCGAGTTGTTTCTCGATGACGTCTTCGTCACTTACCTGCTCGCCTTTTTTAACCCAACGATTCGCACGCTGCGAACGATCGAAGATTTTAGTCAAACGCAGCAAGTCCAGCGGCATCTCTCGATTCAAAAAATCTGCCGCACTACGCTTTCCGACTTCCATCGACTCGTCGATCCTCAGCGGCTCGAGCCGATCCTGCAGGCGCTGCGCGAGCAGTTGAGCCGCAAAGAGGCCGGGCTCGGCCGCGCTGCGAACGACTTATCCGAATTGCTCAAGCGGACCGTCGCCGTCGATGGAACGTTTTTAGAAGCGGCGGCCGAGGTCGCGTGGGCCGTGCGCGGTTCAAATCAACATGGACGAGAAAATTCGTATATCCGACTCGATTTTCAAGTCGGCGTTACGAGTTGGGCGCCAGAGATGATTGTCGTCGCCGAACCGGGGCACAGCGAGTCGGCGTCGGCCGCGGCTAACGTGCAAGATGGTCGGCTTTATCTGTACGATCGCGGCTTCAGCGGCTTCGACGTCATCAACGCGCATTATCATCTGCAAAACGAATCTTGGACTCCCCGCGCGCAGTTCGTTATCCGTTACAAACCGGCTGGCGGCAATGCGCCGCACCTGGCTGACGCCGACGAAAATCCGCTAAGCGAAAAAGATCTCGCAGCAGGCGTCGTCAGTGATCGGCGCGGCCGTTTTCGCTCGTCGAAAGCAGCGCGACATATCGTTCTCGATGTGCCGTTGCGCGAGGTGATTATCGAGTATCAAGAGCAGGACGAAACGAAAACCGTGCGTCTGATTACGAACTTGCTCGACGTGTCGGCCGAAGTCATCGCCCAGCTCTATCAACAGCGCTGGCAGATCGAACTCTTCTTCCGCTGGTTGAAATGCTTCGCCAATTTCAATCACTTGATCAGTCATCACCGCTCGGGCGTGCTGCTCAGCTTCTACGTCGCGGTGATCGCGGCGCTGCTGACCTATCTGCACTTGGGACATCGTCCGAGCAAGTATATGTTCGTGATGCTGGAGCAAGTCGCCTGCGGCGCAGCGACGTGGGAAGAAATCGCGCCGATCCTACGCGAGCGCGAACGACAGCGTGACGTGGAACGAGCATCGGCCGCGAAGCGCCGCGCAAAAAAGAAAG
Source organism: Blastopirellula marina DSM 3645 (assembly GCF_000153105.1). Classification (GTDB taxonomy): domain Bacteria; phylum Planctomycetota; class Planctomycetia; order Pirellulales; family Pirellulaceae; genus Blastopirellula; species Blastopirellula marina. The sequence continues at coordinate 2,692,594 of NZ_CH672376.1, forward strand.
CCGAGTCGTAATAAGCTGGCGTCTAACCCCGACGGCAAGCCGCGCCGCCGCCTGCGCGGATGTTGAACCGGCGCCGACCGCAAGATCAGCACACCAGCCTCTCATCCCAACACATGACGCACGCCAGGCGGCCGAAACGATGAAAAACCTGAAATCCCGGACGCTTCTGGGCGCAAGCCGATGGAATACGGTCGGCGATCCTAACTCCGCTTGAAGTGGCCAGTCGCATTCCATCGGCTTGCGCCTCTGGCTAGTGTGGCGTTTTTCCGCTTGTTTACAATCCTGCTTTGATCTTCAGCACTCGGCCCCCCTGCTCTCCTTCACCAAACTCGGTGATGTAGAGAGTTCCGTCTTTGGCGAAGTCGAGCGCCGTCGGTTTCATGAGGCTGACAATCTTGGTCGCTTTGGCGGCTTGCTTGCCGTCGACGCGCACGGCGTCGATGCGAAACAGACCTCCCTGCGACGGATCGTGCCAGCTAAAGTCGACCGCGTAAAGGCGACCCGTCTTGGGGCTGTAGGCCAGGCCGACAATGTCGCTCAGTCCGGTGGGGAGCGACATCAGCAGCTTCTTGGCTTTCACGTCATAAAAGGTGAGCAAGCTATCGCCGGGAGTCGCAATTTCTCCCATCTGACCGACAACCGCTTCCTGCCGCGGGCTGATCGTAATCGCGGCCGGAGCGTCGACCTTGGTCGCTTCTTTGGTGGCGATGTAGCGCGTGAGCGGCTTGAACTTGGCCTTCTCTTTCTCGGCGGCGGCGAGCCAACCTTTGTCGTCATCGCCGTTGGCGGTGGTGACGATCCAGTCGACGTTATCAAGCCTAACGACTGCGACGCCGTAAAAATTGCCTTCCGCTTTGATATCGCCTTCGGCCGGTAATGGACCGAGCTTTTGCACCGGCTTATCGGCGGTCGACTTTTGGCCGAACTCGTAGATCGCGACAAAGTCTTCTCCGTCCGGTTTGCCCCCACCGCTGACGACGATGTGATTTTGATCCAGGAAGGTCAGTCCGAGCGGGCCGATGTCGTAGGTCGGATCCATGCCGTACTTATCGAGCGCGAAGCCGGTCACCACGTCGACCGCTTTACCATCTTCGATCCGAATGATGCGGCCGGCGGCGCTCTCGGCGATGTAGACGTCGCCGCTTTCGGCGTTAACGGCGACGCCGGTCGGATTGGCCAGTTCGCCGATCACGACTTCGGTTTCGACGTCGGCCCAGACAAAGGTCGCGGCGGAAAAGAGGCAAGCCAGCGGCAGCAGATATTTACGCATCGATGTCAGTCCAACGAAGGTTTGAAATCAGTTTGTTCGCTTCTCTCTAATTATGATCCGGCGGCGCGACTTGCCGCAACCGCAGCGTGATTCGTTGAGAACGCGAGAAATCGACTTGGCGCATAAAAAAGGGACGCCGCCGGCGTCCCAGGATCGTACGATTTCGCTAGCAGCGCTGTTTACAGGCCGTTCGCTTGTTCGAAGGCGGTAATCTTGTCTTCGTTTTGCAACGTCAACGCGATATCGTCCAAACCGTTCAGCATCTTATGCTTGCGGGCCTCGTCAATTTCAAAGTTGAACAAGATGCCGTCGTTATCGGCGACGGTTTGCGCGTCCAGATTGATTGTCAGCTCAAAGCCGGGGCCCACGGTTTTCGCTTTTTGGAAGATCTCTTCGATTTGCTCTTCGCTAAGACGCACCGGCAGCAGGCCATTTTTAAAGCTGTTGCTGTAAAAAATATCGGCGAAGCTGGGCGCCAAAACCGCGCGAAAGCCGTAATCGTCGAGCGACCAAACGGCATGTTCGCGGCTGGAGCCGCTGCCGAAGTTGCGACGCGCGACCAGGATCGACGCCGAAGCCAGGCCCGGCTGATTCAGCTCGAAGTCGCGATTGGGCGAGCCGTCGTCGTTGAAGCGCCAGTCGAAAAACAGGAACTGGCCAAAGCCGGTTCGTTCGATCCGTTTCAGAAATTGCTTCGGAATGATCTGATCGGTATCGACATTGGCCCGGTCCATCGTCGCGACGACGCCGGTGTGGGTGGTGAATTCTTTCATATGATTTTATTCAGCTCGCAAAGGCGGTGATTGGGTTGGGCGCAGTCGATCGGGCTATTGATAGGTCCAATCGCGGATGTCGACAAAGTGACCGGTGACGCCGGCCGCGGCGGCCATGGCCGGAGAGACCAGATGCGTGCGGCCTCCCTTCCCTTGTCGACCTTCAAAGTTACGGTTGCTGGTCGAAGCGCAACGTTCGCCGGGGGCGAGTTTGTCGGGGTTCATCGCCAGGCACATGCTGCAACCGGCTTCGCGCCATTCAAAACCGGCTTCGCGAAAGACGGCGTCGAGCCCTTCGGCTTCGGCCTGATCTTTCACTTGACCGCTGCCGGGAACGACCATCGCCGAAACGCCGGACGCGACTTTGTGACCTTTGACCACCTTGGCGGCGGCTCGCAAATCTTCGATCCGAGCATTGGTGCAAGAGCCGATAAAGACGCGGTCGATTTTGACCTCGGTCAGCGGCTGTCCGGCGGTCAGACCCATGTAATCGAGCGCCGCTTGCGTCGACTTCTGCTCGGTCGCGTCGCCGTAATCGCTTGGGGACGGAACCTTGGAGATCACCGGAGCGACCTGACCCGGGTTGGTTCCCCACGTGATCTGCGGAGCGATATCTTTGGCGTCGAAGATCAGCACTTCGTCATACTTGGCGCCTTCGTCCGAGGGAAGTTGCTTCCACTTTTCGACCGCCGCGTCAAAATCTTTGGGAGCGAACTCACGACCTTTGACATACGCGAACGTCGTTTCGTCCGGTGCGATCATCCCGGCGCGGGCGCCGGCTTCGATCGACATGTTGCAGACGGTCATCCGTTCTTCCATCGACAACGCGCGAATCGCTTCGCCGGTATATTCCAACACGTAGCCGGTGCCGCCGGCGGTCGTCAGCTTGCCGATCAAGTACAAAATCAAGTCTTTGGCGGTGACGCCGGGAGCCAGCGTGCCGTTGACGCGCAGTTCCATCGTCTTCGGCTTCGCTTGCAGCAGCGTCTGCGTCGCCATGACGTGTTCGACTTCGCTGGTCCCAATGCCGAACGCCAGCGCGCCAAAGGCGCCATGCGTCGCGGTGTGGCTGTCGCCGCAGACAATGGTCATACCGGGCTGCGTCATTCCCAGCTCAGGGCCGATCACATGGACGATCCCCTGCTTGCTGTCGTTCAGATCGTAGAGACGAACGCCAAACTCGACGCAGTTGTTGCGGAGCGTATCGATCTGTTGCTTCGAGATCGGATCGGCGATCGGCAGCGAGCGATCGGTCGTCGGAATGTTATGGTCAGGCGTCGCGATATGGCGTTCAGGGCGGCGCAATTTGCGGCCCGCGATCCGTAGCCCTTCAAAGGCCTGAGCGCTGGTCACTTCGTGGACCAGTTGCAGGTCGATATAAAGAATCGCCTGTTGACCCTCTTCTTGCAGAACAAGGTGGTTATCCCAGATCTTCTGGAACATGTTTCGGGGCGACGATCCGCTCATACAGTTACTCCGATAGTCTCGCCTAACTGGGCGCCAGCGCCGCAGACTTGGTGGTCGGCGGCAATCCATAGGGTGGTTCGTATTGCCAGAGTCAGCCCCTCCCGGTGAGGAAAAGAGGCTGTCAGCAAACTATTTAAGATAGCCGAGATTTCGCCGATTGGCGAGTCGCCGAGCCGCTTGTGACTAGAGGTTTTTGCGGGGAGGGAGGTTCGCCAGGCACGGGAAACCGCCCCCTTTTTGGCGGGGGGGGGCGGTCTGGTTGGCGATCATCGTGACCTGGCCGGTAAGCGTCGGGAGCCGCGGAGTTCTGTCCGGCGGTAATCCGGAGGCGCTGGCTACAGCCCCCACTCGCGGTTTACGGCGTGAGCGTAGGTCGCTCGGATGATTCCCGCCGCGACCATCAGGAGCACAAGGGAGACGACCGACAAGACCGGGATTTGGAGAGCCATCGGAATGATTTGCAAGGCAAGCATGGAGGTCAGACCAATACCGAGCACGAGCGAGACGGCGAACATCGTCAAAAAATATCCCAAGAGTACCCACAAGCGTTGGATCGCAAAGATCGAAGTGCTGGTCGCATAGCCCCACGCGAGTGCGACTACCAGCAACAAGGCGATCGCCGTGGCCGTGAAGTCATTTCCTGCTTTTTCTGGATAGGCAAGCAAGTAGCCGACTCCCAGCAGCATGGGAATGATCGCCCATGCCTGATCGAGCGCCAACGCGACAAACAATTGCCGCGTGAGATCTTTTTTGCCTGCGGGTCGTAATGACTCCACTTGGAGGGTGCGGCAGCGGCGATACCACACGGTGACCGGCAGCAGCAATGTGATCATGCTGAATTGAAAGAGAAAGCCGATCAACAACGGCCATTGCGTTTGACGCGCGGGCATGACGCTCGACATTCCAATCCCCACCACCAGAAAGGTCGCCCCCATCAACGGGAATGCGAATAGCGGGCGATAAGCGTTGCCAGACTTCCACAGCTGCGCCTGACGCCACACCGAACTACCGGCGAGTTTGGGAAAACGTCGGCCGCGACTCCAGAGCGATTGCCACCAATGCTGGGAACCGTAAGCGACTCGCCGTTGTTGCTGAGGATCCCAGGGAGAGAATCCAGGGTGCATGGATGATTGTTCGTAGACCTGATGCGCAATTCGCGGCAATTGTCGAAAGCTCGCCGTCAACAAAACGACTTCCCCTGCGAGTAGACCGACCGCCCACCACCAGGTTGCTCCTCGAAAGAACCAGTTCGTTTCGCCTGCCATGATGGGAGACGCGAAAGAGCCGAACCAAGGCAGCCAAATCAATGTCCCGGCAAGAAGCCCCAGAGGAACGCAAGCCATACGAATCGACGGCGAGCGGGCCTGAGATCCCGTGTAGATCGTCATGATTAACGACGGCATCACCAACGCAATCGCCAAAGCAGGCAACAGCGAAAATTGCGCATTCCACAGCAGGAGCGCTACCGCAAAACTTCCCCCCAGCAACACGAGTAATGCGGCCTGTCGATGACGCCGGTGGTAACCGGGAATAATTACGCTCTGTTGCGTCGTGAAGTGTGCCCAGGTTTGTAGCGTGACGATTACCGAGAGGGCCGCAGTCAAGAGAACGGAGAGCTGCAATGCATAGTGCAGCGCGTACGAGAAGGAAGCGGCATACAGCGTCACGCCGGGAAGCGCCGGCGTGGTGCGATGCGGCGGGCCGGGCCAATCCATAAAGATGGCCTGCAGGTGCGGATGATTTTGCAGCGGCGCCAACTGCGCGGGGTCCCAAGCCAGCGGTAATGTCGCCACGGCGTCTTTGGGCGCTTTGTAATCTACGACGCGATGCGTAAGCACCAAGTATTTCAGATTCGGGATTTGCGCGATCACCGACATCGCTTCGCGGGACAGTCCCGAACGGTCGATCCGCAGAACCTCAAGTTGCTCAAGCTGCGAAACCTCTTGCGGATAATCGACCAATAGCCGCGCGGGGATCTCTAGCAATCGCAGTTTGGGACCAAGCGCAGACCAGGCGCCCTCCGGTAGGTTGGGGGATTGAATCTCCAGATTTTGCAACGGCTGCAGCGCTGCAAGCTGCGCGATCCGCTCCGCGGTTAAGTGGGGACTGATGAGTTTTATGGTGGTTGCATGCGTGAAGGGAGCTAGATCTGCCGGAGGAGCGCCTAGAGGATCATTGACGAACAAGCGGTCAAACTCGCTGGGCTGGCGACCGGCCAGATTCGCCTTCCAATCGGCCGAGGTAATCGCAGCGCTATTTCCCATCAAAGGAACATCGGGAGCGATCGAGTTTCCGCCGGTATTCGCATAGAGTCCGACAACAAACATGCCTACCGCCAACATCGCGGCGACCGCGCCCATCAACAGCAGAATCGGCCGACGAGCATAGGTGAGAAACACCTGGTAAAGTTGGGCGTTCATGACGATACCTTCTCTGGCGAAGAGGCCTGGTCTTGACGGCTGCCGGTCCACTCGAGAAAGATTTCTTCCAGATTGAGATCCTCGACCTGGACGTCGGCTCGCCACTTTTCGGCGATCGACTCGCGGAGCTCTTCATCCATCTGGGCTACCGAAACCAGCGCATGCGCCCCGTGCAGCTCGCACCGGATCGCGCCAGGAATTTGAAAGTCAAGCGGCAGCGCTTGCTGAGCGTGGACCCGCAGTCGTTTGCAACCTTCTTTCAGCGTGTCGAGCGGACCGAACCAAGCCAGCTTTCCGTCGCGTAGAATGGCCACATGCGAGGCAATTCGCTCTAAGTCAGAAGTGATATGCGTCGAAAAAAGAATCGTGTTTTGTTCGGCCTCGGTAAACTGCACCAGCGACTGTAGAAACTGCCGCCGCGCAAACGGATCGAGACTGGCCACCGGTTCGTCGAGCATCAACAACTCGGGCTGATGACCCAGGGCCAGGATGACGGCCAGTTTCTGTCGCTGTCCGACCGATAAAGCGCCCACAAGTTTATCACTTGGCAATTGCCATTCGTCCCGCAGACGCTCGACTTGGGCGGGGCGCCAACTTTCGTAGAACGCACCGGTGTAGTCGCACATTCCCTGAACGGTCATCCAGGGGAGCAGCTCGAAATCTTGCGAGACGTAGCCGATCCGCGCCTTGGCCGACGCACTCAAATTCCAAGAGTCTTCTCCCAACAAGCGACACGCGCCGCTTGTCGCTTTCAAGAGTCCTAGCAGGCACTTGATGAGCGTTGTTTTTCCGGCGGCGTTGGTGCCGATCAGGCCGACAACTTGTCCCGGCTCGATCGAGAGATCGATTCCCCGTAAGACTTCTTCGTCGCCAAAACGCCTCGTCAGCAGCTCGGTTTGCAATGCAGGAACGCTCACGATGGAATCTCCCGAAGGATTTTGCGAACTAGTTCTAGAATTTGATCATCGGTTAGGCCCAGTTGCCGACTGCGAACGATGGCGGCGCGCATCGTCGGACGAAGTTCTTCAAGCCTCTGCGACTTGCTTCCGGAGGGGGATCGCCGTCGAACCATCATCCCTTTACCGCGGACTCTTTCGACCACGTTGTCATTCTCTAGTCGGGCGTACGCTTTGGAGATGGTCATGGGGTTCACTCCCAAAGCGGTCGCCATATCGCGCACGCTCGGCAGCATTTCTCCTTCGCTCAGACGTGCGCCCACAATCATCGCTTCGACCTGATCGATGATCTGCCGGTAGATTGGCACGCCGGATGAAGGGTGAACGGTGAATTGCGTGGGGTCGATCGTCATGCCTGAGCCTGTTGTGTATTGCTATAGTAATACACGCGGCGGGCGGACGATGTCAAGGAGATTTGTTGATTAATAAAGACCCAGAGAATGCGTCCGGCAGACTTGCGCTGGCAAGCTGCGGACGCGAATGGATGCACGAGCCCCAGTAAAAATTTTGTCCCGCGCGGATATTGTGAGAAGCCGAAATAACAGAAAAATTCGGGCTTGCGCGGTTTTCCGATCGCTGTTTCTTAGGCGAAGACCTCTTCTTCAACCACCGGAATTCGTCGTTCGTCGGCCATCCACCAGTTGGCGGCCAATTGTCGGTTCCAACGGCCAAAGGCTTCGCACTGTTCCAGTGCATGCGAAAGTTCGACCGCGGTCTGGTAACGATCGTCCGGTGATTTCTCCAAGCAGCGGAGGACGATTGCGTCGATTTCGGTCGGGATATCCGTCTTTAGCTGCGACGGCGGAACTGGTTTTTCATGGGCGTGCGCGATGATCACTTTGATCGGGCGATCGTAATTGAACGGCGCCTGACCGGTTAGCATGAAATACATGAGCGCGCCGAGCGAATAAATATCGCCGCGGGCGTCTGGTTCATGCTCGCCGGAGGCTTGCTCTGGCGACATGAACAGCGGCGAACCGGTGATCGAGCCTTCCTGGGTCAGCTGCGTATCTTCGGCGGTCGTTTCTATCGGCTTGGCCAGACCGAAATCGAGCAGTTTCGCCACGTCGTAATGGCCGCCGCGCTGGGCGGCGAAGACATTCGCCGGTTTGATGTCGCGATGGACCAACCCTTTGGTATGCGCTTCGGAGAGCGCGTCGCAGGTTTGGGTCATCAGGTAGATCAGCCGCTCTGCCGGCAACGGACCATATTGTTTGACCAGGTCCGAGACCGACAGCCCCGGCAGAAATTCCATCACGTAATAAAACGTGCCGTCGGCGGTTCGTCCGTAGTCGTAGATGTCGATGTTGTTCCAATGGGAGAGCTTCGACGACAAGCGGACTTCACGCTCGAACCGAGCCAAGACGCGACTGTCGGCGCCTTTCTCGGCACGGATCAATTTGATCGCACAGGGGCGTTTCATCAGCGTATGCTCGGCGAGATAAACTTCGCCCATGCCGCCGGAACCGATCAACTTGCGCAGGTGATACTGGCCCAATTGTTTGGCGCGAAACGCTTCGGATCGGAGGCGATTGATCGTATGCACGCCGAAGACTGCGACGCTGCTGCAGACCATCATCACCAGCATCGTTTTGCCGACCATATCCCAATTGTTGGAGATCGCCAGGCGGCAATCAGGCCACATAATGCCGCCGACCGCCATCAGCGCAAGCGGCGCCAGCGCCATCGCGCCGATCACGATCGCCGCGCGAGGCCATTTGTTGGGGATGAACAACGCATAGGTGAAGATCAACAGCAACCACAGAGGCGCCGGACTTTGAATCATGTGATTGGTCGTATCGCAGCGTCCCAGCGGTTGCAGCTGAATCAGGAACGTGAAGATCGCCGGCAAACCAAAGACCATCGCCTCTTGCACGCGTAACAGCGGCGTCTGCCGATCGCACTTGGGGCAAAGGTAATAGCCGGTTGTGCCTAACAGTGCGACGAGTGCGATGTGGAAGACAAACAGCACATAGCTTTCGCCGTAAGTGGACGAAAAAAAGAATGCCCACAAGTGAAATAGGAGAAACACGCCATAGGCGGCCGCCAATGCGAGCGCGGCGACGCGCAGTCGTACGCGCAGCAGTGATTGAGTGATGGCCGAAAAGTGGGGGCTGGAGCCTTCGACCAGAGCGACATTTGGGGAGAGAGAACGGGACGCATCGGTCGAATCCGATGGCGCAATGACCGTCTCATCGATTTCAGGGGGCAGTTCACTCGATTCAGATGTGCCGCGCATAGACTCGCCGGAGTTCGCAATCGTCGATCAATGGTCGTTTCAAGCTTCCCTCATCGTAAGCATTTCGATCAGGGAAGGCGAATATTGCCGGATGGCGTTTGCTTATTATTCGCGTCGGTAGGGGGGAACGCCAAACCGATGTGCGGAACTGGCGTTTCCCTACTTATACTCGACGATGCACGAAAAGGATTCGTTCGCAAAATTCTCGCCGCTTAGGCGGCTCGACGCGCCGGTGCTGGCGCCGAGAGATCAGAAAGGGCGAGCTTTTCTAGATGGAGACCATCGTTCCCTAAGCGTTCCCAGAAGATGACGCTCTCTTCCGTTAGCATCCGCGGCAACCAGCTGAGCGCTGCGTTAACGTCGTTGGAGTCCTGATCGGCAGCAATCAAAAGAAGCTGCGTCTTGAGCAAACCATTGGCCAAACGGGGGAGCGCCATCGAGGCCGTTCCCGGCGTCAGTTTAATTTTGGCGCCGGTGGCGACTAGACATTTGTGCGCCTGTTTCAGCGGCATGCCGTCTTGTTGCTCACGCGCCTCGAACATGTCGATGCCGGTGTACTCAACCTGCGTGTCGCCCGCATATTGTTGAGTGAATTGAATCACTTTTTGCGCAAGCGCTCCATCGCCAACGCCGACCTGAACGATGCGCGTGATCGGCGCCGCTTGGCGGAGGGTGTGATAAATCTCACGTTCGTGACGCGGCGACGAAAGGTGAGCCTGGTAGAGATAACGCAGGTAACGAACGGCGGTCAATTTGAGTCCCTTCAAAACGACGCCAGATGAAATCGGTCTAATTTACGGCACACGACGGCAGTGAAATCTAGCTCCGTCGTGTCGATTTAACCTTCGACCGGCAGAGAAGCGGCTGATGAGGAAATCTGCAAAGTTCGGTTTAGCGTCGCTTTGGATGACTGCGAAGATTGGCGAATATGCGTTATTCACGTGCGATGCTCTTATCGCGTCTTCGCAGAAAGAGCAACGCACACGGCTAAGAGGTTTCCAGTCCCATCAGATAGCGTCGGCATTCGGCATCGGTGTCGGCAAATTGGCCGCGCAGGAAGTACGAGACCGGCGTCTTGGGATGTTGACGCTGAGCGGAGAGATACTGGGTGAACGCTTGCTGAGCCCCTGCTGGTCCATGACGTAAGAAATGGAGCCAAGCCCAACAGTGGCGATACTGGCGATCCCCCATCTCGCTGACGCTCCGCAGTCGCTCGAGTGTCGCTAGCGGAGAGATTTCCGCCAGCTTGGCTTCTTGGATCACCTGCGGCAGATAATCTCCCCGATGCAGGCGATTATTGAGCGGCGGTTCAAAGTATTCGGCGATCCCTTCATCCAGCCAAAGGGGAAGATCGTGATGCGTTTGATGAACGAGCGCGTGACAGCACTCGTGCCGCAGATCGGTCAGCAAATGGGGTGATCGATGGGCGAAAACCATCGGCACGTCGTTCGCTTGGATGAAGAGAGCGCGGCGCTGCGGTACGCCTGGAAAATAGCGTGTGACATAGTCGCGATAGGTGGACGCCGACCCAAAGAGATATAGATGAATCTCGGCCGGTTGCTCTGGAAGCGTCAGAAACGTCGCCAGATCTCGACGCAGCCCCGCGAGTTCCCCCTCGAATAGGGGCGCCGTGCTCAACGCAAAATCGGCGTGAATCACAAACGGGGGAATCCGTTGTTCATCGGGCCATTCTGGGGTATCTGCCCAGGCAGGCCAAGGTGCGCTACCGGCCGCAAGTGCGGCCGAAAGGAACAGTCGCCGGGTAATTCGCAGGGAAGACATAACCCGACTATCCGAAATTGATCTGCGATGAAGTGTCCATGGAGCGAGCGAAGAGTAGAAAAAACGGGGCTCCAAAGTCAAGGTCGAACACTTCCTGGGCTAATCCGGTCTTCCCTCCTTCCCCAGATTCGTTAAGCTCTGGTAGGCAAACGATTAACGGTGAATGATGTACCTATAGCGGCGACATCTTCAGCTTGGGTAAAAAAGCAAAGGACGCTTTGTGAAGTACGCGTCGATCGGACCGATCGCTATCCATTTGCCGGAACGGATCGAAACGAACGAACAACTGCAAGCGGAATTTCCGCAGTGGGACATGAAGTTGATCGCCTCGAAAACGGGGATCGAACAACGTCATGTCGCTGCTGAAGGAGAGTGCGCTTCAGACTTGGGCGTGAAGGCGGCGCTACGTCTGTTTGAAGAGCATTCGATCGAACCCCAGTCGATCGACTTTCTCTTGTTCTGCACGCAAACGCCGGACTATCCGCTGCCGACGACGGCTTGCCTGGTGCAAGATCGACTTGGCTTGCCGACCAAATGCGGTGCGCTCGATTTCAACTTGGGCTGCTCCGGCTTCATCTATGGGCTGGCGCTGGCCGACGGTTTGATTCGCTCGGGCGTCGCGCGACGCGTCTTATTGATCACGGCCGAAACGTATTCAAAATATATCGCCCCCGACGATCGCAGCATTCGGACGATTTTTGGGGATGGCGCCGCCGCGACGCTGATTGAAGCGAGCGACACTCAGGAGCTGTTTGGCTTTCAATTTGGGACCGATGGCAGCGGTGCAGATACGCTGCTGGCGACCGAAGGCGGATCGCGCCCGGCGGAGGATGCGATTCAACCGCGTCATCGCAAACGCTGGAGCAGCCGGCTGTATATGGATGGGCCCAGTCTGATTAGCTTTACGGTCGGCGCCGTTCCGCAACTGGTCGAGAACATTCTGGCCGCTGCGTCGATGGAACGCGAGCAACTCGATCTCTATCTGTTTCACCAAGCGACACGGAAAATGCTCGAGCAACTGCAAGAGCGGCTCAGCTTGGACGAAACACGGATGCCGATCGAATTGAGCAATTACGGCAATACCGTTTCGGCCACGATTCCGATTTTGATCCATGACTTGCGCAAGCAAGGTCGCTTGGCGCCGCGTCGCAACCATGTGATGGTCGGCTTTGGCGTCGGCTGGTCTTGGGGCGGATGTATTTGGCGCGATCCATACGGCTCGCGTTGGTAAATCTTTGCGGCTGGCAAAATCCCCTCTTGGGACGGCTCTGCTTGAAGTCGACGCAGCCCTGCGTAACGATTCGCATGCGGCGAATGGTAACGGCGCTGAACAAAAAGGCGCCCACACTGGCTTTTTGCGGCCGATGGAACAAAAATAGAGCGACTAGGCTCACCTCCGCCGTTTGGCTTGCCGCAGAAGGTTTCGCACGATGCAGTCGCTCCAAGGTCAATTGCTAATCGCGTCACCGCATTTGCCGGATCCCAATTTCTTGCGAACCGTCGTCTTGATGGTGCAGCATGACGAAGAGGGAGCGTTGGGACTCGTTTTGACCCGGCCCACCGAGTTGACGATGGCCGCGATGTGGCGAGAGATCGCCGGCGAGGAGATCGCCGACGAGAACCTGGTCTTTTTGGGCGGACCCGTGCAAGGGCCGCTCATGGCGATACATTCGCATGCTCCGTGCCAAGAGATCGAGATCCTGCCGGGGGTCTATTTCTCGAGCGACAAAGAAAACATCGAGAAGCTAGTGCGCGAGGATCACGAGCCGAAGCGGATCTTTATCGGCTACTCAGGCTGGGGCGAGCAGCAGTTGGAAGCTGAGATGGAGGCCGGCGGCTGGCTCTTGCTGCCGGCCGAAGCCGCTCATGTCTTTACGACCGACGTCGAGCGACTGTGGAAAGACGTGACCGGCAAGATCGGCGCCGACATCATGCGATCGACGCTGCATCTAAAAGGAATGCCGACCGACCCGACGATGAACTAACGTTTCTTTCATCGGAAGCTGCGCTATTTCGCCAAACCATAACCGCTTGGCCCGGATAGCTCCGCGATCTGGGCCGAAGAAGTCGGTGGGAAGCATCAAGTCGAACTGGGCCTCCGATCGGAGATCGTTCCGCCGTTTGACATCGCAAAAATGGCACGAACTTCTAACCTGGCGCCGCGCCGATAGCGAAGCTATCGAGGGGCGGCGCCAGAAAAAAACCGCGACCTCAAGACTCGCGTCTGGGGTTATGAAGGATGGCGACTTCGTTGCGTTCTACGTCAGCCCAATCGGGAAGTCGGACAGCAACTCCACTCCGTCGGCGGTGACCAAGTAGTCATTCTCGAGCCGCATGCCGAAGCGGAGCTTCTCGTCATAAATGCCAGGCTCGACGGTGAAGACGTCGCCCTCGGCGAAGACATCGTCCCAGCACGAGTTTAAGTGGGGCGCTTCATGCGGGAAGAGGCCGATCCCATGGCCTAGGTGATGGTCAAAGACGCCGATCGGTGCGGCGCTCAAAATTCCGACCACCTCTTGGAACAGTTCTTTGCAGCTTTTGCCGGGGCGAACCGTCTTCGTCACATGAGCAAACGTCTGCATGACGATTTCCCATGTTTGCTGTTGCTCGTCGGTCGGCTTGCCGTTGACGGCGATCGTGCGGCAGTTGTCAGCAAAGTAGCCGCGGAATGCGGGGCCCAGGTCGAGAATATAAAGCTCGCCATCTTGCGTCAGGCGATCCCGTGGCGGACCTCCTTTGGCGCCGCAAGCATAGTCGTTGCCGGCGCCGGTCAGCATCTCGCCATACTCTTTGACCGCGGCCGCTTGCAATGCGTTAAAGACGTTCAGTTCGCTGACGCCGGGGCGGATCATGTCGCGGGCGACTTCGTACATCCGCTCGGTGCCGGTGATCGCCTTCTTCAAGCGGGCCAGTTCATCGGGGTCTTTTTTGCGACGTAGTTGATACAAGGTCGGTTCGACGTCAATCAACGTCGCATCGAGCTGTTGCGACAGGTGAAGCGAAAACGTGGAGTATTCGACGCCGATCTTCCCCAGCTTGCCGCGTGACTTCAGATATTGCAGTAAGACATCGCTGCAAGCCTGACGTTGATCGTTACGCAGCGTACAGAGCCATTGCGCTTCGTAGGTCAAAATTTCGTCGGCGGCCGCCGCGTCGGGAGCTTCGTTCGGAGCGATCAGCGTTGCTGTTCCGTCGGCGAATAAGATCGCGGCCGGCGAATGAACCCAGGCGAATTTCGGGCCGATCAGGTACTGGATATGTTCGATTTGCGTGACGATGATCGCGTCTAACTCGGCCCCGGCGAGCGCGTTCCAAAGTCGTTGCTGGCGTGCTCGGCTTGCGTCGAGATTCAGGTCCAATTCGCTCATTGCCTCTCCGATCGATTCGTAAACAGGGTCGCTGGTCCGCGGCGACTGCCAAAAGCGCCAGGGTAAGGCCACACTAATGGAAACCTGCTCGCGCGAAAAGTGGGGAGACCGCGTCGTTTTTTGTGGACGCTTGTCTGTGGAGGCCAAGGGAAATCGCACATCCCATTTTGACGTTCATGACGTAGAATAACAGCGGCGATAGTTTCCATTCTTTGATAGTTTAAGCGATGACCTCACGAATTTTTGCGATCGGCGATGTGCATGGATGCCGCGACGCGCTGGCAGGTTTGCTAGAGTGGATCGCATCGGAGCCTGCGGATCAGATTGTCATGTTAGGCGATTATGTCGATCGTGGGCCAGACTCTGCCGGCGTGATTGACCTGTTGCTCGACTGGAGCACGCGGCGGCAGATGATTTTTCTGCGTGGAAATCATGAAGTCATGATGCTCAACTCCCGCACTAGCGACGAGCAGTTGCATTTTTGGCGCGAATGCGGCGGCGCCGAAACTTTAGAGAGCTACGGCGGCAGTTTGGACAAAGTGCCGCCGCGTCATTGGGACTTTTTGTCGGCGACGCTCCCTTATTACGAGACGGAGAAATTCTTCTTCGTCCATGCGAACTATCAATATGACCTGCCGCTGACCGATCAGCCGCCGCTCTTTCTCTATTGGGAGCATCTGCGGCCGGAGCCTCCGCGGCAGCACGACAACGGCAAGACCGCATTGGTCGGGCACACGCCGCAACGAGACGGCCAGCCGAGCGACTATCAGCATCTGATCGCCCTCGATACGTTTTGCGTCGGCGGCGGCACGCTGACTGCCGTCGAGTGCAATGCGTCGCTCCGTTATTATCAAGTCGACAGCGAAGGCAAGTCGCCAACACAGGGCCAACTCCGCTAATTTTTGAAGGCGCGCTATAGTGAATTGATTAGACACTAGCCCGCTGCGC
>NZ_CH672376.1:2707916-2765157 GCF_000153105.1 Blastopirellula marina DSM 3645
GCAGCGGGCTAGTGTTGCGGTTTTTTCTCGCTTTATCCGCGGCGTTGCCGTGTTCGATGCTTCACTTCCATCCTATATCGCAACCCTCAAAATGCGATAGCTCGCTACGAGTCGGCCGCTGCGAAAAAAAAGGCCGCCCAAACAGGCGGCCTTCTTCGGTGATAGATAGCTACTTGCGGCGATTAGGCCATTTCGATCTCGTCCCATTCGGCGAACAGATCGTCGATCGAATCCCCGTCGCTCGAGTCGTCTGCGTCGGAATCGATGTCCGAGATGGTCGATTCGATCAGCGTTGAGTCATCGAAGTAAGTTTCGACTTCGGTCATCACTTCCGAGACATTGTCAAACTCGGCGGCCGAGTAATTCGACAGCGTCTTGAAGGCGATGCCGCTTTGTTCCAGCGTCCGACGCGTCGATTCTGGCATGACGACAGGAAGGCCGGTGCGACCGCTGACGTCGGCCAGATTGGCGACATTGTCTCCCAGCACAAAGCTGGTCGCCGATTGGATCACGTCGACATCAACCGTCGATGTTTCCGAAACCGGGCTGACGATATTCACCGGTTGTTCCACCGTCGGTTGGCTGCTCGCCGGCTGTTCGGTCAACGCGGCGCCATGGTTGGCGACGGTCGTCGACGAGTCGGCCGAGGAATAGGCGGTCAAGATCATCTGCGTATCCAGGGCCGAGATCTCTTTGCGGATGCCAGGAGCCAAGTAAGGGCTCATCACATCGCTGGCGTAGGTGTCGACGTCGAGATGCTCGCCGCGCGAATCGAGTTCGACCGAGTACATGTCGCCGACAAAGATCGTCGAGCCCTCGAAGTCGGTGACATGCTCACCGAACGCCGAGTATTGCGGCATGAAGCCGTACAAGTGACCCAGTTCGTGCAGCATCACCGTGTACAGGTCGTACTGATCGCTGCCGGGGCCATTTTCGAGATCGGTCGACCAGCCGAAGCCGGCGCCGTCGTCGTCAATGGTCAGCACGCCGCGAACCGGCAGACCCTCGGTATTCAAGCCAACCAGCTTGGCTTCGCCCAATTGAGCTCCACCCAGGTCGGTGACTTCCAAGCGAACGTCCAACGGTTTGTCCAAGCCGAGCGCTTCGGCCCACGCGTTGTTCGCCGCGGTGAAGATCGACTCGATCGTATCGGGGCCGTTGGTGACCAAGCCCGCTCCGACCCACAGTTGGGTGAACGAAGTCGGGTATTTGATGTTGGACGCGTTCGTTTTGGAGATGCCGATGTTACGAATCAACTGCGACAGGTCGACGATCGACGTGCGACCGTCGTTGTCAAAGTCGGTCGCGGCGGTCAGCGCGTCATTCGCGGCGATCGAGGTCGACCCGATCCGGCGGACCAACTGCGATAGATCGATCAGGGAGATCGTACCGTCATCGTCCAGGTCGTAAGGAACCGCCCAAACGTCGACATTCGGATTGGCGCCGGTCGCCGCTTGGATCAAGCCGCCATCGGACAGTTGAAGTTGTCCACTGAGGATCTCAAGGCCAAGATCTTGCGGGCCAAACTGCAGGCCTTCTTCGATCGAGAGACCGTCACCAGCCAGTGACTCAAACTTCACGCGACCGAGTAAGACGAAGCCGTCTTTGCCCAGGTCGCCTGAGAGCGTGCCGCTGCCAAGATTGGTGATCGTGCCGTTGATGTCGTTGATCACGCCGGAATGGGCTTGATCGAACTGTGCGGCGTATTCGATCTTCGTCGCGGTGAAGAACTGCGAGTTGTACTTCAGGTCGGCCATGCCGGACTGAATACCGTTGGCGTCGGCCGTGTTGGCCCAGATTTCTACCCAGAAGTTATCCCATTCGCTGACCCACGTTTCATTCACCGGCAATGCGGCGATTTGTCCCGAGTCGTCAAGCTCGGTCGGCTGATCGACGACCGACACAAAGACGCCGCTTCCCTCGTCCAGCGTCTGTCCGCCGTTGGCCGAAACCGTACCGGTCAACGCCGGCGACTCAACGCCGCCGTTAAAGTTGGCGATAATCTTACCGCTTCCAAAGAACCTGAGCGTCGGCGAAGCCGTGTCTACCAAATAGCGGGCCAAATCGAATGAAAGTGAGATCTGATCATTGCTGAGATCGTTGTCATTGTTGACATCTTCCGCTTTGATAAAGCTCGTCTCGACGGCGCCTGCTTTGGTATCCACCGCATTTCCAGTGAGGTCTTTTTCGGTGGAGGCGGGCTCACCAGATCCGCTATCAATATACCCGCGCTGCAATAGACCACTTGTCGTGATCAACCCGAGCGACGCGGAATCGAAGGTACCCATATTATCATCGAAGAAATCTCCGGTCACCTCAAATTCGACCGGACCATCGATCCCGAGCGACAAATCGCGAATCGCGAAATCACTCGTACCGGCCGAGAAGCCGTAATTGGCTGGCGCTGTACCAGTTTCATTTCCTTGGGGCGGATCGCCGGGCGAAATATTCGGATTTTCTGAGAACGTCAGATTGGCGCCGACGATCCGGATTCTGGTCGTAGGTCCTGCCGCATCCAGGATTTGTACGTAGAGATTTCCAGAAAGATTCGCGGTGGCGCCGCCAATCTGATCCTCTATCTCCGTCATTCCAGTGCCAAAGATGCTTTCAGCCGCATCAATCGTAAAGGCCTGGTCTTCAACGGTAAACGTCATGAAATCAGTGATGATTTCGATCGCTGGCGTTTCGATGTTGTACTGAGAATTATCGACAACGCCGCCGGTCAGCAAATCGGCGCCCGGCAAGACAGGAGTCGATTCCTGATCTGAGCCAGCCGCGTCTAGCAGCATCGCGGTTGCCCCGTAATTGCCGGTGATGCCGGAGACATCGCCGAAATTCACCTCAAGCAAGTCTTCGAGGTTGCCGCTGACCGTGACATCGTCAGCCAGTTGGAACGGAATCGTCGCGAAGCGAATGTAATCGCCGGCATCGACATTGTCGTAAGCGAACTTGCCGTTTCCAGAGGAGGCTTCTCCCGTTTCGCTATCGATATCAATGTCGGTATAGATCCCGAACATACCAACGATTTGGCCCGGCTCGCTGGTTTCTCCAGCATTGGAGAGATAGCCAGTGGGAGTCAAGATTGTCGGAGCCAGCAAGTTGTTCGTGTTGTTGGGATCCGTCTGCAAACCGAGGGCGTCGGAATTGTAGAGCAGGTTCATCACCATGAAAGCGGGGCCGTCAAAGAAGACCCGACCTGGAGCCGCTTGATCGGCGCCGTAATTAACCGAGACCCAAATTTCGTAATAGAACGAGTTGTCGAGATCCTCGGCATCGACCAACGTGTTGGCCGTCGACTCTGGCAGATCGCCAAATTTGACGTCAGCGCCGGCGCCATCAAAGTCCGACAGTTCTTTGACCGCTCGGATCTGAACATCGACGATGCTCTTCACCGCGTATTCGAAGGTAATGGTTGCGGAACCGACCGATTCCAAGGATCCGTCGGAGGCGGTCACCGTCACGATGGTGTCTCCGCGGCTTAGCCCCGGCTGGTAGTGATAGAACTTGGCGATGAGTTTGTCATCGTCGATTTCGGGGGTGTTATTGTCATCGATCTCGATCGAGTAAGCCGATTCGCCCAGCGTGGTGTCGCCCATCTGGATGGAAAGCGTCAAGTCGCTGCTGTCGACATCGGTGAAGATCGCGTTGCCGTTGTTGTCGATTAGTTCTGACATCGCGAATTCCAGCACAAAGCCGTCGTCCGCTGACGAGGCCCCGTTACCCGCAAAGTCTTCG
The DNA here is from genome assembly GCF_000153105.1 of Blastopirellula marina DSM 3645. Taxonomy (GTDB): domain Bacteria; phylum Planctomycetota; class Planctomycetia; order Pirellulales; family Pirellulaceae; genus Blastopirellula; species Blastopirellula marina. The sequence goes on from NZ_CH672376.1 coordinate 2,711,652, forward strand.
TCTCCGACGTAATGCGTGTCGGTTCCGTCGAACTTCGATTCGTCGATGATGATCGTCGCGTTGCTGCCGGTGGCGACCGGAGCTTCGTTGACATTGGTCACCGTCACGTCGATCGTCGTCGAACCGCTGCCGTTGTTGCCATCGACGGCGGTAAGCGTCACCGTGAAGGTGTCGGACGAAAACGCGGCTAAGATCGCTTCGTAATCGAGATTGGCCGAACTGGCGACGACCAACCGGTATTGCGATCCCGAAACGTGTTCGACACTGAAAATCCCGTCCGCGATTCCAACTGCCGACGCAGTGACCGAATCGATCGTGTCGCCCTCGGGGTCCGTCACGTCAAACATCAAAACCGGACTCGTGAAGGATCCGGGATCCGAGTTTTCGGCGATTTCAACAACGTTCGCAGAAAAGTTCGAGAAGACGGGGGCCGCGTTCTCAACGATCGTAATCGTAAATTCAATGGAAGTCGCGCCCAGATCTGTCGAGCTCAACGAATTCGCATTGTCGTCAAAGTAGCTGAACGAGAGGGTAAATGTCTCTTCATCTTCCAGATCATCTAAGAAGGCGGTGTCGGTGAACGTGATGTCGCCGTTCTCAGCGATCGTGAACTGATCGTTGTTATTCATCGCTTGGATGAATTTGAGGACGTCCCCTTCTGGATCGGACGTCGGGCCGTCCGGTCCAAAGTTCAAGATCGAGTAGATGTTCGCAAGGCCGGGAACCGCGCCGCCATTGCTGACGTCAGCGAGGTCATTGATGCTGAGCGTAATGTTGCCCAGGTGAACCACGCCGCTGCCATCGGCCACGATCGGCATGTCCTGGTCGTCAAGCGGTAGCGGCAGTTCATTCCGCTGGGCGATGTCGATCGTGATCATCCCTTCGATCGCCGCGAATTCGTCGTTCACATCGTCATCGGCAGATACGGTGATGACGAACGAGCCGCTGCCGGCATCGGCGTCAAGCAGCGCCGCATTCTTGATCACGACCTTGTTGCCGACGATTTCAAACAGGTCGTTTTCGACGATGCTGAACTCGAGAGAATCCATGTCTTCATCCGAGAAGACGCTGGTCAAGTCAAAGACCTCATCCCCGTCCGCCGGCGTGCCGTCGGTATCCGGAATCGCGGCGACGTACTCATCGACGCTCGGATTCATGTTGGGAGCGGTGAACTCCGGCAAGTCATTGACGTTTTCGACGGAAATATCAACGTCGATCGTGTCCGAGACGCCGTTGTTGTCGGTCACGGTAATCGACAATGTGATCGTCGGGTTGGCTTCGGTATTGAGCGCGGCCGGGTTGACGACTCGAACATCGTATTCGTATTCGCCGCCCGCCTCTCCGACAAAGACGAGTTCGAAATCGGACGTCAATCCAGAACTAATTCCGGTGATCACCGCCGATTCGACGGTATCCATCAGTGCGGTGTCGGGATCCGTAAAAGTAACCGAGCCCGCCGAAGTGCCCATCGGCGAATTTTCGGGGATAGCGAGATCATCGCCTGGGACGAGTACCGGCGCCTGGTTCAAGCGGACTTGGATGGTGATTACTTGCGTGACCGGATTTGTGCCGTCGGTCAGATCCACCGTGATTGAGTAATCAGCGTCCGCGGTGGGAATCTCTGTCCCGACGAAGAGAATATTCCCGTCGGTATCGACGGTGAATTCATCGTCGCCGCCGGTTTTCATGAAAGTAACCGTGCCGTCTTCCGGATCGTCAAACAGAATTGCCTTGCCGGTGCCTTGGTCAGATAGGCTCAATTGGACGGTAGAAATCGTATAAGTGGTCGGAGATACTACTGGCGGTTCGTCAATATCGTTGACTTTGACCAGGATCTCGATTTCCTCGCTCATCAACGCGCCATCTGACACGATGGCTTTGAGGAGAAACTGGTTCGGCATTACCTCAAAGTTCAGCGCTTTGCCGGCCGCCAACGAGATGTTGCCGTCGCTGTCGATCTCAAACAGGCCGCCGGCGTCGTCGGTCAACTCATACATGAGCGTCTGATAGTCGGCGTCGCCTGACATCTTGCCGACGTTGTCCGGATCGTGAATGTCGAATTCGACATCCAGCGTCACGGCGCCTGCTTCATCGTTTTCGTCGACTGTTCCCGTGGTCGGAGCCACGTCGATGATCGGGGCTTCGTTGACGTTGGACAGCGTGATCTTCACGTTCGAAGAGCCGGCGCTTTGCAAGCCGGCGCCGTTCATGTCGGTTACGTGAACTTCGAGATTGAACTCCTTCACCCCTTCAAAGTCCAAGACGGCGCCAGACGCAACCTTGATCGTGCCGTCGGAGCCGATCTCGAAATTCTCTGAGCCGGTTCCAGTCAGCGTATAGACAAGGCTCGCAAAGTCCGGGTTGGTCGCCGTCGGGTCATCGTCAGCCGCGTCAGGATCGGAAGCCAATATGGTTCCGAGTTCCGTAGTGCCGGCGATGGTGGTGCTGCCTGGGGCAAGTTCCTCAATCGTAAAGCTGTAGGTGGTCGGGGCGTCCATCGTCGGCGCTTCATTGACGTCGGTCACATTGATCGTGACCATCACGACATCATTCTTGGCGGGATCGCCGGCGTCGGTGACGGTGACTTCGAGGACGATCGATTTCTCGGTCTCAAAGTCAAAAGTGGGTGAGCCGACGATCGTGATCTTGCCGTCGTTGTCGATCGCAAAACGGCTGTCGACGGTCGACGTGAACGAGTAGCTTAGTTCTGAATTGGGACCCGTCTCGTCGGGGTCGGTGGCGCTGACGGAACCGACCGTACCGCTCGTTTGCGATTCGAGAATCGAGAACGTGTAAGGGTCTTCGTCGAATGCCGGAGTTTCGTTCAGATCCTCGACTGCAATCGTAAATACGTGCGTGTCAGAGAGGCCCGGTCCATTGAGTCCGTCAAACTTGTCGTCGGTGACGATGACGCTGAGCTGCACAAAGCGTACGCCGTTTTCATAGTCGAGCACCTTGTTGGGATCGGTGATCACGATCGCGCCCGAGGTATTGTTAATCGAGATGATCAGACCGGTCGTATCAAAGTCCATACCCAAGGAAGACATGCCGGCGCCGAGCAATGTTGTCGTCACTTGATACGAATAGTTCTCACCGGCGTCGGTCGTGCCTGGTAAGAATCCAATGTTAAAGCCCGTCACGGCCGAACCGTTGTAAACTTGATCCGGGGTCGATTCGCCCAGCGTCAGGCCGGAGAAGCTATCGGGGTCGAGTTCCGGCTTCGTATTGCGAATCACCGTGAGGGTCAACGGCGTCGACGTGGTGTTACCGGCGATATCGGTCGAAGTGACCTGCAGCGTGTTTTTCCCAATGGTGTCCAAGGGGATCATGCCGAACTGCACCTGGCCGGCGGTCGCATCCAGATCCTCGGCGCTGCCGTCCACAATCGTGATGCTGTTCACGGTGACGCTGGCGCCGGCTTCGACATTGGTGACCGTCAAGACGGCGTTCTCTTCGTCCGTCAACAAAGGCGCCGTCGTCTTGTTGTCGAGCTCGGTGACCACGGGGCTGGCGATCGTGCGGTCGATCTCGACCATCAACTCGCCGCTTTCGTCACTCTCGTTGCCTGCAATGTCGTAGGAGACGGCCTTGAAAATGTACTTGCCATCTTCGCTCAACTGGGTCGGCAGAACGAACGTGACCTTACCATCTTGATCGGCGTCGTAGATCTTGCCGAGCGAAGTAAATGTGCCTGCCGATTCTTCCCGATAAAGCAGCTCAACGACCGTGCCGGCTTCGACAGTCACGTCGAACGACGGCGTCGTCGCATTCGTAATGTTGTCATCCGACAAGAGACCGCTGTCAGTCGTCAGGTCGACCAAGCTCGGCGCAGCCGGGTCGGTTATGTCAACGGTATAGGTGAACTGGAGCGGAGTCGCGTGAGTGTTCCCCAAATCGTCGACGGCGTTAATCATCAACACGAAGGTGTTGTCTGTCGCGAAGACGTCGGAGCCGAACAGGGTCGTCAGATCGGCGCGGCTGAGACCGTAGGTCAAGGAACGCGGATTCGAGATATCTTTTTGAGCGATCGCGTCGGCCGAGAGCAGATTGATCGTGCCTGCCGTGCCGGAGATTGTGGCCGACGTGATATTGCTGAAGTCAGCGATCGTGCCGGTGATCACCACATCGCCGGTGGCGGGGTCGGCGTTGGTGATGCTGTCATTAGCGAAGCCTGGGCCAGGAAAACCTACCGGCGTCGTATCCAAGCCGGCGGCGAGTTGCGAGGTGATCGTCGGCGGGTCGACGTCGCCGATCAAATCAAGATGGACGCCGGTCGCCGCTCGGTTGGTCGACACCCAGTTGAGTTCGTGCGCTTCGACCTTGCCGTTTTGATCCAGGTCATATTCATAGTCGTATTGCGATTGATTGAAGTCGATTCCCCAGACCGACTTGTAGTACATCGCAGTGTTGGCGTTGCCGGTGCCGGCGCCTTGCATTTGGGCGGCGCTCGCCTTCATGTACTCCGCTTCGGTGATCGCTCCGTCACCATCGGAGTCGCCGAACAGGAAGATTTCGGCCTGGAAATCACCACCGCCGCTGCCGCCGACTTCGATCGTCAGCGTAGAGGTTCCCATCTGGAAGAAGACCAGACTGTCGGTGGTGCCGTTCACATTGGCCATCGCGCTGACCAAGGGGATGGTCTGTGAAGGATTGTCCTTCACGTGGATCAGCGGAACGCCGGGATCAAAGTTGCCGCTGGTGCCTTTGATTTTGAGACCAACCAGAACCGACGTGGGTCCCGAGATATGGTCGAGCGTGATGTCTCGGTGCGTACCTTCCGCAATGGTGAGATCTGTCACCAAATCGATGGTCGTTAGCGCCAGCAACTCGCGCAGCTCAAGCTGTTCGCTGGCTAGTTTTCGCTGCCCCATGCGACGACGATCTCGTCGATGTTTGCGAAGCTTGCGATTATTTTCACGAGTCCAATCTGTATTTTTCATGCTATGCACCGACCACCCAACTTCAGGGGGAATCTAGGAGTATGGGGGGTTAAGGGGAGAGTGGGGAACCGAGGAAATTTAGAGAGTTGGAACGAATCTAACCGTCGGGAAAAAATCCTGGGTTAGAGAGGGGGTATGGATCCTCGGAGTTCCATTTAAATCAGGCGGTTTGGTGATTTCAACGAGAATGCTGGCATCTCCTCCATCTTGTTTTCCTAGATTGCCCTCTTAGCCTTCCTGTTTTGCCACATGTAAGGGATATGCAAATGAGATCTACGGGGTAGCAAGAATGCATAAGAAGCTGGCGATGCGTCGGATGTGAAGATATTCCGGTTAGCGATTCTGTGCGGCCTCCGTTGCAATAATCCCTTTGATACCAATCATTTCGATCAAACTTTAGAAGGAGGTTGTACCGATTGAACTACTGCTTACCACACCGATTTGTGTGGCGTCGTCTCGCTGTTGCGTTGCCAATCGCGATGAAGACGCTCCGTGTGCCCCACGGAGAGGAGCGAGTTCTTGGTCCAAGGAGTGCAGGATGCCGCACTACCCAATATGGCGATTTTTCATGCTGGCCGGCGTATTAGCGTTGGGATCTGCATGTTATGCGCAAGACATCGAAGTGGAACCGGTCGTGTTGGATCCCTCGTTTGAGGTGGCGCCGGTTGCTTTTGAAGACGTAGAAATCCAGACGATTTCTTTGACGGACTCGTCGGCGCAGGCCGCTGCGTATGGGGACGCGTGCTGCAACTACGATGTCGGGTCTTGTCGCAACTGCTGCGCAGGCGACGGCCTTGCCGGCGGCGGCTGGTTTGTGGATGGCTGGATTTCGCAAGGCTACACCGCCAACTTTGATCATCCGGCGAACAACTTCAATACGCCGATGACCTTCAATGATCGTGCTGACGAATACCAGATGAACCAGCTTTATCTGGCGATGGGTAAGAATGTCGAGGAAGAGAGCTGCTGGTCGCTCGGAGGACGCGTCGACCTGCTGTATGGTTCCGACTATTTCTTCACGATGGCTCGAGGTCTCGAGACGCGTCAAGATCTCACGCGGCACTGGAACGGCGACGGTCCGCGAGCCGCGGGCGAAGCAGCGTTGTACGGCCTGGCGATGCCGCAGATGTATGGGGAAGTCTATGCCCCGATCGGCAACGGGCTCAAAGTGAAGTTCGGTCACTTTTACACGATCATCGGGTACGAGTCGGTGATGGCGCCGCAGAACTTCTTTTATTCTCACGCTTACACGATGCAATATGGCGAGCCGTTTACCCATACCGGCGCTCTGGCGAGCTATACCGCTGGCGATCATTTAACCCTGCATGGCGGCGTAACCAATGGTTGGGACAACTTTGACAATCCTAACGGTCAGCTGTCGGCGTTGATGGGCTTTCAGTACGCAACCGACACGTCCTCACTCTCTTATTCGTTTATCAACGGAAAAGAAGATATCGATGGCCTGAACAATCGTTTCCTCCAATCCTTGGTCTATACCCGCAAGCTAGGGAGTCGCTGGACGTACGTCTTCCAGAGCGATTTTGGATTGGAAGAGAACGGCAAGCTAGATGCGAACTTTGAATCGGACACCGCCTACTGGTACGGCGTCAACCAATACCTGTTTCTAAAGTACACCGATACGGTCGACTTGGGCCTGCGGCTCGAGTGGTTCCGCGACGAAGACAACGCTCGCGTCATCGCGGTGCCGATCGAAGCGTTCTCCACAGGCGGCAACTACTACGAAGTGTCGCTCGGCGCCAACTGGCGGCCTTACGACTTCGTCAATGTTCGACCGGAACTGCGTTACGACTCGTCAAACATCAATCTGTTAGGCGCCCAGGGCCCTTACAACAACTTCATGGACAAGCAGATGTGGACGGCGTCGTTTGACGTGATTTTCAAGTTCTAGAAGACCCGGGGCGCCATCATTGCTGTCACGGGGCCCCCGTAAATATCGTTACAACCGTTAGAATCGACTGAAGCGACTTCGGCCGAAGGGCCGATAGGTTGACTGTGGCGGCAAAGTTTACGCGCGAATTTAAACTTTGCCAGATGACAGTCTTCCCCCCTGGACTTCAGGCGATTCAACATGTCGCGTTACCTATTTTGCGTTGCTCTCCTGTTTGCGTGTGCGCCGCACGTCGCGTACGGACAGCAGTCGCTATTTTCTTCGGATCGCGTTTACCAACCTTCGCGCGGTCCCGCAGATTCGTCGTCAGCGCTGGTCGTTGCGCCGGCCGAAGCTTCGTATGTCGAAGCGGAAATGGCTTCGCCCGAAGGCTACGAAGTAGACGCCTATCAGCCCGCTTGCGGAGCTGGTTGCGGCGGCTGCGAGACGTGTTGTCCGCAATTGTGCTTTGATCGCTTCTTTATCGACGGTTGGCTCGATCAAGGCTTTACCGGCAATCCGAATGCGAGCAGCTCGAATGGTCCGGTTGGCCAGAATGGGCCGTTGATCTTCAATGACCAAGCCAACGAATACATGATGAATCAGCTTTACGTCTCGATGGGCCGCGCGATCGATCCGACGAGCGGTTGCTGGGACATCGGCGGGAAGCTCGATCTGCTTTACGGAACGGACTACTACTTCATTCAGGCGAACGGGCTCGAGACCTACTCGGACGGAAGCCAGAAATGGAATAGCAACAACGGACCGCGCAATGCGGGCACCGCTGGTCTCTATGGATTGGCGATGCCGCAGGCCTATGTCGAAGTCCAGGCGCCGATCGCTGGCGGCGTTCGCGTGAAGATGGGGCACTTCTATTCAATACTGGGCTACGAGTCGGTCAAAGCGCCGGAGAACTTTTTCTACTCGCACTCCTATATCATGCAGTATGGCGAGCCGTTTACGACGACCGGCGTGCTCGCTAGCTGGGATAGTTCTTGCTGCATGACCTGGACAGCAGGCGTCACGCGCGGCTGGAACACGTGGGAACAAGACAACGGCAGCACCGGCTTTATGGGCGGCTTCAACTGGACCTCGCCCGATCAAGCGACAAAGCTGCGTTTGGGCGTCATGTCGGGACCAGAGGATCCGGCGGCGGACAACAACCGAACTGTTTTGGACGTCGTGCTGCAACAGCGCCTCACATGCCGCTGGACTTACGTCATGGATGTGAACTATGGAACCGAAGACAATGTTCGCGTGACCCAAGCGAGTACGCTCGACAGCGCGTCGTGGTACGGCATCGCCAACTATCTCTACTATGAAGTCAATCCCTGCTTGGACTTGGGATTACGTTTTGAATGGTTTGACGATCGCGATAATGCACGCGTCTTCGCGTTGCCGAATGACAACATTACGACCGGCGGATCTTATTACGACCTAACCATCGGCGCCAACTATCATCCCAATGATTGGTTGATCGCGCGACCAGAACTACGGTGGGATTGGTCGGACTTGGAAGCGCCAGGAATCAACGGCGCCTTTGAAGACGGGAACTCGAAAGAGCAATTTACGCTAGGCTTTGACGTGATCATGGTCTTCTAGCGAATCGTTCTAGAAGCGAGCGATCTAGTCGGCGTGTTAGGCGTCTTCGTCAGCCAACGCTTGATCGACCAACGCAGGATTAAGCAGTTGGAAGATCGGCAGATCCTCGGGAGCGAACAAGAATCGCTTGCCGACGTTTAAATGATCGGCGAAGAGGTCGTCTTCGGTCTCGTCCTGATGCGAGATCAGCTCGTGCAAGATCACGGTCAGCAGATCGACCTTGCCGGAAGCGTCCCCTGCAGACGCATTCCAAGAGTTTTCGCCGCTTGAGCTGAATTCTTCATTCTGCGTCGGCGTGCTATCGACAAACCAGCCATATCCGGCGGCATCGATATCCAGATAAAGGATTCCGTTGTTGCGGTAGCTAAGTTGGGATCCGGGCAAATCCACGATTTGGAAATTCGTCGTCACGACGTAATTGAAGATCCCTAGCTGACTGTAGGCGTCGGCGATCTTGTCGGCAGCGGCGTCTAGCACCGGTTGCACATCTTCCGGCGTCAGCGAGGTCACCTCGTTGGCCGGCGGAGCGACTCCGACAGACAACGGGGTTTGCGAAAGTGCGATGGCCAGATATTGGAAGTCATATTCGATGACATGTCCTTCGACGGCGGCGCTGACGTTGGCTCGCGTTTCACCTAGCTCACGGATAAGCAACGAGAAGTCGTAAGTATTCACGACGCCGTTGAGATCAAAGTCGCCTGGGGTCGCGTCAGCCGACGTGTTTCCCAGGTAATCGTCGCGGAAAATGACAACGTCGGTCAGATCGACTTGGCCGTCATCGTTCAGGTCATAGGTGACCGGCAAGATCTTGGTGGTCGGCAACGCCGTAATTTGGGCGTCGAGCATTGCGGTGTCGGCCGCTTGAAGCTGAGCGTCGCTTACCGAAAAGAACGCGTCAAACGGAATGCCGTCGCTCTCGACGGATAAGCCGCCGCCGGCAGACGGTTGAAACCGAATCCGGGCCAGCAAGACGCGCTGGCCAGAGCCGAGTCCCGTGGTTGTCGCAACGGCATTCAGGCCGGTGATCTCGCCGGTCTCGCCGTTGATTGCGGGTGTGCTGGTGAATTGAAACCCTGCGCCCGGCTCGATCGTGGTTGGATCAAACAGCCCGGGAACAAAGTGCATGTTGAGCGCCGCGGCGCTGACTCCTTGGGTCGAAATTCGATCGCTGTTGACCCAAACTTCCACCCAGAAAGCGTCCCATTCGTTGAGGTAAGGATCGCTAATCGGCGGCGGGTCGCCCGCTTCGGTTGGCTCACGCGAGACGGTCACGCCAAAATCTTGGATATCGACGACCGATACCGATACCGTGCCGGTTGCGACCGAAGTACCGTTGGTGACCGTGTAGATGAACGTGTCGAGACCAGAGAAGCCGGCGGCCGGGATGTAGCGGATTTTTCCGTCTTGGATGGCGATCGCTGCACCGACAGAGGACGTGCCGACCGAGGTGATCGACATTCCCATATTGCTGGAGAGAAATTTGTTCAGCCGATCGTTGTTAAGCACGTCGAAGATCGCGACGCCGTCGACATCGATCTGGTACGCGTCGGCTCCAGCGACGGCGACCGTGTTGGGTGAAACATTGATCGTGATGGAGGCATAACCTCCGGCGGCGCCGTAGATATTGCTGACTTGATAGCCCACCGTGAACGAACCAGAGTAGCCGACCGGTGTGTTGTAGGTGATTACGCCGTCTTGAATGTTCAGCTGAATGCCGGCGGGAATGGAGAGAATCTCGAGGGTATTCAGATCAAATGCAGGCGCCGACGGATCATCGTTCGCCAAGGGATTAATACTATTGACCGATCCCGCGATCGTATCGAAGGTGTCGTTTACCAAGATCGGCGCGACAAAGGCCGAGACGGTGATGACTTGAAAGTCATAGTTCAAGGAACTGGTGCTGAGGAAATCGTAGGCGGCGACGATCACCTGGCCTTGTCCGCGAAAGCTGGAAGGAACTTGAATCGTCAGCACGCCGGTCGTGTTGTCGACCGAGTAGATCAGCCCGTTGGCGTTGGTGGATTGGATCGGCACCGGCACCGCCGACAAGCCATCTTTGTCGAGGAATCGAACCGTGTCGCCGTTGGCGTCGTATCCGATCAGACGGTAGGTAAGCACGCTTCCGGGGTGAACGATCATGTCAGGAATGTCCCCTAAATAGGCGACCTTGTTCGCCGAAGTGGGGAAATAAGCGACGTTCACTTGTCGACTGAATGTTCGTCCGCTCGCGTCGGTCGCCGTAATGGTCAACGTGTCGCTACCGGTGACGCCTGCGATGAAGGTGTTTAATTTCACCAACGCATTTTCATAGTCTTGGAAGACCTCGACTTTCTCAATAATGACATCCGTCGTGGGATGATCACCGCTGTTGGTCGGGACCTCGCTGATCGCTTCGCGTACGGCGTCTCCCTCGGTCAAATAGCCAAAGATCGTGTATTTAAAATCGAGCGATTCTCGTTGCGTCCCTTCGGTGATGAAGAACTGCGAAGAGTTCGTATCGTCATATGATTTGGCCATTCCCAACACGCCGCTGCGATTATAGCGCAAATCGAAATCGTACTGGTCGTCGAACTGGGGAATCGTCGGATCGCCGGCGCCGGTTCCCAGCGGATCGCCCCCTTGAATCACGAAGTTGTCTTTGACGCGATGAAACTTCAAGCCGTCATAGATGCCGGCCTGGGCCAGCGCGATGATTTGATCGGTCGCCAGATTCGCGTAGTCTTCCAGTAGTTGGAATTCCATCACGCCAAAGTTTTTGACCGTGATCCGCAAACTGCGAGTCTGTTGGCGGACTTCCGTTAACACGGTGCCGGAACTGCTGGTGACGGTATAGGTCAGCGCCTCGCCGGTTGGCGAATAGCCGTCGAGAGTCAGAAACAACGGTTCGCCGGCATAGAGCGTGATAGGAGCAATTTCGGCGATGTACGGCGTGGTCGATGTCGGTACCGTGACGCCGGTATATTGAACCAATTGTTCAATCGTCAGCGTGCCCTCGATTCGCGTATTGTTGGCGAAGATCCAAGTGGGCAGCGCTTGAATGCCCAAACTGGAACCGAGATCATTGAGCGTGTGGTCCGCGTTGGTGACTTCGTAGAACGGCAAATAGCTTCCGCCTTCTCCGAAGAATCCCTTTTGCGCGGTGCAGTGAGGGCACCACGCGGCGCCATAAAATTTGGCGCCAGAGGCCGTGATCGCTTTGGCCAGAGCGACCATGTCGACGTTTTGATAGATGCTGCCGTTCAGGAAGAGGTCCTCCCCTTCCAGTTCGACGCCAGCGGCATCAAAAACTTCGCGGACTTCAAGCGTTTCGATCAGCCGTTGCGGATGACTGCGACGGACTCTACCTGGGGCGGAAACCGGCTGAACTTTGACTCGAGCATGACGCGCGTAGATCATCGCCAGCGCAGAAACGGCGACGAAGCAGACCAAGACAAGGATGGCGATTTCGGGCGGAAGCACAGGGGAAACTCTTCGGTACTAAGGCAGTTCGACCCAATGGGGAGGCGAGATAGGTTCCAGATTACTTGGAATACGGAGACTGTCAAAACTACTTGAACAGATCACTCCACCCTCTTCGACGAGCGGCGGCGGCAAGAAGTTCCGTTGGGGTGAATTGCGGGAATCCCCCTGTTTTTTGGGCGCGCAAAAAGAGCGACAGCCGTTTAAGGCTGTCGCTCTAGGTGGGATCCAAGGGGGAAAACGGGCTTCGCCAGATTTGTGGGCGAAAGACGCTTTCCGCTTGCGGTGCGATTAGCCCTGCTGGCGAACCGACGGCAGCATTCGTTTTTGGAAGTCGATTTCCAGATTACCGAACGCCGCTTCATGGCGCTGGACAGAAACCTGGAGCGCCGCCAGCATGCGCTTCGCCGTGTAATAGTTCAGAATAATACGTTGGCTGACCTTAATCGCGCCTTGCTGAACACCGACCGGTTGCGTGTTCAAAGCGAAGTCGATGATCAGCTCTTCGGGCGTACCGGTAACGCGACAGAAGTTGGCGTACGAAGCGATGAGCGCGCTTTCGTCCAGTTCGACCTGTTGTCGCTGGGGAGCGGCGGACTTGGCGGCGGCTTCGGGAGTATTCAGTTCTTCTTTTTCAGGGGCGTCGGCCATTGAGATTCGACTCCTTGTGGGCAAAGCAATTTGAGCGAAGTGAAACAGATAACGATTAGCTTAGTCAGGCAACCGCAGAGTAAACGACCAATACGTCATTTCTGCGACAGCATTTGGGTTTCGGCGTCGCCATAATCGCTGGAAACGATACAAGCGGAGTCGACAGCTACAGTTTGAAATGGAATGTGCGGTTCACGTATCGCCACATTCGAACGCCGAGCGGCTCCCAGGCGACGAAGATCTTGGCGCGACCGCGAAGTCCGACGGCGGTCATCGCTTCGGCGTCATCAAGCGGCGCTTGTGCTGGGAAGGTCGCGTTTTGCGGTCGAGCACGTCCTGACAGCGGATCGGTTTCGGCCGCCAGCTCTCCGCCTTGCGCCACTGTGAGGCTCGTCGGAACAAACTCGACCTGCTTATCGCCGATCTCGGCCAGCTTGGTTTCGAAAGTTCTGCCCGGAAACGCATCTAGCTTAATATAGACCTCTTGTCCCAGGTGGACCAGTTCCACGTAGTCCTGGTCGACGTAAATGACCGCTTCCATTTGGTCCGACTGGCCAATTTGGCATAGCGCGTCGCTGGTCGTGACATAGGCTCCTTGGTTTTTCAGCTCAAAGGGAGACCCGGACCAGGATGGCAACTGACCTGACCCGGCTTGCGGATCACGGCGATCAGGGGACGGGAAAATGAAACCGCTCGTGGGAGCCGGCACATTGATCAATTGTTGTTCGGTCCGCTTCTTCTTCAATTGCTCGCTGGCCGATTCCAACTGCTGGCGAACTTCCATATAACGCTGCTCAAATGAGCCGCCGGCCGTGTCGCCCAGACGCAAGTGTTGTAAGCTGTCACGCAACTTGGTGAGGCGCTTTTCCTCTTCTTCCAGCTCCGCGATCTGCATCAGCAAATCGTAGTTGACGACCCGAGCGAGTTGGGCGCCTTTTTCGACGCGTTGACCAGGCTGGACGAGCATTTGCTCCAGCACGCCTGGCACGACGACATAAGCGACCTCTGAATTTTCAGGGCGTACTTCGACCGGGCAATTGACCCATTGCGGCAATGGAATCAGTGCGATTGCGGCGACTACGCCGACGGCCACGGCGACCGTCGCGAAAACGTTCTTGCGTTTCACTTGCGACATTCTCCCCGGCACGTACATGAACTTGCCGAACTTCCAAAGGGGCATGACGACCAGGCCCCACAAGCCCATGATCGCGATCGATTGACCGATCACCTTCAAGCCCATCGGCTCGAAGACTTGATTGAGAAAATACAGAATCGAAAACATCACAAACCAACGATAAACGTTGGATGCGATCGTAAATAAGCCGAACCCCAGCAGATTGCGCTGCGGCAGGAACGGATCTTCTGGTTGCTCTAGACCTAAGCACCATTTTGACATGGAACGCTGCAAGATCGAACTTGCCTTTTGCCGCATGTTCGGCACTTCCATGATGTCCGACAAGATGTAATATCCGTCGTAACGCAGCAGCGGATTGCCGTTGAAAATGATCGTGCTGATCGAGCTGACGAACATCACTTGCAGACAGAGATGATTGAGCAGGCCGGGCTCGCTAAACCACCAAATGAACGTCGCTGTTGATGCGAGAAAGATCTCGATATACATCCCCGCCGCGCCAATCGCGGCGCGATGCCATTTGTTGGGGAGCATCCACGAGTCGGAAACGTTGCAATACAAGCAAGGAGTCAGCACCAGAAACATGACGCCCATTTCGTGGCATTCGCCGCCGAATCGCTTGCACGACAGGCCGTGGCCAAACTCATGGCAGACCTTCGTGACCGCCAGAACGCAGCCCAGCAGCATCCAGTTGGAAAGTTCCGGGCCAAAGAACTCTTGAAATTCTGGCAACCGACTGCGAAACGTGTCGTACTGAACCAGCACCAACAGCAGCGCCGAGAGTGCGTACAACAGCACGAAAATCATCGCCGGCATAGTGAACAGCCAACGCGTGTACGGCATCAGAAAGTTCAGGATCCATTCGGGATCGATTCCCTTAAAGCGAATCGACAGAATGTTCGACGCCGATTGCACCAGTTCATTCCATTTGCGATCATCACGGCGTTTTTTAAGTTGACGCCCCTGCTCTCGCGATTCGGCGATAATCAATCCGCTGCGATGCAACGTACCGATAAACTGCTGCAAGTCGCGAAAGCCGATTTTTTGCGGCGCGAACTCTTTTTCAAATTTCTCTTTGATCGTTTCGAGCGAAGTATGCCCATCCAGCATCATCAGGATGGCGTACTCTTCTTCTTGAAAGCGGAAGTAGTTCAGCCCTAGCGGTTCTTTCACAACCCAGTAGGCGCGCCCCTGATAATAATGCCGTCGAGCGGTCAGGTCGGGGCGAGCGCGCAGCCCCAACGAACGAGAACTGCTGGCGATCAAACTGTCAGTTAGCGTTGCCAACGTTATGCTCGTCTAGTTTCCGGTCAATGCGGCGGGCGACTTTTCGTTCCGGTTGCGGAAGCGATCCAGTTCGCGATCCGAAATCTGCGGACGATCCACGTGCACGGTGAATCCGGCGATGTCGCCAGGCGAGAGCGCCCAATAGCCTTTGCCGCTCACTTTGTTTTCAACAACCGCCGAAATGTCAAAGGCGCCGGTCGCGTCAATCTCGGGACTGATGAAGTTGACGAAGCCGGAGAACTGCTGCAGTCCCGAAGCGGTGCGAACCGAGACCGTCACCGGGCGGTGAATCAGTTGCTCTGGCTGGTGCAGATCGGCGTCGAGAGTTCCTTCTACTTTCAGCCATTGCAGGCCGATGATTCGCATCAGCGGATCGCCGGGACGAACCCACTCCCCTTCCTGGCGATAGACCTGAACGACGACGCCGTTGATCGGCGATTCGGTGCGACAGCGATCCATGACCATCTGCGCTCCTTCCATTTCGGCGAGACTTTCCGACGAGGCCAGCCCGCTGATTTTTTGGTTCATTGCGGCCTGCTCGATTTGCAACACGGCCCGCTGGTAGGCGAGCCAGGCTTTGTCGAGTTGGATCTTGCTGATGGTGCCGCGGCTGTCTTTGTTGCTTTGCTCAAAGACTTCGTGTTCTTTGAGAGCGACTTCCGCCGCTTTGGTCGCGTAGCGAACGTCGATATCGTTGGCCGCTTCGGTCATCGCTTTATCATGACGGAACTTGGCGATCTCCGCTTGTTTGGCGGCGGTGCGGTCATCAATCTGAGCGAGCAAATCCCCATCGACAACAATCCGACCGCGATAGGCCGGGATGGTGACTAGCATGCCGGTTTCTTGCGCCGGGACGTTCACCTGATCCAACAACGAGACCAAGCAATGGTTGACGACCACGCCGTCAGGGCTGGCGGCGGCAGCGGGCGCTTGTCCGACGGCGGCGGCGAGTAAGAGAATAGCGAGCGTCATTGAATCTTGTTCCTGAGGATTAGCTGTCTTGAGATAAGGCGCGCAATGCGAAAGCTGGTCACGCTGCGTGGCTTAAAACAGCACGCGAGACTGGATGAACTCCCAAACCTCGTGCAACCAGGTGTACCCAAGCGGCGCCGTCCCACAATTGATTTTCGCGGTAGCAGTCGCTCCGGTTCGTAGCTGCGGCATCGCGGCCAATAGTTTTTCTTTGTCGATTGCAACTTTGATGCGGACGATTTGTCCTTCGTCCGGATCGGCTTGGGCAAGTCGCTGAATCTCGACTAACTTCCCTTCGAGCTGCGTTCCTGGGTTACTGGCCATGATGTAGGTCACGTCCAACTCATCGCCCAGTTCCTGTTGAGCGCCGACGATGTGCTGTAGACGCTTCTCCGGCATCTTGACTTCCAGAACCCATTCTTGATTGGGGTCGACGACCGTCATCAAGATTTGTCCCGGCGAGACAGGGCGTTGCATCAGCGAGTCGCGAACGTCCCAACTGACGATTTCGCCCGCGATCGGACTGCGAACTTCCAGAAACTGCTGCTTCTGCGCGAGCAACGCCAACTGGTCGGTCAGTTTGGTGATTTCCATTTCGGCAAGCGACAGGTCAATCGCCAGCTGACGCTTTTCGTCGTCATCTTTGGCGAAATTGCGGCGGTGAATTAAACCGCGCAGCGACTGCTCCGCTTTCGACTGCTCGCCCAGCAAGCGTTCGTACTGCATATCGAGATCCCGGTTGCGCAACTTGGCGACCAATTGCCCCGTTTCGATGAATTGACCATGGCTCACCGGAACATCGACCACTTCCCCTTCTTCGCGGACAAAGATGTCGCGCTTTTCGATCGGGGTCAGCGTCGCCTGACCAGAGAGTCGAAAGGGGACCTGGATCAAGCAGAGCGCCAAGGTCGCCGCAATCACAGCGACGACAACGCCGACCGTTTTCGGAAGATTGCGAGCTTCGACCAGCAGTCGCGATTTGGCGAGCAAACGCCACAACGGAGTCAACGGGATATTGTTGTAGTCGATCGCATTGGCCAGCGCTCGGCAGCTATGCTCCGAGATCAGCTCAACCCCTTTGCGAAATTCGGCCTGGTTCGAGCTGTCTTCGATTTGCTCGACGATCAGAGCGCCCAGGATTTCACCCTGGAATTCCCGTTCCTCTTCGCCTTCCAGTTTTTCGTTGGCGTCGGTCGCATGTTCGGGACGACGAAGCGGAATGATCGCGATTGTTTTGGTGTGCGACTCGTCCACGTAGTCGTGTACGGCCGTTTCCAACTGCGGCGAAAGATCGTCGGTTTGCCCGTTGAACCAAAAGGCCTCGCCGGTATCCATGACCGTTTTGGTCAAACCGCCCAGCAGCGTGATCTGGTTGGAGCGCGCGTCGAAGACGTCTTGTCCGCTCACCGCTTCGACTTTCCAGCGCCGTCCGCGCCGCAATGCGACGCTCACGCGGTCACAGCCGATAAGGCGGCGCCCTTCGTTGGCGATGGTGTAAGCCGTTTGACGAAGATCCAAGTTTTCGTGAACCGCGCGGGAGAACTGCTCGATCTTCGCCCACAACGACTGGCGGTCCGAGTAGTCTTTCAGCTGACGCGTTTTAAACCATTCGGTCGTCAGCCCGCACATTTGTTCGAGAAAGCGGAGATAGCCGCGCTGACTCGCGGGTTGCGAGTCAGGACGCTGGAAGATCTCGATAACCCCCTCGACCTCTTGTTCTTCGTTTTTGATCGGAGCGACCACCAGCAGCGAATTGGTCGGGTTGCCGGAAGCGCCTTCTTCAATCGAACCCGATTGAGGAGCCAGCAGTTGGCCGGGAGCGCCTTTGAACATCTCTTCGATCAAACGCAGATGGCGAATGCCGTCGGCGTCTTCCGGATCGACCAGACTGCGCGTCAGGTTGACCTGATAGATCAACCGCGGACGGCGCTTCTCATCGTAGATCCAGACGGCGCCGCCGATCGCGGCCAACGCAGAGACAACTTTTGGCAACATCTCGCGGAAATAATCTTCCGGCGGGACATTCTGTTTCGAAAGCGCAGCGATCTCTTGGATCAGACTTCGAATCTGTCGCTTCGTGCTTTCGAGTGACTCTGGATTAACCGAGGACGATTCGGAGGACATAGCGGATTGTTGATTCATCGAGAACTTGGGAAGGGATTGGGAACCCGGCTTGGGGGCTCCAACATCAGAATCTTACTACCCACCTTACCAACGGCGAGCGAAAACCGAAATCGACGTATTTCAAATCCAATTCAGATCTTTGGGTAATCGCCGGCAATCTGCCGCATCAATTTGATTTTGCGGATTGTCGTGATCGTAACGACTAGCGGCGATTGAAGTTGAATACGAAAGTAGGAGTGCAATCGCCCAAACAATTGAGACGTTCTGGCTGCGGTTTTCGTTCCGAATAGAACGAGTTTGCGGGACGGTGCGTTAGTCTGGGGAGTCTAGGTAAGGGTCCTGCCCCATTTCGCGGTGCATTTTCTTGCGCATCTTTTCGTGATAGAGCAGCACCTTGCGGTCTCCAAAATGCTTGCGTTCGATTTTTCGCTGTGCTTTGCGGAAGAGAGAGGCGTAACTATTGAGTTCGCCGGTCGCTCTTTCGCCGATCGCCGCCAGCTTTTTGGCGCGGATCGGGCCATAGCCGATTCGAAGGCAATCGTCGTCAAGCGACATGTATTGTCGGACCGAACCAGGATCTCCCTGGCGTCCGCAACGACCGACAAGCTGACGATCGATCCGAGCCGAATCGTGTAGTTCGGTGCAAATCACATGCAACCCGCCCAACTCTTTGATCTCTTGCGACAGTTTAATGTCGGTACCGCGTCCGGCCATATTGGTGGCGACGGTCACTTTGCCGGGGGCGCCGGCGCGAGCGACAATTTCAGCTTCGATCGCGACGTGACGCGCGTTGAGAACTTCGTGGGCGATCCCTTCGGCCTCTAATAATTGGGCCAAGTGCTCGCTCTTTTCGATGGTTCGCGTGCCGATCAAGATCGGGCGGCCGATCGCGTGGAGTTCGCGAATCTCCTCGATGATCGCTTCCCATTTGGCCTCTTCGGTGCCAAAAACGCGATCGGACCATATTTTTCGTTGCACCTTACGGTTGGTCGGACAGCGAATGACGTTGATCTTGTAAATCTTTTTGAATTCGGCGGCCGAAGTCGATGCGGTGCCGGTCATGCCGCCCAGGTGCGGATAGCGGATGAACATATCCTGCACGGTAATTCGCGCTGCTTGGCCGGTGGCGACGGTCACTTCGATCTCTTCTTTCGCTTCGATCGCTTGGTGGATGCCGCCGCTCCATTTTCGACCTTCCGCGAGACGGCCGGTCGACTCGTCGACGATCACGATCTCGCCGTCATTGATGACGTAATGCTGATTGAAGTGGAAGTCGCGGGCGACCTTGATCGCGCGCTCGATGTAGTCATACAGGTCGACCAGGCCGACCGGATCGAGTTCCGGCGGTTTGGCGAGCCGACGAACGAGTAAGCGACCTTCAATGGTCAGCTCGACCGACTTCCGGTCGTGATCGTATTCGTATTCGTCGTCCTCGGTGAATTCTTTCGCCATTTCGGCGGCCCAGCGATAGCATGCGACCGCACGTTCTTCGGCTTCGCCGGGGATCGAACTGATGATCAGCGGCGTGCGCGCGTCATCAATCAACACGCTGTCGGCTTCGTCCACTAGACAGTAGTAGGCGCCGCGTTGAACGGGGAGTTCGTTTTGCTCCTCTTCCTTCGACATCAGCGTACCGAGGACGCCGAGCCCTTGCTCGCGAGTCTGGCGAATCAGCAAGCGGTCGCGGAGAAAGTCGAAGCCGAATTCTTTCGAGGTGCCGTAAGTGATATCGCAGGCATACGCTTTCCGACGAGCGTCCGACGGCATTTGGCCTTCCACGACGCCGATGGACATTCCCAGCATCTCGTAGAGCGGCGCCATGATCTCGGCGTCACGTTTGGCCAGATAGTCATTGACCGTGGCCAAGTGAGCTCCGTTGCCAGGCAAAGCATACAGATACATCGGCAGCGTCGCCGTCAGCGTTTTGCCTTCGCCGGTCTCCATCTCCGCAATCGCGCCGTTGAACATGATCATGCCGCCGATGAGCTGCACGTCATAGTGGCGCATGCGAATGGTGCGGCGGCCTGCTTCGCGGACCAAGGCGAAAGCCTCAGGAAGCAGCCGAGCTAGCGATTCGCCGCTCTTCGCGCGATGACGCAGACCCAGGCTGTATTTGCGGAGTTCGCGATCCGATTTTGTTTTGAACTGTTCCTCAAAACGCTCGATCTTGGGGAGTTCGGCAACAAAACGCCCCAGGCCGCGTCCGGTGACCCAGCTATACGCGTGGGAGACAGGATCGGCTTTGAAAGTGCGTGATTCGGCGATTTGCGTCGACATAGGCTCTTTAAAAAGGGTTTTTCGCAGCTACTTAGTATGACTTCCAGCCGCGAAGGTTCCCACCGTCTGGTCGCCGGAAACCTTCGGATTGCCGCCGTTAAAATAGGCAAGATCGGAACGGGGTTGGTTTTGGCGAGGCAAGGCGGCAAAGTTTGCGCAGATATCCTGTTTGCTCAGTGGAGGATCTCCAACAGATCGATAATTCGGTTTATGACAATGGCCGCGTGCTTTTACTTAATCGCTACAGGTCGTTTCGCCGACATCTCTAATACGTCCAGAACAACCGCACTACGCTCGGTAAGCGGAGGTGGTTCGGCCAGTGGCGGACAAGCGAAGCTGGTGATGAAGCTAACCCTTCGTCGCACCTAAACACACTTGAATTCGCCTCATGCTTGCGGCTCACTCCGCATCGCCCCGGCGCATGGCATGAAACACGTTTGGCAGTCGTAGCGTGCGAGCAAAGATCATGAAGCCCAATATATTGATTCTATCGACGGCCTTATCCGCCGTCGCGCTATTCTCGACGCAAGTCGGCGCTCAAACGCCGTACGCACCGGGCTATCCGCCACAAGCGGCTCCGGCGTATGGTGGTCCAAGCGGATATTCGATGCTGGGTGACGGCAATGCAATGCCGTATGGTCCAATGGGACCTGCGTCTGGCTATGCCGCGTCTCCGGTCGGATACCAGCAAGGCGCTCCACTTGATTATCAAGACCCGAGCATGCAGCCGATTCCGGCGACCGATTACGGCGACTACGGTCCGCAAGCGGCGTACGACCAAAGCGTTCTCACGGGTTCGCCGTATGCCGAAACTTGTCAGGACGCATCGTGCAACAGTTGCGATCTGCCTCCTCGCGTTTACGGTTCAGCCGACCTGCTGGTCATGTGGCGTAAAAATTCGACCTTGCCGGCATTGTTGACGACAAGCGCTCCCGCAGATGAAGGAGTCATCGGCGCACCGACCACGCAAACGCTGTTTGGCGGAACCGAACAAGGTCACCCGTTGACCGGCGTCCGATTCACCACCGGGCTGTGGCTCGACAACTACCAAAACTGGTCGGTTGGCGGTCGCTTTCTAGCGCTGGAACGTGAAGTTCTGGGGATCAATACGACATCGGCTCAGTTCTCGACGCTCGCCTTTCCGTTCTTTAACACCAACACCGGTACGAACGGATCCTTTGTCGTCGCATTGCCGGGCGCCGGCACCAATGCGGCCGACGACACGTCGGTGAACATTCGGAAGACGAATAACTTTTATACCGGCGACATCTTCCTCACGAAGCATATCGTGACGAACCATGCGAATCGCGTCGACTTTGTCACCGGCTATAGCTTTGCTCGGATCGATGATGCATTGGCGATGAACTCGCAGTTTACGGCAAGAAACGGCGGCGGCAGCTTTCCGCTAAATTCAACGGTCACAACTTCGGACAACTTCTTAGCCAAGAACGACTTTAACGGTGGTCAGTTCGGTTTGATCTTCGACTTCCAAGATGGCCCGTTCACCTGGCGTGCTCTGACCAAGATCAGCGTTGGCGGAATGCATCAACGGATGGCGATCAACGGCAGTCAAACGGTAACGGATCCCTTTGGCGGACCGCCGACGACAACGGGCCAAGGCTATTACGCTCGCAGCTCGAATAATGGCAACTATCAGCGAGACGTCTTCTGCTATATTCCGGAAGCCAACGTCGACCTGATCTACGCTTTGAACGGCAACTTGGACTTGAAGGTCGGTTGTACTTACATCTATGTCAGCGATGTCGCTTTGGCTCAAAGCGGCGTACCGGGAACGATCAACCCCAACGGCGGCGATCCGGTCTTCCAGTTCGCCAGCGACGACTATTGGGCGTTGGGCGCCACGTTTGGTCTCGACTTCCACTACTAATCGGTGGTTGAGACAGGTCGATGCAATCAAGCAGAGCCGGCTCAAAAGAGCCGGCTCTGCTTATTTCTTGTCGCTTGGCGATCGTCGTATGACGACTAGAAATCCTCGAACGCAACGTCGACATTCGACAAACGGTCGACGATCGTTTCGATGTCACCGATTAGTCGGAAGATCACCGCATCGCTAGTGTCGGCGATCAGAAGAAAATTCGGATCATTCAGCGAGAAGGTAATTGGCGCAACCACCGGATCGGTGCCAGAGTCGTTGTCGTGGTCGATCCGCAAGAATGCCTGGCCCGTTTTGGTGGCCGTATTGAACAAAAATCCTTCGACCGAAAGCAACTCGTCCCAGCCTTGGTCAGGCGAGTACCATTCCAATTTGCCCTCGTTGCCCGGCTGCTTCGAGACAGCGAACAGAATTGAGTTTTCGCCCACATTCGAGATCGAATCGTTGGGACCGCGATAAGCCGGCGTTCGTCCTACAAATCCCAGGCCGAGTGCCGGCGGAGTGAGAGTGCTGGGACTGATCGTGATGTTGGAGATCATGATCGTTCCATCGCTCATGACTGACACGTTGGGCGGCAGAGCCCCGCCAAACCCGGTGCCGTACGGATAAACGAATTTGGGAGCCGTGATCTTGACCGTGTAGGTTCCGGCGTCAATTCCAGCGAAATTGAATGATCCGTCCGCTTGCGAA
Source organism: Blastopirellula marina DSM 3645 (assembly GCF_000153105.1). GTDB lineage: Bacteria > Planctomycetota > Planctomycetia > Pirellulales > Pirellulaceae > Blastopirellula > Blastopirellula marina. Next base: position 2,734,568 of record NZ_CH672376.1, read on the forward strand.
CTGAACGTGGTGCCGACAAGCGCTCCGTTACGGTACAGCCCGACCTGAATGCCGCCGATGAATTGCTCGGGGCTGGCGCTGTTCCCGGCGTTGTCGTTCCAGACGCCGTCATAATTGACGTCAAAATAGAACCCGCCCGAGATCAAACTATTGAACGGAACGCGGATGGTGACAGTCGCCGTATCGGTATGCACGACGTTTTGGTCATCGGTGTAGCTGATGGTGTAGGTGAAGGAATCAAAGCCTGGAAGCGCCGCACCCTTGTAGAGGAGCGACTTGTTGTCCGCTGAGATTGCTAGGCGACCCTCGGTTACCGCGTCGCCGTCGATAGCTACGATCGTAATTTCGGACGCTGCGACGACGCGGCCGCTTTCGGTAGTGATGTAGTCGTTCGCCAACACTTCCAGCGTCACTTCTTCTCCCGGCAGCACCGTGGCGAAGGGTTCGGCATTCTCCAGGTCATCCACTGCGATCACCGTGGGCGAAATATTGACCGTGACGGTCGCCGTGTTCGTATTATTGCTGTCGTTCGGATCCGTCAGCGTGTATTCAAATACCTCGGTTCCTGCGCGGTTCGTCGGCAATCGGTAGACGATGTATTCATCGGAAAGATTGGGAAGACCAGCCACTGGATATTCGGCCGTCGTTCTCACCATCACGCGACTCTCGAGATCGGCGATCGAGGTGAGTGCATCCAGACCGTAGTTAGCACCCAGGGTCAGATCGACGCCGGCGCCCATCACGAGCGGATTGCCGCTGAAGTCCGTGTCGTTCGCTTTGACGTCAATGACGAGATACTGCTCGCCATCAATCTCGACAACATGGGGGTCATCAGCGGCGATCTCATCAATCAGGTCGGCCGAAACGCCGACGACGTCATTGTTGGCGCCGGGAACTGCTTCGACGGTGATCGTGATCATGGGGAACGCGATGTTCACGACATCCAAGGGATCCTCATTGTCGGGATCTGGGTTGACCAGATCTTTGAACACGATCGCCGACTGGTTCACGTCTTTCGAATCGGGATCGTTATCGTCGACCGTTGCATCGGCGAAGAGCCCTTGTAGCGTGAACGTTCCCGTCGAGGTCGGCGTAAAATCAATCGTGTAGAGAACCTGGTCAGCGGTCCAACCGCCTGGCAGGGCATTCCCGTTACTAATGGCGGAGGTCCCGCCGGCGTTTTTGATGAGGCCTGTGCTGGTGACCCCGATCTGCACAGTGCCGGGACCGAAGTACTCGCCCAAAGTTCCGGGCTCATTCGGTTGGACGACTAAAGGATCGAATCCAATATCCAGAAAGGCGCCGGTGATATCCGGGGTGTCAAGATCGCCGCCGGTGAGCGCCGAAGTATTGCGTACGGTGACGACCAAAGTGAAGACGCTTTGTTCGACATTAATCGAGATCGCCGGTCCGGCGTCCGGATCATTGTTTCCGTCAAAACTGGTGCTGGTCTTTCCCAGCGACTTACCGTCTTGCAAGATCTCGAAATTAAATGCGGCCGAATAGGAACTGTCCGCATCTTCCGCTTCAATCAAGGACTCTAGCATCCTAGTGATGTCGAGCGGATTGAAGACCCCATCGTTATTTACATCGAGAAACAGAACCTGCTCCCCTTCGAGACCGCCGGCGGTCTGGGAGGTTTGCATGAAGGAGCGGTTCCCCTGCTGAATCTGGGCAATCATGATCTCCAGATCGGCATTGTCGACCTTTTGATCGTCGTTCACATCAAGCCCCATGCTGGGGTTATGCCAGGCGTTCAGATCAGCCGCCAGCATCGCGCGGGGCTCGAGGGCCTCCATATTGGCGCCAACCGTCCGCGAGGAGCGGCGAGTGGATGGGCGGCGGTTCGAGGCAGATTTATTTCGCTTTTTCATGGCCAGCCAACGGTTCTGGATGTGGGTAGTCAGGAGAATCTGGGGGGAGAGGGTCGTCTGTTGCCCCAGGATAATTATGCGATTTGGGCTTCGCAATCAAATTCCTCGAATCGGTGCAATCGCTAAAGCTCTCCTGATCGGAATTTCTTCGGCAGTTCGGCGATTCGCTGCTTTTGGTCGCGATGCTCGGATGCAAAGTTCCCCCACAACCGACTTTTTTTGCGAAATCGATAGATTCCGTCGGATGTCGGACGCAAAGAAGGAACTTTGCCCCTATTAAGCGCATCAGATTCTGACCAAGGGATCTGAATAGCTTGGAATAATCGATACAGCCGATATAGGCGTCGTAATCGCCGTATTAGCGGCAGATTAATTGTTGTTGCACTTAGGGGGCGCGATTATTGTGAGACTGTCGCATTTCGACATCACTCCAAATTCCGCTCCACCTTGCCGCTACGCACCTTCGCTCCTCGCGAGAATTGCAAATGTCAAATAGCCTGCGTCAACTACGTCCCCGATTTGAGACGTTGGAAGCTCGAGAAGTGCTTACCCAGTTCATGGCGGTCTCGCTGGTTGCGACTGATCTAACTGGGAGCGAAATCACTTCCGTTGCAGTTGGTCAAGCTTTCAATTTGCAAATTTGGGTCGAAGACTTGCGTGACATGGTGGATCCCTCGATTACACCGGAGAGGTATGCCGGGGATCCGGATCCAATGGATCTAGATCAGTCAGGGTTATACCAACCGGATCCTAATGGGGTAGCCATCGCTTATGTCGACCTGCTGTTCGACGGGAGTGCGTTTGATTTTAACGCTGCGTTGGGCCCGCAGACTGGGCCTGGTTCGCCGGCAATTGTATTCTCGCAGTTCAGTTACAACGCCGATAAATCGACAGATGGTGTGATCGAAGAGTTGGGCGCGTTCATCGCTGGGAATAAAGCAGGCAACGGTGACCCGCGACTCTGGCTCACGGTCCCGATGGTGGCCGAGGATACGTCGGGACCATACGAGTTCAAGGTCCAGCATCCGGTGTTGAATGAAGATTTTCCTAACACGCCCGAAGGAATAAAAGCGGCGTTAGCATTTAGTGGGACGAATTCAAGCACGTTGTATCGGACCGGCGCCACTCCGCTGAACCCGGAAGAAATTAACTATTCGGGTGCGACCATCACCCTGAATGTGATTGAACCAAGCGATTCGGTTGAAATTGATCTGCGAATCGTAAAAACAGCGACTGCAGTTAATGGTTCCGGCGAAGTCGGCATGTTGCCTGAAAACGTCGCTTGGTTGGATGAGTGGGATCAATTTTACGTGGAGATCTATGCGACGGCCCCCGAGGGGGCTTCTCTCCAGTCCGTAAGTGTGACGATTGATTTCACCGATGCGTTTCATAACGTCCGCGAGATCATCGACGCGAGCGACGATGCGAATATAAAATTCGTCGCGTCGCAAGTTTCTTACGCCAGCACCTCGAACAGCGTATCGGCCACGTTCAACACCGCGCTGAACAATATCGGCGACAACAATACGCCGGCGCTGCTGGGTCGGATCTATTTTGGCCCTGACATCAATCCCGGCGGCGGCGTCGATATCGACGCGTCAGGCGACTATGCCGAAGCGGAGACGACCGGCTTTGTGGTGACCGGCGGAGACGCCAACGTCAGATATAGCGGATCAGCCGAGCCGGCCGCTGTGACAAGCGGATCGTCCGCTGCGACCGATATTTGGGCCGTTCCCTACGACTTGGATGATGACGGATCGATTTCATTGATCGATTTGACGCAAGTCATTCGTAAGATTGGTTCGCCGGTAACGACGGTCAACAATTTGTATGACATGGACTTCAACCGCAATGGCTCCGTGGATCTGGTCGATATTTCGTTGCTGATCAGAAATATCGGAATCAGCAAGACGACTCTTTCGCCACGGCTTTATTACTCTGGCTTTCCGTTCGAGGATGACTCGGCCATGGCCATGATCGAGGGGGAATCGGTCGGCGCAAGCAGCGCTGTCCTCTTGGAAGGAGAGTCCGTGGCGTCGGAATCGCCCACGCTTTCTTTCGAGGAATCGTCGAAGGTCAGTGATCCCGTTGCGACTCCGACCTCCTACCCGCTTCTGCTTTCCTCGCCGACGACGAACTCGACCAGCCAATCGGAGTCGGCCCCGGCGGGCGGCGCATCGTCTCCGAAAGAGTCGGTTGCGACGAACGCACCGACAACCGGCGGCGACGTGCAGACGATGCTGATCCTTGACGCCGCTGAAAACATGGCGTCGGAGGATTTGGCGACCGACTCTGAAGCGGTCGATGAAGTATTCGCCGATCTAGAAATTGAAGATCTGCATTTGACGATGTAATCGCAATCGGGCGGCTCTGCCGCCGATTTCTTTCTCTTCGTAGATACCGAAGCGCAATCCATGACTTCTCATCGCCGATTTCGGAAAGGTCGCCAGCGCCGCGACGCGAAGTCGGCGTTGTCCACGCTTCGACTCGAAGCGTTGGAGTCGCGCCTCAATTTCTCGGGCGTTCCGCTGGGCGCCGCTCCGACCGATACCGGCGAATTCATGTTGGGTGACGTTTCGGTCACCGTCGTCTTTCTTGAGTCGATGCAAAGCGGCGGCGTGGATGCGAATTCGGAAGACTGGACGCAGGCGGAGATCAACGCAAGCAAAGCGAAAGTCGACGAAGCGCTGCAGTGGTGGGTCGATACCCTGGCGCTGCAAAACACGGTCCACGAACTCAACTTTCATATCAACTATCAGTACGCGGATAACCCGGTCCCGACTCGCTATGAACCGATCAGTCGAGCGGCCGCCGAATTCGACAAGTGGGCTAGCGACTTTCTGGACTATGCCGGCGCCGAGCGGTCGAACGACATTATCCAAGACATCCGGCTGTTTAATGACTCACGCCGCGTCGCGGAAGGAACCAACTGGGCGTTCACGATTTTTGTCGCTGACGCTTCCAATGACTCGGATGGATATTGGAAAAACCCGGGAGGCATCGCCGGCGGATTTTCGGTCGCCGGAGGCGCGTTCCTCGCGATTCCCAATAGTCGCCCTGCGATTTCCATCGCGCATGAGACGGCGCACCAGTTTTGGGCGATGGACGAGTATTTAGGCTCGAAAGGCTACTACGAGCAGCGCGGCTACTACGATACGCAAAATACGAATGCGCTTGTCGACCGTCCTGCAGATGCGCCGCCGGTGGTCGATAGCTTGATGCTGTCGAACATGGAGATGCAACGCGCCTACGCCAATCACACCAGCTCAACGTCGATGTTTGAGTCGATCGGCTGGAAAGACTCGGACGGCGACGGCATCTTTGACGTTCTCGATCAGCCTCTTTCGCTGAAGGGAAGCGGTGCGCTGGACGCTGACTCGTTGGAATATCACTTTGTCGGACAAGCGTCGGTCGGCGTCTTGCCAAATTTGAATACCGCCGGAACGCAGCAGTCGTTCAATCAGTTCTTGCACAATGACATGACCATCAATACGGTCGCGGCTGTTGAATACCGCATCGATGGTGGCGAATGGCGAATCGCCGAGACGTATGACGAGTATGTCGCCGACATCGATATTCGCATTGAATTGCCCAGTTCGGCGCTGCATGTAGTTGAAATTCGTGCAATCGACGCGACAGGGGCAATCGTTTCTGATGTCTTCGCTGGTTCGACCACCGAGATCGCGGCGACCACTGAAATTGGAGCGACAGGGTTTCTGTTTGACGATCAGAATCGAAACGGCGTTTTTGATCCCGGCGAAGTCGGACTCTCTGGTTGGTCCGTGCAACTGGTCGATTCTCAAAATACGCCGATCGCGACGCAGATCGTCGTCGAACCAGACAACTTTGGCGACGGCGATCAGATTGATGATTTCGTACCTGGCGCCTCTTTCTCGGCGTTTGGCGAAAACATCATCGGCGCGTTTCCGAACGTTTTTTCGCAGGCCAACGCCGCCGCGACCACCGGCTCTCGAGTCTTTGGTTACTATCGCTGGATAGACGGTACGGTCGGGCACTTCTCAGAGTGGAACGCGCAGCAACAACTGCGAGTCGACTTGGAGTCGCCTGTGAGCCGCGTCTCGATCGACGCGATCGGAACCAGCTCCGGCAGCATCGGGCGTCTGGAAGCGTACGATGCACAAAACAACTTAGTTGGTCGCTACACGACTGCCGAGTTAGCGGGCGGACAAGCGGAAACGATGCTTGTCGAACTCGATTCGCCGCGGATCGCCTACATTGTTGTCGCTGGCCAACTCAGCACGAGCGTTCGGCTTGACAATTTTGTCGCCGGCCAGCCTGCCGCGGTCGAAACCGATCCGTTTGGCGCTTTCGCGCTGCCGATCGATGTCGCTGGCGACTATCAGTTGCGAATTACGGCGCCTAGCGGAGACGCTCAGACCTATGTCGTATCTGGCTCGACAACAGCGATGTTTGCGCTTCAGCCGCTGGCCGGTTTTCGTTTTGCGATCAAACCCGATTCGTTGAATTGGCACAATCCATACTTTGGTTCCGACATCAATGACGATGGCCAAGTCGATTCGACTGACTTTGAAATGGTGCTCGCGGAACTATTGGATCCGATTTATTCGGACGCCCATCAGTTTGGCGGTGATCACCACTCCCCTGCCCCGTTTATGGACGCCAACGACGATGGCCGCTTCAACGCACTCGATGTGATTCGAGTTTTGGAAGCGATCTTCGTCGCCGAGAACTCTCTTCCGTCCGAAGAAGAGGCCGTCCTGCTGACCAGCAGCGACGCCGAAGAGAACGACAAATCGGTCAAGCCGGAAACGAACTCATCGGCGCCTGATGTGGCTGCGTTGGATGACGTCGCTTCTTCGATCATCGTGTCGAATGCCGCGACGCCGGATGTTGTTGCGATGAGCACGCCGTCTCAGGCAGACGGTTATGAATCGGCGTCAATCGGCGACGACTGGGGACTGGGTAGTCTTTCGGCAGGCGAACAACCCGCTCTCCAAGATCACATCAGCGAAGGCGAAGCGGTCGTCAGCGAGGACATCGTTGGCAACGATTCGCCCAGCGCCATGGCCACGAATGATCGCATCTTGGCGAACGCGGCGGACGACATCTTTCTGGCGATGTTCAGCGACGAAGAAGAAGAGGAGATCGGTGAGCTTGATTCCTTCTTCGCTCCTTGGGGCTTGCTTGATTAGCTCGCTCTTCAGCAAGCGGAACAAATAGCGGCCTTTCGCTCGTCGCTTCTCCGTTCCCAAAATTAGCCGCACGACGCCGGTCGCGGTTTCTGAATGGAACTCTTTGACGACGGAAATCAAAGACAAGAAACCGCGACCGGCGCAGTGCGGCCGGATGTTGATCGACCGGATGTCGGCGCCTTGGGCGAGCACCTGGTGCTTGGAAACCACGGCGACTGCTCAATAGGCTTGCTCTGTCCCATTCGCATTGCTGGCTCTCCACAAAAAAAGGCCTCCCCGGGATGGGAGGCCTTGGGTGATGGGAGTTGTGATCGACTTATTCTTCGTCCTGAGAAATCATCGCGATCAGATTGTCCAGGTCGTCTTCCCCTTCCGAATCGATTCGCCAGGCGTCATCCACGTCGTTGGCGACCGATAGCAGTACGGCGTCGAGCGAATCGTCCAGCAAAACTTCATCCGTAAACGATTCGTCGATGTCGTTATAGAAGGTTGTCGCCGCCGTCGACTGACTGAACTTCGCGACATTCGACTTCGACTGCTGAATGGTGAGGCCGAACAGGTCGATCGTCGGTTGACTCGTCGGATTCGACGAGATGGCCGCCGACGAAGCGGTCAACGGATTCGATGTCATCGTGTAGGAAGGCGCGTCATTCGTGACGATCTCCACCGAACTAGTCGACGAGTCGATCAGCGGCGTATTCTCGACCGCCGGATTGATGGTCTCTGAGGACGAAGAGAGCAACGCGTCATTGACCGACTCAGGGTTCAACTGAATCTGGTTGTCCACGAAGTATTCCTGAACAGCCAGATAGTCCGAAGCCGTGACGAATCCATCGTTGTTGACATCCAGACGATTCGGAACGTCGCCGACAACTCCGTTTCTGCCCACGAACGGCGTCGTCGGGTCGAAGGGGTCATATTCTGGTTTGAATTTGCCGGTAGCAGAATCCGTGTAGTTGCGTTCCTGTATTTCACGCAAGATCGCCGCTAGATCGTGTGACGAAACGACGTTGTCGCCGATGGTCACCGCCTCTGGCAAAGCTGAGTTGTGCCAAGGGTTGAACGGTGCGGCCTCGATGGTGACTTCGTAGTCTTGAACCTCACCATCCTCGGCAAAGCCGGTAGCGGCGAGACCACCAGTGCTGCTGTAGCGAAAACGCATGTACGTTTGGCCGGCTATCGCATCGTCCGGAATATCGTCGAGGGTGAACTTCTGGCCCAAGCCAAAGTTAGCGCCGTTGGTCGCGTTCACATTCAACGCGCGGTTCAAGACCATCTCGTCGTCATCGAAGACGCCGTTGCCGTCATAGTCCAACCAGGCTTGGAGAAAGCCGTAGTTGGTTTCATTCAACGGAACCGTCGCTTCGACATAGATAACGCTCGATCCTCCGCTTTGGATCAAGCCGGTCCCAGACGAACTCGTTTCTTCGAAGACGATGCCGTCATCGAAGTTGTCACCATCAGCGCCGTCGCTCGGCTTGCCGTCTAGTTCCGAGTCAATCCCGTCGCCCAGGAAGAAGCCTTCGCGGATTCCATGGCGAGCGCCATCGCTAGTGAACAAGGTTCCATAGCTGTCAGGTGCGTCGCCAAAATCGAGCAAACCGCCGACGCGAATGAAGAAGCTAGTTTCGTTACCAGTGAACTTGTTCGGTTCGATCGAGTTTCCGGCGTTGTCACGAATCAGATCGGGATGGTTAACGCCGAGCGCCACGCCGGTGTCGGGATCGATGGTGTATCGATTCTTGAGCGAGATCTTGTAAGTGACCCCTTCTTCAAAGATGCCGGAAACCGGTGTAATCCGGATGACGTTGTTGGTCGCGTCATAGTCAAAGCGATAATCGACTCCGAGCTTGAGCTTCGTGGTCGTGGTTTCGGTGATTCGTTCCACGATAAACGAGTCGCTGGTAACGGTCGTGTCGTCGATTCCCGATCCTTGCGGCTGAGTGGACAGTCCGCTGCTGTCGATCAATTGAATCGAGATGTTGGTCAGCGGCCCGGTGAGCAACTGAACCACATCTTGCGTTTGGTCCAAGTCCAGGTTCGCAGCGTCATTGTCTTGAGGATCAATGAGCGTGCCGCTGGGGCCGCGCGTGTCGGCTCGGTCCAGGGCGCCGATGTCCTTGAAGCCGCTCACACCTGACCCGCCGCTCGAAACGACCGTCGGGTCGTCGTATCGCAATTGTCCCGATTGATCGCGTGCAGGCGCGATGACCGGCGAGGTGGCGATTCCTAGGGGACTATTCAACGAGTTAAATTCCGCTCGGTCCGGGACCGAGTCAATCGCCGCATCAATCGCTTGCGAACCCGAAGCGAGGTAGAAGTTTCCGTTCGCCGCATCCACAAACAGCAAGTCAGCGGCTCCGAGAAGAACCGGCGATTGTCCGGTGTCGCCGGAAGCGCTATCGAGGATGTTCCCTTGGAACGCCGTCCGCGAAATTCGGGTCTCCACGGGAGAAACGCCGTCGACGGCGACATCAATGCCGACGCCGAAATTGGCGACGATATTGTTGACGATCGATGGACCAGCTTGATTGTCGACTTGGATGCCGACGTCGCCGCCGCCAACGCCATACAACGTATTGTTGATGATTCGACCGACCGGCACGGCGCCTGGCGCTTGCGACGTGAGAGCCGTATCTCCACTGAAGAGAATGGCGCCGGTTCCGCTGTCATAAATGATGTTGTTGACGATCGTCACACCGGTCGTCAGACGCTTGGTGTTGATTTCGCGGGTAACGCGAACCGATCCTTGGTGCGGCAGATTGTCGCCGCCGTCGGCAGGCAAACCGCGCGGAGCGGCGTCGACCAGAACACCCCATTCCGACGAGTGCGAAATGCGATTCGAGCTGATGATGATCTGCCCTTGATCGCGGAAGTTGTTTTGATCGCCGTCGTAATCGTAGGTGACAAACTCGAATGGATTGGCCGATCCGTTATCGACGCTAACCGACAGGCCGTAAGCGATCTTCTCCATCGAGTAGACACGCATATTAGCCGGGTCATCAGCGGGAAGGTTCGGATTGTACGAATCGTTGTCCGCATGGCTAATTGCGATAAAGTAGCGACCAACCAGCAGAGGATCGGTGACCTCATAGCTCAAGCTCGCGTCGACGCCGGTGACAGCAGTGACAACTTCCGTTCCGTCGAGATAGAAGAGACGAATCAACGAACCTACAGGAGATCCGAGCGATAAGGATTCTACGTCGATTTGAATCGTGCTTCCCAGCCCAAGATCGACACGATACATATCGACATCGGCGTGCTTCGTCGGGTCCGTACCGTCGACCGCCAACGGGTTGTCGCCGATTTGACCGCGAGCATGGAACTCCATGTAGCCGTTGTACGCGACGCCGTCGAGCTTCGTATTGGTCGCGTTGATGAAGAGGTCGTTGTTGCTTTCGCGGTACTGGAGCGCCCCAAGGTTGGTCGTTCCCAGCAGACCGACAATAACTTCATCCGAGTAAGGACTCTTCGGCGAAAGGTCAATTTGACCGGAGGTCGCTTCGCCCGCTAGCGGCGAATTCACGCGGGCGATCACGCCAAAGGTGCGAGTTGATTCGGTCAAGTTACGTGCACGTTGGCCAAACGTATCATTGATTGCGGCGCTCAGAGCACGTGCGATGTCGCCATCGGTCATTGTCGAACGATAGTTGACCGTGTAGATGCCGGCGAGTTTGTCATTATTGATTTGCGTGAGCGGATTAATCGCCACCGCATCTTGATCAAGATCCCGGAAGCGGAAGACGATCGTGTCAACGCCGTCGCTGATTTCCAGAAGCGTGTTGTTCTGAATGTCTTTGCCGGCCGGTGCGATGATCGAATGCCCTTGCTGCAAGCGATCGTTGGTGTTCCAGGTGAACGTGGCAATACGTTCGCTGCTGTACGAACCCCCTGCAAAGACGTACTCGGTTCCTTCTCGCAGTTCGAGCTGGTACTCTCCGAAAAAGACGTCGTTTACGAAGGCGTTGGGATTCGTTTCAAATCCGGTGCCGTTGACCGAGGCGCTCGTCACCATTTCGCCGCGTTCGGCGAAACCGATGATCAAGTCGTCGATGAAGATGCCTTGATGAGCGTTGTCGACGCCGCGTTCGTTCGATTGATTAAAGATCTTTCGGATATCGAAGACGTTCGGCAGGTCATTGTCATCGTTCGGCGTAGTGGGGAAATCCTGCATGACGCCAAAGGTGTCGCTTTGCAGGTTTTCGTCAAAACCGATGTGCGTAGCGACATCGATATCGCCGTCGACAAATCGCGTGACTTCGTAACCGCCGAGGATGTAGAGGAACTCTTCATGCCGCGGGACCACAGTGTAGGTGAGGTCGCGATTCGCATCCACCGTATTGGCGGCCATGACCTCTTGGAACCGGACTTGCATGATTTCCGCGAGTTCGGTGTCGCCGATTCGTTGCTGTCCGTCGGCGTTAGGAACCTCCGCTACAACAAGGTCGTCATGGATGTCGATCGTATGGAGATCGTATGTACCGGCGACAAAGTTGTAAATCGGCAAGCCCGTAAACGGGTCAATAACGGCGTCGTCCAAATCCGCCAAAGAACTGGTCGAGGCGCGTCCTGCCTCCGTGCCGTCGATTTGCAATCCGTCAACACTGCCGCCGCCGTCATTGACGACCGTCAGGCCGTTTGCTCCGGTCGACCGGCCGATGTCTTCGATGTCACGAATCGTGAGTTCGTTGCCATCACGGAACGTCCGGACGATCGCCCCGATAACGGTGTCTTCTTTGATTGCCCTACGCAATTTTTCTGCAATCGTAGCCGGCGTATCGCTAATCGAAATGGTGATTGCGTTGTCAGCGGTCGTGTTCCCATCGCCCTTGTCAAACTCAAACGTGCGAGTCATCCCATTGGCGGTGATTGCAAAGATGTCTCCATCGTCGAACTGGGCGTAGGATCCGACCGTCAGAGTCTGCCCTTTGTTGATTTCAAAGTAGTAGACCTCTCCTGTGTAGGGATCGGTAATCGAGAAGACTTCGCCATCGTCGTGCTTGTTAGAATCCAACGCACGGACTTCGGTCGTGTCGGCGGCGAAGTTTGCCCCCGTTTGTTCGTCGACAGCGACGCCGCCGATATTGATTTGGCCGCCCGTGGCGAAATCAAATCGCAACTTCAGATTGTCTTGACCGGCGAATTGCGAGAGATCAATCCGTGCCTGGCGCCAAGAGTTGGTGTTGTCATACGTTGGTTGCACCGTGTTCGTGGCGCCGCTGGTGGTCTCTGTCGTTGCGTTGGCCCTGTCTTCTAACGTCTCTTTGTCTTGGGCGTCAAACTCGTCGTTGTTATCGCCGGCGATGGTGTAATTATTATTCGTCGAGAGTTGGACCCAGTTGCCGTCGTCGCCGGCGATAAAGACGCGGAAGGTGTCACGCGCCAGGTCGCCGTTAACGTTGTCCGTGTCGGAGTAGTAGTTGAAATACAACACGGGAAGGTCGGCCGCAGAATAACCATCTAGACTAAAGTCTTCGGTGATGAGCGTGCCGTGGGCGCCTTGGGGGAAATCATAGTTGTCTGAGGTCGCATTGCCGTAGGCTTCGTTTTCGGCAAACGTGTCTTCTTCGTTACCAAAGTAGAAGCTGACTCCGCCCTCTTCCGCATCGCGCCAACCGGTGACCGGCACTTCAATACCGTGACCCGCCTCATCGCCGCGAGTATCGGTGATATTCCACAGGTTGCTTGTTAACGTGCCCATCGCGATACCGGTAATTGAGCCGGTGACGTTTGGCAGGGTATCCAAAACATTGAGCGCGGTTGCGATACTGGAGCGACCACCGACAAACACAGGGGCCAAGACGGCCTCCAGGAATCCTCCCACGTTTTCAATCGTAAACGCATACATCACGCCGGAATCGGACATGCCGAAGAGGACATTGGCGTAGTCGCTGGTGACGCCCTGCATGAAGGCCGGGCCAGCCTCTAGGCTGACAAAGTTTACCGGGTTGTTGTTCGCATTGAGAATCGTGCCGAGGAAATCGCTTTGAGTCGGGTCGGTACGATTAACTTCGAAGACGCCGCCTTCGGAGTCAACGGCATACAATTCCCCGTTCTGGATGGCCAACCCCGTCACGGTTCCGCCGCTGGCCTGACCGCCAACCTTGAAGAGCTCTAGCGTATCTTCGACGGTCGCGTTGACGCCGTTGTAGGTGAAATGGACGCGTCCCGGCGTCGAACTATCGGCGGCAAACGTTGGCTGCAAGTCGACCGCCGCGGCAATCGCGTCGGCGACCTCCTCAGCCGTCCAATCGGCGCCGATCGTGACCATCACATTGGTCGCGTTTGTGGTCGTGTTGGCTTGCGGCGTCACAAGGGCGCCAATCCCGGTGAAGTCGGCGGTGGCCGCATCGACCGTAACACGCGTGCCAAATTGACTCGCGGTTCCGGCTGCTTGACCGTTGATCGCTGCAACGATCGCGCTTGCTACTTCCAACTCGGTTGCGCCGGCGTCAATGTTGACGGCGATATTTGTGCCGACGACGCCGTTTTCGCCGGCGATGGCGACGCCGCCGAAGATATCCCCAGTGTCGCTTAAACCAGGCAACATCGTAATGCTGGTGTCATTCGATATGACAATCGTGTTGTTGAGTCGGTAAGCGGGGCCGACCGTCGCTTCGTTGTCAGTAATCGCTTTCAAAACGGACTGCAACAAGGTCTCGCGCGTCGTCACGTTGGCGGTATATTGAACCGCGACGACGGTATCGCTGGGGGCGGGGGGAGACATGCTGAAATCAGTGTTGTCGGTCCCGTCCGTCGTGCTGCCATCGGAAATATCTTCGAGGTACAAGTAGAGGCTATTGCCGCTAATATCGGTGATTTTGATCGCCGAACCCTCGTTATCCCCAGCCACCAGGGAGTTAACCCCAGCGAAATCGATGTATTGATCGAGATCGAGTTCGTAGGTCACCCCATCCACGACAAAGGTAGAACCATCGGCAGGAAAGACGCCGCCGTCTCGACGTGTGAGCGTTGTTCCTTGGAAGGTCGTCTCGGTCGTCTGACGACTGAGCGCGTTGAACGACAGATCAAAGCCCAGGTTGAGCTCGACGGTAATGCGATCACCGGTCGTCGTCGAGAGGCCATCGCCGTCGACGACAAAGGTGTCGCCGTCGTCGTAGTTGCTGATTACCGTAACGCCGTCCGCATCAAACGTCGAAACGGGATTGACGATAATGGTCGACGATCCGGGAGTAACCGCGTCAAAGTCGGTCCGGATTTGTCCTACCGCACGAACGTCCGTGCCTGAATCGCGTTCGGCCCGTTGTTCATTCGTATCGTTGTTGGGGCCATCGTTGGGCGAACCGCCCGCATCGATCGCGACGCCCAGCGGCGTGGTGTTACCATCGGCGTCCGACGCGTCGACGCGGAACAAGATATTGGTGCCGTCCGTGGTGGCGAACGCCGGACCGTTGATCCCACCAGCATAATTTCCAACGGCGTAGCCAAGGATGTCATCCGCTTCGGGATTGTCTACAAGATAGCCATAGGCCAACGCGTTGTAGTAGTAGCCATATCCGACTCTGGCGCCGCCGGGGATGACATGGTCCACGACCGGATTGCCGTTCTTGTCTAACGTATAGGTCTGCACTCCGTCATCACGAATGATCGTGGAGGCGCCGGTCCCGGTATCGATCTGGAGGAAATTACCGTTGTCGGCCGCAATGGGAGCATTTCCAAAAGCGGTGTCTAGGCTGTAAGCGTAGAGACTGCCGTCGGGACGCATTGCGATATCACCCACATCCTGGCCAAATTGCCCAATGTAGGCTTCGACGGCTCCCGTGAATGGATTGACCGCCCAGACCCGAGTCTGTTCGTTGCCGACGTCGACCGAAACAAACATCACCATATCGCTGAGGTGATAATCCTTCGCCTGTTCGGGGTCTCTTAGGAACGCCGCAATGTCAGGAGCATCGGCTGTGCTGAACGTGTTGGTGCCGATATGTTCTTCGACGATTCGTTGGATCGAATCAACCGGCTCGAGACGAACGAGCGAGTTGGTCGGATCTTCTTCGTAGAACTGCGAGAGCTGATCCGCGATCTGGGCCGTCGACGATACGGCGACGTAGTAGGTCCCTTGCGGGATATGGATCGTGCCAACATGCGGATCATTGGTGCTGAGCGATCCGCGCGTCTGGTCAGCCAGCGGCGTGTAGTCGGCATCGTACGTCGTGTTCGCGACAAATTGCGTTTGCGTTTGATCGTCGCCGACACTTGAATCGGAACTGACGATCACCAAGCGACCTTGCTGGTCGTAGACGGCGATTTGAGCGTTGCCGCGGGCGCCGCCCATGTAGTCGAGGTCGATCATCAAGCTGGCGAACAACGCATCGGCCGAAAAGCCCTCAATCTCCTGAAGGTATTCGCGAGTCAGTTCAAACTGGAACCAATCGACGTCGGTTTCTGTAGCGATATTGGCGGCGATACTGATCGCGTCGCGGTCGGTGGTCAGCACATTGCCGACGTTGTGAGCGCCGTTTTGCGTATCGTTGGTGTCGTTGGCATCTTCGGCCGATTCGCCCAGCAGCGGCGAGTGGGCGGGTTGCCCCAGCACTTCGATGCCGTTGGTCGCATAGCGGACGTCCGCTTGCTTGATGGTCGAGCCGCCGAATTCATCGATTTCACGCAGACGAATTTGCAGTTGGTAAACGCCGGAAGTAAGGCCGCCGGTCAATTGCGTTTGATTGACGAGATAGCTGCCGCTCGAGTTGGTCGTCGTACCGATATCGTCGCTGTTGCTGCGAATGCGAACATGGTAGGTGCGAATCGACGAAGTGGGATTGCCGGCCAAAACGATCCGCATGCTGGCGTCGCGCGGATTGATCGTCCACCGATCTTGGTCGTACGTGCCCGACTTGGGCATCGTATTCATTTGATTCGAAGCGTCGTTGTTGCCGAACAGCGTGTTGTTATCGATCGAACGCGCGATCACGTTGCCGTTGTCATCGATCAGTTCAATGATCGCGTCCAAGGCCATCGTAGTGCGATCCAGGTCAAGCCAAACTTCGGTTCCCGGCGTCGCTTGGAAGGAGTAGACGTCGACATCGCTGGGCGAACTGAGATAGCCTTGAATCTCGAAGCCCAAGCGGCGGTTATCGTCGCCAGCATATTCGTCAGGCGCCAAGATGCCGAGCGATTGGGCCGACTGCGGCGTACCGTTGGTTCCGACCGACACGGCGTTGTTGCTTTCCGCTTCGACAATCACTTCAACGTTGCGATCGTTAGCAAACTGGTCAATCAGCAAGCTGCGCCAGTCGCCGGCCGAGGGAGCGATCGTGTCGCCGGTATTGTCGGTGTCGACGGCGGATTTGCCATTTTCATCAAAGCCGGCGCCGACCGTGTCGTCATAGAACGACGTGAATACGACCGGGAAACCAGGTTGGCCGATCACTTGCAACATGCCGCCGACGCGATCTTCAATGTCAAGCGGCGCGCCTGACGCGGTGATGCCGGCGTTCTCGGCGCCCATTAGCTTGACGACCAGGCTTTCCTTGGTCGAGCTTTCGATCCGCAAGCCGCCGTACGTGTGCAAGTCGGGAATGACGACTTCACTGAAGAGAACGTGCACGATATCGGTATCGTCCCACACGCTTTGCGTGGTTAGGACCCCGCCGCGAACCACCATGCCGTTGATGACGTTATTCGTCTGCAAGTTGAAGCGAATCAATGCGCCTTGATTGTCGCCGACGCCGGGAGTGACTTCGACAAAGCCGGTCGAACGACCCCAGTCCACGACAAGATTCGAGTTCAGCGAATTCACGTTGATATTGATCGACGCGTCGTTGTTGTTCCGGAAACTGTTGCTGACAATGACCGGTTGGGCGCCTGCGACGAAGATGGTGCCGCCGGCGTTGGCGCTATGACCAGCTCGCGTGGCGCCGGAATCATTGTTCCCCAATCCGCTTGCGTTTTCTTCCAACAGGCTATGCGCAACGCGTACGCTGGCTTGATGGATTTCGATTGCATTGAAGAAGGCGAGACCGCCGTCCACGCGTGAATTTCCACCGCCGTACGCCAGGATGACGTTGTCCAGGCTGCCGGATGAGGTTTGCCCAAAGTAGATGCCGCTCCAGTCGCCGGCGTCCGCCGTCGTTTGGGCGCCGTTGCTGTTGGTGTCGAACGTGCCGCCAAAGCCATAGCGATCATCATGCAGCGAGGTGAAGATGATTTCGTTGCCGTTGGAGCCCTCTGCGATCAGCGATGCGCCCATCTGAACTTCAATGCGAGATCCATTCGACTTGATGACGATGTTGGGATCGATCACCAGACCGGCGTCGAGACGCGCGGTAAGCGTGCCGAAGGGATCGACCAGCAGACCGCCGGGAGTTCCTTCGACGAGCAGATTTTCGAGCAGGATGTGGACGATGTCGGTATCGTCAAAATTAGCCGTAACCGTAAGCTTTTCGGTCAGATTGCCCGCCGGAGTATTGATGCGAACCAGAATGCCGTTGAGCGAGTTGGTGTCGTATCCCTCGCGAAGAGTTGTCAAAACGTTTCCAGCGTCGTCGGTCGTCACGAGAGCTCTGGTAACGAAGTCGTTGCCAAAGATCGCCGGGCCAGATCGCGTGTAGTCAGGCGTCGCCTGGTTGAATTGACCGATGCGATAGCTGTCGGTGGGATTGAAGTCGGACTGCGGGGAGTAAACCTGGAAGTTCGTCTTCTCGAAACTGTTCGGATCGGCCGAAAATGCAGCGCCAGCGCTGCCGACAACGTTATTGAAGTACAAAGCTGGTCGCGTCTCTTCCATGTAGACCGGAGCCAACGTAAAGTCTTCGCCGTTGATCGAAGCGAGGCCGCCGCCGTAACGGAAGTCGCCGCCGACGATCGAGTTCAGGAAGATGCCGTTGTCTTGCCAATTACCGGCGCCTTCTTCACGATCGACTTCGTTATTGAAGAATACGCCGCCCCAGTCGCCGCCCGCGGGCTCGAACTGCGTATTGCTCTTCGTGCCTACTTTGTCTTCGTTGTACGAAGTAAAGATCACACGGCGACCGGAGCGGTCCGAGTCCTCGACGATCGCGTTGGCGGAATCGACATAGGGATCAAAGCGTTCTGGAATGCCGAGAACTTGCAACGCGGCGAAGCTTCGATCTTCGTTGACCGACGTACTGCCGACAACGACGGCCCCGCCGACGCCAAATTTCAAGATGGCGCCTTCGTCGATCATCACCGTTACGTCTTTCGGGATGATCAGCTGTTGACCATCTTCCAGGACCTGCTGTTGGGTCGTGTCGTAACCGATGTAGTAGGCGAGATTGTCCTCTAGCGTCGTTGGATCATCGCTATTGCCCGCTAGGCCGATGATCCGAATCACGTCTCCCATCCCGCGCTGATCGGCGAGCGTGAGCGCGGCTTGAATGTTGTTGAATGGTCGCTGCAGCGAACCATCTAAGGCCGGGTTGTTTTGCCCGCCGCGAGTCGAGGTTTTGTCGACGTAGATGACGATTGGCTCATTCGGCGGAGCAGTCGCCGATTCGAGCGGAGTTTCGGCGCGGAACCAGAAGTTGTAGTTCCCGCCGGCGGCTCCATTCAAATCGCCATCGAGCGCGGCGCCTTCTGAGGCGCCGCCGGTGACGCGCATCGTGTCATTGGCGTCAATCAGCGAGGAGAAATCAACCGGATTGTTGGACGCCGCATTCGCCAGATCGATCCGATTTCCGACGTTAGTCGCAATGATATTAAAACCGGAGGTTGCGTTGATCGCCGCGACCAGGGCGGCGACAATGTCGCTGGCCAATGCCGTTTTGAGGACTTTAACCGGGACGTTGGTCGACTGGACTGTCGCCGGCGCGGTAAGGTCGTCGACAAAATCAAGTTCGTAGGTTATGTCCGTGCCGGCCGCATCGACGATCGTAATCGTATGCAGGCCGGATTGACTTAGTTGAGCGTCGGTTCCGAAGTCTTCCGCGGCGTTTCGAACCTGGATCGAAGTGCCCGATTCCAAGACGGCCCCGGTATCGCGAATCGCATTGGTCGAGTCAGGTCGGAAGCGAATCTGCAGATCATAATCGCCCTGCGTCTTGCCGCCGAATCCCGAGTCCGCGATCGACGGATCGTAGGCGTTGTTTCCGCTGGCGCTGACGCCGATATAGTAGGTGCCCTGTTGCAGCAACAGTTCGACAAACGGATCTTCGCTGTAGTAGTCGTCGTTACGTGCGATGACCGTTCGCGTTCCGTCCCCATTCTCTTGGTAGATCGTAATCAGCGCGTCGAGACTGCTCGGGTTGACCGGATTCGACGGGTCCAAATTGCTTAGACGCTCGGCCAGAATCTCCGCCGTCAATCGCCCCGTTTCGGTGATCTCCAATTTATAGAGATCGATGTCTTTCGAGTCAGGGTTGTAGAGATACTGCATATGGACGATGTCATTATCGCCCGGGAAGATATTTTCGGCGCCCAAGCCAAAATTGTTGGCGCCGTCGCTCTGTGTCGTTACCGGCGGAAGTTCGTAAGAGTGACCAAGTCCAAGGAAGTGACCGATTTCATGGATCGCCGTGCGTTGCCAATCATCGCCATATTCGTCGTCACCTGCATTCTGGTGATCGAAAATGTCCATCACCACCAAATCTCCACCCGCGATACCGGCGACGCCGCCAGGCCCGGTGGGAACGGTGGGATCGACCGCGCGCAAGTCGCCGGTCACCACGCGGAGGTCGTACGGTTGAAAGAAGGGACTCGTCGATTCGTAATAGGGAACTTCAACGAAAGTCACTCCCGCGTAATAGCTGTAGAGCGACATGATTTCGCGAGTCCGCTGTTTTTGCGCCTCGGTAATCTGGTTGAACAGCGGAGCGCCCGTCGAAGGATCCACACCGTATTGCTGGGGAAACGTATAGCGGAACTCCGTGACGCCGGTATGGTCATCGGCGCCTGCCAGTAAATGTTGTTGTTGTTCCGCATAGTCTTCACGGTGACCAGGCTCATCACTGGCGCCCGGCAGATCTAACGTGTATTCTTCCCCCGCTTCGTTGATGATTTGTCCATGAATGACAATCGTTTGCGAGCGGTCGACGATCAAGCCGACGGTCGTATCGCTAACCAGCATGGTCGGACGACCATCAGGGCTGGAAAGCGCAAAACGCGTTCCGCTGACGCTTGAGGTCGGCTCGTCGACGTTGACCACCAGGCCGTCAGCGGCGAACGCTGCGGTGATCCGCGTGGCGATGCGATCCGCCAGCATGGCGCGGGTGCTCGCCGTGTCGAGGATCAAATCGGAAATATCAATCGCGGCATACGATAGGTTCGACGTCGTTCCCCCATTGATCAACTGAAACGTGATGGAATTGCCGAGACCGCCGTTGTCGTCGCTACCGTCGTTGACCGTGAAGATCTGGCCCACGACGTCGTAGACTGTTGCGCCGGTGGAATTTAGATGCGTCGCGTGCGCGGGACGGGTGACTTCAAATTCGTGATTGCCGTCCAGCAAGCTTTCGTTGTTCGGTCCGACCAGGTCTTTCGCCGTGTCAAACGTGTCACCGGGGTCATTGGGGCCGATCGCATCAATCGTGTCGACGTCTGGCGTATCGGTCCACTCCTTCGACGTGATTTCTTTGCTGCCGATTTGCAGTCGGAAGACGGTCGCTTTCGTCGAATCGAAACCGGGCAAGTCATCCGCCAGGGTGTCGAGCGAATCGGCGAAGGTCAGAATGATGAGATCGAGGTCGGAGTCGTAATCGACGCTTGTCGGGAAGAACGCGACTTCCCCGTTTTGAATATCCGGACTGTCATCGTCCGGATTTATATTAGCGTCGTCAGTTCGCTGGAAGAGGAGTTGGTAGTAGCCGGGGTCCAGCGCCGACGCCATGTCGAGATCGTCATCATTTAAATAGACGTAGATCTGATCGCGGGCAATTTCCAGATCTCCGGAATCATTGCGCGTGACCGGCTGCGGTACGATCGACAGAATCTGGGCGCCCAGATTCAATTCAAAGGTCGAAGAGAACGGCGTCGCTCCAGTCGGCGTCCCGCCGGGAATCGGAACCCCATCTTCGATCGGCGTCCCTATCAATGCGCTGGTAATTTCGATTCGATACTGATCGTCCGGCAGAGCTTCGCCGAAGCGGATCACAACTTCATTCGCACTGTCGCCGATGCCGATGAATCCCCCGAAATCGGCGCCATTCCCCAAAATATCGACATCATCGCCTGTCCCGCCATCCAGAGTGCCGTTCGGTCCTGCGCGATAAATGCGAATCCCGGCAGCGAGCGTTGCGGGATCCACCGCATGGTTCTCATCAAACCGCAACGTCAGATTTTGCGGCGCACTGTTCAGCACTTCCTGGTCATCCAGTAGATCGCCGGCATTATTCTGAATGCCAATCAACTGGAAAACGTCCATCGCCATCAGTTGGCGCGATTCCAGTTGCTCATGATTGAGAGAACGTTGGCCCCCTTTACGCTTGCTACGCAGATGGTTCTTCAGGGCAGCTTTGCGTTCTGCGGATGTACGTCGACGTGTGTAGCGAATGGTCATTTAGACGACCTCTATCCTCACTGGAAGGGTGCGGTAGCTTCTCCGGGGGGAGAACCGCGTAGGACCTGGATTGCTTTTTTGGGTTTCGGCGATCCCCGATCGCGTTGCAAAATTGCAACATTCAGGGGGCAAGCCGGATTATAGTTACGCCAAATCTGCGAAACGCACCAAATGTGCTAATCTTCTGCAGTTTGCGTAGACTGCCGTGTTGTGCCAAGTTGGTTTATGCCGACGAAGTCGATATTAACGAATTCGAGGGCAGTTTCGACGTCGCTTAAATTGCGCAAATCGAATCTTGGTTCGACGTTTGGACGTACAGGCCGAACGGGAAGTTCCGGTAATTTCGTTCTAACCGGTGAATTTTGCCAACTCCTGTTTACAGAAAAACAGGATTTAGGCTTGGCGCTTCAGCGCGTGACCGCAAACCACGTAGCAACGGGGGCCAAAGTCCCAGCTCCAGGGTGGGGTCGTCGTCAAATCGTGTGTCGGAGCCAAGTGGAGAAGTTCGCCCGCGATCACGGCAGGGTTCAGTCCCATAAACAAGCGTTGTTGTATGGCCAGTTCCACCAAGAGGGGGCCTAGCAAATGGTCGTCGCTGGTCGCGACTTTCGGCTCCGAATCGCTCGAGACCGCTTCGTGGGCGAGTACTATGCTGCCGTCGGTTCCGGCCAGATGCGACAGCAGGCCAAAGTGCCGCTTCCGAATCTGTTGAATCTGCGGCAGCGCTTCCTCTTTTGACATCTCCTGATGCGGAATCGCGTCGATCAATTGCGATAGTACGCAAATCGAAGCGACGACATCAAAGACGCCGATCGATGAAAGCAGAGAAATCGCATCTGGGTCATCCAGATCGACCGGCGCATGAATGATGATCTTCCCCTGCAGACCGCTGAATTGTCGTTTCAGTCCTTGCTCGACGGCGTCTTTGTCGAGATCGACCAGGTGAATTTCGCGAAACGTGCGCGATAGCGCGGTCAATTCAATGTCGTTGCAGTTTCCCGCTCCGAGCAAGCAAAGTCGGGACGATTTGGCGGGAGCGGCGTCCAGGATCAGTCGCGTCGTATGGCGGCGATGCGAAGCGTAGCGTTTCCAATCGCCCGCCGAATCAAGATTGCGTTTCCGCAATTTGGCCAGTGATTCTTCGTTCACCTGAATTCCTTCTTCGGCAAATAAAAACGGCGGAGAGACGAGCTGCTCCGCCGTAGGTGGATGGTTCGCCGCTAGGCGCGTTAGCCGCTGATCAGATCTTCTTCCCAGGCGGCTTCAACGTCAATCGCGATTTCATCGAGGGTCGCTTCCACCTCTTCCGACATCAATGAAGAACTGCTGGCCGAATCGATCAGTTGCAGTTCAAACGAGTTGTCCGAGAAGAGATGCTCTTCGACTTCCGAATCGGTTTCTGTTTCGTACGCGAGCGTTGTAGATTGCTGGTTCTGCGGACTGCTTTGCTTGCTCGTTTTTTCAAAGACCCCGGCAAAGTAGCCGCTGATATCGGTCGTCGACAACGGCCTCGACGATTTGGTGGTTGCGGTCAGTCCCGTAACCATCGGCGTCTGCAAAGTGAGCGGAGCCGCTGGGCTTGTCATGGATGGCGCCGCGGGTTGGTCGTCGACGAAAGCGGCGTCGACCGCTTCCCCTTCTTCCTGATACGCGATTTGATTTTGCACCATCTTCTCGAGAATGGAGACGATGTCGCGCGGGTCGAAGCTGTTGTCACCGTTGACGTCGATGAATTTGGCGAACCCAGCCCTCGGTGTGCCGAGTTGCGGCAGCGCTCGGGAGCCGAAACGCTCGATTTCACGCAGCACGATGGCCAGATCGTGCGAGGTAATAAATCCATCATTGTTGACGTCGCCGCCAAAATCGGGATTGTAGAAGGACGCGGTCGCCACGACTGCGAGATTGTCTTCGGCAACTGTCAGCGTAACGTCGGCGGTTTCGGTGAACCCTTTCGAATCCATCACCGTGTAGCTGAAGGTAATGTCGGTCCCCAGATCAACGATTCCCGTGGCGTCAAAGACAATCTTGTTGTCGACGATCGTCAACGCGTCCAAGATGGCCATCGAAGTCGCGTCGGTGATGTCGACGATCGTGAGGGCTCGGTTGTAAAAACTCGAATCGTTCGCCAGCACGTCAAACGTTTGGTCCGCCGTATCCTCTACGTAGGTAAAAGCATCGTCGTTCAACCGGATGCCCCCATCCGCGTCTTGCGAGATAAAGACTTCGTAGTCTTCCACCTCACCGGCGAATGCGTCGCCTGTCGGTCCCAAATTCAGCGTGTAATCAACGCGGAATCGAACGTCGAGCGGAATGCGATACGCGGGGTCCTGAGTCGAGTCGTCGATCACGAAGTCGGGAATCACGAACGTATAATTGTGCGTACCCTCTTGCAGCGTCAGATTATGAAAAATCTGTTCGCCGGGACCGTTGAACTTGCCATCCTTGTTGAAGTCCATCCATGCTTGCAGAATGCCCGGCGAATAAAGCGAGGAGGAGGAAATCGAGACGACGTTCGTACCTACTTTCAAGCCAGAGCCAAACACGACGCCGTCATCAACCATCGGCGATTCGCCCAAGTGAAAGCCGTCGACCACCGGGTGGGCGGCGTACGGGTTTCCTGGATCGCCGTAATCAATCGCGACCACGGCGCCCGAATCGAGTGAAGCGTTGAGCGTAATGCGACTGCCGTTGACCGAGATGACATGTTGGACGTCGTCGGTGCTAAAGTAGCCAGGCTCCACGACCTGCAGAACGTTGAACGTGCCGCTGTAACGAGGATAAAGCGTGTACATGCCCGAAGCGTCGGTGACGGCCGACGGTTCGCACAATCCGATCCGACCATCGCCATCTTCATCAATGAAGAAGGTGAAACCGGCCAGGCCAGCTTCGTCGGCTTGGCGAATTCCGTCGAGATTCGCGTCATTGAATTTGTACCCGATCACGCCGTTCAGCATGTAAGAACCGGCTTGGCTCACCGAGACGAGTTCGTCATTCTGAATCGCGATATTCGTCGCGCCAAGCGAAACGATCTCGGATAAATCGCGAGTTTCTAGTTCATAGAGATCACTGTCAAAATCGGTGAACTCGAACGAAGCCGCTGCGGCGTTCGCCATCTCATAGGTGATGCCGATCGCTTGTCCTTCGGTCGTTGCAGCAAACGGCGTCGCGTTCGCCGTCAGGGCTGCGACATCGACGGCGCCGGTCGGCAAGATGTCGTAGTAACCGGTCGCGGCGCTGCCGGCGTTGGCCCAAACATCGAGCCCGTGGGTGTTGACCGCTGCGGCGATCAGGTCCTTGGCGTCAACAATCGTGTCGATCTGTCCATTGGTCAAACCGCCGGTGGCGACCGAAGTGATGTCGGACAAGAAGATCAAAGCGTCATTGGAGAGAATCTGAGACCACAGCGCCGGCGTGATGTTGTCGACATCATAGAAGGTCGTCGACTCGTAGCCGGTTGCGAGTTGAGTTCCTGTCGAGAAGCCCCAGTCGGCGTCGCTGTTGCCGATCACCGCGATCGAGTATTGCGACTTCGGAATCTCTTGGAAGGTGCCGATTCCGCGCAAGAAGTCAAGCACTTCATAGTCGTAGCCTAATTGCCCATTAGCGACGCCGTTGTCCAGCATCGCATGGCCCGTGACAAACAGATTGGCGCCCAATGCCGCTTGAACTTCAACCGCCTCAGGACCAAAGTAAACGCCGCAGGAAGGAGGCGTCACATCACCGCCGCCATCTTCTCCGCCGCCGCCGCCGCCATTGTCACCACCACCGGGATTCAGGCCAACCGTGTTAAGCGCCAGTTCAATCGCGGCCACGCCGTCGACAAAGCCGTAGCCGGTTGCAAAGTCAAAACCGATATCGAAGGCTGGGGTCGACTCGTCATCCATGTCTTGAGCCGTGTCGCGCAGGATGTCATTGACTTGCGTCGAAATCAGTTCTGGATTGGCCTGGCGAAGCAACGCCGCGAGAGCTGCAACATGCGGCGCGGCGGCCGAAGTGCCGAAGAAATTGGGGAGTCCATTGCCCTCGACATCGACAATGCCATAAGGAGCGAAGAAGGTCGTATCGGCGCCGTCAGGACCGACCACATCGACGTTTTCGCGATACACCGGCGCGATCCGCGCCAAGTTGCTGTCGAATAAAATCGGACTTCCACCAGGCGACGAAAAATCTTCGAGCACAGCCGGGTTGGCGCCGTAGCCTGGGGTATCGCCATAAAAAGCGGCGCCGACGCTCAATGCAAGATCAGGATTCGCATGGCCCCATGCGGTGCCGCTGTTGGTCGCGTATTCCAGCGCGCCCATCGAGTCATAGCCAACCGTGTTGATGTATTTCACATAATTCGGCATCGGGCCTGATTCGACGACGATCAACAGTTCATAGGTAGCGGTGGCGCCGCTGGTGTTTTGATATTCCAGGAACTCAATTGGATCACCGCCAATATTGCTGTATGTCGAACCAGAGACAATATTGCCATTCGCGTCAATCAGGTACAAGTCTAAGTCCGATTCCGCACCGAGAGCACCTGCGGAGTCCGAATAAAAATATTGATCCCATTGAAAGACAAGGGCGATGTTATCACCATCTTCTAGCGTAAACGACTGCCGGTCATCGACGGCTGCGCTAGAATCAAAGTCCATCGATGTGCCGCCGAAAAATGCGGCCGGAGCATAGGGGTCGCTGGCGTCGACCTGAATGGAGCCGGCCGCCAACACGGCGCCGCTATCTGCGAACGCTCCTTCCCAGGAAGTTCGAGCGTCATTGCCGGCCGCCGTCGCATAGACGACATTCGCCGTGACTGCGGCGTCGGCCGCTTTGGCAACGACTCCATCAAAAAAGAAAGGCTCGTTGCTGAAGCCGATATCGTCGACGATCACGGTCGAGCCAGCCGCGATTAGGTTGTAGATCGCATTGCTAAACTCAAGCGTCGAGTTGCCAACTCCATGAAACGCGAGCTCAGCGCCCGGTGCAATGTCATGCACCAACTGCAGCATGGCGCGACCCTCGTCCGTGCCGCCAGGTTCATCATACAGAACTTGGATCGGCGTCGTGTTTCCCAGCAGGTTGCCGGCGCCCGGCAAGTCGCCAGTCGCGATGTCTAGGGCAGCGCTTCCGTCCGCGTTGTAGGTATCGGAGATTACGCCGATTTTCTGACCCGTTCCGTCAACGCCAAATTGGGTTCGAGCCGTATCGGTTTCCATGGCGGCGTCCGCCTGATCGACGACCGAACCGACCGATTTGACAATCGGTTTGCGCGAAGCTTGAACCATTCCTACATTGGTCAGTGAGACGAGTTCGTCCAGCTTATCGATGTTAATCCAGCCAACGGCCAATGCACTTTTGGATGCCGAAATGTCCATGCCAATATCGGCTAAGTCCGTCATCAGGGCCGCTGTCGCTTGCGGATCGACCGAAACGCCGACTACTCCGACATGGATACGATTCCCCTCAATCACGTAGTCTCCAAACGT
This sequence comes from Blastopirellula marina DSM 3645, assembly GCF_000153105.1. Classification (GTDB taxonomy): domain Bacteria; phylum Planctomycetota; class Planctomycetia; order Pirellulales; family Pirellulaceae; genus Blastopirellula; species Blastopirellula marina. The sequence continues at coordinate 2,761,557 of NZ_CH672376.1, forward strand.
GACTCCAGGGACAAACGTCCCGACGCCCCCATCAGGATCTTCGACCTGATTATCGCCAGAGACGTACTGGTTATAGAGCAACGCCATGTCAAAACCGGCTTTGCCGAAATCGCCGTCTTTCCCGACGAGGTCATCCCCCATGAAGCTGATTTGGGCCGCTTCATAGACCGCAGCCGCGTCCATGACCATTCGGGCTTCCAGTGATTCGATTTTCGCCTGAGAGCCTCGGAACTTCTTGCGGTTGCTGGTTTTACGTGGGCGATTTCCAGAGGACCGATTCATGGTGCAAATCTCCGAACGCTCCGCCTGCCGGATAGAAAATAACGGCGAACTGCGGAGCGCTGTGGGGGTCAGGTCTGACGGTGGTGACGAGCGGGTGAGTTATTCGGGATCAGCCGGATATCCCGACAACGATAAGTCGATAGAGGGGAGCCCAAGCCGTAGTAACAAAATTAGTTGCCCGGGAGACCGATTACAACGGACCTCCACGTAGTCTTGCCAAATTACCCAGACATTTAGTATTCGGGGGGATCGGTGAGACTTTGCAACCCGGCTTAGACGCGGGCAACTCAGCCGGAGTTCCCCATTTTCTGGTGCGAGAAGCGCAAAAAGAAAAGGCCGGCGAGATTCGCCGACCTTTTTGTAACTTCTTTAATATCAACAGTTAACGACTACCAGACTAACTCGAATCCACCCGTGAGGCCGTGATACAGAGCCGATCCATTGTCGTCGACCAAGACGGCGCGACTCGCCAAAGCGGCCGGCGCGGCTCCCAGGCCGGTCGTAAAATTGTAGTTGTCTAGGGCCAATGCGACGCCGTTGACATAAACCACTTGATAGCCAAGCTTTAAGGCCATGTTGGGCGTGATTTTGAAGTTGCCGTGCACCCCGCCTTCGGTGACCATCGACGCTCGGTTGGCGGCGGCGGTTTCAAACACGGTCGAAGTGCCGCCGGCGTTGTTTAGCACGATCGTCGTGTCCTGGACGCCGCGGTTGCCATAGATGCCGCATTCCAGGAAGCCGCTCAGGCTCAATCGCGTCGTTAGCCGAGTCGTCAAGTCGCCACCCAGCTGGGCGCCGTACATGTCGTTGTCGGTGTTCGTCGCGTAGTTCATCGACCCTGACGCGCCTTGCGTGACGTAGTTCGAGTCTTCGCTCAAGCGGAAGTAACGGAAACCGCCCCACCACGATCCTTGGAACCAGCACCCTGCTCCGGTCCAACCTCGTTTGAGGTTCAGCTCGACCGTGTCAAAGCGATTGGACATCGACAAGTCAGCCAGATTTGACATGTCCGATTCTGAATAGCCCCCCAGTGGGTCACTACCAAAATTTGAGAGCGGCGAGTAAAGGTCGCCTGCGCCGGTCGCACGGCTCGAAGCGGCCCAGTTGCCGATACCCATGTAGCTGACTTCCAGCGTCGTACCGGCAAAGCAAATCCAGTTCATCGTAAAGCGGACGCCGGCTTCATTGTCAAAGTTCAGATCGTTGCTGTTGAGCACCGTAGCGCCCAAGATGTTTTGGGAAGCGAAAGCACGGTTCGGCGTGTTTCCTTCCAGCTTGAAATAGGTGAACTCGGCGCTGGCGTCGAAGTAACGGGGAGCACAACGGCCTCCGTATTCCGACAAGTCCCAGGCGTTGCCGATGCCGCGGCTAAAGCCGCAGTATTGACCGCATCCAAGCAGGCCGCTGCAAGCTCCGCACCCTTCGCCGCCGCAACCGCAACCAGAACCGCGGCAGCTATCGCAGCCGTATCCGCCGCAGGTCGAACAGTTGCCGTTATCGTACGACGCTTGTTGAACGTTGGGGTCTTGCATCGGTGGGCCGCCCAGCGACTGGTTGAAACCTGCCGGGGCAACTCCCGGCGGCATCGCCGGATAGCGGCCAGGCTGCGGCATCATGCCGGGATAGCCCATCCCTGGCTGCGGCATCATGCTCGGCTGCATGCCGGGTTGAGCCATCATGCCGGGATGTCCCATGCCGGGCTGCGGCATCATCGGTTGTTGGTATTGGCCAGGCTGAGGATATTGGCCCTGTTGGGCGTATCTGCTGGCGCTGGCTGGCGCTGGAGCGTCGTTGACCGTCGGCTCGCGCCACTGGCCGCTCGCCAGGTAGGCGATGCCGGAGGGTTGGCCTGCGGAATCCTGTTGGTCGGAACCGGTCGCATATGTGGCTTTCTGCGCGACCGCATCCGTGGATGCTGCGAGCATCACCATTAAGGAAACGATCCACAAACTATGGGCTCTCATGGGTTCCTCTTTCGCAGACGAAAGGCTGTCTTATCGTTGTGGAGACGAAGGCGGGCCAAATGCCAGGTCCACGCGCTCCGTTGATTGCCCCCTTCACAGGCGAACAATCGATACGATGACTGCGAGGCGTATTTTCGATACCTTCACCACCACCCATCGGCACGAATCGCTCGCATTAACCAGCACTTTCAGAACGAGCCGCACATTTTCGCCAAAATCGCGCGACTGGAGATTTGGCGCGATCATCAAAGGGACGAAAGGTCCGCCAGAGTTGCCTAAATTGAATGCTAGCGGGCGGCTCGAGCGTTCCCCGCTACAGGGGCGAAATAATCGACTTAGACAACCCTTGCTTCCCGACGAATTCCCACGAGAGTTGGAGAGTCGTTCAGCTAGAATCAACACGCGGAATGTCCAGTAGCGGCCCGTGTCTCTGTTGCTGATCGAGCGTTGTGGATTGACTATGATAAAGGGGAGCCGCCGGGGGTTCCCCTCAAGCCTGGCGGCCTGCTTCTTTCCTCCCTTCACACCGCTTCGCCAGGACTTCTCTATGCCGATTCACCTTCCTTCCGTTAATCGTCGTCAATTTTTGTCGCAATCCGCCGCGGCGCTGGCCGGGCTGTCGGTCTTGCGAATTGGCTACGCCGCTCCGGCCGCCCAGACGATGACGCTGGCGCTACTATCCGATACGCACATTCCCAAAAATGCCGAAGTCACCGCGCGGGAAGTCAACATGACGTCCAATCTGCAGCAGGGCGTCCGCGAGATCAATCAACTGCCGAGCAAGCCGGCCGCCGTTCTCTTTAACGGCGACTGCGCCTATCTCAGCGGGCTGCCGGCTGATTACGCCAACTTCGCCCAGTGCATTCAGCCGCTGATTGACGCCCAGCAAGAGCTGCACATGACGATGGGCAACCATGACAACATCCCCGCGTTTTATGACGCGCTGAAAACGCAGCGCCCCGAGCAACCGCTGGTCGAGTCAAAGCATGTCAGCATTCTGGAAACGCCGTACGTGAATTTCTTCTTACTCGATTCACTGATGAAGACGAACGTCGTGACCGGCGAGTTGGGGGACGCACAGCTGAAATGGTTAAGCGATGAGCTCGACGCGCGGGCAGACAAGCCGGCGATCATCATGGCGCACCACACGCTGCAGAAAGTTGCTCCGCCCGAAGGCAAAGCGTGGGGCGGAATTCTCGATACCGCCAAATTCTTAGAGTTAATGCACGCCAAGAAACAGGTCAAAGCGTACGTCTTCGGCCATTCGCACGTCTGGTCCCACGCGCGAGATGGCGATTTGCACCTGATTAACCTCCCGGCGTCCGCCTACGTCTTTAATCCAACCCAACCCAACG
>NZ_CH672376.1:2765199-2945963 GCF_000153105.1 Blastopirellula marina DSM 3645
CAATCGTACGACAAGAGCCACCAAAATCATCAGCAGACGTTTGCGGTGAAGTGGTAGCGGCAAGCAATTCAACCGGTTGGCCTAGCCAGTTCGCGCACCTTACTTTTTCTAGCGGAAGCATCAGCCGTCGCGACGATCGCCAGCCGATTGCGATCGCTCTTGTTGTTTTGAATTCGTTCGTAATAACTGCGAATTGTCGGCGAACGCCGGATCCCTTGCGTTGCGGCGCGGGATTGGCTGGCGATGGATGGAGCAGGCTTCAGGGGTGTTTTGATATTAACGCACCCTACGAAACGATTCTAAGTAAAAGCTTGCATCGGTGTTTCGGGCCGCTGCAACTTGGGGGCAAATCGAATGTTTGCTCAGGACACGCCATCCTGATGCACTTTGAGACCAATGCGGCGTAAATCGTAGTGCCAGGGCGTTGGCGTCGCCGAACTGATTCTGCAAAGCGACCACATCGGCGTATCGCTACTAAAGCGAGTCGAGTTGCTAACAATTGCCTTGTTATTCCGTTAGAATTTCGATTTCTGTTCTGGGAACACTGCGATCAAACGGTCCCTACAATAAAGTATTGACCTGCGATAGCCCATATAATGCACGAGCGTTTGGTACAAGCCTAAGCCATCACAAATTGTTGAAATATGTCAGACACTATCAACGTCAAAACCCTAAAAGGAAAAGTCGACTTCGCAATCATCACGATCAGGCCGGACGAGTACAAAGCAGTCTTGGATCGGATACCGAACCGGAAGGCGGTGATGGGAGGTAATTGGCTATATGAATACGCAGACGTTGAAACCGCTAATAACGAGTTTGTTAGCGTTGCGATCGCGAGAACGCAAGGCCAAGGACATGGACCAGCACAACAGGTCGCCAACAATATGGTTCTGGACCTTGAGCCGAAGTGGTTCGTGCTAATAGGAATCGCTGGCGCGTTTCCAAATGACGATTTTTCCTTGGGTGATGTCATATTGGCCTCTCGTATTGTCGACTTTGCAGTCCAAGCCGCCAATGATGGTGGGACGACCGAATACGCTACTGGAGGCGGACCAGTTCACCGGGACGTGCAAAACCTACTGAGTTGGATTCCAAGTCAGGAAAACACGCTGGGGGACTGGAATACTGAAGGCCAGCTGGGTTCCGCAAGACCTATGCTGGAGATACCGCAATCGGCGTCCGACTCTCGCATCTATGGCGGAGAAGAACATCAAGTTACGATCCTTAAGTCGTTACGTCGCCACTTCGAGACGATCAGGAAGCCAAAGTACCATGACGGTTGTTTGGCAACATCCAACACGTTGATCAAGGATGCGTCGCTTGTTTCTCAGTTCAAAAAGGTGGCTCGGCACATCGAGCTTGTTGAAATGGAGGCTGGCGGTGTCTATTTCGTCTGTCATGACCGCCACATTCCGTTGCTCTGCATAAGAGGCATCAGCGACGTCGTCGGATTCAAACGCGGACCAGAATGGACCGATTTTGCTTGTAACACAGCAGCGGCTTTCTTCGTTGCGGCTGTTAAGAATCTCCCGGTTGCCGTTTGGGGGCCCACTTTGTCACCAAGGGAGCCGCCAGAATCTAAACGGACAGATAGGGTCGCATCCGATACCACACCGAACGTAGCGGACTTACGTGCCACGATGTTTCGCGTTTCGGATTGGCTTTTGCGATATGAGCTAACCGATGAGGAACGAATCCATTTTAGTGTTGAAGATGCCCTTAGTGAGCTCTATTCGGAACAGACCGTGTCACTATTGCTCGGAAGTCCCGGCAGCGGCAAGACGTGTCTATTGGCGCGCATCGGAAGTAAATTCATTACTCAAGGATTTGCCATTCTTGCAATCAAGGCTGATTTGTTTCCGCACAACAAGTCACTAGACGAATGGGCGCGTGAGGAATTAGGTAGCGACCTGACTTTCCACGAATTGGTGCAAACGGTTTCTGCGCGAGAGCCCGTTGTAGTGCTGGTGGACCAGCTTGACGCGTTGGCAAATACAGTGGACCTAACGTCGTCCAGATTAAACGAATTACTTGTTTTTATCGCGAGATGCAGCAGACTGCCGAATGTCCACGTCATCAGTTCCTGCAGGAATTTTGATTTTTCGTACGATCCACGATTCCGACGGATGAATCCGCGAACCTACTTGCTTGAGCTACCGACGTGGGAGCAAGCCAGCGAAAAGCTGCGTGATGCAGGAATTGACGCGGAGCAAATCCAACCAAAGTTAAAAGAGTTGCTACGCACGCCACAGCACTTGTCGATGTTTCTCCGGCTGAAAACTCATTCCGGAACGCGAGCATTTGAAACTTACTCTGAGATGCTGAGTGCGTTTTGGGACGCCACCGTAAGGTCAGCAGACGAAATGGCATTTATTAACCAATTGACGAAGAGATTGGTTGATACCGAGTCAATTTGGGTCCCGATGGCCTCGATTGAAATTGATGAGACCGTTGTAACTAAAATGTGTTCCGCAGGTCTTCTGGAGCGTGAGAACAACCAACTAAGATTCTCCCACCAAACCATTCAAGAATACGCGGTGGCGCGGCTGTTTGCCGAATTAAGTGTTTCGCTTTCCGAATTTGTGCTGAAGCACCAAGACACGATATTTAAGCGTCCAACGATCTGGGCCGTGCTCACCTATTTAAGAGACATCGCCAAAGAGAGATACTCGACTGAGGTCGATGCAATCCTGAAGCATGAACCCCGTCCTCATGTGAAGTTTTTACTTGTCGATTTTATTTGTCGTCAGCCTAGCCCGACAGAGCACGAAATCGCCATCATTGGAAACTCACTTCGAGACGATGGACTTAGGTTAAGGATTCTCGTCGGGATAAACAACAGTCCGGCTTGGTTTGAGGCGCTCAAACATTCTCATTTGCCCAGCATCATGAGCAACCCGGATCTTGAGCAGTGGCCAATGATTAACGTGCTTAGGAACGCATGGACATTTGACTGGGAAGTTGCGTTCAGTTTGGTCAAGAAACACTGGGCGAGACACCAAGAATTTGATGGGATGACGCTACAAGTGATGGAACATTGTGGTAGATGGATTCCGGATGTCGTTTGGCTGATTGAGCGAATAGCAACGAGAATCAAGCAAAGCAATGGTCGCAATTTTCAGATTGAGATCATCGTTGGAGTAATGTCTATTGATGCACCCGAAGATGCAGCACGACTCGCTGCGCGAATTATTTCTACCCCGACCAACGTGCAACCGGATTCGAAAGGCCGTTACAACAGTCCGTTGGAATCACGGGATCGATGGTATGACCTGGAAGAAATCGCGAAGATTGCACCGGTTGTTTTCTTGAGTGAGATAACCCCTTGGCTCGTTGCGTCAGCGAATGAGTTTCATGGCGGATACCAAGGTTCGTCACGCGCACATTATGTTGGTAGTTGCTGGGCGCTGGATGAACAGGAATATCCTGCTGAAGCGTCGATCCTGACGGCGATTTGCAAATGCGTCGAAATTGTCTCAAAAGAGAATCCTGAGACGTTTGTTAGCTTGTTCAGGAAATACTGGCAATCGGAGAACGCCATCGTGCATCGAATATTCATTGACGGACTGATCAATGCTGTTGATGCGTGTACCGAAGAGGTATTTGAGTACCTTATGGGCGACGATCGTCGATTTACGGTTGGACAGGATAACGAATGCCAGGGCTCGCAATCAGTGAAGTTAATCAACGGCCTATTTCCTTATCTCAAAGAGGGACAACAGGAACGTCTCGTCGAGAAAATAATGCAATGGAGCCAATACAAACCAGAAGTTGAGCTTTGCGAATCACAGCTTGAATGGGACCGAGAGGCGCGACTCTATTTACTCATAGCAATTCCTGAGAAGTACCGTTCGGAAACTGTGGCTGAGTTGATTGAACAAGAAAAAACGGAATTGGAGAATTGGGGCCGAGAACGCAAAAGCACGCATTGGGGGCGCGTGACGACGATTCCGCCTATGAACCACACGAAAATGGCTACAGCATCGGAAGATCAACTCCTTGACGCATTTTCAAAGCCAAAAACCGGCAATGGAGAGTGGATTCCTGTTGATGGTGGATTTGAAGAGGAAGGCGGAAGCGAGGCTGCTGCAGACGAGCTTTCAACACTAGCGGAAACTAATCCGTCGAGAGCGGCAGAGATCATCCGGTTGCTGGTCTCGAAAGGTCTGACGACGAATATCGATCGTACCTTGCGAGGGTTTTCAGCATGCGAGGATCGTGATCTCGTTTTCTCACTCGCTAAGGAAATCAGTGATGCGTGCGCCGAAAGCGAGGCGTTTCGATCTGCCGCGTCTGATCTATTTCGCTCACATTGCAATGATGATGGCCTGCCCGAAGAAGTCATCGCTCTCTTGGAAACATGGCTCGCGAAACCTTGGGATACCACTCGTTCAGTCGTTGTCGAAGACGACAAGAAAGAGTGGAGTCCTGAGCAGAGCTTTCTCTGGGCGAATCTGGGCGCGGTAATCGTCGATACCGATAATTCTTACTATACGCTCATCGCTCTGACTCAGAGTCTGCTCAGCAAGAACAATCCTCAGGGTGACAGGTGGATTGCCTTGCTTTCTTCGCATCTCGATAACGAGGTCTCGTACAAGACGTGGCGAATGTTTTGTAACAGCCTGCGTTATGTGCGAAGATCCTACTGTTCGGAGGGAATGGGAAAGGGCATGATCGCTAAATTGTTTACAAAATTCCCGCAACTTGCATCTGAAACGTTTGGTTGCAGGTTACTCGCAATGCTCGTTACATTTCTCGACCTCAATTTCCAAAAGGTGATTTTTGAGCGCCTTACCGAGTCCGAGGATGAATTCGACCAACAAGCGGGTGGCGAACTCATAACGCTTTGTGCTTTGTTGGATGAAACGTCGGAATGGGGAATGCCGTTACTAAATAGTCATGTTTTTCCGAACGACGCGAATAATGCTCCCCATCCGGCCTTTTTGGTAGGCGTCGCCCACGCTGCATCGAATCTATGGAATGACCTTAATAAGCCACGCGAGTGTTCAAGAATCATCGCTCAGGTGGTTGGCTATGGAGATGCAGGCGCGACAAATGCCATTCGACAGTTATTTTGGAGTGAGATTGCGTTGCCGGCCGATGAGCAAACCTCTGGTATCTTGCGAAAGTTAACAGAGAAGATTGAAGCGGTTAGCGGAGCATTGGCAGAAGAGGTGCTATGTCGGTTAACCGATATTCTTCCGCATTTGCGACCTGAGATTTTGGCCTTTGCTCAGCGTTTGGTAGAAAAGCGATTTGACGAACTTCGGCGTCGGGAATTCAATGCACATGAAGTCGGGCCCTATTTGGTCGATATCGCAATGACTCTCCAGCGTTTCGAGGACACAAGATCAGCGGGGCTAGACCTTTTCGAGACGCTTCTTTGCGCAGGTCTTGACGAAGCAAACAATGCGCTGAAAGACGTTGACGCGGTGGACGAGGTCAACCCCGAAGGTCGTCGCACGCCACGCCGCCGACGACGACAACAAAGAAAGAAGAATCAGAATTCTGAAGAATAAAGTTGGCCGGGTCTTGGACTTGACGTTCTTGGTGGACCGGTCGCACGACGATCTTGAATCAATCGCAATAAATACTTCGGTCGCACTGATCGAAGTGGGGGCGACTGAACTGACTCCAGCTATTTTATCGAGATCGACTCCGGGACCAATGTTGCAACCATTGCAAGTGCCCCGCACAATGCGTCATTTTGACCCAGGACGAACCGACCTTGGTCACAATCGGGCATTCCGTTTTGCGCGCCGCGAGTCCATCGGCCTCTATGTGCAACGATGCATAGGTCCCTACTTCACTTTTGCGAAGGCGTCTCCACGCAGCTGACGGGGACTTCCCGTGGTGCAGTAAAGTCTTGTTTCAGAATTGCAGTTTACGGAGGATTTCGTTATACTTTATTCACATCTTTTCATGCGCAGAGCAACCCGCTTCCATCGGCGGAAACGCCGTGCTGTGGTTTGAATCGCCAACTTCGAGAAAGGTTGGCGGCGTTGTTTGCTGCGCGCACTTGGGAAGCGGATCGCGCGGCGTTTGGGGGAACGATGGGGCTAACTCAAAAAAACAGGTGCAGTCCGGTCCAATGTTGGGGGAATGTCGAATGCGGGGATCGTTGGACTCCAAAAAACTCGCAGCGGTCCAGTCCAGTCCCATCTTTCAAACGGGAAAACGGGGCGATCCAGTCCGGTCCAACCTTTCGAACGGGAAAACGGAGCGATCCGGTCCAGTCCCACCTTTCGAACGAGAAAACGGAGCGATCCAGTCCAGTCCCGCCTTTCGAACGGGAAAACAGAGCGATCCGATCCAGTCCCAGCTTTCGAACGAGAAAACGGAGCGATCCGATCCAGTCCCAGCTTTCAAACGAGAAAACGCGGCGGTCCAGTCCAGTCCCAGCTTTCGAACGAGAAAACGGGGCGATCCGGTCCAGTCCCACCTAACGGACAAAAAAAGGGCCAGTTGGTGAGAACTGGCCCGGGAGTGCGTGGGGGAAATTTTGGGAGAGATTGCTAGATGCCGTATTTTGTCTTCTCCGACTCGGTTGGGCTCGTGCCGTTGGCGCCATTTTTCCCATGCGAGCCGTTGCCTCCATTGGTTCCTTGATCGGTTAGGACAAAGTCATGGACGGTTTCTTCCGTCGATTCGTGCGACGTGGCCGGCAAGGCGCGGGTGACGCGCGGCGTTTCGAGCTTTGCGGTTTTGCCCCAGATCATCCGGACCAGCGCTTCGTACGTTTCCACCGTCAAGCTGAACAAGCTAGGGACCAGCACCAGCGTAAAGATCGTCGACAGAATCAAACCGCCCAACACGACGCTGCCGAGGCCGCGATACAGTTCGCTGCCGGAGCCGGGGAACATCACCAGCGGCATCAGTCCTAAGACGGTGGTTGTGGTGGTCATAAAGATCGGGCGAATACGAGAGCCGACGCTTTCCAGCACCGCTTCGTCCAGTTTCAAGCCGTCTTCACGCATGTGGTTGAGCGCCTGATGCACGATCAAAATGGGGTTGTTCACCACGGTGCCGATCAAAATCACGAAGCCGAGCATCGTGAGCACGTCGAGCGACTGCAGCACGAAGAGGTTCAGCAGACTCAGTCCCAAGATCCCGCCTGCGGCGCCGAGCGGCACGCTGAAGATGATCACGAACGGGTAGAGCCATGATTCAAATAAGGCCGCCATCAACAGGTAGGTGATGAGCAGCGCCAGCATCAGATTGAAACGGAGCGAGGTCCAAGTCTTGCCTAACTTGTCGGCGGTGCCGGCCAGATTGATGCGATACTCTTGGCCCAACTCGCCGCTGGCTTCCAGCGGTTTGATGATATCCGACGTGATCAGATCCATCGCCTCTTCCAGCGGAACGGTCGGCGGCGGAGTCACTTCGATGATGATTGACCGGAGACGTTCGCGATGATTGACTTGCTCGGGGCCGCTGTTGATTTCAATATTGGCGATCGCCCCCAGCGGCACGATCGAGCCTTGCGGAGTCGCGACCGGCAACGCTTCGATCTTTTGTGTCGCGTCGGCGAATCGCGTTTCGCCTTTGATGGTGACATCGATCTTCTTCCCTTCCAGGAAGTAGTCGCCGGCATAGGCGCCGTCGACCAGTGCGTTGACCGCGTAGCCCATGTCGGTACTGGAAAGGCCGATGTCAGCCGCTTGAACCCAGCGTGGAGTCACATGGACTTCGGGGCTGGAAAGATCGAGACTCGGGACCGGGCGAATTTGCGAATTGGGAATCAGTTGGACCGATTGTCGCAAGATGTTTCCGCCCAGCGTAACCAGTTTCGGCAGTTCGGGACCGGTGATTTCGATTTCAATTTTTCGTCCGCCGGTCAGCCCTCGTTCAAACAAGCTGGACTGCGATGCGACCGCGAAAGTACCCGGCAATTTGCCGCTCACTTTTTGAATCAGCGGGATCAAGTCGGCGACCCGTTGCTCGTCGTACGATTTCAAGCCCATGAAGACCTGGCGACCCCGCGCGACGAAAAAGAAGTCGCGGATCGCTGGAAACTCGCCTTGGTTGAAATCGGGATCGGTCGGATTGACGTCCCAGTACGGTTTCAGGTCGGCCTCGACAACTTCACCCAGTTCCATCAGCTGATCGAGATTGTAGCCCGGCGGCGGCAACAACACGCCGAAGACCAGGTTGCGATTGCCGTTGGGCAAATATTCGACCTTGGGCCAGAACGCCCAGCAAAGGAAGATCGCGCCCGCGGTAATGGCCGAGATCAAAACCAGACGGCGGATGACGCCATGCTGAAACCAACGATTGAGCCCGACGATGCCGTTGACCATTCGCTGACCAGCATGCGAAATCGTACTTTCGACGGTTCCCATCCGATGACCGTCGGCGGCGATCTCGGACGGTGCGTTTCGCGGGTCGCTGATCTGTTTGTTGGAGTCGTGATTCTTATCGTCTTCTTTACTGAACAGACGCGATGCGGCGACCGGAATGACGGTGATCGATACGACCAGCGATAAAGCGACCGCGGCGCTGATCGCCAGCGCGATGTCCGCGAACAATTGCCCCGCTTCTTCCTGGACGAAGACGACCGGCAGAAACACGGCGACGGTCGTCGCGGTCGAAGCGAACACGGCGCCCCACACTTCCGACGTACCCCGAGCGGCCGCCGCCAACGGCGAATAGCCCTTCGAGTAATAGGTGTAAATATTTTCGAGGACGACGACCGCATTGTCGACCAACATGCCGACGGCGAACGCCATGCCGGCGAGACTGATCACATTCAGCGATCGCCCTAAGGCGCCCAGAATCAAAAACGTGCCGACGATACTAATCGGAATCGCCAGCGCTACGACTAAGGCTCCGCGAGCGAACCAGAATCCAGACCCGATTAAAATCGCCATACAGAGGACAAACCACCACGGGCTAAGATAAGCGGACGCGATCGCCGAAGCCATGGCGAACGGAATCAAAATCAGCGTCCGTGCGCCCAAGTGCAAAAAGAGCATCAGCACGCACATCGTCAAGGCGCCGCCGACAAAGATATTTTCTTGGACCAATCGGATCGACGACTTGATGTAATCGGTCTCGTCATAGACCTGGGTCAACTCGAGATTGTTGTCTTTCAGCACGCCGTCGTTCAGCATATTCATGGTCGCTTGCAAACCGTCCATGACATCCAGCACGTTGGCGCCGGTTTCGCGCATGCAGTTGATCGCGATGCTTGATTCGCCAAAGCGGCGAACGACGCTGTCCGGCTTTTTGTGCCCTAGTTCGACGCGGGCCACATCGCGGACAAAGACCGGTGCGCCGTCGCGAACGGCGAGCAGTTGGTACTCGACCTGCTCCGGCGATTTAAACTGACCAAGGGCGCGCACGACGTAGCGGCGTTTTCCTTCCCAGAAGTCGCCGGCCGACGTGTCTTGGTTTTGGCTGACTAGAACACGGCGCACGTCGGCGATGGTGATTTGGCGAGAAGCGAGCAGCTCGGGATCGACGATCACTTGCAGTTCGTCTTCCAGGCCGCCGTTGACGTTGGATTGCGAAACGCCGGAGACGCGTTCGAATCGCGCTTCAATTTCATCCTCGGCGAAGCGGCGATAGTTCATCACGTCGAACTGTTTGGGGGAACAAAGCACGACAAATTCGGGGTGATCCTGAGCTAGCAGCTGCAAGCGATAGAGGAGCTCAGAGTTGTTGTCGACTTCGTCGCGGGCCTTCGTCAGTTCGGGCGCAAGCTGAGGGTTCGCGTGGGCGAAAGCATCCAGTTGATGTTCATCAAAAATGGGGGGAGGGAGAAGCTTGACATATTCGGGATTGGTCAGCGCGAGCTTCCGCAAACGAACCATCAAAACGGCCGGGTTATCGGTCGCGCGGGCCTGTTTCAAGGCCTCCGCCTGATCGGGATGTTCGTTAATAAATTTCGTATACCGGGCTTCGCTCGGCATCCGCGCGCTAAGCATGAACCAGGCGATCGGTTTGTCGGACGCGTTGCTGGTGGTGATGACCGGCTGGTCGGCGTCTTCGGGGTAGTCAGGAACCTGGGCGAGACGACTGTTAACCAGCAACAGGGCTTCGCTCATGTTGGTGCCGATCAGAAACTCAAGCGTGATCGTTCCTTTGGAGTCCGCGCTTTCAGAGGTCATCTTGCTGATGCCTTCGACGCTTTTCAGTTGCTCTTCCTGCTCAACGATGATCTCTTGTTCGACCTCTTGAGGGCTGGCGCCGGTCCATTTGGTTTCGACGGTCAACGTGGGAGTATCCACTTCCGGGGTCAGCTGCATCGGCATGCGGAGCAGCGCCACCACGCCGAAGAGCGAGACGAGCAAGACGCCGACCGCGACTTTGACAGGATTGGTGAGGAGTGCGTCGATCATGACAGGGCCTTAACGCGGTGCGCGACTAGTGGAGGTGGGACTGGAGAGCGATTCGGTGCGAGCGAGCACGTTGATCGCCTGGCCGGGACGAAGCCGTTCATTGCCGCGCGTGACGACTTGGCTGCCGGGAGGAATTTGCCCGATGATTTCGATCCGATCACCGCTGGTGACGCCCAGTTGGACCGGAACCAATTGCACGATCGTCGTGTTATCAGGGCCGGGAGCGGTGATATAGACGGCCGCTTTACCGGCGCCGAGCACCAATGCGTCTTTCGGGCAAAGGAGCGCTTGCTTGGTTCCGCCGGTCGGCAATTGAACGCGAGCCAACATGCCGGCTTTCAGCAGCGGCACGCCGTGTTGAATTTCGTTGGTCACGCGGACTTTGACCGGAAAAGTGCGCGTTCGGACATCCGCTTGCGGGACGATCGCGACGACGGTTCCGGTAAAGATTCGATCGGGAATCGCAGAGACGTCGATGCGAACTTCGGCCCCAAGAACAACGTACGGCACATGGTGTTCGGCGACATACGCTGTAATGTCGACTTCGTCCAATTCCACGACATCAACCATATCGGCGCCCTGCTCGGCCCACGATCCGACATCGGTATGTTTGCGGCTGATATAGCCGTTAAAGCGGGAGCGGATCGTGTACTTTTTGAGTTTGTCTTCGAGCTCGCCGACGACGGCCTCTTGCACTTGAACGCGAGCCTGGGCTTGAGCGATCTTCTCGATACGCGGGCCCTTGACCATCAATCCGTGCGCCGCTTCGGCGGCATTGAACGCTTCGCTGGCGGCTTCGGCGGCCGAGACCGCTTCGTCATACTCTTCTTTCGAGCTGACGCGGCGGGTTTCGTAGAGATCGGCGGTGCGATTGCGGCGCGCGACCAGGTAATCCTTCCGCGCTTTGGCCGACATCATTTCCGCTTTCGACTGGGCGAGTTCTTCTTCACGGCTGCCGTTTTTCAGTTCCTCCAGCTCGGCCGTGCGAAGCTCGAGTTCCGCTTGGGCGGCGGCAATTTGCAACTTGATCGTTTCGGTCAAGATTTGAGCGATCGGCTGGCCCGCTTCGACGGCGTCGCCTTCGTCAAAGTAGAACTCTGAGACGCGGCCCGCGACGGCGCTGCCGATGACCGCTTCGCGACGCGGCATCACGGTGGCGACAAACGCTTGACTGGAAGAAACCTCCGCTTCTTCCAGCGGCGCAATGACGACCGGCGCGGCGGGCTGCGCCAGAGCGGTTGTGACGCTCGCAATCGCCAACAGGGCGCTTAAGAACAAAGGGCGTTTCATGAGGACGATTCCTGTTGCTGTGGGGTGAGAGCGGCGTCCATCAAGAGCATGGGGCTGGACGCAGGGGGGGATAGATTGTTTAAAACTCGCTTCAACAGCGATTGCAGCTGGTCGATCTCTTCGCAGGTCATACCGGCAGTCGCTTGCTGACGCGACTCGATCAGGCAATCGACAACTTGTCGCCAGACCGGCGCGGCGCCGGGAGATACCGTGATCAGTTTGCGGCGGCGATCATTGGCTGCCGTTTTCCGCACGATCCACCCCATCGCCTCCATGCGGCACAAGATGCCTGCAAGCGTCGGCGGTTCGATCATCAGCCGCTTCGCAAGGTCGGCCTGAGTTAGTTCGCGATCGTGAATCAGCCAGGCCAAAACCTGAAACTGGCGGAACGTAATGCCAAACGGCGCTAAACGCTCGTCAAGCGTTTGCTGCATCGTATGCGCCGTGAGCCCGATCCAATAGCCGATGCTCGCGTGAAAATCGTAATGTAGAGGGTCCATATTTCCCGCTAGTAATTAGTTAGCCTAACTAACATAATTATTCGCTAGCAAGAATGGATCGCAAGAGCAATCTGGCGAGAGCTGCCGATTATTACCGACTTCGTCCACCCCCCCGACCGACGTAAAACGACGGGTCGTCGATAATCCAGGGGGTCGACCAGCTCTTGCCGTCATCATGGTTGAAGATGTTAAAAAACATTCCCTGCACCGATTCAACCGTGAAATTGTAGGGTTTGTGGGAGCCGACCAGGTCTTGCGGAGTTAGGTTGTCGACCCCTTCCGAGATGTAATAGTGGCAACGCCCATCCGGCGTAAATGACATGCCGATGGTGTACCAACCGGTTTCCGTAATTTCCGGGCCGCGATAATCGCCGCGTTCCGATCCGCGAATGACCCAGAATGCGCGAGAGCCTTCTTCGGTCACGCGATGTTCAATGAAGATGCCGGGCCAGCTTTGTTCACGTTCGGTCTTGGATGAGCTGAAGAGTCCGCCGCCGCCAGCTTTGCGGCGACTGCCGGTTACGGTGGCGCGGAAGCCAAACGAAGCGGCGGCAGTGTATTGCTCCCATTTCTCAAACGGTTGCAAATAGACGCGAACGACGCAGTTGGGATACGAGCCGGCGGAATAGGAGCCGGGGATGCGGCAAATCAGATCGTCCTGGCCTAGCTTGCCGTTTGGCCGGCCGGGGACGTTTGACTGCAGCGTCATTAGCAGCAGCGAGCCTTCGCTGCCTGGGATGCCGTCTTGGGGAGTATGGAAGCGTTCGATGTGATCGGGATGACCACGCTTGGAACTTTCGCCCCACATCTTGTTATTCGACATTCCGCCTGGCAAGCGGGTCTGATTGTCTTGCTCGTGACTGGCTTTGGGATTGTTGGGAATGTACGCCCATTCTTCATTTTCGAAGTCGTCGTACCAAATCCGCGTGCCGGAACCGGGCACAACCGGCGACTGGGCCGCCGCAAATTGGGCGAAGGAAGCAAGACCAAGGAAAACGCAGAAGACCAAATTGCGTGGCATAACAACTTCTCAAGTGACGCTAGTGATAGCGGGATAAAGAGGTAACAAGCAGCGCCCTAGCCGACGTATCGGCGTAGGACGGGTTGGGATTTCAGAAAACCAAGCGGATTGCGGTCGGATTTCGCCGAACTACTGAGGACCAATCGCCCACAGGGCTTTGAACGTGCGGAGATAAATCCGTCCCCCCGAGATCGCTGGCGATGCCGAAATTTCTTCGTCAAGCTTGTTTTCGGCCAGAATCTCGAACTTGGGACCTGGTTTGACCACCGTCACCTGACCGTCCCGACTGGTGAGATAGATTTTACCGTCGCCAAAAACGGGCGAAGCGCGATGGCGGTCACGGTGGGTTCGTTCTTCATACAGTTCCTCGCCTGTTTTACGATCCAGGCAAATCAGGTTGCCGTTTTCGCGGCAGAGGTAAACATAGTCACCCACTGCTAGCGGCGAAGGGACGTCTGGCGTCGTGTCGAACTTCCAGAAATAGCTGTCGGCTTTGTCTGTGATATTGCCTTGCGAGTCGGGTTTGACCGCGACCAGGATTCCGCGTTTGGCCGACGGGACGACGATTAGGCCGGGCGCAGCCAGCGGCGATGCGACGAATCGAAGCGTCTCGTCATAGCCGGCCGGCGGATGCAGACCGCCGACGCGCCACAATTCTTTACCGCTTTCTAGGTCATAGGCGATCGAGTAGTCAGCGCCGTGCGTGAGCAGAAACTTCAGTTGCCCGTCATCGTAGATCATCGGCGAAGCGTACGAATGCTCGCATTCGGCGTAAGCGTCGCTTTCTCGTTTGACTTGCCAAACTTCGCCGCCGGTCTCGGCATTGAGTGCGATCACTTTGGCGCCGCCGCTATGGATCAATTGCAAGTAAAGCTTGCCGTTGTCCAGCACCGGGGTCGACGTCATCCCAAACTGAATGTCGAACTTGCCAAAACGATCCTGGACGTTCGTTTTCCAGATCTCCTTGCCGGCAAAGTCAAAACAGGCCAAGTCGCCGGTCGTAAAGAAGCACCAGACGTGCTTGCCGTCAGTAACTGGAGAAGGAGAAGCCGAGTTCCCTTCGTCACTTCGCACGACGCGATTGCCGCTGCCGACCGATTTTTTCCAGAGCTGTTTGCCGGAAGTGTCCAGGCAAATCAGCACCAAGTCGTCCCCCTCGACCGAAGTCAGGAAGATATGGTCGTCCCAAATCACCGGAGTAGCGCCGGCGGCGCCGGGCAGTTCGACGCGCCACGCGACGTTCTGATCTTTCGACCATTGCGTGGGCAGGTTCTTTTCGTGGCTAATGCCGGCGTTGTTGGGACCGCGCCAGTCAGGCCAGTTTTCGGCATGCGCGACAGCGCGCGGCAATAGAATCGTCAGGCAGGCGGCGGTCAGGAGGGAGCTGAGTAGGATACGAGAAGGCATGGTTTCGGTCTCGGTAGGCGGAAAAAACGACCAAGAGGGTCTAGTTTCCGGGATTTGGGGCGGCAGGTCAAGCAAAGCGGGGGCTGCTCAAGGGGTGAAGTAAGCTAGAATAGTGAAGAACTTCCCTAGGCGAAAACTGCATGCGATTGTCCAGCATCCCCCAGCTTTACCGCAACATGAACCGCGGCACCGAGATATTCACGGTGCTCAGCCGGTATGGATTGGCCGATTGGATTCATCAATTGAATCTTGATTTCGCCAAGGGAATCTTGAAGGCGAACGATGGCGAGCTGCTCTCGAAGTACTCGCGGGAAGCTCGCATTCGGATGGCGATCTCCGATCTGGGGCCGACTTTCATCAAGCTGGGCCAGATTCTGAGCACGCGCCCCGATATTGTCGGCGTCGAATTGGCCGACGAGCTGAAAAAGCTGCAGGCCGACGTTCCCGCCGATTCGTTTGACGCGGTTAAGAAAACGCTGGAGTCCGAACTTTGTCAGCCGATCGAATCGATCTTCGCTCGATTTGACGTCGAGCCGATTGCTTCGGCCTCGATCGGACAGGTCCATCTGGCCGAATTGCTCAACGGCAAAACGGTCGTCGTGAAGGTGCAGCACGCGGCCATCGAAAAGAAGGTCAACGAAGATCTCGACATCTTGGCCGGTTTCGCAGCGTTAGCCGAACGCTTGCCCGAGTTCGCTCCGTATCGCCCGACGACCACCGTCGCCGAGTTCCAACGCGCCTTGCGACGCGAATTGGACTATGGCCGCGAAGAGCGGAATATGTTGCAGTTTGCGGCGCAGTTTAGCGACGACGAAACGGTTTTGATTCCGGCCGTTTATTCCGAGTATTGCACCTCCCGCGTGCTGACCATGGAATATATCGAAGGAGTCAAGCTGTCGCAGCGCGAAGCCCTGGAGGAAATGGAGGTCAACTTCGCCGAGGTCGCGCGTCGCGGCGCCGAGCTGTATGTCAGCATGATCTTCGACCACGGCTTTTATCATGCCGATCCCCATCCCGGCAACATCTTGGTCTTACCAGGCGACGTGATCGGCTTGCTTGATTTTGGGATGGTGGGCCGGATCGATGATCGTCTGCGGGAAGAGATGGAAGACTTGCTGGTTGGTCTGACTAGCGGCGACGCCGACATGCTGAGCAGCGTCATCATGCGGTGGGGAACGTTGCCGAAGGAGCTGGATGACAACAGCCTGCGTCGCGAAATCTCGGATTTTATCGGCGACTATGCGCATCGTCCGCTCGAGAAGATGAACTTTGGCGAAGTGATCAACGACATGTTCAGGATCATCCGGAGCTATCAGATCGCGTTGCCGCCCCAGGTCGCCATGTTGCTCAAGACGATGGTGATGTTAGACGGCACCGGGCGACTGCTGGACCCCGAGTTTAACCTGGTCCAGCTGCTGCAAAGACATCGCCGACGGATCATGATGAAGCGGTTTTCGCCCAAACGGCGCTGGCGGAAGTGGACCCGGTTTTATCGCGAGATGGAACGTCTGGCCGAAGTCGCGCCGCGGCGCATGTCGGAAATGCTCGAGCAGGTTCGAACCGGCCGCTTTGACGTGCATCTGGATCACCGGATGTTGGGGCCGACCGTCAATCGGTTGGTGACCGGAATCGTCGCGAGTTCGCTCTTTCTTGGCTCAGCGCTGATGCTCAGCATGAAAGTGCCCCCGCTTCTGTTTCATCACCGAACGCCGGTGGTGCGCCCCTTGGAAGAGACGTCCGACAGTGAGCAGACGCCGCCGGCGCAGACTCAATATACGGACGATACGTCGTACATGGGCATGCGCGATATCTCGATCATGGGCATGTCCGGCCTGATCATCAGCTTCGGCATCTCGTTGCGCCTGCTGTTGGCGATCAACAAGTCAGGGCACTTGGATCGACCCGAGTAGAGGCGAATTACGCCGCGCGGCGTTGGTCTGCTTCGACCGGGACCGGGATCGGCACAACGCTTGGCTCAGCCGTGGGGCGAGCGGTGAGGGACGCGAGCAAGTCTTCGAGACGGCGATTCAGCACGTCCAACTCTTCTAAGACGTAATCTTGGCGAGCGTTGATCTCTTCGACGATATTGTTGCCCAGTGGTAACTTTAGCAAGGGATGCTCCTCGTCGATGGTTGGCTCAAAGCTGTCTACCGAAGATCGGCCAGCGCAGCCCTTGCTGTGCACGCGCGGAAGCGCCGCGAAGAAAGATCGCGCGGTGCGAGTGAGAAACTTTGACGCCTGCGCAAACCATGTCCGGCAGCTGTCGCGGTTTTCGCTAGCAAGGAGGCGCCATCTGCCTGCGCTAGACGTTCCGTGATAGCGAGAAGATGGGTAATAACAGCGCCATCGCGATGCCGCCGACAACGGCGCCCATGACGGTGATCATCAACGGTTCGATCAGGCTGGTCGCCGTTTTGATCGACAGGTCGACCTCTTGGTCGTAGTGACGACTAATCTTATTGAGGACTTCTTCCAGACGTCCCGTTTCTTCCCCGGCCGAAATCATTTGAACAACGGTCGGCGGAATCAGTTTGCTTTTGGCGAGCGTTTCGTGGATTTGATTTCCAGAAGTCACCGAGTCGATCACGGTTCGCCAGAGCTTGTCGTAATAGTAGTTTTGGCTGATATCGGCCGTCAGTTCGAGCGACATCAGCACCGGCACGTCGGCGCGAACCAGCGTTCCCAGCGTGCTGAGACTACGGGCGATCGTGATTTTTCGCAGCAGCGGACCGAGAATCGGCAGGCTAATCTTGACGCCGTCGATCGTTTTGCGACCGCGCTCCGTCTTGCGAAAAAAGTAAAAACTAACGCTAACGGCAATGATCGCGGCTAGCCAGGCCCACCAATAGTCGAGCAAGATGTCGGAAGCGGCCATCATGATGATGGTCGGAGTCGGCAGCTTCGCGCCTTTGCGTTCAAACAGCGGCGTGAACTTGGGAAGGACATAGGTCAGCAGAAAAATCGTGACCGCAGTCGCGAGCACGACCATCACCGCCGGGTAGGCCAGCGCTGCGCGGACCTTATTGCGAATCTCGACTTCGTTGCGCATGTAAGCGGCGATACGTTCGAGCATTTCGCCCAACATGCCGGTCTGTTCGCTCGCTTTGACCAGCGAGATATAGGTCTTATTGAAATGCTTCGGATACTTCCCTAAGGCGGCCGAAAAGTCTTCGCCTGACTCGACGCTGCGGCGGATATCGACCAGCAGCGTTTTGAGCGCTTCGTTCTTCTCTTGGGACGAGACCGACTCGATCGCGGTGGAGAGGTTGATGCCGGTATCGACCATCACCGCCAACTGATTGGTGAAGTAGATGATGTCCGACTTGCTGATTCGAGACGGAAAGAGCGAGCCTCCTTCCGTTTCTTGCTCGAGCGACAAGACATGCATCCCGTCGCGGTGCAGCAGCATCTGCGCTTCTTCGGGCGAGCCGGCGTCGACAGCGCCTTCGTGCACCTGACCGAGAGAATCGCGAGCTTGGTAAGCGTAGGTCAACATGGATGGGGCTCTTGGCGACTAGGGTTAGGTTGTTCCGGACATCGAAACGTCGCCGGTGGCGTGCAGCACTTCTTCAATGGTCGTGATGCCTTCACGAACTTTGCGGAAGCCGTCATGCTGCATCGTGATCAAGTTTTTGCTGCGAATCGCGATGCGCCGCAGTTCGCCGATCGGCACTCCGGCGACGACGGCATCACGCAGTTCATCGTCGATCGTCAAGATTTCGTGGACGCCTAGTCGACCGCTATAGCCCGAGTTACGGCAGTAGCGACAACCGATGCCTTTGCGGAAGACGGGGATTTCGTAGCCCATCCGGTCGAGCGTTTTTCGCAAGTTGCGCGGCGGCTCGTACGATTCGCTGCATTTCGGACAGATGCTTCGGACCAGTCGCTGCGCCAAGACCATGTTGAGCGCGGCGCCGATCAAGTACGGCTCGACGCCCATGTTGATCAATCGCGTCACGGCCGAGACGGCGTCGTTGGTGTGGAGCGTGCTGAAGACCAAGTGCCCGGTCAGGGCCGCTTGAATCGCGGTGCGTCCCGTTTCTTCATCGCGAACTTCACCGACCATGATGACGTCGGGATCTTGGCGGAGCAGCGTCCGAAGCGCCTTCGAGAAAGTAAGTCCGACCCGCTCTTGCACCTGAAATTGATTGATCAGCGGAATATGATATTCAATCGGGTCTTCGACGGTGCAGATGTTGTTTTCCATGGTGGCGATTTCGTTGAGCGCCGCGTAAAGCGTCGTCGACTTACCGCTACCGGTCGGTCCGGTCACCAGCACGATTCCGTTAGGAGCATGGATGTTCGCCAGGAATCGATCGAGAATATCTTCGGCGAACCCCAGGTGCTTCAGCACCAGCGTCACCTTTTTCGTATCGAGCACGCGAATCACGGTTTTTTCGCCCCGGTTGCCGGGGAAGGTGCTGACGCGCAAGTCGATCTTGCGCGAGTCAAGCATGACGTGCACGCGACCATCTTGCGGCAAGCGACGCTCGCTAATGTCGAGTCCGGCCATAATCTTGATACGGCTGTTGACCGCATTCAGCAGATGCTGCGGCACTTCGAGCGATTTGTGCAGCTTGCCGTCGATTCGATAACGGACGCGCATACAGCGCTCGGCCGGTTCAATATGAATATCGCTTGCGCCCTCTTTGACCGCGTTATAGATGATGTAGTTCACCAGACGGATAACCGGCGATTGGCCGGCGATTTCTTCGACATCGCCGATGTCTTCAATCGCGTCCTCGATCAGCGTCACTTCCGACTGATCGCTATCCTCAATGATGTCGTCGATGACGAACACCTTCGAGTCTGGCAAGCTTTGAATCATCCGGCGAACGTCGCGCGGAGACGACGCGACGATCTGCACCTGCTTGTCGGTGAGCGTCTGAATTTCGTCGATCAAAAAGAGATTGGAGATCTCGGTGACCGCGATTGTCAGAACGTCGTCGATCAAAAAGAGGGGGAGAACAAGGTTCTTTTCGATATACTCGCGCTGCAGGATCCCGATCACTTTGGGGTCGTACAATCGCGCTTCGAGCTTGGCGTAGGGGATGCCGTACTCGACCGCCAAGCACTCGATGATCTGATCTTCGGAGCAGTAGCCGAGTTCGACGAGAATCTCGCCGAGCAGCTTATTCTTCCCTTTGTTCTTTTGGTAGTCGAGCGCGCCTTCCAACTGTTCGATCGTAACGAACCCTCGTTTGGTGAGGACGTTACCTAATCGCATCGGGGCGCTCGTCGTGGGCGCGTTCATGGGGGATTCATTCCGGTGACGATTAGACGAAGCTCTTGACGGCTTCGATCATGTTTTCAAATACTTCTAAACGCTTGTCTAATCGGGTGATCTCCAAAATCTTGCGATTGACGTGATTGGCGGTGGTGATCTTTAATTCTCCCCCCGCTTCACGCAGACGCTGCTGCGCCGAAAGCAAGCAGGTCAAGCCGGCGCTGTCGAGCGTTTCGGTGCCGTCGAGGTCGACGATCACCCGATTACGTTCGCGCGAAAGCAAGAACGCTTCGACCGCATCGGCTTGATCTTCGCCCAGTTCTTCGGGCGTATGGACCACGACGACTTCTCCAAAAATTTCGGTCGGCAAGCTCATGGAAATCTATACGGGGACAGGTTTAGCGGAGGTAACTGATCGGCGGTTGTTCAAACGAGCCGGTCGTTAAGACCGCCTCGACGCAGTTGACGAGACCGCGGGGACTGAACGGTTTGGCTAGAATCGCGGCGATTTCGAGCGATTCGAGATTGTCGTCCGAGGTCATTTCGAACCCCTTGGCGGTCAGCATGATGATCGGCAGTTGACGCGTCGCTTCGTCTTCGCGTACAAGGCGACAAAGGCCGAGTCCATCCAGACGCGGCATGTGAAAGTCGGTGATCAGCAAGTCAGGCATTTGCTCTTGAATCGCTTCCCAGGCTTGTTGTCCATCTTCCACGCATTCGATCTCGTAACCACTTCGTTTTAGTTTGAACTCGGCGGCCCGCAGGATGTGCATTTCGTCATCGACCAACAAAATGCGTTTGCCGGCGGTCGACGAAGTTGTCGTTTGGTTCAATTCGGTCACCGCCTGCGGAAATGCGTCGAGATAGTTGGGGGACGTGTTCATCTTGATTGCCTTCAAGTCGGAACCAACGCTAGTTAACCGTTTCGGCCACTTGGACCGTAGGAAGTCGAATTCGGAACGTCGAGCCGACGCCTGATTCGCTGGTGACGTTCAATTCGCCCCCATGGACGTCTTCGACAATATGTTTGGCTAGCGGCAAACCGAGCCCGGTGCCGGACGCCATCTTTTGGTCTTTCTTCACGCGATAGAATTTCTCGAAAACGCGATCGCAATCTTCTGGGCTGAGACCGACGCCGGTGTCTTCCACTTCAAACACCACTTCACGATCCTGCAGGCGACTGCGGAGCGTCACTTTGCCGTTATCGGGGGTGTACTTCAGCGCGTTGGAGAGCAGATTGATCGCCGCTTGCATAATCATGTCGCGATCGACCAGTACCCCCAGATACATGGGGCTGAGATCGGAAATAAGCGTGATGTTCTTTTGCTCGGCGGTCGGATGGACGATGCGAAATGCTTCTTCCAGCAATTCGTTCAGCGAACGCGGCTTTTTGTTGACGTTGACCACGCCGGCTTCGATCCGCGCCAAGTTCAGCAGATTGTCGATCAGCCGCTGCAGGCGATCGGCCTGGCTGTTGATGACTTGCAAAAACTCGTCACGCGTTTGCTCATCTTCCGCTTCGCCGTCGGCCAGCAGTTCGACGTAGGCTTTGATGCCGGCCAGGGGAGTTTTCATTTCGTGACTGACGGCCGAAACAAACTCGGCGTTGCGGCGCTGAATTGCTTTGTACCCGCTAATGTCGCGCAAGACGGCGACAGCGCCATAGTTAGGCTCATCGGCGCCCATTTCGTTGTCGAGATGCTGCGCGATCGTGCTGACGGTGATGCGATACCAGTGCTTGTCATCCGCTGAATCAAGCAACTCGATTTCGCTCACACGCTGCGTCGGCGTCTTCCGCAGACGCGTCTCTTGCAGTAATTGGACGATCCCCTCCGACGCGATCGCGTCTGCGGCCATCGTCTTTTCCGCCAGATCGAGAATGCCGAACAATTCGCGGGCGACTTCGTTGGCGAAGATGATCTCGTCGTATTGATTGGTCATCATGACCGGCTCTGACAGCTTGTCGACGATTTCACGCATCTGTTCGTGCCGTAGCCCGGTCAAGTGCGCTTTGACTTCACTTCGTACGCGCGACTGTTGCAGCTGGCGCGCGTCGTCGGCCAGCAATTTCATGCGGCGATAGCATTGCTCCAACGGCGACTTCCACTTTCGCAACTCGCGGGCTTGGGGACAGGCGGCTTGGAGATCGTCGTGTTCCAACTGTTCGAGCGAGGCGGAAGCGAGTAATTGGAACTGGCAAATGGCGCGATCTTCGTTGACTTGAGCCGTTCGCCATAAGGCGAAACAGCAAATCGTGGCCAGCGCGGCGGCCCCGCAAGCGACCATGCCGCCGATTCCCAGGTCTCCGGTCACCAGGCAAGTAACGGTCGCCGCCGCGAACAGCAGCGCGCAGGCGATCGCGGCTATCAGTTCCGTGGCGATATGCGACTTCTTGCTCATCGTCTTACTCATTTTTCGTTCGGGTTTGCCCTAGCGGCGCAACGCCAGTGAGTGGGTCGCGGCGCATGGCGACCCGCTCGTCGTGGATTGACGTCTACCCAAAATTAGGTCGGACAACGCATTTGTCCAAAAATCGGCGCAATCGAACCCAAGGAGAAGCTACCCCTTTTCGGGGTTTAAGGCGCCGCAGATGCCGGTTATGCGCGTAGCGCCGAGGGAACGGGATGCCGCACAGAATTCAGTTATGCGACCTGAGGCCGCTTTTGCTCGCCGGCGCGAGCCACATGTAGCGTATCGCCCAACTGCGCCAGTTCGGCCCCAGCTTCGTATTGGAACGAAATTTCGATCACGTCGCCGGCCGAAACTTGCAGCGGCTGTTCGATCGGCATCACGAGAAATTGGTTGTGCCAAGGAATGACACGCTGGTCTTCGATCAGCACCGTCAGCGCGTTTTTGGTGATAAAACGAACCCCATTCAATTGACCGTCTTGGGCGATCTCAAATTTGCCGCTCCACGCGATATCGGATCGGAGCGGTTTGTCGTACCAGACCATGTGATGAATCGCCGCTTCCGCCAGCACTTTGGTGTCAGCATGGTCGTCAGCCGGCGCCTGAAAGAGGGGACCTGTCGCCAGGAAACCCTCAAACACAAAGTCCTGCTCCACAGGCTGGCAAGCCAGCAAGGTTCCTTCAGGAATAAAGCGGGGAAGCGCCGGTCCATGGGCTTGCTGGTAGTTGCGTTGAAACGCCGAGATCACTGCGATCTGTTTTTCTCGGAGCAGGCCGACATGCAACATCTCGCAAATGACGAAGTCGACCGGAGTCGGCGGCGCGAATTCGGCTGCGTCGGCCTGGACGATATGAACCTGCTGCGAAACGTGATTGTCGCGCAGGATTCGTTGGGCGGCGTCGACCAATTCGGGATTCCGTTCGCAGTACCAGACTTCGGCGCCGGCTCGCGCCGCGAAGAACGACAGCACTCCGGTGCCGCCGCCAAGATCGACCACTTTATCGCCGGGGCGGACCGTCGCTTCAATCGCTTCTCGAAAGCTTTGCATTCGATAGCGATCGCGCAGCATTTCAAAGTGATAGTGCAGTGGAATGAACTGTCCAAGAACTTCGGCGGCTTTGGGCATCGATTTTACTTTGATTGGCGAACTAGGTTTCATACGCCTGCGGGGTCGCGAAAAATAGCAGGCGCCAGCAGTCGACGCAAGCGAGAAACGCGTCCTGTTTTGCAGTCGCCGGTGGGAAATTCCGCTGGCAGCGATTGGAGAAAGCCTAAATTTCAGGAAATCGGCTCGTATTTTTCGCTTGGTATGGAATAAAATAGAACGGGTAGGACGCAATGATAGCGCCGCCTATCCCGCAGACGCTCCTCTCTCGAAATGGAGTTCACCCCTCATGCCGCTAAAAAGCTTGCTTCTGATGATCGGCGCCGGTTGGATCATGCTTGGCTCGTATGCATTGGGGCCCGGCTTGATCGTTTACCCTTTGGCCTGGACCGCCGTCGCGGTCAGTTTTTGGGGTTTGCATTGCTTGCTGGGCGAGCGCGTCTCCGGCGTAACCGCAAATGCGGTCGCGGCAACCGACCTGACGCCGCAGCATGCTGCTGGCGGATCCTCGAAGGCTTCAACGGTCTAGCGGCATCGACCGAATAACCATGAGCTTTTAACATCGCGTGCTATCAACACGCGCTGGATGTGCCGATCGCTCCGATAAAAATTTCGCGCCGCGTCGCGATCTGGAAGAACGTGGGAAACCGATCGAAGGCAATCTAAATCCGACGCATTGCCACGCCGATACTTCGGGATAGTTTCGCCCCGATTGGTTTCTTACTGCTCAGGATCGCTCATGCTGAAGGAATTGGACGTCGAGAATCTTACCGCCGAAGAGATCGAGATTTTGCTCTCGTGCGGCAGCGACATTTTGTCCCCCTCGCAAGTGCTCGAAGTACAGATCTTCGTGCAACGGATTGGCGGACTCGTGAACGCCTACGAAGCAGTGCGCGTTCTAAAGAATCTAGAAGCGGCCGGCTAGCTGCCTAAAGCAGCCGGCTGCTGGGGGCGCGGTCCAAGATCGGCTACGCTCTGATAGCGGCGCCTATTCGGCAGATCCGCTCGAAGCTTCGCACCGCATCAGCTCGACCCAATCGAGATAATCCTCGATCTCGTCATACGGCATTCCGAGCTCCAGCGACGACTGAATCGCAGCGATGCGTTCTAAATAAGAGTGCGACGACTCAAGCAGCAGTTTCGCTTTTTCATAGGCCATGGGCGTTTGCTCCCCCAAGGTTTGACCGGTTCGGTGCAACCATAGCACCGAAAAGGCATTCAAGAAATACGAACTTCCAAAATTGTCGTGCGCAAGCCTTCTATCGACCTGCGCGCCAGGCTAACAATAGTCATCTGCAGTAAACCTATGGCGCTAGCGGCGCTGTCGCATTGCTAGCGCGCGATGATTATGACGGTTGCGCCAATTATAGGAGTGCGATCTGTGCAGGGAATGGCCAGCCCGAAGCGGTTTATTGAACTAAGCTTCAGCGCCCTTCTTTTCCACTGCTCATTCGGAGAGACGCCGTGTCCGCGACTTCTACGCTAGATCTGAAAAACAGCTTGCTCGCCTCGCTGATGTCGGACGAAAACTTTCGTCCAGAAGAGCCTAAATCGATGGCCGAGACGCGTCTCTCGCCGCAGTTGATTGAATCGCTCATCTGCAAGCTGCTGTTGAATATCGGATCAGCCAGCGGACGACAGATCGCCGAAAAGATCTGTCTGCCGTTTGGTATTCTCGAATCGCTATTCACGTCGCTCCGTACGCGCCAGATTTTGCAACATACCGGCTCTGCGGCGCTGAATGACTATACCTATGCGTTAACCGACCAAGGGCGTACTCGCGCCCAGTCCTATATGGCTAGTTGCACCTATTTTGGGGCGGCTCCGGTCATTTTGGAGGACTATATTACGTCGGTCGAAGCTCAGTCGATTCGAAACGAATCGCCGCAGCGCGAGCAGTTGGAAGAAGCGTTCGCCGGACTTTCGGTTGACGACGATCTGTTCGACAATCTGGGGCCTGCGGTGAACTCCGGCGCCGGATTGTTCTTGTATGGCGCCCCAGGTAATGGGAAAACCACGCTAGCAAAGCGGATCACCGCTTGCTACGGCCAGCACATTTGGATCCCGCGAACGATCATCGAGGACGGCCAATATGTCAAGCTGTTCGACACCGTCTATCACGAAGTGATCGAAGAAGCGCATAGCACCATTTTGAAGTCCGAGAGCTACGATCATCGTTGGGTGAAGATTCGCCGTCCGACCGTAATTGTCGGGGGGGAGCTGACGCTGGACAGTTTGGAAATACGACACGACACGATCAACAACATCGGCGAAGCGTCGCTGCAGATGAAAAGCAACTGCGGTTGTTTGCTGATCGACGACTTTGGCCGCCAGCGAATGGAGCCGACGCAATTGCTCAACCGCTGGATCGTACCGCTCGAAAATCGAGTCGACTATCAGGCGCTGGCAAACGGCAAAAAGATTCAGGTCCCGTTTGAGCAGTTGATCATATTTTCGACCAACCTTGAGCCAAAAGACCTGACCGACGACGCCTTCTTACGTCGCATCCCGTACAAAATTGAAGTTCGGGACGCGCAAATCGACGAATTCCGAACCCTCTTCCGGATTTTCGCCAAGCAGCTGAACTTCGAGTACAACGCCGACGCCGTCGAGCATTTGATCGAACGTCACTATCAACCGATCAATCGCCCCATGCGCCGCTGCCAGCCGCGCGACCTGCTTAGTCAAATCCGCAACTATTGCCTGTACAAAGGTATTCCGATGGAGATGAAACCGGAGTACTTTGACCGCGTGGTGAAGAGCTATTTTACGGTCGTCGCAGGCGACTAGAAGAAAAGCGGAAAGCGGAGAAAAGGTTGGCGGCGATTCTCCGTATTTCTTCCTACTCTTCGGGGCCGACTTCAATCAATTGCGGACGGCTGACCACGTAGAATTCTGTTGTCGGGATTTCGTCGCGAGACTCGGCGTAGCTCGACGAATCGAGCGGTTCGCTGAGCAGCGCTAGATCGTCGCGTGAGACAAAGCCGAGCGGCTTTCCTTGGCGGACGATCGCGACGCAGGGAGACGGATGCTCGGAGAAGAAGTTGACCAATTCGCTGAAAGTCGCGTCTGCTTCCATTTGCGGAAAATTGGCGTCGACCAGTTCCGCCGCGGTGAGTTCGCGAGATCGGGCGGCTCGATTTTGCACGACTTCGCGTGTAATGGCGCCGGCAAAATGTCGCTGCGCATCGATGACCGGAGCGATATCCAGATCATGTTTGGCGAACGCCGTGATCACTTCGTCGGCTGGCGCATTGGTGGATAGCTGAACGAACGTGGGACGAAGTACGTCGGCCGTTGTCGTGCCGTCAAACAGCCGGCCGTGAGAACTGCCGTTCGACGTATCTTCCGCTTGTAATTCTCGAATCGAAGCGACAAAATTGCCGCCAGAGTTTTTCGCAAATTCGAGCCGTTCCTGGGCGTTTTCCCACAATTCTTCGGCAATAGGC
Organism: Blastopirellula marina DSM 3645; assembly: GCF_000153105.1. Lineage (GTDB taxonomy): Bacteria > Planctomycetota > Planctomycetia > Pirellulales > Pirellulaceae > Blastopirellula > Blastopirellula marina. Next base: position 2,791,952 of record NZ_CH672376.1, read on the forward strand.
CCCGAATCGGCTGAAGCGGCGACTCCGACGCTGACCGTAAGTTGGAGCGTGGTCTCGGCATGCTGGAACTCGGTGTTGGCGATCTTTTGTCGCAGTTCGTTTCCCCATTCGTACGCTTCCGCCGCCGTCGAATTCGGCAACATGACCGCCAATTGGTCGACCGAAGGTTGGCACATCCGATAGGTGGGAAGCAACTCGCTGCGAATAGTCGATGTTACCTGCTCGATGATGTGATCCAATCCGGGGTTCGGTCCAAACCGCAACGCATAGTCGATATCAAACAAGACCAGGCTGACTTCATTTCCGGTTGTCGCGGCGTCGCGAAGGTCTTCGCGTAGCTGACGCAGCAGAACGCCGGCATTCCCTAATCCGGACGCCGATCGTCGACCGACGCGACGATGCAGCCGGCTTTCAACTTCCAGCGAGCGAGCGGCGGCGCGAATCCGGACGAGCAATTCTGTAAACCGCAGCGGGCGGGGGATCACGTCGTCTGCGCCTCCGGCGATCGCGTCAAAAATGCGTTCCGGCGAGTCGCTGTCGGTGATCAAGATGGCGTAGACGTACGCCTGCGTGGTGTGCCGATCACGACGTGAACTTTGCAGCACGGCGGCGGCTCGCGGCGCCGCAGAATCGACGACCACAATATCAGGCTCGCGACTGGCCAGCGCCCATTCGGCCTGATCGGCGTCGCCGGCGACATACGCTTCCAGCCGGCACGCGTTTAAAAACTCGGCCGTGCGACGGAGAAATGAACGGTCTGGCGATACAAGCAAAACGCGGAGCGGTCGGCGTTGCATAAACGTCTCTTGGCTGAATAGCAATCGAGATGGGAAGCGCGTTGACTTTTGGCGACATCGCCGCCGAGGCCATCGAAAACATAGGTCAAAAAGAGCCGGCAAGCGCGGCGAACAACTTGAAACAATCCAAATCGAATTCGGAAATTCCGTCTGGAGGAAGAATTCAATGCTATGTTTTCGATGCACAAGGTTGCAGCCAAATTGCGTTTTCCTTATCAAGCGTCCCCTTTTCCGGCCAACTCTCGTTGTCGTAAGGGGTGAAATCGATGTGACTTTTCGCCTGCGAGAAGGTTCCCTATGCACACCGAAGTTCTGTTCGATCCCCAGGTAGGCGCACCATTTTTCGAAGTTTTTTCGGCGGAAAGCGGCGAAACGCGAAAATTGCCGATCGAAAAATTTCCATTTTCGATCGGCAGAAATGATTCGTGCGACTATCCGGTGGAATCAGGGCGCGTATCCCGTGAGCATGCGCTGTTACTGAAAGAAGGAAGCCAATATCTGCTGCGCGATCTGAACAGCACGAATGGGACGTTTGTTAACGGCGAGAAGATCACGGAGAAAATCATCTCCGACGGCGACACGTTGATGGTCGCCGACATCGAATTTGATTTCCATAGCGGTAACCAGTCGCAACAGCGTCAAACTGTCACGCTGCAAATGGACGGAGGCGGAGCCGCCGCCGAAAACGGCGCGACCTATTTCGACTCGCTCCAAGCGTTTCGCCGCTGGCAAGAGATCGCCGCAGTAGGTGGCGTTCGCGTCGATTTTGACGGCATTTACGACCTCTCAAGCGGCGATCCGTTTGGGTTTTTGGTGCGTCGCATGATCGAAAGTAACGTCGGCGCCGACGATCCGATCAGTCGCAAGATACTGGATACTGAGTGCCGGTTAACCGAACGTTTACAGCGAGTGCATCGACTGCGAGCTTATTCGGCGGCGGAGATGCTGCCTGAAAACGTCTGCTTGTTTTTGCGACCAGAATCGCACGAGATCGGTTCGACGAGTTTTCTCGATTCGGTCGCCTACGCTCGTGATCAATCGCCGGAAGCGCGGCGCACCGTGATCGTCATTCCGGATGAAGCGGTGTGCGAATTACCGTTTTTCCGCGACTTTATGAATGAACTGCAGTCAATCGGCTGCGAAACGGCGTTCGCCGGCTTTCATCCTTCCAAATCTCGATTTGAAGATTATCTCGATCTGGCTCCGGATTATATCGAGTTCCGCGAAACGGTCGCTCGGGAAATTGACGACGATACGGCGCTGCAAGCCGGCGTTCGTGAAGTGATCGGCGTTTGCGAAGAAAAACATATTGTGACGATAGCGACTGGGGTGCATGCCGAAGCGAGCGCGCAGCGGTTTCGCGACCTGGGAGTCAACATGAGTCGAGGAAGGTATCGACGTCGCGACGCTGGGCAAGCGTAGCAAGCGACGTCTTTCAGATAACAAACTGATTGACCAATCGGAAAGAGTTCTTGACGGGGCTGTCGAGAACCGGATGCACACATGAATGCGAATTGAGGCGAAGTTTTCGTGACAACCGAAGTCCCTGCACATGTACGTGAGGTAGCAGGTTACCGCGTGCGCCAAAGAATTGGCGCCGGCGGCTATGGCGAAGTATGGATCGCCGACGCCCCAGGCGGACTGCAGAAGGCGGTGAAATTCGTCTATGGATTCCATGACGAAGCTCGCGCCGCTCGCGAATTGAAAGCGCTCCACCGTATCCGGAGCGTACGGCATCCTTTCTTGCTCTCACTGGAGCGCGTGGAAGTGATCGACGGTCAATTGGTTATCGTGACCGAATTGGCCGACAAAAGTTTGAAGGATCGGTTTGAAGAATGTCGCAGCGAAGGTCTGCCAGGCGTTCCCCGAGCCGAATTGCTCCGCTATCTGTGCGATTCGGCCGAAGGCCTCGACTACATGAGCGAGTCGCACTCGCTCCAGCATCTTGACGTCAAACCCGAGAATCTGCTGATTGTCGGCGATCACTCCAAAGTGGCCGATTTTGGGTTGGTGAAACATCTGCAGGACGTCACCGCATCGATGATGGCGGGACTGACGCCGGTATACGCGGCGCCGGAAGTGTTTCACGATCAACCGTCGATGCAAAGCGATCAATACAGCCTGGCGATCGTCTTCCAGGAAATGCTGACCGGCGCCCTGCCCTTTCCGGGCAAGACTCCGGCGCAGTTGACGGCGCAGCATCTCAGCAGCAAGCCGCGACTCAACTCATTGCCCGAGGCCGATCGTGCGATCATCGATCGTGCGCTCGCCAAGGATCCTCGGCATCGGTTCCACAACTGTCGAGAAATGCTGCAAGCGCTGGTCGCTGCATCCGATCCGACGAGCGTTTTGCCCTCATCGGGAGCGGCAGGGAAGCAGGATATCGCCAATACCGATACCAAGACGATCTGCGCCGCTGACACGCGCACCATCGATCCTGTCGAAGCGCAAGCGTCGAACGACAACGCTCGCACGCTCGAGATTGGGGGTTCTGATCCGTCGCCGGTATCTCCTCTGCTTTGGGGCGATCTGCCGGAGCGTCAGGTAGAAAATAAGGGACCTCGGACCTGGAGCACGGCGGATTGCAAACATCGCCCGACATTGGTGATCGGCGTGGGAGGAGTCGGCGTACGTTTGGCTTACGCGATTGAGCAAAAGTACCGCGATAGCGGCAAAGAACAGGGACAAGCCTGGTATCGTGCGATCGCCGTCGATACCGATGCGCGGACGATGAATTCGATGGAGATTCCTCCGCCGCTTCCCGAGGCGACCGACATTACCCGGTTGTTGATTCCGCTGCGACGTCCGCAATCGTATCGCAGCGAATCTGCTCGCATCACGCAGTCCGTGAGCCGGCGGTGGTTGTACAATATTCCCAATTCGTTGGCGACTGAAGGCCTGCGACCGTTGGGACGGATCGCATATCTGGATCACATTGATACGATTTTGCAATCCATTGGGGATGCGCTCGATAACGTCGCAGAGCAATCTCAGTTGACTCCAAATGCTGTCGGCGGCGATCCCCGCATCATTTTGATGGCGTCTATCAACGGCGGCGCCGGCGGCGGAATCGTGTTGGACATGGCGTTTGCGATCTCCCATTTACTGCAACAGCGGGGACAACACCTCAGCGACTTAGAGGTGCTGCTCATCCATGCTGGTCCGCGGAAAGCGGGCGAGCAGGATTTGGCGCGGGCGAACAGTCTGGCCTGCATGACCGAACTGCATCAGATTTTGCAGTCGCAGAAATATCCCGGCGATCCCTCCGCCAGAATCCCGGCGATTGACTTTCGCGGTTCGCGTCGACCGGTGTTCCAACTACTTCATTGGGGAGACGAACTGAGCGACGGCGACTACGATCGACAGATCGACGAGCTCTCGGATTATCTGTTGATGCGAGCCCGCAGTCGTAGCGGCGGCTATCTGGATAACTTGCATGCCGACAATGCGTACGATGATGGGGAAGCGCCGACAGTCAGCACTTTTTCGACCTACACGGTCCCCCTTAGTTCGCGCTCCGCGACCGAACGTTACAGTTGCGAAGTCGCCAGCGCCGTTGTTCAGCGATGGTTGGGAACAGATGAGAGTCCCGCTGGAGATCGTCGCCGGATGGCGATGTTAAACAAGCAGGATGAAGAGAGCGATGAGCGACAAGATCGCTTTGAACGGATCTTGCAACAACATGTCGAAGAACTGGTGGTGCGCGATAACCTGGCGCTCGATCCCCTGCTGCAAACCATGTTTGTGATGGTGCACAACGAACTGGGGGCTGATCCTGACGAATATTTTCGCACGCTGCTGGCGCAAGAATTCAAACAGCTTGACCAGCCGTGCGACGATCCCGTGCAAAAATCGCTCAGCGTGTTCGAGTTTCTTGATCAAGTCATCGGTCAAAGTGCGGCCGAAATGGAGTCGTCGGAGAAGCGTGGAGTTTCTCTCCGCAGCGAAATCGCGCCCCAACTGCGCGCCCTGGGCGAAGCGACGGCGCAAAAGGTGATCGCCTGGCTCTTGGCTCACTTGGATCAGGAAGAGTTTCGTCTGCAACGGACTCGCGAGTTGCAAACCGCAGTCGACGGTTATTTTCGCTTGTTAGAAGACAAAGCCCGCGCGATGGCGGAACGCCTGCAAGGCGAAGTCTATCGGCATCGGCAAAAGTTGCTGGAAACAAATTTTGACGGCGCTGATGGACGATCTCGCGATCGAGCGAAGAAGGCGGCGAGCGACTACGATGCATGGATCAAATACGCACATCTCCGCACGCATGGCGTCGCTTTGTTGGGCGTCTGTCAGTTCGCCCAGGTCGTGCGGGCCAAGATCCTCGATTCCAATCTAGCGCTGAAGAACGTTGAGGGAGAACTTCGTCGACTAGCGAACTTCTTCGACCTCGAAGTGGGGAATCTCGCCGATACGTCCATTCGCGCCGTGGAGCCCCGTTTCCACGAATTCTTACTGGTCGCCGACCGCGAAGCGCGTACTCGGATCAGCGACGAACACCACGGGCTGCAGAACCTGCTAGTTTGCACGCGTGATGGAACGATGAAAGCGGCGAAGATGCTAGAGAACATCTGCCGCACCGTCGTCATCCGAGCGCAAACCGATCTGTCGCAGACGACAAGCGCCGCTTCGTTGACCGGCGCTCCGCCACGCGATGAGATCGCCAAAGCGCTGACCGACTGTCGCCCGCGACTAGCGACTTTGGGAGGCTCCTGCTCAGTGAGCGTCTTTTTTCCCTGCTCGAATATCGCCGAATCAGAGGTGGGCGCGCTGCCAACTTCCGAAGGGGCGGCAGGGCTTGTTCCGTGCGATGTGCCGGAAGTCGTCTATTGTCAGCACGTCGATGGGACGCCGCTCCGCGAAGCGGCTCGCATGTTGGTCGACAATCGGCCGGAGTATCGCGATATCGCATCGCGATTGCATGGGAGAATCGACGTGAACTGGCGAGAACTGTAGCCCCTAGCACTCTAGTACTTTTGCGTCGCTTGATTACGACGTTGCTGTTGCATGCGGCGATATTCTTCGACGGTGACCACCGGCGCTAATTTCGGCATTGTGACCGGCGAAACGACCTGCGACGAGGTTCGTGGAGTCGGGATGACCATCGGCTCGACCGCGACCGGAGTCGGGCGATCAGCAATCTGCGGAGTCGGCCGCGATTGTGGCGCTGGATCGGTGGTCGAGCGCGACGCGGTTTGCGGAGCGACCGCAACCCGCGGAATCGCACGAACCGGATTGGAGGGCGTCGTCGCGAGTTGAGGAGTCGGCATATCCACCGACGGTTCTGCTGGCAAGCTGCCGGGTTGTTCCAATTGGGCGGTCGTGATCGGCGTCTCGGAAGGGATCAATTGGGACAGCGCCTCGGGACGATATGGCGGCGTGCTTGGCTCCGGATTGCTCATCGCCGGTTTGGTCGCGGCCGGATTCTCCAGCGGAATAGTAGCCGCAAAATCAGTCGGAAGTTGCGGCGTCGGCGCTTGGACAGGAGCGGCGACTTCGACCGGAACCGGCGTCGGTCTGGCGGCGATCACCGTGGGGCTTGCTTGCGGCGCGGATGGTTGAGCCGCAGCGGCGACCTCTTGCGGGGCCTGCATCGGAATTGCTGCGACAACGGTCGGCCGAGTTGGCTGCGGTTCCATCGGCTCGATCGACGGAGCGGGACGGACTGCGGCGGTGACGGCTTGGGGCTTCGGCGGGGCGACCGAGCGATCGGTCGCGGCGGCGGTTACGCTTTCGGTGTCGTACATTGGACGGAATTGATTGACGCGGCGACTTTGCTTGAGCTGGTCGATGATCGAATCGCCCGAATGAACGTGCGACTGAAAGGCGACCAGCGTGGTTGCATCGGTCGGCTGGGAGGCTGATTCGACGGCAGGTTCGACTTCTTGAGCCGGATAAACCGTTTGCGGTTTCTCGGTGCGAACGCCGATCGGTTGCGCCGCGAGATCGATCATACGCGTGCGGCTTGTCGCTGCATCTTCGCGGAGGGGATTGTCGTCCGATTTCTGAGCGGCAGTCACGATTCGCGAGGAGGACGTGGTCGGGTTTTCAATAATCTTCTCGGCGACCGCCGGAGGATTGTTGCCGATCGCCGGCGTCGGCTGCGAACGAGGCGCCGCCGGCTCGGAGCCAAGCGGTGACGAACTAAGATCGACAACTTGCGATTGCGCCGGTGAGGGAGTGTTGAAACGGGACGCGCTGCTGGGGGCGGCGGCGACCGTCGGCGACTTGCGCTCGGGCGCTTCCTGGGCCAAGCCATCTTTCGTCGCATCGTCCAACGCATTCCGAAGTGCGGCGGTCAGTGACCCCGATTGCGATCGCGTCGATTGCGACGCGAATGTCTGCTTCGCGGGATTAGGCATTGTCGCATTCTGTTGCGACGCCGGTTGTTCGGCCGGCGTTTGGGCGACAGCGTGCGGATTGACGATCTCGGTTGGTTGCGCCTTAGCGGCTGGCCTGGGTGCTGGAGCAGGTTGGCTGGAATGCATTTCGGCCAGATTGCTGATCTGCGGCGCGAGGGCCGGAGTAGGCTCGGCTGCCTTCGGCGCTACGATGCCGGCGCCGACATCGCCAGTGTTGTTGTATTCGATTTTTGGTTGCGAACTGTTGGCGACGCTTTCCGACGGGGGTTCATCTGTCTCCGGCAGAGTCGAGACGGGATCTGGCTGGGGCTGGGATTTGCCGCGGCCAAAAAAGCCGCCAAAGAACCGCGCAATCGGCGGCATCGGCTTCTCTTTTTCAGCGACAGCCGGCTTCGGCTCGACCACCGGCGTTTGAAGCCCTTCTTCGGTCATCGCTTCGACGGTCACCATCTCTTCCAACGATTTGTCTTTCGAGCGGAAGAAGGGAAAAGCACAGCCCGACATTAACGCCAGTGCGAGTAGGGTGAGGCGAGGAAGCAGCGAGGTCGCGCGTGGCATTTGGTCGACTCCGTCGATGATGCGTCAGATTCAAAGCGGAAGACGCTGCTAGCAATTTGCCCCAGCGCATCTCCTCTTTTTGTTTCGGTCGCACCGACTAGGCAAGTTCAGGCGAGCTTGTCGTTTTTTACGATTCTGCCGAATCTGCCGCTCTCGTCGCTAGCATGCGCCCTACTGAATGGGGGCCATTAAGCGCGAGAGCGCGACGGTTAGGCGAAATGCATAAGATTGCTGGGCCAGCTCATCTGCGTGAGCTTCGCGGCATTGCTGGAAATCTTCCTCCAACATATGCGCGACTTCGGCGGCGAACTTGTGATCGGCGGCCGCGATCATGATTTCAAAATTGAGATGAAACGAGCGATTGTCGAGGTTCGCCGTGCCGACAGCGGCGAAGTGATCGTCGATCAACACCACCTTTTGGTGCAAGAAACCAGGCTCATACCGAAAGAAGCGAACTCCGCTGGGCGCCGCTTCGGCGATAAACGAGAAGGCCGACAAGTAAACCAAGATATGGTCGGGACGCTCTGGCAGGATAATGCGAACATCGCATCCCCGGATCGCCGCCAACTGCAACGCCGCAATAACCGGCGGGTCCGGCACGAAATAGGGACTCGCGATCCAGATCCGTTTTTGCGCCATGTTGATCGCCTGGACGAAAAATAGCGTGCAGCGCTCAATATCGTCGGCCGGACCTGTCGGCACGACCAATACCTGCTGGTCATCGTCAGAAGGTTGCGGGATCCACTCAACCGGCGGCAGTTCGTGCGTCGCCCAATTCCAGTCCTCTAGAAACGAACGCTGCACCGCCTGCACGGCAGGACCGCGGAGCTCTACATGGGTATCGCGCCAGGGACCGATTTTCGGGTCACGCCCCATATATTCGTCGCCCACGTTGTGTCCGCCGACATAGGCAGTTTGCCCATCGACGACCACGATTTTGCGATGATTACGAAAATTGAGCTGAAAGCGATTGCCGCGTCCTTTGGTCGTATGAAACGGCACGATCAAGACCCCGGCTTCGCGCAGTTCGGCGACATATTTGCGCGACAGCCCATAGCTGCCAATTTCGTCATACAAGACGGATACGTGAACGCCGGCTTGGGCTCGATCGATCAATTGTTGCTGCAGCGCTCGACCCAAATCATCATCACGCAGGATGTAGAACTGCACGAGAACATATTTTTCGGCGGTCGCAATCGCGGCGAAGATCGCGTCAAAGGTCGCTTCGCCGTTGATCAACAAGCGAATCGAGTTCTTGCGGCTGAAGGGAAATTCGGCCAGGATCTGGAACGTCTTCAACTCATACGGCATATCGTCGGTAACGATGAATTCGCCGGCGGCCCCGCGCAGGGTGTTGGTGATGTGCTGGACGCCGCGGTTCTCGCTACGACGAGCTTCGACATACCCATGAAAGCGATTGCGGCCAAAGATCCAATAAGCGGGAACCGCGACATACGGAAACATGAATAGCGTGATCGCCCACGCGATCGCTCCCTGCGAGGTGCGCGTCTTCATGATCGCATTGACGGCCGTCAGTACGCCGATTGAATGGGCGCAAAGGGCGATCAGCCCAATCTCTCGAATCCACTCCATACAACTATTTTCCGGACGGCGATCGCTTGTTGATCTGGTTCTTTCACGGCGGGGGCGATCAAGCATAGCACGATCCCCGCATCAGGCCGATACGCGGGGTAAACGTTCTATCGAGAATCGAAGCAAACAGGAAGAATTGAATCGATCGCTCAGGCGCCGCATACTAGGGAAACGTTTCCCGTCCAGTCTTCGTTTCAACCGGTAGACCCCCATGCCCCGTCGTGCCCTCGTGGTTGGCCTATTTTGTTTCTTTTGGTTGGCGACCAATTTGTATGCTGACCAGCGTCCGAATATCCTGCTCGTCATTTCCGACGACCAATCCTGGCTCGATACTTCGATCGCCGGCAGCCAATCGGCGGCGACTCCCAACTTTGACCAGATCGCGCGCCGCGGCGCCTATTTCAAGAATGCGATCTCCGCGTCTCCCGGTTGTTCTCCATCGCGGGCCGCGCTGCTGACGGGGCGATATCCTTGGATGCTTGAAGAAGCGGGGACGCATGCGTCGTCGTTTCCGCAAAAGTACGTCGTTTATCCCGATCTGCTGGAAGCGGCTGGCTATTTTGTGGGCTACACCGGCAAAGGCTGGGGACCAGGCAATTTCAAAATCAGCGGACGCGAGCGCAATCCGGCGGGGCCTGCTTATCAAAAGCGAAAGCTGGCGAAGAAGCCGGCCGCAGGAATCAGCAACAACGACTATGCGGCGAACTTCGCCGACTTTCTGGCCGATCGTCCTGCGGACGCTCCGTTCTGCTTTTGGTTTGGCGCCATGGAGCCGCATCGACCCTATCAAAAAGGGAGCGGCGAAGAAGCTGGGAAAACGCTTGCCGATGCGACATTGCCTCCGTTTCTGCCTGAGGCCGAACCGATCCGCGGCGATTTGCTTGATTACTCTCGGGAGATCGAGTGGTTTGATCAGCAACTGGGCGCAACGCTGAAGCAATTGGAAGCCATCGGTCAGCTCGACAATACCCTCGTCGTGGTCACTAGCGACAACGGCATGCCTTTTCCACGAGCGAAGGCCAACAACTACGAATATGGAATCCACATGCCGTTGGCGATCGCGTGGCCTGCGAAAATTGCGGCAGGACAAACGATTGACGAAGTTGTCAGTCTCACCGACTTGGCGCCCACGTTTCTCGCGGCAGCCGGCGTCCAATTTCCTGCGGAAGGTACGCCGCCGATGATTGGTCGAAATCTACTGCCGCGACTTACCGGAGAACAGGAAAAGCTCGCTGGCGGCGCATTTAGTTCGCGTGAGCGTCATTCGTCGTCGCGATGGAACAACCTTACCTACCCGCAGCGTTCGCTCCGCAGCGCACGATTTTTGCTGATCCGCAATTTTCAGCCGCAACGTTGGCCGGCGGGAGCTCCGCAGGTGTTCACCAAGCCCGGCATGCTGGGGCCGCCGCATGGCGGATATCACGATATCGACGGCTCGCCGACACTCGACTGGATGGTCGAACATCGTGAAGATGCGGCGGTCGCTCGGCTATTTGGCGCTGCCGTCGATCGACGCCCAGCGATCGAGTTGTTCAATATTCAAACCGATCCTGCCTGCCTGCGAGATTTAGCGGATGATCGATCCCACAAGAGCATCCGGGAGGCCATGGAGCAGTTGCTCAACAACTATCTGACAAAGACCGGTGATCCCCGGATGAGCGATTCTGGCGATGTTTGGGAGTCTTATCCTCGATTTAGTCCAATTCGCGACTTCCCGAAGCCCGATTGGGCCGAATAGGGTGTGTTGCCGCTTAGCGGAGAAGCAGCCGACCGCCTTGCCGGATTAGGCATGCTGTTTTTCCGTTCGCGTGGGATCGGCTCCATTTATTCATCGAAAATTCTTGATGGACAGCGGTAACTACCGCCCCTTTGCGGCGACTCCCCTACCGCATAATTGGCGCCATTTGGTACGATTCACGATTCACTTTTTTCCAGAATCGCGCTAGAGATACGTCCATGCGTCGCGACGACATTCGCAACATCGTAATTATCGCCCACGTCGACCACGGCAAAACGACCTTGGTTGACTGCCTGCTCAAGCAAAGCGGCCAGTTCCGTGACAGCCAACTGAGCAGCGAGCGAATCCTCGACTCGAATGATCAAGAAAAAGAGCGTGGCATCACGATCTTGGCCAAGAACATCGCGCTCCCGTTCAAGGGGGTGAAGGTCAATATCATCGACACGCCGGGGCACGCCGACTTTGGGGGCGAAGTCGAACGCGTCCTCAGCATGGCGGACGGCGCCCTGGTCCTGGTCGACGCGGCGGAAGGCCCGATGCCGCAGACTCGGTTTGTGCTGTCCAAGGCGCTGGAATGCAAACTGCAGCCGATTGTCGTCATCAACAAGGTCGACAAGCCTGACGCGCGGCCGATGAAGTGGTCGACGAAGTGCTCGATCTCTTCTGGCTCTGGCGCGACGACACGTGACTGATTTCCCCTTCATCTCACCAGCGCCAAAGAAGGCTTCGCGACGCACGATCCGGCGGGTCGCACCGGCACGATGGAGCCGTTGCTTGATTTGGTGCTAAAGCACATCCCCGGCCCCGAAGTCGAACCCGAAGAGCCGCTGCAAATCCTCTGCACGACGCTCGCGTGGTCAGAATTCGTGGGACGTATCGCAATCGGCCGCATCAAGGCCGGACGCATCAAAAAGGGGCAGAACGTCGCCGTCACCAAGGTCGGCGACAAACTGCAGCGAGCGAAAATTAGCTCCGTTCAGGTCTTTGAGAATCTCGGTCGCGTCGATGTCGATTCGGCCGAAGCAGGCGACGTCGTCGCGCTCTGCGGTATTGAAGATATCGATATCGGCGATACGATCTGCGATCTCGAAAAGCCGAACGGGCTGCCGCGATTGTTGGTCGACGAACCGACGTTGGAAATGGTCTTCACCATCAACACGTCGCCGTTTGTCGGCAAGGACGGCAAGTACGTCACGTCGCGCAATCTCCGCGATCGACTCTACAAAGAGTTGGAACGCAACGTCGCACTGCGAGTTCGAGACACCGCGTCAGCCGATGCGTTCGCCGTCGCCGGACGCGGCGTGCTGCACTTGGCCGTCTTGGTCGAAACGATGCGCCGCGAAGGATTCGAACTAGCGGTCAGCAAGCCGCAAGTCATCATGCGTGAAGTGGACGGCCGCAAAGAAGAGCCGTTTGAAAACCTCGTGGTCGAAGTCCCGTCGATCAAGATGGGGCCGGTCATGGAAATGGTCGGCGAGCGACGCGGCGAAATGGTCGAAATGTCGCCGCGCGGCGATTTCACGCAGGTCGTCTTTTCGATCCCGGCCCGCGGTCTGATCGGGATCCGCACCAAAATGCTCAATGCGACGCAAGGAGAAGCGATTATCAATCATCGTTTCGAGTCGTATCGTCCGATCAGCGGAGACGTGCCGCGTCGTCCCAACGGCGTGCTGATCTCCAACTCGACCGGCAAAGCGGTCGGCTTTTCGCTCTTCAATTTGCAGGATCGCTCGGAGTTGTTCATCCGACCCGGCGAAGAGTTGTACGAAGGCATGATCGTCGGCGAGAATGCTCGCAACGAAGATATGGTCGTCAACCCGATCCGGGAGAAGAAGCTGACCAACATGCGCGCCTCAGGCTCGGACGAAAACATCGTCCTCAAGCCGCCGCGTCAGATGTCGCTGGAAGCGGCGCTGGAGTACATCGAAGACGATGAGCTCGTGGAGGTGACTCCTAACTTTATCCGCCTGCGCAAGATGACCCTCAAAGAAGCGGATCGTCGTCGCACCGGGCGCAAAGGCTAGTCACAGATCTCAAAAAAGGATACCAAGTTTTATTGCTCCTTTTTTGACGACGGTTGAATCTTGCGTCTAACCAAAGACGCAAGATTAACGGAGATGTCGCGAATACTTGGATCTCCATCTGGCCGCTGGATCCGATCAACTCGCAGTTCGGCCCGGCTTATTCTTCTTTGCGATTGGCGCGTTATTCTTTGAAATTCGCGTTTACGGCCTTGTTACAAAATCGCTCCTGCTCAGCCCGCAGGACCGGGCTGTCCAGCGGCTGTTGGGGAAGAAAGGGTTTTCTCCTCCAATGCGCGCGATCTATCGCCATTGGCTTCTGCATGATGGGGGCAGTTTTTTTCTCTGTCGCTGTCGTATCGATCGATTCCGATTCGAAGGGCGAGGGAAAGAATCCGCAGGCGCTTCCAGCAACCAGTACCCCCAACGCCTAGCCAATTCTTCGAGAGCAGCCTGGTCGCCAATCAATCGTTGCGCGAGAACTTAACGCAGACGGCAAATCGTTTTGAAGCCGCCGCGTCAGATGTCGCTGGAATCGATCGATTGTCGCCGCCTCTAAATGCGCAATATTTTAACTGACATTTTCGACAAAAATCTATCGAAATTAGTTGACCCCAATTCTGCTGCTGGTTAATCTTGCGTCTGCTTAAAGGTGCAATGACCGTAGGGGGGTGAAGTGGAAAGCTGGATCTTGCTGGCCGCAGAAAATGAGATGAGTCAGAGTCAGTCGCTTTTGTGGGCCGCTGCGATCGGACTCCTTATCCTAGGCGGGGGTGTTTACGGAATCGTCACCAAGTCGCTGCTGATATCGCGTCGCGCCGCCCTGCTCTTTTCGTTGGTTGGATTGAATGAATCCACGCCGGGCTTCCCAGCACTTATCGGCAGTTGCTATTGCGTAATAGGAGTCATCGTATTATTTGCCTGCGGCTCTCAGGCGATGAAGGAACAAGAGGATACGCACGATGAGGCGCGACAGGTCTACCAGCTACCTGACATGCCGGCGCCGATGTCAGTTCCCATGAGCAAGCCGGTCGTCCCCAAGCCAGTTGTGCCCGAGACGCCAGAGGAGAAGGCGAAGCGGCAAGCGGAAGAACTAAAGCACCGCGAAGCGCAGGAAGAGGCGCGGCGTCGCGCCGAGGAAGACCGAAAAGAGCGGATGCGCAAGGAAGCCGAACGCGTAGCGGCGCAACAAGAGGAAGAGCGAATCGCCAAATTAGCCGCTGAGAAGATGCAGCAACAAAAGGAAGCGGCCCGACGGGCCGCTTTAGAACTGCCCAAGCCGCCGCAGTCGCTCGACTATTTCAGCTACCCCGAAGGTTCGATTCAAAAGGGTAAGCCTGTGGGAAGAGGTGGAGGCGACAGTTTTGAGGATCGGGCGCCGCCCGGTGGCGTCATGGTCGGGGCGATCTTCTTTATTGGAGATTACTACGTCAAATCGGTCGCCGGCATTCAACCGATCTACCAGATCGGTGACCAATATGTCAAAGGCCAGATTTGTGGTAACGAGACCGACCGCCCTGTACAACAGTTGGCGGAACCCGGCGGAGTCGCTGCAGGCTTCAAGTCGCAAACCGGTAGGATCATAGATGGGATGCAGTTGGCCTATGGGCCGCTCAACGGAACCAAAATCAATCCGAAGCAAGGATATTTTGGCGATTACATGGGTTCCGACACCGGATATCCGGCTAACTATTACGCTGACGGTAAGACGATCGCCGGCGTTTTTGGGACGTATGAAAAGGGAAAGAGTCTGACGTCGTTGGGGATGTACGCGATTCGGCAAATGCAAGTCACTGAGTCCGCTCCGACCACCGCCCCAATGGAGATTCGCACGTTCACCAGCGCCAACGGCAAGTTCACGGTCCAAGCGAAACTGTTGAAGGTGAACGACGACGGCACGGTGAGTTTGGAGAAAGCGGACGGCTCAATAATCTCAGCGCCGGCTGCGAGTCTTAGCGATGTAGATCAGGCGTATATCCGCGCGAACCAGTAATTGGTTCGCAATTTCGGGCATTATTCATTTCTCGCGAATTAGGTGAATGGATGGTTGACCGGGCTCCTGTTGTTTAAATATGCTTTCAATGGTTCATAAGAGCAATCTACAGGGGGGGCTGGTGGTTAATTGGCATCTAATTGTTGCGGCTGGCGATAACGAAGCGGGGATTAAAGCTCTCGTTTTCGTTGCGATGGGCATTCTGTTTTTCGGCCTCGGCATCTTTGGGATTGTCACGAAAACAGTCCTGCTACGGGCCCGCGATCAATATATCTTCGCGATGTTCGGAGTTAAAAAGTTCTCCCCCGGCTTCGCGGTGTTCACTGGCGCTAGCTATTGCTTGGTTGGCGTTTTGGCTTTCTTCGCGGCCATTTCTATTTCGATGGGATATGGACTCGACAAAAAGGGAAACGTCACTCGCAACGGGGTTCCCGTCAACGCCGCGCAGCGACCTGTTCAACCAGGGCCCCAACCGCTTGTAGAAAGTAAGCCGGTCGCCGGTGAGACGCCTGCCGAAAGAATGGCGCGAGAAGCGGAAGACGCCAAGCGTCGCGAAGAACGCGAAGCGGAAAGACGTCGCGCGGAAGAAGATCGCCAAGCGAACGCAGCCCTGCGGATGCGCGCCCAAGAAGAACGCGAAGCGGCCGATCGTGAGCGAGAACGACTTGCCAAAGAACTCGAAGAGAAAACGCGGCGCGAAAAGGAAGCGGCCCGACTAGCGGCCCTCGAATTGCCAAAGCCGCCGCAATCGCTCGGCAGTATTTCGTATGTCGACAAAGCCGTTCAAGAGAGCCCGCTGTTGGGCAAAGCGAACGGAGCACGCTTTATCGATCGCGCGCCGGAAGGGGGCGTGATGGTCGGCGCAATCTTCTTTATCGGCGATCATTTTGGGGACTCGGTCGCCGGGATTCAGCCGATCTACCAGGTGGGCGACGAATACGTCAAAGGCAAGATCTGCGGTAACGAAACCGATCGCCCCATCCAACAACTGGCCGAGTCCGGCGGAGTCGTTGCCGGCGTGAAGGCGCGGATTGGTTTAATTATGGACTCCGTGCAGTTGGCGTATGGCCCGCTCCAGGGAACCAAAGTCGATCCCAAACAAGGCTACTTTGGTGATCTTATCGGGTCCGACGGCGGAAGTCCAAAGGACTTTTACGCTGAGGGACACTCGATCGCCGGCATCTTTGGAACGTATGAGCAAGACAAAAGTCTCATGTCGCTGGGAATGTACGTGATTCAACGCATGCAGGTCAGCGAGTTGCCTGCGAAACACGAAATGCGCACGTTCACCAGCGCCGACGGCAAATTTTCGGTCGAAGCGAAGTTGTTGAAAGTGAACGACGACGGCACCGTCAGTCTGGAAAAAGCGGACGGCTCGAAGATCTCGGCGCCGACAGCGAGTCTTAGCGACGACGATCGAGCCTATATCAGAGCGAACCAGTGATTTGTTGGCGCAGCGGGTGAAGGTTGCTCGACGCGGATTCCGTAGTAAGGCAGAATGCAGGATCGTCCCTGCACCCAAGTCGCTTTCTCGGAAATCACGATGATGTTCGCACGCATGTTGACGCTATTGCTATTGGCCGTCGCCGCGCCTCTTTCCGCCGCCGAAAAAGAAAAGCACGTGCTTTTGCTTGGCATCGACGGTTGCCGGTTTGACGCGCTGCAAAAAGCCAAAACGCCCAATCTGGATCGTCTGATGGCCGAAGGAATCTATTCGCCGACCGCATTGATTCTGGGAGATCGTTATCGGAAGAACGACACGATCAGCGGACCAGGCTGGGGAAGCATCAACACCGGCGTTTGGGCCGACAAGCACAACGTGCAAGGGAACCAGTTCAAAGAGCCTCGCTTTGACAAGTTTCCCCACTTTTTTCATTATGTGAAGCTTGCCGACCCCAAGGCGAGAACCGCCTCGATTATCAACTGGTCGCCGATCGCCAGGTACATCGTCTCGTCCGCTGACGTTTCGGTCGATACGACCAACAGCGAAAAGGCCTATGACAAAGCGGACGCAGATGCGGCGGCTGAAGCGATTCGACTGTTAGCAGCCGAGTCGCCGACAGCGTTGATGCTATACCTGGGGGAAGTGGATGAAGCCGGGCACGCCCACGGATTTCACCCCAGCGTTCCTCCGTACATCGCCGCGATTGAAAATGTTGATTCGCTCATTGGTTCCGTGTTGGATGCGATCGAGAAACGAACCGACGAAGAGTGGCTGATCGTCGTCACCAGCGATCACGGCGGAGCGGGAACCGGGCACAGTAATGGGCATACGAACCCGGACATCCTGCACAGCTTTTTGATCGTCAGCGGCGCAGGCGCCCAGCGCGGCAAGTTCGACGAACAGGTCTATATCGTCGACGCCGTGCCCACGTTGTTGACGTATTTGGGAATCAAGATCGACGACGCTTGGCAACTGGATGGGCATGCGGTCGGACTGAAGTTGCAACAGGCCGATCAAGCGACCAGCGCGAAGTAACAGAGCGTCTCGACGAAGATGGTCGTCGCCAACCATCCTGCAGCGATCGCCGCTGCTTGCGGCGTTACTTCCTGGGCGCCGGCGCCAAACCCAAAATATCCGCCGCGACCGTTCCACAGCCAGACGCCCAGCGGCAGACAGATAACGCCAAACAGAGCGAGCATCCAGAGCGAACCGCCGAGTTGCAAGATCTCGGCGGCGTCTCCGACCGGCGTGAGTATCGCGGCGCCAAGATAGGCGCCGTTGGCGATCAGGCAAAATCCTGCAAAGAACGCAGCAAGCGGTTCATGACTGCTGCGAAGTAGACGCATCGCCAGCCAAATCGTAACCGGCAGGGCTGCGCCCACGATTGGACCGGCCCAAACAATCGACAGCTCGTATTGATCCGCAACGTAGTCGGTTCGTGAGATGTCCCACGGCACGAGATACGCCAGCCGTACTCTGCCGCCGGAGAGCCAAGCGGCCAGCACATGGCCGAACTCGTGAACTGCTTGCATCCAGAGCCAGCAGTTGGCCAATATCGCGAAGCAATAAATACTTCGCGTCATTTCACGCGGCCCACCGGGCGAAGTCCGGCGCCTTTGGTTTTGGTCAGGCCATCGCCGAGATCGGCTCGCGCCTCGTCTCCTAATTTTTGCAGTCGTGCGACGACTTCGGGATGCGACTCTTTCACGTCGGTCGTTTCGCCGATATCGCTATCCAAGTCAAACAGTTCCAGGCCAATCCGCGCTTGCTCATAGTTGGTGGGCAATCCATCTGTGCCGCCGGGGCGACCATTCAACGTGCGATAGCCGTGCGGGAAATGCAACTTCCACTTGCCGCTGCGGATGGCCTGCAATTGATTGCCGTAGTAGAAAAGATACGCTTCGTGCGGGCTCTTGGCGTTTGGCTGACCGGTGACAATGGGCCAGATATTCTTGCCGTCAATCTTGTGGTCGGGCAACTTGGCGCCAATCAAATCGGCGACGGTCGGCAAGATATCGATCGTCATCATCGGCGTCGAACAGGTCTTACCAGCCGGAATGGTCCCCGGCTGCCAGAAGATCGTGGGCTCGCGGCAACCGCCGTCAAACATGGTCCCCTTCCCTTCTCGCAGCGGACCGGCCGAGCCAGCATGGTCTCCGTACGAGAGCCAGGGGCCGTTGTCGGCGGTGAAAATAACCAGGGTGTTTTCGTCCAGCATGTTCCGTCGCAGCGCCTCGATGATCTGACCAACGGACCAGTCGACTTCCATCACCACATCGCCAAACAGTCCGGCGCCTGACTTGCCGGCGAATTTGTCGGAGACGTAAAGCGGCACGTGAACCATCGAGTGGGGAACGTACAAGAAGAACGGCTGGGCGTGATTGTCATCGATAAACTTGACCGCTTTCTCGGTGTAGAGCGTCGTCAGGTTGCGCTGATCCTCTGGCGTCACTTCGGTGTCGATGATTTCATTCTTTTCGTACAACGGCAGATCAGGATAACGTTTTTGCTGTTGATCCTTCGTCAGGTGGCGAAGTTCGGGATGATAGGGCCACATGTCGTTGGAATACGGCAGACCGACGTAGTCATCAAAACCATGTTGCAGCGGCAGGAATTCTTCGTGATGTCCCAAATGCCATTTGCCGTAGCAAGCGGTCGCGTATCCCTTTTGCTTGCAGATCTCGGCCAGCGTCGTCTCTTCAGCACTGATGCCAATTTTGGACTGCGGACCAAGGGCCCCTAAGATGCCGATCCGATTGTTGTAACATCCCGTCAGCAAGCCCGCTCGCGAAGCGGAGCAAACTGCCTGGGTGACGTAGAAATCGGTGCAAATCGTCCCTTCCTGCGCCAATTGATCCAGATGCGGCGTCGGATAGTCTTTCGCCCCAAACGGCCCGATGTCGGCGTAGCCCATGTCGTCAATAAAGATGACGACGATGTTGGGAGTTGCGTTTTTCTCTGCGGCGACGGTTACCGTCGCAAAGCCGAGCGATAACGTGAGCGAAGCCAGCGTCATTGCAGAGGTGAGTCGAGATCGCAGGCGACGACGAGGGGCGAAGTTCATGAAGGGGTCCTCAAGGGCAGGAGGCGGCCTCGAAACGAGGCGAAGCAGGAGAATCCCTCAGTATCTCTGCACGCCGCCGACGGGTCAATGTTCGTGCGGCGTCTGCGTCGCTGGGAATTGCAGAAATAGCGACCTAGGGGGTCGCGGTTCCTTGCATCAACTGCCGGTAGGCGAGTTGATCGGCGTGTAACCGCCGAAATACTTCGTACTTGGCCCGATGATATTCGGCTGTAGCGCCGGACGTTGGCGGTAAGATCTGACTGGCGCCGCTCATCGCGGCCATGGCCGACAGCAGGTTAGAATGTGCGCCAGACGCGACGGCGCCCAGCATGGCGCTTCCTAGTAAGACCGATTCGGCTTCGCGCGGCAGGACAATTCGGCACTGCGTAATATCGGCATGTTCCCGCAAGAAGATCGGATTTTTGACGCCTCCTCCGCAGGCAAAGATTGTATCGATGCGGTATCCCTCGCGGTTCATCACTTCAATGATGTGCCGGGTCCCATAGGCGATCGCCTGAATGACGGCCAGATACAACCGGGCCAAATCATCCAGCGAGGCCGACATCGATAGGCCCGAGATCATGCCGCGCAGCGTGGGATCGGCCCACGGAGATCGGTTGCCATGAAAGTAAGGAGAGACGTGCAGTTGGCGCGTCAGAGAAGCGGGAACCTGGCGGTCCTTGGCGAGCGCCGCCAAGCGATCATTGAGCACCTCATAGACGGACTTGCCGTCTGCCGTCGCTAACTGCTGCAGCTGGCCTGTGGCGGCGTGGTTTTCGATGACGAAATCGATCAGCGCCCCGGTCGCGGATTGGCCTCCTTCGGTCAGCCACATTTGCGGAACCATCGCTGAATAGTAAGGTCCCCAAATCCCGTCGATGTAGCGCGGTTGAGCAGAGACGGCCATGTGGCAGCTTGACGTCCCCCCGATCAACGCGATTCGTCGGTCGAGATCGATCGCGTTCGCCCCCTCCTCCTCAAGACGCGCACCGATCATGCCGATGCCGCCGGCGTGGGCGTCAATAATCGAAACCCCGACCGCGGTCCCCTGCGGTACGCCCAGTTCTGCAGATGCTTGTGCGGTGACTCCTTGCCCGATTGATTCTCCCATTGCACGAATGCGCCGACCGATCCGCTGGAAGTCTTCGTCCGCCAAATCCTCTAAGCCGATCGCGCGAAAGTACTCCGCATCCCAGCGACCGGGTTGATCGGCGTTTTCGTCAGCTGCGTGTCCCAGATAGGTCCATTTGCAAACGGTGCTGCAGAGGGAACGCGTTTCATCCCCCGTTGCGCGATACGTCAGGAAGTCCGGCAGATCGAAGAACTTTTGGGCGCGTCGCCAGGTGTCTGGCAGATTTTCTTTCAACCACAGCAGTTTGGGCGTTTCCATCTCTGGCGAGATCACGTTGCCCACATATTTGAGCACGTCATAGTCGCCGGTGTTAATGCGATTGGCTTGACTCGCCGCGCGGTGATCCATCCAGACGATGACGTTTTGCTCGTCGTCCCCATCCAAGCTCACGGTCACGGGGCGCCCTTCCGCGTCGGTTGCCACCAGCGAGCAGGTCGCGTCGAAGCCGATACCGCGGATCTTGGCGCAATCGATCTCGGCTTCGGCAATCGCATGCTGCACGCACTGGCAAACGGCCTGCCAGATGTTGTTTGAAGACTGTTGGACGAAATCGGCCTGGGGGCGATAGGTCTCGATGGCCTGCGTGGCCAAACCAAGCCGAGTTCCGAGGCCGTCAAATACTCCGGCCCGCGCACTGCCGGTTCCAACGTCAACGCCGATGAAATAGTGTTTGTTCATCAACTCACGATGCTCCGTTCCAGCGGACGCCCTCTTTGTTGGTCCCACATAAATGGACGTTCAGCCCTAACGCAGCGGCCATTGCGGCTCGCGCCCAAAGGGCTCGATCGGCGGACGCCGCATCGTTGGCGTAGACGACCTGGACGTGATTCGCTTGATGCTTGGCCATCATCTGATCGCGCGTCACTCCATACGTCACGCCGTGCATGATCGGCCAGACCGGAGTGGTCGCGTCCAAGCGGCGTTGCGTTTCCGCTTCTGGCAAAGCAATCGACGCACCGCGACCGATGTCGATGTGCAGAGCGTCGTCGGCAATGTAAATTCGTGACCAGACAATCTCGCCGGGTCGCGAAACGCCAGACAGCGTCGAGCCCCCATTCGGGAAATACATCGATGGCTGGCGATAACCATGGCACTGGTTCCAGCCTCCGAGATGCTCGGCCGGCGCCGATCCCGAAATCTCGAAGACCCACACGTATTGGTCCGTCGTTCCCGACTGGTCTTCGCATCCCCAACGCAGATCATGGAGCGTTGTCTCGACCGGTTCTCCGAGCGCCCGATGCAGCCGTTGGATCATCAACGCGTCGAGCCCCGCACATTCGTCGACTTCGTTGAAATGTGGAATGCTTCGCCCGGCGAAGAGTTCCCGCTGACCAGATGCGTCCAACACCGGCGGCCGCGACGTGCTGTTGAGCGTCCCTTCGACCAGGTCGCTGGCCGGCGTCATGTCTTTCAGTCCCTGTTGGTACTGAATGCCGATCGTTTCGCAGCCGAAATGATCGGCCATTCGGACCGCAGCCACATACATGCGACATTGCTGCAACACCTGACGTTGCGTTAGTTCTTCGGCATCGATCTCGCCAAAATGAAAATGCATGCCGTTAGCTTGATACCAGGCCAGCACTTGCTCTGCTTCGGCGTCGCTAACTTCGCCAATCGCGGCCACGAGCGCCGACTGGCTTAGTCGTTCTTTGAAAACGCCGACAGGGTGCAGCAAGTGATCCGGAATGATCGCGTTGAACATTCCCATGCAGCCTTCGTCGAAGACGCCCATGATCGCTTTATCGCGGCGTAACTCGCTCGCCAATTTTTCGCCCACAGCAGCCTCTGCGCTGGGGATCCGCTGGGGATCGAGCTTCGCGACATGCTCGAGCGGGTGCTCACAGACGCCGGTTGCTAGCCATTGTTGCAAGCGGCTGGTGAAATATTCGTCAGTGAAATCGGTGCTCCAGAGCGTCGAATAGGTGACGCCGGCTTTCGTTAGTGAACCATTCAAGTTGAGCATGCCGACCAGACCGGGCCATTGTCCAGACCAATTAGCGACGGTCAAAATAGGGCCGCGATGACTGATCAAGCCGGCGAGCACATGGTGCGAATATTGCCAGACCGCCTCGGCGACGATCAGCGGCGCGGTGGGATCGATCTCGCGAAAGACTTCGATGCCGCGCTTTTGGCTATCGAGAAAGCCATGCCCAGCAGCGGTGACGCCGTGGGCGCGTTGCAAACGATAGCCGAGCTGCTCGAGGGCGAGCTGTAATTTGCTTTCCAGCGCTTGTTGGGCCGGCCAGCAGACTTGATTGGCCGACAAGCGAGAATCGCCGCTGGCGACAAGTTGAACCGAGGGTTGATCTGGGGGCATGCGTTTCAACCTTGAACGACGGGGATATCTAATTCCTGCAAAATCTGCGCGAGCTGCTCACGCTCGGGCGGGTGAAAGCTATGAAAGGGCTCCGCCATAAAATCATCGCAGATATTTAGCAGCGATAAACAGCACTTGGTGGCCTTGATGTACTTGGACGCATATTTGCCGACATCGTAGATCCGTTGGAAGTCGACGATCCGACGATGCAACTCGGCCAGTTTCACTTCGTCCTGAGTAATGATCGAATCGTAACATTCCACAAATAGACGCGGCAAAATGTTGGCGCCTCCGTTGACGCCGCCATCTCCGCCCAAACGCATCGCGGCCGGAAGCATCGCTTCGGGGCCGATCAAGATCGACCAATCTGGGCGTTGTTCTTTCAAGCGAGTCGCTTTGGCGAAATAGTCGAGATCGCCGCTGCTATCTTTTAGCCCGACGATCCCATCCAGGTCGGTCAGCTTTTGGAGCGTTTCGATCTCGAACCAAACTTTGGTCAGCGCCGGCATGTTGTAGAGCATCAACGGCAACGGCAATTCGGAGACGATGTTTCGGACGTAGGTCCGCAGTTCGGTCTGACCTGCTGGAAAGTAATACGGCGTCGACAGAACGACGGCCGCAGCGCCGGCATCCGCCGCATATTGCGCCAATGCGATCGACTCGACAAACGCCGTGTCGGTGACCCCGACCAAGACCGGTACGCGGTTATCGGTCTGCCGACAAACGGCGGCGATCACTTCCCGTCGCAATCGATAGCTTAGGCTGGGCGCTTCGCCGGTGCTGCCGAGAATAAAGAGGCCGTGTACGCCCCCTTCCAGGACGTGTTCGATCAAACGCTCCAGCCCTTCATGATCGAGTTGATCACGCCCCAAAAGCGGAGTAACAAGCGGCGGAACGATTCCATGAAATGTCGACATAGGGTGACTCGTGCAGGTCTCTTGGATTGTGAATTACAGCAGCGGTTAAGCTTCTTCTGGCGTCTGGGAGTCGCTGGGATCGCGCGGGTTCGCTTCCGCAGACTTGTCGGCAGATTGGTTGAACAATTGCGTCAACGCAAATCCGACGAGCAAAATAGTGAGCGTGCCAAATACGATGACCAGGAATTGATCAAACGGGCTTTGGGAGTCCGCCCAAGCCGCGGGCCAAATCGAAGTACGAGATAAAGTCATCCATAAGATTACCAAGACGCCGGCGATCACGGCGAGAATCGCGGAGGGGTTGCGAGCACGCCGCGAGAGAAAACCGAGCAAAAAGAGCCCCAGCATGCCACCGCTAAAGATTCCCGCCAATTTCCACCACGCGTCGAGAATGCTTTGCACTTCGATCATGGCCAACGCGGTGCCTGTGCCCAGACAGCCCCAGAGCATCGTGCTGACGTAAAGGACGATCATCGATTCTTTGGGGCTAGCCTGCGGACGATAGAAGCGTTGATAAAAGTCGGCCAACGTCAACGTCGCGGCGCCGTTTAGACTGGTAGAGAGCGTACTCATGGCGGCCGCAAAAATGGCGGCGACCAACAAACCAGAGACGCCGACAGGCAGTCCGGCGACGATGAAGTACGGAAACACGCCGTCCCCGGTCCCCTTGGCGATGTCTTCCTGCAGCGCCGGCGGCAACAGTTCGGGCCGTGCATCGTAGTAAGCGAACAGCGCTGTTCCGATCCACAAAAAAAGGATCGAAATCGGCACGTAAACCATCGCGCCTAACCAGACCGATCGACGCGCGTCGGCGTCCGACTTAGCGGCGATGTATCGTTGGATATAGCTTTGATCGATGCCGAAGTTTTGCAGGTTAATGAACAGGCCGTAAACCAGCACCACCCAGAACGTCGGCTCCGAAAGCATCAGCTCGAGACTGCCGAGACTAAATTTGTTGTGCGACGACGCGATCTCAAACAGCTGAGAGGGACCTTCCGGCATATTCAACGGAATGAGGATGGCGCAGACGATCGCTCCGGCGGCCAGCACCAAACTCTGCAGCGCATCGGTCCAGATCACCCCTTCGATACCGCCCAGTAACGTATAGAAAGTGGTTAGTCCGCCGGTGACAAGAATCAGCGTGGGGATATCCCAGCCCAGCAACTGGTGAAGCGGCAGCGCCAACAGGTACATCACCGAGCCCATCCGCGCAATCTGCGTCAACAAGTAACAGACGGCCGCATAGGTACGCGCCCAAACGCCAAACCGCTTTTCTAGATGCTCGTAAGCGGATACCGAGTTCCCTTGGCGATAGTACGGGACGAACCAGCGCGTCGCGACCCAGGCAGCCAGGGGAAGGGATATACTGAACGCGATCGCATTCCAGTTGCTAGAAAACGCTTTGCCGGGCAACGCGATAAAGCTGATGCTGCTGACGTAGGTGCCAAAGATTGAAAGCCCGATAACCCAGCCCGGCATCGAGCGACTTGCCGCCATGTAGCCTTCGGGATTGCTGCTCTTGCCATAAAACCAAGCGCCCAAACCGACGACGCCCACCAAATAAATGACGAGCACAACGACGTCGACCGGGGAAAATTGGTGCACAGAGATCTCCTCGCCTGGTATCGACACCGCGCCGTCTGACACGGTGTATCCCGCTGGTATCCCAGCAGTATGCACGGCGAAATGGGGCGATGCAACCCCTTAAATCTAATGTTTGGCGACTCGCACGCCGATCACCGTTTTTCCTTCGCCGTTCAGCCGATCTGGCGTTTGCAGTCGAGGTCGTAACAGATCCCCCGGTTCAAAAAACAACACGGCGGACGGTCGATGCGGAAGCCCGGCGAGAACGACGAAAATGTTGCTGCAGCATTGATGTTAGGAAGAATCGCATCCGGATCAACAAGGTTCGCTGCTCTGGCATTTCGCGGGGGAATAGACTAGGGTTCAGTTGGTGACACGGCGAAGATAGCCAAGCGGAAGTTAGGCGACCGGTTTGCTGGTCGGGACTTCTTTTTCGCTTCCGCTTGGGCTCGATTCGCGCCGATTAGCGATGCTTTTCCTTGGCAGGCGGCAATCGTACCGAGTAACCTACATTTCCATCGGCCATGGTCAGGGACGCACGACCACCCAATCGCCGCTTCATTCGGCTCCAGCGTCTGCAAGTGCATAGAAAGTCATGGAAAAGATTCCCCGGCGACGTCAGGCCTATCTCTATATTCAGCAGCGGATTCTCTCGGGAGATTTGCCGGCCGGCAGCCAGATCTCGGAACTTACGTTGGCCAAAGAGATCGGCATGAGCCGCATGCCGATTCGCGAAGCGATTCGGCAGTTGGAAGTTGAAGGACTCGTCCGCCAAGTTCCTCGGTTCGGCACGATTGTCCATTCCCTTGATCGAGCCGAAATGGCGGAACTGTACGAAGTGCGCGAAGCTCTCGAGAGTCACACCGCCGAGTCAGTCGCAGGCCGCTTGTCGGCCGAAGATACGCAAATGCTTTCGCTCCTCTGTAAGCGACTGCTGCAAGTGGCCCGCGAACTGCGTGAGAGCGACGAGAAGACCTTTAGCCCCGAACTGCTGCAAAGTTTTTTGGCCGCCGATATGGGGTTTCACATGGTGATATTGCGGGCAGGCGGTAATCGCCGGATGATGAAAATCGTCTCCGATCTACGCGTGTTGTCGCGCATTTTTGCGGCGAAACGAGAACCCCACAACCTGAATATCGTCGTTAATGTCTATCGATTCCATCGACGCATATTACGCGCGTTGAAGACGGCCAACGGCAAAATGGCCCGCTACTGGATGCAAGAGCACATCCGCGCCAGTCGTCGTCTGGCCCTCGAATCGTTTGATCGCCGACAAGCGCTGGGCGAAGCGAAAAATGCGATGCCGCTGGCGCTGCCGCAAGATTTGCTGGAAGAGCTTAATCAGATCGAAGCGCGCGAAGCGAATAAGACTTAAGCCTGCTGTTGCGGTTGACGGTTCAAGCCGATCTGGCGAAGCGAGCCGGAGTCGAAATTTGCAATTTCGCGCTTACCGCGCGAATCTTGGCGGTACTTTCTTTCGCGTCATTGCTTCCCCCATCGCCTCCTTCTGATTACTGTCAGAAAAAACTACTTGATTTCACGATTTGCATGACCTATCTTGGGATCCCAGCGGGATGCAATGCGTTTTCGCGGTGTTTTTCGTTCGATTTGTTACGACTGCGGTCGCGTTTCGTAAGCATCGCCGTCTTACGCTCGTTCCTCGAATCACCACGTACGAACTTCTCGCTTTCCTACTCGTTCCCCCCAACGCTTTCTAGCTCTGTCGGAGTTTCGACTGACGATGAAGATTACGCCCCCCCGCGTTTTGTCCGCCTGTTTGGTGCTACTCGCTACGCTGCATCTGAAAGCGGAAGAGCCGCTGCAGCCGGTGCTGTACGGCGACTCTGAGTTGAGCGTTGACTTGGGAGTCGGATTATGGGCTTGGCCGTTGCCGATGGATTGGGATGGAGATGGCGACTTGGATCTTGTCGTTTCGTGTCCTGACGTTCCGTTCAACGGATCGTATCTGTTTGAGAACCCCGGCGGCGATCCGAAGCTGCCGGTTTTTAAACCGCCCGTAAAAATCGGTCATGGAATGCACTCCCTGCAAGTCTCCTACGTAGACGGCGTACCGCGAGTCTTATCACCGGCGACCGAGTGGCGAGACATCCGGGAAAAGCGACTCACGCAGAAAGCCAGCATCTATCCAAAATCAAACATCTACAAAAACAAAGTGCGGGCCAATCAATGGCGCTACGCCGACTATGACGCGGACGGCGTGCAGGATTTGATCGTCGGCGTCGGAGATTGGAGCGACTACGGTTGGGATGATGCATTCAATGCCCAGGGAGAATGGACGCGTGGACCGCTGCATGGCTACGTTTACTGGATCCGCAACCAAGGGACGACGGATAAGCCCAAGTACCAAGAGCCGGTGCAGTTAGAAGCGGCTGGGGCGCCGGTCGACGTCTTTGGCATGCCGACGCCCAATCTGGCCGACTTTGACGGGGACGGCGATCTTGATCTGTTGTGCGGCGAGTTCCTGGACGGCTTCACTTACTTTGAAAACGCCGGGACGCGCAGCGAGCCGCATTTCGCCGCAGGTCGCAAGCTTACCGTCAACGGTCAGCCGTTAAAAATGGATCTGCAAATGATCACGCCGACGGCGATTGATTGGGATGCGGACGGCGATGTCGATCTCATTGTCGGTGATGAAGATGGTCGCGTCGCGCTGGTCGAACATACCGGCAAGATCGTCGACGGCGCGCCGCAGTTTCGGCAGCCGCAATACTTCCAACAGCAAGCCGATCGCTTGAAGTTTGGCGCGCTGGTCACGCCGTTCAGCGTCGACTGGGATAACGATGGCGATGAAGATCTGATCGCCGGCAACTCGGCAGGCTACATCGCGTTTATCGAAAACATCGACGGCGGCAATCCTCCGAAGTGGGCGGCTCCTCGCAAGCTAGAAGTCGATGGCCAGCCGATTCGCGTTCAAGCCGGCGAGAATGGTTCGATCCAAGGCCCTGCCGAAGCGAAGTGGGGATATACCACGCTCAACGTCGCCGACTGGGATCATGACGGCCGGTTGGATCTGATCGTCAACTCGATCTGGGGCAAGATCGAGTGGTATCGCAATCTCGGCGGCACGCCGGCGAAGCTTGCCGCCGCGCAACCGATCGAAGTGCAGTGGCCCGGCGCGCCTCCCAAGCCGGCCTGGAACTGGTGGAATCCCAAGGGTAAAGAACTCGTCACCCAGTGGCGAACCACGCCGGTCGTGATCGATCTGAATCAAGATGGTTTGAACGATCTGGTCTGCTTGGATCACGAAGGCTACTTGGCGCTGTTCGAGCGACGGAAACAGGGCGAAACGCTCACCCTGTCGCCTGGCAAACGGATCTTTACCCAACCCAATGGAGAGCCGTTACGCCTCAACGAAAAGAACGCAGGCGGAAGCGGACGCCGCAAGCTTTGCTTTGCGGATTGGGATGGCGATGGACGCTTGGACCTGTTGATCAACAGCCGCAACGTCGACTTTTTCCGCAATGTCTCGACCGAGAAGCTCCCCTGGGCGTTTGAGAATCGCGGTCAGGTTCACGAGCATCGCTTGGCCGGACACACGACGAGCCCGACCATCGTCAACTGGGATCAAGACGCGCGTCCCGATCTGTTGATCGGCGCTGAAGATGGTCATTTTTACTATCTAAAGAACAACGAGGCTCCGGCCTCGACGAAATAACTCGTAGTCCTCCTCGTGTTTGCGCCGTCCGTTGGATGGCGCGAGCATCCGATGATCCTGAATTCCTGTCACTGCGGCGTGAGTTGGCGTCACTGTCGAATATCGCGAAGTCGTCAACGACACGCGAATCAACAATACGTTCCGCCGTTTGACTAGCGCCGCCAGAAAGTCCGTCAGGCTTCCCCGCAGCGCAACTTTTCTCGAGGTCGATCTTCTCCTGTTCTCATCTATTCCCCGTTAGGAGAGTATTTTCATGAAAACCAAAAGTTTGAATCGCGGATTTACGTTGGTAGAGTTGCTGGTCGTAATTGCGATCATCGGCGTGTTAGTCGCGCTGCTGCTGCCGGCGGTGCAAGTGGCGCGCGAAGCGGCGCGACGCATGCAATGCTCGAACAATTTAAAGCAGCTCGGCCTGGCGCTGCACAACTATCACGATACGTTTGGCGCATTTCCGACGCTGAAAGGAGGTCCCGAATATGGAACGTCGACCGGGACCGGTTTGATTCTGCGGCTGGGGCCGTTCCCGCGGATGTCGGCGTTTTTAGAACAACAAGCGATCTTCGATATTACAATGGGGCCGGTGACGACCGCCTCTTACAGCCACCCTGTGGGAGACTACGAGCTTTCGATGTTGATCTGTCCCAGTGACATCAATGACGGCGCGTTGGCCGGCACTAGCGGCAAGCTGAACTACGGTTTGTGCGTCGGCGATAATCGGATCAATCAAGACCATACTGGAACCTATCGCGTTTCACGCGGCGTTTTCACCAATCTGTCGTGGACCCGCATCGCCGACATCGCCGACGGCACAAGCAATACCATCGCCAGCGCCGAATATGTTCGGCCCGCGAATCACGGCGACTTTGGCGATATCACCAATCTGAACGGATCGTTCACCTTGTCAGAGTGCACCGCGTCGTACGACAACACGACGAAGCAATACGCAGGCTCCAGCTTTTTGGCAGCCCGCGGCTGGCGTTGGCATGATGCGTTCGTCGCGTTTACGGCGGTTCAGACCATCCTGCCCCCCAACTCGCCAAGCTGTTCAACAACCAGCGGCTGGTCGGCCAGCACCGGATCGCAATTCGGCGTCTACTCGGCCAGTAGTCGGCATCCCGGCGGCTGTAACGTGTTGATGTCGGACGGCTCGTCCCGTTTTGTCGCCGAAACCATCGACTCTGGCTCGATCGCCGCCACAATCCCGACGACCAGCCAAAGCGGTTCGACTCCGTTTGGCGTTTGGGGCGCGCTCGGCACCAAGGCGGGCGGCGAGGCCGTCTCGCTTCCCTAATTCTTCGTGACGTGTTCCTTATTTGCACGGGAAACCTCGACGCGTTGATCCATTTAAGTTCACGTTATTCAGCCTCCCTGATATGAATCATCGGAATTGTCGTGATGCCCCAGTCAATGCAGGAGTTACGTATGGTCGCGCGAAGTAGTCGGATATCCGCCGTTGCAATGACGCTTTTGCTCGCTAGTCTCACGCTCGGGTGCAACCGCGGTCCCGCACTGCCCGAAAACTTGCCGCCGCTTACGGCGTGCACTCTGCAGATTCAATACAAGCAGGCGCCGGTCAGTGAAGCGACGGTCACGCTAATCCCGTCTCAGGGCAATTGGGTTGGCGTGGGGCGAACCGACGCTTCCGGAAAAGCGGTCGTGCAAACGCAAGGACGCTACAACGGCGTCCCGGCAGGCGATTACACCGTTACTGTCACCAAGTACGAGCCGGAGGCCGATTTGCCCCCTGATCCTACTTCACCCGAGGAAGACGCCGCGTTGGCGCAGTCCGCTTCACGCCCAAATAAACGCAAAGCGTTGGTGCCAGAGAAATATACGAAGTCGGAAACAACCGACCTGCGACTAACTATCACCGATCTTCCGGTCGAAAGAACGCTCCAACTTTCGGAATGAGTCCTTCCATGAATTATCGCCAATGCATTGCGGCAATCCTGGTCTTGCTGGCTAGCGGCGCACTACATAGTGATGCGGCGCCGACCAAGCCAAACATCGTCTTCATCCTGATCGACGATATGGGCTGCAAAGACGCCGGTTGCTACGGCGCGACCAACTTTTCAACGCCGCATATCGATCGCCTGGCGAATCAAGGGATGCGGTTTACAGATGCTTACGCCGCGCCAGTCTGCTCGCCTACGCGGGCCAGTTTGATGACCGGCAAGCATCCGGCGCGACTTCATCTGACCAACTTCATTCCCCAGATCGGGCGTCAATTGCCGGCGGGTAAGTTGATTCCGCCGGGCTTCAATCATGTGCTGCCGCTCGACGAAAAGACGATTGCCCAGGAACTGCATGCCGACGGGTACCAGTGCGCCATGATCGGAAAATGGCATCTGGGCGAAGAGCATGGCCCCGAGTATCGACCGCAGAACCGCGGTTTCGATCGTGTGGTGTTGAGCGAGCATCATGGGATCTTCAACTACTTTTATCCGTTTGTGGATCAGCAGAAGTGGCCCTATGCCGGACCGCTTCCCGGTAACCCCGGCGATTATCTGCCAGATCGGCTGACCGACGAAGCGATCGATTTTGTCCGAGAGAATCGCGAGCGTCCCTTCTTCCTTTACCTTTCTCACTGGTCGGTGCATGGGCGATACTTTGCGCCAGAGTCGTTGATCGCCAAGTATCGCGAGCGTGGACTTGAAGAGCGCCCAGCGATTTACGCGGCGATGATGGAAACCGTGGACAACTCGGTCGGTCGACTGATGGCGACGCTCGACGAATTGAACCTAGCTGACAACACGCTGTTTGTCTTTATGTCTGACAACGGCGGCGAGCGGATCACGTCGATGGCGCCGCTGCGCGGATCCAAGGGATCGTTGTACGAAGGGGGCGTGCGCGTCCCGCTGATCGTCCGTTATCCCGGCGTGGTGAAACCAAACACCACTTGCAGCGTGCCGGTCATCAGTCACGATCTCTTTCCGACCTTTCTTGATTTTGCCGAGCGGTCGTATCGGGACAACAAGCTCGACGGCCACAGCATCGCCGGCTTACTGACAGGAGAACAGAGCGAGCTCGACCGCGACGCGCTCTATTGGCACTTCCCGCATTATTGGGGATCGACCCGGCCCTGCAGCGCCATGCGTCAAGGACGTTGGAAACTGGTCGAACACTTGGAAACCGGCCGCGCCCAACTTTACGACTTGAGTTCCGACCCCGGCGAGCAACGTGATCTGGCCAATGAAATGCCGCAACAAGCGACGGAACTGCGCAAGATGTTGGCCCAATGGCGAACCAAAGTCGGCGCCCAAATGCCGACGCATCCCTGAAAATTGGCGAACCGACGCTTGCGATCTCGTCATCTCTTCACGATTGGCCTGGTTGGCCCCGATAGCTCCGCTATCGGGGCCAACGGGACGCGGTTTGGCTAAATGGCGCAACCTCTGTCGCGAGGGTTGTGACTCTCTAACAGATAAGCTGGCTCACTGCTCTACCAATTTCGCGCGACAAAAGAGCCAGCTTGCGCACATAAACGCCCGAATTGAGCGAAGTGCTGCAAAAAAAGATTCCACGTGCAATCGAAAGTGACTAGGTTGCATGAATGCAGCGGCAGGTTGCATGAATATTTTCTAGACGACAATTTTGCGAACTGGTAAACTTCAAGCCCCACCTTGCCATACCGCTACTCGTTGCGAACTCCTTCGTAATGAGTCCCTCCTGCAACCTATAGTGCGAACCATGATGGTCCTCCCTACTCGCCATTCGATCTGGGGCAAGTGGCGCTGCGGCGTTTTAGGCGCGGCGTTCGCATTGCTAATCAGCCCGATGGTCTCGGCGGCGGAAACGACGCCTGAGAAGGTGAGCTTTGTAAACGACGTCGTCCCCGTGTTGACCAAAGCGGGCTGCAACATGGGAACTTGTCACGCCAAAGCAGGCGGCGGTCAAAACGGGTTCCAACTCTCTCTGCTTGGGTTTGAAGCGGCGGAAGATTATGAAAGTATTGTGCGTGAAAGTCGCGGGCGACGTCTGTTTCCTCCTGTTCCTAAGGAAAGCCTGCTGTTGTTAAAAGCAGCGGCCGAAACGCCGCATGGCGGCGGAGTTCGCTTGCCGAAGGACTCGGAAGGTTACGAGCTGATTCGTCGCTGGATTAGCCAAGGAGCCGCTTACCGACCAGAAGCCGATCCTGACCTGCAATCGATTGAGGTTCAGTCGGATCGCAGCTTGATCAACATGGGGCAGCAACAACAGCTAAAAGCAATCGCGACGTTTTCTGACGGCAGCCAGCGAGACGTCACCAGTTTCGCGCTCTTCGAATCCAATTCAGAAGCGATGGCCGAGGTTTCCGCGGATGGGCTCGTCAAGATTCATGACATCCCCGGGCGCGTCGCGATCATGCTGCGTTACCAGGACAAGTCGGCTGTCTTTACGGCGGCGGTTCCGTTAGGAGCGTCGGTCGGCGATTTGCCGGCGCCCAAAAACTTTGTCGACGAGTTGGTTTTCGCCAACCTTACCGAGATCGGCATCCCCCCTTCCCCGGTCTGTGACGACGCGACGTTTATGCGTCGTATTTCGCTCGATCTCGCCGGACGTTTGCCGACGGCGGAAGAAGCGAAAGCGTTTCTGGCCAGCACCGAGCCGAACAAACGAGATCAACTGATTGACCGGCTACTGCGCAGCCCCGGCTATGCCGACTTTTTCGCCAACAAGTGGACGTCGTTGTTAAAAAACCGACGTGACGACGCGAGCGACATTACCTCGAACTTCGCCTTCCATGCGTGGATTCGCGATAGTCTGCTAGAGAATCTCCCTTACGATCAGATGGTTCGGCAGTTGTTGGCGGCGACCGGCACGGTGGTCGCGAATCCTCCGGTTGCTTGGTACAAGCGCGTGAAGGAACCCAAGGAACAGTTGGAAGATGTCGCCCAGTTATTCTTGGG
Organism: Blastopirellula marina DSM 3645; assembly: GCF_000153105.1. Classification (GTDB taxonomy): domain Bacteria; phylum Planctomycetota; class Planctomycetia; order Pirellulales; family Pirellulaceae; genus Blastopirellula; species Blastopirellula marina. The sequence continues at coordinate 2,826,031 of NZ_CH672376.1, forward strand.
CGTTCGTCTGCAATGCGCCCAGTGTCATCACCATCCGTTCGAACGCTGGAGCCAAGATGACTACTACAGTCTGTCGGCATTCTTCAGTCAGATTGGGCGAAAGCCGTCTGACACGCGCGGCGAGGATTTGATTTTTCATAAGCGCGGAATCGCCGCGGCGACCAACGTCAAAACCGGCGTCGCCCTCAAACCGGCTGCCCTGGGAGATGACGTCGGCGCGATCCCCGCCGACCGCGATCCCCGTCTGCGTTTGGCGGATTGGCTTGCGAAGCCTGACAATCCGTTCTTCGCCAAGGCGCTGGTGAATCGGTACTGGAAACATTTCTTCAAGCGGGGATTGATCGAACCGGAAGATGATATTCGAGACACCAATCCTCCCTCGAACCCAGAACTGTTGGCCGCGTTGGAAGCGCACTTTATCGAGAGCGGTTATGACCTCAAAGCGTTGGTGCGCGTGATCACGCAATCGAAGGCGTACCAATTGAGCGCCCTGCCGAACGAGTACAACCTGGTCGACGAGCAAAACTACTCGCGCTACTATCCACGCCGGATGCAGGCCGAAGTGATGCTGGACGCCGTGAATGACTTGACAGCGTCGCCGACCAACTTCGCGAACCTGCCGCCGGGAACGCGAGCTGTAGGCTTGCCTGACAACAGCTACAACAATTCGTCGCTATTCCTGCGCGTGTTCGGCCGTCCCGACAATTCGAGCGTCTGCGAATGCGAACGAGTCCAGTCTTCCAGCTTGGCCCAAAGTCTGCACTTGATCAATTCGGCCGAAATCAAAACAAAGCTCAGCGCGGCCCAGGGACGCGCCGCGACCTTGGTCAGTGCCGACGTTCCGCCGGAAGAAAAGATCCGCGAGATCTATTTGGTCGCGTTCTCGCGCGAACCGGATCCGAACGAAATGGAAATCGCACTCGACTATCTCCAGCAAATTCCGACTGACGCCGCCGGAAACCCGCTCGGCGCCGATCAAGCCGCCCGTCAGAACTTTCAGGACCTAATTTGGGCGATCATGAATTCCAAAGAGTTCCTGTTTAACCACTAGAGGATGCGATGAGCGACAATCATTGGACCGTCGTCCCCCGCCTGCTCCTGCTGTTGCTGGCCGCCGCGGCATGGCCGTCGGTTTTGGCGGCGCAGTCCGTCTGTTTGCCGGCTCCCCGCTTGCTGACGACGATGCCGATGGGCGGAAAAGCGGGAACCACCGTCGATGTGACGATCACGGGAGAGCATCTCGAGGATCTCGACGAGCTCCGTTTTTCTCATCCCAAAATTCAAGCGACGCAAAAGCTCGCTGCCGACGGAACTCCGCTCGCCAATCAGTACGCGGTGACGATCGCTCCCGATTGTCCAGAGGGGATCCATGAAGCTCGCATCATGACGCGGCTTGGTATTTCTTCCTCGCGCGTGTTTAGCGTCGGCGCTTTGAAAGAAACCAGTTCGACGACTCCGAACACGCAGTTGGAGACGGCGATGCCGCTGGAGGTGAACTCGGTCTGCAACGGTAAAATGACTTCCAAAGCGGTCGATTTTTACACCGTCGCCGCGAAGCAGGGTGAGCGTCTGATTATCAGCTGCGCCGCGCAGGGAATCGACTCGAAGCTGAAGCCGGTCCTCATTGTCGCCGACGAACAGGGAAACGACTTGCGGGTCGAACGTCGCGGCGGTGCGATCGATTTCATGCCTGAGGCCGATGGTCAGTACGTGATTAAAGTCCATGATTTGACGTTCAGCGGCGGGCCGTATCACTTCTACCGTCTTGCCGTACAACAGATTCCGGCCGAGGCCGTCGCGCCGCAGTTCGCTGCAACGCGAAACGTCAACGCTTTCTCGTGGCCGCCTGCCAATTGGAACGATGACCAGATCGCCAGTGAGCAGGAACCGAACAATACCGCCGAGCAAGTGCAGCAAATCACGCTGCCATGCGACATTAGCGGCAGCTTTTATCCGGCCGCCGATGTCGACGCGTTTGAGTTCACCGCCAAAAAAGGGGACGTGTGGTGGGTCGAAGTCGCTTCGGAGCGACTCGGCCTTCCGACCGATCCGTCGATAGTCGTTCAGCGTGTGCAGGGAACGGGAGACGAAGCGGCGCTGGTCGACGTGGTCGAACTGACCGATATCCCGAGTCCCATCAAGGTTTCCAGCAACGGCTATAGCTACGATGGTCCTTGCTACAACGCCGGTTCAGCCGACATCAATGGCAAAGTGGATATCCCCGAGGACGGCGTCTACCGTCTGCAGCTAACCGATCTGTTCGGCGGAACTCGCAACGATCCTCGCAATGTCTATCGCCTGATTATTCGTCAGGCGCAACCTGACTTTGCCGTCGTGGGCTGGGCGCTGCACATGAATCTTCGCAACGGCGACCGCAACGCGCTCTCGAAACCAATCGCGCTGCGCGGCGGCGCGACCATGGCGATGGAAGTGATCGCGATTCGCCGGGATGGTTTCGCCGGACCGATTGAACTCGCGGTCGACAATCTACCCCCCGGCGTATCGGCCAGCGGGCTGACAATTCCGGCCGGCAAGTCGCGCGGTATCCTTCTATTCACCGCTGAAGAAAATGCTCCCCGCGGTCTGACGAGCGCCAACTTTGTCGGCAAAGCCGAGATCAACGGCGTTGCCGTGACGCGAAATGGAAGTATGGCTTCGATGGCTTGGCCTGTGACGAATGCTTGGAGCGAGATTCCCAGCCCGCGCTTGTTGGCTGACTTTCCGGTGTCGGTCGGCGGCGCCGAAGTAGCGCCGCTTTCGATCGCCGCCGCTCAGGATCAAGTTTGGGAAGTGACGGCGGGTCAGACGCTGACGATTCCGCTGGTGCACACGCGCCGCTGCGAATTTTCGGGACCGAGCATGAGCCTGAAGACCTTTGGTCATGGCTTTGAAGGGAACGCGGCGTTCGATTTGAAATTGACGGAAGATTCCTCCGAGGCGACTCTCGATCTCGCCAAGCTCAAGCCGGCGCCGGGAACGTATACCATTGCTTTCTACGGCAGCGCCGTGGCCAAGTACAGCGAACACCCCAACGCGGTTGCGGTCGCCGAAGTCGCGTTGCAACTCGCCCAAAAGGAAGCGGCCGAAGCGGCGAAGCCTTTGACAACGGACGAGCCGACAACGGACGAAGAGAAACAAGCGGCGGAGGCAGCCGCCAAAGAGGCCGCCGCGCGCCAAAAAGCGGCGACTGCGGCTGTCGCGGCCGCCGAAAAAGAATTGCAGGCCGCCACGAAAAAAGGGGCGCCCAAGGATATTGTCGACATCGTTGTCTCCAAGCCAATCGAAATCCGCGTCGTTCCCGCGGTAGAGGTAACCCAGAAATGACTCACCCATTCAACGCAGCGTCGGCCTACTGTCCTGGACCGGTCTCCCGCCGCGGCTTCATGCGAATGGGGCTGGCCGGCTTCGCTTCGCTCAGCTTGCCCGGCGTGATGCGATTGCGGGCCGAAAGTCCCACGATCGAAAGCTCGAAGCAAAAGAGCGCAGTCATCATGGTCTGGCAGCCAGGCGGTTGTTCTCATCTGGATACCTACGATCCGAAGCCGAATGCGCCGCTTGAGTATCGCGGTCCGTTCAGCGCGATTCCGACCAAAGTGCCCGGCATGCACTTTACCGAATTGCTGCCGAAGCAGGCCGCCATCGCCGACAAGTTCACCGTGCTGCGCTCGATGCGTCAGAACGCCGGTGGACATCCGGCCGGATCGATGCAACTGCTGTCGGGAGACTCCGATACCCGCGATAAACCGGCTCCGCGCTTGCCTGATTGGATGTCGGTCGCCAATTATCTGCGATCGCAAGACGGCCCACGCACCAATCCGCTGCCGTTGTACGCCGGCGTGAATCCGCCGACCAACTACACCGGTCCTGCTTACCTGGGAGACGCTTACTCTCCCTTCGCCGTGACCGGCGATCCCAACAACCCCAGCTTTTCGGTCCCCAATATCGGTGTGTCGGATCCGCGCGAACTGACGCGTCTGGAGCGCCGCGCCAGTCTGCGTCAAAAATTGGACACGCTGGAGCGAGCCTTCGACAAAGCAGGCGAACTGCAGGCGCTCGACGAGTTCGAGATGCAGGCGATGACCTTGTTGACCAATCCCAAAACAAAAATCGCCTTCGACCTGAGCCAAGAGGACGAAAAGACGCGCGATCGATATGGACGCAACGCATGGGGGCAGCAATTGCTGCTGGCGCGTCGGTTGGTCGAAGCCGGCGTCGAGATCCTGACGACCAGTCTGCATGGTCCCTTGTGTGGACGCGTGAACAACTGGGATGATCATGCCGTCAACCATCACGTTTTTGACGCGATGCGATTTCGCGCTCAAGCCTACGATCAGGCGGTCTCGGCATTGATCGAAGATGTTCATGAGCGTGGACTGAGTGAACGCGTGTTGGTGGTGGTAACCGGCGAATTTGGACGAACTCCGAAAGTCAATTATCAGCCCAGCACCGGCGCCGGTAACGCCAGCGCCGCGGCCGGAACCAAACAGCCAGGGCGAGACCATTGGCCCCGAGCGTTCTCGAACATCTGGGCCGGCGGCGGGATCGAGACCGGACGTTTCATTGGTGCGACCGACTCCAAAGGGGAAGATTCGATCGACCGCATCTGTAAACCCGGCGACTTTCTCGCAACGATCTATCACCACCTCGGGATCGATGGCAGGAAGGTCTTTATCAAAGACCTCAACGGTCGTCCCACGCCGATCGTCGATCACGGCGAACCGATTCCAGAACTGATCTCCTAGGGTGGTCCGGACCGCATCGTTTTTTCTCTCCAGTGCGTTGAACCAATCCAACCGTAGCCCGAGTGTGCAAGCCGAGGCCCGACGAAAGGGCCATCAGGTTGGACCGGACTGTTCTCTTTTTTTTGTAGATCGTCACGCATCCGATATTCCCGCCGAGATTGGACCGGACCGGACTGCGAAAATTTCTCTCATCAAATTACCCAGTTTGCCCATGTGGTGGTTTGGGCGCTTTGTCGCTGTGCCAAACAGGCCCTGAGCTACGGTTTAACAAGTTGGACCGGACCGCTGTCCGTTTTTTTTGAATGCAGCCCCAACAGAAGTCTGGGCGAATTAGACAAGGTGCGTCTAGACGCATCAGAACCTGCTTTTCCCCCGCGGCCCCAAAGCGGAGATCGCCAAAAGCGAATCCCCAAGACGAAAGATCAGACATCCAGACCGAAGGGGGTATTATCGGAGAATATCGAGCAGGCAAGCAAGCGACAATCTTTCGCCGCAGCGGGCTAGTGCTTCGTCACACGGCAACTTTCGGCTTTGGCGCCATGCTCTTTCGGCGAAGACGCCGTAAGAGCATGGCGCCCGAAAATTGGAGGACGCAAAACCGTGGCTAACGTTGTGCGGCGGATTTTGGGGGAGCAGCCGGATCGCTTACCGCAGACCAATTATTGCCCGACGGTGATCGCGTGGAGTTGCTTGCCGCTAGCGCCATCCCAGACGAACAAGCGTCCATCGTCACTGCAGGCGACGACCAACGTGCCGTCGGCCGTCACATCGACGCAGTGCAACCAGATGCCGGCGGCGAAGTTGCGAATGGTCTTGCCGTTAGCGCTAGTCTGCAGTCGAACGGTTCCGTCGCCGCAACTGGAAATCACCTGATCGGTTTCGCCTACGTACTTCAGCGCGGTGATGTCTTTGCCGTAGCCGGTGATCGTACGCTGCTGGTCGGTCGACTCCACATTCCAGACTTTGAGCGTCTGATCCGCCGATGCGGAAGCGATCGTCTGAGCGTCCCCTTTCCAGGCGACTCCCAGTGCGTAGTCGGTGTGTCCTTCAAATTGCCGCAGCAGTTTTTCGGTCTTCACGTCCCAAATTCGGAGGTACTTATCGGCGCCGGCCGAGAGGAACTGTGTTCCATCGGGAGAGAATTTCGCCGCGTAGACCACATCCGTATGGGCCTTCGGCAGATGATGCAGTTGGGTTCCATCCGCGACGCGGAACAGCCCTAACTCACCGCTGCGTGACGGAGCGCCGCTGCCGACGAGCAGCAGAGAAACGTCTGAATTGAAGTCGAGCGAAGTGACGCGATGAGAGATTAAATCGGCCTGTTCCGTCGAACCGATAGTTCGTAGCAAGCGCCACTGCGGGTTCAGGTTCCAAATAACTGCCTCCGCATCGCCGGCGGCGGAGATCAGACGCTGGTTATCCAAGAACTCCAACGGGTAAAGCGCCGCCGCCTGTTCGGTGAACGCTTCGATGGGAACGCCGGTTTCGGCATCCCATGTTTGTACGCTGGGAAAGTCGCCGGCGGTAACGACCGTTTTACCTTCCGGAGCGAAACGCACCGAACGAAGCGGGCGTTCTGACGCGGCGGCCTGTTGGTTGGCGGCGTCGAGACGCGCTTGCAATTGTTGGACGTTCGTCTCGGCCGCGGCGACCGACTGTTTCGCATCGGCGAGAAGTTTCTGAGTCGCTTGGGTGGCCGTGATCGCCGCGGTTTGCTTTTGCTGCGCGAGTTTCTGGGCCATTTCGGCGTCACGATAGGCTTGCTGGTGGTCGACTTTCTCTGCGTTGTCAGCCGGCGCCGCTTTGTCCGTTGCAGCATCTTTGTCGGTTGGCGTTTCCGGCTGCGCCTGATCAAGCGCCAGCTTCTTCTTGGCGACTTCTTCGTTGGCGGCTTGCAGGTCTTCGTCTGTCGTTTTCTGCGCTTCGGTGCGAGTCGTCAGGTCTTGTTCCGCCGCGGCGACTCTTTGTGTGAGAATCGTCACGCGCTGACGGGCCGCCTGTAAATCACGCTGCAAGCGGGCCGCGTTCCTTTGTTTCAGCAGGTCCCCTTTCAACTCGGCGATTTGCTTGCCGCTGGCGTCCCATAGCTTCGCCGTATGGTTCTCACTAACCGACGCGAGCCGTTTTCCATCAGCGCGGACATCGATATCTAGGACGGGGGCGCCATGGTCCCATTGCGCCATTTGCTTCATCGGCGTTAGATTCCAGCGGCGAATTTTTCCGTCCAGACTTCCCGAATAAACCTGCATCGGTTGATCAGGCGCCGCGACCAACGCGGTGATCGTATCATCGTGAGCAGCGATCTCACTGGTCGCGACATCGGCAGGTTCGGCGTCAGACGCTGACTCTGGCGACGGCGTCTCGGGCAGCTTCCAAGTGCGGAGCAGCTTGTCGGCGCCGCCGGTGACGATCAACTGCGGAGGGCTGGCCTGCTCGTTGGATGGCTTTGCGGTTGCGACCAGTTCCAGCGCATGCACAGGGGTCGGCGACTGCAGCATTCCGACCGCCGCTCCATCTTCGCGGAGCCAGATCCGGATTGTTCCATCCAGCGACGCCGAGACGAGTCGCTGGCCGTCCGCTGTGAAGCGGAGTGCTGTAACTTGCTTGTCATGCCCGGTCATTTTCGGACCCGGCTCGGCGGTAGCGGCGTTCCAAAGCTGGATCGTATGATCTGCGGCGGCGATGGCCAGCCATTTTTGATCGGGACTCACTGCAATCGCGGTTGCGGCGCTGCCGGTCGGCAACGTCGCCAAGCGGGCCTCGTGCGGTTGTCGCCAGAGTTTGACTTCTCGGTAGCCGCCGGAAGCGAGCAAGGTTCCATCACTGCTCCAGGCCAGCGTTTTGCTTAAATCGCGATGCGCCGTCGCCGGATCGAGGGCGGAGTCTTGCAGTTGGGCGAGTCGTTGGCCCGACGCCGCATCGTAGACATACAACTGATTGGCCAGCGTGACGGCGATCTGCCGACCATCGGGTTTTATCGCAACGGCATAAGCCGGGCCGAGACTCCCAGCCAACGGCTCCCATTTCCAAGGCGCGGCCGGAGTCGCTGTTTCTCCACCGCGTGCGCCTTGGTCGATCCAAAGACGGATCAATCCCAACTCTTGCGGCTTTAAGACGGGCGCGTTGACGTCGTTGTCCGGGGGCGGCATGAACGACTCTTCTTGATGGGCGGCCAGTTTCAGCAGCAGACTCTCGGCGCCTTTGCCGGCGACCAGCGCAGGACCGGAGTCTCCTCCCGCGAGCATCGCCTGCGGGGTTTCCAGCACTAGGCCCCCGTTTCGCTCACTGTCGCTATGACATGCGAGACAGCTTTGCCGCAAGATCGGCAGGATCTCTTGATCAAATTGAACCGGCGTCGTGCGCTGGACCTCGGCAACCTGAATGGGATCGCCGGAGGCGATCGAACCATAAGTCAGCGCCGCAACAAGCGAGAGTGCGAAAAGTCGCATAGTTGGATCCTGGCAGGTTGGACCGCGTACGACCGGCGATTGAAGGCCGGTAGAAAGTTTCAGCGAATCCAACAAAGGAGGTTAGGAGCAGGAAGGTTCGCAGTCATCGTGCGAGCGTCGGCCTTCGATCGAACGCATTATTTTCATCGAGCGCTCGGAACAAACAGCCAACAAGCGTATTCGCGTCGAGTTGCCGCCCTCGGCGTGGAAACAGTCAGGCGAACAACCTCAACAAGGGAGGGGCAACAAGGGTGAGCGGAGGCCGCAGATTCTAGGCAAACCTGGGTAGGCGAATTTTAGCATATCGACGCGAATGCACCAACAAAACCGAGTTCTAGACGACTTCGATTAGACAGCCGTCGCACCAGTTTTGGTCGGCATTGTGCGCCAATCGATAATGCATTGCGAGTCCGGCTCGGGGACGATGGTTTCTGGCTTTTCGCTCTCTCCAACGCAGCGAGTTTCTTCTCGACTAGCTTGTCTGCGGTGGAAACGTCATAAAGTTGGCGATCGGCTGCGGGCGGCCGAAGGCGAAGCCTTGGTAGTGCGTAAATCCAATCGCATCACATGCCGCAATCGATTCCGGCGTTTCCAGACCTTCGGCCAATGTGGTGATGCCCAATTCAACCGCTGTTCTGTGCAGGTTGGCGACCAGTCCGGTGTGGGCCGCGCCTTGATGAAGATCTTTTACGAGGGAGCGGTCAAATTTGAGATAGTCTGGCGAAACTTGCGACAGTTCTAACAAACGTGATTGGCCCACGCCAAAATCATCAAACGCAAGTTGTACGCCAAGCTGTCGCAAAGCGACGGCGAAATCACGCAGTGATTGAACGCTGGTCGCCGCTTCTTCATGGATCTCTAAGACGAGCGTGCGATCGCCGGCTTGTCTGCGAATCTCACGCATTGATTCGACCAGCTCCGGTCCGAGACGTTCGTGACAATGCGTGTTGAGGAAGAGAGCCCCCGGCACGCCAGACGATTCCAGCGTCTTGATCGCTTCGGTTCGGCATGCTTGGCTCAGTTGAACTTCCAGGCCTAGTCGCGACGCGGCGTCAAAGAGCGCAAGCGGAGATTCGAGCCCCGGCACGTCGGTTCGGACGAGCGCTTCGTAACCGAAAACCTCGCGAGCGGCGCCGGTAACAATCGGTTGAAAAAAGATCGTCATGCGACCTTCATTCAGCACTTCGTGCATGCGTGAAATCGTCCAGTTCTGCTCCGGTTGATTGTTGACGTTGGTGAAATCGACCTCGGCGATGATCTCACTGGACAAGAGCAAACGAAATTCGACATCCGCCAATTGAATCAAATCGCCGTGACCAACAAAAGTGGGCTGAGAAATCGAGTGTCCATTGACGAAAGTGCCGTTGGTGCTCCCCAGGTCCTCGATGATGAGTTTGTCGTCGATCCGTTGTAACGCGGCGTGCTGCTTCGAAACATTCGGAGAGGCGACCTGCAGTTCGCAGGTCGAATTGCGGCCGGCGCAAAAAGGGTACGTCTTGAGCGGGATTCGCGAAATCGACGCATGATCGGGCAAACAGCCTTCGAGCGACCACTGCGGCGGCGCGGCGAATTCGCGGTCATGCGAGTTGGGCGATGCATTCAAACCAGAGTGATTCATTCGTGAACCATTCGTTATCAAGGTAGATGGGGGACAGATTTTCGAGGTAAGACGTAAAGTAAAGTCGATCTATGATTGGGTTGCGAAACCGCTAAGCGCGTAGGCGATTGACGTTTTGTTGTGAGAAATTGGACGCAGGTTCAGGCCGTTCTCGGCACAAAGATTTTGACAATCTTCGTCGTCGAACAGCTCTTGCGAGATCACCAACCCATGTGAATCGTTGGCGTCGAGCAAATGATTGGCGAAGGTGACCGAACGGCCGAATACATCCGAGCGACCGTTGAAACTGGTCGACATCGTCATGCCGCGATGCAACGCCAGCTGCAGACGCGGCGAATGGGCGCCGGCGGCGAGGATGTCGCGTCGGATTTCTAAAGCGGCGGTTAGCGCCGAACTTGCCGTAGAAAAAGCGGCCAGTATCCGATCGTCCGATTCTTTGACCAGTTTGCCGCGATGCGACAGTACAATGCGAAGGCACGACTGGAAGGTGTCTTGAACCCGATCGCAGGTCTCAACATCGCCTAGCGCCGTAAACAGGTCGAGCACGTTAGTGATGCGCAGCCCGAGCAGCGTACTGGTCGCCAGGTTCGAGAGTCGATCGCGCGTGATGATTTCTGTTGGAAAAAGTTTCCGGAACTCAGGCAATCGCATCGCATCCGCGGCCGTGATCGCATCGCTTGCGGCCGCTGCGCGTTCTAGACGAATCACCAATGCGTGCGGATAGTCGTTCACCAGCGTCAGCAGTTGGCGGCCGGCGCCAACGCGCAGCGGACGGTGATTGGTCACGTCAGCGTTCAGGCGAATTCGTTGGCGATTTGAGCCGCAGGCCGCTTCGGCCGAGAGACTGACCGTGTAAGGAAGTTGCGCCCCGCGCAGGATGTACGATCCTGGATCGAGCGTCAGGTCCAACTCTAACCGTTCGCCGGGAGACAATCGCGTTTGGGCGACGACATGCGGCGCATGTTCGGGCCCGCCGATGCAATAGGTGCGAATATCGGCCTGACGAATTTCAGGATGAACGCGAAAGATCATCTCGACCGAACTGGAAAAATCGGTCTCAAAATCATGGTTGCAGGCTTCGCACCGCGCATGTCGGTCAATCTCGCTCAGCGTTTGCTTGACTTCTGCTGCGACGCGACAAGTGGGGCAAAGTACGTCCCAGTGCATTTCCAGCAAGCCCGCATGGCACGCGGCCAAGCATGCGATCGTAAACTGATCGGGGTTCAGCTGGAATCGCGTCGCCAACGCGCGGGGACGAATTCGCGCGAGTTCCTGCGGAGGGCTTACGGCCAGAAACTCCAGCAAGCGATCGAGACTGGTCGTCTCGCTCACTTCCGCCGCTAAGCGAGCACGCGCCGTAGCGAGCTTCTTGTGCAAGGAGTGCGAAACTTTTGGCGCCGACTCATAGGGATCGGTCGCCGACGAACCGCTCAGCCGGCCGGTCACCATCTCGTTGATTCGGCGATAGACGCGATCGAGCGGCTTGCGACCTTTGAGATTGACTTCGACATAGGCGATCAAGCGACCGAGCCAGCCGCGGGGAGCAATGCGCACGCGATGCGTCAGGCGACTTCCTCCGGTCGGTCGCGGCGTTACTTCCACGACGCTCACAAACCACTGGAACGGGCCATTCTGAAACTCGCGCAACACGCCCAAGCGTCGTCCTTCGACCCATTCAAACGGATGTTCTTCCCACGTTAGACGCGTGAAACCGAGTCGAAACGAACCGATGCGATGCAGCGCGCCTTGCTCGTCGCGATGGTTAACGTATTCGACCGGCGGCAATCCGACGGCGGCGTTGATGCGTTCGGTATTGGAGACGAGCGGCCACAAATCAGCCGGCTGGCCGTCGAAATCCCATTCCCATTGGGCGGTGAAGACTTTGCCATTCGCCTCGGGAACCACGGGATGAATCGCGATGTTGTTGGCTTCACCGCGTACGAGTCGATCCAGGTCGGCGAGCATATGTCCGGCATCGGCAAAACGTGCGGCCGGCGCCTTTTGCAAGGCTCTCTGCACCAACGCGGCGGCGCCATCGCTAATTTGCGGATTGAGCTTGCGCGGATCAGGAGCTTGCTCGAAGCAATGCCGCGTGATCAGTCGGACCGGATCGTCTCCGGTAAAGGGAGGTCGACCTGTCAGTAGCTCAAACAACGTTGCTCCGAGCGAGTAAACGTCGGACGCCGGAGTCACCTTCGCTTTGTCGGTGCATTGTTCGGGAGAGATATAGTAAGGAGTTCCCAGCATGGCGCTGGTTTTGGTCAGATCAAGCGACGCCGCCTGATCGACATGGCGAGCGAGGCCAAAGTCGGACAGCTTCACGGTGGGAAGCGTTTCGGCAGCGATCGCGGCAAAGACCGCTTCCTGCGGCGACGCGCCGATTAGCGGCGAGGCCGAAAGGAGGATATTGCCGGGCTTCAAGTCGCGATGGACGATGCCAGCGTCATGAGCCGTGGCCAAGGCGGCCGCGACATCGCTGATGATCTGCAACGCAAGGCGCTCGGGTAAGGCTCCTTGCTTCTGCACGACGGCCTTCAGGTCGGTTCCTTCGACCAACTCCATGATCAGATACGATACTTCGCCGCAGCGACCGACATCCAGCAAGTTGGCGACGTGGGGATGCTGTACTTCGGACAGGAGCCGCGATTCTTTTTGAAACCGCTGGAGCGTTTCTTTGTTGGGCAAAGACTCTGGCGGCAGAACTTTGGCCGCGACCAGGCCGCCGGTTTGGGTATCGGCGGTGAGATATACGGCTCCCATGCCGCCTTGGCCCAGTTTTCGAATCGGCTGATAGCGTTTGCCGAGAGAGGGGAGCGGCGACGATGGGCCGTAACTGCTGCGCAAATCAGCGGCGTGATCGACTTCGGTTTGTGCAAGCCGAGCGCATAGTTCCCGCATGCCGTCCGACCAGGAAGGATCGCCGATAAAATCGTCGTCAGAGATTACACCAGTCTTGTCGAGCGGATCTTCAGTCATAGCGCGTTTCGGTGTCTCGTTTGCCCTGTCGCGGCAAGCTGATCGAGAAAACGGGAGTCCAGCACTAAAAACGTAGGATACTTTTCATCCCTTTTCCCGATGGCTGTTGATAACCGCACCCCTCGGCTGGCGGCGTGATGGTTCTCGTTTCGTGGGAAAGTTGCGACTGCGAACGTCGTTCGCGGCTCTGAAACCGAGTGCGACGCCTAGCTAAACGGTGGACGAGGTGAAACTTGCCGCGATCGGCGAATCCCCGGCGACCTCCAGCTGCTGTTCGACTTGCATTTTGCGTGATGCAGCGATGGTGTTACCAGAACCAATAGTGAGGCTTGTCCCGGTTGTCGGACGGCGTTGAGGAACCCTTTCAATTGATGGTCAAAATAACCGACGATAAGTTGCGTAATGCGCGGTCGCAGGATGCGTCGGAAGCCGTGCGCCCTCAATTTCCACGGACGGGTGTGATCGAATATGTGGCGTTGGACGTTTGGTTGGTCATTGGTTTGTTTGGCTTGCCTGCCGACGATGGGCGTCGCCCAAACTTGGATGACCGAACACGATTCGCCGATCTCGATGGATGAGATGGAGCGTCATGCGGGTTTCTCAGAGGCGCCCACCTATCCGCTGAATCCGCCCAAGGCATATTGTTGGAACTGGACCGATAGTCTCGAGCTGTTCTTAGGGCTCGATGGTTCGAAGCAGCCGCAAGACTTCGGCGTGAACGCACATTTTGGCGGACGGGCCCACATTAACTGGGGGGCGCCGTTGTCGTTCGATCATAGTCTCGGGCTGCAGATCGGTACTGCCGTCACGCAGACCGATCATGCCGTCGCCGTGACGCACGCTTTAGAAGGCTCGTCGAGTCGCACGCAAAGCTTTACGACGATCGGACTGTTTCAGCGGGCCGATAGCGGTTGGAACTGGGCGTTGGCTTGGGACGTTCTTTATCAGCAAGACTACGATACCGAAACGCTCAGCCAATGGCGCGGACGGGTTGGCTATGACCTTACCAATCGCGACGAAATCGGCGTCATGGGCAGTTTGCCGATGTCGGGTTCCGACGCCAATTGGGCGGGCAACGCCGTTCATTTACGTCCATTGGCGCAGGGGAGTTTCTTCTGGCGTCACCTGTGGCAATACGGCAGTCAGACGACGATGTGGCTCGGCGCCGCCGATTCGCATGGTCAAGAGAACGCCGCGCTGATGAACACGCAAGGAACCAATTCTGTCGTCGTCTTTGGCGCCGACCTGCATTGCCCGGTGAGCGATCATTGGGCGATTTTCGGCGAAGCGAACTTTGTCACGCCAGCCGACACCGGCTCGGTCGACGCCTATCTCGGCTTCGCGTTCTATCCAGGCGGAGGCGCACTGGGATGGCGACGAAAAACCTTCTCGCCGCTCTTGCCGGTCGCCGGCAGTCCGACGTTTGTCACCGACTTGTCCCGGTAAGCAACGCCGTATAGACGACGATTCAAACTTTTTGTAGTCCGAAGCGCAAGCGAGGAAAATGCGAAGAAAAGTACGGGCTGCGCTGACGGCTCTAGCGCAGCGGCGGCTTGGTCGGCAATTGGCTCATCTGATAGATCGGATTGCCGGGCGCTAGTTGAGCGGCGCGTTCGAAGTGTTGATTGGCTTCGATCACTTGGCCTTCGATTTCTAGCGCCACGCCCAGCAGATGATGCGTCTGGGCGTCGCCTGGTTGTACTTCGGACAAGCGGCGATAGTAGCTGATTGCGTCGGCGCCGCGATCTTCGGCCAACGCGACTTCCGCCGCGAGACGCAGGGCCGGAATCGAATCAGGGCGAAGCGACAGCGATTCTTCGACCAAGGTGCGGCACTTCGCGGTTTCGCCGGCGGCGAAGCGAGCCTGAGCCGCTTTCAATTGGGTATCGGCGCGACGCTCGGAAAGCGTCTCGGCTAGTTCCGCTTTGCGCTCTTCGACATCCCGGCCAGGGTGCAAAATTGGTTCGCTCCAGCTGGGCAAGCTCGAACAACCGACGCCGCTGGACAAGGTGAAAGCGATGACGCAGAGAGTGCGGATCATGGGTTCATCTCAGGGAGCGGATAAGGAGCGGGAGAAAAGTCTTCGGGCCTGACGACCGGCGCGGGAGCATACTCATGCGGCGCGACGACCGGCGGCGTTTGGATTTGTTCGATGTGCCAGGGCGAGACCTGCACCGGTCGCGGCGGACTGGGAGGGACCCAGCCTTCACGCAAGTGAGTGACCACCGATCGATCGCCGAGACCCGATTGCTGCGTCACAACGTTGCGCAGTTCAGCCGCTTCCAAATTGCCGTTGTCAAAATGGATCGAGAGATTGCAGTAGCGAAGCGCCGAGTAAGCGTCGCCGGTCGCCCAGGCCGCCGTCGCCAAGCGATAATACTTGCGTCCCAGATAGCGTTTGCCGAGCGGCGACATTTTGTCGGCCATGTTTTCATGTTGTTGTTCAAAGACTCCGCGCAGCTCTTCCCCATCACTGGGGATATGGGCGGCGTCGACAATTCGCGGGGTGAGCAGCACGATCAACTCGTCACGCACCGTCGTCTCTTGCTTCTGGCGAAATGCAGGCCCCAAGATAGGGATGCTTCCCAAGTAGGGTATTTGCGAGCCCTTTTTGCGAAGGTCGCTTTTGATCAAACCGCCGATGATGATGGTGCGGCCATCCGGGCAAATGACATTGGTCGTCACTTGGGTCACAATCTTGTTGGGCAACGTAAATTGGCCCTCGACTTTGACATCGCCGTCAGAAATTTCGGGGTGAACTTCCAGACGAACCATGCCGTCATCGGTGATAAACGGACGCAGGCGAAGCTGCGTACCGATTTCCAGAAACTCAACCGACTGGGTCGACGCCGTCTCGGTGACCGTAGTGCTGATATAACCTTTTTGTTCGCCGATCAAAATCTCGGCGCGTTGTTTGTTCAACACTAGCAATTGCGGCGAAGCGATGACGCTGGTGTCGCCAAACGATTCCAACGCGTCAATAAAGACTCCCAGGCTCGAATCGAGAAAGCCAAACTTCAGTCCCCCATCGGTCAGTTTGATCTGGTCGAGCGCTGATAGCGGAAAACCGGAAACCAAGCGGACCTTGTTCTTGTCGATCAGCGCCTCGAAATTGACCCCGAGGTTCAAGCTGTCGTCCAGTTTGACTGACAGGATGGTCGCTTCGATCGCAACTTGCAGCGGACGACGGTCGAGTTCGCGCACCGCTTCGTCGATTTCGTTCAGTTTGTGTTCAAAGTCGCGGACGATCACCGCTTCGGTGCCTGCAAAATCGTCTCCTCCGGCGGCGTTGCTATCGGCGGAGATTCCGACCTGAGAAGCGGACGACACGCTGATGACCCCGACTTCGGCGGTTAGCAACGGCGTCAACAGCGTTTGCAGGTCGACGGCGCGAACGTAGTTCGGTCGATAGATCCGCGTTTGCACGCGATCGGCCATATTGTTCATCGCGTGAAGCTCGGCCGGCGTACCCACGTAAATGAAATTGTTTTCTTCCAGCGTGATATATCCGGTCGAACGCAAAATGGCGTTCAGCGCGGTTTGCACATCCACTTTAGAAAGCGAAGCCGAAACCGTGCCGCGCACGCTGTTGGTCGGCAGGATGTTGAGATTCCCCTGCTCGCTTAACATCTCCAGCACTTCGCGAATGTCGGTGTCTTGAATCACGATCGTCAGGCCGTCGTCCCCTTCGCCGCGTACGATGCGGGGGCCGGTCGGCAATGGTTTCGGCTCGGGCAGTTCGTTCTGGGGTGTCGGCCGCATGTCGGCTGGCGTCGTGTCGGCGACCGGCGGAGGAGCCTGAATCACGCCGTTCATGGGGGCGACGGCCGGATTGACCGGCGGATTCTCTTTTTGGGCGTTGATGCTGGTTTCGGCGACGTCCCGGATCGAATCGAGCGCCTTGGTGAAAAATTGAAAGCTTTCGCTTTGTCGATCATTGACCGCTTCGATGCTCCTTTTCAAGCTATCGATATCGACCTGTTGAGTCACCGCCGGTACGTAGGGAGCTATCGCCGGAGTCGGCGTGGTCACGGCTGACGCAATCGGCGGCGGCGATTCGGGGGGCGCCGCGACTTGCGAAGCGGCGAACATGGGGCTGTCGAGCAGATCGTCCGAATAGTGAACCAATCCGATCGCAGCAGCGACGCCAGCGACGGCGCACAGTACGAAGACCGTTGTTCGGAGTAAGAATTGCATTCGACTTCCATGTCGGTAAGTAAATGGTTTTGCCGTGTTACGGCTGCTGCGATCCCTGCCGCATCACCAGCGTATGGTTCGATTCGATCGCATCATAAGTTTTGAGCGGCAAATCGAATTTCTCTCCGTTGCGAGCGAGTATGACGCCGGTCGGTTCGATCGAACTGACGACGAAATCGGCTCCTTGATTCGATTGCACCACGTCTCCTACTTCGTAGTTCGCCTGATTAATTCGCGCGATCGCTCGCTTGCGACCGACGATTACCGAGCGAACAAACAAGTCATCCGGCCGAGGAGCGACCACCGCGACAGGCGCGGCGATCTTATCTGCCGGTGACTCGGAAACGGCGACTTTCTGCTTGCGAAACGGGTCGAGCGAATCTTTCGGAAGGTCGGCCGATTGCATCCGAGGATTCTCCTTCATTCGTTTCGCCCAGGTTCGCCAGTTCATGTCGTCTTCCGTGGTCGGCGCCGACGCTTTCGGCGTGACGACCAACGGCTGAACTTTTGCGACGGCGCTGGAGGCCGGCTTGGACTTCATGGCAGGCATCCATTTGATGACCAACGGCGTCCAAAACCAAATCGCGATCAAAAATAGCCCGGCCAGCACCGCAGCCTTCTGCGGGCTCTTTTGGATCTCTTTTTTGATCCGTGGGATCAAGGATTGCGATTTCATGGTCTCTGCAGAACGTTTCCGCTCCGTCTCCTTATGTATCGGCCGCTGATAGCGTTGAGCTAACCGGATTTACCGTCAAAATCGACAAAAAACTCCAAGGTTAGCTCGCATTTCAAAACATCATCGCCGGGTGATAGCGGAGACAGCTCGATGCTTCTCACCCAAAGGACGTAGGGAAGCTGCTCAAAACGTTTCAACATGGCGTGAACCTCGGCAAACCGGGCCTGACAGCCAATTTGGACAGGTTGGGAGATTAAGCTGGCGTGACGTTGCTCGGGCATCGGGACCAGGCTCAGTTTTTCGGCGCCAGCTTCGCGTGCTTGCGATGTCAGCAGATGATAGACGCGGCCGGCGTCGATATCTTTTTCCGAAACGGCGTGCCAGGAGTCGAGGAATTTTTCGACCTGATCGAATTCCTCTTGAACCGTCGCCAATTGCGTATCGATCGCCTCTTCCGAGTCGATGGTCGATTTCATCAAGGTAATTTCATCGCGCAGCGCCGAGATATGTCGTTGCCGCGGCAAGTAGACGAACGCAGCGTACGCAACGGCGATGGCCGCCACGACGACGACATACTGCCATTTGACGGTTTTATTCTTTTTGGCGTTGAAAACGGATTCGGCCATGAGTTGGTTTCCTTATCGCCCTTGCCGCAAAGCGGTGGACGCTGCGGGAACCGCACGGATTCCCGGCGGGGGAGTCAAAACGACTTGGAGTTCAAAATCGGATCGCCCCGAGTCGTCTCCTTGGGCGACCGGCTCCACCGATTCGATGATGGCGCGTTGCACGAGGGGGTGATCGTTAAGCTTCACCAGGTATTCGTACAACTGCGAAACGTCCATCACCGCGCCGTCGACATCGAACTTGGCGGTTCGCTTTTGACGCTCGGATAAAAAGAACTCAAAGTCGCGCAGCGTCGCCGATTTTTGATTCGCCGCCGCTGCGTCTTCTTCTTCACGGCGTCGAGCGACCGAAGCGATCTCTTGGTAGAGTTTCAACTCGCGAAACGACAAGGTCTCGGGGGTTGGCCCTGTCAGGCAGGCCAGCAATTGCGTCGTCGGCCAATGGCTCTTGAGCGTCGCATAAAGCTGCGCTTCGTTTCGATGCTCGGTCAGATTGAATTGCAAATTGACGAGTAGATCGCGCTTGGCGACGGCCGCAAGATACGCCGGCTCCAGCGCATCGCGCTGAACCTGCAATTGATGTTGGACGCCTAGTTGCAGCAGAGCGGCGACCGCGAGCAATGCGCCGATCGACGCAACGCCGATCCAGCGGTAGAGACTGGCTCGGCGGCGTTTGCGCCGATCGCGAAATTTTTTCGGTAAAAAGTCGATGTCTTGCATGATTGTTTCCTGGAAACGCGTTTACGTTTCCCGCAAGGCCAGCCCCGCGGCGACATCCCAGATACCGCGGCGCGTGATTTGTTGCGTTTCGTCATAAGCGCGGAGCGGATCGCCCAGTTCGGCGTCGAGCGAGAGCCGTTTGGTCAAAACGTCCGCCAATTGATCGTTCGCTTCTCCGCCGGACAGAACCAAACGGACCAAAGGTTTGCCGCGGAACGTCACACTGTGATAGCGAATGCACATCGACATTTCGGCCAGCAGCTTTTCTACAATCGGGCGCGTCGCTTCGGCCAGACTGCGAGCGATTTCCGGGTCTTGTTGAGTGCGCCGGCGATCGCCGTTGTGTTTACGCAAGTCGGCCGCTTGCTGCGACGACATGTCGAGGCGCTTCTCAACCGCTTCGTCAAATTGCCGTCCGCCCAGGTCGAGATACTTGATGAACAAGATCTTTTCGCCTTCGGCGATAACGACCACCGTGGTAGTGTTGCCGATATGAACGTATAAGACGCGATCGGTGATATCCGATTCGCGGCGATATTGATTGCAATAGCTGCGCAGAATCGCCGCCGGTTCGACATCGACCGCCAACGGCCTTAATCCGGAAGCTTCAATCGCTTCTAGGCGGAGTTCGAGCGTCGGGCGGTGGCAGGCCATGACCACCACTTCTTGGGCGGCGACATCTCCCTGACGTACGTCGCACGTGGCGAAATGGCGAATTTCAGCATCGGTGACCGAATACGGAATGCGCCCGGCCGCTTCTTGTTGGACCAGCAGTTCGAGCGGCTTGGTTTCGTTTTTGGGAATGCGAATGTTTTGCAAAAACAGATCGCGACGACCGACGCATACGATGGCGTCTTTGCCGCGAAAGCGTCTCCCTTCCATGCACTGTTTTAGGGCGGCTTGCAGACTTTCGCCTGTCGGTACGCTCTCGGCTCCCCCGCCGGGAAGATCGTAGTTGGCGTATTCGAACAGCTGCTGCCGATCAGCGGTGAATTGCACCATTTTGATCGAACGTGAGCCGATGTCGACGCCGATCGGACCGGTCGAATTAAAGGGAAGGCGAATCATGCTTGCTAACGAAGACGAACGAGGAGGATTCCGCTTCCGTCTGTCGCATGTCGACAGCCGCTAAGAGGCGGGAATACTCGGAGTGACTTGGGTAGGTTCTTCATAGGCGGCGATGCCGGTAATCGGATGAATCCGCACGGCCGCGTATTTGGAATCTACGCCACTCCCGGCGCGCAGCCAAATGATTGTGGGCCGCGTCGCGGCAGTTTCTCCTAGTGGGCCAAATTCGACGAAGGTTGTCAGGGTGTCGCTGCCGCCGGTTATGACGGCTCCAATGATCGTAACGCTTACGCCGACATGCGGCAGGTCCCAGAGCGACGTCACCTGCTGATTGGGATTCGCGTCAGTATTGTGAAACGGTGAGTGCGGCAACTTGTCGAGCGTCACGTTCGAGCCGACATGCGTCAGCGTATAGGTATTGGCGGCCGTGTCGAAAGTGACGCGATAAGTCGAGCCATTGGCGATCGCCAGGCTTCGCGCATAGTCCAAGTCAGAGACGAGAATCTCGCCGCAGCTTTGCAGCTGTTGATCAAAGGTCGGCGCAAGCTGCGGCAAAACGATCGCCGTGATGACGCTGATTAGCGCCACGACTAACAACAGTTCGATCAGCGTAAAGCCGCCGCGATTTTGAGCCAGTCCAGGCGTCAACCTATTTCTCCACGATTTCCACTTTCAGTTTTCCGCTGCGGAGCAAGGTATTCTGCTCTTTCAGCAACTGATTCGACTCTTTGAGATATTGGATCATCTGCTCGCGTTGCGTCACGGCGTTGGCGAACGGCAAGTTCGCGGCCGGCGGCGCAGCCCAGGATTGCCACGAGATCATGGTTAGGATTGCTAAAGCGTTTAGTCCTAGCAGGACAAACCACCGTTTTTCCTTGTTCATCGCAATTCAGCTCCTAAATCGAGTCGTTTAACTTGCGCCGTTTTCACTGCGCCGAATATATTCCCATACGAGGCCTTCGTCGCCGGGATCCGCTACGTATATCGGTTGTGACAGATCGGGCCAATAGTAGCTTTTCGCCTCGGCGGGGGGGGAAATCGAGAGATTCTGGTTCAAATCCAGATCTCGTTCTTGGTCCAACCATTGCGGAAAATAGTCGTCGGCATCTCCGCCGGTCGCATTGACGAATTGCGAAAGCTGCGATTCCCAACCTGAAGAGTGGTAATCCCAACTGCGGCGCGTTCCTACGGTCGCTCGTTGTGCGTGCAGCATTCCGGTCAAGACGCAGCTTGTATCATCTTTTCCCTCTTCGATCTCAAAACGATCCCCTACGATCACGGCGCCATCGATCGTAACTCTCGCATCCTCGATCAGCACGTCGTCACGGCCATAGATCGCCGGCAATTGCCAAACCGAAGATTCCCCGACCAGTGCTGGCAACGTCGTCGCTCGCAGTTGGACATCGTCGCCGCTGACGGTTAGGTCGACTCCGTCGCTAGGCGTGATGCACATGCCGTCAATCGTCACGCGATTGCCGAGAGTTGTGTTGCCGTTCAGTCGCAAAACGCCCAGCGGATTCTCCAGCATGTCGGGCGCGTAGGTGCGATTATTGATATTGCCGGAAATCGAGGTCGCCGAGTAGCTCTTTCCTCCGGGATAGAGCCGATAGGTGCTGGCCGAAGCGGTGATTTCCGTCGGCGTCGTCACGCTGAAATTGGAATAGTTGACTGTCAGGCCGAGCATTCGAGACAAGGTCAGCCAATTGGCGTTGGAGTTGGTCGATTGATTCAAGCGAATCTCGCCGGTCAGTGGGCGATAGTCTCCTTGCCCTGCGTTCTTCATGCTCAAAAGATCGCCCAAGTAACGCGTTCGGGGACTTCCCGGAGGATTGTCGCCGATCCAGACGCTAGCCGCCGGATTGTTGACCGGCGAACCTCCGATCCCATGGGTGGAGATCAAAAATCCGTTCTTGTAGAACCGGTATTGATATCCGTCAAAGGTGAGCGCAACGCAGGCCCATTGCGAAAACGAAAGCGTTCCGCCGCTGGCAGTATAAGTGTAGGTATAGTTGCTTCGGTGCAGCCGAGCCCTTAATCGAGGGTTGCTGTCGCCGTTATCCAACCCAAACATGAAGGTATGGTCCCAGGCGTCAACTCCCGTCGACTTGGAAATAATTCGCCCTTGCTCATTGTCGTCGTCGCCGTTGAATGGAGCGATCCAGGCGATAATGCTGAATCTTCCGGACGAGGGAAGTTCAAATTTTCCGAGATCCACATGTCCATTTTCACCGTCGAAGAAGGTTGCACGGTTTGAGCCAGAGACGACGACGCCAGGCAACGTACCGCCACCATAGGTTCCGGTTCTCCCGCCTGCTTGGGCGGCGACTGTTGCGGCGGTGGATGACGATTCGTTGAATCGCCACCAATATCTGGGGCCCATCGCATTCAACTGATTGTAGAGACCCGTGTCGCTCGAATTGCCGGCCAGTGTCGTAAACAGGAGACTCAGACCTCCAACCTCGTAGTCGTAAATCGCCAGCTCATCGATCAAGCCATAAAAGGGGCGCGTCGTGGAAGGCATCGACTCGCAAAGCCGCAGTTCTCCCTGAATATGCGTCGGACCATTCAGCGAGATCGGCATCTCAATGCTGTTGGTCTGGGTTCCCCAGAGATAGCTCGTATAGGCTTGCGACGTTGTGAAATGGGCCGGATTGGCGGTGCGGCGTTTGCGGACCAGCTGGACGACCGCTTCGGCGGCATATTCAGACTTGTAGGTCGTATCGAGCGGATCAAACGCGATTCCAATGGCGCGAACGGTGACGCGGTAAGGATACTCGCCCCAGTCGGGATCGGCTGCGGTCAATTTCGCATCGCCTGTCTCGTAGGTGACGATGTAGCTTTCGTTGTCGCTCAGCGACCCGCTCACGGTGACGCCGACTCCCTGCCAGTTGGCGGCGTGCATTTTTCGTACGCCGATCGCCAAGCCAGATAACGCCGCGTGCCGCGCAGATCCAGCGCGATGCATATTTCGTTCGATCTGAGAGGCGCTCATCTGCGTGCGCATCATCGCGTAGGACATCGCCAGCGTGATGGAGAGCAGCGCAAGCACGATCACGACGGCGATTCCTTGTCGTCGTGGTCGGAGAACTACGTGTTGCTTGCGATCCCGGTTCATTGGTTCAGCGTGTAATAAAGAGAGGCCGAGCCGAAGAAAGGCGCTGCTTCGACGTCAACCGACGACTGCTTCGCCGCCGCCGCGTTAGGCGCGACTTGAAATTGAAATGCGATCCACGACTGACGCGTGCCTGAGTGGAGTCCATACGATCTTTGCGGCCACCGGAGCGACGTCCAACTCTTCAGGCCGTCGCGCATATCGGCGACTTCGGCCGCATCGGGGCGCACACGCATCTCAAATCGGAGCGTGCTGTACGATCGCTCGCCGCCGGCGACCAGCTTAGGGGCGGCGATGAGATCGGTTAAATCGATCTTCTCGACATCGTCATCGTCCAGTAACGCTTCGACCAGATCGCGCCATCCGGCGGCGGTGGTGGGCGCCGGTCGGGTGTCGCCTGTCGCTTGAAATTCGAGCAAGCGATTGGGCTCGTCCGGATCGGATGCGAAAAACCTCAATTCTTCGATTCGCGGCGATCCGTCTGGATCCAGCGCGATGGTCTCGGGGCGCCAGATCGCGATCGCTTGCGGAAAAGTGTAAGTGGAATCGTTGTAGGTGATGACTTGGGCGCCGGGAAACGACTCGCTGGCGGTCGCGCCGGCGAAGGCGCGTTGAATTCGCTCGATGATCACTCGAGCATGCTGCGCCATGACGCCTTGGTCGGCGGCGTATTCGTGGGCCATTTGCACCGCCAAAGCGATCGTACTGAGCGCAGCGGCCATCATGCCCATGATAGCGGTCGCCACTAGCATTTCGGCAAGCGTCATGCCGCGGCGTTTCAGACGCTTAGGTCGTCGGTGGTACATACGTGAATACCCTTCGCCGTGTCAGGACTTCGCGCCAATCGGTTCCATCTTGATGGAAGATGCTCACTTCAATCGCGCGATAAGGGCCGGCGTTGCTGTCGTCGAGCTCCCTGCCCAGATCATCTTTGTCGACGTAATAGACTTCACATTTGCAGCGCCAACGCTGCATAAACGTGTTACTCATCCGAAAGCTGGCCGGCAAGTATCGCCCTGCCCCGTCGCTTTGTCCAAGCGCTATTCCGTCGATCGCCTCAGGCGGGGTCGATGAATAGTCGTTGTAATCGTCGGTATCGTTAAATCTGGTTCGCCCCTCCGCATTTGTCTCGCTGGAAGCGGCGCCAAGCGACGTTGGATAGGGATCGCTCAGCGCCGGATCGACCCAGTCTTGTCCCAGGATTTCGTCCAGCATTTGATCGGCCAGCCCCGAGGCGATCGTCATCTCCTGGGCGTCCATGGTCGCTTCCAGAGTGCTTTCGACGCTCAGCAGCAGCGCAGCCGAAGTGATCGTGATGATCGTTAGACAAACTAACGCTTCGATCAGTGAGAATCCGCGGCGTGGGAGTTGGTAGTGGAGTCGCATGGCGGGCTGAGTGAATGAGAAATAAAAAAACGCGGCGAGGTCCCCTCAAGCTCCTAGCTTCCTCGCCGCGCAGCGAACTTCACCCCTCCCCAAGGCTTCAGTTCATCTGAAAGATAGGGTCTCTAAGGCCAGAGTCAAATCGCGCCAAGAAATGCGCTGGTGGATCGAAGAATGTTGCGAAAATGCAACGTCCCTGCGCTACATTCGCCAGAAAAATAGGCAAGCGACGAGGGCGGTCCTGTTAGGATTTCCAGTCGAGACCCAGATCAAGCGAAACGGCGCCATGCGTTAGTGCGCCGACGCTGACCCGCTCGACGCCTGAGGCGGAGATGGGGCCGATCGTTTGCAGATTCACGCCGCCGGAAGCTTCCAACTCGACCTGCGGCGCCAGGCGATTGCGCATCTCGACCGCTTGTCGCAACACTTCGGGCGGCATGTTATCGAGCAAGATAATGTCGGGCTGCGACGGAAGGACCGCTTCCAACTGCTGGAGACTGTCTACTTCCACTTCGATCAGTTTTTCGGCGGCGCCCGCTTCGCCGAGCTGAGCGACCAGGAATTCGCGCACCTGGGGCGTGATGTCGGCCAAGGTCCGCTGCGTGGCGCTCCAGGCCAAATGATTGTCTTTGGCCATGACGGCGGCGTACAAGCCGACGCGATGATTTACCCCGCCGCCGCATTGCACGGCGTATTTCTCCAACCGTCGCCAACCGGGAGTCGTCTTTCGCGTGTCATAGACGCGCGCCTGGCCGGTTGCGGCGTCTACATAGCGCCGCGTCAAAGTGGCGATGCCGGTCAGCCGACAGACGAAGTTAAGAATCGTGCGCTCGCTGGTCAACAAGTCACGCACGTTGCCTTGCAGGTTGCCGATCACGTCGCCGCATTGGATCGAGTCGCCATCCTGCTTTTGCGGCGTCCAGACCAAATCGAGTTCGGCTTCTTCGATAATTAGCGGGATCACTTGCACCCCGGCCAACGTGCCGGAGTCTCGCGCGGCGATATCGGCGCTCCCTTGGGCGTCGGCCGCGACCAGTGAGACCGTCGACCAATCTTGCTCGTTGTCGAGATCCTCGCGAAACGCCAAGCGAATTAAATAGCGGCAGTCATCGACCAGTTGGGGATCCCACGAAACCTGGCGGTATTCTTTCGGCATGACATCTAACAGGAAAACAGGCGGAAATAGAACAAGCTTTAGTCTCGCTTGACGCTGCCGGTTTGTCGATAATAGGGGGGCTCGTTCCGACCAGAAATTCAGCATGACGCCGCCCAATCCACCGCCGCCAAGATCCGATCGTCGCATGCGTTGGACGCTGCGCCGGGGAGACCAGCTGGCGGTGGTGATCGTCCTGCTGCTCTTGACCGTAGGGGCGTCGATCTACGCGTGGCGCGATCAGAATCGTCGCACGCACTGGATCGACATCGAGCAAGTCGAACCTCAACCAGCCGCCTATATCGTCGACATCAATCAAGCCGACTGGCCCGAACTAACCCAGTTGCCAGGCATCGGGGAAACGTTGGCCAGGCGAATTATTGAGTCGCGCGAAACGCTGGGGCCATTTCTGGATCATAATGATCTGCAACGCGTTCGCGGGATCGGGCCGCGAACGCTAGAGCGACTGCGTCCCTATCTGCTGCCGACCGCCGATGTCGAAAACATCGCCGGTGATTCCCTTACACTCCAAGAGGCAGGCAGCTAATTGGCGGAGCCTCCGTTTTCGGTCGCAGAAGCGGTCGATTCGGACGAGCTGTGCGGTCCGTCAATATGCTTGCCGTTTCCATTTCCGGCGACATTGCTCCGATTTTGACGGAGCGACTCTTCCCAGTTCTTGGTGAATTCTTCCGGGGCCGAACGAATATGCAGATCGGTCTGCGGAAAGGCGATTTCGATATTCGCTTCGCGAAATGCGTCGTCAATTTGCAAATGCAGTTGGTGAATCGTTTCGAGCCGATGGTCGAAGTTCGCCAAGTAGGCGCGAACGGTGAAGGTCAACGCACTGTCGCCAAACGCTTCAAAAGTCACCAAGGGCTCGGGGTCTTTCAGAACATACGGATGGTTGCTCAGCACCTTACGCAACATCGCTTCGGCCTTGCGGGTATCGGATCCATAAGCGATGCCGATCGGGATCTCGATCCGATTCAGCGTGCTGCTCAAGGTCCAGTTCAACACGCGACCAGTGATGAACTCTTTGTTCGGTACGATAAACTCTTGGCGGTCCCAGTTCAAAATAGTCGTCGAACGAATCTGGATGCGGGCGATCGTGCCGGTGACTCCGTCGATCGTGACAATGTCGCCGATCCGAATCGGACGTTCGATCAACAGAATCAGACCGGCGATGAAGTTCGCGAAGATCTCTTGCAAGCCAAAACCAAGACCGACCGACATCGCCGCGACCAGCCATTGGATTTTATCCCACTGCAAACCGAGCCAACCAGCAGTGGCGATCACGCCGAGCGTAATGACCAGGTATTGGCAGATCGTTGCGACGGCGAAACGCCCGCCTGAGTCGAGTTCGAGTCGCGGCAGAATAAACAGTTCCAGCACGCCAGGCAGATTGCGCGCCAAGACGAAGGTGATAAAAGCGGCCAAGATCGCCAGCGTCAACGAACCAAGCGTTAGTCGATAGGCGGTCGTCGATGCGGGGGCATTGTCGAGATTCAACGCGGGAACGACTGTCGACTCGACGCGATCTTCGCCGGTGGGGGTTGTCGCGGGCGCCGTGGCCGGGGACGCAATCATAGGGACATCCAACGTCTGGCCAAATTCCATGACGGGATAGATAGTGGTGCGGCCCAAACTGCGCACCGCTGGTAAAACGTCTTTCCAAATAATCGCCAAGCCGACAAGCAGAATCCCGCCGAACATCACTTTGACCAAATGTCGCGTCTGCTCGCCGATGATCGAGGGATCCAGCTCAGGCGTTTCTTGGGCGGCGCCGACAACTTCGCTAGAAAGCGTCTCTTTTTCACTCTTTTGCAGCTGCGCTTTCAAGCGTTCACGTAGCAGCAAAGTTCTCTTTAACATGATCCAGCGGAACAGAAAGCCTTGTCCTACGCCGACTGCGATCACTAAATAAAGAGTTGCATTCAACGTTTCCGCAATGCGAACCGCACCATAGTAGTAACCCCAAGCCGCCGCGATCGCCAACCCCAGCGGCAACGCGATAAACGCCAAAAAGGCGGCCGGCGCCAGAGTTGCGAAAATGCCGCTGCTGTAGTTGTCTTGGATCCATTTGCGCGCCGAACGCTCCTGGCCGAGCGCTCGCCAGAGGACGACCGAAACGAGCGCGATCGAAATGATAAAGACGGCGCGAGCGAGCGGATCGTCGACGGCGGACCCACTATGTTCTTCGGCGGCGGCGTTAATGCCGGCAGCTATCGGCAGCAGATATTTCAACGATCCGCTGGTCCAGCGAATATCTTTGGTCACTTCGTCGGGAACGCGAAAGTGGGCCGCCATGACGCCGTTGGGCCGGGCCAGCTGTTTCAGCATTTCCAGCGGAAACAGCACAAACGTCGTCGCGTAAAATCCGGCGGAAAGGGCAGCCGCCATTGCTGACTCGGCCCGCAGCAGCGATAGGAAATAGCCGATCGCTAAAAAGATCGACGGCCAGATTAACGCCGTTAGCGTCGTCATGATCAACGCTTCGGTCGTCATTCGCAGCGGCGAAAGTCGCTTCCAAGCAAGCTCGGATCCAATGTCGTTCAGCCGATGTCGCATCCGCCGTTTGTAAAACAACAGGACGCCGAAAAATGCGGCCGTGATCAGAAAAACATAGGGACGACGTTTGAAATCGTTGAACGCCAGATTGGCGAGACTTCGCCAATTGCCGGGCGAAAGGAACCAACTGGCGGT
Organism: Blastopirellula marina DSM 3645; assembly: GCF_000153105.1. Classification (GTDB taxonomy): domain Bacteria; phylum Planctomycetota; class Planctomycetia; order Pirellulales; family Pirellulaceae; genus Blastopirellula; species Blastopirellula marina. Next base: position 2,854,451 of record NZ_CH672376.1, read on the forward strand.
GCGAACCACTTCGCTGGCTTCTTCCCAATCGAGGGCGCTGGGAGAGCGAATCCACAGAATTCGCTCGTCGATAAAGGTTTTGAATTCGCGCGTTGTGCTCGCCAGCTTTTGCTCGCTTCTCTCCAGTTCAATAATCTTTTTGAACAGTTGATCAATCGATTTTTTGTAGTCGTCCACAATCGTCAAGCGACTATCGTAAGCCTCCGCGATTCGTTGCACGACTTCGGGATCTTCCAAATCGGGAGTGATCAATGTCGCATCGCGCGGTTCCTGTTTCGCGAACGCAAACGCACTATCCATCTGCGCTAAACGATTGAGACTGCGCGATAGACGCAGGCGAATTCGCGCCGCCATATCTTTAAACGCCACCGGATCAATAACGCCGGCTTCGACGTTCGATTTAAGCAGCAGCAAATCTCGGTCGGCATCGCGGACGTCCAGCAGATTCAACTGCAGAGTCTTACGCTCTTCATCGCGGTTTTGCAGTTCTACTTGGAATTGTCGTTCTTCGGTCAACTGGGCGCGTGCTTCTCGCAGCATCACGCCGATCGCATCCGAGGGAAGATCTTGGGCCGCTTTGTCTTCGGTATCTTGCTTGAGCTGAAGCAGACTGTCCAAGCGGACACGTGACTGCTCTAGGTCGGCCTCGCGCTGTTTTAGTTCGTCTAATAACTTGGTGCGGACTTCTAGTAGCTTTGTGTTGAGCTCAAAAAATTGGGTGATCGCCGGCGAAGCGTCGGTCGTGTTTTTTTTCGCTTCTTCTAGTTGATCCTTGGCCGCTTCTAATTGCATCTTGGCTTCGGATTCACGCTTTTGGGTCGCCAATTGGCGAACGCGTTCCAACTCCTTTTTGAGGAAGGCGCCTTTCTTACTCGCGAGTTCTTTTTTCAGGTTGAGTAGTTCGCTTGACGCATCGTATGCGTCGAGCTCGATTTTTTCGGCGTCCAACTGGGCGGCGATTTCGACGAGCTTCGCTTCGATTTCGGTCCGGCGGGCCAACTGCGCTGGATTCGCTTCAATCGCCGTTGGCAAGGTCGCAAGTTCAGTTTGCAGCGTCGTCGTTTGCGCGGTCAGGTTGGCGATCGATTTGGGATTGGCGACCTGACGTTCGGTACGACGAGAGACTTCGGCGGCGATGCTTAGCAGATCGGCTTTCGACTGATCCTGGTCGCGCTGCAGCTTTTCGACCTCCGACTCGATCGCCGGCAGTTTTGAAGTTTCTCCGACCGACGAGCGGATCGATTGTTCAGCCGTTTCCAACTGGCTCTTGAGTTTGGCCGCTTGTTCGTCCGGTTGATCGATGGCGGCTTGCCATTCCGCTTTTTTCTCTTGCCAGAGCGTGGCCGCTTTCAGGCTTTTCGCCGCGGCGTCAAACTGTCCGGCTAGTTTTTCTTTTTCGGCGTCTTCAATTCCGCCGAAATCGGCGACCGCTTTTTGGCGTACTTCGACATCCTTCGCCGTGAGCGCAGCGTCCGTTGCGGCCGGAGGAGCATCTTGCGCCGGCGCAAAGTTGGGGACCAGCATGGTCGCCAGGCAAAGCGCCAGAGAGAAAAGTAAGCGGTTTTCCGTCGATCGATTCAGCATTTTTGTCTCCTACGGATTCGATTCTACGGCAATTTATGGGTTCTCGTGAAGATGAGTCAGCGGCGGCGAAGATCGTGGGGATGTCATTTACGGCCGATAAGGCGATAATAAAAAGATTCGCCCTGCACGATCCGGGGCCACCTTTTGCGCCGCTTCCACTGTTGTACGAGATTGTTGATGCAGTTCGAGCTTCAAGCCCCTTTTGCGCCCGCTGGGGATCAGCCCGCCGCTATTGAGCAGCTTGTCGAAGGACTTCGCGCCGAGCGCCGCCACCAGGTTCTGTTGGGGGTGACCGGTTCGGGCAAAACATACACCGTCGCCAATGTGATTCAACAACTGCAGCGACCGGCGCTGGTGATTTCGCACAACAAAACTTTGGCGGCTCAGCTTTACAGCGAATTCAAAGAATTTTTTCCCCACAACGCGGTTCACTATTTCGTCAGCTACTACGACTATTACCAGCCGGAAGCGTATATCCCGCAGCGCGACATCTATATTGAGAAAGACGCGTCCATCAATGACGAGATCGATCGTTTACGGCTCGCTTCGACAAGCGCCCTGGTCAGCCGCCGCGACGTGATCATTGTCGCTAGCGTCTCTAGTATCTATGGGCTTGGATCGCCGTCGGACTACAAAGCGATGATGGTCAGCATCGCCAAAGGGCAGATGATCGACCGTGATGAAGTTTTGGGGAGATTAGTCGGAATTCTCTACGAGCGCAACGACGTCGCGTTCGAACGCTCGAAGTTTCGCGTCCGCGGCGATTGTATTGAGATTTGGCCTTCGTATGAAGAATTCGCCTATCGAATCGAACTGTGGGGAGACGAAGTCGAGCAGCTTTCGATCATCAATCCATTGACCGGTGAAGTGATCGCTCCGCAAGAGCAGCTGTACATCTATCCGGCCAAGCACTTTGTGCTGCCGGAAGAGCGCGTCGCGAAAGCGGTGGTCGATATCAAGCATGAGTTGGCGGCTCGCCTGCAAGAGTTGGAGTCGGCCGGCAAATTGCTAGAAGCGCAGCGGTTGAACGCACGCACGCGGTTTGATATCGAAATGATGCAAGAGGTCGGCTTTTGTCCCGGCATCGAGAACTATAGCCGTCCCCTCTCCGGCAGACCTCCAGGCTCGGCGCCCAGCACGCTGTACGACTTCTTTCCGAAAGACTTTTTGCTGTTTGTGGACGAATCGCACGTTACGATCTCGCAGATCCGTGCGATGTACCATGGCGATCGCAGTCGCAAGATGAACTTGGTCGAGCATGGTTTTCGGTTGCCCAGTGCGCTCGACAACCGCCCCTTCAAGTTCGACGAGTGGGAAAACATCGTCAACCAGGCGGTTTTCGTCTCGGCGACTCCCGGCGACTACGAATTAGAAAAAGCGGGAGGCGAAGTGGTCGAGCAGATCATTCGCCCGACGGGGCTGCTTGATCCGGTGGTCGAATTGCAACCGGCGCGCGGACAGGTCCAGCATCTGCTTGAGCAGATTCGCGAGCGGGTCGCCGTCAAAGAACGCGTATTGGTCACCGTGCTCACCAAACGACTGGCCGAAGATTTGGCCAATTATCTGAGTGAGCAAGGGATCGCTTGTAAGTGGTTGCATAGCGAATTGGACGCGTTCGAGCGTGTCGAGTTGCTGCGTGATTTGCGCGAAGGAAAATTTGACTGCTTGGTTGGGATCAACCTGTTGCGCGAAGGTCTCGACTTGCCCGAAGTATCGCTGGTCGGGATTCTTGACGCCGATAAAGAGGGATTTCTGCGGAGCGAGACCTCGTTGATTCAAACGATCGGTCGCGCCGCACGTAACGTCAACGCCAAAGTGATTCTCTACGCCGATCGGATGACCAACTCGATGCAGGCGGCGATCGACGAGACCGACCGTCGGCGCAAGATCCAGCAAGAATACAACGAGAAGCACGGCATTACGCCTGAATCGATTAAAAAGAACATTCGCCGCGGAATCGAAAACGACGCCGACGCGCATCGGACGGCCAGCGCCGCCGTGGGCAAAACGGATGACGCCGAATACATCACGCTGGAGTACATTTCGGAACTACAAACCGAAATGCTAGCGGCGGCCGAGAATCTGGAGTTTGAGCGCGCCGCCGGAATTCGCGATCGCATCACCAAGATGCAAGACTCGGTCGGCAAAAAGATCAGCGATATCGGCCGCAGCGACGACAAAAAAGGAAAGGGAAAACGGCGCCGTGGAGGCGCCAAAACGCCGCGACCGAAACGGGGCTAGCTCTTCTGCGGCGCATGTGGTTGGTCGTCTGGGCAAGCTGCGAAGACTCTAGCGGCCGCCCATTGGAGAACTCTAACGGTTCGTCCAAATTATGCGGATCTGCGGGCGGAAAACGCCGAATCCAGACCTGTACACGGACGACGCGCGTCCGTCGTGCGCTTTCTTGGCTGAGAATCCGCCAGCGAACGAACATTGCCTGGAGTCGAATAATGAAGATGATGATTTGCGTCGCCACGGCGCTGATGACGTTGCTGGTCTCCTCGACCACGATCGCTCAAGATTTCACGATTCGCAGCAGCCCTAGCGATCAGCCGTCGCAGCCGCTGGAACAAGCGCCGGCCTTGTCGTCGTCGACGCCGGAGATGTGGTTCTACTTGCAGGAAGCGCGTCGCGCCGAGAGCCCGTCGGTTTTGCGTCTGCAACGCGCCCAGTTCATCGCCGGTCAGCGCATCTCGCGGATCGCCGCTCGCGACTGGTACGGCGTTTCGCTGGCTCGACCCGAAACGAACTCGACGCCGATGTTCCGTCATTACTCGAACCTGCGAACCGACGCGACGTGGGATCCGGCGTTGCAACTGCGTTACTCGACCGGCTCGCGTCCGATCTACGTCACCGGCGGTCAGCAGTTCTAAAGTCGACTTACGTCGAACGAACCGAAAACAAAGAAACGGCCGAGCAAGCGCTCGGCCGTTTTTTTCGTATTTGCCCAGGGTCACGATTTAGTCAACTCGCTTGTAGACCGCCGTCATAAAGGTGAGCCACTCGCCATCTTCCCCTTTTACCGCGGAAGAGAACGTCCGCTCTCTCGGGCTGATCATCTGTAGTGTTTCGCGATAGGCGGACATGCCGCTGCCGTCGAAGCTAGGGCCGGACGAATTCAGTGTCAGCAGGCCCTTCTCAAGATCAAGCGAACCCTCGTAGAGCCACATGTGGTTCATCATCGAACCGATCCACGTGCCGACCATCGCTTTTTTCTCAGGCGAATAGCCGATCGTGATGACGGTGTAACCGACGCCGCCTTCGGTTTGTCCTTCAGGGCACGGCATCTCTCCTTCCCCTTCGCCGATCAGCCAATTGGCGCCCAGCATGCGAACGGTTTCTTTGCCGGTCGCCTTGGAGGTCGGTTGATCGGGCCCCATCACGGCCTCCGCTTCAAAAGTCCATTTACCCACCATCTGTTGGAGCCACTCGTGCTCTTTGGTCGTCTGATTCTCAAACATAAAAAGTTCCCCAGCGAAACAAATCCAACGAAACGCGACAGTACCGAAATCTTACGAAGGCGTATTAGCGACCCCCGGCGAAGCGTGCTTCGTCTCCGCTTCTGAGATCTTCTTCAAGCTTTCCAGGCCTTCAGAAAACTGAGAGCCCACCATTTTGTCCATGCTTATGAACAGACACATCACTTTGCTGAAGAAGGTGTTCTTGCCATCCATTTTCCACGTGACGGTCGTTTGCTCGCCGCTCGGGACAAACGTAAACACCACGTCGTTTTCACAAGCAAACGGACGAACGAACTTCAGGTCCATGTCGATCTGTTGCTCCGGCGTCGATTGGATGATTGTTAGCGAACCTTCGCCGATGTCACTGTTGCCGTCCCAACTGTACGAGGCCCCTTCGCCGACCACGTTGTCGGTATAGGTTTTCCGCATGTTGGGATCCAACTTTTCCCAGGGAGACCACGCTTCCCACTTCTTTAAATCGTTGACGTGAGCAAATGCGATTTCCGGGGGCGCGCTCATCGACAACGAACGCTGCACCGAAAATTCATTCGGCTGCAGCATTGCCGCGATCACCACAATGACGACCAGGCCGGCGAGTGCGACAACAACGCCGATGATAATTTTTAGAATCATATCCGTAGTCTCCGCAATAAAACGGATAGGAAATAAAGAGATCTACCGGAGCCCACATCGCCCGCAGGAAGAGCCGTTAGTCGATTTTGCTCAACGAAGAAAATGAATTACAACGCAGCGAGATACGCTTCTAACTGGTCCAACGTCCCGCCGTATCCTTGCTGCATGCTTTGGTGACCTTCCCGAAATGTCTGTTCCTGTTCCCTGCTGGCGTTGATCGGCGTGATCCAAAGTTCGACACGGGTTTGACCATCCTCATCAAAAAGTTCGACAGCGCTTAGCATTTCCTGGGGCCAAGTTGGACTGAACGGATGCGTGGTGATTCCTTCCTCGGCGTCCGAGAACGAGACGACATATGTCAGCATCCGATTCGGCTCGATCTCACGATAGACGAACTTGCCGAACATCTCTGGTCGGTCCGGCATCTTCATCGCGTAGTGAAACACGCCGCCTGGTTGAAGGTCGAGCTTGACGACGCGTGCCGACAAACCGGGCGGTCCCCACCACTGCTCTAAATGCGGGGTCTCGGTCCAGGCCTGGTAGACCAATTCGCGCGGAGCGTCGAAAATGCGGGTCAATTGGAAATCAATTTCGGGATTTACATTTGCAGCGGACATCGGCTTACTCCTACTTATATTTCCTTGTTCCAATCGGACGAGGGATAAATCTAGCGCTCGCTGACCAGTTTTTCGGCCAACTGTTTGATCCGCTGGTTGCGGAAGTCCCAGCCGCCGGTGACCCCGTCAAAAACTTCTTGCGGGATCTGACCCATACCGCGATGCGTCAGCTGGATGGTTGTCATGTCGCCTTCTTCCACCAGGCGATACTGCAGATGATTGGTCGCGGCAAAAGACATGAACATCGGTCCGCAGATCTCTAACAGTTTGGGCGGTTTGATGACTTGAACGTGCCCCCAAAAGTGCCCTGCTCCTTCGCCCAGATCGCGAAACCAACGTCCGCCGGGCCATGCTTCCAGCACCATCGGGAACGGCTGGTCATTTTGGGGCATCACTCCGGCAGGTCCTAGTTCGGTCAGGACCGCTTCAAACGCGATGTCGATCGGCGCGGCGATCTCGATCTCTTGGTAGATGTGCAGCACGCGTACGGCTTCTGAACTGTTGACAGCAACCATCGATTACAACTCCTGAGAATTGGATGACTTCTTTGCTGCGGCTCGTTCGGCCGCGAGTTTTTCGGCCCGCTGTTTGATTCGCGACAGCTGACCGCTCCAAAATTGCTCGTAGGTTTTGACCCAGTCATGCACGGGACGTAACTCCACCGCATTCAGTTCGTACAGGCGATGCTGCCCCTGTTTGCGCACCGACACGACGCCGACTTTGCGGAGGACGGCCAGATGCTTCGACACCGTCGGCTGCGACAGCTGAAGCGCCTCGACCAAATCTCCCACCGCTTGAGGGCGAGTACTTTGCGCCAACAGGTCAATGATCTGCCGGCGCCGTGGTTCGGCGATCGCATTAAAAACGTCCGTGGTGGTCGCGGCTCTGGGCATGACTTTATTTATATTCCCATACCGGAATGTGTCAACGGTCCGGCGGAGAGAAAGTTCAAATCCAACTTTGTGGATGAAAGAGGGGAGATGATGACCCGGCGTCGCGCTGGCCGCTCTACCGAATTTCAGATCGGTGAATCGACCCGGAAAATGCGATGTCGCCTGATTAGTTTTCCTCGTCGGACCTTCCGATGGCGAGAATCATCGAGAGGATCGCTCCCAAGGTCAGGATCAACGCAAAGGAAAGAAACGACCAGTGCATCCAAAACAAAATGCGATAAAAACTCGCGTCGGAAAGATTGCGGGCGAAAATCCCGGCGGGCAACGGCAGCGTTCGCATCCAGGCGAGACAGGTCGCGATCAACGCCATCATGCTGGCCAGGAAAAAGTCAATTCCTGCTCGGTAGATCTGCTTTAAGATGGCTTCCGAAGCGAAGGTCGGAGTGACGCGGCACCAATTGAAGGCCAATGCGCTTAAAGACAAGATCACGATGAACGAAGTGAACGAGAGGATTTCATTGCGATTCTTCATTTCCGCAAATTGAGAAATCAAAACCACGCCTGATATCAGCACCAAAAAGGGAGGGACCAGCAAACAAGCGACGCTGCGTAAAGTGCGTCGGGCTGGTGCAAGATATTTGGAATCCAATGAGGGCATGATTTTCCTTCGATGCAGCCGTTGGTCGAAATCAGAGCAGTTCGCGTCAACATCATAGTCGCTTTTCTAATGACATTGAGAGATCCTTTCGACTTTTTCCCGCCCAAGTTCGACGCGACTTCGCGAACCGGCTTTCAGGTCGAGAACGTGAGCGAGTATTCGCCGGATGAAGCATTCGCGCAAGCGTTTCCTCGCGCCGAGAGATATAACGGCTGGCCGATGTTGGTGCTGCTGGAGTTGCGACATGCAGACTAGGGATCGGCTGCGTCACGATTTTCGGCGCCCAGCTTGGTTACCCTATTCCCATTCATCGCCCGGCTGGAGCGGGAAATACTGCCATTCGAATTCCTTCATCAGTCGCTCCTCCTCCGCGTCGTACTGGGGAGCGTATGAGTGGGAGTGGGGAGTGGGGAACCAGAATTCCTCTTCGCGAAAGCCGTGCTTTTCTAAAATGGCTCGGAACCGATCGATAGGGCCATAGGCGAAGATCACGTTGTGCTGGTCATAGATGAGTAGCACTTCATTCGACAGCGAGCCGATCCAAACATGGTGGCGTGCGTCACCTTCAAAATAGGATTGAAACGACGTCATGAACGCGGAGAGTTTCTCTAGCGTGTCAAAAGGAGTCGACTGGTACCTGCCGCTTTCGCGATTTCCTTGGCGGGGAGTTAGCAGTACGTATAGGATGTACCAGCTCTGGTTCTCCGAGAGCGCCGCTAGTTCCGTTAGAAGGTCCACTTCTCCCTTCGATGGACCGATCACCAAGCGTGTTGCAGATCCGCAAGGTTGCTCGAAAAAGAGATCACCATAGTCGTACTCGACGTACTCGTGATCTTGAGGTACGCAAAACTTGGCTGGAAACATACGAGATCCCTCCTTTAAGTCGATTGGGTATTGGGGGGCAGAAATCACGATTTCGAGCATTCTATCGCAACCAAGCTTCGACTGGGTAGGAAAAAAGCGGTCAATGAGACCCTTAGCGTTAGACAAACATCTGCCGAAAAGCCGCGATTTCCCGAATTCTTCGACACAACAACCGCGTTGCGACCCGCCCAAGCGGCATCGCGGCTATATTCAGGGGCGCGACAGAAGCGGCTGTCGTTTTTTTTCTCTCGGTTCAAGTTGGAATCCACTCATGGGTCTGTTTCTCTCAATGTCTGGCGTCATCGGCAAAGACGTCGCAGCGGTTCAAGCTGCGCTGGCCGCCTATGCGGTGGAAAAAGAGGGAGAGTTCGGCGAAGCGGAGCGGACGACCGACGACGACGACTGCCTGGTGTTGGCCGGCGAGGGAGATCGCGTTTCGATTTTGTATCCCTACGAGTTCTTCGATTGGGATGCGGCGAGTCAGTACCTTTCTCGCGCACTTGATACGCCGGTCTTTTCGCTGCATATCCATGACGAAGATCTTTGGATGTACCTGCTGTTCCGTAAAGGACAGGTCATCGACTCGTTCAATCCGACGCCCGATTATTGGGACGAATCGCTGAGCGAAAAAGAGATGGCCGAATGGGCCGGCGACGCCAAAGTGGTCGCCGAAGCGGCGCCTGGTTTGGATCCCGACGAGATCGAGAAGTATCTGATCCGCTGGGATGATGCGCTGTTTGACGAAGAGCGCAAAGCTTACGAAGACGACGAGTTCCCGGCGCCCGACTGCTGGCAAATGCTCGACTTCATGAAGAAGCTAGGGCTCACCTACCCGATCACCGCCGACGGCGAAATCGAAGGCGCTACCTTCCGCTTCGTTTGCGAAACGAAGGGGGAAGGCGTTTAACACGCCGTAGGGTCCGCAGAGCGGACCAAAATCGATGGCGATTCTATGGTCCGCGCAGCGGACCCTACGCCTGAGATCGGTTAGTTTTCGCGCCACCACCAAGCGGCGATCTCCCCTTCATCCTGCATCACCTGCACGATATCGTCGATGCCGGAGATCGCGCCAATGTCATTGACGATCAGTACAAAGGCAAACTTGCGTCCGCTGGCGGCGTCAATGTAGCCGGCGGTTCCTTGCGCTTTGACCACCATTTGGCCTTTGTCGTTGAGCGTGATATAGGTCCCGGTTTTGGCCCAGACGTTTCCTTTGGCCCCTTGGATCGCTTCGACCTTCTCGTAGTTGTTGACCGTCGCGAGCGAGCCGTTGACGCCCAGCTGGGGAAGTGATTTTTTGAACGTGGGGAAGTTGTCGAGCTTGGCCCGAGCGGACAACAGCCGACCAATCGCTGCAGGCGTCGCTGACGAAACGCCGCCGCCGCTGCCGTCGACAAAATGAATTTCACTGGGCGAAATACCAAATTGGGCCCGCAGCGTTTTGGCTTCCAGCTTCAGCGCGCTCTCGAGCGTATCGACGCCATTGTGGACGCCATACAACAGCAAACTGGTGTCGGCGCCGATGTTATAGCTGACTTTCAAGATCCACTCGACGTATTGGTCGAACTTGGCGGAGGTCAGTTTCGCGACTTGCTGCTCGGCCTGATAAGAGTCACGAGCCGGCAATCGGTTGGCGGCGTTCTGGGCGGTTTTATCCGCCGTGACGACCACGCCCACCTTGGCCAATTCTTCGATCAGGACGGTGCGAGCATAGTTTTGCGGTTGCGTGATGCGAACCGTCCGAACGAGCGGCCACTTGCCGGTTAGCACCGGTTTTAAGTCGACCGGCAGCGTGCCCCCAAGCGGCACGTTGCAATTGGACTGGCCAACGCATTTTGGGAGGGGATCATAGTCGATGTCCAGTTCGGACCCCGGCTTGCCGGTCAGCAACGTCGGAGAAAGTGAGATCGCCGCCGAGCGAGGTCGCCAATCGACGTTCGCGGATTCACCCACTTGGCCGGGACGAAGCATCACGTCGACAAGATCGTCGTTGACAAAGATCGGACGAAGCTCAAACTCTTCACGAAACTCGTACGGCGAAAACAAGCGATCGTCGATAATCACATCCCCTTCGATACGCTTGATCCCGGCTGCCGCGATTTGCTTCGCCAGGCTGCGATAACCGGCCAAGGGGTCGGCCTTAGTAAGGATCGAATTGCCTAGTGCGTTGGATTCGCTGTGATCAAATTTAGTGTATTCAATCGTGCCGTCGGCCCGTTCTCGTCCCCCCATCGATAGATCGCCGCTGGCGACGAGAATCAAGTTGCCGGTGAGAACTCCATCTTTTACGTCCCCTTGGCGATAGATCGGCGTGACGAAGCGATAGTCGGCTCCCAGTTGGTCGAGAGCCAGGCCAACGCTAAACAGTTTGCGGATCGAACCAATCAGAAGCTGTTTGTCGGCGTTCTTTGAGTAGACGGTGTCGCCGGTTTCAAGATCGATGACCAGCAGCCCCCAGGTCGCATCCTTGTACATCGGCTTTTGCAAGATCGCGTCGACTTCCGGCGCAAGCAGAACTTGGGCTTGGACCGAGGCGGTCAGGCTAAGCGCTATTGCCGGCAGAATCGTCAGGACTAATTGCGTGAAGTTATGCATCTTGATGCTCGTTGCACGTGGGAGAATTGGCTACGCCTGCGCGCAGCATTATCGGCAGTACAAACGTACGACACGCGCCGGCCCAGGCAACGGAAAAGTTGGGCTTCATCGCCCGCCAATCTCGGGCCGCCGATTGCGCATAAGACGTCACAAGGCCGCTGTGCGAACCAAGCTGAATAGCGTTTCAATGGGCCGCACAGGGGACCCAATGTCGAGACGGTTTAGTACCCGAGTCCCGGTTCGGTCAGCACCGCGGTGCCGACATATCCTTGCGTGATGTCAAACATGCTTGGGTAGCGCTTCGCCCATTCAGCGTTGCCGGCTGGGCAGTATTGTCGACCGTTCCCTTCGATCGCGGCGATCGTGGGCATGCGTGCGGCCAGGCTGGCCGAGTGCAGGAACGACGCGCCAGGGCAGGTCAGATCCTGCACGCAGAGGAACATCCCGAACTTCTGGGCTGCGGCGCCCATCAGCAGCGCTTCGCTTTGGCCTTTGCAGGCCTTCAACGCGACGCCGCTATAGCCTTGTTCGCGCGCGAGCAGCAGCGACTCGTAGTCGATCAGCGATTCGTCGATGACGACCGGTTTGATCTTCGCGGCGGCATGCATGCGGTTTTCGGGATTGGCTCGCAGGTCGCGACTGGTTGGTTGTTCGATGTACTGAACTCGATCGAGCGCCTCGGGACTCGACTCGCTCAGTTTGGCGAGAAAATCCAGGATGTACTGCACGTTGGGGCACCGCTCGTTGAAGTCCAGCGAGTATTGCCAGGCTTTGCAGCCTCGTTTCGCTTGGGCGTCGATCGCGACGGCGTCGATCTTGGCCACTCGTGCGACGTCCCAGTCGAGGTTGTCGCCGTTCAGCTTGATCTTTAAATGGGTCAGGCCATCGGCGGTGATCCAGTCGCCCAGCGTCTCAGGCAAGCCGTCCCCTACCGGGTTTTGCAATTCGTCCTGATCCAATGGATCGAGCGCGCCGATCAAATGATAGAGCGGCATTTGCGGCTGCGGCGTTCGCAGCGTGTAACGATCAAGATATTCGCCGGCGAATTCGGGCGAGAGATAGCTCGCGAGATCCGTATTGGCGAAGTCCGCGCCGAGCACGTTGTAGCTGTTGAGCCCCAGGGCTTTGCCATAGGCGTCATGAATCGCCGCTTCCACCGGGCTGGCTGCGACGAGTGTCGCCAGTTTGGGAACGGCTTCGGTAATGTTCGCCTTATGCGCGATCGTGCTGGCGATACTGCCGTATTGCGAATGCGCCGCGGCGGTCAGTTCAAGCGGGTGTCCGCTGAGATCTAGTTGCGGCGCGGCTTCGGCGATCGCCGTACCGATGTCAACCATCGCTTGCAGCGTCGCGTCGCCCGAAGTTGTGGATGTCGGCCAAGCCCATACGTTGCCCATCGGCATCGAACCAAATCCGCTGCCGCGTCGCCCGTCGGCTGTTTCCACATCCAGCGCCACGTTCAACAGCGTGACGTCGTTGACCACGCGCCCCCCGAACTTGATCGGGGTGCGGTAGTTGATGTGTTCCGCCGAGATGCGGACGTCGCGAATGCGAATATCGGTAGGTTTGGCCACAGAGTTGCTCCTTGGTTCAACGCTAGCGGAAAATTGCCGGCGTGGGATGAACCGTAGAATATGGCGGTAGACAGGCTCCGCCGCAACCAAGCTAAAGAGCTTTTAGACCAAACCCTTGCGAACGGCCCACACAGCTGCTTGGGTGCGGTCCGAAACGCCGACTTTACGCAGAATGTGTTGGACGTGCTCTTTCACGGTCTCATAGCTGATATGGAGCGCCTGGGCGATCTCTTTGTTGGTCAAGCCCAACGCAAGTTGCCGCAGCACTTCGCTCTCGCGTTGCGTGAGCGGCACTTCAACATCCGCATTCAAACGCGGAGTCGCAAGAGCGCCGGTAACGCGGCGCAACTCGTCTCGCGTCCAAGCGCTTTCGCCGTTGGCGGCCGTGTGGATCGCATCAACCAGGCGATCACGAGGATCCCCTTTCAATACGTAACCGTTGGCTCCAAGAGCAACTGCTCGCGCGACGTAGGTCGGATTGTCGTAGGTCGACAGGATCAGAATCGGCAAATCAGGACGTTCGAGCTTGATCCGACCTAGCGTGGTCAGTCCGTCCCCTTCGGGCATGCGGATATCAAGCAGGACAACGTCAGGATTAACGGAAGTAACCATCCGCACCGTCTCTTCCCCGGTTCGGGCTTCTCCAGCGACTTCAATGTCGGTGCCCGAAACAAGGCTCTTCAAACCGCAACGGACGACTTCATGATCGTCCGCAACTAACAATCGAATGGTCATTCAACACTCCAGATGCAACGCTCAACTTGTCGTATTCGCCCTTATTGTACCCGCCATCGGTGTTAGTGGCGTCGCGACACTAGGTTCTTTGCGAAAATCGGGTCGGATTTACGACAAATTTCTAGCACTTCCGGCGCCAAACAGCCTGCCTAAAAGTTAGGTGGCGAAAGATCTTGGGTATTGTAGGGAAAAAACGACAAAAAATGGGTTATTTGAACCTTTGCCTCGCGGCTGGGATTCCACTGGGGGGAATGCTTGCCCTCTCCCCTCTAAAGCAATCATTACGACAACCGCACGTTGTTGCTACAGCGGTTTTCCGCGGACGGCCAATAAACATCGCTATTTTGAAGGAAAACAGCGAGTTAAATTCGATTGAGCACAAGATAATGCGGTGAAAACGCAGCCCTTGCCAGCGATTAATCCCTGCGAAAGGATGCAGAACGAACGCTTTTCACAGGAAAACAAAGCACCGTTTGCGCTCAAACCGCAGAACTGCAGTAAGTAAAAAAATGGGGGTAAAACAGCAAAAAGTTCGGTTAGATCGAGTCTTAATGAAGGATCGGGCAGACGTCAAACCACTGGCGTCCCTGTTTCATCATCCAGTCGGTCGATGAATCGGGGCCCCAGCCGCCGGCTTCGTACTTCACCAATTCAGGCGCAGCCGGGCTATTCCAGGCGGCCAGGATCGGGTCGACAATTCCCCAGGCAAGTTCGACTTCATCGCTGCGTGCGAACAGGCTAGCGTCTCCCTGGATCGCGTCGAGCAGCAGACGTTGGTAGGCGTCAGGCAAGTCGCCGGCAAATTGACGGCGGAAGCGGAAGTCGAGATCGGTCGTTCGTGTCCGCATCCCGGCGTCGGGGACTTTGCTCTGAATGTGCATCTGGAGTCCTTCTGCCGGCTGAATCTGAATCACCAAGCGGTTCCCTTCCATCGACTCGCAATGGTCGAACAGGGTGAGCGGCGGCTCTTTGTACTGAATGACAATTTGCGTCGTCCGGCAAGACATCGCTTTTCCACTTCGCAGATAGAAAGGAACGCCTTGCCAGCGCCAATTGTCGATCCACAGTTTTAGTGCGGTGAAGGTCGCTGTTTGACTGTTGGCTGGAACGCCCTCTTCGTTGAGATAGCCGTAGTACTGACCACGTAAGGTATTCTGCGCAAAGTCGGCGCCGGTCATGGGGCGAACCGCTTCCAGCACTTTCACCTTTTCGCCGCGGACCATATCGGCGTCAAAGCGCACCGGAGATTCCATGGCCGTGATCATCATCAATTGCAGCAGATGGTTTTGCACCATGTCGCGCATGACGCCTGAGGTGTCGTAGTATCCGCCGCGGCGGCCCACGACCACTTCTTCGGCCACCGTGATCTGCACATGGTCGATATAGTTGCGATTCCAGAGCGGTTCAAAAATCGAGTTTCCGAATCGCAAGACCAACAGATTTTGAACCGTCTCTTTGCCCAGATAATGATCGATTCGGTAAACATGATCTTCCGCGAAGACCTTGTGGACGCGCGTGTTCAGCTGCTCGGCGGTCGTCAGATCGGTGCCAAACGGCTTTTCGATCACAACGCGGCGCGGACCGGCGGATTGATCCGCCAAGCCGGCGGCGCCGAGCATTTCAACCGCGATCGGATAGAGTTTGGGCATGGTCGAGAGATAATAAATTCGAGTCGACTCGCCCCCTTCCAACTCGTTCAAAAAGGTCGCCAGACGATCCATGTCGGCCGAATCTTGCAGGTCGCCGGGCTGATAGAAGACTAGGGCTGCGAACTCGGCCCACATTTTTGGCTCAAACGAATCACCCGTGAATTGCTTGGTCGTCTTCTCTAAGTCGGCTCGCCAAGCGTCGTGCGAGTATTCGGTTCGTGAAACGCCCACCACGCGAGTCGAGTCAGGCAAACGCCCTTTGCGATACAACAGATAGAGCGCGGGAATCAGCTTCCGGCTGGTGAGGTCGCCGGAAGCGCCGAAGATCACGATCGTGTGCGACATGTTGGTTGTTTTCATGGAGAGTTATCGAACAGAGCGCGCGCAGTGCGATCCAGGTATTTTAGAACTTCTCTGACTGCGTGCGAAACCCGACAACCAGATTCTTGCGCAACTAGCCGGGACTAGAATCGCATCGAAGTAAATCCGCCGTCAACGTAGATTGTTGCGCCGGTGATGAAGCTGCCCGCCTTGGGAGATAAGAGGGTAATCGCCGCCCCTACTAATTCTTCCGGTTCGCCAAAGCGTTTCATCGGCGTTTGCGCCATGATGTTGGAAACGCGATCTTGGTCCAAGATTTTTCGGTTTTGCTCGGCCGGAAAAAAGCCAGGACAAAGCACGTTGACGCGGACCTTGCGCGTCGCATACTCGCGGGCCACATTTTGCGACAAATTGACGACCGCCGCTTTCGAGGCCGAATAGGCGTACACGCGCGACAGCGGCAAATGAGCGGTCACGCTGCCGATGTTTAAGATCGACCCGCCGTCTGGTTGTTCGGCCATCAGCGGTGCAAAAATTTGGCAGGCCAAATGCGTGCCGGTCAGATTGGTCGCGATCACGCGATCCCAATCTTCTTCCGTGATTTCTTCGTACGGTACGGACGAATTGACGCCGGCGCAATTGACCAGCATGTCGATCGAGCCGAACTTTTCGAGCGTGACATCCTTCAACTTGGTCAGCGACGCCCGACTAACGGCGTCAACCGGCTGAAAGATCGCTTCACCGCCGAGTTCCTGAATGCGGACCGCTTGCGCGCTCCCGCGTCCCTCGTTCATGCCAGACACGACGACGTTGGCGCCGGCTTGGGCCAGCCCTTCGGCAATGGCCCCGCCCAAGACGCCGGTCGCGCCGATGACGATGGCTGTTCGACCTTCGAGACCGAACAAGCCCCGCAAATAACTATCCGACATTTCGACCTTTCTCGACGTTTTCTTCGTAGCTCGCTGCGCAAACTTGGAAGTGGCGCATTCAGCAGCGATTCTTGCTAATTCGTGAGCTTCATTGCATCGTAGCCCGAGGGTGCGAGCCGAGGGAATGTCTTCCCACGATTCGAATACGGCTTGAAGTATTCAGCCGCATTCCCTCGGCTCGCGCCTCGGTCTACGATCGGCTGAGTGACTTGCTATTTCCAAGGAAATCCGCACTCTCACTGAGAATGGGGCGCAAGTGTGCGACTTCAAAAATTGCGCTGGCGCGCTACAAAGTTAGGCGCCAGCTATATTTTCCGAATACGCAACTTCAATACTTACGCTTTGGGCTCTTTACGCAGCTTCAGCCATTCGGCGTGGAAGGTGCCTTCCATGTCGTTTCGCTTGAACGTATGAGCGCCAAAGTAGTCTCGTTGCGACTGCAGCAAATTGGCAGGCAGGTCGGCGCGACGATATCCGTCGTAGTAGGCCAAAGCCCCCGCAAAAGCAGGCGCCGGAACGCCGAGCGTCGCCGCGGTCGTGACCACGTTACGCCAGCCGGCTTGCGCCTTGTCGATCGCATCGGTGAAGTAAGGAGCGAGCAGCAGGTTTTCGAGGTTCGGATCAGCGTCAAACGCTTCTTTGATCCGGTCCAGGAACTGGGCTCGAATGATGCAACCGCCGCGCCATAGCAAAGCGCAGTCGCCGTAGTTCAACGGCCAATCGTGTTCGGCCGCGGCAGCTTGCAACTGCACGAAGCCTTGGGCGTAGCTGATGATCTTCGACGCGTACAGCGCGTCCCGCACATGTTCGATGAACTGCTTCTTATCGCCGGTGTACGATTCCTTGGGACCGGCCAGTACTTTGCTGGCGCGAACGCGAGCTTCTTTGACCGCCGACAAGCTGCGTGCATAAACGGCCGTCGTGACCAGCGTGCTGGGAACGCCCAGGTCGAGCGCAAGTTGGCTCATCCATTTGCCGGTCCCTTTGGCGCCGGCGGCGTCCAAAACCTTGTCGACCAAGAAATCGCCGGTCTTCTCGTCTTTGACGCTGAAGATATCGCGGGTGATTTCGATCAGGTAGCTTTGCAGGAAACCACGATTCCACTCGTCGAAGACGTCGTACAGTTCTTCGTTGGTCAGTCCGATGCCATGCTTCAGCAGGAAGTAGGCTTCGCAGATCATCTGCATATCGCCGTACTCGATGCCATTGTGAACCATTTTCACGTAGTGGCCGGCGCCGCGGGGACCAACCCATTCGCAGCACGGAATGTCGTCGTTCGGACCGACCTTGGCGGCGATCGCCTGGAAGATCTCTTTCAGCTCGGGCCAGGCCGCTTCGCTGCCGCCGGGCATCAAGCTGGGACCTTTGAGCGCTCCTTCTTCACCGCCGGAAACGCCGGTGCCGGAGTACAGCAGCCCCTGTTCTTCGACATACTTGGTGCGACGTTCGGTATCGCTGTAGAGCGTGTTACCGCCGTCGATGATGATGTCGCCTTTGTCCATCAGCGGGATCAGCTGATCGATAATCGAATCGACGGCCGGACCCGCTTTGACCAGCATCATCACTTTGCGGGGAGCCTTGAGCGACTTGACCAGGTCTTCCAGCGTGTGACAGCCGACAAACTTTTTGCCGGCGGCGCGACCGCTGATGAATTCGTCGGTCTTTTCCGTCGTGCGATTGTAAACAGCGACGCTATAGCCGCGGCTTTCGACGTTCAAAGCGAGGTTCTCGCCCATGACGGCCAAACCGATCAAACCGAAATCACATTGTTCGGACATGGTTCTTCACTTTCTAACAAGATGTCGTGGTCAGACGCGGTGACGCGCTGCTGGCGGAAACTTCAAATTCGCGGTGTTCGTTAATCTTCAACGGGCCAGCTGGGACGCGAAGGCAAGTAGCGATCGAACTCGTCCAGCAGCGCCTTTTGATAGGCGCCGGCGAACTGTCCGCTGAGGAACTTGTCGATGGCTTCGGCTTCAAAACGTTTCCAGCTGTTTTCTTCGTCGCCCGGATTGATCGGGTAGAAGAGGCAGTTGTTCGCTTTGGCGGCGGCGTAGTCGCCGGGAGCGTCGCCGATCATCAACGTATGATTTTCGGCGTACTTGGTCGCGTTGGTCAGAGTCTCCTTTTTATTGCCAGCTTCCTGGCCGCAAATCGAGGTGACGTACTTCGACAGATCATGCTCAGACCACTCCGCTTCGAGCGCTTCGTTGGGCGTGGCCGAAACGACCAGCATGTCGGCGCTATCTTTCAGCTTCTCGAGCGATTGGCGAACGTACGGAAACGGCGGAACTCCGCGAACCATCCCGGCGATCATGTCGTTGACGGCGACTGACCACTCGAGGCAATGCTTCAGTTCGGCGTCGCCGGTTTCGGCCACTTTCTTCTCGAGGGCCGGATTGCCGAGCTTCGTTTCTTCTTTGACCCACTGCGCGATCGATTGCGGAATCTTGATCTCGTAGCCGCGAGCTTTGACCTCGGGACGTTTGCCGAGCCATTCGAGCGCTTCAATCAACGCCGGAAAGCGATTGATGCCGCGGCTCTTCGAGTAGAGATTAACGAACTCGGCCGCTTCCCGAGCGTACTTGCTAACGCCCTGCAGCTCGTAGTAATTGATGATGTTGGGAATGAAGCACTCTTTGTGCTTCAGTTCCATCGTGTCAAAGACGCAGCCGTCCGAGTCGATGCCAACGAGGAATTTTTTGCTCGGTTCAATTTGATAGGTCATCGTCGTAAATCACTTTTGGGGTGGGTGACTGGGTGAAAACGCCAAAATCAGCCGGTTATTTCGGCGCCTTCTGGCGATCGGCTTGCGGCACGTAAGCGGCTAGTTTCTGGTCGGCGAACATCGGCTGCAGCCGGGTCATCCGCTGGCGGCCGTCAATCATCGGCAGCGAAACCATTCCTTCGCCCAGCAACGGCTTGGCGTAGCGAATAAAGTCATCGGTCACATCATAGCCGTTGGCGGTGATCCATTCTTTGGGGAACGTCCGTTCGCTGTTGGCGACTTCGGCCAGCGGGGCTTTGTCGTAGCGAACGCTATAGACGGGGCCGTCGTTTCGCAAGATGGTCGACATAAAGCCCGACTCCCGCTTTGAAGCCAGCAGCGCTGCCGTTTGGCCGGCGTGATAGGCTTCGTCCAGGTCGACGCTCGATGCGTACGCCATCGCGTGGCGCTGGTCGGTGCCGGAAACGTTGCAGCGAGCGGCGCCTTTGGCGGCCAGCCCATTTTGATTGAGATAGTTGGTCACGGTTTGGGCGACCGTGATCTGGCTCGAACTGAACGAAGTGTGTCCGAACGAGTCTTTCACTTCGCCGATGTCGCCGACGTTAAAGCCTTCGCTGATGACGACCATGCAGCGGCCATCTTTTTTCAGCTGCTCATTGACGTTCTGGTGCAGCTCTTCCAGCGAACAGGGGGATTCGGCCAGATAGATCTGCAGCGGCATTTCGCGATGGGGATCGGCCAGACGCGCCGCCGCCGGAATGTATCCGATCTTGCGCCCCATCGCTTGCATCACCAGCACCGGATCGGCAGGGCTGCTCCCTTGGTTTTCTTCGTTGGCGTACTGCACCATGTGCATCCAGTACTTCGCGGTCGACGCGTAGCCCGGCGTGTGATCGATCAGCTTGAACTCGCTATCGCCGACGTCATTATCAATCGTTTTCGGTCCGCCGATACCGATCAGATCCAGCCCCCGCTCTTGGGCCATCAACGCCATCTTGTTGGCGGTGTCCATCGAGTCGTTGCCGCCGATGTAGATAAAATAGCCGATGTTATGGGCTTTGAAGACTTCGATCACGCGGTCGAAATCTTCGTTCTGCCAATCCTTCAACTTGTAGCGGCAAGTGCCGATCGAGCCGGCGGCCGGCGTGTAGCGAAGCAGTGAGATTTCGTCGGCCGGCTGATCCGAAAGATTGATCAGCTCTTCTTTCAGCACCCCTTCGATACCGTGATGCGCTCCGTAGACGGTACCGATGTTGTCCAGGTCGCTGGCCATCTCGATGATGCCGCGCAGCGTATTGTTGATCACTGGACTCGGTCCGCCGCTTTGGGCGACGATCATATTCTTGGGAGCGCTCATTTCGTAACTCGGGCAGCAAAGGGGCGTAAGAAATTCGCGCCGCTCGCTCCTCTGGGTGAAGAGTGAGCCGCGACAAAACCGCCAATTTTAGTCGAGTAAAAAGAACCGGACAATTAGGGGCGAGAGAACCCAGGCAAGCGCCGAAGATAGCGCGATTGGGGAGGAGATTGGGGGATTAGCCCAAGAAGAGGGTGAAAATCGGGGGAGAGGACCCCGGTTGGGGCGGAAAGCGGAAAGCGGAAAGCGGAAAGCGGAAAGCGGAAAGCGGAAAGCGGAAAGCGGAAAGCGGAAAGCGGAAAGCGGAAAGCGGAAAGCGGAAAGCGGTGCAAGAAGGTGGTGGTCGTTGCTGGAAGTGCGGATCGGCGAATATGAGAGAGGGGGCGGAAACGATGCGGCTGGGGGATCGGGGACGACGATCGAATCGCCCTGCACCGTTCATGTTCCGCTCTCGGCTTTCCCGTTTCCGCTTTTTCTTTCTAGACCGGCGTCGATCGCCCTGCCCGCGCATAGGCCCCCAGCAACTTCAGCACATGTCTCCCCGCTTGCTGTTTGTCTCCCCCGGCTGCGGCGTTGCAGACCGAGCCGGCGATTTCGGCGATCTCCGGATATCCGTAGACTTCGCTGCAGCGATAGATAAAGTGACTCAAGCGGCCCGCTTCGGACCAGTTTTTTTCTTTGACGGCGGCGACCAGGTCGTCGATGTGAGGCGTCAGACCGTCCAAAAATTTTTGGACGCGGACATTATTAAACGCAATCCGGAGCGACATGCCCGAGATATCGGGCAAATGGGTATCGGCCAAGGTAAACGGCTCCTGTTAGGATTTTGGGCGAGAACGTAATCGCTTACGCCGCCTTGGCGAGACGAATGAGGTCGCGCGATTGCTCGACGGTCGGTTTCAAAAGTTCGGAGACGAGCATCAGCGACAATGCGGCTTCAAACAGTCGCTCGCGATGACGAATTACCAGGTGGCGCTCGGCGCCCCGGATTTTGTCGAGCTCGAGATGGATGGCCTGTGCGGCGCGAGCGCGAACAAATCCACGAAATTCGGCGTCTGACATGTCACGGCATTCGTCATCCAGACGGCGCCGGACCAAGGGAATCGCCGAGGTGGCGATTTTGGCCGACAATTCAGCAACCATGCGACGTCGTGTTCTTCCCCAAGGGTTCAACCAATCCATGGCGTTCCCCTCCTTTGTTTAGGCAGTTTGAAGGATAAGTGCGTCGCTCACGGCTTGGCGCCGGTTTAACGCATCTCTAATTTCGAACTTTATCACGCGGCGCGATCAAACTTCTCGCCGCTTGTCCTGTTAGTCCGCACAGCGAAACGGCGCCGCTGGTAACTTTCGTAACATTTAGATCAAGCTGAACGATCATGACGCCGATATTGAAACTTATCGCGAACGAATCAATCGTTACGATCGGAACTGCTACCGCCACTTGACCAGCGAAAGCAGTTTCCCTAAGTTTGCGTGAATACAAATGACACGGCGCCGTAGCCAAGTGGCTAAGGCAGTGGATTGCAAATCCACCATCCCCGGTTCGAATCCGGGCGGCGCCTCTTGATCTAACCCCATGCTAGATAATAGTTTGGGGTTTTTTCATGCGCCGGTAGAATTTGCCGAATTTGGCGACTGTTCAGAAAAGTGTTCATTCTTGCCATCACTGGCAGCATTTTTCCCATCGTCGGCCGCCCATAACTGATTGGCGATGCTTTCGGCGTTCTGGCCCACGTAGTACGACATGGTGGTCTGGATCGCTTCGTGACGCATCAACTCTTTGAGAACTGCCGGCATGACCTTCTTGGACCACCGATGCCCAAACGCTCGCCGCATGTCGTGAGCGCTGGCGAACTTTGTTTCTTTTCCGTCGTCCTTCACTTTGACGCCTGCCGCTTTCCCGATCGCGGTGATTCTCGCCCCGATCCGGTTTTGGTTCAGCATCACCATTTTGGCGTCGCGCGTCAGCGGACCGAATACGCGGCCTGTCCGCTGCTCTCGCGGCGTCTCGGCCAGAAATCGGGCAAAGTCCGGAGTGATCGGGAGCAAGCGGTCCTTGTTCCCCTTTTCGGCCTCGGCGGGGATGACCATGATCGGGAACCGTCGGTCCAGGTCGGCGATAATCCCCTCGGCGCCGTCCCAAAATAGATTCAGGGATTCGCCCAGTCGCAGACCGGATAGCCAGAGACCGCGCAGGAAATGTTCCCACGAGGCGACTACCGCCGCTTCGATCGCCCGGACCGCCGCCAACTCTTCGGCCGTCGGCGCCGGCTTGGGCTTGAGTTTCCGCTTTTTCTCGGCCTGCTTCTTGTCAGCGTCCGGATCGACGTAAAGCCCGGTGCGGATCTTGACCACCATGCGGTCGAATTCTTCCGCCGTGATCGCCCTGCCCTTCATCATCGACGCCCCTTTGACGCGCTTGGGCATTTTGATTTTGGGGACCGTCGGTATCAGCCCCATGTCGTGCGCCCAGCGTAGCGCCGCTTTGACGTGCCGCAGTTGGGCGGCGATCGTGGCCTCGGCTGTTCCCTTGGCTCTCAGGGCGGTCTGGAATTGACTTAGCCGCTTGGCGTCAACGTCTCGCAGCCGATTGACCGGCGTCGTGTTCTCGAAGACGTTTAGGGCGGTGCTGTATCGCCTGCCGGTAGAATTGGCCAGAGAGGCGACGTGCTGCGTTTCGAAGCGTTCGCGGAATTCTTCCCACGTAACCTTGGATGGCGCCTTGTAGCGGCCCTCTCGAAGATCCTGTTCCCACTTGGCCGCGGCTCGTTCCGCTTCCCGCTTGCTCGTCTCGCCGGTGGACTTGAACTTCTGCTTCCCGGTGATCGGGTCGACGTAGTACGCTTGCCAGAATTTGCGGTCGTCCCGCTGGGTTATCAAAACCTTGATATCTTCCACGCGTCGCGCTCCCAAAAAGGAAAAGCGCCGTCCCTGGCGTGGTGGCCGATGCTTCATTGCTTCGGCATGTGCAATTCTACTGCGTTAAGCGGAATGCGCCATCCGGCAAACCGCTGCGGGTTTTACGATTGACGCCTACCCGATTCGCAGCAGGTTGCTTTCCTGTCTGGTCAAGCGAACGCCGCCTGATAACGCCAGCACTCGGATTGCGTCAGGGTCGATATTGCTCGGTCCCATCTGGCACGCGAAAACAATTGGCGCGGAGTCGTCGCCGTTCAGAACCGTGGCTATCGCCTCGGCTGTCTCTCGCCTAATGTTCCTAACGATGCAAACAGCGTTACCGTTGTGGAGCGCTACGACTTGCCACGATAGGCCGGCTTTCTCGGTCCAGTTCTTACGTCTGGTTTGCCCACGCGGCGTCAGGCAGTCGCTAGGCGGTGCTTGGTTGGCGATCATGCTTCACCCCCTTTCACCGTGACCGCTTCCAACTGGGCGTCATGCAGCCCGTTGATGATGTCCATCAGGACGCAAGCCCGTTGCTCGAACCGCTCTATCGCTTGATCGAGAATCGGCCCGTCCAGGTCGCAGAACCAATCGTCGATAATATCGCCGGCAACGTCAGCGCAGACGTAGAACGTGTGGCCTTTGGTTGCGGGGATCTCTTGGCCCTGCTCGTCGTCCATCGTCCAGAACGGTTCAAAGTGAAAGCCTAAAACGCCGTCGGTCGCGCTGGTCAATTGGTCGGCCAGAAGTTCCTGTGGCGTTTTGGTGGTGGTGCCGTTCATGCGTCACCCCCTTCCGTCAGTTCGGTCATCGTCCGCGTCAACGTGTCAAACAAGACGACGCGAGCGATTGGCCGATTGATCCGTTCCAGGCTGTTATAGCCAAGAGCCATGTTTACGGCGCTGTCGTGGTCCAGGCTGCAACGAATACACTTGTCGCCGGCCATGACGAGATACACGTCGCCGGGAGCCTGGGGCTGACTATCGACATCGTGCATCGCGTCCAGCAGCACTTGCAGTTGACCGATTCGCTTTTCAAGTTCGGCGATCATCCCGTCGCCGCCGACAGGCAACCAGACTCCGCCTTCCCGGTTGAAATGAACTTGGATGCCGGCAAAGTGCTTCATGTTGTCCCAGCAGACAACGGCTATTTCGTCGTTCTCCAGGTCCTCAGCATCGGCCGTTATGCGAACGGTCATCTGACCGCCCACGGCGCGATTCAGGCGATTGAAGAAAGTGCGAATATCCAGGGGCGGTGGGGTGGTTTTAGCTTGCGTGAGCATTACGCACCCCCTTTCACCGCTTGGCGGTTCTTGCGTCGGGTCGCCGCTGCCTTCTTGGCTCGAGCCGAATCACGCCGCGCTCGGTCCTTTTCCAGCTTTGCGGTCCGCTTTGTTTCCGCTTCGATTTTCTCCAAGACGATCGGGCGTAGGCGGTCGACTTCCGATTGCAGCGGCATTCCGTTTCGATCGACATCGACGACGAAATAATGCTCTGTTTTCGATCTGAATTTCGTTCCATCATCATCGAGATCGGCCTCGGCTTCTTTCCGGGTGGCGTAGAAGCTCGAGATCTGAATAGAGGCCCACAACCATTTACTGATTGTGATATCCGCAAAGATGATCGCGGCCGCCGGTGGATCGCATGCCAGCGTCTCTTGCGAAACGCTACCGTTGCCCAACAGAACGCGCGCATTGTTCGGCAGGTCGAACATCTTGCCGATCTTGTCCGTGTGCGAAAAGTAATGGTAGCGCCGAAAGAATCGGCCATCACTACAAAGCATTTCGTCGGCGTACCAAAGTTGCTCGATCGGCGGTGACAACTTCGCCGGGGCTGGGTCCGTCTTGGCCTTCTTAGGGCCGCTCTTCTTCGTCGATCGTTTTGCAAGAGTTGCAGAAGACATAGGAATGTCCCTTCCTCGGGACGCGCGCACGAAAAAGGGGAGCCGTGACCCATTGGCCATGACTCCCCTTTGGTTTGTACGTCCCGTAACGGCAAAAGCCCGACTCACCGCTGAGGCCCTGCTTCGAACAGAGCATGCCGCCGTCTCTCAGCGCCCTATGGCACCTCACAGATAAGGTTTGATGGCATACGATGAATCGGGCTATTGCCCTGTTTGAACGTTCAAACATTGGTTTTTCCTGAATTTCGAAGGTGGTTTGATTCGTAAAATTCTCAGGCTTTACGACCAAATCAGGAGCCCGGAATATCGCATCTCACCCCCAGCAGGTCAACCGGGATTCCCTTTTCGCCCATGGGGGAATGCATGGAAGTCATCGTAGATGGCGTAGCTATTACTTTTTTGCATCACTGGACCAATTGGTCCCCATCGACCCACAGCCGCTCATTCGCTCCGATTCAACCGGCTGGCAGTCAGGAACTCTTCCATGCAATCTTGCGCATACTTGGCCGCTTCCAGGGCGTTGGTTATATCGCCCGCACCTCCGTATACCTTTCCGCGATCGATGCGAAGCATCGCTTCTTCGCCGGTCTTTTTGTTATTGTAGGTAATCTGCATCAAATCATCGTCATGCAACTTGATGTTCAGAATTCCCACCCCGTCAAGGAATAGATTTATGTACGCCAATTTGTCCGAAATGACGTGTTGGCGAACCATAACGCCGTCGCCGTAATACTTTTCATACCCGGTCGGCATGGGAATCACGTAGCAATCGCCCAGCCGGTAAACCGCGTCCTTTATGGGGAGGTTGATTCCGTTTTCCTTGTTCACGAATTCGGTAATCTCGCGCAGTTGAATAATCCGCGCATCGGCTTCGATCTTGGCCTTCTTAAATTGCTCCTCGGTCGTGATCGGCTGCGGTAGAAAGATCGTCACTTTCTTTTCGGTGCGTGGCGTTGAGGCCTTTACCGGCTCTTCCAGTTCGATCAAATCCACTTCGGCGGGAAACGAGACTTCCGGCGCCCTGGCCGTGGTTGCTTGCGATGGTTCGGGCGCTGGCTTGCCGACCGGACCAACGAAAAGGACCGTTGCGACTACGGCCACGATGCCCAGCATGACGGCGCCGGCTACTGCGTAGGGGAATAGGCTGTCTTTCATGTTTTTTCTCCGCCCCGATTCTCCCTCGTCAGTCCCATAAACGCCAGAACTTGCTTCCCACTTTTGGGCGGGTTATCCTGTCCCTTGCTGGGGCGGTCGCTCCTACTCAGAGTTTTGACGCGTCGACACAACGCGAAAAGGACCGCCCCGGCTTTTCTGCTGTTCCACTGGAGCAACCGCCATGGACGATCTAGAAGACTGGATAAACCGCGTAACTGCCGCCGTGAACCATTGGTGGAGTAGCAATCCAGACGTTGACGAGTTGGAAGTCTCTCGCGATCAGGAAAAGCACGGCGTGTCGGTAAGCGTAAAACTTTCGATTGACGGGCAGATGAAGACGGCAAGGTTTGAGTCTTGGAATATTGGAAATCTGAAAGAGAACTCGCCAGACTTTCTCGTCGACGTCCGCCTGTCTCGATGCAAGAACTTGATCCTTCAGCGGGATGGCGAGTCAACGCCATGATTGCCAAACCGTCGGCGATCGACTTCAACAGCACCATGTTCGCCGGTCCGGTTGCGATCGCCGCGGCTGTCGTGTTGCTGGGTGTGTTCTTTGCCTTGGTGATGCTGGTTGCGCAGCTTGAGATTCTGCTGGAATTGCGACGACAACGGGGATGAATTGAGCCTAGTTGGACTTCAAGACTGAACCGCCGGAACTTGAAGCAGCGAGTTTATCTTCAGCCCTTTCATCAAGGTCCTTGAACCATGCGCTCAAATTGCATGCGATAAGCCAGAGTACGAAAAAAACAAACCCTATGGCTATTAGCGCGACTGAGTAGCAAAACAATACGGTCTCAAAAGTTCCGATCAGGCCGATTGTAATCTGAGCAACGGATGCAAAAAGTGAAATGCAAATGGTTGAGGTGAGTATTTTGCTCAATCGCTTGAGAGGACCATACACAGTCGACTTTGAATTGGACTTTGAAGCATGCTTTTGACTCACGCGATATCGTTCAAGATATTCCGGTCGATCAAAGACTTCATTCTTCATTTGAATGACTATGAAAGTGGTAGCGGACAGCAAGAATCCACTAAGCGACAAGAAGCCGGTGAACATGCTCGATCTTATCGCGTCTCTATAGCAATCAATAAACCACTGTTGAAACTCAGGTGTCGGCCAGATACTCAATATTAAGCTATGGAGATCGCTCATTCTTCTTCGCTTTCGTCTGGAGAGTGTTTTCCGAAAACCTCCTCATTCGCATCAAGTAAGCCCCTCATAGTCTGAAGCAGTTTTGACGACTTGAAGTCATCCAAATCGAGATTCTGCTCGTCAGCAATGTCGTCAAAGTTAAAGAAGTGATACACATCTGGATTGTTCACGATATCAATATGTGTTTCCAGGTCGCCAGCATCCCTCCCATGAACAGTCCCAGTCTCAATGCCAGCGGAATTAATGACGTTCAAAATACCCTGTACAATTCCACTTTTCCCTGCCTCACCGAGAAAGGTAATCTTATGGCGTTCTGATTTGACGCTTCCACTCAGGGGCGTGAAAATGTTGTCATCCATCGTTAACTTCATCAGCGGAAATTCGAAGCTTCTGATTTTTTTCATCTGCTGAAGAAGTGTCCTAAACTTTTCCTTGCGTACCATAAGAGTCAGATCTAGATTTGGCCGCTTGTAAAGATCCCGGACTTGCTTTCCTTTCTTGCTGGCAACCGTCGCCCCCGATGCCTTAAACGCCTTCTCCTTCTGGGTAGCTACCAATTCCGAAAACTGCTTTTGAAGAAAGTCACCAAACGCGTTCATGCTCCACGAACCGCGATATTGCAAGTAGAGGCCTCGATTGGACGATAGTCGAATGATGATGAAGTTGAAATCTACTCGCTCAGCGTTCGCCGCCGACTTTGTGATCGAAATATTAAGCTTCCCGCCCTCACTGACCAGTTCGCATGCCTTCTTATGTGATTTCGTAGTGAGCATTAGCCCAATCGCATGACCATCCTCGATGGCCAAGTAGAGCACTCGTCTTGCCTTGCGGTATTCATGCTCCTTTGGTTGTTTCGCAAGATGCGACCAAAGATCAGCCAGCGTTACCGGCGTATTCGTTTCTATGGTAAAGCCTACTATCGTTGCCTTCACGTTGTCCCCATTCGTCATCATTTGTGGTGAGATCTCGGGAAGGACGTTATATCTAAGGCAACTGCCGCACGCAACAAATTATCGACTTCAAAACATCCTGCGCTATCTAGCAATTAAATGTCCAGCCCCCGCCGCGTACGCTCCGCCAGCGCGATCATGCGTCCCAACGTCTCGTCAGCCTGGATCTCGTGCACGCGGCTTTAAGCCCCTTCTGGCGTTGGCCGGCGATCTTGGACCAATCAGCCCGCTAGATACTTCCCGCTCTTCAAAAACAGCTCCCGTAACACCTCGGGCGGATCCTGCGAATCGATGATCTCCATGCAGACGTCGCCGAACCCGCGCGCGGTGACATCTGCCGCAAACTGTTCGGCGATCTCGGGAAGCACCGCCTGCAGAAACCACCAGGCATCGGCGCCGGTGAAGTCCAGGTCGTCGGGTACGTCGTGACCGGCCGCGAAGTGATCCCGCATCGCGTCGAATACTTGCGGCGCTCGGTCCAGCAAGCTGATTTGAAGATGGAGAAACGTCTTTACGTCTTCGGGTGGGTACTCGGTCAACTGCGTGCGGATATGCTCCACCATGCCGCGGTTGCCGAATAGGTACGCCACGACGCGGATTGCGCGGGGTCCGTCGATTTCTAGGCTGTTTCCAACGTTTTGACTGAAACGCATTTCAATTCCTTTAGAATGAGTCCAATTAAATGTGCCGCCTCTTCCTGCAGGTCGTCGCGATACTTGGCGGGCATGGTAGCGACAATTTCACTCGGCAGACTTTCGCACCGATTGCGGATCTTGTCACAGGACCACTTAAACGTCTTCTCGACTGCTTTGCGGCAAACCAGCGTGTTGACGAGCCGGACGTACTTGGTCTGGCGCAGGTCGTTCCCCAACTGCAGCGCGCGAACTTGTTCCTGTAGCTTCTGACGCTCCAGATCGCTGCCTGACGCACTCGGGGCCTCTTTTGCGGCTTGGGCCTCACGCTCGGCGATCAGCCATTGAGAGATTGCACCCAACGCGTAGCGGTATGGGGCGTTCGCTATGCCGGTTTCGATCACAGGAGCCCCACGTCGTCGCCATTCCTTGATCGTGCGGGGATTCACCCCAAAGAACGCCGCCGCTCTGGCCTGCGTGTCGACGATGATTTCGCCGTTTTCATCGGTTTGATTCGTGTTTTTGGGCATAACTCGGGCTTAGGGGAAGGAGGCGTCATTAGTGTGCAAATTATCGTTATGTGTGCAAAAGTGACGCGGTGCCTTACCCTCAGCGGCCCCCACCCCCCTGGGAAGGACCCGCGAAGTTTCTAGACTTACGTCGATACTTTGCACGTCAAGTAAGTTTGCGACTGGCATATCAAACGCGTCACTTTCGCCGCGCGTCTTCGGTTCAGTTGTTCGTCGGCTCATCGGTCCCGTTCTCCTTTCCGTCGCGTCGCTTCTGGTTGTTGGTGATGCAAGCGGGTTGCGTGCAGGTCGTCGATATGGTGCACAGCATTTTGCGAATCGATTAGGTCGACGGCATGCTCCCCCGGGGCGCCCCCGACTATGCCCCACCTATTCCGACAATCCTCCCAGCGGAGATATGCCCGGTCTCTCTGGTCCGGCGACTTCCACCTTCTGCGGCCTGTCAGCGTTGCTCATGAGAGTCTCGTTGATCGTCTGCAACATGTCGGCCAATTCAGATAGGCGATTAGAGATATCAATATCGCGTGGTGATGGCGCTTCCATGCCGCCGCCCGGCCCTTGGTGAACTATCGGTTGACGTTTTCGCCAAGCCTTGCCGCGAACCGTTCCTTCGAATCCGCCCAATTCTTCCTCGAGACTTCCGCCGTCGGATAGTTGCATCAAGAGCGATTCGTACTCGCCAATTACGGCGCTGCCACCGGCGCGTTTATCAAGCGTTTTCATTTTCTCGATAATCATCCCGCGAATGGCTTCTGCAGGATCGGATTGCAGATCTTGCTCGAAGTCATCCATCGCACGCTGAACTTGCAGAGCGACCATTTCCGGTTGTGAGTTTAGCTCTTGCCGTCTCTGCTCTAGAAAATTAACGGCTTCCGGCGTAGGGCCTAGCATGCCCTCACGCGCGGTGTTGATCATCTGCTTAGTAAGATTGTCTTCCGGTGAGAATACTTCGCTGACAGGGATAACGTGGCTTGCTCTGGCTCGCATATCCATCGAAAGCAGTTCGAGATTTCCGCCAGACTTTTCATAGGCATCCATTGCTTCAGGATCGGCGAACGGTCCCAGTATCTTCGCGCGAGTTTTGTTTGCTCGCTCGCTCCCTCCCCGCATCCAGTTCAATCGGTCCTCGATACTTGCATCGGGCATGATGTCTTCCGTTTCCGATCGCAACTGCGTCATCGATGTCATGAGAGAATTCGCCGTCGTTCTCCCGGTGGGATCTTCGGCGCGAAGCGACACGCCAGCGAAAAGCGCCTCGAGGAACCGGGGGTCGTCTTTGTTGCTGCCAATTGCCGCCAGTTTCGCAATCGTCGGCGCTCCAGTTTTCGCCCAGTCTCCCGGGCTTGTCTGGCGAGAGTAGCCCAGCGCTTGCAGGTGCATTGCAACGTGTTCACCGGGCGTGCCTCCAAACTCTTTGATCTTGTAAGTCGCAAGTGCGGCCGATGTGAGTTGGTTTCGTTCTTCCGAATCGCCGTAGGGGTAGTATCTCAAGACAGCATCAACAATGTCGGCGCGCTCGCTCATCTTGGCGTTCACGTCCGACGACGCGGCGGAATTGTACATCGCCAGAATTTCGGCCATCGGAACGCCTGACTTATCATTCTTGGCTCGCTTCATCAGTTGGCCAATAGATAGGTCGGTGTCGGTGGGGAGCATGTTCTGCAGCTTTCCCATTTCCGTCCCAACGCTTAGTTGCTGCGCGACTCCCTGAAGGCGAATTGCCTGCGCCGCCTCCAGTTCTTTGCGGATTAGGCCAATTGTCGTATGGATTCCGCCCAACATTGAACTGAACCCCGCAAACTGCGCGACCATTTGCGGCATTCCCTTGGCGACGCCGCCCATCCAGTCGTCCCATGTTCGCTTGTTGGTTTTTCCCTTGCGGTTCAGCTTATCCAATTCGGTATGCATCGCCTGCGGACCTTGGCGAATCATACGCAACCACGCTTCAACCGCCGGCGCTTCGTCTGCTTTCAGCACGACGTTGACTTCGCCTCTGGTTCCCATATTTCAAACCCCTTGGAAGTGAATAAAAGAAAAGGCGACCGGCCCGAATCAAAAGCCGGCCGCCCCGGGAGTTACGGTGGCAATGTCGCCTACCACCGTAACCGGCGCTACGCTTGGTCGGCTTTCTTCGCCTGACCTATTTTTATGGTCTTGGCCTGTGCCTTGCGGTACTCTTCAACTGCCGCGGCGATCCGCATTTTTTCCGTTTGAAGTTCCGCCAACTCTTGATCGATCTTGGCGACTTCGCGATCGAGTTCCGCTTTTCGCTTGTCATACGCTGGCCTGAATGTCTGCAGTTCCGTTTCGGCGTACTCGACCCTTTCCGCGGTGTACTTGTCCGGATTCGCTTGCCGATGCGAAACTTTGTGTTCTCGTCGCTCCAGTTCCCTGGCCTCTCCCTCTGCAAAACCGGTGGCCAGTCCTTCACGGCGACTGGTGAGCATTTCGACTTGCTGCTCTATGCCCGTCAGGCGCCCCAATCGCCCGGCCGTCGCAGCGGTGCGAACTAGGAAGGCTCCAGCGTCTTGGGCGCGGCTTGTGTCCAGTCGCAAATTAGTGGCAATCCCTTTCAATCGCTTGAACTCCTTGGCGCGCTGTTTGACGACCTCTTTGGTTTCGGCCTCGTATGCCTTAACCGCGGCCCACGCGTCGGAGTGTTCAGCGAATAGCCGATCATGCTCCCGCGACGCCGCGAGATTGTCTTCCCACTGCTGCAGGAACTCGATATCCACTTTCCACTGCTCGAGCGGAACTTCCAGATTCTCGCACTCGCTTTCTACTTCGAGCGCATCCTTTTTTGCCGAGCAAGCAATCTTGCAGCAATGCCCAGTAGGCGCGCTCTCTCGCCTCCTCGTCGCCGGCGCGTAATTGCTTGAGCTCTTCCAGAATTGTCGTTGCATTCGTACTCATAGCGTCGTGACTCCCTGTCAAAAAAAGTGATCGGCGACTACCGTTTGCCGCCGTGATTTGCGTTGAATTCCGTTAGGTACTGCTCGTACAGCTGCGGCACCGTGGTGACCACCTCACGAACTGCTTGCATCTTGCTCATCCCCTTCGCCACGAATGACGCGACGCTCTCTTCCCAAAGTTCCGTGGCGGATCGTCTGGGGGTTGGTTTCGCGACTGGGGCCTGCCGTACCGCTGGGGGCAACTGCCGAGCATGAGACGCGCCGGCCAATTGCGTCGAACTTGTCACCATCTGCGCCGTCGCCAGTGCGTTTGGATATAGGCACTGCGGGCAATTGTGTTTCGCCACCTGCCGTATCGCTTGGCTATAAATCGGCGTTTCAAATTGGTGGCCGCATTGGCAGCTCACTAAAAGTGCGTCCATGTTCGTTTCCTTACTGAATTGCTTCGATGTGATCGGTTGGAATTTCGCCGCCTGTCAGTCGCAAAAGCGCTTCATCGACGCGCTGCGGATTGACCAGGACTTTCGTCCCCATCGGCACGCCTGGCAGTTGGCCGCTGTTGACCATGTCGCGAAGATCGCCGGCACGTACGCCGTAACATCGGGCCATCAATCCGGCTTCGACAACGTCTGGCAGTTGGTTGATTCTGATAAGTCGCATTTCGTAAACCTCCGCTGGTTGTGATGCGTTAATTCTGCCCTAAATCGCTTTTCGGAACTGTGGCTAAAGTGTGGCTTTTCTGTGGCTCGCCAGAAATTTCTAGGCGGTAAGTATTTCGGCCAACGCGCTTGATCATCCGATCCCATGCGGGGTGACGCTTTCCACTCGTGCGAAAGATTTCGTCAACGCGATTCGGGAGCATGTCCAGCTTGGCCAGCTCGTCGAGAAGCATTCCGCCATAGACTGCCGGCACGCCCGCTTGGTGAGACTCGGCCAGCACTCGAACCGCCGCCGCCGCTTGTTCGCTGAACTCGAAGATTTCGCCGCGCCATTGGCAAACCCGATAGCCGCAAGAGAACTTTGCGTCGCCGATGTCGATGATTTCAAGTAGCTCGGTCATGCGTTAGCCTCCATTGTTCCAATCGTGCCAAGGGTTATCAGAGGTCGCCGATTCAGGCGGGGTATACTCTGACTCGCCTTCCGTGATGCGAAGTCTCGACGGTTCAAAGCGACAAGTGATTGCGACTTTCGATGGGCCGTTTCGCTGCTTCTCGAGGAAAATCTGATACTCGTTCGGAGGGTTAGACGGATCGACCTTGTGCGGCCAGACGACGAACAAACAAACGTCGGCGTTCTGGCCTAGCTTCGGACCGTACTCGATGTCGGTTAGCCTTGGCACAAGCGGCTTGCGGTTCTCAACGTCCTTTCGCAATTGCGCCAGCACGATCACGATTGCGTCATTGCCTTTTGCAAGTTGCTTCAATCGGTCCGATACTTTCCGCATCGCAATATTGGGATCGTCTCGCCCATCGGCCATGATCATTTGGGCATAGTCGACGGCTACGATTTTGGTGCCGCTCTTGAACAGATCGAGAATCGCCGCTTCGACTTCAACCAGCGTCGCGTCGCACTCGATCACTTCAAACGGTGCGGCGTCGGCGAAGTGCTTGTTCGCGTCTTGCTCGATGATATGCGTCATTCGGTGCCAGTTCTCTTTCGGCACGTCAGACGCATATTGAATCGTTCGCTCGGCTAAAGCATCCGGCGCCATCTCGAGCGATAGAAACGCGAATGGCAACTTCTCGTTGCAGGTAACGTGGTGGCCGATCTGTTGGACGAATCCGCTTTTCATGTGAGAGGAAAGCCCCCCGATCACAACCAGATCGCTGTATCGCATTCCGCCGCCCAGCGTATCATCGAGTCTCTTAATGCCAGTCGTCACTTTCGGCGTCTCGCCATGTTCCCGCAATTGCGTGATGACGCCGCTGACCAGCTCGGTCATTTTCCGCCGCTTGCCTGACGCTGGATTCTGCGAAGTGCCGGGCCCCCATTCCTTGGCATGGTCAATCGCAGCTCGCAGCAGCTTTTCGCCGTCCTTCTGCCTCAGCGCATCCCGGCAGTCGTCGCCCTTGTCGCCGTCCAAAGGAAGCGGCAAACTTGCGATGCGTACCGATTTGGCCACGCCTGCAAGACGAGCGGCAGATAGTTCGGCTTTCGCTTCTGCGTCGGTGGTCCGATCTGGAATCAATACGACGTCGACGCCTTGAAATAGGCCGGTGAACTTTTGCGGTAGGTGATCGCCGTTTGTGCCGCAAGCGAGATATCCCAAACCGTGAAGCGACGCCGCATCTTTGCAGCCTTCGACGATCGCCCATCGCTCGCCAGCAACCGGGTAATGCGTCGCGCCGCCATCTGTCATCGGTAGAAAAACGCCACTCGGCTTTCCCTTCGACAGCAGCCCTTTAAGTCGACGATCGCCAGCCGGAGCCATCGGCCAGATTTTGAACTCGCTGCATTGCTGTCGATCTTCGCCGAAAACCGGAAACGTGACGCAACCCGTCGCATGGTCAGCAACAGCGCCGTACTCGATCAGGGATTCCTTGGGGCATGACTTCGCCGCCGCTAATCTCTCGATCAGGTCGACGCGTTTCGTCGGCTTGCTGGGCGTGTCGGTCATTCCAAGGTGATCGGCAATCAGTTGCTTGGCTTCCGTGAAATCGACGTTGCGGTATTTCATGACTGTTGCGATACCATCACCATTTTGCGTTCGATGGCACTGGTTGCAGATCACGGCGCCGCTGTCGATGTCCAGCAGGCGAAAGCGATCTGTGCCGCCGCAAAGTGGGCATGGGTGATGCTTGCGGTCTAGGCTGCTCGCAGGAATTCCGGCCACGCTGACCAAGATTCCAGTCCAACTTCCAGCCGCGGCGCGCTTCAGGTCGTGAACTTCAATTGTCATCGCCGTTATCCTCTAGCATGGTGTAACCAGCGGCGGCGCAATCCTCGGCCGTCGCTTTTGTCCGGGGTGGTGGAGCGTCGCTCGCGTACTCGCTGTCGTACTCGCCGCCGTTTAGCCAAGTCGTTGGATGCGCGATGTACTTGCGTTCGTTGCCGACCATTTCGCGTGCGTACGCTTCGGCGCGGCGAATGAGAAATTCGACGGCACTGGATTCGTCGGTCAGGTCAGGATGCTTGACGACGGTTTGCTGGGCGGTGATCTGGCTGATTGCCTTCTCGAACGCCTCGAGCGCCTTTTGAGGTTTTTCTTTGCGGGGGTATGCCGAGTACCAACGACCAAAGGATTCGCTGTGGTCGCTGGCCTGCTTTCGCTTGGCCTTGCTGGTCGACTTGGCCTTGGGTGTCTTCCCTTGGCCGACCTCTTCCGACTTGTCGAAAAGACACTCTTTCTTTTCTTGGGTAAGGGTAAGGGATGGTGGTTCACTAGGGTGATCACTAGGGTCATCACTAATTTTTAGATATGACCCCCCAGTCTCGTTATCTATTTGCGGGGGATCATCACCGTCATCATCACTAGGGTGATCACTAATTTTTAGTGATGGTTCGCGAACCCCTTCATCCATCGGACCGTCGTCTAGCCCTTCGGCATGCGCCGGGATCACCACCCAATAATGGCCTGCCGTTTTGATTCCGCGCGGGGGCGCTTCGTATCGCAACCAGCCGGCGTCAATCGCGGCCTTCCTCGCTTTGTCCAATGTTTCCCATCTGCCAAGTCCGAGTATCTGCATCAACTGCTCGTTGAAGAAAGTGACCGGTCGTCGATAGCCCGCAGCGTCCTCGGTCGTCACCACGTTGGTGACCAGCAGCGTGGCAGCTTGCCCCATCTCGGCGGCTGCGCAGGTCTTCCCTAGCAACCTGATAAACCGCATGGCGAAAAATGGCGGGCGTTGGACGTAGGCAGAGGATTTTGTATCTAGGCTCAAAATTCCAACTCCCCGGCGATCTGCCGTTTGATCGCCAGCAGTTCGTCGCAGTCGGACCGCTCTTGCTCCAGCACTTTGCGAAAGGTTTCCATGTCCAGATTCGCCTCAACGGCGGCCTTTAATTGCTCAATCAGGTAATCGGGCGGGAGCGATTCGCATTCCCATGACTGATCGCTCCCGGTTCGGCTCACGAATGATTTAAAACGGCTACTGGTAGGCTTGGCGGCGTTGAAATCTGCGGCCAGCCCTAACTCATCGACCTGATAGCGTTCGACGGCTACGCGGTGACCTTCAACAGGGATGTTCCAGGGTGCTTGCCGCAGGGACCGGATAGCGTCGTCGGCGAGCTCCAAGCCCTCGGGGTCAAAGTCACTGACGATCAGCAGCACCATCGATTCCTTCCCGGATCGACGGAACCGCTCGGACATGTTTCGCCAGACCGGCAGAGAGCAAAACCCACGCGCCAAGCTGAGGGGAATGTGATACTCGCTCGCCACTCGTTTGAGCATCACCATTAACGTGTTCTTTTCGCCCAAAATTTCGATATGCCGTGGCTGATCCGCCTGGCGATCGCGGTGATAACCGCTTAGAAAATTCTCGACTTCGGTTTGCACAAAATGGCTGACGTTGTCGAACCCGCGGTGATAGACTTGCGGTCGCGTCGCGTCGTCAATCGACTCCATTGGAATCTGACCGTTCTTGCGGGCAGGTCCCAACAAGCGAACCAATTTCGTGTAGGACGATTTGTCATTCCTATAGCGGAAATGTTCGGCACTGTACCGGGAATCCTTGGGCGTTTGCGTCAGCGGCGGATCGTTCAGCAAGTTGTAATGAATTTGCCGAATCGACAGCGGCCAGTAGTCGCGCATGCCGTTGACGATCTTTTGTGCGGCGCGTAAAAAATCGGCCTTGGCGCCGGAAATGGGTCGCGTCGTCTTCTCGCCCAGCACGTCCATAAAATCAACGTCGACGCGACAGCGGGCTTCGTGGTGCTCTCGAATCGCAGCATAGGTATCATCCGCCGATTGATCCCGCAGCAACGCTTCCCGCAACGTGGCGCCGACCGTCTTGACCCGCTGCGGGTTGTATTCGGTCAGCTTGCGATGGTAGTCGTCGCAGTTTTCGCGGCATATCGTCGGATGCACCTTGACCGGCACTTCGGACCATTCCAGGCATTGGGACGCGTAGAATCGGCGGTGACCGGATAAAATCCAGCCATCTGTCGTTAATAGGATCGGTTCGGCCAGACCGTTGTCGTCGATGCTCTCGATCAATGCGACCATCTGGTCATCGTGAACGATCGGACCGTAAATTTCGTCGTTCTCCGGCGATGGGTTGATTTCATCGCTGGGAACCATGCGAACGGCGTATCGCTCCAGGGGGTTTGCGATCATGGCCATCCCCTTTAAAAATCCAACGCGTCGACTAACGCGCTGTGGGCGATGGTGTAGCAATCGGTGGTTTGCAACCGCTCGTTTTTGGTATACCAGCCGACAAGCTGGTGTAGTTGCCGCTTGTAGTATTCGTACGTGTTGCAACTAACGCGGCGCCGGCGTCGTGCTGCTCGAGCCCGGCGTAGCAGCGTACCGAACGCTGGACAGACGCCGATGATGTCGTCGACCGTGGTGATCGGGACTTCGGCTTGTGGAGAAAACGCCGCCTGACTCTCTGGCCAATTGGCGTACCATTGGATACGATTGAAGTGCATTTGATGCTTCCTGCTTTTTGGGCGGCGATTCGGACTGGTCCTCCTGTCGCCGCGGTGAGATGTTCCGTCTGATTCACTTGAGCGCGGTCGCTTGGCCGTGGCCGCGCTCTTCTCTTTTTGCCGTCTAGACGCTGGCACTCGCAGTAGAATTGCGACGCGTAGCTGCTTCATTCTTCATGGCGTCAATCACGATCGCGCCCTCGAGAAACTTCGTGCGGCTTCCCAAGATGTGGTCGGCGATCTTAGTGCCGTCGCCAAGCTTCATTCGCAATACGCGGCCCCATGATGGCTTTGACGTGGCACCAAGAATCTGCTTTACGGCAGAGATGCGGTACGTGCGATTGCGCTCAAGCGATTCCGGTTCAAGAGTCTTTGCGGTAGAGATCATCGCGTTCCTTTCGGTTAGTTTTTCTGGCGAACCAGCGTTTCGACTAACGTCAAGATACGGTCGATGAAGTGGGCGAATAGCGGGAAAAGTGGGCGTTACAGAAAGCTCCCACTAGTTACAGACAATTACAAACTATTACAGAACTTTCTTTAGCTGAAACGCCCTCCAGTCGGACGAGGGAACTTGCCACTGATTCTGCCCTTCGAGCTTTTTTCCTCCCAGGCTCTCGATCCTTTTTTTCAATGTCCGGTAATCGATAGCTCCAGTCAAATCTTTCGCCTCTTTCGTGGTTATGACCACGCTTGCAGCATCACTTGAATCGCTCTTAGCTCCAGTTGGTTCTTGTGGTTCCTTGTATCGATCGGAAAGCGACCGCTGCTTTTCAAGTCGATCGGCAGCGAGTTTTAGAGCGAGGTTGTACTCTCGCTGCATGTACTTCTCAATCCTGAAAAGATCGGCCGTTGCGAAATGTTCGTCTAAAACGGGTATCTCGTACTGCTTGGATGACCAGCCAGCAAGCGATTCAAAATCGCCGGACATCACCTGCGCTATCGTTATCGGCTCACATATAGCCAGATAGGGCAAAAGACGATCATTGAGACTTCCAATGATCCCTTCGAGGGCATGCTGGCAATACTCAAACGCAAATTCGTGATAGTCCCCAGCGTCGCAAGATCCGAAAAGATGAATCGGGCGTGCGCCGAATATTTCAACATGAGATGGATAGAGGTACTCTGAACATGCTTCGTAATATAGAAATCTTAATCGCCCCATGCGTCCGGCACATTCGACCAGAATAGAAGCGTACAGCTCGGAAAAATTCTCCCGCCCAAACCCGCCTTGACGAACTAAAAATTGACTCGACCGCAGGTTCCTGGTCAGTGAATCAAATAACTCGTCCAGTTGCTTCATGGGGTTGGACGATTCAGCAGACTCAGCTTTCGATACTTCTCGCATAGAGTAGCCTCCGGTTCGGGCGACCGCCCGCCAGCGCTGCGGAGGCTACCGGCAACCCTGGCGGGCAATCTCGCGGGGATCAGCCGCAACCCGATTTTCAAAGTGTTCAGAGAACTGTTCAGAAATCCGTGCATCTTCGCCGGTTTACGGAATAACCAGCCTAAATGCATCTATCGTAATTTCCCGTATCATCACCATATCAGATACCTCATAGTGTACACAATTACAGGATTGCAAATCCACCATCCCCGGTTCGAATCCGGGCGGCGCCTCTTTTTAAACCCAAGTCAAATAACGACTTGGGTTTTTTTATGCGCGGTCGAAATCGTGGATTTCGCCGCGGATTTCTCGGCTTTGAGGGCGGCGCTTTCTATCTTGCCCGAAGTCGCCATTCTTTCTTTTTTGACTCAGCGAATCGATCAGCTTGCCGCAGTCGCAAAAATCCTCCCCCGCTGGCGATTCCGCAGGTAAACTTGAGGAGTCTCGTCAGAATATCTCGCCCCTCTTCTCGCCGACCCAACACGCATGACTTCATCGGAAGCTCGACTCAACGATTCCAGCGCCGCTGCAACCATGGCGCACAGCAGCGGCGGTGATTTTTCCAAAGAGCAACAGGATATCGCGATCTCGGCGTTGATTCTGCGGATGGGGATTTTGACAGAACGTCAACTTGCCCATGCGTTTGCAACTTGGACCATCCATGGCAGCTTGCCGATCAATGAGCATTTGCTGGAGCGCGGGCTGATTGATGAAGATGCGAACCGGCGGTTGCTGGCGAGCGCCCCACAGTTGCTGCAAGAGTATGAGTATGGCAACGAACGGAATTCGTCGGTCGAATGCGCCGTTGCGCAAACGCTGGACTCGATTGATCCTTCCGGCACGATCGCCCGGCTGATGGGGGTCCGCAGCGTAGCCGGCGCCGGCGCAAATGACGCGACAGGCGTACGAACTTCGGCGGCCCGCTATCGACTGTTGCGCAAACTGGGCCAAGGAGGTCTAGGTCGCGTCTGGCTTGCTTTCGACGAACATCTGAAGCGTCCTGTCGCCGTCAAAGAAATCACCGCGCGAGATCAGGTAGTCGCGCAAGAGCGATTTCGCCGCGAAGCGGAGATCACGGGACGACTAGAGCATCCCGGGATCGTGCCGATCTATCAACTGGGAGAAGATGCGACCACCGGCGAAGCCTTTTACGCGATGCGTTTTCTGGGAAAGCAGACGCTGCATGACACCATCCTGGAATACCATGAACGGCGGAGCGAAGGGGATCATGATCCCATGCTCTTGCGGCGATTGCTGACTGACTTTGTCAACGTTTGTCAGGCGATCGGACACGCGCATTCACGTAAAGTGATCCATCGCGATCTGAAGCCCGAAAACGTCGCGATCGATAGCTTTGGTCAGGTGATCGTCATCGACTGGGGCATCGCCAAGGTCGTCGACGAGCTGCAGTCGTTTGACAATCTCTCCGGCGGTCTCGATAGCTCAGGCAGCGGGCAAAGCACCATGGAGGGCCAGATTCTCGGTACGCCGCTATACATGGCGCCGGAACAAGCGGCCGGCCGCGTCGACGAATTGGATGAGCGGACCGACATCTACGGTTTGGGCGCCATTCTGTTTGCAATCCTTACTGGGGAGGGCCCGCACGAGCAAACGCGCGAAACAGCGAAATCAACGACCAGTCGTGAACTGTTGACCGCAATCGCCGGGCAACCCACGCCTGACGCGCTCGACACCAATCCAGACGCGGACCCGGCGCTAGCAGCGATCTGCGCCAAAGCGATGTCTCGTCGCCAATACGCTCGTTATCAGACGGCGACCGAGCTTGCGCAAGATGTCGAGCGCTGGATGGCGGGCGAACACGTTTCGGCCTATCGCGAACGTCCAGCCCAACGCCTGGCTCGCTGGATCCAAAACAATCGGATCATGTCGCAGGCGATCGGTTTGTTGTTGGTGACCGGGATTGTGGGACTGACCGTGATGATTGTCGCTTCGCACCAAGCGTCGCGGGCCAATCGCCAGATTCGCTTGGACGAGATGCGCGCCTACAACCGCGAGATCGAAGTCCAATTGCGTACGACGACCGAGCAGATCTCGAAGGACGCTCGTTTCATGTCCAATCTCCCCCCGATTCAGGCTTTGATCGCGGCCGAAGCAGGAAAAACGGATGGCGAACCTGAAGCAGTTTGGCAAGATCGGCTCGAAATGATCTATGAAGAATTTTTGCGGGCCAATCCCGACTATGTTTCGATCGCCTATATGAAGCTGACCGCCGAAGCGGCGACCGATATCGTCCGCGTGGAACGCAACACCACCGATCCCGCCTACCTCCGGCGCGTGCCGGCGAGTCGTTTGACGAAGTTTGAAGACCAGGACGTGTTGAAAAAGGCGCTGCTGCTCGACCGCGGCGATATTCATCTCGTTCTGCGAGGCGCCAGCGATGATCCCCAGGACAACGTTGACGACGGCGTTCGTCTGTTTGCGGCGACTCCGGTTTACGACGCCGTCCACGGCGAACTCTTCGGCGTGGTCGTCCTAGAGTCCGATCTGCTAAGTCGAATCTCCAAATTTCTGCAACGCGTCGATCAAAACACGGCGATCATCGATGTGACCGATTCCGCAGGCAACATCTGGGTCAGTGACGAGCCAGGCGTCGGCGTCGTCGCCACCAACAAGCCAACGCCGATTACAGCGCAAATGCCTGAATTGAAAGACTTTTTCAGCGACACCGAAGCGACGCGTCACCTCGACTCGGCCAACGGCGTAATCGCCACCAAGTTGACGTTGGATCGATTGGATGACAAAACGACGGTCGGCGTGGTGCTGCAGTTGCTAGAGAGATAGGGAAGTAGAGCGGAAAAAGAGGCTCGACCCGTCTCCCGCAAATTGTTTCGTTCGCTTGCTAATGTGTTAGATCATACCGAAAGTCTAGCTCGCCTAGCGTTAATATCTGTTGCGTGCGTGTGAGCACGCCCGCCTGCCAATTCCTCTCCACCACCCGCGCTTTGACAACAAACCCATTGTTGTCCTCAATTTTTCCTGGATTGCCCGCTCCCACACGCGACAACCCGAAAATTGTTGATTTATCAATCAATTCCCTCAATTCAATATTCTAACGAATTAGTTTTAGGCTAAGCTTT
The DNA here is from genome assembly GCF_000153105.1 of Blastopirellula marina DSM 3645. Lineage (GTDB taxonomy): Bacteria > Planctomycetota > Planctomycetia > Pirellulales > Pirellulaceae > Blastopirellula > Blastopirellula marina. The sequence continues at coordinate 2,897,252 of NZ_CH672376.1, forward strand.
ATCTCCATGACGGATGAGTGAGCAGCCGAAGCGCGAGACGCGATTGGCTCGAAAACACCGAAAAAACTGCGGTATTTGTCGAAAATTTTCGTTGAGTAACTTGCTGGACCACATGGAAAAAATTCACATACGCCCCCTGCTCTATCTCGTAACCATCTCCGCTGGACTCGGACTGGCGTCTGTAGCGGGCTGCGGCGGAGCAGCCGTCGGACCCGCCAAGCCACCGCCGCCGACCGTGACGGTCGCTCAGCCGATTCGCAAAGAGATCGTCGAGTGGGACGCCTATACCGGGCGGCTCGAACCGATCGAATTTGTCGAGATTCGTGCGCGGGTCAGCGGCTATCTGCAGTCGATTCATTTTGACGAAGGGCAACTGGTTCATGCCGGCGATCTGTTGTTTGTGATTGACACTCGGCCTTTCGTCGCCGAACTGAACGGCGCCAAAGCGACGCTAAACCAGGCGCAATCGCAATTGGCCCAAGCCAACGCGCAGACTCAGGATGCGAAGGCCCAACAGCAGCAAGCCGATGCTCGCCTGCAATTGGCCGACGCGCGCGTCCGACGTGCGCGAACGCTGCGAAGTTCGGCTGCCGTCTCTCAAGACGAATTGGACCAGCACGAAGCGGAAGTCCTGCAGGCGCAAGCCGACGTCGCCGCCGCCGAAGCCGGAATGGGACTCGCCGTCGCGGGAATCGCCACGGCCAAGGCCGCGATCGCATCGGCCGAAGCCGGCGTCGAGACCGCCGAACTGAATCTGAGCTACACCAAAATACACGCGCCGGTTTCCGGTCGCATCAGCCGCGAGTATGTCACCGAGGGGAACCTGGTGAGCGGCGGCGCTGCAACTTCGACGTTGCTGACGACCATTACCTCGGTCGAGCCGATTTATTGCACGTTCGACGTGAACGAACAGCAGGCGCTCAAGTACATTCGTCTTGCCCAAGCCGGTAAACGCGAGAGCTCGCGCGTCGCCAAAAATCCGGTCTATCTGGGACTGGCCGACGAATCGGGATTTCCGCATCAAGGGCACATGGATTTCGTCGACAATCGTTTTGACGTCGACACCGCCAGCATGCGTGTGCGCTGTATTTTTCGAAACGAAACGCATGATCTCGTCCCGGGCATGTTCGCTCGTATTCGCTTGCCGGGTAGCGCCGCTTATGATGCGGTCTTGATCCCCGATTCTGCGATCGGCGCTGATCAGGCGACTCAGTACGCGTATATCGTCGTCGATGGAAAAATCGAACGCCGCGATCTGTCGCTAGGGCCAATCGTAGACGGGCTACGCGTCGTGCGAGAAGGCTTGAGCGGTGAGGAATCGCTCGTGATTCAAGGGTTGCTGTTATCGCGGCCAGGTCTTGAAGTTCAATCGAGTTCGGAAACGATTCAAATCGCGGAAGACGGCTTGCCCAATACGTATGTGCCGTTACCGCCGGACGAGTGGATCTCGGCGGGGCGCAGTTCGTTGCAGACTGCCGAAGAGACGGCGAATGCGGCGATCGAGAAGCGGGAGCAAGTCCAATGAAGTTTCCTCACTTTTTCATTGAGCGACCGATCTTCGCGTCGGTGCTTTCGTTCATTATCGTGCTGGTCGGTGGAATTACGTATCTGACGTTGCCGGTCTCGCAGTATCCGAACGTCGCGCCTCCGACGGTGCAAGTGCGCGCCAGTTATCCCGGTGCAACGCCTCAGGTGATCGCCGATACGGTCGCAACGCCGATTGAGCAAGAGATGAACGGCGTCGACGACATGCTTTATATGGAGTCTTCGTCCAGCGCCGATGGCTCGATGCTGTTGACCGTCACGTTCAAGTTGGGGACCGATCTGGACGACGCCCAGGTGCTGGTTCAAAACCGTGTCGCGATCGCATTGCCGCGATTGCCCGAAGCGGTTCGTCAGATCGGCGTGACGACGACAAAACAGATTCCTGACATGCTGCTGGTGGTCCATCTCAATTCGCCAGACAGCAGTCGCGATCAGCTTTACATCAGTAACTACGCGTTCCTGCGAGTTCGTGACGCAATGATGCGCTTGGATGGCGTGGGAGACGTGCGCATCGCCGGCGGTAATGAATATGCGATGCGGGTCTGGCTCGATATCGAGCGGATGACCTATCTCGATCTGACGCCTGGCGATGTTGTTGACGCGATCCGTGGCCAAAATGTGCAAGTCGCCGCCGGCGTGATTGGGCAACCGCCGACCGATAAGACGGGCGCATTCCAGTTGAACGTCACGACGCGGGGACGACTGCGCGACCCCGAAGAGTTTGAACAGGTGATCGTCAAACGGGGCGACGATGGTCGCGTCACGCGATTGGGCGATATCGCTCGTCTCGAACTTGGCGCACAGGACTATTCGCGCGTCAGCTATCTTGACGGCAAGCCGGCCATTGCGGTCATCGTCTATCAACGCCCCGGCACGAACGCGGTTGATACGGCGGATGAAGTCAAACGCACGATGGCCGAGTTGGAAAAGGATTTCCCGCAAGGCGTCGGTTACGAAATCGCCTACAATCCGACCAATTTTGTCGAAGAGTCGATCGCCGAAGTGTTTGATACGCTGGTCATCACGACGGTGTTGGTCGTACTGACGGTGTTTCTGTTCTTGCACGGGTGGCGCCCGACCATCATTCCGGTGATCGCAATTCCGATTTCGCTGATCGGCACCTTCGCGGCGATGCAGTCGCTGGGGGTGACGCTCAACACGCTATCGCTGTTTGGTCTGGTGTTGGCGATCGGGATTGTCGTCGATGACGCGATCGTGGTGGTCGAAAATGTGGAGCGCCTGATCGGTGAGGGCATGGCCCCGCGGGCCGCGACGCATAAAGCGATGGACGAGGTCGGCTCGGCGTTGATCGCGACGACGTTGGTGTTGATCGCGGTCTTTGTGCCGACCGTGTTTATTCCTGGTATCAGCGGGCAGTTTTATCAGCAATTTGCGTTGACGATCGCGATTTCGACCGCTTTTTCAACCTTCGTTTCTTTGACGCTGAGCCCGGCGATGTGCGCCTTGCTGTTGCGACCCAAAAACGAAGAAAAGAAGGGGATGGGCAAAGTTGGCGACATCCTATTCGGCTGGTTCTTCCGCTGGTTCAATCGAACGTTTGACGTTACGAGTGACCTCTACGGTCGCTTGATTGGACGTACGATCCGCGTCTCGGCGGTCGTATTGGTGGGCTATGTCGGCTTGTTGGCTTGCACGTGGTACAGCTTTGGGATGGTCCCGACCGGATTTATTCCGCCCCAGGATCAAGGCTATCTAATCGTCGCGATTCGCCTGCCGGATGGCGCCTCGCTGGCGCGTACCGATGTGGTGACGCAAAAAGTCGCCGAAATCGGCGGCAAAGTTGACGGCGTCGCACATGCGGTCGGAATCGCCGGGTTGTCAGGCGCAACGTTCACGATCAGTCCCAGCGCGGCCGTGACGTTTTTGCCATTAGAAGACTCCAAAGAACGCAGTGCGCGGGGACGCGATCTGCCGGCGATCATGGCCGACCTGCGGCAAGAGATGAGCCAAATCAATGAGGCCGAGATCTTTGTGATTCAGCCCCCTCCGGTGCGCGGTATTGGCCGCGGCGGCGGTTACAAGCTGTACATCCAGGACCAAGGTGGCGCCGGTCTCGACGCGCTGAACGAAGTCACCAATCGCATGTTGGTTCAGGCGAACGAGCAGCCGGGCTTGGTGCAGGTCTATTCCAACTATCGGTTGAGCGTGCCGCAAGTCTTCGCCGACGTCGATCGGACGAAGGCCGAGATGCTCGAGATTCCAGTGAGCAACGTGTTCGAGGCGCTGCAGGTTTACCTCGGTTCGCTGTACGTTAATGACTTCAATTTTCTGGGACGAACCTACCGTGTGACAGCCCAGGCCGAACCGGAGTTTCGCGACGATCCGAGCGATATTCTGCAACTCCGCACGCGCAGTATTCGCGGAGCGAGCGTCTCATTGGGATCGGTTGTCAAACTGAATCGAATTACCGGTCCAGATCGATTGGTTCGTTACAATTTGTTTCCCGCGGCCGACATCAACGGCGACACCGTGGCTGGCTACAGCACTGGGCAGTCGCTCGCGACGATCGAACAACTGGCCGAGCAAAATCTGCCGCCGGGCTTTGGTTACGCTTGGACCGATATCGCGTTTCAAGAGCGTCAGGCCGGCAATACGATCATCTATCTGTTTCCGCTGGCGGTGTTGTTCGTCTTTTTGACGTTAGCCGCGCAGTACGAAAGTTGGATCTTACCGCTGGCGATCATCTTGATCGTCCCGCTCTGCTTGTTGTTCGCGATTCTCGGCATTTGGTTTCGCGGGATGGATAACAATATCCTCACGCAGATCGGCTTTATCGTGTTGGTCGGTCTGGCTTGTAAGAACGCGATTTTGATCGTCGAGTTCGCCAAAGCCGAAGAGGACGCCGGCAAAGATCGCTTCGAAGCGGCGGTCAGCGCCTGCCGATTGCGTCTGCGTCCGATCTTGATGACGGCGTTTTCGTTTATCTTGGGAGTGATTCCACTCTTGATTGCGACCGGCGCCGGTTACGAAATGCGCCGAGTCTTAGGGACCGCGGTGTTTGCGGGAATGCTGGGCGTGACCATTTTCGGTCTGTTTTTGACGCCGGTGTTTTACGTCGTCTTGCGAAAATTCGCCAAGCAACCAGCCGAGAAGTCAAAACCAGCGGCGTAGAAAATTTGGTCGGCGCCTATCTTCGTCGTCCGAAGCGCTAGCGGAGACGGTGAGACTTGGCGTCCCCGTATCGACATCCGCCGCACGGCGTTAGCCGCGGTTTCTGACAGGAACTCATGGCCGCCGGAAATTTGCAGACAAGAAACCGCGGCTAGGGCCGAGCGGCGGATCTTGTGGGAGAAGCCGGAGCGAACTGCGACGATTGGTTCCGCTTGTTGGAAAACGCTCTAGTGATACAGCACAACTTCAAAACCTCGGGCAACAAAGCGAAACAGGTCACACGTCGCACCATCCGATTGCGGCGTTCTGCGGCAAGAAAGAAAAAAGGATCGAACGGTTGGGGCAGGTAACCGATCGATCCTAAAGAACGCCGCCTACATGAAGCGGACGGCATCTTGTTAGAATATTGTCGCAACGGACGTTTCGATGTGAGGCATCGAGCAATCCCCTCTCTGGGTGGGATTTCCCGTTCTTATAGATGCTATCGTCATGCTGCGGGTGACCGCTTTAGCTTAAAATAATTGCAAGTCCCCACAATTTAGTAAGGCTTAGAGCCTCCCATTGGATGGGGTTTATGGGGCGTGGATCGTTGCATTGGGATTGAGCATTGCTGACGATAGGACAGTACGTAACTGGCCGTTAGGTCGATGAATGATGAAAGCAGGCTGGAATTGACTCCCTCATTTGCGGCGCCGTTGACGATTGGGCCGATTCAACTTGATTTCCCGGTCGTTCAGGCGGCTTTGTCCGGCTACAGCGACATGTCGATGCGGGTGATTGCGCGTCGCTTTGGAGCTTCCTACGCGGTCTGCGAAGTGATGCTCGATCAGTTTCTGGTGACGTTCAAAGACCGCAGCAAGAACAAGCACTTTCTGGCCATTGCGGATGAAGAACATCCTGTCGGCGGGCAATTGATGGGCGCCGAGCCGATCCAGTTCGCCGCCGGCGCTGTCAAGCTGGCCCAAGCCGGCTATGACGTGATTGACATCAATTTCGGCTGTCCGGTCCGCAAGGTCCTGGGGCGTTGTCGCGGTGGTTTTCATCTCAGCCAACCTGAAGTAGCGCTCGAGGTCATCTCACGCACTCGCGACGCGACGCCGCCCGAGATCCCGGTCACCGTCAAAATGCGCCGCGGCATCGACGACACCGCCGCAAGCCGCGATAACTTTTTCCGCATTCTCGACGGCGCCTTTGACCTGGGCGTCGCCGCAATCACCGTTCATGGCCGCACCGTCGAGCAGCGTTATGTCGGACCGAGTCGCTGGGAATTTTTGCGTGAAGTGAAAGAACATGTCGGCAGTCGCGTCATCCTAGGAAGCGGCGATCTGTTTAGCGCCCAAGATTGTTTGGACATGATGCGCCAGACCGGCGTCGACGGAGTGACCGTCGCTCGGGGTGCGATCGGTAATCCCTGGATCTTCCAACAATGCCGCGCCCTCTACGCCGGCGAGCCGCTTCCTCCTCCGCCCACGGTCTTCGAGCAACGCGACGTCATCAACGAACATCTCCGCTTGGCCGAAGAACTGTACGGCGAAAAGCGAGGCATCACGCAGATGCGCAAATTCGGCATCAAGTACTCGTTTCTGCATCCCGACATGGAAGAGTGCCGCGCCAAGTTCACCAAGATGCGAACCCTCGCCGACTGGCACGCAATCCGTGAAACGTTCTATGTGGAAGATCGGCCCGGACATTATCTGGATCCGCAGATCCATGCGGGGACGTCGGAGTGTGGTTAGCGATGTCGTCCGAGGAGTAGTCTCGAAATACGTTATCCCACAACTCCACCAAACAGGCTGGCGAACAACATCAATAGGATCAACAGCACCGCAAGCGTAAACGCGGTTCCAATCGCTATCCCGACCGGCGTTTTGAAAAACGATTGAAACCCAACGGCAAGCGATCGTTCGGTCAGGAATTCAAACTTGTAGTTCCCTGCGGTGACCGCTTCGCTGGAAAGTTGAACCTCCACAATCGCGTCCGAAACAAGCTTGTCCTGGTCTTCCAAGCGGATACTGGCGATCTCGTCGATCGAAATCGGATCTGACAGTCGCCAGGTGAGTCCGTCGATAGCCGACTGATTTGGTCTGGCGCCCAGGTTGATTCGCCGTCCGGTGGTCGTGTTGATGACGATCCTATAGTCGGGCAGCGCCTCGGTCTGTTTGACCAGCGGAATCAGATGATCCCGCGGTTCGGCCTTTTGATCCAACGCGGTCACCGTTACCTGCGTCAGGCCAACGCTGCGGACGGCGGCCATCGCCATACAGGCGACCAGACTCACGATGACGACGCATAGGCAAATCCATTGGGTCAGTCGCCAAATAGAGGGCATTGGTGCTTCGGCTGTGGGGGAGTCTTGTGTCATGAAGTTCCTATCAATGGCGCCGTCGCGTCTTCTTGGCGCCAACGTTGAATGATCCCGCATCGCGTGTCAAAATCGGATCCACCGCCGCGAGGATCTCAGCGACCAGTTCAGGGTCCATAAACTTATAGTCATCAGGAATATCCAGCACGTGGATTTCCTGAAAGCGCATCTCATGAGGGAATTCCACCAGCAGCCGTTGTTTCTGTTTCTGCTCCATCACAAAAACGATGTCGGCCCATTGCAGGTCTTCGGAGCTGACCGTTTTCCGCGCGTTGCGGCTGGTCCCGCAAGATCGAACCAGCAACTGCGGCTTGTCGGCGTAGATCTTTTCGGCGGTGGGACTGCGCCACTGATTCATCGAGCAAACGAACAGAATTTTGAGTAAGTCTCGCTCGATCATGTCCGGCTCGCTTGCCTGCGGGTACTCGAAGCCGAGCTGTTTCGCTTGGCGAATCTTTTCAGATAACGTCAAGCATCCATCACTTTCGCGAATCTCGCCAGACTAGCGCCGTCGAACCGATCTCGCGCAAAGTGTCTGGGACGTTTCTTGCCGGAGTCGCCTTGGCAAATCTCCAGCTCGCCATCGATAAAGCGAACGATGCAAAGAAGCGGGCTCCCGTTATCCGACAATTGGTCCATGTGTGTCGGAAGGAGGTGATTCTTCAGTTTGAGCTTGCCTCTTTCACCACTATTCTCCAAGCAGAAGCGATCACCAGTGATCGACATGATCACGTTGCCTTTGTCGATCATTTCTTGGGGAGCAAAGTTTCCATTTCTTCCCACAGAAACCATTCGCCAAACTCCTTGCAAGGAATCGAGCGTAACAAAGTCGATCACCTCATCCCCCTCGGAACTGTCGCCGTTTTCCTTGCCGTTGGGATAGTAGACAAAGAGAGCTCTGCCGGTGACGTGTGAGTAAACCAGTCCTATGACGACGACGCCTGCCGCCAGAATGGTCGGATACTGGAGCATCTTTAGAATCAGTTCCATGGCTGCATCTGCTTAAAAATGGAAGGCCTTTAAAGCGAAGCGGTTTCGTTTCGAATGCCGGTGGCGATCGGCGTCGCCGAATATAGTCGTCTCCCGCACGCATTACCAGCAAACGGCAGGGCCATCTCTCTGAGCCCCGTACTCCATCTGTCCAACCCGGAGGTTGCTCAATCCTCTTGCGCAAGGGTCCGTATTCGAATTGCTGCCGCAAAGCGCTCACTCCCCAGGTTGCCCGCAAACAGGCGCCCAAAAGCGATTAAGGGATCATATTCCTGGATTATACCCAAAAGCGGCATCGATGTTCCAATCTGCACCATAGATTGCGATCTACAGAGCAGGATTGCCCTTTACGTGAAACCATTTTTCGTATATTATTCCACCGTTCTCACCCCTCCTCTCCATGTTTGGTCCGTGCCGGCGGACTCCAAGACTGGGGAATAAGGGCATTTTTGCCTCCCTCTGTGTTTCATCTTTCCTTCCTTCGACCGAGGAACGTGCGCAATGAAGCGACGATCTTTTCTCGCTGCCGGACTTTCGCTCCCGTTAGCGATGAGTGGGCTTCTGCCCCGGCGAGCCCTCGCAGAATTCATGTCCAGCGAGCCTGCGCTCGGGCAGCCTGGCGAAACGTTTGTTCGCGATATGCAGCGGCGCTGCTACCGGTATTTCTTAGAAGCGGTCGATCCCCAGACGCAATTGGTCGCCGATCGGGCTCGGGCCGACGGCAGCGGCTACAGCGCCCACGCCAGCAGTGCGGCTTGCGGTTTCGGACTCGCGGCGCACGCTGTCGCGGCCCAATACAAATGGGCGTCGCACAGCGAAATTCAAGAGCGCGTGCGGACGATGCTCAATTCGTTGGTCAATCTAGCGCCCCATGAAAACGGCTTTGTCTACCACTTCTTCGACGCGAAGACCGGCGCAAGAGCGATGCAGTCGGAATCGTCGACCGTCGATACGGCGCTGATGCTGGCCGGCGCGCTGACAGCGTCGGTCGCTTTTAGCGACGATGCCGAAATCGCGGAGTTGTCCGACGAGTTGTACCGCCGCGTCGATTGGCGCTGGATGCTTGGCGCCAACGGGTGTTTGCACATGGGCTACAAACCGGAAACAGGGATCCTGCCCTACCAGTGGGACCAATACAGCGAACATTTTATCTTGCTGTTGTTGGCGATCGGCGCACCGTCGAACCCGATTCCTGCCGCGTCGTGGAACGCCTGGCGCCGCGAACCGGTTCTGGAGCACAACGGCGATAAGTTCCTCGGCTATCCGCCGCTGTTCGTCCATCAGTACCCGATGGCGTTCTTTAAATTTCAAGATTACCGTTCGCCAGGCGGGCGCAACTATTGGGAGAACGCGGTTGTCGCTCACAAGGCGCAACTTTCGTTTATGACCAGCTTGAGCGAACGATTTCCTGAGCAGCTTGGTCATTACGGACGAGACCTGTGGGGCATTACCAGCAGTGACAGCCAAACCGGCTATCGAGACTGGGGCGGTCCTTATAAAAATGGACGGATCGAGCCTGACCGAGGTATCGACGGCACGATTGTGCCTAGCGCCGCCGCCGGCGGATTGGCCGCAGTTCCAGAAGAAGCATTGCGGACGCTTGAGTACCAGAAGGCCCAATTTGGCGACAAGATCTACGGTCGCTACGGGTTCGTCAACGCGTTTAACCCGGCCACCGGCTGGGTCGATTCGGACGTGATCGGCATCGACACCGGGATTTCGCTGTTGATGGGCGAGAACATGCTGACCGGTAATGTCTGGAACATGTTCATGCAGCACCCAGCCGCAACGCGAGCGCTGAAGCTGGCCCGGTTTACCGACGTAAAGGCTCGCACGCCGCGATCATTGGCCGAGACCGATCGGTCGATTCGCACGCAGGAAACGATTCACGTTTCGGTTGCTGAAACCGGATCGGAAACGCCGTAACACTGGCGCCAACTGCGCCGGTGCTTGGTGATCCGGCGCTATTCAGAAAATCCGCGAAAGACGCCGTCTGGATCGGCGGCGCGGGTGAAATCTTCAAAGTCCATGTTGGCGATCGACAGATTGTTTTGGATCGCTTGAATTGTGGAGGGAACCGCACGCAGCGTCTGGATGTCGGACGGCGGCGTTTGCTGCGGCGTTCTTTCGTAATCTTTTGGGTTTACGCTGTTCGGAGAGAACCCGATGACCAGGATCGGATGTTCATCATCGCTGAACGTCGTTGCATCGGCCGCAAAGCAAAAGAAGCCGGGGTAGTCGTCCGGCAACGCATGGATCAGCTCGGTCGGGCCAAGATCGGCAAACTGCGGGTCCTCTTTGAAGTGGACATAGGCGTAGAAGTCCATGCCCACGATGGAATCACGCTGAGGCGCTGAGACCTGTTCGCAGACCACCGTCCACTTTTCGTCATCGCTGAAGTCGGTGCGGATCATCCACGGATCATGTGCGTTGGGTTCGTGCATCGGACCTAAGGGAAAGCCGCAACCGACCAGCAGCGTCACGATCACAGCGAGCGTTCGGTTGGCGTATGACATCGGGTTCTCGGCGGAGGTGGTTGATCGATTGTTGCCTCCAGTCAGCAATGCTTGCTGTTGGGTTCCGTGCGGTACTTTCCGAAATAGGAAGATTGTTAAACACCGTCAGTTTGCACGAAAAGCACCGCTTGAAAAGTATTGCAATCAATAAATAACAGGTGTAGGTTTGACAAACGTAAGGATTTTGCAAAGTTCTGTGAATTTTATTTCTCCATCTGGCGGAGGGGTTTTGCATGACTGGATATGTTGCGCGGATTGGGATCATGCTCCTGGTCGGTGTCGGAGCCGGGTGTTCGGAAAATCCCAAGTCTCCCATCGTACACGGAACAGTAACGATCGATGGCCAAGTGATCGCCGATGGTTTGATCACCTTCACGCCGCTGGAAAGCGGAACGGGAACGTCGAGTTCGACGGTCATTAAGGATGGACAATACCGAGCGGTCGACGTGTCGCGCGGTCGCGTGCTCGTCCGGTTTCACGCGATGAAGGAGACAGGCAAGACGTATCTCGAATTTGGCAAAGAGTTTCCGGAAACGGTCAGCATCATTCCGCGGAAATATGAGATCGGCGAGGAGATGACGGTATCAGAAGGCGAGACGATTCGCGACTTTGAGCTTACCTCCAAATAACAAAGACGAGTGAGATCGCCTTCAAGGCTGGCGAAGGTCTGAGGTTCTCAGAACGGGCTTTACGTTTGCCCAATGCTGTTTCGGGTTTGCAATCTTTCTTCTCTCTTCTTATCGGAGACACGCTTGTGATTCGCAAAACATCTCGCGCGTTTACCCTTGTTGAACTCTTGGTGGTGATCGCGATTATTGGGGTTTTAATCGCTCTCTTACTTCCCGCGGTGCAGCAAGCTCGCGAAGCGGCCCGCCGCATGCAGTGCACCAACAACCTCAAACAGCTAGTTCTCGCCACGCACAATTATCACGATACGCATCTGGTATTTCCGCCGGGGGTCGTGCAAAACAACATAGACGCTGAGTTTGTCAATCCTCGCTTAACTTGGGGAATTCATCTTTATCCCTATTTGGAAGCGGGAAATATCTACGATCAGTTCGACTTCAATCAGTCCGGCATCGTATGGATCAATACGGCGAATTCAGGTGGTCCGACTCGACCGGTGGCCCAGGTCCTTTCCATGATGCAGTGCCCTAGTGACGGCGTGGGAGCGGATACTTATGAACACCCCTCCTTTCCCGGCAACGTGTTTGCCAGAGGAAACTACGCCGTGTTCTTCGGCAATCTGACGAAAGGAGACACGCGTACTCTTTCGGCAAATCATTTGCCGGCCGCATTTGGGTATCGAACGGTGAAGATGGCGTCCATTATCGACGGCACAAGCAACACCATGGCGTTTGGCGAATTGTTGAAAGGTTCTGGAGCAATCTCCGACTCGATGGTTGGTTCTTATTGGTATGATTTTCCCGGAGCGGCTTGGATCTTTACGCGTGAAATTCCTAATACGAGCGTGCCTGACTCGATCCGTAGCTCCAGTTGCGGAACCGCGGCGAATAAGCCGGAGTTGAATTTGCCATGCACCGGCGTCAACGGCAGCGGCGAAACGGCGGCGTCGCGGAGTCGGCATCCGAGCGGGGTTGAAGTCGGAATGTGCGACGGTTCCGTCCACTTCATTTCCGAAACCATCGGTCTCGAGGTATGGCAAGCCCTCGGCTCTCGAGCCGGCAGCGAGACGTTCTCGCTGCCCTAAGAAAATCGCACGAGCGCCGGCGCCACGCGTTTCGTGACGACGGCTTATGCAGATACCGCGCCTGCCGCACTGTTTGCTTCGGAGACGAAGCAACTTTGCGCGCCGTGTTGTTTTCCTTGTTGGTTCCCCCTTCGCCCATTAGACTGCATTACTACCGGCCCGATTTGACGAATGAGCTCCGTAGACTTTCCTTCCCGCCTGCCTTCCCCTACCCCTTTCTTTCAGCTGGCTTCCAAGCATGACCGTTGCCCGTATGATTCGCTTTGCAACTTTGCTGCTCATGTTGGGGGCGATGGTTTCGTGCGCCGCCGCGGCGCAAGGCGCCGACCAATCGGCGGGCGATGTCGACTACACGCGTGACATCAAGCCGTTGCTCTCGAACAGTTGCTACACGTGTCACGGTCCCGATGAAGGGACGCGGGAAGCGGACTTCCGTTTGGACGTGCGTGAGGTCGCAATCGACAGCGTGATCGTTCCGGGCAACCCTGCCGAGAGCGAGCTGTTTGCTCGCATCGCGAGCGAAGATCCTGACTTGCAAATGCCGCCGACAGACTCGAGTCGTCCCAAGTTGACGCGTGACGAAGTCGATCTCATTCGCCGGTGGATCGCCCAAGGAGCCAAGTACGACGAGCATTGGTCGTATGCGCCTCCCAAGCAGGTCAAGGTTCCGCAGGAACGCGCATCATCACCGATCGACGCGTTCATCGATCAACGTCTGGCGGAAAAGGGATTGGAGCCTGCGGCGAAGGCCGATCCGCGCACGCTCATTCGGCGGCTCTACTTCGATCTCACCGGACTGCCGCCGACTCCGACGGAAGTCGCCGCCTTCGCCGCCGATCCATCCGATCAGGCGTACGCTGCGCTGGTCAAAAAGCTGTTGGCCTCGCCGCGCTTCGGCGAACGGATGGCCATGCATTGGCTCGACTTGGTTCGCTACGCCGATTCGGTCGGGATTCACGGCGATCAAGAGTGGAGCATGTCTCCTTACCGTGACTATGTCATTCGCTCGTTCAACGAGAACAAGCCGTTCGACCAGTTCACCATCGAGCAACTCGCCGGCGATTTGCTTCCCAATGCGACTCGCGAGCAGCAAATCGCTTCTGGCTACAACCGCCTAAACATGATCACCGCCGAAGGGGGCGCTCAGGCGAAAGAGTATTTGGCCAAGTATGCGGCCGATCGCGTTCGCACGACGAGCACCGTTTGGCTGGGCGCGACAATGGGGTGCTGTGAATGTCATGATCATAAGTTTGATCCCTACACGATCAAAGAGTTCTACCAGTTCGCCGCTTTCTTCGCCGACTTGGAAGAACAAGGGGTTTACGCCGGCAGTAGTAAGACGAGCTATTGGGGCCCGAGTATCCCGGTCCCCAGTCCGCAACAAGAGACGCGGTTGCAAGAACTCGATCAACAGATCATGACGCTCGGTCAATCGCTTCAGACGCCCACGCCCGAGTTGGCGAAAGCGCAAGCCGAGTGGGAAGCCAATCTTCCGGAGGACCCATCGTGGCAAGTGCTGCAGCCGACCAGCATGAAGTCGCACCCCGAGGTTGATTGGAAGAAGTTGGAAGATGGCTCGCTGCTGGCCGCCGGCGCCAATCCGGACAAGCCGGTCTATGAACTTGAATTCACGACCCAGTTAAGTACGGCGACCGCTCTCCGGCTAGAGGTTTTGCCCCATGATTCGCTGCCGGCGGCGGGACCTGGACGAGCCGGGAACGGCAATTTTGTCCTCAATGAAATTCAATGGGCCATCGACGGAAAGCCAGTCGCTTTCCAAACGGCGACGGCGACCCATTCGCAACAAGGTTGGCCTATCGCGAGTCTGCTGACCAGCGATCAGAAGGATGGCTGGGCCATCTTGCCTGACATCGGCAAGGGCAACGAAGCGGTCTTTGAACTACCGGATGATGTGACGCTGACTCCGGCCAGCAAGCTGACCCTGACCATGACGCACCATTACGGCAGCAGTCACGCGATCGGCAGATTGCGAGTAGCGCTGGTCGACGCTCCCCGACCCGTTCAAGCGAATCAAGCGATCGGCGTCCCCCAGGAGATTCGCGATCTTGTTGAGACGCCCGCTGCGAAACGGACTGCATCACAACAGGAAAAACTGGCCGCCTATTATCGCACGATTGCGCCGCAATTGGATCACGCGAGAAAAGAACTGGCCGAGCGAACCGAGCAGCGCAAGCAACTCGCCGACTCGATGACGACAACACTCGTTTCCAAATCAAGCGAGCCGCGCACGATGCGCGTGTTGCCACGCGGCAATTGGTTGGACGACAGCGGTGAGATCGTCGAGCCGGGGGTTCCCGGTTTTTTGGGATACGATTTAGAAACTGACGGACGCCGCGCGACGCGGCTTGATCTGGCCCAGTGGTTTGTCGATCGGCGCAATCCGCTCACGGCCCGCGTGTTTGTCAATCGCTTGTGGCAGCTAACGTTCGGACGCGGTCTCGTCTCGACCGCAGACGACTTTGGTTCGCAAGGAGCGATCCCCACGCATCCGCAACTCTTGGATGCGCTAGCGACCGAGTTTGTCGAGAGCGGTTGGGACGTCAAGCAGATGGTGCGTCGCATCGTGCAGTCGCAGGCTTACCAGCGATCGTCGTCACGAACCGCGAGCCAAAAGCAGAAAGACCTGAGCAATGCGTTTTTAGCGGCTCAGTCGGCGCATCGACTTCCGGCCGAAATGATTCGCGACAACGCGCTGGCGGCCAGCGGTCTGCTGGTAGAGCAAATCGGCGGCGAAAGCGCTCGGCCTTATCAACCGCCTGGGTATTGGTCGCACTTGAACTTTCCGAAACGCGAATACCAGCGCGATCAGGGACGAAACCTGTATCGACGCGGCCTTTACACGCACTGGCAACGGACCTATTTGCACCCAAGCTTGGCCGCGTTCGACGCGCCGACGCGGGAAGAATGTACGGTGCGCCGGAATATTTCCAATACGCCGCAACAGGCGCTCGTGCTGATGAACGATCCGACCTACGTCGAAGCGGCGCGGGCGCTGGCTGTTCGCCTGCTGCAAGAGGGAAACGACAGGCCGGAGGCGAAGATCCATTTGGGCATGCAAGCCGTACAGCAGCGCGACGCGACCGCAGCCGAAGTCCAAATTCTTACCGCGACCTATCAAAAGCATCGCCAACAATATGTCAGTGATCCGCAGTCGGCCCAACAATTATTGAGCGTGGGCGAGTACGTTACGCCGGAGGGGATCGACGCAATCGACCTGGCGGCGTGGATGTCGGTCAGTCGGATCTTGTTGAACTTGCACGAGACCATCAATCGATATTAATGCCCTTGGATCGTAGACCGCTTGGTTTGATTCATCCCGCGAAGGCGACCTTATGTATTCCCAATCCGCAGCTTCCCTGCGTCAAACTCGCCGCACTTTTTTAGGCCATGGAATCGCTGGGCTCGGTTCAGCGGCGCTCGCGTCGATGCTGACCGCCGATTCGGTCTGCGCCGACCAACAGCAGAGCGCCTTCCCGAATTTCGCTCCCCAAGCGAAACGCGTGATCGTGCTTTGTCAGGCCGGCGGTCCTTCGCACTTGGAGACGTTCGACGAAAAGCCAGAGCTGAAACGGCTCGACAACCAGCCGATGCCAGAGTCGTTCACCCAAGGGCAACCGATCGCGCAGCTGCAGGGAAAGCAGCTCAAATGTTACGCTCCGCGGTTTGACTTCAAGCGGTATGGAGAGTCAGGACAAACGATCGCGACGCTCTTCCCGAAGATGGGTGAGATCGCCGACGATCTGTGCATCATCAACTCGATGGTCACCGAGCAGATCAATCACGATCCGGCCCATACGTTCATGAACACCGGCACGTCGATCTCGGGCCGACCTTCGATGGGGTCGTGGGTGCAATATGGCTTGGGAAGCGAAGCGGACGATCTGCCGGGCTTCGTCGTCCTGACGTCGATCGGCAAAGGAGGCCAGGCCCAACCAATCGCCGCTCGGCAGTGGCACAGCGGATTTCTCCCCAGCCGTCACCAAGGGGTTGAGTTCCGTTCGGCCGGCGATCCGGTTCTGTATGTGAATAGCCCCCCCGGCGTCACCGCCGCGCGGCAGCAAGATGTGTTCGACGCGATCAATCAGATGAACGCGCTGCGCCAACCGACGCTCGACGATCCGGAAATCGCAACCCGGATCGCACAGTACGAGCTGGCCTTCAAAATGCAGACCAGCGTCCCCAGCTTGATGGATGTCTCCGGCGAACCGCAGCACGTCCTGGACATGTACGGAACGCAAGGAGGCGACGGAACCTTCGCCGCGAATTGTCTGCTCGCACGGCGCCTGGCCGAGCGCGGCGTCCGCTTCATCCAGCTCTACCATCGCGGCTGGGATCATCACGGCGGACTCGAGCGCGGCATGCAAATCTGCGCTTCCGAAGTCGATCAAGCCTCCGCCGCGCTAGTGACCGATCTCAAGAACCGCGGCATGTTGGACGACACGCTCGTCGTCTGGGGCGGCGAATTCGGCCGCACCCCCATGGCCCAAGGGAGCGGTCGCGACCATCACATCAAAGGTTTTTCCATTTGGATGGCCGGCGGCGGAATCCAAGGCGGACTCAAATATGGCAAGACCGACGACCTCGGCTACAACGCCGCCGAAAACATCGTCCATGTCCACGATTTCCACGCAACCATGCTGCATCTATTGGGGATCAACCACGAAAAACTGACCTATCGAAGCCAGGGAAGAGATTTTCGTCTAACCGACGTGCATGGGCACGTGGTGCATGACATTCTGGCGTGATGGTGACTTTATTCTTTCGCAATGTTCAGCGAGCCTGAAAGAATCGGAACGTTCGGCGCGTTCCGATTCTGGTTTATCTTACCCGCATCTTGGAAGCAAAATGTTCACTTGAGGCCCCACTCGGCGGCGGCCTGTGGATCGATTTGACGCGCGGCCCATGCAGCGGCGACGCCGAACGCGCGGGTATCGCGATAAGCAACTTCGGCGAGCAGCGGGATTGCCGCCTTGGCGGGGGGCCCAATTCGGCCCAAGGCCCACGCGATATGCTGACGATCACCGCGACCCTCGCAATCTTCGACAAAGGGAACCCGCTCGGGCTTCAACTGCCGCATCAGCTCGGTCGCCACGTCGCGATTTTCTTCGAGCCGCCAAATCGTGAGGCCTGCTACACCGCTAAAAATGCCGCCATCGCTCCGCTTGAGTTGGCCCCACAGCGCCGGAAGTTCCTCGTGGGCCCGCGGTCCGATCAGCGGCAGCAGCAGCGCCGCGGGCATTCCATACGCGGTTTTGTGCCCGTGCAGGAAGGGACCCAGGGCCCCGCCAACCGACCCCATCTCGCGGACTGTTTGCGCCGGGGCGACGCGGGCATCCACCATGATCGCCGGGATGAGCGGCGACTGCGTCAGCCGCCACAAAGCGTGGACGATCGCTTCGTGCTCGCGCCCACGATGGAACTCGAGGCGGTGGCGTTCGTGTAAGAGCAGCAGCAGCGGAGCAGCCGACTGCGCGGGCAGTGGTCCCTCGCCAAACTCCAGAATCCTCTCCGCATCACCACGGTTCCCAAGCCCAAAATGCTCCGAGTCCGCCACATAGTCTGGCAGTGTTCTTCGAATCGACGACGGCCGCGCCGCGGACGGCGGATCGATGTTGGCGTCGTAGGGCGGCGTCCAGAGCGCCGCACCTTGGGTCACGCGCTGGGCATAGGGAGCGGTGCTGGCGATCGCAGCTCGCGTGCTCTTCGGCATGTCGGACAGGTCCGGTCCCAGCCGCACGCCGATCTGCCGAATGGCGAACTCCGCGGCGAGGGAAGCTTCGCTCGCATCGCGCGGGGTCGCACGGAGAGCCTTGACGATCCGGGGTGCTGATTCTCGCGTCGCGACGCGGCCCAACGCTCGAGCTGATGAACGACGGATTCGCCAGCTCGGCGAGTCGAGCTGCTTGAGCAGATCGTCCGTGGCCGAGGCGGCAGGCGGACCGATTGCAGCCAGCACGTCCGCGGCCAGCCGGGCCGGTTCGAACTGGTCGTCGTCGAAAGTCCTGATTGGGGCGGGTGGTCGGCTCAGGAGTTGGGCGAGCTGGTCAACGTGGGCCTCACCCCTTTCGGCCTCCTCGATCAGCACATGGGACACGTTTCGCCGGCAGAAGCCGTTGGGGCTGTCGCCCATGAGTTCGACCAGCCACGCGATCGGCCGCGGCTGCAGCTGCTTGAGTTGATGCCAGCTTGTTCCGAACTGGTTGTACGGGCCGGGTAGCTTGGGCTCAATCAGTTTTCGAGCGGAATCCAGGCGATCGGGCGTTGGCTCGAGGCAATACAGGGCGACCGCCAGATCGATTTCGCGACCGTCGAGAGTCAATTTACTCAGCGGGCCGATCGCTTCGTTGGCGGCAGGGCCGATCGCGCGGAGCGCTTCAACGGCACAGATCCGCACTCGTCCATCGGATTCATCGAGGCAGGCAATCAGCGCAGGCACAGCGGGCGCCGCAATTGGGCCAAGTTCCTCCAGGAGCTCGGCAGCCAGTTCTTTCGAGCGCACGTCGTCGCTCCTGAGCACCTCGATCAAAGAGGGCGCCGCCTCCGCACCCCAGGCCCGAATCGCGATGGTCGGTGGACCTGAGGCATCGCTGGCTCGGTTGCGGGTCATGGCAAATACTAGCTCGACCACTACGTCTGGACTGTAGGTGCGCACCAGTTGTTCGGCGGCGATGTAATCTAGGTCGCTGGTCGCTCGCTCAATCAGCTCGCCAGCCGGCGTCGGAAGCTCAGCGCCGCGAATCTGGGACAGCGCCAATCTGGCGATCGCGGCAATTCGTTCATCATTTTCGTCGTTCAGCAGTTCGGTCAGCGCTTTCTCAATGTTCGCTCCCTGGGCCTGACGTGCGCCCAAGCAGGCGGCGGCATAACGTCGTGTAATTTCGTCCTGGCTGGCCAAGAGCGCCAGCAAATCAGCATCGGCTTGAGGCGGCAAGTCAACGACGAAGAAGGGATTGATTCGCAACAGAGCGGCGACCGCGCGACGCCGCATCGCCGGGGCGCCCTCTTCCGCCGCCAGCTTTTGCAGATCCGCCGCCGCTTGGTTGGCCTCAAAACCGATCGCGCCTAGCGCATCGACTGCCTGCGGCGCCAGTTCAGCATGTGTCAGCAGCTTTGCCAGCGATTCAATCGTCGCCGCCTCCGGTGGATGCAGTTTTGCGAGCTGAATGATCGCCTCGCGCTGAGAGTCGACATCGTCGCCAGCGAGTATTTGCTGCAGCTCCGCCGGGGAAAGTTGATCCACCTTGGCGGCAGGCGGAAGCTGAGCGGTCGCGGGGGCAGGTTGATCTAGCCGGCTCTGCTGGTCTAGCTCCCACACTTTCCGTACCAGCCCGAAATAGAGCCCCGCAGCCGCCACGATGCCGACGAGCACGATGCCTTTCACCAGCCAGGGCCGCCGCCGGGGTTCATCCGGCTGGTTCTGATGTTGGATCAGCTTGTGGAGCTGACGCCGTTTTTCTGCGCTGTCGTCGCTCGGCAGCATGCAAGGCGATCTCCAATGGCCCTAAAGAATTCCGCGCCGGTCTTTCCGTGCGTATCAACCGGGATTTCACATTTGGGTTGAACCAAATCGAGTCTGGAATCGCTCCAAGCCTATTCCCATCCGCATCTTAGCATCGGGCCCCGCCATGTCTAGGGTTTGGGGGATTTCTGAAATTTTTCCGCCACGGAAGCCTCCGCTCGCCTTGGCCATGCCAAGCAAAATGGATAAATAAGGAACGCGGGTGAATGGCGGTGCCGAAATGGAATGTGCGCGTAAGTTGATCTTGGCTTGAGCGGAATTTCTTTCCTCGTCCAATCACGAAAAGCGGACCTACCGTCACTAAGGAAGAGACTTTCGTCTGACCGACGTGTATAGGCACGTGGTGCATGACATTCTGGCGTGATGGTGACTTTATTCTTTCGCAATGTTCAGCGAGCCTGAAAGAATCGGAACGTTCGGCGCGTTCCGATTCTGGTTTATCTTACCCGCGTCGCGTTACTAGTGTCCTGCGTGGGAAGTCGTGACTTGATGTCCACCGCTCGATGGGCCCGAGCCCTCTTGCTGGTGGTAGTGCAGGATGTGCCCTTTGGTTTCGGAATTGCCGTTCTCATCTTCGGCATGAGCGGCAATTTTAACGGGGGCGCCTGGCTTCACTTGCAAGTCAATGGTCCAGTCCATTCCAGCGGGGTCGATCAAGCGTGCAGGCGCGCCATTCACGAGGATCTGCTTGACATCGTAATTGTCGGTCGTCAGCCCTTGAACGCGGATCATGCCGCTGGAAATCGGTTGAACAGACGTAATGACGGTAATGGGGGGCTGATCATCCACCGGCTCGAGGTCGAAGTAGTCTTCAACTCCATATTTGTAGTCAGCGTCATTCGAGCCCCGCGGAAAGAATACGGTAGTATTCACCTGCGAAAAGTTCATGCGCAGATGCTCGTGCCGGTGCATGACGCAACGCCATAGCCCGTATGCACAATCGTGTAGTTGGGCATCTTGGATCTTCACGCAAGGAGAACCGATGTGAAAGGCCCAGTGAGAATCCCATATCTTCGTATTGCGAAGGATAAACGGGTGCTGGTAATCAGGTCCTACCCCTTCCACGTCGCTGTCTTTGTCTTGGAATCTTCCACCCGCGAATCCGCCCAGGTTGACGGCGAATAGTCGCTGGCAATGAGCTTCGTTGCTGTCAAATCGGATGAACGGCAAAGTCCGAATATCGACTTTTTGGAAGGCGCCGTCAGACTGGAGAATTTTCAGATTCGGGTCGAAGTCGTCTCGTTCGACCACTTCCAGTCGAAATCCGTCTTCATCACATTCCGCCGCGACGTTTCGAGTAAACGTATTTAGGCTATTCGCCCACCAGAAGCCGGATCCGAGATTGTTGTCGAAGGGCAAAACCTGTTCCGGCAACGGATCTCCATCCAAAGCTTGAACCGCCAGATTGCGATCGAAGATGTTGTAGACTTCCGTTCCATCTTCCAAAAAATAACCGTGACCAACGCTCTTGTAGCCGACGCAATCTTTCACCACCAGGAACTGCGTCCCATGAATCGTGATCCAGCGGTTATGACTGTCCCACACGGACAGGCCAATCAAGCTGCTCCCGCGCATCGATTGATCGACCAGATGATAGTGAAGTGGGTACTTTCCTAGCACGCCGCGTTTTCCGAGATGACGAAACTCGGCGTAGCTAATCCCACCGGCGGAATTGTTGTGGTACATCGTGTGTCCACGGATTCCATCGGGATTCGCGGATTCCACCACGACGTTTCGTGACAGATTCGCAACCTCCGCGCGGTATTCGCCTGCGCCTAAATGATCAAACGCCAGCGGTTTGTCGAGACTGACGATCTGCAGTTTTGAATCGATTCCGCCCCACTTACGCATTCGCGTAATGACCCGTTCTTCGGTCGTGGGGTTATCCGCTACCGAATTGTCATCTCCGTCTCGGCGATGACGCGTGCCGATGTAGCCGAATTGACGTGTGGTGCCGGTGATGATGATTCGATCTCCTACTTTCCACCCCGGCAGAGAAGCAGGCATCACCAGTCGAGATTCGCCCACCTTCGCCGTCTGGTAAGGAAGCTTGATCCAAGTTCGCTCCAGCGGAGCTCCATGGATGTCCATGCGCCCGCCGCAGCAAACAATCGCCGGGCACGTATTGGGATCCATCCCCTCCAGGTAGTGAAGGCGAATCGTCGCTTGGTGATCGGCGGACAAGGGACTCTCGATCGTGCCGATCTCTAGGGCGGCACGCTGAGAATGCGTTAATTCGTGTTCATGGTTGTGTCCCGCATCGTCAGGAGCATGCTGACAATCAAACCCTTCTTCGCTGTATTGCTCGTTCGCTTCGATGCGAATCAGGCCAACTTCTAGTCGCGTGTCGCGGTCCGTGGCGAACTTCAGCGTTCCTGCAATCTGAACTCCACGAATTACCTGATCGGAATCGACATCATAAAGGACCTCATGCGCCTGGCGAATCACGACGCGATCCCCGGCCTGGGGAACTTTCCCTTTTTCCCAAGTGGTCGCTGCAGACCAGGGACCGCTGGCGGACGTGCGAAGAACGTCAGGCGATTGCTGCGCCATCGCGTGATGATGCTTGTGATCTTCGGCGGATGCAACAGAGAGGCTGAACGAGGTGATCGTCAGCAGGAACGAAGCGACGCAATGTGATTTCATAATCATAGAATTTGTTTCCGTATCTCTAGAGAGAGAAGCGTACTTGGAGTGAAGTTTCAGGGCGCGGAGATCAACGAGCGCCCTTTAGTGTTGGAGAGATGACAGTGCCGTTGGGGAAATCGCGTTAATCCACTTGGTCAAAATCAGCCGGATCAGAACGAGGACGACGCGTGGCGAATCGGACCCCAGCCATGGTTAGAGGCTCTAACTCGGTAGTATTTTCGTCAATCAAAACACGCAGATTCGATTTGCCTGGCACGGCGTACCGCCCCCCCAACTTGTCATGCGGATTGGAGGCATCTGGATTATCGAACCACAGCACGGAGAGATCGTATTCGCCGACGGGGATTCCGTCGTCCGACTGGTAGGTCGTCATCGAAAATTGACCATCCTGCCCGACGATCGCACGAGGGCGCGTTCCGCGGACATCAAATTCTTCTCCATTGGCTGGGTGAAAGACCAGCATGGCGCCTTCGGCAGGTTTGCCGTTGATCGCAAAGGTTCCCTTAACAGGGATTAACTCGGGCCGCGGTTCTTCTGGCTGACCGCAACCGGTGAGGACCGTAAAAGCCAGGCTCGCGGCAATGAGGCCCGCGTTTCGATTTGCAGTACGAGCGACGAATGCAAGCGGAATCAACATGAAATAGTTCCTACAGGAAGGCGAATGAGATCGTGCAAAGGAGTTTTGCCGGAAGGTCGTCTAGTCTTCACTGACGACTTCTCCTCCGCTGTAGGTGCATAACGCAATAAAGACGTTGTTGTTTGTCGTCTCGCTCAAAAATCGTACCGATCCATCGGACAAGGCGACTTCAATTCCGCCGGTATGAAAACCAAGCGGATTCGCCCACTTGTTCGAGGCGTTGATAAAGCGAGGGCCTTTTTTCGTCACCCCGTCATCTTCAAAACCATACATCCAGCCTGCGGAAGGGCCGGCCCAATAGTCGAACCAGCCGCCGAACTCCGGTTTCGCGCTGATTAGTTCTCCATTGTCACGATGCAGCCATTGCGCGCGACCGGCCGATTCGTGCACGATAATCGTGTTAGTCGTTCCGTCCGTAATGTCGCGGAACTTGCGCCCCGTTCCGCCGCCACCGAAGATGCCTAGATGATTCGTGCTGCCTGCGCCGGGTGCATAAATCGCATGGGTGCTGCTATGGATTCCTCGTTGGCCTGCATAGTCGGTCGTCCAGCCTCCGCGGTCAGAATCGATATTAAAGCCGGACGAGTCGCGATAACGAAGCTCGGGAGTCAGTTGCGTGCCTCCCGGAGTCGATGGGCACTCAAAAACGCTTAACTTCGTTTCGATCGCCGCTTGATTCTTGACATCAAAAAACGCGTAGTTTTGATCATAGAGATTCGCCAACGCAGTTTGCTCAAAGTACGGCAACAAACAGGGGATCCAGCTGTTGTAGTAATAGTTTCCGTCAGGATACTCGGAGACGTACGACTCAAGCGGGAAAGTGCCGTGCGTTCCTGCATAGTTGTGTAACGCCAGCCCAATCTGCTTCAGGTTATTGCTGCACTGCAACCGCCGTGCAGCTTCGCGAGCTTGTTGAACCGCAGGTAGCAAAAGGGCAATCAG
This sequence comes from Blastopirellula marina DSM 3645, assembly GCF_000153105.1. GTDB lineage: Bacteria > Planctomycetota > Planctomycetia > Pirellulales > Pirellulaceae > Blastopirellula > Blastopirellula marina. The sequence goes on from NZ_CH672376.1 coordinate 2,921,276, forward strand.
AACGCCGATGATCGCAATGACCACCAGCAATTCAACGAGCGTGAAACCGCGTGGGGATTGTTGTGGGCGTGACATCCAAAAGGCCTTTCCAAATATCGGGGGGGCAGCGGAAGCCTGAGCCGTGAATGGTCTGGTGAGAGACGAATAGGCCGTCAAGCGAAAACGCTGGCAGGATTGAGAATCAGTCTCAATTTGTCGCCAGTTTAGCCGATTGGGCTCCAATGACAACCTCTGGCCTCCTAATTTTCGGCATCAACGGCAAGAACAGCATGCCGACGGTCTGGCGAATCCACGGCGGTGCCTGAGATCTACGTTCCAATGAAGGCGACCTCAACTCCCAGATCAGCCGCCCCCTGTAGCGAACGAATCGACCATCAACTTCACCGTCAAAGTGACCGCCAGGGTCGCCGAGTGCGACAGGTCCAGACCGTCCAGCGCTCCCGTTTTCACGGCACCTTCGTCAAACGCTGGCAGCAGAGAATTCCGAAGCGACGGAACTGTGATCGCGAAAGCCGCTGAAGCGTGGATGGATCGAATCCACGGTCCGCTCTCGCATCAGTCAGAAGGAACCCCAGTCGCCGCCGGCGGGAGAGTTCGCTTGGTCCGGCAGAGAAGAAACTGCTAATGAAGTTTGCCGAGGGCGAAAGCCAAGCGACTGCCGAGGGCCGCTTGGTCTCTGGGATTGCGCTTTACTTGGACTGCAGCGGGAAATCGAACGTGTTGTCGCCGGCCTTGACGTCGGCTGTCAGCGTCGATTTGTTGTTGTACTTCGCCGGCAGCGTTTCTGGTTTGGAACTGCCTGGGACGGCGTCGTCTCCCATTTTTGCGGTGCTGATCGTCACGGTGTTGTCGCCGAGCGGGGCGCCTTGGATGTCGTTCATTAAGTACATCGAATATTTGCCTTCGTTATCGGTAACGCCGGTCGAAACCCGTTTGGCGGTGGCGCTGTGGAATCCGACCGTAGCGTCCGCCAGCGGCTTGCCGTCGAGCGTGACCGTTCCCGACACGGTTCCCAGATCCGGCACGTCGCCAGCGCGACCGCCGCCGCAACCTGCAATAACCAAAAGCACGAATGTAACGCCCAGGGGCGCAAGAGCGGCCAGTTGCTTTGAAATAAATCGCATGGGGGAAATTTCCTGAATCGGTAGGCTCGTTTCGGGGGCTTCGCTTGTGTCTGGCCATCGATTTATGGCCAGACACAGCGAGAGAAGAAGCGGCAAATGCGCGGCGATTAATAGTCGCTAATCACATTGCCGTCATTGATCGCGATCAGATACTCGTAGACGCTGTCGATTGCGGTCACATTGGAGCTGTTGGCGGTATGCAGGAACTCGATATTTTCGGTCACAAACCGGACGCTGCCATCGAACTTGAGCGCCAAAACGCCGCCGGGATGATGGCTGCTGGCCATTTCGCACTCCAAGTCTTGGTTGTGGTTGGAGGTGTCGTTGATCGGCCAACGTCCCGAGATGCCGATGTCGTCGACGCAATTCGAGTCGCGCCCTTCCTGGCATCCGGCCCAGGATTTCATGCATAGCACCTCACCGTGCAAAATCGACGCGGCCTCAGAAATCGCCAGCGTATTGCTAAGGCCGTCGGTCACATCGCGGAAGCGGCGTCCGCTGTTGTGATAAAAACCACCATCCGCTTTGGCGAAATCAGCGAGAGTCGATCCCAGCGAAGGGCCGCTGCGCGAATGAAAGTAAGCCGCGTAGTTCGATGCTCCTTGCTTGAGAAATCGCTGCGAAGGATCATCCACATCGAGACCTGGGTCTGAGGGGCAACGATAGGCTTTGATGACTTGTCGCGCACTGGTGCTCAATTCGTCGTCGAGCAGTCGCCCCCGGCCGATACCAGCGGTTTCATAAAGTGCGTTTTGCTCAAGAAATGGCAGGATCAAAGCGGACCAACCCCAACTCCGCTTCTTCGACGAATCGGCCGGATTGATGGCCAAGGAGGGGAGCGATTGGAACGTGTCATGGTAATTGTGCAGCCCCAGCCCAATTTGCTTCATGTTGTTACTGCATTGCATTCGACGCGCCGCTTCGCGCGCTTGTTGCACGGCCGGCAGCAACAATGCAATCAACACGCCGATGATCGCGATGACGACCAAGAGCTCGACGAGCGTGAATCCTTTGCGGTGCTGCGATGCCGGGGGAATGATATTTTGGTCAACTCCAACTGAGCGAATTGAGATCATCTGCGGGACTCCTGTACGGGATGACAAATATGCCTGGGGTCTGCTGGTGCGTTGGTCTTGAAAGCGGAGTTTGCAAATCAGCAGGGGATGCCGATGCCGTCTTCTGCGAGCCGTGTTTTGCTCATCGCGTGATCCGCACAAAAGCTCTGGAGCAGTGCGGAGACCTGTGCACCAATCGAAAAAGCGAATTCATCTATATTTCTGATTGATTACATAACAGATTCATTTTCTCTGAAAATTTGCTTCGCGTCAACGGTTGCTCTGTTAAAAGGGTGGATGATACGCCGTAAATGCTCGGTTTTAAGGGGAGTATCTTGCCTGTAGGCTCCATTAGCCCGTGAGAGGGAAGAGATGCCTCCCCTACAAGTCAGCCATCTATTGCCGTTACCAATGACGCGACATCTCAGAACCAACGCTTGGATGGCATAGGGTAGTAAAGAGGCCGAGGGGCATTATTTAATGCTAAGTGTTCGGTGTTGTTGGATTTGCGGACGTTTGTGCTTGAGTTCTCGACATTTTTGTCCAACGTCAGCATCACGGTTTTTCACGATGGCTCGGGGCTGCGATCTGTAAATTTCAATGACTTCACCCCGGGCTAATTTAGGCTGGTCTTTCAGTCCTAAGAACTTTACTTGTTGGCGACTTTCGCGGCCGCGAATTGTCCGTTTCTGCGGTGCGGCGTCATGCTGCTTCTCGCCGTATCGTCCGTGCTTCATCCGTGGATTGACCGCGTTCTATTCTTCTCTTCTGGAAAATAGCGCAATTTCTAAACTGGCGCTTCGGACTATGAAGATTGATGCCGCCGCGTTGTACTCATGCACTTCCTGTGAGGTGGCCTTGCGGCTGGATGGCGATACCAGCAGATGAACATGCTCCGGCGCTCAGCCGCTCGTCCGACCTTGCCAGACGGGGCAAAGATTGTCCGTTGACAATACGCACAAATTCGCGGTCGATTGCGGTGTGGCGAGCAGATAATTGATGGTTTCTTAAGAGCGTACCTGACTCGGAAACGCGAGCCAGGCGGCAGCTCTCGCCCGGCTTGACTGCTCTTGGACAGTTCGCGCCTCTGGCTGGTGCTCGCATGGTTTGAAAAGGCGCAACCTCAAATTTTGCGTGTCGAACAAAAAAAACACGCTGCGGTCCGGTCCACTCCGCCGTCTAGAAAAAAAATTGCGGTCCGGTCCTACGGTCCCACGGGAATGGGCAAGTTAAGTAGGTTTATTTTGGGGGGCAGCGACTTTGTCCGTTTACGGCGCTATCTTGCGGCAGTTCCGTTCCTGGAGTCCCAGCTGGATCTCTTCGATGACTTCCGGATCGGTTTCGAGCGTTGCTCGGTTTTTCAATGCTTGGCGCGAAGCGTCACAGTCATATTTACCAAGCGCCCAAGCCGACGCGCCGCGGATGAGCGGCTCGTCATCGTTCAGGCCTTTTATCAGTGCGGGGACAGCAGTTGGGGTGGGTCGATTGCCGAGGGCGATCGCGGCGTTGCGGAGCAGCCCGCGGCGTCGAGGGCGCCAGATCGGCGATTTGCGGAAGCGGGCGCGGAACGTGTCGTCGTCGAGATCGAACAGCGGGATCAGCTCGAGCGGGTTCGATCCCGATTGGGGAATAAACGTTGGCTCGGCGCTCTGCGGGGCTTTGCTGTTCCAAGGGCAAACGTCTTGGCACAGGTCGCAGCCGAAAACCCACTCGCCGAGACCAGGGCGCAGATCGCGCGGGATCGGGCCGCGGAGTTCGATGGTGAGATAGCTGATGCAGCGAGTTGCGTCTAAGACGTGCGGCGCCGGGAATGCGTCGGTCGGACAGACATCGAGACACGCGGTGCAAGTGCCGCAGTGGCTCGCGTCGTGCGGATCGTCGTAGTCGAGTTCGATCGAGGTGAGCAGCGCCGCTAAGAAAAAGAGACTGCCGGCGTGTTTGTTGAGCAGCAGCGTGTTTTTGCCGATCCAGCCAAGCCCGGCGAGTTGGGCGAAATCGCGCTCTAGCAGCGGCGCGGTGTCGACGACGCCGCGGATGTCGGCGTCGGCGGATAACTGTTGAAACTCGCGTTTGAGGGCTTTCAGCTTGCCGTGGATCAGGTCGTGATAGTCAACTTCGCCCCACGCGTAACGCGAGACCCTCCCCTGCCCTGCTGCGGTTGGCCGCGCGTCATCGGTGCGATACGGCAGGGTCAGCATGACGATGCTGCGAGCGCCGGCCAAGACATGGCCGGGATCGGCGTAGGCTTCGACCCGGTCGGCCAGATATTGCATTTCGCCGGCGTATCCGGCGGCGAGCCAATCGCGGAACGCATCGATGCCGGTCGGTGATACGGCAGGGCAAGCGCCGACATGCAGGAATCCGAGTCGACGCGCAGCGTTCTTTAACGAATGCGTGAGCGTCGATGGTTGGGGGAAACTCTTCAAGCTTTTGGGTTGACTGCTAGCGGTTCGTAATTAGCGTGGAACTAGTGGAGGTATACCGTCCACGATAGTGCTTATCGCTCCCCCTCGACAAGCGAGTCTCCCATGTTGCGTCCCCTTTTGTTCAGCATAATCGCTGTGGTCGGCCTGTCAGTGGTCGGTTCGAGCGCCGAAGCCTACTTCCCTGGTACTTTTGGACCGCGCGTCGGTTACCGCGGCTTTGGAATCACCAACTACGGTGGTCCTGCCTATGGCTACGGCAATTATGGATATGGCTACAGTCGCATCAATGTGCCGACGCCTCCCTACTTTGCGTTGCATCCGCCGGTCTATTATTCACACTCGGTCGCGCGACCTTATGGGATCAGCCCATTTCCGATCGGCTCGTATACCCCTTCGCAGCGCGTCGTTTATCAAACGCCGACACCGGAGCCGCAGGTTGTAATCAACCCGTACGTGACGACCGCAGCGCCAGTTGCTGAGGAAGCCCCGGCCGACGTGGCCGAAGAGACGACGGCGACCGACGCGGAAGCGACGGAAGAAGCCGCGGAGCAGCCGGCGGAAGCAGTCACCGAAGAAACGGACGAAGCAGCGCCTGCCGAGACCAAGGAAGCCGCCGCTAGCTATTGGCCCACCCCGCAAGTGGTGCTGAACCCGTTTGTCGATAGCAACGCGGTCGTGCCGGTCAGCTTTACTAAAATTGTGACTCCGTAGTCAGATTTTGGATAATTCCTCTTGGTCGGCGCCAGCGATCTAGCTATCCTTCGCGTGCTTGCATCGACCCAATCAATCCGCTCGTCGTGACTTCCCAGCGAAAACGACGAGCGCTCGCGTCCGGCTCGTCCAGCGCACGAGCCGTTTAAGGGGAAAGGAATTCCCGATGAATCGAATATTTTTGGGGCTGGCGTTCGCGGCGTTAGGACTGACGCTCGGCTGCCAAGGCAAAAACGCTCAGCTGAATCCATTTTCGGCCTATGGTCCGCAGCGCGTACCGCCGCCGGCGACCGGCAGCTACGCTCAGCCAGGGACGACGGCGCCCTACTATCAGCCGACGGGTCAGCCGAGTGCGACGCTCGGTGCGCCTGCCGCAGGAACCTATGCGCCGCCAGGCGGAACTTTGGCTCCTCCACCAGGAGCGTCTCCTTATGGGGCTCCACCGGCCCAGTATCCCGGGACGAACGCACCGCCGGCGACGTGGACGCCGCCGGCCGCGAGCAATATGCCGAGTTCGGGGATCAACGAGGCGGGTTCCTCCAATATCCAACTGACCAGCGCCAACGAACCGATCCCGGTTCCTTCGGTCACCACGGCGGTTCCAGCGACAGGTTCCTCGTCACTGCAAACGCAGGGCATGGCGCCCAATGCGCCGGCCGCCGGATTGAACTGGAACGCCGTTAGCCAATAACGACTGCGGCAAGCGCGGCTTGACGCCAAGCGGGATGGCGCCGACGATAGAACGTTATGAACGACTCCGCCGATACAACTTTGCCGCCTGTCACCGTAAAACCGCTGAAGATCGGCGATCTGGTCATTGATCCCCCCATCTTGCAAGCGCCGATGGCGGGCTACACCAACTACGCTTTTCGACAGATCGTCCGCGATTATGGGGGCGTGGGGCTGCAAGCGACCGAAATGGTCAGTGCACGCAGCTTTGTCTGGCTCGATCAACAAGCCGAGTTCCCCGATCGTCTGTGGGGGATCGAAGATGAGCCGCGTCCGTTAGCGGTGCAGATGTGGGACAACGAGCCCGACACGATGGCTCGCGTCGGAGAGCGGCTGGTCGAAGAGTTTCAGGTGAGCGTCGTCGACATCAATTTCGGCTGCCCAGTCAAACAGGTGACGCAGTCGGCGCATAGCGGATCGTACTTGCTGCGCTGGCCCGAAAAGATGTTCTCGATCATTCGCCGCGTCGTCGAGGCTTGTGCTCCGACGCCGGTGACCGCCAAGATTCGCTTGGGTTGCAGTCGCGACAAGATCAACGCAAACGAGATCGCCCAGGTCGTCGAAGAAGCCGGCGCCGCCGCACTCACCGTGCATGGCCGAACCGCCGCTGACTTCTTCAAAGGGAGCGCCGACTGGGAAAAGATCTCAGAGATCAAACCGTATCTGAAAAAGATCCCGCTGATCGGCAACGGCGACTTGGATTCGGCCGCCAAAGTGGTCGAAGCGTTCCGCAGTTACCAGGTCGACGGCGTGATGATCGCACGGGCCTGTTTGGGGCGACCATGGCTGTTCGCCCAGGCCGCCGCCGCGCTACGGGGAGAACCGGTTCCGGCCGATCCGACCCTGACCGAGCAGCGGATGTGTCTGCTGCGTCACTATGACCTGGTGGTGCAGCGGTTTGGCATCGAAAAGGGAACGATGCTGATGCGGAAGTTCGCTTGCTGCTACGCCCAGGGAATGTACGGAGCGCGTGCGTTTCGCACGCGCGCGGCGAAGGTTTCGTCGCCGGCCGAGTTCTACGAGATTGTCGAGAATCTGTTCCCGCGCGATCCCGAAGTTGACGCGGTCGAAGCGGCCAGCGCTGAGATGGCCAGCGGATCGTAAGCGAGGTCTACTCGGCTTCGACCAGTTCGTCGGCATTGGCTTCTTCCGGCAGCAGGATTGTGCAAAAAGCATGAAAGCCGGGGAAGAAGTTGGGGGAGGAGACCGGCTCTTGAATGACCGATTTTTCGGCGCCCTGCGACCAAATATGAAACGTCCCTTCCTGAATATCGAAATTGTGAATTTGGTTCCAAGGAAGCTGCACCGGCGCTTTCTTGCCCCCAAAAAACGAGGTCGGTACGAACTCGATGCGATCGTTGAAGAAGGTGATATTGGGGGTCCAAGCGACAGGTCGACCCTCGGCGATTTCATGCAGCATCGCCGAGCCAACGACTTGGGAGACGTGAGAGCGGAGCACTTCTAGATCGTCATCGGCGCCTTGAATGTTGGCGCTGTAGCTGATTTTGCCGGCTCCGCTGCCGGGACGCGGATCAAACGACATCTGCGTTTGCGTGCCGGTGTAGGCGCCGTTGTAGTACATCCGCGTCGCCGAGTAGGTGAAAGACTCGACATCTTCGTAACGAAGTTTCTGCTCGCCGGTGATCCCTGACTTATAGACTCCCTGTTCGTGGCAGCGGAACGCGGTTCGCTCGCAATAGAAGTAGATGAGCACGCTCAAGCCGATCACGGCCAACGGCGCGACGATCGCCAACAACGGATGGACGACGAATAGTAATAGTGAGAGGAGCGTCAAGACAATTGCGAGAACCCAGCCGATCGCTTTGAACCGGGTCGCCCGCTCGAAGAGAATTCGGCCCAGTCCGCCGCTGGGCGCGGCGCTGGCGTCGCGCTCCGGAATCATTTTTCCGAGCAAGCGAATCAGCAAGTACGAGTTCCGTCCTTTGATGGGGAAGCGGATCGAAGCATGTTCGTCATCGGTGCGCCAGATGCAGACTTCATCTCCAAACACATCGACGGCGAGCAGCTGCTCGAACGGAACCAGGCTCTCTTGCGAAGCGCCGGTCGCGAGTGCCGTTTTGCTGATCGCCCAACCCTCGCCGGCGGCATGCTCGCCGCGCTCAAGCGACTGGGTCGCGCGCTGCTCCAGCATGTCGAGCAGTCGATTGTGCAGGTCGACGATTCCGTCTGGCTGATCTTCTTTGACGCGATAGTTCATCACAATCGGCTTGTCGCGGTCGGCGACCCAGTAGCGAACATCGCGCTGCACGCCGGCGGCGTTGCCGTTATTGAAGATTCTCTTGTCCCAGAGCGACATCGCCAAAACGTCGCCGTCCGAGAATGCGTGATCCTGGCCGACTTCATGAATCGTGAAGCCTTCGCCCAGATCGGTGCACCACAGACGCGAGCGGCGTTTGGCGAAGCCGATCGCTTCGACTAGGCCGGTGAAGACGATGCCGCCATAAAAGAAAACGTCATCCCAGATATCGGCTTTCTGCACGCTAAGCGCGATCCCCACGACAATCAAGATCGGTCCGACCGCTCGCAAGAGATGGAAGACCCACGAGATCTGACCGCGAACAAGGACCCGCTCCGATGCTGATTCTGGCATGACTCGCCTTTCCTGCATAAAGAGAAGATGAAGAGCACCGAAGCAGACCTCGGTCGATGCGGTTCTTATATCGCAGGAGGTGTGCGATTGCAAATATTTAGGAGGGCTACGAAGAGAATGGGGACAAAAAAAGCCGGCCCGATGGGGCCGGCTTGCAGATTCAAGTTGCGTCAAACGTTTACCGCTTGGTCGATGCCTTGCCGGCGACTTTCGCTTCGGGCGCGGCGCCCAGGAAAGTCATCAGGTCGGCGATCTCTTCGGCGGTGAGCGGATCGAGCAAACCGTCTGGCATCACGCTGGTCGGGCTGGCGGCGATCTCGTCGATCTCGTTGGAGAAGATCGTTCGTTTTCGTCCATCCTGGCCGGTGAGGATGATGTCGCCGTCAGTCGTACGGGTCACGAGCCCCACATGGATTTGGCCATCCATCGTCAGGACTTTGCGAGCGGCGTACTGATCCGAGATGACATGCGACGGAAAGAGCACCGATTCGAGGATTTGTCGTTTCTGGAAGCGACGCGCCACTTCGGTCAGGTCGGGGCCCACCGCTTCGCCGACCGAGCCAACGCGGTGACATGCGACGCATTGGGCCTTTTTGAAGACCGCTTTGCCGTTAATCGAATTACCGCCGGCAAACTTGTCGTCGGTCATGTAGTCGAGCAGTTCTTCCAGGTTCCAGTTTCCTTTGGCCACATCGATCGGCTTCGCTTCCGGCATCTCGGGATGCGTCTGGGCGAACCAGTCCTGCCAGGCGACGACCCGTTCGGCCATCGGCGCCGAGTTGCTAGCCGGGAATTCTCCGGTCCATTTTTCGAGCAGACGAATCGCGTTGATGCCCCCTTCATCCTGCAGCTGGTCGGCCAGGATGATCAGTTGACGGAGATGCTCTGGATTGGTGGAGGTCGCCGGTGCGTTGCGTAACTTGGCCAGCACGGCGCTGGCGAACTCCCCTTTCAGGATCGCTAGACTGTCTAGCAGCAGTGCGAAGTTCTCGCCGGTCGGTTGTTGCGCCAGACCCATCGCGATTGAAGTGCGGCGTTCCGGGAAGTCGCGATAGACCTCTCGCAGGTAGGCCATCATCTCTTCGTCGCCGCTTTCGGCGAGGATTGCGACGATACCCATTTGCAGTCGTTCGATCACGGCGCCTTCGCGGCCTTGCAGCTTTTTGTCGACGTCACGCAGCGTCGCAACAATATAAGGAGGACGATCTTCGGGCAGCTCAAACAACGCGGCGAGCGTCGCATTGGGCCAGACATCGCCGACAGTCAGCAGCAATAGCTTCTCGGTGTCGTCCAGATGGCCGACAAACTGCTTGGTCGACATTTCGACATAACCACGGAGGCCTTCACCCCCTTCGATTTCAAGTCCCTTTTCCAGGTGGCCGATCAGCTTGAGCTTTTGCTCGCGCGTCCAGCCGGTCGGAATGAAGGTCATTTGCATCGCTAGGAACAAGCGTTCGCTGTTGGGGATGTCGCTGTCGAGGTGCGCGATGTAACGATCCGTGATCGATGATTCCTGCAGGAACGCGAGCGTCTGGATGAGTTCGCGATTCATCACATGATCGCCGGCCGGAAACTCGCGGGCAACTTGCTCGCCGATCCGTCCCAGATCCGATTTTTGCAGTTCGCCACGCAAGATGGCGACTTGAATGATCCGCATCACATCTTTGAAGTCTTGGTCGTTCAGGTAGGTGTCCAGCAGTTCGCTGGCGCGATCGCAAACGGCCGTCGCACGCTCATGAGTGGGGGCTGCGGTCATCGCCGCTAAGGCGCCCATGTTGAACAAGTGCGCATCTTTGGTCGCAAGGATCTCGGTAAACCACTCGTCGATCGGTTGACGTTCGAGCAAGCGTCGCGCCGCCCAGGCTTCGCGGCGATCGCTCGAAGTGAGCGCCGGGCGGATCAGGCTGAGCGGAACGCGGGCATCTTTGTAGGCGAGCGCTTCGCACGCGGCGCGGCGAACCTTGGGGCTGCCGTCCGAAATGAGATCGGTAATGCGATCGATCGCTTCCTGTTCCGTTCGCAGGCCGAGTAGTTTGAGCGTTTTCAGACGCACGTCGGCGTCCGGATCGGTCGAGAGTTTCAGCAAAAACTCAATACTGGGCGTCGGTCCATACAACTGCATCAGCTCCAATGCGCGAACGCGGAACTGCGAAGGATTCTTTTCGGCGATTGCGACTCCTTGGACTTGTGCATCCCAGGTATCGCCCATCGCTTGTTGGATTTCGGCGATGTGCTGACGTCCCCAGGCGCTGTGCGGTTGGGGTTGTCGAACCGCGGCGGCGATGCCGGTTTCGTCTTTCAACTGGCCGGCGGGTTCTTCCCCTTTCCAGACGATGCGGTACAGGCCGCCGTCGGTGCCGCGCCCGCCGGTGCAGACGTACAGCCAGCCGTCGGGGCCGACATCAATATCGGTCGCGTTGAACTGCTTCCCTTCTAGGAAGACTTCCTGTTGGGCGCGATAGCCGGCGCGTTCGGTAATGAACTGCAGCGTGGTGATCCGGCCATTTGACCAATCGCAGGTGAACAGGCGATCTTGATAGCGGATCGGAAACTTCTGGTGGTCGTAAAAAACCATGCCGGTGGGCGAAGCGGCTTTGGTTTCGAGCGTCGCCGGCAAGCTGTCGATATAGAACGACGGCCACTTGGCCCATCCGCTGCGCCAGCCAAATTCGGCGCCGGGGAAGACTTGCAGCACGCGCGGCGGCAGATGCCAGACGAGCCCTTCGTCCCACTCCATGTCGGAGTCGTAGGTGAAGAGATCCCCTTCGCGATTGAACGCGATGTCGTACGAGTTGCGGAGGCCGCCGGCGACGATTTCGACAAAGCTGCCGTCGATGTCGGTTCGCAGGACCATGCCGCCGGGAGCTTTGACGCCGACAGCATGACCGCCGGGATCTTCAAAGCGTTTAACCAGGTCCCCTTCGTAGTAGTTGCGATGGGGGCTCGTTTCTGAGATCTTGCCGGCGAGTTGCGTATGGTTGCCGACCGTCAGATAGATCAAGCCATCCGGGCCGAGCGCCATTTGGTGAGCGCCATGTTCGCCCAGCGGGCCGGTAAAGCGAATGAGCGTTTCGCTGATCGAAAGCAGCCCATCTTTATCTTCGTCTTTCAAGTGATACATCGCGGTCCCCTGCGGACCTTCGCCGACGACATAGACGTCGCCGTTGAGCGGCAGGATCCCCTGCACGTTTTTGACTTCGTCGCAGTAGACGCGCGAGTTGTCGACGACGCCGTCTCCGTTTTCGTCAGAGAACAGCATCAGCGGTCCTCCTTCTTGCGAAGCGACGACGCTGCCGAATTCGTTGAAGGCCATCGCGATCAGCGACCCGGTCTTTTCGGCCGAAATCACTTCTTGAATCGCAAAGCCCGGCATGATTTGAAAGCGGGGCTCTTCCTGCGGTTCGCTTGACGTCGATACGTTATTGGCCGGCGTGCCGACCGGCGGAACCGGCGCGAAGCCGTCCGCCAACCACGGCGGGGTCGTCCCGAGCGGGCCAAAGACCTGGGCGGCCGACCATTGCGAATCGTTGAGCTGCAACGATTGCCATTGAGGAACCGGTTGGATGCTCGTCAGCCAGGTTCCGTCCGAAACAACATCTTGGACGCGGCCATTAGAGTCGGTGAACTCGACGCGAACTGACAAGCCGGCTGAAGCGCCAGCGGTGTTGGTGACTTGAACGCCGACGACGTTGCGGCCTGCTATCAGGTGACGCGTGATGTCGATCGTGCGCATTTGTTGCCAAGCCGAGCCGGAAGCGACGCGGGCTCCATTGATCCAAAGCTCATAGGCGTCATCGGCGGCGACCTGCAGGATCGCGCGCTGCGATCCGCGTACGTTGATCGTCTTCCGAAAGAAGCAACTCGAGCGAGGCACCGCATCTTTGGAATGTTGCGGAGCCCAAATCCAGTTGGCGGTCTCGGCTTGAACAGCTCCTGCTGCGAAGAGTAGGAGAGCGCAAGTGACGAGCGAAGTCAGTCTTTTGGCGTTCATGGCTGGTTGGAGCATTCGAGCAGTCGGCCTGTTTTCGTCGTTTCGTGTCTCTGCCCTGGGGTATGTCGGTATCCCACGACGCTGCGTCGTGGAAAGGAAATTCGACATCATTTCAAGGATCGGGCCTCTGGATTCACAAAATCAGCAAAACTGACATGTCCGGCATAATTATGAAAAATTACCACGCCTGCTAGCGAAAACATGCCAGTGGGCTGGCGCTTGCATTCCGAGAAAAGTAAGGGAAAAAGGTAACGCATTTACTTGTTATTGACCGTCACCGCTTCAACGGGCTACGATGCAAATGCCCCGTCTAGATAGAATGCAGCGTTTGTGAAAACGCCCTGCCTTCCCCCATTTGACTCTATTCCGATTTTCCCCACTCGCGGCCTCGCTCGCATTCGCGGCGCTGTGGAAAGGATATTCCCAGATGAAATGGCGTCTAATTTCCTGTTTCTTGCTTTGTGCCTTCCTGCTGATCGCGGGGGGGGCCGGTTGTGGTGGATCAACGCCCACGACCACCGACTCGCCAAATTCAGGCGCATCCAGTTCTGAAGAAGAAACCTCATCGAAGGATGGGATGCCTGGGGAAGAGGGAGAAGAGGTCGCTGAGGAAGAGCCAGAGATGCTGTTGGAGCCGTTTGACGCTCCCCCGCTCGAAGAAATTGACGCCAAAGTGAAATGGGTCGACCAGCGCGTCATTGATCCGATCGAATTGCTGGCGAAGCAGTTGGAAAAAGAGCCGCCGCTCACCGATGTCGAAACGGCGCTGCAGCTGAAGAACAATTTTCCTCCCAACAAAGAGAACAACGACAAGATCTTGTCGGCGTTGGGACGTTTGCCGAAGTCGGACCAAGAGGTCGATTATGACGCGACGATCGTCCGGCATGTCGGGGGGGACGCCAAAAGCACCAACCCGCTGATGATCAGTTCGGTGACCGAGTTTGACGTGGTCGGATTGATGGGGATCGAGATCTACGGCTTCGACTGGAACATGGATCCGCTCGCCAATTCGGACTACGTCGTCAGTTGGCAGACCAGCGAAGACGGCATGTACGACAAGCTTGTGTTGCGTGACGACATCTACTGGTCGGACGGCAAGAAGTTTACGGCGCAGGATGTGATGTTCTCGTTTCAGGTGATCATGGATCCCGAATCGCGCGTGCCGGCCGTCAAGCAAGGAACCGACAAGATTCGTTGGGTTCAGGCCTACGACGATCAGACGGTCGTCTACTTTCACCGCGAATCGACTCCGGTCAACGTTTGGAACATCAACTTCCCGGTGATCCCCAAGCATGTTTACGAAGAAACGATCAAAGAAGATCCGACGATGCGTTTGAGTGACGCTCACGCCAAGTTAGAGTCGAATCCGATTTGCGGCGGCGCCTACAAGTTGGTCAAGCACGATCGCGGCCAAGAGATCGTGCTGGAGCGGCGCGAAGACTTCTACATGGTCGACGGCAAGCAAGTGCGACGAAAGCCGTACTTCAAGACGATTCGCTTCCGGATTATCGAAGATCCCAATACGGCGATGTTGGCGCTGAAGACCGGCTCGATCGAAGAGATGGCGATTACGGCCGATCTCTGGACGACGCAGGCCAACGACGACAAGTTCTATGAAAAGAATACGAAAGTAACAGCGACCGAGTGGGTCAGCTTCCATATTTGCTGGAACACCAAGTCTCCGTTTTTTAGCGACAAACGCGTTCGCCAGGCGATGTCGTATGCGTTCGATCATCAAGAGATGATTGACAAGCTGTTTAGCGGCCTTTACGAACCGGCGGCCGGCCCGTTTCATCCGACTTCGTGGATGTCGCCCAAACCGATGCCGGAGCCTTACCAGCAAGATCTGGACAAAGCCGAAGAACTGCTGGACGAAGCCGGCTGGGTCGATAGCGACTTTGACGGCATTCGCGATAAAGAGATCAACGGCAAGAGGGTCCGCTTCGAGTTTTCGGTCACTTGCCCTCCCAGCCCCATTATGGAACGGGTCGCGCGGTTGCTGAAGCGCAGTCTGAGCAAGATCGGCGTCGCGTGTAACATCAAGTTGGTCGAATTCACGGCGCTGCAGCAGATGAACCTGGACGGGCAGTTTGAAGCGACCTTAGGGGGCTGGGGAACGAGCACCGATCCCTATTCCTCCGAGAACATCTTCGCCACCGGCGAAGGTCGCAACTACGGACGATATTCCAATCCCGAGATCGACAAGCTGTTTGATCAAGGGCAGAAGGAATTCGATCGCGAAAAGCGAGCCGAGATCTACGGCGAGATTCACAAAATCTTGTACGAAGATCAGGTCTACACCTGGCTCTTCTATCGCAACTCGTTCTACGGTTTCAACAAGAAGCTCCGCGGCTATCGCTTTAGTCCCCGGGGACCGTACAACTACAGTCCCGGCTTCAATAGCATTTGGGCCGCCCAGCCGTAAGTTGTCACCGCTCGCCGAAACCGAAGAAATCGAAGCCTATGCTCGTTTATATCATTCGCCGATTGTTGATTAGCGTGTTAACGCTCGTCTTGATTACGGCTTTCGTCTACGGACTGATTCGCTCGATGCCGGGCTCTCCCTTGACGGCGATGATCGCCGGCGGGGGCGACTCGTCCGACAAGTCGATCAGCACGCAGCAGTACGAGCGGATGAAAGAGCAGTTTGGGCTCAACAAGCATTGGACGCTCGGCTATTTGGATTGGTTGAACGGCGTACGCAAAGGCGATTTGCAAAACGCGCTGACGCAACCGGGAACGGTCGCCAAGTTGATCGGCGATCGGATGGCGGCGACGTTGCTGCTATCGGTCACATCGCTGATTTTGGCTTATCTGCTGTCGATACCCCTAGGGCTCTATTCGACCGCGAGGAACGGAACTATCCCCGAGCGCAGCACGAGTCTGATTCTCTACATGCTCTACTCGTTTCCCGTCTTCGTCGCGGCGCTTTATCTGCAGATCTTGTTTCACGTCAACTTAGAATGGTTGCCGTTATACGGCGTCACCAGCTCCAACTACGCCGAGCTGTCGGTCTTGGGCAAAGCTTGGGACCTTTTCTTGCATTGCTTGTTGCCGGTTACGTGCTTTACCTACACGTCGCTCGCGTATTACACGCGATTCATCAAAGCGAACATGCTGGAAGTGGTGCAGCAAGATTACATTCGAACCGCCAAAGCGAAGGGAGTTGGCCCCTTCAAAATTTTGACGGTGCATGCGTTCCGTAACTCGTTGATCCCGTTTGTGACGTTGATCGGTCTGACGCTGCCCAGCTTGTTTAGCGGCGCGATCATCATCGAGAAGATCTTTAGCTGGCCGGGGATGGGCGCTCTCTTTCTAGAAGCGATCAGTCAACGCGACTACCCGCTTGAGATGGGGCTCGTCCTCATGTTTTCTGTGCTGACGTTAATGGGCCAGTTGCTCGCCGATGTGTTATACGGCGTGGTTGATCCGCGAATTACTTATTCCTAGACGCAGTTAAATATGTCGAGCGAAACAGCTCCTCCTACACCCGCCCAACCGCGCGAGTCGCTTGGTTTTTGGCGCGAATCCTGGCGAAATTTTCGCCGTCGTCCCCAAGCGATGGCGGCGTTGTCGTTCGTCGTGTTCCTCTCCTTGGTCGCTTTGACGGCGCCGATGATCGTCGGCACGCGGCCGATCGTCTGCAAGTACAAAGGAGAGATCTATTTTCCGGCGACGTACTATTACTGGCGCATCCTCGGCCTGAATACGCAAGCCTACAAAACCGAGGCCGTGTTCACTAACGACAAGTTTCGCGGCGTCTATCCTGGCAATCTGAAAAAGAACGATCCCGATAGCTGGGCGATTTGGCCGCTGGTCTATCAAGATCCGTATCGACCGATCGAGGCCGACGAGTGGCCAGGCCAGCCGGAGAGTCCCTCCGGCATTGAGGGAGCTCCCAACAAGTACAACCTGCTGGGGACCAATGACGATGGGGTCGACGTCTTTGCGCAAATGGTCCACGCGACGCAGATCTCGTTGTTGGTCGGCTTCGTTTCGATGGGGATCGCGGCGCTGATCGGCGTGATCGTCGGTGCGCTGGCCGGATTCTACGGCGGTTGGATCGATGTGATTCTCAGTCGCGTCATCGAAGTCGTCATGTGCTTGCCGACGTTGATTTTGATCCTCGCCGTTCGATCCATCTTGGATGACATTACGATCTGGCACTTGATGGTTTTGATCGGAGCGACCGGGTGGACCGGCATTGCACGACTCACGCGGGCCGAGTTCATGAAGATCCGCGAGATTGAGTATGTCTCAGCGGCGCGATCGCTGGGCGCCGGACAGATGCGATTGATGTTCGTGCATATCTTGCGAAACGCACTAGCGCCGATTCTGGTGCCGATCTCGTTTGGCATCGCTTCGGCGATTTTGACCGAAGGAGCATTGAGCTTTCTCGGCTTTGGGGCTCCGCCGCCGAATCCTAGTTGGGGAACGCTGCTAAGCGAAGGTCGGACGAGAATCCAGACAATGTGGTGGCTGGTCGTTTATCCCGGCATGGCGATTTTCTCGACCGTGCTCGCCTACAACCTGATCGGCGAAGGCGTACAAGAAGCGACCGATCCGCGGACGCGTGAGACGTCGTAGACGCACACTTCTCAGACGAATTGAAACATGACTGACACGCTTGTCCAAATCGATCATCTCAAGACCTATTTCCACACCGAAGACGGCGTGGTCAAAGCGGTCGATGACGTCTCGCTGCACTTTGACGCCGGCACGACGATGGGAATCGTCGGCGAATCGGGCTCTGGCAAAAGCGTCACGTCGCTGACGATCATGCAGCTGCTCGCCAAGTCGGCCCATATCGAAAGCGGTTCGATCTCGTTTCTGGGGCGCGATCTGGTGAAATTGCCAGAGACCGAGATGCGCAAGATCCGCGGCAAAGATATCGGCATGATCTTTCAAGAGCCGATGACGTCGCTCAACCCGGTCTTTACCGTCGGCGCACAAGTGACCGAAGCGATCTTGCTGCATCAGAAGGTGACCAAAGCCGAAGCCAAGCAGCGCACGATCGAGTTGTTTGACGAGGTCGGAATTCCTGATCCCGAGACGCGCGTCAACTCGTATCCGCATCAAATGTCAGGCGGGCAAAAGCAACGCGTGATGATCGCGATGGCCCTTTCCTGCAATCCGAAGCTGTTGATCGCCGACGAACCGACCACCGCGCTCGACGTGACGATCCAGGCGCAGATTCTCGATATCCTGCGCAAGTTGCGCGACGAACGCGGCATGGCGGTCCTCTTCATCACGCATGATCTCGGCGTGATCGCCGATATCGCCGACCATGTGACGGTGATGTACCGCGGCAAGATCGTGGAACAAGGAGACGTCGTCTCGATCTTCGAGAATCCTCAGCATCCTTACACCAAAGGCTTGTTGGCCTGTCGTCCCCGACTCGACACCCAATACAAACTGCTGCCGACGGTCGATGACTTTATGGAGGTCGCGACCGACGACAAAGGTGAAGCGAAGATCATCGAGAAGTTTGTCGATGAGAAACGGCTGAACGAATTGATGACGACCGGTCGCGGGCGTTTGCTGCACCCCAAGGCCGAACTAGCCGCGATGGGGCATCCTTGGGAAGAGGGGCATCACGCCGGTGACGCAAAGATGGTTGCAGACGGTGAGAAGCCGCTGTTGGAAGTTCGCGACTTGCATGTCCATTTTCCGATTCGCAAAGGACTATTTCGCGGCGTCGCCGGCCATGTGAAAGCGGTCGACGGCGTCAGCTTCAATGTCTACCGCGGACAGACCCTCGGGTTGGTCGGCGAATCCGGTTGCGGGAAAACAACCACCGGGCGCGCGATCATTCAGTTGATTCGGCCCACATCGGGCGAGATGTTGTTTGACGGGATCGATCTGGCGAAGTTGAACCCGGCCGCGTCAGTCTTCGACTCATGGCCTCCGACCATGCTCGATCGCTGGTCGAAGTCGAAACAACTCCGCCGACTGCGGCGGCGATTTCAGATCATCTTCCAAGATCCGTATGGAAGTCTGAATCCGCGGATGACGGTGCAAGCGGCGATCTGCGAGCCGATGGTGATCCAAGGGATCGGCAAAGCGAAAGAACGCCGCGATCGCGCGGCCGCGTTGTTAGAAGAAGTCGGGCTGAACGCGTCCCATTTGCGCCGCTACCCGCATGAGTTTTCAGGCGGTCAACGTCAGCGCATCTGCATCGCGCGGGCGTTGACGGTTGAGCCTGAGTTTTTGATTTGCGACGAGTCCGTTTCGGCGCTCGACGTCTCGGTTCAGGCCCAAGTGTTAAATCTTCTAAAAGATTTGCAGCTTCGCCGCGGTCTGACTTATCTGTTCATCAGCCATGACCTGAGCGTGGTGAAGTTCATGTCGGACATGATCGCCGTGATGAACCAGGGAAAGATCGTCGAGTTTGGCCCGGCGGACAACATTTACGCCAATCCGCAGCAGGAATATACGAAGCGTCTGATCAGCGCCACGCCGCAAGATGACTTGGATCACATTCGCCGCCGCCAGGCGGAGCGGAAAACTGCCCTAGCGGCCCGTCTTTCGGCAGTTTAGAAAGGGGGATTCTTCTTCGCTCAATGGAGGCAGGGCGCAGATTGGATTGGACCCTGCTTGGTACGAATTGCCCCCAAACAGCGTGATTTCTTCCGCGACGTGAACCCGCCGCGGCTATTTTGGCTCTTCTGGTAGTTCGGATGCGAATTATTCCCCCCCTACCCTCGTTCAGGTTGTCGCTATAATGTCGAACTCCACTACTATGATCGCCTCCTTAGGCGCAGTTCCAACCCCGGCAGAGTGCATGTCGTCGCAGCAAATTTATATCAACGGTAAGTTCTTCAGCAAAGAAGAAGCGGTCGTCAGCGTCTTCGACCACGGACTGCTCTACGGCGACGGGGTTTTTGAGGGACTGCGGGTCTACGAGGGGAAAGTCTTTCGGATGGCGCAACATCTGAAACGCCTGTACGACTCGGCCAAAGCGATCATGCTGCAAATCCCGATGCCGATCGAAGGGATGCAAGAGGCAGTGTTGGCGGCGGTTGAGAAAAACGGCTTGGACAACTGCTATATCCGTCTGGTTATCACGCGCGGCGCCGGAACTTTGGGTCTTGGCCCCGAGCGGACCTCGAATCCGCAAGTGATCATCATCGTCGACAAGATCGCGCTCTACCCAGAAGAGCATTATCGCAACGGGCTAGAGATCGTGACGGCGAGCACGATTCGCAATCATCCCGGCGCGTTGAGCCCGCAGATCAAGTCGCTAAACTACCTGAACAACATCATGGCGAAGGTCGAAGCTTCGAAGGCGGGCTGCCTAGAAGCGTTGATGCTGAACCACAAGGGCGAAGTCTCGGAATGCACGGCCGATAACATCTTTATCGTCCGCAACGGCGTTCTGATGACCCCGCCCACCGACGCCGGCATCCTGGAAGGGGTGACCCGCGAAGCGGTTCTCGAGCTGGCGAAAGACGCCGGCGTTCCGACCGAAGAAAAGACGCTGACTCGGCACGACGTTTACATCGCCGACGAATGCTTCATGACCGGCACCGCTGCCGAAGTGATCGCGGTGGTCCGGATCGACGGCCGCCCGATCGGCGACGCTCGACCTGGTCCAATCACCCTGAAGTTGCAAGAGCTGTTCCACAAGCTGGCTCGCACGTAAGGCACGCTGGTTTTCCACAAAACCGTAGCCCGAGGCGCGAGCCGAGGGGATGCGTCTGCAGCTTCAATCCACGATCGAATCACCGCGCGAATTCCCTAGGATCGCGCCTCGGGCTACGGTGATTTGCATTACCACCGAACTCCCTATGCACGGACGATCTTTTCTCGTCCGTGCTCCACGTTCTTGGTTGCGTTTCTGGTGTCGATCACTAGCTGCGAGTGCGTCACGATCTGCTGATAGTCGTAATCATCGTGGTCGGTGACGATCATCACCGCGTCAAACGACGCCAGATTCTCCGGCGTTAACTCGACGCTGGTCAAATCGGGCAGGTCGTAATGGCGCATCGCCGGCAACTTCGGGATGAAGGGATCGTTGTACGAGAGGACGGCGCCCCGTTCGGACAGCAATTCCATGATCTTGAAGCTTGGGCTCTCACGCGGGTCGTCGACGTTTTTCTTGTACGCAGCTCCTAGGATTAGCACTTTGCTGCCGTTGGCCGGCTTGCGAACCAAGTTGAGCGCATCGCATAGTTTTTGAACGACGTACTGCGGCATCGACGTGTTGATCTCGCCGGCCAGTTCGATAAACCGCGTCGGCATCTCATTCGCGCGGGCTAACCAGCTGAGATAGAAAGGATCGATCGGTATACAGTGTCCGCCGAGTCCCGGCCCCGGGTAGAACGCCTGAAAGCCGAACGGTTTGGTCTTGGCCGCTTCGATCACTTCCCACACATCAATGTCGAGCCGATCGAAGAGCAGCTTCAACTCGTTCACCAACGCGATATTCACCGCGCGATAGGTGTTCTCGAGGATCTTACAGGCCTCAGCGACTTCGCAGCTACTGACCGGAATTGTTTTGACGACGGCCTGAGCATAAAACGCGTCGGCGATTTGCAAGCTGATCGGGTCATAGCCGCCGACCACTTTGGGAATCGCGCTGGCGGTGAAGTTGGGGTTGCCGGGATCTTCCCGTTCAGGGCTGTAGGCCAAAAAGAAGTCGACCCCCGGCGTTAGTCCTGACTGGGCCAGGATCGGCGCGACGACATCGCGCGTCGTGCCGGGATAGGTGGTGCTTTCTAGCACGACCAACTGCCCAGGGCGCAGATTCTCGGCGATCATCTGCGCCGTTGACTCGACATAGCTGAGATCGGGATCACGATTGGCCGTCAGCGGGGTCGGGACGCAGATCAGCAGAATGTCGGCTTCGGGCAAACGCCGGGGATCGCTGGTCGCGGCAAATCGTCCGCTGGCGACCCACGCGGCGATCCACTTCGAGTCGACATGCTTGATGTAGCTCTCGCCGCGGGTCAGCGCGTCGACCTTGCGTTGGTCGACGTCAAATCCCAACGCCGAGAATTCGCTGCCGATAAATGCCTGCACTAGCGGCAGGCCGACGTAGCCCAGCCCGATTACCCCCACTTTGGCTTGCTTCGTGAGGATCGCCTGTTGAAGTTGGGCGGCTAATTGTTCGGTGCTAGCGTGTTTGCTCATGGTTTCCGTCATCGAAAGCTGCGCAGTTGACCTAACTTCAAATCGTAATTCTAGCACAGACCTCTTTACCCGTATTTCGCGAACGTTTTACCAGAAACTTTCGTCTAAGGACCTAAGGTGTCGGGCGGACTGCGATACATACAGCAGGCGAGAGTGACTCGCTGCTAACCGCAGGAAGCAAAGGAATCAAATCATGTCGAAATATTACGTTGAATCGGGTTCGGTCCAGTTGATCATTCAAGCTGCTGACGCTCGCCGCGCCGCGTTATGGTCGGTCCACCGTGTGATGGAGCAGGTGTTGCCGCTGGTCGAAGAAGTGCCGGACGAAATGGATCAAGAGCCGGTCGGCGGCATGGTCTTGGGAGACGCGATCACGCTGAACGAGCAAGGCTTCGGCCGACTTGCCGACACCCAGTATGACACGATGGACGTGGTCGCCGAATGGAGCCAGCTGATGCTGGTGCTGGACAAGATTGAAGGATTGGCGCGAGGAGTTTGCTAAATGGCCGATTCATCGGGTTGGCCGCGATAGTTGCGCGATCGGGGCCGGCGAAGTCGGTAAGAAGCATCAACCCGACGGGTAATCCCAACACGGCGAGGTACTTACCGATTGAAGTCGCGTTTCTCCTCTTCGAAACAAATGGGGCTTAAGGCCTCCAACGGCCAATCTGATAACCCATTGAGGTTGTCCCCTAGCAAGCATTTGACTACACTTCGCCTCATCAATTCGCATAGGAAGCGGTTGCGGCATGGAAGCTAGCACAAGAGGATCGCATAGCATGGGCGTTTCGGTCGTCGTTCCGATCTACAACGAACTAGAAAATATCCCGCTGCTTTACGAACAGATTCATAACGTCGTGTCCCAATTGGATCGACCGTATGAAATCATCTTCGTCGACGATGGGTCGAACGACGGCACTTTGGCCCGCGTTCAAGAGGTCGCCGCAAGCGATCAACACGTCAAAGTGGTCGAATTCCGCCGCAATTATGGCCAAACGGCCGCGATGCACGCAGGCATTCAATACGCTTCGCTCGATGTCGTCATCACCATGGACGGCGATCTGCAAAACGATCCGACCGACATTCCGATGATGTTGGCCAAGATCGACGAAGGCTACGATCTGGTGCATGGTTGGCGGAAGAATCGCCAAGACACGTTCATCAATCGCAAGCTGCCGTCGAAGATCGCCAACTGGCTGATCTCGAAAGTAACGAAATTTCCGATCCATGATTTGGGCTGCACGCTGAAAGCGGTCCGTCGCGAGATCGCCCAAGAGCTAGAGCTCTATGGCGAGATGCATCGGTTTATCCCGATTTTGGCCCACCAGCGCGGCGCTCGCTGCGTCGAAGTCGTTACGCAGCATCACGCGCGCCGCTTCGGAACCACCAAATACGGCATTGGACGCACGACTCGCGTCGTCTTGGATCTGTTGACGATCGCCTACATGCTCAACTTCTTCTCGAGCCCAATGAAACTATTCGGCCGCTTGGGGCTGGGATGCCTGATGTTGTCGATGGCGTCCGCGCTCGGCGTGGTCGGCATGAAGTTGGCTGCCGGCGTCGATATGACCGGCAATCCGCTGCTGTTGCTCTGCGTGCTCTCCACAATTATGGGTGGGCAGTTTTTCAGCCTGGGGATGATCGGCGAAGTCAACGCGCGGATCTATTATTCGGATCAGCGTAAGCAACCTTACGCCGTGCGGTCGCTGACCAATTTTGAGCACGACTACGATCCATCCGTGCCGTTGGATCGACGCGTCGCCTAGTCGCAGCGCGTGTCGTCAGTCGCCGTCGACTCGGATATGATACGGAAGATCGTTTGATTTTTCGTATCATGCTCTCGCCAGGTTGACGCACCATGAAAGCCGCTTTCTTTACTGAGCCCGGTCCTCCCTCCGTCATTCAATATGGCGACGTGCCGACTCCAGAAGTAGGGCCGCGACAAGCGCTCGTCAAAATGACGGCCGTCGCCGTCAATCCGATCGACACCTACATTCGCGGCGGCGCCGCTTATTGGGATTTGCCTCAGCCGTATATCATCGGCTCGGATCTGGCCGGCGTGGTCGAAGAAGTAGGCGCCGAGGTCAGCGACTTCCAACCTGGCGATCGCGTGTGGTGCAGCAATCAAGGTTTTCGCGGTCAGCAAGGGACCTTCGCTGAATACTGCGCGATCGACGCCGAGTGGCTCTACAAGTTGCCGGAGGGAGCGAACGATCGCTCCGCCGCCGCTTGTGCGCTGGTAGGGATCACGGCGCATCTCGGCCTGTTCAAAGAGAACGCGAATCTCCAGCCGGGCGAAACGATCTACATCCAAGGGGGTTCAGGCGGCGTCGGCTCGATGGTGGTTCAAATGGCGAAGCTAGCCGGCGCTCGCGTCATTGCGGCGGCCGGCAGCGAGGAGAAAGCGGCGATCTGCCGCGATTTGGGCGCCGATGAAGTCGTGCTCTACAAGTCAGAAAATGTCGGTGAGCGGATCCAAGAATTGGCGCCCCAGGGGGTGAACGTCTTTTGGGAAACGCAGCGCGAGCCGAACTTTGACCTGATTGTCGAATCGCTCGCCGAACGGGGCCGGATCGTGTTGATGGCCGGCCGAACCGCTCGTCCGGAGTTTCCGGTCGGTCCGTTTTACGTCAAGCAAGGTCGCATGTGCGGATTTGTGATGTTTAAATCCCCCGCCGCCGAAATGCGCGTCTGCGGCGAAGAGATCAGCCGCTGGCTAGCCGCCGGCAAATTGAAAAGCCAAATCGGCGCCGAGTTCCCGCTCAGCGAAGCGGCCCAGGCTCACGAGTTGCAAGAAGGAAATACGCTGCATGGTCAGCAGACGCTGGCTGGCAAAATTGTACTGCACCCGTGATTCGCGATTGCGGGTGAACTATAATAGTCCAGACATTCCCTTGACTTGACTA
>NZ_CH672376.1:2946960-3027900 GCF_000153105.1 Blastopirellula marina DSM 3645
CAGTCCACGAGGGATAAGCTTCGTGGTCGAGAAGGGAAACAACCCAGTACCGTCTGTTAAGGTCCCGAAGTAGACGCTCAGTCACTAAGGAGGTTGAATTACTGTGACAACCAGGATGTTGGCTTAGAAGCAGCCACCATTTAAAAAGTGCGTAACAGCTTACTGGTCGAGTAATTCTGCGCCGATAATGATCGGGAGTAAGCGTCTCACCGAAGCAGCGGACGAAAGTGGTAGGAGAGCGCCGATAGTCAGATACGAGCCGTACCGAAAGGAGCGGTGTTGGGGCTATCGGGTGATTATGCCGGAATGAGTAACGATTAAACAGGTGAGAATCCTGTTCGCCGAATACCTAAGGTTTCCTGGGGAAGGCAATTCCGCCCAGGGTTAGCCGGTGCCTTAGTCGAGGCCGAAAGGCGTAGACGATGGATAGCAGGTTAATATTCCTGCGCTAGAACGTTGGACCGATGGAGGGACGGCGTCCGAAAGGTGATCGGGCTGGTGGAACAGCCCGTGATTTGCAGCAAGATGGGGAGATTGGAAAATCCGCTCCCGGAATTCAAGCTGTCGATCTGACTCAAATTGAGGTAATCATCGGTAGGACGTCCAAGAAAAGCTTCTAAGGGATGAAGGCGTTTTAACCGTACTAAAACTGACACAGGTAGGTAGGTCGAGTAGACCAAGGCGCTCGGGAGAACAGTGGTTAAGGAACTCTGCAAAATGACCCCGTAAGTTCGCGATAAGGGGTGCCCCTGACGGTGCAAGCTGTTGGGGGCCACAGAAAATCGGCTCTGGCGACTGTTTATCAAAAACACAGGACCCTGCTAACTCGCAAGAGGATGTATAGGGTCTGACGCCTGCCCGGTGCCGGTAGGTTAAGGAAGAGGGTGCAAGCTCGCGACCGAAGCCCCGGTAAACGGCGGCCGTAACTATGACGGTCCTAAGGTAGCGAAGTTCCTTGTCGGGTAAGTTCCGACCTGCATGAAAGGCGTAACGACTGGAGCACTGTCTCAACCACTGACCCGGTGAAATTGTAGTTGTGGTGAAGATGCCACATACCCGCAGTTAGACGGAAAGACCCCGTGAACCTTTACTGTAGGCTGATATTGGTCTGAGATATGTTCTGTGTAGGATAGGTGGGAGGCTTTGATCTCGGCGCGCCAGCGTCGGAGGAGCCGTCCTTGAAATACCACCCTGAATATGTTTTAGCTCTAACCCTGAATATCCGTGAATCCGGACAGGGAACAGTGTCAGTTGGGCAGTTTGACTGGGGCGGTCTCCTCCCAAAGAGTAACGGAGGAGTGCAATGGTACCCTCAGCCTGGTTGGCCATCAGGCAAAGAGCGCAATGGTAAAAGGGTGCTTGACTGCGAGACTTATCGGTCGAGCAGGTACGAAAGTAGGTCATAGTGATCCGGTAGTCCCGTATGGAAGGGCTATCGCTCATCAGATAAAAGGTACTCCGGGGATAACAGGCTTATCGCATCCGAGCGTCCATAGCGGCGATGCGGTTTGGCACCTCGATGTCGGCTCATCACATCCTGGGGGTGAAGAAGCTCCCAAGGGTTCGGCTGTTCGCCGATTAAAGTGGTACGTGAGCTGGGTTCAGACCGTCGTGAGACAGGTCGGTCCCTATCTGCTGTGGGCGTACGAATTTTGAGGAGGTTCTTCTTTAGTACGAGAGGATTTGGAAGGACGACCCTCTGGTGTCCCAGTTGTCATGCCAGTGGCACGGCTGGATAGCTATGGTCGGAAAGGATAAACGCTGAAAGCATCTAAGCGTGAAGCCCGCTCCAAGATTAGAATTCGTAAGCACTTTAGTGCGAGAGTCCCCTGGAAGACGACCAGGTTGATAGGCTGGATGTGTAAGCACAGTAATGTGTTCAGCTAACCAGTACTAACGGACGAAAGCTTGACCACATATATTCAACGCTTTTCACTCGAGAAAAGCATTCTCTATACAAATACTTTGCCGCAGGTTCCAAGTTCAATCCGTTGAACGAGAACGAAGAAGCTTCAATGCTTCAGACCTGCGACAAATGGCCACTACGATGCGGACCGCTCAACACGGTCCGCCGTTTGCCATGAGTCATCAGGCTCGCGTCAGCCCTCACGTTGACGCAAGCCTTTTCCGGTGACCATATCGAAAAGGTCATACCTGTTCCCATTCCGAACACAGCCGTCAAGCTTTTCGAGCCGATGATAGTACCACAAGTGCGAAAGTAGGTATCGCCGGATTTTTTTACTACCCACAAAGCCCCAGCTCTAACCAGCTGGGGCTTTTTTTGTGCGCATTCGGCGTTGCTTGCGGATCAACGGAACGGAAATGGGCGTCATTGCCACGACCTTGCGTCGCAATGAATGCGGTATCCAATCCGTGAAGGGCGTGTCGGGGTATCTAGGTAGTCAAATTCTGATGGGCGGCGTAATCTTGAATGTCCATTTCGCGCACAATCGTCGCCACGCAAGGCCTTGGCGATGGCGATGGCGCCCGACGATGATGACGCCGTGTCCTTACCTCATTGAGCATCTTGCCTACGTCGGTTTGTGACGATTCTCGCGATGACGACGGGCTCTCGCTTAAAAGCTCGGTTCCACGCATGAAGACTGCTTACCTGCGACCTATGCTAGAGCAGAACCGCGCGTTAGATGCGGTGATTCTTTCTTCTGCCCTATTTTCGCCATGTCGCTACCGTTAGACGTTTTGGACTGTCCCATCTGCGGACAAGCCTTGATTCATCAAGACGATACGCTGGCCTGCGAATCGCCTACGTGTGGTCACGTCTATCCCACCTCGCGCGGCGTGCCGATTTTGATCAACGAAGCGAACAGCATCTTTGATATCAGCGGCTTTGAAGCGGATGAGGAAACCTTTTTTCGCTCCCATCATCCGCTGCATGAATGGATCAGCGAACATCTTCCCGATTTATCGTGCAATGTTTCGGCCAAGCGAAATCTTGCGACCCTGGCCGCGTTGCTGAAAGCCCGCAACCGACCAGTTCGCGTGCTAGTCATCGGCGGCGGAGTGGTTGGCGCCGGACTCGATCAATTGCTGGGCGATACGTCGATTGAAGTGATTGAAACCGACGCGTCTTGGGGTCCCAGAACGCAAATTATTTGCGACGCTCACAACCTGCCGTTTCGCGGCGACGCTTTTGACGCCGTTATCGTGCAAGCGGTGCTTGAGCATGTGCTGGATCCGCAATGCTGCGTAGAAGAAATTTATCGCGTGCTTCGCCGAGACGGCCTTGTTTACGCGGATACGCCGTTCATCCAACAAGTGCATGGGCGCCAGTTCGATTTCACCCGTTTTACGCGGCTCGGACATCGCCGCTTGTTTCGACATTTTGAAGAAGTCGAAAGCGGCGTGACTTGCGGGCCCGGCATGGCGCTGGCCTGGACGGCTCGCTATTTCATGATGAGCTTCTTCCAATCGAAGCAGCTTCGTTCGGCGGCGAGCCTGGCGGCGCGGTGCAGCCTGTTTTGGCTGAAATATTTCGATTACTACCTCGTTCGGCAGAAAGCGTCATTGGACGCGGCTTCGGCCTTCTTTTTCATCGGCCGAAAGAGCAAGTCGATTTTGAGCGATCGCGATTTGATCGCTGATTATCAGGGCGGATTTTAGAGAATTTTACTACTCGTGGAAATTCATCAGCAAAATCGCCAATAGTTCGAGCGGCAAGCCGACAACGTTCGACTGGCTGCCGTTGACCACTTCGATCCAGTCAATTCGATCCTGCAGGCCAAACGCGCCTGCCTTTCCTTCCCACAGACCGGTGTCGAGATACGATTCGATCTCTTCGTCGCGGAGCATTCTCATTCGCAAATGTGATTCGGCCGCATCGACCGCGACAAAGTCATCCGGCCGACGCCAGAGACAAATTGCGGTGACGACCGTATGTTCGCGACCACGCAGCGTTTGCAAGATTTCGCGAGCATGAGCACGGTCTCGCGGTTTTCCTAGCGGCAAACCGTCGCACTGGGCTAAAGTATCCGCGGCCAAAATGATTCCCTCGTCGGTGCGCAGCGCGACATTCGCCGCTTTTTCGCGAGCGAGTCGCAATACAGTTTCGCGCGGCGATTCGCCGGCCTGCGGCGGAGTTTCGGCGTCGGCATGCGGTAGACGCACCTGAAAATTAATCCCCGCGACAGTCAATAATTCGCGTCGCCGAGGAGAGCCGCTGGCCAAGATCAAGCTGGGATACATTCGCAGGTCTGGAACGAGAGGGCATGGGACGCGTAGAATCGAAGTTTTCGCGGGGACCGCTTTGCAATGACGATCATCCTATGAAGTACGCGACTCCGCTAGTTCTTTACGAAGATAATCATTTACTCGCGATCTCGAAACCTGCGTTGCTAGCGACGATGGGCGCCCAAGAGGGTGAGCCGAGCGCCGCCCAGTGGGCCAAGGATTATCTGAAACGAACCTACAACAAGCCGGGTAACGTCTACGTCGGCATCGTCAGTCGGATCGATGCGCATGTGACCGGGGTTCTGTTATTCGCGCGAACTTCCAAAGCGGCGTCGCGACTTTCTGAGCAATTTCGGGATCGTTCGACCGTCAAAGAGTACGCCGCACTCATTCCGGCCGGTCCCAAAATCCGCAATGGTGAGTTAGTCGACTGGATTCGCAAAGAAGATCGACTCCACCGCATGGTAATCGCCGCAGAAGGGACCGCCGACGCCGATCGGGCAGAAATGGAGATCCTTGAGCAACAGCGACGGCCAAATTGCCAGATGCTCCATTTACGTTTAATCACCGGGCGGAAACATCAGATTCGCCTGC
Source organism: Blastopirellula marina DSM 3645 (assembly GCF_000153105.1). Taxonomy (GTDB): domain Bacteria; phylum Planctomycetota; class Planctomycetia; order Pirellulales; family Pirellulaceae; genus Blastopirellula; species Blastopirellula marina. The sequence goes on from NZ_CH672376.1 coordinate 2,951,743, forward strand.
AGCTGGCAAGTCGTGGAGCGCCAATCCTGGGAGACAAAAAATATGGGTCAACCGACCGCTATTCGCCGGGAATTGCGTTACATGCACATCGGCTTGTGTTTACGCATCCTACGCTCAAGACAATGGTTACGATCGAAGCGCCGCTGCCAGAGGCTTGGCGGCCCTACTTGTAACTTAGAAATGTTGCGAATCTGAAAAATCCTTAATTTCCATTTCTCGCCTCTTGAAGATTGGCGGAAGCGAGTAAAATCAACTCAACTACTTCTCTTTCTGGCAAGAATGCCGTGCCGACCGACTCTGCTAAATCATTTCGAGAAACCGCGTTAGTCAGTGGACTAATCTCTTCAGAACAAATTGAAGAGACGGTTCAGCGGCTGCACTCGGCTTCCATTCGTCGCACGGTTAGCGACGAAGATTTGGCCGCGGCGTTGGTCGACCGCAAAATTCTCACCCAGTACCAAGCCGACCAGCTGCGGAAAGGCCTGACCAAGCTGACCCTGGGCCCGTATGTCATCACCGACTGGATCGGCCAAGGCGGTATGGGCCAGGTGTTCAAGGCCGAACACAACTTCATGGGTCGTCAGGTCGCGATCAAGGTGTTGCCGCTGCAGCGCAGCACCCCCGAAGCGATCACTCGGTTCATGCGCGAAATACGCATGCAGGCCCAATTGGATCATCCCTGTCTGGTGCGAGCCTACGACGCCGGGCAAGACGGCAACGTTCACTACCTGGTGACCGAATATGTGCCGGGAACCGACTTACGTCGTCTGATCCGCGCCAAAAGACATTTGACGCAATACCATGCGGCGACGATCGTCTCGCATGCGGCTCGCGGACTTGAATACGCCCATTCGAAAGATCTCTGCCATCGCGACGTAAAGCCAGGCAACATTTTGGTGACGCCTGAAGGTCAGGCGAAAGTCTCTGACCTAGGTCTAGCCGACTTCATGAACGAAGCGAGCAGCGCCGGCGCGTCGGGCAAGATCGTCGGCACGATTGACTATCTAGCGCCGGAACAGATCCGCGATCCGCTGGATGTCTCGCCGTTGTGGGATATCTATTCGCTGGGTTGCACTTTTTATTACGCGCTGACCGGCAAGGTTCCGTTCCCCGGCGGATCGGTCCAAGATAAGGCCCGCCGTCATCGCGATGAACCGCCGCTTCATCCGCATCGATTCAATCCCGATATTGACCGAGATTTGGTCGACGTCATCGCGGAAATGATGGAGAAGAATCCGGAGAAGCGGATTCAGTCGGCAGGCGAAATTGTCGCGCGGCTCGAACCATGGGTCTCCGACACGCGGCAGTTTGAATTGAATCAGACGATGCAGCCTGCCTGGCAACCGCCTCCGCCGGTTTACGCCAACGGCGGGCATCTGAACGATACCGAGGCCGGCTCGAACGCCTACGAGGTCAGCACGGACGATAGTCCTAGCCATACGTCGCAGTCGACCGAACAATCGTTGTTCGCTTCGCAAGATACCCAGGCGATCCAATCGCCTAGTTCATCGCGACTTCTCTTTCAGCCACGACAGACGCGCCGCGAACGCCAACTGACGATCGCGTTGTTGGTTGGTTTGCCGTTGTCGGCCATCTTGGGCGCGATCGTCACCTACATCGCGCTAGCGGCGCGGTAGCAACTTTGGCGTTACGTGCCGAATGCATCCGAATCGGAATCCGGGGTCGGGCTCGGCGCCGGAACCGGAGTCGACGGCGAGCCGCCAAACGCGCCTTGCGAATCGCGGAGCTTGCGAACTTGTTCTGACAAATCGCGTTCGAGATTGCGATTGTAGTTCTTGCTGGCAAGTTGCTGCGCTTTGTCAAACAGTTGCGTGATCTGGGCGCTGACCCGCGGATCGGACGAATCCCCTTCCAGAAAGTCATTCTTCGCTTGACGAAACTGGTAGAGCAAGTCGTTGATCGTGGTCATCTCTTGCAGTTCCGCCAGCCACTTTTCGGCGCCATCGGGATCCTCTTCTTCCATGCGACGGCGAATCCGCTCTGCGATCAATTCGCGGCGAGCGACGATATCCAGCATTCGCCGCCGCCATCCCAACACGAAACCCTCCGCTTCGATCTGCCGCGAGTTATCACTCATCAGCGCGGTGACCTGGGGAGCGAGCCCCGGAACCAACGGCAAACGGGCCAACAAACTTCCGCCGCTACGGACGTAGAGCAACCGCAGCGGGTGCGCCGGATCGAGCGAAAGTTTGACGACTCCGTGCTCGTCGCTTTCGGCCAAACGCTCGCTTTCGCCCGACTTGGTGTCTTTGGCGTAAATCTCGTAGCCAGCCAGCGCGTCGCCCTGGCGACTCGCCAGATGTAGTTCGGTGTGGTCGTACGAAGGTTTAACGGCGATCGCAAGTCGCTGAACGCGAATACTTTTGCGCCCGGCCAGCGGACGACGAAATCCGGACAAAATTTTACAGCGTTTGAAATTCCATTGATCGTCCAGCACTTCTAACACGGTCCAATCAACCGGCTGCAATCCGTCGGGCTCCATTTCACCGATGCGATTCAGACGCCGCAGGGCCACAGTCATCGCCGAGCCCGGCAGTACGCTGGCCGGCGATTCGGCCGTGTCGGCCAAGCCTTGCGCTTTCATCGTGACCAGCGCTTCGTTTTCATCAATTCGTTCAATTTGACCGATTGGCTCAAACGATCGCCGCAGCAAATCGACGACGGCGCTGCTGACCAGATGCAAGTTGCTCACCTGATCACGATGAACGCCCCCCCATTGTTGCATACGAACATCAAATTGCCGCATCGCCAGTTCGATCTGCGATCCATGCGTTTGAATCGTCACCAGCGCGATTTTATCGAGCGTCTGACCCTGCGCGTCCCCGATGGGCGTCAACGTTTGCATCATGTCGGCCAGATTGTGAAATGCGTCCCAACGCAGATCGGCCGGGCAAGCGGCGACGTCGATCTCCCAGACCGCTTTCGCCGAGATCCAACTTCTTTCCAGAATTTGCTCCCGCAGTTGCTGCTGCGACGCTTCGTCTAGCAGACGCGGATCATCGGCGGCGATCCAAACTTCGATCCGATACGGATCGTACTCCCACGGCGCCGCTGACGCCGTATTGGTCATCAGCAACGCGAAACCGATCATGATGGCGGTCAGACAAGGTCGCATTAGTTTCCCTTCTGCGGAGTCAGGGAAACGGCGGTCCAACGCTCGACATCTTGAAATAGCGACATCGGCTGGCGCGAGACGCCGCCAAACTCGGCCGACCGGACAAAATGGTCGCGCATCTGCCACAACGGAATCACCGTCGTCTCATCATAGGCCAAGCGATGCACCGTCCAGAATCGCTCACGTACCTGAGTCCAGTTGGTCGCTTCGTTCAGTCGCCGCAGCGCCGCACGCAAATAGCGACTTTGTTTTTCTTCAGGGACGCACTGCTGAAACAGCAGCGGAACATCGACAAGCGATTCTTGCACGCTGGCTTCGACATACAGCAGATCGACGCCCACATCGGCGGCGCGAATCGCCTCGGAGGGGGTGACGACGATTTCCACTTCCAAACTGACGCGTTTCAAATACTTGGCGATCGCCGTGACCGCTTCGCGTGAGACTTCACTATCGGGATGGCCAATCTTTAAGGTTTTCGGCAACGGCGGCGCCTGGGAGCCATCGGCTTCGGCTTGTTGCTCCAGTTCTAGCAGCGCCAAGCGAAAGAGGGTCACGCTCATTTCGGGCTCGTACGGTCGCGAGTCGATCGAGTTGTCATATCCGTAACCGGCCGGATCATCCGCTTCGAGCCCTGCCGGAATCGGGGCGCTGATCACATGGCAACCGCGGATTTCGCGATCTCCCAACAGTCGGCCATTCAAGATTGCACTGCGATTGATCGCGTAGAGCAAACCGCGCCGAAACGTCGCCGATTGCATATAGGGGTTGTCATAGTTGGGAGCGAGAAAATGGACCGACGGCATTCGGTAGTAGTCGACGACCAGCGAATTATCGGCTTTGGCGTCATCCACTAAGGTAGGAAACAATCGATCCATGATATCGATTTGTCCCGCACGAAGCGCCGAAAGCGCGCGGCTCGAAAAGGGATAGGGTTGCAGTTCGATCGCGTGCGGTTGAATGGGAGTTCGCAGCGAGTAGTCTGGATTGACCACCAAGCGTCGCAAACCGCCGCTGGTATTGTCGATATACGGAATCGCTTCCGGCAGTTCGGCGCCGATCTCGATGCGAGCCAGCGCCTCGGGACGCACGTGCGGCGATTCCAATTGAACGCGCAGTTCGCGACCATTTTCGAACTCGACGTATTTCATGCACTCTTGCAACATGCCAAGTCGCGGAGAAGCGGCAGGCTGCGTCAACAGTTGGGTCGAACAGGGATAGGCTTCGGTCGGGTTGCGAAATAACAGACTGAACTCCACGCCGCCGGCGGAACGACCCAACGTGCCAAAAGGCGATACATATTGGCCGCCATCGGCGCCAAAAGCAATCATCTCGGTCAGGCAACGATGCAGTAGACGGCGATCGCGCGTCGCGGCGAACGTTAAACTAGTCGTGTCAGCCGCAACGCCGGGAGAGGTGACGCCGACACGAATGAAAGGAAACCGTTTGGCGATGTCCGCCGACAATTGAGCGCCGCCGCTGACATCGGAGTAGATCAACCGCATTCGCTTGGCGGCGATAAACGCGGCGTTTAAATCGCCGGCAGTTAGCAAACGCTGCGCTTCGTCACGTTTCTCCGCCGCTTCCGCTTCTAAATAGGTCTTCCATTTCGTCACCGCCGCAAGATTGCCAAACCGTTTTTGCGAAAGTCGCGTCAGCAGGTCGCGCGCCGCCGAGAAATCCTGTTCCGCTACATAAATTCCGAGTAGTTTGTCAGCCGCGGCGCTGATCGCGGTGTCCAGATTATCGACCGGGGGACGATACGACTTCGCTTCTTCCAAAAATCCCAACGCTTCCGAGTAGTTTTCGTTGCGAAACGAAACCTTGGCGTTTTCATACAAATAGCTGGAAAGCGCCGCCGATAACCCATCGTATTGCGGGTTGTCGGTGATCAGTCGGTCGAAATAGTCGTACGCCGCGTCGAGCTTGCCTTGCTTGGTCAGACGTTCCGCTTCGTTGAGCAAGAGCTGAGGAAATTTCAGGTACGAAGTGACAAATTTGCGTTTGACCTCCAACGTACGGCCATCGTCCGTGACCATTCGAACGAGCTCCGTTTCCTTCATCGTGTCCCAAAACTTCCCCCTGGGGAGAACCAGCGGACGAATGCTGATGACATACGTATCCCCTTTGTCGCGCAGCACGATCTGGTCAAACGGAACATCGTCCGGCTGGGCGATTCGCACTTCCTGCGCAGCCAGCGATGATGTCAGCAGGCAAAAACTGCTGAGCATGATCGTGCGTATTGTCGAAGCTGGTCGATTCACGAGATCCGTTACTTCCAATCCAAGACATGAACGACGCCGCCGTACCCGTTGATCCATAATTTGCCGTCATGCAGAGCGACGCCGCCGGTCAGCGGCTCATCCAGTTGAATCGTCTTGGCGACTTCGCCGGACGTCGCATCGATTTGCAAAACTCGTCCATCTGCACAAGTGACGATGATGCGATCGTCAGCGTAAATCGGCTCGCCGACCAACACCGACGTCTCGGTCGGTACGCGCCAATGCTCTTGCTGATCGGCGCCATACGCGATCAAGACTCCTTGCGACGTTTGCACGATCGCTCGATCTCCTACGGCGAACGGCCCCGCGATGATACGGGCCTCGATCGGTACTTTTTGCACCGACTGCAGATCGGGAAGTGAAACAAAGACGAGCTGATCGGTCGTGTCGCCAATCTGTTTGGCGAGCAAGGTTGGGCCCATCACGGCCATGATCGGTCCCAATTTGCCATCGATAACGCACTCGGCGACGCTGGCCAATTGCGGCGTCGTGGGATCATCCGCTTGCAAGCGGTAGAGCGTTTGCCGACCGTCAAAGACGATCGCGGCCTGACCATCGGCCACCGGCTCGTTCCAATCCAGATTTTCGCCGAGCGCCAACCGAGGTTGAAACGGCAGAGCGGCCGCGGCGCCGGTCGCAGGATCTAGATAGAAGACCTGACCTTGCGAACTGGGGGCGACCACGCCGACTCCAGCAAGGACGGCGCCGGAGGTAATGCTGTCGCTGGGAACCTCCAGCGTGAGTTGTTTGAGCAGACTGCCGCTGCGCGCCGCGTCAAAATAAACCGCTCTGTTTTCTGGCGGCGCCGACAAAAACAGGCGACGCTTATCCGCGACAAATACCTGTCGATCGAGCCGAGGAGGGCTGACGTAGTTGGCTGAATCCGAGGGTGCGTCGGCGACGCCTGATTGCACGGCGGTGCTGGTGATCTCGAACAAGTCGCCACGCGAGGTCATCACCAGCGGCGGCTGCTGTGGCGCCATCGCAAACGCCGGCCCAGTCAGCGGCGCGGCCAGCGTCGTCAGCCAACGCTGCTTGGCGCCGCTCTCGTTCAAGTCGGCGGCCGTCACGATCACGCCGCCCCCTTGCGCGGGTCGACGCACATGAATCAGCAGATCGCCGTCAATGCGGAGCGAGACGAAATTGTCACGATCAAACTCAACGACGCGCGGCACAATCGATTGTTGCGAAAGCTGCAGCGCGTAGCGCGACAGCCGATTGTCGCCGACCCAAAGATAGCCGTTCTCTAGCGCGATCAGCGAGTAGAGTCGGTCTCCGCGTTCCGTTTTGGTTTGCGCCAACAGACGCACCGGATTCTCTTTGGTCATTCCCCCTTCAAACACAAACAGGGCGCCGCGGTCGTTGGCCGCTGCGACGCGTGACTGAAACGTGAGCGCCGGCGCCAAGACAAGCCCCGGCAAACGGGTCGGCGGCTGCAATTGTTCGAGCGATTTCTCTTTGTTCCCCAACACATGCAGCAGCGAAAAGTCGGAGCCGGCATTCTCGAACAAACAAAGATGCCCCAGCTCCGACATCACCGGAGGCGAGACGATCGCACCTGCTTCATGCCCCAGGAAAATCGCTTGCTCGCAGGTCAAGCTTTTCGCGTCCAAGACATACAGAGTCGAGTGCAACCCGACGACCATCACGCGCTGCGGCATTTTGCTGACTACCGCGGCGACGGCGATTTGCTGCGGTAGTTGGACGCTTTGCGTTTGATCGCCTGACTTCTGATTGAGACGGAGCAGTTTTCCCTGCTTGGTGACGACCAGAAAATCATCCCCCAACGCGAGAAGTTGCACCACCTCTTCCGTCAACGGGAATCGCCATGCGAGTTCGCCGGTCAGTGCGTTAAGTTTGACCAGCTCTTGCCGCAAACTGCTGGCCGCAATCACCGCCGATTGATCGCTGGTCATCAGCGGTTCGACCTGATTGGAAAAACCGAGAAAACGTCGCCAGAGCGGGCTGCCGGCGCGACGATCCAATCCGTAAATGGCCCCATCCAGCACGACGGTCACCGCTTCTTTGGCCGGCTGCGGCGAGACGCTGCTCGTGCGCGCGGCGATCATCACGGTCCGAGCCTGACCTAAGGGATGATCTTGCCGAGTCGCAGGCACGTTCTCTGCAGAAACGATCACTCGCGCTTCGAGCGCCGTGACCGCATTGCGAACCGCGTCTTGCAGTCGAGGGTCGTCGCTCAAGCTGGGATAGACTCGCAGCAGCGTCTGACGACGGCGATAGACCGCTTCAAAGTCGTCGCTTTGTGCGGCGGTTTGAATATCGGTCACGGCCGCGGCCAGTTCTTCGTCGCGTGAAATGCCGCGTTCGACGCGGTGAATGTCAGCGACGATTCCATCGATACGCGTTTGCTGGCCGCTGCGCAGCGAAGTGGGAAGATAGTTACTGTCATCAACTAGCGTCATCGCTTCTTGCGCCCTGGCGACCAGTTCGCGTCGCTTGGCGGTCGCATCCTCGGCGATGGCCGCTTGCGCCAGGCCGTTGGCGACATCCGGCAGCAGCGAAGCCAACTCGGGCCGGGCCAGCGCAAATTCAGGCTCGTCTTTCAGCTCGTTCAGGATTTCGGTCGTTCGCGTCAGCGCTTGTTCGTAATTATTGGTCCCTTCGATCGCTAGACGCAGATTTGCCAAACCGCGTCGCACACGTGCGGTCGGGGCTTGCGAGTGGGTCGGGAATGACGAGAGGAACTTGTCGTACTTGGAGACCGCCTGAGCGTATTTGCGGCCCTCGTAGTCGGTTTCGGCCAATTGAAACACCGAATCGCCGCTGTCCCATGACAACCAAGCGAACAGCAATCCGCCGGCGAGCACCAACAGGACGAGCCCGGCGCCGCCAAAGAGGAGCAGGGGAGAATCCCAGCGATTTTTCCGCTGCGCCTTTTTGACGTACTTCTTCCGTTTACCGGACGCCGCGTCCCCGATCGGCGCCAGATCATCTTGATCCGACAGGACGTCATCGCCGATCACGTCATCAAACGCTGAACTGCCATCCTCGTCGAGCGGAACCAGATCGCCTTCTCCCAGGTCCATGATCTCTTCTTCGACCGGAGTCGAACTGAGCCATTTCTCCTGGGCGCGACGGCGCCCGCTGCTGACGCTTTGCGTGCGCTGAGACTTACCGCTTTGCGCTTCGGCAAGCACGCGCTTCGCCTGGTACTTGGTCAGGTGGCCGCGCTGCAAAAGGCTGTTAACGATCTGCTCTGGCGTAACATCCCGATCCATTTGCGCCAGTTGCCGACGTAGCGCGGCGATCTGGTTTTCAGCCAGATACTCGTACATTTCAAGCAGATCGAGAAATTCGGGGATGTTCATCATAAGCGGAAAACGTTTCGTTCAGCGGACTAGCGGTTGGCGGCGATCAGGAAGGTTACTCTTCCTCGGTCGTCAACAGTTTCACTTGATTCATCCCGACGGTATTGCCGGCATCGAGCGCGGCGACCACTTTCTCGTGCGCTGCGTTGACATGCGCGTTGACCAGCAACGTGCCTGGCGGAGAAGCCGGATTGGAATTACGGGCCTCTTGAATTTTCACCAACAACTCTTGACGACTGGGAGCTTCGCGTTCGTCGTTCCAAGCGGCGCAAGTGACAAAAAAGGTGTTGTAAGAATCGATGCGAACGACCACGTAGTCGGGATCGTCCATCAGCTCGTCCATCGTGCGGGCCTGAGAACTAGGCGAATCATTACGGGGCGCCGGCGTCTCCAGCGTTTTCTGCAAACTGAACGACGCCGTCACCATAAAGAAGATCAGCAGCAGGAACGTCACGTCGACCATCGGCGTAAGATCCATTTCATCTTCTTGAATCGCGTGGCTGTCACGAAAGCGGACAGGCGTTTCGTCAGCGATCGCGTCTTCTTCAGCGCGCTTCCGTTTCCCTTTCGACTCGACCTCGTCTCGCGGCCTCGAGCGGGTCTTGGCCGGGGCCGGCACTTCCAAGCGGGTCGCACAGTTGGCGCATTTGATCTCGGCGCCGATCATGTCCATGCTCGCCGAAAGGACGTCTCCGCAAGCGGAGCAACGAAATCGAAACAGGTGTTCGCTCATGCTCCATCCTTCACGCCGATATAGGCCTTCGAGACCTCGGCGCCTTCGATGTTGGCCGCCGCGCGCATCACGCGAACGACATCTCCGGCATGCACGTTCTTCTCTGCTTTGACCAAGATCGATCGAGCCGGGCGCGACTGCATTTCGCGGTCGACGTAGGCCATGATTTCATCCTCTTGCGCATCCAAACTGTCTGAGGTGCGCGTCGCATCCGCGGGGCCATCTCCCAGATAGACGACCGCAGCGCCGTCGGGACCAGCGGCTGTTATGGTCAACACCACGGTTTCGGTGGCCGAGATGCTGATCCCTTGTTTGGCGTCGGGCAAGTTTCGGACCGAATCGGAATCGAGACGCGAAGCGACCAGAAAAAAGATCAACAGCAAGAACGTAATGTCAATCATCGGCGTGATATCGAGATCGGCCTCGTCCTTTTTCGCTTGAGGACGCCGAAACGAGATCGCTTCTGGCTCCACCGGCGATGCGTCCCCTGGCGATTTGCCGTGACTTGCGTTGATCATGCTTCCGATTCCCGGTTCATTCGTTCACGCAACGCGCCCAGAAACCGAGTCACCCCCACGCCGACCAGATCTTCCATCTTGCGAATCCGAACGTTAATGCTGGCGGTGCAAAACACCAATGGAATAGCGATCGCCAAGCCGGCGGCGGTGGTGATCAACGCCAAGCTGATGTCTTCGGCCATTTGCGTGGCGATGTCGGCGCCGCCGCTTTCGCCGGCGGCCAACTTGCCAAATGCGCCCATCATACCGGTCACCGTCCCTAACAGCCCTACCATCGGAGCGCCTTTGATGACCGTATAGACCCAGCTAAGTCGGTACTCAAGATCCGAGAGGACGTCACGTTGAAACCGATCGAGCATCATCTGTTTGATTTGAGCGTAGCTGTTGTCACGCATGTGCATCGCTAACAACGCCAACTGCGGAACAGCACGCGAATCGTCTTCGCACAGTTCTTCGGCGGCCGAATAGTTGCCGCGTAAAAGGGGCTCTTCGACCGCGTCTAAAAATGCGTCCTGGTCCGCTTCGCTACGAAAGCGCTTTTCCGCAACGCGCATCCAAACCACGATGACGCAAAACGCGCCCCAAAGCGCAATCAAACCAAGTGCGCCGTAAATAATGTAACCAAAGATGGTTGTGAGGCCGCTAATATCCATCGAGTTGTCAAAACCTTGTGGAAAGTTGGGATAGCGAAGGCGAACAAGTCGCCGCTTCACCGGTTACCGAGCGTTGCGATATTCCTGTCGAATCACGTAAAACTCGAACTCATTGCCTTTGGTCCGCACGCCAAAATAGGTGCGGCGAATCTCTCCGATCTTGCGATCTTTGGCGTACTGCTTCTCCAGAAACGCCAGCATATTTTCTGTCTCAGGATCGTAAAACTGCATCACGACCGGCCCCGGCGTGATCCCGGCCGAGCTTAGCAATTCGCGATCCGCTTCTTTGAAAGAGCCATCGCGCCAAGTCATGTAGAGTCGTTCTTCTTTGGCGGTCGATCCCTCCGAACTTTGCGGATTGGTCGCCAACGCCGATGCGTACCGAACTTGGTCGCCGCCGGCGAGCGTGCCGAGCTGAATCTTGAAAAAATCAAGCTGCCGTGCATAGGTTTTCAAATCCGAAGACTCGAATTGAATTTCCCACCGCTCGAATCGCGGAATGACATCTTCACCATCACCCGGCGGGCCAAGAGGGCGACTATCGCCTAGTCCGCCGCCTGCACCGTTGGGGTTCAATTGACCTTCGAGCGACTCCAGCGCCGCGGATTGCGAAGTAACGACTTCGGTAACCGCTTCCAGCGACATTTCTAGTTGCGGCTCCAACACTTCGTCCAATTCATCCAGCCCTGGTGCTTCTAGATCTCGGGCAATTCCGGCGGCGTTGTCGCCACGCCCGGAGATTTCCTCCAGAATGATCGGCACCGCTGTTTGCGTCGGATAGGTGCGAGTCGTCAGGAAGATCAAAAACAAGATTAAGACCGCCAAGCCGACCAGCACCAACAGCGCCACCAGCATGCTGGCGACGCGATCATACGACGAAACCTTCATCGGCGGCGTCGCTTGCGGCGGCCGTGAAGAAGCGGAAGAAGTTGCAGTCGAAGAGCCGGCCATTCAGTCGAGGAACTCAGCGTCGGGACGGACGGAGCGATACCATTGTTTCCATTGGTTCGCGTAAAGGGATCGTTGCGTTACATCTGCTCCGCGCGGCATCCCGAAGCCGTTGAACTTGCGTGTGATAAATCGGAGAGCGTCACGCGATTCTATCGCGACGCGACCATCGGGGTCGGTCAGTGCGTAAATCAAAACGGGGATACTCTCGAAGTCTTTCGATTGCCGTACCGCTCGAATCGCTAACAATCGCGCGCCAAACGAACCGTCGCGAATTTTACGACGCAGCTGCACGATCTGTTCCGATCGTCCCCGCTCGTCTTCGCTGAGTTCAAACTTCACGTCCTGGTGCAAAAAGCGCTCCAGCTCGGCGTCATCAGCTTCGATCATCGAAAGAAATTTATCGGACTCCAGCAGTTCCGATTTGTTAATGACCTGGCCATTTTTGATGGTCGCGTCTTCCACCACTTTCGGCAGCCCGCGTCCGCCGACGAGTCGTCCTTCGTCAAAGACGCGGCTCCGCTTTTTGATGGACTGCGCGGTGCTGCGTTTCAGAAACAAGATGGCGAACGCCGTCGCGACGATCGGCTCTTCGTTTTTCCCGCGCCAACTGCCGGAATCGGATTGAGTCGACCGGAGATGGTTGACGCCGGCGTCGTACCAAGGGGGTTGAGGATCTTTCTTGCCCAGATCTAATTCGCGAAAACTCTCGTAACGCTCCAGCGCGTAGAGATAGTAGAAGTCCCATTGAGACGGCGAGATGGTGAAAGTCGCGGCGAGATTGCTTCGTCCCGCATTTTTTGAAGCGGTGACCCGGCCGGCGTCGACCGCTTTGGTCAAAATCTTCGCCCGCTCCACCGCGTCCGGCGTTTTTACTTCCCGGACAAAGCCCGGCAGGCTGGGACTCTTTTCTTCAACGTCCTGCTTACGGCGTTCGGTGATGTTGAGCAGATCGCTTCCCATGTAAAGACTGCCCAGTGCGGCGCAAACCATCGTCGGTCGCATATCGGACTGCGGAACGCGCTGAAAGTTCCCCGGTCCAGGATCGACTCCTTGGTAGCCCCAGCCGCCGGAAGGATCTTGACAACGCAGGATCCAATTGCAGAGTCGCTCCACCGTCGGGATCGGCACTTCAAAACCGCTGCGCTGCGACAACCACAATCCCAGCGCGCCATATTGCGTCATCGAATTATCGCCGGTATTGCGTCCTGCATATCCCCATCCGCCGCCGGGCTTTTGGGTTTCGAGAAAATACTGCAGCAGGTTTTGAATCGGCTCGCGGTTCGCCTCTGGGTCGAGTTCACACAACAAAATCAGCGACATGCCAACGTCATAGGCGTTGTCGTGAACATTCGAGGGCGTTGTTTTCCCCAAGTTTCTAGCCGCGTTAACGCCGCCTTGAACGCGTGGGTGACTTTCCTCTTCACCCGCTTTTAGCAATGCGAGGGCGATTAAAGCTTGGCCCCCCGCGCGACTGTGGGCTGCATACGACTTGAGAAAACCGGCCCCCTTTTGAACCATCGCTTCGACTTCGGGACTCTCTGGCGAATAGGCGCAGAGGACCGTCGGAAAGAGCGCCAATAAAAGGACGCCCCACCATCGATGGTTCAAAAAACTACGTCGTCCGTCGCTGCGCATGGCCTAACGCATCTGGAAAGGAAAACGCGAACCCTGTTACGCATCGACAGGTCGATACGTACGGCGCAGGATTCTTTGTTGTCAAGCGAATGTTCCGTGAGAAGAGGTTCTGGTCAAACTAGAAGTTCCGCCGCAAACTGTCAAGCAATCGGTGACGAACTTCATACGACGTAAGTCACGACAGGGACTTTACCTGGGACGTCTGGCGCCCCAATTGACAAGGCGTCGCGACTGTCCTAGATTTGGTCTTTCGTCGCCTGGTCAGGTAGCTCAGTTGGTAGAGCATCGGACTGAAAATCCGAGTGTCGCCGGTTCGATTCCGGCCCTGACCACTTTTCAGAAACGCCGTAAGTCCTTTTCACAAAAGACTTTCGGCGTTTCTTTTTTGTCCAGCTGCAATTTTGCGCCGCTCTCAACGCCGCTGATGCGTTGTTTTCTCGAGAAAACGGCGATTTGCGGCTGTCCGGGGGGCCAGTTCTCGGCAGCTTTCGCTTCGCGGCGGCGCCGGCGTATTGCGGTCTTGCTCGGAAGAATGTCCAAAATATCTTTGGCGTTTCCGCTACTTGGAAAAGCCTAGGCGACACGCTCCTTCTTTAGCATGCGCCCTTTTCATTTCAGGCTTTCGATCGCCCATGAACGCCATTGAATTTATCGAACGAACGTTTGCCGAACGGAGTGACCGGCGCCTCCAGGCGAAGAGGTGAAGGAGCAGCGACATGCGCTGCAATCGGCCTATTTCGCCGGCGGCGAACGAGAGCCGTTCTGATGACAGACGACTACACCGCGACGATGGGACGATCTCGAGAGAGAGCCTGAGATGGAAACGTCGCTGGTATCGTACTTTCTCGCGAAGTTTCCACCGACTGAGCGCATTCCAGACATCCGCCGATCGAAGGCGGCCAAGCTCAAGAAACGGCGTAAGGCCGCATGATACGAGGGGTGCGGGCTGCTGCGCCCCTCGCATCTTGCGGCCTTACGCGATCGCCGTGCGGCGATAAAACGCTGGTGATTAAACCATGTCTTTCAGATTTTTCAGAGCGCGGATCTTGACTTTGACCGACGCCGGCTTGGCCGGAACGTCCATCAATTCGCCCGGCTTGAAAGGGTTCGGAACACCCTTCTTAGCGGGACGAGCAGGAACCTTCTTCTTTTCGATTTTGATCAAACCGGGAAGCGAGATGGCGCCAGCGCCAGTCTTGCCAAGCGATTTCTTCACTTGGTTTTGGAGCGAGTCCAGGACGATCGACACGTCCTTTTTGGCAATGCCGGTCTCTTCCGCGATGTTGTTCAGCAGTTCGGTCTTCGTCAGCGGCTTTTTAACAGTGGTGGCCGCAACGGCTTTTTTCGCCATTTTTTCCCTCCTTGCGAGGCTGTGCAGTGTGGAATGATTTGTCCGTCCGTTGAGCGGAACGCGTTGATTAAAAGATTTCAGTCGAGTTTTTCAAGCCTGACAGCGCTCGATAAGGCCCAAAAAGGCCGAAAAACCGGGAAATAACGCCATTTCGGCACATTTAGACCCTCTTTTTTCCGTCCCAAACGTCCGTCGTCCCCGCCGGACGGTCGGCGGCGCGGCGTGCCAAACGTCTCGTTCAGGGTCGAACTTCGTACGATTCAATTGGTCATTTTCGCCCAATTGTCGTAAATTGAGGAAGTGAGTTCTTTTCCAAACGTTGGAGTCGCCGCGCGTGAAATTTCGCAACCTCCCCTCTCTCCCCATTTCCGGCGAGCCGTTTCGCATCGGCCGCCTAGCGGCCATCGGATTGATCGCCGCCGTGACCGCTTGGGTATCGATTCCGCCCCATTCGGCTTGGGGACAGGCAGAAACCAACGAGGACGCCGTCTTTTTGGCGCCTCCGCGTGAAATTCGGTTGCAAACCGAACGAGCCCGCGAAGCGATCGCCGAAAAGAAGTGGACCGCCGCGGCGGAAGAACTGGGGATGCTGCTGAACGATCCGGAATTGGAAGACTTCTTCCTGCCGGGCCAAGCTGCAGGCCCAGTCGACATGAGCATCAAAAAAGAAGCGCGGGAGCTGCTCAACTCGCTTCCAAAAGAGGGGCAAGAGGCTTTTGAGCTGCTCTACGGCGCCGACGCCAAGGCGATGCTCAAGCAGGCGATCAGCTCGCGCGACGCCAGCATGCTGGCCGAAATCTCGCGTCGCTACGCGCATACCGACGCCGGCTATCAAGCGACGATCTTGCTGGCCCGCACCCAATTGGATCAGGGAATGCCGATGTCGGCCGTCTTGGCCCTGTTGCCGCTGCAGAGCAGCCGGCGGGCGATGCAGAAGTACGAACCAGAAATTTCGCTGCTGATCGGGATCGGCTACTTCGCCGCCGGTGAAGAAGAGCATGCCGTCGAGACGCTCGAAACGCTGCGTTTGAAACAGAAGAGCCAAAACTTCAACGTCCCTGCTTCTCTGAAAGAACTGTTCACCGAAACAGCCGACCCGCGGCTGTGGCTGGCAATGCAGTTCCAGGACCAGTCGAACCCCAGCTCGAAGATCCCGCAATCGTGGACCGTCTTCGGCGGCGACGCGGCCCGCAATGCGCCGACCCGCGGCAGTGCGCCGCTCCGAAATTTGAACTGGCACGTGCGGATGGCGCGCAGCAGCAATGACGAAGAACAAGCCGACGACACATCGCAGGGCTTTATCGAAAACGGAGTCGCCGCTTTGCCGGCGGCTCAGCCTTTGGTGGTGCGTGACCAGGTTTTGGTCCGCACTCCCTGGCATCTGCTGGGAGTCGATTTGACGACCGGCAAAGTGAAATGGAACTATCCCTGGGACGCATCGGACGTCAATCGGGCCGATTCGCGTTTTAGCGCCATGTCCAACGATCCCGGCTCCAACTACTTGGATCAAATCAAAAAACGGACCTGGCTAGATGGCTGCTATGGCCAGATTTCTTCGGATGGTGAACGCGTCTTCATCATCGAAGAAGCGACGCCTGCGGAAACGAAAAGAAACGGCCCCGCGATCGCCTTCTTTAACGTGGCCCGCGCCCCATCGCCCAATCGCCTGCGTTGCTTCGGCTTGCGTGGAGAAGGGGAGACGCTCTGGATCGCCGGAAGCGAGATGAGCGACGAACCTGCGTTGGCCGAAGCGCAGTTCCTAGGCGTTCCGTTGCCGGTCGACGGTTCGCTTTACACGATTGCGGAGGTCAACGGCGAGATTCGTTTGCTCGTCTTTAACGCGGCCGACGGTTCGCTCCTGTGGTCACAACAATTGGCGCAACTCGATGGACTTTGGATGTCGGTCAACGAGCCGGCTCATCGACTGTTCGGCGCATCTCCTTCCTACTCAGACGGCGTGCTGATCTGTCCTACGAACATCGGCGTCGTCGCGGCGATTGACGTTCGGCAACGTTCACTGCTGTGGGGCTATCAATACCAAACGCTCGAGCGTCGCCCGCGTCAAGGTTTCATCCAGCAACGACGAACGCAGGAAGCTCGCCCCGGTTATGGAGACCGCTGGGCCGACGGCAAAGTGGTCGTCGCCGGAAATCGGGTCTTTTTAACGCCTCCCGAGACCGACGAAATCTTCTGTCTCGATCGGATGACGGGCAAACTGCTGTGGCAAAAACCACGGGAAGATGGCGTCTATCTGGCCGCCGTATCCGGCGACATAGCGCTCATTGTCGGCGCTAATGCGATCTACGGCTTGAAGGTCGACTCTGGCGACCCCGCTTGGGAAAGCCAGACGATTCCGGACGGCGGACTGCCGAGCGGGCGTGGTTTTCTCAGCGGCGATTTTTACTATCTCCCTTCGACGCAGGAAGAGATTGTCCGCATCAACATTCGGACCGGCAAACCTGAAAAATCGATTCCAACCGAAGGGACGCTGGGCAATTTGGTCTGCCATGGCCGTTACGTCATCTCGCAAGGGGTGAACTTTGTCGCATCATTCAAGCAGATCGACGCGCTGCGCGAAGAAGTGCGCGTGCGTCTGGCGAAGAATCCCCAAGACGCCGAAGCGTTGCGCAACCAAGGCGAACTCCTCGTTCACGACGGGAAAATCCAAGAGGCCTTAGCGACGCTGCATCGATCGCTCGAGCTGGTCGATTCGCCCGAAACGCAACAAGCGTACGTTTCGACCGCGCTCGAAGCGCTGCGCGAAGATTTCGCCGGCAATCGTGAAACCGCGACCAAGCTGGAGGCGATTGTCGAAAGCATGGACGATCGGCTTGAACTGGTCCGAGTGACCGCGATCGGTCTAAACCAGGCCGGCGAACATCAAGCCGCGTTCGACGCTTACAGCCGCTACGTCGATTTGCTGGACCAGATCCTCGATCTCGGCAAGTCGGAACGTCCGCTGCAAAACATCGGCCCAAATTTGCGTGTGCAACGTGACCGCTGGATCGGCGGCCAGTTGGCGCAGCTGTTAACCGCCGTCGATCCGGCGGTGGCCGTCTCGATGAACGAGTCGATCGCCCAGCGCTGGTCCGACCTGCAACAGCACGCGAAAAGCGACGCGTACGCCAATAAGCTCCGCCGTTTCACGCGCCGCTTTGGCGCGTTTGGCTTGGCGCGAGCGGCCGAGCTAGAATTGGCCAGCGTCGCGATGGCCGCTGGAAATGAATTGACGGCCGAAACCATTTGGCAGCAACTCGCCTTTTGCGATGATCCCGCGATCGCCGCCCAAGCGACCGCCGAACTCGCGAGCCTTCTGACGGCGCGCGGACATACGGCCGACGCTTCGATCGTCTATCGCCATCTGGCCGATCGGTTCCGCAACGAGAAACTCGCCAGCGGACAATCAGGCCGCCAATTGGCGATGGAGCAAGCCGTCAAGGTCGCAAACCCTTACTGGAACTATGGCGCCGTGACTTTGCAGCGCCGCAACGAAGACCTGGCCGCCGCCGTTCGTTTGCTGCACCCGGTTCGGATCGACGAACGATTTGGATTTGATATTCCGCGCGAGTCGCTCAAACTCGACAACGAAGAACGCCACATTGTCGTGGTCGACGAGTACGGGAATCAGCGAATCCATCTGCCGTTCACCATGCTGAACGAAGCCCAACTTTACAATTCGCAGACGGCCCAAATCCATGCCGATCGACTCGGCCATCTGGTCGTCGTTTCGTTTGGCAACGAAGTCCATGCGTTTGATACGCTAGATCGCTCGGACGAGGATGATGTTCGCGAACGAGCCCTCTGGCAAGAGAATCTTTCGCCCGAAGGAAGCACGTCGCGCAGCCGCCCCAAAGTCAACGTTGTCGAAGTCAATGACAATCCGTTTGGCGACTACTTATACGATGGACATGACTCGCTCAACGAACGGCCGATCGGCTATTTCAGCTCGTTGCGGTACGATTCGCTCTGCTTCCAGCGCGGCAACAAGCTGATCTGCGTCGATCCTCTGACCGGGGACTCGAACTGGGAACGGGACAACGTTCCGCCGGGCTGTTTCTTGGTCTCCGATGATTCGGTGCTGGCCGCCATTCCGCCGCGCAAAGACAATAACGCCTCCGAAACCGAAGCGTTGCTGTTTGATCTGCGCAGCGGGGTTCCGATCGGAACCGTCAAATCACCGGTGCGAGAAATGATCTGGGCGACGGCAGGAACGAACTACCTGACCTGGGAAAAGGGCGCCAAACTAGAAGCGGTCGCTCGTAACTTGCTGACCGGCGAAGAGCTGTGGCGCTATGAAGCCGAGCCAGGCTCACGCGGCCGCGTGTTTGGCGCGCAAGTCGCCATTCTCGAACCAAGTGGCCAGTTTCATGTCTTTGAGCTGAGCAGCGGCAAAACGTTCATCGATGAGAAACTGCACGCCGAGCCGGAACTTGGCCAGCGGGACTCGCAAATCAAAATCGTGGAAGGCGCCGATGACTTCCAACTGATCGCAACGACCAGTCGCAAGGAAAGCCGTTTCACCTCGAAAAGCATTCCCTACAACTCGAAAGAGCCTGCAGGCCCCGTTTCGCGCGTCTACAGTTTCTCGCGCACCGGGGGCGAACTGTTATGGCGAACGCCGGAGCCGATTCGTGATTTTCACCTGATCGAAGCCGAGCAGTCGCCGCGATTGCCGGTGTTGGCGTTCGCGTCACGGCAAAATCGGATCGACAAGAAGGCGCACGAGGCGATCGTACTGCTGGTCGACCGCCGCGATGGACGCATCTTGCTGCGAGATGGACAATCGGAACATACCGCGACCTACCAACTGTTTGGCGACCCCGAGAACCAAACCTTGCGCGTTCTATTGACCAAAATGTCGTTCGCGCTCAACTTTACCGCCGCGCCAGCGCCGCCGGCGCCCAGCGGTTCTTCCCTTCCTAACACGACTTATCCCCCAGCAGAGTAGCCACGTCGGCTAAAACCGGGTCCGTCGCGCGCACTCCTCCGATAACCTCCTGCAGTACAATAACTTAGCGCAATCGATACAATCGTCACGACCCCATCGTTGGGGAAGCGAGACGGCCCAATGTTGATTTGCGAGCTACCTTTTGAGGTCGAAAATCGGCTTGGATGAACTAATTGTGAACATTGCGACACGAAGTCTACGAATCGCCGTTTTAATGGTTGGCGAATTCGCCCTACAAACTAGCTCTTGAACTATCTGCCGCCAGATCGAAGGAACCGCTCATGACCGAATCTCCTCTTCAGGCAGACGCCGCCGCGGTCGAGAGAATTGCCGCTGCACGGCGCCAGATTCATGAGCAGCTTTCGCAGATCATCGTCGGCCAGACCGACGTGATTGAAGAACTGCTGATTTCGCTCATCAGTCGCGGGCACTGCCTGTTAGAAGGGGTGCCGGGCCTGGCGAAGACGTTGATGATCAGCTCGCTTGCGAAAACGCTCAACCTCAGCTTCAGCCGCATTCAGTTTACGCCGGACTTGATGCCGGCCGACATCACCGGCACCGAGATCATCGAAGAGAACCGTTCGACCGGCCATCGCGAGTTTCGCTTTCTCGAAGGTCCGTTGTTCTCGAACATCGTACTCGCCGACGAAATCAACCGGACGCCTCCCAAGACGCAAGCCGCGCTGTTGGAAGCGATGCAAGAGCGGCAAGTGACCGTCGGCCGCGTCCGTCACGAACTGGCCGATCCCTTCTTCGTATTGGCGACCCAGAACCCGATTGAACAAGAGGGGACCTATCCGCTGCCCGAAGCGCAGCAAGACCGGTTCATGTTCAAGGTCTACGTGAAGTATCCAAATTTTGACGACGAGTTTGAAATTGCGCGCCGCACCACTGGCGGCGCCAAAGGCGAGATCTCTCCGGTTCTGTCAGGCGAAGAGCTGATCGAACTGCAAAAGATCGTCCGCGAAGTGCCGATCACCGACCACGTGATTCGCTACGCGCTCTCCCTGGTCCGACAGACCCGCGTCGGCGCGGCTGGTACGCCTGACTTTGTGCAGGACCTGGTCAGCTGGGGCGCTGGTCCCCGCGCGGTGCAGTTTTTGATTCTCGGCGGTAAAGCTCGGGCCTTGCTGCACGGACGAACGCATGTTTCGACCGACGATATCAAGGCGCTGGCCAAGCCGGTGCTGCGACATCGCGTTTCGGTTAACTTCGCCGCCGATAGTGACGGCATTACGCCCGACGATGTGATCGATCGGATTCTGGAATCGACCCCCACCAAGGAAGACGAGCTAACAAGCGATGCCCGATTCCAAAAGATTTTTGCATCCTGAGGCGATCAAGCAGATCACTCGGCTAGAGTTACGGGCACGGCATATTGTCGAAGGTTTTCTTTCGGGAATGCATCGCAGCCCTTACTTCGGTCAATCGATCGAGTTCTTGCAACATCGCGAATACGCGTCCGGGGACGATCTACGTCATATCGACTGGAAAGTCTGGGCCAAACAGGATCGCTTTTACATCAAGCAGTATGAAGAAGAGACCAACCTGCGCTGCACGTTGCTGATCGACGCGTCGTCGAGCATGCAGTACGGCTCGGGGCCGCTCAACAAATACGAATACGCTTGCACCGCGGCGGCCAGTCTGGCCTATCTAGTGCTCAAACAGCAAGACGCGATCGGCTGCGCGATCTACGACGAAAAAATTCGTGCGCGTGTGCCGACGATGAGCAAACGCAATCATTTGCTTTCGGTCATTAAAGCGTTTGACGAGAACAAGCCGCGCGAGAAGACCAGCTTTCTGCGGATTTGTCGCGAAGCGGCCGAAGCCTATCCGCGTCGCGGCATGATGGTGATCGCATCCGATCTATTTGGCGATGTCGAAGACACGATCAAAGGATTGAAACTGCTGCGGCAGCGTGGTCACGACGTTCTCGTCTTCCACATCCTGGACGACGACGAACTTGATTTTCCCTTCAGCGGGCCGACTCGATTTGAGGGAATGGAGACCGACGATCAGTTGGACTGCAATCCCCGTGCGCTGCGGGACGGCTATCTGCAAGCGATGCAGACGTATCTGGACGAAGTCCGTCGCGGCTGTGCGAAAAACACAGTCGATTACGCGTTGGTTCGCACCAGCGATTCGTTAGGAGCGATTCTTTCGACCTACTTGAACAGCCGACTTGGCATGCACCACCGCAACTAACCCCGATTTGTTTTCGTTATGCAGTTCGTTCATCCAGCACTGACATGGGGCTTTTTGCTCCTGCTCGTCCCCGTGTTGATCCACTTGATCAACATGATGCGGCGACGACGCATCCAATGGGCCGCGATGCAGTTTTTGCTGGAAAGTCAAAAGCGAAACCAACGTTCGGTCTGGTTCAAACAGCTGCTGCTGCTGCTCGCTCGCATGGCGGCGATCGCGTTGTTAGTCGCGATCATGGCCGGCCTGACGACATCGGACCAATGGTCCTCGTTGTTCGGCGGCGGCGGAACGCATCACTATGTGATTTTGGACGATAGCCTTTCGATGTCCGACCGCACCGGCGGCGTCGAAGTGATGGACCGGGGCCGCGAAGTGATCAAACAGATCGCCGCCGCAGCCGCCGAAAAGCGAACGCCCCAACGATTGACATTGCTGCGAACCTCCCGAGCCGCCGCCGGTGACGGCGGAGTCGCCCGCGTTGATATCAGCGGCGACGACGTCGATCCCGCTTTCCGCGATTCACTGGAAGAAGCGCTGCGCAGCGTCGACTCGTCCGAGTTATCCGTCGGACCGGCCGAAGCGATCGCGGCCGTCAATCGCTTCATCACCGATAATGTTGAAAACGAAAATGCGCTCGTTTATCTCGTCGGCGACTTCCGCCGCCGAGATTGGTCCCAGTCGCAAGATGTGAAACAACGTCTGCAAGAGCTGTCGAACCGGACCGCCGAAATCAATATGGTGAATTGCTCTCGTCGCAATCCGGTGAATCTGGGGATCACGCGTCTCGCCCCCGAATCCGCGACGTTGGCCGCCGGCGTGCCGACATTCCTGGAAGTGACCGTCCGCAATTACAGCGACACGCCCGCCAACGGCGTGCAGGTCAAGCTGCAGACCTACCACGACGACGGCGCCGATCGCAAGTTCACCAGCGCCGGCGAAGGACTCGGCACGCCCCACTCCGAACCAACCGTTTACTTTGAAGAAATCCCGCCCGGCGAAGAAGTGACGCGTCGCGCTCAGATTTTCTTTCCGATCGCCGGCAAGCATGTCGCCGTCGCTCAGTTGCCGGACGACGCCGTCGCCGCCGACAATCGCCGCTTTCAGATCTTGAACGCGCCGCCGAGCATCCCAGTGCTGTTGGTCGACGGAGATCTGAATCAACGCAACGCCTACTTTATGACCGCCGTCTTCCAGCCAGGCGAAGCGGTCAACACCGGCATTCAGCCGCTGGTCGTTAGTCCGCAATACTTGCGTGACGCGTCGCTCGAAACCTTGCAAGGCTTTGACGCGATCTACCTGTTTGATATTCCCCGCTTTGACGGCGATGCGGTCGAAAAGCTGAACCAGTACGCCGCCAGCGGTCGCGGAGTCGCAATCTTCGCCGGTCCCGGCACGACGTTGGAAGCGTTGAATTCGCTGCATGACGGCGGTTTGCTGCCGGCGGCGGTCATCGGCACAAAGGAACTATCGCCGGCGATTCCCGGCGAAGAGACGGTTGATTTCGTGCCGTCCGATCATCCAATTTTCGCCGTCTTTCGCGGTGAGAAAAATCGTTTCCGCAACGACCTGAAGTTCTACCAGTACTACGACCTCGACGCGACTTGGAAGCCCAGCGACAACGGCGCCGTGCTCGGCAAGCTGCGCGACGGGCGGCCTCTGATCGTCGAACAACAAGTGGGCGACGGCAGCGTTGTCACCTTCCTGACCAGTTTGACGCCTGACTGGAACAACTGGTCGATTACGCCTGGCTTTATTGTCACCGCGCTGGAGTTGCAGGCGTATCTCGCTTCTGGCACACGACAATCGACCGAACGTCTGGTCGGCAGTCCGCTGCGGCTGGAAGTGGACGCGGCGAATTTTCGCAATGATGCGTTGGCGTACGCGCCCGGCGCCGATCGCATGCCGACCGTCAAACGTGATCGCGCGATCTTGGCCAAAGAAGAAGGACGTCCGCTGCTGAAGCTTGATTATGCCGGCATCAACAACGTCACCGGCGATTCGCTTACGGGACTTTCCGGCGTCTATGACATTTGGCTGACGCAAAGCGACGGGCTCCCCAACCTGCGGCGATTCGCACTCAACGTCGATCCGCTCGAAGGAGACCTGACGACGACCGACCGCAACGAACTACAAGCGGCGCTCGCTCCGGTTACGTTCACCTATCACACCGTCGAATCGGTCGATTACAGTTGGAACGCCAGCGAAGGCTTCGCCTGGCAAGACTATCTGCTCTACGCTCTGTTGGGATTACTCGTCGTGGAACAGATTTTGGCATTCTTGACGAGCTACCATCCTCCCGTGATGGGAGCCGCTCGATGACCTTGTTACTCGCACAAACCGACGCCGCCGCGACTCGAACCACCTATGAGTTCTCGCGTCTGGCCGAGATGACGCAGTGGAGCCATTGGGCGCTGTTGGTCGCATTGGTCGTCGCGGTGATCACCTTCGTCGGCTGGCTCTATCGTCGCGACACGCGAGAGCAATCGCGTCCCGTCCGCTGGACGTTGACCGGACTTCGTCTGGCCGCGTTGGCCGGTCTGCTCCTCTTCTTTTTCAATCTTGAAAAGAAGACCGAGAGCGAACTGCATGAAAACTCGCGCGTCGTCGTGCTGGTCGACACCAGCCTTAGCATGGCGCTCCCCAACAGCATCGAAAGCGGATCGTCTCCCCGTTACGAACAGATCGTCGACAAGTTCTCGCAAGGGGAACTGCTCGAACAATTGCGTAAATCGCATGACGTGCTGGTCTATCAATTCGATCAAACGGCACAGCCTACCGAACTGGCCGTCTTCCGTCGCCCGCAGACCGATACGGTCTCCGACACCGAAGACTCGGCCGAGATGGACGCGCGGTTCCGCTCGGCTCGCTTGCTGCTATTGATCAGCTTCGGCGTGTTGGCGATCAGCTTACTCGCGTACTTGATCGCACTCGGCACGCGTCGCATGGCGCCTACTTGGCGAGAGACGGCGGCCGCTTGGTCGATGATCGGCGCTTTTGCGTTGGTCGTCGGCGCCTCGTTGGCCGCAACCGCAAACTTGCGCGCCCCTGAGCTCAGTCTGCGTCAATTAGCCGTAGGCGACTTGAACGTCGTTGCGGGCCAGCCATCGCAGCCCGGAGCCGACCGAAGCCGAAGAGGAAGCGGCCGCCCCAAACCCTAGCTGACATCGACTGGCTCGACAAGATCAAGCCGCACGGCGTCGAGACGCGTATCGGCGACGCGATCGCCCAAATCGTGCAACAAGAACGCGGTCGCCCAATCGCCGGCATCCTGCTGCTTTCGGACGGCGTGAACAACGGCGGACTCGAAATTCGCGAAGCGATTCAGATCGCCGCCGATTCGGAGACGCCGGTCTTTCCGATTGGGCTAGGACCTTCCGAACGACCGATCAATCTGCGAGTTGTGGATCTCGAAGCGCCGTCGCGGGTCTTTCCGAATGACGCCTTCCAAATCACCGGCTACATCCAGGCCTTCGCGTCAAAGACCGATTTTGTCAACGTGCAGCTGGCGTCGGGCACAACCGACTCCGACGGCAAGTTCCGCGAAGAGACGCTCGAAGGAGAATCGCGTCGCATTACCTTGGGCGCCGACGGCGCGGTGGTCGCGACCACGTTTGACGTGACTCCCGACTCGCTGGGCGAACGCACCTATCAGCTGCGAATTTTGTCGCCGGCCGGTTCCGATCAGGATACCAGCGACGATCAAAAAGATGTCAAAGTGCAAGTGATTCAGCGGAAAAACCGCGTCCTGTTGATGGCCGGCGGACCTTCCCGCGACTTCCGCTTTTTGCGAAATCAGCTGTATCGCGACAAAGATGTCGAACTGCACGTCTATTTGCAAAGCGGCAAGCCCGGCATCTCGCAAGAGTCGGACGAGCTGCTCTTTAGTTTCCCCAACGATGCAGCCGACCTGTTTGAAAACTACGACTGTATCGTCGCGTTTGATCCCGATTGGTCGCAACTGACCGTGGAACAAGCGGAACTGCTCGAACGTTGGGTCGCCGAGAAGGCCGGCGGTTTGATTGTCACCACCGGCCCGGTCTTTACGGCCGAATGGGCCAGCCAACGACGCGGCGATCCGGTAATCGACATCGTCAAACAGCTCTACCCCGTCACCTTCCATAGCCGAGGGACTTCGATCGGCTTGGATCGTTTCGGATCGGAGAAAGCCTGGCCGTTGGTCTTTACCAACGAAGGTCAGTCGCAATCATTTTTGTGGCTCGGCAACGACGGCGCCGGCAGCGCCGCTCGCTGGGAAGAGTTTCCCGGCGTCTACGGTTACTACGCGGTGCGCGACAAAAAAGAAGGCGCGTCGATCTTAGCGCGGTACAACGATCCTGACGCGGCCCTCGGCGATGATCCGCCGGTCTATATGGCGACCCAGTTTTATGGCGCTGGCCGCGTCTTTTTCATGGCAAGCTCTGAGATGTGGCGAATTCGCGCTTTGCACGAAGGCTACTTTGAGCAGTTTTACACCAAATTGATCCGCTACGTGTCGCAAGGGCGACTGCTGCGTGACTCCAGCCGCGGCGTTTTGTTGACCAACAAAGACCGCTTGCTGGTGGGCGAAACGGTCGAAGTTCGCGCTCACCTGACCGACGCCAAGCATGAGCCGCTGACCGATCCGCTGGTCAAAGCGATGGTCTCTCGCCCAGACGGACGGCGTGACGAACTAACGCTGACGCAAGCCGAGCAGGGAGGGAAGGGGCAATACCATGGCCAGTTTACTCCGCTGATCGAAGGGGACTACCACATCGAATTGCAATTGGCCGGCGGCGGCGAAGATTCACTACTGACGCGGGACATCCGCGTACGGCTGCCGGACAAAGAAATTGAGCGTCCAGAACGAGACGATGCGTCGATGCGACAAATCGCCGAGGGGACCGGCGCCGTCTATTACGTAGGGATGGACGCCGCGCTCGGCAAATCGGCGCTGCCAGCCGTTTACTTGTCGGCCACGTTGCCGACCCAAGATATGTACACCGCGCTGCCTGATTTGGTCGACCGCAAGTTCGACCGGCTGCTGCGGACCTGGCTGCTCGGCCTGATATGCGGGGTGCTTGCCCTGGAATGGCTGACGCGGCGCCTGTTGAAATTAGCGTAACCTGAAGAGCGGTCGAACATGACGACGCCTAAACCGAAATCCGAAATCCCCGCCGATCTGCGCGAGCTGCTTGGTTCGCTGCGCCGGCGGATTCGGCTCTACGTGTTGCTCGAAGGACTGGCGCTGCTGGTCGTTTGGCTTGCCGTCACTTTTTGGGTCGGCTTGGCGGTCGACTATCTGCCGGTCACTTTTGGCGCCAGCGAAATGCCGCGCGAGGCGCGAATCGTCTGCTTGGTCGCGATCTATGGGGTCAGCGCTTATATCTTTTATCGCTGGGTCCTGATTCGCCTGGTGGCGCGGATGTCCGACACCAGCATGGCGATCTTGATCGAGCGGCGCTATCCGGCGTTCCACGAGAGTCTGCTCACCGCGGTCGAAAGCCCGGTCGAAGAAGATCTGACCGAGATCGCATTTCGCGAAGGCATGATCCGTCAGGCCGTCACCCAAGCGGTCGAGAACAGCCGGCAGGTCAAGCTGAATGAGATCTTCAATCCTTGGCCGTTGACCCGCAACGTCACGTTGGCGGTCGCCCTGTTGATCAGCATCGGCGCATTCGCCGTCATCTCGTTTGACTCGTTCCAGATTTGGGGACGTCGACTCTATTGGCTATCGGACGAAGCTTGGCCCCGTCTGGCTCAGATCGAAGTCGTGGGCGTCGAAGTAACCCGTCCGTCCGGCGCTAGCGATGGTACGACTGCAGCCGATGTGGTGGAAGTCATCCCCTTTAAAAATGGAGTTGCAACCGTCGCGCGAGGATCTTCGCCGAAGCTGCTAGTACGAGCCAAAGCTGACGCCGAAGTGGTCCCCGCTTACTGCACAATCGTGTACGAGACCGCCGATGGCGCTCGCGGCAGCGTCGCGATGCAGCGCGTCGGAACCGCGCGCAGCGATTATCAACGCTATATCTTCCAGCGCAAGCCGCTGAAGAGCATCTTGGGGTCGATCTCGTTTGACCTGATCGGCTACGACCATCGTCTCCGCAATCTGCGGATCGAAGCGGTCGACAGTCCGGCGATCTTGACGATGCAAGTCGACGCCGCTCCCCCGCAGTACACCAATCTGCTGCCGCGCGTCTCGGAGCTGACCTCTTCCTCTGACCTGCCGGTTGGATCGCAGTACAAGCTGTTAGCGAAAACCAACAAGCCGATCGTCCGAGTGGAGATCGCCAACTTACGCGAACAGACGCAAAGCGAAATGACGCTGGCCGAGCCGAACAATCAGTTCGAGCTAGAGTTCCCTCCGCTGACGGACGACCTGTCGCTAGAGTTAACCTTGATCGATAGCGACGGCATCTACAGCGAAGCTCCTTTCCGCGTGCAAATCGCAGCCGTCGCTGACCAGGCGCCCAACGTCAACTTGCAGTTGGCCGGCATCGGCACGGCGATTACGCCCCAGGCCCGGATCCCGCTGCTGGGAACCGTCGGCGACGACTACGAAACGAAAGACGCTTGGCTCGACGTCCAACCAGGCGACGGCGACATTACGCCGTTCGCGATCAAGCCGACCCCTCAAGGCGACGTGAACTATGTGCTCGACTTAAAAGAAACGACCGGAGCGCCGCAGCTTGTCGCAGGTGATCAAATTTCGCTCACCCTCAAAGCAAGCGACCTGCACGATCTGACCGGCGGCCCCAACATCGGCGTCAGCACGCGCTATCCGCTCGACGTCGTTACCCCCAGCAAACTGTTATCGCTGCTGGAAGCTCGGGAGCTTGGGCTGCGCCGGCGCTTTGAACAAATCTTGCAAGAGACCCAGCAACTACGGGAAGAATTCGTCCGCGTTCAGCTCGACGCCAAAAGAATCGCGACCGGCCCCAGCTCGTTCTCTTCCAGCGATTTAGAAGGCGACGACGCCGCTGATCCCGTCGCCAAGCTGCAACAGGCAATCGAGTTACAGCTGCTTCGCGTCCAGCGAACTCCCCAGGCCAGCCGCAAAGCCGAAGACGAACTGCGGGGGGTCGCGGCCGGGTTCGAGGAGATTCGCCAAGAGATCATTAACAATCGCGTCGATACCGAGAAACGGAAGGAACGTCTCGAAAATGACGTGATCGGCCCGATTAACCAGATCGCCGATGTCCGCCAGCCCGAGCTGCGGGAAGCGATCAAGCGCCTGGAAGCGTCGCTGGACGACCCCACCCATTCGGTGGAGGCCGTCGGTGATGCAATTGCCGAAACCGACGAGATCATCCTGGCGATGCAGCAAGTCTTGGACAAGATGCTCGACCTGGAAACCTTCAACGAGCTGGTCGACCAAATCCGCGAAATCATCCAGTTGCAGGAAGAATTGCAAAAAGATACCGAAACCGAACAAAAGCGGCTATTCCGAGATCTGTTTAATTTAGAGTCGTCGGATTGAGACAATCCGCTTAAACTGGAGTAACGGCGGGCTATGCCGCCCAGGAGGGACCGACCGATGTTCTATGTACGCAATTTGTCGCTTACGGCGTCTGCGGTCACCGTCTTTCTATCCCTGGCCGCTTGCCTGCAAGCGCAAGACGTCGGCGATGCGGTCGCCGAGCCAAAACCAGAAACCGCGCTGTCCGAACGACAAGCGCGCCTCGCCCAAGGCTTCTCGCGACTCGAAGATCTGATGATCAAGATGGCCGAGATCGACGAGATCGAAAATCCCGATCGCGCGAAACTGCTGCGCGAAGCGGCTCATTCCAGCAAAGACAAGCTGATTCGTTCCCAACTCGAATCGCTGGCGGCGATCCTCGGCGATGGCAAATTGAAACGCGCCGTCGACGGTCAAAAGGATGTCTCGAAAGACCTTAGCAACTTGCTGCAATTGCTGCAAAGTGAGAACCGCGACGACGAATTAAAGTCAGAACAAGAGCGGATTCGCGAATATATCAAAGAGACGCGTAAGCTCCTCAATCGCCAGCGCAGTCTCCAAGGTCGCGCCGAAGGGGGAGAAAACACGGAGCGACTTTCGGAAGGACAAGACCAACTGTCGCAAGACGCCGCGAAACTTGCCCAGCGAATGAAAGAGAACGAAGAGCCCCAAACCGAAGGGGATTCGTCCGGCGAAGAGCAAGACGGGGATCAAAAGCCCGCCGGCGAGAAGCCCAGCCAAGAGGGGGACGCGAAGCCCAGCGAAGGCGAATCGAAACCGAGCGAAGGGGAAGGGGAGTCGAAGCCTTCCGCAGGCTCGGAATCGAAACCCGGTGAATCCAAGCCCGGCGAGTCGAAGCCCGGTGAAAGCAAACCGGGGGAAGAAGGGGAAATGAAAAAACCGGGCGAAGAAGAGTCCGGCGAATCGAAACCCGGCGAAGAGTCGAAGCCAGGCGAACCGACGCCCGGTGAGCCGTCCCCCAGCGAAGGCGAGTCAAAACCAAGCGAGGGAGAATCAAAGCCGGGCCAACCGCAACAAGGAAAACCGCAACAAGGAAAACCGCAACAAGGAAAACCGCAACAGGGCCAGCCGCAACAGGGAGACCCCCAGCCCGGCGATCAGCAGCAACAAGAACAACAACAGCCTGACTTCCCGGCGCGTCAGCGTGTCGAAGAAGCGCAGCGTCGCATGGAAGAGGCGAAGAAAAATCTCGACGAGAAAAAGACCGACGAAGCGATCGAAGAGCAAAAGCAGGCCGAACGCGAGTTGGCCAAAGCGATCGCCGAGTTAGAAGAAGTGTTGCGTCAGTTACGCGAAGAAGAGATCGAACGCGTGCTGGCCCGGTTGGAAGCCCGCTTCTCGAAAATGCTGGAGATGCAGCTGAAGGTGTACGACGATTCGGAACGCTTGTCGCAAGTTCCCGAACCGCAGCGCGGCGCCGCCGAAGATATTCAAGCCGGCAAGTTAGCCTTCGCCGAAAAGCAAATCGTGTTAGAGGCCGACAAGGCTTTGACCCTTTTGCAAGAAGAAGGATCGTCGGTCGCCTTTCCCGAAGCGCTGCAGCAATTGCGTGACGACATGCAGCACATCGCCGATCGCTTGAGCCAATCCAAAGTCGACCCGCTGACGTTGACGCTTGAACAGGACGTGATTGACGCGCTGGAAGAGTTATTGGAAGCGTTGAAGCAGGCCCAAAAGGATCAAGAAGAACGTCAACAGCAACAACAGCAGCAGCAACAACAACAGCAGGGCCAGCAAGACGAGTCGCTGGTCAACAAGATCCAAGAGCTGAAATTGATCAAATCGATGCAGGTGCGCATCAATCAGCGTACCGATCGATACTCGAAACTATTACGCGATCTCGATGATGAAGTCGGCCAAGCGACGAGCGAGGAAGTGCTCGACGCGCTCCGCGTACTCGCCCAACGGCAACAACGCGTCTACCAAATCACGCAGGACAACGTTTTGGGGAAAAACAAATGACGCCGCGTCTCTTGCTTTCGATCGTGCTGAGCCTAGCGACTGTTTCTGCAGTCGGCGCGGCGGACGCGTTGCAAAAACAGGCCGACTGGCATAACCCGGAATATCCGGCGATTCGCCAAAAGTTGATCGATTGGCTCACCGAGTCTGACGCTCCTGCAGCGCAAATGACGGCCGTCTCGCAGCTTTGGCCAGAAGAGGCCCCCAGCGACACGCCTGCCGAGTTGGGGATCCGTCTGCTGGAAACCGCCGCGATTATGGACGCCGACGCCCGTGAGCTCGCGGTGACGACGCTCAGCGCCAGCGCCGATGGCGAACTCCCACAGTTCCCTTGGCTGGCCGACGAGTCGAAACCGTTTCCGACCTGGATGCGCGATAACCTACGCTTCCAATACGGTCGCTGGCTCGCCGAGCAGCGGATGCTGGATGAAGCGTACCTGCAGCTGAAAGAGACGCCGATCGCCGAGGTCGCCGATCCGGCGGCGCTGCTGTTTCATCGGGCCGTTTGCGAACATTACTTGCTGAAGAAAGAAGACTGCGTCGCGACCCTCGGCACGTTGCTCTCGAACCAAGAACAGATCGCGCCCCGCTACCTGGCGGTCGCCAAGCTGATGCTGGCCGACATTCAACCGTTGGAGACCGATTCGCTGGACGAAATCGCGCGTTTGATGCGAGATGTCGAGCGTCGTCTCGATCTGGGTCGCGCCGGCAAAAAGGTGCGTACGCAGGAAGAAGACGTGGTCGCCAAGCTCGACAAAATGATCGAAGATCTCGAAAAGCAAATGCAGCAGCAACAGCAACAATCGCAGGGAGGTCAGCAGGGAGGCAGCAACACGCAGCCGAGCAGCCCCTTGAATGACACGATGCCGGCCGGCGGCTCTGGCCCCGGCAACGTCGATCCCAAGAAGATGAACCCCGGCGATAACTGGGGCAATCTGCCACCTAAAGAGCGTCAAGAAGCGTTGCAGCAAATTTCCAACGAGTTCCCTTCCCACTATCGACGCGTCATCGAAGAATATTTCCGCAAGCTGGCCCGCGAAGAGGACACGAAGTGAATTGCATTCCGCTCATTATGATCGCCGCATCCACGTTATCGGCGATTTCCGTCGATGTCGAAACGTTGGACGGTCGCACTATGCACGGAGAGCTGCGCCAACTTTCGGCGGATGAGATCGGTCTGCGCACGAGCGTTGGCGACGAGACGTTCCCATACGATTCGTTGATGCACGTCGATTTCCCCGCCGCTGAAACGTCGCCCGACTCCGGCGGCGCTCTGCTGCAATTGGCCGACGGCTCACGGCTGGATGTGAAAAATTACGTCCTCGAAAACCGCAAGTTCATCGTCACGGCCGAAAACTTCGAGCTGTTTGAAGTTCCGGCGACGGCCCTGCGCATGCTGCGAATGGATGGCGACCAGCGTTCGTTCGATAAGCGTTGGGATCAATTGCTGGAAGAAAAAATTCTGGGAGACGCCGTCGTCATTCGTCGTGGCGATGACCTCTCGTTTCAAGAAGCCATCATTCAATCAATCAGCGACGGCAAAGCGTCAATCCAGCTCGATGAGCTGGACGCCAAAATCCCGCTCAGCAAACTGGCCGGGCTCCTCTTTTACCAACGTAACAACCGCAAACTTGCGATGCCGATCTGCAAGCTTGAACTGCAAGACGGCGGAGTGATCTTCGCCGGCAAGATCATGCTGAACGAACAGCTGTTGCAGGTCGAATCAGTCTCTGGCGGCAAATTCGCCGTCGCGCTCGCGGCACTCAAAGCAATCGACTTCGCCGCTGGCAACATTATTCCGCTGACCGATCTCTCGCCCGATCAAGACGCATGGGCGAGCTTTATCCCCTCCAATTTGTCACGTGACCAGCTCTCGCTGATCTACGCACCGGATGTCCGAGCCGGCTCGGCGGCGCAGCCGCTTGAGTTATCGCTGGCAGGCGAAGCGAAATCGTTCGCTAACGGCATCGCGCTGCATGCTCGCACCGAACTGACCTATCTGCTTCCCGAAGATGTGCGGCAATTTTACGCACTAGCCGGTTTGCCGGCTGGCGCGAGCGGCCCTTTGCAACTGACGATCACGGCCGACAAAACGGTGCTGGTCGACAAAGTGCTGGATGAGAATTTAACGTCTCTCGACATACACGGCGACGTTCGGGGAGCCCGACGTCTGAAAATTGTCGTCGACTTCGCCGGCAACGGCGATTTAGGGGACCGCGTTTATCTGTGCCAACCACGGCTGATTAAATAATGCGTACTTTCGCCTGCTTCACGATCTGTCTCGCCGCGACGTTTTCCGGAACGTTTGCTTCGCTCGATGCTGCGCCTCCACAAGAGGTGTTAGACGCCGAGAACGCCCGCATCGCTGCGGTCGAAAAAGCGACCCGCTCTGCGGTTTGCGTTTTTGCAGGCGCCGCCGGCGGCGGCAGCGGCGTCTTGATCTCGAAAGACGGCTATGCGGTCACTAATTATCACGTCGCCGATCCAGCCGGATCGTTCATGAAGTGCAGCCTTTCCGATGGGCAATTGTACGACGCCGTTATTGTCGGCATCGATCCGGTCGGGGACGTCGCGCTGATCAAGTTGCAGGGCCGCGATGATTTTCCGGCGGCGGAAATCGGCGATAGCGACCAAGTGGAAGTGGGCGATTGGTGCTTCGCCATCGGCAATCCATTTTTGCTGGCGACCGACATGCAGCCGACCGTCACCTGGGGCATGGTCTCCGGCGTCGGACGCTATCAGTATCCCAGCGGCACGCTGATCGAATACACCGATTGCATTCAGACCGACGCTTCGATCAACCCCGGCAACTCCGGCGGGCCTCTCTTCAATCGTGATGGTCAAGTGATCGGCATCAACGGCCGGATCTCGATCGAGAAGCGAGGACGCGTCAATGTCGGCGTCGGTTACGCGATTTCGATGAACCAGGTGATGAACTTCCTCGGCTACCTGAAAAGCGGCCGGGTCGTCGACCACGCCACCTTGGGCGCGACCGTTTCGACCGATTCGGAAGGAGAAGTGATCGTCACCAACATCCTCGACACGTCCGACGCCTATCGACGCGGGCTCCGCTACGGCGACGAGCTTGTCTCGTTCGGCTCGAAGCCGGTCACGACGGTCAACGGATTCAAAAACGCACTCGGCATTTATCCGCGCGGCTGGCGCGTGCCGGTCGGCTTCTTCCGCGGCGGCGAGCGGCATGACATTATCGTTCGCCTGGCCGGGGTCCATTCCCGCGAAGAACTGCTCGCGAAAATCCAAAAGTCGGTCGCTCCGCCGAGCCCCGATGGATCCCAACCCGAAGACCACCACGAAGAAGAAACCAAGCCGGTCTCGGACGAGTTGAAAAAGCTGTTTCAAGCTCGTTCTGGCTACGCAAACTACCACTTCAACCTGGAGCAGCGTGAACGAACCTGGCAGGCCTGGAAGCGAGGAGATGATTCTTCCGCCGATGTCTGGAAAGTCGCTGGTCAACTTGCCGACGGCGACGCCGCACAAATCGAACTGAGCCCGCAGAAGGTGACCGCGTCGGTCGCCGGCCGGGATTCGACGATCGAGATCGAAGGGGATCTAACCAGCAAGTTAGAACCTGTCGGCAGCGGCGGCTTGCTGCTTGCGCTGCATGCCTGGCAGCGGTTGCAACTTCAAGGCCCCGAGAAATTTGGGGAGGTCTCGTACTTGGGTACCGCTCCGTTGGATTCGATCGACGAGCGCTTTGACGTGCTAGTCGGGCTTTACGATGCGATCGAAACTCGCTTTTACTTCGCTCCCCAAACCGGCGACTTGGTCGCGATGGAAATGTTCCCCGAAGCCGACTCGGATCCGTGTGAACTCCGTTTCCAGGAGTACGACGATTTCGAGGGAGTCCGACTGCCGACCAAAATCATCATTCGCCGCGGCGATCAGATTTACAATATCCTGCATGGTCTGAAGTGGACCCTGTCGTCGTCCGAACCGAAGGATGCCGCATGAACCGTAGTGCGTTTGTTATTGCGTTAACGCTCTCGCTGGGCTGGCTGACCTCAGCCGCTCAAGCGGAGTCTTCGCTCGCCAGAACGATTCGCGGCGTACAGCCGCGCATCGTCAAGATTTTTGGCGCCGGCGGTTTGCGCGGGTTGGAATCGTATCAGAGCGGCTTCGTGATTTCGCCGGAAGGACACATCCTGACGGTTTGGAGCTACGTTCTCGATTCGAGCGTGATCACGATTGTCGCCAACGATGGTCGCCGCTTTACGGCCGAACTGGTCGGCGCCGATCCCGAACTAGAAGTCGCCGTCCTGAAAGTCGACGCCGACGACTTGCCCTTCTTTAACTTGGACGAGTCGGTCGAGCTGACCTCGGGACAGCGAGTTTTGACCTTCAGCAACTTGTACGGCATCGCCACCGGCGACGAACCGGCGAGCGTGCTGCATGGATACATCACCGCGATCACCGACCTGCAAGGACGCCGCAGCGCCGCAGAAGTTCGCTACAAAGGCCCGGTCTACGTCGTCGACGCGATGACCAACAATCCCGGCGCCGCCGGCGGCGCGTTGACCGATCAGCAAGGGCAGATCGCAGGCGTGCTGGGCAAAGAGATTCGCAATTCATCCAACAACGTGTGGTTGAACTACTCGATTCCGATACGTGAGCTGCAAAATTCGGTCGAAGATATCCTCAGCGGCCGGTTTCGCCCTCGCTCTCGTGATGAAAATCAAAATCGCCCGAAGCAGCCGGTCACGCTGGCTCAGCTCGGCTTGATCTTGCTGCCGGACGTGCTGCCCAAAACGCCGCCGTTTGTCGAACGGGTCGCACCGGAGTCGCCGGCCGAGACCGCCGGTTTGCAGCCCAACGACCTGGTGATGTTTGTCGAGCGGCGGCTGATTTCTTCGCAGCGAGATCTGCGGGAAGAGCTAACCTTTATCGATCGGGACGATCCCGTCCGTCTGACGCTGCTTCGCGGCGATGAACTTATCGAAGTTACGCTGAATGAATAAGAAAATCTCGCTCGCATCCCTGGGGATCGCCCTCGGTCTCTTCGCGTCTCTCTCGGCGGTTAGCCAAGCGGCGGAAGATCTCAATACGCTCGAACAAAAGGCGCTTCGTGCTGCGGTCGAGGTCGTCGCGCCGTCGGTCATTCAGATCGAAACGGTCGGCGGACTCGAAAAAGTTGGCGACCAACTCGCCGGCGGCGGCCCGTGCAGTGCGTTGGTCGTTTCGGCGGACGGCTATCTCCTTTCCAGCAGTTATAACTTCGTCCACGAGCCGACCTCCATTTTGGCGTCGCTTCCCGACGGAAAACGAACCTCGGCCAAAATCATCGCCCGCGATCACAGCCGCAATCTGGTGCTGCTGAAGATCAACGCCGAAGAGCCGCTGCCGGTTCCGACGTTTGTCCCCCGCGAGGAGCTTCGCGTCGGTCAGTGGACGATCGCGGTCGGCAAGTCGTTTTCACCGGTCGACGCCAACGCTTCGGTCGGCGTGCTCAGCGCGCTCCATCGCGTCTGGGGCAAAGCGATTCAATCGGACGCCAAGATCTCTCCGAACAACTACGGCGGTGCGCTGATCGACATCCATGGTCGCGTCATCGGCGTCATTACGTCACTATCGCCGCAAGCGACCGGTCCCCAAGCCGGCGCCGACTGGTACGACTCAGGCATCGGCTTCGCGGTTCCTCTGACCGAGATGCAGCCCCGTCTAGAAAAGCTGATGCTCGGGGAAGACCTGCGTCAAGGGTTGCTGGGGATCAGCTTGAAGGGGAATGACATCATGGCCGATCGTCCCGAGATCGGCGCGGTCCGGTACAACTCGCCGGCTCAAGAGTCAGGCATCCTCGCCGGCGACGTCATCACCGCCGTCCAAGGGCGCCAGGTGGTGAACCACGCTCAAATGAAACACCAGCTCGAACCGCTGTACGCCGGCGACGAGGTCGCGTTGACCTTGCAGCGCGGCGACGATTCGGTCGAAGTCAAAGCGACGCTGACCGCGGTGCTAGTCCCGTACGCGCATCCGTTTCTCGGCATCTTGCCGGTGCGCGACGCCGAGGGAGTCGTCATTCGCGATGTGCTGCCCGATAGCCCCGCCGCAGCGGCTGGCCTGATGGCGGGCGATGTGATTGTGCAGGTCAACGACAAGCCGGCGACGACCGCCGACGAGCTGCGAACGCAGATCTCGGCCTTAGAGCCCGATACGACGATCCAACTGGTCTATCGACGCGGCGAAGAAGAACAAAACGCCAAGATCACCCTGGCGACTTTGCCGACCAGCTTGCCTGGCGAATTGTCGGCGGCCTGGTCCCAAGAGGTCGAGCCGCCAGCCCAACCGCCGCAGACCGGCGAAGTTGAAGTTCGCTTGGCGGAAGAACCGAACGCGGCGTTTGCCTGGATCCCGGACGACTATCACGCCGATCGCCGTTACAGCTTGCTCGTTCTGCTGCAAGAACCCGGCGACGTCGACAGACAAGCGACGATCGACGCGTGGAAGGACGTATGCAAACAGACCGGCGCGATTCTCCTGTCAGTGTCGCCGGCGTCGAAAGAGCGCTGGACCCCGTCCGAAACCGGCGTCGTTCGTAAGTGCATCGAACAGTTGGCCGGCAAATACAATATCGCCTCAGGCCGCACGGCGCTGGTCGGCGTTCGCAGCGGCGGCGCGATGGCTTACATGGTCGCCTTTGAAAATCGAGAAGCGATCGCCGGCGTCGTCACATTGGCCGCGCCGGTTCCGCGCGGCGTGCAACCGCCCGACAATGACCCGCTGCATCGTCTCGCGATTTTTACGCTCTACGACGATATGTCGCCGCAATCGGCCCAGTTGAAGAAGCTGGACGAAGCGCTCGCCAAGATGAAGTTCCCCGTCGTCCATCGCAGCGCGACCAAAGGCGCCGACAAGCTGACCGACGACGATCGTACTGCAATCACGCGCTGGCTGGATTCGCTCGATCGAATCTAAGCCTTCGAGCTGCTTCCGCCGGTACGACGCATTCCCTCCATGAAAACAGCGCTCCTCGAACAGCGCCAGACAATCGCCATCGTGAATTCTCGTACCAAAATCGGCATTGTCGCCATCGTCTGCTGCCTGATCGGCGCCGGCATGTTCCTGTTCGATGTGAAAGGAACGTCGCTAGAGCACTTCCAGGGAGCGTTGATCAAAGTGGGCGGCGTCTTTGCGATGCTCTGGCTCGCTTATCCAGAGATCGTCAAGCTGCCGGTCTGGCTCTCGCTGTCGATCATTCTGATCGCGATCGTCACCGCAGTAGCATCGTCGGTCTGGAAGAAAGCGGCCCTCATCGCGATACCGCTGTTGATAGTCCTCTGGATGCTGAGACCGCCCCCAGCATCCAAAGCAACCACCAAAAAGCGTGTTAACCGATCTTCGTCCGAAGCGCGGTAAGCAGTTCGACGGCGGCGCCGATCTCGGCCTTTTGCCGTTCCGGCTCTTGCGGAATTTCGCGTTCGATTGTCAGAGGGCCGGTGTAACCGATCTCTTTGACGGTTCGCAGAAACTCTTCCATGCCGACGTCCCCTTCGCCCAGCGGCGTTTCGGATCCCCAGGTCACGCCCGGCTCGTCCGACCACTTGGCGTCTTTGCAGTGGACGCTGCCGACATGTTTGCCGACCATTTTCAGCGCTTCGATCGGGTTGCCGGTCCCGTACAGGATCATGTTGGCCGGATCAAAATTGACCCGCAAGTTAGGTCGGTCGACGGCGGCGATAAAGCCCAGCAAACCCTCGGCTGATTCTTGCCCCGTCTCCAGGTGCAGCGCCTGCTCGTTGGCCTGGCAATGATCGCACAGCTCTTGGGTGACGGCGACGACTTCGGCGAACATTGGATCGGCGGTATCGTGCGGAATGAATCCGACGTGCAAGCCGATCACGTCGCAATCAAGGACGCGAGCGAAGTCGGCGATCTCTTTCATCTCGGCCAACCGCTCGGCGCGGGTCGCCGGCGGAACGAGCCCGACCGTCTCTTTGGTGGTGGGGATGTCGGCGTAACTTTCGCCTTCAAAGCCGCCAAACACGCAGGTCAGGGTGATGTCCATCGCGGCGAGGGTCGCCAGAAACTTGGCGGCGTTTTCTGAAGTGCGCGATTCTTTGGAAGGAGCCTGCAACTGAATCGTCGGCACGCCTAACTCCTCGGCTACCGACAACTTTACGCCCAGTCCCGCATCAATGCTGGCGAAGACGCCTAAGGGCCATTTTGCCACGTTGCAACTCCTTCAAGATTGGAATCATCTAGATTGCTGCGTCAGCCAATCGTTGACCAGACGCTTAACTTCGTACTAGTACGCAATTTAAGCCCCTGATAGCACTTCCGCAACGTGCTACCCGCGCCGAGCGCAAAAAAATGACCGCCGCCGGAAGGCGACGGTCAATGAGTTAACAATTACGGCAAATGAGCGCGAACTAGGCGAGATCGTCTTCAGGCGTCGCGTCGCTATTCAGGTCAAACCATTCCGGCTTGAACTCGACAAAGCCGCCTTTGCCTTGGTTCGATCGTTGAATCGCCAAGCGAGCCGTCAGCGCGATCACGGCGTCTCCCATCGCGACTTCCGGATGACACTTCGGCTTGTTTTCGGGAGCAGGGTTCCGAATACAGTAAGCCCAGTGCTCGATCTCTTCGGTATAACCACGGCTGACCGGGCCCGATGTCGCAGCGCTGGCGATGTTCGCCGCTTGCGTCGGAGCGCCGCTCGCTTGGGTATCCATCGTCGGGCCATCTTTGCCATCCTTGACCTTGACGTTCGAGGTCGAGCCGTTCTTGAGGAGCATGATGTCTTTTTCCGTCTCCAGAATCAGCGTCCCCTTCGTCCCCATCACGACTTCGCCGTAACCGCCGTAGCCGTTACCGTTGATCGACGAATAGGTGACGACGACCTTTTTATTCGGGTCCTGCTCGTACGACGGCACGCCTCCGGTGTGTTTGCCATCGGCGTCCCGTTCCGGATAGTTGCGGAACCGATCGTAATAGCCGACGTCGAACTTCGGATCGTAACCAGGTCCGGGGAACTCGAACGTGCAATAGACGTGATCGTCCGCATCGCGATCGTACGGGAAGGTATGGCGGCCCCCGGTGGCGTGAACCGTCAGCGGGTGAACCTTCTTGCCATCCTTTTGCTTCCGCATCGCGCTGATAAAGATCGACGCCGCGTCCAGTTGGTGACTTCCCAGCTCGGCCATCAAGCCGCCGCCGGTCCGGTCCCACAAGCGCCAACGGCACAGTTCTTCCATCGCCGAGATCTTGCGACCGTCGGCCAGTTCAAAATCTTGGAAACCGTAGTTCTCAGGCTTGATGTTGCGGTCTTCGTTCCAAGCTTTGTACTGCTCGTACATCGCCCAGTTCTTGGCCAGCGTCGAAGGATCGCCATCTTTCCCGTTGGCGTGGGCCTTCTCGAACTTCTTCATGCCGTCCAGAATCTTGTCGACCAGCTTGCCATGTGCGTCGACTTCGCCGCCTGGCAGCGGTTGGCTCCAGCTATCGGCGCCAGGCAAGTTGCCGCGATGCCACTGGGCGCGTATGTGGTGAATTTCGCCCAGCAAACCCCATTGCAGCAGGTTGACCGCGTTGTCATACAGCACGCTGTAATGTCGCTGGTGACCGGTCGCCAGATGCAGGTCCGCTTCATGAGCGGCGCGGCCCATCTGCTTGCACTGTT
Organism: Blastopirellula marina DSM 3645; assembly: GCF_000153105.1. Classification (GTDB taxonomy): domain Bacteria; phylum Planctomycetota; class Planctomycetia; order Pirellulales; family Pirellulaceae; genus Blastopirellula; species Blastopirellula marina. Next base: position 2,992,530 of record NZ_CH672376.1, read on the forward strand.
TGATGTTGTGGGCCATCAGCTTTTCGGTCAACACGTGCTTGCCCGACTTCAGCGAGTCCATCACCACCGGATGGTGCAAGAAGAGCGGGGTCGCGCAGATGATCCCTTCGATCGAATCATCGGCCAGCAGATCGTGATAGTCCTCATAGACTTTCACGTGTTGGCGAGCTTCTTCTTCGGTCTTCCAACCGTAGACGTTCATCAAACCGCGACGCGCCGAGTAGGCGGCTTCGCTGGAATGATCGCCATGAAAAGCGCGATGGACGTTGTAAGGGCGAATGTCAGAGATCGCGACGACCTGCACATAGTCAGGATTGAGCGCGCCGATCAGCACGCTTCCTTCGTCGCCGGTGCCGATCACGCCGATGCGAACCGGGTTTTCGACCTTGCTATAACCAAAGTACATCGCTCCCAGACCACCGCCAGAGACGGCGCCGGCGGCGATGACCCCTTTCAAAAAGTCGCGTCGATTCACACCGACCGCTTCGTTGAAGTTTTCTTTACCCGCCTTCTTGGCGTCAGGCTTCAGGTTCATATTTACTCCCCTTCGGTTGGAGATGTGGTTGGAGCGCAACACCGGCGGAACATCGCGCCGAGGATGAAATCAAGACCGGCGAATCGACCAGCGCCGACTGCGGCCAAAAGTAGGAGGGAGACGAATTCGACCGATTGGTAGTAAACCGGCTCGGCGCCGATCGCGCCGGGCCATTGAGCGGCCATCACTTGCAACAAAAATCCCGCAGCCGCTAGAGCGGCGATCCGGGTAAATAGACCCAGGACAAGGAGAACGCCGCTGCCGAATACGACATACGTTACTACGACGTCAATCGGCATTTGGTTCGGATCACGGACCGAGAATGTCGAAGTCGCTCCGGCCATCCGGCCAATTCGATTCAAATCTTCCACATACTCATCCTGCATCTTTTTGACGTCCTTCGTCCAACCGTTCATTTTACCGAACAGCTCACTATCTTTCTTGGCCAATCGCTCCTGCTCGTACTGCAGATCGCTGCTTTCCGGCTTCGAGCGGGCCTTGGCCAACCGTTCGACTTCTAGGAAGTATTCATCCATTTCTTCCCGTTTGTCGGCCATGTACGAATCAATGCGATTGACGTAAATGCTGTACGTCTTCTGCGTTTTCTTCTTACCCGCGGCGTCCAGGCCAAATTGCGTATCCGCCTGATCGCGATAGAAGTTCCAGTACTGCAGTACGCGATCGCGATCGAGACGCAATTTGCCGTCGGGATCGTTGTTCAAGTTGCGAAAATAGCCGGCGAGCGGTCCCTTGGCGTTGCGCAAAAAACCAGCCGACGAAAAGTCGCCTGACTTGATCTTCTTGGACCCTTCCATAAAGAAGTGCCAGCCGATGACTAAGCGAAGCGCGACGATAATTACAATCGTCAGCATGCCAATTTGGGTCTTTGACGTAGTTATTGCTCAAACTCCCTACGAAGCGAAATAGGCGGGATAGGCTGAATCGAGGCAGGTCGCGATCTATAGCGGCGCCGCGCTAGAAGCGTAGTCGTGGGCGGTCACCAAGAATGCAGAACGACGCGATAGCTACTCATTATGCTCCGAAGTCGGCTGTTCGCCAAGAACAGGCGTCTATTTGCGCCTTTTTCAGCCTAAACAGTTCCTCTCAACCAACAGAGGGGACAAAGCTCTTCCTCGCCCGCCGCAAGCGCAAACCAAAAACGCCAAAAATTTCAACTTTCCTTCTGTCTCGACAAATCACCTCGTTCACGCATCCTGGTCTGTTCGTTACCGCATTTTCTGCGAATGCGCAACCCGCCAAAAATGAAAGCAAGCCCGAATCCGACGGGCCAGAGCCTACACATCCCAGGATCGGACTGGACCGGACCGCGCGCGTTTTTTTCTCAGCGTTGGATCGGACCGAAAACAGTAGCTCGAGGCGCGAATCGAGGGAATGCGGACGCCAGCGGATCTGGGCCAAGGACGAATGCTTAAAACCGAATGTCTAAATTTCGAAAGCATTGGAAAGTCCGATCCGCGTCAGCTCCCGTGTTCGAAGGACTGGACACCTCCCATTTTTTCGAGCCGACCCATGGGACAGGACACTACGGCTGCGAGTCCGAATAACGAGTAGTCCCATGGTGATTGGCAATTCAAGCTCCTTACGCCATGCCGATTTCTCACTTCGTGACAGGTTTCACAATGTGGACTGGATGGCGCGCTTTTTTTTGAGCGTTCGACCGGATCGAAATCAGTAGCCCGAGGCGCGAGTCGAGGGAATGCGGCCGCAAGCGGATGCGGGCCAACGACGACGCCGATCAGCGCACAGAATCCCCATTCCCGTTGACCCAACGGGTAAGCGCCGATTCGAGGGTGAATCCCCCACCGACAATCGACCCCAATTCCGTGCGGATTGTCAATCCACAATCATTCATGGCGAGTTCTCCTGATTCGCAGGCTCGCCAGGCGCACCAGCCGAAACGAGTTCCGTAAATTACGAACCGACCATCCTCCTGCGGTTGCTCCCTACGCGTTGTCGCCAAGACGCAGTTATCCACGAAGATCGCATGGGCATTTCTTGGATCGTCGCAAATTTGGGCGATCCAGGCACATAACCATAGGCCTGGAACTTCATTCGCAAGAGCTTCCGTAGCCAAGCGAATTATTCTCTTGACAGAATTATTCCCTTGGGCTAATATTTTGTCGTAAAGGCAACCGTTTAATGCCGAAGGACATACCGCTTGCTGTTGCATGGAAATAAGTAAGGAAGATCGCTTCCAAGAGTTTCTGAGGCGCCTGGCAGATTCTTCAAGTGCAAGTTCGCATGACGAAGCATTCGCGCTTTTAAGCAACACCTTAAACAAGGTCGAGGACGAGCTAACTGACATTCTGAGTCAGCCGGACCGTTGGCAATCGGATGGCCGTATGTATCCGCCGAGAGAAGACAATGCTCGCGACGTGGATGGAAGATGCGATGTGATTCGCTACCGCCACAAAGGTCATAACACGTTCGTTCGAGAGAATGGCGCTATCGAGATTCAGGATCTTGCCGGAAGTCTCCTTTTCAAGAAGCTTGGTTCGGACGGACGGGGCGTTGAACTTTGATCACGAGAAAGTGACTGGGGACCGATGACAACGAAAAGCATGTTACCAATTGAGTCTTTGGAGCGCTCCCTCAAAGAACGATTTCCAAATGCCATCATGTCACGCGATAAGCCTCGAAAGTCTTCAGGCGCGTGGTATCTCGAGATGGCGTTAGACGGGCACCCCGTGATTGTGCAGTGGCAAGAGAGTAAAGGTTTCGGCATTTCTTCTTCACCGGAGCCAGGCTACGGCGAGGGCGCTGATGAAATCTATAGAGATGAAGAGGCGGCTTTCGGCCGTATCGTTTCCTTGCTTCTTTCTCGTACTTTCACTTCGCCTCCTCCTGCTGTGAGCCTTAGAGAGCTTCGAAAAGAAAGTCGTCTTTCTCAAGCGGAATTGGCCGAGATACTTAATAAACAACAGGGTGAAATCTCAAAAATTGAACGACGAAGGGATGTTCTCGTCAGCACGCTTTCGGATTACGCTCGAGCCGTTCAAGGAGAATTGCAGATTGTCGTTCGATTTCGTGACGGAAGGATTCGTAGGGTTGAATTAGAGGCGGACGATTCCCTTGAAGTGCATCCACATTCTGCCGTGGGAAATCAGTAGGGAGAGGAGGATCAGATGAACGCCGATAGTATTCTTTGCAACTTGATCGTTCTGAGAAGTCGGAATCTAGACCAAGCGCAAGCGTTTTATTCCGCCTTGGGTTTGAGCTTCGCTCGTCATGCACACGGCAATGGCCCTGTTCACCTTGCCAGTGAATCCGGAGGACAGGTCTTCGAGATTTATCCACTTGCAAATGAGGCTGCTTCCACCAGTTCAACGCGTGTTGGATTCTGCGTTCCGTCTGTTGATAAAACGTATGCTTCATTGATGTCTGCCGGTGGAACATCAGTAATTCCCCCTAAGGACTCTGAATGGGGCCGTCGCGCAGTCGTGTCAGATCCTGACGGGCATCGAATCGAACTCACAGCGAAGTAAGAAGCCATTGGGGCCAACTGAGCGGGACTGACAAAAGCTCCTTTCTTCATGTGCCGCCGGCCTTTTTTCGGCCAGTGCCTACTCTTCCTCTTTCACCCGAAAACTCAGCGCAACCGCAAGCCTTCGTCGCCAATTTTGACTCGGCCGCATGGTTGTTTTATCTTTCCGTTGAGGGACGATCGACCACCGCATCGCAAGCGAGTCAAGCACATTTTTGCGCCAAGGCATTTTTCGGCTTTGACGTTTTCGACCGATCATCATCGACCGCTGCTGACCAATGAGGCTAGGCGAACGACTGAAAGTGGTCGAGTGCTCGGTTTTACAGAAGCGGGATCGTTGATCCTCGCCTGCCGAAACTATCGTTTCCGCCCCAGGAATTATGCGACCATCCAAGGGTACAATCGCCGCACTCGGAATGAAGACTGGCTGAAAAAGGCCCGTGGCGTTCGGAAAATGGCCGTTGTTCAGCGCCACTCCGCCGCGAACTGTCCGTGCAGCAATTCATGACAGCGGATATAAACTAGACAACTTCTCTTTTTATCACATTTTCATACTTCAGTACTACCGAATATTAACACACGCCCTACAATACAGACTGCCACATTCATACATAACTCATCCTAAACAAGGGCGCTTGTCATGCTGCGGTTGAACTTAATTGCCGGCTCGCTCTTCGGCATGATCGCCGTTCTCGGCGCCCCGATCTTCGGCGAAAGGGTCGCCGCGAAGTTCAACGCAGACTTGGCGGAGAAAGCGACGCCAATGCCGGGGCGTATTTACCCGAACGGCGAGCAAGGGAGTGAGACGATGGAGATCAGCGCGATTGATCGCCAGGAAAGCGAGCGGCGGCTGGCAAGATATCAATCGGGTATTCAATATCTCTTCTACAGCGCGCTCGCCTTGATTGGGCTGGGAGCAAGCAACGGCGGCGTTCGTTGCCAACGAGTTGGCGGAACGGCGTTTGTTTTCGGCAGCGTGATCTACAGCGGCGGCCTTTCGATCGGCGCCTTGCTGAGCGAACCGACGCTTGCCGTCCTCATGCCTGTCGGGGGGATGCTGCTGCTCATCGGTTGGGGAACGCTGCTTGTCGCTTCCATCCAAGCGGGCGGCCGAACCGTCCAGCCCGCTTAGATGCCCGCTGGAAAGCGCCAGCGGGGCACTTTCCAACCTGGTTGGACTCGGAGCGAAGCTCTTCACTTGCCGGCTTTACCGACGTCGTCTTCGCTTCGATTGAAGATCAAAACTGATCTCGCCGTCTTCGGCTACCGAAGCTGCTAAGCCCGACGATTCGCTCACATAGGCGACCGGCACGGCCTTCTTTTCGGCCGTATAGCCGGCGATTTGCACAAGCTTTTCACCAGCGATGCAATCCAGCCTATAGCTGCCGTCGATGACGTCTCCGGAAGCGACGAAATCTGACCCATCGACCGGCGAAAAGATGACGCACCCCGATTGAAGCGGCTTCCCATCCAGCGTCACTTGGCCGCTGATCGCGAATGTTTCTGGACCGCGCGAACACCCCAATGCAAATAGCGACATTAGCGCTAACGGCGCACAAATTCGCCACCTACCCACCATTGATTTCATAACATGGGTTCCTTTTATGAACATATTATCGCAATAAACAAAGAGAATAGACGCCTTACCAGCGCGCAATCAGCGCTGCCGGCGCGAAGATCGTCGAACGCCGAGCCTGATCGCAGACCGCTGCGATCACTTGCGGGACGCCCCCGTTAGAACGGCGGGACTACCGAGCCGTCACCGCGATTCAACAGATCCTTATACACTTGGCCGCTCAGCGTATTCGGCAGAAACGAAACAGATGCGTCTGCACGGGTCGCCATGACGCCCCCGACATGGGCGCTGCGAAGATGATATGCCGTAAATGCACTCGCCGGCATCTCTTGCGTGGGCCGCCAGGGATTGTTGGCTCCGGCGCCGAAAGGAACGAAGTCCATCGAAGACGTGTTGATCTTACTGAATACCGCGCAGAACATCGTCTCCATTCCCCAGCCGTTCCAGTAATTGCCGATCGTGCAATTCTCTTGAGGGCTTTGACGAATCTCGCCAAACATCAAGGTGTTGCTCGTGCCGTCGGTGATATCCTTGAAATGGATGTGTGATTTCACAAAGAACAAGCCGTTCATACCGGTATTGTCGGTCGCCGATATAGCCGCCTCTTCTTGAGACAAAGCTTCCACGCCGGCGTTGCCGAGATAGTTCCCCTGAAAACCGTCTGTGCCAACCTTTCCGCCGTGGGGATCCGACGGGCAGACAAAGGCGCTCAAGACCGTTTTGCGCGACGTTTCGTCCCACTCATTGGCCGGGGTCGTCCCCATCGAACCCTTGATCGCGTCGTAGATGGCCGACTGCTCTACGAACGGCAGCGTCGCCACAAACCAGGTAGCGCGATTCGGCTGCTCCGTCACGTCGTCCAATTGTTGATTGTTGAACTGACCATATGGAAACGACTGAAACGTGTCATGGTAGTTGTGCATCGCCAAGCCCAACTGCTTCAAGTTGTTGGCGCACTGGATGCGGCGAGCCGCTTCGCGGGCTTGCTGCACGGCCGGCAACAGTAGAGCGATCAAGACGCCGATGATCGCGATGACCACCAACAACTCGACCAAGGTGAAAGCGCTACGGCGGCGTCCGCCGGACCAAGAGATCTGCATCTTAAGCGTCCCCTAAAGTATGGAAAATAAATTCAAAGCCTGTCGCACCTGCGCTAGGCCATTGATTCGCAACCGATGGGGCATGACGGGGTTGCGCTTATCCGCGGGGGCAGACGCTAAAATACGAAGGGCAATTCAACACTTCTATACTCCTGGAGCGGGGCCCCCCTGCGCATAACATGGCGTCAGGAAAATCTCTTTCTTCATTTCTTAATTCCACAATTCCCTCGAAGCCAAATAGCAATCGCTCGCTGATGAAGGAATGGCCCGAAACAAGAGATTTTGTGTCCAATATCACGTCGCACAACCGAGACTCCTCCAAAAGGACGCCGGAAACAAACGCACACTTTTACCCCAATCTTCCTGGTGGGGCCGACAAACCTCGGCGAACTATTTTCGTAATTTTTCGGACTTTGTCCGAACGGTCAGTGCCGGGGAATCAAAGAACATCCCCGGAGAGGCTGTTTGGTCGAGCCGATCCAAATGCCGCTTTCCCGAAATGATTGACGGTCGGCTGTCACTGACCAACCGCCTTTTTCATGTGCCGCTGGCCTTTTCAGCCAGTATCTTCTCTTTCCACCACTCGCAGATTCGGCAGCAAAGAAAATCGCTTCGCTTCTTTTCTTTGACTCGACCGCGTGGTGGACATAACTTCCCGCTTTGGGGCATCCTGCCGTCGATGCTGATTGTTGGCTTGGCGAGACTCTCCGCCTACGCCGAGACCAACTCAGGCTCGATTACTTTCATCCCGCGCCAGTTGCCCAGTAAGAAGCGGACCAGATTGGTCGCCGCCATTGCGAAGACCCAGAGGGTCATCACGACCCAGCAGGCGTACAAGCCGCCGCCGGCGAACAAAACCGCCGCGCCCACGCAGACCGGCACCAGCGAAATCACGCACGTGGCGATCATCACAAACTTGACGTCGCCGGCGCCTTTCAGCGCGCTGACAAACACCACGTTGGCCGCATCCAGCAAACAGAAAAGTGCGACAAATCGCAACAAAATCGTCGTCGTCGACAGGACATCTTCGGCGTGAGCGACGATGCCGGCGTCAGCGACTTTGTGGAACGCGAGAAAGATGTCTGGCAACGTCCAATAGATTGTCGCCATCACGCCGCTATAGATCAGCGCAATCGCAAAGCCTGACCAGGTCGCGTTGCTGGCGATCTCTGGCTGACCGGCGCCGATTTCTCGGCCCACTAACGTGGTCACGGCGATCCCGATCCCAATCAGCGGTACAAACGCGAAGCCGTTGATCGAAAAGGCCAAATTGGTCGCGGTCATCGCTTCAGACCCGAGCCGCCCCATCAACAGCAGAAAAAAGGTGAGCGCCGAGACCTCGAGCGCCAATTGCACGCCGCTCGCCGAGCCAAACCGCATCAAGCGGCGCATCACGTCCCAATCCCACAGCCGAGCTTCGCCAAAGCCAAAATTGCGCCAGTTGGCCGGCAGGACGATCAAACCGCCGTAGAGCGCGACCTTATACCACTGACTGATCACGGTCGCCCAAGCGGCGCCGGCGATTCCATCCGGCACAAACGAGACGTAGCCGAAAATGAAAAAGTAATCGAGGACCATATTGACCAGGCAAGAGCTGCTGTCGACCGCCATGACGACGCCGTTCTTTTGCCGGCCCGAGAAAAACGCCGACATCCCATTGGCGACTACTGCTGCGCCCCCGCCGTAGGCCAACACCCAGAAATAAACGCCTTCGAGCCGAGCGACTTCCGGCTCGACCGTGGTTGCGGCAAAGATGTAATAGGCGGGAATCGCCGCCAAAAAGAAGAAGGGAGCGACCACGCAGCCCCAGATCGCGCCTTGCACGACGATCGGCCCGATTCGGCGAGTCTCGCCGGCGCCGTTGTATTGCGAAACGAACGTATTTACATACGACGCGACGCCGATCGGAAAGCAGAGGAGTGAGAAGTGCAGCATGCCGGCCGGCAGCGAAGCGGCCATCGCTTCGGTGGAGTGCCAGAACAGAAACATGCGATCGACAAAGTTGGTCAGCGACCAAGAGGCGGTCGAAATCACTAGCGGCAACGCGACGAGCAAAACTTCACGAATTCCGCAGCGTCTTCCCCACCAAGAGGTGTTATTAGCAAGCAAGCGGGGTGAAGCGTCCATCGGGGGTAACCTAGCAGCGATATTTCGAATCGGTCTCCCCAGGACATCGTTGTCGCCGATAGGTTCGCCAATCGGTCACATTATATCCTTTGGCGGCTCAAACCGGTCTCACGCTTCTCCGCCGACCCGGGTACGATAGAAAAATAACGACGAAGTTTCTGCGAATTTGCCCCTATGAATATTGTTCTTTGCTATCAGACCGTTCCCGCTCATCTCGAACAGATCCGCGCCGTCGCCGGCGATTGGAACGTCATTGACGCCGGCCAGGAAGGGATCGCCGCAGCGCTGCCGCAGGCCGATATCTACTGCGGACACGCCAAAGTTCCGGTTCCATGGAAAGAAACGGTCGCAGCGGGGCGGCTGAAATGGATTCAATCTTCGGCCGCCGGAATGGACCACTGTCTGGTCCCGGAAGTCATTTCTTCGGAAATTTCGGTCACGAGCGCCTCGGGATTGTTCGCGAATCAAGTCGCCGAGCAGACGATGGCGCTGCTGTTGGGGGTAATTCGCTCACTGCCGACCTTCTTTCGAGCGCAGTTGAAAAAAGAATACATCCGGCGTCCAACCGGCGACCTGCATGGCAAAACGGTCGGGATTGTGGGTCTCGGCGGAAATGGACGACGCTTAGCCGAAATTTTGGCGCCGTTTCAAATTCGCATCATTGCGACCGACTATTGTCCCTACGACAAACCGCCCTGCGTCGATGAGTTGTGGCCTGCCGACCGCTTGCACGATTTATTGTCACAGTCCGATGTTGTGATCCTCGCATTACCGCTAAATGACGAAACTCGAGGGCTATTCGACACCGATCAATTTGCAGCGATGAAAACGGGCGCTATCTTTATTAATGTGGCTCGCGGCCAAGTGGTTCGGGAGTCCGCCCTCATCCACGCATTAACTTCTCAGCATCTGTCCGCCGCAGGCGTTGATGTGGCCGAAGTTGAACCCTTGCCCCCCGAAAGCCCGCTCTGGGATTTTGACAATGTGATAATTACTCCTCACGTCGGCGCCCAAGGCCGAACCCGTAACGACGACGTCACTGACTTGTTTTGTGAAAACCTGCGTCGTTTCCGTACGAACCAATCCTTAATCAACGTTGTTGACAAACGCCTCGGATTCCCGCTCCGAAACGCCCCCGCGTAATCGGCTTTGTTGGCGACGCAGACAGCGGTTTTGGCGTTTCCGATGAAACAGATTCGTCTAGACGCTTTTCCATCATGCTTCTTAAGATGATTCGGTCCGAGTAATGGCAGACTCCGAATTCCCCGCCGGTGAAGATATGGCCCAGCCGATGCTCACCACCACGCGCCACGACCTGCATCCTACGCTCACTTTCAGCGAGGGAAAAACGTATAAGTGTCCTGAGGATCTGTTACGGCGGTACGACGAGCTCGTCCATGCCAAACGATCAAGTTGGACCGAACATTACAAACTGCGGCGGCTGTTGGGCTGCGGCGGACAGGGGATGGTCTTTTTGACCGAGCGCCGCGGCGCCGATGACTTCACCATTCCGTTGGCGGTCAAGGTATTCTCGCCTGAGCGCTACGAAGGAATTCACTCGTACGAAGCGGCGATGTCGCGCATCGCGCATATCGCTTCGCGCGTCGCCCAGATTCAACAGCACAACCTGCTAGAAGTCCATAACTTCCTCGATCGTCGCCGGATTCGCGTGATGGTGATGGAATGGGTCGACGGCTATGACTTGCAAGAGCTGCTCACGCCGGGCATGGTCGAACGTATTCGAGACCGCGTCACGCAAAAGCGGTGGGAATATATCAATCAGGTGATCGTCACCAAGGGGCCGCAACAGCCCCGTTTCAAACCGGGCGTCGCCGTCGCAATCGTACGCGATTGTCTAGCGGCCCTGGCGGCGCTGCATCGCGAAGGCATCGTCCACGGCGACGTAAAGCCGTCGAATATGATGCTGAAGCGGACCGGCACGGCCAAGCTGATCGACATCGGCTCGGCCTTTCTGATCGAATCGCCTCCGAAAGAGCGGACCTGCACTCCTTCGTACGCAGCGCCGGAAGTGCTGGAAGGGAACGAAGCGTCGCCCCGCAGCGATCTGGCGAGCTTGGGCTATGTGCTGATCGAAATGCTGGCCGGACGATCGCTGTTTGGCGGGATCAACAACTATCGCGAATTGCTAGAAGCGAAGCGTTTTCTGGCGCAGCGATTAAACGATATTTTGCCGGCCGAGGTCGCCTGCAACGAATTGCTGATGAGCTTCTGTCGCGGCCTGATCGCCCCCGACCCGATGCGCCGCTTTCCGTCGGCCGAAGACGCCGAACTCCGCAAAGGAGGCGCCGCCGCATTCCACCGTCAATTGGTCAAAGGCGACATGGCGAGCGAATACGACAACGAAATTCGCCTGTGGGTGGAAGAACTGCGCGACTTGGATGAAGAGATGGACGAGACGGTGGAAGAGTAGGGGGCGCGATTCGACTCTTCTACGCCGCGTCGATCTCGACGCGGGTGCGGCTCTCGTAGCTCTCGTCGGCGGCCCGCATAACGCGCAGCGCACAGTCGACGTCGTTCAAGCAACTGGTGTTGCGCAGCAAGCTGGTGACGCTACGGTGAAAGAGACTGAGCATTTGCTCGCCGACGGGGCGCTCGTGATCGAGCGACTCCATATGACGGCCGGCCTCGTCAAACCAGATCAACGTCGACGGCAGGTCGACGAACGCGACTCCATTGGCGCAGCAGACCTGCAAAGCGGCAGGGGGGCGAAACGAGGAAGCTTCGGGCCAGCGATGTTGCAAATAACTGCCAGCGCTGATCTGGGCGATGACCGGTGAACCGCCGGTGGGTGAGTCGAACTCGACGCTCAACATCTCGTAATCGAGATTGTTATCGGCATCTTTGCGGTGCTGAACGCCGAAGACAGTTTGCGCTTCAGAGCCGACCACATAGCGGCACCAATCGACCAATTCGGCGACATGACGCTTGACGGGGCGCGGTCCAAAGCGATCGGCGGCCGCATTTTCGGGCTTCCGGATTCGCTCGTGACAAAAGAGCAACTGAGGCGCTCCGAGGCGCGTCGCGATCAATTCTTTCAAGCGAATCGTCGCCGGCGAATGCCGCCGCGGAAATTCGGCCATGAACGCGATTCCGGCCCGATCGACCGAATCGCGGAGATTGGCCGAGTTGGCGCCGGCGATTTCGAGAATCGACGTGCAATAGAAGGCTTTTCCTTCTTCGCAGGCCGCAATCAGCGGCTCGACGCCGTGCCACTGCGGGCCGAGCATCAAGACGGCCTCGATCTCGGGAGCCGCAACCAGCTTGCGAAAGCCGTTCACCGCTTTGGCGCCGATCTGCCGAGCGGCGTTTTCGGCTCTTAGCGATACTTCGTCACAGATCGATTCGACATGAAATCGATCTCCCAGAGCTAGGAGAGCCGGTCGATGACGAGAATCCCATTCTGGCCCAAGCCCGATAACACCTACTCGCAGACGCATGAACTGGCCGTTTAGAATAAGACTAAGATGTTCCGCTGCTTAAGGATAGCGTTTTTGCACCATCAGGCAATGGTTGAAGGTTGGACGCACCCCGGAAGTAGGTATAGGGGAATTGCGCCGTTTTTTATAACAGGGAAGTCCTTGCAGGTTGTAACGTCTCAGTTAAACTGTGGCGTTAATCGTGACTTTGGAAGACCCAAAACCCATGTCGCAGGAGCGCAGCACGGTTTCCCCCTTACCTAGGGCAAGGTAAAGACTGACGTCGCAGGATGTGGTTCGGACGGATCGCTTCTGACTCGAGTTCTCCTCGTAAGTTCGTCCAGGCTTTTTCCACGCCACCGGTAAATGTTTCATTACCGCTGCGCGATGTTGACAACGCACAAAGGACTTACCTATGCATGGCGTTCTGCTCGCCGTACTGCTGCAAGCTACCATGGCTGGTGGCGAACATGACTACCCCGCCGCTTTTCGCTCGGCTGACGAAACTGGCAAACCGCTGCTGATTCTTGTGGGAACCAATTGGTGCCCTGGTTGTGTGACGATGAAGCGTTCGGTGATGCCGTCGTTGCTTCGCAAAGGGAAACTGTCTGGCGTCGCCTACGCCGAAGTGGACGCCGATTCGCAGTCGACTCTGGCGGGTCGGCTGATGCAGGGAGGTTCGATCCCGCAATTGATCCTCTACCGTAAGACGAAGACCGGCTGGCGTCGTTCGCTGTTGGTCGGCGCCCAGTCCGAGTCAACGGTCGAAACCCTGGTGGAACGCGCTGTCGAAATGCAAGCGTCGCAACAATCTCTCCCCGGCGAGCAAGCCGTTGTGACCGCTTCGCATTCGGAAACTGAGAGCAAATAGTTGCAGCGAGAAACCGCCTGGTGCGAGTTTCGGTGATAACCGCGGCTTTGAATGAAGAAGCCAATATTCAAGCCGCGGTCGGTTCGGCGCAAGCTGCTGGCGCTGATGAAATCATCGTCGTCGATGGTGGAAGCGCCGATGCGACCATCGCGTTGGCGACGCAAGCGGGCGCGACCCTGATTCATTCTCCCCCGGGTCGTGCGATTCAACAAAATGCAGGCGTCGCCGCATCCAGCGGCGACGTGCTGCTTTTCTTACACGCCGACTGTCGGCTTGCGGCCGAATCGATCTCGCAGATTCGTCAGCGGGACGACGGCTTTGTCTTCGGCGCGTTTCGCCAAAAAATTGACGCGGCGCCAATCCTCTATCGACTAGTCGAATGGGGAAACGACCTGCGGATTCGCTGGCTGGGATTGCCGTATGGAGATCAGGCGATCGCCGTCCGTCGAGCGGCCTTCGAACAAGCGGGACAATTTGCCAACGTCCCATTTCTGGAAGACTATCTGCTATCGCGAAAACTGCGGCGGCAGCATTGGCCGACGCTTTTGCCGGGCCCCGTGATCACATCGGCGCGACGCTGGCGCAAGCAGGGCGTGATTCGGCAAACCCTTTTGAACTGGCGCCTATTGGCCGCCTATCACCGCGGCGTTCCGCTCGAGGAGTTGGCCGCGCGCTATCGACGGCACGATCAGCCGAAGTGACCCGAGTTCTCTCGGTAGCCCGAGGCGCACCTTTTGAAGCCATTTCCATGGTTGGCCGCGATAACTCCGCAATCGGGGCGGCGCAGCCGTAGGAAGCATCTGTTCCCCGTAAGCAGTTCAGGGCATTTCGTCATTTCAAACGGTGCAGCGACTAGCGAAATAAGTCCGACCGCGGCCCGGTGATGCGAAGTTTTCAACCGCATTCCCTCGGCTCGCGCCTCGGGCTACGATGGTTGAATCGAGCCTAGATCCGGACCGGATGTCATTCTGCTCTTGCTTATAGACGTAAGAATGACATGCTGACGCTCATCAAGCGATCTTCCAGCATCACCGCTTCTGGGTCGGCGTTTTCAAAGGTAGCGCTGACGAACTCTAGTCCGCGTGCGAACGCCATTTGGTACCCTTCGCCAACGATCACCGAGGGAACGGTAATTCCTTGGAAGGCCCACGGGCTTCGCGCGAGTTTCGATTTAATGCCGCCGCAAATAATGTTGGTTAGTTCGCCGGCTCCGTCGACAACTTGCGACGTCAACTTGCCGAACTCGTCCTGCAGCAGTCCTTCGACCGCTTTGATCACCAATCGCTCTGACATGTTTACGGTGATGAAACCGGAAACCTTGCCATGCACGCCGATGATGCCGGTGACTAGGCCTTTTTCACCCATCGGCACTGCGGCGACGCCGACGCAGCGCGCCGTCATGTTGCACATCGAAAGTGCGCCGCTGACCGATTCGATAACGGCCTGCGTTAAGGTTGGATCGGTGCAGGTAAAGCTGGCCGAGCTATTTGCTTCTGCTGTCGCCATGATTGGTCGCCGCCGTCGATGGTGCTTGAATTGTGGTCAATTCGCGGCTTGCTTTGGCCGCACAATTCCAGAAAAGTATTCGCTACGATTAAGGATTGAAGCGGAGAATCAACCGCGAACGTCCGTTTTCTGAAAGGTCAATTCCGCCGAAACTCGTAGAAATGCCGCGATCGACAAAATTGGAACGCTGGCAATGGTTTCGCGATCGTATTTCGCGTGAATCGTCAGAGCAATCGTTTCAATCGCACCTTGCGAGTCCCCGCATGCAACGGCCTTCCCAGCGGCGTACTAGCGCTGGATCGTCGTATTGGGACGAAGTTGATAGCGACGAATCTTGCGATCGAGCGTCGATCGTTCGATTCCTAGAATGCTGGCCGTGCGACTTTTGTTCCAGCCGGTCGACTCCAGCGTCAACGCAATATGGCGACGTTCGACTTCCGCCAACGAAGCCGGCTCATACACATCCGAGAGGGAAATATTGTCCGCGGTGTCTCCCGAGGTCGCCAAGTTCGACAGCGCCAAATCGTCGATCTCGATCCGTTCTCCCTGCGCCAATACGACCGCTCGCTCGATCACATTCTTCAGTTCGCGCACGTTGCCGGGCCAGCGATACTTTTTCATGTGTTCGTAAGCAGCTTGCGTAAAACCAAGCAACTTGCGGCCGGTCTCGGCGTTGTACTTTTCCAGAAAGTGACTCGCCAGTTCGACGATGTCTTCGGGGCGCTTGCGGAGCGGGGGAGCGGTGATCTCGACTACGCGCAAGCGGAAATAAAGATCGCGGCGGAACCGTCCCCGCTCGACTTCTTTTTCCAAGTCGCGATTGGTCGCGGCGATCACGCGCACATCGACCTGCACCGGCTCGCTGCCGCCGACGCGTTCAAAGGGATGGCCTTCGAGGACGCGCAAAAACTTGGCTTGAATCGCTTCACTCATTTCGCCGATTTCGTCGAGCATCAGCGTGCCGTTATGCGCTGCTTCAAACTTCCCCATCTTGCGATCGGTAGCGCCGGTAAACGCGCCTCGTTCGTGACCGAACAACTCGCTTTCCAACAACGATTCGGAAAGCGCGGCGCAGTTCAAGCAGACGAACGGCCCTTTCTTGCGGGGGCTGGCGAAGTGGACCGCGCGGGCGACCAATTCTTTGCCGACGCCGCTTTCGCCGCAAATCAGCACCGTCGCTCGGCTGGGCGAAGCGCGGGCGATTTGCTGCTGCAGCGACATGATCAACGGGCTACGACCGACGATCTGGCTTTCGGCCCCCAGCTTCTTGCGCAGTTCGTCAATCTCGACCTGCGTTTGGGAGATCGTCTCGGTCAGTTCGAGCTGGCGGCCGAGATTCTTGAGCGCCAGCGCGACGTTATCGGCCACGGCCAACGCAAACTCAAGGTCATCGGGATCGGGGATTCGTCCGGCGTCGGTCGAGTAAAGATGGACCACGCCGATCGCGCGGCCATCCTGACGAATCGGCGCACAGAGGACGCTGGTCGCGTGGATGTCTCCTTTGCTATCGCGAATGCCGAAGCGACTATCGTCCATCACGTTGCGGGCCAGCACCGCTTCTCCTTCACGCAGCACGGTGTTGGCCAAGAAACGCGAGACGCGGTGATAGTTCGGTCCTTTGTCGGCGCGCGAGGCGATCAGTTCGAGATCCTTTTCGGTCGCGATACCTTTGTGACTGCGCGGCAACAGCAGCACGGCTCCGGCGTCGATGCTCGTGCACTCAAACAGCCCTTCCAGCGCCAGATTGGCGACCGCGGTAATGTCGGTCTGGTTGGCGAGATCAAACGCCAACTTACACAACAACGTCGCCGCTTTACCCACCTTGGGGATCGTCGATGCGTCAGTCTCTTTGCTGACTTCCACCGCTTTGAGGAACTTGGTTTCTCCGCGGCGATGCGTGATTGTGGTCGGTTCGGCGATGTCGAGAACGTGCTCCCCTTCATCCACCGTGCGAAACGTCGAAGGATCGTTTTGCGTGACATCGTTGAAAAGATGGGCGCTGCTGCCAGATCCGTCCGGAAAGGCGGTATTCAGATCCTGGACAAACGCCAACTGCATGCTGGCGATCCGAATGACCTGGCCAAAATCGAGTTGCCAGTCCCCCCGAATCGGATTTTCCCCGACAACCGTCCCATTGCGAGAGTCGAGATCGCGCAAAATCCATTCCCCCTCCGAGAGGAATATCTCCGCATGATAACGACTGCAACGGTCATCCTTGATCACAATTTGGTTGGTCGGCGCACGACCGATCGTGACCGTATGACCCGGTACGAGACGAAAAACGTCGGTCCAATTCGAACCTTCTCGGATAATCAAAAAGGCGACCATCAGGAAATTTAAATGCCGTCCCTTGCTTTTTCAGCGTAAGTGCTTACCAGAAAAAAACTTAAGCCATCTACCGAGATCCTCGGCGGCCGTTGCAGCGCTGGTTTATTAAATTATAGGTAACTTCGCTCTCCAAGGACGAGGCGGCAATTTCCTGGCGAATAATTCAATTCCGTAGAACTTGGGTAACTTGGCGGACGTTTTCTTGCAAATACCGCAGTCCGGAACTATCGTAAGTTTGTGTAGTTTCTTGCCCTCCTGTCGAATTTCGCCGCGGAGGGGACGCTCACTCTTCAGATTCCTTCTCGGGTTCTCCGGGAACCAATACGCAAGTCAGACGCTTTGGGTGCACGTCATTTTCGCCAGCATCCCTCAGGAGTTTCGCAATGATTCGGACCGTGAGTTATCTTTCCACTAAATCTCTGCTATTGCTAGTGGTTACGGCGTTAGCCGTTCCGACAGCAGCGATGGCAGGGCACCAGAACTTCCGCTCCAATTCGGTCGGTGGTATCTCGATCGACGCCCAAGGGGTCGTGGGTCTGGCCAGCGTCGATTCGCAGCGGATGCTGCGGGCCGAAATGGTGAAAGCGTTAGAGAAGGCCCCCGGCGAACTTAACGCACCGACCGAGATGCGGAAAGTGTCGCTGCGTGGTTTGAACGCGGCCATCAAAGACGCCCAAGAGAACAACCTGGGCGTGCTTCCGGACGAAGTGAAATACCTGGCCGGTCTGCAACGCATCGAATATGTCTTCGTCTATCCCGAAGAGAACGATATTGTTTTGGCCGGTCCCGGCGAAGGCTGGACAGTTGACGATCACGGCGCCGTCGTCGGCGTGACGACCGGCCGACCGGTCTTGCTGCTGGAAGACCTGGCCGTCGCTCTGCAATCAGTCGACAATGCTCGCAACGGCGGCATTACTTGCTCGATCGATCCGACCCAACAAGGTCGCGTCAACTTCAAACAATACATGAGCAACGTGACGCGTGCGTCGCAGATGTCTCCGGCCTTGGTTCAAGGCATCGAACGAGCGATGGGGATGCAGGACGTCACCGTCCAAGGCGTTCCGCAAACGAGCCACTTCGCTCGCGTGCTGGTCGGCGCCGACTACCGCATGAAGCGAATCGCGATGGGACACGACAAGGCCCCGGTTCGCGGTTTGAAGAGCTTTGTTGAAACGGCCTCGGTCGCAGTGCTAAATGCAAACGCCGCGCCTCGTTGGTGGTTGGCCTGCAATTATGAACCGCTCGCCAAAAGCGAAGATGGCCTGGCCTGGCAATTGCGTGGCCCCGGCGTCAAAGCGATGACCGAAGACGAGATCATCACCGCGGACGGCAAGGTCCAACAGACCGGCAAAGAAGGCTTGGCCGCCAAAGCTTGGGCCGACAAGATGACCGCGAATTACGAAGAGCTGTCAGGCGAAGACAAGATCTTCGGCGAACTGCGCAACATCATGGATATGTGCGTCGTGGCCGCGCTCATCTCCAAAGAAAACATGCTGAAGAAAGCGAATCTCGATTTGCCGATGCTGGGAGACGCGGCCAACTCGATGATCCAGTCCGAATACTACGCTCCGAAGAATGTCCCGAGCATCGTCAGCGCCGGGAAAAAAGGGAGAAACTGGGTCATCACCGTCTCTGGCGGCGTCGACATCGACTCGTGGACGGTCGCCAGCAACAGCGAAGCGGTCCCGACCATGCAGCCGCTGCGAGAACAGAACGCCAAAAGCGGCGACGCGACTTGGTGGTGGAACTAGTTCTTAACGCTGGATCAAATAGACAAAGAGGGCCGCGTCTGACGCGGCCCTTCTTTTGTGCGCCCGCCATAACCTGGGGTCCCCCGATGTTTTTATCCTCGCAGGTTCGCCCAGGTCACGTTGACGCCTAGGGCCGCTGCAGCGAACTGGGAGTCGACGGCGCCGGCTTGGGTCCAATCGTCTGCGGTCTCGCCTGGACGTTCACACGACTTCAACAGGACGAGCGACGCGGCCTGCCAATGCTGAGCCAGCGTCGCGGAGATCGAATCGCTGGTCAACGTCCAATCGAGCGAGTTCGAGCTCAACGTCGGCTCGACCTCGTCCAGCCAATAGTCGATCACGTTCCAGACGCCGACGTACGAGTCGCAACAGGTCCCTTGAGCAGCGGAGGCCAAAACGCGGCGCAGCGGGTCCGCTTCGCGAACCAAGTCGAGCGTCGGCAATAGCGCGGCAAGCGCCTGCGATCCTAACTCCATGCTGCGTAGCGCCAGCAGATGCGCAGCAGGGGAGGGGAGCTGTTGAATCGCGTCAAACCGGCGGACGGCGTCGGCGAACATGCCGCCGCCGGCGATAAACGCCGTTGGCATCGGCGTTTGCTGAGCGAGCCAGACCTCCACGCGTCGCCCCAAGTCGGGCAAGTCGAAGAGACTCCCTCCCAGTTTGACGACGCGTAGATTCATGCCGCGTTACCAGTTTTCTTCCGCCCAGACCGCCAACGCGAACGCCGGGCCGCAGCGAGCGGCGCGATCGTTGATTAAGTCCGAAAGATAAATCCGCTGCGAAGTAACGCCGGCGGCGTCCAAGATCGCTTCCGCCAAAAAATCGCCATGTCCTGAGATGACGACCAACTCTGGCGACAAGCTATTGGCGCTCATCGCATGTTCCCAGCGCGCGGCCGCGAACTTCACCTGCTTGCGATACAACTCACGAGCCATCTCGTTGACTTCGGTCCAGGTCAGCTCTTCGGCGTCGGCACAGACCATGCGGGCTAGTCGCGATTTGGCGAATTCACGCGTCGCCGGTCGACCATCGGCGGTCTCGTGATTCTCGGTCGCTTCGTCGATCAGCCCCATCACCAGAAAGATATCGAGCGAAGTCGCGAACAATTCGGCCGCGAGGGGACAGTCAGCGCCGCGCAGTTTGACCGTTTGGGCCATCGCGCAGATCGGCGTACGCTCGATGCCTGAATAAACTAACTCGCCCGAGAGCAAACGTTCGGGATCGGTTCGTCCTACGTTGAGCAGCTGGCCGTCACGAATCGGCACAAAGTCGGTCGTCGTCGAACCGACATCGATCACCGCGCCATCTCCCTTGGGCGGAAAGTGACGACATGCGTAGCGTCCCAAAGCGTGCCAGTTGGAAGCCGCTGCGTCCAACGGACGTTCCGCCGCCGACGAGACCGACGCCAACTCGCCGGTGGTCAGGTAGACCCGAATCTCACCATCTTTGAAGACGTCCTGAACGCTGGAAAGGATAAAGCGAACCCCTTCCTGCTTGGTCCCAAAACAATCGGCCAACTCGCCGGTCATGGTTAACGCTAAGCGCTGGAACACGGGCGCATGTTCGCGAACTTCCTTTAGGAATTCAGGCAACTCGTCGCGGCGTTTCCAAAGTGGAAACTCCATCGAATCGGCGTAGCCAGAAGCGTTGGCGAGTTTGATATTGGCTCCGCCAACGTCGAGAGCAAGTACCGGCATCAGTTTTTCACCGTAGACGTCGTCAAAGTTTGAATTGGTACGCTTCGCTGGAAAACTCTATTTCGATCGGTTCGCCCAAAGCGAACGACAGCATCGCCGCTGACAAGTTGCCGCGACACAGCTGACGCAATCCGAAATAGGAAGTGGTCAAGCGAGGATTGATCTCAATGGCGAAATCACCGCCATCCTTCGCGTTCAAAATCATATCAACGCCGATATAACCCCGAAAAGGAGGCAGACCCGCAGCGCAGCGTCGCGCCAACGCCTGAGCACGCGACTTTAGCTCCTCAGAAAGGGACCAAGAGCCTCCGCGATATTGAAATCCATTGCAACTGTCGATCAGCTGGATTGCCGGTGGGAGCAAAACGAATTGATTTCCGTCACTCAACACGCCTGCACTGACAGGCAAACCATCACAGAAGGTTTGAACAATGGCTCCGGGTCGTTCGGCCAATTTTTCTGCAGATTCTAAAAAATCGATATCTTGCGAGCCTGCCCCATCTCGCGGCTTGCAAACATAGCGCTCGCCGTCGTCGGCGCGGGTGAAGTCTTTCGCGAGCCAAGTGGGCGGCGTTGGAACTCCGGCGCGAAGCCAAGATTGGTAAGTCTTCCATTTATCGCCGGCGATTGCAACCGAGTCCGAACCGGGGCTAATCAAGCGAGCCGCTCCCGCTTCGGCCCAGCGTACGCGCTCTATCAGAAGAGAGTCAAACTCGGGGGCGATCACCAAAACGGCGTCCGCTCGCTCACAGGCGGCCTCAAACGCGGTTCGTTCTTTCGCCGCCGAAGTAACGACCAACTCTTCGCATGCAGGCATCGCCGCGGCGACTAGTCGTGGGTCTCGCAACAGAGAGACAGCGACGCTGGCCTCCAACAGTCCGTCGACAACCGCCGACCGCATCAACGTGCCCTCGGCCAAAAGAGAACCGGAGGGGGAGGGCGAGTTGGGCAACGAGAAAAGTCCACCACCGGTGATGAACTCATATACAAAGACGCGTTTCACGGCGCGAACCTCTTGGTAGCCCGACGTGCGAGTATTGAGGTTGGGCTTTCTCGAGCCAAGTGAACGCTAGCCGCTTTTTAAAAGATGCCGAGCTGATCGCGGGCGTCTTCCGTCATGCGATCTGGGGTCCACGGCGGTTCCATGACGATCTTCACTTCGACCTCTTTGACCCCTTCGATTTGACCGACAAACTGTTTGGTTTGTCCAATCAGCTGCGGGCCAGCAGGGCAAGCCGGGCTGGTCATCGTCATTTCGATCAAGACGTTCGACATTTCCGGCTCGTCGGCCGGCTGGACATCGATGACGTAAACCAAGCCGAGATCGACGATGTTGACGAACAACTCAGGGTCGATCACTTTTTTGATTTCTTCGCGGACGGAATCTTCGCTAATCGCCATTGAACTGATTCTCCTCTACTAACTGCGAAGCCGAACCCAAACGGCGCCGTCTTCTACTTTGACTTCGTGACAAACGGTCGCTCGCGTCGCGGGCATCGTAAGCGCCGCACCGGTGCGAATATCAAACTTGGCGCCATGCCGCGGACAGGCGATCGTACACCCTTCCAAACGGCCTTCGCCTAGCGGACCATCGTCGTGCGTGCAAACATCGTCCAGGCAAGAAAATTGCCCATCGACATGAAACACCACCACGACTTGATCGTCGACTTCAAAAACGCTTTTGCCAGGATCCGCAATCGCATCTACCGACGCGACACGTACAAATTCAGCCATGTATTCTTGGTGCTTTCTAGCCGCGTTTTTTATTCGTAATCGCGAACGCGAACAGCGATCGCTTTGCCCAAAGCTTCCCGCACGCTTTCGACCGGAATCCGATCAAAGACTTGCTGGAAGAAACCGATCACGATCGCACGAATCGCCTCTTTTCGCGTAAAGCCGCGGCATTGGGCGTAAAAAATTTGTTCTTCGTCGACGCGGCCGATTGTCGCGCCATGCGTGCAACGGACGTCGTCCGCTTCGATCTCTAAGCCGGGAATCGAATCGGCGCGGCAATGCTCGGTCAACAACAGGTTGTCGTTCCGTTGATAGCCGTCGGTCTTTTGCGCGTCTTTGTCGACCTTGATCATCCCGCGCCAAACGGTGCGTGAGCGATCTTGCAGGGCCGTTTTGTACAGAAAGTTACTGCGGCAATTGGGGGCTTCGTGATGCTGCAACGTGTGGTACGACAGGTGCTGCCGACCTTCGGTGAACATCACCCCGTTCACTTCGCTCTCGGCGCCGACGCCGGCCAACGCGACATGCTGATTGACCTTCGACAGCTTGCTGCCGAGCGCGCCGATCGTCCACTGGATGTGGGCGTCACGCTCCACAATTCCTTTTTGATGGGCGAAGTGCCAAACGCCGTGTCCCCAGTTTTGCAGATTGATATAGCGCAGGCGGGCCCGTGGGTGAACGAACAGTTCGATCGCTCCGCAGTGGAGCCCCGGGGCGCTCTCATCGATGCTGGCCGTCTCGTTCAGCATGGTCGCTTCGGCGCCTTCGTCCAGGATCACCAAAGTGTGACCCAGATCAACGCCGCCGGCGCCCAACAACGACAACGCATGCAACGGTTTTTTCACCACCACGCCGCGCGGTACGTACAACACTTGTCCCGTGGTGAAGAACGCGGCGTGCATCGCCGAGAACTTGTCGAAATGAGGATCGACGGCATGGGCGAAATGCTTACGCACGATCTCGGGATGCGAAGCCAACACTTCGGAGAAACTGCCGAAGATGACTCCCTGGGCTTTCAGTTCTTCGGAAAGCTCGGAAGAGACGGTCCGGCTGTTGTACGAAACCAGGCGACCGCCGAGATCGACTCCTTCGGTCAACAGACCGCTGGGCAAATCGGCTGGGATCTCGGTCAGTTCGGCCGGCAGGTCAAATTTGTCGAGATGGAAAGTGCGGATATCGGTCCGCATCCACTCTTCTTCTTTGCGCGAAGGCATCGCCTTTTCGCAAAAGGTTTCAAACGCGGCGCGGCGAAGATCGACCAGCCACGCAGGCTCTTGTCGCTTGGCGATCAATTCGTCGAGCGCGGAGGCGTTGAATTTGGCGGTGTCAGTCACGGCAGTAACGCCCATCGGCATAACTCTATTAGCGGAAGTGTCTCAGTAAGAAAACAGTTTCGGCCGGCCCCAGGGCAGTGGGCCCGGCCGAACTGCAATTAATCGGGGGGAACGATCTGGACTAACCGACCGAACCTTCCATTTGCAATTCAATCAAGCGGTTCAACTCGACGGCGTATTCCATCGGCAGTTCCTTGACTAGCGGCTCGATAAAGCCGTTCACGATCATCGTGCTCGCTTCCGACTCTGACAAGCCACGGCTCATGAGGTAGAAGAGTTGTTCTTCACCGATGCGAGAAACGCTCGCTTCGTGACCGATCGAAACGTCGGGCTCGGCGATTTCGATGTAGGGATAGGTATCGCTACGGCTTTGCGGGTCGAGAATCAACGCGTCGCAGACGACGCTCGACTTCGAGCCGGTAGCGCCTTCTTCGACCTTGACCAAACCGCGATAGCTGCCGCGTCCCCCATCCTTCGAGATCGATTTCGACACGATCTGTCCGGTGGTGTTCGGAGCACAGTGCACCAGCTTGGCGCCGGTGTCTTGATGCTGTCCCTTGCCCGAAAACGCGATCGATAAAATCTCGCCGCGAGCGCCCGGCTCCATCATGTAAACGGCCGGGTACTTCATCGTGAGGTGACTTCCCAGGTTGCCGTCGACCCATTCCATGGTCGCGTCGCGATAAGCGAGGGCTCGCTTGGTCACCAGGTTGTAGATGTTGTTCGCCCAATTCTGAATCGTCGAATAACGACAACGCGAACCCTTTTTGCAAATCACTTCGACCACGGCCGAGTGCAAGCTTTCGGTCGTGTACATCGGGGCGGTGCACCCTTCGACGTAATGGACCTGGGCGCCTTCGTCGACGATGATCAGCGTCCGCTCGAACTGGCCCATGCTCTCGGCGTTGATCCGGAAGTAAGCCTGCAGCGGGAAGTCGATCTTCACTCCTTTCGGAATGTAGATAAACGAACCGCCCGACCAAACGGCCGAGTTGAGCGCGGCGAATTTGTTGTCGTCCGGCGCGATGACCTTGCCGAAGTATTCGCGAAGCAGTTCGGGATGTTCGCGAACGGCCGTGTCGGTGTCAGTGAAGAGAACTCCCTTTTTGGCGAGATCCTCTTGCAACGAACCGTAGACCACTTCACTCTCAAACTGCGCCTTGACCCCAGAGAGATACTTGCGTTCCGCTTCCGGAATCCCGAGCCGCTCAAACGTATCTTTGATCTCGGCCGGGACGTCGTCCCAAGTGTGCCCCTGACCATCGGTCGGCTTCAGGTAGTAGAAGATGTCTTGGAAATCAATCGCGATGTCGCCGCCCCATTTGGGCATCGGCTTCGAGTTGAAGATCTCCAGCGAGTCCAACCGGAACTTGCGCATCCAATCAGGCTCGTTCTTGATGTCCGAGATCTGATTGACCACTTCGGCGTCGACCCCTTTACGGGCCTTGAAAATGCCGGTGGTTTCGGTGCGAAAGTCGTATTTGTTGATCTCACCGACCGGAGACTCGAGCGCGTCTGTCGTAATATCAGTCGCCATATTCTTGCTCTATTTCTTTTTCTGGAGGTCGAAGTCGCTGCGTGCTGACGAAACGAAATACGTTTCGTTAGCTGGCGACTTGCGTCTCTTCTTCATTCATCACTTGTTCGATCGCAGCGGCGTCCGGATAGGCTTTGCGAATCCGATCGTAACCGGACGAGTGCAATTCCTTGGCCAAATCGACGCCGCCGGTCTCGACGATCCGACCGCCCAACATCACGTGAGCGAAGTCCGGCGGATTGTGTTCCAGCAATTTGTCATGGTGCGTAATGATCAGCAGCCCCATCTCGGCGCCGCCGATCTCGGCGATACTTTGACTCGCCAGGCGAACCGCATCGGCGTCGAGACCGCTATCGGTTTCGTCCAGGATGGCGAACTTCGGTTGCAGCATCGCCAACTGCAGGATCTCGGCACGCTTCATTTCGCCGCCGGAGAAGCCGTCGTTGACGTACCGACGAGCGAAGTCGAGGTCCATCTGCAATTGCTGCATCTTTGACTTCATTTCCTGGCGGAATTCCCGCATCGGAATCAGCTCTTCACCCTCTTTACGTTCGGGATTGCGAACGTTGGTCGTCGCATGACGCAGGAAGTCGGCCAGCTTGACGCCGGGAATCGACATCGGTCGTTGAAAGGCCATGAACAACCCGGCGCGGGCACGTTCGTTAGCGGCCATCTCCAGCACGTTCTCGTCATTCAACCAGATCGCGCCATCGGTCACTTCGTAGTTGGGGTGCCCCATGATCGCGTAACCGAGCGTGCTCTTACCGGAACCATTCGGTCCCATCAGCGCGTGCGTTTCGCCGCGGCGAATCGTTAAGTTAACGCCGGTAAGAATCGGCTTGCCTTCTACGGCGACATGCAGGTTTTCAATCTTTAAAACGTCGGTCATGCTCGTCTCAATCAATCCCATGGCGCTTCACCACACTCTTTAAAGCCGAGCGGCGAAGCATCGAATTGAACTAAGTTGGAAGTGGTCCCACTTAGCCCGTAATTTTTTGATGATCTGTTAATGGAGCGTCGCCACCCGGGGCGTCGACCCAACCGCTGTGATGCGGAATCGGCAACTCGTCTTCGACGCGTACGCCGTTCCGCTTGTTGATTCGTTTTCCCTTGATCTTGTCTTGGATGCGCATCAGCCCTTCCAGCAACGCTTCGGGCCGCGGCGGACATCCAGGCACATACACGTCGACCGGCACCACCAAGTCGACCCCTTTGACGACATGATAGCCATACTTGAAGTAAGGGCCGCCGCCGACGGTGCAAGCGCCCATCGCAATGACATACTTCGGATCAGGCATCATGTTGTAAAGGCGACGAACGCGGCTCGCCATTTTGTAAGTCACGGTCCCGGCGACGATCATCAGGTCTGCTTGCCGCGGAGTCGCGCGAAATGCGCCCGCACCAAACCGATCCAAATCGTAACGACTAGCGCCGGCCGCCATCATCTCGATCGCACAACAAGCCAGACCGAATGTCATCGGCCAAATACTGGATTGCTGCGCCCAGTTGATCGCTTGCTCCAACGTCGTAAACACGACGTTTTCTTCAAACCGACCTTCAATCCAAGGTTTTGTCATCACCAAGCTCCGTCTGTGGGACCAAGCGAATCCGCCGCTGCGGATAACGCGAACATCCTACACGTTTTAGGGGCCGCTTACGACAACTCGAACGTACAACAACTCTCGCCGTTCAGGCGACATTTACCAAGCCGCACATCGCTACCCAGCATCTCGCTAAACATGATCTTCTCCATTGCACAAATAGATTGATCCAACTCGGCAAGTCCCGGGTAAGGGCAGGCCATCACGTTCAGCACGGGGAGTTCTCCCTCTTGCTGTTCGATCTGTATGGGGATGCGACGCTCGCCAAAGATCTCGGCGATCTTTCGCAGCTTCTCGTCTAGTTCGATCCCTTCCAACTCTTCCGCATACTGGGCGACCAAGCGCTCCGAAATCCGCTGCAGCAAACCGCGACGGACGGCAGGATCCTTGATCGATCGGACCTCTTGCCACAGAGCGACCGCCAGATCGGCAAAGTTGCCCCCACCTTTCCGCTTTCCCTTTTCGGACAAGCGATAATGATGGATCGGGCGACCGCGACCAGACTTTTCCGCAAATCTCTCGACGTAACCCTGTGCCATCAATCGGTTTAACCGTTGACGCACCGCCGTTGCAGTTACTTCCAGCTCGCCGGCGAGTACTGCAATCGTCATATGCGGAACATTTCGCAACAGATCAAGCAACACAATGTCCGACGGCACCACTTCCTGCGTCCAATAAGGATCGCTAGCGGGCTGTTTGACCTGTTCGGCGCTGCTCGAGATGTACTCTTGTTCCGCCATAGGTTTAAGTCCTCTGTAGGTAATCTTATTGGTTATCGCATTTTTGACAACCATATGTTTGAAAATTCGCGGCCAGCCCCAACCGGCGACGTAAACGCTTGACAGGAAACCAGTTAAAATGGTAGAACCACGACGCCCCAACCCTCATGCTCTGGCTATTCCCATCCCTAACGGCCTTTTCGCCGCCAATCACGAAGGACTCTTCGGGCATGTTTCGCGCGCCTCTCTCCCTGTGCGTAATTGCTTGCGCTGCAATCACTTTCGCGCCGCTCGCTAGCAAGGCTCAAGACGAGCCAAAAACACCGCCTGCCGAGCAGCCGGTCACCAACGTTGCCCCTGTGCTGACGATGGAAACGGTCGACGAAGAGCAAACGACGGCCGAAAAGATCAATGGAAAGGTCAACTCGATCTTTGAGCCCGGGGTCGAACTAGCTGCGATGGTGCTGATGCGGCCCGTCTATCGGAGCAACCAAAAATATGTGCAGCTGGACCATGTCGTCCATTACACGCGCCCCATTGATGACGGCGAATCGGCTTTTACGATCTTCACGCCGGACTTCGCCGAAAAACCGGCCAACTTTCCGGAAACGCTGACGCTTAAGGAAGCCGACACTTGGCAAGCGCGCGGCAAACTCCTCAGCGGCAACTCAAAACAGCCGTTCAGTCCGGGCAAACTGAGCGGGAAAAGCGTCGAAGTGGTCGCGATCCGCGTCGATACGAAAACCAAGTACGTTCAGCAGACCGAAGCCGACGGCACAATCGTCTACAAACTTGCCGGCGACATACGCGGACTGCTTAGCAAAGATGAAGCGGATTGGAAAACTCCCGCGCAGGTCGCCGAGATGGCCGATCGTCACCTGTTGAAATTGAATGCCGATGCAGGGAAAGACGCCAAAGATTCTTACATCTTGACCGAACCGATCGGCAAAGCTCCGTTGGTCGTGGTTTGGCTGGCCGGCGGCGCGTTGTTCTTCACCCTCTTTTTTGGCTTCGTCAATTTCTGGGGTTTCCGCCATGCGATCGAAGTGGTCGGCGGCGCCTATGACGATCCAGACGAGCCTGGCGAAGTGACTCACTTTCAGGCGCTCGCTTCGGCGCTGTCGGCGACCGTCGGTCTCGGCAACATCGCCGGCGTCACGATCGCGATGACCACCGGCGGCCCCGGCGCCTTTTTCTGGATGATGATCTGCGGCTTTATGGGAATGGCCAGCAAATTTGGCGAGTGCACGCTGGGGCAAATGTATCGCGAAGTAAAACCGGACGGCACGATCCTGGGCGGTCCCATGCAGTACTTGCTACGCGGCTTTGAAGAGATCGGCCTGAAGCCGGTCGGCGTCGTTTTCTCGGTTGTCTTCGCCGTGCTTTGCATTATGGCCAGCTTTGGCGGCGGCAATATGTTCCAGTCGAATCAATCGGCCAATGCGGCGGTCCAATTGATCCAAGGGGCCAAACAGGATCAGATCTCCGAACTCGGTTTGCAGATCAAAGCGGCCGAAGCGGCGGAAGAATGGGAGACGCTGGGTGAGTTGCAACAACAAAAGACGGTGCTGCAAACCGAAGTCACCCAGTTTGCACAAACCTTCAAGATGGCGTTTGGCGTCGTCTTCGCGATTTTGGTCGCTTTGGTGATCATCGGCGGCATCAAACGCATCGCGGCGGTCTCTAGCAAGATCGTGCCGGTCATGTGCATTTCGTACGTGCTGATGTGCATCTACGTCATCCTGGTTCATATCACCGAAGTGCCGGCCCTCTTTCAAAGCGTCTTCGCCGAAGCGTTCACCCCCAAGGCCGCCCTCGGCGGCATCATCGGCGTCGCAATTATCGGCATCCAGCGAGCCGCGTTCAGCAACGAGGCCGGCGTCGGCAGCGCGGCGATCGCACATAGCGCCGCCAAAACCGATCAGCCGGTTCGCGAAGGTCTGGTCGCGCTGCTCGGCCCGTTCATCGATACGATCGTCGTCTGCTCGATGACCGCGATGGTGATCTTGATTACCAACGCGTGGAACAACAAAGAATGGATCGTCGACCAAGGTCTCGAAGGCGCAGCGCTCACATCCCAGGCATTTGAAAAAGAAGTCGGCTGGTTCTCCTACGTCCTTTCGATCGCGATTCTGCTCTTCGCCTACTCGACGATCATTTCGTGGAGTTACTACGGCGAACGTTGCTGGGAACGGCTGTTTGGCGCCGAGAGCACGATGGTCTACAAGGTCATCTACGTCGGGTTCGTCTTTATCGGCGCCGTCGCCAACTTGGGCGCCGTTATCGATTTCTCCGACATGATGCTGTTGTCGATGGCCTTCCCCAATATTGTGGGGGTCGTACTGCTGGCTCCGAAGGTGAAACGGGCTCTCCACGAATATTGGCAAAAATATAAGAGTGGAGAGTTCAAGAAATACAAATAGCGAACGAACACCCTCTTAGAACAAGAATCTTTTTGTCCTGAGGGATCGAAAATGTGCTGCCGTAACTCCAAGCCAGAGAAATCTTTACGTACTCCTATCAACTCGATGGGAGTCTGTGGATTTTTCGTTTCGCTATTTGGATTGGTCTTCACCCTGGGGGCGATCAGCCCCGTCGGCTTGCTGATCAGCTTGATGGCGCTATTTCACCCGCGCCGCGGATTCGCGGTCGCCGGCGTGTTGTTCGGCCTGATGGGAACGGCGCTGATCGCCGCGATCGTCGGCACAGCGACGGTAGCGGCCGACGCCTATCATCACTACGCGCACGAAATGCCGCAGATCGAACAGACCTTGGCGCATCTCGATGAAGCGATCGTCGTGATCGAAACCGATCGCCAGGCGAAAGGGGAGCTTCCCGAGGGTGTCGACGGCAACAAACTGGTCCTGCCGATCACCGACGCGTGGGAACAATCGCTCCGCTACGAACCAGAAGACTCCGGCCAATACGCCGTCCGCAGCGCCGGCCCCGACCAAAAGTTCGACACGCCGGACGATCTGCGCATGGTTCCGACGCGGTACTAGGCGATAGATCTAGTCAGCTCGTTCCCACCGTAGCCCGAGGCGCGAGCCGAGGGAATGCGGATGGCGAAACGAAACGAGCACGAACCACTTCGCCGACCGATCGAATTGCCTTCGTGTTTAACACGTCAAACCGAATTCCCTCGATTCGCGCCTCGGGCTACGATTGAGACTCTTCAGCTTCTCTCAAACTTCAATCTGTCGCCAAGCGCCGTGCCAATATCGGGCGGCGACCAGCATGCTACGCAGGGTGACGTCGAACACCATCACCCACCAGGCTCCGAGGATGCCGTAGCCAAAGCCCGGCACGCTGCCGATCAGCGGCAGCGGGATTTCGTCGAGTGCGAAGAGATAGACGCCGGGGATCCGGATCAACAGCAGTCCGATCAGCGTGATGATAAATGGGAACTTGGTATCTCCCGCGCCGCGCAGTGCGCCGCTCAGGATCGACAGGGCCGCCATAAACGGAGTCGAAAACGCGACCACTTTCAACAGCCGTACGGTCATCTCGGCCGTGCCGGCGTTCTCGCTGCCGGGCTCTACTTCGCCCAGATATAGCCAAGTCAGACTCGCTCCGCCGAAGTAGAGAAACACGCCGTAGGCGGTTACCAGCGAAGCGCCGGCCGCTAGTGAGAGCAGCGTCGCTCGCATGGCTCGCGCGGGATCTTTGGCTCCGAGAAACTGCCCGGTCAACGTCGACGCGGCGACCGCAAACGCCCCAGCGCCCAGATAGCTGGGCCCTTCACAGCGAACGCCCAAACCATGCGCTGCGGCGGCCAATGTCCCGAGACTGTTGATCACTCCCAAGTACCAGAGGTGACAACCGAGCGTCAGCGCGTCATTGGCGCCGCTCGGCAAACCGATCCGGATCAAACGCCAGATCATGGTGCGATTGGGACGCAGCCATTGCAGACGCAGCTGCATTCCGGCGCGTCCCCCCAGCATCAGCAACAAGACCAAGCACCCGCCGACGATGTGTGCGACGGCCGTCCCGACCGCGATGCCGGTCCAACCGAGATTGGGCGCCGGCCCCAGTCCAAACGCGAGCGTCGTACTGACCGCGACGTTGATCAAGTTGACGATCGTCATCACGCCGAGTCCGCTGACGGTGTCTCCCGCGCCATGCAAGCAAGCGGTCCCAATCGCGATCACCATCAAAAAGGGGAGCGACGGAGCGATGATCCGCAAGTAGCTTGTCGCCAACTGGGCGGCGTCGGCTTCTAACTGCATCATCGCGACAAACGCATCGGCGCCAAAATAGAGCGCGATCGTCCCGATGACCGCAGCGCAAGCGCCGGCGACCAACGCCTGATTTGCGGCGATCGCGGCGTCCTCGGTCTCCCCAGCGCCGATCAAGCGAGCGACGACCGCCGTAGCGCCGACGCCGACCGATGCGAAGATCGTAAAGGTCATCCACATCGCGTAGGCCATCAGCCCAACGGCGGCCAGCGCCGGCGTTTTCAGCTCATCGGGCAGCGCATGACCGGCCAGATAGGTGTCGACCATGCCGACCAGAAACTCAAGCGACTGCTCGGCCAAGACCGGCAGCGCAAGTTGCAACATCGGCCGAAACTCGCCGGTCGCGCGAACGAGATGCGTGGACAATTCCGCTTTCCCTCACTGGGGTCAAGCGCCGCCTGCCGGCGACGCTCGCTCGCTGCATTACGGCGATTTTTCGAGATAGGTGTACCCGCGTAGACCCTGCTCGTAGTATTGCATGATCGCGCCGGCTTCTTTGTGATCCAATACGCCGGATCGCGTCACTTCTTCGACCGATTGCTGCATCTTGTCGATCAGTTCTCGATCGGTGAACTGCACGTACCGCAGCACTTCGGTGACGGTATCCCCTTTGATGATGTGCGAAAAATGGGGCTGTCCCGTTTCGCCCAATTCGACATGCACGGTGTTCGTGTCGCCGAAGAGGTTGTGCAGATCTCCCAGGATCTCTTGATAGGCGCCCACCAAAAAAGCGCCCAGGATATATTGTCCGCCGTTCAGCTTGTGCAGCGGCAGCGACCGTTTTACATTCCGCAGATCGATAAACGAATCGATCTTGCCATCCGAATCGCAGGTAATATCGCCGATCACGGCGCTGCGCTGCGGCTCTTCGTCCAAGCGATGAATCGGCATGACCGGAAACAGTTGGCCAATCGCCCAACTATCAGGCATCGATTGGAACAACGAAAAGTTGCCGAAGTAGGTGTCGCAGAGCAAGCGATCCAACCCTTGCAACTCTTCCGGCACGTTCGCCATGCTCTTGGTCAACGTCCGAATTTTTGCGCACAGACTCCAATAGACCGTCTCGGCGATGCTCCGCTGCTCTAACGTCAAGTTGCCGTTGCTAAACATGTTCAACGACACGTCGAGCGCCATTTGCGCGTCGTGGAAACTTTCGAGCACCGTTCGCTGCGTGACGCTTTGATACGCTTCATACAATTCGCGAAGCGGCGAAGGAGCGTCATCCGGCACCGGTTCGATCTCGTCGCCGGTCGTCTGTTCGGCGACGCCCAGCACTTCAAAGATCAGCATGCTGTGAAACGCCACGATCGCGCGGCCGCTTTCCGACAACAGATGCGGATGCGCCACGCCGGCGGCGTCGCAGATCCCCTGGACGTGCGAAACGACGTCGCGCGCATACTCTTCGATCGTGTAGTTCATGCTCGACTCGAAGTCGGTCTGCGAGCCGTCATAGTCGACTCCCAAACCGCCGCCGACATCGAGATAGCAAAGCCCGGCGCCGCGGCGAACCAAGTCGACATAAATGCGGGCCGATTCGACCAGCGCCGACTTCACATGGCGAATGTTGCTTACCTGGCTCCCCTGATGGTAGTGGAGCAGTTTAAAGCAATCTTCCATGCCGCGCGACTTCAGCTCTTCTAGCCCTTTTAGAACCTCGGTCACGGTCAGGCCAAACTTGCTGCGATAACCGCCGGAAGCGGACCATTTGCCGGCGCCGCGCGAAGCGAGCTTCACCCGCATCCCGATCTGCGGGCGAACGCCGATCTTGGCCGAGTATTCGAGAATCAGCTCTAATTCGCTATATTTCTCGACGACCGGAATGATGTTTCGCCCCAGCTTGAGCGCGTGCATCGCGATTTCGATGTACTCAGCGTCTTTGAAACCGTTGCAGATGATCGGCGTATCGTTGTCGGTCAGCGCGATGACCGCCAACAACTCGGGCTTGCTGCCGGCTTCCAGCCCAAATCCGTGTTGGCGTCCGTATTGCAGGACTTCTTCCACAACTTGGCGCTGCTGATTGACTTTGATCGGGTAGACGCAGGCATATTTGTTTTGGTAGCCGTACTCGCGGATCGCCACGTCAAAGACGTCGCGGATCTCTTGCAGGCGCGTTTCCAAAATGCCGCTAAAGCGGATCAAGATCGGCAGATCGAGACCGCGCTGCTCTAAGCGGTTGACGATCGATTCTAATTCGACCGAGACTTCGGGATCACGATTGGGATGGACGGCCAGCTTGCCGTTTTCTTTGACCGAGAAAAACCCCTTCCCCCAGCGCGCCACTTCGTAGAGTTCGCGGGAGTCGGAAACTGTCCATCGATTGCCTGCCTCTGTAAGCATCGCTAACCTTAGATTGGAATGTCAAAGGCGAATCGCCTGGAATCAGGCGGTACGGATGTGAAAACGCCAGGGACATATTCTACGGCATGGGACGCCTGTTGCGAAAGGAAGCATCCCCGATGAAACCAGAGTTGACTTGGTTGGCCAGTAGTTCGGCTAGTTTTATGCACGTTGCCGAACTCTTGCGGCGGGGCGATACAATCGACGATTCCGGTCTGGCCGCGGTCATTCAGCAGCCGCTCGACCTGCTGTGCGCAGAGTTGGACACGTCAGGAATTAATATTCGCCAGTTTTGGCGTCACGTCGTTCCGCTGGCGGCCGGAATCGAAAGCGAACAAGAACTGGTCGATGTAATTTTTCGCAAAATCGGAGGCGGCGGCCCCGGCGCCAGCGCTCGAATCGCCGGACGAATCCGTGATCTCAAGCTCGCGATGCGAAACGCCAAGCCCCATCTGACCGACGAGTTGGCGCAGCGCGGAGGTCCGCTACGCGAACATTGGGAAGCGCGCGGCCCGGGACTATTGCGGCAATTCGCCGATCTGACCAGCGACGATCTGGTGGTGGAGACGGCGCAAGTGATTCTCGTTCAGCCATGCCGGGGGGGAGGACTGCGCGCCCATCTGCCGTACAACAGCGTTCGAATGGAAGCGGTGCTCTACGACCCAGAGCCCAAATTGCCCGAAGTCGTGCGTCTGGCTTGGGGCATTTCGCAATTGAATTTAGATCTGCCGGTTTATAGCGAAGTGATCTCGCCTGATCGGCTCCCGACGATCGCAGGACTTGCAGCGCTGCCGGCGATCCTGACCGCAGGCGAGCATGTCGAACTGACGAAATTCAACCCGGATACGCTCATCCTGGCATGTGAGCTTTGGCGTTTTCCGCAAGGACCGCAAATCGACTTACCATCCACGGCGATGCGATGGTGGGAGACCTATCAGCAAAGTCGCGCCCCTTGGGCCGTCGCTTTACAAGCGCTCGACCGGATGGTCCCCGAGTTCTAAAGTAGCCGACCGCAGCCCCACGAACTTTTTTCTTCGTAGCCCCCAGCGCGAGTATTGATGTTACGCAATTTCGAAGCAACGGACACGAGCCCGCTGGGTTAACCAGGCCGAAGTTTTATCGATGATCCGCAGCTGGAACGGCAATTTCAACGCACCCTTGTCACGTGGGTTGCTGCTGGGCGGTCCCAACAGGTGACAATCCAGGCGGTCTCCATGGCGTTGGACGTAATGCACTTCACCGCCGGTCTTGAGCCGGTCTTCACGAGCTTGCGTCGTATATTGCGAGAAGGTTCCTTGCGTTCCCCGCAAGTCAGGCACGCACATCGCGGACAACTGCACCCCGCGAAGTTTTTCGGGCGGAAAAGTAATCGGCACGCGAATGATGGAGTTGAAGACGCCGTAGTCGCTTAGCAGACTCCAAAAGGGCTTGCTCTTAC
>NZ_CH672376.1:3028334-3056906 GCF_000153105.1 Blastopirellula marina DSM 3645
AACAGGGGTTCTTCTCATCTTTCAGTCGCCATACTGAGTTCGCTATCGGTTATCAGAGAGTATTTAGCCTTACGGGATGGTCCCCGTGGATTCAGTCCAGGTTTCACGTGCCTGAACCTACTCAGGTATCTCTCGGGAGGCAATTCCGCTTTCGTTTACCGGGCTGTCACCGTCTGTGGCCGACCTTTCCATGTCGTTCAACTAGCAGATTGCTTTGTAACTCCCATGTGAGAGACCCTACAACCCCGTGAGGAAAATCCCCACGGTTTGGGCTATTTCGCTTTCGCTCGCCGCTACTGACGAAATCGAGTTTTCTTTCTCTTCCTCCAGGTACTGAGATGTTTCAGTTCTCTGGGTTAGCCACTTACGCCTATGTATTCAACGTAAGTCATTCAGGAATCCCGGGATCAACGTTCGTTTGACAACTCCCCCAGGCTTATCGCAGTCTTCCACGCCCTTCATCGCCTTCTGATACCAAGACATCCCCCATACGCCCTTAATAGCTTGACCACAAATATTCAAAGCTCTTCAGCAAAGAACATCTTTCAAGCTATCGGACTTACTTACTGCCGACGCCTCGCGGCGGCGGCTATAGATATCCGATTAATTTAACGATATTCGCTCGAGAATTTCACCTTAAAATTAACCCCCAGCTTGTAGAACCGGGGGTCCGGTTACTTTTGCATTCTCTATATTCTCACGCTCACT
This sequence comes from Blastopirellula marina DSM 3645, assembly GCF_000153105.1. GTDB lineage: Bacteria > Planctomycetota > Planctomycetia > Pirellulales > Pirellulaceae > Blastopirellula > Blastopirellula marina. The sequence goes on from NZ_CH672376.1 coordinate 3,029,043, forward strand.
TCAGCGGCCGCAAACTGAACTCGCTTTCCACTTCCACTCCCCTTCACTTGCGTGATGAGTCGCTTCCGAAGAAAGCTTGTTTCAATCGCATACCACGTCTGCAAGACGTGATGAATGCCATCTACTTCATTTGCCAAATTGTCAAAGAACTTGCCGGCCAAGTTGGCCAACCGCTCGAACTGAGCGAGGAGAGTTCAGGCTCGATTCTCTCGAATCCTGATGACTGAACTCTCCTTGATCAGTCTCGATCCCCTTGGGGAAGCGTCCAAATATATCGAAACCAAAACCGAAGTAAAGGGGCTGACTGCAATTTTCTGAAAAGTTGTTTTCGAGGCTGGTTTAGCACGCTCTGTGGCGTGTTCAGCCCGGAAGCATTCAGGAAAAAGCAGTGGAGCCGACCCGGATCGAACGGGCAACCTCCTGCGTGCAAGGCAGGCGCTCTCCCAGTTGAGCTACGGCCCCGATTCGGTCCTAACCGATTCGGAAGTGGGCGCACCAAGATTCGAACTTGGGACCTCGTCGTTATCAGCGACGCGCTCTAACCAACTGAGCTATGCGCCCTTGTTGACGGCATTGCCGTAACAGGAATTCGTTATTCTAGGCAGCAAGCCTTTCTTGTCAAACGGGCTACGGCCCTGTGACGAAAAATATGCCCCCAGAACCGGCGAAAATGCGATAAAACCGCTGCCGATCAGGGGTTCGGCTACGAAAAAGGAGGTGAAAAAGTTGGGATTGGTTCGCCTAAACCCCTCGGATTCGTCGAAAATTGATGGTGAAGCAAAAGGGGAAAGTGTGGATAATCCCTAGTGCTGTCACTACTGGAGTCTCTCAGAAGCAAGGACGCATAGAACAATGGCGATATTCAAGCCTTATAGAACTCTCTCGTTGGCCGCCGCGCTGGCCGCTGCGGCAACAGGGACGCTGCAAGCCGCGACTCCCACCGTCGAGCAGGCGCTGCAGCTCACTCCGCTTCAGGAAGTGGAATACGAAATCCCCACTGCGGACGAAATCGCCAAGTGCTCGATTCGCTCAGAAAAGGTCAACGGCGCGACTGGCTGGGTCGTTTATGGTCCCGCCGGCGAAAAGATGCGTCAATTTGTCGATTCCAACGGCGACAATAAGGTCGATCTCTGGGCCTACTACAATAATGGAATCGAGGTCTATCGCGATCTCGACACCGATTTCAACAGCAAGGCCGACCAGTATCGTTGGTTGGCGACCGGCGGATCACGCTGGGGCTTTGACGAAAACGAAGATGGCGCGATCGACCGCTGGGAAATCATTTCGCCTGAGGAAGTCTCGGCCGAAATCGTCGCCGCCGTCCGCGATAAAGACGTCAAACGCTTTCAATCGCTACTGCTAACGGCGACCGAAGCGAAGGAATTGGGGCTCGGCAAAGAGAAAGCGGCCGAGTTGACCAGCTCACTGACGGCTGCCGCGAATGACTTTACCAAATGGGCCGCCGCCCAAACGGCCGTGAAGAGCGGTACGAAATGGGTTCATTTTGGAGCGACTCGACCAGGAATCGTCCCGGCCGGAACGGACGGCGCCAGCCTCGACTTGCTGGTCTATGAAAATGTCGCCGCCGTCGTCGAAACCGCAGGCGAACATAGCCAGATCGATATCGGCACGTTGGTGAAGTTTGGTAACGCGTGGAAAGTAATCGCCGCGCCGCGCAATGCCGCCGTCGCTGATTCGGCGGCTTCACAGGGTTTCTTCTTTCAGGCTTCGTTTGCGGCCAAACGGCCTGATATGGACGGAGCCAGCGGTCGTCCGGCGGTCAATGCCGAAGCGCAGAAGCTGCTGGATGAACTGGAGACATTGGATGACAAGTTGACGATGGCGACCACCGCCGCCGCTCGGCAGGACGTGACGAAAGAGCGTATCGTCACGATCGAAGCGTTGGCTGCGGCCAGCGGCGAAGGAGAAGCTCGCGACAATTGGCTTCGTCAATTGGCCGACGCAATTAGCGCCGGAGTGCAAACCGGCGAATATCCTGACGGCATGACGAAACTGCAGAAACTGGCCGAGGAAACCGCCAAAGCGGCGCCGGGCAGCGATGTCGCGTCGTACGTCCAATTCCGTCGAATGAGTGCGGACTATACCCAACAGTTGCAAGATCCGAACGCTAACTTCACCAAGGTGCAGGACGCGTGGCTCGAAAATCTGGAAGGGTTCGTCAAAGCCTACCCGAAGAGTGATGACGCCGCCGAAGCGATGTTGCAGTTGGCGATCGCCAACGAATTTGCGGGCGAAGAAGACAAGGCGCAGGCCTGGTACTCGCAAATTCGCGATGACTTCGCCGGCACTTCACTGGCGAAAAAAGCGGAAGGTTCGGTGCGACGGTTGACGTCGGTCGGCAAGACGATCAACGTGGCCGGAAAAACGCTTGACGGCAAGCAAGTTAGCCTGGCTTCGCTCAAAGGTCGCGTTGTGCTGGTCCACTTCTGGGCGACCTGGTGCGAGCCCTGCAAGCAAGATCAGACGATCATGCGTCAGTTGCAAGCGAAGTATGGCCGCAAGGGTTTTGAGCTGATCGGGGTCAGTCTCGATTCGGACAAAGCCGATCTGTCCAAGTATCTGACGCAGACGCGCCTGACCTGGCCGCAGATTTACGAAGATGGCGGACTTGATAGCCCGCTGGCGACTGATTTGGGCGTGTTAACGCTGCCGACGATGTTTTTGGTCGGCGCCGATGGCAAGGTCATCAGTCGCAACATTCATGTCAGCCAGCTCGATACCGAATTGGGCAAGTTGCTGAAGTAGCCGCTCGCGTCGGCTGGAGTTGAAGTGAACTGGAAAGCCGCTCCCGATTGGGAGCGGCTTTTTTTGTGACAAAATGGGCTGACTGCGGGAATTGCTCTTCGGAAAATGGGGCGACTTTAGTAAAAAATGGTCCGTCGGGAGAGAAAGTGGAAAAGAATTCACGGCCCGACCGAGACATGGATGTCTTGGCCACGTATTGCTTCTGTTACTTCGAGGGCACGGATGCTAGGACTTATTGATGTGGTCGACTCCAGGGGATTGTGGCTGTTGGCCGTCATCTATTGCTTAAGCGCCGCTTGGGTGACGCTCGCTCGCAAGCGTCGGTTCCGCGGCTGGATCGCAACGGCTTGCCGCTGCGGCGCTGTGGCGTCGATGATTGTGGTGTGCGGGCTGGCGATTCTTCAAATCGCAATCAATTGTCCTTATTGGATTTGCAGCGCCAGCGTGTTGTCGCTGTTGGTTGTGGGCTGTGTCTTTGACAGCCAAGGCAGTCGGATCACTTATCATTCGATCTAGCGAATGCATCTTTGCATCGCCGGTTCTGCTAGCGGTCGCATGGTGCGGAGGCTGTTTGCAGCGCCATTTCTGGGGCCAGGCAAGCGCGGATCGCGTTTGTCGGCGGTCTTACTTTCGGCATGATTGCCAAAACCGGAAAAAAACCTACCTCTCAGGCCTCCGATCTGCCGAAATCATTGCTAGAAGTCTGTCGCTGTTGTTTCGCCTGTGGTGAAAGCAACGCCAGTCTTTTGGATCAATGAATCACTTCGCCCCCAGCAGCAAAGCAGCAGAATCGGGGCGAATTCATCAGATGTGTCGCACTGCAATCAGGAGGCGATGATGCGATTTTCGTGGATCGGGAGCGCCAGCACGTTCCTTTTATTCGCGCTGCCGGTGTTCGCATTGGCTCAGGCGCCGGGTCAGCAAGTGCCGCTTGGCATGCCGATCAGCGCTGGCCAACCTGCCAGCTACCAGCAGCAGATGCCTCCTGGCTATGCTCCGGGTCAACAAATCCAACAAGTTGGTTTCCAGGGGCAAGCATGCCCTCCGGGTCAAGGTTGTCCGCCGATGCGTGGTCACGGCCACGGAATGGTCGGCAATGGAGATCCCGGCTACGGTCCATCGCCTGGTATGGGCGGAGCTCCGGGCTATCCGGGATTTGGCGTTGACCAGTATCCGAAGCAACACGCGGCCGCCGCGTATCCGTACATCGGCCCGCACTATCCGTACCCGCAAATTCCGCTCGGCTGGCAAAAGGTGAGCTTGGAATGGGATGACGGTTATTGGTGGCTGGACTTCAAACATCGTAAGTCAAAGCACCACTAAAGTTGGTCGCCAGCGGGTAGACGTTTTAAAGAGCCTCGTCTCGCGACGAGGTTCTTTTATTGCGCAGGAAACGATTTTGAGGTCCTTTGTGTCCTCAAAATCGAAAAAATAGTGCCATTAGGACGTCCGCATTGCCGACAACTAATGACAGTTATGCCGCTTCCGCGGCGCCTAGCAAAGCGCAAGCAACGCAGCATGAGCAGCAAACGTCATCGCCGGTCGACTTCTAAAGGTCGACGTTTCCGTCCCGCAACGGAAGCCAAGGCGGACGTCATTCACTCGGATCGCTTACGGATATACTCAGGAGGGGGAACCATGCGACGGTTTTGGAAATTAGCGCTTCTGGCGGCGATTACGCTCGCCCCGGTTGCGACGCTCAACGCCGACGACGCCGAGATTTCGCGTCAGATCGTTGAACAGCTGAACGGCAAGAAGTCAGAAGGAAGCCTCAAAGGTTTCAACATCGGCCTCAGCGTCGAAAACGGCGTTGTCTGGCTCGAAGGGCATGTCTCGGACAAGTCGCAACACGACATGGCGATTGATATCGCTCGTCGCGTCTCGGGCGTCGAGCAGGTTGTCGACGGCGTGACCGTCAATCAGCCGAATGCTCCGACCGTCCAGGGCGTCTTGGTTTCGGCGGCCGAAACGGTCCAGCCCGAAGGTCAGCCCCGCGACTTGCAGGCTCAGCCGATCTACGCCGACTTGCCGCGTACAGCTTCGGCGGCTCCGTTGGGGCCGCAAATGCTACGACCAGTTCCGGCCGCACCGCAGCAAACGCCGACCATCGCTCAGATGCCGGTGTACCAGCAGCAGCAGCCGCAGCAGGGTCAGGCGCAACAGCAGGGTCAGATGCCGCGTGCGTTTGCTCCGGCCGGTACGCAAGATTTCCGCTATGCTTCGGCTCGCATGCAGCCGCCAGCTCCGATCCAGCCGCCGTCCTACTACCCGACCGCGTCGGGCTATGCCGCTCCGGTTCGATATGATAACCCGCAGATGCCTGGCTACGCTTGGCCAGCTTACGCGGCTTACCCGAACTACGCTGCACTGCAATATCCGAAGCAGTACTCACCGGCTGCTTGGCCTTACATCGGCCCGTTCTATCCGTACCCGCAAGTTCCGCTCGGCTGGCGTAAAGTCACGATGGAATTCAACAAGGGTTGGTGGACAGTCGACTTCAAGGCTCGTCGACACTACCGCTAATAGCCGAGTTTCGTAAGCGATACCATCACCGATAGCGAGTAGCCGTTTAGCCAGGGCGAAAGCTAGATGGCGATCCGAACCCCTGAAAGTTTGCTGCCTTTCAGGGGTTTTTTCATGCGCAGAGCGAAATTTGGGCCCTCCTTTCAGGAAATTGCCGTGCGACCGGAAAAGGCCGCAAGTTTGTTACAGCTTCACACGATAAATAGCACTAGCAGCAAATGCCGCGCATGCGTGCGGCGACCTAAAGGATTGGGCTTCGCCCGCAAAACAGCGCCCTGGCAAAACTGAGAGGTTGTTCCATGTACCGTATAAGCCTTCGCACCGCCCTTGGCCTGGCGATCGTGGCGTCGACGCTGAACAGCGTCGGATGTACGACTCAAGGTCCGTATTTGGGCCCATTTTTTATGCCTTTTCCGGTTTCGCCTTACTTCCAAGAGTCGAAGGAAGACGAATTCCTGGAGCATGAGCGGTATGGTCGCGTTCCGATCCTGCCGCCGATTCCGCCGGGCGGGCCGCACGTCGCGCTTGATCCACCAAGCGATGACGAAGTGATCCGCGCCCTGGAACGAGCTCGCCCGACCGAAGGCGGAATGCCGTTCCTCCACGAAGTGAATCGCAACAACGTTCGCATCAAGAAGGAAAAGATCGCTGATTACGTCGATCCGCCCCGCGTGATGCCGCTGGTTGGCCCGGTTCAACTGCACCATGCTCACTATAAGTGCACGGTCAACTTCACCGAAGTCAAGCGTATCGGCTGGCCCTTCCCGCATACGTTGGTGGATGAAGAAACCATCGAAGTGGTCTACATCGACCATAACCACCTGCACCGCGTCGGCGACCCGTACGAAGGTTCGCAGCCGATGGGGCCGCCCAAGCGATAACCAGATCGCTTGGCGATGCTAAAACACCGAATAACCGCGTCCACGCCCGGACGCGGTTTTTTTTATGCGCTGGTCGTACTGCATTCATTACGTAGCGGTCGATTGCGATTAATATAGACGCCTATGTCTCATTCTCCTGCTAGTTCGTCGCCGATCGACCCGATCACCGGGCGACGAATGCTGGTGCGCACGCAAACCGCGGTCACCGAGAAACTGCCGAGTTGGGGCGTGGCCATCATCGAGAGCCATCATGCGCCCGGCTTCGTGATGGAGTGGCGCTCGCACCCCTTTATTAAGGTTCAATACGTCTTAGCGGGTCACGGGCAGATCCAGATCGGGGCCGAAAGTTATCCGGTTGGCCCGCGCGATATCGTGGTTGTGCCGGCCGAGCGACGGAACCGGATCGAGGATGATCCCAACTCGCCGATGTCGCTTTACGTCTTGTGCATCGAAAAGCGGCTGCTCGGGTTTGATCCCTATGTCACCTCAGTCTTGCCACACGGCAAGCAGGCTTGTCAGCTCCATTTCTCGCAGCGGATCGAACGCCGTCTCCGCCGCTTGCTCTATCAGCAGTGGCAAGCCGATCCGACCACGCCGCTGGCGATGGTCGCCAACGCGTTGGAAGTGTTGTCGCTGCTCACGTCCGAGTCGATCCCGTCGGGGGAGTCGGTCAGCGATCTAAGCTTAGAGCCTGACATCGATGAGGTCGCCGCTTATGTGCGTCACGTCGATTCGTATTTCTTCGAAGCAAGCACGATCGACGACGTGGTCAAAGAGCTGGGCATGCCGCGCCGCCGCTTCACCCACATCTTCCGCCGCCTAACCGGGCAGACCTGGCTGAACTACGTGCAACGCAAGCGAGTCGATCACGCGTGCCAACTGCTGGAAGAGTCTGATCGCACCATCGCATCGATCGCCTTCGAGTGCGGCTTCGGCGAGTTGTCGACCTTCTATCGAGCCTTCCGCAAGATCCGCGGCGTCACGCCGAAAGTCTGGCGAAAAACGCACCGCGAATAAGCAGTCCTCGCCGCCTGGCGAGCCTGCCTGTGTACGAGCCTTTCTTTCCAATCCCTCTCTGCTATCCGCATCCGTTGGACCGGACCGCTTCTTTTTTGTCCGTCAGGTTGGACGGGACTGAATCAGGACCAGCTTTTCCCTTCGTCGGGTGATTGGTCAGGTGCGCAGCGCCCTGGGTTATTGTCTCAGAAAGTCGAGCAGATGAGCAAGCGACAATCATTCAATTCAATCCATCGCCGCTCGTCATGGGGAAGAGTCGAATCACGAGATCGGCTGCGCGTACGACTTTTGATACGCGCTGTGACGTCAGCGCACTGCAGGGGTGTAAGTCGCTACTTTTTACGGGGCCTAAGACGTCTATTGATCATGGTTCTTGTTGATATTCGAGGGGCTAAATTTTCATGATTGCGCAGTTCATCACTGGGGTCCGTTACGGCGCGTTGGCTTCATTGTTTGGCGGTTTTCTCTAGTTTAGTAAGCGGGAATTATCCATTAATCTGGGTGTAAAGAGAGGGAGAACGATTTTTTGTGAAAATTAAAAGTCACACTGTCCAGGTCCATGACAAGGTATTGGTGATGAGCAGCCAAAATGCCGAATTCGACGAATCGTTTGCCGAACTTGTCGCCGAGAATCATGTGCAATTGCGATCGTTCGTGCGGATGCTGGGAGTCGATCCGGAATGGGTGGACGATCTCGCGCAGGAAGCTTTTTTGGTGGCGCTGCGTGAAAGGGATAGCTTCGATGAGCGACAGGATGTTGGAAAGTGGCTTCGGGGCATTGCCCGGAACCTGGTGAGAACCGAAATCCGCAAGGGAGCGCGGCGTCAGCGAATTCAGCACGCGGTTCTGGCCGACATGTTGTTGCGATCGTCGGAAACGGACGACGAATGTCCGGAGTGGAGTTTGATGCGACTTTCGCACCTGCGCGATTGCGTCGAGCAGCTGCCGCCGAAAAGTCGACAGATCGTTTCCGGCAGATATGCGGATGGCTGGAAGGCGACTGACTTAGCGGCTCACTTGGCGATGAAGGCCGATGCGGTGCGACAAGCGCTCGTTCGGATTCGGCAGCAACTGAAAACATGTATCGAACGACGGATGACTGAATCGATTTAGCTGCGGTTGCGATTTTGTCCAATTCGACACCACGCGATAGCAGCGTTTACTGGGGAGTACTTCGTGGCATTTCAGTCCCGCTTTGACGAACTGCTTGCACTATTGCTGGACGACGTCGCTACTGTTGTCGAGTTGGACGAACTGGTCGCGATCATTACCGAAGATGCTGTGAAGCTGAACCAGTTGAAAGATCATCTCGTTCTCAGTGATCGTCTCTCGCAATACGAAGATACGCGTCGGGACGCGCTGAGATATGTCGAGTCGCTCAAAACGCGCGCTCGCGCCGAAAGCGCGTCAGATCGTTTTGTCGAAGCGGTCATTAACTCGTCGCATTCCAAGACCGGACGGCAAGCAGCGCAGCCAGGCCGACCGCTTAGTTCTCGCGTTTGGGTCTGGATCGGCCTCGCGGTCGCCGCTTCTCTCCTGATCGCGATCGCGAGTTGGCCAGAGGCGCGACGCGATGACGAAGATTCGCCTACGATTGCGGCTTCGACAGATCCAGCACGAGAGGACGCCACCGATTCGGGCGTCGCCGTGCTGACGCGGGTGGTAAACGTCGTCGGCGCCAACACTAGCACTTGGCACGAGGGATCCACGCTGATTCCTCAGACGCTGGCCTGGGACAAGGGGGTGTTGCAGCTTGAATTCTATAGCGGCGCTACCGTCGTTGCCGAAGGGCCGGCTTCTTTGGAAATCGTTGATCCTAGTCACATCATTTGTCACTTCGGGAAATTGCGAGCCAATATTCCAGAGCCTGCCCAAGGTTTCACCATCTTGTCCTCGACGATGGAAGTGGTCGATTTGGGGACCGAGTTTGGTATGGAAATATCCAGCGATGGTTCGATCAACGTGCAAGTGTTTGAGGGAAAAATCGAGCTCTACGAAACCAATTCTGAGCGAAATCTGGCGACGCGGCAGGAGCTTTCGGAGGGGAAGGCGCTGGCGATCTCGGCCGATGGGCTCTCGAAGTCGATCGATTCTCAATCGTTGAATTTCATTTCGCCCAATCAGTTATCAACTTTGACCAGCGAAGCGTCTCAGCGCCATTTGGAAAATTGGCTGGAGCAGCGGAGCGTGACCTTGGCTGACCCGCGCGTGATCGCCTACTTTCCCTTTGATCGCCAAGCGACAGACGATCGCAGCCTGGTTGGGTATGCCGCCGGCGGAAAGGAATTGACCGGAGCGATTGTTGGCGCCCAATGGGCCGAGGGACGGTGGCCGGGGAAATCGAGTCTTGAATTCAAACGCCCTGGAGATCGCGTCCGGATCTCGATTCCCGGCAGTTATGCGTCGTTGACGTTCGCAACCTGGATTCGACTCGACGGACTGGACCGGCGCTTCAATTCCTTGTTGCTGACCGACAAGTTCGAGGTGAACAATCCGCACTGGCAGATTCATCAAGAGGGGCACCTCATCCTCGGCGTTCCAGATCCAGGCGTCGTAGCGACGCATAACTATCGTTCTCCGCAAGTGTTTCAGCTGCAGGACATTGGAAACTGGGTGCAGATTGTCACCGTCTATGACGCGGCCGATCAACAGGTGCGGCACTACCTAAACGGCAAGCTGATCTCGTCCGAAGCGTTCCAGCCAACCGCACAAGGCGAGTTGGTGTTGGGGGACGCGACCATCGGAAATTGGAGTCCGCCAAAAGGCGCGTTGCCATCCAAAATTCGCAACTTCAATGGCCGTATGGATGAGTTGACCGTGTACGGCGTTGCATTGAGCGGAGCCCAGATTCTCGAGCTTTTTCGCTTGGGACGGCCCTGAATTATTTTCGCGTAAGGGAAGTATGGCCCAGTTGCATGACGACACGTTCAGCCGAGACGGCCCGCGACCGGTTTCGTCATGACTTGATTCGCTTCGTATTATCAATTCCTTTTCTTTACCCTCTCCTCTTTCGTTCAAGGTGACTTTTATGCTAGTCCGCAAATCCGCATTCACGCTTGTCGAGTTGCTAGTCGTGATCGCTATTATCGGCGTATTGATTGCGCTGTTGCTGCCTGCGGTCCAACAGGCTCGCGAGTCGGCTCGAAGGATGCAATGCACCAACAACCTCAAGCAAATGGGGTTGGGGCTGCACAACCATCACGACACATTTGGAAAATTTCCGCCGGGACAGATGAGCGTTTCCAATCGGGATCAATCCGGCGCCGCCAAAGCTTGGAGCGATAAGCACTCATTAAGTTGGATGGTGTTTGTACTGCCGTACATTGAGCAGGAAACGCTGTTTCAACAATTGAGTGACGAGAACGACAACTTTGACATCTACCTAGGGCGGTTTTCGTGGTGGGAGACGGGGACCAATTGGGGGCAAATTGCGGTCGACGGTTTCATGTGTCCCTCGTGCCCAATGCCCACGGCGAATCCCCATCGCAAGAACAACGCTAAGACCAACTACAAAGCGATCTTAGGTACTGAATACCCCGACAATCTGGCCACCGACGACGCCGGTTACACGAAGAGGTTTAGCGGAACCTTCTGGCTGAACAGCGCGACCGGGTTTAATGACCTTACTGACGGAACCAGCAATACGGTCTTCATCGGCGAGCAAGACGGAGCCGAAAAGCCGCGTCGCGCGTCCTGCTGGGTTGGTTCGGATCGAGCGCATTGGCTCAATAACAACTTGGGTTCGACTTCCGCAAATCCAGGTTTCACGATCAATGGATCAAATGCCTGGGGAGCTCTGGGAAGCATGCATCCAGGCGGCGCCAATTTCTGTCGCGCTGATGGATCCGTTGTTTTTATCCCTGAAACGATTGATGGAACCGTCTATGAAGGTTTAGGTACGAGATCCGGAGGGGAAGTAACTCCCAGTTTCTAGAACGTCGAGCTCGCCGGCGTCAGGCGAAAGCAATGTGGCGGTTGGCCCGATTCAAACAGGGAACCCCGTCCAAGACGATGTCGCCGACGAATTCCACGGCTGTCGACTTCCTCTGCAAAAGTCGACAGCTCTCGCTCCCTATTGAATTCCTCTGTAACTATTCAGCGAAAGTCAGAAATGCCTAACATGTTTGTAATCTTGTCGCGGCCTTGGCTGCGCACGTTGCCTGCACTTGCGGTGGGGATATTGCTGCTGGGTTGTGGTCCCTCAGGTCCCGCAACTGGACTGGTATCGGGCGCGATCACACTCGATGGCAAGCCGTTGCCAAAAGCGGAAGTTGTCTTTTATCCTGATGCGGGACGCGCCTCGAGCGGCGTCACGGATGATACTGGGCAATACGAACTGATGTTCACCTACGACACGCGGGGATGTTTGCCTGGTGAGCACCAGGTTGTTGTCAGTACGCGAGTTCTTTCGAGTGATGAACCCGATGCGGTAAGAATGCCAGAATTGATCCCGCGCAAGTATCGTAAGAAGGGAGAGTTGACCGCGTCCGTAGAGCCTGGGACGAATGTCATCAATTTTGATTTGACGAAATAGCAGCGGCTTGAAGCTCCCTGCTGGCAGGCTCTTTCGCCCCGCTGATTGCAGCGCGGCGACATTATTAACTTCCGATCGCGACTGCAGACAAATCTGGCGAACGCAGTGCAGCAGGCCAATCAAAACCTTACGCCGATCGGCGTAAGGTTCACCCACTCGCCCACCTCATGCTGCGCGGCGAATATATCCCCTGCCCCCGTCGATTAGCCTTGCAACAGGCTCAGCACGTTTTGCGGATTCTGGTTGGCGATGCCCAACGTATTGGTGCCGGCCTGGACTAGGATCTGGGCACGAGTCAGTCTTGCCGATTCGGCGGCGAAGTCGGCGTCGCGGATCGAGCTTTCGGCTTCGGTCAAGTTCGCCAAAGTATCATTCAACGAGTAGATATTCGAGTCCAAGGTCGTCTTCTGAAAAGCGCCCAAGCGGCCGCGTAGCGACGTCACCACCGAGATCACTTCGTCCACGACCTTGGCCGCTCCACCGACGTCGTTGCTCAGGCTCTTGCTGCCGCCTGAGCGGAGCTCGAACAAGCGTCCGCTGACGCCGCCCAAAGTGGCGGTGCTGACGCTTTGAATCCCGAGTCGGGCTTGCTGATTGCTGACGACGTCCGGACCCAGTTGGAACAAGGCGCCGCCGCCGACGATCTCGAATTCGAAGCTCGAATTGCTTTCGACGCTTGCACTTAGTGTAAAGCTGAGATCGAGCGACGAGGTGTTGATCGACGCTTTCAAGCCGGCGCCGATCGCTTGAATGCCGTTGATGCGGACATCGACGTCGGTACCGGATGCGCGATCCACGTTGCTGGCGCCGCTTTGATCCGCCAGGCTGAACGCACCGGTGAGCGCCTTCACGCTGACAAACGAATTAGAGCCGAAACTGGTAGCTTGAAAGGTTAGCCCCAGGTTTTCCAGGTCGGAGTTCCCGATCAACGCGGCGCCATCGGTCGTGCCGGTGTCGATGACGCCGCCGGTCAGCGTCGCCGAGTCGTCGGTCGTAACCAATCCGCCGCCGGTCCCGCCAGCGGTAGTGCTGAACAACTGGGCCAGGTCTTCGTTGTAGTTCGCGTCGAGCGAGTCAAAAATGTCCTCGATATCGGCGGCGGAGGTCGTGCCTGCTTCGATATAAAAAGTCAGCGTTTTGGAGGCGGCCTCGTATTCGCCGCGTTCGTCAACGCCGGCAGTTACCGTCGCGTCGTTGACAAACCTGACCGTCACGTTGTCATACTCTTCGCCCGAGTTAACCGCGGTGAAGCTCAATTGGGCGTTGACGCCGTTTACGGCGTAAGTGGATCCAGCCGCTTGGGCGTCTTCCAGGTCGTTGCCGCTGGTAGCGAAGACGATGTCTTCGGCGGTTACTTCGAGCACGCCTGTGCCGTCGCTCCCTTCGACATTCGTGAGGCTAATGCCGCGCTCTTCTAGGTAGGCGAGAGCATTGGCTGCTTTGGTCGGGTCCGAGATAAACGCGCTGGGATCATCAAAGAAAGCGATTAAATCGTTCGCCGTCGTTTTGACATTGCCGTCGGCGTCCGTCTCCAGATTGACGATCAGCGTTCCCTCACTGACCAAACCGCCGGTGGTCGCGGCCGGTATCGTCAGATCCGCGATGGTCACCGCATCGGAGCCATCGCTAGAGCCAAAATCCTTGGCTTCGAAGAACTGGCTGATGTAGGCGTCATCATTGATCGCGGCCAATAGGTCCTCAGCCGTTGAGACGCCGTCTTCCAGGTGGATGGCCAGCGTTTTGTTCTCTTTATCGAGCACGCCGAATTCGTTCGCGCCGCCGGTGACGGTGGCGTCGTCCACAAAACTAATCGTATAGCCGTCGTATTCGGTTCCCTTGAGCTTCGCAATGATCGAGAAAGTGCCGTTGGGGTCGGCGTTTTGAATGATCGCCTGCGAGACGCCTTCGACGCGGGGATCGGTCGTCGTGTCGATCGAGAGTTCAGTTCCCGCGTTCGAGACGAAGCGGATGTTGGGCGAGTCTTCTGGGGCCAGAAACTGCAAGCTCGTGTTTTGTTCGGGGACGCCGTTGTAGGCGAAATTGGAGAACTCGGTGACCGCGTCGTGTCCGTCATTGCCGGCGGCCAAAGAAGCGGTGACCGTCGTATTGCCAACGGCGGCGTTGATCGCTTCGATCACGTCGTTTGCTGTCGCACTAACGTCGCCGCCGTCGATGCCGCCCGACGTGGTGGTCCCATACGTGCCGGTAAAGGGCACCGCGCCAGAGCCGGTGCCCAGGGTCTCGACCAAAGCCGCCGTAAAGAGCGACGAAACGCCCGAGTTGTTAGCCGTGGTCGTGACGGCGCCGCTGTCGCCAACCGCAATCACGCCGGAGCCATCGTTGCCGGCCACGTCGGCGGCGGCCGTAAACAAAGGGCCGGTGACGCCGTCCAGATTGATCGCAGAGATCACTTGGTTGGCGGTCGAGACGCCGTCTTGGATCGTGACCGTAATGATCGGCGCATCCGGATCCGTGTTGTCATAGGCGACTGTTTCGGCGCCGGCCGTACCGCCGCCAACAAAGTTGATGGTCGTGTTATTGTTGGCCAACCCGGTCGAATCGGACGTAATCGAGAAGTCGGAGTTCGCAGCGGCGCCATCGATGATCGCGAACGGCGTGTTCGAGAGCGGGCTCGTGCTATTGATCGCCGCAATGATATCGGCGCCGGTCGAAGCCGCGTTTTTGGTGATCGTCAACGTTTTGGCGTCGGCGTCAAAGACGGCGGTTTCTTGGCCGGTGATCGCTCCATCGTTGAAGATGATCGAGATGTCGTTAAAGTCCTCGCCAGCTTGATTGGCCGTGATCGAAAAGTCGTTGTCGGAACCGGCGGTATCGACCGTCACGCTCGCCGTTTCGTACTCGGTCACGCCCAGGGTCACTTCCAGCTTCGCAGGATCGTCTCCGACTTGAGCCGTGTAAGTCGCGGTCGTCGTGCTCGACGTCCCTTTGGCGTATTTGATTCGGACATCGCCTGGCTCAAAACCGGCTTCGTTGGCGGTCAACAGGATGTCGTTATCCTTGCCAAAGCTGCTGACGGTCAGTTCTCCCTTGGTAGCCGCCGTTTCCAACACCGCTTCGACGCCGGTCGCGTCCGAGACCAGATTCACCGCCGAAGCGATTTCTTCAATCGTCGAACCCTTCGCGAAATTAAACGCCTCGGTTCCGTTGGCGCCGCCGACTTCCAGAATCAAGTCGTCCGCCACCGCGCCAAAGCCATAGTTGAGCGTCCCGCGCGTCGCCTGATGCACGACTTTGACGGCCACGCCGATCGAGGTTTGCGTGCCGAAGTTGGCCTGGTCGATCTGCAGACCGGCAATCGACGAACGGTTTACATTTTGCGTGATAAAGTCAAGATTGCCGTCCAGCAGCCGTTTGCCCTGGAATGAGGTTACCTGGGCGATTCGGTCGATCGCTTCCAGCGACGAGTCGATCTGCAGCTGATTCGCCGCGACCTGTTCATCACTCAGTGCGCCCGTATTCGCGGCTTCCGAGATTAGGCCGCGAATATCATTGAGCAACGAGCTGACCTGCCCCAAGGCGCTATCGGCCGTAGCAATCAATTGATTGGCGCGTTCGCTATTGGTGATCGCTTTTTCGACGCTAGTGATGTCGCTGCGCAGCGATTCGCTGGCGATCAAACCGGCCGGATCGTCTTTCCCGCTATTGATTCGCAAGCCGGTGCTTAAACGAGTGAGAGTTACGTTCAAGTCGGCGTTCGAGCGCCCCAGGTTCTTCTGAGCGACAAGCGAACTAACGTTGGTATTGATGCGAGTCATTGGGCGGACCTGGATTAGGGCGCGTTATGCGAAGAAGTTGTTTCTCGATCTGTTTGCTCTGGCCCGACCAAAATCGGTTCCGGAAGCAAATTCGGAGTGGTAAAGTGGAATTTTCGGTAATTCCAATTATTCCGAAGGTTCTATCCTGTGAATCGACAGGAACGAATTTGCGCATTAGTTAAAGTGTGTCGATTGTTGGGATTTTGGCGCATGGACGTACTCTACCGGCCCCCGAAAAATGGAGTCGAGCATCAACCGTAGGGAGTCATGCAGCCGATCCTGGCTGGGGCTGCGCCGCTAGAGAGCCGGCGCTAAAGGTAGCAGCGTGCAAGGCTTGCATTCGTTTGGCGACTCCCCGCTGTGGCCAAAAAGTGATCCGCTCGTCGATACGGCGGTTTTGCGGAGACATCGCTCATGTCGTGCGGCATCCCGCGTCCAGGTTGCTGGGAGACAGGACTGATTATTACGGCTGGGTTCGCAGAAGACGCCGTTACCAAAAGGTTGGCGATGTGCCCCGATTTGCTCGCGATCGGGGCCAATCAGGTATCGACTCCCTTATTCCGGCTTCGGCGCCGGCCCCTTCTTATTCATGCCCTTGCCTGACGTCTGCAAAAACTGCGGCGCGGTGACGCCCATCGACAGGTAAATGCTCATCAGGCCGTCGACCGACATCTCGACCGGTTGGACTGCATCACAGGGAACAAAGACGATGCCGCCGGTCATCGGTAGCGGCGATGTCGGCAGATACACGCCGTGATAGTCGACGCCGTTAATGTCGTACCGATCGGAGGTCGGCATCAGCGCCAGGATGCCGGCGCCATTTTCTTTGCCGAACATGACGAAAACGGCCTTCATGCCGCGCAGCTCTCCGTCATCTTGCTTGTCGAGCATGCCGACCAACTGCCGAGCGGTGCCGTACAACTTGCCGATCAGCGGCACGCGGATGACGATCGAGTCGACGAGCGAGTTGAACGTGTTTTTTAAACCGGTTTCGACAAGCATTCCGATCAGGAAGACAACTCCCAGGACGATCACCCAGCCAAACAAGTAGGCGATCCAGTTGATGTCCTCACTGTCCGCAGGCACCGTCGGCGTGCCGTTCGCAACGCCGATCCGGCTTAGCTGCTGACCGACAAAGGAAGTCGGCCCCACAAAGCCGTTGAGAAAACCGGCCAGCCAGATCACGATCATTCCGGTCAGCGCCAGCGGCATGACGGCCAAGATTCCGGCCAAAAAATAGCGTAAAAATCGCTGCCAGAGCGCTGAAGTAAGACTTCTCATCGTCAATTCCCAGGTTAATGACTGCGGCGGCGGGAAGATTGGCGCCGCCAAGGTGACTTGTCGCAGGTTAGGAACTAGAATAGCGGTTCTTCCTCCCCCCCGTGTAGCCGCCAATCTGGCAATTTGTGCGCGGCCCCTGCCCTTGGAGAATAACCCCCGATGAAGAAACTCAGTTTTCAAGTTGTGATCGCCGCCGCTGTTTTGTCGGCCGCTACTCTGTATGCCGGCAAAGAATGGAAAAGCGGGATCGAGTGGCCGGAACCGCCGGTTGTCGAGCCAGGCGCAAAGCCGGGCGACCCTCCGTCGGACGCGGTCGTGCTGTTTGACGGCAGCGACCTCTCCCAGTGGGATGGCGGAGACAAGTGGATTGTCAAAGATGGCTACGCCCAAGCAGCGAAAGGTGGGATCACCACCAAAGATAAGTTTGGCGATATGCAACTGCATATTGAGTTCGCCACGCCGGAAAAAGTCTCTGGCAACGGCCAAGGTCGCGGCAACAGCGGCGTCTATTTCTTTGGCAAGTACGAATGCCAGATTCTCGATTCGTACGACAATCCAACCTATTTCGACGGTCAAGCCGCAGCGATCTACAAGCAGTCTCCGCCGATGGTCAACGCGTCACGCAAGCCCGGCGAATGGCAAGCTTACGACATCATCTTCAACGCGCCGCAGTTTAACGACGATGGTTCGCTGGCCAAGTCAGGATACTTCACGGTGCTGCACAACGGCGTCTTGGTGCAAAACCACTACGAGCTGAAGGGAACCACCGCGTGGGATAGCCCGCCGAAATTTGAGAAGCACGGCCCGAAGGGGAAAATTCAACTGCAGTTTCACGGCAATCCGGTCCGCTATCGCAACATCTGGTTGCGTGAACTGAAGCCGCTGGTCGGCAAGCTCCCCGAAGCGAAACCGAAGGAAGAGAAGAAGGAAGAGAAGCCCGCCGAAACGGGCTCGGCTGACGCGGCTAAGTAAGCCGCCGCCGCAATCTGTCTTTGGTATCCGCCGCTTGCGATTCTCCGCAGCGGCGTCGTTGTTTCCCCCTCCGCTGGTGTGGCGGCACGCGTTAGACGAGCGGTTTTGCGTCGTAAATGCGGAATGAAACAGGCGTTGCGGCGATTGTTACACAACTATTACGAAGCCGAAACGTTCTGTTGACTCACTTTGATTAGACACTCTATACAATCACAACGAAAGAAACTTGGAGTCGCCAGCGTTGAAAGATGGATTTCACGTTAGCGGCCGAACCTCTCCCACCGGAATGATGAGCTCCCATGTCGATAGTCTCCGACGATAACAAACTAGCGGGCGACGACTTCGAAGATGACGCCGTCTCCTCGGAGGATTGGAATGAATCCAACCTCGCGACTGAAACCAAGCCGACGGCCAAAACGAAGAAGACGCGCAAACCGCGTCGCATCGAACCGCCGATCGCTGAAAAACTGACCGATCGCTACAAGTCTGGCTTCGCGTGGATCATTTTCGGCTGGCTCGCCGGCATCCATGTGGTCGCTTTGGCCGCGCCGTTCTACTTTTCGTGGAGCGGATTTGCGATCTTCGTTGTGTTTTACTATTTGACCGGCTGTGTTGGCATCACGCTCTGCTTTCACCGCATGTTGACCCATACCAGCTATCAGGTGCATTACCCGACTCGCATGATCCTGGCCTTCATCGGCGGATTGGCGGGAGAAGGTTCGGCCCTCGACTGGGTCGCGATGCATCGCAAGCATCACGCACATAGCGATCAACCAGAAGATCCGCATTCTCCCGAGCATGGCGGTTTGTGGGCGCATATGTGGTGGCTCTTCCCGTTCCGCAATCGTGAAGAACAGCGATCGATCCACGAACGCTGGGCTCCCGACTTGTTGAAAGAACCGGGCATGCGTTTCCTGGACTACGCGTTCATCCCTTCGCACTTGGTGCTGGGCGGGTTAATGGCGTTCGCCGGCTACTGCTACGGCGGCTCGTACTATGCGACCTCGTGGGTGTTGTGGGGCATGTTCGCCCGCTTGGTGGTCGTGTTGCACGTCACTTGGTTCGTCAACTCGGCGTCGCACATCTGGGGCTACACCAACTATGAGACGACCGACAAAAGTAAGAATCTGTGGTGGGTTGCGTTGACCGCCTTCGGCGAAGGCTGGCACAATAACCACCATGCTTACCCCCGCATGGCCAACCACGGTCACAAGTGGTGGGAATTTGACCTGACCTACAACATCATCCGCGTGATGAAGTGGACCGGTCTGGCCTGGAACGTGGTCGACTACAAGAAGAAAAGCAAAGACGGCTCGGCGATTCACTAATCGCCTACCGCTTAATCCAGAAAAAGAGGGTCCCCTGCGGCCCTCTTTTTTTTATGCGCAACGGTAAGGTGCGTCGGGACGCACGTCTTCAAACCGTTCGGCGCCTTACTCAGACGACGTTTCTTCCGACGCCGCGTCATCCGCTTCCGCCGCTTTGACGTGCGACGATGCTTCTTTGGCCAAAAATTGATACCCGGCGTCTCGGATCGTGATGAAGTGCTGCGGGTTCGACGGGTCTCGTTCAAACAGCTTGCGCATTCGCAAGATAAACTGGTCCGGCGCGCGGGTCGTGATGTTCGGCGACATCTGCCAGACTTCGGTCAGCAGTTCGTTGCGAGGAATGATCCGCCCTTCGTTTTCGCAGAAGTAGCGGAGCAACTTCGCTTCTAACTGCGTCAGGCGAATCGGCTTGTCGCCGCAGGTCACTTGAAACGCTTCAAAGTCGATCTTGACGTCCCGAAACTCATAATATTTCAGCGTTTCCGGCACTTCGCGCTGACGTGCTTGATCGCGGCGATTGCGGGCCGCTAACAGGTTTTTCACGCGACTGATGAACTCGTCTAGATCGAACGGTTTCATCATGTATTGATCGGCGCCGACATCGAAGCCGCGCTTCCGATCTTCGGGCAGCGTGCGAGCGCTGAGGATCAAGATCGGCATATCCTCGCCGTTGGCGCGAAGCGTTTCGCAAACGGCGTAGCCGCTCATGCCGGGGAGCATCAAATCGAGAATGACGATGTCGATCTGGCGTGGATTTTTGTCGACCACTTCCAGCGCGCTGCGGCCATCTTCGACGACTGTGACGTCAAAGCCTTCCGCTTCCAGGTTATAGCGAATGCCGATCGCAAGATGGGCTTCATCTTCGACAACCAAGATTCGCGTCTGTTGACTTGTTTTTCCCCCGTGCATCGGCACGACGTCCTCCCCAACTACGCCGCGTTTTGTTCTTCAGACTGCGGAGTCTCATTCAGCGGCCGAGCGCCAGGCAAGGTGACAATAAAGCGGGTCCCCTGCCCTTGCCGGCCGTCCGTTACTTTAACCGATCCTCGCAACCGCCGCACCAGCGTTCGGACAATGTACAAACCAAGTCCAGTGCCAGGCTTCTCCCGCTGCAGTTCTAGCCCCAGACGGACGAAACGCCCAAAGATTTTGCGTCGCATTCCCTTAGGGATGCCTGGCCCGTTGTCAGAGACTTCGACGATCGCCTTTTGGTTCGGTTCGAGCCGCAGATGAATCTCAATGTGAGCGTCGGCGCCAGAGTATTTCATCGCGTTGTCGATCAGATTGCGAAAGATGATGTCGAGATCGCCATGATAGCTGTGCATGACGCAGGGCTGCAAATGAAGCTCGATCATCTCGCGCGGCGCTCGATAGAGGAGCAGCGATGCGTCGGCGCAGCCGATCAGCAACTTGTCGAGTCGGATCTCCTCGGCTTCGGCCTCGTCGCGACTTCGATCGAGCCGGCCCGCTTCAAGCAGGTGATTGATCAGGTGATCGAGCCGTTCGACATCTTTGAGCATCGTGCCGTAAAATTCAACCGCTTCGGCTTCGGATACTTTCAGCCGGTTGAGCGTTTGCAGATAAAGCTTAAGCGACGCGATCGGACTCTTGAGCTCGTGCGTGACGCTGTCAATAAAATTCGCCTGGCGAATGTTCAGGTTGATCGACTTGATCGACAGGACCATGTAGAAAATGACGCCCCCCAAAACGGTCGCCAAAAAAATGGCGCCGATCGGCAGAATGGTCCAATAAAGGACCGCCGAGTCTTCATCATTGTAGGCGCCCCAAACGGTCAGCAGCACCCAGCCGATGATCAACACGACCAGCAGCACGATCATGACGACCGCGATCGTCACGGGAAGGCCGATAGGGCGTCGCGAAGTGGACATGGGGTCTCTTGCCGTCTTAAGAACTTTTCGGAGCGTGTCGATTATAGCCGGAATTAAGGCTGGAACGAAGCTCAGGAGTCCCCGACAAAAGGAGGCGCACCGCGGTACGCCTTTTGATTATGGCTGCGGCGTGGCCAAGGACTCGCCCAAAATTCCCTGGCGCTGAAGTTTCTCGATAAGCTCACTGCTGCTGAACGGCTTGGTCAAAAACTCGTTAATACCAGCCTGAATCGATTTAAGGATCGTCATGCGATTGCGATCCTGGCTCATCATGATGATCGGGGTCTCAAGTCCGTAATCGCGCACGCGCTGAATAAAGGAAATGCCGCTGCCGTTACTGAAGTGAGCCTCGCACACGATTCCGCAAATGTTACTGCTCAATTCCTCGCACGATTTGGGCGTCATCCAATGTTCGACATCAATGGCGAATTCGGATAGCGCAGCTCGAACATGCGTAGCAATCGCTGGGTTCTCGTCCACGACTATCAAGCGGGGAAGCGAATCAGTATTCGGGCTAGGCGATTCGGTTGGAATTTCCGCTTCCTCCACGAAACCGCGACTAGGTGCGCGGCCTGCAAGTTGGTCTCCGATTCCAATCACGAAACTTCTCCATTGCTTCGCATCCGGGATCGGAGTTTTGTAGAGGTCGGCGGATTCGCTGGCTTTGGCGATCGCTTCACCCAGACAACTCTTGACGTTGATTTTGTCATAGTTGGGAAGAGACCGCAGCAGTTGCTCAAATCGTTGGAACCTACACAACGAAGGGTAGTCTTGCATGTTGGCAAGCGCTTCGCCGATCTGCATGGCTCGGATCACTCCATGTTCCATCTCCGATAGATCGACCGAGTCGGATTCCGCATTGTGATGGTGCAAAATCAGGCGAATAAACGACGCAGGCAATTGCCATTGTTGCATGATCGCCGCCGTCACGTCGGCATGCGTAATTTCGTAGTCTTCCGCTTCCAGCATTTCCAGGCGAACCTGGGGAACGGTTCGATAGCGCTGGATGATTTTGAAATAGCTGTCGTATTCATGCGCTAAGGCCAGCATCCCGATATCCTGAAAGAGGCCTAGCAGATAGACCATGTCAGGACAGATGTCTTGGCAGCGTTGGGCGAAGACCGACGCCGTGCTGGCGATCATCGTGCTGCGAACGCCGAACCAAGAGATCAAATCGGCGTCCAGGCGTTCCAGCAGATTCGTTTGGCAGCGATGAATGCAAAAGCGGAGGACAATCACCACCGTTTGCTTGATGCCGAGCAGCGAAACCGCGTCTTGAAGTCGATGGACCTTGTTCGGCAGTCCCGCTGAGGAGCAATTTAACTTGCGGAAGATCTCGGCTGTCGCCAGCGCATCTTTGGAGATGTCGCTGGCCACGTCAGAGATGGTCGCCGATTCGTCGTTAAAGTACTTGGCGATCTTCACCGCCAACTGAGGCAGCGGTTGCAGAAAGTCGGCGTCGCGCACCAAATGGCGAGCGCTTTCTGGAATGAATAGTCCTCGATTCGCTTCCCACCGGCAAGAACGAAAGCAGGCGTCAGCGATCTCGTTGGGCGATGCCTCCCAGCCGAACAGATAGTCGACTTTTCCTTCTTTGGCGGACGCTTTTTCTTTTTCCGATAAGGTTCCCAATAGCACCGTGACCGGCCGCACCAAAGCCTGATCGAGACGTGATAATGTTTCCAGCCCGGTCAGAAAGCTATTGAGCTTATTCTCGATCACGATCGCATCAATTTGTTGTCGATTCACGATCCGATAGAGAGATTCCGAGTCATGGATCGCTAAAACGTCAAAGTCGGCGGCTTCAAACGCTTTCGCCAGTTGAGAGGAGTCTTTCTCAGGGCGAGTATATAGCACGGCGACATTCTTTTTCATTCTCGAATCCTTATCTCGCATCCACGGATTTCTCGACAGTCGAAGCCGATAAACAAGCCTAGCCTTCGACGAATTCCGATGTCGACTTTTCCTCTCCAAGACTAGGTGACGAATCGAGGAGGTCATCAAGCGGTTCGCCTCATGTTTCACCGAAGCAACAGCCTTGTTGGAAGACATGCGATCGCGCTGATCGTTCGCTGTTCAAGGGGTGCGAGAATTGCGCAATTTGAGGCGCCAATTCGACGTTGGAAAACTGATTTACCCTTGGAAAGCCGATAAAATTTACGGCAAATATCACTGATCTCGCCATGTTGCAACAGTTAGACCGAATCGTGGAATGGCAGAACTTGTGGGGGCATCACGACAGTTTTTTTTGTGTTATCAGCAGTTGCATTGGAGGTGCGCAAATTGCATCAGGGGACGTAAGCGAGAAAGAGAAATGCCATGGAAGGAAGTGGGATTCCGGCGCCTGTGCAGCCAATTTTCGTCGCTTCTTCCGGCGCTCATGACGAAGTCGGATTTAGGCGGATGACCGCAAATCACGCTGTTGAACAGTGTCACGGACCGACTGCGGACGCGATTGCGGCGTCGTCCTCGATCTCGAAGCTGGACTGCGGTGCGGTAATCTCGCCCAGTTTGTAAGCCAAAGTCCCTGCCGCCATCCGCGCTTTCTGCTACGTTGGTACGCTGAATCCTTTTGGGCGCGAACTTTCTATCGGCACCATGCGTCCCTGGGGCAGAAACTATTGCAACCTGAAACGCTCCCTGCATGCGACCGACGGACTACGCGAAGCTGACAGTTTTGGCCGCCATTTGGGGCGGATCATTCTTACTGATGCGCATCATGGCGCCGGCGCTGGGACCGTTTGGACTCGCTTCAAGTCGTCTGCTGATCGCCGGTATCGTGTTGGTGACGTTTTTTACGGCTCGCGGCCTGGAGATCGAATGGCGCCGCAACTGGCGGCAGTACACCGTGATCGCCCTGTTAAATGCAGCGATCCCATTCACGATGTTCGGCTTTGCGGCGCTCTACATCCCAGCCGGCTATTCGGCGGTGATCAATGCGACGACGCCGATCTTTGGGGTCGCTTGGAGCGCCTTGGTCTTTGGGGAACGTCCGACCTGGATGATGGTCGTCGGTGCGATCCTCGGCTTATTAGGAGTCGGGGTCATCGCCGGATTGGGCCCGGTTGCGCCTTCCTGGGAATTATTGGCCGGAAGCGGCGCTTGTTTGACCGCCGCCGTTTGCTACTCGGCGGCCGGCGTCTACATCAAGACTCACACCGGACGATTGAAACCGATGGCGGTCGCCAGCGCCGCGCAGTTGATCGCCGGCACGCTGCTGATCCCCGGGATGGCCTTCTATCATCCGACGCCAGCGCTGATCACGCCGCTGGTAATTGCCTGCACGATCACGTTGGCTCTGCTGTGCAGCGCGGTTGGCTTTGTACTGTATTACCAATTATTGGCCGATTGCGGCCCGACCAAGGCGCTCTCGGTTACCTATGTGGTGCCGGTCTTTGGCGTCTTGTGGGGCGCGCTTTTCTTGGGTGAAACGATCACGCCGCTGATGATCGGCGGAATGGCGCTGGTGATCGGCGGCACTTTCTTGTTGGTGCGGCGGCACTAGTCCTCTACCACGGCTCATTCTTCGGCAGTCGCTACGCTGAACGCATTGCTCGGCCGTGCTATCTCGGCTTGATGTTCAGCCTTGTCGAAAATCCCCTTGCGCGTGTCAACGAACGCCCAGAAGATGGCGCCAATCAGATAGATCGCGGCGAACAGGATCAGCACCAGATTCCAGTTGGCGGTTTGCTCGAAGAGGATCCCGACCAAAATGGGACAAACGGCGACCGCCAGGTTTCCGGTCATATTGACGGCGCCTAGAACCTGGGCGGCGCGCGAACCGCTGATGTCAATGACGGCGGCGAACATCGCTGGACTGGCCAATTGCGCGAACAGGACGCCAAACGCTAATAGTCCAATCGCAAAATTGAGATCTTCGACAAACCAGCTGCAGAGAATCAGAACCGAGCAAACGCCGAGCGCCGTCGCTCCGACGCCGCTGCGACTAAGCCATAGGCTGCCGGTCTTGCGCCAAATCCCATCGGTTAGCATCCCTCCCAATAGGCTGCCGACCAGCGCGCCCGCGAGGACGACGCCCTGCATATAGCCGGAATGTTCGATCGAAACGCCGCGTGTTTCTTGCAAAAACGTCGGGAACCAACTGACGAAGAACATGTAGCCTGCCGCTCGACAGATCTGTTGGCCATGAATCAACCAAAGTCCGGGATGCAACAAGACCGCTTTCCAGTCGGTGGGACCGATGTCATCGTCTGCGGCGACGATTTGCGCGCGCGGTCGACCCGCTTGAATGAGGGTCCGCTCCGCCGCGTTGGCCTCGGGAGAAAGTCCCGGTCGATCACGAAACCGAAAATAAAACGCCAGCGCCCACAAGACGCCGGGTAGCGAAATCAATGCAAAACTCCAGCGCCAACTCATCACGCTCAACAGCAGACCGGTCACGATGCTGGCCGTGATCGCGCCAACTTGCATTCCCGCTGACAGCACGCCGCACGCGAGAGATCGCGTGGACATCGGCATCCAATAGTTGACCGTATTGGTCGACGCCGGAAAGATCCCCGCTTGGGCGATCCCCATCAGCAGTTGGGCGGTAATCAGCAGCCAAAGTCCCGGCGAGATTGCGGTGAACAAAGTCGTCACCGACCAAGCGATCGCAAAGATCGTCAGCGCCAGTCGAGTTCCAAAACGATGTGAGAACGCGCCGGTGGGGACTTGGAAAAAAGCGTAGCTCCAGAAGAACGCGCCCATGACGTGCCCCGACTGCGACAAAGTAAGTCCCAAGTCGTCACGAATCTGGCTCTCGGCGATCCCAAGCGAGTTGCGACAGAGGTAGGCCAACGCCGCCGCCGCCGTAAGCCAAGCGACCACGCGGTAGCGAATCGCCGTGGGAGGCTTGCCGTCCGGTGCGCATTGGTCAGCGATTTCACGCGTCGTCACTTCTGCTGTGGAAGGCTGGATCAGAACTGCCGGTTCCGGCGCTTCACCATCTTGCTTGACCATCGAGGGAATCCTTGCAACCTACGCATCAAGAGAATCGGTCGCTGCTATCAGACAACCGCCTCTGAAGTTTTTTCTTACCTTGCAGTAAGGGCTCGCCCATGCATGAAGGGGGCAAAACCATCAAACAGGAGAGCGCGAGCAGCGTCTGAAAACATCTCGCTTCCATTTCCGCTGAAGCTCGCGAAGCGTATCGATTGACCGAAGCCGATCCGGGCTCGGCGGAGGATAGGAAATGGAAGTGCGGCGCAATACAGCGAGATCAGACCTTAATCATCATGAACTACACAGGCGCCAGAGTATGGCTGTGCGTCGATTGTGACGACAACAGTCTATCAAGGTATCACGTGCAATCAATGAAAAATCGAACTCGGCGCCCCGCGAAATATTCAAGCCTTTTACACACAACGACAGTAAAAATACCCCGTTGCGTCGCCACGCTTGAGCGAACTCGGACGTGATTCGCAGGCCTTTTTACGTTTCAACACACCCTGCGATTGCGGGCGCGGCGTCTCCCCCGGATGGTGTTGACGGAATCTGGCGAAAAAGCGTATGGTTTTTTCGTCGAGCAGCTGCAATTTCAGGCCCTCGACTCCTTTGCATCCGTTCTTTCCTGGGGTCCAGTCGTGAAACCAGTCCATTTCCTCCGCTTCTTGGCAGGACTACTGCTGGTTTTGGCGCCCTTTTGCGGCGACCCATCACTGGCCGATATCGACAATGAGTTAGTGCGAAAGCAACAAGGCATCATCCGCGAAATTCGCAACGCCGAGCGAGACAACGATTTTAACAAACAATACTCGCTATTGATGGAGCTGCGCGATCTCACTCTCTATCGAGAGCACGAACGGAAAGTGATTGGTATCGAAGAGATCGATTTTTATGCTCGCGATTTAGAACTCGCGATGGACTTCTCGGTGGATCAAATGGAGCTTGCCCAGGAGGAATGGAACACGCGGCGTCAGGCGGAAATCTGTCTTAAATTTCATGACAACACGAATGCGGTCAAGCATCAACGGCGATCGTTGAAATTGTGCGAGCAACTCTTCGGCGAAAAGTCATTCAAATCGACCTGCGCAAGACTCGCATTAGCGCAGGCCATTTTTCTCAGCAAAGCCAACCTGGACGATGGGATCGCCGTGGCCGAGCAAGCCCGACAGAGATTCGATGAACTTGGCGTCGCAGAATCCGAAAACTGCGTGGAGACGCAACTCGTCTTAGTTTATCTTTACGCTGAACAGGATCAGAATGAAAAAGCGATCGAAGCAGGCGAGCAATCGATCCGCATTCTGGAGAAGATGCAGTACTCCAAATCAAGCACTTATACAAAGCTGACAGGCGTACTCGCGGATGTGCTCAATCAGCAAAAAAAACATGATCAGGCATTAAGGTACGCGATGAAAGGCAGGACCAACTCTTCCCCGCAAAAGGGAGGAGACGCGAATGACTATTTCCGCCTCCTAAAGGAGTCTGGCCGCGCAAGAATGGGGTTGGAAGATCATGAAAAAGCATGCCAAGAGTACGAGTATCTAATATACCGCGTCAACGACGAGACCGGTTTTCCAGAAGATAAGCGGCTGGAGTATTTAGAGGAATACGCCGGCGTGCTGAAAAAGATCGGCAACGATGAGCGTCTTGGCTATATCGAAAGCAAAATCGCCAAGCTCAAGAATGAATCGCAGGACAATGAATTGCCGGAGGTCGAAAAGAGCCGGTATTCCAATTAGTTCGCGCGGCCGCAAATCTCGCAACACTAGCCCGCGGCGCGAGCCAAGGGCATGCGGTTGGCGCTGCAGAAAAGCGATACGCTACTCGAATCTATTCCAATCGCATCGCCCAAAATAAATCGACGCCGATTCCCTTGGCTCGCGCCGCGGGCTAGTGTTTTGGTTCCCAAACGCGCACTAAAAAAGGCTGGCCCTTATGGGACCAGCCTCTTTTTGG
>NZ_CH672376.1:3056976-3148484 GCF_000153105.1 Blastopirellula marina DSM 3645
ATTGCTTCGGCAGACCAATACGTTCGACGCGGCGATCGGCGACGTAGTGGACATAGTCGCGGAACAGGTCGCGATTCAGACCCAAGATGCCGTTCGGCAGGCAGTCGCCGGCGTATTCGATTTCCAGCTCGACCGCCTGTTTGATCAGGTCGATGATCTCGGCCTGGAACTCAGCCGTCCACAGGTCGGGATTTTCGGCTTTGATGCCGTTGATCAGATCGATGCCGAAGTTCAGATGGACCGTCTCATCACGCAGGATGTATTGGAACTGTTCGCCGATGCCGGTCATCAAGTTCCGGCGATGGAACGACAGCACCATCACAAACCCGGTGTAGAAGAAGATCCCTTCCATGATGATGTAGTAGCCGAT
Organism: Blastopirellula marina DSM 3645; assembly: GCF_000153105.1. Classification (GTDB taxonomy): domain Bacteria; phylum Planctomycetota; class Planctomycetia; order Pirellulales; family Pirellulaceae; genus Blastopirellula; species Blastopirellula marina. The sequence continues at coordinate 3,057,347 of NZ_CH672376.1, forward strand.
CAGGTTCTTCAGAAACGCCTGAAGACCTTCGTAGCTATCGGTGCTGAAATCGGGGCTGAGGACTTCGGCCGTCAGCTTCATTTCAAACTGATCCTTGCGAGCGATCGCCGGGACCTCGTTATACATGTTGAAGATTTCCCCTTCGTTCAGGCCAAGACTTTCGACCACGTAAAGGAAAGTGTGCGAGTGAACCGCTTCTTCAAACGCTTGACGCAGCAAGTACTGGCGGCATTCCGCGTTGGTGACATGCTTGAAGATCGCGAGCACCAGGTTGTTGCCAACCAGGCTTTCGGCGGTCGAAAAGAACCCCAGGTTGCGCATGATGACCAGACGCTCGTCGTCGGTCAGCTTGTCGCTGCGCCAGGTTTCGATGTCCTTGGTCATCGGCACTTCGGTCGGCATCCAATGGTTGGCGCACCCATTCATGTAGTGCTCCCAAGCCCAATTGTATTTCAGCGGCATCAGCTGATTCACATCGACTTGCGAGCAGTTGACCAGACGCTTGTCGTTGGCCCGTACTCGTTGGCCGTCTCCGGTTTCGAGTTGGTTCTCGACGTTGGGAATAGACATCGTATCGCTCCCTTGCGATTGTGTGCGAATAAAAAGCAAATCTCGACACTAGCCCGAGGCGCGAGCCGAAGGAATGCGTTTGCAAAGCAATATAAGGATCAGCGGCCTCTCGCGAAGCGGCTGGGCGGATTCCCTCGGCTCGCGCCTCGGGCTAATAATTAGCGACTAGTGCAGCCGGGCACATCGCGTGGCCGGCTGAGAAAATTACGTATGCGCGACGATCGCCTACTGGCAAGATTCGCAATCGCCATCCAGATTGCAGGCCTTGGGTTGTTCCGGCGGCAGTTCGTCCAGGATTTCGGCGGCGTCACCGCGATCGACGCGGATATCGGCCGAAGCGCTGGCGTTCTTCATCCAGCGGGGCTGAATGCCGAAACGATTGACGTCGATCGTCGACTTCTCGACCTGCGTCGCGCTGAGCGTGCGAAGGTAGTAAGTCGTCTTCAGGCCGACGTTCCAGGCCAACATGTACATGTCGTGCAGCTTGCGGCCGCTCGGTTGGGCCATGTACAAGTTGAGCGACTGACCCATGTCGATCCATTTTTGGCGGCGGGCTCCGCACTCGATCAACCACTTGCTGTCGACCTCAAATGCGGTCAGATAGCGAAGCTTCAAGTGATCCGGAACCCGATCGATTTCGGTCAGTTCGCCGTCGTAGTACTTGATCGCTTCGACCATGTCGCTGTCCCACAATCCTTCGGCCTTCAGGTCTTGGACCATGCGGATGTTGAGCTGCGGGAACTCGCCTGACAAGTTGCTCTTCACGAACAGGTTCTTGTAGGTCGGTTCGATCGATTGCGAGACGCCGACGATGGTCGAGATCGTCGCCGTCGGTGCGATCGCCATGACGTTGCTGTTACGCATGCCGTGCTCACGAACCGAGTCGCGAACGACTTGCCAATCCAAGGTCGAGCTGCGATCGACTTCGATCGGCAGACCACGCTCTTGTTCGAGGATGTCGAGCGAGTCGATCGGCAAAATGCCCCGATCCCATTTCGATCCGGCGTACGTCTCGTACGTGCCGCGTTCGGCCGCTAGTTGCGACGAAGCGAGGATCGCGAAGTACGAAATCGCTTCCATGCTGCGATCGGCGAATTCGACCGCTTCCTGGCTCGCATAGCTGACGCCCAGCGACGACAACGCGTCTTGGAAACCCATCAGACCCATGCCGACCGGGCGATGACGCGCGTTCGACGTCTTGGCTTCGCCGGTGGGGTAATAGTTGATGTCGATTACGTTGTCGAGCATGCGGGCCGCGGTGGTGACCGTTTCTTGCAGCTTCTCAAGGTCAAGCTCGCCATTGCGGATATGGGCGACCAGGTTGATGCTGCCCAGGTTGCAAACGGCGATCTCGTCTTTCGACGTGTTCAGCAGAATCTCGGTGCAGAGGTTGCTGCTATGCACGACGCCGACGTGATCCTGCGGCGAACGGACGTTCGACGGATCTTTCCAGGTGATCCACGGATGCCCGGTCTCGAACAAGCGAGTCAGCATCTTGCGCCACAGTTCGTTGGCCGGCAGACGGCGGAACAGACGCATTTTGCCTTCGTCGGCCAGCTTCTCGTACTCTTCGTAACGAGCCTGGAACTTGGAGCCGCACAGGTCGTGCAAGTCCGGCGTTTCGTCCGGGCTGAACAGGGTCCAGTCGGCGTTCTCGCGAACGCGCTTCATGAACAAGTCAGGAATCCAGTTGGCCGTATGCATGTCATGCGTACGACGGCGATCGTCGCCGGTGTTCTTGCGCAGGTCGAGGAACTCTTCGACGTCCAAGTGCCAAGATTCCAGGTACGAGCAGACGGCGCCTTTGCGTTTGCCGCCTTGGTTGACGGCGATCGCGGTGTCGTTGACGACCTTCAGGAACGGAATCACGCCCTGGCTTTGGCCGTTGGTTCCCTTGATGTGGGCGTTGGTCGCTCGGATGTTAGTCCAGTCGTTGCCCAGTCCGCCGGCCCATTTCGACAGCATCGCGTTGTCAGAAACAACCTTGAAGATGTGCTCCAGATCGTCATCGACCGTGCTCAGATAGCACGAGCTAAGCTGCGGGTGCAGCGTGCCAGAGTTGAACAACGTCGGCGTGGCCGAGGTAAAGCGGAACGTCGAGAGAATGTTGTAGAACTCGATAGCGCGTTCTTCTTTGTTCTCTTCGTTCCAGGCCAGACCCATCGCGACTCGCATCCAGAAATACTGGGGAGTCTCAATTCGGCGACCGTCGATATGCAGCAAGTAACGATCATAGATCGTCTGCAGACCCAAGTACGGAAACGCCGCATCACGTTCGGGACGAAGCGCGGCCGAGATTTTCTCGAGATCAAAGTCACGCAGTCGTTCGGCCAGACGGCCTGCTTCGATACCGGTCGAGATATAGGTGCTGAACTCGCGACGCGTTACTTCGGCGATATCTTCTTTCGGATGCAGCCGACCGATCGCTTCGTTGTAGATCACCATCAGCATCAAGCGAGCGGCGACCTTGTCGTAGTCCGGGTCACGTTCGATCCGCGAACGGGAAGCGAGAATCATCGCGCGATAGATCTCTTGCGGCGTGATGCCGTCATAGAGCGAACGATAAGTCTCTTCGACCAGTTCTTCGGCCGAGCAGTTCTGCTCTAGACCACGCACGGCCGAGTAAACTCGACGACGCAGACGAGTCGCGTCGAACGGTTCTTTCGCCCCATCTTCCTGCTTGACGTTGATCCGCGGCGGGATCAGGTTGCCGTCGCTGTCAGCGGCGCGCAACGCACGCAGTTTGGCGTGCTCTTCTCTGTAGAGGATATAGCGGCGAGCGACCGAGAAGTGGCCATGACGCATCAATTGGATTTCGACGGCGTCCTGGATCGACTCGACATCGACTCCGTCGCGGCTGAACGGACGGCTTTCGATCTGATCGATGACCGCTTCCGAGATGCTTTTGACCTGATCTTCGAGCGAGTTTTCCAGTTCCTGGCCATCCGCCACGCCGATCTCGGCGCGGAAGGCCTTGCCGATCGCATAGTGAATGCGGCCAACATCGAACGAAATGATGCGGCCGTCCCGTTTACGGACTTCCAGGGCGACGGCGGGGGAGGTAACAGTCGTCATGACATCTGCTCCTTCGAAAGGTTCTTCCTGAACCGGCTGACGGCCGGATAAGGCGCGAGATTGAGATTCCATGGTTGGTGCTTCCAATGCGAATGTCGGGAAACTCAGGCTCGAACATCAAAGTTCGCTCCATGAGCAGCGGTCAGGATTAGGCGACGCCATCAAAATAGAAGCGCGCGTATCAACGCACCGTCTTCCTTGACGCGAGGTCCTCTAGAGAGGACTGCCAGACTCCTTATCCGCATCCCCCACGCGAGTGGAGTTTTGCGGCCCATGACGCTAGCGACGCCAGCATCATGAGTGCGAGGGCAGCATTCATTGCCCACAGCATATTGTGCCAAGGCTTCCGCCGAAGCACAAGATACTGTGGCTGATAAAATTGAATATCGCCAGATCTTGGGTTCCGACAACATCAATTCCACAGCCGGAGGCCCAATATATCGTGGTAGCACTTTGCGTCAACCACAATCTCTTCACCTTTTCCTAACATACGACGCGCCAGTACTTAGCGTCATGCGAGATCGTCGTAAGTTCAAGGAACTGAAACGCTAGCGGCGCCAGCGTTTTGGCGATTTCCAAACGCAAACTTAACGTGCCGCCGACGCTTCAGCGAAGGTCGGAAAGTCGGTGTAGCCATGCGCGTTGGGACCGGTTCCGTACCACAGCTGGGTGTCGGCGATCGGAGCGAGCGGCCATTGGTGCGCAAAACGCTCCGCCAAGTCAGGATTACTGATGAATGGTCGCCCAAATGCGATCAGATCGGCGTCGCCGCTGGTGATCGCCGCTGCGGCCATTTCTTGGTCGTAACCGCAATTGCCCATCAGCGGACCCGAAAAGACCTGTCGAAATTCCGCCAAGGTCATCGGTTTCCCCTTTTCATGAAATCCAAACGCCAGACCGTCGACCACATGCAGATAGGCCAGCCCTAGCGGCGAGAGCTGCTGTGCCGCATAGGTGAACTGCTCGCGGAAGTCAGGCGAGCCCATGTCGTTGTAAACGCCGTTGGGGGCCAAGCGAACGCCGACCCGCGACGGCTCGAACACTTCAGTTACCGCGGCGACCACTTCACCCAAAAAGCGATAACGATTTTCGACCGAGCCGCCATACAGATCGGTGCGGTGATTGGTTTTCGATTGCAGAAACTGGTCGATCAAATAGCCGTTGGCGGCATGAATCTCCACCCCATCAAAGCCGGCCGCTTGGGCGCGCTCGGCCGCGGCGCGATAATCGGCGACGATGCCGGGGATTTCTTCGGTCGCTAATGCACGAGGAGTCTCGTACGGCTGTTTTCCCTCGTAGGTATGCGCTTGTCCTGCCGATTCCGAGATTTTGATCGCCGATGCCGAGACCGGCGGTTGGCCGTGATGAAAACTGCTGTGCGAAGAACGCCCCATGTGCCAAAGCTGCAGATAAATCTTCCCCCCGGCCTCATGCACGGCGTTGGTCACAGTCGTCCAACCGGCGACTTGCGCGTCGTTATAGATGCCCGGCGTATTGATCCAACCGATCGCTTGTTCCGAAATCACGGTCGCCTCCGAGATGATCAGACCGGCCGAAGCGCGCTGCGCATAATATTCGGCCATCATCTCGGTCGGCACGCGATCTTTGCCCGCTCGCGCACGCGTCAGCGGCGCCATGACGACGCGATTCTTCAGCTTCAGATGTCCCAGCGTAAACGGCTGCATCAGCGGTGATTGCGACATAACTTCATCCTGCAGGAAACCAAGGAAACGGTCAGCGTTTCCCTTTCAGATGAAGCGAGTCCTCGCGGCGTTACTGCGGGAATTTGACTATTTCTGCGCCGCTTTTAGCTTGGCGTCGCTCAGGTCCAACCGATATAGCAATTGGTTGTAGTCATACCGGGGAGTCGGCGATTTGGCGGCCGAGAACATGGCCGTGTAGGTCCCCTCGAAGTAGATCACGCGCCCGCCGTCGGTCGAAAAGAACGGATGTTGCCGCGGGTTGTAGAACGAGTACTTGGGATGGGTCGCGATTTTGATGGCGCTGTTCCAAGGCCCGGTCGGTGACTCGGCTTCGGCGTACCAGACTTCGCCTAGATAAGAGGGCGCGTCTTGGTCGCCTGCCTGATTGCCGATCAGGATCCACTTTTGGCGAAAGTCATTCCACGCGATCGAACTGCCGTGAATCACGATCGGCTGATCGTTCTCGACGTCGATCAGGCGATAGCGCGCCACGTCCGCCGGCATCGTGCCTGAGCGCTGCAGCTGTTGCTCCTCCTTCTGCCGCGTCGGCGGAACATCTCGTCGCCAGACATATTGTTGTTCGCCGGCGTCAAAGACCAGCGACTCGTAGGCGTGCTGGTCAAGGATGCTCTTCTCGTCTGCGGCGACGCGCGTATGAGCCAACGGATGGGCGAAGTAAACGCGCTGCACGCCGTCGGCGTCTTCCACCACAAACGCGTTCCCTTGCGGGCCGCGCCAAAGTTCGTTCAGATCAAAGTTAGCGACCTTCTTAAAGATGCCGGCTTCATCGTCAAATTTCATCACGCCATGTTCGACCACTTCAGAAAGAGATTTGTGACGTGTGAAATGAGCGTAGAGCGCCTCGTTGCCGTCGGCCTTTGTGATCGCGAAGAGACCGAACAACCAGACCGGGCCAGGTCCATCGAGCGGCGCCATGGGACGTAGCTGGCCGTTCTCTTGCGTGAAGTATTCAAACGGTACGCCGCGCTCAGGCGAAGGCAGACCGTCCACCGGCAACGACGAAGTCGCGCAGGTCGTTTGAAAATTGCCGAGCGGATAACTCGCGATGTTGGTGTCGCCCCACAGCCAGAAGAGTTTGCCCTGGTAGGGAACAACTTGCACCGAGTCTTGCCCAGTGACGCCGGCGTTCAAGTTTTTCATTCCGGCCGGCAACGGCAATCCCAGCAAACCGCTGTCGCGGAAGATCCCCTCCCCTGTCAGCCGACACAGTCGCTGGGCGATGTTATGACGGGGCAATTCAATCGTCGCGCTGGCGCCGGCCTCGGGATGCAAGCGCACGCCGCGAAAGCCGAAACCATCCGGCTTGAACCAATATCCGGGACTGGCCACCTGAAAATAGACCTCTTGCCCCATCAGCCCTGGTTCCGCGAAAGCGACCCAACCGTTAGAGTCGGTCCAATAGGTGACCTCGTTATTGGTTTTCAATTCGACCAGCGGAACGCCTGCGCCGGTCGCCGGATCGACGACGTGAACGCCAAAGAAGGGTTCCTGGACTTTCGGCGCTTCCTCGCACTTGGCGAATGTCGGCAGCAGCCAAAAGGTCGCGATCAACGTGGTCAGCACGCCGGCGAATGAGTGAGCGCATTGCATGGGGAGGCCCGGGAGCGAGGAACGGAACAGCTCTCACTATAGTTCAACGTGCGCTGGGCAAAAGAAGCAGATAACACGCCAAATTCCGGAAGGTTGGGTGGCGATCGCCGTAAAAGCGCCTACTCTGGCACACGGACGTGTTCGACCCACCTGCGATGCGGCGGCTGGACGTCCATAAGCTGGAAGAGACCACGCCGGAGAGTTCTAGTAAGAAGTCGAAGTCGCTGCATTGCTTCTGAGATGTGCCGTGATAGAAAGAGAAGACACAGGCTGAAAGGGGCCCGTGGCACGCAGAAAAATAGAGTCGAACCGTGTCAACCAGCTCGTGCTGGTTAGGTGCGGCGAAAAATCGGGAGATGAGCCACGCGGTGACATTGTCTTGTTTTCAGGAACATTGCTTTGGCGCGATTAAAATCATTCAGCGGGTTGGTGCTGGGCCTGTCGGTCATTTGCTGTATCACTGGGTGCGGCGCCCGCGCGAATCCGCAGGCGGACGCAACGCCGACGAAATCCTCCGCCAACGTGTTGCCAAATTCAGTATCGCAAGAGACAGCCGTCGAGAAGGCCCAACCACGGGACGACGAAGTGCGTAAGCCGGCGACCACGGCTGAAGCTGCAGCCGCAATCGATCTCTCGACATTTCCACTCCTGCCTGGTGCTGAGGAAATTACGACGAGAACCGTTGCCCTGTTAGACTATGAGGCTCGACACAAAACATTTGATGTGAAAAACGAGTATGAGTTTCAGCGTCGCAACCTTCTGGAGCGGCAGTGGAAGGAGTTGTCCGATTCCCAAATCTCGGCGGGATACGCCGAAGGAGAGTTCGTCTACTCGGGATTTCACCTCTATGTCACCGTCCAGTTACACGACGAGCCGGGTAAAGTCCTGGTGCGATTGCGGAATGATAGCAACGTCAACGTGAGCAAGTTGCCGGCGCCACCGGGTGCGAAACTTGTCAATGTGGAATATAACATCGCGTCGTATGAAACGAGCGCGGGCGTCGAAGAAACCAGGAAGGCGGTTCGCAAGCTGCTGATCGATCAGGGTTGGCAGGATAGGGGCTCGCGCGGCAATCGACTAATTCTGAAACAAAACGCCGTTGAGCTGACCGCCGTCGTGGAGGCACGTTCAGCACAGCCTGATAAGACAAGAATTGCTTACTGGACGGTCCAGATGTCGACTGATTCGCCGACGCCTGCCGATGCAGGGGGCGACGCAAGGGAACGGGGATCATTTTAGGGTTTCCTTGTCCACTACGCCTTCAAATGCAGGCGGCGTAAAACAAATGACCTCCTTCCCGAATGGCACGAGCTTAAGTCTAAGCGGCTGTCGCGTAACGGTTTCGGGGCGTTTGCAAATGAAACCGCGATAAAAGCGTTCTTAAGAGCGAAGTCTCGCCGGTCTTCTTGCCGGCGTACGGTCCCATCGCAAACATCGTCGCCGCTCCAGTCGCTAACGAAAAAACTTGCACGATCCTCGCCAAGGAGAAGCCGCACCCAGGCTGCTGGCTTTTCATTTGCGGATAGGCGGTTTGATTCGCACGCGTATCGGCCATGCTCACCGTCGTGCCGTCGACAAGAACGACTTCGCGGCCATGAAACAGCAATCGCCGAACGAACTTCGAATCAGTCTCAGCCTTGCCTACAGTTTGATCGCCCGCGGCGAGATTCCGTGCTACGAAATCGCTTCGTGCAAACGGGTTTCGGAGAAAGATTTGCAGAGTTATTTGGAACGTCAGAAGAAAGAGTCGATGAAGCTGCCGCCGAGTGCGAGGCGGCATTTTTAGGAAATAGTTCGCCATCCAGCGTTCAGTATGCTGCTCTGGCATTAGTCGTGCCAACGCTCAATTTCAAGAAGGTGTGTTACCCGCGGAATGCCAGTTTCAGCGAAAAAATGTTGTCTCTCGGTCTCGAAAGGCAACATGATGAAAACTGCGGTGAGTCCGGATCTCTACCAAGTCGCATCACAACCAGGACAGAACACAAGGCATCCTATTCCGGAGGCAAAAAAGACCGATTGAAGTTCATTCTCACAGACGCCGCAACGCGTCGCTACATAAACATCATCAAGTTTGCTAGTCGACACATGCTTGGGGTCGAACGCGGGCATTTTCCGGGTATCGATGTTTGAGTCATCGTTCGCAACCAGATCTTGGATCGCTTAACTCGCATAGCAACCTCGCGGAGTTCGGTTTGATCAAAGTGCTGCGGTCACACAAGTGGCTCGCTCTACTTCCTAAAGGCACTTCTCCCCTGAGCTACGTGCGTTTCTTGAGTGAAATCGAAGACTGCGTGTCTTGTGGAACATGTCTACGGTCGAACCGAGTCAGTGTTTGAGGCCGATGAAGTCATGAATATTCGCTTCAGCGATTGGATGAGAGTTCGCGGTTGCTTTACGACAACGGTGAATTCCTGAATGTGAAGTTTCCAAATAGCAGTCGCGGTAATAAAATTCGTTCATTCCCAGTTGTGCTGCCTTTCTATACATGGCGGGCGAATGTCACCAATCGCCGCTAAGGAACCGCGCGGGTTTTAATTACCGGAATGGGGCGGCTTTCGGGGGTGGATCTCATCGTTCCATTCTCCGTGAAAATCGTGTCTTTTTATGAGACATTCGGCGAGTGTTTCGTCGGAGACCTTGATCCTTTTTTCGTAGCTCGCTTCGTCCAGCCAGGCATGCGCCTCCAGCCCTGACGCAGTGCGCGTATGGCCGATGCTGGAAACCACAATCTCATGCGTCTCCAGCGGCACGCCTCGCCAATTCCGCGTGATGTGGCAAAACACTCGGTGCTCGATCTTGTTCCACTTGCTGGTTCCCGGAGGATAATGGCACACTTCGATGATCACGCCCGTCTCGTCGGCGAACTTTTGCAGCTCCAACTTCCAAAGCCGATTACGAGAACTATTGCTGCCGCCGCTATCGGCTGTGATCAGCAAACGTCGCCCAGCGCCGTACTGCTTCCGGCCAAGCTTCCGCCACCAGAGTCGAATGGCGGCCACGGCGAACTGAGCCGTATCGTGGCTAATTCCCACCGAGACGAGCGCCTCGTCGCGATGAATATCGTACATGCCATAGGGAACGGCCTTGCCTTTGGTTTTGTCGGGAAAGTCGTGCGTGTCAGTTTGTCGAGGACGGCCTTGGGGTTCGTATTCTCGCCCCACATTGCTCTTGTTTCCCAGCGTTTCCTTCTTTTTCGTATCCCACCGACAAAGCCGCTTCGCCGCGACGTTTTCGGGCTTTAACCCGGGCGTTGATGTACTGAAACTGGGCGTCGCGATCCGGATGCTGATTCCCTTCCCGTTTGTTGCGGTTGGCCTGAAGGCTGTAGCCCAATTCGCTGAGCAACCTCCGCACCGTCGACGTGCCGATTTGAAATCCTTGGTTCTGCAATTCCGCCGCGAGGTTCCGCGTGCTCTTGCATGTCCAACGGAGCGGACTTGTCGGCTCGCCGCGCGTGGTCGGAGAAATCATTTTCTCCAGAGCTCGGATCAATTCCGGCTGCTCCTGCTTTCGTGAACATCGTCCTCCGCCCATCCGACGTTGCCGTCCTTCTGGCGGCTCGTCGCCTGCTTCCAGTTCTTTAACACCGGTTCGAATGGTGCGGTCGGACATGCCCGTCGCTTCGGCCACGGCGGCGACGCCGCCGCGTCCCAGCGACCGAGCTTCAATCGCTGCCCAACGCCGTCGTCCCCGCTCATCCAACGACGAGACGAGGTGAACGAATTTTTCGCGAATCCAGGCGACGACATTTGCATCCGGCATGCACGCCGTTATCCCGCATTTCGCCCGGCCGATGCAATATTAATTCCGGTAATTTATTGTTGCGCGGTTCCTTATTATCGACGTCCTTGCTGTTCGGTCGTAAAGAGATCGTTCGCATCGCACATGTAGGCGCTCACTTTGTCGATCGTGCCGTTGAAGTTGCTGTCGAGCGTCTTGCGGAGGCAATTGCCGTACCTGCGTATTCAAATTATCTGGTACATTCCTATTCGCGTATCTTCCACACACTTCCTTCAATTACTCCGTCAACATTGTCACATCTCCAGCGATCAAGAAGCAGGCATTCTATCGCCCCATAAATGTCCAGCGCGTACAAACGAAGCTCGTCGTTCAGTAGGTAAATTCGGCCCTCAATATCAGCGACGATGTAAATGAAATCGCAACCAGAACAATGGCCGATTGGGAATAGTTGCGTATCGACATGGGCTTCAAATTCACTACACTCTTCGATGCATTCTGGATCTGCTTCTACACCAATCCAAATGGTTTCCCGTGCGGTGGCGAGTTTCAGATTTCCAAACTCGGCAAAAATTTGAGTTATCGCAGGGAACATCAAATAAGATTTCGGCATATCGAGTTGGTTCAGCACGTTTCTATCCGCGCGCCACCCTGCCGCTAGCAATCTAGCCCACGTAGACCACCTCCACTTTCGAGAGTTTTTCGATATGTATGATCTTACGGTCATCTGTCATCGATCTCCATCTGCAGTATCGTAAAACATCGAGTCGATGAGCAAATAAAGTGGAGCAAGATCGGGCTCGAACCCATCATTGATGCCAAAGTTTTTGAGCAGCGCACGGCATGACTTGCACGCCGGATACGGACGCCCATTCGCAATATCGACGACGGCGCTCCACGCGTTCTTTAAGCTCATCCCACCAATTCTTAGGCTAGATCCGGATCTAGGTTCAACGCAAGAACCGTGGTACTTGCTTCGTGAAATTGCGTCTAAGCCGTCAAGGAAATTCTGAATTTCTGGATCAACGGGTTGCTGTCGACCTCCATCGCGGGTACTGCGACCTGGAGCGCTTGCGCTTCCCTGATTCATGACTCCTGCCGCGCTTTTGTTGTAGCCTTCTTCTATCGCTGCCAGCCGCTCAGCAAGCGCTCCGGCATGGGCTCTTTGACGGAATGCGATATTCCGCGTGTCAATTCCTAGCCGAATTGACCCGAAGACTGCAAGACTTAAATCAATCGTGGCAAATACTTTGTCAACAGGATCGTCTTTAGCCATCGCTGTCTTAAAATTGGCGATTGCAAATCCAAGCACTGTTGGTGCGAAAATAAGTCCCGTAGCCGTGATTGCGATTGCTTCCGTTGTTGCAAAAGCAAGCCCCGCCCCGATAGCAAAGAATCCTAAAGTCATAAGTGCAGCAGTCGCCGCACTTATGGAAGAGGCGATCAAAATCCGTTCAAGCGACCACCTCTTAGCTGCGCCGTACGCAGCGGTTAGACCGCCAGATATTGAAGCATTAATTGCCATTGCAACGCCAATTTGACCGCTCGTGAACATTCCGGTGGGATCAACTCCCGCAACTGGATTCCCATGAGTGTACAAATATTTATGGAAACTCTGCGGATCCTGGGAATTTCCCGCAAACGGATCGAGCCGATTGAACCGCCCGCTGTTCGGATCGTAATACCGGGCCCGCAGATACTGCTGCCCGATCCGGCTGTCAAACTGCTCGCCGCTGTAGAGGAGCGTCGTGAGCGCCGCTGATTCCGCGCTACTGACAAACGCCGCCAGGGCGTTGTGGATCGCCAACATTTGGCCGTGGGCGGTGAAGGTGAAGAGTTGCTGCAAGGCGCCGGCCATATCGTACAAGACGCGGACGCTACCGTGGCCGTCGTGGCCGAAGACGAGGGTTTCTTCGCTGGTGACGGCGCCGTTTTCGTCATACGTCGTCGTGGTCTGCGTGATTTCGTCATGGCCGAAGCCGTAGGCGATCACCTTCACCACATTGCCGTTGGCGTCGTACGTCGTTTCGCGGGTGACCTGTTGGTAGCCGGTGAAGTTGGCGGGGTCGATCAGGTATTCAGTGCGCGTTGACGATTCGTAAACGTCATCGAGATTGGAGTCTACCTCGTGCAGGCTGCTGATGCGGATGCCGGTAGCGTCGTAGTCGTAGGTGACTTGTTCGTTACTGGCGAGGTCGCCTGATGTAAAGGTCTTGGTGACGACCTGCCGCATACGGCCTTGCAGATCATAAGCAAACGTTTGTTCGCTTGTCGTTTGGCTGGTCGAATTGTCAATGACCGTTTTCGACGTTTGCTGCGTCGCGTCGTACTCGATCGTCTGGTCGACGACCTCGTTATGATCGGCGTAGCGACCCTAAATCGTCGCCGTGATACGGGAGAAGAACGACCGAAGCAATTTTCGCATGGCAGTCCACACTCGCTGACACGCCAAATGAACAGTCAGGCGTTCTGTTGATGTGAGCCTGTCAATCTAACGACCGAACCAAGGGCGGTTCACTTTAAAAATGCCAAGAATGGGTTCTTGGCCGCTATAGAAGAAATAATTAACTCCGATAAATGGGCTTAGCAACTCAAAGGCAAGCCTCTCAACGGTATCCCAGGTTCGAGCCTGTGAGAGCGTGACTACTAAATCTTTCCAGGGCGACAAGCCTGCCAACACACGGACGCTATCATGAAAGCTTGCGTCGTCACTATTCCCGCGAATGATCTCCTGAAAAACGCGTGCTTTGAATTCAAGGTGTTCTGATACGCCGGAAAGGGAAACAGAGAGGAAAATGTCCGCGTCGCAATTCGGCGGCAAATCATCGACGATCAGTCTTTCCGGATCCAAGCAAAAAAGCATTCCTAGGCGAGAAGTTGCTGCAAAGTGATTTGCCTTCAATGTGGTCGCGTCATCGAATATGCAGTCCGCTTCATGACAAATGTTATTTAGCTTAGACGTGAACAAATTCTCGCTTGCAAACGGAAATTTAAAAAAATCATGAGGGACATCATCGGATTCGATCAAAGTCTTGTGGTGAATCCTGGCAAAAACGCGTATCTCCAACGTCCAACTCATAATTGCTCCTGTTTGCTTGTCTTTTCTACTTGCAATGCACCAGTATAAAGTTATGGCAGCGAGTCGCTAAAACCATTCCATCCGTCGATCTGCAAGTCGATTCCGATTCTATCCCCGCTCCTGATTCCAAGCCCAGAGAGCTTGTCTGTTCTAATTGTGCCTTGTTGCGTCCTCATCAATTCCGGGTAGCCAGTTCGCTGGTTAGGTTGATACTCCGCTGACGGGCCAAATTTTGACTCGATAAACCGAAGAGCGCCGGTGAAGAAGTTTCGAACCACCATATCAACGCGGACGCGAACGCCGCTATCTGTAACAATCGTAACTTCATCTGCGACTTTAACTTCACCACGCAACGCAGCGGTAAACTCTGAAAGCCAGGTCCCCCAATTTTGCTTTGACTGCGGCACTAAGTTCAACTTTTGCACTTTTACACGGCAATTGCGAGCGTATGTTCCAGGAGTTGTTTTACTTTTCGCGAGCCTGGGCCATTCAGCGCGAGTGACAAAACCTTTTGTCGCACGGTTTGCCGGCGGAGCGTGCCTAGCATGTCGGCGAAGGAAGCGTCGGCTTTGGACGTGTACCAGGGGCAAGTCAGCGGTTGGTATTGGCGATGACCTGCGCGAGCGAACCACAGCACGACAAGCGAATACAACAACATCGCGACCGGGGCGGTGCGTTCGACCGAGCGGCGGCTCCAGCCTTGCGGTTCTTCGAAACCAAGCTGTTGCTTGCTATCGTGAAACGCGACTTCGATGCTCCACCTTTGAGCGTACCAAGCGATCACCTGCTCGGCTGTCGCTTCATCACGAGTCGAATAAAACGCTTGCGGTTTGCGGCCGCCGGTCAGCGGTTCGACTGCCACGACTCGTAGCGGTCGGTCGGGAACGCTATGAACCCGTGCTTCGACATGGGCGACACGAGCCGTGTCAGTTCGCCCATAAATCTTGAATGACAATCGCCGGCAGCGCCCCTCCAACATGGCCGCCGGCGTCGGCAACAGGTTGCCTCGCTTGCGTGGTCGACCGTTGGTTCCTGGCCGTCTCACAGGCGGCGCTTCGTACAAACGAGCGTCCATCAGCAATCGGCTGGTCAAATCGCAATTCGGCGGTAAATTGTTCAGCACGCTTTGACCGCCGTAGGCGCTGTCGGCCACGGCATGAAAACGCCTGTTTTTCCGGTGGGAACAGAGCGTGTCGAGCATCTGCACCGCCAGTTCTGGTCGGGTCCGATAAACGCGGCGATGTTGGTTGGCCTTCGCCTTGTTCAGATACAAACGAAACAAAACCGGCAGGCAGTAATAATGTCCCGGACGAAAGGGCAACTCGACGATTACTCCCAGCACGACCCAGCTATGCCCCCAATTCATCACCGCCTTGCGGCGGTGCGAGAATGCGTGAAGAGATCGCGGCGGAACTAAACTCGTTCATCGCGACTGGGCGTGCCGAACAGGATTGCCCCCGTCTCTCTCTTGATTTTTGACAGTGCCATTCGACCAGGTCCCCTTTTCTTTCCCCCGCGCGGGCTGGGGCATCCCCCTTGTCACCCAGGGTATTGCCCGAGACAAAGATTTTTCTCGTATTCCCTGTTTTTTTTGGCGAATTGACCTGACAACGCGCAGATAGATAGATAGAAATCAAGGCGTTCCTACGAGCCAGACAGGCAATAGGTCGTACTTAAACGCTTGTTAAATCTCGGTTTATGTAAGTGGAGTGAAGCCCGGTGGCGGACGCGGATCCTTCCCAATTTGTGCGGCTCTTGATGGAGCACCAGGATCGACTGCTGCGATACATCTTGCCGCTTGTCGGATCGAAAGATGATGCAGAGGACATCCTGCAGGAGACGGCTACAGCCATCTGGAAGAAGTTCGACCAGTTCGATACTACCCAGCCGTTTGTTCCCTGGGCGAAGAAGTTCGCCCACAACGAGATCCTCCGACATCACCGCAACAAGAAATCAGTCACGTTCCTGACGGAGGAACTGGTGGAGGACTTGGCCTCTCGCTATGACCAACGCGAGGAACTGCGGATTTGCCGCTACGAGGCACTGATGGAGTGCATGGAGAAACTGCCGGATGGGGATCGGCAGATTCTGGATATCCGATATCGCAACCCGCAAGCCACGATTCAGTCGCTGGCCAACGAGGTCGAGCAATCGGCCAATGTGCTTTACAAATCGCTAGCGCGGATGCGCCGACAGTTGTTCAACTGTGTGAATCGGAAGCTGGAACGCCTGGAAACGACCTAAAGTAAAGTAGCCAACATGAATTCCGAATGGCAAAAAGAACTTCAAGACTTGCTCTCGGCACTACTGGACGAGGATCACTTGGAACCTGCCCAGCAAACTCGCCTGCGGGAACTGCTGGAAGCACATCCCGAAGCGAGAGAGATTTACCTCGACTACTTTGAAATGCACGGGAACCTGACCGATGGGTTAGTGCCACCGGCACAAGTCGAAAAGATAAAGATATGGTCTTGGGGCAAATACCATTGGGCCGGGCTGGGGCTGCTCGCGCTGGCCGCGAGCTTGCTAATCACAGTGGGATTGTACCAAGGCATTTTATTCAATAGCGGAACAGGCGAGCCGATCGCACAGAATTCGCAACCGCTATCCCAGCCGACCGAGCGGGAAGAAGCGATCGACGAAACGATTGCCGTTCTGCTGACCAGCGTCGGTGCCGTCTGGGATTCCGGCAGTGGTAAGCTCCAGCCAGGGACCACCCTCCTTCCAGGACGACTAAAGTTGGTGCAAGGGTTAGCCTGTATTCAGTTCTATAGTGGCGCCTCGGTCGTGCTGGAAGGTCCCGCCGATCTTGATTTGCAGAACGCCTATCAAGTTTATTGTTACCAAGGGAGATTGCGGGCGATCGTCCCACCGCAGGCTAAGGGATTCGTGATTGAGTCTCCCCAGATGGACCTCGTCGATTTGGGAACTGAGTTTGGCATGCAAGTCGATCAGTTGGGGCAAGTCGAGGTCCATGTGTTTGACGGCAAGGTCGAACTCCACGAGCCAGGCACCCGCCACGTGGCTCCAGCACCTCGAGAACTGACCGACGGGCGGGCGATCGCTGTCGATATGGAAGGCACGGAGAAAGTAATTCCGTTCAACAACGACGCCTTCCCCGCGATGTCGGAACTTTCGAGTCGCTCGAATGCAGCGTTAAACGAACTTCATGAGTCTTGGAAGCAGTATGCGCAAACACTCACCAAGGATCCACGCCTCAAGCATTATTACAACTTTGAACCAAGCTCTTCCAACCATCGGAGACTGGTCAACCAAGCTGAAAACTCGGATGGGACTTACGGTGGAGCGGTCGTTGGCTGCCAATGGACCGAGGGACGCTGGCCGAACTCGACGGCGTTTGAATGGAAACGCCCTGGCGATCGGGTGCGTGTCTACGTGCCTGGAGAATTTGATGAACTGACGTTGATGGCCTGGGTACGGATCGATGGACTCGATTACCTATACAGCGGGCTGATGCTGACTGATGAATTCAAACTCGAGATGCCACACTGGCAGATCGACGAACAAGGTCGCATTATCTTCTGCGTGAAAGCCAGCGAATCGAGTTACTACATCCGTAGCAAGCCGGTGTTTGGGCCATCGAATTTCGGTCAGTGGACCCACCTGGTAGTCGTATATGACGGTCCAGGTAAACAGATGAAGCTATTTGCCAACGGCCAAGTTGTGGCTGTTCTGCCGATTCAAGATCCTCCGAAGATCAAGATTGGCCCGGCCACCATTGGCAACTGGGGGATTTCTACTCCTGGCAATCCAGCACCTATTCGCAATTTGAACGGACGCATGGACGAGTTCATGCTCTTTGACGCGGCCCTTTCCGATGAAGAGATTCAGATGATCTACTCCACAGGTCAACCGAATCAATAAACCTCATCCTCGATCTTCAACTCTTCTGGTTTCATTTGTTTTATAAAAGGATCCTCCTCCATGCGCATGCTCTCGAAAATAAGACGTGGCTTCACGCTCGTCGAACTGCTGGTCGTCATCGCGATCATTGGCGTACTGATCGCCCTCTTGCTTCCTGCCGTTCAGCAGGCCCGCGAGGCTACTCGGCGTATGAGTTGCCAGAATAACCTGAAGCAATTGGGACTGGCGTCGCACAACTTTTACGACACCTACGGCAACCTGCCACCAGGCATGCACAACGACGACAACAACAACATCGGTTGGGGTGTCTATTTACTGCCGTATATCGAACAGAACAATCTGTACGATCAAATTGTGACACAGATTACGGCCAAACAGAGTGCCGGGGCCATGGCGATGATTCCCAAGGGTGGCACGGAACGCCGTTGCGCATCTGGGTAGGCGACAAACTCTAAAATTGATCTAGCAAAGAACTTCGAGCCTGTGCTTCAAGGGAGTTGGACGACTTCCACAAGCAGCAGGGAGGCTCGAAGGTGGCCCGAGGACCACATCGCGTATGCTATCAGCGCGAGCTGACGGCGGCGATATCGCAATTCTTGCCGCCGCAATTTTTTGCGCGCTGGCGATTTCATGGCAACGCAAATTGGACGCCTCAGCGGTTGGCTTGGGCGGCATGCCTGATGAGTTGGAGCACCGATTCCACACTCACCGATCGACTGGAGAGCGTCGGCGCTTTACTGGGCGAACTCTTTCCGCGTTGGCGCGTCGGCTTGGCGTTGGGCGGATTCGGCCGCGCATGCATTCGTGAGACGCCGCGGATGCTTGACGAAGTGCGTCGCCAACTGCGCAGTTCGGTCGCTGGTTGGTTGGAGCAATATCGCGTGTTCGGTTGGGTGGTGATGGCGGTCGACGGTTCGCGCTTCGAGGCTCCGCGTACGCGCGCCAACGAAGCAGGCCTCGGCTGCGCAGGACGCGAGAAGACGACGCCGCAAATTTATCAAACCACGTTGCAGCATGTCGGCACGTCGTTGCCGTGGGACTTTCGCATCGGCCCCGGCACGGCCAGCGAACGACGTCAGTTAGACGAAATGCTCCCTGATTTACCGGGTAAATCGCTGCTAATCGCCGACGCCGGCTTCATCAGTTACGATCTCTGTCGCGTGCTGCTGATGGGGCGGCATGACTTTCTACTGCGCGTCGGCGGAAATACGCACCTGCTGGAAAAGCTCGGCTTCGCTTGCGAAACGCGCGAGCGAACCGTCTATCTATGGCCGTTGAGATTTCATGCGATTCCGCCGGTCGTGTTGCGACTGATCGTGCTCCGCGACGCGAACAAAGAACCGGTTTATCTGGTGACAAATATTGATTCGGAGTCGCTTCCCGAAGAAATCGCGAGTCAAATTTATCGTCTTCGCTGGGGACTCGAAACTCACTTCCGCGGGTTGAAACAAACGCTTGGTCGCGATCGCGTGTTAAGTCGAACTCCAGCCACGGCGCTCGCCGAACAGGGCTGGCTCAACATCGGGGCTTGGTTGCTGCAGTTGATGACGACCGCCGCGCTGATCGCGGCGAACGAACAGCCGCGGCAATGGTCGGTAGCCAAGGCAAGTCGCGAAGTTCGCCGCACGATGCGCGGCTGTCCGTCACGCTGTATCCGCCAACCGCTCTGCCAACGCTTGGGCTGCGCCAAGATCGACGGATACCAACGAAAAGGCCCCAAACAAACCCGCCGTGGCGTGCAAAAGAAGCGAGAAAAGCCGCCAGGACCACCGAAAATACGACAGGCTACGAAGAAGGAACAACAACTGGCCCAACAGTTTATGCGGCCGCCATAGCCCAGATGCGCAACGGCGTTCGGTGGCACGCACTCGAACGTCGATGAGTCGCCCTACAACGGGTGCTTCAACTATTCCTCTTGGAATGACACCACGCCTGTGAAGCAATCACTAGATGCCTATCTGTGCCCGTCCAACGCATTGGCACAGTTTGATGACGATGGGTATGGGGCTTCAAGCTACTGTGGCAACTTCGGTGATGCACCACGCTGGGGACAGACCGGAGCCTCTCAGACCGGCTTGTATGTCAACGCCTACAGTAATACGAGCACGTTCGTTACTAAATTCAGTAGCATCACGGACGGTACCTCTAACACGATTGCCTTCGGTGAAGTCGGTGAATCGGAAAACGTGACCAAAAGTAACAACGGTGACCGTACTTTCCCCGTGTGGATGGGGGGCAACAACGACGGTGTCTATGGCGATATTGACCGCGGGTCGGCTGCTCATATCCGGTTCGCCGGCCCCGATTATCCAATCAATTTCCGTATTGGCTGGAAAACGAACTTAAGCTTCGGAAGCTTCCACCCAGGCGGAGCTCAATTCACGTTCGCAGATGGCTCGGTGCAATTCCTGTCGGAAACCATCGACACGACCATGTATGGCTATCTCGGCAATCGTTCCGACGGAAATGTCGTCGCTCGTAACTAGGAATCCATCATGCATCGATACTCTCATTTGAATAACACACAAGTTTGCCTTACGCTTCTGGTAGTTCTTGCGCTATCAGTAGTGGGGCAGGCGGGTTGTTCTGGCAGCACCCCATATCCGATGGCGCCTGTTACCGGGAAGGTCATGTATCAAGGTCAGCCTGTCACGGCGGGAACAATCATGTTCACGCCGATCGGATCTGGAGAGATGACGCCCGGTAAACCAGCCGGCGGAAAGATCCAGGAAGACGGAACGTTTTCACTGATGAGTTACAACCCAGGTGACGGAGCCAAGATCGGCCCCTGCCGTGTAACTTTCTCACCTCCCCAAGTCAGCACAGGCCGAAACATAAACGGCCTGATGCCCAAGGAAAGAGAAGTCGAGGTCACCGAGGGGAAAAACGACATCACTATCGAGCTGGTGAAGTCGTGATTGGGTCTTGAATCGGCCGGGCGCCACCGACGAACGGCTATTTTTTCGGGTGCCATTCAACGCTGGTAACGATTTCGTCTTTTCAGAAATAAGTCTTGATGCGGCCTGCGGTTAAGCAGTTCAATGCGGTCGACCAAAACCGTATGCACTGACGACCAAGAAAGGATTCTTGGATGCCGCATCAAGACAGCACCGATATTCGCACGAATTTACAGGCTTTGAAAGCCGTCTTTCGGGAACTTTTGCCGGCGAAGTTTGACTTGCCCAAGTCGCACGGCAACGCTTCGCTAGAGCCGCAGGCGCTAGCGGCGATGGCGATCACTTGCTGGGGGTGGTTGCAAGGGACGCTCGAAGAGCGGACCGCGACAGCCCAGGCGATGACGTGCGAAGCGTTGCAACTTGACTTCACGGCGACGCGGCAAGGTTTATTGAAGGCGCTCGCTCGTCATGGCGAAGCGCTCATTCCGCAAGTCGTCGCGCACATCGCGGACCAGCTGCGCGAGCTTAAAGGCGACTGGACTCAGCGCGGCAAGGTGAATTTCGCCGTCGACGGCGCCAAGTTTCTCGCTCCGCGCACCGCCGCGAATCAGCAGCAATTCGCCTCGAAGAAAGAGAAGCAGTATGCCTCGAAATCGAATCAGTCGAAAGCGGAAAGTGCGCAGCTGCTCGCGACCGTCGTATGGCATCTGACCGCTGGATTGCCGTATCGCTGGCGCATCGCCGGATCGAAAGGGAGTGAGCGTCACGCGCTGACCGACATGCTCGACGAGCTGCCGTCCAACGCGCGAATCATCGCTGACGCCGAGTATGTTGGATACCCGTTATGGTCGGCGATTCTCGACTCGAAACGCTCGTTTTTGGTACGGGTCGGCTCGAACGTCTCGCTGCTGAAGAACCTTGGTTCGCTGCGAATTCGCAATGGGTTCGTCTACTTCTGGCCGACCACGGCGATGCGGAAACTGCAGCCGCCGCTGAAGTTGCGTCTGATCAAAGTTGATACCGGCAAAGAAACGATCTATCTCGTGTCGAGTGAACTCGACATGAGCGATCAAGCGGCCTGCGAACTCTACAGGCAACGCTGGGGCGTCGAAGTATTTTTTCGCACCGTGAAGCAGTCGTGTCAAAGAAGCAAGTTACGCTGCTGCACGCCGCGAAATCTGCTGACCGAAATCCACTGGACGCTGATCGGCGTCTGGGCGGCGTTCTACTACGCCAAGCAAGTTCAACGTGATCAGCCTGGCAAGCGAGCTCGCTTGAGCCCGGTGAAAATCATCCGAGCGTTCGCCGCCGCCACGACATCTGTCGCACTGAAAGCAAGAGCCGCCGCGCTGCTAATCAGCGAACTCACGCAAGCCGTCCTCGCCGACGAATCCAACCGAACGTCGAGCAAGAAGAGCCGCAGCTATCCCCGCAAAAAACGCCCTAAATCATGCGGCCCGCCGAAGATCGCGTCGCCGACGAAGTTGCAAATGAAATATGCGAAACTGTTTGAGGTGGGGTAAAATCGTTACAGGCGTTGTGTGCCACTGGCCTTTTTCCGCCAGTGTCTGTGAGCCTGCGACTGGAAACGGTCTTCTTTCCCACGCTGCACTCCCGAGTGCGACGATGGTGCTCTCGCCTTATCGAACAATTCGAGTGGCGTAAATGATAGTTTCGGCAGGCGAGGATCAACGATCCCACTGATCTGCTCGGCCAACCCTTCCACTCGGGGCAAAGATTGTCGGTTGACAAGGCGCACGGAATCGTGGTCGATTGCGGTGTGACGAACCAAAAATCGAATGTTCCCGACGAGCCTGCCTGACTCGGAAACGTGCGCCAGGCAGTCTCTCTCTCCTCGCTTCGCTGCTCTTTGATAATTTTTCTAAACGCACTGGGATCCGGTCCGCTCCTTCCCCAGAAAAAAACGTCGCGGTCCAGTCCATATTGTGAATTTAATCACGAAGGTCGAAATGCCCGAATCTTGAAGGAAGCTGGGATCAACGTGGTGACGATCTGGTCCACGGATCCACTCAGAAAAAAAACGTCGCGGTCCGGTCCACATCGTGAAACTCATCACGAAGGTGGAAACCCGAGTCGAAGGAAGTACGAAATAGCGTGGAAACAGGTCTCTAGGGGGAATCGTGGCCCTATTTCCCTCGCCAGCTCACCTTGGGGCGATGAAAAAATTGGGGCGGTCCGGTCCGAGCGGCGACGCAGAAAAAAAACGTTGCGGTCCAGTCCACATTGTGAAACTCGTCACGAAGGCGGAACAGCCCGCAGGAAGCCGGGGCCGATGTAGAGCGGTTTCGTCCACACTTGCTCGCCCAGAAAAAAAAACGCGCTGCGGTCCGGTCCTGGGAATAACGAATGTCGAAACCAGAATGTCGAATGACCGAAAAGATACCGCAGTTTGATAATTCAAGCTGGCGTGCTTGATTCGTCATTCACTTGCAGCGGATGACGATTTTCGATCCTGATCCGCCGAACCAACAACCGATGAGACGCCAATCGCGGATTACCGACCGGTGGTGGTTGGGCGAAATCGTGCAACTTCCAAACTACGCACGATTAATGCTCCTGGCCCGGCAGATGCGAATCGTCGAAGTGGACGTGCAATTGCGGGCGGCGCTCGATCAGCTTGGCCAGGCCAGGTTCGGTGATGTTGGTTTGATCGAGGTAAAACGACTCGAGCGAGTTGATTTCGGCGATATGCTCCAGGGCGGCGTCGGTCAGCGGCGTTTGCAATAGGTGCAAAAAGCGGAGCGAAGGATTGTCTCGCAGCGCGGCGATTCCCGCGTCTGTTAAATGAGGACTGCCGATCCGCAGTTGGGTTAGCTGCGGCAGCTTGGCGATCTCGGCCAAGCCGGCGTCGGTGATATCCGCTTGAGGGAGATTGACAAATTGCAACTCGGGCAGCGCTCCCAACACGGCGGCGGCTGGATCGGCGAGCGGCGTTTGATCGAGACGAATGCGCTGCAGTTGGGTTGCCCGCGAGAGGAGCTGGAGCTCGGCAGGCGAAACGGTGCGGTCCGAAACTTCGATCGAATCGCTTTCACCGGCGATCACCTGGCGCAGCTGCTCACGAAACGACAACTCGGGGGGCAATTCTGACGGTGGGTTGGAATCGCCGCAACCGGCGATGAACAAGCATGCGACGAGAAAGTGACATGAAGCGTGGAAAAGTTTCATTTTCATCCGAGGTATTTGCGTCCAATTTATTTGCATCGAGGGCACCGCATTCGATAACGCGTCATTCCGCCGCCGCGACTGGTGGACAGGGACATGATCTCGCCGCATTTAGGGCAATAGTCGGGCGTCGCGTGATCGTCGGCGTTGTCCAGTTTTTCGCGACAGCCGACGCACGTATCGGCGTCTGGAAAGACTTCGAGTCGCTCGAGCGGAATCGGTTGGCGACAAACCTGACAAACGCGGCGCTGATCCCACTCTTCTTCGTCATCGCGAGGAAGATCGACTTTCACGCCGATTCGACTGCAATCGCCGCACGACAATTTGCCGGCGCTGCGACGGAAGAGTTCGACGACGAGATCGGCGTTGGGCTCTTCTTCGCGGCGAAACATCCCGAGCGTCGTCAACTGACGAACCATCGCCAGGTGATCGCAGACAAGATGCCAATGGCAGTCTGGGCAGGAAATTTCAAGGCGTTCCATAAGCGTTTCAGAGATTCTCAGCGGTTGCGTGGGCAAGATTGCGGTTGGGGCGGCGAATTGACGATCCAGGACCCATTCGGGCTGACATCCGCCGATGGTGGGGAAATTCGGATTATACCAGCCGAGCAAATCGGCAATAATCTGGGAGACGCGATTTCTCGCTTCAGCAACAGGACCAGCGATGATTGATTCGGCGATGCCAAAGCGCAGAGAAAAAGTGGCCCTCATCCATGGATTCTTTTCGTCCAGCTTGTGGATGAAGCGGTTGGAGCGGCAAATACGGGCCGAAGGCTTTGCGACGCAATCGTACGGGTACGTCACCCTGATCGGCGATATCGAAGCGTACGCCCAACGATTCGCCCAGGCGTTGCGCCGGATGGACGAAGAAGAAGATGTGGATCGTCTGCACATCGTGGCGCACAGCATGGGGGGACTGGTGACGCGGCGAGCGCTGCAAATCTATCGTCCGAGTTGTTTAGGCCGCGTCGTTTTTATGGCGAGTCCGCATCGCGGTCTATACGCTGGGCGATTTTGGGGAACGTTCTGCCGGTTGTGGGATTGCCGCGCGGTGGGGCAAATGTCGGATGTCCCTGACAGCTATGTCAATCAAATGGCTCCGCCAGATTTTGAATTCGCCGTGGTCATCGCATCGCACGATCATCTGGTGCCGCCGCATTCGGCCATGCTGGACGGGTGCGCCGACTATCGCGTGTATCCTGCTATGCATACGGCGCTGCTGCTGCGGCGGGATGTGGCCGAAGATGTTTGCAGCTATCTCGAACATGGACGCTTTCTCGACGCTTCTCTTACGAAAGCCGCAAGATGAACGAAGACCAACGCGAGCTATGGCGGAAGATCGAGCGCTTTTCGATCGACGAAGGAAATGAGCAATTAACATTTGCGCGGCGACTGGCGCGCGAGAACGGTTGGGCGCCGCGCTTCGCCGAACGCGTCGTGCAAGAGTACAAGCGGTTTGTCTTTCTCGCGATGGCGTCAGGTCACCGCGTCACGCCGTCAGAACAAGTGGATCAGGCCTGGCACTTGCATCTGGTCTACTCGCGCTCGTATTGGGAACGCATGTGTCAGCAGGTGCTGGGGAAGCCGCTGCATCACGGCCCGACCAAAGGAGGCGCGGCCGAAGCGGAGAAGTTTGAGGATTGGTACGAGCGAACCAAACAAAGCTACGCCGCGCTGTTTGGCGAAGCGCCGCCCGAAGACATCTGGCCCTCGTCCGCGGTTCGCTTTAATCCGTCGGTCCAGTGGCGAACGGTTGACGTCGGTTCGCATTGGGTGATCCCCAAGTTGTCGCGACGCGCGATCACCCTGGTGGGCGGCGGCGTACCGCTGGTGGTCGGCGCCGGCGTATCGCCCACGCTGCTGGCGGCGGGCGGCTTGTCGGTCTTGGTGAAAGTGATCCTCGTCGTCTTTGTGCTGATGTTCGTCGTTTGGTTGTTAGCGCTGCTATTTCGATCGGGCAAAGATTCCGGCGGAGGTTGCAGCAGTTGCGGGGATTCGACCGGAGGGGGCTGGTTCTTCTTTGGCGACTGGGGCTGTAGCAATGATTCTAGCTGCAGCAGCGACTCGGGATGCGGAAGTAGCTGCGGCGGTGGATGTGGGGGGGATTAGGGAAAGCGGAAAGCGGGGAGCGCTGACGGATTGATCGAACGGCTGGGGGAAGAAAATTTGTTTTTTCTGCGCGTCTGTTCGCGCCAAATTGTTGTTCGTTGGCATGCAGACCGAAAAATTGGGTTTGCTTGTAGTCAGCCGCGCGATCGGGGGCTATTTTCAAATGTTGCGTATCGCAAACCTGATTCCCTCTCAATCTCTCTCCCGTCAAGGACCCGCCTGATGAAACGCAACTTGCCGCTGTTGGTTCTCACCCTGATTGGCGCACTGGCCGGCGCTGCGACGCTGCACGCCGAAGACGAAGGTTTCACCACCTTGTTTAACGGCAAAGATCTGGATGGCTGGGTCGGCGCCGTCAAAGGTTACGATGTCGAAGATGGCGCGATCGTTTGTAATCCCAAAGTAGGGGGGAATCTCTACTACGGCAAAGAATTCGATAACTTTGTGCTGCGGTTTGAATTCAAACTGGAGCCGGGCGCCAACAACGGTCTGGCCATCCGTTCGCCGATCGAAGGAAACTCGGCCTACAACGGTATTGAACTACAGATCCTGGATACGGAAGATGAACGTTACAAGACGATCAAGCCGTATCAAGCCCACGGATCGGTCTACGGCGTCGTGCCGGCGAAGCGCGGTTTTTTGAAGCCGATCGGCGAGTGGAACGTGCAGGAAGTTATTGCTGACGGCAATCAAGTCAAAGTGACCCTCAACGGCGAAGTGATCGTCGACGCCGACATCAAAGAAGCGTCGAAGGACGGAACCATGGATGGCAACAAGCACCCTGGGCTGTTGAACGAAAAGGGGCACATCGGCTTTTTGGGACACGGTACCAAGGTCTCGTTCCGCAACATTCGGATCAAGCCGATCGCCAAGTAAGTGCTAGCGGTCGCCTGTTAAGTTCAGAGGAATGCGCAATTTGCGTGTCTCGCGGCAATTCTGGTAAATCCATCGAGACCGTCCGGTCGATTGCATAGATATCGCAGTCGACCGTGGCGGTCTTTGCTTTTCTCTGCGTCCAAGTTGGCGGCGAGAAAATGCGGGCGAATCGCCCTGTCGCCGCTCTTCTGCGATCAGTATGATTTCACCGGCTTCTAACGCGAACGAGCCGCAGCTCTCAAGGATTGAGACTGTACGCACAACGGAATGATGCGAAAAACGAAGTTACTACTGACGCTGATTCTCATTGCGACCTCGTTCGTGATGACTCGACCAGCTTGCGCCGATGGGGCGGCCGAATTGTATGCCGTCGCGGCGAGCCAATATGCTCGTAAGGACTGGGAAGCGGCGATCGTTGCATTTGATCGCTTTCTCTACGACTATCCAGATCATTCTCTGACCGGCGCGTTGCTCTTCTATCGCGGCGAAGCGCTGATCCAGCTGGAAGACTTTGCGGACGCTCGCAAGTCGTATCAGGATTTCCTGCAACGCGTTCCGACGCACGATAATCGCACGCAGGCCGAGTTTCGGGTCGCCGAGTGCTATTATCTGACCCACGATCTCGAAGCGGCCCAGACGCAGTTCGAGACCTTTATCACCGCCCATCCAGATCACGCGCTATACGCTCATGCGTTGCCCTACTTGGGCGAAATCGCGCTGGCCGATCAAGACTATGACATGGCCGAACAGCTCTTCCGCAAAGCGAAAGCCGCCGCGCCAAGTCTGGCGATGCAGGGAGAAGCCGAGCTGGGATTGGCTCGCACGCTTCGCGACAGCGGTCAACTGCACGCTGCCCGAACGGCCTATCGCGCCGCGCTGAAACAAGAACTAACTGAAGCGCACGACGCCAAGTTTGAGCTAGGCGTACTGGAATATCGCTTGGGCGAACATCGTGTCGCCGTCGAGCATTTGACCGAAGTCGCCCAAGCCGGCGATCGACATAGCGACATCGCCAAGCTTTGGATCGCCAAAGCTTACTACGAAGTTCGTGATTGGCCGCAAGCCGAACAGCGACTGCAAGAGCTGGCCCAAGAGGAAAAGCTGAGCCAATATCGCGACGAGATCGACTATCTGTCGGCTCGTATCCGTTTGGAACAAGGGGAAACGAGCGAAGGGCTGACGCAGCTTGAACAGCTATTGGCGAACCATCCCGCGTCTCCTTGGTGCGACGAAGCGCTCTTCTATCTAGCCGAAGCCGCGGTGGTGACCGGCGACCTGGACAAAGCGACCACAACCGCTAAGCGTCTGATCGTCGAGTACCCCCAACGAGAAGCGACGCCGCAAGCGGTTCGCCTGGTCGTGCGGAAGCGGCTCGAGCGAGAGGAGTATGCTCAAGCGAACGAGTTGCTCATTTCGCCTGGGATCGACGAAGTCGCGCCGGAAATGGAAAAGACCGCCGCCGCTTGGAGCTTTGAGCTCCCCTACTTGCGCGGCGTCGCTCGACTAGGCGGCGGCGATACAAATCAAGCGATGCGTCACTTGGAAGCGGCGGTCGTCGCGACCGACGAGCCGCAGCAACAGGGTTCGGCCTACTACGCGCTAGGCCTGGCCGCTGATCGAAGCGGCGAAGACGGTGACGCGGCGCGTCATTTCGCCAAGTACCTGGAAGTCTCGCCGAGCGGCGCCGAAGCGTCCGCTTCTCGCTTGCTCCTTGCGTCGTCGTTGGCCCGCATTGGGCAATTGGAAGACGCAAAGACAACCTACGCCCAGGTAGATCGCGCCCTTTGCGAAACGCGATTGTATTGGCTCACCACGCGCCGACTGGCGGAAACAGCCTTGAAAGCCGGCGACAAGCCCTGGGCAGGCGAGCTGTTCCGAAAGCTGACGCAGGACGGCAATCCGGAAGAATTTGTCAAAGCCGGCGTCGCCGGGCTCAGCTGGGTGCAGTTGGACGCCGCGAGTGACGAAACTTCGACCGCGGCAATTGAACAGCTGATCGAGAAAGATCCGACCAGCACGCTGATTCCGGCCGTCTTGTCGGCCCGAGCGCAGGTCTTGCTCCAACGCAAGCAAGCCTCGGATGCGCTCACGATCTACCAACAGATCTATCGCGACTATCCCGAATCAGACGCCGCGCCGGCGGCGATGTTGTCAGCGGCTCAACTGCTGAACCAACGGCAAGAATATGGCCGCGCCGCCGAGCTCTATCGCTTGCTGATCCAGGCGCCCAGCAAAGACTTGCAGCGAGACGACCTCCACTATCACTTGGGGTGGGCGTTGCACGACCAAGGAAGCGCGGAAGCGGCCGCCGAACAGTGGCGCATCATCTGCGAGAACTATCCCCAGAGCCAGCTCTGGAGCGACGCCGCCTATCGTCGCGCCGAATACTTGTTGACTGCCCAACAGCCGGCCGAAGCGAAGTTGCTGCTGCAACAGATCGTCGACAGCGGCGACGCCCAAGTCGCTCCGCACGCAACCTATTTGCTCGGACAGATCGCGGTCGGCCAGTCCGATTGGGAAGCGGTGGCCACGCAGATGGCCAAGCTCGCAGAGGGTAACAACGGCGAAGAGCTGCAAATCATGGCGAGCTTTTGGCACGCCGAGTCTCTCTTTCATCAGCACAAATTCAGCGAAGCGTCGAAGTTGTTCAACGAAGTTGAAGCGTTGACGCGGGGCCGCGAGTTAGCTTGGAATTCGACGGTAGCGCTGCGACGCGCACAACTAGCGGCGCACTTGGGCGACTGGGACGAAGCGCTGCGTCTGGCCGAGCTGGCGGCGGTGAGCCATCCCGATTTTGAACAGCGCTTTGAGCTCGATTATCTGCGCGGTCGCTGCTTGGCCCGTCAGGCCAACTTTGCCGGAGCTCGCCGGGCCTACCAACGCGTCATTGATTCGCGATTGGGTGGAGCGAGCGAAACCGCCGCGATGGCGCAGTGGATGATCGGCGAAACCTACTTCCATCAAAAGAACTACCAATCGGCGATTCAAGCTTACTCGCGGGTCGCCGCGCTGTACGACTTTCCCCGCTGGAAGGCCGGCTCGCTGCTGCAGATTGGCAAGTGCTACGAGATCTCCCGTCAGTGGGATAAAGCGCAAACGTACTACGACGAAGTTTCGGCCGGCTACCCAGAGACCTTTTTTGCCGGCGAAGCGCAGCAACGGCTGAGCGTTGTCCGTCAACGTCGCGAGACGGCTGGAGCCAAGACAACGGAGCGTCGTTAAGCGACGTTGGAAGCACGACGACAATATTTATGTCCGCCGGCGGCGCACCGCGGTGGTAATTTGAGATCGGGAGTCTACTGAAATGGATGTCAGTCAGATGAAAACCGTTGGTCCACGCATTCGCCAATTGGCGCTGGTCGCCGTGCTTGGGGGCATGGTTCTAACGGCGCCGGCGTTTGCGCAAGAGGGCGCTGATGCGCTGGCCGCCGCGGCTGAATCTCCCATTCCCACAAAAAACATGCTGCAAGCGGTCCGCGACGGCGGGTTGCTGATGTATCCGATCGTATTGTGCTCGTTTCTGCTGCTGGTCTTCGTCTTCGAGCGTGCGATCAGCTTGCGAACGGGGCGCGTGATTCCGCGGCCGTTTGTCAAACGGTTTATCGAGCAGGTTCGCGAAGGACAAATCGATCAGGATCAGGCGCTCGCGCTGTGTGAAGAAAATCGCAGTCCGGTGGCCGAGGTCTTTTCGGCCGCCGTCAAAAAATGGGGCCGTTCTTCGGTTGAAGTCGAGCAAGCGATTATCGACAGCGGTGAACGCGTCACCAACGTATTAAGACGCTACCTGCGACTGTTTAACGGCATCTCGACGATCAGCCCGCTGTTGGGTTTGCTCGGCACGGTGCTCGGCATGATCAAAGCGTTTAATGCGATCGCAACGGCCGATGCGATGGGCCGGCCCGAGTTGTTGGCCGCCGGCATTAGTCAAGCGCTGCTGACGACGGCGGCCGGTTTGACCGTTGCGTTGCCGGCGTTGATCGCCTATCTCTTCTTTGTCGGTCGCGTTGATAAGTTGGTGATGGAGATCGATTCGCTTGGCCAGGAAGTGGTCAATGCGATCGCGTCGGATGGTTGGAAAGAGCGAAAGAGCGGCGCCAAAAAAGCGGCCCGTCGCGCCGCGTAACCGCAGGGTGAACGGAATCGCCCCCATTTAGGAGCCAGGAAGGTGCCTCTCAAAACGCATATCGACGAGACGCCGACGCTCAACTTGACGCCGATGATCGACATTGTATTTCTGTTGATCATCTTCTTCATGGTCGGCACCAAATTCACTGAGCTCGAACGCAAGATCGGGCTCGAAGTTCCGGCGGTCAATGACGTCGGCGCGCTGACCGCGGCGCCTGAACGGAAAGTGGTCAACATCTATCGGGATGGCCGTATCATGCTCGATCGGCAAGAGCTGACGGTCGAGCAATTGCAAGCGTCGCTGGTCGCGGCTCGCGGCGAGTATGAAGATCTGGGCGTGCTGGTTCGCGGCGACGCCGAGATCCCGTTTCAGAGCGTCGCGTCGGTGTTGAACGCTTGTCGCAGCGCAGGGATCAGCGAAATGGGCATCTCGGTTCGTTTGGCGCAACAAACCACCACAAGCACGAGATAGTCATGGGCCTGCTGGCGGACGCCAATTCGAGCTTTCTCTCGTCCCACGTGATCTGGAATGTCATGTGGGCGGGGCTGGCCGTATTGACGATCTCGCTGCTGGTGTTAATGCAAACTCGCTGGGGCCAAGCCAAGCCGCTGTCGAAGTGCGTCGTCCTCTCGATCTTCGCCCATTTGCTGCTGATCGCGTACGCTCACATGACGCAGTTGTTTGCGCCTGGCCCGGCTCGTGCGCCGGCGCCGGTCAGCTTCAAGCTTTCCAATGTCGCGTTTGAAGAGAAGGCGGATCGACCAACGCAGCAGGCGCAACAAGCGAAGCCTTGGGAAGTCTCCCCGACGGCGTCGCTTCCCGCGCCGCAAGCTGCGCCCCTGGCTCGCCGTGAAGACCCCAACGCAGCGGTCAGCGATCCCGCTCACGATTGGCCCAGCGAAGATGCTCCCCTCAGCCAAACGGTCACGCCGCCGCTCGACGCCGCGGAAGAGGCCGAACTGACCGAGCCCAATGCGGCGCCGATCGAACCGTCAATCGCACCGCGGGGATCGATGATCGCCGCCGCCGAGATCGCACCGCTGGCGGCGGCCGCTGCGGCCGAAACTGCAGCAGAGGTCGCCGATGCAATGGGCAACACGCCGATGGCGCCCACCTTGGCCCGCCGAGATTCGACCGGTCCGCCGGCCGCCGAAACGACGCCGCCGCTGATCGAGCCGACCGAAGATGATCGCCATATGGACGATCAAATTCATCAATTGGCCGAGATGGCCTCCACCGCCAAACCGGCCGACGCGATCCAAAGCGAGATCGATCAGCTGCGCGCCGCCGACAATCGGATCGATGGTCCAACTGCGACGTCCGCGCGTGCCGAGAATGGTACGCCCGCGCAGTTGGCGGCGGCCCGCGCCTCGGGCGATCAAAAGAAGCTGGCGCAACTCGATCAACTCGGCGTCCCGGCCCCGGCGACCAATCGCCGCACGTTGGCCGCGTCGCCGTTGCCGTTGGCGATGCAGGCGCGCGTCGCCGAAAATCAAAAAGACATCATCCAGGCCCAAGGAGGCGATCCGCGGATCGAAGCCGCTGTCGACGCGTCGCTGGTGTGGCTCGCCGCGAATCAGGAAGACGACGGTCGCTGGGACGCGAGCCGGCATACCGCTGGCGACGAACAACGCGTTCTCGGTCACGATCGCTACGGCGCCGGCGCCGATGCCGACACCGCCGTCACCGGGCTCGCCGTTCTCGCTTTCATGGCGCGCGGTCATACGCATCTCGAAGGAAAACATCGCGCCCACGTCCAGCATGGGCTCGAATTTTTGATCTCGCAGCAGGCCGAAACCGGCTCGCTGGCCGGCGAGGCTCGCCTGTTCGCCCAGATGTATTGTCACGGCATTGCGATGTTGACCCTCAGCGAAGCGTACGCGATGACCCGCGACGATCGCATTCGGCCGGCGCTTGAAGCGGCGCTCAATTACTCGTTTCAATCGCAGCATCAAACTTCCGGCGGTTGGCGTTATCAGCCGGGCGACCTGGGAGACATGAGCCAATTTGGTTGGCAGGTGCTCGCACTGCACAGCGCCCAACTGTCGGGGATCGAAACGCCAGAGCGAACGCGGGACTTGATGACCCGATTTTTGCGGAGCGTCTCGTCCGGCGACAACAATGGTCTGGCCGGCTATCGCCCCGGCGAGCGGACGACCCCGGTCATGACCGCCGAAGCGCTTGTCTGCCGCATTTTTATGGATGCCGAAAATAGCCCGGCCACGGTCGAAGAAGCGGCCAACTATGTCGCTCGCTTTGAGCCGGGCCCCGGCAAACCGAATCTCTATTTTTGGTACTACGGCACGATCGGCATGCACCAGCTGCAGGGAGAGCGCTGGCGATCGTGGAGCGGCTCGCTGCAGCGTCAGCTCCTTAATAACCAAC
Source organism: Blastopirellula marina DSM 3645 (assembly GCF_000153105.1). Taxonomy (GTDB): domain Bacteria; phylum Planctomycetota; class Planctomycetia; order Pirellulales; family Pirellulaceae; genus Blastopirellula; species Blastopirellula marina. The sequence goes on from NZ_CH672376.1 coordinate 3,090,586, forward strand.
GCGGCGGCGGCATCGAAGCCGGCAGCTGGGACCCCGACACCGTCTGGGGGTGCTATGGCGGCCGCGTTTATTCGACCGCGATGGCGACCCTGTCGTTAGAGGTCTATTTTCGCTATCTTCCCATCTATTACGATCTGCAGAACCGCCCAGCTCCGGTCGCCCAGGCGCCGGCGAGGATCCCCAATAGTGTGCGAATCTCGTCAAAACCGGAAAATCTGGCCCCGCGCTAGGATTCCCGCAGTCGACAACTAGCGATTGCTCCCTTTACAGCTGGGGACGCCTGAGTAAAATTGAGCGATGGATGTGGCAAGTCGCCGCACCCTTCGCGCATTTGGTTTGCGCAAAGGACCGCACGAGTATTGGTTCTGGTCAGGTCCCACAGGATGCGTCATTCGCATTCGGGGGCGCCGACCCGCTTTCGCCTACTTGGTTGCGTGTTCTATCTCCGTCTTTCGTTTGACAACGAGGTAAGAACATGGGTTTAGGCTGGCAAGAATTGCTGATCGTGTTGTTCATCGTTCTTCTGCTGTTTGGATCTACCAAACTTCCCCAATTGATGCGCAGCCTGGGACAAGGCGTCGGCGAATTCAAAACGGGTATGAAGGAACCGCCGGTTCATGATGACGAGCATGACGAAGAAGAAACGAAACAGGCCTAAACCGCCCGGCTCGTAGCTTATTTCTCACTTCACGTCGCGAACAAAGGTCCCGTCGTATGATGACTGTACCCATTTCCGTGCCGGTGATCTTCGGATTTCTAGGCGGCCTGGGGATGCAAGAGATGATGATTGTCGCCGTTTTGGCGGTGCTGCTGTTCGGCAAAAACTTGCCGGGAGTCGCCCGTTCACTGGGGCGCAGTTACTCTGATTTCAAAAAAGGGCTCAGCGATATCCAGTCTGAGTTCCATAGCGCCACCAAGGAAGTCGAAGACACCGTCAACGACCGAGGCTTCTCGTCAAAATCGTCGAGTTCCTCCAGTTACGATGACTATGACGACTACGCCGAAGCGACCGCCCCCAAGTTCGAGCCCCCTCCGGCCGAGCCGCATAAGTCCGAAAACGGCTAACTGCCGTCGCTTCCCCACGTTCCACCAATTTTGTCCCCCGCTCGATCGCAATATCCGCTAGTCGTGCCGGGACAAAACCGATAAACTGACGAGCCTGGCAGAGAGAATTTCGCCCGCGCGAACTTTCTCCCTCCCAGGCTCCTCTCCTAAAATGCCTATCGCAGGCATTTGCAGAGAGAACCCGTAAGCTGGGTCCTAACCCAGCAAACACCCGGGCGATTAGCTCAGCTGGTTAGAGCGCCGTCTTCACACGGCGGAGGTCGTTGGTTCGAGTCCAATATCGCCCACTCCAATCAAGGCGTCTTACTGACAAAGTAAGGCGCCTTTTTTGATGGAATTGCCTGAGATTTTCCCTGTTCTACGCCTCCTCGATCAACTGACGTCGCTCATTTTCGAGTCGCTTGAGGTCTTGCTCGGTTTGCGTGTGTCGATGACGGCATTTGTTTAGCGCCGAAGTCACATTTTGGATGGCCGCATCACAGGCTGCCGCCGCGGTTTGAATTTTTGATTGTACGATCCAGTCAGCGATCAATCCGTCGAAAAAGTAATCGGCAAATGTCGAGAATCCCCCAATCTCATCCAGGGAAACATGGAGTCGCTGATCGGCGTCAGCGAGTTCCTTTTGGAATCGACGCAAGTCTCGTTGGGCGGTTTCCGCCTCCCTTTTGGCCGAGTCGATTCTGGTATGTTTGGCCCAAGTGGTCATTGTCCCACCGCCAAGCATGTCCCAAGTTCCCCAGTTCTCGGCGGCCTGAAGTTCCGAGCGGACCTGCTCTAGCGATCGCAGCGCCGTGTTGCCCGCGCTGATCGCCTCTTTCAGTTCTTTGCGGTCGGCTTCGAGATCGGCCAATTGGTCGGTTCGATTCAGGATTGCAGCAGCATTTGGGGCGCCGGACTGCGTGAGGAGTCGCCGTTTCTCTTCCATCAGTTGGTTGTAGTCATTCTCGGTATCCCCGTGGCCAGCGTACTCTTCGTACAGGCGCGCGACCTCCCGCTGGGCGTCACCAACTGCTTGGGTGCATTCTTCGTACTTGAGCCTGGCGGCGAGATATTCTTGCCGCTCCTTTTCGAGTCGCTCTGCTTTGACGCCGAGTATGGAGTGAAACAATCCCGTTAGGCTGAAGCCTTCCAACTGGTCCACGTCCCCTTTTTCTTGGGCGAGAGTGCGATCCATCCGACTGCGATCGTGCTGTAATTGTTCGAGTTGAACCTGCGCCGCGCCTAGCATCGCGTCTAGCTTCTGTTTTCGGCGAAGTTTCGCCTTCGCGCTCGTCAGACGTTCACGAATGTCGTTTGGCACGTGCGGCCCCTTTTTCTTCGTTTTTTCAAGCATCGTTCACAGCTAAGTGTGGTTCGGCGGAAAAGGATAATTCTTTGGCGACCGGACCGGACCGCTTTCATTTTTTTGAGATCTCCCAGCTTACCCGAATGATAATCTGCGTGGTTTGCGGTCGACTTCAGCCGGTTGGATCGCATGGGACCGGACCACGTCGCATTTTTTTTAGGTGGCGCCCCAGCCCAGGACTGGTGGACCAGGCCCCTTCTTTTTTTGCCGTCAAAACCCTCGACTTGGCTGTGTGTTAGCTTGGGTGGTTTGTCGTTTCGATTGGTTCCTCGGAGAGGCTCGTCCTTGGCCGAACATCGATTTCCAACAGGCGCAGTATGGCCATTCGACAATCGACCTTAGGTGCGTGCGTTTTGTCGAGAGGCAATTTTGGGAAAGCGGGAAGCGGAATGCGGCTGTTCACTTGTTAAAATAATTCTGATCTAACGACGATGCACTGAACGGTGGGTGAAGCATGTCGAACGGCGGTTGGCTTGACTTGAATTTGGTGGTTGAGCGCGTCGCGGATGTAGCGTCTCGGCAGCTTTGCATTCCGCGTGACGAAATTGACTCCACAAGTCGTCTGGTTGAAGACTTGCAATGCGATAGTCTCGATTTAGTGGAATTGCTGATCGAATTGGAGGAGGAATTCCTGGTCACGATTCCGGATCGGCCCGAAAGTCCGGTTGGCAAGTCGATCTTTACGCGGCGGCCTTTTCGGATTTGCGATCTTGCCGAGTTGGTTTACTTGCAGCAAGGGACCGGCATGCCTGTTCGCCGTGGTTGGCGGCGGCAAATCATCGCCGACGAGACCAACGCAACGCCGTTCACTCAGCTCAGCGGGCGTTGTCGGGAGGATCTCTGCTCACCAAAAGTACCCCGCTTCGAGCCGCTTGGCTGCGTGCAGGGTATCCAGCAATACCGCCGCCGCAGCGATGGGATGCGTTGTGCCTGGATTCCGGCGGCGGAATTTACGATGGGCAGCGATGCCCTCGATGCGCAAACCGATGAACAACCGGTTCGTCAAGTTGCGTTGGATGCGTACCTGATCGATGCTGAGCCGGTGTCGACCACCGCGTATTGCCGGTTCTTGAATTCGGTCGTCGCGACTCCGGCAAACTTAGGCGATTGGTTTTTACTCGACCCGGCCGATGACCGCATCGCGCAGATGCCGATCCTGCAACGCGAAGTGGGTTGGAGCCCGGTCGCCGGAGCCGAGACCATGCCGATGGTGCTGGTCTCTTGGTATGGCGCCAACGCCTATTCCCTCTGGGCGAACGGATTCTCATTCGCCGATTATCGATCGGAAGCCGGCTTTTTGCCTTCCGAAGCGCAATGGGAACATGCCGCCACCGGCGCCTATGCGACCGAAGATCCACCATCGCTCGACGCGTCGCTGGTCTATGGTCAGCACCACCGCGGCGCCGTGTATCACGCCGCCAACATGCCGATGGCTCCGGTCCACCTGTCGGCAGGAGTGTCAAAATTTGGCCTGCACCACATGGCCGGAAATGTTTGGCAATGGTGCCGCGATTGGTACGCCGAAGACTTTTATGCGCGGGCAGAATCAGGCGCCGTGAATCCGGTCAACATGGTGGAGTCTGGCGTCCGCAGCGAACGAGGCGGAAGTTGGGTTGGCCCGCTCGATTTGTGTCGGACCTCGTATCGCCGCGGCCGTTCACCGGACGCGCGCGGGCGTTGTTTGGGATTTCGGTGCGTCAGCCCGGTTGCGCATCTTGCTTTGCATTAGGTTGCGATTTTCGCTTGTTACGCACGTACCCACGGCATAAACGCGCGCAAAAACTTCGCGCACTTCGGCGTTTGATCGGCGCCTGTTTTGTCGAGCGTGAACGTTTGGCCGATCACCACGTCCATCCAGTGCCAAGCGGTCGCCGTCCCATTTAGATTTCGCAGCGCGGCCATCAGTTCGTTGAGCGTCCCGCTTCGAGCGACTTCGATCAAGATGCCGTCGGATGCTTCGTACGCCGCCGGCTTCAACCGAGATCCATCGACATTCAGCACCACCGCGGCAGGCGATTGCCCGGGGATCGTCGCGGCGACATAGATCTGCAGATCCTTGTCAGTCGCTTCGCGGGCATCGGCGATCATTTCTTCCAGTTCGCTGCCGGTGAACGTCAAAAAGCTGTGCCAATACCAGCTGCTGTCCATGACGTTGCTGGCCTGCCAACTGCCGGGGTGCAGCAGACCCTTTTCGACATTCCAACCGCAGAACAGCTCGCCCGATTTAACCAGCACGTCGATCTGGGTCAGCATCAGTTTGCCATGCTGAAAAGCCGCTTTGGCGCCGGTCGGCGCTAACCACCAATGGGTCGAATCGGCGACGCGAAACCGATTGTAAGGCAACACATGCAGCCGCGGAAAATAGTGCTGCTTCAACTGCTTGGCGACTTCATGGGGCGAAGCGAAAGGGAGATTCATGCAGCGACCTGAGAGACGAATGATTGGTTGTCGACGAGTGTAGCCCGAAAAGTAAAGTGCGTCGAGATGCAGCCGGCTCTGCTAGTCAATCCGGAAGAGAACATGCGTGGCGACGCGATCGCGATGTGGGGGGGCGTCACCACGTCCGTCAATTGGCCCACGAACGGACACTTTCTTGGCGGTTCGACCGCACGCTTCTGGCGCCTACATTCTCATCTCGAGCACCACCGTATAAACGACTGCGATCACGATCGGCGCCGTGAGGACGCTCATTCGCAACCACCAGCCGGCGTTGGTAGTCTTTGCGGTGGACGGGCCAAGGTCGTTACGAAGCAGCCAGCCGACGGCATTCAATGACCCAAAGAAAATCGCGACATGCCGGGCCCATATTCCTCCATCGCCCGGCGACAGGAGCGTGACGATAACTACTTGCAGAAACAGCGAGCAGACCCATAAATCTCGGTAATTGGTCACCGCCAATGCCACAAAGGCGACGATGGAAAGCAGGATCAGAAATAGGAAGAAGGGAATCATCTTGGTCGCGTCGAATTGTTAAAGGACTGCATCGGAATCCCCATTGATATGTGTTGCGTTTATCATATTCTTTCGCCGTCCTTCAAGCGAATTCTTTACGCCGTGAACTTCCCTTGCTCTGGTCGGGTCTTTTCAGGCGTTATATTGAAATTACGCCTGAATCTTCCAAAACAAGAATGTTATGCCCAAACCGGCCCACTACCATCCCAATCTGATCTTCTCGCCCGGCACGCAAGTCGTCACGCTGCGCGAAGTAGTGGGTCAGAACGGGCGCACGCTGCATCCGCGAGGCGCGGTGGGCGTGGTGGTCAAGTCGCCGGCCGATTTGCAGCAGAGCTATCGGATTCGGTTTCCGGATGGGTATGAAGAGTCGCTCGCGCCCAGTGAATTGGCGCTGTTGGCCAAGCACAAAGAAGGTGCGATCGGCGAGCGGAGCGCCGCCGAGCATGGTGATCTGCTGCAGCGAGTTTTGTTCCAGTGCATCGTCGGCTCCCAAGCGTTTGGGCTGGCCGATGAGGACTCGGACATTGATCGCCGCGGTTTTTATCTGCCGCCGGCCGAGCTGCATTGGTCGCTGTACGGCGTGCCGGAGCAGTTGGAATTAGACCAATCGCAAGAGGCGTATTGGGAGATTCAAAAGTTTGTCGTCCTCGCGCTGAAAGCGAACCCGAACGTGCTGGAGTGTCTCTATTCGCCGTTGGTCGAGAAGGCGACTCCTTTGGCGCAGCAGCTGTTGGCGATGCGATCGATCTTTCTGTCGCGGTTGGTTTATCAAACCTACAACGGTTACGCGATGTCGCAGTTCAAAAAGATGCAGACCGATCTGCGCACCCAAGGTCAAGTGAAGTGGAAGCATGTAATGCACTTGATCCGCTTGCTAATCAGCGGAATTCGCGTCCTGCACGAAGGAGAAGTGCCGGTCGACGTGGGTCCGCATCGCGATCGACTGTTGGCGATCAAGCGAGGCGAAGTTGCGTGGGCCGAGACCGAGCAGTGGCGACGGCAACTGCATGCCGAGTTTGACGCGGCGCTGCAAACGACCGCGTTGCCGGATCGTCCGAATTATGAACAAGCGAACGGCTTTTTGATCCAAGCGCGGCGTGCTGCGCTCTCGGAAGAATTGCCATGAACATCGATCCCCGCTTGCACCGCCAAGTAGAGCAACATCCCTATCCCCTGCTCTTCGCGACGATCAGCGGCGCGCACCTGTATGGATTTCCCTCGCCCGACTCCGACTTTGATCTGCGCGGCGCCCACTTGTTGCCGCTGGCCGAGATTGTCGGCCTGCGTGAAGCGGAAGAAACGATCGAGAAGTCAGGCGTGCACGATGGTCTCGAAATCGATCTGGTGACGCACGACGCCAAAAAGTTCTTCCTGCTAATGCTGAAGAAGAACGGTTACGTGTTGGAGCAATTGCTTTCGCCGCTGGTCGTGCAAATGTCTTTGGAGCATGAAGAGCTGAAGGCGCTCGCGCCGGCCTGCATCACGCGACATCACTCGCACCATTATCTCGGCTTCGCCGCGACGCAGTGGAAACTGTTTCAAAAAGAAGATCCGCCGCGGGTCAAACCGCTGCTCTATGTCTATCGCGTGCTGTTGACCGGAATCCATTTGATGCGGACTGGGCGAATCGAAGCAAATTTGATCCATCTGAACGAAGAGTTTCGACTACCGTACGTGCCCGATTTGATTGCCCGCAAAGTGGAAGGGCCGGAGAAGGGAACGCTTCCTTCCACCGACGTGACGTTGCATTCAACCGAATACGAGCGTCTGCGGGCCGAGTTAACGCAGGCGCACGAGCAAAGTCGATTGCCGGAACAAGCGACGGCGGCGGCCGCATTGAACGATTTATTGGTGCGCGTGCGGTTGCAGACCGCCTCTGCGTAGGGAGAAGAGCGATTTTGATGTACCGCAAAAAAAGAGGAGCAAGCCCCGGCGGCTTGCTCCCCTGCTCTTCTTCTAGATTGTCATTTAGCAATTAGCTGAACAACAGATCGTCGAGCGATTCGGAATCGGCGAAGAATTCTTCGACCGATTCGGAAGGCGAGACGACGATGTCGAACGTGTCGACATCGGTTCGCGGACTGCCGGTGCCGGTGGCTCCTCGATCATTGGAATTGATCGTGAACGTGTCGGTGCCGGTGTAGCCGTCATTCGGCGTGTAGACTAGGCCGTTCAGTAGCGACGAAATCTGCTCGAACGATCCGACCAGCATGATCCGCGTTGCATTGAGCGAAGCCAATTGCAGCGTGCCATGTTGGACCGAAATCGTCACTTGGACAAAGGCGCCGTTCGCGTCAGGGTCGCTGACAGAAATAGCGTTGCCAGTGGCTGAACCAAAGGCTAAAGATTGTCCCGCGGCAATCGTCTGCGTGCCGGGGACATGGTTCAAAGGGGGCAGGTTCGTCCCATTGTCGGTGTCCAAACCGTTGATGGTCAGCACCACCGTCGCGGTGTCTGATCCTCCATCGCTGTCACTGACAGTATAGGTAAAACTGTCGGTCGCTAGTTCCCCATTGGCCAGTTCGTCGTACATCCCATTGGGATCGTAGTCAAAACTGCCGTCCGCGTTAAGCGTCAGCAAAGCGCCCGACGCCAAGGTGATCGGCGTGCCGACATCGACCGCGACATCATTGACGGCGGTGATCGCCATCGCTTGTCCCTCGGTATCGACATCGTTGAACATCACGCCCACTGGTACGATCGACAAGGCGGTCGCTTCGTCGGTCGAGAATTCATCATCATTGGCCACCGGTGCGTCATTCACGCCGTTGATCACGATTGTCACCGTCGCATCGGCTGTCGTCCCGCTACCGTCATCGGCAGTGTAGCTGAACGAGTCGAGCGTCGACTCGCCGCCGGGAAGCGTTTCAAACGATCCGTTCGGGTCATAGTCGAAACTGCCGTCGGAGTTGACCGTCAGCAACGCGCCGGAGGCCAAAGTGACCTGCGATCCCACATTGACCGCTTCGCCGTTGACGGAAACGACCGTCGCGGCGCCGGTGTCATTGCCAAGCAAGCCTGGGGCTGAGATCGACAGCGAATTGTCCTCGTCGGTGACGTACTCATCATTTTCGACAATGAGATTGGTCACCCCTTGAATGGTGATCGCGACGGTCGAACTGCTCATCAAACCGCTGCTGTCGGCCGCGGTATAGGTAAAGCTGTCTACCGCGGTTTCTCCATCGAGCAGGTCGTTGAAGGCGCCGTTGGGATCGTAGTCGAAACTGCCATCGGCGTTCAGCGTCAGCAGGGCGCCCGATTCGAGCGTGATCTGCATGCCGATATCGGCCGTTTCTCCATTAACATCGACGATCGTAAGCGCGTCACCATCGGCATCGGTGTCATTTTCCAACACGCCGGGCGCCGAGATGTTGAGCGCGGTGTCTTCCGCGGTCTCATAGGCATCGTCAATGCTGACCGGAGCGTTATTGACGCCTGCAATCGTAATCACGACGGTGGAAGTGCTCATCAATCCGCTGCTGTCGGCGGCAGTATAGGTGAAGCTTTCTTCCGCGGTTTCTCCTTCGGCCAAAGCTGCGAACACGCCGTTCGGGTCGTAGTCAAAACTGCCATCGGCGTTCAGCGTGAGCAATGCGCCCGATTCGAGCGTGATCTGCATGCCGACACTGGTCGGTTCGCCGTTCACATCGACGATCGTAAGCGCGTCACCATCGGCATCGGTGTCATTTTCGAGCACGCCGGGCGTCGAGATGTTGAGCGCGGTATCTTCCGCCGTTTCATAAGCGTCATCACTGCTGACCGGTGCGTTGTTGACGCCGGCGATGGTGATGACCACGGTCGACGTGCTCATCAATCCGCTGCTGTCGGCGGCGGTATAGGTGAAGCTTTCTTCCGCGGTTTCTCCTTCGGCCAAAGCGGCGAACACGCCGTTCGGGTCGTAGTCAAAACTTCCATCGGCGTTTAGCGTCAGCAATGCGCCCGATTCGAGGGTGATCTGCGTGCCGACATTCGTCGGTTCGCCGTTCACATCGAGGACGGATAACGCATCGCCATCGGCGTCGGTGTCATTCTCTAACAAGCCGGGCGTTGCGATGTTAAGCGCGGTATCTTCCGCGGTCTCATAAGCATCGTCGGTGCTGACCGGGGCATGGTCGACACCGGCGATCGTGATGGTAACCGTGGAGGTACTCATCAAACCGCTGCTATCCGTCGCGGTATAGGTGAAGCTCTCTTCCGCGGTCTCTCCTTCGGCCAAAGCGGCGAATGCGCCATTGGGATCATAATCAAAACTGCCGTCGGCGTTCAGCGTCAGCAACGCACCCGATTCGAGCGCGATCTGCATCCCTAAGTCGGCCGGTTCACCGTTGATGTCCACCACGGTCAGACTATCGCCATCCGAGTCGATATCGTTATCCAGAACCCCGGGAGCAGCGATATTGAGAATCGCATCTTCCGCGGTCTCATAAGCGTCATCACTACTGACCGGAGCGCTGTTGACCCCAGCGATGGAAATCACGACGGTGGAAGTGCTCACCAACCCGCTGCTGTCGGCGGCGGTGTAGGTGAAGCTTTCTTCTGCGGTCTCTCCCTCGGCCAAAGCGGCGAATGCGCCGTTCGGGTCGTAGTCAAAACTGCCATCGGCGTTCAGCGTCAGCAATGCGCCCGATTCGAGGGTGATCTGCGTGCCGACATTCGTCGGTTCGCCGTTCACATCGAGGACGGTTAACGCGTCACCATCGGCGTCGGTGTCATTTTCGAGCACGCCGGGCGTCGAGATGTTGAGCGCGGTATCTTCCGCCGTTTCATAAGCGTCATCACTGCTGACCGGTGCGTTGTTGACGCCGGCGATGGTGATGACCACGGTCGACGTGCTCATCAATCCGCTGCTGTCGGCGGCGGTGTAGGTGAAGCTTTCTTCCGCGGTTTCTCCTTCGGCCAAAGCTGCGAAGGCGCCGTTCGGGTCGTAGTCGAAACTGCCGTCCGCATTCAGCGTGAGCAACGCGCCCGATTCGAGCGCGATCTGTGTGCCGACACTGGCCGGTTCACCGTTGATGTCCACGACGCTTAACGCATCGCCATCCGTGTCTGCATCGTTCTCCAGAACGCCCGGCGCCGAGATGTTGAGCGCGGTGTCTTCGGCCGTTTCATAAGCGTCATCACTGCTGACCGGTGCGTTGTTGACGCCGGCGATGGTGATGACCACGGTCGACGTGCTGACTTGGCCGGTGCTGTCGGCGACGGTATAGGTGAAGCTTTCTTCCGCAGACTCTCCTTCGGTCAAAGCGGCGAATTCGCCGTTGGGATCATAATCAAAGCTGCCGTCTGCGTTCAGTGTCAGCAGTGCGCCGGAGTCGAGGGTGATTTGCGATCCCACGCTTGCCGACTCGCCGTTGACTTCGACCACGTTGAGCGCGTCTCCATCGGCGTCGGCGTCATTTTCGAGCACGCCTGGCGCCGCGATGTTCAGTGCGGCGTCTTCCGCGGTTTCATAGGCGTCGTCTAGCGAAACGGGCGCTTCGTTCGCCATGACTTCGACAAAGAACGATTCGACGTCGGCCAGTCCGGCGTTGTCGAACACCAGGATCGAAATCTCAAACATGCCCGGCGGAACGTCCAGCCCCGGCGTCAGCAGCAATTGGGCGGTTCGCGTTCCGACCTCTTGAATCAGCGAGACGAAGGAGGGGGATTCGGGATCGATCATAAACGAGAGTTCGTCGGCCGCGTTCGGATCGGTGGCCGAGATCTCGAACATCAATTCTTGGCCAGCGTCCACTTCCTGATCGGCGATCGACGTCAGGTTGGGGGGGAGATTGACATTCACCGTGCTGGTCGCAACGGCGCTGTCCGCAACGCCGTCATTGACGCTGAACTCAATCACGCGCGGCGTCGCATCGGCCGCGGCGTTCGAATTGCTGTAACGCACCGAGCGCAACACCTGTTGGTACTCGGCGATCGTCGCTTCCCCGGTCAGTTGCAACTCGCCGCCAGCATACTCGGCGGTGATGCTGGTCCCTTCCGTGTTGACGGACAACATCTCGGCGTCGCCATCGGCCAAATTGGTGATGGTCACCGTGGCCGACATCAGGGTTTCATTGTTCGGATCGGAGACGGTCATATCGCTATCGGCGACGACGACTGGCCCTTGGCCAAACTGATAAGTCGTTTCGAAATCGACCCCTTCCCCGTCTTCACCGTTCAGATCGACATTCGGCTCGCCCAGCGAGACTTCGATCGTGATCGACTCAAAGTCTCCTTTTTGCGGCGAATCTTGGTTCATCGCGATGACGCGGAACGTGTGCGATCCGACCTGATCCATCGACGGAGTCCAATGGATTACCCCATCCTGAGAAATCGTTGCGCCCGAGGGGGTTTGATCGGGATCTGGATCGAGCACAAAGGTGAATTCACCCTCGGTGATTGTACCTCCGGCGGCGAGCAGGTCGAGCGAGTATTGGTCGCCGACATAGGCCGTTTCGGCGTCGACGCCAGACAGGTCGAAGTTCGGCGCGGATGCATCCATCACGCGGCGCTCTTCCAGGCGTTCGGATCCCATACTAAAAGCGTTGCGACGTGTGCGAGATTTATTCTTCATCGTCATATCGAATCCTTCAAAGAGATATGGCAAAGGAAAGTTGAGTAAAAATCTCCCATTCGCGCAGAGAGTCCCCCTGATGGCGATCTCGCAACATGCGAAAACGAGGGTTGGGCAACTAGGCGAATGGGCAAAGATAAAGCAGCTTCAGGCGGTTCATCCACGCTCGAAGCAGTTCATCCGACGGCAAAGAAACGCACGCGTTGCAATCATTCGCGAGAGTGCGCTGTGAACTGAATTTAGCGGTGAGCTCCTTCTTACTCTGGTCAGTTCGGCGCGGCGGTCAAAAGCGACAGCACGATCAAAATGCATCCGTTGCGATCGTCTGTGCTTTGGGTCTTTAAGCTGGCGCTGGCAGTGAAATCGTCGCTTGCCCTGTCGGTCTCAGTAGCGACTAGGTACGACGAAAAATAGGTTAATCATTGTGATATAAGGTTTGCAATAGCCCATCTCGTAAAAATGCACAAAGATAATATATGCAGTGCATCTATATATGTGTTGTCGTTGTTCGGTCCGCTCTTTCGGTTGGTGTCTTCGTGGGGAGCGGTGCTGGGCGAGTCTCGCTGCGGTAATCGTCGAGGAATGGTTTACGGTACGACGCGCCGCGGGATGCGGTTCAGCGGTATCGGCGAAGAATCGCAATGCGGCCGTAATCTCGAGAAAAAGAGGGGGTTACACGCATGGATGCGCGTAGATTTCGCCGCCAAGGGAGGTTATCATGCATACGACTTCGCTCATGTATCCTCCCACCGGAAATCCCGCCATGCGACGACCCGCCTATTTGTCGATGTCTCTGTTTCTTGCTCTTTCGATGTCCGCCGTCGGTTGGGCGCTGTTTCGCCCTGCGACCACCGGAACCGCAATGACGGTCGCCGCTAACGCGCTGGTGCAGTCGCTCAACGATGAGGAGAAAGCGACCGCCGTGCTGGACTACGATTCTCCCAAACGAGTCGATTGGCACTTCATTCCGAAAGACGCGCGAAAAGGATTGAAGATCGGCGACATGAGTGAGGATCAACGGAAAATGGCGTACGCGTTGCTTAAGTCGGCGCTCAGCGACGTTGGCTATGAAAAAACGACCAAGATCATGGATCTGGAAAACCTGCTGCTGCAGTTGCAGAAGAAAGGTCCGATTCGCGATCCGCTGCGTTACTATGTGACGATCTTTGGCGATCCGAAAGTCGATTCGCGCTGGGGGCTGAGCTTTGAAGGACATCACTTGTCCCTCAATTTCGTGGTCGAAGGCAACAGCGTGATCTCCGCTTCGCCGCAAGCGCTCTGCACAAATCCGGCCGAGTTGAAAGAGGACTATTCCGACAAGTACCAAAAGGGCTATCGCATCCTGAAACTGGAAGAGACGTTGGCCTTTGAGTTGGTCAATAGCTTGTCAGCCGATCAAGCGAAGACGGCGTTGATCGCCGCGAAGGCGCCGGCCGAGATTCGCAATCCAGGACAGCCTCACCCGCCGACCGACAAAGCGGAAGGACTCGCCGCGAAAGATTTGACCGCGTCGCAACAAGAGATGCTCCGCAACCTGATCGACGTCTACGTCTCGGCAATGCCGGCCGATGTGGCCGATAGCCGTCTGCAGCAAATCAACGCCGCTGGTTTCGATAACATCCATTTCGCCTGGGCGGGCGCGAAGAAACCTGGCGTGGGACATTACTACCGTATTCACGGTCCCAGCTTTGTCATTGAACTGGTGAACACGCAACCAGATGTTGCCGGCAATATCGCCAATCATGTTCATTGCATTTATCGAGACATGACCGGCGATTTTGCTTTGCCGATCGAGTAAACGTCGCGATTTTCAATCGCTTGATTTTTGAACAGCGCCGCAGTCAACTTCGACTCGCGGCGTTTTTTTTGCGATTCAGGCAGAATCGGCAAGCCAGGGGACCCGTTAGGGGGCCTGTAGACCTGTTGGAGAAATGATTTGTTGCCTGATTCTTGGTGCGCCACTAACATGACGGTGGCCGTTGTCCTGAAATACCTAGCAAAAGAGGCGTGCGAATGCTCGCTGCAAACTCGCGTCCATTCTCCATCGCCTGCGGTGTCGGCATCCTGCTCTCGATTCTTGCAATATCGACAAATGCGAAGGCCGCATCGTCTGGCGTCACCCAGGTTTTAGAAGAAGGCTGGGCGATTGGGCCTGATTCGCTGGCGACGGCTCGTCAGGCGCACGCTGCATTTGTGGGCTCGACCGCCGATCAAGCCGCTCTCGATACGGCGTTTGGCTTGGTTCTAATCAAGCATCACAAGTACGAAGAAGCGACCGCGCTGTTCGAGAGTCTCACGACCAGCCGAGAAGAAAATCAGGTCGCTTGGCGGGCCTTAATTTGGCTGGAAGTGCTGCAAAAGAAGCCGGAGTTGGCGCTGATGAAAGTCGATCACATGACAAACTCGATTCCTCCCGATGAAGCGGATGATGAGAGCGAAGAGGAAACCCGCGCCACGGCCCGTTTTTTGGGACGAATTTTCGCCTATTTAGACGGACCCGCCGAAGCGGATGTTTCGCAAGGAGTGCGGAAATTGGTGCGACGGAAAGTTGATCGGCTGATGGTGGGAGCGCGTGCAGCCGACTTCAAGACCAATTATGACGAGGTCCTCCGCGAGTTTGAAAAGCTGACCGACAAGGGAGACCAGGCCCGCGATCAAGCCGTGGAAGATCAAACTATGGCCAAAGAGCAAGAGAAGCAGAGTCTGGCCGATCTGCGCAAACGGCTCGAGATTGATCAAGCCGAGACGCAAGATCGCTTGGATACGCTGCGCAGCGAGCTCACCAAAGAGCTGGATGAATTCAATCGCATGGAGGCGCCGCTCAACGACGCGATCTCGCGGCTAGAGGTTCAGCTTTCAATCGTTCGCCGTGAGCTGCTCAATTTGACCGATGACCTAAATCGCCTGCAAGCGGATTACGACCAGACGAAAGATCCACGTCAGCGAGATCGTTTGCGTCGCGATATGGCCCGCACCGAAAACCTGCTAGGTCAGTACGAGCGCGACAATCAGGTCATCTTGGGAGAAGGTAACCGCTTGACGCAGCGGCGTGACGCGCTGCGAGCAAGTCGCGCCGAAATGACGCGTCGTTTTGAATCCGAAATCAAAGAGACGCAGGATTTGAAGGCCAACTTGACGCGACGCGAGCGACGGACCGAACTGGATGAAAAACGGATCGGCCGACCGGCCACAGGCAACACGCCGCAAGTCCGCGTGATGAGCGCCAAAGCGACCAGCCTGCGGACCTACTTTGATTTTCCGTTAGAGCTAGAACGGTACAAATTGTTGACCGCTGGATCGTAAGGTTTGTTCCTACTAGCTCTTCTTGGCCAACTGCGCGGGCGAGGGAAAATCGCTCGGCAATTCCAATACGGCTCGAAATAGTCGGCCGCATTTCCCTCGCTCGCGCAGCGGGCTACGAAGAGAAATGACGGCCTTCGGCCTTTTAAAGCATCGCGTGCAGGATTTGTTCTTGCGTTAGAACGCCGACCAAATCGTTCTGGCGATTCGAGACCACCAATGCTTGCAATTGCATGTTTTGCATCGTCCGGGCGGCGTTGCGCATCGTGTCGGTTGGCAAAATCGAGTGGGACTCACGAATGATGTCGGTTGCCCGAATTGATTTTGGGTCTTCTGACAGATACATCACGCGGGCCAAATCGCGACTCTTGGCGCGACGGATGTCGCGGCGTGAGATGACGCCGAGCGGAAAGTCGCCGTTCATCACGACGGCGTAAATGGCGCCTTCGGCCTCGCAGGCCATCTTCACTTCTTCAATGCTGGAGTCGAACGGAACCTGCACCGGGGTGAGGTCGAGATAGGTCGTCACTGCGGCGTGGCAAGCGTCATGCTCAGAAAACGAGAACTCGCGTAAGAAGTCGCTTGACGTGACCATCGCTGACAGGCGGTCATCTTCGGTAACCGGTAAGGAATTCACACCCTTTTCCAGCATCATTTGCAGCGCTGCTGAGACATCCGTATCGTAGGAGATCGCGTAGACCTTGGTAGACATGAACTCGGTAATGCGAATCGGTCCACGAGCATCGCGAAAACGGTTCGACATGTGCGCCGATTCATGCATCGCCGCCGTGCGCACGACATCTTCGTCTGAAACGATCCCCACGACGCGGCGATCATCGTCGATCACGGGCCAGTGATGAAACCCGACCATGTAGACCTGCTCGAGCAGCTCTTCCAACGTCGTATCCAACGAAGCGCTCATCGGATTGTAAGTCACGATGGTGCTTAACGGTTGGCTAAGAATGGGCTTGGCGGTCGCCATGCGATTTCTATTGCAATGAGCGCGAAAAAATAAAATTGGCGGGTCTACTAAAACCTAGGTCGCTTCGCTCAAGCAAGTGAAGATTGCTCGAATGAAACGACTGATTTCATTCGCCGTATTTGTGCGTTGGCGCAAAAAGAAGGGTCCTGCCGATCGTAACAACGACGGCCTGACGCCGCAGAACAGTTCATTCGCGGCCAAAATGGGGGCGTTCGCTAGAGAAACGCCCCCAGGATGAAAGATAACTACTTGCTGGCTTCCGATTTGGTCGAGAGCATCCCTTGTCCAGAGAGCCAGGCTTCACACAGTTTGGGCCAAGCCGACGTGCCGGGAATATTGGCGGCCAGTCCCACTCCGTGACGACCTTTGGCGAAGATGTGCATCTCGGCCGGAACTTTCGCTTTTTGCAACGCTTCATAAAAGACGATGCTGTTTTGCGGCGGGACGCCGGTATCTTCGCTGGTGTGGAACAAAAAGGTGGGAGGAGTATCTGAGGTCACCTGCGATTCATTCGACAGGCTCTTCACCAACGCTTTGTCGGGGTTCTCGCCCAACAAGTTCTTCTGTGATCCGCGATGGGTGAACGGTTGGTCTAACGCGATCACCGGATAGCACAAGATCGCAAAGTCAGGACGGCACGAGACTTGATCGATCGGATCGGCGGCTTTTGCATCGCCGGCGTCAAAATGGGTCGCCGCGGTTGACGCTAGGTGACCACCGGCCGAGAAGCCCATCACGCCGATTTTGTCGGGCGAAACTCCAAATTCTTCGGCTCGCGCACGAACGGTGCGAATGGCGCGCTGCGCGTCTTGGATCGGCGCCGGATGCGCGTATCCCCGACCGCGATGGCGGTACTCGACGACAAATGCGGAGACGCCGAACGAGTTGTACCATTTAGCGATATCGACTCCTTCATGTCCGGTCGCCAGGTGACCGTATCCGCCGCCGGGAAGGACGACGACACCGCAGTTGGTCTTGTCGGCGCCATCCGCCAGATAGACGGTGATCGTCGGTTTGTCGTTGTCCGTATCGCCTTTGGCGTCGGGCGCTCCGGCAGGCCAGAGGAGTTCGCGCTTCGGTTCGGCAGACATCGCGACCAAGGGGAGAAAACCGAGGAGTAGGAGTGTGAAAACGACTTTTGACATAAGGCGAGCTCGCGTTGAAGGGGGAACGGCTGGCGGTCCATGGGTGCGGTGCAGCTTTGGCGGACCAAGTTCTTAGGGTAACCTCCCCGGCGACGGAATCAATCTGGGGGGAGCGTATGGACTTGATTTTTGGATTTACAAAGGTGAAAACGAGGGTCTCACCCTATCCCTACTCTCCTTCCTTGGAATTTTGCCCATGGCCGCCGATCTTTCGCACCAGCATGCTCCGATCTCCACGTCGTTTCAGAGCAAGTCCTCTGGCGGCGATTTCCGTCTATCGGACGAGCAAGTCGCGTTTTTTCATGAACATGGCTATTTGAGCGGCGTCAAAATTTTGGAAGATGAGCAGGTCGACATTCTTCGCGAAGAATTGGAGGCCTTCTTCCAGTCAGATCATGACGGACGCGAACTGTGGTACGAGTATCACACGAATGAATCTGCGACGCCTGACACGGTGCTATTTCATGCGTTGGGCGCGTGGCGCGTTTCGCCTGGTTTTCATGATCTGCTGTGGTCGCCGGCCTTTATCGCCGCGGCTGAACAATTGCTGGATGGCAAAGTCCGCTTTTGGCATGACCAATTGTTCTGCAAGCCGGCCAACCATGGAGGCGTCGTCGCCTGGCATCAAGATTACTCGTACTGGACTCGCACCAAGCCGATGGCGCATCTGACCTGTTGGATCGGCCTGGACGACGCCGATCGCGACAACGGCTGCGTGCAGTATGTGCCGGGAAGCCACAAATGGGATCTGCTGCCGGTCACCGGACTGGCCGGCGACATGAACGCAATTCGGGAAGTTTTGACCGAAGACCAATGGGAGCAGTTCCAGCATCCCGTCGCGGCCGAACTGAAGAAGGGAGAAGCGACCTTTCATCATCCGCTGACCGTGCATGGATCGTTCGCCAATCGAACCGACCGACCCCGGCGAGCGACGGTGATCAATGCCTTCCGCGATGGAGTCTGCAGCGATAGCGACGAAGTCCTGCTGCATGGAATTCCACCGATCCCGCAGGGGCGGAAGATGGAAGGCAAGTTCTTCCCGCTGTTATCCGCAGAGTAGCTATCCGCACACCCAGGGAGAGTCACCCTCTCTCTTGCATGATGAGGCTGCTACACCGCATTCGTGCTGGAGGATGGTTGCTGATGGCGATCCTGCGATTTTGAAATCGGTAGACGGACGATGAACTCGCTCCCCTCCCCTTCTCCTGCGCTGATGACGTCAATCTTGCCTCCGTGCATCTCGACCAGACGCTTGACTAAGGTCAGACCGATGCCGAGGCCGCCTTTGGAAAGATCCAGATGTTTATCAACCTGATTGAACATCTCGAAGACCTCGGAGAGCAATTCTGGCGGGATGCCGATACCGTTGTCTTTCACGCTGATCGCGACGAGCCCTTCCTGCAGCGCGACAGAGAGTTCAATGCGTCCGCCGTCCGGCGTGTATTTCGCGGCGTTGTTGAGGAGATTCGCAATCACCTGTGAAATTCGGACCGCGTCTCCAAAAATCTCGATCGGAGCGGAGGGCTGCTTGACCGAAAGTTGGTGGTTCGCTTCCGCGATGAGTGGAGTACTGGTTTCTACGGCGTTCTTTACGACGTCGCCCAGTTGAAAGATTTCACGTCGCAATTGAATCTTATCGCGGGAAATCCGACTAATGTCTAGCAGATCGTCAATCAAGCGAACCATGTGCTGAACTTGTCGCTTTACGATGTCATATACTTCAATTTCTTCTTCTTTCGACAGCTCACTGAGCCGAATTACTTCGACGGCGCTGAGGATTGGCGCAAGCGGATTGCGTAACTCGTGGGCAAGCGTGGCGAGGAACTCATTCTTGCGGCGGTCCGAATTCTGCAGGGTCTCGGATTGTTTACGGCTTTGCTCCAACAGACGTGAGTTTTCGTGAAGCAAGACTTTCAGTTCGTCACGTTGGCGCGCGACCTCTTGGCGTTGCCGGAAGAGCTCGAAAAAAACCTCGGCTTTGCTTTTGAGGATGTCGGATTCAATCGGCTTGTGAAGGAAGTCGACGGCGCCGGCCTCATAACCTCGAAATCGCCGCTGGTGGTCCTCTGTTCCTGCGGTCAGAAAAATAATCGGGACGCGTTTCGTGCGTTCCGTACCGCGCATAAGTTCGGCCAGTTCGAATCCGTCCATGATCGGCATTTGCACATCAATCAACGCCAACGCGACGTCATGTTGCAACAGCGCTTCCAGCGCTTCGGGGCCGGAACGCGCCTTGATTAGTTCCAAGCCTTCCCGACGCAAAACCACCTCGAGAGCGAGCAGATTTTCTTCGCGATCGTCGACCGTCAGACAATAGACCGGAGACGGGGGAGAATCAGTCATATGTCCTCCCTTGATTTAATAAGTATTCAGCAATTTCTTCTAAGTTCATCGTGCGCGCTTCAGGACATGCGGCCTTGGCTGAATTGGGCATAAAAGGAGACGCGGCCTCGTTGGGGCATTGAACGATGGTTGCGCCGCCTAGCTGGGATATGCAGCGAAGTCCCGCCGATCCGTCATCATTGGAGCCTGTCAACACAATCCCGATCAACCCCGCGCCATAGGCGTCGGCCGCCGTCTCGAACAGGACGTCGATCGCTGGTCGAGAATAATGCACAGGCTCTTCACTGGAAAGCGAGATGAGTTTTTCGGTTTCAATCATCAAATGGTAGTCGGGCGGAGCAAGGTAGACGCACGAGGGCTCAATCGGCTCTTTGTCTTCCGCTTCGCGAATATTCAAAGGGCTCTTAGCCTGAAAAACGTCGACCAGCGCACTAGGACGATCGGGAGGCACATGGACGACCACAAAGATCGGCAGCGGATAGTCTTCTGGAAGCCGCGTTAAAATCGCGCTGACTGCTTCCACAGCGCCGCTGGATGCTCCAATTGCAATTGCTTCTCTGGGGGTGATTGTCATGGATCACTCCGCTTTTGGTAAACCCTGGCTTCACGTGAGAATTCGTCAAACGCCGCGACGTGCTGGGTGAAACGCAATGTTTCTTTGGAGCCTAATCCCAAAAAACCGCGACGAATGAGCGAGTCTAGCATCACTCCTATCGCGCGGTTTTGCAATTCGCGGTCAAAATAGATCAATACATTGCGGCACGAAACTAGGTGAACTTCTGCAAATACGGCGTCGGAGACCAAGCTATGATCCGAAAACACGACATTCTTGCGGAGACTCTTGTCGAATACGGCGGCGCCGTAAGCAGCGGTATAGTAATCCGAAAGTGATCCTTTTCCGCCGGCCAATTGATGGTTTTTTGTAAATAACGGCAGTCGATCCAGGTCATAGACGCCTGCTTCCGCTTTCCGAAGCGCTTGGGGATTTACATCGGTCCCATAGATCATCGTTCGATCGTCCAGGCCTTCCTCACGCAGCATAATCGAGAGGGAGTATACTTCCTCGCCGTCGCCACACCCAGCGACCCAGATTTTTAGCGAAGGATAAGTACGCAAATGAGGAAAGACTTCTTCGCGAAGGACCCGGAAATAGTGGGGGTCACGGAAAAGTTCGCTGACTTGCACCGTTAAATACGACAACAGACTAGCGAGAACGTCCGCTTCGTGAAGAACGCGACCCTGGAGTTGAGAAAACGTGTCACATTGGAATCGCGATTTGGCTTGACTTAGCCGGCGTTTAATCGACGCCATCGAGTAGCCGCGAAAGTCGTAGTGGTAGCGTTCAAAGATCGCCTGCAGCAGCAACCTTAGTTCGATATCTTCTACCTTGTCGCTCATAGTCCTGCTCCTTGTCGGGGCATCCAGACGCGAATCAAGGAGAGGAGCTTTTCGACATCCAGCGGCTTGGCCAAATAGTCATTCGCTCCAGCGGCGAGGCACGACTGCTGATCGTCCTTCATCGCTTTGGCGGTCAACATGATAATAGGAAGTCGCTGGCACTGCGGACGCTTGCGGATTTCTTGGGTCGCGCTGATTCCATCCATTTCCGGCATCATCACGTCCATTAGCACCAAGTCGACCCGGTTGTTAGGCTCCGCGATCGATTTGTCAATCGCCGCGACCGCTTCCAGACCATTTCTCGCAACTTGCAGAACGACGCCGCAGGGCTCCAAGATGCTGGTCAAAGCAAACACGTTCCGTACGTCATCTTCCACAATCAGAATATGCCGATTTTCTAACGCCGCATCTCGGCTGCGAGCTTTTTCAATCATCCGCTGCTGTTCTGGCGGAAGTTCGGAAACGACCTGATGTAAAAAGAGGGTGACCTCGTCCAAAAGTCGTTCCGGAGACTTGGCGCCTTTAATGATGATGGAGCTCGAATAGCGCCGCAACCGCTGCTCTTGCTCAATCGACAGGTCTCTCCCCGTGTAAACGATCACCGGTGGAAACGAATAGCTTTCTTCCTGACTCAGCGTTTCGAGCAGAGAATATCCTGACGCGTCGGGCAACGTCAGATCGAGAACCATGCAGTCGAACGTTTCACTTCTCAACTTTTCGAGACATTCAGCGGCGCTTTGGACGCCGATTGTTTCGACATCGCGCGACCTGAGCAGCGCGTGCATGCTATCCAATTGGACGGGATCGTCTTCGACGACAAGCACGCGCCTCATCCGCTGAGCGAGTCGAGTTTCCAGACCTTGCAGCACCTCGATGATTTCTTCTCGTTTGACCGGCTTGAGCATGAAGCCGATGGCCCCCAGCGACAGGGCCGAGTCGTTGTAATCGTTGCCGGAGATGACATGCACAGGAATGTGCCGCACTCGCGCGTCATTTTTTAGTCGATCAAGTACGGAAAGACCCGAATGATCGGGAAGTCCAACGTCCAGGATTACCGCACTCGGCTGGTACTCCAATGCGGCGGCATACGCTTCTTCCGCCGTGTTGGCGACAACGCATTGAAAACGCGTGTCATGCGCCAGGTTATAGAGGATCTGAGCAAAGTTCGGATCGTCTTCCACAACCAAGATAACGCGAGCAGTTCCTTGGAGTTGATCGCGGTCGTCCTCAATTAAACGAAACTCCGTCTGCTTTCTTGCAGGGCGCGCTTCGGAAATCGGCGGCGAATCGCTCTTTGTAGAAATGGCGATTTCTTTCGATTCTTCGCTGGCGATTGTCGGCGGCGACGCCGTGGGATCAAAATCGGCGGGAATAATCAAAGTAAAGGTGCTTCCATCGCCCGGCTTGCTTTCCAGACGCAGTTCGCCGCCGAGCAGTCGGGAAAATTCTTTCGAGATCGACAGTCCTAGCCCGGTTCCTCCATGTTTGCGGTGAGATGAACTATCGGCCTGACGGAAGGCTTCGAATACGATTTGTTGCTGCTCTTCCGAAATGCCGATCCCTGTATCGGAGACGGCCAATGCGAGTCGCTGATTGGAGAGCGGAGTGACGGAAAGTTTGACTTCTCCCTGTTCCGTGAATTTGATCGCATTGGATAATAAATTTTTGAGTACCTGTTCCAAACGCTGACGATCGGTGAAGATTATTTTCGGGCAGTCGGGGGCGATCTGCGTCTCGAAACGGAGCTCTTTTTGCCTGGCGAGCGGCTGCATGGTGCGCGAAACTTCATCGATCAACTTCTGAACCCGCAACTGCTCCAGACGTAACTCCATCTGACCTGCTTCGATTTTGGAAAGGTCCAAGATGTCGCTGATGAGATTGAGCAAATCGTTGCCTGCTGATTGGATCGTTTTGGCGAATTTGACTTGCTCTTCGGAGAGATTTCCCTGAGGGTTGTCGGCGAGTAGCTTCGCTAAGATCAAGGAAGAGTTGAGAGGAGTGCGCAGTTCGTGCGACATATTGGCGAGGAAGTCGGATTTGTAACGACTGGCCCTTTCCAAGTCCGCCGCTTGGTGCTGGAGCGACAACTTGGTTCGGGCCAGATCGTCGCGCTGCGCTTCCAACTGTTGCGTCTGCTCCTCTAGTTGGGTATTCGTCTGCTCCAATTCCGCCTGTTGCAGTTCGAGGCGCGTCGCCGTTTCTTTAAGCGCATTCCCCTGCTCTTCCAGTTCCTCGTTAGCGACGCGCAGTTCTTCGCTCTGTGCCTGCAGCTCTTCCGATTGACGTTGCGTTTCTTCTAACAAAGTTTGTAAATGGGCGCGATAGTTGGCTGAACGAACGGCGATCGCGACCGACTCTGAAACTCTTTCCAGCAACAATCGCGTACGACCGTCGACTTCTGACAAAAATCCGATTTCCAGCACCGCGTAGGTGATGTCTTCGGCTGCCATTGGACAAATCGCCAGGTGCTTAGGCTTTCCATTTCCCAGGGCGCTGCCTAGAGTCAGATATCCATCCGGCACATCATCGAGCATGAAGATCCGATTGTCTTTCACTGCCCGGCCGAGCAGCCCATCTTCCAAAGTGAAATCATTTTGAATGTCACTATTGCTGGGAACGCCGTAGCTGGCGATACGACGAAACTCTTTGCCGTCCCGAGCGAATAAAACGGCGACCTGGGCGCCAGTATATTCGGTGAGCAGTTTCAGCACGCTGTCCCCCAGGTTTTCGAGACTGGGATCGCCGATCATCGCTTTACTGAGACTGGTTTGTCCCTTTTGCAGCCAGCGCTCGAGATCGATCTCGAGCTTATTTTTCACAAAGAAATAGGCCACGATCGCCATCACCCAGATCGTAAAAATACCGCATCCACGATTGATCTGTGCAATCACAAGATTAAAGCCAGGTTCGTCAGACACAAGCGTGGCGAACATGAGCAGCGTCGCGACCGCAGCGACAGCCAGCGGAATCTGCGGACGCCAAGCCAACAAGGATAAAGCGATCGGGATCAGGTACATCACCCACACCGCTACCCCCAGCGGAGTGTAAATGTCCGAAAGAAAAACCCCGGCGATCGAGATTGCAATCGCGAGATGAAGCGCTAGAGACCGAGTATTTTGCAAGGGAAAGATCACTATGAAGTCGTTGGTTGGTTGATTTTTTAGGAGAGTATCCGTCTTTTTACGGCGTTTCGAGGAGCCGATAAAAACTTGGCATCCCTTGAACGGATCGCGTTGACGGCGATCGCTCTTATCTTTCTAGGAGCCGAACATCGGGAGAGTCAAGTTTAGTTATTTAGTTGTAGCGAGTTTGCTCGCCTGCTCCCATGACTCAGATTTGCTTTCAAATCTTCAGAAACGGGAAAGCCGAAAAGCCGCTTTACAGCGTCAGCCCAATCGGCAGCGCTTCGCCAAAGACCTGATCCCGTTCTTCATGATCCAAGTTCCCGCCTGCGCGGACGATCCGGGCAAAGTGGGATGGGGCATTTTCGGTCTCTAGCCAAACGGCGGCTTCCTCGCGATCGACCGACGCGAGATCGCGATACCGATCGTCAGTCAGGCGAGCGATCTGCATCACCGCCAGCAGATCCATCGGATCGCGGTTCCGATCGCGATAGATCGCAGCGAGCCAACGTGTGGCGATCTCGGCTGAAATGACCGAGTTGAGCGGACCGTAGACCGGAGTGCGACTGGCCAGCCGGCCCAGCGTCCAGGCCATCGCCGAACGCGCGGAGGCCATCTTGGGTTTGCTCAGCAGATCGACGATCCAGCCGCCGATCTCCAGCTTGGTCGAGACGTCTAGCAACTCTAGACCTCCCAACAATCGCCAGGCTTCGAGCGATTCTTGCGGAGTAAAGGTCGCGGTCCCCTGTCCTGTCATGACGCGTCGATGCAGCCCGCGAAACGCTTGGAGCAGCGGTTCGGCGACTGCTTTCTGTTGTCCGCGATTCAGTCCGCCGGCGATTCGACGCCATAAAATCCAAGACTGCACGCGGCAATTCGCGTCGTTGTGCACGACTTTGCCTTGCAGTGCTTTCCAGGTTTCGGAGACGCGCCAATCGTCGAGCGCCAGCCCATAGCCGGGGCGCAGCGCGAAGCCGACCAGATTGAGCCAGCGTATTTCATGGCTGCTGCTGCGGCGCCGACCCGGCTCGAGGTCCAGCAACTCGCCCCAGATGCGACGTAGGAGCGAGGCCGGCCACTGGTTCCGGGCCATCTCGCTGGTCGTTTCCAACTCTTGCAGCAACCGTTGCGGCTTGAGCGTCGCCGTTTCGCCAAAGGTCGCCGTCAGTTGCGATTGGAGCGAAGACCAAATCTCTTCGTCCAACACGCCTTCCGCTTCTCGATCCGAGACGTGCGCCGCGACATCGGTCTGCGTGGCGCTGCGCACGTCAAACTGCAATCGCCAACGCCGATCGCTTTCGATTTCGTCGCACCACAGTTCAATCGTGCCGATCTCGGTCAAACGCGCGTGCAGCTTGACGGCGATCTCGGTCGCTTCGCTGCGACGCTTGGCTCGCAAGACCGTACGGATTGGCGGTAGCGAGCGAATCTGCTCTTGATCGACGCTGACGATCTCGCCGGCCTTGTCGATCAGGCGGATGCTCGAAACGAACAAGGGGAACTCGACCGGCTCCGAAACTCGCAGCCGAAACGTCCGCGCTTGCAGGTCGATCTCTTCGCCGGGCTGCGTTGTCGCCGGGAGGATGCAAAGCGCCTGGGGTTTACCTTGCTCGTCTTGACCGACGCCAATGTAATAAGTGCGGGCCAAATTCGCGGCGATGCGCACTCCTTCGCCGCGTCGCACCAAACCATAATAGGCGGCGCCGCGGGCGACCGCCAAATCGAGCCGATCATTGTCGAGAATTTGCAACTGGAACTGCGGATCCGTCGGCAAGAACCACGCGGTAATTTCGTCGATCAGCTTGCGGCGCAGTCGTGACGACTCAAAAAAGCCGCCGTTGAACAGCACAATGTCAGGCCGAACCGCGACGCTTTCTTCTTCGACGACATGGTGATGATTTCGCAGGAATGCGGACAAATGACGCGTGATCGCGGGATCGTTGGCGAATGGAAGCCCGAACTCCTGAAAGCCGGAGCTTCGTTTTTCGAGCGGCGTATCGATCGTTCCAGCAGGCAAGAAGCCGTCGACCAGGACTTGCTCGATCTCGCTTTTGGTGAGCGTCGCCTGCCGACCGCCGCCGATCAATTTCGAGCCGCCGCTCGGCAAGTTGATCGTGATCTCGTCGGGCGCGTTATTGGTCAACATCTCTTCTTTGGCGACCCGACAACGACGGACCAACGTCGACCAGTCGCCGGGAGATAGTTTGCCGCCGCTGGTCAGGCGTTGTTCGAGATAGGTCGCCAGGGTGAGGTCGAGATTGTCGCCTCCTAAGATCAAATGTTCGCCGACGGCGACGCGGTGAAATTGAACCTTGCCATCTTCTCCCTGACGGACGCGGATCAGCGTAAAGTCGGACGTGCCGCCGCCGATATCGCAGACCAGGATCGTCTGTCCCGGCGAGACGAGCGTCTCCCAGTTCTCTTGGTGCTTGTCGAGCCAAGCGTAAAACGCCGCTTGCGGTTCTTCGATCAGCACAACTCGCTTCAGGCCGGCTTCGGCCGCCGCGGCGACGGTCAACTCGCGAGCAATCTCGTCAAACGAAGCCGGCAAAGTCAGGACGATATCTTGCTGCTCGAGCGGATGCTGCGGATGAGCGTCGTTCCACGCGGCCCGAATATGGGCCAATAAGCGAGCACTGACCGTCAACGGCGAGAGCTTTTCGAGGTCGGACGCGCCGTGCCAGGGCAAGAGCGCCGCCGTCCGATCGACGCCGGTATGCGAGAGCCAGCTTTTGGCCGAGTTGATGACTCGCGACGGAACCGTGATTCCATGATCGCGGGCAAACATGCCGACGCAGTAGTTGGCGCTCGGCTTGCTCCAAGGAAGCTGCAGAGCGTCCGCCGGAAACTCGGACTTGGCCGCTTCGTAGTGAAACGAGGGGAGCGTCGAACGGGCTTCGATTTGCTGTGGAGCGACGATCTGCGGAATCGAAAACGATTGCAGTTTGCCGGGCGCAGCTTCGGTATCGACGTATGCGACCGCCGAATTGGTCGTGCCGAGATCGATTCCTACGACATAACGACTTGGCGCATCTTCGTCACCGCTGGTCGCCGCTGCTTGATGTTTCACCACGATGCCAACCGCCTAGTCGTCTTCGCGAACGTTGAACTCTAACTTCCAGCGTCCGCCGGTCCGCGGACTGACGCACCACAGCTCTAGCTGTCCCAGTTCGGTGATCTTCGATTCAAACGTCACCGGCACCGACGACTCTTGAATCGCGTCATCCTTCGGCAGCAACGTCTCTAGCGGATCGGTCTCGGCGATCTCCTCTTCGTCCCAGCGACTGAGGGCCTGACCGGGCTGATCGTCTTTGCGGATGGGGGACGAGAAAAATCGAAACTTGGCCGTCTCACCGACGATCAAGCCGACCTCTTGCGAGGGGACGTGAATTGACGTCCCTTCTTCCATCCCGATCGGCACGACGTTGACCAGGTTCAACGGACGTGGTGCGCCGGGGATCGCCAGACCGGCTCGCTCGACGCCGATGTAGTACGCACGAGCCGTACCGCCGCGGATGCGAATGCCGCCGTGTCGTTTCGCCCAGCCATAGAAGGCGGCGCCGCGCGCGACGGCGTAGTCCAGATCATGCGGCCCCGCCAAACGTTGCGGGGCTTCGGTGTTCCAATCGGCCAGCACTTCCATCAAGCGATCTTGGAACGCATCGCTCTTGAAGACGCCGCCGTTGAACAACACGTGCGTGACCGGTTTCTCCGCTTCGTCACGATGCGCTTGCAAAAAAGCAGCCAAATGGCGCGTGATCGCCGGATCCGATTCGTAAGGGAGCCCCAACTCTTGAAAGCCAGACGAGTGCCCACGCTCGGGATGCGCGTCAGCGCCGCACTTCGGGAAGAATCCGTCAAGCAGCAATTTCAAGGCGCGATCGCGCGGCACGTCGACTGTGACCGTGCCGCCGATCAGCTTGCTGCCGCGCCCCAAGACCGAGATCGGCTGCGCGTCGGCGTTCTCATCTTGCAGCAACGTCTCTTTGGCGGCGCGACACGAATGCCAGAGCGAAATCGACTGCCACGGGTCGAGGTTGACCCCTTTCTCGGCGAAGAGGGTCGAGACGTCGAACGCCATCGCGAGGTCCATGTTGTCACCGCCGACCAGCAGGTGATTGCCGACCGCGACGCGGCGGAGCGAGAGCTCGCCCCCTTCTTCATCTACTTGGACCAGCGTCAGGTCGGTCGTGCCGCCGCCGACGTCGCAGACCAACAGGCGATCGTTCACTTTCAGCTGCTTGCGCCATTTCTCGCCCCAGTGGTTTAACCAGGCGTAGACGGCGGCCTGGGGCTCTTCGAGCAGCACCAGCGTATCGGGCAGTCCGGCGCCTTGGGCCGCTTCACGCGTCAGCTCACGAGCGCTGGCGTCAAACGACGCCGGCACCGTCAGCACGACGGTTTGCTCTTGCAGCGACGACTCGGGGAACTTGGCGTTCCACGCGGCGGCCAGATGTTCTAAATAACGGCGAGTCGCTTCGACCGGCGAGATCTGCGGCAACCCCTCGGGCGCATTCCAGGGCAAGATGTCTTGCTGGCGATCGACCTTGTGATGCGAGAGCCAGCTTTTCGCGCCGCCGACGGTGCGATCTGGCGCGTCGGCCGATTGCCGCCGCGCAATTTCTCCGACGGCAAAGTCGCGCTGATCGGCCCAGGGGAGATCGAGCGCCTGTTGCGACTTTTCGGCTTCGCCCCCCAGATAGACGAACGACGGCAGCGAATGGCGACTATCAATTGTGTGGGGCGCAATCAATTGCGGTAGTTCGAGCAACTCGACTTCGGCTTGCTCGGTTTCGAGCGAAGCATATGCGACGACGCTATTGGTCGTGCCGAGATCGATCCCTACGACATAGTTGGCAGGCATCTTCAAATCCTTTTCAGAGGGTGATCGCCGCGGGAAAGATTAAACCTCGGCCTCGGCCGGGGCAAGAATCTTGGCCGCTTCCGGCTGACCGTTCCACTTGGGCAATTCGCATTTGGTCGCTCGCCAGCCGGCATGCACCAGGCGAGCCGTTTCGGGGGGAGTCGCGCCGACCGAGCCAACCAGCCGCAGTTCGAGCGGATTAAAGCCGGCCGGAACGGCGATGCTGGTCCCCTCTTCTTCGTCGCGCAAACGCTCGATCCCAAAAATCCGTTCGAGCGTCGCTTTGGTATCGCGGTGCACGTCGCGAACCGCGGCGCCGATTTGAGCGTCTGCAAAGGAGCTGAGATCTTCCTGGAACAGATCGAGGAAGCGTGCTTCACGCTGCAGCGCCGCCAACAACACCAGCGCGTCAACGCCACGCGGAACGGCCGGCTTCGGCGGCTCCGCCGGCTTGGGGGGCTCCGGCTTCGTCGTAGGAGCAGGCGCTTCGCCAGCGGCGGGCAACAGTAACACCGCTTGCGCTTTCTCCGCCGTTTCGCGATTGAACAGGATCTTAAAGAACAACGTCAGTGCTGTACCCAGGCGGCCCATGGAAGTTCGTATGTCCTCTAGTGCGGGAATAAACGGCGTCGGCAGACTGTCCAACCTATCGAGAGTCGCCGCTGGCCGCAATTACCAACCGGCGAAGGGCAATCGACGCAACGTAAAGCAGCCATTAGGGAAACAGCCCTCACAACCTGCGATATCACGCCAACCCGCAGTCGAATTGGCGTATCTGACGAGCGCCGAGACCGTTAGGATATGAACTTTCCAGGACCCCATTTTCTTGAGAGCCAGATGGCCCCTGTCGCATCGCTAGAGCCGAAATTGCCCAAGGAGGAAAACCTCCCCAAGCCTGTGGAATCGAATTCTGCAGAGGGCGAGTTGCCTGCGGGTCGGCCTGACTTGGTCGTGCGTGCGGTTCCCTTCTTTTATGGTTGGCTGATTCTCCCGATCTCGATGGTCGCCCAGTTTTGCACTAGCCCTGGTCAAACCTATGGCGTGTCGCTGTTCAATACGCACTTTACGACCGATCTGCAGTTGAGCAGTCTTGACGTGTCGTTCGCTTATATGTGGGGAACGATTATCGCTTCGCTCCCGATGTCGCTGATCGGCGGATTCGCCGATCGCTTTGGTTTGCGACGATCGATGACAGCCGTGGTGCTGATCTTTGGCTGCGCTTGCATTTTTATGTCGCAAGTGGGGGGAGTCTGGAGCCTGTTTCTCGGGTTTCTGTTGATTCGGATGTTCGGCCAAGGTTCGCTGACGCTGCTGGCGACCAATTCGGTCGACATGTGGTTTCGCGACCGACTTGGATTCGCCGTCGGGATTCGTAATTTGTCGATGCCGATCTCCTTGGCGCTGTTTCCTCTGATTTCCGAATCGTTGATCGACAATGTCGGCTGGCGCTCGACCTACTTTCTGCTTGGTTTGGGCGTTTGGGCGGCGATGTTGCCGCTGTTGTTCATCTTCTTTCGCAATCGCCCTGAAGATATTGGGCAATTGCCCGACGGCGTGAAGCGTTTGCCGGTCGATCCGAATAGCGAAATTCAGGAAGAGGAAATTCCGGCCGATTTGCATCTGCCGCAGTTCACCTTAGGCGAAGCGCTGCTGACGCGGTCTTATTGGATTTTGGTGACGCTGATGTCGTCTTGGGCGATGATCGCGACCGCGCTGACCTTTGTGATGGTCAGCTTTTTGCAAAGTCGCGGACTGACCGCCGAACAAGCGCCGGTGATTTTCCTCTGCACCGCGTTGACGATGGCGATCTGTCAATTTGTCGGAGGTTGGCTGGCCGACCATGTTCGCCTGCATTGGTTGATGGCGACCGGCGCCGCGGCGCTGGCCTTGTCGGTCATTTGCTATGGCCAGATCCATTCGGTCTATGGCTGTGCGATTTTTGGTTTGGTGTTTGGCGCCGCTCAAGGAATCGCCGTCTCCGGCGCAAGTTCCGCTTGGGCCCGGTATTTCGGGCGAGCGCATCTCGGTAAGATCAAGGGGAGCTCAATGACGATGATCGTCGCCGGCAGCGCCGCCGGTCCCTATTTGCTCAATTTAGGGGCCGCTTATTTTGGCGGATACGGGCCGGTTTTGTGGCTCTTCACCGCGATCTTCGCCGCGCTCGCCGTGGCTTGCATGTTCTGCACGCCGCCGCGCGTCCACTATCCGCAACCAAAATTTTAAGCTCACGCTTCTTTGCTGCTGTTCTTTGCCGGGATGACGATCTATGACTGCCGCGGTGGACAAGTATTTTGATAGCGACGGCGTCCAGCTGCGTTATATCGAGCAGGGATACGGCGAGCCGGTCATTCTGCTGCACGGCTTTACCCGGAACATTGAACAAGGCTGGGTCAACTACAAATTATTCGACCGGCTCAGCGAATTCTTTCATGTCATTGCGCTCGATGCGCGCGGACATGGCAAAAGCGACAAGCCGCACAGCGACGTCTACGGCAAACAGATGTACGTCGACATCGTCCGCCTGATGGATCATTTAAAGCTTGAATCGGCCCATCTGGTCGGATATTCGATGGGGGGACGTTTGTCGCTGAAAACGACGATCCACTATCCCAAACGCGTACGCTCGACGCTGCTGTTAGCCGCCGGCGCTGGTCGCTCGGACGAGGGTCGGCAGTTGTGGAGCGATTTGAGCGAGTCGCTCGAAACCGCCGGCCAACTGCATCCTCTGATGAAAGTGCTGTGGTCGAATCGCAAACCGCCGAGCGAGCGACAATTGACGGCGATGAACGCCAACATGATGGACGGCAACGATCCGTTGGCGTTGGCTGGCGTCGCGCGTGGATATCACGAACTCGGCGTGACCACCGACGACGTCGCTGCGATCACAACTCCCCTGCAGGTCGTGATCGGCGAAGAAGACGCCGCCGCACGCAGCGACGCCGATCGATTGTGCCGCGACGCGCCGCATGCAACCTGCATTCTGGTTCCCGGGACAGATCACTTCTCGCTCTTGCTACGTCCGGAGCTAGCGACGTACATTGTGGACTTCCTACTGCAAGTTTCTTAGTCCACCCTCTTCGTCGCTCGAAGCGCAAGCGAGGGAAATGCGATCTCAATTGGAATGACCAATGTCTAATAAAGCATGAAACCCAACGAATCACGTGGTTTCGTTATTTTGTTAGACATTCGTCATTTGCTTGCATTTGCATTTCCCTCGCTTGCGCTTCGGGCCACGAAGAGGATATTGCAACATCCTTTCCTCTCTCGCCGGCAATTTTCGCTCTATGGCCAAACTCCATTTAGAATCGCTTCCTCTCGGTACGACCAACGGCGGCGTCTTCAAGCTGCTGATCGAAGAGGCCGGCGTTAATAATCGGGATATTGGCCGGATCCAACTGCAGCGCCGCACCGCTGCGATCGAACTTCCGGCCGACGTCTGTGGGCGAACGCAGCGCAAGCTTGCCGAAAGTGTGCCGGAACTTGTGGGCTGGGTCGAACCGGACGATGTCGAGCAACCGGCCCTTTTTCGCCAGTTCGAACGCTGTTTGAATTTCGAAGCGAAAGAGCAGGAAGAGCGGATCGCCAACGATCCTGGCTCGCTGCGACTGAAAGGTCTGCGCCTGCAAGACCAATGGTCGGCGCTCGGCGGCAGGATGATTTGCCGGTTGACCGGCAAGAATCCGCAAGCCAGAATGCCGATGCACGGGCTACGCGTCGGATCGCCGATTGTGTTGCTTTCCCACAACGGCGAAGATCGTGCACGCGGCGTCGTCACACGGGTCTTCTCGACCTCGCTCGAAGTTGCGATCGGCGGTTTGTGGGAAGGGGAAGAAGACAAACTGAGCGTCGCGATTTCGACCGACGAGATTGCCCGCAAACGCCAAGAGCGCGCGATGCTGAAAGCGGCGTCGGCCTGCGGAAGTCGGACGGCGGAGCTGCGCGACGTGTTGTTAGAGCTACAGTCGCCGTCGTTTGATGAGCGTGACGAAAGCTTGGCGTCGCCGCAACTCAACGCTTCGCAACAAGCGGCGGTTCAATTGGCGCTCTCGGCGCGTGACTTCTCGATCATTCATGGCCCGCCGGGAACCGGCAAGACGATTACCTTGGCCGAGATCGTCCGCGCGGCGGTCGCGCGCGGCGAGAAGGTTTTGGCCTGTGCGCCCAGCAATCTGGCGGTCGACAATCTGGTCGAACGCTTTTGGGCGTGTGGATTGAAGGCGGTTCGATTGGGACACCCGGCGCGGGTGAGCGAGTCTTTGCATGACGCGCTGTTGGAGGCGCTCGTCCGCGAGCATCCCGACGCCAAGTTAGCCGAAAAGCTGGTCAGCGAGGCGAAAACCCTCTTCCGCAAAGCCGATCGCTTTACGCGCTCGAAACCGGCGCCTGGCGAAAAGCGATCACTGCGCGACGAAGCCCGCGAGTTGTTAGACGACGCGGCGCGGATTCAACAGCAGACGCTGGAACGTTTGCTGGATGACGCGCCGGTGGTCTGCTGTACGTTGACCGGCGTCGACGATGATCTCCTGGGCGCTCGCCGCTTTGACCTGGCGGTGATCGACGAAGCCTGCCAAACGACCGAACCGGCTTGTTGGATCCCGGTCTCGCGCAGCCAGCGCCTGGTGATCGCCGGCGACCATTGTCAACTGCCGCCGACGATTGTCTCGCGCGAAGCGGAAGCGGCCGGTTTTGGCGTCAGCATGCTAGAGCGGCTGATCGCGCGTTATCCGCAAGCGGCTCAGCGGCTCGAACTGCAATATCGGATGCATGCCCACATCATGGAGTTCAGCTCGCTCGAGTTCTACGACGGCGCTTTGTTGGCGGATCCGTCGGTCGAGGCGCATTCATTGACCGACTTGATCGCCGCCGATGAATTGTGGGCGAAGCCGGTGCAGTTTTTTGATACGGCCGGCGCCGACTATCAAGAAGAGCAGGACGATTCGTCGAGTCGCACCAATCCGCGGGAAGCGGAACTGGTCGTCCGCAAAGTGAATCAGCTGATCGCTTTGGAAATGCCGCCAGAGCAGATCGCCGTGATTTCTCCTTACGCGGCGCAGGTTCGGCTGTTACGCGAGAGCTTGCCAGGTGGAGTCGAATGCGATTCAGTCGATGGGTTCCAGGGCCGCGAGCAGGAAGTGGTGATTTGCTCGTTGGTTCGCTCCAACGAAAAGGGAGAAATCGGCTTTTTGGCCGATGTGCGGCGGATGAACGTCGCGATGACGCGAGCCAAGCGGAAATTGATCGTGATCGGCGATAGCTCCACCATCGGGGGGAATGAGTTCTACGCTCGTTTCTTAGAATACGTGGAATCGATGGACGCTTACCACTCGGTTTGGGAAGAAATCGATTAGGTGAGCGACGCAGTCGTCAACTCTAACCGTGGATTAACGTCGCCATTTTTTGCGATGTAAAGAGACGCGGCGACGGCGAGAGACTTTGCGACTTGCTCAAATTGGGTTATTCTGAAGGCTTCCGGCCTTTGAATCCTACCCGCCATTGTGAGTCCTTTTTATGACGCAATCTGCTGCAAGTCGTCGCCAGTTCCTCAAGACATCGGCTGCTGCTGCGGCCGGCTTGGCTGTCGCACCTGCTTTTATTCCTTCCACTGCGTTTGGCGCGAACGAGCGCATCGTGACTGGCCACATCGGTTTAGGTGGGCAAGGTCGCGGCAATCTGGGCAAATTTGTCAAAAACGCCGTCGCGATCTGCGATGTCGATAGCAAGCATGCCCAACAGGCCGCGAAGATCGTGAAGGACAAAGCGGGAACCGAGTGCGAGATCTACGGCGACTACCGTAAAGTGCTGGATCGCAAAGATATCGACGCCGTCGTGATCTCGACTCCCGACCATTGGCACGCTTTGCCGACGATCCACGCGTGTGAAGCGGGCAAAGACGTCTACTGCGAAAAGCCGCTGACGCTGACCGTTGTCGAAGGACGCAAGATTGTCGACGCGGCTCGCAGCAACAAAAGGATTGTGCAGACCGGCTCGCAGCAGCGATCGTCGAGCAACTTCCGCAAAGCGTGCGAACTGGTTCGCTCTGGCTATCTCGGCAAGTTGCAGCAAGTGTTGGTTGGTATTCCGGGACCCAATCACCCCGGCGAGCCGGATCCCATCTCCGAGCCGCCTGCCGAATTGGACTTCGATTTCTGGCTTGGCCCAGCCCCCAAGCGTCCTTACGTCAAAAATCACGTCCACTACCACTTTCGCTTTTTCTGGGACTACTCCGGCGGTCAGATGACCAACTGGGGCGCGCATCACATCGACATCGCTCACTGGGGCATGGGCGTCGACGACAGCGGACCGCTTTCGGTCGACGGCAAAGCGACGTTCCATCCCAAGGGATGGCACGATGTGACCGAAACCTGCCGCATCACCTACGTCTATCCCAATGACGTTACGATGATCCTCGGCCAAGGCCAAAAGGACATCCCCGGCGGGACGACTTTCATTGGTGAAAAGGGGAAAATCTTCGTCAATCGCGGCAAGTTCGTTGCGACGCCGGACGAGATCGGCAAGATCGAATTGACCTCCAGTGACGTTCATTTGTACGACAGCAACCACCACCACAATAACTTCCTCGATTGCATCAAGTCGCGCGAGTTGCCGATCTGCGACGCCGAGATCGGTCATCGCACGGCGACCGCTTGCCATCTGGGGAATATCTCGTGCCGACTGGGCCGCAAGATCACGTGGGACGCCAAGAGCGAGAAGATTGTCGGCGACGATAGTGAAGCGACCGCGTTGATTTCACGCCCTTATCGCTCGCCGTGGGAGTTGACCTAATGAAGCGGATTCTATTCGCATTGACCATGCTGGCGACGCTCGTGTCGCCGGCGCTGGGCGAAAAATATGACCCGGCTCGCTGGGAGAAAACGATCGTGGGGCTCGAAGCGAAGGACGCCAAAGCCTCGCCGCCGAAGAATGGGATCGTTTTCATCGGCAGCTCCAGCATTCGCATGTGGGATTTGCCGAAGTACTTTCCTGACCAAGCGGTGATCAATCACGGCTTTGGCGGATCGCACCTGGAAGACTCGGTCTACTACGCCGATCGTCTGGTGACTTCGCTTCAACCGCGAGCGGTGGTGCTGTACGCCGGCGATAACGATGTTGGACACGGCTATACTCCAGAGCGGGTCAAGGACGACTTCCTGAAGTTCGTCGACAAGGTCCATGCGAAACTGCCGGAGACTGAGATCTTGTTTATTGCGGTCAAGCCGAGCCTTTCTCGTTGGAAGCTGGTCGATCAGGTTCGCGCAACCAATCGCCTGATCGCGGCCGAGTGCGAAAAGAGCGACCTGCTGACCTTCATTGACGTCGACGCGCCGATGATCGGCGAAGATGGCAAGCCGCGCGCTGAGTTGTTTCAGAAAGATGGTCTGCACATGACCGACGCCGGCTATCAGATTTGGACCAAGCTGGTGCAACCGGAGATCGCCAACTAACGCAATCAACGTCAAAGCTTAACAGCGCATGAAAAAAGCCGACGTGAGATTCACGTCGGCTTTCTTTTTGTACGTTTGTTTTCAGCGAGACGCTTTGCATCTGCAGACGCAACCCAGCAGGTTGCGTGAAAACTAGTCGAGGTACAGAGAGCGTTCCTTGGCGGAACGGCGTTCAGCACGAAGTCGAGCACGGCGCTTCAAATCGCTTGGCTTTTCATAGAACTTGCGGCGGCGCATTTCTTTTTTCAAACCGCTGCGCATGACCAGTTTGCCAAAGCGACGAACAGCTTCTTGAATCGACTCCTTCTCGCGAACCAGAACTTTGACCATGTCTTTCCTGAATTATCGTAGCGTGAACGAATTTAACGTTGCCAAATTAGCAACGCGGAAGAGGCCAGAAACCCTTCTAGCCTCGCCTGCAAGCAAGTGCGAAACGCCCAATATAACGAATCGGACGCTACCTCGCCTAGACCTATCTTAAGAATATTGAACGCTTTACGCCAAATCGACCCCTGCTTAAGCCGGCAGGACCGGTGCGGCGGTAGATTTTGTAAAGTCTTTTGACGCAGCAAGTTGCGACGGTTTCAGCAGTTTTATCTCGGCTCGATCCACAATCCAGCCGCGACAATTTCGCGCGCCGCAACCACAGGGAATCGCCGCATTCGCCGGCCAGGCGTAGTCAATCGTCAGCTGGTCCCCGGCCTCGATATAGCGAATTGTTTCAACCCAGATCCGCGCCGGCGGTTCTACGTCGTCTTCTTCGTCATAGACCAGGCAACAGTTGGGTTCGCAGCTGTGATTCAAATAGCGGAACGGCTCGCCGGGCTCCAGCGAGAAGGTCCCGCCGAGATCGATGCAATAGCTGCTCGAATAGTCCTCGTCGTCGATGACATCCCCAAGCACTTCTGCGATGAGATGGTACTTCGTGAAATCGCGTGTTGCGAAGAGCCCCTTTCCATAGGGAGTCTCCGCAATTTGAAACAGATCGTTCAAGATCGTCGCCTCTTGAGTCACGTAAATAGATTTTGCTCCTCCCATGCTATCGTTCGACGCAGATTCGGGAAGGGCCTAAGGTTGGAAATGACGAAAGCCGAAATCAGATTGTCGAATGACCGACACGATTAGCAGCGCGTGCGCAGATTTGTCTGTCAGCGTCCATGCTAGAACGGCGCGTAAGCGTCGTTCTGCCGTAACAATCGCCACTGGTTTTCGTACTTCTGCAAGAACGCCCAATCCAATTCGCCGTAGATATCGGCTCGCTTTTTATAGAGGACCAGCTTGGTCGGCTCTTGCTTGATCAGCTTGTTGAGCAGCTCGAGCGCTTCTCCTTGGCGGTCCAACCGCCGCAAGCGACGATCGTGCACGAGCGCATATTTCACGTCAGTCGTATCGACCCACTGCGCAAGCTGCTGATAGGATTTTTCAAATAACTCGGCCCGTTTTTCCGCATCGGCTGGGCGTTTTTTGATTGCTTCCGGATTGTCGGCCAACGGATCGACCGGCAAATCCATGTAGGCGACCGCGCGACATTTGCGATAGAGCGCGTCCGTTAATAAGTCGCGCCGACGAGTCATCTCTTTTTCCCGCTCTTTTTCTTCCTCGGTTTTCGGATCATGTTTGCGACCGAAATATCTCGCTAGTTTGTTTTGTGGGATCAAGCGGATGATTTCGTCGGCCGCATCGACCACTTCCGGCAAATGCGTTTTGCGGTCATCACGATCCAATTGATGCAAACGGGCCTGGAGAACCTGCAGGTTCTCCGGCTCTTCGGCTAAAAGCGCGTCCGCTAAATCATTAAACTCGGCAGGATCTTTTTCTTTCGCCAAGCGAGCTAATTCGGTGACCCGCAGGTCAAATTGCTTTTCGGCGAGCGTCTGCTCTTTCGCTTTCTCGGTGGTCGCGGCTTCCTTGGGTTCGGGTGGCGCCGGAAAGTAAACGAGTTCAAATCCGCCGGGACGACGGCCAGAACCGGCGACATCTTTTTGCTCTTTGCCGTAGTAGATCTTGCCGAGGAATCGATCCCGCGCGCCGACCGTCTTCGGCAGCGAACTAGCCGAGGGACGACCGAGATAGAACGCTTCCATTTCGCCGTCGGCGATTTTTTGCGTGGCCAATTTGCCGGCGCCGCGGATCACCTGGTCGAAGCTGCGCCGGACGGGTAACGTCAATTTCGGGCTCAACTCTTGATCGAGAAAGATCGGCATCGCTTCCAGTTTCGCCAGGATTTCGCGGTCAAAGTGCCGGAAATAGAGCTGAAGCGTGTAGTCCCCTTTCGGCAGTTCGATGGATCGTCCCGAAACGCCGGTCCCCATTTGCCGCTTGTTTTTGTCATAGATCGTCCAGAGTCGGCCTGACCAGATCTCGAAGGCGTAGTCGTCGGACATCACCGACGGACGCGGATTCACCTCGCCGGCTTCGGCCATGTTAAACTCGTAGGTCAGCGTCAGGCCAAAGTTGCGACGTTGCTTGGGCAACAAGTCACGCTCTGCCGAGAGCGGCGTGAGCTCCGACTTCTTCGCTTCGACCACGCGTCGCCAGGTCGATAGCTCGGCTTTGGGATCCAGATGCTCCAGTCCCAAGGCGCCGATCACTTCGACCCGCTTCGCATAGTCGACGCCGTCAAAGACGATCGTTTGGTCGGTCGGATCCAATGAGTGAAACGTCAACTGGCATTCAACATCGGCGTCGCCCAAACTGTTCCAGTACTGCGCCAGGCAGAGCTCCATCGTGCGACCGGCGACGACGGCAAAGCTAATGTTTTTCACTTCCCCTTCCACAAATCGCAGGTAGCGTTGTTCTTCTTGGTCGCGGCTATCCTCTTGCGGCAGCAATTGCTTGGTGTGGGCGACCATCAGACGTGAGCCAGCGAATTCGCCGGCCGACAGCTTCAAGTCGGCCCAAGTCGCTCCGACCGGAACGTTAAAGAAGCGACGTTCCAACTGGCCCGCGGTCAATTTCATCGTCTCGCGCCAGACATGTTTCGACTTCATGGGGACGGTCTGCGTCACGGTGATCGGCACGCGAAACAGAGGACCGGCGGCCGCATTGTCGGCGTCGTATCCGCAGATTTCGCTGTAGTAAACCCCCGGTTCCAGCGACGTGGGATCAACTTCGATCTCAAATTCTCGACCGCCATAGGCGAGAAAGAAGACCTGCGGCGTTTTAATCCACGGAGCGTCGCATTCGAGACGAATCTTCATGTCGAACGAAGATTTGTCGGCGCTTGCGACCTCTTCCGGAAAGAGAGGCAGCACTTCGACTTTCGCCTGGGTCGGCATCGCCAGATCGACCGCTTCGCGTAGATAGAGTCCGCGTGCGTCTTCGTGCGTCGTGATCTTCACTTCATAGCGCAGACGAGCGTCGATCTGCGGCGATTGTTCGGCGAGCCAATCGTAGGCGGCGTCCACTTGCAGCAGTCCTTGCCCCATGACGAACGGACTTCCCTCTTGCAGGGCGCGGGCCGAGTTTTGGATCGCTCGTTTGACAAGCGTCGGTGAATAAGTGATTTTCGCTTGCTTCAGGGCTGACACCATCAGCGCCAATCCGCCGCACGCATTGGGCGAAGACATCGACGTGCCGTTCATCAGTTGTTTGGGAGTCAGCGCCCATTGCGAGACCGGCGCAATCGCGCCGCCGGGGGCGCAGATATCGACTCCCAAGTCTCCATCCGAGGTCGGCCCGCGTGAACTCCACGTGTAGGGAATCTCTTCCACCCTGTCCCGCAGCGAATAGCTAACTTCGGCCAGCTCGGGCGATACATACGCGCCGACGCCGATAATCGACGAAGTCGTTCCCCCGGGAGCGGTGACCGTCGTCAGCGCCGGGCCATCATTGCCGGCGCTGGCGACGAAGATCACGCCATGTTTGTAGACCAGTTCGTTTTGTAGCTCAGTCATTGGACCAAAATTCGGAATCGGCGTCGCGCCGCCGTAGCTCATGTTGATCAGATCGACGTTGTTTTCGATCGCGGCGATCATGCCCCGCGTTTCGCCGGTACCCAGCGAGTTTGATCCGACGCGGGTATCGCCGATCTTCACGGCGACAATTTGGGCGCCGGGCGCGATACCGTTTTGCTCAGGATGATCCGGGTGATAGGCGGCGATGATTCCAGCAACGTGAGTTCCATGGGTTCCGCAGTCGGTCACGACCGATAGCAAATTTCCTGAGTCATAGATGTTCAAAGCGTAGTTCAGCAGCCCTTCGTCATCGAACGTCGCGTATTGCCGTTCGGCGCGAAAGTTGGTCAACAACTTTTCGTCGTCCAATTGGCCATCTTCATCAGCGTCGATGGCGGCCCGCCAGGCTTTTCCGTCATAGAAGACGACACAGTCGTAGATTGGGCCGGGATCATCCCAGTTGTCGTGCGCCTTGTCCAGCTCTGTTCGCCGCGTCGTCAGCTCCTTCAACTCTTCTTT
The DNA here is from genome assembly GCF_000153105.1 of Blastopirellula marina DSM 3645. Lineage (GTDB taxonomy): Bacteria > Planctomycetota > Planctomycetia > Pirellulales > Pirellulaceae > Blastopirellula > Blastopirellula marina. Next base: position 3,131,515 of record NZ_CH672376.1, read on the forward strand.
TTCCACTTCGCTTGGCTTGGGGTGGGCGATGTGAAACGCTTCGATTTGGTCGCTTAGCTTCGCCTGGACGGCCCGGAATTCTTCGTCCCAATCTTTCTTGCGTTCCTTCTTCAGGCGACTGACAAGTCCGCCGGGAAAAAGATCGTAGCCCCGCTTCATGCCCACGTGAAACTCGCCGCTGGGGCACTTCCATTTTTTCGGAATCGTCAACTTGCGTCCGGTCAATCCTTCGATAACATGTTCGTCGTCCATTTTGCGAACCGTCGACGTATCGATGTCGCCGCTCCCCGACGCGTCGACCATGTCGATGATTTTGGGGCGGCCGTCTGGCGTGGTTTGCAGCCCGACCGCTCCGGGATCGACGCCGGTATCAAAAACGGCGACCACAACGCCGCGACCGTCCGCTTCGGGATGCTGCTCTAGAAATCGGATCGCGCCAATCTCGGCCTTTGGCAGCAGACCATACTTGGGAAACGGAACCTCTTCGCCCAGAGCGACAGGCACGACAAACAAGCAGAGGACGATCGTCAGCAGCGAACGCAAAATCATGGCGGTCGATCGGTTGGAGAGGGAGGATTGTAGCGAAGATTTCAGGCGGGGCCTCCCTATCTTACCTCAGCCAATTGTGACCGGTGAGGGATTGCGGACAAAAACTGCGGCAGTTCGCCGATCGGGGAGTCAGCGGAAAAGCGGATTGGGAGCATAGTTTTTGATGTAACGTTTGACCGGAATTTTCCTGGCGGTATTTTCGCTGCTCATATAACGAATCTTGCCAAAAATCTTTCGCTCCGGGCCCCAGGCCCGGTCATATCTTCCTAGACACCAAAAGATGCCGCTGTACGAATTTGGGTTTCGGCCGTCGACGGCGTATTTGTTGTTGAGTTGAATCATCGCCGCCAACGCCTCTTCCGGCGTCGTCGACCACTCCAAAATCTTCTTTCCCCACAACATCCGCAGATAGTTGTGCATTCGCCCTTCGCGGACCAGTTGCGACTGGGCGGCGTTCCAGAGCTGGTCGTGCGTGCGCGAACTCTCTAGCTGCGCCAGATCGTAAACATACGGCCGGGGATCTTTTTGATGTTCTCCTAAGGTCACGAGGGCCCAATCGGGAAGGGATTGGTACCGATCGTAATTGCTCTCGCGCGAGCACATGTTGTAGCCGACCTCGCGCCAGGTGATCAGCTCGTCGAGAAAGCTCTCAGCGTCCGTCGACATATTCCACCAACCTTCACGCGAGCCGGTCGCTTTGTCGGCTAGGTGCGAAACGTTCCATGACTCTCGTTCGCTCAGTTGCACAAAAATGTCATGCGCCGAGATATGGCCGAAATGGAGATACGGCGAAAGTCCGCTGGCGGCGTCCGACTCCGGCGAATTTCGCTCTTCGCCGTAACGCAAAAGGCGGTCTCCCAGGAAACTGTCGAGCGTCTGTTGCGCGGCGACGCTTCCCCCTTCCATCACTGCGTCACCGACCGATTGGTCAATCGGCAATGCGTCCAGGGCTTCGGACGCGGCGCTCAACACCTCGGACGAAGCCGGCGGGTAGTTCGTCTGAATGTTGGCGATCAACTTGCTTGCCGCTCGCGGAATCTGGGCGTCTTGCAGCGGATCTGCTTGCGGAAAGTCGACGAGATGATCTCGCAATTGATGATGCAGAAATCGCCGGAAGCTGTGCGCCACCGTAAACGTGCGATCGGCCGCTCGCATCGGCAAAATACCGTTAGAATCAACCTGCTCTAGCAAAACGTCGACGCGTCGAGCGACTGCGCGCACCATCCGCGGCAAGAAGAAGCAAGGGAAGTCGTCGGTAACGATGACGCAGGACCTCGCCGCCAGCGCCGCGAACAATCCGTGATCCTCGTGTTTGCCTGGTTCGACATACGGGTAATAAAGTACCGGCGATCGCCGCAGCGCAGCGGCATTGTCGCGCATTCCCTGAAGGACAAATCGATGAAATCGCCGACTTGCCCAGGGATAGTCGATCCGTAGCGCCTCGAAGACGATCAGCGGCTTTTTTAGCTGCTGCGCCCAATCCACCGCGCGTTGCAGACTGAAATTGCAACGCGTGCGACGGTTGGCGATCATCCAATAGAGGACATAGTCGCGCTCGGTGCGAACCGGCGCTTCATTGCAGTTGGCGAGCCTAAGCGAAGGGAATTCTTCCAAAACGGCGAGTCTCTAGCGGTCATGCGTATCGAGGTTATCGTCCCAGAATTCGCCGCAGCGCCGGCTCTAACTCGGGGTCGCGAAACGTATAGTTCGTCTCCAACAAGCGGGCCGGCGTTACGCGCGCGCTGGCCAGCAGCAGATCATCCGCCATTTCACCCAGCGCCAGACGTGCAGCGAAACCAGGCATCGGAAAGATCGTGGGACGCTGTAAGACGCGCCCGAGCGTCTTGGTAAACTCGCGATTGGTCGCCGGATTAGGCGCTGTCAGATTGACGGGTCCGACCAGCTCGTCATTCATAAGACAGTGATGAATCGCGCCGATGACGTCATCCAACGTAATCCAGCTCCAAAACTGCTTGCCGCTGCCGATCACGCCGCCGACGCCCAGCTTAAACGGAAGCAGCATCTTGGCGAGCGCGCCTCCTTGCGGGCTGAGGACGACGCCCAGTCGGACGTTGGCGACACGAATGCCGGCGCTCGCGGCTGGCGCACAAGAGAGTTCCCAGGCGCGACAGACGTCTGGCAGAAAGCCTTCGCCGGCCAGGCTCGTCTCATCGACCGGCTGATCGCCGGAATCGCCGTAGTAACCAATCGCCGATGCACAGATCAGGCTTTTCGGCGGATTGGCGAGCGCGGCCAGCTTGTTGCTGAGGAACGTTGTGCCGTCGACGCGGGAATCGCGGATCTTCGCTTTTTGCTTTTCGTTCCAGCGCGAGTCGGCGATCCCTTCGCCGGCCAAGTGGACGACGGCGTCGACCCCGGCGAGCGAAGCCGCATCGATCTCCCCTTTTTTGTAGTTCCAATAGACGCCCTGCTTGTCGCGACTACGCGTCACCGGCACTACGTCGTGGCCGCCGGTCGATAAGAAGGCGGAGAGCTGTTTGCCGACGAGACCCGAGGCCCCGGTGATTGCGATTTTCATGGAGCGATTTTCTCGGTAAGGCTGATGAGCGGCGAGGTCGGCCAGCATGGTCGCATGTCGATAGCGAAACATTCGCTCTAGTTTGCCGGTGACGAAACTGCCTCCCAGCATTCTACCGAGCGACCCGCCAGGGGGCGAATATTCGACATGATCTTCCAAGTACGAATGGGTCGCGTCGATCGCGCCGAAGCGATGCTCATGATCCCAGTGGGCGAAGGGGCCAGAGAGTTGAACATCGCGGAACAGGCGGTTTTCGATCAGCTCGCGATGTTCGGCGACCCAGGTCACGCGAAACGGACCAATCTTGGTGATTAGTTTCGCTTGCGAGCCTGGCGCCAAACCCGGTTCGTACGACTGGACGGTCAGCGATTCCCAGGGAGGCGTCAAACGCTCTAGTGCGCCAGGGAGCTGATGCCAGCGAAAAACGACTTCGACCGGCGCCGGGATTTCGCTACGAAGTTGGAAGACTTGAGAAGGCATCGATCTTACATTCGGGGGCGATGAGATTGCCCTATCATAGCGAAAAAAAGTTCGCCCCGATCCGAGCGACTCTCTCCATCCCCTCCAGAATGGATCGAGTCGCCGGTTGTTCGGGGCGAACTTTACGCCATCGGGTTACTGGGGAATCAGCACCGTATCGATGACGTGAATGACTCCGTTCGACGTGACGATGTCGGCTTTCACCACTTTCGCCTTGTTGATCAAGACCGTGCCATCTTTGGCGGTGATCTTGATCGATGCGCCGGCCAGCGTATCGGCCGATTTCAGTTTCGCAGCGTCCGCGGCCATTACTTTGCCGGAGACGACGTGATACTTCAAGATTTTGGCCAGCTTCTCTTTGTCTTTCAGCAAGCTTTCGACGGTTCCTTTCGGCAGTTTCGCGAAAGCGGCGTCGGGTCGGCGCAAAGACGGTGAAAGGTCCTTCACCCTTCAGTGCGTCAACCAGACCGGCTGCTTGTACGGCGGCGACCAGCGTTTTGAAGTCGCCGGCGGCGACCGCCGTATCGACGATGTCCATTTGGGCTTCTTCCGCAGCGACCGTGGGGCGAACCAGCGAAAAGCAAGAAAGCAGCATGGCCGAAGCGAGAATCCAATGAAAAGCACGCATGAGTAAAGCTCCTGGTGGAATTGAGGGTACGAAGCGATTGGCCTGCGAAGTAGAAGAACCAAACGCTACGGATCATGGATCCGTAGTGCGAGTGTTTCTCTCTACTTGGCGTGGGCCGAACTTGGCAGCTTGTCATGACGCGTCGCTGACTACTACCAACCTTATAGACGCCCCGTTTTTATTGACCAGGCAGAAAAGTTGCGAAACGGAGAAGCTTCGCGGTTGTCACCGCGCATAAGCGAAGGCGTCCGAATCGGACGCCCTGTTTCGTTGGAGACCAACCCACAGCTCTTAGGCCTGGGCGCCGACAAGGTTTGCACAGTCAGGATTTATTGGCTAGATGTCCATCTCACGAGACAGGAACGCTAGCCCGAGCTGCCAACCGCACAGGCTTCGGCGACAGCTTCGGCAAATTTGGAGGTTCCCAATTTACCGCCCAGATCGCCGGTCCGAGTTGCTGGGTTTTGCAGGACCGAGAGCAGCGCGCTTTCGATGCGATCCGCGGCGTCGGTTTCGCCCAGATGTTTGAGCATCATCGTCGCACTTAGCAGCAGCGCGGTGGGGTTGGCCATGTCTTTGCCGGCGATGTCCGGCGCCGTGCCGTGAACCGCTTCAAAGATGGCGTAACCATCTCCATAGTTGCCGCTTGGCGTGACGCCGAGACCACCGACCAGTCCGCTGGCCAGGTCCGAGATGATGTCGCCAAACAAGTTCTCCATCACCAGGACTTCAAATTGCGTCGGGTCCATCACCAGCTTCATCGCGGCGGCGTCGACGATGCAGTCATTCAGTTCGATATCGGGGTACGACTTCGCCACGTCGCGGACGGTGTCGAGAAAGAGCCCGTCGCTTAGTTTCAAGATGTTCGCTTTGTGCACGCAAGTCACCGTTTTGCGGTGGTACTTGCGGGCCGTTTCAAAAGCGAAGATCGCGATCCGTCGCGAGCATTTTTCGGTGATGACACGCAGACTTTCGACGACGCCGGGAACGACGATGTGCTCCAAGCCGCTGTAGAGTCCTTCGGTGTTTTCGCGAATGACGATCAGATCGACATTGTCGTAGCGCGTTTTCACGCCGGGAATTGTTCGCGCTGGGCGAAAGTTAGCGTAGAGCTGCAGCTCTTGGCGCAGCCCGACATTGACGCTGCGAAAGCCTTTGCCGATCGCAGTGGCCAAGGGCCCCTTCAAAGCGACTCCTGTCTCTTTGATCGCGGCGATGGTTTCAGGAGGGAGCGGGCTGCCGGTCTTTTCCAGGGCGGTGACGCCGGCCAGACAAGGACGCCAATCGATGGTGACGCCTGCCGCTGCGATGATGTGTTGAACCGCAGCCGTAATCTCGGCTCCGATACCGTCTCCCTCGATCAAACAAACTGTATGCGACATGAAGCGCCCTCAGAATAATGGCTAGGACCCGCTCACTCGACGGCGAGTCAATCAGCGGATTTTCGAGCGACAACCGCCGCGGCCGCTGCTCGATTATTTGCGCTGCGATATCGCGCCGTCGAGGTCCAGTCGATCGGAAACCGCAGCGCGTGCGGGCAGAAACCGACGTAGCGGAAAGATGAGGTCCGCTACGTGATAGAGACGGAATGATGACTGCCGCTCTGGGGAATAATTTTTTTGGGCGTTTCTGTCAGAGATAGCGCCCTAGCGCGGCGCTCAGCCGGTGACCAACTTCATGTTCATTCCACCTTCGTTCACCGTCGGGCGTTCTGGACGACCCTTGTGGAAGTAGGTCAGCTTCATGTTGTCGAGCCCCATCAGATGGAGAATCGACGCATGGAGATCATGAACATGCATCCGATCTTCGATCGCGTGCAGGCCGATTTCGTCGGTCGCGCCGATCGTTTGGCCGCCGCGGACGCCGCCGCCGGCAAACCACATGGTGAAGCCGCTCGGGTTGTGATCGCGGCCGTTGCCTTGCTCGCTCATCGGAGTTCGGCCAAATTCGCCTCCCCACACGACCAGGGTTTGATCGAGGAGACCGCGGCGTTTCAGGTCGGCCAGCAAGCCGGCGACCGGTTTGTCGGACGAGCGGCAGTTGGTCCCATGATTCTTTTCGATGTTCGAGTGGGCGTCCCACTTGCTGCCGGTGCCGTGATACAGCTGAACGAAGCGAACGCCGCGTTCGACCATGCGCCGCGCCAATAGACAGTTGCGACCGAAGGTCTCGGTCTCTTTTTCATCCATACCGTAGAGCTGTTTGGTATCTTCCGACTCTTGCGTCAGATCGATCGCTTCGGGAGCATGCTCTTGCATGCGGAACGCCAGCTCGTAGCTCTTGATTCGTGCGTCGAGTTCGCTCTGGCCGGGATGTTCTCCGGCAAAGCCGCTGTTCATCCGGCTGAGATACGCGAGCTTCGACAGTTGACGGTTGTCGGTCACGCCGTCGGGATTTTGCAGATTTCGGATCGGAGTTTCACCGGGATGAAAACGGGTTCCCTGGTAAACCGCCGGCATAAAAGCGGTTCCCCAGTTGCGCGGACCGTTGACCGGCGTGCCGTTGTTGTCTTGCAAGACGACGAACGCCGGCAGGTTCTCGTTCTCGGTACCCAGGCCATAGCTGACCCAGCTTCCCAGTGAGGGACGACCGCCGATGATCGCGCCGGTGTTCATCTGGCAAACGCCGCCGGCGTGGTTGATTCCTTCGCCGTAGCAGGAACGCACCACCGCCAGGTCGTCGGCATGCTCGGCGATGTGCGGCAGCCAGTCGGAGACCCACAGGCCGCTTTCGCCGTGCTGTTTCCATTTCCGCTGCGAGGCGTAGAGAGGCGCTTTCCCTTCGCCCATCGCCAAAATAACCTTCTTGAACGAGCTGGGTAGCGGCTTGCCATGCAGTTTGTTCAACGCTGGCTTGGGATCGAACAGATCGATGTGGCTCGGCCCCCCTTCCATGAACAAAAAGATGACGTTCTTGGCGCGAGGCGCGACATGCGCCATCTGGTTGCTCTCGGCCAGACCGCCGTGATCGGCGCGACCTTCGCGAGCGAGCATCCACGCGAGGGCGAGCGAGCCAAATCCGGCGCCGGTGCGCAGCAGCGCTTGGCGACGATCAATGATTTGCTCGTGGTGAGGAACGCCGAATTGTTGGCAAACGGTCGAGGGCATGATGCTATGGCACGTAAAGGAATTCGTTGGAATTGAGCAAAATATGGCAAAAGTCGACCCAGGCGGCCGTGTCCGAGTTGATCGCCGAGTCGCCCGAGGTGAGGTCGACGCCTCCTTCGAGCGACGCCAGCGAGCCGGTCGGCTGGGCGAATTTCCAATGACCGACCACTTCGTTGACTTCGCCGGTCTGTTGGATCAACAGCTGATCGGGCGTCAGCGCCGACGGAACCGCGCGGACTTCGGCGACCAATCCGTCAAAGGAACAGCTTTTGGTGCCGGTGCGACCGCCGATCACAAAGGGGTAGTCGTTACGCAAACCGGCGATGATTTCGGTCTTCACTACCGCAGTTTGCAGCGGCGCCGTGGCCTCGGTCAGGTCTTGCACAAAGAAGTGAACTTCGGCGGCGCCGGAGTCGTCGCGCACGTACTGTACGCAAGCATAGTACGGACGTCCGAGCTCGAAGTGAATGCCGGACGGAATCACTTCATAGACGGTTTGGTCCAGCGAGTTGGCGCCGACCAACTGCATGATCAGGTTGCGCGGCGTGTAACGCGACTTCTCGCTGGTCACGCCAAAATTCCAACCCGGTTGGGTATTGCCGCCGTTCCACTGGGACGCGATCGTCCGCACCGAAGCGTCGGAGTAGATCGAATCAAGCTGCACGATCGATTCGACCGTGAAGGACGCGCCGGTAAAATCTTGCAAGCTGGCCGAGAGCTGGGACACTTCGGCGTCTGGTTTCAGATGAACGCCGGACTTGTCCAGTTTTTTGAGTTTGGCGATCGCCAGCGGCTTTTCTTCGGCCGCATGTTCACGCGTAATGGTCAGTTGCTGCTGAATGAAATTAAGAGCGCCTTCCAATTCGGCAGTCGTTGGGTTGCGGCTGAACGCGGATAGGTAGGCGGCGCGGATGCGATCTTCGTTGGTTTTGCCTGCTTTGCGAATGGTGGACGCCATTCGCTCGGCTTGTTGCAGCGGGAATGCGCCGTTGATCAATAGCAGGGATTGCGTCGGCGTCGTGGTGGTGTTGCGGGTCGCCGAACTACTGAAACGTTCGGGGAAATCAAACGCATCCAACAGCGGTTCGCGCGTATTGCGGATCACTTTCAAATAGACGCTGCGACGCGGCGTGGTGCCGCTGACGCTAGGACCGCCGGTGGTGCGATCCAACTTGCCGGCCGCCGCCAACATCGCGTCACGCACTTGCTCGGCCGACATCCGGCGAACCTGGCTGCGCCAGTAGGTGCGATTATCCAGGTCCAGCTTGTCCGCTGCGGCGGTGCGCGTCGTAGCGAGTTGATACGTCTCGGAGGTGACCAGCAGGCGAATCATGCTTTTCATGCTTCGCCCTTGGTCCATAAACTCTTGCGACATCCAATCGAGCAGTTCAGGGTGCGACGGAGGCGTTCCCAGATTGCCAAAGTCGTTGGGGGTTGCAACCAGGCCGCGGTGAAAACACCATTGCCAGAGTCGGTTAGCGATGACGCGGCTCGCCAACGCGTTATCTTCGCTGGTGATCCAGCGAGCCAATTCGGATCGTCGTCCCGTCGAACTGCTGGACGGTTCAATCGAAACCGGCGAAGCGTCAAGCACCGTCAGGAAATCAGGCGAGATCTCACCTAGCCGTTCTTTACCGGTGATATAAGTCGGCGGAGCCTGGGGACCGACGTCACTGACCGAATAGGCGGTTGGCAACGATTTTGGTTTTGGATGTTTGGCCAGTTCGGCTTGGAGCTTTTTATACTCGGCCTTCTTCTTGTCATCCCCCACATTTCCACGACGTCGGCTGATCTCCATCTCGACCTGCTCGTACGCCATTTCCGCGAGTTGATGTTCAAAGGGAGCACGCTGGTCGACCGGTTTGTTCATCATCTCCTGGATGTCTTCCGGAAACATTTCGGTCTGCTTTTTGATCGCTCCGGCGATGGGCGCTTTTTCCAGTTCGTCAATCTTCGTACGGATTTCACTTGTTTCCGCTTCCCACTTCGCGAGGGCCGCTTGGTACTCGGCGACTTCCTGTGATGAAGCGGCGGGACGATCGTCGCGCGGCATCAATGGTGAGAAAAAGGCTTGAAGCTGGAAGTAATCGCGCTGCAACAGCGGGTCAAACTTGTGATCGTGACACTTGGCGCAACCCATGCCCACGCCGAGAAAGACGTCGCTGGTCGTGTCCGTGATGTCATTCAGAATGATTTGCCACTGGGTGCGGACGTCGCGCTGGTTGTATTCGTAGATCCAATGCCGCAGAAAACCGGTCGCCACAATCGCATCGGGATTGTCCGGTGCGACTTCGTCGCCGGCCAATTGCTCCAGCACAAATTGATCGTACGGCTTGTCTTGATTGAAGCTGTCGATGACGTAATCGCGGTACCGCCACGCATGGGGGCGATAGGCGTCTTGGCGATAACCGTCCGATTCACCGTACCGCACCAGGTCGAGCCAATGGGTCGCCATGCGTTCGCCAAACTGTGGACTGTCGATCAGCGAATCGACCAGTTTCTCATACGCTTGGGGAGTCGGATCCTGCATAAACCGCTCCGTTTGTTCCGGAGTCGGCGGAAGACCCGTCAGATCAAAACAGACGCGACGCAGCAGCACCAACTTGTCGGCTTTGGCGTTGGGAGTGACTCCGGCGGCGATCTGCTGCTGGCGGATAAATCGATCGATCGGGTTGTCGTTCCAACGCGCTTCTTCCTGCTCCGGCGGATTCACTTTCGCCAACGGTTGAAACGCCCAATAATGGCGATCTTCGTCGGTGATCTTGTCTTTTGCGTTATGGCGGATCAGCGCATCATCGCCGCCGGGCCAAGGCGCTCCCATCTGTATCCACTTGGTCAGCAGCGCGATCTCGGCGTCTGGCAATTTGCCAGCGGGGGGCATCTCGAAGCTTTCGTAGTGGATCGCTTCGATCAGCAAGCTTTCTTCCGGCTTGCCGGGTTCGATCGCGGCGCCGCTATCTCCGCCGGCCAGCAGCGCTCCGCGCGAGTCGAGGCGCAGACTCCCCTTCTCGGACTCGTCGCTATGGCATTCGAAACAGCGCTTGATCAGCAACGGACGAATATCATGCTCGAAGAAAGCAGCTTGCTCTTTCGATATATCGTCAGCTTGAGCCGGCGTTTGAACTGCGAGGGTCAAACAACAGAAAAACGCAACTAGTAGCGTACGTGCGTTCATAGCTTCGCATGTTTGAGGCGGGAAGGAGCTACCGCAAAAATTAGCAGCGGTATTGAGGCAGGTATGCTACGGATTTTAGTCGTATTTGCGGAAAGCTGCAATTGAAATAAGAGGTTAACTGTTGTGAAAACGAGTAGTTTGCACCCTAAGCAAAATCGAAATTTTCCTAAATCAGCTCCCGAGGCCGGATAATTGATACAAATTTCCAATCTCCGTTTAAAAATGCCGACTGCCAAGTTGCTGCTTCGACGGTAAATAGGACCGCCATTCCGGTCGCCATTTCTAGCGATTCCCCCGACAGTTGGCTGGCAGCCATCTCCCAGCCGGGGTTATGTCCCAAAAAAAGCGCCGACTGACAGAAGCCGGGCAACTGGGCCGCGGCGCTCACGAGCTCCGAGTAGCCGCTGAGATAAAGACTCGAATCGAGCACGATTTGCGGTGTGGGAGAAAAGTTCTCACGCATCCGCTCCCAAGTTTCGACCGTTCGTCGCGCATTGCTGGCGACAACCATTTCCGGCGTCCAGCCGCGCTTTTGCAATTCGGCCGCGACCAGCGGAGCTGCGGCGCGTCCGCGTTCGTTTAAGGGACGCTCATGATCGGATGAGCCCTCTTTCCAGGAACTCTTGGCGTGTCGCATCAGGATGAGTCGTCGTTGGGGCATGGTTCGCATCGTTTCCAAATGGGGGAGGCTCGTGCAGTTCGAGTCGGCTTGCGGAAAGCGCTCCAGTTACCCAGTGACTGGGGCGCCGTGGTAAATTTGGTCATCGTGAAGAAGGGCGGAATTTGTTATCTTAGCCGTTGGAAAGTCTTTCCACTTCTAGATTTTTCGCTGGACGAAGAAGCCGCGAAAGGATGAAACGCCGCCGCATGAAGAAAATCGTCGACACGCCTCCCGATCTTCAGCTCTCGCCTGGCGACAAACTTGCTGCGATTGATATCGGCTCGAATAGCCTGCGTTTGGTGGTCGCCCAAGTGACTCCGGGGCCTGACTATCGAGTTTTGGACGAAGAACGACAGTCGACTCGCTTGGCGCGCAGCGTCAGCTCTACCGGCCGCTTGGACGAAGATTCGATTGAAGAGTCGCTCGCAGCGCTGCGTCGCTTTAAGAAGATCGCGGCCGGTTTTGAAGTCAAAACGATTCGTACAATCGCAACTTGCGCGGTGCGCGAAGCGGAAAACGGCGCCGAGTTTTGCGAGCGGGCGCTGCGTGACGTCGAGCTGGAGATTGACGTGATCTCGTCCGAGCAAGAAGCGCATCTCGCCTTTTTGAGCGTCGCCAGAGCGTTTGATATCACCGATCGCAACGTCGCCGTCGCCGATATCGGCGGGGGAAGCACCGAGATTATCCTCGCTTCCGCCGGTCACGTGGAAGAAATCATCGCAACGCAACTGGGCGCGGTCCGCATGACCGAGTTGTACGCTCCGCAAAACTCGCTCTTCCAAAGTGCGGAAGACTACGCTCGCATGACGGAGGAAATCGATCGCGAGTTAAAGAAGACCGTTCGCAAACGGCCGTTCGTGCCGCAAGTGATGTACGGCACCGGCGGAACGTTTACGACGCTCGCCGCGATGCAAATGGCGCAAAAGGGAGAAGTCGGTCAGCCGGAATGGGGCTATCGCATCACGCACGCCGACGTCAGCCATATGCTCGACATGCTCAAAAAGATGAACGTCAAGCAGCGCCGCGGAGTCGCGGGGCTTAGCGCCGATCGCGCCGATATCATCGTCGCCGGCTTAATCATCATTGATCGCATCATGGCCCGGCTCGATGTCAACATCCTACATGTCCATGATCGCGGCATTCGAGACGGGCTAATCATTTCGATGATTGATCCGACCGACGCCGCGCGGGTTTCGGAAGAAGACTCGAAGCGTGAGATGGAGTTTTTCGCTAAAAGCTGCGGCGTCGATATGCCGCATACGCTGCATGTCGCCAATTTGGCGGTTGAACTCTATCAACAACTGGCCGAACCGCTCGGTCTGGCGCCGGCCGATGCGCGGTTGATCTATGCGTCGGCGGTGCTGCAAGACGCCGGCTATCTGATCAACTATGAGAAGCACCACAAACATAGCTATAACCTGATTCTTAACAGCCAGCTGCCGGGTTTCTCGCGTCACGAACTTGAACTGATCGCCAACGTGGCGCGATATCATCGCGGATCAGCGCCCAAGAAAAAGCATCGCAACTTCACGCGCTTATCAAGCGAAGATCAAGTTCGCGTCCGAGCTTTGGCTTCGATCTTGCGATTGGCCGGGGCGCTTGATCGCAGTCACAGTCAGCATGTGCAATCGGTTCAGGCCGAGAAAACGCCGACGCAAGTGAAATTGCTGTTAGCGTCACAAGGAGATTCGGAAGTCGACCTCTGGGCCGCGCGCAGTCGAGCGGAGTTCTTTGAAAAGGTCTTCGATTTAGAAGTCGTCGTTTGCGTAGGAAAGCCGACGTCGACGAGCGCAAGTGCGGGAGCGCCGACAAGTTGACGATCAAAAAAGTGAAATGGCTCGATAGCGTCAAGCCAGACACGTTGGTGTCCAAGGTTGCGCGCACCGCGCTGCAAGAGCGTCTCGAGCTGGTCAGCTACTATTTGCCGCTCGCCGCGCGTAAAGCGGATGCAAATATCGAATACGTGCATCAGCTGCGCGTCTCGGTTCGGCGTTCGCAGGCGGCGTTGGAATTGTTTCAACCGCTCGAGCCGATGCGCCGCTCTGAGAAGCTGCGAAAGCGACTGAAGAAAATCAGACGCGCCGCGGGAGAGCCTCGCGATCTGGATGTATTTATCGCGCGCTTGACCGCCGATCATGAGAAGAGCGACAAGGTCGCGGTGCAAACGCTCAAACGAATGCGAGCGATGCGGAAAGAAGCGCAGACATCGCTGGTGGAGATCGCTGCGTGGGCGAAGGGGAAAAATCTCACACGCAAGTTTGAGCAGTTTATCCCGCGGATTCGCTGGCGTGACGCCGGCCCCGAAGATACGTTGCAGACGATTGGTCCTCTGTACTTGGATCCGGTCATGTTGCAGTTTTTCTATCAGGCCGAACAAACGTTGGCGGCGCCCGACACGCTGCATCAATTGCGGATCCAGGCGAAACGCTTGCGTTATGCGATGGAGTTGACCGCGGTCGCGTTTGACGAAGGATTTCGGCGAGATCTGTATCCCTATTTCGAGACGGTCCAAGATCGCTTGGGCCAAGTCAACGATCATGCGACCGCGATCGTTAAGATCGCTGCATGGGCCGAAAAAATAGAGGACCCGGTTGTCGTCGGCTACCTGCACGATGTTATGGCGCAGGAAGAAAAAGCGTACAGCGAAGAGTCGGAATCTTTTCGCCAATGGTGGACGACCGATTTGATCGCGGACCTCAAGCGTCGATTTGACCACTATCTGCGCGTCTCGATCGATTAACGTCGGTCTCTCTTGGCTGGTAAATCTTTTGCAGCGATAATGGATCCCATGGAAACAGAATTCATTCAACACCTGCGAAAGTCGCTCGGCTCGCACGATCGACTGCGCATCGGGTTGGGGGATGATGCGGCGATTCTGGACTGGCGGGATCGCGACGACTTGGTTGTGACTACTGACTTGATTTCGGACGAGATCGATTTTCGCCTGGCCGAAGTCGATCCGCGGCGCGTGGGACGCAAGGCGCTTGCGGTCAATCTTAGCGATCTTGCCGCAATGGGAGCAGAGCCGGTGGCCGTCGTCGTCTCACTGCTGCTGCCGCGTACTCCTCCCGTCGGAACAGCGCTCGAACTGGCCGTCCAACTGTACGACGGGATGCTGCCGCTGGTCGAGCAGTTTGACTGCATCCTCGCCGGAGGCGACACCAATAGTTGGAGCGGCCCGCTGGCGATCAACGTGACCGCGTTCGGTTCGTGCAGCGATCAGCCGCTGCTGCGCCGCGGCGCAGCGCCCGGCGATGTGATCCTGGTGACCGGCGAGTTGGGCGGGAGTATCTTAGGGCATCATTTTGATTTCACACCGCGTATTGCTGAAGCGCGGCGACTGACGCGACTGGGACTGGCGCAAGTTGGGATGGATATCAGCGACGGTTTGCTGCTGGATCTCTCACGGCTGCTAAATGAGAGCGAAGTCGCCGGCGTCTTGGATTTGACTTCGATTCCAATCTCCGACGCGGCGCATCGCCTGTCCGAGACAAGCGGCAGAACACCGCTCGAACATGCGTTGGCGGATGGGGAAGATTTTGAGTTATTGTTGACCGCTTCGCCCGAGCACGCGCAACAGATCGTCGCTGACGATTTGCTCGGTACGCCGGTGACGGCTATCGGAAAGATCGTCGCCGGCGCAGGAATGTGGGCCGATCAGGTGGGTGGAAAAAAACTGGAGCCGCAAGGATATTTGCACCAATGAATGACGTCGCCAATCGTCAGATCGAGTTGAAACTTTCGTCCGAAGTCGACACCGACCGGTTAGGTCTTCTGCTGGCCGAGCTGTTGCCGGATGGAACGACGATCGCCCTGTTGGGCACGCTCGGCGCCGGCAAAACGCGCCTTGTGAAAGCGATCGCCGCCGCGTGCGAAATCGATCCGCAGACCGTCATCAGCCCCACTTTCGTGCTGGTGCAAGAATACGACGCGAAGCGTCAGCTCTACCACATGGACGCCTATCGCATCAAAGACGATGACGAATTTCTAGAGTTAGGCCCCGAAGAGTATTTCAATTCGGAAGGTCTCACCTTTGTCGAATGGGCCGATCGCGTCGTCGGCTGCATGCCGCGCAGTTATGTCGAGATCGAAATCTTCGTCACCGGCGAAACCGAACGGCGCGTCACCATCGCCGCCCAGGGAAAAGCCCCGGCCGATTGGATCACGCAATTGGCGACCCGGTACGCGTCTTCCGCTTCATAGCCGGAAGCGCAGGTTTTGAGAGTGCCCTTTTTTCGAACCGCGCGAGCACTGGCCAGAGGCGCAAGCCGATGGAATACGGCTGGCCACTTCAATCGGAGTTGGAATTGCCGACCGCCTTCCATCGGCTCGCCCTCCCCTGGCGCAAAATCTAGTGTCGCACCGGCTGATTCTCGACTAAATTAGAGTCGTTCCCTCCCGCCGCCTCCCTCCATTGCTGAAATCTCATGACGCCTGACCGCCTGTTTGCCTGTGGAACGATCGTCCTCTCCCTCCTGAAACGATCCCCGAGGGCGCACATCGGTTTGGCGATGTTGCTCCTCAGCCTTTTCATGAGCGGCCAAACAGTCGCCCAGTCATCGACGGCATGGAACGAATTCCGCGGCCCGACCCAGCAGGGAATCTCGACCAGCGTGAAGCTGCCGACCGAGTGGGGCCCCGAGACCAACATCACCTGGCGGAAAGAACTGCCGGGCATTGGTTGGTCGTCGCCGGTGACGACGGAGGATCGGATCTATCTGACAACGGCCGTTCCCCAGGACGAAGGCCGAAAAGCCGATCAATCGCTCCGGACCGTTTGTCTTGACGCAAACTCAGGCGATGTGGTTTGGAACGTGGAAGTGTTCCAGCAGTCAGGCGAGACCGCTCCGAAGATCCATTCCAAGAACAGCCATGCCAGCGCGACGCCGATCGTTGAGGGGGCGTTCGTCTATGTCCACTTCGGGCACATGGGCACGGCCTGTCTTCGCAAGCAGGATGGCGCGATCGTCTGGAGCACGCAAGAGCACGCCTATAAGCCAACGCATGGCAACGGCGGGTCGCCGGTCCTGTTTGGAGACAAGCTAATCTTTAGCATCGACGGCAACGACAAGCAGGCAGTGATCGCGCTCGATAAAGAGACCGGCCAGGTCGCGTGGCGAACGCCGCGCAACGTGCCGGGCCTTCCCAAATATTTCGCCTTCTGCACGCCGCTGCTGATCGAAGTGAACGGACAGACGCAACTCATCTCGCAAGGGAGCGGCGCCGTCATGTCGCTCGATCCGCGCAATGGCCAAGAGATCTGGCGCGTCACTTATGGAGACGGCTACTCCGTCGTCCCACGTCCGATTTTCGCTAACGGTCTGATCTACGTCTGCACCGGCTACGATCGCTCGACCTTGATCGCGATGCGGCCAGACGGTCACGGAGATGTGACCGAAACGCACGTCGAGTTCATCCTCGATCGCAACGTCCCCTACAATCCTTCCCCAGTCGTGGTCGATGACGACGTCTACATGATCTCTGACAACGGCATCCTCTCGTGCGTCGATGGAATCACCGGAGACGTCCGCTGGAAGCACCGCATCGGCGGAAATTTCTCCGCGTCCCTGCTCACCGCCAACGGCCTGATCTACATGCTGGACGAATCCGGCAAGGCCACCGTCGTGCGCCATGCCGACCAGTACGAAGAAGTCGCCCAAAACGACCTGGCGGAACGAGCGCTCGCCAGCTTCGGCATCCACAACGACGCGATCTTATTGCGAACCGAAAAAGCCCTCTACCGCATCGAAAACAAGTAGTCCGCAGCGCCAGTTTTGAAGGTGCTCTTTTTCGAACCAAGCGACCATTAGCCAGAGACGCAAGCCGATGGA
>NZ_CH672376.1:3148581-3178646 GCF_000153105.1 Blastopirellula marina DSM 3645
GGCTAGTGTGACGATTTCCGGCTGATCCTAACCCTGTTTTCCGCCCTTCATCCGTGGCTCGGCCGTGTTCCATTCTTGTTTCCGAAAAATAGCGCAACGTCAAAACGCGCGCTTCGGGCTACGAAGATAGAACCGGTTTGGCGTTTTGGGTTCGCCAATTAGCCGATCGGGGACTCGCCGATCGGTAATTTTGCTTGGCCGGCGAGCGTGAGTTGGCGGACTGCTTCGTAGGCGACGGTTGCAGCGGTGGCCGAGAGGTTGAGACTGCGGACTTCGGTTCGCATCGGGACTGAGATGTTGTTTTCGGGCGTCGTGGCCAACAGTTCTGGGGGCAAGCCTTTGGACTCGGCGCCCAGGACGATCGCGTCTTCCAACTGGAAGTCGACGGTCGTGTACGAGCGTTTGGCCGTCTTGGTTAAATAGAAGAAGCGTCGGTCTTTAAGTCGCTCTTGTAGGTGAGCCCAGTCTTCGACCACTTCCCATTCTAGGTGTTGCCAATAGTCCATGCCGGCGCGCTTCAGCTCGCGATCATTGACCAGAAAGCCGAGCGGCTTGACCAGCCACAGCTTGGCCCCGATCGCGACGCAGGTGCGGCCGATATTGCCGGTGTTGGGTGGGATTTCGGGTTCGTGCAGAACAATATGGATGACAGGCGAGTATTTCAACGGAATCGCTTTTTCGGCGGCGAAGGACTTTTCAAACGGACCAGGGGAAGTTAGTTTGCACCCCGATCAAGACTCCCCCATTTTGTCTCACCAGATAGAAATACGCTAGGCGGTTGAATATGACGGACGAGCGCATCGCAAAATACGAATCGGCACTTCAGTTCGCCCAGAAGCAAGTCGCGCACGTCGTGGAGACCTATCCCGACTATCTGCCGATCTATACCGAAGAGGGGAAGTGGAAGCACGGCGGAGAATTGTGGACCGATTGGTGCGGCGGTTTCTTCGCCGGCATGATGTGGCAGTTCACGCTGCGAACCGGTGACGCAACCTGGCGCGAGCGGGCCGAGCATTACAGCAAATTGCTCGAACATCGTCAGCATGATCGGGATGTGCATGATCTGGGATTCATCTTTCTCAGTACTTACCTTCCCTGGTATCAACTGACCGGCGACAAAGCGATTCACGATGTGCTGATTCAGGCCGGCCAAACGTTGGCGATGCGGTTTAAAGAAAAGGGACAGTACCTGCGCAGCTTTGTTTCGGACGATTCGCTATTCATCGATATCATGATGAACGTACCGATTATCTTTTACGCCGCCAACGAAACCGGCGACAAAGAACTGATGCGCAAAGCGGTCGCGCATTGCCGGACGACGCGCGATAAGATCGTCCGCGCCAATGGTTCGACCGCGCATGAAGGGATGTTTGATCTGGAGACCGGCGAGTTTTTACACGAATCGACCCATCAAGGCTTGCAAGGCGACAGCGCATGGGCCCGCGGTTTGGCCTGGTCGTTGTACGGTTACAGCAAGGTCTACGCGTTGACGCAGATGGAAGAGTTTTTGGCGATCGCCGAGCGAAACGCCGATTATTGGCTCGCCAATCTGCCGGCCGACGGCGTGCCGCTGTGGGACTTTGACGCCGACGTGAATGCTCCCTTGCCCTTCGGCCCGCAAAAAGAAAGCTCGGCCGGTGCGATCGCGGCGAGCGGACTGTTGGATCTGGCCAAGCAGACCAAAGATCCGGCCAAGGCCGCAGCGTATCGCGCGACCGCGCTCAAGATGCTGGACGCGATGGTCGAGCCAGAGTACCTAGCGATCGACGATCCCGGCTGGGAAGGGATCTTGAAGCACGGCGTCTACCATACCGCCAAAGACCTGGGCGTCGATGAGTCGGTCATGTGGGGCGAGTACTTCTTTGTGGAAGGTTTGACCAAAGTGGTTCGCGAAGCCAAGTAGGGGGCGCCTGCAATTTCTGGCGATTAATTTGTCAGCACTTTGGGTAGAATGTTCGAGATGTGAGTGCGGCCGACGTTTTGTGTCCCAATGCGGCGTCAATCGACGGAGATACTGCGATGAGTCAGAATAACGATTGGAATGATGCGTCGCGCGCAGAACTTCGCGCGACGATCCGGAATTTCATTCTGGGCGAACTTCGTTTAAAGCGGCTGGCTCCCGAGGATCTTCTTGACTCATGTTGCGCATCGATCATTGAAGAGGAGTCTCCGGCGGAGGAAGAAGCAGACTTCGAGCAATTCGCGGAAGAGGAAGTCGAACGCATCAAAACGGAACTTCAATCCGAAGAAGCGACTTGGCCTGCCGAGACGGACTGCGATCGCTTGGATCGCGTCGAATTGGAGCTGCGCAAGCGCGGCATTCTGTTGTGGCAAGTCTCTCCCTGTTGCGACACTTGTACGGTTTCCGAAATTTCGCTTCGGATCGACGCGATTGAACTTCGTGAGCCGGGGTTTAAAGACCAAGTTCGCGGCTACTCGTTTTTTATCGATCAGAACATGCCGGAGTCGCTGGCGGAAACGACCGAAACGTCGGTTTACCTTGGCTATGGCTGGCTTTCGCCTGCTGACTCAAAGGATGCTGCAGACGACTACGAAACGAATGCGCTTGGTATCGCACGTGAGGTTGAGGGTTGTTTACGTGACGAAGGCTTCGAGGTGAACTGGGACGGCAGCTTTTCTCGCAAGATCGGTTTGGCCCTGAACTGGCGGCGCCGAAACCTGCTCGCCTAGCATTTGGCACATGGCAAGATCCTGCCGCTTAGATGGATCGGCTGGTTCCGATGGAGCCAGCCTGAGCGTTTTCTTGCCAGCACGGACGATGGCTTTCTCGGCCTGTCTGACTTCTACGCCTATTTCTTGAGCGGAATTCATGGTTTCTGTCGGATTCGAGCGCATAACGTCCATGCATACAAGTCATGCATAAAAAGAATGGCGTGAAGGGCACGGCAATTGCAAATTGTTTCCGCGAAGCTGCGATCGATTGACCCAGCGATCTCATGTTCAAGCTAGGAAACTCATCATGTTCAAGCGATTCCCGCTTATTGTCGAGACAATGTTACTGCTTCTCGGAGCCGCTCACCTTCTGTTCGCCCAAGCGCCGGCGACTCGGCAGCCTGCGATGACACGTTCACCGCAGCCGACGAAGGCTGAGCCCCCCAAAACTTACATGCCGATCATCGACAAGGATTTTAACGCCGTCTTTGCCGGGGATAGTGAAAAGCGGGAGATGTTCAACGAGCGGCAGCAGCAGCTGCTTAGCGCTCGTTACGATCTGAGCGACAATCCATCCGACGTGATGATGTCTGGAAAGCGAAAAAAGGTGCAGCAGGGAGTTCGCGTCAAGTTGCCTGAAAACTTGATGTGGCAAGAGCTGGCGCAGATGACGCCAGACGAAGTGAAGCAGGCAAACACGTTGCCGGCCGGCTTTCGTCCCCTACCCCATTCCAAGCATTCGACCGGCGGAATGGTCTTTCCCAAGAACCAAATTGAGACGATCGCCAAAGCGGAGCATCGCGATTTGCAGCGATTTGACACCGACTTTGACCTGCCTGATCACCTGATGCCCGAGTATCCCCCGCCGATGTTTCTGACGTCACGGCCCGATCTAGGAGACGTCTCAAATGGAGAGGTCCTGACGATCAAGAACTACTTCCGCCTGCTCGACGGAAAAGTGACTCCGGTGCAGATGGAAGGGATGCGGCTGCTGCTGACTCCTTTTCCGCAGCAACAGTTCAATCAAACCAATGATCGCAAAACGAAAGAGGCCGAGCTAGGCGTCACCTGTCTCGACTGTCACGTCAACGGGCACACCAATGCGACGTTCCACTTGAATCCTGACACGCGGCCGCAAGAGAATCGGTTTCGGATCGATACGGTCAGTTTGCGCGGCCTGTACAACCAGCAGATCCACGGATCAAAACGCTCGCTCCGCTCGGTCGAAGACTTTACGCAGTTTGAACAGCGGACCGCCTATTTTGACGGCGACCATGTGACGGCGGCCAAAAAAGGAGTGCACCTGCCGGATCGATCGGATCAAGTTTCGATGATGGCCCAGATGCAGAACATGTTTGACTTTCCGCCGGCGCCCAAGCTGGGACTCGACGGTAAGTTGATCGCCGACAAAGCGACCGAGTCCGAAATGCGGGGCCAAGAGCTCTTTTTTGGCAAAGCGAAATGCGGCGATTGCCACCCGGCGCCGTTCTATCTTGATAACCAGATGCACGATCTTCACTTAGAGCGGTTTTACGAGCCAGAAATGATCAGCGGGCAAAAGAACGTCGCCGCCGGCCCGATCAAGACCTTTACATTGCGGGGAATCAAAGATTCGCCCCCCTATTTGCACGATGGACGGCTGCTGACGCTCGACGATACGGTCGAGTTCTTCAATCTGGTTCAAGGGTCGAAACTGACGCAGGAAGAAAAAGCGGACCTGGTTGCTTTTCTGCTTTGCCTATAACGGCCACTTTGACGTGTCGATTTCGACTAGAAAGACCGCTGGCACAGCTGACCAGCGGTCTTTTTTTGTTGCCTCCCGCTGCGCTGCCCCGAAAAATGGTGATGTTGCCAAAACTGTTGCGGTACAAGAGAATACGTGCAGTTTAGACAACGCCGCAGGAGATCTTTTCGGTGCAAATTCAGCGAAACTCGACTCGCCGGGTCGTGATTGGTTCGATCGCGATCGGCGACGGCAATCCGATCGCCGTCCAAAGCATGACCGCCACCAAGACGCAAGACATCGACGCGACCGTCGGTCAAGTCCGTGCGCTCGAGGAAGCGGGCGCTGACGTGGTGCGAATTGCCGTCGACAACAAGAAAGACGCCGAGGCCCTGGCCGAAATCCGCCGGCAGACGTCGGCGAATCTTTCGGTCGACCTGCAAGAGAATTATCGCCTGGCCGAATTGGTCGCTCCGCACGTCGATAAAGTGCGCTACAACCCAGGACATCTCTATCACCACGAACGGACCAAGCCGTGGCGCGAGAAGGTCAATTATCTGGTCGGCGTCGCCCAAGACAACGACTGTGCGATCCGGATCGGCGTCAATTGCGGCAGCGTCGATCCTGACAAGCTGGCGCTGTACGACCCGACCGATTCGATCGCGCCGATGCTGGAAAGCGCCCTGGAGCATTGCGAGCATCTCGACTCGCTTGGTTTCACACGCTATTGCGTTTCGCTGAAAGACTCGGACCCGAAAAAGGTGATCGAAGTCAATCAGCGCTTCGCCGAGCGTCGCGCTGACATTCCGCTGCATCTCGGCGTGACCGAAGCCGGCATGCCGCCGGATGGGATCATCAAAACTCGCATCGCTTTCGAGCAGTTGATTGGCCGCGGCGTGGGCGATACGATCCGCGTTTCGCTGACCGTCCCCAATCCCCGCAAGCCGGAAGAGATCGCCGCCGGACGGCAGATCTTGGCCGACATCGCCGCTGGCCGCGTCCGCAGCGTCGTCGACTTTGGCTTGAACACGCTCAACATCATCAGCTGCCCCAGTTGCTCGCGAGTCGAGAACGAAGCGTTTGTTGACTTGGCCGAACAAGTTCGCGATATGACGCAGTACGCCAAAGAACATGACATCACGATCGCCGTGATGGGCTGTCGCGTCAACGGACCAGGGGAAACGGACGACGCCGATCTGGGACTCTGGTGCGGGCCGAACTTCGTCAACCTGAAACGATCTGGCGAAGAGCTGGGAGCATTTCCCTACGACCAGATTCTCGGCAAACTTAAGTTGGAGCTCGACGCGCTGATTGCGACGCGCGTCGGCGCCAACTAGCGGAGAGATTCGTTTTCGCACTGCTTGGAAAGGACGCCAGTTTGTTGTGCGGTTGGATTTTACGGCTCTGCATATTGACCGCCATCGGCGGAATGTCGGGCTGCGCCCTCTGGGGACGATCCGCCGCGCCGTTGATTTTGCCCGAAGTCGCTTCTGACAACCTGGTGATCCTGGCCGACTTTGAGCTGCCTGCCGAAGCGGTGATGCGAGCGAGCGTCGAGTCGCTTCGCACCGATTTGTCTTCCACGTTGCAAACGCCGATGGAAGACGTGCCGATCCAGGTTCACTTGTATCGCGATGTCGCCGCCTATCAAAGCGTCGTCGCGCAGCGATTTCCTCAGTTGGCCGGTCGCCGCGCGGTGTTTGTCACCGACGCCAGCGGAGCGCATATTTACGCTCATTGGACCGAGCATGTGGTCACCGATCTGCGGCACGAACTGACGCACGCCTACCTGCACGCGAACATCGGGCGCTTGCCGCTGTGGCTTGATGAAGGACTCGCCGAATATTTTGAGGTTCCGCCGCAACCGGGGCGGATGAACGTCGAGCATCTACCGGTCTTGAACGGCGCGCTGCAAAACGGCGGCTGGCGGCCGAATCTCGATCGCCTTGCGGCGCTCGAACGTCCGGAAGCGATGACGCAGCTTGATTACGCCGAGGCCTGGCTCTGGACGCATTACCTGATGTCGGGCTCGCAGCGCGATTTGATCACCGCCAAACTGGCGGCCGAACGTCGCCAAGAACTAATCGATCCGATCCCGCTGCAGATTCGCCACGTGAATTCAAACGCCGAGTTGGGCGCGACGCAGTATCTGACGGCGATCTCGACTCGCTAGAACTTTTTCGCCATTCGCGTCGACTGATAGACCTCGTCAAAGCCCAGCGTCCGCAGCATGGCGTACGCGGCGAGATCTTCTTTGTCGACTTGGGTCTCGATCCGACCGACGCCGGTTTCGGCAAGTTGCCGCAGCGCTTCGCCTAGCAGATAGTTCGCTTTGGCTTGATCGCCATCTTCTAATGCTTCGACCGTGACCAGCGCGGCGGCGTGGACGCCCCACAGTTGGCTGTAGTGCGGCAAGTCGATAAAGGTGGCCGAAGCGGCGACCGCCGAATTCAATTTGGGAATCAAGTCAAACTGCGAACGTTCAAAGTGCATATAGATGCACGAATTGAGCCAATCGAGCGGCGGCGGGCTGAAATTCGCTTCGACCGAAAAGCTGCGGCGAATCTGCATCATCTCGCGACTCACCGCGGGCCGAAATCCATGGATGTTCGATCGCATCGCCAAATACTCGCCGACGACTTGATAGTCGCGCTGATCCAGCTGCTGCCGCAGAACCTCAAACGTCGACGGCACTCCCAGATTGTGCGATCCGCCGGCCAACCCAAAATAAAAGGGCCCTAGCGGCGGCGCTCCGCCGGTAATCAGTTGTGCGGCGCCTGCTTCTTTCGCCATCGACTCTGCTTGATCCAACAGCGCGCTGGTCACGGCCGCATAATCGGCATGTCCAGCGACCAAAGTGAGCGAGAGATAGGCGTAGGCGGCGCTTTCGATCTGGTGATTCAAATCGCGTGCGAGCGCCACATGCGCGAAACCGACAATCTGCCCTTGGTCGACGGCGACCAGGCAAGTTTCGGGGCGGAAATAAGGCTTGGCGAAAACGTACGTTTCCATCGAGCCGACCGTCATCGGCTGCGCGAGCTGCGCCCCTAGCGGTTGGCTGTTCCAAATTTCCACCAACTTCGGTGGATCGGAGTTGAGAAAGCGGCGAACTTCGATCAAGGGCCAGGGCAATTTGCAAGTGACGAACGGGGTATTCACTCAGGCTACCCGATCGGGAGCCTGCACAAAAGATGTCGCTCGATTAACTGCGCTCTTCCATGTCAACGAAAAGATCGTCGCCGCGTCGCTCGACCGGAAAGGTTTGCTGTCGAATCTCGCTCAACTCATGTTTGCCCGACGTCACGTCGTATTGCCAGCCATGCCAGGGGCAAGTGACGATCGCGCCGCAGATTCCCCCTTTGCCGACTGGTCCCCCTTGATGGGCGCAAATGCCGTCGATCGCAAAATAGCGGTCGTCAACGCAGAACAGACCAATGATGCGGCCAGCGACGACCCGCTCCAAGCCGCCGTCGGCGGGGACTTCGCTAATCGCTGCGACACGAACCCAATTTGGCATAAGACGGAACAGGCAATTCGGCGGAAACGGGCTAGGCGGCGCGGCGCGGCGCGTCTGACTCGGCGGCGTCCGGCGCCGCGGCGGTCTTTTTCGCCTTCTTCGGAGGGCGATCATCGCGCCAGCGGTTATGGATCCACCAGTATTGTTCGGGATTGCGGCGGATCATTTTTTCGAGCTGCTCATTGTACCAGCTGGCCAATTCTTTCACGCCCAGCTTTGTTTCCGCTTGAAGCGGGTCATAGATCGCGTCGGTCGAATCGATCCCCATTTCAAATTGCATCGGGCGGTCGGTGCGGCGAAAGTGAGTGACCACAAGCGGAGCGCCGCTGGCCATCGAGAACAACGAAATCGCTTTATGGCACGACGCCGGCCGACCCATAAAGTCGACCCAGCAACCTTTTGGCCCCGCGTTCTGATCGCACAACAAGCCAAGCGTTCCGCCGGCGTCCATCAGCTTTTCGATCGCCGGAGCGCTTCCCTGCTTGGGGAGAATAAACTGCCCCGTCGCGCCTCGGAAACGCTGGACGAAATCATGCAAAAATTTATTATCCAGCGGCCGCGCGACGGTATAGGTCGGAAATCCCATCAGCCCGGCGCAGTAGCCCATCAACTCGAAATTGCCAAAATGCCCCAGCAAAATCACCACCGGCCGCTCGCTGAGCATGTAGCCGATCTGATTCGAGACGTTTTGCAGATCGACATAGTCGCGCCAATTTGTGTCATGAATCTTGCGCGGCGCGTGGGCGATTTCGCACACCATCAACAACAGATGCCGCCAGTTTCGCCGAGCCAGCTTTTTACGCTCAGCGGCGGTCATCTCTGGAAAGGCATGCCGCAGATTGGAATCGAGCAGCTCACCGCGAACCTTTAAGACGTCGCTGATGAGCCAGGCCAGAAACTGGGCGCCCTGGGCGCAACGATCCATCGGGATCGCTTGGACGATGCAAATCGTCAAACGAACCGCTACATAGACCAAGTAATCCGCTACAAGTCGTAAGTTCACCGACGCTTCCCTGCTTGGTGCTATCAAACCGTGCGACATTTTGCCGTGAAATCGCGTTGCGGAAAAGGGCAATTTGCCGATCCCGCTCGGTCGTCGTGCGAGATTTTCCGGCTATTTAGCGGTGCGCGCCTTCAAAACGGGATCCGATTTCAGCGGCAATGGGATCGATTTGCCGGTTTCGGCCGCTTTGTAGATCGCCAGAATCACTTCGACGGCTCGGCGCCCTTCGGGGCCGTTAATCAGCGGCTCGCGATCTTTTTTGATCGCGTCAACAAAGTCTTTGAACTGCGCGGTGTGACCATGGTGCCCGATCGCTTTCGGATCGGCGGCCCCTCCGCCGGTGTGGGTTTTGCCGGCCAGCTTCTCTTGGATCGCCTGATCGCGCTTCGTCATCTTGGCGAATTCCCACTTTTTCAGGTCTTCTTCTTCCATGATGGCCGACCCTTGCGAACCGCTGATCTCGATCCGCTTCAAAAAACCGGGATACGATGCGGTCGATGCCTGGATCACGCCGAGCGCGCCGCTCGCAAATTTCAGGGTCGCGACGGCGACATCTTCGACTTCGATTCGCTCATGGGCCAGCAGCGACGTATAAGCCGAAATCTCGGCGACGTCCCCCATCAGCCAACAGAGCAGGTCGACGCTATGGATCGCTTGATTCATCAATGCGCCGCCCCCATCTAACGCCCACGTGCCGCGCCACGCGCCGCTATCGTAATAGGCTTGCGTGCGGAACCATTTGACGTAGGCGTCTCCCATCGTCAGCTTGCCGAAGCGCCCAGCGTCGATCGCTTTTTTCAACTCGACCGAAGGGCCGTGGAAACGTGACGGAAAGATCGTCGACAGTTTGACGCCCGCCTTCTCGCACTCGCTAATCAGCTTGTCGCAGCGTTTCAGCGTGATTTCGAGCGGTTTTTCGATGATGACATGCTTCCCCGCGCGAGCCGCGGCGACGCCGGGCTCCATATGAGCGCCGCTCGGCGTGCAGATCGAAACGATATCGACATTCTCGTCGGCCAGCATTTCGTCCAGATCGCTGTAAGCGACGCAGTCATGATCGGCGGCGAACTCAGCGGCCCGTTCTCCATTACGAGAAAAGCAGGCGACCAACTTGGCGCCGCGCAGGTCCGCAATAGCGCGAGCGTGGAAATCGGCGATCATTCCACAACCGACAATGGCAAAACCGAGCGACATCGTGTCGTCCTTTCTAAGGCAGGATGAGAATCATTACGCGGGGGAAAGTCGCCCATTATAGACGCTTCAGCCCTCTCGAATACCCGTCTCGCATCCGGGTAAAGAAACCGGCGAGACTCAAAAAATTGGCGCAGACACGCAAATGTCGATTCGCTATTTATTGCCCCGCTGCAACGCTAACTGTGG
Organism: Blastopirellula marina DSM 3645; assembly: GCF_000153105.1. Lineage (GTDB taxonomy): Bacteria > Planctomycetota > Planctomycetia > Pirellulales > Pirellulaceae > Blastopirellula > Blastopirellula marina. The sequence goes on from NZ_CH672376.1 coordinate 3,158,878, forward strand.
TGTGGCGAGAAAAATTGAATTTGGAAAGGCTCGTCGTTGCTCGCAAGTTTGCGGGAACGTGCGACAGCCCCCCTCCTGGGTCGAAGCTATTTTGATGCCGGAGCACGTGGTTAACTGGGTCGACCGCGCCGGCATTCGCTTCACGGCGAGTCTTTTTTTAGGCCCCTGGAACTTGTCCTATGCAAGCTCCAGGGGCTGGATATAAGCAAGGGTGAGAACCACAGGGTTCTCGCCCTTTTTTTGTTTCTTGACTTCCCTTCGTAGCCCGACGCGCCAGCGAGCGACGGCGTGCTGCGGATCGCGACGAACATGCGGTTCGCCCCGGCTGAAGTCATTGCGATCTTGTACTCGTACCGCTGGACGGCTGAGATCTTCTTCCGTTTCTACAAGCAACTGATGGGCGGTGCGCACTTGATCAGCCACAGCCAAAACGGCATCAAGATCCAGGTCTTTTGCGCGATGATCGCGTACCTGCTGATCCACTTGCGGGTCGGCGGTAAGCCGAGCAAACGGACCTTCGGCTACTACTTCACCGGTCTTGCCAACAAAGAAGAGCTGTTGGCTCATCTGGAGAAGGTCCGGAAGCAAGCGGCCGCGTCGATGCTGCGCGGATGAAAAGCGAGTCGTTCGCTTGCACGACTCGCCAGCGTCGCGAAATTGCCGAAAGAGATCGTGACCGTCTAAAATCAACGCCAGGCGACGCACTGTGCCGAACGGTATTGTCCCCGTCCTCTTTTTACTTTTTAGTTGCCGGGGGGCCAAAGTCGACTGCAAACGGTTGCATGATTTCCTCGAGCTGCGAAAACGCGCCTTCGGAGACTTGCGTTTTGCCGATGATCGCCGGCATGAGTCCGAACAGCGGTTTGGGGCGCTCGGGATCGGCGAGTCGGAGCGCCTCGTCGATGAACTGCGCAGGCGCGTCGTCTTGGATTAGCTTGTCGACAAATTCACTGCCATACTTCTGGTCGAGATAGGCGAGCGTTTCTTCTTGCGTATGGAACTCGTCGCCTGCGAACAACCAGTGATGGAACTCGTCGAAGTCTTCCGGCTTGTTGCGCCACAGATTGATCGCCAGATAGGCGAGTTGGCAGGCGCTTTCATGCTCGGGCTCGGTCTCTGGTACGTAAGCGTTGCAGTGGTGGGAAAGCGGCAGCGGCATCACGATCACGGCTAACTTGCCATCGTATTGCTTGCGGGCCTCGTCCAGAAAATGACTCGCGTCGCGGCAGTAGTCGCAGGTGTAGTCCATCACGTCGATCACGACAAACTCGGCTTCGGGATCTCCCAAGATCGGCCAGGCGTAGGTGTCGATCTCGACACTGTCGCCGGCGAACAAGTAGGGGCGCGAGTTTTCGGTCGTTTCTTCCTCGGGCGACTTTAAGCGAAGTTCGACCTTGAGGCGTTGCTCTAATTGAATAACGGCGTTGCGCGGGCCTTCTGGTTCGGGCATCGCAACTTGGCCGAAGACCAGCAGCACCAAACCGAGGAAGCTGGCGACGCCGGCGGCTGTCGCTTGACGCACTTGAGGAGGAAACGCGATCCAGGCCAAGACGACCGCGATCAGCGAGCAGGCATGCGCGGCCATGCAATACGGGCAAAATTTGCCCAAAACGCCAGCTTGAATTCCGATAAACCACACGGCCGAAGCCGCCGCCAAGGTCATCAGGATGACGACGAATTGTCCGCCTTGCTGACGGGTCTCTTCTGGAATCGGGCAGAGCGTCATCACCAAGATGCCGAGCGCCGACGCGTAGAGTGCAAACCCCACGACGCTGACCGGCAGCGTAAACCATTTCGACCATTCGCTGGTCAGAACGTCATGGCACGAGGAATGGAATCCACAACCGGCGACCGGCGACGCGGTCAAACTGGCGTAGGTCAAATATCCGCACAGCGCAAGTCCGACAATCAACACAGCCAACAAAGCAGAACGAAGCATAAGTCATCAAGGGTGTTAAACATGGGAGAAATAGCTCGGTCTATTGTAGTTGCCGCCGAGCTTCATTTCCTGTGCGTTGACAGGTCAGTCGGCCGGTTCTAGGTTGATTCACGCAGAAGTTACGCCTATTTGGAGGGGATATTCGTGTCGAAAAGCTTGCCTGTCGCGGTGGTTACCGGCAGTTCGCGGGGAATTGGACGAGCGATCGCGACCGCTTTGGCGGCCGACGGATTTGCGGTCACGATCAACTACAACAGCCGTCGTGACGCCGCCGACGAGGTGGTCGCCGAGATCGAAGCGGCAGGCGGACGCGCGATCGCCGTCGGGGCCAGCGTCGCCGAACCGGCTGGGCGAACCGCACTGTTAGAGCAGACGCTCGCCGCGTTTGGTCGACTTGATCTGTTGGTCAACAACGCCGGGATCACTTCGCCAGGGCGGAAAGATCTGCTCGAAGCGACCGAAGAAAATTGGGACCTGGTGTTCGGCACCAATTTGAAAGGGCCGTTCTTTCTCAGTCAGTCGGCGGCCTTGTCGATGATTGATCAAATTGGCGCGAAGCAGATCCCCAGTGGTAAGATCATCAATATCTCGTCGTTGTCGTCCTATGCGGTATCGGCGAACCGGGCCGACTATTGCATGGCTAAAGCCGGCCTGCAAATGATGACCTGGTTGCTGGCCGAACGGTTGGCGGACGATGGGATTCAGGTTTTCGAGATTTGTCCCGGCGTGATCGCCAGCGATATGACGGCGCCGGTCAAAGAGAAGTACGATCAGTTGATTGCTGAAGGGATGACGCCGATTCGGCGCTGGGGGCAGCCTGAAGATGTCGCCAAAGCGATCTTGGCGATTGCACGCGACTTGTTCCCCTTTAGCACCGGCGAGCGGATCAACGTCGATGGCGGTTTCCATCTGCGAAAGCTCTAGTCCCTGTTGAAAGGGGAAGCGATGCGTCTCGGTTTGCTCGGATGCGACGAAGATGCGCTGCGTTTGGCGCAGGCGGCGCAGCGGCTGGGTCATCAAGTGGTGGCCGCGGTCGATGTGCAAACTTGCGCCGCAGAGCTGGCGAGCCGCTTTCCGCAGCTGCGGTTTTACGCTGGTTGGGAAGAATATCTCGGCGGCGTGGTCGACGCCGCGATCGTGACCCGGTCAAGCGAGCCAGAGCAGGAATCGGCGCTGCGAGCCTATGTGCAAGAAGGGCTGCCGCTGTTGCTGGTTCATCCGGCGTGCGAAATGATCTTCGCGCTGGAGTTGGAGATGATTCGACGCGACACTGGGTGCGTGCTGGTGAGTTGCTGTCCGAATCTAGAAAGCGAAGCAAGTTTTGCGATCCGTCAAACGGCGGAACTGCCTGAGGAGCTGGGAGCGATTGACCAAATCGTGATCGAGCGCCAGGCCCGCGATACGTCACGCGCGGCGATCTTGAAGTCGCTGGCCAGCGATATTGCGTGGGTGGTCGCGACGTTTGGCGAGATCACGTCGATCTCGGCAACCGGTCCGGCGGCGACGGCTGACGATTTTTCACGGTTGACGGTGCAAATGAAGACGCGCGCCGGTCAGGCGATCCGCTGGGATCTGCTGCGCGGGGATCGATCGCTGGAGGTGACGTTTCTGGCCGAACATGATCGCCCGCGCTGGCAGTTGCGAGCGGCGCTGACCGATGCAGACGCCGAGTACGCGCTGGCCGAGTTGCAAAAAGCAATCGACGGTGAGCCTGCGACGTTTACCTGGAACGAAGCGGCTCATGCGCTGGAAGCGAGCGAAGCGGTGCTGATAAGTCTGCGGCGTCAGCGGCTGATTGCGCTACGCGAAAATGAAATCTCCGAAGAGTCGACCTTCAAAGCGATGATGGCGACCGGCGGTTGCCTGTTGTTGCTAGCGACCATGGGGATCGCAGTCGTGATGGTCGTGTGGGGCGTCTTTATTCCCAATCGCGCCGATAGCTGGATCGGCCGCAACTGGCCGCTAGGACTGCTGGCCGTGCTAGCGGCGTTTCTGGGGATGCAGCTTTTGCGACTCGTCTTCCGCAGCGAAGCGAAACCAGCCGAGAAGCTGGAAAAATAGATCGACTTTGCCGATTTCGGCGAAGTTGACGCCGCTGGCGCGACGATGAATAAAGCCAGGTAACATTGCGCCCTGTGGATGGATCAATGAAGGCAAGCTGGCGCCATCTCGGAATTCTTTTGATAGCAACGCAAGCCGTTGGCTGTTTTGGCGTGCGATATCGTGACTCGATGGCGCTGCCGACATGCGACGCAGCTTGCCAGACTGCTACAACAGGATCGCAAGATCACAATTCTGCGGGGCCAGAGCATCAGGTAGTCGCCTTTGACCAGCCGATGATTCCGCCGCGACCGAAATTCCATCCGGTGCCGACGCGGCCTGCGTTCGCTCCGCGGGTAGAATATTCGCCGCCAGAACTCATGCGGCGCACGGTCGAAGTCGAAATGCCAGACGTCCCCGAGTTAGCCGCGCCGATTGTAATTCCGGCTCCAGCTCCGGCTCGGATGCCGGCGCCGCCGGCCGAGGCGATTTCGATCCCGCCGGTCGAAACGAAAGCTCCGCAACCTCTGCCGCCGCCGACGGTCCATGCGAAACCGATCATCGCGCCCCTGCCGACGCAGATCGACCTCGATCAGCCCGCCGAAATTCGCCCCATCCAAGGGACGTGGCGCATCAAGTCGGCGTCGTAAACTCCAGCTATTTCAGTAGTTTTGCGCCACAGCGCAATAGGCTTGTTGGATGCTAGCTGGAAGGCTGTCAAGCTAGGTTGAGTCTGCGGGTTGTCATTAGACGTATCAAGCGGGGAATCCCGCTGTTCCGATGAAAGTTTCGAGCCTAATTGCCTGCGTCGTTTCGCCGGATGGGCGTACGAAGCCGAACTCGACTCGACTCACGGAACGACGAGACCTCTATGCGTCACCCTGCCTCGCGTCATCTCCTAAGCCTGTTCGTTCTGGCCTGCTTGGCGTCCTGCCCGACGCTTCGCACTGCGGCCGGCACCGAACTCCGCGTGACGCCGATCGTCAAAGCGGTGCAAGGGGTGAAAGAGTCGATCGTGAATATTCACGGTCACAAAACGATCTCCACGGCCAGCGCCATCGGCGACGCACCCCGCCAGGTAAACGGCATGGGGACCGGCGTTGTTGTGGACGAACGCGGCTACATCATCACCAACCAGCACGTCGTCGAAGGCGTCCGGCGAATTCAGGTCACGCTGCACGACGGAACGACTTACGTCGCCCAACTGATCGCTTTCGACGAAAAGACCGACTTGGCCCTAATCAAGGTCGAAGCCGAAAAGCCGCTTCCGGTCGTCAAGACAGGCACGTCATCAGATCTGATGCCGGGCGAGACGGTGATCGCCGTTGGCAACGCCTACGGCTACGAGAACTCGGTCACGCGCGGCATCATCAGCGCTTTGCACCGCACCGTTCAGGTCAGCGACACGCAAAAATACTACGACTTGATCCAAACGGACGCCAGCATCAATCCCGGCAATAGCGGCGGTCCGCTGCTGAACATCGACGGCGAAATGATCGGCATCAATGTCGCCGTTCGCGTCGGCGCCCAAGGAATCGGCTTCGCGATTCCGGTCGATACCGTAATGGACATCGCTTCGCAGTTAATGTCGATCGAGCGTCTGGATCGACACTGGCACGGCATCACCGGCGAAACCAAGTTTGTCGACGGCGTCGCTCAAATGCATGTCAAGTCGGTCGATCCGAACAGCCCTGCTTCGCTCTGCGGCGTTCAGGCTGGGGACGTGATTACTTCGGTCGACGAACTGGATATCTGCTGGATGTTGGATATCGAACGTGCATTGCTCGATCACGAGACAGGCGAAGAAGTCTCGCTGAAACTGCAGCGGGGCGAAGGAGACGAAAAGTCGCTCGCCCTGGTGCTGCAAGGCCAAGGAGGCGCCAACGCGCTGGTTGACGCCGCTTGGGACTTGCTCGGCATTCGCGTGCAGATGGTGCCGACCAACGAGTTCCGCTCGAACAACACGCGCTATCGCGGCGGCCTAAAGATTACGGCGGTCAAAGCCTATAGCCCTGCGGCTCGCCAGCAGATTCGCGTGGGAGACGTGTTGGTCGGGATGCACGAATGGGAAACGATCTCGGTCGACAATTTGGAATACATCTTGAAGAGCGACATCATCGCGCAGAAGCGGCCGATCAAGTTTTACATTCTCCGCGACAACGAAACCTATTATGGGGACATCGCAGTCGCCAACTATCGCGTGCGATAGGCAAAACCCGAGGCGACGAACATGATGCAACCTTGGGTATTCTTGGCCGGCGCCATTTTGTTAGAAGTCGCCGGCACGACGTCGATGAAAATGTCAGAGGGCTTCACGCGTCCTCTGCCGTCGCTGTTGCTCTTCTTTTTTTACGCAGGCTCTTTCACGGCGCTGACGTTCGCGCTCAATAAGATCGACGTCAGCCACGCCTATGCGGTCTGGTCAGGCGTCGGCACGGCGCTGATCGCCGTGATCGGCATTTGTTTCTTTCGCGAAACCTTCTCGCCGGTCAAGCTGATCAGCATTCTATTGATCATCGCCGGCGTTGTCGGGCTGAACGCTTGCAGCGCGAAGCACTAAGGCTTTCTTCGTAGCCTGAGCGAGGCGCGAGCTGAGGGAATTTGGCGGGATAGTTCGAACCGCTTTCGAATCGTGGGACCGCATTCCCTTGCTCGCCGTGCGGCCTATACGAGGAGGGAAGGCCGCCGGTTCTTTATTTACCCCCGCGGAAATTTCAGCAGCACTGGGCCGTCATCCTCGACTGTTACGTCTACTTCTAGTCCGCGTGAATCTTGATAGAGCCAGCTTTGCGCGATTTGCACGTCGTCGAGCGGCAGTTCTTCTTCGCGCAATGTTTGCAGATTTGGCGTTCCGCGGCCGGCGATCAGCACCGTATCGCCGGTTTGCGCTTCGGACAGGGCCCACTCGATCGCGGCGGCGCGATTGGGCATCACGTGGGCTCGGGCCGGACGTTCGTAGCCGTCTAAAATGTCATGAATGACTTCCAGCGGACTTTCGTCTCCGGGGTTTGCACTGGTGATCAGCGACAGATCGGCGCCGCGCTCAGCGACGCGGCCCAGCAGCGGACGTTTGCTGGGATCGCCTAAGCCGTCGGCCCCATAGACGCAGATCACGCGACCATGCGTCACACGGCGAAGCGCCTTGAGCGCCATCGCCAAAGCGTCGTGCGTGTGCGCTAGATCGACAAAGACGCCAAACGGCTGACCACACTCAATCCGTTGCATTCGGCCGGGGATCGAATCGACTCGCTCTAGACCGCGAACGACGGTCTTCAGGTCAACGCCGTAAACCAATCCAACCGCCGCGGCGACCAGACAATTGTAAACATGGTGATCGCCGATCATCCGCGTACAGACGGGGACGGTTTCGTCGCCTGCGGATAGTAAAAAAGTTTGTTCGCTTTTGTGGCGTTCGACGACGCTAGCGGTGATTTCGGCGGCGCCATGCAGCGCGACCGACAACGCCGGCGTCTCGATCTGAGAGAGAAGTTTGTTGCAAGCAGAGTCGTCCGCGTTGACGACGGCGAAGCCTGTTTCGCGCAATCTGCCGAGAATTTTCTTTTTGGCTCGATGATAATTGGTGACCGAACCATGAACATCGAGATGATCTTGGCGCAAATTGGTGATCGCCACCGCGTCGAGTTCGATCCCATCCAAGCGATCCCGCGAGAGAGCTTCGCTAGAAGCTTCAACGACGGCATGCGTGCAGCCGTTGTATTCCATCCGCGAGAGGAGATCGGCCAAAACGGCGGCGTTCGGCGTGGTGCAATCCCATGGCTGACGATCGTATCCGTTGTCGTATCCGAGCGAAGAGGACATGCCGACCGTCGCTCCGGCCGTTTCCATGATGGACTGAATCAGGCGGCAAACGGTGGTTTTGCCGTTGGTGCCGGTGACGCCGATGACCCGCATCCGTTTCGAGGGATCTCCGGCCAAGGCCTGGCAGATTTGGGCGTAGGCGCTTTGGGTATTTTCAACGATGCAAACCGGGCGCGTCGTCGGCAGGGCTCGCTCGGACAAAATCGCCGAAGCGCCGTTGGCGATCGCTTCTTCGACAAAATCGTGCCCATCTTGATGAGCGCCGACCATGGCGACAAACAGATCGTCAGGAAGACAAAGCTTAGAATTCGCCGCACATGAGCGGACGACGATGTCCTCGGCGCCAAGGATTTTGGCGCCGGGTAACAACCGGCGAAGCGATACCGCGGACGTAGGCTGCGTGGACAAAGTCATGTTCGGCCTCCTTGCCTGCTGCGACTTTGATCGAATGGGACGTGCTATCGGAATCCGTTCCAACAGTCCTACGTCGCCGCGGCCGAGAAGTTCTAGCGAGCGAATCTTTTCGCAAGCAACTTCCGACCGTTTCGATTCCCCAAGAATGTTTCCCAAAAAGGCTCAAGAGTCAACCCGGCTTTGCCGCTCATTATTTTGCTAGCGAGGGTGGGTTGGACGAAAACCGCTCGTCGCATAGATTGATGGAATGCCCCCAAACTCCCTTCTGGGTTCTTCCGATGGCTAGCCAGGATTTCGATATCGATCAACTTGCCGCGTACCTCCATTTGACCCCGCCACAGGTCGAAAAGCTCGCGAACCGGGGTACCGTTCCCGGCCGCAAGGTCGCCGGACAATGGCGTTTTAGCCAAGCCGACATCCACCATTGGCTGGAAGATCGGATCGGACTTTCGGACGAAGCGGAGCTTGTGCAGGTCGAAAGCGTGCTCGATCGCAGCGGTTCCAGCGACGATGAAGTCGTATCGATCGCCGACATGCTGCGCCCCGAAACGATCAAAACGCCGCTGATGGGGAAATCGCCGCGAAAAATAATTTCAGAACTTTGCGAACTCGCGGCCGAAGCCCAGTTGCTGTGGGACCCGGCGAAAATGTCGGACGCGGTCCTGACTCGCGAAAATATGCATACCACTGCGCTCGATAACGGCGTGGCGCTGCTTCACCCGCGGCGACCTTTGCCGGACATCATCAGCGAAGGTTTTCTTTGCTTGGGGCGCACCTATCAAGGGGTCCCGTTTGGCGGCAGCCGCGGAATTTTGACCGACGTCTTTTTTCTGATCGCGTCGGTCGATGATCGTTCGCACCTACGGACGTTGGCCCGGCTGAGCCGCGTTATCAGCGACTCGGCGTTTTACACCAAGCTGCGTGACGCCGCCGACCCGATCGCGACGATCGAAATGATCGCCGAATTTGAAGAAGACTTGTAAGGCGAACCCTATGCAGCGATCTGTGCTGGTCGTGGGAGACGCTTCAGCGGCCGAGTTTGCCGCCGCGATCACCGTGCTCCGCCAACAAGCCGATTGCCGGTTCTCACTCTCCGCAATCGTTTCTACCGAAGCAGAATCTGATTCGCCTGCCTGGATTGTCGTGCTGCAAAGCCGTATCGGGCAGTTCCCGGCAACCGAACTCGCCGCGCTGCGCCGGCGACATCCGCTAGCTCGCTGGATTGCAATCGCCGGATTTTGGACGGCCGGAGAATTGCGAACCGGCAAACTGATCCCCGGGGCCGAGTTGATCCCGTGGCAATCCGCCGCCAATCGGCTGGAAGCCCTGTTCACATCGTCCGGCGAACGGTCGCCGCTGACCGCGTCCCCCGAAGAAGCGATACTGCGTGATCTGGGCGAAATGGAGGTCCTGTCGGGACTGGCCGTGATCGCCGCTGACCGGCAAGCCGATTTCCAGTTTTGGGCCGATGCCGTACAAAGTTTCGGTCTATCGGCCGTTTGGCGCGCGGGGGGCGAAAAAGTGCGAGCCTCGGCGATTGCCTGCGTGTTGTACCAGCCCTGGGATTGGGGGCCCAAGTCGGTCGACGATGCGACCCAGTTTCTCGCCGATCATCCCTCCCCCAGCCGGATCTTATGCATCGGCTTGCCCCGCTGGGAGGATCAGCAGTTGGCCAGCCAAGTCGGATTTACGACGATTCTGGGCCAACCGTTCCGTTTGCGCGACCTGCAATTGGCCGTTTCGGCCGGGATAGCCGCAGGGAATACCGCATCTTAGCGGGTTTCGCCTCTCGCCGATTTCGCCCGTGAAGAGTACGATAAAGGTTTTCCGCGCGGCCCTTTTCCTCTTTCAGAGGGCGAGCCAAACCGGAACTCGCCGCTGGTTGTTGTTCCAGCCCCGGCGAATCGACATCGGCTCACTAGAGCCTGGATCAAAGATATTCGATGACGCAACTACCGATACTCGATCAATCCGCTTCACCCGCTACCTCGTGCAAGTCGACCGGCGCGTCGAAGGGGTCTTACTCCTTCGTCAGTCTCGGCTGCCCGAAAAACCTGGTCGACAGCGAGCGGATGCTTGGTCTGCTGCAGATCGACGGTTATTCGCTGGTGCAAGAGCCGGTGGGCGCCGATTTTGTGGTGGTCAACACTTGCGGATTTATCGAAGCGGCTCGCACCGAATCGTTCGCCGCGATTCATGAGATGCTGGAGCTGAAGCGCCAAGGGAAGATCCGTGGCGTCGTCGTTTGCGGCTGTCTGGCCGAACGTCAAAAAGAACAACTGTTGCTCGATTGCCCCGAGATCGATCAGGTGGTCGGCGTCTTCGGACGCGAAGAGATCACCAAGGTCGCTGATCGTCTGGTGGGGAACTTGGATGAGCAGCGCGAAGTCTTTCGCCCTGCCCCGGTTCGTGCGCTCGAAGATCGTCATCGCTTGCGGATCACGCCGAAGCACTTCGCCTATCTGAAGGTTTCGGAAGGTTGCGATCGGCTTTGCACCTTCTGCGCGATCCCCAAGATGCGCGGCAAGCACGCGACCAAGCCGATGGAAGAAGTGATCCGCGAAGCGGAAGAACTGGCCGCCGACGGCGTACGCGAATTGATCGTCGTTGCGCAAGACACCACCTACTATGGGCTCGACCTGTACGGCGAACCTCGGTTGGCTCCGTTGCTAAAGCAACTGAACGACGTGAAAGGGTTCGACTGGATCCGCTTGATGTACTTCTACCCGATGTATATCGACGATCACCTGCTGCAAACGATCGCTGACGCTGACAAGATCGTCCCTTACATCGACATGCCGCTGCAGCACATCAATGACACGATGCTGCGTCGCATGTCGCGCCGCGTGACGCGCAGCTCGACCGAAGATACGATCGCGCGGATGCGAAAGTTCATTCCGGACCTCGCGATTCGCACGACGTTCATCACCGGCTTCCCCGGCGAAACCGACGAGCAATTTGAGGAACTGTGCGGCTTTGTCGCCGAGCAAAAGTTCGAGCGCGTCGGCGTCTTCACCTACTCACGCGAAGAAGGAACGCCGGCGGTCAAACTGCCTGATGCGTTGCCTGAAGAAGTCGCCGCCGAGCGTCGTGATCGCCTGATGGAAGTGCAGCAAGAGGTCGTCTTCGATCGCAACGACGCGCTGGTCGGCACGACGATGGACGTCATCCTTGATCAACAAGTGCCGGGACAAGCGACCGCATGGATCGGCCGAACAAAGCATGACGCGCCGGACGTCGATTGCGTCGTGTTCGTCTCAGGCGAAGGCCTCGCCGCAGGTCAGATCGTAAAGACCGAGATTGTCGCGACCCATGAATACGATTTGATTGGCGCAGCGGTCGATACGCCGCGTTAGTTGGCGCCCCCAATCCGAACTCTCCTCTCTGGCGATGGGCATCATGACTGCTGCTGACACCAAGCCGATGGCGTCGACCAAAGTGGTCAACGTGCCGAATGCGATCACGCTGGCCCGTTTTCTCTTGTCTATCGCGGTCTTTGTGCTGCTGCCGTGGGGGCAATACGTCGCTGCGGCGGTCGTTTTTATCATTGCGGCGGCGACCGATTGGATGGATGGCTATTGGGCCCGCAAATATAACGAGGTGACCCAGGTCGGCCGCGTCTTTGATCCCTTCGTCGACAAAATCATCATCTGCGGCACGTTTATCTTTCTCGCCGCCGAGCCTGGATCGCAGATTGCGGCCTGGATGGCGGTGGTGATCGCCGGCCGCGAGATGCTAGTGACCGTGCTCCGCAGTTTTATCGAACAGCACGGCGGCGACTTTTCGGCCAATATGCCCGGCAAGATCAAAATGGTGTTGCAATGCGTCGCGGCCGTCGCATCGATGGTCGTTCTGGCGTATGTTCAACAGACGACAGCGGGCCCTTATACGCTGGCGTTAGAATGGACGGCGCTGATCTCCGCTTGGTTGGCGGTCGCGTCGACAGTGCATTCTGGCGTCATTTACATCTTCGCTGCAGCGAAGATGATTCGCGATCAATCGACCACCACGTGAGTCTCGCATGGGACAAATTTTATTCGGATTCGCGGTGCTTTGCTTGATGGCGCTGCTGTTGGTGATCTGCATCTCTGGCTGGAGTTGGTCGCTGCGCCAGCTATTGCGGGGCGAGCCGATCTTGCGGCAAGAGGCCGGCCAACCGATTAGTTGGGGCCTGATCGATATCGTGGCCACGATTCTGATCGCGTTGACGTTGATGGCCGGCTTTCAGGGGATCGCGATGGCGGTGACCGGGGCCAAGCTGCCGATCAAAGAGGAGTCGCTGGACGCCGTCCAACAAGCGGCGATGATCTTGGCCTTTTCGGGCGCCGAAATCTTGTCGCTGCTCGCCGTTTCGGGGCTGATCGTCGTGCGCGGCTATGGGCTGCAACTGTTCGGTCAGCGCGGCGAGAAGTTCTTCGCCGACTTGCTGTTGGGGATCGCCGCCTTCGGCATGCTGGTCGTGCCGACCTTGATCCTGCAGGCAATTCTCGCTTACTTGAAGCCATACGAGCATCCGCTGATCGATATGCTGGTCAAAGACAAAAGCGTGCCGATGGCTGTCGCTTCGGTCGCGGCGGCGGTGGTCGCGGCGCCGTTGTTTGAAGAGTTTTTCTTTCGCGGACTCTTTCAGGGTTGGCTGCAAGATACGGTTGACGGGCGTTTGAAGGTCAGCAACGTCTTGCTGGGGCGCGTCCGTTGGCTGTCGAGTGACGATGCGCCGCCGACCGAAACGGAAACCGTGGAACAAGCGTCGGAGCACGAGATCATCACGGCCGTCGCGGCCGCCAGCGAAGGCGAAAATCCGTTTCACTCGCCGATCGCGGCGCCTGCGGTTCCGACGACGGAGTATGAATCGCCGGAAGTAGTTCGTCAGCGAAACGTGTTGCAAATTTGCGGACCAATTTTGCTCAGCGCGTCGTTCTTCGCGCTGATGCATCTGGGGCAAGGTCTCGCGCCGATCCCCCTCTTTTTCCTCGCGTTGGGGCTAGGGTATCTCTATCAACGAACGCGGCGCTTGACGCCGTGCGTTGTCGTCCACTTTCTGCTCAACGGCCAATCGATGGCGTTGCTGCTGATTCAAGTATTTGTGCTAGGCGAAGACGCCGCGCTGATCGCCAACTAGCGCTTAACGCTCGGCCAATTGCCTAGTCAGGCCGCGCCGTAACTCGCGCGGTAAGTAATCGCGCTCCACAAGTTCTGGGTCATGCCGCGTCCAGGTCTCGCGACGCTGGATAGAGCGGACCTGCCGAATGACGTCTCCGTCACGCCAACTCGTGACGTAACCGCCGCGCTTCCAATCCCGTATCGGAACTTGTGCGGGCGTTTTCAGAAGACGCCAAGCGACGACGTCGAAGCGAGCATTCTTCGACGACCATTCATAGAAAATCACCTGATCGAACACGAGCCTTCCCTGCGGATCGTAGTAGTGGTTGATCTCTACAAGATCAACTCGATCCGTCACCGCAGGATCTCTTGGCTGTGCCGAAACGGCGGCCATCATGGCCGCAAACGCGAATGCAACGCCGCTCATTGCCGACCTCCTTGCCGGAAGTGTTGAGACTGGCAGCAAAATCACAGTAGGCCGTATCTAATGCGATTTTCGTCATACAGCAACGCCGAACTATCAAGAATTATGAAGTTTGGCGCAATTCCGCATCAAAAAGATGCAAACGGGCGGCAGTGCTAGCCGGCGATCGTCGCTTCGCGGAGATGTTCCCAGGTATACAGCCCGGTGTCGTGGCCGTCGGTCCAGCGAATTTTGATCGCGTAGCCGCCGACCAGTTCCATCGAGTCGATGCTGACGTCGCGCGGCACGTCGTCGGGGTTCAAGATCCGCTCGTCGGTATGTTCGCTAATACAGCGAGCACAACGACAGCTGACGCGCAACGACCAGAAATCGACCGACCCTGTCTGACCATCCGACCACTCGATCTTGAGAGTGCGGTTCGGTCGGTCGGCTTGGATATCGGCAGGCGTCATCGTAAGAAAATTATCGCCTTCGAATTTTCGCGGAGAAGTCAGGATCGTATTCGTATTTTTCGGCCAGCTCGCTGATGAGCGACCGTTTCTTCAGCTCTTCAAAGGGAACGCTTTGATCCAGTAATCCTAGCTCGTAGGCGTACGAATCGCTATAGCCAGTTAACAGAACTTTGTAGTTGTAGCGGACCTTGTCTGGCGCCAAATCGTTGACGTGTCGCACGATGTTGGTCGTGCAATTGTTCGTAACCGTATTGTAAAACTCGGGTTTTACGGCCAATTGGTTCGCTCTTTCTAACACGTCGATCAACAACGCTTGCGACTGCTGCGGCGTCGCGATCGTCGGATAGAGATAGACGTCGCTCTTATATTCGTTCGAGCTAAGGTTGATGATGTCGCGCTCGTCGCCGATGACGTACATCAATTCGTACTGGTTCAAAAAGCCCTTCCAGGCCGAGTACTCTTCGTCCGCTTCTTTGCGGATTTCGACCGACGATACAATCTGATCGCCGCTGGCCAGACCAAAGCTTAGCATCGTGTGCGCGACCGCCGGCGTATCGTTAAACGGTGCGACAATAAAGTCGACCGACTGGATATCGCTGAGGTTGAATTGCTTGTCGTAGTACTGAATGACGTAATTGTCAGACGACGCATAACGACAATTTCGGACGTTATGAATCGTGACCTTTCCGCCCACATTCTCGTAGGACGGCAACCGCGTTTGATCGGGCGCCCAGTTGCGAGCGTTGTTCGGAATGATCGAAGCACAGCCCGAAAAAACGAGCGCACACGCCGCCGCGACCCCAATGCAGAGCATTTTGAGTGAAAAAAAAGAGGGCGGTCTTCCGCGTTGAAATGGTTTCACGGCTCGCGGCTATTGGGCTCAAGTTCTTTATTCGTCGCGGGTTATAGCAATGGATCAGCACTCGCTGCAACATCGGTTTCTCGGACCCTACGGCCCATTGGGAGAGTTGAACCATTTTGCCCAGGCCGCAAAAATGCGTTTCTTCGAACGGAGTCCTACCACCCTACCCCCCCACAAAAGCAATATGACGGATCAGAAGAAACTTTTTGCGCTCACGGTCTTGCTTGCCCTCGCGACTTCGCTGCATGCCCAGGACGCTAGCGTCCAGCCGCAAACGGCCGACGACAATGCGGACGCAGAGGTCAAAGATACGTTTCTCCATAATCACCCAAGCTTGGTGAAGATGTGGAAGCATTCCAACGCGGTGCGTGGGCAATACAACTTGCCGGCGCAAAAGATGAACCCCGAACTTACCAAGGCCGCTCAGGATCATGCGTGGTACATGGCCAAGACAGGGCAGTTCAGCCATCATGTGAACGGCGGCTTTGTCGCTCGCGCTCGTCGACACCATTTTCAAGGAAGCCCTTCCGGTGAGATTATTCTCTGGAACGCGAAGTCCATCGAAGCGACGTTCCAAGGCTGGCTCAACAGCCCCGGCCATCGCGCGATTCTGCTGAGCGGCGCTCGCCAGGTTGGTTACGGCTATGCGGTCGCACGAGACGGATCGACCTATTGGGTCGGCGTCTTCGGCAACTAAGCTGCCCCCTTTTTCTCCGTCGTTCTACGCCGCCGGTTCACGTTCTATTCGTGTTCCGGCAAGATGCCGGCCATCAGGTTGCCGATGACGCGGGTTGTCTCAAACCGCAGCATCACGATCCGCAGGGTCGCCGTGATCGGCACGGCAAGCACCATGCCGACTGGTCCCCACAACATGCCCCAAAAGGTCAGACTCAGCAGGATCGTCACCGGGTGCAGTTGCAAACCGTCTCCCATGATTTTGGGTTCGATTACATTGCCGAGCGTCATTTGAATCGCCCCGGGAACGCCGATCACCAGCACGATCATCCAGACGCTGTCAAAGTCGACGATCGCCAGCGGAATCGGCAGCAGCGTCGCGATGATCGAACCGACCGACGGGATGAAGTTCAGCATGAACGCCATCAAGCCAAACAAAGAGGCCAGTCGCATTCCCATCATCGCCAGACAGACCCAGACCAAGATTCCGGTCACGGCCGAAATCATAAACTTGGTCGCAATGTAGCGGCGGATCTTCTGATCGATCTCGGCGTACATCCCTTTCGAGACTTTGTACGGATCGCGCCCGGCCAACATAAAGCCGACAAAGATCGTCGTCAGCGCGGTGCTCGAGACCAGACTCATCAACAATGCGCCCAACTGCTGGGCGTACGACGGCATTTGCGAAATTAAATTGGTTTTGATCGCGGCGATGATCAATTCCGAGTCAGGCCGGTCAAATTGGACTCCTAGCCAACTGTCGGCCAGCGCATATCCCTGAATCACGATCGCATCGAGCTTGCGCTGCAGGTCGAACTCCAACTGTCTCAACATTTGCGGATCTGAAATGCTTTGGATCACCAGCAAGACCAAGAAACTCATGCTGACGAGCGCCAAGCCGACCACCAACAGGGCCAGCGACACGGCGGCAAATTTGGAAAATCGCAGCCGAACCATCGAAAAATCGACGATCGGTGCGACCAGATAATTCAAGAAGATCGCCAGCGTAAAGGGAATCAAAATGCTGCGAGCGTAGGCGACGGCGAAGGAGACCGCGACCGCCGCTAGTATTAGCAAAGCGCCTGTTTGCAGGTTCGAGCGCTCTTCGCTCAGCTTGGGTAGGGTCGCTTGTTCTGAATTCATCGATTATTCCGCGCTTTCGCCTGGGAGCGGCCAGATTGGGAGGAAGCTGCGACCGATTATGCCTGTCTGGGGGCGGAAGATACAACCGCTGCGGCGGCCGATTCCTAGCAGACAACGAACATAAATTGCGGTAAAATCACTCCCTTGGTGAGGACGGCCTGTTCGTGCTCATTTTGTGCAACTTTGTGGAAAGAGATTGACGCATGGGTACGGTTTTCGATCCGTTTGGCGCTCGCGATACATTTTCGGCCCCTCAGGGAGAGATGGGGATTTACCGGATTCGCCGGCTTCAGGATCAGGGACTTTGCGACGTAGATTCGCTTCCTTATTCGATCCGTATTCTGCTCGAAGCGGTTCTCCGTTCGTGCGACGGATTCATTGTCTCGGAAGATGACGTTCGCCGTTTGGCGGCTTGGAATCCCCACAACCCGGATCCCAGCGAAGTTCCCTTCATGCCGTCCCGCGTCGTTCTCCAAGACTTTACCGGCGTGCCGGCCGTGGTCGATCTGGCCGCGATGCGCAGCGCCATGAAGCGACTGGGCGGCGACCCCAACAAAATCAATCCGCTGATTCCAGTCGACCTGGTCATTGACCACTCGGTGCAGGTCGACGCCTTCGGCCACGCGGACTCGCTCGAGCGAAATGTGGAGCTCGAATTCCAGCGCAATCGCGAACGTTACGAGTTCCTCCGCTGGGGCCAAAAAGCGCTCGATAATTTTCGCGCGGTTCCGCCGAACGTCGGCATCGTGCATCAAGTGAACTTGGAATTTCTGGCCAAAGGGGTCTTCGTTCGCCAAGACGAAAAAGGCCCGGTCGCCGTTCCGGATACGCTGGTCGGCACCGATAGTCACACGACCATGATCAACGGCCTCGGCGTCGTCGGTTGGGGCGTCGGCGGGATCGAAGCCGAAGCGGTCATGCTGGGCCAGCCGATCTACATGCTGACTCCGGAAGTCGTCGGTTTTGAAATCACCGGCGAACTGCCCCCCGGCGTCACTGCGACCGACATGGTGCTGACCGTCACGCAGATCCTGCGAAAAGAAGGAGTGGTCGGCAAGTTTGTTGAGTTCTTCGGCGACGGCGTCAGCAAGATGAGCCTGGCCGATCGCGCGACGATCGCCAACATGGCGCCCGAGTATGGCGCCACCATGGGCTTTTTCCCGGTCGACGCCGAAACGCTCAACTACCTGCGTCGCACCGGTCGTACCGACGATGAAGTTGCGCTGGTCGAAACGTACACGAAAGAGCTGGGCGTCTTCCGCACCGATGACGCGCCGACTCCCAAGTTCACGACGATGTTGAAGTTGGACGTCAGCACGGTCGAACCTTCGATGGCCGGACCGAAGCGCCCGCAAGACCGCGTTTCGCTGGCCAACATGAAGTCGGAATTCCATCGCTCGCTGAAGGCGCCGGTCGACCAACGCGGTTTCGCGCTGACGGCCGAAGAAATGGGCAGCACCGGAACCGTCAAGAACAACGGCAAGTCGGAAGAAATCGGACACGGGGCCGTCGTGATCGCGGCGATCACCAGTTGCACCAACACTAGCAACCCGTCGGTCATGTTGGCGGCCGGTTTGTTGGCTCGCAACGCGGCGGCCAAGGGACTGCGCGTTCCTTCCTACGTGAAGACGAGCCTGGCGCCGGGTTCGCGCGTCGTGACGGACTATCTGATCAAAGCCGGTCTGATGGATGACCTGGAGACGCTTGGCTTCAGCCTGGTCGGCTACGGCTGCACGACCTGCATCGGCAACAGCGGTCCCTTGCCCGATCCGGTCGCCGCTGCGGTGACCAGCGGCAATCTGGTCGCTTCGGCGGTCTTGAGCGGCAATCGCAACTTTGAAGGTCGCGTCAATCCGCTGGTCAAAGCCAACTATCTGGCGAGCCCGCCGTTGGTGGTCGCGTACGCAATCGCCGGCAGCACTGATATCGATCTGGTGACCGAGCCGCTGGGCCAAGATGGCGAAGGCAACGATGTCTTTTTGAAAGACATCTGGCCCACATCGGAAGAAGTGCTCGCGACGATCGAATCGGCGGTGAAGCCGGAGATGTTCCGCAATCAGTACGAAACGGCGTTCGAGTCGAATCCTACCTGGAACAAAATCGCCGTCGTCGAGGGCGAGCTGTACGACTGGAACGCAGAGAGCACCTACATCCAAGAACCGCCGTTCATGGTGGCGATGGGGCAACAGCCGGACACGATTCAGCCGATCTCCGGAGCCCGCGTCTTGGCGCTGTTGGGCGACTCGGTCACGACCGATCATATCTCGCCTGCCGGAGCGATCGCCAAAGATGGACCCGCAGGGCGTTACCTGATGGAAAACGGCGTGCAGCCGATCGACTTCAACAGTTACGGTTCGCGTCGCGGCAATGATCGCGTGATGCATCGCGGCACCTTCGCCAACATTCGCATCCGCAATCGTCTCGCCCCCGGCACCGAAGGAGGTTGGACCCGTTACTTGCCGACCGACGAAGTGATGTCGATTTACGACGCCGCCGAGAAGTACAAAGCGGACGGCACGCCGCTGGTGGTCTTGGCCGGCAAAGAATATGGCACCGGCAGCAGCCGCGACTGGGCCGCCAAGGGAACCTTCATGCTGGGCGTTAAAGCGGTCATCACCTCTAGCTTTGAGCGGATTCATCGCAGCAACCTGGTTGGCATGGGAATCTTGCCGTTGGAGTTCCCCACCGGCAAATCGTGGGAGACGCTCGGCCTGACCGGCGACGAGTCGTTTGATATCGTGGTCGAAGACAGCTTGCTCCCCGGCGGCGACGTCAAGGTCAAGACGACCAAGCCGGACGGAACCGTCATGGAGTTCCAAGCCAAGTGCCGCATCGACACTCCGGTTGAAATGGAGTACTACCGCAACGGCGGCATTCTCCAGACCGTGTTGCGAAATT
>NZ_CH672376.1:3178770-3183289 GCF_000153105.1 Blastopirellula marina DSM 3645
TTCTCTTGGTCCGCACAGCGGACCCTACGCCCGACATCTACGTCGGGACCGGACCGGACCGCTTCGTTTTTTTCTGGCGGGCTCGAGCGGTCGATCCACCGATAGATCGGAGCGCGTTCCGTTTTTTGCTCGGAGGACTCGATCGGTTTAATTTTTCCTAGCGCAAGCAAGCGATCCCACGCGGCCGCGAAGCGACTTCCGTTGATGCCGCATTGTTCGCGGATTCGCGATTTGGTGGCTTGCGTCGCTTCGACGTGGGTCAGCGTCGCGTGAATTTTGGTTTGCAATCGTTGGTCGTGGGCGGCCGCGGCGTTGGCCGCCGCTTCGACTTCGATCGACTCGACATCGCGCAGCGTGATTTGCCAACTTCTTCCCTGCGGATCTTCTAATTTTCCCTCGTCGATATCGACGCCCCATTCGCCTCCTTGGCCGGCGCAGCCGCCGTAGGTGAGACGTAACCGATGCTGACCGCTGCCGGGCGAATATGTTTCGCGGCGCTGCAGCAACATCCACTGCCGCGCGAAATCGAGACTCGCCGCGACATCGGTCGCCAAGGTCGCGCCGCGGGGGATCGCTTTGTGCGACTGACAACATAAGATCGGCGTCGCGCCGGCCGCTTTGCAGCAGCCGACCAAGTTGCGCAGCTGCTTGGCTTGCGCCTGCTTGCCGGTCGAAGTCAGCCGCAACGCATCGATCACAACCACTTCGAGTTCATTACCACGGATCCAGTCGCGCAGCTGATCCAAGTGCGCCGGATCGGCCGCGTCGGCGACCAACAGCGACCAAATCAGATTCGGCAACTTGCTCGAATCGACGCCGCCCGCTTCGCTCCACCGCCCGGCAAGATCGCTCAGCGCTTGCCGCTCGTCATGACGGCTGACATAGCCGACGCGAAACGGACGATCGGCGGTGAACTGCCCCAAGAATTGGCCCCCGCTCGCCAGCGCCGCGCACAGATCGACGGCGATCGAGGACTTCATGCTTTTGCTCGGCCCGACGATCACCGCCGGTTCGTTTTGCACGAATATCCCCGGCGCTAACCACTGCAGCGGTTCTTGCTGGGCGATCAACTCGGCGGTGGTCAACGTTTGAAACGGACTGGCGCCGCCGGCCGTATCGAGCCGGACGAGTTCGCTATTGGGCAGCGTCAACTCGGCCGCCTGATGCGCCTGAAAACGCTTTTCGAGCGTCGCCGTATAGTCGTCAAAATTTTTGATTTGGCCGCGGCAATGCAGGACCTCGCTCAGCATTTCGAGCGCACTTTCTTCGGGATATCCTGCGACGTCAAGCCGCGCGAGGAGCTCCGGCAGATCGTTGCAGCGGATCCGGCGCGATTGCATTTGCAGCATCGCGCGGAAGATGTCAAAGTGCGTCTGATGTTGAAAATGTTCAGGCCGCAGCGGGCAAGTCGAAAAGAGGTCGGACCGCATCAACACCACGGCGAGCCACCGCGCTTCGGCGATTTCGCCGCGCGTTAGATTACGCGTCTGAAGGTCGACGCTTCGCGTCGTGGGATCAGCGCACAAACGGGCGATCAGCCGACGAAGTTGGTTGAGTGTCATCACAAATTGCCTCCCCACGAAAAGTCGAAACGTCAAAACCGCGCAGCGCCAAAGGCGCCGCAAGACCGACCGTTTGGGTAGTCGACCCCAGTTCCGTGCGCTTCGTCAAGAGACAATTTTCGCGCGACGTAGGGTGGGTGGAGCAAGCGATTTCCGCCCCCCAACTCGAACAACATCACCGCTTGCGCAACCCACCAATGATCGGCTCTCAAGCAGGCTCTGGTGGGTTACGCAAACCGGTCGTGCTGGTTGGTGATGGTGAAATCGAGCGCGGTTTTGCTTCACCCACCCTTGTATCTTGAATCTAGCTGCAGGTGAGATAGAAAAAGGCTTTGTTCCGTCTTGCGAGCGTAGCGAGCGAGACGGAACAAAGCGGCGGGCGGCAGATCGTCCCACCCTTGGTCGTAAGACCGTAGCGTAGCTGGGTCGCCGTCCGCTTTTTCGTGCTGAAACCCGAACAGTCGCCAGAGCGGCGCAGTAACGCCAGCTCGTATCACAAGGCTGGGCCTCGCACATGTCTGATACTAACAAAATTTGCGTGGGTGTCGACGTTTCGAAATCCAAATGGGACGTCGCCATCACGGGAAGCCGTCAAACTTACACCTTCGAAGCCAATGCGGTCGGCCAGCAACAACTGCTGGATCTGCTCCAGCCGCTTGACGTCGAGATCATCTGTCTCGAAGCGACCGGCTGCTACCATCATGACCTGGTGAAGCTGCTGCAGTGCAGCGGTTATCCGGTCGCCGTCGTCAATCCGCGGCTGCCGCGCGATTTCGCGCGCTCCATGAACCGACTTGCCAAAACCGACAAGATCGACGCTCAGATTCTGGCGCTATTCGCTCAACGTTACGAGCCGCGGCCAATGCCAGAAACCTCGCAAATACTCGAGAATCTGACGGCTTTATCGACTCGACGCCGTCAACTGATCAACATGCGGACGCAGGAGAAGAATCGTCTCGAATCGACTCGCGAGCCGAACATGCGCCGCTCCGTCGAGTCGCACTTGGCTTACATCAATGCTGAAATCGAACAGCTGCAGCAGCAAATGGAACAGTTGATCAACTCGGATCCGCAGTTGCAACAAACAACGGCGCTGCTCGCCTCGACGCCTGGCATCGGCGTGCTAACCGCGTGCCGACTGGCGATCGAACTGCCAGAGCTTGGCCACGTGAATCGCAAGGAGGCGGCGCGGCTGGCCGGTCTCGCTCCGATCAACCGCGACAGCGGCGTTTTCCGTGGCAAACGCACCACCGGCGGAGGGCGATCGCACGTGCGAAACGCGCTCTACATGCCAACGCTGGTAGCGACAAGACGGAACCCAAAGATCAAAGCGTTTTACGACCGCCTGGTCGCCGAAGGCAAACCCAAAATGGTCGCCCTGGTCGCCTGCATGCGGAAGCTGCTTACTATCCTCAATCTCATGGCCAAAGAGGGAAAAGCATGGAATGAGAAATTGAAAACGGCTTGACGATCAAGACAGTCGCTACGGTTTTTGTAGTTGACGCTGGGTGCGTGCGCTTTGTCAAGAGACAATTTTTGGCGGGCTGCTCAGAGATGTAGGGTGGGTGGAGCAAGCGATTTCCGCCCCCCAAACTCGAACAACATCACCGCTTGCGCAACCCACCAATGCCGCCATGCTGACAAGCAGGTTCTGGTGGGTTACGCAAACCGGTCATGTCGGTTGGCGATGGTGAAATCGAGCGCGGTTTTGCTTCAACCACCCTACGATTTTTGTAGTTGACCCGGGGTCCGTGCGCTTCGTCAAGAGACAATTTTATCGCTGGGCGGCCCGACTAGTTCGTGCAGATGTAGGGTGGGTGGAGCAAGCGATTTCCGCCCCCCAAACTCGAACAACATCACCGCTTGCGCAACCCACCGATGATCGGCTCTCAAGCAGGTTCTGGTGGGTTACGCAAACCGGTCATGTCGATTGGTGATGGTGAAATCGAGCGCGGTTTTGCTGCACCCACCCTACGATTTTTGTAGTTGACGCTGGGTCCGTGCGCTTTGTCAAGAGACAATTTTTGCGCGGCGTAGCGCGGGTAGAGCAAGCGACGTAGGGTGGGTGGAGCAAGCGATTTCCGGCCCCCAAACTCGAACAACATCACCGCTTGCGCAACCCACCGATGCCGCCATGCTGACGAGCAGGTTCTGGTGGGTTACGCAAACCGATCATGTTGGTTGGCGATGGTGAAATTGTTCGCGGTTTTGCTGCACCCACCCTACGATTTTTGTAGTTGACGCTGGGTGCGTGCGCTTTGTCAATGGACAATTTTATCGCTGGGCGGCCCGACTAGTTCGTGCAGATGTAGGGTGGGTGGAGCAAGCGATTTCCGGCCCCCAAACTCAAACCACATCACCGCTTGCGCAACCCACCGATGATCGGTTTTCGAGCAGGCTCTGGTGGGTTACGCAAACCGGTCGTGCTGGTTGGCGATGGTGAAATCGAGCGCGGTTTTGCTGCACCCACCCTACGATTTTTGTAGTTGACGCTGGGTGCGTGCGCTTTGTCAAGGGACAATTTTATCGCTGGGCGGCCCGACTAGTTCGTGCAGATGTAGGGTGGGTGGAGCAAGCGATTTCCGCCCCCCAAACTCGAACAACATCACCGCTTGCGCAACCCACCGATGATCGGTTCTCAAGCAGGTTCTGGTGGGTTACGATCAAGACAGTCGCTACAAAGATTTCAGCGTCGCAAGACGATTCCAACGCGGCCTTGAGTATCCGCTATTGGGCTTGTGCCGAATTCCGGCGATTTTTCCAATACGCGGCCTGCAGGTAGAAGATCCCACAGCTGGAGACTTTTTCGCTATCGAGTCGCAAAATGGCTTCGGCCAGAAACTCTTGTTGTTGCGGCGGAAAATTCTCTTGAGTGGCAATCAGCTGCGCGAGCGCCGCTTCGCCGCTTTCGCGGATGCAGTACCAAACTTTGCGATAACGACCAGTGGAGGTCAGCC
>NZ_CH672376.1:3183660-3192402 GCF_000153105.1 Blastopirellula marina DSM 3645
GGCGCGCGACTTCGTGCCCTTTGACGTGCCACATCCGACTATTGCCGCGTACTGCGCGAGCGCCGTCGGCTCGGAGCGAATCATAGTTGTTCGCTTCGATCACTGTCGCCGTCATGCGATCGGCGACGGCCGAGAGAATCTCGCCGATTTCGGTTCGCGTTTCGGGACTGCAGAGAGGGCTGCGCGAATAGAGCCACATGCCGTGGACGGCATGCGTGTACTGGTCGCGAGACGTACTGGGGTAGATCGTCTTCAAGTCGTCGGCGCTGACGGCGCGGGCGAGAAATCCTGGTACGCCGTGGGCGGTCGCCGAAAGCTTGATACCGGCAAATACGTCTTTGGCCGACTGGCGCAACGCTTCGTCTCCGGTCACCGCATATTTATCCACGACCAAAGACATCATGACGCCTGCCGAGATCATGCCGTCTTCCATACCGGTGTCATAGCCGCAATCGTTCGGAAATTCACGTAGCATCTCGTCCAGCGACGGCAAGTGATCGAGTCCGCGGCCGGGCGCATAGCTCGACAAGTAATCATAGAAGAGATGGGTTCGCGGCAGATAAAACCGCTCCCATGTGACGTCCCAAAGTCCTTCGATCCGATCCTCGACTGGAGGGGCTTTCAGCGCTGCTTCCGCTTGGGACTGCCCGGGGGCCGCTTCTTCGGCAATCAGCAAGCGAATCGGAAGACAGAAAGCGAAAAGAAAGAGAAGCGTTGCTCGTGACATGGCGATCGGCATCGAGAGTGGAGGAAGTCGTGGAAGGGAATATGCGTGGACTCGAAAGCGCCGCTCTACTTGGGGTCGAACTGCAAATGGCCGAATCCGCATGAATGATAGTCCAACAAAGTAACTGGGGCAACGCGATCTCGCGCCACGGCGACCTGGGATGCTTGCGGTATTAGATGAGTATAAGGGGCAGCATTATAAATAAGTCATGCGAAAAACATTGACGTTGTTCGGGGGCGTCTGTATACTGCCGAATCGGTGGGGTCTGGTAATAACGAAATTGCGAATGTCGTGGCAAGCATGATCGTTTATTGCCGGATGCCGATACTTTGTTGACGCGGTCCAGCGTTGTGGTCAATGTCTGGCTTGCTGTTGTCCGAAAGTGATGAATTGCTTGCGGTCTTTGGCGGAATCGGCGTGCGGTGACTTGATTGGATGTTGTTTGAATCCAATTTCTTCCGCGGATACAGGCCCAGACATCGCGCCGGCTGAGGATTCCCCGAGTGCTAGCCGGCTTGTCGGCCCCATTTTTCGCGCGTTGCAATCGTTGTAGAAATGCATTCTCGAAAAAGACGTTCCTTCGGATTTAATCAGGCCACTGGGAGAGTTGATCTTGCCTCCGCCGGGACGCTTTTTCCGCTTCGGGCGAAAGAGATGCGGCGTCGGTCGATCGATCGGTCAATTCGTGTTTTGGAGATGCAAAGCATCTCATTGGGTTGTAGATGATTGCCGTTATGAGCGACGTGACATAATGGTTTTTGGTTGTTCGCTCATTTGATAGATATATATCGTTGTTTTTATTGTCTCGTTCGTCTTAAGGGAAAGTTATGCCGTCACCAAATCGATCAATCCGAGGTTTTACCTTGGTGGAGTTGCTGGTTGTTATCGCGATTATCGGCGTGTTGATCGCGCTGCTCTTGCCGGCCGTTCAGCAAGCGCGGGAAGCCGCGCGACGCATGCAGTGCTCCAATAACTTGAAGCAATTGGGGTTGGGCGTGCACAACTGGCACGACACGTTTGGTAAGCTCCCTCCGCTGGTGTTGAACTCGGGCCGTGCGAGCTTTTTCGTGCAGATTTTGCCGCAGATGGAACAACGCGCGGCGTTCGACATGTTGAACGGCGGAAATGCTGATTCGGCGACGAATGCGACGCACATGGGCGATGAGATGGAGACCAATTGGGATCGTCTGAATGAGAGCGAGAAAGCGGGCTTAGCCAACATCAGCTATATGACATGCCCTTCGCGTCGCTCCTCGAGCGAAGCAATTCGCCCCACCGGCTCGGGTCGGGGCCCGCTGGGCGACTATGCGGCCGTCGCGATTGGCCTGGATGTTTATTCGACTTCTACGTTGACCGATTCGCTGTGGTGGCAGCATCATGACGCGGCCGACACGGCGAGCGCCAATCGTCTGAAGTCGGCTTTGATTGTCGCGAAGCCTGGCCCCTCGTCGATGGCGGCGCCTGAACGTTGGGCTCAAGGAACGTCGCGAAATTCGTTTGCCAATATTACGGATGGGCTCAGCAATACGGCGATCATCGGTGAAAAGCATGTTGCGGCCAAAGAGATTGGCAAGTGCTGCAGCGGCAACGACAATTCGGACGGCAGCTGGTTGTTTAACAGCCATACGGGGCGCGAATACAACGTCGCTCGCAACCTTCGTGCACGCATGGGACGCGGACCGAATGATATCGACGTTCGGCCGAGTATCTTGATTGGTTTCGGCAGTTGGCACCCCGGCATCAGTCAGTTTCTGTTTGCCGACGGATCGGTCACCAACCTTTCCAATACGACGCCTGAGCTGGTGCGGCGCCAGTACGGCCACATTAGCGACGGCACGGTTATCTCGGAGTAACCCTCCTTTCGTTCCTGCAACCGGAGCGAAGATAAACTCGAACGTCAGAACTATTCAACAAGGTTCTGACGTGACGACGCAAGGTTGGTCGTAATTCGCCGAGCGTTGAATTGTCATTTCGGCGGCGGCATTCTGAAACTGGGAGAGTCAAGTGAAACGGATTAATCTGGCGATGTTCGGTGCGGCGGTCGTCTTGTTGCCGCTGGTCGTAGGCTGCTGGAGCAACTACGAAAATACCGTCACGGCGACGGTCACTTATGAAGATGGCGCGCCGGTCCCCACCGGTACGGTCAGTTTCACCACCAATAATTTCGAGACGTTTGGCAAAATTGAGAATGGCCGCGTCAATATTGGAAACATGGATGGAGGAGTTCCCGATGGGACCTACAAAATCGCCGTGCGGGCGTTCGTACAAAAATCGGACACCGACTTCACGTTAGAGTCGATCGTCGCACGGAAATTTGAAGACCCAGAGACCTCGGAAATCGTCATCGAAGTTCAGGGGAACAAGAATATTGAAATTGTCGTCGCTAGACCGTAGTTGACGCGTGTTCGTTTGGATGTTGGCAATTCCCGAAGGCATCTAGAACACGGGTGAAGATCGTGGCTTCAAAGCTTGAAATTCAGGATTAATTCGTACGGTTCCAGCCCTGCTCCGACTTCGATGATCAGGGGAGTCGTCCGCTCTGACCGATAGACCAACGGGACGCTATCTTTGGCGCTCTTGCGGCGGACAGGCTGCACCATGCCGATCTCTGCTGCGGGAGGCCCAATCCCTTCGATCGCTTCTCCTTGAATCGAATCGAGTGGCGGCGTTTCCTGGGTATCGACTTTGTCGATGGGAAACATCGGCTCCTGGACAATCACGTGATAACGTCCAGGCTGGCAGCCGCGGTAATCGCGCACCGCGCCGGGAACGATCGTCAGCAAGTTGAACTTCCCTTCTGCGTCGGAGTTGCCTGAGGCGCCTTGTCCGTCGGTTCCGTTAACGGGGTAAAAGGTGATGCTCTTATAGGGAAGCGGTTTTCCATCCAGCGTCACGATTCCCTGGGCCGGAAATCGCGCTGGACCTGGGTCGCTGCAACCGACGGCGCCGATGGCGAATATGACAAAGAATATTTTCGATAACTGGAACATCAAACTCACCATGTATTTTGATAAATGATCGCGGTGGTCATGCGTGTCTTGAGATAGGGAATATTCAGCCGGCCTGTTCTTCGTAGCCCTCGCTTGCGCTTCGCGCTACGAAGAGAAATAGGCGCTAACGAAGCGTCACTACTTTTCCATCGGCCATGGTGGTCAGATTGAGTAAGGTCGGCTTGTCGATGGTCTCGGCGATGAATTGAACCGATCCGTCTCCCATGACGAAGTGACAACCACCGGGATGCAAGCTGGCGGCGGCGACCCACCAACTGCGTGCGCGACCACGAATGGGCGTGAACGGCGGGTTTTCCCAAGTCGCATGCGCCCACGGTTGATGCCAGACGTTGATGCCGCCGTAGGTCGCATCGCGATGAGGATCGATGCCGGTCATGGTCCAGCCGCGATAGGCCCAAGCAAACGCGCCGCCGTTGACGTGATACTTGGTGGTCTCGCCGAGCATGAACGTGTTGGACAGGCCGTCTACAACCTCGGCCAGACGCGTGTTGACGTCGGAACCAAACATTCGTTTTGTTTCGGCAGACGCTTTTGCATAGACATTGCAATCATAAAGTTCCGGGATGCAGGAAACGATGAACTCGTAGTTGGTCGCGGCGCCTGAATACGATCCGCCGGGGCCATAGGCGGTTCCCACGCATCGCCCTTTGACCGGATTGTTGTCAGAAACGCAAAGAAACGCTTCTAGCTCGGTTCCGGCTAAGGCGGCGTTTCCATTGGTGACCGGGTCTCCCACGATGGCGCCGCCGAGCGCCTTTTGGTGGGTCGTCGAGATCGCGTAGGCTTCCTTATGGTTGAATTGATCGTAAAGGTTTTGTTGCTCGATATAGGGAAGCAGCGAAACAAGTCCATTGGCGTTTTTGATCTCGCCGTTGGCAGGCCCCAGATCGTCGCATCCGCCGTACCCGCGACTTGACGCAGGCAGCGCACTATGGGTCGAAACATAGTTATGTACGGCCAGCCCTAACTGTTTCATTTTGTTGCTACAGTCCATCCGCCGCGCCGCTTCGCGGGCTTGCTGCACCGCCGGCAGCAACAGCGCGATCAACACGCCGATAATCGCGATGACGACCAGCAGTTCGACCAACGTAAAGCCGGGCCGAACGCGAAGAGTTTGCCGAAAAAGTTTCCAGCGGGAATGTCGTGATTGAACAACCGGCCGAACATGGGAAGAATCAGCGAGAAGGATTTGATAAGAGCGAGCCATGAGAGGAAATCTCCGAATGATATAACGGGATATTACCGCGAGCAACGCAACCATCCGCCAGGATTACAAGTTCGAGTGTATCGCTATTTGACACAAAATCGACACTTCATTTGATACAATAATTTGAAATGGGAGCTTGCGTTTGATGCAATCATAGGGTGAAGCGAGCGAATGCCGATGATTCACGCAATACCGCTGCACTAAATGGAATTCTCTTCCCAGGAGCGGCAGGTTACGCGAATGCCGGCAGCCCCGCGTGTCGAGAATCTAAGAGAGGCGCAGTGCGAGTAAAGCCGCAGAACATGCGATTTTAGAGCTGAATCAACAAGAGCTGGGGCGCGCTTTCACTCTAGATGGGCTGTCTTAGTTGGCGGCGCGGCGACAGGCGCCCAGCGCTTTCATTCCACGCGGAGCTTGACCGCGATGGGACCGCCGATCGCCGCGGTTGTGGGATTCATAAAAATTATCCGAACAGTCGGAGACCTTTTCTACGAGGCGCACGATAAAGCCGGATGGGCCAAAGAAAGAGAGGATTGCGAAGCGGGATTCGCAAACCTCTCTGTGAAAGATCGGAGGATTACCGGAGGGCTTTCCCCTACTTTTTCGTAGTCAGCTTCAATTCCACAGGTTGTCCCGAAGCCACCGTCGCTCTCAATGCAGACTGTTCCTGGCTTGAGTACCTGGAAGGGAGTGATTCCCTGGCCGGCGATTCGATGGAAGGCGTGGCGTCATCTTCCGGAACCGGCGCCCCATCGGGCATGAGACGATAGCTTACCGCTACTCGATAATCGCCTGGCGGCAAACCCTGACCTCCCCGGTAATAAACAATTTCGAACTCGCCTTCTTCTCGGGTTCGGCCTTTTCCCCCGATACCCGGCGTGTCATTGATCGGCAGAAAATAAACGTCGGCATTCACCAGCGGCTTATCATCCAACATCACCATTCCAGTAGCAGGCTTTAGTTCAGGGCCTTCATGACTGGGTCCACAACCAGCACAAACTCCACTTATCAGGAGGGCGACCGCGATCATTAACTGCCGGAACTCGATAGCACTCATGGATAACCTCAAATAAAGAGAACAGAAAGGTATCAGCAGGCTTAAGGGATTTGCACCACAGAGCCATCAGAAATTTTTCCCAGCCCTATCAATATTGTGAGGTCCATATTCTCGGGAAAGAAACTCACTGCGCCGCTGCCCAACGCGAAATGAGCACCACCCTTGTGCAGGCTTCCGACCTGTCCCCAGCTGTTTAAATTTCCAACATCAGGGCGAGTCCATCCAGTCGGTATGTCCCAGACGTTGATCCCAGGATCGACATCACCGCCAGATGCCACCCAGCCGCGCATCCCCCAGGCAGGCGCGTCGCCGTTGTAAACTTCCCGAGTCGTTTCACAGACCATGATCGTATTGGACGTGCCGTCTGTGACGTCACGGATTTTACACTTGCTGTTTTCGCCAAACATTTTACGTGAGGCTCCTCCCTGGGTCGCCCAGTAATTACAGCTAATTGTCTGATCTGAACTCAATTCATAATTCGTTTTGGCAGGCCCCGGTGCGACCGTCGTTCCATAGGCTGCGCTGGTTCCTAAGTGGGTACTTCCAGAATCGGAAGGACAGAGAAAGACATCGAGCAGGGTCGTCATCTCATCGGCATTTTCAGCCGGATCGCCAGCCAGCGGCGCACCCGCTCCCGTATAACTGCAGCAATAGCCGGTGTTCTGGGCACTGTTGGCCGAATTTTGATTGATGCTGTCGTAGAGGGCCGACTGTTCGAGAAAAGGCAGCAGGAAGGAGAGACCATTTTTGTTATGTGTGGTTCTATCGGGGTCTGGAGTTCCCAGGGTGCACCAGCCATAGTTGACGCCGGCCGGAGGAAAGACGCTGTGCGTATCGTGGTAGATATGTAACGCGAGGCCAACTTGCTTTATTTTGTTGATACAAGTAGCACGCCGCGCCGCTTCGCGAGCTTGTTGCACCGCCGGCAGCAGCAGCGCGATTAAGACTCCGATGATTGCGATCACCACCAGCAGTTCGACCAGGGTAAAGCCTGGTCGAACTCGGCGAGTGGGTCGAGAAGGCTTCCGGGTGGAAGGTGGTGATTGAACAGCCGGATGAACGTGAAAAGAACAAGCGAGAAGGAGTCGATAAGTGCGAGCCATGAGAGGAAATCTCCGAATGATATTACGGGATATTACCGCGAACAACGCAACCATCCGCCAGGATCACAAAATCGAGTGTATCGCTATTTGGCATGAAATCGACACTTCATTTGAAGCAATAATTTGCAATAGCAGATTGCAATAAATGCAATCCAAGGAAAGGGTGTCGTAGATGTCCTAGAAGACCTCACTAACGCTTTGCAACAAAGAAATCTCTTCCCTGCAGCCGCGCAGGGGCTATTGATGGGCTGCATTGTCGGTTCGTAAACCGGGTGCGCGTTTCGAGAAAAGCCGACGGGTCAGCGTCGGCGCCGACTCGCGGCGAGCTTGCAAAACCTTGTTCTTCACGCGGTCGTGATCGCGACAGCAAAGATGCGACGCACCGGCGCCGCTTCTCGATTCAGATAGGCGTCAGCGTGCGCAGAGACATCCGCGGCGAGTTGGCGAATCTTGGACAGACGGATCGGCAAGATCGATTCGTCAGCGGCGGAGAGAAGTTCTAGCGCTCGGGCCGCATGTCGCGCGACGCCTATCGGCGCTGCTTCGCGCGCTTTGACTCCGGCGGCGGCTAGTTTGATCAAGCCCTTGATCGCGTCGGCGCGCTCCCCTGCTCTTCCTAATGCTTGCCAGACGGCTTCCCAGGCCTCGTGCGCTTCCCAATAGTAGCCGGCGTTGAAGAGATCGATTCCCCACAAAAAGCTTTCGCAGGTTCGCAACTCGACCGGCGTTTCGATCGGCGGCGGATGCATCTGATAGCTATGGCCGTCTGGATGCGACAACGGATGAACGTGCATCCCTGGCACGTAGGAATAAGGAGGGAGCGGCGTCTGGGGGACGTAACGGATCATCGGCGGCTCTGGTTTTCTCCAACGGACTGTAGCCGTATGCTGAATAGAATAGAACGGCCGCCGGCAAAAAGGATCGCGTGAATTGAGCGAAGCAAAAGTTATTGTGGTCACAGGAGCAACCCGCGGGCTAGGCCGGGCGCTGGTGTCCAAGTTTGTCGACGCGGGACATACGGTGATCGGCTGCGGGCGGAATGCGGAACATATCGCTATGTTGACAGAACAGTTGGGAGGCCCGCATCGATTTGACGTGCTCGACGTGACGCAGTACGAAGCGGTCGCAGCTTGGGGGGCCGACGTGATCGCCCAGTATGGTCCGCCCGATCTGCTGGTCAACAACGCGGCGCTCATGAATGACTCGAAAGTGCTGTGGGAGATTGATCCCGAACAATTCAGCAACTTAATGGACGTCAATCTGAAAGGGATGTTCTACGTCCTCCGCAGCTTCGTCCCGGCGATGGTTGAGCGAGAGAGCGGCGTGATCGTCAACTTCAGTTCCGGTTGGGGTCGTTCCGTTTCGCCCAAAGTAGCGCCTTACTGCAGCACCAAATTTGGGGTAGAGGGAATGACGTTAGCGCTGGCGAAAGAATTACCCCGCGGCATGGCGGCGGTCCCGTTTAGTCCCGGCGCGGTGAACACCGATATGTTGCAGATTTGTTTGGGGGAAAGCGCGAAGGGATTTTCCTCGGCCGAAAAATGGGCCGAAGTTGGCGCCCCCTTTTTGCTGCAACTGGGGCCCGGCGACAACGGCAAGTCGCTGACCGCATCTGTCTAAGTGACCACTCCCATGCG
>NZ_CH672376.1:3192502-3363047 GCF_000153105.1 Blastopirellula marina DSM 3645
TTAACCCATCAGCCGACCAAGATTAGTGCCGAAGCGAACGAGCGCCGATCCCAGGCCGAAAATCGCCAAGTTGCGATCTTTCGGCTAAGATTACGCTTGGCTGTGCAGGTTCGCTGCGAAACTCGGCTCGATGCTTCCCCTAGTTCGCGCTGGAAATCGCGAGTGCGGGGAGGCAAAATCGCCGTGAATCCGGCGCATGCCGACTTTCCGTCGCTGTTGGCCGAAGGGCTCGATTATCTGGCGGCGGCCGATTGGGATGCAAAACTAGCGGCTCAAGCGTTATCTTGCAGTACCACGCAGTTGGTTCGTTTTCTCAAAGACGAACCAACTGCGTTTCAACAATTCAATCAACAACGGGCCGAGCGTGGTTTGCGCCCGTTGACATAGGCGCTCGCTAACCGCACCCAGCGGATCGTTCCCACGGATGGAGCGAGCGAGTCGACGCTTCAACCAAGGATAGTGCGATGCGAATGTGGATAGCTTTGCTCGGCATCAGCGTGATGTCGCTGACGGCCGCTGGCGCCGACGCCGCCGAGGCGATCGCCGTGAGCGGGCAACCGTTCGGCGTTGGTCAAATCACGGTCTCGTTTCAAAAGTCGGACTTCGGCGACCCAATCGACAGTAACGGGTTTTCGATCCACGAGACCGACAATCGGATCTTCTATCCGGCGTTTGAAAAACAACGCGTGCTCGGATTCCTGCAGGCGCTGACGGGGATCAACAACGTCACGCCGCCGCAGCGGTTGACAGTCTATTTTTTGTTCACGGGAACCGAACCGCTCGACATTACGGTTGCGACGCCGACTCCGCAAAAATTTCGCCTGACGCCGACTCCTCCGTCGCATGAATCGATGCTGACCGCGATGGAGACGCTCTGGTGGCGCAAGTATCACGAGAATCTGCGTGAACAAAAAGATTGGGCCAACTACCCGATGGTGATGGAGACCTACATGACCGCGATGCTCTCGCGGCGATTGGGTTTGCCGGCGCCCCCGTTATCGCAAAATGACTTGAACGATCGAGACGCGTTCAGTCCCGAACAGTCGGTCTTCGTGCTGCTGAACTCCGACAAAGTTCGCGCCGCCGAGATGCGCTCGGTGATGCTTGACGAATCGATCACCGACCCGGCCGATTTGCCGTCGCCGCGGCCGATCAATTGGTCCGATATTATCGCGCCCCGGCCGGCCGCCGATGTTCCGATCGAACCGCTGGCGAAAGCGGTTCCGCCTGACTGTTTTTACATCCGCTTCGGCAAGTTGAGCAACTATCTTTGGTTCAACAAGCTGATGGAGGAAAACGGCGGCGATTTGGGGATGATGATCGCCAATCGCGGGGTCAAGCTTGAGCTGAACGAAGTTGTCCAAAAGCAGTTGGCGCTGAAACAGTCGGAGCTGTCCGAGCTGTTTGGCGATTCTGTCGTCGCCGATGTCGCGATGATTGGCCGTGACGCCTATACCCGCGAGGGCGCCGCGTTTGGATTGATCTTTCAGGCCAAATCGAACGACCTGCTGGCCAACGACATCAACACCAATCGAAGAGATTCGCTGAAGCTGAATAAAAAACTGGGCGCGAAACTAGAAACGATCACGATCGCGGGCCAAGAGATCTCGGCGTTAACGACGCCAGACAACAAGATTCGCTCGTTCTACGCGCGGCGAGGTGATTTTCACCTGGTGACTACTTCGCTGACCATCGCAGAGCGGTTTATCACGTTGAACGCCGATGCCGACAGCCTGGGGGCGACGGCCGAGTTTCAACAAGCTCGCGCCTATTTGCCGCTAAAACGAGAAGACACGATTTTCTGCTACATGTCGTCGCAGTTCTTTCAGGGGTTGTATAGCCCGCAGTATCGCGTCGAACTGCGCCGCCGGTTACGCGCGACGACCGAGATCGAGTTGCTGAAAATGGCGCGAGCCGCGGCGATGAACGAAGGGTTCGTCAAACTCTCGGAAGAAGAGTTGATCGAGCGCGGCTTTTTGCCGACCTCGTTCGGACGCCGCAGCGACGGCAGCCGCGTGGTGGAGGTCGACGGAGCCCTGCAAGATTCGCTGCGCGGCGCGCCGGGCAACTTTTTGCCGATCGCCGATGTTCAAGTGACCAAGGTCAACGTCGCGGAGGCGCGCGACTTCGAGCGCGTTCGTGAGTTTCACGTCTCTCATTGGAGCCAGATGGATCCACTAATGGCCGGCATCTATCGCTTTAAGCTCGACGACAAGGGAACGGAACGACTGACAATTGACGCGCGGATGACGCCGTTTGTCGAAGAGAAGTACGGCATGCTGACCGATCGCTTGGGGCCGCCGCTGACACGTCAAATTGCCCCCGCCGCACGTGACGTCGCGATGCTGCAGTTTGTGCTGAAGGGGGACTCGGACAATCAACTGTATCACTACGCGCTGGGTTTGCAGGACGTGCCGTTTCCGATTGATAACTACGCCAACGGCGGACTCCTGAATACGTTGCGCATGATGCAGGCGACCCCTGGCTATCTGACCGCTTGGCCGAAGCCTGGTTTGCTCGACAAAATTCCGGTGATCGGCGCGTTCGCCGCGCCGGATCAATATGGTTACTCGAAGTTTCCGCTGGGACTTTGGCGTCGCGAGTACAACGGCTTCTCGACGCTCTCGTTCCACTTTGACATTTTGCGAAACGTGACGCCGCAGTTGGCGCTGACCGAAGACGAACATCCCGCTCAGGCACGCATACGCATCGGCGACATCTCGGACGCGGATGTGACTCCGCTCGCCAACGCGATGGCGCAGTCGTGGGCGAAGCGGGGTTCGCTAGGAAGTGCGCGGTTGTTTAACGCCGTTTCAGCGCAGCTCGGCGTGCCGGAAGAGAAAGCGAAGGACTTTGCAGAAGATCTGCTGGCCCTACAGTTTGTCTGCCCGCTGGAAGGGACCTACGAGACGACCGGCGAAGGCGCCGGAGCCCGTTGGCGTTCGACCGCGTGGGGGGACGATCAATTAGAGTTTGAAGCCAACTTCTTGAAGTGGTTCCGCGGCTTAAACGCGCGCGTCAACATGGGAGATGGGCAAGTCGTGCTCAACGCCGAACTCGACATGTGGCGCGAAAAGCCAGAACCGTCGCTGAAGCTGCCGACCTTCAACTTCTTTGGACTCGGCGCTGCGCCGAAAGCGAAGGAAGAGAAGAAGCCGGTCAAGAAACCAGCCGAGGAAGTCGCTCCTCCGCCGACGGAAGGGCGCGACTTCTAACGCGGAATGAATGATTTGGGAAACGGTCTAGATCGATGATTTCGCGATTGGATTCGATGGAAAACTTGGCAAGCTACACGCAGGATACTTCGAGTGAAGCGGAAGCGGTGCAGCGCGAATTAATGGCGCAGATGCAGCCTTCGCAGCGAATGGCGCTCGCTTTAAGACTTAGCTCCGAAATGCTCCGACTTTCTAAAGCGGCGATTCGCAGGCGTTTTCCTCAGTTCAACGAAGCGGAGGTTGGACTGAAATTCATTGAGTTGCATTATGGAGCGGAGCTAGCGGAAGCGGTGCGGCGTAGTCGGAGTAATGTCCAGTCGTGAGTCAATCAGATGATATTGTCGACGCATTGACCTTGGTAGTTGCGGCATTCGAAAGCTTGGAGATTCGCTACTACATCGGCGGAAGCGTAGCGAGTTCGTACCATGGTGCGGCTCGAAGTACGATGGATGTGGACGTTGTTTCGGAAATTCCAGCAACAGCGGTGTCGGCGCTTTTGACATCGTTAGGCGGTTCTTACTACGCCAGCGAATCCGCAATTCAAGATGCGATCCGGCGTCGTTCGTGTTTTAACCTGATCCACTTGCCGACTTCTTTCAAATTCGACGTATTTGTTAGTCGCGACCGTGAATTTGATAAATCGGCGATGTCTCGGGCTGTCGTGGGAGAATTGGGAGAAACGAATGTCATCTCTGTTCCCATTGCTTCGGCCGAAGATATTGTCATTAGCAAACTGGAATGGTTCCGACTCGGAGGCGAGTCTTCGGAGCGTCAGTTGGATGACATAAGAAAAGTGCTGTCTTTGCTGGGCGAGAGCGCAGATGATCGTTACCTACGGCACTGGGCAACGTCAATCGGAGTGGCTGATTTGCTAAAGCGCCTACGCCCCGAAAGGTAATCTTCGGACGAGTCGACATGGAATACTTCGAGTTTTACCCTTCCTCTTCTCCCCGCATCGCACGCCACATTTCCGCTAATTCGCGCTCAAATCCTCCCGAGAGGATTGGAAAGCGGCACCAGGTTTTTGGGTCCAGGTTCTCGTCGTCTAGGTGGAAGCTGGGCGCGTAGCGCTCGCGCTTCCATTGGTTGCGCGACCAGAGCTTGAAGAATCGCTCGATCCATACGGCCAATTGCTGCTCGTCGTATTGCGGAAACAGAGCCATCATCTGGCGATAGGTTTCTAGCGGCGATTGCTTGTCGCGGATCGCCGCGCGTTCGATGGCGTCGAGCAACTCGTACGGCATCAAGTCGTCTTCATCGGTTTGCTTCGACTCTTGCGGGCGAAGTTCGGCGGTCGGCGCTTGCACGTTGATTGCGTTCAACTCAGGCGTCGGACCAAAGCCGGCCGGGCCGGTTATTTCCATCCAGTTGAGCCATTGTCGTAAAAAGGCTTTGTCGATGCCGGCGATCGGGCAGAGTCCGCCGCTGGTGTCGCCGTCCATGGTTGCGTAGCCAACCGCCGCTTCGGAGCGATTGCTGGTCGACAACAGCAGCGATCCTCGCAGATTCGCCAACATCCAGACGCTGGGCGAACGTGTGCGTGCTTGGATGTTTTGCAGCGCAATATCGTCGGTCGCCCACGAGAGAGGTCGTCCTAGAGCCTGAGCGCCAAGTTCCGTATACAACTCGACCAGGCGATCGATTTGAAAGTGATGAAAGTTGGCGTGGATCGCGGCGGCGATCTGCTGGGCCGCTTGCAGCGTCGTTTCTCCGCTGTTGCAGGTCGCTTGATAAACGCAATCGAGGGTCGCAGTCACCAGCGCGTCAATCGACTCGGCCTCTTTGGCGGCCGGAATGAATTGGAGCGACTCTTTGAGCGCTCCAAAGCCCAACTCTTTGGCCGCCATGCGCAGCGACAGACTGCACAACAGCGCGGTCGCGGCCGAATCGGCGCCTCCGCTGAGCGAAACGACATACCCGCGCGAGTGACTCTTGCGCAAATAGTCATAAAGGCCCAGTGCGACGGCGCGGGTGAATTCTTCCTTTTTCGTATCGCTCCCCGTTTCCCAGGCGGCCCGAACAAAGTGAACCGGTTCCGGCTCGATTTCGGGAAGGTTAAAGGGAACGCGAACTACCGGTTGCAGCGAGCCTTGATAGTCGGGGCGGAACGCGTCGCTGCGAGCGCGATACATGCGCGTCAGATCGAGATCGATGACTGCCGTTGTGACCAGGTACGCATGGAACGAAAGTCGCGAACCAATCGCCAGCATGCGGCCGCCGGAAGCGATCATCGCGTCGCCGTCATAGATGGCGCGGCCTGCTTCGTTCCCCAGCAGATTGGCGTAAACGTAACTCGTGTGGAACGCGCGCGATCCCTCCAGGACAAATCGCTGGCGGATTTCATGCTTGCCGAACGCAAAGTGACTGGCGCTCGGATTTAAGATGATGTCGACGCCGATACGCGCCTGACGACTGCCGGGGCGATCGGCGACCCAAGCGTCTTCGCAGATTTCTAAACCGATCAGCGCATCATCAATGCGGAAGACCAAGTCGCCAAACGGATAGGTGCGCCCCTCAAGTTCGACTTCGGCCCGCAGTCCCTCGGGCCATGGTTTGAACCAACGGGGCTCGTAATGGATTCCGTCGCCGGCCAGGTTTTGTTTGGGGACGAAGCCTACGATCTCGCCGTCGGCCAGAACCGCGACCACGTTATAAAGGACGCCGCGGTAAGACATCGGCAGCCCGAGCGTGACAAACATGTCGCGCGTGCGGGGAGCGATCATGTGCAGCATCGCCAGAGCGGTGCGTTGCACGTCGGCCGAGAGAAACGCATCTTCACAGCCATAGCCGGTAATGCACAGCTCTGGCAGGCAGAGGATCGAGGCCTCGTTGAGATTCGCTTCTTCGATCGCGGCGAGGATACGGTCGCAGTTTCCTTGCCAATCGAGCGGCGTTTGATTGACGACGGCGGCAGCGACCTTGACCAGTTTCACCAAACAGACCCTTTAAGGTGTCGAAATAACACTATCTATAGAATAACTAGATGCCGCCCGAGGAAAAGTGGTTCGCGGTCGACATCTTTATTCTACGCTAGCAGAAAGAGGCTGCTGGCTGGTTTGGCGGCGGCTTGCGAATAAGCGGCTTCCGCCTCTTGGGCGAAATAGCCGATGATCGACGATTGGGCGGCGGTGCTGCTCGGAGCGGAGGGCGCATTCACGTCGACCGCGTCGAGGAGGGAAGCGCCAGCGAGCCCCTCTTCTGCCGTTGGGTCTGCATTGCGCTGTTGCAGCTCTTGCTGCGCTGACTGAACCAGTTGGACCGCGGCCGCGGCGACCGCTTGATCTTGCGAGGAGGGTTCGCTGGGCGAAAG
Source organism: Blastopirellula marina DSM 3645 (assembly GCF_000153105.1). Taxonomy (GTDB): domain Bacteria; phylum Planctomycetota; class Planctomycetia; order Pirellulales; family Pirellulaceae; genus Blastopirellula; species Blastopirellula marina. The sequence goes on from NZ_CH672376.1 coordinate 3,199,028, forward strand.
CGCGGCCGCTTGAATCACGCGGGCCTTCTGAAGCGTCGCGTGGGGGTCTCCGTCGATGGGAGACGTATCGATCTGGACTTCGCCGCCGATCGCGTATCGCTGACCGTCTGGGCCTTGCTGATAGGTGAACGTCGGGCCGCCCTGGGCAAAGCCGCCAGCCGCGGCCAAGTGGGCTTGCTCGTGCTGGCGAACCTCTTGGTCACGGCTCTCGAGCTTTTGAACTTGCTCTTGCTCTTCCGGCGTCAGCTCTGTCGTAGCGGAAGTCGCTGATGCGTCTTCGGCAGCGGATGCGGCCTGGGCTTCGGCAGAGAGGGTGAGCTCATCAGCAGGCTGGGTGGACGGTTTGACGTCATTGCTGGAAGCGCCGCTGGGGCTGGCCGACGTTGATCCGCTGCGCAGCGTCGAGCCGATCAGGCTGGTCGACGAAAGTAGCAACGGTTGAATGTGCATGGCCAAGGTGCGGATTGAAAACGGGAATGCTCCATTTTCAATTTCGGCAGAAGGCGGCGGAGACTTGGCTAGTTTTCCGGAAATGCCGGTTATGCCGCGAAAAAACGCCGCTGCTAGCCGTAGCCCAGCGCTTGCAGATCGTCTTCCGAGAGTCCGTGAAAATGTCCCAGCTCATGCAAGATGGTGATGCGAATTTGATTTCGAAGCTCATCTCGCGTCAGGTTTCCGGCGACGGAGATCGTCTGAGCGATGATCCCTTCCCGAAAGATCTGGATCGCATCCGACAAGATTCCGCTATGCGTCACGCTTTTTTCGGTGAGCGGAATGCCGGTGTAGAGACCGCAAAGGTGACTGCGGTGCAGAATCTGCAATTGCTTCATCAAGCCGAGCGATGGATAGTCTTCGACGTAGAGAGGCACTTGATCGAGAATTTGGTGGACCGCCTCGGGAAGCGCGGCCAAAACGGCGTCGAGTTCCGTGTCAAAATGGTTTCTTAATTCTGAATTCATGGAAGATAATTCTCGGGTCGAGCGCGGCCAGCTACGGATAACCATAGGGAAAAATAGCCGCCAAGCCAAGAATGCGTCCCCCTGGTCGAACAGTGGATAGGGGACGAGATTCACAATATTCTTGAAAACCTCGCTAAGTCGAAGACAATAGGCGACATGTTAGGACTGCAATTCACGATTCGAAGCATGTTGATCAGCACCGCCGTGCTGGCGATCGTCTGTTGGACATTGGCCAGCGCCGTGCGCGGCGACGGCTGGGCGATCGCCGTCATGCTCTCGCTGGTTGCGCTAGCGATTTGGGCGCTCGGCCAGGGCGTGTTGTTCTCGGTAGCAGCGCTGGCGTCGGCGGTATTTGGGGCGACGCAAAGCCGGACGCTTCGTTCTCCGTTCGCCAACGAAACCCCGGCTCCGCAGATTTTGCCGACCGATCACCATGTCGCCGATTAACGCCGATCGTCGCGGTCGCTTTCTCAGGAATCACGATCCAATGGATGCAGACAAGCGAACATGGCGCGCGTGGGGGATCGTTGTTCTGTTCATCCTTACGTCGACGGCGCCGGCGTGGGGACAAAACCGGGGCGTCGTTTCGTTTCCCCAAACGGGAAAGACCGTCAAGCATGGCCTGACGATGACCGTCGAGACGAACTGGGTCGAAAATAGCGGCTATCGGCCGATATGGGTCACCGTCAACACTTCGAACGGCATGCCGACCAAGGCGGATCGCGTGTTGACGGTCGAGCTGAGCGGCTCTGACCAATGGTATTGGCGAAACCGTCAGACCATCAGCGCCGTGGTGGAACTACCGCAAGGAGCGACCACGGTGACCGCCGAGGTCCCAGCTCCTTCGACGGCGCTCTGGTACCAAATCGAAGTGACGACCTACGAGGATGGGACCCAGCTGAAAGACCTATCGACCAGCAGCAGCGGTCCCGTCGCGATTACCGACGGGCGCTATAGTGCCAGCGAGTCGTTTCCGGCGATTGTCGTGATTGATTCCGACGCTCCCAATCGGGTGCGACGATTGGCCTGGTACAACGAGCAAGTGAGGTTGATCCTCGACAAAAAAAGGAAGTCGCCGATTCCCGATTTACGCGTCTTGATCAACGAGACCGGGACCTCGGCCCGCGGTTCGGTCAGCTCGCTCGTCGGCGGCGGCCAAACGGGATTGGAAGTGATGAACGCACTTTGGTCGCTGGGCCGAATCGATATTTTAAATCCAAATGAAATGCCGCAACAATGGATCAACCTGACGTCGGTCGATCTGGCGTTTGTCTCGTTGTCTGATCTGCGTGGGATGAAAGCGAATCAACCTGAGCAGTTCGCGGCGCTTACCAAGTGGACTCGTTGCGGCGGCAATCTGGTGGTGAGCGATTTGGGAGTGGAGGAAAAATCCTTTTCCGCCGACCGCAGCGAACTGTCGAGACTGTTGGGAATGCCCCCGGCCGGCGCCAGTGACAATTGGCTTGAGCAAAGTCCGTTCGCGCGCCGCTCTGGAGTCGAGCAGTTGCGGACGCGAGGCTACTATGGCAACAACTATGTCGGCTCGTATGTGGGGGAAGACGGCACGTTTCGCGTCGGAACAGATCCCAAGGGATCGATTCCGCCGATTGAAATCAAGATGCGAACTTGGCAAATGGGGTTGGTTGTCGCGATCGAAGGTTCTCCCTTCCCCGGCGACGCGCAGCAATGGAAAGATCTGCTCGACCGAATGGGGAGCGATCGCTGGATGTGGTTCCAGCGGAACGGTCTCTCGCAACTGCGCGAGAACCAGCATTACTGGCAATTCATGATTCCAGGCGTCGGTCAGGCGCCGGTGACGTCATTCCAGTTTCTGATCTCGCTGTTTGTGGTCGTGATCGGCCCGGTCAACTATTTTCTGTTGCGCAGCGCTGGGCGACTCAACTGGATCATCGTGACCGTACCGGCAGGCGCGGCGATGGTGACCATGGCGCTGGTCGGCTTTGCGTTGTTCTCGGACGGCTTTGGGGTCAAGCTGCGAACGCGGGGAATCACGCTGCTGGATCAGCGGTCCGGCGATGCTGTCACCTGGTCGCGGCAAGCCTACTACGCCGGTCTGGCGCCGTCGTCCGGGTTTACCTTCCCGCGGTCCGCGGCGGTATTTGAGATCAATCAGCAGCCCAGCGATCGAGGGCAAGATCATGTTTTGGTGATTAGCGACAAAGCTCAGCACTTGAAGCGGGGCTATTTTCGCTCGCGCGTCACGCATCAAATGCTGGTCGTGCAGCCGAGTAAGACCGAACTGAAATTGGCGATCACCGAGCAAGGTGACGCGCTGGTCGTCGAGAACTTGCTGGGAGTCGACGTCTCGATGGTCGTCATCACCGGGAAGGACGACGAGCATCTTTATACGGCGCAGGATTTGAAAGCGGGCGAAACGAGAACGTTGACCCTCAGTACGCCGAAAACAGCCGGCGAATTTCGCCGTCGGCTCAGCGACTTTGATCTGCAACTGCCGATTGGGTTTGATCAGTACGCCTATAACGCAAGCAATCGCTCGCGCAATCAATACTACTACCAGCAGATTCCTGAAGAATCGATTGCGGTGTCGCACGCGACAAGTCGGTTGGAGCGGGAGCTGAACGAATCGATGCGGTCCGGTTCTCTCGCCGCTCCGCACACTTATGAAGCGTTGGTCGAACGGTCTCCGTGGACGCCGGTCGGAGTTCCCCGGTTTCGTTCGGAAATGAGCGTCGAAGTGATTCGAGGAAAATGGTGAGCCGATGATCGCGACGAAATTTCCGATGATTGAACTGCGGCGCTTGCATCGCTTTTTTGGCGCTACTAAAGCGGTGAACGATATCTCGTTCGAAGTCGAAGCGGGACAAGTATTTGGCTATATCGGACCCAATGGCGCCGGCAAAACGACGAGCATGCGCATTTTGGCGACGCTGGATCTGCCCACCGCCGGCGACGCGCTGATCGATGGGTTCTCGGTCATCAATGATCCCGATCGTGTCCGCCGCCGGTTGGGATTTATGCCTGATTATTTTGGCACCTACTCCAACGTGAACTGTTGGGAGTATCTCGACTTTTTCGCGCGAGCCTATGGCCTGCGCGGCAATGATCGTCGCAAAGCGCTGAATTACACGATGGACTTTACCGGGCTCGAAGTGCTGGCGACAAAGGCGATTAACGGCCTCTCGAAAGGGATGAAGCAGCGGCTTTGTCTGGGGCGCGCGATGATCCATGACCCGGCTGTCTTGATCCTGGACGAACCGGCCGCGGGGTTGGATCCTCGCGCGCGGATTGAACTGCGGGAAATGATCAATCGCTTGGCGAGCGACGGCAAGTCGGTTTTAGTCAGTTCGCATATTCTGACCGAACTGGCCGAGATGTGCGACATCGTCGGAATTATCGAGCAAGGTCAACTACTCGCAACCGGCAGCGTGGCCGACATCCAGCGCGGCAGAGTCACCCATGCGACGGTGCGCGTGCGTTGTTTAGAAAACGCCGCCGGGTTGGCCGCATGGTTGACCGAGCGCGAAGATATGTCGAACGTTCTGGTCGATGGCGAACTGGTGATGTTCTCGCACGCCGGCGATCGCGTCTCGGAAGCGGCGCTGTTGCGGGAAATGATTGAAGCGAACTTTATCGTCGCTGAATTTGGCGCCAAGCATACGTCTTTGGAAGACGTATTTCTGACCGTGACCCAAGGAAGAGTGCAATGACGACGGTGGAGTCGGCGGCAGCCATCGAAGAGGAACAAACGACCGCGTCCCCGGCGAGCCGTTGGGAGCGTTTCGATCAGTGGATTGAATACGGCAGCGAGTTTCTAAATCCGATTTTGGTGAAGGAGACGCGCCAGGCGCTCAAGAGCCGGCAATTCGCCGTCACGTTCACCCTCGTGCTGGCCTGTGGTTGGGCCTGGTCGCTGCTCGGCGTGGCGGTTAACTCGCCGGCAATCTATTATTCAGCGAACGGCCCGATCATGCTGGTCGGCTACATCGACATTTTGCTGTTTCCCTTGCTGGTAATCATCCCGTTTACCGCGTTTCGCTCATTAGCGGGAGAACGAGAGGATGGGACCTACGAGTTGTTGTCGGTGTCGACATTGCCGCCAGAAAAGATCATCAGCGGAAAATTGGGAAGCGCCGTCTTGCAGATGATCGTCTATCTCTCGGCCCTGGCTCCCTGCGTCGCGTTCACCTATTTACTGCGCGGGATCGACATCATCACGATCTGTTACGTGATGATCGCGGCGACGCTGGCTTCCGTCATTCTGTCGATGGCGGGCCTATTGTTAGCGACGGTAACCAACTCCAAGTCGTGGCAATCGGTATTATCGGTCGCGGTGATCATCCTGTTTCTGATCGCCTTCTTCGCCGCGATTGGACTAACTTTGGGAGCGGTGGTCGAAGACACCGGCTGGCGGCGCTACGACGACCCCCGATTTTGGACGATTACGGTCTGCGCCCTGACCTTTTACTTCAGCTATCTCGCACTGCTCTATTTTGCGGCGTCCGCGGCGATTTCGTTCGCGAGTGAAAATCGTTCGACAAAGTTGCGCATGGTGATGCTGACGCAACACTTCCTCTTTTTTATCTGGTTTTGTTGGGTCTTCCTCGAATCCTCGTATGAAACCGGCGCGTTGTTAGCCATGGTGACGTTTTTAGCGATTCATTGGGGATTGCATGGCGCGCTGATGGTTGGCGAAAGTCAAGCGCTCTCGCCGCGCATTCGTCGCTCGATTCCCAAAGCGGTTGTCCGACGCTTGTTTTCCAACTGGTTTTTGCCGGGGCCGGCGCGCGGATATTTATTTGCGACCAGCGGCATGATCAGCGGCGCCGTGTCTATCGTCGTGTTGGCGGCCGCGACGCAACAGTTGAGGCCCGGCGCCGTCGCCGATCTGGAGATGCTGTTCGCGTTTGTCGCGGTAGCGACGGCCTACGTGGTGATTTATCTGGGGGTAGGACGATTGCTGATGATCGGCTTGCGCCGAATCGGCTCTGGCGATATTTTCCTGTCCGCGATTATTCACTTGTTGCTTTTGCTGTTGGGAGTTTTTATTCCCATCATCGTCCAGCTTTCGACCTATTGGCTGCCGAACGATGACTACAGCATCGTGCAAATCAGCAATCCCTTTTGGACGCTAGTTGCGATCGCCGAGAGCTCGAACACGATTGGGGATCCGGAACTCGTGGGGAGCGTTCTCTTGCTGACGCTGGGGGGAGCGGTCATGTTCTTCCTGCAAATCGTTATCTCGGCCGCAGATATTGTCCCCTCGACTCAAGCGACGCCGCAACGTGTTAGCGAAGAAGATCAGTTGCTGGCTCCCCTCGACGTGCTGGGCGCCGATAGTCCCTGGGATGATGCATAACGATTACGCCGATTGATCCAGCTAGGCGATGTTCGCTCGCCGACTAGGCCGCCTGACTTTTCCGCTTGCGACCGCCGCTAACCCATTTTCGCACTACGCTTGAAATACGGAAGTTTTTTCAGCTGGAGGGGTAGAGCAATGATGATCGGCGTTAATGCGTTGTTCGGATCAATGGCGGCATTTGACCAGGAAGCGGCGCCAATCATCGCCGTGGCGATCATGTCGCTGGCGGTCGGCGTACTGGTTGGCTATTTGCTTACCAGAGGTTGGCGTAATTCGACCAAATCAGCGCAGCCGGACGCCGGAGCGGACGAAGGTCGACGATCTCAGCTTTACGAAAAGCGACAAGTCATTTTGCGCCGCTTACAAAAGGACCTTGATCTGTTGTTGGAAAACCAGGTCGAAGTTCGCAATCTGATGTCGACCCAAGTGGTTCGCGTGTTGCCGGGACGATCGGTGATGGAAATGCGCCGCCTGATGAGCACGCAACATTTGCGACATTTGGTCGTTGTCGACGAAACGGAACGCGCCGTCGGCGTGATCAGCGATCGAGATCTGCTGGCCGTCAAAGATGGCGTGGCCGCCGACGTGATGCGTACCCCGGTCATGGCGATCTCGCCGCAGTCGATGTTGCTGCCGACGGTGTCGCACATGATCGAGAACAACATTTCTTGCCTGCCGGTGGTGGAAGACGATCATGTTGTCGGCATCATTACCACGACAGATCTGTTGCTCACGCTGCAAAGCGTCCTCCGCATTTTGCAGATGGAGCGGATCTCGCGCAGCGAACCATCGCCTACCGAAGAATTCGCCGAGGCCTGCTCCAACTAGAATCGCCGCCGAGCTAATTGGCGGCTGGTCGTACGACGCGCAGTCGAATCGGCAACGAGGTTTGCTTTCCTTCGACCTTGGTCGACGCCTGAAACGTGCGCTGCGAAGCAGGAGTCCAAGCGGCCGCCGTCAAGTGCAGCGTGCGCTCTAGCTGACCAGCCGGAATCAGTACTCCGCTCAGGCCGATGTTGTCAACGATGACTCCATGCGGCAAGTTGCTGACGTCGAATTGAATGCGGTCATCAAAGCCGTTGCGATCGACCCGCAATTGGCACGTGATCGTTTCGCCGGCGACAATCGTCAATTCTTGGACGGCCGGAAAATGATAGTCGGGAATGATCGGCGGCTCTACGGTTGCGGCCAAGCGAAAATGTCCCAATTGATGGCCTGCATTCCCTTCGTGCCGCAGTTCGCAAATCAGTTTCCCGGCTTGGGCCGTCGCCAACGGTTGGGCGAATTCCAATACGGCGTAGTGAGCGGGGTCTTTCCCATTTCGTTTGACCGGAAACTTGCCATCTTTGGGCTCGGCGATCGCCCAGCCGGTTTTCGGGTTGTCATCGATCAGGCCTGCCGCGGCGAACCCTGCTTGGGCATAGTCGACGGCCGCAGATGCAATTGCGATCGGCTGCGATGGTTTTCCCGCTGGTTGATACGAGAGCTTCAAGCCTGTCAAAACAAAGTTGCCGTTGTCAGCGCCGCGACCCGGCGAACCGCTCGGCAACGACGCATGTCCCAGCACGTCGAGACGGATCGCATGCAGCGTCTCGCCTGCGGCGAGGGGAATTTCTAGCCGATAGTGATCGTTACCTGGATTGGCGCCGATCGCCAATAACGAACCATCGTTGAGCAGCGCGAGCTCGGAATGGTCATCGCTGGTGGTGAACTGGTCCGTGCGCAACGCTTTCCAAGTCCGCTCTGGTGGAGGTTCGCCAAAAGGGCCGTCGGGCGAACTTTGGGGAGAAAGAAAGACCGCCAGCTTGGGGCGTTCGGCAAGTTGAATCTTGCCGAGACTGCCGACCTCCTTCGTCACTTGCTGGCCATCGATCATCGCACGAGCGATCACCTGCGAGATCGATTCGTTCTCCGCGGTTGGCGCCGGCGCCCAAGGCAGTGCTGAGAGGACCCCAGTCGCTTCGATGTGTCCCGCTTCGATCACCAGCGGTGATGTCGCCTGAAAACCGGGGGGCAAGCCGGTGATTTCGACTTCGACGGGGCCGTTGAAGTTGTCAAATCGCTCGATTTGGATGGTGAACTCTTTGCCGCTGCCGGCGTTGATCGTCGGATTGGCGCCGTTGAGCTTGGCCGAATAATCGGCCAGCGGCCGCCGCGCAATCAACTGATATTTGTAGTCGTCGCCTTCAAAACCTCGCACGTCGCGGACGCTGACCAAGTAATCGCCGGTATGCGGCGCGACAAACGCGAGCAGCGAGTCGCCGGCGCCGCGACCTTCGCTGTCGTCATCATTTTGATAGTTCAGCGTAAACGTTGGCAGACCATTGTCGGGCAAGTCCGATCCCGGCGCGTACGGCTCGACAATATAGCAAGGTTCAAACAGCGCGTGAGCATGCGCGGTCGTGTCAAAATAGGGTCGGCGCTTTCCCTGTCCGGGATAAAAATTAAATCCCGAGTCAGGACCCTGCGGCATGCGATAGAGCCGCACGACTTCTCCCTGGATATAGAGAAACTGGTTCAGCTCCATCTCTTCCCAGTTGGTCGTGCGGCAGTCGATCGTCGAAGAGTTAATGCCGCGGAAGGTCACCTCGGCGTCCCGTACGCCGCGCAGCAAAACGTGGGGCACAGGCTCTCCGGCCGCATCCAGAATCTCCAGACACGTATCGGCGGGACTTTTGTCGCGCGCGGCGCGCGTCTCAAAAATGATCTGCTCGCCGGCTTCGGCCGCAAAGCGATAGAGATCGACATCGGCGCCAGCGCCATCGTCCTGCAAAACGCCCCGGATTACCTGCGGCCAAGCGAGCGAACCGGCTTGGTTTACCCCGTTATTGGGTTCAACTTCGTCGGCGCTGGGGAGCTTCTCCCAAGCCACGTGCTCCGCAGAGCGAATCGCTGGCGGCGGTTGATAGGGAAGGCCGATCGTTGCGGCCGCGTCGTTCAATTTGCCGCGAATCCCCGTGATCGGTTCAACGCGCCAATCTCCGCGCGCCAGGGCGACCAACGCTTCGGTTTGCGTCACCGCCAGTGATACCGGCCAATCGGCTTGATGCGGCGTCTCGCCCAGCAATTCCATGTCGGCAAATCGCCAAAAGCGAACGGTGCGGTCTTCGGCGGCTGAAACCAACAGTTTGCCATCTGGGGAAAGAGCGAGGTCGAGAATCGGCGCATCATGAGCGAACTTGGTGAAGAGCAGCCGATTGGTTCCTTCGGCGGCTGACTTGCTCACCTGCCAGACGCGGATGCGATTGTCGGCGCCGGCGGCGGCGACTCGATTTCCAGCGGGAGAGAAACAGACGGCGTTAGTCTCATCCGTCGCTTCGCCAAAGGTCTCGAGCCGTTCGCCGGTAGTGATGTCCCACAATTTGACGGTTCGGTCAGCGCTGCAGGTCGCCAGCACTTTCGAGTCGTTTCGGAAAGCAAGATCATAGATCGCGTCGTTGTGCCCGGTGAGAGTGTTGAGCGGTAAGCCTGATTGCAAATCCCAAACAATCACGTCCTTGTCGTAACTGCCGGTCGCCAGCACTTGCGCGTCAGGCGAAAACGCGACGGAATAGATCGCGTCGTGATGTCCGCGAATCGATTGCTTTAACCGGCCTGTCGCAGCGTCCCAAATACGAACTTCGCCGCTCACGCCGACTTGTCCCCCTGCACCGGCAACCAAGGTTCCATCCGCAGAATAGGCGATCTGGTTGACTTTGCCGGGAAAATCCAGCCGGTGAATCGTCTTGTGGGCCGGAAATGCGGCGAGTTCTACTTTGCCATAGCGGGCGATCGCCATTTGATCTCCTCGGGGAGAGAGTGCGATGCAGCTTGTGCCGGCTTGCAGATCGCCGCGGACTGCGATCTGCGGAATGTTCATCTGGGGAGCCGCTTCGTCGGCCTGGGGGCCTGTGGCGCCGGCAAGAATCCAACGTCGCAGCAGAGCGAGTTCCGCCGCCGTCGGTTGCGGCTCTTCTTCGGGGGGCATTTTGGGTTCGCCGTCTGTCGCCAGCACGGCCAGCAATAGGCTCTTCTCGGGTTGATCGGGAGCAAGGATTGCGCCGCTTTCGCCGCCGGTTTGCAGTCCGTCGAAGGTGGTCAAAATCAGTTCTGCATTCGCATCGTCCGGATTGTGGCAGCCGGCGCAATACTTGGTCAGAAGCGGCCCGATGTCGCGCGTGTAATCGACGGCCGGCTCAGCGGCCGTTGCGGCGCTGGCAACACAAAGCAGGAGGGTGGTGAGTAGGAATATTCGCATCGCACGCGGTGGGGAATGGTTTAGTGATTAAAGAGAAACTCTTTCGACGTGAGCAAGCTCCAGAAAAGATCGTCCACTAATTCTTGCCGATCCTCGGCTTTGAGTTGTTCAAACTCGGCCGAGATCGCTTCCGTTTCAGCGGTCGTGGGGAAGCGGCAAAGCGTCGCCAGATAGGCTTCTTCAATGATTTCTGCGGGCGACTTGTCGCTCGTCGCCAATTGACGCGAACGGCTATCTTTGGCGCCCAATTTTTTCAGTAACGTCTCGCCGTTATAGAGATGCAGCGCCTGCGTCATCGACGGTTCGTCGCTCCGTTCGCACTCGCAGGTGATCAGACGTTCGGGACGACCAAAGGTCGCCAGAAAGTCGGACTCCACGCTCGCATCAGGCAGTTGCATCGCGCGCGTACCGGCGTCAAAACCTTTGAAGGTTGACGGCGCTTTGGTCACAGCGGCGTAAGCGTCCAGGATCACTTCGGCGGAAAGCCGACGCGGGTAGTAGCGAGAATAAAAGCGCCCGTCGTTTTGGTTCCCTGCCAACGGTTGGCTGCTGCGCTGGTAGGCGGCCGATTGCATGATGACTCGCATCAGTTCTTTGAGTTGGAAGTCATGCTGGACCAGATATTGTTGCGTCGCGGCGAGCAGTTCTTCGTTGCTGGCCGGATTGGTCAGGCGAACGTCATCAACTTTTTCGACCAGCCCCACTCCGAAGTAGTTCGCCCAGACGCGATTGACAATGGCCCGCGAGAAATAGGGGTTTTCTTTCGAGGTAAGCCAATCGGCCATGTGCTCGCGGCGATCTTCCGTCGCAGCAAATGGGATCGCTTCGCCGTCTAGTGGACGAGGCAACTGCGGTTTGCCGGTTCTCGGTTGGACTAGTTCTCCGGCGGTGTCGGCAAAGACGGTTCGCTTGCCGTCGCCGCTGCGGTAATCGCCGCCCCAACCTTTGCCGCGGACGCGCGAGAAGAGATTCGCCATGCCGAAGTACTGGTCGTTGGTCCATTTTTCCAGCGGATGGTTGTGACACTTTGCACAGCCGATCGAGAGACCGAGAAACGCCTGGGCGACGGTTTCGGCCATCACGGTCGGATCTTGATGGAGCGCATAAAAGTTGGCGGCGCCGTTGTCGTAGGTCCCGCCGCTCGCGGTCACCAGTTCATGCACCATTTCGTCCCACGGACGGTTTTTCTCGACCTGACCCCGGATCCAACCGTAGTAGCTTTTCACCGCTTCGGGACGAAGCCGATCGCCGCTGACCAACAGCAGATCGGACCATTGGTAAGACCAATAGTCGACAAACTCGGGACGTTTCAACAGCGCGTCGATCAATTTGTCGCGTTTGGCCGGATCGTGGTCGGCGAGAAAATCGCGCGTCTCGGCGGTGGTCGGCAAAATGCCGATTGCATCGAGATAAGCGCGGCGGACAAACTGGGCGTCATCGGCCGGCGGAGACGGCGGCAGGTTCAAGCTATCGAGTTTCGCCAGGATCATCTCGTCGATGAAATTGCGCCGCGGTGCGGCGGCGATCGCGACCGCAGCCGGTTCGCCGGGATAGGGAACGCTGACGAATGCGAGGACGTTTTGGTTCAAAAACCAAGCCTTCACGGCGCCTTCGCCGGGGCCCACAATCGAAACATGACCGTCGGCGGCGACTTCGGCGACCGATGTATTCACCGAGTCAAACTTGGCCCAGCGCGTGACATCTTCGCGGCGACCATCCTCGTAATGCGCGATGACGACCAGTTGTTGTTCGTCGCCGGGCGATTGACGACTTGCCGCCGGTAGGATCTGGAGGTGATCCAACCGCGCGTCGGATTCTTGCGGCGGCGGAGCGCCGTCGGCGATCCACTCGGCGATCGCCAGATAGTCGGGTGAACTGACTTCAAATCGCACGCCCCCTTTATGGGGCAACGTGCCGGTAGGCTTGAGCAGCAGCAAACTGCGGCCTGGATCGCTGTACGTCACTCGGCGTCCACGAGCATGCCGCGTGATCGAGTCGTAGTCGGACGCCGGATCGTACCCGAAGAGCGAGAGTTTGAATCCCTTTTTGCCGGCCAGTGCGCCATGGCATGCGCCGCCGTTGCAATTCGCTTTCGAGAAGATCGACAAGATTTGATTGCGGAAGTTCCAGTGGAACTCCGTCTCTTGACCCGTCACGCGCACCTGCGCGGTTGCGGTCAGTTCTCCTGCGGTAGCGGTGATTGTCGCCAGTCCGTTTGCGTGCGGAATGACCGATCCATTTTTTACAGTAGCGATCGATTCGTCCGACGATTTCCAGACCACGTCGCGGGCTTCAGCCAACGCCTGGTCACCGTCCAATCGCTGCGCAACGATGCGTTGCGACGATTTGACAGTATCGAGGACGATCTCGCCGGGGAGCACGCTGAGCGAAGGCTCGGTTGCATGCAAATCGCCGACGACGGCGGCATAAGCCGCGGCCAGTGCGAGTGAAAGGAAAACACGATGGACGCGCATGGATCCTCTGTAAGTGGAAGAAAATCAGGGAATAGCGCCGCGTTAGAATAATTCATCGATTGCGTGCGCTCCAAAATCAACCAACGGGAACGGCCGACCGGCAGGACCCGGCAGCGTTGTTTCTAAATCGAGTCCGAGACTGCGATAGATGGTCGCGACCACCTCGGACGGCGGTGTGGGACGTTCGGCCGGATAGGCGCCGTTGGGATCGCTGCGTCCCACGACGCGACCTCCTTGAACTCCGCCGCCGGCGAAATAAACGGTAAAGCATTGCGGCCAATGGTCGCGGCCGCCGGCAGGATTGACGCGCGGCGTCCGACCGAACTCGGCCAGATTGCAGACCAGCGTGTTTTCGAGCAGGCCGCGATCAACCAAATCGGTGATCAAAGCCGAGTAGGCCTGGTCGTACATCGGCGCGACAATTTCTTTCATCCCTTCGATCGACGTGAACGGCTTCGAGCCGTGGATGTCCCACGTAATCTCATTGAAGACGGTCAGAAACGTATTGACGGTGACAAAGCGAACGCCGGCTTCGATCAAGCGTCGCGCCAACAAGCAACTTTGACCAAAGCGATTCATGCCGTAACGCTCGCGCAGCGCCGGCGGTTCTTTCGTGAGATCAAACGCGTCACGAGCGGCCGGGCTGGTGATCATGCGATAGGCCGACTCAAAGTTCGCGTCCATCAGCTTGGCGCTCTCGCTCGCTTCAAAGTTGCGCATCGTGCCTTCGACAATCTGGCGCAAGCGGCGACGACGCTCTAAGCGGGCCTGGCCGATTTCTTTGGGCGGCAATAAGTCGGGAACCTGGAAGTTCGGTTTCGAGGGATCGGCCATCAACGCGAACGGATCAAACGCTTTGCCCAAGAATCCGGCGTCTTGTCCATGCGGCAGATTGCCGCCGGTGTTGCCCATCGGCTCTGGCAAGATCACATGGGCCGGCAAGTCGGTCTTGCGGCCGCGGAGATACTCGAGCACGCAACCGGCGTGCGGCGTGTTGACGCCGCCGGTAAACAGGCGACCCGTTTGCAACATCTGATGGCCGGTATCATGAACGGCGGCCGCCGTGTGATAACAACTGCGAACCAGGGAAAACTTATCGGCGATCGCCGCATGTTTCGGCAGGATCTCGGTCAGTTGAATGTCGGGGCTTTTGGTGGCGATCGGCTTGAAGGGACCGCGAACTTCGGCCGGCGCATCAGGTTTCGGATCGAACGTATCCATCTGGCTCGGCGCGCCCAGATTGAAGATCATGATGACGCTGCGCTCGTCATGATTATCGGCGACAGCGCCTTGAGCTTGGGCGGCCAACAAATGGGGAAGCGACAAACCAAGCGCACCCAGCGCGCCCACTTGCAAGAAATCGCGACGGACCATGCCGTCGCAAGTCACCGACTTGGCGCGAGAGGTGAGTTGAAGCATATCGCCGCGCGGGGGTAGGTAGAATGCGACTGGAAGGAGGGACTTTCCTTCAACCTATCGACCCCGTCTTAAGGCGTCAATCTTTTTCCGCAGAGAATATGGCGATTCGGCAGCGAATCAATGCGACTCCCACCGTCGATCTTAAAGCCTAGCGAGAATTTGAGTTACGTAGCGCAGCCATCTTGGCTAGGGGAGAATCACCTGGCGCTAGAACGATCAATTCATCCTTGCGCAGGAAGTAGGGCGCCGACTCGATGACGCTCAGTTGTTGTTGCGTTTCGGCCGATAGCCGATCGTAGTGCCCGCGCGTGGTGACGATCAATGGAGACCGGCTGGATGCGATCGACTGTTGCAGCAGCGACTCGTCGCCGTTCACCTCGCGAATCGCGCGCCCGCTATAGAAGATCCAACTCGGCTCGAGCGTGTTGTAGGCGAACAGTTCGTCGTCGCTCTCGCGCAGGAGCGAAATGATCGGTTGATTCAATTGGTGCCGATCAATCCGCTGGGCCGCGAAGGCGAACATCAGCAGGATGAACGCGAGACTTGTTCCTCCATAAACCGATAGTGCGGCGCCTGGCTGATTTTTGCGGAGGAAGTAAATCGCGGCGATTCCTCCCACAAGCGGTGCGATGCCGACCACCGCCAAAATGGTTTCGCCTGGGATGAATTGATCGATCGCTAACGGGGCGCCGACCAAAAATCCAATGCCGATCATGATCGAAATCGCAAATCCGCTGATGTACCAGTTCCGGCTGACTTGCGTCTCACCAGAAACAAGTCGCGCCAGCGCCGTGCCGACTAGCAGCGCCAAAGCGGGATAACAGGGCGTGACGTAACTCGGCAGTTTTGTTTTGGCGATCGTAAACAGCGTGATCCAAACTCCGCACCAACAGGCCAGAAAGATCAAGCCGGGCGTCTCCTTCGCGCGGCGACCGATTTGAGCGCCGACGTCGAGAATGGTCTCGAGGAAGAAAATTGACCACGGAAAAAAGCCGATACAGATCGCGATAACATAGAAGATGACAGGCCCTTGATGCCCTTCCATCGCCGACGTCGCACGGCCGAGATTGTGTTCCCAGAAGAAGCCTTGGATCCAAGCGAATTCACGCAGCGCGACCCACAGATACCAGGGCAGCGCGACGGCCAATGCGGCGACGATCGCCAAAGCGGGACGCATGAACCAGCATGTTTTGAGAAAGTGCAGCGGCGCGAACGGCTTCAGCGGCGTGAGCCAACGACGCCAACCGGTCGCCGCGTCGGCAGGCAAACGCTGGATCAACAGGAACATTCCGATGATCGCCGTCGGCAGCACCAGGCCGATTGGACCCTTGGCCAACATCGCGAGTCCCATCGATCCGTAGAGGAGCGCGACTTTCCACCACGTTTCTGGATAATATTTGGAATCGGGTTTCGACCAATCGCCCACTCCCCAGACGTAAACCCACATCGACAGGGCCACGGTAAAAATCAACAGCGCATCGGGCGTCGCAATCCGAGCCGCCATCGCAAACATCAATGACGTCGCCAGCGCCAAAGCGCCCCAAAACGCGGCCTCGGGATTGAACAGTCGACGTCCCATGTCGTAAGTCAGCAGCACGACCGAAACGCTCAGCGCGGCGGACCAAAAGCGCGCGGCGAACTCGTTGACCCCCAATGTCGAGTAGGAAGTCATCATCAGCCAATACAGCAGGACCGGCTTGTGAGAGCGAACCTCGTCGTTGAAGCGCGGAGTAATCCAGTCGTTGGCTTGCAGCATTTCGACCGCGCAGCCGGCATTGCGCGGTTCGTCACGATCCCACAGCCGAGGGCCGCCGAGATTGATGAAAAACGCCGCTGCAGATACGCAGGCCAACAGCCAAGGGGCAAGTCGTCCCCCCTTCATAAGCAATCCTTTGCTATCGTGTGAAAATAGGCTGTCGAAGCTTACTCTGAGGCGCCAGCAGAAAGCAACGTCAATTCCATGGCTGGAATTTGCTGTTCGACGCCAGCATACTGCCCGCTACACTGTTCGACTTGTATGATACGAAGCTTTCTGAACGATTGTTTGGCAGTTGAGAAATTGGCGTCAAAGCCCCAAAAAATTGCGACCGCGGTCGAGTCGCCGTCGCTGGCGGTCTACGCCGAGGAACTAGCCGCCGCGCCGACCTCGATGCGGCGCGT
The DNA here is from genome assembly GCF_000153105.1 of Blastopirellula marina DSM 3645. Taxonomy (GTDB): domain Bacteria; phylum Planctomycetota; class Planctomycetia; order Pirellulales; family Pirellulaceae; genus Blastopirellula; species Blastopirellula marina. The sequence continues at coordinate 3,215,618 of NZ_CH672376.1, forward strand.
CTATTATCTGGCGGCTGCGCTGTTTTTGCTCGGATTTCTCGCGCTGCCGATTGACCATGCGGCAGGCGCCAATTTTGTGGAGCCCGGCGATCTGGCCTGGAAGATCGAAGGAGACCTGCGGACTCTGTTTCTGTTGAGCGAAGCGTTTGCCCATGGGACCGGGGTCATTGTGATCGTGATTGCGCTGGCCGTCTTGGATCGGCGACATCGCAACTTGTTTTTTGTGCCGCTGCTCACCGCGCTGGGGGGAGGCATGTTGGCCAACATTCTAAAAGTTTCGCTGTTGGCCCGCATTCGTCCGCATGCGTTCGACTTTACGCAATCGATTTGGGGGACGTTTTATGCGGCGCTGCCGCTATTCAATTCAGCCGCGTGGTCGCATCTCGGCGAGCATGATTACCAAGGCTGTCCGTCGGCCCACTCGGCGACCGCCGCCGCGCTGGCGGTTGCGTTGACGTTGATCTATCCACACGGCCGCTGGCTGTTTGTGGGGCTGACGTTGATGGCCGGTTTTCAGCGCGTGTTGGTAGGCGCTCATTTTCCCAGCGACGTAATTTGGGGCTGGTCGGTCGGAACTGTCTTTGCCGCGGTGATCTTGGATCACGGTCGCTTAATTCGTTGGGCGAATGCCTGGGTGCGTCGTTTTCGCCGCATCTGGGGCGTTACGAAGAGCGCAGAAAAATAGCGGACGTCGCTCGGCGACGCCCGCTATTGGGTTGAAACATCTTCACGCAGTAGAAGGCTCTAGAGAGCCAACTGGCGTTACTTGGCGCCGCCCGGGGCAGCGGCGGCCGGCGGTAGGACTTCGAGCAGTTCGATGTCGAAGATCAGCACCGAGTTCGGCGGAATGGTCGGATTGCCCTGTTCGCCGTAGGCGAGATCGGACGGAACGAACAGTTTCCACTTGGCGCCGGTCTTCATCAGTTCCAGCGCTTCCGTCCAGCCGGCGATCACGCGGCTGACGGGGAACCGAGCTGGTTCGCCTCGTTCGTACGAGCTATCGAAGACGGTGCCGTCGAGCAGTTCGCCTTTGTAGTGACAGACCACGTCGTTTTCTTTGGTCGGCGAGGGGCCGGTCCCTTCCTTTTCGACGATGTACTGCAGGCCGCTCTTGGTCGTCTTTACGTTCGGCTTCTTGGCGTTTTCGGCCAGGAACGCAATCCCTTTTTCTTTGGCGGCATCCATCGATTTTTGCTGTTCGGCGATCAACATTTTCTGGAATTCGACCATGGTCGCTTGGATCTGTTCTTGGGTCAGTTGCGAATCCTTCCCTTCCAGCGATTCGGTGATGCCCAGCAGCAACGCTTTGACGTCGATCGTGGGGAGATCGGATTTGATGTTCGTGCCAAAGTTACGTCCGATGACGTAAGAGGCCTTTTGCATCGTCGAACCAAGTTCCGCTTGCGGCGCGGCCGGCTCTTGAGCCTGCAGAACGGCCGGACCGAACGAGAGGAGCGCCAGCGTCATACATAGGACGCGTTTCATAAATAATCCTTTCAAGGAGAGGCCGCTACCGGCGGCAAGTTGGTGGGTAGACGCTCGCGGACGCGCCTTGACGGTAAGTATTATTGAAGATCTGGCGCGAATTGGAAATCGGGGAAGAGCGAGACTAGCGGATTGAGCGAAGCCATTGCGACGCGAATCGCTCGGCTTCCCCTCGGTTACGAAACAAGCGAATTTCGACCTGAGCCCCGGCGCGTTGCTCGGGAGTCAGCTTTTTTAACTGCTGCGTTTGCCACTGGGCGGCCAGGTCCTGAGCATGGAACACATTCGCGGTTCCGTAGGTTTTGCCGTCCGAAATGATCCTGACTGTCGCTGTAAAATGGGCGAATTCTGCAAACGGATGGTTGTATTGTTGCGATTTGAGATGAGCGACCATCCCCTTTTCGATCTCGCTGAGGTCGGCGCCAAAATGTTTTGAGAAATCATCTTGATTCGAGAGGATTACCCCGCCGGTCGAGACGTTGACCGAGCCCTCCATCGGCTTGATCGCGCTTAACTCACGCATCAAATCATTGAAATCAGATCGCCGCTGCGACGCGAGATAGTGCGTTAAACCCCAGGCCGAAGCGTAGCCGGTCGACGTTAAGCGGGCCGCTTTGACGGTTTGTTCGACCATGATTCCATCGGCTTGTTCGGCGTCTTTACCTTTGATGTACGACTCCAACTCGAACATCCGCATGTCGTTAATGACGCCGGCGCCTTTCCATTTCATCCGCGTGCCGAATTCGGTCGGCGCGTAATACTCGGCGATTCCTTCCGAAATCCACATCGGCCAACGCGAAAGTCGCTGTTGTACGCCGATGTTATGCAAGATCTGATGGGCGCCTTCATGGGCGATCGTGGAAATCGCCTGTTTGTAATAAAGGTCTTGTTTTAGCGGGGGATTCGTGGGGCGTTCGTACATCACCACATGATTGGCCAGCGTATCGTAGAAGGCGACAATCCCTTCGGGAACCTCGCTGAACTCTTGGTATTCGGCCTCGGTTGCAAACATGATCGCGACCAGCGGAACGTCCGGCTCATGCACATCAATCCGCTGCGCCTTGGCATGTTTCTGCATGCCTGGAATCATCGATTCCAAAATACGCATGGTCGCTTCGGCAAACTCGTTGGACGTGTTGTAGACGAACACGTAATGCCGGCTGGTGCGCGTCTTGAAGCCGGGGAATTTTTCTTCCAGTTGTTTGGCCAACGACTTTTTGTCGAGCCCTTTGAACGGTGTGTCGGTTCGTCGCAGGTCGCTGACCGCTCGGGTCACCAATTGGCCATCGGGAAGCTCGACAATTAGATTGCTGCCGATCATCACATGGATTCGACCGATGACCTGTTCGCCGGCTTCATCGCGGACTTCGACGCTACCGGTAAGATTGTGAGAAATGACTCCCGGCGGCAGATCGATCCCAAACGCTCTGGGGTTGGGGACTTTTGTCCCCTGAGCAAGTAGGTTCTCTCCCCCTCCTAGCAGGGCGAGCGACCATGCAACAAGGCAAATCGCTAGTTTTCTCATGGCAAGCATTCGGCTGCGATCGAGGACGTTCGAGAAGAGGTTGGGAAGGGTTGCCTCTATTTTGCGGCTAAACTCCTTTCTGGCAAGGAATTTCCCGCCGGTGAAATCCGAGAAAAACGAATAGTTTGCGGACACAAACTCCGGCTTTCCGGGTTAAACAAACGGGACAGTTTCTTGTTCCACTCAACTTGCTCTTCCGAATCTCGCCAAACGTGATTCTCTAAACTATTGTTTTAGAAGAGCTTACGGCATTATTTGGCGCAATTTTTCCTTTATCGGGTCAATGCATACCACGATGGTCGCGATTCCCCATTTCAAAACTGGCGGGCTCCTTTTGGCGGCGCTCGTCTGCTTTTCTACCTTCCTGACGCCGGTTTCGGCGGCCACCCCAGAATTTGTGGGGGTGTTGGCGTATGCGCTTGACTCAGACGCGACCGAAAAACTGAACATCGACGCCGAGACTCAGCAAAAGCTAAAGCAGCTGATCGCCGACCGCGAAGACAAGGCCTTAGAGCTGGCGCTGTCGATCCAGGATCTGACGAAAGCAGAGCAGGCCGAGAAGCTTGCGCCGTTTGTCGCCGAATCAGAAAAGCTCGGCTTTGCGCTGCTGACCGCGGATCAGCAACAGGGGCTCAAGCAATTTGGCGTGAAGCAAGCAGGCATGAAGTCGCTGCTGACGACGGAAATGGCCGACTCATTAAAGCTAACCGCCGATCAACAGACGCAAATCGGCCAACTCGCGGCCAAGATTGACGCCGCCCAAGCGGCGGGTGCTCCGGCGGTGGAAGCGGCTCGCAAAGAATTTGAACGCGAGTCCCGCAAATTGTTGAGCCCTACGCAACAAGCGGCTTGGGACCAGATGGCCGGCCTGGTGGGTGAACCTGCCGATCCGCTTCCCGCGGTGACTCCGCCTGCCGAAGCGACGCCTGCCGAGATGAAACCGGCAGTCGCCGCCGCTCCTGTCGATGCGAATGTTCCTTCCCCCAGCGACAAGGCGGCCGCGCCGAAGCCGGAAGTGGGACCCAATGGAGAACCGCTGTTGCGTTTCAGCTTCCGTTACGCTCCCTGGCGGGACGTGCTGGATTGGTTCGCGGAGCAATCGGATCTGTCGATGGTGATGGACGCGCCGCCGTCCGGCACCTTCAATTACACCGATGGCCGCGCTTATACGCCGGCTCAAGCGATTGACCTGCTGAACAGCGTCTTGCTGACCAAAGGCTATACGCTGGTTCGACGCGACAAAATGTTGTTGGTGGTGAACCTGGAAGACGGAATTCCGCCCGACTTTGTGACGACCGTTCCGGCCGAAAAGCTGGACGAACGCGGCGAATACGAACTGGTCAAGACGCTCTTTACGCTCAGCCGCATGACTGCGGAAGAAGCGGAAGCGGAGATCTCGAAACTGATCGGACCGCAAGGTCAGGTCGTGGTGCTGCCGAAGTCGAAGCAGATTTTTGTGACCGAGACGGCAGGACGCTTGCGGACGATTCGCGATGTGATCAACGCGGTCGAACGGCCCCTGAGCGAGAAGGTGCATATTGTTACGCTCGAGAATGTTGGCCCCGAAGAGGCGCTGACTGTCGTGCGACAATTGCTGGATCTGCCGCCGGAAGCGAACGGCACCGACGACGGTACCTTGCGGATCGCGGTTGACGCTTTGGGGGGACGCTTGTTTGTGAGCGGCGAGCCCGAATTGACCAGCCGCGTGCAAGAAATTCTCAAGATGGTCGATGAGCCGGGCGGCATGGTCGCGATCAGCGAACAGCCGCAATTGGAAGTCTACGCCGTCGGATCCTCGCAGCCGCAGACGGCGTTGCAAGTGATGCAGACGTTGCTGGCCGGCTTGCCGGAAGTCCGCTTGGCGATTGACGAAAACACCGGCAATTTGGTCGCGTTGGCCAAGCCGTCGCAACACGCGACGATTCGGGCGACGCTTGAACAGATGCAACGTGACTCGAAAAAGATTTCGGTCATTCAACTGCAGACCGTCGATCCGCAGTTGGCCGTGTTGTCGATCAGCAAACTGTTTGGCGGCGGTGGAGAAACGCCCAACCCCAGCGCTCCGATCGTCGACGCCGACCCGATCAGCGGCATGTTGCTGGTTCGCGGAACGCAGGATCAAATCGCGCAGATCAACGATCTGCTCAAACAGATGGGAGAAGACCCCGAAGCGGCGCTCGCATCGTCGTTGGACCGCGGCCGAGTTCGCACTCTGTCGTTGCCGGGCGCGTCATCGTCGCAGATCCTGGACGAGCTGGAAATGATTTGGCCCACCGTCAGCACGGCTCGGATTCGCGTCGTCCGTCCTTCGGCGCCGCCGATTCGGACGGTCGCTCCCCAAGATTCGCCGGTCGAAGCGGAATTCCAAGAGAATCTGCGTCTCCTATTCCCGCCGGCCAAAAAGCCGACCACACCACGCGAGGACGAATCGGCCAACGCGACTTCGACCTCTCCGTTTCGCTTTGTGAGTGAAACGACGGTCGCTGACGCAGCCGAGGATGCGACGACGGAACCGGTGCAGGCCGAATCCGCCGAGCCGAAAAAGCCGGCGACTCCGAAACCGCCTGCCGAGATCATCATCATGCCGGGGCCCGGCGGCATCGTTATCGCCTCGGACGATACCGAAGCGCTCGATCAGCTCGAAGAATTGATTCAAATGCTGGGAGACCGGATCGCCAACAGCGGCGCTGACTATACGGTCTTCTATCTGAAGCACGCGCCAGCCGACGTGGCGGCCGATTTGCTCTCCAAAATAATGACCGGTCAAGCTGCTTCCGGCGGCGGCGACGCCGGGGGCGGACTGCTGGGCGACATGGCGTCGAGCATGCTAGGAGGCGGCGGCGGCCTGATGGGTTCGCTATTGGGACTAGGCGGAAGCGACGGCGGAAGCTACACCGCATCCGGCAGCTTTTCGGTGGTCGCCGATGGACGTCTCAACGCCCTGGTTGTCAAAGGGAGTGCGGCGGATGTCCAAGTCATTGACCAGTTGCTCAAGATCATTGATCAACCGCATAGTCCCGAAGATGTGCAGACCAAAGCCAAGCCGCGCATGATCCCGGTTTTGTATCAACCGGCCAACGATGTGCTGAACGTGGTGAAGCAGGTTTATGCCGATCGCATCGCCGATTCGGGCGGCGGCGGTCAGCAGCGTCAGCCGAGTCCGGAAGATTTCATTCGCGCCCTGGGCGGAGGTCGCGGCGGTCGTGGCGGCGGCGGCGGTCAAGGCGGCCAGGGTGGCGCTCCTAGCGAACCGCCCAAGATGACCATCGGCGTCGACACGCGCAGCAACGCGCTGGTCGTATCAGCCCCCGACCCGCTGTTTGATGAAGTGAAATTGCTTGTCGAACAGCTCGATCAAGCTGGTTCCGATTCGCAAGAAACGATGCAGGTGGTCAACATTCGCAAGTCGAATCCAGAGACGGTGCAAAACGCGCTGAGATCGATCCTCGGCGCCAACGTCACTTCCAACACAACGTCGGCCACGTCCAGCACCAATGGTCAATCGACCCCCAATCAACCCCAGGCTCCGAGCCAGGCCGACGCCGACGCAATGCGTCAGCGGATGGAAATGTTCAATCGTATTCGCGGCGCGATGGAACAAGGCGGCGGAGGACGCGGCGGTCGCGGCGGCGGCGCTCCCGGCGGCGGAGGCGGAGGTCGTGGCGGCGGCGCTCCCGGTGGCGGCGGAGGTCGCGGCGGACGCTAGGATTCGGTTTTCGCTACATCAGCAAGAAGTGAAAAGAGACCGCACGCCAACCGTGCGGTCTCTTTTTTTGCAAGCATGCGCTGCTTCGCATCTCGAGCAGGTCGGACTACATCCAGCCTTTGGGATACTCTTTCGACAGGAACGGCTCGGCCTGGCTGAAGCCGGGGATTGTCATCTTGGCCGCGTCCCACTTCAGCGTCTGGCCAGGGAAGCGAATCGCGACGGTGCCTAGCAGCACGGTCTCGGTGAGCGGGACCGAGTAGTCGAACGTCGATGTCGTTTTGTCTTCCCCACGACAAGCGTCCGCCCATTGCACGTAGTGATCGACTCCTGCGACCGTGTCGTACTTCGCTTCGGTCTCTTCCCCTTTGAGGTAGAGCTTCGGCATCGCGACGTGCGGAATGATCAACGATCCCTTCTCGCCGATCAGAATCGAGCCGGCTTTGGGAAGTTCGGCCGATTTCGGCAGGCTCGACAACGCTTCTGCCGGCGGTTGAACTCCGGCTGCGTCGTACCAGGTGACGCGAATCGTATCACCGGCGGTGCGTTCGGTGCCGGGGAAGACGTAGCTGACGGTCGCTTTGTCGGTCCAGGTTTCCGGCTTGAGCGGCGGAGCTTCGGCGACCAGTTCGAGCGGCGCAGTGAGCTCCAACGATTTGAAGACCGGGTCCAGGATATGGCAGCCGAAGTCACCCAATTGCCCGGTGCCGTAATCTTGCCAACCGCGCCAGTTGAACGGATGGTAAATGCCGGTCTTATAAGGACGACGCGGAGCGACCCCTTGCCAGAGATCCCAAGCGACGGTCGTCGGTACAGGGTCCGATCCAGCAGGACGATCGATATTGCGGGGCCAGCTTGGTTGTCCACCTTGCCAGGAATGGACTTCCAGGACTTTGCCGATCTGTCCGGCGTGCACCAGCGCGACCGCGGTGCGATAGGCGCTGTGCGACTGAATCTGGTTACACATCTGCGTGACCAATTTCTGTTTTTGCGCGGCCAACTGCATCTGCCGAGCCTCTTTGACCGTGTGGGTCAGCGGCTTTTGGCAGAAGATATGCTTGCCTAGCGCCATCGCCGAGAGCGAGATCGGAGCATGCATAAAGTCAGGCGTCGAGACAATCACGCCGTCGATGTCGTCCGACTTGTCGAGCATCTTGCGATAGTCGGCGTAAGTGAGGGCCGACGGATACCTCTCAGCGGCACGCCCGAGATGATCGGCCGAACTGTCGATGTTGCAAAGGGCGACGACTTCGACCGCCGGGCTAGCGGCGACGCCGAGCAAGTCGCTCCAGCCTTTGCCTCCGGTTCCGACGCTGGCGACGCGCAATTTTTCATTCGCGCCCAAGACGCGCGAATAAGAAGCGGCCGGAAGCGCCAAAGCAGCGCCGGCCAAGCCGAGTTGTTTCACAAAGTGACGTCGACTTGTCTTTCGATTCATGAACATTTCTCAAGAGGGTCGGTGGGTGGGGGCATCTAGGTAGGAATCCCTAGTCTGCCCGACGGGAATAGCGCCCGTCAACCTGATTTTATAAAATTCTGCAGGTTGGCGGATCCAAGAGATATCACCTGAGATCATGCGGACAAATCGGTCCGAGCGTCGGGGATCGGTATAGCCGCCGGAGCCGCTGTGGAAAAGTGGGGAATCGTCCGAGGTTCAATCTCTTGGCTATCGAAAGGAGAGCGCGTTCTCTGGCTTGCAGAAAAGCCTGCGTCCCTCAGCGATGATCCCGGCATGCATGCGCTTGGGGATCGGAAGGAGAAAGGAATGCTCCGAGCAAAGATCCACCTTCAGGCGAAGCGGATTGCGGTCGTGTTTACCTCTGTAGCGTGGTGTCTGCGGAAAACCACACCATGGAACTAGGATTTTCTACCGTCCTCTTATTTTCCTTTGCCACGAAAAAATCCTTTCTAGTGGCGTCTAATTGAGAATTGCCCCCTTCATCGCGATTCTTTGTCTGCTAGTCGCACGTTGATCGATCTTTCACGCCATTTTAAAGTGTGAGCTTGACGCTTTGATCCACGGCCGAGCTGAGATTGCGCGTGGTGGAGGACCGAGAGGTGGTCGATCTGGACTTCACGCTGCTGGTCTCCGGGCTGAAGCAAGGTGCCATGAATTTGGATCAGCCGCACCGCGAGAGAATTGTCGGAAGCGTTCGCTCGCTGCTACCCTTCTGCCTAAGTCGGGAGCCAATATTTCACCGGCGCCGACCGCAAAGTGGGTAAGAAATCGTAGGCATCGACGGTCGAATTGAGATTCTTTTTGAACCGGCGAATTTATTCAGGCTTTTTGCAGGTGGCCACGGTTGAGTTTGAATTTCACGGCGCCTAGACTCCGGTATAAATCGGACGCAAGTTAAAAATTTTAATTGGGAACTAATAATGAGCAGACTTCGCAAACCGGGCTTTACGCTCGTCGAACTGTTGGTCGTTATCGCCATCATCGGCGTGTTGATCGCTCTCCTCTTGCCTGCGGTGCAACAGGCGCGTGAAGCTGCTCGACGGATGACTTGTAGCAATAATCTGAAGCAGATGGGCTTGGCCGTCCATAACTTTCACGGCACTTACAACAAGTTGCCGCCGTTGGTCAATTGCCAGCAAGGTTACAGCGTCTGGGTCCATTTGATGCCGTACACCGAGCAAACCGCCGTCTATGATCTGCTGCACTTGGGTAATACCGACAATTGGAAAGACACAATCTTCACCGATTTAACCGCGACGCAGCAAGAAGCCGTCGCGTCGGTTCCTTACATGACTTGCCCGTCGCGACGTAGCGGCGTTCAAATCGCAACCGGCGACACGCCGGGTCCGATGTCGGACTATTCTGCTGTCGGCTATTTCGATAACAGCACGACGTTTAACTTCTACATGGATCCCTACAATACGGGAGACGTGGATCGCGTGAAGAGCATGCTGCGGGTTGGCAAGCCGATCGCCGCAAATGACAGCAATCCCTGCGGCCCGGCGGTCGGACGCGATAGCTTTGCTCGCGTCTCCGATGGTCTTAGTAATACGGCGATGCTGGGAGAAAAAGGTCTGGGACAGAACCAACTTAACGTTTGCTGCGATGAAAACGGAGCGGCGGATGGTTCGTACTTGTTCGCCAGCAACGAATGGCGCGAGTTTTCGGTCGCTAGTTCGATTCGTTTACGTTTGGGACGCGGCCCGCAAGATAATGCTCGTCCTGACAACGGTCAGGGGCACGGCAGTTGGCACCCCGGCATTTGCCAGTTTGTCTTGGGTGACGGATCGGTTCGCAATATCAGCACCAACATCTCGCAAAACACGCTCGCCAACCTCGGTAATTGTGCCGACGGCCAAGTTCTGGGCGAATTTTAAGCCGCGGGAACGGTTGGCGAGAAGCCGTTCTTCATCGCTTTCGACCTCACAACAATCCAGAACAACGCCCTATTTTCGAGATTCATCATGTCTAGCAAACAAATTGCGCTGTCGCTTTGCACACTGCCGCTGCTGATGTTCGCCATCGGCTGCGGTCAGGGGGGCGCCACCGTGCGAGGTAAGGTTCAGTTTGAAGATGGTTCTCCGCTGACGCAGGGAGAATTGATTTTCGACAGCGGTACTTACTCCGAAATTGCTCCGATCGATGACCAGGGAAACTTTACCATCGCCAAAGGACTTCCGGATGGAAACTACAAGATCATCGTCCAGGGAGCGTCCGAAGGAGATTACACCGCGCCGAAAATGCTGATTGACAAGCGTTATATTGACTACCGCTCGACCGACTTGGAGTTGAACGTGGAAGGTTCCGCCAGCGACATTGTGTTGACGGTCGATCGTCCCAAGAAAAAATAGCCGGCTTGCAGTTCTCCAAAGCTGCTCAAGGGGCGAGATATCTCGCCCCTTTGTTCTGCGCGCTCCGAATTTCGTCATCCGGCTGGCTCCCCGGATCAATCGCCAGCTTTTGCGACCTCAGCTCGGTACTTTCGGCACAGTTTGCCTAGATTTCGCGATTGCTCCAGACAGCTCTCGACATGGTTTTCGCAGACAAGCCGGTTCGAAGGTCGATATAGGGAGAAGGACGATAGCTTGTGTCTAAGGGAAAGGTCGCCTGTGCTGAACTCAGAGCTCCAAACGCTTCAGGCCTATGTCGCCGATTGCGCTGCGCGGAACCTGATTCAGTGGTGGTTTGACTCTCTAGGAACCCCTGCTCGTCAAAGTTTGAATCGGGCGTTGTTCGATGGTCAGACCCGCGGTTTGAAGCCGCTCTCCTCGCCGGCCGTGCGCCGCGCCGTCTGGCAATGTGCGCTGCGGCACGAAAGTTTGCATGCGTTGATCGCCCGCTCGGCCGGTACGATCTCGACTGGCCAGCCGTTGCAGCAGGGAGACCGAGTTCGCCTGCGCAATTCGTTGCCGATCTTAGACGCCGCCGGCCGCATCATCCGCGTCCACCGGGGAGGCGAAACCTGGCGCGTCGTTGGCCGCGACGGTCAGCGCTCAGTCTGGCTCGAACAACCCGACGGTTGTCGCCAAGAATGGGGAGATGATCGGGAGATCTTGTCGCAGTTTGAGAAGCTGGCGGGGTAGGAGAGAGAGCGGAAAGCGGCGCACGAAGGTTGTTGTGATCGTTGCGGCGTTTGCTGTAGCAAAGTAGGCGGTTGTTGTTTTTTGAGATCAGCGATAGACCTTACAACTTCGGCCTTGCTTACTCTGCGTGTTTCTTTCGCACTAACCGACTGACCTGTTTGAAGAGGTCGTCGCCGGCGTGTTCGCACCATTCAAACATGGCTGCTTCGGTGGTCGTAAGGACAGCGCCGGCGTTTTCCATGCGGCGGAGCGAGATATCTTTTTCGAGCGGGAATCGTGAGCCGATCGCGTCGACCGCGATATAGACGTCAAAGCCGGCCGCCAGCAGGTCAAGCGCCGTTTGTTGCACGCAAACATGGGCTTCGACTCCGACGAGCAGCAATTTGTGAATCGCTCGCTGGGGCAACTCCTTCAACAGACCGTCAACGCCGCAAGCGCTGAAGGTGAGCTTCGTAGGCAGGTCGTTCAGCAGCGAATGAAGCGGCTCGACAGTTGGCCCCAGACCCTTCGGATACTGTTCGGTTCCCAGCACCGACATGTCGAACAGCTGTGCCGTCAGAACCAGACGTTGCACGTTCTCCACGATCGATTCGGCCTGGTCAATCACCGGCATCAGCCGCTCTTGCAGATCGATCAGCAGCAGCGCGGTATCGCTGCGTGACATCAACAGCGGGCTACGGAAATAGCCGGGGGATTCAGACAACGCGTTCATTGGCAGCAAGCGGTCCTAGCCGCGCGAAGGTCGATCCGTCACAATAACCAGAGATCGAAACCCAGAAAGTCTTTGCGATGAAAATACGCTCTACCACGATTTTAACCGTGCGGCACAACGGCCGCGTCGCCATCGGCGGTGACGGTCAAGTTACCATGAATTCGTCGGTGATGAAATCCGATGCGCACAAGATTCGCCCGTTGCTGGGCGGCAAGGTGATCTGCGGCTTCGCCGGTTCGACCGCCGATGCGTTTTCGCTGCTAGAGCGATTTGAAGGGAAGCTGAAAGATTATCCCAACAACGTACCCAAGGCGGCGACCGAGCTGGCCAAAGAATGGCGAACCGATCGCGCAATGCGCCGTCTAGAAGCGCTAATGACGGTGATTAACGGCGAGCATACCTTTTTGATCAGCGGCACCGGTGACGTGATCGCGCCCACCGATGGCGTGCTGGGAATTGGCTCAGGCGGTGACTACGCGGTCGCCGCGGCGCGGGCGCTGGTCAATCATAGCGTCTTGTCCGCCGACGAGATCGTCAAAGCTGCACTGCAGATCGCCGCGGGAATCGACATCTATACGAACGATAACATCATGGTCGAAAGCATGGAGAGCCAATCGTGAGCGAATCGCCGCAAGAGTTGACTCCGCGCGAAATCGTCGCGGCGCTGGATCAGAACATCGTTGGTCAGGCCGACGCCAAACGAGCCGTCGCAGTCGCGGTTCGCAATCGTTGGCGACGCAAGCAATTGCCGGAAGATCTGCAAGCCGAAATCGCTCCCAAGAACATCATGATGATGGGGCCGACCGGGGTTGGGAAAACCGAGATCGCGCGCCGATTGGCGAAGCTGACCGGCGCCCCCTTCTTGAAAGTTGAAGCGACCAAATACACGGAAGTCGGCTACTACGGTCGCGACGTCGAAAGCATGGTGCGCGAACTGGTCGAGACGTCGATCGCGATGGTTCGCGAACGCGAACGCAAGAACGTCGAGAAAGACGCCGTGGTCCGCGTCGAAGAACGCTTGCTCGATTTGTTGGTCCCCCGCCCTGTCTCGTATGAAATGGCGAGTGAAGAAGAAGAGGCGACCGACCACTACGAGCGAACCCGCGAGCGCTTTCGCGGCATGTTGCGCGGAGGGGAACTAGAACAGCGTAAGGTCGAGCTGACGATCGAGCAAAAATCGGCGCCGATGATGATCGGCGGTATGGGGCTCGAGCAGATGGATGTTGATCTGCAAGGCATGTTCGAGAAGATCTTGCCCAAAAACTCGACGCGCCGTGAACTAACCATCGCCCAGGCGCGCGGCGTGTTGCTGGAGCAGGAGAGCGAAAGCCTGCTCGACAAGGAAGCGATCAATCAGGCGGCGATCGAACTAGCCGAAAACCTGGGGATCATCTTCTTGGACGAGCTTGACAAGATCGTCGCGACCGACGGCAAAAGCGGCGACGTTTCTCGCCAAGGAGTGCAGCGCGACTTGCTGCCGATCGTCGAGGGAACGACCGTGCAAACCAAGCATGGCTACGTTTCGACCGATCATGTGTTGTTTATCGCGGCCGGCGCGTTTCATAAGTCGAGTCCCAGCGAATTGATGCCGGAACTTCAGGGCCGATTTCCGATTCGCGTCGAATTGAACGATCTGACGAAGGATGACTTTGTCCGGATTTTGACCGAGCCGAACGCATCGCTCACGATGCAGTACAAGGCGCTGTTAGCAGCGGAAGGTCTGAAGATCGACTTTACCGAAGACGCGATCGAAGAACTTGCCGAGTTTGCGTTTCAAGTCAACCAGACGACGCAAAACATCGGCGCTCGCCGGTTGTACACGATCATGGAGCGACTGTTGGAAGAGTTGAGTTTTGAGGCGCCCGACATGACGACGAAGAAAGTAACGATCGACGCCGAATATGTGCGCGAGCGACTGACGAAAGTGACGCAAGACGAAGATCTCAGCCGGTTCATTCTATGATTAGCGACGCGCGGCCCGCAATAATTGGCGCGCTGTTGCTGACGGTTCTCGCGTCGGCTGGGTGTCCTTCACCGCGCGATCAGGCGAAGTCCGCCCAGACAATCACCGTGCTGGCGGCCGCCAGTTTGACGAATGCGATTCAGGAAGCGGCCGACGCCTGGTCGCACCGCTCGGGCGTGCAAGTTCGTATTAGCTTCGGTCCGTCGAACGCGCTGGCGCAGCAGATCTTGTCAGGCGCCCCGGCGGATGTTTATCTTTCGGCGAACGAACGCTGGGCCGACGCGCTGGCCGCCGAAGATCATATCCAGCAGCGCGTCGCATTGCTGTCGAATCGGCTGACTTGGATCGCGCCCCTGGAGAATCAGGCGGGGATCGCCGATCCGAGTGAGATCGCAAAGAAAGCGCAGCGTATCGCCTTGGCCGGCGAGAACGTACCGGCTGGGATTTATGCCGATCAGTCGCTGCGAACATCCGGCATTTACGAATTGCTGGCCGATCGCATCGTGCGCGGCGCGGATGTGCGCACGACGCTCGCCTATGTCGAGCGCGGAGAGGTCGACGCCGGCGTTGTTTACGCAACCGATGCGGCGATCTCTGACCGGGTGATTGTGTTGGGGGAGCTTGATCCAACCAGTTATGATCCGATCATTTATCCCGCTGTTTTGCTGACAGGCGCGTCACCAGAGGCCGCAGGCTTTTTCACGTTTTTACAATCTTCGGAAGCTCGTGAGATTTTCGCGCGTCATCACTTCGTCGCACTGCCAACCACCGCCGGAGAGAAGCATGACGCCGGCCGACCTTAGCGCCATCGCCGTCAGTCTGCAGGTCGCACTGGTCGCCGCGATCGCCAGTTTGCCGTTGGGAATCGCCGCTGGGTGGTTGCTGGCGCGAAAGCGATTTCCAGGCAAGATCGTGTTGGAAACCGTGATCAACCTGCCGTTGGTCATGCCGCCGGTCGTGACCGGCTATTTGCTGTTGGTCACTTTCGGCAGACGAGGACCGGTCGGCAGTTGGTTGGAAGATTGGTTCGGCTTGCAACTGGTGTTTGACTGGAAAGGAGCGGCGCTGGCCGCGGCGGTGGTCTCGTTTCCGCTCCTCGTTCGTTCGATCCGTTCGGCGATCGCCGGAGTCGATACTCGCTTAGAAGATGCGGCGCGCACACTGGGCGCGAGCCCGCTCGATCTTTTCTGGAGCGTCACCCTGCCGCTGGCGCGACGCGGCGTGATCGCTGGCGCCCTGTTGGCGTTTGCGCGGGCTTTGGGCGAATTCGGCGCGACGATTATGATCGCCGGCAACATTGCCGGAGAGACGCGAACGATTCCGCTGATGATCTATAGTGAATTGGAAACGCCTGGCGGCGAGCGCAACATCACAATGTTGATCGCCGCGTCCATCTTCATTTCGGCCATCGCTTTGCTTGTCAGCGAGTACCTGGAACGCCGCGTCGAACCGACCACCCCCTGAGCATCGCATGGTTTTGTCGCTGAATTGTACGTTCCAGTATTCGCAAGGATTTTCGTTGCATGCGACCTTGGAGTCCGATGCGCATGTGACGGCGTTGTGCGGCGCATCGGGAAGTGGGAAGACGACCGTGTTGATGTTGATCGCCGGGCTGTTGCAGCCGCAGTCAGGGGTGATTCGTTGCGGTGATGCGACCTGGGTCAACATTGAGCAAAAGTTGTTTGTCTTGCCCGAAATGCGCCGCGTCGGCGTGATGTTCCAAGAGCCGCGACTTTTTCCGCACTTCAATGTACAGCAGAATCTTGATTATGGCTTCTCACGGCGGCGGGGCGATCCGGCGCAAAGAGCGAAAGCGATTGAAACGCTGGAGATCGGTGATCTGCTCACGCGGCGAATCGGCAGTTTGAGCGGTGGTCAAAAGCAACGCGTAGCGCTGGCTCGGGCGCTGGTCAGTTCGCCGGAACTCTTATTGCTGGATGAGCCTTTGACGTCGGTCGAGTCCGCGCTGCAAGAGCGGATCGCCGACTACATAAAACGGGTCGCCAAAGAGTTTGCGACCCCGATTGTGCTGGTCAGTCATTCGGCCGAGTTGGTCGAGCAAATGGCGGAACGCACCTTCTGGCTGCGCGACGGAACGATTTCCGTTTCTTTGTAGCCGGCTGCGTTTGCAAAAAGGAAGAAGCCATATGCCGGGACTTGCATCCGCACGGTAATTGACCAGCGACCATAAGTCGATGGCGTACTACTTGAAATTTTCGGCGCGACTCTTCGCTTCGTGGGACGGAGGCGCGGCGTTATTCGTGTGCGAGCGGCGGCGCTTCGCCGGCCTCCGTTTTCTTCTCACGTGAAAAGCAAAGCAAAATCGCCGGCAGAATGAACAGGTCGCATAGCAGAGCGATCAATAGCAACGAAAACATCATCCAAGCGAACCGCGAGATCGGCGTAAACGGGCTGAGCGCGAAGACCAGCAAGCCGAACGAGCAGATCAAGGAAGTTTGAATCATCGCGGCGCCGCAATGCTCATACGCCAGACGAGTCGCTTCGCGCCGATTGGCGCCGGAGGCGATCCCCTTGTTGAACCAGCTGATAAAGTGCAGCGAGTCATCGACGGCGATTCCGAGCGCCGCGCTGGCCGTCAACAACGATCCCACTTCGACCGGCATGCCCAGCCAACCCATCGCGCCAAAGGCGATGAGCGTGGGCAGAATATTGGGAACCATGCTGAAGAAGCCGGTGAATACGTTGCGCAGCAGAACGATCATGATGCCGGCGATCATGATGAACGCCAAGGCGAAGCTTTTCATCAAGTCGTTGAGCATCTCGGTTTGGGCTTTGAAAACCAAGGGGACCGAGCCCGAGTAGATCGGCTCGATGTTGGGATGATCCGCCAAGACGTGATCGACGTTCTGTTTGACGCGATCCATCAGGTCGCCGTAGTGCAAACGATCGCCGGCCGGCACGCGGGCGCTGATTCGCCACAAGTGATTGTCTTCTTCGTCGCTGAGGTAGTTCATCTCAACATATTGGTCGAGACGATTTTGCAGGATCTTCCGAAATGAAGCGCGTCGCGTGACCGCGATAAAACCGCGTTGCGTAGGATCGGGGAATTGCGGTGCGAATGTCGCAGCCGACATCGAAGCTTCGACTCCATCTACATCTGAAACTGCCTGTTGCACTTGGTTCAGGATGTAGAACTGCTCATCCAGCTTTAGTCCATCTGGATGGCTATCCGTGGTATTGGGCATGCGCAAGACGATCTCGATCGGCACTAAGGGGCCGACATGTTCTTCCAGCCAATCGTAGTCATGGATGATTCGCGCCTCGGGCCAAAACAAATCGTGCAGCTGGGCTGACGTCTTGATCCGCGATACGCCAGCCAGGCAAACGCCGATCAAGACGAGTGAGGTGACGAAGATGAACCAACGCAGGGAGTCGATCCTATTCGAAAGCTTGTCCCAAAAGACGTGTAGCCAACGCGGACCATGATTGGGATCGTGCCAAAGCTGGGGATTGACCGGAAACTTGTAAAGCGCGGCAGGCGCTAACAGCAACAGGACGATCGAACCGGCGCCAATCGACGCGGCGGCATAGAGCCCAAAGTTGGTCACCGGGCGAATCTGGCTGACCGTCAGCGAAAGCATGCCGACAGCCGTCGTGCCTGCCGACAAGAGACAGGGAACCAGCGCCGCGCGCAACGCCCACGCGACGGACTCTTTGGGGGGGCGATCAACGAGCGACTCGCGATAGTAGTTCACCAGGTGAACGCCTGACGAGATGCTGAGCACATACGTCAAGTTGGCGACCAAGGTCAGGACCGAGTCAATCGCTTGACCGCTGAAATACATGATTGACATGCTGAGCTGTTCGCAGAAGATGGCGATCAGAAACACGATCATCGTCGCACGCATGCTGCGAAAACCGATGTACATGATCGTGATGCAGACGGCGAACGAACCCAGATTGAGCAGGTCCAGCGAGTTCTTGCTGGCGTTGTCAATCGCGACCCCGTCGCTGGTTGGCCCCGCGACGATCAAGTTCTCGCGCGTGAGCCCTTGGACTTGATCCGCACATTGATAGGCGTATTCCACTGCGGCGGCTCGATTTTCTTCGCCGGCTTTAGATACGATCGCGATCAGGCAAGTTTGCTGGTGATCCGATCCGATCAACCAACCTTCCATCCGTGCGAGCGCATCTTCCTGGGGAAGTTCGAGCGGGTCGGCGGTGAGCGATTCGATTGCGTCGGCGCCGGTAATGATCTCGCCAAACCACTCCACCGGCTCCGGACCGCTGGTATCTAGCTTCGATAGTTCCGCTTTGTATTGATTCAGACGAGGGTCGCCGAGGGTGCAACCTTCCCAACTGATCATCAGCAATTCGTCGGTGCCGAACTGTTGATAGAACCAGAGGAGCCGCTGCGTCTCTTCAAACGATTCGGGAAGCCAGTCTTCGACGCGGTTCTTGATACTGTCCCAAGCGCCTTTGGCGCCGTAAGTCAGAATCGGCGTCACCGCCAAAAAGAAGGCGATGATCAGCCAACCGTATCGATCTTGCCACGAGGAGGAAGATGACGACATATCAACTTGGAAAAAAGGTCTACGGCGTCGGAATTACGAAGAAAAGCGGCAATGCTCGCCGATTTTGTCGAATGAGCATAACACATCAATGGCGCTTCAAATAGGATGAACTGAACGCGAAGACGAACTTACCCGCAGCATTGATGGCGACAACTCATGCAGATTGGCGATTGGCGACTTGACCTAGTTTCGGGAGGCGGATTCCTGCACGACGGGGGAATCCTGTATGGCGTCGTGCCGAAATCGATCTGGCGAACCATTACTCCTGCCGATGAACAAAACCGCGTTCCCTTGGCGATGAATTGCGTCTTGGCGCGCAGCGCATCTTACACGGTGCTCATCGACGCCGGGCACGGTGAAAAAATGTCTCCGTTGGATCGCAAGTCGCATAGTCTGGAGCCAGGTTGGCCGCTGCTGACGGACCTCGCGGCGCTCGGCGTCGCTCCGGACGATATCGATATCGTTATTCTTAGTCACCTGCACTGGGATCATGCCGGAGGCGCGACGACCCGGCTCGAGGGGAGAATCGCGGCGACCTTTCCCTCGGCTACTTACTTTATTCAGCAGTCAGAGTGGGACGACGCGAATTCAAATACGCTCGAACTTTCGGGCGGGTATCACGGAGATGACTTTCTTCCCCTGGCCGCCGAGGGACGCTTGATGTTGGTCGAAGGGAACCAGGAAATTGTCCCGGATGTTCGAGTCATTCAAACCGGGGGACATACCCGCGGGCATCAAGCGATCGAAATCGCTTCGCGGGGCGAGGGTTTGATGTTTCTAGGGGACGTCGCGCCGACGGTCGCACACATACGCCGGATGTGGTGCACGTCGTATGACCTCGATTTGGTCCAATCTCGACGCGTGAAATACGACCTTTTCGGGCATGCGGCGGACCGCGATTATTGGGTCGTCTGGAATCATGATCGGTACAACCCGATCAGCCGAATCGAACGGCATCCTCGTCGCGAGTATATCCCGGCGGACATCCGCGAAAAACTCTAAAGTTCTGAGTGACTATTAGTTCGCATGCTAATAACTAGGGCGATTAAGCGCCTGCTTCAGAGCGATTAAAACGACCAAATTGTCGTGAACTAGGTGGCTCAACTCGCCCTACTCCATTTCCGTATTCTGCTATTTCGGGGGGGGCGAATGCGAGCGGCCCAGATGGGGAGAAAAATCGCCTCTCGTATCCTGTGAGAATGTTGCATTTACCCCATCTTGTGTAATCATGGGAGTTTCAATGCTCAAACGCATGAGATCGCCTCTACTCATTCCCGCCTCCGAATTGACTCTCAACATCGATATTCACCGAAAGTCTCGCCCACCAAGGGCAAGCTGGCAGAGGGTGAATCGCAAGTAGCCCGCAATGCGCAACAAGAAACCATTGTTGGTTGCCAAAAAATCAGGATAGGAAACATGACAATCTCGACTGATCGAACCGATATTCCGGTGGCGATTGTCGGCATGGCGTGCCGTCTCCCCGGCGCCGCCAACTTGAACGAATATTGGCAACTGATCTCCGAGGGGCGATCGGCCGTAGGCGAAGTCCCGGCGGATCGTTTGAATCGTGAGCTCTATTACCATCCGGACAAGGGCGTCCGCGGAAAGACTTACTCGACCAAAGCTGCGGTGCTGTCAGATCGCACGTTCCATCGTGACCGCTGCCCGCTGCCGCAGGACTTGATTGACTCGGTCGATAACACGCATCTTTTGATGACGGAAACGGCGGCCGAAGCATTCCGTCATGCCGGTTACGATCCTTTCCAACTCAAGGATCGAAACTGTTCCGTCTTCATTGGCCATGCGCAAGGAAGCTCGCGCCTCGGCGAACTGACGTTTCGCGCGTACGTCGACGAAGCGGTCGCGTTGCTGGAACAAACCCCCGAGTTCCAAGATTTGGCGCCCGCCGAGCGCCAAGCCGTCGAGCAGCAATTGCTGCAAGATCTATTGGCCACCATTCCAGAAGGCGCCGAAGGGTTCCGCTATCTCAACTGCAACATGGTCGCCGGCACCGTCGCCAAAGCGTTTGGTCTGAACGGCTCGTGGTTGGCGTTGAACTCGGCTTGCGCCTCCTCGTTGCACGCGATGCTGATGGGCGCCCGAGCGCTGCAGCGCGGCCGCGCGGATATGGTTGTGGTCGGCGGAGCGTCGGACTGTAAGTCCGATTCGCTGGTCCTCTTCTCGAACGCGCAAACGCTGACAAAGGATGATAGTCGTCCCTTTGACTCCGGCGCCGATGGCCTGATCATGTCGGAAGGCTACGTCGCGCTGGTCATGAAGACGCTGGAGCGAGCGATCGCAGACGGCGACCAAATTCAAGCCGTCGTCCGCGGTTTGGGCGTAGCGACCGACGGACGCGGCAAAAGTTTGTGGGCGCCCCGCAAAGAAGGGCAAATGCGAGCAATGCGCCGCGCGTATCGCAGCGGCGTTGACGTTTCTCGACTCCAGTACTTGGAATGTCACGCGACGGCGACCCAGTTGGGCGACGCTACCGAGTTGGAAACGCTGCGCGAAGTGCTGGAGCCAAACTTTCCGAAGGGGAAGAAAATCCCCATCACCAGCGCCAAGGCCAACATTGGGCATGCGCTGGAAGCGGCAGGCGTCGCCGGGATGATCAAGACGATCCTCTGCATGCAGCATCAGCAATTTCCGGCCGCAATCAATATCAAAGAGCTGAATACGAAGGTGCCGTGGAACGAGTCTCCCTTCTTCGTGCCGATGCAACCGGCTCCGTGGAGTGCGCCCGCCGATGGCGGACCGCGTTGCGCAGCGGTGAATGCATTTGGAATCGGCGGCTTGAACATGCACGTGGTGATCGACGAGTATGTCGGTCAGACGTCCGAGCAGATTACCGGCGGTCCGCGTCCGGTTGCCGAAACAGCGGACGATCGCGCTATCGCGATTATCGGCCTGGGCTGCATCGCACCAGGCGCCGCTGAAATCAACGCGTTCTGGGAAACATTGCAACAAGGGACCGATCCGAAAATCGAACCTCCAGCCGATCGCTGGTCGCCGCTGGCGCGCCAAAAGGCGGCCGACAAAGGAATTCAGGTCCTGGGCGGTTTCATAACGGACTACGCGTACGATTGGCGCAAACATAAGGTCCCGCCCAAACAAGTTCTCGAAGCCGATCCGCTGCAGTTCATGTTTCTTGACGCGAGCGAACAAGCGCTGGCCGACGCCGGCTACGATCGCGAATCGATCCAGCGCGAACTGTGCGGCGTTGTCATCGGAACCGAATTTGGAGGCGATTTTGGCGACCAGTTAGAAATGGGTCTGCGTCTCCCCGAAATGCAGGCGAAGCTGACCACGTTACTGCAAGCACGCGGACTCGCCGCCGAGAAGATCGAAGCGATCAATCAAGATTTCGCCAATGTCTTGCTGAAAAAATGGCCGGCCCTGGTCGACGAGACCGGCAGTTTTACCAGCAGCACGCTCGCTTCGCGAATTAGCAAAACGCTTGACTTGAACGGCGGCGCCGTCGCGATCGATAGCGGCACGACGTCCGGCATGTCAGGAATTGCGCTGTGCATCGATTCGCTGTTGTCAGGCGACAACGACATGATGATTTGCGCCGCTGGACAGCGTCGCATGGGAATCACCATGTTTGACGGACTGCGTGAGTCGGGCTTGTTGCATTGCGATGCGGAGCCGAAAAACGTACTCGACGCTGGATACAACGGCGTGGTGCCGAGCGAAGGCGCCGCGGTTGTCGTCTTGAAGCGACTTTCTGATGCGCGACGTGACGGCGATCGGATTCGCGCCGTAATTCGTGGTCTGGGCGTCGCGACGCATGATTCGCCTGCCGAAGCGATGCGAATGGCGGTCGAGCGCGCCTCGAAAATAGCCGACATTGCGCCGAGTGAAATTCAGTTCGTCGATATCGAAACGGACGAAAACAACAGTAGCGTCTCGCAATCGCTGTCGGCCTTGGCTCACGAGCATACGTCGCCCGATCGCAAGCAGCCGCTCCATCTGACGTCCGGCACCGCGCAGTTCGGACACATGGGAGGCGGCAGCTCGCTGATCACCGTGCTCAAAGCGGCCCTGGAATCGCAACATCACGAAGTTTCGGCGGCGCGCGAACTTCAACAGTCGACCGCCGCATTTAACGGTTCGACCGCCAGCGTCCAGACGGCGACCGTCAACGTGAAATTGGGGGGCCGTGGAGTAGGCGCCGTCGCCAGCTGGTCGAAGGGACAAGCTTTCTACCTAATGCTGGATGACGGCTCGGTCGCGCCGCCTAAGGCGATCGTTCAAGCAAGCACGCCGTCAACAGCCGAGCCGGTTCAAGCCGCACGAATCGTGCGCTTGGGCGCCGCTTCGCTGTCCGAGCTGAAGAACATGGTCAACGTCGCACTTGCGGATGCGGACAGCACGTTTGACCAGGCGGAAGCAAAAACATTTACTCCTAGCGACAAGATTCGGTTAGCGATCGTCGCCGACAGTGTGCCGGCGCTGACCAAGAAGCTGATGATGGCATTGCCGCAACTGGGCAATTCCGCTTCGCGTCAGGTACTAGAACAACAAGGGATCTTCTGTCGCGAACCGCTCGCTGCAATACCGCGTATTGCGTTTTTGTTTCCGGGCCAGGGATCGCAGTACGAAGGAATGTTGCGCGATCTGGTCCGCCAGTCGCCGGCTGCGGCTCAAATGATGTCAGAAGCGGACGCTGCGATGCGACGACTGGGCTATCCGATTTTTGCGGACTTGGCCTGGAACGCGCCGACGCAGCTTGGCGCCGACGTTTGGAAGACGCAGATCGCGATGCTATTGGCCGATCTGATCTGCCTGGCGGCCCTTTCGGAACGCGGCGTGAAACCGGATGTCGTGCTGGGACACAGCTACGGCGAGTTCCCCGCTTTGTACGCCGCAGGCGTTTGGAACCTGGACGCGGTCATTCGTATGACGCGGGCACGCTGCGATGGAATCAACGCGACTTCGCTGAACAACGCCGGACTGTTGGCCACGACCGCTCCGCCAGAAGAGATCAAGCAGGTGATCGCCGCTTGCGGCTGCCAGGCCTATCTGGCCAACTACAACGCTCCTGATCAGACCGTGATCGGCGGCAAATTGGCGGCGCTGGAGCAGTTGTCCAATGCGCTGGCGGCCAAGTCGTATCCCACGCGAATCTTGGCGGTTCCGGCGGCGTTTCACACGCCGTTGATGGCCGGATCAAGCCGGATGCTGCAACAGGCGCTCGAAACGGCCGACATGCGAACGCCGCAAACGCCGTTTATCAGCACCGTTGATAACAACCTGACGGAAGATCCAGTCCGAATCCGTCGCAATCTGGGCGTGCAACTGACGACTCCTGTCAAATATGCCCCCTTGATTGAACAACTAGCGTTGGAGACGCCGACGATTTTTGTCGAGGTCGGCCCCCAACAAACGCTCACAAAACTGAACCGCCGGATCCTTTCCGGCGATGCGACAGTGATTGCTTCCGATAATCCCAAGCATGGCGGCATCGAGCCCATTTTGTGCGTCGAAGCGCTGCTGGAATGCCTAGGAGTGAGAGCTCCCGTTGTCAGCACGCCGAAGCCTGTCCCCGCCAAGACGGCGACCGAGACGCGTGCGACGTTTACGGCTCCGCAACCGGCCGCTGCGGCTGTTGTTTCCCAACCCATAACTTCTTCGACGGACCGCGCGCCAGTTAAGCCGCAGCCTGTCGCTTCCTCCCGTAGTTCGATTAGCACCAACGAGAAGAACCAGATGGACGATATTCCGCACTTTGACGCTACAGAGCGTCGTCGCGCGAAGATGCGTGGTTCTGCCCAGGCTTCGCCGCCTGCGGCATCGCCGCCGACTCCGGCTCCGGCCGTGGTCACGCCTCCCGCGCCGGCGCCGGTCGCAGCGCCAATTGTTCCGAGACCGACGTTTGCCGCCCCGCCAGCGCCTGTTGCGGTTCAACCGCCTGCACCGCAGCCAGCGCCGCCGACTCCGCCCCCTGCCCCGGTTGCGCCGGCGCCTGTGTCCGCTGCTGCGAGCAGCAAGAGCGAAGGGGTCGACCTGGAGAAATTCCTCGTCAACTTTGTGGTCGAGCAAACCGGATATCCGCCGGAAGTGGTCGATCTCGACGCTGATATGGAAGCCGATCTCGGTATCGACAGCATTAAGAAAGCCCAGCTGTTTGGTGAGCTGCAGGAATACTTCGACATCAGCACGTCGGCCACCGACTTGTCGCTGGATGACTTCCCGACGCTGCGTCACGTCATGGACTTCCTCTCGGCCAGCGGACAAGGAAGCACTGCTCCGGCGGCGCCTACTCCAGTCGTTGCCCCGCCGCAACCGGTTGCTCCGGTCGCCGCCGCTGAGCCGGTCGCTGCTGCGTCTGATACGAGCCCGGCCGAGTTGGAATCATTTTTGGTCAACTTTGTGGTCGAGCAAACCGGTTATCCGCCGGAAGTGGTCGACATGGACGCGGATCTCGAAGCCGACTTGGGCATCGACAGCATCAAGAAGGCGCAGTTGTTTGGCGAGTTGCAGGAATACTTCGACATCAGCACGTCGGCCACCGACATGTCGTTGGATGACTTCCCGACGCTGCGTCACGTTTTGAACTTCCTCTCGGCTAGCGGTCAAGCCAGCGAAAGCTCTGCGGCTGCTCCGGTCGCAACGCCGGCTGCGGTTTCGCCTCCGCCTATGGCGGAAACGCCTGCTGCGACGGGAACGAGCCCGGCCGAGCTGGAATCGTTTTTGGTCAACTTTGTGGTCGAGCAAACCGGTTATCCGCCGGAAGTGGTCGACATGGACGCGGATCTCGAAGCCGACTTGGGCATCGACAGCATCAAGAAGGCGCAGTTGTTTGGCGAGTTACAGGAATACTTCGACATCAGCACGTCGGCCACCGACATGTCGTTGGATGACTTCCCGACGCTGCGTCACGTCTTGAACTTCCTCGCGGGCAACGCATCTGCCGCGACCGAGGAACCAGCATCTTTTTCCCTGGCCGCTCCGGCGCCGGCTCTGGAAACTAAAGACAACGCGCCGGCCGCAGCTAGCAGCACTAATGGTGCTGCCGCTACGGAACTCAATGGTAAGAATTTGGATTTTGGCGCTGCAGCGCCCCTGACCCTCGTCGGCACGCCGTACGAAATGGGCTGGCGGCACGGCAGTCAATATCGCGCAGAGATTCGTCGCGTACTCCGCACCTATGCGGAGTACGTTGGCGAGTCGATTGACGAGCTCCCTGGTTCCGCTCACACGGCTCAGGCGTTGCAACTGCTGACGCCTGATCAATTGGATGAACTGCAAGGAATCGCTGACGCAATTGAGACACCGCTTAGCAATGTACTCGCTCATCACTTTGCGGTCGCAGAAACGCTGACCGGCATGGAGCAAGCCGCTTCGACTGGCCAGTCCGAAGGTTCGCTGTTGCACGCCGCTCAATTTGGCTCGCCGGTGATCAACCCGATGCGCGAGACGATTCGGTTGGCGACGTTTTTGCGAAGGCCGACCAACGGCTTGTCGCACGTGGTGGTTGCTCCGATCGGCACGATGTTGGTGTTGGGGGGCGTGAACGCTGCAGGTTTGACTTTCAGCGGTGAGAACCATTCAGCTTATGTATTACAAAACGGCGTAGATCTGGAAGCCGCGATTGATCTGACGCTGCATTCGCCCGCCGCAGCAGGCAATGTGGTTCTCGGCGATCTCCATGGTGGTCGTCTGGCCAGCGTTCAGTCGCACGGGCAACAACGGCAAGTCATCAGCGATCAACCGTCCATTCACTGCGGCAAGCGTCAGATGGCGCTCGCTGGCGGTGCTTCGCTGACCGAACAAGATGTCGATTCGAGCGAAGTCGCGAATCTGCTGCTGTCAGCCGATAGTGACGCTCTCGCCTTCTTGATCGATTTTGGATCGGGACAATTGTCTCTGAAGAAATCGACCACATCGCGATCGATGGAGCATTTCTCGCTCAACGGATTGTTTGCCGACGCCAACATTACGGCGCCGGCAGTTCGGCAGAAAGGTGCAGCGACTCCGCTGGCGCAGCCGCACGTCACCGCTCGTTTTGAGCTGGAAATGTGCGATTCGCCGCTATCCGCATCGTCGATGACGCCTGTTTTCCATGGCGCCGCAATCGTGCTGGGCGATGGAGAAACTGCCGCTGCACTGATCGAACAGCTGCAACAAGCGAGCGTTACGGTTTATCAAATCGCGGACGCATCCAATTTGGAGAGCGCCGTCGCGCAGGTTGAATCGATCTGTGCCGCCGGCCCTGCGCCGCACCTGTTTGTAACGACGGCGCGCGATGATCGCGCGAATCTGCGGTTTTCCGTCGAGTCGGCCTGGAACGCTCAGCAACAATCGTCCATGGAAACGCCGCTGTTCGTTTGCCAGAAATGGCTATCTTTGGCGGATGCCGGTGGTTGGCTTGAGAATACGACGGTTGTCGCCGTGACCGCACTGGGCGGCGACTTCGGCTTCAGCCGCGGAGCGACGGCGGTTCAGGGGGGCGCTTTGACCGGGTTGATGAAAGCGATCTTCATCGAATACACCGTGATGCGCGGCGGCAAAGGCCCCCGCGTCAAAGCGTTCGATACCTGTTCGCAAGAATCACCGTGTCAGATCGCCTGCAACATCTTTGTCGAACTCGCTTCGGGCAATCAAGATTACGAGGTTTCCTACACCGGCGGAGTGCGCCGGGTTCCGTTTGCGATGGACCGTCCTGCTGCGACCAAGGCTGCCGCCCAATTGCCGCAAGGAGTTTGGGTCGTTACCGGCGGCGCTCGCGGCATCACGGCGGCGTGTGCGTTGGAATTAGGGAAACGGTACGGCCTGAAACTGCATTTGATTGGCTCTAGCGAATTGCCGGCGATTGATCCCGCCTGGCGACAGTTGGATGAAGCGGGTCTGCAAAAACTGAAGGCCGAGACGATGATCGCGGCCCGCAATGCAGGCCAACAAGCGCCGCAAGCGTGGGAGCGGGTGCAGAAAAGCTTGGAGATCGACAAATCGCTACGCGCGTTTGTCGACAGCGGCGTTTCGGCCACGTACCATGCTTGCGATGTTTCGGATCGCGCCGCATTGGCGGTCGTGTTGGAAGAAATTCGCCGCGTCGATGGACCGATTTCCGGCATCTTGCATGGCGCCGGCATCGACAAATCTTGCCGAATGGAAAAGAAACGTCGCGATGTCGTGCAGGCGACCATCGGCGTCAAAGATGGCGGCGTCGTCCATCTGGCGGCGCTGACCGAGCGGGATCCGATCCGACATTTCATCGGCTTCGGTTCCATCGCTGGTCGGCTCGGCAGCTTTGGGCAAGCCGACTATTGTCTGGCGAGCGATCTGCTCTGTAAACTGATGAACGCCTACCGTCGCACGCGTCCGTGGGTCCGAGCTGTCGGCTTCCACTGGCACGGCTGGGATGAAGTCGGGATGGCGGCTCGCCCTGAAACGAAAAACGTTTTGAACGATAAGAGCGCCTTAAAACTGATGCCGCTCGCCGAAGGCGTTGGCCATTTGATTCGCGAGATCGAGGCCGATGTTCCGCGCGGCGAGATTCTGATCACCGAGCGTCGTCATTGGCAACGTTTTGCCGATGGTTTGGGGATTTTGGCCGAGAGCCGCGCCGAAGCGAAGCCATCCGCAGCGCCGGCCGAACCTGTTTCAACCGAGCCGCTGGGGCCAGCGGATGCTGCGGTGGAGTTGAGAACCGAACGATGCGAATTGAAACTGATCGATTCGCCGCTTGCTGCGGGAACACCGACCGCGCCTACGTTTGATGGGCCAGTTTGGATCTTGGGAGAAAACGCCGACGCGGTCGAACTCGAGCAACGACTGCAACAAGCAGGCGTCGAGGTCTATCGCTTTGGCGCACGCGCCGACCTGGACGAAACGCTGGCTTGGCTTGATGCGCTGCATCCCGAGAAACCGGCGAAGCGGCTCTTTTTGATGACCAGTCGTGATGCGTTGTCAGCCGACTCGCTGTCGGTCGCCGAGATTGATCGCCGTCGTCACGAAGGAATCATTGCTCCCTACTTCATCGCCCAAAATTGGTACAAGCGGCTCCTTAAGTTTCCGGAAGCAGGTACCGGCGATCTGGTCGCAGCAACTTCGCTGGGGGGAGATTTCGGCTTTGAGTCGACGGTGCAGACGCCTGACGGCGGCGGAGTCGCCGGCTTTATGAAGTCGCTGCATATTGAAGATTCGCGGCTCGACAATCGCGTCGCACGCTGCAAAGTGATCGACGCTCCGAGCGACGAATCGCCGGCGACTCTGTTTGACGCGCTGATGCGTGAACTTGCCGCCGATCAGCCGGAAGTTGAAGTGAGCTGGAGCCGCGGCGTTCGTCGTGTGATTCGGCCGATCGGAACCCCGCTCGAACTGGGACCGGCCGCGAACATTCCACGTGGCGGAACTTGGGTCGTGACGGGTGGTGCTCGCGGGATTACCGCGATCGCCGCACGCGAGTTGGCGGCTCGCTACGGTTGGAAATTGCATCTGCTGGGCAAAAGTCCGGCGCCGCTGGCCGACGCCATCTGGCGCACTTTTGATGAAGAACAGCTGAAAACCTACAAAACGCAGATCGCTCGAGAAGCGGTCGCCGCCGGCGGTTCGCCGGGTCAGGCATGGGATCGCGTGTTGAAAGACTGCGAGATTTTCAACAACCTGCAGAGGTTTGCGGATTCCGGCGTTCAGGCGACCTATCACCAGTGCGACGTCACCGATCGCGATGCGGTCGCAGCGGTGTTGGAAAAGGTGCGTCGCGTCGATGGTCCGATCAACGGTCTGATGCATGGCGCCGGCTTGATTGAGCCGGGGCGATTTGATCACAAACGTCGACCGTTTGTCGAGAAGCTAATTCGCGCCAAGTTTGACGGGTTGCTTCATTTATTCGCGCTGACGCAGAAGGATCCGCTGACGCATTGCATCGGATTCGGCTCGATCAGCGGACGTTTTGGTGGGAACGGGCTGAGCGACTACGCGGCCGGAAACGACTCGATGTCGAAGGCGCTCGACTGGTTTCGCTCGACACGTCCTGATTGCACGACGCTCTGCATCCACTGGGAATCGTGGGAAGGCGCCGGCATCGCGACGCTGTCTCGATTCGCCTGGGGACCGCGATCAGTGATGAAAATGAAATACATGCTGCCGGAAGAAGGAGTTCGGCGGATGGAAGAAGAAATGGCCGGCGGCGGATTGAAAGCGGAAACGCTTTACACGTTCGGCGACTTCTACCCGATGTTCTACCCGAACGAACAGTTCCCCTTAGGCGAGTTCCAACCTCGCTCTGGCGATGCGGTTGACGGCTCGTTTCCGCTGGTCGCGACTTCGCGTACTGAGGGAGACGAGTTTGTCGGCGACGTGCCGCTCGATCCGGTGAACGATCCTTTCTTGGCGTTGCATCGGCTGCGCGGCAAACCGTTGATGCCGGTTGTCGTAACGCTAGAAGCGCTGCGCGAAGCGGCCGAGTTGGCTTCTGGTAAAAAGGTGGTCGCCTTCTGTGACGTCGATATGATTGACGGCCTGGCGTTTCATACCGACAACGCAGCGACAGCCCAGGCGCGAGCCAAGATGGTGGGCGACCATGTCGCTGAGTGCCGCTGGACCTGCGATTTCCGGAATCGCACCGGCGGATTGATTCAAAAAGACCGACTTTACTTGCAAGCAAAGCTCGAACTGAGTGACGCGCCAGCTGCGATCACGGCCGATCTGCCGCCGTTTCCGAGCGAATGGAGCGCTGTCACGTATCCCGAGGATAGCGCCATCTATCATGGCGCTCCGTTCCGCTGCTTAAAGGCGCTCAGTTGCGACTCGACAGGCGGTTGGGGACATATTGTCGCACAACCTTTGGCCGATCTGACGAAGCCTGAACGCGTGGAAGGGTGGCGCGTTCCATCGTGCGTGCTCGATTCGGCGCTTTATGCGTGCGGTTGTCAGCTGTATCTGCATAGCGAGGGGGCGATTTCGCTGCCGCGGAAGATTGAGCGATTGGAGCTTGGTCGTCTGCCGCGAGATGGCGAAAATTGCTACGTTCATTTTGTTTGTCGCGATGTGGCCGAAAAATCGGCGATCTACGATCTGACTCTGTTTGGTGAAAACGGAGACGTGATCTTGAAAGCGATTGGCTATCAGAAAGTGATTCTTGGCCGGGGAGGAATCGCATGATTTTTTCACCGACCTGGATCGTTCGGTACGTCGCGGATACGCGTCGATTGCCGATCGATCATCAAGACGCTTGGCTGAGCGCCGCAGAAGAGGCCGAACTGGCGTTTTTCGCGCATGAAAATCGCCGTCGGCAATGGCTGCGCGCACGCTGGATCGCCAAGCGTTTGATCGCCCTGTCGAATGAGTCGGCCGATTTACGGCGGGTAGAAATATTGTCCCGTTCACCTGTTGGATTGGGGGCAGCGCCGCAGGTTTTTGTGGATGGGCAACCGTCGCAACACCGCATTTCTCTTTCTCATGCGGGCGACGCCGTATTGGTCGGAATGACGACCGACGCGACGTCCATCGGCGTTGATCTGGCTTGGGACGTTCCGCAAGACAAGCAATTTTCGCGTGCTTGGTTTAGTGAGCGTGAACAAGCTTGGCTTGCCGAACGTCCGGAGTCGGCTTCCCTGTTATGGGGACTGAAAGAAGCGATTTTCAAATCACAGGGAGACAGCCAGGCCTGGAACCCGCGAAGCGTAGAAATCGAATCGTATTGCGATCGAGAAGTTCGTTGCTCGTTGTTTGGACGCCGACTCGCTCCCCTCTCGACGTGGATTCGCACGTCCCCTCGAGGAACCGCGACGGCAGTTTGGCAAGCAATTACTCATGATTCTCCAGTCGCCGCTCGGCAGGAGTTTACTTCATGTTTGTGAGCAAAGAACACCATCCGCAGGTTTTACCGCGTGAGTCCTATATTGATCCGACGATCTACAAAAAGGAGATTGAAACGATCCTGTTGCCGGCGTGGCATTGCGTCGCGGTGATGAGCGAATTGCCTCGCAACGGATCTTTTTTAACGTTCGACTTGTTCGAGCGCCCGATTATCCTGTGGCGAAACGAAGATGAGGTCAGCGCCTTTCTGAACGTTTGCTCGCATCGCTACTCGAAACTGACATGCAAACCGTGCGGAATCGCCGAGCGTTTGCATTGCCAATACCATGGTTGGGAATACGACGAGACCGGCAACGTTCGGAAAATTCCAGACGCGAAAACCTTTCGTCCGCTTGCGCACGGAATGCTGGGACTTAAGCGATTTCGAGTGGAGCGCTGCGGCGAACTGGTGTTTGTCAATCTGACAGAAGACGGTCCGAGCCTGAAAGAATTTTTAGGGAACAAGTTCGAGCTGTACGAATCCTGGTTTTCGCCAGAGATGCATACGGCGATTGTGATGACGCGAAAGATCAACGCCAATTGGAAATGCTTGGTCGAAAACGCACTAGAAAGCTATCACACAACCGAGGTCCATCCGAAGACGTTCGGCAAGGCGCCGGCCGAGAAGGATTGCACGCATCAGCTGCACGACACTTGGACGTCGCTGTTTGTCGATTACAGTGAGGAACGCTCGTTTCGCGCGATGCTGGATCGGATCGGGCATTGGATGGTGGGACGTCAGCGGGACGGCTCTTACGAACACATTCTGCATTACCCCAACATCATGATCGCGCGATTATCGCTCTATCGTTGGGTCGAATGCGTGGTTCCGGTTTCGCCGGATCAGTCGTTGTCGGTGGTCCGCTTGATGTGCCACATCGGCGAAAAGGGACAGCTGCGGCGATTGTGGAATCGCGGCTTTATCAGCCGGTGGGCGAATGATTTTCTGACCAAGGTCGGTTCCGAAGACGCCGAAATCCTGCCGCACATTCAAGCCGGGTTGGCGGCGGCCGATGAGCCGACCGGCGGTTTGATTTCAACACGTGAAGAACGCGTTTTTCATTTTCAAAACTATATCGAGCGTGCGAGCCAAATGACTGGTTCGGACGACGTTAGCGAAATACTTCCAATTCGATTTTCAGGGAACGCAACATGATTAACCTCTCCGGACGTATCGCTTTGGTTACCGGAAGTTCGCGCGGAATGGGGCGAGCTTCCGCATTGCGACTTGCCGAAGCAGGCTGCGACGTCATCGTTAACTACGTCACGTCACGTACCGCCGCGATGGAAACGGCCAAGGAAATTCGCGCGATGGGACGACGTTCGTTTGTCGTCAAAGCGGATGTGAGCAAAAAGGATGACGTCGAATCGATGATGGAGTACATCAGCGAACATATTCAACAATTGGACATCATCGTCAGCAATGCGGCGACCGGCGGTTTTCGCCCGTTGATGGCGGCGAACGAAAAGCATTTTGAAAACACGTATCACACCAACGTGCTAGCGATGCTATTTCTGGTGCAGGCCGGATTGCCGTTGCTTGAAAAAAGCAAAGGCCGCGCGAAAGTGATCGGCATCAGCAGCCATGGCTCGAACATGGCGTTGCCCTGGTACGGGCTAATCGGCAGCTCGAAAGCGGCGCTCGAAAGCTTGGCGCGCCATCTCACCTTGGAAGTCGGCGACAAAGGGGTGAACGTCAATATCATCAAGTCGGGCCTGGTCGAAACCGATTCGACCAAACGCCTGCCAGGCGCCGGCGAGATGTTCGACCATCGCAAAGACAAAACGATGATGGGTGACCGCATGCTGAGCATCGAAGACATTGCGGACGCGGTCTTGTTTCTGGCGTCGCCGTTGTCGGATCTTGTTCAAGGTGAAACGCTCGTCGTTGACGGCGGAGCCGCGGTTCACGTTTAGTTGATCAGGACGTAATAGCAAAGCAAGATTTTCCGCATGAAGTATCACTTGTTAACCGGCGCGACAGGATTGCTTGGCCGGTACTTGATTCGCGACCTCACATTGGCCGACGTGCCTTTGGCGGTCGTCGTGCGCCGATCGCGATTTGAGTCGGCGACGCAACGGATTGAGACGGCGATGGCCTATTGGGAAGCGGAGCTCGGTCGAGCTCTCGTTCGTCCGGTCGTCTTGGAAGGAGATATCACCCAATCCGGCTTGGGACTTTCGGCCGCCGATCAAGCGTGGGTCGCTGAGAATTGCGACACGATGGTCCACTCGGCCGCATCGCTGACGTTTTACGCCGATAGCGAAGAAGGCGAACCATGGCGCAGCAATATTCTGGGGACGCGTCATATGCTGGGCCTTTGCCGCGACGCGGGGATTCGCAAATTGCATCATGTTTCGACCGCCTATATTTGCGGAACGCGTCGCGATGTGATCCGCGAAGACGAAGTTGACGTGGGTCAAGAGCCTAGCAACGACTACGAGTCGAGCAAACTAACCGCTGAGAAGGAAGTTCGCGCCGCCGATTTTCTGGATGTGCTTACCGTGCATCGTCCTTCCATTATCGTGGGAGACGCCGAGACCGGCTTTACCGTTTCGTACCACGGCTTTTACACGCCGCTACGTTTGGTTCACGCGATGGTGACTTCGTTGCCTTGGGAGTCGTTCGTTCAATGCGACCTGCTGGGAGCGTTACAGTTGGACGGATCGGAACGAAAGAATCTGGTTCCGGTCGACTGGGTCTCGAAGGCGATGACCGAGGTGATCGCTCGTCCTGACTTGCATGGCGAGACGTATCATTTCACCAACCCTAAGCCTGCGACGGTAGCCGAAATGTTGGCGGCGCTTGCATCGATGGTGATGAAGTTGGCTCGTCCGGATGAACCATTCACCGGAAATAAAAATATCTCGGTGGATGAAATTGGGGAGACGTTCCGCGAGCAAATGGGCGTGTACCAATCGTACTGGAGCGACGACCCTGCGTTTGATTCGACGCGCACCGAGCAAGCGCTGCCCGATTTGCCTTGCCCGGTCGTAGATGACGCGATGATGGATCGTTTAATTTCATTCGCCCTAGAAAAGAATTTCGGTTGGCCGCGCGAAGCGACGGCCAAGATTAAGTTTCCGGTCGCTGAAGACTTGGCTCCTTGGTTGGCTAACGCCAACCAGCTCGCTCAGGAATCCAGCGATCGTCGGTACGTCAGTTTGCAGATTTGCGGCAGCGGCGGTGGGCAATGGCACATGATCGTAGATCATGGGCGGTTGGTCGGCGTTGGGGCGGGTTTGCAAAACGGCGACAGTCCCACTTGTTATTTAAACAGCGACACATTCACGCGATTGACGCGCGGAGAGCTGTCTTGGGAAACAGCATTGCAGTCGGGTCGTTTGGTGACGACTGGGCATGCGGCGAGTTCTGAGCAGCTCGCTCGTTGTTTTCACGATCTTGCCTCTTTGACCCGCTCCGACACCACTAATAACTGCGCCAATTGAAAGACACACAGCAATGAACGGGGGTAACGCCATGACGGGAATGATTTCCAAAGCGGATTCAAGCGGAGCGGCTCTTAGTGCGAAAACGCTGGAACGCGGTCGCAAGAGCATCGCGGGCGGCGATAGCAGCACGATGCGAGTTCTGCCTTATCACATTCCTCTCGTCGCAGACCGCGGCGAAGGAAGTCGTCTGTGGGATATCGACGGCAACGAGTACATCGACTTGAACATGGCCTATGGCCCGCTGCTGTTGGGCCATCGGCCCAAGCAAGTGATCGAAGCCGTGTATCGTCAGATTTCGGAACGAGGGAGCCAGCTTGGCTTTCCGACCGAAGTGACGATTCGGGTCGCCGAAAAGTTGAAGCAATTGTTTCCGTGCATCGAACTGCTGCGATTCGCCAATTCGGGGACCGAAGCCTGCGCCTCGGCGATTCGTTTGGCTCGGACCTACACCGGCAAACGCAAGCTGATCATGTTTGAAGGTCACTATCACGGTTGGAGCGAAGCGGTCTTCACCAAGTACCACGCTCCGCTGGAGATGTTGCCAGAGTGCGGTTATGGGCCGGCGATCCCCGGCACTACCGGCATGACCGACGCATTGGATGACGTGATCACTTGCCAATGGAACGATCTCGACGCGCTGCAGCGCTGTTTGGAAGAGCACGGCGACGAAGCGGCGGCGATCATCATGGAGCCGATCTCGGGCAACGCCGGTTTGTTGCTTCCGCGCGACGGTTACTTGGCCACGGCGCGCGAAATGATCCATGATCGCGGCGGTCTGTTGATCTTCGACGAGGTGATCACCGGCATGCGCGTCGCTGCGGGCGGCGCCCAAGAGCACTATCTCGTTTCGCCCGATATCACCGTCGTCTCGAAGGCGATGGGCGGCGGCTATCCGGTTGGATCGTTTGGCGCTTCGGCGGAGATCATGAGCTGCATCACCAACGGCCCGCTGTTCCACGGCGGCGTCTTCTCAGGAAATGCAGTGGTGATGTCGGCTGCCGAAGCGGTGCTCGACACCGTTCTCGCCGACAAAGACAACATTTACGCCAACTTGCATGCTCTCGGCAATCAATTGGCCGGCGGTATCGACGATATTTACAATCGTCTTGGCGTTCCGCACCATGTTCATCACCTGGGCCCGTTATTGGCCGGTCTGATCACCAAGACCGACGTCGAAGGACTGTACAACTACCGCGATGTTCGACGTCATTGCGACTTTGAACGCTACATCCAGTTCCAACACCAGATGCAGCGCAGCGGAGTTTATTTCCATCCGAACGAATTTGAACCGATGTTCCTGTCAACCGCTCATACTTCAGCCGACATCGATGAGGTTTTGGAGCGTTGGGAAGATGGAGCCCGACAGTGTCTGGTCCGGTAACTTCCGACACGATTTGGAGTGCGGCGCCAATCTTGGATGCTGTCGAGAACTATCGCGGCAGCATTATCGATCTTGATGCGCAGCGCGTCATTTCGGCGGACGAACTTGCCCGCGCTCGCGTGGCCTTGATCGGCGAGTTTCGCCGTCAAGGTCTGGCTTCCGGCGACCGCGTCCTGGTGACGATTGGCAATGGGCCTCTCTTTCCGGCGGCGTTAGCGGCGCTGTTGGCTTGTGAGGCCTCGCCGTTGCTGGTGCATGTGATGACTCCGCCGGCCGAGTTGGCTCGCTATTCCAAACGCTTCGGCGTGAAGTGGATCGCCAGTTTTGGGGGCGATCCGCACGTTTCGACGGTCCTGTCACGCCAACAGCAGTTGCAGCCGCTCGACGGTTGGAATCTGCTGTGGGGCGCGTTTGCGGATCCGACAAGCGTCCCTGGTCCAGAGCTGCGGGGAGTCCCGCTTCATCCAACCTCGGGTTCGACAGGCCTGCCGAAGATCGCACTTCGGCCTGGCTTTGCGGCGATGGAGGAAGCGCGGCACTATGCCGAGACGATGGCGATTTGCGAAGATGATTGCCTCTTCGCGATTCCGCCGATGAGCCATGCGTATGGTTATGGATTGACGGTGATGACGCCGCTGCTTTCCGGCGCCAGCATCGTGACGACCGCCAATTTCAGCATGAAAAAGCTGGCAGACGTCCTGCGCGACTATCCGGTGACCCTGCTGCCGATGGTCCCGGCGCATATTGACATGTTGCTGTTTGGCGGAATGATTGATTTTGGTCGGTTGCGTTGGCTGTTAACCGCCGGATCGATGATGCCGCGTCGCTCGGCGGTGCAGTTTCGCAAGAAGACAGGCGTCACCGTTTGTCCTCTTTATGGAACGACCGAAACCGGCGGAATTTCGGTCGCGACGACTGCCGACGGACAAGATGTCGATGGTCGCGTTGGCCCTGCGATGAACGGCGTCAAAGTTTGCGTTCGTCCGCCGGCGGATGCCGAGGATCAGGGACTAGAGCCCGGCGTTGGCAAGCTGCACATTCAAAGCAGCTCGATGATGGCCGGCTATCTGGATGAGCAGGACGCGATCCTTCATCCGTGGGATGCGGACGGTTGGTTTGAGACCGGCGATCTCGCGAGAATCGCCGGCGACGCCGTGATTCATTTGCGGGGTCGTACCGGTGAAATGATTAATGTCTTGGGACTAAAAGTGGTCCCTTGCGAAGTCGAAGAAACGATCGCCGCGATGCCCGGGGTCCGAGAAGTCAAAGTTTACGGCAGTCGCTTGGCCTCTCAAGCCGAGATCGTCAAAGCTGCGATCGCGGTTGAGCCCGGCGTGGATGAGTTGGCCATTCGAGCGTATTGCGAAGAGCATTTGGTTTACTACAAACGCCCGCAGGCGATCGCATTGGTCGACGCATTGCCGCGTTCGCCCGCCGGTAAAATCGTGCGCGATCGACTTCCTTAGTGATAGGCCTAACCGCCGGGAGCTTGCCGATGTCGCAAGTCGCTGACGTTTCGCAAACGGAGTTCAACGCATCGTTGAACAAACTATTTCCTCTGCCGCTTTCTCCGGTAGAGAAGTTCATGTTCGCCGATGGTCGGGCGCAATACCCGATGATGTGCGACGCCGAGGCGCGCTTTCAAGGGACCATCGAGCGGGGACCCTTTGAGGAAGCGCTGGAGTTCGCACTGAGCCGCGCTCCGATCTTTCGCAGCGTCATTGAACACGACAAAAAGCGGGGCGACGTCTGGCGCCTGACCGACCTTCGTCCCGAAGTTGATTGGAACGACTATGGCGCTGACCATGAAACTTGTTACGACGACCTGATCGACCTCCGCCAGAATGTGGGGCTGCGCGTCTACGTGCGCAGCGGCAGTGAGCGGTCGTCGATCATGTTCCACTTTCATCATGCGTGCGCCGATGGAGTGGGCGCTTTTGCTTTTATCGAAGATTTTCTGGCCGGCTACAACAACGCGACGCCGGGAGCCAAACCGGTGACTCCGCGCAAGCTAGAGCCAGGTCGTTTGTTGAATCGTTGCAATTCGGCGTTAGAAAATCCGACCTGGGTGAAAGGACTGCGAGACGTCGCGAGCGGCGTCGCCAGCGCGTTTCGCTTTTTTGCAGAACGTCCGCTGCCGCTCACCAGCGGATTGCCGACGATAACGACTAACGCAACGCGCAAACAAAATGGCTTTGTAACGCAAGAATTGTCGCACGAGACGACGGTCGCACTGCGACGATTTTCGTCGGAGTCCAAGGTGACGCTCAACGATTTGCTCTTGCGTGATTTGTTTTTGACGGTGCACGAGCAAATTGAGATGCAGGGTTTTCCAATCCGACGTCGACAACTGCGAGTGTTGATGCCGCAAAACTTGCGCGGCCGCGGCGATAGCGCAATGCCGACGACCAATGATGTTGGATTCGCCTTTTTGACGCGCCGCGGCGATCTTTGCAATATGCCCGATGCGCTCCGCAAATCCTTAGCCTGGGAAACCGGCGCGATTCGCTCGGATCGACTGTCGCGGTACTTCATTGGTGGTCTGGCCGGGATTCAATCGGTCGGAGCACAACCTTGGATCGTGAACGGCAAGTTTTGTTTTGCGACCGCCGTGTTGACCAATTTTGGTAATTCCTGGCGGCGTTTCGCCACCAAGTTGCCGGTGGCGAACGGCGGATTGGTCGCTGGCGACGTCGTCTACGATTGCTTGATAGGCGTGCCTCCGGTTCGTCCCCGCACGGCCGGCGCTTTTAGCGTCACCACGACTGCGGACAAAATCTTTTTGACTCTCAAGCAAGATCCGTTCTTCTTCACGCGGGAAGAATCGGAGGACCTGTTGGCTCTTTTCGCTCAAAAAGTGACGCAAACGGCCGAACTGGCCCGCTAAACGGCCCTCGTTTAGGTTAGTGATTGAGTGCAACATTCCGCTATAATGGAATCGATTGCGAGCCACTTTCTCCCGCCTAAAAATTGCCGACCGTATGAACAAGCTGTGCGTTCCATCTCCCTGTTTACGTGCGCTGGTTGCGATCGGGATGCTGTCTTATGTCGTCGGCGGTCTGGACGCGGCGGAGAAGAGCGAAGCGATCGACTTCGCCCATCAGATCGTGCCGATTCTCCGCAAGAATTGTTCGACTTGTCATGCTGCCGGCAAGGCGGAGGGGGGATTTTCGATCAACGATCGGACGTCGTTTTTGGACGACGGCATGGCGGTTCCCGGCGATATCGACGGATCTTACTTTCTGGAACTGATCGCGTCCGACGATCCAGAGCTGCAAATGCCGCCGCAGGAGCGGCCGCGCGTTAGCAAAAAAGAGATCACGTTGCTGCGCCAGTGGGTAGCGGCCGACATGCCGTGGGAAGCAGATTTTACCTTTGGCGACAAATTCTACGAGCCCCCGCTGCGTCCCCGTCGTCCTGAACTTCCCCCGGCGGTCGCCGGACGTGAGAACCCGATCGATCGGATCATCGACGCCTACCTGACCATCCGCCAGATTCCACCACCAGAGCCGCTGGGCGATGCGGCGTTCTTGCGACGGGTCTCGCTCGACCTGATCGGGTTGCCGCCGACCATCGAACAACTGCAAGCGTTTCTCGCCGATGATTCGACTGACAAACGAAGCGATGCGATCGACGCTCTGTTGGCTCGTGACATCGACTATGCCGACCATTGGCTAAGCTTTTGGAATGACTTGCTTCGCAACGACTACGCCGGGACCGGATTCATCACCGGCGGTCGTACGCAGATCACCGGCTGGCTCTACGACTCGCTCCGTGAGAACAAGCCGTTTGACCAGTTCACGCGCGAGTTGATCGCGCCTCCGACGGCGGCAAGTCGTGGTTTCATCGATGGGATTCAATGGCGCGGAGAAGTTAGCGCCGGACAAACGACGGCGATCCAGTTTTCGCAAAACGTGTCGCAGTCGTTGCTAGGCGTCAACATGAAGTGCGCCTCGTGTCACAATAGTTTTGTCGATCAATGGAAACTGGCGGACGCGTATGGACTCGCAGCGATTTACGCAAAGCAACCGCTAGAACTGCACCGCTGCGACAAGCCGACCGGCGAGATGGCGAAGGCCGCGTGGTTGTTTCCTGAGCTGGGCGAAATTGACGCCGAGGCCGATCAGCCAGAACGCTTGCGTCAACTGGCGCAGCTAATGACGGCGCCCGAAAATGGACGATTCTCACGGACGATCGTCAATCGGCTCTGGCAAAGACTGATGGGGCGCGGCGTCGTGCATCCGCTTGATTCGATGCAGTCGCGTCCTTGGAATGAAGATTTGCTCGACTACCTGGCGGTTTATCTGGTCGATCAAAATTATGATTTGAAACAAGTGTTGCGGCTGATTGCGACCAGTCGCGCCTATCAGTCGCAGACCGAAGTCATCACCGACGAAAACGGCGACCGCGAGTACGTCTTTCGCGGTCCGCAGGCCAAACGGATGACCGCCGAGCAATTTGTTGACGCCGTCTGGCGCTTGTCCAACGCGGCGCCGCTGACGATGGATGCGAAGGTCAGCCGGATTGACAAAGACGACGCGAAATCAACCGGCGTCAAACTTCAGGCGCAGTGGATCTGGGGCGATTCCGCCGCGGTCGGTAAGATTCCGCCGGCTGGCGAAACGATCGCTTTGACGCGTCAATTTCAGCTGGACGGCCCGATCGAATCGGCGGTTGCTGCGATCACTTGCGACAACGAGTTCCAATTGTTCGTCAACCGCCGCGAAGTCGCCGCGAGCGCGGTTTGGACCGAGGTCAAATCGGTCGCACTGTCTCCTTATCTGAAAAAGGGGCCCAACGAACTAGTGGTGATCGCCAAGAACGCCGGCGCCGGCGCCAATCCGGCAGGGCTCTACTTTCAGGCGAAGATTGATCTGATCGGCGGCGAATCGGCGACTATCGCTTCCGACGCATCGTGGAATTGGACCCCGGCGCCCAAAGAGACAGTCGTCACCAAGCAGCCGTTGTCCGACTGGGCGAAGCAACAACAGCCAGTCGCGATTGTGCCGACCTTGGCCGTATGGACAACCAACGTGGAAGACGCGGCGAAACTTGGGCTGACCGGCCGCACACCCATGGTGCGAGCGGCGCTGCTCAAAGGTGACTTCTTGATGCGGGCGCTTGGCAGACCGAATCGCGATCAGGTCGTCTCGACTCGTCCGAACGAATTAACGACGTTGGAAGCAATCAGTCTTGCCAATGGTCCGGCATTCGATGACGCCTTGTCACGGGGAGCGAAAAGACTGTTAGCTCAAGATTGGGAAAGTCCCCACAAGCTGGTCAATCATGTCTTTCTTTCGCTGCTGTCGCGACCAGCGACCTATCAGGAGCAAGCGATCTTCGCTGAAACAATCGGCGAAGAGCCGGATGTTCAAAGCGTCCAAGACATGCTTTGGACGGTGCTGATGCTTCCCGAATTTATGATCATCCGTTAACGGCGAACGAAAATCATGTCGGACATGAATCACGACTCCACTCGTCAAGATCGCGCAACCATCCGCCGCGATTTTCTCAAACAACTGTCGGCGGCGAGCGCCGCCGCTTGGATGAGCGGCGCGCCGCAGTTGGTCTCCGCTGCGGAAGAGGGAGCGGTCAAGCAGCCGAAACCTACGGCGGATGCCTGCATTTTGCTATGGCTGGCCGGCGGGATGGCGGCGCCCGAGACGTTTGATCCAAAGAAGTACACGCCGTTCGAAAAGGGAATTTCGGTCGACAGCATGCTCAGCACGTTTCCGGCGATCGACACCAACGTGGACGGGCTGAAAATCTGTGCGGGACTCGAAAACGTGGCGCAGGTGATGGACCGGGCGACGTTGATTCGCTCCGCAGTTCAACCCGATCTGGGCAGCATTTTGCATTCGCGGCATCAGTATCATTGGCATACCGGATACGTTCCGCCGCAAACGGTCGCCTGTCCTCATATTGGCGCTTGGATGGCGAAGGTTTTGGGAGCGAACAATCCGGTGATGCCGCCGTTCATCAACATCGGTCAGCGACTAGAAGGAGTTGGCGAAAAGGAAGAACTGAAAGCGTTCACCACCGCCGGGTTCTTTGGCAGCGAATTTGGACCGATGAATTTGCCGTTTCCCGAAGACGCCGCCGCCGCCGTGCGCCCGCCGCAGGGAATGAACGCCGAGCGTTTCGCCAACCGCGATCGCCTGTT
This sequence comes from Blastopirellula marina DSM 3645, assembly GCF_000153105.1. Lineage (GTDB taxonomy): Bacteria > Planctomycetota > Planctomycetia > Pirellulales > Pirellulaceae > Blastopirellula > Blastopirellula marina. Next base: position 3,257,893 of record NZ_CH672376.1, read on the forward strand.
TCGCAAGCTGGTCGATCAAACGCCGCAGCGCGACTATATGAGCGACTATCAGCAAGAGTCGATGCTGCGCTCGCTTGACAACGCCTATCGCTTGCTCAGCTCGAAGGATCGCAATGCGTTTGATCTATCGTTAGAGCCGAAAGAAGTCGTCGAGCGTTACGATACCGGCCGCTTTGGGCGCGGATGCTTGTTGGCGCGGCGACTGGTCGAGTCTGGCTCGCGGTTTGTCGAAGTGACGACCGAATATGTACCCTTTTTGCACTGGGATACGCATGCCAACGGACACGAGACGACCGCACGCATGCATCAAGAGATCGATCGCCCGATCGCTCAATTAGTGCTTGATCTGGAAGAACGCGGGTTGCTTGAGCGGACGCTGGTGATTGTCGCGTCCGAGTTTAGCCGCGACGCGATCATGGAAGGAAAGCCGGGTTCGAACGCCAACGATCAGACGACCTTCAAGGTCGACAACGTGACCGAAATGAAGCACTACGGGCTCCATCGTCACTTCACCGGCGGCACAAGCGTCGTGATGTTTGGCGGCGGCATGAAACGGGGTTTCATCTATGGCGAAACCGCCGCCGAACGTCCGCTGATCGCGACGAAGGACCCGGTTAGCGTGATGGACCTGCATGCGACCATCATGACTGCGATGGGGATCAGCCCACGCACCGGCTTTCATATCGAAGGACGTCCCTTTTATGTCACGCAAGATGGCAAGGGAAAACCGGTGATGGACCTGTTCGCCTAGCCGACGTATCTATGCCGATGCGGAATTAGCGGCGACCGATTCGTCCGACGAACGCGCCCAATGGAAGAAGCCGATTTCTTCCAACTCGTGACGAAGTTGGGTGAACGCTTCTGACGTGAGTGAGCGAATCGGCAAGCGGCTGGGGCCGCAGTCTTGACCGATCATCGCCATGATCGCTTTTTGTGCGGCGCGAGGTCCAAACGGTACAAAGGTCCGCACCAACTGTTGCGAACGCGATTGCCACAACCGGGCTTCTTCGAGATTGCCGACGTCGAACGCTCTGAAGATGTTGTGATAGACCGCCGGGGCGAAATTGTAAGTGCTGCCGACAGCCGCAGTTCCTCCAGCGGTCAGACCTGACAGCAATGTTTCGTCGAGCCCCCACATCACTTCGTAGTCATCACCGGCGAGCTCTAAACAGGCCTGGTAATCCTGCACTGACAGTGACGTAAACTTGATCCCGCGCAGATTGGGGATACGCTCGATCGCGCGTTGCAGAAAGGCTAGCGGTGAGAGCGTGAGTCCTGTCGCTGCTGGAATGTGGTAGTAGTAGAACGGCAAATCTGGAGCGCCGGCTGCGATTTGCGCCATTGAATCGACCAGCGTTTCCACCGAGTCCGGCTTGAAATAAACGGGGCTGACCGCCGAAACGGCGTCGGCCCCGATTTGTTGGGCATGTCGTGCGAGTTCTTTCGCAGCGAACAAACTTTCGCTACCTACCTGCACGATCACCGGGATCCGACCGGCCGCCGCTGTGACGAACGCTTCGGCGATGATCTGCCGCTCTTGGCTGGTCAGAGAAATCCCCTCGCCGGTGCTCCCCAAAATGTAGAGCCCATGGATTTGCTGCTCGATCAGATCGTCAACCATCGGCGACACGCGGGCGTTATCAATCGCGCCATCGGCATGAAACGGGGTAAACGCCGCGGCGACAAGACCGCGCAGGCGACCATAGGAAGGCTGAATCACGAGTTTTCACGCTGTACGAAGGAGGAAACAAAACGGGAGAGAGCGACAGAAGTTAGAAACTACTTATCGGCAACCTTCGAGTCGGTTAGCCAATCTAGATCAAAGGATGCAAAGACAACTTGTTTGTAGCCGTTTCGCTCGTACAAACAACCAATCTGGCCGTTGGAAAGCACGGTTAGCGAAGAATAAGCGCTGCTGCCGTCAAATAACTGACGCTCGACCGGCCAGGTTTCGCAGTCATCGAAACTAGCGCGAACCGTCATTGTCGTCCGTTTTTTGGTGTTGGCCGGATTGGAAAAGAGGACGACGCCTGGCTTGTCGCCGCTCGGCCAACGATAGCGGCGTATGCTCGCCTGGCAGGTCGATTCGATCAGCGCTGGATCGAACTTTTGATCCAACCAGGTTTCGCCGCCGTCATGGCTAACGCAGACCTGACGCGCCGTCTGTTCGCGGTCGTAGTTTCGCATGTTCAACAGCAGCTTGCCGTCCGCTAGTTCCACCACTTCGCACTCGTTGACTTTATATTCAGGCGCCGATCCCCCCAGTTTCCAGGTTTGGCCATGATCGTCTGAGTAAATTACGTGCGAGCCAAATTTTACTTTACCGCCGGTCGGCCATTTGTGATCGCACGGAATCACCAATCGGCCTGCGTGCGGGCCATGTTGCATTTGAATGCCGGCGCCGGGACCAGTCGCGTACCAGGTCCACTCTTTGTCCTTCACATCGGTAGTGATTTCGGCAGGCTTCGTCCAAGTATGGCCATGGTCGTCCGACGAAGCGACAAAGACGCGGCGCGAGTTTTGACCGAATCCCGATTGAATCTTCCCTTCCGGCGTATTGCCCGCGTTCCACGTCAGCAGCAGCCAGATCTTCCCAGTCGACTGATCGACAACCGGGCAAGGATTGCCGCAGACGTTGCCTTCGTCATCCCAGATCACCTCGGCGTCGCTCCAGGTCGCGCCATTATCTTTCGAGCGGCGGAGCATCAGGTCGATATCGCCGGTATCCGACTTGTTGTGCTTGCGAGCTTCGATAAAGGCCAGCAGCGTTCCATCTTTGGCGACGATCACCGACGGTATCCGATACGTATCGTAACCGCCGACGCCAGATTGGTAGACGACGCTTTCGTGCAGTTCACCGGCAGACAGAATTCCGCCGCTGGTCGCGATGGCTAACAACGCGAAAAGTACGGTTTTTGCAACACGTTTCATCGGGCGATCTTACTTGGAAAGCGGTGGGAGAGCGCGGTGAGCGGAACGTTGCGCTTGAACTTGGAAAGCGGGGAGTTCATGAAGGTCAGACCGGCGTAATCTCGCGCACGCCGCCTTAATCATCTATCAATGGTATCGCCGTTTATCTTAGTGAACATGCGAATGTTGCTGAAAAAAGTTGTCGTTTTCACTACTTTTGCCGCTAGGATAGAAGTATACCCGTCCCGTTAAATATCGATCACTCGCAAGATGCTGATGAAGAATTCCGCCGATTGGAATCGCCCTCAAAGAAGCGCCACGCACGTTTTATTGGCGCTCGGGTGGTATTATTCCGAGATTCATCGAGGCGTGGCGCGCTTTGCCCGCGATCACCATTGGCACGTGACGTTTGACTTTGATGATCTGGTTCCGCGCGATTGGCAAGGAGACGGAGTCATCACGCTGCTTGGCGCCCAGCAACAAATCTGGCGTTCGCTCCAGCAGTTTGACGTGCCGATGGTCGACCTGTCTGAAAGTCGGCCCGATGTTCCCCTGCCCCGCGTCACCATGGACAACGTCGCGATCGGCCAAATGGCGGCGCAGCATTTTCTCGATCGCGGGTTTCGCCACTTCGCCTTTGTGCATCGTTGGGAACTGGGTGTCAGTCAGCGGCGGCGCGATGCTTTTACGGCCGAACTAGCGCAATACGATCGCCGGTGCGAAATCTTGTCATGGCAAACTCAGCGAGGCCGCCAAGCCGATACTCGTCAACAACGGCATCGTTGGCTGGCGCAACGCTTGTCCGAACTCCCCAAGCCGCTGGCGATCTTCGCACCGCGGGATATCGAAGCGGTCGAGATCATCGAAGCGGCGATGGCGATCAGCGCGCTGGTGCCGGATGAGATTTCGGTCCTGGGCGTGGACAATACCGAGACAATTTGCGACTGCCTGCAAACGCCGTTGTCGAGCATCGACAACAATCTCGAGCAAGTCGGCTACGAAGGCGCCGCGCTGCTCTCGCGTCTGATGGCCGGAGAACAGTCGCCGACCGAGACGTTTTACATCGCGCCCAGCCGCGTCGTCGAACGCCGCAGCACCGATAGCATCGCGGTCCCGCATCCGCAGGTCGCCGCCGCGCTCCGCTTTATGCAAGAAAACGCCCATCTGCCGATCAGCATGGTCGACGTCTTTCGCACGGTCGCGATGAGTCGGAGCGGTCTCGAAAAAGCGTTTCGCGAGAACTACGTTCGCCCGCCGATGGAAGAACTTCGCCGCATCCGTCTGCTGCGCGCCAAAAAAATGCTGCTGCAAACCCACGAGAAGATCGTCAACATCGCAAAGTCAACCGGTTTTGAAACGTCGCAAAACCTCTGTCGCGTTTTTCGCCAATGCGTCGGGATGACGCCGAAGCAGTTCCGTACGCAAGGGGCGGTTATCTAAAACGCAGGCCATACCAACGTTGGTAGCTAAACGGCGAAAACCGCCGCATGTTTTTGCTCATGCTCCAGCAGCCAACGTTTGCGCGGTAACCCGCCGCCGTATCCGGTCAATGCTCCGGTCGCCCCGATGATGCGATGACAGGGAACGACAATCGCGATTGGATTCGCCCCATTGGCCAGGCCAACAGCCCGTGATGCGTTCGGTTTGCCAACTTGACGCGCAAGCTCACCGTAGCTCTTTGTCACGCCGGCGGGAATCGAACGCAGCGCCTTCCAAATGTCGCGTTGAAACGGCGTACCGCCGGTGCAGACCGACAGATCTTCAATCGCTGACAGGTCGCCGGTAAAGTAATGGGCCAACGCATTCTCAATTTTCGCGGGAGTTGGCGCATTCTGCAATTCGTACGCGCCGTAATGCCGTGTCAGCAGCGTATGCAGGCGTGATTCGTAGTCATAGAAATCGAGGGCGCGCAAATTTTCTTGCGCATCGGTGACGATCAGCATCGATCCGAGCGGCGAATCTTGGCGACTAAGCAAGAACGGCATGCGAGATTTCCTTGTCTTGCTTGGCTTTTGTATTCGTCGAATCGCTGGTCCAGAGATGCATCACGGCATAAGCGCGCCACGGTCGCCAATTTTCGGCATGCGCCAGTAATTGCTTGGCGGTCGGACGGACCCCATCGATCGCCATCGCGCGCTGCAGCGCTACATCGGCGGCCAGAAACGCGTCGCTCTCGCGCAGCACCCGCATTGCAATGTACTGGGCGGTCCATGGGCCGATGCCGGGAAACGCACCAAGTTCTTCGGCGGCGCTCTCCATTCTCCCGACCGACTCTAACAAGAGAGGATCAGCGTGACACCTGGCGGCCAAATTTGTGATCGCCGCCGCTCGGGCTCGCGGCATTCCCAGCTTTTCAATTTTCGCCTGGCGAAAGTCTTCCGCCGCTGGAAATCGATGCGTCAATTCCAGCGGCAGCGAAGCGTCATCCAGCGGAGCTCCCAGTTGAACGACCAACTTGCTGGCCAATTTTCGGGCGGCCTCCACGGTGATCTGCTGTCCCAGGATAGCGCGGACTGCGATCTCAAATCCGTCCCATGCGCCCGGGATGCGTAATCCTGGCCTCTGTTCGACCAACGGCGCGAGTACTCGATCTTGGGCAAGCGCCGTCGAGATGGCGCTGATATCGGCGTTCAGATCAAACATTCGACGTACCCGCGAAATGATCTGCGGCAAACTTTTCAGCTGGGGAAACTGAATGATGGCCAATAACGACGAATGCTCGGGCGAATCACGAACTTGCAACGCGCCGATGGCGCCGTCGATCTCAATGGTGCGTGAATAAGCATGCTCGGTTACATGCTCAAGACCCGGAATCGCGCGCGCGGCGAAGAAATTCAGAATACTGGGCCAATCGTACGGCTTGCGATAAGGAAGAAGCAGCGACAACTGGGAGGTCGGCGCGTCGGATGAACGACGCAAGCGGCGTAGCTGCGCCGGTGGGCGATCATACAGTTTTTGAAAGGTCTCATTAAAACGACGCACGCTTTGAAACCCACTGGCCAGCGCTACTTCGACCATCGACAGATCGGTTTGCTCGATAAGTTGCAGCGCGAGCAATACGCGGCGCGTCTGTGCGACCGAGATCGGCGACGCGCCAAGGTGTTGTTGAAACAGACGGCGCAGTTGGCGCGCGCCGATCCCCAAACGTTCCGCCAAGGAAGCGACATTCTCCTCGTCTAAGGCGCCGTCATCGATCCAACGCAGCGCATGCGACACCGTCGTCGATGCGCCGCCGCTCGTCCAGAGGCTGGGTGACCGCTCTGGGCGACAACGAAGACAAGGGCGAAACCCCGCTTCTTGGGCAGCCGCGGCGGAGAGAACAAATTCACAGTTCTCAAATTTGGGGGGACGCGCCGGGCAGATGGGGCGACAATAGATGCGAGTCGTCTTCACGCACGTGAAAAAACGCCCATCATGGCGCTCATCGCGAGCGAGCAACGCTCGATAACAGGCTTGGCGGTTAAGTTGCATGTCTCCCAATATAGAAAGTGCCGTCGAAGGCGTCTCGCGGTTTTCGGACATGGTGGTCGGGATCGACGTCGCTAGAGAATTGCTGGGGGCGTTTTCTTTCACCAAGAAGGCGAAAAAAACAGGGGATTGTTTCGTATCTGCTGTGAAAAAAGCGAACGTAAAAAGGAACTATTGGCATTTTTCGATGGAACGAGATATCATGTAGACGATCTGGGGAGAATATAAAATCTCAACAGACGCAGACCTACCTTTAATCACGCCTCACACGCCCCGCCTGAGGCCAGTCCTACTGGAGTCGATCTGATGCAGCCGCTGCGCAGTCTCCTAATCGCATTTGCCGCCGTTACTTCACTTGCCTTCGCGGGAAACGCGCGGGCCCAGTTTCAAGTTGGCGCGGCCGCGATCGATGTGACGCCGGAACAATTTCCGGTGTTGATTAACGGCAGTTTCTATAGCAGGACAGGCTCGCCCAAAAACATCTTCGCCCGCGCGATTGTCGTGAGCGATGGTCAGGAGCAACTTGCAATCGTCGTCACCGATAGCTGCATGTTGCCCAAGGATTTGATTGACGGCGCCAAACAACTGGCGTCTGAACGGACGAAGATCCCGATGGATCGAATCTTGATGTCGGCGACGCATACCCACTCCGCTCCTTCATCGATGGGCGCCCTCGGTACTGAAGCGGACGAAACGTACACCCCTTACTTGCGGATCAAACTGGCCGAAGCGATCATCACCGCCCAGCGCAATCTGGCTCCGGCCAAGGTTGGGTATGGTACGGCCGACGCCAACGAGTTTACGGCGCTGCGGCGCTGGATTTTGGGCCCGGATCAAATGCGGGATGATCCGTTCGGCAACAAGTCGGTTCGGGCGAGCATGCACACGGCCAAAAATAATATCCTCAATGTAACCGGCGAATCGGGCCCCGAAGATCCAGAACTGGCGATCATCTCGTTTCAGTCTCCAGAAGGTCGCCCGATCGCGATGTTGGCGAACTTCTCGATGCATTATTTCGGCGGCGGGGGCGCATCCGATTACTTTGGGGACTATTGCCGAGCGCTCGAAGCGAAGTTGGATCAAAAGAGCGAAGATAAGCCTCCCTTTGTCGCGGTGATGTCGCATGGTTGCAGCGGCGATATTTGGCGCGTCGACTATCGCGCCGGAACCAATCAAACGTTTGAAGGGTTCGTCGAGGGCATGGTCGAACGAACCGACCAGGCGTTGGCCGACATCGAATATCAAAGCGACGCGACGATTGCGATGGCCGAAACGCGGATGCGTCTCAACTATCGCGTGCCCAGCGCCGAACGTTTGACCTGGGCCAACGGCGTGATCGCAGCGATGGGAGATCGAGGACCGAAAACTCCCGAAGAAGTTTATGCTCGCGAACAACCAATTTTGCACGAGAAACAGTCGACCGAAATCGTGCTCCAAGCGATCCGTATCGGCGACATCGCGATCACGACAACCCCGAACGAAACCTACGCGTTAACCGGTTTAAAACTGAAAGAACGTAGTCCGCTAAAAAAGACGTTCGTCATCGAATTGGCGAACGGCGGCGACGGCTATATTCCGCCGCCAGAACAACATGTGCTGGGCGGATACAACACTTGGGCGGCCCGCTCGGCCGGTTTGGAAGTGACGGCCGAACCGAAAATCGTCGCGGCCGACCTGAAACTGCTGGAAGAAGTGACCGGCAAACCGCGACGCGAAGCGACTCCGCCGCATAGCGCCATGGCGAAGGTGATCGCCGATCTGAAACCGGCGCGTCACTATCCTTTGGATGAGATGGAAGGCCCGACCGCTGTCGACGCTTCTCCTCATTTTCGGGACGCGATCTTTGAGGATGGAGTTGTCTTCTACCTGAACGGCGCCGATGGTCCCGCGCTGTCGACCGCGACCGAGATCAATCGAGCCGCTCACTTTGCCGACGGACGCATCGTGACCCGAACGCCGGAATTGAAGGAAGATTACAGTGTCAGCATTTGGTGCTGGAACGGACTGAACCTGGAAGCCCGACCGATCGCCGGCTGGATGTTCTCTCGCGATCAAGCCGATAGCGTCACCGCCGGCGGCGTGCATTTAGGGATCGCCGGCAAAGGGGAACATGTTGGGCGGTTAGTGTTGCAACTCGGCGACAAACAGCTGTTCGGCAAGACGCCGATCGAGCGTTGGATCTGGAATAACGTCACGTTGGTCAGCGCCGGCGGCGAAATGAAGGTTTACCTGGACGGCAAGCTGGAAATTACGGCCGATGCGTCGAAGATTGGCGCAGTCGACGATACGTTCTTTGGCGGACGCAGCGACAATCAGTCGAACTGGGAAGGCCGCTTGGATGAGATCGCCCTGTTCGACCGGGCGCTTAACGCGACAGAAATCGCTTCGCTCGCCGCTGATGGAACGGCCAAGGCCGCTGATTCGGCGCAAGCCGCGCCGCTGAGCGAAGACGACAAGACCAAGGGTGGTCGGCACTGGATCGAAGACAAGACGCCTGGTCCGAAATCGCCCGAAGAACAGCTCGCCGCGTTCAAGATCGAGCCCGGCTACAAGATCGAATTAGTCGCGGCCGAACCGGTGGTGATCGATCCGGTGGCGATCGCGTTTGACGCGCGCGGTCGAATGTTTGTCGCCGAGTATAGCGACTATCCAATCGGACCTGCCGACGAAAAGGCGCCGCCGCTATCGCGGATCGTGCTGTTGGAAGACGCCAACGGCGACGGCCAGATGGATAAGCGAACGCTCTTCGCAGACCATCTGACCTTTTGTCACAGTTTGATGCCGTATGCCGGCGGCGTGCTGGCCTGCGCCCAAACCCAGGTGTTGCTGCTCACCGACGCCGACGATGACGGCGTGGCCGAATCACGAGAAGTGCTGTTCGACGGCTTTCTGCCGGCGCATCCGCAAATGCAGATCGGCAATCCGCGTTGGGGACTCGATAACAAAATCTATCTCAACTACGGCGTCGGTAAGATCACGCAAGGAACTAGCGACGCTGAGCCGTTTGCGATGCCGCGTACCGAATTTTGGTTTGATCCGCTGACTCGCGAGTTTGGTCCGGCCGCCGGAACCGGTCAGTTTGGCAATACGATCACCGCATGGGGCGATCGACTCTTCAGCACCAACCGCAATCCAATCATCGCCGCGCCGATGACTTATGAAGAAGCGCGTCGAAATCGCTTCTCACCGATTTACACTCAGCAATACGACGTTGCGCCCTCCGGCGGCGATTCGAAGGTCTTTCCGCTGGTCGCGATGAAAAGCAACTGGCTCTCGCACGCAGGCACGCACACGTCGGCTTGCGGCACGACCGCCTATGTGGGCGATGCGTTGGGCGCCGCGATGGAAAACAGCGTCTTCGCTTGCGAGCCGATCGGACATTTGGTGACGCGTGCGATTGTAAAGCGCGACGGCGCTCGTTTGACTTCGACACGAGCACGAGAAGACGCCGATTTTGTCGCGTCGACCGATACATGGTTTCGACCGGCCAGCTTGGCGAATGCTCCGGATGGAACGCTCTACTTGGCGGACATGTATCGCTTGTGGGTCGAACACCCAAAATTTCTGCCGCCGGAAATCGCCGCCCAACTCGATTGGCGCGCCGGCGATGATCGCGGCCGCATTTGGCGCATCGTCGCTGACGGCGAACAGCCGCTGCGTACTTATAAGGCCCCCCAATCAAACGCAGACCTGGTCGCCATGTTGGGTGACGCCAACGGTTGGAGACGTCGCGAGGCGCAACAGTTGTTAGTCGAAGGCCAAGTAACCGACGCCGCGCCGGCGATCGAAAAACTATTTCACGACAGCAAATTCGCGTTGGCCCGGCTGCACGCGATTTGGACCTTGGCCGGCATGGGGCAATTGAAGGCGCCGCTGATCACCGCGGCGCTCTCCGACGAGAACCCGCACGTGCGCGCCGCCGCAGTAGAATTGGCGAGTCGCCAATGGAACGACCAGCCGCAACTGTTGACCGCGGTGCTGCCGCTAGCGAGCGACAAAGACCCGTACGTCCGGTATCAATTGGCGCTGGCGATGGGCGCCACTGCCGATCCGCGCCGCGTCGATGCGTTGGCGAAACTGACGACCAGCGATGGCGCCGACGTCAATTTTGCAGATGCGATCATGACGGCGACCGAAACTTGCAGCGGTAAGATCCTCGCCAAACTGGCCGCAGACGCTGCTCCGGATGCAATGCAAAAACGGCTCGCGAAAGTAGTCGGCGCTCGTAAAGACAAACAAGAAACTGCCGCCTTGGTACAATTGGCGCTGACCAGCGCTGCGTCGCATCGACAGATCGTCCTGTTGGCGGGGCTAGCCGAAGGAATCAACAACAACGCAAAGTTGGAGGCGTTGTTGAAACAAAGCGGCGCCAAGTGGGAAGGATTGACCGATCAGTTGGCGGACGTCGCCTTGGATGAAGCGGCGCCGCTGCAGGATCGGCGGGAAGCGATCTTGCTGCTCGCGCGATTCTCGACGGCTCAAGAGGAATTTTTCGCCGATTTGCTGCATCCTCGGTTTCCGCCGCAAGTGCAGCTGGCCGCGATCGACGCGCTGGGCAGCGCCTTGAACGAGAAGCGCGCCCAAGTGTTGCTATCGGCCTGGGCCGAGATGGAGCCGCAGTCGCACAGCGCCGCGCTGACTCACTTGCTAAAAAGCCAATTGGGCGTCGAGAGCCTGCTGAGCGCGATCAAATCGGGCATGATCGCCGCGTCGGCGGTGAGCATAGATCAACAACGCGCGTTGCATGAGCATCGAATCGAATCGATTCGCACATCGGCTGCGCAGCTGTTCGGCAAAGCGGCGTCGACCGACCGAGATGCGGTTTTAGCGCAATTCAGCGAAGCCCCGCGCACCATCGGCAGCGCCGTCGCGGGTCGCGAAGTCTTTTTGAAGAACTGCGCGAAGTGCCATGTGCCGACCGAAGAGTCAGGCCGCAGCGTTGGCCCGGATCTAGCTGACTCTCTAAATCGGTCCCGGGAAGCGATCATGTACGACATTCTTAATCCCAGCGGCAAGGTCGAGCCGCGCTACGCCGCCAGTCAGATTTTGACCCTCGGCGGGCAATCGTATATCGGAGTGGTCGCGAGCCAATCCTCGGAATCGATCGTATTACAGTTGGCCGATGGGAAGCTGCAAGAAACGCTCCGCAGCGAAATTGATCTCTTTCAAACGAGCGACAAGTCGCTGATGCCAGAGGGTTTGGAGAAAGAGATCGATGTGACGCAGATGGCCAATCTGCTTGAATTCTTAAAGTCTCCCCTTCCGAAAAAGTAGTCGCTTGCGGCGAGAACTTATGCGGAAAATACCAATTGCCCGCGTGAGACGACTGGTCTACTATGTAGTCGCTCACCTAGCCGGGAGAGAAAGGGTATGCATTGTCAGAAACAAAACAGAACATCATCGACGCCGGCTGCGAGGCGATGGTCGCCAAAAGCTATAACGGCGCCGGACTCAATGAGATTCTCAAAGAGGCGGGCGTCCCCAAAGGCTCCTTCTATCACTTTTTCAAGTCGAAAGAGGAGTTGGGGATCGCGATCATCGAGAAGTCGGTCGACGAAAACATCCAAGCGCTGCGCCAGCGGTTGTCGGATCGCTCGAAGACGCCGGTTCAGCGACTGCGCGCCTATTACGAATGGGCGCGTGAGCATCTGCTATCAGTCGGTTTTCGCCGAGAATGTTTGATTTCTAAGTTGGCGCTGGAGATCGGCACGCTGAGTGGACCGATGCAATCCGCCGTCCGCTGCGGTTGGGATCAGTGGAGATCAATCATTGCCCAGTGCATCCGTGAAGGACAAGCAGCCGGCGAAATTGATCCGAACCAAGACGCCGAAGCGCTGTCTGACTTCATGATCTCGGCGTTCGAGGGCGTTTTGATCCGCGTGCAAGTCAATAACGACATCGCACCGGTCGACGAATTCCTCCATTTCGTGTTTGAAGTTTTAATTCCGCCGCGGAAGTGAAACCTCTCCCTATTTGCTGCATCCAAACTGAGACGACTGGTCTACTGGACATCTGGAGATAACGCAATGTATCGCTTTACGATCTTCCTGCTCGCGGCAATCGCACTGAGCGCGACGCCGGTTTCGGCGCAAATGCCGCCGGTTTCGGTTCGCGCCGTTCCGGTCGAGCTCCGTAAAGTTCAGCCCCACCACCGCTTTACTGGCAGTCTACGAGCAGTCTCGCGCGGCAAAGTCGCCGCGTTAGAAGATGGTCGCGTTTTAGAAGTGACCGTCCGCGAAGGCGCCGCCGTCAAGCGAGGGGACATCATCGCCGTGGTCGACTCGCGCCGCCTAGAAGCGCAACACGGCGAACTGCAAGCAGGTTTAATGACCGCACAAGCCCTGGTCACCCAGCGCGAAGCGGAACTACGGCAGACAAAGCTCGATCTGGAGCGTTCGCATAGCCTGGTTGGTCGCAACGCAATATCGCAACAACAACACGAACATAACGAGACCGAAGTTGCGGTCGCCGAAGCTCGGCTCGCGACCGATCAACGTCGTATCGACGAAATCAAAAGTCAGCTCGAATTGTTTCAGGTTCGGCTCGACGATACGACGGTTCGAGCGCCCTACGACGCGCAAGTGATCGAACGTCATGCCCAGCCAGGTGAGTGGATCAAAGCCGGCGAGCCGTTCGTCACGCTCGTCTCGACCGGACAGATCGAAGCCTGGCTGGAAATTCCTGAACGTTACGCAGGCGTGCTCAGCCAATTCGCCAATCAATCGGCGGTGAAGATTGTCGGCAGCGACAAGCAATTCATCGCCACCTCGGCCAAGCGGGTCAACGAGGTTCATCCCCGCACGCGAACGTTTCAGTTTGTGCTGACGCTCGCCGATCCGGATGCCGAGCTTTCGCCGGGGATGTCAGTCGACGCATGGTTGCCGGTCGGCCCAGAACAAGACGATCTGACCATTCCCAAAGATGCCGTCGTACGTTCCGGCGGCTCGACATTCGTCTACAAAGCGGTGACCGCCGACGGAGGAACCACCGCCGTTCGTCAGCCGATTCAGGTGAAGTTTGAAACCGGCCATTGGGTTGTCGTCCATGCGGTCGGTTTGACCCCCGGCGATATGGTCATCATTGAAGGGAACGAACGGCTATTGCCGGGAACTCCGCTCGCCGTCACCGCAGTGTCGGCCCCCGCACTGCAGGCCGAAGTGCAATTGGATCGTCAACCTCGCTAGTTGGCGACTAGTTGCAACCCATTGAAAATACTTGAACCAGGACGCTACCGATGAACTTTATCCAGATGTCGGTCAAACAGCCGATCACCGTTGCGGTCGGCGTCATCTTGTCGGTCTTAGCCGGCGTGATCGCTTTTTCACGCGTGCCGATTCAAATGACGCCGGAAGTCCAGTCCGTCGTCATCTCGGTCAGCACGTATTGGGAAAACGCTTCGGCGCAAGAGATCGAAAGCGACGTCATTCAAGAGCAAGAGCAACGGCTTGGCGATCTGGCGGGTCTGGTCGCGATGACCAGCATGAGCCAGCCGGGTAGCGGACAAATTCGCTTAGAGTTTCAAACCGGCACCAACATCGACGAAGCGATGTCGGAAGTCGATCAGAAACTTTCGGAAGTCCCCGGCTATCCGATCGGCGTCGATCAACCGCAGATTGAAGACTTTGATCCAGAATCAGTCGACTATATCTCTTGGATCGGCCTTGCTTCGACCGATCCCAACTTTGACGCAACAACGCTGTACGATTTTATGGAGCGGCGTCTCCGCCCGCGGTTTGAGCGGATCAATGGCGTGTCGCAAGTCGGTATTCGCGGCGCTCGCGAGCGAGAAGTTCAAGTTCGCGTCAATCCAACCGCATTGGCGCAGCGCGGCATTACCTATGCCGAACTGGTCGCTGCGCTGCAGATGAATAACGGCAATTACTCTGGCGGCAAATTGGCCGACGGCAAAAGCGACATCCGCGTTCGCATGGTCGGACGATTTCGCGAAGCCGACTGGGTCGAAGGGTTGGTCATTCGGCGTGAAGCGAGCGGTCCGATCTATTTGCGCGACGTCGCCGAAGTGGTCGAGACGCACAAAGAAATGACCGAGTGGGTTCGTGCTCGGGGCCAGCGAATGCCGTTCTTCAACTTCATGCTCGAAAGCGGGGGTAACCTGCTGGAAACGATGGACTCGATCAACGCCGAAGTGGCCCGCTTGAACGAACCCGGCGGCGTGTTGGAGCAAGAAGCGAAGGCGTTAGGCGTCAACGGCACGTTTGAATTGGTGCAAACCTACGACGCGACCACGTACGTCGTCGACGCGATCGACCTAGTGCAAAGCAATATTTTGGTCGGCGGTTTGTTGGCGGTCATGACCCTGCTGCTGTTTCTACGCTCGGTTCGTACGATCGGCATCATTGGGATCGCGATTCCGATCTCGACTGTCGTCGCCGTGGTGGTGATGGTGATGCTTGGTCGGACGATGAACATCATTTCGCTCGCCGGAATGGCGTTTGCCGTGGGGATGGTGGTCGACAACGCGATCGTCGTGATTGAAAACATTTTCCGCCATTTGGAGATGGGTAAATCCTCCAAACAAGCGGCGATCGACGGGACGCAAGAGGTCGCGTCGGCGGTGCTGGCCTCGACGTTGACGACGCTGGTCGTATTTTTTCCGATCCTCTTGATCGAAGAACAAGCAGGCCAATTGTTCCGCGATATCGCCCTGTCGATCATGGCGGCGGTCGGCGTCAGCTATATCGTGTCGACCACGGTCATTCCTGCCGCGGCCGGACAATGGCTCTCGATCAAAATCAAGCCGAAAACCGAGGAACCGCTTGCCGAGAAAACGCCGGTCAAACGCAAAGGTTGGCTGGGACGCGGCTTCGCGCTGGTGCAAGCGGCGACCAATTTGCCGGCGATCGTCGGCGGCTTGGTCTATCGACTGACGGGGACCTGGATGTCACGCCTGGCGGTGATCGGCGTATTCGCGGCGGTGACGGCTGTCGGTACTTGGATGTTGATTCCGCCGCTCGACTATCTGCCGCTGGGGAATCGCAATATCGTATTCGGGATGCTGATTCCGCCACCGGGATATAACGTCGATCAACTGTCGGAACTTGGAGACCGCTTAGAATCGGTTATTAAACCGGCATGGGAAGCGGCCGGCGACAAGTTTGGCGCCGAAGCCGCCGAACGCGGAGGAGAGTGGAGCGGTGAGGATCAACGAACCGCCTATCCAATGTACGGCAGTGACGAGAAAATCATGCCGCCGCCGCTCGATCACTACTTTCTGGTCGCATGGGACGGACGCGTCTTTCAAGTCGGCATTTCCCAAGACAAGAAACGGGTGGTGGACGCGTTGCCGCTGCTCAACGCCGCCGCATCAAACGCGCCGGATGTGATTAACTTCGCCTTTCAATTGCCGCTATTCCGCGTCGGGGGAACAACGGGATCGGCGATCAAGATCGATCTGGTGGGGGACGATCTCGACAAAGTGTCGGCGGCAGCCGGTGCGTTATTTGGCAATCTCGCGCAGTCATACGGCCCCATGGCGGTGACGCCGGTGCCGGCTAACTTTTCGTTGCCGACGCCGGAGTTGCGGATCACCCCGAATCGAGAACGACTGCAAGATGTCGGCATGGGACAAGACGATCTGGGTCTGGCGATTTCGGCCAACGGCGACGGCATCATGATTGTGCGTGCGTTTGACGTCGGCGGCGAACTAAAAGATTTGAAGATCATCACGCAGGACGCGCTGCTCGGGGATCCAATCTACGCGCTGCACAATTCGCCGGTCGCTACGCCGGAAGGACGCGTCGTTGATTTTCAGAGCTTAGCGACGATCGAACGGGTGGAAGCGGCCGATCAGATCAAGCATGCCGATCGTCAGCGAGCCGTGACGCTGCAGTTGACTCCGCCGGCCGGCTTGCCGCTGCAGGAGGCGATTGATCAAGTCGACCAAATGGTCGCGTCAATGCGTGAATTAGGAGTGATTCCGCCGGAAGTCGATGTGAATCTGGCCGGCTCGGCCGGTCAATTGGCGCAGATCAAAAACGCGCTGATGGGGGACGGTTCGCTAGTCGGTACGCTCAGCAGCTCCCTCTTTCTGGCCTTGCTGATTGTCTACCTATTGATGGTTGTCTTGTTTCAAAGCTGGGCCTATCCGGTCGTGATTATGGTGAGCGTGCCGCTGGCGCTATTGGGCGGTTTCGCCGGTTTGGCGCTCGTGCATCACTGGAGCGTCGTCGATCGGTACATGCCGATTCAAAACATGGATGTGCTCACGATTCTCGGCTTCGTCATTTTGGCAGGCGTTGTGGTGAACAACGCGATTTTGATTGTCTATCAAACGATCAACATCTTGCAAGGACGATCGGAAGAAGGTGAAGATACGTCGCACTATACGCCGCGTGAAGCGATCGCCAAAAGTGTCGAAAGTCGCGTTCGTCCGATCATGATGAGCACGCTCACTTCGGTCGGCGGCATGTTGCCGCTGGTCTTGATGCCAGGCTCAGGCAGTGAACTCTATCGCGGTCTCGGCGCGGTGGTGGTCGGCGGACTGGTCGTCTCGACCATCTTCACCATGATCCTGGTGCCGGTGTTGTTGAGCGTGTTGTTCGATCTTCGCCCGCCGGTCAAAGCGGAAGAAACGGCGGCGGCTTAATTCGTTTGGCGCAAGCGTGAAATTCCTTGCCGCCTACGGCGGTCTTCTTGGTGGGAGAAGACCGCCTTTTTTTGGGGAAAGAGGTCTTGCAAGACAGGAAACTGACGCACTAAGCGTGAGAAAGTTGGCAGGGGAAAAACTAATGCGCCGCACGAGCGGCCACTGGCGCTTTCCATTGAGCGCCGCCGCCTGGCGCTTGGCTAAGTCGAATTTGTCCCATGTCGATCACGACGCCGATCGCCGGATCGGACTTTAGCAACACGGCGCCATCCAGATCGGCGTAATCCAGCAGCGGCGCCAGGTGCGCCGCGGCGCTGATGCCGATCGAACTTTCGATCATACAGCCGACCATCGTCTTCAGGCCAAGCTGTCGCGCCATGCGTAACATGCGCAATCCCGGCGTCAGACCACCGCATTTGCAAAGCTTGACGTTGACGCCGTGGAAGAACCCGACGCATCGCGTGACGTCGTCTTCGACCTGGCAGTTTTCGTCGGCGATAATCGGCAGAGTCGAATTCTGATAAACATGCCGCATCTCTTCCGGCGTAGCGGTATTGAGAAGCGGCTGTTCGATAAATTCAACGTTGAGCTTCGCGAGTTCGTGCGAATAGGCGATCGTTTGCTCGGCCGTCCACCCGCAGTTCGCGTCGACGCGAAACGTCGCGCTCGTTTGCTCGCGCAGCGCACGGACAATCGCCAAGTCATCTTGGGCGCCCAGTTTGATCTTGTAAACGCTCCAGCCGGGCTGTTCGTTCAGTTTGGCGATCATCGTTTCGATCGTGTCGATACCGATCGTATAGCTCGACTCCGGTACGTCTCGCCAGGCGAGTCCCCATTGCTGGTAGAGCGGAACGCCTGACCTGCGCGCCGCGAGATCATGCGCCGCCATATCGAGCGCACTCAGCGCGAACATGTTTTGCAATTGGCTTTTCGCCGCCGGCCACACCTCTTCCGGCGAGTCAGTCTCGTATTTTTCCAGCAGATCTTGCCCATCGGTCAGCGACGCGCTCATCGCTTCGATCGTGTGCCCATAAAAACTGTTCTCGGTCACTTCGCCAAAGCCGGAGATTCCATCTTGTTCCAACTCGACGACCAAACTGTTTTGGAACTGGATCGAACCGCGTGAGATGGTGAACTCGTGCTGTAGCGGCAACTGCAGACGGTGTAAGGTCATTTTCATCGTGCGAGCACCTCCGCACGTAGTTGCAGAGAAGCTTCTACTAGCGCCGCAGCGCCGGTCCGATATACATCGCAAACCGGCAATTGAAACTCTTTTTTCGCCCATTCCAACTCGGCCATCGCCGCATCCTCGCTGAGCGTACGCGTGTTGACCGCGACGCCGATGATGCGACACGGATGGCGCAAGTTGGCGGCCACTTCGTAGGCGTTCAATAATTCCTGATGCGAACGAAGCGGTACGTCCTTCAAACCTTTTACGTTCTCGCGGCCTGCTTCGTAGCAATAGATCAAACCATCCGGCGCCGCGCCATGCAGCAGACCTAGCGTCACGGCCGAATAGGCGGGATGCGAGATGCTCCCCTGCCCTTCAATCAGCAAAAAGTCATGCTCTTCGTTCTGACGAACGAACCGTTCGATCGTGCCGTTCACAAAGTCGGCAACCACGCAGTCGATCGGCACGCCGCGGCCCGAGATCATGATGCCTGTTTGTCCCGTGGCGACAAACGCGCTGCTCTGACCGAGCTGACGTAGTCCCTGCTCGACTTCGAGCGAGACGACCATCTTGCCGAGACTGCAATCTTGTCCGACCGTATGAATGCGGACGCAACCAGGGCGAAACGGCTGGCCATCGGCGATCTGACGGAAGCGATTGCGACGAACATCGATCAAACTAGCGCCGTTCTCTTCGGCCGCTTGGACCAGGTCGGCGTCGTCGATCAGAAAATCATGCAGACCCGATACGACGTCCATATTCCTTCGCAGCGCTTCCAGCAAAATCGGTTTCCAGGCGGGGGGAAGACTTCCTCCCGGAGGGGCGATGCCGATATAGATCGCGTCAGCATCCGGAACCTGCGTCAGGTCGGCGACCAAGGGAATATCACCGCCGGCGCTGAAGGTCTCTTGCGCCGTCAGCGTCGGCGTACTCGATTCTAGGACGGCGACCACATCGTCGCTCCGATACCGCAACATGCTGATCGCCGTTTTGGCGAGAAACGGCGACGAATAGCCGTCGGTCAACAGGACGATGCGATGATGCTCTCGTAGTCGCTGACCAACCGACTCGGGTGCGGCGTCAGAAATAACAGCGGTTTTCATAAAATGGGGCTCGGGGCGCGGCTGAAATTGAATGGAGACTTGCCGATAGATGATCGTATCTTGACGCGGTTCCGATTAAAATGCGCACTCGCGCACAAAGATATCAAAATTGCGCAGACGTTCTGCCGTTTCTCTCTTGTCACTGTGGATTGGATCGATGCCGCCGGAAAACTATCATCGCGTCGCCATCCTGATTGAAACCGACGACAGTTGGGGGCGAAGCGTCGTCGAAGCGATCGGCAATTTCGCACGGCAGCAACACTGGCGACTGCTGATCGCTCCGCGTGACTCGCAAAATCGGATGCGGCTGCCGAAAAAATGGCGCGGCGACGGCGTGATCGTCCATCTCCGCACGCGAGCGCTGGCGACCCATTTGCGGCGGATCGGCTTGCCAACGGTGGATGTCTCGCTGATGTTGCCAGAGGAAACTTGGCTCGGTCGTGTCGTGACCGATGACGAACGCCGCGCTCAAATGGCGATCGAACATCTTCGCCAGCGCGGGCTGAAGCACTTTGCCTGCTATGCTCCGCCGTTGGGACGTTATTCCGATCAACGCGTTCAGATCTTTGCTCGCCAACTGCAGGAGGCAGGCTTTCATTGTTCGATGTTTGGTTCGAAAGAGATTCGCCAAGGCTGGGAAGTCGAGCATCAACATGTAATGCAATGGTTGAATAAACTGCCGCGCCCGCTCGGCGTTTTCGCCGCCGATCCCTATCCGGCGCGGCAATTGGCCGAGATTTGCGACCTAGGCGGAATCCGCGTGCCGGATGAAGTCGCAATTCTCGCAGGCGATGATGACGACCTGCTTTGCAATCTTGCTTGGCCGCGACTTTCGGCCGTCCAGCTTGGCTGTCATGCTTTAGGAAGCGAAGCGGCCAAGCTGCTCGACCAGTTGATGAGCGGCGCCGCGATTCCAGCGAAACCAATGTTCATCCCGCCGCTCCGCGTCTGCGAGCGACATTCGACCGACATGCTGGCGATCGCCGACAGCGAACTGCTGGCGATCTTGCGATACATTCGCGAGCATGCCGATCAAGGTTTACAAGTGCAGCAGTTGGTGCGTGAATTCCCCGTGTCACGGCGTTCGCTAGAACAGCGCTTTCGCGAGCAACTGGGACGTTCGCCGGCCGAGGAAATCCGCCGCGTCCGCCTAGAGCGCGCTAAAAGCATGCTGCTGGAATCTAGCTTGGCGATCGCGGAGATCGCGCGTTTGTGCGGCTTCGCCACGAGCGCACATTTTTCAACCGCGTTTCAAAAACAAAACGGCGCCACGCCGACGGCGTGGCGCGGGCAATACGCCTAGCGGACTATTTCGTCGGAGGCGCTTCTTTCGTGTATCCGATGACGCCGACCGCAACACGCGGCCCGGCATCTCCCGAAGGTTGGCTCTTCAAATCGTCGACGCCGGCGTGGACGACAAACGAGCGCCCCATGATCATCGGCAGCTTCAGGTCTTTCGAGACCTTGTTGACCGTCGCGATTCCTTTGTCATCAGCAGTGATGTTGCCTAGATCGCCGGCGTGATGATCGGCCGCGTCGGGGCCGCCATGTTCGTGGCCGCTGGGATTGTAGTGTCCGCCGGCCGCCGTGCCGTCTGCGGCGGTTAAATCGCCGAACTCATGGATATGAAACCCATGCTCGCCTGGCTTCAGTCCGCTGACTTGCCCGGTGATCTCTAAGGATTCGCCGATCACTTTCAGGCGGATCACGCCTTGGACGCTGTTACCTTCGGTCGGGATCAGGACGGCGACGGCCGCTTTGGGCGTCGTCATCTCGGCGGCGTGATCGGCATGCTCGGCGCCAAACATCGCAGCCATCGCCATTGCGATTTCGGTTACGACAGCCAACATCAGGGTTGATTTCATCAGAATTCTTCCTTTCGACACGGACATATAGAGGGACGATCATCGATTTGCTGGAGAGGAAAGCGGCAAATCGCATACCATTTGAGCGCAGCGTAGCTGAAGGACAGGTTCGTGAGAAACGCGGTCAGGAAGCGCCGGCAAGCCGCTTGCCGCTGGTCAGGTTCCGATCGGCTGGAACGCTGGGCGATCAGGCGAGTCTCTGTTCATGATAAGGGCAGCGCACCAAAAGAGCCGCACCGATTTTCAAAATCGGTGCGGCACGCAGTTTGTCGCGGTTGGTGTTAGTTAGGCTCGGACGAATTCGAGCTTGGCGGCCTTTTGATCGGCCAATTGGAAGCTGAAAGCGTCGTTGCCGTTCGTTTCCAGCGAACCGGCCAGCTTTTGGTTGTCGGTCGAGCGGATCAAAGTGAGCGAACCGTTCGTGATTTCGTAGGTTCCCTGGAAGCTGCTGGTCCCGCCATCTTTGTTAGCGGCCGACCAGTTGAAGCTGCCGTTGGCGTTCAGGTCAAGCTGAATTCGAGCTCCGTTGCCCAAAGTCGACGACCAGCGGCCGACGTGGGCCGGCAGAGCGTTGTTTTCAGCAACCGGCGTGGTCGACTCGGCTTGCGGCGGAGCAAATCCCCCCAACGCTTCCAAGGCCGAGATCTCAGCGTTGGCCGAGCCAGTGGTCGGGGCTGCCGGTTGCGGTTGAGCGGCCGGAGCTTGTTGCTGCGGTTGCGGCTGGCCTTGGGCAAAGGACTGACCCTGCGGAGCTTGTTGTTGCGGCTGACCCGGATCGAAAGGTTGGCCCGGCTGCGAAATCGGCTGTTGCGAGAACTGTTGCGGCGGAGCGATCGGCTGACGAGGAGCGACGTAAGTCGGTCGACGGTACGTATGTTGGTGCTGGTATTGCGAACGAAGTTGGTTGTGGTGAAGCGACTGCGAGAATCCGTGGCCGCCGCGGCTGCTGTGGCAACCGCCAGCTTCCGATTGGGTCGACAGCGAGACGACCAGGGCGATGACAGCGATCAGCGTGACGATGTTTTTGGTCGAGCGGGTCATGGGAAATCTCCTGAGGGTAGTTTGTTTGTTGTTCGGGCGAGAGCGTTGTTTGCGTCTCTAATAAGCTCAGCGAGAACCTGATCCGTTTGTTACAGACCAAATTGGAAAATTCGGAAGTCGAGCGATTTTCTGCGTCGACCGGCCCGCCGGAACACGCTCTCCGAATAATTCAGGCAAGAATGGGCGAAACGGCTGTCTCCCTCTCGATCGTTTCGAGAGAGAGCAGCCGTTTCAGCAGGCCAGAGTGCGTGATTCCCCATCGGCCTGCTGTTAGTTGCCGATCCACGAGTTCAGCATGTGGTGGTCGAACTGAAGCTGATGTCCCGTATGGTGGTGATTTTTGAACTCGGGGACCTGCTGGAAGTTGTTGTGATGGTTGTTGAACTTCTGGGTCGGCTGGAAGTTGTTGGGGTGTTTGTTGAACTTCTGGACGTGCTGAAAGTTGTTGTGATGATTGTTGAACTTCTGGGCGTGCTGAAAGTTGTTGGGGTGATTGTTGAACTTCTGGACGTGCTGGAAGTTGTTGGGGTGTTTGTTGAACTTCTGGACCTGCTGAAAGCTGTTGTGGTGATTGTTGAACTTCTGGACGTGCTGGAAGTTGTTGTGATGGTTGTTCTTATGGTGATTATTGTTCTGCTTGCCGTTGCCGGCTTCGACGCTGCTGGCGGCGAAAAACAGCATGGCGGCGGCGACGGTCAGCAGCGTGGCGATCGTTTTGGTCGAGTAGGTCATGGTCATCGGTCCTGAAAGCAAGTGGTGGTGAGTTGGAAGGTTGCGTCTCGTCTCTAACATGCTCAGCGAGAACCTGGCCGATTTGTTACAGAACAAATTGGGAAAAGCGGAGAGCGGCGGAGTTGGAAGCGTTTCCCCCTAAAAAAGGCCTGAAACTAGCCTCTGAGCACGTTTCTCCCTTTTCTTCCGCTTTCCCGTTTCCGCTTTCGAAACAACAGCAGCCACGTTTCCCTCCGAGGGAATCGCGGCTGCTGGGCGGAAATGGTCTGTCGCGCGGACGTCGCGACGCCGCAGCTACTTGGTCAGCCAGGAATCGAGCGTTTGTGACGCGTTCTGGACAGATTCCTGGGGGGTTAGGTCTTTTTTCGAGACGCTCGTCAGCTTCGAGACGTACTCCATCGTGCTTTTCACCGCATCCGGCGCCGCCGTCGCGTCGATCTTGACGCAGTAGATCACCAGGTATTCGCCGGTTTCGGCCTTTTCGACCGACCAGGCGCCCATCTTGGTGCGAGCGTTCTGGCCCAGCAATTTAATCATCGTGTCGGTGCTCGGCGCCTCTTTCAGCGTCGCGGCCAGCGACCAAACCTTGCGGACGTCGGCTCGCTCGTAGTATTCGATGTCTTTGGTCAGAAAGACCGACTGCTTGCTGGCGTCTTTCTCATCAAATTTCACCTCAAAGTGCCCTGATTCGTGGGTGGTGAACTCCAAATCGGCTTTCTTCAACAGGTCATCCGCCGCGATCGGAGCCGGTTTCCAGGGGCCGTTCAAAAATTCCTTCACTTCCGAAACATCGACGCTGTAGCTCACCAACCGAGCCTTCGGAGCGATCGCTTGCGAGATCGCGACCAGTTCCCCCTGGTTGTTAACGACCGGGCCGCCGCTGTCGCCCGAGTTGATCGGCGATTGGGTTTCGACCACTTTGAAATCATGCTCACCAACCCCAGTGCGAAACTGCTTTTGATAGACCGAGCGAACCGTGCCTGACGTATAAACCCACAAAGCGTCGGTCGAACCGGGGTTGCCGATCGACTGGACATCTTCGCCGGGTCCAACGCCGGTGGTCGACAAGGTGATCGCGGCGACGCCGGCCGGCAGCTTTTCCAACTCAATCAACGCGAGGTCCCGTTTGCGGTCGACAGCGACCACCCGACCCCGTAGTCCCAGCTTTTTGACGTTCGTAAGGTAGTGCGACCGGGCGACTTCCGGCTTGCCATTGGTCAGATCCGCAAAGAAAATCACCGCAGCTCGGGCATCCCCCACCACGTGATAATTGGTCACCAGCAGCTTTTTCTCAGCGTCGACCAGTACGCCGGTCCCGCTCGAAGTCTCGCCGCCGGTCTTGGCCAGCACCCAGGCAGTCGATTTCAGCGTTTTCTCGTAGACGGTACTGTCCGCCCGGCTGGTCGAAACCATCCCGCTGACCATGACCAGAGTCGCAGCAGCGGTCGTAACCCATGATTTGGTAATAGCTTGCATCGTTTTCACCATTTCCGCAAAGGCTAAAGTGCGTCCGCCAGGCGAAGTGCCTGGATACTTTGCACAGCGGAAATGAGGCGCGGATGTTACAGAAAAACGGAAAGCGGAGTGGCGTGCCCCCAAAGCAATGCGGCGTCCAATGCACTCAACGCCCGCCTGACGACCAATAGCGCGACGCATCAAGCCAACCAGGCCGCTGCACAACAGGCAGGCGTCACGACCATCGATACGCTGCTGGACAATGACTACACCGCGTTCCTCACCGCCCAGTTCGCCGGGCAACAAACGGCCGCGACCAATCTGCTGACCGAAATGCAAGATTGGGTGCTCGACAACATCGGCTCCAACGTCGCCTACGCCGCGATCGCCGCCGTCGCCAGCAATACCTATTCCAGTCTTCGCGAATCGACGATCTTCGCCCACAACCTGCTCGCCGCTTCCAGTCTGAAACAGGCCGAAGACCGGGTCGCCGGCAGCTACAAGTCGAACGGATCGCAACTGGCCGACGCCATCGCCGCCTACCAAATCGCCGAAGCCCAGGCGCTTCGCGACCATCGTATCGCCATTGAACAAGCCGACCGTCGCTTCGCCGACAACGGCGATACGACCGCCCACAACACCGCGATCGAAACGGCCCATGATGCACTCGACGCTGCCCGCGAGACCTTTACCGAAGCTTACTACAAAGCGGCCATCGGCGCCCAAGGCGCCCACCAATCGACCGTCGCCAAGACCGACGCCCAATTCGAAAACAACGTCGGCCAATCCCGCGCCCAGTCGACCAAGACAATCGCCGACGCCCAGGTCGACTACGTCACCACCGAAGCCGCCGCCTATCGCAACCAGCAAGAGACCATCGCCGCCCGCGATAAAGAATTCGCCGAGTTCGGTGTCGATAACGACTACGACTCCCTGGTAGACGCCCTCGCCGCACTCACCGCCGCCAACAACGACACCGCCGATCCCTGGACCACCAAAGCCCTGGCAGTCGCCGCCGCCGTCCAAGACGCCGCCACCGACATCGCCGCTGGCATCTACGATTACGACCTTAGCCAAGCCGCCGCCAGCGAAGCCAGTGATGTCGCTAGCGCTGAGGCCGATCGTGATCGGACGGTTGGCGAGGTGAAGGCGGATGTTGGCAAGGCGGTTTCGGAGAAGAGTATTGCGGCAGATCGGGTTACGAAAGAAGCGGTGGTTCAAGAAATGAACGCCGACATGGCGGCCATCACCAATGCCTGGAATGGCAATGTCGATAAGATGCCGAATGAAGGCAAAAGCGCCTACGCCAATCTGCCTGTCAAGATTCCAGAGAATCTGATGCGGCCGACTGAGACGACTCGTAATTCAGAAGAGGTAGAACTAGGTGCAGTGCTTTCGAGCGAAACGGGAGTAAACGATGCGATTGCCATTATCGGATCGACATCAATATATCCCGGATACTATGGTCAACCAGCAGTTTACCGCACCGACTTTTCTGAAATTGAGAATCAACAAAGTAGCCAACATTCGGCGCAGTCGTTTCGATCATCCATTGCGGCAGGCGTAACTGCAACTGCCAACGCCTTGTTTAGCGTGTTTGCGGCCAATAACTCGATATTTTCAAATAGCGCATTTGGCGCAATTGGTGGTGTAGCGATTTCGGACGTAACAGGCAGCCAAACCGATTATCGTGCCCGGTGGATCAATGAAGATGGGTTGATTTTCATTGAATTCATCGATCGTGCATGGTTCGGCGGCGGCAAAACATCTCGAATTCACATTGGTTTCGAAGATAATGGAGTGATCTATCTCAATGAAGATCTGGGCGGATACAAGATTAAGCCAAGCAGTCTAGACGTCATTGTCAGGAAATTGCCAACAGATTTCCCTAACGCCTTCGATCTTGACACGGAAGGCCAGCAAGCAGCGATTAGAGCGCGAATTGATTCGTATTTAAAATTCCATCCCAAAATCACCGGATTGCCGAGTCCAGCCGCGATCAGAAATAAGCTGGAATTGGAACTATTTACTCAACATCTCGGTGCTCAGGATCCCACTAGACAAAAAATCGCCGCTTCACTTGAGCTGAGCATTCAGAAGTGGTTCAGGATAAATGTCTCGACACTTACGGATGTTATTGATGGTGATATTGAGATAATTAACGCGGGCAATCGTCAGGCCTATTTTGAGGGGATCCCGGCCGCAGCCAAAGGATACTTCATATCGGGGCCAACCAACGCGGTCATTGGGATTTACAAAGCCGGTGAGTACTTAGTAACGCACAGCATCGTCACCATCGCTAGTGAAATGACGCAAGCCGTCACCGCAATTACTACTGATCCAGCGACCCGTCAGCAGATTCTGAATGAAGTTCAACGTCAGATCAACGAAGCACTTGATGATCCCGAGAAAGGAGGCGCCCTGGCTTTTGAAGTTACCATCTCAGTGCTCGCGCCAGCGAAGGCCGTCACGGGGGCTTTGAAAGGCACGCAAACTTTCAAGGTAGTTGTCAAAGCGATTTCTGAATCCGATACTCTCAGCAGGGCCGGAAAGGGACTCTCCTCATCGCGCAGAAGCCGCAAGGGAATGGTGCTGAATCCATTTGCGGATCCGCGGACGAAACCTAGCACGCTCGTTGTGCGAATTCAGGCTAAGCTAGATTTATATCCGAAAGTAGTTGATGCCCGAACAGGGCGCAATATTCCATTTCCAAGTGAAATCAAAGGACGAGTCGACAGAAGTCTTAGGGTTAGCTGGGACTCAAAAATGGATCGCGCTGCATTCATTTCGGATTGGCATCGAAGGGGATATGCAACACCAAAAGGTGGCTGGGACAAGTACGACATACATCATATTCATCCACGCGAATTCGGTGGAACAAACGATTTCTGGAATTTAGTGCCAGTTGAACGAGTTGCTCACCAGAACCTATTTAACGAATTCTGGCGCGAGTTTGTAGGATTGTGAAGGATTGCTAATGAGCATTACAGACTTGATTGAGTTGATGAAACGGGAGGGGACGCGGCTTGCAGAGCCAGTCCCAATTGCTGGAATGCCAGCGATGGAATTTTCTTGCCTGTTCACAGATGAAGCGGTAACACAAGAGGAGCTTTCTGTGATACTTCCAGTATGCCATCAAGACATTGCTAGGTTTTGGATGCACGCTCGGAACGCTCATCTTTTTCACGATCAAACATACGGACAGTGGGGGCTGGAGATATTGGATCCGCTACGTGTAGCAAACACAACAGCTCAATTCTACGAACGGCGGAAGAGAGATTTTGTTTCTGGCGATATAATTGTAGGTAAGTTTTTTGGTGATTCTGATGTCTTGGTCATTCGAAATAATCCAGAAATAGATGATTTTGGATATGTATACGTAGCGCTCCCCATCGACCCGAGATCAGAATGGCACCTAGCAGCCAAGTCTTTCGAGGAATTCTTGAATTTATTTGTAAAGTCTGGAGGTGATAAATACTGGGCGAAATAGTACATGTCAGGCACCGCGCTCGTACCATATTTTCGCGAGAAGAGCATGTCTTACGTCCTTTTACGGAACGCCCGCGATTGACAGAAATTTAGTTTTTGCTCCTCACCTCGATAGTCGCAATCCCATGTTCTTGAAAACAAGGAGTAGGCGATACTTTCAGCTGTTGGTGGTGTAACGCGGCCGCCAGCCAAAAATATTCGCTCGACTTGACCAAGGCCCAGCAAACGCTCGACGATCAGCTTGCCGGCGCCGAAGCGAAACGAGACGCTACCTTGCTCGCCCTCGACCTGGCCCAGATCGAGAAAACCGCCCAGGCCGATTTTCAATACGCCCTGGATACCGCCAACCACCTGAAAACGTACAACGCCGCCGCGATCGACGCCGACTACAGTTTCACGATCAAAATCGACAGCGCCCAATACGCCTACAGTCAGAAGTCTGCCCAAAGCGAAAAGGCCCTCAACCTGGGGCTCGAAGCGACAAACGAATCGGCGCTCGTCCAAAACAATGCGGCATCCTATGTATTAAACGCCCGCCTGACGACCCACGGCGATCGCACCATAAATCACGTCCCCAGCAACACTTCCAACAAGTAGGCGTCGTTCCTTCCAGCTTTTAGCCGCTTGTTCTTCACGCCCACCTTCGCCGTTTTGTTGTTCTTCAACAAGCTCAGGCTTGTTCTTCTTAGCAGACTGAAGTTGACGTCGGCGTGGCCTTTGCGGATTCGACTTTGGTCTTCGCCGAACGTTACGTCGAGTTGCCAGTGGAGCGAATTCTCAATGCTCCAGTGCCCTCGGACCGCTTCGGCGAAGCGTTTGCCGGTGAGATATTTGCTCACGATGTAGTAGCGTACTTCACTCGTCTCTTTGCCGTTTTGCTTGACGATATTGATCGTCATTCCGATCGCCTTCAGCTTCGTCCAACGCGAGGCGTACGGAAAATCATCGGCGTCGATTGGACAGAGATAGTAGTAACGCGACTCTTCGCGGCCATGCCCTTTCTCGTGCGTCTCGTGGCGGTGAACTTTCATTTTCGCAAAGTCGATTTCCATCGCAGCGGCGAAGTGATCGCGAATCGCTTGATGCAGATAACGCTGATTCCCTTTAATCGCCAGACAGTAATCACCGCCTGCGTTAACGATCTTGGCGGCGATCTCTTTCTGACAACCCATCGCGTCGATCGTCACCAAACAGCCGGAAACCTCGATGATTTCGAGCAATTTCGGAATCGCCGTGATCTCATTACTCTTCGCGTCAGTCGCGACTTGCCCGAGACTCACATGATTGGCGGTCGCCCAGGCGCTGACCATATGAATCGCGGCCTTGCTGCTGGCGGCGTCAAAGCTGCGCCGCAAAGTTTTGCCGTCGATCGCGATAATCTGCCCATCGGTAATCTCTTGCAACGAAGTGATCCAGCTAAGCAAACACTTCTCAAATTCAGCCGGCTTCAAAGCGCCGAGAATCGCGTTGAAGCGATCATGCGAAGGAACGCCGGTGCTCATGTCGAGGAACTGCGAAAGCCACTCTTTCTTGTCTTCGGCCCAGTCAGTGATCGCAACGAAATCATCTGCTCCACCTAGCACCGCACAGAGCGACATCGTGACGATGTTGACTAGCGGATAAGTTACCTTGCGAGTCCGCGGATCCGTCAGATCGGCGAAGTGTTCTTGAATCGAAGCGCGCGATGAAGACGACATGCTGAACAACTCTCGGCAAGACAAACGCTTGGCCGCGATCAAGCAATCACGAAACCGCCAAGACGCACTTGCCGGATTGTCGCAGGTTGCCCATCATGGCGCAATCGCCGTGCCTGACGACCAATACCGCAACGCATCAAGCCAACGAGGCCGCCGCACAACAGGCAGGCGTCACGACCATCGATACGCTGCTAAACAATGACTACACCGCGTTCCTCATCGCCCAGTTCACCGGGCAGCAAACGGCCGCGAACAATCTGCTGACCGAAACGCAAGATTGGGTGCTCGACAACATCGGCTCTAACGTCGCCTACGCCGCGATCGCCGCCGTCGCCAGCAATGCCTATTCCAGCCTTCGCGAATCGACGATCTTCGCCCACAACCTGCTCGCCGCTTCCAGTCTGAAACAGGCCGAAGACCAGGTCGCCGGCAGCTACCTGTCGAACGGATCGCAACTGGCCGACGCCATCGCCGCCTACCAAATCGCCGAAGCCCAGGCGCTTCGCGACCATCGCATCGCCCTTGAACAAGCCGACCGTCGCTTCGCCGACAACGGCGATACGACCGCCCACAACACCGCGATCGAAACGGCCCATGATGCACTCGACGCTGCCCGCGAGACCTTTACTGAAGCTTACTACAAAGCGGCCATCGGCGCCCAAGGGGCCCACCAATCGACCGTCGCCAAGACCGAAGTCGACTACGAAAACAACGTCGGCTAGTCCCGCGCTCAGTCCACCAAAGCCATCGCCGACGCGAAGCTCGCCTACGTCACCACGGAAGCAGCCGCCTTCCGAACCGAGCGAGAAGATGTGGCCGCCCGGGATAAAGCGTTCGCCGAATTTGACATCACCAATCTCTACGACGCGACGGTCGCCTCGCTCAGCGCAATGGCCAATCCATGGGCAACCAAATCGCTGTGCATCGCCACCGCCGTGCAAACGGGCGGACTCGCCATCGCCGCGGCCATTCAAGACTACGACGACGAAGACGCCGCGGCGACGGAAGCCAAGGAGGTAGAGGCCGCCGAGGCGGAACGGGATCGGATCGTTGAGGGGGTGAAGGCGGAGGTACGCAAGGAGGTTGCAGAGAAAGATCTTGCGGCTGATCGTGTTACAAGGGAAGCGGCGGTTCTGGAACAGAATGCTGGCTTGGCGCCACAATACGACGCCGCGCCTAGCGAAACAAATGAAGCACCGAATGAAGTCAAAAGCGAATACGCCAACCTGCCTGTCGACATTCCGGAGAATCTGCGGCGGCCGACTGAGACCGTATTAATCAAGGAGGAGGCCGAACTCGAAGTCACTGCTCCGAGCGAAATTACTTTAACATTTACTGCCCCTGCTCCGAACGACAACCTTTCTTACCTCGTCCCTAGTCGAGAGCAGCTTGACGCACTCACCGAAAGCGAAAGATCAAAGGGGCAGCTTGCGTTGGAGATCGCACGCGAGATTCGTTCTTTTCGCGTAGACATCTATAACCTGGGGGAAGAAAAGGCGAGAATAACGGAGAATTTACGCAATCCAAATTTTACGCTCGACAAAGAACCGTTTCGGCAAAGAAGCGCCACCATTGATGAAGAAGTAAAATCCAAAGCGAATCTGGTTCAAGGCAATCTCGATATTTTGGCGAATGTTTACTTCGATGCGGTTATCGAAGACTGGAGTCCGGGGGCGACCAACAGTGGCGCTAGTTCCTACCAAGAATTTTTCGGCGGTGTCGGCGCCCAAGCGGCCCTTGACCGCGTCTGGAAAGAAAACGCTTATGGCGACGGGCCAAAAATGGAGAGCATTTTCGTGGAGGACTTTCTCGCTGTCTACTTTGCAGGACGGTCGATCGCTCAAGCAGTGATGAAGTCGTATGTTACGGTGGGAATCCGAGGTGCGGCTACGACGGGTGCGAAGGAAGTAGTAAAAGAAGCGGTGGACGCCAATCTGGAAGCTCAGTACGGATTTTCACCGCGAGTTCTTGCGGAAGGAGCTGTTAAGGGTGCTGCTAGAAAATACCATTATCTTTCAGACTCGAGATTTTGGGTCGATGGTATGGCAGATATTTCAAAACTATCTCGCGGACGTAAAGGCGGTGTAGTTCTTGACGAAGAATGGCTAGAACAAGTTGAGGCTCAGCTTAAATCGCTTGATCCAGATATGAAGTTGTCGATTGATGATGACACTCTCGATGACCTGGGGTTTCTTGGAGGATTCAGGGCTGGCGACAAAACTTTGCTTTTGAGGTCTGATGCAACTCTGTTCGAGGCCGTACATGAATTGGAGCATGCAAAATACTTCGCCGACATCGGAAGCGATGCCGCAAGATACCTCGGCGATGTAGGTTCTGCTTCTCGTGAACTTGAGGCTTGGCGATACGTCCTTAATTATGCAGAGAATTATCCTGGACGGCTTAGCGTGCTCGAATTAGAGAAGGCTCAAGTGATGTTTAATGAAGAATTCCGAAAGATCTTTGGAGTTTTACCAAGATGATTACAAAAGACAATGCGATTGCGATTGCGACAGTCCACCTTCCAAAAAAGTACGAGAAACCCCAATTCCTGCAAGCCGTTTACTCGGATTCTCTTGAGGAGTTTGGACAGGGAGTTTCGGGATGGCGAGTTTGGTTCCGATTGGTCGACTCCGATTTCGGCACATACGATCGACCAGTGGAGGTTTGCGAATCAACTGGGAAAGCAAAGTTGGTGAAAGTCATGCTTTAGCTGGCGTTTGATGGAGAGGTAAACGTCTGCCATGCACTTACCACGTCTTCGGGTGTATGGCTAGGATGCCGTTGCCACGGCCAAGTGACATGCTCTTCCCGCGTCTTCGCGGAAAGAGCATGTCTTGCTTCCTTTCTCGCAATGTCGTGTCTCGCAAAAATCCCGTTGACGCACTGGCGCCGATAGTCGTAATCGCCTGCCCATGGCACCGCACGAAAAAAACGGCGGCGATAGGACATCACTGGCGACGCCAGCTTTCTGACCTGCTCTGATTTCCATCGCCTGCCGCTCCTCTCCAAAGATCGATCGCGGGCATTTTTGCTCAAAGTAGGACAACTCGTGCGGTCTTGTTCACGTCGAGAAATTGTCCGACAGCGGCGCGGAGATCGTCAGAGACATTGCGGAATCGGCCTGCTTTTCTCGCGACACAGTGGTGTCTACAGAATCAGGCTTACGCCCTATGGGTGAGATCCGCCCCGGCGAGCGAGTCCAATCCTTCGACTTCGCCAGCGGCGAGTGGAAGCTGCGGACCGTCACTGACCGTATCGACAGCTTGTACCGCGGCGCTGTCCTGACGATCGATACCGGCGACTCTCGAATCGAAACGACGATTCATCACCCGTTCTGGGTTGTGCAAGGGCACGAACTGACCTTCCGGTCCACCCCGCGACTCCTTTCAGGCGGAGAAGATGAACGCCAAGCTCTACCGGGCCGCTGGGTCAACTCCCACGAACTGCAGGCTGGAGATATAATCTACAGTCGCGACGGGAAAACTCGCATCATTCGCAGCATTCACCAGCGATACGAAGATGCATTCCCGGTCTCAAATCTAACGATCGGCGATTTCCACAACTACGCAGTTGGTTTTGATTCGATTCTGGTCCACAATACCGCCTTGTGCGATGAAGCGATAGGAAAAGTTCAGGCGCGGTTAAACCAAGGAGAAACGACGCTTGATGAGATCGCCGAGACGATAAGGCGCGACAACTTAACGCGAGAGGACAAGGTTGATGTTGACGACGCTCTGGCGAGGCTTAAGGCCCCGACAAGGATTATCACGCCCAACGCCAAACTTCAGCGATGGGCACAGCAGGGCGGTTACATCGATCCTCGAACAAACAAGTGGGTTAAATTCGAAGGTAATCTCGCCGCCGACCACGTTTACCCAAAAAGCCTTATAGAGAAACTCGATGACTTTGACTTGCTTACTCCGCAACAACAAGAGTTTCTGCTGAATTATCCCGGGAATTTTGAGCCGCTACCGAAGTCATGGAATTCGTCGAAGTTGAATCGACTTGCGGACGATTGGGCAAAGACCCCGATGGGTAGGCAAGCGTCCAAGGAGTATATCGACGCTTTGAGAGAGCGGCAGCAAGCATTTGAGGGTTTTGCCAGGGAACTCATCAGGTTTTGGAACCAATAGGGAATTGCGATGCGGATAAGATTCACATTTACGGTTCGTTTCATCGATTCAGTGTCCGGATTGGAATTACCCTCTCCAAGTTTTGTGGAAAGCTCCAAGTTGACTGAAGAAGACTTGGACACGTACCTTGACTCTGAGGTTGCTGACGAAGGTGTCGTGGGTGGCGAAGTTTATTTAACACGTGATGATGGCGATGCAAGATTGGAAGTGTATTACTGGCATCCCGGGCCGCCAAGCAGCCAATTGGTTGAGTCCCTAAGAGTTTATACGGTTGCCCAAATTGAAGATGGCGTTGGTGAAGGCGGGTTTGAGTTCAATTGCGACAATAAGCGATTGCTCGTAGTAGCGAACACAGACCAGTCTGCGCTTGTTGAAGTGAACGAAGATGGGCGAGAAGTGCTGGGGCCGCCAAGAATCGCAATTGCAGCTCGTGACGGAGGCTTGCAAAGTTTGGCCGCAGGGATCGAAGCCGAACCTCAATTCATTGATAGATTACATCAAGGGTGTTCGGGTCTGCAT
Organism: Blastopirellula marina DSM 3645; assembly: GCF_000153105.1. GTDB lineage: Bacteria > Planctomycetota > Planctomycetia > Pirellulales > Pirellulaceae > Blastopirellula > Blastopirellula marina. The sequence goes on from NZ_CH672376.1 coordinate 3,292,082, forward strand.
CTTGCTATTCTCTATGGCCACCCGAATGCGGTTCGACTACTCTTGGTTTCAGGAGCCAACCCAAATGTGATCGATTCCCAAGGAATTACGCCTCTTGAAGCATGTGCTTTGTCCAATTCGCTCGATGATGAGCAGAGTCGGGAGGTTGGGCGTATGCTGCTAGACGCCGGTGCAAATCCACAGCATCATGCCCCTGATGGAGAATCTGCAAGAAGCTATGCAGAATCACGTGGAAAAAAACAGATGGCCGCTATGCTTTGATCTTGCTTTCTCTTGCGTGCGTAAGTGGCTGCGATGCCAAAGCTCTCTGAGCAGTGCGAAGGAGAGGCAATCGAGTCAATGATCTGAATTGGATTTTGCATCACGATCTTCGGCCGGCTGGCACTGGTGAAATGGCTCCCCTTCGCGTGCCACTGGCCAAAGCCCAGAAGCGTCCGGGATTTTCTTCGCAATTTCTTCACTTGCGCCAGCGACTTCAGTTTGTCATGATTTCGACATGCAGCCGAAATCGCGACAGCGCCGAACGAAACGGGAGTTGGCCGAATTGCCATTGTGGCCTGATCAGGTCATGGGTGGGAAGATGCGGCTAACGTGCAAGATGGTCGGCTTTATCTGTACGATCGCGGCTTCAGCGGCTTCGACGTCATCAACGCGCATTATCATCTGCAAAACGAATCTTGGACTCCCCGCGCGCAGTTCGTTATCCGTTACAAACCGGCTGGCGGCAATGCGCCGCACCTGGCTGACGCCGACGAAAATCCGCTAAGCGAAAAAGATCTCGCAGCAGGCGTCGTCAGTGATCGGCGCGGCCGTTTTCGCTCGTCGAAAGCAGCGCGACATATCGTTCTCGATGTGCCGTTGCGCGAGGTGATTATCGAGTATCAAGAGCAGGACGAAACGAAAACCGTGCGTCTGATTACGAACTTGCTCGACGTGTCGGCCGAAGTCATCGCCCAGCTCTATCAACAGCGCTGGCAGATCGAACTCTTCTTCCGCTGGTTGAAATGCTTCGCCAATTTCAATCACTTGATCAGTCATCACCGCTCGGGCGTGCTGCTCAGCTTCTACGTCGCGGTGATCGCGGCGCTGCTGACCTATCTGCACTTGGGACATCGTCCGAGCAAGTATATGTTCGTGATGCTGGAGCAAGTCGCCTGCGGCGCAGCGACGTGGGAAGAAATCGCGCCGATCCTACGCGAGCGCGAACGACAGCGTGACGTGGAACGAGCATCGGCCGCGAAGCGCCGCGCAAAAAAGAAAGCCGAGTCGTAATAAGCTGGCGTCTAACCCCGACGGCAAGCCGCGCCGCCGCCTGCGCGGATGTTGAACCGGCGCCGACCGCAAGATCAGCACACCAGCCTCTCGTCCCAACACATGACGCACGCCAGGCGGCCGGAACGATGAAAAACCTGAAACCCCGGACGCTTCTGGGCTTTGGCCAGTGTCTTCTCTTTCCACCGCGGCACAACTCAGCAGCAACAGAGTGACTTCGAATTCTTTGACTCGACCGCACGGTTGATTTATCTTCCAGCTTATGGACGAACAACCGCCGCATCGAAAGCGAGTTAAGCACTTTCATGTGCCGGGGCATTTTCATGCGTTGACGTTTTCTACCTATCGTCGACGACCGCTTTTGACCAACGACCGCTGGCGCACCATCTTGGCTCGATCGATCGACGACGCCTGCCAATTGGAGGCCTGCCAATGGATCGCGATGGTCTTCATGCCAGAGCATGTTCATCTGCTGGTATTGCCGGTCTCCGCCGAGGCCAGCATCAGTCGACTACTACAGAAAATCAAACAACCGACATCTCGACAAATCAAAACGATGCTGGTCGAAGCTCGTTCTCGATTGCTGGACGAGTTGACGATCCAAGAGCGGCCTGGCAAATGTTGCTTTGGCTTCTGGCAAGAGGGCTCTGGTTACGGCGCAATCTCTTTCAACCCTCGGCGATCGACTATATTCATGAAAACCCCGTTCGTCGCGGGCTCTGCCGACGAGCGATCGATTGGAAGTGGTCGAGCGCCCGGCTTTACCTGAACGGGATCGTTGATCCTCGCCTGCCAAGCTTATCGTTTCCGCCGCCTGGCCTGTTCGATAACGCTGGAGTGCAATCGCCGCACTCGGAGTGAAGCCACTGGCTGAAAAGGGCCAGTGGCACAACGAAAATGACCTGCTGGCCAGTGCCATCCAGCCATTCAACAAGAGCTTGAGAATAAAGCTAAAGCCGCCGTCGTCAGGCGTGCCGATGTTCAAGCTGTAGTAGCCTGCTCAACCGGCAAAGCTCCAGACGTTCAGACCGGCACAGCCTGCCAAGATCGTGATGCAGAAATGCGAGACAACGTCTTCAATGCCCCTGCAAATCCTCGCCTGAAAAGTCGGCCAAGTCTCTGTCCAGCAGGACTTCGGTCTCTGCCGTAACAGAATCAATAGCAACTTTGAAGTAGCTCACAGCATCGTTCGTTGCCTTGGGCGTGACGGCAAAACTCACAACGAATCTGCCTGCTTGATCCTTGCTGTAACCGATGGTAGTGCAACGGCCCAACCAATCAGGACAGCTTTGTTTTGGGTGACGCTGCTCGAAGTCGTGTCCGGCAAACGCCATAGCCGTTTCGCCGTCCATTCGCACTTGATTATTGCTGCCGTTCATACCACCTCCTCATAAGTTCGGTTCGGCGGGCGCTCTCGAACGTATAGTCGTCTGCCGGAGTCTGATGGAAAATGATGTAGCCCCCATCTCCCCATAGTGCGCTTCGTTCTTGACCAACAGAAATGCTCCATCGATCGAATGTGCTTGCGCCGATTCCATATCCTGGTGGATGCGTGTGACCGGACCAACGACCATATTGGCCAGCCGCCAAATCCGCTGCCATCGACTCAGTTACTCTGATTTCATTCCCGTAGCCTCGAATGACAAACCTGCGCCCACCCAGCGTGTAAACAGAATACTCATCACCGGTGACTCTTCCGATAGCACGAAGATCAGTCATCGAGATCTTACGCTTCAAGAACCGCCCGGTTGCTCCTGATTCGGTGAGGGAATTGTGAACTCGCAATTGTCGTCGATTCAACGACGAAACTGGCAGCAGCGAATTTGACGCTCCGTCTGTCGAAGCTGCTACCACTCTTGCTGGGGAAGCACCATCCGCCGCCAACCCCCGCCTTGTCCCCCATGCCCCTCGCGCCAACCCGCCGGCAGCACTCCCAATCATCATACCGAGGAAGGCGCCATGCAGCGCCCCGGTCGACGAGCCGTCGGCCCAATAGCCGCCGATCGCGCCGATGCCGCCGCTAAGCAGGTCAGGCCCAACTGCTATTATGCCTGCCCCCATCCCGCCGCAGAACCGGTGGCCGAGAAGTATAAACTAGGTGGATGCCGTTATCGGGCTGTTGAAGCTGAACCGGTCGCCACGGGATTCAGCGGTCAACAAGAGCTTGAGCAAAAAGCCAAAGCAGCCGCCGTCAGGCGTGCCGGTGTTCAAGCCGTGGAAGTCTGTTCAATCGGCCAAGCTGCAACCTTTTAAACCAGCACAGCCTGCGAAGATCGTGATGCGGAAACCGACAGCACCATCACTCTTCGTTTGACACCAACTCAATCACCTCGATTATCGAAATCATTTGGCAGATGAGCGGATCATCGTCACTAGGCGATGAAGCATCCATTATAGCACGCAACCCACCCGTGAGCTTTTCGGCAACCTTTCGATTCGACGCATTCTCTTCGATCAGTTTTGATACGTTCTCTGTGACCCTCTCTCGAAGCCACTCAGGCACTTCGGAATCGTCACTCCCGTTCGCGGCTACTTTCAGTCTCTTCAGTGCGTCATAAATCGCTCTATCCATTTAGTTCCCCCACAGAATCACCTTAAACCAATCATCGACAGGTTGCTCCCGTGAAATCCAGATTTGGTTTCAACCGCCACGCAAAGTCCCTTGGTGACGGGCTGCCCCTTCCCAAATTACAGTACCCCTCGGCACTTCAACTTCAAAAAGGTGGACAGCCGAGTTTCCCCAATCGGGATCAAGTGCTAGTTTCTTGATGGCTTCGGACGGCGAACGGGGCTTGACTCTTGTGAGATAACTACCAGTTCGACCAGCTGTCCCGCCATAGACCCGATACAAAACGACATCTTCCTCAAACACTTTGCCAACCGCCGTTCCGCCACGGAATGTCGATTTGACACCGGCTGGTAGCGGCACATCGTCAACACTCAAACGCCGCCAACCATTTACAAAGTCATCTGCTGCACTTGTTGGGGCAACACCATCCGCAATAACCGCCCGCCTTGTCCCCCACACTCCTCGCGACAACCCGCCGGCAGCACTCCCGATCATCATGCCGAGGAAGGCGCCATGCAACGCCCCGGTCGACGAGCCGTCGGCCCAATAGCCGCCGATCGCGCCGATGCCGCCGCCCAGCAGGTCAGGCCCAACTGCTATTAAACCAGCTCCCAGTCGCGAGCGCAACGTTGCGTTCTCAAGAGCCTTTGCGCCGTTATAAAAACCACCGGCCAGGCCGCCAATCATGCCGCCTGCCGAATACGCAGTTGCAATTTGACTATCGCTGGCGCCGCTTAACGATGCTGCGCCGCCAACAACGACCGAACCGATCGCTCCACCAAACGCCCTTACTGGGCATATAGCTCCAAAGGCGGCGCCAATTCCAGCGCTCATGAAGCGGTCAAAGTGATCGCCGCCATGAAGTCGCGATTCGTTATACGCGTTGGCGCCTCCCACGACGGCGCCAGCCATCACAACAGCGAGCGCGGCCGGCGCGGTAAAGCCGATGGCGATTACGCCGACAACAACAAGTCCAGCAACGCCGACGCCCAGCTTGAGCCAAGGGGAAGCTTCGTTCCACCATTTCATCCAGGCTTCGCCGGAGATGGTCGCTCCCGACGTGGGAGGACGCCAACCGCCGAGCGGGAAGCCTTGCGATTGGGCGTTGAGCTGGCTTTCTGGAATGACGGAGATGGGGCCCAGCGGCAGCGCGCGACCAAGTGCGGAGTGGAAGTAGGCTCCGGCAAAGTAAAGACCAGAAGGATCCTTGCGAGTTCCGCCTAGCAGATGCCGCCAGCTGTATTGGGAACTCGGCCCGGCTTTTTCGAGAAAGTCCTTGTCAAGATAACAAGATAAGCGACGTTGCCGCGCGGATCATATTGATAGCGTTCGAGAACCTCGCCTTCGTCGTTGGCGATTGCAACGACGTTACCCGTGGCGTCGTAGATCGGATAAATCCGTTGTTCGGCCGTTTCATTCGCGAAGAGATCGATCCAACAGACAAGCCTGTTGGGAGCGTTGACGCCGAGCCTGGATGCGCGCGGCGTACAATCCGGAGCAAATGGTTGCGATCCAACATCCTTCGGAAGAAACGGCGGTGGAGAGACTTCGCGACGCCGTAGAAGAAAAGCGGGGATTGGGGCAAACGCGGCTAAGTGAGTCTGGAATCGCAGAGACTAGGCGAATCGCAAAAAATTCGGGCCCACGTCTTCATGAAAGAAGAGCCCGCTGCGGTAGAACGATGGAAACCTTCAGCCGATTGGTCAAAGTCGAGCAGATGTGCCTGACGGTCCAGATCGAATATTCCCTACAACTTGGCCGTGAAGGTGTCTTGATGCTGGCGCATCTTGACGATTCAGCGACTTCAGCAATGTGGCGCTGAGCGAAGCATTAGCACGTGTTCTTTACCCTTTACCGATCGTGGGCTGTACAACCTGACCGCCGCTTGAGAACGATCCACCAAACCGTGAGGTGATCATGTACGACCTATTCATCGTAAGTCGCCGCAACAAAATCGATCCAAGGAAACTCTCTCAACCAGCCCATCCAAGTATGAGATACCGGTTGAACGGAGATCACAGCGCTGGCAAAGCCACATTTCTCTTTATACCCCAGAGAATGCAAGGGGAAGCTGTGACCACAAGGAAGTGCATGAGATTCGGTTGGGTCGTAACCGCCAGGTCTTGAACAGGCAGTGTTCAGCAAATCCTGCCATGTTCCCATTTCCACTTGCTTTCCACAAAGCGGGCACTTCACACGGTGAAGGTTATTCCCGCAACTCACGAATCGAATCTCGTCGAATTGCTGAATCTTTATGGACTCCGGTACAACTGAAATCCCGTCTTCGTTAAGAAGTTGACTGCAAATCTTCGATACTTCGTCACCCGTGAAGTGTCTGCCGAATTCTAGAGGATATATCTTCAGAAGATGTCTTACCATGGCACACCCGCGCGAAGTTTGAATGGCTGCCGCCGTACTGCCCCGAGTTAAACCCCGTCGAGCATGTCTGGCCAACGACCAAGTGGGGGCGACTCTACAACTGGCCGGCCGAAGATTTTTACAATTTAGCTGGCGGCGTCCACGAAGATTTTGACGATCAAGCCGCTAGTGAAGACTTGTTACACAGCCATTTCCGTAGTGCGGGCCTTGCTTTGAATTCCTCGCGCAGATGTCAATTGACCTGGGCTTATCCGCTGTGGCCGACCCCTCGTCCCCTTTTCTATTTGGACATCAGGCCTGCCGTGTTAATGGTGCGCACGGTGTAGGGATTGGCGGCGCCATTTTTGATCGGCTCTACCGTACAGCGCATTTCGACCAGCGGGACCGCCGGCGTGTCGCTGTACTGTAGACCTTGGAAGATCGGGCGGCCGAATCGATTCTTTGGATCCTCTGGAACGGTCTTGATGGTCTTGCCATCACGGAGGATCTCGAAGTAAGCGACGCCGCTTTCCAGGTCAGCGGTTGCGTTCCAGGTCAGTTGGTCGCCAGTGAGTTGAGTGTTGGTGGGCGCCGGCGGCAAAGTGGTGTCGGCGACTTGGGTATCGGTCATGTACTGCAACCAGGCGTCGGCGACGGTTTTGCTGGGTAACCAGATTGAGGTCGACTTGTCGCCTGTGTATTGGTCGGCAGGAACCGGCGCGGTCGCTTCTCCCTTGTCGGTCGGCAGCGGCGCTAGCCAGGCGTCTTGGGGCGGAAAGGGACGCAGCGGTTCGCCGGACTTCGCGGGGAGTCGCACGGCGAGACACGCGTCGAACCAGGGCATCGCCAGGTAGCGCTGATTGCCGCATTCGTGACTCGTCCGCGGATCGATCGAGACGCCCAGCAGCGCGCCTTGGCCGCGCATCGCTGCGAAGAACGTCTTGTTGCTGTTCCAGGCGCCCGAGAAGCGGCCGTCGGTGACGGTGACGCCTTCTTTGGTTCCCAGATTGCACATCAGCGGCACTTCGAGAGCGGCTTGGGGAAGTTCGTGCGGCTTGATGTTGCGGCCGGCGATCGGTTCGAACAACGGCACGCCAGACCGCAGCCAAGCGGCCGCGATTCGTTCGGGATAAAGCATCACCATGCCGCCGCACCAATGACCGCCGCCGCTATGTCCCCACAGCGCCCACGGCACGGTCGCGAGTTCGGGATGCTTGGTCATAGCGCCCAAGTCGGTCAACGACTTTTGAAACGCGGCGGCCGATCCGTTGCGCGGATCGCACCACATCTGACAATCGGTTCCCTCCGGTTGCTCATACGACGCGGCCAACAGCGCGCAATCGTATTTGGCGGCGAGCGCTTGCCAGTGCAGATCGAAGGCGCCGCTTTGACCTGACAGGCACGAACCTTCGCCGCAACCATGTTGATGCACGATCACGCCGCGGAGCGTTTCGACTTGCGACGGAATCCAAACGGTATAGGCGACCGGATAAATCAACTCGCCGGGCTTCGTCGACGCTTCGTAGCGAACGCGATAGTAGGGCGCTGCGACCGGCGGCGGGTTGTCATAGGGAGCATTTTGAGCATCCGCCGCGGCGACGCAGAGCAAGAGGAAGCCGAGCGAAGCGAGACGACAAATCAGTTGAGACATAGTTGCACGTGAGGGCTAAGGAGGGTGGAACGGTGTGGATATTAAGGGGCCAGGGCCGCATCGCGGACCCTACGTCTATTTAGCGCCATCGGCGGCGCGAAAACTAGTCGGTTGTATTTGCAAAGAGTGACGCCGACGAGTTTGTGCGGTGGAACCGGATCGTTTTCGGCAAACCTCCGCAGCTCATCAGACTACCAACTTTTCGGGATAACGCCGTTACAACATGGACAATGTGGTAGATTGCGGCGAATCCGCTATATCTAACTACGTCATGGTAATTATTCACCGGCAAAGCGTTAGAAAACTTCTCAAAAATTGGCCGCGCAGCCGAATAATTTGCTTTTCGAGCGTGCTGAATGGGTTTAGGTTTGACCCGAAAGACACAATCTTGATCAACCGTATAAAAAAGGGTTGGCATCGACGAGAACGTCTTTTCTCCCCATCGCAGCCTACCCCGCTGACGTCCTAATCAGCAGACACGATCCCTCCTTTGCGAAACGCAAATCCTGTCTGACTATGCGAGCACGGGTTCGCGACGATTATCGCAACCAGCAGCTTCGATCATGCCTGCTTGCCGGCCCCTTTATTTCCTCCCGAGGTGATTTCTTGCGCGTGTAAATATTCTCCCATCCTTCTTTCCTTCTGGGAACATTCCAATGACAAAGCGTCAAGCGTTTACGTTGGTTGAACTTTTGGTCGTCATCGCGATTATCGGCGTGTTGATTGCCTTGCTTCTCCCCGCAGTGATGATGGCCCGCGAATCGGTTCGCCGCGCCCACTGCACCAACAACATCAAGCAGATGCTGTTGGGAGTCCATTCTTACATGGACATGACCGGCGGACGTATTCCGCGCGGCGTGACCGTCGATCATACGACGACTGCTTCGACGTGCGGAAAAGATGAGAGTAATCCGTACGCCCATACCCTGCATACATTTTTACTTCCTTATCTTGAGCAGCAAAATCTGTATGATCAAATCGACTTTCTGTACGGCATGAAAGACGCGCACAACGCCGCGGTCCGAGCGACGCGGGTCTCGACTTATGAGTGTCCCAGTTCCGAGCTTGGTCCGTATCTGAGCACCGACGGACCGAACAATTATCCGTTGGCGATGTCGAGCCACGGCTTTGGTCAATGCGGCCGTTACAGTCCGCCCAACGGCGGCGTCTTCTCGATCTTTTGGGGCTTGAAGCATACCTATTCAGGCGCGACGCCGATCCCTTTAGAGCAAGCGACGTTGGTCGCGCCCGCGATGCGAATGCAGGCAATCGTCGACGGACTGAGCAATACGATGGTGATCGGCGAGTTTGCGCCGAATCGCGATTATGTGATCGAAGCGAACACGTCCCAGAATTTTGGGCGGAGTTGGTTTAACGGAGAATTTCAAGCAAGTATCGGCTATACGATCAACTCCAACGGAACGCCCAATAGTCCGCTTGCGACCTGGGGAGTGGGGCAGTCGTGGGGGCGAAACAATTCGACGGTCGGCAGCTATCATCCCGGCGGAATTAACGGCGGCTTTATGGATGGCAGCGTTCACTTTGTCCCGGATGTGATCGACGGCAGCATGTGGTTCGCCCTCGGCACGCCCCAAGGGGGCGAAGTGGTCCAAATTCCTTAGTCGCAAGTCCGTAGGAGAGTCGCCATGAATAACCGCTGTATTGGCTTGACGGCCATCTTTCTGGCGTTGTTCGCCGGAGCATGTTCTCAGCAGATCGATCCAGGGAACTTCCTGACGATTTCTGGCAAGATCACCATGAACGGAAAACCGTGCAAAGAGGCGGAGGTGACGTTTCATTCGCCCGATACCAAAACGCTGGGGCGAGCGGTCACCGACTCGACGGGGCAGTTCACGATCAACGAAATATTGCCCGGCGAGTACACCGTCAGCGTGCTTCGCATGTCGATGGACGGCCTCGGAATCGCGCCAGAGTTCGAGAAATTTGCGAGTAGGGATAGCCCGTTGCATGCGGTCGTATCAGAGCAGCAAACGACGTTTGAGTTTGCGATCGACATGTAGTGAACATCGGGCGGCGCGGTCATCACAGCGAGCTGGCCGCGCTGCCCATTTTTATTCGTCATTTTGCCTACTTCGCTGGGGCGATCGTCTCTCGCCACCGGGGATGTTGAGCCTTATAGTCCTGAAACGACGCATACTCTTGTTCTTCGATCTTGCCGCTATTGTCGGCGTCGATGAATGAGAAAAGCCAATCGAAGCTCGGCTTGCCGATGTTCCATTCCGCCGCGCAGACCAGATCGTCGGCGTCTTGGTCGCATTCTTCCAGCAACAGGGCGAAGTCCAGCTTTTTGGCAGCGCCGCCGGCGCTGCTTGGATCGACGGACGGATCCCAGTTCAACTTTTGACCAGCGGCGTGCAGCGCTGCGGCGTACGCTTGCTTGTCGATTTGCTGCACCGGCTGTTGTTCTTGGATTGCGTGGGCGGCGGCGATGCCGGCTGACTCGCCGGCGATCATGAAAACCGGCTCCATCCGGGCCGAAGCATAGCCCAAGTGACTCGCCGAAAAGCAGACCGAAACGAGCAGGTTCGTGCATTGCTCTGGCTGCGGCGTGATCGCGCGATACGGAATGGCATAGGGAACGTTCGTCGGTCCGCGGCTACCGCCGACGAACATGTTTCCTTCGTTGGCGACCCACGTACGCTCTGCGTCTTGCACCTCAATGCGGCGCGACGGGTAAGTGTCGATACCGTACTGCGCCAAGCCGATCGGATCGTCGACTTGCGTCCGATTGTAGACGTCGTGCGCGGTGATCACATAACGCCCCTGCAGGCGCCGCGCGACGCGAATATAAAGTTGATGCGGCCAGCCGGCGGTCTCGGGATGAAAGCGATCGTCGAGCCCGAGTTGGCTGATCTCTTCGCGATACGATTGCGGTACGCGTGCGTCGGACTTCATGAACGTATAAAGGCCGCGGAGGTAATCTTGATGTGCTTTCCAAACGCGGGCCTTGGCGGCATAATCGCCGGCGGCGTAGTCTTGACTAATTCCTAGCGGCGCCATCGAGATCAACGAAGCGCGTTGATAGTTCCACTCTTGCGAGTTCATCCAGCCGGGCCAAATGCCGACCAGGCGAGCACGCAAACGTTTCGGATCTTTTTCGGTTGCGGCGAGATAGGCGACGTAGCGTCCGACCAGTTCAAAATCTTCGACTTGGTAGTTGGTCGGCGGCGTGATTGTTACACGATGGTCCGGATCGGCGGTCGTGTAGTAGCGATAGTTATAAGCTTGGGTGTGATTGTCGGCGGCGCCGATCGGCAGACCGTGGTCTTTTTCGACCAGAGGAAGCAAACCGCTGCTGGGATCCCCGGCGACACGATAGGGATCGATGGGCGTTTTTTGCACGACGGGTCGAACCCCAGCCGCAGCTTCGTCAAACTCGGTCGTCGCTTCGCGACCGACGCGATAGTCGCACCCGGCGGCGGCTAGCAGGTCTCCCTCGTAGCTCGCGTCGATGAAAACCTTGGCGCGCACTTGCAGATGATTGCGTACGGTCGGCTCGGCGATGGGGACCCCGAGTGCGTCAAACGGCGCTAAATCAAAGATCGCGGTTTCGATCTTGGCCCCCGATTTTTGACAGCTGGAAATACGATGCTCGTAGATGACCGGGACACCGTGCTTCTCGAGCAGCGCAAGAAAGTCGTCCCGAATCTGCAAGGGACTCAGCTTGCCGGTCGGCAATGGGGGACCAGCGGCCGGTTGCCCTAAGCTCTTCAGCAGCTTGTGCGTCATCCCGCCGGTAGCGGCGTAGTTGGGACAGTCTTGCATCGGCTTGAGTCCGGCGCCAAGCATGCCGCCTACCCAGCGACCAGGCTCAACGATCACCACTTTTTGTCCGGCCCGCTTCGCGGCGATCGCCGCCAAAATTCCGGAAGGAGTCGCCGTGTAAATGCAAACATCGGTTTGGATGTCGCGAGGCGCGGCGAAGAGGCAACTAGAGAGTCCTAGCAGCAACAGTAGCGAACCGATGGTAAGTTTCATGTTTCTTTCCCGGGGCATGCGAGGATCGCGCGGAAAACGCGAGGAAAGACCGGCAGGATTGGCATCCATTATCGTAATCGCTGCAAAAGCGAGATACGAGTCCCGACAGCGACTCTCAGTTAACTTGGATATTCGCCCGAGGAGTAGGTTTTGAAGTTGTGCGCGATTTGGCGATTCAAGAAGAATCGAACACGGTGAAGAACCGAAAACAGGTTCGGAATCAACCAAAAATCGTCACGCTAGCCCGCAGCGCAAGCAAGGGAATAGAGTTGGAGATCCCAACACGGATTGAAGTGGCGAGCCGTATTCCTTCGGCTCGCGCCTCGGGCTGGCGTTTCGCATCTCGACGTCAGAGGCGCCAACAAAAATGCCGGGCTGCAAACGCTTCTAGGAGGCAGTCTAGAAAACGCTTACAGCCCGGGCTACCCAAGGATCGCAGCGGTTATTGTGAAGGCCTACTTGGCGGCCTGCGGGTTGGTCGCTTTGCTGAACTCAAGCGTGCCGATGGTCGCTGATGGGGTGAAGGTGAACTTAGTCGCCGAGGTGATGGCGAGCTTGCCTTGTAAGCGGATTCCGTCGTCGCCGACCAGCGAGAGGGTTCCGGCTTGGAGCGAAAATGTCCCTTTCGATTTGGTTTGCTTGCCCGATTTGACGTAGACCAACTGAAACTTGCTGTCGGCGTCAAAGCGGATCGCCAACGCTTCGGTCTTTGACTTCGCGGCGCTCCAGGCGCCGATCAGCGCCGCGGCGGAGATCGATGTCGCCGGAGTAGTCGCAGCGGCGTCGGTCGTTTGGGCTTCGGCGCTCGGCATTTTCCAGAGGTCGACGGTCCCTTTGGCCAGCACCGCTAGACGATTGATTTCGTCGCGCAGCTTTTGCCCGGTGATCGACTCGTTCGGCAAAATGCGGAACAGCTCGGTTCGTTTTCGCTGGGTGCTGAAGGTGAAAACTGACGGAGCATGCAGTTGATTCGCTTCCAGCAGCTTCAATAACTGGAGCGAGTTCAGCTTTGCTTCGTCTTTAAGCGTGCTGAGCGGCATCGTAAGTCCAATGCTCATCTCGTCTTCTGAGATCGTCACTAGAACGTTGAAAGCCCAGTCGTCCAATGCCTTTTTGACCAGCACGACGCGAGAACCGGCGATTTTGCTCTCGAGACCGGCTGCGGTCAGCATTTGGTTCAGTTGGTCGGTCGAATTGATTCGCGCAACCGGCGAAATCGTCCCTTTCGACGAGCTGTCGACAAAGACGGCGTCGGTGCGGACGCCGGAAAACAGGTCGTTTTCGTCGGCCAGACCGACAGAAGCGAGCGCTGCGATCAGGCCGCAAACCAGGGGGGCGATCGTTTTGAACATGAGATTACCTGCGATTATGAATTTCGATTTTCTTGGGTAGCGAAGGGCTCTATCTAGCGAAGCGAGAACCGCGGCCGTTTGTTACAGATTTTGCTGCCGGGGGTGCGCCACCCTTTTTGACGCCCCCTTTAATAAGGCCGAGAGCGAGCAGCCCCGCGAATGAACGTTTTTTGAGAAAGGGTGTAACAAACGTCGCGGGTTGTCGCTTTGCAGAGTATCAACGCAACTTCGGTCAACTGAAACGAACGGCAATTCAGTTGACTTCCAGCCAACCCAACGCCGATTGAGGAATCAAAGTCATGTTGAAGAAAATCGTGTTCGCCATCGTTCCCGTCTGCTTGTTCTCGGTCGCTCTGCGAGCCGATGACTCGCTTAACTTTGACCTGAGCGACATCAAAGATGCGGACGTGTCGATCGTCGAAGAAGGTTTTGATCTGGACTTCGATCTGTTAGCGGCCGACGCCGGCAGCGAAAGCGACGATCAGGCGATTGAAGCTTCGTTCCGTCGATTCGGCTATCACAGTCGCGGCTACCGTAACTATGGACATCGCAACTACGGCTATCGCAGCTACGGTTATGGTTACGGCTACAGCTGCTACCGTCCGTACTACAGCTGCTATCGCCCTGTTTACCGCGCTCCGGTTTGTTACACCCCGTGCTACACCAGCTACTGGGGTTGCTACTAAGCACCACCGCGTCGACGCGTAAACTTACAGAGCCCGACGGGTCCCTCGCGACCGTCGGGCTTTTTTGATGCGCTGTGGATCGTCGTAGCGGACCACGAACCACGTGCGGCGCGGATAGTCCGCCCAGCCGGCCCTACGGCTGACTAGCGCAACTCTTGCTCGGCCAGCACGGCTTGCAGTTGTTTCAGCGTACGAGTGAGCAACACGCGGACGGCGGCGTCTGATTTGCCCAGTTCATTGGCGATATCTTTCGAGGGCCAGCCTTCGACGTATTTCAGACGGATCACTTCGCGTTGATCTTCCCGCAGCTCGGCCAAAGCGGCTTGCAGGCGTGATTCGCGCGCGTTTCGCGAAAAGGCCTTGCTGGGAGTGGTCATGCTTTTGACCAGCAAGTTGACCAGGCCGACCTCTCCAGCTCCCCCTGCAGGACGCCCGTCTAGCGAACGTTCGCGCCCGGCGTCTCGCTTTTGTGCGCCAAAGTGGTGGCGATGCGCATCGACGATCTTCCGTTCGGCGATCTGACAGAGCCACGAGAACGGGTCTTTGTCGCCGGGAAACTCAGGAGTTATGGCGCGGACCGCTTCGACGCTCGAATCCTGGAAGATATCTTCCGCTTCGACCTTCGACTTGAGCGCCGGCCCCAAGCGGCGATGAATGTAGGCCATCAGATGATGTTTTCGCGCATCGATAAACATCGCCAACGCATCCACGTCACCGGTGCTGATTTGTTCGACAAGCGCCGCTTCATCGCTCACAAGAATGTCGCTCCGTAATGATCGGTTTTGAAGTTGTGCAGGAAGAAATTTGGCTGGCGCTTCGGGCTACGAAGAGAGATGCGAGCCAAAATCATAAACTGGGTAAATTCGGTGCGGTTGATATTACCACAATTGGAAATAAAACGGTCTCACTTTTTTCTCTTCACTTGTCATCCGGTTCGTAGCGGGCGAAAATCGGTGGCCCCGTCGTGGCGCACTTTTGGCGCAGGCATGAAGTATGGGACTGCAAGGTAGACCGAAAATCAATATTGACGATCAGCCGACGATTCCGCTGAAGCTGGAAGATGCTGGCGCAAGCTGGGATGCGCTGGCTGGGTTTATGGAGCGGTTTCTCGAGCAATGGGAAGCCGATTCATTGCCGCCGCGTTTGGTGGACTATTTGCCCCCCGAGCACGGCGTCTTTCGCCGGATGGTCTTGATTGAATTGATCAAGATCGACATGGAATATCGGCGGCAACGCAACTGCGATTTTCTTCGCTTGGAAGATTATCATGAGCGATTTCCGGAACTAAGTCGCCCTGACGGGATGCCGACGGACCTGATCTTCGAGGAATACCACGTCCGCAAAACGTCAGGCGAACAGGTCGATCTCCACGAATACGGGAACCGATTTCCTGGCCAAGCCGACGCGATCGTTCGCTTGTTCAAGCTGGACAGCGAGACGATGACCACATCCCTGTCCGATGGCCGCGCGCACGCCAAGTTTGTGACCGGCGACCGAGTGGGGGACTTTTATTTGATGTCGGCTTTGGGCGCCGGCGCGTTTGGCAGCGTCTTTCTGGCGCGACAAGAGACGATGCAGCGGCTGGTGGCGCTGAAGATTTCGATGGACCGGGGGACCGAGGCGCAGACGCTCGCCCAGCTGGATCACCCGAACATCGTCCGCGTCTATGATCAATGCCGCTTGCCAGGCGAAAACCTCCGTCTGCTTTATATGCAGTTTGTCGCCGGCGGAACGTTACACGGCGTCATTCGGGACGGCAATCAAAAACAACGCCGCGACGCGAGCCTGTTGGCGGAGACGATCGCCGAGACGCTTGACAAAACAGGGGTCGTCACGGCCCAAAATGTTCCGCTAAAGTCGGAACTGGCCGAGCGCCCTTGGTCTGAGATTACCTGTCGAATCGGTATGGAATTGGCCAGCGCCCTGCATTACGCCCATCTGCAGGGAATTTTGCATCGCGATGTGAAGCCGGCCAATGTTTTGTTAGAAGCGAACGGCACGGCGAAACTAGCCGACTTCAACATTAGCTTTAGCTCGCAGTTGGAAGGGACGAGCCCTGCCGCTTACTTTGGCGGAAGTCTTGCCTATATGTCGCCTGAGCAGTTGGAAGCGTGCCATCCCGAGCATCATCGCCAGGCGAGCGACCTGGACGGGCGAAGCGATGTTTTTTCGCTCGGCGTCTTGCTGTGGGAGCTGATGTTCGGCGAGCGCCCCTTTGGCGACGAAGCGATCGTCGGCAGTTGGTACACGTCGCTGCTGGGGATGGCCGATATTCGTCGCGATCAAACTCCGCAACCGAAACAGATGCCGACTGACGACGTCGGCCGGCGGTTGTTAGCGATCTTGCGCCGCTGTTTGCAGCCCGAGTTGCGAGATCGCTATCAAACGGCCGATCATCTCGCGCGAGATTTGGGGCTTTGTCTCGAACCGCGCGTCGCGCGACTGCAAGATCGCTCGAAACGGGGCCTGTTGGCGCTCGCGTCGCGACATCCGTTGCTGGCGACAACGATCGCCGGCATTGGACCGAACGCCATCGCCGGGTTCTTCAACTTCGTATACAACGATCAGGCCATCATTCGCAAGCTGGAAGGGACCCATTCGTATGACGTGTTCTGGAATGTCCAGTTCGTCATCAACTCGATCGCATTTCCTTTGGCGATCATCTTGGGGGGATTTTATATCTGGCCCTTTGTCAAAGGGCTGCGTCATGTACTGAATCAAGAACCGCCGACCGATCTGCAATTGGCGCGGCGGCGCGCTTTTCGGATTGGTCGATTTATCAGCTATCTGGGGATCGCCGAATGGACGATCGCCGGCATCGCCTATCCGGTTGCGTTGCACCTGATCTTGGGAGGACTCGAGCGGCAATGGTACGCTCATTTTCTTGGCTCTCTGTTGATCTGCGGCATGATCGCCGCGGCCTATCCCTTCTTCTTTTTGTCGACGCTCGCGATTCGCGCATTTATACCGCCGCTGTTAGAAGCGGAGCCGCTAAGCGGATCGGACGTTCGAGAGCTGCGCTGGATGGCGAAACATATGGACTGGTTTCTCTATTTAGCCGGCGGAGTCCCCGCCGCCGGCGTGATGCTGCTGCTCTCGGCCGGGCATGTGGACGATCCGCACAGTAGCTTAGCGCTCAAAGTGCTTAGCGCCGCCGGCGCCATCGGCTTTGGATTTGCGCTCAGTTTGTCCCGCTCGGTGCATGCCGATATCGAAGCGCTGCTGAAAACGGCCGATCTATTCGCCGATACGCGCGATTCTAGCCGCTCGTAAGCGTTTTGAAGTTGCGCTATTTCATCGGTTGGCCGCGATAGCTTCGCTATCGGGGCCGACAAAGTCGGTAAGAGGCATCGAGCCGTGGTCGGACCTAGAGCGGCGGTTGCCGCACCGTTTGAAATGGCGAAATGGCCCCGAACTGCATACCGGGAACCAATGCCTCTAACGGCTGCGCCGCCCCGATAGCGGAGCTATCCGGGCCAACCGGACGTGGTTTGGCAAAATACCGCAACTTCAAACCGCAAGAGCATGACGCCTAGCGCTGGCGGGAAGTTATTCGTGGTCTTTTCTCGGCATTTCTCGCCGCCTGAAATATTTCTGGGAATGGGTGTAACAAACGGTTCGGCTTACCGCTGTGCAGAGTAACAAGTTAACCAAGTCAACTGAAAACACGGCGAATCAGTTGACCTTCAACCAAACCACGCCGTACCAGGAAACCAAGCCATGTTGAAGAAAGTTTTGTTTGCGATCGTTCCGGTCTTTTTGTTCACTGTCGCTTTGCGTGCGGATGACACCCTCGGGCTGAATCTGAGCAACATTCAAGACGCTGACGTATCGATCGTCGACGAAAGTTTTGACATCGACGTCGACCAGTTGGCCAGCAATGCCGGCGCCGAAAGCGAAGATGAAGCGGTCGAGGCCTGCTTCCGCAGCTTTGGATATCGCAGTTACGGCTACCGCAACTATGGTGGCTACGGCGGCGGATACGGCGGCCATGGATATGGTTACGGCTACAACTGCTACCGTCCTTACTACAGCTGCTATCGTCCGGTTTACTACGCTCCGGTCTGCTACACGCCTTGCTACACCAGCTACTGGGGTTGCTACTAAGCCGAGCCGTGAAGAAACCCAAACCTTTGCAGCCCGACGTGCCGTTGACGGCCGTCGGGCTCTTTTTGAATCCAAACCCAACAACGCCAATCAATCCAATCATACCGGAGTAGGAATCATGTCTCGTTGGAAGTACGTTTTGTTAACGCTGAGCTTTGTCTCGGGCATAGCAATCACCAACTGTTTCGCCGAGCCCGGCGTGGCGCCGATCAACGCCGAGAGTATTCGGACCGATCAAGTGTTGGGCATTCGGACGCATAGCTGCGGCCATGTCATTCACTTGCTGATGCAGACGCGAATACTGCGTCAGTCGGGCCAGGTCGGATTCGGCGGAGCGATGTACAATCCCCACTTGGGCGCGATGTCCAAGCCAGGCGATCTGCAACTGCTGAGCGTCAGCCTGATTTCCGACGCTGGGGAAGGCGCCGGGCCGATCTATCAGATTCAATTGCAGAACTGCAGCGAAATTCCGGTTGGCGACTTCCGCGTGTCGGTCGTCGGCGCTTGCGGCCAAATCCAACCCTTTTCGCCCACGGCAATCGTGACGGTTCCGCGTATCGAAGCCGGCGCGGTGCTCGAGCTGCAGATTCAGTTGCCGCTCACTTGCCTGGCGATCCCCAATCCTGCAGGCGTCGCTGTCGAGTTTAACACGCTGATCGTCGCAATTGACAGCTTTGACGAGCTGATTGAATGCAACGAAGTGAACAACGTTTTGATTCTCAATCGTGGCGAAATCGCACCGCTGGCCGGCGAAGAAACGACCGTGGTCGATGAATCGATCGAAACGACGACGCCTCCGGCGGTCGATACGGTGCCGGTTGTTGAAGGTGGGATCACCGCGCCGGCGGCTCCGACCTCGCCGATGGATTCGATCGACCTGGACGATCTTGAGCTAGGAGAAGCGGAACAGACCGCCGTTCGCATTCGCTAGTTGAATGGAGTGAAGTTGCAGCTTTACCGCTCATCACGCGATCGTGATGAGCGGTTTTATTTCTTGTCCGCGGCGATTAGCCGGGGAATTTTAGAATCGGCGGTTCCTCTTCTTCGGTCTCCACTTCGACTTCTGGAGCGAAATCGTCCAGGTCGTCGATAATGTCATCGACCAGGTCATCTTCGACATAGATATTGGGGGATTCGGCGTTGGAGCCCTCGACGCCGGAGATCATCGTCACCAGTTCGTCCAGCGCCTCGATTTGGGCGAGCAGATTATCGTCACATTTACCAGCGACGATAAAGCCGATCGGGCCTTCGTCATGATCGTGCGAAAACTCCCAGTTGACGCCGTGCTCGCGCGAAAGTTCGCACAGCACTTCCAACGCATCGTGCATGGTGCCGTCGGGCAGTTCTTGTTGGTTGAAAGAGGCGACCTCTTTCGGATGAGGGGAGAAGTTCGGTTTGCTTCCCCCTTTTAAGTGCCCGTCGGTCGTATTGGAGAAACGAACCGGCTCGCAGCTCAGCCAATCGCGCTCACGACAAATCGCGCTCGCGCCGTCGGTAATTCGAACAGAATTCGCATCCGAAACAGGTTCAGTCGAACGGTAATAAACGGTAAATCCCAAGTTCATTTCTCCCAGCGGCACTAATTCGCGTTGTGTTACCAAGTACTATCTTACGCGATTGGGCCGCAAAAGTCGAAAAAATGGGGACTACGGCGCTGCTGCGCTATTTGGAAATGTCGTCGGCTTGCAGCAAATCCGAGATCGTACTGAGCAAAACTTGCTCGACTCGCGGCGAGACGTACGACGCGGTAGGGCTCGTTTCGTAGCCTCCTTGGCTATACGAAACTTCGGTGCCGATGTAGCCGGTCCCGTACTCGCCGTAAGCCGCCATCGCGACAAACAGGTCAGGCCGCATCTTCTGCGCGGCCAGTTGGTATTCGACGAATAATTCGCCCGGCATGAACAAGATGCGTGCGTCGCCGATCGACAGACAAGAGACGGCGATCGGCTCTTTGCGATCGCAGCGGCGCCACCATGACAGTCGCGAGGCGCTTTTCATGCGATCAAACGCCGACGCTTTTTCATCGTTGACCAGCGCGAGAAGATTTTCTTCGTTCAGATGCAGCGCACACGGCAACAGCACGTCGATCGATTTCAGCGATACGTCGTCGGCGGTCAGCGGAAATTTTTCGGTCGCTTCCCAGGCAATTTTCATCCCCTTGGTCACCTTATCCGCCAACACCTGGCGGTTCTCTTTTGCGCCGTCGTTCCACTTGCCTGCCGTCACGTTGCCGCCGGCTCCATTGAAATGGAGATGAAAGACGCCGGTCTCTTTTTGACGCGCGTTGCGAGCCATGCCGGGAAAATCGGGATTGGCCCAGCCGGTCCGATAGTAGCTTTGCGGATGCGTCGCGTAGTAGGTGAGCACGGCGAGCGGCTGATCGTTATTCCAAAAGCTGATCGATTTGCACATGGGATCAATCAGCCCGACCGGCATGGCGCGGACCTTGGCGTTCTTCGTCGCCGAGCTGCGAGTAAACTCGACTTTGCCGCTTTCACCCACAATCCGGCGATTAGACGCGACCTGCTCGATGATTCCCTCACCAAGTCCATAGTGGGTGATTGGCCGCATGTTTGCCGTCGCCGCTTGGGCTGCTTCCGCAGCGCCGCGGACGACCTGCTGGATCCACTTCTCATCAAAGTGCTGATTGGGCGCGTTCATTTCTTGCAGGATATCGGCCGTTGTATGATCGGCGCGGGGAGCATCGTGCTGATGCAGCGCATGCAACAGGACCAGATCAGGCGTGGTCCCCACGGCCGTCGCGATCGCCTTCTTGAAATCATCTTGCGATTGATTGGCGACCCCTAACCAATCGATGGTGCAAAAGACCATCGTTTTTTTGCCTGCGAGAATGATCCCGCGACAACTGAGCGGCTCGGTCACGCCGAGCGTCGTCACATAAGCCAAGGGACTGCCGACCGGAGGCGACGCGTCCGCGGCGAACGTCGCCAGGCGAAGCTCTTGGGCCGGTGAAGCCGAGGCCATGATGGTAATTGCCAGCAGAGCGCCGGCCGCGATCCGTCGAAGTTGGGCGATTGCGTTTCGCATAGGATGAGCGATCTTTCGGAAGGAGGGAATTGGATGGAAGGGACGCAGTCCGCTTCGGCGACAAGTCGACTAGTTTTGATCGAGCAAATAACGAAGCAAGTCGGCCATCGCATGTGGGTCGATTTGCTTTTCTAGATCTTGCGGCATCAGCGACGCGCCGGTGCTGCGAAGTTGATCGATGTCGATCCGGAGAATCGTTTCTGACTTGTTCTCACCTTGCAGCAGCGTGATGCTGGTTGCGGTCTCGTTGGCGATGATGCCGGTCAGCGCGCGGCCGTCGTTGGTCAGGCAGACATAACTGAGATACTGCGGATTGACTTCCAAATTAGGATTCAGCACGTTGACGAGGATCGCCTCGGCGCCGCGGTTTTTCATCGCGGCTAGATTCGGACCAATCGGATGACCTTTTCCATTCATTTGGTGACAGCTAGCGCAATTTTTCAAAAAGACCGCTTCTCCCCGAGTCGCGTCACCAGAGATTTGCAGCGCCCCGCGATAGGCCTGAACGATCGCGTCGCGATCGGATTTGGTCTCGGATTTCAGCAGTGCGTCGATCCGTAGCGCCAACTTGTCACTGACCAGCGACTTCATCGTCTGCAGCATCGTCAGATCAAGATCGGCGGTCCGAATCTGCTCGGCTTGCACCGCATTGAGAAGTTGCGTGATGCCTGTGGGATTCGCCGCGAGGACTTGAAACGCCGACTGCCGCAGCGCCGGGCTCATCGCGGACCAACGTGCGATTACCAAATCGGCCACTTCGGCCGATTTGAAATAGGCCAACGTCTGCAGCGCCGCTTGTTGCAGCAAGAGCGGCTGCGACGGTTCTAACAAGTCAGCGAACAGGTCGGCGTCGAACGGACGAAAGCGGAGCGTCGGCATCGCAGCGACTCGCTTGTCGATTGGCGCTTTGTTATCGACGACGACGGCCAACGCCTGATCGTACATTCGGGATAACATCGATGCGCCGTTGCCGTCAAGCGAAGCGGCCAACTGCGTCGCCAAGGTCGAATCGCCGCCGGCGGCCATTTGCTGAATCAATTGCGACGTGAGGGGAGCGTTGGTTTGGTTCAACTGCGGCAGCGCGGCCAAGATCGCGGCGACATCTTCCTTGCGCTGCTGTTTGCCGACCTGTTTGGCCAGCGCGAGGATCAACTTCGTTTCGCCGCTCGACAAGGGATCCGATTTAGTCATCAGCTCCGCCAGCAGCGATCCGGCGCCTGCGGCGACACTGCTTTGAATCGCGGCCGCGAAATAGGGATTGGCGCCGTCGGTCTGAACAAGTTCCGCCAGCGGCGTTTGCTTCTCTGATACCGGCAATTCGCCCAGCGTAAAGGCCAACTGATAACGAACATGCGGGTCGCTGTCGCTAACCAAAGCGGCGACCTTTTGCCGCAGCGCCGGCGAGTTGCGGAGCAACGGCTCGCTCAGACGAACGGCATGTTGCCGCACCCGCGGATGGGGATCGCCGAGCGCCGACGATACTGTCGCCGCATCGAGCGAATCCAAGCCGGCGAGCGCATAAAGGGCCAGGACGCGGCCTTGCGGCGTCGCTCCCTTGGTCACCTGCGAAATCAATGCCGACACGGCCGAGCGGTCGCTCTGTTCGTACAACAGGCGCGCCGCTGTTTCTCGTCGCCAACTGATCGGGTCGTCCAAGAGCTCGACCAACTCAGCGGCTGACATTTCAGAGAGTTTCAGCGTCGGCGGGCGCTCGTACGTGTCGCCGACGATGCGATAGATCCGGCCGCGATCGCGACCGCTGGTCAGATCAAGATGCTGTTTAATCATCGGCGGCAGCGATTTCGGGTGTTCGATCACTTCGCGGTACATGTCGGCGATGTAGAGCGATCCATCGGGAGCGTTGGCGAACTGAACCGGCCGAAACCAGATATCGCTCGACGAGAGGAATTCGCTTTTTTCATCAATACGCGTACCGCTGTAGGCGATCCCCTGCGAATTCAGCTGTTTGCGATGGATCAGGTTGCTGCCGACGTCGCCGACAATGGCGTTGCCTTGGAACTGGGCCGGCCAACCGTTGCCGCGAAAGATCGTGACGCCGGTTGCGCCGGTGAAATAACCGGCCGGCCGCCCTCCCCCTTCGACCACGCCGGGCACGATTTTCTCGGCACGCAGTTTGGTCCGAATCACGCGCCAGTCTTCGACGGGACTCGTGCGATAAACATCGGCTTGGGGCCCATCGGCGGCGATGCTTTGTCGGGACGCCGGAGGAGCGACATACGGGTTGCGGGAATAATACGAATCTTCGTACATCACCTGCTGCAAGTGGTCGCTATTCGAGCAGACGAACTTGTCTCCCCAGTCGTTGAAGCTCATCCCATGTTGCGCTCCGCCGCTGGTCGGCGTCATCGTCATCGCGCCGGTATCGATGGCGAAATCGCGTCCGCGGAGATTGATTCCATCTCCTTGCGGCTCTCCATCCACGACCGGTTTAACGACTCCGCCGCTGCTGCTGGTCGCGCCATGGATGCGGTTATCGAGTCCCCATTTGAAGGTGTTCAGCAGCCCTTGCACGTTGGTTTTGCCAAAACCGGTAAAGACGACGCGCCGCTGGTCGGCGACTCCATCGCCGTTGTCATCTTTCAAAAAGAAGATGTCAGGCGCCGCGCCGACGATGACTCCGCCGCGTGCGCAGGTGATCGCGGTCGGCCACGAGAGATGATCGGCGAAGACGGTGCTCTTTTCGTAAACCCCGTCATCGTTGAGATCTTCTAACAATCGGACGCGGCCCAGAATCTGACCGTCATCCTCTGAGTAACCGCGCATTTCGATGACAAACAGACGGCCATCTTCGTCAAACGCCATCGCGACGGGATCCACCACGTTCGGCTCGCACGCCGCTTGTTCGACCCGAAAGCCGGGAGCGACTTGCATCGTCTGCAGCGCTTCGGCAGGCTCGCGCGGCGCGATGCGGGGGAGTTGGTCGGAGAAGTCAAATTCTTCGGCGAAACCGCAGGCCGCGAACAACGGAAATATGACGATAGCAATTCGCCCGCAGGCGAACAGAGAAAAAGACATGCAAAAAGGCTCCAAATGGCGGGCTCCGCGTACGACAACGATTTGTCGCATTACGCGAGTTGAATTAGGCAGGAAACGACGTCCAAGCGAACGCCGCTGAGCGAGGCGGTTTTCGGAAATACTACTTTTCGGACGAAATGTGAAAGTCGATTTGGTTGTCGCCAGCAGTGACACTGACTCGTTGTTGCGTATCGGTGTTGTAGTTTTTGGGAACGCGTTCCTTCACCGCGGCGTTGGTCACATTCCCAAAGTCGTCATAGTTCGCATCTTGGGCGGTGGTGATCGAAACCGTGTGATCCCCTACGGTCGCCCCCTTTCGCGTACCGGAAAAAGTCAGCGCGTATTTGCCGTCGCTATTGGTAACGGCCATTGAGGGGCGACCCGGCGTTATCGGCGAGTACAACACCATCGCGTTCTCCAGCGGTTCGCCGTCGAGCGTAATCTCGCCGGCGACATAACCAATCGCCGGCCCGTTATCGGCACAGCCGCCAAGCGCGCAAACGGCGCCTAACAGGACCATTTGAAGTTTCCAACGCAACATGTTCGCTTTCCTTGACTAAATGCACAGGACGACCAGACGACAACGCTGTCATATCGACAAATTGCGTCTTTCGCCGCACGATCGCCGGAATGTTAGATTCGGGAAGAATCACGATGGACGTTAGTACTCGCCGATTACCAGGCCGTCGTTAATGGAAAGTAACAGTTCGTAGGTTGATTCGACCGAGCCGCCAGGCGTATGCGAAATCGTCTCCGAAAGCAATTTGACGGATCCGTCGACAAACACAAACTGCGCGCCGCCGGGATGCAGACTGG
This sequence comes from Blastopirellula marina DSM 3645, assembly GCF_000153105.1. GTDB lineage: Bacteria > Planctomycetota > Planctomycetia > Pirellulales > Pirellulaceae > Blastopirellula > Blastopirellula marina. Next base: position 3,316,976 of record NZ_CH672376.1, read on the forward strand.
AAAAGCCTTCGCGTCCGTCGACATCGTTGCAAGTGCTGCCGCAGGTCAAGGTCCAGTTGATCGGCGGTTTACCGGCGCCGACCACCGAGATAAAGCCGTGGTTATAATCGCCGACTAACTGCACGTCCGAATTGCCGCTCATGCCGTAGATGAGACCGGCCCCTAGTTCGACGCCGTTGATTTTCCAAGCGCGTTCGCCCATTGCAATAGAATTGCTCGTGCCGTCGATGACATCGCGCATTTGACGTCGCTTTTCTGAATCATCCCCTTGAACGCGGCTGCCGGCGACAAAAAGACCGCGCGGCTTGCCGCGCCAAACTTCCTGCGGCGAATTGCAGCCGATGTAGTTGGAGAGCGCGATCTCCTCTCCCACGCACAAATATTTGGAGTTCAAATCAGGACCAACGTCCGAGGGACAGCGGAACGCTTTGATCGGAGTCTGCAGAATCGCAAACCGGCTCGCGTCAGCAATCGCGTCATGCATATAGTCATTGGGCGCCGACAAAATGTCGTACGTGTTGGACTGCTCAATGAACGGCATGATCTGCGTTCCCCAGGTCCAATGAGCATGGGTTCCTTCTGTTCCGACGGACGCGTTGGCGCATTTATGCGACACGCCGGGAAACGCCAGGAAAGTGTCGTGATAGTTGTGCAGCGCGAGTCCAAATTGCTTCAGATTATTGGTGCACGTGATTCGCCGAGCCGCTTCTCGCGCCTGTTGCACAGCCGGCAACAGCAGCGCGATCAGTACGCCGATGATCGCGATGACGACCAGCAATTCGACCAGCGTGAAACCATGTCTTGTGGCGCGCATATGCGTCGACCTCCCGGGTAGAGTAGCGGAATTATGAATCGATGAAATGAATCCTGATTATTTTTTGAGCGGCGTCACGACGATGCCGTACATGTTGGTTCCGTTGTGAGCGCCAAACTCAGGCTTCGGCAGATCGTATTCGCGGATATCGACCCCTCCCAGCGTGATCACGCCGGGCGCTTCTACTTTCCGCGCCCAGACGCGAAAGTTGCTGTCGACGCTACGATTGGGACCGACGGCCAGACTGTATTCTTGGTGAACGAATCCCCCATCCATCAGATAGGGCCCTTCATCCATTCCAACTTTGTAACCGGTATCGACGAAGTCGCGTGAGAGCCAATCGGGGACGTACATGCACTCGGTGTACAGCACATAGACCATCGCCGGTTTGCGCACTTTCAAATCAATTCGCAGCGCCGCTTCGTGAAAGCGATCGTCGTTCATCGTCATGACATATTCGGCGTTTCGCAAAAATGGAGGGATGCCGTTTGGGCCAAGGCTATTCCATTCATGGTGGCGATCGACATAGGCGACGGCGTCTTCGCCAAAGCCGCTGGGCGCCACATGATAGAACGCGTAGACCGATTCGTCGTTCACGTTGTCGGTGACCGATTCGATGACGTTATCGGCGAGCGTCGTATGGTTGATGTCGCGGTCATTCGGAAATAATCCGGCCAAGACCGTCGGCAATCGTGAGATTGCTCCCTCGGCGTCAATTCGGACGGCGTCTCCCGTCCGCAGCACATGCGTCTTGCTGCGTCGCGACAGATTCAACTGGCCTTGAAAGACGGCGATGTTGTCGGCTTCGCCCACCAACGAGACGAGTCCAAACCGGCCTCCGTGATCGTTGATACGGCAATGAGGCGTTTCGATCGTGATCGACTCCGATTTCTCTTGGGCGTTCGCGATCAAGCGTCCTGAGATCAAACGGACGTAGTCGCGCGAAACAATTTCCATTTCGGCGGGACCATCGACAACCAGGTCAACGCCGGAAAGCAACGAAAAGCCGACCGTGCCGTCGCTGAAGGTAATGCGTTGGCCCGGCATAATTTGCGTTTCATATTCCGGATTGCCGGTGATCTTCAAGTCGCTGGCGGTCGAGAAGATTCGTCGCGCTACATGCGAAGGCTCGGCCTGATCCGATGGAAACGCCCAGAGCAAGGTGAGCGATACTCCAATCAAGAGACTGCAAGCAAGCGCCGCGGTCGCCGCGATCCGCCAATCCGAGAAACGACGTTGTGCGGGACCTGCGACTCGATCGGCGTCCCAGTCAACCAACGCGCCCAAAGTCGCGTTCAGTCCACTGTGCGCCACGTAATACTGCAAGACGTCGTCATCGGTCTCCAGCAGATGATTCAGCGTGCGCCAATCTTCTGCGGTCCCTAACTCGCCCAGGCAACGACCGACCAATTGAGCGATTTCGTGGGAAATTGGAGAGCGCGAATTGTCCGAGCGAGCGTCGCTCATACGAGAATACCTATCGAAGCGGATTGTTTTTGCACGCAGGACAACAGGCGTTCGCGGATGCGATGAATCTTGACGTACAGCGTGTTCGGTTGAATTTGCAGCTCTTTGGCGACCGCCAACACGTCGAGTCGGCCGTCGTAAAAGCGGCTGACCAGATCTCGCTGCGGCAGCGGCAACTTCTGCAGACAGCTGCGCAGCAAGGTCAGCTGATCGTCAACCATATGCTGCTGAGCGTCGATCGAAGCGACGACCCGCTGCAGCGCTTCGTCTGACAATTGCGTTGGCGCTCGCGATTGTTTGCGGTAGTGCGTTAGCACCTGGATTCGCGCGAAGGCTCGCATCCAGGTCAGAAAGTTGAGGTCGGGATTGTATTGCGACCGCTTCTCCCACAGCGCCAGCGAAACCTCTTGCATCACGTCTTCGGCTTGGGCCCGATTGGGGACGAGTGAGACGACGTAATGCAAAATCCGCCCGTGATAGGTGGTTAAGAGACGAATGAAATCTTCGTCGGTCAACGTTGGGTCAGTATGCGACATCAATGCCAGGTCCGGCTTGCGGGTGACGTGGGGGCGTCGGTCTCGCTTTACTATCTACAGAAAGAGGCCGCACCTTACAAAGAATTTTCTAACTCGGCCGAAATTCTGGTTTACGGCGCAAGAAAAACGCGGCCACCAGGAACATGGCGACCGCGCTGGTTGGTTCGGAAGGTTTGACGAGCTAAGGGGTTAGCGTGATATCACGCGGTATTTCGGTCCCGAATCATGAGAGGCCCCAGCCGTTGCGATATTCTTTGGTAAGCAGCGCGTTCGCTGAGGGCGAGTTGGTCGCTCGCAGCTGAGCGGCGTCCCACTCCAGCTTTTCACCGGCGCGATGAGCGACGTTACCCAGCAGGTTGTGCTCGATCAGCGCGCCGGAATAGGCGAAGTTGCAAAGCGTCTCGCCGCCGGTTTTCGCCGCTTGGATCCACTCTTGATAGTGACCGAGACTCGGCGCGATCGTTGGCGCCGGCGGTTGGAAATCTTGGAACTTATCGGCAGGCGCGAGCACCACTTTGCCATAGTCGGCGACCAACACTCCTTGCGGGCCGATAAATGCGACGCCGATCGACCAATCGTTGATCTTGGTCGCATCCCCGACCAATGGCTGCAGGTAATCGCTGCGACGCTGCATCCCTTCGGGACCGTGATACCAGACGACTTTGGTGGGCGCGGCCCAGTTCGGGTTTCCTGCGCGAGCCGGATGTTCCCAGGCGACCTGCTGCCACGGCGGACAGGCGATCTCATCGGCGGCGGGGCCTTCCGACACGACGCTCGTGGGACGATGCAGGCCAAGCGCCCAATAGGGCAAGTCAATCAAATGGCTGCCCATGTCGCCCAGCACGCCGTTGCCAAACTCCCAGCGGCGATTCCAGTTGAGATTGCCCCCCTTCCAATATTGCGTATTGTATGGACGCATCGCGGCGGGGCCCAACCAGACGTCCCAGTCAAACCCGGCCGGCGTCGTTTCTTGCGCCAGTACGGCGGTTTCGACGGGATTGATCGTGCGACTGCACCAGACGTGCGCTTCGGTCACTGGGCCGATCGCGCCTGACTGAATTAGCTCGACGGCGCGACGATAGTTGTTGGTCGCGTGAATCTGCGTCCCCATCTGCGTGGCGATCTTGTCCTTGTTGGCCAGATAGACCTCCTGCATCAGCCGAGCTTCTTGCACGGTATGAGCGAGCGGCTTTTCGCAGTAAACATGCTTGCCGGCACGCATCGCCGCCAGGGCCGCCGGCGTGTGATGATGATCTGCCGTGCTGATCACCACGGCGTCGATCGCGCTCTCTTGCAGCAGGTCGCGCCAGTCGGTGAAGATCTTGGTCCCCGGGATAAAGTCACGTGCTTTTTCAATTGCGTCGGGATTGGTGTCGCAAAACGCATAGATGTTTTCGCCGGCGACTCCACTTAGATTGGCCCCGCCGCGTCCGCCGGCGCCGATGATGCCGATGTTCAACTTTTCTTTACTGGGCGTCTCAGCCGCCGAGACATACAGACTGGGCCCCAGCGCGGCAGCGGCGGCGGTAATGGTCGCCGTCGATTGAAGAAAGACGCGCCGCGAAGTAGTGTTTTTCGCCATGAGAGTTCCCTAGAGATAGGTAGTAGCCACGTCGCTGTCGGCCGACATTCATTCGCGACGCTTTGCTGCGTGAGGTGGAAGGGGCAAGGAGGCAGGAAGTTGGGAAATCGCCGCCAAGCGCGAGAGGTCAATTTCCAGCGGCCATCCTAAACCACGAGGAAGAATTAGACTTTGCAATAGCTTGCAGCATCTAATGAGATGTTCGCATGCCGACCGGCGAGATGCTAGACTGGGGGCTTCTCTACAATATCCCGCCGGAGTTTCTTTCTATGCTTGCGTCTCTGTCGAATGGCCTGCTCTGGGTGGCCGCAATTGCGCTGTTTTTTCCGATCCCAAACGTCGCCCAAGGCGCCGAGCCAGCAGCCGACGTGCGAACGGTTCGTCTGCTGACGATCGGCAATAGTTTCGCCGACAACGCTTGCACCTATCTGCCAGAGATCTTTCAGGCCGATCCGACCGCCGAGCTTTTCTTGAAGAAAGCGAATCTTGGCGGCTGCACCCTTCAGCGCCACTGGAACAACGCGGCGGCGGCGGTGACCGGCCAAGGGGGAAAAGAATATCGACTGGTCCGCGACGGCAAAAGAGAGTCGGCGTCGTTGCAACAAATGCTGGCCGCCGAGCCGTGGGACGTGATCACCCTGCAGCAAGCGAGCAGCGATAGTTGGCGGCCTGACACCTACCATCCCTCTGTCGACAACCTGGTCGCGATGATCGGCAAAGCGGCGCCGCAAGCGAAGATCGCGTTTCATCAAACTTGGGCCTACCGCACGGACGCTCCCTTGTTGGCGCAGTGGAAGATCTCGCAAGCGGAAATGTACCAGCAGCTTACCGACGCCTACGGGCAAGTCGCCGAAAAATTTCAAACGCCGGTCATCCCGTCTGGCGCCGCCATCCAGGCCTACCGTCAGCGCCCCGATCGGCAGTACGCAGTGGACAACGACTTCAACTTCCAATCGCCTCCGGCTCAGGGATTGCCGCGACAGGAGAATTCACTGGTGGTCGGCTGGTATCGAGACCAAGGTAAAGGGAAGCTCAAGCTGGATCCCAAGCACATGAATGAGCGCGGAAAATATCTCCTCGGCGCCGTCTGGTACGAAGCATTGATCGGTCATGACATTCGGAAGAACGACTTTGCACCGCAAGGGATACCGGCCGACGAATTGAAAGTGCTGCAGGCAATCGCGCATGACACGGTTGCTAGTTTCCAGCAGCCAGCCGTCCCGCTGACTGCTTTGCAGAAATAGGTGGACGGCTCACGCCGGTTGACCGTTGGTCTGCTGCAAATTCAAATCGCCCCCCCTTCTAGCGGTTGCAGGCTCCGATGTGACTTGACGACGCCGAGTCCGTCAATGCTAATCCCTTGGCAGGTCTCCTTGACGCTGGTCCGCCTGACCTTGGGATTCCGGTACTTCTGGACGGATACCTATTACGCCTTGCGAGCTAAGCCACGACTGTGGATTGCATCTCGACAGGCAAGGACTTGCGTATTTTGCGTAAATTGTCGTTCCGTTTTGGCCAACGGTAATTACCATAGCTATCGAGGCATTGATTGCCGCGACGGTGAACGTCGAAATGTCGGATACGGTCTTGACGATGTATCCGAAGAGACGATTAGCCGAAGTTTGTTTACACGATTTGATCAGAGCGCATGGGCAAATGTGTTCCGGCATTGGATCGGGTGAAGTTTCTGAAGAGTCTTTTGCGCGGGGACTCCGATCTACTTCGTTTTTTCGCTGCTGCGATTGCGAAAACGAATCGATCGGATTCCGAATTTATCCGTAGCACAAGGTAGAGCTCTTGAACGTCGTCGCGATCAGTACCCTTACGCCGCAGCACCGCTATGTGTTGGCGAAGTTGCACGAAGCAAGTCCATTGCGGCATCTGATTCAGCCTGTCTGGACCTCGCAGCCAACGACCTGGCGGCAATATGCGAAGGTTTTGCGATCGCCGCTGGGGGTCATCGGCCGACGATTACAGTCGCGCTACGATTCCTGGCGCGGCGTTCGACATTTTCAAACGGTGGCCAAACTGCTCGGCCCGACTGCCGACTCCAAGTTTTCAGACCTGGAGCCATCGATCGTTTCGATCCGCGAATTCAATTGCGCAGCCAACGTTGCGCTGTTGCGAGAACTGCAACCCGACGTGATCATTACGTCAGGATGTCCCATCTTGAAGCCGGAGATCTTTGGGCTAGCGCGTCTGGCGACGATTAACATCCACTGGGGCATCGCGCCCGCGTATCGCGGCGAGAACACGCTCTTCTGGCCGCTTTACCACGGCGACTCGAACAATGTCGGCGTGACGATTCACCGCATCGACGCCGGTATCGACACCGGTCCGGTTCTGGCGCATGGATTTATCGAAGTCACCTCAGACGATAACGAGGATACGCTGACGGTCAAAGCGGCGCAAGTCGCGGCGCGCTTGCTGCCGGGAGTTCTGGCTCGCATCGAAGAGACGCAAACGGTCGAGGGTTTCGTCGCCCCAGAAAAGGGAACGCTCTATCTGGGACGAAAACGGACCTGGCGACACGATCTGGCCTATTGGTGGCGCCGCCGATCGCAACAGCGCAACCAGCAAATCGCAACGGCTCGCGACGCGATCTATATCGGAAAGCCGGCTTCGGACTTTTAAAGTCCGCACGCGGCGTCGTTAGATGTTCTTCAATCGCTCGGTCGAATCGCCGAACTTATCGAGCGTCACCCCAAATTTGTCCATTAGCGACAGATACAGACTGCACATCTTGCGGTTGGGCTGGTCGCGATAGTTAAGGACGCGCCCCGTCTCCAACTTGCCGCCGGCTCCGCCCAATAGCAGGACTGGCAATTGCGTCGCATCATGCGTCCGGCCGGTCAGCATGCTGGAGCAAAAGAGAATCATCGAATTGTCGAGCGCCGTGCGCTCTCCCTCTTGAATTGCGTCCAACTTGCGTGCGACGTAGGCCAACTGCTCCACGAAAAATTGATTTACTTTCAACCAGTCGTCGGAGTCCTGGTGCGAGAGTAGATGATGAATCATGTAGTCAATGCCGAGATTTGCGAAGCGGAGCGACGAATGGTCGTTGTTTAGCTTGAGCGTACAGATCCGCGTCGCGTCGGTTTGAAAACCCAGCACCAGCAGGTCGCACATCAGGCGCATATGCTCGCCGATATCTTGCGGCGCGCCGTTAGCCGGACGAGCGATGTTCGGCTGCTGCAGCGTCGGCTTCCAACCTTGCAGTTCGCCGCGCTCCGCCGCCAATTCGATTCGTCGTTCCACTTCGCGAACCGAGTCGAGATACTCGTCCAGTTTGCGACGATCGGCGGTGCTGATATTGCGGCGCAAATCGGATGCGTCGCTGAGGACCGCGTCAAGCACGCTTTCGTCCGAACGATGCGAGCCTTCTTTAAACAGACGATCAAACGCCAGCGCCGGGTAAAGTTCGAGCGGAGTCGGCGTGGTCGGCGAGCTCCAAGAGATATGCGAGCTATAGAGCATCGAATAGTTCTTGTGGACCGAAGGATTCGACTTTTCACACGCCAACACCAAGCTGGGGACTTTGGTCCCTCGGCCGTATCGCTGAGCCAACACCTGATCGATGCTGGCGCCCGAGCGGATCTCGCCGCCTGAGGCGAGCGGAGCACCGGACAGCAAGTTGCCGGTCTGCGAGCTATGGATGTTTCCTTTCAGCGCTTCTTCGTTGTAGAGCCCTTCCAGAAAAAGCATCCGCTCGCGGTAGTCGGTCAACGGAGTGAGAACTCCGCCCAACTCCATCGCTGCGCCGGCGCCTTTGGCCCACCACTCTTGGCCATGAAATCCGTTTCCGGCGAACAGCACGGCGAACCGCAGCGGCGCCTCCGCTCCGGTATTCTGTTGGTTACGTTGTTCGCCCCAGACCGCGGTCGACTCCATCCACGGCAGCGCCATACTCACTCCAAGACCTCGCAACATCGTGCGGCGGGAAAGTCGACGTTTCATGGTTCGATTCCTAAGTGGGGTAGGGGCAAATCAATCGATGCCGACGAACTCTTGGCCGCGTATCTCGCGAAACTGGCGGCTCAACACGACCGCTTCGATCGCGGCGCCGATGCGATAGTCGTTTTCGGCCAGCTCCGCTTCCATCTTCGTTAGCAGCGGCTGGTCCGACAAGCGAATCGATCGACCTAGCGCATAGCCGAGCAACTTGCGGCAAAACTGTCGCACAAATGCGCTGCGCCGAGCGCCGGACAGATAGTCGCGCAAATCACGATAACCGGCGAGCGGAGTCCCATCGAGCAAGACAGAGTCGGTGACGATCGGCGAACCTTGCACATCTTGTCGGCGGAAACGGCCGATCGCGTCGAAGTTTTCCAGCGCGAAACCATACGGGTCAATTCGCGCATGGCATTTGGCGCACGCAGCGACCGATGTGTGTTGTTCCGTCAGTTGCCGTTCGGTCAAACCGGCCGGCGCCGCTTCCGGCAAAATCGGCACATCTTTCGGCGGTCGCGGCAGTCGTTCGCCCAGCAGCGTTTCTGAGACCCACGCGCCGCGCAAAATGGGGCTCGTCCGCGATGCGCCAGCTTGCATCGAAAGGACCGACGCTTGGCCAAGGATTCCGCCGCGCGCATATTGCCGAACCCCATCCACGCGCCGCCAGTGCGAGCCGACCACGTTGGGGATCCCGTAATGTTTGGCCAACGTTTCATGGAGAAACGTGTGGTCGGCGTCGATGATCTCTAAAACTGAACCGTCGCGCTGAATCAGGTCGGCGAAGAACTGCACCGATTCTTCGTACATGGAACCGCGCAGGTCGGCGAAATTTGGAAAGTGCTGTTCGCTCTTTTCGTCAAATTGATCGAAGTCACGGATGTGCATCCATTGGCAAGCGAATTCGATCGCCAGACGCCGGCTTCGCGGATCGACCCGCATTCGTTCGACTTCTGCTCGTAAGGTCGCTTCGTCTTGTAGTTGGTCCGCCGCGGCGAGATGTTCCAACTTTGCATCCGGCGGCGATGACCAGAGAAAGTAGCTCAACCGGATCGCTAACTCTCGGCTGGAGACAGGCGACGAGCCGCGTCCTGGGCGAGCAGTTTCCAATCGATAGAGAAACGCTGGGGAAGCGAATAGTCGGCCCAATGACAAGCGAAACGCTTGATCGTGGTTAAATTCCTGCTCGCGCAGTTTGTCGTAAAGGGTGCGAATGCCGGTCTCTTCTTTGGTTGTCAACGGACGGCGATAGAGTTTCGCGGCGAACTCCACCAACGCGTCCAGCTGCACCGGTTCGGCCTCCGCCAGTTGCCGCTGGTAAGCATCCGCATTGTCTTGGATCGGCTGGCGAACCGGATCAAAGTCGCTCGGACGACCATCTTGCGTCGCGTATTCCAACAGCTGTTCAAGAGCGCCGACGATCGTCAGCGCGTCTCCACTGACAAATCGGAGCTCCGACCAGAGACGATTCAAGCGAGCGGTTTCGGTCTCGGTTAGCAGCAAGCGTCGCAGCGGCTCATCTTCGCGATGATACAGCACCAGCGTCACTACTTCGTCAACCGGCACAATTTGCGGATAGCAGAACGCAATCGGAAAGAGCTCGCGGAATTGGCTCATCGAACTCGCAAACCGCTCGGCGGCTGCGCTGCCGGGGGCGGCGATGATCGACGCGCCCGTGATCAGGCGATCGGCCGCCGCTCGTGTGCGACCGACCTCGGCCTGGACGCTTCCCTCATTCTGCGCTGCGTCGGCAAGCGTCGCGGTGACGACAAACTCGTAGCCTGACAGCATGTTGGCCGGCAGTGCGACTTCCAGGATCTCCGGCGCGCGCGAAATCAAGTCGTTGGCGGAATCGGTGACGAAACGATCCGGCGCGACGCCGTGATTCATCGGTGTCGTAATCTTCACTTGGCCGAGATCTTCATTGGTCAACGAGGCGAGCAACGGACCGTCGATCGAAGTCAACTCGCGAAATAGGTTCGGGTTGGGATCCTCCCGACCGGCGATCGAGCCCAACTGCACGCGCAGTTCCATCTCGGCGGCGATTTCGCGGGCTCGCATCTCATCCCCGGCGCGGCTCCACTGCGCGACGAGCGAGTCTTGAACTCTCCGGTCGTTTTCCAAGAGGTTGAACGTCTGCGCAAAGAAATGCCAAACGTCGGCGTTACCCTGCTTGTCGGCATGCGGATTGCCGTCCGCAATCGAATCGGCGCAATCTCGCGATAGGGACCAGGTTCGGCCCTTGTCCGTCGTCGACTGAATCTCTAATTCGATCCCCGTCAAGTCACAGGTATGTTCCTGAGTGCGGGGGCCGATCAGCAGCGCCAGCATGTCTCCTGTTTTCATCGCTAGTTCGGGAAGCGCGGGAAACTCGGCGGTCAGACCGGAACCGACATCGGCCGCTCCCAGAATCCGCTGTTCTCCTGGGCGACGATGTTCAAGTCGCCATTGAAATCCATTGCCGCACGCATTGTGCGCATCAAACGCTTGCGGTTGGACGCGATAGGTCCCATCCGCCGGGCATCGCCAAGCGACGGCGACCCACCGCTCGGGACGAGGATGGACGGCGATCGAGTGGGGGCGAACGTCGCCGGGGATGCGGATCGTTTCGTCGGTCGAGTTGGCGACCAGCGAAAGATCGTTCAGCCCTGCCCTGCCCCAGCCGCGGATCGCCGCGCTGTTATCCAGCGGTTGATCGAGATACTCGGCGAGCGTCACCGGCTCGATCGCGGAAATCCCCAAATAGCGGACCCATGCCGATAACAGCACCGGATCAATCTGATGCGAATGAGCTGTGGCAGCGAAATCGGGCGCTTGGTCGGTCGATTTGATCTCCCATGCGGCGCTCAGATAACGCGTGAGATGCTGCAGCACCGCTTGGCGATTTTGTTCATAGGCGCTGGCCACGCCGCGCAGCTCGCGAAGCGGAATGATCCGTCCCCCGGTTCGGACAAATCGCGGATTGCGCCAGAGGGCGACATCGTTTTGATTCGCATCGCCGGAGGAGCCAGTCGTCAGCAATAGGAGGTCTGGTTCTCCAGCTTCCAGATTGACGGGGATCCGGAAGTCTTGCGACGCGACGACGGCGTCTTGGCTTTGTTGCCAGGGGCGAATACCGCCGAAATGGCCCACCCGATTGAATTTCCAAAGTCGCTCTTGCCAGGCGCGAATATCGCTGGCGATCTGCAGCGCCTCTTTTTCGTTCGCTCCGGCGATGCGCCGTCGCAAGTCATCCAGCAGCGGCGACTGAGACGCGCTGCCCAGCAGCAACTCGGCCATCCTTGCAAAATACGAAGGATTGATTTTCTCGGCGACGGCGATCTCCACTGCCGCAGTTGGCTCCCTTTGCAGACGCTCACGATGGCGAACCAGCGCCGGCAGATACAGATCAAGATCAACGCGTCCATCCAGTTTGGTGCCGACCTGAGGGTCAGCGATGGTCCAGAGGTCGAGGACGCTCGGGTCGCTGCCGTCCAACGTATGTCGCGTGTAGATCTCACGGATCTGGGCGATAATCTCGTTGGTCGCGTCGCGGCGGGTCGTTCCTTCGATAAAGCGAAACCCATCCGGCAGCAGCACCGCATGTTGGGCGATCGCCTGACCGGCGTCCAAGTATTTGCGAAACAGCGCTGGTGACATCACCAGCGAAGCGCCGGTGTTGGTGAACCCTTCGCCGGCGGCGCCGTCCACCGGAAACTCGCGCGTCGGGTCGAAATCGATTCCGGTCAGATCGTGCAGCGTGTAGGCGTACTCCGCATTGTTCAAGCGACGAAGCAGCACCGGGCCAGGATCGCCGGCGTCGGCTTTCGCTTCGGCGTCGAGATAGCTGGTGGTCCAGGCCAACAAATGCCGGCGCTCGGCGGCCGTCGGCTGCGCGTTCTCCTCGGGCGGCATCTCACCACCGGCGATCATCTCGGCGACGCGCTGCCAAATCTCCGGGTCATGTCGGATCGCGGCGAAATCGGCGAACCGTTCGAGATCGAGTTCTCCTTCCTTCGCGTCGGTCGAATGGCAATCGAGACAATAGGTCTTGAGGAGCGGTTGAACCTGCTCGTAATACTGTTGACCAAGGGGCGCAAACGGTTCGGCCAGCAGCACCGCCGGAGCCATCGTCGTCAAAGCGCAAACCGCGAGCATTCGCCAGCAGGGTCGGTGTTGAAAGCGTGCCGCAAGACCAGGAGGCCGCATGTGCGGGTCCAATGTGCTGAAGGAAGCGGGGGCGGGGAACAAGCAGCGGAACGAAAAACGGGAGGAGTTTTAGGTGAACTCTGAATCTACTTGATACGGCGGATATTGTCACATTTTTCCCTCGACAAAATGTAGCATGCTATTTTCGGCAATAAGAAGCTTAGCGATCCCTGTTTTCTTCTCTGGCGAACAGGTCGTTCTAGCAGGTTCTGCCGGAAAATCCGGCCGATATTTGCCGCCGCCGGACGGCTAAATCTCGAACGACGAAAAATGCGTCGCCGGCTGCGCGGCGAATCTCTGGCGGAAAAAAGCGAACCGCCCAGCGAGTTCGCCGTCTAACTTTCAGACAATGCGACGCAAGCACCTTCGTGAACCAAGCAAAGCCAGTTTGTTAAAAGTCGCATGCGACTTTTCTCTTCGCGGCGGGGCTTACGAAGAAGATTCGTCTCGAGGCGAAGACTCTGCATTCGTAATGCGGCGACGTCGGTTCGACTCCGACCCGGTGCTTTTCCATTTTCCCTCCAACCATGCGCCCATGATGTAGCGGCAGCCTACTGCCTTGCCATGGCGGAAGTGTGGGTTCGACTCCCACTGGGCGCTCTGTCCGTTTGATGACAATTTTTGCGGTGGGTCCTGTGTTGGTACGGGAAGGCGACTGTTAATCGCTTTGTCGCAGCTTGGGAAGTAATAATCGGAACAAAAAAGCCAATGCTCACAAAATCAGAACACAAGCCTGCGGCGCAAGCCAAAGGAATGCGTTCGCCATTCCGAATCTAGAAAAGCGGTGCGCCTCTCCCAGAGCCATCGGTGTTCGACTCCCATTTCTTCCGTCTCGGATCCGCTGCTCGGTTTTTCAACCGCCGCGCATTGGTCGGTGGGCCCAAGCCAGGTCGAGTACGAGAGTACTTGCTTATTCCTTCACCTCGAGCACGCCTATCTCGTTGCTTGACGACTCAATTTGAGGTGAAATTGACTCAGGCAGGCGTTTCGGCCCGCGCAAGTCGGCGAAGCGGGAAAACTCTGACGTAAACGTGTCGATGTCAAAAGTTTTTGAAAATCTCTGCCCAGTTGGTCGGCATTCGCTCGCATTAGATAGTAGCGGGAGAGTGTTTCGAAAGGGCGCCGACAAGTGACAGGTCAAATTCGATCCGATAGGCCTCCGCAAGGGATAGCGCATTGGTGGAATTGATATCGGGGACAAATTCCCAAATTGACGAGATTCTAGCGACCGCGCACCAACGCCCGGCCGTCGCCTATGATTTGATCCTGGCTCGTTCGTTAAACCATTTGCAGCGCTTGACGAAGTCGATGATGCAAGCTTATCCGCGATTGGCGCGTTGGGAGCAAACTGACGACGTGTTTCAAGAGGCGTCGATTCGTCTCTACCGCAGTTTAAAGGAAGTGAAGCCGACATCCGCGCGACACTACTTTAATCTGGCGAATCTGCAAATTCGCAGAACGTTGATTGATCTGGCCCGCAAGCACTTGGGGCCTATGTCGGCGGCGGCGAATCATGAGTCGAACTTCGCCCTGGACGACGCGCCTGATCGAAATGAGTTGGACGCTCCGGTGACACTGGCGCAGTGGGCCGAGTTTCACGAAGCGGTCGACCAGTTGCCAGAAGATCTGCGAGAAACGTTTTCGCTGTTGTGGTACTCCGACGCGTCGCATGCTGACGCGGCCAGACTGCTGGGCGTTTCGACAAAAACAATTCAACGACGCTACTTGCACGCACGTTTGTTATTGGCCGATTTGGCTCCTGATTTACTGAAACCTTCGGAGTCGTAATCGCAATGAAAGTCGACGACCAGATCTTGGACTTGCTGGAGAAATGGGAAGAGACCGTCGCGAAGGGGACTCCGGTGGACCCCACTTCGCTGGCCGGGAACGATCCGAAATTAGCTGCAAAGCTGCGCGGCTATGTCGGCTCACTCCAACGTTTCGACAGTTTAAAACGCGCTAACCAGGTCGAATGCGAGCTGCATCTTCCCACGCCGCAAGAGTTGGGAAGTTCCCTCTTGCTGCCTGAAGGGTTGGAATTGGCGACGCTGCAGGCGCACCTGACCAAGGCCGACGTCATCGACGCCGAAGAACTAAAACAGACGCTCAGCGCCCAACCGACGAAAAACGTCTATCAGTTTTGCAATCTGCTGCTCACATCCAAACTACTGACGCGGTTTCAACTACGCGCGATCGCTCGAGGTCAGACTCGCGGACTGAAACTGGGACGTTACATCGTTCAAGACCGCATCGGCGCCGGCGGCATGGGGCAAGTCTTCAAAGCTTGGCACAGCAAGATGGGCCGCGAAGTGGCGTTAAAGGTGATCCACGGTCAGGTCAAAAACAAAAGCAAAGCCCTGGCTCGCTTTTATCAAGAGGTTCAGGCCTCGGCCCAACTTCGCCACGTCAATATCGTGACCGCTTTTGACGCCGACGAAGCCGAAGGTGTTCATTTCCTGGTCATGGAATATGTTCCGGGGAGCGACCTCCATAAGATTGTCCGCAAGACGGGGCCGCTCTCCGTAACCCAAGCGGTCGATTATTTCATCCAAGCGGCCCGCGGTTTGGAATACGCCCATCGCGTCGGCCTGTTGCATCGCGATATCAAGCCGGCCAATCTGCTCATCGACGAGGAGGGCGTTTTGAAAATCCTCGATATGGGCATCGCCCGCTTGACGTCCGAAGACGATCCCGCGGGACTGACGCAAGAGGGCTCGGTGATGGGGACGGTCGATTTCATGTCGCCAGAACAGGCCGTCAGCTCCAAGACGGTGAAGCCGCAGGCCGATCTCTACAGCTTAGGTTGCTCGTTCTACTACTTCCTAACCGGTCGACCCCCGTTTGAAGGCGAAGAACTGATGGTCAAGTTGCTGGCGCATCGCGAACAGACTCCACCGTCATTGTCGCAGTTTCGCAGCGACGTACCGCTAGAGCTTGACGCGATCTACCAAAAATGTCTAGAGAAGCTGCCGGCAGACCGCTATCAATCAGCGACAGAATTGATCGCGGAATTGGAGAGGATTCGTCCGCGGCTGCACGATAAAGGGAAGGTTGCAATCCGTCAGATCGTTCCAGAAGCGGAGGCGGAAGCGGACACGTCGCCAACGTCCTTCTTGGAAACGCAGCAGCATGTCGGCGGTGCGCCGCTTGTCGCTCCTCAGCTACAGGTTTCGCCGGCTCCCCCAGGTCGTCGCAAACGCACCGTCCAAGCAGGCGGCGGTTCGCCCGGTTTTTATGGCGGCGCGGTCGCTGTCGCGTTGTTGCTAACGATCATCGGATACTTTGGTTTTGGCGCGTTGTTCAAGGTATCCACTCCCCATGGCAATTTGATCGTATCGATAAAGGGAGACGCCTTTGTCGCGCACCTGCGCGATCAAGAGATCCATGTCGTCAATACGAAGACCAACGAAACGGTGGACATCAAACTAGACCGGACCGAACTGACCGCGCCGCTCCCAGCGGGGCCCTACAAATTTGCGATAGAAACAAGCAGCGGTTTGAAGACTGATGTCTCGCAGTTCACCATTACCAGCGGCGAAAACTCGCAGGTCGAGATCTCCTGGGAAAAGCCCGCCGCTGCTTCTCTACCTGCAGCGGCCTCTAGCAACGTGCCGCCGACGACAGACGTCGCACAAGACTGGGTCTCGGTCTTTAACGGTCGTGATATGCGAGGCTGGTCCATCCAAGGACCTACGCTGTGGAGAGTAGCCAGTGGATCACTCATTGGAGTGGGAACGTCGCCTCAGGAGGCCGGCTGGATTATGCTCGAAAAAAAATATGACGCCTATGAACTAGAATTTGAATACAAACTAGAAGAAGGTGGAAATAGCGGCGTCTTTCTGAATAGTCGCCCCGGAGAGCCATTAGTGGGAAGTAAGTTTCTTGAGATTCAGATTATTGATGACGCCGCGCCCAAATTTAGAAACATTCCTGATATTCAGCGGACAGGCAGTTTGCACAATCTTGCGGCGGCAAAGCAACGCGTCGAGACGCGAATGCCAGGTTGGCACAAAATGCGAATTCGCTATCAGCCCCCTATGGTCCAAGTCGCGATCGACAATAACGATGTCCTGAGTCACTCGTTAAATCTCCCTCATCAAACGGGGAGCCTCGCATTTCAGCGACTTGCGAACCTCGTCGAATTCCGCAACATCCGAGTGCGTGATCTTACCGTGCCGCCGACGAATCCGTCAGGCGGACAACTCGCTCCCTGATGCGATGAACCGATGCGCAGGCAGCGCGGCCAATTTTCTCCGGCGTCGCCGCGGCGGCCAAAGCTTGCTTACCGATTAAGGACTGTCGGGCCCTTCAATTGATAGCACAGTCTTGTCGCGTCTTACTTCAACTCCTTCACCCGAATCCGCCGGTACTCCATCTGCCCGCGATCTCCTTCTAGGCCGATGCCGCCGGTTGCTGGGACCTTCAGCGCCGCTTCCAGCAGTTCGCCGTTGCAGGTGCAGTGGGCCGTGTTGTCTTTGACCGTGACGACCAGCTCATTCCAAGCTTGCGGTTTGTAGTTCTTCAGCGCGGTATACGGACCGGCCAAACCATAGTCGCGGCATTGCAGTTGCGGTTGGCGGATGAAGACGCCGCTGTCCGCGTTGGGGGTGGCGCGAAACTCAAGCTTCAAGATGAAGTCGTGAGGGAATTCTTGCGTGGTCCAAAGCTGCTGAATGCGGCGTCCTTCGGCCGGAGTCGTGACGACCAGACGTCCGTTGACGGCGACGTAGCGACCATCATCGCTCGCGGTCTGGCCGTCGAACGCGATGGCCTGCGGAACCTCGGGACGAGAAATGCCGCCGGGTTTTCCTTTGCGCGGCGGCGTCGCATGAAATTGCCAGCCGGTCAGATCTTTGCCGTTGAATAGGCTGACGAAGCCTGGCTCGTTTTCAAAATCGTCCTGTTCGGTCTCAAGATAGCCCAGCGTGGCGAAGATCGGTCGCAATGCGGCGGCCCACATCGCATAACCGGTTTGGTTCGGGTGCAGCAGATCGGGGAACTCCTCCGCTTTAGCGTCGCCATCTTTGTTGGCGAATAGCTTCCAGGTATCGAGAACCGTGACTTGCGGATCGCCATGCACGGTTTGTTCGTAAAGCTGGTTCACCTGTTGGATTTTATCGGCCGGGCGACTCTTCTTCGCCGAGCTCGGGAAGACCTTGCAGACGATGATCGGCATTTCGGCATTGTGCTGTTTTAGCGCCGCAATGATCTGTTTGAAATTGGCGGCGATCGTCTCCGGCTCGGCGTTTTCCTCCAGATCGTTGGTCCCCATCAACATCACAACGGCGCGCGGGTGGAGCGACAGCACATCTTCCTGCAGGCGAACCAACATCCCCCGGGTCGTATCGCCGCTGATCCCACGATTGGCGACCTTCAAATCGCCAAAACTACCGCCGAGATTGTCGCCCCAGCCTTGGGTGATCGAGTCGCCCAGAAAGACGACGGCGCCTTGGTCGGCGGCGACTTGCTGGGACCAACCGCTCCGCTTCGCTTGCCACAGGTTACGGAACCAGTCATAGCGACGAATCGGGCCCGTGCCTGGCAATCCTTCGTCCGTCGCCGGAATCGCGAACTTCGCGTCGGCGTCCGCAGTTTTTTGCGCCGCCGTAGGCAGAGTGATCAACAAGACAAGCGAAGCGGCGATCAACGCGCGGCACGAGTTTCTGAAGGTCATCGAGGAGTTCCGTCACAATCCGAGGCAAGCAATGGGTAAGGGATTAGAAGCCCCATTGTAGTCGGCGGAAAAGGGGGATGCACCACTACCGGGAGTAATCGACGGGGGCTGAACTTTTTTCGCAGTGGGTCGTCTACTTCTGTACCCAACTGACTGCCGGGATTGCATCACCTCACCTGTGTTGCGCCGCAAGGCGCACGTATCTTGGCGATTCTTCGTTGGGCTTGATCGAAACACAGAATCGTCCGACCGCCTGTGGGGAGACCATGACGGTCTTCAAGTAGCGACGTCGCCCAAGTTGGTCTGCATCGACATCCAGCCGGACCGCGCCGACATTTTGACCCTCGGCGGCTTCCGTGACGCCGTGTTCCCGATGGTCGCCACTTTTTTGAGCGACGATGCCGCGCAGTTTGCGGCCTCGGTAAATTCGGCCGCGTTGTCAATCGACAGTCCCAAACTTGCCTAGGGGAGGCCGGGGCTCATTTTGGGAAAGGTCTCGGTTGACAAAGCGCACGGATCGATGGTTGATTGCCCAGTGGCGAAGATTCGAGTTGCTCGCCGGCATGTTGGGCTCCGGCGCTCTTTGGTAATTCGCGATTCTCGCCGCTGTGACGCTGGCGGTCTGGTCCGATTTACAGATCCGTTAGAGCGAACGGCTCGATATCAGCGATTGGTTATGTGTGCCGGAATGGGAGACCAAATTCTCTCAACTTGCGCACTCGGGCTCGCGTCGCCGCAGACCTGCGCGCCTGAAAAAAAAACGCGCTGCGGTCCAGTCCACATTGTGAAGCGAATCACAAGGATCGTTAGCCGCAAGTTCGAGGAAACCACCTTCACCATAAAACGCTTGTCATGACGAATAGAGGCTACTTAATTGCCGCTCACACAGCGGGCGAAAAAAAACGTCGCGGTCCAGTCCACTCAATCGCAAAAAAAAATGATGCGGTCCGGTCCGGTGGTCCGCCCCGATTAATGCTCGGGTCGTTTGTGTGCACGGAAAAAAAGTTGCTACGGTCCGGTCCGCTGATTCCAGCTCCGATATTGCGAGTTGGCTAAGGGGAGTCTGGGCAGTGGGACAATCGTCGTTTGCCGAACCACCCAGGCGCGTTTCGGGTCTCAGCCTGTTACAAATGGAATCGCCATCGTCGCGGCGAGTTATTCAGAACCCTTTCTCATCGACGTAGAGAACCTGACGACAATGTTATGAACGGACGACAGCTGCAAAAATTAGGCGTGCCGGAAGAGTGCGTCCGGGAAGCGATCACGGCGATTCAGTTCGCTATCTCTTCGCGGACGACCGACAGCAAGCAGGTCAAAGCAAAAATCAAGGAAGTCTTGGACGCTCCGGAAGCGTTTTTAGATGACGACTACTTCGCCAAGTTCGCGCAGGCGATTATTGACGATCGCAACTTTGTGCGGGCCGAACCGGTCGCGTACGAAACTTGGGGGAAGTCGGGGATCGACCAAGAATCGCACTTCCAAATGCGGCAGGCCTGCAGCGTGCCGGTTGCGGTCGCTGGCGCGCTGATGCCGGATGCGCATGTCGGCTATGGTCTGCCGATCGGCGGCGTATTGGCGTGTGACAACGCGGTCATTCCGTACGCGGTGGGCGTCGACATCGCGTGCCGGATGAAGCTGTCGGTCTTGGATATCGCCGCGGACGCGATCGATTCTCAGTTCAACCGGTTTAAAGAGGCGCTGGAAGGGGGAACGCGGTTTGGCGTCGGAAAGGAGTATCAAAAGCCGCAAGCGCACGCGGTGATGGACGCCGACTGGTCGATCACGCGGATCACTCGCGAAAAGAAGGACCGCGCGTGGAAGCAGCTGGGAACTTCGGGATCGGGCAATCACTTTGTCGAGTTCGGGCTGCTGACGCTGACCGAGCGGGATGAAGAATTGAATCTGGACGCGGGTCAGTACGTGGCGCTGCTCAGCCATAGCGGAAGTCGCGGCGCAGGCGCCGCGGTTTGTTCGACGTACAGCGCGATTGCGCAGGCGGCGCTGCCGAAGAAGTACGAAGATCTCGGCCGGCTGGCCTGGTTGGATCTCGAGAGCGAAGCGGGCCAGGAATACTGGGCCGCGATGAACTTGATGGGAGATTACGCCGCGGCCAACCACGACGTGATCCATCGTCAGGTATCGAAGCTCTTGGGTTCGCAAATCATCGCCGGAGTCGAGAATCACCACAACTTTGCCTGGAAAGAAACGCACGGCGGCAAGGAAGTGATCGTGCATCGCAAAGGAGCGACTCCGGCCGCCGCCGGCGAGCTGGGCGTGATTCCGGGTTCGATGGCCGATCCGGCGTTTGTCGTCCGCGGCAAAGGTAATGCGGCGTCGCTTGGTTCGGCCTCGCACGGCGCCGGTCGGCAAATGTCGCGCACCAAGGCGCGGGATAAGTTCAGCTGGAAAGCGGTGAAGAACGACCTCGAGAAGAAAGGCGTGCGCGTGTTGTCGGCAGGCGCGGACGAAGTGCCTGGCGCGTACAAAGATATCCGCCAGGTGATGAACGAGCAGGCCGACCTGGTCGACATCGTCGCACGCTTCGATCCACGGATCGTCAAGATGTGCGACGACGGCAGCAAGGCCGAAGATTGAATAACCGCAGACGAGAGCGTCGGTCTCTAGGACGCGCTCTCGTTTATTTTTGTTTTGGCGAGTGATCGGGCAGAATTGGCGCGTCCCAGCCTGACAGCTCGGCCGGTTTCACCCCTTGGCGGTGGCCGCCAAAGCGAAACGTGACCGGTTGGTACGGCCCGACAAAATCGATGTCGAGATCCGACGTGATCTTGTCTTCCAGGCCGATCGTCCAGAAGCACCCGTTGATCATCATCCGACGGAAGTCGTCATCCAGGATATCCTCGGAAGCGCCGTTGGTCGTGGTGAAGACGCGTCCGGTGGCGCCATCCTTCCCTGCATAACTGCGAACCCAAACGCCGGGACAAGGTTTTTTGCCGGGGGCTGGATCGGAGTCAGGCGACATCGTGCTAAGGGGTTGGGCCATCGCCAACACTTGGCTATCGGACATCGGCTCGGTCCAGTAGCCGCCGGATTGCGCCCAAGGTTTTTCGACGCCGCGGAGGACCGGATGGTCCTTTTCGGCCGGGACGATATCGAGCCGCGTACACATTTTATGGTTCGTGCCGTAGTGCCCTGCCCAGGTTTCGCCCAAGACCTGACGACCGAATCCCTTTTTGTATTCTTCGCCACCATAGCTGGTGTCGAAGCGAGCGAAAGGAGAATTGCCGGGAATCTTGAACGAATGGGTCGCAGTTCGCATACCGACGACCGGACCGCCGCGCTCCAAGTAATCGACGATCGGCTGCATCTGCTCGGGCGGAAAGTTTTGGAAGCGGAGGAAGATGACCATCAGATCGGCCGTTTCCAACGCTGCGGTCCCCGGCATGTAACTCGAGCCCGGCGAGATGTCGCCGGTCTTGGGATCGACCGAAAACAGGACGGTGCACTTGAAGCCGTGGCGCTTGGCCAAGATGCGGGCCAGCGCCGGCAACGCTTCTTCCGAGCGGTACTCATGGTCGCCGGCGAGAAACACGATGTGCTTCCCTTTGCCGACGCCGGAATCACCTTCGTAGACCAGCGGCTCGGCCGCAGCGAGTGCAGGAGCGGCCAACAGTCCGAAGAGCAAGCTCATAGCGATGCGACGCATGGGAGTATAACCGAGGTATCGAGGTGAAGTGATGGAGGTCGACGCAATCAGAACTCGACTATTTGTTGTCATAGATCTTGTGCTGCTCATCGCCGCCGGCGAGTACAAACGCGGCCAGATCATAGATCTCTGCTTCCGTCAGCCAATTCATCAGGCCGTTGGGCATGATCGTCGTTTTGGTCTTGGCCTGATCGTCGATGTCATCCTTCTTGATGATCGTCGGTTTGTCAGGACTCAGCGGATCGGTCAACAAGTGAAGTTCATCCGGCTTATCCAGGATCACCATGCCGGAGATCGCTTTGCCGTCGAGCGTCAGGATCGACTGCATGCGATACTTTTCATCGATTTGCTTCGACGGATCCAAGATCGATTCGAGCACATGTTTGGCCGTCTGGCGTTTGACATCCAGCTTCGACAAATCGGGACCAAAGTTTCCCCCTTTGCCGTTCAACTGGTGACATTGAGCACAGCCCAGCCGACCAAAGTAGATCTGGCCGGTCTCAAACGAACGTTTGCCGGACGTGACCTGATCGGTCTTCAGCTGATCGAACGTCCAGTTTTTGACAAACTTGGGGGTCCATTGGTCGCCGGCAGGATTCGCCGCGATCGCTGCGCTCCCATCTTCGAGCGGATATTTGGCCAACAAGTCGTTGGCGAACCAGAAGGTCTCGTCTCCCCGATCCACGGCGCGCAGCTTGGCGACTTGCTTCGCTTCGATCGGCTTCGCGCGGTTGGACCACGAGTTACGGACGAAGGTAAGGACCGCCGCGATTTCCTCGTCATTCAGCAACTGGCGGAAACCGGTCATCGGCGGCAAGGGAGGAGAGCTATAACGCTTCCCTTTCACTTCGATCGTACCGTGCATCCCGTCCAGGGCCATGCTGATCAAGCGATCTTCGGAACCGGTCGCCCAAATGCTGCCATCCAGCGGCGGATACAGGTTCGGCATCCCTTGGCCATGCGTTTGGTGGCAAGTGGCGCAGTGACTTTCGCGGGTATAGACTTCTTTGCCCAGGGCCAAAAGCTGCGGATCGACTTTGACCGGAATGCTGTTGCGCAGCTCGCGAAGCGTCGCGGCATACTTCTCTTGATCGGACGACAAGCTGCGTGCGAGCACTTCGCCCAACGCCAATTGACGGGCGTATCGGTCCGTTTGGCGCTCGACCGGAGTCGCCGAACTCGCGAGATCAATCAACGTCGTCAGCACCTGACCGCGGTCTTGCAGCGACAAACGATCGATGACCGGTCGCGAAGGCAAGCTGGCCAGCGCTTCCAGGCCGGCGGCGGCGATCGACTCGATCGCAATCAGCTTGGTGAAGTCATCAATCTTCTCCGCTTGATGGTCGGGCCAGGCCGAAATCGTTTCGATCGCGGCCCGACGCAAGTCGGTTTGACCGGCAGGACGAAGCATCGACGCGGGGATCGGCTGCTTTTTGATTCCGGGCCCCTTCCAGGAGATCTGCAGGCCGTCACCACCGCCGTTGTCAAAGTAGGTGACGACGATCTCGTGCAATCCAGCCGTCAGATTCAGCGCCCCGCCTTTTTCATTCATGCCGTGCAGGCCGTCATGATTGACCAGCTGCACGCCGTCGATGTAGATTCGCGAACCATCGTCCGATGCGGTGAAGAACGTGTATTCGCCGGCCGACGGAATATCGATCGCCGCGGTCTGACGCGTCGCGAACGCATCCTTCCGCCCTTTCGGAACGTACTTCTGGAAATTGTCGATCCGGCCTACCAACGTTGGCTTGACCGCATCCAGCGTTTCGTTGGCGACGTTCTGCGCCGGGTTCGGCTCGTAGTATTCAAACGCGACGGCGGGGGCGTCCGCCGAGGTTTGCGGAGAACTCGACTGCAAGTGAGCCGGCAACTCGAACATCAGCGGCTGGATGTGTGCGTACAAAGGGGACGCGGCGGCCGATTTGCTGATTCGCTTGGCGGCGATCAGGAGATCCGCGAGCTTGTCTCGCGATTGCGACGCTGCTTGCCAGGCCGCTTCGGCCCCGCCGGCTTGAATCCAACCTTGATAGGCGGACGTGCGCACCGGCGCGGTCAACGCCGTCGCGGCGAGTTGGGCCAGCGCTGCTTGCGATGCGGCCAAGTTCTCTGGCGACGACTTGGCCAACAACTTGGTCAGGTCGTTCAGACTCGCCAGCTTTTCCTGTTCGGCCTTGGTGATCCAAGAGATCAACTCGGCCGTTGGGCTGCGGCCCGCTTTTTGGGCGAGGGCCGCCAACGCTTCTTGGCGGTCGGCGCTCGGAACGCCTGCGCGGCTCAAAAACGCCGCGTAGACTTCCGGCGTGCGAGTGAGCTTCAACAGCAGATTGGTGCTCGCCTTTTGCAATGCGTAGGAGGTTGCGGCCGGCGAAAGCTTGCGCCCCGACGCGAGCGCGTCGGTGATCATCGCATCGACGTCGATCTGGCTGCGAGCATAGGCCAATACGGCGTCCAGTTCCGGATCGGTCGGTTGCGACGCGGCGACAAAAATCACTTCCGCGGCGTCCGCGCCGGCAAAGTTGACAGCCGACTTGATCGCTTCGGCGCGAACCAGTGGAGAGCCGTCATGCGCGGCTTGCAACAGCAGCGGCTCCCAGTCCTCGATCGCCCCGGCCCAATGACCGAGCGAACGAATCGCGGCGGCTCGGACGCGCGGCTCTGCGGCCGCCAGCACGGCGGCGACCAGATCGCGATTGGGGAGCCGGTGTTCTTCGTGAACCCAGATGCACTCGAGCATCGCCTGGGCGTCATCCGGTTGGCTGGCGTCCTTGGTCGCTACCCAAGCGGCGATCGCTTGGGCGACTTCGTCCGAATCGCGGCCGCTGAGTTCGATGCGAGCGCGATAACGCGTCGAGTTTTCTTGGGCGTAGAACGCGTCCAGCACTTCGGCCAGCGGTTTGTCTTTCAATCTTACCGGCGTTACGAGCGGGCGATCTTTCGCGGTGACGCGCACAATTCTTCCATGCTGATGGTCGCGATTGGGGTCACGCATATTGTGCTGCATGTGGCCGATGAGCGCGTTCGCCCAGTCGGCGACATACAACGCGCCGTCCGAGCCGATTTCGACATCCGAAGGGCGGAAGTTGGGATCGGACGAGACCAGGATCGGTTCGATCTCTTCCGCCGTAATGTCAGCGCCGTCGTACTTCACTTCGTGCTGCAAGACGCCGAGGAAGCCGATGCAATTGCAGATCAAAAAGTTGTCTTGAAACTTCTCGGGGAAATGGCTGCTCGAAATGATCCCGGTCGCAGCCACCGGACGAACCCGTTTTTTGAACCATTGTTTGTTGCCGCGGCCTTTGCCGATGTTCACGTACGAACCGGTGCCGCTGGTGCCGTCATTGGCGAACTGATAGCCCCATTTGTCGAAAACATCGCCGTGCGGATTCGGACCGATGGGGTAGTGGAACTCCATCTCAAACGTGCGGGGATTGAAGCGATGCACGCCGGTCTGCGTCGAGCGATAGGTGTGCGTCGGCGTTTCCATGGTGGCGACATTAAAGATGCCGCGCGACCAGTATATCCAACCATCGGGGCCCAATACCATCGCGTTGGCCGAGTGGTGCGAGTCGGCGCTAGAAAGCCCCTGCAACATGCGAATCTTCACGTCCGCTTTGTCGTCCCCGTCGGTATCTTTCAAAAACCACAGCTCCGGCAGCGCGGCGACGATCATTCCGCCGCCCCAGAATTCAAAACCGGTTACGCTATTCAACCCGTCAGCGAAGATGACGCAACGATCGGCCACGCCGTCGCCGTTATCGTCCGGCAGGCAAACGATGCGGTCATGCCGCGGCTCCACCGGGTTCCAGTGGGGATAGCTGGGCCAGACCGACGCGAACAGGCGGCCATTGGGATCGACCGCCATTTGGACGGGGTTGATCAACTCAGGAAACATCTCCTCCGACGCGAAGATGTTGGCTTGCAACCCTGCGGCCAGGGTCAGCTTTTCCAAACCGGCTTCGGGAGCAAGGTACGAGAAGCGGCCGTCGGCCAGATCGCCGTCGCGGTTCGGTTTGACCGTCAGCTCTTTCGGCAGATTATCATCTTTGACTTCCAACGCTTCGCCGCAGGCAGCCGCCCAGACCACCTTGTCGCGGTTGGCGGTCATGACGTCAAAGATCTCCATTTCGCGCAACATGACGTCGGCGTTGGATTGCCCAAACCAAGCGAGCTTCGAGCGGCCGCCGAACACGTTGTAACCATCCACCACGCGATAGCGACTGAACCAGAAGTAGTTCTTTTCCAGAACTGCGTCGCGCAGGTTTTGCACCAGCGTCGAATCGGCGCTGGGCGCCGGCTTGCCGAACAGCTGTGGGATGATGACTTCGGCGATCGCCTTGTCGCCGTGCTCAAGCAAGTGAATGCCGTTCATGGTCAGCGGCTTCTCGGCGGCGGCGTACATCTCCAGCGAAGGCGTAAAGAGATCGACGAACAAGACGTCTTTCACCGCACACGTTTCGCGCATCGCGTCGGTATAGAGCTTCAGGTTGACGTTGTTCTGCGATCCGTCGGGGAGATGACGGCTGTAAAGATTTTCGTGGGCGAGCGGCGAAAAGAGGACGATCTGCGGAGCGCTGGTCCCGTTGTATTTTTGACGGCGCATGCCGTCGATCGTGTCGACCAGATCCTGTTGAAAGGAGGCCAGCTTCGTAGGACCCTGCAGCGCCTCGTTGTAGCCGAAGAAGCCGAAGACGACGTCGGTCTCGTTCTTGGTCAACCATTGGTCCGGGCTGCCGAAGTTATCTTCGCGCGGTCGCAGTTTTAGCTCGTCGCCGGGGACGGCCAAGTTGCGGAACGTGAGATTCAGGTCGGGATGGAGCGCGTGGATATACGTCTCTAGCCAACCGTGATGCTGCATCCGATCGGCGGTCGTGTTGCCGATGATCGAGATGTGATCTCCCTGCTTCAGATCAAGCGTCTGGGCGTTCGTCACTACCGCGGGAAGAAGGAACAGACATGCCGAGAGAGAAAGCAGAGCGCTTCGCATAGAATCAGTTCTCAAGGAGGCAGGATCGAAGGCAGGTCGCAGCACTGACTGCGCGGCGCACGAGGATTGCCCCCGATCTTAACCTTCCCGACGGACAGTTTCCAGACGCGGATAAGGTTTCTAGGGGCGTTGTGATCGATTACAGCGGCGAATTCGGCCGTACATCGCAACTTCCGATGGCTTGTGCTTCTCGCCGCGATCATTCGTGCATCCCACAGAAAAAGCCGCCAACCCAATGCGGGCTGGCGGCTTGCAGAAATTTCAACCGACGGTAGTCGCAACAAGGTTTTGACTACTTGTCTTGCCCGATCGCTTCCAGCGCTTGGGCAGCCGAGTCACGCACGGCTTGGTCTTGATCCTTCAACAGCGACTGCAGCGCGGGCGTCGCCGATTTGGCGGCCGGACCGAGTTGACCTAACAGCTCGGCGGCGCCTTTACGCGACACGGGATGCTCGGCTTTGCAGGCGGCCGTCAGTTCCGGCAGTACTTTCGCAGCGGTCTCGTCCGACTTGCCGCTGATCTTCATCTCTGACCAGGCGCACAGGACGCGAAGCGAAATGTCATCGCTGCTCGACATCACTTTCAGCAACGCAGGCTCCGCTTCGGCGGCGGCTGGCCCCATTTTGCCAAGGGAAAGAGCCGCATCATGCGGCGTGGCGCCTTCGCCCTCTTGCAAGGCCTGGATCAATCGCTGCACGCTGCCTTTGGCGGCGGCGGGACCGATTCCACCCAGCGCCAAAATCGCGACGTTCGCGGTCCGCGGATTCTCGTTGTCAATCAGCGCGACCAAGTCCGGAACCGCCGGCGCGGCGCCTTCGCCCATGTCGCCGAGGATCGCGGCAACCGGCTGCTGCAGTTGCTCGTTTTTCAGGGCCGCGGTTAAATGCGGGATGGCCGGAGGGCCAAGGCTAGCGAGCACTTCGATCGCTTCACCCAGGATCGAAGCGTCGGCGCCTGGCAACGATTTGTGCAATTCAGCAATGACCAACTCGGGCTGGGCCTGCAATGCGATCAACGCTTTCGCGGCGGTCGAGCGAACCCAGGGATCTTCGTTAGCCAGCGCAACGGCAAGTCGCGTCACGACCTGCTTCTGCATCTCTTGGTTGTCAGGATTGGCTCGCGCCAACGCCCATTCGCTAACCAGGCTCAAGACCTGATCTTTGCCGCCGACGTTGGCCAGGATCTTCGCCTGATCGTCCGCCGGAATTTTGGCGATTCGCCCCAACGCGAACGTCGCTGCGAGCTGCAGATAATCTTCGTCTAAGCATTTGGCGATTGCGGGAATCGACGGCTCCGCCGCTTCCGGCATGCCGGCCAGCGCGAGAATCGCTTCGCGACGCGTTTCGATCGGTGCGTCGGCCAACAACGCGGTCAGCGCCGGAGCGGCGTCAGCGGCTTCCGGCCCCATGTCACGCAAAATCAGACAGGCCCAGAAGGCCGCTTTCTCATTCTTCAACGCTTCCGTCAAACCGGGCACCGCCTGTTTGCCGGCGATGGTGATCGTTTGCATCGCTCGCAGGCGAACGGCGTCATCCGAACCACCCAAAAGTTTAACGAACAGGCCGATCACTTTTTGGCGATCGGGGTGCGTCGCCGGTATCGCGCTGATCGCCTGGCGACGGACCAACGGATCGGGATCGCCGACCAGTTTCACCAAGCTGTCGACGGCAGGCGCTGCGGCGGAACCAATTTGTCCGAGCGCGTGAGCGGCGTGCGCTCGAACTGCGGCCGAAGGTGATTTCAATTTCTCGATCAGCGGCTCAACCGCGGCGGCGCCGCCGTCGCGTAGCGCGCCCAGTTGATCGATCGCTTTCATCAGCACCAGCTCGTCGGTAGACGAGAGGGCGGCGATCGATTGTTCGGTGGTCGGAGCGTCGGCCAAAGCCGAACCAGAAAAAGCAAGCGCTGCAGCAAAAGCCGTCGACGCCAGAAATCGCGGAATATTGAAGTTCATGATTTGTCTATCTCAGGTGTGGGCGTCAAGGAATTACTGCAAGTCGACCTGGCAAGTCGCGTAAAGCAAGCTCTTCAAGAAAGTGCTCGCTTGCACGTACTGCTGCGGCGGGACTTTTTTGATGCCGCTCTTCAGCTTGGCGTTCATTTCGTCCGCCGTTTGGATGAACGTGTTCACATCCTGATAGCCTAGTCCGCCGTGGGTCGCTTTCTTCTCGAGCAGAGTGCTCAGCGCGTCTCGCTCTGATTCGAAGGAAGGATACTGCAACAAGGTCGGCCATTGGACTTCGCCGCTCACCGCATTCATTTGATCGGTCGAAAGCGGTTTGGGAGCACTGGACCGAGCGAGGTAAACCAACTGCTCTTCGGTCGGTCGCGGGTTCTTCTTGGCGACATAGGCGTCGCGCGTTTCACGCATCTGGAAGTAGGTGTCCGCGTATTGCTGATGGTTCGCAATCTCGTTGCTTTGCGCTTGGGTCGCATAGACGGCGGCCTGCGAGGTTTGCAAATTGTACGAACCGCGAGCGCTGGTCAAATTGGCCATGCCATTGAGTGCGCCTTGTTCGGCCGTTGCGGTATTGGTATAGCTGCCGTAATACGGCGGGCCGCCAGGATACCCGGGTTGTGCCGACGCGGTTCCGGCGAGCAACAGGAAGGGAATGGAAAACAAAATCAGTTTCATCGTGTGAACTCTCAGAGATTGAGAAAGTTAAGTGTGCTAGTAACGCGAAACGGCGTTCTCCACCGAGATCGCCGAAACGCTATCCAATTGCAGCGAAAAGTCGCTACTCGCTCAAGGGGTCCGAATTGGAGTTGGAATCCGCGTCGGCGCCAGAGTCATCTGGGTTTTTCAGCCGCACGAGCAACCATTGTTCGGTCTTCTCGGTTCCAAAATGGATCAGTGCGGGAGCTTCGTCTTTGGTCAAGTTGTAAAGCCCCGTTTCCACCACGTTGGTCGTATTGTCGCCCACCGTAAAAGCGACGCGTTGCGTCTTCTTATCGGCCGAGCCTTGAATCACCTGCGTCTTGTCGGTCTTCGTATCGGTGTAATTTCCCCGAATGATTCCCTGCTTGTTGATCGCCAGCTGGATCGTCACGTCCGAGGTCGTTTCGCCGGTCTTGGTCAAAGCGAAGACGCCGAGCGGCAGCCAGTCGCCTTCTTTCGACGCCGACGCATCGGCCCCGTCGGTCGCCAGCGTACTCGCCTGATCGTAGTACTGCTGCGGAGTTCCGGCGTTTTGGCCGTTCACATAGACGCCGTCGTCTTGATAGACGACCGTGTTGCCATAGTCATAGTAAACGGGCGCGACCGGATAGTAACCCATCCAACTGTCAAGCGAGTTCCAGGTCGCGGCTCGCCAGCAATAGCCGGCCGTCCAACCGGCGGCGAACCAAGCGCCAGGATGATTCGTGTACCAACCGTGACCATAGACGCCCCAGTGATTGAAATTGCCGCGCACCGCGACGGCGCAGTTGTATCGTCCAGAAGGAGAAACCCGGGCGAATCCCGCAGCAGCGCCCCCATGGGGGCCAACCACCGCTCCGCGAGCGGCCGCGCCTCCGTTGGGACCGCGGATCGCTCCGCCTGCGGCGACACCGCCGTTGGGGCCGCGACCAATGGCTTGTCCGCCAGCGGCTCCGCCGGCGCCTTCAAATCCGCGACCAGCCACGGCGCCGCCGTTGGGGCCAACCGCCGCTCCGCGTCCGACGGTGTTATCCCGCGGTCCAGTGACGGTTGTTCCGGCCGCAGCGCCGCCGCGAGGTCCGTCAACCGAGCCGTGGTTCACATCGAAATTGTTGCCGTCCCAGCTGTTGTGGTTGACGTTCGTGCCCAGGTTGTGCAGGCCTTCATCCGAAGGGAGCCCCAAAAAGTTGTTCAGTTGTCCCCGGCTGGGAGCTTTGCCGTTTAGACCAGCACCGCCGAGCCCGCCAAAATTGCCAGCGCCACGATCCAAACCACCGGCCCCGCCGGCACCTAATCCACCGAAGTTGCCGGCCCCGCGATCAAGTCCGCCGCCGCCGAGTCCGCCAAAGTTTCCGGCGCCGCCGCCGAGACCACCAACCCCGCGATCGAGTCCGCCGCCGCCGCCGAGTCCGCCAAAGTTTCCAGCACCACCGCCGAGACCACCGGCCCCGCGATTGATTCCGCCTGCGCCGCCGAGTCCGCCGAAGTTACCACCTCCGCCGAGGCCGCCGGCGCCGCGGTTGAACCCGCCGCCCCCGCTGAATCCGCCGCCCCCCATGCCGCCGCGAGCGCCTCCACTGAAACCTCCGCCTCCGCCGCCAAATCCGCCTCGGCCGCCTCCGCCGCCAAAGCCGCCGCGAGCCCAGCACTGCGAGTAGGAAATTGCTAGGATCAAACCGAACGTTACGGTCCAAGTAAGTCGTTGACGAATCATGGCATCCATCCGATAGGCGAGCGTGGAAGAAGAATTAGGGATTGGACGACTGGCGTTTGATCACGACTTCGTCCGTATCAGGCAGCGCCGCGCCGCCGATCGAGCGTTGCTTTGACTGCCAGGTGTAGGCGTTGTCATCCAGTTTGGTCACCGTATTAACCGACATCGTGGGAATCCCGCTGCCGGTCACTCCATGCATCTCGGCCACAAAGCCATTTTCTTGCGGCGACCAGATCCCGATGGCATGTCCGCCGTCGGCGCTGAAGTTCCACGATTGAACGTGCCCTTGCAACGGATTCCAACCAATCAACTGAACGCCGGTCGTTTTCATTCCGCCTGGGGCGGTGGTCGTGTACATTCGTTCGACAAAGGTCTTGTTGGCGACCCAGCGGCATTCTGATTCAATGCGGACGCCATATTCTTCGGCGGTCCATTTTCCGATCAGCCACTCCAGATCGGCGACGTTCTGATTCGCCGAAGGCGTGTCAACCCAGCGATCGCGGACCGAGGCCATCAACCATTTACCATCCACTTTCACATGGACTGCGGTATAGGTGCTGTAGCCTGCCGCGCCGGCTAGTTTGGGACCGACCAATGCGCGTCCTTCCTCCAGCGCCGCGTCGTCGCTCAGCAGACGAAGCGAATCGATCGTGATTTGAATCTTGGCGTCGGGGTGTTTGGCGAAGAGGTCGGCATAGCCGGCGCCGATTTCTTTACGGCCAGTGAAGCTGCGTCCCGAGTCGTCGACAAACTGGCCGTCCGCGGTCCAAAGCGCCGCGAGCGCCGCCGAATCGGCTTGATTAAAGGCCGTTTCAAACGCCTTCGACTGCTCACGAATGGCCGCTAGTTCTTCGCTTTGATCGCTCGCAACGACCTGTTTTGCGGCGTCTTCAGCTCCAAATACGGAGATCGGCGAAAGCAGGCAGACGAGCAATGCGGCTCGAGCCGTCGCGTGCAAAATAGTCACCAGAATGCAATCCAATGAAAAGAGGGCGACGCGGCCGTGCGATGGGGTAGCCGGTTTCCTACCGGTAATTATGACGACGAGTTTAGTAAAGCATAGTTTGGCATCGCCGACAATTTTGCATATTACCAGCAAATTTGCCGGAAATTTGTTGAAACGCAATTTCTCCGAAGCAACTTGATTCGACTACAAATTGTCGTTATCGGCCTCTGAGAAATCGGTGTCAGTCCGAAATTCGTCATAATCTTCATCGAAACTACGCCATCAAGCCGCTGGCGTCTCCTCCGATACCGATGGTGCTCTCTTTCGACTAGTTAGAGTACGTTCGCTCAGCCTGGGATGGATCTCCGGTCTATCTCCCTAACCAAGAGTTTGGCGGAAACCAAGCCGCTGCGTCTCGAATTGGATGTCCCGAATCGGTACGATTCTGGTAAACACTGTCACTGAACATCCAAGTGATGCGGCAGACCTTATTATTTCTGAGAAAACAGATCGTCAAAATGCCGAATTCGCCTGCAGCGCCTCTGCCAGAAGATAACGCGTCGCACAGCGCGCCGTCGCTCTCACCATTTCATCTGGCGATTCAAGTTCATGATTTGGCCGCTGCCCGAAAATTCTATGGCGAACGGTTAGGGTGTCCGGAAGGTCGCAGCGCCGAGACGTGGGTCGATTTTGATTTCTTCGGTCATCAATTCGTCTGTCACTTGAACAAGCAGAAAACGAACGAGTCGCTTGCCTACAACGAAGTCGACGGCCACGGCGTGCCGGTTCCTCACTTCGGGGTCGTGCTCGACCTTGCCGCTTGGTCCGAACTAGCGGAGCGTCTCACAGCGCTCGAGATCAACTTCGTGATCGCTCCCTACATCCGCTTTGCCGGCGAGCCGGGTGAACAAGGGACCATGTTCTTTTTTGATCCTTCCGGCAACGCGATCGAGATCAAAGGGTTCCGTGACTTGCGATCGCTGTTCGCCAAGTAGTTGCGAGCGAGGAGCACATGGAAAGAGAGTCGTCGCGGCGCGATCAAACCGTTACCAGGGAACGATCCGCACTATCAATCAGCCGCGATTGCCGAACCCAAGTGGTCGTGCGGAACGCATGTAAGAATTCGTGAGAAATCGCCAGACAGCCCGATTCGCAGATCTCATGATAGCGCGGATGCGGCAAGATCTGCGAATCGATGGTTTGGCGACCGGCGAACGTCTTTTGTCGACACGAGAAGAAATAAGCGATCTGTGGACGAGGAGTATCATCTTCCCACGCCAGTGTCCAAGCGGGCAACAGATCGTAGGCCGATTCGCGTGAAAGCAACGCGGGTATGTCGTCCGCGCCGATCTGAAACATCATCCCGTTAAACCAATCGGCGCGATCTCCGGTTGCCTGCGCATTAAGAACGCCGAATCGTTGTTCCCCTTCGACCTCGCCATAAACGCGGCGGCCCGTGGGGCTCATGACGTATTCATAAACGCGGCGTGCGCCGAATACGACCACCGGTTGCGCCGACGCCAGGCATTCCGCGTTTAACGATCGTCGCGCGGAGGCGAGATTCATCAAGCTGCCATAGCCGATCAACGACAATCGATCGGATGGGGAAGCGAACAACTCGTCAACGCGCCACGGATATCGGTACTCGACCGCGTCCCACGCCGTACACAACGAAGATAAGTTGGACAATGCCTTGCCGGCCAAAGCAGGAAGCTGGGCGTGGCTTGAAAATCGCAAGACGACGTGACCTCGGCTCGGAGAACGCGGAAGAGTAGGAATGAAAAGGGCGATTAGGGACGCGAACCGGCCCAGCGAATACCTTCCATCATGATGGAATTAGGACCGCCCGACTTTTCCGGATGCGGACTAAAACAGATCACCCGACCCTCATCATACATCGTACGAATGATCGCGTGCGTTCCCACCATGGCGCCCACCGGAGCTCCCTTTTTGGCGATTTCGGTTCGATAGGTCGCCAACACTTCGTAGCCCGGCAGTTGAGGGTCGTTATGAGGAACGAGCAACGGCCCTTGGCCATAGTAGACGTCGAGATGCTCTTTGTCGCTCTTCAGAAGATCGCAGCCGGTTGACGTGAGT
The DNA here is from genome assembly GCF_000153105.1 of Blastopirellula marina DSM 3645. Lineage (GTDB taxonomy): Bacteria > Planctomycetota > Planctomycetia > Pirellulales > Pirellulaceae > Blastopirellula > Blastopirellula marina. The sequence goes on from NZ_CH672376.1 coordinate 3,351,228, forward strand.
CCCAGCGATACGGCGCCGGTGCCGCGAGCCCAATGCGAGCGATCCCAGACTTTGGCGTTGACGATCCCTAGCGACCAAGAATATTGAGCAGAGGCGAGATAAGATCCAGCGCAGATGCCGACATATCCGCCTCCGTCACGGACGTAGTTTTTGACCATTTCGCAACCGGCGTCTTCCAGCTTTTTGGCTTGCAAGCTGGCCGAGCCGCCTGGCATGACCAGCACGTCAAAATTGTTCAGCACGCCGCTACGAATCTCGTTCGGCGAGACGACGACGCTCTCGAAACCGTTCTCGGCCACCAAAAATCGTTGCAGATTGGTCGGTCCGCTGCCTTCGCCGTTTTCGGCCGAATGGCTATAGATCGCAACCCGAATCAGGTCGCGCTCCGTCGCGGCTTTCGGCGTTTCCGCGATCGCAATCGCGGGAAGCAAAAGCGCGATGATCGCCGCCGTGAGCGGCAGAATGCGCGATGCGAGTTTGCAGGAAACGCGGGTCATCTTTCGGTCCATTTCGGTTTGGATTGAGCGAGGATTCAAGAATCGAACAACGACTATTTCTTAGCGAGACGCGGATGTTGATGTCGGCTCGAACGCTGGCGTCGCCGGTTGCGGCGTCGCCAACGCGGCGGCCTTGGTTTCGCGGAACTCTTGCTCCATCGCTTTCATCGCTCGCTTGGCCGCTTGCGAATGAAATTTTGCGATCGTCGTCGCGATGACTTTTCGTTTTGACCAAGACGCTTTGGCGTTTTGCGTATCGACCAACAGCGCGTCTTCCACTCTCCAAAGGTCGCTCCAGATGCCAGGCAAGCTCTGCGTATAAACGCCCTCTTTGTCAGGCGTCAGATTCCAGTCTCGAAGTGAAATCGCGATCTCGCCCAACTCACCTCCCCGCTCATCCGTTAGTTCGTCAGCGACACCGCCGGCGACCCAGCAAGGGACGGCGATTGAAAACTTGGGATCTCCCAAGATCGTCCACATCGTGGTTAAAGCAGGATCTTCGCCTGGCGCAACTCCTTGAAACACGGCCGCCGAAACCGTGGTGGTGCGACTGATCGTGTTGGTCGTGTTGATGATCTCGGGCAACGTTCCCTCCGGCGCGTTGACGCTGCCAGGATGCGGAAGATTCTTATCCGCCATGTCGCGGGTACAACGTCGTACGACATGTTCCAACGAGATCTTCTGCTGTTCGCCGATCGACATCAGCGAACAGGCCCGCATGTAGCGCTCGGCCGAGTAGATCTCGTCCAGATCTTCCGACTTGGGATTGGCGTTTAGTTTGCGCGCCGTGGTCGAAAAGTTGGAGCGGACGATGTAGCCCTGCGGCGCGACTTGCGGATCGTTGGCGTCAAACATGACATACGATTTGGGGCCGGTCTCAAACAACGCAGCGCCCCCCGCAGCGTCAATCACCCCAAAATTGGCGACCGTGCTACGTCCTGATATGTTGGTTTTGTCGAGCAGTTTGACAACGTCGGCGACGGTCGCACAGGTCTGAAGAGCCTTCTTCATCAAACCGCCGTTGCCGGGACCACTGGCGGACCCTTCGATTTTCAGGTCCCGACTTACGGAATTCTCAATGCAAAGTCCGGCTTCGTTGACTCCCATCCAGATCGCGGCGCGGTTGCCGGCGTTGACCACGCCGATCGCTTGGTATTTTCCGTCGTCGAACAAAGCGACTTCGTTATGAATGGAAGAGGTTGTGTCTCGGTTTTTCCAAAGAATCGGCCGACCGTCGACGGTCGCTTTGCCGCTGATGACGGCCGTGGTACAAGCATCGCTTTCGGCAGCGCCGAGGAAGGAAATCAGCCCGACCAACAAGCCAACGAGCAGCGTTCGGCGATCAGGGATGTTAAGTCGATTCATGAATCGTCCCAGGGGTTCGTTTGGGGTAAGCATTCAGCGGCTTAAGAGGGATAGGCGACAAATCGATTGCTCTTATTCTGGGCAGGGTCGCCTGATTTTTATGAAGTATCGCGATCTTCAAACTCCCCCACAATGATTTTATGCGCAGAAAAATGTTCGTTTTTTCCCCTGCCGATTTTTTCCAAGTCAGTCCTACGGCGATTGGATCACTGTGCGCATCCTTGATGAAATGCTCCTTTCTGTTATTTTCGGCCCCCGAATTGCAGGAACAAGTTTTCCAACCATATTCGGGGGCGGCGTTGTGATCGGTTGGATCGCTGTTCTGCAAAAGGATTAAGAGTTCGCCGACTGCTTACCTAACTTAGTAGATTGAAACATCATCGAATGATTCGACGACTGTCCGTGTATCCAGATCGTTTGCGTATCGCTTTGTTGGTCTTGAACGAAAGCCAATGGAGCCGCTCGATTCTTGAGGGGGTATCGCGCTTCGCCGCCGAGCATGGCGGTTGGGACTTTTGGCTTCACCCCCGGGCGATGAAAACGCAGGCGCTGATGCCTGCCGACTGGAAAGGGGAAGGGATTATCGCGCGGATTGCGGACGAACATGTCCGAGCGTCCCTGGAACGTCATGACATGCCGACCATCAATGTTTCTTGGCACAGCGAACAATCGCGTCGGTTTCCCAAAGTGATCGCCGATCCCCAGGGAAGCGGCGAGTTGGCTGGCAATTTCTTTGTCCAACGCGGGTTCCAACATTTTGGGTATATCGGCCCCCCGCTGTGTTACAACTACCGCGACCCGGTTCAACCGGCTGCGGAGCGCGTGATTGAAGAGGCCGGGTATTCGCTGCGGAGCTTTTCGCCGGACCCCGCTTCTCCCTCGTCCGACTATGACTATCAACGGTCGCGATTGGTCCAATGGGTCCGTTCGCTTCCCAAACCGATCGGCGTCATCGCCTTTTCGACCGTCGTGGCTCGAGAAATCATGCTCACTTGCTCAGCGGAAGGCATTAATGTTCCGAACGATGTCGCCGTGCTGGCGGTCGAACACGATCCGCTGATTTCGCAGCTTTCGCCGATGCCGATCTCTTACATCCAGCAACGGCCCGAGTTAGTCGGCTACGAAGCTGCTCGAGAACTGCGACGTCTGATCTCGGGAGGAACTCCGCGTGACGAGCCGATCGCGATCGCACCGGAAGGGATTATTGAAAAGCCGTCGACCGATACGATTTTTGCGGCCGATTCGATGGTTCAAAACGCCGTCGCTTACATCAAACAAAACGCCGACTCCGCGATCAACGTTTCGGACCTGACCCGATTTCTCGATGTTTCTCGGCGGTCGCTCGAAGACCGATTTCGCAAAGCGTTGAACCGGACGCCGGCCGAGGAGATTCGATTTGCGCGGCTCTTGGTATTGAAAGATTTTTTGCGGCAAACGAACCTTTCCCTCGCCGAAATTAGCGCCAAATCAGGCTTCAGTTGTGAGAACTCAACGCTCCGTTTCTTTAAGCGCATGACCGGGATGACGCCGGGCGAATATCGTCGCAACTATGATCCCATCGCGGCGTCTTCGAGACAGTCGCTCTGATTCTGCGCCATCTTGTTCGCGCGATTGAATGGGGGACGTGCTTGATTACTAGGCATTCTCAAACGGGGCGAATTCCGAAAACCTGGAACAAAATTCGACGCCGTCGCCGACGCCAAACCGCTCCGATGGCAAGGATGCACAAAAAAGATGCGCATCGCAGCGATGAAATGAAAAATTGGTCGTTCATTGCAAAATCGGTTAATCATTTTGCGTGAACGACCATAGGAACCGCCCAGCAGCCGGCGTAGGTTAGTTTCCGTCCAGACCATCGTAAAGCAGTGCTGGTGCTGGTCGCAGTTATTTAATTTTCATTGATCCCAACTCCATTGCTGAACCAAAAGGGGAACTGATGCCTTCGCCAAACCGATCGGCTGCTGCTCAAGTTCGACGCGGCTTTACTTTGGTCGAACTGCTGGTGGTGATCGCCATTATCGGCGTTTTGATCGCGCTGCTCTTGCCGGCGGTCCAACAAGCACGCGAAGCCGCTCGGCGTTTGCAGTGCACCAACAATCTGAAGCAGATGGGGCTGGCGTTGCACAACTATCACGATATCCATGGGTCGTTCCCCGCAGGATATTATCGCCACAACAACGACAACAGCGTCTCGGCATTTGACGGGCCAGGTTGGGGATGGGGAGCGATGATTTTGCCCCAAATCGAAGAGAACAATCGTTTTGAGGCGCTCCAGGTCAATTCACGACCCGCTTCTGACGACGCCGATATTGTCGCCAACTCGCAACCGCCCATCAGCGCCTATCGCTGTCCCAGCGCTCCAGGCGGCGACTTGAACGAGTCGCTTCCCAACTCCTCCAGCGCTCCGGCGCACGGCCTATCCACCTACAAAGGGGTCTTTGGCGATCGCAATACGCAAGCGCGCTACACCGATGCGCTGCCGAATTGCTCCTACTATGCAGGCAGTTGCGTGGACGGGGGCAACGGCGTGTTCTCTGCAAATAGCAAAGTCAAGTTCCGCGATATTACCGACGGAACTTCTAACACCGTGATGATCGGCGAGGTCCCCTACGGCCCCAATGGAACGACCGGTTCGTCAGGGCTAGTGGACTATCGCGGCGCTGTTTGGATTGGGATCACCGCTAACGGCAACTCGACTGCCGGCGTACGCAGCAACGTCGCCACCATCCAGACCCTTCGCGGGGTAACCGCCAGCGGAGCGGTCAGCACCTTGAACGCGATTAACGGAACGAGCAGCTATGCTTTTGGATCGCATCACAACGGCGGGGCTCAATTCGTCTTGGCGGATGCGAGCGCTCGATTTATTCCAGAGACGCTCGACTCGAAGATCATGAATCGAATCTCGGCCCGCAATGATGGGGAAGTAATCAGCGAGTTCTAAACGAGACCAGCAGAGAGACCTAGGCACGCAAACGCTGCTTTCGACTTTCCATGGCGCTTAAGCCGAAAGCCAGACTGGAAGACGCCTGCGTTGGAGCAACGCCACCCACTGCCCCCTTCTCGCTCGCAGAAAGACTACGCGATGAAATACTGCCTGTTAATTGCGACCGCTTGGTTCGCCTGCTGCGGTTGTAATCCCTATTCGAACAGAGTTAATACGATTTCGGTGTCGGGGGTTGTGCAACTCGAAGGCAAGCCGGTCGAGAATGCGGAGGTCGCATTTATCTCCGAGGAATTTCCGATGGCGTTTGGCCTCACGGATGTGGATGGCAAATATGAATTATCGACGCGACGCTATGGAAAAGGGGCATCGCCGGGCGCCTACACCGTAAAAATCCACATGACCATGGATACCGCCGAGGGCGGCACCCACAAAAAGCTGGTGATTCCCCAGGTCTACAGCGACAAGGGAGTCGCCGCTGTCACGGTGAACGCTGCGGAAGGAACCAAGTTTGACTTTCATCTCGTCAGCAAGCCGCCGAAAAAGTTTCCTGTGTTGGATGACCCAGAAAGCGAGCAATAGCGGCATCCGGATGACGCCGAAAAAATGAAGCGCAGGAGGATGGCGGCTAGCGTCTCTGTCTCAGCTTCGCCTGTCATCCATGCGTAATGCGCGACCTCTTCACGGCGATCCCAGCACGAGATCCACGACGCTCCGCTCCGCAGGAATCAATTACCTGCCGCTGGGAACCGAATCGATTTACCGCCGTATTCAGAGCGCCAGCGCGATCCTTCCTCTGACCGCCTTTCGCGAGGGGGAGTCGATCAAGACGAAGTGAATCAGGCCTTCGCCGAAATTACGCCTAGCCGACCGCTTGTTTCTGTTTTACCGTCCCCGCATCCGATCGGTTGCGCCAGAGGTGATCGGGATAGTCCCATCCCCATTCGCCGATCAAGCCTGTCGCATTGCCGTCGCGCATCATCCACGCGCCGCGAGCCGATGAGTAGGCAATCCGACGTGACTCTATTGGTGAAATTGGTTCCAAACTGCGTTCCGTCGGGGGATCATTTTCTCCCGCTTTTTCGCTGTTGGGGAAACCGATTAATCGCTCTTTTCGCTACAACCGCAATTTGCAGAGCAGCTTCCGGATACAATCGGCGAGGCAATTTCCAGCGGACGCCTATGCGGGCCGTTTTCCCTGATTTTTACGGCTTATCATGACGAGTAGACCTTAGAGTATTCCGCCTTTCTTGGAGTTAAATGCGTGACCTCAACGCCGCAACGGCCTGTGAATCTGCTCGTCATGTGTCTTCTTTCGCTGGCGATCGGTACGATCGGCGGACTGGGCGCCTGGCTGTTTCGCCTGTTGATCGGCGTGCTGCACAATCTGTTCTTTCTGGGGGAGTGGAGTCTTTCGTACGACGCCAACGCTCACACCGCCGCCAACCCTTGGGGCGCCGGCATCATTCTCGTGCCGGTGATCGGCGCATTGATGGTCGCGTGGTTGGTGAAAACCTTTGCTCCGGAAGCCAAAGGACACGGCGTGCCCGAGGTGATCGACGCGATTCACTACAAGCGGGGGATCATCCGTCCGATTGTCGCCGTCATCAAGTCGCTCGCGTCGGCGATCTGCATCGGCAGCGGCGGATCGGTGGGCCGAGAAGGTCCGATCATTCAAATCGGCAGCGCCTTTGGCGCGACGCTCGGCGAAATCATCAACGTCCCGGCGCGGCAACAAGTGACGCTGGTCGCCGCCGGCGCGGCGGCCGGAATCGCCGCAACCTTCAACGCGCCATTGGGCGGAGTCGTCTTTGCGATCGAACTATTGTTGATTTCGATCAACGTGCGGACGCTCTTGCCGGTAGCGCTGGCGACGATCACGGCCACCTATATTGGACGAGCCCTGCTGGGGGTTTACCCGGCCTTTAATATCGAGCCGCTGCAGGTCAACCAATTTGAACTGAATTCCCCTGGGATGCTGCTGCTGTTGATCCCGTTTGGCGTTGTGATGGGCTTGGCTTCGGTCGCGTTCATCAAAGGGATCTACTGGACCGAAGATCAATTTGAAAAAATGCCCGGCGGCGATCTGGTTCGACATGCGTCAGGAATGCTGGTCGCAGGCATTTTGTTCTATATCATGTGGCGCTCGACCGGTCGCTACTATCTAGAAGGAATCGGGTATGCGTCGATCATGGACGTCTTGACCCGCGAACTGACTAATCCGGCGTTTCTGCTGCTGCTGTGCGTACTAAAGCTGTTCGTCACCTTTTTAACGCTCGGCTCGGGCGGATCAGGCGGCGTGTTTTCGCCGGCGCTCTTCATGGGGGCGACGCTGGGATCGGCGTTCGCTCATTTTGCCAACCAAATGCTGCCAGGCGTCGAAATCGATCCCGTCACCTTCGCGCTGGCCGGCATGGCCGCTGGCGTAGGAGCTTCGACCGGGGCCATGATCACGGCCGCCGTCATGCTGCAAGAGATGACCGACGATAACAACGTCATGATGCCGATCATCGTCACGACGATTGTCGCGTGCACCGTCCGCAAACTGCTTTGCCCGGCCAGCATCTACACGCTGAAATTGTTGCGTCGCGGGCGCATCGTGCCAGAAGGTTTGCAGGCGGCGCTTGATGACGCGCGGCATGTTGAAGACGTCATGGAGAAAAATTATCAAATCGTCGCTGAGCATGCCGCGATTGGTCCCTATGCCGGCGTAACGATCCAGGCGCACGAAGGCCAAGTGGTCCGCGTGTTCCATCCTTTCGGAACCGGTGAGATCCAATCGTCAGCTTCGCCCGACAAAGGCGAAACGTTCGTTCGCCTAGGCCCCAAGACCCCCTTGGTCGAAGCGATGCGCGAGATGCAACAGGCCGAAGCGAGTTGCGCAGTGGTCTTCTCCCATGCCGACTCGGATCGGGTCGACGACATCGCCGGCGTGATCACCTGGCGCGAGTTGGGAGTTTATCTCACGCGTTGGTCCGAACTCCTCTGATTGGGCGCAAGCTGCGCCCAATCAGAAATTCGTAAATGATCGCCGCTCAACTACGGGCTTTCGGCAATCTTCAGACTTTCCAAATAGGCGACGATGTCGGCGAAGTCTTGCAACTGCATCCCTTCTTGAATGCCGTTGGGCATCGAAGACAACGGGCTCCGTTTGAAGTCGTCGATATCCGCATCGGCGATCCGAACCGTTTTGCCTTCGGCGGTCACTAGTTCGACCGCTTCGGGACTTTCCAGTTTCAACACGCCGGTGAGCACGTTTCCGTCGACCGTCATGACCACGCCGGTATCGTAACCGTTGGCGATCCGCAGCGAAGGCTCCAAGATAGAACGAATCAGTTCTTCACGCGGATACTTGGTTCCGATGCCGACCAGATCGGGCCCGACTTTGCCGCCGATACCGCTAACCGAGTGACATTTAATGCAAGCGGCGCCTTGCGTGTTCTCGAAGAACTTCTTGCCCCGCGCGGCTTCGCCAGAATGAGAACCGGCGAAGCTACGGAACGCCGCGATGTCGAGCTTCTCCGGCACATCTTGATAAAGAAATGCGAGCTGCGGATCGCGCTGACTGGTCGCCAACGAAAAATCCCAAGGTCCGCCGTCATTGCCGCAGCGCAACCAAACATGATTGACGCCGGCGTTCAAGTCGACGCTGAACGAGTCGCGATCTTTTGACCAACCGCTATTGCGGTCGAACTCATAAACCTGCATGCCGTTGACCCAAACGGTCAATTGATCGTCACTGCCAACTTGCAACGTCGCCGAACCTGCCGAATCGCGAACCACCGGCGTATAGGCGTAGCACCAAACGCTCTGCCGCGATCCCTGAAGAAAATTGGCCGGTGAAACGCGGCCATCTTTGTCGTCGGTCTTAATCGACTCCCATTGCAGGCTGCGACTGCCGACGTGGATCAATTGTTCCGCATTCGGCGCATCCCGAAAATCAAAGGCCGGCGGCTTGTTGTTATCGCCAACTTTCGGAAAGGGACCAATCAACTGCCACTGTTGCACGGGAACCGGCGTTTCGAAGACGCTTTGCAGCGGACCACGAGCACGATTGGATAACTCGCCGCTTTGATTCAAAGCGACAATATCGTCACGCACCAATTCACGCAGCGCCAATAGCGCGTTCATGGTCGCTTTGCGCAGCTCTTGATTAGCGCTGGTGACCGCACGCAGGTATTGCGGCAAAGCACGCCGATCCGGCACGGCAGCCAGCGCCATCTGAGCGTCAAATTGAGTCGCGACGTCATCGGCGGCCGCCAACATCGCTGGGATCGCTTCGCTTGAGTTAAGCAATGCGAGAGTCGCCAAAGCCGCTTTGCGAGCATCAACGTTCTCATCTTGCAGCGACTGGACCAAAGCAGAGACCGCTTCTTCTCCTTGGATTGCGCCCAACGCTTGAATCGCCGCCACGCGAATCGCGGGATTGCCGTCTGACAAGAGCTTCCGGACCGGCTCGATCGACTTGTCGCTTTTAAGCGTGCTCAAAGTCTCGAGGGCGACGATCTTCAGCGCGGCCGTACTGTTAGCGGCCGCGGTAATCGCCAACAGCTGATCGATCGCTGAGTCTGAACCAAGCACCGCCAGGCCTTTGATCGCTTCTCGTCGCGTCGCATCCGCCAATTGATCGTTAGCGGCGATCGACGCGAACAACGTCGCCGATTCACGATCTTTCAGCTGGCCCAGCGCGGCGATCGCCGCGGTCGACTCTTCCGCTGACTTGCCCGCCGCCGCGATTTTACGCAGCAGCGCCTTGCAACGATCGTCCTGCACATCTTGCAGCGCCTGGATCGCCGCTAATCGCACTTCGCTGGGCGCGGCGGAGTTGAGCACGTCACGCAAGGTCGCCGCAACCGGTTCAGTCCCAGACCAGGCGATCGTTTTGCTGCGGGCCGGTTTTCCTCGGGCCGGTTGCGTTCCCCACCAACCTTTTTCGTAGGGAGGAGCCTGCATGTAAACTTCTTTGAGTGCGGCGACCGCTTGCGCCTGTTCGGCGGGCTTCGATCCCTGCAAAGCGTACTGTTGCAACGCGTTGATCGCCGCCAGGTCATAGACGCCGGTCAACGTCACCAGGGCGGCAGCGGCAGTCTTCTCGTCCTGCAAATACGCCGCGGCGTCTTGCCAATTGTTCACTTGACGTAGGGCCTGCATCACGCAGTGACGCACGGTCGGATCTGCATCGGCCAGCGCCGGCCACAGCACTTGGGCCAAATCGCGGTCCCCTTGCGACGGCAGTACATAGTGCTTGTCGTCTTCGCGGGCTCGCACGACGCCGGGCTCACCGCTATCGACGCTGCGCCACTTTTGCTCGGCCAGCATGTCGCCGATGCGCCCCAGCGCGACGGCGCTGTGCAACCGAACCGTCGCGTCGTTGTCCGCTTGAAGTCGCTGAGCAAGCGAATCGATCGCGTGCTGGCTGCGATGCAATCCCAGCGCTTTGGCGGCTTGGGCGCGAACGTCGGCGTTGGCGTCGTTCAATGCCGAGATCCAAACACCGGTTGAATCGACTTTTTCACCCGCCGGAATCGCATCACTCTCGCGATGGACCGAGCCAGCCCAAATCGCATGAATCTTGGCCAGGGGAGCAGCGCCGGAGTCGCTCAGCAGTTGATTCGCCTTTTTCACCCCGTCGGTTGACTTGGCGATCGCGAACTCGGCCCGCATTCGCTCGGCGTGCGAAGGATGCGCCAGCGATGCGATCCATTGGTCAACGGTCGCCGCTTGAAACGGCGCTCGCGGCGGTTCATTTGCGACTGCCGGTTGATCACCGGTGTAGGTGACGCGGAACAGGCGGCCTTTCACCTGCTTGTTGACCCAGCCGTTGTAGTTCCAGTCGGCGACATACATGTGCTTGCCGTTGGGACTAAAGCAAATATCCTGCGGGCGAAAGGGTTCGCCGCTGTCGTCCGCGACCAGAAAATCCTCCATCTGCGACTTGAAGGTAGCGCCATCTTGGGTCAGACGGAAGAGCTGCACTTTTTGTTTACCCCATTCGCACATGAAAGGGACGTCGACCAGATCAGCCGGCCAGGCCGCTTCTCGATAGGCGTCGGCGCCCACCGGCGAACCGCCTCCATGCTCCGAAATGCGCGGCAAGTGACGTTCGGGATGGGGGTGATAGTCGTACGGATAGCCAAAGTAGCCGGACGGCACATGATGCGTGAAGCGGGTCCACCAGCCGACTCCGTCGTCGGTATTGTCATAGGTGAACATATTGTCGAGCGAGTCCATCGCGACATCCAAATGGTTGCGCGTTCCCGACGAGACGATCTCCAGCTCGGTCCCATCGAGTTTCATTCGGGCGATGCCGCCCCCTTCAAGCGTAATGGTCGAGCCGTCGGCGCCGACCGCTTTCGGGATTCCTTTATCGCCGACGCTGATATAGACGCGACCATCCATCCCCAAGTGCGTGCCGGTCACGATGTGATCATTGAAGCCGTAGACGCCAGCCGGCGGACCAAAGCCATCGGCCAGTTCTTTGCGTTCGTCGGCGATCCCATCACCGTCAGTATCTCGAAAGACCGAATAATGCGGCGCGTGCAACACATAGAGCGCTCCGTCGTGCCAGACCATGCCAAACACGGCGGCCAAACCTTCGCAAAAGACCGTCTTACGCGTCGGCCGGCCAGCGGCGTCCATCTCGAACCGCACGATCCGATCGAACTCTTTGGTCGTCGGCCCCCGCATGTCCATCGGGTCGAGACCAACGAACAGATTTCCCTGGTCATCGCAGGTGACGACCGACGGATGTTCAATTTCTGGGACTTCGGCCAGCAGTTTTATTTCGAAGTTGGGAAGGAGGCATTTCTGAGCATTCACAGGCGATGCGAGGACCATTCCGATCAGCGCAAAGGCGCTCAGTAGGTAGGTAAGTTTTTTCATTTCTGGCGGTACTTGGAAGGAATGTGAGGCGAAAAAAATCACAACTCGGGGCTCAAGCCGGTCTTACAGTAACTACCGGAAATCGCGAACACAAGTGCCGCAAACCCTGTAATTGCGGGCCTTTAGATCGTCCAG
>NZ_CH672376.1:3363147-3507423 GCF_000153105.1 Blastopirellula marina DSM 3645
TCTGTTTCAGCGCGAGAAAGGAAGAGGTCGCGGCTGGGGTCATAATGAAGTGACGCAGAGAGACGGTTGGAATTGTTGCGGCTGGTCGTCCATCCGCTGGAAGGTAAATCAACCACGCGGTAGCGTCAGAGAATGGAAGTCGGAGTGATTCCATCGCTGCCGAGTTTGGGAGTGGTAGAAAGAGAAGACTTTGGCTGAAAAAGGCCAGTGGCACGCGAAACAAGGTCGTTGGACAGTGCCCCTCAGCCGTTTCTTAAGTTGTGCAATTTTGGTGAAGAGAAGAATAGAACGCGGCAGAGCCACGGATGACGAGCGGCAACACACGGTAGGAATCATGCGAAAAACCATCACACTAGCCCATTGCCCCAGCGAGGGAATGCGGCTCGCCGCTTCAATCCGTTTTCGAATCGCCAGCCGCATTCCCTCGCTCGCGCAACGGGCTAGTGTTCCATCGGTTCTCGATAGCGCAACTTCATGGCTCGCGCTGCGGGCTAAGACCAGTGAGTTCCGAAGCGGCAAGATCGATCGTGCGCCGGCCTTAGCTGGGGCGCATGAGGACTAACATTTGATACGGGCCCATCTTTAGTTCGTGGGTCGCGGTGACGGTTTGTCCTGAGAGGATATCGATGACCGTTTTGCGGAGTCCGAGCATTCGCAGATGACGGCCTTCGATCTGCTGTTCTTCTTCGGAGAAGTTCGCCAACACGAGCACCGACGAATCGACGGCGTTGCGGAAGTAGCCGAGCACATGAATGTTACCGGCGTCGACAAATTCGGTTTGGGCGCGGTTCAAGGCGCGGGTTTGTCCGCGGAGATGAACCAGACGCAAGATGTCTTCATAAACGCGGCCCACGATCGATTCGGGATCGTGCCGCTCTTTGGCTCGATCCCAATCGAACTTACCGCGATGAACCCAGCGCGTGTCCCCTAGCTTGTCAACATCTTGCTCGTACGCGTAGTCGTTGAGCGATGCGATGCCGTCTCCCAGGTAGATCAACGGAATACCGCCGATCGTCATGATCACGCCGTGCAGCAGATGGATTCGCTTGATCGCCAGGTCGATCTCTTTGTCACTTTTTTCCGCGATCGCTTTTTCGAGGCCTGCCAAGGAAGCACAGGTGCCAGAGACGCGGGCGTCGCCGGTGATTGGATCTTCTTGAAAGGGCAAACCGCGAGCGAAGGAGCCTTCAAACTTGCCGCAATAGAAGTCGGTCAGAAACCGGCGATGCGAGCTGGCGTCGAAGCCGGCGCCTTCGACATCTTCATTGGAAAACGCCCAGCCGATATCGTCATGGCAGCGCACGTAGTTGACCCACTCGCAACCGGGATCGATGCGAAAACGCTTTTCGAGCGCGTCACGCAGCGTACGGGTTTCCCGCGTCGCCAACGAATTCCACAGGAGCGCCATCAGTTGCGGATTGTACGAGAGTTGGCATTCTTTCTCGCTGATGTACGAGCGCACGTCGTCGGGATGGACGATCGCTTCTGACTTGAAGACCATCGCCGGCGCGGCGATCCGGACGGCGGCGTTCATGGCGCGCAAGATCGAGTGCGCCTCGGGCAGGTTTTGACAGGTCGTGCCGAGACGTTTCCAGAGAAACGCGACGGCATCCATACGCAAGATCTCGACCCCTTGATTGGCCAGAAACAGGGCCTCTTCGATCATGCGATTAAAGAGGGCCGGATTCTCGTAATTCAGGTCCCACTGATAGTTGTGGAAGGTCGTCCAAATCCATTTCCGCAATTGACTGCGATAGGTAAACGCGCCAGGGTGCTCTTCGGGAAAGATCGCGCCCATGCTTTTCTCGAACGCTTCCGGCATCGAGCGATCGGGATACATGCGATAGTATTCCTGGCACTCCAGATCGCCCAGCAGCGCTTTGCGAGCCCATTCGTGTTCGTCCGACGTATGGTTGAGCACGAAATCGAGACAGAGCGAGATCCCGCGATGCCGCAGCTCCGAGGCCAGGTCGGCCAGCTCTTCCATGTTGCCGAGCGCCGGATTCACTTCGCGATAGCTGCTAACCGCATAGCCGCCGTCGTTATCCCCTTTGGGAGACCGAAACACCGGCATCAGGTGCAGATAGGTGATCCCCATCTCGGTCAGATAGGGAATGTTGTCGCGAACGCCTTGCAGGTTTTCGGCGAACAAATCGACATAGCACATCGCGCCGGTCATGCGCTGTGATTGATACCACTGCGGGTCGGCTTCGCGCAGCGCGTCGAGCGCCTTCAGTTCGGACGGCCGATCGAGCCACATCTCGGTGATCGACGTGAGAATCCCTTCCAGATGGAAGTAGAAGTCATATTGATGGCCGTACAGCGCATAGAGCTGCCGGAACAACTCGGGAAAGTGTTCGTCGATGCGGCGCGTGTAAGTTTCCCACTCGTTCGGTTCGATCCGATCGGCGAAGGTCTTCTTGAGTCGCGGGAGTAAGCGCCGCAGTGCGGTCGCTTCACGCGTATGATCGCTGGCCGGGGGCGTCGAGTGCATAGGTTTCTCCATCGAAGCAAATCTAGCTCGCCTGCCGGGTGCGACAAGTCGAATAATTCCGTGCAACTTTGTTGCAGGGGGATCTCGGGGGGCGACTTAACCGCAAATACTAGACACTTTCACCATTGCCTGCAGCATCCCTCAGAGCGAACCAGCGCCGCAAAATCAATCGAATACGACGCTAGGATCGTTACTACAGTATCGCAGAGTATCCGACAGGTGAACGCCGCTTCGGCTATTTACCGGCATCTTTTCGGGTTGCCGGGTCAAATTTTGGGTTCGGTTGCGTCGGAATCTTCGCTTCCGACGCGGCGAGCCAAGCCAGCAGATCATTCAAGAGTTCGTCTCGCTTGGCCGTTTCCACCGTCGCCAAATCATGACGCTCGCCGATGTCAGCGGCCAGATTGTAAAGTTCCACGGCGTGATTGGCGGCCAGGTTTTCGCGCCCCCCGTCAAGGAGCCACTCTTCGTGAAAGAGATGCAGCTTCCAATCGCCCTTGCGGATGACGCTGACCGGCCGCGACCGAAAGCCGGTTTGGACATCCAATTCGCGCCCCCGAATCACCGGTCGATCCAGATAGCCAGGAAAGTGCCAAAAGATGCCGGTTCGCTTCAGCGGGCCTGCGCCAGAGAGGAGCGGTAGCAATGACTCTCCGTCAAGAATTTTGCCGGCCGGAACTGGCGCACCGGCGGCCGCTAAAAAGGTGGGATAGAAGTCGACATTGATCACCGGCACATCCGACGTGCTGCTCGGCTGGGTGACGCCGGGCCAGCGAATGATCAGCGGTTCGCGAATTCCCCCTTCGTAGTAACCCCCTTTGCTGCCGCGCAGCGGCTCTTGTGAAGCGGCCTGCGTGGCGCCGTTGTCGCTAGTGAACGCAACCAACGTCTTGTCGGCCAGTTTCAATTCATCCAGCTTCGCAAGCAACATGCCGACGCTCGCATCCAAGTCATACGTACAGGCCGCGTACATCGCCCCCGGGTCAAGCTTGCGACGCGTTTTTGCTTTGAACTTCTCTAGCGTCTCGGCGCGTCCTTGCAACGGTCCATGGATCGCATGATGGGCCAAATAACAGAAGAACGGGCGATCTTGATTCGCTTCGATAAATTCGCACGCTTTGCGGGTAAGCGTAAACACGCCTTTGGGATCGTCTGGCGGCCCTTTCTTGTTTCCTTCAGAACCTTCTCGCAACTCCCCTTCCCCAAACGAGTCGAAGGTCACGTCAAATCCTTGCTCGCTGGGGAGTGCGCCTTCGGGACCGGCGAGATGCCATTTGCCGAAATGCCCAGTCACATAGCCGGCCGCTTGCAACGCTTCGGCCATCGTGACGTTTTCTTTCGCGAGACCACTTTTGTTGGGCGCCGGAACAAGACGCATCTCACGCTGCTTGCCTCGATCGGTGCTGCCGACCGCATAGACGTCATGCCGCGGCGTGTAGTTGCCCGAGATCAAACAGGCGCGACTTGGCGCGCAGTTGCCTGCGGACGCATATCCAGAAGTAAAGACCATCCCTTCGCCGGCCAGTCGATCGAGGTTTGGCGTCTCAATAAATCCGCGGCCTTGATAGCCGATATCCCTCCAGCCTTGATCGTCAGCGAAGATCAAGACGATATTCGGCGGCTGCTGAGCGGCGACCGCCAGTGAGAGGTTCAGAGAAACGATGCAGATCGCCAGCCAGGCGAACATCGTGGAGTAGCGAAAACATCGCGACATGAACTCGTCTTTCTTCACAGAAAATGGCGTCCGATCTGCTTGGGTAATTACTCTAGTGTAAATGAGATAGCGACTGGTCTCCCATTGCGTCGACGGAGTTGAGCGGAGGAGCTCAATACTACCCGCAGTGTGGCAAAGCAGGCGCCGCTCGAAACAGATCGCTCGTAGAACGAGCGCACGCCGCCTGGGGCGACTTCGGCCCCTCTATACATACATATGGGAGCTTCCTTGTGTGTTCATTGTTCGTTACGCGAGATCCTCTCCCTTGCTTTGAGGAATCGCGTAAATACCACCAATATGGTTGGGGCAGCTTTCCTGCCGTTGATCTGCACAAATTTCGTTGACATGACTTGTTTGCGGCCCTAGAATCATCGTGTCACATGAATGAACATGTCGTTCCATCATGCGGAACAGTGTTCTCTGGGCCGATTTTCCCAGGTTCGCACAGAGCGAGACCCAATCATTGCCCCCCAAAAATCGATAAGGCTGTTTATTCAAATTCAATAGTCCTAGCGCTCATTTTCCTTTTCTTGTTGGAGTATTCGATGGCAACGTTTTTCATTTCGACTCCCACCAGACGGCGTCGATCAGGCTTTACGCTGGTCGAGTTGCTCGTGGTGATTGCAATCATCGGCGTTTTAATCGCGTTATTGCTTCCGGCAGTGCAGCAGGCCCGCGAAGCGGCGCGGCGGATCAGTTGCTCCAATAACTTGAAGCAACTCGGATTGGCGATGCACAACTATCACGATACGCATCTGAAGTTTCCGTACGCCTATCGTACGCTCGACAGTCCGCCGGGACCGAGCGGCGTGTCGGGCGGCCAGTCGCATTGCCGCGATACCTGGTTCCATCGCATCCTACCGATGCTAGAGCAGAACGCGCTTTACGATGGTTATGAGGCCGACCATACCCAGTTCGTCAACAACATTTCTCCTGCTTCGCTCATGACAATCAAGGTATCGTCGCTGGTTTGCCCGTCGAATCCTGAGTATGGCGGCGCCGGCGCAAATCAGGCGAATGGTTTCCAAGGAACCTATGGCGTCTGTCTGAGCGGTTCAGGAACGACAGGAGTCACGACTGCAACGGCGGGTCAAGGAATGTTCTTCCTCGAATCGAAAACGAATTTGCGCGACGTGACCGATGGTACGACCAATACGATCATGGCCGGTGAAGGAATTGCACGCCCCATGGATAACGTTGCTGGTCATGGTGATTTAGGGCAGTACTGGGGAGGCGCAAGTTGGGGCGGCACGGGCTTCACGACCGCCGAACCGCCGAATACCACGCTGCCTGATCGACCGCATAGCTGCAAGTCGACCACCGTATTGCAGGCTCCTTGCATGTCGACCTCATCGACACGCGGTGAACAATATAACTTCACACGCAGTTATCATCCCGGCGGCGTTCAAGTCGTGCTGGCCGACGCTTCGGTCCGGTTCGCACCAGAAACGATCGATACTCCGCTCTTTCAAAATCTGGGAAACAAGGCCGATTCCAACGTGATCGGCGATTGGTAGTCCGTTCTCTACCAAATCGAGCGGCCTCGTGAATTGCGACCAGGCCGCTTCACGACGACATCGTTCTTTTCTTGAATACGTCTATTCTTTGTGAGCGAGTGGGGTGATGAAAGTGAATTTAGTGGTTTTGGGAATCGTGGCGGCAGTGGCCATGACTCTGACAGGTTGCGGCGAACAATTGGATTCGGAAGGCTATTTTGTTGTTTCTGGGGAAGCGACCTGGAACGGCGACCCCATCAACGATGGACTAGTCATATTTCGAACGACGGAGAATGGCCGAAAGAATGTCGCCGCAGCGATCAATGACGGCAAGTTTGAAGTAAAGATTCAGCCAGGCAAAAAATCGGTGGAAATTACCGCGATGCGTGAAGTTCCCGGCAAGTTTTCGGTAGGAGCCTCTGGAGAGAAAGTTCCCGCCACTGAGTCGTTTATTCCGAAGCAGTTCAATACCGAAACCGAGATCGCCGTGGACATCGCTTTTCCGGACACGCAAGAGTTGAAGTTTGAATTGAAAAGTCCCTAGTGAATCGTAAGAACGGTTCGCTTTCGACGCCAATGAGTTAAAAACTGGTCGTGCATCGGAGTTCGCAATATCGGATCCTCAAATGCAATCATGAAAAGCTCCCCTGCCGCGCCCGCCAAACGCCCGCCAATTCCACTTCCTACGAGAAGAGCAAGCATGCGAACTCCAATGCGCAGGACGCTCTGTTTTTTAACGCTGCTCACGAGTCAGCTGTTCGCCGCTGGTCTTTTCGCCGATGACGATCAGGCTGCTGGAATTCGATTTTTCGAGCAAAAAATTCGTCCGATGCTAGTGAAGCATTGCTACGAATGCCCATGCGGCCGACTCGACTCCTTTGCAAGGTGGATTGCAACTGGATTCCAAAGAAGCGCTGCATCTTGGCGGTGATTCCGGCGCGTCAATCGTGCCGGGCAAACCCGAAGAAAGCTTGCTGATCGAAACGCTGCACTACGATCCGCTCGGCTATCAAATGCCGCCGAAGGGGAAACTGCCGGCCGAAGTGATCGCCGACTTTGAAAAGTGGATCGAAATGGGTGCGCCTGATCCGCGTACAGAAGATGCGCCGCAAGTCGTTCGCAAAGATTTTGATATCGATTCGCGGCGCGACTTTTGGTCGTTCCAACCTCCGCACGCTTATCCTGCGCCGGAAGTGAAGGAGAACGACTGGCCGCACGGCAAACTTGATTACTTCGTGTTGGCGAAGCTCGAAGCCGAGGGACTGACCCCCGCGCCGGCAGCCGATCGCCGCACGCTGATCCGTCGGGCCTATTTTGATCTGGTCGGATTGCCGCCAACCTACGCCGAAATCGAACAGTTTGCTGCGGACCCAGATCCGCACGCTTACGAGAAGCTGATCGACAAGTTGCTCGACTCGCCGCATTATGGCGAACGTTGGGCGCGGCATTGGTTAGACGTCGTGCGATATGCCGAGGACAACGTCAACATGGGCCCGCACAATGGCCCCTACCCCAACGCTTATCGCTATCGTGATTGGGTGGTTGCGGCGATCAACCAGGACGTGCCGTACGACCAGTTCTTACGTCGTCAATTGGCGACAGATTTTCTGGACCAGACGGGCCGCGACGATCTGCCGGCGCTGGGACTGATTGGTCTTTCGCCCCAAAATCACAAAGAGTTGATGTTGGCTCAAATCTCGCTCGAAGGCGTCTACGCCGACGAATGGGAAGATCGTGTCGACGTTGTCAGTCGCGGGCTGCTGGGATTGACGGTCGCCTGTGCGCGATGTCATGACCACAAGTATGACCCGATCGCGGCGAAAGACTACTATGCCTTGGCCGGCGTATTTGCGTCGGTGCGACAAACGACCCAACCGCTGATCTCGGATGAAGAAATCGCCGAATCTCAACCCGCCCGCGATGAAGTCGCCGCCCTGGATGCGGAAATCACGGCGATCAAAACCACGATTAAGGAATGGAAGACAGATCAGACGAACGCCGCACCAACCAAGAAGCTGGCGATCGAAAATCAAATCAAAGAGCAAACGGCGTTGATTGCTGAGAAAGCAGCGCAGATTAAGCAAATCAAGGCTTCAACGCCGGGCTTTGTAATTCCGGTCGCCGATGTGGTGACGGAAGAGCAAGTTCGGATCGAACCGCTCAATGAAACACATCAACAAATCGTCTTTCATCCCAATCAGCCGCGCGACTTGCCCCTGTTTATTCGCGGCAATATTTCGACACCCGGCGAGACCGTGCGTCGCCGCTTTGTCGAAGTGCTGACCCCAGGCGAACCACAGCCGTTTGAGAATGGAAGCGGACGCCTAGAACTGGCCGACGCGATTGTCGCGCGGGAAAATCCGCTGACCGCTCGGGTGTTGGTGAATCGAATCTGGATGTGGCATTTTGGCGAGGGACTGGTCGACACGCCGAGTAATTTCGGCGCAACCGGATCGGCGCCAAGTCATCCGCAATTGTTGGATGATTTGGCGGTGCGCTTCATGGATCAAAGGTGGTCGCTCAAACGGCTGCATCGCGAAATCATGCTATCGGCCACGTATCGCCAAGCTTCCGAGGGGCCAACTTCGCCAATCGCGACAGAGATCGATCCTGAAAACCGACTGCTGAGTCACTTTAATCGGCAGAGACTCGACGCCGAGTCGTATCACGATTCGGTGCTAGCGGCCGGCGGCGGACTCGATCTGACCATGGGCGGCCTCTCCGGCGACATCGACGAGCCGCAGTTTCGCCGCCGCGCGATCTACGCCAAGATATCGCGAAAATCGCTCAGCCAGTACCTGCAGATGTACGACTTTCCGGATCCGACCATCCATGCCGAAGGTCGTGTCGAAACGATGACGGCCCTGCAGCAACTATTCATGATGAACTCGCCGTTCGCCAAACGTCAGGCGGTTCGCTTGGCCCAACAGACGAGCGCCGGCGATCTTGACGCACGAATCGCGTCGATCCATCAAACCCTGTTTGGTCGCAATCCGACGGCGGAGGAAGTCGCCGTCGCCAAGCAGTATCTTCGTCGTGAACAGACTCCCACGGACAATCCATCGACTCCTTCCTATTCCCCTCCCCGCTTCGCTGGTGCGCGGGTTCGAGCGGACGTGCCGAATCTGGGAGCGGCCTACTCGGTCGATTTTTGGATTCGCAACGAGTTGCCGGTGACGGATCGCCCGATCACGGGTTATTTCTTTTCGCGCGGCGAGTCTGCTTCGATCTCGGCGGACGGCGATCATTTGGGAATCGCCGGCACAAGTCCGGCAAATTCCGCCGGGAAGTTGTTGTTCTTTACCGGCAACCGTGACAAACGACACTTTGTTGGGCGAACCACGCTGACGCCGGACCAGTGGTATCACGTAACTCTGGTCCGTGACGGCGATCAAGTGCGAGGCTATTTGAACGGCGATCCCGAGCCGGAGTTCGTGGGAAGCGCACCCGCGTCGTTTGACGCCAAGATTGGCGAACTCTACCTCGGGGGACGTTCTGATCGATTTGCCAATTTCCATGGACAGATCGCTGCGATGGCGATCTTTGATCGCGCTTTCACGGCTGCCGAAATTGTGCAACTCCATCAAGACTCGAAGGCCGGCGACGATACGACGAACTATGTCGATTACTCGACGTCGATTCTCGATCTGACGCCTGCCGCTTATTGGCCGTTGTACGAGACAAGCAGCTTGGCGGCGACAATTCGCGATGCGACGGCGCATCAGCGTCATGGGCAATACGAGGGGAAATCGCCTGTCGGATATGGCCAGAACAACCTTTGGGTGTTGTATTGCCATGCTTTGCTTTGCAGTAACGAGATGCTGTTTGTTGACTAAAAGCCGCGGCTTAATGTTCGCCATTTTACCCCGCACCGTCGGAGCGACTTATGAACAATCTCCCATTGACCAACTCTCCCCTCCTTTCGCGACGCTCGATGTTGCAACAAGTCGGCGGCGGTTTTGGCATGCTGGGACTCGCCGGGCTGTTCGCGCAACAAGCGGCGGCCGGAAGTGAGACTTTGTCGAGCGCCGTTCCGCACTTCCCAGCGAAGGCGAAGCGCGTCATCTTTCTCTTCATGAGCGGCGGACCTTCGCAGATTGACACCTTCGATCCCAAGCCGCATCTGCAAAAATACGATGGCCAGCGGCCCGCCGGGACCGACATTCGGACCGAGCGAAAAACCGGCGGAATTTTGGCGTCCAATGTCAAGTTTGCTCCGGCCGGCGAGTCGGGTTTGATGTTCTCGGAACTCTTTCCCGAGTTGTCGAAGCATGCGGACGACATGGCCATCATCAACTCGATGCACACGGACTTTCCCAATCATGCGCCGGCTCTCTGCATGATGAATCTGGGAACGCTAACGCCGACACGGCCGAGCATGGGATCCTGGCTGACCTATGGACTAGGAACCGAAAACAAAGATTTGCCGGGCTACCTGGCCCTTTGCCCTGGGTATCCGGTGGTGGGTCCCAAACTTTGGGGCAACGGTTTTCTGCCGGGCGAATTCCAAGGGACCTACATCGACACCAAGCAAGCGACGCCGGAGGCGATGATCCCCCATTTGCGCAATTCTGAACTCTCGGCCATGGTCCAAAAGGAGCAGTTAGAGTTGATTTCGGCGATCAATCGCCAGCATCTGACCAACCGTTCGCGTCAGATGGACCTGGAGTCGCGCATCACCACCATGGAGTTGGCGTATCGCATGCAGTTTGAAGCGATGCAGGCCTTCGACATCTCGCGCGAGACGGAGTCGACGCGCGAAGCGTATGGGCCCGGCAAATTTGCCGAATCCTGCCTATTGGCTCGCCGTTTGACGGAACATGGAGTCCGTATGGTGCAGGTCTATTATGGCAATGGGCAACCGTGGGATACGCATGCGAATCATCTGGAAAAGAACGCGAAACTGTGCGGCGACATTGATCGCCCAATTGCACAGCTATTGACCGATCTTAAAAACCGCGGCCTGTTAGAAGAAACGCTCGTGGTTTGGGGTGGCGAGTTCGGCCGGACACCGACATCCGAAGGAGGCAGCGGTCGCGATCACAATCCCTTCGGCTTCTCGATGTGGATGGCCGGCGGCGGCGTCAAAGGTGGCGTTCGGCATGGGGCCACCGACGAATTTGGATTTCGCGCGGTGCATGACAAAGTTCACGTCCATGACCTGCATGCGACGATCTTGCACTTGATGGGGATCGACCATCAAAAGCTGACCTACGAATACTCAGGACGAAATTTTCGTCTGACCGACGTGCATGGTCACGTCGTGAAAAACATCATCGCGTAAACAAACGTCTCAACGCAGTGCAAGCGCGCCGAACTTATCAAGGGACGCTTGTCGAAATGGAAAAAACATGGAGATCGTAAAGATCGAAACGGCGATTCCCGAGCAGATCATGCCGGGGCTTTTGCTGTTGAGAATTCATACCAGCGATGGACTGGTCGGCTGTGGAGAGACCTACTACGCGCCCGAATCGGTCGCTAGTTTGATTCATGACTGGATGCATCATTATCTGCTCGGCAAAAATCCGCTGGAGATCGAAAAGCATTGGCGGTTTCTCTATGAGCGGACGACCAACTTTGGTTCGCGCGGCGCCGAGTTGCGGGCCATTTCGGCCATCGATCTAGCGCTGTGGGATATCTTTGGCAAAGCGACGAATCTGCCGATCTGGCAACTGCTGGGCGGTTGCGTTCAGGATTCGATTCGGACCTACAATAGTTGCGGCGGACCTTCGTACGGCGGCAAGTCGGCTGATTCGTCGGGTCATATTTGGCCGGGACATGGACCGATGGGCAATCAAGGCCCGCTCAACGACTATTGGTCGATTATTCACGAGCCGGTCGCACTTGCCCAAGAGTTGTTAAGCGAAGGTTACGACGCGCTCAAAACATGGTCTTATGACTTCGCAGCGCACAAATCAAATGGCCCCCTGCACGTTTCGCTCGAGGATGCGAAGACCGGCGTCGAGCCGTTCCGTAAGATTCGCGAAGAGCTGGGCGACAAGATCGAACTGATCATTGACGGGCACGGATTTTTCCAATTGCCGATGGCGATCCGAATCGCCCAGCAATTGCGTGAGTTCGATATCCTGTGGGCCGAGGACCTGCTGCGGGTCGATGCGATCGATACGTTGGCCGACTTCCGCGAGAAGGCCGGCATCCCGCTGGCCGTTAGCGAGATGTTCAGCGGACCGGATGACTTTCGGCTGGTCCTCGAGAAACGTGCCGCCGATTATGTGATGATCGATCCGACTTGGGTCGGCGGGATCTCGCAAACGCGGAACATTACTCGCCTAGCGCAGTTCTACAATCTGCCGGTCGTGATGCACGATTGCACCGGACCGTTGACGCTCCTTTCCGGCGTGCAAGTCGCCGTCGCTTCCAACAACGTCGCCTGGCAAGAGAGCGTGCGTGCTCATGTGCGAATGCTCTATCCCAAGTTGATCGATACGGAAGTGAAGATTGAACAAGGGCGCATCCCGATACCGCAACAAGCAGGCATCGGCGCCGGTTGGCGATCTGAACTATTCCAGAGCGACAAAAATCAATATCGCGCCACCTCCAAGTAGCGCGAATTGGTCCTTTATTAAAGCGGCGACTCGCCCAGCGAAACTTTTCTAGAGCCAACACTGCGATGAATCCCACGAACGTCGAGAAAGAGGCTCCGCTCATCCACGATTCGCCCCGTAGTCTCGATCCTCCACCATCGCGAGAGCTGTGGGGACATCCGATTGGACTCTACGTCCTGTTCATGACCGAAATGTGGGAGCGGTTCAGCTTCTACGGCATGCGAGCGTTGCTGGTCTTCTATCTGACGAAACACTTTCTGTTTTCGGACGAAGTCGCCCTCGGCTTGTACGGTTCGTATGTGGCGCTTGGTTACGCGACGCCGGTCATCGGCGGCATGTTGGCGGATCGATACCTGGGGCAGCGACTCTCGGTGATTTTTGGCGCGATTCTGATGTGCCTGGGGCATTTTGGGATGGCGTTTGAAGGCGCTGCTGCTCATACGGTCATTTCGCCGGACGGCGTCGCGTCGGTGGTGCGCGACGAAGCGGCGCTGCAGGTCTTCTATCTCTCTTTGGCGCTGTTGATCGTCGGCATCGGGTTTTTGAAACCGAATATCGCGACGATCGTCAGCCAGCTTTACCCGGCGGATGATCCTCGGCGATCCTCGGCGTACACGCTGTTTCAAATGGGAATCATGCTGGGCGCCGCGCTCTCGGCTGGCGTATGCGGTTATCTTGGCGAGACGTTTGGCTGGGCTTATGGATTTGGAACGGCCGGCGTCGGCATGCTGATCGGGCTGATGGTCTTCTTAGGAGGACAGCGATTTCTCAAAGGAGTCGCCGAACCTCCTCCCCATGCCGATTTGAAAAAGCGAGTCTTGGGCCCGTTGAATACGTTGCATGTCATCGGCATTTGCTCGCTCGCGGCGATCGGCCTGTTCTGGCTCTTCGTTCAGAAGACGATGATCGTCGGGTATTTGCTGGGAGGTTTTTCGCTGATCGTGGTGACCTACGTGCTGGTCGTCTCGTTCTTCTATTGCAATCGAATCGAACGAGATCGGATGTTGGTGTTGCTGGCGTTTCAGCTTGCGCTCACCTTTTTCGCGACTTTGTTTGAACAAGCTGGCGGCTCGCTGAACCTGTTCGCCGATCGCAACGTCGATCGCCATTTTTGGGGCGGCGAGATCCAAGCGTCGCAATTGCAAAGCATCGTGCCGGCGACCATCGTCCTATTGGCGCCGCTGTTCGCTTGGCTCTGGCCGGCGCTGTCGCGGATCAACCGGAATCCCCCAACGCCGTCGAAGTACGCGTTTACGATGGTCTTTATGGCGGCCGGATTCGGAGTGCTGGCCTGGGCGACCGGCGCGTTTAGCGATCACGGCTCGATCAACATGGTATGGCTAGTCGCCGCCTATATCTGCTTTGGCGTCGCCGACTTGATCATTGTTTCGGTCAGTTACTCGACGATCACTTCGCTTTCGCTCCCCAAGATCGTCGGCATGATGATGGGGACCTCGATGCTAGCGATCTCCGGCGCCAACTATTTGGCCGCGATGTTCGCCTCGTGGATGGCGTTGCCGCAAAAGGGAAGCAATCTAGCGGCGATCCCGATCGAAGAGACTTTGGTCGCCTACGGAACGCTCTTTACTTGGCTAGCGTCCGCCGCCGCGATTTGTGCAGTTTTTCTTTTCTTGGTCACGCCGCTGCTGTCCCGCAAGATGCACGGGGCGCAGTAAAAAGACGCTGGAAACGTCCACTTCCCGTCGTCTCAAGTAAGATGTTGGGCGTGGTTTCCCAGCAAGCCCTGCTTTACGGACCGAGATTGGGTGGGGATCATAGGATCGCTCCTTCATTGATTCCCAATCTCCCAACTCGGACTCGGCGGATGTTTTTTTCCTGGTTCAAACAGCGGTCGCGCGACCGCATCAAAAGCCAACCGTTTTCATCCGATTGGCGCACCTTTGTCGAAACCCACTTGTGGCAGTACCCTGCGCTCACCCCGGCAGAACAAGAGAAGCTGCAACATTCGATTGCGATTCTCGTCGCTGAAAAAAATTGGGAAGGCTGCAACGGGGTTCAGGTGGATGAACTGCACAAGGTCGCGATCGCAGCCCAGGTAGGGCTGATGACGCTGGGACTGGGGGAAGAATATTTTGACAACGTCATGTCGGTCTTGATCTATCCTTCGGCCTACCGGGCTACTTCGCCGGTCGCTTCCGCCGGCGGCGTAGTCATCGAATCGCAATCGGATCGACTCGGCGAGGCCTGGTATCGCGGCCCCGTCGTGTTGTCCTTGCCTGACGTGTTGGAAGGGGCGCGAAGTCCCAACCATGCGCGCAATCTGGTGGTTCACGAGTTCGCGCATCAGCTGGATATGCTCAACGGTCGCAGCGCCGACGGCATACCGCCGATGAATTCCGACGAACAAGCGCAGAGCTGGATCCACAACTTTCAGCGCGCCTATCAGCGGCAAGTTCAAGATTGCCAGTCCGGGCATCGGCCGCTGGTCGATTGCTACGGCGCGACCAATGAAGCCGAGTTCTTCGCCGTTTTGACGGAAGCGTTTTTCCAAGCTCCGAAGCACCTGGCCGCCGCAGACCACGATCTGTTTATGTCGCTCCAGAGCTACTATCAACAAGATCCGCTGCGATGGACGCATTGAATATCGTCGCCGCCGCATCGGGGATTCCGTTCACGCTGGCCGTTCTCGCCACGCTTATCGTGGCCGCAATCTGGACCAACACGCACCGTGCCGAGATCGCGCCGAGTGATCTCAACCATTGGGGATATGCTCCCCGGCATCTGTCAGCCCTGCAGTGGCGGCGAATCTTCACGTCCCTTTTTTTCACCGTCGGGGGTTGGCGATTTTACGTTTCGTTGATCGCGACCGGCTTGTTTCTGGGAAGCTTGGAATCGAAATTGGGCAGCCTCCGAGCGGCCTCTTTGTTTCTGGGCATACACTTACTGACGCTCTGCTGCGAATCGTTGTTGATCGTGCCGGCGATGCGCTATTTTCAGCTTTCGTTAGGAGACGTCCTCCATTCAACACAAGATGTCGGGCCCTCGGCGGGTTACTACGGATGCTTAGGCGCCTTACTTCTGCTCGACCATTGGCCCGCGGCGGCAATCTCTCTGGTTACTCTATTCTTGCTGCTACGCGTAGTCGTTAACCTCCTATTGTGGGGAGCGTCGGGGAGCAGCTTGCCGGCCGATATGGCCCACGTGATCGCCTTCTCGCTGGGGATGGCGGCGGGAATTTTCTGGCTGGCGTAAACCGTCACAACCGGCCCCCTCTTTTTTTTCACCACGCGATTACCGATGGCGTCTCCCTACCATATTTCGTTAGAATCTGGAAGCTTTTTCGAGATACGCAGGGAAGGGACAGCATGATAATCTTGACCATCGACGTCGGCGGAACCCATGTCAAATTGCTCACGACTGAGCTCGAAACGAAGCGATCCTTCGATTCGGGGCCGAATTTGACGCCTGAGCAGATGGTCGCTGGCATCAAAGAGTTAACGACCGATCTCGAGTTCGACGTCGTCTCGATCGGCGTTCCGACGCCGGTCGTGCGAGGAAAAATTCAGAAAGAGCCCCATAACCTGGGCGACGGCTGGGTCGGATTCGATTTCGAGAAGGCGTTCGGCAAACCGACCAAGTTGACCAACGACGCCGCGATGCAAGCGATGGGAGACTACCACGGCGGGCGAATGCTCTTCTTGGGATTAGGAACGGGGCTCGGCTCGGCGATGATCGTGGATGGTATTCTGCAGCCGATGGAGCTGGCGCATCTCCCCTACAAAAACAGCAAAACGTTCGAAGACTATCTCGGCGTTCGCGGGCTCGAGCGGCTCGGCAAGAAAAAATGGCGAACGGCGGTGCTGGATGTGGTCCAACGACTCTCGGCGGCGCTGGAAGCCGAATATGTGATTCTTGGCGGCGGAAATGGTCGTCTGGTCGAGGATCTGCCGGAAAACGCCACGCTTGGCGCCAACAGTAATGCTTTTCTGGGTGGCTTTCGCTTGTGGGATCAATCGATTGGGACTTCCTCGGTGCGCGTCGGCGACGTGGTTGAGAAGACGCGGGTCATCCGCCGCACTAGCGACAATGCGCAACAGATCACCACTTTATTTCTGGACATCGGCGGCGTGTTGCTAACCAATGGTTGGGATCGAAAATCTCGGATGTTAGCGGCGGAAAAGTTCGATCTTGACTATGCGCAAATCGACGAGCGGCATCAGTTTACTTTTGACAAGTACGAAGTCGGCAGATTGAGTCTAGACGACTATCTGGATCGCGTCATCTTCTTTGAAGAACGCTCTTTTTCGCGAAAGGATTTTCAAGACTTCGTGTTCGCCCAGTCGCAGAAACTTCCCGACACGCTGGAGTTTATGCTGGAACTCAAGAAGCTGAATCACTTACACGTGATCGCGATCAGCAATGAGGGGCGCGAATTGACCGAGCATCGAATTAAAGAATTCCAGCTTGGCGAGTTGTTCGACTGCTTCATGTCTTCCTGCTTCGTCCATTTGCGTAAGCCGGATGTCGAAATGTATCGCCAGGCGATGGATGTCGCCCAAGCGAAACCGAATCAGATCGCCTATGTCGATGACCGCTCGATGTTTGTCGATATCGCTCGCAGCCTAGGCATCCAAGGCATTCGTCATCGCTCTTGCAAAGAAACGAAACATGCGCTGCTCGCGTTGGGATTGAAGGTCGACGCGTAAATTTTCATCCTGGGAAGAAGGCGCGGCGATCTTGGCGCCCCGCCGCTCTTATTGGATATGAACGGTGAAATCGTGTTCTTCCCAGCGATCTTCTTCAACCCAGTGGATGGTGAAGACGACGACGCCTGCTGGCGGAAGTTGCTCGATCGGCAAGTCCACGGTAAAGAGACCTAACGAGTTTTCCTGCGCTGCCAGATCCTGTCGCGTCTTCCACTGATCGGTGCTCCAGTGGATGACGGCCGCCGTATCGACGATGACTCGCAACGGCTTTCCGGCTCGAATCTCGGCCGGCTGATGGGCGAGCGTCCAGATTTCGACGCGGTTCTGCGTCTTGTTGACCGCATACCGCTGATAGACCGACTCAATCCGATCGAATACGACGCCTTCGCTGCGACTGCGAACCAGCGAAATATATTCGGCATGCGCCCAACATAGCGGCATCGCCGATCCAGAAGGCTCGCCGAAGAACATTTCTTTTTCCGGCAGGTCTGCGGTGTCCCACACTTGTTCTGTCAACATTCCCCCAGCGTTCGCAAAGCCCTCGATCGCTTGGATGTAGAGAGAAGGATCACGGCCGGCCGCTAATTCGTAGTGACCGCGTTCTCCCGATAGCAGCGGCCAGCAGCGACCTTCTCCGGTTCCGTCGAAGGCGCGTCCGTCGAGATGTTGGCCATAGCCGTCATGGTTATACCGTCGCCAGCCGGGGCCTTGCGGCAGATCCCGTTTGAGAACAGCGTCGATCACAGCGACTGAGTCGACGATAATCGGATCGTCGGCCGCACGAATGCCCATCCGCACGAGTTGCAAAAAGCCGCCATCCACCACATTGCGCGCGGGGTGCTGTCCGCCGCCGTTGGCGACTTGAATGATGGCCGTATTCGGATCGGGCGAAATGCAGCCTGGCTGCGGACTGGCCGGAGTGATGCGGACATAATGACGCGGCTTTTCCGGCACAAGCTCACCGCGGTCGGTGACAGTCCAAGTCTCCAACGACGCCGCGGCCCAGTCTCCATAGTCGCGCAAAAACTGGGCGATCTCTCGATCTTTCCGCAGATCGGCGAAGTCGGCCGCGCAAATGATCGCGGAAATCACCGCGGCCAACGTCGACGGCGAATAACCTTCGTTCTCTTCCCAGCGCTCCTGCGCTGATACCGGACCATGCAAAATGAGGTAGCGGACGGCGCGGCGAACCATGATTGTGGGATCAAACTTCTCCAGTGCGGCGACCTGCTGCAAACGCCAAGCGAGAATTACCGGCGCTGCGATTTCGTCAAGCTGCACTCCTTTCCAATAGGCGGTGCCGTCGATCTTGCTGTTTTGAGGCATCCCGCCATCTTCGCTTTGAACGCATGACAACCAGGTCAACGCGCGCAGCGGCGATTCTTTTTCGCCACAGGCGAGCAGCGCTGTCGTGGTCTGCACCATATCGCGCGCCCAAACCAGGTGATAGCCGCCAGAGTCGCTATCGTCTTTCGTTTCGCCCCAAGGAATGCTCATCGACGCGACGGTCGCGCCGGCGAACATTTTGTCTTCGTGGGCCATCAAAATGCATTGGCTAAGTTGCACCAGATTGGCTGTCTGTGGGTCTTTTAACGGCATCGGATTATCGTAGGTCGTCCGCTTCCATTGCTCGACGTACCTTTTCCGCTGCACCTCGAAGGGATAGATAAAGGCCTGCACTAACTGCGTCGCGGCGCTTTTGCAGGTATAGCCCATGCCGACGCCGACGTTAAATTCAAGCCCTTTCGAGAGATCGATTTCTCCCATCACCGCGATGTTGCCATCTTCGGCACGTTGGTACTCCCAGTCCATTTGGAAGTTGTCGGCCAGATCGCGCCAACCATCGCTGACCCCCACAAAGCCAACCGACGTTCGCGAGAAGTCGGTGTCGCAACCCAACACAAGATGCGCGAAGTCTCGATGAGCATGCAACAAGCGTTTGCCCCCCAGATTTATGCATTCGGCCGAATTGTGCTCTCCGGTATCGTTGAGATGCGGCGCGAGCAGGACATAGATCTTCAATTTGCCGTTTAACGACGTGTCTAGGATTTCGACCCTGACGTTCATCAGCACGACGTTGGAGTGCGGCTCACTGATCACTTCTTTGACAATACGATAACGCTCGTCCGGCGCCGTATTTGTCAAACGATAGAGGAGCGCGTGCGGTTCTGGGCGTTCAATACGATGCGTTAGATCGCGCTTTTCTTCGTGGAAAAACGTCTCGCCATCGGTGATCAACAACTGCATGTCACGCGTGTTGGGCGAATCGACATGCGGATAGTAGATCTCGTTGATGATCCCATGGCTAAGCGTGAACCAGACTCGGCTGCTCGTATGGTACGCGGTTCCGATGCCATCTTTGGCGCTCGACGTCCAACGAGGTTCAATTCCGGGCGCGCCAGGCGCGATGCGATCGTTCATAGGGGAAAATCCAAGCGGAAGAGGTGCAGATTCGGTCGTCGATGAACAAAGCGGCGGCAGGTGCGCAACCCATCATCGCCGATTATCCTCCTTCGGCGAAGCTGGGATAGTCGGTCATGCCGCCGTCAATAAAGATGGTGCGGCCGGTTATATAGGATGCGACGTCGGACGCCAAAACCACCGTCATCTCGGCAATTTCTTTCGGCTCGCCGATCCGATTGAGCGGAATCTTGGTGAGCAAGTCTTTTCGTTGCTCGGGATCGCTCCAGACCGGCTTGTTAATTGCGGTTTTGATCGCGCCAGGTGCAATCGCCAAAACGCGAACTCCGTACGGCGCCGCTTCTTGCGCCAATGTTTTGGTCATCATCGCGACGCCCGACTTACTCGCGGCGTAAGCGCTATAACCCGACCAGGCAATCTCTTCATGGACCGAACTGACGCTAATCACCACGCCGCTGCTGGCCGGTATCATCCGTTTCAACGCTTGTTGAGCGCAATAAAAAGACCCCAGCATATTGACGTCAATCACCTTCCGCCAATCTTCGGGATCGATTTCCCAACTCATTACCCGCTTGCCGTCGATGCCGGCGTTGTTAATTAGGATGTCGATTCCACCATAGACGTCATCCATCTGTTCAAACATCTTCACCACGGCCGACTGATCGGAGACATCCGCTTGAACCGCAGTCGCTTGGCCGCCGACGTCGGTGATTTGACGCACAATCTCTGCCGCAGCATCGGCGTGCGAACGATAATTGACCACCACTTTGGCCCCGGCGGCGCCCAACTCTACGGCGATCGCAGCGCCAATCCCAGAGCTTCCGCCGGTCACGAGGGCTCGTTTTCCATCAAGTCGGATTTCCATACATTCCTTGGGTGGTTGGCGTAAAATTCGTTTCCAGCGCTGTAGCGCCGACCGCGGCGGTTCCTCTTATTATAGGGCGCAGCGGGGGAACGCAGTCAGCTTCTAGCAGCTTCAACCAAATGGTGACCGCCGTGTTCCGCTCTTCTTTTCGCGCCACAGCGATTTCCGGTTCGCCAAAGAACTAGCGACGGAGAACGCGAAGTCGGAATAGCGATTGCAGACGGCCCATCGCTTGCAGCAGCAGAAAACGTTCCAGCTATTCACTGGACTCCGCAGGCGGCGTGCTGATCACGGCCAATTCTTCACAGACTGATTGCAGCAAGTTGGTCAGTTCCGGCGGAGCCGGTTGGCGGGGACTGCCTGCTGTTCGACTCTTCTGCAGCGCTACCAGCGCGTCATTGCGACTTTGCCGGATATGCCGCCGCATCCAGTACTGCGCCTTACGCGCATTCTTTCGCTGTACTTCGCGCGAGACGCGTGCATGCAGCAGCCAAACCCAGGCCAAGTGCCGCAACGTGCGTTCGTGCGTCGAATCGCCGAAGACGTAATCTCGAATGCGGCTATCGGTGACAATCTTCATCGCGAATTGGTTATTCGCCGCGCGCAACAGCAGCAAGTGAAACTTGAGATCGGAGACGAGAAACTGCTTGAGCGCGTCGCCGGTCATGACCTTCTCGCCCGAGTCACGCAGCGCCGAAATGGCCGCATGCATATTGTCGCATTGCAGTTTTAACTCGGTGCGTTCTCTGACGCTCATCCGTTTCGTCGCTTTGACAACGGCTTGGCACTCCAGCGCTTCGCGCACGTCGAATGCGTCCAGCAGTTTCTTCCGATCGGGTCGGGCGATATAGGTGCCGCTGCCCACGACCTGATACAGAAGGCCTTCGCTTTCTAGCCGGCAAATCGCCTCTCGAATCGGCGTTCGGCTAATCCCCAACTTGCGGGCAAGTTCCGATTCCGAAATGCGGCGATCGCCCGACAAGGAATGATCCAACATGCATTGCAAGATGCGCTGATAAGCGACCGCACTGAGCGAAACGGAAGACATGCGATTTATGCCGGTAAAAAGCAGCGAATTTGAACGTTGGAAAATACCGTTACGGAATAGTAACAGGATTTCGAGCGGCGCGGTTAGCCAAATTTTGAGACGCGCTCCGATTTGTCGTTGCGCTAGGCAACCGTGGATTCTCTTGGTAGATCATCCTGCCGCATCCTCCATGCATACCAACGTACTACGGCTTGCGAACTCCGCCTCTCCTGGGAGTACTACAAAGCGAGGGAAGGATTCGAGCTTCGAGGCCCTGCGCTTCGCCGTTAAAACGGGGGAGGGAGCAACCGCTGGTTAATGCCTGCATACCGCATTAGCATTCTGTATACATAGGCTTGACGCACTGCGTCAAGCAAATCTTTTCAAGTTCCCATTTATCTTCAGAATGCGATTCTGGCAAATTTTCAGGCATTAACGTACCCAGCGCGAGCATGGATCTTCTACTTCGTGCGACTTTGCAAGCAGGACATGGGAACCGAGAGTTCACTTTCCGTCGCCTGGTATACAGCGATCAAGATGTCGGCGGTTCAATTCATGAGCAGCTTCAATTGGCCAATAATCGTGACGCAGCCGGTATAGGTGATGAGCAACGAAAAGAGGAACGCGGCGGCTAGACCGGCGTTCAGCAGATGGCCGGCGCGGTGCTCGCCCATCAGATCTTTGCGGTTCACCAAAACGATCATCGCGCCGATGCAGAGCGGCAGGACGAAGACTCCGCCGATTTGACTGACGATCTGCGCTTGGACCGGATTGAACCCCAACAACGGAACCGTCAAACCAATCAGACAGGCGACCGCCGATAAAATGCGAAACATCGGAGTGGTCGTCTCTAGCTTGCCGTTGCGATAGTCGGCGATCAGCAGCGGCGCAACCATGATGATGGGAAACAACGAAGAAAGACCAGCGCTCAGCGTACCCGCAAAAAACAGCATCATCGCCAGTTTCCCGGCGGCCGGCTCGAGCGACTTCACCATATCCATGACTTGTTCGACGACTTGTCCCTGTTGATGCAATGCGCCGGTAGCACTGGCCATCACCGCCAGACTGACGATAAACATCAAGACCGCTGCGGTGATGCTGTCGCGCGATTGATCGCGCAAGTGATGAATATCCCACCCTTTGGCTTTGACCAACAAAGGGCGAACCACAAACGTCGCCGCGGCCATGGTGGTGCCGACGATCGCCGGGACCAAAACAAACGCTCCCTTTTCGGTGGGCAAGTGAAACATCAAGCCGGCAATAAAGTCGCTCGGCGCCGGCAACACAATGAACATCGAGCCCAGAAATGTGATCCCCATCAGGGTGACAAAAAAGACCAGCACCTTCTCAAAAAAGGTGTAAGTCCCCACCCAGACCAGCGCATAGAGCGCACTGACAATTCCTATCGCAATCAGCACGCGCGTCCAATAGTCCGACAGCGCCATGTCGGGGAAACGCTGATGCGCCACATCACTAATCATCGAAGAGCAAAGACCCAGGATTCCCATGATCGCGCCATACTGGGCCATCACGATCCCTGCGACCACCAGAACAGCGATCAACGGACCGCCTTGGAGGTGCGTACGAAAGCTATGGATGGCCGTTTCACCGGTCACGACCGCATAGCGACCGAACGCCTCCATTAAGATGCCCATAAAAAGGGAACAGAGGAGCAGCAACCAGAGCAGGTCGAGACCTAGCATCGAACCTGCTTTGCACATCGTGGTGACGCTGCCGGTCCCGACCGTATAGCCGATGCAAAAAATGCCTGGGCCGACGGCAAGCACAACGCTCCAGAATCGGTTCAGCAGCGAGCGCTTTGGTGGCGGCGTTTCGGTAGTCAAGGGAGAAGGACGCATCGGATCGGGGACAATCATCGCTGGCGAACTTTCAAAAATAGAGACGCCGCATCAAAACAAGATGACGCCCCATTTGCCCAATTCCAGCGTTTCTCCCTCTTTCAGATTCTTCTGATAGGTCGTGCAAACATTGCCGGGCGCATTCGTTTCCGAAAACAAGAGAAACTCGGACAACTTCACCTTCGTGAACCCTTGCTTCAGCAGGTCGTCCGACAGACTGTCCTGATTGCGTCCCTCCGAAGGAGTGACCACCAGTACGACGCCGGCGGCTGTGCACTTCACCGAACTCTTTTCGATCGACGATTGAACAAACCGTTTTCCCGATAGCGTCTTTGGCAGATCGTGCAACTTGTAATTGCGATCGGTGAACAATTGGACGCCCAACTCTAGCGGTTGAATCTCGCCAATCTGGGGTTGAATCTCCGCAGCCGATGCGGTGCTGAGCGGCGCTCCGTCGTCGTTGGACGCAAACTCAATTTTCACCGGTTTCGCCTTCGCGGCTTTTCGCGTATTTAGGCCTGTCGCCTGATTGATCACCAAGCGCTGCCGCACGTGGTCGCTGACCGGCTTCTTCGCCAGTACGTCCGCTTCGGTGAAGGTTGTCATATAGATGTACTTTTGACCTTGTCGATCATAGTCGTAGGTTAGATAGACGACCCCGTCCTGCGACTCAGCGCCATCGGGATACGATACGCCGGATCGTTCATCAAGCAGTAGGCCTCCCTCCCACGATTGACCATCATCTTTCGAGAGGTAGGCGGTCAAATGCGAGCGACCCGTCTTTTCGTGCAGCGGTCCGTGCTTGACCAGCAATAGGTTTCCTGACTGGAGACGTCGGATGAAAAATCGGGAGGCCGTGTGTCGGATGTTCCAAGGAGTGACCGCCGTCCAGGTTTTTCCCCCATCGGTCGAATGGCTTTCGCCGATACCGTAGCTAGTGCGAACCAACTGCCAGAGCTCCCCATTTTTCCGCTGGACGATCATCGGCTCATCGCAATTGCGATCTTTCGCTGCCGGCACATTGGCCGTCCCGCGCAGCGACCAGGTCTTCCCTTGATCGGTAGATGCGACCACGCGACAGCTATGGTCACGACCCCAAATTGCCGTCGGCAACAGCCAATCACCGTTGGCCAGCGCTGTCGGCTTGCACATCATGACGCCGTTGTGAACTAGCTGCGGCGCCGACCATTTCGGCTGCGCGTCATCGGGGTTCTCAGTCGTCATCGCAAAGGTATGCGGATCTCCGCCGCCGCCGCGCGTCGCCTGACACCAGAAGAGCCAGAGTTTTCCGGAGGGATCGACCCACGGACAAGGATCGAACGCGCGAACCGGTCCTTCCTTATCAGGATCGATCACCACTTTGTTCTCGGACCAGGTTTTTCCTTCGTCATCGCTGGAAACTAGCAGGATGTAATTATGGCGATCTTCCGTCACTCCACCGCCGTACCAGGTCGCCCATAGTCGCCCGCCGGGAGATCGCTCAAGACCAGAGATTCCTTGAAACATTCGGGCCGAATCGTCGTATTCGGATCCAGGCGCAAAATTGGCGGTCGGAGCGATCGCGGCCGCTGATGACTCGCTCTCTTCGGCGAGGGCCAAAGTAGAAAACGTCCCCCAGCAGGCCAAGAGACAGACAGTTTGAAAAAGACAGGTTCGTGGTTGCATGAGGATTCTCGTCGAGGGGGGGCGGTCAATCTCCATTCGAGAACACGAGAGCGGTGCTCGAAGAAGGATGACAATCTGAAGAAGGGTCAGGTTTACGGCAGGGTTTTCGGCTTGCCGCTGTTGCGAGCAGCCAACTGATTATAGAGGTCAAAGTTGATCGTTTCCGGGATAAAACGGACCGAACCGTCTCCCAGCAGAAAGTTGCAGCCGCCTGGATGTTGACTCGCGAAGTTGGCGTCGTTGTTTCCCCAAGTCCCGAGTATCGGTTGGTTCATCGGCGACGCAGTGTTGCGCGACGTAAAGTGACCCCATAAATACTGCGGACCGTCACTGGTTGTCTTACTAACGCCGTCAATCAGCGTGTTGGAGGCATTACGATATTCCTGCGTTCGCTTTTCGCCGACAGCGAACGTATTGGTTAGTCCATCCGTCACCGACGCGAACGTCAATTGCCCCGGCTTGGTCCATAGCTTGCCGCTCGACTCGTAACGCGGCATGACGAACATCCCATTGCTCTTGGTCGAGTTCAGGTCGGCATGGACATGACTATAGGATCCGTCTGGCAATTCTCCGCCGCCGACAAAAGCGTAGTCTCCTTTATGGCGATCTTGCCGCGCGGACGAAAACGAAGTGTCGGTCTTTTCGCCTGAACGTAGCGAAGGACAAAAATAGGCCGATATCGGCTGCGTGTTCTGTTCGACAGACTTGTTGTCCGCATGTTCAAAGTCTTGATAACGATTGTACGAATCGTGCAGCGCACCTTGCTCGATATAGGGCAATAGAACGACCCAACCGCTGAATCGACTATACAACCATTCACTCGCAGGGGTCGGCGAGGTCGAAGCACGTTGCGGAAACGTGTTGGCCGGAATCACGCCGAAGGTGTCGTGAAAGTTATGCACGCCCAGCCCGATTTGTTTCAGATTATTCGTGCACTGCATCCGCCGAGCCGCTTCCCGCGCTTGCTGCACCGCAGGCAACAGCAGCGCAATTAAGACTCCGATGATGGCGATCACCACCAACAGTTCCACCAATGTAAAGCCAAATTTTTGTTTTCGAGAGCGACAGTCGTTCCGCATGGGAAACTCCTAAGCAGATGAACGATAGGAACTAAACCGAGGAGAAGATGAAAGCAACGTGGCGACTACAGATCCAAATCGATTACTTCTTTTTCTTTCACCACTTTGAACTGCAATGGGGTCGTTTGCAGACTCGTATATTCTTTGGGGGTCAACAGCTTTGGCTCCTGGTAACGAGGATCCTCTGCCTGGATGTCACTCGATTGTTTCTCGTACCATTTGACGATCACTTTGTACTCGGCAGGCTCGGCCTTTAATTGGTAGGCGCCATCCGACTGAATATTGGCCCGAATCGGCGGCAAGTCGGCGTTTAGCGGATTGAACAGCACGACGCCGCCGTCAACCGATTTACCGTCAAAAGTGACCTTCCCTTGCACGTCCGAGCCCACATCCGGTTGGCCGCAGCCAACGGCGAACAAAAAAATGACCACCAACGGCCAACCACTGATCTTTGTCGGCAGCGTCCGATGGGAAAGGGTGTTAACGACGCGTTGCATGAGAAGAGCTCAAAAAAAGATGGAAAACGCGTGGCGAAATTGAAAACAAGGCTGCCCCCCCAAATTCGATCGTAATTCCTATCAAACCCGGGGGGCATGGGGATGCGAATACCGATCGCTCTTAGCGTCATCGGAGCGACTGCGGCAACCCGTCGCCCTTACCTGTATACAGGTAGGTCCACGTCCTCGTCAACACAATTTCAAAAAAAACCATTTTTACGGTAGATCTAATCTGCCCTGAAATAGAGTAGTAACAGCACCAAACAACAACGTCAGTCGCCCAAAC
Organism: Blastopirellula marina DSM 3645; assembly: GCF_000153105.1. Classification (GTDB taxonomy): domain Bacteria; phylum Planctomycetota; class Planctomycetia; order Pirellulales; family Pirellulaceae; genus Blastopirellula; species Blastopirellula marina. The sequence continues at coordinate 3,389,784 of NZ_CH672376.1, forward strand.
AGCCCTTCCAACTTGGGGATGACCAGCGATCCAAGGAAAGCTTGACCGCCAAACTTTTTGCCTGTATACATGTATTCATTCGAGCATTTCGACCGGTCGGCGGGTGACCTTTTCGCAGCGTTATCGACCGAGTTGGCGATGTTGACTTCCCTTACCGCGCGGTCTCGATGGCTCCATATTTTTTCAATTGCGACTGGGGGACAAGTCACTTTCGTTTGCGCCTTGTGCAACCTGCATCGGGAGCGATCGTTTTCGAACGAACGTCGTCGGAAGGAGCCGCCAATTTGGCGAAACGCGCAACGCAAGTCGATCGCGGCGCCCTCTACGCGAAAGTCCTGCGCCGTCATGTCGACGCGATCACGTCACAGATCGCGATCGACGCCGAACTGACGCCGATCTTGATCTCCGGGATGGCCAGTTCCTCGATGGGTTGGAGCGATCTTCCCTACGCGACGCTCCCGTTTCGCCTCGATGGTTCTAACCTGCCGTGGCGACGACTCGATCCGCTAGCGGGCCATCCGCTCTTTCTCTTCTCTGGCGTTCGCGCCGATTGCGACGTCATGCGCGGCGAAGAGATGGAAGCCGTCGGTTTGGGGGTTCTCACTCCCGCTCTTCATCATGCGTCGGCGACCACTTGGCTAATTTTGCCTGGCACGCATTCCAAGCATCTATGCATTCAACACGGAACGATCGTTGACTTCCGTACCTACATGACCGGAGAGTTGTATCAGTTGCTGCAAGAGCAAAGCTCGTTGCGGCATTCTCTGCCGCTCGAGCGATCGATCGCATCCCAGCCAACGGCGTCCGAACAAACGGCGTTTTGTGATGGAGTCGAGATGGCGCGACGCGGCGAACTCACCAGCGTCTTGTTCCAAGTCCGCGCAAAACAACTCTTGCATGGGGATGCGGCTGCGGAGAGCGCCGCCCTGTTAAGCGGAATCATTATCGGTGATGAGCTTGCGTCGCTCGCACGACTGCGAAACGCCGATAGTTCGATCGTATTGTGCGCTAACGCAACGTTTCATCCCCTCTATCGACAAGCGTTGGACGTGCTGGGATTGGGGAGAGTCGTTACGGTCATTCCGCCACGCGATGTGGACCATCTTTCCGCACTCGGACAGTGGAAAGCATTTCAGGAAATCAATCGCGCGGCGCGAAACCACGACTTGGATCCACTTGTCTGTTCCAGCGCGATCCCCTCCCCTGCTTCCGTCAAACCAACCTCCACGTAAGCGACCAACCGCCGCATGACTGGCTTATTCGACTGGGAACGATTTCAGAAGTTGCCGTTGGTTGGAATCTTACGCGGATTCGATCTCGCAGCTTCGCAACAAGCGGTCCGATCCGCCGCGGCCGGTGGACTGACCACGGTTGAAATAACGCTGAATTCGCCCGCTGCGACCAGTCAGATTGAACGGCTTCGGCATGAATTTGGTGATCGGGTCAATGTCGGCGCCGGAACCGTCTGTACGGTCGAGGATGCTCGTCTAGCGATCCAATGCGGCGCGACATTCATCGTGACTCCTATCGTCGACGGTGATGTGATTCAGGTCTGCCGCGACGCCGATGTTCCGGCCTTTGTCGGCGCGATGACCCCCAGCGAAGTGTTCCAAGCATGGAAGTTGGGCGCAGCGATCGTTAAGATCTTTCCCGCCGACGCGTTGGGCCCCACCTATTTGCAAAGCCTGCGCGGTCCACTGCCGCAAATCTCGCTGATGCCAACCGGCGGCGTCACCGTCGAAAGCTTGGCCAGTTTTCATCGGGCCGGCGCTATCGCCTTCGGGATTGGCGGCCCCTTGTTCGACGCCCAACGAATTGCCGCCCAAGACTGGGACTGGATTCAGGAACAAACGACTCGCTTCGTCGCCGCCTATCGGGCGGTCGCTTAGCTCCCGTTGATCGATGTTTCTGAAATCTCAACAGAGACTGTCCTCTCTTGGCTTCGAGCCTTGTCGTTCGACAGAAGAACCAATCGCTGAACTATTCCGCCCCCGGCAGATGCGACTTTGCGGCGACGCTCCGCTTCATCAACAGAACCAGCCCGATCAACAGCAGGGCGACAACGGCGAAGATAAAAAAGTCGTCAAAATACGCCAGCGAGGCCGCTTGTCGGGCTCGTTCGTTGGACAACGTCTGCAGCGCCATCTTATCGGCAAGCGCCGAATCGCCGCAGAGCCGATAGAAATAGGCGTGCGCATCGTTCAAGTATTGATTGACCGCCGGATTTAAAGGATCGAGAAACTCGCCGATCCGACTGGTATGAAATTGCTCGCGGCGAACCTCAATGGTCTGCGCGACCGACGTGCCGACGCTCCCTCCTTCGTTTCGCAGCAAAGCGAATAAACCGACGGCAGCGCCTCGTAAATTTCGTGGAATGTACAAAAACGCGGCGACGTTCAGCGGAGCGAAAATCATCGACAGCCCAATGATCATTACGACCCGCGGCCAGACCGCTTGCCAAGGGCCAATCGCCAGCGTCATGAGCGACATCCAATAGCATCCCAGGGCAATCAAGACCAAGCCGCAGGCGACAAAGATCCGCGCATCCCATCCCCGCGTAATTAGAGGACCGACGATCAAGATCGTCGCGACGGCAAAAATACCTGACGGCGATAGCACCAAACCCGAAGCAAATGCGTCATAGCCAAATAACGTCTGCAGCAGATTGGGCAATGTCGTACTAGCGGCGTACAGCACGCCGAAGGAAGAAAAAATAACCAGCGTAGAGATCAAAAAGTTACGTTCGGCCAGCGGTCGAAAATTAACGACGGGATCGGCGATCCGCATCTCGTACCAAAACAGAAACGCCAGCCCGACGGCAAATGCGATTGCCAACGTCTGGACTCGCCAAAAGGGATCGCCAAACCAATCCCACTCTTGCCCTTTGCTCATCAATACTTCCCACGCCGAGACGGTGATCGCCAATACGCCCAGCCCAATGCCATCCAGGCGCCAGCCTGCTTTGCGATGCTCCGCCGTTTCCAACTTCAAATAGGGAGGATCTTCCAGCACCGTCCACGCCGCCAAAGCGGCGAACGCTCCGATGGGAATGTTGATATAGAAGATCCAGCGCCAGTCAAAATTGACCGTGAGATAACCGCCGAGCGTTGGACCTATCACTGGCGCAATCAACGCCGCGACGCCAAACACGGTCATCGCCGACCCCTGTTTTTCCTGCGGAAACGCATCCAACAACACGCCCTGGCTGGACGGCTGAAGTCCTCCGCCGGCCAGTCCCTGTAGTATTCGAAAACATATCAGCTGCTCTAAACTGGTCGCAAAGCCGCATAATGCGGACGCGAAAGTAAAGACCACGATCGAGCCGATAAAGTAGTTCCGCCGCCCGAGCCGTGACGACAGCCAACCCGAGATCGGCAAAATGGTCGCATTGGCGGCCAGATAGCTGGTGATGACCCACTCGCTGTCGATCACCGCCGCCGAAAGTCCACCGGCGATATAGCGCAGCGCCACATTCGCGATCGTCGTGTCGAGCACTTCCATGAACGTGGGGATGACCACGATCGCTGCGATCACCCAAGGATTGACCGAGCGAAACATCGTCGCGGATGCGGCCGCCCGTGGAACGTCGGTCTTGGCGCCCAGCAAGAAGAAACGTAGTGCGCCGATCATTGCACTTCTCCCGTGCAAAGCGCCGTCCTCGTTTCCGCGTGCGGCGATTCTCTTTTTCGCACCGGCAACTCAGCCGGCGTTTGCAGCAATTTTCCTGCATTTGGCCCTGACGCCGGCTCTTGGTAAAACACGTAAGGCGTGACCGACAAACCGGCGAAGAGGGGAGCTTCGTCTGGATCATATTCCAACAGATCAATCCGCACCGGCAACCGCTGCACGATCTTCACAAAATTGCCGGTCGCATTTTGCGGCGGCAGCAATTCCAAGGTCTGCCCGGTCCCCATCGTAAAGCCGCTGATTCGCCCATGAAATTGACGCTCGCGACCATACATGTCGACATGGAGATCAACGCGTTGACCAATGCGTAAATTGTTGAGTTGGGTTTCCTTGAAATTGGCGTTCACCCAGATTTCGGTCAAAGACCGGACGGCCAACACGCTTTCGCCGCTTTGGACGAAGTTGCCTGGGTTCACGTTCCGTCGCGTGACGACCCCATCGATGTCGCTGACGATATTGCAATACCGCAAATTTAGCTTGGCCAGATCCAGCTGACGCTGCGCTTGCAACAGCGCCGCTGCGGCTTGTTTGATTGCCGGAGCGTCAGCGATCAGCTGCTTGTAGATCGTGTCGAGATCGCCGCTGACGTTCAGATGAAAGAAGTCGTCAATCGCTTGATTGGGAGTCAAATCCCACGACTTGGGACGATAGCCGATCTCGGCGATGCTTTGCATCAGGTTGGCCAACGTTTCACGAACGACCGAAAAGTTTTGATCTAAATCGGCAGGCATATCGAGCGGATTCGCCTCGTTGATCGGCAACCCCAACGCCGATCGCGTTTGTTGAACCACTTCTTTTGCGCTGTCAACACGACTCTCGGCTTCGGCCAATTGGGCGGTATAGACGTCAAATTCAGATTGGGCGATGACATTGTCGGTCGCTAATTTGCGATTCCGATCAAAGTTGCGTTGGGCCAATACCAGGCTCGCCTCTTCCACCTTCGCTTGCGCAACATTCGATCGCAGCACCGCGATTTGGTTGCGTACGCTTTCCATCGCATGTTCCAACGCAAATCGGTTGCTGCGCGTTTGCGCGACGATCCCTTCCACCTGTGCTTCGGCGGTCGAGAGGTTCGCCTCGGCGACTCGCACTTGGGCCTCTTTGAGCGCGACATCGGTTTCATAGGGCTCTGGATCAATCTGCAGCAGCAGATCCCCTTTCTGCACCCGCACGTTGTCGTCGACTAGTACATTCAGCACTTGGCCAGAGACGCGCGGCGCCACAAAAGTGACGTGACCATCCACATAGGCGTCGTCTGTCGAAACCGTTTTCAGCGACCGCAAGATCCAAGGGCCGCCCAACCAAGCGCAAACGATCAGGGCCGTCGCGATCGCGACCGACCGCACCCAAAAACTGCGCCGCGTCCAGAACGGAACGGACGTTGGAATTTCGCCTTTAGGCATAGAAGCGACAACCCGCTTTTCATCCGCCGTTTGTTGCTTTGCCGCTTCCTGTTCTGAAGCAGGCTTCTCCGAAATTTCCATATCGATGGCCTCGACGAAGGACGTGGATGCGATCCTGGACTGGGAGCATCCAAGCATCGGCGTCTCTTTCCCTGTCAGCTGGTGGGGTGAGCAGAGATCGCCGCTTCCGGGAAGCATGTAAAGTTAGGCGTGGGCGTCGGACAAAGGCCCTTTCTTCTCCGATGTCCAGCGATTCCGCCTAGTAATAGCAGGTTGTCTTGCTTCGCGCGATTGTTTCCCCGCGAGCCGTCTTGCGGAGTTCGCAGAGCAGTGAACGCCCCGATTTCCTTAGAAAGTTGAAATCGCATGATTGCTCACTCCGAAGAAAACATGCCGAGCGACCGATCGGTCTCTCCTGTCACGGTGATTCGCGTTTGCGGTGCAATCATGCAACCTGCTGCCGACGTCCTGGCGACCGAAGAACCGCTGGAGATTCGCATCATTTACCAACTGGAAGGTCGGCGCAAACAACAGCCGATCTCGGTCACCATGCGTACCCCAGGCGAAGACGAGTCCTTAGCGGCCGGTTTTTTGCTGACCGAAGGAATCATTCAAACAGCCGACCAAATCGAAGCGATCCATGCTTGCCGACATAGCAACGTGATCCGCGTCCGATTACAAGCCGACGCAACGATCGATCTCAGCAAGCTGCAGCGGCACTTCTATACCAGCTCTAGTTGCGGCGTATGCGGTAAATCCTCGATCGACGCAGTGAAAACCGTCGTTCCTCATCCCCTGACAAGCGAGTATCCAGTCTTTGCCGGCGACGTTGTTCGCCACGCGCCGGAGCGGCTACGAATCGCCCAAGCCGTTTTCGAACGAACAGGCGGTTTGCATGCCTGTGCACTATTTAATAGCGCTGGTCAGCTGTTGCGCATGTCGGAAGACGTCGGCCGGCACAACGCGATGGATAAACTGATCGGCGGCGAATTGCGAGCCGGCGCAGATCGTTTTCGCGACAGCATGGTATTCGTCAGTGGTCGCGCCAGTTTTGAACTGGTGCAAAAAGCATTGATGGCCGGCATCCCCATCATCGCGGCGATCGGCGCTCCTTCTAGTCTGGCCGTGCAATTGGCGGCCCAGCACGAGATGACCCTAATCGGCTTTGTCCGCTCCGACCGTTTCAACATCTACTGCGGCGGCGAGCGCCTCCGCGAATTCACTGCCTAACGCAACCCCAACCCAGCTCAACCATTCCACGAGGAGCGTTAAGTGATCCAGCATTCAGAATTGACCAATGACGGCGGCGTTTTGCACAATGTTCTGGCCGACAACGGCCATGGGCCCATTCGCCTGATACCCACGCGAGCGGAACCCCAACTTCGTCAACGGCGCCCCGAGCGAAAAGCGACCGGACTACCGGCCGTCGTTAACAGTTTCAAGTACGCGATCAGTGAAGCCGGCATCGTTCGCGGGACGCTGCCTTTGCTGCAACTGAATCAGAAGGATGGCTTTGACTGTCCAGGCTGTGCTTGGCCTGATCCCGATGGAAAACGGTCCGCTTTTGACTTTTGCGAGAACGGCGCCAAAGCGGTCGCCCATGAATCCGATAGCCGGCGAATCACGGCCGACTTCTTTGCACAGTACAGTGTCGCCGAGCTATCGACCTACTCCGATTATTGGTTGGAACAACAAGGCCGCCTAACCGAACCGATGGTGCTGCGCGCTGGCGCAACGCATTACCAACCGATCCCCTGGGGCGAAGCCTTCGACATGATCGCGACTTCGCTGAACTCGCAACGGTCGCCCGATGAAGCGTCGTTCTATACTTCCGGTAAAGCGGTTAATGAAGCGGCCTTTGCTTATCAATTGTTCGCGCGCCAATTTGGAACGAACAATCTGCCGGACTGCTCGAACATGTGCCATGAGTCGAGCGGGGCGGCGCTGACCAACACGCTTGGTTTTGGCAAAGGGACGGTTACGCTCGAAGACCTGGAAAACGCCGAATTGATCTTTGTAGTCGGTCAGAACCCCGGAACCAATCATCCGCGACAATTGACGGCGCTGCAGCATGCGAAACGCAAAGGAGCGAAGATCATCGCGGTAAATCCGCTGCCAGAAGCCGGTCTGATCTCGTTTATGAATCCTCAAGAAACGCTCGGCATGCTCGGAGTCGGAACGAAGCTCGCCGACCTTTTCTTACAAGTCAAAATTAACGGCGACGTCCCGCTGTTCAAGGGGATCTTGAAGACGCTGGTCGAACGTGACGACGTCCAACCGGGCGCGGCCATCAATTGGGGCTTTGTACATAAATACACGACCAACATCGACGATCTGCGAAACAGCGTTCGCCAAGCCCCCTGGGAAGATCTTGAGCAGCTGTCAGGCGTCTCGCGCGCGCAAATGAGTCTGGCCGCCGATTGGGTCTGCGAGACCGAACGCATCGTGATTTGCTGGTGCTTGGGAGTCACGCAACACCAGAACGGCGCCGGAAACGTCCAGGAATTGGTCAATCTGTTACTGCTTCGCGGAGCGATGGGAATGCCGGGCGCCGGCGCGTGTTGTGTCCGCGGCCATTCGAATGTGCAAGGAGATCGCACGATGGGAGTATGGGAGCGACCGGCGCCTGAATTCCTGGATCGCCTGCGTGATGCGTTTCAATTTGAACCGCCGCGTCGCCACGGACTCGATGCACAGCGAACGGCGAAGGCGATGCACCGCGGAAGGATCAAAACGTTTATTTCTTTGGGCGGCAACTATTTGATGGCCCTTTCTGACACGCAGTTCACGGCCGACGCGCTGCAGCGCGTTGAGCTGACGGTGCGAATCGGGACCAAGCTAAATCGCGCCGACCTGGTGACCGGCGAACAAGCGCTGCTGCTCCCTTGTTTGGGGCGGACCGAAATCGATTTTCGCTCGATCCATAACGTAGTGCAGGAGCAATTTACCAGCACCGAAAACTCCATGGGAGTCGTGCAGTGGTCGCGTGGGCGGTTTACTCCAGCGTCCTCCCTTTTGCTGGGTGAGACCGAAATCGTCTGCCGCATCGCTGCAGCGGCGCTAGGCGCCAAAGCGACCGTCGACTGGCTCGCTTGGGGCCAAAACTATGACTATATTCGCGCCGGCATCGCCAAAGTTATCCCCGGTTGCGCCCACTACAACCGAGATGTCCGCAAGCCAGGCGGCTTCTATCTCCCCAATCCGCCGCGCGAACGCAAATTTCCGACGGCGACCGGCAAGGCGCTGTTTACCGTGAACCCGGCGCCCGAGCGCAAGCTGGAACCCAATCAGCTTTTGCTGACGACGATCCGGAGCCATGATCAGTTCAACACGACGATATACGGGTTGCATGATCGCTATCGCGGGCTTCACAATACGCGTCGCGTCGTGCTCGTGAATGCCGCTGACTTGCGTCAACTGGGCTTGATCGCTCAGCAAAAGGTAAATGTCACCAGTCATTTCGCTGGCCAAACGCGAACCGCTTATCAATTTACCGTGGTCGAGTACCCGATTCCTGCTGGCTGCGCCGCGATGTATTATCCCGAGGCGAACGTGCTCGCGCCGATCGATGCGACAGACATGGTGAGCAATTGCCCAGCTTTTAAGAGCCTGGTGATCACGCTGGCGGCGACTCCGGCGTAGCGTCCCTTCTCTCCAGTCAACTTGTCGCTTGACAATGCGCACGGATACATGGTCGATTCCTGCTTGGCGAAATAGAGCGCAGCCTGAGCCGGCGATCACGGTACGCGCAATTCCTTGCGCGCCGCTGCAGGGGACCGTGAGATTCAAACTACTCATTTGCGGTCCGGTCCAACCCTCGGGAATTACCCCCCCATTCTGACGCCCAAGCAAGATCGAGCAACTGCACGAATAATTTTCAGCGGTCCAGTCCAACGGTCCAGTCCAACGGTCCAGTCCAACGGTCCAGTCCAACGGTCCAGTCCAACGGTCCAGTCCAACGGTCCAGTCCAACGGTCCAGTCCAACGGTCCAGTCCAACGGTCCAGTCCAACGGTCCAGTCCAACGGTCCAGTCCAACGGTCCAGTCCAACGGTCCAGTCCAACGGTCCAGTCCAACGGTCCAGTCCAACAGTCCAGTCCAACAGTCCGGTCCAACAGTCCGGTCCAACAGTCCGGTCCAACAGTCCGGTCCAACAGTCCGGTTCTGGGCTGGGGCAGACTTCCCAGATTAACACTGGGGCAAGATCGCGAAGATGAGCGAAAAAAAAGTGCGAGCGGTCCGGTCAGTGACGAGATGTTCATCCGGCAGGGCCAGCGGCGGGAGTCGGACGTTTGGCGATCTGGAGGAGCGTAGGTTCTTTGACAATTTGCATTTGCTAAGCTGGAGAGATCCGAACCGAGTTTTCCGGCGCTGCTCCCGAAACTGCACAGAGCGGGTCGACTTTCGTTTCTGATCAATCAGGCGTCTAGAAAGGCTTGGCGGCGGTGGGATCTTGGGGGCGAAAGCACGTTTGGTATTGCACTGCGAGCGACTGATCTTCGCCAGCGCCGAAGCGTTGCCGAGACATTCATCGAAAAAGCCAAGCGACGTCACTCAACGTCACCTGGCGAACTCAAAATCACGGTTGCAAATCGAGCTATTCAGCAATGAAGACATCTTGCTTGGGAAACTTGTCAAACAGCGCCGGCGGTCGGCTAAAGTTCGTCGCCAAGACGTCGCTGGGATTTCCGGCGATCCATTGCGAAAGATCGATCTTCTCGTAGGCGCCGGAGTTAAATCCAATCAGGATTTTGGCCTTCTTGTCGCCAATGTTTTCGATTGAGTGACCATAGCCTTGCGGGATATATCCGGCGTCTCCTGTTTCCAAAGTTTCGGTTCGGAATCGGCCGTGCGAGCCAAACATGGTGACGCTGACATCGCCGTCGATCACGTATTGCCATTCGTCGGCGCTCGGATGCCAGTGAAGTTCACGCATGCCTTTGGGTTCCAGTTCGAGGTAAACGCCGGTGACAGTTGTAGAGATGGGAAATCGATCTTTGTCGACGCGCCATTCGCGGCCCCCTTCAAACTCGGAGTGCGGAGGTCCCGCCAGAAGTTGGTGCTTGTGCGTCAGCGGTGGAATCTGCAAACCTTGTAGCGGCGCCGCCGGCGTTTGCGGAGGTTGCTGGCCGCGTGCGAAATAGACCTCGCCTTTGGGGAAATCTTTGAACGTTGATTCCGGCATCCCAAAATTTTTGGCCAACAGCGGCGTCGGCACGTGCCCCATCCAATCGCTGATGCTGAAAGTGCCAAACTCGGAGAAGTAGCCGTTGTCGAAGATCAGAATGAAATGGCACGGCTTATTCCCCACACATTCCAGCATATGACCGTGACCGCGGGGAAAGAACCAAACGTCGCCTGGCTCGAAATCATTCGTCTCGGCGTAACCATCCGGTTGAATGACCGTTGTCCGGACGTTCCCTTCGAGCACAAACGCCCACTCGGCGGCCGTCGCGTGCCAATGCAGTTCACGCATCGCGCCCGGCTCCAGGCGCATCGATACGCCGGCGATCCCGGTCGAAATCGGCAATTGCTCCACGGTCGCTTCTTTGCCAAAGCTGCCGCCGATGACTTTCCCTTGTGACTTTTCTAAAGCGAATTTGAACGTAGGCAGGTCTTTCCCTGAAAGTAGCGGCGCCGGAATGTTGTTCAGAAACGAGGGATCTCCGCCCAACGCTTCTTCCTGCTTTTTCACAGCTCCTCCCAACGCGGCGGCGGCGCCGATCGCCAAACCGGCGGCCCCGGCAAAGAACTCACGTCGTGGAAATTCAGACATGGACCAACTCCAGATAGGGGAAATGAAATTTCGAATGACTCGCGCCATTTAGGCTCGCGGAACGTCTCGCATTGTCTCGGCTAGAAACCAGACGCGGCGCTCCGTTTCATCGATCCAGTTTTCGATCAAACTAGCCGTCGCCACATCGTTGTATTGATCGCAAACAGCGTGCGTCTCTTCCAAACGGCGGCAGAGCCGTTCGTTATCGCTGCGTAGCTCGGCGATCATATCCGTCGGCCGAACATCGGTCTCGTTGTTTTCCGTCAGTTGACGTCGCCGCGTGATTTCTTCGAGCGAACGGAGGGTCGGTTGCCCCAGTTTGCGACAGCGCTCGGCCAGATCGTCGATCATGGCGAAGATTTGCGCGGCGTGGTCGTCGAACATCAGGTGATATTCGCGAAAAAGAGGACCATGAACGTGCCAATGAAAGTTCTTCGTCTTCACGAACAGAACGAAGACGTCCGCCAATAGGTCATTGACCTTCGCCGCAACGATTTCATTGGCTGTCGTCGCCTCTTGCATCAAGATTTTTTGCACGTTAATCTCCCTTAGGAAAAGCCGGAAGTAGTGAGCGGAAGCCGGCACAACGCTTGCCACAGCAGTACGTAGGCACAGGTTTAGGTCGGCTTCTAAACTACTGAGCGAAAGTAGGGGACAGACCGACTGACAATCAATGAGAACGTCGATTGCGGTGCAATTCGGCTAGACAATTGCGAGGAGAGAAAGCGTGCTAAGCGGTTGCGGCACGAAGCAAGTATCGCAGTTTTGCGAACCAGAGTTACGGCTTCGCTGCGGCATCTTCGCGAGACTTGGTCAAATTGTCCAATCGCTGTCTCAAGCTGAGGATGTCGGCGGGGTCGGTCGACGTTGACAGCAGTAGTTGAATCCGATCGGCGGCCGCCTGCGACTGGCCGGCTACGATCATTGCGTCCACGAAGGCGAACTGCGCAATCGTGAACTTCGAATCGCACTGGACCGCTCTTTCAAACGCTAAGATCGCCTGGATCGTTTCGCTGACCGCTAGATGCGTCAGGCCGATCTGATAGCAGGTGAATGCGTCGTTGGGAGCCAACACCAGCACTTGCCGGAATGTGCGAAACGCCTCCTTGAAGCGACCTTGCGACCGCATCAGGATTCCGCGGTTGACGAGCGCCGGAACAAACCGCGCGTCGATTTGCAACGCCGATTCTAAGTAGGCGATCGCTTCATCCTCGCGCTGCACCGCCGCCAATGCGAGCGCCAAGTTATTGTGAACCGGCGCCGAAACGGGACGAATCGCCAGCGCCGCTTGGTAGTACCGAACAGATTCATGCGGATCTGACTCGCGTAGCGCATCAGCCAGCGCGAAATTGGCCAAAAAATCGGCAGGATGCGCCTGCTGTACTCTCTTCCGAAAATCAATGGAGTCGATGTTCGCTTCGTCCATCCGATCGGCGATCGCACGCAACAAGTCCACCGACAAATTCGCCATCGACTCAATTCGCGATAGTTGGTCGAGATTCTCCGCGTCGTTCCAACCGCGCGGATCTCGCACGCGATCGCGCCAACCGGTCGTATCCACATCGGCGCGACGAACCACGTCGAGAATCCAGTCTCGTCGCGCAGCATCGCTCGTACAAACGGACCAGTCGTCCAAGGCCGAAATCAGCGGCTGTTTGATATCGGCGTCCCGTATTCGTGCGGCGACCGCCGGCGGATCGTCAAACGGCTTGGCGACTCCCATCTTGGCGAAAAGATGTTCGTACGTCGCATCGGCTTTGGCCAAATTAAAACGCAGATCGTAATGATTATCCAGGACCGAGCTACGATGGAGCCCTACCAAATCAAGTTCCTCGACATAATTCAAATCATCGAGCGACTGATTGATGCGTTGCCGTAAATCCTCGAAACCGCCATCTCCCAATCGCCCCAGTATCGCCCGCGCCTCTGGGTAGCGACCTTGTTGTTCGAGTTGAATCGCCGATTGCATCCGCGCCGTCAGGCGAGACTTCTCGGCGTCGCGGCCATTGGCGAGCGACCATTCTCGCAAGATTTCTCCTGCTAGGAGTCCAGCAAACGCAATCAAGCAGATCAACAGACCGGCGACCGCCGGATTGCGACGCACCCATCGCCAGACGTATTCGAACTGGCTGACCGGCCGGGCCAGGATCGGCTCGTATCGTAAAAATCGCTCCAGATCTTCCGCCAACTCTTGCGCCGAAGCGTAACGTCGGTAAGGATCTTTCTGCAGGCATTTCAGGCAGATCGTCTCTAGATCTGGCGGAACGTTGTTGTTCAAACGTCGCGGCGGGTTGGGTTCGTCAAACACCAATTGGCGTTCCAACTCGGCCACTGAATTGGCACGAAACGGCGGTCGTCCCGAGATCAATTCGTACAATATGGCTCCTAAAGCATAGATATCGATCGCCGCGCCGATCGTACTCTTTTTTCCTAGCACTTGCTCTGGCGCCATGTACGAAGGAGTTCCCATACGTGCGCCTGTGAGCGTCAACGTAAAGTCGGCGTCGAGCCGCCGGGCCAGGCCAAAGTCGGTAATCTTCGGCTGTTCGGCATCGGTCAGCAGAATATTGGCAGGCTTCAAATCACGATGGATGATTCCGGCTTGATGGGCCGCGTGCAGCGCACGGGCCAACACGGCGACCACCTCGGCCGCCCATCGCAACGGTTGCGGCTGATTGCCGCACTTTTGCGCGAGATTGCCGCCGCTGACATACTCCATCGTAAAATAGGGTAGCCCGTCGACCTCACCCACGTCATAGATCTGCGTCACATTGGCGTGATGCAGGGCTGCAACCGATTCCGCTTCGCGTATGAAACGCAAGATCTCTACGCGACTTGCATACGCACCGGTCAGCAGCATTTTCAGCGCGACAGGACGGTTGAGATTGACTTGTCGCGCCTTATAAACGATTCCCATGCCGCCGCGTCCCAGCACCTCTTGCACTTCGTAGCCGGGGATCGTCGGCAGTTCGTCCCATTTGGCGGCGAGCGTTTTTGAATCGAGCGGCAGTTCCGTGGGCGGCTCGGGAAGAAGCGATTCCAGATGGGCTTCGACGCGACGATATTTCTCGAGTTGGGTTTTGACAACCGGCAATAATTCAGGGTATTCGGCGCACGCCTCTTCGGGACTCTGTCCCGATTCCAGAATATCATCGAGCAGCGAATAGATTCGTTCGTCGATGGTCATAAAGGTTGTCCGTCTTTACTGGCCGCCGGAATTCTAGCGGTAGAGAACGCTCATTCCGTTTCCTAACACGTGAAACGCTATTCCGACGGGACTGCGCCGGGATCTAAGTCGATAAGAACTTCGCTTAACATCATGATCGCGCGGTTCAGCCGTCGCTGCACCGTCTTGGTCGATATTTCCAAGATCTCGGCTGCTTCTGTTTGCTGCATTCCTTGAATTCGGACGAGGCTAAACACCTCCCGTTCCGCCTCCGGAAGATCGTCGATCGCCGCTAAAATTCGGATGGCCGTGACGCTGAGTTGCGACCCGCTGCTTTCAGGCGCCGCAACAAATGCTTCGTTCAGTTCAACCGCTAATGCGTTGTTGTCAAGGCGCCGCGCCAAGTCATTCAGTTCCCAACGCATATGTTGATTCGCCAATGCGAAGAATTGACGAACATTGCCGGGACGCACTTCGCGCATCGCTTTCATCAGCCGATCGACTACCGAGCTGAGCATCTCATCGGCCTGCAGATTCAACGGAGGTTGCATCAAGCGTGGGTAGCTGCGGACAAGCATGCTTTGGCAAAGCATGTGCAACCGCTGAACCGACCGCGCAATGAGATCGCGAATCACCGGCTCGGCCATCGATCGTCCCTGCATTTGCGCCAGTTCGTGCAGATACTGTTGCACCGCCATCGTCGTCTGATCACCGGTCATCGATATTCTTCCGGAAGATAGCCAAAAGGGGCTCGGTAGTACGAATCTGCGGGAGACGGAGAAGCAAGTTCCGCCTTTCGGAAAGCTACCACGACGCCGTAAATCTTGCTATCGGCAGTACCAAGAAATCGCCAAATAACCGACAAATTTCGGGGAAAGACTGCGTCTGTCCACCGCTGACGCTTAGGAGAATATGCGGCTTTTGAGAGTGCGAAACAATGACAAATATGGGGAAGTTCCTTGCCTGCTTCTTGCTCCTGGAAAGAGGGCCATGAATCGGCGGAAAGTGGGCTGAAATGAGCTTAAAGATGAAAACGTCAAAGCGGCGGAGATCGGCTTGGATCGTCGGCGGATCGCTGGGCGTTTTGTTTCTGTTTTTGCAGTTGTTCCGCCCCCAGTTGTGTAATCCGCCGGTCGTCGCCGAGATCGCCGTTCCTTCGCGAGTCCGAGATATCTTACGGAAGTCTTGTTACGATTGTCACTCGAACGAGACCAAGCTCGCCTGGTTCGATCAGCTTGCGCCCGCTAGTTGGCTCGTTGCGCATGACGTTCGGGAAGGTCGTCGGTATCTGAACTTCTCTGAGTTGGGCGAACTCCCTGCGGCGAAACAACAAGGGATCTTGTTTGAAGCGATCAATCAAATCGAACTGGGGGCGATGCCGCTTCGCGCTTATCGCTGGTCGCATCCCGACAAGATGGTCTCCGCCGATGACCTGGCGACGCTGAAGGATTATCTGATTTCGACCAGCCCACAACCGATCGCCGGCGCTGCTGAAAGAAATGCGACCTTGGATCAATGGATGGCATGGTCGCACTCGAACGCGCGACCCGAAGTATCTCCTGCTCCCAACGGTATACCATTTTTCTCCGACTACAAAACCTGGACAGCGATCAGCACTACCGATCGTTGGGACAACCAAACGATGCGCGTCGTCTTGGGTAATGCGATCGCTGTCGATGCGATCCGTCAACGAACCACCAACCCCTGGCCCGATGGGGCCGCGTTCGCCAAGGTTGCTTGGGCGCAAGATTCGGACGGCAGCGGAAACGTTCAAGCAGGCGAATTCAAACAGATCGAATTTATGGTTAAAGGCGCGGCGAAGTATGCGGATACAAACGGCTGGGGCTGGGCGCGTTGGCTCGGCGCCGAGTTAACGCCATACGGTGAAAACGCTCAGTTCACAGGCGAATGCATTCGCTGCCATACGCCGGTCAAAAGCCGTGACTTCGTCTTCACCATACCTCTAGAGACAAGCCGATGAAAACCTTTAGTCGTTTGACGACTACCCAGTCCTTGATCTTCACCTTGCTCGTACTCGTCGGCTGTTCTTCGGGGAGCCGGCGCGAATCACCGGCGACCAATCAAGCTGCCGCCCTGGTTGGCGATCTCCTGGAGAATCCGCTGGAGTGGAACGCGATCACCACGCAAATCGATCGTCACCGTAGTTACATGTCAACGCTGTACGGCAATGACCCGGCGCTTGAACACGCGATGTCGACCGATGATGCGAAGATTCCTGTCGATGCGAAGTTTGCGCTAGTAACCTGGCGCCAGCAAGCCGATCCAAACTGGTTTGGCGCCAAGATTCCCGGCAAAGTAAAGAGTGTCGAGATGGTCTATTGGAGTCAGCAACCTGGCGCCGAAGCCGAGTTAACGTACCTCCAATTGGATGGTTCTCCCCTGCGACCAGCTACCGATCTAACGCCCAGCCAAGCCGATCAGCGCCAACGATACATTACATCTCTCAAAGCGGCCGTCTTGCCGTAACTGAGAAGCTACCTCGGCGCAGCATCGACAGGCGGACTACTTTGGATGAAGTGCCAAAGCGCTTCAAACTGTTTCTCCGCATCTCCGCCAGCGATGTGTCGGATGTTTGTAGTTTTTCCATCCGCCGATAGTTTTGGCATCTTTGTCTGCACATCATAGCGCGGCGGATCGAGTACAAACCGCGAATAAAAATCATGCCGTAGCCGTTCGCGAACATGCGAAAAGTTGATCCCCTGGGCGATCTTCGTCTTTTCATCTCCCAGCGGCATCTGGTCTCCCACTCCATGACACTGGCGACAATCTAGCCCTCCCTTGGTCGATAGTCGCTGACCGGTCTCCACCAGGTCCGCGCGAATTGGCGTGGTTTCTACGGAGATCGGTCGATGCCCATGCTCCGCCGCAAGTCCTTGCGCCAACAACTCGGCGTCAGCCGCAAAAGCGGGCATCCGCGCCTGCAACCAATTACGCGAGTGATACGGGACATCGCCGCGAAATAACCGTTGCAACCACGCGGTTTGCAACTTGTCGCCTGTCCAGGTCAAATTTGGCAGCGTCTCAGGCGGCAGTCCACGACTTCCTTCGTCCAGAATAATCATCCCGCGCGGACTGCGATCTCCGTCGCGACCGTGACATGCTTGGCAGTTGTAAGACTTTACCAACCGCTGCGAAGTTTCTGCTCGTGAACGCTGGGTAAGCGAATTGCCATCGGTCTGCAAGAAGGCTCGCAGCGCAGCCAACTGCGCTGGATCGAATGGATACTTTGGCGCGGAGCCCCGGTTCGCCGCTGATTCCGCCAAACAACCGCTGTTGGACATCGCCGCTGAGATCACCCCAACGTCGATTTTGCGATCGCGATCATTGCTCTTCGTCGCATGACAATTCGCGCAGCCGATTTCTCGAAACGCAGCAGCGCCTCTGGTGGCGCTGCCCGACGGCAGATCTAATGAGGCGACTTCCCCTTGACTGGCCGATCGCACAAATGCCGCCAATCGCGTCGCTTCGCTCTCACTCAACTGAAAGTCAGGCATCCGCGTCCCGGCGAAATGTCGGCTTGGTTGTTGTAGGAATGCTTTCAGCGATTCAGGACGGTATTTGGCCTGCACGAAAAAGAGGGAGAGTCGATCAAATTCATCCTCTTGATCCGGTTCAGTCATGCGATGACACGCGATACAGCCAAGATCCTCATAGAGAACTTCCCCCGCCGTAATCAAGTCGTCTGCGTCAGCCGGACGATCCACGCCGGTCGGTTCGCCGCACAAAAATGCGACAAGGTCAGCCGCTTGCTGACGATCTTCCGCTTGTGCGGCATCCAGTAATTTCGGCATCGTCGTCTGATCGCGCAGCACTGTGGGGTCAAGCAACCATTGGGCGACCCAACCGTGCTGCAATCGAGCTCCCAATTCGGTCAACTCGGGAAGCGTTCGATTGAATTCTGGCATCGCGAATTGATCTGCGCTGACGCCGCTTGGCGGTGCGTGGCAACGAAAGCAATGCTGGGTCGCGGTTAATTCGCGTCCTTGTCGCAATAGCTCCGCATCCGCAAAATCCGCTTCACGACGATCGAACGCCAGCAGATCTGGCGGAATCGGCTCCGAGATGAAATGCTCTCCGCTCCAACCGACGCGGAACGTCGCATCTCCAGCGATCGGGCTCGTGTATTGAATTTCAATCGTGTTATATCCTTGGTGCAACGAAACGCTAACCGGTTCGACGACCGACAAGTCCACGTTTTCACCACGAAGGATGTCACTGCCGTTGATCCGCAGGCGTGCAGCGCCGCTCCCTTCCAGCTGAAACTGGTATTCCCCTTTCAGCGCAATCTGGAGATATCCACTGCCGGTAACCGTAAACGGCCCCGGTTTCAGAAACGGAGTCGCCGGCTCCCCTTGCGGCACATACAAAGCGGCCAAGCGGGCGTTTCGAGCGTCGGTTCGATCCTGCTGCGCAAAACGAAAGAGAAGACCTTGTTGAAGATGTGATTCTTCGTCCGCTGTCAAACGCCCCTGTACTCGGCGGCGCGTCAGTTTCGCGGGATCCATTCGTTCTTCGCCCAGTGCGTGGATCGTGTAAGCGATCGATTGTCGCAACGATTCGCCACCGGCGGACAACAGCGTATAGTCAATGGTTAGTTGATCGACCGGCTGGATCGACGGCATTTCCAGAAACAAGGTCCGACCGTCAGGCAATAGCGTCGCTGAAGAAACCAGCACGTCGTCTCGACCTTCCTGACGCGAATCACTCGCACGATAGTCGGCCGATCCGTAGTTGGCCGAGTATTTGTAGTTCCACTGTTGCAAGCGATAGTTGCTCGGGTCTTCGGCCGTTTCTCGATCAAGCAAGTCTGAGAACTGGAGTTCGAGCCCGTTCTGCATCGTCTTCACCGCGATCGGCATGGTGACCGTTGCGCCGGTATAGCGAACTCGCTGCAAACAGCCATCCTGCGCCGCAGCGGTGGTCCAGCCTTTCAGGCCCGAAACGTAGAGCTGACCATCGTGCGGATTGAAACATCCACGCATCACCCCAGAGTCAAATCGAAAGGGGAACTCAACCGTTCCTCCCTGCACTAGCCCGTTCACGGTCTCGCGCGCGGCCAGCATCATCTGGCATTTCCCGTAGGAAAAATGCAGCAGTTCACCGGCCGGCAAGCCCCAGCGATTCCCCGCTACCCAGGTTTGACTGCCGCTCGAGTTGTCACGCAAGCGAGGAATCCAACAGAGCGGCGGATCGTATCCCAGGGGACGCTTGGCGCTGATTTTCGGTCCGCCGTAGCCGTAGTAACCATTCTGCTTGATCTCCACGATGCAGGAGGCCGGCGTCCAATTTCCTTCTTGCGGCGAGGCCGTAATCGTCCCTTGCGGCCCAACCGCCAAGCCGTTGGGATTTCGCAATCCGGTCGCGACCACGTCCAACTGTTGACCACTGGGCGATATTCGCAAAACCCCTTGTTGCGCATGGATCAGATAAAAGTTGCCCGCAGGATCCGTTTCGAGGCAAGTCACATAGTCGTGCCCGCCAGGTGAGGTCGCGTATTGATTGTTGAAATTCTGGTAGTAGTCGGCTTCGCCATCCTCATTCCGATCGTGCAGCTGCGTGATTTGATCTCTTCCTAAGACGTGTACGATGTCATCGATCACTTTTAAGCCAAGCGGTTGAAACAGACCCGTTGCAAAGCGCCTCCAGGTCAATCGCTCTAGCGAATCATTCACGCCGCTCACGCGCCAGACATCACCGTGCACCGTGCATACGGCGAGGTCTCCGTTCGAGAAGAAATCGTGATCGCCAATAAACATCAGCGCGCGATACGGGTTATCAAACGGAATCGTCAACGTATCCATTTGATAAGCGCCCTGCTCTTTTCCCCGCACTCCGCGCGTGATGATTTCCGCCGTCCAATGTGGTTTTGCTGGTTGCGCGAGCTTGGCAAGGGACTCCGGCGCTCTGGTTGCTTTCACCAGCGCGGCGAATTTTCCGATATCCGCCTGATCGCCCGCCCAGAGGAGCAGCTTTGCGGTTTGAGACGCAGCTGCAGCGCCGACAGTCAGGATGACAGTTCCCGAGGCGTCCGTCGAGAGTTGGAATCCTGGATCGCCCGTCACTGCGACCGCCACCGCTTGAGCTCCGATCTTCGTCAGCACGATCGATGCGCCGTCAACGTTCAACCGTTGGGCATTTTCCCCAAACTTGCCAACGTTCATCGTTAACGGCGCAGCGGTCGGGCCGACTTGTAAGCTGCGGGTAAAAGCGACTCGATTTTCGTGCGATTCGACCCAAGGGGATTCCAGCACCTCAATTCCGTTAACACGGTAGGCCAACACCACTCGATCCCCATGGCTGTAGTGACCGCTCCATTGAACCGGCTGCCCCCAACCTTGCGCCTGTTGGGAAGCGAATACCAACTTGCCAGCGATTTGCGGTGAGCTGATCAAACCAAAGCGTGCCGGATTGAACCGCAGGAAGTCGCCGGTCCAACCAGCTCGCAATGCGAGCGTCGCGGTATCGTAGCAAACCGTCGCTTGCTGCTGATCGCCCAGTCGAATCGACAGCCCTTTGCAGACCGGCGATTGATCAGGCAACGGAATCGTACTCGCCAAAAAGGGGCCGATTTCCATTTCGTTCCAACGATTGTCGACCGAGTCGGCCTCAGTCCAGCGAAAACCGAGCGCCTCTTCGCCAAAATGATTCACCACCTTGGGCTGCGCCACCGGCGTTAGCTTCGCGCTCAGCGTCGCGTGGTTCTTCCATTCGGACTGATCCGGATATTGCTTGTTCTCGTCCGCTTGGTCCAAGTGCCACAGCCCAATCGTTTGCTGATCGGTCATAAATGGAGCGTCCGGAATCTGCTGAATCAGGCGAATCCCCTTTGAAAGACGGACCTCATCCACTGCTCCTTCGCAGCCAAGATTGCGTTCGACCAAAGATCCGATCGCCAGCGGGCCCGCGAGCGGTTTCCCCCCTTGAAACTCGACCGCTTGGTCGCTTGCCTGTTTGCCGTCGACATACAACCGGACGCGTTGCGGCTCGAAAATCATCGCCAGATAGTGCCACTTGCCGTCGCAAATGTCGACCTTTGATTCGACATGGTCCGGCCGCATTCCCGGCATATAGGCGGTGAAATGACCGCTGCCTGGTCGGGTGAAGAGCTCCCAATGAGTCGGAGAAGCTTTCGTTTCATTCGCGAGTAAGATATTGAAGTTCGTTTTCTTATCGACTCGTGCCCAACATTCGACCGTCAATGGCGCTTGTCGATAGGCCGGTTTTGCGTCCACCAATGCACTGCCTGACAAAGCCTGACCAAATCTCGCCGCGACTTGAGGGGCATTTATCGTCCCCTTGGACGCACTACTCTCTTTTGCCGGACGGATTGCGCGTTGCGGTCGTTTGGCGGTCCACGCAGCGGCGCGACGGATCAAGTCGGCGACGGCTGGGGTCCGAATCGAATCGGCCGAGTGCCCCAGCACCGTTTGAAAGACGCGTCCTTGGCCATACTCATAGACGAAAGCGAGCGGCTCGTCATTTCCGGTGACTTGCGAATGAGCGGTCACCAGAACTTCGATCGGCTCGCTCCCCTCCTGCCGAAAATAGAGTTCGTCGGTCGTCCGAAAATCGACCATGCCTTGCGTGATCGGATGCTTCGCATCGGCGATCTCAACCTGGAATGGACCATAGCTGTCATGACCGCTCTTCCCCTGGTGATTCCAAACGCGGCGACAGATTTTGCGGAACTCGGGCCAGTCGGAATCGCCCGCTTTGGGCAAGGAAAAGTGAAACGCTCCATTGGCGAAATGAATGATCGACAGCCCGCCTCCATCTTGGAGATACTTCACGAAGTTGGACTTGGCTTTGTCGCTGAGACCAGGACGTTCCCAGTTGCAGTAGTTTAAAACCAGCATGTCGTATTGATTGATTTTTTCGGTGGCCAAGACCTCGATATCGCGAGAGACGTCTACCTGCAGGCGCGCATCATGCTCTAGCGCCTGCACCAGCGCCGGCGTCGTTTCTTGCCAATGATGCCCTGGATATTGCCAGCCGGTCAAAATCAGCGCGCGAATCGGGCGATCGTCGCTCACGGCGCGTGCCGATCCCACCACGCTCGCCAACGCCGCGTCGATCTCGGCATGCGTGTAGAACTTGGCTTCCACGCCGGCGGCGGGGACTTCGACATGCGCAGACCAAGCGATTGCATTGAGTATCAGCTTGCGAAACTGCGGATCGTTCCAGTTTTCGTAGAAATGGCCGCACGTCGTTCCAAAGCCGCGACCGCCGTTTTTCCGCTCACGCGCCCACGCGACGACCTTTCCGTTGGGCTCTCGACCGGGCAACGTCGGTACGCTGGCGATCGATTGCAAGCTTGCGTCGTCTGGATCAAAGCGCAGGTTGTAGTAAAACTCTTCCCGCAAGGTAAACGGCTTGACTCCCCGTGCAATCGGATGGTCCGCCGAGCTCAATTCCATCGCAGCGTTTTGCGTTTCAATCGCCGAATACCATCGGCGCTCGCCGTTGTCTTCCCAGTCAAAGTAGCCGCCGCTCCAATCGAGGATTTGGGCGGCGTACTTATCGGGGGCGAACGTCGAGAAATGGAACGTGAGAAACCCGCAACCGCGATCGATCTGCTTTTGAATCGCCGCGACGTGTTGCGGGTTCTGGAAGTGCGGCGCTTCCTCATATTTGTCGCCGTCTCGACCATCCGAAATCACCATGATCGTATCGGCGTCATCCAACGTACGCGGATCTTGCGGCCAACCTTCTAGATGATATTCGACTCGAACTTGTTCGGCGATATTGGAATTGTCGAGCATCACCTTCAACAATTTCACCGACCACGGATAATCGTGGACGCCGTTTCCGACCGGGCCATGACTCTTTTTGCCGGCGATCAACACAACTTTTTTTAGCGGGTTGTCCGCTGCGGTGATTTGGTGGACCCAACAAGGTAAGCCCAACAGCAGGCTCAGCACGAAGATCAGCGGTTTGAATTTCATGATGGTTCTTTTCTGTCGCAGCGAGTGGATCGAGAGACGGGGCAAGACGCAACTTTGGAGGTTACTGATCTGGTTTGGACTGCGTCTCGGCAGGGAATAGTTCGTCGAGCACGGCGTCGAGACGCGACGCGATATGGTCGACCATCGCCACACGAGCCGCTTCGGGTGAGTTTGTTTCTAGCGCATCGACGACAATCAAATGTTCGCGAATCGCTTGTTGCAGGTTGTCAACCGAGCCGACGAGTCGACAAAAACTGCGAATCAACAACCGATAGCGTTGAATATCGCTGGCCAACCGTTGGCTACCGGCTAACTCGGCTAGGCGTCGATGAAACCAAAGGTCGCACTCGAGGGCTTGTGCACACCATGCGTCCCGATCTTCGCCCTCGGCCGCGCTATGCAGGTCGACTAATCGCTGTCGAAATTCCATCGTTTCTGCAGCAGCAATCCGAACCGCGGCTCGAGCGGACGCTTCTCCTTCCAAGAGCTGACGCAAGCGATAGATCTCGATGACGTCATCGCGATTAAACCGCGCCACCTTCGCACGACGACCCGTTTCGCACTCGACCAAACCATCGGCCGCTAGGCGATTCAGCGCCTCTTGAATCGGCGTACGACTCACGCCCAGCTGCGCGGAAAGAGTCACCGTCGTCAGGATCGACCCACTCGGCAGAGTTCCTGAGATGATCGCGCTGAGCAGGGACTCATAGACCGATTCCGTCAGCGAGGTCCGCGCTATCGGTTTCTCACGAATGGTGCTCATTTCCATGTTCTTGGCTCCTTGATTTTGTCAGGACGACTTGCCCTTGTTGCCTTCGACGCGAGCACTTGAAAGAACCTCCGTACGATCTTTGTGATCTTTTCAGAATTTTCTTGATGCCTGCCAAGAGAGCGGGTAAGCTCTCTTTTTGTCGACTGCATTCTGCATGCAGAATACAGAATAAGAAATTCGGGCCACGAAGCAAGGAAAAACAACCGCAGATTCTTGATAACGGAAAACTTCGTTATTCTCGGTCAACGATCATTCGCTGACTAACAAAATGCGAGGGAATACGTTTCCGCTCCCATTCGTTTCCTTGCCTCCTTTCCCAGAGGGTGCTCCCTTGTCTTCGTCGGTATCTGAACAGCGAATCAGCCTAGGTCCCGTGACCTACAACATTGCGAACAGCCACTCAGCCGGGACTCCGTTGTTGATGCTGCACGGAGTGACTCGTCGCTGGCAGACCTTTCTTCCACTGGTCGCGTCATTGGGAACGCGTTGCCGGATTATTGCGCCCGATTTTCGCGGACATGGGCGGACCGACCCGGCCGTTTCCCAATATCGCGTGATCGATTACGTCGAGGACGCAATTCGGACGCTGGTCGATCAGACCGACGAGCCTGCGGTGATCTATGGACACTCCTTGGGCGCAATGGTCGCCGCGGCCGCCGCGGCGGAAGCGCCCGATCTGGTTCGAGCGGTTATTTTGGAAGACCCGCCGTTTGAAACGATGGGATCGCGAATTTTCAGTACGCCGTTACACAGCTACTTCACCGCCGCACTAAGCTTAGCCGGATCAACCAAACCGCTAGAACAACTCGCCTGCGATGTCGCCCAATTGGAATACGTCGATCCCGTCAGTAAAGCGGCCGTAAGACAGGGAGACCTGCGCGACCCGGCGGCGCTGCGATTTACGGCCAAATGTCTGTCGCAATTGGATCCCGCCGTTTTGGAGCCGATTGTCGCCGGCACATGGCTCGCAGGATACGACCGCGCAGAGATCCTGTCGCGCATTCGTTGCCCTGTCCTTCTCCTCCAAGCCGACATCGAAGCCGGCGGCATGTTGGCTCTCGAAGATGCCGCCGTTTTGAAGTCCAGTATCGCCGACTGCACGACCGTAAATCTGCCGGGGGTAAGTCATCTCATGCATAGCGCCCAACCCCAAAAAATTAGCGACGCCGTTCACAACTTCCTCGAGTCGCTGGAAGTAGAACGTAGCGCGACGCTTCATCGCGTATCACAGGAGAAAGTTCATGAAGATTTCTGAAGCTGCGCTGCTGATCCGTAACGGTCAGATCATCGATGGCACGGGAGCGCCGCCGATTCAGGACGGCGCCGTGTTGATCGAGAATGGCCGCATCTCGTATGTCGGCTCGGCCGAGGGAGCGCCGGATCAAGGTCCGATCGAAACGCTCGATGCTCGCGGCGGAACCATCATGCCGGGCTTGGTCGAAGCCCACTTTCACCCGACCTATTTCAACGTCGAGGCGCTGGAAGACCTAGATATCAAATTTCCGGTCGAATACGTCACCATCTTGGCGACCTACAACGCCAAGTTAGCGCTGGAGTCAGGCTATACCGCAGCCCGCAGCGGCGGCAGTCTGTTCAATGTCGACCATTGGCTAAAAAAGGCGATCGAAAACGATCTGATTCCTGGTCCACGATTAGTCGCCAGCGGACGCGAAATCTGCGGCATCGGCGGCTTGATGGATTGGAACCCGGACTATCGCAAGATTGGGATGGAAGGGCTGGTCCTGCTAGTCAACGGCGCCGACGAAGCTCGCGCGGCGGTGCGAAAACTGGTCAAGGATGGAGTCGAATGGGTGAAAACCTATCCGACGGGAGACGCTGCGTCGCCTGACGCGAATGACCACCACACGCTCTGCATGACCTTTGAAGAAATGTACGCCGTTGTGGAAACCGCACATAACCATGGCCTGAAGGTCACCGGTCACTGCCGCGCTACCGAAGGAATCAAGAACGCGCTGCGGGCCGGCTACGACGCCCTAGAACATGGCACGTTCATGGATGACGAAGCGCTCGAAATGCTGCTTGAGCGCGATGTGCCGGTGGTGCCGGCGCTCTACTTCGAAATGGCCAGCGTCAAAAATGGGCCAGCGATCGGCATGCCTCAGGCGGTCATCGACGGACATTTGGAAACCTTGGAAGGAGGAGCCGAATCGGCTCGTCGTATCTTAAAGGCGGGAGGTCGGTTGGGGATGGGGGGCGACTATGGTTTTGCCTGGAATCCGCATGGCGACTATGCCAAAGAACTGAGCTTCTTCGTCGATTATGTCGGCTTCACTCCACTGGAGACGTTGATGTGCGCCACTAAGACCGGGGCCGAAATCATGGGGCGCGGCGATGACTTAGGGACGCTTGAGACCGGCAAATTGGCCGATGTCCTTGTGGTCGACGGAGACGTATTGGCCAACATCTCGCTACTGCAACATCGCGAGCGATTTTTAGCGGTCATCCAAGGCGGCGAAATCAAAGCAGGCGCTTACAAGTATCAACCCAACGACCGAGAGTGTGCGTACCCGCTGCAGGAACGTTGATTCTCAGCACTTGGACAACTCGAAAATTCCAACTCTTCTCTATGACTTATCTGATGCCTCTTCTTTTCATCTTTCAGGGAGATTACGGATGCGTACTCGCATGAGGAACCAACGTCTAGGCTTTACCTTGGTGGAGTTGCTTGTCGTGATTGCGATCATCGGCGTGTTGATCGCACTATTGTTGCCGGCGGTTCAACAAGCTCGCGAAGCGGCGCGGCGGACCGAGTGCGTCAACAAAATGAAGCAACTTGGTCTGGCGACGCACAATTTCCACGATACCTATCGCCATCTGCCCTGGGCGTCGCGCAATGTCTCTATCAATGGAGTCACCAACAAAGGATCCCTCTTCTTCTGGATCTTGCCGTACCTGGAACAAAGCGCTTTGTACGATCAAGCGAATTTGAGCATCGATACTTCCGTCGATGGAAAGCGCGCTGCGCGGCATCTGATTCCACCCTTTCTCTGTCCTTCTGACGCGACTTCGGCCGATCATGTGCTGGACGGAAACTGGACTCTCGGTAACTACGAAATGAACTACCAGGTCTTCCGTGACGAAAACACGCAGCAGGGGTTAAACCTGATCTCTGATGGAACCTCGAACACGATCATGTTTGGCGAAACGCTGCAGCGCTGCGGCGGCGCGATTGAAGACATTACCTATGGCACGCTCTGGGCGCATACGTTGAATCAGAACGATGTGCGATGGACGCCGATATTCGGCGGGGGAACGTACAGTTCGACCTCAATGATTACTGGTACGACGCTCGTTCCTCAACGCGCCAAGAAGAAGCCGGATTGCGATCCGTTGAACTCGCTCGCTTCCTGTCACCCCGGCGGTATTAACGTCTTGCTCGCCGACGCCAGCGTGCAGTTTGTCCCCGATACGACCAGCGGAACAACGTTCTGGTCGCTTTGCACACGCGGCGATGGCGAAGTCGTCGGAGAGTATTGAGCTTTCCTGCTCGATACGGCGTCGAACCCCCAACAATCTTCCTATGACGACAGACTTTGTGGTCGTCGTCAGATCTGATCGAGTGAGGAGCGCTATGATTTACTATCGCTTTTGCTGTATCGCCGTTTTATTTCTGACCTTGGGTTGCGACCCAGCCGCGTCCCCCAATAGTGCGACGGTAAGCGGCGTCGTCACGTTGAATGGCGCTTCGCTCAACTCAGGACGAATCTACTTTAACGTCGACAACGGTTCCGCCGTTCGATCCGCCGAAATTCAAGTCGACGGCTCCTACCAGGTTGTCGATGTCCCCGCTGGCGTTGCCGGCGTCGCGATCATGGTTCCGCCGGCGCCTTCGATGCCATCCAACGATCCGACAGCTCCGGCGGTCGCTATTTCTAACGTAACGCCGGTGTCGATCCCCAAGAAATATGAAAAGGTAGAGACGTCGAAACTAACCTACGAGATCGTCCCCGGCGAGCAAACTCGCGACATCCATCTGCAGTAACCGTACGCACTTTATTTTCGCCATCCCTCGGTCACAGAGATGCAACCGAGGGCGCCATCTCGCCATAGCAGCGGTAGCGTTAGTTGCCGTCGCTTTCCTCCGCTACAACATTAAATTGTGCTGAAATCACAAAGACAAAGGGAATCTCCGCGAACTTCGGGCTGGCGGCTTGCAGCGGGTCGGTTTCGACGTCAGCATCACTCTCTTCTCGATAACCTCCGCCGTAGCGGTAATAGTTCTGCAGATTGGGGGACAATCCAGAGCTGTTCGCTTCCATGCTTCTTAGGCCGGTTACCTTCATTCCGGCCGCGGCGGCCAATTCAGCGGCATTGCTGCGAGCGGTGGCAAACGCCGCTTTGAGCGCATCGCGTCGCTCCTGAGACGTAATGGACGCCCGATACGAAATCTGGGGAGTGCCTGGCTTGATCTCCTCGCCTGAAGAGAACGAGTTGTATCCAAAGGCTTCGGCCTCTTCCATTAACTCTTGGTCGGCAAGCGAAATCTCTTCCCCTTCGACACCGGCAATATCAGACTCTTCAATCTTCTTTCTCAGAGCCGTTACTTCCTCCAGCTTGGCGATGACATCCTCCGCTTGCAACTTCCAATGGATCTGTAATTTGGAAGAGACAGTGATCGTCTCCTGAACCTTCAAACCTTCGGGGGTGGGCCCGCCGCTGTTACGGACGCGACTTCGAATCACCTCGCGCATCTTTTCCATCATTTCGGAAGATCGGCTCGTGGTGGTCGGGTCATCAAACGTTAAACTATCCATCTCGGCGCCCAACGCTTGCACTATGTCTTGAGCGGCGGTCTGCTTCTCTTTCAGTTTGCTCAGCGCCTCTTTCAGCGTTTTACCCCGCCCCAACAATTCGATCGAGAGCTTCAGTTCCGCAGGGTTCCGTTTCAAGATATGAGTCCCGTCACTCTTAATCACCCCAGGTTCCGTGGCCCAGGTTTGATCGATTGACGTAACCATCGCCAAAATGGCGAATGCCCAGAGGGCTAAATTTCGCAGATTCAACATCGGATAAGCTCTCCTCGTAAAGCCGGTACGACCTCCGGCGATTAACGCAAATTTGACATGCCAACTTCATCACGAATCTTCTTTCGCAGTTCCAACGCTTCGTCTCCGCTCATGATGCGGATCGTCCAATAGAACCGTTGATTTTCGGAATAGCCGAACTGCTCTGGATTGTAAATGGTGCGAAGGATATCGAGGTGTTGGACCGCATTCAATTTGGCGATCGCGCGGTAGACGAGAACATTGGTCACCGAATCGCGATTCGCTTCAGTCCGCCAGTACTCCAACAACGGATCGAGTCCCTCCACTTCGCCCGCCAGCGCAAGTGCGTAGCCAGCATAAGCGCGAATTTTGGCCGATGGATGCTTTGACCACGGCCGGACGTCCTCGATGTTCAAGCTCCCAGGCAGCGTCGGAATAATCGGCCCTGGGGGGCCGCTCATGGACAACTCGTTGTAAGGCCAACTGAACGCAAACGTATCATAAATGCGAGACAGAGAACGATCTTCGGACCCCGCGATCAACATCACGAACGCGAGTTCCCTGCGCTCGGCCTGACCGCTGTTCAGCGCGGCAAGCAATCTTGCAACTTGCTCTTCCTCCGGAGTTAACAGCAGACTGATCTGAAATGCATTGCGGCGCAGCGGATCTGGCCGCGCAGAGTCTTCAGCGATTTCGGCGGCAAGTTGGAAGGCCAGTTGTTGGTCAACTTTCGCCAACAACTGCAGCGCCACTAACGACTCCATTTCGTTCCCGGTTTCGGCATGCTTCTCAGCGGCTGTTACAATTTTTTTGCGTTTGCTTGTACTGAGGTCTCCGCCGTACCAATAGGACTTGCCAAAATAGGCGTTCATCAGGCTTAGGTGAATCCCTGCGGCCATCTCTAGGTCAACGTTTTCCTTCGCCAATAGGGGCCACAACAGATCCGCAGCCCGAGAGTCGAGCGCCGAACTTGCTGCTCGCAGCGCTAGTTGTTGCTGCAACTGCTGTTCGGCAATGGGATACAGCGTCGCAAACAAATCCTGCCGTTGTTCCCAAGATATCCACGGCAAAATCGCCAACGCGCGATTGATCAACTCTGGCGATTGCCGGACCGTCTCTAGAATGACCGGCAACGCCGTCTGCTGATGACCCAAGGGAACCAAGACCAGCGCCGCGGTGATCCGCTCCTCAGGATCTTCGCTCTCCATCATCTTTGTGAGCGGATTAAGGATCTTTGGTCCGTATTTGGTCCGGTTTTCGCCAGCGGAATATTGGCTCAGCCAGACCTCCCAAGGATGCGACGACGTTGGATTCGCACCTTCGTCGGCCCCATTTTTTCCTTTGCGATTTCCGAATCCGAAGGGGTTTTCCAGGCCAAAGAATCGGCTAGAGCCTCGGGAAACAGCAGCGGAGGCAGAGCCGCCGTCGAGGATCAACTCTTTGGCGCTGTCTCGCTCTATTTCCATCTGTTGAAACAACGCGGCGGCGCCAACGCTGCGGACCTTCGCGCTCTCATCGTTCAGGGCCAACGGCAACCACTCAAGCAAGGTTTGCGCGTCGGCGCGCGTTAATCCCATTACGGCGGCGATTCGCATCGCTGGCTCTTTATTCTCGAGCAATTTGCGAAAGTGCGCCGAAACGCTGGGGTATTCATCCGCGTGATAGGCGAGATTCTTGAGGATCTCGGCGGCGATGGCTGGATGCCTTTCCGCCGCGACGAAGAGCGGTTGAATCGCGTCTGCGCTCATTTGTTGCGTCAATGCTTCGGCGGCTCGACTTACAACAAATGGATCGTCGTCCGACAGGCGGAAAATTAGCGCAGCTTTCAAGTCAGCTAGTAGCTCCGGATTTTCACCAAGTTCGTCATAGTCCAGTTCCTTCAGCGCTTCGGCCGCTTCGGCGCGAACCTGCCAGTTCTCGTGCGGTAACAGGTCGAGCAGCGCCTGAGCGCTTTGCGGCTGCGAGATCTCGCGTAGGTACCGTATCGCGTGCACCAATAAATCCGCGTCCTTTTCCATTTTCACATACGCGGCGACATCCGCAAGCATTGCCGGCGATGCGCCTTCGGCCAATTGCTGCAGCACCGCGGCGCGAACATTCGGCTCGGGGTCTTTCAGCAGTTTTGCCAGCGACTCGGTCGCTCGCTCTCCCCCCATCTCCTGCAATCCGCGGAGGGCCGTTTCGCGAATGAGCGGGTCTGCGTCGCTGAATAGCTCCAGCAGCAGAGGTTGTTCGGCGGCAGTCGCCAAGCTAACCAGTTGCTGGGCCGCCTGACGTCGGACCAAAGCGTCTGACGATGCTAACCGCGCCAATCCGCCGGGAAAACGGAGAACCAATGCATCATTGGCCACCAAGCGGTAGCGCAGCGCCCGGAGCTTGGTCCGCTCTTCGTCGGTTTGCGCATCTTGCAGTCGGCGCACAACTTCCGGTAAAAGTGCCTCTGCATGCCGCGCCAGGCGCGCCGCGATCACCGCCCCGTCCGCCAGACTCGCCTGCAGCAAGCGATCGATCTGCAACTGCGCGGCGTCCATCTCTTTCGTCGAGAGTTTCTTAACGGCGGCGCCTTGCGGCTGACGCTGTGCGTTCCACTCGCGGAGACGCGCAAATACCTGCTCGTCGATCGCTTCGGGGCGCCAAGGATCGATCGCTTCGATCGGAGCGTTCCACTGGTCGAAAATCTCGAGAATCGCCAGGCGCTTGGCCAAACTTCCCCCTTCAAATGCATTGAGTAACGGCTCACCGGAGAGTTCCGGAACCACCTGCAGCCGGCCGATCGCCGCCTGGCGGACTAGCGGGTCACGATCGTCTAAATGTCGAATCAGTTTCAGTACGCTTCCGGCGTTCGGCGGATCCGCGCCAAGCAAAAGATTGTCGGTTCGGTTGGCGGCGGCGTCATGATTTTCTTCCAACCAAGCAAGCAACGCAGCGGCGGCGAGATAGCCGTCGTGCCGAGCGACATCCTGTCCGGTGGTGGTCAACAAGCGCAGCGCCGGAATCGCCGAGACTCCCAATTTTTCGGCATCTTCGGGGCTAGCATCGACATCCACTTCAATCAGAGTCCAGCGCTGCAGCACTTGCGCGATTTCAAGCTTGCGCATCTCCTGCTTTAAGCGATAACACCAAGGGCAACTTTTCCCGCTGGCAATGACGAAAGCCGGTTTCTGGTCGACCTGGGCCTTTTGCATTCCAGCGGTCAAGCCGATGATCGCGCCCTGCAACGGCTCGTCCAACGCTGGCCGAGTCGTTTCGTCCGATGACTCCTCAGGCATCGCCGCTGCATCCGGCGGCAGTGCGCTTGATGCAGCGGGAGCTTCGTCGACGATCTCTCCGAGGGGATTCCCCAACGATTTCATCAGTTCCTGATCCAGCGCAGAATCGTCTTTCTGCGCGCAAGCCGGCGCCGCAGCTAGCATCATTAAAGTGATTGCCAACAGCATTCCACCTAACAATCGCAAACCGGACATGGATGACTTTGGTTGGATCATTGGTCAGTGCTCCTTCCCCCGTGCTCGATCTGCGGCCAGTAAGTGGAGTAGTCGAAATGGGGACTATTCTCGCGGTCATGACATCCCGTACACGCAGCCGCCGCGTTTGCGAAGAAACTGGTAGGCGTCTGAGGGTCTTTGGCATGCATCTCAGAAGGTCCATGGCAACTTTCACAGCCAACGTTCACCATTGCGGTTGACGTTTTGCGAGAGGCGAACCCGCCTTCAGCTCCGTACCCAGTGACGTGGCATTGCTGACAATACGAATCGACATGTGATCCGTCCGCTTCCAGTGTCCGCCAAGCATGCGCGTGGGGCGATTTCAACCAAGCCTCGTATTCGTCGGTATGGCATTTCTGACATGAATGATTGCCGACGATCCGCGCCGCCGTATTGCGAGCATAAGGGAGCACGGCGGCAAACGATGTTTGCGACGGCATAAAATCTTGCTCCGCCAACAGCTGGTAAAAACGCTGCAAATTTCCTTGCTGTTGCGGCTGATCAGGGTACGTCTCTTCCATCTCGATCGCCGACCCGGTAATCGGTTCGCCTGGTTTGTTAGAGAGGGTCAGCTCAATAAGAAATTTCCCCTTGTTGGTCGCCGCCGCCAACACAGTACGACCCACGCGCTGCGGAGCGATCGCCTGACCAGTCGGTCCGCCGATCACCGCGTCTACCTCTGGCAGCTGTGCGACAAGCTGGCGAAGCTCCGCTTCGGGCGCATACGCCAGAACGATGATCGCCGTGAAGGGCCCCTGCGATGCGGTTTCGGCGATAACCGCGAGGATCTCATTTTTGGCGACGCCGACCTGCAAATCTGCCGTCGCAAATTGTGGTGAGAGGACGCCGGTCACCAGGAGTTTCTGTCCCCCCTGTTCGACGATCTCCCATGCGGCGCCGATCCGTTCTCCCGCGGCGTCACGAACATTCGCCGAAAGAAAAACATCGCCGCCGAGCGACTCTGCTAGTTGCCGCAGGTCCGCCGCGCCCAGGGATGCTTCCGCCGCGCCAATATTGTGCAGCACCAGGCCCATCTCTTGTTCGCCGCGGATGATCGCGGCGAGCTTGGCGATATCATACGGCGAGTCACCGCTGCCGGCGCCGCCGCAGTCAAAATAGAGGACTGGGCCGCGCCGCCGTAATGCTGCTAGATAGCTGCCGCGGCGCAGTAGTCCGCCAGACTGATTGCTAGTGCATCCGCACGGCACGATCCAACCATGCGTATCGCCGCTCACCACCACCGTGACCGGCTCTACTTTGCTCGACGCGCGGCTGCATCCCCCGACCGCCACCGCACAGGCCAGCAACATCCCCGCCAGGCGAGAAATCGGCTGATCGAGCGGTTTAGCGGATATTTGTTGGGTCGTGGACATCGAACTCTAGTAGGTCAACGCATAGGCCAGGATATTGACATTGATTTTTTCCGCATTGCGGATTTCATTGCCGCCACAGCAGCAGCAGCCTTGCGTATGTCGGGTATCGTTCAACCCATCTTGCGAAAAGATCACGCCGATTCGCCCGCTGATGCTCACACCTTCGATCGGTTGCGGCGATCCATGGTTGGCAGTCAGTTCCGTGATATCGCTGACGGTGTGAAAGATCGGATGCTCTAGGTTCAGCGGCGTCAGCGCGTGTGTGGGAAAGATCTCGGCCATTTCGGCGCGAAACGAACGATTCCATTCTTCGGACGAACACCCGGCCGAAGCGAGGAGAAATCCGCCGCGTTCGATATACCGCCGCAAACTTTGCCGCTCCGATTCCGGCAATTCGAACGCGCCTTCGCCGGTCATAATCACCATCGGATAGTCGTACAGGCGCTCACTGGCAAGTTTCACCGCGTGAAAGCGGCGACTGGTGCTAATCGCCGTCTCTTGCTCGGCCAAGATCAAAAAATGATCGGAAAAGCACTTGCTGCTACGTACGCCGGCATAGACGAGGTTGGCGACCTGAACGATGCTTTCCGCTTCGCCGCCGGTTTGCGCCGAGTCGGGAATCGCCGCGCCAGCGACAGGCGTATCCGTCGCGCTATCGGCGGCTCGACTATGTGGAGCGATCCCCAGCAATAGCGCGACAAGCGACAGCGTCATCAAGGGAAATACTATTTTCATGGGGAAGGCTCCTCCTGAATTTCTTCGGATTGCTGTATTTCTGCAGAAAGGCGACGGAAGTATTCAGAGACGCGGCGTCGATATCGCAGCGGCACTTCACCCAGCCCGCCGCCGGAAGCAGCGCCCGGCGTCATTAAATCAAGCATCGTCGGGAGATCAGGATTCTCTCCGCCAACTGCGGCGGTTCCTGCTGATCCTGGTTCATTCATCTCGGCCATGCTCGGCATATCGCCATACAAGCCCACTTTTCCACGGTTGCTGGCGCTGCGCCCCGCTTGTCCCGCGCCCAGGCCCATCTCACCCAGAACTTGACCGGCGGTATTGGACAGGCTTTGCCCTAGTCCAGGTATTGCTACCAAAAATTGTTGCGCCTGCTCAGCCGAGTTGTTCGAGTCGTTCTGAAATTGCTCTAAGATCTCGGCAGCCCGCACCGCATGTTGATGGGCTTTGGTTCCGGTAAACTCGGCCAATCCTTGTTCACACTGCGACATTTCGGCGGCGGCGTCACTTTCGCGCAGCAGCGTCACAAAATCGGTGACGTTCTTTCGCATCTTGTCGAATCGCTCTCCCGCCGGCAAGTTTTCGACCGCGTCCTGAAGGTCGTTCAGCAATGAATCAAGTTCAACGCGCAAGCCTTTCTGTTCGGCTTGGAGATCCCGCATCCGGGCCTTCAGCGCCGGATTGTCTTCGCCATCTTTCCCATGGATCGCGGCCAACCGTTCGGCCAGATCGCGTTGCGCTTTGACCAATTGTTGGAAACGGGAGACGCCAACCAGGATCGGCATGACTTGTTCTAACTGCTCCAGCGGAGCCATCGCCGACTCGCCATACAGATCGGACTGCTGACCAAGGAGCGCCGATAATTCCGCGAGTTCCGCGTTGAGTTCGGCAATTTGACTCATGTCGACCAAACGCTTCAAGCTTCGCTCCAGATTGTCGGCCGCTTGCTCTAGCCGTTGGATCAACTCCGCCAATTTCGGAGTCAGTTGTTGATCCACATCGTAGGGCAACGTATGCTTGGCCGCTTTGGCAAGCGCCTGGGCGGCTTCGCGAAGTTGTCTGGCAAGCTCTTCGGCCGCGGCCTTATCTTCTTTTGGGATCAGTCCTTTCTTGTTGGCGTTCTTCTCTTGCAACTCGCGCGCTTTCTGTCGCAGCTTTTCCAGCATTCGTTGGGCCTGACGGTATTTCGACATCAACACGTTAAGCCCCTCGCGCTGTCGGAGCATCTGTTCAAACTCTTGTTGCGAGATAATTCGCACCGTGACGACCGGCGTTTCCGCACTCTGCGCCGGATCAGGATGATTGTCTTCGACACGAGCAAACAGTTTGATTTCGTCGCCGGACTCGAGACCATACGCCGCGAGCGGCAGATAGATCGTTTCGACTTTATTGGTCGGCGCCGGCGTCAAAACGGGGATATCCAACGGTAGTGGTCGCGATCCGTTCAAGCTGCGATAGAGCGAGAACCGTGACACGCCGTAGTCATCCTCAGCAGCAAGCTCGATCGGCAGATGCGCCGCCGGAGTCGCCAGCGATTTTGGCTGCGGTTTCAGGATCCGTACGAACGGGCGTTGATCCGCGATCAGCGTGATCGTACCGGCGACCGATTCACGCGACTCTTGGCCGTCAATGTCACGGACTCGCAGTTCAAATCTGCCGGCGGTTTGAATCGTCCATATTCCGGCGACCATCTCTGGGTGCTCGGCCGACGGTTTCAGTTCCATGGTTTGGATCTGATCCCCCGAGAACACCGCAAGCGTTCCGCCGGCCAGAGGACGTTGACTGGTCGCGGTGAACTGAACCTGCGTTCCTGGCAAACCGGCGACCCCGGCGCGGGGAAGTGCGCCCCGGTAGCGACCGATCCCGCCGGCATATTCGGGCGGAGTGACCACTACCTGCACGGATTCAATTTCTGGCGCCGTTAAAATGCGAATGCGGTGCTTTTCGCTGCGAGCACGAAACGCTCGCACATAATATTCAGCCGGATCCATCAGCCGCGTCAGCACGGCGCGATAACTGCCATCGTTGTCGCGGAACATCGGGACCCGCTCTTCTTGCTCGGCGCGAACCAACACCAGCTCGACATCTTCTAGCGGCGTCGTCGCCGATTCGACAAAGATATCAAGCGAATCTCCGTAGCGAACGTCAGCATCCCCCGGCGTGACCTTCAGCAGCAAGTAAAAGGCCGGGGGCGCATCGTCCCACGGATGTGCGAACCGTCGCCACTGTCCGGCTGCAAATTGCGACGCGAACAGCGCAACCATGGCAACGAGCAGAGTCATTACGAGCACGATCCCCCACGGTCGCGCCGCCGGTTTCCAGGGAACCGCCTGACGTAGTGAAATATGTTTGGCCAACACACCTGCGTTAGCAATCGCCAACTGGGCGAGCCCGGCTGTCGCGCGAAAATTTCCGCGCGTTCGCCCCGCATCCGCTTGTTGCAAATCCCAACCCGAAATCACCATGCCGCGGGCCTGGGCGGTTTCGTCCACCAAGCGCGCGGCTTTCGCTGGCGTGAAAGAGCGGAATCGCTGATAGATTAACACAATGGTAAGCGTGAGACCGACTATCGCAGCGATTCCGGGAACCGCTGCTCGCCAGACCGAGGTCAACTCAAACGCCAGATCGAGCCATACCGATATCAGCAACACGCCCAAGGCAGCCAACAATCCCCACGCCGCTGCCGCCAGCGCCGCGACTTCGCGATAGCGACGCGTCACTTGCCGCAACTTGACGCGAAGCGCCTGGCCGCTTGATTCGGGAGGAATTGGAGGTCGAGGATTCATAGGTCAGCCGTACTTCGTGTTAGATGAGCCCTGACATGCGGCGAACGGCCCACGTACACCCCCACAGTCCAAACGACAACACTAGCACCCACCAGCGATCCCACGCAGAGGTACGAACGATTCGTTCTGGCCGATTGCGATCACGGTGCTCGACGAACGCTTGATGAAGCATCTCTGGCAATTGATCGACTGCATCCCCTTCCAACGCTTTGGCGCCGCTCCGTAGGGCCAAGTCTTGCATCGCCAACGGACGCGCGACCACATCTAGTCGCTCTTTCAAATTGCTGGTGACATCAAAACTGGTCTCCGCAGCCATTTCTGTTTCGGCGCCGGTCAATGCTCTCGCGGTATAGTGTCCCGGCGGCAGTCGGCCGAAACTAACCTGAAAAACGCCGCTCTCTTCGTCTCCAATCGGGACGATGGTCTGCGGTTTAGCGAGCGAATCGCTGATCAGCTGTACGTTGGGCGTCGATTTCCAGACGTCGGGTCGAAGCAGCAATGTGGCCGTCGCCGACTGGCTGGAACTGAGAGTGACAGCGTCGGTCCGGAGGGCGATCTGTTGATTCGGCAACAGGCCAGCATGCGAAACCAACCACCGCACCAAGCTGCGCCACAGTTGCGCATAGACCGCGTCTTGTTGCTGATGCTCTGGCGGTAGAAACGCCCAGCGCCACATGCCGGAGCCCTCAAGCACGACGACTCGCCCTCGTCCCGTTGGCCGGAAGGTGATCAGCGGAACCGCTTCCGCTTCGCCCGAGCTGGTGGCCAATACGGTGGTCAGCGGCTTCACATCCTCTGGCTTCGCTGACACGGCCAACGATGGCAACAACGCTAAATTCTGGCCCGTCTCCGGCAGCCATTGGGCCGATTCGCCCATGTCGGTCAGCGCCAGACGGAAGTGCGATTCTCGATCCGGCGACCACTCCACCGGCATCAGCGCCTCCAACTGTTGATTCAACTGCGACGCCGGCGCTCCGCGAAAACAGACGAGCGTGCCTTCGCTGGTGGTCAGCCAACTTTTTAGTTGTCGCAACGATTCGTCGGTCAGATAAGCTTCGGTGCTGCGGCCGAGCAGGATAATTTGAAATTGCGATAGGAACTCGGGGTCGGAAAGCACCTGGGACGCACCCTTGTGAATCTTCCACTGGTCACTGGAAACATTTGTTGGATCTGCTGACTCGGCGTCGGCTGTCATTGCAGAGGTACGTTGCACTTGACGCTGCAGAAAGCGGCCTGGCGCCATTTGTACGACGCTGGTCAATGCGACCGATGGATCGGCAGAGAGCGTGCGGATGAGAAACTTCGAATCCCAATACGGCTTTCCTTCCAACAGCAAAATCGACACCGGTTGATCGATCACTCGCAGTTGCAGCGTAGACGAGTTGTTTAAGTCGGTGACTTCGTTATCCAGCGGTTTGGCGGAAACGGCGTAGTTGTAGAGCCCGCTCTGCTTTTGCGAGACGTAGAACCGCTCTTCGATCGGCGTGTTATCGGTGAGTGAGACAACGCGGGACTCGACCGTTTCGCCGTTGCGCTGCAGCAAAAGCTCTGTCGTCTGAGGATTGCCGTAGCTGTGCGACAGGCGCACCGTGATCGGGACCTCTTGGTCGGCGAACGCCAACTCTTGCGACTGCCGTAATGAAATCTGCAGGTCGCGCACTCCGGCTTGCGTGCCGATCGTACGAACAAACAGCGGCGTGCTGAGCGCATTGGCTCGCTCGCCAATCTTCCGCAGCGCAGCCGCCGAAGCGCCCGACGTATCAATCCCGTCGCTCAACACGAGCACCGCCTGACCGGGAGGACGATCTTCTCCCAACACTTGGTTCAAACTGCCGGCCAGATCGGTTACGCCGCCAACAGGGGTGAGCTGCGCGAGCGATTGCAGGTCCGTTGGCGAACTCGTCTGGTCAAACGCGCGAAGTCGAATTTCGTAATCCTCGCCTAGCTGGTCAACCACGCTTTGAGCGATCGCTTGTCCAACCGCCAAACGCGATTGACCAGTCGCGTTTCCATCGGCAGTCCCCATACTTGCCGAACGATCGATCAACACCGTCAGCAACGGTTTGCCCGGCGGGGGAGGACTGCGCCGTACCCAAATCGGATTTAGCAGAATCACCAGCGGGATCAGCATGCAAACGCCCATCCATCCCATCACCCAGGCCAGCCGACGCCGCGGAAGCTTGCTAGCGGTGCGCCGCGCGTAGACCACCAGAATCGCCGCGGCGGCTATCGCCAGCGGCAACCAAAGTGCGAGCGGAATGTGAGGATCAAAACGGATCAAGAGGACAAACCTTAAGCAGACGGAAAATCAGGTTCGAAAAACCATTAACGTCGCTACCTCGGCCAGCAGACAAACGAGCACGCCAACAGCGAACCACTTCCACAAATCATGTTCCCAAGCCGCGCTCGCGCCTGGCGCCGAAAAATGCACTTCGTGTCCAGTGACCAGTCGGTCCAGCACTACATCGGCAGGCAATGTCGCCAGGTCGGCCTCTTCGGCAGGGATCGCGATCGCCGCCGCAAACAGCGTCTCGCGGTTGTCTTGGATTTGATAAACGCCTTGGACGTCGGGCGCGTCCCATTGCCAGAGCACGGAGTTGCCTTCGTCAAGCAGTCGTCCCAACGATTCGTCTGTCGCCGGCTGTACGTCGGAGTCGCGTACGATGCGGAGCGTATCGGCCGCGCGACCTGTATCAACTTGCGCCACCAGTTTTTCACCGCAAAGATACGTTTCTGATCCTGAGTCGGTTGCGAGCAGCTCTTGCACCAACTCGTCCAAAATGGGAACCAATGCACCGGTCTTCCAGATGTTCGAGCTAGTCAAATCGGCGTTCACGATCGCTAGCGTTCCGCCGGAGACCGTCGACGCGACCACAATCGCCGGCGTATCGTCGCTATACATCGCTCGGATCGAATCATCCGCCGCCGGATTGACGACCGAGCCCCCTTGAATGCTCAGTCCTCCACCAAATCGAAGCGGTTCGATAAGCGCCGGCAAACTATCGCCAAAGCTCGCGAGCGGCGGACGCGGAGATTCAAACGTCACCAGTCGTAGATCATGACGATCGGCCCCTGGGGCCGGCGGAGCAAAGCGAACCGCTAGCTCCAACTGACTTGCTTCGACCAGCCGCGCTAGATTGACGGCGTCGATTGAGTCACTCGCGATATACAATAGCGAGCGTCCCCGCGTCAGTTGTCGAGCGATCACCTCCAAATGTTCCGGCGACAGTTGGCCGCAATCATTGATCACTATCAGGTCCGCATCGGTCAGCGACTGATTGTCGAGCAGGCGCGGCGGAATACGATGCAGTCGACTGGAAGCTGAGTCCCAATCGTCTTCCGGCGCCAAAGCAACGGCCAGAATATGACTCGATGACGTCCCCTCCCCTGTCTGTTGCGTAATCAGCACATATTGCGGCTCGCCGCGCAGCCGCGCCACGACGGGTCGCCAATCGTCGCCGGGTATCGTATCTTCCGAATCGACCAGCCGCACCTGTCCAGCAATCCAGCCGGTCATTCGAATCGGAATCTCCTGTTTCAACAGCGCTTCGTCCTGTGGATCGCAGACGCCGGAGAGACGATACGCGGCGTCGCCGATTTCGGCCTCGACGATCAAGTTGCGACTGGTCGGACTGTAATTGCCGACGCGCACGGTCAACAGCACTCGATCTTGTCGCGCTCCTATTGGTTGACAAACGGCGCTCAAAATCGCCAAGTTGTCTGGCGTCTCTTCCGCCGCCGTCGACTCCAACTGAATTTTCGTCGCCGGGGCAATTGCGTCAAAATTGGCTGCGCCCCAGCCGCTGCGTTGAAAATCGCTAATCACCACCAGTTCACGCCGACGCTGATCGTTTTCATCCAGTGGAGCAAGCTGACGAGCCGCTAGTTCAAGCGCCGCGTCCACCGCCATCCGCTCTGGAAGGGCTGCGGCGCGGGATA
Source organism: Blastopirellula marina DSM 3645 (assembly GCF_000153105.1). Lineage (GTDB taxonomy): Bacteria > Planctomycetota > Planctomycetia > Pirellulales > Pirellulaceae > Blastopirellula > Blastopirellula marina. Next base: position 3,430,878 of record NZ_CH672376.1, read on the forward strand.
GCTCTTCGCGAAGCGCCTCGAAGTTGGTAGAGACATTTTCGAAGACGGCGTGCGGCTGAGCGCCGGCGATGATTAGATTGGTGCGCAGTCCGCTCCGATATTGCAGATAACGTTCCGCGATCGTCCGGGCACGCTCAACGCCAGGCGTATTGCCAGCGGTTGCGGCCATGCTTTGACTCACATCCAGCACCACAACGCGAACGGCGTCTCCGCCGTCATCGATAATCAGCGGCGGCTCGCCCCACTGCGGCCCGGCGAAGGCGGCGGTTAGTAACAAGATCGCGACACAACGCAGCGCAAGGATGATCCAATCACGCAGACGATGAGCGGCGCTGCGACTTTGCACCGCTTCACGGACAAATCGCAACGTCGAAAGCCGCATGACGACCGGTCGCGGTCGCGTAAGCCAATGAATAAGCACCGGCGCGGCGACGGCCAATAAGCCTAAACCGAAGATCCATGGCGCCGCGAAGGTCATACGTGTCTGTTCCGATCGAAGTTGCGATGTCGCGAGTAGGGTTATCCAGAGCGTTCCATCAAAAATCCGCCGAGCGATTCCAAATAGGGAATCGAGGTCGAGATGCGGCGATAGTCGCAACCAGCGGCCAACGTCATCTGCCGGACCATCGCCTGATGGGCCGAAAATCGCCGTTGGTAATCGTCCCGAAATTCATCCGGCGTACAACTCAACGATCCCCCTTTTTCCATCTCTTCAAACCGAAACGAGCTGCCTTGCGGCAACGTCTCTTCCTCGGGATGGATCAGGTGCAGCGTCAGAACTTCGAGACCACGATGGCGAAATAGTCGCAGCGCCGCGAAGGTCTCGTCCAAATCCTCCATCAAAAAGTCGGAGACGAACAGCAGCACGCCGCGTTGAGTCGTGCGCTCGAACAGTTCTCGTAAGCCTGGAGCCGATTGTGTGGTCGCTACGGTTTTGATCTGTTCGATCTGCTCCATGATCCGCATCACGTGCGCCGATGTGCCGCCTGGCGACAGATGATCTTCCAGACGCGACTTGAGCACCGCGAGTCCGACTTGATCCTGGCCGAGACTAATAATGTAGGAGAGCGCCGTTGTCAGAAATTGAGCGTATTCGAGCTTCGAACCTGTGCGCAACTTACTGCCCGAGAAAGCCATGCTTTCGCTCGCGTCGATGGCCAACATGCAGACCAGGTTGGTTTCTTCCTGGTGGAGCCGGACAAAGCTTTTACCGGTACGCGCGAGCAGTTTCCAATCGAGTCGCCGGAGGTCTTCTCCACCGCTGTACTCACGGAAGTCGACAAACTCGCCGGCGCCACCTTGTTGGCGCGATTTGTGTCGGCCGCTATACGAACCTTCGACGCGATGCGCCGTCGTGAATCGCATGTGCGCCAGCGCCGAAAGCGCGCGGCGATCGAAAAATCGCGATCCTTGTGCAAGCGATGTCATCCGACGTCTTTCAACAGTCCCTCAATGATCTGCAGCGCAGTCACCGAGTCGCCGATCGCGCGATGGTTGAGAATGATGCGATGCCGCAAAATCGGGCCTGCCACGCGCCGAACATCCTCTTCGGTCGGCGCCGTTCTTCCGTCGAGCAGCGCACACGCTTTGGCGGCTAGCACCAGATTTTGCGAGCCGCGGGGGCCGGCGCCCCACGAGACGTAATCGCGGACCATCGCCTGAGCTCGATCATCTTCGGGCCGACTGCCACCGCACAACCGCACCGCATAGCTGGCGACATTCTTGGGGACCGGTACGGCCAGCACTAGATCGCGCAGTTCCAGAAATTCGTCTCGGTTGAGCGCCGCGGCCGGCATGACCATCGGCCCCGAGGTGGTCTTCAAGACGATCTCTTCTTCCTGCTCCGGTGTCGGATAGCCGAACCGGATCTCCATCATAAAACGGTCAAGCTGCGCCTCGGGCAGCGGATAGGTCCCTTCCTGCTCGATCGGGTTTTGCGTCGCGACCACCAAAAACGGCGACTCCAACGGATAGGTTTGCCCACCTACGGAGACTTGTTGCTCGGCCATCGCTTCCAGCAGCGCCGATTGCGTCTTGGGCGCCGCACGATTGATTTCGTCCGCTAGCACCAAGTTGGAAAAAACCGGACCAGGCCGAAAGACCATTGTTGGACCTTGGTTCTCTTCTCCTCGGCCCAGCAGTTCATAGCCGGTCACGTCCGATGGCATTAAATCTGGAGTGAACTGAATCCGTGAAAACTTCCAGCCAAACGCCGACGCTAGCGCCTTGACCATCAAGGTCTTGGCCAGTCCCGGTACGCCGACCAGCAGCGCATGCGATCCAGTCAACGCACAGACCAACAGTTGATCGATCGAATCATCTTGACCAACCACCACCTGATGCAGACTCTCACGAATCGCCTGAACGCGCTGCGTAAAATCACCTAGCTTTTCGTCTGCTTCCGCTGCGGCGGAGACCGTAGCTTCACTCATTGTCTCTCCTTGATTCCACGGCCGAAGATTAGATAGGAGGCCGAATGGATCGATCGAAGTGTCAGTTTAGCGCTGATGAAAAGGATCAGAAGCGTGACAAGATCGGAACCTAATATTTCACGCGAAACGCTTGCGCACTTCACGAGTCTCCCGCAACCCGTCTGGTGGCATATTACCGCGCCGGAGGGGGCCCCGCAAACTTTTGGTTCGACAACTTCGCATTTTGAAGAACTCAAATAAAAAACGGACAATTCGCCTTCATTTGCCACTTTGGAAAGAACTTGGTTCCGGTCACCGAACGGCTTGCCAATTCTTTCCAAGTCAGGCCGAGAGACTCCTGTAGAGAGATGAAGTATCCAAGCGCCGGCTTGGTGGACGTTTTAGAATAGATCGATGTGGAGAGCGGTCCGCTGGTTGCGTTTTCACGCTAAGATGGTGACTTAGAAGATGTCAGATCGACGCACGCTATCCGGCGAATCGAGTAGACCCAGACGCCGCGTAGTCCGCTCGCTTTACGCCTGCCGACGGTAACGATTGACTGATTTAGAAAGAGAGTATCCCTGTGCGGCGAACTGCCCCCACTGGTTATCGACAAAAATTACTTGCGGCGCTGTTAGTGCTTCCCCTAGGCATGCTGACCGCGACGCTCGTCGCCCAAGCGCCGGCCGAAACGACCGGTCCAACCGACGCGCCAAATCAACAGAAGGCGCCCAATGAGGAAGAACTTTCGCTCGCGCCCGCCAAAGTCGACGTAAAACCAATTGCACGTGACGAAGAAATTCGCATGCGCCTCCAGAGCGTGCTGAACGCGACCGGCTGGTTCATGGAGCCCTTGGTGCGGGTCGAAGAAGGAGTCGTCTTTCTCAACGGTCAGGCGGAAACCGATGAACTCAAAAAATGGGCTGGCGATTTAGCCAGAAACACGCAAGATGTCGTCGCCGTGGCCAACCGCATGGACGTGCCGGAACCGTCGGTCTGGGATTTCGAACCTGCGTGGAACGGTCTGACGGTCTTATGGCGAGACATTATCCGCTCACTCCCTTTCGTTGCATTCGGACTGTGCATTTTGATCCTTTCGGTTGGGGCCGGCCTGCTCGCTACGCGCCTCGCGGGGTACCTACTTCACCAGCGAATTCGAGCGACCCTGCTGCGAAACGTCCTTGCCCGCGGATTGGGCGTAATCGCATTCCTTTGCGGCACGTACGTAGTCCTCAGGGTTTCTGGATTGACGCAACTCGCACTGACCGTCGTCGGCGGCACCGGCCTGATCGGGTTGGCCTTTGGAATCGCGTTTCGGGACATCACCGAAAACTTTCTGGCCAGCATCTTCTTAAGTATGCAACAGCCATTCGAAACAGGCGACCTGGTCGACGTGGTTGGCGTGACAGGGTACGTGCAGCAGTTGAATGTCCGTACAACGATCTTGATGACGCTCGACGGCAACTTGGTGCAAATCCCCAATGCGGCCGTTTACAAAAGCAACCTTCGCAATTTCACGGCCAACGCTAACCGGCGCGAAGATTTTGTCGTCGGCATCGGTTATGACGATTCGATCAACGAGGCTCAAGAAATCGCGCGGAAAGTGCTCGAAGAACATCCGGCCGTTCTAAATGACCCCGAGCCGTCCGTGCTTGCCGATAGCTTAGGTGGAACGACCATCAACCTGCGTGTTTACTTTTGGATCAACGGCCGCGAACATAGTTGGTTGAAGGTGCGTTCGTCTGTAATCCGGCTGGTGAAGTCGGCATTTCAGGAACAGGGAATCTCAATGCCCGACGAAGCGCGCGAGGTCGTCTTTCCTAACGGAGTCCCCGTCACGATGCTCAACGGGACGCCGGGAGAGTCGCCCCGCGTCGAGCGAGTCCCCACTCCACCACCCACGAATGATCGCAACGAGACTGCGACCAAAGCGGAAGGTGGCCTATCCAGTGAAGCCGGCGTCATTAAAGAGCAGGCTCGCCAGGTTCAGCCGCTGAAAGACGAAGAGAATCTCCTGAAAGGTCCCACGAGCACTGCTTCGACCAAGCCCCCAGGGGCTTCGTAAAACATCCGACGACAGAGCCGATAAAGTTTGTCACTGGCCCCAGGAGATCGCTCCGCGGTTCACCACCGAGCGGGAGCGTCACTATCGTGTCGCCCCGTTTTCCAGCGATGCCACGATCCAACGCTTTATTTCGGCTGTTCCATCGATTGATAGATTTTCGCCAACGGCAGGAGTATCGCTTCCAGGCGATTGAGATATTCCCCTTCGGCAAGCTCCCCTTTCTGTTGACGGAGTTCGGCGAGTTGACGTTCAAGAGCGTCACGTTGCTCGCGCTGTTCTGCGGAGAGAACCAGCGCATCTTCTCCAGGGACAAGAATAAATTGGTTGGCGAAAGTACCGTCGGGCAAGGTCGCGTCTTTGGACCTCTTGATAAGGTGAATGCCGCGAAACCAATCGGCCGGCGTCCCTTTGCCGTCGCCGTTGTCGTCGCCGTTGTCGTCGAGCAGCGAATGTTCGGTCGCTAAACGCGCGTCGGAGTCATAGTACTCTTGCGTTTGTTGGGCGGCGGCGAGCCAGGCTTCCAGCAGCGATGTTTGGCCATCTTTGTCGAGATCGCCGGCAGCGTCGCCGATTGCTTGGGAGAGGTATCCGCCAAAGCGAGCGAAGTTTTGCTCGTATCCGCTTTGAGTCGCCGCTAGGACAACCCGGTTCGCTTGGGCGAGCTCACTGACAAAAGGACCGCTAGCCGAGGCGCAGTTAATGATGGCCGTTCGACAAGAAAGAGGCGCCAGACGCTCGGCCAATTCGGTCGCCGTGATATCGGCGCCGCGGAGGTTGAATTTCGCTTTCTTGCCGTCAAACGTCCCGTGTCCAATCAGCACGACCCACAATGTCTCGGGAGGTTCTTTTGCGAGCGCAGCGAGCGTCTCGCGCAGGATCTCTCGATCTTCCTGCTTGGCGAGATCTGCGGAAGTGAGACCGATACACGTGAACGAACTCTCCCCTTTGGCGGTCGCTTCTTTCCAGCGATCGGCCCAGTTGGCGAACATTTCTGCGTACTGCGCTTCTCCCGGTTCGCCGACAACCACGATCACGGCAGTCGAAGGAGTCGGCTGGGCCGGCTCCGAATCGGCGCCAGACATCAGCGCACAGCAGGCGACAAACCACATCATCTTAGGCAAGTCCTTTCCATCGTCGAATTCCCCATTCCGATACCAACAGACCAACCGCCAGCAGAAAAACAGCCCAAGTGTGCCAAACCGCGTGAACTTTTGGTTCGACGATCGGAATGTCTCGTTCCGACAAGGTCCGCACAAAATTGTCCAGGTCGGCTAGATCGACGACTTCCCCGCCTGACTGCTGGGCGATCGTTTCTAGAAAGTCGCGATTCGGTTTCAAGGTCAGGAATTCTTCGCCGGCCGGTTCCGATACCCAACCGGTTGCCGTTTGTTGGATTTCGCTGCCGTCGGGATTCCGAGCGGTCACCAGAGCGCGATACGCGCCCGGCGTGCGAGGAACGTAGTTGGCCGCATATTGCCCAGACACAGCATCCTTCGCTGCGGCGGTCAGCGTCAGCGTCTCCCCGTCCGGCGTGCTGACCTCGATCGTCACGCTGGCGTTGTCGAGCGGTTTGAAATTCTCGTCGTTAACCTCAACGGCGATCTCGATCGGACGACTGGGATCGGCTTGCTGGCGAACCGCTTCGACCTTCACTCGCTGCGGAACGTCCCCCACTAGCCAGCGAACGGTCTGTCGCCAGGCTTTTTCGAGATCCTCGTTGTCGGGGGATTTTTGGTGCAATTTCCAACGCCACAAGTCGCCCATCAGCATCGCCGCCGTTCGTCCTTTTCCAAATCGCTGGGTGACCAGCACGGGACGCGTCTCGCCTTGTTCGAGCGGCGCCGTCAACAACTGGGTCGCCCCCGGCTTGAGCGCGCCGACCGCATTCAGCGAGCGTAGTCGCGGCATCTCTTCCAGACGTTGCGCTTCTTCCTGCTCAGTCGCGCGGACGCGTACCCACGGTTCTAACAAGCCTTCGCGGGTCATCTCCAACGCAAACTCGGCTTGTTGCGGCGGTTTGGCGACGGCCGTTAGGTAGATCGGCAGCAGTTCGCCGATCGGCGTGCGATGGTAACCCCCTTCGCTGAACGACTCGATTCCGCCGAGCATCAAAAAGCCGCCGCCGCGGAGGCTGACGAAGTCTTGAACGAGCGACTTTTGATCCTGCGTAAAGAAGTCCGCTTCTAGATCGTCCAAGATCAGCGCGTGATACTCGAACAATTCGTCCGGCGATTTGGGAAAGCCGCCGGTTAACTCGCCCTGTTCAAGCTTTCCTACGCGCAGCAGCACCGCTTCGTCGTACTGTTCGACCTGCTCTTTCTGTTCGTCATCCGAGTTGGTGAAGATTCGGTTGGCGTTGGAGTCCTTATCGCGAAATTGAAATTTGGGCTCTCGTTTGGCGATGCGGACCAATGCGTCAAGTTTAATCTCGTCATCTCCGGCCAGCGCGCGATTCAAAAACTTGAATTCCCAGTTCGGTCGCCCTGACACGTAGAGCACTTTGTATGGGCCCTGACCTCGGTCGACGACCACCATTCGATTGTTGTTGAGCAGCGTCGCTTCGGAGCTTTTGCCCGTATCTTCAAACAATCCGGTCTCCGATTTCGCGAAGGCGCGGACCTGGTAAAAGAGAACTCCTCGCTGCGTCGGCTTGACCTGAAACCGGACCGAGAAGATTTGATCGTCGCGAATATCGCTGACCGTTTGCGTTTGCAGACGCTCTCCCTTGTCGTCGAGCAGTTCGACCTCGACCGACTTGCCGGCGAACCCAGCCCCTTCAATCTCGGCGGTAAGAGTGACCGGAGCGGCCTCGAAGTTGGTTTGACTTGCCGTCACCCGCCGCACGCCGATATCGTTGGCGGTTTGTTCGGCGCCCAGGATCACAGGAAAGATCGGCGGAAATTGGCTCCAGTCGATATTCGCCTCAGAAAGATCGGTTGCATTGCCGTCCGTAAAGAGCAGGATGCCGGCGATCGGCCGCTCGGCGTAACGATCGGCTACGGCGGAGAGTGAACTCACCATCGACGAAGACTCGCCGGCGGCGGCGAACTCTTGAAAATCGGCGACCGGAGCGAGTTGGTCGTCAAACTCGTAGCGACGGACGTCAAACTCTTGCCCCAAGCGAACTTGCCAGGCTTCGCTGCGATCGAGCCGCGCCTTCAGAAGGTCGGCCCGCGTCTTTGACTGACCGCGATCGGAAACCTGCAGACTTTGCGAGCGGTCGGCGAGAATCGCGAACAGATTAGCGCCGGGAACCGGTTTCGATTCGCTCCGCATCGGCTCGACCAAGATCATCGCCAACAGGGCGATCGCCAGAGTTTTCAGTGCGGCGCAGCTTAGCTTCAACCACAACGGCGCTGCGATCGTGCGATACGCCCAGACGATCAGTAAGAACAGAGCGCCCCCGAGCAACCAGGCAGGAACCAACCAGTGTTGATCCGCCCAAACGTTCGGCCACTCAAGAATAAACTGCTCGCGAATCCAATCGCTCATTCACTGCTCCCCAAGCGTTCGTAATAGCGACGAACGGCATTCTCGTATTGCGCAGGAACAGGATCTTTGTCGATCGGAACCCTCGCGTCGTCGGCGGTCCGCTTGAGCAGCTCTTCCGCGACTCGGTTTTGGAGTCGGGTCAACGGTTTGGAGATCTTTTCCTGGATGATGTCCCACTGCGGCGCTTCGGACTGACCCTTGATCTCACGACGAATCTCGCGGGCTTCATCCCGAATGCGAGCCGCTTCCGCTCGCAGTTGCGGATCGTCAACGATCTCTTCGACATCACGAAGCCGATCGGACCAGTCGATGAAATCATCGCCGGAAAAAGGAGAATTCGGCTGAAAGCCCCCCTGCTGTAAGAACCGATCCAGTCCGCCGCCAGGCGATGCGTCCTGACTGCCCGACTGACCTTGTCCTGGTTGTTGTCCTGGTTGTTGTCCTGGTTGTTGTCCTGGTTGTTGTCCTGGTTGTTGTCCTGGTTGTTGTCCTGGTTGTTGTCCTGGTTGTTGGCCCGGTTGTTGGCCTGGTTGTTGGCCCGGTTGTTGGCCCGGTTGTTGGCCCGGTTGTTGGCCCGGTTGTTGGCCCGGTTGTTGGCCCGGTTGTTGGCCCGGTTGTTGGCCCGGTTGTTGGCCCGGTTGTTGTTCACCTGGTTCGCCGGATGGTTGCGTCTCTTGCGGTGGCTGTTCCTCTCGATTTTGGCCGGGTTGGTTCGGCTCGCGTCCTGCGGCGCGGGTGATCTCTCCTTCAAGGTCTTCGTTCAGTTGCTCGAGTTCACGCAATGCTCGCCGCAGCGTTTCGGTCTCGTCCCCGAGAATCTGCTCGGCGGCCTGCTGGACTCCTTCGGCAAGTTGACCGATGCTCTCCCGCGCTTGCGCTTCCTGTCGGATCGAGTCTTCCAAAAATCCGCGCCGCAGCGAAGACTCGGCGGCGTCGAGCGCTTTCTGCGGATCTGTCTTGCGGGTGTCGCGGATCGATTCGTAAAGTTTTTCGGCCAACAGCGGTTGCGAATCCTCGGCCTCTTCGATCGTTTCTCGCATCTGATTCAAGAGCTGCTCCAGCCGCTGCTGTTGCTCGCCAAGTTGCGATTGCGTCTCTTCACGTTGCCCCGATTCGCGCAGCGAGTTTTCCTCTTCTTCGCCGCCGCTACGGAGTTGCTCGAGCTGTTCCGCCAGTTTTTCTTCTTCCTGCATCAGATCTTCCGCTTGCTGTTGCAGATCGCGGACCTGTTGCTGAAATTCTCCGGATGAGCGTTTTTGAAATTCATCTTGCAACTCGTTGAGTTCGCTCTGAGCGCGAGTTCCGGCGTTTGCGGCCTGCGTGACCATCTGTTCTTGCAACGCATCAACCGACTGTCGGACGTTTTCACGCGCCTCTTCCAATTGCTGGCGTTGCTCGGCCATCCGCTCCTGATTTTCAGGCTCCTCCATTCGCTGCTGCAACTCTTCGGTATCGCGGAGAATCTCCTCTTGTTCTTCCCGTAAGCGTTTCAGCTGTCGCTCGGCCTCGGCGCGCTCTTCCGCAGTCTCGGCCGCTTCAAGCGCCCCTTGCTGTTCTTTGATCCGTTCGTTGAGGTCGTTTTGTCGCTGCGAAAGTTCCTTCAACCGGTTCAGAATCTGCCGATCTTCGCGGGCCTCTTGCTGTTGCTCGGTTTGGGCCTGCTCTTGTTGGGCATAGCGGTTTTCGTCTTCCTTCAGCTGCAACTGCTGTAGTTGTTGCTGCGAACGACTGCTCTGCGATTGCTGAGACTGACTGGACTGCTGCGATTGGCTCGACTCGACGACCTCGTGTTCGCGTGCTCGCAGGCGGAGCAAACTTTGATAGGCGGCTTGTTCGTGACCAAGCGCCGGCTGAAGTTCCGATATTTTGGGCCCGCCTGCCGCCGCTTCCAGGGTAGAAATCGCTTGCAGCATCGACTTTTTCACCTGCCCGACATGCTCGAGCGACTGCGAATCTTGCAGATTTTGCTCTAATTCGGCGACGAGAGCGAGCGCCTCTTGTTGCGATTCGACTAGCAGTTGCAGGTCGCCGCTAAACTGTGATGTTGGTTGGTCGCGACTCTCGCGACGAATCACTTTCCAGGTCGCGTTGATGATTTGCTTTTGCAGTTCGGCCAGCTCTTGCGCCTGCTCGGCGTTCCGGCCCCCTTGTTGTTGCTGCTGTTGCTGCGAGCCTTCCGGGGGTTGGTCTCCTTGGCGAAAGATTTCCTCGAAGGGGCGAACCTCGGCGAAGAAGAGATCGCTGGACGTTCGGCGACTCTCGCCGCTGGGACCAATGTCTTCGGCCCAGAAGTACCACGAAAGAAGTTGATCCGGCTCGGCGTCCAACTCCTCAAAAGCCAGCAGATGCTCGGCCTGAATCCGATCTTTGGTCGGAAACTCTTCACCGAGCAGTACTTCGCGCTCGAGCTTGCCGGGAATCGAATAGCTGACGCCGACGCGCTGGAGACCAAAGTCGTCCCAAGCGGAAGCGGCCAAATCAACTTCCTCGATCGGAGACACCTCCATGTCGCGGGCCGGCTGAGCGAGCTTGATATCGGGAGGGCGATTCGCAATCATGACGACACGAAAATCGGCCGGATGCTTGTCGGTTCGCCCTGCGTCGTCGGTCAATCGCAGCGCCAGTTGACGGGACCTATCGACGACAAACGTCACCGCATAGGTCAGCGGATCGGCTGGGTCGATCTCGAGCGCGAGAATTTCTTCCCCGGCTTTCGTCTCTTCGACAAACTGGGCGCTGACCAGCGGTTTGTTGACGTGACACAAAATGGTCAACTCGGTCCCTTCGACTGCCGAAACGCGGCGCGTATCCTGCACTAACTTTTCGGCTTGGCCAGTGTAGCTGGGGAAGACCAGCTTGGCGTCTGCCTGCAGCAGCTGCGGATACTCAAAGACTGTCACTGCATAATCGGGCGTGACTTGATCGCCGAAGGCGACCCGATAACGGAGCGGCTCGGCGACGGCGGCGATTCGTCCGCCGAACAACGGATCATCCAGCGATTGCGACATCGCGACGGAATGCTCTTGGCCATCCTGCGTCGTATATCGAAGCGTCGCTTCCGGCGGCAAGCGATCGGCGAACCGCGCAAGCACCAGCAGACTAGCTCCCTTCTCGACTTCGGTGTCGCCAGGTTCAATGCTTGCTTCGTATTCGGTTCCGCTTAGCACCACGTCGCCAAATTGGAGGGTTGCGTCAGGATTTTTCGCAATCAGGTCGACGTTGAGCGATTGAAGTGCGGCGACAGCGACGATTAACAGCACGCAGCCGCTCACCGCCCAACAGCGCGCCATCCCCATCTGCGTGCGGGAGATCAAGTTTCGCCAGTCGTGACGCAGCGCATGGTGCAGCGACTTATCCACAACGGCGCGTTGTAAATAGCCCAAACCTTGCGTCGAAACATGCGGGTCCTGCTCGACCGCGGTCAATAAGGCCGAGTTGAGTTGCGGGAACCGCGTTTCAATCTGCTGCGCCAAGCGGCGCACGTTCCTCCCCGAGGCGATGCCGACGATCATCGCGACAAGCGAACCGACCACCGCCGTGATCATGGCGAGCGGTATTATCCCTTCTACCACCAGGCCGTAGTATTTGCTGATCCCATACACGACGCCTAATAGCGCCGCGATCGAAAGCAGGACGAACCCCACGCCGCACCAGATGCGAAAGAGACGTAACCGCCGGGCGACGCCTTGCAATTGGCCATTGAGCTGACGATCCATCATGCGAGGTCTCCCATGACCTGAACAGGTTGACGACTTCTACGAGCTGCGAGCCATGTTTCGACCCCCAACAAGATCAGCACGGCGACGATGAGCCACTTCCAGATCTTCTGACGGTTTTCAAGTTCGAGATCGCGGAGCTGTCGCATCCGATCGAGCTGCGTGGTTTGCGACGGCGCAGCGCCTAGCGCGATATCAAACTGCTCCAGCCGCTGGAGATCGAGCGGATCGGTTTCGCTTTCGCTATCTGCGACATTGACCGCAAACTTTGTTTCCTGACCTTCGTCCAGCAGCGAGTAGATGCCGGGAACAAGGGTCGCCGCGAAAACGGTATCTTGCTCAGCCAATTCTATCTTGTCGCCAGTCGGCGTTTGCACGACTCGTTTCCCTAGGGCTGTCGGCAACGGTACAGGTTGATTGACGACGTACGATTGCGACGCGAGACGCCCTTTGGCGGCCAGTTCCAACCAACGTGACAGCAACGGTAAAAACTTGGTGGAAAGCGCCAATTGACTATCCGCGCGACTCCAACCGGCGCTCATCACGTACAACGTTCCCTCGCCGCGCTGGATCGACCACAATGCAGGCGTATCATCACTGAAACGTGCGATGACAGCGGCGCCTTTAACCTCGTCCAGGTTAACTTGTCGATGCCGCCAGAACCGAATCTTCGTGAAATCGTTGTAGCGGGCGCCCGCGAACGGAACGAACAGCGGATGCTGGAAATCAACATATCCCAGCAGAGCGAATGAATCTTTCGCCGCGCTATTCTGGTCGCTGGGCGGCAAAAGTTGGACCCCGCCTAACCAGGCGCCCATTTCACGGACCATGTCGTCGCTGCTAAGTACGACCAGCGCGTCTCCTCCTTGCTCTAAAAACTTGTTGACGCCATCTTGCTGCGTCTGGCTCAGCGAGTGAGCGATCACTGCGAAGTAGGGGGCCGCGTCAATCTCCCAGTTCGGCATTGCTTCGGTCTCGACTGCCGCGATTTCTATTTTGCGAGCAGGGGTTTCGTCGAAGGCTCGGCTGAGATAGAACCGCATCTGTTCAGGATCGTCTGCTGCGTCTGAGCCAAAATAGGCCAGGCTGATTTGTTCCTGAACTGCGGGGACCTGATAAAAGGTATTGTCGAAGTCGAGCCCCGGTCCGTCGCCGCGAAGCAGCAAGCGATCGGGCGACGAGCTGCCGATCTCCAACGGAACGTCCAAGACCAGGCTTTCGCCTGGCGGCACATAAAACGAAACAGGCCGCGATCGATCTTCGGCGCCGTCTTTCCAGACGACCTCGAACTGTTCGATCTGGGAACCGGCGACGTTTCGGACGCGAACGCGCGGAACTCGCTCGCCGTCGGTCTCTTCCTCTTGCGACGCGATAAGACGGACACGAGCGTTCGAGATGTCAGCGGGAATGACGTTGTGAACCTCCAAACGGACCGACTCGGGCCATTGGCTTGTCTGTAACGCATCCAATTGCGAGCCGGCCTGCACGTCGCCTACCAGAACGATCTGCAGCGCGGCGTGCGTTTGGTGCAGGTCGTCAGCGGATTCCAATCGCTCGGCCACGCCGAGCAAAGCGGATCCTAAATCGCTCGCTCCCCAGGTAGGCGATAGTTCGGCCAGTTTGTTGCGAACCAGTTGACGACGTTGGTTTTGATCAAACCCGGCCAAGCTCTCCGGCGCAACGAGCATTTCCAGCTTTTCGTCAAAGGCGAACAACGAGACTTCGTCGGTCGGTTCGAGTCCGTCGATTACTTCCTTCGCCGCGGTGATCGCATCGTCCCAGACCGCGCCTCGACGCATGCTGGCGCTGTGATCGACCAGGATCGCCACATGCCGCTGCGGCGCGTCGCTGAGTGATAATTCGGCCTGGGTCCGGAAATAGGGGCGCGTGAAGGCAAACGCTAACAGCAAGATCGCCAGCGCTCGCAACAGCAGCAGCAACCATTCATCCAACCGACTGCGGCGCGTTAACCGCGGCGGCGAAGGCTGAAGAAACATCAGCGAACTAAATTCGTACCGAGCTTTGGGCGTCCGCCGGATCAAGTGAAACAACAGCGGCGCCGCGATGGTCAACGCACCCAGCAGAAATGCTCCGTACAGCAAACTCATGACGAGCCTCCTGCCGGCCTTCTTTGCCGAACGGCGCCGCGACCTCGTTTCATGCGATCGGCAAGCAGATCAAAGAGGATCAACTCGAGCGGTCGATCGATCGAGATTTGATGCAATTCAATCCCCAGCTGATTGCAAATCGTCTGCACCGCGCCGGCATGTTCTTGAAACGCCGACAGATAGTTTTCTCGTGCGGCGTCGGGATCAATGTAAAGGTCGCGTCCCGATTCGATGTCGTGAAACATCGCCGGCTTATCGAAGCGGAAATCGATTTCTCGTGGATCCAACACGCGAAGGAGAATGACTTCGTGCCCTCGCGTCCGTAGGTAGCTAAGATTCTTTTGGAGCGATCCAATCGGCGTAAGCAAATCCGAGATCAGGACAACCACTCCCCGCTTGGCGACGGTCGCGGCGACCTGCTCTAGCGGCTTCTCAATATTGGTCGCCGTGCCGGCGGGTGCGCGTTCCAAGCTCATCATCAGTTGGTGAATTTGCCCAGGACGAAACCGAGGAGGTATCAGGTCAAGGATCGTCTCGTCGAATGTCAGCAAACCGACCGCGTCACGCTGCAGCGAGAGGAAGTAGGCGATCGTCGCCGCCGCCGTCTTCGCATAGTCGGCCTTGTTGTAGCCAACGGTGCCGTAGGTCATCGAACGACTCAGATCCACCAGCAAATGGCAGCGCAGATTCGTCTCGTCCTCAAAGCATTTGATGAAATAACGGTCGGACCGCGCAAAGAGCTTCCAATCGAGAAAGCGAGGATCATCCCCCGGTGAGTATTGGCGATATTCGGTAAACTCGACCGAAAACCCGTGATAGGGCGAACGATGCAGTCCTGATAAAAAACCTTCGACAATCGCCCGCGCGCGGAGTTCGAGGTTCTTCATTCGCATTAACGAACCGGGATCGATGAACGAAGATTTTTTTCGTCCCGCGCCGGTGTTGGATCCGTTTTCCATGGGAATGGATGCGCTGCTCATCAAGCCCCCGGCACTGGAATGGTTTTCAGCAACTTATCGATCACCTTTTCAACCGTCACGCCTTCCGCTTCGGCGCGATAGCCGATGAGAATGCGGTGTCGCAACGTGACATGCGCCAGCGCCTTGATATCTTCGACAGCGACATGCGGACGACCAAGAAGCAAGGCGCGCGCCTTCGCTCCCAAAACCAGATACTGGGCTGCACGCAATCCGGCGCCCCAGGTGACCCAATCGTTCACAAAGTCCGGCGTCGAAGCGCGTCCCGGCCTGGACGCATCCGCAAGTCGGACCGCGTAGCGAACCAGGTCTTCGGCGATCGGTACTTTTTTCACGACGCGATGAAATCGCAGCACGTCCTCTCCGGAGAAAAGCGAGTTGATCTTCTCGTTGCTGCGCGAGGTCGTTTGGCTGACGACCGCAACTTCGTCATCTTCGGGCAAATAGTCCATCCAGATATTGAACATGAAGCGATCGAGCTGCGCTTCCGGCAGCGGGTAAGTTCCCTCCATCTCGATCGGGTTCTGCGTCGCCAACACGAAGAACGGCTCTTCCAGCGGATAGCGAACGCCGGCCGCGGTCACCTGGTGTTCCTGCATCGCTTCCAACAGCGCCGCTTGCGTCTTCGGCGGCGTTCGATTGATTTCATCAGCGAGAATCACGTTGGCGAAAATCGGGCCTCTGGCGAACTGCAACTTGCGCTTGCCATCGTGCGTCTCTTCGAGAATTTCAGTGCCGGTGATGTCGGCCGGCATCAGGTCTGGCGTAAATTGAATCCGTCGAAACTCTAAATCAAAGATCTGCGAAATTGAATTCACCAGCAGCGTCTTCGCCAAGCCCGGCGCGCCGGTAATCAAACAGTGTCCGCCGGCGAACAGACAAAGCAGCAGTTGGTCGATCACTTCCTGTTGTCCGATGACTGCCTTTGACAACTCCGCCAGGATTCGTTCACGGCCGACTCGGATCTGCTCGACCGCCTGTTGTTCGGCGGCGTAAGCTTCGGTCTCGGTACTCACGATGGATGGACTTTCTCGCTGATGTCAAAGGAGGAGGATCGCGCGACTGCGGCAAAGCCGGTTTAGTGCGTCATCGCGTAGGTAATGATGTTGATTCCTAGGGGATAGGCGAAACGCTCCGAGTATTCTTTGAAGTAGGTCGGGTCGACTCCTTCTTCTTCCCAGCCGTCTCCCAAGTCGGTGTTATGGCAAATGATCGCCATCATCCGCCCTTTGTCGTCAAAGATGCCTTTATAGTGCGCCTCTTGGGCATCAGGGCGCTCCGTCCGTCGTCCCCCCATCCAAGCGCCGATGCTGATGATCATCGGTTTTTCCTGTAGGTCGTAGACGAGATGAAAAATGTCATGCTCCAGCGGCAGTTCTTCCGGCTCACGATCCGGAAAAACTCGCTTGATGTTCTGATAGAAGTTGTCCCACTCTTGCTCTCCCCAAAAGTCATCCACCATCAGGAAGCCGCCGTTCAGTAGGTAGCGACGCAGCCCGCGGACTTCGTCGTCTGATAGCAGCATGTCGCCCGGTTCGACCAGATAGAGAAACGGATAGTCCGACAGTTTTTCGTCGGTCAGCTCGACGATTACGCTCTGAGGGTGGACTTCCATCGAAGTCAGCTCGCGCAAGCGATGAGGGAGATTCAAATCACTTTCGGGAAAGTCGACCGCCCACTTGTCGCGCCAACCGTAAGAGCTGTATTTGACCCGCGCAAAGCGGAACGCGTCATGCTGGAAATGCTCGTCAATTTCCCAATCATTTTTCGCGCCGAACTCCGGCGGACTGCCGCGAAATCCCCGGCGGCCCCCCAATCGCGCGCCTGGCCCAAACTGAGCAAAGACGACGCCTGCGATGATTGCGACGACGGCCATCGCCAGAGACCACCGTATCCATGTTTTTTTCAAGATCATTCGACCTCTTCCGTTGATGGCGCAGGGTCTGTGGCAGGCGTTTCATCGCTGGTCTCCGTCAGCGAAAGCAGCAGTTGGTGCGCCTCGCGATAGCGGGGAGCTTCGGCCAGCGCCAATAAGACTTGTTTGCGAGCCTCTTCGAGCCGTCCCGCTTGTTCCAGCAATCGAGCGGCCTGAAAATGAATGTCGGCGGGGTCATAGGGATCCATCCGTGAGAGCGCCTGCAAACCGTCGATCGCCGCAGCTCGGTCGCCGCAGCGCTGGCCGGCCAGCGCTAGTAACCGATGCGGTTCTGGGATCAGCGGATTAACCGCTAGGATTCGCTTCGCATCGACGACGACGGCCCCCCAGTCCTTTTGCTCTTCATGCAGTTGGGCCAAGCGTCGATAGACCGCGACACTATCGGCGCTGAGCTCCGCCAATTGTTCTAACACTGCGATCTCCTGTTGGGTATCGCTCATTTCGCGAGAAATCTTCGCTTTCAACGGCAGGCCGCTCCCCTCGCCGGCATAGTTTGGCGCTAATTCCAGCAGTCGCTCGATTGGCTCCTGCGCCTCTTGCCATTTTTCCTCGTTGATCAGGGCCAGCGCATATTGTTGCAAACCCTTGAAGTTGTCGGGGTGCTCCGCAAGCCAATCTTTCCAGGTCGCCGCATCCGCCCTGGCCGGCAGTTCTTCCTCCGCAAAATCGGCTCCAGCGGCGAACGCATTGGCCCGCTCTTGAATATATTGCTCGAAGCCTGCGTCGATCGCGTCTAAGGGCGCCGCATGCCGCGCGATCGCGTCGTTGATTTGCAGCCCTTTTCCGAGGTCGTCAAGGATCGCACGCAGCGCGTCGATCCCAAATTGATCGACGATAAACTCCACGACGAGCGACGATTCGTAGTAGGCGAACATCAAATGAGCGGCGCTGGCAGGACGGAGAAACGCACCGCTCAGTTCGCTGACCGGCGTCAGGTCGTCGCTGAGGATCATTTTCCGATAGGTAGGCGACATCGACTGTCCCCACGAGCGATCTCGCAAACCTTCTTCATAGACCGAAATACCTTCGCTCAACCAGCGCGGCATCTTATTACGGGTCTTGGTCAAGGTGACGACATGACAAAACTCGTGCCACAAGACGGCCTCCCAATTAGAAGGGGTATTCCCTTGTGATGCTGGTGAGTTCATTGTGATCACGCTGCCAAAACAGACTCCCAAAAATCCGGCGCCGCCCGGCAAGCCAAACGTCCGGATCGCAAAGTCCTGCTGGCGCGGAAAAATCTCGATCGCGACCGTTTCCGGCAGTTCGACCTCATACTTTTCGCAGAGCACCTGTTTCGCTTCGCGCAACAGTTCCAGTACCCGCGGCCCATAGATCTCGGCTTCTTGGGCGTCCATTCGCACGACGAAACCGTCGCTGATTAACGTGCGGTATTTCGCCATATGCTCATGCAGGGTCGAGAGATTATGCGCGACCACGTTGTAGTTGTCGGCGTCAAAAACCTCTTCGGCCAGTTTCCAGCCTGCTTCTTCTTCTCCCAGGCGCAGCAGATCATTGGACAGCTCCATTTTGGCCGGTAGATAGTCGGAGTCGAACGTCAGCGCTTGGCGCTGCGCGGCGGCGGCTTCGGCAAAGCGATATTTCTGCGCGAGGAACTTGCCGATCAGATAGTCGACGTCGGGGTTGTCGGTCCAATGTTGGAGGGCCTTGGCCCGCGCCTGAGTCTCTTGTTCAGAATCGCTACTTAAATGGGCCAACACGGCGCGAATCGCCCAGGCTTTCGGCTGGACAGGATTGATCTTGAGCACCTGCTCTAGCAATTTTTCAGTCTCTTCGTAGCGCTCGGCTTGAAGATGTTCTTCCGCCGCCAAAAGTAGGCTTGGTACATGATGCGGATTGATTGCGAGCGCCTCGTTCAGATACTGCTCCGCTTTTTTCGAATCGCTTGGCTCAAACGACCGCGCTAGGCCGTAGAGGATCCGTGGGTTGTCAGGATCAATTTTTAGGGCGTTTTGAAAATCTTCGGCGGCCAAGGCAAAGTCATTCTTGGCCAGCGCCAGTTCCGCCGCGGTGATGTAGGCGCCTGCATAACGGGGAGCACGTTGCTGAACCTGCTTGAAGAGCGTCGTCCGAATCTGTTTAGGATCGGCCCCAATTTCGAGGAAGAATTGCCCAATGACGACCATGTCTTCAGGAGAGCGATAGCGGCCGCTCGACCGTTCGACCTCGGCGGCGATCTCGGCGAGCACTTCTTTCGCTTTGGCCGATTCTCCTTGAAAACGGCGAACGTCACGCTCGATCCAGCGAAGACGAATACTGTACGTATTGACCTTTTTCGCCTCTTCCAGCGTCTGCACCGCATCGGCATAGCGGCCTAGGATTAGTTCGCTTTCCAGTTTCAGTAGTCGCCACTCTTCTGAGAACGTCCCCTCGGCGATTTCCGCACCCGCTGCGTCCACGCACTTCGCGTATTGACCGGTGCGAAACAATTCCTTGGCCTCGGCCAACGTTTCCGCCGCGCAACTCTGCGACAGGAAAGAGAGTCCTGCTACCGCCAACCCCCAACCGAACATTCGGGACAGCCGAAAAAATCTCGACCCTCGACTGCTGCTCAACTTTTCCAAAACCGGCTCCTTCGCGAACTTTTGGACGAACCGCGACGATGACGCCATTGTAGAAGGCTGGATTCGGGATAGACAAGAAATATTCGCCCATAACAGCGCCTGACCGGCAATAAAAAAGGGGCGCAAAACGAGGATCTCGTCCGATGGGAGGGGAAATCAAGAAAGCGACTCTGGACTTCCGCAGAGCGGCGCGCCTGTTTAAGTGGGACAAGACATGTTGCCTTTGCAACCTGTTGACTCACTATCCTGCTATCTCATGGACCAGCGGAATGTTGACTACCGGCGGAGCTGGCCGAATGAGGGAACCTCGATGTGAAGCAGGAGAAACGTTCCTGCGCATCTGATTGTTGATTAACCTTGATTGAGTTTATCGACTCGAAGCAATCTCCCGAAGAGTAACCTAGGCCGCTAAGCTCCGGCAACGTCGCGACACTCCAATCATCAACTGTAAAAAGGATTGGCGAAATGCAAGAGCGCAATAGAAAGGCGTTTCTTTGAATAGTTCACTACGGGTAGCGCTGTTAATCGAGACCTCGCGAGAGTATGGCCGCGGCTTGCTGCGCGGGATTAGTCGTTTTCAAAGGGAACATGGGCCTTGGTCGATCTACTTTCAGCCGCGTGGCGCCAACGAACCGGTCCCCACGTGGCTAGCAAATTGGAATGGAGATGGGATCCTAGCGCGAGTCGAGGACCGTCGAATGGCGCAGGCGATTCAAAAGACCGGCGTTCCCGCGGTTGACTTGCGTTTCGCGGTTCCCAACCTGAAAATGCCTGGCGTGGGAGTCGACAATCTCGCTCTCGTCAGCCTAGCGCTGGATCACTTCCTGGATCGTGGATTTACCCGGTTCGCTTTTTGCGGATATCCCACCGGGGAATTTATTTGGATGGATCTGCGCGCCAAGCTGTTTCACGATCTCGTGGTCCAAAAGGGATATCGTTGTGAAGTTTTTCCGCAAGATCTCAAAATTGCGAAACCACGAACTTGGGAGCAAGATCAGCGACAACTCGTTCGTTGGATTCGAAAATTAGAGAAGCCAGTAGCGATCATGGCCTGCAACGATAGTCGCGGGCAACAACTCTTAGACGCATGTCGTCGCGCCGAAGCGGATGTCCCGAATGATCTATCGGTATTGGGAGTCGACAATGACGAATTCCTGTGCGGACTTTCGACTCCCCCCTTGAGCAGCATCGATATCAATACGGAACGCATCGGCTATTACGCGGCCGAACTTCTGCAATCGCTGATGAACGGGGCTCCAGCTCCCTCGGAGCCAGTCTTGTTTCCGGCGGAGGCCGTCATTGCCCGCAGGTCGACGGATAGTTTCGCGGTCGAAGACGAAGAGTTTGCCGCCGTACTGCGGTACTTTCGCGAGAATGCCTGCCAGGGGATCCGGATGGCTGATATCACCAAAGCCACCGGGATGGAGCGGCGGACTCTTGAGCGACGCATGAAGTCGACCCTCGGGCGTTCGCCAAAAGACGAACTGATCCGGATCAAGATCGAAGAGTCTCGGCGTCTGTTGGTCCGGACCGATATGTCGATCAAAAATATCGCCCAAGCCGCCGGATTCTCCAATAGCCGTTACTTCAGTCGCGTGTTTCAATCGCGAGTCGGAACCACTCCCCTCGCCTATCGCAAATCAACCCACGAGGGGTAGTCGCTGAACGTTGTGCTTCGTCCCCTGGGTTGTCGCAAAAGTGCACCCATTTGTTCCTTTTATGGACTACGTCCCATTGGGATGACGTCTAGAATATTTGGAATAGCGAATTCACATTCGTACGCGCATTCGATCCTCTTCAATGCTTCGGAAGAAATTGCATTTCCCCTCCCCGAAATACGCCAACAATTCATCCATGCCAATGACTCTTTGGAACACCATCCCCGATACGATCGAGAACGAGTCGCAACTGAACGAGGTTCTGACCAGGCCATCGCCAGAATTGGTGGAAATGATGCGCGGCCTGGACGGGGACCTGTTGATTCTCGGCGCCGGTGGAAAAATGGGGCCCTCTTTGGCCCTGCGGGCTCAGAGAGCGATCGATGAGGCTCAATGTTCTACCAGCATCGTCGCCGCGAGTCGGTTTTCTGATCCGGCTTCCCGTGAGATGCTGCAGACGGCAGGCATCCGTACGGAAAGCGTTGACCTGCTCGACCGCGATTCGCTGGCGCGCCTTCCCGATGCACAAAACATTGTTTATCTGGTCGGTTGCAAGTTCGGAACGAGCAGTAACCCGGCGCAGACTTGGGCGATCAACACGTTGGTTCCTGGACATGCGATGGAGCGATATCCAAACGCAAGGTTCGTCACTCTGTCGACGGGAAACGTCTACCCGTTGATGCCGTCCTCCGGCAAAGGCGCAGCCGAATCGCAGCCGCTGGGCCCCATCGGCGAATATGCCAACGCCGCAGTCGCACGAGAGCGCATTTTTGAGTATTGGTCGCGTCAAACGGGCGCGGCCATTACGCAGATTCGGTTGAACTATGCGACCGATCTTCGCTACGGCGTGTTGACCGATATCGCCCTTCAACTCGCTGCAGAACAGCCGATCAATGTGACGCAAGGCTATCTCAACTGTATTTGGCAAGGGGATGCGAACGACGCGATATTGCGGTCGTTAGCCCTGGCCGAATCTCCGCCGCGCGTCATGAATTTGACAGGTCCTGAGAAAGTTTCGGTAAGATCCGTCGCAGAAACTTTGGGGCGACTCTTGAATCGGCCGGTCCGGTTCACCGGAACCGAAGCCCCCAACGCTCTGTTGAGCGACTCAACTCAATACTGCCGCGTATTGGGAAAACCCCTCGTGTCCATCGATACCATCATTCGCTGGCTGGCGCATTGGATCCATATAAATGGTCGGCTACTCAACAAGCCCACCCATTTTGAGGTGCGTGATGGAGTCTTCTAAAGCATCCTCTCTGACGAGCCTTCCCTCCTCACAAAAGAAGGCGACGCTGGAAAATGGGAGCTATCCGATGCCGGCAAATTGGGTTGTCGAAACGCTCCGCGCCGGAATCGCAATTCCGGCGCATCCGTTGGCGCTAACCGATCAGTTGAAGCTGGATGATCGCAAGCAACGTGGACTATCCCGCTATTACCATGCGGCCGGCGCCAAAGGCCTGGCCGTGGGAGTTCATACGACGCAATTTGAAATTCGTCAACCAAAGCATGCCTTGCTGCAACCGGTGCTAGAGCTTGCCCAGGAAACGATCCGCGCTTGCGACGAAAAGCAGGGACGCAAAACGGTGTTAATCGCCGGGGTCTGTGGTGCTGCGCGCCAGGCGATCGAAGAAGCGCGGCTGGCGCGTGAACTCGGATACCATCTCGGAATGATTTCGCTCTCGGCGCTTCCCGACTTAGATGATCGGGCATTAGTCGAACATTGCCGAGCGATCGCCCATGAGATTCCGATATTTGGATTCTATCTGCAAACTGCCGTAGGGGGACGAAAACTGTCGGTCGACTTTTGGCGGAGTCTGGCCCTGATTCCTAATCTCATTGGAATTAAGATCGCCCCATTCGACCGCTATAAAACTCTGGATGTCCTCCAGGCCGTTGCGGAATCGGGCCGCGGTGACGAGATCGTGTTGTACACCGGCAATGATGATAATATCGTCCTGGACCTGCTCACAAGATATACGTTCCGCAACAATGACCGCCTGCAAAGCTTGCGAATTGTCGGCGGACTGTTAGGGCATTGGGCCTGTTGGACCAAGAGAGCCGTCGAACTCTTAGAGAAATGCAAGCAGACCTGGGATCAGCCGGACGTCGCTTCCGAGTTATTGACGCTGGCCGGCCAAGTCACCGATTGCAATGCGGCGTTGTTTGACGCCAAAAATGACTTTCACGGCTGCATTCCCGGCGTTCACTATGTTTTGCAGCAGCAAGGCCTGTTGGCCAATCTCCATTGTCTCGATCCCCAAGTTGGACTATCGCCCGGTCAGCGCGAGGAGATCAATCGCGTTCGCGCCGCCTATCCCCATTTGATCGATGATCTCTTTGTGGCGGAAAACCGCGATGTATGGCTAGCCTGATCCGTTCGCGCCGGCGTCGACGCAGAAATCGCGCGGAAAGAGAATTTGTCCGGCATCGTCAAATTGCGGGAAGTATTGAAGTAAACTAGGATCGAAGATGGGCGGATGCAGTGGAGCGGCTTCGATTCATTGCGTGCCTTTCCACCGCTCGCACACCTAGCTGCCGCCTTCCATTCCTCTCCCCCTCCCTCCTTTCCTTCTCTGGAGCCGTTTATGCCGTCCGGGACATCGCGTCGTCAGTTTCTCCATTCCGCCTCCGTCGCCACCCTAGGAGCAGCGATCGCACAGCAGTGGTGGGCCAGCGGAGCTGTCGCCCAGCCGCAGCCGACAGAAATGGCGCCGCTCAACCGGTTTCCCCGGATGATGCAGGAGTACTACGTCGACCGGATGCGCGCGTTTCACGACAAACGTATCACACGGCTAGACGCGATTGAAACCAAGGAAGACGCCATCGCGTATGTGAAGTCGTGCCAAGAACGCGTTCGAGAATGCTTGGGCCCCCAACCAGAGCGGACTCCGCTCAAACCGCAGATCACGGGAGTTATCGAGCGGGACGGATATCGCATTGAAAAATTGATCTTTGAAAGCCGCCCCGGTTTTTTCGTCACGTCTAACCTGTACGTCCCCACGAATATCGAAGGGCCGCGTCCCGCGGTGGTTGGCACGTGCGGACATTCGCACAACGGCAAAGCCGAAGCAGCCTATCAGTCGTTCTCGCAAGGGCTCGCTAGAAAAGGCTATGTCTGCTTGATCTTCGATCCCATCGGACAAGGAGAGCGACTTCAGTATGTCAATGAACATCTCAAATCGCATGTCGGCGTCGGGGTTCAAGAACATCTGCTGGCCGGAAATCAAAAGTTTTTGGTGGGCGAATCGTTCAGCATGTGGCGCGCCTGGGACGGCATGCGGGCGCTCGACTATCTACTGACGCGCGACGAAGTCGACCCGGCGCAGATCGGCGTGACAGGCAACTCAGGCGGCGGCACGATGACCACGTTGCTCAGCGGGATCGACCCACGCTGGGCGATGTCGGCTCCGTCCTGTTATGTAACCTCATTCGTCCGAAACCTGGAGAATGAGTTGCCCGCCGATACCGAACAATGTCCTCCCAACGCGCTCGCGCTGGGACTCGATCATGAGGACTTTTTGGCCGCCCTGGCTCCCAAACCGGTGATTATTCTGGCCAAGGAACAAGATTTCTTCGACGTTCGCGGCGCTGAAGCGGCTTACGTTCGACTCAAACGTCTGTACGGAAAGTTGGGAAAAGAAGAGAACATTGGACTTTTTGTCGGCCCCACGCGTCACGGATTCACGCAAGAGAATCGCGAAGCAATGTATGGCTGGTTCAACGGCGTGACCGGAATTGACAACGGACCGGCCGAGCCTGACTTGACGATCGAAAAGGACGAAACTCTCTGGTGCGTTCCCGAAGGCCAGGTCAGTCAGCTGAACTCAAAGACGGTTCAGCAGTTTACCCGAGAGAAGGCGCAGACGCTCGCCCAACAGCGAGGCGAAGTCGCTGCTCATGAACTAAAAACGTTGGTAAAACATTGGCTCGGCGATCGAAATCCGCCCACCGACCCGCACTATCGAATTCTCCGCAATCGGCGTGATCGCCAGTATCCGCGCAAGTATTTTGCGTCCTATGCCGTTGAGTCCGAGCCCGGCGTCCAGGCAATCGTCTATCGGATCAGTGACGATTGGCACTTCTCACGCCCGGCCAAAGGCTCGAAGCAGGCCGTCTTGTACGTATCACATCACTCGGCGGATGCGGAGCTGCGCGAGAATGAGTTGCTCGCCCAAACTATCGGCGAAAATCCAAACGTGCCGGTCTACACGCTCGATGTCCGCGGCGTAGGAGAATCACAGCCCAATACGGCCGATGTGAACTCCTACCTCAGCGCCTACGGTTGCGACTTTCTCTACGCAATTCATGGAGTCATGTTCGGCGACGCTTATCCACGTCAGCGGACGTTCGATGTGCTGACGGTGTTGAACTGGTTAAATACATTCGATCATCAAGAGATTCACCTGATCGCCAACGGCTGGGGAGCCATCCCGTCCACGTTCGCCGCGGTTCTCCACCCCAGCGTCAAACGGGTCACGCTGCAGCACGCGCTGACATCGTACACGGACCTCGCCGCCGCCGAGGACTACGAGTGGCCGCTCTCAGCCATGACGCCCGACATCCTTCAACAGTTTGATCTGCCAGATTGCTATCGATATCTAAAATCGAAAGGGTTGAAACAAATTGACCCCTGGGGCCCCAAGGCAGGCAAAATGGACTCCTGATGTGCGGCGCCCCGAAGCGGTCAGTTTAAGGGTATGAAGGATTCGTCGTTACTATCGATCGCGGCGATTCGGACTCTCCAATTGCCAATTTCATCGCGGCCTGATTATCCTAGATATAAGACGCTTGGTAATTTCACAGAGAAAACTTCGCTTGTCTCCCTAGGCGACGAAGTTTCCGTACCCCAACTCTTTTTTCCGGTCGCCATTTTGACGAAGAGTGACGTAACTCAGATCCTGAATGCGCTCCATCAAGGAGAGCGGATTGCGGCGGAGCAGTTGTTGCCGCTCGTCTATGAAGAATTGCGGAAGCTGGCCGGCAGCAAGATGGCGCAGGAAGTCGTCGATCACACATTACAGCCAACCGCACTGGTGCACGAAGCCTATTTGCGTCTCGTCGGGAATGGAGGAAACTGGGAAAATCGTGGCCATTTTTTTGCGGCGGCCGCCGAAGCGATGCGTCGCATTCTGATCGAGGAGGCGCGACGGCGGGCCAGCATCAAGCGGGGAGGCGATCGCGCCATTGTAGAACTGCCCGACAACCTGATCGGCGACCGTCAAAACCAGAGCGAATCAATTCTGGCCCTCGACGAGGCGCTGCAGAAGTTGGAAGTCGCCGATCCTGACTCCTACAAGCTGGTGATGCTACGTTATTTTGGCGGGCTCACCGTAGACGAGGCGGCCGCTGCTTTGGGGGTTTCTCCCCGCACCGCCAAACGCCACTGGAGTTTCGCTCGGGCCTGGTTGCAGCGAGAAATCGAGCGAAACTGAGACGATCGGCATGTTTTCTGGCACTCCCTCTCCCTGCTTTTCGCATTGCTAATTGGACGGTTCCAGCAGGAGCCAGCCCGTCTCTTCGCCGTTCGAATTCCTTGCGTGAAGAATCAGCCGTTTCGATGACCATCGAGCGAGAAAAGTCGATCTTTTTAGCGGCGCTGGAGCATTCCAGCGACCGTGAGAGGGCCGAATTTCTCGTTCAACAATGCCAGGGCGATCTGGCCATGCAAGCGTCGATCGAACAGCTGATCGCCGCGCATGACCGGTCGGTCAACGTGCTCGACCAGGAAACCGACGACCGCGTCTATCTCCAGCAACAAGTCAAATCGGCCGCGAAGGCGATCGCTTTGAACGCGAACTGGGGAAGCGACAACTCGGGGCCCGCGCTCGAGTCGGATGCGGCGGAGCACGAATTTATTGACAACTACTTGCTGCTGGAGAAATTGGGCGAAGGGGGATTTGGTCAGGTTTACGTCGCCGAGCAAAGAGTCCCCGTCCGCCGTCGCGTCGCGATCAAACTGTTGAAATCGGGTCTGCTGTCTCGCGACTCTGTCGCCCGATTTGAAGCCGAGCGTCAAGCTTTGGCGATGATGGATCATCCGAACATCGCGCGCATCTTCGATGCAGGGACGACGGCGGCGGATCAGCCTTACTTTGTGATGGAACTGGTGCGCGGCGTCCATATCACCACGTTTTGTCAGCAGCAAAGCATGCCGGTCGGTGGACGTCTGCGACTGTTTGTCGACGTTTGCCATGCCGTTCAGCACGCGCATCAAAAAGGGATTATTCATCGCGACTTGAAACCGTCGAACGTGTTGGTGACGCTGCACGACGTCGCGCCAGTCGCCAAGGTGATCGATTTTGGCGTGGCGAAGGCGCTCAACGAGCCTTTGACCGAGAAAACGATCTATACTCGCTTCGCCCAGATGATCGGCACGCCGATGTACATGAGCCCCGAGCAAGCCGAAATGAATGCGCTGGATGTCGATACGCGAAGCGACATCTATTCGTTAGGCGTTCTACTGTACGAACTGCTGACAGAAACAACGCCTTTCGATCAAAAACGTCTGCAAACCGCGACGTTTGACGAGATGCGACGGATGATTCGCGAAGAAGACCCGCCGCGCCCCAGTGCGCGTCTCACGGCCTGTAATCAAGCGGCGGCGATGGTCCGCGATCCCAGAGCGCTGAACCTGCGCTCTCGCGCCAGTGAACTGCGAGGGGATCTTGATTGGATCGTGATGAAGGCGCTCGAGAAGGATCGCCGCCGCCGGTACGAAACGGCCTCGGATTTGGCGCGCGACGTCCAGCGATATCTTGATCAACAGCCCGTGGTGGCGCGTCCTCCCTCACATTGGTATCGTCTGACGCGATTCGCGCGGCGCAACAAGGTCGCCTTTGTATCGACCCTGCTGATTCTGTTGTCATTGATCGGCGGCACGGTGATCAGCACCTGGCAAGCGATCGTCGCCACCCAGGCGCAGCGCGAAACTGAAAAGTTTCGCCAAGAAGCGGTCGCTTCGGTCGAGCATTTGAAAGAGGCGAACGTTTTGCT
The DNA here is from genome assembly GCF_000153105.1 of Blastopirellula marina DSM 3645. Lineage (GTDB taxonomy): Bacteria > Planctomycetota > Planctomycetia > Pirellulales > Pirellulaceae > Blastopirellula > Blastopirellula marina. Next base: position 3,458,822 of record NZ_CH672376.1, read on the forward strand.
GGATAGCGCTCGGGCCAATACGGACGAGCAACGTTGGGCGTTGGCGCAAGCTCAATACACGAGAGCGACGCAGTTGCAGCCGCAGCATTATCTGACTTGGTCTGGCCGAGGTTCGTTGTACGCTCGCGTCGGCGCCTTCAATGCGTCGGCGGCGGACTACGCTCGGGCGCTTTCTTTAGGAGCCCCTGCAAATAATCCGGCTTGGTGGGGAGTCCCGCAGCTTTGTCTGCACGCAAACGATCAAACCGCTTATTTGAATATCTGTCGGGAACTGCGGAGCCAATTGGCGACGACCGACGACCATGGCCAAGTCGCGTTTAATATTCGCGGCCTCTGCCTACGTCCGTTGGGCGACGACGAAGCGCGTTTGCTTACCAAGCGGATGGACGCAATTTTACAAAGCGAGGAAGATCACCCGTGGATGCGTGGGCTTCCCTTCGCGGACGATCATCCTTCTCCCCCGCGAGACCATGGTCACTTTCCGATGCCCTTTGCGGGCGGAGGACCTCCCGGCTTTCGCGGTCCCCCAGGTATGATGCGCGAAATCGGTATTTATGTCACCGGCCTGGCCTACTACCGCAGTGGGCAGCCAGCACGAGCAATCGAACTGCTCCAAGAGTTTGCCGACGCCGAGCATGACCACCCGCTCAGCGATTTGGCGTCGCCCGTTTTGGCCCTCGCGCAGCATGAATTAGGCGACCGCGACGCGGCGTTGGAAGCTTTGGAAAAGTCGCAGCAGATTATCGATCGCTGGCTCGACAATAGGGTCGTCGATTCAACCGAATCGGGAACAATTCCATGGTTTGACTTTTTGGAAATGAATATTCTTCACCGCGAGGCGTTTCAAAAGATCTACGACAGACCGTTGGCTCAAGATCGGCGATTCGAGCTGATTGAATCCCACGCTCGAGCCTTGCTGATGGGCGGCAACGCGACCGATGCGCCAACGCTTTCTCCCGCTCGCAGGTAATGTTGGCACCTTTTCTAGCCCAATCTCGCATTGAACTCTGACTGTCGACGGTCGCTTTTGACGTTTGTCCGGACCAGCCGAGAGAGATATGCAGGAATTTGCAGGCCAGGGTTTCGATCGCGCCGCTCCAAATCCAATCGACAATCAGGTGATTCCTGACCTTACGGCGTCACTAATCAATCACCTGAAAATGCGTTGTCTTGTAACGCACGTTTCGGATCTGCAGCCAGCTGCGCCGCTGACGCTGACACTCGCAGCGCCGATGTTTCACTATGTAGTCTCGGGACGTTGCCAGGTCGAACTGTCAGATCAATCCCCTGCAGTTCTCAGCGCAGGCGATCTGATTGTCGATTTTCGCAACGTTCGACAGGTCTTGCGCTCGTTTGGCGAATCTGCCGAAAGTCCCTTCGGAGAGCCGCAACCGCGCTATAACCGGATCCTATCAGGCCGGATCCATTCGAGCGGCATCGAGATTTTACCGGGGCTTTGCAACGTTCCCCACAGCATCTTTCGTGCGGCTGAATGGGGAGATGATGGGCTCTTAGGACGGATTCTGCCGTTGATCACTCCCGAGCTAATCGGCGATCGGCAAGGAGGGATCGCCGTGGTCAACTTGATGCTGACCTTGGTGATTGTGGAAATCCTGCGCGAGCAGTTAACGACGCTGCGAGCTGACTCGACTGGCTGGCTGAAAGCGTTTCAGGATGAAGCGATCAGTCCGATCCTAGCAGCCATGCTGCGACAGCCGGAATACCCTTGGTCGGTCGAACGCTTGGCGGCCGTCAATTGCATGGCTCGCTCGACCTTTGCGCGCCGATTTCGCGAGGTGGTCGGCGAAGCTCCCATGGATGTGCTAACCACGATTCGGATGCAAATTGCCATCGATCTGGTCAAGGCCGGCGCCAACTTGAAGGACATTGCTCGTCGTGTCGGATATGGTTCGATCCAGTCGTTAACTTCCGCATTTCGACGAAGATTTGGCGTTTCGCCGGCACAGTTTCGCAGCAATCTGCGCGGGCCGACATCCGATCTACTCTTCTCGTCCTGGCCGCAGGACTAGGCGACTTCGTCTAGGCCCAATAAACCGGATACCAGCAGGTCCGAGATCTTGCTGGTCGTTTCGGAGTCGTCACTTTCGGATAGTCGCTCCAGCAGATCCTGAAGAGTTTCCAACAACGTCGATTCCGTATCGGTCTCGTCTGCGCTCTCTTCGGACGTCGCGCCTGCTGGTGGTCCGCCACCGCGCGGCCCCCCAGGCGGTCTTCCACCGGTCGGCGGCCCGCCGACTGGCGCTCCACCAGCAGGCGCACCTTCGGTAGATCCCAGACGGCCTGCTAATTCCTCGGCATCTAATCCGTACTCTTCGAACACGCTGGCAATGGTTTGTTGGACCGCGGTCGCATCGGGGCGCCCTTCGCTGGAGTCAAACAACGCCGATAAAGCGTCAACCAGATCGTTTTCCAGCGAAGCCTGATCTTCCGAGCTGAGCCCTTCCGATTCTAAAACGTCGCCCAGCTGTTGTTGCAGCCCCGCTGGACGGGAAGATTTTTGACTGCCGTCGGTCGCCTGTAAGTTGTAGATGGACGCTGACTGCGCGCCTTGGATGGTTGTCATGTCGGATCTCGCTTCAATCTTGCGAAGTTACGAATGGAGCCCCACGCATCAGATTGAAATGCATGGATCGTCTACTTACTAAGATCGGACATTCACCATGCCGAGCGTAGCATCCAGCGTCTCAAACTGCATCGCTAGAGTCTCATTCAACGACATTTCGGAGAGTTCGGCGATTTCGGCGGCGCCAAGTTTCGCAAAAGCGTTGGCACGATCGACGCGTTAATCTCGCATTGGAGGTTGTGAGTCATTCTTCTCCCCTTGTCACTCAAACTGGGAGCCGCTTTTTCCCATGGCCTACCGTACTCCTGCAGTCATCACTCTTCTCGTGCTGGCCTTGTTATCGCGCGGCGCCAACGCCGAAACGACCAGCGATCCACCTTTGAAAGCCCCCCGGGACGGCGTCTCGCTCCACAAGCCGACGGCGCTTCCCGGCTATTCATTAATCGCTCCGTTGAATTCGACGAGCACCTATCTCGTGGATATGGATGGGCGAGTCGTCCATCAATGGAAAAGCGATTTCACGCCGGCATTGAGCGCCTACCTGTTAGAAAACGGTCACCTACTTCGCCCCGCCGCGCAGCGCGGCGGCGGCTTTGGCGGACCAGGCGCCGGCGGTCGAATTCAAGAATTTGATTGGGACGGAGAATTGGTTTGGGACTACTCCTTTGCAGGAAGCAAGCTGCGTCCTCATCACGACATCTGCCCGTTACCCAACGGCAACGTTTTGGTCGTCGCCTCCGACCCCAAGACCGCCGAAGAATCGCTCGCCATGGGCCGCCGCGCCGAGCTCGTCACCGAGCAACTTTTGCCTGACTGCATTCTTGAAATTAAGCCAACCGGCCCAACGACCGGTGAGATCGTTTGGCGATGGCGCGCCTGGGATCACTTGGTGCAGGACGCCGATCCGTTGAAGCCTGGGTATGGAGATGTTTCTGAACATCCCGAGTTGATCGACGTCAACTTCTCGACCGCGATGATGGACCGCATGATGCAAGATCCCGCCCAGCTCGCAAAACTCCGTTCGCTCGGCTATGTCGGCGGCGGAACGGCCGCAGACAAGCCGGCCGGCGGGGAAGCAAAGCAGCGAGAATCAGGTCGCGATCCGCAGCCCGACGATCAACGTCCAGGTCACGATGGGCACGGGCCAAGGGGCGGCGACTGGATGCACGTCAACTCGGTGGCGTACAACCAGAAATTGGATCAAATCATGATCAGCGTGCATGAGTTCAGCGAAGTTTGGATCATTGACCATAGCACCACGACGAAGGAAGCCGCCGCGCATTCCGGCGGCAAGAGCGGCCGCGGCGGCGATTTGCTCTATCGCTGGGGGAACCCCCGCGTCTATCGATCAGGATCGAACGTCGATCAGCGACTCTTCGCGCAGCATTGTGCGCACTGGATCGCGGATGGACTTCCCGGCGCCGGCGATATGCTCGTTTTTAACAACGGTCTGGGACGTCAGGATGGTGCGTATTCCAGCGTCGACCAAATTGTCTTGCCGCTCAACCGTCAGGGACTGTACGACAAAGAAGAATATTTGGCCTATGGCCCGACGGAAGCGAAGTGGACCTTCCATGATCCGGCCAAATCCGATTTTTACTCGATGATGATCTCGGGAGCGCAACGTTTGTCCAACGGCAATACGTTTGTTTGCTCCGGCGCCCAAGCGATGCTCTTTGAAGTAACGCCGGATAACGAAGTTGTCTGGGTGCTCAAAGTTCCCGGCGGCGGAATGGGTGGGCCTGGAGAAATGCGGCCGGGCCAGCTGGTCCCAGAGTTTCTCGCACGTGACTTGGCCATTTCTGACGAACAGCAATCGACGATTCTCAAGTTGCAAACGAAGGTTGACGCCAAGCTAGAAACCCTCCTTTCAGACGACCAGCGCAAATCGTTGCAACAGCCGCCGATGCTTGGCTTCGCTGGTCCAGGCGGACCTCGAGCTCCCGGCGGCGGACCTGGCGCTCCTGGAGGGCGACGTGGATTTCAACCGCCGACGATCGGTGAGGTGATCCCTCGCTTCGTTTTAGCAGGACTAGATCTCAACGAGGATCAAACGGAAGAATTGCAGCAACTGCAACGCCAAGTTGATCAACAACTCGCCGCCGTTTGGACCGACAAACAGAAGGCCACCTTGCAAGAGATGGAACAACGATTCGCCGGCGGACCAGCTAACGGCCCGCTAGGTGGCTTTGGTCCCCCTCCCGGAATGCGCCCGCGTGGCGGAGATCGACAAGGTCGCCCCGATCGCGGCGGACCGGGTGGTCGCGGCGGCGGCCCCGGCGGCGTCTTCCGCGTCTATCGCTACGGAATGGACTACGCCGCGTTTGCTGGTAAAGATCTGGCGCCGCGCAAGTTGTTAACCGAAGAGATGGCCCCGGCCAGTGAGCCAAGCCAACGCGGTCCAGGGCAGCGACCTTCCAACTAGGTGCGCGGTGATCGAATCCCCAGATCCCCGCGGCACGTTGGTTGTTGCCCCGATCGTCGTGCCGTGGGGTCATTTTTTTCGCATCTCGGGAGCGTCTCATGTCATTCGGTTTTTTGCCAATCATGAACCATCACATCAGCATGATCTCGTTTTCGCTGATCGCGTACATCGGGCCCGGCGCAGGATTCGCTTTGGCAGGCTCTTTTATGGCTGTATTTGGCGCCGTCGTCTCGGCGATCTCGATGGTCCTGCTTTGGCCTTTGCGACGCGTCTTGCGAGTCCTGCTACGGAAACGACCGCCGCGCAAACCGCGATTTCAACGCGTCGTCATCTTGGGGCTGGACGGTCTGGATCACAAACTCACGCAGCAAATGCTTGCAGCCGGCAAGCTTCCGAATCTCGCCAAGCTCCAAGCAACGGGGAGCTTCCAATCGTTACGAAGCACGTTGCCGCCGATTTCGCCTGTCGCGTGGTCCACGTTTCAAACCGGCGTGAATCCTGGCAAGCACAACATCTTTGATTTTCTAACGCCGGATGAAACAACCTATCAACCGAAGCTCAGCTCGGTAGAAATTCGTTCCGCCAGCAAGAGCATCGGGCTTGGTCCACTCCGATGGAACTACTCAAAGCCAGATGTGAGGATGCTACGTAAGAGCAAGCCCTTTTGGAGTCTGCTAAGCGACTACGGCGTCTTCAACTCCATCATTCGCGTGCCGATTACTTTTCCGCCCGAAAAACTTCGCGGGGTGCAGTTGTCCGCGATGTGCGTGCCTGACTTGCGGGGAACGCAAGGAACCTTCTCGCAATATACGACGCAAGCTCGTGAAGACCGGCTCAAGACCGGCGGTGAAGTGCATTACGTCCAACGCCATGGAGACCGCCTGGATTGTCACCTGTTGGGACCGCCCAGCAGCAACCCACGTGACAAGGGTGCGTTGAAATTGCCGTTCCAGCTGCGGATCATCGATAAAAATTCGGCCTGGTTAACCATCGGCGGCGCCAAGCATCGACTCACCCAAGGGGAATACACCGATTGGATCCAAGTTTCGTTTCGCGCCAGTTGGGCCGTTTCGGTGCACGGCGTCTGTCGATTTATGCTGTTAAGCACCGAACCGGATTTCGAGCTTTATGTCACGCCGATCAATATTGATCCCGAGCATCCCGCGATGGCGATCGGCTACCCGGCGGTTTATCCGATCTATCTGGCCAAACGCCAAGGTCCCTATGCGACATTAGGGTTAGCGGAAGATACATGGGGATTGAGCGAGCAAGTTCTCAACGACGAACACTTTCTGCGTCAGTGCATGGACATTGATGTCGAACGGGAAACGATGTTCTTCGACAGCCTAGACAAGGTTCGCCAAGGGCTGTGCGTCTGCGTCTTTGACGGCGTCGATCGAATGCAACACATGTTCTGGCGATACCACGACAAGTCTCACCCAGCTCGACCGGCGATCATTCCGCCGGTGCTCGAAGACGCAGTCGAAGACCTTTACGCTCGCATGGATGAGCTCGTCGGTCGCACCCTCGACAAGTGTGCAGGGACCGACACCATGCTCATGGTCCTGTCGGATCACGGTTTCAATACTTTTCGACGCGGCGTCGATCTCAATCGCTGGTTGGAGGAAAACGGCTATCTGGTCGTGGATGATGCGCGCCGCGGAGAAGACTATCTCGCTGGCGTCGATTGGTCTCGAACGAAAGCCTTCGCGATCGGACTGACCGGCATCTTTATCAATCTACGCGGTAAGTTTGAGCAAGGAGTGGTCGCGCCGGGCGAAGAGGCCGAAGCGTTGCGTGCACAAATCGCCCAGCAACTTGCTCAAGCAACCGATCCGCAGACCGATGTGAAAGCGGTTCGCCGAGTCTACGAAGCGGTGAAAGCCTATCGCGGACCGTACAAAGAGAACGCCCCCGATCTGATCGTCGGTTACGAGAGTGGTTATCGCGTTTCGTGGGACGCAGCGGTCGGACGAACCAGCCGCGAAATCTTTCACGACAACACCAAGGCTTGGAGCGGCGACCACTGCGTCGATCCCGCCGTCGTGCCAGGCGTGCTGTTTTGCAATCATGCGATCAGCACGCAAACGCCGCGATTACTCGATCTCGCGCCCACCGTGCTCGACCTGTTCGGCTGTCCCATTCCCGACTACATGGATGGCGAGCCGCTGACGTTTGAGGAAGCACAAATTCCAACCGCCGAGTTCACCCCTGCTCCGATCGAAACTCCCCAAAAGGTGGCCTCATGACGCAATCCGCTAACAACTCCGTTTCGCGACGAGCGATTCTGCAAGGAGCGGCGGCAACAGCCGGCGTCGGCGCGCTTGGCGCCACGTCGTACTGGTTGGGCGGGGTCAATCGCGTCTCGCGCAGCTTCGGCAAAAAAGTGATTGTGATCGGTGTGGACGGAATGGATCCGCGACTCTGTCGCAGCCTCATGAATTCAGGAAAGATGCCGAACATGAAGCGGATGGCGGCGGTCGGCGGCTTCAGCAATTTGGCGACCAGTTGCCCGCCGCAAAGCCCCGTCGCATGGGCGAACTTTATCAACGGCGCTGGCCCCGGTTCGCACGGGATTTTTGATTTTATCCATCGTCACCCACACGATCAGTGCGTCCCCTTCTACTCGGCGGCGGAGACGCTTCCCGGCGACGGCTTTGTCGAATTGGGGGAACATCGTCTGCAACTAGACTTTTGGCCGTTCAACCATGAGCCGCCCAAAACGGTCTTGCGTCGCCAGGGGGTTCCTTTCTGGGATTTTCTCGACAAACAGCGAATCACATCCGTCTTTTACGACTTGCCGTCCAACTATCCCCCCAGTCCGTCGCAGTACGGATATCATCGCTGCGTCTGCGGAATGGGGACGCCTGACATGCAGGGGACGTATGGAACGTATCAATACTTCAGCGAGGATTCGCCGGCGAGCGGCCTTGATGAAGGTGGAGGAAAACGATCGAAAATCGCCTTTGAAAACGGCTCGGCTCGCGTCACGCTAATCGGTCCTGAAAACAGCATGCTCAAACATCCGACTCCGATTACAGTCGACGTCGACGTGCATCGAGATAGCGCCTCCAGCACGGTTCTCCTGGAAGTACAAGGACAGAAAATCATGCTAAAACCGGGCGAATGGAGTCGCTGGACGAAGCTGGATTTCAGCATCTCCACTCCGCGTCCTTTGCCCAGCCAGCATGCCAACGGGATCTGTCGGTTCTTTCTACAAGAATCGGGCCCCAATTTTCGCTTGTATGTGACTCCGATCAATGTCGACCCGTCAAATCCGGCAGTTCAACTATCGGAGCCGTCGAACTTTATCGAAGATGTCTCGCAAGATCTTGGATTGTTCTACACGACCGGTTTTCAAGAGGATCACAAAGCGAGATCGAACGGCGTCTTCAACGACGACGAGTTCCGGCGCCAAGCGACCAGCGTTCTGGAAGAGCGTCTCACGCTGTTTGAGTATGCGGTCGAAAACTATGACGACGGTTTGCTGTTCTTCTACTTCTCCAGTAGCGATCTCCAATCGCACATGTTTTGGTGGGACGCCGACGAAGATCCGCAACATCCAACAAGATCGTCCCCCGAAGCGGCGAGTCGATTTCAGTACGTCAAAGAATTGTATCAGCGACTGGATGGAATTATCGGCGATATCTACGACCGTTACGGCGACAAAGCGACGATCTACATCATGAGCGATCATGGATTCGCTAATTTTGGCCGCCAGTTCAATGTCAATTCTTGGCTGCGCGATTTTGGATATTTGAATCCGCGCGAGTGCGCGTCGATCCTGACCGACGCCGATTGGTCGCGCACGCGCGCCTATGGTCTGGGCATCAATGGACTCTATTTGAACCTCAAAGGTCGCGAGCGAGACGGGATCGTGGAACCCGGCGAAGAGCAGGAAAAGCTGACGCGACAATTGATCGCGCGACTGAAATCCGTTCGTGACTTCAACGGGAAACAAGTCATCCGCAACGTCTATCGGGCCAGCGAAATCTATGCTGGCAATGCGACCGCGCTGGCGCCTGATCTGATCATCGGCTATGCCCGCGGTTATCGGGCCTCGTGGGAGACCTGCCTGGGCGAGCTGACGCCGGATGTCCTGCTTGATAACACGTCGGCCTGGAGCGCCGATCATTGCGCCGACGCTCTAGAAGTCCCCGGCATCCTCTGCTGCAACAAACCGATCCATTCCGCAAATCCTTCGCTGACCGATATCGCGCCGTCGATTCTGGCTGACTTTGGGATCCAAACGCCTGCCACGATGACGGGCCGCAGCGTCTTTACGACCTAAAACCAACTGCACTGTGACTGGAGACGAACATGGCGAAAGTAATGCTCGACAACAATCTGTACGATCGCGCCAAACAGGCCGCGGCCAAGAATGGCTATAGCAGCGTTGATGAATTGATCGCGACGGCTGTCGAAAACGAGATCAAACGGATCGGTGAGGCCGACGCCGAAAAGCAGGTCGCCGATCAACTACGAGGCCTGGGCTACATTGAGTGATTCTATGCTGACGCAGATCGTGGTCTGGTTAAATCAATGGGCGAACGGGATCGCCGGACTCGTGCTGCGCCCAGTCAGTTGGACGCCGGGGTGGGTTTCGACCACCGTAATCGGCGCCCTCGCAGGCGTCGCGATGCTGATCGTCTTCAAGTACACGTCGCATCAATCGGCGATAAAACGGACGCGCAATCAAATCAAGGCCAATCTGCTGGCCTTATCGCTGTTCAAGGATGATTTGCGAGTCGGCCTGCGCGCCCAGGGAAGCCTGCTTCTCGGCGCCGGCCAACTGCTGGGGCTTTCGCTGGCGCCGATGTTGGTCATGTTGATTCCAACTTGCCTCTTGTTGGGTCAATTGGCGCTGTGGTACCAAGCGAAGCCCTTGGCAGTTGGCGAAGAAGCGATTGTCACGCTCCATACGGCGCACGATCCTGATAGCGTCGCCAACGTACAAATCGCGGCGGCGCCGTTCTTTGAGGTCGCCAAGGGGCCCGTACGTGCGCCCGCCGACGACTTCGTCAGTTGGCAATTAAGGGGGCTACAGCCGGGGACTCATGAAATCACATTTGAGCTTGCCGACCAACAATTCACCAAACAATTCTCGGTAGGCGACGGCTACATGCCGATCAGTCTGCTGCGACCGGCGTGGAACTGGAGCGAGGTATTGCTGCATCCTCGCGAAGCTCCCTTTGGCGCCGCTTCGCCTGTGCAATCCATTGAAATCGTCTATCCCGATCGCGACTCGTGGACCAGCGGAACGGATAGCTGGCTGATCTATTGGTTTTTGATTTCGATGGTCGCCGCGTTCGCCGCTCGTCCCTTTCTGAATGTCAATATTTAGTCCTCGCTACTCGCACTGCGATTCAGGTGAAACAGCATGTTCGACTCGACTGAAATTACCATTGTTTCGGGGCTTCCCCGCTCGGGCACGTCGCTGATGATGCAGATGCTTGATCGCGGAGGGATCCCGGCGTTGACCGACGAAATCCGTACGGCCGATACCGACAACCCCCAAGGCTACTTCGAATACGAACGCGTTAAACAGACGAGAGATGATCCCTCTTGGCTGGATCACGCCGATGGCAAAGTCGTAAAAATGGTCTCGTCGCTCCTCTACGATCTACCGACTACGCACTCTTGCCGCGTCCTCTTCATGCGGCGCGACATCGACGAGATTCTCGATTCGCAAGAGAAGATGCTCACGCGACTGGGTCGACCAGCCGCGCGCCGTGAGGATATCAAACAGGCGTTCTCCGTCCATCTCGATCGGCTATTGCAATGGCTGCCGACGCAAGAACATCTACAAGTGCTGCAAGTGAGCTACAACGATCTCTTCGTTTCACCGAACGAAGAGATTGGGAAAGTGACGCGTTTTCTCGATCGCGAATTGGATTTGCCGGCGATGGTCGACGTGATCGATCCCGGCCTATATCGCAATCGTAGTTCCGATATTTCTGTCTGAGATTGAGCGGCAAGACAAACGTAACTGCATGTGGTCGGTTTGTCGAAAGCGGCACAAGCGCCGCTGCTTCCCCCTTTTACTCCGTTTTCCGCTTGCGCAGGTCATCGGTCAGGTACTTCGCCGTTTCTACGGCAATCACGTTGTACCCGGCGAGATTGGGATGGCGATCGCCGTACCAACCTGGCAGATGCCCAAATATTCCGTCAAGTTCGTTATCGAGGACCACGACGTGTCCACCATGAACGTAAGGGGCGACAAAGGCATGATAGTTCGAGGGCACCTTCTCGACAGAATAACGCCGGTAGCTCAGCGAATTGACGCCGTGCACTTGGAGAGCTTTGCCGTACAGCGGATAGATGTCGAACACCGGAAGCTGTTCTTTCTCCGCCACTTGGCGAACGCGCGAGTTGATCTCTTGGCTGACCTCCGCTTTACTGAAGGGAGTCACCGTCATCAGAACAATTTGGGCGTCCGGGTGATTCTTGCGAATCCGCGCGATCAACCCGTGAAAGTCGAGGGGGAAGTTCGTCGCAAAATCCTCTCGACGCGCGTAATCGTTGATGCCATACCGAATGAAGATGTAATCAATCCCCGGTAGTTCGGCAACTTCCCTGTCGTATCGACCTGAATTGACGAATCGATCGATCGTATCGCCGCTCTGGCCGTTGTTGATGACATGCGTCGGGGGAAGATCCCCTTCCGCTTCCAACAATTGTTCGATCACTTGCTCTAACTGAGGCGCCGCCGGCTTGATCAGACGAGGAATGGAGCCTTCGGTAGTACTATCGCCGAGCAACAGAATCTGCAGCTTCCCGCCGTGCTCGGCCTGTGCCGTAAGCGAGAGCCCGGAAACGATAACGATCGCGGCCAGCAGCATTAGCAGCTTAGGAAGATGGAATCTGATCACAGGAAAACGATGAATCATCCGTCTCGTCTTTCTTGAAAATTGCGTCTCGAAATCGTTGAACATCGGAAGCGAAGTGACGATTATACGACAATTAGCACTGATCGGCCTCGCCCGAGGTGCAACCGCAATGGAGGGCGCCGCTGCGAGGCGATGGTCTTTCCGTTCTTCGACGAATCGACAGATCGTTTGTCGAGTCGTCAAAAGATGACGGTCGGTTGACTGCAAGTTGAGCTCAAGCGGCTCAAACAAATCTACTGAGAACTCGTGACGAGACGCTGAAATGGATCGACCATTGTTACCGATGATGATCTTGATTTCCTCGACACCGGCGACTAAATCTCGATCTGGACGCATTGGCCCGTCCGGCAGCTTTCGGCCTCAGCTTCGCTTAAACGGAGCGTCTCTGCGGCATCGGCCAGCGAAATGCGGTCGGAAGGGATCCCGCGCTGGATACAGTCAATGAAGTGCGCTAACTCCAGTTCGTATCCCATTGCTGCGCTAAGTGGGATTGATTGCTTGCCGGCGTCGGGCGTCGTCAGTTCAACCTTTGGCGAATCGCAGAGACGATAAACTGCCGTCGCCTGTTCAAAATTGACCAGATACTCCATTTCAAAGCCGAAGCCCTGCGACATCGACCAAGCCCCTTCCGCCGAGACGATCGCCATGTTGTCGTAGTGATATTGCGTTAGGACATGGTCTATATGCGTCGTGTGCCGCGAATAACCGCTGCTAGAAACGGCTTTCGGCATGCCAAACAAATAGCGAACGAAATCCGAGTCATGGATATGCAGGTCCAACAGCGCTCCCCCTGAGGCTTTTCCGTCGCTATAAAACGGACCGCCAGGGAACTGCGTAATCCGACGAAATGAAGCCGATTGGACGGCGCCATAGCGCTGACTGTCGACCGCCTCTTTTAACCAGTCCCAGCCAGGCCAAAATCGCATGCACATGGCGCAAAACGAAAGCCCTGGCGATTTCTCCGCTTGTTGAGCCAAGCAAAGCGCCTCGGCGTAGGATCGCGCCAGCGGCTTCTCGATAATCAGATGCTTTCCAGCTTCCAATGTCAGCGCCCCCAGTCGAGCGTGCGCCGGCGTCGGCAAACAGAGATCAACAATATCGACGTCAGCGTCGGCAATCAAATCGCATCCGTCGGCGTATTGCTTTACGGTGGAGAAATCAAATCCCCCTTGCGATTGTCCTTCGATATTTCCCGCCGCGGTTGTCCGCCCGCAGCGGCGATCTTTATCGAGATCGGCCACAGCGACGACGCAGACGTCCGTTCGCTTTCGATAAACGTCCAGATGGGTTGCGCCCATCATTCCTAAACCAACGACGCCGACTTTTAACATGCTTCTGCTTCGTCCTAGGACTAACTTGGGATAGAGAACAAATATTTCAAAGACGTTTATGCGGCGACCTGACGCACCAACCCGTTTAACGCCGCGGCAGTCCGTCGCAATCGATCTTCTTTGAACGGAAGCATCTCGGCGACGATCGTGGAGTCGTAACCGATGTCGCACAGCGCAGCGATCGTTTCGACAAGCGGCACGTCTCCTTCGTCTAACTCGCAAAATTCATAACTGCCGCAAAAATCAAACTGATCGCGATACCCTTTGACATGCACGCGTTTTATTCGCGAGCCTAGCAGATGGATCCAGTCCGGCGGATATTGTTGATAGCCAAGCAAATTTCCTGCGTCAAAATAGACCCCCAAACGATCGCTGGCGAAACTATCGACAAAGTCCCTTAGCTCGAGCGGAGAATAGAGGAATCCGTTCCAGACGTTTTCGACGCAGAGATCGACACCCACTTTTTCCGCCGTTTCGAGCAGGCGGCGCACCGCGACCTCAGCGCGTTGGTAGGCGTGATCGTAGCGAACGCGTTCGCCCGGCGAGATGGGACTCGTGACGATGGCCGGCACAAACAGCATCGCCTGACATCCCAGCCAGGCGGCTCGTTGCAGCGCTTTTTCATGCAGTTCGATCGCCAGGCGGCGAATCCCCTCATCGTGGCTAGCGGGATTGCAGCCCCAACTCATACCGCTTGCGATCGTTTCGACGATGACGCCGGAGTCTTCGATTTCACGACGAATTTGTTCGCATTCGGCTTGCGACAAGTCGACGTGCAAAGTTCCGCCGGGGCTGATTGCTAACTCCAGCGCGTCAAATTGATGCTGCTTCGCCAATTGCAGCGCCGTCGCTATGTCACAAGTTCCCGCCAGTCCGTCAGGCATCGACCAATAGCTAATTCCGGTTAACAAACTTCTTCCCCTTATCGTTGGGAGGCCGCGGTTGTAGAAACGTCAGACGACAGCGCAGCGGATTCGCTCCGCTTCGGGCCGCTGGTGACGAACGACACCAGCATTCCGACCGCAATGTTGGTCGATAGCGAGAGGGGAGCGATCCATTGAAAACTGATCGGATCGCCACCGTTTGTGGAAGAGGCGCCAAAGATAGGCCCAGCAAAGGCCGATAAAATTGCCGCCAGCGTGCCGCATATCGCGCCTGCCCAGACGCCATACGCGTTGGCGAAAGGGACGAACAACGCAAAAAAGAAGAGACAAAACAGAGTCGGAGCCAGCAGATTCGCCGTCTTGCTGGTCACCACCGTGATGTTCCCAGGCACGCTTCCCACTTGCGAACTTCCGAGCACGACCAGCACGCCGACGACCAGCGCGATCCCTTGAGCGAGCCGCAAATGGCCTCGTTCGGTGCTCGGTTTGCAATCGAAGCGGTCGAAAAAGTCGGTGATCGTTACGGCCGCGATGGAGTTGACGCCTGAATCGAGGCTGGACATCGCGGCCGCAAACATCGCCGCAACGACGAGACCCGCGATCCCCATCGGCAGTTCGTGGGCGATAAACCAAGGAAAGACGTTATCGGCGCCTTCGGGCGATAACAAATCAATCGGAATCCGTGCATGAAAGATTCGGCAATAAGAGAGCATCGCAAAGCCGGCCAAACCTAGCATTAAGCTGACGATCGTTGCGGCGATCGCTTGATAGGCCGATGCGCGGCGAGCACTGCTCGCATCTTTGGTAGACATGAAGCGTTGGATCGCAGTTTGATCTCCGCCTGACGTGCAAACTAAAAACATCCAGGTCGAGAGGATTGTGCCGAACACGGTGACGCGCGTCGACGGATCGAAACTATAAAGGGGTTGCTGATCCCAGTGCGGCTCCCAACCGGTCGGCAGCCATTGCAATCCTCCGACGCGATAAGTGATGACTCCCAACACGCACAATACTCCAACCAGCAAAAACAAAGCTTGTAAAAAGTCGGTAATAATGACCGCGCGAAATCCGCCCAGCGACGTATACAGGACTGTCGCTAGGCCAGTCGTAACGACCAGGGCCGGTATCCATGCGTCGCCGATTCCCAGCATCACCGTCATTGTTTTGGCGGAGAGATACACCAACAGCGACATCCAAATAATGCGCAGAATGATAAACAACGCCGCGCCCAGCATGCGGACGCTGCCGCCGAGCTTCGTCTCTAGCAATTCGTAGGCGCTGGTGACGCGTTGCCGCATGTAGATCGGCAACAGGACGTACCCGATGAAGACATAGGCCAGCGGATACGCAAATATCCGTGTCATATAAACAGGGCCCTTGCCGATGATCTCGCCAGGCATCGACAAGTAAGAGATCGTGCTGAGCAGCGTCACAAACAACGAAACGCCGATCAACATCGGGCTGGTATGGCCCGACCCAATGAAATATTCCTGAGCCGATTCGTTGCGTCGCCCGACGTACCAGCCAATCGCGATCACCACTAGGCCGTAGATCGCGATCACGCTCCAATCGCCCCAGCCCAAACCTCCTGCAGTCGCCGTGCCTACACCCAAAATTAGCGGATAAATTGACATCAATCTGCACACTACCCCGGCTTAAGAGTTGGAGTGGAACGTTCTTATGGCGTCATTTCTGGATTAGGTTAGCGGACGTCGTTCCAGGCAAATTCCAAGCGAATCAGGTCGGGATGGGAACTTTTGTCCGAACGCCGATAAGTGATGACGTTGAACAATTCCTCGCCATCCCGCTTCAGGAAGTAATGCATCGCATAGTAACCGTCGGTGATTTTCTCGTCCGACGCTGGATCGAGACGCACGCGCTGCTCGACGGTCAACGATTCTTCATCGATCCGGAAAAGGGCCAGTTCCATCTTGCCGTTTATAAAATTACGCCCCAGCAGATAAAGATCGCCATCCTTGCGGATGAAGCGAGGGCGACCGAGATGACTTTCGAACTCGGCGTACTGCGTTGTTAAATCGTTTGACTTTTGTTCCTGAAAATTTCGGTCGACGCGATGAAGTCGAAACTTGCCGTCGTAGCCGCGCGTTCCCACCAGGAATCCGTCACCCGATTCAATCAAGCAGCTTTCGTTGATCAGGATATCGCCGAACGCTTGATTGAGATCGCGGATATGCGACCAAACGTCTTTCTCTTCGTCGTACGACAATACCGCCACCGTGCCGTAAATCCGCTTTCCTTGGTCGTCGAACATCGAGTTTCGCGCGGACAATTCAGGAAACGTCATCGCTAAAACGTACGTCTTTTCAGACGACTCGACAGCGTCAAACACGTAGCCATATTCCACCCCATCGATCGGCCCCCAGGGCTTCATCTCGGTGAACGTCTTCCCTTCGTCATCACTAACGGCATAATAGACGCCGACGCGATGGTGTCGATTTTGTCCCTTGTCTTTCGCGATCTTTTGCATGTCGACAAAGCTGCCGATTCGTCCGCTCGGAAAACGAATCCATTCGCCCATCTGATAAATCAGTTGAGGGTCGCTTCCCAGGATCTGCCGCGATTTCACTCGATTTTGGATCGGATCAAAACGCACGATCTCGAGCGGAGCCCCGTTATCTTGAGAGTGCCGACGTCCCCGCTTGTAGGAAATCAAGATGTCTCCGCCGCGGGTCTCGGTCAGAGCGGGAAACGCTAGGTAAGCGTTCTCTTTGGCGGCGGCGAACGACTTGGAATCGAGCACCTTCTGCTCTGATAGCGCCGCGGGCGACTTAGAAGGAATCTGCGCCGATACTGGCTGCGCGTAGCAGGTGAGCGTCGCGAGTAACGCGAAGAAATACGGTTTTAGAATCATAAGTTGATCTCTTTAAGAAACGTGTTATTAGGGCTGCAATACCGTTTTGACTTCTTGTCCATTTCGACTCGCGGTCGCTTTGTAGACCCCAAAGTCAACGGTTTCCGGAACAAAACGAACGGCGCCGTCGCACATCAAAAAGTGCGTTCCGCCTGGATGCTGGCTGCCGAAACTAACATTATTGAAATTGCCGGAGACGGCCGGCGTGATATTGATTCCGTCGACGATGTTTTTGCACGAGGAACAGGCCGAACCGCCGCACCCACGGACCCACATCCGATAAACGGTCGCTGCGTCGTTCCAGGAGAGTTCACCCAGCGCGAACGTGCTGGATGTCCCATCAGTAATGTCCCGAAATTTGATCGAACTCAGATCGAAGAAAACACCTTGACGACCGAATCCTCCATTGGAAGAAACGCCGTCTTCAGTTTCATAATTGTCGCCTGACTCTGCGTTTACCCCCTTGGGCCCCATCACGCCGTAATAGTGCATCGTATGGAGCCTGGGATTGTCATACGCCAAAGCTCCGCCGGATACCGTTTCGTCGTATTCTCTGGTTGAGCTGGGACAAAGAAAAGCGTCGACTCTTATCGCGGCATGGTCTTTCTCGGTAAGGTAGCTGTTCCCGGAAAAATCGATCGTATCCTGCACCGTTTTTTGTTCGATGTAAGGCAACAGAAAAGTGTGGAGGGATAGTTGATTGGACCTACCAGTCCAGGTCGTACTGCTATTGCCTCCCGGAGGAAATGTAAGATGGACGTCGTGATAGTTGTGGATAGCAAGACCAAGCTGCTTTAGATTGTTCGTACACGACATTCGACGAGCCGCTTCACGCGCTTGTTGCACGGCCGGCAGCAAGAGCGCAATCAGGATGCCGATAATCGCAATCACGACTAGTAGTTCCACGAGCGTAAACCCCGTAGGGCCGCTACGCCGAGTCTGATTAAACATGGATGACTCTCCCAGCGATGAAAAGGATTTTACGAGTCGCCGGATTCGTCGCCAAAGACGGCATTCTCGCTTAAAAATAGCAGCGGATGGACGTGCGCTTTGAACAGATGGCAATGCTTCTTCGCCGTTTATCTTGGTTTGTTTGGGCATGGTCGTTCGCATTAACGAACGGGGAGCTGCGGCACCTCCCAATCAATCTTTATGTCTTCGTTTAGCACTTCTAGCTTCGTTTCCCATGGAGCGAACAGCGGCTTTCCTTCCGGCGCTTGAATCCCTGCGTCGTCGGTGTATGTTTCTCCATCCGCGCCGATCACTTTGACGATTTGCGGGCCGGAGAGCACCCCCTTTCCCCCATCGAAACCGGTGTCAAAGTGGCCGTCTCGAATTCGGGCAACACCTTGTGGACCGCTATTCCCCAAAGCGGCGTCAGGGCTAAACGTGATCAGACCGGCCGGTATCGGATTGCCTTGAAAGGTGATGTCGCCTGAAACTCGAAATCGCAACGGGCCCTCGGTTTGCGAACCGCATCCCAAGGAAATCAGGCAGAACAGCAACAACGCCGAACCGCTGGCGACGGGGCGAATCGATTGCAGAAAGTAAGCCATGCTTATTCTCCTAGATCTGTTTCGATTGCCGCCCGAATGACTCGATCTGCAGATCGCAGGATATGCAGCCGCGCCTGAGATTCGGCTTCGTCCGGCTGATGCGTCTCGATAAATTTCACCAATGCACGGTGATCTGCGAGCGCGAGTCGCTGGTGAGACTTCAAATCCTCGACGGATAACTCACTGCGACTTCGTTTGCGTGAGAGCACGTAAAACACGTAGAAGCACTCGTGCAGTAAGCTCTTCAGCGCTCGATCATAACGATCGTTGCGGCACGACTCGGCCAAGGCCTCGTGAAATCGTCGATCCAACGATCCCCATCGACCCGACTTGTCTTCTTCGAGCGTCGCTTCCATTTCGTCGCAAATGATTGAGAGCCGCAACACGTCGGCAAGACTTGCCGACAACGCCGCCGCTCGCGCGATGCCCCCTTCGATCGTCGCTCGATAGTCGTAGAGTTGGCGGATCTCGTCGGCCGAATAACGCCGCATGCGAACCCCCTCTCCTTTTCGGCCCCCTTCCAGGCTTCCTTGAGCGACGAGCTTGGTCAGCGTTTCCCGAACCGGCACTCGACTGACCCCCAGGCGCGTCGCCAAATTTCGCTCGATCAGATTGCTTCCGGTCTCAAATTCTCCCGAGAAGATCAGATCCGACAGCTTGTCGTATACCTCGTTATCCCACATGAAAAACCTGCTTTCGTTGTGACGGTCGGCGCTGATTTGTACTTTGTTAAAATCAGACTATCACCTGGTATACCAAATGTCAACACAGTATTCCATTGTCCTCCAAGACTGATTAAGATGCACCTGTTAGCCACATTTTGGAGCATCGAGAATGACGCAGATTTCCCCTTCTGGTCCCCCCCTACCTTTCCCCGCGCCGCATTCGCCCGATGTGGTCGCCGCTATGGTCACGCCCTGCAAGGAACCTGGCGAAGTAGATCCGTCGGCGATGCGACGCCTCGCCGAACTCGTCTCGTCGCAAGGATGCGACGGGCTGTTCGTCCTTGGGTCGACCGGCGAGATGATCCTGCTCGATGAGTCGGACCGTCGCGCGATCGTTACTGCGGCCGCCGAAGGCGCCGCTGGCGCGGCGGCGGTGATGGTCGGCGTCGGCGGCTATGGCGTCAAGCAGGCGATTCGCTTCGCTCGGTTCGCCCAGCAAGATGGCGCTGACTACGCAATTGCGATGGCGCCATTTTTTCAACGGCTTAGCCAGGCGGAACTGCTGGGCTATTTCGTCGAACTGGCCGAACAGTCTCCTTTGCCGATCGGCATCTATCATCATTTGCGAATGACCACTTCGGTCGACGTCGAAACGTTCGGCGAATTGGCGAGTCACCCCAACATTCTGTTGTGCAAAGACACGAGCAATGATCTGAACCGAATGCGGCAGTTATTGGCGGCGACTGAAGGCCAGAACTTTCGCGTCCTGCAAGGAATCGAGATGCTGATCCTCGATAGCCTCAACGCGGGCGCTCACGGTTGCGTTTCGGCGCTCGCCGGCATCGCTCCGCAGTGGCATCGCACGCTGATCGACTCCTTCAAGTCGGGCAATACCGAGAACGCACAGGCATCGCATGCACAAATTGCGGAGTTGACGCAACTGTTTCAGATTCCCGAGATTCGGATCTCGCTGGCTCATCAAGTCCACGCGCTCAAGCATTCCGCCAAGTCGCTCGGTTTATTCGAGCGATCCGCCAGCATGCTCACCAAGTTTCAAGCGACGCGAGAGTTTGAACAAGCGATCGAGAACATCTTATTGCAATCAGGGCTGCTGACCCTGGCCAAATAATCTCCAAGACGCGGATTCCCCATGAACGAAAACGCTTGCAATGCAACGATTAAGACGAGCCAAGTCGACGTCGACGTACTCGTCGCGGGCGGAGGCCCCGCTGGAATCGCAGCGGCGATTGCGGCCGCCCGGTGCGGCGCGACGGTCGCCCTTTGCCAAGACCGACCAATGCTTGGTGGAAACGCTTCGAGCGAAATTCGCATGCACATCGTCGGCGCTGACTGTAGCGGAAAACGAGGGGCCGAATTGACGACTGAAGCGCGCGAAGGGGGCATTATCGAGGAGATTCGTTTAGAAGCGGCTGCTCGCAACGCGCAGCGTTCTTCGTCGATGTTCGACCTGATACTTTACGAGAAGTGCAAAGCCGAGCCTAAGCTGCGGCTGTTTCTCAATACGACCGTGATTGGGGCCAAGACTTCCGGCGGGATCGTCCGCCAGGCGATCGCGCAGCGGCAATCGACCGAGGAGCAGTTTGTGATAACCGCCAAGGTGTTTATTGACTGCACCGGGGACGGACGGTTAGGCGTTGAAGCGGGCGCTGCGT
Source organism: Blastopirellula marina DSM 3645 (assembly GCF_000153105.1). GTDB lineage: Bacteria > Planctomycetota > Planctomycetia > Pirellulales > Pirellulaceae > Blastopirellula > Blastopirellula marina. The sequence goes on from NZ_CH672376.1 coordinate 3,479,702, forward strand.
TCCGTGAAGGGAGAGAAAGCAGCGACGAATTTGGCGAGTCGCTCGCCGTGCAGGAAGCGGACCAGCGCAGACTAGGCTCGACGATCATGTTTCAAGCGCGTCGTCATGATCGCCCGATGCCGTTTACGCCTCCAGCGTCGGCGCGTCGCTTTTCTGAGCAAGACTTGCGTTTAAGACCGCATGCCGAAAGCGAACTCGATCGCGGGCTCGAGTATGGCTATTGGTGGGTCGAGTGGGGAGGCTGTCTCGACACGATTCGGGATAACGAACAAATCCGCGACGAACTGCTCAGCATCGTGATGGGAGTCTGGGACCATGTAAAAAACGGCGGCGATCACGGCGCCGAAAATTGGGCGTTGGAATGGTTTGGATTTGTCCCTGGCAAACGTGAGAGCCGTCGCTTTACAGGGCGTACGACGCTGTCGGAAACCGACGTGATGCGTTCTCGTCGCATGCCGGATGCGATCGCTTTCGGCGGGTGGCCGATCGACGTTCATCCGCCGGAAGGAGTCGACGCACCGGACGAACCTCCCTGTACGCAGCACGACGTTCCGGCGCTGTACGATATTCCCTTGCGGTGTTGCGTGAGCGGCAACTTGCGCAATTTGATGTTTGCAGGGCGAAATATTTCGGCCACGCATATCGCATTTGCTTCGACACGCGTGATGGCGACCTGCGCAGCGATGGGCCAAGGAGTGGGAACCGCGGCGGCGATCGCCTGTGATCGGCGACAAGACCCCGCCGACCTGTTTGATTCGCCAACATCGATCCAACAGATTCAACAGCGTTTGCTCCGTGACGACGCTTACTTGATCGGCGTGAAAAATGAAGACGACCACGATCTTGCTCGCTTGGCGACTTTCACGGCCAGCAGCGAGATTTCGCCAAACTCCGTGCGATGGATTACTTCCGGACAAACGCGATCGGTCCATGGCGACGACGGCGCGCCGGCAGATCGAGCTAATCCTGGAGTCCATCGTTGGAGGAGCAACCCGCTTGATTCGTTTCCCGTTTCGCTAGAAATGAGTTGGCCACAACCGATTCGCGCCGCCAACGTCCGCATTATTTTCGACTCTGGATTACATCGCGTGCTGACTTTCAGTCTAGCCGACGCTTATACAGAGAAAATGAAATGGGGCGTTCCTCAACCAGAGTTGGTTCGCGATTATCGCATCGAGGTGCGCCGCGATCACGTTTGGAGCGTCGTCGCCGAGATCCGCGATAACTACCAGCGTTTGCGAGACCATTCACTTGATCAGGCGGCGTTTGACGCGTTGCGATTAACGATTGATAAAACCAACGGAATCGATCATGCCCGAGTTTGCGAAATCCGAGTCGAACAAGCGTAGCCGCACATATTTCTCTTTTCTTCATTCGCCTTATCTTGGAGAATCAATATGACGACGCCGCGATTCATTTTGATTTGTTTGATCGCATCGTCCGGTTGGGACGGCCTTCTTGTCACGACCTCCAGGGCAATGGCCGACGAGACAAACAGTCGCCAAACATGTCTATCGATCTTACAAACGGCGTTGAAATCGGACCAATTTTGGCCGGCGATGCATGCGGCTGAAGGACTCACGGCGGTCGGTCATCACGCCGAAGTGAGCAAACATTTGAAACAGCGCTGGAAATCGACCCACGATGACCAGCAGCAGTGCGGAATCGCGCGCGAGTTGGTGCGTGCTGGCGATAACTCTTTTGTTGGCATGCTAAGTTACCGCCTTGCCGACCCCGCATCGACAGGGCGAGTTCACGCTGCCGAAAGTCTCTTTAAGCTGGGATTGCTCGGCGATAAAGCGACGCTCCGCCGTGCCGCCAAGTCGGAAGATCAGGGACTCCGACAAATGTCATTGGCCGCGCTGGCCCGCTCCGGCGACATCGTCGCACATCAGCAAATCTTGGACGATTTAAAAGCCCAAAACGAGACCATTCGCCGCCGCGCCGCGTGGATCCTTGGGGTGATCGGAAATGAGCAGGATCGCCAAGCGGTGCAGAACGCTGCCCGAGAAGATGCGGAGCCTCTCGAGAAAGCAGAGTTCGATCATACGCTAGTGACGCTAGGCGACGAACAAGCAATGGCGTCGCTGAATGATCATCTGACGAGCGATGTGGCCGCAATTCGCGCCAACGCCGCCTACTATGCTGGAGCCGCTCGACTGGTCCAGACCGAGCCGACGCTCTTGGCGTTGCTGAATGATCCTGTTGCGGACGTCAAAATTAGGGCGGCCGCCAGTTGGCTGCAACTCCAAGACCAGGAACAACCGCCGAAGACGATAACGCCCCAATCAGCGGCGCCAGACTACCTGCGATTGGCGGCCGCAAAGATGGAGCCGAATCAAAAGATCCTCTATCAAACGATCGGCGATCAATCGCTGAAGTTACACTTGTTTACGCCGCCTGAGTGGAAGAAATCCGATTCGCGGCCTTGTCTGATCACGATTCACGGAGGCGGATGGACCGGTGGGGAACCGCGGCGAATGTATCCATTTTGCGATTATTTCGCCCACAGAGGGATGGTCGCTATAAGCATCGAGTATCGACTTCTAAATCCCCGTCGCGGCGTGACCGTATTCGACTCGGTACGTGATGCGCGTTCCGCCGTCCGATATATTCGCGGTCATGCAAAAGAGCTAGGAATTGATCCGCAGCAGATCGTCGCTTGCGGGGCTTCGGCCGGCGGACACCTTGCCGTCGGCGCCGCCCTTTTCGACCAAGTCGACGAGGATTCGTCGGCGATTCAGGTTGCTGCGACGCCTGATGCGCTGGCGCTGTTGTTTCCCGTTATCGACACCTCCCCCGCCGGATATGGCTCTGCAAAACTTGGCGATCGCTGGAGAGAGCTGTCCCCAGCAGACAACGTCCGCGCCGATCTTCCGCCGACGATTATGCTGCATGGAACCGGCGATACCGTGACCCCCTTCGCTGGCGTCAAAAAATTTCACCTCGCAATGAACGAAGCGGGGAATCGCTGCGATCTACACGTCAACAAAGCAGGCAGGCACGGCTATCTGATGTTTGACCTTGGCCTGTATTACGAAGCGCTGCAACAACTCAATACGTTTTTGACAAGTCTCAAATTCTTGCCCTACGACGACTCGGCGATACGATCTTCCAGCAAGCGCAGCGTTCCCGCATCTCCTTCGGAATAACGGCGCATTTTGATGACGAACAATCGACCGTCGACATCAAACGCCGCGGCGACTGGATTAACGACCACCGGTCAAGATGCCGCCTGTTCGATTCGAAAACGCTTGGCGATCTGAAACGACTTTAAAGGGAGGTCGGGTTTCCGAGAGCGAGACTCTTGCTTTAGCGATGTAAATGGCCGCGTGAAAAACGACATCGTGAGGAGCCGTCAATTCTGACTTTTCCGATCGCCGGTCCGATTGGCTTCGGCCGTCTTACGTCTCCGCATCCAGGTCGCTTTGTTGATCGCCAGCCGCTGGTAACCTCCTGCCGACGACTTGCCCGCACCGCTCGACAATTTGTGACGATAGGCGCCCTTAGATCCGCTGCGAGGGGGGTTCCGATAAAACATCACGCAGCAGGACATCTATCCCCCCATTTTGCCCACTCCAGCCAAAACTCTGGTATCATAGAAGGCGTGAACCTATCGGGCGCGTGCAGCTGCCCGACGCTTCAATGCGCTACAGAGCATGCTGAGTTGGGAGAAATAGAGATGGCGGCGGAAGACGAAGATACCATCAATCTGAAAGTACTTCAGGGCGTGCGCGACGGAAGTAAGACTTCTGTAAATGTCGTTGTCGACAAATATTTTTCTCGAATCGTGAGAGCTGCTGAGAAGAGGATCAGTGCAGGAAAGCAACGAGCGGCCGACGGAGATGATGTCGCAGCGAGCGTGTTTGAAAGTCTCTGGAAACGGTCAGACCGCGGTGATTTTTCCGACTCTGATTTCAAAGACGCCGATGAACTTTGGGGCTATCTCTCGAGAATGGCACGCAGCAAAGTGGTTGATCACATCCGCCGAGAGAACGCTGCAAAACGGGGCGGAGGTAAAGTCCGCGGCGAATCGGTTTTCTTAGTGCGAGGCACTGACGGCGCCTGCGGAATTGAAGCGGTCGCCCCCAGTCATTTTTCACCCGATGAGCTGGCCGAATTCTCCGAGTGGCAAGGTCAACTTCTCGACGCATTGCAAGAAGAACGACTTCGGGAGATCGCGACGATGCGACTGGAAGGATACGACACGGAGGAAATTGGTGAATCGGTCGGATTGAGCACGCGATCGATTCGACGAAAGCTCGTACTCATCCGCGATATCTGGAAACACCTGCTAGAGAAGCAACTTGCCACGCAGAGTTAAACCTGCGGTTTCGAGCAAACAAAACTGCGACGGGTGCGATTTTTACGTCGGCGACATCAAGGGGAATCCGGCACGTGACTGATCATTTCGACCAGACCGAATACTCTTCTGACGATGTCGAGAACAAAATCGCCATGGCTCGTCTCGTGGATCGCCTTAGTGATGAGTTTGAGGAATCCTGGTCGCTGGGGCATAAGCCCAGGATCTCGAATTACCTTCAACGGGTCTCCCCACAACAACAGCGTCTGCTCTTTCGGCAGCTACTTGAAATAGAGCTGGAATTGCGAATCGAAGCGGGCGAACGTCCAGCGCTGGAACAATATCTTACCGACTATCATGAACTGGAGGAGATTGTCCGACAGTCCTTTCAGGATCACACAATTCAGTCGTTCAATGCAGCGGCGTCGACGGTCTCGATTAGCGTCGAAACCCAAAACCAGCTTGCTTCAACTCCAGCTTCGCTTCCTTTACCGCGGCAATTTGGCGACTACGAACTGCTAAAGATTCTCGGCCAAGGGGGGATGGGCGTCGTCTATCAGGCCAAACAACGCACCGCCGGGGGACGTATTGTCGCGCTGAAGTTGATCCGGCCAGATCAGATCTCTCATTTGCAGCCCGATCAACAAGCTCACCTCTTGGAACGTTTTCGTCGCGAAGTTACCGCGGCTTCCAAGATCGAAAACGACAATGTTGTGACGGTCTATGACGTTGGTGAAGTGCTTGGGCAAGCCTTTTACTCCATGCAATACGTCGCAGGGGTCAGCCTCCGTGAGAAATTGGGGGACGGTCCGCTCGAACCAAAACTTGCGGCGCAGTTTTCACAGCAAATTGGCTGGGCGCTCGCTGGCGCCCATGCGATCGGAATTTTGCACCGAGACGTGAAACCCCACAATGCGATGCTCGACTCCAAGACGCATCGAGTCCTATTAACCGACTTTGGCTTAGCCAAATTGATGGAGGAAGATCAACAACTAACGGCGACGTCTGACGTCATGGGCTCTCCTCCTTACATGTCGCCGGAACAAACCCGCGACATGAGCCGGATTACCGAGTCGAGCGACATCTATAGTCTGGGCGCAACGCTCTACCATTTGATCACCGGGCGACCGCCGTTTCAGGCCGCAAACGCTACAGCTACGATGATTCAAATCCAATCGGAAGAACCGGTGAGCCCACGAACGCTTAACCCGGCGATTCCCAAGGACCTAGAAACGATCACGCTGAAATGCTTGGCCAAAGACCCTTCGCAACGTTATCTGTCCGCAGAGGAAGTTGCCGATGAATTGGGTCGCTATTTGCGGGGCGAAGCGATCTTGGCTTCGCCTATTACGCTCGCGGCGCGGAGCTGGCGTTGGTGTCGTCGTAATCCGACCATCGCCAGTCTGATGGCGACCATTTTGTTCTTGTTGATCGCCGGAATCACGATCTCGACGACATTCGCCACGATCGCTACGCAGCGTCTCGCCCTGATCAATCAACAGAATCTTGATTTGAAGAGTTCTCGCGACACGGCCGAAGAGCAAGCGGTGCTTGCAAAGCAAGGTTTTGGCGCCGCTCGTGAATCGGTGGCGAAATACTTCACGCAAATCAGTGAGGACCCTCGCCTGCGTTCGGAGGGACTCGAAGACCTGAGACGCGACCTAATGCTGGATGCATTGCAATACTACCGCTCCTTTGTCGACGCGTACGATGACGACCCTGCGCTGAAGCTGGAATTCGCCAGGGCGAACTTCCGCTTGGGGATTATCTATAGCGAGCTGAGTGATACCGACCAAGCGAACAAAGCTTTCCGTGATTCGTTGGCGATGTTAACAGCCATCCGGAAGAGCTCGCCTGGTGACCTTGAAATTGCGCTGGATTCGATTCGCGTGAGGCTTCATTGGGCCAAGTTAAAGCAGGACAGTTTTGAGTTCGCAGCTGCGAACTCACTGCTGAATGAAGCGCTAGTGCCTTTGAATCTGCCATTCCAGCCGAATGATCAACTCAACTATCAAATCTTGAAGTGCCGCGCCTTCAGAATGTTGGGAAAGTTTGATCAGGCCGTATCGATCGCCGACCGCTTAGAACCGCTGCCGGGAACCGAGCAAATGGTCCGTGCGACTCAGGCCGGCAGCAAATTTGACAAAGGCGTGGCGCTCTTGGGATCCGCCCAGAAAATCATTTCTTTGCATGCGGATCGGCCCGCCTTTCAATTGGCGGAATCGGACAAACGCAAATTGCAAGAGGCCAAGCTCTCGCTTGACGACGCGTTACAAATCTACTCAGGACTCGCCATCCAGGACGCGCTGACGTATGACTTCCCGTTGGCCGAGTGCCATAGGAATCTGGCGATTGTTTCCTATCCTCTGGCGAAAACAAGGGAAGCGGAAGGTCATTTCCTGAAGAGCCGGCAAATCTATACGGCTCGGATGTTACGCCATCCGGAAGTCGCCGCCATCAAAGCGCCGGTGGTCGAAATCACGTTAGAGTTGGCGCTCTTTTATGCAGCCAATGATCGACGTAACAACGCCCAAGAATCGTTCACAAGCGCCCTGCGGATGGCGAACGATCTGAAAATAGCTGCGGCGGAGAACGTGCGCTTTCGCAGATTGCGAGCGGAGGTTCTCATGAACTTCGGCTGTTACCTTTATATGAAAGGGATTTCCACTTCTGAGGCCAAAGAGCATTTGCTTGAAGCACTGAAGATTAGCGATGCGCTTCAAGAAAAGGCGAACGATAAACAGGATTTCCGTCCTCTACTTGCCGAAATCCATGCCCAACTTGCTGGGCTCTATTATCATTCCCAAGAAACCTCGCTCTCAATCCGGCATGCGAAGCGGTCCATTCAAGAGGCTCGCAAAATTCAATCGACTGAACTCTCGCCGCATCGTGCGACGACCGACTCCGGCGTTCGGCTATCCGTCCATGCGAGTTCGCCGCAGCTTCTCTTGATGTATCAAACGCTCCGTGGCGCGGCGAATTTGGCCCCTAATTTGGCCGAGGTTGGTAAAGCCATTTTGTCCAATCGAATGCAGGATGCAAATGCGATGCTCAATCAGCATCTCGCCAATTGCGAAAATCGTGGACAAACGCATCACGATCTAGCGGCCGCATTGTTGAGCGCGCTGGGGGAAGAGAGCTCGAGCGAACTGGCGCAGCGCTGCTTAAGACAGGCGGTCTTTCATTATGAGCAAGCCGACCGAGAAGGTTTTTTTGACGATGCGCAGTCCATTCGAAAAATTCTGTCTCAACTTGATGATGCGACGCAAACGTTTCCACTGTTGCAGTCGCTCCAGAGGCGTTTTCAAGCCAGAATCGATCCGTTTCCGGGACTTCTGGACCGGCCGTTCATCGCCAATGGGCTCGTAACGCAAGTTGCAGGAAGCGCCCCGCTATCTGATAAATTTTCAATCGCCCTGCATCCTGACTCAACGCGTGTCGCGTTAGCATTTGACAAGCAAATCAAGATCTATTCGCTTCCCGACTTTCACCTAGAACGCGTGCTGGCAAATCATCCCACCGAAATCTCAGCGCTAGACTGGCATCCCAAACAGGAGGTTCTTGCCACAGGCGATATACGCGGAGACTTGCGGATCTGGGACATTCAGACCAACAAGGCGATATTGATTAAGACTGCTCATACGAAACGGATACGCTCGCTTGCCTGGAGTCATTCAGGGGAATTATTGGCCAGCGGCGGCGACTGGGAGGACCACATGGCGGCCGTCTGGACATTGACCGGTGAGCCACGCATCCGCGTTCGTCAAGGCTCGTCCGTATCACAAATTTCGTGGCATCCCTCGGATCAATCATTCGTTACGGGCGGCGCTAGCGGCTATTTTCAAAGCTGGAATCTTGAGAATGGATCCCATCTCTTCGAAGGACATCATCCCACTAGTATTGGCGCGACCGCATATAGTCCGAACGGCGAGTGGTTAGCCGTCGCCGGTGGGAATAACGGTACAGACAATTCGATTCATATCTGGAACGCCGCAAACTGGACAGAAAACCAGGTGCTGTCTGGACATATCCGTCAAGTAAATGGCCTGGCCTGGAGTCCCGACAGCCAGCATCTCGTTAGCGCCGGACAAGATGCAAAGGCGCGTCTGTGGGAACTTGTTAACGGCAATAAGTTGAAATCGATGTATCATCGTTCTCCGATCGGGTTGTGTCCTGTCATCAGTGTAGTTTGGAGCCGCGATGGCGAGTCGATTCTCTCAACGGGAATAGACGGCTGCCGCCAGTGGGACGCTTCCGGCGTTGAAAGAAGCCACCTCAAGAATCCGTTGATATGTGATTGTCCTTCTACGATGGACACCAACAATTCCGCCGACGGGCTGATCGCTGTAGGGGTGAGTAGACAGGTCCGATTTTGGTCAAATGACCATCACAATAAGCTGTTCGATTCACTCGAGACAGCCGCCGACATCACTGATCTTGCGATCAGTGAGGACCAAAAATTATTAGCGGTCAACTACCACGATCGATCACCTGCTATCTATCGAATTGCCGATGCGGAACTTTTGGCCGAGTTCGATCAATATCACGACATCGCCGACATCGCGTGGGATACCACGGGGAATCTCTTATTGGCCCGCAAAAATGGCCAGATCACATTTGGCAAATTCTATGAAATGGAGATCGCGAAATCGGTCGATCTTCAGGAACCGATCCGCAGCTTCACTGTTTCGCCCGATGGCGCCCACATTGCGGTACGTACGGCCTCTCAAAAGATCATTGTGCTGCCAGCCGATGGCGGGAAACGACATGCCGAGTTCCCCGATTCCCATTCCTCCTGTTGGTCGGCCGATGGAAAACGTCTGGCCATTGGAACCCGCACAGGGGTACTACTTATTGATACGGCTACGTGGAAAACTAACTGCGAACTATCAGGCGGAGCGGGGTTAATTCGAGCCGTCTCTTTTCATCCCGATGGAACACAAGTCGTCGCTTCGGATGGAAGATCCGTACTGCGATGGTCAACGTCGGGTGAAGCGTGGCCCGAACTCGTCTCCTATGATCGCCGGATTTCTCAAATGGTCTGGCTCAAAAACTCGACAAAACTCGCTCTCCTGGATGAACAAGGAATATTGCATGTGCCAGACCTCGACGATCCCCAGCAAAGTTGGATAGCGCTGGAATTGGCCGGATGCGAACCGGTCGCGATAAGCGGCGCCGGCGAAATTCTTGAAGGCACGCCGGAATTGGTGCGACAACATTTGATCAAAGTCCAAGCAGATTCAACAAACCAGCTTCAGATCGTCCCTTGGGACGAAATTACATCCAGCCAACCCAATGAGAGTCAAGGCGCGAAGGATTAGACCCTCAACCACGAATCGATCTGGCTGACGCTGTTCCGATTCTTAGCCAACACCGACGGCAATTTGAGTTCAGCGGTCGTCAAGGTGCGTTCACAATAGCGGCCCTGCGCCGAAATTGACCACCGCTCAAAAGCATATGCGCCCTGCGTGCCCACATGGGACCTAACACAGCCCTTGGGGAAGATCGCCAAGCTCGGCTCAGCGCACAAAAAAAGGCCGCAACCTCTTCCAAGCTAATCGCTTCCTTGCGTGCGGATGGCAGGGTTCGAACCTGCGATCCTCGGTCTCGTAGCCGCCTCATTTCTGTAGGGTGCAACGGACTCAAGTCGTGTGAAGACGGCAGTTTTCCGTACTCGTAAGCTCTGAATAGTTAAAGTGTGCCGCAACGACGGACCAGCGCATGCTTTGGCGAATCGACGCGACGTCGTCGACCGGATCGGCCGAGACGGCGTCCTCGCCTAAAAAATCCCAGGCAGCATAAGCTCGCCCCACGAGATGGGGCAAAATGCCGCGCCGTGGTGAAACGCCGCGCGCTTCAACTTGTCGTTTGGCCGTTCACACGCTCTTTTTCGGCATATTCGCCATGTGAACGATTTGGCACATCGATTGCTATTTTGTTTCGGCGTCAGAAAGCCTCCTTCACACTGCTTTACACAAGGCGCACCCATGATTCAACCAAGTGCTCAACGTTCACGCGTCATCGAACTAACCGAAGAAATCAAGTTGCACAGTGCGCCGCTGCGGCGAATTGTGAGCGAGGTCAATCACGTTTTGGTTGGGCAGGAAAAGTTGGTGCACCGGATGCTGATCGGGCTGTTGGCGAATGGCCACATTCTGATCGAAGGCGTGCCGGGACTCGCCAAAACAACCGCCGTAGCGAGCCTGGCGAAAGCGATCAACACCGGCTTTCAGCGTCTGCAATTCACGCCGGACTTGTTGCCTGCGGACTTGATCGGCACGCTCGTTTATCGTCCCCAAGAACAGACATTTGTCGTGCAGAAGGGGCCGATCTTCTCGAACCTGATTTTGGCGGACGAAATTAACCGAGCGCCGGCGAAGGTGCAAAGCGCACTGTTGGAAGCGATGCAGGAGCGGCAAGTCACCATCGGCACGGAAACCTTTCCTCTAGCGCAGCCGTTCCTTGTGATGGCGACGCAAAACCCGGTCGAGCAAGAAGGGACCTATCAGTTGCCAGAGGCCCAGACCGATCGGTTTATGTTGAAAGTGATTGTCGATTATCCCAATCGTAATGAAGAGTTGCAGATCTTGCGGCGGATGAGCAAGACAGCGGCGAAATTTGATATTGCCCCCGTGACATCGCCTGCCGAGATCATGGCGGCTCGCGATCTGGTCGATCAGGTATACGTCGATGAAAAGGTGGAGAACTACGTGGTCGATCTGGTCATGGCCACGCGTACCCCGCAGGCCTACGGATTGAATCTCGACGAACTGATCCACTTCGGCGGTTCGCCCCGCGCGACGATCAACTTGACGTTGGCCGCCAAGGCGAACGCGTTTCTGGCTGGTCGTGGTTATGTCAAGCCGCAGGATGTCAAAGAAATCGCACTCGATGTGCTTCGTCACCGCGTGATTATTACCTACGAAGCCGAGGCGGAGGAACAGACCAGCGAGTCGATTGTGCGAGAGATTCTTGCTCACATTCCGACGCCGTAAGCGTAATGTTCGCAAGTTCGCTTCTCCTCGCCAAGGAATACTCATGATACCTCGCGAAGTTTTCAGAAAGATCCGCCGGATTCAGATTCGCACGTCGCATAAGGTCGACGAACTGCTGGCCGGCAATTGGCACTCAGCGTTCAAAGGCCGCGGCATCGAGTTTGAAGAGGTTCGACCGTACCAAGTTGGCGATGATGTCCGCACGATCGACTGGAACGTGACCGCTCGTAGCGATCAGCCCTATGTGAAACTGTTTCGCGAAGAACGCGAGTTGGCGGTCTCGCTGCTGGTTGATCTGAGTGCGTCGCAGGATCTCGGTACGACGACGCAGACTAAGCGGGAGCTCGTCGCCGAGTTAGGCGCAATCCTGGCGATGTCGGCGATCAAAAACAATGACAAAGTCGGTCTGACCCTTTTCACCGACGATGTCGAGAAAAACATCCCGGCGCGAAAAGGTTCGCGGCATGTGCTGCGACTCATTCGCGAACTGCTTTGTTGCGAACCGGTCGGAGTCGGCACGAATCTGCGCCGCGTGCTTGAGCATTTGAACCGCACCGCGAAACGGCGCACGGTCGTGTTTCTGATCAGTGATTTTCAAGATAGCGATTACGAGTCGGCGCTCAAAGCGGCTCGCCGTCGCCATGACATCATTCCGGTCATCATCGCCGATCCACGTGAGGCCGAGATGCCCAATGTCGGGCTAGTGCGACTGCACGATGCCGAAACCGGACAGGTCGTCACCCTGGATACCGGCAGTCGGAAAAACCGCCAACTGTATGCGAAGCTTTACGCCGAGCAAGTCGTGACGCGTGACAGCCTGTTTCGTCGGCTGCGACTCGATCCCATTCATCTGCAAACCGGCTGCGACCTCGTCGATCCTTTGCGCAAATACTTTCATCAACGCGAGAACCGGCAATGAACTCAAATCCTCTCACAAGCCGTACAGGTCGCCTATTGCTGCTCGCCTTTGCCGTTGGTTGGACATGCGTTCGCCAAGCCAGCGCTGCGGAAGCAGCGCGCGTCACAACGACGGTTTCCCAAACCTCGTCGCAAGTGGCCGAGCCGTTCTGGTTGGACTGGACGGTCACGGCGCCAACTGGCGCAACGGTCCACTTTCCTGCAACCGGCGACAAGTTGGGCGACTTCGACATCCTCGACAAGCAAGACCTGTTTGACATCCCTAGCGCCGACACCGCGGACCAGCGGACCTGGACCCGACGATTAGAACTGGAAAGCATCGTGACAGGCGAACAGGAGGTTCCTGCGCTCGAGATTCAGGTCGCCGGACCCAATTCGTCACAGGTGATTCGCTCGCAGACAGTGCCGGTGCAAATCGTCAGCGTCCTTGAGCAGCGGGGTGATCCGAAGCAGTTTCGAGATATTCAATCGGTCGTTGATGTGGCCGTACCGAGCAAACCATCGCACGCCTACTTGGGGTGGACGTTGGCTGGCTTCTCGACGCTGGCGGTGGCCATTACGGCCGCGGTTTTCACGCGTCGAAAACGCTGGTTGACGCCGGCCCAGTGGGCGATCCGGCAACTCGATGACCTCGAAGCGGCTGTGCACCAGCAGACCGGCGATGTCGCCGCTAGTCAGCTCGCGTCAATCATGCAGAGCTTCTCACAGTTGCACTTTTCGCTGCCCGAGCCGGGTTGCACTTCGGAAGAATTGCTGCATCAGCTTAAAGCAAAACAATTGGTCGATCGGACGACCCTCGAACAGCTCCGCGTATTATTCGCGACGGCGGAGGAAGCGAAATTTGCCAGGTTGCCTGTTTCGCCTACCGAGTTTCAGGCCATGCTCGAGCAAGCTCGCTCGCTTGTCGGCCGCATGACGCAGGTTGCGGATTCCGAGACTACATCCACCGCTCTTGCAACGACGGAGGCCCGCTAATGTTTTATTCTCCTTGGTATCTCCTGCTGTTGCTGGTAGTCCCGCTCAGCGCGTGGTGGTTGTTCGCTCCCCGCCGCCGCAGTGCGATCCGCTTTAGTTCCGTCCAACTCGCTGGCCAACTGGCTCCGACGTTGCGGCAACGCCTGATGTGGTTGCCGGGCGCATTGACGTTGACGGCGATGGTACTGCTGATCATCGCACTCGCGCGTCCACGTGAAGGACGCGAGCAAGCGATCGTCGAAAACGACGGGATCGCGATTGAAATGGTGGTGGACCGCAGCGGCAGCATGCAAGCGATGGACTTTCAGCTTGGCGACGAACACGTCGACCGGTTGACCGCTATCAAGAAGGTCGCCGGCGACTTCGTTACCGGCGGCGACAACCTCGACGGACGATTGAGCGATTTGGTCGGCTTGATAACCTTCGCCGGCTACGCCGACGGAGTCACGCCGCCGACGCTAGATCACGCGTTTCTGGTCTCGCAACTGAACCACTCTCAAATTGTGACCAATCGCAGCGAAGATGGCACCGCGATTGGAGACGCGATCTCGCTGGCTGTGGAGAAACTGAACGCTCTTGACGCACGGCGGAAAGAAAAAATCCAAAGCAAGATCATCATCCTGCTAACCGACGGCGAGAACAACGCTGGCGACCTGGAGCCGATTCAAGCCGCCGAACTGGCGCAGACGATGGGGATCAAGGTCTACACCATCGGCGTGGGGACGAAGGGCCGCGCGCCGATGCCGGTGACCGATATGTTCGGCCGTCAGAGCATGCAGTGGATGTCGGTGAACATTGACGAGGAAACGCTCCAGAAGGTTGCGTCGATCACCGGCGGGAAGTACTTCCGAGCAACCGATACCGACTCCCTCGCAAAAATCTACGGCGAGATCGACCAATTAGAGAAAACGAAGGTCGAGACGCAGCACTTTGTCGACTATCGCGAGTTGGCGGTGCAATCGTACGCCCTCGGATCGTTCGCCCTGCCGCCGCTGTTATTGATCGCCTTTGTGCTGCTGTTGGCACGCGTTGTGCTTGAGCAAACATGGTTGAGAGAGTTGACCTAAACGCCAAAACTTTGCGTCGCGGAAGTCGCGAGACTTCGGACCCGTTCAATCACCGGCCCCCGCCGAACTCTCTGGAGCTTCGGCAGCGAGTGGAGAGAAATCAAGATGCATATTCAACTGGGGAACCCCGACAGCATCGCTTTGATCGCCCTCGTCGCGATCGGCATGGCTGTCACCGCGTGGGCGATTGCAGCAAGTCGCCGCGCTGCAGGGCGATTCGCGATGGACCCGCTGCGCCGACGACTAATGCCCTCGGGCACGGCGATGCGCCGTTGGGGCTCGGCCATTCTGGTTTCGATCAGCTTGACGATGATCGCAATCGCGCTGCTAGATGTCCGGTGGGGTAAGGCCTGGAGTGAGACGCCGCAAAAAGGTATTGAAGTCATGTTCGTCCTGGACGTTTCGCGCAGCATGTTGGCTGAAGACGTCACGCCCAATCGATTGCAACGAGCGAAACAACAAATCAAGGACATGTTAAAAGTGATGGCGGGCGACCGCGTCGGCCTGATCGCATTCGCCGGCGAAACGCGGCAGTCGGTTCCGCTGACTAGCCATTACGAAGATTTCAAGCAGACGCTTGACTCCGTTGGTCCGCACACGGTGCGCAGCGGCGGGTCTCGATTGGGCGATGCGATCGCCGCCGCGTCCAAGGGGTTTATCGACAAGACTTACGATCACAAGGCGATTGTCGTTTTCACCGATGGCGAAGACCAAGAGAGCAAACCGGTGGAAGTCGCCAAAAGCTTGTATGCCGAGCGAGGGATTCGCGTCTTTACCGTGGGCCTGGGCGATATGGATCAGGGATCGCGGATTCCCGAGTCAGAAGCGGGGCACAACGATTACGTGCAATATCAAGGCCAGCAAGTCTGGTCGAAGTTAAACGGCCAGGTGTTGGAGCAAATCGCCACCGAAACCAATGGCGCCTACATTCCCGCAGGCACTCGACACGTCAATATGGCGGACGTCTATCGCAATTATTTGGTCAACGTCGAACAGACCGAATTCGAGACCGCCAAGATCAACGCTTACATCGTCCGTTTTCAATGGTTTGCGGCGCCTGCTTTGGCGCTGCTGTTGCTGGAAGTGTTCGTCTCTTCGCGCAATAGCAAGTTGCCGCCCAGCGCCGCATCCCGCGTCACGATCCGTTCCAGCCAGAAAGCTGCCGCATCCAACGCACGCTCGACGTCACCCGCCGCTTAATCCGCGAGAAATAGCCAATCATGAGATACGTCACGAAACTATTTGCCGTAATACTGCTCGCGGCGTTCGCGCGGCCTTCGTTCGCAGAGCGTGGACTCGATGTGGAGATCGCTTCGGCCAAACGCATCAATGCGGCGAACGCCATGTTGCGTGAGGGCAAGATTGAAGAAGCGATCGACGACTACCAGCAAATCCAAGCGACCGACGACGACCGAGATGCTTTACAGTACAACCTCGGCGTCGCTCAATTCCGGGGTGGCGACCTCGCCGCAGCGAAAGCGGCCTTCACCGAGGTCGCGGCTTCGGGCAGCGCATCGCTGGCTTCCAGCAGTCGTTACAACCTGGGCAATTGCTTCTACCGCGAAGGCTTGCAGCAGGCCGAAAAGGACAAAGCCGCCGCGATTGACTCACTGCAACGGGCGATCTCACACTATCGCGGCGCACTACGCGGCGATTCCAGCAATACGGACGCGCGAGCCAATCTCGAATTGGCCAGTGACCTGATCCGCAAGCTGGAGGAGGAACAAAAACAGGAACAAAAACAGGATCAGCAACAGGATCAGCAACAGGATCAGCAACAGGATCAACAACAGGATCAACAACAGGATCAACAACAGGATCAACAACAGGATCAACAGCAGGATCAACAACAGGATCAACAGCAGGATCAACAGCAGGATCAACAGCAGGATCAACAACAGGATCAACAGCAGGATCAACAGCAGGATCAACAGCAGCAAGGCCAGGAAGGCCAGCAAAGCGATTCACAACAAGACAAGCAGAACTCGGAATCGGCGTCTTCGGAAGGTCAACAGGCCGACGATCCGAAACAGCAGCCGGAAGATTCCCAGGAGCAAGACACAGGGAAGCCAGAAGATCAGCAGCAGCAAGGGAAACGGGAGTCATCCCCGCGACAAGACAAGTCGCTCGACAATCAAGCGAACCAACCCTCGCAGGACCAGTCGTCGCAATCAGCCGCCGGCGAACCAACCGCCGAAGAAGAACTCGGCGAGCCCCAAGAGACGCCCACTGGCGAACTTTCCGCCGCCGGTGAACAAGAGCAGAAGCAGGGCGAGCCCCAAGCTGCCGTCATGGGCGACGCCGAGGAAGGTCTTATGTCCAAAGAAGAGGCCCTCAAAATGTTACAAGCAGTTCGTGATCGCGACATGGTGCGGCGACTACGACAACAACAAGCGGAACGATCCCGCCATGTACCGGTCGATCGCGACTGGTAGAGCAACATCAGCGTCCAGTAAGGTCGCTGCGAAATCCGTCAAAAAATAGATAACGACTTCGGCGTTGGAGATATAGAGATGAGAATCAAGCAATCCTACCAGCCGGCGATGCTCGCCTTCGCGGTGATATTCCTGTGCGGCGTGGCGTCGATCGCTCAGGCGGGCGATGTCGCTGCTCGGCTTTCGTCACGCGAAGCCTATGTCGGCATGCCGATCACTTTGCAGGTTTCAATCGACAATGTGAGCGACTACGAACAACCTTCGCTGCCCCAAATCGACGGCTGCGATATTCGCTCGGCCGGCGCGCCAGCGCAGAGTTCTCAAATCACGATCATCAACGGCCGCCGCAGCGAAAGCCGCAGCGTCACGTTGCAGTATCTCATCACCCCGCGCCGCGAAGGCAAGTTTGAGCTTCCCCCGCTGACCATTCACGCGGATGGGCGAAAGATGACGACGCAGTCGCAACGCTTTGTCGCTACCAAAAGCGTCACCGGCGATCTGCTGTTTGCCGAGATCGCCGGAGGCAAAAAAAAGGTCTTTGTGGGCGAGCCGCTGGAATTGACGTTGAAGCTATGGATTAAGCCATTTCAGGACGCCGAGCGGAACATCACTCTTTCCGAAGGCGATATGTGGAACATGATTTCCGAGCAAACGGCCTGGGGTGGGTTCGCCGATCGTCTGCGAGAGTTGGCCGAGAACAACCAACGACCAGGCGGCCAAAAGATCCTGCGTGATGACGGCCAGGGACACGAGCGGAGCTATTACCTTTACGAGATTACGGCGACCGTTTATCCCAAGCGTGCCGGCAAGATCGATGCGGACGATGCGCAGATCGTGGTTAACTATCCCACGGCTTTGGGCGCGGCGCAATCTTCATTTCGCGGCATGTTGGGGGGGAGCCCCTTTGGGGGCAATTCGCTCATGTCGCGAATGATGAATGACGACTTCTTCGCGTCTCCCTTTGAGGATGGTCTTGTCGTCACCTCCTCTCGCCCAATCGTGGCCGACGTGAGCGTCGATGCGACCGAAGTCGCGCCTGTTCCGCAGACAGGTCGGCCTGCGGACTATCGCGGCGCGGTGGGACGCTATCAGATTGTCACGCGAGCGACGCCAACTTCCGTCGAGGCCGGCGATCCGATTACCTTGGACATCGGCATTGTGGGAAGCGGGCCGATGGAACTAGTGCAGGCGCCGCCGCTGAATGAGTTGCCTAATCTGACCACAAACTTCCATGTCGCCGATCAATCACTGGCCGGCTTTGTGAAAGATGAGACGAAGGTCTTTTCGACCACAGTCCGCCCGCGCAAAGCGGGAATCACGGAGATTCCCGCGATTCCCTTCAGCTTTTTCGATCCCGAAACGGAGTCGTTTCAGACCGTGCATAGTGAACCGATTGCAATACAGGTCAGTGAGTCGGAAACGCTGGCCATGGATGCGATTGTGGGCGACGGACGCGGTAGGCGTCTGCACGATTCTGACTTGCAGGGAAACCCCGCCGCAGACCTGCCCGACTTCACTAACAACCATGCCGCCAGCATCCTCATTTCTCAATCGCCCCCGTCGTCGATCGCGTGGTGGTGGGCATTGATCTTGATTCCCCCCGGCGTCTGCTTGGCGATATTCTTCATGTCGAACCAGCGAGAGATCACGGATCGGCTACACCGGTTTCGGTCCCCCCGCAAGCGTTCCCTGTCGGCAATCGAAACTGCCGCCAGCGACGTCGCGATCGCCGACGCGCTGACGCAGTACATTGCCCAGGCTACGCGGACTCCGTGCCGGACGACAAGCACCGCGCTCGGTCAACTCCGACTTCGCGGCATGTATGAGTTGGCCAACGAACTGGACGCCTATTTCCAGGAGCTCCAGCGCCCATTCGTGACGGAAGACGCTGCGCAACTACGACTTTCGCATCGCCAGCGGGCCACGGATTTGATCGAGAAATTGGAAGCATCTTTCCGATCACAAGCAAAATCGCCGGTCCTTCGATCCCAGCGGCAGAAGCCAAATACGGCGACTCGCGTGTTGCCGAGCACGTCACCGTTGATCATCGCGATCGCTTTGTTCGCCGCGTCGGCAAATACTGGTTTTACCGCCGAGAAAACGCCGCAGGCAGAAAAGACCGCAGCCGATGTCAAATTGAGTTTACAGCAACAGGCCACGATTCTGTCCGAAGCCGGCGCTGACTATACGAAGGCGAGGGACCTGGCCGCAACCGATTCTGCTACTGCCAAACAACTCTTCGAGACGGCGGCCGGCAGATACCAATTGCTGGTTGATGCCGGGATCGGTAACAGCCAGCTCTACCTGAACTTGGGAAACGCCTACTTCCAATGCGGCGAGTTAGGTCAGGCGATCGCCAATTATGAACGTGGGCGGGAACTCGACCCGGCGAATCAGCAACTGTTAGCGAATCTGCGATTTGCTAGCAGCAAGGTAAAAGGGAGCGCCATGAATGACGACGACGCCAAATTCAGCGGCGCGTCGATCTCACTCGGTTGGTTGATGCACCATGTGAAGTCCGCCAACGACGTGGTCGTGGAGGCCGTGGGATTGTCGACCGTCGTCTGCTCTCTCGTCTTGGCGTCGCTGGCCTTTTGGAGCTTGTGGATCGTCCGGAGCGCCGGCGTTCACTTTCGCGTTTGGCGATTCGCAGCGGCGCCGCTGCTGATATTTCTGGTTTCACTTGGCAGCTATTGCCTGGCCTCCACCGGTCTCACCAGCGCCGGCGACGCCGTGATCGTTGCCGATCAGTTGCAGCTTCACGCGGGGGATGGAAATCAGTTTGCAGAAGTCGCGGCCATTGACAATGCGCAAGGGCAACGCGTCGCGACTCTGGCCCAACGTGGCAAATGGTCGCAAGTTCGCACCGCGCACGGCCAGATCGGTTGGGCTTTGAGTAAGGACATCGAACCTATCCGCCAGCAGCATGCCGGTCTGTGACCTAGATTTGGGTATGGTATAACATGACGCGCATCACCATCGGCAGATAGTGAATTGCGAAAGTCAATCAACGTGCGTACAGGCATTCCCCATGCGATTAGCCGCCAAGCTGATCCTGATCTTCCTCGTTGCCGTGGTCTTGCTGACGGCAGCAAACACCTATGTCGCTATTGAAGGACAAAACGCGTCGTTCGAGCGCGAGCAAACCGAGTACGCACAGCGGGTGGGACAATCGATTGAAAGCGAACTGTTGCTGACGTGGGACCAGCAAGGGGACGCCGCGGTCGACGCGTTGTTGCTGGGTGAGCATTCGTCGAATCAGCTGGTTCAGATCCGATTCATTTCGCTCGAAACCGAGGCCCCTGGAGAGAAACAGCCGGTCGCTTCGCCTGAATCGTTGTCTCATGTTGCGCGTGGCCAGATTGTTTCGGTGATGGTCAATGGACAAGAGGGCGCCGCTTGGTTGCATACGTACTATCCCGTGATCAGCAGCGACAAGGGACGGGCAGCGCTAGAGTTTTCGCGCCCCGCCGGCGAACTGCAGCAGCAGAATCGCTGGGCCATTTATCGCGCGATGGCCACCATTGTGGTTTTGGCCATTGTAGGCGTCGGTCTGGTAATGTATGCCGGCGTGACGCTCGTCGGTCGGCCGCTGGATCGACTGATTGAGAAGACGCAACGCATCGCGGCGGGGGATTTTGCGGATCCGCTAGCGATCGCTGGAAATGGAGAACTGAGCCAACTGGCGCGGGCCCTCAACGACATGTGCGAGCAACTAACGCAGCATCAGGAAACCATCCGCCAGGAATCTGCGACACGGATCGCGACGCTAGAGCAATTACGCCATGCCGACCGGCTGAAGACGGTCGGACGCCTAGCGGCCGGAATCGCTCACGAATTGGGAACGCCGCTGAATGTCGTCGCGGGACGAGCCGGCTTAATCGCTGCGGGGAAACTCTCTGAGACGGAAACCCGCGAGAGCGCCAAAACGATCAAAGCGGAAGCCAACCGAATTACACTGATCGTGCGACAGTTGCTCGATTTCGCACGACAAAGTCGGCCGCAACGCGCCGATGAGAACGTTAGTCTCCTGACCGACCGGACGATTTCGTTGCTGCAACCGTTGGCCGAGAAAAAGGGAGTGGCAATTACGGCCGACGACGCGGAGCGGATTGTGGCCTCGATTGATTCATCGCAGATACAGCAAGTTTTGACCAACATTATTATGAACGCGATTCAAGCTACGCCTGACGGCGGCCAGATAGCGATTTCCATTCAACGCAAGACGCGTCGCTCACCGGAACAGACCGAGGGGGACGTAGCCGATTACGTTCGGATCGACGTGCAAGACAACGGCAGCGGCATTGACGAACAAACGCGGGAGCAATTATTCGAACCGTTTTTCACCACCAAGGACGTGGGAGAAGGGACCGGTCTGGGCCTGTCGATCGCCTTTGGGATTGTGCAGGAACATGGAGGCTGGATCGACGTCGCCAGCCAACCGGGAGACGGAGCGTGCTTCTCGATTTACTTACCGATTCAACCTACGGCGGTGGAAACGACTCATGCACGGTAAGATCCTGATCGTTGACGACCAACAGAGCATGTGCGAATTGATTCAGACCGATCTGAAACTGCGGTCGTATGAATCGAGCTGGTTTACGTCGGCGGAAGCGGCGTTCCATGCTTTGAAGGAAGATGATTTTGACGCCGTGTTGACCGACATCCGCATGCCGGGCGCCTCTGGGATTCAACTTTGCGAACAGATTGTCGCAAATCGCCCTGACGTGCCGGTGATCGTCATGACCGCCTTTGGAAGCTTGGAAACGGCAGTAGCTGCGATTCGTGCCGGCGCTTTTGACTTTGTCACCAAGCCGATCGAAATGGATCTGTTGGCCATTTCTTTGGAGCGCGCCGTCAAGCATCGGCGGTTGCAGCAGCAGGTCAAATTGTTAGGTGACGCCGTGGATCACTCGCGTCATTTCGGCGAAATCATCGGCGAAAGTCCGCCGATGCAAAAGTTGTTTGACCAGATATCACGGATCGGCCAATCGTCTGCATCAGTGCTGATCACCGGCGAAAGCGGAACCGGTAAGGAACTTGTCGCGCGGTTGTTGCATCGACAGAGCCGACGCGCCGATGGGCCGTTTGTCGCGATCAATTGCGCAGCGCTTCCCGAAGCGCTACTGGAAAGCGAGCTCTTTGGTCACGCCAAAGGCGCCTTTACCGATGCTCGAGCCGAGCGCAAGGGACTTTTTCAGCAGGCCGAGAAAGGCACGTTGCTACTGGATGAAATCGGTGAGATGCCGATTTCGATGCAAGTGAAGCTATTGCGGGCGCTAGAGGAAAATAAGCTTCGCCCTGTGGGCGGCGACCAGGAAATTGAATTTGACGTTCGGATCTTGGCCGCCACCAACCGCGACCTGGAAGCGGCGGTAGAGGATCAAAAGTTCCGAGACGATTTATTCTATCGCATCAATGTTATTCAACTCGAACTGCCGCCGCTGCGATCTCGCGGGACGGACATTCTGCTGTTGGCTCGCCATTTTGTCACAACACACGCCAAACGTGCGGAAAAATCGGTCGCGAATATTTCCGAGCAAGCCAGTGAGAGGCTATTGGCCTATTCCTGGCCAGGCAACGTACGCGAGCTGCGAAATGTCATCGAACGCGCCGTCGCGCTGACGCGCTATGAGATGCTCGCCGTCGAAGACTTGCCTGACAAGATTCGAGATTATCGCGGTTCTCAGGTCTTCATCGGCGGCGAAGACCCTGCCGAACTGGCGCCGATGGATGAGGTCGAGCGCCGTTATATCCTCCACGTGCTCAGCGCTGTCGGCGACAACAAAACGACCGCCGCACGAATCCTCGGCCTCGACCGGAAGACGCTTTATCGAAAGCTTAAGCAATACGGCGTGGAAGAGAATATCTAGCCATTCGCGAGCATGAGGAAGCCCCTTGTCGGTAGCCGTATCTGTTGAGAGACGTGGTGATCAACCGTCCGAATCAGGTTTGGTCGAGCGACATCACATACGTTCCGATGCAGCGCGGGTACTTGCATCTAGTCGCGGTGCTCGATTGGTGCAGCCGTTACGCTTTGTCGTGGCGATTGTCGAACAGCATGGACGTCGATTTCCGCGGAGCCGCCTTGGACGAGGCGCTGGATCAGGGGACGCCGGAGATTTTCAACACGAATCTGCTTGCGACACTTCCATGTGGAAAAAAACGTCCGCAGAAACTCCAATCCACCGAATCTTCCTCCAACCTTGTCCCCCACGATGAGCTTGCGGCTTGGGCTATTCGTCGCTAAAGCAGGTTGATTGATTCCCGCTACTCCGATCTCCATAAATCGCCACCCAATAACGGCTCAAAAGTTTGTGCGCAAATGGGGACCGAAACAGACCCAAATAGACCATTTAGCGAAGATCGCGGAGATGCTCTGAGCGCATCAAAAAAGCCGTAAGCTCTTCCAAGCTAACGGCTTCTTTGAGTGCGGATGGCAGGGTTCGAACCTGCGACCTTCGGTTTCGTAGACCGACGCTCTATCCAGCTGAGCTACATCCGCATCTGCTACTGCGGAGATTACTCTCCCGCGGCAGATCACAAAGTTTAGCCGCACTGCCCTGATGCGTAAAGGGGCTGGGGCTGCTTCTGGGTGGGCAATTTTGAAATTTTCTGCATGCGTAAACATCTACTGCGTCAGGGTTTATCGGTGGCAGCGGTTATTGCGGCGGCGCGATTCGTGGCGGCCGTTTATTTCTGCGGGATCGCCGCACCATTCGCGGTCACTGCTAGTTGACGCGGTCGACGCTCATAGGATAGTTTGGCGACGTGATTGGTTCGCTCCTTCCATGGAGCGTCGAAAGAGGGAACGCCGGTGAAAGTCCGGGACAGCCCCCGCTGCGGTAACCAGAAACGAACGCCGTCCGTAAGCACTGATCCTCGTTGGATTGGAAAGCAACGGCAAGTAGGAACCGTCAGGCAAGTCGCCTGGCCTTAGTCTGGAAGTCCGAAGACCTGCCAACCGCCTGTACCTTGGTGCAGTTTTTGTCATACGCCTTCGGGGATGAAGGCGACATGGAGATCCCTACGATGACATCATTTCTTGATGTGCGCACTCCTGCTGCGCTGCGGCGAACTCACTGGCCCTCGAGTCGCGCTCACGCTTTCTAGCGACCCGCGAGTTCACGTTTGATTTCTTTCTGTTTCCGCGCGCGGGATCCGCTTCCAGCTTTGACTGCCGGACGCGTCTCCTGCTGCGCTAAGAATGCGCAATTACAAAGGACAGCGTACATGCTATCTGCAAATTTAGGTTTTCCCCGCATCGGTAAAAATCGCGAGCTCAAACGAGCCGTCGAGTCGTATTGGGCCGGCGCTGCTTCGGCCGAGCAACTGCAGCAAGTCGCCGCCGAGCTGCGCGCCGAACATTGGCGCTTGCAACAAGCGGCCGGCATCGAGTCGATCCCGAGCAACGATTTTTCGCTCTACGATCAGATGCTTGATACCGCGGTCGCACTGGGGGTCATACCGCCGCGATTCGCCCAGCTCGACGTTTCGCCGCTGCAGCGTTATTTTCTGATGGCTCGCGGTCAGGCGCCCGGCGTCTCGCTGCCGCACGAGATCCCGGCGCTCGAGATGACCAAATGGTTTGATACCAACTATCACTATTTGACTCCCGAGTTTGAAGTTAGCCAAACGTTTTCGGCCGACGCAACCAAACCAATCGCCGAACTGAACGAAGCGCAGTCGCTGGGCATCGCAACGCGTCCCGTGCTCGTCGGCCCGGTTACTTTTTTGTCGCTCGGAAAACTGCGATCCGAGACCGGCGATCGACTCGATCTGATCGCGTCGTTGCTGCCGGCCTATATCGATCTGCTGCGGCAGATTTCGGACGCCGGCGCACTTTGGGTGCAGCTCGACGAACCGGTTTTATCGACCGATCTTTGCGACAAGCAGCGTGATGCGCTGGTCCAAGCGTATCGCCAAATCGCCGCCGAATTGCCGCAGCTGAAAGTGATGCTGACGACCTACTTTGGACCTCTGGCCGAAAATCTGCAGCTCGCCGCTGATCTGCCGACCGCCGGTTTGCATGTTGATCTGGTGCGCGGCGAAGCCGACGCGGCATTGCTCTCCGCCGCCGTGTCGACAGACAAAGTGCTGTCGCTTGGCCTGGTCGAAGGACGTAACATCTGGAAGACCGATATCCATGCGGCGATCAGTTTCGTGCAACCGTTGCTCGAAAAGCTTGGCGCCCAGCGAATTCAGATCGCACCCAGTTGCTCTCTGCTACACGCGCCGGTCGATCTCGACGCCGAGACCGAGTTGGATGAAGAGTTGAAAAGTTGGCTCGCCTTTGGCAAGCAAAAGTTGGCCGAAGTCGCGCTGATCGCCGCCGCCTTGCGCGGCGACGATACGGTGCAGCCCGCGCTCGACGCGAATCGGCAGGCGATCATGAATCGACATGCGTCGGACCGCGTCCATTCGCCCCAGGTGCAAGGTCGCCTGGCGTGGCTCGACAATTCGATGACGCGGCGCCGCAGTTCGTATACGCAGCGGCGGCAACTGCAACAAGCGTCGCTCGGTCTGCCGGCGTTTCCGACCACCACCATCGGCTCGTTTCCACAAACCGGCGAAATCCGTCAGGCTCGCGCCCAGCGGCGAAAAGGAGAGATTTCGCAAGCGTCGTATGTCGCGACCATGCAGGCCCAAATCCGGGAAGTGATCCAATTTCAGGAAGAAGTCGGACTCGATCTGCTTGTCCACGGCGAGCCCGAGCGGAACGATATGGTCGAGTACTTCGGCGAAACGCTCGAAGGCTTCGCGATTACCCGCAACGGTTGGGTGCAAAGCTACGGCAGTCGCTGCGTGAAGCCGCCGATCATCTTTGGCGACGTCTATCGCACGACGCCGATCACCGTCGATTGGATCCGGTTCGCCCAGTCGTGCGCCAGCAAACCGGTCAAAGGAATGCTGACCGGACCGGTGACGATTCTTTGTTGGTCGTTCGTTCGTGACGATCAACCGCGTAGCGAAACGTGCAAGCAAATCGCGCTCGCGATTCGGGACGAAGTCGCCGATCTCGAAACGTCTGGCGTGCAGGTGATTCAGATTGACGAGCCGGCGCTGCGCGAAGGGCTGCCGCTGCGGCGGCGAGATTGGAACGACTATCTGGTCTGGGCCGGCGACAGTTTTCGGCTGGCCAGCAGCGTCGTCGCTGACAAAACGCAGATTCATACGCATATGTGCTACTGCGAATTTAACGACATCATCGAAGCGATCGCCGGTCTCGACGCCGACGTGATTTCGATCGAAACGTCGCGCAGCGATATGGAGTTGTTGGGTGCGTTCGTCAACTTCCGCTATCCCAATGAGATCGGACCCGGCGTGTTCGATATTCATTCGCCCCAAGCGCCGACCTCCGAGTCGATGCTGCGACTGTTGACCAAAGCGGCGGAAGTCCTGAGCCCAGCGCAAATCTGGGTCAACCCTGACTGCGGCCTGAAAACCCGCAAGTGGGATGAAGTACGCCCAGCGCTGGCCAACATGGTGAAAGCAGCCGAAGCGGCGCGTCAATCGTTGGCTACCTGACGCGACGTCGAGGCGAAAGGACCGCTGCTCGAAGCAATTCGACAGCGGTCCTTTTTTTGGGGATGCAGGCGCGTCGCCCGTTTCGTGAACCATCGGACCGGACTGCGGAATTTTTTTTCGCCGCCTTGTGGATATGGTGGGTTGCGCAAACCGGTCATGTCGATTGGTGATGGTGAAATCGAGCGCGGTTTTGCTTCACCCACCCTACGTTTCTAGGTTGGGACAGCCCGTTGGGCTGCTTCCGGGTTGGACCGGACCGCTTCTTTTTTTTCGGGCGGACTCCCGCGCTCGGCCAAGCGATAGGTTGGATGGACGTGCGTTTTTCTGTCGCAGCTGGGGTTCGGTTCGACCTCTCCGGCGGCGAGCATTTGGCTCCAGACAGGCTCGAACCTGGCGCCGCTGATTCCGCTTCGTTCACGGATTCGGGACTTGAACGCATCGTTCTCGGCGACGCTCTGGATCGCCACGCGAATCTTGGCCCGCAAGCGCTGCGCATGGGCTTCGGCTTCGCAGGCGGCAGTTTCGTCCGCAATCGATTGCGGTTCGCGCAGCGTCACGTCCCAGCGGCGGCCGGTTGGATCTTGCAAGCTTCCTTCGTCAATATCAACGCCCCACTCTCCCCCTTGACCGGCGTAGCCGCCGAGGGTCAGTTGCAACCGATGCTGGCCGCTGCCGGGCAGATAATTTTGCCGATGCCGCACCAGCAACCATTGCCGCGCGAAACCGAGTTCACGAGGAATATCGGAAGCATCCGACTTGATCGCTTTGCGAGACTGGCAACACAAGATCGGCGTTGCGCCATTCTCTAAACAGCAGCGCACCAAGTCGCACAGCTGCGCTGCCTGCGTGCTCTTTCCGGTCGAGGTCAGACGCAGCGGATCGATTACCACCACTTCCAACTGATGCTTGGCGATCCAAGCGCGCAGGTTTTCGAGATTCGTCGAACCGTCGCTCGACAGGGCCCAGGTTAGATTGGGGAGACGTTTCGACCGGCTGCTGCTGGCGGCGCTCCAACGACGCGCTAGATCGGTCAGTGCATGTTGATCGGTGGTGCTGCTGACAAGCCCGACGCGAAAGGCGCGCGCAGCGGCGAACTGCCCCAAAAACTTCTCGCCGCTCGCCAGCGCCGCACACAGATCGACGGCGATCGAGGTCTTCAGGCTTTTGCTCGGCCCGACGATCACCGCCGGTTCGTTTTGCGTCAGCATGCCAGGCAACAACCACCGCAGCGGCTCTTGCTGCTCGAGCAGCTGTTCCGTCGTGAACTCGAGAAACGAACTGTCGCCGCTCGGCTCTTGTCGACCATTTTTGCGAACTCGGCTCGAAGGATCGTCGCAATCGCGCTGCTCTGCTCGCGACTTGTGCAAGATCGCGGCGTAGTCGGCAAAGTGGGCGAGTTGGCAGCCGTGATCCAAGACTGCGCACATCAAATCCGCCGCTTGGGAGACGCTGTAGCCGACGGTTTGCAACTGATCGCGCAGCCGCGGAAGGTCCTTGTCGA
>NZ_CH672376.1:3507799-3604024 GCF_000153105.1 Blastopirellula marina DSM 3645
TAATTTTCCGTCGACAATGCGCTGCTGTCAGAAACCGCGGCTAACGCCGTGCGGCTGATTTCGATACGCCTATCCAAGGGCACAGCCGGCTAGGACCGTAGGGTGGGTGGAGCAAGCGAGTTACGCTCAACCAATTTTGAACAACATCGCCGCTTGCGCAACCCACCGACGCCGTCGAACTAGCGCCGGAGGAAACGATCATGTTGAAGGAACAGGGGGCGTCAGCTTGACCAGCGGCGACTTATCTGTCGCCCTCGATGCGACGACGAGAGCGGTAATCATCAATCCCGACGATGTTGAATTGCTTGGCGACTTGGCCGTCGTTCAACTGCGAAGCGGCGGCATTGCCGAAGCGAGAGTGACAATCGAACACGCGCTGCGTCTTGACGCGGAAGATCAAGTGACCCGGAACGTGCATTCGATTGTTACCGCAGTTGCATCAGGAAAACGCAAGTGCCCGAGTTCGCTAACAGAAATGATGCAGCCGCTCCCACCGAAATCGTGGCGAGCTCGCCTGTTTGGTTGGTGATTTCAATTTTCGCAGCGACTCTCTCGGTTGTGAAAAGCGCCGCCTGCAATCGGTTTAACCAATCGGGGTTAACCAACGCCGGGGTGCAAATGCAATTTGATTTCCTGCGGCCAAGCGGTTTGATGGCTGATCGGATTCCTGGTCATGTAAACGTCGCATGTTCCAACCGCAGTAGGCGATCTTTCAACTTCAATCCTTGCGGCGCTGAGAACCCGTGCAGCTTGCCGGTGCTTGCGACCACGCGATGACATGGGATCAAGAGGGGAATCCGATTGCGGGCCATCGCGCCGCCGACGGCTCTAGCAGCGGCGGGCGAACCGGCCCGTGCGGCGAGCTGTCCATAACTGAGCGTTGTGCCGAGGGGAATTTTGCGGCACTGTTGATAAACGCGCGTCGCGAAGGGAGTGAAGCCGGTCAGATCGATCGCGATCGATGCAAGATCGACAGGTTCTCCGGCGGCGTATTGCTGCAATAGATCGACGATTTTTTGTTGCAAAGGAGCAAGCGAAACCGTTCGCGGGCTCCGGTTCTTGGTCGTGGAGAAGCTTAAGCGGTAGACCACATCTCCTCGCAGCTCGATCTCGAGCGGTCCCAAGTCGCTGGAAATTGTGAAAATCGTCGGCGAAAGCGGGCCAATCATCGTGCTTCGGCGGTTTTGCGGGTACATGTCGGACTTTCCCTAAAACGGCAGGGATATATACTAAGGCTCAGGCGGATGAACGAACTTTCTAGTTTATCCGAGAATCTCTAGCGCTCGAGAAGGAAATACGGATGGCCGGCTACCGATCGCTGAGTGACGACTTCTATGTCAACATGAATCTCAATACTGAGATGGACCTCCCGAGCGGCCGCGATGCGGTGCTCCACTTTTTTGAACAGATCCGCAAGAAGTATCCACTGATGCGGAACTTCTATGCGCGCGAACGTTCTGAATTTGTTCTCGAAGAGGACAAAGACCAGGGAAGCTATCGCTGGGCCTCGGTCGAGATGAAGCGCGTCCTCTCGGGCTGCGTCAACATCGAGAACCTGGAAGACGCGATCGAGCAACATCGTTTTATCCTAGAACTGGCCCCCTATCTGCTGTCGGTCAGCCCGCTGGATTGCGAATCGCTCAACTTGATGTATGGGTTTGATTTCACCTATCGCGGCAATCACAACCAATTGGTCGCCGAAGCGCTGGGTCTGTCGCCGGCGTTTGAAAAGCTAGGGCGATTGGAGAACAGCCGCCTGGTCAGCTGCGAACCGTCGATTCAGATCGCGCTGGATGACGAGTGCCGCATTCAGTGTCGAATCAGTATCGAAACTAGAACCAGCGCCTATCACGTACGGACCGGAGAATTTCCGGAAGAGCAGTTAAGCGTCTACCTGACGCTCCGCAACTATGGCAGTCTCGATCCGGGCAATACCTACGTTGACGCGATGGATGGCTTGCACGCGGCCGCCGCACGGATCATGGACGAGTACGTCATCCAGAATATTCTGGAGCCGCTACGTCAGGCGATTACCCTGCGATAAGCGTTAGGCGACCGAATCAACGGCTCGCGTTTCCGCGAGTTCGATGAGCGCGATCACCAGGTCGCCGGGAAGGATCGGCTTGGTCAGAAACAGTTGGAATCCAGCCGCCTGACAAGCGAGCCGGTCTTCTCGACGAGCGCACGCGGTCAACGCGGCGACCGGAAATTGCTCGTCGAGCCGACGAATTTCAGCCAAGGTCGTCATGCCATCTTGCCGCGGCATTCGCAGGTCCAGAATCGCCAGATCAAACCGATTGGGATGAAAGATCGCCGTCGCCGCTTCCCCATCGCAAACTTGCGTCACTTCGGCGCCGGCGCCTGTCAAAATGATCTCCAACAGTTGACGATTCAAGTCGTCATCTTCGGCGATCAAAATGCGGAGTCCCGCGAGTGATTGCGTGTTGGAAATATCGGTCTGCATTATGTCGACCAAGTGGGGGAAAAGATGAAATCATTCAACTGCTCAAATCTAGTACGCAATTGACGGGCTCCCCCTCACTTTGCGCCCTTCCGCAGCCCTAAATGGCGATTATGCGCTAAACCGGCGACTCCCTGACGAGCCGCATCACCCAATCGTTCGATTTATCGGATAGCGCTAGTCGTTCTCCCACTTCGGCAGGGAATCCTTTTTTGCGCAATTCGCCCGCGATCTTTGGCTCGGCTTCCGCAAAGCTTAAACCTACGGACAAAACCGTAGGTCCATGAAAGCCGATCGGCGTCGCTAACAAGATGGTGGGATCGGCCGGCAACGCGAGAAATAGTTGGCCCAGTCGGTCGTTCTCGTCTTGGTTTCGTCCCAGCAAGATCAGGCCGCGATCTTCGCTCCACTGGTGTTGGCGGATCTCGAACAGCCCCGGCAACAGCCAAGCGGCCGGCAGCCGAGAGACCAGCGCCGTGCGCAACCGCCGCCCATACGCCGGATCGACCAGACGACAGCGCGCGGCGCCTTTTTCGCTGCCGGTCAGGCCAAACCGCTGGCCCAAAGCGCGAATCTGACGGCGGCCGCTTCCATGGATCGCCAACAACTGACTGCGGTCGATCAGCCCCTCTGTCTCTGGCAGCGTGGGCGTAAGAAGTTGCGCCGAGAGGGGCCGAACCAATCGCCCAGGGATGCCGGCGTGATGCTCCATCATTTCGAGATGGGATCGCTTTTGGCCCATCATCTTTTGCCCCAGCACTTCGCCGGTAACGACAAACTGGGCCTCCAATTCGGTGAGATATTCGACCGCCGCGGCCAGCATCGCCAAACGGCAGTCGCCGCACGGATTAGCGCCTTTGCCGTACCCGAACCGCGGCCGCGCGATCAACTGCAGGTACTCGGTAGGCGAAGGCTGGACGACTCGCAGCGGAATCTGCAACTGATCGGCCGAGCGGCGCGCCGCATCGGCGACCGGCGAAAACTGCGTCGCAAAGGCCAGCCCAAAGACTTGCACCCCTTGCGTCTGGATCAACGCGGCGGCGACAGCGCCGTCGAGATCGCCAGAGAGGAGTGCGACAGAGCGCGTCATGACGCGGCTTTCATTCATTGAAGTTGGCTATTTCGAACCGATGCGACACTAGCCCGCAGCGCCAGCGAGGGAATGCGGTCGCTACTTCCATCCGTGTTGGTAGCGCCAAGCGGATTCCCTCGCTCGCGCAGCGGGCTAGTGTTGCGTCACATGACAGAACACTCGTGTGACGGCGTTTGACTTGAACGCGTTCGCCGTTGGCTTACTCGGCCAGATGCTCGGCCGGACGACCTTCGATTTCGCATAGTGCGTTTTGGGCGGCGCGCTGCTCGGCTTCCTTTTTGTTCCGTCCCCACGCGGCGACATATCGGATACCGGCGACTTGGGCGGCGACCTGAAAGCACTTGCTATGGTCTGGGCCTTTTTCGTCCAGCAGCAAGTAGTTGGGGGTAGCGCCATGCTCGCGCTGGGCGTATTGCTGCAGGGCCGACTTGAAATTGGCGCCGGCCTCGCCGGAGACGGCTAACTCGATTTCGTCTTCTAGATTGCGTAAGACAAAATCTTCGGCCGGCTTGGGGCCGCCATCCAAATAGATCGCGGCGATGATCGCTTCAAAGACGTCCGCCAACAGCGAGGGAGGAACCGAAGGGCTGGACGACATCCCTTTGCCGACGATAAGAAACTCTTCCAACCCCAAGACGCGGCTTAGCTTGGCGCAGGTCAAGCGGCTGACGACGACCGATTTGATCCTGGTCAGATCTCCCTCAAGAAAGTGAGGAAAACTGTGAAACAAGGCTTCGCAGACGACGCGCCCCAGAATGGCGTCCCCGAGAAACTCGAGCCGCTCATTGCTTTCCAGGCGGTGACTTGCGCCCGAAGCATGGGTTAAAGCAGATTTTAGAAGTGATTTTTCTTGAAACTCGTAACCAATACGGACCTCACATCGCGAAATGGGGTCGTCCAATTGGCTCGGCGCTTCGGAAGATTCGCTCATTGCGGACCTATTGTTCGCCAGTTTAGCGTTTCCTCCGTTGCGACCACGACGCCGAATTCGTTCCCGAATCGTGGGCGGAACGCAGAGAACGCGATATGTATGCTATCAGCACCGCCAGTCTAGTTGTCCAGCATGATAGCGTCAACGGCGATTGATGTTGACCATTATGAAGATCTTCCCTTCTTTTTTGGCGTCCCAGAGGGTAACCGAACCTGACAAGGGAAGTTAGATTGGTAGTTCCGCGAAACCGTTCCACGATGAAATTGCGCCATGATGAACGTACTCTATCTACCTGAACTCCGCGAAATGTTGGCCGAAAACGACCACCAAGGGCTGCTCGAGTTCTGTACTGCGCTGCACCCGGCTCGGACCGCCGAGTTCATGGAAGCGTTGACGATCGACGAGGTTTGGAACGTCCTGCGGCATGCCGATACCCAACTTCAGAGCGAAATTTTCGCTTACTTCGAGCATCCGTTCCAGGTCGAGATCATCGAGTCTCGCGATCCGGCGGAGGTCGCCGAGATGATCGCTTGCATGTCGGCGGATGATCGCGTCGACTTGCTGTCAGGCGTCGACGAGGAAGCGGTAACCGTCATTCTCTCGCTCTTGCCGCTTGAAGAACGACGCGATTTCCAGCGTCTCTCGGGACATCCGGAGGGGACCGCCGGCGCGATCATGACCACCGAAGTCGCTCGGCTCAGCGAAGACCTGACGGTCCGTCAGGCGCTGGAAGAGCTGACGCGGCAGGCCGAACATCTAGAGACGGTCTACTACATCTACATCGTCGACGAGAACGATCGACTGCATGGAGTCGTTTCGACGCGGCAACTGGTTTCGTCGCTGGGCAAATCGGATCGCAAGCTGTCGGAACTGATGGAGCCTGAGGTGATCCACTGCCAGGTGACCGAAGACCAGGAAGAAGTCTTGCGGAAGATGGCCGACTACGACTTGTTGGCGATCCCCGTCGTGGACGACACGTTGCAGCTGGTCGGGATCATTACGCACGATGATATTCTTGACGTCGTGCTGGAAGAAGCGGAAGAAGACGCGTATCGCGCGGCGGCGGTCGAACCGCTCGAAGACTCCTACCTGCAAACGCCGATCATCACTCTCAGCTGGAAACGGGGAGTCTGGCTGATCATCCTGTTTATCGGCGCCTTGTTCACGTCGATGGCGCTCGGCCATTTTCAGGAAGAACTGAACAAGTTCGCCTGGCTCGTCCCCTTCATTCCGCTCGTGATTTCGACCGGCGGCAATACCGGAAATCAATCGGCGACGTTGATTATCATGGCGCTGAACAAAGGAGATTTAACGGCCCGCGACTGGTTCATGGTCGTTCGCCGCGAGATCTTGATGGGGCTGATCTTAGGCAGCTTGCTCAGCATTCTGGGCTATGGGATCGCTTTTACAGAAGCGCCGTCCGCTTTTGCGGCGCTGGTCGTTCCCATCACCGTGTTAGCCGTGGTCATCGCCGGCACGACGGTCGGTTCGTCCCTTCCGCTGCTATTTAAGAGCATCAATCTCGACCCGGCGCTGATGAGCAACCCCTTCGTCGCCGGCATCATCGACTTTCTAGGGATCGTGATCTACATGTCGGTCGCGATTTTGTTGTTGGGCGACTGACCACGACGTAAGAGCATGGCCCCGGCATTCGATTTGAATTTAAACGACATACCCGAACGCGTTCCCTGGCGGACGCAACGGGCAGTGTCTGCGGTTTTTTTACAATCGCACCGTTACACGTTGAGCGCCGGTTGGCCGACGTACAACTGCAAGATCTGGCTTTGCACTTTGATCGCGCGAATCAACACCCAGACTTGATCCGGCGTAAAACCGCGCGGATCTGAGCAGGACAGTTCTTCCAGCTCGGCGGTCATCGCCGCATGCTGGTCGGTCGCCGCTTGGAGCTTGAGCCCCACTTCTTTCCAGACGGTCGTGAGCAACTCTTCGCTGGCCAGAACCTGCGTGTCCTTTACCGAGTTCGACAACAACAGACAAAGTCTGGCGACATCTTGGAGGTCGGCGCTCGGTTGCAAATTTTGGATGCGATCAGCAAGTTCGCGACAAGATACGTTCATGGCTAACATTCCAGCCGGTAAGACGAGTAGGCGAATGCCCCAAGCGGGCCTTCCAAACTTTAGCTCAGTTTGCAGCTCCTTTCTCAGAAAAATCATCGCCGACTGCAACCCGCTCGGCGCAACCGCTACGACCGTGATAACAGGTCGTCATAGAGACGCAAAATCTCCGCCGCAGAGTGCGACGGTTCGAACTTTTGACTGCGCCGATGCGATTTCCCGCGAAGTTGGCTGCGATAATCGTCGTTGGCCAGAACTCTTGTTATCGCGGCGGCCAGCGCCTCGACATCGTCGACCGGCGTGATTTCGGCCGACTCGTGGGAGAAGATCTCCCGCGTGCCTCCCACGTCGGTCGCTACAACCGGCAAAGCCGTCGCCGCCGCTTCCAGCAAGACGCGTCCGAGCGGTTCCTGCCGAGCGGCGTGCACCAACATCGTCAACTCGCGCAGGACCGCCGCCACATCGGACCGAAATTCGAGAAACGACACGGCGTCGGCAAGTTGGTTGTCGGCGACATACTGATGCAGCGACGCTTCGTACTGGATCGCTTCGTCCTTCTGCGAGAAACGCTCCCCCACGATCAGCAGATGCGCATCGCGGTGTGCGATGCGGACTTGGGCGAACGCGCGCAGCGCCGCGTCGACACCTTTTCGCATGCCGATCTGACCAATCGTCGCCAACAGACGGGTCTCTGGCGGCAAGCCCAGCTCGGCATGCAAAAAGTGGGTTGCCGCCGCCGGAAAGAACTGCGACTTGTCGACGCCGTTGTAGATGACGTGGGACGACGTTGCGGTCAGACCTTGCGCCACATGAAAATCGCGCGTCGCCTGCGAAACTGCGATCCGCGCGTGCAGCTGATTCAAGTCATCCAGCACGCGCCGATTCAGCTTAAGGATGTCGCGCAAGTGTCCCAATTTGACGACCTGCGGCGGCGTCGCGATCGGCCCCAGGATGCGACTCATCGAGAGACTATTCGCATGCACGACGTCCGGCCGCCGGCGATCTATATGTTCGGCAAGTTCGGCTCGCAGTGGTTCGAGCGGACGTTTGCGACCTTGCGAGTCGACCAAGTCCCACGCTTGGTACGCTGCGCCGGCGGCTCGGATTGCAGTCGATAGTTCGCCGCCGGAGGGGCCAAGAATCGTCGGTCGCCATCCGCTTGAGATCACGTGCGGCAGGATTGAGAGGAGCGAGTTCTCGCCGCCGTTGAGCGTCGCGTATTCGCAAAGATAAAGAACCGACGGCATTGGAGTCGCGTTCTGTGGTTACGTGTTGTCGAGCCGATTGGCCACGAGCCCGTGGCGCCAGCGAGGGAAAGCGGTTGGTTACTTCAATCCGTGTCTAAATCGCTAACCGCATTCCCTCGCTGGCGCTGCGGGCTCGTGTCACGGTTCTCGGCTTGGCGCCAAGGTGGCGTCTTACTGGTCGGATTACAGCAACCCGTATTTGGTCAAAGTCGCGCGTAGCTGAGCTTCTTCGCTTGGTTCGAGCGGGGTCATCGGCAGGCGCAGTTCGCCGGTATCGCGGCCCAGCATCTTCATCGCCGCTTTGATCGGAATCGGATTGGTCGCGAGACCGAGCATCTCGCGGCATAGTCCAAAGAGTTGGAAGTGTCGCTTTTGCGCCTCGGCCAGATCGCCGGCGTTCATCGCGGCGACCATCGCGATCATATCTTGCGGCACGATGTTGCCGACGACCGAGATCACCCCGCCGCCGCCGACCGACATCATCGGGATCGTCAGGCTATCGTCGCCGCTCAGCACGGTCAGATTGGTTCGTTCCAACACTTGCGACGTTTGGTCGAGCGAACCGGTCGCATCTTTGACCATCTGGATGTTTTCCAGCTCGCCCAACTGGGCGATCGTCTCCGGCTCAATATTCTTGCCGGCGCGACCCGGAATATTGTAAACGCAGATCGGCACGTCGACCGCTTCGGCGACTGCTTTGAAATGTTCGTAGAAGCCGCGCTGCGTCGGCTTGTTGTAGTAGGGCGCGACCATCAGCGCCGCGTCGGCGCCTTCTTTGGCGGCCCACTTGGTCAGCCGCAGCGCCTCGGACGTGCTGTTGGACCCGGTGCCTGGCATCACCTTCACGCGACCCGCGGCGGTTTCGATGACCGAGCTGATCACCCGCTCGTGCTCGGCGTGCGAGAGGGTCGGAGATTCGCCGGTAGTGCCGACCGGACAAAGTCCGGTGACGCCTGCCGCGATTTGAAAATCGACTTGCTGTTTCAAGCATTCATAGTCGACATTGCCGTCCTTGAACGGAGTGACAATGGCGACCCAAACGCCAGCAAATTCAGAACCTTTTCGCGACATAACTCATCACCGATACCGACGGGAACCAGAAAAAAACGTGCTACAAATATGGTGCAAGCCGGCCAATTCGACAACCGGGGGGAGTGTTTCGGCCCTGCGAAGAAGAATGGAACACGGCGGCCACGGATTGTCTCCAGTAGTCTACGGCGAAATCGCCAGGCCGGCGTTTGGCGGTTGCTGCACTCGATCTAAGGGGCATTTTCCTGCCGTGTCTTTCTGTGATCTCCGTGTTCCATTCTTTTCTTGCTTCCTACCCGGCGATCAATTGTTTCATATCGCGAACCGCTTGCTGCAGGCCCACCATGATCGATCGGGCGATAATGCTGTGGCCAATGTTTAGCTCGCTCATCTTTGGAATAGCCGCAATCGGCAGCACGTTGGAATAGGTCAAACCGTGACCGGCCAGCAATTCCAATCCCAGTTCGCAAATTTGTTGGCCCGCTTGGGTCAATTTTTCGATTTCAGCCAGCTGGGCGTCCCCACGAGTGAGGGCAAATTGCCCCGTATGCAGTTCCACCGCCGTCGCGCCCAGCTTTTTCGCCATCAGCAATTGGGCCGGTTCGGGATCGAGAAATAGACTGACGGCGATGCCGGCGTCTTGCAGTCGCTCGATCGCCGCTTTCACCTTCTCGGGCTGGCGCAGCAGATCGAGCCCCCCTTCGGTCGTTACTTCTTCCCGCTTTTCCGGGACCAAGGTGACTTGGTCGGGCTTCACTTCACAAGCGATCTTCAGCACTTCTTCGGCGGTGGCCAGCTCAAGATTGACTTTCACTTTGGCCGTTTCGCGGATGATTCGCAGATCGCGGTCCTGGATATGCCGTCGATCCTCGCGCAGATGCAGCGTGATGCAGTCGGCGCCGCCCATCTCGGCCAAAGCGGCCGCCCAAACCGGATCAGGCTCGTTCGTCTGGCGGGCCTGGCGCACGGTCGCGACGTGGTCAATATTGACTCCCAAATTGGGCATGGGGGGATATCCTCGAAGTATCGCAGAGAAATGGGTGAGTGATTGGAGCCGTTGATTTTACGCCGCAGCGGCGTTCGCGCCAGCAGGACATCAGCGACGACGATCAGGTTCAGGACGAGAGAATCGCGGCAAGAGCGAAAAATGGGGTCAGGTCTGCGCCCCTTTTTCGCTATCCCAGCGTTGCGCTGAAGTTCTGTACGGCGTTATGCCAATCGCAATCCGTATCGGCGATCAGGCGAGCGCCGCGATTGTCGGCGGCGGTGATCTCCATTTCCAGCGCTTCCCCGGGGAGCGTTTCGTGCAGATAATCGCGGGCCGCTTCGGCCTGTTGGCGGTTGCAACACAAGCCGAAGATGGTCGGCCCCCACGAACTTTGGCCGACGCCGCGCACCCCAAACTGTTGCAGCGCGTCGACGGTGCGTTGGCTGAGCTGATTGAGATAGGCGCCCCCCTGCACTTTTACGAAACAGTTGCCGGCGAGTTCCCCATAGCGAAACAGACCGTCCGAAAAGTGATCGTAATCGGCCGCTTGCAGCGCCGGCGTCATCTCGTCATAGAGTATTCGCTTCAGTTGGTTCGTGACATCAAGCGGCACCGGCGGCAGTTGGCGAAACGCGGTGGTCTCAGCATTGCCCGAGATGCCGCTGCGTTTCGCCTGAAAGACGAGCAGAAAGATCCAGTCGGCCGGAAAATTTGTACGCGACTGCAGCGGCGAAAGTCGCCCCGGCGTTTCGACGCCGCGTTCGGCGATGAAACCTCCTTGGCGAAATCCATAACAGCCGACCGCCGAGCGAGCGCCGCGACCGACCGCAGCGGCGAGCGACTCAATTGATTCCGGCCCGATCTGACTTGCGCAGTTCAACAGGGTCGCGACTCCCAACCCCAACTGCGTCCCCAGACCCAGCCCCACGTGTTGCCGCGGCGTGTGCTTGGTCCGAATCGTCACCGCCGGCAGCGGTCGCTGACGAGCGCGACTCCAGCGTTCGGCGAATTCCCGAATACGAGTCGCCGCGACGCCTTGTGCAGAAAAATGTTCGGCTGGATCAACGGTCAGATGAAGCGCCGGCTGCTGGATCATCACGCCGCATCCGCCGTACGCCGCGACAGACGGATTGCCAAACGACAATAGTCCGAAGTGAAGTCGACTTGGCGTGCGGATTTCGAGCAATGTTCGATCGGGGTGGGGATGTGGGGGATTGGAGATGCTTGTAGTGTAACGCTTCTGGGGCGTTCAGAAAAACCTGTTAGTCGCCGGTTCGCGATTGGGCGGCGGCGACATAGTCGCAAATCTGCTGAAACGCTCGTTGTTCGGCGGCGCCTCCTGTTTTTTGCACGAGCGGCTGCAGGCGCTGCAGATCGGCTTGGATCTCAGCAAGGGGGAGAAAGTCGACGCGTGTCGCTAGAATCGCCGCTTCGACCACGGCATGCAGCGCTCGGTTCAGACCAAAAAAGTCCCGCTTGCGCCCGGCGGCGACCACGTCGCACTCGATCGTGGCCCGCTCGGCCGCATCGTCCAGCTGCTTCACTTGCAGCGCATACCAACGACACGCGTTCTGCAGGATCACGCCGCCGGTTTGCGAGCAGCGGGTCGTAGGGCCGATCAGCGCATCGGTCGCCGCGCCGATGGCGGCGGCCGCCAACAACTCGACATCGTCGGTCACATGCACGACAAGCGGCGATCCACGGCGCAGGTTTTCAAAGGTGCGCGATGTTTGAAATGGCCGCAGCACGAAGCTGCGAAATTGACGATCGACCAACGGTCCCATCGGCGCAACGTTCACCTGACCATCGCCGCCGATGGTCGTGACCAGCCCTTCAAGCACCAAACGTTCCATCGATCGATCTCAATAGTAAAAAGGGACGTTGGTAGGCGAGAGAATCGGCGTGGACGTGCTGACGGTTTGATCCGCCGTCGCGGCGTTTTTCAGCTGGACGGCGATGCCGGCGCTTTGCAAAAAATTGCCGATGATTGCAAACCCTTGCTCGGTCAGAATCGACTCGGGATGAAACTGCAAGCCGTAAACGGGTCGCGTGAGGTGCCGAATCGCCATGATCGAGCGATCTTCGGCCGCGGCGATGGTGCGGAGCGACGTGGGGAGCGATTTTGGCTCGACCGTGAGCGAGTGATAACGTCCTACCCGGATCGAGTCCGGCATGCCGGCGAACAGCGGATCTTGATCGTGCCGAATGATCGAGGATCGCCCATGCATCGGCTCGGCGGAACGAACGATCTTCCCCCCCAAGGCCGCGGCGATTGCTTGATGCCCCAGACAAACGCCCAGGATCGGCACGGTTTCTAGAAACTCGCCAACGACTTCGACCGAGATCCCCGCTTCCTGCGGCGTACACGGGCCAGGCGACAAGACGATCGCTTGCGGTTTTAGGTGACGAATCTGCGCAAAATCGATCGCATCGTTCCGGACCACCACCGTCTCTTGACCCCACAGGCGAAAATACCGGGCCAGATTGTTGACGAAGCTATCGTAGTTGTCGATGACTAGGATCATGAAAGTGCGGCGATCGCTCGCAGGATGCCGGCCGCTTTGTGCCAGGTTTCTTCGTATTCGCGTTGGGGATCGCTTTGCGCGACCAGTCCGCCGCCGACCGGAAATTGCCACCAACCGCCGGCCGCCGTGACGGTGCGGATCAAAATGTTCAAATCGATCGCCCCATCCAAACCAATGTACCCTAACGAACCGCAATAGGCGCCGCGCACGGTCGACTCTAACTCGGCGATGATCTGCATGGCGCGAATCTTCGGAGCGCCGGTAATCGATCCGCCGGGAAACGCCGCCGGCAACAGGTCGATTGGGTCGACCCCCTCTCGCAGTTTTCCGACAATCGTCGAGACCAAATGCTGCACCGTCGCGTATTGTTCCAACACGCACAACTCGGTGACGGCGACGCTCTCGTCGGTGCAAACGCGCGACAAATCGTTACGCATCAGATCGACAATCATCATATTTTCGGCGCGATCCTTTTCGCTCTCCAGCAACTCGCCGCCAGAGTACATATCCCACTCAGGGCGACCGCTCCGCAAGCGGGTTCCTTTGATCGGTCGCGTCTCGACTTTGCGACCGCGCACCTGGACGAAACGCTCAGGCGAAGCGCTT
This sequence comes from Blastopirellula marina DSM 3645, assembly GCF_000153105.1. Taxonomy (GTDB): domain Bacteria; phylum Planctomycetota; class Planctomycetia; order Pirellulales; family Pirellulaceae; genus Blastopirellula; species Blastopirellula marina. The sequence continues at coordinate 3,520,755 of NZ_CH672376.1, forward strand.
AACAGCGTCACCCCGTCCATGTCAAAGTACGACGCGAACGGCGCCGAGTTACAGGTTCGCAAACTGCGATAGAGCGTCGCGGCGTCGGTTGTCGCGCGATGCAATAATCGCTGCGAGAGATTGACCTGAAAGATGTCGCCGGCCCGGATGTATTCGACCGAGCGCTCGACCGCAGCCAAATACGCCGCTTGCGAAAAGCTGCTGGTGATCTCTGCGTATGGCGTAGCGAACTGCGGCGCTAATTGCGACTGGGGCAGCGCTGCGCATCGTTTCGTGAGCGGTTGCTCCGGCATCTCTTTCGCAAGCCAACCGAGGAACTGATCGGCTCGCTGTTGCGCACGTCTCTGACGTTGGGTCGGGTCGGTCTCAGGAAATCCTTGCGAAATTAGCCACGCGTCGCCGCTGACGTGATCGACGCCGATGACCACGTCGTAGAACCCGATCGCCAATTGCGGCAGCGCAAACTCATCGTGCAGAGCCGGCGCGATCCCTTCCAACGCGGCGCCAAACTCATAGCCGAACAGTCCGGCGGCGCCTCCTTGAAACGGCGGCAAGCCGGTGATCGTCGGCACTTTGAACTGGCCAAGCAGCGCACGAATCTCGTCCAGGCGATGCGTCTCTCCCGGCTTCCCTTCGATCCAACGCCAAGGATCGGCGGTCAGAAAGCTGTAGCGTCCCAGGCGCACATGTTGCAGCGCACTATCAAGAAACAAGCAGCGGGGCGCGGCGCGCAGTTTTTCCCACGCCGCGACGATCTCAAAATTGGGGAGCGGTACGATCACCGGCGCCGGCTCGTTCAAGACTGCTCCTCCCGCGCCACGTTTTTACCGCGCGTCAGACGATGCATTTTCTCGGCCTGGGTCAGATAGCCCCAGTCGAGCGATTCATCTTGGCGGTATTGTTTGCTGAGTTGGTTCGCCGTCAGCGCCTTGCAAAGCTCGAAGCCCAGATAGAACGCGTGCGACGCATCGACATTGGTCGGCGCGGTTTCTAGCAGTTGCGCGAACAATTGAAACGGATCGCTCGCGACCAGATGGAGGTCGCGACTGATCAAATGCAAATCTTCTCCGTCGGCGAAGACTCGATAGTTGTTATCTTTGATCGTCGCCGCGAGCAGCGCTAAATCGTCGGCCGTTTCATAAACGACGCGATCATCCCGCAGCGTGATCAACTGCGGCTCGATCCGTTTGGGCAACACCTGATTGGTCACCGCGTAATGCATCAAACGCCGCGCCAGATCGCATTCTCGGACGCTGCTGCGGGCCCAGTTGATCACCTGGGTCGTTAGCACGCCGCGAACCCCCAGTTCCTGACAAACGCCCAACAGCAACGTGTTGACGCCGGCCGAGTCGACATCGGTCAGTTCGGTCAGATTGCCGATTCCCATGAATAGTTCGGCGTCTGGATAGCGGCGGCGAACTTCGACATAGCGAGCCAAACTCTCGGCAAATCCGAACGAGATCGGCTCTAGGATGGGATCAATCCGAAACGGTACGCCGGACGTTTGCAGCTGCGCGATCGTCGCGTCCATCCCAGCCAACGTTTTGGGATCGTCCGGAATAACCACCACTTCACAGCCCCAATCGGCCGCCTGCGCCACGTTGCTGGAGTTCACCGACAACACCAACTCGGCGCCGGCGGCGACCGCGGCGGAGATCTCCTGCGGGTTCAGACTATCGATCGAGACGCGCAGTCCCGCGTCGCGCAAGGTTTTCACCGCTTCCGCGACGCCGGTCCAAGTAGCGCCGGGATCGCACCCGACATCGATCAGATCGGCCCCGTCACGCGCCAGTCGAAGTCCTTCGGCGCGCAGATCGTCGAGCGAAAAACTGGCGGCGTGATTGATCTCGGCGACGATTTGAATGTCATAGCCGCCGTAGTCGTCGCCGCGATTGCTTTCGCCAAAGTAAGCCGGCAGCAGCCGCAAATCTTTCGGGCCCCGCTCAACAGGCACGCCGGTCTGAGCGGCGATTACGGCGAGATCTCCCAGGCAATATCCGGTCACCATCACCAGAGTCGCGCCGATCGGCACATCGATCCGCGCGGCGACCCAATCGGCCGTCATTAGCGCGGCGACGGTGATGTTCATCGTCTGCACCGTGTATTGAAAACCGATCCGCGGCGCAAGATCGGCCAAAATCGCCCGCAGCGCCGGCTCGGCCAAGCGCCCCGTGACAAAGTGAATTTGCGGCGTCGACATCATTCGGTCCGCTGTTGGAGGTGCGCATGATTCAGGCCGCCGTTGACCGGCAAGACATGTCCGGTGATAAACGCGCTGTCGGGCGAAACGAGAAACTCGACCGCCGCGGCGATGTCGGCCGGCGTTCCCCAGCGCTGCAGCAGCGACTCGGCGATCGCGCGCTGGCTCCAAATTTCGCTCGCCGTTTCGCCCCAGGACGTTTTGATCCAACCAGGCGCAACCACGTTGACGCGGACCTGCGGCGCGAGCGTGCGCGCCAGACTGCGGCTGAACGCGGTGATCGCGGACTTGGTCGTCGCAAACATCTCTCCGCTGTCTCCTTCCATGCCGCGTTCGGATTGATCCCAGCCGATGTTTACAATCGCCGCGGCGTCGCGCTGCGAATCTCTCAGCCGGCGGCCGATTTCGCGCGACAGCTCGATCGTCGCTTCGACATCGACCTGCCAAAGAAGCTGCAGTTTTTCCGAAAATGTCAGCTCTCGATTGGCGCCGGTCAGCACGTCGGCGCCGGCATTGTTGACCCAATAGTCAACTCCGCCCCAAATCTCCCATGCGGCGGCGACAAACCGTAGCCGCGCATCTCGATCTCGGAAATCACAAACCAACGCCTGTGACTCTCCCCCCAATCGGAGAATCTCGTCACAAACCGAGTCGGCCCCGGCCTGATTTCGCCCGGCATGCACGACGACTTTGGCGCCGCTGGCAGCCAGACGAAGCGCAATCGCTCGGCCAATTCCGCTGGACGAGCCGGTCACGACGGCGATTTTTCCGGTCAAATCGGGCATACGGCTCCGGTGCGAAATCAAGGAGGTCGGGGGCGCCAACCACAAGGTCGACGGTATAGTATGCTTGCTACCGAGGTGGGCGTTTCCCCGTCGAGTCGATGTTACGACGCGGCAGCCATCTCATTCTGATACGCCGCCGCTTTCCCGACAACCAGCACTGGCCGCATGCCCAACTCCCCTCCCCCGTTCAATCGGCTCAGCAGCACCTGTTTCGCATTTCGCGGATACAATTTTGAAAACCTCGGTCGCACGCCTGAGTTGCTGGCGCACGCGCAGTATGGGCCGATCGTTCGGCGCCGCTTGATCGAGTGCGGTGAAATCGCCAGCCGGACTGTCGGCCGCGAGGTCAATTTGGTGCGGCGCGTCGAATCTCGTATCGAGCCCGACTTATCGGCCTATGTCGACGCGGTGGCATTGATCATCGCCGCCGAAATGGCGCAGCTCGACATCCTCCGCGAGCTGTTTCATGTGGAGCTCGAAAAATCGCAGTGCTATTTTGGCTATAGTCTGGGCGAAATTGTCGCACTTTGCGCGTCAGGCTCGTTGTCGATCGAAGATGCGGTCGGCATTCCCATCTCCCTGGCCGACGACACGGCCAGCTTGGCCGACAGTTGCCAATTGGCGGTCGTCTTTTGTCGCAAGCAAGAGTTGCCGCTGAAAATCGTGCAGCAGTGCTGCATCGAAACGAATCAGGAAGGGGACGAACTGGTGGGCGTGTCGGCGGTCCTCTCGCCGAACTCGGTGCTGATTATCGGCGAAGGAACGTCGCTCGAACGTTTTCGACAAAAACTGGCGGCCCGGATTCCGGCTCGCGTCTTTTTCAAGATCAACGAACATCGCTGGCCCCCGATGCACACGCCGCTCGTGTGGCGCAAGAGCATCAACACGCGTGCGGCGATGTTTATGGCCAAGATGAACAGCGGCGTGACGGTCCCGCAGCCGCCGGTCCTGTCGATGGTGACCGGCAAGCGCAGTTACGACGAGATCAATCTGCGCGATACAATTTATCGCTGGGTCGACCAGCCGCAACTGCTCTGGGCGGTCGTCTACGAAACGTTGCGCTGCGGCGCCGAGACGATCGTTCACATCGGCCCTGGCCCCAACATCATTCCGGCTACTTATCACCGCTTGGCCGACAACGTGCAGATTCAAACGCGCGGCAGTCTCGGTTCGCGCACGCTGTCGACATTCGTCAATCGGCCCTGGCTAAAATCGCTGCTGCCGGAACGAGCGGCCCTGCTGCGAGCCCCGATGATCCAACACATCATGATCGAAGACTGGCTACTGGCGCAGGAGTTTTAAATCGCCAAGCGCCGCGCGCGGTTTTCGATAGCGCTAATTGATCGAAGAGAAGATTTGAACACGGCAAAGCGGCGGATGAGAAGCGGAGAGGGTCGGAATCGAGTCGAACACCGTAACACTAGCCCGTTGCGCCAGCGAGGGAACGCGGTTCGCTACTTCAATCCGTGTTGGCTTCGCCAAGCGGATTCCCTCGCTGGCGCTGCGGGCTAGTGTCCAATCGGTTCGAAAGGGCGCATCGCTACTTATCGTTGTCGCTTTTCTCGCTCGTCTTCAGCCGATAGCAGGCGGCTTGCTCGGCGTTGCGGACCAATAGCAGATCGCCGGTCAGGCAAAGATTGTTCCAATTGGGCGAGACCTCACTCTCCAGCGCCTGGATGCGTCCTGCTTCTTCGTACGCGGCGGGGTTCGCGGCGGCCAGCACCAACTCGCCCTCTTCGGTCATGACCAGCAGGTGGTCGCCAACCAGCAACAGTTGACCATGTCCGAAGCCGCGTTGGCGCCAGGTACGCTCGCCATCGGCGGCCGTGACACATTCCAGGATGCCGTCGTTTAGGCCATAGATAAAACCATCTTTCGCCGCGACGTTAGTGAACTTGGTCTTCAGTAAGCGACCATCGGACCAGACGTCTTGCACTGCGTATTGGCCGTCCGCTTGCTTTTCGATCGCAAAAACCCGCGCGCCTTGGCCGTACCCTTTGCTGACCAGAATTCTCCCGTCGCCCAGATCCACCGGCTGCGAGCAAGTTGCGGCGCCAGACGAGTCGCCGGCCCAATCGGTGATCCAGAGTTGCTTTCCGGTTTCAGGATTGTGACCGCTGACGGTGCTTTCGTTGACCGACATGATTTGCGTTTCGCCCCCAAGCTGGAACAAGCTGGGGGATGCGTAGCTCATCGGCTGCTGACCCCCGGTCCAAACTTGCTCGCCGGTCTGGGCGTCGTACGCGACCAGCGTGGTCGATTCTTTGCGCGTGGGACCGCCTGCCGGCAAGATAATTAGTGCGCGGTCTTTCCCCTCGTACAGAAGCGGCGAACTCGCGCGGCCCCACGCGACCATTCCATCAAACTGAGCCTGCGTCGTGTCAAACTCGTCCAACAAATCATGCCGCCAAACGACGTCGCCGGTGGCCGCGTCTAAACCAACCAAAGCGCCGGTTGCGCCGACCGCGTAAACTTTGCCGTCATGCACCAGCGGCGTCGAACGCGGCCCCACGTAACCCAAGACGGTTTCGTGACGCGCTTCATGTTTGAAATTCCAAACCGGCTCGCCATCGGCGACGCGATAGCACGAGACATACTCGCTCGGGCCGCGCTGCTCCATCGTATACGCGAGATCCCCAACGACGACAAAGCCCGACCAGCCGGCCCCGATCGGCCGCCGCCAAACTTCCTGCGGCGGGCTCGTATTCCAGTCGCTCGCCAGGTTGGGCCCGGCCAACTTCAGATTGCGATCGGGCCCCAAAAACTGCGGGAAGTCATGCTCGGTCGATTGAGTGCTGTCTCCCTCGGCGGCGCCGCCGCCGTCCAGCGCGTCCAGTTGCTGATCGGCGCTTTGGGCAAAGCGATAGGCGAATATCGGCTTCATTTCGCCATCAACATGGACGATGCGAAAAAAGCAAAAAAAGATCGCCGGCGCCGACAGAACGCATGCGATCGGGAGCAGGCGAACCGCAATACTCCAGCCGCTGAACAGGGTGAACCAAATCACCGGGATGAAAAATGCGAAAAAGACGCCGATCAGCGTCATCACATTGCCCACCGCGCCGTCAAACAGCAGCGGAGCGATGTCGCGAACGCTGGCCAGCGGGCCATCTCCCAGCTCGATCGCCGACTGGCCAAATAGCGCCAGCAGCACAAAAATGCCGGAAAATAGCCAAGTGCGGAGCGGCGGAAAGATGCGCGGCGACCGATCTTGGCTGGTCGAGGTCTCGTTGGTAGGACTGGAATCGACCGGCTCGGTCATGCGCTGCTCCCCAAAATCATTTTTTGTCACGCAATGATTGTAGGTAGGAGTACAAATCGGCCAACCCCTGATCGTCGACGCCGTTCAACAGCCCGACCGGCATCATCGATTGCGTGCTGGGGCGCCGCAGGACGATTTCGTCTTCCAAAATCCGCTCAGTGACGCCGGGACCGGTCTGAATCAGCGTGCCGGCCGGCGATTCGTAAATGATCTTGCCAACAAAACTTTTCCCCGAGCGGGTCATCAGCTGCGTCGTATGGAACAGCGGTGAGACGTCTCGATTGGGGTCGACGATCGCCATAAACAGGTCGTACTGGCGAAATCGGCCCGTGATATTGTCAAGGTTCGGTCCCAGCGCGCTATTCGTTGCGTGACACTGCTTGCAAGCGCGGGCGGCGAAGATCGCTTCTCCCCGTTTCACGTCCCCGGTATCCCAGGCGACATCCGTCAAACGACTTTTCCAACTCGCTTCGTCGGCGGCGTAGGCGAACAACTCTTTGTTGAGCGTCGGATACGCGGCGGCGAACCATTCAAACCAAGGTTGGTACGTTTCGGTCGCAACAGCGCCCTGCTGGGCGGGCGTCGCGACCGGCGCTTTGGTCCAAACCTGCAGCAACTTGGCGATCGCTTGGCTTTGCTCGGCCTGTTGTCCCGGCATGCAGGCCGCACGCAGCGACTTCATCGCGACCAACAGATCCCCATCCGCAACGGCGTCGGTCGGCATCTTCTGTAAGATCTCGGCCGCTAGCAGCACCGACCCGGGACTGGCCGACAGCAGCGAATCGACGAAGCGTTGGCGGTCTTCGTTCTGCAGCGATTCGCCCAATCTCGCGAGCACCGCATGGCGCATATTGAAGTCGTCCCAGCGCGCTCGCAGCACGTCCAGACGTTCCGCTTCCGGCAACGAATCCACCAGCGGCATCATCTCGTCTGGCCAGCTGTCTTCGATCGCGTCGACGTCGTTTTCTTCCAGAATCTTGGTCACGGCAGTCGCTTGCTGTGCGGCGCTGAAGTAAGAGGCGAAGAGCGCATGCTCAAGCATGCCGAAATCTTCACTCGCAAGCATCGCGTCGGCCAGTTGCGGCGCCTGCTTCAACTCGGCCGCAAACGCTTCTCCCATGCGCAGCGACCAGTTTTGGCTGATCGTCAGTCCCTGGTCAGCAATTTTGGCGTGCAGTTGCAGGTAGGCGGCGGCCTCGGCGGCGATCACTTCCGTCGATCGCTCTCCGGGGATTCGCGACAGGCAAATGAGGTAGTGCTCATCTTCCTCGACCGTCGACTGGTCGGTCCAAAACTGGGCGACCTGCTCGACAAAGTTAGGCGCCGGCTGCTCGATCATCGCCAGCGTCCGCGCGATCTCGGTATCGACCGTCGGCTCGTCCACGGGGAAGATCGGATCCAACTTGCTGGCCAATTGATCCCACATCGTCAGCGGCGCCGTGCGCGGACGGCCCGGCGAGTAGCCAGCGTAAACGTCGGGATCGACTCGCTCGGCGGTAATATCGCCCAGGGCGATTTGCACGACGCGAATTGCGTCTTGCTGCTCATACAGATGGGTCGCTGTTTCTAGTCGATCCACCGCTTGATGAATCACGCCGACGATTACCTCGGAACTTGCATTGTGCGCCGCCGTCTGCGACCAGATCGCCGCGATCGAATGTCCGACGTCGACCTTCCTATCCGGCGATTTTTCTAAGATTCGATCGAACGCGACGAGCGCCGCGCTCCGCACATTGCGATCTTCATCGCTCAATGACTGCCAGTTGCAGTTTTGCACGTCTGTGTCGTACTGTGCGGCCGAAGCGATCGCTTCCCAAGCTGCGCGACGCACCATCGGCGACGCGTGGTGGGTTAACGGATAAAACTGCGCAGGACATACGGCGTCGCGGCGGCACGCCAAACTCCAAATCGCCCGCGCGACGATTGCCTGCGAGAGAGTCGCTTCTTCCTTCGTACTGAGCAGCCGATCGACCTCCGGTCCATCCTTCAAACCGCCGAAGAGTTCGGTCACAATTTCGATCGCGCGCACGCGCTCGGCCGTAGAATGCTGCGGGTTTTGGCTCACGGAGATGAAAAACTCACGACCAATTTGCATCGCCAGCGGCGCCCACTTGGCGTACGACCAAGCGGCTTGCGGTTGCGGCGCCTGGAGCACCAGATCCACGCCGCCTAGCTGGGATTCGGCGTTCGACTGGCCGACATATTCAATCTTAAAAATGCCGCCGCGCGTGCCGCGGCCACCGATCGCTAAATACATTTCCCCCTCTTTACCGACGGCGATGTCGACCGGCGCGAGACCAGCGGCGCCGGTGGTTTCAAGGAAGGTTTCTTGACTCGCCGATAGTCCGCCGCCATCGGAGGTGCAGGGAAAGAAGTAGATCTTCCCCAGCGTCCAGCAGCAGCTGAAAACGCCGTGGCGGTATTTGTCAGGGAAGGCCGTATGGCGGTAGGTTTCGACGCCGGTCGGCGATCCGCGGCCGATGTCGACCAGCCGGGCACGGCTGTCGAAATAGGTCGGCGGTCGATTCCAACTGCGCTGCCAACCATGCAAGACCCAGCCATGATGCTGCGCTACGCCGATGTCAAACAAGCGATTAGGCGCGTACCACGGCAGATGTTGGTCGCGTTCGCCATCGGCGTCGACCGTCAACATGCGGCCGGCGGCGTCGAAGGCGAAGTCGTACGGGTTGCGGAAACCGTGCGCCACGACTTCCGATTGGTGCGTCTCTGGATGAATGCGAATGATCGCGCCGGTTTTGGGATGTTCGATCGGCGAGTGCGACGTGGTGACGTGACGCTCAAAGATGTTCGCGTCGTTTCCGCAGATCACATAGACCCAACCATCGGCGCCAAAAACCACGCCGTTGGTTCCATGCTCGGGATGTCGCGATTGCTCCAAAGTTTCGGCGGCGCCGTCGGCGCGGCCATCTCCATCGGCGTCCGTCAGTTTGAGCAGACCAAAGTCGCCGCTGCAGTAGAGATCGCCGCCGCGAAACGCCATGCCGTGGGCGCCGCTGCGAGGAACGTCGGAAAAGAGCGTCGCCCGATCGGCGGTTCCGTCGCCGTCGTCATCGTGCAAGGTTTTGACGTAGCCGGCGCCTGCGACGACGACGCGCCCTTCGGCGTCGAGCGTCATTGAGTAGATGTCGTGCGCCAAGTCGTCATCGGCGAAGAGCGTCGCGCGGAACCCGGCCGGGACCGAGATCCCAGCGGCTTCTTCGGCGGAAAATCCTGGCGCGGCCAGCGATGTCTGGACGGCGACCGTCAGCAAGAGCAAATAAAAGCGGGGCATAACGTCAGAACCAATCAGGTGGGCTGGGTAGGTGGGAAGCTGCTCCCTATCCTAAACGCCAGACCGCTGTCGCTCAAATGCCGTTATGTCTTAGTGATGCACTCCGACCGACCACGAAACGTGCGGCGGATGGTGATGGTGGCGCGGATGTCGGTATCGATAATAAGGGGGCGCGCACCAAGGATCGTAGTAGCTCTCTTGGATAATAACGGGGCGACTATCAACATAGCGCACCGGCTGCACCAACGGAGGCGGATTTTGTAAGGCCGCCAGCACCGGATCGCTGACTCCGGCGCTCTTCAGTTGGATCAAGTCTTGCGGGGTCGGAGAAGTCGCAACGCCGTGGCGGTTGATGTGCGAGATAATCACTTGATCGCCCAATCCGGCCTGGCTCATCGCGGCGACGTCTTGAAACGTGGTTGCCCCGGCCAATTGCCGCCCTAGTCGCTCTTGGAAGATCGCCTGATTGCGGGCATCCGTCTCATCGATACTCGACCCAACCGCCGAACCGGCGACGGCGCCGACTCCCGCGCCGATCAATGCGCCAGCCGCCGTGTTGCCTGTCGCGTTGCCAATCGCGGCGCCGGCGACGGCGCCGGTAAGTCCGCCTGCGGCGGCCAAGCGATCTTGTGCGTAAGGAGAGCGACAGCCGATCGCCGTGACGATCAACGCGGCAAGCGAGAATTTCAGCAAATCTTTGGTCATCCGTTCCATCTCCGACGGCGCTCGTACTTCCGTTTCCCTCATTATCGGCGCCATAGCACCGATAGAGCATCCGAGCGATGCGGAATCATGGCAGCGGCGGTTATATGGGTCAAGCTGACTTTTGAAGCAGGGCAAGCCGACTTTGGCAGCAACGCTAGCTGCCGGGCGGATTGGGCGAGAACTTGCGCCATTTTTCAAACGCGGCGGAGCGTTCGACGTCGGTCGCGAAGCCGATCGTGCGATAGCTGTAGAGATAGTTGGCGTCGGTCGTGATCCGGTCGAAGCTAAACTCGCGGGGATTACGGCCGCTGAGATGAATTGCCGCCGCCAAAGCGACGTCGCGGACCTGGCTTTCGAAGGGCTCGCGTTGATTGACCGGAACAATGTCACTGTCATTGTCGAACAGTTGCTCGAGAAATGGGATATCTTCGGTCGAACCCAATTTGGCGATCGCCAGAATCGAGTAAGCCAAATGCAGGTTGTTTGGCACAGCTTGCGTAGAAGGACCGGGATCCTCGACCATCGAGCGCGCGAGTAGGACGCCGGCCTGAAGATCTTCGCGAATCGAGAGCAATAGCACCGAAAAACGATGCTGCATCGTCAAATAAGGGCTATCCACCGAGTTGCGGATCCAGCGGTTGAAAAGCTTGCGGACGACTTCCGCCTCGTCGGGGTTGTTGAGCGCCTGCGTGATCGGCCGCGAGGAGAGTGAATATTGCAGTTCAGCAAAAGCGGGCGCAGTGACTTCAAAATTGGGACTACTGGTCAGCAACAACAGTGCGGCGACGCTCGCCATGCTGGGGGGAGATTGCGAATTGTAAAGTCGGAGTCGCAGCTCCAAAGCGCGGCGATAAACCGCATAGTCAATTTCGTTTGGACTGTTTTTCGCTAGATCCAACAACTCCCATTCGCTTTCGGACATGCGAGCAAAAATTCGCCGCGAGACGGCGTCATCGCCGACGATCTCCCGAAACTGCGGCCAACAAGGGAGCGAAAGCGCGTCACTGGAGCTGCGAAACGCGTTGATCCGATCACGCCGATCTTTGGCGACGATGCCATCCAGCAGATTGATCGCCTGCATTTTTACGGTGGGATCAGGCGCGGTCGACGCGACCACCAGCGCCGCATGGGCCTCCATCCCCCGCTCTAAGAGGCTTTCCGCCGATCTTTTGCGGGTCTGAAAGTCGTCGGCGCCGAGTCCGATGACCAATTCGTCAATCGATTCGGTTTCTTCGGCATAGCCCGGTGACGCCGCGCCGCAGGCCAAAACGACGGCGAAAAGCAGAAGTCGAGAATAGGTCATCATGCGGCGCCAGGGGAAAGGAAGGGACTGCGAACCTCATTTTAGACGCGAAGTAGGGGAAACGTCTAATGAAAAACCTTGCTGACGCCCCGCTTGCCGCCGACCGGGCCGGCAAGTAAAGTGATGTCTTCTAGGGATTTGTGGCCGCTTGCAGCTTTACTGCTAAAGTGCCCTCGTCAACGAAAAGTTCGTGATGACGAGCTGAAGAAACAGTCGTTTCTGCTGCGGCCAATGTATTTTTTCAAAAGCCGCCTTCTTTGCGCTACTGAGGTTTCCCCCTTGGTGTGCGATTGTGCGGCCATTTTTAAGCCGCCAAAATGAACGACCCGAACCGCGTCCCGCTCGACGTTTCTGACCTTGGTTTCTCGACCTCTTCCGTCCAAGCCGGCGAAGCGCGTCAAAAGCCGGAAAGCGCGATCACCGATCCGATTTTCTGCGCTTCGACCTATACGTTTACCGACACCGCGTCGGTCATTCGCTATATCGAAGAAAACGAAGAGCGCGAAGAATATGGCCGCTACGGCAATCCCGGCGAGAAAATCGCCGAAAAGAAACTAGCGGCCCTGGAAGGGGGCGAAGACGCCGTGCTGTATTCCAGCGGCATGGCGGCGATCGTCGGCTTGTTGATGGCCAAGCTGAACGCCGGCGACGAAGTAATCTTCTTTGACGAATGTTATCATCGCAGCCGCGAGTTTTGCTCCAAGCATCTCGCGCGATTCGGCGTCGTCACGCGCCAGGTTAAAGCGTGCGACTACGACGCGATGGAAAAAGCGATCAACAAAAACACCAAAATGTTGGTCAGCGAGTCCCCCACGAACCCCCACCTCAGCGTCGTCGATCTCGAAAAGTTCGCCGCGATCGGCAAAAAGCATGGGGTCGAAACGCTGATCGACGCGACGCTGGCGACCCCGTACAACGTTCGCCCGTTGGAATATGGCGTCGACTATGTGCTGCACTCCGCGACCAAATATCTGGCCGGTCATAATGATCTGTTGGCCGGCGTCATCATCGGCTCCAAAGCGCAGCTAGAGTCGGTTCGCAAGCTGCGCGGCATCATGGGGGGGATCAATTCTCCGCACAATATTTACTTGTTGTTGCGCGGTTTGAAAACCTTCAGCTTGCGGATGGAGCGCCACAACCAGAATGGTCAAGCGATCGCCGAATTCCTCGAGTCTCACCCGAAGGTCGAGAAGGTTTATTATCCCGGCTTGCCGTCCCACAAGTATTTTGACATCGCGAAACAGACGATGCGCGGCTTCGGCGGCCTGATTACCTTCTTGGTTAAAGACGCCGATTGGCGGAAAACGGCCGACGTGATCGACGCCGTAAAGATCCCCCGCATCGCCCCCAGCTTGGGCGGCGTTGAATCGCTGATCGAGCAACCGCTGGTGATGAGCTACTACCAACTCGCGCCGGAAGAACGGGCCAAATTCGGCATTTATGACAACATGATCCGGATGGCCTGCGGCATCGAAGACGCCGAAGACTTGATCGCCGACCTGAAACAAGCGCTTGATTCGATTTAGAAGTTGGATAGATCACCTCCCCGCCGAGTAGGGTGGGTGGAGCAAGCCGCATTGGATTTGGCCACTTTCAACCGACATGACCGGCTCGCGCAACCCACCATGTCCTGCTGGTCGAGCAGGCGCTGGTGGGTTGCGCAAGCCGGGCGAATCGTTTGAAATTGGGCGCCAGGATTCGGCTTTCTCCACCCACCCTACGGTTAGGGCTATGCATTGGCAACTCGTTTTGCAGAAAGTGAAGACAAATGCAGTTCCGCACCAAAGCGATCCATGTCGGCAATGCTCGCGATCCGCAAACCGGCGCCGTCGTGCCGCCGATTCATGTCGCTAGCACTTACGTGCAGCCGGGCGCCGGAGAATGGGGCGAGTTCGACTATTCGCGCAGCGGCAATCCGACGCGTAAAAACCTCGAGACGACCCTCGCCGCATTGGAAGCGGGAACCGGCGCTCTGGCCTATGCATCCGGCATGGCGGCGATCCATGGCGCAATGATGCTGCTGGAATCAGGCGACCATGTCGTCGCCGGCTCTGACATTTACGGCGGCGCCTATCGTTTGCTTCATAAGATCTGCAATCGATCGGGAGTGACGACCACGCTGGCTCCGTCGAGCGATCTGGGAGCGCTCGAAGCGGCGATTACGCCGCAGACCAAGATGCTGTGGATCGAAAGTCCCGGCAATCCGCAAATGTCGATCAGCGACATCGCCGCCTGCGCCGAGATCGCCAAGCGGCATCATTTGCTGCTAGGAGTCGACAGCACGTTCGCGACGCCGGTGTTGACTCGTCCTTTGGAGTTGGGCGCCGACATCGTCATGCATTCGGCCACCAAATATTTGGGCGGACATAGCGACGTATTGGGCGGAGCGCTGGTCGTCAACGACAAATCGCTCTACGACCGACTGTACTTTGTGCAAAATGCGACAGGCGCGGTGCTGGGACCGTTCGAGTCATTTCTGGTTAGCCGTGGTCTGAAGACGTTGGAGCTGCGCGTGCGGGAACAATGCCGCACCGCGCAAAAGATCGCCGAGTTTTTGGACGCCGATCCCCGCGTGTCGCGCGTGCTGTACCCCGGTCTGCCAAATCACCCAGGACACGAGATCGCGGCTCGTCAGATGGACGGCGGTTTTGGCGCGATGCTTAGCTTTGAGGTCAACGGAGATTTCGCCGCGACCAAAAAGGTCGCCGAGTCGACCCGGCTCTTTCAACTAGCGGTCAGCCTGGGCGCGGTCGAGTCGCTGATCGAGCAGCCGGCGTCGATGTCGCACGCGAGCTACGATCGAGACGCGCGCCTGGCACATGGAATCCGGGACGAACTGATCCGACTCTCGATTGGGCTGGAAGCGTTTGAAGATCTGCGCGACGACTTGGATCAGGCGCTGGGCGCATAAAAAAACGCCTCGCATTGCGAGGCGTTTTCTGGGTCATTCAGTTCTCAAGTCCGTCAGACTACTTCGACCTGGGCGCCGCGTAGTAGGAAGCGCCGTTGGTGGTGTGGCTGACGCGCGACACCGGCCGTTGGTCGGCGATCACTTTGCTGTAGTACAGCTTGGACTTCGCCGGCGCGGCTGCGCCCGCTTGGGCCGATTTCCAGCTTCCTGGAGGTTGGAAGCGAGCCGGTTCGGGCCGAACCGAAGTCGGTTCGTCGACCTGCGGGGTCGGCGGAGTCGGAATACCGCCCCCTTCCCACATCGGCGACGCTTCAATCACCGGCGACCCATAATGCATCGCCGACGGAACGCCAGCGCCGCACGAGTCGCAACCGCCGCCGCAGCTGGAACAGCTAGTGCAACTGTTGCAGCAAGGGTTGTAGCGAATTGGGCATAACAGCCGTTCTACGCCACCCTTGATGTGGCACAAACCCGTTTTGATGCCGCTGCCGATGTTCTTCAACGCGGTCCCCAGCGGGTTGCAACAAGGATCGCAACAGGTCGATCGGCAGGCGTTGCAGCCGCACGACGAGGGAGCGGGAGCGGAGCAACCGCAATCTTGAGCCGACGCGACATTAACCGCTAGCAGGCAAGCGACCATCGCTCCACAAACCAAGTTTTTGACCATTGTTCTTTCTTCCTTCACTGATTCGCCCGCCCGGCGAGGCGGTCTATTAACGATCCCGGCGAATATCGATCGCCGGAATACTTCATCGAATCGATGCGATGCAAAAAAACAGAACTTCCCGAACAACCGCGACACTTCACCAAGTCACCCCAAACCTCCCGGTCGGTGCTCATGGCAATCTGCAAAAACTTTTCCGATTAAGACGACTTCTCCTTCAGGTCGAAGTCCGATCGTGACGATTACATCGATGGAAGCGGAAGATTTCACCGCTCCCTCCGTCCCCCCGGAATGAAGGAAATCGAGGATGACCCTTTCTATTCGTATGGCGCTAGCTGCTGTCCTGGTATTTGCCAGCATGCTGACGTCGATTGGCTACGGCCAAGAACATCAAGATCCGCTCACGCGGCTGTTTTCGCCGTCGTCGGACCGAATCTATCAAGCGCGGCAACGCGCCGCCAAAGCGAGTCGCATCGCAACGCAAATCGAAACCAACGCAGCGGTCGAAAAGGTTGACTACTCGGTCCTGGATGAACAGGCGACGGTAGAAATGATCGAACCCGGCGTTGAGTACATGGGCGAAGAACCCATGATGATGGAACCTGCGATGCACGCTGGCCACCAACATGGCCCCGGCTGCGAAAGCTGCGGAACGGAATCTTGCGGTTCCAGCTGCGGAGACTGCGGCCAATGCAACGACTGCATGATGATGTGCATTCCGCTTTGCTTTCGCTTGAACTGGGATGATTTCTCGCTGCACGCCGGCGCCCAAGGCTTCAAAAATGGTCTGAACCGCGGCATGGATGGCAGCTTTGGCTATCTCTACGGTTTCAATTGGGGGATGCCGATCGGCTTTCTCCCGAAATCGGGCTTGGGATTTCAGGTCGGCATGTCCGGCTCGAACGCCAATCTGTACGAAGCGAGCTTTACCGATTCGACCCGCGAACAAACCTTCTTCACCGTCGGGCTATTTCGCCGCGTCGACTGGGGCTGGCAAGGCGGCCTGGTCTTCGATCACCTAAAAGATCAGTGGTACTATGACGTCGAAGTGAGCCAAGTTCGCGGCCAGCTAAGCTGGGTTTTCCCGAAGTGCAACGAACTCGGCTTTCAGTTTTCGGCCAGCGATTCGGAAGGGACCGGCAGCACCACTGTTTCGGTGCCCGGCGCCAATACGATGCAGATCGACGAAACCATCGCAGCGACGAATCTGTACACCTTCTTCTGGCGTCGTCGGTTGGATGATTGCGGCAAATCGATGCGTATCCTCGGCGGTTGGACCGGCGACAGCCAGGGCCTGCTGGGCGCTGACTTCCACCTGCCGCTGACCAAATGCTTGGCCCTGGATACCGGATTCACCTTCCTGCTGCCGGATCAGCAAGATGGGCGGACGCAAAATCAAGAAGAAGCCTGGAATATCGGGATCAACCTGGTTTGGTACCCCCGCTGCGGCTCGGCCTCGGGCAGCACCAGCTACTATCGCCCGCTCATGAACGTGGCGAACAACGGCGACTTTATCCTGCGTCGCCAATAAAAAAAGTCATTTCGAGGGGAGGAGTCAAGCCGCCGCTGACCAGGCCATGCCTGGAACTGCGGCGGCTTGCTCCATTTATTTCCCCAGCGCCCCCGGTGAACGTAACTCTGCTGGGTATCATGACTTCACAAAACAAGCTGGCGCCGATATACTTGCGCGTTTACCAGACTAAGTTGCACGTAGACCGGGTGAATCGCCGAAGCTCATCGTAGAGAATCGGCCTGCTCCGCAGTCGCCAAGTTCGATTGCGTCGAGCTGCACACGAAACTAACTTACTGCTGCCAATAGGTTTATGAATCAACCCAAAAAGAGCCACTGGGCGTCGCTGGCTGCCGCTCTTGGCGCCGCACCTGCTGAAAATCTGAACGACGAGCCGTCGAGTGAAACTCCGGAAGTCGAAGAATTGCAGGATCATGTCGAGCCAGCCGCAGAAAAACAAGAATCTTGCGAAGCGCCTGAAATCGTCGAGACTCCGGAACCGGTCGCAGAAATTGCTTCTCCGGTAGAAGAGCCGGCGATCGAAGCAGAAGCGCCCGAAGAGACCGCCGAAGCTGAAGAGCCGGTCGCGATCGCTCCGCCGACCAAGCGACATTGGGCCGGATTGGCGCAGTCGCTGGGATTGCCGGTCGAGCGTTTGTTTGGCAAAGCTGCTCCGGTCGAGACGCCGGCGCCTGCGAAACCGTCGACGCCGAAACCGCCGGCCGCCAAGCCGGTGGCCAAAAAGCCAGAGCCGAAACCGAGCGTTGTCGAAAAAGAACTGACCGAGAAAGCGGTCCCCAGTCGAGCCGAGTCGACGGCTCGTACGATGTTTGAGGAGCGACCTGATTCGCCCGAAACCGAAAAGCGGGCCGCGAGCCTCTTCATTCAGATTGATTCCACCACGAAGAAATCGAGCGAATCGAACTCGGACGCTCCGCGTAACTTGCTGCCGGGCGACGAGATCTTCTTTGATACCGGCGAATATGATCTGATCGACGACATGAAGGACGAGCCAGATACGTCCAACTATGATCGCGACGATCACGAAGATGACAACGATGACGCACCGCGCGAAGTTGTCGCTCGCAAACGCGCGCCGAAAGAAGAAGCTGCGTCGGACGACGAAACCGGGACGGAAGAAGCGACCGACGAATCGGGCTCGCCCCGTCCTCGCCGCCGTCGTCGCCGCCGCGGACGTCGCCGTGACTCACGTTCGGAAACGACAACTGCGGAAGAAGGCGCCGAAGAAGAAACTTCGACCGAATCGACCGAAGTCGCCGCCGAGTTGGAGCCCACCGCGAAGAAGAGTTCGGACTCGGACGATGATTCCGAATCGACCGGCGCCCCTCGCCGTCGTCGTCGGCGACGTCGCTCACGCAAAGCGGACGAAGGGGAAGCTCGCAAGACTCCCGAAGTCTCGGCCAAACGCGAGCTGACCGACGTTGACTTCCCCGACGATGAGGATGACGACGACACGTCGATCAGCGACGTCTATGACGACGATGATGATGACGATCAAGACATGCGTCGGCATCGCAACATCCCGTCCTGGTTGGATGCCGTCACGGCAATTGTCGAATTGAACATCGAGCGTCACAAAACGGCGCCGCAACATTCGGATCGCCGCAGCGGCGGCGGTGGCGGTGGTCGACGACGTCGCGGAGGCGGTCGCCGCCCAGCTGCGAACTAATCGAGCGTCAGACCTGCCAGTTCTGATTAAACATCCTGCCGCCGGCGTAATCGCACGGCGGCATTTTTATAGGATGGTTGCCGCGAGTAGGGGTCAAATTCAGCAAACGTCAGCTGATTGACCGTATCCCAGTGCATCGGCATAAAGACTTGCCCTCGCCCGACAGCGGCGGTGAGATTCGCGTGTGCCTGCACAATTCCGCGGCGCGACTCGACGTGGATCAACTCGTGCGGCGCGATCCCCAGCGCCTTCGCATCGGCCGGATGCAGATCGACTTGCAGCACGTTGGGATAAAGTTTCCGCAGCACGCTGCTCTTTGCCGTGCGCGTTTGCGTGTGCCACTGGGCGGCGGCGCCGCGGCCGGTCAATAAGACGAAGGGAAACTCGTCGTCGGCCGTTTCGCCGGGCCGGCGAGAATCTTCAAAGATGAATTTCGCCTTCTCATCGGCGTGGTAGAACCGACCAGTTTCAAAGAGCCGACGTTCCACCGAGCGATCGGTTTCGCCGGTCGCACAAGGCCACTGGACGCCGCGTCGATCATCGAGCTCTGCGTAACCGGCGATACCGCTAATGTCGCACGGTTGCCCCTCAGAGAGTTGCTGCATCGTCTCGAAGACGCGCTCCGGTTCGGTCCACTTCGAGAACATCTCGCCGCAGCCCCAGTAGTCGGCGACCGCGCGAAAGATCTGAAAGTCGGCCAGCGCTTCTCCCGGAGCCGGCGAGACCTTCTTGTGCAGGCCATATCGTCGCTCGGAGTTGATGAATGTCCCTTCTTTCTCTCCCCAAGCGGCCGCCGGCAACACAAGATCGGCCAATTGGGCCGTCTCGGTATTCGAGTACATGTCTTGAACGACCAGAAAGTCGAGCTTCTGAAAGATCTCCTGCAGGTCGTTTTGATGGATCCAGGAGTGAGCCGGATTGGTCGCGATTACCCACAGCCCTTTGATCTTCTCTTGGCGGATTCCCTCGATGATCTGGTCATAGGCCCAGCTGTTTTCGGTCGGGATTCGCTCGATGGGGATCTCCAGGATACCGGCCACTTTTTGCCGATCGGCTTCGTTGGTGAAGCTATGTCCCCCTAGCAGATTGGTCGTGTTGCTGAAGAGGCGCGACCCCATCGCGTTGCACTGGCCCGTGATGGAATTGGCGCCGGTCCCCGGGCGTCCAATGTTGCCGGTCATCAGCGCCAAGTTGATGATCGCCTGAGCGGTGCGCACCCCTTCATGGCTTTGGTTGACTCCCATCGTCCACCAAAACGAGACCCGTTGGCCGCGATGGATCTTCTCGGCCAGTTCGACAATCGCTTGCTCAGAGAGCCCGGTCAGTTCCATGGCCCGCTCGATCGTGTAGGACTGGACATGCTGCGCGAACGGCTCAAAGTCATTCGTATGAGCGGCGATAAACTCGCGATCGATCCAATCCTTTTGAATCAGATAATTCGCGACGGCGTACAGCAGCGTCAAATCGGACTTGGGCTGGATCTTCAGATGCGAAGTCGCCGCTTGCGCCGTTTCGGTCAGCCGCGGATCAATCGCAATGATCTCAGGCTGATGTCGGTTGCGCAGCACTCGCTCCCACAGGATCGGATGTGCGATGCAAATGTTGGAGCCGACAAAGATCAGCGTGTCCGACTCTTCAAAGTCGGCGTACGAAAACGGGGGCGCGTCAAAGCCAAACGATTCTTTGTAAGCGGTCGCCGCGGTCGCCATACATTGCCGCGTATTCCCATCACCGTGCTGCATCCCCATGCCAAACTTGGCGAGAGACCCCAGAAACGCCATCTCTTCGGTCGCGATCTGGCCTGTGCTTAAGAAGGCGACCGCGTCATTTCCGTGTCGCGACTGCACTCCTTTCATCTGTTGGCAAAAATAGTGGAGCGCCTCGTCCCAGCTGGTCGGCTCCAGTTCTCCCGACGCGCCGCGGCGAAGCGGGCGCGTCGCTCGATCGGACGACTGCAAAACGTTGAGCGCTTCCCAGCCTTTGGGACAGGCCATCCCTAGATTCACGGGCCAATCCGTCGACGGAGTTAAGTTGACGGAGCGCCCCTCTTTCAGGTGAATTTCGAGACCGCAACCGGTCGAGCAAAATCCGCATACCGATGTGGTCGTCGCATCCGGAGATTCGGATTGGCGCGTCTTGCCGAGTCCAAACTTCGCCGGCTCCAGCAACAGCTGCCGCGTCAAATGACCGTCACGCGCCAGAATGATATCTCCCACCATCTTTAACGGAGAGAGTTTTGCTTTCGGTTCTTCCCGGGGTATCGTGCTCATCCATGGTCTCCCGCACGAGCGACGCCCGGCATGCTGGGGGTCGATTCTGAAGTAAAGTAAAGATAGCGATCGATCAGTTCCGCCGCCGTTAACAACAGGAAGCTGGTGACCGCAATCGCCTGAGAAGCCCCGCTGGGGCTCGCAAAGATCCAAGCAACCGGCAAGACGCCCCCTCCAATCGCCCAAAGTCCATTGCGGACCTGGGTCGGCAGGTGCAACTTGTCCAGAAGCAGTTCCCGCGTTCGAGTAAATGGATTGGCGAAATCTGCGTCGGCTTTCGCGGCGAAGCGTATTTCCAAATATCCACGCACGGCGGAAAGCATGATCAGTAACAAAGCAATCGGAATCACATAGTCGCGCCCGCCGCTTACCGCCGCCATCGCCGCGGCGGCGCCTAACAGCAGAACCGTTCCGCCGAAGCGTCCCCCGGTCCAGACAGGTCCCCAGACTGGTCGTCGCGTCGCAACATAAATCATGATGCTGCAAAAGACTCCCACCAGACCGACAACGACGCCGAGCCAAGCTGCGATCGCGCCGAACGTCAGGTATTGCTGAAACCAAAGCGAGGCCGTGGCCAACGCGATCAACGGAAAGTATTTGCCAAAGATGACCGCTTCTCGACTAAGCCAAGAGGTCCTCAAGCCTAGAAAAACGCGATAGCCATAAAAGGGACGCCCGAGATGGAGTCCCGATGCGGCGAGTCCCAGCATGCAGGAAATCGTCGCGAGTAAGAACAGGCCCAACCTCTGCGCCGGCAGCAAGCAACCGGCCAGCGCCGCGCCGACCGACAACTGAGTAAAGACCAGCAGCACGACCAGCGGCAGATGACCATGGTTGAGTCGAAGTGAAAACTGATCGCCAGAAGCTAACTTCAGCGTGCGCGCTGTGCCGACAAATTGCGTTGTCGGAGCGGTCGTCGCTGGGTGAGCGGCGCCGTCGAGAAACTCTCCTCGCTCTCCGGCCGCCCGTGCGTCTTCTTGCCGGACCAGCGTAATGCGGATCGCCTGATTGGGACATGCCTGCACGCAAGCCGGCGCTTCGCCGACATCGAGCCGCTGCCGGCACATGTCGCACTTCCGCACAATCCCTTTCGCTTCGCTATACTGCGGCACGTCGTAAGGGCACATCATCGTGCAATACTTGCAGCCGATGCACTGGTCATCCAGGTGGACCACGATGCCGGTCACAGGATCCTTGTCATACGCTTTGACGGGACACCCCTTCAGACAGCCGGGGTCGGCGCAGTGATGACATGCAGTCGTCACATGCTGCAGCGTGGCGCACTCATCCTCCGCTTGAAGTAGTCCGACGCTGCGCCAGGTCTCGTCTTCATCCAGGCCGTTTCGATTGTGACAAGCGACGACGCAAGCTTTGCAGCCCGAGCAAGCGTCAAGGTCGACCTCGAAGGCGTATTGCTCTCCCGCACTCGGCGCAGCGGCGGGCAACAGTTCTCGATAAAGGGGCGCCATCAACGGGGTGGTAGCGTCGGCGTGCCGTTGCGAAAAACGTTCGACCGCCGTCAGATCTTGTTGCTCAGCGAGCAACGACTGGATCAGGTCAAAGCCGTCCGTGAGCACCGGCTGCTGTTTTTGGATTACGCTCGCCATCAATATTCCTTTACAGCGTCACGCAAACGACCGAGGCTAAGCGATTGCCGACAAACTGCGGGAAGGCGACTTGCCATGCTTGCGACGAGCCCTCGCCGACCAACATTAGTTTGGGGAATCTGGCGGCGGCCACGTAGCCGACGAGCCCTTCACTTAACCGGAGCGTGGAGGGAATCTCGTCCGCTCCTTCCATCGCGATCCGATGTTTCAGCTCGAGTCCGGTCCCTTCGCTATCCAGCAGCCAGACTTCGACCGCTGAGAAGAGGGGCGCCTGATAAGATCCCAGCATCAGCAGCACGCTCGACAGCTCAAATTCTGACTTTAGGAAAGGAAGCCCCAGGCCAAAGTCGAGCCCCGCCGAGCGGGCGCCGGCCGATCGCATGAAATTGGGAGAGGCTCCCAAATTATTGACGCAGGCGGCCAAACGGTTTTCCCAAACTTCGCCCGGCAAGCCCGAGCGCCGCGGGAAGCGGACATACGGGGTGATGCGCTCGATGTAGTCGAGATTGCGATAAATCCCCTGAGCTAAACTCAATTCGTCGCGATCGTCCCGTTTCCACACTTCAAAGGCGCCGATCGCATCTTCGGGCAACTGAAACAGCATTTCCACGACGCCGCGCAGCGATTCGTTGGTCGCGGCGGGAAAGGCCAAATAGACCTGGTCGCCGATAACTTCGAGCCACACGCCGCGCTCTTGCTGAAACCCGGCGCTGGCGTTCTGATCTGGGCGAACCGACCAATCGCCGGTCGCGTCGATCGTCCAGCCAGCCGGCTCGGCGTCATCCACGGCGGAAACGCGGATCGCTTGCAGCATGCTCATGGTATCGGTTTGCATGGGGACAATTCCCTGTTGGTTCGGTCGGTTGGTTACGCTTCAGCGTGCGCCAGCGCGTCGGCTTGATCCGACGCGTCAGCAGACTTCGCTGCATCAGATTCGGCGATTTTAGGGACAGGGGCTGGGCGATGTTTGCGACGGTCTTGTTCTTCCAAGAACGAAACCAGACAACCGCGCAAGTCGTAGTAGAGCGGATCTTCCAGCACTTCCTCTCGGCGCCGCGGACGCTCGAACGGCATGTCTAAGATTTGGCCCACGCGCGCCATCGGGCCGGTCGTCATCATGCAGATTCGATCGGCCATATAGATCGCTTCGTCCACGTCATGCGTCACTAGCATCGTCGTAATCTTCTCGCGATCGAGAATCTTCAAAATGACGTCCTGCAGCTCCATGCGGGTCAGCGAGTCCAGTCGTCCAAACGGCTCATCCAACAACAGCATCTTGGGCTTCAGCGCGATCGCCCGCGCGATGCCGACGCGCTGCTGCATGCCGCCAGACAACTCGCGCGGGTACTTGTCCATTGAGTCGGCCAGCCCGACCGCATCGAGATAGTACTCGCAGATTTCCTTGCGCTGCTGACGCGTCCCATGGGCGAAAACCCGATCAACGCCGAGTCGCACGTTTTGAATCGCCGTCATCCAAGGCAACAAGCACGGTGATTGAAACACGACCGCGCGATCGGGACCGGCGGACGTAACCTCTTTGCCCGACAGCACGACGCTTCCCTCGCTGATCGAGTTGAGCCCGGCCACCATGGTCAGGACCGTCGACTTTCCGCATCCAGAGTGCCCGATCAGACTGACGACTTCTCCCCGCTTCATAATCAGGTTAAAGCCGTCGACGACCGTGACGCGATCGCCATACGGATTGGGATAGGCCTTCGAGAGCCGAAACAGCTCGACGTAGCGTTGTTCGCCACCGGTGGACATTACAATTTCCTTGCTGAGGGATTAGGCGCCAAAATTGGCTGGCTCAAGATCCGGCAGCGTAAACCGCCGCGTTTCGGTTCGCGTTTTTTTATCGGCGCTTAGTTGCAACATGTACCGTGTCGCTTCGTTGCGCAGATGTTTGTAATCGGGATCAAAATTCAGCGTGGTCCGGTCTCGCGGCCGCGGCAGCGTCACGTCAAATTCGCGTCCCAACTTGGCGCCGGGGCCCGGCGTCAACGGAACGATTCGATCGGCCATCAACACCGCTTCGTCCACGTCGTTGGTGACCATCACGACGGTCCGGCGGTCTTCTTCCCACAGTCGGATGATCTCGTCCTGCAGAACGCTCCGGGTCAACGCATCGAGTGCGCTCAGCGGTTCGTCCAGCAACAACACTTCTGGCTGCATTGAGAGGGTGCGAGCGAGCGAGAGCCGCTGTCGCATGCCGCCTGATAGTTCACTCGGGTACTTCTTTTCGGACCCCGACAAACTGACCATGTCGATATACTTTTGCACGTAATCGCGTCGCGCGGTCCCGGTCAGATCGCGCCGCAATCGCTTAACGGCCAGATCGATATTGCCGACCACGGTCAGCCACGGCAACAGCGAGTAGTTTTGAAATACAATTCCGCGGTCAGGGCCCGGCGCCGGCATCGGTTCTCCCCGGTAGAGCGCGGCTCCGCGCGTCGGCGTGGTCAGTCCGGCCAAGGTCGAAATCAAAGTCGACTTGCCGCTGCCGGAATAGCCGATCACGACGACGAACTCGTTTTCCTCGACCTTTAGACAGGCCTCGTCCAGTACGACATAGGCTTCCGCTCCCATCCCAAAAGAGACGGTGACATCTTGCAGTTCCAGAACCGGCGGCCGATTTTCATCGTCGCCGGGAATGTTGGCATTGCGGATCATAGGGCTGTTGCGCCTCCATCAAAACTGACCAACCGCTGGAACACGATCATGATGCGGTCCAACAACAAACCGACAACGCCGACGACAAACACCGTAAGCAGCATCTGTGAGAACGTGTCGGACGAGCCGTTGTTAAACATGTCCCAGACAAATTTGCCTAAACCGGGACTCGACGAGAGCAACTCGGCGGCGATCAACACCATCCAGCCGACCCCCAACGAAATCCGGAGCCCCGTAAAGATCAGCGGCAACGCCGAAGGGATCACGATTTTGGTCAAACGATCCCACATGCTCAGACGTAACACGCGAGCCACGTTCAAATGGTCCTTGTCAATCGACGCAACTCCCAGCGCGGTGTTGACCAGCGTGGGCCAGAGCGAGCAGAGGGCGACCGTGATCGCCGAACTCAAAAACGCCGGTTTGACCCAGGCTTCGTCCGGACGTTCGATAAACCCGCCGACGACGATAAAGACAATCGGCAACCAAACGATGGGCGAAACCGGTTTAAAGAGCGAGATGAGCGGCGAGAGGGAGGCCATGATTACTTTGTTCAAGCCGCAAAGGACCCCGATCGGAATCGCGATCGCGGTCGCGAAGAGAAAGCCGACAAAGACGCATTCGATGCTGGTGAAGACCTGATCAAAAAAAGTGGGCGGTTTGGCGTAAATCGCGCCGGCGCTCGACAGCACGCGCTCTTCGGCGCCCAAATAGTCGAGGGTCGCGTCGTAGCGCTGACCGGGCGCGGCCGCGGCCAACGCGGCGTCCGCATTTTTGAGCGTCAGCGCCGCACTCGCCACATTGCTGCGTCGATTGCCGTCACTCAGTAACGACGCTCGCTTGTCGAGAAATTGCGTCTCTTGATCCAGATCGTTCTTTTCGCGCAGCAGCGCCGCAAATTGCGGCGTCGTCGATTTGCGGATCGCCGCCAGGTCCGAGCGCAGTTCTTTTAGATGGGTCGACTCGCGGGCCGACAAGGTTTGATGCTCACGCACGGACGCGACGTATTGCTCACGCGGTTCGTCTTGGGAGACCTCTAACTTGTCCCCCAGCTTGTGAAGCTCTTGTTCACGTTCGAATTGCGATGCATGGTAAACGAGCGTTTGATTTTCAATCGCTTCTTCGTACTTCTTTAGCGTCGCGGCCGTTTCTGCGTCAAGCGTCGCCGTCAGCTCCGCGAGTTCCGCTTCGACCACGGCTTTGCGCTCGGTAGCGTCGGCCAGCTGCTGCGTGACCAGGGCGAGCGTCGTATCGCGATCGTCGCCGGTGCGGGCGAAGTCCGCTTTTTTGGCGTACTCGCGCCAGTGAAACTCATAGACATCGACCAACGAACCGGCGACATCGACCGGCGACGGCAAACTGCCGGCTTTGGTTTTGATGAACGGCGCGATCGCCGCCCAGGCGCCGATAAACAGGGCGAAGACGACGACCGGCGCGACAATAAAGAGGCCGATCTTCCGCACTTGCTGCCGCGGCTCTTCGCCGTAACAGAGCCGAACGACCGGCTCGAAGCAGTTCATGCCGGCGACATCCAGCAAACGAATGATTTTATATTTCATCGCGAGTTCTTGAGGGGTAATCGTGGGGTCAAAATCATCTTGACGACTGCCTGACGCTGCGAACTATTCGTCCTTGTTGCCGATCTTGTGCGCGTTGAGATAGGTGATCGGATCGTGACCGTCGAACGTGATTCCGTCGATAAACTCCGCCGTCGGCGGCTTGTAGCCGTCGGTGTCAGACCCAGGCACTTCGGAGCGATCCAGCTTTCCTTCGCTGATCAGCCGCTCGGCCGCTTCCCGATAGATGTCAGGCCGGTAGATCTTTTTGGCGGTCTCGCCGTACCACTCGGCGGACTTCGGCTCGGTGATCTGTCCCCAGCGACGCATTTGCGTCAGGAACCAGACGCCGTCGCTATACCAGGGGTAGGTCGCGTGCGACTTGAAGAAGACATTGAAATCCGGCAATTCTCGCTTGTCCGATTTCTGAAAGTAGAAATAGCCGGTCATCGAATTGCGAATCACATCGACATCGGCGCCGACATAGTTGGCTTTCGACAACAACTGCACCGCCGATTCGCGATTGACAAACTTGCCCGCGGCGTCGACTTCGTCCAACCATTTTCCGGCTTGGATCAGCGCCTTCACCACCGCGACATGCGTGTTGCGGTTTTCGTCGTTCCAGGCTTTCGTAACGCCGAACACCTTTTCAGGATTGTTCTTCCAGATGTCATAGTTGGTGACGACCGGGACGCCGATCCCTTTGACGACCGCTTGCTGATTCCATGGTTCGCCGACGCAATAGCCTTGGATCGTGCCGACTTCCATCACTTGGGGCATCATCGGCGGCGGCGTCACCGACAGCAACACTTCCGCATCGGTCACGCCGGTCGTATCGGCCGACGTGTACATCCCGGGATGAATTCCGGCGGCGGCCAACCAGTAGCGAAGCTCATAGTTGTGCGTCGAGACGGGAAAGACCATCCCCATCTTCAACAGATCGCCAGAGGCTTTGCGATCGGCGACGACCGATCGCAGCGCGTCGGCGGAGATCGGATGTTTCGGTTGCGACGACTGTAGAGCCGGGTCGGCTTTCTGCATCTCCTCCCAGATCGAATTGGAGACAGTGATCGCGTTGCCGTTCTGATCCATCGTAAACGCAGTGATGACGTGCGCTTCGCCGTTAATTCCGATCGTCGATGCGATCGGCTGCCCCGACAACATATGGGCGCCATCCAGCTCGCCGCTGATGACCCGTTCCAGCAGCGTTTTCCAATTCGGTTGCGCCTCGATCTCGACCTGCAATCCTTCGTCTGCAAAGAATCCTTGTTCTTTGGCGATGACCAGCGGAGCACAGTCAGTCAGCTTAATGAAGCCGAACTTCAGCTTTGTCTTTTCGAGCCGCAACGAGGAAGGACGATCACTTTTGGCCGCACTCACCGCCCCCGGCTGCTCTTTCCCTAAGACCTTCATCGCGGCGGTCGCTTCGGCCGCTAAAGCGTCAATATCGAGATCCTGCAAACTGGGGCCGCTTCGCTGTTGGCCGCAACCGCAAATTGCAAAGCCGGCGCAGACCAACCAAAACATGGCTGCGAAAGGAGAGATTCGATGACGTCGCATGGAAAAGATCCCGGGGTGAATGGCACGAGATTAATTCTAAGCGGCTGTAGCATAACGGTTTCGGGGCGTTTGCATTAGCTTGTATTCCTTAGGCCGTCGCTTGAGTTCTCGCGGTTCGTTGCGGTCGGGACGGTTGCCGACTTCGAGCTGGCGGATCGTTTGCAGGAGGTTGCTCCACTGAGGGTCTCGCTGTTTGGGATTCCAGCGGAGCGCGGCGGCGAATTCTTCGACGGCTTGCAGCGCGCCGTTGAAGCTCAGACGCCAAGGGGGCAACTGGAACTTCAGCGCCGTCGCCAGCATCGCGGCACGCACCAGGTTGTAGCCGATCATGTGGCAGTGCAGTTCTTTGCGAACCATCGCTGGACTCTTGCAACGGAGGTGATCCATCTGCATCTGGATTTTCAAACTGCGGATATGCAGTTCCGCTTGCCAGCGGCGACGATACAAATCGGCCAGATCTTCCGCCGGATAAACGTCGCCTTGCAACAGCGTCGTCGCCAACGTGATTCGACGCGTACGAAAGCCTCGCTGCGTCACTTCATATCGCAAGTGACGAACGAGAATCGACGATGGATATTGGTCGTATTCGTCCGTCGTCATCCACGTCGGACGCTGCGGCTTGGCATAGCCCACGATCTGATCACAGTCGCCTTGTCGCAGTCCTCGACGAAAGTCGATTTTGCGACGATGATGCGCGCGAGCCACGATGTCGATCCCGCGCAGATCCGATAAAGCGAGCAACCAGAAACTGGCGTAGTACCGATCGGCGAGCACGATTTCTCCCGAGTGAAACTGCGACAAGAGCGTTCGTAAGAGCGACGTCTCGCCCGTCTCTTTCCCTGCGTAACGCCCCATCGCAAACATCGTCGCCGCTCCTGTCGCCAGTGAAAAAACTTGCACGATCCGCGCCAAGGGAAAGCCGCACCCAGGCTTCTGGTTTTCAATTTGCGGAAAGGCGGTTTGATTCGCTCGCGTGTCGGCCATCGTGACGGTCGTACCGTCGACGATGATTACTTCGCGCCCCTGGAATCGCCAATCGCCGAGGCCCGCTTCGTCGCACTTTCGCGCCGTCCAAGCGAGCAGCCGTTGGAACAACGCAATCGGCAAACGTCGCCGCGCTTGGCAGTATGAAGTCGTATCGCCGCTGCAGCGCGACAACCCCTGCGCCATGCGCCAGGCGTTGAGCCGCGTCACGACTTGCTGACAACTATGATCGGCGGATAGCGTCTGCATCACGAACATCCAAACGACGATCATCGGCGAATAAATGCGCTCGCGAAACGAGAAGCCGATTTCGTGACAGATCGCGGCGACAACGCCGCTGGGGAGCAAGAGCTCGCTGGATAAGTTTGAAACGTCACGGAACTTGCTTTGTACATCCTGCGGCGAAGCGTTAAAATGATCGGACACGGCGGGGCCTCCTGAAACGGCGATTGTTACACCACCAATTCAGCGAAGCTCCGCCGTCTTTTTCAATCATCTTGCTTAAATTGCAGTGATGACCACTTGCTGTCGCAAGATCTTGCGACAGCAACTTCCGCCGATTACCGCATGCTGGGGCGGAGGCTTTAAGCTCGTGCCATTCGATCCCGGGGTGACTTCGGCGCTGAAAGCTCGACCTTTAGCAGCTCGCGCACTAAAGGTTCGACATTGGGTCGATTTCATTGCCGATAGCTCTATCGCAAGCGGCGTGCCGTCAGGCCAAAGCACGATTGGCAAATGACGTAAACCCAATCCATACGGATGCTTGTGACAGGTTCCCCACTCCCCTCGCAACAGGCGCGGTGTTGCCCGAATTGCGTTCATACCCGGCATGCCGTGCACTCCCGGGTTGCAATCTGCTAGGAGAAAATAGCGCATTCCCTGGCCACCCCTGATCACAGGGCGCTCACTGCTGTCGGCGTTTACGTCACGCTAGGCAAACTTCGAGGTCCGCAAAGATTTCCATCAATTTTCACCGTTGACATTTCCGAACCTTGCCATAGACGGCCAATTGGCATGGCCGCCCCGTCGTTTCCTTGCGAATCAGGTCATTTTCATGTTCATCGACTCACAAACTCGGTTTTGGCTGCAAAACGCAGCCGTCGCTGGACTCCTGTTTTGGGGAAGCGGCCTGCAGGCGGAAGAGCCCTACTCCTTCGTCTCGCCGTCTGATTTGACGAGCGTCCATCTAGAAGGCGCCGCGACGGAAGCAGTCGCCGCCGACGCGATGGAGTCGATGGAATCGATGGACTACCTCGAGGCAGCCGCCGGCGATGCGATCGTCTGCGACGCCAAGAAAAAGAAAGAGTTAGCCGCCCAAGTTGCCGGCGCGTACAAAGGGGTCTACTACGAGAATAACTTTTCGTACCTGTGCGACCCTTGCTACGACGATTGGCATCTCGGCGAAAACATGAAGCGCATCTGCGTCGGAGATTGCGGCGTCTTTGATCTCGGCGGCGAATACCGAGCGCGCTACCATAACGAAAACAACTTCCGTGGACTCGGTCCCACCGGTCGCGACGACAACTTTTTGCTGCAACGATTGCGGGTTTACGGAAACTACCAAATCAACGACTGGGCGCGCGTTTATGCCGAAATGCTGCATGCGACCAGTGAATTTGAAGACTTCGCGCCGCGTCCGATCGAAGAAAACTATTGGAATCTGCAAAACTGCTTCGCCGACATCAAGTTCCTAGAAACTTGCGAAGGCGAATACTGGGCTCGTTACGGTCGACAGGAACTGCTGTATGGGGCGCAGCGCACCGTTTCGCCGCTTGACTGGGCGAACACGCGCCGCACCTTTGAAGGGGTGAAAGCCTTCTACCGCGGATCGGACTGGGATGTCGACGCGTTCGGCGTTCGCCCGATTTTCCCGACGCGAGACACCTTTGACACGCCCAACTACGATCAGGCGTTCTACGGGATCTATTCCACTTATAAGGGCAAGAAGGACCAGACGCTCGATCTTTATTGGCTCGCCTACGAGAACACGGCGCGACCGTTCAACTATCAGACGTTGGGTTCGCGTCTCAAAGGCAAACGAGGCGGACTACTTTACGAAGCGGAAGCGGCCGTGCAGTTTGGTACGTTCACCGACAACGATCATAGCGCCGGCTTCTACACATTAGGTCTGGGACATGAGTTCTCGGACATCTGCTGGAAACCGACGATCTGGACCTACTACGACTGGGCTTCCGGCGACTCGACCATCGGCAACGGTTACGATCATCTGTTCCCGCTCGCGCACAAATACTTGGGCTTCATGGACATCTTTGGTCGTCGTAATATTACGGACATCAACTTCCTGCTGACCGCCGCGCCCGACCCGAAACTGAAGCTGCTCGCTTGGTGGCACATCTTCAATCGACAAAATGATGAAGACGCCGCCTACAGCGTCGTCATGACTCCGCTGGGGACCAATCCGACGAATCCCTTCACCGGCGGATCCAAATATCTTGGCCAAGAACTCGACCTGATGGCGTCCTACTCGATCTCGGCTCACTCCGACCTGGTGCTGGGATATAGCCACTTTTTTACCGGCTCGTTCTTCGAGAACGCCGCGAACCCCGACTTCCCTTACAAGGGTGACGCCGACTTCTTTTGGGCCCAGTACTCCCTGCGATTCTAAACCCAAAATTCATCTTCATTCACAGCGGATCAACGCCCAGGGTTCTTCTCCA
This sequence comes from Blastopirellula marina DSM 3645, assembly GCF_000153105.1. GTDB lineage: Bacteria > Planctomycetota > Planctomycetia > Pirellulales > Pirellulaceae > Blastopirellula > Blastopirellula marina. The sequence continues at coordinate 3,552,399 of NZ_CH672376.1, forward strand.
AGAACCGCTGGGCGTCTTCCTTTTGTCGCACAGATTGCCTGAAACTTGGGCAAAAACGGGCTTCTTGTCGATTCGACGTCATCTTCCGTTGGCTCGCAAAACGCGAAATATCAGGGGGATTCCCGGTGATTAAACAACAATCACCTGATCGGCACGCGACTTGCAACAGAAGCAATTCAAATAGGTCGTCTCGACGGAGACCGGTTTGAAATCTCTTGAGCGGAGCTGACGGAGTGCGACGTCCCATGCGAATGCTAGTGATCGACGATGATCCTGGCGTCGCCATCATCGTTCAGGAAGCCCTCAGCGGTTTCGCCATCGAATTTCATTCGGCCGATTGCGGCGCTACCGGCCTGCAGTTGCTCGAGAAGCGGCGACCCGATGTCGTCTTGCTCGATCAGGTGCTGCCCGATTGCTCTGGAATTGAATTGATCGAAAAGATTCAGGCGATCGATTCGCGTCTGCCGATTCTATTCGCGACGGCGCGCTCCTCGAGCGATCTCGCCATCGAAGCGATGAAGCTTGGCGCTTTTGATTTTCTGACCAAGCCGTTTGCCCCAGAAACAATCGCCGAAAAAACGCTCGAAGCGATCGAGAGCCGGCATCTGATGTTGATGCCGGTGCAGTTACCTTCCCAAAGCGAAATCGCCGAAGGTGGGGATCGTCTGGTCGGCGCTTGTTCGGCGATGCAATCGGTCTACAAAGCGATCGGTCGGGCCGCAGCTCACGATGTTCCGGTCTTGCTGCAAGGCGAAAACGGAACCGGCAAAGAGCTGGTCGCACGGGCCGTTTATCAACATGGACAACGTCCCGATCGCCCGTTCCATAAAATCTCGTGCATTGACTTCACCGCGCATTGGCTCGAGAGCGAACTGCTGGGACACGAGCCGAATGCGATGCCCGGCGTGCTGAGCCGACGGATCGGTAAGTTTGAGCAATGCTCGAAAGGAACCATCCTGCTGGAAGAGATCGCCGCTATCCCGCACGCGCTGCAAAGCAAGTTGCTCCGCTACCTGAATGAGAAGCGGTTCGAGCGACTCGGTGGAGACGAAACGATCCAGAGCGACGTCACGATCTTCTTTACCACCAGTTACGACGCCGAAGAACTGGTCGCCGAAGGTCGCTTGAGACCCGACCTCTATTACTTGCTGAGCGGGTTTATCATCAAGTTGCCCCCGCTCCGCGAACGCGAGGACGATCTCCGGTTGCTGGTCGATCATTTTGTGGGTCAGTTCAGCCGCGTCGAACGAATCACCAATATGGGCGCGGTGCGTACGTCCGACGAAGCGTTGCGGCTGCTCACCGAATATAGTTGGCCCGGCAATGTCGCCGAACTACGGAGCGTATTGAGAAGAGCCATGATCGAATCCCAAGGCGCGGTTATCGCCGGAGACTATTTGCGCAAAGCGCTGCGTGAACACGGCGTCGATCGCACGCACGGCGAAGCGCTCGATACGAACTGGGAACATTTTGTTGACGAACGAATCTCCAGCAAGTCGAATGATATATATTCGGAGGCCGTGATTGAGATGGAGCGCCATCTCATCTCGCTGATCCTCCGGCAGACCGGAGGAAACCAAGCGCACGCAGCTCGTTTATTAGGGATCACCCGGACAAGTTTGCGAAAGAAAATCAACTATCTAGGCCTCGAGATCGAACAGTTTCTCGCGACGGCCTGATGACAATACCCCGTTGCCTGCATGCCTACGCCCCCCTTCTCCGCTTCGACGCGCCGCTTGACCACGCTCTATATCGCGGCCCTGAGCATCGTCGCGCTCCTTTCGATCTCTGGCCAAGTTCTCGTCCAGCAATCCATTGATCGTCAGCAAGGGGACTCGACCCTTGTCAATATCGCCGGTCGACAACGGATGCTGAGTCAGCGAATCGCCAAATCGGCGTTGGTGCTGCGCGACCAACCTGATCAGCAAACCGAAGCGTTGCAACAATTGCGGGAAAGTCTGGACCTTTGGAAAGAGTCGCATCAACAGTTGCTCGACCGTGACGCGGCGCAAGCCATCGGCGCCGCCAACAGCTCGACAGTGCTAACGATGTTCGCCGCGATCGAGCAAGATTTTCGCGAAATCCAGACCTCGGCGCGGCGGCTCTTAGAATCGCCTGACGACGAACAAATCGTCGCGCAGGCCGTCGCCAACATCATGCAGCGCGAGCAGCCGTATCTTCACGGCATGGATCGGATCGTCTTTCAGTATGACGAAGAAGCTTCGCTGCGCGTCGCTCGACTGCGACGGATTGAGTCGCTGCTGCTCGGTTTAACGCTCTTCGTCTTGCTGCTCGAAGGTTTGTTCATTTTCCGGCCGGCGGTCGGAGAAATACGCCGCAACCTCGACACGCAATCGCAGATGACCGAGCAACTGCAAACCGCGAAAGTAAAAGCGGAAGAAGCGAATCGCGTGAAGACCGACTTTCTCGCCAAGATGAGTCACGAAATTCGCACGCCGATGAACGCGATCCTGGGATTGTCGCAATCGCTGACCGAATCGATTCAAGATGAACGACAGCGACGTCAAGCGATCGTCGTCAACGATTCGGCGCGCTCGTTGATGTCATTGCTCAACGATTTGTTGGATGTCAGCCGGCTTGAAATTGACGCTCGCAAACCGGTTACCGCCGAGCCGTTTCACCTGGCGTCGCTCATCCGCAGAACGCAGGAAATGTTTGCGTTGCAGGCGCAACAGCAGGGAATCAAGTTTCCGATCCAAATCGATCCTGCTCTAGAGGTGATCGTGCTCGGCGACGAACTGCGTACGCGCCAGATCTTGACCAATCTGATCCAGAACGCTTTAAAGTTTGTCGACGACGGGTTTATCGCGGTCGAAGCGACTACGTCGGCGGAGGACGAAACTTCCCTCTCTGTCAACATCGCCGTCCGGGATTCAGGGCCAGGCATTCCAGAAGATCAACTGGAACGAATTTTCGACGCGTTTTCTCAGCTCGGCAATTCTTCGAATTCACAACGCGGCGTGGGACTAGGTTTGCATATTTCCAAACGCCTAGCAGGCGAGCTCGGAGGACGCCTGACCGTCCACAGCGAAGTCGGCGTCGGCAGCGAGTTTTGCTTGCAGCTTCGCTTCCATCGAAGTGATGCGATTTCGGCCAACGTTCCGGCCGTGCGGATGGCGAACCCGGATCTCAATCTCAAAATCTTGGTGGTGGAAGACATCGAAGCGAACCAACTTGTCCTGCAGGAGATGCTCGACAAGCTGGGTCTGGTCGCCGACTTCGCCAGCGATGGGCGTTCAGCGCTGCACGCATTGCAAATCTCTGCGTATGACGTGGTCCTCTTGGATCTCGAACTGCCCGACATCTCCGGACTCGATGTGGCTCGTCAAATTCGCCAAAAGTTTGACGTCGACAACTTGTGGCTCGTCGCGGTCACGGCGCATGCGGTCACGTCGTACAAGACCTCGGCGATCAAGGCCGGCGTCAACAAGTTTCTTACCAAGCCGATCGGATTTGACGAACTGCGAGTTTGTCTCGCCCAAGCGCCCGCTTCGAAACATACGCCGATCGAGATTACCGAAGGTCTGCGAATGAAGCTGATTTCGCTATTTCTAGAGCACTCTCCGGCGTCGATGAACGAACTTCGGCAAGCCTATCAAGACCAAGATCAGCGCCGCGTCGTCTTCTTGGCGCATCGCCTAAGAGGAATGCTGGTCTACTTTGATCGCCGCGAAACATCCAGCTTACTCGCGCAGTTAGATCGCGAAGATCTTGTACTCTCTAACGATCGCACCGCGGAGATTCTCCACGACTTAGAGATCTCTATCGCGCAGCTGCAACAAGACTTGAGCGCCCAACTCGCTGAGAGCCGCTAGTTTTTGAGGCCGATCGTGGGCAAATAGTTGACAAGCCGGCGCAAGCTGGATGAAATAGGCGACATCCTTCCTCCTGCCTCTTCGCGCTTGCCTTCCTTCGACGAGTTGTGACCGCCTATGTTTCGCAGTAATACCTGCTCCCTGTCCCTCTTGATTCTGCTGTCGGCTTGGTCCGCCGAAATCATTCGCGCCGAACAACCATCTTCGCCGGTGATTCCCGCCTACGAACGCTTTTACGCCGCGGCCCCCACAGGCGACTTCGACGGGGGAAGACTACTCGTGAGCGAGCTGAACTGCGTCGCTTGCCACCAAGCGGATCCCCAGACGGTCGTCGCCCTTTCCAGCAAAACGGCGCCAGATCTTTCCGAAGTCGGAGCACGCGTTCGCTCTGATTACCTTGCTGAATATCTGTCGAACGTACACGGCGCCAAGCCCGGCACGACGATGCCGCAGCCGCTGCGTGATCTCTCTGCAGCGGAGCGCGCTCAAGCGATTGAGTCACTGACCCACTTTCTGGCGTCGACCGGCAGCTTTCGCGAGACGCGGCGGCGGGAAGCGTTGATCGCCCCCGGCAAGGCGCTCTTTCAACAGGTGGGTTGCGTCGGTTGTCACAATCCAGATCCCGGCCAAGGAGAATCCATCGCGACCTCCAAGCCGCTGGGGGATCTCGCGAAAAAATACTCCGTCGGTTCGCTGGCTTCGTTTTTACAAGACCCGCTTCAAGTTCGTCATTCGGGGCGCATGCCTAGTTTGAATCTAAGCGGCGAAGACGCGACGGCGATCGCCCAATTTTTGTTGCCCGATCTCGATCCCTCTTTTCCGTCGAACCTGCGGTACAAGTACTACGAAACCAACCTCAAGACACTGCCGGACTTTGCAAAACTAGAACCAAAGCGATCGGGCGAAGTCGACGGCTTTTCGCTCTCCGTCGCCGCTCGTCAGAACCACTACGCGATTCAATTCGAAGGCTTGTTTGCAGCGCCGCGCGACGGAGAATACGAGTTCTATCTAACCTCGGACGATGGAAGTCGTCTGTTGATCGACGGCCAGGAAGTAGTGCTCAATGACGGAATCCACCCCGAATCGACCCGCAACGGCAAAGTGCGACTGTCGACCGGCAAGCACCCGATCGAGGTTCAATATTTTGACGGCGGGGGACAGACCTCGCTGACGGTCGAATATCGCGGTCCGAAAATCTCGCGTCGTGAAGTCTTTGCGGAACTATCCCTGGAAGGTGCTGACGCCCAAGCGGCCGAAGCCCCCCCCTTTGTGGCCGATCCCGCTTTGATTGAACAAGGAAAACAATGGTTCGCCAAAGCCGGTTGCGCCAATTGTCATGCGATCGATGAGAAAAACCTGCCGCCGCCGACTTTCACGGCCAAGCAGCTCTCGGATTTGAATCTGACAGGCGGTTGTCTGGCCGAAACACCCTCTCCAAAATCCGCGGACTACCACCTGACCACTCAGCAGAAATCGGCGATCCGCACGGCGCTCCAGAAACTGCCGAGCGAAGCAACGTCGCCAGCGCTGACGATCCAGCGGACGATGACGCAGATGAACTGCTACGCGTGTCATGCGCGTGACGACATCGGCGGCGTCGAAGCGGCCCGTAATCCCTTCTTTGCGACCACCCAGCAAGAGATGGGCGATGAGGGGCGCATTCCTCCGCATCTAAATGGAGTGGGGGGGAAACTAAAAGCGGATTGGCTCGCTCATATCCTGAATGACGGCGCCAAAGATCGTCCCTACATGACGACCCGGATGCCAAAGTTTGGAGGCCGGAACGTTGGAAAACTGAAGGATCCATTCGAGCAGCTCGATTCGCTTCCCGCGATGGAAGTCGCCATCGACGATACGCCGGCGCACGTCAAAGCGATCGGACGGCACATGGTGGGGGACAAAGTCTTCGGCTGCATCAAGTGCCATACGTTCGACGGCGTCAAAGCCTCCGGCGTTCAAGGGATCGACATGACGCTGATGACCAAGCGTCTCGATCACACCTGGTTCCATCGCTACGTCGTTAACCCGCCTGGCTATCGTCCTGGTACGCGGATGCCGACTGCATGGCCGAATGGGCAATCGGTGATGAAGAAGATTTTGGACGGGAATACCGAGCAACAAATCGAAGCGATCTGGCGATTTCTCGCAGACGGAACCAGCGCCGCCAAGCCGTTTGGCGTCGGCGGTCAGGTGATCGAATTGGCCTCTTACGGCGACGCGATCATGTATCGCAATTTTATCGAAGGCGCCGGCCCTCGCGCTATCGGCGTCGGTTACGCCGAACATGGCAACCTAGCGATCGACGCGAACGAAATGCGTCTGGCCATGATCTGGCAAGGCGCGTTCATGGACGCTTCGCGACATTGGAGCGGCCGCGGTCAAGGGTTTGAGCCGCCGCTGGGGGACAACATCTATAAGTTCGCCAGCGGACCCGACTTTTTCGCGCTTGCGTCAGAAACGGACGATTGGCCCCAGGGAGACGCCAAACCGCAGGGGATTCAATTCAAAGGTTATCGCTTGGACGAAACGCGTCGCCCTACGTTCCGCTATCACTACGACGGCGTCGATGTGAGCGACTTCTACGAAGCGACTAAAAACGGCGACTTTCCGACCATAACGCGCACGATCCGCTTTGTCGGCAAGCCGAAAAGCCCGCTCTATTACCGCGCCGCCACCGGCGAGATTCAAGACCTGGGCGATGGTCGCTACAAGATCAACAAAACGCTGACGATTCAACTGTCGCCTGGCGACGTTATTATTCGCTCCAACAAACAGGATTTGCTGATTCCGATCCGTTTCCAGAATGGCGAAGCGACCATTCGTCAAACGTACGCTTGGTAGTCACCGGCAATCCCACCACGAGTTATATTTTTATGCACCGCATTATTCTCACACTGTTGACAGTTTGCCTGTGCGCCAGCGTTGCGATCGCCCAGTCGACCGAGCAGAGCAAATACTACCGGACCACGACCTTCGAGATCCCCGAAGATATCGTGCTGGAAGCCGGCGGACTGGACTTTCTGCCTAATGGCGAACTCGCGGTATCGACGCGGCGCGGCGACATTTATCGGGTGACCCATCCCTTCTCGGCCGATCCGGCGAAAGAGTCCGAATTTGAGCCGTTCGCCAGCGGACTGCACGAAGTGCTCGGAATCGCCGCGCGCGATGGCTGGCTTTACGCGACGCAGCGATGCGAGATCTCTCGCTTGAAAGATGAAGATGGGGATGGTCGCGCCGATCTGTTTGAGACGGTCGCCGTGCCGTGGGAAATCAACGGCGACTATCACGAATACGCGTTCGGATCGAAGTTCGACAAAGATGGTTACATTTGGGCGCCGCTCTGCTTGACCGGATCCTTCTCGAGCCAGGTCCCCTTCCGCGGCTGGTGCTTCCGAATTTCGGCCGATGGCGAAGTGATCCCGACGGTGAGCGGCATTCGCAGTCCCGGCGGCATCGGCATCAACGCCCACGGCGATGTTTTCTACACCGACAATCAAGGTCCCTGGAATGGAACCTGCGGCCTAAAACACCTAGAGGCTGGCAAGTTTATGGGGCATCCCGGCGGCAATCGTTGGTATGATCTCGCGCCCAACATGGGGCCCGAGCCGAAGGCGCCCGAGAGCGGCAGCCGCTTTCATCTTGAAGCGGAGAAAATCCCCGAGTATCTCCCCGCCGCGGTCCTCTTTCCTTACGACAAGATGGGCAAGTCGGCCAGCGGAGTTGAGTTGGATCGCTCTGGCGGCAAGTTCGGGCCGTTCGCCGATCAGATGCTGGTCGGCGATCAGTCTCACAGCACCGTGATGCGCGTCTTTATGGAAAAGATAAACGGACGCTACCAAGGCGTTTGTTTTCCGTTTCTCGAGGGAATCGCCTCCGGCACGCTGCCGCTGTTGATGAGCGACTCTGGCAGTCTGTTTGTGGGCGGCACCAACCGCGGTTGGGGTTCGCGCGGCAGCGCCCCGTATTCGTTGGAACGGATCGAGTGGACTGGCGAGACTCCATTTGAAATCGAAGAGATGCGCGCCCAGCCCGACGGCTTTGAGCTGGAGTTCACCATGGCCTACGACGCAAAGTCGGCCATGTCGCCCGACTCGTACCAGCTGACCACCTACACCTACATTTACCAATCGAGCTACGGCAGCCCCGAAGTCGATCACACTGAACCCAAGATCACGCGAATCGAAAAGATCAACGACAAAACGGTGCGGCTTACCATTGACGGCTTGCAGAAGGGTCACGTCCACGAGTTGCACTCGCCCGGCGTGCGCAGCGCCACAGGCGAAAAACTGTGGCACGACGTCGCCTACTACACGCTGAATCAGATCCCGAAGAAGTAACCAAGATGTAGGTCAGGTCTTGGCCTGACCTACACGGAACGAGGCTCCGCGATCCCCGTTAGTCGGTCAGCTTAAAGTCCTTTTCAACCTGCGAGTCCGACTCTGTGATATCAATCTCCAGGTCCGACGTTTCCGCATGCGAATACTTGGTTGGAATGATTTGCGCCCCCTTCGGGGTTGATGAGGAAACGCTCGCAGGATCAACTCCCTCGGGTATCGCCTCCATGGCGACAACCACGACCTTATATCGTCCGACTTCCAACCCCTGATCAGGAGCGGTCTCGTAACGGCCATCGACTAAGTTTGCGCTCACCGCTTTGCCTTGGGTGGTTTCGACGGGAGAAAACCCAATGGTGCCGGTGGTCACCGGTTGGCCGTTGTACTCGACGGCGCCGGATACGGGAACCTGCTTAGGTCCAGCATTCCCCGAACAGCCCGACAACAACGATGCCGCCAAAATAATCGCCAAGAAACTTGGTGGATACCACATGAGAGAACCTGTTATGTAATAAAAGTCCCGGGCCACAGCTGCGGGATGAAGAACCAGAAACCCTTCTGAACCTGCCTACATCGGCAGGTTCAACTTGTAACCATCGCCATCAGGGCCCGCTTGTTAATACTCGCCAAGCGTTTCGCCGCCCCCTTTGGTGCCTAACCGGTTGAACGTGATGATATTGATCGTCTCACCGAGAAAGCGGCAAGACCCGTCCGCCGATAAGAACAAGGCGCCGCCGGGATGCAGACTGCTAAAGCTGCGGTCGTAGTAGCTTGCGAGCGACGCGCCGTACGCCGCGGTTCGCGTGTCGCTGTTGATGCCTTTGATGGTCGATCCTAGCGAGAAGCCTTCCATCCAGTGCCCCAACTGCCAGATATTTCCGTTCTTCGCAGTGGTGCGTTGCTCCCCAACGGCGAGAGTATTAGAGGTTCCGTCCGTTACATCCCGAAACCGGATGGCGCTGGCTCGCATCACAAACATTCCGGGGGATGTTTTCCCACTAGCGCCGTTATGGTCGTTCGAAGCGCCCACAATCGTACAACCGGTGGTCAGAGCACAGGGGCTCGTGGCGGTCGTCGTCGAGCCGGTCGCCGCTGGCCCTGCACAGCCAAAATAACTGGACATCGGACCGGTGTACTTGGGCGTATTGGTCCAGGGACTAGTTGTCGAAGTCAGAGATCCGCCTGGATCGCTAGGGCACTGAAAACCAGAGATGGTTGTCGTAACGGCCGACAAACCTTCCGCTTTCGTCGCCCACGCACTACTTCCTGACCCAGCGATAAATACGCCGCTCGTTCCCATCTCCGTCTTCATCTGATCGTAGATCGCGCTCTGTTCGATGAAGGGGAGCAGAAATCCGCGCCAGTTGTAGACCGACGCGCCGGTACTTGGGCCATCTCCCCAGTTCACCGTGGTAGGAAGCGTTCCCCCATAGGGAAAAACCAAAAATGTATCGTGATAGTTGTGCAACCCGAGACCAATTTGCTTCAGATTGTTCGTGCATTGCATCCGCCGCGCCGCTTCCCGCGCTTGTTGCACCGCTGGCAAGAGCAACGCGATCAAGACGCCGATAATCGCAATCACCACTAAGAGTTCCACCAGCGTAAATCCACTTGGCTTTTTCATAACATCGCCTCAATAACAGATTAGATTGATGATCGAATAGGAATGGAAATTAGGCAGTTGCATGCGACCGCTAGGCGGTGGGCTCGCATAGTTTGACCGATAGACGAATGACCGTTTCAGGAATAGGACCTTGGGCTTGCTCCACGAGTAGTTCAGCGAGTTGTGAGCCGATCGATTCCGAAGAATCGACCGCCCGAATGGACGCCCAAGGCAACTTGGCCTGATTTCGACTGTAGACGTCGGACAGCACGATCGGAATATTTCGAATGCTGGCGCTTTTGGATTGCCGCAGCGATTTCGCAGCCGCTTCGGCGATGGGCTGTGATCGGCAGACTAAACCAGTCGCCTGATGCGTGTGAGCCAACTCATGCGTCGCATGCTGAATCGCCAGTTCGTCGGCCGGCAGGAAGCGTATCGTCAAATCGTTAGGGTGCATTCCCAACTCGGAGGCCGTGTTCCAGATGGAATCCATAAAGGAATGATCCCCAGGCAACACTTGGCTCCGCATCAAGACGCCCATTTTGCGCACCCCTGCTTCGTACAACGAAGTGATGAGCAACTTTCCGGTCTGAACGTGGTCACGATCCACCGAAGGCAACAGATGAATGGAAGGAAAACGGGAACCGAAAATTACTGTGGGAAATCCGCTTGCTTCGAACAAGCGCTGGGAGGTCAATGAAGACCGAGCCAGGATAAAACCTTCCGCCTGCCGCGAACCGGCCGACTTCGCGATCAATTCATTCACCCAGTCCAAGTCGTCGCTGCTGGGAAGGTGATTGAATTCAATTTCCGCGTCCGGCAGCACGCTGCGAATACCAACGATGACCCCATCGGCCATCAGACCTTCCGTCGAGAGATATGACTTATTTACCACCAAGTGAACCCGATCGATGGCTCGGTTCGTCTTGGCATGGAGACCTTCCGCGACAAACGTACCCCGTTTCTGACGGCGATTGAGAACATTCCGTTGCACTAACAGCTGCATCGCCCGCGTCGCCGCTGCGGCGCTCACCCCTAGCATCCGAGCAGCGTCGGCCGTACCCAAATAAGGGTCGCCGGGCTCCAATCCTCGACCGGAAATATCGGCCAGGATCTGCTCAGACAACTGAATTACGCGGGGGATTTTCGTACCGTCCATATGAGTAAATTAATCCTATTTTTAGAAATTGCAATATTTATTTCTAAAGACGCTGAAATTATTTCCGTTGTTACCGAAACTACATTTCGACCACGTTAGAGAGGTCTTTACTTCATATGAAGCTCCATTAGCCCTCAATTCGCCTTTATCGGATGCGAACGAGATGATGAGATCGAACGCGCTTTTCGATAAGAAATTCTGGCTTCCAGGGCTCCTTGTCGCAGCTCTTGGATTGTCCTCCATGGCCTCGGGCCTCGCCGCTCTCACGGCTTGCCGAAACGCTCGATACCGTGCGAACGAGAGGTGCGCACGCACGTGGAGATCCCGGTTCGGCTGCCTCGGATCGAGCTCAGATCAGACGTCGGCGTCGATCTCGCTTGGCCCCGGCAGTCAATTGGGATTCGATGGCAGCCGAACTTGGGACCATAAGCGGATGGTCCCAGCGGGGAACAGCTCTTGTGTCGCGTGAGAGAAAGCGCCCGACGTTGGACTTGGCTGCTTGAGTCGGAAGTTGCGTCGATGCCCCGAACGATCGCTCCGGCCGCTTTCAGGTTTCAGTCGCGAACCTAAACCGACGGCGACAAAGAGGCGACTAGCGAGCTGCCGGCGCTGCGGTTGACGTTAGCTCAGCCGGCGTACGTAGATCGACCACACCGGCCGCGATTTGCGATTCTTGCAGGGCCAACAGCATCCCGATTTTTTGCGCGGCGCTGTTCTCGTGCGCTCGTTCGACGCCGGGGGCGCTGCCCCACATCAGATGCGCACCGTCGGTGGTATGCAGCTCATAGAGATTGTGACCATCCTCGGAAGCAGCAGCGACAATTCGATGAAAATTCAACCGCGACCAGACGCTGCCCAGCGAGTCAGCAATGCGGGCCGCTTCGGTGATGCGAACGTCTCCCCACTCGTTGCCGGGCTTCTTGGTTCCATCCGGAGCGACGCCGCCGAGATTAATGCGCGGGAAGCTTTTGCGATTCGCTTCGAGAAATCCGTTGCCGCGGCCAGGCAAAATCACCCCTTGGCTGTCAACCGGGATTAAACCCCAATCGGCGTCATCGATTTTCATTTTGACTTCGACCATCGCCACCGGTCGCCGGTATTGGATATCGACCAGAACTTTGGTCGGGTAATACTTGACGACACGCTCGACCGATTGGACCCAAGGGTTTTCGGCCGCTTCCACCGCTGCAGCGATTCGTTGGGTCAGATCGCGGTCACGGACGTCAAACGGCTTGTCATCCACAAACAGGACGTCAGCGATTTGCTGCAGCACCCCTTCGGCGATCCACTTTGGCGGCGCCGAAAACGAAATCCGCTCTTTCGTAACCAAGTAGACCTTGTCATCGGTCTGCGACTTAATCGACCGAGACAGCGCGTAGGCGCCCCCAATGAAGAGGATCACCATCAAGGCGCAAATCCAAAGCTGGCGCCCTAGCGGATCGGCAAGACCCAGTCGCGTAGGCGCGGCGTTTCGCGATGGACGATTCACCCCTCGTTGCTCCCTGCTGGTAGAGAAAAGACTGGCCCTTCAGTTCCCGTCGGCGCAGACGCGCCCACCAATCGAACCTTAGTCTTGTGATCGGCCTTCCGATCTCACGAACATTAGATCATCCAGACGAGAATCTAACGGAGGATGCGTTCCCCTTACAGCAGATCAGCGCCAAGTTGGCGATCGTTCGGATACGATCGCCAACCGGCAGTCTGGCATTACCAAATCGTGACGCCGTTTTTCAGCTCAATTCCAAAGACTTCATGCACGCGGCTGCGGACCAATTCCATCAGCTGCAGCACATCCGTCGCTTTGGCGCCAGCAGCCGCAACCACAAAGTTGGCGTTACGATCTGACAGCCGCACCGCGCCGACCGAAGCGTCGCGAAGTCCCGCCTGTTCGATCAAGCTAGCAGCGCTGACGTCGGCCGGATTCCGAAAGAGGATGGAGATGTTCTGCTCCGGCAGCGGCTCGGCGGCTCGTTTGACGATCCACTGCTTTTGCATGCGCCGGGTCAACTCGGCGGCGTCCCCATTTTCGAGCTTCAGCGCGGCGCCCAGGATCACAAATTCGTCTAAATTGCTCTCGCGATACGAAAACCGGAGCTCGCCGGCGCCGCATTTTCGAACTTCCCCTTCCGTGGTCATGACGTCGACGCTGGTCGCCCAGCGTCCGATGTCTTCGCCGTTGTTGCCTGCATTTCCCCGCAATGCGCCGCCGATAGTGCCGGGGATGCCGACCAGCGATTCTAGTCCGGCCAGGCCAAGACCGACCGTCGTCGAGACCACGTTGGCCAGTCGGGCGCCTCCGCCGCATTGCACGACGGCGCCGTTGACTTCGATGTTGGTAAACGAAGGATGGCTCAAACGGACGACGACGCCTGAGATCGCCTCGTCACGGATCAACAGGTTCGATCCGCCGCCGAGCAAACGGACCGGCTTGTCCTGCTCGCGGCAACGCTTTAGCAGCGCGGCAAGTTCCGTAACGTTGTTGGGTTCGGCAAAGTATTCCGCCGCTCCGCCGATTCGCAGCCAAGCATACGAGGCCAGCGGCTCTTGCGTGCGTACAAAATGCTCAAATCCTTGGCAAAAATCCATGTGAAGTCGTTCCTTAGCTTGCTAGCGCTCCGCCATCATCTTTCCAGCGGTCCATTAAACCGGTCCGCGGCGTCGTTGACAATGTCGCTGACGCCCAGCAATTGCACCGCGCGAAGCATCGGTTTACGCTAATTAGAACCAATTCCAAACCCACCAACGGACATCGCCCATGAATTCCCCCTCCAGTGACGATCCGCAATCCCGCTATTCTCGCCGATCTTTGCTAGCCGCGGCCGTCGTCGGCGCCGCCGCATCTTCGGTGGGTGGTAAGGTCCGGGCCGACGAGGAGAAATCGACCGTCGGTGTAAAAAATGGCCGAATCAATCAGTCGATCGTGCCGTGGTGCTTTAGCCCGATGACGCTCGCAGAGTTGGCGCCGCACGCGGTTCGCTTGGGGATGAAGTCGATCGAATTGGTGCAGCCGGCCGATTTTCCGATTTTGAAAAAGCATGGTCTCGTCTGTGCATTAACCAGCTCGCACGGATTTGTAAAAGGTTGGAACGATGTCGCCAACCATGACTTCTGCCGCGAGAAAATGACCTCGGCCATCAACGCGACCGCCGACGCCCAGTTTCCGGCCGTCATCACCTTTAGCGGGATGCGCGGCGAGTTGACCGATGAAGAAGGGAAACGCAACATGGTCGCCGGGCTCAAGACGATCATGGGCTTGGCCGAAAAGCGGGGAGTCAACATTTGCATCGAACCGCTCAACACCCGCGTGGATGTCCACATGAAAGGGCATCCCGGCTATCAGTGCGATACGATCGAATGGGCGGTCGACGTGTGCGACGCCGTCGGATCGCCGCGGCTGAAAATCTTGTTCGACATCTACCATACGCAGATCATGGAAGGGGACGTGATTACGCGGATCGGCCAGTACCAAGATTACATCGGCCACTACCACACCGCAGGCGTCCCCGGCCGCAATGAGCTGGATGACCAGCAAGAGCTGAATTATCCAGCCATCATGAAAGCGATCGTCGCAACCGGTTACACCGGATACGTCGGCCAAGAATTCATTCCGAAAAACAAAGACATGATCGCTTCGCTGGAAGCGGCCGTGCAACTTTGCGATGTCTAAGACGTTATCGCCGGCGGGACCGCTGGCGTGCTCGCTTTAAGAAATTCGGCTTCGCGACAGCGCCGCCGTGCGGCGCGTCGGTGCGTGCGTTTCGCGGCCAAGAGTGCGCCTCGGTGCACATCGCCGACGCAAAAATGTCTTCTTTCGCCAGGTAACGACTCCACGCGTTGGGTTCGTTAAGCGCGCACAGCACGGCCGAATTCAGTTCGTACAGATTGCCGTCGAGACCTTGGTCGACCAAGGCGCGCTGCAATGCGCCGGAGACTCCCATCGTCGCCGCTTTCGCCGCTCGATCAATCGGGATCTGTCCATCCACTTGCTCGGCTGCGATCGACTCCGCCGCCGTTTCGCAGGCATCCTGATCGAAAGAATGAACTCCAGCGCAAACCAACGGTCGCGCCGGGTAAACCATACAAGCGCCGTCCGCGCCAAGGAGCCCGCACCCTAGACGCTTGGTTTTCGTTTCTTCGCGCGTCATCATCGCACGCCGCAGCGTTAACTTTTGCAGGCGCTCACGTATTGCGGCGACTTGCTCTGGCGACAGACACTGCAAAATATATTCCGCCGCCGCGATCGCTTCGAGCCCAGTGACGTCGATCGCGACCGTAAAACAGCAGGCCGAGCAACCTTGACGACAGGCGCGTAGCGGCGCCGTCAGATTCTCGGTCAGCGGATCGGGCTGCACGCCGCGCAGCGTATCAATGACGTCGAGCGATTCTCCCTGCTTTAGACTAGTGATCAGCTGAGGAAGTTCGCCCTTGACACGCGCAACCGCCGCTTCAAATGCGCGGCGTGCGTCGCCTCCAGACTGAATCTCTTGAATCAGGGAACTCATACCAGTCGCTTGGGCGGGGGGAGAAAAAACGAAGCTGCCGTTCATGATCGCTACTGGTAAACTTCGGCCGGTCGCGTGATCGCGCGCAATAAAATAGAGGGTCGAAGCGTCTGATTTGCAATTCTCGCTGCACGCAGTAGCGCTTTGCAAAAGTTTGCCGGTCAGGCCGTTCCTTCGGCTTGTCAGGAATGGCGAGCTGGCGGAAACTTTGACTACCCCAACTTCCAGGACCTTCCGGAAACTTCCCCATGCATGCAGAAATCGTGGCGATCGGCGACGAACTTACCAGCGGCCAACGTCTGGACACCAATTCGCAGTGGCTCAGCCAGGAACTGGGGGACCTGGGAATTCCGGTCAGCTTTCACACGACCGCCGCCGACGATCTAGAGCCGCTGGTCCGCTGCCTGCAAATTGCCGCTGACCGAGCCGAGATCATTTTGGTCAGCGGAGGACTCGGCCCGACGGCCGACGATCTAACGCGCGAAGCGATCGCGGCGGCGTTTGGATTAGAGCTGCAGCTCGATCCCGAGAGTCTTGCGCATATCGAGCAGCGATTCGCGTCACGCGGTTTCCCCATGCCTGAAAAAAACCGCGTTCAGGCCCTCTTCCCCACCGGCAGCATCGTGATCCCCAATCCCAACGGCACCGCGCCGGGGATTTACCTCACGATCCAGCGCAACGGACGCAGCGTGCAGCTGTTCGCATTGCCCGGCGTGCCGATCGAGCTAAAGGAGATGTGGCTACAGACGGTCAAAGCATCGATCGCCGGCGAGTCGGGTCTGCCGGAAAACTTGATTCGCCATTTTGAACTCAAATGCTTTGGCGTCGGCGAAAGTCGCTTAGAAGCGATGCTGCCTGACATGATTCGCCGCGGACGAGATCCGCAAGTTGGCATCACCGTCCACCAAGCGACGATCACGCTGCGGGTGACCACTCACGGCAAAGATGACGCCGAATGTTTGGCGAAAGCCCAACCGACGCTCGACGAGATCCGCACGACCCTCGGTCCGCTCGTCTTTGGCGAAACCGGCGACGAGCTCCAAGACGCGGTCGGTCGCTTGCTGGCCGAGGCGCATCAATCGGTCGCGTGCTTCGAGTCGGCGACCGCCGGCATGATCGCGTTTTCTCTTTCTGAGTCCTCGCCCGCCAACGAATATTTTGTCGGCGGACGAATCGCGCCGACGTTCGCCGGCGTTACCCAATACGTGAGTGAAGCGACCGACGATCCTGTCACGCTAATCGAACGCGCCGCCGAAAAAATCCGCGCCGAATTTCATGCCGATTACGGCCTGGCGATCGGCCCCATCAACCAGGCCGGCGCCTATAGCTTCGCCGTCGCTGACCAGGCCGGCGTGATCAGCGAGTCCTCGCAAACCTTAGGGCACCCTGAGATCCATCGCCCCCGAGCGGCGAAACAGGCGCTCGATCTATTGCGTTTGCGGTTGTTGGCGAAAACGATCTAGGGCAGCCGGACATTGGCTTAGCAATTTCCAGTGGGTTTGATCGATCTTTCCTTTCTCGTGAACGTGACCGCCACTAGGATCACGTTCTTCGATACCCGGCGGAATCGGCTCGACTTCTCTTGGCAGCGTCCGTAAAAGACCTGCTCGATCGAGATCCAATCCTCATTAGCGCTCCGGCCTGTCCGTCCAAAACTGGCCGGTTTGCGTTTGCAACCAGCGACTGCAACGGCTACTTTTTGACCAGGAGGGTCGGCCCTCGCCGCTCTATTGCCCCGTCGCCCACTGCATGGCCTTGTCGAATGAATTCGCCCCTTTGGGCCATTGAAAGTCGTCAGGCACAAACGCTTGGTCTTGAATAATTTTCGCGATGGCGGCGCCTGCTGCTTGGTCGCCTCCTTCTTGAGCGAGTTGCATTCCGGTCCGAATCAGGTGTCGGCGGGGATGCTCCTGAGCGATCTCGACCAGACCGCTGAGGAGACGTTCGCGCGAGAAGTTCAGCTCTTTCAACACCGCGGGCCAGCCTTCGGTTTTGGAAAGGCAGAGCGCGATCTGGAAGTAAGCGGCGTCTCCTTGTTTTCCGCCGATCCGATCGGCGACCGACTTGGCGTACTGCTGGGCGACTCCCTCACTGCCGCCAAATTCGGGAAGCAGCGCCATCGTGGTTTCGGCATAGATTCGCCCATAAGCAGGGGCCGCTTCCATCCCTCGATCAAGCAAGAACTTCATCTTCGAGCGGTCCCAGCCCGACTCACGTCCCAGGCGAATCGCCGCAGCATACGCTTCCGGCGGCGTATCCTTGCGTTGGATCAAAGGAGTAAGAATCTCTTTGCATTCTTCCAGCCGTTTTCGGTAATCACTCAGCAAAGCGCCCGGCGTTGCGGCGTTGGGCTTGTCGCCGCGCGCCTGACGGGCCAAGTCGTACTTCAGCTCAAACAAGGCCAGCCGCATCAGCTTCGAATCGGGATAAACCTGCAGATACTCACGCAGCTTTTGTTCTTGCCCGGCGGCGCCGCCGGTACGAACGGCAACCAGGTTCAAACGCATGATTAGCGACGAGTAAAGATTATCATCGATCGCATCCAACGCCGGCGTATTATCGTCGGCCCAATGATCGGCCAACAGTTCGAGCGTATCGTAGCGTCCTTCGTTCATGAGCTTGATCAGCTCCGCCGCGAGCAGGTATTCGCGCGAAAGAGGATTCCCTTCCAGCGTCCAAACGGTCGCCGTTCCCTTGCTATCGAAGTTCACAAAGGCGCCCGCATCCGGGGCCAGACGAATCCCTTCTCCAGAGCTGATCTCGGCCGGCAGTTTCACCGGGCCTTCATGCTGGCCCCCATCCCAATCACGAATATCGATACAGCGGTCGGTGCTGCACCAAAGTTGACGACCGTCGATCGAGAATTTGGCGCGGCGAACGTCCTGCAACATTCGCTGCGAAAAGGCCTCAAAACTTGCATCCTTAAAGCTGGTGATGACAATCTTGACGATGTTGTCCCCCGTGACCACGGCATAGCGATATCGTCCAGAAACGACTTGCGTGGGGCCGCTGGTGCGGATCGTCGCCGGCTTGGCGGTAACCCCTTTTGCATTGGGGACAATCACCATGACTTCAACCCGATCTTTATACCGCCGCGCTTGCAGATAAGAGCCATGAAGATCGATCGCGACCGCCACCGGTTCGAGCAGCCGTTCGTTTTTCGGATTGAGCAGCTGGGGCGCCCAAGAGTTCTTGTTCCCTTTAGAAAAGATGTGCACTCCAGCTTTTTCATCGACGGTATAAAAATGCTTGCCATCGGTCGACATGCCGGCATCGACCATCGGCGCTTCGAAGCCGGTCGCTTGATAGAGCACTTTGCCGGTATCGGCGTCGCGCAGTTCGACGGTTCCTTTGACGCTGCCGACCACCATTGATTTGCCGTCATGCGAGAGCGCGACGGCTCCCTTGCCTGGCGCGTCGTCGCCGGTAAGCTGCAAAAGTTGTTCGCCCGACGCGACGTTCCAAACTTGCAGGTCGCCGCTCTGGTCGATCGTCACGGCTCGCGTCGCGTCGGACGCCAGCTCCATCTTCCAGGGACGTCGATTTCCGACAGAAAACGAGGTCCCTTTGGTAAACGTCGCGTGATTGGTTCCGCGAGCGATCGCGTCCAGCTCTTCGACCTTGGCCAGTTCCCAGTCAGTCGGGGCCAAGTCTTGTGCCGTCGCCGAGGGAAGTTTCGGTTCGATCCTCGCTAGTTGGTAGGGTTGCTTCAAGGTCCACGTCATGACTTCTTCGAACTCTGGCAGCCCCCCCGGCCAAAGATGAAGCGCGGGAACGGCGCCGATCGAATCGAAATGTTCCGCAAGCTGTCTCGCCGTTTGACGGTCGTTCAGCTCGCGCGCCAGCATCAACGCCTGACTCAAATTCATGTTCTGACGGGTCGAATCGCGCAGCGCCATTTTGGCGTAGCCTTGCATGACGCGCGGCTGCGAGAACTGAAGTGACTCGAAGGTTCCTTCCCAACCGTGATAGTTGCGAACGCAACGCGCGATGTTCGCATACAGAATGTCCCCGTCGTCCCCGCCGACGACGTCGGCGATATCTTTCGCCATTTTGGCGGACGAATCTGGAGCGCCGCCCCATCGCGGCATCAGTCCAACGGCCGCTTCTCCCCAAATCCGAGAGTAAGTCGGCGCGTTTCGCTGAGCTTCGGAATAAAGGTAAGCTGTTGCGTCGTCGCTCCACTGTTCGACCTTCGATAGCTCCATCGCCTGCGCGTAGGCCTCGGGACAAGGGGGTTCGGCGCGTTGGAACAGCGGCATCAACATATTGGCCGCTTGCTCCAGGTTCATTTTGAAATACTTCAATTCCTTCTCGTCGACGCCGGCAGCAAAGCCGCGACCGCGGCAATCCCAAGCCATTTCGATCGCGTCCATAGTGAGGACGATCCGAAAGAACTCACAGTCGGGGTTCGCAACGACAAACTTTTTATACGTGTTGCTTTTCGTTCGATCCTGCCAGTGATTCGTTTTGTAATTGCGAACCACATCCAGCAGAAAGTAATACAGCGTCTGCTGTTCTTTATCGTAGAGATCGAACGGTAGTTGCGACCAACGCTTGGCCAACAGCTCGAGGGCCGCAAAGCGGTTTTCTTCGAGCAGCGCGTGAAGGTTGCGGATCAACTCGGCGTCGATCGCCGCCTGATTGCCTTCGAGACGCCATAGATCGGCCTGGCCTTCTTTCGTGATCAGGACGAGCAAGTTATCGTCCGGGGCGGTCAGCACTTGATCGATCTTCTGATCGATCTGGGGATAGCGAACCAGGTCGAACAACGGCAAGTAGTTCACGACGCGAACGTCGATTCCACCTTCGGTCGTGATCCACGCGGTTTGGCTTTGTAAATCGAAACGCGCACTGTAGCACGCCAAGAAGCTGGGTTCATCGGTACCCGTAAACTTGTAATTCTCGGGGTGTTTGTAAGCCAACGTGATCTTCTGATTGTCGACCAACAACACTTGCCGATTGTTGGCGGCCGTCCCTGCGATCGGATAGGGACTATGCGAGATGTTGCCGCCGGAGATACCGATCTTGGTTGAAAACAGCACGCTGGTCGGGCTAGCGATGGCCGACGCGTACGCGCCGCTGTCGCCGACCGCGACATCAATCTGCGGACGAAGATCCGCAATGTTCTTTTCCTTTTGGACCTCTCCTGCGGCCTTCGGCTCTGCGATGTAGGTATGTCCTTTCACATCGGTTGCGGCAATGCGGGCCCCGCCCAGTGAGAACGCCGCCGCCGCAATCGGAAACTCCAGCTGATCGTGCGTGAATTCAAGCCGGCCCGTCTTCGCATCGAACAACAAGAGCTGGGACGACGCATCGCCAAACAGGACTTGCAAGCCGTCCGACGAAATCGCAATGGCCGCTTGCTCCGAGGCCTTGTCGAGCGCGAACTCGACGAGTTGTTCGCCATCCGGAAGGCTCCAAGTCGTCAGGCGCTGCTCCGCATCGTAGGTGAGCAGCGTCTTGCCATCGGCCGATACGTCGGCGGCGACGATCGCCGCCCGATTCAAGGGAGCGGTGCGAACATGCACGAACTTCGGTTGCAGATCGCTTGCACGCAGACGCTCGATCTCATCGACTAGTTGCTCATCCGACTTGCCAGTGGTGAGCGGGTTCCAAGGAGCCAGCTTGGCGACCTCGTCCATCGGATAAACTCGAATGGGCCGATAGCTCGGAGTATTAAACTCCTTCACGTCAGGATATTCGCGTGTGAAGATCTCCGGCTGGGGCGTCTCTTCCGCTTGCCCTTGGGCGCGAAGCGCGATGGAGGCGCTGCTGGCCAACAGGAAACATCCGACGGCAAACCAGCGTGTCGAGCGCCGGCAAACAAAGAAGATCATCGCGAGAATACCATTACGAAATTGCGGACGAGAATACGAGATCGGAATAACGCTTGGGACCGATCCACAGCCGTGGTACGATCGGATGCAAAGATAGACGCTCGAACCGGTAGCGATGATCCAAGTTTATCATCAAGATTCTGCGGAAACTTGACAAATTTGCACCACGTTGAAAACCAATCTTTCCCCGTAATATTCATGGCGCAGGATTGCTGGGATGAGCGGACATATCCGCCAAATTAGATAACGCCGATGCTGTAGGACCAAGAGCGCGACGGGACAAGTAAGACAGCGCCACACGGCTGAGAACGACTTGAATATCACAGAACCTTCCAAGCCTTGGCAAATCTCCCTGTTTGACACGCTCCGATTTGTCGCGAGCGTCGCGATTGCCTTAGCACTCTTCTCCCACATTGGGATCGTGTTCATCCTAGTGATCTCGTTCGTAGGCTCCTTCCTTGCGGCGATCGATTTCATGTCCAGCTTGGATCGATGGATTGAATGCAGGTCGGAGCCGATCCTGCATGGGAGCTTGGCCAGGATCGCGGGCACGTTGATCGGCTGTGCTTTCGGTTCGTTGCTCGCTACGATTGCATGCGTCGTGATCGTGCTTGGCGGACTACTGAGTCTTGACCACGTATTTCCGATCATTGCCGCTTCTTGCTTACTTTGCGGAGCGACGGCCGGAAGCTTTCCGGAAGTCGGGAAGCGACTGAGCGGAATCACAGGCTTTCTCTACGTCATGCTGATGTGCTAAACTCAAGAGCCGGAGCGCATGGGTCGCATCGATAAGGAAGTCCGCGTCCTATCACGGATAGAATTCGACGGGATCTTCCTTGCCGCGTTGTTCAATCACCTGGGGTCCACTTCAAAGATTGTCGCTGGACAAAGCGCACGGAGTTCGGGTCGATTGCAGGTGAGGGATCCGCATCCGAATCACCGACGCGCGGCGACCTAACCTTTACATTGCGCGCAAAGGAAGCGATTTCGTGGCGCTAGGTATTCCCGCAGTCCAACTCCAAAAAAAATCGGATGCGGTCCGGTCCGGTCGTCCACTCCGAAAAAAAAAGCACTGCAGCCTCAGTCCACATTGAGAAACTATTCACGAAGTCTCACAGTCCGTAGGTCGAATGAAACATTAGCCAGAGGCGCGAGCGGATGGAGTGGGGGTCGGCGATTCCGACGCGGATAGAAGTAGCTAGACGCAATCCATCGGCTCGCGCCTCTGGCTAGTGTTCGCGGGATTCAAAAAAACCCGCTGCAGTCCTGTCCATCGAAAAAAAAGTAGCGTTGCGGTCCGGTCGAGATGCAGATCTCGCCGTAGGGTCCGCCCTACCGGAGAAGGTTATTCAAGATCAGCCAACAGCTGCGGTACGTCGGCCACTTCGACCGCTAGTTCTGCGCCAAAGGTGACGGGGTAGCGGACGGCGTCGGCGAGTCGTTTTAGGTAGATGTGACGCGGGATCTCGCAAGCGCCCATGCTGCCGGTGTGCGGGGTCCATTGTTGAATATCAAACAAGCGATAGCCGCGTACATTCAGATGAGCGACCAGGGTCGCTAGCGCTACCTTCGACGCGTCGGTGACATTATGAAACATCGACTCGCCGGCGAAGGCGCCGCCGACCGCGACGCCGTAGATGCCGCCGGCGAGTTCTTCGCCTTGCCAGACTTCGACGCTATGGGCGTGCCCCTCTTCATGCAGATTGCAGAAGGCCTTAAACAAATGCGGAGTAATCCAAGTGCCGTCCCCTCCTTTGCGGCGCCGCGCGCATCCCCGCATCACGTCCGGGAACGCCTGATCGCAAGTCGCCGTAAATTGACCGCTGCGCAGCGTACGGGCCAAACGTCGCGAAACGTGCAGGTCGTTCAACTCGATGATCGCGCGGGGATCGAGGGAGAACCAGGTCATCGGCAGCCAATCATCCCACATCGGCCAGGGGAAGATCCCGTGGCGATAGGCGTCTAACAGGCGCTCGGCCGATAAATCTCCGCCGATCATGACGAGCCCTTGCTCGTCGGCCGAATCAGCTGGGGGAAAAAACTTGGGCGGCATCTTCCGTTCCGTGGTTTCCGCGAAGGTCTTGTTCTTTCCAAATTGTGCTGGACAATAGACTTAAGAGCAATCGGCAGTCGATATCAAAAAAGCTGTCGGCAGCAGCCGGGATGAACTTGACTCGGAATCGCCAAAAAGCATAAATTGCCCCCACTCGCCATGGAAGGCGAAGACGGCGACCGACTTACGTCGCTTTTGGTCAGCACGGAGCTGAGCCAAAAACGAGCCGCAAGCAGCCGACGCCTGGGGATTTATCCAAACAAATCCCTGAAAGGATTTCAAAGTGACACTGGACGACTCACGCGAAGTAGTACGCCAAGCATCCGATATTGCGGATGTGATGGGCGGTTACATGCCGCTGACGCGTCAGGGTCGCATTTATCTCGCTCTCTGCCCTTGGCACAACGACACTCGCCCCAGTTTGCAGGTCAACCCAGATCGCCAATCATGGCGCTGTTGGGTCTGCGGAATCGGGGGAGACATTTTCAGCTTTGTGATGCGTCGCGAAGGAATCGACTTCCGTGAAGCATTAGAACTCCTGGCCGATCGCGCTAATATTTCCTTGACGAAATCGGCGCCGACCCAGCCGGGATCGCCCAACGACAAAAAGACGCTCTTTGCGGCCGCAGCTTGGGCCGAGCGACTTTTCCAGAAAAACCTCGCTCATTCCCCCGATGCGGACGCCGCTCGACGTTATTTTCATGATCGCGGCGTTTCCCAAGATTCGGTTAACCGCTTCCATCTAGGATATGCTCCCGATCAATGGCAATGGCTCGTCGATCAAGCCTACTCGACCGAGTTTTCGGCCGCCGTTCTCGAAAACGTCGGCCTGATCGGCCGCAGCAGCACGTCGGGCAAGCCGTACGATCGCTTCAAGGGACGCGTGATCTTCCCGATTCATGACGTCCAAGGACGTACGATCGGTTTTGGCGGCCGCATTCTGCCGCAAAACACCGATGTCAAAGCGGCTAAGTACGTCAATTCGCCCGAAACCAAGCTCTTCTCGAAGAGCGACAATCTCTATGCCCTCGATTTGGCGCGTGACGCGATCTCCGAGACCCGTTCGGCCATTGTGGTCGAAGGCTATACCGATGTGATCGCACTGCAGCAGGCCGGGATTCGCAACGTCGTCGCCGTGCTGGGAACCGCGCTGGGCGAACGTCATATTCATCTGCTTCGCCGCTACGCCGATCGGATTTATCTGCTGCTCGACGGCGATGAAGCTGGTCAACGACGAACGAACGAAATCCTGGAGCTGTTCGTATCAGAACAAGCCGACCTGCGAATTGTCACGCTGCCTGATCAACTTGATCCGTGCGACTTTGTGCAACAACGCGGAGTCGACGCGTTTTCCGCGGCGTTGGAGACCTCGGTCGACGCACTCGAACACAAGCTGCGAATCACCACGGCCGGCGTCGACGTCCGTCGCGATTTGCACAAAGCGAATGAAGCGCTCGAAAGCTTGCTCTCGACATTGGCTCGAGCACCGCGACTGCGAGACGACACCGGCTCGGACGTTCGCTTGCGAGAGCATCAATTCCTGGCTCGTTTGGCCCGAAAATTTGAAGTTGACGAGCTGGAATTGCGAAAACGACTTTCCTCGCTTCGTCGCGCGACCAGCGCATCGGTCAGACCGCCCGAGCAAGCCGACGAATCGACCAGATTACGTGCTGCTGACTTGGATCCGTACGATCGAAATTTTCTCGAAGTACTTGCTTGTCAGCCTGACTTGACCATTTTGGCGGCCGACGAAATCGGCGTCGACGAGATGAGCAGCGCGGCTGCTGTTCAGCTTTATCAAACATTTATTTCGGCTTGCCATGACGGCTCGCCGGTCGAATTTACTCAGTTGCTTTCGCAGATCGAATCGGAATCGCTCAAAGGCTTGTTGGTGGAACTCGACGAGCTGGCGACGGCGAAGAAAATCATCGATCCCGAAACGCTGCTGAAAACGATCATCGCGGACTTTAAACGCCGCTATGAAGACCGAGAGGGACGCGACCGCGTCACCGCTCTGGAGCAGAAGAATTTGCAACCGCAGGAAGAGTTAGATGTCCTGCAGCAAATGATCGAACGACAACGAAGTCGACAGGGAATCGTTTCTCCCACGGACGGGTAGAACTGTCGAACTATTGCTTAGTTTAATCGGCGCCCGCACGCAGATTAGACGGCATACAACCTGATGAACTTGAAAGGCAAGGAGGCTTTTCACGTGGAACTTTGTGATCAGGATTTGATCGCGCTGATGGAGCGCGGCAAGACCCAGGGTTATCTCACCTACGACGAAGTCAACAACTATCTGCCCGATGAAGCGAGCAGTCCGGAGAAGCTGGATAAGCTTTTGACCGAACTGGAGCAAAAAGGGATCGAGTTGGTGACCAGCGCCCCCGAGGACGACTTTGACGACGCACCGACGTCGCGAGCTCCTTCGGCCCAAGAATTTCGGGAAGCGATCGACGACGAAGAAGGGACCGACACCTTTGTCCCGGAAGAAATCTCCAAGGCGAACGATGATCCGATTCGGATGTATCTGTCGCAGATGGCTTCGATCCCGCTGCTGACGCGTGATCAAGAAATCGCGCTCGCCAAGAAGATCGAAATTACCCGCAAGCAATTCCGCCGTTCGGTCTTGGCCTGCGATTTCGCGATGCGAACAACCGTCGAAATCTTGACCAAGGTCCATCGCGGCGAGTTGCCGTTTGACCGCACGATCAAGGTCTCGCTGACCGAGCAACTGACGAAGGAGCAGATCCAGGCGCGCATGCCGCACAACCTGCGGACGCTGAACCATCTGCTGGATCAAAACCAACGCGACTTCAAAGTGCTGCTCCGCAAATCGACTTCGCGTGAAGACCGACTCGCCGCCAAGCGTCGCTTTATTCGCCGCCGTCAGAAATGTCTGCAGCTGGTCGAAGAAATGAGCCTGCGTACGCGTCGGGTTCTGCCGGTGATGAAACAGCTGGAAGATTTTGCGAGCCGCATGGAGCAGATTCGCAATCGCATGGACTTGATCGGCGATCAATCGTCGTTCAAAGATGAGCGAGCGAACCTGCGACAAGAGCTGCGTGATCTGATGATCCTGACGCTGGAAAGTCCCCGCGGCTTGCGTCAGCGTTGCGAACGTTATCGACGTCAATTTGACGAGTACGAAAAAGTAAAACGCGAACTGTCGAGCGGCAACCTGCGGTTGGTCGTTTCGATCGCCAAGAAATATCGGAATCGCGGGCTCAGCTTTCTGGATCTGATCCAGGAAGGCAACACCGGCCTGATGCGAGCCGTCGACAAGTACGAATACCGCCGCGGTTTCAAGTTTTCGACGTACGCGACCTGGTGGATTCGCCAAGCGATCACTCGCGCCATCGCCGATCAAGCGCGAACCATTCGCATTCCGGTCCACATGATCGACGTCTTGTCGAAACTGCGGAACGTGCAGAAGCGTTTGCTGCAAGAGTTGCGTCGCGAACCGACGATGGACGAAATCGCGCGTCGCGCCGAGATCGACCTAGAAGAAGTTCGCCGCGTGATGGATATCGGCCGCCAGCCGGTCAGTCTGGATCGTCCGATTGGCGAAAGCGAAGACAGCAGCTTTGGCGAGTTCATCGAGGACAGCCATGAAGAGACGCCGATTCGCAGCGCCAGCAACCAGATCCTCCGCGATCGCATTCAAGGTCTCCTCAAGACTTTGACCTATCGCGAACGAGAGATTATCAAGCTCCGCTACGGTCTGGGGGACGGCTATACCTACACCCTGGAAGAAGTGGGGCGGATTTTCAAAGTGACCCGCGAACGCGTTCGTCAGATCGAAGCCAAAGCGGTTCGCAAGCTGCAACATCCGGTTCGTAGCCAGCAACTCGAGGGCTTTCTGGCCGGCGCCGCCGCCGACTAACGCCTGCGGACTCCCCCACTAGGATGCCTCCAAGTCGATAGGCCGCCTGGCTCGCCAGGCGGCTTTTTTGCGCGCTCCGGTATTCGGACTTTGGGGGGAGTGCTAACATTGAGGAGTATGATTTCATTACTCGGGCGAGGTTTACGTCAATGTCGGCTCATGAATATGGCGAAACGCTGGCGCGACTCCATCGCATCCACCAGCAGCTCTCGGAACTGAGAACGCGTCTGAAGCGTGGCCCCGCCAGAGTATCGATGGCGCGCCAAAAGCTGGCCGCCATCGAAAGCAATTTGGCGACCACGAAAGAGGCGATTCAAAAGACCAAGATGACCGCCGATCGCAAACAGCTACAGCTCAAAGAAGGTGAAGCGAAGATCGAGGTTACGCAGGGTAAAATGAACGCCGCGAAGGGGAATGAAGAGTATCAGATCCTGAAGGATCAGATCGCGGCGGCGGAGATGGCCAACAGCGTACTGGCGGATGAAGTCCTCGAAGCGCTGGATAAGATTGATCAGCTGACGGCGCATGCCGAAAGCGAAAAGCTGAATGTCGCCGCCAGCGAAGAAGAGTTGAAGAAGGTTCAAGCGGCTGCAGATCTGGAACGTGAAGATCTGGAAGGCCAAGTAGCCAAAGCCCAAGCCGAGCTCGCCGAGGTCGAACCGCGACTTCCGGCCGAACTGAGAGCCGACTATCAGCGACTGACCAAAGCCCGCGGCGAAGACGCGTTGGCGGCTGTCGACGGCGAAGAGTGCGGTCAGTGCTACGTCTCGATGCGTCCTCAAGCGTTTCAAGACCTGAAAATGGGCCGCATTGTCTATTGTTCGTCTTGTGGAGCAATGCTCTACTTGCCTCCTGGGGATTAAAGCGTCCCTGGGGCTGAAAGAGCCGGAACTCAGGGAATTTATAGGGCCTAGCGTCTCCGTTGCTGCTAAAATACAGGCCTGCCGGTCGATTAGGTGAAGCTCTCTTTACACTTCGCGCAGAACGGCGGATAATAGTAACAACTTGAATCGAGCGGCGACCATCCTTTGTGAGGGTCGCATTTTTTTTGAACCGCGGGAGAGTTCCAATGTCGAGCATGGCAGATCGTAATCCGATGTCGAGAAAAGGCTTTGACAAGCTCAAGGCGGATCTCGACCATCTTGAGTCGGTCGAAATGCCGCGCATCACCGAGAAAATCGCCACGGCGCGCGAAGAAGGCGACCTCAAAGAAAACGCCGAATATCACGGCGCACGCGAAACGCAGGGCATGATCCAGGCGAAGATCCACGCGATCAAGTCGAAGTTGTCTCGCGCCTACATCATCGACCCGGCTTCGATCGATCAATCGGTGGTCGGCTTCTTCGCGACGATCACGGTCGAAGATCTCGATATGGATGAAGAAGACACCTACACGCTGGTCGGCAACGGCGAAGAGGATTTCATGAACAACAAGATCCTCATCGACAGCCCGATGGCCCAAAGCTTGCTCGGTCACAAGGTCGGCGACGTCGTCCCGATCGAAGCTCCTAAGGGGACTTACGAGCTGAAAATCCTGAAGATCGAGTACAACCTCGACTAGCGATTTCGTCCAGCTGCAAGCAACCACGAAGCCGTGTTGATCAGAACACGGCTTTTTTCATGCGCGACGGACGGCGTACGTTTCTCCGACTATTTCTGCAAAATGAAGTCAGATCCTGCTACAATCTGCCCCCAATAAAGTGCTATGATTTGAAAATTGCGACAAAGATTCGGTCCTTCACGGCGAATTAAACAGCAAAGCACTCTTGCCCCAACACAACCAAGACTTCAGGGAGACACAACGTGGCGACAGGAAACGAACCTAAAAAAAGCGGCGGCGGAGCATCGAAGATCCTGCTCGGGTGCTTGATCGCCGTGCTGCTGATCTTCGCCGTCTTCTGTGCCGGCGGGGTTTACCTGTTTATGAATCGGGGCCCCATCCTCGCCTATTTCGCCAAAGGCGTCGGGCATCAATTAATTGACGAAACCGATCTATCCGAAGAACAGAAGGTCGGCATGAAAGAGCAGATCGACCGCTTGGCCAACGGCGCCGCCAGCGGCGAAATCACACAAGAACAACTCGAGCAAATTGGGACGAACATCAGCAAATCGCCGGTGATCTCGGCTATTCCGGTCATCGTGGTCGAGACGCTCTACATCAAAAAGTCGGGGCTGTCGGACGAAGAGAAAGCCGACGCGAAAAAACAACTGAACCGAGTCGCCCACGGCATGTTTGAAGACAAAATCACCTCGGAACAACTCGATCCGGCGATGGAGAAGATCGCGACCAAAGACGCGAACGGCAAATGGGAAATGCGTAGCCCGCTGACCGACGAAGAGCTGAAAAGCTTTGTCGGTGAAATGAAAACCATCGCGGACGAGAATGAAATCCCCGACGAAGAATTCAACATTGATATCGTCGCGGAATTCAAGAAAGCGATTGACGACGCCCTCGAAAAATAGGGGCCCGACGTCAAATCGTCGCCGCAGCCATTCAACGGGGCGAGTCGCATGTCGGCTCGCCCTGTTTTTGTTAACCGCTCGCGAGAACCGCGTCGATCTTGGCTTGCAGCTGGGCCAGTACGATATCGCCGACCAACACGCGTTTCTGGCGATGCGTATGGCCTGCAATGATTTCTAACTGCGACTTCCGCAGCACAAGTTTTTTGGCCAATAGCTCGACGATCGCCTTGTTCGCTTTGCCATCTTCGGGAGCGGCGGTCACCGAAACTTTGAGCGCTCCCTGCTGCTCTCCCCGGATTTCGTTCTTTTTCGAGCCCGGCAAAGCGCGGACCGGCAAGATGACGCCGCCGTCGTGCACTTGCAATTCGATCACCGCTCGATTCCCTCGAAGAGCGAAGAACCGACGCGAACCATCGTCGCGCCTTCTTCAATCGCCGCTTGGTAGTCGCCGCTCATGCCCATCGAGAGTTCCGTCAGCTCGATATTGTCGGGAGCATCCGCCGCCAAGCGATCGCGTAGCTCTCGCAGCGCCGCAAAATTGGCCCGGGCGACGTCGACGCCGCCTGCGAGAGCCGCCATGCCCATCAGCCCCCGGATTTCTAGGTGCGGAAGTTTCGCCGCTTCCTCCAAAACGCGGGGCGCATCGTCGGGGGCGATTCCATGTTTGGCCGCGTCGCCTGAGATGTTGATTTCCAGCAGCGCCTGAACGCGGCGATCAGCCGTCGCGGCGGCGTCCACCGCTTTCAGCAATCGCAAACTGTCGCCGGCATGTAGCCACGAGAGAACCGGCGCGGTCCGTTTCGCTTTGTTGGTCTGCAGATGGCCGATCATGTGCCAGCGAACGGGTCGCGCGGCGAATTGCTCGGCGCGTGCCCATAACTGCTGAGGACGACTCTCGCCGAGATCGCAGCACCCTAACTCGAAGAGCGCCTCGGTCGTCTCCAAGTCGACATACTTGGTGACGGCGATCAGCCGCACATCATCGCTGGATCGACCGGCGCGATCCGCAGCGGCCGCGATTTTGCCGCGAACCTCCGCAAGATTTTCCGCCAAACGCTCTCGCTGGGCCGTTTGCATGCCGGGTCTCGCGTCACTCGGAATCGGAGTGCTCAATTTCTAAGATTCGATTGACTCCCTCATCGCCGTCAAACCGCGCGATCATGCATTCGGAAGTCAGGTTGACCCCCATGATCGTCCGATTCGCCTTGTCGGTAAACGAGCGATAGAGCATCCAGTTTTCGTGGTGCAGCTGAAAACGGAAACCAACCGCGACTTCCCGCGACTGAATCTCCAAGTTTTCGGCAATGGTCAACTGCCGCCAGGTAAACGGACGCAAGCGGCGACTTCGCTTCAGGTCGAACAGCAGCGGCGCGTAGAGCGACTTCCCTTGCGTATGCATTTGCAGCGAGATCTGATCGCTTTCGCGCTCCAACCGACCACGACTGCTGTCGATGCGCCATTCCGGCAATCCAAGCGGCAAGATGCGGGCCCAACCGCGTCCTTTTTTGATTTCCATTTCGCACGTTTCGCCGGCTGCGATCGATTCAATATCGGCGACAAACGGCGGTGCGATCTCGTAGTCGATCCGGCCTGCATGATCTTTCAGGACAATCGCATCAGCGACCAGCAGATACTGATCTTCGCGCGCGAGAAAGAAGATGCGTTGCAAGCGATGGCCGCCGGTCAGCTCAACCTCCAGCTCGAGATAATCGCCGTCGTCATCGGTCAGCCAGCCGACTTGCGTCCAGCTGTCATGACAATCGAGTTGCTGGCCATCCAACGAGATCTGCGGCTTCCAAAGGCCGGCGGCTAGAATCTCGCCTTCCGATTCCAGCTCGATCTTCACGTCGTCGCCCGCGTAATCGATCGCCAAGCGTGGGCAGCGACGCGACCAATCGGTCCGCAAGATCGCTAGTTGGCTCCACTCCGATTCATAAGCGGACTCAGACAGAGACCACTCGGCGACATTCTCTTTGTTCGCTTTGCCAGGCAAAGCGAACTCGGCGATGCGAGCATCTTCCTCATCCCCATCCAGCTCCAGCGCCGTTTGAAACAGATGCTTGGAGTATCGGCTCGCAACGCCGTCGGCGAACAGCTGACTGCCATCGCCGCGCGTGACTCGAATCCCTTGGCGAACGGCCCACGAATATTGAGCGGCGGCGTCTTTGTGGAATTTGGCGCCTTTGATCTCTTTGCCCAGCACGAACGATCTCGTCCAACAAGCGAGCAAAGCGCGAAAGCTGGGAAGGTTTTGACTTGTCGGCATCCCTTCGCCGTCAAGCAAGTTATCGATCCCGTCGCTGATCACGGCGGCTCCTAGCTTGGCCAGTTCGGCGCACGGTAGGATCTCCGGAAATTGATACGCCAACGTCAGCGGCAGTTCGCCTGCTAAAAACTGCTCCGGTAGATGATCGTCAAAATTCGCCGCGAGCGCGTCTTGCGCCGATTGATAAAGCTGGGTGAGCATGCTCCACCAGGTCGACTCGCTGAGCGCCGCGGTCAACTGCGGCAAAGCGTGCGTCCACGCGATCATCTCCAAAGCGAGATTCCGTTCGTTGGCCCGTTTTCCGGCCAAGGAGAGCCACTGGTCGGCGGTCACCTGCCAATCAATTTTGACCTGTTTGCCGCGCGCAACTTTGCTCAGCTGCTCAATCCAAACGAACGTGCGACCATCGATTGATTCATCCGGCAGAAAGGCCCAGCTGAGCGGCGATTCTTTCTTGCCCGAAACGAGCTCTTGCAACGGAGTCGGCAACTTCCGCTCGGACAGATACGTCGCCCAGCTCGTCCAGTCGTCGAGTTTGCATCGGCGGCGAAATTTCGGGGCGCAGATCGCCCATTTCTTGCTCTCCGCCCCAGAATCTTCCGAGGCGGCGCCCATCGAATGCGTCGATGCGGTTGACTGAATCATTCTTTTCTCTGCGTCTATTGAACCGGGAAACGAAATATAGCTCGACGTAGACCGAAACGCGGAACGGCACTATCTTAACAGTGTGATATTTGATTGCCTTCCCCCTCACGTCAGAAAATGGGGTCCTGTGATGCCTACCTTCCGAATCGCGGCAATTTGTCTCGTATTTAGCGGCATTGTTTCCGTCGCTGGCGCACAAACCGACGCTCCCCCGGCCGAGAAGAAGACGCCAGAGAAATCGCAGGTCCGTAAATTGTCGGATCAGCATCCCATTTGGTTCGATCGCGGCCGAAAAATGGTGATTGCCGACGGCGAAATCTGTCTCCGCAAAGGGACGCTGGAGATGTTCGCTTGTCTGCAAGGGACCAAAGAGCATGAGTCGATCGTCTCGCTGCCGGTCAAAGCGATGATGGTGCACGCCGGTCTCATCGCGATCGGCGCCAAGCAGGGGACGCCGGTGAAGTTCTCGCCCGAGTTCAAGCCGGCGACCGGCGAAGAAATCGCAATCTACGTCCAGTGGAAAGATGACCAGGGCAAGACGCAAATCGCCAACGCCCGAGACTGGGTCCGCAAGTCAGGCACCGATGATACTCTCGACACCAACTGGGTTTTCGCCGGCAGCTACTTGTGGACCGACGAGCGGACCGGTGAAAAAGTCTATACGGCCGAAGGGGGCGATTTGATTTGCGTCAGCAATTTTATGACGGCCACCCTCGATTTGCCGATCGAAAGCAGCCAAGAGAACGCAACCCTCAACTTCGAAGCGTTCACCGACCGAATTCCGGCCGAAGGAACCAAAGTGCGCGTTTTCTTCGTCCCCAAATTCAAAAAGCCGGCTGACGCCAAGCCGCCGATCGATGAGGCCGATCCACAGCCGATCGAAAAGCCGATGCCGATGCCCAAGGCCGAAGAAGAGAAGCCGATGGAGAAACCAGCGGCTGCAACGGAGAAGCAAGAAACGGAAAAACCGGCGGCGGACCAATCGGAAACAACGGAAGAGTCGCCCAAAGAGGACACCGCCGCCGAGTAGTGAGGCTGCGACATCTCTTCGTAGCCCGAAGGTTGGCGCGTCCTAGAAGCAGGGTGGGTGAAGTAAACGGAGTTGATTCGCGATTCTCGAATCACAAGAATCGTTTACGTAACCCACCAGATTGCGAAGTCACTTCATGGTGGGTTGCGCAAGCGATTGACGCGCAATAAGTGTAGGGAAGTCGATCGTGCTTGCTTCACCCACCCTACAGCAATGGCGTTTTCTAGATCTTGATCCCCAATCGGCTGGCGAACATTGCAAAAATGAACCAGAGGAACAGGATCGCCACGCTTGCGGTGGCGATCATTCCGCAAACCATCGCGATGCGGGTTTTCACTTGCCCCCCCTGCTCCATCGCTCCTAGTTGCATCGCTCGCAAGTCGTTTCGTCCCAACAACCACGACGGCAGACCAAACAACAGCGCCACAAAGGGCTGCATCAACAGCAGCAGTTCTCGGTCGTCCACGTAGAAATAGGCCATCGTCAACAGGCCCAGCGACGAGCAAATCGCGGCTAATCCAATGAGCAGCAAAAAGCCGCCGCGATGTCCTACCGTCGTTTCATAGTCGCCAACGCGATAGGTTTCGCCTTCGGCAAATTTGGGCTCGTCCTCAGGCGGCGGGCCCGTGTTCTCCGCAAACGGATTGGCCTCTCCGGCGCCCAATTCAGGTCGGGCGATGTCGCCTAGTCGGAGAGGCCGATTGTCTTTGGCCATGGCATTTGCCTGCAACCGAGAAACGTTATTGGATTCGACAGTGATCCAGCATTTCGGCGGCCGTGCTGATGTAGCTGGTATAGAACGGACCAAACTCGGCGTAACGAGCGCTCGCTTCGTCAAATCGCATTTTATAGACGATCTCTTTCAGGTACTCGGGATTCCGCGCCCAGAGGGTCACGCCCCATTCCCAATCGTCGAGCCCGACGCTGACCGTGATCAACTGCGAAACGCGTCCGGCGAACTGCATGCCGCTTTGCGCATGTTCGGCCATCAGACTGTTGCGCTCGGCGAACGGCATGGTGAACCAGTTCTCTCCGACCTTCCGTTTCTTATTCATCGGATAAAAACAGGTCGCCGGCCATTGGGGAAACTCCGGCGTCAAGCGCTGCTTGCGCATCATCGGCTCGCGCTGGCGATAAGCGTTGAGCTTCGCTTCAAAGGTTTCGCTGCCGGCCTCTTCGCCGTCACGGATCAGCCGTTCGCCATATTGCTCGACCGACGGAACGTATTCCGAAACTTCGGAGAGCGAGACGAACGAATAAGTGGGCTGAATCGCCGGCCCGAGGGTCGAAGCCATGATCGATTGATGGACCGAATCGACGACCAGCGGATTGGGATCCATCAGCATGACGCCAAAATCGGCTTTGTGTCCGCTGACGATCGAAACCTGAATCCGCTCGGGAGCGCCCTCGCCTTCGCCGCTGAGTATCTGCGACAGTTCGGCGCGTCCGGCACCAATTTCTTCCGCGTCAAACGCATTTAGCAGCGCGCGATCAAACGAATAGTAGTAATGGGCACAATGCCAGCCTTCGGTCGGGATAATCGAAGGAGGCGGAGGAGGCGTTTGCTGGGGGCGTCCGTGACTCATGCGAGAACAGCTTTACGAAGAAAATGGATGCGGTCAAGAAAGACGACATCCACAATCGTAGCAAATGGGACTACGCTTCAGAAGTAGATCGAATAATCCCAGACTAATCGGCGCGCCAGTTAATCGGTCGAAATGGAGTCGAGATCGCTGGCCAGGCGCTCGACGATGTCGCGCGTCAAGCGCAGCGGCGCTGGCTTTCGCGCTTCTTTGGGAGCGGCGGCGTAACGCTTCAGATCGAATCCAGCCGGCTTGGCCCACCCTTCGTAGTAGGATCGTTGGCCTTCGACTTGGTGCGGCTGCCGAGAACGGATCAAAACCGACTCCGCCTCCGTTTCGATCACTTCCAGCGGTTCCAGCAGATAGGTGACGCGATCTTTGATCTTGCCGGCCAAGCTCTGCCCGGCTGCTCCTCGCACGTCCCACTGTTGGTTCGGCGTATATTCAGCGCCGCTTGTCGATACGCCGACCGCTTCGACCGACGCTTCTTTCAGACGGAGCTGACCGTTGGGTAATTGGATCTCCAGATCGTGGGGCGCGGTTCCGTGCCCGTCAAGTTGTTGTTGAATCGATTTGTTCATGATGGTTTCTTTCCTGCGGATCGCGCGGGTCCCGCTACTGGGCCGGAACGATCGCTTTCTCTTCTGTTTTTTTGATTTCGTGGTTCGTTCCATCGAACGAGATAATCGCGACATGTTCGTCCAAGGCGGTCTCAATATGGACCGGTCGACGCCAGAGCGCGTACAAGTTTTTGAGCGTGTCATGCGCGTAATTTAACTTCAGCTCCACTCCTTGGAACCGATGCTGCAGATAAAGTTCGTTTCGATTTTTGTAGTTGCCGTCTTTGACATAAATCTCAGGCCGTCCCATATTCGTCAGGCTCTGCAGCAATTGCTGTTTGACCTGCGGAAACGCGCGGCTTTCGATCTCGTAGTAGTCCGCTTGCTTGTTGTAGCCAAACTGAAACAGCTTGTTCTGCTGACAAAACTCGAGCGTCAAAAACTCGTCGATAAACGTTAAGTCGTTATGTACCTTGCGGACCTCGAAAATCTTCTCGCGACCCAGCCCCAGCTGTTTGTCCCATTCGGCTCGCGCACGCATGTCGTCGCAGTCATCGTACTCCGAGCCGAAACAGCCGCGGTTCCAACGATCTTCGACATCACGCAGCAGTTCTAAACCCAGTTTGTAGGGATTCAACCGCGTGGGACTGGTCGCCAAAGTGCCGGAGGTATGGTCGGCGTAACTGATCACCTCCGACGCGTTGAGCCCATGCCGGGTCATGATGGTCGAGTGCCAATAGGTGGCCCAGCCTTCGTTCATGATCTTCGTCTGACCTTGCGGCGCGAAGTAATACGCTTCATCACGAATGATCGAGAGGACGTCCAGTTGCCATTGTTTGAGCGGCGCAAACTGCAGCAAAAACAGCATCACGTCTTTCATCGGCTCGGCGGGCGCTTGGACCGCTTTCGCTTCGCTCGTCGCCAGCGGATCTTCTCCGCCGCGCGACGTCGGATTGATAAACGAATCCATGTACCCTTTGGCCGGGAGCCGCCGCGACTGGGGAAGATCCGCTTCCGCCGAGTCGGTCGGCGACTTGAATTGGTTTTGCTCGTCCGGAGCGTAGCGCCGAATAAACGGCGAGTGAATATCGATCAAGTCCTCAATGCTCAGGCAATTGTCGATGAAGTTTTCGACCTCTTCGACCCCAAATCGATCCATGTAGCGGCGAATCCGATTGCCGTGATTCGCCATGTTGTCGATCATCTTGCGATTGGTTTGACTGAACCAATAATTGCATTTGAAAAAGTCGCAGTGTCCATAGACGTGGGCCATGACCAGCTTGTGATCGGCGAATTCGTTGCTCGCGAGCAAGTAGGCGTAGCAGGGATCATTGTTGATCACCAGCTCGTAAATCTTCTGCAGTCCATAGTGATAACCGCGCGCGAGTTTCTCGTACTCCATCCCAAAACGCCAGTGCGGATAGCGCGTCGGAAAGCCGCCGTACGCCGCGATCGCGTTCAGCTGATCCACGTTGACCAGCTCAAAAATAGTCGGGAAGAAGTCGAGCCCATACCCGGCCGCATAATCTTCCATCTGAAGTTGGACATCGACCAACTCCGCGGGAAGATTCGCAAAGGTCCGGCTGGTAATCGGCATGATTGCGTCTGCTTTCTCTAATTTCCTGGCAGTTAATTGGCCGGATGTTTGTTTCCGTCGGCGGCGTAAGTCTTGTCTTTCTCCGCAGAAACCGCGGCTAACGCCGCGCGGCTGATTTGTAGGTTGAAATCGCCATTAGGTTGCGGGCCAAAGGTCGAGTACTTGAAAGCGGCTGTCCGCCAGCTTGGCGATCACGTCCCACAAGCGGGGAAAGTCGCGACACAGCTTTTCTCGGGCGGCGCGAATCGCTTCGTGGGCCGACGCGGACTGCACGACAACGCTGGCATGGCCGACGCTTACCTGATATTTGTGCTGCTGCGAGTGGTCATCCATCGTTTTCTCCTTGTTGAAACACCGAACTATTTTCCTTTCCCCAAGAAGGACTTGATCGAATCGTAAATCGCGGCGCGATCTTCGATTTCGGAAAGGATCAAGTTCTCGTGACCGCGGCCGAAGTGACCGGCGAGCGAGCGAATGTATTCGCCGCTGCCGTAAGGGCTTTCGACTTGGCCATAACAAAACAGGTTGCAGATGGGTAAAAACTTCTCTTCCAGCATTCGCATGCAACGCTGGTTATCTTCGCCCCAGTTGTCTCCGTCGGAGAACTGGAAGCAGTAGATGTTCCACTGACTTGACGGGAAGTCGCGGTCGATAATCTCGGTAGCGGTTTTGTAGGCGGTGCTGATCCGCGTGCCGCCGCTTTCCCGCGTGTGATAAAAGGTATTTTCGTCTACTTCCTTGGCTGCGGCGTCATGAATCACGTAGCGACGCTCGACGCCGTTGTATTGGCTTTTCAGCCAGGTATCGATCCAAAACGCTTCGGTTCGCACAATCTGCTTTTGCTCGTCGGTCATTGAGCCGGACACATCCATCATGTAAATGATCGCAGCGTTGGCTTCCGGTTGTTGGATCACTGACGACGACCGATACCGCGTATCTTCGCGAATCGGAATGATAATCGGGTCCTCTGGCGAGTACCCGCCGGAGGCGATTTGCCGACGCAGCGCTTTGACAAACGTGCGGCGAAAATGTCGTAGCGACTCGGGCCCATTGTTGCTGATGCTGTCGTAGCGATGCTTCTCTTGCTGAATGTTGGCGTCTCCCTTGGGCTGAATCTTCGGCAGTTCCAGCTCGTCGCCGAGCATCGCCGCCAGTTCGTCGAGAGAGACTTCGACCTCCAGCATGTGACGACCTGGTTCGGAACCCGCTTCGCCGGTTCCATCCCCTTCTGAACCGCGTCCCACTGGATCGCCGACCTTGCCTTCTCCTTGGCCGACGCCTCCTTCGTTTTTGCCGTATCGAAAGTGAGGCGTGTCAAGCTGCGGAACCGGAATGCTGACGAGATCTTTCCCCTTACGGCCGATCATCTCGCCATGCGTGACGTATTTCCGGAGGTTGCTGCGAATGCGTCCCCGCACAATCTCCTTGAAACGAGACGCATCACGATCGATCTTTAACGACACGCTAAGAGCTCCTTCTCGCCAGTCCATTCGGCTGACGAAGCAAAACTACATCGATTCTTTCGCACGGATCTGCGGCTAGATCGCTTGTTCAGCAAGCGGAACAAATAGTCGCGTTTCGCTCCGGCATCTCTTACAAAATCAGCCGCACGGCGTTAGCCGCGGTTTCTTGTCTTCAATTTTCCGTCTTCGCTGACTTCCTGTCAGAAACCGCGGCTAACGCCGTACGGCTGATGTCGATACGGGGACGCCATGTCTCACCGTCTCCGCTTCCGCGCTTTCTATCATGGTAAAATCAAAATGGGGCAACTAGCAGGAATCCGCTCTAGTTCTTCACATCTCCGCGAGCAAAAATGCTGGCGACAAAGTTCAACACGTCGGTCGCACTTTCATCGTCGTAACCATAGTCACGAATCAAGCGACCTTTCACGACGTCGATTTTCTCTTGGGTATCCTGATCGATGACGTTCGAGACGAGACTGGTCAGTTTGATCGAGTCCTTCTGATCCTCGAACAGCTTTAATTGCAAAGCCTTGTACAAACGCTCATTCGTTTTGTAATCGAACCTCTTGCCGTCGATCGAAAGAGCGCCGATGTAGTTCATGATTTCGCGGCGGAAGTCGTCTTTGCGACTGTCCGGAATATCGATCTTCTCTTCGATCGACCGCATCAAGCGTTCGTCCGGCTCTTCGTACTGACCGGTAAACTTGTTTTTGACCTTTTCACGCTGCGTATACGCTTTGACGTTGTCAATGTAGTTCGAGCAGAGCCGTTGCATCGCTTCTTCGTCAGCCGCGATCGCGCGTTGAACTTCGTTCTTGACGATGTTCTCGTACTCTTCTTTGACCACTTCCAGCAGTTCGCGATAGTGATCTCGCTGCTCTTCGCTGGTAATCAGCGAGTGGTTTTTCAATCCCGCTTCAAGCTGGTTCATCACCATGAAGGGATTGATCGACGTCGCGTCTGGATGCGCCACCAGCGCGTTGGAGATCTTGTCCTGCACATAGCGGGGCGAAATGCCGAGCATCCCCTCCCGCTTGGTCTGGGACTTCAATTCCTTGACGTTCTCTTCGGTAAAGCCGGGCAAGCTTTTGCCGTCGTACAGTTTCAGCTTTTGCATCAGCGTCAAGTTGGCGTTTTTCGGCTCTTCTAAACGGGTCAAAATCGCCCACATCGCGGCCATTTCGATCGTGTGCGGAGCAATGTGTTTGCCTTTGACGCGTTCGCTGTTGTAGTCCTTCTCGTAAATCTTGATCTCGTCGGTCAGCCGCGTGACGTACGGCACGTCGATCTTGACGGTCCGATCGCGCAGCGCCTCCATGAACTCATTGTTTTGCAGCCGGCGATATTCAGGCTCATTCGTATGGCCGAGAATCACCTCGTCGATATCGGTCTGGGCGAATTTCTTCGGTTTGACCTTGTGCTCTTGGCTGGCCCCCAACAGGTCATACAAAAACGCGACGTCAAGCTTCAGAACTTCGATAAATTCGACAATGCCGCGGTTCGCGACGTTAAACTCTCCGTCGAAGTTAAACGCCCGAGGGTCGCTGTCGGTGCCAAACTCGGCGATCTTGCGATAGTTGATATCGCCGGTCAGTTCGGTCGAGTCTTGGTTCTTCTCGTCCTTGGGCTGGAACGTGCCGATGCCGACGCGATCTTGTTCGCTGAGCAAGATCCGCCGGACGCGGATGTCTTTGATCACGCTTCCCCAGTCGCCCCCTTTTTGCTGCAGCGCTTCGTTATACATGAAGCGGCAGTAAGGGCATAAATCACCGGTGATTTTGACCGGGTAACGCAGCGCCGGCGCGTCGGCGTTGAAACGCTCGGCGACTTCGGCTCGCTGGGCGTCTGGAATCAAATGGAGCGGCTCTTCGTTCATGGGGCACCAGTGAACGTTGTCATCACCGGGAAGCACCCAACCGAGCGAATAGAGGGCTCCTTCGTCTTGCAACGAGTAGCGTTCGACGCCGCGCTTTAACAAGCGGGCCATCGTGCTCTTGCTGCTGCCGACAGGTCCGTGCAGCAAGAGAACCCGTTTCTCGATTCCGTAGCCGTTTGCGGCGCTCTTCAGTGCGTTGACCAGGGAGGTCTGCGCATCTCGCAAGCCAAAGATCGCGTCACGACCTCCTTCGAGCGGATCGTCGAAGAAGCGGTAGTGCGTCCGCATCTCGCGAGATTCTTCATACTGCTCGACGCCGTACCCCAAGATCATGTCGTAACAACGCTGGAACGCGTTGCGGACGATCGATGGATTTTCCGCGACCAGGTCGAGATATTCCAGAAAGCTTCCCTGCCAGTTCTTCTTACGGAACTGTTCTAGATTTTGTCGCTCTGTCAGCAGAGCGACGATGTCTGATCCTTTCGCCATCCGAAAATCACCCTCCTTCTCCCACGGCAGCCAAGCTGCTTCCTTTCGCCGAAACGAAAGATGCGTCGATCGGCGCATGAGCCGACTGGGGCGGAGAATTTATTGAAGCGACGTCAACAGGCGCTGACGCCTATGCGATGAATCAGGGAGGCGGATGTCACTCAAGTCTCGCTTTCTCACCCCCATCCCTTTTTTCTCTCTTGCGCACGCGCATGCACGTTCCTGAAGGAAAACATGAACCCAGCGGCGCGCAGAGATTTAAAAAGATCGCGACGAAAGAGAGCGAGGGCTATTGAGGAACAACAACCTCGTTATACGGACGCATTTACCACCACGAGTCCGATAACGTTTAACCCTCATTTGCAAGTATCGGTCGATGGTCGATACGTAGCAATAGAAAGTTTTTGCGGATTGTGACGACCGGCGGCTTTGTGAAAAATAGAACGAATTGGAAAGCCGTTGAATCACAATGGTTTTCGTACATTTCTGAGGCCGAAAACCGCCTGCGCATTTTTTTTGAAATCTCAAGAATTGAGGAGCAGTTTGGCCCCGAGACTCTCTTTAAGACACCCTATCGAGTCAGCGACGCGCGAGAAAACGCTCTAAATCTCCTCTGCCCAGACTACTTCAACAGCCGATCGACGCTATCCAACAAACGATCCATCGGGAACGGCTTCCGAATGTAGTCGTCGACCCCGAGCATCTCGGCGTACGCTTTGTGCCGGCTTCCCTCGTTGGCCGTCACCATAATGACCCGAATCGGGACCGGACGCGTCTGGCGAAGCTTCTCCAAGACGAGGAATCCGCTCCGCTTGGGCATCATCATGTCGAGGATCACCAGATCGGGATCCTCTCGTTCGACCAGCGCCAGCCCTTGATTGCCATCGCGGGCAATCATGATCTCGTATCCGCGCGACTCCAGTGCATAACGGAGTGTCTCGACGATTTCGTTATCATCGTCGACCAACAGAATTCGCTTCCTGTTCGTTTCTTTGGTCGTGTCTTCGCTCATGCGGTATATCGCCCTACGTCCGGTGGGTTGCCGAGTGCAAGCAGCTGGTGCGTAATTCTCCAGTACTACCTGATTTACGTCCCACTTGCAACATCCCCAAGACTCGGCTGCAATTGCTTCTGAGCCTTCGCTCCCTATCGTTATATGCACGAACCGCGCCCCTGTGATGGCCGGTCCACTGACCATCCATCCTGCGGAATCCAAAAACTACAAGGTTGAGCTTCCCTGTGTCTCCTGAAAAACTACGAAAAACGGTGGTTTCTGCGGACTCCCAAGAAATCGTCGCAGCGCCCGATCTTCCCTATCGCCCGCAAGATCCGCAGTCGTATCACCCCGGGATCGGACTGATCGGCTGCGGCGGAATCACCAAGGACCACCTGCGGGCTTACCGAGCGGCCGGCTACCGCGTCCTGGCGCTCTGCGATCTCAATCTCGAAAACGCCGAGCGCCGCCGCGCCGAATATTATCCCGACGCCGACGTCTACCAAGACGCCGGCGACCTGTTGGCCCGCAGCGACATCCAGGTAGTCGATATCGCGACGCATCCGGCGGTTCGTCCTCGCTTGATCGAAGCGGCGCTCCTAGCGGGAAAGCATGTCCTGAGCCAAAAGCCGTTCGTGCTGGACCTGGATGTTGGCGAACGCCTGGTTGCGTTGGCCGAAAGTTGCGATCGCAAACTGGCCGTCAATCAAAACGCGCGTTGGGCGCCCCATTTTAGCTATTCGCGTGAAGCGGTTCGGCGCGGTCTGCTGGGAGATATCAATGGGCTCCATATGTCGGTTCATTGGGACCATCGCTGGGTCGAAGGAACGCCGTTCGCCGCGATCAAACACTTGCTGCTTTACGACTATGCGATTCATTGGTTTGACATGGTCAACTGTTTGCTGAATGGTCAGACGCCGGTGCGCGTCTTCGCGTCGATGACGCGGACCAAAACGCAGACGCTAATGCCGCCGCTGGGCGCGCAAGTAGCCATCGAGTACGAGCATGCTCAGGCTTCGCTCTCGTTTGACGCCGCGACCATGTATGGCCGCCAAGATCGGACCTATATCGCCGGCGACCAGGGAAGCATCTTCAGCATCGGCCCTAATGAAAAAGAGCAAGAGCTGACGCTTTACACCGCTGGTGGAATCGCTCAGCCGCAGTTGATCGGCAGCTGGTTCCCCGACGGGTTTCATGGCGCGATGGGAGAATTGTTATGTGCAATCGAAGAAAATCGGCGGCCGATCCACTCGGCCGCCGATAATCTGTTCGGTTTGTCGCTTTGCTTCGCCGCAATTCATAGCGCCGAGACGCATCAAGTGGTTATCCCCGGCACAATTCGGCGGCTGCCGGCCGATATTTAATAGTGCGTAGCTGGGCGTCAGCACCACGCAAGGCCGTGGCCGTGGCGCCCAGCGTCTGCCGGCTGATCTCTAAAGGCGAGTAGCGGCGGCCTAAATCCCTTCCTCTCGTTTCAGTTGGAAGGCGATGTAGTGGATTCCGGTTTCATCGTTGATCCAGATCCCGCCGCTGGGCGCCATGTATTTCGAGATGACGCTGAACGGGGGAAGCGGATTCGCTTCCATCTGCTGCTTGAGATTGCCGAGAAACGGGGTCTTTTCGGCACGACTACCGAGGAATTCTTTGGTTGAATCGGCTTCCGCCAATTCGTACCACATCCGCAGCGCTTGCTCTGGTTTGTAAAAGCTGATCATGCTGATTTCTCGTTCGCCTGCTTGGCGCTGTAATTTGCTGAGCATCAGCTTGTAACTCAGGTCATCCGCCAACCGACGATCTCCGGTCGCTTGCGTCCGAATCGCCTGATCCAGCAAGCCGGGGCGATCGGCGACAAAGAGATATTCGCCCATGACGCCAAACGTCGGTTCAGGACGCATCTGGCGAGCCCGCTCGATGCGACGACGACGAGCGTCGTCCATATCTTCCGGCAGCGGACGATCGGGGGGAATGAACGTCCAATAGGTCGCCGTTCCGATGTCATGCCGCTGGACGTCGAGCCCTAGATTTTCTTCAAAGAAGTTAGTGACGATCGTTTCCAACGTTTTGCGAGCAGCGGCCGAATCACGCACTTTGGCCGCCAGCATGGTCCCCTGACTGTTGATGCGGGCCGGCGGTTCGTACCACTGCACCAGCGTGAATCGACCTTCCAGATTGTCGAGGAGCTCGGTTTTAAAATCGATCTTCAAGCGTTGGTTGATACGCCGATCGATGTCTTCGGCCAACTTCCCTTCGCCGGTGATGCTGTCGTAGAGATTCTCCAGAGCGTTGTACGTTTTATCAACGTCCCAGTTGACCGTCATATAGCTGGTCACATCGGCCGGAACCCACATCTCAGGCTGGGTGTCGGCATTTTCGGGGGCGATCATCGCCAACACGCCGGTGCGGGGACGCTCGAGCATGATGTGCATGTGCGAGATCGAATCGAAGTCTTCGGTCGCCATGATAAAACTGCCGCCGATTGCTTTGACGCCATCGAGCCCCAACACCGGCAAAAACGCCAGCAAGTAGCCAGAGCCGGAGCCGCCGGCAGAGACGGTGCGAACCGTTTCGATCGGATCGACATACCAAACCAATTGCGGCGGCTCGTCATTGGTGCCGCGGGAGTTGGACATGATGGTGATGAATTTTTGGCTTTGCGAGAGGGGGTTTTCCCGCAGCCCGTCCCAGTTTTCCATCAGATCTTCCAGCGCCTCGGTCCGGTTGGAAATCAGCAGGGTCTCGTCTTGTTCGCAGTAGGCCAACGGGCCG
The DNA here is from genome assembly GCF_000153105.1 of Blastopirellula marina DSM 3645. GTDB lineage: Bacteria > Planctomycetota > Planctomycetia > Pirellulales > Pirellulaceae > Blastopirellula > Blastopirellula marina. The sequence goes on from NZ_CH672376.1 coordinate 3,597,344, forward strand.
CGACGGCCGCGGATGATGTTGATGGTCGTCCCCTTGTACATCGCGGTGTCGAGGGTCGCGCCGTCCCCGGTCGCCAGCTCTTCGACGGTCTCCATCGCTCGGCGAGCCGCAGTTGGGTTGTCTCCCAAGTCGATCAATAGCATAAAGGCCATCGGACCGCTTTCTTGCGGCGCCAGGGCAAAAGCGACCTCGCCTTGGGGGATCGAGAGAACCTCGTCCAGGCTGATGCCGACCCGGTCTTCGACTTGGGCGACCGATTCGGTCACCGCTTGCCACACGCCGGCGACAAACGGCTGCATTTGCGGATCGTTCAGCATTCTGCCGATCGAAGTCTGCCCAAACTTTTCCTTCACTTCCGGAATGTTGGACAATCGAGCGTAAACGACCGTATTGTCAGGCAAAATATCGGACGCGGCAGGACGAGCTGCGTGTAACTGGACGCCGCCAGAGAGCAACAATCCGACGATGACAAGCGAACGGGCAAAATATGGACGCATTTTTTGGACGCCTTACTGCAGACAAGCAAACGGGGTTACAAGCGAAACAGGACCACTGAGAAGGGGTATGTAAGCAATTACTTGACTAGGCGGCGGAAAGTTTCACCGCTGAGATTTCGTAACCTATCCCGAAGTTGCCGATTTTTGCGGCGAAGAAGAAAATAGGGGCCCAGCGAATTGTCGCTGGCGCCGGTGATCAACCGGTCGATGAACAAAGATGCCTGACAATATTGTGCCTAGAGCTGTTTGCCCGGTTGTCGCCGATTTCGCAGACAAAATTCGATTGCCAGACCCGCCGAATTACGAGATAATAGCAGGGCGCGGGCCTTTCTTTGGAGTTAGCGGATATGCGGCGGAACATTCTAGCAGCAGCGCTGCCGATTGCGACCTTACTGACACTGGCCGGTTACACCCAAGCCCAGACGTTGTCACAAGCCGCTAGCAACTTTGGCAACACGAACAGCAATGCCGGAAGCGGCATCACGCAAAGTGCGTCTTCCTTTTCGAACGCCACGCAAATTTCGCCGCAATCCACAACGTCAGGCTCAACCGGTACAGGCGGAGCCGCAAGCGGTTCAGGAACTGGCGCTGGAAGCTCGACCGGCGCTGTCGATTCAGCCGCTCTGCAGATGCAGCAAAACAACGCGATCAATCCATTTGGCGCTTCGGCGACGGGTCAATCGGCAAATTCTACTCGTAGTAATTCAGCGATGAACCAGTTCGCCCGCGGCATGGGCGCGATGTTTGGCAACCAAGGATTTGGCCAAAATTTTGGCGGTGGGTCCGATCAAAAACAGATTCCGACCCGACTGATCGTCAAGTTTTCTCACCCCACCATCCCCTCCGCGACCGTGGGCCGCTCGCTCCGACGGAACCTTCCTTGGCCTAACGTGAAGGTTGCGATGGAAGGTTCTGTGGCCACGTTGACTGGGACGGTTGATTCTGAGGACCTGAAAACTGTTGCCGAACGTTTTGTGAAGATGGAGCCTGGGGTTGCGCTGGTGAAAAATGAGCTGCAGGTTGCGCCGCAGCTACTTCCTCAGTAGGCTTTCGGCCTGTCGCCATATACTCACTGAACTCGTTGGCGTCGTGGAAGTCGGGACGGAAGTTTCGAATATTCACGCCAGAGTGCATTCCCCCTGCTCCCAGTCGTTGCCACGGTTGATACGCCTGACCGTTGATCGGGGCACGCGATTGAACCGACTGGGGATCGACGTATTGGGATGCTCCCTGCTGGTAGAAATTTCTCCGCTGCTGTTGCGCCGGCGGCGCGATCGGCTGTTGCGGCTGGACCGCGGGACGCCCCATGCCGCTTTCGTTTTGCAGCAATAGTCGCTGTTCGAGGGTCGTCGGCACCGGAATCGTCGTCGTACGCAGGTGCTCTCGGTTCAACGGCGGCTGTTGCGGCTGCGGCTGCGGCTGCGGCGTCGCTTGCTGCGGCGGTTGCTGTGAAAACGGTGCATACGAAGCGGGCTGGGAGTCATACGATATCGCCACGGGGCCTTGCGGAATCGCTTCCGCCGGCGGCAACGTATCTTCCGGCTTTACATGCCCTAACAGCATTGTCCGGCTTTGCTCGCCTGAGACCAAAGCGCCTTCGGCCGCCTGAAAATAAGGCGCCAGCGTCACGCAGCGTTGCTCGCCGCCGACTGCATCCCACGGGATCCAAAAACTATACGAGTGACCGATTTTCGACATGCTATAGTGCGACTGCAAATCACACTCTTCAAAGACGTACTTGCGATCCGGCTTGCTCTTGTTCCCATTCCCCTTCACATCATCATCAAATGCGTAAACCGTAAACGTGCCGCGGACCCGAACTGGCTTATTGGTCGCGTCATAAAAGTAGACGCGGCCGCCAAATCCACGCGTCGCACGTTGTCCCGGCGGGACCATGACCGAATCCTTCCAGATCGCCACGAGTTTCGCCGGAGGACCGTATTCCTCCTCATCCTTGTCCTGCCAAGGCAGGCGTGGAGTCCGCCGTGTGATGGTATTGCAGCCGCCGCCGATCACGATCACCAAAGCTGCGATGACCATTACGCGTATTGAAGTTTGGAACATCCTTGTCCCTTTCTCACTCTGTCGTTGTGTATGCAGATGATCCGACTCCGTGCAATCCTCTGCTTAGCGAACCGCAGGCAAGCGAACAGGCCGCGGTTCTCGAGGAAGCGACGCGCTGTTGTAGGCGGCCGGCGCCACCCCAAAACTGGCAGGCTGTAATGTGGCCGGAGCAAGCTGCGGCTGGTTGAAATTCACATTGCCAGGCTCCTCAAAACTCTGCTGTTGCAGCGGCGGAGCGACGCCGGATCCGGTTGGCTGCGTCATCGGCGCCGGGATGCCTTCGGGCAATTTTTCATGCGTTTGTCGCGGCGCCGCCGGATCTCTATCGGGATGAATTTCCAGAATCTCTCCTTCCGGAATCGAATGATCGACGCCATACAGCGCCTCCGCCCCATAAATTTCGGCAACGTCGGCCAAGCACCAGCTCATGCGGCTCATTTCCTGCTCGCGAACGCGTTCGACATCTTGATCCGAGTCGACCACGGTAGGGGTCAAAATGATCATCAATTCGCTACGATCGCCGTCAAAGCTATCGTAGCGGAAGAGCGAGCCGACAACCGGAATATCGCCCAAGAGCGGTACGCGGCGCGACACGACAGTCGTTCGCTTCTGAATCAAACCACCCAGCACGATCGTTTGGCCAGATCGTGCGCTGACCGTCGTCGTCGCGGTTTGCGTGTTAATCCGCGGCGCCCGAATCACGTCGCCGTTTTGATTGATCGAGATCGGGATGCCATCCGCTTCGTTACCGACTTCTGAGCGTTCGGCCTGTACGTACATCACGACCATTCCGTCCGGGCTAATACGCGGAATCACGTTCAAAATAACGCCGGTATTTTCCAGCGTAATCGAGTTGACCGTACCTTGGTTAGTCACTTGCGTGTCCGTAATGTACGGCACGCGTTGACCAACCTGAATGAACGCCGGTTGATTGTCCATCGTCATCACATGCGGCCTGGCGAGCACCTCCATCCGGTTGTCCTGCTGCAAGGCGCGGATTAACACGTTGACCGATTCACTGGCGGCTGAGAAGACAAAGCCCCCATAACCCAACGCAGGATTCGTTCGCCCCAGACCTAGGTCCGAAAGCCCTTGCGATCCAACCGCACTAGCGGTGGCCAGACTCGCAGCGCTGGAAGAATTGCCTAACGCGGCGTTGTTAAAGTTATAGCCGGGATCCAACTGCCCGCTTGAAACGGTGCTGCGATCAAACAACAGCGAGTCTTGTAAACCGAATTCAAAACCAAGTTCTTCGATCTTGCCCAAGCGGACATCGGCGATCAATACCTGGATCGACACCATCGGAGGACGAGCGTCGAGTTCTTCGACGATCTTCACGATCTGTTTGAAATAACGGGGAGTCGCAGTAATGATCAAACTGTTACTGAAAGTTTCCGGAACCACGATCACTTCGCGAGCAACTTGTTGAAACGAGCTTGTCAGCGTCGGATCGATCTGTTGCAACTGACTCTCGGTCTGCAACAATTCGGTAAGCGACTCTGCGACCAGCAGTGCATTCGAGTTCTTCAACCTCACGACCAACATTTGTCGTTGCTGGACGTCATCTTGATCCAAGCGGAGCAAGATCGCTTCGACCACCGCCAAGCTAGACGCAGGGCCTGAGGCGATGATGCTGTTCGTGCGCGAGTCGACTGAAAAGCGAATCGGGACGAGCGTGTTGTCGCCGCCGGCGCCGATTGCAAACGGCTGCTGTCCTTGCGTCGTTCCTTCATCCAAACCGAACAGCGTTTCCAACATGGTCGCCAACTGCGTTGCGTCGCCGTTGACGATGGTGAAAACTTTGATCTGCGATTCGGCCGAAGGTTGAGAGTCAAGCCGCTGAATCAACGCGCCGATCAGATCCATGCTATCCTTGGGAGCGCGGACGACCAACGCGTTAGATCGCGTATCGGCCGTAATCTGAGCGTCGGTCAAGATTCCGGACTTCAGCAATTGCCCTTCGCGTGAATCGAGCGTCATAAACGAGAGCATCGCTGCGCGAACTTGAGCCGCGGCGGCGCCCCCCTGTTGTTGTCCGCCGGTTCCAGCAGCCGGCGTACCGGAGATCGCCGCTTGCAGCACGGTCGCGAGATCCTCGGCGAGCGAGTTTCTCAATTCAAAGACCTTTAGCTCCAAGGTCGACTCAGCGGCCGGCACGTCGATCTGACGAATCAAGTATTCGACTTCGGCCATGTCCCGCGGGCTTGCCTGCACGATCAACGCATTGCTGCGATAGTCGGCGGTCGAGCGAACGCGAGGGTTGAGATTGACCGGCTCGGCGTAAAACTCCGTCACTCGCGTTTGTGCGTCGGCGGAGGAGAGGTATTTGAGTTGGAAAACACGCAGCATCCGTTCCGGACCAACCGGTTGATCCAATTTTTCAATCAGATCTAAAATCCCGTCCACGCTCTGTTGGCGACCAATCAGCAAGATCGCGTTCGGACGACCCAGCGGCGTGATGCTTACCTGACCATAACGCGTCTGCAGCAGATCTTCGTACAGCTGCAGAATGGTCGCGGCGACCGCTTCGCTATTGGCGTGCAGCAGTTCACGAACTTCGATCACCGGCTGCGTTTCAGCGCTCAAACGTTCGATATCGTTGATGATGCGGGTGATTCGCTCGACATCGCGACGATGCCCACGGACCACGATGACGTCTAGACCTTCCAAAAACTCAATTTGCACCGGCCCAATCAAGCCGGCGTCATCATCCGGCCCCAGCGTCACCTGATCTTCGACGGCGGGCTGCATTTGCGGAGCCGGTTGATCGGCCGCCGGTTGCGCGTCATCGGCGGCGGCGCCATCGGCCGCTTCGCCGGGCTGGAAAATCATCGCCGCCATATCGCCGCTCCAGCGCAGCTGTTGCTTGCCGGCGACTTTCTTCAGCGCCTCGAAGATCTCGCGTTTGGCCATGCTGTTTTCGGTATCGGTCAGCGGAGCGAGCGCCTCGGCGACGTCTTCTCGCTTCGCGTTGCGGAGCGACACCAGATCGGTACGAAACTCGTCACTGCGCGGCGGCGCGTCAATCGCTCGCACGACTTGCGACCAGGCTTTCACTCCCTCTTCATCGCCGCGCAACAAGACCACGTTGTCTTTGCGGTAGATCTGCATCGCGATCTTTTTATCGGTCCGGGTCGGCAATGTCAGCGTCGCAATCGCGCCTTCGGCGGTCAGCGCCACCGGCGGGCGTTGCCCCAGCAACTGCGTCGTGCGGTTTTCGACCTGACGCCAATCGGCTTGACTCAGTTTCACTTCGACTTCGACCTGGCCATTGCCGAGCGAGCGAGTCTGTTGATGGCGAGCGTTCTCGACCGGCGTCGCTACGCGGACCGGCGCTACATTCGTGTTACCCTCGCGAAGATAGCCGGAGCGCTTTAAAAAGGCCGCGACTTGCGATTGCACTTCTTCCGGAGCGGCGACGACCAGGGCTCCCCCTTTGGCGTCCGACGTGAAGGTCGCTCCTTTTTCTTCCGCATAAAGCTGACGGAAGACCTCTAAGAGGTTCTGCAGTCGCTCTGGATCGACCGAATAGCTGCGAATTTCGCGTGCTCCGGCGGTCGCCGGAGCCTGAGCGAGCGCGGGATCGGCTGCTCCAGCGAACCAGGCCGCAAAGAATAGCGCGATGATGAGAGATCGTCTCTGTCCCAAAATGCAATAAAGCATCAGCAAACCCTTCTTCGGATTTTACGTCCAATGGACGAATCGACCGCGCACGTTGACTTCTTGGATTCATCGGAACATGAAGACCAAGCCCTACAACCATTCCTGCCCGGAAAAGCGCCACAGCTTGCCACCCGTGAGAAGCTGTAACGCTTCGGTAAGTCGCGGTACAGCAGTGCTAGCCAAGGCGACAACAGCTAGCATGCCTTTCCTGTCAGCCGAGGCGATCGATTGTTCGTCGTAGTCCGCTAGCAGAAGCGAGGGAAATGCGTTTGACGACTTCGATTCGCAGGAGAAATGCAGTGAGAAGTTCCGTGGCGGGCGTTTTTGAAGGCGTCCTATTTAGCCCAACCACGTCCGGTTGGCCGCGATAGCTCCGCTATCGGGGCCGACGAAGTCGGTAAGAGGCATCACTCCACAATGCGCCTAAAATCGGCGGTTTGCCATACTGTTTGAAGTG
>NZ_CH672376.1:3604147-3759490 GCF_000153105.1 Blastopirellula marina DSM 3645
GCTATCGCGGCCAACCGGAAAATTGCGCCACTTCATGCGTTGGAAACAGAAGTCCTACAATTCGGCGGCACTGCGGGCTTCACTCAGCGGTTGGCCGATGCGAAGCTGCACGGTTTCGCCTCCGATTTGAATCTCGATCATCTTGTCGCCGACCGAGAGGATCTTGCCTTGAAGTTGGCCGATTTCAAACTTCTCGCCGGGCTTCAAACGAAGCATTTTGTTTTTGGTCCGCAGGCTGACCCATGCTTCGGGATGCTCGCCAGAAACAATCGTCGCGGTCAAAAACGCATGTGCGGCGTCGTCAAACGACGGTTTCGGTTCTGGCTTCGCTTCCGGCGGCTTCGGTTCGACGACGGCGATCGTGAATTCTTTCGAGTCCATCACGGTCGGTTGACGATTGTCGTGCACCATGACGTTGAATTTGAATTCTCCCAATTCGCTCGGTTTCCAGCTGATCGTTCCGCGCTCACTGATTTGCAGTCCTGTCGGCGCGCCTTCGCCCAACTTGAACGAAACGCGATCCTTCTTGTCTGGATCTTCGGCTTTGACGGCGTAGCTGAACGTCTTCCCCATTTCGGCCGTATGCTTGGTGGTCGACACCAACTTGGGCGTCTTGTTGCCGGGGCGGAAGAAGTCGCGCGCCAGAATCACTTTCTGGTAGTCGGCCAAGTGACCGTGCGTGAGCGGTTCTCGGCGTTTGGATTTGGCGTCCACCAGATCATCGACCCCTTGGATCCCGATCGCTTCGACGGCCAGCGTCACTTCGAGGTTCTCTGTATCGGGCAGCGGACGCAGCGAGATCGACTTGATCTTGTGCAGCACGTCAAACGCATAAAATTCGTAGCAAAATTGCGTCACGCGAGCCAACGGCGCCTTCGCGCGAACGCTGAACGCATACTCGGCGTGCATCCCCACTTTTTTTCCGCTCAGCGGCTTGATGCTGACATCTTCAAAGCCGACCTCGCCCACTTTTTCGTGCAACCAGTTGGAGTACAACGATTGCGAAACACGATAATCCTCGGGCAGAGAGTGATCGCGATAGGTCGCCAAGCGCTGGGCGGCGAGGATCGCTTGGATTTCAACAAACTCTTCCTGATCGATTTGTCCTTGCAGCGCCGCGAGCTGTTTCGCGCGTTGGTCATAGGCGCTCGCATAGCGGCCATAGCCCAAATAGAGCACGCCGAAAATGATAAGCAAACCGACGAGACTAACTAAAATCTTCTCACGTTGATTCATGACTGAGCCCCCTCATCCGTCTTGTTGGCGACATCGTCGTCAGCGGCGGGTTCGGTGTTGACCGGCTCGGTAGGAGCTGGCTCCGTTGGATTAGGTTCGAGTTTCGGGGGTTCTTGATTCGTAGGCTCTTCGACCGATTTCTTTTCGGCCGGCTCCGCTTCAGCAAACGGCGTTGTCGTCGGCTTGGCGACGATGATCCGCTCTTGGAAATTCCAGTCGTAACCGGTCACTTCGGATTGTTTACTGCCGAGATTGCTGACCTGGTGCTGGTCATCTCGCAGTGAGGACTCCAGCTTTTTGATTCCCCCTTCGCTGGCGACAAAGCCGTCCAGCATGATCACGCCTCCAGCGGTCTGCGACGCGTCCATCTGCAATCGAGAAAGGATCGTCTCTTCGGCCGGCGGCAAGCTGGTCGCCATCCAGTAGGCCTGATCGAGCCATTGCACGTTCGACTCGAGCCAGCGATCGATTTTCTCGACGTCGTTTTGCTGCGCTACAGCCGCTTCGTTCGATTTTTTCAAAACGGCCAGCTTCGTCTTGGCGGCGTCGATGTCACTATCGAGTGAACCGAGCCGCATCCAGATCACCGCGACAACCAGCGCTGCGATGACCGCGGCCGCCGTTGCGTACGTCACATATTGACGACGCTTGCTCGGCGGAGCCGGACGTCGACGCGGATTGCGCAGGTCCAACGATCGCACCGACGGCGTCGCTTGATCGACCAACAGTCCCAACAAGCCGGCGTAGCGTCCCCGATTGACCAGCTTCTCGGCGCCGCTGTATTTCACGGCGGGGCTAGTGAATGGGTCGTACAACTCGGCTGGCAAACCTAATGTCGCGGCAAGCGACGTTTTCATTCCCGACAATTCTTCCTGGCCGACGAGAATGATTTTTTCGACGCTATGCGCGCCCAGTTGATTGCGAGCGGCGATCAGCGTGCGGCGCGACTCAAGCTGCAACGCTTTCTGTCGCTCTTCGCTCCCTTCTTCGCCCGGCAGGCGCGTCGAACGGGTGAAGACGACGGCGCCATCGGCGATGATGGTCAGCTCGATGTCATCCGAACTCGATTCAACGACCAGCGCGACCGACCCAGCGTGATGCGGATCGCGCGCCATCAGCGAAGCGGCCGCCAGCGGCCGAACGCCGACATGCTCGACCACCAGGGAAGCTGTCGAACAAGGGGACTCGACCCCTTTCAGACCTTTGCCTGAGATGCCGGCGGCCAACACGATCGTTTGTCCGACGGCGTTCACTTCGATCGGCGTATAGTCAAGCAGCCAATCGTCGGTCAGCGCCGTAAACTCACGAATCGCCGCAAAGCGAACCATGTCGGGCAAATCTTCGTCCGGCGCCGGCGGCAGCGTCAACACATGCAGCTCAACGCTGCTGCGCGGCAGCGTTACGCAGACCGGTCCTACGGCGATATTGCGATCGGCCAGTGCGGCGGCGATCGACTCCGCCAGTTCGCTGGTCCGCGGCGCAGCGAACGCCGTGTCAACCGTCACGCCTCCGCTACGCGGGCGCGCGACGACGATGCGAATTTCGCTGCCGTCCCATTCGATACCTATCAATTTCGCCATTTGGCGTACGCTCCCACTTAGTTGGCTGCGCCTGTAAATCCGAGGCCGATTCCCAATACTTCCAATGGATGACCGCGCCCGAGATGGCTAATATCTCTCCACAATAATAGCCGCGGCTCAGGCTGAGTAGCGTCAATCACGGCCTCATGCCGACTAAATGCAAGTCCACCTTCGTAATAACCGACAATTTGGGCCCGATGGACGTCTCCGCCGGCGTTGACCAGCGGCAACAGGGTCTTCATCTCGTCCAGCGTGACGATCCCTTCCATCCAGATCCAGGTCTCATAGGCGCGGAGCGGGTTCTCTTCGTCCGCGACCGGCACGCGACTCGCGATAATCGCTTCGGCCGCTTCTTCGGTCATGCCGGGGATCGCGAGCAGCAATTCACGCGGCGCCTGATTGATGTTGATGCGTCCCGGAATGATCGGCGACTCGTTCACCGTCAGCAGTTCCATGAAGTCCGGCATCCACTGCGCGGCGTTGAGCTGCTGAAACGGCGACTTCATCATCTGCGCCTGGCCGCTCTGACCAGAGTTTTGCCCGCCGTTTGACTGAGTTACCGAGACGACGGCGTCGATCAAATCGAGCGCGCTGGCAAAGGTCCCTTTCGGCTCTTGCGAAAAATCGAACTGGACGGAGGTGACATATTTTTGATTGGTCGCATTCGAAGTCGACGTGCTGGCGCCATACATGCGATAGGCGACGATAAAATCGGCCCACTCTTGCGGCACGACTTCCAGCAGGCGCGCGTGCAGCGCTTCGACATCTTCATCGTTGATGAAGATTTTCTCAGCCCCATCAGCGCCGTAGTTCTTCTCCATCCCATACAACGTCAGGAATGAAGTCCAGCCCCGCTCCGGCGCCTCGGTCAGCATGTCCTGTTCAAAACGATCCGCGTCAGGCGAAAGCGCGAGTTCCTGCGGATCGATGACGCCGTTGCGGTTTTCATCGCGGCCGAATAAGAGCTGCGGAGTTACTCCCCGCACGAGCAGCAATTCTTCGACCGTTTCCAGCGGGCCATTCTTCGGCGCATAGGGAGGATCAAGCCCTGAGTAGTAGTCGACTTCGGCGCCAAACTCACGCGGCTCATCGTCTTCGTCGATGTAGTCGAGAATCGCGTCGGCGATGTCTTCAGTCATGCCGGGCAAGCCCATCAACAATTGCCGGCCGGTGCTGCCGGAAGTCAGCGCCTCGTCGCTCGCCAGACCGGTGATTGTCGCTGACGCGCCTGCTCCGCTGGCCGCCGCAGCGCCGCTTGCATCCGAGAGGCCAGCGGCGCTGGCGAGTTCCGAAGCGGCGCCGGATTGCTCTTCCAGCATCAGCAACGCGTTCAAATTCAACCGGGCCGATTCATCTTCGAGCCCGTAGCGGATTCCGTCGAGATAGCCGTCGATATCGACGAGCGGGGCCAGAATCGTAAACCGGCCGCGCTGTCGCTCATCTTCTTCATCATCAACAAGCAGCTGCCCTTGGAACATCGCTGGGTTGTCGTAGATCCCGCCCAACTCGGTGATATATTCCGGCTCTTGGGCCAAGTACGATTCCAGAAATGACTCGCCCGACTCGGCGAAAGCGCGGGCTTGAATTTGTCGCCCGGTCAATTGAACGGCATGGTTTTCGGTTTGCATCAATTCAGTGAACGCATAAGCGCCCAGCGTCAGCATCATGACGACGACCAGCACGACAATCAGCACCGCGCCGCGACGGTTTTGTCCTCGTTGATTGCGACTCATAGGGGGGCCTCCGAACTAGAGCCGGAGTCCATCATCGCTTCTTCTTCGGCCAACGGATCAATCGGCACGGCGATCGGTATGCGAACCAACCGGCGATAGATCATGTCACCCTCGGCGACGCCGATTACGATCGCCTCTCCCTCGTCGTCAGCGCCGCCGCGCTCGTCGGCCGAACGAATCGCGACCACAATATCAACGGCCAGCGGCAGACCGCCCATCGTCGAGGAGTCCCATTCTTCGTACCACTCGTATCCGTCGAAATAGCGGAAATTCAAAAAGCAGACTTCCGGTGCGATGATCTCGGCCGTTGCGTCTAACTGTTTGGTATCGCCGTTCTCCAGCGCCCATTGCGTGACCGAGCGATCGAGCACGCGACGAACCAAGCCGGTCTGTTCGACCGTTCGATCGGGCGATTCGCCAACGGTCCCTTGATAGGCCGAACCGGGAATCAACAAATAGTAAGTGACCGTCTTCACATCGCTCGGCTTATCGGCCAGCTTTTGCGAACGGAAACCTACGTACTCGGGATCGTACTCATCGACACGCGGCAAGCGGCTCATATCGAACTGCAATTCGGTCGCGTTCCCATACAGACCAATCTGCATCGCAGGACCGCTGGACGCGGCCAGATCGGTCGTATTCAGGCTCGCGTCGGTTTCGGCCGTGGAGTCGAGACTGCTGAGGTCGGAAGAAATCGCGCCTCCGGTGAGCGAACTAGCCGCGCTCGAAGCCGAGCCGGACGCCATCGCTTCGACCGAGGAGAAATCGATCTCGTTCTTCCAAATGCAGTTGCGGAGGTCTTCTTCCATCAGTTTCATGACGGCGCGCCCCAGCTGCGCTTCTTCGACATTGGTGCGGCCGATATCGACGCTGCGCGAATACATATGAATCGCCGCGCCGACTGCCGCCATCAAGACGACCGCGATCGCCGAGGCGACCATCAATTCCAGCAGCGAAAGTCCGCGGCGCCGCCGACGACGGTGGGAGATGCGGTTCATATCGCGCCTCCGCTCGCGCTGCTGCTCGAATTCGGATCGCTGGACTCCGGCATTTCTAAGAGTTCCGCTTCGGGATCGGGGATCCAGCGAATCAGTTGAAATTGATCGGCGTCGGCCAGCGACGTTGCGTTGATGCGGCGGACCGAAACCCTCACCGCCAACAGACCATCCATCGTCGCCGGCTGCGAGTCGATGGAGTACGACCAAACGACCTCGCGCGCCGGGAGCGTGATGTTGGTTTCGCTGAGCATGTCGACCGGGATATCTTGCACCGGATCGGGCAAGCGGACGCCGACGATGATTTCGTCCATGATGGTCTGACAGATCATCTGCGACTCGGTCAGCCCTTCCGCTTCGCGCGCGCTGCGAAATCCGATGCTGATCAACTGCCCCAGCACCGCCAGCGAGCCCGCCAAGATCGCGAACGCCAACACCACTTCCAGCAGCGAAAAACCAACGTTATTCGTTCTTCGTAGCCCGCAGCGCAAGTTGCGAGGTTGCGTTATTTCCCTGGTTGGCCGCGAGAGCTCCGCTATCGCGGCTAACCGAGTCCTGCAAAGACTTGCGTTCATAGCGAAAGGTCCTCCGTGCTCTCGACTTCGGCGATCTTGGCGATCCCCGTTAAGCCGCGGAGTTTGACCATTCGCATCGAGCCATCTTCCGACTTCAACACCACCATCGCGTCGGACGTCGTTCCGTCGGGATAAAAGAGAATGGGCCGCGACTGGTCGGCGGAACCACCTTCCGCGATTTGTCCATCGGTCGTCTCATACGATCGCATATCGATATCGACCTGCTCTCCCATAAACACGACCCCTTCCGGCAACTCCGCCTGACGCGTGGCCGCTTCGACCGACTGCGTGATTAGCGAATTCCCGACGACGCGGTCTCCTTCGCCCACCAGATTGTTCTCTTGCGTGTCGCTCGCGCGCAGCCAAGGTTCGACCTGGTAATTGCCGGTATCCTTTTGAAAGCGGAACATGCGCACGCGTCCTGATTCCATCGCTTCGACGCGGGCCTTGCTGAACTCGGCGCAGATGGTGTCAGCAGCGCTTTTCAAACGTTGCGAACGAAGCGGCGCCAGAATGCTGGGCGCCGCGAGGGACAACAGAATCACCAGCAACGTCAGCACGACAAGCAGTTCGAGCAGAGTAAACCCGCTCGAACGTCGTGACTTTGGCATGGAAAGGTGAGTCTGCATAAACGTCCAACTTATTGAATATCGTCGTCCGAACCGTCGACGCCATCGGGGCCAGCCGAGTAAACGTCAGGCATGCCGCTGGCGCTTTTCTTGTATTTGAAGTCGTTGTCCCACGCATCTTTCGGCAGCGTCTCTTTTTCCAAGTAGGGACCTTTCCACTTGGTCGATCCGGCCGGCGCGACGATCAGGTCTTCCAGCTTTTCGGGCAATTGGCCCATGTTTAGGAGATAGGTTTTGCAAGCTTGTTCCAGCATCGCAGCTTGCACGGTCGTGCTTTTTTCTTTCGCTTGATCGAAGCTGCTGAAAATAGCTACGCCGGCGAACGAGGCCAGAATCACCAAGATCACCAGGACCAGCAACACTTCCAACAAGGTAAACCCGCGGCGCCGACGGCGATTGCGCTGATGCGACATAGCTAAACTCACTCCTAACGTTTGAACAAAATAAGGGGCTTACAAGCTGCTGCTCATCCGGAAGATCGGCAACAGCAGCGCGATGACGACGACCAGCACGATGCTGGCCATCACCAACAACATCATTGGTTCTAACAACCGCACGGTCAGATCAAGCCGACGTGACGTCCGCTTCTCGAGACCATCGGCGATTTCGACTAACACCGTGTCCAACGAGTTCGACTCTTCCGCGACGCTGATCATTTCGACCACGTTGCGGGGGAAGTAGCCGGACGCTGACAAGGGACTCGCCAGCGATTCGCCGGCGCTGATATTTTCGGAAGCGTCTTCGATCGCTTTGGCCAAGATCAGATTGCCGGCGGCGTCGCGACTGATTTCTAACGAACGAATGATCGGCACGCCGTTCTTGAGCATCGTTCCCAGCACGCGGCAGAACCGCGCGACGGCCAGCGACAACAAAATCGAGCCGAGCATCGGCATTTTGATCTTGATCCAGTCCCAGCGACGACGGCCGGTCTCGGTCTTCAGCTGCACGTTGATATAAAAAACCAGCGCGACAAAGCCGATCAAAAGGGGAACGCCAAAATTTTTGACCGACGTGCTGAACCACAATAGCCAATCGGTGATCGCCGGCAATTGGCCGCGCTCACGCAAGCGTCCAAACAACTCATCAAACTGCGGCACGAAGACCAGCAGCAGAAAGCCAAGCACGAACGAGCCGACGACGCCGAGAAAAACGGGATAGGCGAGCGCACTCATCGTGCGGCCCTTCAGATCTTCCTGGTCTTCGGTGAATTTGGCGACGCGATCGAGCGCATCTTCCAGGAATCCGCCTTCGGCGCCAGCGCGAACCATGTTGGTCGCCATTTCGCTGAACGCTTTCGGGTGGCGGCGCATCGCTTCATCGAGCGAAGCCCCTTCTTCGACCCGGCTGACGATGTCGTCCAAGATTTCCTGCAGCGCGACGTTCGACGCTTGTTCACGCAGCACTTTCAATGATCGCATCAGCGGCACGCCGCTGCGGATCAAAGAAGAAAGCTGCGCGTAAAGAATGGCCGACTGTTGAGCGCTGACCCGTTTGCCGCCGATCCGAAATCCGCTTCCCTTGGACTCTGCTTTGACTTCGATCGGAAAGAGCGACTTGCCCGACAGTTGGACAATCACGTCTCTCTCGGTCGCCGCCGACAGCACGCCGTTGACCTTCCGGCCGGTCGTATCTCGCGCGATGTAAGTAAAGTCAGGCATCGGTGGCTACAGCGAAATGAGAGGGATCGAAAAGCGTGAAATAGGAAGCAAGCAGGTTAGGCATGCGCCGGAGAGCCGACGACTTCCGGTTTGGTGACTCGCAAGATCTCTTCGACCGACGAATCGCCGCTCAACGCTTTGCGCCAGCCATATTGTCGCAACGTGAGCATGCCGTTCTTTTTGGCAATCTGCTTGATCTTGTGCGTGCTCAGCCCTTCGTGCGCGAGCTCGCGGATTTCTTCGGTCGTGATCAACAACTCGTAAATACCCATTCGACCGCGATAGCCAACTCCGCGACACTGACGACAGCCGGTCGGCTGGTGCAGTTTGCCGCCGGCCGCGATAAAGTCATCCCACGGAAAATCGGCCGGCAGTTCCGCTCGTTTCGGCTCATAGGCGACTTTGCAGTGCGGACAGAGCTTGCGAACCAGGCGCTGGGCCATGACCCCTTCGATCGTGCTGGCGATCAAAAACGGTTCGACCCCCATGTCGATCATTCGCGCAAAGGCGCCTGCCGCGTCGTTGGTATGCAGCGTACTGAACACCAAGTGCCCCGTCAGCGAGGCTTGCACCGCGTTTTCAGCGGTCTCTTTATCACGAATTTCACCAACCAGCACCACGTCCGGGTCATGACGCAAAATACTGCGGAGCGAAGCGGCGAACGTGAGCCCGATCTTCGGATGGACCTGAATCTGGTTGATCCCGTCCAGCTGATATTCGACCGGGTCTTCGGTCGTGATGATCTTGGTCGACTCGTCTTGAATTTCGAGCAGCGAGCTATAGAGCGTGGTCGTCTTTCCCGAACCGGTCGGGCCGGTCACCAGCACGATGCCGTGGGGTAGCGAGATGATGCTTTTGAATTGTTGATAGACGTCTTCGTCCATTCCCAGCGTGCGTAGGTCGAACGTGAGCGAACCCTTGTCGAGAATACGCATCACGATGCTTTCGCCGTGAATCATCGGGATCATCGAGACGCGGATATCAATCTCGCGGCCGCGCACCTTCAGCTTGATCCGGCCGTCTTGCGGCAGACGTTTCTCGGCGATGTTCAAACGCGACATGATTTTCAAGCGGCTGATGATCGCCGCCTGAAAGTAGTTGATCTCTGGCGGGACCGGCTGCGAGTGCAGCATGCCGTCGATGCGGTACCGAACGACCAGGCCGCTCCCTTGCGATTCGATATGAACGTCGCTCGCGCGCGATTCGATCGCTTCAAACATGATCTCGTTGACCAAGCGAACGACCGAGGCCTCTTGGGCCATTTCGGAAAGTTCTGAGCCGTCTGATTCGATGTCATCCAGCAGTTCGATGTCGCTGCCGGCGTCTTCTTCTTTCAGCGCCAGCAAGCCTTCGACCGTCTCGCCGCCGACCCCCAAATTGGCTTTGATCAGCTTGGCGATTTCGACCCGTGAGGCCAACACCGGAACGACCGATAAGCCGGTGACCGCGGCGACTTCGTCCAGCGGGTAGAGATCAAACGGATCGCTGGTCGCGACAATCACGCTACCGTTGCGGCGCTGCAGCGGAAACAGAGACTGGCGATAGATCAACCGCTGCGGCAATGTTTTCAACAGCGAGAGATCGATATCGGCGGTGGTCAGATCGACGAAATCGAGCCCCACTTCCACGCCGAGCGCTTTCAGCGCGTCTTCTTCATCGACAAACCCCAACTCCACAGCGCGCTCGATCGCGTCACCTGGAAGCTTTTGCTCGCGACGAACGATCTCTAACTGTTCGGCCGAGATCAATCCATGACGCACCAAGATTTCGCCGGCTTCAACCATGATTGGGGCAGATGATGGGATAAGGGGTGAAAAAGAGGAGGCGGAACCTATTGTAACTGTTCGTCCCCCAGAATGACTCATTGTGTTCGATAGTTTGTTTGTCTACTAACTTCCAACGCCGGAAATAGCGTCAAAGTTTCGCAAAACGTGCAAACCGCAACAAAAAAACCCCTGGCCCGTGCGGGCAAACCAGGGGTTCTCTGGTCAATTTTCGCTCGCACGCCTAGTTGGTGTTGTCGCCCGCTGGCGTTCGACCGCGACGATTGTTCTGATTGCCGCGGTTATTTGGACCGCCTCGTCCGCCGAACTGCAATTCGTACGGTTCGCCGAGCAGTTCTTTCCACTTCGCTTGTTGCTCAGGAGTCAGCACGCTCAACAGCTTTTCTTCCGCTTCTTTTTGGGCGGCCGCCAGTTTCTCACGCAGCTCTTGGGCGACTTCTTCCCGCTTTTCACGTAGTTCGGCGATCTGCTCTTCGGTCAGCCCCAATGCTTCGACAACCCGCTCGTTGGTCAACGCATTCGCGGCGCCTGATCCGCCGCCGGGTCCGCCGCTGCGGGCAACTTGCTGTTGCAGCGCGATTTGCTTCAAGCGCGAAACCTGATGCGGCAGCAAGACCTGCTCCATTTCGGTCTTCACTTCGGCTTGAACTTCCGCCATTTTGGCCTGCATCGATTCGCGAAATTCGGTCCGTTCTTCTTCACTCATGTCGCGAAAATTGCCCATTCCCTGGAAGACTTCGCGCATCTTTTCGCGAACGGAATTTTGGATTTCGCGGATCTCTTCATATTGGGCGTCGGGGATTTCCAGTTCTTCTCGCACTTGCGGGCTGTTCAACAGGCCAAATTCGTCGCCGCCCCCGCCGGGACCGCCGCCAAAACCGCCACGTCCGCCGGGGCCTTGGGCCAGCGAGATGGAGCTGAACGTAACCACAAGCGCCGCAACCATTAACGACAAACCGGCAAATCGCAATTTCATGACCGTATTCTCCGCGACCGTTAGATGAAAAACGCCTTGTAAGGCGCTAGTTGATGAATCACCACCGTAAATCTAACCCGCGAGAGGGCCCGAGGTTCCGGCGATTTCGGCTTGATTCCGATAAAACCGAAACAACCGATCGACCGCTCGGTTAATAATAGGTATCTCTGTTGATCGCCTTCCTTACCGGCCCTCCTTTTGGGACGACTCCGCAATGCGAAACTACCTCCTGCTGCTCGTTTTAGCTCTCTCCCTTCCTTTGGCCGCCCAGGCGCAAGGTCCCGGCGGCGATCGCGGTGACCGTGGAGGGGATCGCGGTGACCGTGGAGGAGATCGAGGTCGCGGCGGCGATCGCGGCGGCTGGGGCGGACGCGGCGGAGATGATCGAGGTGGAGATCGAGGAGATGATCGCGGCGGACGCGGCGGCGATGACCGTGGGGGAGACCGCGGGGGCGAAGATCGGTGGAAAAATTTCGATCCGACCAACATGCTGAAGGGAATGGACAAAAACGGCAACGGCGTGCTGGACGACGACGAAGTCTCAGGACGATGGGGCGGATTTATTGATCGAATCAAAGAAAGAGCGGGCTACAGCGACAAAGGCCCGGTCAATATCGAAAAGCTGACCAACGCGCTGAAAAAGCAACGCGAAGCAGGCGAATCGGGAACTGTTCCCGGCTTCGGCGAAGAAGCGGGCCTGGAGATGGCCAAAGGGTTCGACGCGCCTCCTCCCTACACCGGAATAGCCCTGGAAAACAAGTTTGACCAGAAGACGATCGACAGCGTCACCAGCATGCTGGACCGCTACGACAAAGACAAAAACGGCTTTCTCGACAGCTACGAATGGTCAGGCGCTCGCTGGCGCACTCCGCCAGAAGGCTCCGACCTGAACAAAGACGGTAAGCTCGATCGCCTGGAGCTGGCCAAGCGAGTTTCTGGGTTCTCGGCCGGTCGCGATGACGGCAAAGATGACGCTGGCGGAGATCGTCGCGGTTCCGATGACAAAGGCGACATCCGCGAAAATGCGAAAGCCCTGCTAAAGCAGCATGACAAAAACGGCAACGGCTATCTCGAAAAGGACGAATGGTTCAAAAGCGATCTCGGTAACTACGATAAGAACCGCGACGGCAAGATCTCGACCGATGAACTGGCCAGCCGCATCTCGAGCTTCGCCAACCGATCGTCGTTTGCGTCCAGTCGCGCCGAGGGTCAAAAGGTGGAGACCTATCGCTTTTTAACCCCGCTAGAGCGTCTGCCCAAAGGGTTGCCCGATTGGTTTAACAACAACGACGCCGACGAAGATGGCCAGATTCACATGAGCGAATACTCGGTCGTCTGGTCCGACAGCAAAGCGGACGAGTTCGCCAAATATGACTTGAACGGCGACGGCTTTATCACGGCGAAGGAAGCGCTCGGCGGCGGGTCCGCGACCACGGCTGCATCAACCTCCTCCTCGTCGTCCAGCCGTTCCTCGTCATCGACCGCTTCGGCGTCCCCTTCCGAACGGAGCAGCGGACCGCCGTCACGCGGCGATCGTTCGCGCGGCGGTTTTGGCTTCGGACGTCGCTAGTTCGCCAACAACCAAGACCCCATTTTTCGACAACAGCCGTTTCTCGCCAAACGGCTGATGTTGTTTCTTGGGCATGCGTAGCCCAACACGCGAGCTTTGAAGGGCCGCTATTTGCTAGAGGAGAAGATGAAACGCGGCAAAACAGGGCAAGAAACAACATGGCGCCGTTCCGTAATGACGGACAAGTTGGGGCCGCGAAAGTTGCCAAATAGCAAATCTCTTAGGTCCGGCCGGGCCGTTCCAACATAGTCTGGGGTGGAGTCGCTGCAAGCGACGCAGCCCCGGGTCAAAGCGAATAACCGGGACACTGACGTTGGACAAAAATCCCGAGCAATCGGGCTCAAACGCCAGCAGTTCTAACAGCACCGAGCCCCCGGGCGATGTTATCGAGGCCTGTGGGGCCTAAAGAATGGATGATTAGGAAACTCGCAACTTGCTCACCCAGGCGCACTTCTCTTCTAGCAACGTGTTCGGCTACTTCGCCGCTTGCTTCGCCGATTCGCCGACCGTTAGTTCGCCATCGCTGGCGCTGTCTTCAATCGTCGTAGCGTCAAACAGCGGCAGCGTGATGCGGAAGGTGGTGCCAACGTCAGGCGCACTTTCGATCCGGATGCTGCCGTCGTGCGACGCGATGACCGCTGCGCAGATGCTAAGCCCCAGGCCCGTCCCTTGCGTCGGTTCACCAGGCACGCGTTTGCGATCGCCGCGGTAGAAGCGTTCAAAGACCTTCTCGTGGTCTTCTTCGCGAATGCCGCAGCCGTTGTCGGCGATCGATAGCTCCACCGTCGAATTGTCGGCCGACTTTTCGATCAACACGTCAATCCGCCCCCCCTCAGGCGTAAACTTGATCGCATTGTCCAACAGGTTGTTCACCACCTGGCGAAGATGCTCGACATTGCCGCGCACCCAACACGATTCCATTTCGCTATGGAGCGTCAATCCATTCTCTTCGGCGGCGCCGCGGAACATATCGACCGAGCGTTGGACCGCGTGGTCGAGCGACATCCGATGGAGATGAAAATAGCGCCGATCCGATTCGGTTTCGGAGAGGAGCAGCAGCTGATTGACCAGGGTCTCAAGATGATAGTTCTCTTCGATCAACTCGCCGAGCAGCTCTTGATAATCTTCGACCGGCCGCGTCTCGTTCAACGTGACTTCGATACTGCTGCGAATCGCCGCCAAAGGAGTGCGCAGTTCATGGGCTGCGTTGGCCAGCAGATCTTGTTTGCGAGAGACATGCACGGCGATTCGATCGAGCAATCCGTTGATCGTCGCCGCTAACTGATCCATCTCGTCGCCGGTTCCTCGCCAAGGCAAGCGCTCTTCGAGATGGCTCGGGCGCAATCGGGCCGACGCGCGGATCATTTCTGACAACGGTTCGGTGGCGCGCCCGGCGAGCCAATATCCGCACAGCGGAGCGAGCAATAAAACAATCCCCGATGCGACCAAGACCTGACGATCGACCCGCGTCAGATCGTCCCAAATCGGCCGCAGACTGGTTCCTAAACGGATCGACGCGATCCCTTCTTCCGGTTTTCCCAATTGGTGCTGCACGAAGCGAATCGAACCAACTTCGATCGGCCGAGAGTCAGGAATCTGCTTCGCATAGCGCAGCGCCACGTCCGGCGCTTTTGCGCTGGCCCAAATGACGTCCGACTGCTCGCCGATAAACGCGACAAACCAACCATGTTGCAGGTGCCCTTCCGCATGCTGCTCGAGCGTCTGACGCATGTCGGCCAAGTCAATCGGTCGCTCATTCAGCATCAATACGATTTGCCGCATGTCCTCTGCTAGCAGCTGATCGACTTCATGATAGAGCGCGTAGCGAACCCCTTCGCGCAGTCCCGCTAGCGTCGCCCCCGCCGCCAGCAAGACGACGATCGCGTTCCAGACCATCAACCGAAATCGCAGCGTTTGAGACGCTGTTTGCAGGGCCTTCCAACGTTCGCTAATCCAGAGAGAGAAGGGACTCATGCTTCACCTACAAATTTCAAAACCAGACAGTCGTATGTTTCGTGAATCGCAAACTCGCTCGCTAGCATCGCGTGAATCCGGGAAGACCAGGCGCCTTAAGGTATTTTAATAGTTGACATCGACAAATGAGATAGCCGATGAAAATCGAACACCCCACTCGCTATGTCAAAAACAAAAACTGTCGGAAGCTTCATGATCATACGCCGGATCGCGACCCTGTTGTTCCTTTTCGCCAGCATTGGGCTTGTCCGCACGAGCTTCGGGCAGGAAGCCTATGTCGAAACCGATGTCGAACGACGTCTCCTTTCGATGGAGAGCGAAATCGAATTGTTGCGCAATGAACTGGCCGCCGCAAAAACGGTCGGCAGCGCACCCTACCACGAGGCCTCCTATTCGACGCCTGCGGAAGAGGCACGCTGGGTGATCAACACCAACGCCGGCCTACCGCCGTGCCCTCCGGCCGCGACCTATCCGACCGTGAAGGTCTCGGGGTTCTTTCACTTGGACACGGATTGGTTTGACCAAAATCAGGCGAATATCGCCACGGTGGGCGACATTCAAGATGGTAGCGGCTTCCGTCGCTCGCGCCTGGGCGTCAACGGCAATGTGGCCGAAAACGTCAACTACAACATGGAATATGACTTTGCGGTCAGCCAGGCCCGCTTCACCGACGTCTGGGTCAACTTTAGCGAAGTCGCCCTGTTGGGCAACGTTCGCATCGGTCGCTGGCGTCAGCCGTTCGGCATGGACGAATTGACCAGCGTGCGCGAACTGCCATTCTTGGAACGTTCGCTGTTGTTTTCGATGTCGCCGTTCCGTCAAACCGGTATCGGCTTTTACGATAACAGCGAAGGCGAAAACATGACCTGGGCCGCTTCGGTCATTCGCTATCAGACCGATAACTTTGGCAACACCGCCGGCGACAACGGAGGCTATGGTTTCGTCGGTCGCTATACGATGCTGCCGATCTATCAGGATGACGGCGAACGCTTAGTGCATTTGGGCGCCGACTACTTCTATGTCGATCCCTCCTTGAATACGACTCGCTTCGCCTCGCAGCCTGAAATTCAGATCGTCGACAGCACCGGCTTCCAAGGAAACATTCTATCGAGCGTGCCGCCGTTCATCGACACCGGCGTCGTTCCGACCAACCACGTCAGCTCGTATCGCTTGGAAGCGGCCGCCGCTTATGGAAGATTTTACGTCCAGTCCGAAGCGCAGTGGCTGCAGCTGGATCAGCTGGGCGGACCGAACCAAACGATCGAAGCGGCCTACATTCAAGGTCGCTACATCCTGACCGGCGAGAAGCTGCCGTACAATCGCAAGACCGGCGTATTTGGCGGAATCACTCCCTTCCACGACGTGAAGCCTTGCTACGGCGGAATCGGCGCTTGGGAAGTGACGGCGCGATGGTCCTATGCAGACTTCAACGGCGCATGGGTCGGCGCCAACGCTGGTCCTGGCCGTCAATTGAACGACGCGACGCTCGGCTTGAACTGGTACGTCAACAAGTTCACCAAGTTCCAGTTCAACTACATCCATGCGATGTTGAACGATCCAACATTGGGCGACAGCCACGCGAACATCTTCGCCGCGCGCTGCCAGTTAGCGTTCTAAACGACGACGACGCGAGCACGTGCGTTAGCCGGTTCGCAAAACGTAGCCCCTGCCCCGTACGGTATGGATCAGGGGCTCGTCGAATCCGCGATCTACTTTTTGCCGCAGATGGTTGATGTGGACGTCAATGACATTGGTCATGCCGTTCCAGTCCTGTCCCCACAGATGCTCGTTCAGCATCTTGCGCGAGACGATCTGACCTGCGTGCCGCATCAGTAGTTCTAAGATGCTGAACTCCGACGGCGAAAGATCAATCTCTTTGCTGCTGCGCGTCACCTTGCGGCTTCCCAAGTCAAGCGCCAGGGGACCTGCTTCGTAGTTGAGCGCCGGACGCGGACTGGCTCGGCGCCACATCGCGTTGAGCCGCGCGAGCAATTCTGGAAAAGCGAACGGCTTGACCATGTAGTCGTCCGCGCCGTGATCCAGCCCTTGGACGCGATCATCGACCGACCCCAGGGCCGTGAGAATCAACAGCGGAGTGCCGATACCTTCGTCACGCAGCGTTCTAACGACCTCCAGCCCACCGATCCCCGGCAACATCAAGTCCAGCAAGATCGCGTCAAACTGCTGCGTCCTGGCGTATTCCAGTCCCTTCTCGCCGCTGCGGGTCCACGTACATTCGTGCCCCGCTTCGGTTAAACCGCGTGACAGCGACTTGCCCAGGAGTTGTTCGTCTTCGACGACTAATATGTGCATTACGGCGATCCGAGCTTCGTTTTTACATCCCAAGCGGCGGTTACTTTGCCGCTGAAACCATTAAATCTACCGTACGAGAGGAGCGTCACTGCGAGAACATGAATGTTTTTTAATTCTAACGACCTTTGCACTTTCCGGCATCTCGACGCAAAATTGCATCACAGTTGAAGTGCACCGCTTCAACAGCTGCAAAGGGCGAAAACGGATTTCGTCTTCGCGACAAAAACAACACACCCAAGCCCCCCATGATAACCTCCGCAGGGATTCGCCGCTTCGCTCCCCACCGCGAAGCCTGGAAACATCCGTCGCTGACGGCACAAGTAACGCAAGCCTTGTAGCAGTCCCCAGCACCTGAGCGGCGGCGGCGGCGACATTGTCGCACAACGCCGCCGCGCAGGTTTGCTGAACGGGAACGCCCGCCGTCGAGAAACCGATACAAGTTCCGCTGACTTACCGCAACGCAAAGTTTTCGCAATGGCAGCCGCTAACGTCGCGATCAGCATCGAAGGAGATCCGCTCAGCTTGCTGCGCGAGTCTTCTTACGAACTGATGCGAACTGATTTTGAAATCGCTGTCATGAGCGGCGTTTTGCTGCTGCTAGTCGGTCTGCTTTCGCTGCTGCGGGGAAAGTTCGCACGCTTTGTTCCGGTCCCGTTGAGCGTGATCTTTCTCGCCGCTTTGCCTGGCTCCTACGTCGACGTCAACTGTCTCGATTCGGACAATCCCGCTCTGGCGGAAACGGAACAGTGCGACGCCCAGTCCAAATCGGACGCCGACTTCCCTTTGGCGACCATCGACTTGCGCCCTAGCGTTGTGCGAAATTCCACAACTTCGCATATCCTCGAAGAACAAGCTGCCCCGTCGCCGCGAAGCCGGAACAATTTTCTCTTGCGCGGGCCCCCTGCGATTTAGTCGCCGCTCTCTTCATGCCCACCATGCACTTATTCAACCTCGTTTTGAATTCACCGCTGCACGTTCTCAAAAAGTCATCTGTCCACGCGTTTGGCTTACGAGTTTGAGATCCTGTCGCGACCAAAACGAACGCCGGCGTCGACTTCATGTAGGAAGTCCGCCACAGATTCAATCCAACCCCACAATTTTATACAGGTGAAGTATGCGAAAGCAGAAGCATCGCTCTGCTCAAAACGCCGCTACCGGCCGCGGTCGGTGGTGGAAGGGCGCTTGTCTTGCGATTGTCCTTGTGACCGTCGGACAAAGCGCCTACTGGCTGACCAATACGGCGAAGGCCCAGGAAAAGGAAGCCTCCGCCGTTACTTCGGTCGTCTTGGGCCAATCGATGAAAAACGAAGCGGAGGTCGCGACCCGCAAAGCGGACGAACTGAAAAATCGCCCGATCGGCATGCGCGAGTTTCGCGCCGTCGTCGAAGTTGAAGACCCGTCGACCCTGAAGGCCGGCGACGAAGTCGATGTCGCGCTGGTTACGCTCGGCGGCGATCATGGTCACGTCGAGAAGATCTTGAAAAAGGTCCGCGTCCAATCGGTCGAAGTTCCCCGCGGCGAAAAGCCGGAGCCGGAGAAAGTTGTCGCCGCTGAGGAAGAAGCCGCCGCCGAACACGTCGCGCCGGAGCTTTATCCGACGCGCGTCGTCACGCTGCAGGTGACCAGCGGCCAACTCGAGAAGGCCCGCGTCGCCGACGCCCAAGGCATCCTCCGCTTGTCGCCGTACGTCGATCATGCCAACGTCGGCATGTTGGAATCGATCGCGAGCAACTTTGTGGCCAACTTGTTCCAACCGTTGTTGCTCTTCTTCTTCATGGGCTTCGCGATTCCGCTGTTGCATGTCCCCTTTGAATTCCCGAAAGCTTTGTATCAAAGCTTGACCATCTATTTGTTAGTAGCGATCGGTTGGCACGGCGGCGAGCTGATGGCTGCTCTCGCTCCATCGGAACTGGCGGTCGCCGGCGGATTGGCCGTAGTGGGGTTCGTCGTGAACGGCGTCATCGGAATCGCAGCTACGTGGATGCTGCGAACCTTCACTCCGATGCGTCGGATCGATGCGGTGACCGTCGGTTCTTATTACGGTTCGGACTCGGCCGGTACTTTTGTGACCTGCTTGGGCATCTTAGCGACCTTGGGGATGCTCCACGACAGCTACATGCCGGTCATGTTGGCGGTCATGGAAATCCCCGGCTGTCTGGTCGGTTTGTTTCTGATCTCGCGTTTGCGGCGCCAAGGAATGGACATCTCGGGCAACATGCCGGACGAAGCCGGATACTCGGGACCTGCCGGCGATGATTCCTGGTCCGACGGGGCTGGAACAGGCGAAGCGGACCCCTATGCTCATGACGATTCGAAGAAGCTTGCTCCCAAATCGGTCGGAGCCGCGGCCGCTCATAGCGGTGGAATTCTGAGCCCGAAGATTTTACACGAAGTCTTCCTGAACCCGGGACTCTTCATGCTGTTTGGCGGTTTGGTCGTCGGTTTCATCAGTGGTCGTCAGGCCCTGATCGATCCGCATGTCGTCGAAGGCCCGAACAACTTCTTCGTGATGATGTTCAAAGGGGCGTTGTGCTTGTTCCTGTTAGAGATGGGCATCACCGCTTGCCGCCGTCTGCAAGACTTGAAGTCGGCCGGCTTCGGGTTCATTGTGTTCGGCTTGTTGGCGCCCAATTTGTTCGCCTTCATCGGCATCTGCGCCCTGCACGCCTACAGCATGGCGCTGGGACATCACTTTGAAACCGGTACGTATGCGTTGATGGCCGTGCTTTGCGGAGCCGCATCGTACATCGCCGTTCCGGCGGTGCAGCGAATCGCAATTCCGGAAGCCAGCCCGACGTTGCCGTTGGCGGCGTCGCTCGGTTTGACGTTCACCTGGAACGTGACTTTGGGCATTCCGATTTACATCGAGATGGCGAAGTTCGTCATTGACACGTTCCCCGTTCCGGTCAGTTAGGCCCAAGCGCAATCATGGGATGGCTGTCGGCCGATTTTGGCTGCCCGCGGGTCGGTCGACAGCCTCCGTTTTCAAGCACACAACGACCTTTGGAGATATTCCGTGTTTACTACCAAAAACGCGCGTCGCGTCACGATTGTGATGGACGCGGCGCTCAAAGGCTTCATGCTGGAGAAGCTCTCCGAACTGGGAGTCCGCAGCTATAGCTTTATGAATTGTCATGGCCAAGGTCACCACGCGGTGACCGGCGATCTCTACAACGGCGACGACTTGCTGCGTCTAGAGATCGTGACGACCACCGAAATCGGGGCCAAGATCCTGGATTGGATCCATGCCGCCCAGTTCGCTCAACTGAGCCAATACGCGTTGTTCGCTTATGCGGATCATGTCGAAGTCGACGAACGCGATCAATCGTTTCGCGCAGCCCAGTAGCCGCCGCCAGCGATCCACGCTATTCTCTTTGGCCCGCTCGGCATGAGATGCATCGCCGAGCAGGCTCCTTTCTCCGCGTCGAAATAGACTTCGCAACCACCCACAAGGATTGCGCCGCCGTGTTCTCTAGCTTCGCTTACAACCTCAATAGTCAGTATTCGCTAGGCACGACCATGCAGCGTCCCAGCGACGCAGTCGCCGCACAACAAGCATTGGAACAAGGGAACCTGGCTTTCCGGCACTGGATCGCCAACGCCTACACCGGCAACGAATCGACCGACGAGGTCGACTTCGCGCAGCGTCGCGCAGCGCTCGAGACGTTGTTCCCCCCGGGTAAGGTCCCCAAGCAGACCCCGTTCGCCGCGGTGTTCGGTTGTTCCGATGCGCGCGTTCCGGTTCGCCAGCTTTTCGGACAGTCGGCGAACGATATCTTCGAAGTCCGAACCGCCGGCCAAACGATGGGAGACGAATGCCTGGGCAGCGTCGAATATGCGCTCAGCCACATGCCGACCATCAAAACGGTCGTCGTGCTCGGGCACGGAAGTTGCGGCGCCGTCACTGCGTCGGTCGATTCGTACCTGAGCAACTGGGGGCTGAACCTGGGGCTCGCGTCAGTCGGACTGCGCAGCATTTTGCAACGGATCAATCCGGCCGTGGTCCTGGCCGCGCACTCGATTCAAGCTTCCACCATCGGCGTCGACTTCCGCCGCGAGACCGATCGCAAGCGCCTGATCGACGTCGCGACTACGCTAAACGCCGCAGCGTCAGCGCATCAATTGAAACTATTGGCCGACAGCGTTGACCGAACCGATGTCAGCGTTCTGTATGGCGTCTACGACATCGCGACGCACGCGGTCGTGCGTCCTCCGCTTCGCGCCGTGGACGGAGACGCATGGGAAGATGGCCTGGCGCAGGCGCCCGAAGAAGATGACCTCTTAGAATCGCTCGCGGCGATCTCCGTCACCGCCGCCGATCGACAACCGCTCGGTTAACGGTTTGCCAGGATTCCAGCCCCTGGCGGATCGTTCTCTCGCAACCCGCATCGAGTCTCCCTACCGCTTCGATGCGGGTTGCCGTTTTTCTTGGCCAGTCGGTGTGGCGAACTTTCTCTCTTCATCGCCCGTTGCGCAAGCGTGCGAGGGAATACGGCTCGCCGCTTCAATCCGTCTCTGGATCGCAAACCGCCTTTCCTCGCTGGCGCTGGCGGGCTGGCGTGACGATTTTCGGTTGATTCTATCCATGTATACGGTCCTTTGTTCGCATTCGATCATTGGTGAACCTGCCAAACAGCGCAACTTCAAAGTCGGAAGGTATAATAGACCGCCCTTCCGAATTTCGACCGCCAGTCAGAGTTCCCCATGCTTCGAGCCGTTTTGATCCTCGTCCCCCTCCTCTGCGCGCCTCTGCCGATCGCGCATGCGGCGCCGCTGCAGCGGTTCGAAAGCGTTCGCCCGTTGATGGGAACCGTCGCGAAAGTGATCGTCTATGCCGATACGCCCACCGCCGCCAAGCAAGCGATCGACGCGGCGTTCGTCGAGATGAATCGCCAGATCGCGATTCTCAGTGACTACGAGTCGACCTCCGAGGTTTCTCGGCTCGGCCAGGCCAGCCCCGGCACAACGCCGATCGGACCAGAACTCTGGGACGTGCTTTCCTATTCCGAAAAAATCAGCCACGCCACCGACGGCGCCTTCGATGTCACCGTCGGCCCGCTCACCAAAGCCTGGAGGCGGATGCGGCGCCGCCGCCAGATCGATCGGCAAGCGATCGCCGATCTTTTGCCGACCGTCGGCTACGCCAAGCTGAAGCTCGACCCGGCGTCTCACACGGCCGAGCTAACGATCCCCCACATGCGTCTCGATCTCGGCGGAGTCGCCAAGGGGTACATCATCGACGCCGGCTTGCAGACGTTACGCAACCACGGCCTGAAGCAGGCGCTGGTCGATGCAGGCGGAGACATGGCCATCGGCGCCGCGCCCCCGCAGTCGGCCGGGTGGAAGATCTCGGTCGCTCAATCGAAAAAGCCCGGCGCCGAAGCAATGATCGTCGAACTGGCCAACTGCGGCGTCGCGACTTCCGGCGACGCCTATCAGTTTGTCGAAATTAACGGCGCCCGGTACTCGCACATCCTCGACCCACGCACCGGATACGGCGTCACGACCAGTCGCACGGTAACGGTCTTCGCCCCCACCGCGATGCAAGCCGACGCGTGGGCATCGGCGATCAGCGTTCTGGGCCCCAAGCAAGGCTTTGCCGCACTAGCCAAACACCCCGATCACGCGGCCGCCGTCACCACGCTCGAACAAGATAAATTGGTCGTCGAGAAAAGTGCGAATCTCGATGCCTGGCTAGCGGCGCATTAGCGTTTCTTTCTACGTAGCGCTCCAACCGGCGTCAACATCGCTCCTCCGCCGTATCGGTCGACCTTCGCCAACGCCGTGTAAAGCCGCGGCAACGGCGCCCCGGCTTACAACCGACTACAAAGGGGTGGTCACTTCTTCGTTAGGGCGAGGATTTCCTTGGCTTCCGAGGCCCCAATCTCGCGTACGAAAATATTTCGCCAAGAGATTTCGCCTCCATGCGTTTGCAGCATAATGGGCCCTGTCGAGGGAAGCGGTTTGCTTCGCCCCCAGAAGTTTTCCATCACAGCATCGTCCACGACCAGTTTTCCATTCAGCCAAACCCACGTCCGGGCGCCGATCTGTCGAATACGGAGTTGATTCCATTCACCAAACGGGTGATCGGCTAATTCAAGCGGGTCGCGACCTGGGGCGCCTGGAGTATTGTTGTACAAACCGCCGGAACCAAGATGAGGTTTTCGGTCCGGCGCTTTCGAGTTGAATTTTTGGTTCGAATCCCAGATTTGCACTTGGGGTGCGCCTCTTAAATAGATACCGCTGTCAGCCCCCGCCACCGTCTTGTATTCCAGTTGCAATTCCATGTCACCAAACTCGTCAACGGTAGTCGCATAGGGCCCCTTTCCATCATTGACAAGGCTCCCATCTTCGACTCTCCAATATTTCGAAAACTCGGCTCGCTGCGTCCGTAAGTTCTTGTCCTTTTCTTCTCCGTCCAATTTAGCGGCTAAGTGTGGATTCAACCCATACCAGCCGCTCAGGTCATGCCCGTTAAACAAAGCACGAAACCCTTCCGGCGGCATCGGTTCGGCCGAATATCCAGGCGTTGATGCGAAGCCCAGCGCAAGGAGCAATACAAACAAACATCGAGTTGCGAAACAGAAATCAAGTTTCATAGTGACTCCCGAGGAAGACGGCGAAGTTAAAGCCGTGAAATAAGGTCAAGTTGAGTGTTGCTGTCGTTTGAAATGGGATTTATCCGTCCCCTCAGCCGAGTTCCAAGCGATACCTGGGTATTTGGTCGAATGCATCCCATTGCACGGAGGAGGTCAAAAGGCCGCAGGCTGATCGCGTGGGCGAGCAATACCAAAACAATCATTCATGCGATTGTCGAATCAAAGTCACTGAAGGAAAGTGAAGATAGGTGCGTCGCGGCAGCGCAGTCTCTGCTGTGCTGGGCATCAAGACTCTCCCTTGCAACGCGCATGCATTTCGCAAAATCGAATTAACGAATCCATGCGGCTGAAAGGGAAACGCACCGATGAACGATTGGGCCCTGGCGTTTACACCTCCGGCACAGTCCAACCAGATCGGTAGTCCTTCCTCAAAAACTGATTTGCCTCGGGAGCGTTGGTGATATTCATCTTGGCGGAATCCCATTCCAACGACTGCGTCGGCAGACGGCTCGCGACGATTCCCAACAGAACTGTCTCCGTCAGCGGTCCTGAGTAACTAAACGCAGAGGTCGTATCCGCTTCCCCGCGACACGCGTCCGCCCATCCGGTGTAATGGTCCCGGCCTTCGACCTTGGTGACGGGATACTCCTCAAATGCTTCTCGAGGCGAGAGCATCGGAGCGCCAACGTGCGGAAGGATAAGATGCCCCTTTTCTCCAATAAACACGGAGCCAGCCTTGGGGATCTTAACCCCTTCCGGCAAGGTCAATTGCTCGCGCGTAGGCCGATGGCCTTCCCCGCTATACCATGTGACTTTGATTGTCGGATCCGTCGTGTACTGGGTCCCGGGGAACTTATATTTTACGATGTTCGTCTTCGACCAGACTTCCTTATTCAAAACCTGATTTTCGGCGACTAGCGAAGTCGGCGCTGTCAGTTCCAATGCCGTAAAGACAGGATCCAGAATATGGCAGGCGAAATCTCCGAGCTTGCCGGTGCCAAAATCTTGCCAGTTTCTCCAATTGTAAGGATGGTAGCACTTCGAGACATAAGGCCGCTCGGGAGCGACTCCGAGCCAAAGGTCCCAATGGACTCCCGAGGGAACTGGATTACTGCCTGGGACTCGGTCGTCCCAGAGATTCCACGACGTATTCCCGCTTTGCCACGAATAGACCTCACGGATTTTGCCAATGGCTCCCTCCTGCAGCAGTCGAACAGCAGTACGATAGTACGTGTGCGATTGGATCTGATTACCCATTTGCGTCACGACCCCCATCTTCGCGGCGGCCTCTGTCATCGCCCGCGCCTCAGCCACACTGTGCGCCAACGGCTTTTGGCAATAGACATGCTTTCCTAGCGACATCGCGGCCAGGGAAATCGGAGCATGCATGTGATCCGGAGTCGAGACGATCACAGCGTCGATACCGGATTGCTCCATCATCTTTCGCCAGTCGACATAACGCTTCGCTTGGGGAAATTTTTCAGCGGCCCGCCCAAGATTGTTGGGCCCCTCATCGATATCGCACAACGCGACGACATTCACATAAGGACTCGATGCAACCGCATTAAGATCGGACCAACCTTTTCCACCTACCCCTACGGACGCGACGTTCAGCTTGCTGTTTGCAGGAGCGCCATGCGAAATTCCGCACGCCAGAGCGGCGCTGCACAAGGAAGATGATTTCAGAAAGTTTCTTCGCGTAAGCATTGCCATGAGAGCAAGTTCTCCTAACGGATGATTTACAACATAATAGTGCGCCTAAGTAAGTAATGAAGCCACCACCAGCCATCCAACGCAGACTGGCGAGCGATCAGCGATTTACGATCGACCAAAGCGACTTCATCGAATCCCAGGATCGCCACTGCGGCAAGGAACCGAGCGAGCGGGAACGCAGCGGCCCATGTTTTCAATTGTTTAGCGGTTCACCATCGAAGCGCTGGGCGAGCTATTTGGCAACTTCCGTTTTTGGATCCCGCCTTCTCGCTCCTCGGCTCTCCGCAAACTGATTTGCCCTAATCGACCAAGCAAAAAATGCAGCGGAACGCCATTAGCAACCCCCACCACTGTACCTAACTTGATGTCACGTGTCATCAACTTTTTTCGCGTCTCCCTTATTTTGCTGAACACGATTATTGCTCTGCGACACCCCCGGCAGCGCGGTGAGGCAGCGCCCGAAATGGAGGCGCGGCAGCGTCTTGCTTTCGGATTCACCCGAGCCGTTCCACTCCCGTCAAATGAGCAAAAACGAGAAGGGAGAAACTTGCTCACCCAGGCTCATTCCCATTCTCCGTTCATTGGAAGCGCTTTTCGGCCGGCCCTTTTCCATGTTCTTCCAGCTTGCTTTCCTGCCCTGTTTTACCGTCCCTTCATCCGTGGCCTGGCCGTGTTCCATTCTTGGTTCCGAAATATAGCGCAACTTCAAAAACGCGCGAGCGAGGTAAATGTGGTTGCAAGTTCATTCAGACGAGGCGTTGCGATATATTTGCTAGAAGAGAAGAATAGTACACGACAAAGCCACGCTGAACCTGTTGCAACTCTTTCGGCGGCAGGAACAGCACCCCGGCATGGCGTCCGGCCCCGCACGGCGATCGCACCATAAATCACGTCCCCAGCAACACTTCCAACAAGTAGGCGTCGTTCCTTCCAGCTTTTAGCCGCTTGTTCTTCACGCCCCACTTCGCCGTTTTGTTGTTCTTCAACAAGCTCAGGCTTGTTCTTCTTAGCAGACTGAAGTTGACGTCGGCGTGGCCTTTGCGGATTCGACTTTGGTCTTCGCCGAACGTTACGTCGAGTTGCCAGTGGAGCGAATTCTCAATGCTCCAGTGCCCTCGGACCGCTTCGGCGAAGCGTTTGCCGGTGAGATATTTGCTCACGATGTAGTAGCGTACTTCACTCGTCTCTTTGCCGTTTTGCTTGACGATATTGATCGTCATTCCGATCGCCTTCAGCTTCGTCCAACGCGAGGCGTACGGAAAATCATCGGCGTCGATTGGACAGAGATAGTAGTAACGCGACTCTTCGCGGCCATGCCCTTTCTCGTGCGTCTCGTGGCGGTGAACTTTCATTTTCGCAAAGTCGATTTCCATCGCAGCGGCGAAGTGATCGCGAATCGCTTGATGCAGATAACGCTGATTCCCTTTAATCGCCAGACAGTAATCACCGCCTGCGTTAACGATCTTGGCGGCGATCTCTTTCTGACAACCCATCGCGTCGATCGTCACCAAACAGCCGGAAACCTCGATGATTTCGAGCAATTTCGGAATCGCCGTGATCTCATTACTCTTCGCGTCAGTCGCGACTTGCCCGAGACTCACATGATTGGCGGTCGCCCAGGCGCTGACCATATGAATCGCGGCCTTGCTGCTGGCGGCGTCAAAGCTGCGCCGCAAAGTTTTGCCGTCGATCGCGATAATCTGCCCATCGGTAATCTCTTGCAACGAAGTGATCCAGCTAAGCAAACACTTCTCAAATTCAGCCGGCTTCAAAGCGCCGAGAATCGCGTTGAAGCGATCATGCGAAGGAACGCCGGTGCTCATGTCGAGGAACTGCGAAAGCCACTCTTTCTTGTCTTCGGCCCAGTCAGTGATCGCAACGAAATCATCTGCTCCACCTAGCACCGCACAGAGCGACATCGTGACGATGTTGACTAGCGGATAAGTTACCTTGCGAGTCCGCGGATCCGTCAGATCGGCGAAGTGTTCTTGAATCGAAGCGCGCGATGAAGACGACATGCTGAACAACTCTCGGCAAGACAAACGCTTGGCCGCGATCAAGCAATCACGAAACCGCCAAGACGCACTTGCCGGATTGTCGCAGGTTGCCCATCATGGCGCAATCGCCGTGTCCGGCCCCGCCTCCTTGTCCGATTTCTAAGCAATCGCCGTTACATGAATCACAGCTATCCATTCGCATGGCTCTTATTTTGGAGCGTCACTGGAGCGGTTTGGACGCTCATATCAGCGACGGGCTGTGAAAAAATGCCGCTTCCAGTTCGCACTTCCTGGCATCAAAAATTCGACTGGAAGGCGGAGGAGTATTTTGACGATCCGCAGGCAATCGCTCTCTGCGAAGCGATCGCGGCGAATGATCTCCAGGAGATCGACCGGCTGGTCGCGGCGGGCGCCAACGTGAATGCGTTGGGCAAAGGGAAGATGACGCCGCTGCTGTGGGCTTTGCCCGACAATCATCCCGAACGCTTCGGCAAGTTGCTGGAGCTAGGCGCCAATCCGAACGTGATCGTCGAAAGTGATTTCAACACTCGTAACTCGGCGATTCGACCAGGCGACTCAGTAACGCACATGGTCTGCAAGACCCATTTTCCCGGCTATTTCGAGTTGGTTTTCCAACACGGCGGCGATCCCAATCTGGTGAATCCCCAAAAGAAAGAAACGCCGATCTTCGTGCTGATCACCGGCTCCTTGGTTCAGCGAAAGGAGAAGATGCGTCTCCTGATCGACAAGGGAGCAGATTTAAATGCGCTGAATGCGAGCGGAGTACCTGCGACCGCGCTTGCTTGTGTCCATTTTGGACAGTACGACATCGTTTTGATGCTTCTGAAGGCCGGGGCGGATCCTGATATCTATCTAGAGAATCAAAACAGTAAGCTTCTCCATGTCGTAATACGCGAAGAAGGACGTCTGCCGCAGATGACTCCGCAGCAGCGAACGGACTATGACCGACTTGTTGGATGGTTGAAGGAACATGGCGCCTCGTTCGAGAATGCGCGAGCCGACATCGAGCGATGGCGGTCGTGGGGGGCGAACCCGCCGAGCAGAATCAAAGAGCTCCGCGAGGCGGAAATCGCGGAACGCAAGGCGCGAGATGCGGAGCCGCCGTCACGCGCTAAATTCCCCTAAATCGCGACCAAGCGGTCATGGTGAAATCCCTGCTAATCCGAGGGACGTTCGCCCTTTTCAGCCAGTCTCTTTTCTTCCTCTTCTCTATCGCAAACGCCGTCGCTATATCTTTGTGACAATGAATGTGGTCCACCACGTTGAAGGATCGTCGATACCGTTCAGGGGTCCCTTCTACGAATGTTATCCCCGCTCGTTATCAAGTCGAATGTTCACGCGTTTCGATCGGCAAGAAGCCGTGGCCATGGCGCCCGCCTGACCTCCTCAGATATCGCAGGAAAAGCGCCCAAAATTGTCTCTCGACAAAGCGCACCGCTTTATGGTCGATTGCGAGATGAATCCACCGGCGGTCCGTAACGACCGGCGCGAGCGGGGACTGCTGCGCGGTTTGGTTTCCGTCGGTTGGTTGGGCGATTGGAGACGAGTGAACCTGTAGGTCTGGCCTTGGCCTGATGCAGCAATGGGGGGGAAGGTAGAACAACCCGATCGCCGCGCGAAAAAAACGTGGCGGTCCGGTCCAACCTAGGGGGCCAATGTCGAATGTCGAAACCAGAATGTCGAATTATTGGATCGCTGGACTCCAAAAAAAACGTGGCGGTCCGGTCCAGTCCAACCTAGGGAGCCAATGTCGAATGTCGAAATCAGAATGTCGAATTATTGGATCGCTGGACTCCAAAAAAACGTGGCGGTCCGGTCCAGTCCAGTCCAACCTAGGGGGCCAATGTCGAATGTCGAAACCAGAATGTCGAAATATTGGATCGCTGGTCTCCAAAAAAACGTAGCGGTCCGGTCCAGTCCAACCTAGGGGCCAATGTTGAATGTCGAAATCAGAATGTCGAATTATTGGATCACTGGACTCCAAAAAAACGTGGCGGTCCGGTCCAGTCCAACCTTCTGGAATGTTGAATCAGCCGATCGTTGGACTCCCCAAAAAAGTACTGCGGTCCGGTCCTACCTTGGGGAATGGTGAACGTTGAAACCAGAATGTCGTACGAAGCGCTCCGCGGCGGTAATGCGGGTTTCGGGCTTTCCTTCGATATTCGGACTTCTTCATTCGTCATTTGAAATAGAGGCCGGATTTCCCTCGCTGGCGCGTCGGGCTACGAAGAGCCGGGCTCAGTTGGGGCGGGCTCGTCCATCGGAGCAGTTTCGGCCGGGGCGACTTCGGCCGGCGGCTGTTCGGCGGTCGGCGTGATGCCGAGGATTGCGTGCAGTTTAGACGTATCGACTTCGACCGTGTCGAGTCGCCCTTGTCGCTCGACGACCAAACGAAGCGGCTGGGTAAAGTCCGTCACCAAGTCGAAGAACTGGTGGCCATCGTCAAATTTTTGGCCGTTGACTTCGTAGATGCGATCGCCGGTTCGCAGGCCGGATGCGGCGGCGAGTGAGCCCGGGACGACCGACGTGAGAAACATGACATCCGGATTCGCATCGTCGCCGCGCCAGCGAATGCCGAGCGGCGATGGTTTTTCGTTCAGCGTGACCGGTAGTTCCAGCGGGCTCTCTTCTCCTTCGCGCTCGACCGTGATCGTGGTCGACGCGGGAGAGGCTTGGACGTTGATCAGAAACTGTTCGACGGTGGGGATCGGCAATCCGGCGAACGCGATGATTTTGTCACCGCTACGAACACCGGCGAGCGAAGCCGGCGACGCAGGCACGACTCCTTTGACGGTGAGCCCGTCGATCGCTTCTGCTTCGGAAGTCGCCCAACGGACGCCTAAACGGGAACCACGACCGAGATAGGGGGATTCAAACCGTCGTCGCTGCGAAGGACCCTCGCGCCGCGCTAGATCGCGAAACGTGCGCGGCGTCTCTTCGTTGGCTAACAACCAGGTCAACTGGAACGCCATGCGAGCGACCGACTGGGCGCCGTCGAACGAGATGAGCTCGACATCGTCTTGGGGGCGATGGTATTGGTCATGCAGCCCGGTGTGCAGCATGACGTAGGGAATGCTCCGCTCATAGAAAGGATGATGATCGCTGTTGGCTTTGATCTCCCAATCGAAGTCCAGCATCAGCTGCGTCGCTTCGTTGGAGCGCGTGATCAGACTGCGAAGCCGATGCGCCGTGCGACCACCGGAGACTTCGACGCGGCCTTTTCGTAGTCGCCCGATCATGTCGAGATTGAGATAGAACTTGACGCGCGACAGCGCAATTGTCGGATGTTGCAACCAATGTTTCGAGCCAAGCAGCCCTTTCTCTTCGCCATCCCAAAAGCAGAAGAGAATACTGCACTGCGGCGGTTCGGCCAAGGTTTGAAACGCTTCGATCACTTCCAACAGGCCGGAGGTTCCGCTGGCGTTGTCATCGGCGCCGTTGTGGATGTAGCCGGTCGGCCCAAAGCTGTTGGTCGAGTTACCGTAACCAACATGATCGTAGTGGGCGCCGACGACGATCACTTGTTGGGCGAGGGTCGGATCTTTGCCGGGGAGCATGGCCAGGATGTTGCGATATTCACTGCCGAACCACTGAAAGTAAGTTCCGTTATCGCCGGCCGGCTGCAGCCCCTGCGCTTTGACAAGCTCGACGATGTAGTTGCCAGCGGCGCGACCGCCGCGGCTGCCGGCTTCGCGTCCTTCAAAGGAATCGGCGGCGAGGGTCTCGACGTGGCGCTTAATATCGTCGCTCTGGATCGAATGGACCGCTTCGCCGAGGGTCGCCTCGCCGGCGGCGGCCAGCGGCGCGAGAAGCAGCAGCGCAAGAATCGAGATCAGGCGAATCATCCGGAAGCTCCGAGTGCAAATCGAGAAAGTCGGTCCCCTCAACCATCTGGCGGAAATCGTCTCGACAGGATCAGGGGGCAAAGGTGGAATCGAAAGAAAAACTACCGTACGCCATATTTAAGCCTATTTACCGGCGGTTTCCTCCCCAATGGCCAAAATTTGTACCGATTAGTCGGGCAATTCCGCCAAAAGCGGCCGAACCCAGCCCACGATTTCCCGGTCTCCCCATTGCCGAAACAGAAGCCAAAAGTTAATCTGTTCGTTCCACTGGAGAGGTGGCAGAGTGGTCGAATGCGCCGGTTTGCTAAACCGGTGAACGGGTCAAACCGTTCCACGGGTTCAAATCCCGTCCTCTCCGCTTCAGAAAAATGGCTCGCCGTAAGGTCTTGTAAACAAAGACTTTCTGGCGGGCCGTTTTTTTGGGCCCAATCCATTGGGTCAAGATTGGGCCAAAAACGGAGAAAACCACGAGGTCGGTTTCTTAACAGGATTCTTCGTTCTGGACGGAAACCTCTCTCAAAAAGCAACACGATCAGCTCAACGTCCGGCAGACGATCTGCCGAGTCACCGTCAAACCGACACTTGAACAAGCAAGGCTTAGACAAGGTTTTGCTTGATCTGAAGGGATTCGACTCCGCTCAAAGATCTGCGATCTTCAATCACCTGGACGCCCCAGCGAATGCTGGTTCCCGGTCGTCGCATCAGCTTTGCCATCGACCGTGATGGTGCCGCCATCTGAACCCGTCGAAGCCGAACCAGCGGCGGCGTTCTGCGTCGGCCTGGTAGCTGCTGCATAGTCGATACTCCGGCTGAGCGGATTACACCTGCCATCAGGTCGGCGGTTGCAGTCCATCAGGATGCGTTATTAGCGATGCTGCCCGAAGCGGAGGATCCAAATTGTAGCTTGGTCCGGGATTGGTAAACGTGAAAGTCACCTCGCCCTCTTCCGGCTGCAGGATGGTTTCTGTCGGCCGCATCAACAGAGAAGGAGTTTCCACGAAATCTATCCAAATGAGATTTCGTACTCATCGAGGTCGGTTGAATCAAGAGTCGTTTGAATCAGTTCAATAGCTTCAAGCAGCATTTGAACGTACGGGGTCTCATTTTGGGAAATCGCCCACATTTTGAGTGTTTCCACTTCCGAAAGGAATTGCGTCTTGAATTCCAAAGCTATTTCCAGTGCGGGGAGCGCTGCAAGCATCGGAAGATTTAGTTTGGAAATCGCTGGCCGCCATAATTTTTGGTATTGTTCCGCCGAGCATATCGGAATGAACTCTGATTCGTCAGTAGCACGATTAGTTTTGCAAATGTCGATCATTTTTTACTTTCCAAAATCTACGGTGAACTCCCAGCCAGGAAATTGCTTTCGCAGTTCATTGACTTGGTAGAGTACATGTCGAATTAGGATGGGATCATCTCCTTCAATCCTTAGTTCAAATTTTTGCACTTTTACAGTCCCAGGAATTGGTCTTCCGAAATAGCGTGAGCCTCCGTCAAGATGCTTGGGTATCTCACATCCAGGCACTTGAGCAAGGAGGCTCACAATGGAACTTGTACCCGAATTTGCTGCCCTTTTGCAACCCTTTGCCCAAGCGATGACGACTCCGACCTTGGAGAGTCTGGCGACGCTGATGGCCGGGTGGGTGCTGGCTAGTGGACGGACTGTTACACGCATGATTCTCGCGGCGGGCGATTCGGCCGACAAACATTTTTCGTCCTACCATCGCGTGTTCAGCGCCGCCCGCTGGTCGCTCGACCGCGTCGGTCTGGCGGTGTTCGACTTGATCGAACCGTGGATCGATGGCGACGTCCTGTTGGCGTTGGATGACACATTGGCCCGCAAGCGCGGCTTGAAAATCTTCGGCTGCGGCATGCATCATGATCCGCTCATTTCGACGCGCAGCAAGGCGGTGATGAATTGGGGGCATAGCTGGGTCGTGCTGGGAGTAATCGTCGAGTTGCCCTTTCGTCCGGGACATTATTACTGCCTGCCGATTTTGTTTCGTTTGTATCTGAACAAGGCGAAGGCCAACCAACATCGCCGCGTTTATCGGACCCGACCAGAACTGGCGGTGCAGATGCTCGACACGCTCTGTTCCCACCGGAAAAACAGGCGTTTTCATGCCGTGGCCGACAGCGCCTACGGCGGTCAAAGCGTGCTGAATGGTAGTGTCCGTCAAGTTGCGCACATTTGATTTTCAGCCCTGGCTCTGGAAAATTGTTTTTGCCGCGCGCGGCAAGAACAATTTTTCACGCTCCGTGATCTTCCCTCTCCTCCGGTTCGTGCAGGCGGTCCATGTCCAGGTAACGCCGTGTGCCCCAGTGTGTGCCCGCGATGTGACGCAGCCGGGCGGCGACCAACATCAGGGCGCTTTGGCCGTCGGGGAACGCTCCGACGACTCGCGTGCGACGGCGGATCTCTTTCATGATTCGCTCCAGCATGTTATTGCTTCGCAGTCTTGTCCAGTGCTCGCGGGGGAAGTTCATGTACGCCAGCGTTTCCTGGACGCCTGCTCGGAAGCATTTCGCCGCGTTCCCCAGCCGTAGCGAGGCCAGTTTCTCGGCGACTTGTTCCGCTTTTTCAGTCGCTGCAGTTCGGTCTTCCTGGGCGTGCACCGCCTTCAGCATCGCCGCTACGTCGCGTGACTTGCTGCGCGGCACATCCTTCAACACGTTGCGATAGAAGTGCACGATGCAGCGCTGCCAAGCCGCCTCGGGAAAAAACTCGCCGAGCGCTTCGACCAGGCCGAGACACTTGTCGCTGGTGATCAGCCGCACGCCTTGCAGGCCACGCTCTTTGAGATGGCGTAGGAACGTTCGCCAGCTCTCGCTGTCTTCCTTCGTCCCTTCGGCGACCGACAGAATCTCGCGATGCCCGTCCGATCGCACGCCAACGGCGACGAGCACCGCGATGTTTTTTACCTCGCCGCCCCAGCTTCGCTTCAGCCAGATGCCGTCGAGCATCACGTACGGATGTTCTCCTTCCAGCGGCCGATTTCGCCAGACGTCGATTCGCTCGTAGATCTTCTGGTTCAGCTCGCTGACGGTGCTCGAACTGACCCGCGTGCCCCACAACGCCTCGGTGATGTCTTCGACGCGACGGACCGAGACGCCGGCCAAGTACATCTCGACCAACGCCTCTTCGACGCTCGATTCGCGACGTTTGTAACGTTCGATAATCTGCGTCTCAAGCGGCAAGCTCCGCAACTGCGGAACCTTCAGCGAGACTTCGCCCGCCTTGGTCTGCAGCTTCCGCGAATACGACCCGGCTCGCGAGTCGACGCGGTCCGGCGAGCGTTCGTACCGCTTCGCTTTGCAAATCTGATCCGCTTCGGCGTCGAGCATCTGATTCAACGTCTCCTCGACAGTCGAGCGGACCAGCTCATCAAGATGCCCCCGCACCGCTTCGCCGTCAATTTTAATCGCATCCCGGATCTCTTCGCCGGTCCGATCTTCTGGTAAATTCGTCATGGTCAGTCCTTGGTTCTGGTGGTGGTTGATGTTGCTAATCAAATCCATACCAGAGCCAGGGCTGGCTCTCAAATTTGCGCAGTAATTAGGACGTTATCCTGAATGGCCCAGGCTCGCGAAAAGTAAAACAACTCCTGGAACATACGCTCGCAATTGCCGTGTAAAAGTGCAAAAGTTGAACTAAGCAGAAACGCAAAGACAAGGCGTTAACCTGAGGATCGCTGCTGAGAATGAGCGTTCCCAAAAGTAAGTGAAGGTGATTGGTGAGAAGGCCTGCTCGGCACCAACTCCTATTCAAGTACAAGTTTGCAAATGAAGCTGCCAAAGTCAGGGGCGACTCGAATAAGCGTGGCCGACTTTGCGGCATCCTCATCGCCAAGAGAATCATCCCATCCGACTGAATGGCTTTGAAAGCAAATTGCGCCAAAGCAATCAGGACGAAGAGAAATACAAATGAGGTTGCCTGCACCATCATCATTGATGGGAATAACCAATCTTGGAAGCCGCTCGCTAAAGTCGTTCAACGCACCCGCCAAGTCATCGCCAAAGAACGAGCCGGGGGCAATGCTGCCGTCTTCGGTTAGTATCACAGCATATTCTTCCAAGTCACAAGCTCCGAATTGACGGAGAAAAGTTCGGTAGTCATCAGGGAAGGCAACCCCAACGCTGTTTTCAAGCCGCTCGAGCTCATCTTCGCTCAATGGTGAAAACTGATCACCTTCCAGAGGCGTCACGCCCAGTTCTTGAAGCTTGTCAACCCAATTCATAGTTTATTCTCTAGTGGGTGATGTCTGTATGTTGTACTTTGTGAACTGCTGTTGGAACGAGTTCGATCGTGTCACCACCAGCATGATGTGGAGCGAGTCCCTTTCCACCAAATCCGTCATCCGCATTCTTCAACCACCGGCGAGCAGCCGCCTTGGATGGTAAGTTCTTTCGTCGGGCAATCTCTTCGAAAATCTTTGATATATCAGCATTCGAATCGACCTTTGTGCCGACCAACCCACGGCGATCGCACCATAAATCACTTCCCCAGCAGCACTTCCAGCAGGTACTTGTCATTCCTACCCGCCTTTAGTCGCTTGTTCTTCACGCCTACCCTGGCCGTTTTGTTGTTCTTCAGCAGGCTCAGGCTCGTTCTTCTCAGCAGGCTGAAGTTGATGTCGGCGTGTCCTTTTCTGATTCGACTTTGGTGTTCGCCGAACGTCACGTCGAGTTGCCAGTGCAGACTATTTTCAATGCCCCAGTGCCCGCGAACCGCTTCGGCAAAGCGCCGGCCGGTGAGGTATTTGCTCACGATGTAATAGCGAACTTCGCTCGCCTCTTTGCCATTTTGCTTGACGAGGTTGATCGTCATGCCGATCGCCTTCAAATTCTTTCACTTGCTCGCGTACGGAAAATCATCCGCGTCGATCGGGCAGAGATAGTAGTAACGCGATTCCTCACGGCCATGTCCTTTCTCGTGCGTCTCGTGTCGATGAACTTTCCTTTTCGTGAAGTCGATTTCCATCGCATTGGCGAAGTAATCGCGAATCGCTTGATGCAGCAATCGCTGATTTCCCTTGATCGCTAGGCAATAATCGCCGCCGGCGTTGACGATCTTTTCGGCGATCTCCTTTTGGCAACCCATCGCGTCGATTGTCACCAAACAGCCGGAAACCTCGATGATGTCGAGCAATTGCGGAATCGCGGTGATCTTGTTGCTCTTCGCGTCGGTCGCGACCTGACCGAGGCTCACATGATTGACGGTCGCCCACGCACTGACCATATGAATAGCGGCCTTACTGCTGGCTGCGTCGAAGCTGCGCCGCAGCGTCTTGCCGTCGATCGCGATGACCTGACCGTCGGTCACTTCGTGCAGCGCCGTGATCCAACTCAGCAAGCACTTCTCGAATTCGGCCGGCTTCAGCGCACCGAGAATCGCATTGAAACGATCATGCGAAGGAACGCCAGAGCTCATGTCGAGAAACTGCGCGAGCCACTCCTTCTTGTCCTCCGCCCAATCGGCGATCGCCACGAAATCGTCCGCTCCGCCCAGCACCGCACACAGCGACATTGTCACGACGTTGACCAGCGGATAAGTCACCTTCCGCGTCCGGGGATCGGTCAGGTTCGAAAAGTGCTGTTGAATCGAAGCGGCCGAAGAAGACGACATGCCGGAACCCTCCCTGCAAAGCGAACGCCCGGCCGCGAAACGAACATCGCAAAATCGCCAAGACGCACTTGCCGGATTATCGCAGGTTGCCCATCATGGCGCAATCGCCGTGTGACGTCTGGCTCATCTGGGTTCCTATTCGTCATAGGCACCACCTCACACCTTATCTTCGAGGTGTGGGTATGCATTAAAAAACGTCTTCCTGTAGTTCATCGATAAAACGCTGAGAAGGCGTGAAGTATTCACGCCTCAACTTTGAGGCATTGCGTGCGAATGTAGTCTTCAAATCCAGAAGCCAATTCAGTCACGCCGCCAAAGTCATGATCGAAAATCCAGACCTTACCATTCACATCCATGCCGATTGGGTTACCTGAATGGTCTTCCGAAAAAATAACCCAATCGGAAACACCATCGGTTACCGACTGCCGAACCTCATTTGTTACGTCAATGACTGACCAACGATCATCTTCCATGACATCCGATCCCCGAAGCCCAAAAACCGGATATGGTCCGACCATTGCTCCACCGTAACGCAAAAGGAACTGTCGGTAATCTTCGGAAAATGGGATGCAGACTTGCTGTGAAGCTGAATCTACTTCATCGCTTGTCGGAACTTCGTCGGCACGCATCACTGGTGATTCAGCGAACATATTGTCAAGTCGTTCAATCGTGTCTGGTGTCATGGTGTAATTCTCCTAGCAGCCAATTCTTCCAAGGCTCTTGCTTTCCAGTAGCTTTCTCTCCACGCATTGAAGGCTGCTCGCTGTTCAGCAGTAAGCCCTGCCCCCGGGGCATTGCCAAGGGGATGTTGAATTCGGTTCCCAATGTTGTGGCGGAAACCGGGCATTTCGACAATCGGCCCAACCGGGTCCTGGTCCAGATGGTGAAGAATCAGTTTCTTACCGTTGATGTCTTTCGGTGCGAAGCCGTTTTTCGTCATCGCTCGAAGCGTGCTGTATTCGACATGCGACAAGCTCCGAACAGCCCGGACTTCTATTCCCTCAAAAACCAAGCGACTTGGGTTCGAGCCACGAACGATGCCACTTGCTGGGGCATTCTTAACCGCCGCAACCGCCTTCTT
This sequence comes from Blastopirellula marina DSM 3645, assembly GCF_000153105.1. Lineage (GTDB taxonomy): Bacteria > Planctomycetota > Planctomycetia > Pirellulales > Pirellulaceae > Blastopirellula > Blastopirellula marina. The sequence goes on from NZ_CH672376.1 coordinate 3,642,053, forward strand.
ATACGCCTCGCTTGACGCTTCGGCAATGTCGTTAATATTACCAAATCCATTGGCGCTGACCACGACTACCTTTTGCGACTTGGCCAAGATTCTGTCCAGCTCTGTGACATACGTCTTCGCAAATATTTTTGCTTCCTCGACTGTGTCAGCTGTCCATATCCGAACGGTCTGGCGCCCGCCTGGAAGTTATTTAATCTGCTTGCTTTTAACCAGTCGGCCGTGGGTAAATCGGCATAACGGACGCCTGAGGTCTTGCCGAGATCGAGTTTTGCGCCAAACAGATGCAGAAGGCCGATGCCGATGTTGGAGCCCGACTCTAGATCGACCCCTTCATTCTGGATCGCCTGCATGATGCCCTTGTAAGTGAAGTACGATCCGGTCGCAATGTTGATCGTGGCGCCGGTACGATACATTATCACGGCGGCCTTGGTGCCTTGGATCTCGGCGGAGCCAGCCCCTAGAGTTACAATCGTCGCTACGTCGCCAGCGGCGGAAATGAACGCTTCCTCTTTATTTCCGTCGCCGAACTCTAAGAATGTGTTTGCGAACAGTGGAAATGCCTGGTAAGCGGCTACTGCGGCGTATCTGCGATTGATTTGGCCTTGAGAGTCTTCAATGCTTTGATAGGTACTCAGATTGTGGTTTACGGATTCTTGCTTTAGATGAGCTTTCAGTAGCTCGTCAATCGCCAGAGCGCCGCCACCCTGAGCTGGGCTTGTCGTCCATTTTACGACACGGTAGTGCTCTGGAATCGTTCGCACTGCTTTCGGCAAATGCTGACCAGGCTTCCACGGGACGCCATTCGTATGTCCGGTGACTGTGGGCACCCGCTCCAAAATGATTTGGTGAAGCGTTCCGCCTGATACGTCCGCAAGATAGATAAGGTCATTCCCTAACGAAGGTAGGGTTGCCCGCTTGGCGTATCCATGGGCGAGAAGATCATTCACTCTCGAAGGCAGCAGATAATTCGGGTTATACGAAAGCGATACGCCGATTCCATTAACCGAATTTTGGCCTGTGGGCGCCGCCAATACAGGTGCAACTTCAACAGATTCGTCGTTCAGCCCGATCTCCGTCGGCCGCATCAAATTCTCTGGAATCCTGACCGGCAGATTGGCGTAGTCGCTTTCAACTTCGCTTGCTTCGGCATTCCCGGCATTGGTAATCGGCGCCAAATCCGCGTTCACTTCGCGAACCGCCGCTTCTTTCGTAACACGATCGGCCGTAACCTCCTTCTCCGTCACCGCCTTGCCAACATCCGCTTGCACCTCTCCAACAATCCGATCACGATCGGCCTGGGTGGTTGCAACATCACTCGCTGCTAGCGTCTGCGGGTCTAGCGAAGCGTTGCCGTGCGACTTGGGCAGGTCGAACTTCGCCGGCAAAAGTTCCCGAAAGACGGCTTTCAAAGCCTGTAAATTCGTGCGAATATCGGTGCTGTCTTGATGCGGCATCCAAGAATCCTTTCTTGGTCATCAGTGCATATGGTTTTGGTCGACCGCATTGAACTGCTTAACCGCAGGCCGCATCAAGACTTATTTCTTAGAAGACGAAATCGTTACCGGCGTTGGATGCCACCCAACGTCCCGTCTTCTACTTTAGTAACTATTTCGTTACGTCGCTTTCCCTGTCCTTTTTGGTGGAAACTTGCTTGTACTGCCAAATGCCAACGATGATGGAAACCGCACAGAAGTGTATGTACGTCGCAACTATCAATATAACACCAATTTTTGCAATATTCAGAACAGAGAACAATCCTGCTTGTTCCGTGAGCCATGCGATAGATAAAGCTATAATCAAAGGCACTACTTCTATAACGGGAAACGTTGACCAGCCTCGCTCTTCCTTGCTAAGTAGCATTGCGTAGGGCAAACCTATGTTCCAAATGCATTTAATGAGAACAATAAAACAACAGAATGCAATGAGGATTGTGCCGGTCCAGCTGACAATCCAAGCGGCGACTGAAATCATTTAACTATCCTCTGACCCAAGATGCCTTTAATGTATTCCCAACCTCTGGGCCACATCAACTGTGATTGCTGAACGAACTCCGAAACATAGTTTGAAATCGGCGCGTTTGAGTTTGTCCACTTGAAAACCCATGGAAAGTTCCTGCTAAGTCCCAATTCAAATTTACCTCCCCAAAGGCCGGTCTTAATATAGTTCCATGGAGTTGGTCCGCCTATTTGAACCCAACGTCCAGGATTTAAATCGGGAGTAGTGCCAGCCTCAGCCCATGATGTCACCTTAACCTTGTCTACGTCATCTATATTCGAAGCCAAGGACCTTGTTTCATCCAATCCAGCAGCCGTTACCTCGGCGACTTCGTCTGCGCTGCTGGCCCCCTTCCCACCCAGAGACTTGAACAGCTTACCGAAAAGACCAATCTTTTCAATGTACGCCCCGGTCAAGATCTCTACGCTGGATCCCCCAATGAACTTGCTCCATCCATGGCTGTCATTCCAAGCACCTTCTTCGCCGTATTCGTCGATGATAAGGCCGCGCGACCAATCGTAGAAGGCAATGTAGCCAACACGGAAGTTGGGGTCCTCATCTAGAATTCCAACTTGCTCTTCCGCCCAAATAATTGTGTTGGTAATTGCGGCTGGCGTATTCAAAAGCCCGACAACGATATCCTGCACACCATTAACCGTATTGGCCGCCCCTTGGGCGACGCCAAGCCCGTCATTGTGGTAGACGCGATTGAATTCAGGAGCCGTTTCAATGAATTTCTTTGTCCATTCGTCCGAAGTAAGACGCTCTAATTCATCCTCTTCGTTGCCCGGAGCTGGGAGATGAATCTCCTTCTCCAGGGAGTAATATTGCTTTCCTTGCTTGGATGTCCGCGTAAGCTTCAGGACGTAAATAGTGGCCATCCCGTTGCTGACTTCCACAACGGTCAGATAGTCTCCCAATTCATTGGCTTTTATGGTCTTCGACGTACCGCGCCCCGTTCGCACTTTCATTTCGACTAAGCTCGTCGCAGTTGACGTTAAGCCTAGCTGTTGCAATTTCTTGACGGCTTCAACAGTAAAGCCCTTCTCAGCGCCAAATGTAAATGCGCCCTTGTCTTGCAGGAACATTTGCGAATCGAAGGTACTCACCAGTCGGGCGGGACGGCTAGGCGGCGATGTATTGATCGAAGTATTTGAGCCAATTACGCCAATCGAGCCTTGATTCGCATGCGACGATGGATTCGTGAGATTCAGTTCAGCTTCTTCGCTTAAAAGACTAGGCGAAGTCGCCGGGGAAACGCCACCTGGAATCTCAACCGAATTTGATTGGCCACCTGCGGCCGTGGGCGATTGGACGACATCCCCATTCCAACCATTCGTCTGCATTCCAGATCCAGCGACGTTCACTTCGCGAACCGCCGCTTCCTTCGTAATACGATCCGCCGAAATCTCCTTCTCCGTCACCACCTTGCCAACATCCGCCTTCACCTCTCCAACCGTCCGATCACGATCGGCCTGGGCGGTTGCTACATCACTGGCTTCGCTGGCGGCGGCTTGGCTGACTTCGTAATCGTGGATCGCGGCGGCGATGTCGGTGGCGGCGTCTTGGACGGCGGCGGCGACTGCCAGGGCTTTGGTGGTCCAGGGATCGGCGGTGTCGTTGTTAGCGGCGGTGAGTGCGGCGAGGGCGTCTACCAGGGAGTCGTAGTCGTTATCGACACCGAACTCGGCGAACTGTTTATCGCGGGCAGCGATTGTTTCTTGCTGGGTGCGATAGGCGGCAGCCCGGGTGCCGTGGTCACGTCTTCGTGGCCATGAATGCCGTTGGCGAATTAACTGCGGTGCATCCTACGGAAATTTGACCAAACGATTGGGGCCTATGTGAGCCTGTCGCTCACGCACAATCATGGCCACGCAAGGCCGTGACCACGGCGCCCCGGCTCAACCGGCCAAGCTGCAACCCTTCAGGCCGGCACAGCCTGCGAAGATCGTGATGCAGAAGCCGAAGTCAGGCTGAGATTCTCAGCGTGAGATACTCTGCCAAGAAGTCATTGAAGGTTGGTGCCAGCGGCTTGGTGGACTTAGAAAAAACATCGAAGGCCACGACGGGACATTCATCCCCATCAAACTGGCTTACATCAAGGCACCACACAACATCATCGGCCCCAAGGTAAATCACAACCAGATTCTCTGGCAGGGAATAATCTTCACGGCAAAGCAACGTGTCACCATAAACGGTTCCTCGATGCTCAAGAGTGGGGTCGTCATCTTCGATGCCAGAAACTTCTTCCTCGACGACACCGCCACCGCCGTATTCTGCCAAAAAGGTCTTGAACGAAACCGGAAGTCGAGACCCCAGCAGTGACTCCAATTTTTCAATGGACTCCTGCGATGCCTTACCTTGCCAAAAGACATCCTTGCCGCTTTGGTCAAGCTGCTGGATCAATGAATCAATGTCAGCCATATCAATTCCCTGTAAGTTGTTCGATTCGCCACTTCCAATACCGACCACGGAAAGAGTTGTATTGGCTCTCCAACCCCGGCACGTTGCGGAAGCTGTTGCCGTCTTCGATCAGCCCATGCAACGGCCCGTGGTGCCGCTTGTGGGTGCTACCGAGAATCTCCAGCATCGGTCCCGGCTCATCACCTAAAACGTGATGAAGATTGATTGGTCGGCCATCACGCCCAATCGGAGCATTGCCGTTTCTCATCAAGTCGGCGTTCGTCCAACCGTTCTCGATCTTCTGACGAATGCTCTTGTGGACATACTTCGGATCAACGTTCGTGGGAACACCAAGATCGAAGTCATCCGCAGCACGGTAAATGCGCCTGCCCTCGAATACGTCTCGTGAATAACGTGAGACATTTCTTGTTGGGGCATCAAGTCTCGAAAGGTTTACGTCAACGCCATTGTAACGTCTAGCGGCCCCCTTAGCAGCTCCTTCCACAACAGTACGCGGAGAAAATCCGAACAGCTGTTCCGAGTTGGCGTCCGCCGTCTCCTTAAGAACTTCCTTCCCGCCAGTCGTAGCCGCTCCACGGATTCCTACCGTAACATACGACTTCATCACTGCTTGAGCGATAGACCGTCCTGCAAAGTAAACAGCGAGAAAGTCCTCCACGAAAACGCTTTCCATTTTCGGAGCGGAGCCAAAGTTCCGTTCGTAAAGAACGCGATCGAGGGCGGCTTGGCCGCCAACGCCTCCATAAAACCTTGTTAGCCAGCCTTGCTCAGAAGGATTATTGGACGACAGCTCCGGAATCACCGCATCCGAATAGGTTGTCGCCAGCAAGTAAAGATTGGCCTTGATATTGTTGCTCTGTTGAAGGATTTCGCGTTCCAGGACTGCTTGTTGCTCTCGCAGCCCTTCTCGAAACGCCTCGTTTCTTCGTTGTCCGTCCGCACTGTTCAGCCTGTTTTCGAGGACGGCGATTCTACGCGCCAGATCCGAAATGTTGTCTCGCGCAGCGAACACATCACGGGCAATCTTGAGGGCAAGTTCTCCCTTCGATTTTTCACTTTCGGTGAGAGCAGGAATTCGGTCCACATAGGGTTGATGGTAAAGCGGAGGATCCAAATTGTAGTGTGGTCCGGGATTGGTAAACGCAAAAGTCACCTCGCCCTCTTCAGGCTGCAGAATGGTTTCTGTCGGCCGCATCAGATTCTCTGGAATCTTGACAGGCAGATTGGCGTAGGCGCTTTCGCCTTCCCCGGCCGAGTCATCTGAATTTCCAGTGACAGCGTTTGTGATCGGGGTCGAGTTCGCATTCTGCTCGTGAACCGCCGCTTCCTTAGCAACACGATCCGCCACAATATCCCTCTCCGTAACCACCTTGCCAACATCCGCTTTCACCTCGCCAACCGTCCGATCACGATCGGCCTGGGCGTTTGCAACATCATTGGCTTCGCTGGCGGCGGCTTGGCTGACGTCGTAATCGTGGATTGCGGCGGCGATGTCGGTGGCGGCGTCATGGACTACAGCGGCGATCGCCAGGGCTTTGGTGGTCCAGGGATCGGCGGTGTCGTTGTTAGCGGCGGTGAGTGCGGCGAGGGCGTCTACCAGGGAGTCGTAGTCGTTGTCGACATCGAACTCGGCGAACTGTTTATCGCGGGCGGCGATCGTCTCTTGCTGGGTGCGATAGGCGGCGGCTTCGGTGGTGACGTAGTCGACCTGGGCGTCGGCGATGGCTTTGGTGGACTGAGCGCGGGACTGGCCGACGTTGTTTTCGTAGTCGGCTTCGGACTTGGCGACGGTGGATTGATGGGCGCCTTGGGCGCCGATGGCCGCTTTGTAGTAAGCTTCGGTAAAGGTTTCGCGGGCAGCGCGGAGCGCTTTGTTAGCATCTGTGAGGGAGGTGTTGTGGGCGGTCGTATCGCCGTTGTCGGCGAAGCGACGGTCGGCTTGTTCGATGGCGATGCGATGGTCGCGGAGCGCCTGGGCCTCGGCGATTTGATAGGCGGCGATGGCGTCGGCCAGCTGCGTTCCGTTCGACTGGTAGCTGCCGGCGACCTGGGCTTCGGCCTGCTTCAAACTAGAAGCGGCGAGCAGGTTGTGGGCGAAGATCGTCGATTCGCGAAGGCTGGAATAGGCATTGCTGGCGACGGCGGCGATCGCGGCGTAGGCGACGTTGGAGCCGATGTTGTCGAGGCCCCAATCTTCCGTTTCGGTCAGCAGATTGGTCGCGGCCGTTTGATGCCCAGTGAACTGGGCGGTGAGGAACGCGGTGTAGTCATTGTCCAGCAGCGTATCGATGGTGGTGACGCCTGCCTGTTGGGCGGCGGCCTGGTTGGCTTGATGCGTCGCGGTATTGGTCGTCAGGCGGGCGTTGAGTGCATTGGACGCCGCATTGTTTTGGGCGAGGGCCGATTCGTTTGTCGCTTCGAGCCCGAGGTTGGTTGAATCGAAGCGGCCGAAGAAGACATCCCCAAGACCTTCCTGCAAAGCGAACGTCGGGCAGCGAAACGCAAGTCGCGAAAACCAACCAAGACGCACTTGCCGGATTGTTGCAGATTGCCCATCATGGCGCAAGCGCCGTGCTCTAGTCGTCGACTTCGTCCTGCGAGCGCCCCAATTCCCGTTGTTGCTCCAAAGATGCAAGTCGGGTTAAAATGATATTCTTCAACCGTAGTGCGTTAATGATATAATACCTGTCGCAGTTGGCATCATCGAAGTCTTGACCATCTAATACCTGATAGGACCTGTAAGGAAGCGAGTTGGCCTCAAGCCATTCCAAGAATGACATAAGTCGCTCGGGGAACTCTGGATTATCTCGACTAAAAAGCGGGCGCACAAATAAAGGGCTTGAGTTTGCGACAGCAGCGGTAACATCCGAAATGCTGGACGTACAAAATGTGCGAAGCTCTCTAAGGACATCCGCTTTCATCGTCCCAAAATCGTCAAGAATTAGTGCTATTTGCGCCATGTGAACTACCTCAAAAATCGTCTGGCAGGTCCGGTCGCAACGGAACGCCATGTGTTGGATTCCACCAGTTGCCACCGTGATACTTGAAGAAATGTTCACGGAACGTCAACGGAGTGATGATGTCTGGGTCATCGGCTAATTGGGGATAAAGGGAGACGCTGTAACTATGGTGGCTGAAAATTCCCCGTGGCTGACCGCCAGCCAAAATCGTCTTTCGAGCTAGGTCGTTCCAGTTGCGAGTTCCCGGCAACCCCTGAGAAAGCAGTTCTCGTTCTCGATCCCAAAATGCATCAATTCCCGCTTGTCGTCTGTCAGTCAGTCGCTCGTACCATTGCAATCGCCTCCATTCATCGTTCGTAATGGTACGAGACTCTACCTTGCTAAGTAACTCGTTGTACTTATTACGGCTTAACTGTCGGTAAGGTGTCCCAAAGGGAACGGGAGCATTCTTAACCGCCGCGACCGCTTTTTTATACGCCTCGCTTGACGCTTCGGCAATGTCGTTAATATTACCAAATCCGTTGGCGCTGACCACGACTCCCTTTTGCGACTTGGCCAAGATTCTGTCCAGCTCTGTGACATACGTCTTCGCAAATATTTTTGCTTCCTCGACTGTGTTAGCTGTCCATATCCGAACGGTCTGAGCGCCTGCCTGGAAGTTGTTTAACCTGCTTGCTTTTAACCAGTCGGCCGTAGGTAAATCGGCATAACGGACGCCTGACGTCTTGCCGAGATCGAGTTTTGCGCCAAACAGATGCAGGAGGCCGATGCCGATGTTGGAGCCCGATTCTAGATCGACCCCTTCATTCTGGATCGCCTGCATGATGCCCTTGTAAGTGAAGTACGATCCGGTCGCAAGGTTGATCGTGGCGCCGGTACGATACATTACTACGGCGGCCTTGGTGCCTTGTACTCCGGCGGAGCCAGCCCCTAGAGTTACAATCGTCGCTACGTCGCCAGCGGCGGAAATGAACGCTTCCTCTTTATTTCCGTCGCCGAACTCTAAGAACGTGTTTGCGAACAGTGGAAATGCCCGGTAAGCGGCTACGGCGGCGTATCTGCGATTGATTTTCCCTTGAGAGTCTTCAATGCTTTGATAGGTACTCAGGTTGTGATTTACGGAATCCTGGCTTAGATGAGCTTTCAGTAGCTCGTCAATCGCCAGAGCGCCGCCACCCTGAGCTAGGCTTGTCGTCCATTTTACGACACGGTAGTGCTCTGGAATCGTTCGCACTGCTTTCGGCAAATGCTGACCTGGCTTCCACGGGACGCCATTCGTATGTCCGGTGACTGTGGGTACCCGCTCCAAAATGATTTGGTGAAGCGTTCCGCCTGATACGTCCACAAGATAGATAAAGTCATTACCAACCGAAGGTAAGGTTGCCCGCTTGGCGTATCCATTGGCGAGAAGATCATTCACTCTTGAAGGCAGCAAGTAGTTCGGGTTATACGAAAGCGATACGCCAATTCCATTAACCGAATTTTGGCCTGTGGGCGCCGCCAATACAGGTGCAATTTCAACAGATTCGTCGTTCAGCCCGATCTCCGTCGGCCGCATCAAATTCTCTGGAATCCTGACCGGCAGATTTGCATAGTCGCTTTCAACTTCGCTTGCTTCGGCATTTCCGGCATTGGTAATCGGCGCCAAGTCCGCGTTCACTTCGCGAATCGCCGCTTCCTTCGTGACCCGATCAGCCACAATATCCTTCTCCGTAACCGTCTTGCCGACATCCGCTTGCACCTCTCCAACCGTCCGATCGCGATCGGCCTGAGCGTTTGCAACATCATTGGCTTCGCTGGCGGCGGCTTGGCTGACGTCGTAATCGTGGATTGCGGCGGCGATGTCGGTGGCGGCGTCTTGGACGGCGGCGGCGACTGCCAGGGCTTTGGTGGTCCAGGGATCGGCGGTGTCGTTGTTGGCGGCGGTGAGTGCGGCAAGGGCGTCTACCAGGGAGTCGTAGTCGTTATCGACACCGAACTCGGCGAATTCTTTATCGCGGGCGGCGACTGTTTCTTGCTGGGTGCGGTAGGCGGCGGCTTCGGTGGTGACGTAGTTGACCTGGGCGTCGGCGATTGCCTTGGTTGACTGGGCGCGGGATTGGCCGACGTTGTTTTCGTACTGGGCTTCGGACTTGGCGACGGTGGATTGATGGGCGCCTTGGGCGCCAATGGCCGCTTTGTAGTAAGCTTCGGTAAAGGTTTCGCGGGCAGCGCGGAGCGTTTTGTTGGCGTCTGTGAGGGAGGTGTTGCGGGCGGTCGTATCGCCGTTGTCGGCGAAGCGACGGTCGGCTTGTTCAATAGCGATGCGATGGTCGCGGAGCGCCTGGGCTTCGGCGATTTGGTAGGCGGCGATGGCGTCGGCCAGTTGCGATCCGTTCGACTGGTAGCTGCCGGCGATCTGGTCTTCGGCCTGCTTCAAACTGGAAGCGGCGAGCAGGTTGCGGGCGAAGATCGTCGATTCACGAAGACTGGAATAGGTATTGCTGGCGACGGCGGCGATCGCGACGTAGGCGACGTTGGAGCCGATGTTGTCGAGGAGCCAATCTTCCGTTTCGGTCAGCAGATTGGTCGCGGCCGTTTGATGCCCAGTGAACTGGGCGGTGAGGAACGCGGTGTAGTCATTGTCCAGCAGCGTATCGATGGTGGTGACGCCTGCCTGTTGGGCGGCGGCCTGGTTGGCTTGATGCGTCGCGGTATTGGTCGTCAGGCGGGCGTTGAGTGCATTGGACGCCGCATTGTTTTGGGCGAGGGCCGATTCGTTTGTCGCTTCGAGCCCGAGGTTGAGGGCCTTTTCGCTTTGGGCGGACTTCTGACTGTAGGCGTACTGAGCGCTGTCGATTTTGATCGTGAAACTGTAGTCGGCGTCGATCGCGGCGGCGTTGTACGTTTTCAGGTGGTTGGCGGTATCCTGGGCGTATTGAAAATCGGCCTGGGCGGTTTTCTCGATCTGGGCCAGATCGAGGGCGAGCAAGGTGGCGTCTCGCTTTGCTTCGGCGCCGTCGACGACGTCTTGGTCTTCGTCGTTGAGCTCGATCTGGTAAGTGACCTGAGCGGCGACCGCTTTGGCGTAGTAGTCGACATAGTCGGCGGCGAGTTTTGCGCCATGCTTCGCTTCGGCGACGGCAAGCTGATCGTCAAGCGTTTGTTGTGCCTTGGTCAAGTCGAGCGAATATTTTTGACTGGCGGCGGAGAAGGTGATGTCGAGCGTGTTGCCGTTGCTGCTGAGGTCGCTGTAGTAGTTGTCAAGCTTGGTGCTCGTCGACGAAAGGAGCAAGTTGGTTGTGGCTTGCTGCGCGGTTTGATACTCGATCAGGGAGTTGGTTTGTTCGAGTTGGTTGCGGACCGTTTCGGTCGTGTTGGCGGTAAGGTAGGCCTGTTTGCCTTGGGCCTGGGCGAGCCCAACATCGGCGCGGACGCCGGGCTGGACGGTCGCCAGACTGGACCACGCGGCGGTGTCGCTGGCCGCTTTCCCCAGGTAGTAGGAGTGCAGCAGCGTGGCGCCGGTGGCGGCCGCCGTTTGAATCGCCGGAATCGACGCAGTCCACTGGGCTGTGCCTGCGGCGGAGAGGGCGAAACTGAAGGTGTTGGTGATGGACTGTTGTGTGGAGGCTTGTTGGGTTTCGGCGGCGATGGTCTGCTGCTGGGCGGTCGACTCGACGGTGTTATCCATGCCGACCAGTTTGGTCGCGGCGGCGGAGAGATTGCTGACGAAACTGGTATAGGCTGCGCCGACAGCTGTCGCGTGAGCCAGAACCGCGACGCCGTTGGCGGTGACGTGGGCGTTGACGGCGTCGCCGAGGGCCTGGACCTGGGTTTCCTCGGCGGAGCCGTTGGCGTCAGAGCGTATTTGATTGGCCGCTTCCAGGGCTGCATTGTAAGCGCCTAGCGTTGCGGTCACTTCTGGATGAACGTAGTCGTAATATTCGAACTCGTCCAGCGGGTAATCGTAGGGAATAAGCAGCGCCAGTTCGTAGGCCTGCTTTTTCGGCGCTACGCTGTTTATCCAGTCGTAATCGTTCTGGACGAAGGCGATTTTGGCGGCGGCTTCGGCGGCGGCTTGCTGTTGGAAGTGGGCGACGCCAGCTTTGAGGGTGGCGGCGTCGTAGGCGTTGGCGGCTTTGATTTGCGCCGAGTCGGCGGTGGTGGAAGCTCTGGTCGCCGTGTTGGAGTAGTCCGCGGAATTGCTAGAGTAGGCGTCGAGAGCCGCTTTGGCGGCGTTGGCGGTAGCGGTGACGAACGCGGATGCGACCGGGGCCAAAGCGTTGGTCATCGCGTCAAGGCTGGAAGCGGTCGCGGCGGCGTAGCCGTTTTGTTGGGCGACAGAAGCGGTGACCGAGGCGACGTCGGAATTGGCTTGACCGATCAAAAGGGTCGACAGCGGGCCGCCAAAGTCGGCGGCTTCCAGCGCCGTGTGATGATCGGTTGCAACGCTGGTGACCAGGATTCCGGAGTTGGAGGTGACATTTTGACGATGCGTGTTTTCGAGCGGCGACAGCGACGTATCGAGCGTGTTTTGCGTAGCGGTGAACGATGTGTCGTAGACTTGGTAGGCGGCGGTTTGGGCCTTGGTCGCCGCCGTGTCGCTCTTGGCTAAATCGGCGTTCCATTTGTCGATCGTTTGTTTGTCGGCGTCGGCGAGACGATCGCTGGAATTTTTGATGGCGTCGGCCAGGGTGTTGGCGGCGGTGACATATTTGCCGGCGAAGGCGGTCTTGGCGTTTTCGCTGGCGGTGACGTACTCAACCTCGGCCTGTGCTTTGGCGAGAGCGTATTCGGTTTGGGCGTCGACGTTGTCGCGTCTTCGTTCTAGATCAACTTCGTAGGAGGTTTGTTCAGGTTCCGGCAAAAAGTGATCATAATAAGGGCTGGATCTGTACCAGTAGTGATACCACTCTTCACTGGACGCGGCGGCTTTAGCGTTACCTTCGGCATAGACCGTTTGCAGTTCGAAGTTCGCGGTGACGTCGTCCACCCGTTTGTCGCGTTCCGCCGTGAATTGTGCGATATCGCGATCTCGCTCGGCCTGGAGCATGGCGATTTGGTAGGCGACTTGGGCGGCGAGTAGATCCTGCGTCGCCTGAGCGCCATCAGTGATTGACTTTTTGTCTGCAGCGGCGGACGCGTCGCTGACCGAAATCGCGGCCTCTTCGTTTGCCGCCGCAAGCGCGGCGGTGAGCGTATTGGAGAGCTCGGCCGCCGAGTCGATAAAGCTGTCGAACAAATCGCCGGCCGAAGTGACGATCTGAGAAAAGTAGGAAGTAAAGTCAGCGAGCGCATTGGCTGAATAGGAGTTTCCCTGGGCCGCGTCAAAATCGGCCAGCTTGTCTTGATGTTCCGCCGCGCGATCTAGGTCAAATTGAGACGAGAGGCCTGCGTCGGTGGTTTCGTAAGTCGCCTGTTGGTTTGCAATCTCTTCCTGGAGTTGGCGATTGAGCCCGGCGGCGTTCGCTTCGTACTGACGAATGGTATCGAGATTGGCCTGATCGGCGCTGGCTTGCTGACTGGTCGCGCTCTCCAGATAGCCGCTATCCTGCTGTAGGATTTCAATTTCGTAAGCGGTCCAAATTTGGGCGTCGGTCTTTTGCCACTGGAACTTGGCTTCGGCGATGTCCAAGTCGTATTGGGCGATTGCGGCGACTTTGTCAACGTTTATTTGACCGTCGGCATACGCATTCTGACCGTTGTAATAACCTGAGAAGGTATCCGATTTGATGCGATTCAGGTCGCCGGTCAAACTGCTAGGGCGTCCTGGACTCGATTCGTGCGGGAATAGATCATCGAAGTATTGCGGATAGTAGTCACGACTATAGGGATATTCCCACTCCGCAACAGCGTCCCGCATATCTTTGGCCAGTTGCTTATTGCCGTCGTGCCAGACTTTGACTCGATCGATCAGTGCGTCATAGACGGCGTCTGTGAACGCTTCTTGCGATGTGTAATAAGCTTCGTTCTCGGCGAGTCGGTATTCGAGTTCGTTGTCTAGTGAAGCCTGATTGGCCTGGATCCAGGCATCCGAATCACTGATGCGGATGGCTGCTTGCATCGCGGCGAGTTGACTGGCAACCTGGGACTGCTGCGATACGGCGCTGGCCTGAGCGCTCGCCAAGTCGTCGGCGATGGCGTTAAAGACTTCCAACTGCTTGGTAAGAATCGCCTCGGAGACGGCTTGGGAGTTATTTTGTTGATCCAATTGAAGTGTAGCGGCTTGCGAGGAATCGGCCTGAGCGTAGGCGGATACAGCGCCGGTCCCTTCGGTAAGCAACGAGGTTTGGGCGACGACGTCGGCATTGAATAGATCTTTGTCACGGGTCGCCGCTGCGCTGGTGGCAGCGTCGTATTTTGTCTTTTGTATCTGCAGTACGGCGGCTTCCGCGGTAGACAAAGCCGTCGACATCGTCGTAAGATACTCGTGCTCGACCTGCGCTTTATATTTCTGCTCGATGATTGCGTACTTGCTCAGTACGTCGGCTCGTTTCTGGTCGAGACTGGTTTTCTTCAGTTCATACGACCGCTTCTTTTCAATCATCGTCCGATTAAAGTCGGCCATGGTATCCAAGGCCTCAATGCTGATTTGGTACTCAGTCGGGGCCAGCGTCTTATAGTACGCCTCGGCGGCGTCGGCCATCTGCTCGTAATAGTACTCGGTCTGGCTTTCGTACCATTCGTCCCATTCTTCATAAGGGGCGTCGGGACCTGGCTCGCCCGGCCAGTTCTCCAACGCCTGTTGAACGTCGAGGGTTCTTTGGTAAAAGGTGTTGTAGGCGGACGTATGGGCCGCCATGTACTGAGAGGATACGCTGTACTGACCGGACCAGAACGAGGCGGCTTCGTTGAGTTCGTCGTAAACTTCTTGTCCAATGACATCCACGACGTGCTCATACCCCAGCGGTAAACTTTGGGCGAGAGACGAGTAGTTGAACGAGAGTATCCAATTCGTCATCGCGAGGAATGGTTCATACCCCTCCATGAGCTCTTCGCGATCTTGATTGACGCGATCCAGTTCGGCCTTCAGGTCAAAAGCGCTAACGCCGGACGGCAGTCCTTCGGCACGGCCGGCCAGAATTTCTTCGGCGTCAGCCAGTTTTTGATCGCGCAGCCGCTCGGCTGCGTTTATCTCCTTTTCCAGATCGCTTAGAATCGTCGCGATCTCGCCGTTGGCCGCCTCGGCTAGGTCGTGTACCGTCTGCTTATAGTTCGCAACAGCGGTCCTTTTTGATTGCATTTGGACCTGGTAGGCCGCACGCTTCGACGCCTGGTAAACGGGGTCTTTTTCGATGTCGAAGCGGAAGTAGTTTGGCTCGGCGTCGTATTGCGGCGCGGTGACCAGATCATCGCCGCTGGCAAGTTTGTAGGCGATGGATTGCGGCGCGTCATCTAGTTCAAATCCGTCGAACTGGAAGCTGGTTTTGTCGCCGCTGAAGAGCCCCAGATCGGTCAGGTAGTTTGCGTTCGCCAGTGAAGTGGCGGCGTTCACATCTAATAGTGACTGCTTGACGATGCCTTCCAAAGTGGTCCGTGCGTCCGCCATGGTCGATTGGAAGGTCGCGGTGGCCGTTGCGATCGCCGAGTCGAACTGATTGATGACACTGGTAATGGAGGTATTGAATTGGAAATTGGAACCGTCAATTGAGAGCTGGTAGTCGGTGTTGATATTTCCCAGCGCGTTGCCCAAATTTGCTTGCGACGTGAGGAGATCTTGCGTCGCTTCCGAATCAGGATTAGTGCTGGAGATGAAGCTGATACTGCGCCAGTCGCTGGTTCCGGCGACTCGGGCGCTGATATTGTGGTACCCTTCCTCCAATCCGGCGGGCAGGTAGTTAAACGATTGGCCAGCAACTCCGGTGGCGGTTCCATCGATAACGCCGTCGCCGTCATGATCGAATTCGATCGTTATATTACCCGAGCCGAGGGAAGCGGAAAGCACTCCGGATAAGGTGGAGTTGGCCGTAGCGCCGTCCGAATTGCTATTGCCGGTGTCATACAACAACTTCAATTGAGAAATGCTGCCGGCCGTTGTCACTTGGGGCGTTTCTAATTCGAACGTTACCGTCGATAGGTCGCTGTAAATGGCGACGTTATGCTCGTCGTACTCCTTCACCCGGATCGATAGAGTATGTTCCCCGGCTGCCAGGCCAGTCGGCTTGAATTCGAATTCGCCGCTGCTGTTGGTTGTGGTCGTCTGGTCAAAGAGGCCGTCGCCATTGGTGTCGATTTGAACTTCGACGCCTGAGAGGGATTGATCGTTGGCGATAACGCCGTGGATCGTCGGATCGGTGGTAACTCCGTCGGCGGCGGTTCCTGTATCGTTAACGAGCTCAACGCTCGTGATTGAGACTGGCGTGTTGACTCGCTGCGCGTAGGAGAAGGCGATCGGAGTCCAGTCGCCAATCAATTCAGCGCCGGTGGCGAAGTCGAATTCGCGAGTCCGAATCTTCAGCGAGATTTCGCCATCGGCTGGGTTGTCGACCGTGTAGTTGAAATGACCCCGTTGATCGGTCACGGTGATTGCGTCGGCAATTCCATCTTCATCAAAATCGATATCGATTGTAACGCCAGCAAGCGTAGTTTCGTTTCGAATGACGCCTGAAATGGTTGGATCGTACGTGGCTCCGTTGACGATTGCAGCTCCATCCGCCAACCCAACGCTGACGATTTCTGCAGCGACATTCGCTTGCTCTTCGAACGTAAACGTGAGCGGTTCCCACGCACCTAGCTTGTACGTTGACGAAATGTAGTCCCATTCGCGGACACGCGCCGCGATCGTATGGGTTCCGTAGGGTAATGCAACTGGTTCGTAGTCAAATTCACCACTGGCGTCGGTGAATGAATATCCATCGACGGTTCCATCGCCATTGTGATCAAACTCGACGATCAATCCATCGAGAGATTCTGCGTTTGTCACCACGCCGCCGAGCAGCGGGTTTCCGGTGACTCCGTCGTTGGGGGAAGCGCCTGTATCGCTGAGCAGATAGAACTGCGTGACCTCAGCGGCTTCGTTGACCGGTTGAGCGACGGTAAAGGTATATTCGCTCCAGTCGCCGGTGATGATCTGTCGCGACGCATAGTCCCATTCGCGGACGCGCGCCTTGACGGTGTGTTCGCCTAAACTAAGACCGATCGGCACATAGAGAAATCTTCCACTAGCGTCCGCATTGACGCGACCATCAGAGACGCCATCTCCGTTCTGATCAAATTCGACCGTCCAATAGGCGACATCGCCATCGTTGGCGATCTGGCCTGAAATTGCGGCATCGGTGGAGATGCCGTCGTGCTTGTCGACGCCGTTGTCATTGAACAACTCCATATTCACAACGGTAGCCGGCGTGTTCGTGGAGTTTTCGATCGTGAAGGCAAGCGATGTCCAGGCCCCGGAGGCAAAATCGAAGAGCGTATCGTTCCAGACGGCGACTCTCGCACGTAAGTTGTAATCGCCAGCGGATAGCCACGGCGATTCGTAGAGAAAACTTCCATCTCCTTGGACCGTCGCCAAACCATCGATGACGTTGTCACCGTCGTGATCGATCTCAACGAACAACTCGTCAAGATTGAGGCCATCGGTAAAAGTGACAAGGCCGATCAGCGATCCGTCAGTGGTGATCTTGTCAGCGGGGTCGATTCCGGTGTCATTGGCGAGATGGAGCTGCGTTACTTCGGGCAGTTCCGGCGCTTCTAGCTTGAAAGATGCGTACGTCCAGTCGCCGTATACCTCGGTGTCGGTGCGATAGTCGAGACGCACGCTACGAGCGCGAATCGTCACCTGGCCGGGACTCATTCCGGTCGGCGAATACTGAAAACTGCCTTCTGTACCGGTATAGACAAATCCATCGTATTGGTCGTCGCCGTCATGATCGAATTCGATGCGAACGTTCGATAATGTCTCTGCGTCGGGATCAAGTTGCCCCACGAGTTGTGGATCCTGCGTGGATCCCCCGTACGAATAGAATTCGTCGTATTCACTCGCTTCCTGACTCGCCAGGTGGAATTGCGTGATTCTCGTCCCTGTTTCGGGGATCAGCTCGTATGTAAAGTCGATCCATGGGCCCGTTAGATATGCCCCAGCGTTACTCGACCATTGAAGGACGCGATGGGAAATTGTGATCGGGCCATATTCCGTCAGCAGCGGTGTAAACAGGAACTTTCCGTCCAGGTCGGCGAACGCCTGGCCATCGGCTTGCTGGTCATCATCGAGATCAAACTGGATAACGGCGCCGGCGTTGTCGGCGCCAACGCTGCCTTGCAGGGTTGGATTGGACGTTTTCTTGTCGCCAACACCATTCGTATCCTCCAACAGCGAGACTTGGGCGATTAGACCAGTTGGCAGCGTTTCCAAACTAAATTGGAATTCGGCCCAGTCGCGATACGTCTTCACCGCACCGCTTTCATCTACCTCAGCGGACCGATATCCAAGCGTGAAATCTCCCTCAAATAGGTAAAGCGATTCGTCAATCGCTCGAGGATTGTAGTAGAAGGTATCATAGGTAAACAGCTCAGGGGATTCGACGACTTTGACGCCATCGACGATCCCATCGCCGTCGTGATCGAACTCAATTTCAACGTGTCCGGAAGGGAGTTTGGCCAGGATGCGTCCAGTTACGCCTGCGTTGTAAGTGGAGCTCTCAAACTCGTATCCCCAATCATCTGCAAGTTGTACATTGTCAATTCTGCCGTGATAATCGGCGACCGTATCGCTAATCGAAACAGTGATTATGCTCTCTATCCATTCTCCAGAGGAGTCAGTGGCTCGGATGACAACCTCTGATTCGCCGATCTCTGCGGGATCGTAGTTCAACGTCAGCGAGCCATTCTGTAAATCGGCGCTGGCCAGCATCGTGTTGGATTCCGAGATTAGCTGATAGGTCAGCGTGTCCGTTCCTTGCGACACGTCAGCGTCGGAGAAGATTGCCGATAGATCAATCACAGACTGGGAGACGCCGCCGGTATAACTAAGATCCAGCGGGTTCGTTACCGTCGGGGCATCATTGACTGGAGAAACAGTCATCAAGAATTCGTCTGTTCCCGTTAGCCCCGATTGATCGGTCGCCGTGATGGTGACTGTCGCGCTCCCCGAAGCGTCAGGCAGAAAGACCAAAACCAGATTGGTTCCGTCAATTTCGGCGGAAAGCACATCATTCGAATCAACGGAAACCGAATAGCTAAGACTATCTCCCTGCAGTGCGATGTCAGCATCAGCAAAGATGGTCGAAATATCGATGACGAGATCCTCCGAATCCTCGTCGACCAATTGATCGGCTATGCCTGCAGAAACGATGGGGGCCTGACCCGTATAGATCACTTTGACTGGCAACTCGTATTCGACAAAATCCCCCGCCAGATCCGTCGCGCGAATGGTGACGATCGCTTCGCCGGTTTGGTCGGTTAACGGGGTGATTGTCAGTTGATTGCCGACGATATCCGCGCTGAGCAGCGACACAGCGGAAATCGACGTGACGCTGAACGCCAACTCATCGGACGCGGTTTCGACATCGACATCCGCGAAGAGTCCGGCCAAGTCAACGATCGTCGCTGCGGAATTGATGGTTGTCGAAACATCGCCCAATTCGCCAATCACAACCGGTGCGTCGTTGACCGAATTGATCGTGAACGTAAACGTCTCGTCGACAAATTCTCCCATCGAATCGATCGCCCGAATGGTAATCGTGGATGTGCCGCTACTATTTTCGGGCGCCGAAATGTGCAAGTTTCCGTCGAAAATGTAGGTGGAGGTCACAGGCACGCTAGACTCAATAGCGTTGGCATGCTCCAGCAAAACGTAAAGTAGCGTGTCATCTGAATCGACAAGTTCGCTGTCCGTGAACGCGGTCGCTAAATCCAGCGTCCACTCGCCAAAATCTTCATCAACATGAATGTCGCCCAGCGGCGTGATCACCGTGGGAGCCGAATTCACCGCTTCGACGATGACCAGAAAAGTGTCGCTTACTTGTACGCCATCCAGATCCGTTGCTATGACCGTAATCTCGGACTGTCCGATTTCGCCCGGCGCCAGGGTTAACGTTAGCACTCCATCTATTTCATTCGTTGCAAGCAGTGCGGAGTTAGAGTTTGATAGGGTAAAAGTCAAGTTGCTGGACGACGAAATATAGTTTGCAAGCTCGATCGTTACTGGAGAATCGTTGACGGAGAGGAATTGATCAGAAATCCGAGTCTGCAATTGCGTTGCGGCTTCGGCAGGGGGATCATCGCTCTTGATTTCACCACTCGCCTCAGGCGTTGCGATCGACGCGCCGACTGCATTCGTCAGCGTCAGCTGAAACAATTCCGGCGATTCGTAAATCTCGTCGTTGAGAATCGAAACGACGATGTTTCGCTTAGAAACGCCTGGCGCAAAAGTCAGCGTTCCTGACGTGGCCGTATAGTCGAGACCCGCCAGGGCGGTACCATCCACCGTCGCGAAGTTGACCGTCACCGTTTCGTCGGTGGTTGGACTCAACGTCACGGTGAAAGTCGCCGTCCCTGCAATTTCATCTACAGAAACGTTACTGACGCTTAGGGCGGGTCCGCTCTCGAAGACCTGTATCGTGTAGGCGCCCAACGCTGAGCTTTCCGCACTAAACGATCCGAATCCTCCCACTTCAGGGTCAAAGTTCTGGTTATGCGTCGACGAGACGGCGATATAATACGTACCTGTTGTGGAGGGAGCAAAGGTCACACGACTATCGCGATATGCGTACTTTACATAGTCATTGGCCGAATAGCCCTCGTCATTCGACCTCAGCGGATTTCCGGAAGCGTCGAATATCTGTACGAAACTGTCGAGAGCGGAGTCGGACGCCCCGGTCTGATCGTTGTAGTACGCGTCGATGTCGACTGTGATCGTTTGACCCGAAATCAGTTGGATGGCGTAGAAGTCAACATCCGCCGAATTGTAGGATCCGTCCCCAATCGTCGCAGAAATTTCGGTGACTCCATTCGCGGTCAGTTCAATGAATTGAGCGGACGAGAGTTGATCTGCCGCCAGATCAGAAGGAGGCAATTCGACTTCAATGCTCACGATCTCCGTCGTTGTCGTGACCTGGTCCGTGACCTGCAGCGTGAAGTAAAAGGTCCCCCAGAAATCGAGATCTCCGATAAACTCGAACGCGCCGGTTTCGTCGATCGTGATGACGCCGCCCTCCTCGAATGAGGCGAGGCTATAGATTAAGTTGTCGGCATCCGCGTCGATCGCCGAAAACTCGCCAGTCAGCAACTCTCCATGAACCACGCTGAGCGGCTCCGGCGTCGTGATGACGGGATCGTTGTTGGTCACCGCGATCGTAACAATCCCTTGCGTTTCGAAGTCATCGTCCGCTACCGAAAATGTAAACTCATCACCGCCGATATAACCTTTGTTAGGCGTGTAAATAAAGCTTCCGTTTTCTTCGATGACAACCGATCCATGCAAGGCCTGGACTGCGCGACTGTATCTCAACGTGTCGCCGTTGACATCCGTAGCGAATAGGTCGCCGCTGAGCGACGTGTCATGTACAACCGTTACTGTCGCGCCACTAGCTACCGGTGCAATAGGCGTATCCAAAACATGAATGGTCACCGTCGCCGTATTTCCCTGCGACGGGTCAGTGTTGATTTCGTAGGTGAAACTATCGACGCCGGCGAAGCCAGGCGTCGGCGTATATTCGAAAGAGCCGTCCGCATGGAAGAAAAGCTGGCCATGCTGCACATCCGCGAGCAGTGTCGGCGTAACCGCACCATTATCGAAGTCGTTTTGTAACACGCCTGTCGTATCGTCCACGATGAGTTCACCGTAGTGGGGGACGAAGTAGGCATCGTCGGCGGCGGCCCAAGCGACGGACACCGGCGTTTCACCTGTCCATTGATAGGCAAAATCATGTTGTCCCATGAGGATGTTCGTCGGCCCCGAAAGTGAGATCTCAACTTGCGACTGAAGAGCGGTCGTATATTCGTGCTCGCCGACGATCCGGAACTGATTGGTTTCGCCGATTACATAGCTGCCAAGCGGCTCAAGCGTCGCGGCAGACTCCGTTCCGTCTCCCCAGTTTATGGTGGCGGTGAAATTATCGACATGGACCGCATCATCGATCGTAAGGACGTCGAGCCGAAGTGCGTACTGTTGCGGCGTGTGACGGATACGCACTAGACCATCCGACGACGTGAAGTACTCTCCGTCTTCGGTCAAATACAAATCACCTGTCTCGCCCCATCCGGGAATCGTCCCAGAAATCGAATCGAAGTTCGTGATGATTCCGTATTCGAAAGTGTTTCCCCAAACTCTGGCAAGCCGGCCTCCGTCTGCCGATTCGTAGACATCGGTATGTTGGGTCAGCGAGCTGTCTTCATAAGTGTCGGATGAAATCTTCGTATAGGTCGACGCTTGATTCCAGCCCCACACGGCGACGTAATTAATCGTACCGAAATCTATGAGTCCGGTGGGCTCGCCTACGGTTTCTGTAAGCGGCGACGAATTCCAGACGATTCCACTTCCAACTGCGTCAACGGTAGCGGCGCCTTGTTTGACAATTCTTACGGTCGTGGCGAATTGGCCGTTGTACGGATAAGTGTGGCTTGCCGTTACATGAAATTGCCCCTCTTCATCGGCCACGACGACGCCGACAGCAGTGGTGCCGTCGCCCCACTGAATTGTTGCGGAATATTGCGACACGTCTGACGGATCGGCATCCGTGAATGTCGCTACGGTCCCAGAAAAGTACTGATCGCGGACGGTCTCAAATACGGCGCCGACGGCGGAGAGCGTTTGGACCACGACAGCAACTGGCAATTCACCGGACCACGATTCTCCGACAAAGTACTCTCCCACAGAGAGATACGCAGGGCCCGTTACTGTAACGATCGTGTCGTATTCGCCCAGCAACGCGTAGGTATGGTCACCCAAGATGCGGAATTCATTTTGACCATTGACTTGATAGTCTCCGATGGCCTCTAACTGTGCGACGCTTTGCGTGCCGTCGCCCCAGTCAACGATGGCGGAATAGTCGTCCAACGTGATAGCGTCCGACTGCATAACGACTTCGATATTCCCATAGTCATTAAATCGAGCCTTTGATTTCCCATCACTGCTGATCCAATAGTTTCCTTGCACTGTGGTTGCATGATAGAGCGTAAACTCAACTGAACCAGACAGAGTTAGATAGGATTGCGAGCCGTTCAGTGCTGTGGCGTAGACAATCGTTCGGCCATCGGGCGCTTGATAGGTCTCGGAATGATAGTTTTCGTCGACGTATCCTTCGACATAGGAAAACTCCGTACTTCGATCAAATCCCCATGTCGCCTCGTAAGCGATCGTCCCCAAGTCTGTGACGCCCAGCGAGACTTCTTCCGTTGCGACTAGTGGAGCAACCATGCGGACAATACTCGTTGCTGCAGCATCGACGGTCGCGGCGTTGAGTTTGACAATCCGAATATCGATAGCGAATTGGCCGTTGTATTCGTAGGCGTGCTTGCCGGTGACATGGAAATTTCCGGCGCCATCCGATATCACCTTGCCGAGACTGCTGGATCCATCTCCCCATTGGATGGTTGCGAAATAGGCCCATTGCGTTGTGGGCTCTGTGTCGGTAAAAGTTGCGACTGTGTCGTCGAATTCATTGCCAAATTCAACCAAAAACGGCGTGCCTGCAGCGGTGAGAGTTTGAGGAACGATCGTGATTGGCATCTGACCATTCCACTCCTCTCCGAAGCTTTGGCCGCCGACAATCAGGTCTGAGGGCCCCGTGACAGTGATATTCACCATTGCGTCGCCAGTCACTTCGTAGGTGTGATCGCTGACTACGCGAAACCAATTTGTTCCCCCCGGAACAAATTGGTCAAAAGGCTCTAGTACGCCTTCGCTCTGAGTTCCGTCTCCCCAGTCGATTACCGCTAGATAGTCATCGACGGAAATGGCGTCCAGGGCTGAAATCA
Source organism: Blastopirellula marina DSM 3645 (assembly GCF_000153105.1). Classification (GTDB taxonomy): domain Bacteria; phylum Planctomycetota; class Planctomycetia; order Pirellulales; family Pirellulaceae; genus Blastopirellula; species Blastopirellula marina. Next base: position 3,665,326 of record NZ_CH672376.1, read on the forward strand.
CGTCGATACCTTCCCCCCAGTTGCGCACTCGAACAGTTCCTTGGGAATTGGTGTAGTACTCCTCATGCGTGATGGGATCAAACGACAAAGAGAGTATATCTTCCCCATATTCGATTTCGCCGAAATCGCCGCCTCGAAGCGCCATTTGCGCATAGTTTTGGCCGCTGTTGTAAACGATCGTCATTTCGCCGTTAGAGTAAGTAATCTGAGTTCCGGTTTCATCCCAGTACGATTCAGTAATTGGCAAGTGCGTACCCATATCCCATGTCCAGTCGGCGGCGAATGCAAGTGAGGCCAATACCGTTTCGCCCAAATGCACGTCTGGAGTCGCGATCATTGGCTCCGCACTCCAAACGGTAGTGTTCAATTCGGCGTCGATCATCGCGGCATTTTGCTTAGCGATACGAACGCTTCCTTCGAACGCGCCGTTGTATGAATAGGTATGGCTGCCGGTTACCTGATACTGGCCATTTCCGTCGGCAATGATGCTGCCATTGCTACTAGTGCCGTCGCCCCATTGAATTTTCGCCGAGTATTGCGAAGAAGTGGAGGGTTCGCTGTCGAAGAACGTCACAAGCGTACCGCTAAAGTTCTTGGCGACAACCGGCTCGAACGAGATCCCCTCCGCCGCAAGCGTCTGCACAACTACTACGACAGGGGCTTGTCCAGACCACTGCTGCCCAAAACTATGACCTCCTTCGACAAGATCGGTGGCGGCGGTGATTGAAATCTGAATCTGCGCGGTGGTCGTCGTCGCATAGATGTGTTGACCCAAGACGCGTAACTGGTTTTCTTGGCCCGGTTGAAATACTCCGACATTCTCGAGCGTTGCGGCGCTTTGCGTTCCGTCTCCCCAATCGATCACGGCCGTGAAGTCATCAGGTGACAACGCGTCATCCGGCGTCAGCACCTGGACCGCCGACGACTGGACGCGTGCACGGAAACCGCCGTCGTAACTCTCGAAGATTCCGTCGTAGTTGTCGTCGAAAAGCAAGACTTCTGGCTTGTCGGTAGGACGCAGTCGTGCTCTGGATTCGTAGCTGTTGAAGTAGAAAGCAATTTCGCTCCCGTCCGGAAGCGTGTAGGTTGAATCGTAATTGGGATTCCCAGCTTCATAGGTGGTGGAAGCCAAGTCGTATTGCTGCGAACGATCCCAGTCCCATTCGGCTAGATACGTCAGCTTCGCAAATTCGGTATCGTCGGTCACGACGTTTTCTGTTGCGATCAGCCCTGGTATGCTCCAGACGGAGATATCCGCTGCGACATCAATCGTGGCTGATTCATGCTTGACAATTCTGACGCTGGGCGCGAACTGGCCGGTGTATTGATAGCGATGGCTTCCATTGACATGAAAGAGGTCGTTCCCTTGCGATGCGATGGAGCCCGACTCAATCGTTCCGTCGCCCCAATCAATCGTGGCTGAATACTCCGCAACTTCTGCGGGGTCGATATCGGTAAATGTCGCGATGGTCGTACTTAAATAGTCGCCGCGAACCGTATCCAACAACGCGCCGCTGGCGGTTAGCGTCTGCTCTACGATCGTAACGGAACGGTTTGCGGTCCAGGTATCGGCGGAACTCTGCCCCTCGACGACAATTCCATCGGGGCCAGTAACGGTAACCGTGATGTCGGTGACGCCGTCCGTTGAATAGAGATGATCTCCGATCACGCGAAATTGATTTTGGCCGCCGACTTGGTAGGTTCCGATTTCTTCGAGGGTTCCTTCGCTTTGGACGCCGTCTCCCCAATCGATCACGGCCGTGTAATCTTCGGTCGCAATAACGTCTTGGATCGTCACGACGTCAATTGAATCGATCAAATAGCGAACTCGCACCGTCCCTTCTTGGTTGGTGAAATACGCCTCACTTGTAGCCGAGTCATAATGGTAGTGCAGCACGTTGTCCCAGCCGGCGGCGCCCCAATCATCAGCAGAGAGCGTCATTTGCACGTAGCCGTAGCCATCCTGATATTCGATTTGGCGACCATCCAGGGAGTAGGTCGCTTGCAAAACGCCCTCGTACATGCTTGACTCTTCCAAGGGGAGGCTGGTTCCGCGATCCCAGTCCCAGTCCGCCGCATAGGTGATCGTTCCTAAATCAAATGCTCCGGTCGGAACATCCACCGTCGCGTAGAATTCCGTTGGCGGAACTTTCGCCAACAATTGCAATTTGTACTGCCCCTGAACTTCGTCGTAGTTCGGCGCCCCATAGCCGCTATTCGCCGTGTTCGGACTATAGTTGGTGCGGTAGGCGGAACTGATGCCGATGTAGTAGGTTCCGGCTGCTGGAGCAACGAACAGCAGATAGGAATCGGACGTGCCGTAATAGGGAGACTCTTCGTCGTTCGCGCTGGTTCCGCTGCTGTTCGACGCCAGTTGTGTTCCCGCCGTATTGAAGATTCGCAGATAGCTGTTCAGCGAACTGAGCTGGGCGCCATCGTCTAGGCGAGTCGCGTCGATGTCAACGTGCAGTTTCTGACCGATCGCCAACTCTACCGCGTAGAAATCGGTATCGTTGTTCCCGTAAGTTCCATCGCCGATCGCGCCCGACAACTCGGTTTGCACATCCACCGTCAGCTCAACTTCGAGCGTTCGCGAGAGCACGTCTCCCGCCGCGTCGGCGATGGTCGCCGTCGCTTCGTCGTCCAGCAAAATCGCTCCCGCCACGTTGGACAACTGCAGCGTAAAGGACTCGGCATCCTCCACAACGCCATCATCGGCGATCATCACTGTGACCGTTTGCGTCGCAATGCCTGGGGAGAAGGTGAGCGTGCCGCTGGCAGCTGTGTAATCGGCGCCGGCAGTCGCCGTGCCATCGACGGTCGTATAGTCGACTGTCACCGTCTCGTCGCTCAGCGGCGAAAGTGTCACGATGAACGTCGCCGTCCCATCTTCTCCGATTTTTACGTCACCGACCGTCAGTGCTGGCGCATCGGCCCACAGATTGAGCTGGTAGGCGCCCACAGCCGAGCTGGAGGAACTAGCGTTTCCGGTACCGGCAGTGGTCGGATTGTAGTTGGCGTTGTAGTCGGAACTGATCCCGATGTAATACGTCCCGGCCGCCGAAGCGGTGAACGAGATATACGGATCCCAGTAGTTGCCGCTGTCGTCGTCGCTGCTGCGGGCGCTGCTGTTCGTCAGCAGTTGCGATCCAGCCGCATTGTACAGCCGCATGGAGGAGTTGAGTTGGCTCAACTGGCCGCCGTCGTCCAGCCGGTATGCGTCGAGGTCGATCCGAACCGTCTGGCCGGCAAACAGTTCTATGGCGTAGAAATCGACATCGGCCGATTTGTAGGCCCCATCGCCAATTTCGGCGTCGATCTGCTGCGGTACGAATGGCGTCAGCGTTATCGGCTGGGCAGTGTCCAGCGTTTCTCCCGCCGTATCGGGCACAGGCGGTTCCTCCGTCAGCAGTTGGAGCTTGTACTCTCCGATTGCTTCGACGTAGTTGGGCGCTCCATAGCCGCTGTTCGGCGTGTTCGGATTGTAGTTAGTGCGATAGGTTGAAGTGACCCCGATGTAGTAGGTTCCCGCCGCCGGAGCGACGAACGCCAGATAGGGGTCGGAAGGATAATAGGAAGTATCGTCATTGGGGCTCGCCGAACTGTTGCCCGACGCCAACTGCGTTCCTGCTCCATTGAATATCCGTAGGTAGCTGTAAAGCGTACTGAGCGGGCTACCGTCATCCAACCGAATCGCGTCGACGTCAACGTGCAGTACCTGGCCCGCCGCTAATTCCACCGCGTAAAAGTCGGTATCGTTGATCCCATAGGAGCCGTCACCAATCTGCGCTTCGATCTCGATCGTCACATTCGCGGTCAGGCTTACATTCTGCGACTGAGCGATGGTGTCGCCCGGTCCATCGGCAGGTGGAGTATCATCATCGTTGATCGTCCCGATCGCCGTCGGGTTGGCGATACCGGCGCCGACCGCGTTGGTAAGCTGAATGGTGAACGACTTCGTATCTTCAAACTGGCTGTCATCGAGGATCGACACCGTGATCGTCTGCGTTGTGGTTCCCGACGAGAATGTCAGCGTACCGCTGGTCGCTATGTAATCGCTACCAGCAACCGCAGTTCCATCGACCGTCGCGTAGTCGACGGTCACCGTTTCATCGGTAGACGGTTCTAATGTGACAGTGAAGGTCGCCGTTGCGGCGTTTTCATCGATCGTCACGTCCGCGATCGTCAGGGCCGGTCCATTCGTTAACAATTGCAGTCTATAGGCGCCGCGACTGTTCCCGCTGGATGAACTACTTCCGGTTCCAGCGATCGCTGGATTATAGCTGGTGTTGTATGACGAGGAGACGCCGATATAGTAGGCGCCGGAGGAAGGCGCAGTAAAGGAAACGTACGCGTCTCGATACGAGTAGTTCCAGTAATCGTTGTCGGCATGCCCGTCGTTATTGTACGCGAGTTGCGTTCCCGACGCGTCAAAGACCCGCAGGTAACTGTTCAAATCACTCAGCTGGTCCATGGATCCGTAAGTGTCATCGTAGTAGGCGTCGATATCGATCGAGATCGATTGACCGGCGATGAGCGTGACGGCGTAAAAGTCGACATCCTTGTTTTCGTAACTGCCGTCACCGACGACCTGTTCAATTTCGGTCATCACATTGGGTGACAAGCTTACGCTTTGCGCGGTCCCGATACTGTCGCCGGGCGCATCGCTGGGCGGTAAATCTTCGCTGTTGATCGTACCGATCGCGGTCGCATCGCTGATACCGGCTCCGACCGCGTTGGAGAGCTGAATCGTGAACGATTCCGGATTCTCAAATAAGCTGTCGTCGAGAATTATTACGGAGATGGTTTGCGTTGACGCGGCAGCCGAGAAGGTGAGCGTGCCGCTCGTCGCCGTATAGTCGCTACCGGCCGTCGCCGTACCGTTCGCCGTCGTATAGTCGACCGTTACGGCCTCGTCCGATACCGGCGTCAAGGTGACGGTAAAGGTCGCGACTTCGGCGATTTCGTCGACCGACACGTCTCCAATCGTCAGTTCGGGGCCGCTCGCCAGCAAATGGAGCTTGTATTCCCCTTCAGCTTCGCCGTACGCGGGAGGCGTCTCACCGCTCCCGGCCTCGCCGGGGTCATAGTTAGTACGATACGCGGAGCTTAGCCCGATGTAGTAGACGCCGGCCGAAGCGGCGACGAACGAAAGATAAGAGTCGGAGGAATCGTAAGATGGATCGTCGTCCTCGCTGAGATCGCTGTCATTGAAAGCTAACTGCGTTCCTGCCGCGTTAAAAATACGCAGGTAGCTGTTGAGCGAACCGAGCTGCTCACCATCGTCCAATCGATATGCGTCGACGTCAATCTTTAAACTTTGACCTGCCGCTAGTTCAACCGCGTAGAGGTCTACATCCTTATTTCCAAACGCGCCGTCGCCGATTTCTGCGGAGATTTCTTGCCAAGCGAATGGAGTCAATGTCACCAATTCAGCGGTCGCGATTGAATCACCTGCAGCGTCGGGAATCGGCGCTTCATCCATCCATAGCTGTAACTGATATGCTCCCACCGCCGCCGTCGACGTCGTAGTCGAGCCAGTTCCAGAGCTGGTGGGGGCGTAGCTAGTGTTGTAATCCGAGCTAACCCCAATGTAATAGGACCCGGCTGCCGTCGCCGTAAACGTCAGGTAGGGATCGCGATAGTTATAGCCGGCGTCGTCGCCGCTAACGCTGGAACTATTCGTAGCCAACTGCGTACCCGATGCATTGAATAGCCGGAGATATGCATCCAATTGACTCAATTGACTTCCATCGTCGAGTTGATAGGCGTCGATATCGATATTCAGCGTTTGTCCGGCTGACAGTTCAACTATGTAAAAATCGACATCCGCTGAAGAATAGACGCCGTCCCCTATGTCGGCGCTAATCTGCTGCGAGACCAATGGCGTCAACGTAACAACTTCGGCCGTCGAGAGTTCTTCCCCCGCCGAATCGGGAGTCGGAGGAGTCTCGGCTAAAAGCTGCAGCTTATAATCGCCGATCGCCGCCGCGTTGGTCGAGGTCTGCCCGCTGCCTGCCGTGGTCGGATCGTAGTTGCGGTCGTAGTACGAGGAGACCCCGATGTAATAGGTTCCTCCATTGAACGCCGTGAACTCGAGATAGCTATCAGCCGACGAGCTGTAGTCATTCGGACTCGTGCCGTTGTTGTTGGAACTCAACTGGAGCCCGGCGGCGTCGAACATCCGCACATAACTGTTGAGCGAACTGAGGCTAGAGCCGTCCCCATCCAGCTTCACTGCGTCGATGTCGATCCGAATCGTCTGTCCCGCCGCCAGCGTTACTGCGTACAGGTCGACATCCGCGCTGCCGTATGTCCCGTCCCCGATCGAGCCATTCAACTCCACGGCGACTTCCGGCGTGAGACTGACGTCCAAGGCTCGGGTCAGTTCATCTCCAGCCGCATCGGCGATCGTCGCCGTCGCTTCACTATCGAGCAGCGTGGCGTTGGAAGAGATATTCGAGAGCTGCAGCGTGAACGATTCCGGATCTTCCAGCACGCCATCGTCTAGAATCGTCACCGTGACGGTCTGCGTCGCCGTTCCCGGTGCGAAGGTCAGCGTCCCGCTCGTCGCCGTGTAGTCGCTCTCCGCCAACGCCGTGCCGTCGGCGGTCGCGTAGTCGATGGTGACCGTCTCGTCGCTCAACGGGTTCAGCCGAACGGTAAACGTGACCGTGCTTGAATCTTCTCCGACCGAGACGTCATCCACCGTGATCGCCGGACCGTCCGCCAGCACCTGCAGCTTGTAGGCGCCAGACGCTTGCGTGTAGCTCGAGGCCTGACCCGTTCCGGTCGTTTCTGGATCGTAGTTGGTGTTGTAGTCCGAAGAGACCCCCAGGTAATACGTTCCGGCGGTGGTCGCCGTGAACGTCAGGAAGCTGTCCTGGTAGTTGAAGTAGTGGTAGCCCCAGTAATATTCGCTATGGTCGTTGTCGCTGTGGCTCGACGAGTTGGATTGCAGCTGGTTGCCCGCCGAATCGAACAGCCGCAGGTAGCCGTTCAGCGAACTGATTGTATTGCCTTCATCGTCCCAGTAAGCGTCGACGTCAAACGTCACCGTCTGCCCTTCAAACAGCGTCACCGCGTAGAAGTCGACGTCCGAGGTGAAGTAGGCCCCGTCGCCGATCGTCGCGTCGATCTCCACCGCGACGAACGGATCGAGCGTGAGAACTTCGGCGGTCGAGAGTTCTTCTCCCGCCGAGTCGGGCGTCGGCGGCGTTTCGGCCAACAGTTGCAGCTTATAGTCGCCGATCGCCGCCGCATTGGTCGAGGTCTGCCCGCTGCCCGCGACCGTCGGATCGTAGTTGCGGTTGTAGTACGAGGAGACCCCGATGTAGTAGGTTCCGCCGCTGAACGCCGTGAACGAGAGATAACTGTCGGCGGACGAGCCGTAGTCATTCGGACTCGTGCCGTTATTGTTGTACTGAAGCTGATTCCCGGCGGCGTCGAACATCCGCACATAGCTATTGAGCGAACTGAGCGCCGTCCCGTCACTATCCAGCTTCACCGCGTCGACGTCGATCCGAATCGTTTGACCGGCCGACAAGGTCACCGCGTACAGGTCGACGTCCTCGCTCCCGTACGTCCCATCCCCGATCGAACCTTCCAACTCGACCTGAACCTCCGGCGTGAGGCTGACGTCCAAGGCTCGGCTCAGTTCATCTCCTGCCGCATCGGCGATCGTCGCGGTCGCTTCGCTATCCAGCAGCGTGGCGTTCGAGGAGATGTTTGACAGCTGCAGCGTGAACGATTCCGGAGCTTCCAAGATCCCATCATCGGCGATCGCTACCGTGACGGTCTGCGTCGCCGTTCCCGGAGCGAAGGTCAACGTGCCTGAAGTCGCCGTGTAGTCGCTTCCCGCCAACGCCGTGCCATCGGCGGTCGCGTAGTCTACCGTCACCGTCTCGTCGCTCAACGGATTCAGCCGAACGGTAAACGTGACCGTGCTCGAATCTTCGCCTACGAAGACGTCTTCCACCGTGATCGCCGGACCGTCCGCCAACACTTGCAGCTTGTAAGCCCCCGAAGCTTGCGTGTAGCTCGAGGCCTGACCCGTTCCGGTCGTTTCCGGATCGTAGTTAGTGTTGTAGTCCGAAGAGACCCCCAGGTAATACGTCCCGGCGGTGGTCGCCGTAAACGTCAGGAAGCTGTCCTGGTAGTTGAAGTAGTGGTAGCCCCAGTAATATTCGCTATGGTCGTTGTCGCTGTGGCTCGACGAGTTCGACTTCAGTTGGTTGCCCGCCGAGTCGAACAGCCGCAGGTAGCTGTTGAGCGAGCTGATCGTGTTCCCCTCGTCGTCCCAGTAGGCGTCGACGTCGAACGTCACCGTCTGACCGGCAGTCAGCGTCACCGCGTAGAAGTCGACATCCGAGGTGAAGTAGGCCCCGTCGCCGATCACGGCGTCGATCTCCACCGGCACGAACGGATCCAACTCCACGACCTGGGCGGTCGAGAGTTCTTCACCGGCCGAGTCAGGCGTCGGAGGCGTCTCGGCCAACAGCTGCAGCTTGTAATCGCCAATCGCCGCAGCGTTGGTCGACGTCTGGCCGCTTCCCGCCGTGGTTGGATCGTAGTTGCGGTTGTAGTACGAGGAGACCCCGATGTAATAGGTTCTCCCGCTGAACGCCGTGAACGAGAGATAACTGTCGGCGGACGAGCCGTAGTCATTCGGACTCGTGCCGTTGTTGTTGTAACTCAACTGAAGCCCGGCGGCGTCGAACATCCGCACATAGCTATTGAGCGAACTGAGCGCCGTCCCGTCACTATCCAGCTTCACCGCGTCGATGTCGATCCGAATCGTCTGACCCGCCGCCAGCGTCACCGCGTACAAGTCGACGTCCGCACTCCCATATGTCCCATCTCCGATCGAACCGTCCAACTCAACCTGCACCTCGGGCGTGAGCGAAACCGATTGAGCCGAGGCAATATCTTCGCCGGGGCTATCGGGCGGCAACGCAGGAGACAGCAGTAGCTGCAGCTTGTATTCCCCTTCGGCGGCTGAAGATGTAGACGTGCCGCCGCTTCCCTCCGTCGTGGCGTCGTAGTAGCGGTTGTAGTACGAAGAAACGCCGATATAAAACGTTCCGGCGGAGGGGGCGACGAACCATAGGTAGCCGTCGCTGCCAACGTCATAGAAATCGTTGAGGCTTCTGTCGTAGTCATTGGCTTGCAGCAAATTGCCGGAGGCGTCGAACAGCCGGAGGTAACCGTTGAGCGAACTGTACCAGGTTCCATCGTCAAGCACGCTTGCATCGATATCGATCGCCAGACGTTGTCCCTGCGTCATCGTCACAGCATACATGTCGACATCAGCGGAGTAGTAAAGTCCGTCGCCGATTTCAGCATCAATTTCTACGGGAACATCTTCTGTCAGAGCGACCGTTTGAGCCGAGGAGATATCGTCTCCGGCGCTATCAGGCGAGGGAGGCCCAATGTCCGTCAGCTGCAGTCGGTAATCCCCCGTGGCCGACGAGCTGGTCGAGGTGGCGCCGCTGCCAAGCGAATTGGAATCGTAGTAGCGGTTGTAATACGAAGAGACGCCGATATAAAACGTGCCTGACGAGGGGGCCACAAACAGGAGATAGCTGTCGCTTCCCGAACTGTCGTCACTGTCGCTTGTCGCGTTGTCATTGAAACTGACCTGGCTACCTGACGAATTGAAGATACGGAGATAGCTATTCAGGCTGCTATCAGGCGTTCCGTCGTCGAGATAATTCGCGTCGATATCGACCAAAAGCCGGTCCCCAGCGTCGAGCGTCACCGCGTAGAGGTCAACGTCGGCCGATTGATACCAGCCGTCGCCGATCGTAGCGTCAATCTCAGTCGTCACGTTTTCGGTCAAGGTGACCGCCTGGGCCGCGGACAGCTCTTCGCCTGCACTGTCGGCGGGCAACGGCTCGGATGCCAGCAATTGGAGCCGATATTCTCCGTGCGAATTGTAACTCGTGTAATCGTTCCCACTTCCCGCCGTGGTTGGATCGTACGACGGATTGTATTGCGACGAGACTCCGACGTAATAGGTTCCGGTCGTGGGGGCGACAAACGTCAGATAGCTGTCGTTGTAGCCTGAGTAGTCATTGTCGCTATAGCCGTAATTGTTTTCCGCAAGTTCGTTTCCGGAGGCGTCAAACAGACGGAGATAGCTGTTCAAGTCGCTGTGCCAGCCGCCACCCGTGTCGAGATAGTTGGCGTCGATGTCGATCGTCAGAGCTTGGCCTTGCTGCAGCGTGACCTGAAATAGATCGACATCTTTTCCTGGATAGAGGCTATCGCCAATCTCCGCGTCGATCTCTGTCAGAACATTTTCCGTCAATGAAACCGTTTGAGCGGTTGTTAGGTCATCCCCTTCGGCATCGGCGGTTGGCGCTCCTTCCGTAAAGAGTTGCAGACGATAGTCGCCTGTTGCGGCCGAATTTGCCGAAGTCGCCCCACTTCCCGCCACGGTCGCACTGTAGTAGCGGTTGTAGTAAGACGAAACGCCGATGTAGTAGGTTCCCGCCGAAGGCGCCAGGAACGACAAGTAGCCGTCGTTGCCTGTGCTGTAAAAATCATTGTCGCCGGCGCCGTAGTTGCTCGCCGCGAGTTGGCTTCCCGAGGCGTTGAATACTCGCAAATAGCTATTGAGATTGCTCAGATTGCTGCCGTTGTCGAGATAATTTGCATCGATATCGATCGAAAGTCGCTCGCCAGCCGCCAGCGTTACCTCGAACAGGTCGACATCTTTACTCTCGAAGGCGCCATCCCCGACTTCGCCGTTGATTTCGGTTAAGACGCCAGGCGTTAGGCTTACCGATTCGGCGGTTGAAATCTGATCGCCATAAGCGTCAGGCGGAATAGGATCGGTCGCGAGCAGTTGCAGAATGTAATCTCCGCTGCTCCCCGAACTTCCGCTGCCTGAGGTAGCAGGATCGTAGCCGCTATTGCCATAACCCGAGACCCCGATGTAGAAGTCGCCGGAAGTGACAGTTGTGAACGAGAGATAGCTATCGAGGTAGCTGTAGAAGTCGTTTTCGCTTTCGCCGTTGTTGTCGACCGCAACCTGGTTTCCAGAAGAATCGAACAGCCGTATGTAGCTGTCCAGCCAACTCAAATTTGTGCCATCGTCAAGGTAGTTCGCGTCCAAGTCGACCGAAAACGTTTGCCCTGCCGAGAGCGACACCTTGTAGAAATCGACGTCACTGGAAGCGAAGGCTCCATCGCCCACACTCCCTTCGATGACGTATTGCGTATCGACGACGAACGCCGCGGTTTGGGCGGTCAGTATTGAATCGTTGTCCTCGACCGATACTAGATCCGCCGCCAGCAATTGGCGAACTTCCAGTTGCTCATGCCGGTGAGATCGAGTGTGGAAACGCGCCTTGGGGAGCCGTTGCTTTTTCCATTTTAGCCCCAATTTCTTCAGCGTTTCCGTCCAGGTAAAGATCGACCTACGCATGGCAAGAGTCCTTTGCTGCGTTGCGGCTAGATTTTATGGAGAAGAGTCTTTTGCTGGTTGCAATAACCCGCGCATTTGGGCCCCCTGCTTTGCGGGGCGATGGCCCTCTCCAGAGGAGCCTCCGCAATCTATCGAACAAATCTTCCCTGATCAAACTATTTTCATGGAAAACTTTCCGATGAACGCCCAACTCTTTCAATCCACATAAGTTACGGCGTAAGAAATTTGGGTGAATGGTCTGCAATGAACAGAATTGGCGCTAGAAGAGGGTACGCGATCTCTTGCCGCAATCACGTAGCTCGGTCCCATATGTATCTGTCAAGACTTATCGGAAAGCGTTTTCTTCAGGAAACCAAGATGTCGCTCATAGCGTTTCCAGGCCCCCACAGACGAATGATAAACGGGTTGCCGAACTTGCCATTTGCTAGGCGTCTGAACAGCTCGTTTTGATCCTTGAAAATCGAGGCACGCCTCATCCCATGGCAAGCCGCAAAATTCAACCATCCGACGGCTTTCTTCTTCCTGATTGGCCACCAGATCTTCGTAACGCACATCAAGGATTCGCAGTGGCGTTACCTCCTTCCAATGCGTCATCAAGCGGCGATATCCCTGGAAATAAATCGCCGCTGCGTCTAGATCACAAAACGGCCATTCGAGATTTTGGCGGAAACAAGAAACGCAGACATCGAGCGGATCGCGTCGAACGTGGATGATTTGGGCGCGAGGGAAAAGCCGGGCAATAAATCCAAGGTGCCGAAAATTGATCGGCATTTTGTCCGTGACTCGCATTGCGGAAGCAGCAAGCTTGCGAAGTTGTTCCAAATAGGAGTCGGCCATCTCTCTGGCGACTTGCTGCGTGAGCAAAACGGCGGCCTGCGGATAGCGTGCTTCCGAGTTCAACCGTCGCGGTAAAGCAAGCGTCAAGTCGGCGATGTCAATCCGCTCCCCCGCCCCGTAGACATCGGGATGACTTGAAAGAATCTGTTCTACCAACGTCGTGCCAGAACGCGGCATTCCGACAATAAACACCGGCAATTCGCTCTCCGATCCAAAGCGATCGCTATACTCCCGAAAATACTCCTCGCTGAAGATCTCCATAAACTCTTGGGTATGGAACCGTGCTTTTTTTTGCATTTCACGATCGCCAGAGCGCAAAAGGCCGCGAGGATCTTCGCATTTCAGTCGATTGGCGATTTGGTAATGCTCGAAGGCGGCGTCATAGTTTTTGTCCGCATCATACAGCCCTGCCAGGGCAAAATGCATCAGCACCTGTTCGCGGAACGGAAGATCGCCGCGAGCCAATAAGGCTCTTACCTGCTGGATCGAACGCGGCACGTCGTCCACTTTTTTGGATCGAGCCAATTCGAACTGGGCCAATGCTCGCCGCGGATCGAGACGGACCGCGGCGGAGAAGGCTGCGCACGCGTCGTCGATGCGGCCTTGCTCCAGATAGATTCTTCCAAGCGACTCATGGGCAGGGGCGAATACAGGGACTAAGCGTATCGACTCCTCGATCTTCCCTAGCGCCTCGGCGTGCCGCCCCATGTTAATGAGCGCCGAGCCCCAGGCCTCCATCGCTTCGGCGCTCGGGGCGAATTTTGCCGCCGAACTCAGATGTAGGAGCGCTCTCTCGCCCAGTTCCTCTCGTTCCGCTAGTTCCAGCCTGGCACGCTTGTCCGGTGTTAGCCGCGAAGCCAAAACCATTCCTAGCAAAAGATGCGCTGGTGCAAATTTGGCATTCGCTTTCAAGGCCTTCACGCAGTACTGTACGACCAAATCCGGATCAGACAGCGTCTCGCAGCAAGTCGCCAATCCCAGCAATGCTGGTCCATGGCACGGATCTCGGTCGAGAATCGCCGTGAGAGTTTCCAGTCCCTTTTGAAGGTTGCCTCGCAGTCTTTCAAGATGAGCGAGTTCGACAAGAGCTTCGCTGGAGCCAGGCTGCAATTCCAAGGCTTTTTGCAGCGCCATTTCCGCTGCGTCGTATTGTTGAGACTGGCGCCACGCAATGCCAATCAAGAATTGCGCTCGAAAACATTCGGGGTTTAGCTCGAGTGCTCTCTCGAAGCTGGATACAGCTTGTGAGGTTCGCTCTTGCGCTAGCTGGCTGACTCCATAATTGATATGGGCCGTAACGCTCTCGGGGAAACGCTCAAGATGTCGCTGGAAGATTTTCTCGGCTTCGTCGTGACGATTTTCTCTGCCCAACGCTTCGCCCAAGCGGTTGGCCAGTTCCATGCTTTGAGGAAAACGCTCAACAGGTTCGGACAACAAATCGATCACTTCCCGAGTCTTTCCACGCTCCATCCAATGACGAGCCAGCTCGATGTAAGCATTCAAATCATCCGGAAATTCGCCCAAACGTTGGCGAAGAATTTGCTCGGCTTGCTCGGAATCTCCAATGGCGGCTGTTGATCTAGACGAAGCCATCGGCGACTGCGGAACGCTTGTTTGGCCTTGAAGCTTCAGCGACACAGCGGCCAAATTACGCCGTGCTTCCTCGCATACGGAATCGAGCGATATCGCTTTTCGAAAACAGGACTCTGCGACTCGCAAATCTCCTAAAGCCATTCGAACCACGCCCAAACTGTTGTAGAGCACGCCAATGGTCGGCCCGATTTCTACGGCCTTCTCTAAAAAGACGACGGCCTCCCGATCTTTCCCCTGCTCGTGAAGATTCAGGCCCAGCAGGTGAAGTACGTTCAGGTCCTTCGAAGTATCGATGAGGATTTGGCGATACGTTCGCTCAGCGGCTGCTAAATCACCAGCCCTATGCAGCTGAAATGCAGCCTGCAGTCCGTTTTTCATCATTTCCCGATTTGTGAAAAGGCCGGTTCAAGGCATCATGAAAGCGATGGAGCAAAAGCGGATTATGATGGGATGACGATAGTATGTCCAGAATTACGGGCGAGGTTCTGTGACGTGGCCGAAGTTCGTTGACGTAATCGCTAAAGAAAACCAAAGGCCGGGACGCCGCCTTGGACGCCCCGGCAAATAATTCCTTCTCCCGAATTGGGCATCTAGTGAGCTTTGAGGTCACGTTTTAACCTTCTGACACGTTGAAACCGAGATTCGTCGTCTGCGCTCTCGTCCTCCCCGACGTTGATTACTGCGTAAACGCCACCTCTCGCAATGCCGAAAAGCGAACGTAGCTTCCCAAGGCCGTTCACGCGGCGTGCGGCGCATCGATTCGGCCCCAATAGCTCTGTTGATATCGTTCCGATTCGAGCCGGTCCCAGTCGATGATCTGCGGATTGGCGTCTTCTTCGTACTGGTCCAAGTATTCAAGCGGAGTTTCCAGTTGGAAACCAAGGCGGCCGATCATAGTAATGGATTCGCCGGTTGCGGCGGCGACGGCGCGGTTTAGGTCTCGTAAATGCATGACGATTTCCATTTGGATCAAGAACAAAAAAATCCCCGACTACGCTGATGGAGCGCAGCCGGGGACTCACATTGGTTAAATCAAGAATTAAGAACGACGCTGCCTACAACCAGTGCTGTTCTAGCCAGCCGACTTCGGCAGCGAGCGCATCGCTGCGGTGAGCAAACGGGCCCAGCATTGGACCTTCGACGGGCGAGAGATCGGCGAACCAAGACCCGTCTTGGCACGGTTCGACCAGTGAACCGCGCGAGATCGCCAACTGGCCTAGCGGTGTTAGGTCGATCGTTTCGCCGTAGAGACAGCGGACCGATCCATTCGTTTCGATAACAAGCTGCATGGCCACTTCACTTGGAAACTCGCAGGAGACGGCGGCGGGGACGGTCAACCAGCAAATCATCCAGCAAGTTTTGGACGCCCGGATAACGTCCTAAATACTGCGCAAATTTGAGAGCCAGCCCTGGCTCTGGTATGGATTTGATTAGCAACATCAACCACCACCAGAACCAAGGACTGACCATGACGAATTTACCAGAAGATCGGACCGGCGAAGAGATCCGGGATGCGATTAAAATTGACGGCGAAGCGGTGCGGGGGCATCTTGATGAACTGGTCCGCTCGACTGTCGAGGAGACGTTGAATCAGATGCTCGACGCCGAAGCGGATCAGATTTGCAAAGCGAAGCGGTACGAACGCTCGCCGGACCGCGTCGACTCGCGAGCCGGGTCGTATTCGCGGAAGCTGCAGACCAAGGCGGGCGAAGTCTCGCTAAAGGTTCCGCGGTTGCGGAGCTTGCCGCTTGAGACGCAGATTATCGAACGTTACAAACGTCGCGAAGCGAGCGTCGAAGAGGCTTTGGTCGAGATGTATTTGGCTGGCGTTTCGGTCCGCCGCGTCGAAGACATCACCGAGGCGCTGTGGGGAACGCGGGTCAGCTCAAGCACGGTCAGCGAGCTGAACCAGAAGATCTACGAGCGAATCGACGTCTGGCGGAATCGGCCGCTGGAAGGAGAACATCCGTACGTGATGCTCGACGGCATCTGGCTGAAGCGAAGCTGGGGCGGCGAGGTAAAAAACATCGCGGTGCTCGTCGCCGTTGGCGTGCGATCGGACGGGCATCGCGAAATTCTGTCGGTCGCCGAAGGGACGAAGGAAGACAGCGAGAGCTGGCGAACGTTCCTACGCCATCTCAAAGAGCGTGGCCTGCAAGGCGTGCGGCTGATCACCAGCGACAAGTGTCTCGGCCTGGTCGAAGCATTCGGCGAGTTTTTTCCCGAGGCGGCTTGGCAGCGCTGCATCGTGCACTTCTATCGCAACGTGCTGAAGGATGTGCCGCGTAGCAAGTCACGCGACGTAGCGGCGATGCTGAAGGCGGTGCACGCCCAGGAAGACCGAACTGCAGCGACTGAAAAAGCGGAACAAGTGGCCGAGAAACTGGCCGCGTTACGGCTGGGAAACGCGGCGAAATGCTTCCGAGCAGGCGTCCAGGAAACGCTGGCGTACATGAACTTCCCCCGCGAGCACTGGACAAGACTGCGAAGCAACAACATGCTGGAGCGAATCATGAAAGAGATCAGGCGGCGAACGCGTGTCGTCGGTGCGTTCCCGGATGGTCAAAGCGCGCTGATGCTGGTGGCGGCCCGACTACGTCACATCGCCGGCACGCACTGGGGAACGCGGCGCTACCTGGACATGGACCGCCTGCACGAACCGGAGGAGAGGGAAGATCACGGAGCGTGAAAAATTGTTTTTGCCGCGCGCGGCAAAAACAATTTTCCAGAGCCAGGGCTGAAAATCAAATGTGCGCAACTTGACGGACACTACCGGAAGCGGCGAGCAGGTTGCGGGCGAAGATCGTCGATTCACGAAGACTGGAATAGGTATTGCTGGCGACGGCGGCGATCGCGGCGTAGGCGACGTTGGAGCCGATGTTGTCGAGGCCCGAATCTTCCGTTTCGGTCAGCAGATTGGTCGCGGCGGTCTGCTGGCCGGTGAAATAAGAAAGGGAAGCTGAGTCTTTCACTTACTTCCCTGAAGTAGATGAGCGAGAAAAGGCCTCGACCAAAGTTCAGCGCATCCAATAGGGCAGCTTGGCGATTTTTTCAGCGACGAGCTTCGCATACTTTTCAGCCAAGTCCGCTTTTCCTTGTTTTTGATAGATCGTAACAAGATACTGCTCAGGCGCATGGCTGCCGGAATCGGGAGTCGCTAGCGCGAGAAAGTCTTTTTCCGCCTCAGCAAAGCGATCTGATTCCAGAAAATATTTGCCCCGTTCATATAAAGCGGTTTGAGGATCTGACACCATATCCGCAGGCTTGTCGATGATTTCAGATACTAATTTGATATCCCCTTGGCGAAGCATCGCTTGGTAGATCAAAGGGTATTGGAAGATTGAAAGGTTTTTTGTCTCCAAGCACTGGGACGCTCGGGCGTCGCGTATCGCTGATCGGTAGTCGCCCAGTTCGAAATGGCACGTACCCCGCTGATAAAGTGCAAAGGCAATCGACGAAGGCGGGCTATTCGGTAGGCTTTGATAGGACTTGATGGCGTCATCGAAGTCCGCGATCGCTTTGGCATATTCTTTCAACTCGAAATGACATCGACCTCGTATCATCAACCAATTAGGTCGGAATCCGTCGTCGCCATAAGCGGCAATTACCTGAAGCGATTCGTGAAAACGCTTAGCGTCGCAAAGCAGTCTTGCATAGGAATCCATGTTCTCCGCAGACCGACCTGCTAGTCGATTCGCCTGACCTAGGTCCTCTGCGGCATCGTTGCCATCCCGTAAGTCATTGACGGCGTCCCTTCGTAGGCTCCAAAGACTAGAGCGTATTCGGTACGCTGCCTCCGCCAAAGTCGGCTCCAATAGCGCAATCGTCGCATCGCCAAGGCCGGCGTCGAGCCACTCGAGCGTCGCCTCACTCTGCTCAGGGGTGTCTTGGACGAAGTAAACGCAATCGACCACCTCAGCGCGGCGTAAGTAGTTCGCGACATCAAGCGGGCGCTGTCCAATTTTTTCGTTCGTCGCGATCAAGACATCCTCCGGTTCTCCTTTCAACAAGTCTGCAGCGAATGGAGCGTCATATTCTCCAATGGGCGGATAAACTGCCATTGAGATGCGGCCATATGCTTGGAGCGTCTTTGCTCGATCGGCCGCGCCGGCGAGTTCAAGTTGTCGTATCGCGGCACGAGGATCTCGTTGCCTTAGGCAGTTGATTGCCCTGGCGACGCAGGCGGTGGGATAATTGGGATTTTGCTGATCGACGTCAGCGACAAACGCGGCGACTTCATTCCAATCGCCAGCGATGCATTTGGAGACGACGGAATCCAGGAAATTGTCATCTTCAGCGTTCACGGTTGGCGCTCGATGAAAGCAGGTGCAAATGAATAACGTTACAATAATCGTTGTTTTGATGAGGGTAGACTGGCAAATTGGCATTTTTCACTCGTGCAGGAAAAGCGGAAATATCTGCGATGAGCTCGGCAATCCGTCGGTATAGGCATAGGTGGTCACGTTACCCAGTGGATCGGTAATCGTGAGAATATTCTCGTCAGTATCGTAGGTGTAGCTGGTTACGGGAGATGTTAGGGGACCGACAGCGTCTGGATCTTCTTCCGTGATCGACGCAACCGGATCACGTCTCCTGGCGTCAGATCTCACGCTGCTGGGGTAATCCATTTGCCGTCCCGTTTGACGCGTGCCTTGATCGCGAGCTTGGCTTTGAGCGCCTCAGTCGCATTGCCTGCTTGCAATTCCTCCCAAAATCCGACCACGGCGTTGGCGATCAGCAGCAGGAGAATAATGAAGAAATCAGGCCAGCGCTGTACGACTGCCGAAAGGATCACCGCGACTTCGATCATCCAGGGGATGGGGCCCCAGAAGTACGAGAAAAATTTTAGAAAAAGATTGGTCTTCTGCTGCTCAAGCTGGTTGGGCCCATACGGGGCGAGCCGCTTCTCTGCTTCGGTTTGCCTCAGACCGCTGGGAGAGGACCCTCGTTTCTGGAAAAGCTCCGGCATCGATAGCGATTTGAGATCGATCGAAGATGTCGCTTCCGCGGCGGCGGCGCCGGAACGTTCCGCAGTCGTTTTCGACATGGAAATCCTTGGTTCAACCGGCGACCATTGCGGTCATTCGGCGTTCGTAACATCGCGATCGCTGGGTTTCACGCGTCTCTCCTGCACTGGTCTTTGCACTTTTATTTCGCAGCGTTCCATTTCCAATTCCGGATTTCCGGCATGTCTTGTCCGTGACGGCAAATATATTGTCGATGTTCGATCAGTTTGTCTTCCAACTGCTGTTTCAAATAGACTCCCTTTTCGCCAGTTTTCGGCACGCGATCAATAACATCCATGACTAAATGATATCGGTCCAGATCATTCAACACAGTCATGTCGAACGGAGTCGTAATCGTTCCCTCTTCCTTGTAGCCGCGCACATGAATGTTGGCATGATTCGTGCGACGGTACGTCAGTTGATGGATCAACGTCGGGTAAGCGTGAAAGGCGAATATCACCGGCTTGTCTTTGGTGAACAGCTCATCGAAATCAACATCGCTTAAGCCATGCGGATGCTCGCTGTGGGGTTGCAGTCTCATCAGATCCACGACGTTGACGACGCGGACTTTGAGATCAGGAAGATGCTCCTGCAAGATCGATACCGCGGCCAGAGTTTCCAGCGTAGGAACATCGCCGCAACAGGCCATCACCACATCGGGCGTTTCATTTTGATCGTTACTGGCCCACTGCCAGATTCCGATCCCCTCGGTGCAATGCTTCACAGCCGCATCCATCGTTAGCCATTGCGGCGCCGGGTGCTTGCCAGCGACTACGACGTTGACGTAATGTCGACTGCGCAAACAATGATCCATGACCGACAACAGGCAATTCGCGTCAGGCGGAAGATAGACGCGGACGATTGCGGCTTTCTTGTTGACGACATGGTCGAGAAAGCCCGGATCTTGATGCGTGAAACCGTTATGATCTTGTCGCCAGACATGCGACGCGAGCAAGTAGTTGAGCGACGCAATCTTATGCCGCCAGGCCAGGCCGGCGGTGACCTTCAGCCATTTGGCGTGTTGATTAAACATCGAATCGACAATGTGGATGAACGCCTCGTAGCAGTTAAATACGCCGTGCCGTCCGGTGAGCAAATAGCCTTCTAACCAGCCTTCGCATTGATGCTCGCTGAGCATTTCCATCACGCGACCTTGAGGCGCCAGAAACTCGTCGTTGTCCTCCGTTCGCGCTTCCCATTGCCGCTTGGTTACCTGGAAGAGCGCCTCCAGGCCGTTGGAGAGCGTTTCATCGGGGCCAAAGACCCGGAAATTCCGCTGCGGCTGGTTGAGCTTCGTCACGTCGCGTAAGAAAGGGCCCAAGACATGCGTATCACCGATGCCGTGAGCTCCCGGCTCGGGAACGTCGCACGCATAGTCACGAAAATCAGGCAGTCTCAGATCGCGCAACAACTTGCCGCCGTTGGCATGAGGATTGGCGCCCATGCGCCGCTCGCCTTGCGGCGCGAGTTCGGCGAGCTCCGGTTTCAAACGCCCTTGGTCGTCAAACAATTCTTCCGGTCGATAACTTCTCAGCCAATCCTCCAATAGTTGCAGATGCTCTGGATGAGATTTCGGATCAGAGAGAGGAACCTGGTGAGCGCGAAAAGTTCCTTCGATTTGCAGGCCACCAACGATCTTTGGTCCCGTCCAGCCTTTGGGTGAACGGAAGACGATCATGGGCCAGCGCGGACGAGTGAAATTGCCGTTGGCTCTGGCGTCCTGCTGAATCGTTTTTATTTGCTCGACCGCTTCGTCGAGCGCAATTGCCATGACTTCATGCATTCGTCGCGAATCATCCCCCTCGACATAGTACGGCGTCCAACCATAGCCGTGGAGCAACTTATCCAGCTCTTCCGGCTCAATCCGAGCTAAAATCGTCGGATTCGCGATCTTGTAGCCGTTAAGATGCAAAATGGGGAGGACGGCGCCGTCGGTAGCGGGATCGAGAAACTTGTTAGAATGCCAGGCTGTCGCCAATGGACCGGTTTCGGCCTCGCCATCCCCCACAACGCAGGCGACGATCAAATCAGGATTATCAAACACGGCGCCAAACGAATGGCTAAGTGAATAACCAAGCTCGCCTCCTTCATGGATCGAGCCTGGGCATTCTGGAGACGCATGACTCGGAATCCCGCCGGGGAATGAAAACTGAATAAACAGCTTTCGCAGTCCCTCTTCATCCTGACTGATGTTGGGGTAGATTTCGCTGTAGGTTCCTTCGAGATAGGTATTGCCTACGACGGCCGGTCCGCCGTGTCCGGGACCGGAGACGTAAATCATGTTGAGATCATATTTCTTGATGATCCGATTCAAATGGACGTAGATAAAGTTTTGTCCCGGCGTCGTTCCCCAGTGGCCGAGCAACATGGGCTTGATATCCGAAAGCTGCAATGGACGTTTTAGCAACGGATTGTCGAAAAGATAGATCTGACCAACGGACAGATAATTAGCGGCCCGCCAATAGGCGTCCATTTTGTCAAGCAACTCCGACGTAAGGGACGTAGCGTTCATGTTTTACATTTCCTGTTTTGGCCGATGCCCAATACCTGACAGACAGTGCTGGCGATGATCCATTCTTCATTCGTGCGAATCACGCGAATTGTCACTCGGCTGGCCGCCGAGGAGATTACATCGGCACTGGCTAAATTGCGTCGATCGTCGATCTCCAGCCCCAAAAACTCTAACCCCTCACAAATCCTTGTGCGAATTGAAGTTGCGTTCTCGCCAATGCCGCCGGCAAATACGAGCGTGTCGAGACCGCCCAACACGGCGGCGTACGCGCCGATCGACTTCTTCGCCTGATAACAAAACAAGGCGACCGCTTCCGCCGCGCGAACATCAGTCGATTCAATCTCCAAAAGGTCGCGGACGTCGGAACTGCTTTCCGACACTCCCAACAACCCTGACTGCGAGTTGACCATCTCATTGAATTGTTCTGCGCTCATATTTTCGGCTCGCGCCAAGTATCCGACCAAACCAGGATCGAGATCGCCAGATCGCACCCCCATCGGCAGGCCGGCGGTCGGCGTGAAACCCATGCTCGTATCGACGCTCTTCCCGTCGCGAATGGCGCAAAGACTCGCGCCGTTGCCGAGATGCGCTAGAATCCCACGGCCTGTTGTCGCTACGGGATCACCAAGTCGCTTCAGTTCTTGGATCAAATAAGAATAGGAGAGGCCGTGAAATCCATAACGTTGAACCCCGATTGCGTCATAGCGTCGGGGAATCGGCAGTAACTTGGCGACGCGCGGCATGGACTGATGAAACGCCGTGTCGAAACAGACAACTTGAGGCAGCGTCGGATAGCGATCTCCAAACGCCTGAATCATCTCAATTTCGCCGGGCAAGTGTTGCGGATCGCAGGGGCTAATCCGTCGCAACTCGACCAACAATTCTGGGGTCACCTGCTCTGCTGTTACGTGCTGCATGCCGTGCACCACACGATGCCCCACGGCCGCCAACGATTCACCGCCGATCCGCTGCTCGATCCAATCCAGCAAAACTCTCACGGCCGCTGCATGATTGGAAGCGTCGACGGACTGCGAAACGTCGCGTTGGGCATTTGAATCGTTCACCTGCAAGCGGGTCTCCGGCAATCCAATTCGTTCGATCGATCCGGTAAGCAGCGGATCGAGCGACGTGACGGCCTGAAAGAGTGCGAACTTGATGCTCGATGAACCGCCATTGATCGTTAAGATCCGTGAATTAACAAGATCCATGTTCGCCTCCCCCATCTTCTTTTAGTCCGTACGACGCAAGCTGGACGCGCGTCGAATGACAGTCGGTATGGAGAATGCTACGGATTCCCCTTTGCTCGGCTAGATCGATGACCTGCGACCTGTTTTTGATGTACGTGATTTCCGCGACCAATGCCTGGGAGATATCGAGCGGTAAGCGATAGACGTCCAAATCGAGTTTGCGAATAAGGACGAAACTCGAGGAAATGGAAGCATTGACAAGGTCGTTCAGACGGAACTTCTGAATCCGACATTCAATCAATTCGCGCGCTTCATTGCCGCCAACAATGATTCTTAGCCCGTGTCGCGTCTTGAGACGCGGCATCCAATCCAACATGTCGGGATCGGGCTGCGATTGCGCGAACATAAATTCTCGAAACGCGTCTCGAGTAAACGAACGGGCTGATGAAAGACCACCCGACCGAGAAACTCTGCACGCGTTAGTTTCCATTCTTCTTCTGAGACGCTGAAATCAACTAATGCCGGGTCTCCAGATCGTGCGGCTCGCGTTGAAACTTCTTCCCGGTGCGCTGACGAGCATGTGATCCCACTCATTCGAAAGTAGAACGCCTTCGATGTCGAGATACAAGCAGCGGATTCGAGCCGGACGGTTCATGCGTCCCCTTTGGGAGTTCGCCGAAGGTATTTTTGTGAGCAATCAGACAATTCGCGGCTTCGAAGACCACGATCCGCCGCTCAGGGCGAGAATTGTCGCATAACTTTACTGACGCCGGTCGCCCCAGACTACTTTTGGGCGCCGCGATGAAAACTCCTCGACTTGGCGACGCCAAAATGCTCGCGGACTTTCGCGATGAGTTGAGGATCGGTCATTTTGTCAGCTGGAGAGACGGTGATCTCCAAGCACAACTCATGCTGTCCTGCGAGATACTTCTGAAACGCGCCTTTCGCTTCTCCGGGGCCAAGAATCAAAATCGATTCGGCGCCTTGCAACGCCGCCATGACAGCAACGTACATCTTCTTCTCTTCGTTGGCTTGTTTTCGTTCTAACTTGTCTTCGGCCACAAAGTCGTGGGGCGTATAGCGATGCTGCTCGCGAGATTCGATAGAAGGTGGAAACGCTTCCTGGTCGCCTGCAGTAAGCCGGGTAATCTCTTCACCGGCCGCAGTGATTGAAACGATGATTGCATTCTGGTGGTCGATCCACACGCCTGCCTTGGTCGCCATAGGTTTGTTCCTAATTAGAGTTCTCAATTATTCCAATCGCCCAGCGGCTACTTGGAACGCCGAGGCGGATTGCTCATCTTTGAATCAACGTACGAGGCTCGGTCAAATTACTTGCTTGTCGCAAGTCGCCATCCTCGCGGCTCCGCAACAGACGAGCGCCGCCACGCCGATTGCAATGTGCACAGCACGTTCGCGGGCAATTCATCGAAATTGCGCAGCCAACTTTGTATAACATGATCCCCTGCTCGACGGGCATGGATTTTTGCTGTTTGCGTCAAGCCTCAGCGGTGAAGTGCTCGCACTAGTTACGCAGGAATCAACTTCCGACTACCGCGCTACGAAGAAAAAGTAGTTCTCAATTTTCATCGTGCTGGTCGCGGAAGTGCGTGGTCTTCAACTAGATCGGTTGCATCTCGACCACCACTTCATGATCGCACTGGTCATCGACCAGCGAAATAAATTCTTCGTGAACTTTTGCTCCATCCAGCGTCATACTGCAAACAGTTGCGCCGGCGCCATGATTGTGAATCGTGATGTGATAGAAGGTTTCGCGAAAGCGATAATGGATTTGGAACGTGGTCCAGTCAGCCGGCAGGCATGGGGTTATCCGCATTTTGTCGCCTTCCAAGTGCAGACCTAGCAGTGATTCGACAATCAACCGGTACATCCAACCCGACGACCCGGTGTACCAGGTCCAACCGCCGCGGCCGGTATGCGGTTCGACCCCATAGACATCGGCGGCCGCAACATAAGGTTCGACGCGATACTGAGCGATATCGTCCGGCGTAGCGCCATGCGAGATCGGATTAATCAGCGAGAACAGCTCCCAGGCACGCTCATTGTCACCCATCGCCGCCGCCGCCATAACGGTCCAAATCGCGCTATGCGTGTATTGTCCTCCGTTTTCTCGTACGCCGGGGACATACCCTTTGATGTAGCCTGGGTTGAGATCCGATTTGTCGAACGGCGGATCGAGCAACAAAATCAAGCGAGCGTCGCGGCGAACGAGTCGACGATTGACGCTTTCCATCGCGATTTTGGGGCGTCCGTGCGTTCCGCCGCCGGAGAGGACCGACCAACTTTGGGCGATCGCATCGATCTGGCATTCTTCGTTACTGGACGAACCGAGCGGCGTCCCATCATCAAAGTATGCGCGACGATACCACTGGCCGTCCCAACCATGCTCTTCGATGTTGCCGCGCAGGCGTCCCGCTTCGAGCGAGTATCGATCGGCCAGCGCCAGGTCTCCCTGACGTCGCGCCAATTGGGCGAACTGCTCAAGCACGTAATAGAGGAAAAAGGCCAGCCAAACGCTTTCGCCGCGACCATCTTCGCCGACTAGGTTCATGCCGTCGTTCCAGTCTCCACACCCCATCAGCGGCAAGCCATGTTCGCCGAATTGCAAGCCGCGATCGATCGCACGCTTTCCATGCTCGTAAAGCGTGCCGATATCATCTGAAACGTGCGGCAGGTCATAACACGATTCTTCGTCGCTCCGTAATAGCCGGGCCGAAAGGAAAGGAGCGGTTTCGTCGAGGACGCCTGTGTCCCCCGTCTTTTCGACGTAACGACAAATTGCTAGCGGCAGCCATAAATAGTCGTCGGAGAAGTGCGTTCTAACTCCCCGGCCGACAGGCGGATGCCACCAATGCTGAACGTCCCCTTCGCGGAACTGATGCGCCGCGGCGCGCAGGAGATGCTCGCGAAGCAGTTGCGGCTGCGCATGCACCAGGGCCATCGCATCTTGCAACTGGTCACGGAAACCAAAGGCTCCTCCCGACTGGTAAAAACCAGATCGAGCCCACATGCGGCAGGCGAGCGTCTGATAGACGAGCCAACCATTCGCAAGGTAGTTAACCGCCGGATCGGGCGACTCTAAGTGAATCACGCCCAACGTCCGGCTCCAGAAATGCCAAACTTCTTCAATCGCTTGATTCGCTCGATCGACGCTGCGAAACTCCTGCGCGAGTGCGCTGGCTTCTTTCGCACCGACCGTCGCACCCAAGATGAACGTGATGGTTCGCTCTTGTCCTACTTCCAGCGTTAGCGGAGCTTGAAAAGCGGCGCAGGGATCATAGCCCGCGCCGATGCGCCCCGAAAGGCGAACGCGGCGCATCGCCGACGGATTAGTCAACTTGCCGTTGCGGCCAATAAACTCGGCGCGATCGCCGGTACAAGTACGATTGGACTCGCTGCAATTAACGAACGCGACTCGGTCGCCAAACTCTGCGTTGTAGACATTGCGCGCCATGATCGCACCGCTCGCCGGATCGGCCTCAGTCACGATATGCATCAACGACTTGCCGCGAATTTCGCCGAGAACCAGTTCCCAATAGCCGGTAACGGAAAGCTGTCGTCGTCTTCCGGAGTGGTTCGCAATTTTTAGCTTGTAGATTTTTACTGGCGCTTCGGGGTCGACATAGATGCAAAGTTCCGTCGTTATCCCATCTTCTGAGTAGTCAAAAATGCTATATCCAAAGCCGTGGCGCACGACATAGGAGTTTCCCCCCCGCGCCGGTAACGGAGTGGGAGACCAGTAGCTGCCGGTCTCTTCATCGCGCACATAGATCGCTTCGCCAGAGAGGTCGGAAACAGGATCATTGCGCCACGGCGTGAGTCGGTATTCGTGGCTATTCTCCGCCCACGTGTAGGAGCTTCCCCCTTCCGAGACGACGGCGCCAAACTGCGAATTGGCGATGACGTTAACCCAAGGAGCTGGAGTCGTCTGACCGGCGGCCAATGTGGTGACATATTCGCGACCGTCCTGGCTGAATCCCCCCAGTCCATTGAAAAAGGCGAGATCGCGGTCGGGCGACTCAGCCGAAGCGTTCGCGATATCTGGTGAACGAGTTGGCCTCAGATGCGGGATCGAGACCGGGGCGCGCCCACGACGTTCGACTTGTTCGGCGAGGGTTCCCGCATCGTCGAGCAGCACGATCCGAGCAACCGTCTGCAGCAGTGCACGGTCTTCGTCCGACATTTGCTCACCTCGTCGGATGAAGACTCCACCGGGGCGATCGATCAGCGGCGCCTCGGGGCTAGCGGCGACAAGATCGACGATTGAATCTTGCAGAGTCTGACGATAGACCGAATCATCTTCGTTCCAGATCACCAGGTCGACGGCGAGCCCCTTCATCCGCCAATAGGAGTGAGCTTGAACCGCTTGATGCACGATAGAGAGCCGTTCGTGGTCCCGAATGCGGACCAATACGATCGGTAAATCGCCAGAAATCCCGTAACCCCAAAGCCCCGATTGACCCTGACGATTTAGTGCGAGAATGCTCGCTTTGGCACGATGCAGCGTCGAAGCGTAGATGATCGAACTAGCCAAACGGCCATAGACCTGGGCATCCGTCTCCGAAGCGTTCAACTGCGTTAACAGAATATGACTATGCGTCCAAGCGATGTCGAAGACCCGATCGGTGAGACTCGGATCGCCGTATTTTTCGGTTAACGATTGGACTCCCGCACGCGTCTCGGCGGCGCCGGTGACAATATCGATTGTCATCGATTCGTTCGGCTGCAAAAGGACCGTCTGACGGACCGAAACGATCGGATCCAAAACTGAACCGGCGCTATTCGAGAGCGCACCTTTGCGATTCAGGGCAGCCGGAGACACCAGCGTTTTGTGGCGACCGACAAATCGCATGCGATCGGTTTCGTAGGAGGGCTCGCCTACCGTCTCGCCGCGCACCGTCATCATGTGCGTTATCCAAGGAGGCTGCTCTTCGGCCGAGCGGGGACGGCGCGTGCAATAAATCGCCGTATGCTCTCGCACCAGTTCGGTTTCGACGAACAGGTTGCTAAATGCGGGATGCGCCTCATCCTGCGCCTGCGTCGCCAACACCACTTCGGCATAACTCGTCAACTCAAGCGTCCGAGGTAATTCCGAGCGATTTGTCAGCGTAATCCGCCGCAGTTCGATGTCATCTTCCGGCGAAACGCAGATTTGAGTGTAGGTTTCAATCTGATTATCGCTGCGGCGAAACTCGGCTCGTGCTTGCGTAAAGATCGCTTCGTAACCTTTGGCGGACTTGGTGGTCGGTTGCCACGCGTTGGACCAGACGACGCCGCTCTCAACATCACGCACATAGCAGAAGCTGCCGTAATCGTCCTTCGTCGCATCTTCGCGCCAACGAGTAATCGCCAGATCTCGCCAGCGGCTATAACCGCCGCCGGCGCTAGTTACCGCGACATGATACCGGCCGTTGGAGAGCAAATGTGCTTCGATCGCCGAGGCGCTGGGATCGGTAAAGACGCGCATGTTGCCCGATTCTTCCGCTGAAACAAGCCGCGTCGCGTTCGCTTCGCTGGCATGCGGATAAACGGGCGCGCTCGCCTTCGGGACGCGTTCTTGCAACAATAAATCCGCCGCTCTCAACATCGGATCGGCGAGGAATCGCCGCTGCATCGGCTTATCGAGCAACAAATACGCTAGCGACAGCAGACTCATCCCTTCGTGATGCGCCATGAACTGCCGAACGCTGACCCGATCCGAGCCAGGGGGCAAACGAGAGGGGGTGTAGTCGACCGCTTCGTAAAACCCATACGCGCCCAACTGCCCATCCGCCGCCAAACGTTCAAGATTTCGACAAGCGGCCTCCGGCTCGACCATCAGCGCCAGCACGCTGGCATAGGGAGCAATCACCAAATCTTCGGCTAGTCCTCGTTTCAATCCAAGCCCAGGCACGCCAAAGGCGCGATACTGATACGTCTTGTGTTGGTCGATCGCGTTATAGCCCGATTCGGAAATTCCCCACGGCACGCCGCGCTGACGGCCGTATTCGATCTGCCGACGAACCACAGCGTGATAGGTGCGATCGAGTAGCGTGTTTTCATAGTTCGGCATCACCAGCAGCGGCATCAGATACTCGAACATGGAGCCGCTCCAGCTCAACAGTGCTGGCGCGCTTCCCGCACTGGTTAACAATCGGCCGAGCGCAAACCAATGCTCTTGGCCAAATTTGTTCTGTGCGATCACAATAAAACTGGCGAGTCGCGCTTCGGAAGCAAGCAGGTCATAGAAGCTTGCGTCCAGCCGGTGCTCGCTGACGCTATAGCCAATTGCAAATAAGTCGCGTGTCGAATTGTAGAGGAGGCCAAAATCCATCTCAGCAAGATCCAAGGACTGAGCAGCGAGCTTTTGGAATTCCGCAATTCGCTCTCGAGCTTTCTCCGCGGACTGACTCAACGCCGTTTTCAGTTGCGAGAGCCAGGCTATCGTATCCGCCGAGCCCGATTGTATCGCAGCTTCCAATGGCGGAATCGCGATGGCTTCCAACTCCGCCACTTCTCGCAATGTGAGCAAGCGATTCAAGCGTTTAAGCAACTCCCCTATCTGTCCGTTGTTGTTCAACTGCGGAGGAGGCGCGGGGAGCGCGACCCATGACGCTAGCAGCGTCAGGTCGCGATGGTGTTCCAGACATGCTTGGTCATAAGCGTTCGCCCACCATTTCAGCTCTTCATTTTCGCCGGACGCGATCTTCAGTTCTGCGGACATTTTGGTCAAGCGAGCGAGCGCCGAATGCGCCGAACTGAGCGACGTGAGAGTTTGATCCAGATCTTCGATCTGACGTTCAATCTTGCGAAGTACATCAGCGGCGCCGTGAACGACGTCAACGCCTTGTGCGACTTCGAGTAAGACGCGAAGCGTATCGCGCAACCCGCCGATCATTCGCGGCGGCAAAAGCGGAGCATCTCCCAGGGCTGCAAATCCGCTGGAGAGCACCAGCAGATTACCCGCCAAATTGCCGCTATCGACCATCGATACATATCGGGGGTGCAACGGCGCAAGCGTGCGTGTGTCGTACCAGTTGAAGAAGTGTCCGCGATAGCGCTCCATCCGATGCATCGTATCCAGGGTTCTTTGCGTTCGCGTCAACATTTGGGCGGCGGAACAATACCCAAAGTCGTAGGCGGCGAGATCGACCAGCAACCCCATGCCGATGTTCGTCGGACTAGTGCGTGGCGCTATCACCAGTTCCGGATTCTGCTGAACATTGTCGGGAGGGAGCCAATTATTCTCCGCAGTGACGAAGTCCTCGAAATAGCGGAACGTTTTGCGGGACAGCTTCTCGAGAAAATGTCGCTGATCCTCGGAAAGTTGCGGCGCCTTTTTGCGAATCGGCTGACTAAGCCGCCAAGCGAGCAGCGGAGAGGCAAGCCAAATTGCAAGCCAGACGGCGGCGTAAAGGAGTGCGCCGCGATGAAACGGAAAGAGAGCGAGAAATGTCGCCGTCGCGAGTATCGGGGCAACCCACATCGCGCGAAATGCGCCGACCAGACTATCGTCGGCGTTACGTTCTGAATCGCTGGAAGTCCTCCACTCTAACAATCGACGTTTCGTCCATGTCATCCGGATCAACGTACGAACAATCGAGTCCACGCTGATATACGTTTCGTATGGCAGAAACGCCAAAGTGAGCGCGCTGTGGGCGAGCGGCCTCCCCAGCGCCTGGATCGCTAAGCGTAAATGCATTCGTAGCGGCACATCTGCAGATTTGCGAAATAAATCGGACGCTGCATCGAGAATCGTCGGCAGCAGGATCGTGCTGAGGACGAACAACAAGGAAGCCGCCGCGACGCTCGGCGAAGCAAACCACGAAATCATCAGTGTCAGCAAGATGGCTATCGGCGACAAACTACGCCGCAAATTATCAAAGATTTTCCACCGTGATAGTATCGAGATTGGATTGGTCAACCATTTTCCAGCTCGACTCGGCGCCCATGGCGTGACCCAAGCGGCGATCTGCCAGTCGCCGCGCATCCAACGATGGCGACGTGAGATGTCCGCCGCGTAGCGGGAAGGATACTCTTCGTAGAGTATTACGTCGCTGAGAAGCGCGGAACGCGCATAAGCGCCTTCGATCAGGTCATGACTAAGAATCGCGTTTTCCGGAAAATCGCCGCAACTCTGCTCGAACGAATCGACGTCATAGATCCCTTTGCCGATAAACGAACCTTCGCCAAATAAATCTTGATAGACGTCCGAAACGACGCGCGTGTAGGGGTCCACGCCTGGGTCTCCCGAAAACAGCTGTGCAAACCGCGAACGCTGCGTACTGGTCAAGCTGACCCCGACGCGCGGCTGCAATATCGTATAGCCGTCAATGACGCGGCCAAGCGCCTTGTCGAACACTGGCCGGTTCAGTCGGTGCGCCAACGTGCCGACCATCAGCCGGGCTGCATCGCGCGGCATTTGAGTGTCCGTGTCGAGCGTGATCACATAACGTACGCTCTGCAAGATCGCAGTTTGACCGACAACATCGGTAAAGCGGTCGGTCGCGCCTCGCAGCGTCGCATTCAGATCGGCTAACTTACCACGCTTGCGTTCATATCCCATCCAAACGCCCTCTTGCGCATTCCACGAACGTGGGCGATGGAATAAGTGAAAAATATCGTTGCGCACATCGGCGTACTTCTCGTTCAAACGCTCGATACCCTCGCGCGCCAAGCGAACAAGCTCTGCATCATCTGGCGTTGATGCCGTCGCTGCATCCACAAAGTCCGTCACCAGCGCGAAGTGCAAACATTGGTCGCGATTGGAAAGATATCGAATCTCCAAACCGTCGAGCAGATGCTCGATTCCTGAGGCGCTGGTGAGCATCGTCGGAACCGCCGCCAAAGTGCGGCCTTCGGCGGGTATGCCTTGCTCGAAGTCCATGCGCGGCAGCGATTGCGGGCTCAGCAGTCGCGCCGTCAGCCAATTTACGATTCCGATCCCAAGATGAGATGCGCAAATCATCACAGGAATCGCCAGAAGTCCTACCACGAGCCAGCTCGCATCGTGTCGCGTCAACCAAAGCAGGAAAAGAAGCGTCGTTGTAAACGTTACGAAACCGTTGACTGCCAAATAACAGAAGAGTGGATAGCGTCGGATCAGCTTATCGAGCACGACGATAGGTGAAAGCCGCATTTCGACCAGACGCTCCAGGACGGGACGCCCTCGATCGATCAGATAGTATCCGACATGCGCGGCGCGTTCATCTGGAGCTTCTCGAGCATGGTTTTCGGCCAATTGGACCGCTTTGCGCGCTACGGCGTATTCCGAAAGTTTGCTGCGCCGCGCAATTCCTTCCACCGCATGGCGGTAACGATCGCGCGTGGCGAAATCCATTTCCGCATAGATGCAAGAGGGATCTCCGGCCAGCGTCTGCTCGACCAGACTGTGTTGGCCAACGAACTCTCGCCAGTCGTTTGAGTCTAAAAATCGCAAACTGTTGATGCTATTGCCGATCGAGACCTGGTCCGCGGCCTGAGCGCGTCCTTCGGCCCGAACTAGCTGCTCGGTCGTCAGACCTTGATCCGCCAAACGATGTTCAAGCCAACTGTTGGCGAAGGCGAAGTTGGGATTTTGCCCTTGTAAATGTCGAGTCATCTCGGCCAGAAAGGCGCCGGAAAGGGGCGGATTGTTTCGAGCCATATCGGCCAGAACGAGAATCAAGTCAGTAGGATTCTGCTCGACAATCTGGACCATCTGATCCGCCCAGTCGCCGGCCAAATCACGATCGCGCCGCGCCAATGCGATCCGCACGGCGACGCGACGCAAGTTCTCGATCAACGCGAGTCGGAGCATGAGCGGCACCGCCCACAATTCGCCTAGCATCAGCGATTCTACCGACTGGTACGACGCGATGAAGCTGTTCAGGCTGGTCGCATCGATGTGCCCATCGACATGCGAAATCAATTCGAGCGCTATCCCGTACACGCGCGGAAAACCGGCGCCCGGCCCCTCTGCTAAGCGCGGCAATTGTTTACTATAAGAAGGAGGCAGCAGCCTTCGAATCGCCCGGATTTGCTCTTCAATCAGATAGAAATTATCGAGCAGCCATTCCGCCGCCGGCTCGATAGGCCGATTTTGGGCCGCCGCCGCTGTGACTAGATCGTAAGTCTCGATCAGGACTCGAGCGTTTTCATCAAGTCGCGGCAGCAACTTGTTCTGGGACCGTCCTGACGCCAACTGATGCGTTGCCGCGATCGTCTTGGCGTGTCGTTCCAGCTGATCGGCGCTGAATAATTCTGCGCGAAGCGGTTGCTCATCCTCGCGATTGGTAGGAGATTCTCGCTCGGAAAACCTTCTCCAAGACGCCAGACGCAACAACTTCTGAGAGATGTGCGGAACTTGCACGTAACGCTCGCTTGTAAAAGGAGCGAAAGACTTGAATATAGGCGGGAATGGATGCCGTGCGATACTAGGCGACCAGACTTTGGGCGATCACAGCGCTTCGCTCCTCCCGCGAAGCGGCGTTTTGCGCACCCACTTCACGATCCTCCTTCGCCCTCCCTTATTTGGAATAATCTCCCTGGAAGGATCCCCACCGATTCCCGCTAGCACATTCACAGCGACGCGGCCGCATTCCGAGCGCTCACGGTCAGCATCGTATTCTTCGTCAGAATAACGCCGCTTGGACTAAGCCGGCGACGTTAATTCCCCACGGGGTTGTCCAACACTTCGTCGATTGGCAATTTTTCATCCCCTGGCGGCGGTTCGATTTCTTCCGCATTGGGCGGCGTTTCAAGCACCGCCGGCGGTCGACTCAGATAGGGCGATGGCCAGCCGCCGCCCAGCGAGCGATAGATGGCGACGACTCCTTGGGCGACATTGCCTTTGGCTACGGCCGCGGCTACTTCTTGCTGGGTCTTGGTGTTTTGAACGCTGAACACACGATTGAAGTCAATTTCCTCCCCTTCTTCAAATTGCAGGGTGATCAGTTGATTCGTTTTGTCGGCGGCCTCGGCGGCTTCCAATTGCAATCGGAGTTGCTCTTGGGCTTTGAGGAATCCGACAATCGCGTTTTCGGCTTCAAGATTAGCGTTCAGGACCGTTTGCTGATAGGCTGCGAGCAGCTCTTGGAATCGCGCATCTTGGAAATGGATATTTCCGGCGATGCGTCCGTAGTTCAGAATATTCCAGTCAAGCGACGGCCCTACCGAACCAAAACCCGATCCAGTGCGGAACAGATCCTTGAACTGATTCCCGCTCCTGCCAACGGTTCCAGACAGTGTGATGTGCGGATATAACTCAGATTCAGCCACACCAATTAATGCGCTCTGCGACGCGAGCTGTCGCTCTGATCGGCGAACGTCAGGCCGTTGCAACAAGGTGGCGGCCGGAATCCCTAGCGCGATCTCTGGTTTCACGTTTGGTATTTCGCCGGCGCCTAGCATGTCGACGATCCATTCAGGCGGCGCTCCAAACAGGACGCACAACTGGTTCTGCGATTGCCGCAGTGATATCTCCAGTTGCGGAACCAGCGCTTCGGTTTGCACCAAACTCGATTTCGCCTGCTGCACGTCGACTTCACTCGATTCGCCGTTGACAAAGCGAATCTCCGTCAGCTCATAGGTCTTTCGTTGATTCTCCACATTCAACTTGACCAGCTCCAGTCGCGTCTGAAGCGTGCGGATATCGATGTACGTCTGGGCGACGTCGGCCACCAGCGTGACGACCACGTCTCCATAGTCATACACAGCGGCATCCAGGTCAGCGTCGGCCGATTCGACGGCGCGGCGATAGCGGCCCCAAAAATCAACTTCCCACGCCAACCCAAACGAACCGCTCCAACTGCTGAAATGGCGATCGAAACCGGCGCCGGTGACAAGATTGTGAGAGTACTGGGCGGAAAAATCTTGCTGTTGTGGAAACATGCTCCCCACGGCAATCGCGCGCAGCGCTCTTGCCTGCATGATTCGCGCCCCTGCCTGGCGAACTGTCAGATTCTGATTGTACGCCTCGGTCACCAGCTGGTTCAAAACCGGGTCGTTGAAAGAGGTCGACCACCAGGCAGCGGCGTCGACGGGATCGCCGATCACTCGTTTATCGTCGGAATCGATCCAGTCCTGCGCCACGGGAACAGCCGGAGTGCGATAATTGGGGCCTACCTTAAAGCCGTTGGCGATCCAGTCGCGGGGGCTTGTACAGCCGATGCCAACAAACGCAATCCAGGCGAACGAAACTGTCAGACCGAGCCGGAATTGGTAAATTGCACTGTTTGCAGGCGAGTGAGGGACGCATCGCATCAATTATCTCGAGAAATCAGCAAGACGGGAAAATACGTCGCTTGCCCTACAATCGGTGGATCTGGCGGGATCGGTACAATCTTTTCCGCGATGCTCGAAAAGGTTGACCCCAGTCCTCAACTTCCGGGGTTAAAGTCTCTATCATCGTTACAACCGTCATTTTCAATGTCTGCACCGTTGCATTCAAACTGGACAAAGCCGCTTCCCCACCGCTGGCTGCCGTGGCTCTTGGGCGCAGTGATTAGCCCAACAGGTCCCATCGACCATCGCCGATCTGTTTTCTTCGCAACGGATCCGCGTCGACAATCAGCCCCTTCCTTCCCTCGCTCGATCTTCCAACTATTGTTAATAGACGTGGTTCTAACCTATGGCAAAGTCTTCAACTAAACCTTCGATTTTCGCTGGGCGCTTGCTGAGACTTGCTATCCCCTGCGCAATCCTTGCCGCAGGCTGGTTCGGCTTTTCCCAACTGGCCGTTCAAGTCGAACGGCCCCCTCGGCCAGAACCCAAGAAGGTCTTGCTACGTTCCCGGGTCGAGGAACTGGAAGTGGTTGACTATCCGGTGGTCGTCAAGACGCACGCCGTCGTGCAGGCACATAACCAAGTGACGTTGACGGCCCAGGTCTCTGGGGTGGTCCTGAAAATCAGCTCTGCCTTTGAAGTCGGCGCCTACTTCAAGCAGGGGGAAATGCTCGTTGAGATCGATCCGAGCGACTACCAAACGGCGCTCGACTTCGCCGAGTCCGAATTGGCGGCGGCCAAGTCGGAACTCAAACTTGCGAGACTCGTGGAGGAACGCAAGTTAAGACTCGTCGAATCGAACGCCGTTTCTCAGGGAGAAGTGGACGCGGCTTCCGCGAGCCGAGAGCAGTCCGAAGCCAACGTCGCGCTGGCCGAAACGGGGGTCGCGCAAGCGAAGCTGAATCTGCAGCGAACCAAGATCATGGCGCCATTCGCTGGTCGCGTCATGTCGAAGCTCATCGGCGTCGGACAATTAGCAGGATCAAATTCTCCCTTGGGTGAAGTGTTCGCTATCGACTATGTCGAGGTCCGTCTTCCCATCTCGGGTGAGCTGAGAGAATTTTTGGAGTTGCCCGAGTATGCGAATGATCCTCCGCTCCCGGTCGAGTTTCGCGATGGCATCCAAAAGTCGAACGAAACGGTCTGGCATGGGAAAATCGTTCGCACCGAGGGAATGCTGGACGAGGACTCACGCGATCTGTTCGCGATCGCGCGCATTGATCGTCCTTTCGGCGGTGAGACGCGGACTGCGCCGCTTCGAATCGGTCAGCCGGTCATCGCTTTCATTGAAGGCAAAGTCCTGGAAGACGTCATCGCTTTGCCCAGGGGTTCTGTCCGCCAACTGGATAAGATCGTCTTGGTGAACCGCGCGGATCAGACGCTGCTGCCGATCTCGATCAAGTCGCTCTGGTCCGATGCTGACAAGGTGATCGTTTCCTCGTCCGCGATTCCGAAGGGGATGTGGCTAGCGACCACTCCAATGCCGTTTACGCCCAAGGGCGCCAAGATCGAAATCATTCCCGCAGCAGACACCGGCATCTCCATCGCGGATTCTACTTCAACCGATCCCGACAAGAACTCTACGAACTGATAATTACCGATGATTCGTTGGTTTACGACAAACGGGATCGCCGCGAACTTTCTGATGTTCGCCATCCTCATCGGGGGCGTCTATACGGCCCTCTACAAAATCCCGCTTGAGGTCTCCCCAGAACGCAGCTTTGAGTCCGTGTTCGTCAATATGACTTACCGCGGAGGAACCGCGAAAGATGTCGAGCGCGCGATCCTCATACCGATCGAGGAATCGCTGGAAGGCGTCGAAGGGATTCGCGACATCATCTCGGAAGGTCGCCAGGGTCAGGGAAGGATCATGATCGACGCCGAGCCGGGGACCGACCTGCGGGCGCTGATGGACGATATCTCGTCCCGAATCAACACGATCACCAGCTTTCCGGATGAGACGGAGCGGCCCGAGATTTCGATCCCCGATTCTTCCAATTGGTGGGAAGTACTGAGCATCGCCGTCACAGGTCATTTGAGTCCGCACGAGTTGCGTGAAGTCGCTCGCAAAGTCGAAGAAGACGTTATCGCACTGCCGGGGATCAGTCGCGCGCAAGTGCAAGGGGACCGAGACTACGAGATCAGCGTGGAAGTGGATACGGAAAAGCTCTTGGCGTACGGGCTGAGTTTGCAGGATCTCTCCGAAGCCATCCAACAGTTTTCAGTCGACCTGCCGGCGGGATCAATCGAGAGCCCTAGCGGCACCTTCATCATTCGCACCCGTGGCCAGGCCTACTCTGAGCAAGAGTTCGGCAATACCCCGATCCTCGCCGGCAACGGCGCCGACGTCCTCTTGGGAGAAGTTGCGACGATCAACGACGGCTTTGAAGAAGGGGAAAAGATCGTTGAGTTCAACGGGCGCCCCGCCCTGTTTGTCGAGGTAATGCGCACCGGCAAAGAGAACGCGATCGATATCTCGGACAAGGTGCACCAATACGTCAGCAATGCGCGCAGCCGGTTTCCCGAAGGGATCGAGCTATTTATCTGGGACGACGAGTCGGTCGAGATT
Source organism: Blastopirellula marina DSM 3645 (assembly GCF_000153105.1). GTDB lineage: Bacteria > Planctomycetota > Planctomycetia > Pirellulales > Pirellulaceae > Blastopirellula > Blastopirellula marina. The sequence continues at coordinate 3,702,728 of NZ_CH672376.1, forward strand.
CGGGGGCGTCTGTCAACGCTCGTCACATCGATGGCGCAAGGCAGCCTGCTGGTTATGTTGCTTTTGGGCCTGTTCCTTCGTCCCGGTCTCGCGTTCTGGATCGTGGCTGGCATCCCCGTCGGTTTTGCCGGCGGAGTCATTTTGATGCCTTGGTTTGGGGTCACGGCGAATGTGATGAGCTTGTTCGGTTTCATCATCGTCGTCGGTATCGTTGTTGATGATGCGATCGTGACCGGCGAGAACGTCTATTTGAAAATGCAAGAAGGGTTATCTCCGCTGGAAGCAGCCGTCGAAGGAACCCAAGAGGTCGCGACTCCGGTCACGTTCGGCGCGCTGACAACCATGGTCGCGTTCGTTCCGCTCATGTTCTTTGAAGGGAGTTGGGGTGATTTTGCGTCCCAGGTGCCGCCGGTCGTCGCGCCCGTGCTCCTCTTTTCTCTCATCGAATCCAAGTTAATCCTGCCGGCTCACTTGAAGCATTTACGGCCGGTTCCTCGCAACAACCCGATTACGCGGCTTCAAACGTCGATCGCCAACAGTCTTGAATCCTTTATCGAGCGGGTTTATCAGCCATCTCTTGAGTTTTCGGTGCGCCATCGCGGTTCGGTCTTGGCTGCATTTGTGTCGGCGATATTGTTGATGGCCGGATATTGCTTGAGCGGTCGAATGGAGTTCGTCGCCTACCCGACGGTCGAAAAACAACGCATCTCCGCCGAACTCGATATGCCGGACGATACCTCGCTGGAGACGACCGCTCGATACATGCAGCGAATCGAAACCGCATTGCTCCAAGTTCAAAAGGAATATATCGATCCCGAAAGCGGCGAGTCGCTAGTCCTGAACATCTCCAAGATCGTGGGCGCCGCCCGGATCCATCGCGACTTTGAGAAATCACGGGGCGCGATCTCATTTGAAGTATTGGCCCCGTCGCTGCGCAGCGCTACCGGGCCGAAGAATAGCGATCTCGCCGCCCGTTGGAGCGAGCTCATTGGCCCCATCCCCGAGGCGACGGAATTCCGTATCCGCTCTGACTCCAGCATTAACCGCGACCGCAATGTCGACAATGAGAATCTGAATATCGAACTGCGTGGCCCGATGTCGCCCGAGAAGGCCCTCGTGGCGCGTCAGATCAAAAGCCTGTTGGAAGAATACAAAGCGTTCAGCTCGGCCTGGGCGAACATCAACTACGGTCAGGACGAACTCGAGTTGCGATTGAAACCGCACGCCGCCGAACTCGACGTGACGCAGCAGCTGCTCGCCCAGCAGATTCGCCAATCCTTTTTTGGCGAAGAGGCTCAACGCGTGCAACGCGGGACAGACGACATCCGAGTCATGGTCCGCTTGCCACGCGCGCAGCGGGAAGCGCTGCACACGCTCGATCGCATGCAGATTCGCACTCCTCGCGGCGCGAGCGTGCCTCTGGCGACGGTGGCCGAAATCGTCTTTACTCAGGCCCCATCCTCGGTCACCCGGAAGAATGGCGCTGAGATACTTCGCTGCGGCGCTCAACCGGTGGACGACACGGTCGACATCCTGGGAATTTCCCAGGAGCTATCACCGAAAATCGAGGAACTGTGCCAACCACACAACCTTAGTTTCGAGTATGTGGGCTATGTCGCGGAGGCGGAAGACGCCCAACGAAAGACAATTCTTGGTTCCTGTATTTTGGCCTTCGTCTTGTATGGATTGCTAGCGGTCGCACTCAAATCGCTAGGACAGCCGTTCTTTGTCTTAATGGCCATTCCTTTCGCGATCATAGGGGCGCTGCTAGGGCACATTGCGATGGACATCACGCCGTCGTACCTTTCGATCTTCGGAATGCTGGCCCTCGCAGGGGTCGCCGTCAACGACACGCTGGTGATGGTCGACTATGTGAACCATCGGCTCGCTGCGGGAGCCACGCTCCACGAGGCGGCGCTCCAAGCAGGCGCCAGGCGATTTCGCCCGATCATGCTGACTTCGGTCACGACGTTTGTGGGCTTGGTTCCGCTGCTGATGGATAAGTCGCTGCAAGCCCAATTCTTGATCCCGATGGCGGCGTCGCTCGCATTTGGAGTAATGTTTGCGACATTAGTGACGCTCTTCCTAATTCCGTGCGCTCTGCTCGCCGCGAACGACGCCGGTAAAGCGCTATCGGCGATCAAGCAATGGTACTTCCGACCATTTTTTTCTGATCGTCCTAATGTGGACGAAAGTGCTCAATAGTTCGTCGGAGTCGGTGCTCGCTGCGCTAGTCCGCCCCATTCACAATTGCGATGCATTACGCAAATCTTTTGCAAATAACGCATGAAGTCAATTGACGTGCGGGAAGCCTTGGTCAAAATGAAAGGGCTGACTCCTTTCTCGACCGAAATTGACCATGCCGCAGCGGATTCGCCAAATTGCAGCTATGTTCCAGGTCATCGCTCTGCTGTTAGCAGGGGGATTCGCGGAAGGACTGCACGTATTGCCGGGACTGGGCCACGGCGGGCATGGTTGTTGCGATCACCATGAGGCGCAACATCGCTGTGACCACCATGACCATAAGGACCTGTCGCATGCGATCGCTTCAGAAGAGCATGGAGCGAAGTCCGAACTTGTCGCCTTGCATGAATGCGCGATTTGCAAGCTGCTCGCATCTTGGCGACGGGTCGACCTGACGGCGCCGCTTAAAGTTGACGCATCCCCGGAGTCGGCGGCATGCATCCCATGTGAGTTACAGCAACTGCATTGCGTCTCTACCCATTGCGCAAAATCTCGCGGTCCGCCAGCGTTGCTCTAGACGATTCTGCGTCGTTTCGCAGTGGAATTCTGCCCCTGCCATATCAGATACTACGTCCCTTACCTAACCGGTGTGCGGCTCCACGTATTTCCGTCGATGTGAATCGCAGCGGCGGATGCGGTGATGCTGCGCCGATTGAAAAAGATGAGCATTAAATCCATCTGGTTGTCGCGTAACGTTCTCACGCGGGACTACACGCCGTGGGCCAATCGCTACGTCTATTGGCTCAAGACCCCGTTTGGCGCCCTGGTCGCAGCAGCGGTTTGCGCGCTGTTGATCGGCTGGTTTGTTTCACCGCAAGGTTATGCGATCGTCGTCGCGATCGCTGCGGTACTCGCGATTGGGATCGCTTGGCCCTGGATCGGCCTGCGCGGCGTTGCTTGTCAGCTCCGGTTTTCAAAGCCGCGATGCGAAGAGGGAGCCAACGTCACCGTCGAAGTGGAAATCGTCAATCACTGGCCATTTCCGGTCTGGGGACTGGCGGTTGAACGCGGCTTTTTTGTGAACGATGCGGCGGGAAATCCGGCCGTCGTTTCCCTGGCGCGGATTCCCGGCTGGTCGACATGTCGATTTACGTTTCCCTTTCAACCAGAACGACGAGGGGCTTATCCCGAGATCTCGCCGCAGATCACGACCGAGTTTCCCTTTGGCTTGTGGAAGGCTCTTCGGTCCTGCAACGTCCGTCAGACGTTGATCGTTTGGCCGCGGATCTTTCCTCTTGCGTCTTTGCCGCTCCCTGCGGGTACCGCTAGGTCTCTCTTTTGCCCCAGCGATCAACGCACCGGGGATGAGGGCGAACGAATCGGCGCTCGTCCCTATCGCCAAGGAGATTCTCTTCGCAACGTCCATTGGGCGCAGACGGCTCGTTGCGACCGGATGATCGTGTGCGAACGACAAGGCGCCGCGCAGACGGACGTTCGCATTGTTATCGATTGCCGAGCCGCAACTCATCGCGGTCAGGGAACGGATGCGACGATCGAGTGGGCGCTGCGCATCGGCGGTAGCGTCGCCGTCGCGCTGTTCCAGCAAAATGTGCGCGTCTCACTGGAACTGGAAAACCAAATCTTCGCGCTCGACGCCAATCTGGCCAGCTGGCGAAAAATGTATGACGCGATGGCCAGGTTCGCTCTTTCAAATTCCACACGCGCCCCAACTCGCCGGAGAGATGGCGTGGTGATCGCCGTACGGACCAATCTCGCCGAGCCGCTGGTCGGCGAATCACGAGCCATCGTGTTAAACGTCGCAACTGATGACTCCAAGAAGTTGGCCGCGTCTCGACGTGCGGGTTCGCCATGGATAGCGATTGATTCGCTGCCGGCAGCCGCTGCAGAATTGCAAAACGGCTGGAGAAAACAGCGCAAGGAGGCTTGGCGCCATGTCTGAACGATTTTTGGAACGACTCAATTGGATTCTCGTTGCGCTCGCCGTTTTAGCGCTGCAATTGTCTTTAAATCGCGGCGGCGTTGGCGCGTGGTGGAGTTGGGGGGAGATCCTGGCGGTCTTCGCTACTTCTCTCCTCGCGGTTCGCCCTTGGCGACAAGCGGAAGTTGTGACGAAGGGAAATCCGCCGGGGAGCGTCATCATCCTGTTGCTGACGATGGCCATGGCGCATGTCGTCGTGGAAGTTATCTTCAGCTACGTTGCGCCCCAACTTGGCCAGACCTTCGAACTGCAGACCGCTTTGGCGCTGCGAAACCTGATGATCGCCGCTGCGGCGTGTTCTCGATTCCCTTCACTACTCCGGCTGTCCTCCGGTCTCAGTCTTACGCTTACCTGCTTCGCATTCATCTTAGAGATCCATGCGTCGATCACCGCGGTTGTCGCAATTTACGCGATGATCGGACTCTGGTGGTTGATTGGCAATTATTGGGATCGCATTCAAGGCAGGTTTCCCGAAGGAACCGAGAGCAGCGTCCCCAAAAATGCAGGCGTTATCGCAACCGGCGCGGCGCTGCTGCTGGGAACCGGAATGTTGTTGTTGATCGGCGGCGAACATGCGACTACCGCGTTATCCGGCTTTATGCCGAGCTCAGGCGGCAACCAGTTCGATAGCGCAGCGGCGAACTCCGGCATTGGTGATGGTGACGATCTGGTCGATGGGACCGAAGATGCGATGAGCTTTGGGCCAACGGAAAGCGAGGTCTTCCTTGAATCGCAGATGCCCAGTCTGTATGACGTTTTCAACGACACCTACGACGCTCCCGTCAAACGCAAGCAGACAAGCGAGCGTCAACGATCAATAGCGCTGGCGCCTGACAAACTGCAACATCGGCATCAAAAAGTGGCCCATAGTGAGCAGTCAGGTCGCCAGTTTAGCCTCCTGCGTAAGCAGTCGACGACGAAGAAGAAAAGCCTGCAGGATCGTACGTCTCACGCACTGCTGTATGTCAAAGGCCGAACTCCGCTACATCTGCGCACCAATGTCTACGATCGGCTGGAACAAAACGAGCTGATCGAAGCCGAGGCGTCTCCCCCCGCAAGCTTCGTCATCTCGCATGAGAATGGAAAACCTTGGCTTGAGATCCCCTGTCTGGTGAATGACTCCGATATCGACTACGTCGAGGAACACCTGCTGAAGTTCATCAATCTCAAGTCTTCGCGTGTCCCGACTCCTGGCCATTTGTCGCAGCTGCATATCCCAGACGTGGATCGCGCTGATCTTTTTCGTTGGACAAAGGACGGCGTGCTACGATTGGACGCCGACCGCATTCCACCGACCACCGTGATGCGTCAACGATTCTTTTTGATCGGCGACGAGCGTCTTCAAAGTGAGCGATATCGCAATAAGTTCGTGGGCGCCAACACGCCAATCGCCGCTGCAGATTCGTCGCCTGATTTGCGCGAGCTCGCCCAGGCATGGACGATTGAAGCACAGCCCGGCTGGGACACGATTACGGCGATATCCGACCATCTGCGCCACGACTATCGACTGGATCGAAACGCGCCGATTTCTCCAACAACGATTGGGCCGATCGAAGAGTTTCTTTTCAACGCGAAGCAGGGTCCTGACTATTTGTTCGCGACATCCGCCGCATTATTGCTTCGGGAGCTGGGATATCAGACACGAATTGTTCGCGGATTCTATGCGTCGCCCGATCGATTTGATTCTCACAGTGAACAGACGCCGATCTATCCTGACGACGCCCATTTTTGGCTGGAGGTCTCGGACGGCGTGAATTGGCACGCGGTGGAGCCGACGCCGGGATACGAACGTCTCGGGCCGCCGAAAGACCTAAAGACCCGCTTGGCCGAATTTGTCTGGACGATCCTTCAATGGAGTTGGGGTCGCAAGTGGTTCTTCCTATTGCTCTTCACCCTGGCAATCACGATCTGGCTATTGCGCATCGTGATTTTGGATACGGCGGCGCGGTTGGCAAATTGCTGGGCTGTCCCCATCGATCATCGTCGACGCGTGTTGCGTACGCTGCAGATCATTCAGCTACGCGAGCGATTCTCTCAGGTTCGACGACCGAAAGGGGTGACCATCCAAGCTTGGCTTTCTCGCAAAGTCGTCGCCGCAGAAGAGGAGACGCAGCAGATTCAATCGATCTCCCTTTGTGGTTGGGCCTTGTATGGGGGAACCGCCAAGTGCCCGGTGCCGGCGGCCGAAATTGAAACGCTTCGCTACTTCACACTCGAACTAAGTCGCCGTCCACTTACACGACGCTAACAAGCGGAAACTATCAACATGACGAATAGCCCTGTTGCATCGCCAGCACAAACAGCTCACTCGACCGGTTCGATCTGCGAATTTCAACCGGTCATTGACGAACTACGTCGCGCGCTAAATTCAACGCTCAAAGGCAAAAGTGAAGCGGTCGAACTAGTCATCGCTTGCCTCCTAGCCAGAGGGCATCTCTTACTCGAGGACTTGCCGGGGCTGGGTAAAACGACGCTCGCCAAAGCGTTGGCGATGTCGGTCGGCGGTCGTTTCGCACGGGTTCAATGTACGCCTGACTTGCTGCCGACCGACGTAACTGGATTCAGTATTTTCAACCAGAAGACGCGGGAATTTGAGTTTATTGAAGGTCCTGTATTCTCCGAGGTCCTCCTCGCCGACGAGATCAATCGCGCGACTCCGCGAACACAAAGCTCATTGTTCGAAGCGATGGCCGAGCGTCAGGTCACGATCGACAAAATGACGCATCGACTGACCCCTTCGTTCTTTGTGATCGCGACGCAAAATCCTGTCGATAGTCATGGAGCTTATCCGCTGCCTGAGGCGCAGCTCGATCGATTTGCGATGAAACTCACCTTCGGCTATCCCGACCGTGCGAGCGAACTAGAGATGCTCGCCGAAAATATCGGCGCGGCGGATCGCGATCGATCTCCGTTGCCGGCGATCTTGACGCCGAATTCTCTGCAGCACCTCCAGGATCATGTCGCAGGCGTTCATATCCAAGAGAGCGTGCTTCGTTATCTCGTCGACTTGGGGACCGCAACGCGACATCATCGCGATGTCACCTTAGGACTTAGTCCACGCGGTCTGCTGACCTGGCAACGCGTCGCCCAAGCTCGAGCGCATCTTCGCGGACGCGACTTTGTGACGCCGGACGATATCCAAGATGTCGCCGCTCCGGTGCTGCAAGTCCGCCTCTCAGGCGACTTTGAAAGTCCGCAGACGATCATCGAGACGGTATTAAACGATGTCGAAGTTCCGGTCTGCAGCTAAAAAAAAGGAATGAATGCAATGAGTGACTCATCGATGACTTTACGACGACTGCTTGCCGCCATTGGATTGGTCACCCTGTTAGGCTGCTTATCCGCATCGGACGAACATGCTGAACATCACGATCCGCCTCATCGTCCGGCTGATTTTGTTGCGGCGGTCGAGCGACTGCAAGTCATTCAAACCGCAAGTTCCACCAGCGAGGAGATTCCATCCCCGCATCCAGACGGCGATCTGCAACTGGAAGCAGCCGATCTGCTCCGCTGGTTGCCTGAGCTTGCGGCCGAGTCCGACCTTTCACGCGAAGACTGGAATCAAATGTACCAGTCGACCGCAATGATCCGGCGGCAAGCCGCTCAGGTTTCGTTGACCGAACTTTCGCAAGCATTAGCAAGCGTTTTGCCAGAGCTGGACCGTTGCGCAAATTCGATCCGCAGCCAGCGTCTGGCGCTGCAACCGTTAGACGCTTCTGAGTCGAACTTACTAGAAGAGGATAACCAGTCATGATCGAAACGCTATTTTGGGGCGCTCTCTTACGTTTTAGCCAGGCGGCGGTCGCTGCGATTCCCACGATTATGATCGGCATCCTAGTCGCGGCGATTTTTCGCGTCTGGTTGGGCGCAACCGGCACGCGCAAGCTGTTCGGCGATTCGGGGATCAAGTCTTTGTTTTACGCCTGGCTCATTGGCATGCTGTTACCGGTTTGTTCTCTCGGCGTGATTCCGATCGCTATGGAATTGCGTCGCGCCAAACTTTCTGGCGGTACGATTCTAGCGTTCGCGCTAACGGCGCCGTTGTTCAATCCGATTTCCGTCCTTTACGGACTGACGTTATCGGATCCTGTGGTCATCATTACCTTTTCGTTTTGCTCATTGATCATCGTTACTGGTTGTGGACTCCTGTGGGATTGGTGCTTTCGCGTCGCTCCTCAAACCTTCACCTCTGATCCGCCAATCGTGCCGGAAGGATGGCGCCGGTTGTTGGCCACCGCACTATTCGGGCTCCGCGAGATGACCGGACCGTCGATGGGCTACATTCTCCTCGGTCTTTTGGGAGTCGCTGCGCTCAGCATTGCGCTTCCCTACGCCAGCCTTCAGCAATCGGCCGAGCACGATGACCCCACGGCGATCTTGTTTATGACGGCGATCGCGATTCCCGCCTATGCGACGCCGATGGTCGCGATGGTGCAATTGGCTTCGATGTTCGCCCATGGAAATTCGGCAGGCGCCGCTTTCGTGCTCCTTGCACTGGGCGCCGGCGCCAACATGGGACTCATCGGCTGGATGATGCGTTCCTATGGGCTCGGCAGAACTGTCGCTTGGTTCGGAATATTGATCGGCGTCGTCGTCGGGCTTTCGTATGCGGTAGATGGTCCCCTTTATCCGCAAGGAGTCGAACCGGCTGGCCATACGCATGCGTTTGACGGCTACTGCTCTCCATTTAACGCAAATACGCCCAACCCGATGCAATCGGCCTGGATCGAATTATCAAAAAAGGTCGCTCCGCACGAGCAGGTTGGCGTAGCCATGTTCGCGTTCGCAATGATCTGCGCCATTGGCCTTCGTCTCGCAGATCCCCAGCGACAATGCGAAGCCTGGCTACAGACCACACCGCCTGCAGCCAAATCGTTGGATCGTACGATCCCCGGTCCCGTGCTCGGCGTGATTTCTTTGGTCGGCTTGGTGGCCGTCAGTGTCTCTGGTTGCTATCTCTACTATCCCCCTCCCCACGAGATCTTTGAAGAAATGCGCGCAATCAACGCCGAGGTCATCTATGGATCGCGGACGGGCCGCTGGGAAGTGGCGCAGCATTGGATACCAATCTTTGACGACTGGAGTCGCAAGCTAGAAGTGAGCCAGTTCCTGCGCAGCGGCGAAGTCGCGCCTTACCATCAATACAAAGGACTCGTCTTTCGCGAATATCTTGAGCGTCTCGAACACGCCGTCGAGGATCAAGAGACGGACAAGGCGAAAGATTTAGCAGGGAAAGTCAGTCATGCCTATACAAGACTACGCGAGTCGTATCAGCAATAACTTGCCCCCTCATCGAACGCCGACACGGTGAAAACGACGGCGGCCAGCGAGCGTCCTTGGTCGCTATCCGCTGCTTTCTCGGATCAGATCCATCAATACGCGAATGACTTTCGTGGCTTGTCGCCCTTTTTTTCTCCGAAAGACCACGTAGGCCTGCCCCAACGAGTGCGAGAGGGAGCGTTTTTCTAACTGATACGTAAACGGGCCTTCGATCGCTTGTCTGGCCACGATTCCGACACCGAGTCCAGCATGGACGCAAGAGATCGTGAAGGTGCTATTATCGGTTTCGGCGGCGAATTGCAGATTTCCCAATAAATCCAAACGATGCAGCGCCTGCTCGAAAAGGCCCCTTCCTGACGTTCCGCGATGACCGACGACGATTGAAAACTTGATCAACTCATTTAACTCTAACAACTTTCTTTTCTTCAGCGGATGGCCGGTCGGGAAGATCGCGAGGTAACCGTTCGCATAGGCCTGCTCGCAGGAAACAGGCGTATCACGCTGCTCTACACCTCTTTCTAGAGTCAGCGCAAGGTCGGCCGTCCCTTCGGAGATCATCCGTACGGCCGTGTCGTCATCCCCATGTAAGTCGCTAGTAGCGTTTGCTTCTTCGACCTTACTTCCGGAAAGACAAATTCGCTCAGCGAACGATATCCTCAACCGGCAGTCCAATTGCGATGATCACATCTGCCGACGCTTGAGCGAGTTCGTTGTAGAGATCGAGACGGACTCGCTGGTTTTGCAAGATGCTGTTACGGGCCTGGACGACGCGCGTGATGTCGACTTCGCCGGCCTGAAACTGGCGTTCGAGCCCGGCGAGTGCGTTGGGAACTTCGATCGGCTCTTCGAGACCAGAGGCGTGCAAACCTTTGTAGGCCAGTTGGTACCTTTGCCAAGCCGCTTCGCCTTCGAGATTCGCCCTGCGGAACAATTGCCTCCATACGGTCGAACGCTGATTTAATTCTGCGATCCGCTGCCGTTCCAACGGACGACCATTGTTGAATACCGGCAGGTCCATCTGGGCTTGTAACCCAAGATAGGTGACTTCGTCACGGCCACGCTGATAGTAAGGCCCCACCTGAACGTCAGGCGTCTTGGCGGCGCTGGCCAAACTCAGGTTTGCACGGGCCGCATCGACATCGGCCAGTGCCGCCAGCACATCCGGTCGTGACGCCGCCCAACCGGAGATCGATTCGGGGGATGTCCGCTGGCACGGATCTTCGTTTCCATCCGCAATCAAAGTGGGGAGGAGCCAATCATGCTGCGTCAGCCGATCCGCAAGTCGCAGCTCGGTTTCGGGCGATAGCCCGACTTGACGTTTCAAATCTCGCAGCGCGAGCTGATAGTTGGCCTGGGCAAGTCGCAACTGCTGGGCGGTGGACTGGGCGTCGATTCTGGCGATCGCTACGTCGGCCCCTGAAGCCTGTCCCGCATCCAGCTGTTTCTCCAAGGTATTTTTCAACACCAAGTTGTTCTGGTGACTTTCTTCGGCCAGGTAGAGCAATTCCTGTTGATAGAGCGCGGTCAAGTAAAGTCGAGTAGAGAGTCCAACGTTTTGCAGCTCCGCCAGATGAATCGACCAGCGAATTTGATTGAGTGCGGAAGCGGCGCTGTTCTCGCGAAATCGTTGTTGATGCGCGAGTTCGATGCGCTGCATCAAGAGTACATAGTGATAGGTCGTGCCGACACCGGCGGCTGGCGCATCTTGATAGGGAGTGACCCGAACTTGCGCGAAGGGATTGTAAGGGTAGGTTTCGGCAACTCCCAACACAGCGGAGCCGACGTTTTCATTTTGACGAAGTGCGACCAGGTCGGGATTCTGAGCAAGTCCCAGTGAGATCGTTTCCATCAAGTTAAAAGCAGGTTGCGGAAGCTTCGAGAAGACGGGCTCATGTGGGGTCGGCTGGTCCGTCGGCTCGAAATGAGCGGACGCCAGCGTCACCAGATCCGATTCCAACTCGATCGCGCTCGCCGGCCGAGCTTCGGCTGGGGAGGAAGTGATGGTTGGGGATGGATTCGCGTCGACTGGATCGGTGACCGGCGGCGGTATTAATACATGCGGTTTCGAAGCAGGATCCATGCGGCATCCGATGCCCGCCAAAAAGACCATGCCAAGAATAGTGCCGGACCTGCGCATCTTCATTTTCCGCCTGATAGCAATTTTCGATGCTAGCGACTGGGAATCGAAACGTCGTTCGCTTCGATTCCGTGGCCAGCTATGGGCTAAATTCGACGAGTAGGCGGTCGCAACAGCAGTAGCGAATGTAGCAGTAAAGCGGAGTTAATCTTCTTGTTGGAAAGCTTTGGCGATTACGTGGAAAATGATCGCAATCCGCGTCTATTCATCGACCACAGCTGGCTGAGGTTTGCCCCACAGGAGATAAAGGGGGGGCAGAATGAACAGATTGAGAATCGTCGAAGTGACGAGCCCCCCCACGATGACGACGGCAAGCGGATATTCAATCTCATGCCCTGGCTTATTGCCGGAGATCGCCAACGGCAGCAGAGCTAGCGAGGTTGTCAGCACCGTCATTAAGATCGGCAGTAATCGTTCCTCCGCACCGCGGACGACCAGGTTAAGTCCGAATGGCTCTCCTTCTTCCAACTGCAGATGCCGGTAGTGGCTGACCAACATAATCCCGTTCCGAGCCGCGATTCCCAATACGGTGACAAAGCCGATTAGTGATCCCAATGACAGCACGCCTCCGGCGATCCATGCCGCAACCACACCGCCAATCAAGGCGAAAGGTATTGTCAGCGCGACAATCAGCGTCAGACGCAACGATTGGAAGTCGATATACAAGATGAGAATCATGCCGATCAACGAGACCGCCGAAAGGGCCAGCAGCTGATTTTGCGACTGCTGACGCGCCGTGTATTCCCCCAAAAACTCGGGATGGTAGCCGCGATCGAATGGCACCGTAAAGACCGCCGCTTCGACATCCCGAGCGACCGAGCCCAAATCACGTCCTTCCGCATCGCAGCTGACGTCAATTCGCCGTGAGCCCCCTTCGCGTTTGACTTCGTTGGGCGCCGGCACAATGCTGACATCGGCCAAGTCTTTCAAGGGAACCTGACCGCCGGTGGGCGTATCGATCCGTAAGTCATGCAGCGCGGTCAGGTCGCTTCGCGCCTCTTCGTTGCCCCAGACGACGACGTTGTATTTCTTTTGATTCTCGTAGACCTCTCCCACCTTGGTGCCGCGCAACATGGTCGTCACGGCACGGCGAACTTGTCCGGGGGTCAGACCAAACCGTTCGGCGGCATTGGGACGCAGTCGAACTTCGACCTGCGGCACCAAAACCTGCGGCTCGACCTTCAGGTGGGCAGCTCCTTCCACGTTTTCGATCGCCGCCGCGACTTCTTTGGCCTTCTCGCGCAAAACATCAAGATCGGGACCATAAACTCGCACCACAATGCTCGAGCTTGAACCCGTCAGCACTTCTTTGACCCGTTCACGCAGGTAGGTGAGCACGTCGCGGTACAACCCCGGATACCCTTCCACCGTTTCTAAAATCTGCTCGTGCGTCATTTCATAGTCTGCTTGCTCGTCGATGCTGATCCAGAGTTCGGTGAAGTTGGGCCCAACGACTTCATCCGCCGCTTCCGCACGGCCGATGTGGCTGCCGAAGTTGCGTACGCCGGGTATTGCTCTTAGTTCTTTACTAGCTTGAATCGTGACTCGGTCCATTGCTTCAATCGAAGTCCCGGGGCGCTCGACAAAGTGCATCAAAAAGTCGGTCTCTTGGAAGTTCGGAAGAAACTCTTGCCCCAGCTGACTCGTGAGCCAAGCGGTTCCCAAGAACGAAACGATCAGCAGCGCGATCGCTCCGATCGGACGTCGGATAAACCATGGCAAGATCAAGTGATAAGGCCGACGCAGCCAACGACTCAAAGGAGGTTCGTGAGCCTCCTTCTTTCCATAGGGCAAAATCATTAACGAGAGCGCCGGAGTCACCAACAGCGCCACCAATAGTGAAGCCGAAATCGCCAGGACATAGCCCAACGCTAACGGGCGAAAAAAGGCGCCGGGCAGGCCTTCCAAAAAGAAGATCGGCAAAAATACCAAGATAATAATCGCCGTCGCATAGACGACGGCGCTGCGGACCTCTAACGACGCGGCGAGCACTACCCGAAAAGACGAACGCGGTTGAGCTGCTGCGCGGTTCAATCGGAGACGACGCACGATGTTTTCGACGTCGATGATCGCATCGTCGACCACTTCGCCCAGTGCGATCACCAAGCCGGCGATGATCATGGTGTTGATCGTCAGCCCCCACCAATAAAGGACAACGATCGTCGCCATCAGCGAAAGAGGAATCGCCGTCAAGCTGATCACGGCGGTTCGCCAATCGTAGAGAAACAGAACCAGAATGATCACAACCAGCACGCATCCAATTAGCAACGCCTGCGTTAGATTGTCGATCGAACGTTCGATGAAAGTCGCCGGACGAAAAATGGTGGAATCGATTTCTACGCCGCGAAGCCCCGGTTTCATCAAATCAAGCGCTTCTTCGATCTTGCGAGTGACTTCTAAAATGTTCGCCGCAGGCTGTTTTTCTACGATCAGTAACAAACCGGGCACATCGTTGATAATAGCGTCACCAATTGCGGGCGGCGATCCAATTTGGACCTTCGCGACATCTCCCAATCGCAACACGGAGCCGGTACGATTGGTCACGACGGCTTGGGACAAGTCTTCTGGCGTTTCGACCGGCGACAATTGCCGGACGGCCAAACGTTGGTTGGGCGTATCGACAAAACCGCCTGCGTCAAGGACGACGGCGTCTCCGGCCGACTTCAAGATCATATCAAGCGACAATTGGTGATCGCGCAACCTTTGCGGATCGACCAGAACCTGAAATTCTTTGTCCCGCTGCCCCCAGATCGCTACGTTGGCGACGCCTGGAATCGCCATCAAGCGCGGCCGAATCGTCCAGACGGCAAGTTCCGTCATTTCACGTTGGTCAAGTTCCTCAGACCAGATCCCGATCTTCATCATCCGGCTCAACGAAGAGAGCGGTTGCAAGATGACCGGAGCCCTGGCCACGACCGGTAGTCGAGGAGTCTCCGAGGCCAGCCGCTCTTGGACAAGTTGCCGAGTTCGATAGACATCGGCGCCGTAATTCAGCAGCAAGCGAATCGACGACAGCCCCAGCACCGACTTTGAACGAATCGTCTCTAGGCCGGGGGCGCCTACCAGCGCATTTTCAAGCGGAAATGTGACGAGATTTTCCACCTCTTCCGCAGAAAGCCCTGGAGCCTCGGTCTGAATCTCGATGTAGGGTGGGGAGAACTCTGGAAAAACGTCGAGCGGCAGGTGAGGAATCAAGCGAACCCCCACGACGATCAGCATGATCGACAGCGCCAGGACGGCGACTCGCAGTTTTAACGCAGATTCGACAAGCCAGCTCATCGCGGTTCCTCGGTAGATAATGAAAGTTGTCGCAGCGGAAAGGGAGAAGCGTTACGTCGAACTCGCTCTATTTCGCGAATCCAAACTCCGCTCCGGCCAACTCGGCCGCACCTGCAGTGACGACCTTCGCTCCGACCTCAGGGCCATGCCGAATCGCCGCCCAGTCTTCGTCGACCCAACCGACTTGAACACGTCGCCGGACAAACTTGCGTTCGCCTGTTTGTTCGTAAACCCATTGTCCTCCATAGATGTCATGAATGACGGCGGCCCAAGGGATTGCGGTTTGCATCTCATCTCCTGTCAGCGGCAAATGCAACGCGATCTTTTGCCCTGCCTGGAAACGGTGATTGGGATTTGGCAATTGAAAGTACAAGTCGACGGCCGCGGCCAAGGGGGTCGCGGTTGGGGGAGACGCAATCGGTTGGACGAGTACATCCTGATCCGACGGGCGGCCGTCCAGCATCGTCACGCGAGCGGCCTTCGTCGTGTCAATTTCGTGCAAATCACCGACGTAGACGGGTGCTTGAACCCACAGAACTTCGTCATTCATCACCTCAAACAGGGGCGCTCCAGCGGCGACCATTTCGCCAGGTTGAACCTGGACGGTTCGCAAGATGCCGCTGATCGGCGTGGGAATTGGAATCGTAGCGAGAGCGCCAGCATCCTCATCGAGGATGACTCCATCAATTTGACTTTGTCGCTGCTTCGCCGCGGCCAAGCCTTTTTCGGCCAGTTCCAATTGAGCTTTCGCTTCATCGACGCTCCGTACGGTGCCAACCATATCGTTTAGCAATCTCTCGGCCCGCTGTAATGCGATCTGGGCGGCGTCGACCTGGACCGTCGCCTGCTGGACAGCACCTTCCGCATCGATCTTTGACTGAGCCAAAGTATTCTTGGCTTCTGCAAATCGAATCCTCTCCGAAGGAGTCAGCACCGCACGCTCAGGTGACAAAAGCGGGTAGATGGACAAAATCGGCTGACTTTTATTGACACTTCGTCCGGCATCCAGCCTCGATTGACCGCTCGGACTACGCAGCGTGCCGGCCAGCGGCGCCGAGACAATCACCGACGCATCCGTGGGCAAAACCAAATCGGCGCCATAGGGACGCGTGCGAACCATCTTCCGCTTCTCGACCGCCACCGTCTCTAATCCAAGTCGCCTGATCGCATCTTCCGTCAGTTCGATAACGTTAAGATCACTTTCGGAAACTGGACGCGTCGTTTTGGAAGGCGACTCTGCGGACGACTTCGGCTTAGTCGATTTCTGTTGGCAACCGCATGTCAGCGATACGCAGGCGCAGAGAACCAATAGGACCAGGCAGCGCGCGCTCTGACTAAGCGTTGGACTCATCAACTTTGACCTTTCCGCGGATGGGCGATTCATGGAGGTTCGTCTCGGGGGGCGACAAATTCTCGCTGCTTGACGAAGCTTTGGGCAAGCAGATGACGACTTTCGTACCTGCGTTGAGTTCGCTGTGTAACTCGACAGTTCCTTGATGCGCCACGATGATGGCCTGCGTGATCGCTAGCCCCAGACCTGTACCGCCGATGGAACGGTTTCGAGAAGAATCCACTCGATGGAACCGATCAAACACACGTTCTAATTGGTTCGTTGGAATCCCGATGCCGTGGTCGCAAATCGTGACCTGAACTTGCTGGCCGATGTCAGTTGTCTCTACTTCGATCGTCGAATCCGGCGAAGAATACTTGATCGCGTTCTCCAGCACGTTGAAGAAAGCTTGGCTCAAGCGAACATCGTCTCCCAGCGCTTCACATTCCAGGATCTGATTGGTCGATAACGTAACGCTTCGCGATTCGGAGAGCGGACGCAGTAGTTCGACCACGTCTTGCAACAACGCATCGATCTGCACAGGTTCCCTCTCACAAGCGGCGAGACCTGCGTCCTGACGGCTGAGCGTCAATAACTGATCCGCAAGCGTTCCTAATCGCGTCGCTTCTTCCACGATTACTCGAAGCGCCGTCTTATATTCTTCTTCGGTACGCGTTTTCCGCAGCATTGACTCCGCCTCTGAGCGCAGGACGGCCAGCGGCGTTCGTAGTTCGTGCGAAGCGTCGGCGGTGAATCGACGAATTTCTTCCACAGCCCGTTCCAAGCGAGCGATTAGGCGATTCAGCGTTCCGGCAAGATGCCCTAGTTCATCATGCGGATTGGCGACGGCGATCCGGCGATCGAGTTGCGAGATCGTGATCGAGTCGGCCACCCTGGCAATCTGCTCGACGGGGGCCAACGCTCTGGCCGCTAGGAAGTAGCCTCCGAAAAGGGCGAACAGAATTCCGATGGGAAGCAGAACCGCGATTAACGCGAACAGGGTTTCAATGTCCGTGATCAGAGGCTTAAGCGGCGTGAGAACTTTGATGACCAGCTTTCCGTTCTGCTCTTCGACCGTTCTCGTGGCGATACGATAGGATGCGTCGTTCATCGCTTGTCGCGTTTCAAATTCATAATCAGCGCCTGACAATTGAGCGGCGACTTCTGACGTTACGCCGGAACTGGCGAACAACACCGCTTGACTCTCATTGAAAATCACGAAGTCAAACGTCTCATGCTGACGAAATCGCGCCGCTAGATTAACGTCAAGTTCGCTTGGGTCCTCAGCGAGTTGGACCTCTAGGTAAAGTTCCTGCAGCTCTTCTTGCAATTCCGCATCCATGCGCGCTAACAATTGCTGATAGGTCAGGGGGATCAGCAATGAACAGAAAACCGCCAAAATAGCGGCCAATGCAGCGGCATACCAAAGCGTCAAACGCCAACGGATGGAAATGTTCAACATGGAGGGTCTCCCAGCAAATAACCCTGGCCACGAATCGTGTGCAGAATGGTTGTTAGCCCAGGCGCTTCGAGTACTTTTCGCAGATGGTTGATATGCACCTGAATGACGTTAGTCCAAGTTGCGGTGGGCTCTTTCCAGACATCCCGCGCGACCATCTCGCGCGTTACAATTTCGTTACCGTGCCGCATCAGGTAGATCAATATTTCCAGCTGTCGATTCTGAAGTTCCAATTCGTTGCCATCGCGGTATGCCTGACGGAGAAGCAAATCGACGGTAATGGGGCCAAATTTCAGCAGCGTGGTTTCCGACTGTGGTCCACGTCGCAAGAGAGCACGAATGCGAGCCAACAATTCGTCCCAGGAAAACGGTTTTACTAAGTAGTCGTCGGCGCCTGTATCGAGCCCCCTAACGCGATCTTCCACCGCATCGCGAGCGGTGAGCATCAGCACCGCAACGCTATTGCCGTCGCCGCGAACAGCAGCCAGCCAATCGACGCCGCTTCCATCGGGGAGCATGATATCGAGCAGCACTAAATCGACTTGATCGGAGAACTGCCGACTGGCCGCCGCCAATGTCTCGGCGGCGAGCGTCGCATAGCCGGATTCTTCGAGAGTACGAACAATACTCCCCAGAAGTCGCGGTTCGTCTTCGACAATCAGGATTAGGGACATGCGGTCAAGCAGTGGGTGAATCGGCAGGTACATCGCAACGCGCTCTACTATCTTCATTCATCGACCGTCCAACGAGAAGTTCAGGACGTGAAGATAAACTCGAATTCATCTACTGGCTTGGGGGTCAACGCCGGAAAGGTGAAGGCGCCGCCGGATGTTTGTTAACGTTCACGAGCACCAAGCTTGCGAGCGGATTTCGATCGGCGTGAGCGCGAATTTGACGAATTGCGGTCTTTACAACGATCACGGGCGCCAAGGTCTCTCCCCCGCTACCCTTAAAACTTTGGCATCTAAGGCGACCACTACGGTCGCCACGCTCCTTTGAGAGACTTTGCTTCGGAACCAGTCATCACTCCGTCGCTTGATGCACTTTCGCATCGAGCGACGTTTTTTGCTCCCTGGATCGGCAAATCGCTTGCTCCACGAAGAACGGGTTCCAACTGTTCAGAGCCGATTTTGCAGGTTTTGGCGATGGTCGCGGCTTCTTGAACAAATGGTCGCCAGGACGAATCGGTTCAGCTAAACTAGGAGATCACGCGACCGATTTTCCTCGACCAGCATCCCTTTCGAGCATCCCCGCTCACGAGTGCGTTCTTTCCCCAGCGCCCTTGCCCTGTGCCCCGATTCGTAGTCTGGAGTTCCTTCATGCACCGCCCGTTTCGCCGTTTGATCTTGCTCAGTTCCGTTCTACTTCTGATTGCCGCGACTGCCGCCGCGGAAGATCATCCAGATCGTGTCGTTCACCAGGGCGTTCCCCAAGGAAAGATCACTGCGGGGAAGTTCCAAGAGAGCCAGATTTTCCCCGGCGCCGTGCGCGACTACAGCGTCTACGTTCCGGCGCAGTACCAAGCAGATCAACCGGCCGCGCTGATGGTCTTCATGGATGGCGGCGGTTTCGCCAACCCGAAGGGCGCCTATCGCGTTCCTGTGGTCTTCGACAATCTGATTCATAAGAAAGAAATGCCGGTCACCATCGCCGTCTTCGTCAATCCAGGCACGATTCCCGCAACGATCCCCGGCGGCAAGGCCCGCAGCAATCGGTCGTTTGAGTATGACTCGCTGGGAGACCGATACGCGAACTTCCTAGTCGACGAGTTTTTGCCGGTGGCGCTGAAGGGACTGAACGTCTCAACCGACCCAGCCGATCGCGCCGTTGCCGGAGGCTCATCCGGCGGCATCTGTGCGTTTACGACGGCTTGGGAAAGACCAGACCAGTTTGGCAAAGTGTTGAGCAATATCGGCAGCTACACCAATATTCGCGGCGGCTGGGCCTATCCCGGCTTGATCCGCAAGACGAAGAACAAACCGAAAGCGCTGAAGGTTTACTTGCAGGATGGCGTCGACGACTTGAGCAACCTTCACGGCAGTTGGCCCTTGGGAAATCAAGATATGGCGGCGGCGCTGCAATTTGCTGGGTATCCCTACAAATTGGTCATGACCGACGGCGGACATAGCGGAAAATGGGCCGGCGAAGTCCTACCCGAAGCGCTGAAGTGGCTCTGGGATGACAACGCAGAATCGACCAATATTCCCATCGTCAACACCAAGCCGAAATGGGAACCGCATCTCGACGCGGTTGCTCGCGATGACGTTCCCAAGGGGACGGTGAAGGTAATGAAGCCGTGGGAATCAACTATTTTTCCCGGCACGATTCGGGACTGGTCGATCTATGTGCCGGCTCAATACAAAGCCGATGAACCTGCCGCGCTGATGGTGTTTCAGGATGGGGAGAAAATGCGCGACGTCAACGGTCGCTGGCGCGTGCCGGTGGTTTTTGACAATTTGATTGCTCGCGGCGACATGCCTCCCACGATCGCCGTCTTCCTCAATCCAGGACAGGAGAAAACGAAACCGGTCAAGAAGGGCAAGTTTTCAAATCGCGGCTTTGAATACGACAACTTGGGAGATCGTTATGCCCGCTTCCTGGCGGAAGAGATCCTTCCCGAGGTTCGCAAGCACTACAACATATCTGACGATCCCAACCTGCACGCGATCGGTGGATCCAGTTCTGGCGCCATCTGCGCCTTTACGACTGCTTGGGAGCGGACCGATCTTTTCCGCAAAGTCTACAGCAGCGTCGGCAGCTTCACAAACCTGCGCGGCGGCAACGTCTATCCGGCGCTCGTTCGCAAGACCGAACCCAAACCGATTCGCGTCTATATGGCCGACACTAGCGGCGACGTCGACAACGCCTTCGGAAGCTGGCCGTGGGCCAATCAGCGGATGGCCTCCGCTTTGAAGTACATGGGTTACGATACTCGTTTTGACTGGGCCGAAGGATACGCGCACAACTCGGACTTTGGCGGTTCGAAATTCCCCGAAGCAATGAAGTGGCTGTGGCGCAATGAAACCTTCGTCCCCCAGATCGATACCACCGACGACCTGGGCAGCGACTTTACGCTGCTGGACCTGTTGGTTCCAGACGAAAGCTGGGAGTTGGTCGCCGATGACCTGGGATTTGCCGACGCCCTTTGTGCCGACAAGGATGGCAATCTCTACTACTGTGATATGAAGGCCCCGGCCGTGGTCCGTATCAGCGCCGCCGACGGCGCGAAGACCGAGATCGCCCAGGAGTCAGTCAGCGGCTTGGAGTTTAGCCCGGATGGTTCGCTGCTTTACGCCTGTCAAGGATCGAAAAACCGCGTCATTTCGATCAACATCAAGAGCGGCGAAGTCAAGACGGTGGCCGAAGGGGTCAAACCCAACGACCTGGCTGTCACCAACGATGGCTTCATCTTGATCACCGAGACGCAAGCGCAGCAGGTGACTCGCATCGATCCCCAAACTGGCGAAGTGACTCCGGTCGACACCGGGATTAACAAACCCAACGGCATCGCACTTACCAACGACGGCGCTACCCTGGCCGTCTCCGATTACGGCGGAACGCAGACGTGGACGTTTCGCGTCAGCGCCGGCGGAGTTCTTGACGCCAAAGCGCCAACGATGCCGATGCGACTGCCCATCGATCCGCAGGGAGAATTCCGGTTCAATGAACCGCCCCCGTACATGGCTTCGTCTAAGGGGGACGGCATGGCCGTTGACAAAGCGGGCCGGTATTACGTGACCAGCGCGTTGGGCGTCCAAGTTTTCGATCCGACCTGCCGCCCTTGCGGAGTTCTGCCGAAAGTTAACAAGGACCAGCCGCTGACAACCTGCATGCTGGCCGGGCCCGATTTCAGCACGCTCTACATCGCCCACGGCAAGCAGATTTATCGACGCAAGCTGACCGTCGCATCCACGAAGTAGCTGGTTACTTCCGCTGCGGAAGACCGGGAAAGAAAGCGTTCGTCCGGGCTACATATTCCTGGTAGCCCGGCTTGGTCGAGGAGAGCTTCTTCTCGAGCAACGTGACGCCTGAGACTTTCATCAAAAAGACCGACATCGCCAGGGGCCCGATCACCGTCCACCAGGCGCCGCTTTGCGCCACGGCGACCAGATAAAATCCCCACCACACGAGAAAGTCGCCGAAGTAGTTGGGATGTCGCGTGTAGCGCCAAAGCCCCGCATCGAGTAGGCGCCCTTGGTTTTCGGCGACGGAGCGAAAATGGGCCAACTGCCAATCGCCGAC
Organism: Blastopirellula marina DSM 3645; assembly: GCF_000153105.1. GTDB lineage: Bacteria > Planctomycetota > Planctomycetia > Pirellulales > Pirellulaceae > Blastopirellula > Blastopirellula marina. The sequence continues at coordinate 3,724,638 of NZ_CH672376.1, forward strand.
GGCTTCAAAACTCAGACCCGTCCCCCAGACAATGAGGCCGGCGAGCGCCAGCCAGACGATCTGCTGATCGGCGCTGGCAATTCCAACTTGTAGCGGTAGTGCGACGACCCACATGACGACTCCCTGCAAGCCAAAGACGATAACCAAGCTTGCAATCGGAAATGCGCCCCCCCAATGCTCGCGCATCGAGCGATAGCGATAGTCTTCGGGCTTGCCGTGGTTGCGCCAAAATAGATATCCGCTCAGGCGCACTCCCCAGACGGTCACCATGAGCGGCAGCAACCAGCGCTGGGCCGATTTGTCGGCGCCCCACAAGAACGCGGACCAGGCAATCAGCACAAAGCCCATTCCCCACGCGATGTCAACGATGCTCACATCTCGGCGCCAAAGACTGAGCCCCCAGACCAGCGTCATCATTACGGTGATGACGGCTGCAGATCGGACAAGTACGGCGGTTAGTTCTGAGGGCATGGCTGGAACAAATAGTGAGAGACAAACCATTGCTGGCCATGTTGAAATGCGAATAGTTCTTCGCACGCAATAAAGAACATTCGCCAACGATTATGCCAACGTCTGGCTTCGGCGGGACCGTAGGTTTCGGCCAGTATTGCCCGAATCTCGCTTCTCGCGGCGTCTTGTTTCTGCAGCCACGCGCGACAGGTCTTGGCGTAATGCGTTCCCTCCCAGGTCCACTGCGAAACCAAATCCAGCGGAGATCCGCAGCGCGGCAACAAGTCGACGCTCGGCATCATGCCGCCGGTAAAAAAGTATCGCCCCATCCAGTTTCGCGTTCCTTCGGATTGAAACAGATACGGCATATCCCGATGGCAGAAAATGTGAACGAACAGTCTTCCGTCAGGACGCAGCCAATCATGAATCCGCCGCATCAATTCGCGATGGTTACGCATGTGCTCGAACATCTCGACCGAAACAACGCGATCAAACGTCTGGTCGGTCGCAAACTCGTTCATATCGGCAGTGATCACGCTTAGGTTGTGCAGTCCACGCTGTAGAGCCTGGGCTTGGATAAATTCGCGTTGGGAGTTTGAGTTGGACACTGCGGTGATGCGGCTGAGCGGATAGTTCTCGGCCATCCACAGCGACAGCGAACCCCAACCGCAACCGAGCTCCAGCACCTCCATACCGTCAGCAAGCCCTGCATGCTCGCAAGTCTTTCGCAGCGATTCGACTTCCGCTTGATCGAGCGTTGACGTCTCTGGCGTCCAATAACAGCAGCTATATTTGAGTCGACTACCCAACACTCGTTGAAAGAATGCTGCTGGCACTTCGTAGTGCTGCTCGTTCGCCTTTTGCGGCACGACCGCGATGGGGGCAGCTTGAGTCGCGCGGAGAAAATTTTCCACCGTCGCGTCACCCGATCGCAATCGGCGCTGCTTCAAGCCGCTCGTCAATAACCGACGAATGCCGAAACGCACGAGCGCATCGGGCATCCGGCCGTTCTCCGCTGCGTTGAGCAGCAGCCCGAACCACGTGTCGCTGCGCTGCTGGGCGCCGTCGGACGAACTGTTTAGTACGTCGGCTTGTCCCAGACAATCTGAACAACTCCCACCGTTTTCTCGCGGAACGCCGCTTCGCAGTAACACAAATAATACTCCCACATACGAATGAAACGATCGTCGAAGCCGAGACTTCGCACTTCTGCTAACCGCTCGAAAAATCGTCGTCGCCAATGAAGCAGCGTCGTCGCATAGTGCGGCGAGAGATCCTCGATCGACTGCAGGCGCAAATTAGAGGTGCGACCGATCGCCGCTTGCATCGCCGCGACCGATGGCAAAAATCCGCCGGGGAAAATGTAGCTTTGGATGAAGTCGACCGAAGATCGATAAGTGTCGTAGCGGTCTTCCGGCATGACGATCGCTTGAATCACCAGTCTACCGCCGGGCTTGAGCAATTTGGCGCATTGCTCGAAATAGCCCTCTAGGTACTTTTCGCCGACGGCCTCTACCATTTCGATCGAGACAATCTTGTCGTATTGGCCGATTAGATCGCGATAGTCGGCGTTGAGCAGACGAATCTGGTCGACGACGCCAGCCGCTTGAAAACGTGCTCGCGATTTCTCGAACTGTGAGTTGGAGATCGTCGTTGTCGTTAAGTCACGAACGCCCTGTTTGGCCGCATGCAGCGCGAATCCGCCCCAGCCGGTTCCGATCTCCAAGACACGATCCGATGATCGCAGTTCTAGCTTCTCGCAGATAAGCTGCAATTTTGCGACCGACGCGTCATGCAGCGACATGTTGGCGTGCTTAAAATAAGCGGACGAATACATCCAGGTCGAATCGAGAAACAAGGCAAAGAAGTCGTTGCTCAGATCGTAGTGTGCGGCGATATGCTTGCGGCTTCCCCTGCGGGTGTTTCCATCCCACAAGTTGAGCAATCGGCGTCCCCAACGCGCGAAGGAGGCAAATCCTGTTTCGGCCTCGTCGGTGCGCGACAAGTTGCGACAAAAGATCTGCAACAGCGCGGTCAGATCGTCGCTGCGCCACTGCCCTTGTAAGTACGATTCGGCGAATCCGATGCTGCCGCCCGAGGCCAGATGCGAAAAAAAACGAGGGTCGTTGATCCCCCAGTCCGCCTGGAGGTTATCGCCGGAGCAATCGCCAAAGCAAATCACATCCGAAGTATCGGCGTAGCGGATCTGGCCGCCTGCGACATTTTCGAGCCAGCGAAGCAATTTGCGTCGCGACATATTCTGCAACCAGGTTCGGCGAGGCGCAGCAGACGCGATCGGCGGCGGGAATCGCGGGGATTCGACTTCGTCAACGTTCGTTTCGCGGGGAAGCGTCGTGCTGGAGATCATTGAAGTTCTTCAACGGGTTGAGCGGAAAGTGTGGTAGCGGAATCAGTTTGCTGGATCGTATGTTGTTTGGGCGGATGCGGGAAATAAGGCGCCTTCTTCCACCAGAGCCGCAATGCTTGCCAATAGATGGCGCCCATGATTTGGGCTGACATCAGCGGAAAGCGAAGCCCCAGCGTCAAAATGCTTCCGATGGTGAGCGGACGGCGACGAAGTTGTAGCGTCGCGTCAAAGACGCACTGCGCGTCGTCATGGTTTTCAATTTGAATCGACAGGCGATCAGCCGGCGTCGACATGCGCCAGTGATAACGCATCTCCATCGGCAGGAAGGGGGAAACGTGAAACTCTTTCGCATTTTGAAAGCGAACGATGCGCTGATCGGCGTCATATGGAAGCACATACGCGTGTCGCTCGCCCCAGGGGGTATTGGTCACTTCGGCGACAACAGCTTCCAATCGCTCGCCTGCCGCGTCGTAACAGTAGTAGAGCGAGACCGGATTGAAGACCAGCCCGAAGGTCCGAATCTGGGTCAACAAGCGGATAGGGCCATTCAGTCGCAAGCCTAATTGCCGCTCCACTAGATCACGTACGCAGTCAACCAAGGGTCGCTCAGCGGGACCTAAATAATCGGCACGCCGAAACTGACAGAGACTCCAGCGCTGCGTCGACCAAAGACCGGGAAATCGGAACACTTGGTCCACTTCCTCTAAATCGATCGACACCATGTACAGCTTGCGTTCGAAGAGGTGCTCGACTGGTGAAAAACGGCGATGGCGCACGCTGCCAACGTACAAACAAGATTTGCGATTCCCACGGTCGGGTTGAGGCAAGCAACTCTCCATTGCCGCAGCGGACGACTGCCGACTTGTCTCGTCCTCATGAACCGTAGTTCCGCTCACGTGCGACCTCCCCCAGAAGAAGTCGCCGTATGGAAGGTGCTGCTGCGCGACGGACCGGAAACGTCCACTGCAGAAGTCCGCTGGGGGCCAAGCGACCATTCCGCAATCGCGAATCTTCGACAGACGGCCAGCGCACTCACGACGCCATCCTCATGAAATCCGTTCCGCCAATAGGCGCCGCAATACGACGTGCGGCGATGCCGAATCAGTTCGTGATGGCGACGCTGCACTTCGGCGCGGCGCGTGGTGAACAAGGGATGCGAATAGCGAAATTTGGCCAACACCTTCTCAGGGTCGATCGCTTGATCTTCGTTCAGCGTTACGCAAAAAGTGTGCGGCGATTGAATCTGTTGCAGCAGATTCATGTTGTAAGTCAATGTCGGACGCAAAGAAGTTTCGGTCGGAATATGGTAATTCCAACTCGACCAAGCACGTCGACGGCGCGGCAAGACGGACTCATCGGTATGCAAACAGGCTTGGCTCGTGCTGTACGGAAATGCCGAGAGCAACTCTTGTTCGGTTTTATCGGCGTCCGCCAGCAACTGAAGCGCCTGATCGCTGTGGCAGGCAAACACCACTTCGTCAAATCGCTTGCTCCCGCCGCCGTGGAGAACCAGGACGCTATCTTCAAATCTTCGCACCGCTCGCACCGGGCAATTCAGTCGAATCTTCGCACGAAACGGCGCCACAAGTCGCTCGACATATCGGCGTGAACCGCCCCGGATGATGCGCCATGTCGGACGATCTCGTAGGCTCAATAAACCATGATTGACATAGAATTCGAGAATGAATCGGATCGGAAACTGAGCAAAGTCGTCCAGCGGACACGACCAGATCGCGGCGCCCATCGGCAAGAGATACTTTTCGGCAAATTGCTGGGAGTACCCCTTTTCGGCCAAATACTGCTCGACGGTTTGGTCGGCGGGCGCTGTGGCTAAATCGCGCTCTCCCTGTCGGTTAAAACGTAAGATATCGGCCAACATCCGCAGAAAGCGAGGCCGCACAAGATTTTGCCGTTGAGCAAAGACGCCGTTGAGGGAACTGCCGTTGTACTCGAGTCCGGTTTGGTCGCAACGAACGCTAAACCCCATCGACGTCGGGCTGGTCTCGACCTGGAGGTCGGCCAGAATTCGAGAAAAGTTAGGATAGGTTCGTTCGTTATAGACGATGAACCCGGTGTCGATCGCATGACTTTCCCCCATCCACTGGGCGGTGACTGTGTTCGTATGTCCGCCGATTCGCGAGTCCGCTTCAAACAAGGTGACGTCATGCTCATACGACAACAGTCGAGCACATACGAGACCTGAAATTCCTGAACCAACGACGGCAATGTGCACAGAAGTCTCCTGGGGGGTATCCCTTTATCAGTCAATGCTGTTTTGTAGACGGCGTCATCTAATTGACCAGTCCCCAGTCCAAATTCAAAGGAAACTTTTGCGCGAGCAACTTTCTGTGTGGTCACCGCGACGGTCTTGTCTACAAAGAGTTGATATCATCAATTAGGAGCGAATTTGCTGGAAGAAACTCGATAGCATCTCTTGACATTCGCACGACCGCGGTTGAAGCCCTACTGAAATACTGAGATTGGATTGACCAATTCCAAGATCAATTACGTTCCCAACGACGACTTCCAGTCCACTACCGAAACGGACTTGGACGCGCTCGATATTGAACTATACGCAGCCGAAGATCGCCCCCTAGCTCGCGATCCCAAACTGGTTGCTGAATCTTTCCTCTGCGCCGTCGAACAAAGTCGACTGCTGACGTTCGAGGGAGAGCAGTATCTCTTCAAACGTTTGAACTTCCTTCGATTTCGGGCCAGCGCCCTGCAAGCGACGCTGGGGAATAAACGGAACACCAAGAAAACCGACAGGGAGATCGAACGTCTGTTAAAAGACGCCGCCGAGACGCGAGAGCAGATCGCTTGTGCCAACTTGCGTCTGGTAACATCGATTTCCCAAAAGCTCTCGCTTTCCCGGGACGAGTTCGAAGAGTTTCTCGCCGAATCGAATGCGATCTTGTTGAACGCAATCGACAAGTTCGATTACGCCCGCGGATATCGATTCAGTACGTACGCGACGCATGCGGTCCAACGCAACCTCTTCCGCGTGATCGAGAAGCGAAATAAACGACGCAAACTGGAATCGTGCGAGGAGGTCGCACTACATGCGGCGACGGCGCCGGCGGCCAATCCAGAAGAGCCGAGCGGCCAGGATGTGCTGTCCGCATTTGAATCGATCATGAGCCGTATCGACCAGGTGCTCGACTCGCGCGAGCAGTTTATCGTTCGTGAGCGATTTGGACTCGATGGGATCGGCAAAGGGAAATCGTTGCGAGAAATCGGTGAGGAACTTGGAATCAGTAAAGAGCGGACCCGGCAATTATTTCAACGAAGCATCGAAAAGCTGGCGGAAATCGCCAAACCGTTTGAAGCGATTTTCGCCTCCGTCTAGTTTTGACGTCGGATCCCTCCAGAGAAATTTACCCAACATGTCCCGCTTCAATAATGTCCAGAAATTCCAATCGACTCATGGAGTCACTCGATGAATCCGTCTAGCCAGCCGCCCACTTGGACGAAGTATCTATTGCTGACGGCCGGCGCGTACAATTTGGTCTGGGGAACGAGCGCGATCTTGTTTCCCGCTGCAATGCTCGCTTGGCTGCAAGTCGACGCCGGTTCGTCTGCGCAAGTCTTCTGGCAATGTATCGGAATGCTGGTCGCCGTTTACGGTTGCGGCTATCTGATTGCGTCGTGGGACGCGTATCGACATTGGCCGCTGATTTTTGTTGGGCTACTGGGCAAATTGCTGGGACCCATCGGATATCTGATCGCCTACAGCGGCGGATCGCTGCCGGCGACCTTTGGCTGGACAATCCTGACGAGCGATCTCCTGTGGTGGGCGCCGTTTGTCGTGATCTTGTGGGGCGCCGTGCGATATCAACATGCGATCGGCTCCGCCTATGAAATGCCGGAAGCCGACGATCCGTTGCGCGAATTGAAGACCAACGCAGGACGACGCTTGGACGAATTGGCCAACCAAAAGCCGCAACTGGTCGTTTTTTTGCGACACGCAGGCTGCACCTTCTGCCGCGAAGCCGCCAAGGATTTGTCCGCACAGCGGTCCGAAATCGAAGCGGCCGGCTGCGGTATTGTTCTGGTCCACGTCGGCAAAGAGGATGACCCCAATTTCTTCGCCAAGTATGGACTGGAAGACTTACCCCGCATCTCCGATCCAGGATGCAGACTTTACCGCCAGTTCGGACTCGACTTGGGATCGTTCTCACAACTCTTTGGGGCAAAAGTTTGGCTGCGAGGGATCATGGCCGGAATCGTAGGGGGGCACGGCATCGGCTTCCCCCGCGCAAATAGCTTTCAAATGCCAGGCATCTATCTCTATCACTGCGGACAGATTTTGGACGGCTATCAACACGAGCGGGCCTCAGATCGGCCGGTCTATCTCGATTTCGTTCGCCGAAATCTTGCGCCGGTCGGTGTCGCCGTCGCCAAATAGAGCAGGGTGAAATTCCCGCGTTCCATTCGGGCGTCAGAGGCAGATGTTCCCTTCGTAGAAATTGTTGCTGACAATTTCCGGAAAAAAGCTGTCCAGTTAATTCACCGGGCTCCGCTGTCTATAGAGGATGGTAGGCGACTCCCTGATAAGGGTGGGTTATAATCAACCCAACCCCAGAGATAGCGAACGACCGTTGCGGAGTTTTCCGGTGCCAGCTACATCAGCCACGACGCAAGATATCGAACGTATTTTAGAAGCCGAACGGCAACAGCCTGCGGCGGCGTACGATCTCATTCTCGAACGTTCGCTCGAGCGATTGCGGCGTCTGACCAAGGCGATGATGCGATCGTATCCTAGTCTGATCCGCTGGGAAGAGACGGATGACGTTTTTCAAGAAGCGGCGATTCGACTCTACCGCAGTTTGAAGAAGGTAAAGCCGCAGTCGGCCCAACATTATTTCAAATTGGCGACGCTGCAGATTCGACGCACATTGATCGACCTCGCGCGAAAACATCTGGGACCTCTGGCCGAAGCGGCTAATCATCAGTCGCACTTTGCGCTGGCCGAGCTGCCGCGTCAAGGCGATGACGAAGCTCCCCTTTCGCTCGCTCAATGGGCCGAGTTTCACGAGGCGGTCGACAAACTGCCCGAGGAACTCCGTGACACGTTTTCTCTAATCTGGTACGCCGATGCGACGCATGGCGACGCAGCGCAGATTTTGGGGGTTTCGACCAAAACGATCCAGCGTCGTTTTTTAAAGGCGCGATTGTTATTGGCCGAGATGACGCCGGAGCTTTCCTCAAGCAACAACTAAGCGGACCGGTTGTATATGGACGATCGACTCTTGGAACTGCTGGAGCAATGGGAAGAGGCGACATCCAACGGCAAGCAACCCAATCTAGCGACGCTAGCCGGAGGCGACGCTCAGCTTGCCGCCCAGTTGCAACTGCATGCGGCGGCGCTGAAAAAGATCGCGTGGCTCGACTGTGCGAAATCGCCGGCCCACGAATTACGTTTACCTTCGGTGCAATCCCTCAGTTCCTCACTGCTGACGCCGGAAGATCTAACTCTCGAAACGTTGCAGGCGAATCTCGCCGCCGCCGAAATCGTTCCTCCGGCGAAACTCATAGAACTGCTCAAATCACGCCGCATCAAAACGGCGCACCAGTTAGCAGGGCTACTGCTAGAGAAGGACCTGATAACGCGTTTTCAGTTGCGATCGATCGCTCACGGAAAAACTCGGGGGCTGAAGCTCGGTCGGTACGTGATTCTCGATAAGATCGGCGAAGGAGGAATGGGGCAGGTCTTTAAGGCGCGACACAGTAAAATGGGTCGTATCGTGGCGCTGAAGGTATTGCCGCGCGCGGCGATGTCCAAGTCGCAGGGAATCGAGCGTTTCAATCAAGAGATGAAAGTCGCGGCGAAACTGCGGCATGAAAACATCGTCACCGCGTTTGACGCCGACGACGCCGAAGGACTCCACTTCTTTGTCATGGAGTATGTCGAAGGCCGTGACCTCAGTTCGGTCGTCCGCAAGGACGGCCCCCTCTCTGTCGCCAAAGCGGTCGACTGCCTAATGCAAGCGGCCCAGGGCCTTGAATACGCGCACGAAGTCGGTTTGGTCCATCGCGATATCAAGCCCGCCAACTTACTGCTGGACAATCATGGCATTGTCAAAATTTTGGATATGGGGATCGCCCGCATCCAGACCGGCGCTAACCAAGCCGGTCTAACGCAGAACGGCGCGGTGATGGGAACCGTCGATTTTATGGCTCCCGAACAAGCGATCGACGCCAAGACGGTGACGGTAGCAGCCGATCTATACAGCTTGGGGTGCACGTTTTATTACCTGCTCACCGGACGCCCGCCGTTCGCCGGCGAGACCTTGATGGTGAAGCTGCTAGGGCATCGTGAACAGCCGCCGCCGCCGCTGACGGTTCGGAGCGACGTACCTCCTGAATTAGAAGCGATCTATCAAAAGTGCATGGCGATGCTCCCCGGGGATCGCTATCCCAGCGCTACGGAACTTATCGCCGATCTCGAGAAACTTCGTTCGCATTTAAGCGAGACGCCGCCGCCGCGGGCGCTGAGTAAATTAGAGACCGCCTCCGACACTTCCCCGACCAGCTTTCTTGAGACGCAGCCCTATTTGCCGGCAGCGAATTCTTCCCTCCAGTTGTCGATCGATCCGCGCCGAAAGAAAAACAAACGCCCCCTCAGCGGCCGCGGAGCCAGCTTTTACGGTGGCGCAATCGTCGTGGCGCTGTTGTTTTGCGGCGCCTTGTATTACGGCGCCGGTCTGGTGCTCAAGTTCTCGACGCCGCCGGGGACGCTCGTGGTCGAGATCGAGCCTGACGCTTTGGCGGCCGACGTTGGTAATCAGGAACTAACGCTGATCCATGAAACAACGAAAAAGCGGACTCCTATCCAGTTGGTCGGAACTGAACAAATAGCGCAGCTGCTTCCGGGCAAGTACAAGTTCGGCTTCAAAACAAGCGAAGGCCTGAAAACCGACGTCAACGAACTAACCATTCTCAGCGGCGCCGAGTCGCGTATCCGCGTCTCCTGGGAATCGAACGAAAAGCCGCGAGTCGCCTACGCTTTAGATTTTGACGGCGTGGATGACTACGTGGAACTTCCCTTTGGCTATCAGGGAGATACTCCGCTAACGATTGAAATCGTCATGCCGATGCCGGTGGATCCGCTGCCGGGCGGCACCTATTTGGGCACGACCGAAGTTAGCGGAGTCGGACTGGATATTGTGAAGCAAGGAGACAACGGGAAACTAAGAGCCGTGGTCGCCGTGCGTTCGAAACAGCTCAATCAATACTTGAAAATCGAGACCGACGAACTACCGCCGCCGGGAACGACGACCAACATCACCGCGGTCTTTAATTCACAGGAGTATCGACTTTATATCGATGGAAAACTACGATCGCAGCGGTCGCTTGCAGAGTCGGACCGCTTACTCAACGCTTTAAACTTCGTGCTGGGGGCCAGCGTCAGCAACGATCTGAATTCTCCATTACGCTTTGACTACCCTTACAAGGGAAAGATTCAACAACTACGAGTTTCCAAGACGGAACGCTATACCGCCGACTTTACGCCGCAGTATCAATTCAACCGGGATGATCAAACGTTCGCACTCTATCGCTTTCAAGAAGGCGAAGGAACGTTGCTGAAGGATTCGTCCGGCAACAATCTGCACGGCGTGATCTACGGAAATCCGCCCTGGGTTCCGCTTCCCCAAGACAGCACATCGATCTCCAGGCCAAGTTCGCCCTCGCCTAATACGACAGACGGCGACTGGATTGATCTGCTGGCGATGATCCAACTGCCAGAAAACGCAATCCAAGGAAATTGGCGACGCCGCGGAAAGTCCTTGCTCAGCGGAGTGAATGGGTTCGATCGAATATACGTCCCCTATGCAGTCAAGGGAAACTACAAACTTGCACTGGAATTTACTCGGGTCGGGGGAGAAGACATGCTGTCTGTTCGACTGCCGACAACAAGAGGCTGTTTCGATTTTCTCGTCGGAGGTTACGGAAACAAACTTGCCGGCATTCAAAAAATTGACTTGATCGCTTTAAACCAGATTCCACTTCCGTCGGACGCCGTCAACAACCATTTTAAACTAGCCAATGGCAAGCGCTATCGACTTGAAATCGGTGTAAAAATCGCCGCAAACGGCGAAATCGAAATCGACGGGGTGCTAGATGGGCGACATCTAGCCGGCTGGCAAGGCAATGACAATCGCCTCTCTGGCCATCCCGTCAATAGCCTTCCTGAAGTTCGCATGCTCGGCCTGATTACTTTCTCTTCCAAGTATGAAATTCACAAGCTAGAAATTCAATTGCCAGATGGCGCTGAGGGGCGACAGTTGAGCAACGCCGATTGGGGACACCATTTCTATCCCGTTGCGGACGAGCCAATCCCCGGATTGGCGAAGCGATGCAAAATATGGAACGGACGCTTCTATCTTTTTGGCGAAGGCCCGATGCCTTTGCCGTTTGCGCAAGAGGTGGCTCAACTCCATCAGGCGCGTCTTGTCACCATTTCGTCCCCCGAAGAAGAAGCGTTTCTCGTTGCAAACATGCCCAACAAAGCCTTTTGGACAGCAGCCTGGCGACACGCCGATGATTTCGACTGGCGTGACGATCGAAACCGTCCCTTAAAATACGTAGGAAACTGGCTCCCGGGTCAGCCTGATCTGAGCAAGAATCGTGAAATATTTGCTGTGGTATCGGCGCCTGGTGCATTTCCCGACGATCCAGCTTTCGCCGGCTGGAGCCAGAGCGCCGCATCGCCGACAACGATCTATCCAGTCTACGAATGGGGCGAAGAACCTGGCGAGACCAGCGCCAACATTGACCGCAAAGCGCCGGAATAGGTTCTTTCGGTCGGCGGCGAAGTTCAGATCAATGGCCTATCGTACAGTCTTGCATTTCCAATGCAACAAATCCGCCGGACGCTGGACGTTGAATCATTGCACTTCAACCTCAACGACAACAAGCGGGTCACCGACGATAGGCTTTCCCGATTTTAAGAATCGAAGAATCTGCGACGCATTCGGATAAACGGCATTCCAAGCCTCTGCGGAATGCATATCCCGTACCGCAGCGGCGGAGCCTTAACGAAAGCGCATGTTGCGCCCAACGCTTGTGATACAGCAATCTCAGAAACAGCAGGATCAACTGCGTAAGAGTTCCGTTTTGAACGAAAATGAAAACGGCGCGCATTCGACATGCATGCCGATTCGCTCAATACAGCAACAAGTAATCGTAGCGAAATCTTATGCGATCAGATCGTGTACGATTCGCGCAGGTTCGACGCCGGTCAATTTCTGGGCGAGCCCCTGGAACTTGACCGAGAGCCGATTGTGGTCGAATCCCAAGAGATGCAAGATCGTCGCGTGCAGATCGCGAACATGCACCCCATCTTTGACCGTATTGAATCCAAAATCGTCGGTTTCGCCGTATGAAACGCCCCCTTTCGCTCCTCCGCCGGCCATCCACATGGTGAACGCGTTGGGATGATGATCTCGCCCATCGTCTCCGCCGCCTTGAACCATCGGCGTGCGGCCAAACTCTCCGCCCCAGATGACGAGCGTATCTTCCAACAGTCCCCGCTGTTTCAGATCTTGCACCAGCGCGGCGCAGGCCTGATCGGTCGCTAGGCAATTCTCTTGCAGGTCTTTCTTCAGATTGCCATGTTGGTCCCACGCTTCATGAAAGAGTTGCACAAAGCGAGTTCCCCGTTCGACCAGGCGACGCGCCAATAAGCAATTCTTCGCAAAAGACGGTTTGTCGGGATCGACGCCGTACATGTCCAAGACGTGCTTGGGCTCGGACGACAAATCCATGAGCTCCGGTCCACTCGCCTGCATCCGATACGCCATCTCGAACGAGTTGATCCGCGTCGCGATTTCGGGATCGCCGGTCGCCGCCAGACGCTGCTGATTCAATTGGTTGATCGTATCAAGCGAGTCGCGCTGGACCGTCCGATCAATCCCTGTGGGGTTCGACAGATAGAGAACCGGATCCCCGACGCTGCGCAGCTGCACCCCTTGATAGACCGTCGGCAGATATCCGCTTCCCCAATTGCTGGAACCGCCGCTGGGCCCTTTTTTTCCGGAGCTGAAAACGACAAAGCCCGGCAGATTGCGAGACTCCGATCCCAAGCCGTACATCGTCCAGGCCCCCAAGCTTGGCTTGCCAAACAAAGGAGAGCCGGTGTTCATCATGATTTGCGCCGGCGCGTGATTGAACGCGTCAGTCTTCATCGACTTGATAATCGACAGCTCGTCGGCGATCTTCGCCGTGTAAGGCAACAACTCCGATATCTCAGCGCCGCACTCTCCATGTTTGGCGAACTTGAACTTCGGCCCCAGCAGCTTCGAGTTCGGGTTGATAAACGCGGCGCGATAGCCATCTAACAACTCGGCAGGCGGCAACGACCCGTCGAACTTTTCGAGCTGCGGTTTGTAGTCGAACATCTCCAAATGGCTAGGAGCGCCGGCCATAAACAAAAAGATGACATTCTTCGCTTTTCCCGCAAAATGAGGCCGTTTCGGCGCCATCGGATCGATCTGTTCCGCACCGGCCTCGCCGCGCAACATATCGGCCAGCGCGATCGATCCCAGACCGACGCCGCAATCGCGGAGAAACCAGCGGCGTGAAATATCGTTTGGTGTCATCTTCGGGTCCTTTCCACAAAGTGTGGAACTATTCTTTGGTGATCGTTTCGTCCAGGCAAAGGATGACGCGGGCAACCAGCGTCCAGGCGGCCTGTTCGTTGATGTCGTCGCTCTTCGCGGCGGAAGACTTCACAATTTCATGAGCGTCCAGTTCGCCCGCTGCGAGCCGCGTCCGCTGCTTGTCGAGCATCGTCTGCAACATCGCAATCTCATCCGCGGTCGGCACGCGTGCGATGCAGCACCGCATCGCGTACTCCAGTCGGGCGGCGTCGGTCTCTCCCCCTTCTTTTTGCGTGCGCAACGCCAGCGCCGCGGCGCACTCTTGCGCCAGCGGTTCATTGAGCAGGGTCAACGCTTGCAGCGGCGTGTTCGAACGATTGCGACGAACGCATGAGACATTCCCCGGTTCGGCGTCAAACGTCTCTAACATTGGGAAGGGAACGCTCCGAAAACGAAATGCGTATAGCCCTCGGCGATAACGATCGACGTCGCTTGCTACGTTCCACGTTTTGTAGCCATAACTGGCCGGCGGCTCAAACAAAAACGCCGGCGCCGGCGGATAAACCGGCGGTCCGCCGATCTCGTCGTTTAATAGTCCGCTCGCCGTCAAACCGATATCGCGCACGATCTCGGCCTGGACGCGAAAGCGCGGGCCACGCGCTAAGAGGCGATTGTACGGGTCTTGCTGGTACTCTGCTTCCGTCACGACAGACGACTGTCGATAGGCCGCCGATGAGACGATCAAGCGGTGCAGATGCTTCAAACTCCAATCGTGGTCCATCAGTTCGACCGCGAGCCAATCGAGCAGGTCGCGATGCGACGGCGGCGTGCTTTGCGATCCAAGATCGTCGCTCGTTTCGACCAAGCCGATGCCAAAGTACGATTGCCAAATCCGATTGACGATCGCTCGAGCGGTGGTGGGAGAACGTCGATCCACTAGCCATTTTGCGAACGTCAGTCGCGATCGGGGGTCGCCGGCAGGCAAATCATGCAGAAATTCCGGTACGCTTGGCTTCACGACTTCGGTCGGACTCAGGAAGTCTCCGCGATGCAACAACGAGGTGGTGCGCGGCTCCTGTCGCTCTTCCAACACTAGCTGCGACGAACCCTCGGGAAAGCTTTGCCAGAGCGCTTCGATCTGGGCATTTTCGTCGGCCCATTCCTCGACCGTCGTTCGCCAATACGTGAACAAAGCTTGTTCTTGGGCCGGCGTTCTGTGGTCCGCAACGATCGCCAAGATCTCGCGCACCGCTTGCGGTAGCGGATCAGCAATTGGATTGGCCTGGGTCGTCAACGAAAAACGATAGCGGCCCATCAAACAGTTATGTTTGTCATTGTTGTTCCAGCCGCCGTGGTTCATCGTCGGCTGAATGGTCAACACCGTTCCCTCGGCAAAACCAACCGGCTTGTCCAAGACAAAGACCGCTTTGCGCGATTGATTGCGCCGTCCGGGATCGCTGTCGGTCGTCCAAGCCGTACTCTTGTCCCCATCGAGCGCAAACGAAATCGGTCCTGTGACCCGCTTGTCTCCCCCCTTCGCTTTGATGTTGACGATATAGTCCGGTTGCGGCGCTTTGGCCGGATTGACGTCGGCTGTCGCCGAAACCAACTTCAACTTCGTCCGCTTTCCAGGATCGTTCGCAGGCGCCGCATAGACAGTGAACTCGGTCAGCGCCGCCGTTCCGCGTAACGATCGGCCCGGTCCACGGCGCGGCAATTGGGGATGCGTCAACAGTTCTAGGCGAATTCCGGTGATCTCCTGCGCGGCGGTCGTCTTCATGATGAACTGCGGACTAGAACTATGCGGTGCATAGCTTTCGCTCAGGATCGAGTTGTCGTCCAACACGCGAAACTTTTGCCCTTCAAACGGCAGGTCGACCGGTTCCAGCACTTCCCATTGACCGGCGGACGCTTGTGCGCCCGTTTCCCATTGGGCCATCTGTTGGCGCCAGTTGGGCGTCGCCGATTTGAGCGCTAACTCAATTGCGTCGATCTCTTCGCGGATCGCATGAATCTTGTCCGCTTCTGCGCTGGTGAACGCCGGAATGATCGCGTCGTGCGTATTGTTCAGGAACGCGAACATCCCGAAATATTCGTGCTGAGACAGCGGATCGTACTTGTGGGTATGACACTGGGCGCACTGCACCGTCAGCCCCAACACCGCTTTGCCGACCGCATCCATCCGATCGAACATCGCCGCCATCCGGAACTGCTCAGGATCGGCGCCCCCTTCTTCGTTGATCATCGAGTTCCGCAAGAAACCGGTCGCGAGCAAACTATCCTGATCTGAATTGGGCAGCAGATCCCCAGCAATCTGCTGCACGATGAACTGGTCGTACGGCAGATCGCGGTTTAAGGCGTTGATAACCCAATCGCGATAGAACCAGCTTGCTCGTGGAGTATCTTTTTCGTACCCATCCGAGTCGGCGTAGCGCGCCGCATCGAGCCACTCACGTCCCCAGCGTTCGCCAAAGTGTCGCGACGCCAGCATGCGTTCGATCTGCCGGTCGTAGGCGTCCGCACCTGTGTCGGCGACAAACGCATCGACTTCTTCAATCGACGGCGGCAAGCCGATTAGATCGAGACTTAACCGTCGCAGCCAGATCGCTTTCTCCGCTTCGGGTGACGGAGCTAGTTCGTTTTCACGCTCCAATCGGTTCAAGACAAACGCATCAATCGGATTGCGAACCCACGACGAATTCGCGACTTGTGGAACCTGGGGACGCGTCGGTGGAGCAAACGCCCAATGTCCCTCGTACTTCGCGCCTTGCGATATCCAGTGCTTTAGCAACTCGATCTGTTCCAGCGTCAGCGACTTCCCTGCTGCCGCCGGCGGCATCACCATCTCGGGATCGTCGGAGGTGATTCGCGCAACAAATTCGCTCTCTTTTAAATTGCCGGGGACGATCGCCGACGCGTGAGCTCCGGCCGCATTGTCCAGCCGCAAATCGGCCTCGCGATGCTCCGGATCAGGACCATGGCATTGAAAACAATTCTCGGACAGGATCGGCCGAATATCACGCTGAAAGTCAACTTCCGCAGGCTCCGCCCAAACAACGGCGCGGAGCGACACGAATGTCAGAAGAATTGCGGTAGGGCGAATCATAGAAAGAATGGCCTAAACCGGGGTCGTACAAAGGATGGGAGTGGAGGCAGGTTCGGAAGTTATCCGACTTTTTCAATCTATAGGAAAACAGGAGACAAGTCTTGAACTTTGCCTCGCATTCTTGGTACGTTTAGACCATCATGAACCACGAATCGCAAGCGTTTCAGGCCGACTTCTTCCGCCAATCCCTGCAAGCGGAATCGGTCATTGCGCTGTTTGACTCACTGCCCCAGACCTATTTCTATCTGAAAGATCGTCAGGGGAGATTCGTCAAAGTCAATCAGCTTTTCCTCGACAATCATGATCTGAAAGACGAATCGGAAGCGATTGGTAAAACCGATCGAGACTTTCACCCGCCGCTGCTGGCCAACGCCTATATCGAAGAAGATCGCCGCGTGATGGCTAGTCGTAAGCCGCTTCCCGGGCAGATCTGGCTCGTTCCGCACCGTCGCCGGACTCCTCGATGGTATGTTTGCACCAAGACCCCGCTCTTCGACATGCAGGGCGAAGTTGTCGGCATCGCCGGTGCGATGTACCGGATCGAACAGCAGGACGAATTGGCGAAATATCTGCAGGAGTTATTCACGGTCGCGCGGTACATCGAGAAGCATTACGCCGAGTCGATTTCGATGGCCGACATGGCCCAGTTGACGGGGCTCTCGCCGACCCACTTCAATCGCCGCTTTCGCGAATTGCTCCGCGTGACGCCGACGCATTACCTGAAAACGGTTCGCATTCAAGCCGCACAGAAATTGTTGACGACCACGTCGCGCAGCCTAATCGAAATAGCCGCCGCTGTCGGCTTCACCGATCAAAGCCATCTGACCAAGCGATTCCGCGAAGTAACCGGGCTGACCCCGGCGGCCTACCGGCGGCAGTATGTTCGTTAGGTTGTGTTACCTAAACAAGCAAGGCCATCCGGTGTCATCGGTCGCAGTTTTGACGGAAAGACCAATTTTGATTTTGCCATCGAGGGAGAATTTGCTTTTAACGGCAACGATTGGCCCAATCGACGAGCCGGCAAAAATGCACGAAGAGAACCACCAAATATGCTCAGGAACAGCGGTTTCATTCAAATCGCCTTGTGAATACCGGCAAAGCGAACGATAATCAATTTCTCGAAGTTAGCTTGGATTGCTGACTTCTCACGTCGATCGCCAGCAGCCGCCAAACGAGCCATGCCACAACATCAAGAGCCGTCAGATTTTCCTGGCGTGGACGTTTGCGCCAGTTATCTGAAAGCATTGGCCGATCCGTATCGCCTGCAGATCATTCGCGCCTTGCAACAAGGCCCGATGAGCGTGACAGATATCGCTTTGCTGTTGGAATTGGAAATCGCCAACGCATCGCATCATCTACGCGTGCTCTATCACGCCCAGATCGCTACGACCCACAAAGAGGGGAAGTTTGTCTACTACGATCTCAATCAGGCGTTTCTCAAGAGCAAAGCGGCCAACTCGCTCGACTTCGGCTGCTGCAAATTCGATCTGCGGAAAAGCGAATAACCGGGCGCCAAGCGCTCGATAGTCTATCCTGTTCCCCAACCGCCGCCACCTGGTGTTCGGATCACGAGCACGTCGCCTGGCTGCAGGTCAAAGCTGGAGATCGCCGGCAGGCGAATTTCGGTCCCATCGGCGCGGCGCAGTAGGTTTTCTCCCACTTTGCCTGGCTGTCCGCCCGCCATTCCATACGGCGGATAGTCGCCGCGGCGCTGCGTCAGCAGCGAACCAGACAACGGTCGCAGAAATTCAATTTCGCGATCGACGCCATCCCCCCCGCGATGCTCCCCTGCTCCGCCGCTGTCGCGACGAATGGAGAACCGCCGAATCCTAGCCGGAAACCGCAGCTCGAAAACCTCCACATCGGTCATCCGCGTATTGGTCATGTGCGTATGCACCGCCGAAGCGCCAGCAGCCTGCGGCGTTGCTCCGGCGCCCCCGCAAATCGTTTCGTAATACCCGAACGTCGCGTCGCCAAACGTAAAATTGTTCATCGTCCCTTGGCTCGCCGCGGCCAGTTGTAAAGCTCCTAGCAACACATCGACCACGCGCTGCGAGGTCTCGACATTTCCTCCGGCGACGGCCGCACATTTCTCAGGGGAGCCGAGAAACGGCGGATTCAACAAGCAGTGCGGCAAGCGAATTTCGACCGGTTCGAGCACTCCTTGATTGAGCGGGATCTCCTCGTTCAAAAGCGAGCGTAAACAGTACATCACTGCTGCGGTCACAATCGCGCGATTCGCGTTCAAGTTGCCCGGCAGCACCGGCCCGGTTCCCGCAAAATCAATCACGGCTCGATCGCCGGTAATTTCAATCAGCACGGCGATCGGCGAACCGTCATCGAGATAATCTTCGAATCGATGACGTCCATCCGGCAGGCGAGACAAAGCGGCCCGCGTCTTGGTCGCGGCGGCGCATTGGATATGCCTGGCGTACTGCTCGACTTTTGTCAGGCCATACGTCGCGACCATCGTTTCTAAATCGATTCGCCCATGCTGATTCGCGGCCAATTGCGCCGCGACGTCCGACAGATTGTCAGCCACATTCCGCGACGGATATTTCCCCTTGCGGAGGATCGTCTCGAAACCTTCCCAATTTGCGACGCCAGCTTGCATCAAGCGAAAATTGTCGATCAACACGCCTTCGTCGGCCAAAGTCTTCGAGCCCGATGGCATTGATCCGGCGGCGATCCCGCCGATCTCCGCATGATGAGCGCGACTGGCCGCGAAGAAACTGGGCCGCTCACTCGCTTCGCCGAGATACGCCGGCGTAATGACCGTCACGTCCGGCAAGTGCGAACCGCCGCGATATGGGTTGTTCGTCACGAACGCATCGCCCGGCGCCATCTGTGGATTGGCGGCGATCGTCGCTTTGACCGTCTCTCCCATCGCTCCCAAATGAACGGGAATATGAGGCGCGTTGGCGATCAGGTCTCCATCGCCGGTAAAAATCGCACAGCTGAAGTCGAGACGCTCCTTCACATTGACGCTGACCGACGTGTTTTGCAGCGCCACCCCCATCTGCTCGGCAATCGCGGCGAACTGGTTGTTGAGGATCTCTAACAAGACGGGATCGGCAACATCAGCGTCGGTCAAATTGGTAACGACATCGTTTTTCGCTGCTCCTTTCTCACTGCGGCGAATCATCAACTCGCCGCCGCTCAACATCTCGGCCCTCCAGCCGGGATCAATCACGGTTGTCGCCAGCGACTCCGTCACCAGCGCCGGACCAGCGATCACCGCACCGCCGGACAACAAATCTCGCTGGTAGGTCGGCGTCCTCGTTTCCACGCCCGCAAAAGAAACGGTCGCCCAGCCTGTCGGCTTTACTGGACGCGGTTCTACCGCTTGGCTCGGTTGAACATCGTTGCGATTTTGGCCACTCGCTTCGACCCGCGCGGCCACCACTTCAATCGGCTGCGCCCGGCGACAATAGCCGTATCGTAGCTGATGCGCCTGATGATAGCGTTCGGCCAGATCGGCAATCGGCCGCGCTGCGATCGAAAGGGACGCTTCGAGTCCTCGATAGCGCAGTTCGACCTCTTCACGACAGGATATCTGCGAATCGGGAACTCCGTCGGCGGCGACCTGGACGATCGCTTCAGTCCTCAACTCGGCGAATGTCGCTTCGAGCGAATCATCCCCCTCGGCCAGCAAGCGATAGACGCCGCGTGTCGCGTAGCGCGTCGTCACCGCGGCGCCGATCCCGACAGCGCTGAGTATGCCGGCGTCGGGATGCGACAACAGGGTCGAGATCCCGAGAAGCTCGGCGACGGCGCAAGCATGTTGTCCCGCCGCTCCGCCAAACGGAACGAGTGCGTAGGCCCGCGGATCGTAACCCTTGGCGACCGAGATCGTCCGAATCGCCTTGGCGATGTTGGCGTTGGCGATCTGCAAGAAGCCTGTCGCCAGTTCCTGCGTCGTTTTTCGCTGGCCCGTCGCGACTTCGACTTTCTTGGCAATTTCCAACAGACGCCGCTCTACCGCCGCTTCTTCCAACCGAAACGGAAATCGCGCGCCTTGCAACTTGCCAAGCGCCAAGTTGACGTCAGTCACGGTCAACGGACCGCCGCATCCATAGCAAGCAGGCCCGGGATCAGCGCCAGCGCTGCCCGGCCCCACCACCAGCTTCACTCCATCGAAATCACAAATCGATCCGCCGCCGGCGGCCACCGTCTCGATGGCCATCATCGGCGCAACGATGCGGACTCCTGCTTTCTCGGTTTCAAACTGACGTTCAAATGCGCCGTCGAATCGGGAGACGTCAGTGCTGGTTCCCCCCATGTCGAACCCAATTGCGCGTGAAAATCCGGCATGTTGCGCGACGGCTGCGTAACCGACCACGCCGCCGGCCGGCCCCGACAAGATGCTATCTTTGCCAGAAAACTGCTCAGCGGCGATCAATCCGCCGGCCGAAGTCAACAGGCTCAAACGACTTCCACTCCCCAACGCACGCTGAATTGCGGCGACATAGTCGCGCAAGACCGGGTTCAAATAGGCGTCGACCACTGTCGTATCGCCGCGGGCCACCAACTTGATCAATGGCGCGACTGCGTGCGAGACGCTCACTTCGGTAAAACCAATACGGCGCGCAATCGCTTCGACGCGCTGCTCATGGATCGGTTGGCGATAGCTGTGCAATAGACAAATCGCCAACGAGCGAATCCCTTGTTCGAACAGCCCGCACAGTTTTTGCTCGACATCCGCCTCATCAAGCGGAACAAGCACGTCGCCGTCGGCGCCGAGCCGCTCCTGGATCTCCACCGTGCGATGAACGAGCGATGTCGACTTCTGAATATCCAGCTGAAACAAATGAGGCCGGTTCTGATAGCCAATCTCCAGGATATCGCCAAATCCGGCGGTCATCACCAAACCGACGTCGGCGCCAGATCGAGTCAGCAGAGCATTGGTGCCGCGGGTCGTCCCCAGGCGAACGTCGACCGGCGGCAACGCTTGATCGCGAGCCAAACCAAGCAAGCGGCGAATCGCGACGAGCGGCGCCTCTTCGTCTCCCTCTAGCAGATAGAGCGTTCCCACTTCCGGCGGCGGATCCAACGGGCGATCAAGCGTCAACTCTCCCAGTTCGGCGTCAAACCGAACGACATTGCGCTGCGCGATCGCTTCGCCCTCTTCGCTGAGTAAGCTCAAACGATAACCGCGCCAAACATCCGGCGGATCGCTACGTCGAGTGTTGTCGACAATTGCGCCGGCTCCGCTGCCGTCGCCGACTGTGCCTTGCAGTTTGCCGGAGCTAAGAACCTTGATGCGGCGCGTATCTCCGTCGCTGCTGCGCATCAGACAATCAGTAAACGTCCCGCCAACGTCGATCCAGAATTCGGTACGCTTCACACTGCTCACTTCTCAAAGGCGGCTATCAATTTGCACGAGCGTCACCCTTTGAGTATCGAGCGATTCCTCGCGGTTGAGTAGATGGCCCACCGAGCAAAACCGGCGGCGATCTCGCGATGTCGACACGGGCCCCCTTCCGCTGCGCTGACAATCGAATCACTTTTTCTCCCACAGCTTTCCTCTTTTTTTCGCCCGCACTACGCAAAATTTCCACAAACCAAGCGATTTACAACTCATTTTCCAGGCCGAACGCCGAACCGCCGCCAGTCCGGCCTTGTCAGAGATTTTAAGCCGGTGTAAATTGCCGGTTTCGTCAATATCTTTTGACGACATCGGGGTATAGCGCAGCCTGGTTAGCGCGTTTGACTGGGGGTCAAAAGGTCGCAGGTTCGAATCCTGTTACCCCGACTTTTTTCAGAAATCAGCCCTTCGGCAAGTACGTCGAAGGGCTTTCTCATTTCAGGGCAAAGAGTTACGCCGTCCAGAACCGCGTTCAAACAGACGATTTCTAGCAAACGGCGTTTG
Source organism: Blastopirellula marina DSM 3645 (assembly GCF_000153105.1). Lineage (GTDB taxonomy): Bacteria > Planctomycetota > Planctomycetia > Pirellulales > Pirellulaceae > Blastopirellula > Blastopirellula marina. Next base: position 3,747,038 of record NZ_CH672376.1, read on the forward strand.
GTAGCGTAGTCGGCGGTAAGCCATTGCTCTTTCAAGGTTTGCGAGAGTTCAAACACTTTCGCCGCTAATTCAGCCGTTTCGTCGTGGGAGCGGTCCAGGGCGTCGAGTTGCAGTTTGATAGACGCAAGCCGATCACGTAGCTCGGTGTGCTTTTTGGCGAACAGTTCCTGGTCAATATCTTCGGCCAGGCGCATGTTGAGCAGCCGGTCTTGCTGTTGGATGATGAGCGTTTCCTGCCGGGTTAGTTCTTGCCGCTGAGCGCGGCTGTCGGCTTGGGCGTCGCGGGTCTGCGATGCCAATACTAGGCGGAACCAATCGCGGACGCTTTCATCTTCGACCTTCATCTTGTCGAACAGGGCCAGCACTTGGGCTTCAATGTCGGCTTCCTTGACGCGGATGCGGGGGTGATCCTTTTTCGTGTACTGGGCACAGCGATAGTAGACGTGGTAATTGACGCCGCCGTCCTTCCGCTTCCTTTTGATCAATTCGCCGGTGATCGGGTGGCCGCAATGGCCGCAGGTCATGAACTGCCCCGCATAGGTCAGCGTCGTAGCATGGTAGATTGAGCCGCCAAGGAGGGCCTGTACCCTGTTCCAGGTCGCACGGTCCACAAGCAGTTCCTGCTTACCGGGATACCATTCTCCCTTGTAAGGAATCTCGCCGAGATAAGCCCGATCGCGAAGAATATTGTAGATCGAGCCTCTGGGAAAACTCGGTTGTGACTTGCGAAATACCCGCCCTTCGGAATTCATCTGCTCCGTGACGCCGTCCAGCGTCATGTTCTCATACGCATAGAGTTGATAAATGCGTTTGACGTTGGCGGCGGCTTCCTGATCGACTTCGACGACGCCCCGCCCGTCCTTGCGAATGTTGCGATAGCCGTAAGGCGCCTTGCCGACGAACCAGCCTTCTTTCACGCGGCGAGAGAGTCCTTCACGAACGTCGACCGATTGCTGTTCGGTATAGAAGCTGGCCATGTTGGCCAGTGTTCGCCGCATCATCCGCCCCGCAGGCGTGTTCTCCGTTGGCTGAGAGACCGAGATGAACGGCAAGTCGTATTCCGATTCGAGCCGTTCCAGTTCAACGTAGTCAAAGAGATTGCGGGAAGCTCGGTCGACCTTGTAGAAGAGCAACCCATCCAGAGCAAAGGCATTTTTCTTGGCGTAGGCGATTAGTTCACGGAACGCCTTGCGCTGTTCCCCTTTGCTGGCGGTCTCGGCAATCTTGAAGAACTTGACGATTTCGCCGCCTGCCTGGGCCGCGTATTTCCTGAGAGCCTCTTCCTGCACTTCGAGGGAAAAACCCTCGCGTTCCTGCTCCCGACTGCTAACCCGTGCCAAGGCGGCGAACTTTTTCATGGCGGCTTACTCGAAGAAAGAACCTGATACAACCGACTAACGCCGAGAATCATTGTAACGGCTTCTTCCGGCGTTAGCACCTCCTTGTAGTACGGTTGCCAGGTGCGAATGGTCGCCTCGATCAGTTCCGGCGTAATCCAGTTGGGAGTTCCGGCCGGAACGATGCTCGGGCGAGCGTCGTTCCGTTTTGAGCAATCAAGTTGTCGATTGCGCCGAGACATAGCCGAGAACCACCGTTGGTAAGCACAAGAAACGCACTAGAAACATAGCTAACAAGAAAAACCGTGATCGTAGATTCATTCGCGGTTGGAAGGCAAAAGGCCGTCGCGCCGATACCGTACGAGCTCTTCGTGCGCAATCGCCCATGCCCGGTACGCCCCTCGCCCGCTGGCTTGTTTGCGGGCGACGATTCGTCCGCGCCGACACCACTGGCGGCAGGTAAATGGAGACCTGCCGACGAGACGAGCGAACTCGTCGACGCGATACCAGTCACGAACCGCTTCACGCTGCATAAGCGACCGTAACATCTCTTCCATGCGGGCCAGCCGATGCTGAAGCGTTGCCATATCGAGCGACATCGAAAATTCTCCGTAACGTCATCGACCATCTTGCGAGGCCGATTACAGTAGCAGGCAAGAATCAGCGTTCGTTTTCCAGCGAGAAGCTATCCTGACGATCGGCTTCTTTCACGTTCGTTTCTCCCAATAGCGGCATGAGCAGATGCTCGATGACCGCTTTCATCGCTGCAGGATGGCTTCGCAGGTGCTTGGCCACTCTTTGGCATCCGATCCAGATCAGAACGACGATTCCCATTAACAGCAGTAACAAAGTAAAGAACATGAGGGTTAGCATCTTTTAGTCTCCGAGAAAAAGAAGGAAAGCGGGCGACGCGTCTTGCGCCGCCCGCTTCGTGAGTTCGGCGGAATATCATTTCAGCCTTACCTTGCCTCCGAACTTGGCGGCGACAATGAATCCGAAAATCGTCATCAAGCCGCCGACGATCACCGTCAAGAGGGTTTTGTTGGTTTCTCGGTCAACCTTGGCCTTCACTCCGCCCATGTTGCCTGGCATGCGGATTTCGAGAGGAATAAGGTCGTCGTTTGGCGCCGCCCGTTCGCCAGACAGTTGCGGTGATACGTCCTTCAAAGACGCAACTTGCTGACCATTGCCCGTCATCAAATCAGCCTTGGAAGTTCCGAGAGCGGGAACTTGAATGTTCGCCGCACAGGCTGGACAAGTTCGAATCGAACCCGCCACGTGCTCTTTAGCGGAAATCGACTTATGACAATTTGGACAGCGAAATTTAATCGTGGTTTCCATGACCACATCTCCTTATCAAAAAAAGAGTCAAAACAAACACGTGAATTAAGAGATAAGCTTTCAGCTATCGCTGCTGCTCCTGTGTATGGTCCTGCTCCTGGGCTCGCGCCGCGTACGAGTCGAGCATCGATTCATAGGAGCCGTGAACTGTGCCCAGGTCTTGCGTCGTCATTTGGGGCGTCGGGTTTAGCGGCGTACCCATTTCCGGCATGTGTTCCGGCTGGCCAAAATAGGTCTCATGGAGCGTGTTTCGCACGTCCTTAATCGCTTCACGCCCCATTGCTTTCAGTTCGGCCGACAGGGACGGCTGCTCGGCCGCCCATTCGGCCCGCTTGGCGAGCATCTGTCGCCAGAGGCTATCTTTTTCGTCCGACATCTAGTTCTCCTTTCAGGTTGAAAGAGGTTTAGAACTTGCCTCGTTTGTAGAGTTCCGCGAGCGTCCGCTGTTCGATTTCGGCGTCGCGCATCTGCTGCAGCTGTCGACGCGTCGCTTCGACCATCATCCCTTCGGTAACCATGATCGAGACGAAACCTGCCATGACAAACCAGCCGAGCGGCTTATCGAACTGAGTGAGAAGTCCGCCTGCAATTAGGCAAATGAAGGCGTCGACTCCCTTGGCGTTCAATTCCGACATCCGGGGAAACAACCGCTTCGATAGCCACGGGCGTCCCCCGTAGAGGCTATGTATCACGGCGCCTCGCTGCCAGTTGATGAGTTGCTTGATCCGTTGGCAGATAACGGCGATCAACCAGCAAACGAAAAATCCCAGCATGGGTAGACTATTGCCGAAGCTTCCCCAACCCAAAATCAGGAATATGGAGAGCAGCCCGGCGATGCCGATGCCCTCCTTGCCAAAATCGGTCCGCAGAAACACGGAACAGGTCAATGCATGGGCGTGAGCCAGCAGAAACGCGCCATTGAGCGTGTTGGCCATCGTCAACTTGTCGCCGGGCATCGATTCTTGATTAGTCATCTTAAAAACCTCGCTAAATTTGGTGGAAATGAAGTTGTTTTTGATCCTGGGATCATCGTAGGTCTGTGGCTTGAAAATCGCCTTCCATCTTGCCGGGAGCCAGGCTGGAACTTTGCGGAACTAGCCCGGCGTGCGTTGGTCAAAGCTGGTCGCCAGCCAGTTTTCTCCGTTGGCGAACGGCTCGCCGCTCCGAATGACGAAGCAGTCGCACACGTATCCATTGACTGCTCCGCCAGTCCGCAGACCATGCATGAAAACGTTTGCCTGAAGCGTCGATTCGTAATGCTGCGAAAAGTTGCCACTGTAGCGGCTGGCGCCCATCAACTCGTCGTAGATCCCTTCGCTCGGCGTCATTGAGCCGCCCGTAAAAGTCTGAAGCGACTTGCCGACCAGCCCGCTGGCCCAGTTGGCCGTCTCCAGATCGCCCAGGGCGTGGACGATCTTCGTATGAAAATTGGTGAGCAGACTGTCGGCCTGATGGCGTCCCGCCTCCCCTGGCAACGCCGCGTAGTAGGCGTGCAGCGACTGGGTCAGGTACGCCATGCAGCCGCGATGACTGCGGCACTGGGAGACAAACTGCGCGTCAAAGCTGTTGACGAACTGCTGCGCTTCATCCGCCCAGATCGTGACGACGTTCGAGCGAGCATCGGCCGCCCGTCGCAAGACCGCCTTTTGGGCGAGGTATTTCCAACCGCCCGCGATGAAGAGGCCGATATCGCCCCATTCGGACGGCGGCATGTCGATGAGAACCCATTTTCCCGCGAACAGATCATCCGGCGTCACGTTGGTCGTGGTGCTTACCAGTTCTCGAACAACTCCCTGATTGAAGACGTGCAAGATGCCCAGCACCCCGGTGAGAATCGACGAACGGGTTTTATCCGCCATCGTGGGAAACTCACTGAGCCAATACTCTTTCGCAAGTTCAAAGTCGTGCTGCTCCAGCGGTGTTTTGGGCTTTTCCCAGGCCGCTTTTAGGCATTGATTGTGGTAGCCACGCAGCCACTCCTCGGAGGTGAACTGCTGCGGCGACATCGCAGCGGTATTGATGAACCGCTGCAGGCTTGGAGCACTGACGCTCCCTGTCGCCAGCTTCACGATTTCGACCCCACAGGAGATCTGCCGCCCTTGCTGACCGCTCCAAAACTTATCGGAGTTACGATTATCTCCATCGGCCGACTGAAGGCTTTCGCCAATCACCATAAGCGTCTTGGTGATATTGCGGGTATGGCCTCCCTGTCGCATTTCGTAACCGAGGAAGTCAAAGCGAAGCGGAGAGTTAGGTGAGAATATCTGCAAATCCCTTGACCTGCCCGCAGAGGCAAAGATGCCCTCCCACATGGCCCGATCTTCCGGCTTCGCGGCCAGAATCAGGCCGCCGCTCTTGGGCAGCCGGACGATGGCGTTCGCCAACGACTTGCCACTTGACGAGGTTTTACCGGAGCCGGTCCTGCCCACCGTGGCCACGCCGCCATTCAAGAGGTCGCGGACGGTAAACTGGTCATGTTCATTCCACGTCAACAAGACCCGGTCGAGTCCATCTGACGATTTGCGCCGGGGTAAATGCGACGAGGTGTCTCGGACTCGCAGCCACGCGCCGTGGAGCAAACAGACACACCCACTAACGCCCAAGAAGATCACTTCGGGGGTTGGCTCAGGGGCATCGAAAGACAGAATCGCCGCCAGACCAAGAAGACTCAGGCCAATAATCGCCTGAAAAAAACTGCGTATATTAAAACCGTCGTTCATTACGCACCTCCCTTTCTGGCCTTGTCCTTCATGACCGCCGCAAACGTTTTCGCATCCAACCCCTGCTCTCTCGCCTTGCGGGCCTCTTTTTGCGCGTCGCTCAACGCGTCGATCAGATCATCTAGCGAAAGCTCCGCCCCGGACGCCGAAATCGACACGCCAGTTGGCAGCGGGCAGACGATGCGTTTCATGCGCACTTGCGGCGTCACAGTCGACTTCGCCTTGCGGACCTGCTTGGCCAACTCCTCGCGGGAGAGTGCCGTCGCCTGCGAAGCAAGTTCGTGCTGGCGGGCTGGATCACTTTCCTGGCTCAGCAGGTAGCCGCGACGGGCGTCCAGCTTTCTCTCGTTCACCTGCCGCTGAAGGTCCTCGGGCAGTTGCAACAACGCGAGAGACCGGCTGATAACCGCTTCGCTGACATGCAACATGGCGGCCAGTTGCTTAGCCGTGCAGCCCTGCTCACGACAGAGATTAGCGAACAGTCGGCCGCGATCGATCGGAGGCAGATGTTGGCGATGGAGATCGATCGACGCCTGAGCCATCAATAGTTCGGCGCGACTTGGCTCTTTGCCGAGATCCAGGGCTAACAGTTCCGGCAAACCGACGAGGCGGGCGCCTTCGAGTCGACAACCGCCATCACACAGAACGAAGCGATCTCCTTTCTTGTAACCGATGATCGGCGTCTTCTGTCCGTTGTCCTGCATGTTGCGGCCAAGCCCCCGACAGTATTCGGGATCAGGCGCCGATCGAGGCTGAGAAGGATAGTCGCACTGGGCGACGCTTATCGTAATGAGTTGTGGGAATGACATCGAGGTTTCCTTTGTTGCTGTTGGCGCGCACTTTCCACGCCAAACCGGACATGAACTTTTCCAAGATGCAGGCCGTAATAATGTTCCAGCCATCTCGCAAACGCATGGACGCTTTACTTGGTGCGTCTCATCCGACATCCGCATTAAATTCCAATGCGGTCGAAAGAACGATTTGTGGCGCGGCAAGAAGAACTGAATCAAATGGACAAATGTTCATTTCCATATTGGCAGTATCTACTCGGAGGTCTGAAATGGAGACGCCTCGCCCTTTGTGGGAACGTTTAGGAGAGTTGCATGGTCACAACGAGAAACGCATTTACGTCCAGGAAAAGCTGTTAGGCGAGCTTGCGCCGCCGGAAGTGCTCGACCGATCCGGAACTTTGCTGACGACGGCGAACAAATTAATGAGCGACTCCAGTTTTGCGGTCGAGTGGCTGGCGGAGGGACTTGCTTTGCGGCAAAAGGAGCATTGGCGCAAGCTGCGATCCGCCTGCGTGACCGCACTTCGACAGATATGCGCGAGAAAGGGGGACGCGGCGGCATGGGTTCGCTTCGAATCGTGCCGCGATCCCATTACCATTCAGGCGCCGGGGCTTAAAAATCTGCCCTGGGAAACTTCGTGGGAGTTGCCGCAAGCCACGGGAACAGCAGGCGATTTTCACTTTCAGAGTTTTAACCTAGCCGCTTCGGACGTTTCGTTTTCGCGTCAAACGCTTCGGTTCCTTGATGCCGAACAAAAACCTGCCTCCCGCTTGGTTCATCTCGCTCGTCTTCGTGGCTTGATGAGTCCCAACGGGCCGATCACCGGTTTATTCGAAACCTGGTGTGCCGCCGACCCTTCCGACGATAAACATTGCGTTGAGGCGGGTTGGGTTCCGGCTGGATATCCGCTCCGAGTCGCCGACCAGATCAATACGGGATTGCTGATCGACCTGGTTTGTCTCGACGCTTCCGGGAATGCCGACGCGCTCACCTTGGAACTGCATCCTGAAACAAGCGAAATCGTCAGCATCCGCCGCGCTCGGGTGCCAATGGAACTTCTTCTGCGTTCCCATCCCCGTTACCATGATTGCCTCCGCCGCATTCTGGGAGAACAACCGGATCAAGACCCGGTATTTTCAGTGGAAATCGAAAAACTGCGTTCCTTAATGGAGAATCCGTCGTCCGTCCGTTTCAATCCAGTGACGGCTCTATTGGTACTTTGCGAATTTGTAAGCACCAGTTCCTTGAGACAGGCCGGAAACAACACAGTGGCTGGCGGTCATAGCGGCGCGCGAAGATACCTGCAAAAGCTGGAAGAGTTCCTGGGTACATCTTTGATAAACACACATGTCAACGTGCGAGGAAACCTCAATCGTTCCGAACCGACCTTGGCGGCCAAGGAATTAGCGGCATGGGGGCAATGCTTTCTCGCTGGAGACGGTCCTGCACATGAATGAAATCGAAAGAGTTTATCCAAGTGGCGCGGATATAAAATTCTTGTCGTAAAATCGACTTCAGATTCAGGCCTTGTCATCGAAAGCACGAGCATCCCACACGGCCGCCATCATTCCTAAGGCATAGGTGCTCGCCGCGAACCATGATACGGTTGAAGTCCCCAGGTTATCGGCAAGAATCCCCGAGATCGCTGGTCCTGCTAATTGTCCAAGCCCCATCCAGGCAGTCGCCAAGCTGAACACTCGTGCATAATCATCGCCACTACTACGTTCGCGAAGGTAAGCTGTGACAACGGCTGGCGTCGCAGCGAGGCCAAGTCCTACGAGAATGGCCGCAAGGGTAGCGAGGTTCGATCCGCCAATCGCTAATATTCCGGTTCCCATTGCGCCACATGCCAATGAAATTGTCATTGCAAGGTGCTTGTGCGATTGTCGAACAAGCAGAAAAGTCATGAAAGCACATCCGGAGATTGCCGAAACTCCGAGGATGATCCAAGCAGTGGAAATCGCCGTGAGTGATAATCCGTCCGCTCTCATCTGCACGCTGACAAAAGTGGAATACGAAATATAGCCAGCGCCGAACAACGTGTAGGCGCCGATAAGCGGCAGCAATCGCACGTTGGACATGATCGGAAACACTTGTTCCACGGCGGCTGTGGATGCGTTCGCCTTGTTGCCATCGAAAAGTCGAGCTTCTCGGTGCAAAGCGATCGCAATCACGGCGCCTATCAGGGAGGCCGATAGAAATAAGTCGCGCCAACCTGCTGGAGTTACCATGGTTGTAGGCAATAACAGCCCAGTCAGCACCGCCGCGAAACCGAAGCCGGACCAAGCGATTGTACTGGCCAACGGACGGGTAGCAGGAATGGTACGGGCGAACAACAACGTAAGAACCGCGACGAGTCCGACTCCAGCCCCTCCCCCCATCATTAGTCGTCCGATGCCAAGGGAAATTGCACCGTCTGCCAATCCGCTAATCGCGGCGCCTACTGCCACGGCGGCTTGACCGAAAGTAACCATACAAGGATATCCGTATCTCCTCGCTAGTGCCGGTGCGGCTAGGGTTCCTACCAGGTAGGCAGCCAAATTGACGGAGTTTAACAATCCCGCAGACGTGTAGCTCAACTCCAACTCACGGACGATGGCAGGAAGAAGCGCGCCATACGTTAAACGCGCTACGCCGATATCGAGAAAGATCGCAGCAGCGGCCAAGATGACCATCCGGGAAGGCAGCCTGGTCGAATTCAAATGGCCCTCCGAACGAGGCTGCAAGTCGTGGTTGATGAAATGGTGGAAAGTCGCATCCGTTTTCTCAAATGGTTATCTCAAATTTCTGACCACCGACGCCTTAAAGACCGCTTGCAGGTAGCGCAAGTGAATCAACTGCTTGCATGAAGAATTTCTCCCAATAGCAACAAGTCTGAAACAACATGGCCTTGCTCAATCGCGATTACGGTGCTGACAATAGCGGCGTTTACTGGAGTCGGAATCGGGAACATTTTGCCGAGATGCACGACATGTCCGTTGATGAACATGATTTCCGTCTGTCGGCGATGCTCGAAATCTTGAAGCATGGATGGTTTCAGGTCTCCATAACCATCCAGGAGTTGTTGGAGCCAAGCGTCGTATTCGCAGTTCTTGACATCACAGTTCATGACGCCCCGTTCGTTCCAACCCGGCGGGATCGGTTCGACGATCATTCGCTCTGGCCGGACGCCGCTTGCCAGGGCCACGGACAACGCTTCGTCATAGGTTCGCTGGAATAGCTCACGTCCGTCATCAGTGGCGACGTATTGGCGCATGGTCTGTCCGGCTATCGCACCGAGGGTCGTGACGGAACAATTCAGGAGCAATTTTGCCCAGACGGCCCCGATAAAATTCTGAGATACTCGGACGTCGATGGCTTGTCCGAGCCAACGGCGAATACATTGAGTTCTCTCACTATCACCCCCGGTTAATTCGCCAATGAGCAAGTTGCCTTGATTCCGTTGTTCATACTCTCCCGGCTTGATCATCGTGGCGCCGAAGTTCGATATTCCGCCGAGGATTTTTTCGTTTCCCAGCTTCTGTCCAAGCAGCCAAGGGATGCTTCCATTCTGAAGCGGCAGCAGCACTCCCTCCCGCGCGAGCAGCGCCAATAGCGTGGGAGCTATATTCAATGCGTCGTGTGCTTTGGTAGCCAGGACAATGAGATCGAATGAAGCCTGGCCAAGATAAGATTTCAGTTCCGCGACGTTAGGCGTATCCACCGCCACATCCTCGTTTGCGGTTGTTAGTCGCAATCCGTTCCGCCTGAGAAGCGTCGCCGACTGATCGTCGCGGGTCGCCAACCATACCGGCAAGCCTGCCGCTCGCAAGCGGGCGGCGATAAGACCCCCAATTGCTCCGACGCCGACAATCAAAGTTCTCATGTCGGAAAGTCCCTGTTTGGCAATCGCCTCTTTTTATGCCCAGAGAGCGCCATTTCTACCCCCTTGTCGCTTGTTCGCCTTTGAGCGTCATCACGGTACTGTTCACGCTGGCGACCAGCTTGCCCGCTTCATTGTGGACTTCGCAGACGTAATAGCTCAGCGTGCGACCGGCGTTCACGCGCCTCGCCGTCGCGGTCAGCCGAGTTTCCCCGACCGGGCGGAAGAAATTCACCTTGAGTTCAACGCTCGCCAGCGATTCATCTTCGCCGATCACGGTCGAATGCGCGGTTCCAATTGCGGCGTCCGCCATCTCGCAAGCAACTCCGCCATGCGTGATCCCCAACTGATTCCCGTGCCGCCGGAGATCGGTGTCGAGTTCCAGTTTTGCATAAGCGAGATCAATCTCGACCAGCCGCAGACCGAGCGTCGTCCAGATAGCCGGCGGATAGATCAAATTGGTCGTTACGTCGGCGAGCGACGCACCGGAAACAAGCATCTGAAGATACTCGAATGTGGATATCTGCCGCGCCATTCTATTCCTCCTGCAGATCGGTTCTAGTTGCATTTTCGAGTCGATGCAAACGAATATCTTCGATGCTGACAATCGAAAAATGTGATGAGCACACGCTGTTTTTTCATAGGACGTCATGGCGTCAAAAAACTTCAGTTGGTGCTCAGTCCGCCGTCAACAATAAAGATTGATCCTGTTGTCCATTTCGCCTCGACGGAAGCCAGGTAGACGGCGAGATGGGCCACCTCTTCCGGTTCTCCCAAACGTCCTAATGCGAACGCTTGCCGAACGAACTGGTCGTACTCCTTTTTCCGCTCTTCCGTAAACGAAGCGATCATCTTTTGCGTAAGAGGCGTCTTGATCGTGCCGGGAGCGATAGCGTTGACGCGAACGCCTTGCGGTCCAAGCTCGAGGGCCAAGGCCTTCGTCAGCGAGTTCAATCCCCCTTTGGTCATCGCGTAGACGGAAGCCGGTCGACCCGGGATGAGCCGGTGGGCCGAGGTCGAGGAGATGTTGATCACGTTCCCCTGGGCTGCCGCCAATAAAGGGAGAAGTTGCTGCGTGAGCAAATAAGGCGAGAGCAGGTTCAGTTGCACCTGGGCCTGGATTTCGTCGGGAGTCGCTTCAGAAAAGCTGGTGAAGCGAGCCATTCCCGCGTTATTGACCAACACGTCGACTCGATCCCACGTTGCGGCGACTTCGACTCCGACTTGTTCCGCTGCGCCGGGATCACTCAGATCGGCTACGGTGGACATCACTTTTGTTCCCGCAGATTGCAGCGAATCAGCCGCTGTCGCCAATTTTTCGGCGTTGCGAGCGACGAGCCAAACCTGGGCGCCCTCGGCGACAAAGGCCGATGCGATGGCGAATCCGATGCCATCGCTTCCGCCTGTAATTACTGCTTTCATGCCTCTGAGACGATCCGCCATGGGTTCTCCTGACTGAAATAGAATGGATTGATATTGCGATCTAGATCGAAGCGGTCGGATCGCTCGTAAGTTCGCTCACTGGAGCGTTGCCCGTGTTTACAGTACCCGCTCGAACCAGCACCATTACCTGGCACGGAAACTCGGCGGACGGTTTATGCTCCACGCCCTTGGGCACGACGAGCATTTCCCCCTGTCCCACAGATACAGAACCATCGCGGAAATCAAGGCGTAAGACGCCGTCGAGGACGAGAAACGCCTCGTCGCTTTCCGGATGGCTGTGCCAGACAAACTCGCCCTTTAACTTCGCCAGTTTGAATTGATAATCCTCGTAGGGAGCAATGATCTTGGGCGACCAATGTTCGGTAAATTGATTCAGCTTTTCGGCAAGATTGATTTTTGCTGGCGGCATGATGTAAAGTCCTGACGTTTCTCAACGGGGTAGTAGATTGGGCTATGGCGCGGTGAGTAGTTCGCCTTGCAAGATGCTCACCGCCTGTCCGCCGAGAATGACGCGTCCATTGAGTACGCGCACATGGATAACGCCCCCGCGGGCAGATGCCTGGAAAGCCGTCATCTCCGTTTTCCCCAGCACCTTGGCCCAATAAGGGGCAAGGCAGCAATGAGCCGAACCCGTCACAGGATCTTCGTCGATCCCCGCATTCGGCGCAAAGAACCGCGAGATAAAATCGAAATCACTACGATCGGAGCGGCTTGTAACGATCACGCCTCGCGCCGGAAAACGCTTCAATTCGCGGAAATCTGGAGAAAGTGTGCGGACAATCTCTGGATCTTCCATGACCACGAAATAGTCGAATTGCGTTTTACCGACATAGGTAGCTGAAGATCCCAAGGCAGCCAAAAGATCCGGCGGAAAATCGACTTCTTCCTGCGAGACTACTGGGAAATCCATTTCGATTACTCCACGGCTTTGCTCGCAGGTTAAAACGCCGCTTTGGGTA
>NZ_CH672376.1:3759697-3761638 GCF_000153105.1 Blastopirellula marina DSM 3645
TTGATCCTGCAGATGGCGGTTGCAGTCAGTGTTTTGCTATTGGCCAGCAACGCTTATGCTGCTACTCCTCCCTTTTCTGGACCGGCTCCGAATGGTAATTTTTGCATCGACAACGGCGGCGGCTTTGGCTACGGTTATTGCGCCGGACTAGGTTATAACCTTGAGATTGAATGCCCCGATTGGTGTGATAACTGTTACGATGGGGATAACAATGGCATTTGTGATCCTGGTCCACCACCTGCCGCAGTACCCGAACTGGAAGACTATGCCGCCGCTCTGTTCCTCGGGCTGGCCCTGTTGATGGGCTGGCAAGTTCGGCAGAGACAAAAACTCGTTTAACTCGTAGCGACATCGAGTGCGGGTGCAATCATTCGGGCAAGAATTCTCATCGGCGTAACTGCTATCGACCGAGACGTGCATCGATCTTGCCGATGGACATCATGGTTCTCGGATGCTATTCTCCGAGTTATGGAACTGAAGACCTTAGCCACCTTTCGCGCTGCGGCCGCGACTCTCAGCTTTACGCAGACGGCCGCCGCTCTCGGTTATGTGCAGTCCAGCGTAACGGCCCAGGTGCAGCAGTTGGAACGGGAACTGGGCGTTCCTCTTTTCGATCGGATCGGTAACCGCTTGGCGCTGACGGAAGCAGGCCAGAGGTTGGTCGGTTACGCGGATCGCCTGCTTGCTCTGGCTGACGAAGCGCGTGCTGCGGTCAGCACGACGGCGCCTGTGGGGACGCTCTCCATCAGCGGCCCTGAAACGATTGTGAGCTACTTGTTGCCGAGTATCTTGGCCAAGTTTCGCCAGCAGCATCCGGCGGTCTGGGTTCGTTGTGTTCCCTCGCCGATTGGTGAACTCAAACGGCGCGTGCTGGATGGTCAGCTTGACGCCGCATTTGTGCTGGAGGAGCCTGTGGTACCTGGATCGCTGAACGTCGCTCCACTCCGGCCGGAACCTTTGGCATTGATTGCCGCGCCATCTCATCCGCTTGTGAAAAAACGGCGCGTACAGGCGCGAGATCTCGCAGGCGAGCCGATTTTATTCACCGAAACGGGCTGCACCTATCGCAATAAGTTCGAGCAAGCGCTCCATGCCGCCCATGCGCATCCCGGCCAAAAGGCCCAAGAGTTTTCCAGCGTGGAAGCGATCAAACGCTACGTCGCCGCAGGACTCGGAATTGCAGCATTGCCGAGCGTGGCGGTGGAAGCCGAAAGAAAGTCGCGGACGCTGGCGGTTCTGGCTTGGGATGGTCCCCAACTGACCGTGCACACGCAACTGGTTTGGAGTGCGACTCGCTGGACGTCGCCAGCTCTTTCGGCGTTCGTTGAAACGGTTATGGCCTGTCCTTGGCAAGCGTCCGCCAAGAATTCTTAGCTGGCTATATTCGCTCTAGAAAAACTCGCGAGCCATTTTCTTGGTGAGAGATACAGCCGAATAGTCCATCGGATAATCCGATTCTGACTATCGAATATATTCGTTTGAGTCGATTTGCTCGCGACGCTATAACCAGTCACGAGGTAAGTCATCGTCTCTTGGTAGACCCTGCGTTTTCGCTTGGCTTCCGGCGAGCCGTTGACTGACCGAAGGATGATCCAGACGCGAAAAAATGCTGCTTGGGGATGAGCCATTGCGGCTGACGTTGTGTCTGATTGTTGCACTATCAGGCGCAATACTCAATTCAATACACTGAGGAGAAGAATGGCGCGGAATGACTCCGATTAGATTTTGGCAGGTGGATGCATTCACGAGCCGTCCTTTTGGCGGTAATTCTGCGGCGGTTTGTTGGTTGGAACAAGACGCCCCTGAGGCATGGATGCAAGCCGTGGCCGCTGAGATGAACCTCTCGGAGACCGCCTTTGTACAACGTGGCGACGACGGTTACGGACTACGCTGGTTCACTCCGCGCATTGAGGTGCCTTTGTGCGGACACGCCACTCTGGG
>NZ_CH672376.1:3761738-4068484 GCF_000153105.1 Blastopirellula marina DSM 3645
ATCTGTGCCCAAGCGTCTGTACGAATGCGGGGGCCTCCTTGCCAAGCCATTGCTTGAGCGCATCGTGCGATTCGAATTCGCCGATCTCAATTCGGTCGATCGTAGGGCTCGAATCTTCAACATCCGCAATATCGTCTTCTGCCATTTCCCGAATCCAAAGAACGCGATGCCGCTGCAAGCCCGCGCGAATCAAATCAATCCCGCTCCCTTCGACGGCGCGATCCAAATTGCTGCCTTGGACCAACACCAGATAGATCAAATCGCCGGAAAATTTGATGAGCAGTCCCGCCGAAGGATCAAACGTCACGGTGCCGAGCCAGCCATAGGGGAACCAGATGCTATTGCCGTTGGCTAGGCGGAACTCGATCGAACTTGCCCGCTCGTGCAAGCCGCGCAAATAGCCGAACGCCGGACAAGTCCCCTCACCTCCTTCTTGGCCTTTGGGGGCATTCACCGGCATCCTGCCCGATAGATGCGGGTTGCCGGAAACACGATCCGTATGAGTTGTCGAATCATCTCGCACGATCTGGCTCCCTGGTTGGGCGTTCTGGTGCTGATGGAACGATTGGCGAATACTCCGATGAAACGGATCTTGCGCCGCGCCGTCTGCGGTTAGCAAAAACTTCGGCCGGAGTCGGTTTCGTTTCCGGTTTGGGCTCGGCCAGTTCCATGGCGGAGAGAGACTTGTCAGCCCGGGCGGCGGCTTTCAAGAGGTCAAGATGATCGTCCGTAAAGATCACCGCCTGCTCTTTCCCGCGCGTGACGGCGACATAAGCGGTTCGCTGGTCGGTCGCTTTCATCGACTCACTGTCAATTGCGACGAACACCTTATTGACCGTCGCGCCCTGGCTGGCGTGGCTGGTGGTAACGTAGCCATGCGCGAGGTGACCGAAATCGTGATCGATTATCCAGTCGTTATTCACACAGAGATCGCCGTGCGCCGTAAATCCTTCGACCGTAAATAACGCCCCATTGCTCAGGCGATGTTTTCCGTCCTTGGTTTTGCCGCCCGCCGTGATGCGGATGCGGTCTCCAACCGCCAAGGCTAGAGGTTTGGCGCGGTAGACCTCGAACCGGTCGGCAAGGTCCGTTGGCGGCGGCGTCTCGTCGACCACGAGCCGCGTCCCTTTAGTGAATCCGGGGGCGTTTTGATGGAACTGGATCAAGTCGCCCAATTCGTACTCGGTGGCGTCCTGTTTTTGGGCGTCGGTCAGATGAGCGGAAACATAGGTCGTGACTGTTCGTTCTTCCTGAAGCAGCCCGCTGGCATGCAGCGATTTGCGAATGGCGTCGGTCACGCGAGACGCCTCGGCATGAGTCGGTGAAACCACCAGCGCGGTCTTTCGCTTGCCATGTCTGTCTTGCTCATTAATTGCTGCCAGATAGGCGGACGCCAGTTCCTGGTAACGCTGGTCATCGGCGACCTGACGAATCCAGCCAAGCTTGTCGAGTTCGTCAAACGCCGGACCGACACGTCCTTCGCTCAAATGCTCGGCCACTTTCTTGTAGTCGCCTTGCTGTCGCAAAATTTCGGTTACTTCCGCAACCGGCAGCCCGGCTCGTTCTTCCAGCAGTTTTAAGGGTTCCCCCGCCGTGACGCTCTTATGTTGGCGGCGGTCGCCGACGAGCAAGACGCGAGCGTTGACCGATTCGGCCACGGTGAAAACCGCATGCATGTCCCGCGTGCCGAGTTGGCTCGCCTCATCCACCAAGATGACGCCGTTTTTGGCCGACGCTTGCATCTCCGCGTCTTTCAAGAATCGGGCGACCGTATCGGCCTCCGCAAAACCGGCTTCCTGACGGAGCACTTCACGGCTGGCCTTTACCGATTGCGCCAAGGCGACGACCGGTTTCCCCGTCTCGGCCAAGGCTTCGCCGATCTCCTGTTCCAGCGTCGTTTTACCAGTCCCGGCCACGCCGCGAATCATCATCACGCGGTCACGCGAGCCCAGCACATGCCGCACCGCCGCTTGTTGCCCTTCATTGAACCAATCCCGCGTAAGTGGACGTTTTGGATCGCCGAGTGGTCGGCAGCGTCCTCGTCCCTCGCGGGCGAAGCTGACGATCTTCGATTCCAACGCGAGCATCTCCCGCGTCGTGGCCATGTCGCGATCATCGACCTGGCTGCGAATCAGCGGACGCCGTTTCAGTTCCTGCTCTGTGCGATCGACCGTCACGGCGCCCAGCCCTCGCTTGAGCGCTTCGGTCATCAGCTTCCGTTCAGGAACGACCGCGTCCCGAACAAAGGAGTGCTCCACGGCATGATCGACCGCCGAGCGTTCTCCCGGGCTTGGTCGAACCGGTTTTGCTTCGCGGCGGTGCACTTCTGCAATCCAGTCCTGTTCGTCCCGCGTCAGCCGTGACCGCCATTCCTTTTGGAGTGCGGCGAGACTGAGATTTTTACCCTTGCGTTCGCGCGTTTCGGCGCCCAACTCCGCCTTGCGATCGGCGTCGGTGATCCCTTTTTCCTGGGCGATCTGTTCGATCCGTTCCGTCCGCCGTGAAAACCGCCCGAGTATGTCCTGGGGCATTCCGGCGATCTCAAAGTCATCCCGTTTGCGGACGACGCTGAAGCCCAACTCTTGCAAGCGGTTCGCCAGTCGCACGCGAAATGCCGCTGAAAATAAGGCGCGTCGCGTTTCAGTTCCCGAAACTGGCCAGCCTTCCAGCGATCTTCTTCTCGATCGAACGTACTGTTGAAAACAAAGCAATGGGCGTGAAGCTGCGGATCAGGAATACCATCGACAGGACGCGAGGTGGTGTGAATGAACTCCGCCCAGACCATGTTGCTTGTCGTACGGTTCTCATCTTTGCGAACACGGGTTTTCATCTCCGTTTCCATTTCCCGCATCGTTTCACGCGTCGCCTCTTGAAATGCAGTCAGGATGGCTTGATCCTCGTAGAGCCCATAAAGTAAGGAAACTGACTTGGGAACCGAGAACGTAAAGTCGTAGCCGACGGTCCGCTCCGCCCGGGTACGAACGGTCAGCGGCTGGCCGCTGCGGGGATCGAGGTTATCGCAAAGCTGCTCGAACGATTTTTTATCAACCGTCCCAGACAGACCGAGCCGCTGGGCGCCTTTGCCGCCCCACTGGCCGACAAGTTCCTGACCGTCCAGGTAATAATCGGCCGTGGCGTAATAACGCTTGGCGCCGGCGGCGCTGTTCTGTTGCGAGACGCGAATCATGCCTCATTTTATCATGGCACAATTTCGTTAACGCTTCCTTAACGCCTTTCTGCTCTCTGGCTCTGAGAGCCGATTTGGGGAAGATTCGGCAGCTTGCTACGTGGCGGCAACATGGTTGCCACGTGATCGCATCATCGTTCTTTTCTCCTGAAATTCTGGAGCTTTAACCGTGTTTGTTTTGCGGCTGGCAAGACAGTTGGAGCGAAAGGATTTGCTTGTCTTCGCATGAGTCATGCAAAGCACTTACGTGGACTGCAAAAGACGCCAACTGCTTAGAGAATTCGCTTGGCGAGAAATGGGATAGCCTTCGCGCTTGTCGGCGCTATGCAAGTGGATCAGTCCTGCTCAAGCCCTGTGAACCCGTCGATCAAATCGCTGCTCGACAACAGTCGAGCCCCATTGCGAACCGAGCAATTCCTGCGTCAGTTGAAAACCGAACGACTCATAGAGATGACGGGCCGTATCTAGGCCTTTAAAAGTCCAAAGATAGGTCTCATTAAAATGCTCATCGGCGAATTCTAACGCCCGTGCGAGAAGATGACGCCCAATTCCCATGCCGCGCAGCGTCTCGTGGACAATAAACCAACGCAAATGCGCAACATGCGAATCGTCATCATTTCCATCGATAGCGATCGAAGCGAGCGTTCGCCCCTCTTTCACATACAGCCAAAGACCTTTCCCGGGTGCCGGAAGCATCGCTGCAAACTCCGCTAATTCCGTGGCGACACGTTTTTCAAAGAAGATGCCAAACCCCCAACCATGGGCGTAAGATCGTCCATGCAGACTAGCGATGTCACCAATACAGCCGGGAACGTATCCTTCCTGAATCCATTCGTCGATTTTTTCATCGGAACGAGGCGACGTTTCCCCGTTTTGGTTGAGTGCCTCAACATAGAGGGAAAGAGATCGAACCAGTGCCTGCTGGTCGGCGGTCTTCAACTGACGCAGCGCTTCCTTCGCTTGTGCAGAGGCGTACCGATCAATCTGATTTCGGAGACTCTGACCGACATCTGTCAAGAAAAGATAATAGGACCGGGCGTCATCGCTTGCTGGTTCCCGCCGCACCAAACCAGCAGATTCAAGCTTGGTCAATTGTCGGCTCATGCTCGACTTGTCGAGACGCAACGTCGTCGCTAAGTCGCGGGCCTGAACCCCGGGCGTTTTGCCAATCTCTAAAATCGCATGGACAGCGGACGGACCGTAACCGCTATTCGCCAACGTCGGCCGCAAGAAACCGAGTTCGCGAACGAGTCGACGAGACGCTTCCCTCAACGGAAGAACCAGTTCCACGCTCGAGTCAGACTTTCGCTTCGTTGCTCCCATAATCCGCTCAGGATAGTTGCATTGTGCAACCATGTCAAGAGCGATGGAACAGCTAGGAGTGAACCATGCCGAAACCGGATTCTGAGTGATGGGATAGTGCTGGTTCGGTTTTAAGTAGCGTTGATGGATGAATCAAGCTTGCTATTCCATATCGCTCGCCTGCCGGTTTTCGAGGACTCCTCGACCAGGTCCAGAAACTGATGCATCGGCAGGGCGTCGGCGAAGGTTGGCGCATTGCTGGTTCCTGCGGCCATGTCTGCCGCCAAGGCTGCATAGAGATTGCCAAGCTCCCGCACGCTGCCGCCCATTTTCAACTGCGGTGCCCACTGCAAGCGTTCAGGAATCGCCAGTTCAACCATCGGTTGCCGCTCTCCTTGGGTGCCTTCAATGCGTCCGTCTCGCGTATTGCTAAAAGCCTCTCCGTAAGTCAAACGCAGATCGCCGTCCGTTCCCGTGATTTCCAGACGAACGCCAAAGCCGTTTCGTTTACCCCCTTCCACATGGACTGAAAGAACGGCGCCGGAAGTGTAAGTTCCGCTAATCAGCAACTGATCCGGCGCCGACGAGGGAATCACCTCGTTTGTACCGGTCAATGTCACTTCATCAAACTGGCTCGTCGTAACAGCGACAATTTCATTCGGCCATCCGGAGATCCAAAACAACATATCCAAGAAGTGTCCTCCGTAGATCGAAAGGACGCTGGAGAAGTTCTCACCTGGCGCCGTGAAGGCCAGCACATCGGCTCGCTGGCGATAGAACGTCGGCTCGCTCACATGCAAGTGCAGGGAGCGAACCTGGCCGACGTACCCTTCCTCCAACAATTCCCGCAGGTAGCGGCTGCTGGCGGCCATTCGGCGCTGAAGTCCAACCGCGTGTCGAATTCCGGCCTGGCTTGCGGCATCCAAGAGAGTCGTTGAGTCAATCGTATTAGTTGTCAGCGGCCATTCGCAATAAACATGTTTTCCTGCGTCGATCGCGGCCTGAGCGACGACAAAATGCTCGGGCGCACGGGTATTCACGACGACCAGGTCGACGTCGGACTGCTGGACAAGCTCCGAAAAGTTATCATAGGCGGAGGGAACGTTAAACTCTGCGGCAGCTGCGTCCGCCGTGGCTCGTCGCGTCGTGGCGACGGCCGCCAACTCATATTGCGGCAACTGCTGAAGCACCGGTATGTGACCGAAACGCGCCCATTGCCCCGCTCCTACCAGTCCGACACGAATTTTCGACATTGTCATCAGCCTTCTCCTTCTGTGGTTTTGTACGCTGACGTCATCTCGGACTTGGTCGCCAAACCCAATTCCTCAAAGCGTCGCTGCGTTAACTATGGCAACACTATTCCCTTGAATCTAAAATGTCGAGAAGGTACTAAATTGGGACGTAGTTACCATTTGGTGACATAGCAACGACACGGTGGCATCATGAAAGACCCTGAATCGCTCGTGCTGGACGAGAACTGTATTCCACGGCGCGTGTTGGAAATTTTTTGCGTCAAATGGACCAGCATGGTCTTGCACGCGATTCATCTGCATGGCGGCTGTTGTCGAACCGGCGTATTACAACGGACGCTACCGGGCATTTCAAAGAAGATGCTCACGCAAACACTCCGTGAGATGGAACGGGATGGGATGATCGCCCGCAAGGTATATCCCGTCGTGCCGCCGATGGTCGAGTACTCCTTAACGCCGCTCGGGCAATTGTTTATCGAACCGATCGAAATGCTGTATGCCTGGGGCGAAGAACATGCTGACGCCCTGAAGAAAATTACTCGCCGTCGCAAGGCGAGTGCTTCAAAGAGGAATCTGGACGGAAAGGCGGACGCCAAGACTCAGAAATAATGCTGAGGCATGCCAACCCCAAACCTGTTCGAGGGCCACCCATTTAGACTTCTTCGGTTTGGCTATAGAATGGTTTTTACCGGTGTTTAAGGACAAGTTGAGATCTTGGTTGAAGTTTTAAGAGTCAAATGACACGCCCACCTGTGTCGCGAGCGGAATCGACTAACCTGCGTCGGAGTTTCACGCCGATGCAGATTTGCCAACCGCGGTTTCTGCTGGAGGTCGATGTGACCTCCAGCGCCTAACGTGCCCAATCATGCGGGCGGCGCATGTGATTCAACCACTGACGCGGACGTCGCCGCCTCGCGTGCATCGGATTGTGATTCCGTGATTCCGTGCCGTCAATTGTTAAGGCCAAATCATCTTCCTGACAGATTCGCTCGCAATATCGATAAGAATGTCACGGATGGCAGCCCCAGTGCCAGCCGTCATTTTGCCAAGCATCTTTTTGATACGGCCTGCACTTGCCTTTGCTTGCGGTGTTTCACGGGTTATTTCTTCAAGGTCTTTTGCAAAACGTTCGCTCTCATCCGCAGACAACGTGTCGTCATCGGTCGCTAGTTGTCGCGCTGCTTCAAGGGCGCGTGTAGTCCACGGAAACGCCTTGCCACAGTTCTGGCAGTAGTGCGGTGCATCGTAGTCAAAGAAACCGATAACGCCAGGGCAATGATAATGGCCTTGGATTGGTGATTGGCAATCCGGACAGGCCATGATCGTCGTCTCGCCACACTTATCGCAAAACGACTTGCGAAACTCTGGGCTGGACCCTGCCGTAGACGCGATTACGTGTCCGTTCATGCAGATTTGTGCAACGTCGTATCCTTCTCTCAACGGATGGCTCCTACGGAATAACGCTAAAGCTCAGTTGCCCACCCTCGAAACGAAAGCGGCTTGCAAGTAGTGTAGCCGTTCCAAAAGCAAATCGCGCAGGGGTGGCGGGCCAACTGTAGCGACTTGTTAGGCGATCTCAGCAATCAGGAGGTCATCGAGATTGTTCTTTGAGGTCTTGTCTGGGTCAGTGCGAAGGTATTTTCCGCTCTGTCCGTTGACGACGCGAATGTCCACGCGTCCCCTTGACCCTTCAACAAAATACGAATGTATGCCGTTCTCGATATCATTGATCGCGTCCCTTTTCTGCCGAGGTGACCACGATTGACCGGTATTGCATAGAGCGGTAATGTCGCCATCGCTGTCTTTGGCGGAACGTGTTACTTTCCTGTCTGCCATCTTTGATTCTCCAAAGCCAATAGGAAGAGTTTGAAAATTCGAACTAGTAGTTCGACACAAAAAATCTAGATAAGACGTGCTATAGCTTCTTATGCACATTTGTTGTGGATGAGCTAGAGCCAGTATTGTAGCGAATTCGCTCCCGTTTGGCCAAATGATAGGATGGCCCACCTTCGGAAGGCAATTGATTGCAGAACGGCTTCGGCTTCACCGCCTAACGCACCCAATGACACCCAGTTAGGGACCGATTTCGAACCGTTATTTTCTACTGGATTAAGTGCTGAATGACACGCCCTCCTTAGTCAGGACGCGGCGGGCGGATGAAGGGTTTCGACCGGCTTTTGACAACAACACTCTCGAACAACACATCCTATCGATACTCGCGGATTCCCATACACGGCTTGTCCGGAATACTTATGCGCATAAATCAGATGGCACAACGATTCATACGTTTTTTTTGCATTTTCCCCTCGGCTGGACACAGCCTTCCAAGTACTAAACATACCTAATTCTCGCCGCAACGCCTGAGCCTTTATGAATCGCGAGGTCAGAGGCCGTGAGTTGAGAGCGTACTCCGTGAAGATGAACGCGATGGAATCGAGCTGATCCCGCAGACATATAGGTATTCTCCACCGACATCAGTCTCGGGGAGTCGCAAACCACGCCACTTTTTCAACCAAACGCAGATTGGAGCGATCTCCATTCTCTTCGGTCTCACAATCACGGCGGCGTAAATCGATGAAGAGCGAAGGATTAACCCTTGCAGAATAAGGTTTCCGATGCCTCCGCATCCAAATCCGGACTTTTCTCGTCATCGTCCCTTTGGAAGCAATCCTATTGATTGATCAGTAAAATGGCTTCCTGCTAGCCGCACGAATTCACTTAATACTTCGGAGTGATTCGCTTGAACAAACAGCCGCGCCCCAGGCTCAATAGACCAACCCTGCGACAAAAGATAGCGTGCAAACGGAGTAGATTCGTCGACATCCGACGCAATATCCCACATGAGTCTTGCGCCATCTGTCCAAGTTGGCTGAGGTGAACCGAGTAAAACTCGTGGGTCGGCGATGTCCTCACTTGTGACAAAGCATGAAACGATCGTAATCCCATCAGATTTAATATCCGAAAAAGTGCTGCGCGGATCACCATCGGTGGGAGAACCATCTGATATCACTAGAAGAGTCCGTTGATCGTAATCGCTTGGATCTGCACGACGGAATCGTGCCATGACCTCCCGTGCCGCGGCTGCCATTGGTGTTAGGCCGTATATAACGTGTTCAAGAACCCGTGGTCTGCAGTGGACCGTTCCGTCTCAAATACTTCGCACAATTCTTGCGCCGTCAAATTCGAATCCCCAATTCGATCAGCCTCCGACAAAACCTGATCGCCAATTTCGGCAACGATCTTTTCGCGAGCAGAGGACATTGCTGCGTCGGTGAGGGTGTCAACGATACCACCAAACCCATGTCGCCGCGCGAGATCAGCGAGAGGGCCGTATTTAGCTGCCTGCTGCCGACCCTGTTCTTCATACCGTCGTTTTCGAGTCTCAATCTCTGATGTCAAGTCGATGTTCTTTGATGCCCGCCACAAACTGGCGATGTCAGCCACCCCGCTCCCGATCCGCATTCCGAAAGCATAGATGAAGACCCGGAACTGATCATCAACATTCTCACGACGTCTCAACAATTCATCACGAACTTGAGTGCCAATGTCCGTCAACGATTCTTGAACACTCCGGAAGCGCGAGAGGTTACTCCCCGAACTGTTCTGAATACTCGAAGTCATTGAACCGGATGTATCGACAGCGATACCAAGAAGGGTGCGCGGTAGCGTAGTGTCAGTATTCACCGAGGGTGAGGCAACCTGATCGGGTGCGGCATATTCCTCGCCAGATCGAAGTAGGATCGTATCGATATGTAATTCCTTGAGTTTCGCCGTCGACATGCCTTCATCGTAAGCGTCGGCGGCATCGTAACCAGCGCCGATAGCGTCGTAAAAACCGCGTGTGAACTCAATCGCAGCGGGATCCGAAATTGGCCCCGTAGTTGCGATTGTGAATTCCGCACCCATTGATGTGAGTCTTCCAACCGAAAGAGAATAGCATGCGTTGAGCAGAACGGTTTTCACCGAACGGCGCAATAAGAGTTCGGCGAGAGCATCCGACGCGGGAACCATCAACCGACCATTCGTGTCTTCAAAGACGAGTCCATTCTTAGTGCCATGACCGGAAAAATGAACTATATCGAATGTATTATCAAGCAAAGCCCGTCTGAGGTCATCGATAGTCGCGGCGTTTAAGGTCCGAATGTTGATTTTATCACGATGACGCGAAAGCTGTATTGATTCGCGCAATGTACGATCTTCTTCCGCCGTGCGCAAGCTGTCAGTTCCGCGCGGGTTCGCACAAACCAAAAGTATGTTGGTATCTGGCATGCAAGCACCTGTCTAGCAAGATTGGCGAAACAAATCACACTATTTTAACTAGCACCTAGTAAACCCTGAGTTGTCGCGACTATTCGGGATAGTGTCCGCGCCCGAAATACTTCTCAACAGTTGCCGCCCAGTATACTTTTTCGGAGGTAGTCAAATCAACCAAATCGAACCGGATTTGGCCAATCCATTAGAGTGAAAGGTTCCGTTGGTGCCTGCCGGGCGAAAGTACCGCTCAACGCGGCGGACAAGTAGCCCCATCGCCGGTCGCCTCGATGTCAGGTCCGAATAGTTTGGAATCCAGAGCGAGTCTGCTCACACCCATGTCGAACCGACCTGCATCACTTGCATCGTGAAAATGAGCATTATCCTTGTCCGCTTAGAAACCCATTCAAACTGCTTCCATTGGTCAGATCGATGGCTAAAGGCTGTTTTGCTGTTTCCGCGCCCGCTCCGACGGCTTTTTCGAATATCAGATGCAGCCGCTGGGTTCTCGCATCTTTTTCATTGGGCCGCTCATCTTATAGCCATTTGATCAATGAAGTCCGCCCACCACTGCATCATCTCGCGACGCTCGGGCAGATACTGAGCATGGTTATACGCCGCCCGGACTTGGTTTCGCTCCACATGAGCAAGTTGTCTTTCAATCACGTCCGGTGAAAAGCCGTGTTCGTTGAGAATCGTGCTGGCAGTGGAACGGAATCCATGTCCAGTCGCTTTGGAATGGTAACCCATCCGATACAAACCGAAGAGCATCGTATTCTCGCTCATGCAGCCAGATGGTTTATGCTGGTTGGGAAACACGAATCGCCACTGGCCTGTAAGCGGATGCAATTCCCTCAGAACGTCCACCGCTTGACGTGACAAGGGGACGATGTGCGGGGATCGCATCTTCATTCGTTCGGCCGGAATACGCCATACGGCCTCATCCAGATTGATCTCTTTCCACTCCGCCCCGCGCAATTCCCCGGTGCGAACGAACGTCAGTAGCAGGAACTTGAGGGCCAGCTTGGTTTGCAGACTCCCGTCGTACGCATCCAGCTTTTGAAGATATTCGGGCAATTCGTCGGCTTTGAGATAGGCCTGATGTTTTCTGACGGGAGGCTTCAAAGCTCCCCGCAAATCAACCGCTGGGTTCCGTTCGGCCCTCCCCGTGGCGATGGCATACCGAAATATCTGCCCCGACGCCTGGAGAAGCCGCTGCGCCAGATCCAGCGCCCCCGTAGACTCCACGATGCGGAGCACGGCCAGAAGCTCTGGGGCAGTAATGTCCGCTATGGGGCGAGAGCCAATCTTAGGAAAAACGTGAGATTCCAGCCGCGTCAACATGGCTTCACCGTAGCTCGTGACCCATTTATGCCTGCGGCTTTCGCACCATTCGCGGGCCAACGCCTCAAAGGTCGTGACGCTGTTGAGGAGAGCCAGACGCTTCGCATCCTTTTTAACCTCTCCCGGATCGTTGCCACTGGCAAGGACTTTGCGGGCCAGAGCATGACGCTCGCGCGCATCGGCGAGGCTGATATCCGGATAGGAGCCGAGCGCCAGAAGTTTCTCCTTTCCGGCAAAGCGATATTTGTATCGCCACCACTTTCCGCCGGATGGCTGAACCCACAGAAACAAACCGCCAGCATCGAAAATTTTGTAAGGCTTTTCTCTAGGTTTAGCATTGCGCACGGCGGCATCGGTGAGCGTCATGGGGGTAACTCCATTGGGGTTGAAAAAACGACCCCAACAGTTACCCCCAGTAAAGCGCGAATGTCAACGATTCATTGCGGACAAATGCGGTCCGACAAGTAGCACCGGATTGGCTTCCACTCCGCCTTGCCGGACAGAGAAGAATGTCGGCGGATGATGCTATGGTGCGGCCAAGAAGACTCGAAGTCATGGGACAAGCATTTGATTTACCATCGCAAGTTTACGCGTGCGGGAAAGCGCGACCCCCAAATCGACCCCCGATTGTTGGCGGCTAGGAGAAACCATAAATGCCAGGTATTTTGCCCATCGTGTCGGGAAATAGTAGATCATAAAGAGTGGTCGTGTCATTAACTATTGCTCTGTCTGCTCGGACAGAGCGTTGATTAGCTCGCGGATGTCTTCGGCGCGCCAGGCTGTGCAGCGTGCCGACAACTTGACCGGCTTCGGAAAGCGTCCCGATCTCACCCCTTCCCACCAGCATGTTTTTCCGAGCGGAATGACGCTCAATACCTGCGGCAAGCGCAGAAAACCCGTTTCTGGAATCTCATTCATAATCACATCCCTGTCTGCGTTGATGGCCGGTCTCTGCCATGCCTACATTCTTTGAGAATAGCACGATTTCGCCCCGATTGTCTCGAAGAATCGCACTCACAGCCGCTTTGCGAATGCGTCATCTCCCAGCCGTCCCTGCGATTGAGTTGGATTATGTCCGTTTTACAACCGTTTGTGATTCTTGGTCGGTGATACCGAGGGCTGCCGAACGCCTGTGATGCTGGGCAGTCTCATTTCGCTGGCGAGCGTGTGTTCCACTAGAAGGCGGAGCATTCGAGTGCTGCTGTGTGCAGCCAGCTGCATTGCGGTAACCAACGGTTCCTATCCATGCAATTCCCTTCGTCCGTCGCAAGATCGGCGAGTTGGGTTGCCTTGTGCGAACGGATGCATTCCGGTCTCACGAGATCGCCTTCTTTCTCTGCGTCATTCCTCCAACCACAGCGGCCTTCCTGACGGGCACGCCTAAAGCCGCCGCCGGTCCGCTCAAGCAGAAAATCGGCTCCCCCTGAAGGTCGCCCCCAATTTTCAGCTTGCCCGGTGCGCTCCACACGCTCCGCCCCGGACTCAAGCGGCTTTGTTTCGGGTGCCATCAGGCCGCGATGGTCGCGGCTGAAAACGAAGAACGAGAAAGGAACATCAACATGTCCGAGACCAACAAATCCGAATCCACCAGCAAAGCCCCAACGCACGTCGCCTACCAGGTACGCGATGGCAAAGGCGACAAGGGCTTCTGGACCCGCATCGGCGCCGCTTGGCAGCACAAAGACGGCAAGGGCTTCAACATCCAGCTCGAAAGCGTTCCGCTTGATGGCCGGATCACCCTCCGCGTCGCCAGCGAGAAGAAAGACTAATCACGAATCAACCACGGGGCGGGCAATCAGGCTCGCCCCTCAACCGAAAGGAATCAACTCATGAGCAACCTACACCAATCCACATTCTCGATCCGTACCCGAATGCAAGAACTGGCCGAAATCCTCGACCGCGACTGGGATGCGGAATTCGATACCATCTACGACGACCTGGAACGCGAGTTCGCGGAGTTCCGTTTCCAGATAAACCACATTAAGTAGGGAGGCGGCCATGCAGTTATCCATCGAAAATATTCAGTTTCACCGCAACGGCATCTGCGGCGCGCCGTTTCACGTCCTGATCTTTCGTGATCCCGACGAGGGCCGAATGGTGAGCATCGTCTTCGATGAAGAACACCATGTCGCGGTCTTCAACCTCGATAAGTTGGCCATCGGCAATATCGCCTTCGGCGTCAATTCCTGGCGGGGTGATCGCTACGAGCCACATCTGCGTGAGGCGATTTGCCAAAAAAACGAGAAAGGAGCATAGCATGAGAATACCATTTTCCACTCTTGACCTGACAACTCTCAACCGCGTCCGTGAAGCCCTGGCCGACGAAGAAGCGTTTCATGTGCCGTCGGAAGTCATTGAATGGCTCGATGGCCAAATCGCCCGGCACGAGATTGATATTGAGGCATGGCTTGCTGAGCGATCGCAGATCGCGCTTATCTGGAGCATCGAGGACGTGCGTGAAGTAAGGCCGGACCTCAATAAGGAACAATGCTGGCAGGTACTCGAAGCCTGCAAGCATCAGCATGACGCCAATCTCGGCATCAGCTGGGAAGTGCTGCGTTGCCAGGCACATCTTCTGTTTGGCCCGGAGCCTTCGGACAAAGGAGGCCAGCCATGAAAGTAAGCACCCACATTGCCCGCCGCACCATGCGGTTTGGCCACATCCTGACCTGGTGCAAGGACTGGAGCAGCGATCAGCAGAGACTCATCGACCTGCTTGCCGACGCCATGCACTGGTGCGACGCCCATGGCGAAGACTTCCACATCTCCTTTGCACAGGCTTGTCGGCATTACGTCAACGAACTGAATGACGATCCGCAAGACGAATGTCGCCCGCCGTCCTTTAGCCAGACGCATGGAACCGATGGCCTGCCATCCGATCCGGAAGGCATGAACGACAGCCGGGCCGACTGGGCCACTTACGGCCTGGAGGCATTCATATCGCAAGCCGGTACTGACCGCGAATCGGCCATGACCGACCTGCTGTGCAACCTGATGCATCTGGCTGACCGCACGGGAACCCATTTCGAAGACGAACTGGACCGGGCACGCATGCATTACTCCTGCGAGACCAGTCCACACGACAATTCCGATTCACCCACCAACCACACTATGAAAGGAACCGACCAATGATACAGCACACTTCAAAGCACGACGTAATCAATCCCTTCTATGCACGCCGCATGGCCAAACGGGATGCAACGAGGCCAGAAAATTCTATGGGCGAGGCGTGTGACCAGACCGTTTTTGCCAGGCTGCCACGTGCCCCGCGTAACGGCAGTCCCGTTCCGCATCTGACCAGCCTCTATCACTTCCACCGTGCCGGAGAATATGGCGACCGCAGCTATCCGGGCAATTGTGGCGGCAACCTGATCAAAGACCTGCTCAGCTACTTCAAACCAGGCATGGTGTTTGACCCCATGACGGGTTCCGGCACCTGCCGCGATGTATGCGATGAAATGAACATCCCCTGCATGGCGTTCGACATCCATACGGGATTCGATGCGTGTGACCCGGCAGAGTTCCCAGGGCCGGACAGTTTCGATTTTATCTGGGCACATCCCGCCTACTGGCGCATGAAACTCTATGCCGACGATCCAAGGGATTTGTCCCGTTCGCCCACGCTGGAGCATTTTCTCCGCCGCTATGGACAGTTCATTCGCAATTGTGCCCGCAGTCTGAAGCCGGGCGGCAAGCTGGCCATCCTGATGGGCGATTACAGTGACCGCGATGAAGGCTACGTCCCGCTGACCCATCACACCAAGCGACTCGCTTTTGCAACGGGCTTAAGCCAGCACTGCACCGACATCATCCGGTTCAGTCACGGGGCCAGCAGTAGCAAGAAAGTCTATCGCTCGTCCTTCATCCCCGGACTTCACGACACCTGCATGATCTTCGAAAAACCACCAACCAAAAGGAGCTAGCCATGAAACATTACCGAATCAACGTCGAGATCGACATTACCGCAACAGACGCGCAGCAGGCTGAGCGCCGTTCCTTCCTGCTGTTTTCTGATCTTGAGCAGAGGCGATGGGTCAAGGAAATCCTGCCCAATGGCATCCTGGAACGCCGTCCAATCACACCAGGCAAAGGAGCGTGACATCATGATCGATTCTGCTCTCGTCTCAAGACTCATCGTATCGCCGGGGACAATCCTTGTTCCCGGCAAGATGTACCTGCGGCTGTTTCATGGTCGCACGGACCCCCATCAGGAAATGAATGACTGGGGCATTGCCGGTCCGGTCTTCGGGCCACTTTCGCACTACGCCATGACCTATTGCGGTAATATCCGCATCCATGCCGAAACCGGCCAGGAGGAAGTGTGGCTCGTGGCCGCCGATGACATGATCCAATGGGACGGTTGCTTCTATGGCGATCTGGCGGTATTTGTTGCTGGCGCAAACGAGGAGGCATAGCGGTCATGAGGGACGATGATTTCTGGGACGACCTGTTCCTTGGCTGCGCGTTTGCCGCCTTCGTCGATCAGGCTGCAATAGAAGGTGGACCACCCGACCAGGAAGCCACCCGTCGCCGGGCCTATGCGTACTATGAGGAGGAACTGGCAGCGAGGAACCACCGCAACCGGTAGCTTGCGTTGTGCCGATTCCGTGATGATGCCGTAGCTGTTTCACAATGCGACGGCAGACAATGGCCATCACCTCTTCTCAACCGGCTTTCTACGACCAGCCACCATCGGCCTTCTTCACCGGAGTCTTTAAGCCGCCCGTCATCGCCTGCAAGCTGCCAAGGCCGCTTTCCTAAAGGAAGCCTTCGGCCTTTCGCTTGCAGGTACGCGTAAACGCCGCTGACTTTGGGTCGGCTTGTCTTTGCCCCCAGAAGGCCGCATGGGGCGGCCTGAATCGTAAAGACAAGGAGATCATCATGCCTACCATTCTCGACCTGCCACTGTCTGACTCAACCGACTTCCTCGACTGGAACCCGGACGAAATACGCGACCTCGTCGGCCCCCCGGCCAGCCGTCTCGATGACGAGTGCTTCGACGACGCAACATACGGCGACCGCTTCGCGTAAGCGGTCTACCATTTCACCGCGAAAGGAATCGAATCATGACCGAGACGTTCATCGAACTGACCGAAGACGAATTCGACCAGAGGTTTCCGCTGGTCTCGAATCACCTTAATTCGCACGCAGGCTGGGCCATCGGCGACGGCCCCGGATGCCTCTTTGAAACCTACGGCGAAGAGTTGGCATTTGTCCGGGGACAGGATGTCCGGTTTGTCTGGACGCTCATCGACGGTGATGATGGCGACATGTACCTGGTCGGCGGCTTTCATCACGTCAACCGGATTGGCTATCTCATCAGCAGCAAACCCATTCCAAAGGGTGCCTGTATTCAGGTGCATTTGCCGATGCCGACTGTTGAGAACGAGCCATAAATGGCAAGGCCCTGAGCACGCACGGATGCCCCACTCGTAATACGGCATCCGTGCGTTATGAGGACATTCAACGACGGAATGGCAGTCTTGCTGAAAAGTCGAGCATAGGCAGCATATCAGACAACGATTCCGAATCCGGCAACAAGGTGGATTCGGCTGCCGCTTCTCCCTGATCGGTGAGCATTGTGAGCCGACTGGGAATCCCTGTATTCCCTCCCCGACTCGGATCGCCAACCGGTCTCCTTACCGGTTGGCTTCTCCCTGATTTCAGCCCTGCCAGAAGCATGAATCGGCCTCCCTGCCAAACCGATGCGGGGAGAGACAAAATGCGAAAAGCAAAAGCATAAAAACGTTCAGGCGTCTTCCCTATGCACAGCATAGGTGGAATTTCCCCGGGAAATTCGCCGGTCAGACGCCTGAAAGCCGCGTTGGACGAGCCTAACAGAGGCCATCTTTCAGCTCGCTCACGCTGGTTCCCAGAGATCGTCGGCAAATTCCTTCGTGAGGCAGCAGCTCATAACTCAATCCGCCGCGTAATTCCAATGGCCTTTAGGAATGTTTCATCGTGGCTCACGACCAATAGCGCCCCGTCGAACGCTCGCAGTCCGGCCTCTACCGCTTCGATGGAGTCGATGTCCAGATGGTTCGTCGGCTCATCGAGAATCAGCAGCGGAGGGGGAGCAACCCCAAGTACACAGGCAAGCCCCGCCCGTAACACCTGCCCACCGCTCAGAGTCGAAACCGTTTGCAGCGCGGCGTCCGCCCGGAACATGAATTTGGCCAAGGCAGATCGGCAGGTCTGTTCGTCCGCCTGCGGGTTGATCCGCCGGAAATTATCCCGAATGGAGGCCGACGGGTCGAGTACGCTCACCTGTTGGTCGAGCAATGCGAAGGGCGTTGACATCTCGACCGTCCCACTCCATGGATGGAGTTTCCCCGTGATAAGAGACAGAAACGTCGTCTTGCCTGTGCCGTTTGGCCCGATCACGGCAACTCGCTCTGGCCCGGTGAGCGTCAGCGAAAGATCGCGAATGACGGGTTGTTTTGGTCGGTAACCTGCCGTTGCCTTGACGACTTCCAGAACTCGCTTGCCCAAGGGCAAACCAGTCGGCGGTAGTTTGACCGTAAATGGCTGGAGAACTTCAATCCGCTCGCGGGCCTCTGAAGCAGCTTGCATGGCCTGTTCGTGTTGGTGTTCGGCGAGTCTTGCATTCCCGCCAGTGGTGTCTTCGGCGCGGTCTTTCCTGCCACCCAGGATGATGCGCGGTGTTCCGCCGCTCTTCCCATCTCGCCGACCCGCTGAGTTTTTTCGGTTCTGACGTTCGGTTCGCTCCTGGGCGACACGAGCCGCGTCGGCGATCCGCTTCTCGGCGTCAGCCAGGTATCGTTCTGCTGCGGCCAACTCCTGGGCTTTCAATTCGCGGTACGTCGTCCAGTTTCCGCCGTAGCGGGTTGCGCCGAGCGTCGTCAATTCGACGATGGATTCCATCGTGTCGAGTAACTCTCGGTCATGGCTGACGACGACAGCCCCTGACTTCCATCCGGCCAGCAAGTCGATGACTGTTTGACGACCGTTTCGGTCGAGGTTATTGGTCGGTTCATCAAGTAAGAGAAAATCGGGTTCCGCAAAGACGAGTGCGGCAAGTCCGGCCCGCGTTCGTTGACCACCCGAAAGCGTTTGGAGAAGAGTCTCGGCCGACACATGAAGATCGAGGCGATCCAAGGCGGCACGGATGCGGGATTCCAACGTCCAGTCGGCGATATTCAGATCGTCGTCGGTGGCTTCGCCCAATTCGGCTCTTCGCAGGATGGCCAGCGCATCGACAACGCCAAAGAGATCGGCAATCGTTTCACCCGGATGCGGCTGAAGCGTCTGGCGGAGAATTCCCAGGCGACCTTTGACGGTGACCAGCCCGGAACGCGGCTCAAGCTCACCCGTGATGAGTTTGAGAAGGGTCGTTTTCCCCACTCCGTTGCGACCCTCAAGTCCAGTCTTCACCATGCCGAATGTGACATTCAGGTCGCTGAAGAGAGTGCGACCATCGGGAGTGGACCACGTGAGATCAGACAGAAGGATAGATGCGGCCATGAGTACGAAGTCTCCGGTGACGGTGTGTGCGGAATATCAGCGGTCAACTTCGTCAACTTCATGGGTATCACCTGGTTTGAGGACACGAACAGAGCGAAAGACACCGCCTGCAAGATTTGGGTTCGCGCGGATTCGCTTGAGTTCGTTCTCGGTCGTTTTCGTTCGGCGGCATCCACGCCGCCAATCACAACTATTGAGAAAAAAGAACTATCGACAAAGAACTTTTTTGTGCAATGCACAAAGCATTGATTTTCTGCACCTTTCCGTCATCAACAGTTGTTGCGTCACCTGTATTTCTGCGGCACTCAAACGATCAAACCTACTGAAACCCGCACTCAGACTCTTGCGCGAAGGATTCAAATCGTGCTATGGTCGAATCATGGGTTGAGGAAAACCCCAACGATTTCACGGAGGAAGATATGGCACGTAAACGCACCCCAAAAGGAACCACACCCACAGAAACAGAAACCCCAGTTCAGTCCGAACTAGCTACTACCACCGCGCAAGAGGCGCTGTCGGTATCCGAGGCGCCTGAACCGCAGCCGAGTTTTGTCGAACGTGTCCAACAGCAGCGCGGCCGGGCGGTCGCTCCCGATCCGTTCGGGATTGCTGGCGACGTTGTCGCTGGCGTTCGTCTCTTCGAGAGCCGTCGCTATCGCCAAATGGCGATCAAATTTGAGGAGAAGCCGCCCCAAGAGGTGCTGGATCTCATCAAATCGGCCGGTTACCGCTGGAATTCCCGCGACCTGATGTGGGTTCACCCGATCCATCCCGATTCGGCGATGACGACTCGGATTGAAGCCGAGCGGCTTTTTCAGGAAGTGCGCGGCATGGTCCGGCAGGCCAAAGGGATCGACTCTGGCCAGGAAGTGCCGTTCTGAGCGGCAGGCTGCTCGGGAAGAAAGCAGGTCCGTATGCCGCGCTTCGTTCAGGATCATTCCACGCTTGCCAGGCAAGTCTTTTTCTGCCAATCATCAGGGCAGGAACAGGCACCTGGGCAGGCACGAGGCAGGACGTATCGTCCTGAGGGTCACTGACCATGCGGCGGCGCCGGCCCCCAGATCCGCGACAGCCGTCGCTCTTCCCGCCGGAGCCAGCCGAATCGACTGACCAACAAGAACAATTTCCAGCTCACGCGGAAGGAGAAAGCCATGCAGTACAAGACGATCGTGATGGAAATGCTGGAATTTCGACCGGGCATCAAAGAACATCTCCCAATCGAGGAGAATCCACTGGAAACACTGGATCGTCTGGCGACGGAGTTGAAGACTCTCCACGAGACGTACAAGGAGCAACTCGCGCGCACACGGACCGACAGCCACCCCGTACTAATCTCGTCGGAAGCCTTGGAGATGGCCTTGCAAGAACTGGAAGATCGCTTGCTTCCCGCTTCGTCGGCCGACGAACCCGAAGCTCTTTCTCTCGACAGGGCGATGGCGTTCATCCGCCGTCACACGCTGAAAAAATAAGCGGCCTTCGTCAGCAATCGCTGTTCGACTTCGACCGCCCCACCCCCGCTCCTTCTTCGACGCCGTCCGCCCCGCTCGGGGCTTCTACTGACGGCACGTTACCCAACCCGCCGAGCCATGCCAGCGGAAACCCGGTTCCCCCGGAAGGTCTCCCCCAAGTTTCCGCTGGCACGGTCGCTGCGCGAGCCGAGCCCCGGCTGGAGACTGGGTTTTCTTCCGGCCGTCAGGCCCCGCAGAGCGGGCCGGCAACGATCGAAGGAGACCATGGAATGGAAGGTTCACAACTTAGCCTGCAACTCGAACCCCCTACTCACCGGCGCGATCCCGCTAATTCGCTGCACCGCGCCCGTGATCAACTCCCCGCTGCGTCCAATGGAATAGCCAGCGGAGAAAAGGCCAAGGCCCGCGATATTCTCGCCGCGATCCGCACCCTGAAGACCATTGAGCAACAGCAGCGCCCGGCCACTTCCGAAGAAAAACAAATCCTTGCCCGGTTCTCCGGCTTCGGCCCGGTCGCTCTTTCGATTTTTCCCGAACCCGTCAGCGGGCGCTATAAAGACGCCGGCTGGCAGGCACTGGGGGAGGAGCTACAAACGCTCCTCACCCCAGACGAATACGACAGCGCCAAACGGACCACGTTCAACGCCTTTTATACGTCGCCGATCGTCATTGGGGGTATCCATGATGCCATACGCCGGTTGGGTATCTCTGATGAGGCGACCATCCTGGAACCTGGCTGCGGTATCGGCAATTTTCTAGGATACGGCAAGTCCGACCAGCGTTTTATCGGCGTCGAACTCGATTCGATCTCCGGCCGCATCGCCAAGGCGATCTACCCGCAGCACGATATCCGCATCGAAAGTTTTCACGACACGAAATTACCCCACGCGGGTATCGACGCCGTGATCGGCAACGTGCCGTTCTCCGATCTGAAACTCGATCATCACGGCCAAAAATTCTCGCTCCACGATTATTTCTTCGCCAAGTCGGTCGACGCCTTAAAACCGGGTGGCGTCTTGGCGCTGGTCACGTCGCACTTCACGCTCGACAAACAGAACGCCGCGATTCGCGAGTACCTGGCGGATAAGGTCGATTTCGTCGGCGCGATCCGCCTCCCCTCCGACGCTTTTAAGCGTGAAGGTACCGCCGTTGTCACCGACATCGTCTTTCTGCGCAAGCGTGCGCCGGGCGAACCGGCACATCACGTCGATCCCGACTGGTTGGGCGTCGTCCCACTGGAGATCGATGGCGCGCAAGTCCCTGTCAATCGCTACTTCCTGAATCATCCCGAGATGGTGCTGGGCAGCTGGAGCCGCAAGGACACGCTCTATGGCGGCACCGGTTTTAGCTTGGAGAGTAGCGGCGAGCTAACCGAGCAACTGAGTCAAGCTATTGAACGCCTTCCGAAATTCGATCCAAGCCGAACATCGAAGAGAGAGAAAACAGCGCCGCCATCCTTCGTTCCACCACCTGCCGAACGTCATCTCAATGAAGGAAGTTTTTTTGTCGGCGATGACCGCGTCCTCTACCAGATCGACGGCGGCCAGGGCATCCCCGTCGTCTATAGCGGCACGCAGCTAACATCGAACGGCACGATGACCGGCAAGCGACTGGCCGCTCTGCTCGAACTGCGCGACAAGGCTCGCTGCGTCCTGCAATCGCAGAACGAAGGCTGGCCCGAGGATCACCGCGAGCAAGCCCGCCGCGAACTAAACCGCGCCTATGACGAATGGCACGAGCTTAAAGCCTCCGCCCCAGCATGCGGTAATCGGCGGAAGTTGCTGTCGCAAGATCTTGCGACAGCAAGTGGTCATCACTGCAATTTAAGCAAGATGATTGAAAAAGACGGCGGAGCTTCGCTGAATTGGTGGTGTAACAATCGCCGTTTCAGGAGGCCCCGCCGTGTCCGATCATTTTAACGCTTCGCCGCAGGATGTACAAAGCAAGTTCCGTGACGTTTCAAACTTATCCAGCGAGCTCTTGCTCCCCAGCGGCGTTGTCGCCGCGATCTGTCACGAAATCGGCTTCTCGTTTCGCGAGCGCATTTATTCGCCGATGATCGTCGTTTGGATGTTCGTGATGCAGACGCTATCCGCCGATCATAGTTGTCAGCAAGTCGTGACGCGGCTCAACGCCTGGCGCATGGCGCAGGGGTTGTCGCGCTGCAGCGGCGATACGACTTCATACTGCCAAGCGCGGCGACGTTTGCCGATTGCGTTGTTCCAACGGCTGCTCGCTTGGACGGCGCGAAAGTGCGACGAAGCGGGCCTCGGCGATTGGCGATTCCAGGGGCGCGAAGTAATCATCGTCGACGGTACGACCGTCACGATGGCCGACACGCGAGCGAATCAAACCGCCTTTCCGCAAATTGAAAACCAGAAGCCTGGGTGCGGCTTTCCCTTGGCGCGGATCGTGCAAGTTTTTTCACTGGCGACAGGAGCGGCGACGATGTTTGCGATGGGGCGTTACGCAGGGAAAGAGACGGGCGAGACGTCGCTCTTACGAACGCTCTTGTCGCAGTTTCACTCGGGAGAAATCGTGCTCGCCGATCGGTACTACGCCAGTTTCTGGTTGCTCGCTTTATCGGATCTGCGCGGGATCGACATCGTGGCTCGCGCGCATCATCGTCGCAAAATCGACTTTCGTCGAGGACTGCGACAAGGCGACTGTGATCAGATCGTGGGCTATGCCAAGCCGCAGCGTCCGACGTGGATGACGACGGACGAATACGACCAATATCCATCGTCGATTCTCGTTCGTCACTTGCGATATGAAGTGACGCAGCGAGGCTTTCGTACGCGTCGAATCACGTTGGCGACGACGCTGTTGCAAGGCGACGTTTATCCGGCGGAAGATCTGGCCGATTTGTATCGTCGCCGCTGGCAAGCGGAACTGCATATCCGCAGTTTGAAAATCCAGATGCAGATGGATCACCTCCGTTGCAAGAGTCCAGCGATGGTTCGCAAAGAACTGCACTGCCACATGATCGGCTACAACCTGGTGCGTGCCGCGATGCTGGCGACGGCGCTGAAGTTCCAGTTGCCCCCTTGGCGTCTGAGCTTCAACGGCGCGCTGCAAGCCGTCGAAGAATTCGCCGCCGCGCTCCGCTGGAATCCCAAACAGCGAGACCCTCAGTGGAGCAACCTCCTGCAAACGATCCGCCAGCTCGAAGTCGGCAACCGTCCCGACCGCAACGAACCGCGAGAACTCAAGCGACGGCCTAAGGAATACAAGCTAATGCAAACGCCCCGAAACCGTTATGCTACAGCCGCTTAGAATTAATCTCGTGCCATTCGCGCCTATGACCATTTTGTAATGGTCTACGGCCCGATCAACAAAACCACGTTCAGTCAAACGAAAGATGGAACAATCGTTCGCCGGATGCCGAACCTCGTCAAATTCAGGGAAGACCCCGACGCGATGCTCGTCATGTCGCTGGAAGACTATGACGAGACGACCGGCAAAGCAACCAAGGCCGCCATCATGTCGCGGGACGTGGTCGGCAAAACCCCGCCCATCACCCAAGTCCGCACCGCCGAAGAAGGCTTGCTCGTCTCACTGAACCAACATGGGAGCGTTTATCTCGACTACATTTCTCAGCTCTATGGCAAACCGGAACTCCAAGTCATTGAGGAACTCGGAGACCTGATCTACCAAGACCCGGAAACCGGCAAATGGGAAACGGCCGACGCCTATCTCTCCGGCAATGTCCGCGACAAACTGGCTGTCGCCGAACGATCTGCCCCCCAGTTCGCCAGGAACGTCAAGGCATTACGCGAAGTGCAACCCGAAGACGTGTTGCCCGGCGACATCGACGCCAATCTCGGCGCGCCGTGGATTCCCGCAACCGACATTCAGGCGTTTGCCGCCGACTTGTTCAAGGTCGCCCCCTCGTCCGTACCGGTCGCCCATCTGAAAAAAGACGCCGTTTGGAGCCTGGACGCGGGCTACGCCGCCAAGGCGTCGGTCGCCGCGACTTCCGATTTCGGCTCGGCTCGGGCCAACGGTACGTGGCTATTGGATCTCGCCCTCAACATGAAGTCACCGACGATTTACGACACCATCGACCATGGCGACCACGTAGAGCGCGTCGTCAACCAGGAAGAAACGATGGCGGCCCGCGAAAAACAAAAACGAATCAAGGAGCGATTCCGCCAGTGGGTCTTCGCCGATCCCGATCGCACCGAGCGGCTGGTGCGGATTTATAACGACAATTTCAATAACCTGCGGCCTCGCCAGTTCGATGGTTCGCACCTCGATTTTCCCGGCATGAACCAAGCGCTCATCTTGCGGCCACACCAGAAAGATGCCGTCTGGCGCGGGATGTCGAGCGGCAACACGCTGCTGGCCCATGTCGTCGGCGCAGGCAAAACCTTCACGATGGCCGCCACCGGCATAAAAATGAAACAGGCCGGGCTGATCCACAAGCCGATGTACGTCGTACCGAATCACTTGCTGGAGCAGTTCGCACGCGAGTTCATGCAGCTCTATCCGAACGCCAAGCTGCTGGTCGCCAGCAAGGAAGATTTGACCAGGCAGCGCCGCAAGATGCTGACCGCCAAGATCGCCAGCGGCCAGTGGGACGGCGTCGTCGTAACCCATTCCAGCTTTGAGCGGATCGGCATGTCCCGCGATTATCAGGAAAAAATTCTCCGCGAGCAGATCGCCGAATACGACCAACTTTTAATCGAGCACGCTGCCGAACGCAGTTCCAACCGCAACCTCATCAAGACGATCGAAAAGCAGAAAGCGGCCCGAGCGGAAAAACTCAAACACCTGCTGGCGAAAGAGAAGAAGGATGATGGGCTGGTGTTTGACGAACTGGGCGTCGATCATGTCTTCATTGACGAAGCCCATTACTTCAAGAACCTGGAAACGCCTACGAAGATGGATCGCGTCGCGGGAATCCAGACCAGCGGCAGCGAACGCGCTTTTGATGTCTATATGAAAGCTCGTTACCTGGATGAACAGCATCCGGGGCACGGCGTCACCTTCGCCACCGGCACGCCGATTTCCAACACGATGGTCGAGATGTACACCATGCAGCGGTTTCTTGATCCGCGTGGGCTGCGCAGCCGGGGCATCGAGCATTTTGACGCTTGGGCGGCGACGTTCGGCGAGGTCGTGGACACGATGGAGATCTCGCCCGACGGCGGCGGTCTGCGCCAACGTTCGCGTTTTGCAAAATTCACCAACCTGCCGGAGCTTCAGCAGATGTTCCGGGCATTTTCCGATGTGCAGACAGTGGAGACGCTGAACCTCCCTCGCCCCAAGCTCCAAGGCGGCAAGCCGATCGTGGTAGCCTGTCCGATGTCGGACGAGCAGCAGGAACTACAACAAGAGTTGGTGGAGCGTTATGACCGCATCCGGTCGGAGAAGATCGATCCGCGCATCGACAATGCCTTGGCCATCACGACAGACGGACGTAAGTTGGCGACCGACGCCCAGATGCTCTCGGCCACCGCTCCCGATTTCCCCGAATCGAAGATCAATCGCCTGGTCGAAAACGTCGTGGAGATATGGAAAGCATCCGTTCCGACGCGCGGCACACAGATGATTTTTGCCGATATGGGCGTGAATCCAACCGAGTGGGGCTATTCTCCTTATATCGAGATCATCAAGAAACTCGTCGCCCACGGCATTCCCCGCGAACAGATCGCTACGATGGGCGAAGCCGAGTCGGATGCCAAGAAACAGGCTCTCTTTGAGAAAGTTCGGCAAGGGACCGTCCGCGTCCTGCTCGGCTCGACCGCCAAGATGGGCACCGGCACCAACGTCCAGAAACGTCTGATCGCCCTGCATCACCTGGACGCGCCTTGGAAACCGGCCGAGGTCGAACAACGCGACGGACGCATCCTACGCCAAGGGAATCAAAACAAGGAAGTCGCCATCTATCGCTACGTCACGGAAGGTTCGTTCGACGCCTATATGTGGCAAGCACTGGAGACCAAGGCTCGGTTCATCAGCCAGGTGATAACCGGCGACAACGCCGCCCGTCGCGCCGAGGATATTGGCAGCCAGGAACTTTCTTATGCCGAGGTGAAGGCGATCGCCTCCGGCAACCCAGCGGTGTTGACGCTGGCTGAGGCGGACGCGGAGCTACAACGGCTCACGCTCCTCAAGAAGAACCATCTCGATGAGAAGTACGTCGCCCGTCGCAAGGTACGGGACCTGCCCGATTTTATCCGTGCGCAGAATGGTCGGTTGGATAAACTGATTGCCGACGAAAAAGCCATTCAGC
This sequence comes from Blastopirellula marina DSM 3645, assembly GCF_000153105.1. Lineage (GTDB taxonomy): Bacteria > Planctomycetota > Planctomycetia > Pirellulales > Pirellulaceae > Blastopirellula > Blastopirellula marina. The sequence goes on from NZ_CH672376.1 coordinate 3,788,268, forward strand.
AGCATGAGGGCGATCTGATCACCATCGGCAAGCATCCGCTGGCCCGTGATGACGTAACCGCCGTGCTGGGCAAGCGTTTGGATGCGCTGCCGTTTTCGGTCAGGGAATCGACGAAGGTTTCTTTTGGCGTCTATCGCGGTTTGGCGTTTGGCGTCATCCTCCATCCGAGTTTTCCGCCGGATGTCTATCTGGAAGGGGCGATTACTCGCACGTCCAGCTTATCGAAGGAACATCAAGGCCCACGCGCCGTTCTGAACGCCTTGCAACGCATCGCCAGCGGCTGCGCTGGCGAAACGGTTCGCGTTCAGCAGGAACTGTTCATCGCCGAATCGCAATTACGCGACTACCAAGCCCGGCTTGGCAGACCCTTCTCTCATGAAGCCTACATATCGGATCTGACGAGTCTACGCGATCAACTCAAGGCGAAATTATCCGCATCAGGACCTGAGCCTGCGGATAACAACGGCCCAAACGCATCCGATCTAGCCGCTCAGATCAAAGCCCTCAAAGCCGCCAATACACTTGAAGCGACGCCGCAGCGTACCGAACGCAAACAGACGATCGCCGAAGAGCCAATCACGGCCCGCATCCGCCGCAGGCAGGAAGAGACGACGTTAGTTGGCGAATCACCGAATTCACCTGCTGCAATCCCCGGTTCGTTCAGCGAGCGCATTTTGCATGAACGAAACATGCAAAACGGCGGACAAAGTCCGGCATAGGGGCAGCAGGTGAACTACCCGTCCTTGGCGTTTCAGCCAGGGACGGGACCATATCGAGACCTTCGGTCCTGCTTTTTTCTGTCAAAGAACCCCGCTCGGAAAGCCACCTCAGGCTCAAATAAATAACCTGCAATTACCTCTGCCTTAGTCGCATTTCGTCGGGTGGCCAGTTCTTGCGAACCCCCGCGACGAAACACTCCGACGGCGACGGTAAATGAAGCCCGTCGGACACGATGGCGATTCACATGTGAAAGGCAGATAATCACCCGCACTATTGGATGGGGCCGCGAATCAGGAAGAGATGAGTCCGGTAGCCTACTTGCCGCCACACGGTTGGCGAAAGCGTTGGAATGCTCTCCTTGTCTTTGACAACTCTTTTGAATTTACTGAGCCGCCGCGCTGGGCAACTCGGCGGCTCAGCGTGACAAATCTGCGGCTACGAACTGTCCCAATCCGAAATGGCTCGAATGACCCAACACCGGGAATGGCAAAATCACTGGTCGAGGGAACGATGCTCTCAGGAAGATTCCGATTCGGCGATCGGGTTCCGCGTTCGCATCTCGAATATGCTTCGGAAGATGTACCTTGCATACGTCCCAAGTCGACTGCTCAAACTCAAAACGTGTGATCACTACATCAGAAGTCTCAACTCCGGCTTCGCCAAGCGAGACGCGGAACTGGCGTTCTGGACTGTCCGAGTCACGGACCCGTGCCTCAGCGATCTTCTTTCGATACCAGTGTCGAGGTGGAACAAAAGGCGTCAGCGACTGCCAAACCGTGGCAGGTTCGATCTTTGGAATTTCACGTTCAAGGCGAAGCAAGACTGGTCGAGCCGGGAACCGCCCGCCCGCCCAGCGTAACGCGCCGACGCTCATCATCGCGTTTACTTCTCGTTGCGTGAAACCGTAAATGCTTTGAACCCTGAGTTTGATCAGGTGCTGCCTCGAGGGATCAGGCTGTGGCAGATAGAAAGCGTGAATGTGATTGCCATCGACGTCGTCTGGACGGTCGTGTCCGCTCAACGCGAAAGATGGCGACCTATGGTTGCGAATCGCCGATTCTCGGAACATCTCGGCAATCGAAACGGTGTGCTTTACCGGCACCGGAATTCGACACTGAAGCGAGAATTCGAGAAAATGCGAGATGACTCTGTCGCATCTGATCTTCCTTCTCGGTTTCGCCGCGTGCCGAACAACCCACTGCTGCGGCCAGCCTTCAGGCATTCGATAAGAGAACCATGCGCTACCGTCCGGAAGCGGCTGGGGTGTATCGATGAGGTCTTGAACAAGGTGTTTCTTGGCCAAACGATCATCAATCTCGGATTCCCGTCTTTTCCACAGGTCCGTTGCCTGAAAGTCGATCGGATTTGGACAGAAGACATCTCGGTAACCAGGGCCAATACGACGGGCCGGTTGGTTGTGCTGGATCGCGACACGGACTTCGTTGCTGTTAACTGGCGACTCATCTTCAACAGACAGTTCGCAGACGGATTCAGCGCGTCCAAAATAGGCGATGCGGCCAGCCACGCTGGAAACCAATGAATGAACCTGCGCGCGTGTTGCCGCGTCTAACCCGTTGAAATTCCATCGGACGAATACATCATCACCAACCGCGACGAAATGGTTTTCGTGACGAACCCGCTTATATTTTGCCAGCGCCACATCGTTCTTAACTGTTGCACCATAGTTTGGTTGGTAGTGAATTGCCCGTGAAAAACTTACCTTGGGAAGAACAAAGGTGGGGAGTTCTCGCCCAAGGACTTCCAACGTCAAGATCAGATCGGCACTTGGCTCACAACCTGGATTCGCCTGAAACCATGCCGCGGCAATCGCCCGGAGCAATCGCCACGGACTCGGGGGCCATTCCGCTTCGGAAATTCGTGCCGGGTTTTGCCCCCACGGATGGGCGTAGTATCGGCCCCAAGGAAAAGTCAGTCGAAGTGTCAGCACGGCTCAGCCTCCGAATTCCAGAGTCAGCGGAAAGCGGTCTTGCGGCAACGCCGAATTGTCGATCATATCCCGCAAGGAACCTTCGGCCGGTTTATCTTCATTCTCCTTTTCGCTATCCGTGATGATCTGATCAAACGGAAAGTCCTGAGAATCACCCTTCCACTTTGTTTTGTATTTGGCGGATTCGAGTACCAGATCGCATTCAGTCCGCAACCGATGTCCTTCGCTCAGATCCTTGAGGAATCGAGCCACCTTCCAGAGTGCGAGAGCGACTAGGAGATTGCGTCGACTCTTTTCAGATAATTCTCGTTGATTTTTCTGTTCATCCGTTTCATCTTCTGCCGGTTTTGGTCCCACGGCCAGTCCTGTCAGTAGTCCCACATCAATGGCGAAGTTGGCTTGGATTTTCTGCGCAACGATCCGTTCCTTGCGAAAGATTGCCTGACCGGCATCACCGGTCCCAATCGGATCGATACGCACTCCGGGGACACCGACCGGTCCGGCATTCAAGCCGACGATGCTGGCGGTCAAAGCCCGTGGCGACCGCAGCCCGACGAACGTGAGTTCGCCTTTCAATGAGATCTGAAAGCCGTGAATCAGTGACAGTGGGTCAAGTTCCATCGCAAGCCGAAAAATTCGGGGGACATTTGCAGCCGGAATGTTGTCCGCCGATCCCTCCAGCACTCTTTTCACGTAATCGACGAGTTTCTCATCCTTTTTCGCGTCGCCGTTATCCTCCCGTAACTTCGCCTTCATTATGTATTCGGATGCGAATCGGTGACCATCAAGCGTCGATGCCGTCATGAACTGTTCGCCCTTCATCGCCCTGATGTACGGCAGACCGGCAAACTCGGAGCGGAGAGTACCTGTATACTTGTCATCCACGCAAACTTCTTCCAGCCGATTTGCCATCGAGGCCTCGGACTCGATCAGGCAAATCTGCCCATGTTTGCCCGAGGGATCGGGATAGAACACGGGACCGATGTCCGGGAACCCGGTTGGCTGGATGCGCGGATCGCCGTTGCTGGCGACCAACTCGGCGGTCACATAAAGCCGTTTGGTCTCGGCAGAGAGCGAAATCCCGCCGAATGAAAATGCTAACTCAGACATTATATTGCGTTACTCCTATCGGTTGTTCTGTGGAAGAGTGATGGAACGGAACAAAGACCAACGGTCTCGCCGGTCCAGTGGAATCAGTACAGCGGCTGCGAGACGACGGGCTAAATCGACGTCGATGCCCAGAGATCCGTCGACCAGCACGACATCGCGTCCGGACAATTTTGGCTTCTCACGCCGACTCTCTTCGCCGTAGGGATTCGGCACTCCGACGATTGCCAATCGACGCAGTGCATCGGTTGTAGCCAACGCAGCCAGCCGGGGTTCCTGACGAGAAAGCAATGCGACTGTTCGTTGCACTTTGGTACGTGGACCGGATCGATCTTCTATTTCTGCAGCCTCGGTGCGACGTTTCTCACAGGCGACCTCTATGAGGGAGCGTGCTGCCGCATAGGCAATTGGCACTGAATCCCAATCAACCTCTTCATCGGAAAAGGATTTGTTCACCACGGTGTGGGCTGCCGAATACCGCCAGTCGATCAAGCTCAGCGCCTCGACGAGTCTGGCGATCCGTCGATCGTCTAACTCGCCTTGCAGGAATCTGAGAATGCTCGTCAATTGAGCGGTGCAGGTGCCGACGATAGCAGGCCGGAAATCTTTAGCTGAGTCAAGGACGCGGCGAGCAAGCACCGACGAGAGATCACGAGCAAGGTCGATGCCCGTCCAGACGGCTTGTGGCGATGGCGGATCGGGCATCTCCGGAAGAACCCATTTCTCTCCCAGTCGACGCAGCGGAATCAGGGAACCAAGGAATGGCTCGACCTGAGAGGAGGTTCCGTCGGGCTGCTTTTCGTGTCCGCAGATTGAGGCCAGCGCCCATGCAATCTCAAACTCAGGATCGACTTGCAGATCTTGTAAGGCCGACGACCAGTCGTCGCAACGGAGCGGCGGAACGAACGTGACCCGCCCACCGCTGACCTTCTCACGGAGAGCCTTTGACTGGGCGAGCTGCGTATTGAGCGTCGCCAATTTGCTCAAGACATCAATGATCTTGGTAGAACTCGGTTCAACAGCCGCCGTTTCGATTGCCTCCAATATAGGAGCGCGGTACGGATGCAGATCCGGCTTTCGATCTCGCTTCACCTCGCGTGGTGTTCTGAAACGGAACTGATTCAGAAAACCGGACGCGTCAACGGGTGCGAGAAATTCGTTCAGCAGACTGGCAGATGTTGTTGTCGAGCAGGTCACGAATTGACCGGTTACAGCCCAAGGAATTCTGGCCCCCTTCATCTTGAATCGGAATTCCTGAAACGCGGTAAACCCGGCATCGACGCCCTGCGAACGGATAGCCCGAATGAAATCGCTGGAGAAGCGACAGTCTTTTTTTGGTAGTCGGGCTTGCGAATCGAGTATGAATGAATGCAGTTCGCCAAACGTGGCGGGGCGGGTCCAGATCGGGAACCAAAGGGACGCTCCAAGTCCAGTCACATCGCCCTGATCGTCTGTCATCGATTCAGGGCCTTCGAAAACGAACGGAAACGCCGCGTACGCCTGCGACCGTGCACCAAGCGACTTTGAGACCGACCCTCGCATAGCGAATGCACCTTCGACGGCGAGCAAATAGTCCAAAGGGCAAAACGGCAGGTCTTCCGTCACCCAGTCGAGCCCTTGGTTGTAGCTCTTGATAACGTCGGGAAAGAACGGAGTCCCCTTTCCCTTAACACTTCCGGTATGGCCAGTGGTGATTCTTTCACCAAAAAGGCTTGATTGCGTGAATACGTCTGGAGCATTTCGAAACTCGATGAAGTGCTCCCAATTCATTCGGAACACATCGGTCCGCCCTTGCTGCCCTCGGTTGACAAAAAGGGGATTGTCATTTCGTCGGATTAGGTGGCAAATCGAAATCGCGTCGAATGCCTCGGTAACTTGCGTGGGCAGATTATCACGGTATTGTGCAAGGATGTTGATCGAGTCATTTCGTAACGCTCCTTGCGTTTGCAGCTCGTTCACCCACTCCCGAGCCAATGCAAGGCACCTGAGCAGTACGGGATCCATGCTCATTCGCTCGATCTTCGGCAGTGTTCCATCAGTGCCGCTCTCCTTAGCACTGATTTCTGCATAGAGCGGCCCGTTTGAGGTCTGAGATTTGGTGTTGCCATCTGAGCCAGCATCACGAGATCCATCGGAGAGTGAAGCATTGAAGTCGGCGATCAGTCTCTCGACGTTAGATCGATTGGACGAGTTTGTTGAAAACTTCAGCTGCCCGTCGTTCGACAGATTCTTTGTGACGCTGAATCCCAATTCAGCCAACGGCACCGACTGTTCCCTACGGAATCTCTCCAACGGTTCGACCGTAGAGGCGATGGTGACTTCTGTTGTAACCTTGCCGCGTGTCCGCTTTTCTTTGTAAGAACAGACAAGGCCAGCGACAGTGGCCTGTTTTTTTAGATCATCCAGGTGCGCTGCATCGGAAAGCGCAAACTTAAGTGCGCCGACCTTGGAGAGCTTCTTCGTTTTTTTCAAGCCGCTCGCTTCGAGCATCGCTTCATGATCGGCGCGAAACTGACTGACATCGCCAGACAGGCACAAAATTGCCACTTCGATCTTGTTGGTCACTCCGCCACTTTTGTTCCAGGCAGCGATGATTGGAGTCGGTTGATACTTTTCGGCAAAGAACTTCACGAGGCTCGCGGCGTCTGGATAACGAGACGAACGAATCATGAATGCTGCGTCGTCGAGACTCCACCAGCCCTCGGCGTCTGGATCGCGGTCTTCCAGTGCAGCGCAGGCCGAGATCGCCCGGAGGATACCGATAGCCTTCAGTGCATGGCCGAGCACGTCATGGCGGCAGCCGAACAGCGGAATCGGGTGAGACGCGGTCACTGTTCGAATTCCTCCAGCGTTGTACTGACAAGCGGTTCGTTAGGTTGTCGAGGCGACGCGATCAGGACGTTCGTTTTTGGCTCCGCGCTGGCACGGCAATCAGCAGCCCGTACCAGGGCTTCGTAGTAGGCCAAACGAAATGGTCCGAAATGGTCCAGCAATCGCAACACTGTTCGAGTCCAGCTTTCGGAACCGTCCGGAAGTCGCCCCATCTGACGACAGGCAATCGATAGCGATTCCGTCGCCGGCAATGGCTTCTCGTTAATAGCGACCCCAGGGATCGGTGTTTGGTCGCGAATTCCCCGTACCTCATCCGGGCCTCGCCGAATACGACGGGGATCGCGAGGCAGTTCATCGCGGAGAGCTTTTCGAACATGACCGTGGTGGGCCATCACCAGGTATTCTGCGAGAAGCTCGCAAATCTTTGGATCGCGGCGATCGCGCCGATGATGCTGTCGCAACGCCAGCGCCGAAGCGACCTCGTGCCGCAACTTCGGTGCGAAGGAACGCCGAATGTTGCGGATGGCCCAATACAATTTGGTCCCAGATAAGCCAACTAACAGAGGACTCTCAGAGATCGAAAATTTGCCGATGGGAGCGATATCGCGGGGCCACACAAGGCCGGCCTTGCACGCCAACAGTCGCGTTGCGGCCTGCCAGCGACTCACTAATTTGCCATAATCATGCCATAGAATAGCTTCGTCGATTGCGGCACGGAGTTCCACATCGTCGAGACCTAGCAGTTCCTGGATCGTGTTCCAGCAGGACTGAACATCGGTCGTATGTGATTCGATGCTTTGCCATCCTCGTTCGAGGTTAGAAAGTAGATCCTCATCAGTTGGCCGACTCGGTGGCTGGTACAAGTCGGAAACCTGCGAATTCTGGTCCCCCGTCCAGCCCAAGATATCGGCGTAGCCACCAGCGCTGGTTGGAAGGAGCAGAGTCGCCCCTGGAAGTAGGTTGTCGCGTGTCGCCGGCTGCCAGCCTCTCTCGCGCCCTTGCCAAACGAATCCCTGCCGCCTGTCCTTGCCGATCACCTTCCAAATGGGAACCTGACAAATCTCCTGACGACCAATATCGAAGTCGAACGGCGGGGCAGCGCCCTCCCATTCGCGCCAGACAACATAGATATCCGTTTCCGGATCAATGCCACGCACGAAGGGGGAGACGTCCGTGTAGCCAAGTGACAGATTGGAATCGGTGTCGAAGAAATCAAGCAATTCGTGACGTTGCAGCGAGTAAGCCGGTGGCTGTAATGTGCTGTCTAGAGCGGATCGAAGCTGTGTATCGAGGTTGGCGGGGCTGGCGTCACGGACATCCTTGAGAGATTCCTGCGCCGCCTCGCACTCATTCCGATCATACGGAAGATATGCGCCCGTGACGGCCTTTTCATGTTGCTCCATCTCTTTATTTGTTTGCTTGGGCGGCGGAGAAGGAAGCGGCACGCCCAGGAGCACGGCAACCGGTGTCCAACCGCATTTGGTTTGTCCGTCGTGTCCAAACTCACCTGCACGGTTCAGTCGCCCGAGCCTTTGAACAATGCTGGGAAGTGGTGCGACTTCAGTCCACTGAATGGCGGAAGAAAGGTCGACACCAGCCTCGACGACCTGGGTGGCGACAATGATCTGGCCAATGTTCGGATCAAGTTTGTCTTTGAGTCGATCTTGCTGCCGGGCGCGATCTGGTGGACGGAAACGTGAATGGAGAAGCACCAGCGTCTCTTCGGCGTTGTAATCGAGTTTGTCGGTCAGAGCGGCGTGGATTGCTCGGGCGCGATCAACCGTATTGCATACGATGAGCGTTCTTCGTGGAATCTCTTGTGGCGCACCGGCCAGAGCCTGCAACATTTCCCGATGTCGTGCGACAATTCGTTCGGCGGCGTCTCTCTCATCAAGTGACCACGCCGGTTGGGACTCAAGCTGTTTTGTCGCCAACCGCCGCTGGCCTAATACGCCTTCTTTGTCATCTCGTTCTGCCGGAGAGAGTTCGCGAACGAAATCGTCTGGACGTATGTCCCCTTCTCCCGAACGCCATTCACGGGAGGTGAGCAATCTGCGGCTGCCCGTTGCCGACATATACCACGACACGCAAGGGCGTTCCGTGCCAAAATAAGATGTACCATTGATCTCCTTACTGCGAAATGCCTCCAGTTGAAGTCCGGTCGCCAATCCGCTCCCCATCACCTGGACCTCGTCGAATATCCACATGCAGTCGTTGTTCAGCAACCCGAATTCAATCGGCCAACGTGTACGGCGGCCGGCGTATCCGCGATTGAGCGCCCGCGAAAGCAACATGTCCTGGGTGCCGATGAGGATGGCATCGCGTTCGGGCCAAAGTGCCCAGTCAGTGCGTTGCTCGCCTCCCATCAGCAAATGGACCGCGATGGGGTGCTGCCCCTGACCCCCATTCTGCGATGCCCAATCATCGCGACAGGCAGCGGCAGGATTGGGTTCGTATCCGCATCCCTGGCCGTTGCTGTTGCGTCTCAGTCGAGCTTCGTTTGTTGGCAAACCATCTGGACCAGTCTCCGTCCAATCTGCGATTCCGGCGAGCAGCCCCAGCCGGTCGAGCCATTTGACCGACTCGCCAAAGGTCTGCTCGACCAACACGCGCATCGGCAGGCAGTACACAAGGCGGCGCGGCGTTTGATTGCGGATATTCTCGTCAGCGAACCGTCTCCGCCAAAGCCAGGCGAGTACGGCAGCGGCAGTTTTCCCAAGACCGGTGGGCACATTCAGCAACTGCGGAGTCGTTTCCCTTTCAGTAGCGAGCCTTTCCTGATAAGGATGAGGTTTGCAACCACCAGTTGCCTGCCGAAAGAGCGCCGTGAAAACATCGCTCTGGCCCGCTGCGCTCTCCGTCATTGTTCGTGACCCACCTCTCTGTTAAAAACTGCCTGCATGTTTTTTGTATGAGTGAAGTATGAGTGAAGACAGTGTAGCGAATTGCAGCACGAATCGACAGGTTTCGTGCGGGTGCTACAGCCTCTTTGTATGAGCGTAGCGAGTAGGTAGGACAGATCATGTCCAACCTAGCGGAAGTTTTCCGGATTCCGGCGCAGGTCTTTTCATGCGATCACGCTGTACAATATGCGCGATGGCGTTTTCAACGCCCCCTGTGCCACCGTCATTCTTGACGATGGCGGATTCCCGGGAACCGTCCAGAATCGTTGAGGAACCAGTAGCCGCCGTGTGCGATGCCCATCACGGTAGTCTACTGGTGCCCCGCTAATGCCATTCACTTTCAATGTCGATGGTGTAGCAGCCAGGTTTGGTACCGCTCGAACTGGATCAGTAATCGGGTTCACAGAGGCATTCAGCCATTTGATTTCCCCGCAAATCATTACTTGATTCTGTAAGAAATATGGGCTATTATTTCTTACATGAGCGGAAGAAAAAAGTCACCACAAGCCATTGACTCCAAGATCGTTGCGGCTATTCGTAGTCGTGGACGCGGGGCTGTCTTTGTCCCGGCGGACTTTCTTGAAATCGGCAGCCGCGAGGCCGTGGATGTTGCCCTGCATCGACTGGTTCGTCAGGGAACCATACGCCGAATGGCTCGTGGAATCTACGATTTTCCCAAGGAACATCCGGTGCTCGGCCCGCTGGAACCTTCCGCCGAGGAAATTGCCCAGGCGTTGGCAGGGCGTGACCGAACCCGCCTTCAACCGGCGGGAGCGTATGCCGCGAACGCCTTGGGGCTTTCCGAGCAAGTGCCGGCCAAGGTGGTGTTTCTGACGGACGGCCCAGCCCGGACCGTCAAGATCGGCTCGACCACTATCCAGCTCCGCCGAACGACACCGAAAAACATGGAAGCAGCGGGGCGTCTCAGCGGCTTGCTGATCCAGGCCCTACGTGAGTTGGGTCAGGAGCATGTAACGCAACAACGGATCGATCACCTGAAGCGAACCATCCCGGCTGGCAAGCGGCGGCAGTTGCTGAAGGACATTCGCCTCGCCCCGGCATGGATGCATCCGATCTTTCGGGAACTTGCAGAGGAGGAAGCATGAAACTCGATTTTCTGGCATTGCCCGAAGATGAACGCCGCCTGTACATCGAACAGGCGGCGGTTCGACGCAGTCTGTCCCCCGTGATTCTGGAAAAGGACTTCTGGGTCTGCTGGCTGCTGGGCATTCTCTTCGAATCTGAGTTCGCGAGCGACCTCGTGTTCAAGGGAGGAACATCGCTATCGAAGGTCTTCGGCGTCATCGAACGATTTTCAGAAGATATTGATCTGTCGCTTTCGCCAACATTCCTGAACTTGCCGGAAGCTGGTACGAGCCGCAACCAAGCCAACAAGTGGATGGCAAAAGCCGAAGCCGCTTGCGGCGTCGCCGTCGAGGATCAAATCGCACCGGTGCTGGAGGCAGCCGTGACGAGGGTTCTTGGCGAGCGTGACCAGATATGGTTCGAATTCCTGACTGATCCCGGCACGCATTCACCGGTCCTCCTCTTCCATTACCCCTCGACCCAACCGGCTGGGTTCGAGTACCTCAAGCGTTCGGTTAAGCTGGAGTTCGGCTCGCTCACCGACCAGCAACCAACTGGCCGCCATCCGGTACGACCGTGGATTGCCGAGGTGCTGCCCGATGCCTTTTCCGACTGGAAATGCGAAGTGGTCGCACTGGAAGTGGAGCGGAGTTTCTGGGAGAAGGCGACGATCCTTCACACCGAGTACCACCGCCCGGCCGACAAACCGACGCCGGATCGGTTTTCCCGGCACTATGCGGACACGGCGGCGCTGGCAAAGCATCCGACCGCGAGCAAAGCTGTAGACGACCACGAGCTTCGCAGCCGCGTCGTCCAATGGAAAAGCCGCTTCTTCGGCAGTTCATGGGCGAACTACGATCAGGCGAAGCCCGGCACATTCCGGCTTGTCCCTCCGTCCGAGCGGTTGTCCGCGATTCAACGTGATTATCAGGCGATGCTGGATATGTATCTCTCCGATCCAATGACCTTCGACGAAATTCTTACTGTACTGGCCGAGTTGGAACGCCGCATTAACCAACTTGGTGGCGGATAGCAAAGGAGACTCGCCTCAATGAGTAACATTATCCAATTAAGCAATCGAGATCAGGGGTACGCCCGACTCGGCCCCAATAGCGACGCCTACATCCGCGGAATAGCTGACGCATTGGAACAGGTTGGATACGAGCGGCAGCTTCAAGGTGGTGACATCTGGTTGCGTTACCAACCACGCCGGACAGGCGGCTTTCCCCTTCCCTGCGCCAAGATTTTGGCGACGCTTCCCGCTTCTGCCGCCGGCGGCTGGGATACCACATGGACCGCGAACATCGACTCGCGATATGACCAAGTGGGACAGGTCGCCGAACTTCAGCAGTGCCGGGATATGCTGGCTGAAGCCGCAACAGACGCTGACTTCCGATTCCTGTACTGGCTGGATTCGGCCCTTTGCTTGTGTCAGCGGTCCGACCGCGCAGCGTTCATTCAACAAGACGTCATGCCTGCTTTCAGTAGCCGCTTTCCGGCGGGCCGGGTAATTTTCATCGCCACCGATTCCAGGTTCGAATCGCGCCTGCCACCGCTTCGCCTGGGAAACTACTTTTAGATAAACGGCGGCCAAGGCTACGACGACATGCGACAAAACGGCGTGTCTTCCCCCGAGACTGCGTCAGCGCTTCACTCCTCCGGCGTCGTAGCGATTGAAAATGCTCTCACAGTCCTGGTCGGCAATTTCCTCCCACTCCGGGCATGCATGGTCGGGCGGCGGTTTGGATGGCGAGCGGTATATCTGTTCGGGAATCCCACCCCACCGGTAATGGACCGTGGACCGTTCCCGAGGGAAGAAATCGAGTTACAAGTTCCACAGTTCTTTCTTCGCGGCGACGACCCAGCCACGTTCACCAGCAGTCCCTCGGACCCGGTCGGCGCATGGGCGGGTAGGTATCGAAACACTCAATATCCAGGAGACGATGCGCTCGCTGACCTAATCGCCTTCTTCATCGACCGTTTCAATGAACATACAGAAAATCGGATCGAAATCTGTAATCACGTTGATGGCGATGACATCGACTTCATCTCCTGCTTTGAGAAATACCTGACGCTCGATCGAATCTTATTGGAATGCATCATGGTGGCAACGGCCACCAACTCTGCTACTGCCCGTCTCATGACGTTCGCCGTTCTGGACAAATTCCAAGAGTTGTGCTCTTTCCCCGGCATCCAACAGACCCGCAACTTTCATTACTTCTGCACGCGACCGTTCCTGAACAACGTGCTGCTGCCGAGTTTCGCAATGATACCTGCTCCCTGGGATGCGTTTTTCACCAACGTCGCAACCCAACTCTACGATGACCTGTACTCCAACATCAGATCGGCGCGGGGCGTGTGGCCAGCTTACCTAGTGCAGCCTGGTGGAGGAGTCCGTGTCTATCGCGACTGGAACCCTCCATCACACCAGTTCGTGGACCGCCAGGCACCGCTTACCGACGACGACTTCGTTGTCGAGTATGTCCGGTCAGCCCGGAATACGCACCACGGCTATATCTCGGACGGCGACCGTCGACGTCGCTTTGCCTGTTACGGCTCCATCTCAACTGCGTTTCTGCCGGATTCATTCACCCAGCTTCCACTTCTGATTACCCTGGCAGAGTTCATCAACCCGCAGTCACTGTCCGGGCATCGCTGGCTCGACCAGTCGGCATTAACCTTCATCTGAGGCCAATGTAGCTGGCCGTGAGGCGATACCGGAATGACCTGTGTCTTCATTATCCAGAAAAGTTCATTCTTGCTTTGATTTCCCCGGGAAATGCTGCTGAGTCTCAGCTTCCCATTCCCGCACTCCGGCGATGAAAAGTTCAATGACCGTCTTGTCGCGCCGATTCCGTTGCAATGGCGCAGCAGTCGTGTTGTGGTGGCATTGAGTTTTTGTTTGGGATCAGGATGCTTGGCTTCCTCGCCATTTCAATGAGGTGCCTGCAATGCACAAAGACGTTACATCTCCAAAGTAGCAGGCGGCGATCCAGCAAGCCTCTGGGTCATGTATCGAGCCGGGGAGGCCCCGAGTGCCTTGCGGAACATGACGACAAAACTACTCGCGTTTTCATAACCCAGATCGGTCGCCACCGATTGAACGGACGCACCCTGGGAGAGCCATTGCAGGGCCAAAATAATATGCAGTTGCTGTCGCCAGCGGCCGAAGCTCATACCGGTCTCCTGCACCACGAGCCGACGGAGAGTCCGCTCGCTGGCCCCAATGCGATTCGCCCATTCTTGCACAGTCGCCCTGTCGGACGGGTCGGCTGTCATTCCGTCGGCAATCCTTCGCAAACGGCCATCCGCAGGCATCGGAAGATGCAGCTTTTCCACAGGTGCAACTGCGAGTTCATCGAGCAATGCCGCCGCGATACGTGATTCCACTCCTTTAACTGGGTACAGGGTGGGAAAACTGGCACATCGCAGGAGAAGTTCCCGTAGCAGGGGCGAAACAGAGACGGTGCAGCAGGCATCCGACAGATTCGGGGCTGAGGCCGGTTCCACAAACAGAATGTAGACATCGATGGCCCCAACACCGTTGACACTGTGTCGTGTGCCGCCGGGAATCCAGACGGCACATTGAGGCGGCACGATCCACAAACCCTGCTGCACTTCGCATTTCAAAACACCGCGTGTCATGTAGATCAGTTCTCCCTTGCGGTGGTGATGGGTCTCTAATTCCATCCCGCCAGGGTCGGTCACGATACTACCACCCACGGCCATCACCGGTCGAGGCACCAGGTCTGGATCGGTCAGATCATCATTTTCGCGGTACATCGGCATCGTCATCTTCTCCAAAAAGCGGCCGTGAGCAATTCTGGCCGGAATTCAACATAAAGTGGCAGAACATCCTAATGCGGTCAAGCAGAAACCGATGTATCCTCCGATCTACCAAAGCAGCCCCTGCATCCGCCGGTATTCAATGGAAACCCACTTTTTCAAGGAGTTCTGACCATGGATTCACTAACAACATCCCCGATCGCTGATCAGCTCACGCGACTGTTCCAGCAAGCCGAAGCGGCAGATCGACCGCTCATCCAAGCGTTAAGCGGAGACGGTCAGGAATTTTCTGATGAACAGTTTAAGAAAGTTCTCGACGACGAGGCGAAGGACTACAAAGCGGTGTACCGGGGCTACGCAGGCAACTATCTCAACGTCTCGCCCGAGTTCGGAAAATTCTTATACATGTCCGCTCGCACCTGCAACGCCCAGCGGATCGTGGAATTCGGCTCATCGTTCGGCATCTCGACCATTCATCTGGCTTGTGCGCTTCGCGATAACGGCGGCGGTCAGATAATCGGGACCGAGTTGGAAGCGACGAAGGCGGCGGCCGCAAGAGAAAACCTCAACGCTGCCGGTCTCGCTGACCTCGTGGATATCCGCATTGGCAATGCACTCGAAACGCTGAAAAGCGGCATCGACGGGGAAATCGATCTGGTCCACCTCGATGGAGCGTTCAATCTCTACCTGCCTGTCCTCAAGCTACTGGAACCTCACCTGAAGACAGGCGCCCTCGTGATCGGCGAGAACGCGGTCGAACCGGGATACCTCGACTATGTGCGCAACCCGCAGAATGGATATCTCTCGGTGACCATGCCATTCGAGGCGGGACGCGGCAACGAATTCACGGTTGTCACAAGGTAAACGTCATACAACACGCCAGCGGCTGCCGGTGGATACATTCTCGAAGGAGGAATTTATAGATGATGAAGAATGACATGAAGATACTCGTTTCCGGCGCCAGCATTGCCGGCCTCACCACCGCCTACTGGCTCGATCGCTATGGCTTCGATGTCACAGTAGTCGAACGTGCGCCGCATCTGCGTCCGGGCGGTCAGGCACTCGATGTGCGCGGTCCGGGTCTAGAGATCGCAGAGCGGATGGGCATCCTCGCCACGATTCGCGATAGAAGCACGAAACTGACAGGAATCTCGCAGGTCGATTCCACCGGTAACGAAACCTTCCGCAGCACGGAACGCACCCTGACGGGCGGGCGATTCGACAGCCCCGATGTCGAGATCATGAGAGATGACCTATGCAGGGTGCTGCACAAAGCCGTGGGCGACACAGTCGAATACCTCTTCGATGATTCTATCACGTCGCTCACCCCCGATGAGTCAGGTGTTGACGTCGCGTTTGAGACTGCCGCGTCTCGCCGCTTCGACCTTGTGATCGGCGCTGACGGATTGCATTCGCGAGTACGGAAGCTCGCATTCGGCCCCGAAGAACAGTTCTTGCTCCGTCTCGGCAACTCATACGTTGCGGTATTCGGCATGCCGAATTTCCTCGGTCTCGATCACTGGGAAG
Organism: Blastopirellula marina DSM 3645; assembly: GCF_000153105.1. Classification (GTDB taxonomy): domain Bacteria; phylum Planctomycetota; class Planctomycetia; order Pirellulales; family Pirellulaceae; genus Blastopirellula; species Blastopirellula marina. Next base: position 3,804,177 of record NZ_CH672376.1, read on the forward strand.
TCATGTACCAGCACGAAGATGCCTCTGTCGGCGTGGGCGCGATGGTCATGGGTTTACGAAAGGATGCTGACGCGAGGGCGTATGTCGGCTTCACGTCTACGGAACCGGTTGAATACGATCACCGCGACATCGAGGCGCAGAAGCGATTGGTGGCCGATCGCGTCACGGACGGAGGCTGGGTGCTTCCGCAGATCGTGGAACACATGCTGCGGGCACCCGACTTCCACTTTGATTCGATCAGCCAAATCCGCATGGACAGCTGGTCACGCGGACGGGTCGTGTTGGTCGGCGATGCCGGTTACAGCGTCGCGTTGGCGACGGGCCAGGGCACGACAGTCGCGATGGTCGGTTCTTACGTCCTGGCCGGGGAACTCGCCACATGTAAAGCTGATCTGGTCGCGGGCATAGCCGCGTATGAGGATGGACTGCGGGAATATGTGCTCCGCAACCAGGATGTCGCTCTGGAGCAGAATGCTCATCAGGAGATGACGAACTCTGGCGAACCGATCGAAGCGAAAGATGGCATCGTTTCGGACGACCTCCCAGACTTCGGACAGATGGTAGAGCCCATTGCACTCAAAAACTACGTTGGACTCATCAAAGAGAACCTATTAAACGCGGGACGTCTTCATGAATAATCGTCACTCGCCAGCCGTCCCAGAAAGCACACCACCCGCAGGGAATCGCCCCGGCATGGTGGAGTTCGCGATGCAAAAACTGTTCGCACGCCAGGCACTTGTGGATTCGATTGAAGAATTGAACCCGAAATTCCGGCTCATCACACTAAACGGAGATGCGCTGAAGAATGTGGTCTGGACACCGGGAGACAAGATTCAAATCCAATTGGGCGGATGGGTCCAGCGCACCTACACGCCCTTGGACTGGGAGCCCGACGAAGGACGTACCCGGATTCTGGTTTACTTGCATGCGGAAGGCCCCGGCACACGTTGGGCATGCTCTCTACGCGTCGGCGATGCGTGCCCCCTCTTTGGTCCGCGTAGGTCGATCAATCTGACACAACTCCGCCGCCCGGCCGTCTTCTTCGGAGACGAGACGACGTTCGGACTGGCACGGGCACTCCGCGCCACGACGAGCGAAACCGAGGGCGTCGAATTTCTATTTGAAGTCTCCACGCTATCCGAATCCGTTCAGACCCTGGAGCACCTGGGCATAGCGAATGCTCAGCACTGCGTTCGCGCCGATGACGATGCACACTTACCCGAACTTGAGACTCGAATGTTAGGGCTCCTGGATTCGCAACAGCCCGCGCAATTCGTGCTCGCCGGGAGATCGACCGCGATTCAAAGAATCCGCCAAGCACTCCGACAGCGAAGCTGTTCTTCCGCGCAGTTCCATACCCGAGCTTACTGGGCGCCGGGCAAGAAAGGTTTGGATTGAGACAAAGCCAAGCATCACGGCCCCCGAGGTTCGCGCCACCTAGCTCGACAAGCGGTACTGGGATGAAGAAAAGATCCATAAGAAATAACGCAACCAGCTTGCCAAGGAATGCAGTCAAAAAAACGCTCATTCGAAATGGCTCGGTGCTTTAGCGTTGAACAGAGACGCTGTCCGCTGTCGTCACGAACCCGCGATCGTTGATTTCTCCAAGAAAGAGGCTATACAATCATCAGTCCAGATTCGACTTATCGTCATTCAACCTCCACTGCGGCCCGTCTTCCCATCCCCGGATCCCTGCGATAAAAAGTTCAATTGGCGTCTACCCGACCAAGTTGCAATGGTATAGCAGTCGTGTTGCGATGGCGTTGAGCTTCGGTATCGGAGCAGGAGTCGAAAATGCTGAGGAAAACCTTCAAAGCAGACAAACCGCCCTCGGAACGCAAATGGCCATAACTAAATCTCATCCTTCAGTAGCGAGAAACTTAAGCCGCGTCGATGTGTCGGACCGACGCTAGGTTAGATGAGAATCAGACAAAATCGAGGTTTGAGGTAGGACCGGACAGTTCCCTGGCTGAGAGCCTATCCGGAAACTGCTATTTCTTGAAACCTCGGTTTTCGTAAGACTTGGCTGCTTCAAAAACTAGTGGAGCACACGATGTCCGACGAAAGCCGAAAACGATACCCGAGCGATTTAACCGACCAGCAGTGGGAGTTGATTGAAGGTTTGATCCCGCGTTCGCGACGAAGCAAAAAAGGAGGCCGCCCTCGCTCGGTCGACATGCGTGAAGTCATGAATACGATCCTCTATCAATGCCGCTCAGGCTGCCAGTGGGATATGCTGCCGCATGACCTGCTTCCGAAGAGCACGGTCTACGATTACTTCGCCGCTTGGCGAGACAACGGCACGCTGCAGCGGATCAATGAAACGCTTGTCGGCGCGATCCGTCAGTTGGAAGCACCGAGCCAAGAGATCGATCCCAGCGCCGCCAGTATTGACAGCCAAAGCGTGAAAACGAGCGAGCGTTCCGCGACACGTGGATACGATGGCAGCAAGAAAATCACCGGGCGCAAGCGAAATATCGCAGTAGATACGTTGGGGTTGCTGCTGGCCGTCGTGGTGACAATCGCGTCGATGGATGATGCGTACGCCGCGCGTCCCGTGATGAAACAGCTCTCGCAAGTGAAGCAGCCTCGATTGGAAATAGTGTGGGCCGATTCGAAGTATCATAATCATGGTCTCCGCTCTTGGCTCTCGCACCAAAAGAACATTCGCTGGGAACTGGAAATCGTTCGTCGGCCGGTAGGAGCCAAAGGCTTCGTGCTACTACCAAAACGCTGGGTCGTCGAACGCACTTTCAGTTGGTTGGGGCGATGGCGACGCTTGAGTCGCGACTACGAACATCACGCCGAATCGAGCGAAGCGATGGTCCGGGTCGCGTCGATCGGACGCATGCTACGAAGGCTCGCCCCGTCAGGCGGACAACCTCCGTTCAAATATCGACTTACCGCGTAAACGTGTTTCCGGATAGGCTCTGAGTTCACCTGCAAGTAGAGGATCAATGCTGCATGGGGCGATTCCACGGGCCAGGGCTACATACCAATGCTATACCTGCAATCCCACACCTGTCTCCCAAGACAGCTAGGTGAAGTTCACGGTGTAGCATTAGGGGGACATTATGAGCGCGGAATTTGCAGAACTCGATACACCGTCGTGGGTCTCGGCCATCCTCGATCAGTTTGAAAAGGCGAAGTTCTTTGACGAGACCGACGTGGCAGGACAAATCTATGCCGCAGCCAAAGAAATCGAGTCTCCGACGGCGGAGGAGAAGAAGGCCGCGGACGCAGAGTGCTGGGCGTTCAATTTCTACCCCCAGGCGCCCCACGAACTTAGCGAGTGGAAGACCCACTTCGGACCAGCGGTCGTGATGGGTGACTTCCGCAACCCCGACCTCGCGTGGATCGACCAAGCGGTTGTGAAGTATTGGGAAAAGCGGATGGCGGTCGCGAAGCATCCCTTACTCCGCGCCCGGTATGCCGGCCTCGTTTGGGATTTGTCGAAGGTGGCGTGTTCACTGAAGGCCCCCATCGACGCGGCGAGGATCACCATCGACGGCTATGTGGCAGCGGCCGCGCTCGCGGACTCGGACAGCGCCATGCAGGCCTCTGACCGCTTGGAGCGCGGCATTCAGCTCGCGGTGAGCATTCGCGACACGCCAAGGGCCGAGCAAGCACGCGATGCGTTGGTGGACCTGTTCACCCGCGTAAATGAGACCTGGGGCTGGGTGACGCTGTACGACTTCTTCGAGGATTCACCCAAAATCAAGCTCACGGACGCCCAACGGGACGCGGTAGTCGCGGGACTCGAAGCCCATGTCACCGAGGTCGCCGGAAAGCCGGAAGGCATCGATCCGGGCGGGTCACTTCATGTCGCAGCCAGGCTCGTGAGGCACTACCAGCGACTGAGCCGTCAACCGGATGCCGACCGGGTTGTGCTCGCCTGCGGGAAAGCGGCAGAACGCTTCGCGGCGACAGTGGATCACACCAGGGCCTATTTCTGGCTGGACCAGGTCTTCAGGTTCTACCGCATCAACGGTCTCGACGCTGAGGCCGAGCTAGTACAGATGAAGGCGCGTCGGCGGGGCGAGCAGGCGCGAGGCGAGGCGAAGCCCATATCAGCTGATGTGGAAGTGCCACCCGACGAGTTGGAAAAGTTCCTGACCGAACTGACCGATGGTGGACTCGATACTGCGCTTCAGAGCATCGCCGGACACTTCGTGCCCCACCTCGACACCCTGCGTGACCGGCTCAAGCGGTTCCGAAAAGAGTTCCCGATGGGAACAATGTGGCCGATCGCCAAGATGGCCGAGGGCCAGATGGTGGGTCAGATCGGCTCTATCGACGCAGACCCGGACGGTGCTCTGCTGAACGCTGTTGCCGACGAAATCCGGCATGGCAAGTTCTTCCTTGAGAAGTCACTCGACCGCCTGAGGGAACGGTACTCTATAACGGCCGACCAGATTGTCGATTTCCTTTTCGAGTCGGTCGCCTTCACGATGGGCTTCCGCAGCATCATCCACCAGGGCGTCGAAGCATACCTCGCCGGAGACCACCCGAAGGCGATCAGCCTGCTCGTGCCGCAGATCGAAAACGGACTCCGATTCCTCTTGCCGCTGGTCGGCCGCCCGCCGAACAAGCCAAAGCGGGGCAACCAGCCGGGGATGACAGAGAAGACACTGACCGACATCCTGGAGTACGAACCGGCCATCAAGGAAAAGTTCGGGGAGGACGCCCACCTGTATATGGTCGCGTTCCTCGCCGACTCAAGAGGCTTGAACATCCGCAATCGGATGTGCCACGGCCTGATGATGGAGGAGGACTTTAACCGCTGGGTGAGCGACCGGGTTCTGCACACGATGCTTCTGCTGGGGATGTGCAGGCGGAAGAAGGCGCCTGCTGCGACGCCCCCCGAAGCGAAGAATTTCGAGGAGTCAGGAGGCAATCATGGCGAAGGCTAGCCCCAAACCACCCGAATACAATGGGTACTACAAGGATCATCGCCTCACAATCGCTGAGGCCAGGAAGAAGGTTGTGAAGGCTCTCGCAGAGCTGTTCGCCAAGGACGCAATACTGCTGACGCTCAACGTCACCGAGCAATGCATCGTCCATAAGTTTGCGAAATACCTAGCCCCGCGATTTCGCGAACTTCACGTTGATGTAGAGTACAACGGTTGGGGTGATCGCCACCCGAAGTATCTCTGGAGGATCGAAGATGAGATCGATAAGCGGAAGCTTGCCAGGAAAGAAGCTTATCCCGATGTCCTCATACACTGGCGACGTTACCCGGTCAACGTACTTGTCGTGGAGGTGAAGAAGACATCGAACACCGATGCCGACGCACGCGACATTGACCAATTCAAGCTTTCTTCCTTCACGGCACCGAAATTACCGAATGACGAGACGTTCCACTACCAAGTCGGCTTGTTCTTGGACATCCTGACCGGTCGCCACATCAAGGATAAACTGCTGGCCAAGGCGACCTGGTATGTCGATGGAGAGATTAAGGTGAATGAAGAGGAACTTTGCCCAACGCGCTACGATGGCCCTTGATTGCTTCAAACGCGAAGTTGCGCCAGCGGTCGACTGATGCATTCTCTGCATCGAAACTGATGATGCCAGTCGTATCGGTCTAGATCAGCTAAAACGAAATTATGTGTGTCTTCGCGCTCAGAAATGACGATAGTCGGATTGATTTCAGTCAGGGCCTCCCAAATAGGAATTCTGCGGTGTAGAGTTATATAGAGAATTTCGTCATATTGGGGAGATGACGGTGACCATAAACCAATCGCAACTAACGCGGCTGAATGAGTCAGCTCGTACCGTATATGGAAAAGACGTCGTCAAATTCCTGTGTCCAATTGAGCTGGAAGACACAAAAGATGCACGGCTTTGCAACGGTCATATCCTGAACGAAGCGATATCAGACGTTTCCCGGAAAACAGTTGTCCAATGCAGCAAAATAGATTCGTACTTCGGCAGCAAGATTGAACCCGAGCTAATCTTCCTCCTTGCCCTACGGAGTCTCCCTGGCATCGATCTGAACATGCTATTTAGGCGGTCAGGCCCATTTCAAGTGATTGACCGCAATGGCTTACCTGTAGAAGCATTCTTTGGCAGTAAGAAGACCGCAAACTTCCAACGGCTAGAGTTACACGGTTCCAACGGTTCCTTTGAGATCGTGCACGTTCGTGAGCCTCGTTTCGATAATGACGACAAGAATGCAGTGGTTCGAAAGTCCACTATAATTCCAGATGGAGGTAACCGTCCGCCCAACCCCATCTTCCCACCCATGCTACCCTGGCGTCATCACAGGCGTTTCTGGGGGCGAGGGAGAATTGATATGGCGAGCAGCAAGGGGCCGCGGCGGGATGTTGCGAAGGAGCGGCGGTGGCGGGAGTTGTTTTCTGGCCACGCGAAGAGCGGGCTGTCGGTGCGGGCGTTTTGTTTGCAGCGGGGCGTTTCCGAGGCTTCTTTCTATGCTTGGAAGCGGGAGTTGGCTCGGCGGGATGATGAAGCGGGCGGTGCGTCGCCGCGGTTTGTGGAAGTGATGGTTGGGGATGGCGCGGCGTCGGCGGAGAAGCTCTCAATGAGCGCGCCGCTGCAAATTCATCTCGCCGGCGTGCGCATCGAAGTGCCGGCCGGCTTTGATGCGGAGACGCTCAAGGCGGCGATCGCAGTGTTGCGAGCCGTCGCATGTTGAGCGTCCCCGGCTCGCTGAAAATTTTTATCGCCGTCGAGGCGGTCGACTTTCGTAAGAGTCATGATGGCCTGGCCGCGATCGTCGAGCAGGCGATCGGCGAAGATCTGTTCGGCGGCGGCCTGTTCGTCTTCACCAACAAGCGGCGCGATCGGCTGAAAATTTTGTATTGGGATAGCGACGGCTTGGCGCTCTGGTATAAACGTCTGGAGGCAGGGACGTTTCGCCTGCCGCGGGCGAACAATGACGCGACGCGACTTGAAATCTCGGCGGCCGATTTGAATTTGATTCTCTCGGGCATTGAGCTTTCGAGCGTCAAACGCCGCAAGCGTTATCGTCGCCCGGAACCGGCCAAAAATCCTTCTGAACAAACGCCCGTTGCGTGAGTCTTTTTTCTCTCGTGCGGCGTTTCTAAAAACATGAGCACGGACGCATTATCTCAGCTTTCGCGCGAAGAGTTGATCGCGCTGGCGGAACGCGAACGCGAAACGTTCGCCTTGCAAGCGGAATCGCAAGCCGAAACGATTCGGCGACTTGAGCAGCAGCAAGAAACGCTCGCTACAAAGCTTGAATTACAAACGCAGACGATTCAAGAACTGCAGCGAAAGCGCGAGCAGTTGGAGCATCGCCTGGCGTTAGCTTTAAAGCAACTCTACGGCCAACGCCGCGAGCGATTCGTCAGTCCCGATCAGTTGATGCTGTTCAGCGTCGAAGATATTGAACAACTCGCGCAAGAGGCGGAAGCGGAGCTGCGCGCGCAGCAGCAAGAAAAACTTCTTGCGCGCCGCCGCGGCAAAAAGCAAGTCGGGCATGGGCGTCGCCCGTTGCCGGAGCATCTGCCGCGGGAGGTGATTCGCCACGAGCTTTCGGCGGAGGAAAGAAGTTGTCCGTGCTGCGGCGAAGCGCGCGCGGAGATCGGCTGCGAGTCGAGCGAGCAGCTGGAGTTTATTCCGGCGTCGTTCAAAGTTCTGGTTCATGAGCGGGTGAAATACGCCTGTCGGGCGTGCCAGGAAAACGTTGCGATCGCGCCGCCAGCAAGCAAGCCGATCGAAAAAGGACTGCCGGGCCCGGGCCTCTTGGCGCAAACGGTTCTCTCCAAATATGGCGATCACTTGCCGCTGTATCGGCAAGAAGATATCGTCGCGCGAAGCGGAATTGTGCTGCGGCGCAGCACGCTCTGCGATTGGATCGCGGCGGCGGCCGTCCTCTTGACGCCGCTCTATCGGCGGATGTGCGAGCTCGTTTTAGCTTCGCGCGTGCTGTATACCGACGACACGACGGTGAGCCTGCTCGATCCGCTGGCCTGCAAAGCGAAGCAGGCGCGCTTCTGGGCGTACCTTGGCGACGACCAGCACCCGCACGTTGTTTATGATTTTACCGAGAGTCGAAAACGGGATGGCCCGGCGAAATTTTTGACAGGCTTCGCAGGTTACTTGCACGCCGACGCGTACGGCGGCTACGACGGAATTTACGCGGGCGGCGGCGCGATCGAAGTCGCCTGTTGGGCGCACGCGCGCAGAAAATGGTTCGAGGCGCGAAAGACCGATCCCGCGCGAGCGCACCATGCTCTGGCGCTGATCCAAAAGTTGTATCACATCGAGCGCGACGCCAGACGCGCAAGCGACGAAGAGCGTCATGCCGCGCGACAAGAACATTCGCTGCCGATCCTGGCGGAATTCAAAACCTGGCTCGACGCCGAGCGCGAACAGCTGCTGCCGAAAAGCCCAATCGGCCAGGCCGCGACCTACACGTTCAACCAATGGACGGCGCTGACGCGCTACTGCGAATCGGGCGAACTAAAAATCGACAACAACGCCGCCGAACGAACGATGCGCCCGGTGGCGATCGGCCGAAAAAACTGGCTCTTCGTCGCCAGCCGAACGGGAGGCGAGCGCGCTGCAGTCTTAATGAGCGTCGTGCAAACTTGCAAACGGAATCAGGTCGAACCGTGGGCCTACCTCCGCGACGTCTTCGAGCAACTGCCAAGCCTGGGCGAAAATCCAACCCGCGAAAACCTCGACCAACTCCTGCCCAACCAATGGCTGAAAGCCAACCCGAACCATGTCTGGCGGATCCAACAACTGCGCGAGCAAGACGATGCGTAGTTGAAGCGTTGAATGGAATCCGGCGCGGAACGCGAGGGGGTGTAGTTGGCCGGACGGTTACGATGGAGTGATCGACGGTTCGTTGCTGAAAGCGGCCTTTTTGGCCCGATTTGAAATGGAGGGTTATGAATTCGTAAAACATCCATCGACGGAATGCGTTCGATTGGCTCTACGCGACTTCTTTCGAAACGGAGGCACAAAAGAAAATGCGAAAGAATATTTCGGCCCCTTTGCTGGCTGTGCCAATACGGCAACCCCTGACAAGCGATTTGGCGATACGTTACTTGACCGAAGGGTCGTGATCCACTCGACGAGGTATGGTAACGATGAGATAGATTTCGCGATTACTTGTCTATTCACTGTGGGGAACGATCTAATCACTGTCGCTCTTCCACATCACAACGGTATCGGCGATCCTGAATACGCACGGCGATTGCGCCATGATGGGCAACCTGCGACAATCCGGCAAGTGCGTCTTGGCGGTTTCGTGATTGCTTGATCGCGGCCAAGCGTTTGTCTTGCCGAGAGTTGTTCAGCATGTCGTCTTCATCGCGCGCTTCGATTCAAGAACACTTCGCCGATCTGACGGATCCGCGGACTCGCAAGGTAACTTATCCGCTAGTCAACATCGTCACGATGTCGCTCTGTGCGGTGCTAGGTGGAGCAGATGATTTCGTTGCGATCACTGACTGGGCCGAAGACAAGAAAGAGTGGCTTTCGCAGTTCCTCGACATGAGCACCGGCGTTCCTTCGCATGATCGCTTCAACGCGATTCTCGGCGCTTTGAAGCCGGCTGAATTTGAGAAGTGTTTGCTTAGCTGGATCACTTCGTTGCAAGAGATTACCGATGGGCAGATTATCGCGATCGACGGCAAAACTTTGCGGCGCAGCTTTGACGCCGCCAGCAGCAAGGCCGCGATTCATATGGTCAGCGCCTGGGCGACCGCCAATCATGTGAGTCTCGGGCAAGTCGCGACTGACGCGAAGAGTAATGAGATCACGGCGATTCCGAAATTGCTCGAAATCATCGAGGTTTCCGGCTGTTTGGTGACGATCGACGCGATGGGTTGTCAGAAAGAGATCGCCGCCAAGATCGTTAACGCAGGCGGTGATTACTGTCTGGCGATTAAAGGGAATCAGCGTTATCTGCATCAAGCGATTCGCGATCACTTCGCCGCTGCGATGGAAATCGACTTTGCGAAAATGAAAGTTCACCGCCACGAGACGCACGAGAAAGGGCATGGCCGCGAAGAGTCGCGTTACTACTATCTCTGTCCAATCGACGCCGATGATTTTCCGTACGCCTCGCGTTGGACGAAGCTGAAGGCGATCGGAATGACGATCAATATCGTCAAGCAAAACGGCAAAGAGACGAGTGAAGTACGCTACTACATCGTGAGCAAATATCTCACCGGCAAACGCTTCGCCGAAGCGGTCCGAGGGCACTGGAGCATTGAGAATTCGCTCCACTGGCAACTCGACGTAACGTTCGGCGAAGACCAAAGTCGAATCCGCAAAGGCCACGCCGACGTCAACTTCAGTCTGCTAAGAAGAACAAGCCTGAGCTTGTTGAAGAACAACAAAACGGCGAAGGTGGGCGTGAAGAACAAGCGGCTAAAAGCTGGAAGGAACGACGCCTACTTGTTGGAAGTGTTGCTGGGGACGTGATTTATGGTGCGATCGCCGTGCCTGAATACGCGAGCAGATACTATAAAATGCATCTTAAGAAAAGCGATTTTCTGAACTTTGCTCGCCTTGCAGAATATACGAGCAACGGTTTCGAAACGGTGGAACGCATTAACTTTCAACACGGGACCTAGCAGCCCGTTGAAAAAGCCGCCGTTTCTATCGGATGGTGATTGGCTGGCGAGAGAATGCGTGAGTGATCGAGTTCGCTTTTTTTGTACGGCTCAGGCTGAACGAGTCTTCGCAGGCATTTCTCGACAAGAATCAGGGCAAGATAGAGAGCCGAAAAAAGCCTGGCGAGATCCTGCAGGCTGCGTGCCGTGCCGATTCCGAAGACCGTGCGCAGGATCAGCCCCAGGTTGCGCGCGGCAGCTTGGATCGTCCAGCGTTTTCTCACCTTCTCGATCCCTCGCAATCAGGCTCTGCGGCCGCCGCCGGTCTCGCAGGTGTGTGCGAAGGTTCGCTCGGTCAGTTCGCTGCGTTTGCGTTGCAGACGCTTTCCTTTGTTGCGCCGCGTTCGTCGGCGGTTGGCGTAAACTGCTTGCTGAAACTCTGGCGGTTTGTCATGCCAACGCAATCGTTGCGGACGTTTCGGTTCGGCGACATACGTTCGCAGGCCGAGCGACTGGGCCAGCTCCAACGTCTCCGCCGCGTGATAACCTTTGTCGGCTGCAACTTCTTCGATGTTCGCCGCCAACTTCGCTTCGTTCAGATGCGTCTGCGCGGCGACCACGCTGTCGACCAGCGTTTGCGAATCGGACTGATCGGCGTGATAAATCTCCGCCGCCAGCACCAAGTCGGTCTGCAGATCGACCACATGCTCCGCCTTGTAAGCGAGATGCGTCGTACCGTCTTTCATCTTCGTAATGCGGCTGTCGCCATCGGTCTTCGATTGCCAATCGGCGTTGGAAACCTTCTTGTTTTTCCGCTTCTGATCGAAGCGACGCAGTTCGTCGTCGGTCGGTTCATCCTCATCATCGATGACGCCCTCTTCCCGCATCAGCCGCGTCACATACGCTTTCCAGTCTTCGCCCGTATCGCGACGAATGATCGACTTCATCGCCGCGTTCGCTTCGAGCGTGGTCGAGTCGACCGCGACTTGCTTGCCGCTCAGCAACTTCTTTTCGGCGGCAATTTGCAGCACGAGCTGAAAGACGCTCAAGTGAATTTCTAGCGGCAGGCGATTGCGAATCTTGGTCAAGCTCGAATGATCGGGCGACGCTTCGGTCGGCGCGAGCCCCAGAAATTCTCGCAGGCTCAAGCTGTCGGCGCATCGCCAGGCGATGCCGCGCTGCGAGCCGATCCCTTCAAAATAGCCGAACAGCAGCATGCGAAAGTAAACGCCCGGCGGCAAACTCGGCCGCCCGCGTCCTGCGGCGTAGTGCGGCCGGCAAAGCTCTTCCAACTGCGCATCAAACCGGGCTTCCGCCAGCAGCTGATTCAACTTTTTGTAAAACACATGTCCCGGCGACTTCGGCAAATCGGTCGAGGCGACCCAAGCCGCCTGAGTTTCCGAAGCCCGCTTTCCTAAAGCCATCATCCATCCTTTGCAATGGGAAGACCTTGTCGGAGAATAGCGGGGGCGTGGGGGTTTTTCAACGGGCTGCTAGGGGTTGAAAGAGAAAGTTGTCTCCCTCAAGCCTTCGAGGATTGCCGGCAGAAGTCAAATTTTAGTTTTCTGACAGTGCCTAACTGGACAGCGCCACTTTGAATCAGGCTAGCACGATTAAGTGCTTATTGGAAAATCGCTTACATTCACGACGTCCGAATTCAGACTGAAACCTAATGGTTTTATTGCAACTCGAGGCAAGTTAATGAGTTAACTATGCTGTCATCGCCCACAATGGCGCTGTCTAGGCGTCTCGCGCGTAACCTGTGCCCTCAACGCTATTTATTGCGATTGACACGGGCGCCAAAAAGAAACGACCCTCCGTGTGCTTTACGTTTCATGACGAAACCACGGAAGGTCGCTCCTATGTCGCTTCAGGATATCGCATCGCTCGGAAAGATGCTTGCCCAATTTCTCTCACTTTTCGCCACCTGTTTTCACGGCCGTAAAGGCCGGCGTCTGCTGTTGGCGTATGTTCGCGGATTGCTTTCGGATCTTCCGCGGAAGAACGCCGAGGCGATCGCCCTGAAGCAAGGCGTCGCCCCCCGAACGCTGCAACGGTTCCTCGAGTCGATCCAATGGGACCACGACGAAGTGCTCCGGCGCTCACAGCGGTTGGTCGCGACCGAACATGCCGACAAAGAGGCCATCGGCGTGATCGACGAGACCGGGACGGCCAAGAGCGGCAGCCATACGGTCGGCGTGAAACGCCAATACAACGGCAACCGCGGCAAGATTGAAAACGCCGTGGTCGCGGTCGCCTTGTCCTACGCGGCCGAGACGTTCTCTTGTCTGATCGCCGCCGAGATGTACCTGCCGCTGGAATGGGCGAGCGACCTGGCGCGTCGAAAAAAAACTACGTTCCGGAGGAGATTGAGTTTCTGACCAAGCCGCAACTCGCGCTGAAGCTCATCGATCAATCGGCCGAGCAAGGCGTCGAGGTGAAAGCCTGGACATTCGATGAGAATTACGGGCGAGATGGAAAATTTCTCGACGGCCTTGATGAACGTAAATTGACCTTCGTCGGTGAGGTCCCGCCGAAGTTCCACGTTTGGCTGAGTAAGCCGAATTTGCGGCAAAAACCGGCTCGAAACAAGGTTGGCCGGTAGAAGATTTATCCGCGTCTGAGACGCCGGGACCGAGTCGGCAAAGAGGTTCAAAACCTGGCGAAGCACTCACCCGACTTCGCGAAACAGAAACCGCAGCGTTATCGGATTAGCGATACGCAGAAAGGTCCCGAAGTCTGAGAAGTTCGCTGGCATGAATGCTATCGCAAGACTCACACGGACAAGTTGGCCAGTTCGGCCTGCACGCTGATCGTTGCCAAGCACGTTCGCACCGGCGAAGTGAAGTACTTCCTCAGCAACCGAGTCCCGGGCCGCAGTGGCTGGTCGCTCCGCTCTCTGCTGCGGGTGGCGTTTGGGCGCTGGAAAGTGAAGGCCTGTTTTCGGGAGGCGAAAGAGGAACTTGGCTGGGGCCACTTTGAGTGTCGCGGCTGGGGCTGCGTTCACCGTCACTTGATCGTGACGATTCTCAGCCAGTTATTCTGTGCTCGAGTCCGACATCGGTACTGCAAAAGTGAAGTCGTCACGGACGCCGAACGTTTGACCTTGGAGCAGGTCCGCCGAGCCGCCGATACGTACGTTCGATCCATCGGTCTACCGCCGAAAGTACGCAAGCAACAGCACCAAGCGGAGTTGGCCCGCATGCAATATCATCAAAGGCGAAACGCAGCAGCCAGCCGAAGCCACCAAAAAACGCGACAGGCGGAGTACGAAGCTCTCGGTATCGACCCGGAAAAGATCAAATCCATTCGGCCAAAAGGCTGATGGAGATTGAAAACATAACGTCAAAGTGGCGCTGTCCAGCTAATACTACAGCGCTAGGTTGGCCCCCCAGCGGCAGCGTTCGATTTCCGTTAGTCTAATGCCTTTTTTCCATAGTTTCCTGCGAGTTCGCTTTGTATGACTTTTGCGGGCCTGGGCGTTGCGTTGTTGGCGGTATTGGATCGTGGCCGCGACGTGGTCCAGCAGGGCTGTCGAGGCGCGGTCGTTAAGCCACCAACTCTGCACCAACGCCGAGACCGCCTCGTGCACTTGATAGATCGTCACTTCTGGATTTTTTTTCCCGTAACTTGGCTCGCATGCGAGCCAGGAACAAGTAGCTGACGCTGGACAAGATCAGATGACGCTTGAGCCCCAGATAACGCCGCCCTTCCCAGGCGTCGAGACCGATGTCTTGTTTCTGATCTTGGAAGCAACGTTCGACTCGCCACCGCGAGAAGGCCACCAAGAGCAGCGTCGTCACCGGCGTCTTTTCCGGAGCATTGCTAAAGAAGTATTTCACTTCCGCTTCGTTGAGTATGTTGCGAGCGACGAGCAAGTGCAACCGCTCGTCCGGCAGGCCCTGCTTGGTAGGACGAATCAGCATCGCATGCTTTACTTCCCACACCATCGGGCCTTTCTCGCCGTCCTTGATGCGATATTTTTTCCACGCTTGGTCGCGCAACTTGGGATGATCGTTCAACAATTCGTCGATCCGCTGAGGGCGCGGACTATTTTTGGTCAACCGCGGAATACGAGCCGGCCTGCCCGTTCGCTGGCTGCGCCGGGAAGTGACCTTGGGAGGCGTCAGCCAGCCGGTCATCGTCACGGGGACTTCGGCCACGTATTTCTGCCTTCGCTCGCTCAAAGCCCGCAAAAACGGGCCTTTCGAGCCATAACCCTCGTCGAACGTGAGCCACTCAAATGCGATTCCGTTCGCGATCGCCCGGTCATATTGTTCCAAGGCGATTTCCCACTTGGAGCGATAAGTCATCTCATCGGGTATCCCCGCTTCCTGGCATCGCGCTCGATCCTCGGCCCAGCTTTCCGGCAGGAACAGCTCGCCGTCGAGCAGGCAATGAAAGTCGTTCGCCGCATAGGCCAGATGAACCGTCACAATGCAGTTCTCCGTCTTGCCTGCGCAGCCGCACCATTGCCGCTGCACGCCTGGCGTCTTGATCCCTTTCTTCACGTCGCTCGTCTCGTCGATGATCCCGATCGAGTGAGAACTCGCATGTTCGGCGGCGACCATTGTTTGCAAGCGAGTTCGCAAGGCGTCTTCATCCCAGCGAAGCTGGCTCAAAAACTCTTGCAGCGTTCGCACCGGCACGCCCGCCGCCAAGGCAATCGGCTCGGCGCTCTTTCGCGGCAGATCGGAAAGCTGCCCTTCGACGTAAACAGGCAAATGCGCCCGGGTATCCTTGCGGGAAAAGCAATCCGCAAAGCGGTTCAAGTAACGTGTCAGCTCCGGCTTCATCCGACGAATCTCACGAGCATCCATGGCAGCACCTCCGTGTGCGAAATTGACGCTTTGAGTTTGACGGATCGGGCGGAATTTACCAAGATCGACCTAGCGCTGTAGTACTAATAACACCAAGTGAACTTGTCAAGATTCAGTCCGCAAAGATCGCCCAAATTTTCTTTCAGCTACCAATGCTTAATTTTGCCACACTCCCGCGCCATTCAACGATTGGGAAATATTTCACCTCCGCTTTCGTAAACAAAACAAGTGCGTTTTCAGGAACCTTATCGATTCCTGAAAACGCTGCAAGAGTCGCGCGACGTAAATTGCCTCTTTGCAACTATGCCACGGAACTGATCGACGCGAAACGGCGGCGTAAGTAAAACGCCGCAGCCGGGAGAGCACCTAGTAGAATCGCCAACGTCCCAGGCTCGGGCGTGGCGGCTGTCTGAACAACGTCCGATTGGTCCAGCTGCATCGAGTAAATCGACGAGTGCTGCACTCCCGTAAAGCTAACCACAAAGCTGGTGATCGGATTTGTGATTGAACTGAGATCCCATCCAAACAGATAGCTATTGTTGAAAGACGGATCTCCCCCGAAGACGGCCCCTGGGACTTGACTCAGAAGAAGGCTTTCGCCCGCGACCAAAGCTTGCGATCCGCCGTTATAGCTCAGCGTCGGCATTGCATCATTGTAGAAGTCATACCCAAACACTTCGCTAATTTCGATTTGAAACGCAACCGTCGCTAAATTGGCGAGCGGAGTGGAATCCGTCACGGTGAAACCGCCCCCAATAGTATTGGGCGTGAGCGACATACCGCTGGAATAAACACCAGAAGTCGGCGAGGTGCCTGGGTAGGCGGCGCCGGAGACCTTGATAAAGCTTGAGTCGCCGTCGTCGGAGACGATCGGCCCCGTCCAAGGCGCCGAGCCCGGATAGCTCGAAATCCCTGGGTTATTAATGTTATTTAATTGCGTCCATTGATCAAATTGCGTATTTCCTACCAAGTTCAAATCGATGGGAGCAGCGAAAACATTTGCCGCAAACAAGCTGACGACGAACGTCGCGGCCAGCCCTGTCCGCAGTCTCCAATTCTTCCAATACATTCTGTGGAATCTCCAAGTAGCTAGGAATTGCCTGGCATGGTTCGGGCGCCGCTCGTGACGCACAGCCCAAACTAGAAAAAAAGTGATAAACAAGATGCAAAACAGTTCGGTGCTGGCTGGCGATAGAATTTGCGGGCTGGCTTGAATCTCAGTAAGTCGCTTCCTCCTTTCGATAGAACCGATTGATGAAAATTTCCGTGTGGCAAAGCGCGCTGGATGGCACTCATTTTTCTAGGATCATCTTAAGATAAGGGGTTGATAGCGAATATTCCAGATGATAATTTAATTGAGTCTCAATTGTCACGATTGAGCACGTTAGCAAGCCTCCAGACCCTTTCTGGGTCCGCCCGCCAAGTGCAAAATCCTACCCTTTTTGCTCTCTCTTGGAGGTTATTGAAAATGCGAAGTTTTCGTGCAATGGCGGGTCATCTCCTTTCCTGGAAATTCGGGGCAGCTTGCGCTGCTGCGTGCGCACTGTCGATGGGATCGTCGGCCCAGGCCGCACTCGTCTCGAACGGATTGACCGGCAACACAGAATTTGACGGCTGGGTCGATCTGAAAGCAGGAACGCTCACCACCGCGGACCTAACGTCGGGTTTTGGATCGAATGAGTCCGGTTCGGGCGACGGCGTGCTGACGCGCACTAGCGGGTCGCATTATCCCGCCGGAAGCAGCCTTTATTCGTTTTCAGGCAACTCGACGTTCGAAGTGTCGGACACTTCCGCTCTCTCTGACGTCAACACAGTAGTTTTCTCGATTTTGAGCTGGCCGAACGGCGAAAGTGCAATGAGTATCGCCCCGACGTTGAACTTCAACGGCGGTACGCAAGCGATCGCGGCGGATTACCTCGGGACTCAATCCTACGGGACGATTGACTTTGGCGGCCCAGTCGAAACTATTGCCTACACCTTCCAATGGGATTTGAGTTCGATCGGCGACGTCATCGGTTCCTATGATATCGACTGGGGTCAGATCGTTCATGCTGGCGTGCTTGCGCTGCAACTGGAAAGTAGCGATACCTTCTCGCTGAGTTCGGCGTTGGCCCCAGCCGCCGCGCCGGAGCCGGGTTCGGTCGTCTTAGCTGGCCTCGGAGTTTTAGGGATGGTGGGCGCGTTCCGCCGACGCCGTGCCGAAACCTAAAGTTAACCTGACGGAACATCCCAATTTCGGACTGGTCGGGTCGTCGTAAGACGGCCCGACTTTTTTTGTGTGCCAGGCATGTTTTTCAACTTGAGGGTGCAAGTCCCTTATCCAACCAGATGGAGGTGAAGGATGAGCGAAGCGCAAGGGCGTCGTCGTGAGGCGTGCGTCTGAAGGAAGCGTGGAGCGAATTCGCGGCCTGACGTACAGGAATCGGATAGTAGGCGATGTCGACGGGACGAGCCGCCAATGCACGGCGAAGTCCTCTATCCATCGGAAATCGACGTCGTAGATCCGGCGGGCGTGCGAAGACAGTTGATGAACTTACCCTGGGAGATCTGGCGTGCGTCCAAGAGGAATCGCCTTGTTTGCGA
Source organism: Blastopirellula marina DSM 3645 (assembly GCF_000153105.1). GTDB lineage: Bacteria > Planctomycetota > Planctomycetia > Pirellulales > Pirellulaceae > Blastopirellula > Blastopirellula marina. Next base: position 3,822,136 of record NZ_CH672376.1, read on the forward strand.
CGACTTGGACTGGCCGGTTCGCAAGAACCGGCGACCGCGCGTCAGAAGTCAGCAGAGAGCATAGTAACCGCGCAAAACCGATCCGCTTGAGCGAGACACCGACCCGAAAGGGCGGAAACGGCCGGGGCTCACAAGATCGTAGCGGCGCGCCGAAGGCTCGAACGGTCCCCCGCGTTAAGCGGGGTAAATGGAGCGGCAAGTAAGCGCGAGAACTCATGAGCGGCAAGCGTCCGAAAAAGGAACGACAATCATCGTTCGCCTTCGCGCGGGAGAGTAGGAGCGAATCTCCGAGGGCCCGTGAGGAAGGGAACGCGCCGCTGACGGCGAACTCGAATGCCGAAAGCCCGACAAGTAGCGACAGGCTGATGGAGTCGATCTGCGACTCGGCGAATCTCGCCGCGGCGATGCGTAAAGTGATCGCCAACGGCGGATCGCCCGGCGTCGACGGGATGCGTGTGAACCAACTCGAAAAGTACTTCGAGCGCCACCGCGACCGAATCGCCGCCGAACTCTTGGCCGGAACGTATCGGCCCCAACCGGTGAAACGAACCGAGATTCCCAAGCCAGACGGCGGAACGCGTAAGCTGGCGTTCCGACGGCGGTGGATCGTCTGATTCAACAGGCGATGCTCTTGGTTCTCTCGCCCCCGTGGGACGCGACGTTTTCGGACTGCAGTTTTGGCTTTCGACCAGGCCGGTCGGCGCACCAAGCGGTGGCCCAAGCCCAGAACTATCTGGAGGAGGGTTACAACTGGGTGGTCGACATGGACCTGGAAAAGTTCTTCGACCGCGTCAACCATGACGTGCTGATGAGCCGCGTGGCGCGACGCGTCGAAGACAAACGAGTGTTGAAGCTGATCCGCGCATTCTTGAACTCGGGAGTGATGATCGACGGACTGACCGAGGCGACTCCGGAAGGAACGCCGCAGGGAGGTCCGTTCACGCCTCCAACGATATTGCAAACAACTGCGGATTCTTGGATAGGCTGATCTCAAGAGCTGCATTGAAAGCGGTGTATGGCGAAGGATGGAAGCCGCCGTAAACGATAGCTCTGTTTGAGCTTATGTTTTTTTGAATCAATCTCATGGAGGAGATTCCCATGTCGGCAATTGCCAAACGCAGCCGGGACAGCAAGCCAGCTGCTGTCATTCGCAGCTACCAGCCCATTCGGATCGAACGCGAATTGCTAGTTCAGGTCTTTGATCTTGCCGAGCGTGGTCTAGCGGATGGTTCGGCCAGTGCCGGAGGGAAACAAGTGGCCGCCGATCCGCGCGCCAGCGACATGATACAACACGACGCTCTGGATCAATGTGCCGACCGACGAGTCAATGGAGTGGAGGGGGTTGTATGACAACTCCATCCACTTCCGTCATTGAAGCAGCCGTCTACGCCCGAGTGTCATCTGACGCGCAGGCCCAAGACCAAACCATCGAATCGCAAGTCGCCGACCTGCGCCGACGCGTGAGCGACGACGCTGCTGTATTGCAAGACAAGAACTGCTTTCTCGACGACGGTGTAAGCGGCTCGACGCTCAATCGACCCGCGCTCGAGCGACTGCGCGACGCCGCGTATGTTGGTCAATTTCAAAGGCTCTATGTTCATTCGCCTGATCGCCTCGCACGCAAGTATGCGTATCAAGTTCTGGTCGTGGATGAACTGCAGAAGTTGGGCATTGAAATTGTTTTTCTCAACCGCGCGATCGGCGTCAGTCCTGAAGAAGATTTGCTGTTGCAGATGCAAGGCATGTTCGCGGAATACGAACGCGCCAAAATCATGGAACGCAGTCGTCGCGGCAAACGTCACGCAGCGACGCGCGGCAGCGTAAACGTCTTGTCGGCTGCACCTTACGGCTACCGTTATATCACATGTCGGGAAGGCGTTGGCCGGGCTGCTTTTGAAATCCATGACGCGCAAGCGGCCATCGTTCGTCAGGTGTTCGAGTGGGTCGGTCGTGATCGATTATCGATCGGAGAAGTCACGCGACGGTTGACCATTTCGAATGCGACAACTGCTACTGGCAAACAGTGGTGGGATCGCACAACGGTGTGGGGAATGCTGAAAATCCCTGCATATAAGGGTTCTGCGGCGTTCGGCAAAACTCGCACCGGGCCGCGCCGAGCGCAGCTTCGCACGCAACGAGGCCGCTCGAAGGCGCCGCGCCGCACGGGATCGACTTACGACACCGAAGTGAGCGAGCAGTTGTCGATCCCCGTTCCCGCGCTCGTATCGTCTGAACTGTTCGAGGTCGTGCAAGCTCAGTTGACTGAGAACCGCCAGCGCGGCAGCGAGTCACGACGCGGTGCGAAGTATCTGCTGCAAGGCTTGTTGGAATGCGGCCAGTGCGGCTATGCGTTCTATGGCAAACCGGTGAGTCGCTTGAGCGCGAAAGGAAAGGTGCGTAACTACGCTTACTACCGTTGCGTCGGGACCGACGCTTATCGCTTTGGCGGCAAGCGCGTGTGTGATTGCAAGCAGGTTCGCACCGACAAGCTTGACGAAGCCGCGTGGAATGATGCGTGCGAGTTGCTGCGTCATCCGAAGTTGCTTCGCAAAGAGTACGAGCGACGCCTGGCCGCGCCGCGCGATAGTAACTCGACGGTCTCGCTCAAGAAGCAAATCGCATCATCCAAGCGAAGTGTGGACCGCCTGATCGACGCCTACGCCGATGGCGTGCTAGACCGGTCCGAGTTCGATCCGCGTTTGCAGCGTGCTCGCGAGCGACTGTCGAAGCATGAAGAGCAGTTGCACGAATTGGAATCGGAATCGCGCGAACAATCGACATTGCGAGAGGCGTTGTCATGTCTGGATAGTTTCTGCGCCACGATCGGCACGAACTTGGAAGCCGCCGACTGGACGTTACGTCGCGAGATCCTGCGCACGCTGATTAACAAGGTCATGGTGGAGCCGGACCAAATCCGGATCGTCTACCGAATCAACTTCCCCCTTTTTGCGAAGAAAGCTAGCAAAGCCGGGAAGGAAAAAGTTTTGCACTTTTGTTGGAGGCGTGATGTCTCCGTTACTCTCGAATCTGTTATTGGACGAACTGGATCGCGAGCTGGAAGCTCGCGGCCTGCGATTCGTACGCTACGCCGACGACTGTAACATTTACGTCCAAAGCGAGCGTGCGGGAAAGCGGGTGCTGCAAAGCGTGACGCGTTGGTTAGACCAGAAGCTGCGGCTGAAAGTCAACCAATCGAAGAGCGCGGTGGACCGGCCACGGAAACGAAAGTTCCTGGGGTTCTCGTTCACGACGCGGCGTCAGCGGAGCATCGCTCCGTCGTCTGTGGCGAAGTTCAAGCAGCGAATCCGACAACTGACCAAGCGCAATCGCGGGACTTCCTTCGAGCGCGTGATTCGCGAACTGCGCAGTTATCTGCTGGGCTGGCGAGGCTACTTCGGCTTCTGCCAAACTCCGTCGGTGCTGCGCGGCTTCGACAGTTGGATTCAGCGGCGCTTGCGCTGCTACGCGTGGAAACAGTGGAAGACCGGGCGACGCCGCTTCGCCCAGTTGCGGCGCCTGGGGGTGACAAAAGAAGTCGCCGCCAAGACCGCCGGCAGCCGCAAAGGCTACTGGCATTTAAGCCGCAGCCCGGCGCTGAACTGGGGGCTCAACGGAGCCCTGTTCGACTCGCTCGGCCTCCCCAGGCTCGCGCCTGTCACCAAAGTTTAACCAGCCGAATCGCCGTGGTACGGACCCGTACGCCCGGTGGTGTGGGAGGGGCGGAGCCGCAAGGCTCCCCCCTATCCCGATCGCTCTGCCCGAAAAAGACGAATGCCGAAGCTCCACTGACGAATTAATCCCAGATTCCGAAATAGCAAATGGGAATCGCGGATAGGGTAGGGAAATGGACAGCTACCTTCATTGGCAGGAGATGGCGCCGCTAAAATCCATGAAGTTCAGTATGAGAGTTTGGTCGAATCACAAGAGGCGGAAAGTCGACGTCTTATTGAATTTTGCGGATTGACCTGGGATGACGCCTGCCTTCAATTCAACCAGTCCGAGCGAACCGTACAAACGCCCAGCAAATGGCAAGTTCGGCGACCGGTCTATCAGTCCTCGATTGGAGCCTGGCGACGCTACGAAAAGCATCTTGGGCCGCTATTCGAGATTCTGAGCTAGCCGTAGAGGGATACGTTCTCCTTGGCACCCTCGATCACAACTCCGTGCGTTTTTTGGAGAATCTTGAGAGAGAAAAAATTGTGGAAGTTCAGCCGCTTCTGTGCACATTCGAACTTCCTTATTGGGCTGGCCCTATCCTGCTTATCCGCGTCTCTGACCGCATCTTCGAATCTAGCGCGATGACTTCTTCGCCTCTTCCTGCATCTTTTTCCAGTTTTCGCGATCTCGTGCTTCCGATCTTTGGAACGATTCCTTCATTTGCTCCGGCGTGGCGGCTTTTTGCCGTGGCGGAAAGAGCGTGGCGCCTAGTCGCCAAAATCCCAAGGCGCCCAAGAGAAGCACGAGAGCCACAGCGCCCCCTGTAAGCAGTCCGCGGAGCGTATTAAAACTCAACGACTTCTCCTTCGGCTCGCGACGCCAGCGATTTGAACAAACGCCCCGCCTCATTGGGATTCACTTCGCCGCGCGATGGCGCCGCGGTCCCTTCGGGATATTGATAACCGGGCTCAGCGTCCCGATTGATCTCTTCCGAGATAAATCGGGCGGACCCGTCAGCGAGGGCGAACATCGCGCCACCGGGATGATCGGAGCGAAACGAATTTCCATAACTCGCCCAGACCGGAAGGTCTCCGCCGTCGTTGGGAAGTTTTCCGCCGTAATGATTATTTAGGCGATTGGTGGCGAGCAATGCGAACGAACCATAGGTACCTGGCCAAGTCTCATACCCTGATTCTCCGATCGGCGTCTTTGTGGCATAGTCAATGACGCGTCCCCAGCGCTCACCCACGGCTAGCGTGTTGGAAAGGCCGTCGGTGATATCGGCGAAGCGAATCGTACGCCCACCGCCTCGCGTCGAACAATTGAGGGAAGAATCAATAATCCCGTTGAAGTACATTTTGTCGGCGGGAAAATAGACGCAATAATAGCTGGAGGCGGAGGTTCCGTTGCACCAGTATCCCCAGGCGTAGTTATTGCTACCGCAGTTGAGTCCGTAAGAACAATAAGTATCGTCGGCTCCAACGGGGGACGAATCGGAAGGACAGACGTACATCGGGATCGACTGGGTTCGGATATCGGGATTTTCGTCGAACCCCGGCTGCTCAAGAAAAGGTAATAGAAGCGCTAGGGGAGATCTCGCCTCTGTGCATCCCGGCACGCTGGTCGGCGGTCCAAATTTAAACCGATGCGGCAGCATGCCGTACGTGTCGTGAAAATTGTGGATCGCAAGCCCCATCTGCTTCATATTGTTGCGGCACTGCACTTGCCTGGCAGCTTCACGGGCTTGCTGCACGGCGGGGAGTAATAACCCCAATAAAATGCCGATAATTGCAATGACGACGAGAAGCTCAACTAACGTAAAGCCGCGAGGCACTTGTGCTCTACGAAGCGCAATAAACGACATTGTCTGAACCTACTGATTGAAAGGGAACGCAACGTTGGAGTCGAATCACTTTCCCCCTTGCGCACAAAAAAGCTTCGCACTTCTGGCGATGAAAATGAAAGATGGCATCCGTGCCAGACCGTCGTCTCCGTTCGTCGCTCGCCCTGAGGAAGCGGGGCGAGAAGCAACCAACATCGCCGTCACGAGAACGGCGAGTATTCCGAAGCCTATTGTAGAATCAACAGGCGGCAAGTTCCGTCGCTGCAGCGTCGCGACGACGCCGCATGCACCATGCAGCCGCGGGGACAATTCCCAACAGCAGCGCCAAGCTACCCGGCTCGGGAGTCGCCGAGACCTGATCCGATTGGTCCAGACGCAAAGTGTAAAGCTGCGCGTGCTGTACGCCGGTGAAACTAACGGCGAAATCGGCAATAGTTCCAACAATCCCACTAAGATCCCAAGTCAACAAATAGGTGTTGATAAACACATCTTCTGGGCCAGTGGGCATTTCGACCGTGCCGTTATAGAATTGCTCAAGTAAACTGGAAGTTGTTGGCGCAACGCTCTGCGCTCCTCCATTGTAACTAAGCGTCGGCAAAACTTCGTTGTAGAAGTCGTAAGTCCAAGCTTCACCAATCTGAATTTGCAGCGATACCGTTTGCAAATTGGAAATGGGCGTCGCGTCAGCAACGGCCAATGTGCCGCCATTGTTGTTGATATCTCCGCTAAATCCGCCGTAGTAAATGCTGCCACTGGCAGGATAGGGGCCGCCCCCAGTTCCGTTGGCGGTCTTATTGAGCGTTGCGTCACCACCAAGGTCAGAACCGATTGGATTTGGCCAAGCGCCTGATCCAGGAAAGCCTGGATATCCAGGGCTACCTGCGATCGTCAAACTATTATTGGTCCACTCGTCATACTGTGTGTTTCCACTCAGTCCTGGATCGATCAAGGACATCGCTGCAAAAGCATTCACGGCAAGAGCACATGGTATCGCCACTACCGCCAATAGGAGCCGTAAGCTCCAATTTATTTTCGACATAAACTATTTCTCCAATAGATGAGGACCAACCGATGCACAACCTTGTTGTAAAGACTCTCAGCGGTCCGCAATGTGACATGAATAACAAGGCTGGCTGGCCCGCCGGGCTTGGCGCTCACTAGCTGGCGAAAATCAAACGTGGAACGATTCACCTCCTTTCCAGTTGCCAATCGAAGTCGCTTGGCGATCGCAAAGCAACGCCGGCAAAAACTTGCCTTCTAATCCCATTTGGTATCAAAGTTGAACGGCGGATTATCTCCATTTAGGACTTCCACCGTGATTTGTGAGTCTCGATTGAACTTGGGCGCGATCATCTTGTGCGGCTCTCGGGCACGCCGATGCATCTCTTCAGGCGACGCTCCCTCAATCATGGCGATAACATCCGGCGGCGTGGATTCGATCTTGACGAGAAATTTGCCCGGCCAAGGACCAATATTTTTCTTCGTAACGAATTGACCATCGCGAATTTCCGCCGTGGCCGTAGGCCCCGCCGTTCCTTGCATCGGTTGAAAAATGATCAAGCCCCGCGCCAACGGCTTTCCATTCACCGTCACTGTGCCGCTGATGACTTGACCGTTGATTGGAGTTGCAGACCCGCAACCGATACCGTTTAGCGCAAACGCTATCACAAAAACCAGGATCAGTCTTGAAGGAATCATTAAATCAACCAGTCGACTAATTTGAAGTTCATTGTACGATCGGATTGCCGTCACCTCGCGCCGTCAGATTATCGAGGGTCGTTTCGTCGATCGAAGTGTGAATTAGATGGACGGAACCATCGCAATAAACGAAATTCACTCCTCCAGGATGGGGCCCTCGGAAGGTTTCAAGCGTACTTGTATCACTAGCAGTGCTTAGCTCTCGAGCGTTGAATACTCCCGAAGTCGACGCCGTCGAATGGCTTGGGTAACCCGTCGTCCACTGAGTTAATCCGCCTTGATTTGCCCCTGTTGCGGGATCCTCTAGATTATTGATTTGATGCCCAAGCTCACCGATCAAAAACGTATTCGACAATCCATCCTGCGATTGCACATTGTCAATCGACGTTTCCTTTACTTTGATGTCAACCGGACGCCCCCAGAACCCACTCATCAAGTTCAAGTAGTCGACAATTGCTCCGTTGTTGTCGTTATAACGATAGTAAAGCGTACCTGTTGATAGTGCGTAGCTGCTTGGCGGCAAAGCCGTGCAACCTGGGGGCACGTCATCTGATGGACAAGTGTAAACTGCAAGCGGCTTAGCGAGCGTATCGGCTCGGAGTTGACCGCCCTGCAGAATTATCTCGAATATGGCCGCTTGCTCTAGGAAGGGAAGAATCGACCCGAAAGCCGTTTGTCCGCTACCGAAGCCAATTGCTTTGAATGCCGCCGGAGGGAATCGACCGTACGTATCGTTATACATATGCACCGCCAGCCCCATCTGCTTCAGGTTATTGCTGCACTCCATTCTTCGCGCAGCTTCGCGCGCTTGTTGAACGGCAGGCAGGAGCACGCCAACCAGAATTCCGATAATGGCGATTACCACAAGCAACTCCACCAATGTGAAGCCTTGTCGCTCGCTTGTTCTACTTAATGACGTACGCATGCTCATTGGCGTTTGCCTCAGTTGCGCCCTTCCCAATGGCCTAGGAAAGCTCGTATCGATCGAAGCCGGAATCGATTCAGCAACCTTCTTCGATTCTCGGTTGCTTTAACTTGTCACTCCGGATGGAGGACAGTCGAAGCTTATCGCTTCGCGGGAACTTGTAGCGGGCCAAGGTAGGAATCGAGAAATCGATGGTTTAATCGAAAACTCTCGACAGATTTTCGCGATTTAGAGTGCTGGCGGATCGCTGGCAAAGAAACTGAGATTTCATCTCAATATGTGCTCGATTGTAAAGAAGCTTCAACTCACATGCAAGGGACAATGTACGATATTCTTCGCTTCCGAAGTTCGCTGGAAATGTCGCAGATATTTATTGTGCCACTGAACCGTTCGCTGTTTCGTTGAGCCGACGCAGTTGCTGATAAGCAGGCAGTTCCAACGGGTGCACTTGGGCGGACAGGAGGCCGAGTCGTTCCGCTTCTTGGAAAGCTCGTTTGGCCTCCTCTTCCTGTCGCTGTGCGTGATGTGCCCAGGCCAGGTGGAACAGGTTGGCCGCCGATTTCCGGTAAGCGACTGACCGCTCCGCCTCGGCGACCGCCTCTGGATATTGCCCCAGGGCGATCAGCGCCATCGCTCGAGTGTCAAGAAAGTTGACGTTCGATCCGGCCAACTCAATCGCCTTATCGATCTGCTGCAGCGACTCCTTCGCCGATGCTCCCTGCATGGCCAATAGCGCCGCCAAGTTGTTTAAAATCAGCACATTTTTTTCGTCTTTCGCCAAAACTTCGCGATAGACATCAATCGCAGCCGAGATCTGACCGAGGCGCCCCTTCAGGTCAGCCTGCAATAACGTCAGTTCCAACGAATTGGAATTACCTGCGATGATTTTCTCCAGCGTCTCGTCCAACTGACGCAACTGCGGATCGCTGGCGAGCCCGGAGGAGGCGATCGTACTGCCAATCACCGCCAATTGCCCAGGAGATGCACCGGAGGGGGAATCTTGCAGCCAATGTAGCGCAACGTCGACGTCTCCACGACGGGCCGCCTGCAACGCGAGCAGCGATTGGTTTTTGGGCGTTTCGCCGAGCGTCTCGCGCCAGAGCGTCTGGGAGAGATCGGTCAAACGACGGATCAACTCGGCGTCGGCGCCCTGATGCCGCAGTCTGGCAGCAAACTCGTCAAGCAAGGAAGCCGTAGCGAACTTCCAGCGTTTCTCGGCAGTTTCATCTATGGCGTCCTCCGGCGGCTTCGCCGCAAAATCGGTCAGCGATTTCGTCACGTCAACGTATGCGTCGCGATGTAAATAGAGCGACGCCTCGACGCGAATCGTGGCGATGTCGCCGGGGGAGAGTCGCTTCAGACGGTTCAACCAGACCTCCGCTTCGCTGGTCTGTTCGCGTTGAATGAGTTCCTGAATAAAACGTCGCAAGAACAGTTGATTCTCCGGCGCTGCTGCGATCAAATCGCGCATCAAGGCGTCCGCTTTTTCAAAGTTGGAATCCATGAAATAGAAGTCCGCGAGAAGATAACGCTCATCCAGCGACAGCGTTCTTTCCCCCCTGGCTACTTCGAGGATGGAGATCGCTTCCTTTCGTGACTGGGGATCTTGCGCCGAAGCCAGGACGCGAGCCATGGCGAACTGGTCGGCGGCTTCGTTCCCTTCCGTCAGATTGGTCTGCAACAGCGTCTTGGCCTCGTCGATACCGGAGCGTTTCCCAGAGGCCGCCGCCAAGGAGGCTAGATTTCTTCGTCCCCATCGCTGTTGCTCCTTTGTCGCTGCAGCGAGGTCCACCAGTTTCTCAAGGAGTCTCTGCGCCTCTTCTCGCCGGCCGACATGAAGTTCGAATTGGATCGCTGCCTGCAGTGCCTCCGCACTATTGGGATTCTCGTTCAGCAGTTTTGAGAACTGTACTTCGGCCGACTCCGCTCCTTCGAGCGCCAAGTGGGCTTGAGCGATGACGATCGACAGCGGCAGCGATTTTACCGCGGCATTTGCTTTATCGACGGCTTCTTGGAATGCCTCTTTTTTTCCAGTCGCTTGCAACAGTTTGATTTTGGCGATCCAAGCGTCCGACTGCTCGGGAGCAAGTTCAATCGCTCGCTCGACTTCTTGACGGGCTTCGTCAATCTGACCATTTCGCGCCAGCGACTGTCCCAACCAGAGATGTTCCTGGACGCCGTCCGAGTTCTTTACTAACTCCCGCCCTTGCTTGATCGCATCGGCGTAATTGCCCTGACGCAAATCATGCTCCGCGATAATTCGTTTCATCGCATCGGTCTGCGGGATTCCTTCCTGCCGCAATTGAGCGACGACCCGCTGCAGTTCTGACGATTTCTGCTCGTGCAGGAGAACCGCTAACAATCGCTCGACGACGCTCGCTTCGCGTTCGCCGGCATCAAACGCCTCTAGATAATATACCGCGGCTTGGGGTATTTTTCCCTTGCTCTCGCTGATCCGGCCGAGCAACAAGGGGATTTGCCGCAGCGTCGACAATTCTTTGTGGGCCCCGAGGAGCAGCGTTTCGGCCTGATCCAACAGTGCAGGACTGTTCTCCTTGCTCGACTTCATCGACAGACGAAGGGCTTCGCCATATTTCCAGTAGGGTCCGTCTCCATCGATGGATTTGACGTCGCGCAGCGCCGCTTCCATCGCGTCCAAGTCTTTCTGCCGAAAAGCGAGATCGAACAGGGAAAGTCGAAGCATCAAATTGCTGGGCGCCAATTGCCCAGCGGCCTGAAAAAGCTGCTGCGCTTCGTCGACGCCACCGATTCGTCGAAACGTATCGCCAATTCCGACCAGTAACTCGACCTTTTCGCGCAAGTCATAGCCATCCGGCGCGACCGCCAACTGCAGCAATCGCTCACGGCTTTCCATCTCATCTCGGGCAGCCAACACCCGAGCTTGCATCAATCGTAGCGGCAAAGGACTGCCGATCGCTTTCTCGGCGTCGGCAAGCAATAAGTCGACCTCGTCCCATTGTTCGGTTCGCATCGATAGAAGAATGGAACTGAGCCACAGCTCTTGATGCTGGGGATGGGCTGCCCTTGCCTGCCTCAATACGTCCTGCGCCAATTCGAGTTCATTCTGCCGCAGGTAAGCTTGCGCCTTCAAAATCCGAATTAGAGGATCATCCCCTTCCTTCAGTTGCTGATCGATCTTGCGATGGACGGCTTCCCAGTCGCGATCTGCGACGGCGCGCCCCGCCATGGAGTCGATCATCTGAATAATCTCCACCGTCGCCTTCTTTTGTTCCGTTTTGGAAGCCGACGCAACGCGCCGCATGTGGTCCGCCGCTTCGTCAGCGCGTCCTAGCTTGGCGAGTGCGACCGACAATTCCTGCCGCGGCTGAGACCAATTCGGATCAATCGCGACAACCTTTTTTAAAGCGGCGACCTCGAGTTCCGGGCGCCGCAGCTGGCGATAGCAATTGGCTTGTAAATAGTGCCCCTGCTTGGCGAGATCCGACGTTTCGATCAGGCTGGGAAGACACGCCTCCAGAAGCTCCGACGCCTTCAGCCATTTTTGCTCGGCGATGGCGACCCGCGCTTTCAAGAATCGAATCCGGGCTGATTCGTATCCCGCGTCATGGAGCATACGAATCACCTGTTCAACCTCGGCGAGTTCCTGTTGATCTAGCAGCGAGTTACCGAGGGCCCAAACTAACGCCAAATTACCAGGGTCAAACTGAATCCCTTTTTTCAGCCAGTGCGACGCGCGTTCTGGATTTTCGGCGGCGGCCTCAATTTGAGCGCGAAGTACGTAGGATGCAGAGGCCTCTGGGGCGATTTCGATCGCCTTATCGGCGAGCTTCCGCGCGGCGGCGTAGTCCTTTTCAACGAGCAAGATTGAAGCGGCCAACCGAACTGCATCGGCGTTCATAGGATCCAACTGAATCGCCTTTTCCGCATCGTCGCTGGCTTGGGACAACACTTCGATCGAACCAACGCGAGGCGAGACTTCCTGCGATTTTGCAATGGCCGACTGCGTCGCTGCGGAGTCGCGATATTGCAATCGCCAAGCGCCTCGCAAGACCCAAGCCTCCGCATTGGTGGGATTTGCGCTGACAACTTGATCGATCGTCGCTTCGCTTGCCGCGGGGTCATCCAAACGGGATCGTTGCAACGCGGCTAATTGCTGATATGCGGCAATGTTCGCCGAATCCTTTTTAATGGCGTCTTCGCAAGCATCCGCGGCGGATCGCCATTGCCCGTTCGCGCTATGACAAGCGGCGAGCAGCAGGTAAGTTTCCGCGTCGGCGGCGGAACTGGCGATAATCTGCTCCAGTTGTTCTTTCGCATCGGAAAATCGGCCGAGCGCCAGTGACACTTCCGCCAGGCGTAGTCGCGATTCAACGCGATCCGGCTCTCGACGGAGCGTTTGCTCAAGGACGCTAAAAGCTTCGTTCCATCGCCTTGTCTGGACGAGCAACTCCCCCAGTTGCTCCATCGCTTCGGTGTTTTCCGGCGCCACATCCAGATAACGCGAGAGATGATCAATCGCCTCCGGCAGATTACCCATCTCCTTCGCTTCAGTCGCATGCAGCAGATAGGCATCTGATTGCCGAGTGACCTGAACCGCGTGAAGAAAATAGATCGCCAGCGACGCAACCGCAAAGCCGACAAAAAGAAGCAAAAGCAGCCGAAAATTCAAGGTCCGCATAAGGTAAAACACTCATTAATACTACAGACTAACGCAACTTGCGATCTAGGTGCCCATAGAAAGGTTCGCGAAACTGCGGCTGCCAGGGAGATCCATTACTGAGATGCTATATCAAGTACTCCTTTTAGTCTATCTCTGTGCCACACAGATGTAAACTACTTACATCTCGAGCAGCGCGGTCGGATCTGGACGCATGTACTGCTTCCCTCACGTTACGAGAGAGGGCGCAAGTTTTCCTGCCAAATAAATCTTCGCAATTTCGCGCAGCAGTACGTTGACATTCCCAGCCCTTCCCTTATTATCAGCACCTGAGACATGATCTCATTAAGTTCTTCCAGGCGTGCCTAGCCAGGCCGCTTCTACCGAGCCAATGCAATAAAAGCCGGGAAGTTCGTATTGGAAAGCGCTTCATTGGGGAGTCCCAAGAGAGCACCGACCCCTCAGCAAGAGGGGTGTCGCGAAGTGGATTATTTATGGCTTTCATCCACTCGCTATGCCTTCCGCGAATACGCTCCCACAAGACTTGATGGCAACTACGAAAGAATCTGCGGATCTTGATAAAGTCCGCTGACTCAGCCAAGCATGCTCGTCATGCGTGACCGATCGTTCGCCTGCGCTATACCAATACTAGCTCGAATGTATTTGGAATAGTGACCAGTTTTTCAGGTTTACAGCATCAACAAGCGATGTTTTTTGACCTTCATATATTCCTGATTGCGTAGGTCTTGCAACGTAAAAAGGCACATTTCAACTACATAATGACGGCGTTTCTATGAACAAATTACTAAGACCACTTTCGAAAGATTCGCGAGCGCGCCAGCCCGCAAAGCAGAATCAGGAAAGCCGCGGGATTCCGGCGGCGATGAGAGGTTCCGCGTTCATTTCCCTGGCAGTCGGCGTCGCTATGATCTTGGTCTGGTCTTATGTCGGATCGATCTTGATGTTGAGCGAGCGATGGCTCACTGAACCTGACTATTCCCATGGATTTGTCGTACCGCTTTTTTCAATTTACCTGCTCTGGCGACGTCGGGATCTTCTGAGGCAAACATCGACCATTACGTGGAGCGCCGTTCTGACGGGATGTGGTCTGATCTTGGCGGCGGGCGTTATGCGGTGGATAGGCATTTATCAACAATTTGACTTGCTGGAGCCCGCTTCGCTAATTCCGTGCCTGATGGGGGCATTCTTGATCATTGGCGGCTGGTCATGGGGAAAATGGTCGTGGCCGGCAGTTTGCTTTCTCGTCTTTATGATCCCGTTGCCGGGTTTTATATCGGGCCTGCTAAGCCAGCCACTGCAGCGAATTGGAACGATCGTCAGCACTTTTTCGTTGCAGACGCTGGGAATTCCCGCCATCGCCCGTGGGAACGTCATCTATCTGACGGAAGCGCGGATCGGCGTCGTCGAAGCCTGCAGCGGTTTGCGAATGCTTAATGTCTTCTTCGCGATAACAATCGCGGCGTCATTCATCCTGAATCGTCCCAACTGGGAGAAAGCGGTTCTCATTTTGAGCGCTCCGCTCATCGGAGTCGTCACGAATGTTATGCGCATTACGATCACAGGCGTCGCACATGAATTTTTTAGTCGTGAGTTGGCGGACCATCTGTTCCATGATCTCGCCGGTTTGCTCATGATGCCGATCGCCGTCGCTCTACTAGTCCTGGAGGCTTGGCTGCTAAAGAGTCTCTGGCTCGAAGGAAAGGCTGGAAGAGTTAACTTAGGACTTGGTGAACGAAAACGTCTTAAAACCGGCGACGCGACGTAAAAAGGCAAGCAATCGACAATTTTCGAATATCTACCTGACCGCAGACTATGGCGATTCAACCCAACTCCAGCCAATCCGACATTTCTAGTGGACCAGCGCAACTGACCAGTCGCGCTCGGAATGTCTCACAGGAATCGGCAGCGCCTTACGCACGACGAGTCTTGGCGGCGGCCCCGTTCGACGATTCCGATGACAAGATCTATGTCGCCGCCATGCACTCGATTCGCAGAAGGTGGCCGCTGGGCGCGGGGATCGGTTTGGTCTTGGCTATTGCGGCGAGCTTGGGCGTCTGGCGTATGCAAAGAGACGTTTATCGTTCATCGGCGCTCGTCCATATCGCCTCGGACCACACCCCATTGGTGTTTAACACAGTCGATCGCGCAGGTCGTAATCCGTATGAAATATTTAAGAGCACTCAGGCTCAAATGATTACGACGCGTTTCGTCTTGAACAATGCTTTATCACAAACACAGATTGCGGAATTGCCGGTTGTGCGCAATCAGATTGACCCTGTGAAGTGGCTGGGAAGTCAATTGGTCATTACGTTTCCAGGTGAAGCCGAAATCATGGAGATTTCGCTTCAGGGGGAGGACCCGAAAATCTTGGCGAAACTTGTCAACAGCGTCGTCGACTCCTATTTGGGCGAAGTCGTGATGGCGGACCGGAATCGACGCCTTAATCGTTTGGCGGACCTCGAACGTCAGCAAGACATGCAAGAAGACTTGATCCGCAAATCGGGCGAGTCGATCTCCAAGCTCGTTGAAGCCCTCGGCACCAGCAACGAAGATCAATTGACGATCGCCCAGCAAGGCGTAATCGCCGATCTGAACTTGACGCGAAATCAACTGACCAAGGTGCGGCTAACCCGAATCGCAGCCAAAGCCGAACTGGGCTTGCTACAATCTCGTTTGCAAGCGGAATCCGAAAAGTCGCTTGTGAAAGAGGCTGCCGAGGCTGTCGCTTTTCGCCCCCTGGAGGAAGAGGCGCCAATGAACGGCGTCCCGCCGGATGAGGCTGTCGGCGAAGCGCCGCCTGCTGAAAAATCAACTGCGAATGCATCCCAACTCCGCGACTTGTCCAAGACGTTGGTAGTCCAAGCGCTGGCAACAGACCCCGAGGCTTCTCCCCTTCTCGGAAAGATCGATCGTCTCGATGCGAAAGCGGAAATGTTCGAAACACGCTTCGATGAGGAGACGGCCAAAGCCGAACTGCCCGAAATCCATTCCAAGCTGGCAGAACTACAAGAGAAGCTAGAAGCTCGCAAGGCGGAATTACAGCAAGAGTTGAGAGCGATGCGTCGAGGGGAAGTCACTTATTCGGCGGAAGATCGGATCGAGCTGCTATCCATGCAAATCGTCCTCGCGGATGAGCAGGAGAAGGAACTTGAGAAGTCATTGGAAAAGCTGGACGACGAAGTTCGCAACTTCGGTCGCAAGTCGATCGTGCTTGAGATGGAACGAGCTAAGCTGGCCGCCCATAAGAGAATCAGCGAGAGGTTAACCGAGGAAGTCTTGCAACTGCAGGTGGAAATCAACACCGATCCGCGGATACGCTCTCTCAGCACAGCCGTTGAGCCAAAGAGTTTTGAGCATCAGTCAAAATTGCCGAAGGCGATGGCTGCTGGCCTAGCCTGTTTCCTCTTCCCTGCTTGCGGCCTAATTTGGTTAGACATTCGCAAAAAGCGGATTGGCTGCATGCAAGATTTGGACGCTCGACTTGGGGTCTCGATATTGGGCGCCGTTCCACCAACGCCCCGAATCGGATCGCTGCGCCGTCAATCGGAAATCCTTTGGCGCGAAAAGCTTAACGACTCGATCAGTTCGATCGCCGCCACGCTGATTCGCAAGCAACAATTGGAAAATCTAAAGACGGTAGTCATTACGAGCGCAGTTTCCGGCGAAGGCAAAACGACGCTCGCCAGCCACTTGGGGATGACGCTCGCTACTGGAGGTCACCGTGTCCTCTTGATTGACTTTGATCTGCGCCGCCCCGCCTTGGATGAACTATTTGAGGTCGATTCCATTCCAGGCATCTGCGAAACGCTACGAGGTGAAGTCTCCTGGACGGCGGCTGTAAAGCCCACGGAAGCAGCAGGACTCTATCTCCTTCCGGCGGGCGAATGGCAAGGACATGTTCTCGAAGAGCTTGCTGCTCATCGCATGAAGGGATTGTTTGAGGAGTTTCGTAGTCAATACGACTTCGTCCTAGTCGACACTAGTCCCGTCATTCCGGTCGTCGATACGCGACTCGTCGCGCAATATGCCGATGGAGCGTTGCTTTCACTTATGCGAGACGTCAGCCGCATACCGCAATTGGAATCAGCATGCGAGATCCTGCAATCGTACAACGTCCCCATTTTAGGCGCAGTCTTGACCGGAATCGAAACCACGTCCTATCACGCCAAAGTCCGCCGCACGAAAACGTCGACGGTCTAAGGCTTGAGCGGCTCCTTTGAAAAAGCGAACCAAGAGACGCAGCACATGAAGTTACTACAATTCCGGATCCCGCTATTGCTGATCGCTCTCCTCGGGGTGCAGCTGATTTCCATTGCGATGCTCCAGCAATACTCTCATGTGACCGTGCAACCTCTTTCGCAGCCGTTGGAAAGGATTCCAGGCGAATTGAATGGATGGGCTGGTCAAACGGCGGAGAGTGATCCGAATCTGCTTCGCGCGATAGACGCCGACGAATTGCTGAATCGCCAATACCAAAAAGAAATCGAGTGGCCCGTCAGCATTCATTGCGCAACGTTCAACTCGCTCGAACACTGGTGCCCACATTCGCCGCTTGAGTGCTATCCGGCCGCGGGATGGCACGTCAAGGAAGAAGTCGTAGTACGAGACGAAACGGCGCCGCAGCGAACGATGCATTGGGTAGAGTTCGGCAAAGCAACCGGCACGGTGCAAGTCTTGTATTGGTTTCAGCGCGGTGAGGACGTCTATTACGACCGCGAAGGGGCACGCCAATCGCGCCAGAACATCTGGGGACAACAGTCGTGCTCTCCCTTAGTGAAGGTTGTTTTGCAGACCGATGGCCGCGCCGGATCCAAAGGAAAAGAGAACATGCTCCGATTTGCCGATTCGATTCGGCAGTGGATCGCTACTCAAGGATCTTCCTTGGCGACGCCTCGCGCAGACGTGATGACGGTCCACCGCTCTCTCATACCGGATGGAATTCTCGCTGAAACTCCCTCGCTAACGCATCGGTTTGTATCGCCCGGGAAACTGGTTACCGTCTGCTTTGAAATGAGGCGATCTCCGACCACGAATGGATTTGGACTTTGGGAGAGAGATCTGTGAGTATCGCCATTTCGATCATGACCATATCCCTGTTGGTCGCTTTGCTGGTGACGCCGCTGGTCGCAAAGCTGGCATATCGCTTCGATATGCTGGATCGCCCGGACGGCCACCGAAAGCTGCATAGCAAAGTGACTCCGCTCGGAGGTGGTATGGCCGTTTTGATCGGATATGGCGCCGCTTTGGGTCTGATCTACTACTATTGCTTAACGCAACCAATCGAGGGCTTCGATACGCAATCCCTCTTCGGACTGATCGCCGCCACGCTGGTGGTCGCAGTGACGGGAGTCATCGACGATAAATGGGGAATTCGCGGACGCCAAAAACTTGCCGGTCAGGCATTGGCGGCGATAACGGCCGTCGCTTTCGGCCTTCAAATTCAATCGATCGAATTGTTCGGAGTACCGATACAGCTCGGCGTTCTCGCTATTCCCTTTACAATGGGTTGGCTTGTCGTCACCACGAACGCTTTGAATTTGATCGACGGGGTCGATGGATTGGCCACGACGCTAGGCATCATCTACTGTATGGCGTTCGCCGTGATGGCATGGTTGACCGGCCATCTATTCGATGCATTTTGCGGCCTGGCGTTGGCTGGGAGCCTTGCTGGTTTCGCCGCTTTCAATCTGCCTCCCGCTCGAATCTTCCTGGGGGATGCTGGAAGCATGCTCATCGGCTTTACCCTTGGCATATTGTCGATTCGTAGCTGCCTTAAAGGTCCCACAAGTTTCGCGATGGTCGGCCCCTGCCTCGTTCTGGCGATACCGGCATTTGACGTCTGCATGGCGGTGTTGCGACGTAAATTGACGGGACGTAGCATTTATGCAACCGATCGGGGGCACTTGCATCATGTACTGCAACGTTTGAATTATGGTCCACGGAGGACTGTGCTGTTCGTAGGCGGACTAGCGGTCATCTGCTCCGTCGCCGCCATCGTGAGCGTCTTCACGCAAAATGAATGGCTTGCCGCATTCGTTCTGTTGAGCATTCTGGCTGGTTTAGTATTGTCACGAACATTTGGGTTCCACGAGTGCAAGCTGCTTCTGACTCGTATCAGCCGCGTCGGAGGATCGCTATTGACGTTAAGATCCTCCGAACCAGGCGACGCTTTGCCGATCGTCACACAGATGAACGGTCGCCTTGAATGGGAACGCCTGTGGTCCGCTCTCGTCGAATTCTCCCAAGTCTGCGGCATTCAAACAATCCAGTTTAACGTCAGCTCTCCGTCCATTGGAGAAGAGTACCATGCCTGCTGGGAAAGTCCCCACAAGCTTTCCGTCGAGCACCGGCAATGGAAAACTGAAATCCCCCTGTTCGCGGACGACATTAACGTCGGCCAATTGGTTTTGACAGGTCAGGCCCTAGATGGAGCGACGTTTCTATGGCTGAGTGAACTATTGGAGGGCTTGAAGCCATTTGAATTGCAGATGCGAGATCTCTTGGAAATGGATCGCGTCGACGAACAAGATCTGGCGGCGTCCACTTCGATCGTCCGGCCCAAAAATCAATCAGCTTCGACAGTCTAGGACTTCACGTGGGCGTACCATCGATTCAACACAAAAACGAATCTTCATGTTCCGCGATCCAGCTACCATCGCATCGAACTGCGGATGACCCCTTGGTCTGCGCACATGGTAAGCCGTCCGTAGTTCACTTGGGGAAATATTATCACCCTTCGCTAGGCGGAATAGAATCGCATGTCCGCGATTTGTCCCGCGGATTAGTTCGACAGGGTTACTCGATGAAAGTCGTCTGCGTCAACGATCAATCCTCCGATCCTTGCCGACCATTCGGCATCATATCTAGAACGACGGACGCCAGGAACGAGGATGACGGCGTCTCCGTTCTTCGCATTGGGCGAATCGCGAATGTCATGCGACTCGATATTTGTCCGCGTCTGAGCAGCAAACTGCGTCGGGAGATTCAGGACTGCGACCTGATTCATTTGCACCTTCCCAATCCGACGATGATGATCGCCCTGGCGACGATTCGTCCCAAGACGCCGATTGTCGTGACATGGCATAGCGACATCGTTCGGCAGCGCGTCGCCGCGAGATTGCTGCAACCGCTGGAGACCTGGCTCTTAAGGACTTGCCGCCAGATTTGGGTCTCGAATCCCCGCTACTCGAACGGTTCACGTTCTCTGCAACCATTCGCCGACAAGTTGAAAGTCGTGCCATTTGGAATGCCGCTGGAGCCGTTCCTTTCGCCAAGCTCTGAAGTATATCAACGTGCAGAACAGCTGCGCCAGAACTGGCCAGGCCCAGTTTGGTTGGCCGTCGGAAGACTGGTTTACTACAAGGGTACGCATGTTGCGATCAAGGCCTTGAGTCAGGTCCCAGGTACGCTGGCGATCGTCGGAGCCGGCCCCAAAGAAGACGAACTACGGTCACTCGCAGCAAAGTTAGGAGTACAGCGTCGCATCGCCTGGATTGGCAATGCGGACGACGTAACATTGCAAGCGTTGTATCATCTGGCGACTGCGCTCTGGTTTCCCAGCATCGCTCGTAGCGAAGCGTTTGGTCTTGCCCAAGTGGAAGCGATGGCGTCTGGATGCCCGGTTATTAATTGCGAAATCAAAGACTCCGGAGTTCCTTGGGTCAGCCTTGACGGAATATCGGGATTAACCATTCGGATTGAATCGCCCGACCAGCTCGCTGCGGCGGCGAATCGACTATACGATTCGTCGCAATTGCGAGCCGAATTTGCCCAAGGCGCAAAACAGAGGGCTGCTAAGCTTTTCAATTTGCCAGACATGATCAGTCGCATCGACCGTGAGTATGAGACGTTACTCGCTCAATTCTCGTGAGATAGCCCATGATTATACATTTCGGAACTCCAGCATTGCGAATCCTCTACGTCAACGCAACGGCAGGACTTGGCGGAGCGGAACGCGTATTGCTCGACCTAATGAAGGCATGCCGTACGGCATTACCACAAGCGAAAATCACCTTGGTGTTGTTCGAGGATGGTCCGCTTCGACAGCTTGCCGCACAATTTGTGGACGAGATTCTCGTGTTACCACTTCCGGATCGTTGGGCGCACCTCGGAGATGTCGGACTATCCCAGACCTCCCCACTTCAAAGCATCTTTTATCTTGGTAAACATACGCTCTTAGGAACATTTTCGCTGGGAAAATGGGGACGAGATTTACGCCGTATTGTTTCCAATTTGCGTCCTGACATTGTCCATACCAATGGCATCAAGGCCCATCTCCTGACATCGCTTGCGACTCCGAGATCGGCTTCAATCGTCTGGCACTTACATGACTTTCTCGGCGATCGCCGCATGGCGAAACATCTGTTGCGGCTGGCCGCTCCTCGGCTCACTCTAGGACTGGCGATATCAGAAGCGGTCAAAAAAGACTTTGAACGTTCTGTGGGAAGCCGAATAGTTGAAGTGTTTCCCAATACTGTAGATACGGAAAAGTTTACGCCGCAAGTCGAGGGCGATGCGAGAATCCGGTTGGGTGAACTCAGTGGTTGCGTCAATCGCGGCGGCGGTCGAGCAGTCAACGTCGGTTTGATCGCAACCTATGCCAATTGGAAGGGACACTTCCTGTTTTTGGACGCGATTGCGGAATGTAAACGTCGCACGCCGAGGCTTCACGCCCGCTATTTCATCATCGGGGGTCCAATTTACCGCACGCATAACTCCCAAGTGACGAGGGGGCAACTCGAACGGTATGTAGTCAACCTTGGCCTCCAACAGGATGTGGCGTTCGTACCATTTCAAGACGCAATGCCGGAAATCTATTCGGGACTCGACGTCGTCGTTCATGCGAGCATTCGTCCCGAACCATTCGGATTGGCGATCTTGGAAGGTATGGCAAGCGGAAAAGCGGTAATCTCAACCGCACTGGGAGGCGCCGCCGAGGTGTTCCAGAACGACGTTGAAGGAATTGCCTTGTCGGCATGCGATGCCGACTCCTTATCCGCGGCACTGCGAAGAGTTGTCGGCGACAAGATACTTCGAACCGAATTAGGTCAGCACGCCCGGATGGCGGCGGTCGAACGGTTCAACCAAAACCAACTTCCAGAAAGGCTTCGTGCGATCTATTTAAAGTTGCTGAGCTGCGCGATGTCATCTCTTTCCAATCTTGACTATAGCAGTAAGAATCGGGGGCACAGATGACGTTTGCTGATAATCCGCAACGCGCGACGAAGCCCCTGAGGGTCCTGCATCTATACTCCGGAAACATGTTCGGAGGCATCGAGACGATCCTTTCCACACTGGCCCATCGTCGCGCAACCGCGCCGGACATGGAGCCGGAATTCGCGGTTTGTTTTTCGGGCAGACTATCGGACCAATTGTCGGAAGCGGGCTGCATCGTTCATAATTTAGGCCAAATGCGCGTTAGTCGTCCCTGGACAATCATTCGCGCACAACATCGTCTGGCCCGATTGCTTTCTGATCAGCATTTCGACTTGGCGGTAACGCACGCTTGTTGGATTCATGCCTTGCTAGGAGGCGCCGTGCAACGACGACTTCCGGTCATTTTCTGGGGACATGACATCAACTACGGCGAACATTGGATTGAGAAATGGGCTGCGAGAATCCAACCTTGCGGCGTAATCGCCAATAGTGAATCGACGCAAGCGTCGATTCAAGAGCACTTGTTTCGCACAATTCCTTCTAACGTACTGTACTGCCCAATTGAGCGACCTCCCGCGATTAACCAACAGCGGCGCGAGATATTGCGACGAGAGTTTGGCGCAAGTGACGAAACGTTCGTCATCATCCAAGCGGGGCGACTCGAAGGTTATAAAGGACTTCACATTCACTTGGACGCCTTGGCGTCTTTGCCGCAGAGCCGATCGTGGCAGTCCTGGATCGTCGGGGGCGCGCAACGCGACGCCGAACGACAATACTTATCCGAATTGAAAAAGCTCGTTGAACGACGAGGGCTAAGCGCTCGCGTTCGTTTCTTGGGCCAGCGCACTGACGTCGCGAGCATCTTGCAGGCGGGCGATGCATTTTGCCATCCCAATGTTCGCGCCGAACCTTTCGGCATCGTATTCATCGAAGCGTTGTTCGCTGGTCTTCCCATTGTGGCGACGAATCTTGGCGGCGCAAAAGAGATCGTGACGAATGACTGCGGAATATTGGTGGCGCCAAATGACGCTGAAGCGCTCGCAGGCGCTTTGCGACATTTGCTCGATGATCGCAATCGCCGGCGTGAGCTTGGCGCGAACGGACCGGGGCGCGCCGCCGAATTGTGTGACGTAAACGCTCAAATGTTAAGTCTTGAAAATATCCTGCGAGCCGCGTCCCTATCCAATCGGAAAGAGTTGCTCCATGCTTAACGTCTGGAAACCATGGTATCTCTATCGTCCGTCGCAGATCGTGCGCCGATGCCGGCAATTCTGCTCGCCGATTCCTCAAACCGAAACGCTTGTCGAATTGCCATGGGGACAATCGATTCTCGTCGATCCGCAGGAAACAGTCGGGCGTAGCATTTGGACGACGGGAATCTATGAATTGCCGATCACCGAACTACTCTTTCGCTTGATTCGCGAAGGCGATTCAGTGATCGACGCCGGGGCAAACATGGGCTATATGACCTGCGTTATGGCCTATTTAGCAGGCACCACAGGGCGCGTCGACGCATTCGAACCTCACCCTGCGCTAGCACAGCGGTTGCGGAAAAACGTCGGTTTGTTACGTCAATGTCGTCCCGATGCCACTTCGGTCAATATCCACGAAGAAGGCTTGAGTACTTGTGACGGTCAAGCATTCTTAGAGTCTGGTCCTGACTTTGCGAAAAACCAGGGGACTTCGCAGTTAACTTTGCAGCAGTCGGATTCCAATGGCGTTCAGGTAACGGTCCGTACGCTTGACCAAGCGATCGGATCACGCGAAATCGCAGTGCTAAAACTCGATGTGGAAGGGCACGAGACCGCAGTCTTACTGGGTGCAGAAAACGCACTGCGGCGCAAGGCGATCCGCCACGTCATTTTCGAAAACCACGATGGGCCAAACAGCCGACCGGTCTCTATTCTGTCCGACTATGGCTATGACGTGGTGGAAATTGGCTGGACGATTTCGCGACTAATTTTTGGGGGAGCGGGATCCGCCAGACTCTCGAAACGATTTGAAGCGCCAAACTATTTAGCGACCATCGACCTGAAATCTGTACGAGCGACCGCTGATCAGGAAAGCGGCTGGCGCTGCTTACGATCTGGCGTCCACCGGACTGGCAGCCTGAGAAACGGACTTGTAGCTGGAATATGAGTTTGACCATTAATGGCGAAATACCCGAAGCGACGGTCGACGCGCTAGTTCGTCTTTTGCCGCATGATCGAGGCAAGGACCGCGCGCTGCGCTGGTTACTCTGCTTTCTTTTGTTGCTGATAGGGTGTCAGCTGGCGCTGCTGGTACCGGCTCTGGCGCCGGGACGCATCATTTTTCGGTCGGCCGTTTTTGGAGCGAGCTTACTTTTCCTGGTCATTCCTGGCCGAGGAAAATCTCATCCCTCCGCAAAGCTCGTCCCCATAATACTCCTAATCTTGGCAGCTCAGGTTTTCCATCCCAATACGAATACAATCTTTAGCGCCGTCGCGCAAATTGCGCTGATCGCATCGATCTTGGCGCCGCTGCTGTGGGTCGCGCGTCTTCCGATTCAAGAGCGGACGCTCACCCATCTTTTGACCGCTTTCTGGGGATTTCATTGCCTCAGTTCCTTCTTCGGCCTGTTGCAAGTCTACTTCCCCGGTCGGTTTCAACCCCCCGTCTCTCAAGTGATTGGCGAGATGTACCACGATTCGTTAAAAATTACGCTCACCAGCGGAGCCGACGTCTTTCGGCCGATGGGGTTGTCGGACATGCCTGGCGGAGCCGCGACAGCCGGCATGTATTCGACGATTTTCGGCCTAATGTTTTTTCTTACTAGCAAGCGAAGCTTGGTACGCGCCGGGGCTCTCGGCGGAATTGCAATCGGTTTGTTTTGCATCTACTTAAGTCAGGTCAGATCGGTTCTTATCATGACCGGCATCTGCTGCTGCGTTTTGTTGGCGTGCCTTGCCTATCGTGGAGAATGGCGTCGCACTATTTTCGCAGGAGGCATGCTTGCAGCCATTCTGGTAGTCAGTTTCTCCTGGGCGGTCGCAGTCGGCGGTGAGTCGGTAACAAGACGATTATCGAGCCTGATTGACGACGATATGGGAGAGGTCTATTACAAAAATCGAGGACATTTCCTGGAAGACACAATCAACAAGCAGATCCCGCAATATCCGCTTGGCGCCGGCTTAGGACGATGGGGCATGATGCATCGATACTTTGGAAACTCCGACGACCTTAGTTCCAAACCGATTTGGGTCGAGATCATGTGGACCGGATGGCTACTGGATGGCGGCCTGCCGCTCTTGCTGGCATATCCGGCCGCACTGGCGATGGCCTGTTGGTTCGCCTGGCGCGTCACGATATCGCAACTGCCCGGCGACTTGCCTATTCAGGCCGCAGCCATCTTGGCTTACAACGTCGGCGCGATCGCCGTAACGTTCAACTATCCGTACTTCATCGGACAAGGAGGTCTCGAATTCTGGCTGCTCAATGCGGTATTGTTTGGGGCGGTCCATTTCGCCAAAAAACGGGCCGCTTGGGAATCGTATCTAGAAGCATGAAATCACATATAATCGTCACCGGAGACTTCGTTCGCACGGGAGGAATGGATCGCGCCAATTACGCTCTGGCCGACTATCTCTCGCGATGCGGCGACATGGTGCATCTGGTCGGGCACCGCGCCGATTCTACGTTGGTGGAACGACCGAACGTTGAATTTCATCGCGTTCCCAAGATTGCAGACTCCTACTTTCTTAGCGCGCCTTGGCTGAATCGCTACGGACAATACTGGTCACGGCGATTGGGGGCACAAGACGGCATAACGCTCGTTAACGGCGGAAATTGTTTGCTGCCTGCTGTGAATTGGGTGCACTACGTTCACGCCGCCTACAGTCCGAAGCGCCGAGGGACGCTTCCTCGGCAACTCATACAGAATTGGAAAGTTCGGACGTACGAACAGACCGAACGTAGCGCGTTGGGGATCAGCAAGTTGATTATCGTCAATTCGGAACGAACGAAGCTGGATTTAATGCAACGACTTCAGGTGCCGGAAGATCGCATCCGGCTAGTCTACTATTCGGTCGACTTGGATGCATTTTATCCGGCCGATGTTGAAGAGCGCGCAGCGACTCGCAAGGATTTGCAATGGTCCGATGACCGCAAGTACGTCTTATTCGTCGGTTCGCCAAGTGATCCCCGCAAGGGATTTGATACGGTGCTGCAGGCCTGGAAAGCGATTAATTCGCAGACTCGCGAAGATTTGACGCTCGCCGTACTGGGACGTTTCGAACCAAAGCTTGAACAGGAAGTTGAAACTGCCGGGCTCAGGCGTTGCATTCAGTTTTTTGGATTACGCTCCGATCTTGCAAGGATTCTTCGCGCCAGTGACGCGCTTGTTTCGCCGACTCGCTACGAAGCCTATGGATTGGGAGTGCACGAAGCCCTTTGCTGTGGAATTCCGACGTTCGTTTCATCAGATGCCGGCGTCGCCGAACGCTATCCAGAATCGCTCAACGCATTCCTCTTGCCTGACCCTCATGGCGCGACGGATCTCGCAGAGCGTCTGCAAAATTGGCGTCGTGCTCCAGACGCCTACCGCAATGATTGGCTGAATCTGGCGAGTCAACTACGCAGTTACACTTGGGACGACGCCTCGCGAAATATTCTGGAATACGCTCAATCGTCATGTTAACCATCAACGTCGAGAATCGAAAAAGCCTGCGTATCGTGCTGGTAATGCTTGAACCGCCGCTCCCATTTGGGAACGCCGCTGGTCGATGGTTCTATGCATTGTTAAAAGGGTTGGTCGCACGAGGACACGACGTGACGGGATTCGCAGCTTGCAGCAATCCAGATGATATTAAGCTCTCGCAGCAACTTTTCCCGGCGCCGCAGTATGATTTGAGGCTGTTTCCGTTTCCGCAGAGAGGCGGTTTAGCGGCGAAGTGGCGTTCGTTTCGACGTCCTTATTCGTATATGTTCTCTGACGATCTCATGAAGAATTTGAAGGAGCGTATTTCCAAGGAATATGATGTGCTTCATATGGAGCATCTCTGGTGCGGCTGGCTGGCTCCGACGAACGCATCCAAAACGCTGATCAATATTCACTACCTTTTCTCCATCGACTTGGCGGAAACCTCGAAATGCAGTTGGCGTCAGTGGCTGGATCACCAACTGATGCTTCGAGGAGAGCGTATTTTGCTCCAGGGCCCCGCACATTTTCTGGCCCTTTCCGAGCGCATCGCCGGCGCGATTCATGAGCAATACCCTTCGACGAGCGTCGACATCGTTCCGCTGGGGATGGACCTTGAGAACTACGACTTCATTCCCGACGAGCAAAGAACCCCGGAGCCGGTCATCAGTGTAATTGGCTCGATGGGTTGGTATCCCTCGAAATCCGCAGCCGAACGGCTGCTCCGCGATCTCTGGCCAAGGATTAAACGACGCGTACCTAACGCCCGAGTTCAAATCGTTGGATGGGAGGCCCGCCGCGTCCTGCAACAATATGTCGGAATGCCAGACGTCGAAATCCACGAGAACGTGCCCGACATTCTCCCCTATTTCCGGCAAGCCGCCGTGCTGCTCTACGCTCCGGGGCGAGGAAGCGGCATGAAAGTGAAAGTGCTCGAATCATTCGCCATGGGGGTGCCTGTGGTGACGACGTCCGAAGGAGTGGAAGGAATCCCTGCGCAGGACGGCGAGCATGCCGCAATTACGGATGACGATGCAGAATTGGTCGAGCGAACGGTACAACTACTAACCAGCGTCGAACTGCAAAACTGTCAGCGAAAAGCGGCCCGACAGTTGTTGGAAAAATGTTGCAGTGCGCCAGCGGCCTTAGATCGCTTAGAAACGGCCTACCGCCGGTTAATTTTCGCGAATCGCATTTCCCCTGTTTAAATTTGGACTTGTTGATGTTTCGCCGTAGCTTAGCCCGTTTCAAAAAACGCCCTCTCTATTTCTTGCATATCAACAAGACGGCTGGCACGACTGTGACGGCCGCGTTTGGAGAATGCATGCGTAGGAAAGGTGTGGAACAGTATCTACTGCGAGAACGCATTTGCGGCCCTCAGGAGTTTGAGGGCCTTCGGTCGCTGCCAGCGGATCGAATCGACAGCTATTCGCTCTACCGGGGACACTTCGGGTTGTTGCTACCACAAATTATTCAAAGACCTTGTCGTATCGTCACCATCCTGCGCGACCCCGTTCGCCGCATCGTCTCGCATTACCACCATATCAAACGGTCACCGGATCGAAAGCATCACCAGCGAATCGTCGGCGGCAAGATGTCGCTTTTGGACTGCCTGGAAGACGAAGTTCTCCGCCCCATCTTTTGGAATATGCAAGTCCGTCACTTAGGTTGGAGCCCACTGATCTCACGCGAAAAGCTGCTTCAATTCGATTATGAACCCTGGGATGATCCGCAAAGCCTGCCGTGCGCCGAAGATGAACAAGCCATGGTGAAACGCGCCAAGGAGACGATTGATCAGGCGGAGGTGGTCGGTGTGACGGAGCAGTTACCGAAATTTTTTGGCAAGGTCGCCAAAACGATAGAAATCCCATTCCAGCCGCCAAGCAATCGTCGAATGGTAGGCGAGTATTCCGCAGAACTGAGTCCATCGGAGATCTCGCAAATTCAGGAGTGTTGCAATCTCGATCAGGAACTGTACGACTACGTTCGTTCGCGAGTGGAACGAACCGGCGGTTAAGCCGATCGTGCATCGTAAATGGAAAAACGCGTGACGAACAGCGAATGAAAATCGAATCCACGACAGCTCCGATCGAAGCCGGTCCGCTCAGGGTCGGATTCAATGCAAACCTGCTGAGCGATCCCGCAATGCGGGGCTGGAATCGTTATGCCGTCAACCTGCTGGAACACTTACCTTCCGCAAACGTGCAATTGGTTCTTTATTCGATGGAGCCGATCGCCGGACAGTTTCTCGCTCGGTTTCGAGACGATTCATGCGTTCAATCTGTCTCCAGGAAAATGAACTACACGAAGTGGGAACAATGGTGGCTGCCACGTCAGTTGCGCCGCGACGGCATCGAAGTATTTCATTCCCCTTATCACTTCGGAATTCCTTTCGCCACGAAGTGCCCCTGCGTGGTCACCCTTCATGACGCGATCGGCCAACAGCGCTGGCCCCAGTTTAACGGATGGCGACACGCGATGCAGATCGGCAATTGGGCGAATTATGGTTCGCACGTTGTCGCTCGGCGCAAGTCGACCAAGGTCATCACGGTCAGCCGCTTCTCCCAGTCCGAACTCGTGCGACGACTCAGCGTCGATGCGCAGCGGATCTCCATCATTCCTGAAGCGGCGGATCCGATATTCGCGACATTTCCCGCGGAAGAAAAGATTCAAGAGACCGCCGCGCGCTTTCAACTTGCGAAGCCCTATCTCTTCTACATTGGTGGATTTGAAGGACGCAAGAATCTCGACTTTCTTCTCAAAGCGTTTGCGGCTGCAAACCTGAAAGACGTCGTTTTAGCGCTTGCCGGTGGAGACGACGACAACCGCGATCGCTTACGTCGGCTTGCAGCGGAACTAGAGATTCTCGACAACGTTCGCTTCTTGGGCCGGGTCGACGATGACGATTTGCCTTCCCTCTATCGTCATGCGATGGCGTTCGTCTATCCAAGCCTTGAGGAAGGCTTCGGCCTGCAGTTGTGCGAAGCGATGGCGATGGGATGTCCCATTCTGGCTGCGAATGCGACCAGCTTGCCAGAAGTGTTGGGAGATGGCGGAGCCCTGTTTAACCCGACAAGCGTCGACGATTTGACCTCCCTGCTGCGGAAAATCGCCGAGGATCCCCTGCTCCGGCATTCACTATCCCAGTGTTCTTTGCATCGCGGCAAGCAGTTTTCCTGGCAAGAGACTGCACGGCTTACTCGCGTCGTCTATGAATCGATCGCTCCGCGAATGGGAGCCATAAGATGAGTCGCACGCAGCGATCGATATGGACGTTACTTTCGAGCGTCTTTACTAGCGGCACGACGATGCTAACCGGACTGGTCGCAGTTCCGCTATTGCTACGCTATTTGGGAGACGAGCAATTCGGAGCGTTTCGCGCAATTACAGATTGGCATGCGCTGCTGGGTCTGGTCGAACTGGGGCTCGCACAGGCCCTGCGCGCCGTCTTCGCCGAGGCAGTCGCCGGGGAGGCCGAGTTTCGGGCACAGGAAGTCTTCGCATATGGGAAAAAAATTTACATTCGCTTGGCCGGAGTTCTAGCCATTGCGACGCTATTGTTGGCCGGAGCGATTCCTTGGCTAGTACCCGTTTCGCAAAAATATGCGTTGGAATTGCAGATTGGGGTGCTCTGCTTGCTCCCGATAAGCGCCGTTTTTCCGTTCAGTCTTTATTTGTACGCGACAGATGCGCGACAACGCGGCTATTGGGTCAATCTTGGACTGACGGTTCAATCATTGTTGATCATGGGATTCTCACTTCTTTTCGCCGTTTGGGGTGGAGGAATCATCGGTCAATGTATCGCCTATTCGATCGGTCATATGTTCCTTCCTATCGTTGCGCGGTTTTCGTTACGGCAAACGGAAGGAGGGAATTCGACGCCCGACACTTTGCGACCAGTGGCCCTGGAGTCCGTTCGCAACAAGCTAAACAAATTGAACTACGCAGCAATCTTGATGCAAGTCACCGGG
Source organism: Blastopirellula marina DSM 3645 (assembly GCF_000153105.1). Taxonomy (GTDB): domain Bacteria; phylum Planctomycetota; class Planctomycetia; order Pirellulales; family Pirellulaceae; genus Blastopirellula; species Blastopirellula marina. The sequence goes on from NZ_CH672376.1 coordinate 3,852,703, forward strand.
AAAGTTGGGCTAGAGACCGACAAGATTCTTGTGGCGTTCCTCCTCGGCGCCTCCTCCATCGTCCCCTTCTTTGCGACGCAACGGCTTATCCAGTTGGCCCAAAATCAAGTATTGATGCTGGGGAGTTCAAGCTGGGCGGCGCTAGCGGAACTGCATCATCGGGGCGAAAGCAAAAAATTCAACGAACGATTGATCGAGTTGACGAGTTATACGGCGGTTATCGCATTAGCGTTTTGCATCTCGACAGGTATCTTCGCACAACGATTCGTTAAACTTTGGGTGGGCGAGGATCTATTTGGCGGTTGGCTTCTAGTGATTGCCGCGATGATCGTCGGCTACGTTCATCCGGTCATCGCTCAATGGAAGTGGGCGTTTGGCGCGACCGCCAAATCGCCGCTGCTTGTACGGTTAAATCTCTATTGGGCGGCTGTCAACATCGTCGTGAGCGTCGTCGCTACCTATCTATGGGGACTGGCTGGCCCGTTGATCGGAACAGCCCTCAGCACGACGCTCCTATTGTTCTGTTGTCTGCCATACATGCTGGAGCGCGAGTTCGGTATGTCGAAAAACGCAGCTTTCGCCGCAGCGTTAAAACCGTTGCTACTGGGCGTACCCTATGCGGCGATCGTTTGGTGGTTGTCGCAGTATCGGCAAAATCCTGGTTGGTTCGAACTGGCGATCTGGATGTCCGCCACGGCCGGAGTTTATCTGATCGCCTGTTGGTTTCTGATCTGGGACGCCGAGATTCGTGCCATCTCGAGACGTCGCGTTGGATCGCTCCTTCGCCTACCGCAAAAAAATCCGGCATAGCGGATCACCGCCACACGCGCTCTCACCGGCAAGAAAACATGAATCCCGCAACCGACTCTCAACTCCTGACCTCAAGCGTTTTAATTCCGACCTTCGGTCGACCAGCGTCGCTGCGGAACTGCTTGGAATCACTAACCCGACAATTGCACCGGCCGGACCAGGTTTTGGTGGTTTGGCAGGCGGACGACGTGGAATCGCGCAATGTCGTCCGCGAATTCCAGAATTCGGACCGGCTATCGGTTCAAGATCTTCATCTGGAGCAACCCGGCATTGTTCCCGCCGAAAATCTTGCCCTGCAAAATGCGAATGGAGAGATCATCGTGCTGATTGATGACGACGCAGTCGCAACCCCGGATTGGCTCGCGCGGCATTTGCAGTTTTACCAAGATCCGTCGGTCGGCGCAGTGGGAGGCCCGGCCGACAATTTTTCTTCTGCAGGTCCATTTCCCAAGCGAGCCGTCGAACCGGTTGGACGCATTCATTGGACCGGCAAGATCTCGGGAAACATGTACGATCAGATTGACCAGTGGAGGTTGCGACCGCCGGAAGACGTCGATCATCTCGTCGGCTACAACTTCAGTCTGCGGAGAAATGCGTTCGACAAGTTTGACGAAAACCTGCGGCGCTATTGGCAATTGTTCGAGTTGGACGCCTGCCTGCAGGTTCGTTCTCGCGGCTATCGAGTTGTGTTCGACTATGCCAATGTCGTGGACCATTATCCCACGAACACGGCCTATAGCGGCGGACGAGAAGGGGATCTGCAAGTAAAAGTTTTAAATGGCCTGTTCAATCGAGGATACATTTTTTCCAAGCATTTTTCAGCTCGTCATCGAAAGCTCGCTTATTGCTACCAGATCTTCGTGGGAAACCTCAGCGGTCCCGGCGTCTTAGCTTCCTGCTTAGCGACCTGGCGATTTGGCAATTATTTTCGCGAGATGCGACTCCTCCGGGATTCCATCGTCGCCTTTCAAGAGGGTTGGACTTTAGGGAGCAGAAGCCGCTCGACGCCCCACCGGTGACTAGACGACGAAATGCCATCGGATACCGATTCCATGGAATGCGAACGCCTTCCCTTGCACCGCGACCACTTCAGAACCTTCTACTTATGTCAAGACTAAAAGTACTTTCCATTGGCCACTCCTATTGCGTGGCGATGAACCGAGGAATTCTGCGAAAAATCGCGGAGGATCCAGAATTGGACATAACCGTCGGTGGGCCCGCCTTTTTTCATGGCGACCTTCGTCCGATTGAATTCGAACCGGAACCGACGGGATCCAAGCTCAAAACTATTCCAATCTCGACGCGACTTTCCCGGTATATTCACCTCTTCTGGTACCATGGCGGACAATTACGGCGGCTGGTCCGCAGTTCCGAATTCGACGTCATTCACGCATGGGAAGAGCCGTACATTTACGCCGGATATCAAGTGTCGAAAAGCTGTCGCGACCTGCCGTCACGCTATTGCTTTCGCACTGCCCAAAGTATGAACAAACGCTATCCTCCTCCCTTCAATTGGTTCGAGAAGTCGGTCCTACGGCACGCCAGCGGATGGATCGCAGGTGCGAGCCTGGTACACGAGCAAATGTTGAATCGGGGTTACTCGGCGCCCGCCGGCACGATTTTGAATCTGGCCGTCGACACTTCCACATTCCGGCCGTTAACGGCAGAACAAAAAAGCCAAGTGCAACAATCGCTGGGTCTGCAGGGGCCGGTTATTGGATTCAATGGGCGATTGGAAACAGATAAGGGAGTGGAGATCCTGTTGGCGGCGTTGGAAAAAATCAAACATCGCTCCTGGTCCTGTTTCTTCATGGGAAGCGGTCGACTGGAAGTCAGGATTCGACAATGGGCGCAATCGCACGGTTTAAAAGACCGGATCGCCATCAAATTGATTCCACATTCCGAGGTCCCCTCGTACCAGGGCGCAATGGATATCATGGTCGCTCCCAGCCAAACGATGCCCAATTGGAAGGAGCAATTCGGCCGCATGCTGATCGAAGCGTTCGCCGCGGGCGTTCCCGTCATCGCGAGCGACAGCGGAGAAATTCCATTCACGGTCGGCGATGCCGGAATCATCGTCCCCGAAAGAGACGTCAACCAGTACGCCCAGGCGATCGAATGTCTACTGGACGATGATCAGAAAAGAAATTCGCTGATCGGAAAGGGACTGCAGCGCGCCGAGCATTTCAGCGTCGATCAAACGGCCGAGCGCTACAAGCGGTTCTACCGTGAGTTGGCGAGCCGCGAAAAGGATCGATCGTGACCAGTCGCCATTCGACAAGTTCGATGGGCGCAACTCCGAGCCTGGATGAATCGCCGGTCGCCCGCAAAAGCCTCGGCATCCTCTGCGATTTTCGGGAAGAGAACTGGCCGAGCATGGATCTGGCGGCGGAAATGCTGCACCAGGAAATCGGCAAACGGAACGATCGGTCTTGGGCAGGCGAATTAATCCTTCCCAACTATCGCCGACGGTTTACGTGGACCAAGCGTTTGATCGGCGAGAAGCATGCAGGGAATCTCGATCGGCTCTACAATCGAATGCGGGCATATCCGCAGCACTTGGCGTCGCTTCGCCCACACTCATTTTATCACTTATGCGATCACAGCTACGCCCACTTGTTACATCGCCTCCCTGCCGGCAAAGTCGGCGCGTTTTGTCATGACTTAGATACATTCCGCTGCCTACTAGAGCCGGAACGAGATCCGCGTCCACGCTGGTATCGTCACATGACGCGGTCAATCCTTGACGGGCTGCGCAAAGCGGCAATTGTCTTTCATCCGACCGTTCAGACCGGCAGAGAAATTTTGCAGTACGGCTTGGTTTCGCCGGAGAAGCTCGTCTTGGCGCCCAATGGAGTCGCGAGCGAGTTTACTTCCGTCGACAGATTGGATGACTCCGAACTCTTGCAAGGCGAGTCCCCATTTCTGCTGAATGTCGGCACTTCCATTCCGAGGAAGCGAATCGACGTTCTGCTGCGCGTGTTTTCTCAGACGCGGACCTTTTGGCCGCAATTACGCTTGGTTCAAATTGGCGGCCAATGGACAACCACACAACAGACGCTGCTTGATGAACTTGAAATCCGTCCTCACGTGACCCAACTCCGCGGCCTTTCTCGAAATCAATTGGCCGCGTACTATCGCGATGCGGCAGTCGTCGTGCAGCCAACCGAGGCGGAAGGCTTCGGCCTCCCGATCGTCGAGGCACTTGCATGCGGCGCCTTGGTCGTCGCCAGCGATATTCCCGTGCTGCGTGAAGTCGGCGGCGAGGCGGTCATATTCGCCTCGGTCGGAAACGTTAATGCATGGAAGCACGCCCTCGTAAATGTTAAAAGTGGAAGGCATCCGAGCAGTTTCGCGCGGCTTTCCCAAGCGGCGAAGTTCGCATGGCGATCTCAGGCAGAGACGATTCTCGCAGCGTATGATCGACTCGCAGGCGTTTAGTAATCTGCGCGATTCCCCCCCTTCAATGCGATTACGATGCAAAGTTTCCCTCCCCTATCTATTGCACGCCGAAATAACCAGTTCCTCGCGAGTAGCCGCCAAAATACCCACCGTAGTTTTGAAACATAGCGCGATGTCCTGTCGGGTTGAGCAGCGAGTTCTCCGCTTGATCTATCTCCTGCTGCTGACGATTCACCTCGCTACGGAGCTGAGTGATACGCTGAGCCTGACTAGTATAAGCGCTGCGAATCTGATTTTCGGGGCGGATGATGCGGTAATAGCTAAGTGCAGGGTCAAAACTTCGATTTCCCAACAGCAGATAAGGACTGGTCGTCGGCAGCCGGTTCGGTTGCAGCCGTGGCGGTTGCATTACATCCTGAGCGAACGAGACGTCCATGCACGCGAACGTCAAAAGGGTCGCTACGAAAGCGAGAATAGAGGTGCGACGATTCATGATCGGGGTTCCTTTTCATTTCAACGAAGGAAAATGTCGGGTTCGACCAATTGCGTTACTGCGCTAACGGGGTATCGACGATCTCAATTTCAACCGCGTCGCCAGGGACCGGCGGCGCGAAGGTCGTCTCAAACGGACGCCATTGCGGCTCAAAATATCCATACCCATTTCCGCCAACCGGCGGAGCGATGGGATGCGCGAAGCAGTGCTTCGGCCATCGGAATATGAAGTGAGTCGCATCCTTGGCGACGCGAAGCAAATAGTTCGTGTCGTGCGGATGGTGTGCATAGTTCTCCGTTGATGCGCACGCGATGTAATCCGTATCGCAAGACATCAGAGGAGGAGGAGCGACCGTAAGTTCTGAAACAAACGATCGATACCCTTCTCCACTTCCGGCCGTGTTTTGCGCTTTGCCATGAGATGCAGTGAACAATAGCAGTGCGAAGCCGAACGTCGCTACAAATGAGTTTCTCATTGGCGGTAGAATCCTAGAAACCAAAATTATTATTGTTTGCGTTAGGATTGTCGATTTGCTGAACTGTTCTCGTACCCAGCAATACGACACCCAAGACTCGTTCGACTGGCGAAATCAGTTTCGCTAAAGCGTTATCGATGGAGATCATCCGGTCCGCTTCGACATAGATGCGGTCCCCCGGCAATATTTGATAATTTGTCGTCGTAATCCCTTCAGCGACAATCTCGCTCCAATTAACGTCCAGAACCTGGGCGCAAGAACTCCCCGCCGGCGCCGGTCTTACCACCCAAATATCGCGAGACGACACTTCGGATAGCCCTTGAACCTGGGCGATCGCGTCAAGTACTGTCTCACTGCCGGTGCACGGCAACCGAACAACCCGTTCGCCATAGCCGCCGCCATCCATGACGACGTAAAAAGTCTTGCTGTTATAAGAAAGAACGTCGACATATAACTCAGGCTGGTAAATGTACTGCGCTAGATGGGTTTCCAAGAGACTCTTGATTTCGTCCAATGTCATCCCGGCGACGTAGACGCTGCCGTACACGCCGAGCGCAAGGGTTCCGTCTGGTCGAACCAAGTGTTCCCCGCTAATCGCCTGTTTTCCTGCGACATCGGGCAAGATCAGCGATACTTGAGGCGCTCGCAGGCCAAATCGATCTTTCAACACTTGCAGCACCAACTGCTGCGCTTCTTCAACCGTTTTACCAGCAACAGGATAGGCTCCGTAGTACGGGCCGAGATCGATCGAGCCGTTCGCTCCCACAAGATAGATTGCGTTGATGGTCTTAAACGCCTGCTCGAATTCGACGGCCGCCTGGTATTCAAGCGGGCTCGTCTCTTGCTCGACGTCCGGCTCCAATGGCAAGCCTCTGGCGATCTGCACCAAGACCTGATCTCCAGCGCGCAGCGTGCTGAACGGTGGTCGAATATTATTGACCGCTTCAACTAGAAGAATGTCCGGCGCAGCGACGCGGTACTCGGGGTGGGTCGTCATTTCGAGTTCCCTCGGCACATCCAGCAATGGGTCCGATGGATGCGAATGATGGGAAAATGACGTGCAACCAGCAAAAAACGCTAGCGATACTGCTACCAGAATCCAGTTACCAGTCGGTTTTGAGAGTCTGGTCGTCGGAGGCGTGGTTTCCATAGTCCGGTGTCGAGGCTGGCCAGCGTTTGTGCTAGAGATGGCATCCTTTTGATCGGCAATGCCCACACAATCTCTTTAATCGGAATCGTCTGCATGCCCCCTAAAATCCATATTCTTTCCGCAATCGCCACATCCTTACTGGCGCGTTCCCCGAAAGCCCTCCGACGTCCATCGCCCAAAGAGTTGACGATCTACGATCGAATAATCAGTGAGGTCGCTGCCAAATTCCGGCTGACTTGACGCCATTGCTGCTATGATCAACCAGTTCCCAATCTTCCGGAATCGTTAGGTGGGCCCAATCTGGCCAGCGCTGCAGATCGTCGATAATTAAGAAGCCCCCCGGTGCAATCTTTACCGCCGCTCGTCGAGCACAGATGGTGCGATAGTGCCCGTCAACCAGAACGACGTCGAGGGACTCAGCAGGAAACGAGTCAAGAATTCCTACGTAGTCGGGAACCGGGTCGTAATCAGGCTGTTCGGCAACTTCCAGCGGATGATTGAGCGGCGTCAGACGCAGATCAACGTTCGACTTTCGCGCCAAACGCAATTGTTCGCCAACGTGTCGATACCAATCGGCGTCATATTCAATGCTGACGACCGTTTCGGCTAGTTGAGAGAACCAATGAGTGGAACGACCGCAACCAAACTCTAGCACCGTCATGGAGTCATGAATGTGCTTTTCGCAAAAAGCAATCGTCCCAGGACATAGCCAAGGGGCGTTCGGGTTACGCCGCTGCCAAATGAGATAGCGAATACGTTGCCCGGCTTGCCAGGGATGACGTACCCAATACGTTAGATTCATCCTCACCCCGGCGCGCCTTCTTGGACGTATTATCAACTCTGATGTCGACTCGTCCCAATCCCAAAAACTGCTATGCCGCCTAGTCCTGAAGAGCCCCGATACGTCGACGCAAACCAAAACCCACGAAAGGGAGTCCAACGGCGGCAAGCATCGTCAACGTACCTGGCAGCGGCGTCTCAACAACTTGCAACATAGAAAAGCCGTTCGGAATCATATGGACGTAGTTGGTACCAACCGACGTCGAACTGGTAAGCCTCACGACGATAAATGATACGAAGCCATCCGTGTCGGCATTCAAAAACGTCGCCAATGCACTGCCGGTGATCTGACCAATTCCGGTACCGCCGACAGTTGAAAACGTTCCCAAAGAAGTAGCCGCACTTGACAAAACGCCGCTTCCGGAAGAAAGGTCATTCGCCGGGGCGTTATTCCAAGTCAATGTGTTCGACGACCAATCGGACTCTCCTTCATCGATTCCAAAAACGGCGAACTCGTAGCTCGCAGAGCCTGGACCTTGCGGTTGCGTGCTCGTCAAAAACGTCAGTGAGAGGGTCGCTTCGCCGACATGTCCAACGGAGGAAACGTCAAACCCTAAATACGCCTTACTAGCATTGCCACCGGCGATGTCGCCAACCTGAAGAAACGGCGAAGCGCCAAAACTTGAGTCGGGCTGATTCTGTTGGACATACGAGTCCTCGCTCACGGGTATAAGCAATTCCGCGTTCGCTGTGCCACCACTGGCCGATGCAGACAGTACAGCGATTACAACGATGAAGAGACTTTTCTGGCGAACCATTTCGTTCACTCGAACTAGAAAGTTAAAGCTCTTTTGTCGGGAAAAAACAGGAAATCCTATCCCGCAAAGTTTTGCCTAATGAGTAATGAGTAACGTCATTGTCTCTACATTCGACGCAAATTGCAATTACCGTTCCGAAAAAGACAGGCCCAGGGGTTACGTTGCTGGACGTTGGATGGCGTCGATTTTCTGGCGAATGGTGGAGCTATGACTTTCGACTCTAAAAGCCCCCAGCTATTCCTCACGAGCGAATGATCTGCGCGAGACGACCCGACTTATAAAAACTCGCGAATCGGTTCGTTCAAGGGGATCTAAAAAACACTTGCACAACAGTAGCTGTAACGAAAATCCTTCGTTTGTCGAGCGATTCATCCGATTTCAATTCTCGGCACAGGGGCAAAAAAGGAGATTGCGAATTAACTCGAATTCGCAATCTCCTTTCGCACATCGACATCTCTGCCGTTATTCGGCGGTTACGCGTTTGCGACGACGGCGGAACGTTAGCAGCCCAACGCCTCCGACCACGGCAAGCAGCAACGAGCCCGGTTCAGGCGTCGCGGTTGGGGGCTCCGGCAGATCGAGCGTGCCTGTCACATCCCAAACATATCTGGCGGGGGTGAAGCCAGTCTCGTAACTTCCGTCGGCGAAGAGTGCGAATTCCGCTCCCGTGATTGCGAAGGTTCCCGCATAGTCGAGCATGCCCAACCCGAAGCCTGAGGCGTCGTACGTTAACATGATATCCGCCAACAGATCAATCTGCGAAATGACACCCCCTACGAACGTCGCTGTTCCGGTAAAGCTATTGATCGTCGTCGCATATCCAGTATTAAAAATCGCATCGTCATCGGCAATGAAGTCGTCAAAATCCGCGGTGAAAGCGTCAATCGCGACAGTCCCGCTTCTACCCGCCGGAGCGGTGAATTCGATATCAAAAAAGCTATTGAAGTCTCCGTCGTTCAAAAACGCGATCTGCGAACCGTCGCCGACCGGGACATAGCTCCCATCCGCTTCATATTCGCTGATCAAATACGAACCCGGCTGATGGTCAAGTTGGACGAAGGCGTCCGAAAAGTACTCAGACCAACGGCTCGAACCATCTGCGGTCGCGTCAATACTTAACGTTTCCGCATAGACGGGCCCTGCGATCCACATCGTGATAAACAGGCAAATCCAACGACAAAGTTTCATAGTCAATCTTTCCGAATATCTTTGAAAATAGTTTTGGGAGAGGGCATTTCGTCATCATGAAAAACTAAGAGGCTCATGCAGTTCAACCGTTTCGCTTTCGCCGCAGACAAATCGCGACCGCTGAGATGCCCGATGCCAGCAATATCCAACTCCCCGGCTCAGGAACTGCCGCAACGGCGTCAACGCTTCCAGAGCGATTCAGCACCAGGCGCGTATCGGCGAGAGCTCCTAGTACGGAGTTAACGGTTTGCGTTACATCCAGATCAAACGCGAACTGGTTTCCGGCGAAGGTCAACTGGCCAACGAACTGGGCGACGGGACCGCCAAATCCCGCTCCTTCCTCCCACAGGGGGAAATTGAGCGTTCCGCCGTCGCCATAAAACGCCACCGTCACGGCGACATCCGCGATCAAATCGATACTCGTCAGTTCGCCATCGACGAACGTCAAACCGTTACCCGACGAATTGGATGACGATAGGGTATATCGAAACGGAAAATTTCCGATTCCAGTTCCGGTATTGTGGGGCGAGTCGTAGGAATGAAAATCGCTTGCGTCCAGCACCACACTGAATTGGCTCGGCGAAAGAACTTCCGTACCGGTTCCGCTCAACAAGCCATCGTCGTACGAAATATCACCGATATCGGTGAAACTGAAATCGGAATCAGTGATCGTCTTGTTATAGACGACATGCTCCGATTCTTCGGCATAGATCGACGCCGCCGAGAGTGGATTGACGGCGATGCCAATCCAGCGTCCTAAATCTTCGTCGTAATAGTAGGGATACTCCGTGATCTCGTTAGGATCCGACGTCTGATTCGGCTCATTCGCCCACCCCTTAACGCTTGAGAAAGAAAGGTAGCCCGAATGATCGTTGCCCGACAAGTCAATGCTGACGGTTGCTGCGTGCGAGTTGGTCGCACCGAAGCCGGCTACAAACAAGCAAATGGAACGGAAGTAACTGTTGCAAATCACGATGATCCTACCTGTGTACCCACCCCGTTTCCTACGTCGAACAGAGCGATCAATTGCTGCGGAAACGGTGCGGACTAAAACGTGCGATCGGAAAAAAAGATTGGACCGACAATTCCCCGCCGTCTGCACGACATCGCACCAATACGGCTGGCAAGAAGACCTGCGCGCATGGTCCAAGAGGATTTCACTCAGCACCAACCACCTAATTTGAATCGATGGTGAAACAGTCATCGCCTTAGAGTTAAGGGATGGTTGTTTCGCGGGCCGCAACGGCTTGTAATCGCTGGCGATGGCTTGCTGATTTGCACGGCGACGTCATAAAATTGACACCGAGACTCTTAGCAATCTCCGTACCGCTGCGTGAAAAGCTCATCGAAACATTCTAACCTATAACAGAGACTAGGCTTATAACGATTGCAACGATGCCACGGGCTCTCTCTCCACGGCGATTGCGCCATGATGGGCAACCTGCGACAATCCGGCAAGTGCGTCTTGGCGGTTTCGTGATTGCTTGATCGCGGCCAAGCGTTTGTCTTGCCGAGAGTTGTTCAGCATGTCGTCTTCATCGCGCGCTTCGATTCAAGAACACTTCGCCGATCTGACGGATCCGCGGACTCGCAAGGTAACTTATCCGCTAGTCAACATCGTCACGATGTCGCTCTGTGCGGTGCTAGGTGGAGCAGATGATTTCGTTGCGATCACTGACTGGGCCGAAGACAAGAAAGAGTGGCTTTCGCAGTTCCTCGACATGAGCACCGGCGTTCCTTCGCATGATCGCTTCAACGCGATTCTCGGCGCTTTGAAGCCGGCTGAATTTGAGAAGTGTTTGCTTAGCTGGATCACTTCGTTGCAAGAGATTACCGATGGGCAGATTATCGCGATCGACGGCAAAACTTTGCGGCGCAGCTTTGACGCCGCCAGCAGCAAGGCCGCGATTCATATGGTCAGCGCCTGGGCGACCGCCAATCATGTGAGTCTCGGGCAAGTCGCGACTGACGCGAAGAGTAATGAGATCACGGCGATTCCGAAATTGCTCGAAATCATCGAGGTTTCCGGCTGTTTGGTGACGATCGACGCGATGGGTTGTCAGAAAGAGATCGCCGCCAAGATCGTTAACGCAGGCGGTGATTACTGTCTGGCGATTAAAGGGAATCAGCGTTATCTGCATCAAGCGATTCGCGATCACTTCGCCGCTGCGATGGAAATCGACTTTGCGAAAATGAAAGTTCACCGCCACGAGACGCACGAGAAAGGGCATGGCCGCGAAGAGTCGCGTTACTACTATCTCTGTCCAATCGACGCCGATGATTTTCCGTACGCCTCGCGTTGGACGAAGCTGAAGGCGATCGGAATGACGATCAATATCGTCAAGCAAAACGGCAAAGAGACGAGTGAAGTACGCTACTACATCGTGAGCAAATATCTCACCGGCAAACGCTTCGCCGAAGCGGTCCGAGGGCACTGGAGCATTGAGAATTCGCTCCACTGGCAACTCGACGTAACGTTCGGCGAAGACCAAAGTCGAATCCGCAAAGGCCACGCCGACGTCAACTTCAGTCTGCTAAGAAGAACAAGCCTGAGCTTGTTGAAGAACAACAAAACGGCGAAGGTGGGCGTGAAGAACAAGCGGCTAAAAGCTGGAAGGAACGACGCCTACTTGTTGGAAGTGTTGCTGGGGACGTGATTTATGGTGCGATCGCCGTGGCTCTCTCTCATCTAGCTAGAGGAGAGGAATTAATCCCATCGCACCAGGAAAATCTCCCTCTCTTTTAAAACTGCCGCGCTCTTGAGGCTTGCAAAGCAATGAATGAGCAGACAAATTCCCCCACCAAAACCACTGCCAGACTTGCCCCTACCACTGGGAGGACCAAGGAGGCCGTCAAGACGACCAAAACCACCCAGCGGTTTACGTGATAGTTTTCGGCGCGCTGAGGAAAACCCCGGGGACCACGGGGGCGGGCCCGCCACCACATCCAGAAACCGGTGATAGATGTGAGGATGAGAACCATGCATGCCAGAAAGGCAAGGATCTTCGTTGTGATTCCCAAGATCGAACCGACATGCAACGGATAAGCGAAGACGAGCAAGGACAACATGACCGACGAATTACTCATGTCGGTTCGCGTGCTCGCCTGACCAGTATATTGATCGACGACGTAGATGGCTTGGCTTGTCGGATCGGATGAGACGCCCAGATGCACGCGGTAGACGTCTTTCTCGTCGTGCGGTAAATCAATCGAGAGCGGAAACGCACCCGCATCTTGCTGCTGGGCGATTTCGAAAACTTGCTGCAGCGGGATGGTTCGTGAGTGGCCGAGAGGATCGGAGGCTGGTGCGTCAACGTATGCAAGAGGACCTCCGCCGGACATGAACATCACGGTTAGGTAGCTCTGCCCCCAAATGAACGTAAAGAACATCCCCGTCGCTTCGATGACCAGCGCGATAGGCGCCAGGTACATCCCGAAAACCGCGTGCAGATCGCGCAACACGATTTTCGTCGTCATCCCCTTCCACCGCGGATACCAAACCCCTGCGGCCGATTTGGTTTTCGGCCACCATAAGTAAAGGCCGGTGATTACCAAAATGACTCCCCAACCCGTCGCGAGCTCCATTAACAATCTGCCGAAGACGCCGGCGTACACCGAACGATGCAGACTGCGGACGACTGGAAAAAAACATTCGTTATGGACCCGATTTCCTACTAATTTGGCCGTATAGGGATCGACATATACATGTCGCAAACCATACGCATCGCTCTGCAGCATAAATTCGACGGTACATTGCGGTTCTCCACGCAACGCGACGCCAGAAATGCGCTCGTCAGGAAATTCGGCGGCAACCGTTTCGCGCATCTTATCTAGTGAAAGCGGCGTCGCGGCCGGCTCGACGTAGTACATGGACTGGTATCTGCGCTAAGAGACCCGCGAAGACAAGTACCTCCGCGAAGAGTACCTGGCCATTCAGGCGGTCGCTCGCCACAAGGGCTATCCCGGCGACACGACGATCGAACTCGGCGACGAGAGGGAGACATGGGACGCCCGCATCGCCGGCACCGACCTGTTCGAGATCGTCCAGGCACTGCCGGCCAACGAGCACGTAATACGCAAGTCCGTCGCCGGCGGCGAGGCGAGGGTCAATGCACCCGTTAGCGCCCCCGATCCGGGCGCGCCGACGGAGTTGCCGATCACCGGTCCACTCGCGCGTTACTTGATCCAGGCCGACCATGCCCACGACCACCTGCAATTTCCGCATGTGATCGTCAAGGTCATCGAAAAGAAGCACGGCAAGAATTACGCCGACGAACGGACGCTAGTTGTCGTCTTCGACGGCGACTACTCGTTCGAGGATGACTGCATCGTCCACGGATGGGTGGAGGAGATTCGCCAGCAGAGCCATCGGGGGACGTTCAAGGAAGTTCTCCTCGTAGAGCTTGCGCGGCGGAAGGTGTTCCCAATCTTCTGACCGGCGCCGTACAAGGCTTCGGAGTGTGAACGAATGACACCGTGTGAGATGGACGCTGCCGCGCGGCAGTACTTCGACGAGCGGTACGAGGTCGCAGTTCGTCATCCCCTTGTCGCGCCCCGGCCGATCATGCTGCCGCCGGATGACCCTGCACGGCGACGGTGCAGGTTTTGCGGGCAAGAATCGGGCCAGGTGAGCTTTAGCGACGACGCCCACGCCGTTTCGAACCTTTTGGGCAACAAGTCCCTCTTTTCGCCGAACCAGTGCAATGACTGCAACCGGCGCTACGGGCAAGAGTACGAGGACCACCTCGGCAAGTGGTCGAACCTCGCCCGTGCGATCGCGCAAGTCCCGGGGAAGAAGAACAAGAGACCGACTTTCAAGAGTAACGATCTGAGGGTCGAAACCGTTGCCTCCGGGTTGTCGATTCACGTTCCGTCCCCGCATTCGGTCGACGACCTGCTTGCGGACGGGCTGCCAGACGTCATCGAACTGACGGGCAACACCGCGTCGCAACCGCACGTCCCCATCCGGGCGGGGATGGCGCTGGTTAAGATGGCATGCTCGCTCTGCCCTTCGGAAGACCTCAGCCAGTGCCAGAACGCGATCGCATGGCTGGCAGAGCGGCAGGGGTTTCGCATGTCCCAGTTCCCGGTGTACTTCGCCTTCACGCCGGGGCCGATCAGCAACGCGGCGAGCGAGGCGGTCTTGCTTCGCAGAAAGGGAGACGGCGCGGAACCCTACCTGTGGTTCATCGTCCAGTTCTGCAACTTCCGCTTCCAGGTCTTCGTTCCCGGCTGCCCGGCGGACGCGCACTGGGCCGGCGAAGGAAGCACGCTCCCCGTCACGCTCAAGCACTACCCGTCCCGGTTTGGGCCCGACTGGCCGTTCGGGCCGACCACGTTTTCCTGGGGCGACTGGTCCGGCACGGAGCCCGTCCGGACAACCACGACGGCGACGCACCAATTGGTGGAACTCATTGGGATCACTCGGCCAATCGCGGAAACGACAGCGAAGTAGAATCAAGCGTAAGAGGAAAAGACAACAGGAAGGTAGATGCACCATCATGCCTATCTCGATCGACACGGCCAGCGGGCTTCAACTGGCTGATGGTAGCGATGGTGCCCGGCAGAGGTTCGCGAATGTTTTCCGCACGGCGTGGCTGACGATCCCTGCCGCCGACCAGCAGCGAATAGTCACCTGGTGGCAGCCAGGTTTCGCGGGGCAGGCGTCTCCGCAGGTTCAGCTTCTGGCCAATTACAACATGGCAGCCGCGGCTGAGGCTTTCGGTCACCACTTGAACTTTAATTCCGACGTGTGCGACCTGATGCCTGATGCAATTCTTGCCGATCTCATCGGGCACGAGTTGGCCCATGTTTGGCATTATGCCCAGCAAGGAAGCTTCGCGAATACAATCGGGGCCACGCATCAGCAGAGGGAGAATGAAGCAGACGCTACGGCCGATGGTTGGGGGTTTTGCATGGCCAACTTGCGAGCGTGGGCGAACGCCAATGCGACCGCAATTGTGGCTGCGACTGGGAATCAGAACGTTGGGTGGTAGTCGTAAGACTCAGGTGGATGGAATGACGGCCGAGATGAATGCAATGTCACCGATAGATAGCTGCAACGCCAATGCCCTGATCCCGGCGACAAAAAGTTCAATCGCCGTCTTGTCACCCCGACTTGTAAACCCTTGTGTAGCAATGCGTTACACAAGGGTATCTTTTTGCGCCGATCTGCTGAAATTTCTGTTTCATTACGCAACATTTTCGCCATCCACCGCGTCCTCTTGCAGACGATGGGATTGCGTTTTTTAGTCTTCTGCCCTACGTCCCGCGACGATGTACGGCGTTCCTTGCAGAACTCCATATGGAGGATCGAGAGCGTCGTGTTCTACTCTTGCGGCGATGACGGACTGCATTGGGATGTTGCGGATCTCTTCGATTCCGACCGCTTCCATCAGGACCCGTACGAACGAATCGGTATGTTCGCGTAGCGGCATTTGGTGCAAGGCGCTGCGATACTCGTCGTCAGGGGTCCAATTGGGGGCGGGGCGAAAGCCTCGTTTGATTCGCTCGGGATCGGTTGGACTGTTCTCGCCGATCAACACCAGGATTCCACCAGGGCGAAGAAGTTTCGTCCAGCGAGCGATAGCGTAGCCGGGGTGTGGTAAGGTAAACAGCAGAGCGCGACTGGAAACCAAGTCAAATGACTCTGGCTCAAACGGCGGGTACTCTGCATCCGCTTCGATCAGTTCGATCGATAGCCCGCGTCGAGTTGCGGCCTGCTGAGCAGCGCTGAGCATGGTGGACGAGAAGTCGACGCCGGTCGTTTCGTAGCCAAGTTCTGCCCAAATCTGGGCGATCGTACCGGGGCCGGTTCCCATGTCGAGCGCGCGGCGAATGTCGCACTTGTGCGTCGCCTGCGATAGCGCTTCGAGCCAAGCGCGTCGCGACGGTTCGAATCCAAACTCACCGTCGATGAAACGTTCGACGCGGTGTGCGACGACGTCGGCGTTACGCCAACCCTCGCGAAAAATCTGCTTTAGCTCATCCGCATTCTTCATGGAAAGGTCTCATCCTTTAAGGTCTCGTCGCTTACGCATGGGGCTCGTCGGTCGGAGTCGCAAGCGAATTGGCGTCTAATCTAAAAATGAATCCAAATGATAGAATCACAGCACAAATCGCCCAGACAGCGACCAAGCCAAAAGCGTCTGCTGCGATTCCAATGACAGGTAGCAGCGCTGCAACGGTGACGGCGCGGATAAAACTCTCGAGAGAAAGAACGGACGCGCGGCGGGTCTTTGGCATTTTTGTATTGAGCGTACTGACGAAAATAGGCCGGCGCATGTTCTGCAAAATAGTCAAGCCGAACAAGAGGAGGAGGCCGGGAAATAAACCCCATTGGAGATTCCAATTGCAGAACGCCAGGCAAGTAACGGCGACGAATCCGCAGGTGAAAATCTGGTTCAAAGCGAAGAAGCGATTTCCCGCCCATTGTTCATAGGTTGCGCTCAGCCGTGCTCCGAAGCCGCCAAGCCCATCGCGGACAAACTCGCTAAGGCCGACCCAGAGCGCGCCGGAAGCAGCGATGCCGGAAACTCCCAGCGGAGCGACGATCGCGACGCCGAACAGTTGCAATCCGACTTTGAGGAATGGTTGCGTAAAGTACTTGAGCGCAATCTTCGTTTGACTCTCAAATAAAATGGACTGAACCAGAATGGCGAGAAAGCCCGACTGTCGCCACATCGAACGAAATCCTTCCACCTTTGGCTCTCCTTTGTCCGCCTGGGATTGTCGAGCTCGGAAGGCGTCACCTTCCAGCTCACGGGGATAAGTCAGCATCAGAAAGAAGCCGCAAATTGCCGCCGCTGCCGAGAGATAAAAAAGCCATGAATAGTCGCGTGTCGCCGTCAGCAGAATCCCTCCGCAGATTGCCGCAGCGCCCGACGAATACTTAGAGGCGGCTCGTGTGCGACCAATCAATTGCGTCGCCAATTCCGCTTGACTAGTCGAATCGAGATAATCGAGCATGATCGCTTTGTGGCTGCCGGTGCGCATCGCTTCTCCCAAACCGAAGAACGTCAGGCATCCGCTCAACCAGGCGAAGAGTGGAATCACGCCGCGGAGATCGGTCGCTCCTAGGCCAATAAACGAGAGAGTATAGAAGACGAAGCAGAGTGCGGTCGCGCGACGCCGCCCCCACGAATCAGCAAGGATGCCTGAGGGGAATTCTAATAACACCGTGATCAGATGCTGGAATCCCATCAGCAGGCCGATCTCCGTATACGAAAGTCGCAGATCCAAGAAATAGAGGATCAGAAACGGATCGGAGAACCGCAGATTCTTGAAGATCGAATAGAGATAAAACCGAGCGATAATGGGAGTCAGCCCCGTTGGGGTTTCGAATTGCGAATGGTTGTGAGAATTTAAGTCTCTCTTGTCGGCGCCTGCGAGCAAGGCCCCAAGACGGCCACATGCGGACGCCCCGATGGTTCGATGGTGACACGCGACTCAACCCTGTAGACCTCGGTGATCATTTCCTCGGTCAACACCGAGACCGGCTCCCCCTGGCAGCGGACTCTGCCATTTTCCAGCACGTAGATGGTATCGGCAAACCGGGCCGCCATGTTCAGGTCATGCAGTGCGATCGCCGTGCTGAGCCCGCGTGAATCGGTCAGCTGGCGGATAAAACCACAGACGTCAAACTGCCGCCGGAGGTCGAGATTGGAAGTCGGCTCGTCCATTAGCAACACGGCAGGTTGGCGGACCAGCGCTTGCGCGATCGAGACCATCTGCATTTGTCCGCCGCTCAGTTCGTTCACGTAGCGACCGGCAATCGATGTGAGCTGTAATTCCTCCAGCAATCGCTCGACAAGCTCCAGGACTTCAGAAGTCACCCGCCAGCCAAGTTGGTTTAAACGCCCCAGTAACACCGTTTCAAAAACCGTGAGCACGGCCTGTGGGGTGAACTCCTGAGGAAGATAGCTGATCGACGCCGTGATTTCGCTGACCGATAGCTGGCGAATATCTTTCCCGTTGAGGCGTACTCGCCCTTCCGGTTGCAGGATTCCGCTCAGGCACTTGAGCAGGGTCGACTTGCCGGCCGCATTGGGGCCGATGATAGCGGAGACGCCGGGGCCAATATGGATGTCAATATCGGACAGAATCGGATCTGAGTCATAACGGAACGAAAGTTGGCTTGCTTCAAGAATCACCAGTAGGCTCTCCTTTTCAGCAAAGCAAGCGCTGCGAAAAACGGGGCCCCCAGCGCTGCCGTCGCAATTCCGATCGGAAAGATCGCACCGGGAATCGCCAGCTTGCAGATCACCGCCGCAACGGAAACGAGCAGCGCACCGTACAATGCCGACAACGGTAAGAAATAACGCTGATCCTCGCCGACTGACGCACGCGACAGATGAGGAGCGACGAGCCCTACAAACCCGATGGCGCCAGTAAAACATACCGCAGTCGCGGTCAAAATTGAGATCAACGCTAGAGTCTGCAGTCGCAGACGATCGACGTCGACTCCCATGCTGCGAGCCTGAATATCCCCCAGTCGTAGCGCGGTCAGTCGCCATGCCTGGGTGGCTAGCAGAGACATGGCCGCTGACAATACGACGCATAGGATCGCAACCTTGCTCCAGGTCGCGCCCTGCAGACTGCCAAAAATCCAAAAGACAATCGCCTGTAACGTGTCGTCGGAAGCGACGTATTGCAGAAACGCTACGCCGGAGCTGAAGATAAAGTGGAGCGCCACGCCGCCGACAATTAGCGTTTCGGTCGACCCGCCGCGCATCCGGCCGATGCCATAAATCATCATCGCGCCAAAGAGCGCGCTTGCGAAAGCAAATCCGGGAACAAGCAGAGTGGAAGCGAATACGAACGTTCCAGCACCGAAAACCAGCGCCAGCGCCGCACCAAAACTGGCGGCGGCAGATATGCCGAGCGTGAACGGACTCGCTAGCGGATTGTTCAGAATCGTCTGCATTTCGGCGCCGGCCACGCCCAGGGACGCACCGACTAATAGCGCCATCAACGCCGTGGGAAAGCGAAATGTCCAGATAATCGTCCGTAGCGAGTCGCTCGCGGAATCCGGGCTCCAGATCGTCGAGAGAATGTCTGAAAGCGGCAACTGCGCCGGTCCTGTCAGGATATCGCAAGTGAAAGAAATAACGAGCAGCAGAAATGATAAAGCGACGATCATCAGCCGACGTCGCCCCAATCGCTGATAGCCGACGCCTGCGCCCATGGAGACGCTGAGGGCTGACGGTAAGGGCTTACTCATCTTTGAGACTCGTCATCCAAGCGCCGCTATATTCAATCGGCATAAAACGCTCATGATACTCCCGCAAGCGAGCTTCTGGATCGAGCGTCTCTAATTCGTTCGGATAGAGCCATTTAGCCAATTGCTGTGCAGCGGCGAAGCATGTAATGTGACCGCCAAAGCGCGTATGAATTGCGTGAACACGTCCCGATTTGACTGCTTGAAGATTCGACCAACCAGGTCTGTTAGCGTACTCGCTCAATTGTCGCTCCGTCTGTTCAGGATCGGCAAAATAGCCCAGGCGAAGACTATCTGGAAAGGCCGTCCAATGGGCGCCAGTTATGACGATAACCTGCGGGTCCTCTGTGAGCAGCAGTTCAGGGCTAATCACTCCCATGCCGTACATGCCCGACACCGACCCGGCGGCGACGTTCCGGCAGCGAAGTTGGTCCATCACGCTTCCCCAGTTGGCCAGTTTCCCGTGATCATCGCTGCCAAACGTATTGCCGTATTGGCTCGCTCCTAGCGTGCCCGCTTCGAGGTAAATGCGGGGAGCTGGTGAGTCGATCTTCTCTAATCTACCGGTTACCTCCGCAAACTGTCGGTCAATCCAGGCGGCTGCCGCTTCAGCACGCTGTTGTTTACCGAGAACTTCTCCCAACAACAGGATACTGCGCTGCGGATCGCGAAAAGGATCGGTGAAGTCCAAGTAAAGCAAGGGAACGCCTGCGTCTTCCAAGCGTTCCAGACCTTTTGAATTCCGATCTCGCATATAGGTGCTCATGATCACCAGATCTGGATTCAGCGCCAACACCGCTTCCGCACTTACCGTATCGCGCAGCACGTCTCCCAGTACGTTCAACTCCTTCAAACCGGGATAACGCTGAACGAACTTTTCGTAAGCGTCTTGGTCGCCGGTCTTCAGCGACGAGTCCCAACCGACCAGTTTTTCCTCGACTTCGTCTCCCAGCACCGTCGCCAATTCGTAGATGCAAAGGCTACGCATCAGCACAATGCGTTTGATCGGTCGCTTTAAAGTTAGGGTGCGGCCCGCCAGATCGACGACCGTGAGAGTATCGTCGGCCGGAGGCGTCTGTCGCGGCCGCGGCCCATCAGAGCATCCAGCCAGGATCGTGGCGCCAATGATCGCAAGCAGGAAAAATGCGTTGAGGTTTTGTCGCATCAAACTCTTTCTGGGGTACTGCCGTCATGAATGGTTGTCATCACAGAGGAACGCGGCTGGCGTTTCCGCAACTTCGCTCTTGTCCGCTTCCACCATATCAGAACCCCAGTGACGTAGAGAACGGCAGGCGTCAAACCCAGCAGGCAAACGATCCAACGTCCAACAGCGCCAAACGCTTCGCCATTGTGCAGCGGAAACTGCCACGCGAAGATAATGTCAGCGGCGCTGCTTTCGTTCCAATCGCGCACCGCGAGAATTTCACCGTCGTACTGGTCAATCCAGATCCGGCTGTTTCCTGAACTTTTTCGCACTTCTCCCGCGCGACGAACTCGGATGACATAGGCGCCGTCGCTCTTGCTTGGCAGGTGAATCCGTTTTAACTGGTCGTCGGCGAACACGCCTTCGGCTGTGGCGACGGCTTGGTCGGCGTTTGTCGTCGCCTTGCCCGCTTGAGGCTGCGATCGTAATTTCTCCGCCGGCACGTGGGTCTCCGACAAAACCCAGGTAACGCAAGGCTTTATCCATTGCGGAAAGACCAAATAGACGCCGGTGAAAGCGACAACAAATAGAATCGGCGCAGCAATGACGCCAACCAACTTATGCAAGTCGTAGGTGAAGCGACTCTTATCCCGCAACGCGAAAGCGGCTCGCCAACTATGCTTCCAGAGGGGCCACCAAAGATAGATCCCAGATGCGATCGAAAGGATCAAGGCAATTCCGATCAAGCCGACCAGCGTCGCTCCTGTCTGGCCAGAAAGAAGCTGAATGTGCAGCAAGTAGATCCAAGACGTAAGATACTCTCCGCGTTTGCGATGTCCCACTACTTGTCCTGAGTGCGAATCGACATAGACGTGCGTGAAGACGGGAGCATGCTTCGGACCTGCTTGAAACCAGACAGTCCAGACGCCCCCTTCTTCGGTCGGCCAATCGACAAATCTGGCCGCTTGAGAGGCCTTCTGTTCCGCCGCAGCGATGACTTCGGTCAGCGTGCAGAACGAACCGGCTTCGGCAGTGGAGAAGATCTCGGGATTGAGCCAGTGGTCGATTTCGTGGTGAAACGCGAGAAAGCTGCCGCTGAGACTCGTCAATACGAACAGCAGCCCAATCGTCAACCCTATCCAGCGGTGGATCTTCAACCAGATTTTACGCAGGCGAAACTTCATACCTCTTTAAACGCGTACGACGCAGTTGCGATCGCCCCTCATTGAAGCGACGATCCTTTCAGAATGGCGACCTCTTCCAGCACGATCGGCTCAATCTCATTGTCGCCTTCCTGGATGGTGACCTCGATCTTCGAACGCTGAGGGTTTGAGAAGCGCCCTTTCAGGCGATCCGGCGGCGGAGGCGCCATTCCGCCGCCTGGCGGTCGCCAAGCGGGATCGGGCCATTCGATCGAAACGAGGTAATCGCCGGGCGGGGCTCCGTCTGGCCCGGAATAAGTTGTCAGTTGAAACTTGCCGGACGCATCTGCTCGCCCACTAGGTGCAAGCGGCGAATTGACGCCGGCTTGCTTCGTCTTCGGGTAAAGTCGGACAATGGCGCCCTTGGCCGGAACGCCGTTTACCGTGATTGTTCCGGAGGTGGGAATCGTTGGAATTGTCTCATAAGCGCGGCGATTGTTGCACCCGGCGAGCACGGCGACCCCGAGCAAAGCCCAAACGGTGGTTCGATAGACGATCATTGGTTGCGTTTTCTCTTCAGGCGGCTTGCGAGCTTCCATTCGACAAGTGACTAAAATTCACCTAGCACTTCCCCTTCGTTGCGTCCGACAAAGGCGCGAAACGTAAGTTTGTCGACCGTCTCGCTAACGAAACGGACCGAGCCATCCCCGGCTGACGCATTCATGCCGCCGGCATGGAACGAATAGGCGCCGCCCCAGTCATTGGTGCAGTTGACTACGCAAGGACCGTAGTAAATCGTGCCGTCGAAGTTCCAACTGCGAATTCGGTCATGCTGGGTCGACGCCCACCAGCCTTGAAAATTCGTGTCGACCACTTGCTGGTAGCTGTACTCGCTAACGTCTTTTGGCGAACCGTTCGCTTTCACCACGTTTGGAAAATTGCTTCGCTCGAAGAAGAACATCGTGTTCGATAGGCCATCAGTTATGGCGCTAAAGCCGACTGTCGATTGATAGCTGCCGTCAAATAGAGCCCCGACAATTTCTCGGGGAGTAATCGTATCGTCGCGAAAGCTGCGCGCCACGAAATAGTCGCCGGTTCCGGCAACGAAGTCATTGTTCAAGTCCGTGGTCGACTGGTCTTCGATAATCCCTTGAATTTGTCCGCTTCCCCGCGGTGTCGACGGGCAGTTGAACGCAGTCAACTCGGTTCCCACGACTACCTGATTAGCCTGATCGGAAACGCCGTTCGCGGCGGTCGGATCAAACAGGTTATAGGCGGCGCTTTGCTCCATCTGCGGCAAGATCGCCAAACCCCAACTGCTGACCCAATGACCGCTGTTGTAGGTGACTCCCATGTCGGGAAACGGCAACGATCGATGGGTGTCGTGATAGTTGTGGATCGCCAATCCTAATTGCTTGAGGTTATTCGTGCACTGCATTCGCCGAGCGGCTTCCCGCGCTTGTTGAACGGCTGGGAGCAACAGGGAGATCAAAACGCCAATAATCGCGATGACGACCAGCAATTCAACAAGCGTAAATCCGCGTCGTATCGGGGACATTTGCGTTTTCACGGGGGAAGCTGCCTTTCGATTTTATGTTTAGGGATAGGACGTTCGAGTGGGATCTCCCAAGCACGCTCGCTGTCGGGCGAATCAACTCGCACAAGCATTGACCTGACACGAATTCGTCACCGAACGTGCCGTTGGACTTTTTGGTTGTTGGTCCAACGCGTGGAGGGCTTCAGAAGAAAGCCGTTCAGGCAGGGGGGCATAGGGAGTCGGCACGTGCGACCCAACTACATTTGATACTACGTCTCAATTTCTGAGCCTTTATTCTAATACGCGAGCGCCCCACTGCAAGTGAGGCAGCAACTTCAACATGAAGTCTGCCGCCCCCAACGTACGAAATCCTGGTAATCGATTCGCGGATGCTGCCGACGACGCCCCAATCAAGCGACAATCCAGTAGGTACTCGCGCTCGTTGTGCTTCCAAAAATTTTCGCCAGCCGAGTAAGCGTACGTTCCCAACCTATCTCTTCCGAAGTCCACAAGCACGATGCAGTTACCGCGCCAAACTTGCATAATTGTGGTAGGTAATTCGCGGTTCGTGCGACCAGCCCGATTTTTCCCGGCGAAGGGAAACAGCTGGGGCCGCTGATTGCTTGCCGCTAGGGTATTCGGAACTGGATCGGCTCAGCACCGATGTCACCCAAGTCGACTGAGGTGTCGAGAATTTCAACACGAAATTCTCCCAGAAACTTGTCAACATAGGCGGCAAGTTTACACGTCTCCATTTCCCGCCCCCCTTGCGGTGCGGCAGGGCCATGCATGTCAATTCCGACGATCAAAATAGGGCGACGCGGGTTCCGAATCGTCGAACCCAATACATTCAGGGGGACGTTAATCGATCAGCGCATAATGGTCGTGCTGCGATTTGTCATAGGAGGAAATCACCTCTCGTCAAATGGCTGCTCGGCCCCGCTGGAGCAGCGTCAATGGACTTAGCCGACTGATAGAAAGGGCCGGCCAAACCGCGGACAAAGTGGATAGCGCCATGACGTATAGCAGGCCGAGCGAGACTGCGGGCCAGGGAATATTCAGCGCGGGATGCAAACCTCCAAAGAAGCTGACATACTGAGCGATTCCGCAGCCGCACCAGCCTGCCATCACGCCAAAGCTCACGCTGAGCAGACTGGCGGCGATTCCGATCATCGCCCCTTCGGCGACAATCGCTCGCAAAATTGCCGACCTCGAAATGCCAATCGAGCGAAGAACTCCCATTTCCCATTGGCGCGCGCGGACTGAAGCGAGAATGACGTTAAGAACTCCGAAGCCCGCAATCGCCACCGCGGCAATCGGAAGTTGGCTGACGGCCCAGATCCAGCGGGCGGCGTTGTTGCGGGTCATTTGCCGGATTTTTTCGACCGGCATAATCTTCACGCCGTCGCCGACTTCGCTTGTCGCAGCGATCGGTGGGCGATCCACGGCCAAAATCCTTTCGGCGGCTTCCGCGATTTGGTCTGGATTCACATCGGTAGAAGCGAAATTTAACCAGACGTGCGTCGCCGTTGAAAAGTCAAAATCTTCTGCAACGACGTCATAGTTCGCAAAGGCGAGCGCCGCAGCGCGATGCGTTCGCGAGCGGAAACCGGTCAATTTGGTTTGCCAGTGCCAACCTGGGAGACGTACTGCTCCTGCAATTACGTATCGCACCGAGCCTCCCGCGTCTTCGGGCGGCGCAAGATCGAAATTGTCGCCAACATGCAGCCCGCTTTCGGCAAGAAAATGATCTGGCACAATACAGGCGCGACCGGCTCGCATTTGACGCACCGCCTCTTGCGGCGTACCCGCAACCCACTCCAAATCGAAAAGCGGGTTCGATCCATCAAAAGCGGCATCCGGGTCGATTCCCACAATAACCAGATTGTCTTGTCTAATCACGGAGGGACGTTCTGCGCTGCCGGTCAAGTCTTCGACAAATCGGGGCTGTTCGACGACAATCGGCAAGCATTGCTGAGGATTGACACCTTGGATCTGGGCAATCTTCCGGACGTCTTCGAGCGGTAGTCCCCCTTTCGGAAACGCTAGAACAGCATCCGGAGCCCAAGGTCCGACCAGAAATCCGTCCAGCATGGTAAATCCCCAAACTTGGACGCTAATGAATAGTCCCATGCCGACCGCCAACGAGATCGACGCCGCCGTAGTCCGCCACAGTTGGCTCGTGATTTGACTCTCGAGCAGCTTGGCGTCGATTCCTAATACCCGAGCCAGTATCGGTCCCATGAGACGATCGACCAGGAACACGACCGTGGGCGCGATCATCACAAACCCAATCGCCATGGAAACGGAACCGATGCCGAAGTAGCTGAGCACTTGCGTTTCGGCCGTTGGGGGAAAGATGAACGTGATGATGGGATTCACTGGAATCAGCGCCACGCCAAAGAGAATCAGCGGAGTGGGTAACCCCATCGGAGCTGACTGCGCCGTTGGAGCCATCGCGTCTACAGGCCGGACTCGCGTCGCGCGCCAAGCGGGAATAGCGGCGGCCAAGATCGCGCCGCCGTAGGTCGCAACGGCGGCGAGCGTCAAACTGGAAGCGCCGATGGTGGCGCCGTGTCGCAATATTCCAGGAACAGCAAGCGAGACGCCGCTGAGCATGAGCCAGCTGATGAGCAAGCCGCCCAAAAAACCGATCGTCGCAAGCAACAAGCCTTCGGCGAAGATCAACAGGCACACCTGCCGCCGCGTCAGCGCGACTGCCCGTAAAATAGCGAACTGCCGGACGCGCTCGGTGACGCCCATATTCAACGTGCAGAAGATCACCAACATCGCCACTAGCAATGAAATGCCGGTCCCGGCGTAGGACTGCATCCGCAGGTTATCGGCGGCGGCGCTTTCGTCGAGCGCCTCCTCGATTTCATACGCCTCTTGAAACTGCACGGGCACGTCAAAACGACTCAGCTTCGGGGCCCAACTGAAGCGAAATTGATTCACGTCGGCGTCTGGCGCCATGGCAAGTCCGAGAAAGCTGATCTGCGCGGGCTGGCCGAAAATCTTTTCGCCTAACTGCGTCGCGATAAAGATGTCGCCGGCGCTCGGCGTTAGCATATTGGGAACGGCGTACGCTCCGGCGCCCAACGACGGGGCTTTCAGCAAGCCGATGACTTGCAGCTTCCATGTCTTATCATTGTACGAGACGGTAATGAAGTCGCCGGTCGTCACTTCCAACCGCTGGGCGGTATCGCTTCGAACGACTACCTCCAACGCGTCAGATTGATCGGCGTCCAGCCACTCCCCCTCGACGTCAAACGGCGGATTGGCGGTCGAACTGCTCAAGACCGAGTATTCGGAGCGAACGTTTGGCGGGCCTTCCTCAAGTCGCCCCTGTTTGATTTCATTGCGGGGCGCGGTTGGATCAAACGGCTTGGCGTTTCCACGGACGACGGTTCGCTTCAACCACATTGGGTCAGCGACCGCAACGGAAGAGTCTGCCCGCATCGCCTTGACGACTTCTTGCGGAACCGCGGTCAGCTCGGTGGTGGAAATCGGAGCGATTGAAAGTTCGTAATGACCCAGCGCCACAGTGGCCCACTGATCAAACGACTGCAGCAGCGCGTCATAGCCCGACGCTAGCCAAATCACCATGCAGGCGGCCGCCGTCGTCGCCAGCGACGTCAACACGACGCGCGTGGGGTGTTCGCGTAGAAACGCGATCGCTAGTTTTGCAACTTTGCTCATCGGCTCGCCTCGGCGACCGGCGAGAAAGCGGACTGGTAACTCAACGCAAGTTCCTGGGCGTCGCGTTTGCCAGACGGCGCGAACTCAGTCAAATTGGCGCCATCCTTCAACACGACTACGCGATCAGCCCACATCGCTACATGCGGTTCGTGCGTCACGATCACAATCGTCCGCCCCTGCTCGTCGCAAAGCTCGCGAAGTAGTTGGCAGATCTCCTGCCCCGAAACCGAGTCGAGACTTCCGGTCGGCTCGTCCGCCAAGACAACCGCTGGATCGCATATCAGCGCTCTCGCGATCGCAATTCGCTGTTGCTCACCGCCCGACAGTGCGCCCGGCTTGTGCGTTCTGCGCTCGGACATTCCCAGCCGATCCAGTAGGGCGTTTACTTTGGGCGACAACTCTGGACCATCAATCGCCGGCAAACGGATGTTGTCCTCGGCCGACAAGGCGGGTATCAGGTTAAACGCCTGAAATACGAGCCCGATGTGATCTCGACGAAAACTGGTCAGCTGTGCGTCGGACAAGTTCCCCAAATCGCGGCCGTCGACCAGCACTTGGCCTGCGTCGACATCGGTCAATCCCGCCATGACATGCAGCAGCGTGCTCTTGCCAGAACCGGACGCTCCCATAATTGCGATGAACTGGCCGGGGCGGATCGTCAATTGCACTCCGCGCAGCGCTTCAATGACGCTTGATCCCTGCCGATAACGTTTTACGACGCCGTTGACTTCCAACGGCAGACATTCCGAGGACATACGCTTGCTATTTCCTAAATAAGCAGGAAGTTCGTTTGAAGGCCGGGCTAAGTCGCGGCTCGTCCGGCTTGCAGCAAAGTCAGCGGTTCGGTCCGACCGGCGGAAATCGCTGGCCAAAGCGCCGCGATCGTGCAGAGCACGAACGTTAACACGTAACCGAACCAGAGCGAATTCCAGGGAATAATCAACGTCGTCGCGACTCCTTCAAACCAGGCGTTACTCACGTAACGCACTAATCCCAAACAGCTCCAACCGACGATAACGCCAAACGCTAAACTGAGCAGACTGGCGACGACGCCAATCAACAGCGCCTCAGAGAGAACCAGTCGACTCAATCCCAATCGCTTTAGACCGACAGCCCGCAGCACGCCAAACTCCCATCGACGAGCACGCACCGACGCCGCGATCGTATTGGCGATACCGAGCGAAACGACGATCAAGGTAATTAGAGGGAGCCAACCCATTGCGCTGATCGCCGCTCCGGCCCGCAAACGCATGCCGTCACGAACTTCTTTGATCGACGAAACCTGAATGGGACCGTCGCCTCGTCGTCCGCCGGCGCCTGGACCGCGTCGCGTTGGTCCATCGGTCGCCGCTGCAATCGGAGGTCGACGATTCTCTTGGCCGTCTGCTCGTTCTTTCCCTTCCGGTCGTCCGCCGCGGGACGAAACGGAGACGAGAGATTGCAGGCGCTCTTGCAACTGCTCGGCAGTCACGCCGGAAGCAGTATTAAGCCAGAAATACTCGCGTCGCGGCAATACGAAGTCGTCGCGAACTTGCTGCTCGGACGCGAAAGCCAACCCGGCCGTGCGAACAGAATTGCGTCGCAACCCAGTCGTTTTTGTGATCCAGTTAGAACCTGGCATCGCCGCAATTCCGGCGATCTCATATTCGATCGGATGATCCGGGTCGTTCGGTGGGATAAATCCAATCTTGTCGCCTAAGTTCAGTCCGGCGAACTTGTGAAACGTATCGGGAACGATGCAGTAGCGCCCCCGTTTGAGTTTGGCGATTGCTTCGTCACGGCTTCCTTGAACGAAATCGAGCGGAAAAAGAGGTCGGTCGCCGCCGAGTCCGGCCGCCGCATCCAAACCGATCAAACAAACGTTATCCTGTCGAACTGCGGAGTCTTGCTGCCGGCTTTTCAGCGGATCGCCGACCAGCTTTGTTTGTTCGACCGCTACGGACAGAAACTGATCGATCAACACGCCTTCTGTTTGGCGAACTTTTTCCACTGCTTCGACCGGCAAGCCGGGATCAAACTTGACGATCACGTCCGGCGTCCACCGCCCCGGCAAGAATCCGCTCAGCATCGACCAGCCCCACACCTGGGTCGCGGTGTATAGTCCCAATCCCAACATCAGCGAAGCGGCGATGCCGGCGCTGCGCCACATGTTGGTGCTTAGTTGCGTTTGCACCAGATTGTTTTGGAGCCGCATCACAGTCGCGAGGATTGGGCTGATTAACTTTTCAACGACCAAAACGACCAGCGGCGCAAGTAGGATGAATCCGACGATCGTCGCTGGCGCACCAACAAAAAGCACCAGCGCCAAGCGAAGCGTCTCAGGCAGCGACGGCAAATAGACCAGCAGAGGATTGATCCCAATCAGGACGAGACTCACAAGGCCGACCGCGCCATACGAGCGAAATCCGCCCGGCGCGACCTGCAACGGCGCCATCGCTTCAAGCGGACTGATCCGCGTCGCTTTCCAAATCGGGAAGATTGCCGCCAACATCGCCCCCAATAGCGAGCAGCCTGCGGTGAGTAAAACGCTAGTTCCTCCCAGAGTCACGCCATCGGGAAACAGCTGCGGCGTCGCACTGGCCAACGCGAGCAGCAGAATCCAGCCTCCAAGAAGTCCCCCCAGCCAGCCGAATAGAGCAAGCGCGAGCGCTTCGGTCAGGACGAGAGTCGCAACTTGCGTGCGGCGCAAACCGACGGCTCGCAACACCGCTAACTGACGAGCCCGCTCGTTAACTCCCATGCTGAGCGTCGTGAAGATAATGAACGCCGAAGCGAGAATCGACAACGCGGTGACGAAGTAGGCCTGTTTGCGAGCCCCTTCCGCTTCAAACCCGCCGGCGATCTTTGCTTGGATATCCTCCGGCCGCAGCAGCTCGGCGTTATCTGCGACGGCGTCGACTCGTTGCCCCAATTGATCCAATTTCGCAGCTCCATCCAGACGAATCTCGATCAGGTTGATCGCCGGCGCGGAGCCCGTAAACTTTTCAACGGCGCTCATCGGAACATACGCGGCTAGCGAAGCGGGGCCACGATTCGTGCCGCCTGGTGCGCCCCCTTTCGTACGCATCATCGCGAACTCAACGTCATCCACTTGCTCGACGACGCCAACCACGGTGAAAGGAAATGGGCGCTTCTCCTTGTCGACAATCTCGATCGAATCGCCAGGTCGGACTTTGAGCGCTTCGGCAATTCCACTGCTAACAACCGCTTCGTCGGTTGCACCTTCGTGCAGCCATTGACCGTCAGTCAAGGGATAACGAGGTTCGCCGGCGGAAGTGCCGACCACGGTCGGCCCCATCCGTCCCATTCCACGTCCTGGCGGACCGGAGCCCTCTGGCGGTGGTCCGACGCGACGAATCGCCATCCGAAACTGGGCGACTGGATTAACCTCGGCGATCATTTGATCGCTTTCGAGCTCCGCCAACAATTCCGCCGAGAGCTGGTCATCCAGTTCTTTCGGAATCACAAAGACTTCGTAACTGCCGACGAAATTGGCGGTCTGATCGTCGAACTTCGAAGCGATCTTTTCGTACGCCGATACGACCCACAAGACAACGCCAATCGCGGCAATCATCGCCGTCAGGGTCAATGCCAGACGAACTTTTTGCTGACGCGCATGCGCCAGAAACAATCGTAGAATTAAACTCATGTTGCCTTCGCCAAGGAAGAACCAGAGACGATATCTTGATATCGGCCGGCCAATTCATGGGGATCTTGTACTCCATCCGCTAACCACTCGGTGCAGATAGCGCCATCTTTCATGATCACGACCCGTCCCGCCCAGGCGGCGACCGCCGGCTCATGCGTGACGACGACGATCGTCCGTCCCTCTTTTTCGTTCAGCTCCTTTAGCAATTCGCAAATCGCGCGTCCATTGGCCGAATCGAGACTCCCGGTCGGTTCGTCCGCCATGACGATCGCCGGGTCGGTGATCAAGGCCCGCGCGATGGCGACCCGCTGTTGCTCGCCGCCGCTCATCGCGTCGGGGCGATGCGTCAGGCGATTTCCGAGGCCGAGCCGCTCTAAGAGAGCAACGGCCTGCTCACGCGACTTGCCATTGGCCGCGGCGCCACCGGCCATCAGCGGCAGCATCACGTTTTCAATCGCGGTCAACGCCGGGATCAAATTGAACTGCTGAAAGACAAGCCCGATGCGGCGCCGGCGAAAGTCGGTTAACTTCGCATCGGGAAGCGACGAGAGTCGCTCTCCTTCGACGAAAACATCTCCCGAATCAGGACGCGCCAAACCACCCATTACGTGCAAGAGCGTACTCTTGCCCGAGCCACTGGCTCCCATGATCGCGGTGAATTGTCCCTGCGGAACCTCGAGCGACACGCCGTTGAGCGCTCGGACGCTACTAGTCCCCTGGCGAAAGGTCTTGACAAGCTTGGTCGTTCGCAAGGGAACGCCGATCGACTTCGCCTCTCCTTGAGCAATAGCGCGAGAGACAACTGCTTTATTTTCCGACATGTTCCAGATCCCAATATTTGTAAACGCGAGGATGGCGTAACCGATCCACGCTCGCCCCTACGGCCAGGTAATCACCTCTTGTCCATCGCGCGTATGCATCGCCATTACCATGTCGACATCAGTCGATTCGGGCAGAAATCGGACGCTGCCGTCGCAAAGCCCAACGTTAGCGCCGCCAGAGTGAAAGCTGTAAATCCCCATTTTGTTTGCACAATTGATTACGCACGAGTAGAAGGTCTCGGAACCGGCCGTGTCGACTTGCTCCTGCGTCCCGTCAGGCGAATAGGTGTAAAGTCGGAGCGCTTGTGGTCCGGCCCAGCATGACCAGCCTTGTTGCGTCGTAACTTGTCCCGATTGGGCTTGACGCTTGTAGTAGAGTTGCGGTCGCGCCGCCACTTCTCCGGCGAGCACCGTGTTGGAAAGCCCGTCCGTAAACTTGGCCAATCTGGTCGCGGCATTTGAATCAAACCCAGCGTTCGCCACCGCCCCTTGCGAGTTTCTGATCGTCTGCAATCGAACGTAGTAGTCTCCCGGCGCCGCCGTCGCTCCCGAGATCAACTGAGCGTCGGTCGGACCATATCCCACCGGTACGCTTCGATCGCCGTTTGGAGTGGACGGACAAATGAACATCGGAATCACTGTCTTAATCGCCGTTACGTTCACCGTGGCGAAGAACGGCTGGTTATGGTCGTACTGATCGTTAAGATTCCCCTGTTCAATGTATGGAAGAATCGCGGTTGGCCAGCCGGATCGAACGGCATTTCCCACCGAAGTTCCGTCGGGAAGCGTCGCGGGACCTGTAATCCGGGATTGCGGGAAGCCCTTGTGGACGTCGGCATAGTTGTGAAACGCCAACCCGACTTGCTTCAGGTTGTTCGTGCATTGCATCCGTCGGGCCGCTTCGCGAGCCTGTTGCACCGCTGGCAATAGCAGTCCGATGAGGATACCGATAATTGCAATCACTACCAGCAGTTCAACCAACGTAAATCCGCGCCGCGTGACTCTCATTCTGTTCCTCTGACCTTGGAGGCTTCGATCTATTTCCCGAATCGCGAACATCGCTTCTTTCGCGACTCAGTAAAAAGTTTGGAAGCAAAGTACGTGCCAACGATCAGGAGATAACGATTCGTAGAGAAATTGCGATCGCAGCGACAATACGCAAGTTTGCCGTGTCGTTGAAAGCGACGCGCTTGTCGTTTGCACGAACATCAGCATGGCTTCGTTCTCCGCTGCCGGCAGCGAATCGGGGCGCCATTATCAAATACTATTTCATCTTGATTACGGCCGTCATTTCTGGACACAGCACGTCGATCAATCCCCGCGGCAGGTTGTAACGCCAATAGAAAAAGCCGTGACCGCCTGGGAATTCGCGAAACTGCACGTCATACCCCTTCGCTTCGAGCACGTCCCGCAAGTGCTTGGTAGTTGTCAGAATACTGCCGATTCGGTCATTCGCTTCAAACGAACCTGCCTCTAGAAAATACTTGACCTCGTGACGAGGAGAGGTCACATATTCACGTGTTAACCACTCGGCCGGTGGTTTGGTGACGGAAGCGTTCAGCGCATTTGGCGCCCACCAAAATGATCCAGACTGACTGTAGACGTTGCCAAACAATTCGGGATGCTCTAATCCAAGATAGGCGGCGGCCAGGCCACCATAGCTGGCTCCCGCGACGACCGTACGCTGCCGATCAGCGTCCAAACCTTGCGACTTCGCCCATGGCATTACTTCTTCGGCGACGAACTGCGCAAACTTTGCATTACAAGGAAGCTCATTCGATCGGCTTTGGGGCGACGGATTGCTGATCAAGATCGCGGCCGTCGAGCGAATTTCGCCAGTTGCGATCAGATTGTCAAGAATCGCATCGATCCCAACTTCGTTCAAATAGACATCGCCGTCAAAGAAAACGGCCAAGCCGTTTTCCGCAGCTTGCGGGTCATAGTCAGCGGGGCGATAAAAATAGATGTCGCGCGTATTGCCCAAGACCTTGCTTTCGAAGCGATGCCGCTCGATCTTCCCGGCCGTGACATCACTTCGCCGCTCGAGCCAAGGCGCTTCGGGCGAATCGGGCAGTTCAACCACGGAACTACCGGCGTAGATATCGATGTTGTCCGCAGGGAACGCGAGCGAATTGAGCGGATCGCGCTGCGCAGTCGCTAGGATCGCTCGGCGCCGCTCCCATCCAGATCCCGGCAACTCTGGGACATCTGGAGCTAGGCGGTAATCAATACGCGCAGCGGATGGAACACGATAGCTGCCATACCAAACGTCCGTGTCTCCCAGTCGCTGCAGATCGTCATGATCTCCCGATGGCGCCCCAAACAGGCGCACATTTCGCTTCGCGCCACGATACAAGAATGTGACGAGCGCTTCATCACGAGCCAAAGGCGGAAGCACGCCGTCGGCTTCGACCAGCGGAGTCCCCTCCGCTTCCAATTTCTCCCAGAACGAAGCAGTTGTTCCGCCTGTCGCGAGCGTTTGCTGAAGCTGGCGCAAACGCGGACTTGCCAGAACTCGCGCTGGCGCAACCTGATCTTTCGCCGCGACAATCGCATCGACGCTCAATTGATAGTCGCCGCCAGTCTGCGACGTAACTTGCAGTTCGTAGGGGCCGGCGTCGCCGACGACAAACATGTACGGAAGGTTGGGGCCGCGACCATCCGCCAAACAGCGAACAAGCTGCTTCTTGGAATCGATCAGCATCAGCATCGTTCCTGATCCAGAGATCGAACCACGTACGAAATCTCCTTCCGTAGCCTGCAGCGCGATCGCCTGAGTTTCCTCGGGTTGAAGCGTCCCTTGTCGCTTTTCTCCCACGGAAATCGAAGGCGACTTGTTCGTCTCCTCCGCGGAGAAACAGAAGCGACCAACGAGCAACAGTAAAGTGACGCATACGACGTAAGAGCGAGCAGTCATTGTCTGGAGCTTGCTTGTCAGAAAAGGTAGTGTTTTGATTCATCAATTTGAGCCGTGCGACTTCGCACGGCTCAAAAAAACAATTGATAGCGACAGATTCGCTATCGAGCGACCTCGACTTCGTTTCCGCTCCGCGTCCACGCGGCGCGCCACAGGGCGAGACCGACCGTATCGGCGACGAAATGGACGCTGCCGTCGACATAGCAAGCGTTGGCGCCGCCGGGGTGAAAACTGCGAGCGGCAGTGGCCTTCGACGAACCTACAACGAGGTCTGGATTCTTACAGTTGGGAGGGAGCCAACCGTTTAGCGTCGGCCCATTCGGAACGGAACCACGTAACCAATAGGACTGACGCGTTCCGTCCCACGACGTGATCGAAGAAGAAATATCGTTGCCTGCGGCGGCGTCACTAGCGAGCGTTGCAGTAATCGACTCAACGGCGGCGCGATACTTGCGTACATCCTGAGATGGCGTCGCTGCAGCAATCGTTCCGCCAGGACCTTTGTTCGATTCGGCGAAGGCGATTGTGTTACTGGTGCCGTCGGTCACGGAAGCGAATTTGATCTTCGATCCGACCCAGCAAAGCCCGTCATTCGGCGTTCCATTTCCAGGATGAAAGTTGCCGTCTAAGCCGCTACCGACATTCATGCAGTAATTGCTGCCTGCGACCGTAATGACGGCGCCTGATTGCAGCGTCAGATCGGAAGTCGAATCGCCTGGATCGCTGGGGCAGAGAAATGGCGTTACTACGGTTCCGGCCGGCCCCTGCAAATCGGTCGGCAGGTCAACTAGCGCCGGATGCCCCATGTAGATGCCGTAGTCGACGAGATTGGAAAGATTCGCTTGCTCAATGTAAGGAAGCAGTTTAGCAATCGGCGAAAAATCGCTTGGATATCCGCCGGAGACGGACGTGCCGTTATTAGGAAACGCTTCCTGATAGGTTGATGCGTAATTGTGCAGTGCAAGGCCGATTTGCTTCAGATTGTTGGTGCACGACATTCGCCGCGCGGCTTCGCGGGCTTGCTGCACCGCAGGAAGTAACAGTGCGATCAACACGCCGATAATAGCGATCACAACCAACAGTTCAACTAACGTAAACGCGCGACGCCGGAACAACATAAGGACACCTCTTCTTGCTAGGACTGCCGGGATTACACGGCATCAATGGGGCGAAACGGGCGGGAGATCGAAACTAGGCGAATCGATCTGCGGATGACAAACACGTTCGACTTAGGCCGCGAAGCCGCTGAAGTGAACGAGCAGTCTCCCAAGGAAGGCTGGCAAAAAAGAGGCTGGCGCCAAGGGCAGGAATCAATACTGAGACTCTGTCTCATCTTTATAGTTATTAAGACTTCTTTCCGCAAGAGAGGCAATCAAAAATAGTCGAATGGAGGCGAATTTCCCGGTGCTGCGCAATAGCGACCATGCTTCGAGGAAACGCTCCTTTTCAAACGGCACGATCGCAAAAGCAAGTCCCGGGCCCTAACAGACTGCACTGCCAAACCCCGAAAAATCAACGGCATAGCGACAATCTGCAACACTCCACTGTCGTTAATTTCTACAAAGCTGTCGTTCAGCGCAACAGAAAGTCAGAACACTTCTCCCTGGAAGCCCCAGGCTTATTGAATGGCGGAATATGACGCCCCCCGCATTCGCTGAACCGTTGCCCAAATCGCATCGACCAAAGCGACGACCAACATAGAGATCCCCGCCACCGGCAAGGCAATTGCGGCCACAGCGATCACGACCCAGCCCCATGCCGGCATCGCGCCATCCACGGGACGACGCGGAAAGCCGGTCCTGCCGGTGGGGCGACGCTTCCACCACATCCAGATCCCCGTCACTGACAACAGGAAGAGCACGATAGACGTCACGAGGGCCAAAATCTTCGTCGGCATCCCGAAGATCTTTCCCATGTGAATCGAAACGGCCCAGACGCGCACGCGGTATAGAAACGGATTATCCGCCGCATCGACAACTTCAATCGTCTCTGCCGTATATTGATCGACCGACACCATGCGGAGCTTGTTCTTGTCGTCATCCTGCATGAGAAACGCCTTATAGGCGTGATCAGGATTCTTGACAAAGCGAATCGGGATCATGTCATCCGCTCCCCGGCTATGCGAGAGATAGGTCGTTACCACTTGATCCAGAGAAGCCGGCTTCACGTCCGCCGCAACAGGCGCCGAAAGTGCTGGCGCAAACCACTTGGGCGCCCAATGTCCCGCCGCTTTGACCGAGGCGTTAAACGCCGATCCCATGACGACCGAAAAGAACAGACCAGTCCCCATCACAATCACAGCGAGCGGCACAAAATAGAGCCCCGAAACCGCGTGCCAGTCCCGTAAAACGGCGTATAACTTCCCCTTTATCCGAGGAACCCAAACGCCGACGTTTCGCTTCCCCCGCGGCCACCACAGATAGACGCCGGTCGCCAGCAAAAGGAGCCCCCAACTAGTCGCCAACTCCGACAAAATACGACCAGTCGTTCCCATCATCAAGGAGCGATGCAGATCGAGAACAATCGCGAAGAAGTCCTCTTCCGCGATTTTTGATCCCAGCAACTCGCCGGTGTAAGGATTCAGATAAATGTGCTGATGCCTATCCTGACCATGGTCATGATCCTCGCCGCCCACTTCCCCTGCGACCTGCTCCTCGGCATGAGCAACAAACGCGACGGAACGAGCGGCGTCGGCGGAGACGACAATCGCTTCCAACTCGTTGGGGGCAGTCTCTGCGGCGGCCAACTCGCGCAATCTGTCGTAGCTGAGCCGCGTCTCGCCAACCGCTACTTCACGTAGCGTCTGATCCCGCCAAGCTGTCAATTCGGTCTGAAAAACATACAGCGCACCTGTGATCGTAACGATCCAGAAGATGGGCGCGGTAAGGATTCCAGCGTAAAAGTGCCACCGCCAGACGACCTGATATAGCTGCGATGCCCCGGATACCGCAGGGGCTCGCGTCGCCATTTGCGATTTAGGGCCTGCATCAACGGAAGTGGGCGGCTCGTTCATGTGTCAACCGTACTGATATTGAGACTCATTGGCGTGTGCGTAATAGCATGAATTCCCCGAGCGCCGAATTCAAGGGGGAGCGTGATTCAATCGGTGACGACAATCGCTAACAACGCTTTTTGGCCGTGATCTTACGTGCGCCGCCGAGCAATTCCGTGGCGTCTTCACCGACTCTTGTTTTCCCAGACTGAAAGCCACGCTACTTGGAAGGCGATACCCGCCCCTTTTCGTTCCGCAAGCACAGACAAGCCCTCGACACGCTCGATGCGTCGGGCGAAACGAGACTGTCGCCAAGAAGGCTTCTCCAGAGATTTGGCGAAGAGCCGCCGAATGATGTTCGACGTATTCGGATCATCGGGAATCAGAAGGTGATGCCTGGCCTCTCGACGGCCCCGTTTTCGATAGCGACAATTTCAAAGGCTTGGCCAAACGGCGCCGGACCGCATGGTCAATATCCTTGATCAATCGCACGGTATTTGCCGCGCAGGACGTTGCGCCCTTGGATGCGGGAGTTTTCCGCGGCGCGAACGTTTTCAAAAGCAAAGGCAATCCTGCCATCGGCAGAATTCAGACCTTCAAGGATTTCGGAACGAGTATTTGAATTCCTTGACGTCCCTCTGCCTAAACTTCGTTAACGCATCTGATCATTGGGAGTATATATCGCAACTACTTCTGCGACCGGCGTTTCCATCGCGTCTCTAGAAACCAGTTCAGGCAAGTATCCGAAGAAGGAATCTTCCGCGGCCAAAGATTTGCTCGCGTCGGACAATCGCTGCGCGGCGTTGACCCGGTCGCCGTGAGCGTACACCGACAGCGACTCGTAAAAAGATATCTTGCCGGCGGAGGGTTCCAGCTCATCGCTTGTCGCCAACTCTTGAACGTTCGCTCGAAATCGGATCAGCCGTTGTTGAATCTCGTCGAGCGAATCGCTCGGCGTGAGCACCGCCTCTTTCCGGACAAGAAACAGCCAATCGTGGGTAAGTCGTCGATCCAGTAGGACCCGTAGTCCCGGTAGCATGTCTTGTACGATATTGTCGCTTTCGATCTGAGCCATCGAATAGGCGGAGGCGGCGCCATCTTGCATCGGATAGCCGCCCCAAATACTAAAGGTAACCCAGTCGGCGAAGTTTCGGTCAAGTGAGTGATTGAACCCGCCTCCGGCGAGAAAGAACGACTTTGCCTCATCGTTACCTGCGGCGTCTAGATCTCCCGCCATCAACGCTTCCCATAGCTTCTTGGCGGCATCCTTGTTCGTTTCGGCGATCGTCCATTCAAAGACGTTCCCGTGCATTTCCGTAATATTCCAATTGTTCGGCTGACCGCTTCCAATCGGTTGCGGAACAAGTTCCGCAGTCGCATAGCTTCGTTGCACCCCGAGTCCTGCTTGTAAAAATGCGGAGAGAATCTCGACGCCGCGAACCGGGTTGTCGTGAGCGGCGATGATCTGCAAGATCTGATCCTGACTTCCGACAAATGGCGCAGGTGCGTTGAGCTTCTTCGACCAAACGTCTTGGCAGTCGGCAAGAACGTCCTTCGAAATATTCTGAAGTCGCGGCCAAGCATTAAACTGCGGCAGTTCCGCCGCGTGCTGGGCGTCCTGAATCGCACGGCAAGCGTATTGCCATTCATCGTGGGTGGGAATGCGAAAATGGCGATCTTCCAACGTCGGAACGCCCCCTTGCGCCTGGCGATCGAATTCCTGAAGCTTTTCACAAAACTTGCCAGCTTCGAACAGCGTTAATCCACGTACGGGCAATGCCGGATCATGCGTCCCCTCGGCGCCCCCCAACATTCGCTCTGCGATCATCGCCATCGCGTCCTCGCCTAAGATGGCTCGCAGTTGACCTTGCGAAACTTCGGTTTCCCCCATGTAGAAATGTTCGACCGCGCCGACCATTCGACCACGGCGGAGCTTATCCGCGAGCGTGTTCCCGCTCGGAATCTCCGCCGGCCTGCCTCGCACCACTTCTCCCGCAGGACAAAAGCGAAAACGAAGTGCGACCGAACCGCGCGGAGTCGGGAAATCAATGCTCAAAAGCTCCCCTGCCCCCGGCTCGGCCAGAAGGACGGAACCCCCAATGCATGCGCCGAACAACGGGAACAATAGCCAGATGCCGAAACGTCGAAAAGATTGCAAAAATCGTGGATCGATCATTTTATAAGCCTTACTAAAACTACCGGCCGAAAGCCGATCTGCGGGCTAGATTGGTCGCTCTGGCGAGCTCGGCGAACCGGCGCCTGGCAGTTGAACGGATTGTCGCGATAAGATCCGCCGCGGTAGCAACGAAGCGAATCGGTGGACAACGCAATCGACGGTTGGGGACGGTTCATTGATTCGCCCGCCCGAAGCGCAGACTTTTTCGACTTGGCCCCGGTAAAAGGCTGCGGAACATAAAAAATCGGAGCGGGGGCCGATTGGTAAGGTGAGTTCTGATACTCATCCAGGCACCACTCGCTGACGTTGCCAGCCATGTCAAATACGCCATGCGGCGTCACGTCTTGATTCTGGCTGCGGGCCAACGCCCTTGGACCTGTCGCCTCCTTACTTGCCCAAGCTCGGAATGGATCGCCCGGCGCTACGCCCCAAGGATAGATCCACTCTGGCCGCAATCGGGCGGAACACTCCCATTCGATCTCCGTCGGCAATCGGGTCGCGATTTGCAGTTTTTGTTGCAGTCGCTGACAAAACTCCATTGCCTCATTCCAAGCGAGATCCGTCTTGGGGAAATTATCGACGTTCGATTCCGCTTGCGCCTCTGCGACTTCAGCCTCAGATAACGCCTGTTCTTGGGGCGTGGCCCGTCGACGCGGCGAGTCGATCGCGGCAAACTGCGCGTTCGTTATCTCCTGATCGAGAATGAAGAATCCTTCGCGCAAAATCACATGTCGCGACGGCGTCGCGTTATGTCCAAACAGCAATTGCAGCGAACCGTGCGTTTGCGCAACGCGTTGGGCGTCATCATATCCCAGCCAATAATGTCCCGGCGCTATAAAGATGAAGCGAAACTCAACGCCAGCCTCCGCTGTGCGATAAACCAATTCCCCCTCGTGAAACCCGCCGTAACGAATTGCCTGCCTTTGATCCAAGAGCCCTTCCTTGGTGCGGCCGGTTCGCATCGCCAAATTACCGCGGCGAAGGTACGCCTCGCCCATTCTCGGCGCCTGCTTG
Organism: Blastopirellula marina DSM 3645; assembly: GCF_000153105.1. Taxonomy (GTDB): domain Bacteria; phylum Planctomycetota; class Planctomycetia; order Pirellulales; family Pirellulaceae; genus Blastopirellula; species Blastopirellula marina. The sequence continues at coordinate 3,893,129 of NZ_CH672376.1, forward strand.
ATCGCCTCCGAATACGACGCCCAAGCGTCCTGCGATGCCTTCAGTTGTTCTTGCGCTTGCCCGCGAAGTAACAGCGACGGAAAGTGAGCGGGATCGATCGCCAGCCCCTGACTCAGATCGGCCAGCGCTTGGTCGTACTGTGCGAGATGGAAATTAGCGACGGCGCGGGCATGTAACGAAACGACGTCGTTCCCAGACTCGGCGATTCGCACCACCGCTTTAAAGTCCTCTTTTGCGGCAGACGTCTCGCCATAGGCCCTTTGAGCTTGGGCGCGAAAGTAATAGGCGCCGGCGTCCTGTGGATTGAGTTGAATCGCTTCCGAAAAACGTTCGATCGCCGTCGCCCAAAGCTTCTGGTGGGCGGCTTTCAGCCCCGCTTCCAATGCGGCGTCACTCGAGCTCTCCTCCGGGTTACCTGCTTCACTTGAAGGCGTGACCTCGACCGGCGAATCAATCGTCGGCGATTCGTCCGTTTTGCCTTGTCGGCTACCCTCGTCTCCTCTTAACGTCAGCGAGGGCGCAACGACAAGCAGCGCCGCTAACGATGCGCAAAGAGAACGCCACAATCGCCGATAAACCAACATTAGCGGAAACGTCCCTCCAAGATTGCATCAAACGGATCCATTCGGCTAGCGCGATTCGCCGGCAATAGCGAACCGAACATGCAGCACAACAGCGCTCCGACGACAATGATTCCCATATCGATCGGGCGAATTATCAGATGCACGACCGGTTTCCACCCGTACATCCAGGAATCGACGGGCGGGGACCATTCGAGCAACAGCGCCATCAAAATCCCAAATCCGACCGTGACGGCTGCGGCCAGGACGCCGATAATCGCCGATCGCAAAAAGACCATGTAGAAGACGCCGGCCCGGGAAACTCCCATCACTCGCAAAATTCCGATCGTGCCTCGTTTGCGATCGGTCGAGTCGAGCAGCACGCTGACAACCGTGATAGTGCCAAACAGGAAGACGCCGGCGCCGACGATCACCACCAATAGCTGCAGTGAATGATCCTGCTGGTGAATCTCGCGAATTCGGGTCTCCTCTGACATAACGGCGAAACCGTCATTGCGGAGCTGCTCGACGACGATTGGTACATCATCAATTGTTTCGGCGTAGAGCCTCGCTTTGGGAAACAACGGTTCGCTGGGAAGCGCGACGAACAACTGGCTGTTGGGATCGTATTCGACGCGTCCCGCTTTGGCCGCATGAAAATGGGCTAACAAGTCCATCGGGACGATGGCGACGCTTGGCGTAGCCGGTTCGACAGGCTCCGGCTCTGGCGGCGACGGCGTCTGCGGATTCGCAGGCGTTTCCATTTCCGTCCGATCGACAGGAGCAGGGTCCGTCGCCTCTTTCTCCTCGCCGTCCTTTTTCGCTTCCGTTGGAGCCGAAGAGAGCGCGTCCGAATTGGGCTCTGCTGACGTCTCCTCGCCGGCCGCCGCTTCCGGAGACGGTTGGGTAGTCTCGTCCGTAACGTCGGTCGTTTCCGCTTCGCTCGTCTCGGATTTCGATTCTCCGTCCACGGTTGGCGGCATAGGCGGGGCTTCCACTTCATTCGGCGGCTGCATCGACTCGGCGGCTGCTTCCACCGCTGCAGATTTCGCGGTCTCTACTGGTTCGATTAACGGAGGCTTTTCCCTTGTCATTTCTGGTGGGTCCGCGGGTGTCTCTGGTATTTCCGACGGCTGCGGCGCTACGAAACGTGTCGCGGCGAGCGGGATGTTGGCTCCTTCCGTAAAGGTCGCGTGCGCCAGCGCATCATCGGCTTCGCCGCCGAACAGCTGGACCGAAAAAGTGGGCGAATCGAAACCGAAACCGGCTTCCTTTTCTTGCAGGTAAAGCCGAAGCCAGGTTCGCTGCGGCAGGGAAAGCCCTACCATGACCTGCTGGACGCCTTCGATCTCTACTTCCAACGGCCGATTCCAGGGGAGAAAAACATCATCCGCTTGCGTCATTCGCGCGAGCTGCCCAGGCGCCATATCAAGCGACTGATTCCGCTCTCCCCCCTCAATTGCCATCTGATACATCACCAACTCGGAGAGCGCCTCCGGCTTCAAGAGGCCGTAGAGGGATCGCAACTCTTCCGATTCGACGTTGGCGACGTGATATCCTCGTTCTTCTAGCGTGCGAAGATCTTCCTCAGTGAGGTCTCCCCCCTTTTCACACAGAATTAAGTAGCTTGAATACGTGTCAGGCGCCGACGCGCGAAATGCTGGCCAATGAAACTCGGGGACCTGATATCCCATCACGTACTGCTCCATACGACTGAGCGTCTCTAGGTCGAGATACCCAACTGCGCTGGACTCTGCGTCATTCGATTCAACGATCGCGCCCACGTTTAAGTCAAGCGACGCTTCTTCGAAGATTCCTTCGCGAGCTCGAGTGAGCGTCACCGTGACCGAGTCCCCCGGCTTGACCTGAAGCGTTTTTGCGACGCCTTGCAACAAGATAACGTCGAGCTTACCCAATCGCGCGTCGTCAACGCCGTACTGGCGTAAGATGGGATCGCCGGGTTTCGTGGAGTAAAGCGTGACGCTTTCGGCCCAATGCTTCTTGCCAGCTGCGTCGATCGAAGAGACCGACGCTAGGCGTTGAATTTCGGGAATGACGACCTCAATTCGAGGATCCCCCTCCTCCATTCGGCGGACGCCGTCGACCGTCAGCAGCTCTCCCTGTTGACCTGACCAAAAGACGATCTGTCTGCCTGAAGCGCTTTTTAGCAATTCGGCCCGCAAGTCGGCGACATGGCCATTCTTCAATCCCAACAGCAGGAGAATCGGGAAGCAAATGCCTGCGACGATCACGATGTGATGCTGCACCGTCGGCCACAAACGAAGGACATCGAGAAAGGTAAGGGTATGGTAGAGAATCCAGCGACTCATGGCTTAACTCGGCTTAGACGCTTAACGAAGGAAGGCGGCCGCATCATACGTCGGCGTAGTGGAGGCGATCTCGACGACTCGCCCTGCCGCTTTGCCTGGCTCGGGCTCCATGCGAATGACCATATCGGCGAACTCGGCCGCCAACTCTTCGTCATGGGTAATCATCACGACCGCGCCGGGATTGTCACCCGTCAACTGCGATAGTTTTAGTTGGATTAAGGACTTGCGAGCCAGTTCGCGATTGAGCGCCGACGTCGGCTCGTCAACAAACACAATTCTCGGCTGATGGGCGATCGCTCGCGCCAACACGACGCGCTGATATTCGCCGCCAGATAGCTTATTGACGCGCGCATGTGCGAGTCGGTTTTTCCTCTGATCGCCGTTTTCCGACTCAAGATCGCTTGATGCATCTAAGCCGAACGAAGCGAGCAACTCATCGACTCGGCCGTTGACCTGCCGTCTGCCGATCCCGTTTAAGCGAAGCGGAACGGCGATATTCTCCCGAACCGTCAGCGACGACAACAACTCGCCTGACTGCAACGCGAAACCGATGTTTTGACGTCGCAGTCGTTCGATCTGACCCTGTTGATTGCTTCGCCAGAGCGCTTTCAGATCATGAACTCGCACAGCTCCGTCGGCGTCGATCCCTGCGATCTCAAAGCGACCGATTTCGTGGGGATGCGATGGACGGCGAAGCAACCCGAAAACCGACAGCAGAGTCGACTTTCCACAGCCGCTCGGGCCCAGCATCGCCGCGAACGCGCCGGGAGGAATCGCCAGGCGTCCCTCCAGCGTAACGACGAACTGTTCTCCGGTTTGCGGATCGCGCAGCCGTTGCTGCAGGTCCTCTACCAGCAGGACGGGAGTCTGCTTGTCGGCAGTTTCCCGTTCGGTCTCCAAAGGCATTAATTCCGATTCCATTTTCATTTGCGCTAAGGCAATTCCGACAAGGCGAGGAAAGTAAACTGCTCATCATCTTCGTTGTTCAGCGTCGTCCAGTTGGCGTTTCCCCCCATGACTAGCGCCTTGGAGCGGTCACGCGCGGTCGCCAAAGATTCGAGCCAATTGTTAAACGCCGGAGTCGTCATAACGCCAAGTTGTTGCGCGCTCACTTCCAGCGCCGGCGTCTTCAACGGGAAATCAAATGTGATCAAATCCTTCAGATTGACGTTCTCGTCGATCTGCTGTCCCGAGACCTGCGACGCGACCGCTCGTTTCAGCTCGTCCAGAATATCGGAAACATTCTGTCGATCCGCTTTGTTCGACTTGCTCTGAAACGTCGTATGAAGCGAATCGAGGACGCTGTACAAACGCATCAGTTCGGTCTTGAAGACCATCACGCGCTTGTGCGCCACCTGACGACCATTTTCGTCACGCAGGGTCGCATAACCGTTTTCCACTTGTTGCAAACCAGCGGCGTCTCCTTTGGTGCCGGCAATTTGATAGATGGCGCGACTGATACTGCCGCCGTTGGCGAACGAACCAGCCGCTTCCACGGCCTTGCCGTCGCGGGCGGTCGCCAAGGATTGATATGCCTTGTTGAGAATATCAGTCAGCCCCTGGATTGCGTTTTCCTTCGCATTGTCTGATTTATGCGTGTTGACTTCGGCGTAATAGCCCTGAAGCTGCTGTCCATTGCCCGCCAAGAGCTTTAGTTGCGTATGAAGTGCAACTTGCCAGCGATCGAGTGCGTCGCTCGTCGCAATCAGGGTAACCAACGCATCTGCAACATCCGCTTCCATGCCGCTCTGTTGGAGCGATCGAAAAACCGCGTCAGCATCCCTGCGGATCTCGGCGGTCAATTGCGGATCTTCTAAAACTTCTCGTAGTTCCCTTTGTTCTTTCACAGGAAGTTTCTTGATTTCCGGTGCATTCATAAACGTATCAAGGAGCGGCTGATGATCATTCGAGATCGAGTGAAAATTCTTCGCTCCTAGTGCGCGTTCGCTATCACTGCCCCCTTGCGGTCTCGCCGCTTGGTTCACTTGATCCAGCGTCCAGCCCGAGTCACTCCGATAGGTCTCGTCTGAGATCGCATCGAAGCCGTCTTTTGCCGGCGCGTCCCCCAGGATGATGATATGCTTCGAGCTGTTTGGCCGCCAAGCGACGTCGTTAATTGCCAGTTTCAGCCCAGCTACCATGTCTTCAGGAATATCATTCATATCTGCGGTCGACACTTTCAAGTCTTGCAACTTCTGCCAGAACACGCCGTGATCCTCGTTCAGCCGACAAAGCAGTCGCGATGCAAATTCCGCTTGGGGAGGCGCATCGCGATACTCGACCAGACCGAAATGAACGACTGGCTTCACATCGGGCATGTTCACCAACGAGTCGGTCGTTCGCTTGACTACTTGGCGCGCGACTTCAATCAAGGGCTCCATACTCGCCGTCGTATCGATCACGAACACTACTTCCAACTGCAAGTTGTACAGCGCCATCTGCTCTTTCTCGCGAGCGCCCCCGCTTTCGACAGAGCCCGTAAAGACGACAACCGGATAGACCTCGTCTCCGTTCTCTTCGGCCGGAACGTCGGTGATCAGAGCGAAACGTTTCGCTCCGTCCGGAATTTGCCCTTCTTTGCCGACAAATTCGATGTGCGCAGACTCCCCTTTTTCGTCACGATAAATCGTGAAATGGCGATCCGGCTGCGGAAGCCCTGGCTCTAAGCCGAATCGCGTATTCCACGCCGCGACAAACTCCTTCTTGATCCAGCCGATCGATTCGCCGTTACGTTTGCCGATGCGATAGTAGCCTTCCTGCTCGTTGTTCGGCGTATCGGTCTTTAGCCGATAGAAGATGCTAAATGCCGGTACGAAAATGCGGGTTGAGCCGACCGTTGGTTCTTTGACATAGACGGCGCTGCTCGACTTGACGATCAACTTTTCGTACAGGTTACCGCTACCGTTTGTCGATTTGATCAGCTGACTTGAATCCGCCTGCGCGCTTGGGACCAGGAAGAGAAGAATAGCTGTCGATATCAGCCAAGTTGACTTTCGCAAAATCTGTGACATAAGCGTCTCGCCCCCGTAGTATGCTCATTAACTTAATTCGTCGACTTCGTAACGAGCCGAATTCGTACTTCTGAAATCTTAGAGCGAGTTCGAACCACGTCGCGCGGATCGGCAGCGCCGGCGAGCGCCCGCTGATAGGCGTCGAGCGACCTCTCCAATTCGTTCATCCGTTCCAACAAACTTGCGCTCAACAAGTCATGTTCAAAGCTCGAGATCATCTTCAGCTGGTGCGCCGTTTCAATCTGCTTCAAGACGCCGACGTACGATTCTCGCGAGGCGGCGCCGCGGCGCGACTGCTCTAACTGCGCTTCTAAAAAAGCCACCCAAAGTTCGCTCGACCGAGGATGACGTTTCAGGCCGGCCTCCAAGGTGCGAATAGCCCCGTCGGCGTCTCCCTGGCGTTGCTTTTGCGTCGCGTCTGCTTGGTATCCCTCAATCGAGCCAAGACGGCTCGCGGCTTGTTCGACCAACGCAACCAGATGAGGATAACGGTTGCGAAGTCGGCGCGACTGCAACTGCTGATCAACTTTCTCAAAGGCAAGCCGTGCCTGAGCGGCGAGCATTTCGTGCCGCGTTCCGTCGGAAATATTGAGGGAATCAGAGTAACTCTCGACCGCCGATGCAAAAGCGTAACCAACCAACGGCGACTGGATTCTGTCCAACGCGTCGTCAAGCGCCGCTTCGTCAACTTGATTTGTCGAAGTGATTTTGGACGCCGGATTCAGAAGACGAACCGACTCCACGAGAGCTTCGTCCGGCTTGTCAGCTTGGATGCTTGCCAGAATCGCAAACGCCCGTACCGAATCTTGCAGGGTCACTTGACTGTCAAACCCATCGGTCTGTCCGAGCATCGCCGACGCGTCAACCGGGCCGCCGCCGGAAGCCAGCTGTTGGCTCGTCGCTCCAGCTTGCAACGCATTCGCCATTTGCTGCGAAGCGGCGTCGGGGCTGCCAAAGTGGAGCGTAAACATTCCCTCCAGGAATCTCGTAACCAGCTCGCGATAACGACGTTCTTCGAGCGCCAGTCGCGTGGCCGAATCGCCGTCGCGGGACATCATTGCGGAAATCGTCGGCGATCCCAAAAGCTCCAAATTGCTGGCGGCGAACGGCAGTTTCGCCATTTCGTCAAAAGCTGCCGCAAAAGCGAGTGATGCGTCGTCACGATAGTCGGGAAGTGCCCGAATCGAAATGTGTCCGTACGCCAAGCGACTTGCGATCAGCGCCTCGCGCAGCGGAATCGCCTTGACCGGATCCTTTTCCAGCTTCAAACCGGCTTCCAGTTCGGCCATTGCATCCCTTGAGAGCCGCTGCGCTTCGCGAATGAGCGTATCGGTCCGTTTGGCGTCGCCCCCCAGCACCGATTGGTACGCGACGGCCAGCGCCAGGAAAGCGGCGGTCTCCGCCTTCTCGAGAGCGGTCGTCGCCGTCGCTTGCAAGCCTCGTAAGGCAGTGCTCCGCTCGGTCAGTCGTTGCGACAGCGATTGGCGTCGCTCCGGCGTCAGCCCTTTCGCTCCAATTTGACTCAAATTCTCTCCAACCGCATCCAGCGCAATTTTCATCTGCAAGAGCTGCGTTTCCCACGTCTCCTTCACCAACAGGCGATTGGAGGTCCCTTCGGCGACCTGCGCCAGTAGGATTTGCTCGCCTGCCGCACCACGGCGCCCTGCTTCGATCATCGAACTCCAAAGTTGCGGCTCGCGTATTCGGAGCGATCCCTCTTGTAAGATTTTCCAGGCGGCTTCGGGGCGCCCAGACAGGGTCGCTTGGTCGGCTTGCGCGAGAAAAGGAGCCGGCGATTCGAGCGATTTGATTTTCGCTGTGATCGTCGCTTCCAATTCCGCCAACACGCCTGCGCCAGTTCGATTTTTAACGAGCGCTGAAAGCGCTTTGGCGTAGTTCTCCTTCGCCGCTGCGAAGTGCGTTTCCGCTTGCTGATGGAGTTGGAGGCTCGCCGGCGCCGGGCGAACCTGCTCGACCCCTTGCGCTTCGCTGACCAGACCTAGGACGTACAATCCGATTGGATTGCCGGTATGACTTCCTGCTGGCGTAGGGAAGCCTGGGACTTCCGTGCCGTTTAGCGCCGCCAGCGCCCAATCGCGTGATTCTTCCAAAAGCTTTTGATCCACCGGCGACTGCCGAAGGGCCAACTGGCTGCTCGCCAAAGCTTGGATCGCTTTGATATGAGCGATCATTTCGACGCTTAACGGACTTACGTTCGCGTTGACCGCCTTCAGGTCGACGCCATCTTCGAGTTGCGGTTCGTCGTGGAAAAGATGAATGTCGTCACGCGATCGGGCAATTGCCAAGACGTCGTTAACGCCTTGCAACGCTTCAAGATTGGCCGAGCGGGCGTGCTGCATGTCATCCAACCGGAGATAGAGGTCAACCTCCGCGATTTTCGCCAACACGTCACGGTACTTTTTGGCGATTTCGCGGAGTTGATTCAATCGGTCGCGTTCAGCCTGACGCGCCGTCGCCTCACGTTGTTGAATCGCGGTCATACGAACTCGCGTCGCGTCGAGACGCATCGCTGCGTTCGGCGATTTAGAAAGAAGCCGTTCTTCTTCGGGAGACGCCGCCAGCGCCGCTTCAATCTCGGCAATCGCCTTTCGGCCGAACTCGATCTGGTCGACGGCCAGACTCCACAAGTCCGACCTTTCTCCTTGTTCGGTCGCCATTTCTCCCAGCATGATCCGCCAGGTCGCCAAATTGATTTGATTCTCCAGCGATGGATCGTCCTTCGCTTTCGCTTCCGCCGTGGCGACCTGACCGGCCACTTCAGTTACCTTTTCCGCCCAGCCTGCTTCTTGGGCGATTAAACACGAAGCGCTCCCATCAGAAAAACAAAGGACAAATGCGAAAAGTACTGCGAAGCGCAACGCACCTCGGTTCGATCGCGTAAAAGTCGCTTCTCGGACTTGGTGCTGCAACGTCATGGATTTGCTCTGCTGATGCTGGCGTCGATGAGGGGGGAATTCGGCAGTTGATTCTTAGCAGCTCCCAGGCGAAAAGCTTCGAGCCATTGTCGCGACTCTCCCTGGATGCGGATGAGTTGACCGTTCAACGCGCGTTGTTTCCACGATGGAAGCGTCTTTTCAAAAGCCGCCCCCATTAGCACGTCGTATTGCGCTCGGGCATGATCCCCTACTCGCCGATGCGTAAGCCCGCGCAGGTACCAATAGATCGCCTTGTTCGGCGAAAGCTGCACCGCATTATCAAAGTGCGCCAACGCCGCAGGAATATCACCGGCAAAATAGCGATGCAGTCCCGCTCCATAGTGCTTAACCGCAGCCGCGGCGGCGTTCGACTCGGCGCCCGCAGCCGACACCGGCATCTTCTCAAGTTCCTCTGCGACGTTGTACATCCGCTGGAAATAATCGGAGTACGAAAGAAGATCGCGTCCCGACTGCCGTGCGTAGCGAATCGCAGTGAGATAATCCTGGAGCGAGTCGGAATAGTTATCGACCGCCGCCCAGATTTCGGCACGCGCAAAATAGGGTTCCGGCAGTCGCTCTGACTCCGGAAGTTTTTGATTCTCTTCAACCGCTATCGCGATCTCACGCCAAGCGGTTTGGATTTCCCTGTTCTGCTGCCGCAAGATCAATTCCGGCAGCGTGTCGATCTCACTGGCCGGCAATCGTTCTGCTTGAAGTGAGACCGCCGTCGCCTGCAGTTCCGAAACCCGCTGACCAAATTCTGTGATCGCACTGGATGGTATCCAACCGCGCCGGGCAGGCTTGTCATAGGTCGCGACTTGCCAGCCGTGAACCGCTCCATCGTCCAAACTTTCCTGACGCAAACCTATAACGACTGTATCAGCAGCTAAAATCCGACGATCCGTTCTCTGCGTTCTCTTGAAATCCGAAGCTTCTCTAAGTTCCGTCGGCCGGTGCACCACCAACAACAACTCAGGTGATTGGACGTCGGCAGGAGCAGGAGCTTGTCCGAAGAGCATTGCCGCGCAAGCTGCGTGGATCACAAAAATTGTCGCGGACTTCACCGTCCAAACCACAGTTTGAGTCATTCGGAACACCTCTGATGTGGCGGTCAATAAACGGAGCACAACACCCCCTCTGCAGGATAGTTGCATCACTATAACCCGGTGGTTCCCCCAATGGTAGCAACAAAAAAAGGAAAAATACTGCGCCCTAAACCAGCCTTGCTGACATATAATCCACCACTCACAGCTATTCAGACCTGCCGGCACGATCCCAGGCCGTCCTGCTCGTCACGCAATGGCTTGCCAGTTAGCCAAATGAGATCGCCATCGCTTCAGGTGTCGCAATCACTAGATAGAAACAATCCAATCCGTCCCCACAGGGTCGGCTTCGATTGTCGGTTTTCGTCCAGAAAGAAATCGGCGCCAAGCGCGTTCGATCACAAACCGCCCCATTCCAAACAACATCGATCGCTGTTTGCCCGAATGACCAGACTTACCACCATGTGGCCGCGGCGTCCCGCGCTGTGCGTCGATCCGATCGAGCGGATTCGTGGCGGTACTTCGGGCAATTCCGTGTCGTTCCCAATGCGATTATCGCCGGTGATGTCCTGAACGAAGTGGTCGTGGTGCGCTGGCCGGACCATATCCGGCCAGGGACGGCAAGTGATGTGTCGGTGATTGGCTCCGACATTTTCGCGACCCTGTTGGACGTTACCGGAACCCCGCCGCCGGCCGATCGATAGGGGGAGCATACAGCCGGCCTTCGAGGAGAAGCCTCTTGTGCGGAAAACGCCGCTTTTCTGGCGTACGCACGCATGTATCCCGTCCCGACAGTCGCGGCGCGTTGCGGCTCATAGGTCGACTTTTCGCAGCGCAGGCGGAACGAGTAGAATTTCACGAAGGTTCGGATTGTCGACGTAGCTTTCAGAGAGTGAATAGCACCCAATGAACAACCTCAGAATTCTTTTGCTGGTCTGCGTTTCGCTCATCGTGCCGGAAGCATTACTTCCACTGGTCACGGCGGAAGAAATACCAAGGTCACGTCCCAACATCATTTTTCTTTTCGCAGACGATCAATCGACCTATTCCGTCGGCTGCTATGGAAATAAAGACGTCACGACGCCCAACATGGACCAGCTTGGCCGGGATGGAATCGTCTTCGACAAACATTACAACACGACCGCCATCTGTATGGCCAGCCGTGCGAACGTCTTCGCCGGCATGTATGAATACAAGACCGGCTGTAATTTCGACCACGGCGACATGCATGCCGATGTCTGGGAAAAGTCATATCCAGTGCTGCTGCGAAAAGCAGGCTATCTAACGGCGTTTGCAGGCAAGTTTGGAATCGTGGTGGAAGGCAAAGGACTCTGCGAAGAGGATTTTGATTTCTGGGGCGGCAGTCCTGGCCAAACCGACTACCGGACGGCCAACAACAAGTCGATGAAGAAATACGCAACCAAGTACCCTCACTCGACCTTATCGTACGGAGCATTCGCCCAGGATGTGATTCGCCAATCGGTCGAGCAGAAAAAGCCGTTCTGCTTGTCGATCAGTTTTAAAGCTCCTCACAAACCGGCGACTCCTGACCCGCGATTCAACGAAGTTTACGCCGGCAAGAAATTCACCAAGCCTGATAATTTTGGCCGTGAATTTGGTGAGCATCTTGCCCCACAAAGCAAGTCAGGACGGCAATTCCCGCGATTCATCGAGTGGAAGTACGATACCGACTACGACGGAGAAATGGCGAAGTACCATCAGCAGGTCTACGGTATCGATGTAGCCCTCGGCATGATTCGCGACGAACTCGCGGCCCAGGGCGTTGCGGATAACACCGTTGTCATCTACACCAGCGATAACGGCTACATCTGCGGCTCGCATGGATACGGCTCGAAGGTTCTGCCCATGGAAGAATCCTCTCGTGTTCCGCTGATAATCTACGACCCCCGCAGTCCGCTTAACGGCAAACACTTGCGCTGCGATCAACTCACCGGCAATATCGACTTTGCCCCCACGATTCTCGAGCTAGCCGGCCTGCCGATTCCTGCCAACATGGACGGAACAAGCCTTCTGCCGTTGCTACAGGACCCGAAAACTGGAGGACACGATCAGCTGGCCTTCATCAACGTGTACGGCCCACTCCCCACACACAGTCTGAGTTGCCTGACGCCGCAATACAAATACACCTACTGGTGGTACGCCGATGACCAAATGAAGCCTGTCGAAGAATTGTTCGATACGAAGAACGATCCGCTCGAACTTACCAATCTGGCCGACAAGCCCACGAGCCAACCGGTACTTCAGGAGATGCGAACGCGGTACGATCAAGAACTAGCGAAGTGGACGCGTCAGGCCGTCGACTACAACGACTATCAGCGATACGGAACACTCTTCCGTCGCGCTCTGACTTCTTCCAACGCGCCAAACTGAACCACTCTTCATCTCGGCGGCCATGCTCCGTTCCAAAAGTCGGACGGCCTGCAAGAAACCCAGTGTTGAATCGTCTTCGAGAAAGGGAACGGAGAGGATTCCCCCAACCGCTGGCCTTGCTTCAAAGCTCTGGCCAGCGACTGTCAATTCGAGGCGGCTTTCCCTGCCTGCAGTTCTCCCTGAACTTCATTTCGCATCCGTTCAATCAAAGGATGCGTTTGATCGGATTTGACGGATCTTTGAATTCGAGCTGCATCGTACTTGCGCGTCAAATTTTCCGCAGACTCCGCCGACAGCACCAGACGCACCGCCGAGGTGTAGCTTTTTGATTTCGCGTGATAGACGTACGTATGGGTAGCGACGGCGTGCACGAACCCAGCGTCGGTCGCTCGGAAGCAGTAGTCATTCTCTTCGCCATACCCTTTAGGGAACGTTTCTTCGTCCAGGTAGCCAATCTTCTCGATCACCCGCCGTTTGATGCAAAAGCAAAATCCGTTAATCAGGTGCACGCGAGGAAATGCGTCAAGCGACAGGTCCTGACAAAGCGCATCCATGTCGGAAACCGACTTATCGCCAGGCAGCGCATTGACCACCATGCTGCCCCATGCGTCCAGCATTTCTGGAATCGACTGCCAACTTGCGGCGTTGGAAAGAGGCCCCACAATGCCGATTTCATCCGCCGATTCGGCACAATGGAGCAGCTTTAGCAACCACTGCGGCGGAACGATCGTGTCGCTATTGAGCAATACGACGTACTCTGCTGTCGAAGCGCGAAGTCCAGCATTGGCCGCCTTGGTATAGCGCTGCGCCAAATCATGCCGAATCAGGGTGACGTTCTCTCTTCCCGCGGCAAAGTCTTGCAGGTAATCACGCGTCGGCGCGTCAGACCCGTCGTCCACAATAATCAGGCGGTGATTCGCCTCCAGGGTCGGAGCAACCGATTCCAGACAAGCTTTCACATCATCGATAGCGTTATGCACAGGAATCACGATATCGACAAAGCGAGAACGGAACTGCAAAAAGGCGGCGTTCTTCAGTTCGCCCCCCTTGGCCTGCTCCCACCAACGCTTAGTCGCGTTCGCATAGGCATCACGCAGGAACGCCGGAACACGGTAATTCAGTTTGCGGAGAAACGCCCAGCCACGCTTGTGAGAAAAGAGGAGAAATCGCTTCGTATCGTGCCGCGCCGTCTGCTCGCGACTGTCGACCAAGCGGGTGAAGTCCTCCCCCATCGCATGCAGCACCGGCATCACCGACACTTGATCCCGACGGGACCCGTTATCCATTTCCTTCCACCACCGCTCAAAAAACTCGACCGTCCGCGGGTCGCCCGGCTTCGACATAAAAACATTCGTCTCCGGCAAACCAAGCCCGCGCGGGACCCCCGCTTGAAGATAACGCCGCCGCTGCTTTTTGAGGAGCTCGGCATCATCCTTGGACCACTTCGAGCACGCTTGAATTTCATCAAAGAGACAATTGCGATCGGGATGCTCAAAGGTAGCGATCAAGTTCGAGCCGCATTGAAACCGGTCGACAAGCGATCCCATATCCTCACGAATAAGGATGTTCGCGTCGATCCAAATCGCCACGTCGTAATCGACAAAGAAGTAATGCGGATGCAGCTTATAGAATCGGGAGATCCGCGTTTGATCCGCGTTGTGGTAATCGATCGGCACGATCTTCCAGGGATGGTCGCCTTCGATCATCGAGTCTGAAAAGCAGACAAAATCGTAGTCGTCATTCAGAAATTCGGGCGTTATCAGATCATCGTAACCACCGACCAGCGCCGTATAGACAACCACCCGCTTGGGCGAACGTGAACTACGATACTTGGCCAAACGCCGCGTCAACTCTTCATCGGGAAGAGGGTCAAACCGGGGACGCATGCCAAGCAAATACCAGAGAAATAGTGCACGGCTGACATCAGCGATTAGCAGTGCGCCGCGACGGAAAACGCCCCACAAATTCCGTAGAATTTTCTTCACTGCACCATAGATTTGCAAGTGAAGTTTGATTATTAATCGCATCGTTAATCCCTACGGGGTCCCCAAGGAACGGCCATCGCACGCGCTACGTAATTCGACGTGGGGCGATGCCCATCGCCTTGATGACGCGATAAGTCGACATCGCCACGGCAGTCTGCCATAACCTCCGCAAACCCGTCGTTCACCTAGGCCCGCTACACCCCGGAAAACACTGATCACGAACGGATTATTCGAGACAAAGCGGAAGAAAACTTTTGTCGCTTGAACCAACTAACCGTTATCACCATCAGGCAGATCGTCTGAAAGGAACGACTGCTACCCAGCATTGGCAATTGCGATTTGGAATCTCGCATCTTACTGCAAGTATAAACCGTAGCGGACGCCGTCAATCTCGCCAGTCAAATCACTTGGCTTGACCTTGCAGATCGGCAATTCCAACCCGACGCAGCTTCTTTCGAATCGGTAGTTCGCTATCATACACGCGTTTGACTCCGTCCCCCATCGCTTGTTCGATGACGCGGATGTCCCGGCAGAGCCGTATCAATCCCTGAGGTTCGACCGACGCGGCATGGTCCGAACCCCACATGGTGCGATCCAAAGTGATATGACGCTCGACGAACGCCGCCCCCAACGCAACGGCGGCGAGCGTAATCTGCAGACCGACTTCATGCCCAGAATATCCGATCGGAACATCGGCGTAGGTATCTCGCAACACGTGGATCATCCGCAGATTGATCTCTTCCGCTTTGCAGGGATAGGCGCTTGTGGCATGGGCGATCAATAGTTGCTCTCGATCAAAAACGTTGACAGCTGCGTCGATTTCCTCCATTGTCGACATGCCAGTTGAAAGCATGACGGGACGCCGGGTAGACGCAATTCTTCGCATCAGCGATAGATCCGTAAGCGTGGCCGACGCAATCTTGTAGCAGACCGGTGAAAATTTCTCCGTAAAGCCAACCGACGATGCGTCCCAACACGAAACGAACCAGTCGATTTCCTTGGCTTTGCAATATCGGTCGATCTCTGCGTACTGATCCTCGCCGAACTCTACGGCATGGCGGTACTCAAGATAGGTCATCGTGCCCCAGGGAGTTTCGCGAAGCACGTTGCGCTGTTCCGGAGGAACGCACGTTTCGGGATCCCGTTTTTGAAATTTTACGGCGTCACAGCCTGCGAACGCAGCGACGTCGATTAGTTTCTTCGCGATCTCGATGTCGCCGTTATGGTTCAACCCGATCTCGCCGATGATGTATGCTGGCTGTCCTTTACCGACAGCGCGTCGACCTATCGTCAACATGCGTTCGTCCCGTTTGCGAATAATGTGGTTCTAGGTGTCACATGGGTAAATAGCGTTACTGATCGATATCACGCATCTTGGCGGAGAAGAAAATCGCAAACTTCGCGAACAGCGCCTTCGCCTCCGGCGCGACGAAGCACATATCGTCCCTCCGAGAACAACGCAGCCTCGGCGTCGGCAACGATCGCACCATAGCCGACAGCGTCCAGGCACTCGACATCATTCACGTCATTTCCGACATAGACAATTCGCTGCAATGCGAATCCCCGCTCCTCCACCCAAGCTTTGAGAAAGGTCAGCTTGTCGTCGATTCCTAGCTGGCAAGGAATGTCGAGTTTCTTACAACGGACGCTCGCGATCGTATTACGTTCTTTCGACAGCACCAACAGCGGTACGCCGGTCTCTCTCAGCAATCCCAATCCAAGCCCGTCCGCCCGATTGCAGACCACCGTCTCTGTTCCGTCAGCATTCACGTGGACCTTATTGTCGGTGAATACGCCATCGAAATCGAAGACGACCGCGTCAACGTCTTGCACCCGCGGAAACCGCCGCACGCGCCCTGCGCTCTCCGCTAAACGGGATGCATCGACCGCTAATAACGCCTCGACGATGGGAATATCGTCCGATTCGTCAATTTCCCAGCGGCGGCGAATCGGCATCTCATACATCGCCGTCTTACCGAAGAACCGGAAGCGACGTTCCAGAAACCCTTTCGTGCGCATTACGTAAACTGCGCCCGCTTCCAAGTATTCCTGTTCGCGTTGTTGTCGCAACAAACGTGCGCTTTTATCGTGGTTGACCCCTTCCGCATCCGCGGACGCTCCCTTCTTCCAAAGGAAGTAATGAAACGGAACGACGGCAAGCGCCGTATCAGCCTTATCTCGGTAGAGAGCCCCAACCGTGCCGTCGATATCTTCGGCTCGCGTCAACGGCGAAGTGCACTGAAGGAAGGCAATCGAATCCGGCAATGACTTCCCATCAGCTAGATAGGTTTCAAGCACATGCATGAGAGCCGACTCGGACGACGCATCCGGTCCGCTGAGCGCCTCAGGGCGTACCACCACCTCAGCGCCTGCCTTCCGGCTGACATCGGCGATTTCACCATCATCGGTAGTGACGATTACCCGTTCGACTGTCGCCGCACTGCGGGCCGCTTCGATGGTCCAAACGATTAACGGCTTGCCGGCGATCGAGATCAGATTCTTGCGCGGAATCGTTACCGACCCGCCGCGTGCTGGTATGATCGCCCAAGTGGATGGAGTCGTGTTGTTCATTTCAATTGTCTACGGACCGGTTTTTTCGTCAGATGCCTTCGGATAGTAGAAATACGTTCGACCAGCTGGCCTACTGGCCAAGTTAACGTAGTCCCAATAAGCCAACTCCAGGAATTCTTAATGCTTTCGAGTTCTTCGGACTTCTGCTGAAGTTCCAGCGTGCGCATTTCCAAATCGATCAACTTCTCGGTGACCGCCATGCACTGACGCCAGACCTCCTTATGAGCAACTGGCGTACAATTCTCTTCCGACACGATTCCCGCTTGCCAGGCGTTGTCACATGACGTTTCGACGATTGGCTGAAACGGGATAACGCCTCTTGTTACGAGCAAACTTTCCGGATTAGTGCAACGGAGTCGGTTACCTGACTTCAGCATCCGATCGACGATAAAGACAAATCGATCGAACATCGTTCCCCCTCGAATCTCGATTGCGCTATAGTGGCGCCCTGCTTTGCGAACGATGTCTGTGGTCCAGTCTTCATACGCAAACGAGACATCCTTCAAGCGATCTTCAAAGAAGCTGGTCCCTTGATTGAAATCGGTTCCGACCAGCGTTACCGTTTTGCCGGGATACGAAATCGACAAGTAGTTGAGTGCGCTCGTTAAACTCCCCCGAAAATGGAACAGCGGCTGATCCAGCGTCTGCGCCCATTCCCCGCCGACCATCGAGTGGTGGTGCGAAACAAATTGAAACAGCCCCGACTCGGGGACCAGAATGCGATTTAAATTGCGAGGTTCTTTTAGGATCCGTCTCCAGCCAAACGGATTCTTGGTAAGCGAACCGAAGTAACCAGCCTCCTCAAGTCGCCGATAGTCACTTGGATCGCACATTCGCAGACGATCACGAAGCGTATCCGAAATAACAAACGTCACGCCTGACAGTTGGCGATGAAGAATTTCGGATGATGCGAATTGCAACCAATTTGCACACGCGACGTCATAGGCGTCGAGAAAGAAAAGATGCGTCGGAGCGATACCAACGTCGTGATGAAACGCGGCGAATTTGTTGATCGCAATCCGGACGGAACAAGAATTGACATACGCGCGTTCTTCCTCCGTCAATTGCAAGATTGACGAACCGCAACCGAGTATGACTGCTTCATCGCGTGCAACCTGGTCTATCGCTAGGTGCTGCTTCACTATTAAGCCTTCATCTTCCAAGTCTTACTGCTCCTTTGTCCAGGCAATCCAGGGCTTACCCGATCGGCGACACGTTCTTCTGCGGCGATCTATTGGCGTCCCTCGAACTGGAAGGATGCCAAGAAACATTACTTAGCATCAATCCGTTGCAAGCCGTTTGCAAAGAAGCGATCGACTTTGTCTGGTGGCGGAGCATCCATGTACAATCCTCTTTGCTTGAGCCTCTCGATGAGTTCTGGCTCTAGCTCCGAATAGCCTAAGTCTGTTCGGATGTGCCGATAATACCCCATATGATTGCGGGAGTGCCTGTTCTCAGGAGAGTACGAGAGATAGATCGCGTATTTTGGGCCAAAGATATTTGACGCCGAATGATAAAGTCGTTGATCAAAAATAACGCAATCACCTGGGCCGGTTGGAATCCAAACGGGCTGCGTCGGTTCATCGGTTGCGATATCTTGAGCAGGCTTTGTCCACATAGTCATCCGACGCGGCGGAATATCAACTAGCGGCAATCCTTGGATTTGCCGGCTTATCCGATTGAAAAGAGAGCCCCGCGTCCGGCGCAACCATATTTTCCATTCTCGATCGGATAGCGCTTTTTCGTAACGGTGACTGCCCGGCACGACACCCAGTGCAGAACCACTTTCTTCGTAGCTTTGCAGGTAGATCGCAACCCGGACAACTTGATAGGGCTCTTCGCGCTCATCCCAATCTGGCCCAACGCCAAATTGACGACATGCGCAATCGCGGTGCCATCCACCGGTACGGTGTGCATGGAGATCGGAATGTTGGGTGTAGCGAACTGAACGCCCAGACAACTTCTCCACCTCAGAAACTAGCCGATCACTATAAATCAACGGCCAAAACTCACGATTCCTGCTTACGCCGTCCGGGCAAGCAAACACTTTATTTTTATAGTCGGTGTCGCAAATGCCCGAGAGCCTTTGAATCTGTTGGCGATATTCCGTGATCTCTTTCTCCGTCAAAAGACTTCGAATGACCGAATAGCCATCTCTTTCAAACGGATTCATTGTTTTTCTCTTGCAAATGACAAGATCCCAACTCCTTCGCAATCGGCATGCATCCGAGGAACTCTGTGATGCTACCTCTTGCAACTTCCCACAGCGAGGATTGTGACTCTTCCAAAAATTCCGCCACGATGGAAGGCGCGCTCAGGATTTGGCTCCCTCGTTCAATGATCTGCTCAGCAATATTGGCTTGATGCAAATCCACGCCCCATTCACTCCGATTTATGTCGTCCAAAAACCACTGAAGTTTATCGTGTGAGATGAGCGACAGAATTGGCGTATTACATCCAAAAGGAATCATTTGGGAGTGACCTCGCATACCAATTGCGAGCGCGGGTTCGCTATACGCCGCAATTATCTCACGCGAATCGAATTTGCTCAGGTCAACCACTTCACAATCGATTCCTTGAGAGCGCAATACGGGTATCATCTCTTCGTCAGCACTGTAATGGGAATAATACTTGATGCTTAATCCGAAGCGATCGGCAACTGTTTTAACCCCCTGGGAAATGCTCTTCAGAATACTTTCCTTGTCATTCCCATAGCGCAACTCGGGTCGGTCGAACGCGCAGTTAAGCGCCAAAAAAGAACTCTCTGATTCTCTCAAGATCAGGTGCGGGTACAACTTTGCAATCAATGTCGTAAGACATGGTTGGAAACGAATTTTGCTGTGTAACTCGGTTGGCAGGTAGCTGCGAATGGAGTTCATACTGCCCGTGTTACGGAGGCCGACGAATTGCGCTCGCTCGACAAACACACGGATGTTATCAGTAAACACGGGGTCAAAATCAGCCTGGCCTCGAAAGCGGTTGTAGCCAACTCCCATGGCACAAAACGGAACGCGAATCCTCTTGATTTGCTCGACTGAACATGGCCATTGCCAACCACTAATCTGATTGGCGTTTGTGTCCCTTAGAAACAGTCCCCCGCCGCCGATGATCAACCCCTGCGTAGAGTTAATTTCGTCGATGGTCGACTCATCCACGGCGGATCGAGCATGAATTGCCTTCCAATCGATACCACCGCCATAAAATGTGATCGCATCTCGCAGCACAGCAGGTAAAAGTATGTCACCCGCGTTGCTTCCCTGGGCGGTAAACGCGGCTACGTGGGCTATCTGACGACCACTACTTTCGCGATCCAAAAGCTGGCTCGGTTCCCAACGCGGAGCGTGAGCCATAGAGGTCCGACAGCGAAAAACGCGATATCCGTAATCCGCAAGTTTATAAAAAAACGCTCTCATGTTGCTATTCTTCGATTGCGGCGTCCGAATAAAGGTACTTAGGAAGTCTGCGCGACAGCGGTTTTGAATCCGATAGGCTCAAACAAAAACACGATCCGTCGAAATGTCGGCCGTCGGACTAACCAGTCGGCTGAAAGCAAACCGCCAAATTTCACGATCCGCGTTAACAACAAGAACGGAACAGGTAAACGACCTTTTCTATAAGCTCAAGCGCCACGTCACTTGACAGTCCCCGTTATTTACCTCGATTAAAAGGCAAGGCCGATACGAGTCGCACTTTTACGACTTTGTTGCCTCTACATAAAGCGAACGATAATCTTCATTTGCTTCACTTTCAAAACATCCTTCAAAGGAGAACGCAGACTGCCCGGAAGACTGGAACGCACTTTGCTCAACAGACGAGAACCCTACACGCAAAAGATCTCTTTCAATTGTCTCAAAATCCCAGGCATTCTGATGAGCTAGCGTTTCGCTCCCCAGTACTTTTTGTTGCTGACTCGCGGACAAAAAGCACTCACGCATGCATTCCCAACGGGTATAGGAGACTCCACGATGCATCGCGCGTTCCCTTCGCCGCCTGAAGAGTTCAAACCCATCCTCACCTTCGAGATACTTCTCCACAGATTTCCGAGCGTCAGGAAGAACGAGCCTCATTACGCCTTGTGAACTCAAGACGCGAAAGCATTCCTTGAATATTCGTGGTGCGGCGAAAATTGACATGTGTTCAAAGACATGACTTCCGTAAATGTGACTCACTCCGCTGTCACGAATTGGAAGCCTTTGGCATTGGTTCCAGTCCACAACCAGATCACCACGACGAGGGTCAGCGTCAACAGCCAACCAGGTTACATCAGGTTTTGACCAGTTTGGTCCCGGGCCGAAGTGAAGTTTGTAAGTTGCTGCTCCATCAATCTTAACATTGCTGAACGCTCGGCTTCTCCTATCGTTTCGTTCAATACAAACGGATATGCCCAGAAAGCTAAATCTCATCGTCAATCCACATATTTCCAGAAATGATTGCGAGAACGCATTTGCCCCACGTCCTACCTTGAAATCCTAAAGCTCTCCTTAGGGATAAATCTGATTTCAATGCAGGCATGATTCTCGGCCCTCAAAAACTATCACCGCAAGACATTGAGTATTTCACCCGTCGCTTGTTGTGATACAGGACACGTAACCGTATGATCCAACTGATTTTCACTCTCTACTGAGACACCACAAAATGGGTCATAACGCGCTAAGTGCCGCGGTCTTCGCGGATCCGCCGAGTCGCACACCATGAGGTGAAGCTGATAGCTCCCAGGCGTAAGCGGGAGTTCGTTCAAATGGATGCGCACCATACATCTTCCTGTCACGCGAGTAGCGACTAGGCAGTCTGTCCGCAGAACGCCTCTCTGTTCTCGGTTGTAAAACGTTAATATCAGAAGCAGAGATTCGATGGTGTCCGAAACTTTTAGTTCCAGATCCACATAACGACTCTGCTGTCGATTCAGAACGAGCACTGTTCCATCGCCGCATACGCTATTTTCGCCGGCGGAAATGGAAATGACTTCAGCCGCTTCACTCCAAGACTTCAACGCTTCAGGGGGTTCGAACTGGAGGAAATAGGAGTTTATTCCTTCCGCGGCCAAATGAGAGTGCGCCGCGACTGCTCCTTTCTCAAGGACGATTACTTGCGTCGACATACGCGCGATCTGAGGCATGGAATGAGAGATAATTACAAGTGCGGAATCCCGCGCCAGGTCCAGCAGCGCGTTATAACACTTTGACCTGAATCCTGCGTCTCCAACTGCCAAAACTTCATCAAGCAACAGAACATCCGGCTTGATCATTACCGCAGATATCGCAAATCCAAGCCTCACTTGCATGCCAGAACTATAATTCCGAACCGGCGTGTCAATGAATTCCTCGAGCTCAGCGAAGTCGACGATCTCTTCTAGTCGATCCGCAATCTGACGTTTGCTCATGCCGAGGATCGAACCGTTCACAAAAATGTTTTCGCGGCCGGTCAAGATCGGATTAAAACCGGCGCCGAGTGCAATCAATGCGCTGATCTTGCCACGCATATCAATGCGGCCGGTGTCAGGCTTGATCAAGCCGTTGAGCATTTTCAAGAGCGTCGTCTTGCCAGCACCGTTGCGGCCGATCAAGCCCAAGCATTCGCCGCGTTTGACTTCAAAACTTATATCCTTGTTCGCCCAAAACTCGCCGGGCCGCAATTCAACTTCCGCCGCGTTCTGCGGCAAATGCCTCTGACGATTGAACGCGACTTCATGCGCAATATCTTTGACGCCATACCAAAGACTCTGCTTCAGTTCACGACAAAATCTTTTGCTGACGTTTTCGCAAAGAATTAAGACGTCCTCGGCCATTACATGCCCATCCTTGCGATGATATGAGGTTTCGCCACTCGAAGCGCAACAAAACTGCTTAACAGCACTAAACCGCTGATCCCAACCCAGATCAAAGTTAGCCAGAACCAGTTCCAGCTTCCGCTAAACAAGTTGTCACGAGACAACGCGATAGCCGGCGTCAGAGGATTGTAGGCCATCAACGTCGCTAGAACTCCCGTCGACTGCCCGCTTGCTTCAGGAAGTGGAAAGACGACCGGAGCAGTAAACATCACAATGGCCAGAAATGGCGATAGAGCGTTTTGAATGTCGCTATACAGTGCTCCCAAAGGTGAAATGCACATGCCGACGGCGAACGCAATAGTGAGGAACGCGAACGCACTCAATGGAAAGAAAATTGCCGTCCAGTGCAAACCTACTCTCATCGCGATGAGCGTCAAAAACAGCACCGCAACCGTTACCGCGAGATTGAACAGGACTCTTGCAAAGCCGGCCAGAATGAAAGCTTCCAGACAAACATTCAGCTTAACCAAGACCTCACGATTAGCGGTAATCGTGCTGATGGGCGCCATTACAGTTGCCGAAAACGCGGCCCACAAAGTTGTTCCCACCAAAACAAACGCGGCGTAAGGCACCTCTCCTGTGTCGACGTTCAGAACCTTTTGCGCATTCAACAAGTACCATACCAACGCACTGCCCAACGGGGGAATTATCAGCCAAACGTATCCTAGAAAACTCTGGCGGAATTGGGCCTTCAGATCTCTCTGGAATAGTATCCAAGTCAACTCCCGATTCTTCCAAAGGTCACCAAAAATCTGCGACAAAAGTCGAAGCGGGCGGCGCAATGGCGTGGCGGGGGTATATGTCGTCCATTCCAACGGAATCGGACTGCTCTCGTGATTCGAATCGTCGCTCGCTGCGTTATCATCGCGAGTTGCCGAAATATCGAGGGCTTTGTGCATGCTGCAAAGGGATCGGCGAAAGCGACGTCGCGCGGCGATCACCTATTCCGAAGATGAACTTGCCGCTGGTCGCACAGGCTTGGTATGGAAGCTCCTATTCTAGTCGTGAAGTCGTGAAGATTTAGCGAAGACTACGGCAACAATGGATCGCGACTCTGGCTTTAACGACTTCTTAACCAACCGGAATCGTTAAAACGCCCTCGGCCTCGTTATCCCTCATCCCTTCCCTACACAGAAATTGCTACAGTAACGCGGATGAAAACCACCATCGCGATCACCGGATCAGCAGGCCAGTTAGGGAGCGAACTGGCACGGCAATTGGGAAGCCGCGCCGTACAGCTGTCGCGTGCCCACATAAACCTCGCGTCCGATGCGTCGATCTTGGACGCGCTGGGCGAAATCCGCCCGGCCATCTTGATCAATTGCGCCGCCTACACGGCCGTCGACAAGGCGGAAAGCGATGCCGAGGCTTGCTTTCGCGCGAATGCTGAGGCCGTCGCGACAATGACCGGCTATTGTCGCGAGCGGAACATCCGATTGGTTCAGTTGAGCACCGACTACGTCTTTGACGACTACGCTGCTGACAATGCTGCTGGTTCGCAGCGTCCCCTCGACGAGCAGACTCCTGCGTCGCCGCGCGGGATTTACGCCCAGTCGAAACTACAAGGCGAAATCGCCGCAGCCGCGACGCCAGAAAATCTGATCGTGCGAACCTGCGGACTTTACGGCGGCGGGCCGACGATGCGCAATTTTGTGGAAACGATGATCCGCTTGGCCGCGACCAATCCAGAGCTGCGCGTCGTTGACGACCAACGCTGCACTCCCAGCTATTGCGTCGATGTCGCCGCCGCGGTGCTCCGCTTGATCGAGCAAGAAGCGACAGGACTTTATCATGTCACCAACCGAGAAAGCACGACCTGGTTTGAACTGGCGCAGACCTTATTTTCACTCACACGAAAGCCGACGGTTGTCCAACCGATCTCGACCGCCGAATATGGCGCCGCTGCTCCGCGCCCTGCCTATAGCGTGCTGAGTCTGGAGAAGTACTCCGCGTGCGTCCAGCGCGAAATGCCTTCGTGGCGCAACGCACTCGAGCGATATCTGAACGATCGCAAATTAGCTTAGGCAGCGATCCTTGACGCCGATATTGAAACAAGGCGCTTCGGCTAGTGACAACGCAACGGCGTCTTTGGGAGAGAGGAGCGGCGTTTTGATCGGCCACTCGACCGCCAGTTCAGGATCGTTCCACTGAATGGTCCGTTCGCCTGGGGGATGATAAACGTCGGAACATTTGTAAATCACATCCGCCGATTCGCTGATGACGCAAAAACCGTGGGCGAAGCCGATCGGCACAAACAGCTGTTTGCGACACTCGCTGCTCAGAGAGACGCCGACCCATTTACCGAAGTTGGGGGAACCTTTCCGAATGTCAACCGCGACATCGAAAATCTCTCCCTGCAACACCGACACCAATTTGGCCTGGGGGCATTCGATCTGGTAATGAAGCCCACGCAACACGCTCTGTTTCGAATGGGAGAAATTGTCCTGAACAAAATCGACGGAGGTGATTCCTCGATAACGTTCCGCTTGAAACGTTTCGAAAAACTCGCCCCGCTCATCCTGAAAGACGCGCGGCTCAATCAACAAACTTCAGGCAGCGCCGTAGCGGTTACTTTCACGATCCCCATTTCCCTTAAGCGTGTTTCACGTTACGCATGCCGATCGTCGGTTCCAGCAGATGAAGCAGATAGCCGGCGTAGTCGTTATTCAGTTGACGCGCGAGTTCTCGTAATTGATCGGCCGAAATAAACCCTTTGTTGAACGCGACCTCTTCGACGCAGGCAATCTTTAGCCCCTGTCGATTCTCGACGGTTTGCACAAAATTGCCCGCTTCCATCAGCGACGCATGGGTGCCGGTATCCAGCCAGGCGAACCCGCGCGAAAAACATTCGACGTGCAACTGCTCGCGACGCAGATACTCGATATTAACGTCGGTGATTTCAAACTCACCACGTGCGGATGGTTTTAGATTGGCGGCAATCTCGACGATCCTGTTGTCGTAGAAATAGAGCCCCGGCACGGCGTAGTTCGACTTCGGCTTCTGGGGCTTCTCTTCGAGCGAAACAACGCGTCCCTCGTTGTCAAACTCGACAACGCCGTAGCGTTCCGGATCGCGAACCGGATATCCAAACACGGTGGCGCCTGTCTTGCGACTTGCGGCGCGCGCGAGGATCTGCTGAAAACCTTGCCCGTAAAAGAGATTGTCTCCCAAGACCATCGCGACGTTATCGTCACCGATGAAATCACGACCAATGACAAAAGCCTGCGCCAAACCTTCCGGCTTCGGTTGAACGGCGTATTCGATGCGCAGTCCCCACTCCGCTCCATCTTTGAGCAATCGCTGAAATCCGCCGATGTCCTCAGGCGTACTGATGACCAAGATTTTGCGAATTCCGGCCAGCATGAGCGTGGTCAACGGATAGAAGATCATCGGCTTGTCATACACCGGCAGCAATTGCTTGCTGACGGCGCGGGTCAACGGATAAAGTCGCGTTCCCGATCCGCCTGCCAGGATGATCCCTTTTTGGAATGAACTCACCGTCATCGCCTAACCTATTTTTCCGATCTCGCAAAGTCCCAGCCGTTCTCGGCGGTAGCCGCCGCTGGCGATTCGATCGAGCCAAGTCCGATGTTCCAAGTACCAACGAATCGTCTTTTCGAGGCCTGTTTCAAACGTTTCTACAGGGCTCCACTGCAGTTCGGATTTCATCTTAGCGGCGTCGATCGCATAACGTCGATCGTGGCCAGGTCGATCTTTGACAAACGTAATCAACTTTTCACATGGGCGGTGGGCCAGATCAGGACAAAGCCGGTCGAGCGCCGCACAAACGGCTGTGACGATCTCTAGATTGGTTCGCTCGCAATTGCCCCCGATGTTGTAGACCTCGCCGGGCCTTCCTTGCTGCAGCACGCGACGAATGGCGCGGCAATGATCTTCGACAAAGAGCCAATCCCGCACATTTTGTCCGTCGCCGTAAATCGGCAACGGCTTGCCTTCTAACGCGTTTAAGATCATTACCGGAATCAGCTTCTCGGGAAACTGACGCGGTCCGTAGTTATTCGAGCAATTGGTCGTCAGCGTCGGCAGTCCAAAGGTATGAAAATACGCGCGGACGAAATGATCGGCGGAAGCTTTGGATGCTGAGTAGGGAGAATTCGGCGAATAGGGAGTCGCTTCGGTAAAGAGCCCTGTTTTTCCGAGCGAACCATACACCTCATCCGTTGAAACTTGGAGAAAACGAAATTCAGCCGCTCGATCTGCGGCAAGTTCGCGCCAGTAGTTTCGGGCGGCTTCTAACAAAGTGAATGTCCCTACGACGTTGGTTGCGACAAATTCCGCCGGCCCATCAATCGAGCGATCGACGTGCGACTCGGCCGCCAGATTGAAGATCGCGTTTGGTCGAAACTCGGCAAGCAAGCGAGCGATCAGATCGGCGTCGCAAATATCGCCCTCGACCAGAATATGTCGCGAGTCGTCCGCCAACTCGGCCAAGGAATCGAGATTGCCGGCGTAGGTCAGCTTATCGAGGTTAATGACCGTAAGATCATCTTGCAGCACCAATTGTCGCACCAGACAACTGCCGATAAAGCCTGCTCCGCCGGTAACGAGAACGGTTTTACTCATGCGTTCGATTCGCCTTTCGCCTCGATACGTTGACTCCGCCGAAGCAGATCGCGTGCTGTCGCCGGACAGCGCGAATCGCAAAGCGGATAGCAGTGCGTAACTTTCTTCATGACGCAACGTTCCCCGGAAGCGATCGAGTATACTCAACCGCATTCGCACGCATGGGATATCGAGTGAGGATGCCACTGGAATGCGCCAGACTTCACCCTGACTTAACTCTTTGCTAACAATCCAATCTTAATCGATCGTTTCGGCATGGCTGAGGAACTCGTGAACGATTCTGCAATCTCGATTTCTGTGATTGTGCCGCATTATAACGGCGCGCCGTTCGTGCTTGAAACGCTTGAATCGATTGTCGCGCAGTCGCACCCCGCTGCAGAAATCATCGTCGTGGATGACTGCTCGACGGATGACTCGCTCGATCAGATCAAAGCGTGGAACGGCGAGCACGGTTCGCCGGTGCAGATTCTTTCGACCGCACAAAATAGCGGGGGGCCTCCGCAGCCGACCAATCTCGGCATCAGCGCAGCTACCGGCGACTGGATCGCCGTCCTCGATCAAGATGATCTGTTTCACGCCGATCGTCTCCAACAAGCGGCGCAAGCATACGCCGCCAACCCGCAAGTGGACTGTGTTGTGTCGCTGGGCAATCTGCTGCACGCACCTGACAAAGCGGCGACCGTCGCTCAAGGGCGTTTTGTGCGGGACCAGACTTGGAGACGACGTCGCCTGGTTGGTGACGTCTTTCAGCTTGCAAGCGGCGAAGCGATCACCCATTGCGTTCGACACGGCATGTACGCAGCAGGCTATCCGGGACTTTGCTTTCGCCGCGACGCCTGGCGATCGATCGGCGGCGTTCGGGAAGGATTTACCGTCGCGTCCGACTTTCACTTTCTGCTCGCGCTCTCCGCACGGTCCGACATCCTGATTGTCGACCAACCGCTCTATCAGCGGCGCGTGCATGGGCAAAACCTGTCGAATCACAGCACGCTGGGATTTGCCGAAACGTTGCAAGCGATCTCGGAACGTCTGCAGGATCGCGCCGACTTGCTGGCCGATCCCAAACTGCGATCGGCGTTGGCCTGGAGAATCATCGAGTCAGGCTGGAACGTCGCCGCCTTTGGCCGCGTCGATGTCGGTACGCGTTTGATTCGCCAGACGGCGTCGATCGCCGGCTGGACGCCGAGACGCGCCGCCCAACTCGCGGCGACGCCGCTGATGCCGGTGTACCGTCGCTTGTTCCTGTCGCGCACCAATCCAACCCCAGAGGTCATCGCGCAGGTCGAGCAATACGCGGACCAGTTGTTGGAAATGATGCGTTCCCAGCCGATCGTCAACCACAGCGTCTAGCCGGAACTGCGTTTAGCCCTTCTTCGACCAATCGCGCCGCTGTCGCGAACTAGGGATCCCCATCTTTTTGCGATACTTCGTGACGGTGCGGCGCGCGACGTTCAGCCCTTCGTTTTTGAGCAGCGTCACTAGCTCGTCGTCACTGTGGGGCTTCGCTTTGTCTTCGCTGTCGATGATCTCCTGCAGCTTCAGACGGATCGCATCCCAGGTAACTTCGTCCCCGGCTTCGTTGGTCGTGCCGCCGGCGAAGAATCGTTTGAGCGGAAAGATGCCGCGGGGAGTTTGAATCCATTTGTCATCGACCGCGCGACTGACCGTCGTGACGTGCACGCCGACCTTGTCAGCGATCTGCTGCATCTTGAGGGGCTCGATAAACTCGGGCCCCTTCTCGATAAAGTCGTGCTGGTGATCGACAATCGCCTGGGCGACGCGGGCGAGCGTGTTCTTGCGTTGATTGATCGAGTCGATCAGCCACTGGGCGGCGTTGA
Source organism: Blastopirellula marina DSM 3645 (assembly GCF_000153105.1). GTDB lineage: Bacteria > Planctomycetota > Planctomycetia > Pirellulales > Pirellulaceae > Blastopirellula > Blastopirellula marina. The sequence continues at coordinate 3,922,205 of NZ_CH672376.1, forward strand.
TCTTTCGCTTGATGAACTCTTTTTCTTCGGCGGTCGCCGTGGGGTCCATCAAACGTTTGCGATAGTAGTTGCTGATCCGCAGCTGCGGAACTTCGCCATCTTCCGTCTTCACGCCGTATTCGCCGTCGTCCGAAATCTCCAACGTCAGGTCAGGCATGACGTTCGGAATGAAATCTTCTTTGTAGGCGGAGCCCGGTTTCGGATTCAGCTTTCGCAGCTCGGACCAGGCGTCCTGGATCAAGTCGATCGAATAGCCGGTCTTCTTCTGAATCAGCGGCAGACGATTTTCGCAAAGATCTTCCAGGTGATTGCTGATCAGCGTCCGCAGTTCATCGAAGTAGGGTTGCGAAGGCTCTAGCTGCAGCAGCAAGCATTCACGCAAATCCCGAGCGCCGACGCCGGCAGGCTCCAGCGCTTGCACAATCGCCAACGCTTCGCGAGCATGCGCGACCAGTTCTTCGCTAGAGTCCGGCGGCAGCAAGTCTTCGAGCGAAGTCGACAAGTAACCGTTGGAGTCAAGCGACGAGATAATTCGCATCGCCAACTCCAGCAGTTCTGGCTCGATGTTCAATTCGCCCAACTGCGTATCGAGATGATCTTGCAGCGTCTCGACGCGCGACGCGACGTTCGCCAACGCGTCATGCTTGCGATTCGCGTCATCCTCCATCTGATTCAGCGAGCGTTGCGGGCGATCGTCAAACGTGTCGGGATATTCGTTGTTGAGTTCCAGCAACCGCTCAAAGTCGTCGGCGTTGTCTTTGTTCTCATCAACAACAAATTCTTTTTCCGTATCCGCAAGCGAATCGGGGTCGGATTTCTCGACCTGATCGTCCATCCCGTCGGGAACACTGTCCGGCTCGGCCTCTTGGATCTCGAGCAACGGATTTTCGTTCATCTCCTGTTCGATCTTTTCTTGCAGCGCCATGACGGGCAGCTGCAGGATCTCCATCGACTGGATCATCCTGGGCGCCAGAACTTGCTTCTGGACCAGCTTCTGTTCGAGACCAAGCGAAAGTCGCATAGGAATTTCTAGGTTTCAAGTGGATGAATGAACAACGTGAATTATAGCTTTTGGCGACCCGAAAGTGCGTCGGCCAAAATCTCTTTATTCGTAAACTCCAAGACGCTGCCGGACGTGATTCCTCGCGCCAGCCGCGTTAACGTTACGGGCAACTCGGCCAATAAGTTCGAGATATGCAGCGCCGTCCCGTCACCTTCGGTGGTGGGGTTGGTCGCCATGATGATCTCCCGAAACTTGCCGGCTCGGACGCGATCGACCAACGCATCAATCGTCAATTGATCAGGACCGATACCTTCGAGCGGTGCGATGCGTCCCAGCAGTACGTGATACAAGCCGGGGAACATGCCGGACTGCTCCAGCGCCATCAAATCACGCGGCTGTTCGACAATGCAAAGCAGCGTTTGATCGCGGCGCGTATCCTGGCAAACCGTGCAAAGCTCGGACTCGGCCAAGTTGAAACATTGCGAGCAATAGCGGACGTTCTGCTTTACCGTGCGAATCGAATCGGCCAGCGCCAGCGCTTCCGACTCGTGTACGCGCAGAATGTGGTACGCGAGCCGTTCGGCGCTTTTGCGACCGATGCCGGGCAGCTTGGCGAATTCATCCACCAAACGCGTTACTGAATCTGTCGTTTGAACCATCACAGGGCGTCCGTTCACCTAGGCGAAAATTACTACTTACCGCCCCCGGTCATCTGAGCCAGCGCGTCGTCCAAGCCCGGCACATTCATGCCGCTCGTCAGGGACTGCATCATCTCGGCGTGCAACTGCTTCGCCTTGGCGCTGGCTTGATTCACCGCGGCGGGAACCAAGTCTTCAATGATCTCGCGTTCGCCACGAGCGACAAGATCGGGATCGATGCGGAGCGAAAGCATTTCGCCGGTTCCGGTCATTTCGACCTCGACCATGCCGCCGCCAGCAGATCCGGTAACTCGTTTTGTCCGCAGCTCTTCCTGCAAACCTTGCATCTTGCCCCCCATCTCTTGGGCCTGACGCACCATATTGACCATACCGCCGAGATTGCCGAGATTGAACACCGTGTTTCTCCTTGATTGGTGAGAGAACAGCAGAGCTCAGATAGGCGGCTAAGATCCTCCCGACTCGGGCGCTCGGACGCTGGTGACTTCCGCGCCGAACATCTCAATCGCCTGCTGAACCAACTGGTTCTGCTGTACCTTTCGAATCATTTGGCCCGAGGAGGGCGCACTTCGTTTCGGCGGTTCTTGCGTCTTAGCCGCTGGAACGTCATTTAAGACTTTAAACTCCAGCGTCACCGGATTGCCGACCGCTTCGGTCAACATTCCTTCCAAGCGGGTTTTGGCCGCTGGTCGTCGCAAGAACTCGACCTGCGAATTATACGCTGCGGAAAATGAAACGACCAGTCGGTTTGGTCCAGAAGTTGCTACCGTTTTGTAAGGGCGAGCATACTCCCCTACTAGATCCGACATATCTGTCAGAATTCCTTCCCAGATATTTTTCGCAGTCGAATCGGTCAACTTAATCCCATTCGTCCGCGGCGGCTCGCTCAATCCTAGTTCAGGATCCGGCTCTTCGACATAACTTGTTACCTCAGAAGGACTAGCCTGCCTGACAGGGCCAGAAGACGCCGGATCCGAGCTGTTCACGCGTGATTCCGTCCGCTCAGCCGCGACGTCGGTCTGGACCGTGGACATCGCTTGTGGTGCGGCCTGCGGCGGAAGTTGCGGTGCTGCTGACGGCTGCGGCGCCGCCGCGATTTGAATGGCCGGCCGAGCCGGCAACGGCTTTCCCGAGCGGATCGTCTCCACCAGGTCGGCGACACTTTGTAAGTCCTCAAGCTGGCAAACGCGCACCAGCGCCATCTCGGCCAAGATCCGCGCGTGGGCCGAGCGCTGCATGCGGACGAGCGCATCATCCAAGATCTGCACCGCGGCCATCACGTTGGCCAGTCCGTAGCTTTTGGCGACAGCTTCAATTTTCTCGGCGTCGGTCGGCAGGACAGTTTGCAAGAGCGTCGGACCGGCGCCCACCGCGAGCGTCATCATGTCGCGGAAGAAGCCGAGCAACTGTTCAATCAATTGACCTGGATCGATCCCGCGAGTCAGCGCTTGATCAAAATACGCCAGCACCGCCGCCGCATCGCGTGCGGCCAGCGCCGTCATGATCACCGCGATCTGCTCGCTGCCGGCGGCGCCCAACATTTGATTGACGTCAGCGACGGTGATCTCGCGGCCGCCAAAGGCCAACAGTTGCTCCAGCAGCGATTGACTATCGCGCATCGACCCGTTCGCTTTGCGAGCGAGCAAGCGCAGCGCTTCCGGCTCGGCGGTGACCCCTTCGTTCTCGACGATATAGGCCAACCGCGTGACGATCTCGTCCATTCGAATCCCGCCGAAGTCAAATCGCTGGCAGCGCGATAGGACGGTGATCGGGATCTTTTCGGGATCGGTCGTGCAAAAGATGAACTTCACATGCTCCGGCGGTTCTTCCAAGGTCTTCAACAGCGCGTTGAAGGCCTCTTTGGTGAACATGTGGACTTCGTCGATGATATAGATCTTGAACCGGGCGCGGCTCGGGCGAATGTTGACGTTCGACCGTAATTGGCGAATCTCTTCGATGCCGCGATTGCTGGCGCCGTCGATCTCCAATACGTCGACATCTTCCCCGACCGTCACGCTGCGGCAAATGTCGCATTCGTTACAGGGAGTCGCCGACGGCCCCCGCTGACAATTCAGCGCCTTCGCCAAAATCCGGGCCGATGAAGTCTTGCCGACTCCGCGAGCGCCGGTAAACAGGTAAGCATGGCCTACCCGGCCGCGCTCGATCGCGTTTTTCAGCGCTTGGGCGACTTGGCTTTGACCGACCAGCTCTTCAAAAGATTGCGGGCGATAACGGCGCGCGACGACCACATATTGATCGTTGGCGTGCGATGGCTCGACGTGTTCGATTCCTTCTTCCGTCATCGTTTAGCGGCCGGCTTGAGAGGGGGAATTTCGGTCTGCCGCCAAATCCACCATGGCCCGAGGCGCGAGCTTTGAAGTTGCGCACTGGGACGATTTGTCAGGGCATTTCCCATCGTAGCCCGAGGCGCGAGCCGAGGGAATGTGGTCGGCGACTTCGAATCCGCTTCAAAGTGCTTAATCCGTTTCCCTCGGCTCGCGCCTCAGGCCACGGTGACAGCCAACCAGGGTGCATCAGATCACTGGCGCTGACTTCATGTCTCCGATTGTACTGTCGAGGAGAGACCCCCGCACCAGAGTACCCCGGGTATGGCTGCTCCAGTTAAGGCCTGACCAGGTTGCCGGTTCCCCTCTGCGAGGGTCACTCTTCGACAGTTGAGTGGAACGAATCAGCTTAAAGACTCTTTCCCCCCGAGTCAAAGGGGTAGACGAACGAATCGCCGTAATCCGCCCCAGGCGACTGGGTGGCCCGCCTAGTCTGTCCAAGCCCGGCCGGCTTGCGTCAGCAACCAGTTGCCCGCACCATCCGGCGGCAAACTTCGGCCACTTTCAGGCTTCGCGGAAAGAAGCGGGGGGGCGGGTCAATGATGTTCGGCAGCGCGCGCCCTGCTTAAGAACTTCCGATCTCACCCAGCAAACGGCGGCCGAACGAAAAATCGCCCCAGGGTTAAGTCAGCTTTGCAATTAAGTCCTGCACATCCCAATGGTCGCGGACCTCGATGATTTTGTTCCCCTGGAACGCCGCCATCGAGCTCCCGCGAATGCTGATGGTCCGTCCCGTGGGAGGGATGCCAAAGAAGGAGCCGGAATGCGTTTTGGTGACGTGCCAATAGGCGATCACCGTATTCTCCTGAGTGAACAAACTCTCGACTTCAATCTGAAGGGGATCAAATCCGGCCAAAACAGCGGCGACTCGCTGCGTGATTACCTCACTCCCCTGCAACACTTGGCCTTCCGCGATCAGGCTAACGTCGGGATGGAACACTTCAGCGACGTAGTCGACGTTTCTTTGGTTGTACGCCTGCTCAAACCAATTCCTCACGATCGTTTCTCGTTCGGGCTCAGGCTGCATGCTCAACGTCTGAAAGCTAATGTCGGGCTCCAAAGAACTCGTCCCAACGCGAGAAAGCATCAATCTATAGTAGGAAATAAAGTCGTTGAGAGTTTGATAGTTAACGGGGCCGCCGTTTTCGAGCTTGCGAACAAGTCTATCGGTGTAGCCTGTCGCCGCCGCAACCGCCTCTTGGGTTAAACCCAACTGCAAACGAACCGCCTTCAAGCGGGCTCCGTCCACATGAATGCTTCGCCGCGGCGTAGTTCCATTGCTTGACGAAGACATGCGGATGCCCCCGGGGCTGGGTAAGAATCGGTTAATCTCTGGTTTAGCGCTGTAGGATAATCAGTTTACAAGCGGCGCCTCCGTCTGTCATCTGTTTCTAGTAGGGCCGATGGCGATGGTGCTGCATCGCGTTCCGCAGCGACGAATTCGCCGAATAAACGCCGCTCCGCTGTCCTTACTGATCGCAGAACATTCGCCGTGGCCGCTGAACAAGCATCTTGCCGCAGGCACGTTCAGATAAATTGGCCCTTCTTAGCGCGGCACTTGAACCGATGAAAAGGCGCGCGATTTGCACCATTCAGTCGACCTGTGCTGGTATAATTGGCTTGCTTTTCCAGAAGACCGTCACGTCGTCAGCGTCGCGGGAGAGCAAACTAGGCGAAGGCGATCCACGCCGGCCCGCGCCGCAGCCGGCTGTAACGCTACAGCTGGGTAAGAAATGCTGTCACGTCTGGACAGGTAGCGCCACTTGAACACCGATTTGCCCAGCGAAGAGCCGAAAAAGTCTCCCAATCAGATCCTCCGCGAAGAACTCCACGAGGGGATGGAGGCGCTGTCTCGTTCTTCGACTCGCTTGTTCCTTTCGTCGATCTCGGCGGGTCTCGATCTTGGATTCAGTTTTTTCTTGATCGCTGTCGTCCGCACCTTGGCCGCCGACCAAGTATCACCTCCGGTCGTCGAGCTTTGGACTGCGCTCGTTTACCCGCTCGGATTTATCCTGGTGGTGATGGGACGTTCCGAGTTATTTACCGAGCAGACAACCCTGGCGATTCTTCCGCTGCTGTCTGGTCAAGCGACATGGAAGATGGTGATGCGACTGTGGGGCATCGTGTATATCGCCAACCTATTGGGCGCCGCCATCTTCGCCGGCATTGTCGTCTTGGTCGGTCCCAATCTGCATGTGATCGACCCGCAGGTCTTTGAAGAGATCGCCGAGAAAATCGTAAGCTACGACTGGTGGGTCATCCTGCTAAGCGCCACGTTGGCCGGCTGGCTTATGGGGCTTTTGTCGTGGCTCGTCGTCGCCGGCCGCGACACCATCAGTCAAATTGTGATCGTATTTTTGATTACGGCGACGATCGGTCTCGGGCACTTACATCACTCGATTGTGGGCACAGTCGAAGTCTTAGCCGGCATTTTTCAGGGAGACCGAACGACATTCGCCGACTTCGCCCACTTCCTGCTATGGACAACGCTTGGCAACGCATTCGGCGGCGGTTTTTTCGTCGCAGTCCTCAAATTTGGCCACGCCCGAAAAAGCCGTCATGACGGCTCGATCGATGAGGACGGAAACGTCGCGCTGCACGAGACCGACAAAAACGACCAGTAAGACCAGCCGAGCCTAGGCGGCGTCGCCATGCCGGCCCTTGCATCGGTTTGAATTCGGTCGACCAGAACAGCGCAGAGGTTGCGGATTGGTCCCAAGCAGGAATCAGATACACTCCGTGAAGATGAAGACATCGGATCGGCATGGTTGCGGATTGGTCCCAAGCAGGAATCAGATACACTACCAATGGCGTCGGACCCCGAAGAGATTGAGTTGCGGATTGGTCCCAAGCAGGAATCAGATACACTAAAAAGGCGATCCGCCCATCCATGTTCGTAGTTGCGGATTGGTCCCAAGCAGGAATCAGATACACTCCCTTCTTGCTAAGTACCTGTCGCACAATGAATTACGTTCGTAATTGATTAAAATAATTCGAGCTGATTGGGCATTTGCGGATGACATTCGCGTAGTTTTCCCAGCATAAATTCCATGCGTTCGAATTGTTTGTCAGTAATGGATAGCACCGCTACTTCTCCTTCCGGCGGCAGGAAGGCCCGAATTCGTCGCCGATGAACTTCGGCGCTTTCCTTGGATGCACAGGGGCGAAGATAGATCGAGTATTGCAACCGATGAAAACCGTTCTCCAGGAGACCTTTTCGGAAGAGCGCATAATCTTTCCTTGCCTTTTTCGTATCGGTCGGCAGGTCAAACATCGCCAAAAGCCACATTGCGCGGTACCCGTTTATTCGCATGGGACGGGAATCTCTAACGACGTCTGTTTCTTGCGCAAGCATCGCACCAAGGAACCGAGCATACGATGCAACTGGACCATGAACGGGCCTTTTTCACCATCTAGACTGGTCTGGCGAGCAAGCAGTTTTAGCAACTCGCCCTTACATTCCTGCGTCAACGAGTCGTAACCTTGACGATGGAGTTCTCGGACTCGCTCGTCAACCATCGGACGGAACGGTTCGATCAAGTCATCCGCCAAGCAAAACGGATTCGAGCGATTCCGATGGTGAAGCCCCAGCGCTGGCGTTAACCCTGCAGAAACAATTGCACGAGCAATGGCGGCTCTAGCGATCGCATATCCGTAATTGAGCAATGCGTTAACGCCGTCGCTATCCGCATCACGGCGAAAGCCCGCCTCTGGATACCAGAACTGCCAATAAGTCTTGGCTGCACGCGCCTCAACATTAGCGGCGTCACCAGGCTTCACGAGTGGAATCAAAGATTTCAATTTCTGACGACCAGGACAATCGTCGGGCAAAACGGAGGCCTGAGCGTCAATCTTCGCACGCACGATTTGCCTCCAAAGCCGTTTGCAGAGCGGCTTGGGAGCTTCGATTTGTTCCACCAAACGCCAGACGACTTCACTGTGATCGGCCAAAGGCAGCAGGATCGCCGCGGGTAGATGGTTGGCGCCGCAGATAACGACGGCCGCGTCCGACGCCGCCAATTGTCGCAGCGCCGCGTGCGTGTACGTCGTGCCGGGATGATCGATCACCACTACCCCAATTTCTTCACAGGGAATGGTGTGAACGACAGCTCCCTCACGCTTGAAAGTGAGTTGCTTGTGCCGCAACCCCAAATGAAACGGCTCTTGGGAAATCTCGACCGTACGTTTAATCATAAGAACCCAAACTTCGGAGGAATTACGTTGAAGTTGGGTCGTCCGTGACGCGAAGGCGCGGATCGCGCCTAGCTCGAATTGTAATTGCAAGCCGAGGTAATTCAATAATTTCAGTCGTTGGCGTTACGAATTTTCCCTAGCGGGGTCACAGTGACCTTTCGCGCGTCGAATTGCTGCATCTTCGACGGTGACATATATAAGTTGTCCTTTTTTAGATCCATACTTTCACGCGCGTCGTCATGAATCTTGTAATAGATCCGTCCACTCTGGTCGATCTTACGAACAACGCATAGCAGAATCTCTCCGCCATTATTGGTAATTTCGAACATTTCTCCGATCGATAACGACATCAAAAATCGCCCTTGATCACCAATACTGCGATTGACAATCTTCCCATTATTGATTGATTCTTTCGCAATACACGCCGCATCTAACATAATAGTTACGTGTGCTTTCCAACTTTCACGCCCTTTCCGGGAAATTGCAAAGTAAGAAATGTGATGATTGCTGCCTGGTTTGATAAACTTCGAGGCTTCGCCGCTTCCGATTTTTCGCCAAGTTTCTCCACGCTCCACCAGACGCACTTTTTTGATCGGCACGCCCGAGGGCATTTGAGGAGCGTTGCTGCCGGCGAAGGCGTCCTTGGGGATCACGCCCGGCTTGGTGGGATCGACTTTTTGACGACGCAAATGATCTTCCAGAATTTTCCGAATTGTCACGTCCCGAATCTTCGCTAAATGCTTCGTATTGGTAAGATCGGAAACGGATTTGCGGCGGACGACAATTTGCGAATCCTCAATCCAATCTTTGGCCCATGGCCTTTGGTCGGTGGACGTTGGTTGGGCCGCTTTTTGGGTCGGTCCATAGATCGTCTCCTCATGCAGGGCCCCTTGAATCCGACGGCGAACCCGATGCGAAACCGCCATGCGACCTAACGCCGTCGCGACATCCGAACGAAACTCGCTCCAGGGAGGTTGCAGGTCTTTGCCTCGAGCGTTCGCCAGCGCATGCAAACGCTTGGCGTCTGTAAGCCCAATCACAATGGCGTCGATTGCATGATGCCGATGGTCGGAACGATTCTTTTTCTGAGAACCATCTTCGTTGAGCAGCGCATTCAATCCCCAATGATGTCTCAGTTCCGCGGTCATCGGCCCCTTTACCGTCGTAATCGGAACGCCAAGCCCCTTTAGATACTGGACAACCAGTCGGCTCACGTAGGTCGTGTCGCGAAGTTGACGCTCTACGAAATTGGTTAGCTCCACCTCCTTCTGAATAAAACGTTGGCGTTTTCCATAGGGAAGCCGCTGGGCGCGCAAAAGGAGCTCATCGAAACGCGGCTTGTCATGACCGAGCCATTCCCAGGGAGTTCGATCTCCTTTCTCATTGTTTGCAGATCGATGGGCGATGACTTTGTTCGCCATCGAGTCATCCAGGCTTCTCCAGCGCGGGAGGATGTGATCGACGTCAACTTCGCCAGAATCGAAGAGTTGGGCCTGACTAATCACCTTGCCGGTGTAGATGCAGACGCCTCCCTGGTCTTTCCAGAGAAGGTAGCGCTGGATATTCCGCCGGGTTGGTCGAATCGCAGGGGACATCTCTTGCAAAGTTTTGGCGATTGCGGCGTTCTCTCGCTCCCGTTTCGCATTGGCAATTCGAATTTGCGTGCGTTGCTCGGCCGATTTCTTCGCTTCCCGAGCAAGCTCGACGCGGATCGTCCCTAAGGCGCCGTACTCCCGAATGATCGCGTTGATCACTTTGCGAACTTCGTATAATGCCTGACGTACTAGCGGATTGGGAATATCCGGAGGTTCTGGCAACAGGTCATATTGCCGGACTTCTCGTTCGTCAGGCCGGAGGTACCCCGCCGCATGCATGGCTGAGTCCGACGCATCATTGCCCATTAAGAGCTTCCCCAATTCAAGATGCGGCAGCAACCGAGAAATCGCGACGCGCGAATATTGCGAGTAGCCGGCGGGAAGATGCAGCGCCATTGCCTTGTGCGCTTCTTCCACGGTGAGCGAGCAATCTTGCGTCAACTTCCGCAGCGCGACATCCTCCCGATCTTCTTCCAACACGATTTGAATAATATGGTCCTTAACGTCTTCTGCGATTTCGCTCCACCGCCGCTTGCCGAGTCCTTTCTTGCCATTGAAATGCGCATCGGTTTCGTGTCCTTGCAATTTCGAGCGCTCGCCTCGCTCGTAGTTGAAGGAAATCGTTTCGGGCAATTTGAATTTCTTACGAATCTGCGGAAATGTTCGCTCCTTCGCTTCGCAGAGATAGTCGACGAGCTTTTTATCGGCGCCGGCTCCTACAAACTCGGCGAACGTGTACTCTTTGCGATCCGCAGGCGAAATCAAACGCAGATTGTTGACCTCCTGCAAAATGCGAAATCGCTGCGCAAGCCGATCCGCTTTCGGACAACGTTTTTCTTTTGGCTCTAGATCGCAGCGCCCGATGACGCTTTTGGGCCAGTACATCTTGCGCTGAAAGAAGAGTAGGCCATGCAGGCCAAATCGCTTGAGCAACGATTCGCTCTTGCGACGAGCCGTGGGAACAAGCGGGTAGCTCTGCTTTCCTTCTTCACCGCCCCGCAGTTCTTCGGTCAATAACGCGGGATAATAGCTGGCCTGTCGCTCCCAGATTTTTTCGAATTCGTCCTCGTACATCGCGCGGAGCGTGTGACGTCCGCGGAGTCGCTGGGCAAAGGTTTCGCCGTCATCGCCCAACTGATGAAGGTATTGCCCTAAAGTTTGGCAACCATGGGCGGCGATCTCTCCCTGCAACTGCGTCATCTCGGCCAGAATGCCCTTTAACTCGTTGCCGCCGCTCCGATCGGTCGTGCGATTGGAGAGAAAACCTCGACGCTTCGCCAGATGCAGCAAGATTCGCCCGATTTCATACGGCTCCAACTTTTCGCTAAGCGCTCTTGAGCGAAGCTCATACGGATTGCTGGCGAGGACTTCTTGCTGGTCAACGACATCGGCGGGAAAAAGACCTGTCGTAATGAGCGCATGCTTTAAATGCCGAAGACGTTGCGCGCGGCGGCGCACTTGCCGTCGAATGCCGCGGGCGACGCGGCGACTTTGCGACTTCGATTTTTCGCCGCCTTGCTGATCCCGCTCGACCCCTTCCGGGAAGATTCGGACTCCACAGTCAACCAGAGAGGGTTGATCGCCTGACTCAGAAAACAATGCCCATCCCAGGGAGGATGGGCCGATATCAAGACCAAGGAGAAGCGGGGAAACGGAGGGGGACTTTGATGGCATATCGCTTCACTTGATTGTTGAATAAGATTCGCGTCAAAACCATCGCCATAATACCGCTATAGAAATCCCTTGACAGCCCCATACCTACTGCTATAAATGGGGAAGTGTATCTGATTTCTGCTTGCGACTCTTTTCGTAACAAGAATGAAAAATTCGCAGGCACTGCTCTACGGAGCAACCAGCCGTCATGTCTCGTACAGGGCGGCTTTTTTTATGCCTGTTGCAGAGTCATCGTTAATCGCGTCTAGGCCAACCTACGACGACTTGTTGCGCTGCCGCGATTCATTTTAGAATTGCTAAAGTCTCGCAATTTTCTTAGAATGTCTTCACATGTTTTCGTGCGCGGAGTCAGCTTCGGGAGAGGTTGGCGGGTTGAAATGCTGCGCGGGCTCGAAAATGGTTCCAGCAGCCATGCGGCCCAATGTGGAGAGTGAACGATCGGCGGTAATCTTGCCGGGCGTGCGCTAAGCGATCTCGTTTCTGGGATCGGGACACTGACAGGAAAGCTGAATTGTCCAGTCCAACTAGTGAAACCGTAGGGCAGGCCGTGCTTGCCGTAGCACCAAACCGCCTAAACTAACCCTCAGGCAGTTTGGGTAATTTGGCGCAAAAAATTTCAGCGGTCCAGTCCTGGGCTGGGGCATCCCTCGACTTGCGTACTCGGGCTAGTGTTTTACCGGTCCAACCTTGTCCAGTCCGGTCCAACCTACTGGACGAAAAAAAACGGAGCAGTCCGGTCCTGTCTGGCGGGCGGAAGACGCTACTTTTTGCGGGAGCGAAAGGCGACGATGCGATTAATCGGGCTTTAGGCGCGAGGGATGGAGGCCGTATTCCCTCGGTTTGCGCACTCGGGCTAGTGTTGGATTGGTTTAGGCCGTTGGAAAAAACGAAGCGGTCCGGTCCAGTCCTGGCGGGCAAATGTCGAATGTTGAAACCAGAATGCCGAAGGGTAAACTCCCCCACGCGGGAAGCGGCTTCGTTAGTCGAGATAGAGGCCGCATTTCCCTTGCCGGCGCGGCGGGCGATGAAGAAAGGGGGGCTCGAACAAGCAGACTACTGAACGAGTTGTTCTTCCTCGTCTCCGGCCGAGAGGGCGATTTCGCCGGCGTCTTCCAGGCGGCGGACGATGTCGACGATTTGCTGTTGGACTCCTTCGACTTCCGAAACCTTGACGGCGCCCAGAAAGTCCATCTCTTCCAGCAGCATGTCGGCGGCCCGTTTTGACATGTTGCCGACGACCTTGTCGCGCAGCTCTTGGCTGGCGCCTTTGAGGGCCATAGCCCATTGGGCGCTTTCGACGTTTTTGAGGACCGCTTGCATGTCTTTGTCGGCCAGCTTTTGGATGTCGTCAAAGACGAACATCAAACGACGGATCTCTTCGACCAGATCGGGATCTTCCTGGGCGAGATGCTCAAGCAGCGCTCGTTCGGTGGCGCGATCGGTGACGTTCAAGATCTCGGCGACGGTGGGGACGCCGCCGGCGTTTTCAAACGATTGGCTCATCACGCTGGCCATCCGCGTCTCGAGCCCCTTTTCGACTTCTTCGATTACTTCGGGATTGGTTTGCCCCATGTTGGCGATGCGGCGGATGACCGACAGTTGCCGATCGGCCGGCAAACCGGAGATGATTTCGGCGCCGTACGACGCCGGCAGGTGCGACAAGATCAACGCGATGGTTTGCGGATGCTCGTCGACGATAAAAGTCAGCAAGTTTTGGCTATCGACTTTGCGGAGAAAGCCGAACGGGATCGATTCGACCGATTGGCGAACGTTGTCGAGAGTTTCGTTGGCCCCTTTGCCCAGGGCTCGCGTGACCAGATTCTTGGCCAAGCTGATGCCGCCGCCGGCGCCAGCGAGTTGATTGGGATTCTGCTCGGCGAAAGAAAGGATCGCCGTTTCTTGTTCTTGGCCGGTGAGTCGATCGAGATGCGCGATCTCGATACAGACCGCTTCGACTTCCTTGGGGCTCATCCGGCCCATCAGTTGAGCCGCATCATCCTCGGGCAGGCTCATCAAGACGATGGCCGCTTTGCGCAGATTGGGATTGGTCTGGTGAGACCCGTTGTCGCGAACTTTTGCCATGCCCCTTCCCTACGACTACCGACGATGAAAGCGCCGTCTCTCTTTTATCGTCGCGGAGGTTCGTATCGATGAGGAAAACTTTGCCGCCTCATCGGGGCGAGTGCTAGCTTAGGCCAGCACGCCAACCGGCGTGAAGCCGACTTTCAACGACATGGGACCCCAAGCACACTCGAACGGAATCGCAATCGCATGCACTTCGGACGGAAAGCGAATGTCCGGAGGCGATCCGACCACTACGTTCGGCAGACTGATCGAAAGCTCGAATTCTTCGAGTTCCGCTTTGGCGGCGCCGGCGACCATGTTGGCGATCTCGCCCACGGCGTCGACGACATCATCGTTCAGCCCATCGAACTCGGAGGGATCCATCATCAGCATTGCAGCTGCCGCTTGAATCGCGACGCTTTGCGAAAGATTGACAACCACGACTCCTTGGGCTCGACCGGAAAGTCCGATCACGCCGCAAACGTCGTAGGAACCATTGAAATCCTGGGCGAGAACTAACGCTCCCCGTTTGATCCCGCACCCGAGCATCGTATCGAAGGTATTAGTCATCGAACGAATGAACGGATTGATATATTCGACCTGCATTTCTCGGGTATCCTGCCGAACTGCGTGGATGTCTCGGTAGTACGAGAAGGGAATTTGTGCGTGTGGCGCTCCATTGCGTCACGCAAACCTAGGTCCGACTTCACCTTGGTCAAGAAAGTTTCTTACGTATTTAGCGCACTTCGGTAAAAGCCGCAGTTCGGCTTCCTTAAGATGCTGCCGCCAAGCGGATGGCGATAGATGCGGCGTGCGCTGCGATCGCTATTCGCCCCGCAACTCGCAGACGCCCCACTGACCGTAGTTCTCGTCAATTGCGATGCGTAGATGTTGGGGGCGCACGCCGGTCCGCTCTTGCAGCAGGTCCAACAAGCGGCGTCCCACGTAGCGAGCAAGCAGTTCTGTCGTCGTATTCGGCACAGGCAGCAAAACGCATTCAGCCTGCGGAAAAACCCAGCGACGCTCCTCAAACTTGGCCGTCACCTCTTTGCCATCGGCGACAACGTCGATCTGGGGATGTGCGGTCGGCAGCAGCATCCGGTGATCAAGCTCTCCCACAATCTGCGCCAACGCGTCGCGCGCGGCGATAAAGTCGACGACGTAATGGTTCTCGTCGAGAGGGCCGAAGATTTCGGCTTCGACGCGATAGTTATGACCATGCACCCGTTCGCAGGTTCCGCCGGCGAAGGTAATAAAGTGGCCAGCGCTAAAGACGAGATTGTCTTTCGCGATGCGTACCCAGTAGGTTTCGGTCATGAGGATGATTCCGCTGAGAAGGTCGGCGCCGATCGCAACGGCAGCGTCACTTTCCGCTGACGCAGCGCCACAAAGATCGCGCCGCCGATGATATCGGCGGACGTACCGGGATTACGCCGATGATCGTCGGCCCGCAACCAGAAGTCGAGATTCCGTAGCTCATGAAAGTATTCTTCGCTGATCGGCGCTCCAGCGTCCAGCACGCGCCGCGCCAGCAGCGAGCTTTTGAGGGCGATCTCGTCTCCACATTTTCGCTGGATCAAACTATCGGGATGTTCGGCCATTTGCCGGACATGCGCATGGACAATTCGATCCGCGAGCGGCAGATGCGCCGCGCTCGCATCCAGTAAATAGTCGACCGCGGCGAAGACCTGCTCGCAGCCGTTGACGTACTGCCGCGCAATCAGGTCCCGCTTGGCGGCGGCCCGCATTGCATCCAGCAAATCGGCCGGCGCCGGCCCAAAAGCGTCCATCTCGTCGACTTGCCCCATGCCGCCGGGTTTGGCCAAGGCAATCGCCCGGTAGACGTCAGCCGCGTCGTCTTCGTTCAAATCGGCGAGCCTTTGCGAGACGCCGCGGGGATTCAACTCCCTGACCGGCGTCACCGCCAGCGGCGCCAGCAGCAACAACAAGCCCAGGTTGGTGTTGGTGTCGACCACGCAGCGCGTCGCGCGAACCGCCGCGAGAATCGTGCGGCCGATGCGACTTTGTGCGGCGACATCAAACGCCGGCCCAATCGCCACGGCGCTGGCGGCAAAATCGTTGAGCCCCAGATTGCTGAAATCGGCCCCCCGATGGACGTTGCCCGGCTTTGGCGCGTTGACTTCCAGCAGACAGGCGAGCGTCGCCATCTGGCCAATTGTCAGCTGCGACCAACGCCCATCAGAACAGTGATTGTCGTTCATTATGCGGTCCGCTGCAGAAAGGATTCGACCAACGGAATGATGCGCTCGTGTGCGTCTTCCACCACATAGTGGCCAGCGTCGTCAAACACATGCGATTCGGCCTGAGGCCAATACGATTGAAATCGCTTCAGACATTCCAGCGTAAAGCACCAATCCTGCGCGCCCCAGATCATCTGAATCGGCTTCTGCTGCAGGTCCGGCAGATGCTGTTCGAGATGCTGAAGCGTCGCGTAGGTCGGATGGCGCGGAGAAAGCGGAATATCCCCGACAAACCGCGAAATCGCGACGCGGTTCGCCCAGCTATCGTATGGCGCAAGCAGTCCCGCTGTTACCTCCGGCGTCATTCGCTCTGGCTTTTCGGTCGCCATCGTAATCGCCGCGCGAGCGAACAAATTCAATCCGCGCATCGCGGCGTTACCAATCACCGGCGCGCGACACGCGAAGATTCGCCACGGCACGTACGGCGGCGGAAAGGCCCCGGTATTGAACAAGATCAGTCGCTCAAAGCGCTCTGGCTGGCGAACGGCGGCGCCCAGTCCAATCGCGCCTCCCCAGTCATGCACGGCCAGCGTCACGTCGCGCAAATCCAATCGCTCGAGAAACCGCGTCAGGTTGTCGATATGCTGCTCGAGCGTGTACTCGTAGTTCTGCGGCTTGTCGCTCAGCCCGCAACCGATGTGATCAACCGCCAGCGTGCGATGACTCCCCCGAAACGCCTGGATCAAGTTCCGCCAATAGAACGACCAGGTCGGGTTCCCATGCACAAACAGAATCGGTTTTCCCGCTCCTTCGTCAACGTAGTGATATCGTTGACCATCAAGGTCGAGCGTATGGGAGGCGAAAGGATAGAGCTTCCGCCAATCGGCCGGCGCGAGCATACAGGCAATCAGCTAATCAGGGTGAAAACCCCGATTATACAAGAGAATCGCCCTGGAATGTCACCTCCTAGCGACGACGCCGCAACGCGGCTACGGAGCATTGGCTCGCTCGAAGATATCACGCCAGAAATCCCTCGATTCGCGGTGCATTTCTAGAATCTCGTTCCGTTGGTCCCCAGCTTCCAGCTGAATCGCCGCCGCTCGCTCAAATACCCAATCGTAGAAGAACTGGGCCGACGTCTTGCTGATCCGCGGCTGATCCCCGATCTGAACGTAGTACGGCCCGGTCAGCGCGAACCGGTAGGTCTCGGGCACTTCGGCCACCGCGCGGACCAAAAACCAACCGCTTTCGTCAAAATGAATCTTCGGCAGTCGTCCTTGGTTTTTGACCAAGTCGTCCAGCCGCACTTCATGTTCGACCTGGCCATTTTTCAGGACTTCGAGATAGGCGATCTTGTCGCGCGTTCCCAGATTCAACGCTACTTCGATTTCCAGGGATTCCCCTGCGGACGCCGTAAATACGTCCCCCGGCAATCGATTCTCGACAAAGGGGCGAATCATCGGGCCGTTGGTCACCATCACGCGACCGGCCGCCAACTCGCGCCACCAAGCGTCATACGAAAACTCGCCGTCCAAGTGAACATAGACTCGGTTGTAGCCCGGCGGATTGCTCGTTGCGCCCGATCCGCTGGCCGCTGAAGGGGGAATCCGTATCCCGCAGTTGAGCAAATGAAAGTAGATCTGCTGCGCCCAGCGTGCTCTCCCCTGCGCCCCGCGATACAACAAACGATCGGCCGGGCGAGAACCGGGCGCCGGTTTCGCCGCCCCCCCCTTGCTCTCTAACTCTGGCCCAGCGATCACCACCGAGTCGACCGCGTCCTGGGCGATCCACAGCGGCAAGTCCCAGGCGGTCGCGTCCGCCGCGCGATGCACACGAGCGTTACTCTTCAACTCGTTGACGAAACTGAGCGTCGACGGATATTCAGGTTTTGCCGATTGCACCGCTAGCGGCGCGTCGACATTGGCGAAGATCATTCGCCCCCCTGCTCTTTCGTCACGACCACCCAACCGCCACCAGGCGCGGTCGCCGCCGAAGATCGCCAGCGGATCGCCGACCGGTTTTCCTTCATAGGCGTTTTGCTTGTTATCCCACGCATGATTGACCGCGACATGTAGATCTTCGGCCAGCATCAGCGTCTCGATGTCAATCTCGCCGCGCTGCACAAATAGATCCCCCGACCACCAGCCGTCGGCCGCCATATCGACAAAGCGGGTCATCTCTAGCGTGGTGTTATCTTCGTCACCGCTCTTCAGCTCGAAATAGCCGGAGCGCGTGCGATACTCAGGACCGGTCTCCATTTCAAACGTATATCGCCCCGGCGCGAGCTCTAGATGCAATTCACCGGTGAACGAAAAGTGATCGTCCAGATTGGGAACGCCTGGTATCCGCTGGCGATTGCCGCGGGGATTGACCAGATGCATCCGCGCACTGAGCGGAGCCTTCGTCTCGGAATCGACCACTTTCAGATGCAACACTCCCTTTGCCGCCTGCGCAGAGGAAGCGGCAAGACACGCTGATGCGCCGATCAGGATCATCGTCAATCGCACTAGATTCCGCAGTTTCCGCACGTCGCCGCCAACCATAAGAAGGATCGATTCAGACCATATCGTTCAATCCTACCCCAAAAATAAGCGATCGCGTCCTGGTGTGACGGTTATCCCACACGATAACGAAGCCGATCTCCGCCGATACGACTTTGATTGAGCGCGAGACGCGTTCAAAGCGAACGCTTGGCCGATCACCAAAGCGCCCCCCCTCGGGTTGAATGAGTCGGCACATTATTTGCTAACCCAGGGTGCGAGTTACATTAATAAGTGTTCATGTAGGGGGCGCGTAAACAGTGCGAATTAGCGCCTCCAATCACACTCGTTTGCCTCGCGAATTCGGGCGGCTATCAAGGCCCGTAGGAAGGTGAAATGAAGCGATCGTTTCAGCCCTTTCCCCCAAGCCGCCGATGGTGAAATAGCAGCGAGCTGACGTGGCTCTCCACGCACGCATCAAGTAGCGCGATGCGGACCACGTCGCTCATCCTCACCGCCTTCGTCGAAGGCTTGGCAACACGCCGTCTCTAGCCGATTCGAGCACCGCCGTCAGCTCGCCATTTTAGCGAAAAACGCCTATACGTCTCGCACATTCAGCGTCATGACCGCTTGCGTTTGGCGCTTCCTTCCTGGCAACACAAACCATTGTCTTAGGTCTCGCTGATCCGGTCTAGAGACAATTTTGATCGGCGCTTTTCCACCTCCTTTTTCGAGGTCGACTTAGCGTGACGGGATTGAATTTGGGGCGAGCTATCGACGCTGTTTTCAGAATCTTTTTCCCCTGATTTTGAGCTTGCCCAGGAGACGCATCCGCGACCAGATTTTGAGCGTGAAATCGAACCGTCAAAGCAGGTCAAATTGGCCGCCGATCGCGCTGAGCGACTACGGACAGTCGCAGTTGCCGTCATTCATATCGTGCGATAATAATCCCTAATAGCAGGTAACAAATCATCCTCGACGCAGGGACAACATTAGAGTGATCCGCGATTCCAGATTGGGCGTTCCTGACGCTTCGTCTCGAGCAGAAACAATCCGCGTCGCAGCCAAACGGCATAGCGTCCCGCCTTTAACGCCCCGCTATAGCGGCATGCCTAATATGCGAATTTCGTTTGTCCCCCCGAGGCGGACACGCCATCGCGGCCTGCTGACCAGGAGCCATCCCTACGGTCTCTGTCAGAATTTATGAATCCTTGAAAACCAGGGTCAATTTGACCCGTTGGGACATTACTTTCTTCTCGTTTCGGAACAGATAGCGATATCCCCAACAATTGTTCTTCGGGCCTTTCCAGGCTGGTAACTTAGAGGTACGCACGAGCAATATGAAAATCTCCGCGATTGCAGCCGTCATCTTGGCGCTGGTTTCTCTTTCTCTGTCCGGCTGCGAGTCGCAGACGGCCGAGTCGCACGAAGCCGCGCATTCTGAAACGCCAGAAGCGTCGCATGGCCAGGCCCATGGCGAGTCGCACGAAGAGGGACACCATGAACATGTCATTCTGGTCACCAGCCCGCTCCGCAAAGATGTGATCAGTACGCAACAGTACGTCTGCCAGATCCACTCGTGCCAACACATCGAAGTTCGCGCCTTAGAAGGTGGATATCTGGAAGAGATTCGCGTCAACGAAGGTCAAGCGGTGAAGAAGGGGGATCTGATGTTCAAGATCTTGCCGACCCTTTTTCAAGCCAAACTCAACGCCGAGGTCGCCGAGGCCAACCGAATCGGCATCGAGCTGAAAAACGCGCAAACGCTCAATCAAAAAGGGATCGTCTCGCCGCAGGAACTCGCGATCAAACAAGCCGAACTCGCGAAGGCCCAAGCCAAAGTTGAACTGGCGCGAGCCGAGTTGGACTTCACCAACGTGACCGCGCCTTTCGACGGGATTGTCGATCGCCAGCACTGCCAGCTGGGAAGCTTGATTGAAGATGGAGACGTGCTCACCACGTTCTCCGACAATAGCGTGATGTGGGTTTACTTTAACGTGCCTGAGTCGCGTTACCTCGAATACAAGTCGGATCTCGACGACAACCCGAGCGCCGATCCGCTGCAGATCGAACTGAAGCTGGCCAACGGCAAGGTCTTCCCCCAGCCGGGAAAGATTGGCGCGATCGAAGCGGACTTCAACAACACGACCGGCAATATTGCGTTTCGCGCGGACTTCGATAACCCGAAGGGCCTGCTGCGTAACGGCCAAACCGGCACCATCTTGATCCACCGCACGCTGAAGGACGTGATTGTCATCCCACAACGAGCGACTTACGAGATTCTCGCCAAGCGGTACGCTTTCGTCGTCGACAAAGACAACGTTGTTCACCAGCGCGACCTCACGATCGAAAGCGAACAGGATGACATCTTTGTGATCAGAGAGGGACTCGAAGAGGGTGACAAGATCATCCTCGAAGGGATTCGACAGGTTCGCGATGGCGACAAGATCGAATTCAAGTACACCGCTCCTGAAGAAGTTCTTGGCCACTTGAAGTACCACGCAGAATAGGCAGCCCCAGGTCATGTTTTCCAAATTTCTCCATCGACCGGCGCTGGCGATCGTCATCTCTCTGCTCATTTTGTTTATGGGCGGATTGGCGATTACCTCTCTGCCGATCTCGCAGTTTCCGTCGGTCGCGCCGCCCAGCGTGGTGGTCTCGGTCTCTTTTCCCGGGGCCAGCGCCAAGATTCTGGTCAACTCGACGCTCGTGATTATGGAACGAGCGATCAACGGCGTGCCGAACATGCGGTACATGACTTCCGCCGCGACCAGCGCCGGCGAAGCGTCGATCATGATCACGTTCGAGCCGGGCACCGACCCCAACGTCGCGGTTTTGAACGTCAACAACCGCATCCAGATGATCAAGAATCAGCTTCCTCCGATCGTCGAGCGCGAGGGCATCATCGTCATGCAGAACATGACGTCGATGCTGATGTACGTGAACGTTTACAGCAAAGACCCCAACCACGATCAGAACTTTCTTTACAACTACGTCAGCGCCAATCTCTTGCCCGAGATTCAGCGCGTCCGCGGCGTCGGTCGCGCCAAGATCCTCGGCAACCGCGCCTATGCGATGCGCGTCGAGTTAGATCTGGACCGCATGCGCGCCTATAACGTCTCCTCCGCCGACATCATGGAGATGATCAAAGAACAAAGCATCATCGGTTCGCCGGGTCGATTGGGCCAAGCGACCGGAACGACATCGCAAACTATCGAATACGTGATGACCTGGGTCGGACGCTATGACAAGCCGGAACAGTACGCCGATATCATCTTAAGAGAAAACGAAAAAGGAGAGATCCTGCGGCTCAAGGATGTCGCCAAGGTCTCGCTCGGCTCTTCGTTCTATGACCTCTATTCCGATATCGACGGTCTCCCTTCCGCTTCGATCGTGCTCAAGCAAACTCCTGGATCGAACGCCGCGGACGTGATTGAGCAGGTCAAGGACTTGCTGAAAGAGTTCAAAGCGGAGTCGTTCCCGCCGGGCATGGACTATGCGGTCAGCTACGACGTTTCCAGCTTTTTGGACGCGTCGATCGAGAAGGTGCTGCACACGCTGTTTGAAGCGTTCATCCTCGTTTCATTGGTGGTCTACCTGTTCCTCGGCGACTTCCGTAGCACGCTCATTCCCACGCTGGCCGTTCCGGTGTCGTTGATCGGAACGTTCTTCTTCATGAGCATGTTCGGGATGTCGATCAACCTGATTACGCTCTTTGCGTTGGTGCTGGCGATCGGCGTGGTCGTCGACGACGCGATCGTGGTGGTCGAAGCCGTGCACGCCAAGATGCACGAGAAACACCTCTCTCCGTATCTGGCGACCAAAGAAGTGGTCGGCGAGATCAGCGGCGCCATTATCGCGATTACGTTGGTGATGACCTCGGTGTTTATTCCGGTCTGCTTTATGCCTGGGGCGGTCGGCGTGTTTTATCGCCAGTTCGCGCTTACCATGGCGATGTCGATCGTGCTCTCCGGCATCGTGGCTCTGACGCTGACGCCGGTGCTGTGTGCCATGATTTTGAAGCCCCACGCCAAAGCCGGCGACAAGCAAACCGGCTTGATTGGTTTTGTGAATCGGCTCATCAAGCGGGTCGCCGGCCCCTCCGCCAACATCGTGCGGCTGGTGCTGTCGGCGCTTCTCGGCTTGGCCGTTGGATACGGCGTCTACGAACTGCTGCATGTTGAGTTCGTTCACGAACTGGTCTCGGAACAGTTGCCGCTGACGCAACAACGGATGATGATTATCGCCGGCGTCATCGCCGTGCTGGCCATCTTCACATTTCGCTCGATGTTCTCGGGAAGTGAGCCCGGCGAAGCGAAGAAACGCGGGCCGCTCGGCATCTTTTTGCATTACTTCGACCGCGGCGTCGAAATGGTGACCGGGGGCTACGTCGGCATCGTGAGCCTGATCGTCACTCGACGTTTGGTGACCATGATTGTTATTGGCGCTTTTAGCTACGGCATCTTGGTGGTGAACCAGGTTCTTCCTTCCGGCTTTATTCCGCTGGAAGATCAAGGAGTTATCTACGGGATCATTCAGACTCCTCCCGGCTCGACGCTCGAATACACCAACTCGAAGGCGCACGAACTGCAGAAGATCTGTCAAGGGTTTGAAGAAGTCACCTCGGTCACTTCGTTGGCTGGCTACGAAATCTTGACCGAAGGTCGCGGCTCCAACGCGGGTACCTGTCTGATCAACTTGAAGCCGTGGGCCGATCGTGAGCTGACCTCGAAAGAGATCATTGAAAGACTCGAGGAAAAAGGGCAGGAAATCGCCGACGTGAAGCTGGAGTTCTTTGAACCGCCCGCCGTTCCTGGGTTTGGCGCCGCCGGCGGTTTCTCGCTCTGCTTGCTCGACAAGACCAACAGCGGCAACTACGAAGCGTTCGGCGAAGTGACCGAGAACTTTTTGGCCGAGTTGGACAAACGAAAGGAACTGAAGGGTATCTTCACGTTCTTCGCCAGCAACTATCCGCAGTACGAAATCATCATCGACAATGACGTGGCCATGCAGAAAGGGGTGACGATCGCCGACGCGATGGACAACCTCTCGATCGTTGTGGGCAGCACCTGGGAACAAGGCTTCATTCGTTTCGGCCAGTTCTATAAGGTCTACGTCCAAGCGGCTCCCGAGTTCCGGCGGTACCCCGAAGACTTGGAGAACATGTTCGTCAAGAACGACGAAGGAGAAATGGTCCCCTACTCTTCGTTCATGAAGCTCGAAAAGCTGCAGGGCATGAACGAAATCAACCGCTACAATCTTTACACGACCGCGATCATCCAGGGTGCTCCCGCGAATGGGTATAGCAGTGGTCAAGCGATCGCGGCGATTCAGGAAGTCGCCGAACAGACGTTGCCCCATGGTTATGGCATCGGTTGGCAAGGTCTCTCGTATGACGAAGCCAGCAAGGGGAACACGGCGATCTACATTTTCATCGTCGTCGTGATCTTCGTCTACTTGGTTCTGGTCGGTCAGTACGAAAGTTTCCTCCTGCCGTTGGCGGTGCTCGCTTCGTTGCCGGTCGGCTTGTTCGGCTCGTTTTTGATGCTCAAAGCGATGGGACTTGCCAATGACGTCTACTGTCAGATTGGTCTGGTCATGTTGGTCGGTCTGTTGGGTAAGAATGCGATTTTGATCATCGAATTCGCCGTCCAAAGGCGCCACGAAGGGTTGAGCCTGCGAGATGCGGCGATCGAGGGGGGTAATCTCCGCTTCCGCCCGATCGTGATGACCTCGTTCGCGTTCATCGCCGGTCTGATTCCGTTGGTGCGTGCGACCGGTCCCGGAGCGATCGGAAACCGAACCATCGGCACCACAGCGGTCGGCGGCATGCTCATGGGCACGCTGATCGGCGTCGTGGTCATACCGGGTCTGTACTACCTGTTCGCGAAAATCTCGGACGGTAAGAAGCTGATCCGTGATGAACATGACGACCCGTTAAGTGAGATCCTCGAGCGCCACGACGGGCACGGCCATAGCACCGACGACGATGATTCCGATGAAGATGAATCACCGGAAGCGGAGTCGCCGGCCCATTAATCAACTCGCGCGAAAGCGACCCAGCGAACAGCGCTGGGTCGCTAGATTTTGCGAGCAGCGGACGTCTACCTCTTTTCGTCGCCCGAAGCGCCAGCAAGGGAAATGCGGTTGGATAAAATGCCTAATATCTAAATCCTAATGTCTAATGAACGAAGTAACGACTTAGTCGCTCGGGCTTCATTAGGCATTCTCGTGGTGGCCGCATTTCGCTCGCGCATCGGGCTACGAAGAAACTTCGCTTAGGAGATCAACGTCCCCGTCGCGTCGCTGAACTGATCGGTTTCGACGCCCATCTTTTGGATCATGGTCAGCAACAGATTGCTGAGCGGCGGATGACTGTTTTCGTCATAGGCGAGATGCTTTCCATGCTTCAGACCAAGCGAATTTCCGCCGGCTAGTAGCAGCGGCAAGTTCTTGGGCGAGTGCTCGCCTCCTTTGCCGCTGTTCATTCCGCTGCCGTACAGCACCATCGTATGGTCAAGCATATTGCCGTCGCCGTCGTCGGTTTGCTTCAAAAAATCGAGGAAGCGGGCCAGGCGCGACAAGTGAAACCGATCGATCACGCCTAGCTTTTTCAACATGCCGGCGTCACCCCCATGATGCGACAGTTCGTGATGGTTTTCGCCTCCGCCGCCGTAGCCGCCTGCTTCGCGCGACCATTCGAAGGTGATGACCCGCGTCGTATCGGTGACAAACGACAAGTAAGACAACTCCAGCATCACGTCGATCCACATCGGGCGGTCATGCGCGTCATGCGACTTGCTGTTTAATTGTAAGAACTTGGCGTCGAGTTCCGGTTTTGGCACGTCAATCCAGGCTTCCAAACGCTCGACTCGCTGCTCGGTCTCGCGCACGCTGCCGAGATATTGATCGAGTTTCTGCTGGTCCTTCTTCCCCAGTTTCTTGTGCAGCGAACGCGCTTCGGCCAGTACGCTGTCGAGAATCGACTTTTGCTCGGCATAGCGCCGCAACGTCGCGGCCCGATCGCCGGCGTTGTCTGGCACAAAGAGGCGCTCGAACAAGCGTTTCGGCGAATTCTCGGCCGGAATCGGCGTGCCGCGGCGATCGAATGACAACGTGTGTGAGTGCCCCGCCGATCCGGTTCCGCTGCTATCGGATAGCTGCAGCGAACCAAAACGGGTCTCTTTGCTGTGACGCTCGGCGACGATCTGATCCGCCGAGACCCAGTTGGTGTAGTCGCTGCCTGGGGTTGCGGTCAGGTCAGCGCCGGTGAGCCAGGTATCGGCGCCGCTGTGACCTCCCTGAGAATGGGGATGCCCCATGTTGGAGAAGACCGTGAAATCGTCACGATGATCGGCCAGCGTGGCGAGCGTGGGAGACAGCTTGTAGTCGGCGCCGGCCGATTCTGGCGACCACTCTAAAATGTTGACGCCGTTAGGAACATAGCAACAGATCATCCGCGGTTGCCGCGCGTTTGTCTTTGCGAGGGGTGAAAACTGCGACGGAGCGGCCAGCGAGCGGGGATTCATCGCGTCGAGAAGCGGCAGACTCAAGCAAACTCCAAGTCCGCGCAGCGCCGTCCGGCGTGAGATCGATTTCGGCATCTTGGTTCCTTTGCGTGTTGCTGAATTGCGGTTGTGACGAGCGGCGTCGACTACTTGGACTGAAACGGTTCGGAACGCACGACAAAATGGAGCAGCGCGCGGAGCGACTTGTCGCTCGCTTGCATCGCGGCGACCGCGTCCTCGATTTGCGGGCGATCGACGATACTCAGCTCTCGCCCCAAAGCGTAGGTGAACATTTTCTCGGACAAACATCGCAGAAACAGCTCTTCCTTTTCGAGCAGCGCCTGCTGAAGCGATTCGATCCCGTCGATTTCGGTTCCGTCGGGCAGCGTCGCCGAAGCGTCAATCAGCGGGTCATTCGCACCGATCCGTCCCTGATAGCCGTGCCCTTCCCGCTCGCGCCAATCGCCTGATCCGTCAAAGTTTTCTAAGGCGAATCCGAGCGGGTCGATCTTGTTGTGACAGCGAGCGCACTGCGCCAACTCGCGATGAATTTCTAATCGCTGACGAACGGTCGCCTTGTCGATGCCTGGAACCTTGGGAGCAATCTCGCCGACGTTGGCGACCGGCAACCCGGGATCGGTCCCCAAGATGTTCTTCAAGATCCAGACTCCCCGTTTGACCGGCGAGGTCCGCGTACCGTTGGAGGTGATCGACAACATCGACGCCTGAGTCAGCACGCCGCCGCGATAAACGCCGGCAGGTACCGTGACGCGGCGGAAGTGATCGCCGCGAACTCCGTCGATGCCGTAAAAGCGGGCCAGCCGTTCATTGATTACGACAAAATCAGAGTCAATAAAGTTCATCACGCTCAGGTCATTCTGCAGCACTTCGCGAAAGAAGGCTTTTCCTTCGGCGATGATGGACGTTTCCAAATGTCGGTCGTAACGGCGAAAGAGTTCGGCGACCGGCGGGTTCGCTCCGACCTCGCGTAAGCTCAACCATTGTCCGGCGAAATTTTCGACCAATGCTTCCGCTTTTGGATCGGCCAACATTCGATCGACCTGGCGGTCCAGCTCTTGCGGATCTTGCAGCTTGCCGCTCTTCGCCGCCCGAAAAAGCGCGTCGTCCGGCATGCTGCTCCACAAGAAGTACGACAGGCGCGTCGCCAGTTGAAAATCATCCAGCGGCGTCGCCGCCTGATCGCTGCCGGCGGTGGGCTCGGCCAGGTAGAGGAAGTGGGGCGAGATCAAGATCGCGATCAATGGGGCACGGATCGCGGTCTCTAGGGAGTCCGATTGCTTGTAGGCCTGATCGAAAAGCGTCAGCTTCTGCTCGATTTCCGCCCGATCGGCAGGACGTCGATAGGCGCGCTGCAAAAAGCGGGCGATTACTGTGCGAGCATACTCCCGCGGGTTGCTCTCGCGCAGGGGAGATTCGGGCAGCAAACGGGTCTGCGACTGCGGCGGCCACTCTGGATAGATCGGTCCTTCCAACTCCATCCAATCGACAGCCGCTTCTGGCCGCGCAAACTCGTCGTGTCCCTGCATCCAAAAGTTTTCGACTTCCTTTGGAATGTCGTAGGCATAGTTGATGGTCAGCCCCGCCTTGTCGGTCGAAAGCTCGGTTTCGATCTCGATCGTCTGCATCTG
This sequence comes from Blastopirellula marina DSM 3645, assembly GCF_000153105.1. Taxonomy (GTDB): domain Bacteria; phylum Planctomycetota; class Planctomycetia; order Pirellulales; family Pirellulaceae; genus Blastopirellula; species Blastopirellula marina. Next base: position 3,949,574 of record NZ_CH672376.1, read on the forward strand.
GGGCAGATCGGCGTTTACATCAAACTCGGCGATCACTTTCGGTTGACCGGCCAGATGCTGCGTCACTTTCAGGCGCGGCCGGCCATAGTCATAGTCGCGGAAGGTTTGAAAATGCTCGAGCCCGCGTTCGTACTCTTGGCGCTTCCATTTCTCTTGACTCGGGTTCTTCTGGATCGCTTCGTCCAGCCGACGTTGCAAAAAGCCTTTCGCCGACTCGACGACTTCGTCGCGGGTCGGAACTCGCCCGCCGACGCGAATGCGGACGAGATACTTGCCGCCGTTTTTCACCGCAAAGTCTCGGACGTTGATGTTGCGATCCCACGAGTTGTGGTGCATCACCACGGCGTCCGCCTCATCGCGATTTTTACCGCTGTTGATGATGAGTCGTTGTTTGTCGTACTCGACGCGGTTGCTATCGGAGTGCCCTGACTCGGGTTGAAACCGCCAACGGATCAGTGGAGGCTGTTCGCCTGCGACGAGCGCTTCGTCTAGGATCTCCCGCGCCGCGTGATAATACTGCTCCATGTGCAACGGCGAGATCGTCAGCGCTCCGCCGTTGTTATCAAAGCCGCCGGTCGGCGGATCTTGCGGGAAGTGGGAAGTGTCGTAGTCGATCCCCACCAGATCGCGGATCGTGTTGCGATATTCGTCCCGATTCATCCGGCGTAAAATGATCACGCTGTCGCGTTTGACTTGCTCGGCGCGGATCATTTCGCCGGTCACATAATCGACAAACTTTGCGACCGACTCAGGCGATGGCTGCGGTTCCTCCTCAGGCGGCATTTCGTGGCTGTTCAGCACGTTGACCACTTCGCGCCAGCGGCCGCTGGTAGTCAGATCGTCAAACGCCGCGCTTAGCTGCGTGTCAACGCGAAACTCGGCTTCCGCTTCTTCCGGCCCATGGCAGCGCAGACAATTCTGTTTCAAAAAGAGGACCGCTTCGCGCTGATAACCTGATTCGTCTGGCGTAAAACTCGCCGGCGACTGACCGCTGGCCATTGCGCCGGCAATCGCCAGCCAACCGATGGTCCAGCACAAACAAAAACGGATTTGCATCTTGGAAGTCGCGAGATGGGGCCAGCGGATGAAAAGGAGCGGCGAGTTGGGCGCAAGTGGGGGCGGCGCCCAATTCTTCACGCGGATGGTGAGCCGTTCATCTTAGCCGTAAACCTCTAGAAAGACCAAGCGAATTGCCTGGAGCGGAGTGGCCGCACAACATCCAGAAACATCACGTGCGAACTTCCAGATCGGCAATTCCCGGACCTCGCAAGCATTATTTCAAATTGCCGGTCAACTCCGGCGCGACAACCTTTAGCTCTGCGACGACCAGTCCCGCGATTGCGTCAGCGCCCTGTTTGGTGAAGTGAGTTATGTCCGTTTCTGTTGGGTTGTACGCTGCGCTTTCGGTCGGCCCAATTTTGTTGTGATGCGCCACGCTTATCGTATAGAGATCCAGAAACGGCACGTTCTGTTGTTGGGCGACTGCTTTCGCCGCTTGGGCGTAGAAAGGCAACGTCGCCTTCAACACGTCTTTCCCGCTGCGCGGGAGGATCAGGTCGTTTTCGTCAAATCCGCGCCGCGTGACCGAGCTTAAAACAATCGGCTTTCCGCCTGCCTTCTTGACGCGCTCGACATACGAGGTGAGTTCGGCGCCGTACACCGTCGTGTCGTATCTCTTTTGGTCGTTGTGACCAAATTGAATCAGCACATAGTCGGGCTGCTGCCGCAACAGCTCGTCCAATTTTTTCGAGAGGGACTGCAATGTCGCGCCGTTCCTGGCGTAATTCAGCACCTTCGTCCGCTCGGTCACCATTTCGGCGAACGATGGCCCCCAGCCATAGGTGCTGGCGACCGTCGAGTCCCCGATCAAGCCGATCGTAAGCGGCTTTTCCTCGGCGGTCCATGCCGGCGCGATTGAGAGGAACACGAGTGAGAAAATCAATCCGCGCGAGAAATTCAGGAACATGTTGTCACTCCTAGATGCTGTCTAATAATCCGCTATTCCGCCGAAGGTTTTTTCTTGGCCGTCGCTTTCCACACCGCGAGATTGCGGAACTGGGCGCCTTCGCCGCGAGCGACCATGCCGACGCGCCCTTTGCGATCCTGGAACCGCTGGTGCTGCGCTGCGATCATGTGCTGATCGATTCGGGCAATCCAGCGATCGCCGCAAACTTCGATCGCAATCGTGTGCCAGGCGGTTGGATCGATGTCGACCTTGATTCGCGTCAGTTCTTCTTTGCGAGTCTCTTTGGCGATGCCGCTCATCTTTTGAATCCAAATCGCCTGGGGAGTGATGACCACGCGGCCCAGATGATGGTTCGGTTGGTTGGTGTCACGACAGACGAAGCCGACCTGCGGCGAATCGCCCAAACGAAACTCACCCCTAAGCACCAGGTCGCCAAGATCGGTCACATACTCGCAAACCGCTTCATGACCATGGGGGCGCTTTTCGCTCGGGCCTTCTTGGATCTCGTACGCGGCGCCCTCCACAATGCTCCATTGGCCAATCCCACCGCGCCAACCGTTGGCGCCAGGCTTTCCCTTTTCGCCAAACGCGGCCGGCTGGTCGAACTTCTCGCAAGTCACAAGATCGATCGGCTGACAAAGTTGCGTCGGCGGCGGTGCTGGATTTTCGGCCTGAACCAGCGAAGTCAGGCAGACCAGAGTAACAAACGCCAAAGTGCGGTGCATGGAGGGAGCTTCGGAGGGGGATGGAAGTGACAAATCGAACTATTGGAAGATAGACCAGCGGCGAGTCCGAGTCAAAGCAGGATGGGAGCCGTCTGGCGGCTCCCATCCGTTTTGTTCGTCCGCGCGGCGGACCGTACCGGCGGCGCCATACATCTCATGCCGCCGAATGTTGAACGCTGGGCTCTCCGCCGGTTCGATCCAAGACGATCTCGGTCGCCAGCGGCAGCGCCCGTTTTTCAAATTCAACGACAAAGCCGCGCGCCTCTTCCAGCGACTCGGCACGATAGATAGCGACCGGCATTTCAGCTGCGAACCGCGTGTATGTTACAACCAGGTACTTGTTCATGATCTTCATTTCTCCGGTTCTCCCTAAAGTTCGCTCAGTTCAAATTGGGTCGTCTCCGCAGCGCATTGCTCGTTCGATTCCGCATCGGCTGCGGCGGCCAGCAGCTCTCCATCCCAGCAGTCAATCGGAATCGTGCAGAAAAGTTGACGCCTACAAGCGGTGCAGCGTCGCAGTAGACAGCGCTGACGAACGAGTGAAACGCGGGATTCGTCGACAGGCGATGTCGGGCTGGTTCGTCTCGGCAACATAGGTACCTACCTGGGGCGCAAAGAAGTTGGGTCGATAGAGTTTCAGACAGTTTCGGCGGCTCAAGAATTCGAGCGATAGAGGCGACGTCAACGGCTGTCGCGGCCGGCAGCAACCCAGCACTGTCTTGGTACGATCATTTCGATTACGACCTATAGAATAGTGGACATCCATACACACTGCAAGCACTATTCTGACCCTTGTTTTTACGGGGTTTGGAAGCGAAATCCGGGGACGGGCGAATCTCGAAAAGCGAATTAACACGACTCGCCAAAAACCGCGGCGAAACTTGCCCGCGGCGCAAGCTAAGGGAATGTGGATCGCCATGCAGAAAAAGCCAAATACCAGTCCTCACTGCTCCCGTAAATTGCTCTTTTTCAAGCCCTCAACACCCTTTACCGTCCTGTCGCATTCGTCGGTCAATTCTCTTCCGTCCGCTGCTCCATGTCATCGATTGACGGCGGCGCATCACCCCTTGAAATCACGGGCAAATCGGCGACTTCATAACGCCGAGATTCTCCCCCCCCACACGCCGCCGCCGATGGCCAAACCAAGCGCGACGAATAGCGACAACGCGTGCACAATTCGTCGGGTCGCCCGCTTGTTGGACAGACCGGCTGCTTTCGACAAAGCGTTCATCGGCTTGGATCTATCTAGTCAGAGGAATCGTTGTCTCCTTGCGTGCCGACGCAAAAGGCGCAAGCCCAACCTCCCCGTTCTAAAATATAAATGCAGGGGGTTTCCATTCCCCCACGATTAACGATACGGTAGTTACATCCCGATACCGTTCGCAGCTTGCTTCGCCTTTGATGAATAGTAGTGAATCATCATGTCATTTATACGCTTCGCAATCATGGGCGTTGGTAGTCTGATCGCCGTCGTCACCCTAACTGCAGGCAGCTATCACTATGGTTATACGAACTGTTATCGCGAGCTGAACGACTTGAATCGCGCTGAAGTTGGCAACCTGTTGGCCCCCGGCGACAATACGATGATCCACCGAGACATGCAGCGTCATTGCCTGGATCTGGAAACCCAATTGATCGCGTCGCAGCGCGAAGTGCGACGTCTAGAGTCTCTTCTCAATCAGCGTGAATCGCAACTGACGCAGGATTGAGTACATCGTCAGACCCAGGCCTGACCTACATCAGGGAATTCGCCCAGCAGTTGAGGTAGCGGATTTCTAAGACTCCCGTCGCGGCGTTGACCACGTGAAAGCGGTCTCCTTTCTGAGCGGCGACGATCGTCGTGCCCGAAACGTTGACAAAGTACGAATCGATCTCTTCAAACTGGGCCCAGTTTTCGGGTCGGGTATAAACACCTTCTTGCCAGGCCGGCAGGAAGACGCCGCTTTCGTCAGCGGCCAAGTCGACGGATCGTGCGGCGTGAAAATCAAACTGATTGCGTTCGACCAGAAAGCCGAGCGTCATCCCCCGCAGATCGACCCCGGCTTGCACCGCTTTAATTGACGCCGTGAATCCCAGTTGATAAACGCCGTCGTTATTGCACAAGATCTGCATCGCTCCTTTCTCATCGGCGGCGATCACGGCTTGCGTATCGCCGTCGCGCGCCGGGGGCAAAGCAGGCGCTCCCCAGTTCACATGCCGGAAGTCCGGCGCTGCATCTGGCGCGACGTCCGGGTCGTACGCGCGATAGGCGAAGTCGACGACGCTAGACAGCTGCGGACGCGTCGCACCGCCGGCCAAGGATGCTCGGTTGCTTTCGAGAATCAACCCGACGCCGGCATACGGATAGACGTATTGGCGACGGCGTTCTTCCGTTTTAAAGAACCGCGTCGGCGCCGAAAACGAAGGAGTCACCCAGCCGACTCGAAACCGCTGCTGCGGTTGCCGGCGATCGCGGTAGTCGGTCGTCGGACATCCATCAAAACCGAGAAACCGAAACGCCGTGCCGCCGGCAATCAAACCCAGACAATCGGCGGCGGCGCCCAACAGGGAATCAGGACGCACCAACGCTCGGTGATCGACACCATCACTCGCGTCTTGTCGAATGAGCGCTTGCACGATGGCGCCTTGCGAGCAGCTGCCGCGCGTACCCGGCGGAACCGCTTGCGGCCCATTCACAAACAGCAGACCTGCGTCTTGAAAAGCGGCGTGCGGCGCATCGACCAGGGCCAAACGGAGCAGCGCGTCTTGATCGGCCGTTTCGATCGCGCCAAGTTTGGTGCTGGAACGCGCCGCGATCGTCGCCGGCGACATCACGGCGAACGGCGGGATCTCCTGCGATCCGCGGTTTACAAACGACAACCAGCTGCGGGCGGAAATCATCGGCGTTCTCCTCGTTGTTCGCGGCGGCGTTCGGTGCGCGACATTTCGACCACGCGTTCCAGCAGACGACGTTCGCGATAGCTCATGTCGACCAGATCGTCTTCGCGGTTGCGGCTGACGATCGTACTTCCCTTGCCGCTGCTGTGAATGATCCAGCTCACCTGGCGGATCGCGCCGTCCGGCTGGATCGGCCAAAACCCGTCGTATGTCAACGTGCCTGGCTGCGCCGCTTGCAGCTCTTTGGCCGCCGCTTGCAGATAGTACTCGGCTTGTCGTTTGACGTCCGGCTCGTTGCTGACCACTTTCTTGGACTGGTGGTTGAAGTAGACTTCGCGAGCGATGTCGTCCCGCAAAATCGTTTGCGCCGCCGTTTGTCGCGCCGGTTTCTGGGGCGATACTTCGAACCGCACGACGCCGCGCGTCTGTTTGTCGCGACGCTGACACGCGATCCGCAGCTTTAACCGCGCTGGATGGACCTCGTAGTTGTCGTCGACTTGTCGATAGAGATAGACCGGCTCGGCGAAGATCACCAGGCCGCGATGATGGTCCACGGTAAAACCGCGGGCATAAAGATCTTGCGGCGTTTCGTTCAATTCAGGATCGGGCTGTTCATGCTCGCGAATCTGCGGAAAAGTCGCCGCTCCTTTTTCAAACAGACCATAAACCCACGGCGGACGTCTCCGCAGCGTCTTGTCTGGCGTCTTGTCCGCTTCGACCTGATGCGGCAGCAGCGGCAGTACTTCGGCGATCTTCTCGATCATGTTCTCCCGTGTAGGAGGATCGCCTGGCAGCGTGAACTTCGGCTGAATCTGGTAGTACTTCCAGACGCAACTTTGCGCCAACTCGCGGTGCGCGGCTTCGACGTTTCCCAACTCCGCCAGCGGTTCCGACCTCCAGCCAAGCGACGGCGCATAGCTTACGTCATCCAGCGGCACGATGTCGCCGTTGGGTTCAACCGCAACCGGCGCCAGGTCAAAGTCCATCTGATAGACGTTGGGCGCGGCGACAAACTTTAGCGCCGCCGGCGTCTCGGGCCTATCGTAGATCGCTTCGCCGGCGGTTGCGGCCAGCGTGATCGGCAATGTTTCTCCTTGCCCGGCCGGCTCGATCGCGACCGCTCCGCCGATCTTTAGCACCACGCGACAACCACACGCGTCGGCCAGGTCGGCCAGCGCCAGCGCCGGGATCTTGTAGTCCCAATAAACGTAAGGGCGAAGGAGATTTGGCATTTTGGAAACGTCGAACCGCTGTTGTCCCATCGCTTGCAGACAGAGCCGCGCTAGATCTTGCGGCGCCTTTTCGGTCCCGCTAGCAATCGCATCTCCATCATCGATCCGAACGTTGTATTCGCCAGAGAGTTGGCCAAACCGCCAGCGCCAGCGTTGATCGAGGATCTCGACCCGCATCACCGATCTGCCATCACCGCTGGTTTCAACGGTCAACTGATCCAATCGACAGTCAGGCATCTGGATCACGGCGCCGGCATAGCGAAAGAGGGCCGCTCCCTCGGCCATCGGCCGAATCGCAGCCGGCGCCGCGCGAATCGTAATTCGCCCCGGCGAAATCCCATGCGACAGCGTGTAGCGAACTTCCGAAAAGTCCCCAATTCCGGGATACTCAAAAACTGCTTCAGGCATATTCATTTATCGTCGTACCCCCAGATTTCCGCCGAGTCCTAAACGATGAATGCGCCGCGTCTCTGCGCTGCCGCCCAGATTCGCGAGCGCCTCTTCCTCAGTCGCATAGCCGGCGCCGGCTTCCGCAAAGATCACGTCGTCGACGTGACCGTCCACGCCTGCTTGACGAAACAGTTGCAGGTTGCCGCCGATCCCCACGGTCAGCACACCCGCGAGGTAGTAGCCAAAAGCCTCTCCGCTAACGACAAACCATCGATCGGCGCCCGCAAAGGCGACGGTTTCTGACGTGTTTTTGTAAATGACGCCGCCACCGCCATAATCATTGATCCGCATGTTGATTCCGCTGCCGGTGGCGGCGCGGAACCGGACATAGGCTGTGTACTCTGCACGCGGAAATGTCGGCGTGCAGACGACCTCATTGAGATTGTTGCCGAGTATGGCCCCCACGTTGACATTGCTGACTAGCACGTAGTCGCCGTCGATCGCGCCTTCGACGCCGCTGGTCTTCGGTCCTTGCCAAGCGGCGGACGGAATGCGGTAAAATTCAGGCATCTCGCCCCCTTACGAATAGTAGATTTTCAAAAGAGCGCTGGCGCTCGAATCGGTAACCATCCGCAGCGCCGTCGCCGCCGCGCCCACAATCGGAAAGTACTCGACGCCGTCCGCGGCGATGGTTTGTCCGTCGGTGTCATTGTCAGCGTCATGAACCGCGACGTCGGCGCTCGGCGAGATCACGTCAATCTGAATAATGTCGGCGACCGTTTTGCCGCTGGGATGCGCATACTCCGCCGTCGTCAACATCGCGTCGATGGTCGCCAGTTCGTCATCCACAGCGATCGAGATCATTTTCATCGCCGCTGCATAAACCGAAATGCTCACCTCTTGCTCACTTTCTGCGGGCAAGCCGCGTGAAATAATGATGTCATTGCCGAGATCCGCAAATCGCGACGTTCCTTGAAAATGAATCGACAAAAGTCCCGCCGCGTTGACGACTTCGGCCGTGTCGATCACGCTGGCCGAATCGCCGTAAACCTGCAGAGCGCCCGTGACCGTTTTCGCCCGCAGATCACCATCAAAGATCAGCTGGCCATCGCCGCTGATCACGGCGCTTCCACCGAGCGCGCCGGTGGTCCAATAGTAGAACTCTCCCCCTTCGACGCTCAGCGATTCGACGCCGTCGGCGCCGTGCATCTCGACTCGACCGGCCGTCGCTTGGATCGAATGGATCGCCACACCGCTGCGGCCTGACACGATCAGCTCGCCGCCGGTTTTCACGATATCGCCCACGGTGACTCCGTCACCGAGATAGACAAGCGCGTCGGTCTGACGACTACTGACAAAACAGATGTTCAGCTGATCGAGCGCCGCCGTTTGACCCGCCTGCGTCGCAACGCCGACCGCTCCCTTGTAGATCGTCATCACGTTTTCGGCGTGCGTTCCGATCCACTCGACGGCGTAACCGTTGTCGCTGCTTGGGACATCGGTCTTGAAGATCGTGATTTCTGACTTCGCAGCGCCAACATCGAACCGACAACGTCCGACGCTGCTCCCCTCCCCTTCTCCGATCCGCACAAGGGTTGCGCCAATCGCCAGATGCGTCGGCAGATACTCGTAATAACCCGCGGCATTTTGCGTGGGCAAACCGATCGCGCCGCGGTAGCTCGCACGTACTTCTAAACTAGCGAGCACAACGTCGGCTTGATTGAGTCCATACAGAATCGGCGTCTCCGAATCTTCGAGCCGCACTTCGTCTCCATCCCCAGGAACTTGCTGCTGATCCCAGTTCTGCGGTTCGCTCCAATGGCTCGGCCCGGTCGGAGCGACCAGCGTCGTGATCGACAGCGTCTGCGAGTCGTCGCCGGTCAGGTTGTCGCCGTCGCCGGTCATCAACACGACGTTGGTCGCGGCCAGCGAGCCTTGAAACTCGACTGCCCATGGTCCGCCTGACGGACCGGTGACGGATACCGCGTCGATATTCGATAACGCTTCCAGCGCCGACTCAATCGCCGCGGCGCCGGCTACGTACGAAAGAGCGCTGGTCGTCTGGCCCGCATAGGTGAGCGTGAACGTGCCGCCGGTTACTCCGCTCGACAGGCTGACTTGCTGCCGCTCATTGACCGTGCCGGCCGCCGCCTGCGTGACCGAGATCGTGCCGGTTCCGCCGGTCAAACTCGCACCGCTGGCGCTCATAATCGGTACGTCCTGATTCGCGTACGCCTGGTCGAACTCGACCGTCCACGCGCCACCGTCGTCGCCGGTCACCGCAACGTCACCGCTCGCAATGTTCGACAAGGCTTCCAGCGCCGACTGCACCGTCGCCGCGCTTGCGTTGTAGGCGATGCCGCTGGTTGTCTGGCCGTTGAAGGTCAGCGTGAACGTGCCGCCCGAAGGAGAGCCCAGCAGCGTCACGACTTGCTGTTCATTGTTGCCCGACGCATCGCCGTTCTGGACGTGATCCGCCGGACCGGTCCCCGCCGTTCCGTAGTAGTTCGTGTCGTAGCAGACCATCAGCGGGAAATTCTGACTTCCTAACGAGCCGATGAACTCCACGTCATAGACAACCAGGTTGGGCGTTGACGTAACGGTCGTGATCGAAATGTTCGAGCCGGTGATGTCGGCGTGCAGCGCCAACAAGTTGCCCAGCTTGTAGGCGGTATTGATCTCGCTAAAGTCGCGTCCGGTGAACGCAAACGCGGCGGTAGTCGGCCCCTCGAAATAAACCTGAAACTCATTGACGAACCCCGGAGGCGCTGTTCCGTTTTTGTCGTGATAGAACGACAGCCGCTGGATTTCGTTGGCGCCGCCGGAGCCTTTGACCGCTTCCGAAACGCTGACGCTGCCAGCAGTCAGGCTCGACGAATCCATCGTGATCGCCGGCACGTCGGTCAACGCGTACGCCTGCTTAAATTCAATGGTCCATGGCCCCGCCGCGTCGCCGCTCACCTCCACGTCGCCGCTATCGATATTTGACAACGCTTCGAGCGCGGTCTGCAGCGTCGCCGCACTAGCGTTGTAGGCGACCGCCGAAGTGGTCTGCCCGCTGAACGTCAGCGTAAAGGTTCCGCCGGTCACGCCGATCGGCAGCGCGACCTGCTGTTTCTCGTTCGCGCCGCCGCTGGCCTGAACCGTGGTCGAGACCGCTACGTCGCCGATGCTACCGTTATCGGCGTTGGTCGTGATCGTGAAGGGGCGCCCATCTTCGCCGCCGGTCAGCTTCAAATAGGCAGGCGCCGCGTCAGTTCCCGCGATTACCTCCGCCGTGATGTCGGCTAGCTCTGGAATTTCGCTCTTGTCGATCGCATCGGCCAGCCCTGCGTAGAGCGCCGGCGCCGAATCGCCGAGCGCCGTAAAGCTGACAGTTTTGCGGTTGATCGTCAGCGTGAACACGTCCCCCGCTTCGACAAACTCGGCGGTGACCGCCGCAACCTGGGCGCGACCCCGGGCATCTCCGCGCCATACATAAAGTGCCATCGTAGATTCTTGCTCCGTAGGGTTAAGCGAAATGAGGATGTCCAGCCAAAGGACGATCCGACTCGTAGCGGACCTCCCAGCTGAGCGAGAAATCAGTAAAGTCGCCGCTCGATCGCCGCTTCCCGCCGCCATACGTCAGGCGGGGAGATTCAACTGCGTACTGCTGCGGAAACAGAAAGCCTGGGAAGGTTGGATACTGCAAATACCCGACCGCTTGACCACTTTGCACCGCGCGATAGATGGTTTGCCGCCGCGTGATCTGCGGCCGCGGCGGGCCAAGCTTCGTTTCGGTCCATTCCACGCGACGATCGCCGCCCGAGAGTGCAAGGGACTCGCGAAAGTTCAATAGCGCCGTCGCGCCGTTCTCGATCGGAACCTCCGCTTCCAGCGTCACCGCAAAGGTCCGCTTGGTCGCGTACTCGGCGCCGCCGCCGCTGGGGAAATCAGGCCCGCTGATCACCCGCACGCCGCCGACCGCGCGGTTGTTCTTTAAGACATGCTGACTCGGCGTGACGCCGTCTGATAGCAACAGCGTCGCGTCAAACCCGCCGCCGCGATACGCAGCGACCAGCGCCGCGATCTTCGCGTCGATGTCCGTTTGCCCGCCGCCGGTGACGATCCCTTGAATCTGCCAGGTGTGAAGCTGCGCGAGAGGAACGCCTCCTTCGCTCAACACAGGCCGCTGCGTGATCGACAGCTGCGGACCGCCGATCTCGTGGGTGTAGTTGCCGATTTTTAAGTACATTGCGATTGCGCCCATTGCTGGTTACGATGTTGAAAATGATCAGCACAGAGACCGACTCTGCGATTCGCTGAGGCTGTGCTATTCTTTGTGCGTACGAAATTCCTAAGCCAATGGCTTGTTTGCATGAACGCCCCACCTCCCGTCAGACCTGCTGTTCGCGCCGCTCGAATTGTGGTCGCGTTCTCGTTGATAGTTTCTGTACTTGTTATGTTTACGACTGATTCAGACAATGTTGTCCTCATCTCTGCGGCTACCGCTACGTTTTCTTTGGCCGCATTGATGGGCTTATACGGAATGCCGTACGGAGGTCCACACTGTTGACGCGCCTAGCGTCTATGCTGGCTGATACAATCGCGAGCCGCTGCGACATCTCGTTCAGTGAGACCTGTTCGAGACGAAATCCGCTAGGCGTTTATTCAATCGCCACATAATCACCTGCTCGCGCTCTTCTAATTGCGTCTCGATCTGTTCCGCGATGCGACTCACTAATTGGTCGACATCCTCTTCTACTTTGACGACGTATTCGCGTTTTGCTTTAACCTGCAGTTGAAGCCGAGACTTCTCCACCTCGGCGGATTCGATCGCCTGGCGTTTGATCGCGAAATGTTCTCCTTCGCTGCATGATCGCCAGCTGCGAGCCGCCGATCTCGTGCGTGTAGTTGCCGATTTTTAAGTACATTGCGCCCTATGGAGTTAAGTGTTGATGTTCGGAACACTTTTACGTTTGAATCTGGCCGCGTTGCCAAGCGTTTCAACCATTGATTTCGCATTGATTCGCTGGTATTTTGGCTCATTCCTTGGTTGACATTTCCTGATGCGAGGAGTGCGATGGTGCAGATCTACGATAAAAACAGCAAGAAAGTCCTCTTTGGGTTCGCGTTGTCTATGTGGGTGATCTTCGGCGGCCTACTCTTCTTATATGGTCTCCAACCCGGTCTCTATTTCATTTCAATCGCGGTATTCGTCATATCGATCCCGCTGCTCATTTTCCTGGTCAAAGGCCTCGGTCGAACTGCTGTTGAAATTGGGAGCGGTATTCAGAAGCAAGTGGAGTTCATCGAGAAACAATTTAAAGATGAAGATCAGCTGTGATGACGACCTGAATTAGTTTCGTCAGATAAAGGATTGGTCTACGTTTGGTTTCGATGAAGCAAACAACTTGGATTCTTTCACGAAATTAGAAGACGAAAATTCCACGAAAAGTGCTGTCCGCCTTGTCTATGCAACTGCCCTCTTGTTGATTTTTCTGTATGCCGTCTTTGGCGCCGGTGGGCCTATTGCCTGGGTGATTGTGATTTTGATGGCATCGCCCATTCTGTACATCTTTATTAAAGCGGCACTTTCGATTTGGAGTTAACTTACTGACTAGAGCGCGTTGTTGCGCTGAATTCGATTTTCTACAAGTTGTCGTCTCACTAGCTCCATGATTCGTAGATCACGATGATCAAGCAGATCATTTACTTGCCTAGCGACGCCCTCGACGATTCCTTCGACATCTTCTTCCACTTTGACGACATACTCCCGCCGGGCTTTCACCTGCAGTTGAAGCCGAGATTGCTCCACCTCGGCGGATTCGATCGCCTGGCGTTCGCTTCCGCCAAAGTAACGATCAAAACCGGCTCGTTGCGCTGATAACAACTCGCGTTGCCGGGCTAGGTCTTCGGCCCCTTTTGTCCCCGCACCGCGAGGAGAAGTACGTTCTTCGCGCGAAGATGGGTCAATACCATAGCTATCTGATTCGCGCATCGCACTAATCCGTGTCGAGTAGCTTTCGTCCTCGTCTAATAATTCCTTGACATACTTCCTATTTATCGCTACGCGCTGCTCCGTCTCTTCCCGTGCAACCCTGGTGACGTCTTGTTGCATCTCTCGGATTCGCTGCACAAAACGTTTCGCTGCACGTAGACTATCTGGTTCAACTTCAATTCCCAGCGTGTAAATTGCTCTGCGTTCTAGGTTGACTTCTGTCATCGATCCTCCCTAAGATCTCATCGCCAATAAGGAAAACTGCGCCGCCTGTTCCGCTCGTTCAACTTGCGCGTGTATCGCGTCCAGCTCGGCGAAGTTGCGGCGAATTATCGCATCGCGGGCCATCCTGCGGGTCAAGCAACGTCCGAAGGTCGCCTTCGCTTCGCGCCATAGTTTCAACGTCCGCCAATTTTTTGGCGAGAGCTTCAACCGCTCTGCATTGCTGGGACTTTGCTTGGGACATTTTCCGCATTGCAGCGGCATGCCCGGCAAACGGGGTTGCGGTTGTTCGCGACGCTCAGGACCGCAAGCAATCGTCTGTCGCGTTCCTTTCTCCAGGTCGTAGACGAACTGCCGGCAATCGTCGCAATCAATCAGTGCAGGACCGGGGTGCATCAAGAGGAGTGCGACCCCGTCTCGGAGTTTTTTAGGTCCCTCGCCTCCGCTTCGCCGGGGGCCATGTGCAATCGGGCGGCGGTCTGTTGGACTTCGTCATGCGTCGCCTCGGGCGGAACGTCCGAAACGCGGGCGCCCGAAACGATGCCGTACAATCGCTCCAACAACTTGACCCGCATCTTCACCAATCGATCGGCCGTAATCGGACCTTTCGCCGACCATTTGGTGAGATGCTGCGCCAGCGCCGCCGCGACGACCGATGTCGAACTGTTGGGCGCCCTCGTCATCGCCGCGACGGCATCGTCGCTTTCTTGATGCAGCATGGGACGAAATTCAAACTGCAGCGCGCCGTAGAGATTGGGGGCCTCGGCAATGTAGCCCTGCTCCGTGTAACCATCTTCGATAAAGTGGGGATCGCCTTGCATGGATTTCTCTCTGGTTGAAGTTTGTAAACGCGTTAACTCTCTTACTCTTCCGTTTCATCCGTACAGGTCACCACCAACTGCGGCGCACTGTTAGCCAGGTCTTCGTAAGCGGTGAACTGGTGACTCGGCCGAATCACTCCCTTTCCTTGAATCGGGATCGGCGTGCGCGGCTTTTGCAGCAAACCAAAGGTCAGCGTGAGCGTGTCGACTCCATTGGCGTAGCTGATCGAACCGGTCACGCCGCGAGCGGCGTTGGCGATCAAATGAGCGAGTGCGTCGTCACCAAGTTCCGTATCAAACGCCCACGTGACGACGCGCGGTCCTTCGGGGATGACCGTTCGCGTTTGCGAATTGTTGAACTGCGTCAGTTCGAGCGCGTTGTTGATCGTGATGACGCTGTTGTCGATCGCGATCGCGGCGCCGTCGACGGTGATCGATCCTTGGTGATGAATAAACGGCAGCTTCGCGCTGAGCGTCGACGCAATGTCAGGAAACGTACCGGAATCTGCGTCGGCGTCGGCCGACTTGCCTTGCAGATCAAGCTCCAGCTCCAAAGTCCCGCCGGTCGCGCTGCGGAACGTCGCCTGATTGACCTTCAAGCCGCGGTAGGTCTGCACATTGATTTCGCGATCGACGCAGGCGACCAGCTCAGGCAGTGAATCGGACAGCGCGAACGTATCGTCATCTTCCGCGGCGCCCAGGATGTAAGGAAGCAGGAAAGTAAGGTCATCGGGCCGCGGTTGCAGCGTGACGGTCCCTCCCACCGTGTAAGTGCCAAACTGCGCCGAATCGCCGAGCGGCGAACGTTTCCCCAGCATGCCGTCGGCGACGATGATGCTCTCTTGCTTGTCCAGGTTGCAGCCAAAATGCTCGAACTGCCGCGTGGCCAAGTTGCTGGCGTGCTGAACGCCCAAGCCGAACTGCGTTTGAAAACCGGAAACTGTCGTAACCATTGAATTACCCTTCATAAGTGTCAGCGCGGATCACAAAAGCGCTGGCGTCAAACTGTTTTTCAAAAGCTTCTGGCAACACCATGCCGCCAGGTTCACACCAAAATCGATGCACGCCTGCGACGGTGATCGGGCGTCGATCGTGATATCGCAAGCGAATCGTCTCGCGCCATTGCAGAACGGGACTCAATACTCCTTTCCCCAATACTCCATTCGACGCTTTGATCAGCGTGACGCTGACCCCATAGGAGGTCAGCATGCGCTGGTTAGAACCAGCATCCGGCAGCAGTTCATTCGCCGGACAAAGAAAGATGCCCTCGACAAACAGCTCGCTGGCCGGGTTGTACGCAAACTGCTGTTGCTTGATTTGGTCGGATACCAAGCCGCTTAGGCCAAGGCCCACAATGTCGGCGTATACCGCATCCCAAATCGTCTCAAACGTGCTCGCCATCATCGAACCTCTGTAGGGTGCGTCTGTTCATCCTCAAGTAGGGTCCGCTGTGCGGACCAAGGAAGCGGTATCAATCGTGACTTCATAACGTCATTAGGCGCGCCGCGCCGATTTGGTCCGCACAGCGGACCCTACGACACTTGCCGGATGCACAAGCAATGCCACTGCGTTTTCCACTGCGCGCCTTGGACCGCTTGCACGGTCCATTTGACGCCGTCGGCTTGCGTGATCACGCCGCCGCCGGCTGGTTTCTTCTCGCTGAGCGAAACGTCCCACACGATGAACGTCGCGTAGTCTCCTTGAAACGCCGCCAGGCCGCCGACCTTGGACAACATCTTTTGGTCGGGCTCGATCAAGCGGGCCCTCACGTCGCTCGCTTCGCCGGCGGCGTCGGCGTAAGTGACTTGCTCGATGTCGCCAAAGGCGCGCCAGTTCTCTTTTAGCGCATCGTAATAGCTCATGTCATCCGTCCTTGCCGCTTGACGGCCCAGGGTCCTCGCAACAGACCGATCGAACGATCAATCTGCGCCAGTTCGTCATAGAGACTTTTCCGATAAGCGACCTGCTGCACATGATCGCCGGGGCCTGACGTATCGGGCCCGCCGCCGACCTCGCCGTCGGTCAACGCCGCGATCTGCGAGAGGATCGCATCCCGCCGCGTTTGCAACGCTTCGATCTGCTGAATGCTGGTTAGTGACACTGGATCTCCTGTAAGAGAATAAATCGCTCGGATAACGCGACACTTGCCCGCTGCGCAAGCGAGGGAATGTGCTTGCCACTTCAATCCGTTTTGGCGACGCCAACCGCATTCCCTCGCTTGCGCAGCGGGCTAGTGTTTTGTCACAAGTAAGTTTCCGGCGACGACTTCTTCGGCCGGACTACGTATCAATCCGCCGTACGTGCGGGTTGTAAGCTTGCGTGTTCTCGATCTTGAGCGAAGCGAACGCGATGCTGATCGCTTCCGATTCGTCGATCGCAACGACGGGGCTCACCACGCGCGGGCGTCCTTTTCCGCTCCGCAGCGTCACTTCGTAATCTTGCACGATCCCCTTCTTGCCGTGCGCGGTGAGCCAAGCGGGGATGTTGTCGATATCCTGGGGCAGATCCCGGCGATGAATGCGGGTCGACGGCAGGTTCGCTTGCTCGGCCAGTTGCCGCAGCGCCGCGATCTGCTGCGACTTTTCGAGTTCCGCCGTCTCTTCGTCGAGCAACTGCCGCTCTTCGGCCAACTCGATCCGCAGCTTTCTAGCTCGGCCCGTTGTTCGGCCAGAGAGGGTTCGTTTGTTTTGTCTGTGTCATTGCTTGTTCTCAAAGGGGAGGAAATCCGACTGGCCGCTATCGACCAGCCGGTTTAGAGAAAATCGTGGGCGCCAAAAAGCGCTAACTGCTGGTCGACTTGACGACTTTGCGCGGCTCTTTGACGGCCATCACTCCCCGTTCGCTGATCTTGAACTGGGCGGCGATGTCTCGCGTCATTTCGAGATGACTGCCGGTCGGCGCTTCAACCGCTTCCGGCGCCCAGTTTTCGACATAGGCGAACGCACCGGGGAAGTCGCCGTAGAACCAGGTCGACGGCGATCCGGTTCGCGACTGGACATACTCGTTCGAGCGGATCTCGTAATCCCGCGGCAGGCGATTCCCTTGCACGATCGTTTCACGATCGCCGCTCACTTCGCGCACTTCGGTCGCGTTGAGGATCGCTTTCGCTTTCCAGGCCAGCGACTTGGGGCAAACCAACTGCGTCTGGCCCAGCACGATTGGCTCGCCATCTTGCGGGTCGATCATCGCCTGGAATCGCTCGTGGACCGCAATCAGCGAGTCGAAATCGGTGAGCGCGTTGGACGCGACCAGATTGTCGAAGTCATGGTCGCCGCTGTTGTCGCCGTAGGTGTCGATGATCGGGCGATTCTTGCGACGATACGAATTGACGATCCCCAAGCAGGTATCCAAAATCCGCTTCTCGCGATTCACGGCCAAAATCATCGCCGCTTCGCCGGCGCGACGCAGCACCATGCCGGTCATGTCAAAGAAGATCGCTTCACGCGTGATCGGCACGATAAAGCCGTACTTCTTCGTCTCGGGCGACATCACCCAGTCCTCGGCCAGGCTGACCGTCGGGTAATCGTGCCCTTCTTTCACTTCCTGCGCGTGATCGCCGAGCATCGTCATCCCGGCGAACTTTTCCCACTGATGGGTCGACGGAATCAGTTCGACCAATGACATCCCGATCAGCTCAGGCTTGTTGAACTCTTCCATCATCCGCGAGTAGAAGACCTGACCGATCAGGTTGGCGAACGCCGCGCTGCGAACGCCAGACTCATAAATGCGATGCCCCGTGACGCGGCCATCTTTGGTGTCGCGCCAGCTGTTGACCATCTCGCGGCCGCAACGTTTGCCCATGCGATCGGTCACGGTCGCTTCAAAGATGCTGCGAATGCTGATCTCGTCCGGACTGAGCTGCCCTGACTTCAGCGCGGACTTCATCGCCTCCATCGCCGGGTTCGGGACTTCGTCGTAGCTGATCGATTCATGCACGCCCATCCGCCGACAAACGGCTTTCCGCTGATGTTCGCCCACTTCAAAATCGTGCGCTAGTTCCAAATAGTTCATGGATAACTCCGTAGAAGGTAATTTGTAAAAAGTAGGGTCCGTTTTGCGGACCAAAGAAGTGAGTTCGATCCAGGTCACTCAACAGGGCGATGGTCCGCACAGCGGACCCTACGCTATCGATGTCGCCATGCGACAGGACGCGGCCTGACCGACAACTTTACGGCTTTCCGCTCTTACGTCGTCATGCCGAACGCGATTGCGTCCAGGTAAAAGACTTCCTGTGCGGCGCTGCCGGTTTGGCCGCCGCAGAAGACGTTCATCTCGGTAGCGCCGCTCAAGGGGACTTCGTGCGTGATCGGCTCGTTCAGGTTCGACGTCGCTTTGATGCAGACGTGACCGTCGATCAGAAAGACGAAGCGTCCATAGGCGCCGTCCGGCGAGACTTCAAACTGGATCTCGAAGTCGGCCAGATCGGTCGCAGCGGCCGTAATTCCGGTATCGTCGATCTGCTGCGTCGCGCCGGCCGAGCTGATGCACTTCCAGGTCGTTTCGCCGTCGACCTTGTAGATCATCGCTCCATAAAAACTGGCCGACGGACCGGCGCCGTTGGCGAGCAGAATCGTGCCGACTGCGGCGTTGTTCATGCAGCCGATCGCGACGGCGTTGGCGACGTTGGCGCCGGCTTCGCTGTACTTGAACTTCGACTTCAAGACGAACGCGCGGTCCATCTTGACGACTTCGCCTTTGGTCGCAAGATAGCAGCCGTCGTTATCGGCCGGAGTCGACGCGCCCGTCGCGATCGACAGGACTCCGCCTGACGCGTCGGTCACGCCGATCGCGGCCGAGCCGTTATCGCTCAGCTTTTCGAACACGTTCGCGTCGAGACCAAAACAGTGATCCGCATAAGCGGCGTGAAAATCGAGCCCGTAGACAGGGCTGGTGGGATTCAAAGTCAACGGCATTTTCAATCGTCCTGAAAAAGTGAAGTGAATGGAAATCGGGATAGGGCCCGCGGCGCGGACCGAAATCGACGGCGTTTGTTGGTCCGCACCGCGGACCCTACGACTACTTGCTTGATACGCCCCATGCGGTGAGCATCTCGTCTTTCGTGCGCAGTTTGCATTCGTTTTGGCTAGAGGTTGATTCCCAGATCGGCATTTCGCCGCCGCTAAGCGGCGCGAAGGAGCCGCCAAGATCGCCGGCGTCGATGTAAGCTTCCATTTCGGCGCGGCTGTTCAACTTGCCAAGTTCCGCTCGCAGCGGAGAGTCGTGCGGCAAGCCGGCCGACTCCAACACGGCCGACGCCCATTGATCACGTTCCAACGAATCAAGCCGCTCGCCGAGCCGTCGCACGCTGGCGAGCAGCCGTTTGCTGACGCTCTCCTGCGCGGTCGCCTGGCTCGCCGGAATGTCGCTCCCGCTCAGCAGCTCTTGAGCCTGGCAAACGATGTGGATCGTTTCCGCCGTCGCTTTGGCGTCGAGCGCGGCGATGACCAACGCGCGAAAGTTGGCGGCGATCGTCGCTTCCAGCGTCTGCTCATCGGCTTCGACCGTTCGCTCTAACAGCGGCTTGCCGTCAATTTCAAGCTCGTCGAGCATCGCCAGCACGGTGGTTTGCGCCGGATAGACGGCTTCGTCCAGCGACTTGATCCACTCGCTTATCGTCTTCTTCATCGCAGTTCGCTCCGATTCAAAAATGCCGCGGGCAGTCGCTGGATCGCCTACCAGATCGACCGAACGCACGGCGGTGATTTTTGTGACTTGAAAGATCCCTTCGCCGTCGACGTAGCCGTCGATATCAGCGTCATGTGAAAGGCCGAAAGTTTCGGGAAAGCGTTCCGCTCGTTCGCAAACCAGCTCGGCCAACTCGTGCGATTTCAAAAAATGGAGATCGCCGTAGATCGCGTCTCCCTGACGTTTCGCCTGACGAATCACGCCGAACCCGGCGAAAAAGGAGCGTTCTTCGCCCGGCGCAAACCCGTGATCGATGTTGACCTTCACTCCTTCGTAGAGCGAGACGGCGCCGTCCAGCGCCTGGGAATAGTTGCGCCCGTTGCGCGAGAGCGGCCCGCATATCTGCACCTGGCGAATGACGCCGGCGTCACGATCCACCATCCGCGACGCTTGCGCCACGCCGACCGCTTCTTTGACTTGGAGATGTCGTTGTTTTTGTCGTTTGGTCATTTGAACTTTGTCTTCATAAATGGGGTCATTCATCCGCCTCACCGATTGCTGGCTTGCGGTCGCGTTTCATCAGGCCAAGGCCTGACCTACGTCCGCTCTCCGCTTTCGGCCTTCCGCTGTTCTTCATTCGCGTCGTTGCGTTGTTCTTCGTCCAAGTCGAGATCGAAGCGGCTCGCCATGGTGCGGCGTGACATGACGCCGGCGGCTCGTAACGTTTGAGCGACGCGCAGCTCTTTTTCTTTGTCGTTGACCGCAGGCGAAGTTCCTTCGATCGCGATCGCCAGCAACGTCCGAATCTGGCGCCAAGCGAAGCCGAAGCGGTTGAAGCGTCCTAGCTCGAAATAGATTCTCAGCACGCGCCATAGCAGCGTCTCGAACGCGGTGATGTACTTTTGCTGGGCCGCTTCGATCGAGCGGGTGAACGGAGCGCCGGCTTCCAGGATCGACGCGTAGTTGTTGTTGCTGGCGTCGCCGCTAATCATGTGCTCCGGCATGCTCCAGCGAACACCGGTCGCGCGTCGCATCGCTTGTAAGATCTGCACAAAGTTGGCCGCTTGCTGCCCCGCCATGGGGCCTGCTTGAAACTCGCGGCCGAAGGTATCGATCACTTCGCCGTTGCGCCAGTTGCTGCTCGCGAACGGAGGACGGCCGCTGGAACTTTGCGACCCGCCGGTCAAACTTTCGATCGAACCGCCGCCGACGCCGCTGGTCGCATTTTTGATGATCAGTGCGATCGACGCTTGAATTCCAGCGCCGGTTCCCATCCGACTAAGCAGTTCGTTGGCGCCGGTGATGCGGCTGCTGACGGGGTAAAAGTCGGTCAGTCCCCGTTTCACATGCCGCGGCACGTTGCGTTTCAAGTGGACGAATCGGGACGGCGGATAAAAGTTCCACTCGTTACCGTCGCCGTTCCAGCTGACGAAGTAGCCGTAGATTTCGGTCGCATCTCCTCGTCGCGTCGCGACCCCGTAGCGCCAGTCGATTGCATGCGGAATCGGTCGCTGACGGCGCAGCTGCTCTTCTAATGGCCGCGGATCGATCGGCTGCGTCAACCATGCAGGCTCGACGTGCCGCGCCTTTACGCTGCCTGCGTCCTGCTCGAGCGCGATCAGCATTTCGCCGTCGATGATCGAGTCTTTCACCAACTCCTCTTCAAAGTCCAGCTCCCACTCGTTTTGGGCGAGGAACTCTTCGACGCAGCGGCGCGCCTCGTCTCGCAACAGGTCGACGCTTACCGATTTCACCATCGCGTTGACGGTATAGGTGAAACCGGTATGCACGACGTAGTGGACCAGGTTTCCCAAGACCCCTACCGCCGTTTCGTCTCCATCAGCCAAGGCGCGAGCAATACCGCGATAAAGCGATAGCTCTGACTCCGATCGAAAGACCGGCCCATAGTGGCCATCTTTGCGATTGGTCGCCACATCAGGCGTCGCCCAAGATTCTAGACTGACGGTTTCATAGAAATCGATCGGCCGCGATACGGCCGGACCGTGAGCAAGACGAAGATCGTCCAAAGACTCGCGGACCTGTTGCGGACGAGACGCTGTCTCCACCAGGTGATCACGAAGCGGTTGCAAGCGGCTGCGGACTTCAATTTCGGCCCGCAGCTCCTGCTCTTGCGTCACCCAACTTGTCGTTTGTTCATTCATGAGAAGTAATCGATCCTGATTGCGTGCGCTTTGTCAACGGACAATTTTGGAAGTGTTCAAGCGTCGCTGCGCGTCGTTGTGGGGTCATTAAATTTTCACTGCGTGCGCTTTGTCAACCGACAATTTCTGCACAGTTGATGCGGCCACATGCAGGTTGCGAGCGACGTTGCGAACCGACATTCCTTCCCGCAACAAACGCCGAATCCTCGCTCGCTTTTTCTCGCTCAAAGGTCGTCCACGATTGTCCATCGCTATCTCCGTGTGTTGAATTCTGTAGGGACCGCTGTGCGGACTAGTTGGCGCTTCGGGCCACGAAGAAATGGACCTACGCCGGCGGCGTCTTGCCGTGTAATAGATCGACTAAGAGGGAGATGCCCATTTCCAGTGCGTCGGGCCCATCGTCGTAGGCGCCGACCGGAAAATCTTGCAGCTGCGACACCAGCAACTTTGCGCCGCGGCTGCTTGCTTTGAAGTGCAATTCGCCGCGTGACAAAAACGGCGTTATCGTCCTGCGGATGCGAGTCCGCTTGTTCTCGCTATGCGTCTTGCCGAAGATCGGCAATGGGCGACCGTGTCGTTTCGCCAGGTCTTCGATGTTGCAGCGCAATAGCTCTTGAAATTGATTTGTCTCGACGATCATTCCAGTCGGCTCAAACAACGCACACAATTCGAACGCCTTTTCGGCGATCTTCCGCACGTCGCGGCGTTCGATGTCGGCGTCGACGTAGATCTGACCGTCGCCGGCAAGAGCCAGCATCACGAAAGCGCTGTAATCGCTTTTGTCGTTCTTCCCTTTCGAAGGATCAAGCCCGATCACGCGAAAGCGAATCTCCGATTCTGGCGGCCAATCATCGAACCAGAATTTGGGCGTTTGAAAGTAAAGCCCCGAAAATTCGGCGCCGCTGACGTCGACAAACTGCGCCCGATACTCTTGATCGAACGACGCCTGACCAAGATCTAACAGCGCCGAATCCAGCTCGGCCTGATCGATCAGGCAATTGTCGCTGGTCGGGCATTGCCATGACTTGTAGGTGGGATCAACGCCATCGAGGTCGTGCTGGTCTTTCATCCAGTTGGGTCCATTCGGCGTGGTCAAAAACATCGACCAACCGCGGCGATCCGACAGCGCCGGCCGTAGTGCGTCGGACCAGACTTCTTTGCGCACGAAAGCGAATTCGTCACCGATCATGCCGTCGAGTCCTTCACCACGCAGACTAACCGGCGCTGCCGCCGTTTTGATCGTGATACTGCCGCCGCTGGGATGTTCGATGCGGCCTTCGCTTTTCACATAAACCAATCCGCTATTGGCGAACGCCAGCATGATGTCTCGCTCGATCTTCTTTGACTGAGCGAAGGTCGGCGCGACCCAGTACAACGTCCCGCCGTCGACCATCCCTTTCCAATGGCCCGGGCCTGACGGATCTCCATGACCGAGGATCGCGGCGATCAGTCCGGCGCCGGTCTTGCCCCAGCGACGCCCGCAGATGACTCGTTTATGCCGGTGACGATCACGTAGGATCTCCCGTTGATGAGGGAGCGGCAGCGGGACTTCGATCCGCCGCTTTTTCGTTCGTTTCGTCAGATGCGTTTTGATGCGCACGTTCAGTCTTTTCATGAGCTTCATTCCGGAAGAAGTTCTCGTTGATCACCACATCGATCGTTTGATCGTCGACTTCGCTTTCGTCCAAAATCGCGTTGATCTCGGCCATAAGGAGAGTCCGTTCGAGATTGAATTCGTTCAACTTCAACACAAACGCCGCAGCACTGAGCCGCTCCCGCGTGTTGGCCTCGTGACCTTGGAGAGTGTCACGAGCTTGCTCGATGCACAGCCAACGCAATTGGTCATCCAGGTGATAAGATTCTCGACCCGCGTTTCGGATCGTTTGCAAGACCTCAAGTCGCCGCCTAACGCTGGCGTCTCTGTTGTTGATGGATGTTTCGTTCATAGTCTTTCGAAGTTGGAGTGACAGATTTTTCGTTGCCCGAAATGCAAGCGAGAAAAACTCGCTCGGTTACTTCAAACCGTATTGGAATTGCCAATCGCATTTCCCTCGCTTGCGCTTCGGGCTACGAAGAGAGGCGCGCGTCGTCCCTTGATGGGATCAAACGGCGTTTCGCTTTAGCGAACGCGGCTTAGTTCGGCGCGCTGCTCGAGCGGTAATAATTCGCGTTGACGAACCTCGGGATCGTAGCTCGTCCAGGTCTCGCATCTTTGCGGCGCATAGACCTTTCGCAACTGCTGACCATCGCGCCAGTAGCAGACATAACCGCCGCGATTCCAGTCTCGCAGCGGAAGTTGCGAGTCACTCTTGATCAGTCTCCAGGCCCGGATCTGAAAGCGATCGCGATCCCAATCCCAGAAGATGAGTTGATCGATCACATGCCGACCCTGCTGATCGTACAGATGATTCACTTCGATGAGATCGACCTGGTCGATTGCGGCTGATTCCTGTGGAATTGCCATAAAAAGCAACAGAAGCGAGACCATGAAGTTTCTCCTCTGCATGAGAAATTGAGAAGCGTCAAATGTCCGAATGCGACCCAGCAACCGTCTGCGAATTTAGGAAGCGCCAGCAGGCGAGAGCTGAAGCGAGCCTTTCGCCGCTGGCGGCGGCCGCAGGATCTCGACGATCTCGCAAACGGCCTGCGGGCGCGACTCTTTCGCTTTTCCACCGACGTAGTGATAAACCGATAGCGCGGGCAATGTCCGCCGCTTGCCCATCACGCGGCGAGCCGTCGCACGATCTTGATCATGATCCAGGATCACCAGCGATACGCCTGACAGCTCGCCAGCTTGTTTCATCTGCAGCAGTTCGTTCTTCATCGCTGGACAATAGGGACACCAGCTGGCGGTAACCATCACCACCATCGGACGGTGGTCGCGTTTGTAAAGCGCATAAGCTTCGCGGTAGTCCGCTGGCTCGCTCACCGGCGACTCAGGCGCCGCCGGTTTGTTGGGCGTCACCAACAGCGGCATCTCACGAACCACCGCCGCATAAGCCAAGCAAACAGCAGCATCGGCCCGAGAGGACTCCTGCGCCCACGCGAACGAAGGTACGAAGAGAATCAAAACCAAGCAGGTCAGGCCTTGGCCTGACAACCATCGACGTCGCGTCCAATCCGATTTCATTGCGTGCTTCCTGTTAGAGATTGAAATCTCAGCTGTTGGAGAATGAAACTATGCTGCGTCAGGCCTAGGCCTGACCTGCGGCGTTACCATCCTTGGGCGTGATTGATTGGGTCGCCGTCGTGCAGCAGCAACTCGCTGGCTCGCGGCGTGTAAATCGTCATCGCGGCGGGAGGCTCGCTTTGGTTTTCTGGCGGGCCGTCGCGCATTCCTTTGTCGATCATCCAGTTAGCGATCGCGCGGGTGAATCGCTTTCGCAGGCTATCTTTTTGCACGTCAGTTGGGACCGGTCCGTTCACCACGTCATCCACTTTTTCCAGCAGCAGCAAGCCGCCCAGCAACAGCGCAAACGCAAACAAACCGGCAGTCAAAACTTTCATCACAGCACCTATAAAGCGAGAGCGAAGATCGGCTCGTTTGGTTGCAAACGATGCACCCAAGCGGCGTGATCCAATTGGCGAAAAGGAAATCCGTCGTAACCGCTAACCGAGAACGAATCATGTTGCCGCAGCATTCGATTGACGGTCGCTTCTTCGACCCAGAACGAGCCATCCGGCATATCGTCAGGCCATTTCGGCCCGGTGACCCACGTGGGCCCCCAACTGTTGAGACAAAGGAGCCCGCGTCGATCGTGCCGCACGCCGATAAAACACATGCAATGCGACCAACTGCCGGACGTTTTGCAAAATCCGTCGTCATCGCGCCGGCTGCTGAACCCTTGTCCGGAGCAAACCGGCACGGGATAGCCGCTTTGGATCGCGGCCGCCGCTTCGTCAAACGTCTTGACCAGCGCGACGGTGCGCACCGGGCTCTTCTTCGCCTGAAGATCGAGCTGACCATGGTCTTCGCGGCCGCCGTTCCCATAGTTGCCCCAATCTTTGGCGCGGCGTGAGGAATAGCGGGACAGATCGACCGACGGATACGTTTCGCGAAAGATCAGCCCGTAGTCGCGAACCCACTTGGCCGCGGCGCCCCCGTAGCTGCCGTCGCTGTAGCCGCCTGACTTCACGCCGCGGGCCTCGACGCGTGACCCGCCGTAGATAGATTCAGTTGCGACCGGCCGCCAATCGGCGCTGTCTCCTTCGCAGTACATGATCGCCAGATGAATGTCGCAAGCATGCGCCCAGCCCCAGCTGACGCAATCGCCGATCCCTTGCCGTCCCACTTGCCAATCGGAGCCAAACTTGTCGCGATGCGCTTTATAAAGCGCCCGGTACAACAGCGCGTCTTGCGGAGGCCCACGGGCGACGAAAAGTTGCGGCGCCGCTTCACGCAGATTGGGTTGCGGCAGCGAACGCAAAAACTGACGCGTTTCGGCTGGCTGTGGTTTATAACCAAACAGCGCCGCTACAGGTTGATGCTGACCCGGCAGTACATCGGCCGAAGGTCGGCCAGGCTGAATCTGGGCGCCGGCGACGTCGTGTGGATCGGTTGCTGTTGGAGCTTCCTTACTAGAGAAGTAAGCGAGCCCGGCAATCGTGCCGATAACTAACAGAGACAAGAGTCCGGTTACGGAATTTTTTTGATTCGGTATTGGGTCGATTCGATCATTCGACATGTGGGGGTTTCCTTTCTCATTTGGGTTCTGAGTTTTGTCACGAGCCCGTTGCGCGAGCGAGGGAATCGATTCGGATTTGTTGAACATGATTGCAATTGCGCCCGATGGCGCACCATGTTTTTTTGGGCGTGGCGAGCCGCATTCCCTTGCTGGCGCAACGGGCGAGTGTTCTGTTTGGTTAGGTTGGTCCGCACAGCGGACCTTACGATTTCCAGTTCAAATAGTCGGCGGCGTAGTGCGCTGACTTTGCGAGTTGGCGATAGGCGGCGATCCACTTCCGGCGGCGATCTTCGTCTAGCGCGCCGCCGTCGACGCCCAGTTGTTGATCGAGGTAAACCTTGATCTCGTCGCCAAGTCGCGGGTACTTTGCTGAGTAGCTCGCGCCGCTCAGTTGCGTATCGCGAGCGATCATGCGCAGATTTTCCAGCTGCACGCCGGTGCGCAATTGCGGTTCTGCAAGAGCGGCGTCGTACGCGATGACATCGGCCAAAGCGCCGCACAAATCGCCAAATCTCTGCGCGTCATCGCTCGCCGCGCCGGCGTCATCACTCTCGCGAAACGCCGCAAGCAGCTCGGGCGCGCCTGGGTTTTCAGGCGGCGGCGTGATGGTGGGCCATAGGTCGAGCTGCAAGAGCCCTGCGGCGGCCAACATCAGGGCCATTAGCAGAAAGAAAACGTTAGGCTTCATTGGTCGGCGCCTCCATGATCAAGTGCTTCACCAGGTCGAGACCCGCTTGGCGAATCTCTTCTGGCGACGCTTGACTAGCGACAAGCACCGGTCGCACGACGGTGAACCAAGCGCGAAACGCGTCAACCGGATCGGGTTGTTTCGGCAGTTCGCCGCGCGCCGGATTTTTGGGGATCAGCTTCAACGGGATTGACGTTGACGCCGGCGCGCCGCTGCTGGCCGGCGCCGTCAGCGCAGGGGACCAGACGAGCGTGATCACGCCGATAACGCCAAACGCCAATGCCGCGAGAAGAAAAAAGTTAAGCACGGAACTGCTCCAGGTTTTGGGTGTAGAGACCTTCGATCAAACCGGCCGCGATCGTCAAAATGATGCTGCGAATCGCGGTGCTGACGTACGGCAGTTTCATCCAGAACAACCAGGTCGGCAGCGGAACTTTGGCGACGACAAAGTCCCAAAAGGCGCCGACCCACTCGAGCACGGCCGCTTTCTTTTCGGGACCGGGATTCAGCAGCTCTTCTTTGGCGGCGATCATCGCCGAATGGATGAAAGTGAGAAACGCTTCGCTAAACGTGTCCCATGTGAAACCTTGCCGCAGTTTGGCCTGGGCGTCGGCAAGCAGTTCAGACAGCTTGTCGGTGAATGTCGTTACCATCAAACGTTGCTCCGAGAAAGAAAAAAGGGAGGCGCAAACGGCGGTCAGCCGCTTACCCTCCCAATCGGGCAGCGTCGTATTGGGCGACTTTGCGATGATCAGTCGCATTCGCCCGATTCAGTGAGTAAGCGACTAGCCGCCGCTTGCTCCTCCCCCAAAAACCGTGGTCAATTCCTTACGTCTACAGCGCTTTTTCAAAACTGCGAGTCTTAAAATCTCGCAACAATTGCCGTACGCTATCACGGACTTCACTGGCCCGGGATTGTCCCAAATTCGGCACGGACAGCAGATCTTCGTAGGTGACGCCTTGAAGATCGCCGACGGTATTGATCTCGCAATACTCCAGCGCGTTCAAAATCTGCGGCTCCAGATTCAAACGGGCCAGAGGAACTTCGCGCGGCAATGCGTATTCGTCGCACAACTCGCGCCGTTGCGACTTCACCTCGGCGAGGCACCGCGCGAGAATATCGTCGGCCGCCGCAAAATTTCCCTGCGCTAATTGCAATTCAATTTGCCGCGCCACCATCGCCGCTTGAGCAGCCGTAATTCGGGTCATGAAAAAAGCTCCTTAGGGATAGTAGGATCCGCTATGCGGACCGAGGATTGATTGGGCGCTGCTGAAGGCCCTTTCTGGTCCGCACAGCGGACCCTACTCTTGGTAGCGGAAGGATGCGACGGCTCGGCCGAGGGAAACTTTCCAATCGGGATGATCGCGAAAGAATCCGCTGGCGCGGCGCCCTGTTTTTTTCAGTTCACGGAACTCCCACCGGGATGAGGCGTTGCAATGGTGAATCACGGCAGGGTGACTGCCGCTGATCGAGACCAACTCGGCGTCTTCGTTGTCGACCAAATGAGCGGCGACTCCATCCAACAGTGCGCCGCCGACGCCGATCCCTTGAAAACTGGGAAGCGTCACCAAGCGCGTAAAGCGAAACGTATGCTTACGAAAGTGATTCAGCACCGCAGCAAACGCGACCGGCTGATTGTCGAGCGTCGCCAGAAAGCAGCGCGCCGCCGGGTTCAGCCGCGGATCTAGATAGTGATGTTTCGCAAACAGGGGCCAGTCCGAAATGCTGCCGGCGCGGATTTGCATTTCCAGTTTCGGTCGCCGAAGACGCCTCCGCGATAGTTGGCCGCTCGACATGTCGGCGACCCAATCAGGCTGCAGCCAATCGATGACGTCGCGGTGACAAGTGATCGCGACAAATTGTCTGTCGATGTGCCCTGCGTCGATCGACTTGCGCAGCGCCGCCGATCCCATTTGGGCGGTGCGTCGATCCACAACGCTCGTGTACTCGTCAAACGCAATCAACGGATCAGGCGAAACGAGCGACATCGCCAGGTCGGCCCGAAATTGTTCGCCCGTCGAAAGGACGCGATACGGTTTGCACCAGGCCGGCGGCGAACTGAGGCCTACCGAAATCAACGTCCGCAAGATCGAACGCGTCTCCAGTTCGGCCGGAAACGCATCGACAATCGCTTTGCGTGCAGGCCAACGGAATCCACGATAAACCTGCGAGCCAAACGCTTTGGCCGCGATCGACGACTTGCCCGATCCGGAAGGCCCCACGATCATGCCGACGCGCCAATCGTCGTCGGTCGGGATTTCGATCGCGAACCGATTTGACAACTTTTCGTCCAGCGAAACGTCAAACATGCCGCTCACCATTTGTACGCGGAACGAATCGAGCACGCGGCACGAGACTACAGATTCAATAACCGACATCGGTATCCTTTCGCTTTCAACTCGTCGTACAACTTGCGTTGCTCTCGTTCGTTTTCACATTCGGCGACCACTTGGTGCAGCGGCGGACATTCGGTCGGCTGGATCCGTTTTGGGCGTCGCCGCTTGTTGCCGTTGGTGGTTGTTTCTCGGCTCATCGGCGTCCCTCCCACCAGGTCTCGGCTTCGTTCGCCAACAGCCGTAATTCGGCCGCACGCGTCACTTCGACCAGTTCGTCCTCATCCAACCGGAGCGGCGACGTGATGGTGACGCCGTGCAGTTGATCTCCCATTGGTCCGCGAACGAAGTGAAACTCGGCCTCAAATTCATAACAGCCAACACCAGTCTCGTGACTCTCGAAGCGTCGCTGCGCCGGATGGTCTTCCTGAATGTCGCTCCAACCGCGCGACTCGGTCAGCGATGCTTCCGGCGCCGCGGCGAGCGATTCGTTACGCAACGAGGGAATTGCTTGAATTGCGGTCCGCCAGCGGCGATCGGTTTCGTGTCGTTCTGCGTCAAGCAGCACCGGCAGATCGTTCAGCAAGTTTTTGGCGACTTGCAAATCCGCGAATAAGGTTTGTTGTTCCGGCGACCTGGCCGCTTTCAGCCAGTAGTAAACGCCGTCGACCTTGTCTTGGATCGATCGAATCCGGTAATAACTGAGCGGCGTTGGCGCCGTCGGCGGTGGAAGAGTTAGCATCCAAGTCCCCTGGGTTTCGCACCGTGACTTCATCGCAGCGACAGGGCGTCGGAATTAAGGGGGTCAGATCTCATTTTCGCGGCGAAAATGAGACCTGATCCCATGGATTCCCCAAGCGTCCCTCTTGCCCTCAATGTCTTACACAATTCTAAGCAAAGTCTAAGTCTTTTTCAACACTCAAGAGTCAAGAAAGTAGGGCAAAGTCCTTAGACTTTACCCTTACTTGACGTAAGCTATTGCGTGGCAATAAGATGGGTCTAAATACTTTTTTTGCACTCGCGGAGTACGATCATGGGAATGGAATATCAGACCATCGACGACATCAAAGCGATGGAGGACCGGCTCGTCAAATTCCTCGCAAAATTGCGAGAATTCAGGACAGATTGGGCCAAAGAGGGGCCCGAGGAAGTGATGATCGAAACCACCATGGCGATCCGTTCGATCGACTATCTCGAAGCCTGGACGCCGCTGCAGCAAGCCCGCCTGACGCGAGCCAGACAAGCGGCGAGCAAAGTCGAAAAGAAGAAGGTAATGGACAAAAAAAAGAAGAAGTAGAGTTTTTCACTTTACTTCGACATGTCATGAGGCCGTGCGCCATCGCTGCGGCCTGATCGACCTTCCTGGATACCGTCGAAACGAAGAACGATCCCCCATGCCTTCGACCGACGCGCCAACGCAACAATCTTCGCCCCGTCGTTCCACTCGCTGGAAATGGACGCTGGGCCTGATCGTGATCATCGCGATTATCGTCGCCTATTTCACGTTGGGACGTTATCTCTCGATCGATACGCTGGCCGCGCAGGAAGAGGCGCTGCGTGACTATCAGCGGCAACATGCGGGGATCACCTTGATCGGCGGTTTTCTGATCTACGTGGTGATCACCGGGCTATCGCTTCCCGGCGCCGCGCTGCTGACCATCTTTTATGGCTGGCTGTTTGGTCCCATCGCCGGCGTTTTGCTGGTCAGCTTCGCTTCGACGCTTGGCGCGACGATCGCCTTTTCGTTGAGTCGCTATCTCTTTCGGGACATGATTCAGCGGCGTTACCAGCAGCGACTCGAAAAACTGAACGCAGCGGTCGAAGCGGAAGGCGCCTACTATCTGTTTACGCTTCGCTTAATCCCGGTCATCCCCTTCTTCTTGGTCAATTTGCTGATGGCGCTAACGCCGATTCGCCTGCGAACTTTTTGGTGGGTCAGCCAGCTTGGCATGTTGGCCGGAACCGTGGTCTACGTCTGGGCAGGCGCAAGTTTGCCGTCCATGCGGACCATTCAAGAGGAAGGTTTCGGCGCCGTCGTCCAATGGCAGACCCTCGCCGCCTTCGCAATGCTGGGCTTACTGCCGCTGCTAACCAAACAAGCCGTAAAACGATTTCGCCGCCAACCCAAATAGGTCCGGCCTTGGCCCAATGATGTTCCGCACGATATTCGCGCACGGTAGGACTCTGCTTTTGGGGGTTGCGGGCGCTATTGCCGTGGCTTTGCGTCGCAATGGCGCCCGAACTCGTGACGTCCCACCCAATTGCCCCTGATTTTCTGCAACAAACCGGCGCCTCGTATTTCCCGCAACTAATCTTCTGACGAACGATCGCCGCGATTGCTAGAATAGAAGTTTCGACCTCTCTCACTAGCGATCGCTCTATTTATGCCAGAAAACCGTACTGCCCCTGAACTTCTGGCGCCTGCCGGCAACTGGGAGTGCGCCAAAGCGGCCGTCGCCAACGGGGCCGATGCGATCTATTTTGGGCTGACCAGCGGGTTTAACGCTCGCGCACGCGCCGATAACTTTGGGGTCGACGACCTGGCGCCGCTGATGTCGTTCTTGCATTGGCACGGAGTCCACGGCTACGTCACGCTGAATACGCTCGCTTTTTCGCCCGAGCTGGACGCGGTCGAACAGCTCGTGCGCCAGATCGCCGCCGCCGGCGTTGACGCGCTATTAGTGCAGGATTTGGGGCTGGTCGGCATGATCCGCCAGATCGCGCCGACCTTGCCGATCCACGCATCCACCCAAATGACCATGACCAGCAGCGAATGCATCGCGTTGGCGGCCGAAATGGGGGTCGAACGGGTCGTGCTCGCGCGCGAGCTTTCGCTCGACGAGATCACCGCGATCCATGCCGAGACCGCGATGCCGCTTGAAGCGTTCGTACATGGCGCTCTGTGCGTCGCCTATAGCGGACAATGTCTGACCAGCGAATCGCTCGGCGGTCGCAGCGCCAATCGCGGCCAATGCGCCCAAGCATGCCGCTTGCCTTACGAATTGATCTGCGACGGGGAAGATGTCGATCTCGGCGATCAAAAGTATCTGCTAAGCCCGCAAGATCTGGCGGCATTTGAGATCACGCCTGAGCTGATCGCGGCAGGGGTCGTCTCGCTCAAGATCGAAGGTCGCTTAAAAACGCCCGAGTATGTCGCCAACATCACGCGGCATTATCGCAGCGCAATCGACGCCGCAGTCGCCGGGCGCCCAATCGAGTTCACGCCGCGCGACGTCGAAGAGATGGAGCTGTCGTTTTCGCGCGGGTTTTCGGTCGGTTGGCTGCAAGGATGCGATCACAAGATGCTGGTTCCGGCCATCAGTTCGGCCAAACGCGGCGTGCTCGTCGGCGAAGTGCAAAAGGTGCAAGGGCAACGCGTTCGCATCGCGCTGCGTCGCTCGTTAAAAGCCGGCGACGGCGTGGTCTTTGAGGGAGACCGCAGCACCGGCGATGAACAGGGAGGCCGCATCTTCGCGCTCTACCGCGGCCAAAATCGGATCGAAGGAGAAGTCTCCCACGGCGTGATCGAGCTGGCCCTAATGCGCGACTCGGTCGACGTATCGCAGCTTTACCCGGGTCAAAAAATCTGGAAGAGCGACGATCCCGAGCTGAATCGCCGCCTCCGTAAAAGCTTTGACGGCGAGCTCACGCCGCGTGAAGTCGATCTGCAATTGCACGTGACCGCGGCGATCGACCAGCCGCTGCAACTAATCGCAACGGTCGCCGGCCTGCCGCAGTTGCAACTGCAGACCGAACAACCGCTCGAAGCGGCCCGCAAACATCCGCTGACAACTGAGACGCTGCAAGAACAGTTCTCGCGGCTGGGAGAAACCGGCTTTCGCCTGACGCAATTGACAGCCGAGATCAGCGGAGCGCCGATGGCGCCGCTCAGCGTGTTGGGCGCACTACGCAAGCAAATGGTCGAACAACTTTCGGCCGCACGCCGCGAAACGGCCATCCGGGCGCATGCCGTTGATCCGACGCCGGTGTTGCCGCGACTGCGGGCCGACATCCCAGCGACGAAACCCACCGATCAGACGCCGCATCTGCATTTGCTCTGCCGCACGCTGGATCAATTGACCTGGGCCAGCGAGATCGGCATCAAGCGACTATACGCCGAGTTCGCCGATATCCGTGAGTATCGTCAAGCGGTCGAGATCGCCCACGCCGCCGGCGCACAGATCTACCTGGCGACCCCGCGAATCCAAAAGCCAGGCGAAATCGGCGTCTTCAAAGCGCTTGAGAAGCAAGCGGCCGACGGAATTCTGGTTCGCAACCTGTCTGGACTCCGCTACTATCGCGAACGCCAAATTGCGTGCGTCGCCGACTTTGCGCTGAACGCGGCCAACGAATTGACGGTCGACTTTCTGCGTCAGCAAGGCGCCGAACGAATCACGACGTCGTACGACTTGAACCGCGAACAGCTGTTTGAGATGGCGCGCCGTTCTCCGTCGCAACTGCTAGAAGTCGTCATCCACCAACACATGCCGATGTTTCACATGGAGCATTGCGTCTTCTGCGCGGTCCTCTCGCCGGGGACCAACAAGACCAACTGCGGCCGCCCCTGCGACGATCATGTCGTCCGCCTGCGTGATCGGGTCGGCAGCGAACATCTGTTGACCGCCGACGTCGGCTGTCGCAACACGCTCTACAACGCCGCGCCGCAGAGCGGCGCCGAAGCGGTCGCCGCGTTGATTGACCTAGGGGTTCGTTACTTTCGGGTCGAACTGCTGGACGAAGCGTCCAAATCGCAGGTTTACCAAACGCTCGACCTTTACTCGTCATTGCTAACTGGGCAGATCAGCGGCAAAGAAGTCTGGACCGAACTGAAAGCGCTCAACCGCGTCGGCGTGACACGCGGTACGTTGGAAGAACGCCGCAATCCGCTCGCGATCCTGTAAACCGATGAAGCTCCCCTTCCCTGCGCTGACCCTAGCGACCGGCAACGCACATAAAGTGAAAGAACTGACCCGATCGCTCGCGCCATTGTCGATTCCGCTGCTGTCGCTGCAAGACTTTCCCCAAGCGACGCCGGTCGAAGAAGACGGCGCCACATTGCGTGACAACGCCCAGAAGAAAGCGACCGGCTACGCACAGCAATTGGGCGAATGGGTCTTGGCCGACGACACCGGGCTGCAAGTCGCCGTGCTGCATGGTGAACCCGGAGTACGATCGGCCCGCTATGCCGGCGAGCAAGCGACGGCGCTCGACAATCGCACCAAGCTGCTCGATCGGCTGCGCGATGTGCCGTTAGAAAAGCGCGTAGCCCGCTTCGTCTGTCACCTAGTGATCGCCGACCCGCAGGGTCAGATTCGATACGAAGCGATCGGCGAGTGCCACGGTCGCATCTGCGACGCCGCCCGCGGCGCGTATGGCATTGGTTACGACACGTTGCTAGAAATTGTTGAATACCGCCGCCGCTTGGCCGAACTAAGCCCGGCGGCGACGCAACTGATCGGACATCGCGGCAGAGCCGTTTACCAGTTGTTGAAGCAGCTGAAAATCGTCACACTCGCCAGAGGCGCAAGCCGATGGACTACGCTCGGCGATCCTAACCCGGACTGAAGTATCCCGCCGTATTCCATCGGCTTGCGCCTCTGGGCGGGTGATCGCCTGCTTCTTTAAAGCGCCCCCTTCAAAGCGAGCGTGTAGGCGTTTCATGGGCCGCACTGCGGGTCCTACAAGACGCGGGGCGCTATTCATGATCGGCTTCTCCTGATTATGATAGTGCGGCGACATCCCCTCCTCTATTGACCGGAGCGTTGGCCCGTGGAAATCGGCGTCGGCTTGAAATGGACGCTCGGCGTCGTCATTGCGATTTATGTGATCGGCATGTATGCGCTCGCGATCGTCGCCCAGGGAAAGGTCGAGACGAGCGAAGATTATATCGTCGCCGGTCGCAAGCTGCCGCTGTCGTTGGCCTGGATGACTCTGCTGGCGACCTGGTTTGGCGCCGGCACTTTGCTGACAGCCGCCGATGAGGTGAACGCCGAAGGGCTACAAGCGGCGGCGCTCGATCCGCTGGGGCCCGGCTTTTGTCTCTTGATCGCTGGTCTGTTTGTCGCCGGGCCGATCTGGCGGATGAAGCTGCTGACGTTGCCGGACTTGTTTCGTCGGAAGTACGGATCGTTCGCCGAGATCGTCGCTTCGCTGATCATGATCCCTAGCTATTTTGGCTGGATCGCCGCGCAGTACATTGCGCTGGCCAAGATGCTGGAGCTTTACTTCGGACTCGACCTATCCATTGGCGTCGCCGCCGTCGCGATCGTCGGCACGGGGTACACCATCGCCGGCGGCATGTGGTCGGTCACGTTGACCGACGCGGTGCAGATCTCGCTGGTGTTGCTCGGCTTGATTGTGCTGACGTTGGTCGTGCTCTGGGAGATCGGTGAAGGTCAATTGATCGCGGGCTACAACAAAGTCATTGCCCAAACGCCGGCGGAACATCTGCAGTGGATCCCCCGCGAACACGCCAAAGCGACGTGGGATTGGATCGCCGTCTTGATGGTCGCGACCCTGGGCAACTTGCCGGGACAAGACTTGATGCAGCGAATCTTCGCCGCGAAAAGCGCTCGCGTCGCACAAGGCGCCTGCTTTATCGCGGGAGGCGCCTATCTGACGTTTGGCTTGATCCCAGTCGGTCTGGGCTTGGCGGCGAACCTGCTACCGCACCAGATCGAAGCGAGCGTCTTACCCACGCTCGCCGCCGCGTTTCTCAGCCCGCCGGTTGCGATTATTTTTGTGCTGGCGCTGATGTCGGCGGTGCTCTCGACGATCGACAGCGCGATTATCGCGCCGTCGAGCGTGCTCGCCCAAAACCTGCTCAGCCGCTGCACGACGATCGAACCGCTGAAGCTCAACCGGATCGCCACGTTGATTGTCGCTGTCGGCGCACTAGGGATGGCCTACTCGGGCGAAACCGCCTACGGTCTGCTGGAGACCGCCTACGCGATGACGCTGGTGGGACTCTTCGTGCCGCTGATGTTTGGCATCTACACCAAGCCGCGCAATCGCTGGTCGGGCGGGGCCAGCATGTTGGCCGGCGCGATTGTGTGGGGACTGCATCAACCGTGGGGCTACGAAAGCTTCCTGGAACCGTGGCTCGCTAACCCGCTGCTCATTCCGCTTGAAATCGCCGCGACCGCGATCTCATTACTCGCGTACCTGGCCTTCGAGCCGCCGTGGCGCATGCAGTGGGCGAAAGAAGAGGACAAAGAATAATCGTGTGACGGAACACTAGCCCGCCATCGCCAGCGAGGAAAGCGGTTGCTACTTCCATCCGTCTTAGAATCGCCAACCGCTTTCCTCGCTGGCGCTGGCGGGCTAGTGTAGGGGTTATTCGTTTTAGGTCGGCTTACTCCGGCGGTTGACTCGATAACAGGGTCAGCGCTTCCAGCGTTCGCTCCTTTTGCGCGTCAGGGGCGATCAAGTAATGATCGCGTCCTTTAGGCGATGCGACAAAGTTGGTGTAGCCGTTTTCGTCGATAGTCACGTCGCCGGCCGGGGAGAGTTCAAAATATCCGCGATCAGGTCGGACCGGGTACAGAACGGTCGTCAGATCCCAGGTCGGTCGATGGTGCGGCGGCTTGGTGAACCTATTGTACGACTCGACCAGCGGATGATGCGCCGCGTAATTGTAGTCGTTGACGATGCTGCGGTACGGGTACCGAAGCGCGATCCCAATTTCATAGCCGCTCCAGATAATCGGAGTTGGCCAACGATTGGCCAGTCGGCGCGCGGCGGCCAGATCCTTGATCACGTTGTATTCGCCCAGTCGCTTCCGCTGACCGGTCGCCGGATCGACGTTGTCGACAAACGAGCCGGCCATCACCGAGAGGAGCCGCACTTTGCGTTTCACCAAATCGGCGCCGCTCAGCGGGCTAATGTCATCACCGGGCGAATCGATCAGATTGGCGAGATTCGTGAAAAAGCCAACCTGACAGATCACCACCGAATGATCTTCGGCCCCGGCAAGCGTCGTTCGCAACAAGGTAACCGCATCAACCGCAGTTTCGCCGGACAGCAAATCATGGGGGTAACGCAACTTGCCTTCGTC
Organism: Blastopirellula marina DSM 3645; assembly: GCF_000153105.1. Taxonomy (GTDB): domain Bacteria; phylum Planctomycetota; class Planctomycetia; order Pirellulales; family Pirellulaceae; genus Blastopirellula; species Blastopirellula marina. The sequence continues at coordinate 3,987,337 of NZ_CH672376.1, forward strand.
GGTTGTATCGGCGAGCCCGTTAAAACTCCCCGGCTCCGGCGTCACTCCGCTATGACAAACGCCGATCGGTATATCAGGGCGCCCATAAAAGGTGTTCACGCAATCGGTAAACGCCGCCGCCAGCGGGTTGTCTTTGGTAATCGTCACCGCCAACAACTCGCACTCTCCACGAGACTGCAGAGCGTGAATCATCCCCAGCGCCAGGACATCGTCGCAATCGTTGCCGATGTCCGTATCAAAAATCAACGGAATCGGCTGCGGCGGCGATTGGGCGATCGCAGTCGACATGAACAAAGTGACAAAAGCGCAGGTCAAGACATAGCGAGCGATCAATTTCACGTTTCGGAAACCTTCGAGCAAGCGGAGGAAGTTTTTTAGTCGGAGAGGCGACGGCGCTAAAAACCATCTTACTCGAACCAACGGCGGGTGAAATCCGCAGAAACAATCGCAGCTGCTACGAAGAAATTATTCCGGAATCGAAATCGACTTCAAACGAATCTGACGCTCTTTGACATTGACCTCCTCGATTTCGCCGAAATCGATTTGCTTGGCGAGCTCTTCCATGTCGCCGCTGTAAAAGAGTTGCAAGATCGCGGCCTGACCGCTGCTAGAGCGACTGGAATGGCCCGAATTATCGAGCTGATCTTTCAGACGACCTTTGATCGCTTCAATCTGCGACTTGGTGAAAGTGGGCGCAAGAAGCGTCACCATCTTATCGGCTCCACCAGCGCGGTCGCGGAACTGATCGGTAGGAGGAGGACCAAAACCGCGAGAGGGACGTCCAAACCCAGCAGGCCCCGGCATGCCGCCGCTCGGCTGCGCTCTAGGCGGCTGGGCTCTAGGCGGCTGGGCTGCTGCGAGTTTTCTTTCCTTTTCTTTGGCCCATTGGATAGATGCGTCTTCATCTTTGGGCTGTCTCATCCCCCGCATGCGGTCCATTCCTGAAAAGCCGCCTGAGCCGCCGAATTGCCCCATCGCGTCCGCCATCTGAGCGTTCAACGCCGTGTTACTGCTAGGGGCCTCGCCGATACCGCTCGAACCACGCGGTTTCCGGCTGTCGAGTATGCGGTAAAACTCGGCGAATGCGGCCGTTTGTTGATCGCGAGCGGCTTTCACCTGAGGAGTTCGAAACTCCCTGTTTTTAAGTTTCTCGGTAAGCCGACCCTCGTCAATCCCATCCGCAAAAGCCTCGAGCTCGGCCATCATTTCTAGTCCGACGCAATCCTGTAATAGTTTCGACACCCCATAGGCGTCTTTCGCCCTTTGGTTCAGGTCGTTCACTTTTTGCGTCAGTTTTCCCAGCGCCTTTATGTAACGATTCGGATCGTCGGAACTGGTAAAAGAATAGTCTATTTCCACCTGTTCCTTGCGAAGGCGGAGGGTTTCGTCGAGGAACCCTCGATACTTGGCCAAATCAGCCGAAACCGTCGCCGAGTTAAGCCCCATCGGTCTGGTTGCGATAACCGCTTGCCGGACATCCGCCGCGGCCGCAAGGTAATCAACCAGTGCGGTCAGCAGCTCTTGCGATTTCAACGCTTGCAACTTTGGAACGAACGTCCCCCCTTCGAACTCAAGCGTCTTCAGTCGACTATCAATCGAACCGGCTAATCTCACGCTCTGTTCGTTCGTGAGCACGCGAATCCCGATTGCCTCGTCGGCCAACGCACGAAACTGAGCTATCGATGCTTGCATCTTCTGCACCAACGCGGGGACGTCATTCGCTTGCGAAGTCGCGTTGACGGCGCTGATCATTTCTTCGTGGATGTCGAACATTCGCCCCGCAGTGTTTACTTGCATATCCCACAAATTGGAAAAATTGTCCCTCGCGTTCGGCCGTGATTCGGTGACATCCTCCTCCTTCTCCATCGTGTGCGATTGCTCCTCCGCCGCACTGGCTTGAGCCGCCGCGATTTTCGCCTTGACTTCGGCTTTACGGGCTTCGAATTCCGCTTTTCGAGCGTTTCTTTCCTCTTCACGAGAGTCAATTTCCGCATTCCCAGAATCGATGTTCACCACCGACTGCTTCGCCGTACGCGGCTGGGCCGCAGAGATCGCTTCGCCTATTTCGCGGCCGGCCGTTTGAAATCCCATCAACGCCTTCATCAAACCGGGCGCCTGAAAGTTGGCCAGTTTTAGACCAGCTGCTTTCGTGCGCGCTTCCAACGGTTTCGTGCGTTCTTTGACCGACATGGTCAGTTGCTCGTTTTGTTTTTCGGTCAGCTTCGGCAGGCCCCGCACCACGTCGGCCTGACTCCGGATCCGAGCGGTCAAAGCTTCGAGCTTTTGAATCAGCGCCGGAACGTCTTCTTCTTGCTGAACTCCTTCCACTGCGTCGACGAAGTCCTTCATGATTTCAACCTGTGCATCGGCAATCTTCGAGTGGGCTGCAAAATCGGCTTCCGCCAGTCGCGCCGCTTCGTTGCCAGAAGCGCCATTGAGCCCGCTGGAATCGATACTGGGCAAGAATGAAACGACGGTGATCAGCAGGAAGACCAACATCGCAATTGCACCACCGCCGATCGCCAGCGGCATCCAATTAAAGCTGTTCGCCTTTTTCTTGCGCGGAACCGCGGCCAGCGGCGAAGCGCTGGACGGCAGGGACGAGGCCTCGCTGATCAGATCGCCAAAGGGATCATCCGCCGCCGATTGCACCGGCGCCGTCGCAGCGGTCGAGGCCGCTTTGGGTTTTGCCTGCATCACTTTGGCGGCAAACTTTTGGCTGCACTTTTTACAGGTGACCGTCTTGCCTTGCATGTCGGCGCTGGCGACCTGGTACTTGGACTGACAATGGGGGCAAATGATCAGGAATGCGTTCATGCGTTTCTTAGATTCGAGTGATGCGAAACGATTCGCTGCAAGTATAACCACCCCAGAGATAGGACGCGAGCAAAGGATTGAGAAGACCTATTATCACAACCGTTTTGACCGCTAGGCAATCCAAGGCGGAATCGTCGTCTAGATCAATCGCGTCGCCCCGTCCCTCGCGATAGATCAGGGACGAACGACGCAAAAAGCCGGAACTTCGATCGACAATCAAGATGGCCGCATCGTCCGATCTGCTTACTGCAGCGACAGCACTTCGGACTTCGAGTAGATCGGCAGATGTCGGTAGTAGACTTCCAGCATGTAGACGCACAAACAGGTCATGAACAGGCGGCCGCCGATGACGCCATGTTTGTCGCCGTCGGGTGACCAGCTTCCCTTTTCGCCGCCGACCTTGACTTGCTGTTCGGGGATCGCCTGACGCATCACTTTGTTCCACTCTTGCCAAGCCGCGCCTTCGTAGTGATGCGCCACTTGCGTGCCGTAGTACCAGTAGTAAACGTCCGGCTCAGTCCAACTGATCGGATTGCCGACCAGAAAATCGACGCCGTCGCTCAAACGCGGGTCCTCTTGCGTCCAACCAAGATACTGTCGGCAGAGCAAACCTTCGGCCGTCATCGATAAGGTCGGCGGTTGATTGCGGGTCGGCTGGTAAGTGTAGCGAGCTCCATTTTCTTTAGAGACGCTATCGAGAAAACCGCCGACGCGTTGGAGCGTATCTTCCGGAACGCTCAGCCCGCACATCTGCGCGCTGGCGAAAGCGATCACAAACCAACCGGTGACCGAAGTATCGGCGCCGTCGCCTGGCGTATAGCGCCACCCCCCTTCGGGCGATTGAATTCGGACAGCGTAGTCGATCGCTCGTTGCGCCGGTTTTTTGTACTGCTCGTCATGCGTCATGCCGTACAATTCGCACAGCGCGATGGTCGCTTGCGCTTGCGTATAAAGTCGATGCTGATTGGCCAGCGGTCCACTAATAAACGTGCCGTCGTTGTCCATCTGCGACAGTAAAAAGTCCCACCCGCGAGAAACTTCTTTGGTGTAAGCGCCTACCAGCGTCGTGTGTCCTGCTCCTTGAAAGGCCAACAGCGCCATCGCCGTCGCGGCGACGTGATTTTCGATCCCGGCGCCGTCACGATAGGGGCCTTTCAAACTCCAAGATCCGTCGCGGCGCTGATTACGCTTTAGCCAATCGAGCGCCTCTTTCACCGCTTGTTCGGTCGTCGCACTTCCGCCGTAGGCCTTCAACAGCGCCTTCTTACCGCCGCCGTCGCTGCGAAAGTTGTACTCCACGCCGGGAGTCTCGATTTCGCTTTGCCTCGACTTGGTTCCGGTCGCCGCAAGCGTGGTCAGCGACGCCGGGGGAGGCTCCTCTGACTCGAACAACGTTATGTCAAAGCCGGTGACGTCATCCTCCATCAGGTCGGCCTCGTCCAACACAAACGGTTGGTCCAATTGTTCGCCCAGCTTTTCGGCATAGGTCGCCGTAACGACGACTGTCTGATTTTGCCGCGGCGTAAATGCGAACATGGCCAGCGCGATGACCAATAGAAAGTGAACGATCGTGCTGACCATCCACGGAGGCATTAGCTTGGTCGACTTCGCCGTCAGATCTTCGGCTGGCGCAGTATGCTCGGCGACTTTTAACTGAGGATCGACAATCGCCGGCGCAGTCCGCTTGGGAGCTTGCTGCGGTAAACCTTTGCGATCGGCTGGGATGCGTTTGACCGGCGCGGACTTGTCAGGTTTTGCTGCTGCCGAGGAGGGAGACTTTTTCGGCTGCGGTTTCGAGGAGGCGTTTTTAACTGCATCGGATTTCGCCGTTCGTTTTTTCTCACCCGCCGCTGGCCCCTCCGCTTCCCCTTTCCACTTCGGCGGATCCGGCTTTTCGCCAGAGTCGCGTGTCGGCGTTTTCGCCGCAGGCGGCTTTTTCGCGCCGGGCGAAGTGGGTGGCTTAGAGGGCGGCCTATTGGGTGTCGACAGCTTTGGCGCAGCAGCCTTCGCGGGCGGTTGCTGAGGCGCTGGCTGCGCGACGGGCGGTGTTGGCGTCGCTTCACTCGGCGGCGCAGCAGGAGGTTGCGGCGTCACCGGAGCTGTCGGCGCGACAGGCCATGGATTGGGATAACTCGGCGGCTGATACGGGCCGACCGGAGGCGCCGGATATTGACCAGCCGGCGGATACTGTTGCGGAGGTCCACCTTGGCCCGGCGGCGGGTACTGGGACGGTGGATATTGCGGCGGCGGATATGACGGAGCTGGGCCAAACTGACCCGGCTGCGGGTAACTGTGGGGGGGAAAATAATTAGGCGCCGATTGCGGCGGAGTTTGCCCGAACGAGATTGGCGCTTTCGTCTCTTCACCGTCAGGCGGCGGAGTCGTTGGCTGGGTTGGCGGTTGCGAAATCGGCGCTGGTCGCTTTTCTGGCGATTTGTTGCGGTCTTTCGGATGTTCTTCGCTCGACATCCACAAGCTCCAAGACCGCTATCACGACAGACGGCCAAAATACCAGCGAAAAAAGGGGTTACGTCACTCTACCAGTCGCTTTTTCAAGCGGCAAGGAACCGACTTTGTACTCAGGCGGCCCCACGCGGAATTTGCGCCGGTTTTGTCGATTTTGACGCGTCAACTCGCAGAACGCGTCACCACGGCTTTCCGCGTCTGCAAGAATCGAGCGTGATTCTCCTCCTGCTATCGTCGCGGCAGAGCGCTCTGCAATACGCCGCATTCAAATTTTTTCGGTCGGTCCCCTGGACACTGTTCACCGTTCCCTTACAATTCACCACTTCACAACAGCGGCAATTACGTCGCTAGTAGGAATTAATGTCGCGGGGTGGAGCAGCTAGGTAGCTCGCGAGGCTCATAACCTCGAGGTCGTCGGTTCAAATCCGGCCCCCGCCACTTATAGGACCCCAGAAGCCCACACAACTGTGGACTTCTGGGGTTTTTCTTTTTCATGGGTGGAAACTTCCCATCGGCGGAGATCATCACCTTCTAGGGCAAGATCATGCCCACCGGATTCATCAGTCGAAGCGAGCCCGGGGGAGACACGCTGCACTTCGCCGATGCCTTGCGAAGGTAAGGGCGATTGCCGAATCCGTGCATGACGGTTGGGAAGAGTTACCTGGTTGCGTTCGTCGCAAAGTGTTGCGACGTACGCTCGCCCAGAACTTCCAACCCGGAGAGATGCTCATCCACGCTTATATCGCTGATGGTTATTTGACGAACTCGATTTCGCCCCACATGATCGGATGCAGCATTATCTCGCCGGGAATGTCGTCAACGAGCATCGTGGACGGATTGGCCCAGTAGGATCGCAGTTGCGTTTCATGCCCTGTGGGATCGCCAAAGGTGACGCCAAAGTCGCCGCGGTAGGTCGTGCCAGGCGTGATCTTCCAGCCCAGCGCGGCTAGCGGCACTTTGACTTCTACCGAGTATCCGCCACGAGATTTTTTTACGGCGATTTCCGCGTCGGCAAGTTGCTCCACGTTGTCGACCTGTTCGCCGCGCCATGGTGAGGTGAACTCGATCGGGTTCTGCCCATCGGGCTTGCGATGTTCGTACAAGACGGCTGTCGGCTTGCTTTCAAACGGCGCGATCATCAAGCGTTTGTCTCCGGGGACCGGAGAATTTCTCCGCGGGTTCGCCTGCGGGTCGGCCGCGAACTGGAAGTCGACCGAATCGCCGGTGGCGAAGAGCGTGTTCCAGCGTCGTCCTTCATTCACAAAGGGAGATCCATCTTCGACACGATAAGCGAGATAGAGGTTTTGCTCATCCCAACTGCCAAACATCTCGACCGGGAACTTGCCTTGCTGGTCCCAGCGGACGACGGGAGATTCTTTCCAGTCTTTCAAATCGCCATCGATCGTGGGCGGCGTCTGCGCCATCGCGATCACGGCATGTTTGTCCTGCTTGGTTTCGACCAGCAAACGCAAGTTCTTTTGTTCTGCGGCGTCGGCCTGTTGCTTGGAGACGGTCAGTTCGCCCGAAATCCGGACGGCTTGGTTGATGCCCGAAATGCCAAAGAGACGGTAGCTGCCGTGGCCGATCTGCACATAGTACTGGCCGTTTTCCTCGGACCGGCCGAAATAGCCTCCAAAGATTTCGCCCCCTAGACGATAGGCGTTGTTCACATAGCTGATGCGAACGTCGCTAAACATTTCGTCCAGATAAAGTCCGTCGCTGGTCATCAAAAAACAACGCCCATGATTTCCGTTCAGCATGAAGACATCGGCTTGATCGTCAAACGAGGCCATGCCTAAAAAGAACAATGTGCCTTGCATCACGCCGGGCTCGGGAAGCGGAGCTTTGTGGGATCCGTGGACGCCGCTCCATTGATTGGCGAAGCTCCACAAATGCTTGCCGCTGGCGTCGTAAGCATTCATCTCCGGATCCGAGTTGATCACAAACCGGCCAAAGCGATCGTCATACGACGCCGCATTGTTGCGATTATGCCCCGGAGTCAATGCAATATCGGCAGCGTTAGCGACCGCTTCGGCAAGCGTGGGGTAATTAGGAACGCCGTCGTTGGTGAATCCGCTGGGCGCTAGCGTGGCGATTTTCGTCTGGCCATCGATCACCAGCGGCGCCTTCATGCTTAGACCGAGCTGACGATGCCCCCACGAGGAACCGCCGAAGTTGACCGATTTATCGGTGAATTCAAATTCTTCCTGCTGAGTCTCGCCGTCGTTGTTGCGATCGATCCAGAGGACGCCGGGCCCCTTTTGTGCATAAGGCTTGCCATCTCCCTTTTGACCAACTCTCTCGTTTTTACGATCCTCCGGCCAACGCTCGTAGTACGCGTCGATATACGCTTGCGGCGGCTCCCAGTTACATCCATAGCTGAAGTGATGCGTGTCCGACAAAGCGGCGCAGTCCTGGATCGATCCGTCGGAGTGGACTTCAGAGATGATCGTGATCTTCCCAAAACTGATCAGGAAAGTCCGACCTTGCTCGCGCACGATCCGGTAGTTCAGCGGATGGTAATGCTCGAAATGAGCGTCATCAATCGCCAAGATATGCGTTGGTCGCGCCGACTTCTTATCAAAATCGAGCTCCCAACGGCAGCCGAGACCAACCCACTGGCGGTGACTTTGGGGATCGAAGCCGGCGCCGGTTCCGCCGTAATGAGGTACGCCAAATTTTTCGTAGACGACTTGGTTCTTCTTCAGATCCCAAGCATGAATTCGTTTGGGGCTCCAGCGGTCTTCCGTAACCCACAGCTTGCCGTCGGGGCCGAAGTCAATTCCTTCGGGGTCAACGATGCGGGAAGGATCGTATTTGCCGGCGTAAGGCCCGCCGGGTGAGCCGATCTTCGTGACAAACTTTCCTGCCGAGTCGAAGCGATGGATCTGGTGCGAATGGCGATCACTCACCAGGATGTCGCCGTTGGACGCGATTGCAATCCCCGCCAAGTCAAGATTGGCGGCAGGTACAATCAACTTTTGATCGCGCAGACGAATCACGCCGCGGTCTGCAGCCACAAAAACGTCGTCGGCCGCAGCGATCATGCGAGGACCTTGTACGGGGATCTTCTTCATCAATTTGCCCGACTCGGCGTCCAGCACCAAGACTGCATTGTGCTGCCGCGAACCGACGTAGATTTGGCCGTCATGCACCGCCAATCCGCCCAGGTTATAGCCTTCCAATGCTGCATTTTTCGAGCCGGGACCGACCTGCATTTCGTCGATGATCAAATGCCGCTTCTTCCCGGGAAAATCGACCATCTTGCCGCTCTTGATGTCGTATCGCACCAGGGAAAGATTCCAAGTCGACTGCCATTGATCGCTCTTAAAATCGATCCCCCGCGTTCCTCCCCAGGTGAAGCCGTCCTGGGCGCAGTACAAGTAACGGTCATCGGCGGCGATCGCATCGTGATTGATCCCCAAACCATGTTGATGCTCGTACCCTTGAACCCAATTTCCCTCTGCGTCCAAAGCGATCAACGCCCAGCCTCCCTCGGTGACGGGCGCGGCGAAGAAGACGTACTTTCCGTTGCTGGTCACATCATGAATGGTCGAGTGATTGGGCCCCCAGGGCTGGAAGGTCGGCTCGTCGCCGTTGGCGAAGTTCATCAGATAGTCCGGCTTCAGCCCGGGGTGACTGACGCCGCGCCAGTGGTATTTGCCGGGAGGTACGAGCCGGCCCCGTTCATCGAGTCCATCCCAGGCCACGCGATGCTTTCCTGCCGACGTCGCCTTTCCGGCGATCAAGTTGCGGATCCGATTCCCCTGGTCATCCTCGACGACAATCGTCGCTTTCCCATCCATCGGCTGCTCAAACTCGACCCAAATCTCATTTCGTTGTTCGGAAACGCGCCGCTGGTATTCCGCAAAAGAGAGTGCGGCCCAGTCGCTGGGATTCGTCGAGAGCGGACGGAACGTCGCTCGATGATCGACATGCCCCAGCCGCTCACGCTGTTCGCCGGCTCCATTCCATGTGAGGGCGGCTCCCCAACGAATCTCATGCCAACCTTCTTCCGAATCGACCAGCGCGGATATTGGTACCTGGAAATGGAAGCCATTCTCGTCGATCAGCGCGCTGGAAGAATCCAGCACCATCGATTTCGTCCCCGCAACGCCCAGCTCAATCGCCGGCGGCGATGACATCTCGGTTCGCACCGAAATGGACAGCATCCCCTGCTCTCGCCGCAGCGCGATCGCCGCCCTCGGTCCGCCTAGGTTGCTGACATCCACAAAGTCACTCTCTGCGAACGAAGTCTGCGACGGCGGCGAGAGCGTGACTCGCGCTGCCGCCGATTGCGTCGGAAATTTGCTGACCTGTTCTAGACGTACGATGCGTTGATTCGCCGAGTCGTAAACGACGACCCGATTGCCTTGTACGGCGATATGGGTCGGAGCATGGAGCGTCTCTAGCGATCCGCCCGCCTGGTCAAGCTGACCAAACTGGCCGATCACGCGATGACTGGAGGGATCGAGCAGCAGCACGCGGTGGCGCTGCGTGTCTGAAACAGCAAGTTGGGTTCCATCGCTATGAATCGAAATCGTATCGCCAAACGGCTGGGTGGAATTTCCGGCTGGTTGATTCCAACGCTCGATCTCTTGCCAGGGCTGGTCTCCATTTTGCGCAAACGCGATGACCTGCCCTTCGCTGGCGGCGAATAGTTTTCCTTGCGCGTACGCCAAGCTCGTGCAATTGCTCAGCTTGCCCAACTGAATCGGCTGTGGAGCCCCTGCGAGACGTCCTTGCGACTGAAGAGGGATCTGGTAACCGGCGCCATCGGGTTTTACGACGATCATCCGCAACTGCCCCTTTTCCGCCGGAATCACGGCAGCTCCGCGAAGTTGCTCGACCTCCTTGAGCCCGTTCAGGCGATCGGTTTCGTACTTCGACCAGCCATGCTCGTCGATGAAGGGCCCCGTGGCGAGGAACGTATTGGAGTGTCGCTGTTGCAAGACGCAGATCGTTTCTCCATCTAGTGCGATCGGCTGGGCATGATCCTGTGCAGCAGGGGCACCGATCGTGCGTGGCGCGTCTGGCGTATCGTTCCAACGCCATGCTCCCAAAGGGGTCCAGATATTCCCCTCCTGATCGAGTCCTAGCCCCTGCATATCGACAGCCGATCCAATTCGTCGCACGAGCCGAAACTTATTTTGCTCATCGTCCCACTCTGCGATCTGGATGATTCCTTCCATACCGGTCACTGCGAACCGACCATCTTGAAGAACGGCCATCCCGCGTCCCAACGTCAGGTCGGCGCTTTCCGGCAGAAATCCGATGAACGAACCAGACGCTCCACCGAGCACAACGCCAGGCGCCGGCTCCAATTGACTGTTGTAGCGTTTGATCGTGCCGTGCGAAGCGTAGGCGTACCAATAGTCGCCCAGTCGCTGCGGTCGATCACCACCGATCGGCTTCGGAAAACCTTCCACCGGTCGCCCCGATTTCCAAGCATGCATGTCTGCGCCTCGCCGCTTGGCGTAGACCGTGCCGTCTGGGCCGATATTGATCGAATCGATCGTTTCCGCAAACCTGACGATCGGTTCACGTTGGCCGCTGTTCAGATCGAACCACTGTAACGCACCGTCGCTGGCGATCACCACACGGCCATCTTTCGCGTTACATGACATCGCGTTGACCGACGTTGCGACGCGTTGCGGTACGTCTCCAGACTTCGCATCCACCGACAAGGTATAGACGGAACCTCTTAGCAGGAGGACCAACCGATCGCCCGAGAGTGCGAGGACGTCCTCGCGCGAGTTCGTGCGAGGAAGATCGAATTGGCCAAGCAGTCGACCATCGAGCGAGTAATGTGCAAGACGACCGTCGCCGGCGCGTTCCCATAGCCCCCCTTGCTCGTCCTGGACCACGCCCAGGCCATAAATCGCATGGTCGGCGAACTGAGCCAACTCGGGTCCCGCTTCCCCAGAGTTACCAAGTACGCCGACGACACGCAGGTCTTCCGCATAGAGAGATGGAGTGCAGCAGACTACGAAAAGCAGCAAGGAAAACTTTGTGCGATTCATGGGGACTCAGGGGGAGGATCGGGGCGGGAGAAGCGGCGAAAATCTTGTGCGCATTCGGCCATGCGCACAAGATTTTCGCTCGTTAAACGCAACAAGGTTGACGCACGCGATCGCAAGCGATCACGCAATCAAGGTTATCGGCTCACCAAATCAAATTCATATTCATTGACGCCTGGCTGCACTTCTTTTTGGAGATCCGATTTCGAATTGTACTTGGCAGGAACCAATTCTGGCGCCATTTGTCCATTCTCTTGGGAGATCGCGGTCGAAACCATGACGCGATGGTTGCCGATCAAAGCTCCGGCGGCAGTGCCGGTATATTGCAATTCGAATTCGCCGTTGGCGTCGGTTAATCCATACGACGGTCGACCTTGCGTGGGCTGGAATTGAACTTGGGCATTAGGAAGCGGACTACCGTCGAGCTTGACGAGTCCTTTAACTTCCCCCAAGTCACTATTCGCGCCGGGGCCACACCCAAGTACGGCGAGAGCAGCCAGAACAACAAACGCGATTGGGGCTTTCACGAGATACTCCAGTATCTTTCAAAATATTACATGCGAAACATTCGGTAACGAGAAAGACTCGTTGGGCGCCGTTGAACCAAGCACGCAACGAGTAGATTTATTGCCGGAGAGCGTTAAAACGCCGGAATTGAATGGCCATCTTCGATTCCAATCAGATACTCAAACACGCTATTCACCGATGAGTTGGTGTCCAAGTCGATCGTTTCGGGAATAAAATTAACCGACCCGTCAAAGAAGACGAACTGGGCGCCCCCGGGATGCTGGCTGCCAAACGTCTTGCCGCGTTCGTTGTCTCCGCTGCCGCTATAGTTGATCGGATAGTAACTGGAGCCGCCGATGTCGAACATAAAGTCCTGATTGTTCGTATCGGCGCTGCAAGTTCCGATCCAGGTCGGCACGGTTCGGTTCGCTGAGTAGGTCGCCGACTTCGCATAAGAACGCTCGCCAACGGCGATCGTGTTGCTGGATCCGTCCCCAATCTTCGCGAACCGGGTTTTGCTATTGAGTCCAAATCCGCCGATCTCTTTGCCCTCGTTTCCCTTTTGTCGCCCGGCCGTATTGTCGTGCGAAGCGACATAGCTGGCGGTTGCAAGAAAGTCGTCGTCATCAATTTTTTCCGCGAAAAAATTGCGACCATGATTGATCCCACTCACCTGTGCGTCGGCCGAACTGCTCGGACAGGAAAAACCAGAGACAGCCGTCGCACAAGCGGCGGCGGATTCAGCCGGATAGGTGCCGGCGCCGATTCCGCCGAGATCATATAACGCGCCTTGTTCGTGAAAGGGCAACAAAAACGCACACCAACCCCATGCCGTCTTACGAGTTGTTTCCATCGTCAACTGACCGGTCCCGCCGCCGATCGATCGCGTATCTTCATAAGGAGACGTGTAGATAAACATCGGCGGAAACACGAGATGCGTATCGTGATAATTGTGCAGCGCCAGTCCCATCTGCTTCAGATTGTTAGAACACTGAATTCGTCGCGCTGCTTCGCGCGCTTGCTGAACGGCAGGCAACAACAGGGCGATCAAGACGCCGATAATTGCGATTACGACCAGTAGCTCGACCAGGGTGAAGCCTGGGCGTTTGGGATGAGAAGATGGCTGGTGCATAGTGACAAGAGCTCCCATGAAATGACGACGAAAAGACAGTACGAAAATAAGGAATAAGGAAATGAGGAAGGATCGAGACAACCAAAGGTGCGTCGACAGAAACAACCAGTCAGAAACTCAGCTTGGCCGGAAGGTTTGCTTCGAATGCGGAATCGTGCAGAACGCCAAGCTTTGGTGCTGGAATTCAAAATGGGCCTTTCCAGAGAAGTAAGAGGCATCGTTAACAAGATGCCGCGCATGGCCTCTCCATAGCTTTTGTCGAATAAAAGCGGAACCTGACCTCGAATTCGATAAAAAAGTTCAAATTTTAAAAAAACGCAGGAGCTTCATTCGCAGGCAAAGCGTTTAATGGAATTCCCGTCCATCGTTGCCGGCAACAGCCGGTCCCAGAAAGGACCGGTCAAGAAACAATGTCAGGTTCTCGGACTTACTGACAAATGCTTAGTAGAAAGACGCGATCGATTGTGCACAGATAGAAATACGGTGGATGTGGATCAGCAAAAGCATCAACGTTTTGCGGAACTGTTCGTCCGCAACGAGGCGGCCGTCTATCGCTATATCGTGAGCCTGATCCCCAATCGCGCCGATGCGGACGAGGTGTTCCAGCAAACCAACCTCACGTTATGGACGATTTGGGATCGCTACGATCCCGATCGCGAGTTTTTGCCGTGGGCGTTTGGTATCGCACGCAATGAGTCTCGAAATTTCATCCGACCCAGAAGAAGCAGGCACTGCGAATTGACAGACGATGTAATCGCCGAATTGACCGAACGCCGCTTACGCGAACAAGAACATCTAGTCGAACAGCAAGAAGCGCTGAACGACTGCCTGGAAAAACTGCCGTCAAGACAGCGTGATCTCATTCACCTTTGTTATGGAAGCGAGGCCTCCATGAAGGTTGTCGCGAAACAGCGGGGACAATCCCCCGATGCGCTCTACAAAGCGTTGCAACGCATTCGCGACCTGTTGCACGATTGCGTTCAACGGAATTTGGTATTAGCAAGTCGATCATGAGCAAATTGAATCCGCACACTTCCGATGAACTAGTGAGCCTCGCACGCGGATATTGCGACGAGCGATTGGACGCTGCGCAAGTGCGTCGTCTCGAGGAGTTGTTACGGAATAACCCCGAGAACCAACGGCGATTTATCGGCTATCTTGATTTGCATGCACGCCTTTGTTGGGAGGCGCGCAGCGGCGAACCGATTCTCGCCGAGCCTAACGTGCCGAAACCGACGACGCGCAGAACCGGGGTTCCCCGAGCGGTCTGGTTCTCGGCGGCCATCGCGGTTTCGCTACTCATGGGCTTCGCTTGGTGGACGTTTCGGATTCACCCGGCGACGCCTCCCATGCACGCAATCGGATTGGCGACCGTGGTTCGAGCGGTCGGACGCTGGGGAGACGATCTCGAAACGATTCGGCCCGGCCTGAAGCTTGAAAATGGCGTCTTCGAGCTCTCGCAAGGCGTTGTGGAATTAGCGTGGCCCTCTGGCGTTCGCATGATCCTGGAATCGCCGACGCGTCTCGAACTGGTCGATCACCAAAAAGTAATCTTGCATACGGGTCGAGTCGTGACTCGAGTCCCAGCGAGCGGCGTCGGGTTCGTGATGGAAACCGAACGGGTTCGCCTGGTCGACCTGGGAACCGAGTTTGGGGTCTCGGTTGGCCTGAGCGGTGCGACCGACGTCCAAGTCTACGAAGGAGCCGTGGACGTCTACTCGCATGCCTTCCAGGGAAACGTCTCGCAAGACAATCGCCTGAGTGCCGGCGAAGCGTATTCGTTCGACAAAACGAGCCGAGCGCTGCCGTTCGCTCCGGAACGATTTCTGCGCACCTTTCCCAAGACGCCTCGAAAGACCAAGACCGAGCTCGCATACAATCGCAGCGAAATCGAAATGATCCATGTCCGCCGTACAGCCCAACCGCCGGTCATTGACGGCAATCTGGAAGAGTGGGACCTATCCGAAGCGTTCACCGCCGCGTGTATCGAACCCTACGCAGCGACCTACCACGCGCAAGGGATGATTCGTTACGACGACCAACGTATTTATATCGCGATGCATATTGCGGATCCGGCGCCGATGGCCAGCATGACCGATCCCGAGAAGGAGCCTGCCTTCTTTTGGACCGGGGGAAGCGTCGTACTGCGTGTTGGCGCCGACAACCAACTGGGCTGGCCGCTCAATGCGTCCAAACCGGGTACTCCCTTGAGAGGCCGCCAACGCGACCCGGCGAAAGATGCAAGCCGTCAGATCGTTCATATCGGCATGTGGTACTCCAAACCGCAAGAAGTGTCGCAGCTGATCCTGCAATACGGCATCCGGTGCGACGAGCAAGTTTTGGCCTCCGAGGGTTGGCAAGGCGCTTTCCGGCGCGATGCCGACGGCCTGGGCTATACCTTGGAATATGCCATCGACTACGAACTGCTCCATGCCAGTCCGCCGCAGCCCGGCGACGTCTGGGCATCGACTTTGGCGATTCACTGGAGCGATCAGGATGGCCGGACCTGCATGGGACGGCTGCTCGAGATTACTCATCAAAGTCAAACTCCTTTCCGCACTTTCGACGCCGCGACGTGGGGCAAACTTGTTTTCGATCCCTAGCGGCGTCACCCCTTTCCCTTCAAACGCTTTCCGCCCTAACCTCGCGACTTGCCGTACATCAAGCATCCGCGCTACGCTTGCGCGGCCTTCAGCTTCCGCATCGCAACAGAGGATGAGATGACACGCAAAACGGTGATTTCTTTCCTGACCGCACTTTCTCTGCCGGTGATGATTGCGCCGTTGGCCGCCGCAGAACCGAGCTTCAAGAAGGATCTTGCGCCCTACCTCCAAGCCAATTGCATCGGCTGTCATGGATCGGAAACGCAAGAAGGCGAGTTCCGCATCGATACGCTTTCGACCAACGTGGGGTACGAAAGTACTCCCCAATGGGCCGAGATCATGCAACGAATCACGTCGGGAGAAATGCCGCCGGAAGATGCGGAAAATCTGCCGTCGGCTCAGGAAAGCGCTCAAATCGTCGAATGGCTCGCGGCACGAATCGAAGAAGGCGAAGCGGCCCGCATGGCCCAGCGAGGGCGCGTCACCTACAACCGCCTCACGCGGGACGAATATGTGAACACGGTCCGCGATCTCATCGGCGTTCACTTTGATGCGACCGATCCCGGCGGCTTTCAAGAAGACCCCCAGTGGCGCGGCATCCAGCGAATCGGCTCGATTCTGACGCTCGCGCCCTCTAACGTCGAAAAATATCTGGTCGCCGCCGAAACGATTTTGGCCGAAGCCTATCCCGCGAAAGAAGCGGAATTTATTGATGCGACCCGTCGCGCGGTGCCGGATAGTCGCATCCGCAAAGAACACCAAGAACGATTAAGCAAGCTGGGATTGCTCGACAAAGTTCGCTACGAGATGTGGGCCGGAGATCTCTATCGTGACTCCAACTTCCAATCGCTTCCCGCTCCAGGCATCTACGAAATGAGCATCACGCTCAGCGGACTGAAGCCGGCAGGAGGGCGCGCCCCGAGACTGTACGTCTATGAAAACAGTCTCGATCGCGTTCTTTTCGAGCATGATATCATCGCCCCGGAAGAGGAGCCGATCACGGTCACCTTCCGTGCTCACTTGCCCGCAGGCCGGCCCAACGTTCATATCATCAACGAAATCCCCGGCTTATCCACGAACTTCCGTTCAGGTCGACACGGCGGCCGCCCGTTTGTCAGCACCAAAGATGGTCGTCTACCTTGGCAGATGAAGCTGACCGACAGCGAAGGCAAACCGCTCCATCCATTCCTCATTCTCGATTCCATATCCTGGCGCGGCCCCTTCATTACCGAGCAAGAGCAGCGTCGCCGCGAAGAGTATTGGCCTGCCAAAGAAGGGGACCTGCAACTCGTTCGTGAAGGTCTGCGCAACTTGGCCCAGCGGGCCTTTCGACGTCCGGTCGCGGAGGTCGAGATCGATACATACATGCAGATCGTCCAGGCCGAACTCGACGCCGGCGAGCAGTTTTCGGATGCGGTCAAAGCCGGCATGTTGACGATTTTGTGCTCGAAAAGCTTTCTTTACATTGCCGAAGGGGACGAAGCCCAGGTGCGCCATACGCTGAACGACTGGGAAATCGCGTCTCGACTGTCTTACTTGTTCTGGAGCACGATGCCGGACGATGAGTTGTTTCGTCTGGCCGAAGCAGGGAAACTGCGAGATAAAGCGGAGCTTCGCCGTCAGGTGAAACGCATGCTCGCCGATCCCCAAGCGGACCGATTCTGCGAGTCGTTCCCTCAGCAGTGGCTGCAACTCGACAAAGTCGGCATGTTTCCGCCCGACAAGCAGCTCTATCCCGACTACGATCTGTCGTTAGAGCAAAGCATGGCTCAAGAGACGACGCAGTTTTTCCGCGAAGTCCTGCACAAGGGTCTGACGCTGCAAGAGTTCATTGATTCCGACTGGACGATGGTCAACTCGCGTCTGGCCCAGTTTTATGACCTGCCCGATTCGGTAGGACATAATTTCGAGCGGGTCTCGTTACAGCCCGACGCACATCGCGGCGGACTATTAAGCCAAGCCGCCATCCTGTCGTTGACCTCCGACGGCACGCGACATCGCCCCGTGCATCGCGGCAAGTACATTCTGGAAACGTTCTTTGGTAAATCGCCTCCGCCGCCGCCTGCCAATGTGGATCCGATTCCGACCAATCCGGTCGATTCTCCCAAGTCCACTCTGCGTCAGAAGCTGGAGGCCCATGTGCACGATGCGTCATGCGCTTCGTGCCATCGTAAGATCGATCCGCTGGGCCTGGCCTTTGAAAATTTCGACGCGATCGGCCAATGGCGAACCAAGGAAAACGTGCGCGGCTCCGGCGAAGACCCTGCGGTCGATCCGTCTGGACAATTGGCCGATGGACGCAGCTTTCAAACGCCAGCCGAGTTTAAACAATTGATGCTGCAAGATATCGATAAGTTCAACGCGGCGTTCATCGAAAAACTAGCGACCTACGGAATGCGCCGAGCCATGACCTTCGAAGACCGTGAAGACCTGGAGACGATCGCCGCGGCCAGCCGCGCGAGCGACTATCGCTTGCGAGAGATCCTGGAAGCGTTCGTCCTATCCGACTTGTTCCAAAAGCGTTAAGCCCGCCTCCACTTCGCTCCGAACCCCAAAGGTGAGATCCGATGAGCAATTTGAACATGAACCGCTGGCAGGTCAATCGCCGCCAAATGCTGCGCGGCGCCGGCGTCTCTCTCGCTTTGCCGTTGCTCAACGCGATGGAACTTCCCACGCTGCACGCAGCGCCGCGGCCCGCGCCGAACCAACCGAAGCGGAGCGTCTTTCTCTACATTCCCAACGGCGTAAACACGCTGACCTGGCAAATCGAACAGGCCGGCGCTGACTATCAGTTCAGCACTCCCATGAAGTCGCTCGAACGACATCGAGACGTCGTGACGCCGATCAGCGGTCTGCATCATCCGATGGTGCTCGGCAAGCATCATAACTGCGATAAAGTTTGGCTGACCGGAGCGAACGTGCCGTCGGATGGCGGCGCCTTTCGCAACACGGTGTCGGCCGACCAACTGATGGCCGAAGTCCAAGGGCCGTCCACGCGTTTCTCTTCGGTAGAACTCGCGATCGAAGGGCACTCGCTGGCTTGGTCTCGTGATGGCATTCCGATCCCGGCCGAACGAAATACGCGCGTGATCTTCAACCGATTGTTTGGCGTCGAGAAACAGAGCATCGGCGAAGTTCGTCGACGGCTGAATCGACGCGGCAGCATTCTGGATGCAGTCGCCGAGGACGCAAGTCGCGTCCAGCGCAAACTGGGAACCGAGGACCGCTCTAAACTTGACGAGTACTTGACCGCCGTCCGCCAAGTCGAGGTTCGAACGACGCGGGCCGAATCTTGGTTGGACGTTCCCAAGCCAACGATCCAACCGCAAGAGGAAGCTCGTCTGACGCGAAAGCTGGACATGAGCCAAGTCACCGAATACTACCGTCTGTTCTTCGACCTGATGGTTCTCGCTCTGCGAACCGATTCGACCCGCGTAATCACCTGTATGATTTGCAGCGAGTCGAACGGCGGTGCGATTCCTGACATCGGCATTTCGCAAACGCGACACGGGCTTTCCCACCACAACGGCGATCCCGAACAACTGCGACGTCTGACGGCGACCGATACGTTCCTGGTCGAACAGTACAGCTACTTCCTCGATCAACTGAAGGCGCATCACGACGATGATCAGCCGCTGCTAGATACGACGCAAGTTCTTTGGGGAAGCGGCATGGCCTATGGGCATAGTCATGGTAACGCCAACCTGCCGACGATCCTGGCCGGCGGCAAGGCCTTGGGTCTGAAGCATGGGCAGCACGTTGACTTCAATCTGCCAAAGATCGGCCAGTATGACGTCACCAACACCGACGGCCACTATCGGATCTGTTCGCGTCCGGTCGACGGAAACGCTCGTCTGAGCAATCTGCTGCTGACCATGTTGCAGCGGATGGATGTCGAGGTCGATCAGTTCCAAGACAGCGTCGGTCCGATTTCCGAGATCGTGACCTAACGCGTTCCCTTTCCAATGATGCACGAAATCGTAGGCCATTTTATGCCGACTCTTCCGCGATGTCTCTGGTCGATCCTGCCGCTGGTTCTGTTGGCCAGCGGCCTTTCCGCCCAGGAACAGCCGAAATTTCGTACCGATGCAAATCAGGACTCCAATCTCCCCTGGTTTCAGTTGGTGGATGGCGAGTTCCCGCCAGATGGCGCGGGGCATGCCATCTCGGGAGAATTGATCTCGCTGGATCATGTGGAGCGCAGGTTTCGGATCCGGGTCGATCGAGATGACACGCAGGACAAGGGAAGACTCGACTTGCCGTTAGAAGGCGATATGCTTCCCTATGGCTCGATCTATTACCTTGGCGCTCCGGCTGCGTTGCAGGATATTCCTCTTGGGACGCACTTGCACGGTCTCTTTTTTCTGGAAGATCCCCAGGCCAAAGCGGACAAGCCGGACGGTCCTTATGGACGGACCACGAAGGATGTCAACTTTCGTCGTTGCCTGCGTTTGGAGGATGACTTTTCGTTCTATGCTCGGCAGAACCAAACGTGGCGAATCGACGAGGTGAATCTTGACGAGATGACCCTCACTGCGACGCTTCATCAGGCAGGAAAACCGCTCGGCGATACACGAGCTTTTGATCTGCTAAGCAGCACGCGCGTCTTTCAGGGAACCGGTTTCGCTACCCTGAAGTCGATCAAAGTCGGCCAGGAAGTGTTGTTCAACTTGACCTGGGCGACACTTTACGGTCCGGGGCGAGTTCAAGAGCTCTGGCTCGACCCAGCAAGTCGCGATCTCGCATCCGAACTGCAGCGGAATCAGCATCACGTGCATACGCGCGACCGGGGCCTGGCCGGGTGGATCGACGCTGTGGATGACTATAAGCGAACCGTCACCATCACATTCTTCGACGGGGTCGACCCTGTGTTGTTCGAAGAACTAGACGACACGCACGAAAAACCGCACGGTTGGCCCTTCTCGTATCCAGAAGATGACCCCCAAGCGCCCAAAGGGGGCATTTGCGTGGCGCGAGAATCGTTGATGACCTATGACCCCGTGAATGATCGCAAAGGGGGAAACATCCTGGAGATCAAGTCGATCCCCAAGCAGCCAGGCAGCAGCGGCGTGCAAATCCAAGTGAAATGTGGAATGCTGCTCGAAGGCTTTCGCCCCGGCGGTATCATTCGCTTTTACCCGGCGACGTGGAAAGTCGTCGCATTGCCGCGCGAAGAACAATACTACGGTCGAGAGTAAGCACGAAAGAAGCGAAGTTCGCCGCGCTGGCAAGCATTTTTTCCGTTTCTTTCGCCAATTGCCGGCCATGGTCTTGCCCGGGGGATTCCGCTTTGGGATATCACCCAGTCGAAATGGACGGATTTTGCGCTGTTCACCAGTTTCTATCCCCATTACCATAAGGATGACATCCCGCCGATCCTTCCCTCCTTAGTTTCCTTCCATGTCATCCCGTTACCCTCTTTTTCTGCTATGCGCTCTCTTGGCATACGGCTGGATCACGCCTGTCGTCGCCCAAGAGCCTGAGTCCGCCGACCACTTTGAGAAGAAGATCCGGCCGGTTCTCACGCAGTACTGCGCCGCTTGCCATGATCCGGAAGATCCGAGTAACCACGTGGAGTTTCTCAAAGCGAACACGACGGCCGATCTTCAACATCTGCGCGGCATCTGGGGAAGCGCTGCGGCGCAGCTTCGTAATCGTACGATGCCTCCGCCGGATGAGGACCAACCCAGCGAACAGCAGCGTCTGGAACTGGCGAATTGGATTGACGACCATTTGCGAGCCACCGCGTGCGAACTTGGTCCGTATGCCGGCAACGTGACGACGCGTCGATTGAATCGTTCGGAATACGAAAACACGATTCGCGATCTCATCGGCCCGCAGCTTGGATACGACGAAACGTTTCCGACCGATGGCGGCGGCGGCGAAGGCTTTAATAACAACGGCGAAACCCTCTTTTTACCGCCGATGCTGATGGAGCGTTACGTTGAAGCGGCCCAACAAATTCTGGACGCCGCGATCATCACGCCTTCCTTGCGAACCGAATTTGCTGCGGACCAGCTAATACCGCTCGTCGAATCGCCAAACGACCAGCCGCGCACGCTAGCGCCAGGACTTGAGCTTTCGGCCGGCGTAGTCATCTATGTTGCCGGCGACTACGAATTAACCGCAGACGTTCGCAACATGTCGAAACAGGATTTGAAGCTAGTCCTGAAACTCGATGGACTTCCTGCGGACCGATTCCAGCTGAGTTCGCAAAAGGAACAATCGCTCGGCACCACTGTGCGACTAAGTCGTGGTTTTCATGCGATCGCCCTCCATAATCCCCAGGATCAGCCGGAGATCGCGCTATTGCGGTTAAAGGTGCAGGAATTGGGCGTCAAACGACCCAAAGCGGCTCAAAAATTCCATGATCACATCTTTCAAGCGAAAGAGGGTAAGTACGAGAAAGGTCGAATCGCCGCCGAGAAGCTTCTCCGTCGATTCGCGACGCAAGCTTTTCGTCATCCGGTCAGCGATGGCGATCTAGCGCCGTTTCTGGCTTTGTACGATCGTGCCGCTGACCGGGCCGATCCCTACGAAGAATGCATAAAGCTGGCCCTCAAAGGGATTCTCGTCTCCCCTCACTTTCTGTTTCGAATCGAAGCGACGCCGAGATCCGCAGAACTAGAACGCATCGACGACTTTGCTTTGGCGACGCGCCTCTCCTATTTCCTCTGGTCGAGCATGCCGGATGAGCGGTTGTTCGACTTAGCTCGTCAACAGAAGCTCCACGAAACGCCGGTGCTGAAAGCGGAAGTCCAGCGGATGCTGCAGGACGAGAAAGCGGATGTCTTTTTCGCAACGTTCACCGGACAGTGGCTCGGCACCAAGGAAGTCGGAGGAAGCGTTGCTCCGATCAACGGCCAGTTCAAAGGCATTTACTCGAGCGAACTCGCCGCCGACTTTCGCGCCGAAGCCATTCAACTAACGACCTACGTCGCCAGAGAGAACCGTTCGATCCTCGATTTTCTCGACGCCGATTATTGTTTCTTGAACGATCGACTGGCCAAGCACTATGACCTGCCGAAAGTCGCAGGGCGTCAACTGCGCAAGGTTGAAGTGACCAACGGTCAACGCGGCGGTCTCTTGGGGCTCGGCGGCGTTCACATGGTGACCTCGTACCCGCAACGTTCGAGCCCAGTCCTGCGCGGCGCATGGGTCTTGGAAACGTTGTTCGGTACGCCGGTGCCGAGCCCTCCGGCCGACATACCCGCTCTGCCCAATAAAGTGAGTGCGAAGAACGCGAAGACGTTCCGCCAGCAGTTGGAAAAGCATCGCGACAACGCTTCGTGCGCCGCTTGCCATGACCTGCTCGACCCCATCGGCTTTGGCCTGGACAATTTCGACCTGCTGGGACGCTGGCGCGACAAAACCGAGAACGGCCAAGCGGTGGATGCGACCGGCGTCCTGCCTTCGGGAGAAAAATTCTCTGGGCCGGCCGAACTGAAAGCGATTCTGCTCGAAAGAAAGCAGGAATTCGCTCGTCATTTAAGTCGCAAGGTCTTAGGCTATGCGTTAGGACGCAGTTTGGAAGATCCCGATAGTTGCACCATCGAATCGCTGGTGACCTCGCTGGAAGAAAACGATTTTCGCATGCAGACGTTGATCGAACAGATCGTCCTGAGCACTCCTTTCCAGTATCGGCAACAGGTGAACTCCGCCGATCCGACTTCCCACTAAGCCTCCCTCCGCTTTCTCCCCTTCAACCAGGAAATCGCCGATGCCACGACCTATTTCGCGCAGGATGTTGCTTCAGGGAACTGGCGCGGCGCTCGCTTTGCCGTGGCTCGAATCAATGAGTCAGCGCAGCTGGGGTTCTGAATCGCTCAGCGATCCGCCGCAGCGAGCCGCTTTTCTCTTCGTACCCAACGGCGTACGCGGCGATCAGTGGAACCCGGCGAAAACCGAGGACGGCAGCTTCGAACTAACGCCGATGCTGCAACCGCTGAAGGACGTCAAAGAAGAAGTCACCATCCTCGAAAACTTGTGGCATAAGCAGACCGTCGGTCGCAACGGGCACTGGCCCAAGGTTCCTGCTTGGCTCTCTGGCGGTTTCGTCGAACGAACGTCGGGCCGCGACATCAACACCGGCGGCGTCTCGATCGATCAGGTCCTGGCCAGCAAAGTGGGCGATCGAACTCCGCTTCCTTCGCTTGAGCTCGGCGTCGATGCGGCCTACACCGGCGTCGACAATGTAGGGGGCGGCTTCACACGCATTTATGGTTCGCATATTGCCTGGAGAGACCCCCATACGCCGGTTCCGAAAGAGATCGTCCCGCGTTTGGCTTTCGATCGCTTGTTCCGCACGACCACGGCCGGGCCGGTGGTGTCAGGATTCAATCCCCATCAAAAAGCGGTCGCCGATTCGTTGGCCCGCGACGACGCGAGCGTCCTTGATCTGGTGCTGGAAGACGCCAAATCGCTGCGCAGCAAAGTGGGCGAAGGAGATCGAGCGAAGCTGGATGAGTATCTCGAATCAGTACGCAGCGTAGAAAAACGTATCGAAACCGCGCTCAAACCGCAGAAACGCTGGATCAACCAAGGACGCTTCGACCTGCCGCGGCCTGGCCCCGGTATTCCGGAAAGCCACGAAGAGCATGTCCGCTTGATGCTGGATATTATGGTCCTGGCGTTTTGGACCGATACCACGCGCATTGCAACGTTCATGCTTGGCAACGCCCAAACCGGACGCAATTTCGGCTTCCTCGATGGAGTTCGCGGTTCGTTCCATGGCCTTTCGCATCATCGCAACGAGCAGAAAGAACGCGAACAGTACGAAAAAATCGTGCTGTGGCACCTAACGCAATACGCCTATCTGATCGATAAGATGCGCGGCCTTGATGAAGGGGGCCGTTCGCTCTTGGACAACAGCTTGGTGATGTACGGCTCGAGCATTAAAGACGGCAACACGCATCAAGAAGAAGACCTGCCGCTGCTGTTGGCCGGAAAAGGGGGCGGCTCGTTCAAGACCAACCGCCGCATCACGGCTCCCAAAGAGACGCCGCTTTGCAACATGTACGTCTCGCTGCTACGACACATGGGCGTCAAAGCGGAAAGCTTTGGCGACAGCACCGGTCACCTGGAAGGATGGAGCTAGGCAAACGCCATTTCCTGCTGGCTGGTCGAAGCCTGACGCCGAGATCAGATTCGCGACCGATTGGATCTCGGATGACAATCAGACCATGTGCCGACGTCTTCTTGCTGTGCTGTTACTTTCCGCTGGGGTACTTGGGACCATCGGCTGCGTCGTCGCCATCATCGCGGTATGGACTGTCACAATGCGCGTAACGCAGGCGACGGACCAAGTATTGAACGCTGCCGATGGCGTTCTTGCCGGCGTTCGGGAGCGCGTCGCGAAAGCCGAGGTTCACGTTCAAGCTCTCAAGATCACCTCTCAAGAGATCCAGGACGACGCCAAAACCTGGGCACAAGCAGAAGCGGCGGAACTGGTCGGCTCGCGGCTGGGGGTCGAGAAGAAAGCGAAGTTACTTCTGACCGAACTAGACCGCGCCGAACAATGGCTCGAACTGACTGAATCTTCGGTCCAACTGCTGCAGCAAGCGGCAGCAGCAAGTCAGTCGCTGGGCGTCTCCGTAAAAACCGATTCGGTCCACAATCTGGTCGAAGAGGTCGCAGAGATTCAAAAACAACTGCGCCAAGGGATCGAAATCGCAAACAACATCAGCCAGCGTGCCGCGGAGGTTGGCGAAGGGAAACTGACGGCCGACAAATCGGATCAGATCGCCAAGTTAGTCTTGCGCGTCGTTGCGACGCTAGGGATCATCGATTCTCGAATCCAAGCCGTTGAGACTCACTTAGCCAAAGTCGAGTCCATGCTGAAAGACTTAAAACAACAGGTCATCCGCTGGGTGAACCTAGCGGCAATCGGAGCCACAACCATCTTTGCTTGGATGGCGGCCGGCCAATGCGGCTTGTGTTTCCTCGGCATAAGCGGCCTTAGGCGGCGCCATCCAACAGTTGCGCCGCCCCCGTAAGACCACTGCGCCATCGACAGCGGGCGCTGCCATGAAATAATCCACCACCCCAGAACTTTCTTCGCTCCCCCGAGGCCCCAGAGCATGCAATCCAAGTCAACCAGCCGATCGCTGACGGAGCGTCCCACGACCGATCCGACTCCCCTTTTCGAGCATTTTCGCGGGATGCACGGCTCCGAATTGCTGACCGCTGCGGTCGCGCACTTCAATCTGTTTGGCCGGTTGAATCAAGCGCCGGCCGACATCGAGACGCTCCGCAACGAGTTGCAGCTAGAACTGCGCCCCGCGATAGTACTGCTGACCGCATTAAAGGCGATGGGGCTATTGAAAGAAATCGCTGGTCAGCTTTCCTTGACCGAGTTGGCGGCGGAGCATCTTGTGCCTGGCGGGGCCTTCGACTGCGGAGACTACGTCGGGCTGGCCGCACAAAGCCCCGGCGTGCTGTCGATGGTTCATCTGCTAAAGACCAATCGGCCGCTGGGAAGCGACGACGATGACGCCGGCGGCGCCGCGTTTATCTACCGCGACGGCATGAAGTCGGCGATGGAAGTCGAAGACTCGGCGCGCCACTTTACCTTGGCTCTGGCCGGTCGCGCCAAGAATGTCGCTCCCGCTTTAGCCGATGTGGTTTCGCTGAGCGATGCGAAACTTCTTCTCGACGTCGGCGGCGGCACCGGCATCTACTCGCACGCACTCTTGCAGAAGAATCCTCACCTGCGGGCCATCGTCTTTGATCGTCCTCAAGTTTTGAAGATCGCGGCGCAAATGGGCGAAGCATACGGCGTTAACGATCGTTGCGAATTTGTCAGCGGAGATATGTTCGCGGATCCGCTGCCAGAGGGCGCTGACACCATCTTGCTCTCCAACATCCTGCACGACTGGGATACGCCGCAATGCCAGCAGTTGGTCGACCGCTGCGCACAGATCCTTCCCCCCGGCGGGCGCCTGCTGATTCACGACGTCTTTCTCAACGACGCGTTAGATGGTCCGCTGCCGATCGCGCTCTATTCGGCTTCGCTCTTCTCCTTCACCGAAGGACGAGCCTACAGCGGCGCCGAATATCGCAGCATGCTGGAGTTCGCCGGTTTGAAGCCTAAGCCGATTGTTCCCACCTTGGTGCACTGCGGCGTTCTGGCCGGAACAAAATAACCACTTGGCTGAAAGGCCTCCCCTCTCTCGACTTTTCCAAGTGCGCAATTTTCCCGGTTGACCCCGATAGCTCCGCTGTCGGGGCGGAGCAGTCGTAGAAAGCATTGGTTCCCAGGACGCAGTTCAGGATCTTTCGCCATTTCAAACGATGCCCAGACCACCGCAGTAAGTCCGACCGCGGCTCGATGCCTTCGACCGACTTGCAGAAGCGAACTCGTGGAGCCGTAGTCTCTTCGCCAGACGTTAAAAGGGCTCGGTATAGAGTGGTGATCATCGACATTGGGAACCAGCGAAAATCTGCCGATGCTCAGTTCGATCACCACAACGCGCTACAAGGGAAAACACCGCCCCCTTCCCTTGATTTAGACAATTTTTGCTGGAATAAATAAAAACATTGGTAAGTCTGCGATTGCCCGTGTCATAGAGAAGTAACTCATGAACGAATTGACGAATCACACGCTGCGGGTACAGCAACTGTTTGTGCAGTACCAATCGCAGTTGAAAGCGTTTGCGCTCGTATTAAGCCCCAACTTTGTCCAGGCAGACGACCTGATGCAGGAAACCTTCCTGACGATTACCGCTAAGGCGCATGAGTTTGACCTGGAGAGTAATTTTCTGGCGTGGAGCCGAACCATCCTCCGCTTCAAAGTGCTGGAAGCTCGCCGCGCCGCAGGCGTTAAAACGGTCGATTACCTCGACTCGCTGGTCGCTTCTTGCCCCGATCAATGGGCCAACGAGGAGCGTCTGCACAAGCTGACCGAATGCATTCAGAATCTCGCTCCCAAGTCGCGTGAAATCATTTTACTTCGTTACCAAAGAGAGCATTCTCCTTCGCAAATTGCCGAGATGCTTTCGCGGACCGTGAACTCCATCAACGTCGCTCTCTCCAAGGCGCGGCTCGCCTTACGTGATTGCATGGACCGACAACTTCAGACCGAGAGTTCGCAATGAATGACCCCTACGTCGATCGGCTGATCCAGTCGTATCTGGATGATTCGCTTACCGAACAAGAGCTGGTCGAGTTTGAATCGATCCTCCTGCAATCCGAATCGGTACGATTAAGATTCTGGGAACTCGCCGAGGTCCACGGGCTGGCTCCGCAGGCCGTCGCCGCGCTGGGATTGAAACTGGAGAACGATGTAGTGACGCCAGCGCGTCGTCTTCCTGCGCCCCCATCGGCCGGCAATTTGTGGAGTCGCAAATTTTCGTTCATGCTTCTCCGACAATCGGGGCTGACCCTCGCCGGGGGCGTTTTACTGGGTGCTCTGATCTCGGCTTTTGCCTGGCCGGTTCGCGGTATGCCTGAGATGTCGACGCCGACTAGCTTGACGACGGAGAGCTTCGAGTCTGGTGCGTCGCCTGCGGTCGCAGGGATGCCCACGATCGCCGATCTCTGGAGCGGAGATTTCAGCGAAGTTGTGGGGACGCAACAAGGAGTCGTCCCCGCCGATGGCGAGAAGATGCTGCAAATTCTGCGGGCAGATTACGACGGCAAGCCCACGCCTGAAGGAAGCTATTGCGGCGACCTTTATCGCTTGATCGATGTCCGCTCGTTGCGAGAACAACTCGCGAAGCAAGGGACGATCGCGCATGCTTCGGCGTTGTTCGATATGTCGACGCAACCCGCAGCCGAGGAATATCGCTATAGCGTCCGAATTCTGGCCCTGACAACGGATCTGATTGCGAACCCGCAACAATTTGATCCCCTCATGATCGATGAATATGCGTTAGCGACGGCCCGACAGAACGTTCGGCTCGACAACAATCCCCAAACATGGGAGCTAGCGCAGTGCGAACTGCGATTACCTGCCCAAACCGATTTCATCTTGATTCATCTCGGCGTTTCCTATGGATACGCGGAAGACGACATCCGTCGAATTACGTTCCCTAGCCATTATGTGGATGACATCCAAATATCGCTATCGAATTACGCCCACTAGTTCCTGCTGCGATCCCTCCTGCCCAGACTTGATTCCAAGACAATTATGATGAAACCGCTTCTCACAACCTACTTATTCGCCGCGCTCTTTTTCGGGTCCGGATCGGTCTCCGCGACCGAGCTTCCCATCGTCGCGATCGAGCAGAATCAGTTCACGATCCTCGAAAAGCATTGCACCGACTGTCATTCCGGGACAGACGCCGAAGCCGGTTTCCGGGTCGATAACTTGTCGCTGACGATCGACGACAAGTTATCGGCGACGCGCTGGCAGAAAGTGCTCAACGCACTGAACTCGGGAGAGATGCCTCCGGAAGAAGAGCCTGCGATCGACAAAGCGGAGAAGGCGAACTTTCTGGAGCACCTGGCCAACAAGATGGTCGACGCGCGCCGCCTGCTGGCCGATCAGAAGGGGGAGATCACCATGCGGCGCCTGAATCGCCGCGAATATCGCAACACGCTGCGAGAACTGCTCGGCGTGCAAGCCAACGTCAGCGAACTGCCGGGGGACACGGGAACAGGAGCGTTTGATACGGTTGGTTCCAACTTGTACATGTCGAGCACTCAGTTCGAACAATATATCGCTTTAGGACGCGAGTCACTCAACGAAGCGTTTGATCGGCAAGCGGCCGCCGGCGTCGAAAAGAAGACTCGTTTTGAGACCGAGGAGATCACTCCCAAGGTCGCCAAATTTATTGAGTACCAAGTCGACGCCAAAGCGCGCGCCGAGAATTGGATCAAAGAGGTGGACAAAGCCGTTGCCGACCCAGCAAACGCCGCGGCGATCGAAGAAATCCGTGCAGGACCGCTCGGCAAGCACCGAGACATCCTCTACCGCAACTGGAAGAAGCTCAAAGGCGCTCCTGCTCCGGAAACGTTCGGATTTCAAACAGAGGAAGACAACGCCGACAAAGCCTTGGCGGCGTCGCGTCCCTTCCACCTTCCTTATCACCGCTATTATATGGAGCAACCGGCGATCGCGACCGGCGCCTACCTAGCCGCTTCCAGTGAGCATCCCTCAGTGCTCGATAACGCGACGATCAATATGCTGGTTCCCTGGGGTTGGCCCGTCGGCGACTATGTCGTTCGTTTCCGCATCGCGGCGACAGAACACGCGACGCCCGACCGGCGGTTTATTGAGTTTGGGATCAACCCGCGTCTGCAACAAGCGATCAGCGTGCATGAAGTCACCGGCACGATGGACGAGCCCCAGGTGATCGAGATCCCGCTGAAGTTCACGCGCGCCAATGCGGAACGCGCCAATCGCTCGCTCTACCTGCGTGAAAAAGGGACGCGAGACGACTGGGAGCAGGCGACCCGCGTCGCTAGAGAGGGACGCGATGAGAATAACGGCATCGGACGAAAGTTCGCTTTGTGGGTCGACTGGATGGAAATCGAACGCGTCCCCAACGTCGAGCAACCGCCCGGCGTCGCCGCGCTCAACCAACTTCCGCTAGACGACAAGTCGCCTGAGCCGAAAGACGCGGATCTCCGCGCCGCTTTTCAACAGTTCGCCGTCGAAGCCTTCCGCGGGGATGAGCCCACGCCAGCGTATCTCGACCAACTTGTGGAGATCTACCATTCGTATCGGCAGCTCGGCCAGAAGCCGAGCGACTCGCTCAAAGACACGCTGGCGATCGTCCTGGCGTCTCCCATGTTTCTCTATCATTCGGAACCGAGCGATCCGAACCAGCCGCGCCAACTGACCGATCGCGAACTGGCCAATCGACTCTCCTATTTCCTATGGGGATCTCCTCCGGATCGTCCGCTGCAAGACCTGGCCGACGCCGGCGAGCTGCAAGACCGCCAAGTCTTGGACCAGCAAGTGACCCGGCTACTTAACGACCCGCGTGCTGACGATTTTGTGGATGCGTTTACCTATCAGTGGCTCGGATTGGAACGACTCGACTTTTTTCAAGTCAATAAAAATCATCATCCGCGGTTTGACAACAGCACCCGTATGGATGCTTGCCGCGAGATCTATGAAACGGTCGGGCGCCTGCTTAAGAATGACGGCTCGTTAAACGAGTTGCTCGAAAGCGATCAGATCGTCATCAATGGGGTGCTCGCGAACTACTACGGGATCGATGGCGTGCACGGCGATTTCTATCGCCCGGTCACGGTGCCTGCCGATTCGCCGCGGGGCGGTTTGCTCGGCATGGCGGCCGTGCACTTGATGGGAAGCAACGGCGATACCTCGAATCCGATTGAACGGGGAGTCTGGGTGTTGCGAAAGCTGCTGCACGATCCTCCTCCTCCGGCGCCGGCCAATGTGCCGCAATTGGCGCGATTGTCCGGAAAACCGCTGACAACCGAGCAGCGACTGACCGCGCATCAGGAAGAACCTCAGTGCGCCAGCTGCCATCGCAAGATCGATCCAATTGGCTTTGGTCTCGAAAACTTCGACGCCGTCGGCATCTGGAGAACCGAGGACAGCTACCAGGCTCTCGACGACAACGGAAAACCGGTCGCCGATGGCAAAGTGACCTGGACGATCAACCCGGCCGGTAAGTTGCACAAAGGTCCCACGTTCGAGAACTACCTCCAACTACGCAGCGTCATCGCCGCGCAAAACGACGCGTTCGCTCGTGGGTTTACCGAAGCGTTGATTCAATACGCGTTGGGCAGACCCATCGGCTTTACGGACGCGACACTTATCGAGGATGTGATGAAGCAGGGCAAGCGGAAAGATTACGCGATCCGTAGCTTTGTCCGCGCCGTAGTTCACAGCACCGAATTTCATACGAAATAAAAGAGGGAAACATGTTTCCAACCAATAACGTTAGTCGTCGTCAAGTTCTGCGTTCCGCGACCGCCGTGATCGCGCTGCCGTTGCTAGAATCGTTCGGCTTTCGCCGCTATGCAAGAGCGGCCGCAGCGGCTGCGCCTCCCAAGCGTTTGGTCTTCTTGGGCTTTGGCTGGGGCGTGACGGAAGAGTCGTGGTACCCCGGCAAGAACACGCCCGGCGCCGACTACGTGTTGCCCGCCGGATTGCGTCCTTTGGAACGTCACAAAGCCGACTTTTCGATTGTGCAGGGGCTGCGCAACAAGTTTTCGGTCGAGGGTCACGCCGGCAGCACTTGGTGGCTGACCGGAGCCAACCCTTACGCACAAGCGGGACAAAGCTATTGCAATA
The DNA here is from genome assembly GCF_000153105.1 of Blastopirellula marina DSM 3645. GTDB lineage: Bacteria > Planctomycetota > Planctomycetia > Pirellulales > Pirellulaceae > Blastopirellula > Blastopirellula marina. Next base: position 4,019,098 of record NZ_CH672376.1, read on the forward strand.
CGATCTCGGCGGATCAAGTCGCCGCCGACGAGTTTGGCCGGTACACGCGATTCGCTTCGCTGCCGCTCAACCATAGCGAGATTAACGATCAATCAGGGCACGGGCCTGGCCTCTCGTTGGCCTGGGATGCGAGCGGCAAACCGATCGGCGGAGAAAACGGTCCGCTAGCCGCCTACCACCGGATGTTCTCGAAAGATTCGGTCCCGCTTGAGCAGCGCCAACAACTGATCGCCCAGAAGCGCAGCGTGCTGGATACCGTCCTCGAGAATGCGCGCAGCCTGAAGCGGGGCCTCGGGCAAAACGACAACGAAAAGTTGGACGAATACTTCGACAGCATCCGCAACATCGAGACTCGATTGAGCAAAGACGAGAAATGGCTCGATCGGCCGCGACCTGATGCGCCGCTAGGCGAGCCTAACTCGACGTTGTCGGGACGCGACGAAATCAAAGTGATGTACGACCTGATCGTCGCCGCGTTCCAAACCGACAGTACGCGCGTGATTACCTATCGCCAGCCGGTTGCGACGTTGTTGAAGAGCCTCGGCAATAGCACGGCGCCGCACGACATGAGCCATTACCATTCGACGCGGGGTGAAAAGCTCGTTTGTTCGCAGCTCCGCGATCAAACGCAAAGCGCGTTACTGGCCGGTCTGATCGACAAGCTGAAAGCGACGCAAGAAACGGACGGCAGCAGTCTGTTTGATCACATCGCTCTGGCCTATGGCAGCAACATCCGCACCGGTCACGATTTGACCAACTGCCCGACCATCGTCACGGGGCGCGGCGCCGGAGTCAAACTTGGCGAGAACATTGTGGTCGCCAAAGATACGCCGCTTTGCAACGCGTGGCTGACGATGCTGCAAGGAATCGGCGTGCCCGCCGAGCGTCACGGCGACAGCACAGGCGTCATTCCCGAACTACAGAGTTGATCCATACCAGCCCCGTACTAATTTTTCAAACTCATAGATCCTCAGCTTTCAGGAGAAAGGAAAGCACTTCTCATTCATTCTCCTCAAAACCACGCTCGCAGTCGCTCCCTCTTTTCATCGACTATTTATAGAGAGCTTCATTCAATGAACATCCGTTATGCAAATTCCCGTTGCGGTTTTACGCTGGTAGAACTACTTGTCGTCATCGCAATCATCGGCGTTTTGATCGCACTGCTGTTGCCTGCGGTACAACAGGCCCGCGAAGCGGCTCGCTTGTTGCAATGCAAAAACCATCTGAAACAATTGGGGCTCGCAGTCCACAACTATCACGATACCAACAGCGTCTTGCCGCCGAACGCGATGGGACCGTCGGAGTCGGCCAATGGTGGCGCGGCCGGACGGTATAGCACCTTTGTTCGCTTGCTCCCCTACTTCGAGCAAACTGCGGCTTACGATACGATTGCCGCGAATCCTCAGAACGCGTGGAGTTCGGCCGGCGGCAATGGAGTTTATATCGCCACTCTGAGATGCCCGACTGCGCCTGAGGTAGATTACCCGATCGCGGGACTTCCATACACGAACTACGTTGTGAACATCGGAGATGTCTCGTTCAACATCCATCAAGTAGAGAGTGTTCGGGGTCTTTTCGGCAGCGGGGCTATCATTGCATTTCGCGATGTCCTCGACGGGTTGTCCAATACCGCGATGATGTCCGAGGCCCTTCCCTGGGAAGATGATGGCGGCGGACTCACCAGGAACGGCTATGGCGCCGTCTCGCGTGCCGATACGCAAAGCCCGGCAAATTGCAAGGCGAAGTGGATCAACAACCAGTTCACAGGCTATGCAACTGCGAACGCAGCCAATCGCGACCGAGCTCCCGGCGGACGCTGGAGCGATGGCATCGCAGGCATCACCAGCTTCAACACTACCCTCCCCCCCAACTCGGCCGTTTGCGTCGACCACGCTGGCAATCAAGGAGTAATGCCTCCCAAGTCCATGCACATCTCAGGCGTGAATCTCCTGATGGGCGATGCTTCCGTTCGATTCGTCAGCGAAAACATCGACGCCGGTAATTTGGCTCACCCCTCTCGTACGGGCCCGAGCAAGTCTGGCGTTTGGGGTGCATTGGGAACTCGTGCCCAAGGCGAAGTGGTCAGTGAATTCTAATCCGCGCACTCGCATGCCCGTTCTAGTTTTCGTTGCGACAGAAAAACACTCTCTAAGGATAGTCTCATGATCCACCGAACCATTATCGGCTTGATTCTCTGCGTGATGTCGATGATTGCCGCGGTGGGATGCTCTAGCGGTCAAGACAAATGGACCGCGATGCGTCCGCCGGTCTTCAAAACCCAAGGCGTTGTCCGCATGGACGGTCAACCCTTGCCGGGTGCGACGGTTATTTTCAGCACCACTACCGGAAATTACTCTGGCACAGCGCTCACCGACTCTGCCGGTAGATATCAGATGACCACCTTCGAAGACTTTGACGGCGTCACCGAGGGTGAATTTCAGGTCAGTGTAGAAAAGAACGATTGGATTGAGATCGGACCAGAAACAGGCGATCCCGAAGGCGGAACCTATCGACGGCCTTTAAAAAAGGTGCCGTTGACGCCCGCCAAATATCGAGACTTTGAAAAATCGGAACTGACGGCGATCGTCACTCCCGCTGGGCCGAACCAATTCGATTTCGACATCCAGTCCGATGCGAAGTAACGAACGCCGATCCTCACCAGAAGCAGCGTCGAGCGGTCTTCGCACTGCGCTGCCGTAGCCGCCAGACCCCGGTTTGCCTGGCCTCTTCTCTTCTGCTACGCTCTAGTCACCTTCCGGAAGCCATAAAAACTGACTATTTGTCAAAATTGTGGCGCCAAACCAGCTTAGCGCTATCTGTGCAGCCCAGTCGCCCCATGCAGATCGCCTGCCGGTACTCCCTCCCAGATTCGCTCTTCCCCGCTTCCCGCTAGTTTCCAAATGACTGGGCGTTGCTAAACATGTTTGCGATTGTCTTGGGAATGCTCATCGTCGTTTTCGGCGTGCTGTTCTTACGGTTGCATGCGTTCCTGGCCCTCTTTTTCGCAACCCTAGTCGTCGCCGCAGCGACCTCGGCTCACAGCGTGTCAGAAAGCGTGTTGCTCCACTGCACGGCGCAGGTTGACTCGATCTCGGGGCAGCAGCTTAATCTGTCGGAGGTCGGCAAAGACCTCGGCGCCCAGCCAGGCGCCTACTATCTAGTCGGCGACGTCGCAGCGATCGCGAAGTCCACTCCTCCCTTGGTTTGGATCGAGCGTTTCGAGATCACCGACGATTCGACCACCGCCTTTTTCGCCGAGGAGCTTCCCGCCGCTGCAAGCTTAACCGGCGCGCGACTTATTCCCCACGACGAGTACCAATACGCCGTACGGTTAGCCAAGACCAGCCCCATCAATCGCGTCGCCAACGCGTTGGGAGAAACGTTTGGCAAAATCGGCCTGCTGATCGCAATGGCGTCGATCATCGGTCAGTGCCTGTTGGCCAGCGGCGCGGCCGAGCGGATTGTCCAAGGTATTCGCCAGGCGATGGGCGAAAAGTGGACCGCGCTGGCGTTTGTCGTTAGCAGCTTCGTACTCGCGATCCCGGTCTTCTTCGACACCGTCTTTTTTCTCATGCTGCCGCTCGCGCAAGCGATGGCCCGCAAAACCGGTCGCGACTACTTGAAGTATGTCATGTCGATCATCGTAGGCGGATCGTTGGCTCACTCGCTGGTGCCGCCCACCCCAGGGCCGTTATTTGTCGCGACCGAACTGAACGTCAGCATCGGCGCGATGGCGATCGGCGGAATCGGCGTCGGCATCTGGGGCGTGATCGCCGGCTATTTTTACATGCTATGGGCCAATCGCCGCTGGCAAATCCCGCTGCGACTCGATCCGCCGGAAGCCGCGCCGCACGAATCGGCGAATCTGGACCAACAGCGCGAGTCGCAACTCCCCAGCTTCGGCTTTTCCATTCTGCCGGTGGTCGTCCCCATCTTCCTGTTGGGAATGAAGACCGTCAGCCAAACATGGCTATCCGGTTTCGACGCTCCCTGGATGCCGTTCTGGAATTCGACGATCTCATTTTTCGGCGACAAAAATATCGCGATCTCACTCGGCGCCGTACTCGCGCTGTTGACCTTGCTCGGCAAACCTCAGATGACCTGGGCCGGGCTCAGCAAATCGGTGCAAAAGGCGCTCAGCGAAGGGGGCGTCGTCGTCTTGATCACTTGTGCCGGCGGCGCGTTTGGCGAGATGATTCGCCAGACCAACGTCGGCGCAACCATCGCCCATTCCTTGCCTGCGTCAGTGGGCGGAACCGGCCTGCTCATCACGGCGTTTCTCGTCACCGTCATCATTCGCGTGATTCAAGGATCCGCGACGGTCGCCATGATCGCCGCGATCGGAATTGTCGTCCCGGTCGCGACGCAGATCGGCCTCCCCTTTCACCCGGTCTACTTGGCCCTGGCGATCGGCTGCGGATCGAAGCCGCTCCCTTGGATGAATGACAGCGGTTTTTGGGTGATCAGCCGGATGAGCGGTTTCACCGAACAGGAGACGTTAAAAACTTTTTCGGTCCTGCTAACCATCATGGGCGTCGTCTCGTTCTTGGCGACGCTCGTCTGTGCAGTCTGTTTCCCCTTTGTTTAACGCTAATTTTAAGAATAGAGAAACGCCAAGCCACGGATGAAGAACGGTAGACAGGGTCGCAACCAAGTCGAACGCCGTAACATTCGCCCGCTGCGCAAGCGAGGGAATCCGCTTGGCGATACCAACACAGATGGAAGTAGCGCCCCCATTCCCACGCGGGCGCAGCGGGCTAATGTTTTGTCACGTGACAATATTCGGGCGCCATTTTCTTATTAGCCGTAGTGCGTTAGCACCGGTTTCTGCCGGGAACTCATTTGCGAAAGACAATTGGTGACAGAAACCGGGGCCAACGCCGTGCGGCTGATTTCGTAGCAGCCGAGAATAGCGGTTTGACAGAACACTCGTGTCCAATCGGGTCGAAATAGCGAAACTTCAAAACTTGCGCTGGCGGGCGACGAAGAGCCGCGTTCCACGTCTGTTTCTCGACGCCCCAATAAGACTAAGATAGGCATTGCTCCGAGTGTGATTCCCTGCGTGATTTGTTTACTTTCTTTCCGTTGAAATGTTCCTGCGATGCCTCCAGAACCCTCTGAAAATCGAGAACTAAATAGCAGCCGCTGGTTTGCCCCCGACAGCCTGCGCGGCTTTGGGCATCGCTCACGTCTGAAAGGGATGGGCTACGACGACGAAGACTTTCGCGGCAAGCCGGTTGTCGCGATTCTTAATACGTGGAGCGATCTTAATACTTGCCATTCGCATTTCCCCGAACGCGTCAAAGAAGTCAAACGCGGGATCTGGCAGATGGGCGGTTTTCCGGTCGAAATTCCGGTGATGTCGCTCGGCGAGATGATGATGAAGCCGACGACCATGCTCTATCGCAATCTGCTGGCGATGGAGACCGAAGAAGTCCTCCGTTGTCACCCGATCGACGCCGCGGTCCTGATGGGCGGCTGTGACAAAACAGTCCCCGCGATGATCATGGGCGCGATCTCCGCTGATCGCCCGGCGATTTTTCTGCCGGCTGGCCCCATGCTAAAAGCACGCTGGAAAGACCAGACGCTGGGGAGCGGCAGCGACGCTTGGAAGTATTGGGACGAACGCCGCGCCGGCAACCTGTGCGATGAATCGTGGGGACAGATCGAGAACTGCATCGCCCGCTCGGCAGGCACCTGCATGACCATGGGGACCGCTTCGACCATGTCGGCGATCGCCGAATCGATGGGCTTCACGCTGCCGGGCGCATCATCCGTACCGGCCGTGATCGCCGAACACTCGCGTCTGGCCGTCGCCACCGGCAGACGCGCCGTCGAAATGGCCCTCACCGATCTGCGGCCTTCCTCCTTTTTAACGCCGGCGTCGTTTGACAACTCGATCGTCACCAGCATGGCGATCGGCGGCTCGACCAACGCAATTGTGCACATCATCGCGATGGCCCGCCGCGCCGGCATCGAATTGACGCTGGAGCGTTTTGACGAGCTCTCGCGTACGACGCCGGTCCTGGCCAACATTCGCCCTGCCGGCAAATTTTTGATGGAAGACTTTTTTGACAGCGGCGGTCTGCCGGCCTTGCTGAAAGAACTTGGTTCGCACATCGACGGCACGTGCCGCACCGTCAACGGCTTTACCCTGGCCGAAAACGTCGCCGCCGCCGAAGTGATTGACGCCGACATTATTCGCTCGCTCGACAATCCCATTTCCGCAACCGGCGGCACGTTTGTCCTGCGCGGCAACCTGGCCCCGTCGGGCTGCGTCATTAAACCGACGGCGGCCTCTCCGCGACTGCTGGATCACACCGGCCCCGCGGTCGTGTTTGACGACTACGCCCAACTAAAAGCGCAGCTCAACGACCCGGCCTCCAATATCACGGCCGACTCGGTGTTGATCTTGCGAAACGCCGGCCCTCAGGGAGGCCCCGGTTTTCCCGAATGGGGAATGCTGCCGATTCCCGATCACCTGCTTAAACAAGGGGTCCGCGATCTGGTCCGCATCTCCGACGCGCGGATGAGCGGCACCAGTTATGGAACCTGCGTTCTGCATGTCGCTCCCGAAGCGGCCGTCGGCGGGCCGCTGGGGCTGGTCCACAACGGTGACCTGATTCAGCTGAATGTCGAGCAGCGCAGTCTGAACCTGCTGGTCGATGAAGAAGTATTGGCCGAGCGCCGCAAAGCGTGGTCGCCGCGCGAGGCCCGCTACAAACGCGGCTATGGCGCGATGTTTCTGAAACACGTCACCCAAGCCGACGCCGGCTGCGATTTTGATTTTCTCCATCACGGCGCTGACACGCCGGATCCCGATATTTTCTGAGACAGCTACCCTCAAGGAACTTGATTGGCCATGGATACCCAACCCATCACCGCTGCAACAATTTCCCGTTCCGTCTGGGCGGTCCCCTCAATGGCGCGATCCGCCGCAGGCGCCCTGGATCGCGAAGAAAACACGAAGATCATCCGCCATATCGAACAAGGGGGGATCTCGACGCTGCTGTACGGCGGCAATGCGATTTTCTATCACCTGACGCTTGCCGAATATCGCACGGCGCTCGAGCTAATCAGCCAGTGCGCCGCCGCGGATACGCTGGTCATCCCGGCGATCGGCCCCGCCTACGGAACGATGCTCGATCAGGCCGAGATCCTGCAAGACTTCGACTTTCCGACGGCCATGATTTTGCCGCAGCGGGATGTCGTCTCGTCGGCCGGCATCGCATCCGCCGTGCGGAAGATCGCCGAACGACTCGGCAAGCCGATCGTCCTGTATCTCAAATATGATCGCACCGTGAGCGTCGCAGACGCCGCCGCGCTGGTCAACGACGGGCTCATCTCGGCCATCAAATACGCCGTCGTCCGTGAAGACTACACCCAAGACGACTACCTACGCGAGCTCACCGACAAAGTAGACACTAGCCTGATCCTCAGCGGCCTCGGCGATCAGCCGGCGATCGTCCACATGCAAGACTTCGGCCTCGGCGGCTTCACCACCGGCTGCGGCTGCGTCTTCCCCCAACTCTCGGTCGCGCTCCTCCAAGCGATTCAAGCCAAGAAGTGGGACGAAGCGGAATCGATCCGCGAACAATTCCTGCCGCTAGAACGCCTACGAGATTCGCTCGGCCCCATCAGCATCCTCCACCGCGCGACAGAGCTAGCCGGAATCGCAAAAACGGGCCCGATTATTCCGCTACTGTCAGAGCCAGACGACGCGATCAAAACCCGGATATCGGCGGCGCTGCAGCAGATGAGTCAGGCGAAGTAGCTTGTTAAGCCAGAAGCGTCTAACGGGGCGGAAGCCCTGGGGAGTGCCGCAAGCAGTTCAAGCTAGATTGGACTGCTTGCTGAATTATTGGGCTATGTTCTGCTTGTACGCATCAGAACTGCCGGCCCTTCCAAATGGTTCTCCGTAAAAATGAATTCGTGGTCGTAGTCGACCAGTGACTCAATCACAGCGGTGATCTCCGCGTGCGCGCGTTCCAAGTTCAACTCTTCATTGCACGCAGGCACGAGGATCGAAAATCGAAACGATTGGCCTGTCCGTCATTCGAGGTTCCCGAGACCTGTGGCAAGATTAGCGTGACTGAAATCTATTGGAGGGCCCGGAATCTACTTGAAATGCAGGGTTTTGGGCAACCTCAGTTTGCGGGATTTGAGGCGCCACTTTTTTTGGGGAGCCACCGCCAGACTAAACGGCCGGATCTCCACGGTTTGGTTGGAGGTTGACGTTTTCTCATTCCAGCTTTGTTGCTAGACTTCCCGCGTAATTAACGCACCGCAATTCTGGGCCCCTCATAAAATGCTGATGAAAAGTCTAAGGCCCATTCACTCAACACGGAAGGTCGGATAGTAGAGCGACTGTCGATTACGGTCAAACCTACAATATCCATCTATCCGTGCCGAGTTTTAAACGCGTACCTCACACGGCTCTTGCGTTTTCGAATTAAAGGAATCAGTAATGAGTACAGACAACTCTGAATCGGATACATCGAAGTCATCGCTGCCAACCCTTCCGTTCTCTAGCCGCCATGCCTGGACGATTGCGTTTGTAGTCGCACCGTTATTGGCTTTACTGGGTGGTGCGTTGTCCGTGGGCGCCTTTACCTGGAATCACACGATCCCATTCGAGTATGCCCATGACTCATTTTTAGTTACCGTACCTGTTAAAACGATGCTCGAGCAGGGCTGGTGGTATGAGAATGACAAGCTAGGTGCTCCAGCGCAAATGGAGTTCTACGACTATCCGTCCAGCCCGAACCTGCACATTGCCGTGCTGAAGTGCATGTCGCTCTTTTGTAGTGATGCATTTACCCTTCTGAATTTCTATTTCTTGCTTAGCTTTCCGCTGATCACGCTATTTACTCTGTTCGCATTCCGAACATTACGATTGGCTCCGCTACCAAGTTCGGCACTTAGTATCGTTTTTGCCTTCGCCCCGTACCATTTCTGGCGAGGAATGGCTCATCTATGGCTAGGATGTTACCTGACGGTACCACTGGCGATGATCGTGGTGGCTTGGGTGTTGCAGAATCGAGCAAGCCTAATTGGATCCGTACACGATGGCCGCTGGAAATGGACTCTGTTCTCGCTCCCAACCTTGGCCGCAGTGGTTATCTGCGCCGCATTGGGATTCGACTTTCCATACTATCCAGTCTTCACCGCGTTTCTGTTGCTCATCGTCGGTCCGTACGCGGCATTGCAGACAAAATCCTGGACCCCTGTCATTCGATCCGGGTTTTTGATCGCGGCAATTGTATTTTTCTTCGCTGCGAATGTCAGTCCGAATCTAGTTTATCGAATCCAATATGGGAAAAACCCTTCTCCTGCGATGGTTTCGACCCGGTCTTGGACTGACTCGGAACGTTACGCACTCAAGATTGCCTCATTAGTACTCCCCGCGGAAGAACATCCAATCCGCGTGTTGAAAAAGTTGCGGAATAAATATAACGCAGGAACCATTACTGCCAGCGAAGACGGATCGCCGGCACTGGGCATGATCGCCTCGGGAGGCTTTTTGTTTTTGATTGGGTGGCTACTATGGCGGCAAAACCATGGCAAAACAGAATCAACCCGGACGATAGATTGGATGAGTCTCTTGACGATTGCCACGCTCTTGCTGGCAACCGTTGGGGGGTTCAGCGCCCTCAGTAGTATCCTGGCCACCGGTGTTTTGCGAGGCTACAATCGAATCAGCATCTTCATTATGTTCTTCAGTTTAGTCCCGGTGGGGCTCTGGCTAAGCTACTTGCAAGCTAGGTGCTGGGACCATCTTCATTGGAGAACCGGCTTCGTCATCGGCCTCCTATTATTGACGTTGCTGGGCTCGTTTGAGCAAAGCCGCTATTTCCGAAAGGCCGGTGTGAATGAAATCGCGGAATTTGATAGTGATCGCAGTTTTGTTCGGCAAATCGAGCAGGATGCAGGTCCTACGGGCAAAGTCTTCCAATACCCGCTGCAGAATTTCCTTTCCTACGCAGGCCCTGCGATAGCGATCGATCCTTACACTCATTTCCGCGGCTACCTGCACTCGGATACGCTGACATGGAGTTTCGGCGCCGTCGTTGGTCGGCAGGGAGCTGACCTACAGGACTGGATCGCTTCGCTGGAACCAGAAGAAGCCCTTCCAGTTCTGACCCTGTTTGAATTCAATGGCATCTATATCGATCGCAAACTGTACGCGGATCATGGGGCCGAGATCGAGTCGGATTTTGCCCGGCTGCTTAAGGCTGAGCCGGTCGTCAGCGAGGATCAACGTTTAACTTATTTTTCGTTGAAAGAGTATGCGTATCAGTTTCATTCGACTCATACACCCGAGCAGGTCGCCGCTCTCAAGCGGGATATTTATCCTACAGTTGTCGGTTGGAATGGATTCGATGCTGAAGAGCAGAACGAGAACGAGACATGGCGTTGGTGCAGGAAAAACCACGCAATTCTGAAACTGAACAACATGGGCAGCGTCGATCGGCTTGTGAAATTGCAATTTGCCCTAGCGACCGGTCTCCCCCAGTCCGCCGAATGTCGAATCAAAAGCGACGATTGGGAAGTGACATCACCGATTGGCGCTGTCGCAACGCATTTCTCGAAAACGATTCCTGTCCCGCCAGGTGTGACCAGCATTCAGTTCAACTCAACCGCGAAACCAATGCAGACCCCCGCACGGGACGTCAACTTCCGAATCATCAACTTCTCTTATGAAGTAGTTGACGATCTCGACTTGGCCGAATCGGATAAGACGAATGCTCGATAGAGTTTAAACACCGTCTTGATTGTAACTCGCATCCGGGAGTGATTGAACTGACCTGTCATAACCAGACGAAGCGATCAAAACCCGGATCACTGCGGCGCTGCAGCAGATGAGTCAAGCGAAGTAGTTTGCTGAGCCAGAAGCGTCTAACGGGGCGGAAGTCCTGGGCTGGGACAACGCCAGCAGTTCAAGAAGTGGATGGAACTGCTGGCTGACCTTAGCTAGGTAGGGTGCGTCGCGACGCACCGCGAACCTGCCCACAGCGCGACCAATATCCCAGCGTAGCAACGCACTCGCACCGCCAGGTGCGACGAATTCAAGGTTGGTTAGCAGGACTCGTGCGCTTTGAAGTGGCGCTTTTGGAAGTTGCAAGCGTCTATTTCTCTTCATAGTCCGCAGCGCCAGTTTTGAGGTTGCGCTATTTGGCCGAACGGATTCCGGTTGGCCGCGATAGCTCCGCTATCGGGGCGGCGCAGCCGTAAGAGGCATTGGTTCTCCGTAAGCAGTTCAGGGGCTTTTCGCCATTTCCAACGGTATAGCGAACACCGAAGTTCGTCCGACCGCGGCTCGATGCCTCTTACCGACTTCGTCGGCCCCGATAGCGGAGCTATCGCGGCCAACCAGGGAAATAACGCAACCTCTAAACTCGTGCGCCAGACGCACTCTACGATCTATCTAATCGGTTGGAGCGTTTCGTAGTCGTCTCCCGTTGAGCCTGGCAGGTCCATGTCATAGCGAATTCCCGTAAAGGCAGCGAACAGTTCGACAGGCACATCGAAAACGTGATCCACATCATCGCCATCGTCAACCTGCTCCTGCAGCTTGGCGTCGCGAATTGCCTCTTACTCGCTCGGCAGATCACCAGACGTGACCAAATGCGTTAGCGACTGCCGAGTATCGTGAAAGACACTCCAGTTCTCTACGCCGTTATCCCAAGCAGTCGCAAAACTCAACATGCAGGTTTCGTTGATATCGCAAACTAGCAGTTCGGCGAAAGACGAAAGTTCCGCCAAAATTTCGCTGTGCGGTCGCGGGTAGTTATTCAAGTAAAGCAGTTACCACCCGGTTGATACCGAAGCGCCGCATACCGGAGGCTCGGCGATTTCATTGCGTTCGCCAGTGCGTCGAACTCCGTATCGCTCGTAAAGTACATCCGCGTCAATTCCACGAACTGCGATCTGTGCAACACTAAAACCCATGGGTACTCCGTTTAATGTCCTGAATGGGGTAACGACTGGCGTAACCGGGCCGCCGCGGTTGAAATTCCACATGCAAAACGCGCTGTCGGCGGCTCCGCGTCAGGCCTTTATTATCCCTTCTTTTCGGGCGGAGAATCCACGAACGGCTTTTTGTTCTGGTACAACCGGAGTCGTTCCGCCAACTCCTTTTTAGCGGCCTCGTCTTCAACGAGGGCGATGGCCTGCTCTTGTCGCTCGATCGCTTTCGGGAAGTCGTCTGCTGCAGCGTAGGCCGCGGCAAGCGTGTCGATCGCGAATCCGTTTTTCCATTCACTCATTTCGCATTCCAGGATGGCGACTTCGATCGCACGTTTTGGATTGCGGAACTTCTTCTCCGGGCAGGTCGCCAGAACCCAGGCCAGGTTGTTCTTCGCATCGGGATAGGCGGTATTCAGCGCGATTGTCTTTTCGTAGTCATCAACCGCCTGCTTATATTTGCCTGCTAGTTCGCAAGCGTAGCCGCGATTGTAGTAGAAATAGGCAAGGTTTGGGTCATTTGGGTCCCCGGTTGCTTCGGTCGCTTTTTCGATGGCGGTCGCGTAATCCTTGAGCGCTGCATCGATGTCACCCAGGCTTGAGTAGCAGTTGGCGCGATTGCCGTAAATCGCCGGATTGTCCGACGACTTCGCCACTTCGGTAAACAGCTCGATCGCCTTTTGGTATTCGCCATTCTGATAAGCCGTCTCCGCCGCGCGATAACCACTGGGCGGTCCGCATCCGACGAGCGCGACGGCGAGAGCGCAGAGAAGCGAAAGGTTGCTGTGCGAAGGCATCATGGGGAGACCTTATGTTCTGAGGGGGATAGCTTCCGCCCCATATTAGCCAAATCGTGGGGGCACTGGAAGCTAATTCAGGGACCCCCTTTGGATGAAGGCGTTGAAAAAGTGGAACGGATGCAGATCCTGGCTCAGCTCCAGACATGAGCGCAGACTCGAGGGTCTCGTCAATTTCCCTGATGACCCGCCCGACGGTTTTCGCCTCCGCAGTGGCCCGCATCGTTCGCTCGAAAGTTCAAGATCTCGAGATCGACGACCAAGCGGCGCGGTCGGGCCTCCAACGATTCTTCTTGCCATCTCCGCAATCTTTTATTAAACTTTACTTACAACTTCACGCTCAACACGCCCCTTCCTATAAAGATGGGCTGGGTTCGCTGCTGCGCGGGATTTTGCGAAGGCGAACTGTGAGCTCATGGAGACGTCAAAAAAAGTAGCGCGGTCCGGTCCAACTAGGGAAACCGTAGAACCGTCCGTGTCTGCGGCAGCGGCAGATTGCCCAATTTAACCCTCAGGCAGACTGGGTAGTTGGATGTAAAAAAATTTAGCGGTCCGGTCCGACCGGCGGGCAAATGTCGAATGTCGAAATCAAAATATCGAATGCTCGGATCGACGGGCTCCAAAAAAATGCGCAGCGGTCCGGTCCAATCCGATCTATCGCGTCTGTGAAAGTGAAGGAGGTGGGGGGAGGAAGCTGCTTTCGTGGGAGCGTAAGGTGACTAGGGGGGCAATTGGGCCTTTGTTGTTAGGAATGGCGACCGTTTTCCCTCGGATTGCGCACGCTGGCTAGTGTTGGATTGGTTCGACTGGTTGGATCGAAAAAATGATGCAGTCCGGTCCGGTTTGTCAGGCCGACGCCAGACCTACCGTGGGGGGCGCGTCGTAATTGCTCGCAGCGGCGAACTTGTTTATCCTGCTAGTTTGGCTTTTCCATGCAACTATCCCCGTAAAGAATCCGTAGATCACGCTCATGGGACGAAGTTTCGAGAACCGGAAGCACTCTATCGCCAAGACGGCGGCTCAGAAGACCAAACTCTATTCCAAATACGGGAAAATGATCTATGTGGCCGCCAAGAACGGCGTGCCCGACCCCGAGTTGAACGGGTCGCTGAAAAACATGATGGAAAAGGCCAAACGCGAGCAGGTCCCGGCTCACGTGATCGATAAAGCGATCGAAAAAGCCAAAGGCGCCGGCGGCGAGGACTATTCGGAATCGCGGTACGAAGGGTACGGGCCCGGGGGCTGTTCGGTGATTGTCGAATGTCTGACGGACAACGCCAACCGCACGATTACCGACGTCCGAAATTGCTTTACCAAAACCGGCTCGAAGCTGGGGAACGCCGGTTCGGTGGGTCATTTATTTGATCACTTGGCGATCTTCTCCTTCAAAGGCGAGGGGCAAGATCAGATTTTGGAAGCGATGCTAGAAGCGGACGTCAACGTCGAGGACGTGGAAGAAGAGGATGGCCAGCTGACGGTTTTCGCCGCCGCGAGCGACTATTTCAAAACCAAGCAGGCGCTGCAAGAAACGTTGCCCGATATTGATTTTGAAGTTCAGGAGATCGCCTACGTCCCCCAATCGCGCACCGAACTGAGCGAGGACGACGCGAAAATGTTCGAGAAGTTCATGGACCTGCTGCACGACTGCGAGGACGTGCAAAACGTCTATCACAACGCCCAACTGCCGGATCAGGAATAGCCGCGGCGGTTACGCCAGCAATTCGCGAATGACTTGCGCCGGCTGACCGTCGGTGATGGTCTGCTCTCGGTCACCGCGACGGAAGCTCATCGTCTCGTGATCGAGCCCGAGCAGATGGAGGAGCGTCGCGTGGTAGTCAAAGTGATTGACGACCCCTTCGATCGCTTTGTGCCCCCACTCGTCGGTCTTGCCGTGGACGTGACCTGGGCGAAAACCGCCGCCGGCGACCCACATGCTAAAGCCATGCGTGTTGTGGTCACGGCCCGCTTTGGCGCGGCCGGCGTCGTTTTGAACGACCGGCAGGCGCCCCATTTCGCCACCCCAGTGAACCACCGTCGAATCGAGCAGCCCCCGCTGCTTTAGATCGGCGACCAGCGCCGCCGATGGCTTGTCGACCTTCTGACATGCCAACGGCAGACGCGAGATGATGCTGCCGTGACTGTCCCAAAGTTGATTGGCCGTATAGACCTGCACAAAACGAACGCCGCGCTCAATCAAACGCCGCGCAATCAGACAACGACTGCCGTAATCCGCGGTCTCCTTTTGATCGATGCCGTACATCTTCTTAGTCGCTGCGGTCTCTTGCGAGAGATCCAAAGCGTCGGTAGCGGCCATTTGCATTTTGGCGGCCAGTTCGTAACTAGCCATCCGGGCCTGCAGGTCGGAAACGTCGGAGAACTGCTCTAGATGCTGGGCATTCAATTTCTGCAGAAACTCAATCGCTTGCGACTGCGTCTTCCCCTTCAGATGCGCCGGCGGCGTCAGGTCGAGAATCCGCGGCTCGCTCGGACGAACGACCGTGCCTTGATAGATTGACGGCAACCAACCGTTCGACCAATTTTCGACCCCCAAGACCGGCAGTTGACCGGGATCAATCAATGCGACGAACGCCGGCAAATTGTCGGCCTCGCTTCCCAGTGCGTAGGTCAACCAACTGCCGAGCGTCGGTCGTCCGGCCGAGATCCGGCCGCTTTGCAGGGCGCGAATCGATTGGCCATGATTGTTGACGCCGGTCTTCATCGAGCGAATCAGACAGATGTCGTCGGCCACTTGTTGCGTGTGCGGCAGCAACTCGGACAGCTCCATGCCGCACTGACCGCTAGGACTGAATTTGAACGGAGAGGCGAAGACTTTCGAGCTTGCCTGGGCGGCGTTGTCTTGTTTCAGCTCACCGGGGAAAACCTGACCATCGTACTTCGCCATCTCGGGCTTTGGATCGAACAGGTCATGATGGCTCGGCCCCCCTTGCATCCATAACGAAATCATCGCTTTCGCTTTAGGCGGCGAAGGCGGAACCTTGGGCGCGGTGTCAAATACCTGCGGCTCGATCGCCGGCTTGGCCTGCTCCGCCGCTAGCGCTTCCTGCTGCTGAAACCAAGCGAAGGCCAGCGAACTGACGCTCATCGCGCTGGTCGCGAGAAAGTGCCGACGACTTCCCGTCGCGTGGTCGAGTGGAGAATTCATGCGATTCGTTCTTCCTACTGCACGTACAGAAATTCGTTGGAACTAAGCAATACCTGACACAAGACGGCCAGCGCCTCCTCCTCCGCCGATTTTGCCGCCGGCTTGTCACCCTGCGGCTGGTAGGCGGGCTGCGATGCGAGACTCTCAACCAGTTGCTGGATGAACGCCTGGGCGTCGGCAAGCTCCGCCGCCGCCATAGGTCGGCAGTAAATCAATCGCCAGGCAAGTTCGAGCTGCTGCTGTTGATCGTCGGGCCGTTCTTGAATCAGGCGGGTCGCAATTTTGCGGGAACGGTGAATCAGTTGTTCGCTGTTCAACATCAGCAACGATTGCGTCGCGTTGGTCGAAGGGCGACGTTGATCGCAATTGGGACTCATCGTCGGCTGGTCGAAGGTCTCCATCAAGCTAAGGGGACGACTGCGGCGAACTTGAACGTAGATGCTGCGGCGGAGATCCTCTCCCTGCATGTCGATGACGGCGCCTGGTCGCCCAGCGTTCAGGTTTTCCTTACCAACAACGATCCGGCCCACCGTGTCGGGCATGACCGGAACCGGCGGCCCGAACTGCTGGGGATTTAACTCTCCCGAAATCGCTAACAGACTATCCCGAATCACCTCGGCCTCTAAGCGACGCAAGCGAGCTCCGCCGTACCAATGATTGTCAGGGTCCAGCTCTTGCAACGCGGGATTGTTACGAACCTGCTGTCGCCAAGCGTTCGACGAGAGAATGAGCCGATGCAAATGTTTCATGTCCCAACCGCTTTCGATAAATTCGGCGGCCAACCAATCGAGCAGTTCGGGATGGGTCGGCAGTTCTCCCAAGACGCCAAAATCGTTGGGCGTCGTCACCAAACCAACGCCAAAGTGATGCATCCAAACTCGATTCACAATCGCCCGGGCGGTCAGCGGGTGCTTCGCATCGGTCAGATATTCGGCCAGCGCCAAGCGTCGGCCGGTTGTCGGCAAGTGGGAAGATTGAGCCGGAATCTCGGCGAGCCCGGCCGATTCTCGGACGACCGTCAGTCCGGCAGGCTGCAACTCCTGCTTCGGCTGAGCATAGTCGCCGCGATAAAAGAGCCGCGTCGTAGGAACCTGGCCCGGCACTTCGGTCAACGCGCGAACATACTGTTGTTTCGGCTTGGCGGCGCGAACCTTGGCCGCTTCTTCCCCCATCTTCTTCAGCTCGTCGGCAGCTTTCCGGTTGTAGAGATAAAGGGAACCTGCGGTGACGTTGAGATGGGGATACTTTTGGAAGATCGCTTTTTGCTCCGTCGTTCGCTTGGCGGCGGCGGCGGCATGCGCGGCTCTGGCCAGTTCGTGCAACTCGGCCGGAACCTTGGCCAACTGTTCGTCGAACGTCGCCTGAATGAACTCGGCTCGCTTTTCGGCGACGGCGGCGTCGATCAACTTGGCTTCGGCCTCGATCTTTGCGGCGGCCTTACGATCGGCTTCCGTGTTCAACGAAACAAGCCGTTGGTTGGGTCGCTTCCATTTTTGCCAGTCGAGCGCCGGCTCAAAGATCGCGCGAAAGCGAAAATAGTCGGCGTGTGAAATGGGATCGTAACGATGGTCATGGCACTGAGCACAGGAGAGCGTCATCGCCATCAACGAGGAAGAGACGATGTGCACCGTATCGGCGATCGTGTCGTTCCGCGCCATATTCACGTCGTCAACGGCGCCGCCGGTTCCGTCAGGCGCCATGCGCAGGAAGCCGGTCGCCGAGAGCAGCTCGACATCGTCAGGCGAAAGATCATTCAGCGGCGACGTGATCAATTCGTCGCCGGCCAATTGCTCAGCAATGAATCGATCGAACGGCTTGTTGTCGTTAAACGCACGAATCACATAGTCGCGATAACGCCAAGCGTGCGGGCGTTCGGCGTCGATGTCGCTATACCCTTCGCTATCGGCGTAGCCGGCGACGTCCAACCAATGCCGTCCCCACCGCTCTCCGTAATGCGAAGATGCGAGCAGTTTGTCGACCAGCTTGCTCCAATCCGCTTCGCCGCCGCTTGCTTGAAACTCGGCGACCAACTTGGTTTCGGGAGAAAGCCCGTGCAGATCCAACGTCAATCGTCGCACCAGCTTTTCAGGCGTCGCTTGCGGACTGAAGCGATGCCCATGCTGCTCCAACTTGGTCAGCAAAAATGCGTCGATCGGATTGGCGACATCTTCGGCATGTTGAACCGCCGGAACTGCCGGCCGTTGAATAGGCTGAAAGGACCAGTGCGCTCGCTCTTCTGCGGTGATCAGATACTCGTCGCCAAGCGTCGTAGGCTCAGGTCGCGCCGTTTTGGCGCCGGCCGCAATCCACTGCTTCACCACCGCCAACTCGGCTGGCGAAATCTGTTTACTTTCGTCGGGCGGCATCTCGTGCGACTCGAGCCGTTGATAAAGCAAACTGTCGGCCGGCTGCCCGGCGATAATCGCGGCGCCAGAGTCGCCCCCGGTCAGCATCCAGCGAACCAGGCGCAAGTCGAGACCCCCTTCGGGATGCTCTTCTTCGCCGTGACA
Source organism: Blastopirellula marina DSM 3645 (assembly GCF_000153105.1). Classification (GTDB taxonomy): domain Bacteria; phylum Planctomycetota; class Planctomycetia; order Pirellulales; family Pirellulaceae; genus Blastopirellula; species Blastopirellula marina. Next base: position 4,037,535 of record NZ_CH672376.1, read on the forward strand.
ATGAAAGCAATGCTTTTTGAAGATCCCGCGGACATCCGATTCGAAATGAGGCTCGGCCTGGGCTGCGCAGGTCCCGGACAGAACGAACAGCAGCGCTGCGACGATTCCACGAGACATCATAATCACCTGCGTTTACCCGGGCGGGATATTAGGGGGAAGACGGCGGCAGAAGATCGGGAGGAATGGCGGCGAGACCCTAAGTATAGTGACGAGCGCCGCGGGAGTCACCCCGAAAATGAGCTACCCACGCTAAGCGAAGCCGCGGTCAACCACCCACGACTGCTTCAGAAAAGAAACTTGCGACCTGACCCCGTTCCCGTTATTTTCCAACTACACGGCAATAAATCGCCTGCTTCGATCGTCTCTGTTTTCCAGGGCCGTTCTGCACGCCAAACGAGTCTTCGTTTCCCCAGAGAACCACGATCAATTCGCCTATTTTGCCCCCGCTATCCTGCGTTTGACCACAACCTACCGCTGCATTGCTCATTCCTGCCAACTGTTGCACCCTGTCTGCTTGTTCGCGGCTACTCACTTCACATCTCCCCACCAGGGAATTGTTCTATGCTTAATCGCAGAAATTTGCTGCAAAGCGCGGCCATGGGCGCTGGCGCCGCATTTTGCTCGTCTCTTTCGCTGAATATTGCGAAAGCAGCCGCGGCCCCCCAAAGCTCGCCGAAGCGAATTATCTTCTTTCTGCAAAACCAAGGTTTTGATCCGGCGACTTGCGTCCCTGCCGGCCTAAAGAGCAGCGCCTCGCTGGCCGATGTGACGCTGCCCGAACCGATCAGCCCTCTCGAACCGCACAAGCACAAGATCCACATTATCAACGGCCTGCATGGTCGACACACGAGCCCGTCTCACAGCGCCTATTTTGGCGCGCTTGGTGGTTATCGCGGCGGGATCGGCGTGGCGGCGTCGGCCGAGACGATCGATCATGTCGTCAGCCAACGCCTGCCCGAAACCATCCTGCCGCATCTTTGTATCGGCATGGACGCGCTCGAGAACATGGTGTCGCGACCTACGTTGGCGACCCTCTCGGCGACCGGCGCCGGCCAACCGATCTTCATGCACTCGAACCCGAACGATCTCTACCAGATGCTCTTCGGCGGCATCGCAACCGGCGACGTGAAGCGCCGGTTTGAAGCCCGGTCAAAAGTGCTCCGTCAAGTCGAACGACTCGCGAGCAACGGCGGCAAGACGCTGCCGGAACGTGATCGAGATCTTTATCGCAGCTATGTCGATGGCTTTCGCGAGATGAACGGCCTGCGTCAGCGGTTGGGCGAAGTATCGGATCATCTGCAGAAATTCGCACCGGTCTACGGCGACAAATTTCTGAAACCGAAGTTCGAAACCGACTGGCACGATTCCCTGCTCGATATCGGCATCGCGGCGCTGCAGGCCGGTCTAACGAATACCCTGACCATCGGCTCTGGCCGCGGAGAAATCTTTGGCTCTTGGAAAGGGCTGGGCGTTGTCGAAGCAGGTCACAATCTGGGACACATGGAGCAGCCCGACAATCCGATCTGGATCAAGATTCGGCAATACAACTGTCAGATGCTGGTCAAGCTGATGGAATCGCTAGAAGCGATGCCCGAAGGGAACGGCACGATGATGGACAACACGTTGATCGTGTACACCAGCAATAATGCCGATAAGCAGCACACCGGCGGGGCTAACTGGCCCTTTATTCTGCTAGGGAATTGCGGCGGACGATTGAAGACGGGTCAGTTTACGCAGCTCGACGGCAAGCGCCCCATCAATGCGCTTTACACAACGCTGTTGCATGCGATCGCCGCGCCTCGCGATCGATTTAACATGGATGACAGCGCCGCTCGGACGCTCGATCCGAAGGTCGGCCCGATCGAAGAACTGTTCGCCTAAAACCGCGGAATGTCGGGCCACGCAGAGACTCTGAGACAGACGGTAAAAACATGACCAAGACCTTGGCGCGGCTCGCTTGTTGGCTGATCTGGACCGCGATGATTGCGGCCGTTCATGCAGAGGATGCGATCCACTCGCCATCGTTCGCCCAAACCTTCGTGCAAAAGTATTGCATCGACTGCCATGGCGCGGATACGCCAGAAGCCGATCTGGCGCTGCATGAACTCACTTCGGTCGAAGCCGATAACGCTCAGCTGTGGCAAACCGTTTGGGAGCAAGTCGCGCTCAAACAAATGCCGCCGACGTACGAGAGCAATCAACCGAGCGTAATGGAGCGGCTGCAGCTCTCGAACTGGATCACCAGTAATCTCGAGCGCGCCCTCCAAGACCAAGGGGGATTTCAAACCCACTTGGTTCCGGCCAAGGGAAATCACCTGGATCATGAACTGTTGTTTGGCCCCCTGCCGGCTGGATTAGAACCAACCTCGACACCGGCGCGGATTTGGCGAATTCATCCCCAGGAACATCTCACGCGGTTGAATGAACTGATCAATCGAGAGCCTGACTTCAATCCGCAGCGCCCTGGATTGCGGACCCGCGGCGACCAGATCGGTCCGAATGAAGATGGTGAAATCAAAGTCTACTACGGGCTCGACCGCGTCATCGGCTGGGTCGGCGGAACGGCCGCATACGCCGCCGCGATCACCGGCTTTCCGCCGATGCTAAGCACCGACGATCATCATGGACTGCGAAACTATCCGATCCTCTACTCGGTCAACGGCGCCGAAGCCGTTCAGATCGCCGGCAACGCCGAGGACATCCTCCACTTCATGGCCTACGGCCCCAATGCCGAGCCGTATCAGTTTGCCGACAAAGTCAGCCAGATCGATCGAAAGTACAAGCACGAAAGTTTGCGTGGATTGAGCCAAAGCTTGTTCTACGGCAAGTCGGTCAAGCGTCCCCTGACGCCGGTCTATGACCTGATGCACGAACCAGGCGTCTCGGACGAGAAACTAACGGCGGCGGTCAACTACCTGTTCGAGTCGCTGACGTTGCGACCACCTACCGAGCAGGAAACGGCGACCTATGTTGATTTGGCGCGTCAGTCCATCGCCGATCTCGGCAAAGAAGAAGGCGCGATCCTGGGGCTGACTCCCATTTTCCTGGATCGCGACGCGCTCTTCCGGCCAGAACTCGCCGAAGAGGGAACGCCCGACCAGTATGGCCGCGTGATGCTGCAGGGTCATGAATTAGCGTTAGCGGTGAACGCAGCGTTTTGCTACATCGCTCCGGACAAGTCTCTCACGCAAGCCGTGAAAGAGGGGCGGTTGCAGACCCGCGAGGATGTCGAGCGCGAGGTCGAGCGGATCCTGCAAGACGACACGATTCGCAAACCGCGCGTGCTGCAGTTCTTTCGCGAGTATTTTGACTACGACCGCGCCGGCTACATCTGCAAAGACACCCGAGCTTTGATCACCGCAGGGGGCGACAACAAAGCGCAAGCCTACTACCGGACGATGTTCGGCATGACGGCCAACACCGATCGCTTGATCGAATTGATTCTTCAAGAGGACAAACAGGTCCTTTACGAACTGTTGACGACCGATCGCGTCGTTTATGACGCCAATCAAGATAAACGGTACTTTGGCGAGTTTGTCGGCAAAGCCAAGTCTCGATCCAAGACCATCGAAAAAGCGCCTGCGACCGCCCCCAAGAAGAAGGCCCCTGCTCTTCCCAATACGATTCGCGCCGCCCAGCTTCCGCCGGGCGACCCAATCCATGTGCGGATCGCGCAAGTTATCACGCCGGTGAAAACCGAAAGATCGTTGACGACGCTCCCTGCCGAACAACGCATGGGAATCCTCACGCACCCGAGCTGGCTGGTCTCGCATTCAGACGCGATGGACAACCACGCGATATTGCGGGGACGTTGGATTCGCGAACGGTTGCTCGGCGGAGCGGTTCCCGATGTGCCGATCACGGTGAACGCGATGCTGCCGGTTGAACCGCGCGAAACGCTCCGCCATCGAATGCGGGTCACGCGTGAAGAATATTGCTGGAAGTGCCATCAAAAGATGGATCCGTTGGGCCTGCCGTTTGAGATGTTCAATCATATCGGACTCTATCGCACCCAAGACCACGACAAGCCGGTCGATGCGACCGGCGAGATCATTGACAGCGGCGAGCCGAGCTTGGACGGCCCGGTCGACAACGCGCTCGACATGATCCGCAAACTGGCCGAAAGCGAACGCGTCAAGCAGGTCTTCGTCCGTCACGCGTTCCGTTTCTGGATCGGCCGCAACGAGACGATCAACGATGCGCCGGTTCTGCAAGACGCCTACCGAGCTTACGAAGAGAGTGAAGGGAGCATGAACGCATTGCTGACCTCGCTCCTCACGTCGGACGCGTTTCTCTACCGACACGTTGATCGACCATAGTCGGCCCCATACAGTGACCGGGTGGCCCGACCAGCATGACGCGACGCCTCTGCTATAATCGATCGGTATCGGCTCACAGTTCGTTACGCAAACAGGTCGGAAATTAATGGCTCGCATCGCAGTTCTCTTGACGGGATGCTTTCTCATGTTCGCCGTGCCGGTCGCGCAGGCCGAAGAGCCCCAGTCGACGGCCTCCAAGTCCGAGCTCGCACTCTGGCCGGGAGCGACCTCTTTGACGCTGGGGCGTGACGATGCCGGGAAGAGCGTGATCGCTTGGATCGACTCCCGTGCGCTCGATCCGCTTGGCAAAGGTGCGCTGGCGTTTGTCGTTTTCGACGAAGCCGCCGACGAAGATCCCAGCGGCCAACATGCGCTGCGAATGCATGAGACGCTGCGTCAGACATTTGGCGAGGATGTACGTTGCGTGATGGTCTACGGCGGACCAGGGCAGAAGTATCCGCCCTCAGGTTCCGCTTATAACACGCCGCGGGAACGAATGGCGGCGACCATTTGGCGCGCGATCGGTTGGCTAGGGCCCGATCTGGTCGTCGAATGCACGCCGGAGGATGTCGACTTGAACGACGCTTCGATGCTCTGGAAAGCGGTCGCCGTTCAGCCGGCGGCGCCCATCGGAACCGTCCCCTCAGCGCTGGTCCGAATTTCGGAAAATACGGGCCCCGCCGCCGCGCAACCGCAGCAGCAGATTACGTTCGCTTGGCAACCGACTCCACTTCCCGAAAAGTTAGGCGTCTCTCCATTGCGGGCAGAGTTGCAACAACGCCTGCGGCGCACGCCGGCGAAATGTGCCGAACAATTAGCGGCCGTTTACGGTCATGATTTGAAGAACATCATGTATCAACCGGCGCTCGCCGTTATGGCCCGTCTCGATCTGGCGGCGCAGTTGGACGATTCAAGCGTAGCGGTGGAGATCGAGAAGGTTGTCGAGCCCTGGCTGCAAAAGTCGTCCGCTCCCAAAGACTCTAAGCAAAAGGGAGTCAACGGCAGCGCCAATGCTGGCCATCTGGTCTTCGCGGCGTGGGCCGAGCAAACCGGCGACCCCCGAGCGATCGAGTTGGTCCGCCGCGTCGCCGACCAGGCGTTTGATTCGCAAGGCCAGCCGCTGTCGGCGATGCCGGGCCACAGTGAAATGAGCGACGCCGTCTTTATGGCCTGTCCGATACTTACATCCGCCGGGCGCCTAACCGGGGAAGAAAAATATCTCGACATGGCGCAGCGGCAACTGCAGTTCATGCAAAAGCTCTGTCTCCGCAGCGATGGTCTCTACCGGCATTCTCCACTCTGCGAAGCGGCTTGGGGTCGCGGCAATGGGTTTCCGATGCTGGGACTAGCGCTGGCGATCACCGATCTCGAAGCGATCGAGCACGACGAATCCAAAGAAAAGTCGCTACGTGAACGAGCGACGCAGCTCAAACAAGCGCTGCTCAAAAATCTACAACGCCATGCTGAAGCGCTGCTCCCCCATCAAGACCCTACCGGGATGTGGCGCCAGGTCATCGACGAGCCATCCGCCTATCGCGAAATGACGGCGACCTGCATGATCGGCTTCACGCTCCAGCGCGGGATAGACCGCAGCTGGCTCGACGCCGAGCGTTTTCAATCGAGCGTCGATCAAGCCTGGTCCGCCGTTTCCAAACGCTGCGGCGCCGACGGCGTCCTCTTCGATGTCTGTACCGGCACCGGAAAAATGAAGTCGCTGCAAGCCTACTTCGATCGGACTGCGATTCTTGCCCGCGACGAACGGGGCGGAGCGATGGCGCTGTTGTTCGCCGTTGAGCGGATGCGGAATTGAGATCGATCGCCTAGGGGCTCCCTTTTGGTGCTCCCAGCTTCCCACTTACGCGTCCGCAGCTTAAAAAGAGGATAGTCGCGATTCCATCTGCGAAACATTCCGAGTCAAGGAGACCGTCGAATGAACAACTCTTTAGAAGTCATTTCCAGCGGAAAGCTGCTGCACGTCAAAGTGACCGGCAAGCTAACCAAAGAGTCGTACGCCATATTTACCCCCAAGGTCGATCAACTGGTCCAAGAGCATGGCAAGCTGCGGATCTTGTTTGAAATGCACGACTTCCACGGCTGGACCGCTGGCGCGCTGTGGGATGACATCAAGTTTGACATGAAGCATTGGAGGGATATCGAGCGCCTGGCGATCGTCGGCGAGTCGAAATGGGAACAAGGAATGGCGACATTCTGCAAGCCGTTTACGATGGCCAAAATTCAATATTTTGATCACACCGAACTCGACAAAGCGAAAAGCTGGGTCGAAGCGGACTAAGTCGGCTTAGCGAAAATCGCGAGATTTCACCTGCAGCGCGGTCAGTCGCGCTGACATGTCTTCCACACGTCGGACCAGCACGTGGATCACGCGATCTTTCGCTTCCACTTTGCCGTGTACAATCCAGGCCTGCGAATGCCGGGTGATCTGGCGAAAGCGATCCCAGGTCGCCTGATGAATCACGAGATTCGCGACGCCGGTTTCGTCTTCCAGGGTGACAAAAGTAATTCCCTTGGCTGTGCTCGGTCGCTGTCGCAACAAGACGATGCCAGCGACCTTGACCGCTGCATTGTTGGCGATCGCAGCCAGCGCGGCGGCTGACGTTACGCCCAGCATGGTTAGACGCTCGCGATGAAACGACAGCGGATGAGCGCGTAGCGAGAGCCCTGTCGTTCGATAGTCGGCATGGACTTCTTCCTCTGGCAGCATCGCCGGCAACCAAACCGGCGGCTCAGCGTCTGGCTCCAGGTCGTCAAACAGCGTCTTCTGCCGCGTGGGCGCATCGACTCCCAGCACGTTCCAGAGCGCGTCACGGCGCGTCGGGTTCATGCTGGACAGCGCGTCGGCTTCAGCCAACGGCAAGATCTGCGATTGCGGCAGAGCGGTTCGCTTGGCGAAGTCGCTCAGCGAGTGAAACCGACCATCGCGACGAGCCGTCATGATCGCCTGCGCCGCCGCTTGTTGCAGTCCGCCGATCATCCGCAAGCCCAACCGCAGCGCACCTGTTTCGATCGTGCAGTCCCAATCGCTGTTATTAACTTCGATCGGCCGGATCGCGACATCATGTTTTCGCGCGTCTTGAATCAACTGCGCCGGCGCGTAGAAACCCATCGGTTGGCTGTTGATGATCGCCGCCGCAAATTCGGCCGGGTAATGACATTTGAGCCATGCGCTGACATAGACCAACAACGCAAAGCTAGCGGCATGCGACTCTGGAAAGCCATACTCGCCAAAGCCGCGGATCTGCAGAAAGACTCGCTCGGCGAAATCGCCGCTCAGACCATTTCGCTGCATCCCCTCAAGCAGCTTGATCCGAAACTGATCGATCACGCCGGGACGTCGCCAAGCGCCCATCGCGCGGCGCAACTGATCCGCTTCGCCCGGCGTGAAGCCGGCGGCGACGATCGCCAACTGCATGCACTGCTCTTGAAACAGCGGAACGCCCAACGTCTTTTCGAGCACTCCTTGAATCGCGTCGTTAGGATAGGTCGCTTCCTCTTCACCGCTCCGGCGCCGCAGATAGGGATGAACCATGTCCCCCTGGATCGGCCCTGGCCGGACGATCGCGACTTCAATCACCAGGTCGTAATAGCAACGCGGCTGAAGCCGCGGCAGCATCGACATCTGCGCTCGCGACTCGATCTGAAACACGCCGATCGTGTCGGCCTGACAGATCATCTCGTAAACCTGCTCGTCCCCTTCCGGAATGCTGGCGAGCGTATGCAGCTGACCCGTCGTTTGTTCGATCAGCGCAAAGCATTTACGAATCGCCGTCAGCATGCCCAGCGCCAGGCAATCGACCTTCAAGATCCCCAGATCGTCGAGATCATCTTTGTTCCATTCGACCACGGTCCGTCCCGGCATCGCGGCGTTCTCGATCGGAACCAGATCGTGCAGCGGCCCCCGAGTAATCACCATGCCGCCGGTATGCTGCGATAAGTGCCGCGGAAACCCGATCAACTGCTGCACCAGATAAAGAAATTGCCTGCCGACGCTGCTGCGGCCATCGAGCCCTGCTTCTCGACAACGAACCTGAAAGTCGGTCGGCGCGCGGTAATGATCGGCGTTCTTCGCCAGACGATCGACCAGGTCGAGCGACAGCCCCAGCGCTTTGCCGACGTCGCGAATCGCCGAGCGAGGACGATAGGTGATTGTCACCGCGGTCATGCCGGCCCGCTCGCGGCCATACTTTTCGTACAGATACTGCAAAACCTCTTCGCGGCGCTCATGCTCAAAATCAACGTCAATATCGGGCGCTTCGTCCCGTTCGCGGCTGATGAACCGCTCGAACAACACGTTGACCCGGCCTGGATCAACCGCCGTCACTCCCAGACAATAGCAGACCGCCGAGTTGGCCGCAGAGCCGCGCCCCTGACACAAGATATCTCTGGTGCGAGCGAAGCGGACCAGATCCCACACCGTGAGAAAATAAGGCTCGTATCGCAGTTCCTCGATCAGCGTCAATTCATGTTGCAACAGTTCACGAATCTTGGTCGGCAACTCGCCGGGGTAACGCATCGCTGCGCCTTGCCAGGTGAGCTGCCGCAGATACTCGATCGGCGTCATCCCCGGCGGGGCCAGCTCTTCGGGGTATTCATACCGCAGTTCGTCTAACGAAAATGTGCATTGATCGGCGATCTCGACGGTTCGTTCCACCGCGTGCGGCAGTCCGGCGAATAATCGAGCAATCACGTCACGCTCACGCAGATGCCGCTCGGCGTTGGTTTGCAGGTACGGGCCCGCTTGCGCGACGGTCGTGTGATGACGGATCGCCGTCAACACGTCATGCAACGGCTTTCGCTTTGGCGTATGAAACAACACGCCGCCGGCGGCGACCAACGGCAGACGCGTTTGTTGCGATAACGTCTGCAAGCAATCGACCCGATCGTGATCATGCGGCCCCCGCTGCAGTTGCGCCAGTAGATAGCCCCCGGCGCCAAAGATCTCTCGATAACGGCCTACGCCCTGCGGCGAAAACTGCTCGCTGTTAGCCGGCGACACAACGCCGCAGAGCAGATGTGCGGCGTGGGCGGCGATGTCCGCGACCGTCAGCTGGCACTCGCCTTTCGGCGCTCGCCGCCGCCCGGTCGTGATTAACCGACAGAGATTCGCGTAGCCAGCACGATTCTTCGCCCACAGGACCACGGGCCAACCGTCGGTCGGCGTGATCTCGACGCCGATCAAAATCTTCAGACCGCATTCTTTAGCAGCGGTGTTGGCCCGTACGACGCCGGCCAGGCTGCTGAAGTCAGTAATCGCCAGCGCGGCGTAGTCCAGCTCTTGCGCACGCGCAACCAACTCTTCGGGATGCGACGCCGCTTCCAAAAAAGAAAAGTTCGTACGGCAGTAAAGTTCGGCGTAACGCATTTTCTTAAAGCAGCTCCCCATGCCAGAACCAGCACGCATCTTGCAGCCGCCGAAAGATCCAGAGCCGCTCGCCGGCGCTCGTTTCGATCCAGTAGTAATCTCGGCGCACAAACGCTTGACGCCACCACCGTGATTCGATTCGTTCTGGTCCCCAGCAAGCGACGATCTCTGAGCGCGTTTGCTTCCAAAAGAAAACGACAGGGGGGCCATCCGGCGTCACGGCGATTACTTCTATCGGCCGCGGCTGAGGAAACAACGCCGTCGGACGATCGAGCGCCTGAAAACAGCGCAGGTGAGAGGTGAAGGAGACGGCGCTCGTCTCGTTCGCCGCATGCAGGCGAACCGCATGCTCAGGCGTCGCCTCCGGCGACAACTGCGCCACGCCGATCGCCTGATCGCCCAGCCGACAGCTGAGTCGATCGACCAACTTCGCCAACTGCCGCGCCTCGTCTTGCGAGCGCCCCGCCAACCAATCTTGCTGCGCTGCGGAGAGGGGCGCTACCTCGCTCGCATCCAACGTCATGCGAACCAGCGGCGCCGTCAGACGCAGCTTCTCTAGCTTCAGTCGCAACAGTTCGCCCAGCCGCCGCTCGTCTGCCACCGCTTCGCAAAGCCGCAGCGAGGTCTCCCACGTCTGTCGGTTTTCCATGTTGACCAGGCAAAGCAACTGCCGGACCCCCAGCCGCCGCGGCGTCAGCAATCCCAATAGCCGCTTGAGCAGCAATTGCCACAGTTGCTCAAGCGGCGCTGGCTGCGTGATCCCCTCTTCCAGACGCTGGTCGACTTGAAACTTTGGCAATGGGCGGCAGGGAGTGATCATTTCCGGCAGTTGGCCGCTCCATTGATCGAGTCGCATCAGCAGCGACTTCCCGCAGCGTTTCGCGAGTGACGCGCGATCGAGGGCCAGGACTTGCCCGATCGTCGTTACGCCCAGCCGATGCAGCTTGTGAAGCGTCGCCTCCGGCAAACGAAGCGCCTCGATCGGCAGCACTTCTAACCGCTTCCCGCTGGCGATCACCGCTGGTTGGCCCGCATGCGCCAGGAAGTGAGCGCCTGCCCAGGCGATTCCGACCGTATCGGCCACGGCGATTCGCCCGTCAAGCCGCCGCTTGGCCAACGACTGGCCTAACTGCTCGGCCAGCGTTTGTTCGTCCCCAAAAAAGTGAGCAATGCCGGTTACGTCGAGAAGCAAGCACTCTGGCGGCTCAGCATCTTCGAGCCCAATACAAAAACTAAATCGCTCGCAGCGCAGCGCAATTTGCTGCAGCGCCAGCTTGTCGTCTTCGGCTCTCCACGGCTCGCTCTGCAGCAGATCGCGCGGTCGCGCCAGCGAGCGCACTTCGGAGATCGGCATGCCGCTGCGCACGCCGCGACTGCGTGCGGTGCGATTGCAGTAACGAACCAGTTCGCCCTGCTTGGTTTCGGTCGACAAGACGAACATCGCCGCGGCCAGCTCTGGCTGGGAGATGGTCAGGCGTTGAATCGGCCAATCAGGAAACCAGAGACATAAGACTCGCTTGGCGGCTGCTAGTAAACTCATGAGTCGTCCCCGCGAATCGATCGATTTGAACGACAACGTTGTTGCGCAGCGCCCTGCCATGGCTGTAGACGCTTTCGACCTGATACCGCGGCGATGCGCTGCAGGAGGGGACCGAGCGGACCAACAAGCGTGCGTCGGCCCAAGCGGAATGCCGCAGCGCTGCCGCAGGTCGCAGCAGAAAGCCGACTCCGCACGACTCTTCGGCAGCTAGTTGCAGTCGCCGCAGCACCGTCGCGGAAGCTTGCTCGATGTCGGCCCACACCAGGCCGATCGCTTTGCAGCGGAGCGCCTCTTCGCATGCCCACCAAGCCTCCTGCTTTGTTTGGGGTCGCACGATCAAGATTTTGGCCAGATCCAAGCCTAAATTCGCCAAAGCGGCAGGCGAAATCTGCCGTCGACTGTCGATCACCAGGAACGTCTGATTGCTTGCACAAACGTGTCGCGCCGCGATCAACGCCAACGTCCCTGCACCGCTCGCGGGGGTGCAGCCGATCCACTCAATCATTCCCCCGCGTCGTACGCCGCCGCAGGGAAGTAGTTCATCCAGCGCCGTAGAACCGGTCGATGTAATGTCGGCGGCGCGGCGCCCCCCATATTCGCTTTGGCGAATCTGCCGCTGCAAATGGGCGATCGTCTCTTGTTTGGCGTCACGGTGCATTTCCATCATGGGCAGGACCTCGACACGGAGTGTATACATACGTACACTTCCCGTCAAGCGTCGAGCCGCGCAGGATAGAGCAGGACGCCAACCAAACGCTTACCCCGCAGCGAGTTAAAAAATGTGCGGACGTTACACTCTGCGAACCCAACTCAATCAAGTGCTGCAGCAATTTGCAGCCGAGAGTTCCAGCGCCACGTGGGAGCCCCGTTACAACATCGCCCCCACGCAACACGCGCCGGTCGTGTTGATCGAAGAGGAACGCCGCGTCTTGCAGACGATGCGCTGGGGGCTGATTCCCAGTTGGGCGAAAGAAGCGTCTCTCGGCGCCAAGATGATCAACGCACGCGGTGAGACGGTCGCCGAGAAACCAGCGTTCCGCGCCGCGTTCAAACGCCGCCGCTGTCTGATCCCCGCCGATGGTTACTACGAATGGCGCCGTAGCGGCGCGAAGAAGCAGCCGTACTACTTTCACCAGCCCGACGACCAACCCTTCGCAATGGCCGGCCTGTGGGAAGAGTGGACCGGCGAAATCAAAGGCGAAACCCATCCCTGGCGCTCGTTTACCATCATCACCACCGAGTCCAACGACCAAACCGGCAAAATCCACGACCGCATGCCGGCAATCCTGACCGAAGAAGACTGGGACCTCTGGCTCGACCCCGAGTTCGCCGACAAACCACGCCTGCAAAAGATGCTCCACCCGCTGGCGGACGAAGAGTATTTTGAGATCGATCAAGTCAGCACGCGAGTCAACTCGCCCAAAAATGACTCGGCCGAGTGCGTGCAGGTGGAAGAAGGCTGACATAACCCACTGAGAGCCCTGCGGGCTTCCTACCACCCAAAAAACGGGCGACCCAAAAGTCACCCGTTTTGATGTAAATCCTAGCTGAGAAACAGCTTAGAAGTAGCGGCGGAGGGATTCGAACCCCCGACACGCGGATTATGATTCCGGGTGTTGGTTTTTCCGTAACTACTTCTAATTTTTTGGCTTACGTCAACGGGTTCGGTGGTTCTTGTCCCCATTTTGACCTTTTCTTGACCCCATTTTGTCCTCTTGGGTCCCGGCTTGCAATCCAAGACACGATTTGCATAAAAATAGCAAGTGCTTTTCTATTGCAAATATTTTACATTCTCAGTATAATTATGGGCAGATCGGCTACGCCTATTTCTTGTGTGGCTGGATAGTCGCCCGGTCTACCACCTTACCTTGAGAAGCCACCAACGCTGTTTTGTCCTCAAGGTAAGGAATTGCTATGCCTGACGCTCTCTCTAGGCTTTGCCGCAAGCGGCTTGGGATTGATCTAGCTTCACTGTCTGAAGATCAATTGCGGGCCCATCTTCCCGCAATCGTCGAAGCGGTTCACGCTGAAACTGTCGATACGTCGAACCTTCTCAAGCGTCAACGGTTTGAAGTCGCCAAGGCTGCCTCTCTGCGTGCCCACTCTCTTGCTTCCTTCATCCCGAATGGCGAATTCATCAGGGATGAGACGCTGCCACCTTTCGATTCGTGGTCCCAGTCTGCCGACCCGAATAGTTGCCTTGAATCCATTCTTCCAATCTAGAGGGCAGTCATGGCACTGAAAAATATCTACCAACTTTACGCACTGTCGTCCGGTCAAACTCGCCCATCCCCTTGCTACGTCTATGCAGCGGATGAGAGCACTGCACGCAGCAAACTCGCTGCCCGATTGCCTGACGCTGAAATCCAAGACAACGTCTTTGAGTATTCAGGGGCAAACGGTTTCACGTTGGGCATTCTCGCCGGTGAAGGTGAGCGAAAAATGGTTCTCGGGACCTATTTCACTACTGTCATTCAGCGTGAACGACTGAAACTCGAAGACGTGCTTACAAAAGCAGACCTAGCCGAAATCCAAGCGGACATTTAAGGAGCAAGCATGAAGGGGCTTTACGCCATCACGGCGATTTCAGAGGGAAATCCGGTCGGTGCTTTCGTGCTTGCCATGAACGCAGACGACGCAGCACACAAAGCATCGGCCCGGCTTGGCGAATCGGGACGCATGACACACCTTTACCGGCTTTGCGATGCAACGGCCAGCACTCTGAAACGAAACCAGCTTCTACAGAATTGCTCAAAAGCCGATCAGGTTGAATTCGTCACCGAAACGCTGCTTGAAATCGTCGACGTGATGCAACGCCAAGTTGTTTTTCTTCAGTCGACGGTAACGGAAATGGCCAGAGCCTTGGAGATCAAAGAGAAAATGCAAAGCGAAACCAAGCCCTTCAAGATTTTCAGATTTGCAGTTCAGAACCCTGAGGGGGAAGTCAAGTTTTATGAAACGATGGCCCCTAGCTTGGGTCCCGCTTTCAAAGTTGCTATGAATTTTGCCAAAAGCCAGTACGGCCCTGAAGCCAAGCCAGATTTTATCGCAGAGGTACCGGACGATGAATAAGCTGCGTGAAAGCTATTTTGATGCCCTCAAAGCATCTTCCCGCAAACAGCTCGTCAGCAAGTCTGCAACTGGTCCCAAAATCTACTGCCTGCGAAATTCGACAGGAAGCATCATCGGATATGCTCCCGGAGAGCAAGTTGCCCCAGCTGAGATAAAGCGTCAAATTGAGAAGGAAGAGGTAGCAAAATCTGCTCAATCTGGGCTTGGCATTGCTGACGGACTTGCATCTGAATTGCAAGAAGACCCAAATTCGATGTTTGATGCGTCTGCTTTGCTACCAAAATATGATATCCAATCGTTTGGAGTCGAGGAGATAGCAAAATCTGTTAATTCTGACGATGACAGCCTTATTGGCATTTTTCCGGCATTCCTTCGCCCCCGAAAGTAGTCATGAAACTATCGGAACAACTTCAGCAAGTGATGGCTCAAGTCCACGGAAAGCTAGTTCAAGCCAACGTGCAAAAGGTCTCGAAGGCCTGCGGGATCTCTGCCAGCAATGTCTATCGCTTGCGAAATGGCGGAACCCCCACGCTTTCTACCTTGGAACTTTTGGCTGTTTACTTTGAATCCCAGGATGGGAGCCAATCATGAGCGATCCTAACGCGATCTTAGATTCTGCGTTTCCCAGATTGGAAGTCGCCAAGGCTGCCCAAGTTGCTGACGGGGCCGAAATGGTAAACCGTACGCAAGGCAAGTCTGGGGGGTCAGGTTCAGCAGGGGAAACGCGTGGGAGGCCTAGAAAGTCTGGGCCTAAGCTGCATCTCAATCCCGAAAACCCGTTACTTACTTCGATCGTCTCAAAAGATGACGAAGGGCATAAGTGGGAAGCCGGATCAGTGCTGCAAGTGTTGTTCGCCAATGGCCAGACGCGTAGCGTCGTCCTGCTTCACAACATCGAGATTGCCCCTCTGGATATGGAGTAGTCGCATGAGATCTCTGTTTTTGATGCGTTACAAGATGACGCGTTCGCCGCTTGTCTCGCTCATGGCGGTTTATGCGGTGAGCTACCAGGAAGCAGCGTCTGCTTTCGATTTTCGGATGTGGAACAAGAGAATTGAGCGTGAGCAGTACCAGCTTTTGAGCCATCGTCAAATTCTGGAAGAAATGGTGCATCTCCAGATTCACCTTGATTTCATTCGCAAGCTGCCAGACGACCAGCTTTGTGAGTTTTTGCGGGATCGAAAAGCCAGACAACTGGCTGATAAACAGAGCGTTGAACGCACCGTCTTAGACCTTCTCGAACAACTGGAACCAATCAGGAATTAACCATGAGCACTGTTGCCCAAACCCGTGAAGAGATCCTTCAAGAGATATCCCAGCACGAAACCAGAATTTTCGAGCTACGCCAATTGCTGCCTTCTGCTCTCAAGTCGTTTTTCCGGTTTCGTTGCCGCCCCGAAAAATTTGTCTGGGTTTATGCCCTGACGCATGAAGAGGCAGTGCGAAAGCTGCACGCACGGATGAATCTGAACTATGGTGCGAACTGGGAAGTCGCCAGCAGAGTAGTTGATCGGATCGACGACCCCCGCGAAGCTGCCAATACCGCAAGCTGCAATCTGCTGACGCATCTGACGCTTGATGACGCCAGGGAATTTGTGAACGACTATCGAGCGAACCAGCGGGGAAGAGCGACAGGCGAAAAATTGAAGCACGCCCCCCAGTCTCGAATTGAGCAAGACATTGAAAGCTGGGAACTCAATCAGCGACGACGTGAAGGCATGAAGGGGTAGAGCTCATTCAACCAGATAGTTCCCACTTTTCTCTATCGCGTGCAGTTCTTTTATTGAATCGTAAGCAGCATGCACGTCCTTCCGAAAATTCGTCTTGTAATAGGCATCTAATTCGTCAAGTCCGGACGTATTGCAATTTTCTAGAAGAGTTTTGATCGCGTCGATGCAGTTTTTGCCACGCTCTCCAAAAAAAAGATCGATTGTCAAAATATCTGCTCGAAGAGTTGCTCCACAAAGGTCCAAAGGTCCAAAAAATTTGGTGAATTCATCTAAGTCGTTTTCAATGAGTTCATTGTGATCCTCCCTTTCGTATTTGCTCTTCATTAGTTCTCGCTTGGCAAGTAAGCGTCGTACCGAATTGCCAAATTGAACGACATCGATGGTCAATCGCTGAAACAGTTCGATAGCAGTTTTTCGTCGCTCGTCTCGGCGAATCATTGCGTGGGCCATCGCAACACTGACGATTGGGCCAAGGATCGCTGCAATAGCTGCTGCCCATGCGGCGACGATAGCGGGATTGTCCAAGTTGCTGCCCTTCAAAAATTGAATAACTGAATTTGCCCACCCAAAAAAACACACAAACGTTAGCAGTTATGGCCACTTCTGCGGAAAAATGGACACCCTACTTTTTAACGCGATTTTCGCCCATTTTGACTATGTTCGCGTGGCTTGGGTAGTCGTCTTGCAATGGCTGCTCTTGGGGAGTGAGAGCACTGTTGCGGACGACTCGATTGGTTGAGCGGGCCCGGCTTGAAGCTTACAGACCTTCAGGCTTGGGCCTTGCTCCCTTTCTCTATCCTCTTCTATTCGTCGCCTGACTTTCTTTCTTGGAAAGTGCCATTTAGGGTCTGCCCGGATTTGGCCCGAAATCCCTTTCGCCTTTCCCGAAGATTTGGGCGTTTTGGGTCTGGCTAGCCAAGTGCCAAGTAGCCTATACTCTACTTGTCCAATCGTGTGGAGTTTTGGCTATGAAGAAAATGAAGAGAATTGCTGTCTATATTCGAGTCTCGACAATTGGTCAAAACCAAGCTGGCCAGAAGCGAGAAATTGCTAAATGGCTTTCGGGAAATTCAATTGATCCTGAAAGCGTTCTTTGGTTTTTTGACAAAGAGACAGGCGACACCCTGACGCGTCCAGCCTTTGAGAAGCTGCAAGGTGCGGTCTTCAATGGTGAAGTTGGCACAATCGTAGTTTGGAAGCTCGATAGGCTCTCTAGGAAGCTTCAGGATGGGATCAACACCCTTTGCAATTGGTGCGAAAAGGGCCTGCGGGTTGTTTCTGTCACGCAGCAATTAGATTTTGCGGGAGCTACCGGAAAACTCATAGCTTCGGTGTTGTTTGCTGTCGCCGAAATGGAGCAGGAAACCAGAAGAGAACGCCAGAAGGCAGGCATCGACGCTGCCAAGGCCAATGGAGTCTACTTGGGCCGCAAGCCGGGAACCACCAAAGGCAAGCCAGCCAGAGCTATGGCATTGCGTGAGAAGGGGCTAACGCATGACGAAATCGCTGTGGCGATGGGTGTTAGTCGCCGTACCGTAATCCGGTATCTGGGCTGATTTGAATTAAGGGTTTACTAGTTCCCTTCCCACACACAAAGCGAGGTAGTGAAATTTGAATTGAGGGGGCACAATTCGATGTGGAAACTGAAATGAGGGGCACGTAATCGGAGTCTATTTCCGTTTTAGAAATCTTGAAACCTTTTTGATCGGATTCTTAGTTCAACTTTTGCACTTTTACCGCCTCTGGAATTGCTCTTCCGAAATAGCGTGAGCCTCCGTCAAGATGCTTGGGTATCTCACATCCAGGCACTTGAGCAAGGAGGCTCACAATGGAACTTGTACCCGAATTTGCTGCCCTTTTGCAACCCTTTGCCCAAGCGATGACGACTCCGACCTTCGAGAGTCTGGCGACGCTGATGGCCGGGTGGGTGCTGGCCAGTCGACGGACTGTTACACGCATGATTCTCGCGGCGGGCGATTCGGCCGACAAACATTTTTCGTCGTACCATCGCGTGTTCAGCGCCGCCCGCTGGTCGCTCGACCGCGTCGGTCTGGCGGTGTTCGACTTGATCGAACCGTGGATCGATGGCGACGTCCTGTTGGCGTTGGATGACACGTTGGCCCGCAAGCGCGGCTTGAAAATCTTCGGCTGCGGCATGCATCATGATCCGCTTATTTCAACGCGCAGCAAGGCGGTGATGAATTGGGGGCATAGCTGGGTCGTGCTGGGAGTAATCGTCGAGTTGCCCTTTCGTCCAGGACATTATTACTGCCTGCCGATTTTGTTTCGTTTGTATCTGAACAAGGCGAAGGCCAACCAACATCGCCGCGTTTATCGGACCCGACCAGAACTGGCGGTGCAGATGCTCGGCACGCTCTGTTCCCACCGGAAAAACAGGCGTTTTCATGCCGTGGCCGACAGCGCCTACGGCGGTCAAAGCGTGCTGAACAATTTACCGCCGAATTGCGATTTGACCAGCCGATTGCTGATGGACGCTCGTTTGTACGAGGCGCCGCCCGTCAGAAAACCGGGAACCAACGGCCGACCACGCAAGCGAGGCAACCTGTTGCCGACGCCGGCGGCCATGCTGGAGGGGCGCTGCCGGCGATTGTCATTCAAAATTTATGGGCGAACCGACACGGCTCGTGTCGCCCATGTCGAAGCACGAGTTCATAGCGCTCCCGACCGACCGCTACGAGTCGTGGCAGTCGAACCGCTGACCGGCGGCCGCAAACCGCAAGCGTTTTATTCGACTCGTTGTGAAGCGACAGCCGAGCAGGTGATCGCTTGGTACGCTCAAAGGTGGAGCATCGAAGTCGCGTTTCACGATAGCAAGCAACAGCTTGGTTTCGAAGAACCGCAAGGCTGGAGCCGCCGCTCGGTCGAGCGCACCGCCCCGGTCGCGATGTTGTTGTATTCGCTTGTCGTGCTGTGGTTCGCTCGCGCAGGTCATCGCCAATACCAACCGCTGGCTTGTCCCTGGTACACGTCTAAAGCCGACGCTTCCTTCGCCGACATGCTGGCCACGCTCCGCCGGCAAACCGTGCGACAAAAGGTTTTGTCACTCGCGCTGAATGGCCCAGGCTCGCGAAAAGTAAGACAACTCCTGGAACATACGCTCGCAATCGCCGTGTAAAAGTGCAAAAGTTGAACTTAGGGGCAAGGATTCGCTTTTCCTTGGGAGAGGGAAGGCATTCAATGTGGCAGTATTCCCACTTGCCGTCTTCAATTTTTCGCTCTACTTCCTCAAGTGAAATAATCTGAGCCTTCTGGAGTGCCCGGTAGTAGTACTTCAGATAGGTTGACTCAGGACTGATTGTTCCAAGCTTCTTAATGAACTCGCTGATTCTTATTGCTTCAGTATCACGACGAACGATTACTCGGAATAGCGGGTTTAATCTGATCCGATATAAAACTTTGCCGTTTCGGACTGCTCGCACCCTCACTCGCTTGAGATCATCCGGGAGAAGGATGGGGAGTCCAACCAGATTTTGCAACATCGACATCTGATTGTTGAACACCCTGCTTCTCCACTCTCTTTCAAAAGTGAAATCGTTTGGGTAGCCATCTTCCCCGGAATGGATAGGGCGGTACTGAACCCACAGATACTCGTCGTCCTCTGAGAGCCGGTAAAAACATTCTTTGTCGCCATAGATTACAGGTCGCCCGCCATACCTGAAAAGGTCGACCTTATTTAGGGCGATGCCATAGCCCGTATATGCAGAGCATTTAGAAAGTGTAATTGGAATCTGTTCTAGCGGTTGCTCAGTGAAACAAACTGCTTTGTGCTTACCGCGTATAGTCCAAGTTGAATTTCCTTGGTACGTGATGCGACGTGCTCCAGATGGTTTTAGGTAGCCGCATTTTAGAATTTGTTTTAGGCGAGCCATGCCGTTTTCATGCGTCGTTTGCCCCGCATCATCAATTACAAAGTTTCGCGTAAGGTGAATGACGTAGTCCGTCAAATCGGATCTCGCCTCTCGAATTCGCTCCCAATCGCTCATTCTGTTTGCTCGGCTAACTTTCGACTCCAAACGTTTGGAGCTTGGACTTTTTAATCTGCAAAAAGCAGACATTTTAGACATGTCAAATCGTCCCAAATGTCGCAATTTCAGGCGTTTTTGAGTTATTCAGTTATAAGTGCGGTTATTGGTGAATTGGAGTGTTTGGCCCGAACAATTCGGTGCCGGAATTAATCAGTTCGTCTAACTTCTGAAAGTTCTCAGGCGTCGGCGATAGGCTGGATATTGTGAAGGGGCTTCTATGGCCCGCGTCCTTCGCTGATCCTCCTAGATGATAAAGCTGGTCATCGCATCTAAGCCAACGGTCATGGTTGCTTGACTCGACAATCAATCGGTACTTTGTTGGCCCGCGTTCGGAGGCGTAGAGGCGAGAGATATTTAGGTACGATTGGTATTCAGGCTGGTTGGCTCTGTCTTTGGTGACTAACGTGACGGTTGCAGCATCGGGCAGGTCGTTTAGGTAGCGATGGAACAAACTCGCCCCCATGTAAGGATCAGCCCAAGTAAAGTTGCTGAGAGTCGTTTCGCAATATGTCTTTAGTTTGCAATAGGCTTGAAAGGGAGAGTTCGCCTCGAAAACTTCGGATTCTATTTCGGTGGGAATCAGGTGAATGGCGTTCAACGCTTGTCGTCGATTTTTATCTAGGATGCTTCGAATTCCATCGATGGCATTGCGGTTTCTGTTGATTTCAAGTCCAAGGCTTCCAAGGCTGTCGTCGAAGGTTTGCCACTCGAAGAGGTAGAAATGGCCCGGTTCGGATTGCATGAAATTTCTAACGTCGGTTAATAACGAATCGCGATCTGCCGCATACTTTGCCATTGCTCTAGCGATAGTCTGAGGGGTTTGCTGGTCGGGGTAGTCGACTATGTCCTGAATCGGGCGAAGTAATAGGCCTAGCTTGTAAATCAACTCAGCTTGCTGCTCTTTTCGATTCATCGCTCGCTCATGTTTCGTTGTAGAAACTCCAATTGATTGGAGCCAGTTTACCCTGCTTTTGGCGTGACTGGAATGCTTCCAAGGTCGGGCCGAAAAATCGCCAGAGAGGCCGCTTTTATCTCTTTTAGAAACTAATCCCATAGAGGAATAGGAATGTAGCTAACGGCTATGCAGGTATCTCGGTACTGACAACTTGGACCATCTAGACCATTCTGACCTACAGGACCTCTTAGACTGTCTAGGGAGTTTTGTCGAATGGCTTTTGAGCGTGTCTTCGTAAGTGAAGTAGCGACCGAAAACCCGTTTCGCTTTGTTGTCGTTCCACTCTGGCCCAAGCTGCTTGGCAATGGTCGTCCAGGGCTTCCCCAGGTTCGCCATGATGAAAGGAAGTGCGAAAGGGGCGTTACTGTCTCTGGGGCGTCCGCCAAGCATTTCAGGAGAGGTTTCGCGATAGTGCTCATTCGCGGTTACCTTGCAAATCCTGTCCAATCGTTTGGAGTCGATAGCCAATGGAACTAGGGCAACGAAGTTGACGTCAGCGAACCTTGCCAACTTCCAAGGCTCTCTTGCGAATCGTCGCCACTCAAACGCCACGACAGGGAAGCCGGTAGCCCTTGCGTTGGCAATCGCCTGATGGAGCGTGGGGCGAGACTTTGGGCCAACCCGATGGCCATTCTCTCCAAGGCCGTAGTACGCTTCAGCAATAGATAGGTTTCGAGCCCTTGCGAATTGCTCGAACTTTGCGACCTGCCAAGCTGGGGCAGAATTCTTTGCTAGCGATTGACTTGGAGAGTTGCGGCAATAGGTGATTAGCCCGCCCATATCGAAACAATTCTGAAACGATTCGGCATCATGTAAGTTGTCTGGAAATAATGCATGAGAGTTTGAGCTATCAAGCGAATCGAATACAATAGAATTGTCCATGAGACGTTACCTCATTCATGGATGTGATTTGCGATTGTTGACGCAATCGCAGTCGAATCAAAAGCCCTGCCGAGTTGGTCCTCGGTGGGGCTGTTTTTTTAGCTTGCTGCCTCTGCCTGCTCTAGCTGTGCCTGAAATGCAAACCAATCTTCAGACAAATAGCCGCCTTCATCTACAGGCTTGGGGGCGATTGGCTGGGCAGGGGCTGGCAAAAATCCCATGTCCTGTTGCATCATCGCATGCACTTGTCGAGCAATCTGCTCCTGCTCTTCTCTATACAGTCGAAGGCTCGTTTCCTCTGGGGTTTCGGGCCTTTTACTGTTTTCGTGGGCCTGCTTGGCCATGGCCGCTGCTGCGGCATGTGTGCCGAATTGGCCAGCTTTGATTTGGTGCCGGATAAGTGCCACGCACCTACAAACGGTAGGTTGATTGATTGGGCCACCCCTTTCCGTCTTGAAGCCCTCTTTCGTGAGGATTTCCGCTGCTTCTGCTTGAGTGTAGCCGAGCGTGTTGCACAGTTCCCAGACTCGCGGAAACATGGCTTTGTGATTTTTCAGAAACCGAACGCTTACTGTCATTGACATGCCACGTGCTCCAGTATTGTGGAATCACTCATTATGACAGTAATATGTCAAAAGTCAATTAAAATAGTACTACTAATGTCATGCCGTGGGGTCAGAAGCCGTAGAGTGATTCCAGCTTGTCAGTCTCTGCAAAAAGCTCTTCGAAATGTTGGCTCACGTAGTGCCGTTTCATGCCAGCTTCTGCGTGAGCAAGGAAAAGCTCTGTCAGTTCTGGGCGTGCCTTTTCAATTTCGTTGGCGGCAGACTTGCGAAGATGCTTGAAGCTTCTGGGGTCTTCTTTGAAACCGGCTTTCTTAGTCTGCTTCAATTGGTTGAACGCCAAGCGAACCGAATCATTGACGATTAGATTCCCTTTGTCATTTACCTTTTCGGTGTAGAGCGGTAGGCCATTGGTTCCAACCAATAGCGGGCCTTTCGGATCGGAATTCCGATGCTTTTGAAGCATCTTCAGCGTAGAATGCCAGAGTTTTCCCTTGCTGGGAACCCCTGTTTTGTGACGGTCCCGAATGACTATGCCCGTATCCCAGTCGATCATGTCCGCTTCCAGCGTGCCAATATCCTTTTGGGTGTATCCAAGATTGAGAGCCAAGGCGATATAAAGCCGGGTCCGCTTGCTGGCTTTCGTCGCTAGGCTCTTGCATTCGTCAACCGTCCAGAACAATGGCTTGGGTTTGTCGAGCTTCACGCGGCCATAGGTTCGCAAGTCTTTGGGTAGCTCTTTCAGAATGTTCTGATCGACCAGCCATGTCAGCCACTTGGCAACAGAGTCAAGACGCTTCTTAAGCGTCGCCTTGCTGATTTGGAATTCGCCCCCGCAGTCTACAAAGTTCCATTGCAAGTCACGGTAGCGATTGAGAATCGACGGTTCTAGCTGGTCGATGAACACTACCCCCGCGTAGTTGACCCGCAGGAACTTGCGAAAGACTTCCAGCTTCGTCTTGTCTTCGGCCCATTGCTTTAGGCTGAGTTCGCCTCTTTCGGTTTGCTTGTGGCGATGAGCGAGCCAGAAGTCAGCCAAGGCAGAGATTCGGCGTTCACCTTCGTAGGGATTGCCAGAGTCATTGCTCGCAATCAATTCAGGATTAAGCCCAGCGTCGAGACCTACTGATTCTATCCAGGCTGGCAGGTCAGGCGACTTCGCCGCCAAGGGAGTTGGAAGCTTGCGGCTAATGGCTATTGTTGTCGCCTGAATTGGCGGCAGGCTCGTGGCTGGCGATGGAGCGTAGGCAGGGGCGAAGCTGGCAAGATGTTCCTCTGGAATGAGGACCCCGGTTTCGGTGTAGGGATTCGGGCCCAAACCGTCAACGAATGCCTTCAGTCGTTCCCACTCTCGAAACGCTGCTTCGTAGCCTTGGCGGTCCTTCTTTCCTCTGCAGGAAGTCTTGAGATAGTACGTCACGCCCCGATAGCGTTTCCGCCATCGCTTCGCATGAGTCGCCCAGGTTAGTTTGTGTAGATACGGCACGTTGCTTCACTCCCGAAAATGACCTGTTGCCGGTCATGGGGTAGCAACTTACCGAACGCGTTCTAATCGTGCTCAAGAATCATCGACTCCAATTACCGATTGGAGTTTTTGACCTCTCGGGAGCCCTCTGGGACCACTTTGGGAGCCCTTTGGGTTCCAGGCACAAAAAAACGGGCGATCCGAAAATCACCCGTTTTGATGTAAGTTCTAGCTGAGAAACAGCTTAGAAGTAGCGGCGGAGGGATTCGAACCCCCGACACGCGGATTATGATTCCGCTGCTCTAACCGACTGAGCTACGCCGCCAGAAGATGGTTAAATCTAAGCATCACCTTTACATAGGTCAAGGAGGGCTAACGCGGCGGGAAGGTTCTGTCGGTTTTTTTGGATCGAATCGCTCGAAACGAATCCTTGCGGCGCCCCTGCGACCCGCTTTGCCGTTGAAAACGGCGCTGAACCTGACATCCCCCTCGGTTGTGGGAATGTCAGGAGAGTCTCGGCCGCATCAGCGCCGCAGCGGGTTTCCCAATTCAAACGGGGTCGCGACAGGTTCGATCGCTGTCGGAATCCGCGCGCCCCGCTCCGAACCGCTGATCGGCAGCGTCAGCGCGGTTTGCGTTACAGGTTGCTGCAGTCGCATATCGCGCGGCCCCGGCTGTTCGATCGCGTCCAGCGAAGTCGGCGTCAGCATCGCTTCGCCGACCGGCGCCGGCGGGATCGGTGGGGCCGGCAGGTTTTCGTCATTCGGCGTCGGCGGACCGACGGCATCGACCGGAACCGGCGGCGTCACGACTTCGCCCAGATCAATTTGCGGCGGCAAGCAGAAGAGTTCTGTAAATTCCATGCCGCTGCTGGTCACCAAAAAGCCGCCGCCCAGCGCTTGATAAGCACTGACGATCGCCGAGAGTTGTTGCTGCTTGGTTTCGATCAAAGCGGTTCTGGCTTCCAGCAGATCACGCTGCGAGAACAACACGTCGACATATTCGGCTCGGGCTCCCTGGAACAAATTGGTCGCGACGTTGACCGACTCTTCGAGTGCTCTTACCTGTTGCTGCTTCAGCGCGACGCTGTCGCGGTAATTCTCTACTTTGGCCATGCTGTTCACCACCTCGGTGAACGCGTTGAGGATCGTGCGTTGATAGTTATAGACCGCCTGCAACTGTCGGGCATTCGCGTTCATGTAGTCGGCTTGAATCGCCTTCTTGTTGATGAGCGGCGCGACCAGGTCTCCCATGGCGTTCGCGATAAAGGCGCCCGGATCAAACAGATATCTTGGATTGAAGGCCTCAAAGCCAACGCCAGCCGAAATCGCAACTCGAGGATAGAAGTTCGCTCGAGCGACCATAATGTCGAGTCCCGAAGCGGCCACTTCGCGTTCGGCGGCGATAATATCGCGGCGATTTCGGAGCAGCTGCGCCGGTACGCCGACTTGCAGCATGTTCGAGTCGAGACTGATGAAGTCCCACGCCTGACGATCGACCGGCTGCGGATATCGACCGACTAGGAAGTTGATCCTGTTCTCGACCTCGATAATGTCCTGTTTGACGATCAACAACTGACTTTCGTTCTTGCGAACTTCGGCCAGAAAACGCTGGACGCCCAACTCGGTGCCGCGGGCGGCGTCTTTTTGCGCCTGGGCGACTTCTAGACTTTGCTGTTGCAGCTGGATCGTTTGATTGAGGAAGACAAGTCGCTTGTCGAGGGCCGCCAGCTCGTAGTAGCTCTTGGCGGTCTCTGCAACCAGTTGGGTGACGAAGTAATTTCGCGCTTCGATCGCTTCGATATAGCGTTGCATCGCCGAATCCCGAGCATTCCGCAATTTCCGCCAAATATCGAGCTCCCAAAATAGATTGGCGGAGATTCGCGTGTTCGTCAGAGGATCCGGAAACTTCCCGCCCACCGGATAGGTGAGTTGCTCTTCCGCAGCTCCCAGCGGTGTGAACTTACTCGTTCTTTCCATTCCGCCCGACAGTCCGGCGGTGATAAACGGAAGATAGGCGCCGCGACGAGCGAGGATCTCGTTGTTCGCGATCTGGATCTCTTGATTCCGGATCTTCAACTCCTGGTTGTTGACCAGCCCCACGGTCAGCAATTCGGCCAACGTTGGATCATCAAAAAACTCAACGATGCCCATGTGGGCAGAGTTCTCAGCGTCGGTTCGCCCGGTGAAGTCAGGCGGCATAATGGGCCCCTGTTCAGCACGGCGCAGACAGGGGATGGAGCAACCAGACAGAATCAGCAGCAGGAGAAAAGCTGCCAAATTCGTCATCACATGCTTCTCGGGCATCGCCTTGAAGAAGCACACCAAGTTGTTCTGTCGCATCATGGAACACCCTGCGATTGTCGCAAATCTGCTGAATAGGAAGTACTTGCAGTTCGTCACGTTGGAACTGGAAAGGAGCAGCGCTCCTCAACCCGGCGAAATTTTCTGAAAAATTCCGTTTCCCCCTCCCGCACGGCAATATTGCTATTGACCGCACATGCATAGGCGTAGAAACAGCCGGCAAAATTCTTATCGGCAGAAGATTGAACACAGACCAGAGAATCCCTACCTTGACCAGCTTGCCTGCGCTATTCCGCTTTCGGTTTGCCTTGCAGCGCGTCGCGAAACCCTAGGAAATAGCGGATTTACGCTCGATATTGGTCTACATTAAAAGGCCTTAAGACTCCGCCTTGTTGGGGACATTCATCTGACCCGAATGAGCGGCTTTATCGCCCATTTCGAACGGTCTTGATCACGCGAGAGAGAGGTCGCTGCGCTCACTCGCTAGCGATAGCCGACAGCACACAGAAGAGGCTCGTGCGGATAGATGAGAAAAATGAGACTCCCGTCAGCCCCGATAGCAAAGCTATCAGGGCCGGACGAGCGTCAGGGCCAAATTACTTCGCTGCTGCGGCCATCAGCGCTTCGATTTCATCCGCTTCCACGGGGATATCGTCCATCAGGTCGATCGGCCCCGCTTCAGTAATCAGAATGTCGTTCTCGAGCCGCACGGCGAAGCCTTCTGCTGGGATGTAGATGCCGGGCTCGACCGTCAGCACCCAACCGGCGGCGAAGGGGACGTTAGTTGGCGCCACATCATGCACGTCGAGCCCGATCGGATGTCCTAGACCATGCATGAAGTACTTTTTGCAGGCAGGCGCTTCCCGCGTATGCTTGGCCACATCTTCCTTGGTCAGCAAGCCTAGCTGGACGAGTTCTTCGTTCATCATCAACTGCGCTTCGTGATGCCAGTCGCGATGCATCTTGCCGACGACGGCGCCTGCGATCGAGGCCCGCATCACTCTTAATACGGCGTCATAGACATCGCGTTGTCGCGACGTAAAGCGACCATTGACCGGAATTGTGCGCGTCAGGTCCGAGTTGTAGTTGGCGTAGTTAGACGCGACATCCAATAGCAACATATCGCCATCGTTACAGATCTGGTCGTTCTGAACGTAGTGCAATCCACACGCGTTTTTGCCGGACGCGATAATCGGCGAATAGGCGAACGCGCCGCGATTACGAATGAACTCGTGCCAGAGCTCCGCTTCCACTTCATGTTCGGTGACGCCGGGCTTCACAAACTTCAGCAGCCGTTCGAATCCCCCCTTGGTGATGCTGCAGGCGCGACGGATCAATTCAACTTCGGCATCCGATTTGACCGCTCGCAATTGATGCAACAGCGGCGCCAGGCGGCGATAGGTATGCAGCGGAAACTGGCGCTGGCAATCTTCCACAAACCGATCGTCCCGCGTTTGTACGATCGCGGCGGCGCGGCGGTGTTCGTTTTGATTCAAAAAGACTTGCTCTGCGCTCAACATGCAGTTGCGCAAGATTCCGGGAAACTCGCTCAGCCATTTGATCGTGGTGACGCCGGAAGCTTGGGTCGCTTCTTCCTTCGACAGCTTGTGCCCTTCCCAGATTTCCAAGATTTCGATCGGCTCGCGAACGAACAAAATCTCACGCTGCGCCGGCTCGGGCGAGTCGGGAAACAGCAATAGAATCGACTCTTCCTGCTCAACGCCTGATAGATAGAACAAATCCGTATTGGGAAAATTTTTGAACGTACCATCGGCGTTTGTCGGCAGCACGTCGTTGGCGTGGACGATCGCTAACGAGTTAGCAGGTAAAAGCTGCTTCAGATTGGCTCGATTTTCGACAAACAGGCCCGAATCGATAGGTTGATGACGCATCCAATGTTTCCCTGAAAGTGAAGCCGAAGCGGAGAATTCGATTCCGACAAGTTGCGGCGTCCAGCCGCCGTAGAAGACCGCTGCGTCCGCATTTTGTCCCCAGTCATAGCCGAAAGAACCGCCGAAACCAACTGCCCCGTCGCTGAAAACGCATCTTCGCCGGCCGACGGACAACCGCCAGACTAACGTTCTGGCTCGTCCGTTCAAAGAGTAGGAACGAAAGCAGGGCGACTTCTCGTGAGAAGCCGCCCTGTTGAATTATCAGAAGTCGCAGGAGTATAGAACTCGTGGCGGTGTTTCGCCGCAGCGACCTAGTTTCGCTTATGGTACTGCACCGCCGTGAGCGACGCTCTCGGTTTTGAATCCATCGTCAATTCGTAGAACTCAACTTCTTCACTGACTTCGACAATCAACGGGGTTGTATTTTGCGACTGGTAAATCGCGGGGATGCTGGGTTTGCCTTTGCTTCGGCGGGTAGGTTCGGCAATCGCGACTGCGGCGGCGGGCCCTTCGCCGTCGACGACTTCTCCTTGGATGTTGGCTTCCGAGGAAGTATCGCCGATTGGTAACAGCGGCTCACCGACGATCACGCAATAGCGCCCAGGCTGGCAACCACGATAGTCCCTCAAAGCGCCAGGGACGACGGTATGCAAGTTGAACTTCCCTTCTCCATCGGTGCAACCGCCGGCGCCTTGACCGACCGTTCCGTCAATCGGCCAAAAGTAAAGACTCTTGTAGGGCAGCGGCTCTCCGTCGAGCAAGAGCGTTCCCTTGGCGGAATGGCGCAGCGGTCCAGGATCACTGCACCCGATGGTCACGAACAAGACAAGCAGGATACTAAATTTCCATCGACAAAACATCAATTTCACCTACCAGGATTAAAGATAACGTTGGTAATGATGTGACTTGCAAGCGGCGCACTCTAAGGCAGCTTGGCGACGTTTCCGTCGGCCATCGCCGTCAGATTGAACAGCGTCGCTTTGTCGATCGTTTCAGGGATGAACTGAACGGATCCGTCCCCCATCACCACGTGACATCCGCCGGGATGCAAACTGGCCGTCGCACACCACCAGCTGCGAGCGCGTCCTCGAATCGGAACAAACGGAGGGCTTTGCCAAGCGGGGTGATCCACCTGGGGTTGGTGCCAGATGTTGATGCCGCCGTTCGTCCCGTTGTAATAAGGATCGACGCCGGTCATGACCCAACTGCGATACGACCAGGCGAAGGCGCCGCCGTTGACGTGATACTTGGTCGTTTCGCCCATCATGAACGTGTTGCTCAGACCATCGACGACATCCGCCAGTTTGGTATTGTGGTCGGCGCCAAACATCCGCTTGGAAGTACTAGACTGAGTAACGTAGCTGTTGCAGGTAGAATATTCGAGCGAGCAGTAGACGACGAAATCATAGTTGGTCGCGGCGCCTGAAAAAGAACCGCCGGGGCCGTAAGCTCCGCCGACAAGTCTCCCTTTGGTGGGATTGTTATCTGAAGGGCAATTGAAAGCTTGCAGCTCCGTTCCGGCGAGCGCGGCGTTTCCATTGGTGAGCGGATCTCCCACGATCGTGCCGGTCGCCTTCTGGTGACTGCTGGAGATCGAATACGCTTCTTTGTGGTTGAATTGATCGTAAAGGTTCTGTTGCTCGACATAAGGGAGCAGCGCAACGAGACCATTGGCATTTTTGATCTCGCCGTTCACGGCGTCCCCGACGCAGCCGCCGTATCCGCTGCTCGACGCCGGCAGCTTGCCATGCGTGTCGACATAGTTGTGCAGCGCTAGTCCCAACTGTTTTAAGTTGTTACTACAGTGCATCCGCCGCGCCGCTTCGCGCGCTTGTTGCACCGCCGGCAAAAGCAACGCGATTAAGACTCCGATGATCGCGATCACGACCAGCAGTTCGACCAGAGTGAAGCCTTTTTGATTTTGATGAGATTGCGACATAAATCGACATGGCCCTTTAAAAAAGATGAATCGATCTTGATCGAACTTCGTCCGATCAAGATGGGCGTATCAAAGAGGAGAGGTGCAAAGTGCTAAAGCACTTTACATGCCAATCGCAAGTTGGGCGTTTCTGCGCAATTCTTGAGTAGCCACACTTTTGGGGTCATCGATGTTTCGTGATATCTTCGATAATTCCATAGTTTTTGTTGCAGTCGGCCAACTTGCCTGCAATTTGGGACGGACTAGTTGCGCAGCTTAGCAACCTAGCCCACGCCGATAGGCGGACTGCAATACTCCCCTAGATGGGATTTTGAGAGCAGCAGCGAAACCGATACGGAAAGCGGCGCATAGAAAAAGCGAATCCGTTGCTGAGTCGCGCGTCATGTTCCAGTAAGAGTTGCCGACATGACGTGCAAGCAGGCGCAAATTTGCAGCAATCGTTGCGGTCACGAACGTCGCAGAACTTTTCCGATGCTGACGCCTACGGAAAGGATTCGGCTCAGTTGAGTCGACAGCGACGCAGTCCGTTGATCCCATCAATAAAGGGGGCTATGGTTCGATCCACGCCGCGGTGAACGCTTCGGATAGGTCCCACTCTTCCAGATTGCCGTCAATGACCGGCGGTTGGGCTGTACGGCGGACATGGATCATTTCGATTTCGCTGCGATTGTATGCGAGCTCGGTCTTGGTCTTTCGAGGCGTCTTGGGAAAGGTGCGCAGAAATCGTTCCGGAGCGAACGGCAGCGCTCGGCTCGTTTTGTCAAACGAATACGCTTCGCCGGCACTCAGGCGATTGTCTTGCGAGACGTTTCCCTGGAAGGCATGCAAGTAGACGTCCACGGCTCCTTCGTAGACTTGGACGTC
>NZ_CH672376.1:4068584-4117214 GCF_000153105.1 Blastopirellula marina DSM 3645
GCTGGAGAAGTTGGGGTCGATGTCAGCGGCGGAATGGCGCGTCGGAGGCATCTTTCTCGTTACGGCGCTGCTCTGGATCTTGCGCGAGCCGACCTCAGGCTGGGGCTGGGGACCCTTACTGCAGAGCAAGTATGCCGACGACGGCACCGCCGCGATCCTGATGGCGCTGCTTTGTTTCTATTTGCCCAGCGGAAAAGAAGATGGCAGTCGCTTGCTGCATTGGCAGTCAACAGTCCGAATTCCCTGGGGCGTTCTGCTGCTATTTGGCGGCGGTGTGGCGCTTGCTGGCGGATTGCATGAAACCGGGCTCGATCGATTTTTGGGGGAACGACTGGCCAGCATGATGACCGGCTTGTCGCCGATCGTCATGGCGGCGCTGACCGCCAGCGGGATGATCTGCTTGACCGAACTGACTTCGAATCTGGCGAGCGTGCAGATGCTGAATCCGATCTTGGCCAGTACGGCCGACGAGTTGCAGGTGAGCCCGCTGTTGTTGTTGATCCCCTCGACGCTGGCGGCGAGCTGCGCCTTCATGATGCCGGTGGCGACTCCCCCCAATGCAATCGTTTACAGTTCGGGTCGCGTGACCATGCGGCAGATGATCAAGGCCGGGTTCGTGTTAAACCTGGTTTCGCTGGCGCTGATTGTACTGGTGATTTCGACGATCGGGCCGCTGGTGTTCCATTCGTTGAAAATGTAGCCGCCAATCCGGGGGGCAATTTGTCGCGGGGTCGGCGCGTTGCTATCCTAGAGAGGGCCCATTTTATTGGACATACCTACCCTTGCTGAGAGAGTTCATCATGAATCGCGTCTTCTGTTATTCGATTTTCGCCTTGCTGGCGGTTACGGTGGTCGCCATGAATACGCGTTCGTTCGCCGATGACGCGGCTAAGCCGGAGAAGTTGTTGCGGCATGTCGTGATTTTCAAGTTCAAAGAGGGGGTAAAGCCTTCGGATCAGAAGATGGTCGAGGAAGCGTTCGCTGCGTTGCCCAGCAAGATCTCGCAGATCGCTGATTTTGAATGGGGCACGAACAACAGCCCCGAGATGCTCGACAAAGGTTTTACGCACTGCTTTTTGGTGACCTTCAAAAGCGAAGCGGATCGCGAAGCCTATTTGCCGCACGCCGCGCACAAAGAATTTGTCGAACTGTTGCTTCCCCATTTGGAAGAAGCGTTCGTCATCGATTACTGGGCTTCCAAGTAACTGACAATAAAGCAAATGACTATGCGACCGCGCGGAAACGTTCAATTTGATAACTCGGGTCGCGTCGTGTTGGTGACCGGAGGCGCTGGAGGAATTGGCTTGGCGATCTGCCAGGCGTTCGCCGCTTCGGGCGCGACGACCTACGCCGTCGACGTGTCTCAGCCCGAACCGGGGGTGGAACTGCCGGCCAAGCTGATCCTGGGCGACGTTTCGCAGCGCGAAGATTGCCAGCGCGTTGTCGCCCAAGTTGTCGAAGAAGCGGGCGCACTAGACGTGTTGGTTAACAACGCCGCGATCCAACCGCCTGACTCGTACCGAGCGATTGACCAGTTGTCGCCTGCGGTATGGGACAAGATGGTCGCGATCAATCTCTCTGGCTACACTTACATGGCGATGGCAGTTGCGGCGGTGATGCGCAAGCAACAAAGCGGCGTGATCGTTAATATGGCGAGCGCCCAAGGGCACCGGACAGCTCGCGAGGTGCCGGCCTATGGACCGATCAAAGCGGCCAATCTAATGCAGGCGAAGCAATGGGGCGTCGAGCTGGCGCGTGAAGGAGTGCGGGTCGTATCGGTTTCGCCGGGGGCGGTGGGAACTCCACTTTTGCGGGCGTCTCTCGCACAGCAAGGAGGAGAAGCTCCTTTAGCGAATCGACATCCTCTGGGGCGGATTGCTGAACCGCCCGAAATTGCGGCGGCCGTGATGTGGTTAGCTAGTGACGGCGCATCGTTCGTGACCGCTACAGATCTCGAAGTCGATGGTGGATTAGGCGCATTTGCCGCTTTTGCGGACCCTTTTTCTGTTACGACCATCCCTGGCCAAAACGATCACTGAAATCGTCACAGGCCGCGCGACTATCATTCGTGCAATCTTAATATTCGGTTATGCGGGCTCTTCCCGATGATCGCGACATAACGAAATTGTTTGTTCTACTTCGTATGTCACGGATGGCTGAAATGACGATGTTACCAAAAAGGATTGCTAGCACGGTTGCAGCGGGGCTTTTGCTGTACGGTGTGACGCATTTCGCTGTGCCAGCTTTGGCTCAGGAGACGTACTTTAGCAGCTATGCCGCTGAGCAGTATGTGTCGCCACCAGATGAATTCAGCCGGCGTCTTATGGAGTTGGAGCGGCGAATTGATCAGTTAGACGCACCGCCGCAACCCGCGATGACGGCTCCGCAGGTTCCGGCCGGCGCGATGCCGAACATGCAAAACATCCAAAACGTGCCGACGACGAACGTTGGGCACTTGATGGAACGCATCGAACGCCTGGAAGCGGCCCAGACCGTTCAAAGTGCTCAGATCGCGAAAGTCGCGGAAGACTACGTCCCGCCGACGAAACCGACGTTCAAGATCGGCGGTCGCGTCCACTTTGACACATGGGACTTTCCTAGCAATACGCCGGGGATTGGCTTTTTCGAAAATCCCGCGACCGGCAATGATCCCGAGAATCGCTGGGCGTTTCGACGCGTCCGCCTAGAAACGAGCGGGGATGCCTTTGAGACGATGTTGTGGCGCATCCAGGTCGACTTCGCCGATCCCAACGATCCCGCGATCAAGGATGTTTATATCGGCTGGGACGAACTGCCAGGCAATACGACGGTGCTGCTGGGTAATCAAAAACGTCCGCTTGGTTTGGACGCGTTGAATAGTTCGCGGTTCAACATCTTTATGGAGCGACCGCTAGTAGTGGAAGCGTTCAACGAAGATGCACGTCGTCTTGGGCTGTGCGGCTACAGCTACTCAGACGACCTGGTCTACAATTGGCGCTACGGCATTTTCAATATGGAGAACGTGTCCGGCACCGGGGCCTATCTGGGCGATGCGTTTCAAGGAAGCGGCAACGCTCGCTTGGCGAGCAGCCCTTGGTATGACGATTCGTCCGGCGGACGTGGTTATTACCACTGGGCGATCGCCGGGATGGTGGCCAATCCTGATGGAGATGTGTTGGCGACCACGCCGCATTCCAATCAAGGACGTTTTCGTACGCGGCCTGAGGCCCGCTCGTCCAGTCGCTGGATTGATACCGGGGCCATTGCGGGCGCCGACTGGTACGAAGTATTTGCTTTGGAGTCGATGCTGAATGTCGGCGCTTGGAACTTCTGCGGCGAATATCAAACGACTTGGCTGCAGCGTGACAACGGCATGAGCGACGTCAACTTCCATGGCGGCTATTTGCAGGCCGCTTACTTCTTGACCGGCGAGCACATGGCGTATGACCGCAAGAGCAGCACGCTCTCGCGCACGAAGCCGTTCGAGAATTTCTTCCTGGTTCCTGATTGCAACGGCAACTTTGGAACCGGTTGGGGCGCCTGGCAAATTGCTGCACGTATCTCTTACTTGGATCTGTCCGACGACAATATCCAAGGAGGCGTCGAGACCAACGCGACGCTAGGTTTGAACTGGCTATGGACTTCGCACTCGAAGATGCAGTTCAACGCGATCTACGGCGACATCAGCGAGCACAGGCCGGTAGGCGGCTACACCGGAGGCAACTTCTGGGTCATGGGTTGTCGCTTTATGGTTGATTTCTAAACCGGACGAATCAAAAACAATCGCCTCGGCGAAAGATAGAAGGATGGATACTATGCGACGGATTGCAATTTACTTTTTGTTGGCTGGACTGGCGCTGTGTGTGAACACCGCCAATAGCGGCGAAGCGATGGTTGGCGGCTGCGGCAGACCCACGGTGCATGGCAATTGCTGCTGTGAGCATCCCTGTTGGGAGTGCGCCCCCTATCTGTTGAAGAAATCATGCGAAGAAGAAAAAGAGCATTGCTGGACAACGCGCTGCAAGCAAATCGAAATCCCGCCGGTTCGATTTCCATGGGAAAAATCAGATTGCTGCGGATGTGAGCCGCCGCTGGTGAAATGCGGCAAGGTTCGCACCGTCAATCAACTGTGGCAGAACGAATACAAAGTTTCGGTACCGAAATTTGAATGGATTCGCACGTGCCTTCAATCGTGCGTTCCCTGCAGCAGCGCT
Source organism: Blastopirellula marina DSM 3645 (assembly GCF_000153105.1). Classification (GTDB taxonomy): domain Bacteria; phylum Planctomycetota; class Planctomycetia; order Pirellulales; family Pirellulaceae; genus Blastopirellula; species Blastopirellula marina. The sequence goes on from NZ_CH672376.1 coordinate 4,072,778, forward strand.
CCGGTAGAAGTCCAGCAGTCTGCCGGCGACCCGCCGCTGCCGCCGACTCCGCCGATGGTTCCGCCGGTCAGCGCCCAAGTAGTTCCGCAGTACGATATTTTGCCGAGTGGATATGTGGTCCCGGTGCTGCTTCCGGCCCAATAGCTCTCGCGTTGCGTTCCGTTTGAGATCGGCTTGCCTGCGGCGCGACGCTTCGCCTGCAGGCGAGCCTCTTTTATGGCGAGAAAAAAAGAGGTTGCAAGAATTCATACGCGGTGAACTTTCGCCGAAATCTCTTGGTGTGATTCAGGTTGCGTTCTATCTTCGCCGCTCTCTCGCGAAGAAAACCGGCTTGACTTTGCTAGGCTGCCGAACGTAAAGTTGAAATACATCATCTTGGCGGACTCTCTCGCGGATTCGCCATCTTGTCCGATTTCAAACATGAACAAGAAGGGAGTGCAATGAGACGAATCAATCGCCGATCGCCTTTGCCAATCGCTCCTTTTCTATTCATGATGTTTGCGATGATTGTCGGGACGATCTCGCCTCCGCGATCGCTGGCCGAGCAAGAGACGGAGACTTCGCGAGAAGTTGAAGTCGTACTGCTGGGCCAAATCGTGTCGGTCGAATTTCGACCCAAGATCACCGCGGACGATCGATCTGCCGATTTTCTGTCGGCTCCGCTCCCTGGACGTATCTCTCGGGCTGCATTTAGCGGCATCCGAGGCGAACGAAGCGCTTGGAACGGGATTGGCGCGGCGCTGCGCATTTAAACCTGCGTATTTCTTGGCCTCTTCTTGGCCCTGCGTTCATGCGTTGAGTTGAACGCTCCTACATCGTGACTCCGGCATCTGCTGCGCACTCACCATTTCTCTGACGTTATCGCGGAGATGGTTGCGCGTCGCTGCTGGAATCTTCCAGATCTACGTAACGCTAGTTGGGCGCGTGTCGATGCGCCGAGTGAATATTCGAACCATGCAGAAACTAATCAGCGGACTCAGTCAATTTCAGAAATCGGACTATCAGCACAAGCAGTCTTTGTTTGCGGAGCTTGCCCATGGGCAGTCGCCGCACACGCTGTTTATCACTTGTTCGGACTCGCGTATCGACCCGAACCTGATCACGAGAAGCGATCCCGGCGATATCTTCGTGTTACGAAACGCGGGAAATCTGATTCCGCGGAAAGGTCAAGCGAGCGGGGAAGCGGCGACGATCGAATATGCGATCAAGGCCCTCAAGGTTCAGGACATCGTCGTCTGCGGACACTCTGGATGCGGCGCAATGAACGCCGTTCTTCAAGCCGGGTCGTGTGACGAACTTCCCGCTGTCGCCGCGTGGCTGCAAAACACGGATGGCTTGACGCAGCGAACATTGCAACGCAACGGGGAGCAGTCGCCTGAGCGGATGTTGGAACTGGTCATCCAAGAGAATGTCCGAATGCAGTTGGAAAACCTGGAAGCGATGCGCTGCGTCGCTGACGCATTGTCGAGCGACCAGGTCCAGTTGCATGGTTGGGCGTATGACATTGGATCTGGCAATGTGGAAATGCTTGACCGAGAGCAAGACGCGTTTGTGCCGCTAAGCGAAGCGACGTTTGGCGAGATCGACGGTTCGACATCGGGTTACGCCTAATGATTGACTCTGACGCTTTCCCTCGTTTCAAAACAACTTCGCGATAAGGCGTTTTCCATGTCCGACAGTTCCAATGGTCCTCCATTTTTTAGCTGGGCGACGATCAAGAATGACGTCTTTCCATCGATTGTCGTATTTTTAGTCGCGCTGCCCCTTTGTCTGGGCATCGCGATTGCGTCGGGAGCGCCCCCTGCGGCTGGGCTCATCTCTGGCATCGTGGGCGGATTGGTGGTTGGTTTTTTTGCGGGAGCTCCGCTGCAAGTCAGCGGACCTGCAGCCGGTTTGACGGTGCTGGTCTATGGCTTGTTTGAGAAGTTTGACATCAAGCTTGTCATGCTAGTGATCGTGGTCGCCGGTGTGATGCAAATTGTCGCCGGCTTCCTGAAGTTTGGGCAGTGGTTTCGCGCGGTTTCGCCGGCGGTGGTGAAGGGGATGCTGGCCGGAATCGGGGTCCTGATTTTTTGCAGTCAGTTTCACATCATGATCGACGATCAGCCGCGGAAAGAGTTGGTGATCGGCGGCGTTCATTTGGAAGCCGGCCTGGCGAATCTGCTGACGATTCCCCAGGCGATTGGTCGCGTGTTTGCGTTTGACGAATCGAAGTCGCACCATCTTGCGGCGGGACTTGGTTTGTTCACGATTGCGGTGATCGTGTTCTGGAAAATGGCCCCGAAGAAATTTCAGCTGATTCCCGGGCCGCTGTTAGGCGTCGTGTTGGCGACGTTGTTCTCCGAGCTCTTTGACGTCCCGATCAAGCGGCTGGAGGCGAGCATTCCCGCGAACTTCTTCAGCAGTCTCGTCTTTCCCGATCTCGGCATCTGGATGTCGGCGCCGGTGATCGAGATCCTGATGGCGGCCGCCGGCGTCGCGTTGATCGCCAGCGCTGAGACGCTCTTGTGCGCCACCGCGGTCGATCAAATGCACGAAGGGGAGCGAACTAACTACGATCGCGAGTTGATAGCTCAGGGATTGGGCAATTCGGTCTGCGGGTTGATCGGCGGATTGCCGCTGACCGGAGTGATCGTGCGCAGCGCCGCCAACGTCTCGGCTGGCGGAAAGTCGCGCTGGTCCGCGATCATGCACGGGGGCTGGCTGCTCCTCTTTGTGGCGTTCCTGCCCTTCCTCTTGAAGCAAATTCCTGTCGCCAGTTTGGCGGCCGTGTTGGTCTATACCGGCTATAAGCTGGTGAACCCCGCTTCGATACGCGAATTGGCCAAGTATGGACGGAGTGAGGTCTTTATCTATTTCGCCACCATGATCACGATTGTCGCGACCGATTTGTTAATCGGCGTCGTCACCGGCATCGTGTTGGCCGCATGCAAGTTGTTGTATGTCTTCTCGCGCTTGGAAATACGCCGCGAGGGAGATCCCGCTGCGGGCAAGTTGACGTTGCGGTTGATCGGAACCGCGACGTTTATGCGACTGCCGGCGTTGGCTTCGGAACTGGAGCACGTTCCAGGCAACGTCGAACTGCATGTCAATTTCGAGCAGCTGAACTACATCGATCATGCTTGTCTCGATTTGCTGATGTCTTGGGAGAAGCAGCATGAAGCGTCAGGCGGAAGCTTAGTGATCGACTGGGATGGACTAGCGGCTCGTTTTCATGAGCGCTACGCCGAAAAAAATCGAGGAGAGTCCGCCCGCGAAGCAAGTGGTGCAGATGAACGCTCGATCGACGAAACCCTACGGTCGAAGTAGGCGTGAATTCGAGTTTCGACGGTTTCTCTGCATGTTCATTCTTGATTCAAAATTAAAGGCGTTTCTGTGATGAAGAATCTGTTAGTTCATCTCTGCAATTCCAGTCGTACAAAGTCGGTGGTTGAAACGGCCGTAAAATTGGCGAGCGTCGCCCAGGCGAGGATTCGCGGCGTATCGATTTTGGATACGCGTACTTTTTTCGAAAAGGCAGGGATCGAGTCGGCGGCCTATGCTGGGGTTGAAGCGACACGAATGACTCTGACGCATCGTCGCCAGATGCAATCGCGCGAGGAGTTTCTCAGCGTATGTCGAAGCAGCCGAGTTCACTGCGATGTAGTGGACGTTCGCGGCGATCCGATCGAGTTGCTCGCTGACGAGGCGAAGTATAACGATTTGACGATCGTTTCTTACGGAAGAACCCCGCATCGCCATGATGTGGGACTCTCTGCGCACGAATTGATGGAGTTGGCGCAGCGCGGCGCGCACCCGCTGCTTGTGCTGCGGCGGAAGCCGGTGGAGCTCGACCGCGTCTTGTTGATTTACGACGGATCCAACGCTTCAAGCCGGTCCATTCGTTCGTTCTTGTCGCAACATGCCGCCTATCTCGGCAACCAGTATCGCTTGTTATGCGTCGGCGAAGCGGCCAGCCCGCAAAGCGGCGCGTATCGCGCGATGCTGCAATACTGCCGATCGCGGATGGAGACGCTAGAAGTAGGGTGTTTGCCTGGCTCGCCGGTGAAAACCGCCGCGAAATACGCCCAGAAATGGGAGGCCGATTTACTGGTGCTGGGAGTCGCCAGGACGAGCAGTTGGTGGGGTTCGCCATTTGGCCAGCTAGGCAGCGACATATTGCAGCATACGGAATTGGCCATTTACGCCTACGCCTAAGCCGAGATGTCGATCGCCGCAAATATAAAACGCATTGTTTCAGGAGTAGTATTTCTCTATGCCACGCTTTGAATTTTGGCGCGAAGTTTTTCGATTGCGAGGATCAGCGACGCCCCTGATTTTGGGACGCCTATTGGGTTTTACGTTGTTCGCCGCAGTGGTCACGGCGATCATGACCTACTTGGAAGCGACGCACATTTTGGCCAATTCGCATTACGAATACATCGGGGCCGTTTTGGCGCTGCTGTTAGTTTTGCGAACCAACGCCGGATACGATCGGTGGTACGAAGCGCGCAAAGTATGGGGAGGGATTGTCAATCAATCTCGCAATCTCGGACAAATCGGCGTTATTTATGGTCCGCAGGATCGTCAGTGGCGCGAATCGTATTTGCGCTGGGTCGCCGCGTTTTCCGCCGTTTGTCGACATAGTTTGCGCAAGCAAACCAGCTTTGATGAGATCAAAGATCTCGTGAAAATCGTCGGGAGAGTGGAAACGGAACGCTTGGCCCAGTGCAATCATATGCCGATGTACGTCGTGCGGCGGATTGCTGAAATGCTGAAGCAAGCGGTGGACGAGAGTCAGCTGGATCGATTCTACTTTCTCAAAGCAGAAGAGGAGCGTGCTCGCCTGATCGACCATATCGGCATGTGTGAGCGTATTTTAGCGACCCCTTTGGCGCTGGCGTTCTCGATCAAGATCCGGCGGTTCCTGTTTCTCTATTTGTCGTTTCTGCCGCTGGCCTTGGTCGACTATGTCGGCGTCTTCACCCCGCTGATGACGCTGCTGGTCGCTTACCCGCTGCTGTCACTCGATCAAATTGGGGTCGAGTTGCAGGATCCATTTTCTCATCGCCGTTTAAATCACCTTCCACTGGGTGATATTTCGACCATGATCCGTAACAACTTATTCGCTTCGTTGGAGGACCTGCCAGAAATGGTCCCTTTTGAAGAGAAGGATATGGAAATCGAAATCGAAGAAGTTCGCAAGCCGAACACCATTCGAAGCTTCGCGGTCAATTCAACGGTCAGCAGCTAAACTGGCGATGTCAAAAAAGAGCGGCGCTGGAAATGATTCCAGCGCCGCTTTGGCGTTTGATTGCAGAGTGAAGGTTGGCTTAGCTCTCGCCGAGCAACTCTTTCACCTTCGCTTCGATCGCTTTAGCGTTGGCTTCGCCGGAACCAACTTTGACCAACGCAATTTTTCCTTCTTTGTCGATCAAGACGATGTGCGGAATTCCGCTCACGCCGTAATACTTCGACATTTTGCCTTCGGGATCGATCGCAAAGACATGCTTTAGTTCGTGCGAAGCGGCGAATTTTTGCAGCATGACCTGCTCATCTTCGTGCGAAACTTCCGCGTCTTGCGACGGCGCCGGAGCCATCCGTTCCTCGTTCCAGCCGTAGTTGTAATAGCCGGTCACGCCGATGATCTCGAGACCTTTGTCGCCGTATTCTTTTTCGAGCTCACGCAGGTGCGGGAAGGTCGCAATGCAGGGGCCGCACCAAATCGCGAAGAAGTCGAGCATCACGACTTTGCCCTTCAGTTCGGCGTCGGTTAGCGGAGCGCCGTTCACCCAGGCTTCGGCCGAAAGCGGCATCGCCGGCTTGCCGACGAGTTCTTCCAGACGTTTCTGACGTTCGATCGCAGCCGTCAATCGTGACAAGGTGAGTTTGGCGCTGGTGACGGCCGTTTTGACGGCGGGGACTTCGGTCTTTTCGGCGAGCGAATCGAGATAGGCGGTTTCTTCCGTCAAGCGTTTGTCGGCTGTTTTCCAGTCATCGCCGAGCGTGCCGGCGAGCTCCATCATCACTTTCATGCCGTACTTGCCGACAAGCTCCGCGTCTTCCGGCGCGGCGGCGATTTTTTCGCGAAGATCGGCCAGCGACATCGCCTGCAGTTCGATACGATCGGTGAACGTGTCCAGGATGTTATCAACTTGAGCAAAGAAATTGACCGCTTTTTCGTCGGTTGGTTTCAGTTGCGAAAGCGTTTTCTTCATCTCGCCCAATTGCTTGATAGCGCCGTCGGCGTCTTCGCCGGCCTTCCGCATGATGGCGCCGAGATTCTTCTGCAAATAGGCGTTCAGCGCCTCGACGTTATTGGGATCGGCCTTCAGTTGATCCAGCGGATCGGTTGCTGCTTGGGTTTCATCCGCCGTCGCGTCTTCGGCCGCATAGAGCAGCGAGACGCACGGTAAAGCGGCCAGCAGCAATGCGGCCAAAGTCAGGTGCGATAATTTCATGCAATTTCCTTTAGCGGTATGTGTTTGAAGCGACCTGGCAGCGTGCCCTGTCGGCGGATCGCTTGGGGGGGCGGCGCTATTGTAACGCCGCGTTTGGGCTCAAGTTGGTTAAGTCTTGAACATTCGACGCCTGATAGTCATTGATATCCCCTACGTGCCAGATTAACAACGCGAAGTTCATCGCTTTGCATAAAAATCGATCAACGTGTGGGATTTGTACAACCGTAATTGGTCGCTGCAGCGTTTTGGGGGAAAGTCGCACGCCGCAGTTTGTCGGGGAAACCGGCGGTTAAGGTAGCCACTTAGTGACCGCAGGAAGCATCCCGGCGCTATCTAGCGGCATTTCCCGCGGCTGAAACAGCACTTCCAGTTCGCTGCGCGACGTCACTTCGTCCAGATACGCCTCGCTGCAGACGACTTCATCGATCGCAAGCGTGTGGGGGATCCACATGATGCGGGCTTCGTGCGGGGGGCGTAGACCGATAGTTTGCAGCGCGTTTTCCAAGATTTCGCGGTCGGTGTCGTAGTGGATCGGAATCATCGCCGCCGTCACGTGCCCTGACGTGATGCTATTGATGTTGGTGATGTTGCGATCCATTTGGTCGACCATGCGCGTCAGACAGAACTCGCACATGCCGATCCCCGAGGCGTTGCCGTGCGTTTCTTCGGTCAGACCGCGCAAAACGATCCGTTTGACGCGGGGCGTTTCGTCGCCGGTTGCGGCATGGTCATTAAACTTGCGGCCGACGATGTTGGTGTCCATGCCGGCGCCGCTGATGTTTTTGCCGATCTCATCGACGATCAGCACGTCGGCTTCTTCAAACGGCAGCTTCGGCAGTAAGCTATTGGCCAGTCGCAGCAGTTCTGGCTCGCGCTGTTCGATTTCGTCAGCCGGCACGCCGATGATGTGTCCTGTTTCGTCATAGCCATTTTCGATGATGGCCAGACCGCACAGAATATTGCACTGGCTCAGCACTTCGCGGGCGACGCTTTGCACAATCTGCGTAAAGCTGTTGTCCATGATCGCTTTGTGATAGACCTTGGCGCCGTTGTGCTTGCCTAGTCCGATCAGCATCATCTTCATCAATCCGCTTTGGATTTCGCCGGTGAAATCGGTATGCGCTTTGACGCGGCCGCAAACGATGACGTGATCGGCCTGCGAAGCATGCTTGTCAAAGTGAACCGGAAAACCTTCCTTCGCTTGGCAGACGACGATCGTCTCCATGCTGGCGCGAATTTCGCATCCGCAGTACTCCGGCGTGATTCCATACGAAGCGAGCACGCCGACCTGACCGTCGGCGGTTCCCCCGCCGTGGCTTCCCATCGCCGGCACAATAAACGGCTTGGCGCCGATCTCTTTTAGATGGTCGACGATCGCTTTGATGATCTCTTTGATGTTGGCGATGCCGCGGCTGCCGGCGGTGATCGCGACCGTTTCGCCTGGCTTTACCTTCGCGCTCAACTCCAGCTTGGTGAGTTGGCGATCGACTTCGCCGATGACATCGGTCACCAGAGGGCGCGGGAAGGTTTGACGCAGACGGAAGAGTTTGGGGAATTGCATAGATCTGTGCGCAGGATCAACGTGGGTGGGCAAAACAGTATTCTACCGGCCAATGTGCGAATCGTCGATTGACGTCGGGCTGCAGCGTCTAAGGTCGTGCTCGGAGCGGAAACGGACTTGAGAAATGTCTCATGTCGAAGGACGAATGAAAGATCCGAGCAGCATCGATCTCCGGTTCTTCTTTAGACATTCGTACTTAGAAATTAGTCATTCATGGTCGGTTGGACCGGACCGCCGCGTTTTCCCGTTCGAAAGGTTGGACTGGACCGGACCGCCGTGTTTTCTCGTGCGAAAGGTTGGACTGGACTGGACCGCCGCGTTTTCTCGTTCGAAAGGTTGGACTGGACTGGACCGCCGCGTTTTCTCGTTCGAAAGGTTGGACTGGACCGGACCGCCGTGTTTTCTCGTTCGAAAGGTTGGACTGGACCGAACCGCCGTATTTTCTCGTTCGAAAGGTTGGACTGGACCGGACCGCTTTGGTTTTTCTGGGTGGGCCTGCGGACGGGAAGTCGAATCGGCGACGAATGTCTGCTCCCCCAATCCCTCTCTCCGAGGTCTCGTGTGGGCCGCCCAATCATGATCTTTGGATTCGGAATGAAAGCAGCGCATAAAACCCCCTGGCTCGTTAACCGATTTGGCCTACGCGCAAACGGGAATTGATGGCTAATTCTCCGCTTGTAATCGACCCCAAGTCCGTACGCTATGTCAAGCGACAAAAATTGGTGATCCTAGGAGAGCCGTCGATCGGGTCAATCTACTTTTGCGGCTGCAAAAACAGATGCGGCTCGAGTTCGCTATAGAACATCGCGCTGGGATCGATTCCGGCGGCTTGCATCGTTTCAATGTGTCGTTTGACCGGCGGCGTTTCGGCGACCTGTGGCAAGAGGACCAGCCAAATGACGGCGACCGCGCCGACTGCGATCAGCAGTCGGGTCCAGCGGCGGCGCCGATCTGCTGGTCCGCCGGGTGCTTCGTCCTGGGGATTAGCTGGGGCCACTGAGCATCTTCTCGATGTAGTCGCGGAATAGCCAGCCGAACATGACATAGGCCATGATAAAGGTCAGCAGCAGATTGAGCGTTTGGCCGCAGAGATACAAGATCAACGGCTTACCCCCTTTTAAGTAGGCGGAAAGCTCGCGGAAGTTGGTCTCTAGACCGATGCTGACAAACGCCAGGCAAAAGAGCCAGCCGCGCAGCGCTTTGGTCAGGTCGGTCGTCGCTTTGACTTGCTGATCGCCGGCGGTGACGAAGTAGGCGATCGATGAAAAGACGATCGACGCCAGCACGAAGCCGAGCACAAATTTGGGGAAGCGGTACCAGATTTCCATCGCACTGGGACGCGCTCCATCTTTGGTCTTTTCGACAAACGCGACCCAGTAGAGAGCGACGCCGAAAGCGACGACGCCGATCAACACGTTTTGAATCATCTTGACGGTGACGGCCACTTTTTCGGCGCGTTCGCCCAACGCGTTGCCGGCGGCGACCACCGCGCCGGTCGCGTCAATCGTGCCGCCGATCCAAGCTCCGCCGACCAGATCGTCAATCGCAAACAATTTGATCAAGATCGGTTGGACGACCATCATGATCACCGTAAACGTGAGGGACATTCCAATCGCGAGCGAGAGTTCTTCTTTCTTGGCGCGGCAAGCTGCCCCGGTGGCGATCGCCGCCGAAACCCCGCAGACCGACATATCGGCCGAGATCACCATGTTGAGCGAGGGAGAAGCGATTCGCAAAATCTTTTGCCCAAAGATAAAAGTGGTGATCAACACGATCGGCGTCACGATCCACGCGACCGCGATGCCGGGTACCGACAACGCGAATAGTTTGGCCAGCAAGACTTCAGCGCCCAGTAGCACCAGACCCGTCTTGATGTAGAACTCGGTTTTGACCGCCGGCTTCCAGGACTCTGGCGTGCCGATCGTATTGCTGATGATTAAACCGACCAGCAGCGCCCAGAGCGCGTACTCCAAGTTGTAATGCTTGATGACCGTTTGCGTGGAAAGCAGATAGGCGAGCAGAGCCAACAGAAAGATTACCGGAAACGCCGCGGCGAACCCGGCGACGGATTTTCCCATGATCCCTTGTGCTGCAGCGAAAATCGCCAGCAAGACGCCGCCTATCGCGATCATCCCCGGCAGCAGCGATTGGTCCCCTTTGCGAAACGCCGTGAGCGGATTATTGGTCCATGACCCCGGTTTGACGATCCACGACTTTAGCGAACTAGCGGCCGTGACAGTCGCTTCGCCGCCGGCTTCGCCGGGAGTTGAAGTTATCTGCACCGAGAAAAAGATGACCGCCAAAATCAACGCGCCTAGCCAGATCGCCCACCAATCTTCGGCGGTGCGCATCTCGTACAGCAGTGGACGACGTTCGGCGGGCGCAGGAGTGTCGCTCATCAGGTGTGGTCAAATTGGGGTGGGATCGAAGGGGGAAGCGTTCGATTATCACGGCAGAAAATGATGCGGGTCAACCCTTCTTATTGACTTTGACCCGCCGAAATGTCCTGAAATGGCGCCAGATTCCAGCGTAGCGGTACGGGAAGAATATGCCGATTGGCGCGATTTGACGATCTGCACGCTGGGCCGACAGTCGGAAATTGCCGAGCTAGGCCGAGAGAACGCGACTTGCCGCAACGGCGCGGCGTAGTTTTCTGATAGAGCGGTTTGCGCCGCAAATACGATGGAACTCACCGAAAGGGAATGCTGTGTCCTCAGCCGATTCAACTCTTGCCTCTCAGCCGACGAAAAATGACGTCGAGTCGCGCGTACGTTCGCTTATCGAACTGCTGGAAAACTCGCTGACGCAAAATCCGGAGACGTTTTCGATATCGACGGCGCTTCCAGTTCAGTCGTATGAGCCGCAACTGCTGGACCAAGCGAAGCAGGCAGTTTATCGAAAGGTGATCGAACGCGCGTGGGAAGATGGACAGTTTACCCGCGACGAGCAGCAGACCGCGCGTTGGATCGCCGAGCGGTTAGAGCTGCCGGAAGGGGAGTTCGCCGCCATTGAATTGGATCTTGCCAAAAAGCAATTCGCCGCCGCGCTGGGACGCGCGATGTCGGACGGCTCGCTCGACGCCGACGATGAACGGCGCTTGCAGAAGATCAGCGATACGATCGGCATGCCGATGGCGACGTTCGCCGGCGTCTTTTTTCACGCGGAAGGAGAGAAGTTTCTCCGCAGCATGTTTCTGGAAGCGGTCGCCGACAATCATTTGCTGACCGAAGAATGGGGTGCGCTATTGAGCACCGCCAACAAGTTGGGGATCTCGCATCACGAGTTTTTGCAGGCGATTCGGCATCAGACGCGTGAATTTGTCGAGCATGTGATTGTCGACGCGAAAGCGGATGGAGAGATTTCGGCACATGAAGAAGAGACGATGGTTTGGCTGCTTCAGCAATTAGAAATGCCGTCCGACTTTTGTCAGTACGCTGTCAGCGAGATGGCTCGCGTGCAGTCGCGAGTGCAGTCGACGCAGGCGTTAGAAGTGGTGACGATCCCTCCTCAGTTGCGGACTCGAATCTGGCGTAAATACAACGGCCGCTGCGCCGCGTGCAGCGCCGGCGATTATTTGGAGATGGTGCGAATCATCCCGAAGTCGATGGGGGGCGGAGACGATGAAAGCAACATTCAACTGCTTTGCCGCCGCTGCTTGGGACAAACGCACGCTTAAACGGACGCTCAAGAATCGCACAAACCGACGGCCCGAAGACCGTCGGTTTGTGCCGTTCAATTCTGGCCAGCACCGCAGCGACTAGCAGCCGCAAGTCGGCACGGTGATCGTCTTGGGAACCATCTTGCAGACGGGAACCTTGACTTCTTTGGTCACTTCGACCGGAACCATGCAGGTGTACGAAACGACCTTTTCTTCCGGGACGTTCTTGTAGGTGGTCACGTCGTAGGTCTTTTCACGCGTTTCGGCGCGGCAAACCGTGTACGGGACTTCTTTCGTCAGCACTTGGTTTTCGTACGTGCAGGTCGGAACCGTGTAGGTTTTTTCAACCGGATTCATCACGCAAACCTTGTAGCTGTAAGGAACTTGCTCGGTGACCGGCTTCATCACGGTGCAGGTAACGTCCTTCGAGACAACTTCGGTTTCGTAGGTGCAGGTCGCAACTTGATACGTTTTTTCGACCGGTTTCATGACGCAAACCTTGTAGCTGTACGGAACTTCTTCCGTCACTTTTCGCATCACGGTGCAGGTCACGTCCTTCGAGACTTCTTGGGTCTCGTAGGTGCAGGTCGCAACTTCGTAGGTTTTTTCGACCGGCTTCATCACGCAAACTTGGTAGCTGTACGGGACTTCTTCTGTCACGGGACGCATCACGGTGCAGGGAACTTCCGTTTGCACGATGTTCGGCGCCCAAGTCTTACAGACTTTCGAGCAGCCGCAGCAATCGGTCACGACTTTCTCTTCCCAGCTTCCTTCGTCCTTGCAAACGGTCTTGGTGATCGTTTCCGGCATCATCCGGCAGACGGTGCGAGTTCCCTCACGCGGTTCGTACGACGGGACCATCACGGTTTTGGTGACGGTTTTGGTGCCGTGAACCGGCTTGCAAACGTTGTACGTGACCGTTTTGGTGGAAGTTTCGGGCACCATTTTGCAGACGGTGTTGGTCCCTTCGCGGGTTTCGTACGACGGAACCATCACGGTTTTGGTGACGGTTTTTGTGCCGTGAACCGGCTTGCAAACGTTGTAGGTGACCGTTTTGGTGGAAGTTTCGGGCACCATTTTGCAGACGTCGCGAACTCCTTCGCGAGTCTCGTAGGAGGGAACCATCACGGTCTTGGTGACGGTCTGGGTGCCGTAAACGGGTTTGCGAACGATGTACTCGACGGTCTTCGTCAAGGTTTCCGGGACCATCACCGTATACGTCCGCGTCACGGAATTCGTTTCCGGGATGCAGCGATAAACGGTGACAGTCTTTTGGCGCACTTCCGGCCGCATTTCGGTGCAGGTGATCGTACGAGTTTCGTACGTGTGTTCGGGGACCATGATGGTCTTTTCAACATACTGCACAGCAGGCGCGCAAGGAGCGTCACAAGCGGTTGAGCAGACTGGCGCACAGCCCGGTCGGCAGCGACGGCACGCTTCGGCCACGTCGACCGTGCTGAACACGGTGACCGCCGAAGCAAGTAATAGCAAGCTGCGAATCATTTAGGTTTCTCCCCAAATTTTATTAAAGTTGCCCCTGACCCTGCTGATTGTAGCGATGCCGTTTGAGGTTTTGAATCAAGCTTGGGTTAAATTGGATAAAATATAACGATATGTTCTCTAGGGATTAGGCAATTAGAGGGATCCCATTTTGCTTCGTTTTCGGCTTCTCTAGAGTGGGACGAGAGGAGTTCGCTTGCACAAACGGGGCGTTTGTTTTTTGCCGCGAATTTTTTTCCTCAGGTTCGCCGCCTCGTGGTGTGAAAGAGACGAGTATCTTTCGTCGGGTCCCTTTTCGTGCATGGCCGCGAAACATTAGATAGTCGAATATACGTACAGCGAGTTTCGCTGACCCGTGGAGTTGGAGCAAGCGATGGAAGAACGTACGCGCGAATTGCAAAACTTGAACGCCAAGTTAGAAGCGGAAATTCGCGAGCGCTCGCTCGTTGAGCAGCAGTTGTTGCAAGACAAAGTGTATTTGCAGTACTTGCTTTCGGGGCACGAGCGGGATCGGCAACTGATCGCCTACGAAATTCACGACGGCGTCGTGCAAGGACTCACCGCGGCGATGATGCATTTGGAGACGGCGCCGGGCCAAATCGATCAAGTTCGAATCGATACGGCGCTGCGGATATTGCGCGGCAGCGTCGCCGAAGCGCGCCGCGTCATGAAAGGGCTCAGCCCGCCGCTGCTCGAGGATATCGGCGTGATTGCGGCGATCGAAGGGATGCTGGAAGAGCAGATGCCGGAAAGTTGCGAAATCGAATTTGAACATGACGTCCAGTTCGATCGCTTGCTGCCGCTGTTGGAGTGTACGATTTATCGGGTGGTGCAAGAATCAGTCGCCAACATCATGCGTCATAGTCAGGCCAGACACGCCAAAATTAGTTTACAAGAAGCTGGCGAGCGGTTGGTTTTGTCGGTCGTTGACGACGGAATCGGGTTTGACGCGGTGGGGGCCGCCGCATCGGGGTTCGGGCTGAAGGGAATCGCCGAACGCGCCAAGTTGTTTGACGTCGAGGCGAAAATCGACTCTCGCCCCGGCGCCGGAACTCGCGTGACGATCGATTTTCCGCTGATTCGCGCCAATCAGGATTTCGACAAATGGGCTTCGATATCGGGTAACCTGGGGGCCGCCAAACGAGTATAATGCAGGGCTATCTCCCGACTGGCAGGATGCGAGTCGGCGTCCTTGCCTTTCGCCCCCCGTTCGACATTGATGCAAGTCGCGCTTTTCATTCCCTGCTATATCGACCAGCTCTATCCCCGCGTCGGCATGGCGACGTTAGAAATCCTGGAGCGTCGCGGGTGCGACGTCGTCTTCCCAGCGGCGCAAACGTGCTGCGGTCAGCCGATGTCCAATACCGGGTGTAACTCAGACGCACGCCCATTGGCCGAACGGTTTCTTGAGATATTCGCGCCGTATCAGTACGTGGTCGCTCCGAGCGGCAGTTGCGTAGCGATGGTGCGCCATCATTACGACGAGTTCCTGGCGGGGCGGCCTGGTTTCGAGGAGCTGAAAGCCAAGACGTTCGAACTGTGCGAGTTTCTGGTCGACGTTTTGAAGGTCGAATCCTGGGACGGCGTCTATCCGCATAAGGTCGGTCTCCATTCCAGCTGCCATGGACTGCGTGAGTTGGGAATGGGCAAACCGAGCGAGCTGGTCGGGGTGGATTTCAGTAAACCGGGACAGCTGCTAGCGATGTTGGACCAAATCGAACTGGTCAAGCCGCAGCGACCGGACGAGTGTTGCGGATTTGGCGGGACGTTCGCCGTCAACGAAGAAGCGGTTTCCTGCATGATGGGAACAGATCGCCTGCAAGATCATCTGTCGGCCGGGGCCGAAGTTCTGACCGCCGCCGATATGTCTTGCCTGATGCATCTGCAAGGATTGTCAGGGCGGAAAAAGATGCCGCTGCAAATCAAACACATCGCCGAGATTTTGAACGAGAGCGAAGCGAAATCATGAAAACCGCCGAGCATCCCGAGCAAGCGGCCAAGTTTGTCGCCAACGACGAGCGCGCCCATTGGCACGATCAAGCGCTGTGGTTTGTGCGCGAGAAACGAGACCGCATGGCGGTCAGCTTGCCCGAATGGGAACAACTGCGCAGCGCCGCATCGCAAATCAAACTGCATACCGTCAGTCGCTTGGCCGACTATCTTGAGCAGTTTGAACAAAACGCTACCAAGCTGGGCGCGGTGGTCCATTGGGCGCGCGACAGCGAAGAACATAACCAGATCGTGTTGTCGCTGCTGCAAAAAACAGGCGCCAAACGCGTGGTCAAAAGCAAGTCGATGCTGACCGAAGAGTGTCACTTGAACCCGTTCTTAGAAGAGCAGGGGATCGAGGTCGTCGACACCGATCTGGGCGAGCGGATCGTGCAAATGCGCAAAGAAACGCCGTCGCATATTGTTCTGCCGGCGATTCATATCAAAAAAGAAGAGGTGAGCGAAACCTTTCACGAGCATCTGCAGACCGAGGCCGGCAACAACGATCCGAACTATCTGACCGAAGCGGCTCGCAATCATCTGCGCGAGAAGTTCCTGGCCGCCGATGTCGGCATCACCGGGGTAAACTTCGCGATCGCCGAAACCGGCGGACTGGTCGTTTGCACCAACGAAGGCAACGCCGACTTGGGAGTCTCGCTACCCAAGATGCACATCGCTTGCATGGGGATCGAAAAACTGATTCCCCACGCGTCGGACCTCAGCGTCTTTTTGCGTCTGTTGGCGCGCAGCGCAACGGGACAGCCGATCACGACCTATTCGTCTCACTTTCATGGACCGCTCCCCGGCGGCGAACTGCATATCATTTTGGTCGACAACGGTCGCAGCAACCTGATGGGAAGCGAGCAGTTTCGAAACTCGTTGAAATGCATCCGCTGCGGCGCTTGCATGAATACGTGTCCCGTCTATCGACGCAGCGGCGGACATAGCTACGGAACGACCGTGCCGGGTCCGATCGGTTCGATCCTGGCGCCGTCACGCGATTCGAAGGCGCATAAGAGCCTGCCGTTCGCTTGTACGTTGTGCGGTTCCTGCACCGACGTTTGCCCGGTGAAAATTGATCTGCATCACGAGTTACTCGAGTGGCGCGGCGAAATTCGGCAACGCGGTCAACTGCCGATGTCGAAAACCGTACCGATGAAACTGACCAGCTGGATGATGCGATCTCCTTGGCTGTTTCGCTGGGTCGGAGCGATCGGGAAATTCTGCTTGCGGCATTTGCCGCGGTGGGCGATTTACCATGGGCTGAACCCCTGGGGGAAACAACGCGAGATGCCGGAGTCCCCGAAAGAAAGCTTCCGAGAGCTGTACCAAATTCATGAGTCGAAAAAAGCCAGCGATGAGTAGCCGCGACCAGATCTTAAAAAGCATCCGTAATCAGGTTGTCGCCAGCGTTGATCACCCGGGACTTGCCGGCGATTGGATCCGCTACGACGATCGTGTCGCTCATTTTGCGACCGTTTTAGCCGCTGTCGGCGGCGCGGCGCATGTGGTCGACACGGCGGAAGAAATCGTGGCCGTATTGAGCAAGGTTCCGGCTTTTGCGCAAGCTTCCAAAATTGTTAGCCTTTGCGAGCAGATTTCGGGCAATGTCGATTTCGTCGCAATTGACGATCCGCATGCGTTGGAAGATGTCGACTTCGCCGTGTTGCCGGCCCAGTTTGCCGTCGCCGAAAATGGCGCTGTTTGGGTCGACGACGCCGTCGTCAAACACCGCGTGATTTACTTCATTCCCCAGCATTTATCGTTTATTGTCAGGTCGCCAGCCGATGCGGCCGACGCGATTGTCGACAACATGCACCTAGCTTACGAGCGAATTTCGCTGGGCGAACCGCAATTTGGAGCGTTCGTTTCGGGACCCTCCAAAACGGCCGATATCGAACAATCGCTGGTCATTGGCGCGCATGGAGCCCGGTCGCTGAACGTCTTTTTTTTGCGACAATAAATCGGGCGTAGATCGGCGCCGATGGATGCATATCGCGGCGACGAACTCTAGAATAACGAATAGGCCGGCACGAGCGGTAGCGAACCGTTGTGAAATATTGGGACGCGCGTCGTCCCCTTAGGATTGGATGGATGAGCGAAGAAGAACAGCAGCAAACCAAGACGCCGCGACTCAATTTGTTGCGATTGTCGTTGGATGAAGCGTCGGCGAAATTTGAGGTCGAATCATTTCAGGATGACGAGCTCTCGATCGCTGCGCGCCAGTGGCGACTCATCGCGACTCCCTTGGATCCCGATGGAGCGAAAAACCTGACGCGCGTCATGCAGCAAATGGTCCAAAACCGAACCGCCGTCGATCCCGGCATTTTGGCCGGCGTCCATCCCAACGTGCAGGTCCATCGCTATTTGCGCGGCCTCGGATCACATGGCCGCGCCGCCCACGGCGATTACTTGGTGCAATGCGGCGACGAGTGGGTCTTTGTCATGGTCGTGGCGCGAGCGCCGCACGATGAGTTTGATTCGGCCGAGATTGATCGCGTGCTGGGCTCGGCCAATCTGGCCGCCGAGCCGGCGCTGCAGCATCAAGTTCTGCCGGCTTGGCAAGAGTTTCTCCAGCAACGCAAGCCGACCGATCCAGACGGCAAGTTTCTGATTTCGCTGGAGCCGGCGCCGGTGATGATCGGCAACTTTGATTTGTTTGAAGAACTGGAAGATCAAGCCGATATGTCGCCGGATGACGACGACGTCGATCGCGGGGGCCGCGCGCTCGATCGACAATTGATCGAGTTCTATGTGCTCGACGAACCGCTCTCGATCCGGTGCGATCTTTGGATCAATCGCGAGCCCGACGTTTCGCAGCCGCGCGAGCTCGTCTTTCGCTCGAAGCTGGAAGTAGCGATCGGTCGCATCGAGATTTGGTCGGCGGATGAGATTTACGCGTTCGAGATCGCCAACGGCAAATACGACGCCAGCATCTTTGTGATCGAGCGGGGGAAAATCTGCGACGACGATCTGACCGATCGTGAATTCTTCGAGCGCCACGATTTAGAACGTTACGAAATCATCCTCAAACCGAGCGGCTAAGCCGCTCGGCCTGGCTGGACGATATTGGAGAAGAGCTACGACGTCAGCGTTGCGTCGAGCGTGATCTCGCAGCTTAGCACTTTCGACACAGGGCAGCCGGCTTTCGCGGCGGCGGTTAGTTCGTCGAACTTCGCTTGATCGATGCTGGGGATCGTTGCCGACAGCGTCAGGTGGACTGCGGTGATCGCGAATCCTTCGTCCTGTTTTTCGAGGGTGACGTCTGCTCGGGATTGCATCTTTTCGGCGGTGAAGCCGGCTTCGCCTAGCATCAGCGACAGGGCCATCGTGAAGCAGCCGGCATGCGCGGCGCCGATCAATTCTTCGGGATTGGTCCCCTGCTTACCTTCAAACCGAGCGGAAAAACCATAGGGATACGATTCGAGTGCGCCGCTTTTGGTCGAGATGGCGCCTTTGCCTTCTTTCAGACCACCTTCCCAGACAGCGGATCCGTATGTTTTTAGTTTCATTGTCGACATTCCTTGTTTGCGTGAGTTTGGTAGAGACTTCGCGAAGTCATTCAGGATGCGACCTGCACGCATCATGGTTGCCTTTTCAAAGGCGCATCGCCATACCTGTGACGATAGCGCCTTCGCGAGCGTCCTGCAAGCGTCACAAAAAAACGAACGCTTGCGGCTGACTATTTACCCACGGTCACGATGCGTCCCGGCGCTGCGTCGACCGAGATCTTTTCCAGCACTTCCAGCTTGGTCAGCGACAGCACCCAGATCGTGCCGTCCCCAGGGTTGGTGACACAGGCATATCTCCCGCCAGGCAACACGCAAATATCGTGATGCCCGCTATGTCCGACGACCTTGCTGCGGCCGACCGGCATGCTCTTCACCAACTTGGCGTCAGAGAAGTCGCCGTCGCGATCGGGATCTAGATTGACGACACTTAGCTGTTCCTCGGCGTCGCCGTCGTGACGATCTTGAAAAAGAAACGCCATTTTCAGCCCGCTGGGAGTTTCCAAAATCCGCGGCGTCGTCAGGCGGAGTCCCTCGGCCGTTTCGAGCGGTAATTTTTGGATAGTCGGTTCGGTCGCCGTAGCGTCGATCAAACCGAGGAATGATTCGTCGGAAGAGCGTGACGTGAACGTTACCCAATGTCCCGCATTGGCGAAGGCGCCGGTCCGTAGCGGTCGCTCAGTCTCAGGATCCTCGCCGAGCGAGAGGTGGTGAACTTCGGCGGTTTTTTCGTTCTGCGACAAGTTGCGATCGGCGTCGACCCAGCAAATCCCATCCGCCGGCGCGAAGAAGACGCGCCCCGAATTGGCGGTCGCACCATGCAAACCGCCGGTAGGCGTCTGGATCGTGTAGTTTCCCTTTCCTGCTTGATCATCGCGCAGATTGACGACATCAATGCGACCCTGGTTGTCGCCGTCCCGGTCAATCCAAGTTGAGTAAGCGACCTGATCGTCGACCGCGGCCAACGTGATGTGATCACCGCCGCCAGAGAAAAAGGTCGCCGCTTGTTCGGCGTTGTCGCCTGCTAGTTGCTTGGGCCGAATCCGCGTAAAGCCATCGTTTTGATCATTCGCCAGGTAAAAAGCGCCGTCGTATTGGTAAAGATGGGCCGGGTTTCCTTGCTGATCATCCAAGCGTTGGGCGAGCACCTTGGGCGCATGGGGGAAGCGCCAATGGGTATGGTCGCCATGTTCTTCTTCGACGGCGCCGGCGTCGATCGCGATCCAGCCGCTTTCGAGCTCCCCATCTTCGGCGTCACGCACGCCGACCAGCAGCACATTGCCGATCGCTTCCATCTGCACCAACGATTGAGAGTCGATATCGATCGTCGGAAAGTCGGTGACCGGTTGCGGCGCTAGCGTCCACTTGTCGCCCTGAATGAGGTCGGCGCATTGAACGGTCGCAGCAGCTTCGTTTTGCCAGAAAAGACGTGCGATCACGCGTGGTTCGCGATGCTTGGCGCTTGACGCTTCTTCGGCGCAGAGCCAGCCAGCGGACAAAGGCAGTAGCAGCGCTAATGCCGAGAAAGTCGATAGGTTCTTCAACATGTTAGGGTTGCTCGTTCGTGTTTGAGGTGGGGGGGGAATAATGGATTCCAGAGTTCTAATTGGTCGTAGAAGCAACAGCGCCGGAGCCGCTGCTTGTGTAAAAGCGTTTCTTTTTCCAGTGAATGCAGGTCCAAATCGCGCCGCCTTGGGCGGCGCGGATCCAATAGAAGCGGCGCTGATCGCCGGCCGCATACACGACCGGCGTCCCTTCCACTTCGGTGCTGTCGCTCCAGTCAGGTTGGCTTTGAAAGAAGTGGTTGAGGATCGCGTGATCCTCTTTCGCCGGCGCTCCTTGTTTGCTCCATAGGACTCCTTGATCGGTAAAGTGATCGACGGCGACCGAATCGACGTTGACGACCGGCTCGGTCGCAGGAGAGCGACATCCCAAGCATGCGAGGGAGAGAAGCACGGTAAGAGAGCGGATTCGATAGTAGTCGTGAGCAACGCGATACGTCATTTTCGGACAGGCTCCTCTACGAGCGCGGGGGACGATTGCGGCGAGATGCAATAGAGTCGCGTTCCGGTGCGAATCACGATTCGCCCGGGGATTGCAGCGGCGCCATAGACGATGGGATCTCGCGCGTTATTTTGCGAATCCGAGCGACGTGCGGCCATCAACTTGGCGGCGGCTTGAAGTTCGCCGGCGTCCAGGCGACCGTCTTGGTTCGAGTCGCTGCTGGGGAACATTGAGCGGAAACGACCAGAGACTTCGTCGATCGTCAAAAAGCCGTCGCCATCGGCGTCGCCGGTTTCTAAGAGACTCTCGAACCCGCGCGATGACTTGGCGGACGAGACGTTTTCGACATAGGTCTCTGGCGGTGGGGGCGACTGGAGATCCCAAAGCAAGTTGGCTGCAAGCTGCTCAAATTGCGGGCCAGCTTTCAGGACGATGGTCTGTCCGTTCTTCCCCAAAAAATAGATTCGATCTTGCGATACGATCGGCGTGGCCCAACAGTCGGTCCCAATTCGTTTGGCGTAATGCTGCCGCCCGGTCATTTTGTCCAGGCAATAGACGACGCCCACATTGTTGAGATAGTAAACGCACTCGCCGCAGACGACCGGTGATGCATAGTCGCTGACAGCTTTCTCGGCTCGCCAGACGATCTGCGGAGAATCGTTGTTGCATTGGATGCAAAGATTGGAACGCTGCGCGTCGCCGCCGCCAGAAAACTCGGAGACGCGAGCGCCCACATAGAGCCGATCGCCGTCAGGCGTAGGTGACGCTACGGTATTGCCGTCCAGTTCGCCGACGGTCCACAACGAATCGCCGGAGTCTGCGTCATAGGCGGAGACCGCGCCATTGGAACTGAGGATGATCTGGCCGTGGATTGCAATCGGCGACGACCAAGAGTTCGACGAAGGGCGATCCCTCTTCCAACGCGTCTCCCCGGTTTGCTTGTCGATCGCGATCAAGTACGAGGGTCCGCGATGCTCGATATTTAAGATGACGCACTGCTCGGTCTGGGCGGGAGACGCTCCCACGCCGTGATTGTTTTCGAAGGGACCAAAGTCGGTGACAAGATCACGACGCCAACGGAGAGCGCCCGTAGGATCGATTGCGGCGACATCGCCGCTTTCAAAAAAGAGATAGACTCCCAGATCGTCGACGACCGGCGTCGGAGCGGCGCGGGCCATCATGTAACTGGAAGGCGCCGTCGCAGCGGCGGGAAAGCGATACCGCCAAAGCTGATCGCCGGTATTAATGTCGATGCAGGAAACGACGCAGGTTTCTTTGTTCGGCCCTGCGGTGGAGGTCACGTAGATCCGCTGGCCGTGAATGATGGGCGTCGACTGCCCATAGCCTTCCAACTCACGTTGCCAGGCAATTCCTGCCTGCGGAGACCAGTTGAGCGGCAAGGGGCCGCCGGCATGGGAACTTCCGCCGGCGCGAAACTGGGGCCAACTATCTTGCGCGGCTGCGAACGAGACGAGCGTCAGCAGTGCAATGAGGGGCGAAATGGATTTCATTGCGAGGTCCTGAAAGTGTCAATACGAAGGGGAAAGTCGTTACTTTAAAACTCACCGAGCACCGCGCCGTCATTGCGAGCGTGCAGATTTCGCCAGGTCGAGAGATCGACGGTTTCGCTCACCACGCGAACGCTGCCGTCCGCAAAGCTGACCATCACGCCGCCGGGGTGAGCGCTGCGAGCGCCCATCACGGCATCGCCGTGATACAAGATGTCTGGCGAGGGTGAATTGGGGGGGAAATACCCGTTGATGAACGATTGATAGGTCAGATTGCGGAGCCATTGACCGGCGCGACGTCCGTCGTAGCTGGTGACCGATCTGGCGTCGAGATCGTCCGCCGCTGTCGAGCAAGGACTGCCGCCGCCGCTGGTCGAGCGCATTTGCGTTTGTGCGTCCAAAAGCTCAGTCGAGTTGAGCCGTGCGCCGAACAAAGTCTCAGCCAGCAAGATCGTATGCGTGGCGCCATCGGTAATATCTTGAAATCGCGTCGCCGATCCGCGCCAAAAGATTCCGCCGGTATCGCTGGTGCTGCAATATTGGACGCCGACTCCCGGCCCGGCGTTGACCATATAGTTGCCGCCGGCCCAGGTAATATCGTCATCTACATACAACGGATCGCCGGGGTCGCTGGGACAGATCAGGACGTTGATCTTCATGCCGACCAGGTTGTCATAGATCGGGTTGAGCGTCTTCAGGTAGCTAACGCCGATCATCAACGGCTGCGAAAAATCGAGCTGATCCTGGAGATTCCCTTGTTCGAGAAACGGCAACATCTTCGACTGGGCCGAATAGCCGTAGCTCGAGTCTTCGGCCGGATACGGAAAGGTCTTGTAGGTCGACTCGTAGTTGTGCGCCGCCAGCGCTAGCTGCTTCAGGTTGTTGCTGCACTGCATCCGCCGAGAAGCTTCACGCGCTTGTTGAACCGCCGGCAGCAGCAGCCCGATCAGGATGCCGATGATCGCGATCACCACCAAGAGTTCGACCAAAGTAAACGCGGCGCGGCGTGATACGGGAGCAAAAATATCGGTCTTCATCGACGCTTCTCCAGAGGTTTTTTTGAGCAAGTCTCTCTCAGTCTATAATGAATGCACCTGCAGTCAATATGCAAGTGCAAGAAAGGGTTGAAACGGTGGTGGGGAGACTCGGAGGACGTTTCAGGCTCACTTTCGTAGAGCGCGACTTCCAAACAAACTCGCGCGGTGGACTGCGAGGAGCGAGAGCGGATCAAGAAGGTTTCGTCAGCAAAGAGAAAACTCGCCGCTGCATGGCTTTGCAGCGCCGGTAAAATGCCTAACATGGCGTTTAGTGTAGAAATCCGACAAAGCCGGCGATTTGCCCAAAGCAGCGAGCAACCTTGGCGATGAATGCGAATCCAGCAGAGGCGACTTATTCGTTTGGAGCGATCGTGCGCTCCTCAGGCGTTGATTTCACCGTTTGGGCGCCGCAGCGGACGCGGGTCGAATTGGCGCTGGTCGATGAGCAAGGAAACGCGAAACGCCTGCTTGCGATGCAGCGACAGGAGAGCGGGTTCTTTTTTGTGCACGCGGCGGATGCGGGGGCCGGCGATCTGTATATGTATCGCATGGATGGTCAGGGGCAATTGTTTCCTGACCCGGCTTCTCGTTTTCAACCGTCAGGCGTGCACGGTCCTTCGCAAGTGATTGACTCGTCGGTCTATGCCTGGCAAGACGACGAGTGGGCCGGTCTGCCGCTGGAAGGGCAGGTCTTGTATGAGTTGCATCTGGGGACGTTCACCAACGAGGGAAATTGGGCCGGCGCCAAGTCGAAACTTCCGTATCTGAAGGAGATCGGCGTCACCGCGGTCGAGATCATGCCGCTGGCCGATTTCCAGGGGGACTTTGGTTGGGGTTACGACGGCGTCTATTGGTATGCTCCGTCGCGCATCTACGGAACGCCGGATGACTTTCGCGACTTTGTCGACGCCGCGCACCAGATCGGGATCGGCGTGATGTTGGACGTGGTCTACAACCACTTTGGCCCGACCGGCAATTATTGGAACGCCTACACTCCTTACTTTCCTTCCTCGAAACATGGGACCGACTGGGGCGACGCGATCAACTATGACGGTAAGGGCTCGAAACCGATCCGTCGTTTTGTGATTGAAAACGCCGCCTACTGGATTCGTGAGTTCCATCTCGACGGCCTGCGTCTGGACGCGACGCAAACGATCTTTGATGACTCGACGCCGCATGTGCTGACCGAGACGACCAGCGCCGCGCGTGCGGCGGCCGGCGATCGTCCAATAATCGTCGTCGCCGAGAATGACGCACAAGAGATTTGTCACGTCCAGTCGCCGGAGTCGGGCGGATACGGTATGGACGGAGTCTGGAACGATGACTTCCATCATGCGTGTCGCGTCGCCGCGACGGGACACAGCGAGTTCTACTATGCGGATTTCGCCGGCACGCCGCAGGAGATGGTCTCGGCGATGCGTTGGGGTTACCTCTACCAAGGACAGTGGAACCAACGGCAAGGCCGCAAGCGGGGATCGGCTTCGCTCAAAACTCCGCAGAAGCACTTTATTCACTTCTTGCAGAACCACGATCAGGTTTCGAATTCGGCCAGCGCGCTGCGGACGCATGCACTGACTTCGCCGGGGCGGTTTCGCGCGTTGACTGCGCTGATGCTGTTGGGCCCGCAGACGCCGATGCTGTTTATGGGGCAAGAGTTCGCCGCTTCGAGCCCGTTTTACTTCTTCGCCGATCACGAAGTTGGGATCGACCAATTAGCGCAGGACGGCCGCTTGGAGTTCATGCGCTGTTTTCCCCGAGCCGCCGGTTACTTTCAGACGTTCATGCCGAACGACCCGATCGGCCGCGAAGCGTTCGAGCGCTCGAAATTGAACTGGGACGAAGTCGAGACCAATGCGCCGGTTGTGGCGCTGCATCGCGATTTGCTGCATCTACGGAAGACCGACGTGACGATCTCGCAGCAAGATGACGTCATGCTGGAAGGAGCGGTGATCGGCGACGAGGCCTTCTTGTTGCGCTGGATAACGCCGAGCGGCGACGATCGTTTGATGTTCGTCAATCTCGGCCGTGACCTGAGTTGGCGCCCGGTCGCCGAGCCGCTGGTCGCTCCGCCGCAAAATACCAATTGGTCGCTGCTCTGGTCGAGCGAAGAGCCGCGTTACGGCGGATCTGGCACGGCGCTGCTCGATACCCAGCAGTGGCTCATCCCAGGTCATACGGCGGTGTTGATGCGGCCGAATCCCCGTTAATTTTGGTGGTGATCGGCGACATATGCTGACAACCACTGGATCACGCGCTCGCCGCTCTCCCACGATAGCTGGTGACCCTCGTGATGGTTCCAAAGGCCGATGCGGACCGGTGCGTCATACAACTTGGTGACGCGTTGCCCGACCAGCAGCGGCGGCCAACTGCGCTCGCCATCCGAGCAACCGCGACCAGTCTCGCCGCCGAGCACCAAAAACGGACGCGGCGCGATCAGCGCGATCAGGTCAGCGTGATCGCGCGTGAAGTCGGGCGACTTGACCACTTTGCCCAGATACCAGGGCGCTTCCCAGTTGGTCGAATGCATGCCGATTCCGCCTTCGCTGGCGACGGCGGCACAAATCCGATCGTCGAATGCCGTGAGATAAAGCGATTCTTTGGCGCCCAGCGAATGACCATACGCGCCGATCCGTTGTGGATCGACATTCGCTTGCGCCAGCAGTACGTCGACGGCCCGCAGTCCATCAGCCAGCATGACGGCCATCGCTTTGCTGTGGGGATGCGGCGCGAGCACGGCGGCCGTCGACGCGAGATACGACTTTTGCTCCCAGAGAAAATTCTCAGGGCAAAGGACAACGAACCCTTGTTCAGCCAGGCGAAGCCCCATATGTCGCTCAGGCTCGCCGTCGAGTCCGACCAGTTTTTGAAACGTCTTGGCGTTGGTGCCGTGAAACGCGACGATCGCCGGCAGCTTCTTCTCGCTCGGTTGGTGCGGCGTCAAGAGATAGGCGCGAACCGAGCGATCGGGTTCGGCTTGATAGCGAATCAACGTGCGCGTGCAATGTTCTAAGCGGTCTGACCGCAGCGTCTCGACCTGCAGCGGCAACTGCGGCGCCGCCGAATAGACGCCGAGGAAATCGCGCCAGTCAGCGTCGACAATCGCACGCTTATCCTGCCACTGACGCAACGTGACGATCGGCATGCCGTCGGCAGTCTGCAACGTCTCGCTGCTTGACGTTTTCACCATGGGGGGCGGCGTCACAACCTGAGCGAGCCAAGATGGATCGGCGGCGACCGCAAGCTGGGCCGCGGCGAAAATCAGCGCCACCGCCCCGCGGTGAGAGTTACGACGCGTCAGTGATTGCAGCGTTAAGTGATTCATGACCACCAGTTTACGTGAGAAGAGCAGGGGGGCGCCAGGGTCGAAATCAGCGCCAGAAAGAAAACTCTTTACGCTCAAGATATCTCGTGGTATCTTGAATGCAACCGATTTCCTGAAATTGCCGTCGCAACCTCCGTTTCCTAGAGACGTCCCCTCCCAGCTTCCCACCGAATGGAACGTTACGCATGAAGACCTTATTGAACGCCGTCGTTTGCTTCGTCCTGGTCATAATGATCGCGACCGGAGCCAACGCCGCCGAGCCGCTGAAGATTGGTTTGATCGGGCTCGACAGCTCGCATGCCGTCGCGTTCTCGAAGCTGATCAACGCGGCGAGCCCGCGTCCCGAGTTTGCCGACGCGACGATCGTCGCCGCCTATCCCGGCGGAAGTCCTGATCTGCCGACCAGCGCCGATCGGATCGAAGGCTTTACCAAACAGGTTTCCGGGATGGGCATCGAGATCGTTCCCTCGATCGACGTGCTGTTGAAGAAGGTGGATGCTGTGATTATGAATAGCGTCGATGGACGCATTCACTTGTCGCAAGCCAAGCCGGTTTTGGAAGCTGGGTTGCCGCTGTTTGTCGACAAGCCGGTAGCCGCTTCGCTGGCCGACGCGAAAGAATTGTTCGCGATTTCGAAAAAGACAGGGACGCCGGTCTTCTCTTGCTCGACGCTCCGTTACTGTGCCGAAGTACAAGAGCTGAGCAAGCAAAACGCCGCCGGCAATATCGTCGGTTGCGTCGCTTACAGTCCTTGTAAACTTGATCCGACGCATCCTGATCTTTTCTGGTATGGAGTTCACGGGGTCGAAACGTTGTTTACCGTCATGGGACCTGGCTGCGTCAGCGTTGAGCGGACGCAAGCAGACGGCGTTGAGATCGCGACCGGCGTTTGGAAGGATGGCCGCGTCGGTACGTTCCGCGGCATTCGCGATGGTTCGGCCGGTTACGGCGTGTTGGTGTTTGGTAAAAAGAAGATTGAGTTGGTCACGATTCGCGCCGGGTACGACCAGTTGGTGGCTGAAATCGTCCAGTTTTTCCGCACCAAGAAGCCGCCGGTCGCTCCGGAAGAAACGCTGGAAATCATCGCTTTCATGACGGCTGCCGACGTCAGCCGCGACGCGGATGGGAAGAGCGTTACGCTCGAAAGCGTGATGCAGAGCAGCAAGTAACGTCGAGTTCAGTCCTACGAATAAATCACTGTCTTCCGCCGCAAGGAATATCGCATGGTATCTGTCAATCGTCGCCAGTTTTTGGCCGCCGCTTCTGCGGCCGCCGTCACTTCGATGACGTCGAACGCTCGTTCCGCCGAGGCCAATGACGAATTGCGAGTTGTCGTGATCGGCGTCAATAGCATCGGCAATACGCATTTGAACGGCTTTCCAAAAATCCCCGGCGTTAAAGTTGTCGGCGCGTGCGATGTCGACAGTGCGGTACTGGGAAAGCGAACGGAAGAGTTTGATAAAAAGTTTGGCTATGGACTGAAAAAGTACGACGACTTGCGCCGCGTCTATGACGACCCCGACGTCGACGCCGTCGTGCTCGGCGTGCCGAATCATTGGCACGGCCTGGGAACGGTCTGGGGCTGTCAGGCCGGCAAAGACGTCTATACCGAGAAGCCCTGTTCGCACAACATTTGGGAAGCGGGCCAAATGGAGAAAGCGGCGGCCAAATATGACCGGATCGTGCAGATCGGGATCCAACGTCGCAGCTTCAAGCACTTGCAAGACTTTTTCCAAGAGGTGCATCAAGGGGCGCTGGGCAAATTGAAAAGCGTGAAGGGGATCTACCTGACCCGCCGCGAGTCGATTGGGCGACCGACCACTGCTCCCCAGCCGCCGTCGACCGTCAATCATGATTTGTGGTGCGGGCCTGGTTCGACCAAGCTCCAGCGGGCCAAGTATCACTACGATTGGCACTGGTTCTGGGATTACGGCAACGCCGAGCTGGGAAACAATGGTCCTCATATCCTGGATCTCTGCCGCTGGGCCGTGGGCGCCGAAGAATTTCCGACCAGCGTTTCCAGCGTCGGCGGACGGTATGCATGGGATGACAACGGACAAACGCCGAACACGCACTTGCTCCGTTACGAATACGCAAAAGCTCCCATTACCTTCGAGATTCGCGATCTGCCGACCGCGACCGGCAAGCGAGACACCTGCAAGTACAAGGGGCTCAGCTACGGGATTGTTATCGAAGGAGAAGAAGCGACCTATCTTGGGTTTGACACCGGCAAAGTGGTCGATCCGGATGGCAAAACGATTCGTGAAATCAAAGGCGACACCGGCTCTGACGGTGGACGTCAGCTGCATCGTGAAAACTTCGTGAAGGCGGTGCGCTCCCGGAAAACAAGCGATTTGAACTGCCCAGTTCGAGCAGGGCACCTGTCGACGGCCCTTTGCCATTTGGGAAATATCTCGCATTTGACCGGCGAGTCGCTCCCGCTCGCTTCGCTGGAAGAACGCGTTCAGGATCAGCCGCTGATGACCGACGCCGCGACGCGGATGACCGAGCATTTGGCCGCCAACGGCGTTGATCTCGATTCGGCGGCGGTGCAAATGGGGCGGACCTTGGCGATTGATCCGAAAACGGAGAAATTTCCGAACGATGAGGCCGCCAACCGATTGTTGCGCCGCGAGTATCGAGCGCCTTACGTCGTTCCAGAGCAAGTTTAAGCCTAGTGATTCTGGGGAACAGCTCGGCAAACTTCCTCGCCGGGCTTGCTGGAAGTGCTGCTTGTTACGTATTCTGGAGGGCTTGCGAAATCACTCGCGGCCCGTAAACGCTCGGCGATGTCGTCGGAGTTGGCTGGCCAGCCTTGGCAAGTTTGAAGTGCATGGCCGAAGAAGATCGAAAAGTTCGACTCGTAGATATCGCGAACCAGGCAGGCGTTTCCCGCGCAGCGGTCGGTCATATTCTGAACAACTCCGGCGTCGATAGCGTCCGCGTTTCGGAGGCGACGCGACAAAAAGTGTTGAAGATCGCCGAAGAGCTCGATTATCGGCCGAATCGCGCCGCTCAGCGCTTGCGCGGAATGCCGACCAAGATCATCGGCGTCGTCCTGGACACCGTGAACTTGGCGGTCTTCTCGGCGCGTCTGTCGGCGATTGAGGCCGAGGCTCATACCCGCGGGTATCGTTTGATGATCGGCCAGGCGCATCATGATCCGGCCGAAATCAAAACCTATCTCGACGATTTCGCCGATCACGGCATGGACGCGATCTTGTGCATGTTTGACGTGATGCAAGATATTCGGCCAAAGCTGAAAAAAGTCTTCCGTGATCGCAATCACATCATCTTGCACTCGTCGCCGATTTTGAAAGCACAGCCTTGCGTGCGGGTCGAAACGTCGTCGGCGATTGAGCAATTGGTCGACCACCTGGCCGATCGCGGCCGCAAACGGGTCGCGATTCAGTTGTGGTCGCCGTCGGATCAATTGATGTCGATTCGCTGTGAAGCTTGGAAAGCGAACGTGAAACGGCGCAAGCTGGGGACCAGCGAATCGCTGATTTGGACCAATCCCGAAGCGACGCAAAAGCCGTCTCGCGATGCGATCGATGATTGCATTCAGAAGTTGGTCGTCAAAAACAAAGCCGATGCGATCATTGCGTCGAACGACGAATGGGCGGTGCGGATCATGCAAGGGTTACACCGCCATGGGTATTCGGTTCCAGAAGACTTGGCCATTACCGGCTATGACAATCTGGATATCGCCGACGTGATCGAACCCGGTCTGACCACGATCGATCAATGCCACGCGGCCTACGCCAAAGCGGCGCTCGACCTGGTCGAAGAGTCGCTGCAGGGAGAAATCCCCGCGGCCAAGCGAGTCCGCGTGATTCGCCCGGAGCTAATCGTGCGCGAATCGACCTAACGACTGGACCGGACAAGGTTGGACCGGACCGCTGCATTTTTCTGTTCGGCGGATTGAACCAATAAAACACTAGCCCGAGTGCGCAAGCCGAGGGAATACGCCATCCATTCCAAAGGACTGGACAAGGTTGGACTGGACCGCTGTTTTTTTTTTGCCATCAAATTGCCTAGTCTGCCTGGGCGTTGGTTTGGGGGCTTTTGCGCTGCGGCTGGCACGGCCTGCCCTACGGGTTCACTAGTTGGACCGGACCGTTGGTCATTTTTTAGGACAGGTCTCAATGCAGGTCCTGTCTTGGGGGGAAGGATCGCCAGCCATCCCTGCTCGCGCTGGCCATCCTTGACCGCCGGAGGCTCGTCACCCCGTATTCGAGCCCCAAGTTGTGCGCTTTGTCGAGAGACAATTTTGGCGCGTTTCCTGCGATGTCCAAGTCGACCAACCGCCCGCTTTTATGCGCTCGACGAAGCAATTTATGAAAGTGTATCCTAATGACTTGAAAGGTCGGAAATCGCCGTTAAGTCAAAGGGATTAACAAGAAGTTTTAGAGCACCCAAGGAACTTCAAGAGCTAAGGCCGCCGAGGAAATATTTGTGAAGACTCGGTTGCTACGCCCTGTTTATATCGATGGGCCGGCACAGCAGCTGCTTCAGGCTGAGATTGGTCGGCCTCGTGTGGGAGGAATGACTGTTGGATATTGATCACGACGTCTACTATTTTATTTTGGACGCCGAAAACCGCGACTCGGCTCATTGCGTTTTCAACGGCATCGATTTTCACGGTGGACTTGATAACGAGGTGTCGCAGCGCGTTTCCGCTGCGAAATACTTAGTGAGTTCAAGCGGATCGCGAGCCCTCGCTGACAAACTGTCAGTAGTTCACCGCAATCGTTTCGGCAATACTTTGGTGCTCACGGGAAACTATAATGGTGATTTGCCTTGCCTTTTGACAACAGACTTGCAAATGAAATGGGCGTATGCAGGCAAGGTGAGTATTAGGACGAGTGACCCTGAGTTTGATCTTGAGACATTTCCAACCAAAGGAATCGCCCTGTGCGGGGGAAATTGGGTTGGCGCCTTGCGGCTAGGCGAAGAAGGATTTCGCCTTGATGCATGTGCAAGAGATGAAATTGCTTTTGCGGTCGAGGAATCTGCCTTCTGTCCGGACTGGAGCGAGGGATTGGAGAATCCAGATTCGTTGATTATTTTCGTGAAAAGTCGAGAATAAAAAGTTGAGGCATTACTAGTGCCCGCTGCTCTCAACGGCGACCGCGGTGACAAAGCCGCGCTGCTGCGGTTTGCGACGGTGTGCTGATTCGAGCTTCACTTTTTCGCGTCCAGGCCTAAGATGTCAGACGCATGGACGCCGCGGTTGATAGAGGGCCGAAAAGCAGGGTCTTGCCCTGTTGCTCCGCTCTTAATCGGTGGCCGGGGCGTGTTCCATTTCTTCGTGTGCGGTTTGCGCTATGAAGAAAAACAAGCCGACTACGGAGCGGTCGCTGGGTGGGCGCCGTTTTTGACGCCGTTGGTTTTAACGGCCAAGCGAGTCGGGGGAGGAACGGCCAGGCCCATCAGACGCCGCGGATTGACGCGAGTCAATCGGTCGATTTCGACCGAGGTCAAGCCGACGTGTTGACGCAGGTTCTCGGCCATCCGTTGCATGGTCGTCGCCGAGCCGATCAAGTGGCTGTCATCTTCGGCGCGCGGTACCCCATCTTCGCCGACCAGCACTTCTTGATCTCCCAGCGGATACAATCCGGGGCCGCAGCCGGCGGCGGAGATCGCGTCAGAGACGATGAACGTGCGATCGATGCCGGCGATCTGCAGGTAGTTTTTCAGCGCGAAGAACGGAACATGGGCCCCATCGGCGATCAAGCCAAAGTTCAAGCGATCAGCGCGGCTGAGAGCGCGTTGAATGATGTTGTCGTGCCGATCCATCAAACGCGGACAGCCGTTCCCCAGATGGGTAAAGAGGGAAAGGCCCGCGTCAAGACAAGCGTCCAATTGATTGATCGACGCGTTGGTGTGACCGGCGGCGACGATAACGCCTTGCTTGACTAGGCGACGCGTGACGTCTTGATCGGGGTCTTGTTCGGGAGCCAGCGTGACGATCCGCGTCAGTCCGTCCGCCGCGTCCAGCAGCAGCGCCATTTCTTCCCACGACGCTTCTTTGGCATGTTCCACTGGATGAGCGCCGACATAGCCGACCTGCGTGCTGATGAACGGGCCTTCGATATGAAAGCCGGCGATCATCCGTTGGATCAGCGGATCGGTCGCACGTAACTCAACGAAACGCGTCAAGCGGGCCGCCATGCGAGCAATATCGTCAGTGATGATCGTGACGAGCACTCCACCGACGGCGTCACGCTCCAGCGCCGCGCAGGCGCTGAGGAGATCTGCTGCTGAGATGTCGTCTTGGTTGAAGTC
Source organism: Blastopirellula marina DSM 3645 (assembly GCF_000153105.1). Lineage (GTDB taxonomy): Bacteria > Planctomycetota > Planctomycetia > Pirellulales > Pirellulaceae > Blastopirellula > Blastopirellula marina. The sequence continues at coordinate 4,105,597 of NZ_CH672376.1, forward strand.
GACGCCGTAGTAGCCGTTGATTTGCAGGTCGAAGAACTTGGAGTCAGGCATGCGGTGTTCCAGGCGTTCTAGAGGGTCGAAGAGGCGGTCAATTCAGACGCGGAAGCTTTGTCAAGAAACAAGGCGATCTCCGCATGCGTTTGCAAAATCGAGGCGGGAACTTCAGGAGTCACGGGGCCTTCGACCGTATTGCGAACCGCGATCGCTTTGCGCTCGTCGGGCACGCTGCAAATGATCGTTTTGGTTCGCAGGATCTGCTGACAAGACATGCTGATCGCGCGTGTGGGAACATCGTCGAGCGTCGCGAACCAACCTTCGCCGGCCTGTTGGTTTCGGCAGGCTTCGTCCAACTCGACCACCAGGTACGGCGTATCGGTTTCAAAGTCGGCCGGCGGGTCATTGAAAGCGAGATGGCCATTTTCGCCGATCCCGACAAAAGCGACATCGATCGGATGTTGGTTGATGAGCCGCCCTAGGCGAGCGCAGACTTCGTGCGGATCGGGGTTCGAGCCGTCCACATAGTGAAACTCTTTGAGCGCGACTTGATCGACAAATCGTTCGCGTAGATAGCGGCGAAAGGACGCTGGGTGCTGATCGCTCAGGCCGAGATATTCGTCAAGATGAAAGCCGGTGACGCAGCTCCAGTCGATATCAGGCTCGGCGACGAGCGCCGCTAGGGTCTCGAATTGAGAGGCGCCTGTGGCGACGATGATATTGGCGCAACCTTTTTCCGAAATAGCGCTGCGGATCGCGCTAGCTCCCTGGCGAGCCGCGGCGACGCCGAGGTGCGAAGCGTCGTCAAAGATGTGGATATTCATTCAGTCGGTAGGCTTTTTGAGTGGGAACAGACGGTGATTTTGGGTTGGAATTTCGCGTGACGGTGATGTCACGCGATATCATTTTGTCATAAATGACGCCGAAGTCAACCGATTTCTTTGGGGGACGTCGCCGCACGAGTATTCGCGTCGCAGTCACTTGTTTTGGAGAGCCATGCGGAGCTGGGTGGCCTGCGGGGTTTGGGGGGGGCATCGTCTGGCTTAATGCGCCGCGACGCGATTTTGGAAAAATTCAGAGCAAAACCCCAGAAAATGCTTGCGACCATGATATCACCTGATATCATACGAGAGTCAAAATCGACAGCATGGACGCCAAATGTTCTGTCGAGCTTTGGCGCCTTGTCCGAGTGCGGAAGTCTCCTCCCATCTGCCGCCATCATGCACTGCCCATTTTTCGAGCGAAATCCACTCCCTGAAGAGGAAGACGTAAGCAGTCCTCCTTCCGAGGAAGAGATCGCCGAGCGATGTTTCCAAAGTTGTAACCGGGGAAACCCGAAACTTGGCCACGATCACCGATACGATTTCAGCGGAGCCGACGGATACGGCGCATCGTTTGCGTTTATTCAATCGTATCACGATGGCGTTGAGTTTCGTTTCGGAAGCGATGCCGGCCAACGAATCGCCGCGTGCCGAAAAAACGCTTCCAACAGGTGGCGTAGGGATCGCCGAAAAGTGCGATTTTTTTTGAGCCGTTAAGATATCAGCTGATATCAAGGTTGCTGCATTTGGCTGAAATACGAACGCTGTCGGCATGCGAGTAGTAATTGATTCTCAACATTCAGGTTTTCCGAGGAGTCGATTCATGAAACGATCTCGTGGTTTTACGCTAGTCGAGCTGTTAGTCGTGATTGCGATCATCGGCGTTTTGATCGCGCTATTGTTACCGGCAGTGCAGCAAGCGCGTGAAGCGGCGCGGCGGATGCAGTGCAGCAACAACATGAAGCAGTTGGGGCTGGCGCTGCACAACTATCACGACACCTACGGCCGATTCATGTCAGGCGGTTGGGATATCGATGGAATCGCCGGCTATTCGATGGGTTGGGTACCGCGTCTGTTTCCGTTTATGGAGCAAGGCGCGCGCTGGGACGCAATGGAATCGCTGAACAATAACTACGTGATCACCCGCAGTCCGTTCCGATATCATGACCAAGATAATCCGATCTTTGGCGCGGCACCGGGCTTGTGGTGTCCTTCGTCCGCAATCGGCGACGTTGCGTCGGACCAAACGCCGACCTCATCGCTGCCGTACCAGGACATCCAAGGTTCGCTGCACTATCGCGGCTGCTCGGGTTCGATCGATGTCGACTACCAAGCTGGCTCCTCCTCAGGAAGAGAGTACAGCGCCTCCGGTGTGATGTATCCCAAAAGCCAAACGCGAATCGGCGATATCATTGACGGGACCAGCAATACGATCTTGTTGGGTGAAACGTCGAGCGCCGAAGGTTGGTCTGTCTCGAGTCCCACGATTGTTTCCGGCTTGACCGGTTTAAAACCGTGGGTGCTTGGGTTCTATCGATACAGTTCCACGTCGTGGCTGACAATCGACCATAAGACGATTCAGTTTCCGATCAACTACCAAGGGCAGTTTGGTTACAACTTGACGCCGTACGCCAGCTATCACCCCGGCGGCGCGATGTTCGCCAAATGCGACGGCAGCGTTTCGTTTTTCGCCGAAACGATGAGCTTGGATACGTTGAAATATTATGCGACCCGCAAGAATGGCGAGGTCATCAGCGGTCAATAAACGTCGAGCGATTTCAACATTGAATACGGGAAGTCTTCCTTACTTCTTTTCTATATTTGGAAGCGATCATGAGTCATTCAAAGATGATAGCGAGTCTTTTCGCCGCGGCGGTTTTCGCTTGCATCGGCTGCGGACCAAGTGGTCCGGAAATGGGGCATGTCTTTGGAACGGTTACTTATGAAGGGAAACCGTTGCCGACCGGCACGGTTTCTTTCGTGCCGGAAAAAGAGGGCCTGCCGATGGCTTACGCCCAGATTCAAGCCGACGGAACCTACGAAGCGTCGACCAAAAGCTTGGGCAGGGGAGTTCCGGTCGGCAGTCATCGCGTGATGATTACGGCGATGACGGATGGCGGATCCGGCGAAGGGGGAAACCTGATTCAGTTGATTCCAACTCGATACGGCGGAGACCGCATGTCGGGACTGACGGCCGAAGTTCAAGAGGGCGAAAACAAGATCGATTTCCTGCTTGAAAAATAGAACGGACTTATCGAGCGACTTTTCTTTAATTTCTTTTTCATACTGGGGTCTCTAATGAAGCGACAACTTGGATTTACACTCGTTGAACTGTTGGTCGTCATCGCGATCATCGGCGTTTTGATCGCTCTGCTATTGCCAGCCGTGCAGCAAGCGCGGGAAGCGGCTCGCCGGATGCAGTGCAGTAATAATTTGAAGCAACTTAGCTTGTCGTTTCACAACTATCATGACACCTACGGCAAATTCATGCCGGGCGGTTTACATGCCAACGTCACGTATCCCTTGGGTTGGGTTCCCCGGTTGTTTCCCTTCTTTGAGCAAGGAGCTCGCTACGATGCGATGGATGCGCTTTACTCCAGCTATATGATGAATCGCAGCCCGTACCGGAGCCATGATCAGACGAATCCGATCTTTGGACCGGTGCCTTCACTCTCGTGTCCTTCGTCACCGCTGGGCGATACGGCTTCCGATCATCCGATTACCGCCTATTTCCCCGATACACAAATTCAAGGCGCTTTGCACTATCGCGCTAACGCTGGTTCGTTCGACGTTGATTTCCATGCGCCTGGCGATTCGTCACGCGATGGCTATGTCTCTTCCGGCGTCGTTTATCCAGAGAGCAAGGTTCGGTTTGGCGACATTATCGATGGGACAACCAATACGATCTTGTTGGGCGAGTCGTCGAGCACGAAGGGATGGACGACATCACGCGCGCAAAGCTTTGGCGGCATCAAGCCCTGGGTCTGGGGATTTTATCGCTATAACGCGACCGATTGGTTGATGATCGACCACAAGATGGTGCAATTTCCGATCAACTACTCTGGTTCGTTCACGAATAACAACACTCCGTTCACGAGCTATCATCCCGGTGGAGCGATGTTCGCCAATTGCGATGGCAGCGTGGTTTTTCTGCCGGAGACGATCAGCCTTGATACGTTTAAATCGCTGGCGACTCGCAAGAATGGGGAAGTGAACTCTGGGCTTTAGTCAACTTCAGATAGTGGACTCGATACGGCGTCGCCCAGGCGACGCCGTCACTCGGTACTTTTCCTCTCGTCCTGCGTCTATCTTTTCTGAGAATGTTGATGATAAAGAATTCAAAATTAATCCTTGGCTTGATCGTGGCGAGCCTGGTGACTCACCTAGGTTGCGGCGCGCATGGTCCCGAAATGGGAGACGTCACCGGAACGGTCACCTTCCAGGGCAAACCGCTCCATACCGGGACGATTACGTTTATTCCGGAGGAAGAAGGACTGCCGTTGGCCTATGCCGAGATTCAAGCGGATGGCGCCTATGAAGGTTTCACCGAAGCATTTGGCAAAGGCGTTCCGGTCGGCAAGCATCGCGTGATGATCATGGCGGTTCAGGAAAATGGTCCCGAAGCGGCTTCGGTCGCGCTTTTGCCCCCCAAATACAGCAGCGATCGGCAGTCAGGTTTGACGGCCGAAGTCGCCAGCGGAGAAAATAAGATCGACTTTACGCTGAAGTAACGCGACGATAAAACAGAAACGCGACTCCCCCACTTACCATCACTCCTCCTTGTCGATCGAGGCCCAACCGGCCTCGGTCGATCACTTCGTTTAAAGCGAGCACGGAATGTCGGAAGCGACGATTGAGAAGCAAAGCGGATTTTCTTTTCTCCGGATCGTGAAAGCGATTGGACCGGCGATCATTGTCGCTTCGGTCGTCTTGGGGCCCGGCAGTATTTTGTCGAACTCGAAAGTCGGCTCGGCATACGGGTACGACATGATCTGGGTCTTGGGGATCGCCTCCGTTTTTATGGCGCTGACCGTCTTTTTGGCGGCGGTCTTGGGCATCAGTTTCCAGCACACGCCGTTCACCGAGATCGCCAACCGGTTGGGGCGACCCGTTTCGATCGTGATTGGGCTCGTTTTTTTCCTGATCACCAGTTGTTTTCAATTCACCAATAACCTGGCGATCATTGACGTGGTGAATATTGCTACCGAGTCGATGGCGGTCGAAGCGTCGGGGCCAACGTTCTTGTCACGGTTTGGTTCGCTGATCGCGATCGTATTGGTCAACTTGGGATTGATCTGGGCGTTGTACGGCAGCAGCACGCCGTACCGGTTTATTGAAAAGATGATGATGCTGATGGTCGGCATCATGCTGTTGGGCTTCGTCGTCAACTTGGTTGTCGTGCAGCCGTCGATCACCGGCATCTTGGGCGGCATGGTTCCGAAATTGCCGGCGGGAGGAACTTCGCCCGAAAACATCGTGATGCTGCTAGGAATGTTCGGCACGACCTTTTCTATTGCAGGCGCCTTCTATCAGATCTATGCGGTCCGCGAAAAGAATTGGCAGCATGATGATCTGGCGAACGGCATCGTCGATTCGATCGCCGGTATCGCCGTGCTGGGCGGCATTAGCTTTATCATCATGGTCACGTCGGCGGCGGTGCTCCAAGGAGTTCAGCTCAACAACATCACCGACGTCGCGAAGCAATTGGAGCCGCTGATTGGACCGCAAGCAAAGGTGATGTTTTGCATTGGTCTGTCAGCCGGCGCGTTTAGTTCGCTGCTGGTCAACGCATTGATCGGCGGTACGGCGCTGAGCGACAGTTTGGGAATGTCGGCCAGCGTCAAAGACGCGCCGGTCAAGGCGCTGACCGTCGCCGGACTGATGATCGGCATGCTGGTCGCGATTGCGATCAACTGGTTGGAAATGTCGAATGTCCAGCTGATTGTCACCGCCCAAGCGTTGACGGTGATCGGCGTGCCGCTGTTGGCGTTCGCGATGCTCTTTTTGTCGATTCAACTCCAACCATCGCGTCTGAAAGTTGCGGCCTGCTGTATCGCCACGGCGTCGCTGATCTTGGCGATTCTCTTGTCCGGACGCATGCTGATGTCGCTGATCCAACGGATGATGGCGTAAGACGGGATCGCGGGAAGAGAAGATTGGAACGGGGCGAAGCCACGGATAAAGCACGGAAAGACGCGGCCGGAAGTGAGTGGAAATCATCAAACTAGCCCGCTGGCGCTGGCGGGCTAGTATTCCATCGGTTCGACCTAAGATCTCCTCAAGGCTCGTGCAATGGGCTATGAAGAGGGTCTCACCATCGGCCGGCGCTTACGTTTTTGACGCTTCAAAGATTGATTGAATTGACGCACCCAACATCGCGTCGAACTCGGCGTCGGTTTGCTGGGCCGAGAGGCCTTCGAGCAGCGCGCGAGAGAAACTGGCGATGACGCCGTGGTTGCGCTGCAAGATGGCGTTGGCTTCGTCGCGGGCGTAGCCGCCCGAAAGCGCGACGACTTTCAGCACGCGCGGATGCTGGACGAAGTCGGCGTAAAAATCATCTTGATTGGGAAGCGTCAGTTTCAACATCACAAATTGCCCCTCCGGCAACTGGTCAAGCTGGGCGGCGAGACCCTTTTTAAGCAGCGCTTCGGCCTCGGCTTTGTCGGGGCAATGGATGTCGACTTCCGGTTCGACGATCGGGACCAGCCCGGCGGCGATGATCTGGCTGGCGATTTCAAATTGTTGGTCGACGATCGCTTGGATTCCGGCGGCGTCGGCGTGAGCAATGACCGATCGCATCTTGGCGCCAAAGATGTTTTTGGCGACGGCGCGTTGCAGCAATGAATCAAGCTGGGGCATCGGCTTCATCATGCGCACGCCGCTCTGTTCTTCGGCGAGTCCTTTGTCGACCTTCAAAAACGGGACGACGTTTTTCACGCTCCAAAGATAGTCGGCGGTCGGCTGTCCTTCAATTTCGCGATCCATCGTGTTTTCAAACAGAATAGCGCCCAAAATTCGCTCGCCGGTAAAGCTGGGGCTGGTGATGACTCGCGATCGCATCTGGTGGACCAGCGCAAACATTTCTTCGTCGCTCGACCACGCGTCCTTTTCCACGCCGTAGCCATGCAGTGCGGTCGGCGTACTGCCGCCGCTTTGATCGAGCGCTGCGATAAATCCTGGCTGCGTTTTGATTTTTTGGAACTGTTGCTCGTTACCGACAAACTTGTTCATCGCGCCACCTTGGGAATGGAAATGGTTAAGGGAACATTCATGGTCTAGCCAGATTCCCTTTTAGTGTAGGCGTAGATCGTGGCCTTGTCTTGTTCTCGCTGACGACGCTGGCGAAGTCCGTACTTCGTGACTGAGACGCGCGAAGTAATCCCAGCAACTCAAACCGCCGCCCATTTGCGGTACGGCTGATAGCCGTAGTACTTCGGCTGATCATCAAGCCGCACATGCAGCCAAGAGACGCCGGCGCCGGCGGTGCTGAGCCAGACAGGGCGATCTCCTAGACGGCGGGTCATCGCTTCGCCTACTTCTTGCCAGAGGGCCAAGCGTTGCTGCTGCGGCGCTTTCCGAACGAAGGCGGCCAAGTGCCCGTACGCCGATTCGTGGGCCTGCGGCGTAGGTGCGACTAGCAGCGCGTTGCGCCCTAGATTGGCGAAAGTGGTGATGGGGTCGGCGGCTTTTTCGAAATGCTCGGCAAAAAGATGCGGTTCGGAGGGGCGCGCCAGATTGGGACTGTTGAGCAGGACGAATTCCCAAGGGCGATCGGTCGTCGCATGATCGATCGGAGGAGTTTCCCAACGAAACGCCGCGAAGGGGGCTTCCGCGAGTTCGTCGCTGAGCCAGTCCGAAAACTCGGCGTCGCTGCGCCAAGCTTCGATCGCAGCGGCGTAACTGAGCGGCTGAGAGTCGCGGTGAACGAAATATCGTCGACCACGCAGACCCGGCAGGTCTTCCGTTTCGGCATTCAAACGCATGGGAAAGTTTCCTTCCGTCAAAGGAGAAACCGACTTCCAACGGCGATCGAGGACGCTCCTTCATGATATCGTTTGACAGAGCCGGCCCGCAGCAGTTTCTCGAAAATTCAGAGAATGCCGAATCCTACCTCAAGCTCGAAACTTCGTCTCGAGAGGTCGTCCCGGGCAATTCCCGCTTCCAGGAGAAATTGCTGACCTGCAGGGAAAAGAAACGCAAGAAGGGCGAGTTTTTCACCTAGATGCGAGTCTGAGACTCTGACCGATCGAATTCTCGCCACAAAGACAGAGGTCTCGCCTCCGCTTGCCGGCTTTTATCCGTCCAGACGCGTGCAAGTTGCGAGCGAATTCGGTAAAACTTCTGAAATCGATTACGATAGATACCGTGATCTGGTAGCCCCGGGCTCACTGCTTTCTCGTGACCGCTTCCATCGTCGATCACGTCCCTTCGTTTCATGCCAAAGGAACCTCACTCCATGTCTAGATCCGGTCAAACATCACGTCGACAGTTTCTCGAAGGTATGGCCGCCGCTGGCGCCGCCGGCGTTTTGCTGTCGCCTGGCGCGCAAGTGTTCGGCGCCGAGTCCCCCAACGAACGTCCTGTGTTTGCGACCATTGGGCTGCGCAACCAAGGTTGGGGAATCACCAGCAAGTCGTTAGGTCTGGCTGATTTTGTGGCGCTGGCCGACGTTGATGCCAACGTGTTGGGAACGAACGTCGAGCGCGTGAAAGAGCGACAAGGGAAAGCGCCGGACGCATACAAGGACTATCGCAAGATTCTCGATCGCGATGACATTGACGCCGTCATGATCGCGACCCCGGATCACTGGCACACAAAGATCGCGGTCGAAGCGATGCTCGCCGGCAAAGACGTCTACTGCGAAAAGCCGCTGACCCTGACGATCGACGAAGGCAAACTGATCGAGAAGATGGTCAAAAAGACCGGGCGCGTCTTCCAAGTTGGCACGATGCAGCGCACCGAAAGCAGTCAGAGATTCTTGCAAGCGATCGCGCTGATTCGCGCTGGTCGCATTGGGAAGGTCAAGAAGATCACTTGCGGCATCAACGGAACTTCTGGCTCACCCGAGATTCCGGTCGCATCGGTTCCGGCCGAGTTGGATTGGGATTTTTGGCTGGGCCCGGCCCCCAAGGTCGACTATCGCGCCTTGCCCGAGATGCGCAAGGGTTACGGCGGCGGCGTGCCGTTGTATAGCAACTGCCATTATTCGTTCCGTGAATGGCACGAATATGCCGGCGGGAAACTGACCGACTGGGGCGCTCATCACGTCGACATCGCTTGTTGGGCGTTGGGCGAAGAAAACAACGGGCCCAGCAAAGTCTCGCCGGTCTCGTACAGCTTGCCGGTCGAGTACAAAGATGGCTATCCGTTGGTCCACGATCGCTACAACGTCGCGACCAAGTTCCGCATTCAGGTCGACATGCCGAACAACGTCGAATTGATCATCACCAGCGAAGGGGACAATGGAATTCTCTTTGAAGGAACCGATGGCCGCTTCTTCGTCAACCGCGGCAAAATCACCGGAGCGCCGGTCGAAGCGCTGAAAGATAATCCGTTGCCGGAAGATGCGATCGAAGAAGTGTACGGCGGTAAAGTGAGCTCGAATCACACCGCCAACATGATCGAAGCGATGGAGTCGCGTAAGCAGCCGATCTCGGACGTCTGGTCGCACAATCGCATGCTCGAGATTTGCCATCTCTCGAACATCGCGATGCGTCTGGGACGCGAACTGAACTGGGACCCGGCCAAACGAGAAATCGTCGGCGACGACCAGGCCAACACGTTCCTCGCGCGAGAAAATCGCAAGGGATTCGAGATCAACATGTAGTCCGCAATTGGCTCGGACGACGTTGTCGCATCCAAAGGCCGCTGGTGATTTCACCAGCGGCTTTTTTCGTGGACCGAGCGCCGCCAAGACTGCCGCTATGGGATCCGGTCTGCACCATTTGCGTCGTATCGTCATTATCGGCATGACCGGCAGATCTCGCCCAGCGCGTGCAAGATGCATTGCGTTATCTCACGGCGTCGCCTCCTTCTCTCGCGTTAGTCGGTTCGTGACCTAAGCTTTTGGGCAATTATTGTCGGTCGTCGTTTTCCCACATTGGGCAGACGACCAGTTCGCAGCGCGGCTTGCTGCACGTTTCCTTCTAACACGGCGCACAGGCGTCAGGTACAGGCAGACATGAAGACTTCCCATGGTTCAATGACGCGCGTCGGTTTGGTTGCGGCGCTCTTGACGGCGCTTATCGCACAGCCAACGCTAGCTTGCACCGGATTGAGACTGATCTCGGCCGATGGAGGCGCCGTGGTAGGACGAACGATGGAGTTTGGGTTTAATCTCCAATCCCAAGCGCTCGTCGTTCCGGCCGGTCACCATTTGTCCAACACGCTTGTCGATCCGACGCAGGGCCTTTCGTACACGGCGAAGTACGGCTTTGTCGGCGCCAACGTGCTGGGGATGCAAGTGATCGTCGACGGAGTCAATGAGAAGGGACTTTATGTCGGCTCGTTCTACTTCCCCGGCTACGCCGGTTACGCCCAACCGGGCCCCGATAATCAGGCTCGCGCCTTGGCGCCGGAGGATTACGGCATGTGGCTGTTGGCCAACTGTGCGTCGGTCGCAGAAGTCAAGCAACTCTACAACCACGTCGTGCTTGTCCCGCGGCCGATTGAACAACTGGGTGGAGACAGCTTTGCGGGGCATTTTGTCGTGCATGACAGCACCGGCGCCAGCGTTGTCATCGAGCCGATCGACGGCGGGCTTCGCATTTATGACAATCCGCTGGGCGTGATCACCAACTCGCCCACCTTTGACTGGCACCTGACCAACCTACGCAACTACATCAACTTGACCGTGTCGAATGTGCCGACCGTCAAGTTGGACGAGATCGATCTTGCCGGCTTCGGCCAAGGCTCCGGCATGCGAGGTCTTCCCGGCGATTCGACTCCGCCGTCACGATTCGTTCGCGCGGTCGCCTATTCGCAAGCGGCCAACCAGCTAAAGACTACCACTGAAACGGTCAAGCAGGTTTTTCACCTGATGAACGTGTTCGATATCCCGGTCGGTTCGGTCCGCGATCATGACGGGCAAAAAGTGACTGAAGACTATACGCTATGGACGACCGTTTCGGATCTGAAGGACATCCGCTGGATGTTCCGCACCTACGAGGACCAATCGATCCGCAGCATCGACGTGCGTGCAGCGCTCGACGCCGCGAAGGGGAAGTTGCAAGTCATCGAAATGACTGGACCGCAGCCGATCACCGACGTCTCAACCGACTTCCACTAAGCAGAACGATTCTTAACACAGCTCGCAGCTATGCAAGGGGGCGTTACTTTTGGCCGATTGACGGAACGGTCGGTCAAGGCGCCGGCGGTTGCACCGATGGAGAAGGGAAGTTCAACTTGCATACCGTCGTCCCTGGCGCTTTGAGGGACTATCGTGGTTGCCAGCCTGGGCGCTATTGCGTGATCGTCGGTGAGCCGCTGTTACCAATCGGCGATACTTCCTCGGAAGCCAACATCCAAGGAGAAGTCGTCGACGGCGAAGGGCCCGCCGCCGCAGTCGCGATTGCCGAACCTACCCGCCGAAGCAAAGGCAAACCCAGCATCCCCGCGATTTACCAGTCGCAAAATACAACCCCGTTGATTGTCGAAGTCAGTGAAGAAGTTGAGTTCTACGAATTGACGATGGATTCAAAACCGAGAGCGTCGCTCACGGCGGTGCAGTACCATAAGCGAAACTAGGTCGCTGCGGCGAAACACCGCCACGAGTTCTATACTCCTGCGACTTCTGATAATTCA
>NZ_CH672376.1:4117314-4267655 GCF_000153105.1 Blastopirellula marina DSM 3645
TCTACGACAAGATCGATTTCAGCCAAAGTTGGAGCGAAGGGTCGGTTAGCGATGCGATGGGAACCGATGCTGGAAGTCCGGTATTCAAGATTTACGAATGTCCTTCCGCTTCGTTGTCACTCGAAGTCAGCACGGACGACCGACATACGATGATCGCGGATTACATCTCGATCGCCGGCGTGGTGAATGACTTTGCGGGCGTGACCGGTGCGACGGAGAATGAGACCACCGTCGGGAACGCTGCGATGAACGGCGTGCTGTATTACCACAGTCGCACAAATTTCGCCCATGTGACCGATGGAAGCAGCAACACCATGGCGGTCAGCGAAGTTGGCGCATGGCTCAAAAACAACTCCGGCTCCAAGGTCGACTATCGCAGCACGCAGTACGGCTTCAATATGGGAACGACCGGTACGAATAACAACAAGACCGCGCTGCCGAACTCTACGGACTCGCGCTGCTTCAATACCACGTCGCTTCGCTACCCGATCAATCAGATCGAGCCCTACACTAGCGATTGTGCAACGGACGGCGTTTGCGCCAATTATGGCAACAATGCTCCGCTCCGCTCCAATCACCCAGGCGGCGTCAGCGCGTTGTTTGTTGACGGCTCGGTCCACTTCCTGCCGTCGACGATTGATTTGCTGACCTTCGGAAAGCTGGGCGTCCGCAATGACGGCTTGGTTGTCAGCTTGCCGTAGCACGGCCTTAGGATTCTCTTGTTCGCGAAGAGGACGCGCTGTGTGGCGGCGTCCTCTTGATGGAAGCATGCTCGAGCGGCATTTGTCGTGGAGGGTGTCGCCGACGTATCTCTTTGCGCTCCAACGCTCATTTATTCTGACAGGAATTCACCATGCGATACGTTTGTCTGGTCGTTTGCTTTCTGGTTTCATTGTCACTGGGGTGTAGTGCGGAGGAACGCACCGTCGATCCGCGGCATCAGGTTTCGGGGACGGTGACGCTTGACGGAAAACCGCTGGCGGAAGGTCGAATCATGTTCAGCTCTACGGAGGACGCGGCTCGCGGAGTGCCGCCGGCGTCAGTAGAGATTCATGATGGTCAGTACTCGCTTATGGTGACCGTCGGTAAAAAAACGGTGAAGGTTTCGCACCTTGTCGAATCAGGGCGAGACGAAAGCACTGGCGAACCCATGATGAAAGAGTCCATTCCGGCGAAGTTCAACAAGGATTCCAAATTAGAGACGACCGTCACCGAAGGGGAGAATACGGCCGATTTCGATCTCAAGTAAAGCGAAGATTGCTTGGCCGTTCCGGATGATGACCGGCAATTCTTCAATGTCCATTGCGCCGCATCTCGCGCAGATGCGGCTGGCGGCATCGATCCAACGTGCTGCAGACGACGACTCAAGCCGACTCGAAGCAGCGAATCGCCAGCGAAAAGAGGTTGGTGAAGGCCTAGGCAAGAGAGCTCTGGTGAGACGTGCTCGCCGTCGTGGGACGACTTGCCGTTTGCGCCCGTTTTAGACCGATTAGAAGTCGACACTGGAAGTCGCGCTGCTTGCGAGTCGTTCGACGTGCCGTTGGCTTTGCGGAGTCGGCCGGTCGATGCTTGCTCTCGGATTGAACCGGCCTTCTCACGGTTCTAAAACCACTCTGTGACCGATCCGCATGCGAGGTCGGAAAACTCTGGGAGCAGTGCAGCCCTAGGGCCTAGGTTCTCGACAAGTATATCCCTTCAGCGAACGTCTAAGGCGTTTCAGGCATGGCGGATACGCTGCAAAGGACCATTCGCAGCACAAGCGACGCGAAAGCCCGAACTCGCTGGTCGCAGGCCAGCAGTCGCGGGAAAGAAAATCAATGCATTTCGATTGGCGATGCTTTCAAAAATCGCCGTATTGTGCGAACATCTCGTTTGCTTTGTGCGTCTGAGATTGCCTTGCGACCGGCTATTTTCAATCATGATTGTCAATCGAAATCTCAAATTTGGTCAGGTGCTCTTCTACACATGGAAGAGCATCCTCTACTACGCTGTGCTCTCGGTGTTGGTCTATTTTTTACATCACGAACTTGAAATCGACGACCTCAGCGTCCCTTTCAATGCGGTCGCGCTGCTGAGTACGGCTTTGGCGATCTTCCTAGGTTTCAAGAACAATAGCGCCTACGATCGATGGTGGGAGGCCCGCAAGATCTGGGGGCTGCTGGTCAACTATAGTCGCGCCTGGGGGCGTGAGATACTCACCCTAAGTTTCGCCGTAGAAGGAGATCCGAGTGGAGAACTCGACGCCTGGCGGCATCGCCTGATCTATCGGCATATTGCCTTCGTACATGCGTTGCGGGTCTTCTTGCGGGGGCGACATGAGTATAACAACATCGACGAACAGTGGATCGAAACGTCCAACACCTATGACGATATTCGTCCTTTTCTGTCTGCTGCCGAAGCGGAAGAGGTGTTGAGCAAAGAAAACCCGCCGAACTATCTGCTGATGATTCAAGGACGCGAACTTTTGGAGGCGCACCGCAGGGGTTGGCTTTCCGATTACCGGTTCGTCCAGCTTTCTCAGACGCTGACCGAGTTCAACAATCATCAGGGGAAGAGCGAGAGAATCAAGAATACGCCGTTCCCCAGGGCCTATAGTTTCTTTTCCCGCGTGTTTGTCTTTTTGCACGGAACCTTGGTTCCGTTCGCATTTGTCGAAGTGCTCGGCATCTTCAATATACCGCTCGCATTGCTGATCAACTTTATCTTTTTAAGTCTCGATCAAATCGGCGAGCGAACGGAAGACCCGTTTGAGAATCGCCCCAGCGATACGCCGTTGACGTCGATCAGCGTCACGATCGAACAGAATTTAAAGGAGATGCTTGACGAGACGGATCTTCCGCAAAAAACGGAAAAGATCCACGGCGTTATTTTCTAATTGCATATGGCGCCGTGATCGCCCAAAACGCCGAGAAAATACGGCATACGGCGGTGGAGCCAACGGTGATTGCTTGTTCGGTCGGCGCAGGGAAACTATAGTCGGCGAAGCCCCTCAGTTCTGACGTTCCTTGGCGAGCCTCTGATCATGCAATTCTCTCGACGCACGTTTCCCGTTTTGTCCTTGCTATGGCTGCTCCAATTTTCCGCCGCATCCGCCGCCGAACCTACCGGCGACGCCAGCGTGGTCGAAAAGACGCCGGGTCTGATCGCGTTTTGGACGTTTGGTGAAGAGCCGGGCCAGCCGCGAGTTTCGACCGGCGGCGACGCGAAGCATCCGCTGGCGGAAGAAGGGGGCGAAGTCGCGCGGGCCGCTGGTGGTCCTTACTCAGGCTACTCGGCGCATTTTCAAGGGAGGCAATATTTTCGCATTCCGCATGCGGAGCTAGGCGCGCTCGACATCCATGGCAATTATGCCCAAGTTTCGATGTTCGCCGTCGTGCGACTCGACGAGATGAAGAAGGGAGTCACCATCGCCGGGATTTGGAATGAAGGAGAAGGGAAGGGGGACGACAAAGGGGTCCGGCAGTACGCGATTTTGTTGAACATGCCGGCGTATGGCGGAAGTCGTCAGTTGGTTCCCCATATTTCAGCCGAAGGGGGCGTGACGCGCCGCGCCGATGGATCTCCTTTTCCTTGGTGCGCCGACTACGCCGCATCGGTCTCGCAAGTTCCAACCGCAGAGTGGGTAACGCTCGGCTTTACCTACGACGGCCAATACATCCGCGCTTACTACAACGGCGTGATGGAAGCGCGTGAACTCGATCCGAAAAAAGACCGGCGCGAAGACCGCTACTTCACCAGCGAAGGCCCCGACGGCGGCTCACGCGGCATGAATCCCTATTATCATGGCCGCGGAATATTCACTTACGAGGCCGAAAAACACGCGGAATCAAAGCCGAGCGGCCCGGCCGACTTTACCGTCGGCGCTCGCTACGCCGTCGGCAGCATCCTGAGCGAAACGCTCAAGGGACGCATGGGCGGGCTGGCCGTCTTCAACCGCGCGTTGACGGATGCCGAAATGAAACAGCTGCACGAGTCGGCCGGCGTCAGCAAGTTGTCTTCTACCACTTATCCTTGATCGGCTTTTCTTTCTTCGGTTTCGCTTCTTCAGCGCCGGCGGAAGTCGATTTCTTTTTGGTTGCTTTTTTCGTGGTCGTCTTTTTCTTGGCTGCTTTTTTCGCCGTGGCCTTTTTGGCGGTCGCTGTCTTGGCGGTCGCCTTCTTTTTGGCCGCTTTCTTTTTCTTCTTGGGAGGCGATTTCGCAGCGCGTTCGGCCAGTAGGATCACTGCCTGATCGAAGGTCACCTCTTCGACTGTGACTCCCTTGGGGAGCGACGCGTTCGACTGGCCATCGGTCAGGTAGGGCCCGTAGCGACCTTCTAACAGCTTGATCGGCTCTTCGGTGACCGGCGAGGCGTCGAACGTCTTGATCGGCTCTTTGGGCGCCGCACGGCCGCGTCCGCCGGTCTTAGGTTGCGACAGCAGCGTGATCGATTGTTCCATCGTCACATCAAGCGGCGAGACGTCGCCGAGCGAACGCGTATCGGCGCCGCACTTGATATACGGGCCAAAACGGCCGTTCTGAGCGATGATCGGCTCTTTCGATTCGGGATGAACGCCGACTTCACGCGGCAACGAAAGGAGCTTCAAAGCGATTTCCAGCGTGACGTCGCCGGCCTGCATCCCCTTCATTAACGAAGCGTTTTTCGGCTTTTCTTTCGAATCCTCGTCCGCTTCCAGCAAGCCAAGTTGGACGTAGTCGCCAAAGCGGCCGGTCTTGATAAAGACAGGGCGCCCGGTCTCGGGATCGGAACCAAGCGGTTCGTCGCCGAGCGCCGCTTTTTCGAGCAGCTCCAGAGCCTTCGTCAGCGTCACTTCGTCCGGCGCCAGGTCCGACGGAATGCTGCCGCGACGTTCCCCTTGTTCGACGAACGGCCCATAGCGACCGACGCGCACGACCACATCGTCTTGGAACTCGCCGCTCTCCGGCTTGCCCAACGAAATGGAGTTCACGACGCGAGCGTCAACATCTTTGATTTTCGCCTGAACCGTCTCCTTTAAGCCATGTTCGTTATGGCCGAAGTAGAACTCTTTCAAGTAGGCGTTTTGTTCGGCTTCGCCGCGGCTGATCGCGTCGAGATCGTCTTCCATCTTCGCGGTAAATTGATAGTCGACCAAATTCGGAAGATGCTCTTCCAGCAGCTTCGCGACGGCGAATCCCAGCCAGGTCGGCGCGAGCGCCGTCCCTTTTTTGAAGACATATTCGCGATCGAGAATCGTATCGATAATCGAAGCGTACGTACTCGGGCGACCGATCCCCATTTCTTCGAGCGAGCGAGTCAGCGACGCTTCGCTGAATCGCGACGGCGGCTGCGTCGTGTGGCTCTTCGGTTCAAAGAGGTCTTTGTCGACCGGCTGGCCTTGCTTCATCGAAGGGAGCAAGGTCTCACGATCGGCGAGTTCGGCGTCGGGATCGTCCGAGCCTTCGACATAGGCTCGCAAAAATCCGGGGAATTCGATCGTTTTGCCGCTCACATAAAACTTGGCGCCGCCGCCGGCCAGCGTGATCGCGATGCGAAAACCGCGGGCATCCGCCATTTGGCTGGCGATCGTCCGTTTCCAGATCAGCTCGAACAAGCGGAACTCGTCGTTATTAAGCGTCCCCTTCAGCGCTTCGGGCTTTTGGAACGGGTGACCGGCCGGACGAATCGCTTCGTGAGCTTCTTGGGCGTTTTTCACCTTCGACGCATAGACGCGCGGCTTCTCGGGCAGATAGTCGGCGCCGTATTCGCTTTTCACCAGATCGCGGGCCGCATCGATCGCGACCTCGGCCAGATTGGTCGAGTCGGTACGCATGTAAGTGATGTGACCGTTTTCGTACAGGCTTTGCGCGATTCGCATCGTATGCCGCGCGGTGAAGCCCAGCTTGCGGTTCGCTTCCTGTTGCAGCGTACTCGTGGTGAACGGGGCCGCCGGCTTGTTGGTGTACGGCTTGTTTTCAAGCGTTTCGACCGAAAACTGCGCACTTTGCAGACGCTCGAGCAGGCCGTTGGCGCCGGCTTCGTCAAGCAGCAGCATGACGCCGGGGTTTTTTAACTTCCCGTTGGTCGTGTCGAAGTCTTTGCCGGACGGAATTTTTTGACCGTCCGCTTCGGTCAGGACGGCGTTAAATTTTTTGCCGTCAGCGATGAACGTACCAACCAGATCCCAATAGGTGGCCGAGTGGAACGCCATCCGCTCGCGCTCACGCTCGACAATCAAGCGAACCGCAACGCTTTGCACGCGACCGGCCGAAAGACGTGGGCGGACCTTGTACCAGAGGAGCGGCGAAACTTCGTACCCATATAAACGGTCGAGAATCCGGCGCGTTTCTTGCGCACGAACCAAGCCGTCGTCGATCTGACGCGGGCTGGCGAGGGCCGTCATGATCGCTTCTTTGGTGATTTCGTGAAAAACCAGCCGATGAACGGGAACTTTAGGCTGCAAAAGTTCTTGTAAATGCCAGCTGATCGCTTCTCCCTCGCGGTCTTCGTCGGTCGCGAGATAAAGCTCGTCGGCTTCCTTCAGCAGCTTTTTCAGCTTGGTGACTTGTGCTTTTTTGCCGGCCGGCACGATGTAGACCGGATCGAAGTTCTCGTTGACGTTAACGCCAAGATAGCTCCATTCTTCATTTTTATATTGCTCCGGCAGTTCTTTGGCGCCATGCGGCAAGTCGCGAACGTGACCGATGCTCGCTTCGACGGTATAGCCGGCGCCCAGATATTTGGAGATCGTCCGCGCTTTCGCCGGTGATTCGACGATTACTAGTGCGTTCTTCGCGGGCTTTTCAGCTTTCGCCATGGGTGTCATTCTCAATGTGGGGGAAGGCTTTACGCGGCGCAAGGCGTCTGTCGTCATTACATATCTGACAGATTGCGTGGTCTTCCTAAGTTACGTATTCGGGAGTTGGTTATTCGTTAAAATCCGGGTATCCAAAATTCCCGGCACTTGGGGGGCGAATTACGAAAAAACAGCGTCGAGCCCGGCGAGAAGATTTGACTTCTCCCTTTGGCGCGACCGGTGGATTCGGTTCAACTTGTGCATCGCTAGGCGAGACTGGGATTGAATTTAGGGCGCGTCCCCCTACAATCGGTCGAATTCGTCCGCGAGCAGATGCTGCTGCAAACCAATAATGCGTCTTGTATCGCGATGTCAAGTGGTGACGCTGGCGCCAAATGCGTCAGTGTTAAGGATTGGAACCCATGCGCAACCCGTTTCATTTCTTCCGTAAAAACCAAAAAGCCCTGCTGGCTGTCTTCGGCGTCTTGCTGATGATCGTCTTCACCGTCGGGGGTGTGGTTTCACAATTCTTCCCACAACGGGCCGCTTATGAAGCGGCTGATAAGGTCGTCGTCAAAATCGATGGCCAACCGCTAACCAAACCTGAAATTGACCGATTGAGCCAGGACGCCACACTGGTTTCGTTGGTGACCGGCATGGCGATGGCGCGAACGCAAGAAGCGGGAGGATTTCCGAATCCGCCGGCTCCGCCGATCGCTGGCTTGCGTTATCAACCCCCATCGGGACCCAATTCGCCCGGCGGCGCGATGCGAGAAGAAATTTCGACGCAAGTTGTGATTTCGGACCATCTCTTTTCGCTTGAAGGCGAGCGATTGGGGGTCGCGATCAGCGACGACATGGTTCGCGAATTCATGACTTCGGTGACCGGCGGAGTGATTTCGGACGTTCAATACGCCGAACTGCTCAATCAGGCCCAGGGCGCTGATGGTCGCGTTACCTACGACCAGATGTTTGAGATGTTCCGGCGGACGCTGTTGGTTCAAAAGACCAAGCGACTGTTGCTGGAAGGGATTAGCACGGCGACGCCTGCGTCGGCATGGATCAACTATCGCAACTTGAATCGTACGCTTGACGTGCAACTGTACCCGGTAAATACGGCCGATTACCTGGCGAAGGTAACGAAAAAACCGACCGAAGCCGAACTGAAAAAACTGTTCAATCAATATCGCGACCAGATCCGCAATCCGCTGACCGGCGAGCCCGGATTCTTGCAACTCGACAAAGCGGCGGTTGGTTTCGTGAAAGCCGATTACGAAAAATTCCTGGAAGCCGAACTGGCCAAGATCACCGACGAGCAAGTCGCCGCCGACTACGAGAAAAACAAAGACAGCAGCTACCGCAAACCGGTCGCGGACCCCGCCGCCGAAACGCCGCTGGGCGTGCCAGCGACTGAACCGGCGATGGAAGAGCAGCCGGCCGCTACCGAGCCGATGACGACCGAGCCGATGACGACGGAGCCGATGTCGACGGAGCCGATGAAAACCGAGCCTGCTGCCGAGAAACCGGCGGAAGACAAGCCGGCCGCGGAACCCGCCAAGATGGAAGAACCGGCGAAGGAAGCTCCCGCGGAAGAAAAAACGATGACCGAAACTCCCCCTGCGACCGAAAAATCGGCGGAGGAGAAACCGGCGCCGGAAGCTCCGGCAGAAGAGAAACCCGCCGATGAAAAACCGGCTGCGGAAGAATCGAGCCTGCTAGGACGCGGTTCGGAAGTGATGCTGGTCGCCTTCCAAGAAGAAGGTGAGAAACCGGCGGAAGACAAACCGTCCGAAGAGAAGCCGGCGACTGAAAAGCCGGCAGACGACGCTGCTCCGGCGGCGGAACCGATGAAAGAGACGCCGGCCGAAACGAAGCCGATGGAAGAGATGTCGGCTCCGATGGATGAGACGAAGCCGACGGACGAGTCGCCCATGGAAGAAGCGCCGGTCGAGTATCGTCCGCTGGAAGAAGTGAAAGATCAGATCAAAGCTTCGCTGGCTCGCCCGTTGGCTCAAGCCGCCGTGAAAGACGCGCTGCAAAAAGTCTCGGACGTTCTGCAGCGTGAGTACGACGACTACTTCTACGCCGACGAGCAAAACGGGAACCCGTTTGACGATCTCGATCTGAAGAAGCTCGCCCAAGAGCACGGCGTCGAGTATGGCGAGATGCCGATGATGGACTACATCGCGGCGATGGAATCGCCGTACGGTGAGATCACGCACGCCGAGTTCAGCTACAACCCGCAACAGGGCGGTCTGCAGCGTAACGATCGACGGTTCGTTGATTTCATCTTCGGCAACAAATCGCCGTTGTATCGTCCGCAAGAGTTCCCTGGCGCGTCGTCGTCCAGCATGTTCTCAATGCCGGCCGATCAGCAGTTCGTCTTTTGGAAGACCGACGAATCAAAAGGCTTTTTGCCGACCTTCGATCAGGTTCGCGACCAAGTGGTCGAAGCCTGGAAGTTGCAACAAGCGGCCAAGTTGGCCGAAGCCGAAGCGGAAAAGATCGCCGCCTCGGCCCAGGGAGACGCGCCGCTCAACGAAGTCGTGCCGGTCAAAGACGCGGTGCTTGTCGCGGACAACATCACCTACTACCAAGAGATTCGCCAGCCGGGCCAATACAACCCGGCTCAGATCCCTGGCGTCGAGAAGACCGGTCTCAAGACGCTCGACAAAATCTTCGCCACACCGGTTGGCGCCACGGTGGTGGCGCCCAACGCCGACGAAACGGTCTGGTATGTCGCTCGGGTCACCGGCGAACGAAAGACCGAAGCCGAACTTCGTGATCAACTGAAAGCGGAGATGAACGGCGACTTCCCGTTTAGCGTCGCGTACCTCGAAGGCATGCGTTCGCAAGTTCGCTGGAATCAAGTCCAGGAAGACTTGTTTGAGCGGTTCAACGTTGAATGGCAATCGATCGCTGACGAATAGATCGCCGATTCGCCACATGAGTGAGAAGCAAGAGCCTGCGAGTGATCGCAGGCTCTTTTTTTGTTGCGCCGTAGTTGAAGGTGGCGCTATTGGAAGTCGCCTGTGAATATTCCTCTTCGTAGCCCGAAGCGCAAGTTTTGAAGTTGCGCTATTTTGCCAAACCACATCCGGTTGGCCCGGATAGCTCCGCTATCGGGGCCGACGAAGTCGGCAAGAAGCATTGGTCCGAGGTCGGGCGATCAGCGGCAGGCGTTTTCCTGTTTGATGTTGTGAAAGCTCCGCTAACTACTAGCCTGGCGCCAATGCCTCTTACGGCTGCGCCGCCCCGATAGCCGAGCTATCGCGGCCAACCGGGAAATGGCGCAACTTCAAAAAAGCGCGCTTCGGGCTACGAAGAAATGACAACGGCGCGCACAAAAAAAGAGCCAGTCGCAAGGACTGGCTCTCTTTCGCATTTCTCATGGTCGCACGCGTCGCCTAGCAAGGCTTCAAGATCACGCAGCCTAGCGGCGGGACGTTGAGCGAGATCGAGTTCTCGCGGCCGTTCCAGCCGATCGGAGCCGAATCGAGTTCGTCGACGTTGATCACGTTGCTGCCGGCGTAGCGCGAGTTGTCGGAGTTGAAGATCTCGCGATACGAGCCTGCCTTCGGCACGCCGATGCGGTAGTCGTGATAAACGACCGGCGTAAAGTTGCAGACCGCGATTGTGAAATCGTTGGGGTCTTTCGCTTTTCGCATGAAGGCGGCGACGCTGGCTTCCCAGTTGTCGCAGTCGATCCACTCAAAGCCTTCTCCCTTGAAGTCGACTTCGTAGAGGGACGCTTCGTGCTGATACATTGCGTTCAGGTCCGAGACCATTTGCTGCATCCCTTTGTGCGATTCCCACTCGAGGAGATCCCACTGCAGCTGACCGTCGGCGTTCCATTCGTTCCATTGACCGAAGTCGGCGCCCATGAACAGCAGCTTCTTGCCGGGATGGCTCCACATGTACGAATAGAGCAATCGCAGGTTGGCGAAGCGTTGCCACAAGTCGCCTGGCATCTGGTCCAGCAGCGAGCCTTTGCCGTGCACGACTTCGTCATGCGACAGCGGCAGCGAGAAGTTTTCGCTGAACGCATAGATCAAGCTAAACGTCAGTTCGCCGTGATGGAACTTGCGGTGGATCGGATCTTTCCGCATGTAGCGGAGCGTATCGTTCATCCAGCCCATGTTCCACTTCAGGCTGAAGCCGAGACCGCCGACCGAGGTCGGGTGCGAAACGCCGCCGAAAGAGGTCGACTCTTCGGCGATGGTCAACACGCCTGGGTATTGCAGATGCGACTGCTCGTTGAACTCGCGGAGGAACGAGATCGCTTCGATGTTCTCGCGTCCGCCATGTTCGTTCGGCACCCATTCGTCATGCTTGCGGCTGTAGTCGAGATACAGCATCGAAGCGACGGCGTCGACGCGCAGTCCGTCGATGTGGAACTTGTCAAACCAGAACAGCGCGTTCGAGGTCAGGAAGTTGCGGACCTCGTTGCGGCCATAGTTAAAGATCAGCGTTCCCCAGTCGGGATGCTCGCCCTTGCGGGGATCTTCGTGCTCGTACAGCGAAGTGCCGTCAAACTGACGCAGGCCGTGATCGTCTTTGGGGAAGTGAGCCGGCACCCAGTCGATCAGCACGCCCAGCCCATGCTGATGGCAATAGTCGACAAAGTACATGAAGTCTTCCGGCGTGCCGTAACGGCTGGTCGCGGCGAAGTAGCCGACCGCTTGATAGCCCCAACTGCCGGTGAACGGATGCTCAGAGATCGGCATCAGTTCGATGTGGGTGTAGTTCTGCTGTAGGCAATACTCGACCAATTGGTGAGCCAGATCGCGATAGTTGAACCAGCCGTTCTTAGAATCGGCGTTCCACTTCCAACTACCCAGATGGACTTCGTAGACCGAAACGGGACGTTCCAGTTGGTTCTGCTCGCGACGCTTCTCCATGTAGTCGCCGTCATTCCACGTATAGGTCGACAGGTCGGTGACGATGTTTGCAGTCCGTGGAGGAACTTCGGCGGCGAATGCGTAGGGATCGCATTTGTCGACGGTCCGATCATGTTGATTCACGCGGTACTTGTATTGCGCACCCGGCTGCAGATCGGGGATGAAGATCTCCCAGATGCCGCTCGAGGCCAGCTTGCGCATCGGATTGACGCGGCCATCCCATTTGTTGAACTGGCCGACGACGGCGACGCTTTTGGCGTTTGGCGCCCAGACGGCGAAGTTGACGCCGGTGACGCCGTTGACGGTGCGGATCTGCGCGCCCAGCTTGTCGTACGATTTCCAGTGCGCGCCTTCCCCCAGCAGGTAAAGGTCGTAGTCACTGAAATAAGATGGAAACGCGTAGGGATCATGGACTGAGTTCATCTGGCCGCTCTGGTCACTGGTGCGCAATTGATACTGTCCCGATTTCATGACGTCATCCTCTGGGCAAATCGCTTCGAACAAACCGCTCGGGTGAATCCGCCGCATCGGTAAAGAGTTATTATGACCTGGATGGAAAACCCATGCTTGCTCCGACTCGGGCAAATATGCTCGAACGGCGATCGCAGGCTCACCCCGGTGATCAACTTTGTGCGGGCCGAGAATGCGGAACGGATCCTCGGATCGGCATTCGATTAAAGCCCCCATGTTATCTAGTGTAACATTAGTCCGCACGCGCTTCTCCTCGTGATGTTGTGTTCAGTGGGGGGAATGATGTAAACCGCGAATAAAAATCAGCCCGCGGCGGCTGTAAGTTCTTGTTCTTCAATGCGAATCGTGCGCCGTTTGCGATGCTGGCTAAAATGAGTTCTGCTGGCTGGCTGATTGTTTTCCGCCGCTTCTTCGGCTTCGATCATCTCAAATCGCCAAGGGCGGCAATCCACCCGGTGAAATTGCATCGCTTGGGAAACTCGCTGCCAAAGGTCGGCGTCGCGGACGGGAGCCAAACGCCCAAATCGCTCCCAGCGGAAGCCTGACTCGCGCCAGACCGAGAGCCCATATCGAAATCCGCGACTGACATAGCGCGACGGAGTGAGCAGCGTCACGCGAGAGGGCTCTGGCAGCGCCTCTAGTCCGCGAACAACCGACAAGAGCGCCAGGCGATCGCGATCGCGCCAGGTTTCTTCACCGGATGCGACCAGTCGCTCTTGTTGGCCGACGCCTTCCAGCACGAAACGCCAGGTGCCGCCGTAGGGGCTTTCGGCCGATTCGCAGAACAATAAGTAAAGGGGAGTTGATTCGTTCATCGCTGCATTCAAGTCGTGACCCGCAGGATTGTTTCATCCGCTCCGTCCCCGACAACCTGACGATTGCTCGTCAAATGCTAGCTTTCCATGCCCGCACGGTTTGCTTATCGGCAAGCCAGACCTAAACTCCCCAGTTTATCCCTTGTGAAAACTCAACCTTCTTGCCACTATTTTGGAATTGCCCCTCGGCAAGGCCGTAGAGAGATGCAAGATAGTGGCTGTCCGCGTCCTGGCGGCGCATGGCAATTCTATGCTTGGATTGCTAGAATCTGGCCTGAATGAAGTCTTCAATAACCTCTCTAGGGTCAGTTTCGATGGAAGTTATCGCGCACATTACTCATACCGAGTTCCCCACGGTTTTGGTCGCTTTGGCCAGCGGCATCATGATCGGTACCGTGATGACTTGGGTGGCGATGCGATATTTAGGACGCGGTCGATAAACGTTTCTTTCGATTCAAAATGCGGGAGAGCCATATGGGGAGCGACTCAGACTCGCCAACGTCCGACGTGTTTGCTTGGCTGCGAAACCAAATTGCCGAGCGACGGCAAATTCGGGCCGAGTTAATTCAGCCCGAAAGCTCTTTGACGGAAGACTTGATGCCTGACTCGTTCGAGTTGATCGAATTGGCCACCGCGGTCGAACAAGAGTTCGGCGTGCAGATTGATTTTGAGGAGATCGCCGACATTGATACGCTGGGCGATTTCAGCAACTTGATCATCAGCAAGCGATAACCCCTCCCCTCATACTCGCTAGAACAACGTAAACATGCCTGCGAAAAAGATTTTGATGTTGGTCGGCGACTTCGTGGAAGATTACGAAGTCATGGTTCCCTTTCAAACGTTGTTGATGGTCGGACACCAGGTCGACGCGGTTTGCCCCGGTAAGAAGTCAGGCGAGTCCATCAAGACCGCGATCCATGACTTTGAGGGGGATCAGACCTACACCGAGAAGCCGGGCCACAACTTCGCGCTCAACGCGACGTTTGATTCGATCGATTTCGCCTCGTATGACGCGCTGTTCATTCCCGGCGGACGTGCGCCGGAGTACCTGCGTCTGAACGCCCAGGTGATCGAAATCGTCCAGCATTTCGCTACCGCCGAGAAGCCGATCGCCGCGCATTGCCATGGGCCGCAACTCTTGGCCGCGGCCGGCGTGCTGCAAGGTAAATCGTGCAGCTGTTACCCAGCCGTGGGACCCGAAGTGACGTTGGCCGGCGGCCAGTACGTCGCTGCGAGCGAAGGTTTCGACAACGCGCATGTCGACGGCAACCTCGTGACGGCGCCTGCCTGGCCGGCGCATCCCGCGCTGATGCGAGCCTTTCTGGAAGTGCTCGGCACCAAGATTCAGCCGTAGAGACAGTGTCGATGTCGAATGACTACATCCTAATGTCTAAGGCAAATTAATCGAGAAATGCCCTCATCCGCCAATGGACAGGGTAGGACCG
The DNA here is from genome assembly GCF_000153105.1 of Blastopirellula marina DSM 3645. GTDB lineage: Bacteria > Planctomycetota > Planctomycetia > Pirellulales > Pirellulaceae > Blastopirellula > Blastopirellula marina. Next base: position 4,131,702 of record NZ_CH672376.1, read on the forward strand.
GACCGGATCGTTTTTTTTATGCGGGCGAATGGACTGGACCGCATCGTTTTTTAGGCGGCTCATGGGACTAGACCAGATCCACCCAAGGTTGATTTGCGCTTCCTTTGACGATCGGGTTCGACCTTCGTGATTCGTTTCACAATGTGGACCGGACCGCGACGTTTTTTTTGTAGCCCGTAACGCCCGTTTTGAAATGGCTCGCAAGAAGCCTGGAATACGGTCAGGCCGCGGAGGAAACATCGCGGGTCACCGTCTAAAAACGTGCGTCAGCATCAGGTTCTTAGACCCAGAGAGGCGTTCTAAGCGAGCCCGGGGTGGAGTCGCGAAGCGACGCAACCCCGGGGTTACTTCTCAAATGAATGACGAAAGTCAAAAATCTCGGGCAAGCGCGCAGCAAACCACCGCTTCGTCAGCAATCGTTGGCCAGCGAGATCTTGTGATCTGTGCGTTTATCCTCACCCTGTAATCGACCCGAACTCCGTGCGCTTCGTCAAGAGACAATCTTCGTCGGGGTTCGTGCGGCGGCTGCGGATACCAGCCGCTCCTTACTTCGGGCGCTGCAACTTGTCCGACGCGATGTCGATTCCTGCTGCGTTCGATTCTTCGCTTCTGAAGCGCCTCGGTACTTCAAAAAGGGAGCCGCCAGGGCTGCGAAGAAGAGACTACTCTTCCAGCAAGAAGTCGGAGACGGTCACTTGCTGTTCGCGATCGATGGTGAGCGTCAATTCAGAACGATCGTTGTATTTCGCGGGAAGGATCGATTTCACTTCGGGGATTTCCTGCGGCGCCATGCCGGGTTCCTCCAACCGAATCATACGTCCCGTCGCTTGCAGTCCGGTCAGCTCGACGCGGTACTCGCCGGGAATTGGTCCTTGGTAGCGTGGTATCTCGTATCGCCCGTTTTCGATTTTGCCAGAGGCGACCATCCCTGCGTCTATTGGAAACAGCGTAATCGTTCCCTCCTGGACCGGTTTTCCCGAGTACGTCACCGCTCCGCGGACTTCGCGGCGATCGAGGTTATCGCCGCCGCTGCAACCGAGAACCCCGCCCAATAAAAGCAGGGCAATCCAATTGCGTCGAGCGGCGCCTAAATGAATTAACCTATTGATCGCACGCATTGTTAGCGTCCTTGGCGGATATAGTCACTGTTCGTCTGCTTGCGTCCCGAGATGCAACGGAAAGTCCGAGCGAAAAAAGTCGGGACTAATAGTCCTCCACGACTTCCCCATTCCATTGCGTACTCAGCGCCTGCCATGCGTTCAGGTCGATCGTCTCGCTAACGAACCGCGCCGAGCCATCGCAGAGGGCGACCTGAACGCCGCCGGCGTGCTGGCTGCGAGAGGCCAAAGACGCTTGCCCGCGGCCGGTCCCAGTCGCATTCGGCGGCGGCTGGTATGGTAAGTTGAATTCGGGATGATCGATGCACTTGCCTGACTCACAATAGTCGGGAGCAGCCGAGTTCGGCGAGAGTCTGGTCATCACTTGATAGCAGTTAGAATCTTCATTCCAAATGCGTCCGCGTCGATCGACTCCCCCGGCGCCGATTCCCTTCAGCATCTCCATCATCGCCAGCGTATTGCTTGTCCCGTCCTGAATGTCCGCGATCCTAGCGCCGTAATTGTTGCCAAACGGCGACGCCAGGTTCGTCTGGCCGCCGGGCTCGTTCGTGCTGGGACCTTGGCCATCAATATCCAGAAACCGGTGCATTCCCCAGTTCAAGCCATAGTTGCCGAACGTTTCGTCAGGCAGCATCAGTTGCGGGCCAGACGTCGGATCGGTGGGGCACTGGTAGAGCGGAATGGGAGCTTCCAACGCCGCAGCGTTCGAGCTATGCGACCAAGATTGCTTGAAATTGACGATGTCATAGATGTTGCCCTGCTCGATAAAGGACAAAATCTGCGCCACGAACGGCATGCGATAGCTACTGCCGTTCTCGAAGCTGATTCGCACCGCGCCTGGAGGAAACTGGCGAAAGGTATTTTCATAATTGTGGATCGCCAGGCCCAACTGCTTCAGATTGTTGCGGCAGGCGCTGCGTCGCGCCGCTTCACGAGCCTGCTGAACTGCCGGAAGTAATAGGGCCACCAAGACGCCGATAATCGCGATGACGACCAGCAGTTCGACGAGGGTAAATGCATTTCGTTTCATGGACATCTATCTCGATAGGATGAGGAGATAATTGAACGAAAAGAATAGCGATGAGCTGCGAGACCTTGCCGTTCAAGTGGAGAGGAAAAATCCGATCGCCACTTTCGCTCCCTCGGCTTTCATTCAGGGGCGGATAGGAATGTGCGGAGAGTTCGTACAAAGAAAATGGACGAAGCTCAACTCGTTGACTATCCAAGTAAATCCACGGGCAGTCAAGTGAATTATTTGAATTTCTACGCAAAGCCTGCCTGACGACAATGGCCGAAAGGTTGGCGCCCGAACTCGAAATCGAGAAGCGATCTAGACCGCGTTGCGAAGCGGCATTTTTCCGCAGGGCGCCGTGGCGAGTTGTTCTAGACAATACTGCCAGTTGGCGGGACTTCCCGGCGTCGCTCTGCCGAGGACGCGGGCCGCTTTGGCGCCGGTCAGCGTGGTGACGTCGGCCGGAAAGCGTTCGAGAAATGCGAAGGCCAACAGCGCCGCGACGGCGGGGCCGATGATACGGGGATTCCAGCCCAGGTCCAGCGTCGTTTCGACCATCATATCCGTCCGCTGGCGGATCTTGTCAGCGATTTCCTCGACCCCAAGCGGCTCGCCCAGCAGGACGATTCGCTGCACGGCGGCCGATGTCGGCAGGTCGGCTTGGATCGCATGCGCGATCTGATCTTGCCAGAAACGTCGCAAGAGCGCTTCGCCTTGGTCGGCGTCGATGCGCCCATTGGCGGCTTGGAAAAATGGCTCCATGTCAAACAGATCAGGTCGCCAAATTGGAGTTTGATAGAGCGAGTCAATTTCGCGCCAGGCTTTTAACACCGCTTCAAACTGGCTTTTACCTGGCGTCGCCGATTGCACTTGTTCGAGCTGATCTTGCAGCAAGCGACCAGGCGCTACGGGAGACCAAAAGATCGGCGGAATTTCGGCGCCGACGCGGCGCGGCGGCACGAAATAGGCGTCGACCGTCTCGTCAAACGAAATCGCGATCGTCGGGCGACCTGCGCTGGACCACTGCGGCGGCGAAAAGAGGAGCCAGAGGGGAAGCGCGTCGAGCGGACCGCCGGTTCCGCCAGCGGCGATGTTGCGCTGGGCGAATGCGTCGATCACGGTCACGCCGGTCGCTTCGGCGACCAGTTCCGGCGCGCCGATCGTTTCGGGCGCCCAGGTTTCGCCGAGCCGTCGCCAGGCGGTAGGGCCGGACAGACCGACGGCGACTTGTCTTGGGTCGAGATCGACTTCGTGCAGCAGACGTTCGACGACGACGGTTTGCAACTCGGCGATCTGGCGCGAGAGCTCAACCTTTTCGCCGATTGGGAGCGGTTCTCCCTGCAGATGTCGGCGCAGCGTGACGGCGATCGGTTTCGGCAGTTCGACAAAACCTTCACTGACGATCTCGACAGCCGCTTCTAGTCCGCGTCCGCGAGTTGCGATGACGACGCCGTCGACAGTCTCTGCGCGCAGGCCGACCGAAGCGCCCAGAAACCAGCGCCGACGTTCAAGCGAGATGGTTGCATCCGATCTCACGGCCGTCCCTTCGCATCTAGGAATGGAACTGCAATCCGCCGTTTGAAAATCCGCTCTGAGGATTTTCCAAGTGATGAACCAGGGCGGCACTGCTGGACGAGCCAGCCAGTGGCGCACAAATTTGCCTCCAAAGGGTTGCGTCCCGCGACCGATTGCGGGCTCGATCGCGGGACGCCCCAGCTTTGTGTGCGACTAGACGCCGGCGGCGACCGCCGTGCGCGAAACGCCGTATTGGGCGTGGATGCCTTCGATGAATTCTTCGAAGATCCGCTGATCCAGGGCCGAGGCCGAGTCGGCTTCAGGGTGGAACTGCGTACCGATCGCAACCCAATCATCGCTCGCCCATTCGACCGCTTCGATCATGCCATCGGGGGCGCGAGCGGCGACTTGGAAACCGGGGGCGAGTTCATCGATCGCCATGTGGTGCATGCTGTTGACGCGGACTTCGCCGTCGCCGTAAATGCGGTCCATGATCGTGCCGGGAACTACTTCCAGGCCGTGACGATGACCAGCATCCAACGGATCTTTGTGAGGCAAAGCGGTCGGCACGTCGGCCGGAATGTGGAAGAACAGGTTTCCACCCATCGTAATATTCAGTAGCTGCATGCCGACGCCGATACCGAATACCGGCAGGCGGCGACGGACGACCAACGACATTAATTGGCGATCGAGATCTTCACGACGCGGTTCCATGGTGCGAACCGACGCATGACGCATGAAACCATCGCGATGCGGATCGAGATCGGGTCCACCGATAAACACGATTCCGTGCAGTCGATCGAGGATCGCATCCATATCAGCCGCTTCAGCAACCGGAGGAATTACTACGGGAATGCCGCCAGCAGCGATAATCGAATCGTAGTAACCTGCCCCGACAAACGAATAGGCGGGACGGTCATGGGTGGCCGGGCGATAATTGGCGTTCAAGCCGATCAACGGTTTGGATTGCATCTGGGACTTTCCTGTGTGGGCACATCATGTGCCGGAAAAATGGTGACCTACCCAAGACCACGGATCATCGGTTAACGCACCACAGGTCAGATTTCACCGATCCATCTCTAGAAGCAATTCCGGCGTGCACCAGCGTTGATCTTGTCCAAAGATCGCAACTTTGCTACACAGATTGCCCGCGAAAATTCGGTGCGTGGGCTGGCATGCCGCAGTCCTTCAGAATGCCTTCCCTGACCGAATTCGCACAGAGACGAATTGTTGTTGTGAAATCCTCTCTTGAGGCTTCGTTAACCACAGACCTCCATATCCGTAGTGTCTTGGGCAACGACCAGTCCAAGTCAGCCCAGATTGATAGCAAGACAGTCGAAGAGTTTAAGGATTGCGCGGACTTTAGCAATTGCCTTCACGATTTTGGGGCAGGCAGTGAGTGCTTGCACAACATCTTGTGTTGACTTGGTTTTGTAGCTGTTCGCTCTCGGTGCAACGCAACACCGATTCTGACCATGCCGACGGTTGCCGAAATGACCCTAAATCTATACATTGAGTAGGGTTAAAGCATTCTTTTCGCCTTCACTGGGCCGCTGCATGAATTTTCACAACGTCTGCCTAGAGTCGTTCGGATACGTTTTGCCGGCCGAAATTGTGACCTCCGATCAGTTGGAAGCTCGGCTGGCTCCGCTGTATGAGCGACTACGTTTGCCGGCTGGTCGGCTGGAACTGATGACCGGCATCCGCGAACGGCGATTTTGGTCGCCGGAGACGCTGCCGAGCGAGATCAGCATCGAGAGTGGCCGTCACGCGATCGAAGCGGCCGGGATCGATGTTGGTGAGATTGGCGCGTTAGTTCATGGCTCGGTATGTCGCGATCACCTGGAGCCTGCGACCGCGTGTCGCGTCCATCATGAGCTTGGCCTACGACAAGACTGCGTGATCTACGACGTCTCCAACGCGTGCCTGGGGTTGCTGAGCGGCGCCTTGCAGGTCGCCAGCATGATTGAGTTGGGACAGATTCGCGCCGGTTTGGTGGTCGGAACCGAAAATGGTCGCCAACTGGTCGACAACACCATCCGCACGCTCAACGAAGACAAGACGCTGACCCGCAACCAGATCAAGCTGGCGGTCGCGTCGCTGACGATCGGATCGGCCAGCTGCGCGATGTTGCTGTGCGATCGCGAGTTGAGTCAAACGCAAAACTTGTTGCATGCCGGCGCCGTCCGGGCGCATACGCAGCATCATCAGCTTTGCCACAGCATCGCCGGATCAGGCGAAACCGGCGTCGGCAGTCCGTTGATGCAAACCGATTCGGAACGGTTGATGGTCGAAGGAATCGAAGTGGGAGGCGCAACCTTCGAGGACTTTCTGCAGAAGTCACGTTGGAGCCGCGAAGAAATTCAACGCACGTTCAGCCATCAAGTCGGGCTGACGCATCGTCGGCTGGTGCTCGAGAAGTTGGGGCTGTCGGTCGACAATGATTTCGCCACCGTCCAGTGGCTCGGCAATACGGGCTCGGCCGCGCTGCCGGTCACGATGGCGATCGGCGCGCAGCATGGCCGCATCCAAGCTGGCGACAACGTTGCGATGCTGGGGATTGGTTCCGGCATCAATTGCGTGATGTTGGGCGTCGACTGGCAAGAGGCGCGCGTCAGCGGGGCAGGGGAGTTACCGGCGGAAGTTTTGGAGTTGCGATCGAACTCGGTTGGCCGCGATAGCTCTGCTATCGGAGCGGCGCAGCCGTAAGCGGATTCTGTTCGCGGATTGCAGCGGATGATGATTTTCGATTTTGATCCGCCGGACCAACTGCCGATGAGACGCCCACCGCGGATTAGGTCCGCTTACCGACTACGCAGGCCCAGATCGCGGAGCTATTCGGGCCAACCGGATGCCGTTATTGAAAATAGCGAAACGGGCTACGAAAAGAGTTGGGCGGCAGCATCTACTTGTTCATCGTCCGCTCAATAATGTCGCGATCAAAGTAGTTGATCGACATGCCGGCGTCGACGACCAGGTTTTGGGCTTGGATGCCGCTGCTCCGCGGGCTGAGCAAAAAGATGGCGACGTTCGCCGCTTCGTCGGTTTGCAGCGCCTGCTTCCGCGGGATCGCTTGTTCGGCGAACAGATAGGCGTCGACATAGCCGGGAATGCCGGCCGATGCGGATGTCTTGAGCAAGCTGGGTCCGACGGCGTTAAAGCGAACCTGCGAGAACTGGCTGAAGCTCTTCGCCAAGAACGCCAGCGACGAATCGAGCGCCGCTTTGATCGGCGCCATAAAACCGTAGTTCTCGCTGGCCATGCGGGTCGTCGAGATCGAGATCGTCACCACCGACGCATCGGGGGCGAACAGCTCTTTGAGCGCGTTGGAAAGCGCCGTTAGCGAGAAGCAGGAGATGTCGACCGCTTGCAGAAATTGCTTTTTGGTCGTCTCGTGAAACGGCCGCATGCCTTCGCTGTAATCGGCGAAGGCGATCGAGTGGACCAGTCCATGCACGACGCTATGCGTCGCGGCGATCTTGGCCGGCAGCGCGGCGATTTCAGCTTCGTGCTCGACATCGCAAACGTGGACTTCACGATTGGCCAGCAGTTTCGCCAGGCTTTCTTTGCGCGTCTCGCTGCGGACGACATAGACGACCGTCGCGCCTTCGCTTTCGAGCGATGCGGCGATCTTCCAGGCGATGCTTTTGCGGTTGGCGACGCCGCAGACGACGAAGGTTTTGCCTGATAGCTGGAGGAAATCGCTCACTCGATTACGCTCCCGGGGCCGGCGCCAAAGTACACGCAAAATCGAACCGGACGGCGACTTTGCCGTCGCAGGTCGCTTTCCCCTGCATGAAGAAGGCGTCGGCCATGCGCTCGGTCAGTTTCACTTCGATCTCGATCGTGTCGCCGGGACGGATCATCTTTTTGAACTTCACGTCGCTCAAGCGGGTCGCGACCGGAACGCCTTTGCCTTCGGCGGCGAACTTCGACAGCAGGATCGCGCCGCACTGCATCGTCGCTTCGCACAGGATGACGCCGGGAACGAGCGGAAAGTCGGGATAGTGTCCCTGGAAAAAGTATTCGTCGGCGTTAAAGGTCTTGCGGCAAACGATCGTGTCGTCGTCTTGGCGCACGATTTCGTCGACCAGCAACATCGGCGGTCGGTGAGGAATCGCCGCGTAAATGGCTTCGCGTGTCATGAATGCTTATTTTGTGGTGGAAGCGAAAGGGTTCTTTTCGGCCGACTTCAAAAGATAGGCGTCGACGTCGTTCGAGACGATCACTCCGTAGTTGATTGCGCCTAACCAGCCCGACATGATGATGCCGACGCTGCCGGCATGGTAGAGTCCCGGCAGTTGTTCGGGCAAGGCGCGGCTGACGGCCAAGCCTTCAAACTTGGTGCCAAAGCTCGAACCAAGGTTGTGCTTGGTGTAGTGCTGGAAGGTGCGGGGAGTCGACGCTTCGGCATGGTCGATCCGATCGCGGATGTTCGGCACGTATTTCTCGATCGCGTCGAGCGTCGTTTCGACCAGGTCTTGTTTGCTCGCTTCGTATTCGTCTTCCGGCAAGTTCGCCCAATCTTCGTAGCGCGCGTTGGTGCTGGAGACGATCAAACAGCGCGGGCGACCTTCGGGCCGCGTGCGCGGATAGTAGAACGAATAGGTGCGGCTGGTGATGTCGCGGCTTAGCAGCAGATCGGTGCGGAAGGTCTCGGCCGTACTGCTAAAGAGCAAGTCGCCGGTTTCTTCGGGGACGAGCTCTTCCGGCTTCAGTCCCATGTAAACTTGCGTGCTCGAGTTGTTCAGTCGAACCGCTTTCGCTTCGTCGATAAACTTCGGATCAAACTTGTCTTCGCCGACCAGTTCCAGCACGGTGGCGCGCAGGTTGGAGTTGGAGACGACCGAGCCGGCTTTGATCGTGCGGCCGTTGATGACGACGCCGGAGGTGCGGCCATTTTCGACCAGCACTTTTTCGACATCGCAGCGTATGCGGATATCGACTCCGCTTTTCTTTAGATCGGCTTCCATCAAGTTGATCAGCCGATCGGTCCCTCCTTCAAAGGTGAAGACCCCTTTGGACATGAAGTTCGAGAAGACGATGCCGTAACTGATCGCCGGATCTTCCAGCGTCGAACCGTTGGCGTAGGTGATCGGCTCCATCAGCAGCCGGATCACATCTTCGCGACCGGGGAAGAAGCGATCAAACAGCTCACGCGTCGTCGTCTGTTGATCGTCATAAAAGTTCATCTGCCGGGCCGCGTCAAAGAACGCGTGGACCGTTTCGGCGGGAACTTGAAACTGCTCAATCAGCAGCTTGGTGAAATCTTCGCGATTGAACGAAGTGGTGAGCGAGAACATCGGGTTGTCGAACCGGATGTTTTTCAGCTGCACGATGGAGTCAGCGATTTCGCGCGTCCAATAGCGTTTGCAGCTTTTGATCATGCCGATCGGAAAGCCGTGCAGTGAGATGTCAAAGATATGACCGCCGGGGCGCTTGAACCAGGTCGCCATCCCCCCGAGCTTGTAGTGTTGTTCGCAGAGAAGGACCGATCGGCCGGCGCGGGCCAGCGTGTTGGCGGCGGTCATGCCGGCCAATCCGCTGCCGATCACCACGACATCGTAATAGTCTTTCGCTCCGGCGAGAAAATCTTTCGGCATGCGTAAACTCGACCTGATCTCGTAATTCTAATGTTCGGAAGTAGCGTTGGCCGCTTGGGAGGGGGCAGAGCGGCGACGCGCCAAATGCTTAGCTGGCGGCTTGCAAGACGTGCCGATTGGCGATCGACAAACCGCTGACGATCGACCCTATGATACCGACAAAACCTTGATCTGTCCCGCAGATGTAAAGGTCTTTCAGATGCGTTTCGCCGCTCAGCCGCTTTTCGGGCGCTCCATACACGGCGCCGTTGTCGTGCCAGGTGTAACGATGGATCGTTTTCGGCGTAAACATGTCGGTCGCGACGATATGGCGGCGAAAATCAGGGATAAAGCGAACCGCCGATGCGACCGCCTGGTCGTACCATTTCAGTTTCGCTTGTTGATAATCGGCGTCCGACATGGTGGTCCAGCGCTCAAAGTTGGCCAGCGTCGTGATCCGCATGAAACCTTCGTCGAGCTGCACGTCACCTGGGTAGACAAAATTGTTGGGCGAACAAATCACGCCGGTGCGCGTATCGCAAATCTCGTTGCGCGGCATTTCCCAGTGGAACTTATTGGAGTCGTTGTAAAAGACGATCGTCGGATCGAATCCGACGTCACGCGGCTGCTGATTGAGGACCGAGATGCTCTCGATAAAGCTCAGCACGCCAGGCGAGCCTTCCAGCTTCTCTTGAGGTTGCCCGCACATCCGCATCGTCTCGAACCAACCGGCCGAAGAGATGATCTTGCGCGCCTGCAACTCTTCGCCGCTGTCGAGCACCACGCCGACCGCTTTGTCGTCGTCATGCACGATGCGCTGCACGCCGTTGCGCAGACGAAGTTCGCCGCCAAGTTCGCGATATTTGCGAACCAGATTTTTCAGCAGCAATCGAACCCCTTTTAGCGGTCGGGCGAACCCTTCCAGGAAGATGCTGCGAAACATGATGCAGAACTGGCCCCAGTCCATGTCGGTTTCGCGAGCATTTCCGTACCACATCAGCGGACAGAGGAGCATCTCGACCAGCAGCGGATCGCCGAGCGTTTCGCCCAGGATGTCGCGTGCCGAGCCTGCGTAGTTGTCATCCGAGATATCGTCGTAGTCGATGATGCTGCCGAGCAGGCGCTCAAACGCGTCGCTCTTGCCGGGGAATTTGGCTGCGATTTCGCTTTTTAGCAGTTCGATATCGTTGTCGAACGCCAGCGAAACGTCGGGAAACGCGATCATCGATCCCCGTTGTTCGCACAGCGCGAACTCTTCCCACTTGAACCGCAGCTGCCGCAAGAGCCGACCGAGCGGCCCGCGACGATCCCCCTTGGGGGCATAGTTGGTGACCGCATGCAAGCCGACGTCAAAATCACGTCCGGCCATGCGATAGAACGAATTGAGCCCACCGATGGTGTAGTGGCGCTCCAGGATGCAAACGTTCTGGCCGTAGTAGGCGAGCCGGATTCCGGCCGCCAATCCCGACATCCCAGCGCCAATGATGATCACGTCGTACATGGTGCTGCTGCTAGGAAATGCGAACGGTTACTGGGCGAGCGGCGTCAGCTGACGCCGCTTGCTGAGGGGCCTGATTACAGGTCTTTCATCTTCGGCTCGAGATAGGCGACGGTGCTCGCCATCGAAGCGAGTTCCGTGTATTCCTCTTCCGGAATCTGCACGCGGTGACGCTTGCGGAGTTCCATGACAATGTCCAGGAAGTCCATGCTGTCGAGCTCGAGTTGCTCGCGAAAGGGCTTCGCGTCGTCGATGTCGGAGATGTCGTCATCCGGGGCGATGTCGCGCAAGATGTCTAGAACTTCCTCACGAATTTCCGCTGGCGTCACTGCGTTCTATCTCCTGCGTTGCCGCTTAAAGTTTGCGAATAATGGCCACTGAGTTGATCCCTAACATACCGAACGAATTGTTCAGGATGTAACGGACCGGCCCAATTTCTTTCGGTTCGTTGATCACCAGACCCGGCAGTTGGCAATCGGGATCAAGATCATCGACATTGATGGTCGCATGCACGACGCCGTCTTCAAACGCCGGCAAGTTGCCTGACATTTCTAAGGCGCCGGCCGCTCCCATCGCATGACCGATGAAGCTCTTCGTATTGTTGATGTAGGTTTTGGTGCTCTTGCCGAACACGCGCCGCAGAGCGTCGCACTCTTGCGAATCCCCCAGCGTTGTACCGGTCGCATGCGTACTGACAATGTCAATTTGTTCGGCAACCAGTCCGGCTCGCTTCAGCGCTAGTTCGACGCATTGCGCTTGACGCTCGGGATTGGGGAGCACAAAGTCGGTCGCGTCGGTATTCATCGCGTAACCGGCCAGCTCACCGTAAATCTTAGCGCCGCGCTTTTTCGCGTCCGAAAGTCGCTCCAGCACGTAAACGCAGCCTCCTTCGGCCACCACGATGCCGTTGCGGGCCTTATCAAAGGGACGCGACGCTTGCGCTGGCACGTCGTGATGCGCTAGGGCGCCCTGACTTTTGAAGCCGGCGAAAATGCCAAACGTGTGGATACTTTCCGATACCCCCCCGGCCAGCGCTAGATCGCAGTCGCCCAGACGCAGCATTTGGGCGCCTTGGATGAGGCCGGCGTTTCCGGCGGCGCAAGCGGCGCCGATGGTGTAATGCGGTCCGGTGATCTCGCGGTTCAGGCAGATTTCGCCCGCCGGGTTGTTGGCCACGGTGCGGGGATTGTGGTGGTGCGACCAGCAACTTGTGTCGTAGTCGTACCCCTTCAGCTCGTAGACTTCGTTTTCGGTCTCGACGTTGCCGTGCTCGGTCACGCCGATGTAAACGCCGACTTGGCTTTTATCGGTATTTTCCCAATCGATCCCCGAGTCGGCGATCGCTTCTGACGCGCAGTAGATGCCGATGCTGCCGGCTCGCGTACCGCGGCGAACTTCCCGTTTCGTCTGATGCCGGGTCGCTTCGTAGTCGCAGATTCCGGCGAGCGTGTCGCCGACATAGCGAATGTGGTAGTTCTGGACGCCGCTCTTGCCCGCCAACAGCGCAGACCGGTACTCAGCATACGAATTGCCATTCGGAGCGGTCAGGCCGATCCCCGTAATAACGATGCGTTGCGAATCCGGAAGTTGGTCGGGGCCCGCGATCATGAACTGCTGCCGAAGGGTCGAGAGAAACAGTCCAAACTACCGACTCCCCTGCATGTTGACAAGATATGCAGGACGAATGAAGCGGCGTCGATTAGAGGGTTTCGGCCAAACGCCGCATCCCCTCTTTCATGTTAATTTGCGGCTGATAGCCAAAATCGCGCCGCGCCGCCGAGAGGTCAAAATAATGATTGGTCGCCAGCTGAGCCGCCAAAAATCGGGTCATCCGCGGTTCGGTGTCATATTTTCGGGCAATTTTATACGCCGTCTCCAGCAACCGGCCGATCGCGAATGCGGCGCGATACGAGATTTTCCGCTCTAGCTTCGGAATTTTGGCCAATTCCAGCAGCTCGTTGATCCAATCCCAGCAGACGACCGGTTCCCCCTGGCTGAGGAAATACGCGTTGCCGCAAACGGCGCCGCCAGCGACCAGCGCAGCGGCGGCCTGCAGATGCGCGACGGCGGCGTTTTCGACATAGATCATGTCGACCCTGTTTTTTCCGTCGCCGACGATCCGCAATTTCCCGCTCTTGGCTCGCTGGAGTAAACGGGGAATCAAATGTTGATCGCGCGGCCCCCAAATCAGATGGGGACGCAGCGCACAGGTCAACAATTTTCCGGGCTGATTCGCGGCCAGCACTTGCTGTTCGGCGATCGCTTTGCTGCGGGGGTAATGTGCGAGCCAGCGGGTTGGATAGGGAACCGACTCGTCGACTCCGTTTTGATCGGTTCCGTCAAAGGTGACGCTCGGGCTGCTGGTGTAAACCAACTTGCCGACCCCGTGCTCTCGGCAGCCGGCCAGGATATTTTGCGTGCCGACGACGTTCGCTTGGTAAAAATCTTCCCAACGTCCCCAAATGCCGGCGATTGCGGCGGTGTGGAAGACGACGTCCTGATCGGCGCAGGCTTGCGAGACGATCTGCGCATCGGCGACATCGCCCCGCAGGCAGTTGACTCCGATCGCCGCCAGATCGGGATAGTCGCGCCGCCCGAGGACGCGTACTTGATCGCCGCGCGCAAGCAACTGCTCGACGATATATCGTCCCAAAAAACCGCCGCCGCCGGTGACAAGCGCTCGCACCAGATTCGCCTATTTACCAAGAGCCCTGTTGCCAAAAATCAGTCGAGACCTTCGATCATCGATCGGGGGATCTTAAAGCGAAACGATCCACCGTCGCCGACTGCCTGGCCGGGTAAGTCGAGATAGAGATTTTGCACCGTCTGGGGATTAAAGTCTTCGCCGACGTCAAACACCACCGAATCGGTCCCTTCGTCCTTCGGCGCGAACGTTTTCTCCGGCGTGTTCCACTTCAGTTTGGCGATGTCGTCAAAGCGAAGCGGATAGTACGTGTTGCGCTGTTCGTCAGAAAGCTGCGCGGTGCGAAAGCCGGCCGGCGATTTGAATTCGGTGCCGTACCAGGTTTTAAAATCAATCGGACTCCCCGAACGGTTCGCCAGTTCGAGATAGACGACCATGAACGGGCGTCCCGACGTGACCAATTCGCCTTTCTCGTCTTGCCCGCGAACTTCGCCCCATTCGACATGATGGACCTTCACGCGTAGCCCGTCGATTCTCAGGTTTCTCTTCGACGCGTCGGCCCAATTGATGTAATAGTTGGGGTCGTTTTCCGATTTGTCGAGGACATCTTGAATTCGGTTGCCGACGTTGGTATTCGTTTCGGTGGCGACCACTTCGACTTCTTCGCCGCCGCCGCTGCTGCTGCCCATGATCAGATATTTCGCGACCGCGAAAACCAGAAAGAGCGCCACGGCGCCGAAACCGCCGGCGGCGATGTTGAAGATCAATTTCTCGTGCTGTTTAAAGAATGAGACGCCGGCCTCTCCGTCGGCGGGCTCTTCTCCTGCGCCGCCAGGCGGCGCCGATTGCGGCTGCTTGGGAGGCGCTGGCGCAGATTTACGACCCGGTGATTTGGGGCGCGTTTGAATCACTGGCGGCGCAGCGGCCGCGGGCGCAGCCGGCATGTCGGGAACCAAGAAGACGCCGCTGCAGGTCGGGCACTGCACCTGAGTTCCGGCAGCCGATTGAATTTCGAGCACGGTCGTACAGTGGGGACATCGCAGTTGCATTTTGACGTTGCGCTTTTCGAAAAAGTGAGGTGGCGCTGCGGGCTAGTGTGCTGATTCTCGGTTTGACTCCGACCGTGCTTTACCGTTCTTCATCCGTGGCTTTACCGTGTTCTATTTCTTAGCTTTTCGTACAGGTCGAATCACTTCACGATAGTTGCAACGGGCCAAGACTCTCCGATTTTGTGACCCATCTATTTTAGTCTTGCGACGGTTCGTTGAGACGCTCCTCGGCCCAAACGGCGAGCTTTTCGCGAAAAATCTTGGCATTGTGACGGATATCGACCGGAAATGCAGGGTGCAGCAGAAAATCGTGTATCGTTTCGGTCAGCGGATGAGCGGCGCACAATTGACGCACTTCTTCTAGCAACGCGTCGATCGCTTCTCTGGACTGCGGGTACTTGTCGGACCAAGGCTCGACAATCATCACCGGAAATTGGTCACCCGGCTCGCCGACGCCGACCAGCGCACTGCGGAAGATGCTGGCGTGATTGTTGGCGATCGCTTCGCACGGAATCGTGAACATATCGCCGTCGATCGTCCGCACGCGATGCGCTTTGCGCCCGCAAAACCAAAAGCGATCTTCCGCATCGAGATAGCCGACGTCTCCCATTCGATGCCAGATTCGCTCGCCATCGGCGATCTTCGCCGCTTGGGTCGCCGCTTCGCTGGTGAAATAGCGGTGCGTCACCACCGGGCCGGTCACGATCAATTCGCCGATCTCTCCTTCGTCGACCGCTTCGCACTGGTCGAGCGTCGCGATGTCGGCGTCGGTGATGCGAATCACGCGCCATTGGATGCCGCTGAAGCGCCGGCCGACGCAAGTTCCGGCGCCTTGGGCGGAAGCGAGCTCGGTTCCGTCGAGCACTTCGCTGGCGGCGATCGATGCGATCGGCAGCGCCTCGGTCGCTCCGTACGGCGTATAGATGTCTCCATCCGCGTGAATTGCGTTCTTCATCCGCCGCAGCACATGCGGCGGCACCGGCGCGCCGGCCGAGAGGACGCGTTTTAACGAGGGGAGACGAATCTCGTGCTGCTCGCAATAGAGACCGACTTTGTTCCAGACCGCCGGCGATGCGAACGACTGCGTGATTTGCCAGTCGTGGATCGGTTCGATGATGTTCAGCGGATTGACGGCGGCGGGGCGACTTGCGTCCATCTCGGGAATGACCGACGTCACGCCCATCGCGCTGTTGAAGAGGCCGAATAGCGGAAAGCCCGGCAAGTCGATCTCGCCTGGCTGAATGTCATAGCGATCGCGGATCTGCTGGACTTGTTCGTAGAAACCTTCATGCCGAAATAGCACGCCTTTGGGAGGCCCCGTGCTGCCGGTCGTGAAGATAATCGCCGCCGGATCATCCGCGGCGGCGGCCACCGGCTGAAAGTGGCTCGCGTCCGTTTTGCGCAAATCGTCGATCGTCGGACCACCCCAGAACCAGCGGCGGCCGACGGTGACGTTCATTTTGGCTTGTCCGTAGCGCCGCCCCATCAGAACGCGGACCGCTTGCACGATCGAAATTGCGACAAAGCCTTCCGGTTCGACCTGGTCGAGACAACGCAGCAAATTTTTCCGTCCCATTCCCGGATCGATCAGCACGCTGACCGCGCCAACCTTGAACAGCGCGAAGACCAGCGAGACAAAGTCGATGCTTGGTTTTACTAGCAACGCGAGTCGCGTGCCGGGGGTGACGCCGAGCGCGGCCAGACCGGCCGCCAGACGCGTGCTGTCGGCTTCTAGCTGGGCGAACGTGATCGTCTGATAGACGCGGCGACCATCGGCGTCACGTCGGCCAGGCGTCGCGATCGCAACAGCATCTCCTCGCTCCGCAGCGACTTGCGCCAGGAGAAGGCCGACGTTTTTTGAGGTGGACGAAGCGGCGGTCGTCACAAGACTTACCGTTGAACGAGAGCGAAATGGATCAAAGCTCGGTAATCTAGGCCGCCGAGCCGCTCTTCACAACCGCCCGAACGTGGGAAAGCAGTTCGAGAGCGATGTCGCACTCGCAAGCGGCGGCTAGCGCTTTCCAACCGGGAACGCCGTTTACCTCGAGCAAATAGAGATTCCCATCGCGCCCCGGCAGCAGATCAACGCCGGCCATCTCGAGCCCGATCGCGTCGAGCGCCACATTCGCGATTTCCAATTGTTCCGTCGTCGGCGTATGCGATCGACTGACGGCGCCGCGCTGCACGTTGGTTCGCCAGTCGCTGACGCTATGCCGCGTCATTCCCCAGGTTTTGCCGCCGATGGACAGCACGCGAATGTCGTAGCCATCGTGGGGGATGAACTTCTGCAGGAATAAGACCGAGTCGGTCCGGGCCAGCGTTTTAAAGACCCGCTCGGCCAAGTCGGGCGACTCGACGCGCATGATTCCGCGTCCTTCGCCCCCAAATAGGGGTTTGACGACGACGTCTCCTCCCAACGTTTCGTACGCGGCGAGCGCGTCTTCCCACGACTCACAAACATGCGTCGGGGGAACCAAAACGCCGCTGGCCGCCAGACGGGAGAGCGTTAGGTACTTGTCGATCGCGATTTCAAGGCTCCGCGGCGAATTTAAAACGGCCGTTCCTTGCCGCTGCAACTCGGCCAGCCAGTTCATGCGATAGATGACTTGCTCGAGACTTCCCAGCGGCATCGTCCGGACTAGCAGTGCTGGCAAACCGTCGGCCTGGTGAAGATCGTCGTACGCAAAATGGAGCGCATCGCCGACGGTCGCTTGGAAGCGGCGGAAGTTGATCCACTGAATCTCGACATTCGCCATCTTTGCGGCGGCGCGGGCCAAGTCTTGGCCGTACCAGCTATCAGCGGCTGCGAGCAATCCGACCAGCAGAGGGGAGTGGGACATGAAATAGGGCCGAAAGCAGGTCCGGATCAGAATAATCGTGAAATCGCAAATAATCAGTTCAATCGTTACAGTCGAACTGCCGATCACCATAGTGACAGAATCCAATGCCCGCTAGCCGTGGCCGCAAACCCAAGGGCAGCATCGTAGAAGTCAACGTTCAGGGTCGGGAACCGAAATATGCAAGTCAAAGTCTACGTACCGAAAACCGTCGAAATTCCGAGCGAATACTTGCCCGCACTCGTGCAACGCGCCAACGAGAACTTGGGTGAAACCGGACGCGCCATCGCCGCATCACGCGGCCATCTGGTGCGTCAGGCCGTCCGTGACGGTCTGCTGCGCGAACTCGATCACTTGATGAGTGAAGATGACGCGGTCGATCTCTACTGCGATCCCGGCAGTGAGATTCCGCTAGAAATCGAAAATCGCACCGTCACGCTAACCGAACTTCTCGAAGCTTTGCAAAACAAGAAAGCTTCGTGGGGGATCAAATCAGAAGATCTCGCTGACAAGCAGCCCGGCATCACTCCGCGACGCCGAGCGGCCTAGTTCTCCCAGGATTGCGGCCGCAAATGGGGCAAGACGTCTCCCGGCAGGACGTGCTATCAACGCACGTCCTGCTCTCGTTTCTTGGCAATTTAGGCCGGCGGGGGGTGACTCTTTCGGTCAGTCGAAATCTAGCGGCCAAGCTAGTTGTCCCATCCAAATTCGTTTCATGCCGCATGTTACGCGTCAAAACCCGATCATTTCCTACATCAGCAAACATTGTTATTTCGGCGGCATGGGTCGAGTGACATTTCAGGGTGCAGCGACGGGCAGGCGGAATCAAAAATGCAAACGGAGCTAACGAGTCGCAGAGCCGATTGTCCGCTTTGCGGAACGGCTCTAAAACGCGACGAAGATAGCATCCGCGATCTGTGGAATTGCCACGGTTGCGGCATGTCGATCGAATTGGCGCAGCAGCGCGAACCGCTGGTCGAAGTTGCGCCTTCGCAACCGCTGCGAGCCGACCAAGACGAAGACCAACTGGATCGCTGGCTCTCTGGCAAGCCGATCGAACAAAAGACGCCGCCGATCTCGCGGCGTTTGCATCGTTGGGCGCAAGAGAACTGGGGCGCCGTCACCTGTTTCCTGATCGCACTGCTCGGGATCTCTGGATTGGCCGCACATGCGATGCAAAATAGCGTCGTTGCACAACGGCAGTTGGCCGATGAGCGGGACTCGCATGCCGCGACGCGCCGCCTGGCGGCTCAGCGAGACGAAGAGTTGCGAATCTTGGTCGATTCGGCGCAGATCAAATCGCGTTCGATCGGCAAGCAGTTAGACCAGGCCCGCCTCGATGCACGCCGAGACCTTTCGCTTCGCTTGGCGGACGAGGCGACCCGGCTGGAATTGTCGGCCCCCCATCGTTCGCTGATGCTGGCCGCCGAATCGGTTGAAATCGCTCGCGCCACGAAGCAACATCCAGCCTCGGGCGCCGTGCAGGTGCTGTTTGATCAACTCCAAGATCAAGCCCAAATGCAGTCGTCAGGGCACGCTGAGACGATCCGCTCGATCGCATTTAGCGCCGATGGAGCGATGTGGGCCAGCGGCGGCGATGACAATCGCGCGATCCTGCACGCGATGCAAAGCCAACGTGCTGCGATTCCGCTGGAAGCGCATTGGAGCCGCGTCAGTCAGGTACGGTTTTCTCCTGATTCGCGCAAATTGGCGACCGCCAGTTTTGACGCGACAATTTGTCTCTGGGACGTGCGGGCCAACGACGTGGCGCAATCGCCGGTCGTGCTGTCTGGTCATGACGAACGCGTCCTCTCGATCGACTTCAGCGCTGATTCACGCTGGTTGCTTTCCGCCGCTCAAGCCGCGCCGGGCAGTCCCAGCGAAATCCTGCTTTGGGATCTGCAGGCCAAGGGGCATCCGCATGTCACGCAAACCTTGGGGCAACACTTCGGGCGCGTCCATGCGGCCAAGTTGAGCCCTGACTCGCGTTGGGCGTTCACCTCCTCGGCCGACGGATTTGTGCAACTATGGCGGCTGAATCCGAAAAGCGGCGATCGCTTGACCGTCGCGATGCGAGCGCGGCATGGACTGACCGATCGCGTCTTCTTTTCGCCCGATAGTTCGCAGTTGGTGACCGTGTCAGAGGGGAACAACGGCGAGTGCGTCGTCCGTCGCTGGAGTCTGGGCGAAATGATTCATCCTGAAGTTATCGCCACGCTGGAGATCGCGCCGTTGGCGGCCGATGTCGACTTCGCCCAGGGACGCGTCGCGATCGGCGGCGAGCAAGGCGCAATCAAAGTGATCGCTTGGAACAGCAATGTCGTGACGCCGGTCGTGGGTCATGAACAGCGAATTCAGCTTGTCCGATTCTTGCCCGGCGGTGCGCTCGCTTCGATTGACATGCAAGGCTGGATTCGCCGGACAAATTTGAGCGGCGAAGAAGAGGTCGCGCTCGGCGTTAAACTGCCGCAAATCGCAGGTCAAACCGAAACGGCGGCGATCTCCGCCGACGGCCAATGGGTCGCGGTGACCAATGACAAACAGGAGGTCATCATCCGTCAACTTGACCCCGCCGTACTGATGGGCGTCGCGTTTGAGCGGCTGCGATCGATCGGCGGCGGTGTCGAAGTGATCGCTACGAAGCCGACAAAAGAACGACGTTAGAAAAAAGTTCTCTAGACGCCGAAGCTCTCGCGCAACAACTCCGGCGACGTTTCGCCAAAGACCTGCCGCTTGTTGGTCTTGACTGGGATGAAGGTCACCTGGGCCGGACTGAAGAGCATCGGGTCGATCTGGTAGAAGTCAAACTTGGCGTCGCGCAAAATCTTCTCAAACGGCGTTCCGTACGCCGACGAACTGCTGCTGGGAATTTGGGGGCCAATCTGGGCGATTTCGTCTTCATCGGCATCCACCCACAAGGTGACTTGGCCGCCGTACAGGATCGCGTCGTTCGTGCGGCCAATGCCTTGCACGTCGTTGGCTGAGAGCGGCGGCAGCGGCGCCGTGCCTTCGGCACGCACGATTTTCCGCAGATCAAAATGAAGTTCGTGTAATTTGTGCAGCGCGGTTTCGACGCTTCGCGCGACGATCTGCACATGGCCGGCTCGGCTCGCGGTTCGCGCGACCAACAGACGCAACTGTTGCGGTTCAACGCTGCACTGTTTCGCCAAGTCGGCGCAAACCTCATCCGGCGGAATTTGCGCCGTTTCTAACACGCCGACGGCGACCTCGGCCGATTCGGCGAAGCCAAGTTCGGTGATCAGCGGTTCTTTGTCGGCGCAGGCCCGCATCGCGCCCGAGGCCATCGCAAAGAAGTCCCCTTGCTGCACTTTCCAGCCGGCGTATTGCGAACCCATGCAAGCGAGGACCGGCTGATCGGTTTGGACCAGGACGTCCAGCGGAACTCCCGGCAGTTGGCCAGGCAGAAAACGAACTTCCCCCAATCCGGCCAGACAGACTTCGGCCATCTTGATTCCTGCTTCGCCGCCGCCGGTCGCGTTGACTCCCAGGTCCAATATTTGCACGCCGCAACGGCTGTGACTGACGATTGCCTGAAACTGCTCTGGCTGGTCGACGATCGCCTGCGCTGCGGCCCAAGCGCGTTGGTTCAGGTTCAAGAGGGGGGCTCCGTGAGTGAAGTTGCTAACCCATGTTGTTTCAGCAAAACGGGTTACTTGCAAGTCAGGCGCACAGGGTCGATTGTTCCCGAGGCTCGGTCTTCGTAGAATTGGCGTCGCCACCGGGAGGAGAACTGAGTGCACAATCTGACGATAGAAAATTACGTAAAAGCGATCTACCAGGTCTGCGCCCGCGCCGACAAAGACGCTGCGTCGACCGGAGAGTTAGCGACAGCGCTTTCCGTTTCGCCAGGCACGGTCACCAGCATGCTCAAAACATTGAGCGAAGCGGGACTTGCCGAGTACATGAAGTACGAAGGGGTGAGCCTAACGCAAGCGGGCCGAACATTGGCGCTGCGCGTGCTGCGCCGGCATCGCCTGATCGAACTCTTCCTGGTTCGTACGCTCGACTTGACCTGGGACGAAGTCCACGAAGAGGCCGAACACATGGAGCATGCGGTCAGCGACCTGCTGGTCGATCGGATCGATGAGTACCTGGGGTATCCCGACACCGACCCGCACGGCGATCCGATTCCCCGCGCTGACGGCACGATGGTAAGCGTCGACTCCAAAAAATTGACCAAATGGGACGCGGCCGAGCCGTTTCGTTTGATCCGCGTGATGGATCAAACGTCGGACTTTTTGCGCTATTTAACCGAAGAATCGCTCGCCCCCGGCTGCGAAGGCAAGATTATCGCATTCCGCGCCGAAGCCGGCGTCCTGACGATCGAAGTTGACGGGCGACAAACGACGCTCGGTTTGGACGCCGCCGACAAGCTGTTGGTCTCGGCCCTGACGTAGAGGCCGCTGTGTGCGGAACAAAATCGGTTCGCGTTATGCTTGCGGCTGCGGTGCGTTGACCGGTTCGTGTCCCAGCGAGCGTCGCACGACCGACAACTGCCCGGTGTGCATGCCTTCGTGCCAGACGGCGGTTTCAAAGACGGCGCCGATGTCGTTGAGAAAATCGGGCGATCCATCCGGAGTCGGTGTCGACATCGCTTCTTCATCCAGCGCGTCAAACGCCGCCAACAGCACGGCGCGGCGATCGCGCAGGTATTCGAGCACGGTCGCCGCTGCCGGATAGTGAGCCGGATCGGCCACCGGCTGAGAGCCGACGCCAAACAGCGTCTGATACTCGTCGCGGGGTTCCGCCAAATCGGGCGCGATCTGCGTCAAGAAGAAATTGTCGGTCAGCGCTAAGTGCCCAGCGATCCAGAGCGCATGGTTCGTCTGATCGCAGACCTGCCGAGTCCATTCTTCGGGCGAGTGAAAATCTTCGAACAATCGCTCGGTAAAAGCACGAGCCGTCGTCAATCGCTTTCGTAGTCGTTCTTTCGGAGTCATCCGCAATTCCTGTGAATGTTGTCGTCGGCTTGGGCCAGCTAGTCGTCTTTTCCGATGCCGCGGAGCATTGTGAGAAACAAGTCGACCTGCTCGTCATTGAATGGGGCCAGCAATTCGTCGCGAATGCGCTGGTTTAACGCTTCCACCGTTTCTGCGACCGTCGCTAGTCGCCGCCGCCCGAGGTCGGTCAAAAAGATCTGCAGCGATCGACGATCGGCGGGATCGGCCTGGCGTTGGATCAGCCCCGCTTGTTCGCTGCGGTCCAACAGACTGGTGATGCTGCTAGCGTCGACGCAGATCGAACGAGCGATTTCTCGCGGTTTGCACCCTGCGTTTTGTTCCAAGCAAGTCAGCAAATAGAGCTGCGGCGGCGTCAGTTGGAAGGGAGCGAGTTCTTCCGTATAGAGCCGCGCGACACGGCGCATTGCGACGCCTAGCTGAAACGAGAGCGAGTTGTCACGACAAAAAGGCATAGGCTGCAAATAATTGGTGTTCCAATAAACGAAATTCTAGGTATCGTCGTCTCGCTGGGTCAAGCGTCTTGATTGATCGATCGCTTGCTCTCTACAATAGGCATTCCCGTTTTTTCACAAATCGTAACGGATTTTACCGCAACGGTTTAGGGCCTTTAGAACGCCTCCGCTCCCATGCCAGAAGACCTCTACAAAACCTTAGGCGTCCCACGCACGTCCACCGCTGAAGAAATTCAGAAGGCCTATCGCAAGCTCGCCCAGAAGTATCACCCTGACCTCAATCCGGACGATAAGAAGGCGCACGAGCGGTTCAAAGAGATCCAGAACGCCTACGACGTGTTGGGAGATACCGAAAAGCGGACAAAGTACGACCAATTTGGTCACGGCTTTGAGCAGATGGGCGGAGGCCCGCAAGGGGGGGCATGGCGACGCCCCGGTGGCGCCGGCGGCGCAGGGGAAGAGTTTGACTTCAGCGATATTTTTGGGGGCGGCGGAGAGGCGAGCGGCGGATTCTCCGATATTTTTCGCCAATTTACCGGCGGAGCAGGAGGGCGACGCGCTCGCTCGGCGCCGGTTCGCGGGTCGGATCTGCACCATGAAGTGACGGTTCCGTTTCGCACGGCTGTCGAAGGGGGAGAGGTCCTGCTCAGCGTTCGTCGCGGCAACAGTGTCGAAACAATCTCGGCCCAGATTCCTGCTGGGATCGAAGATGGCAAGAAAATCCGACTTCGCGGGCAAGGCGAGCCCGGTCCCGGCGGCGGACCTGCCGGCGACATTTTGATCAACGTCCATATCGAGCCGCATCGCTGCTTTGTTCGCAACGGCAAAAATCTGGAAGTGAAAGTCCCGATCACGCTCGAAGAAGCGGCGCTCGGCGGAAAGATCGATGTTCCGACCCCGCATGGGACGATCACGCTGACCGTGCCTCCGAACTCTTCCAGCGGCAAACGGCTGCGGATTCGCGGCCAAGGGGTCAAACCAAGGTCAGGCGAGCCCGGCGATCTGTACGCTGAACTGCAAATCAAAATGCCGCCGCAATTGGATGAGCAGGCGCAAGAGATGATTCGCGAGTTGGGCAAGCTGTACGCCGATAGCCCGCGTAAAGACCTGACCTGGTGATCTGATGAGCAGCCGTGGAGATCATCAATTTGGCAAAGAAAAACGGCTGCTGCGAACCGCCCAGTTTGATCAGGTGTTCGCCGGCAAATGCTCTTCGGCCGACGGCATTTTGGTCGTCTACATCGCACCCAATGACCAACTCGGCCCGCGGATCGGCTTGGTCGTCTCAAAGAAAGTGGGGAACGCCGTCCGCCGCAATCGATGGAAGCGGCGGCTGCGCGAAGCGTTTCGCATTCAGCAGGCGCGTCTGCCGGAGAACTGCGATCTGATCGTGATTCCCCGCGCGGCGATCGAACCGCCGCTCGAACGACTTTGCCGCAGTCTGGTCGAGACGGCGCGGCGGGCACGCAAAAAATTAGGCCAGCGAGGCGCCAAGCAATGAGCGGTTGGGCGTTCTTGTGGCAAGCGGCGGATGGACTGCTAGCGGAGTCGATGATCTTCGCGGTGCGGCTCTATCAGATCTTTCTTAGCCCGATCTTTGGTCGCCAATGCATTTACCAGCCTACGTGTAGTCACTACTTTATCGGCGCCGTCCAAAAGTACGGGCCGCTCGTCGGCGCCGTGCGAGGAGCATGGCGGATCTGCCGCTGTCATCCATTTAGTCGCGGCGGGTACGATCCTCCTTAAATCATTACTCTAAATCGCTCTTGACCGTGCTATCAGATTGAAATAGCCTTCGCCCCGACACATCGACTGGAACGCGCCGCAAGGATTGCGAGCGCGGCCGCCAAGCCGACACGGAGCGTCGCACGCTATGACTACTCGGGCAATACAATCTCGTTCTCGACCACTCACGATCTTACTGCTTGCCGGCGGTTTGCTCGTTTCGCCGGGGTGCGTTTCGTGGTTTCACGAAGAGGATGTGGCGATCGTCGACGAATCGCCCGCCGATTGGGAACTCTCGCGCGTGGTGGGGGATTTAACCGTCCCTGTCGGACTGCAGGTCGCCAAAATCCAAGGCGTGTCGATGGTGACCGGCCTTGATAATACCGGCAGCGATCCGGCGCCGTCTCCGCTGCAAGAAGCGCTGCTGAACGAGATGCGGATTCGCAAAATCGCCCAACCCAACACCGAACTTGCGTCGCCGCGAACTTCGCTGGTGATCGCCGAAGCGTATATCGTGCCTGGGGCGCGGGTGGGCCAGCGTGTCGATCTTCGCGTTCTGACTTCGCGCGATTCCGAGACGACCAGCCTGGTGGATGGCTGGATGCTGGAAACCTCGTTGTCTGAGTCGGCCGTGTTAGAGGGGCGCTTGCGGAAGGGCGAAACGTTCGTTCGCGGCCACGGCGCCATTTTGACGGATAACATCCGCGAAGGCCGAGACGACTCTGAGATTCTGCTCAAACGCGGCGTGATCCTCGGCGGCGGCATCCTCAAGAAAGATCGTCCAATCGGACTGGCGATGCGCGCTGAAAATGTGTCGGTTCAGGCCAGTGCTCGGGTTGGGCAGTCGATCAACTCTCGTTTCTTCAGCTATCAAAACGGCGGCGGCAAGACCGGGGTCGCCAATCCGTTGGACGACAAAAAGATCGAGCTCCGCGTTCATCCCAAATACTTTGAGAATGTCCCCCGCTTCTTGCGCGTCGTTCGCTATATTCCGATCGGCGACACGACCGAAGAACGCTTGCAACGCATTCAAAACGCCGAAGCTGAGTTGATGATTCCCGAATCGGCGGAAGCCGGAGCGATGAAGTTGGAAGCGCTCGGCAAGGATTCGCTCGATTCGTTGAAGAAAGGGCTCGCGTCGAAAAGCCCGCTAGTCCGCTTCTGTGCGGCCGAAGCGCTGGCTTACCTAGATGATCCCGCCGCGATTCCCACGCTGACCGAAGCGGCGCGTAGTCAAAGCGAATTTCGCCATCGCGCCTATATCGCCTTCGGCACGCTGGACGATTTGACGGTGATCGACGAATTGGAAGGGTTGCTCCACTGCGAAAGCGCCGAAGCTCGCTATGGCGCTTTCGACACGCTGCTCGAAAAAACCGGCAAGGCTCCGATCATCCGCGGCGTCGACATGAAAGGGAAGTTCGTCTTCCATCCGATCCGCTCGAAAGCTTCGCCGCTGGTTCACTTTCGCCTGAGCGAACGTCCCGAAGTGGTCGTCTTTGGCGACAATATTCCGGTCCGAACCGACGCGATCTTGCTGATGCCCAAGGGGTTGACCGTCACCGGTACGACCGACGGCAAGATCAAAGTGACCCGCGTCGTCGCCGGCCGCGAGAATCGCTCGTTTGTCTGCGAGCCGACGGTCACCGAATTGATCAAAGGGGTCGTCGACGCCGATGGCGATTATCCCGAGGTGATGAAAGTTATCTACAGCTTGAAGCAGCAGGGAGCGATCGACGCTCGCGTCGAGGCCGATTCGCTGGCTCATAACGATCGGGTCTATTTTCTGGAACGTGAGGAAGATAGCGATTCCGACTACGCGGACGACGAAATGTTGGAAGAAGAAGCGGTTGCAGAGGATGCAGAAGCCGCTGAGTCGGAAGAAATTGCCGCCGGTGAGAAATCAGGCGACAAAAGTTGGTGGCGGTTTTGGTAAACTAAGAGACTCCCTGTGCGTATATTAGGGGGAATCTGTTTACTTATCTCGCTTGTCGCGCTTGCGCGACGAGGGACCGGTCCACCATCACCTCCGCGTATCGTTCGTTTCTATGCTGAAGGCGCTCGAACTTGTCGGATTCAAAAGCTTCGCCGACAAAACGCGGTTCGAGTTCCCCCCCGGCATTACGGTGGTGGTTGGCCCCAATGGTTCTGGTAAGTCGAATATCGTCGATGCGATCAAGTGGGCTTTAGGCGAACAAAGCGCAAAAAGTCTCCGCGGCAAAGAGATGGCGGACGTCATCTTCAAAGGCGCCGCGTCCGGCGCTCGCAAAGCGATGAACTCGGCCGAAGCGACCATCGTCTTTGACAATAGCGAAGGCCAACTGGCGATCGATTCGCCCGAAGTCCATGTTTCTCGCCGCGTCTATCGCAGCGGTGAAGCCGAATATCTGATCAATCGTCACCCTTGCCGTCTCCGCGATGTCCGCGATCTCTGCAGCGGCACGGGAGTTGGCGCCGACGCCTACGCAATCATCGAGCAAGGCAAGGTCGATACGCTGCTGCAAGCGTCGGCCCGCGATCGCCGCGCCATTTTTGAAGAAGCGGCCGGCATCAGTCGCTTCAAAGCGAAAAAGGTGGAAACGCAGCGTCGTTTAGAGCGTGTCGATCAAAACCTGTTGCGCCTGGCCGACATCGTGGACGAGGTCGAAGGACGCCTGAAAAGCGTTCGCGCCCAGGCCGGCAAGGCGCAGCGTTATCGTGAATATAGTCAACGCCTGCAAGATTTGCGGGTTAGCGTCGGCCTGGTCGATTGGCGATCGTTGTCGGCGCGGTTGGAAGAATACGAAGTCGAACTCTCGCAACTGCGTGACGAGTCCGCCTCGTTAACGCAAGCGGTGCAAGCATCGGAAGAGCGGAGTACGGCGCTGGAAGCGGAATCACGCACGCTCAGCGAAGGTATGGCCCAAGCCGAAGGGGATCTGTCGCGGGCCGAGCAACGCGTGGCGACCCTGTCCGCTGCATCCAACATGCAATATCGCCAATTGCATGAACTGACCAGCGATGTTGCAAGTCGTCGCGAGAGAGTTTCGCGTCTGAAGTCGGCCGAAGCGTCGCTGACGATTGACGTCGCGTCGATCCGCGGCCTCTTGGACGCCGCTCGCTTGCAGTACGACACCGTGGTCGAAGAACTGCATAGCGTCGAGGAGACCGCCGCCGACTTGGAGTCAGGCGTCGAACAGCTTCGCAAAGATCGCGAAGTCCGTCGCCAGCGGCACGTCGAGTTGCTCAAAGAAGCTTCGAGCCTGGAGAACTCGATCGGCGCGATCGAAGCCGAAGTCGCCGCCGCCCAAAGACGATCCAGCGAAGTGGGTGAACAATACAGCGAAATTTGCGGCTTGATCGCCAGTCAGCAACAAGAGCTGGCCAATTTTGAAGAAGAAGGCGCCCGCGTCGCGATTGACCTGCAACGCAAGCAAGACCGTCTGGACGTCACGCAAGATCGCCTGAGCCGACAACGTGACGACCTGCGTGCGCGGCAAGAGGCGTTATCGACGCTGCAGCATCGCCGCGCCGCGATTCATGAACGAGCCAAAGTGCTCGACGAGCTTGAGAAGCGGTACGAAGGGCTTAACGCCGGCGTCAAAGAAGTGCTATCACGCGCTCGCGACGAAAAGGAGTATCACTTCCGCTCGGTCGCCGGTCTGGTCGCCGATGTCTTTCAGGTCGACGTGCAGATCGCCACGTTGATCGAAATCGCACTGGGAGACGCCGCGCATTACGTCGTTCTGCGTGATAGCGGGCTCGTTGACGCGATTGAAGACGGAACCGTCCACTTTCCGGGGCGCGTCGGACTGATCGAGCTCGCGAGTTGTTTGCCGCGGGTAGGCGAAGAAGACGAAGAGAAACTGGCCGAAGAGGGCGATGTTCGTGGACGGGCCGATCGGTTCGTCGAGACGGCCGAAGAATTTACGCCGCTGGTGAATCAATTGCTCGGCGACGCATGGATTGTCAGCGATCTGGCGGCCGCTCGACGCTTGCAACGGCAATACCCACGTCGTCGCTTTGTCGCGGAAACCGGAGAAATGCTGGAGGCGGACGGACGCATCTACGTCGGGCCGCGGGCCAACGCTTCCGGGATTATTTCGCGTCGCAGCGAACTGCGATCTCTGCGTGATCAACTAGCCGATCTAGATGAAGAGATCGCCGGCGGGCGCAGCGAAATCGCCGCTTTGCAGCATGAAATTGCCGAAGCCGACGACGAATTGCGCAGCGCCATCGACGAACATCGGGAAGCGAGCCTGCTCCAGTCAGAGCATCGCGCTCGACTTGCTTCGGTGCAGCAGCAACTCGAGCATCTGGCCCGCGATCAGCAGCGCAGCGGCCAAGAGCAGGAAGCGATTCGTCGCCAAATCGAAGATGGGGACTCACGCTTGCAGGCGGTTCGTCATTCGCTGGCCGAAAAGCAGCGCGAAACCGCCAACTTGGAGAGAGCGGCCGATGACGATCACGCCAAAGCGGCGATGCTGGAGAGCGAGCGAGCCCAGGTCGGACAGCAAGCGACGAGCTTAAAGATCGAGTTGGCGAAAAGTGAGCAACAAGTCGGCTCGCTGGGACAGCAAGCGAATCAGACCGAGCAGGCGCTGATCGAAAAATCGCAAGCGATTTCGGAAAACCGCGAGCGGCTGCTAGCCGAGCAGACGCAGTATCAGACGCTCGAACGCGAGATCCTGTCGGCCAACGGCGAACTGGCCCATTTGTTCCTGGTTCGCGAACAACGCTATCGCGAGGTCCACTCTGGCCGCGTTCGTCGTCGCACGATCGAAACGCAGCGCGCCGAGATCACCGCCGAAGCGCAACGGATGCGGCGTGAACTGGACGAAGTCGCCCAACGTGTCCATCGCAAAGAACTTGCCGGCGGCGATTTGCGTCACGAACGAGGGACGCTAGCAGCGCGACTGCTGGAAGATTACGGCATCGAGATCAGTAAGTTCGTCGACAAGCAAGACATCGAGCCGATCGAAGATCGCCAAGCGGTGGACGAAGAGATCGCCGAATTGCGCCGCAAGGTGACCAACATCGGCGCCGTCAACGTCGACGCATTGCAAGAACTGGATGAATTAGAGCAGCGGTTCGCCCATCTGTCCGGTCAGTTGACCGATTTAACCGAAGCGAAACAGTCGCTTGAAAAGATCATCCACAAGATCAACGCCGACAGTCGCCGGTTGTTTGAAGAAACGCTGGCGACGGTGCGCGACAACTTCCGGCAACTCTTTCGCAAGGTGTTCGGCGGCGGCTCGGCGGACATCATTTTGGAAGAAGGGGTCGACGTGCTGGAAGCCGGCGTTGATATCGTCGTAACTCCGCCGGGTAAGAACACGCTGCATATCTCGCTGCTGAGCGGCGGCGAGCGCGCTTTGACGGCAGTGACGCTGTTGCTAGCCATCTTTCAGTTTCGCCCTAGTCCTTTCTGTATTTTGGACGAAGTGGACGGTCCGCTCGATGAAGCGAACATTGGACGCTTCGTTGACGTCCTGAAGGGGTTCTTGGACTGGACGCGGTTTGTGATCGTGACGCACTCCAAAGCGACGATGGCGGCGGCCTCGACGTTGTATGGGGTGACGATGCAAGAGTCGGGCGTGTCGAAACGAGTCTCGGTGCAATTTGATGACGTCAGCGAGGACGGCGAGATTTCGCAAGCTGCGGTCGAGCGCGACGGCGGCGATGCGCAAGTTGCGTAACTGCAGAAGCTCCCTAATCATTACAATTGCTGCGACTCGCTCTATCTTCCGCGCATATAATTAAATGTTTGGCGAAGAAATCGTCTGCGGCGACATGCCTAGCGCTGTCCATTCTAACCCGGCTAATGAGAACGACTTGCATCGGTCGGGCTCGATAGGATTCGGATAGCGCCGGTCGCGCCGTGCGATACGATTTTGCTTGTTGGCGGCGTCTGCGCGGAAAGATGCTAAAGAAAAACCCCCGATTGACTCGAAATTAAGCTTCGGAAGGTTTGTTCTGTCGAATTGCGTCCACAAGACGTCTCGCGGAATGGACCGGCAAGGGGGGTACATCTCAATCAGGGCGTAAGCCGCAACGTTTCGCAACGGACGGGAGCGAATCGTGGTGGAGTTACGTCTTCTATGAGGGGATCCCTTAAGCCGCCACCTCGCCGAATCATCGGATTCGAAGCGAAGCGAAGCGGTTGGGAAGCAATATCTCATCCTCTTCGCAGACATTCGCTTTCGGTGGTTAGACAGATGAGGCGCGGAGTCAGAAGGAACTGAACACGAGCCACAGAAGCGATGCATTTTTATCAGCCCTAACCCAGATGTTTGCGGTAGCCGGACAAGTCCCACTGTCGGCGCGAGGGAAGAAGCGTCAAGGCGACGCTGCAAGCAAGGGCTGGACGCGTGTTTCCGGTTTTCGGAAACGCGGTGGAGGTCAACTCAACTAGAGAGTAACGGAGAGCCTGAGATGAAGGTCTTCACAACAGGACAGGTCGCGAAGATCTGTAAAGTGGCCCCGCGCACGGTAAGCAAGTGGTTCGATTCGGGCCGTCTTAAAGGTTACCGGATTCCGGGGTCGCAAGACCGCAGAATTCCGCGGGAATACTTGATTAAGTTTTTGAAAGAGCACGGGATGCCCTTGGGTGACCTCGAAGACGAGGCCATGGCCAAGTGTTTGATCGTCGCTCAAGATCAGGTCTTGGTCGAGAACTTGCGTCGTGAACTGCCGCCCGAAAAGTCATTCAAGGTCGCTGTGGCCGCGAGTGGTTTTGAAGCCGGTATTCAAGCCGAAGGTTTTCACCCCGACTGCATCATCGTCGATTTTTCGATCGGCCGCGTCGAAGCGTTGCAGATTTGCCAAAATCTGCGTCGCAACATCGATTTCGCCGAAACGATTCTCATCGCCTTGTTGCCCGATGACGGCAACCCGATGAGCTTCGATCGCTCGACGATCAATGAAACCTTTAAGAAGCCGTTCGATGCCGCTTTGCTGGCTGAGCGCCTTCGCACGCTGATTGGCGCCAAGAAAGAATTGGTCTAGTCAGCTAGTCGACAATAAATCGCCGATACGATACTACGCCGCGGACAGACCCCCGCGGCGTTTTTATTGCGCCTAGCGCAAACTTTCGATTCTCGCACCAATTGCGCGGTTATCGACTGAGGACCCCCGCGGTTGTAAAACCACAGGGCGACGCCTTCGTTTGCCGCCAAAAGGCCTCTTTTCAAGGTTCGACGGCAGGTTACCATGGTGGGTTGTCCTCACTTCAACCTTGACGGGGAATATGGCCGGCGAACTAACCCATTTCGACGACTCCGGCGCCAGCCGCATGGTCGACGTCAGCGCCAAGCCGACGACGACCAGAACGGCCAAGGCCGAAGCGTCCGTCGTGATGGCCGCCGCCACGGTTGCCCGCATCGCGCAGCGCGATCTGGGGAAGGGGGATGTGCTGGAAGTCGCTCGGTTGGCCGGCATCATGGCCGCCAAACGAACCGGCGAGTGGATACCGCTTTGTCACCCTATTCCGTTGGAAGGGGTGTCGATTGACTTTCGTTTTGTGGACGCGACAACCTTGGTGATTGAAGCGTCGACCCGAACCACCGGCAAAACCGGCGTCGAGATGGAAGCGCTGACCGCGGCTTCCGCGGCCGCGTTGACCGTGTACGACATGTGTAAATCAATCGATCGGGAGATGGAGATTCGCGCGGTTCGTCTGTTAGAAAAAACAGGCGGACGTTCGGGTCACTTTGTCCGATCGGCCGATGGCGACCCTGCGGACTCCGCACCACAGCGGGAACGCTGATTTTCGACCGACAGTATTAGGCGATTTTGTTGTGAGCCAAACAGCCAACGGCGCATCCCGCTCTTTCCCAGCCGACGCCCAGTTTCTCTCGTCGGCATACGGCGGCATTGCGCCAGAGATGGCGGCCGTCGAAGAAATTCTGAATCGCGAGATGAGTTCGCGGTACGAGTCGGTCAACGAGGTCGTCTCGTATGGATGCATGCTCGGCGGTAAGCGAATGCGCCCGGCCCTCTTGCTGTTGGCCGCCAAAGCTTGCGGCCAAGTGACCGACGCTCACTACACGTTGGGCGCCGTGATCGAGATGATCCACACCGCGACTCTCGTCCATGACGATGTGCTGGACGAAGCCGATCAGCGCCGCCATTTGGCGACGGTCAACTCGCGCTGGAATAACGA
The DNA here is from genome assembly GCF_000153105.1 of Blastopirellula marina DSM 3645. GTDB lineage: Bacteria > Planctomycetota > Planctomycetia > Pirellulales > Pirellulaceae > Blastopirellula > Blastopirellula marina. The sequence continues at coordinate 4,164,256 of NZ_CH672376.1, forward strand.
GACCAGCGTGCTGCTGGGCGACTTCCTCTTCTCGCATGCGTTCTACTTGGCGACGATGCTGCCGACCACCTGCGCGGCCCGCATGATCGGTCGTTCAACCAACATCGTCTGCGAAGGCGAACTACGGCAGATCGCCAGTCGTCAGGCATTTGAAACCACGGAAGAAGAGTACCTGGCGATCATCGACGCCAAGACGGCCGAACTGTGTGCGTGTGCTTGTGAACTCGGCGCTCGCTACGCGGAAGCGAGCGAAGAACAGATCGCCGCGCTCGAGAAATTCGGCCGTGATCTCGGCATCGCCTTCCAGATCGCCGATGACCTGTTGGATGTCGAAGGAAACGAAGTCGAGACCGGTAAGTCGCTGGGGACCGATCTCGAAAAGCAAAAACCGACGCTGCCGCTGATTTACGCGCTGCATTACTTTCAAGGAGAACAGCGCGAACAAGTCTTGGCGATCGTCGAAGGTCCGGCTGAGAATCGCGGTCCCGGCTTGCGTCCTTGGCTGGCTCAGTGCGACGCGCTCGGTTACGCTCGCCGCCGCGCGAATGAATATATTCAATCGGCGATCGCGGCGCTCTCGATCTTGCCCCACTCCGAATCGCGCACGACGCTGGAGCAACTCGCCAGCTTTGTGACGGCGCGGTCTTGCTAGGAATCGGTCGCTATCGCTCGTAGCGGACCAGAGGAAGCGTTTTTGGCCCGCACAAGCGGACCCTACGGCTGGGTTGGACTGCGCGGCGTGTTGAGCATCGGCTGTAGTTCGTCCACAAAGTCGTGAACATCTTTGAACTCGCGATAGACGCTGGCGAAGCGGACGTAGGCGACTTGATCGATCTTCTGCAGATGACGCATCACCAGCTCGCCGATGTAGTGGCTTTCGACTTCTCCTTCACATTCGACGTAGATGTCACTTTCGACGCCGGAGACGATACCCTCGATTTGGGATTCGCTGATCGGCCGTTTCCAGCAAGCGAGCGCCAATCCTTTTTTGATCTTCTCCGGCATGAACGGCTCGCGCACGTTGTCCTTTTTGATGATCTTGATCGACATCTCTTCGACCCGCTCATAGGTCGTATAGCGACGCTTGCAGCCGAGACATTCGCGGCGACGACGGATCGAGAACCCGTCCTGACTAGCGCGCGAGTCAATCACTTTGTCGTTATCCGTACGGCAAAATGGGCAACGCATGCTAAAAAATTCCGCGAGGGGGAGAAGCTCGATAAACGAGCGATTTCTTCAATATACACGAACGGGTCGGCTCGCGTACGAAAATCCGTTGGTTTCAAATGGGAGATTATCCGGAGCGGCGTGCGCTGCAGCCCCATTTCTGAGCCGCTATAATGGCCCACTTGTGGCGGCCAAGAATTGGGCGGCCGTAACGAATACACTATCAAAAGTCCCCCTCTAGTCACTGCAACGAGGATGCGCAATGGATAAAGACGACTTCACTGACAAGATGAAGCCCCAGGACGACCGTCGCCGCGACGACCCCGAAGAGCAACTGTGGGCCGGCAACTATTCGGTCAAAGATATGTATGGGACCTGGATCATTACCGCCGTGCTGTCGGTGACGGCTCTCGTGGTGGCTGGCGTCTTCTTTTTGGCGATGATTCCCGTCGTTCTAGGAGTAGTCGCCGTGGTCGCCGTGATCTGGATTTTTCTTCTGTGTCGCCTGGCTTGGCGCAAATGGAGCGTTCAATACGAACTGACGACGCAGCGCTTTGTTCACCAAAGCGGCATCCTGAGCCGGACGACCGATCGGATCGAAGTGATCGATATCGACGACGTCACTTTCAATCAAAGCATTTTTGATCGCATGTTTGGGGTCGGCACGATCACCGTCACCTCCAGTGATCGTACGCACCCCACATTGGTATTGGACGGGATCGAGGACGTCAAAAGGGTGGCGGACCTAATTGACGGCGCCCGACGAAAAGAGCGTATTCGCCGGGGAATTCATATCGAAGCGGTGTGAATTGTAGGGCAGCTTACGCAATCCAAAGAGTCGCCGGTATCAACCGTTGTAAGCGTTGCTATCGGCGACTTTTCCGTTTCCAGCCACCTTACCGCGCCCTTAAAGAACTTTCATCCGGTCTTTTCGGAATGGTCGATATGTCAAGCAGTATCGGAACATGCGAACCGATGGTTAGCTTACGAATCGATGATCGCTGGGGGCGGTTGACCCGTGATATGCAAACAAGTTTTCTCGACGCAACGAGTGCTCGCGATCGCCTGCCTGGCGGCCGCACTGGCAAGCACTGGTTGTCTAATCGGACCCGATCATTGTGATCCTGGTGCGCCCTTCTTGCCGCATTGGAGTCGCCCTCTACCCGAGGGGCTGACCGACGAGCCAAACGACTCGGTCGCGTGGTGGACCAAGTTTAATGACCCGGTTCTTTCCGAAATGATGGTTCGGACCGCTCAGCAAAACCTGACGCTGGGTCAGGCCTACGAACGGATCGCCGAAGCGCGTGCTCAGCGGGCGATTGCTCGCGGCGGGTTGTTTCCCGATTTCTTTATGGACATGAGCTACAGCCGCATCAAGTCCAGCAACAACGGTAGCCCGATCGGTTTGACCTTCCAAACGCCGTCGTTCAACTATTGGAGCGCCTCGCTGGTCGACGCTTCTTGGGAAATCGACGTCTGGGGCGCCGTGCGGCGTAACTTGCAAGCCGCCAACGCTGATATCGACGTCGCGATCGAAGATCACAACGCGATCCTGGTGTCGCTGCAAGGTGATGTCGGCGCCAACTACGTGCAAGCTCGCACGCTGCAGCATCGTATCTTGATCGCCCAGCGCAACGTGCAGTTGCAACGGCAGTCATTGCAAATCGCGGAAACGAAGTTGGAAGCCGGTACGGTCAGCAAGTTGGACGTTTATCAAGCTCGCTCTAACTTGTACTCGACCGAGTCGTTGATTCCGTCGCTTCGTCAGAATCTCGATATCGCCTACAACCGTCTGGCCGTGTTGCAGGGGATGCCGCCGCAAGACCTGACAAACGAAGTGATGGGCGCGCGACAGCTTTTCAAGATTCCTGACAATATCGCCGTCGGCTTGCCGATCGAAATCATCCGCCAGCGTCCTGATATTCGCATGGCCGAACGTCAGCTGGCTGCCCAAGCTTCGCGTATCGGCGTAGCGATGGCCGACATGTTGCCCCGCTTTACCTTGAACGGAACGCTAGGCGTCAACGCGACCAGTATCGATCAATGGTTCACCGGCGACAGTCTTGCTTACAACTTTGGCCCGACAGCGCGTTGGAACGTGTTGAGCTTTGGTCGCGTCTGGGGCAACATCGAATTCCAGCGAGCTCGCTGGCGTGAGCTGGTGAACAACTATCAGCAAACCGTGCTGGAAGCTTCGGAAGAAGTCGAGAACGCGATGATCTCGTATCGCTTCACCCAGGTTCGCGCCGACCAGCTCTATAAAGCGGTTGAAGCAGCCCAAGGCGCTTCGGCGATCTCGGAAGTTCAGTACGAGGGAGGCATCATCCCGTTCCAAACGCTCTTGGACGCTCAGCGGTTCCAGGCCGACTTGGAAGACCAGTATGTCGCGGCTCGCGGCGATACATATACATCGCTGGTAAACCTCTACAAGGCCCTGGGCGGCGGATGGCAAGAGCCGTTCGCATCTGGCAACCTGGGCGCCGACGAGAACCCGTTGGGTGAATTGCAGCTCGATCCGCAGACGATGCTGCCGGGGCCCGACGCAGCCGGAGCCAATCCGCTGGCCCCGGACAACCCGGTCCCGCCGATGGCGCCCGGCGAAGCGATCCCGCCGCCGATGATCATCCCGCAACCGATGAACTAGGCGACCAAATTTTTCGCACCGATGCTTTGGTGAACCGCGGGAGAGAAATCTCCCGCGGTTTTTTTTTGTGGCGAATCGCTTTTCCTGCGCTGCGCATCACGTGGGGCGCCGATCAGGCCAGAAAGCGTTGATCCGCACCCGTGGCGCGATTTGTCTGATCTTTGTCATGGACGGAGCGTCCCTCCGTTTCTAAGCTTCATACGGAAGTCGTCACTACTTGAATGCGAGAAAGACATTGAACCACAAGGACAAAAGAAAGGTCCTGATCGTCGCGCCCCCGCAGGTTACGCTGATGGATGTGACGGGGCCGTGGGAGGTCTTCTGCCGCGCTGAGGCCATGTTTCCGGGAACCTATGATGTCGCCGTTGTCGCCGCCGAACCAGGGGCTCGGGTCAGCACCAAGTTTGGCCTCGATATCCGCTGCGAACACTCGGTTCATGAATTTCAGGGAGCGCTCGACACGGTGCTCGTCGCAGGTAGCCAGCAAGGCGTCGACGCCGCCGCCGATCCCGCTTTTCTCGCTTGGTTGCAAGATGCCGCCGCGCGCACGCGTCGGATGGGCTCGGTCTGTACCGGCGTCTTTTATCTCGCCCAAGCGGGTCTGTTGGCCGGACGCAGGGTCACCAGTCATTGGCGTTACATCAACCAGCTCAAGACCCAATTTCCGGATCTGACGGTCGATCCCGAACCGATCTTCGTTGCTGATCGCGATATCTATACTTCCGCCGGCATTGCGGCAGGAATTGATCTTGCTCTTGCGCTTGTCGAGCAAGACTGCGGACACGCGACGTCGCAGCAGATCGCGCAAGATCTCGTCATCTTCGTTCAGCGTCATGCGGATCAGACGCAACTCAGCTGGTCGCTGGCGCAGCGGATCGCCGATCACGATCCGATTCGTCAACTGCAGCGATGGGCGCCTGACAATCTGCAGTCGCTAACGACGGTCGAAGACATGGCGGCGCATGTCCACATGAGTCCGCGAAATTTCTCTCGACTCTTCAAACAGCAGACCGGCGTTAGTCCCGGCAGCTATCTGCGTCAACTGCGAGCCGAAGCTGGCGAGCGCCGCATGCAACAAGCGCCCGGCAAAACGAAAGAGCTTGCCGCCGAACTCGGTTTTGGCTGTGAAAAGTCGTTGCAACGCGCCATCCAACAGAAAGGGAAAAAGTCTTAAACGCAATCTCGATACGATTCTGCATTCTTGCTTAATTCCCGCCCCGTCCAACCATCGTGAAATCCGCCATGTCAACGTATGATAACCATCGCCATGAATCCGCTTCCGACAAACTGCCGCTAACGCGCCGCCACCTGGTTCAACTTGCTACTTGGGGAATTGCCGCCGCTATGCTTCCTACTTCCAATGCATCTGCTCAAAGCCTAACCCAACAAGTCCCTGCCGCTTTCGGCAAGCTGCGAAACAAACCGGTGCTGGAGATCGGTGTCGTGATCTTTCCCGGCATCGATCAGATTGACTTCACCGGACCGTTTGAAGTTTTGGTTAGAGTACCCGGCGCCAAAATTCGCATCATCGGCACGCAGGCCGATCCCGTTCGCGATTACAACGGGCTAGTGCTAACGCCAGAAATGACGCTCGCCGAAGCGCCGGAGTTGGATCTGCTCGTCGTTCCCGGCGGTCCCGGCCAACAGGCGTTGATGCAAAACGAACAACTACTGCAGTTCATCCGCCGCCATCACGCAACCGGCAAGCCGCTCTTCTCGGTCTGTACCGGTGCGCTGCTTTGCGGCGGCGCGGGCATTCTCGACGGACGTCGCGCTACTACGCATTGGTCGGCAATCGATTTGCTGCCTTATTTTGGCGCGATCGCCGTCGACCAGCGCGTCGTGATCGATGAAGAAATTGTCAGCGCCGCAGGCGTCACCGCAGGGATCGATGGCGCCCTGATCATCGCCGCGCTGCTGCGTGGCGATGTCGCAGCCCAACGAATCCAGTTGGGCATTCAATACGCGCCGGAACCGCCGTTCCAAGCGGGACTCCCTGCGACTGCGTCCGCCGACGTGCTTGATGATGTGACCGCCAAAATCAAATCATTGACCGAATCACGCCTACAGACCGCAAAAGCTTTCGCGGCACAAATGAAGCGGCGCACCGACTAGAGCGGATGTCAGTTCTCGAGCCTTTTTGAGACGACCGAACGCCAGCCTTTCATGGTTCTCGATTTGCTGCAGGCCCCATCGTCGCGATGTCGGGGGCCGCTTGGTATTGTTATTGGGTAGAATCCAAATCAAAGTCAAAGTTGTTTTCTCCCCGCTCGATCGTTCTCTTTAGTTCGGTCTCATCGTTGTATTTGGCGGGAACCTTCTCGGGTACGCCGGGATCTTGGACCTTGCCGTTGTCGGTCAGTACTCGGGCCTGAAACGTATGAATCCGAATCGAATGTTCACCCAGCAGCGCCCCTTCGGCGCCGGCGGCGAACTGCAGCTGAAAGTGTCCTTCCGCGTCGGTGGTCGCTTCCGACGTCCGTCCCCCGGCGACGGGATCAAACGCGACGGTAGCGCCGGCGAGCGGTTGTCCATCGAGAGTGACGGTTCCATGCACCTTACCCAATTGCGGACCACTCGAGCCAAAGCAGCCTGTCGTCAAGAGCAGCGCTAACCCCAAGAGGAATGCGTTCCGTTTCATCGTATTTTCCTGCAGGATGCCAACCCGATGTTCGCGCTTGCAGCGCGCGAGTCGGAGAGAAGGAGGGAGCGTAGGGCGTACGCTAGAAGTTGGAAACAGGATTCCCGTCGTCGCGACGAATCAGATACTCATAGGTGCTGTTCGTGGTGCTGTTGGTATTGTGGTCGATCGTTTCCGCGAGGAAATGAACGGACCCGTCGACAAACAGAAACAGGGCGCCGCCGGGATGGGTGCTGCTGAAACCTCGATCACATGCCGCATTGTTGGTGCAGTTCAGCGGCCAACGACCTGCGGCCGCAGGATAAGAATATCCTTGGCGGCTATGGTCTTCGGTATCCCCATTGGCGATCAATTGCGTGGAGGCGCGTAGAGAAAAACCGGCCAGCATCCAGGCTCGCTCGCCGACCGCAATCGTATTGCTGCTGCCATCGGTGACGCGGGCAAAATTGACGTATTGTCCTTCCGAGTCTCTGCCCATGAAACCGTCCCAGTTAGCGCGTTCCAAGTTGTAGCTATCGTTCGATCCGACATAGCTGGACGTAGCGATCTGTAGGCACCCGGCGTCGGTGCAGTCGGTATTGCCGCCGGAGCCGGCGGGGACTTTGCGTTCGCTATTGAGTTCGGGCGCGGTGGACGAAGGACAGCGATAGCCATCGAATCCCGCTTCGGCCGATTTCAAGCGATCGGCGTCACCCAGAGAGAGCTCGCCAGCCAGCTTGCCGACTTGCAATTGATCGTACAGGTTGGATTGCTCGACAAACGGCAGAATAAATGCGCTCCAGGTCCAAGTGCCGCATTTCCCTTCAGGGCAGTTGCTCGCTAGAACCCGGGCCCTATCCAGCTGCAATGCCGGCGGAAATCGCTTTGCGACATCATGGTAATTGTGCAGCGCCAAGCCGATCTGTTTCAGATTGTTTGAGCATTGCATCCGGCGAGCAGCTTCGCGAGCTTGTTGAACCGCCGGTAATAGCAACGCGATCAGAACGCCGATGATCGCGATGACCACCAACAGTTCGACCAAGGTGAATCCTTTGGAGCGTGCCATCGGTAAAACTCCATCCAGTCAAGATACGGGATAAATTAATAGAAGTGCGAGACGCAATCCATTCAATTGGCTTTAAGGGGTGGATAAGCATTGTAGTGATCCTGCGATTCTTTGGGAATAAAAATATCAATGTAAAGGAGTTTTTTTCTGCCGGCCCGCGGGGGAGGGGCTCGCCTGGGTGGTTTGTGAGGCGGTCCCTGTTCTTTACTTGGGCAGACGGCGGACGGAAAACGGCGCGGTTAAGAGAGGTCTCCGATATCGTGGAAACTTTGAGTCGGTAAGCGAAGCTTTTTGAGAAGACGCAGTGAGGGCATCGGGGACCGCAGAGCGCGGAAAGACTTGCGATGTCATGCTGCTTTTTGAGCGAAATGGTTCGCAAAAATAGCAACCAGTCGTCGCTGGAATCAAGGCCCTTGGTAAGGTACGCGAAATCAACTTTACAAATAGGTCGACAACAAGCGAATCGCCGCGGCGACCGATTCCAGCGATGCGGTTTCTTCCGCCGTGTGATAGCCGGTGGTCGGAATCTGCAGCGTGGTCCCGTTAATTTCTCCGCAGGTCGCTGCGGCCAAGCGCCCCAGTTCGGTCCTGCCGAGCGAGAGCGGTTTGCAGCGGTCTACGTTTTGCGATTCGATGTAGGCGTCTTTGAACATCGTGGTGATCCCCAGGTCATTGCAGCGATTCTGCAATTCGTCGGTGATCCCCCCGGCGAACTCTCCACTGGCGTCTTTCCGCCGCAGCACCAGTTGCTGGGCCGTCGCCGTCGGCGTGCAGGGGAAGGGACTCGTGTCGACCACGATCAGCTTTTGCGTCGTCAAATGCTGCCGTTTGAACCACTCCAGCGCGTATCGCCAACTGCGGCCTGCTTCTTCCTGGGCCGTAAATAGGCACGTCCCCCGAAAACCTTTGCGAAACAGGTGGACCAGCATCGCGACCGACAACACGTTATCCAACTGGGCCGAGAGAAAACCATTCTCGATCTTCAACCGATCCAAAAACGAAATCGGCGTCCCCGGCTGTAGAAACTCGAGCCCGTTCAGTTCAAAGATCAAATTGTGTCGTTGCGGGCAGACATACGACCGCGTAATCGCCGCTTGTCCTAAATAGGTTCCGGCGTACGGCAGATGCGCCTGCACTCGCTGCCCGGCAAAGCGATCGCCGATGTTGTACATCATCTGTTCTGAGACTGAGTCACCGGTCAAATCGCAACGATTGCTCGCGATAAACGCCGCATATTGAAACTCATTCGGCCCGGTGCAGAGTAGTCCATGCCGGTCGATATGGGCCGACAGGATCAGATCATACGGTCGCGGTCCCTGGGCGACCAAAACTCCTTGGTAATACTGAACCCGGGCGCCCACTTCTTCCAACTCGCGCCGCAAAACCCGAAAGAACGAATCCTCGGCGCCGACCACGCTTGGCTCGCGGATCAGCAACTGCAGGATGTCCAAAAAGTCGGCCAGGTCCGCGTCGATCAAAGGGGAACCGCTCAGATTTTCGGCGCCGGCAATCCGAGAAAAGGTCGCAATGCTCATGGAATCAGCACTCCGCAGGTTGCAAAAACCGCCCGGCCGAATCAATGCATTTTGCGAGCCAAATCGGCTCCCTGGCATAGCGAAATCCGCAGTCCCCATCCCCCAGGTCGGACGAATGTTCAAGCGGTTTTAGGATCCGCGAGCCATTCAATATTGGTGATTTTACCCCCCATTTCATGGGTCATCGGACGGTTCAACATCGGCGGAAGCCGGAAAAACAATCACCACTGATGGGGTTAATCGCGGAACTCCGGGGGGAAGTCTTGACCTTAGGGAGGGGCAGAAAGGATGATAGAAGCGATCACTTATTCGTTTCAAGGTAATTCGTTGTGTCCGATTCCGATTCCGTTTCCGAGTGGCTTCGCGGCCTGGAAGATGGAGATGCCGATGCCGCTCAAAAGCTTTGGGACCGCTTTTTTAAGAGATTGATGCTGCACGCAGATAATCGAATTGGGCGAGCGTTGGGGGGACGCGTCGAAGCGGAAGATATTGCCGCTTCAGTGTTTGAAAGTCTCTATATTGGAGCACAACAGGGCCGATTCCAGTCGGTGAAAAATCGGGATGAACTTTGGTGGTTGCTGATGAAATTGGCCCATCGGAAGTTGATCAACGCCGTCCGATTTGAAACAGCCGAGAAGCGAGGAGGGCGTAATCGCCCTATTTCTTTGAATAATGATCGGAGTTGTGGTTTTTTTGCGATTGTATCTAGAGAGCCCACTCCGGACGACGTGATCGTTCTCGGTGAAGAATTGGAACGTGTCCTGACTCTCCTTCCCGAGGAGAGACTGAAAAAGATCGCGCAGCTGACTCTCGAAGGACTTACGGTGATCGAAATCAGTCAGCAACTAGGGATTGCGACGGTGACAGTGACTCGTAAGAGGAAGTTGATCCGCAGTATCTGGCTACGTGATTTGCAAGAATAACGCCTGACAATCGCAAGAAGATGACCACTGACAAAATCGCGATCGAATGTGAATTGGACGCGATTTGCGACGATTTCGAATCGCATTGGCAGCAAGCCGAGCGGCCGGTCATATCGCAGTATGCGACTCGTGTCGATCCATCGTTGCGAGATACGCTGCTTGTGGAGCTGATCCGTGTGGATGTCGCGTATCGCCTGCAAACGGGCGAAGATTGTTCGATTGAGGACTACCGGACGCTGATCGCCCATAGCGTCCCCCTGATCGATACGCTGTCGGCGGAGTTTTCTGGGCTCCGCGAGGAAGCATCGCTTCCAGAACGCTTGGGACGTTTTGAATTGCTGAAGCGCGTCGGGGAAGGAAGCTTTGGGACCGTCTGGAAGGCGATCGATACCCGCTTGGACCGTGTCGTCGCCGTCAAACTGCTGCGCAACCATCTCGCTGGTTCGGCGGAGCAAGCGATGTTTGCGCGAGAAGCTCGTTCCTTGGCCAGACTAAAGCATCCCAATGTCGTGGCCGTTCATGAATATGGAGAAATTGACGGTCGACCTTATATCGTGTCGGAGTTTATGGATGGCGAAACCTTACGGACTCGAATTTCCGCCGGACCGCTAGCGCCGAAATCGGCCGCCAAGTTTACCGTAGACCTCGCAGATGCGCTGCAGCATTTTCATAGCAAAGGCATCGTTCACCGCGATTTGAAACCGAGCAACATCTTGTTCGATCAGTTCGGCGAGCCGTCGATCGCGGACTTTGGTTTGGCGAAATACTTGGATGGCCAAACGACGATCGCAAAAGACGGAGATCTGATCGGTACGCTCGCCTACATGAGCCCCGAACAAGCCGATGGCCGAGCGTCCGAGGTAGAACCCTCGTCTGATATTTATGCGTTAGGCGTCATCTTGTATGAAATGTTGACCGGCGTCGCGCCGTTCAACGGCAAGGGAAAAGCGATCATTCACCAGATTCTGCGCGAAGAGCCGGAAGCCCCGCGAAAACGGAACCCAGCCATTCCCGTCGATTTAGATACCATCTGCCTAAAATGCATGGCGAAAGAAAAACGGGATCGTTACCCTTCGGCGGCTGTGTTGCTTGTCGATCTGCAGCGGTATCTTGCCGGACAACCGATCCTGGCGCGCCCGATCTCGCGACCCGTTCAGCTTTGGCGCTGGGTTCGTAAAAATCCGCTCTTTACCGGAGCGATCGGCTTCAGCGGCGTGGCGACAGCGTTGGCCGTCACGATGACCGCTTTGGCGTTCAGTCAACCTTGGGCGCCGGAGACCGGCGATCAGCGGGTCGCGTTGTCCACAGTTCCCGCTGGGGCGACGGTCTCGTTTATTCCGCTGGACGAGCAAACCACCGAACCAGTGCCTGAGAGGATCATTCATGCGCGGCAGAAAACCCCGTTCACGCAAACGCTTCCGCCAGGCAACTATTTAGTCGTTGCGCGTTTGGAAGACGAGAATCGCTTTCACGAGGTTTACCGATTTGTTCCTAGCAAAGACCAGCAATCAGGCGCCTCCGGCGGCCCCTATGCCCATCGACGATGGAAAGTGCTTGCGGACGGTCGCATCGAATTGCCGAGAATCAAGATTCCTACCGCGGATGGGATCACGCACGGTATGGCGCTGATCGTAGGGAGCGACGACTTTTTGATGGGCAGCGAAGGTTCGACGATGGTCCCGCCGCACCATCGCAGCGTGCCATCCTTCTTCATAGACACGCAGGAGGTGACGGTCGCCGAGTATCGTAAATTGAATGCTAGTCATCTTGACCCGCCCAGTTTGCACTACCACGCGGTGCCTGAGGATTGGGCGATTTGCGTTTGTTGGGACGAAGCGGTCCAGCGTGCCGAACAAATTGGCAAGCGGCTTCCTGAAGAGACCGAATTTGAATATGCGGCGACCGACGGCGGACGCCTGAATCATTCGTGGGAGAGCGCGGCTACGGCGGCGGATTTGGAGCAACTCTTTCAACCACGCGACAAATTTGGTCCGGTAGGTGCGCCGGCGCAGGATCGTCTGTTAACAGAGCCTCCGGTATACGGACTTTGTTCGAATATGGCCGAATGGACGATGACTTCGGCGTCCGCCTTTTACCCCTACGGTGATTTAGCGGCAGGCGAGCTACAGAAAGCGTTACCTCACGATCTTTTCCGACATCGTATCGTACGCGGCGGCGATCGAACCGTCGGTAAAGAGGGAAATGCGACGGTCAATGAGAGCGTGCGCAATCCGCGAAATCGGTATCCCTATCCACCGTACTTTGTCGGACGGGGAGTCAGTTTTCGTTGCGTACGCAGCGCAAAGCCGCGTCTGTTGCCGAGCGACTTTGTGCGTACCATCGACCAATAGGGCGATCTGCCTACAAAGCGAAAAGCAAATCGCGTTTCGCCAAAAGTCGTATGGTTCGTCTATTGCTGAAGATCGACGACCTGACCATCATCGCGAGAAGCGAGTCGCTTGAGTGCGGTTCTACTGATGGTATCAGCGATAAATTGACTTGAGCCATCGGTCAGCAAGACATTGACGCCGCCGGGATGGGCGGACGAGAGCGGGTTGTTGGCGCCATGGCCGCTGCTGACGCCCGGCTGATCGAAGGAACTGTTCGGAGCATGTCGAATAGTGGTCAGATTGAAAGCCTCCGGCGGCGCCTTCGACGGATCCAATGCGAAATGCATCATCGGTGGCGAACCGCTGGCGGCGGTCCCGGAGATCCAGCTAACGGGAAAAGCGCCGTCGGTACGATGGGGTTTCCCTTGTGAATCGTAGGCGTAATTCGACGCCTCGCCGACGCAAACGGTATTGCTGAGGCCATCGACAACATCCCGAAACTTCACTCCGTCGTTGGGCACCAGTATTCCATCTGCGGAAATCTCTCCAGTAGTGTCGGAGATGCAACATTCATTGACACGCGCTGCCGGAAAGCCGTTGTCAGAACTAGCGCCCGAAATGCCGACATAGGATGGCTGCATATGCTCTGCAGGACTGACCGAACCCATTTTCTGCAATTCTGGCAATGGAGTCGAGGGACAGCGATAGTCAGAAATGACGATCTTGTGAAGGGTGGCGCCGTTTGACGTGCCCCAAGGGGGAGGCAGACCAATCATTCCATTGTTCGTGGATTTCATGTCGATCAGGTCAAACAGATTCGCTTGCTCCAGATAAGGAAGCGGTCCCACCAGCCAGCTCAAGCCAATTCCATTCTGTCGTTGTGCACCAACGGGGAACTGGATGAAAGTGTCGTGATAATTGTGCAGCGCCAAGCCAAGTTGCTTGAGATTGTTCTTACATTGCATGTGGCGCGACGCCTCACGCGCTTGTTGCACGGCAGAAAGTAACAACGCGATGAGCAATGCAATAATTGCAATCACAACAAGCAACTCGACCAGCGTAAAGCCGTTCCGTTTCGCCGAAGAACCTGACACTTGATGCTCCCGCAACTTTGGCTGACCACAAAAGGCCAAACGTATGATGATTTACCGTTACGGTATTTGATCCGCTAATTCAAACAATCACCGGCTTGGGGATGATTTAGTCACCATAATGACTAGGCGCCGATTTCCCGGGGCGAAGAAAGCTCGGTAACGCCGAGTTCGACATATTTCGCCCAATGGCGCAGACGAGGTAAGGTAGGCCCGGTCGGGCTCGAAGCTGGGACAGATTCTTCGGGGAAAACGCCAGTCGGCGCAGAATCCGGCGCAGTTGGTGCGCCCCCTTCTGAACTCGCCGCAGATCTGGCGTAGGTGATTGCCGTTTGGAGCGGTCTCGATACACGAACGAAGGTGCGGATTTTGGGGCTAATTGGCTGAAAATCATCACGGATTAGGCGTCGCCATCCGCTCGGTAAACTTCATCTAGCGAGCGCCCCAAAGCATCTTTCCATTCGGTCCAGCCATTTGCTCGGCGTCCAAGTACGACGATTGCCGCCCGACTGGGAGAATTGAATAGGTAGTCTTGTGTAAACCGTAGATTCGCCCCCTGGTCGATGAGGACGCCGCTTTCGATGAGCAGCGTACGAACCGGCTCAATGAGATCGATGCCGGAAGGAGTAATCTCCTTACGAGCTATCGCACCGGCTCGGACAACAAACCCATCTTCGACAAAGTTGCCTTCTGCGTCACATTCATTCGTTTTAAGGAAGAAAGACTCCGTATTCGTGCTCTTGCTAACGAGCGGTTCAAATACTGGGTAGCCTACGGTCGACACCAGAACGTTCAGCGTATCGAAAATGTCGAGCAGATCGGCCTCCATCGGCTCAGTTACAAACGGCTTGCCAGGCTGCACGTCATTATCAATTGCGAAACGTCCTGTTTCCTTCGCCATCCGCAGGCAGTGCCATTCCAAGTATCGGATGTGTGCCTGAGTAAACGTCTGTATTCGAGAGACGACCAAGACCGCAGTCTTCCAGAAATGCTTCTTTGAATTGTGATTGTCCAGCCGTTTTCGCACATCCTCAGTCTGACCGATATAAACGATCGGCTTGGCGGATTCTTCGGACTCGCCAAACAGAAAATAGACGGCGATATGGCCCAACTCGGCTCGCAGCTTCGCCTCCGCCAAGTCCGACCGAGGGACGACGATTGCCTGGACAGTCCGATTGGTAAACTCAGCGATCCGTACGCCGCGTGGTTCGCCTGATGGTAGAAAGATTTGGATGGTCTTAGCGGCTGGATTGGTCATCATCAGGCGATCTTGCTTTTCGGCATCCTGGAATTGCCCACGAAAAGTTGACAGTGGATCGGGAATTGCGTGAAGGTGGCCCGCTAGCATTAAAGGCAGGTCACCGACGATCCCTTTACGACGTCCCCAAAAAGGGAAGCGAAATCCGGCGCAGTCCGAACACGCCGCGACTCGCGACGATTTGCCGAAGATACGACCCAAGGGAGTGAAAAGCCTCTGAAATACGAGGCAGAACCAAAATAGGCGAAGCTGCGAAAAATAAATAAGTAGGCCAGGCAGGACTCGAACGGGAAGCAGATTCTTCGGGGAAGACGGGGGTTGAGGGCGAAGGCGGCGCAGAATCCGGCGCAGTTGGTGCGCTGGATGGCGAATTTGATGAGGATCTGGCTAAGGTGATCGCCGCTTGGCCGACATTGTCCGAGACTGCCAAGACGAAGATAGTAAAGGCTCTGGGGGGGCCTAGGAAGCCAGAATAGATTCGCAGGCACCGCGAAGGTCAAATCGCACTCGAAAAAGTGCTTCCCTTAACAAAAGAGGGCGTGGGTGGGGGCGACCGCTTGAACCACGTAACCACGCTTGGGATAACGATGTTGGATCTTCGCTCGACGTTCATGCTAGGACGCTTCGTCTAGTTCTTGGGGGTTCCAAGTTGATTTACTACTGGTCGTTAGTCGAAAGCTATCGCGAGGTTTGTCAGCGAATCAAATGTTTGACCTTTCCGTTTTGGGAATCACGTCGCTATTTTGGGTTGGGTTTCATCGCCGCAGTTGATGAAGGTGTAGGTCAGGAAGTTGATTTCCTGACGGTTTGGAACCTTTGCAAGGGTGAACTCAAATACGCGTCGTACTTCATCGGTTGATGTCGCATGAATTTCGCCACCAAGCTTCCCAGGATCGATTAGCTGAAGCTCACATCCGTGTTGTCGCGCTGCGAAGATATGCCAAAAAGTGTTGTCCTTGTCTCGTCCTGTTAATAGTGACACCAAAGGAAACCTGCCGGATTTTGTCTCGGAAGTTATTTTGTTGATTGCGTCTTCCAGGGGCATCCACGTATCCTTGCCTTCAATTCGGTATGCCAAGAGCAAATGAATCTTTTCGAATCCTATGGGCTCGTTTTGGAATTTGTTTTGATACGGAAATGCATCAGGATCTATTAGTCCGTGCAGCTTGAGTACCGCTTCCATGCCGGATGGCGCACAAGATACGCTAAATAGTTGTCTGTGTTGCCCGAGTCCCGAGATTGTTGAATTCATGTTTCTTTGTGCGAAAGTGGTTGACAGTACAACATCCGCTGAATGGACGTAGTTTTGTTCGGATAGTTCTCGTTGGAATCGGATCTGAGTAGAGCGTTGAAAATGGTTGATAGATTGTGTTGTATATACCGGTCGCCGAAGTAGCAATAAGGTTGGCTCTGAACTAAACAACTTCCGGCTGGAAGCCGGCAGGTTTAAAGATATTCGTGAGATTCGGACTGAAGTCCTCAACTCACGAAGGAGTAATTTGAAATTGGTCGCCGCCATCGCTGGGCTCGGTCCCGTCTTGGTGGCGGATATATTCCTGAATCACCTCGTCGGTCACGTTGCCGCTGGTCGCCACAAAGTACCCGCGTGCCCACAGATGCCGACCCCAATACTGTTTTTGCAAATGCCGAAACTCCATCAACAGCTTCCGTGAACTCTTCCCCTTGATGTACTGCATGATTTTGCTGGGCGCAAGATTCGGCGGGCACGACAGCAACACGTGAACATGATCTCGCGAGACCGCCCCTTCCAAGATCTCAATCTCGTTGGTGCGACAAACCTCGCGAACCAGTTCCCGCAATCGAACGCCGACTTCCCCTGCGAGAATAGGCTTTCGATATTTGGTCACCCAGACAAAGTGGTACTTGATGTCAAAACGACTATGCGAACTGGTGCGGTATCCTTCCATTCCCCGATTTTAGCCGGAAACGGAAGAACCGAAAGGTTTCGCCTGAAGGCGAGGGTTTTAGACCCATCGCTTGGAAAATAAAACTGGCGTTGTCGTGTTTACACGAGTTGAATCGGGAGCTACGGGAGTGGCGAACGGAGAGAGAGCCGGTTAGAAATTTGTTAGTGGCTTGGGGGCGGAACGAGACGATCTGTTTATTTTTGGTTTTCTAGGAGAGAGCGTTGCCGGCGTTGAATTGGGGCTTGATACAGGATGGCGGTGTATTGGAATCGCTGATGCACGCGATTCTTTACGCTGAGAATCCCCAGACGATATTGTTCGGTCGTCCGGGTAAGGATGCCGGACAGGATGCCCGCACGGCTGATGGGAAAATCGTCTATCAATCCAAGTATCGAGACGGCATGGACATGAGTGAGGCCATCAAGGTGGCGCTCAAAGAACTCGAGTTTATCACGAAGTATCGTGAAAAGGACCATGCGAACTACCAGCACTGGGAACATGCAGAACGGTGGGTACTGTTTGCCAATTTGTCGATCAATCCTAACGATGATGCAAAATGGAAGAGCGAAGTCGTTCCCAAGTTCGCAGCGTTTGGCCTGAATGCGGAATACTGGTGTAAGTCTGAAATTGAGGGAAAGCTTGCCGAAAAGCCTGAAGTTCGAGATGTATTCTTCGAACATGAAAACCGTGTCCTTGTTGGTCTTAAGGAAGCTCATGACCTGATTGCGAGCGAACGGATCGGAAATGACTCCCTAGACGATCCTATGCTGGGCAGGGATGCAGAACTTGCCGAGGTGAAAGCCTTTGCCGATTCTAATGAGAAGCGAATACTTCCCGTCATTGGTCCAGGCGGAATTGGAAAGTCGCGTTTTCTATACGAAAGCCTAGTCGCTTTATCGCAGGATGGATGGCGCGTTCTTTGGGGGCTTTCTGGGGTCATGGCCGAGTCAACGCAATGGTTCCGATTGCTAAATGGGAATCAAAAGACTTGCGTTGCGCTTGATGATCCGGAGGACCCCAGAATACTTCGCGCGATTGTTGAACAGCTTTCAACGGTAGAACGCCGAAACTGGCGAGTTATTGTTTCGTGCAGAACTGACCGATCTGGAATGCTTCGGCGATACCAAACTAACAGTAGTTTGGATAAGACAATACGGCTAAGCGCGCTTAATGAATCGGATTCCAAATCCCTGATCAATACTCGTCTTGGCCGCCAAGCGGATGACGCTTGGGGCCACGGTGCGTTTCGTCTGACAAAAGGCGTGCCAGGTTGGCTCAGCCTCTTATCTGAATTGGTAAAGCAGGGGAGGTTGGCTGATTTTCCTGTCGAGGTGGATGGCGTCGCCTCCTCGTATTTGGCTGCATGCTTGGAGAGTGTGGGCGATCGTGAACGTGCGCTCACAGTACTTCGGTGGTTATCTTTGTGGGGCTCTGTCGTTTTCGACGGTAATGAGAATCAGCGAGACGAAATTGAGTTATTGACACAAGAAGGGATACCGAAGTCAGATTTGGGCGACCTCCTTAAGAAACTTGTCGACACTGGACTGGTCCGCAACTGGGGGATTGGTAAGAGGCTGTACGGAGTAGAGTCTATGCTCGTTCGCCAGAGCATACTTAGTGAATGGCTGCTTAACGAAACGAGCGACGGCAAGTATTCAGTTGGCGCCGCAGGTAAGGCCCTTGTATCAGAATTGTTATCGGGCCGTGTTCCGCGTATCGACGACATATTTCAGACCATCGCAAGTTTGTCGTTTTCCCGCCTGGATTCGGAAGATGCGTTTACGCTCTTGCAGCCTATATTTGACGAATTGGCTGGTGTTGCGACTTCCGCGAATCTGGTCGGTCAGAACCATATCGCTGAGCTAGTGGCGAAACTCGGCGTTGCGGATCCCGAAAACGCATTGGACGTCTTAATCGCGATCCGTGAACACCTGAAAGACGTTCAAGAAATTGCGGATTCCTTTTGGGGAAATTTCACGTTCACCCGGAATAAAGTGCTTTCAACACTTTCCTGGACGTTATTCAACCTTGCTGATCGAGTTGACGACGCCGTCGTCGCGTCCCGGTTTCTAGGCGAGTTTCGTGAATTAGCGAAGCTTGCAGAAACTGGAATGGAGCCATCCGATCCGGGCAAATCACCGTCGCAATTGCTCCATCGCCTGCTTTGTGAATCGAGAAACAGTGAGGTGTTCGCGAAACCGGCATTCGAGATGGCCAATGAGAAACTGTTCCAGGAAGGTTCGTGGCCTTTTGTTGGACGCTTGGCGAAGTGCATTTTGGAGCCCATGCGAGAGAGGAATGAGTGGGTAGGCAATTGGACTCTGGGCGTTGCTCGATTTGCTCTCGTAACGGGTTCATCTGACTGGGAGCGACTGCTGGACTTGCGAGCAAAGCTATTCGAGGCCCTCAAATTGGGGCATCATGAATCGCTACATGAATCGATTTGGTCTTTGCTTTCAGATTCGCATCATTCGATCAACTATGCTCTCGCTCACTACAGGATTATCGCTCAAGATGCACAGAACTATCGTGACGTTCTACGAGAAGACTTGACTAAAAGCAAGGAGCTTCTAGAGAAGCCTCTCTCGTTTGGAGAGGCAACACGGGCTCGCCCGATGTGGGCATGGTATCTAGACCATGGCAAAGACGAAGTCTCTGTTGCTTTGGCACGCGAGTGCGAGAAGATCTATTCTGGCCTTTCCGAGTGGCAAATACATGACTTCTTTCGATTTGACTACGACGAAAGACTAGCGTTTGAGACTAAGCGTATAGCTGGCAAACTGCTGGCCGCCGCCGACGAGAGCGAGGTAACGGGCTTCTTTGATGAAGTCGATCGATATCTTCGTAACGCTAGAGGGGACTCGGAGGATTTGGCCGACGGAATGCAGCTTGTTGCGTTGGCTGAATTGTTGGCGGATCAGTTCTCGCTTGACGCTCAGAATGACACGTCAGCACTTTCTTCATTCGTACGGTCGGTTTTGGCCGCTGGAAATGAGGCTAAGCCACGCGAATTTCGATTTGTAGTCTCGATGTGTCGTAAGAGACTAAAAGATCTTAAGGCAAATGGAGACGTGGATGGAGAGAAGTGGCTCACGGAGTTACTCGCCATATCGCAGTCAAAAGAGAAAGTGCTTTATCAGCTATATCAGAATGCTCATCCAGACTCGATCGGGCCACTGACGGCGGGCGAGGTGCGGTGTATTCTTGCCCGCAAAGAGAGCTTTATGCCTCATGAACGGGCTTGGTTGCTTGGCGTAATTGTTGGGGCGTTCGATGAAACAGTGGCAAGTGAAGTTTTCTCGTTTTTGGAATCTTCCGAATTCAGCCTCTTTGAGACGAGTAACTTTCTTGGGCTGTTTATTCGGTCCGCCCGTCTGGCCTTCCTTAGATTCGATCGATCGCCCACGCAAAAACTTTGCCATTCCGTTTTGGAGTGGATCATTTCGTTGAAGTTGAACGGTGGATTACTCGGGTTTTACGACTTGAAGGCTATGTTTGAGAGCTCTGAATATGTTCCGGATATGCGTACTTTCGCCTCGTTGATGCGATCTAGAGTGGAGCTTGAAAGCATTTCGACGCGGCGTGATCAAATTGAGGTGCTTCCGTATGGCTTCGATGCCAAAGCATGGTGTCAATTGGATCCAAGCAGTTCTTCCGATGTGTCGGCGTTTGACGATGTGTGCCGTTTGGCTCTCGGCGACAGTTTCACAGCGACCTACTGGATTCCAGGGGTCTTGTCAGAGATTGACGCCGACGGGGTTCTCGTAGCGGCCTTCGTTGCTCGCTATCTAGATGAGAGCGAAGAGCCTGATAATCTCAAGGGATTGTCGAAGCTCGCAAATTTGGCGTCAAAGTATGCCGTGAATTCTGAGGCATGGGCAGGCATCGCTCGATCTGTCTGCGAAAGAGCTCGTTCATTGCCTCGAAAGGATCGCGAGCACCTTTACTTCTGTCTCTCTAGCAAGGAAACGGGGGTGATGACCAGCATGCCGGGTGAAGTTCCGCAGTATTACATCGAAGCTTGTGAAGAGGCCAAGCGACTACTCGAACAAGAGCCGGTTAGCTCGCCTCTTCTCGAGTATCGTAGGTGGGCGCTGAATAGCGCTGAACGCGATCTTCGTTTTGAACAAGGTCGCGCAGAGGAAGACGCAGATGGCTGAGCTCGAAGAACAAGTAGGCGTGGCTGCAAGCGAGCTGAAAATCGCTTGGACTACTGTTAAGAATACGGCGAATTCATCCCTGCCAACAAAATGCTTCGAGCATTGGGAAAAACGAGCTAAACTGCATGAGTTGCTGACTCGTACGATTCCGGTATTTAAGGCAAGAGAAAAGGCGTGGGAGGTTGTTCAAGGGGTCGCCTTCGCTGAGGAACTGAACGGAAAGCCCGGATTGGTTTCCTATGGCGGTATTGAAATGGAATTTGCCGTAGCTCGTCACCTTGCCCTGACCTCTTACGTTTCCGTCACATGGTCAATCTATGACCGTCTAGCCAACGTGTGTGGCAGGCTCTCGGGTGTTCGCGAAATTAGCGAACACCCCAAGCAAAATCCCAAATTGTGCGAGGATTTGCTTGGAGAAAAAAATGACGAAAAAGGTAAGCCGAAGAAGAACGATACGTTGGGATTCGGCGGTCACCTTCACATCTACGCGGCTTACGCTTGGCCCATTAAGGTGTCTTACAAAGTCAGGAATTGGCTAGTACACGAAGGGTATGAGGATGGAACTACTGCGTTGTTTGAAGGTGACAGAATCGCCGATCGATTTATGCTGAGCAATGATGCCCTTGGGTTTCTTCAAAAAGCATGTGGCGGCGACGGCAACGGCCAAAAGAAGGGCGATGCTATCTGCGTTCAAGAGGCGGAAGATAGCTGGCTGCAGAGGGACTTGCTTAAGATCATTGAGCAATACAACAAGGAAATTGACACGATGTTTGTTGCTCTGCTGAAGTGGAGCGCCGAATCTCTTACTGGGCAAATAAAGGCCTTTGCTGCTAGGGATCAGCAGTGAGCTGACTCACGACTTTTTTGCCCAGAATATAGTCGATCGATACGTCATTTTTTGGGATCAAGAGCCGCCATTCATGCCTGAATTGCTGATTGACTCATCTGGGAAGCAGCTCCATCGCCGGCGCATTGAGAAACTGCTGAGCGAGTCAGACGGTCAGATTCGCATCGCCAGTCCGTACATCACCGAGACCGACTTGCTTTCGAGGTTGCCCCCGGGAAAGTCTCGGATATTGACCAGTACGAATCCGGATGATTTAGCAAACGGCAGTTCGTCTCTGTCCGCACTCGGCGAAATCCTTCGCTTGAATATCCCCTGTTGCTATTACGACGATGGATTTCTGCACGCCAAGGTGTATATCTTTGGCGAGAAGTCCGCGATCGTCTCGTCGGCGAATTTCACGAAAAGCGCCCTGGACAACAATCTAGAAATTGGCGTGCAATTGGACGGAGCGGAGGTGGCCGAATTGATCCGTTGGTTCGATGGTCTCTGGAATCCTGACCAATTGCTTACGATTCAAGAATTGGAGCGAATTCGGCCCCAGGTGGAAGCGGAAGAACTTGCGAAGGCCGCTGTGCCTGAATCTCAAATTGAGGGTTGGCGTTTTGAGAAGCCAGCCAGTAATGAACAGCCAGAGTTGCACGATTCGGTTGCGAGCGAGTATCCGAATTGTCCCGAACTTCTAATTCCCGCGACGTCCCAATTGATATCGCTCTTAAACGGTGGCCGGACCGGTTGGATTTGCAACACCAAGCGTGAACCGCCGAATTATCCGCTTCCAATAAAGCTTGAAGAGTTAATGCGTAGACGCTCTCTGGCGGCAACATGGCAGGACGGGAAAACTTACTACCAAATGATTGAGGTGGAGGGAGATGATCTGATTTTGATGCATGGCAATAAAGGCGGGTCAGCTTTACCGGGGATTAAGAACGGTATTATTGGAGTTGGAATTGCCGAAGATAAAAGCTTTCTATCGCTTGAAGGATTCGATCCAGATCGGCTTTCGCTCGCTGAACTCGAGGGCCAAGCACCTTCTGAACTTGAGCAACTTCAGGAGTGGCGAGTGAGTATCAAGAAATGGCTATTTTGGGACCCGCTGAACCCGCTCGAAATCGACGGGACGCCCAGCAGTTTCCACCGTCTTTCGGATAAACGGCGAAGCGACATTATCCGTCTCCTCCGAGCCCGCCTGGACGAACAAAAATAAATCCTCTCTTCTCCCTCAACGCTCTGGTAAATCGTAATTGCGTACCTTCAACCGTCGTCGCAAAGGCATCCTGAGGCGCGGTTACAAATTCCTATCAGAGCGACCACTGTCGTCGAAAATAGGCCCCGGCAGCCATTCAAACCCGAATTTCTAGGTCAGCTATGGCGGTTTGAGGAAGCTCCGACACCAGATAGCTTCAGCCCGATTTTCGACTAGAATGAGAAACTCGAAATAGCAAGTACCGGAGACTCAGCCATGCTGTAAATCAGCAACCAATTAACAACCTGATAATCGTCGCTAGGTCACAAAATACCACCTGACGGGGCTTTCTTCGGAAGTCTCGTTTGACCCACTAGCACGGCGATGCAATTCCCCGGCCCATGGAGGCTCGGCGGAACGTGCATTTGCTGTGCTTGCGGAGTGGTATCCGTGTGACCTGTGAATGTGGCGGCTGTCGGGCCTCCACCTTCTTTCACACGGGGAATCTTGAAATGTCGACTCAGCTAAAACAGATAGGATGTCTGGGAAAGATCATCGCGGGATTTGGGCTGTCGCTGTTCTTCGTCATTCTGGCGATCATCGTCCCGCTTTGGCCGATAACGGCGCCAATCTTTTTGTTTCTCGCGCTTGGAGCTCCTTTTGCCTTCATGGGCTATCGAGCCAAAGGGAATTGCCCGGCATGCGGACAGTATTTAGAGATCACTCAACGTTCGGGCGGAACTCGCTGTTCTGGATGTCGCCAGCCGCTGCGGGTTTCGCGTGGAAGGCTACATCGCATTGAATGAATTCGTGAGCCGAAATCTCGAGTCGTTCCACTAAAGTAAGAAAGCCCGCTGTATCCGCAGCTGGCTTTCTCTGATTCGGTTGGTAGGTCACCTGGAGCGATCATGGAAGCAAAATAGATCTCTACTTTCTATTCGTCGGGACCAAACGTGTCCGCACCACCTTCCACAATCATCACATCTCCCCACGGTGGTCCATTCTTCTGGGTGTTCTGCCGCCCCGCGATCGGATAAAATCGCGGAGTTTTTCCTACCCGGCCCCCGCACGACGCACGGGCTCTCCTGACACGAACGTCAAACGATCATCATGGCGAAGAAAAAAGCTGCGGCGAAAAAAGAGACCACCGCCGCCAATCTCGGTTTCGAGTCCAAGCTCTGGCTCGCGGCCGACAAAATGCGAAACAACATGGACGCCGCTGAGTACAAGCACGTGGTGCTCGGGCTGATCTTTCTCAAATACATCTCCGACGCGTTCGAGGAGATGCGGCAAAAGCTGCTCGCCGGCGAAGGGGACTACGCAGGCGCCGATCCCGAAGAGCCGGACGAATACCGGGCCGAGAACTGCTTTTGGGTGCCGACCGCGGCCCGCTGGCAGCTGCTGCAAGACAACGCCAAGCAGCCGACCATCGGCAAGCTGATCGACGACGCGATGGTCGCGATCGAGCGTGATAATCCGCGGCTCAAAGGGGTTCTCCCCAAAGACTTCGCCCGGCCGGCGCTAGACAAGCAGCGTCTGGGCGAGCTGATCGACCTGATCGGCACCATCGGCCTGGGCGACGCTGAGAACCGCAGCAAAGACATCCTCGGCCGCGTCTACGAATATTTTCTGTCCGAGTTCGCCAGCGCCGAAGGCAAAAAGGGTGGCCAGTTTTACACGCCGCGCTGCGTTGTTCGCGTGCTGGTCGAAATGCTCGCTCCCGGCAAAGGCCGCATCTACGATCCTTGCTGCGGCAGCGCCGGCATGTTTGTGCAAAGCGAAAAATTTGTCGAAGAGCACGGCGGCCGCATCGGCGACATCGCCGTCTATGGGCAAGAGTCGAACCCCACCACGCGCCGCTTGGCTCTGATGAACCTGGCGATTCGCGGGATCGAAGGAGACATCGGTCCCGAAAACGCCGACACCTTCCGCCGCGATCTCCACAAAGATCTAAAGGCCGACTTCGTGCTGGCCAATCCGCCGTTCAACGACTCCGATTGGCACCGCAATGACGACGACGTCCGCTGGGCCTACGGCGTCCCGCCCAAGGGGAACGCCAACTACGCCTGGGTGCAGCACTTTATCCATCACCTGGCCCCCGGCGGGTTCGCCGGCTTTGTGTTGGCCAACGGCAGCATGAGCAGCAACCAGTCAGGCGAAGGCGAGATCCGCAAAGCGATCGTCGAAGCCGATCTAGTCGACTGCATGGTCGCACTCCCCGGCCAACTCTTCTACAGCACGCAAATCCCGGTTTGTCTCTGGTTTCTAACCCGCGGCAAGAAAGACAAATCGCGCCGCAACCGAGTGGGCGAAACCCTGTTTATTGACGCCCGCAAGCTCGGCGTCCTGATCGACCGCGTCCACCGCGAACTGACCGACGAAGAGCTCCAGCGCATCGCCGACACCTACCACGCGTGGCGCGGCGACCTGAAAACGATTAATCCGAAGAGCAAGCTAAAGAAATATGAGGACATCCCCGGCTTCTGCTTCTCGGCCAAGAAAGAGCAAATCGCCGAGCATGGCTATGTGCTGACTCCGGGCCGATATGTCGGAGCCGAAGAGGTAGAGGAAGACGACGAACCGTTTGAAGAAAAGATGGCCCGGCTGACGCAGCAGCTGACGGATCAATTTGCCGAATCGAAGAAGCTGGAGAAGGCCATCCAGAAGAACCTGAAAGGGCTGGGTTTCTAAACAGAACCGAGCAACAGGGCAAGCATCATGCCGTGGTCATTCATTCCCATCTACCCGCCGCCAAAACCGACGACGCTGCGCGTGCATGTCCCCGATCCATCCGCCAATCTGTTTCAGCGGATCATTCGCAATCCGACCAATCCTAATCGGCCGATGCGCGAACGAAGTTGTGCCGAGATGCTCTGCGTGGTGCTGTTGAATTGTCCGCAGCTCCGCACCGCTATTTTTGAGCAGCTCGCCGAGCTCTGCGGTTGGCAAGGACTGCCGCTCAGCGAACTTCACTACGACATCGAAACCGAGCAGGCCGTCGGCGGCAAGCGCGACGACCTGCGGATTGTCGGATATGAGAACGAGGACCAGACGGGGGCGCCTGTGCTGCTGTGGACCATCGAAATCAAGGTCCAGGCCGGCATTCACGACTCGTCCCATGAATCGTACGGCGAAGAGGACCAGCCGCAGGCCGAGGTCGCCGTCTCGGTCACTCAGCTAGAAAACTACGATCGTTGGCTAGAAACCCAAGCAGTCGCCGCTGACCGAAAAGCGGGCATCGTCTTGTCCATTCCTTCCCACGCCCATCAGGTAGACGATTTGATCCAGGCCGGCAAGCTCCAGCCGCGTTGGCATTGCCTGCGTTGGTCCGATCTGGGCCGCTGGATCGAGGATCAACTCGCCGCCGAAACGCTCCCTCCCCACGAAAAAGTCTTTGCCGAGCATCTGCTGGGCTTTCTCTTGAAATTTTTGCAGGATCCAAGCGAAATGAACGACCACCGAATCGACATCGAAGATCTCGCCCTGATCCGTGCCTACGCCCAGCAAGGGAAAGCGTGCGCCAGTCGCATTCACAGTCTTGTTTCGCCGCTGCTGCAGGTTTTCGCGGACTCGAAAATTGCGTTTGAGAAAGTGGCCCATCAAAAGGCCCTGTTTCGCCCCAGCGTGCGGAGCGTGGTCTGGGGCTACCTGGTCGCCAACGGCAAGCGTAAACCAGTGCCGGAATTGTGTCTCTGGGCCGGCGTCCATCGAGACCGGGCTCGCGTCTGGATCGAGGTCAGCCCCAACAGCCCGATCAGTAGCCAGGTAAGATCCGCCATCGCGGAACGTATCGGCCCCCTGCAAGCCCGAGACCCCGACTGGGCGATTCCGGCGCCCGAAGAATCGGCCTGGCGCGTGGTCCATATCTCCAAGCCGTTGGCCTGGCTATTGATGGAAGAGGATCAAGCAGGCGCCCTCGCTGAATTTGTCAGAGTTGCAGTCGAAGATCTGAAGCAGGCCGGCGTTGTTGATGCGCTCCAATTGATTGGAGCAACTGATGCGTAATTGCCATATCGGACGAACACGCTGGCTGGAATGCGGTACCTACACCGGGTGCGGTGATCGCAAGCAGGGCAAGCTGAAGATATATGAAGACATCCCCGGCTTTTGCTTCTCGGCTGAGAGGGAAAAGATCGCCGATCGCGGTTACGTGCTGACGCTGGCGCAGTATGTCTGGGACGAGGAGGTGGAAGGGCCGTTCGAAGGAAATATGGCCCGACTGTCGCAGCAACTTACCGAGCAGTTTTCTGAGTCGAAGAAGTTGGAGACGGCGATTCAGAAGAATCTGAAAGGGCAGGGCTATGTTGACTAGAGATGAAGCATCGAATTGTACTAGCGGCATATCCGGTCTGTGGGAAGAACTGACTTTGGCCAACGCTGGCGTTTCACTTATCGACTGCGTTCATAAAACGCCCGCAGCCGCGATATCTGGAATCCCATATGTCGCTATTCCACAAATGCAAAATGGTCGGATCGATGTAGCAACGGCACGGAAGATTACAGAATCTGATTTTTTTGAGTGGACCAAAAAAGCTCTGCCGCAGGAAAACGACGTCATCTTGTCTCGTCGATGCAATCCCGGTGAAACCGCATTCGTCGATTCAAAACTGAAATGCGCACTCGGCCAGAATCTTGTCCTGCTTAGAGCGGATGGAGAATTAGTCTATCCTCCTTTTCTGCGCTGGTTAGTGAGAAGTCCACATTGGTGGAATCAAGTAGGAACCTTCATTAATGTGGGCGCCGTATTCGACAGTTTGAGATGCGCCGACGTGCCAAAATTTCGTCTTCCTATTCCCCCACTCCCCGAACAAAAAGCGATCGCCAGCATCCTCGGCGCCCTCGACGACAAGATCGAACTCAACCGGCGGATGAACGAGACGCTGGAGGCAATGGCCCGGGCGTTGTTCAAAAGCTGGTTCGTCGATTTCGATCCGGTCCGCGCCAAGATGGATGGTCGCCAACCGCCTGGCATGTCCGCCGACGTCGCCGCGCTGTTTCCTGACAAGCTGGTGCATGTGAATGGGGAGTTGGTGCCTGAGGGGTGGAAGGTCGGTCGCCTGGGGGACCTCTGTCGTATCAATTCAAATACCGTGCGTGCTAACGAAGTCAGCGGCATGATCGAGTATGTAGACATCGCATCTGTTTCAGAAGGGCGGTCATCTGGACCAACGGCGATGGACTTCAATTCAGCTCCAAGTCGGGCGCGACGTAAGATTTCACATGGCGACACCATTTGGTCATGTGTTCGACCAAATCGACGTTCATTCCTTTTTGTTCACTCGCCACCGGAAAATCGTATCGCTTCAACTGGGTTCGCGGTTATTTCTCCGAATTTGCTCACTCCGTGTTATTTGCATTACGCAATAACTACGCACGAGTTTACTTCGTACCTTACAAATTGCGCCGATGGCAGCGCATACCCAGCAGTTCGCCCCGATCATTTCTCCGATGCGGAGCTACTCGAGCCCGATCTCCAAACGATCGAAGCATTTGATGAAGTCGTTTGGAGTTTTAGGAATCAAATCGCCGTAAATGAAGGTGCATCCAATATTTTGGCGGAACTTCGCGACGCCCTCCTCCCTAAACTCCTTTCCGGCGAGTTGCGTGTAGCCGACGCCGAAAAGTTCATCGACAAGCAACTTGCCTAAGGATCTCCGCCCATGCCGATCAAAAAAACGTTAGGAAGATTAATCCCAGTCAAGTTGCGTGACGCCTGGGAATCGGAAGCCGGCGACTTTACGCCGTGGCTGGCCGAGGAAGAAAACATCGCGCTGCTGAGCGATACGATCGGCATCGATCTAGAGGTCGAAGCGCAGGAGAAAAGCGTCGGCCCGTTTCGCGCTGACATCTTGTGCAAGGATACGGCCAACGACCAATGGGTGCTGATCGAGAATCAGTTGGAGCGTACCGACCATACGCACCTAGGCCAGTTGATCACCTACGCCGCCGGCCTGAACACGGTGACGATCGTCTGGATCTCGCAGCGATTTACCGAAGAGCACCGCGCGGCGCTCGACTGGCTGAACAAAGTGACCAGCGAGGATATCCGCTTCTTTGGACTGCAGGTCGAACTGTGGCAGATCGGCGATTCGCCGGTGGCGCCCCGGTTTAACATCATCAGTTCGCCCAACGATTGGTCGAAGAGCGTTAGCCGTGGAGCGAAAGCGGCCCAGGAACAAGCGATGACGCCAGCCAAGGAACGGCACGTCCAATTTTGGACAGAATTTGTCGCCTACTTAGAACAGCATGGCGCTGACTTCAAGCCGACCAAACCGCTGCCGCAGCATTGGATGAACGTCTCGATCGGTCGCACGGGCTTCAAGCTAAACGCGGTTGCTTCTCACTGGGATAGCCAAACCCAAAGCAATGATCGCCATGAGCTGCGGGCCGAATTAGAATTGACCGACAACTACGCGAAGACCTACTACGCCCAATTGTTCGCGATGAAAGATGCGATCGAAACGGAGATAGGCGAACCGCTGATTTGGTACAACCCCGAAGATCGCCGCACCTGCCGCGCCTATCTGACCGCGACGGCGGATCTGCATGACCACGCAAAATGGCCCGAATATCACGAGTGGTTGCGGGTGAAGCTGAACCGAATGTTCAAGATTTTTGCTCCAAAAGTAAAGTTGCTTGAATCCGAGCTTCCGATGGAAGAAGTGGATGTGATTGTTTCTGAGGAAGCCGAATAGAGGCGTTGTCGCATGTCCAGAGTTAATGAATCGACCGTTGAAGAATCCGTGCAGGGCCGTTCTGGCCAGGAGCTCGGCTCATGACGAAACGACCTTTTGATCCTCGCGAGATGATGGAAAAAGCGATTGAGGTGATGCGTCAATCGGTGCAAGAGCATAGACCTGATGGTAGTCCCAGTCCGCAGGTAGGCGCGGTCTTAGTTAGGCCGGATGGCTCGATTGAGACTGCCGCGCGTGGCGAACTGCGAGATGGCAATCATGCAGAGTTCACTTTACTAGAGCGAAAATGTGCCGCGGAGAATTTGGAAGGCTGCGTTCTCTTCGCCACATTGGAGCCCTGCCTTAATCGAAATTCTCCCAAGCGTGGCTGCGCGCGGCATATTGTGGGAGCTCGTATTAGAGAGGTTTACGTTGGGATCGAAGACGACAATCCGAAGGTGGCGGGGAAAGGAATCGAGTACCTACGGCGAAGCGGTGTGACGGTCCACCTGTTTGATCGTGAATTGCAGGAGGTCATTCTCGACGAGAATAAGTCGTTTTTTGAATGGGCGCGTCAACAAATCGATGCCATTGAAGACAAAAAGATCTTACTTTCCAAGTATGAGTTGTCTGCTACCGCAGTAACTCTCCAGGATCTTTCGACGAAGGCGTTGAACGCTTACCGTACGCGGGCCAAGCTTGCGCCAAAGGTTGGGTCGAGTGACTTTCAGCGATTTTTGCTGCAGCAAGGAATTCTTGTTGAATCAGGGGATAGTGTCGCTCCGTCCGGTTTTGGCTTGCTACTTTTCGGAGAGGATTCGTCGCTTGCTTTACCTCACGGAAGGTTATTGGCACGAGTTGAGCTACCGAATGGTAAATCCTCGCGCAAGGAATTTTCAGAAGCGTTGGTGTTGCTGCCTGGTGAACTCGAGGCTTGGCTTGATACGGTTTTACCAAGCACGGTAGATCGCAGGCGGATGGAACGCAAGGAAGCTGTCGACCTTCCGTTTGAGATGATACGTGAAGCAGTTGTGAATGCGCTAATTCATCGGGATTACGACTTAATAGGGCAGAAGTGCCATCTGATCATCACTCCCGATACGATCACAATCAAAAGTCCGGGAGGACCAATTCCTCCGGTGACGCTAGATCAAATGCGTGCATTTTCAGCGCCAATTAAGAGCCGGAATCCGCTTTTGCACTATGTCTTCTCTAGGATGGGTATGGCGGAAGAGCAGGGTTACGGGCTTTCTAGTTTGAAGTCGTATGCCGAAGATCTGGGGCTTCCGTTGCCACGGTATTCTATGGATGGTGACTTATTGGTGCTGACGATTTATCGAAATGTTGAAAGCGCAATTGGAGCCCTTTCGCCCGAAGAATTGCAATCTTTAAGTGATTCGGAGCGTCAAGGGTGGCTCTGGTTGGCGACAAAAGACGTGGTAAGCAGTGCTGAGTATGCTGAAGCAATGGGGCTAGCAAAACGCGCGGCAACTTTGCACCTAAAGTCTTTTATTAACTGTGGTTTGGTCGCAACAACTGGACGCGGGCGTTCAATAATGTATCACGTTCTTCGATAGCAAATCTCGCATTTTCCGCCGGCCATTTGCGCGATTAGTCCGGGTTTTTGTTTGTATTTTCGTTTCGCGCAATTATTGCGCAATAATTGCGCCATTGGGATTGGCCAAAATGCCCCACAAATCCAAGTTCGCGGAATCAACCGTCGAAGAAGCCGCCCAAGATTGGTTTGCCGAACTTGGCTACACCATCCTGCACGGCCCCTACATCGCCCCCGGCGAGCCGGCGACGGAGCGTGATTCGTTTGGCGACGTCGTGCTTATTAAACGCTTGCAGTCAGCAATTGACCAGCTGAACCCCACTATTCCGGCCGAAGCTCGCGAAGAAGCGCTGCGCAAGGTGTTGCGCCCCGATGCTCCTTCGCTCGTAGGCATCAACCGGCGTTTCCATCAAATGCTGCGTGACGGCGTCGCGGTTGAGTATCGACGCGAAGATGGCTCGATCGCAGGCGACCATGTGCGGCTGATCGACTTTGGCGATGCGGCGGCCAACGACTGGTTGGTCGTCAATCAGTTGGCGGTGACCGAAGGAGGGCATCACCGGCGCCCAGACCTGGTGTTGTTTGTGAACGGCCTGCCGCTGGTGATCATCGAGCTGAAGAACGCCGCGGATGAAGACGCGACGATCTGGACTGCCTGGAATCAATTGCAGACCTACAAGCAAGAGATCCCGTCGTTGTTTCACTACAACGAACTGCTGGTCGTCTCGGACGGCTTACAAGCACGGCTGGGCGCTTTGACCGCGAGCACCGAATGGTTCAAAGTGTGGCGCGACATCGCCGCCGCGGACGACGCGCCGCCGGTGGTGCTGGAACTAGAAGTGCTGATCAAAGGAGTCTTCGCGCCGGCGCGGTTTCTCGATCTGCTGCAGCACTTCATCACGTATGAAGAAGATACCGACAGCGACCGCGTCCATAAGATCATCGCCGGCTATCATCAATTTCATGCGGTCAATCAAGCGGTCGAGTCGACGATCGCCGCTTCACGCGAAGGTGGCGACCAGCGAGGCGGCGTGGTCTGGCATACGCAAGGATCAGGCAAGAGCTTTTCGATGCTCTTTTACGCCGGACGGATCGTGGCCGAACCGGCGATGGCCAACCCGACGTTGGTGGTGCTGACCGATCGAAACGATCTGGACGATCAGTTGTATGGGCAGTTCCTGCGCTGTCATGAACTGCTGCGGCAGAAACCGGTGCAGGCCGAGGGGATCGACCACCTGAAGAAACTGCTGCAGGTAGTGAGCGGCGGCGTGGTCTTTACGACCATCCAAAAGTTTCGCCCTGACGAAAAAGGGGGACGGATGCCGCTGCTGTCGGACCGCCGCAACATTGTGGTGATCGCCGACGAAGCCCACCGCAGCCAATACGACCTGATCGACGGCCTGGCTCGCAACATGCGCGACGCGATGCCCAATGCGTCGTTTATCGGCTTTACCGGCACGCCGATCGAAAAGAACGACGCCAACACGCGGGCCGTCTTTGGCGATTACGTTTCGATCTACGACATCCAGCGCGCGGTCAAAGACAAAGCGACCGTCCCGATCTACTACGAAAGCCGCGTCGCCAAGCTATCGCTCAACGAAGCGGAGCTGCCGAAGGTCGACACGGAGTTTGACGAACTGACCGAAGGGGAAGAGCAGGACAATAAAGAGAAGATCAAAACGAAATGGGCGGCGCTGGAAGCGTTGGTCGGAACCGAGAAGCGATTGTCGCTAGTCGCCGAAGATATGGTCCAGCATTTCGAGCGACGCCTGGAAGCGATGGACGGCAAAGCGATGATCGTCTGCATGAGCCGCCGCATCTGTGTTGATCTGTACAAAGAGATCATCAAGCTACGTCCCGACTGGGCGAGTGCGGCCGGCGATGATGAGACGCAAGAAGGCAAGCAAGAGACCGCCGTGAAAATCATCATGACCGGCTCGGCCAGTGATCCGGTCGATTGGCAGCCGCATATCCGCACGAAACGCCGGCGGAAGGAGTTGGCGAGCCGCTTTAAGAATCCGAAAGATCCGTTCCGGATTGTGATTGTCCGCGATATGTGGCTGACCGGCTTTGACGCGCCTTGCCTGCATACGATGTACGTCGACAAGCCGATGCAGGGACATGGCCTGATGCAGGCAATCGCCCGGGTGAATCGGGTCTTTCGAGACAAGCCAGGCGGCCTGGTGGTGGATTACCTGGGCTTGGCCGATCAGTTGAAGAAGGCACTGGGCACCTACACCGAAAGCGGCGGCCGTGGGGCGCCGTCGGTTGATACAGCGGCCGCGGTGGCGGTGATGCTGGAGAAGTACGAAATCTGCTGCGACATGATGCATGTCTTTGACTGGTCGATCTGGATGAGCAACGCGCCGGCCGCTGAGCGGTTGAAGCTGATTCCGGCTGCTCAGGAGCATGTGTTGCAGCAAGAGGAAGGGAAAGCCCGGTTTACGCGGAGCGTGACCGAGGTGTCGCAAGCGTTCGCTTTGTGTGCGTCTCACGAAGAGGCGCTGCGAATTCGGGACGATATCGCCTTCTTTCAGGCGGTCCGAGCGGCGCTGGTCAAGCCGGTGGGCGAGAAGCGCTCGCCACAAGACCTGGACCATGCGGTGCGGCAGCTGGTCTCGAAGGCGATCTCGGCCGACGATCAGATTATCGATGTGTTTACGGCGGCGGGGCTGAAGAAGCCCGATATCTCGATCCTATCGGACGAGTTCCTGGCCGAGGTACGCGGCCTGAAGCACAAAAACGTCGCCGCCGAGCTGCTGCAAAAGCTGCTAAAGAGCGAGATCAAAGAGCGTTCCCGCCGCAACGTGGTGCAGGCCCGGATGTTTAGCGAGATGTTGCAGCAATCGCTAAACGGCTACCACAACCGAGCGATCGCGACGCAGGAAGTGATCGAAGAGTTGATCACGGTCGCCAAAGAAATGCAAAAGGCGAACCGTCGCGGTGAAGACCTAGGGCTGGGAGACGACGAGATCT
Organism: Blastopirellula marina DSM 3645; assembly: GCF_000153105.1. Classification (GTDB taxonomy): domain Bacteria; phylum Planctomycetota; class Planctomycetia; order Pirellulales; family Pirellulaceae; genus Blastopirellula; species Blastopirellula marina. Next base: position 4,198,213 of record NZ_CH672376.1, read on the forward strand.
GCTTCTATGACGCCCTGGCTCAAAGCAACAGCGCGGTAGAAGCAATGGGCATTCCCGAACTAAAGGTGATCGCAGCCGAGCTGGTGACCAAGGTCCGCAGCAGCGTCACCATCGACTGGCAACACCGCGAGTCTGCCCGAGCCAAAATCCGCACGATCGTCCGCCGAATCTTGCGGCACTATGGCTATCCGCCAGACCTGCAAGCCGAAGCGGTGAAGCTGGTGCTGGAGCAGGCGGAAGTGATGTGTGCGGATTGGGCCGTTTAACTTTCGTCGTCATCCTGGTGATCTCAAGGGAGTTTCGGCATCTCAGTTAATCGAAATATTTCTCAATAGCCGACGAACTGACTTGCACGTTTTTCTAGCCAAATGGTAGAACCGGTCGTAAAGGTGGCAGCGCACATACGCACGATATTCTGCGACTTCTTGAGATACGATGCTCTGGCTAATCATGGCGTCAGCGGCAGTTGAAATTTTTTGCGATCGAGCAGTGTTTGGTGATGGCCAATCCACGCGTGGCCCCAAATCGCTACTCGCCTTTGGTCGCGAATATATTTCGCTTGCCGAGCGCTCGGTCCTGACTTAGGAACGGTTGCGTTCTCGTATCGAAAGAAGACGCGAAATCCGCGGCGCGCCCCTATTTACGCTCTGCGCGCGAGGCTCAAGATCGTGCAATTTGGGTGGGGGAACTGCGCGCTGGCATTGATATCGCATGGACCGAGAGAATTATCAAACGACGGTTTGAATTTTTTGGCGTATCCAAATTATTTCCAAATCATAAAGGTTTAAGGGGAATAAGCCCGACTGGCCTGAGCGTATTCGTCCAAAATGCGAGGTTCCAAACCCGGGCGATTTCTTGACATCGTCGTCGCGATGCCATCTCTCATCGCTGCGGTCCATGGCCTTATCAGCGTAGTTAGGCAAGTCCGTCGCAGTATCGGATTGCGAGTACTTGCGAATTCTAGCGAGATCTGCTCACAATCAAATATGATTGAGCAAGTCTGAGTCAGCACGTGCGCATTTCATTCTTTCGCCTATCTCTCAGACGAAAGACCACGGCTTCAGACCGCCATAATTCTCAATCGCTCGCAATGGATCAACGAGTTGAGGAGCATCTATGGGACGGCGCAAGAAAGAGATTGACCCTAGCGAATTGGCGAGATGGACAATCCTCCTGGAGGAGGCTCTCGCGATTCAGCTTTTGCAAGAATCGAAAACGGAGGCTGATTTTTGCAGCCGAGAAATTTGGCAATTGCTGAGGCCGAATATTGGACTTTTGATTCGATCGTTTTGCAATCTAGAGAAATTGCTCACACAACCCCCACGTGAATTTTCAGGATTGGCCGCCATCCTCCTTTCGTCGCGCCGACTTCTCGTCCGCACGTATTTGTCAATTCATGGTCTCGACTCGACGATTCGAGAATTAGCCGGCCAGGATGGGCAAGAAATCACGGCTGGGAATTTAACAGTTCCAGAAGTATTTGGTAGTCAACTGACGTCGTATATCGATCAGGCTAAACGCGAATTGAGAAAATCCAGGGGGCCAACGGAGGATTCGCTAACCTCTGGTTTCACGTTCCGAAGGGAACTTAATTCGCAGTTCAATTACGAACTACTACTAATCGATTTTCGCCTTACTCTTGCCTTAGAGCGTCTTGTTGGGGAGTTGGATGAAATCCTCGACGACTCGGAAACATCAGTCCCGGACGAACCGAATCCTCCATCGCCGGTTAGGGGTGGGCCGCTGTATGACTTAGTTAGGCTGATCCAGTCATTTTATCCACAACGCAAATTACCAATGGATGTGAGAAAAGACTGGGTTGTAATGCTTCGGATCTCAGGTGGTGAAATAGGAGAGTTCGACGACGAGCAATATTGGGCGTTTTACGACCACTGCCGTCAATTCCAGGATTGGGCGAGATCGGAAATGTCCAGATTTGAAATACTAAGGCAGAAGGCGGTGGAGTCTATTGAGGAGCGACTTTCACAATCAAGCCTTGAATCAAAAATAGTCGTTGCTCGGAAACCTGGTCCCAAACCAATTCCTGAGGACGAACGCAGGGAGGATAAGCAGCTAGTTGCTGATTGGGAGCAGGCATCATCAGCGCACGTTTCAAAACCCGAATTCTGTAAGGATAGAAAAATTGAAGGTAAGAAACTGGATACTGCCCAGTCAAGAGTTCGCAATTGGAGAAACCGCGCGAACAAATAGCCGAGTCAATATCCAATTAATTGTTCGCGCCGACATTCTTGGTAATTCTTGACCCAGCATTCGCGTACGACTCGCTGCTAGAGCGCGAACAATTCTCGTGATCGAATGAATTCTGTTCGACCTGCCCTTAATTTGATTTCCGTGATGAGTCACAGCGTCGTGGCTTTTTCGGGTAACCCAAGTTGAGGTGTCAAAATGCACGAACGTAATCAAGTCGACTCTGCCCCCATTCTGGTCGGGCCAAAGGAGGCCGCTAGGCTTCTCTCCGTTTCGCCTCGCAAATTGTGGGCGATGACTTTTGCAGATGAGCCAGCGTTGCCTCACGTAAAGATGGGGCGACTTGTTCGCTATCCCGTCACCGGTCTGCAGGCTCACATCGAAGCAATGTTAAAAGGGGGACAAAATGAAAACCGTTGAGGATATTCTAGGCCTGCTCCAGAGTGTACATCGGCAGGGCTCAGGCTGGATGGCCTGTTGTCCTGCTCATGACGACCACACTCCCAGTCTGAGCATCAGCGAAGGGGACGATGGCAAGGTGCTGATGAAGTGCTTTGCTGGCTGCGACTTTGAAAAAGTTGTCTCGGCCCTCGGGCTAACAATTGCCGACCTGATGCCTTATTCCTCGCACTCCGCGGCATTACAGAAATCGGTTATTGTCGCAACGTACGACTACCAAGACGAAGTCGGCACGATGCTATTTCAGGTCGTGCGGTACCAACCTAAATCATTCCGCCAGCGCCAGCCTGATGGAAAGGGAGGCTGGAAATGGTCAGTGAAAGACGTTCGCTCAGTTCCGTTTCACCTTCCTAGACTGTTAACCTCCCAGGGCGACGTCGTCTTTTTCGTCGAAGGGGAAAAGGATGTCATTGCTTTAGAGGGAATTGGTTGCATTGCTACTTGCAACGCCGGCGGCGCATCGAAATGGACGGCTGAACATTCCGTTTATCTGACCCACCGAGATGTCGTCGTTCTTCCTGACAATGACGTTCCTGGCGGGAAACATGCTGAAACAGTTGCAATGTCTCTGCAGGGGATTGCACGCACTGTGAAGGTCGTCACGTTGCCTGGGTTGGGAGAAAAAGGGGATGTTAGCGATTGGATCGCGGCAGGGGGAACAAAGGAGCAGTTGGTCAACTTAGCGGATGCCACACGGATTTGGAAACTGGGTAGTCAAGCTTGGCCAAATATCGAGTCACTGGACTATCTGCAACTCCCTTTATTTCCCGTTGAAGTGCTGCCAAGGGGGCTCCAGGAATTTGTCGAAGCTGAATCTCACGCTACTCAAACGCCTTCTGACCTAGCGGCGATTATGAGTTTGGCGACTTGTGCAGCGGCAATTGCAAGAAAGGTTCGTATCGAAGCGCGACCCGGTTTTAGCGAACCAACCAATCTTTTTGTCTGCGTGATTCTTGATCCAGGCAATCGAAAGTCGGCAGTCTTCGCCGACGTGATCAGGCCGCTGAAGGACTTAGAAAATGAATTGATCGAAGAGACTACCCAGACTGTCGCCATGTTAACTTCGCGGCGCCGGCAAGATGAAAAGCGGCTTCAGGACCTTGAAAAGAAAGGTGCTCATGACGTCGAAGCAAGACGCGACGCGGAGGAATTAGCTGCCGAACTCGCCCAGCAACCTATACCAGTAGCGCCCCGGCTTATCGTTGAAGACGCTACCGGCGAAAAGCTTGGGATGATGTTGGCCGACCAAGGGGGGCGCATCGCAAGTTTCTCGGCGGAGGGCACCGTCTTTGACTTGATGGCTGGCCTCTACTCTAAAAGCGGTCTGCCTCAGATGGACGTTTACCTGAAGGGGCACAATGGTGACGACCTCGTAACCGACCGCGTTGGTCGCGAAACAGTAAGGGTCACCAAGCCGGCGCTGACTTGTGCGTATACGGTGCAAGAGATCGTGCTCAAGGCGATGAGCAAAAACAAGGCATTTCGTGGCCGTGGACTCTTGGGGCGATTCTTATACGCGATTCCGGAAAGCTGGATCGGTCATCGCCAAGTTGCTTGTCCACCGGTGCCTGAATCCGTCAATGATACTTATGACCAACTCATACGCCGGTTATTCACGATCGACGGGCCTGTCACACTTCGCCTTTCTCGCGAAGCTGCTGTTGCGTTTGAATCTTGGGAAGTTGAAGCAGAGGCGATGCTTGCCGATGGTGGACCTCTGGAGGGTATGCACGATTGGGGGGCGAAATTACATGGAGCGACTCTTCGACTGGCTGGGATTTTGCATTGCGTGGCTGGTTCTCCGCACGAAGAGGTCTCGATTTGCTGGGTTGAAGCAGCCATCACGATATCTCGCTATTTGATTCCACACGCCCAAACGGTTTTCGACTCGATGACGGCATTGAGCGATCCAGTCACGGACGGAGCCCGTTACATCGTTCGCTGGATCGAGAAGAATCGCCTTCAAGAATTCAGTCGGCGCGATGCTCACCAACATGGGCGTCGGAAATTCAAGAAAGCAGAAGACATCGACGCTCCGCTAAACGAATTAATCGGACGTGGCTACATCCGCGAGCAGCCAATCAATAGCGAATCGCAATCCACACCGGGAAGGAAGCCATCACGCAGATATCAAGTGAACCCGGTATTGCTTCAACGCGAGGCGTTCGCAAGTTGTCCTCAATATCCTCAAAACGCCGTATCACCACCAAATTTGGCTCATTTTGAGGATTCTGAGGACGCTTCTTTACAGACGCGGGCATTGGAAACAGGTCAGGTGGCTTAATTCGCCGCATCGTCGCAATTCTCATCGGCTTTCCGGTACGGCTCCAAACGAACAGTTTTCACTGGCTAGCCCGCACTAACTGGCATACAATCGCAAATACAAGCAAATAACGGAGTGTGAAACCCAATGGCATCGATTTCTAAAGACCCCAACGGCCGACGTCGCGTTCTTTTCATCGCCCCCGATGGAAAACGAAAGCAGATTCGGCTCGGGAAGATTTCGCAACGAGACGCTGAGTCTATCAAGGGACGTATCGAAAAGCTGCTGAATGCTCTGACCTTGAAGTCAGGGTTAGATCAGGAAACGGCCCGATGGGTTGCCGATCTCGATAACGCTACGCACGAAAAGCTGGCTCGGGTTGCACTCGTCGAACCGCGAGTTAGTCAACTTCAGACGCTTGCCGGGCATATCGACGCTTACCTGGATCGCCGCGCCGAAGTGAAGCCGCGCACGGTTATCAGTTGGAAACAGGCCAGGACATCACTTTTGAAATTCTTCGGTGCAAAACGAAAGCTGGCCAGCATTTCCGTTGCCGATGCGAAAGACTGGGAACGGTGGCTTGCGACGCCGGCTGCCAGGGGAAATCTGAAGGACCTGAAATCGAAGCAGGGGCTGGCGGTCAACACAATTCGCAAGCGCGTCGCCAATGCCAAACTATTCTTCGAAGACGCCGTCGCTCGGGAGTTAATTCCGGCGAATCCGTTCAAGACGCTCAAAGGAGCGGTCGGAACCAACCGCGAACGTGACCACTTCGTCACGCGTGAGACGATCGAGAAGGTTCTCGACTCTTGCCCTGATGCGGAATGGCGGTTGATTGTGGCGTTGAGTCGCTTTGCCGGCCTTCGATGTCCGTCCGAGCATCTAGCCCTCACGATTGATGATGTCGACTGGATCAACGAGCGTTTACGTGTACCCAGTCCGAAGACGGAACACCATGTTGGCAAATCCTATCGGGTTATTCCGATCTTCCCCGAGCTGAAGTCCTATCTGGAAGATGTTTGCCAACTCATGGAAGCTGGCCAGAAGTACCTCATCAATCGCTATCGCGATAGCAACGCCAACCTGCGAACCCAGTTTCTGCGGATTCTCAAGAAGGCGAGCGTTTTGCCTTGGGAAAAGCTGTTTCAGAACATGCGGGCCAGTCGGGCAACGGAATTGGCCGATGAATACCCGGAACACGTCGCGACCGCCTGGATGGGGCATTGCGTGAAGGTAGCCCGTCAGCATTATTGGCAGGTCACCGACGATCACTTTACGAAGGCGCTACGCCGTCCCGAAAAAGCGGCGCAGAATCCGGCGCAGTCAGTGCACGCCGCGACTCGCGACGATTCGCTTAAGTACGATCCAAGGGAGCGAAAAGCCTCTGAAATACGAGGTAAAGCGAAATATGGCGAAGCTGCACAAAATAAAAAGGTAGGCCAGGCAGGACTCGAACCCGCGACCAAGGGATTATGAGTCCCCTGCTCTAACCGACTGAGCTACTGGCCCGTGTGGTCTTATTGCTCGCTAGAGGAGCAACGTGACGCAAAGGTTCATAGTACCTGGATTGGGGTTCGGCGGAAATCCCCGGGGCGTTGCGTAAGCTGTTGGCTGATCGACGGTTTGTGCCGGTTGAAAGCCGATTGGCTGCGATGCGGGGGGGGGCGGCCAGAGTAGGTAGCGGCGTAGGTTGGCGGTAGATCTGCGGCTGTTACCGCACCGGGGCCGGCGTGACTTCCGGCGTGTGGCGGTAGTGTTCGATCGCTTGTTGCGGGTTCAGGTTGAAGATGGTGCGGCCGTCGGTCATCCAGGCGCCGTCAACGTACGAGAAGAGGGCGGTTGCGGCGCGAAGGTTCGAGACGGCGGCGACTTCTTCCATGCCGCCTCCTTCGATCGCTTCAAAGCTGATGGTGAGCGCGACAAAGGCGCGGAGCTGCGAGTTGGCCGGGTCGCGGGCAAACTGGACTTCGGATTGGAAATCGCAATGTTTCCAGGCCAAACCCCGCGGACGTCCCGAGTTGCTGGCGATCGTTTCAAATCTTGCTTCGAGTAATTCTCGTTGCAGCGAGAACTGTTTGCGAGCGGCCGTGAAGTCGACGCGGGGATTCTGGCGCTTGGCGCGGGCGCGTAGCCAGAGCCCGATAGCGACGGCGACGATCGCAACCAGTACAAGTCCGACCGCAATAGATTGGGAGGTTGCGTCCATGTAGGCGCTCACCTTGGTGGCGAGTCCGAGGAATTGAGTAGGCACTTGATTTTACTGACGCGCAGCGATGAAAATCAACTGTTTAGCGGAAAACCGACCAACAAGGTCGAAGATTGTGGGCGTAAATCCTGCCAGATCGTTCACTTCGCAAAAATTCTCCTCTTCGACGGCTCCTCATGACTTTCACTTTGCAATGTCCCAACTGCCGGGCTGTGTTGGAATTGGACGCGGCGCCTGGCGGTTCGATTCGCTGCGCGGCGTGTGGGCACCAATTTCGCCCTGATTCGCTATCGATTGCGGCGCCGGTCGAGTCAATCGCTTCGCTCCGCATTCCCGAGGGACGAATCTACGGTCCGATGCCGCTGGATCAGTTGGAAGAATGGATCTGTCAGGGGCGCGTCGATGATAAATGCGACGTGCGACTTACTTTGAATGGGCCTTGGCAATCGGCGGCGACGATTTTTCCGGTGCTTCAGTTGCCGCCGACGGTCAGCAGCGGCAATCCCTTTAAGATCGAGCCCAAACCGTTGGCCAACGCCGCGTCAGCATCGCGCTTGTCGGAACGGGGGATCATGATCGTCCTGTTTGGCGTCTTGGGTTGGGTCGGTTGTCCGGTCTTCGCCGTATTGGCGTGGGGCATGGGGGCATCCGACTTAGAAGCGCATCGCGAGGGAAGACTCGACACGCGCTCGGTGCTGATCACGCAGATCGGCTATTTCTTGGGGATGTTTGGCGCGATCACTTGGGCGACAGCGATCTTGGGGACCGTGCTGATGATTTTGTTGCATCAGCTGACGATTTAGAGCGGACTTTATTTGTCAACTAAATCGAAAAGAATTTCGGTCGGACCTTCTTTGGATACATCGATCGTCAGGCCGGATTGGGTGAAATCGCCATAGCGTGCCGGGATATGAAAGACTGCTTTGCGCTTGATGATTTTAAGGCCTGTTGGATCGTTAGGATCGCTTTCCTCGATCAACTGACTCTTGTCGACGGCTACTTTGTACTGTCCCGGAAAGACGCCGTCTCCTGGTGCTGTGGTCCCCATGAGGGCGACGCCATCGGTCCCAGTCAGTCCATTCGCGTATCGGTCATCGTCGCCGTAGAAGATGACGACGGCTTCATGGACGGGAGCCCCTTGGTAGTTGATTTGCACCTGAATTGGAATCTTGTTGGGATCAACGCTCGGACCGCAACCGGCGACGGACAAGAGAAAAGCCGCTGCACAAGTAAGTTGGATAGGTTTGCAAAACGCGTGCATGTTCATCTTCATGGCCGTTACTTCAAAATTTTCGTTGAGCGTTCGTGCATCAGGCGAGATTCCTGCGTTCTATTGATTAAGGACTTCTCCGCCGGCTTTCGTGCTCATCGCGCCCCACACGCCAAACGGACTGGGAGAGCTCTTGTCAGTATTTTGTCGGTAGCCTGAAGCTTGATTACCAGTATCGATGGTGTCCGTGATGAAGCGAACTGAACCATCCATGAAGCCTGCGTTGACTCCTCCCGGATGGTAGCTGGTGGGGGAGAGCAAATACTGGCTCGTGCCATGGCTTGTTCCGTCAGCAATCAGCACCGAATTGGGTGGTGTTGCGGCGGTGATGGCCGAAAAGAGAATCGCCCCGTCCCAGGCTTTGAAGCCGCGTAGCGCTTGACTCGAAAACGTTCCTACCGTCGAAACGTATTTTTTGGTTGCCCGATTGTACAAAGGAGTCAGCGCCGCCGGATTCCAGCTTGCTGAGCTTGGCTTGGTGACAACCGCGCCGAAGCCGTTATTCGCTGACGGCCGAACGCCTTCAGAGGTTCCCATGGTATTACTTGTGCCGTCAATAATGTCAGACATCCGCGACCACGCATCGTTTAAAAAGACGCCGGAGTTTAAATCACCGGAGGTATACGAGCCGGTAGGGTAAGAATGGTACGGGCGATCGCCGACGCAGAAGTAGTAGTCCGCAAGGCCAAGCGTTTTGTCCGGCGCTTCCGGCGATTCGGTCGGACCAGCATTGCTGGGACAAAGAAACGAATCGACGGTGGTTTTCCAAATCGCCCCCGACGCGTCATAGGAACCATATGTGGAAGCCATCCCTTGGTCGTAGAACGCCGTCTGCTCCATAAACGGTAAGACTGCGAAGCGTGCATTCATGCGATTGTTGCCGGCATAGCTGGCGGCGCCTTTGGGGTTGCCTGCTCTCAGTGCCGGGAAAGCGTTAAACACATCATGGTAGAGCTGAATGGCCAAGCCGAGTTGCTTGAGATTGTTCGTGCATTGCATCCGGCGAGCCGCTTCACGAGCCTGCTGGACGGCAGGCAAAAGTAACGCAATTAAGACGCCGATGATTGCAATCACGACCAGCAATTCCACCAGGGTAAAGCCGGTTCGTCGCGTTTGAGTCATACGGAACTCCTGGGGAAATGAAAAAAAAGATAACGTGCATTGTTTTAATGTTGTTTTGGTATCGCGTCAAATCTAAACAAGCGGCTCCATCCAATTCCGTGCCATATTCATGTTGGTCCATGCGTAGTATTCATGCGCAGGTCGGTAGCCTGATGATCGCGATGAGCGTCCGTGTCTCCCTCCGGTGGAATCTGTTTGGGGCCAAGGGGGAGAGCAACTGTCGGAAAGCCACATGCGATATTTGTCGAATCGAGAACAGTTGGTTTGCTCGGATGTCGTCGCTAATAGCCAAATGAATCGCCAGCGACGCATGCGGGGGGCGAACAGCTACGAGCGTGATCTCAAGTTTGACTTGTTGAAATATTTGCGATTGGTATGTCAACGCGAAGGACGCGCTCGTTGGCTACACATCTGCTGTGGCGCCGGCAATGCATTGGTCGAAGCAGCGGATGTCACCGCCGCTGAGTCGCTGACTGTCGAAATTGTGGGTATCGACTTGGTGGGAAGGTTTTGTGCAAACAGCGAAGCTTCGCGACTGCAGTTGATGAAATCATCGGTTGAGGATTTTCAACCGACGTCGTCCTTCGATTTGATTACGTCGGTCCACGGGCTGCACTATCTGGGCGATAAATTGGGGATCATCGCCACGGCGACCTCATGGCTGACGCCTGACGGCCGCTGTGTCGGAAATCTCGACGCGAAAAATCTTCAACTCCACGGGCATCGCACTTCGGAGGCGATCTTTCGTTACCTGCGCAGCGCGGGACTGAGTTATTCGAGTCGGACAAAGTTGCTTGAATATAGGGAGCGGCGCGAGCTGGCGCCGCCGTTTGAATATCTGGGTGCGGATGATTCGGCAGGGCCGAACTATACAGGGCAAGCGGCGATTAACTCGCACTATGCGATGCAAAGTAAGGCCGCTGAGAAGTCAACTTGAGACCAAGACAAGTCCGCCGATCGCGTGGTTTTTCCAAACGATCACGACACCGATTCGCATTGCCAGGGTGTTGGGAATGATGATAAATGGGTAAATTTTTATCGCCTGCTCTGAGCTGATTGCGAAGCTCTCGCCACTGGTTGAAGTTTGCCAATGTCGCATCCAACTCAGCGACAGCGAGTGATCTACCAAAAAATCGGTAGGAAAAGGGGGCGTGCGCAAGAGCGCAATCCCATAACGCTTGCTCTAAGCCGGTCAACGATACATAGCAGATGCTCCCAATCCGTCAGCAGGTATTTGAGGCGATAGAACGGCGGAAATCGATGCCGCCAGTAAGCGTTTTTGATTTTCGCAACAAGGCGCTCGCTATTCATTGCCGGCTTACGGTCAAATTTCTTTGAATTAGGAAAGAGATTCTCCCTCATGCCAATCTTCGGAGCTCACATGTCGATCGCCGGCGGCTATTACAAAGCCGTCAATGCCGCCGCGGAAGAGTCGATGCAGTGCGTTCAGTTGTTCACCAAGAATAACAATCAGTGGCGCGCTAAGGAAATTACCGACAAAGATGTGAAGCTGTTTCAAGATGCGCTGGGCGAAAAGGGAGTGAAGCATCCGCTTTCGCATGCGTCGTACTTGATCAATATGGGATCGCCCAAGCCAGAACTGTGGGAAAAATCGCGCGATGCGATGATTGTCGAACTGCAGCGGGCCAATCAGTTGGGGATTCCGTATGTCGTGGTCCATCCCGGCGCGTTTGTCGACAGCAGCGAAGAAGAAGGGATCGCGGCGGTGGTAAAAGCGCTGGATGAAGTGATCAACGCAACATTGGATCTCGATTCGATCTGCCTGTTAGAAACGACGGCAGGGCAGGGGAGCTGTTTGGGGCACACGTTTGAGCATCTTGGCGCGATGCTGGACGGTGTGAAGAAGAAGGATCGGGTAGGCGTCTGTCTTGATACTTGTCATATCTTTGCCGCCGGTTATCCCATTGGAACCGAGAAAGAGTACGAAGCGACTTGGAAGCAATTTGAATCGCTCATCGGGCTCGACAAGTTGAAAGCGATTCATCTGAATGACAGTAAGAAACCGCTTGGTTCGCGGGTCGATCGGCATGAGCACATCGGCGAGGGTTGTCTGGGAATCGAACCGTTTCGCTTGTTGGTCAATGATGCACGCTTCAAAACGATGCCGATGTACCTGGAGACTCCGAAGGGGGACGAAGACGGGGAAACTTTCGACACTCGCAATCTGGCGACGCTGCGGCGATTGATGAAATCATAAGCGCCGCTTGGTGCGTGACGCTGAAATGCGACCGAAATGAACGTTCGATGAAGCGCCCATGAAGTCTCTCACTTCTGGGGGAAGCTGCTGCTGAATTCGCGCGGAAATCGGAAGTCTCTGCGATATAACCGTTTGGCAAGGGCCTGTGGTCGAATCGACCACAACCGTTTTGCAGCGGTTGGGGACTGCTTCATGAACTATCATTGTCCGCTTTGCGAGACGTTGGGAGTCGTACCTGACGAAGCGCGCGGCCATGAGGTGCTGTGTCTGAAATGTCGGCGCAGCTTCTTTATCCCAGATCGTAGCGTTGCCGAGCGCATGCAGTTGGGCGTTTTGTTTGCTGCGCGGCGCAATGACGGCGAAGTGATTCGCGCATTCGCCGATCAGCAGGCCGATCTCGACGTGCAGAATCCCCGAGATGGCCACACGCCGCTGCACGTCGCTAGTTTGCACGGCAAGCTGCACGCGCTGAAAGAATTGTTAGCAGGCGGCGCGAAGCTAGAGATTCGCGCGAGTCGAACTGAGCAGACGCCGCTCTTGTACGCCGCGCGCGAAGGGCATGCCGAAGCGGCGACGATGCTGATCGCCCAAGGCGCCAATCTGCAAGCACGCGATCCAGACGGCTGCGGAGCGCTGCACTGGGCGGCTCGCAAGGGGTTTTTGGATGTCGCCAAGGTGCTGGTCAAAGCGGGCGCTGACATCCAAATGAACAACATCAATGGGTTGCGACCGATTCAATTTGCCGTCGCCTATCATCAACCGGCGGTGCGCGATTATCTTGTCGCCGCGGAACGTGCGGCCGGTTTCATCCAGCGACAGATCAGCAAAGGTGACAAGAACCAAACGATGAATCGGGTCATGTTTGGCTTGGGATCGAAAAAGAAAAAAGGCTAGTCTACTTGTCGCTCGCTGTTCGGATCGGCTAGACGCACGGTCAGCTGATCGGCCGAGTCATGATCGAGATGCAACTCTTCGCCGCTGGGCAAACGGAAGGTCCAGATGGTGTCGTCCATTTCACGCGGGCCGGCGACAATCACGTCGCCGAGCGCGACTTGATCATGCAGGTGACTGCCGATGATCGCGGTAACGACGCCGCGGTGCCGGTCACGCAAGAGACTTGCTTTTACTTCTGCGCCGGGGATCAAGTCGATGAAGTCTTCGGGAATTTCTTGTCCGTGCGGATCGCGCGTCGGATGTCCTAGTCGATCATCCAGATAGTCGACGGTCGCCTCGTCGTTGAGATGCTCTAACAGATGAGCGCGATCATGTAGCGAATCTTCGGGCATGCCGACTCGTTGCAGATAGGTTTCCCAAATTCGATGCGCACGCATCAAACGTCGCGCTTCATGATTTCCGGACTCGGTCAGAATAAAACCGTGCGGCGTCTGGTTGAGGAGCGACATCGCCACCATGCGTCGTAACACGCGACGTAATACGGCAGGCGTCGCTTGCACGTGGGCTCGAATGGTTTCGAATCGCGTTGCATGCGTCTCGTCGCGCCGCAAGCAACCTAGGACGTCTTCGACAATATGTTGCGGAACCTGGCTCCAGCGCCGCAGCGTGCCGGCTAACAGCCCGTTGTGCGGCGCGAGAATCAAGATCGCCATAAATTGCAGGGTGCCGGCCATCACGATCGACGAACCGGCGCCGATGTTGAGCCAGGCCGAAGTATAAACTCCGAGCACGACGCTGCTAACGCCGAGCGCCGCTGAGAGGACCAGCATGCTCGACAACCGATTGCAGAGCAAATAAGCGGCGGCCGCCGGCGTAATCAACAGCCCCACCACTTGAATGATGCCGACGATAGAAACGGCTGACACGACGACTAGCGACGTGCAAGCGGTCAACAAATAACCGATCAGCGGCGCCGAAACTCCCACCGACGCGGCCATGATCGGATCGAAACTGGTTAGTTGCAACTGGCGATAAAACAAGATCACGACGAACAGGATGATCGCGGTGACGGCGCCCATCATCCAGAGCCGCTCGGCGTCGACGACCAAGACGTCGCCCATCACCATGTGCATCAAGTCGACGTGGATCTCGCTTGAGAAGACGCTCGCCATCGCGCCGCCAAAAGCGAAGATGCCGGTGTACATGATGCCGATCGCCGTATCATCTTTGATGCGTGAAGCACGGGAGACAAAACCGATCAACAGCACCGTCACAAAGCCGGCCAACAACGCGCCAATGATCATCGCGCCAAAATGGGCTTCTTCGCCGGCGATCAATTTCATCAGCAAATAGCCGCCGACGACGCCGGCCAGCATCGAATGCGAGATCGCGTCTCCCAAAAAGGCCATGCGGCGCAGCACGATAAAGCAGCCGATCATCGACGAAGCGATCGCGACCAGTGAGCCTGCGAACATCGCGCGAAATAGATATCCGCCGGAAGCCAGCGGCTCGACAAAGACGTCGTACAGAAAGTTCATTTGTCACCTCCTGTCGAGACGTCCCGCAAGTGCTCAAACGCTTTCAGCGATCCTTCGTAGACTTCAGACAACAGTTCAGGCTGCAAGACTTGCTGCGGCGATCCGAACGCGAATAGTCGCTGTTTGATCAACAGCAGCGAATCAAAATATTCGGCGGCAGTCGCCAGATCATGATGGACGACGATCAGCGTTCGTCCCGCCTGCTTGGTGCTGTCCAGCACTTCGAGCAGCGCACGTTCGGTCGCGGCGTCGACGCCGGCGAATGGTTCATCGAGCAACAGAATATCGGCGCCTTGGGCGAGCGCTCGCGCCATAAAGACCCGCTGCTGTTGTCCGCCAGAGAGCTGCCCGATCTGCCGGCGGCGGAATTTCTCCATGCGTACGGTCACCAACGCGTCGTCGACATGCTGGCGATCTTCACGCGACGGTCCCCAAGCCCAAAAGGGGATTTGGCCATAGCGTCCCATCATGACAACCTGCTCGACGGTGACCGGAAAATCCCAGTCGACCGCGCCGCGCTGCGGAACATAGGCGACGCGCCGCCGGGCTTTGTCGGTCGGCGCGCCAAACAGGCGAACCTCGCCCAAGTCGGGTTTCAGGAAGCCGAGAATCGCTTTGATCAGGGTCGATTTTCCCGAGCCGTTGGGGCCGATCACTCCGACTAACTGTCCCGCTTCGATCTGAAACGAAATGTCGAGCAGCGCCGGCGTGGGGCCATAGCTCACCGTCAGGTGGTCGACCTGAACCGCGGGAACACCAGAACGTGTCGGTCGGGCGATCATCGCGTCCCTCCCTCGATCGGCGGATGGTCGGCTGTCGAGAAATTTGCGACGCCGGACAAGATGGCGGATCCAGCCGGCGCCCACAAGAAACGTTCGGCAATCGGCTCCTGACGTTGGCTCGAGTAGATCGCGATCTTCGCGAAGAGGGGGGGGCCGGGGTTTTGTGGAGTCGCTTCGATCAGAAATTCGTTCCGCCCGGCGACGATGTTGCCGATGTCGGCGATCTCGATCTCTTCGCCGGCGGCGACCGGTTGGTTGGTTTCATAGAGCGCCGAGCCGGCAAAACGAACGCTGACCGCGTTGGAATTGTTGAGGTCGGCCGAAAAGCGATCGGGACCCGCGTCAAACGAAAGTTCCAGCTCCAGGCGAAATTCGCCGGCGGCGTTTTCCAGCGCTGCGGCTTGCGGCGCAGCGGCGGCGCGATGCTCATCGACGGTGAGGTAGACTTTCACCAACAAGAGCGCCAGAGCCGCGGCGGTGATCGCAAAGAGGATTCGCATGACCGATTATTTTAACCCTGCCGCAATCGTCAACACGTTTTCGCGCATCATGCCGATGTAAGTTTCGCCGGCCGAACCGGGAGGCCCCATCGAATCGGAATAGAGCGTGCCGCCGACGACAACGCCGGCTTCGTCCGCGATTTGACGAATCATCACCGGACTCACCGACGTTTCGACAAAGATCGAGCGGACGCCGAAGCTGCGAATCGATTTGACCGTCTCCCGCCGTCGCTCAGGCGTCACCCCTCCGCCAACTTCTGAACCGGTCGACCAGCCGACCGGCGTCGCCGCGGTGAAATGGTACTCCCGACAGAAATAATTGAACGCATCGTGGCTGGTGACCAGGATTCGTTTTTCGACCGGGATCGCATTCATCTGCTTGCGAATCCAACCGTCCAGCGTACGTAGTTCATCCAAGTAGAGTTGTGCTCGAGCGTGGTAATCATCGCGATGCGTCGGATCATATTGACTGACCGCATCACGAATGTTGCGAACATAAACCGCAGCATTGGCCGGAGAGAACCAGGCATGCGGATCGTGCGCCGCACCGTTGTTGATCTCTAGCGGCGTCGCGCCGGTGGTGCAACTGGTGATCGGCTTGTTGGCGTTTTCGGCAAGTTTGCGCATCCAATTGGCGCCTTCCAGATGCCAGCCGTTGTCAAAACAGAGGGCCGAACGCGAAACCAGAGCGGCGTCGTTCGGTTTAATTTCGTAGACGTGCGGGTCTTGCCCGGCAGCGAGAATCGACCGAACTTCCATCTGATCCCCGACCACCTGACGAGCAAAATCAGCAACTTGGGTGGTGGAGCAAACGATCAGCGGCTTGGAATCATCCGCTGATGCGGTGGAAAACGAGGTTAGTGTGAGGAGAATCGCTACAGTGGTAGAAAAAACACGCATGTTTTCTGCTCGCGCAAAAAAGTTTTTGGCCTATCAAAAAGTATAGGAGTCGGTCTGTAGCGGCGTCAATTCCTTTTGTGGAGGTTTTCCAGAGCAATTCAACGGAAGAATCGGTCCAAACGTCCGCTTGGGAGGTAGTCTCGCCCTGGAGTGCTAGCAGGGTCGAAAATTGACCGGAAGGAGCGACCGCGATAAATTGCAAGAACGCTTCGATGGACGACGACCAAGATGAATCCTCAAATTCGACGCTACGCTACGACGGACGTGGTAGATCCGGTGACACTGACTTACTTCAAACGTTACCGCATGGAAATCGACTTGGCGGAAGTTCCCGCCCAGCCGATTCTGCTTCCCTCGGTCTATCGTTTCGTATCCTGGCGGCCCGATCTGATCGACGCGCATGCGGCGAGCAAGTTTGAGAGCTTCCGCTGGGAAATCGACGCGAACGTCTTTCCCTGCTTGGGAGACGCCGAGGGCTGTCGGCGGTTGATGACCGAAATCTCCCATCGCGAAGGGTTCATCCCCGGCGCGACCTGGTTGGTCGAATACAAAGATGAAACGACGGGGATGATGTTGCCGGTTGGGACGGTTCAAGGGGTCGCCGACCGATCTGGCCAAGGTTCGATTCAAAATCTAGGAATCGTTCCCGAGCATCGCGGCAGCGGCTTGGGCGGTCGCTTGCTGCTAAAAGCACTGCAAGGTTTTTACGATCACGGTTTGCAGCACGCCTTTCTCGAAGTCACCGCCCAAAACGAAGGAGCGATTCGTCTGTACGAACGAATTGGTTTCCGAATTTCTCGCACCGTCTATAAAGCGGTCGAAGCGGCGTGTTCTTGACGCCGGTTTGCTTCAAGCCGCGGCTTTTCGGCGGAATGCCGAATGACTAAATCCTAATGTCGAGTGGGGAAGAATTTTCATTAGACATTAGGATTTAGTCCTTCGACATTTCCTCAAACGCTTGGTTTCAACGTGGAAACCCTCATCCACTCAGGTTGTCACTTAACCAGGTTCTGTTTCTAATATGGGGCTTGATTTCCCTGTCCCGTGGAATGCGTATGTCTCCTAGTGATTCGTCCACTATCCGTCACGAAACCCTGGCCAACGGCATGACGCTGGTGGTGGAGCAAATGCCGTGGCTCGAATCAGCCGCGTTCGCTTTGCTGACCCCGTCCGGCAGCGCCAGTGATTCCAAAACGCAAGTTGGCGTCAGCAATTTGCTGTGCGACTGGACGCAGCGCGGGTGCGGAAATCGTGATAGTCGGCAGTTTATCGAAGACCTGGACAATCTGGGCGTCTCGCGCGGCGCCGGCGTATCGACCTCGCATACCAGTTTTGGGGGCGCGGTGCTGGCCGAAAATCTGGGCCGCACGTTAGCGATCTACGCCGATGTCGTCCAGAAGCCCCATTTGCCGGAAGATGAATTCGACGAAGCCCAACTGGTTTGTCTGCAAGAGCTGCGAGCGCTGGAAGATGATCTCGCTCAACAGTCGATGTTGCAACTACGCAAACAAGTTTATGCCGACCCCTGGGGCCGCGCGTCGTACGGTGATGTCGCTTCGGTCGAAGCGTTGACCGCCGAGATCGCCAAGGCCCACTTCGCCGCGAGCTATCGTCCCAACGGCACGATCCTTGCGATCGCCGGCAACATTGACTGGAACCAAACGCGCGACGACGTGCTGCGATTGTTTGGTGATTGGAAAATGGCCGCCGAGTCGCCGATTGTGGAAACGCCGGCCGAAGGAATCTATTGCCATCTTCCGTTTGATTCCAACCAGACGCATATCGGCGTCGGCTACGAATGCGTCCCTTACAGCCATCCCGATTATTTTCTCGCTCGCGCTGCGGTCGGCGTGCTGAGTGACGGCATGAGCTCGCGTCTGTTTACTGAAGTTCGCGAAAATCGCGGACTCTGCTATACCGTTTTCGCATCGATCAATACGCTGTTGGATCGAGCCAGCGTCTTGTGTTACGCCGGCACGAGCACCGAGCGTGCGCAAGAGACGCTGGACGTATTAATGAGCGAACTGGTCCGCATCCGCGAAGGTATCGAAGAGAGTGAACTGACTCGGCTGAAGGCGCGCATCAAAAGCTCGCTGGTGATGCAGCAAGAGTCGAGTTCGTCCCGAGCATCCTCGTTGGCCAGCGACTGGCGTCACCTCGGACGCGTTCGCACGCTGGACGAATTGACTTCGATTCTGGACGGTCTGACATGCGATTCGATCAACCGCTATTTGCAAGACAACCCGCCGCACGATTTCCGTTTTACCACGGTCGGCGCTGAAAAATTGGAGATTCCCGTTGCAGTTTCGCCATGAAGTTCTCGACAACGGTCTGCAGATCGTCGCTGAAATTAACCCGAACGCTTACTCGCTCTCTTCAGCCTTCTTTGTCAAAACGGGATCGCGGGACGAAACGGCGGAAATTGCCGGCGTAAGCCATTTTCTCGAGCACATGGTGTTCAAGGGAACGCCGCGTCGTTCGGCGGCCGACGTCAATCGCGAGCTGGACGAAATGGGCTCGCAGTCCAACGCCTACACCAGCGAAGAGCAGACCGTTTATTACGCTGTCGTTTTGCCCGAGTTTCAAGAGCAGGTCGTCGACCTACTGGCCGACATCATGCGCCCGTCGCTGCGCGTCTCTGATTTTGAAACGGAGAAGCAAGTGATCTTGGAAGAGATTATGAAGTACGACGACCAGCCTCCGTTTGGCGGTCACGAGCGAATCATGGCCTCGTATTTCGGCCAGCATCCGCTGGGTAACAGCGTGCTGGGGACTGCCGAGACCGTCGGCGCGCTTTCGGCGGATCGGATGATGGATTACTTCAATCGCCGTTATAGTCCGCACAATATTGTGTTGGCCGCATCAGGACGGGTCGACTTTGACGCGCTGGTCGAGCAAGCGAAACGGCATTGCGGCGATTGGGAACGCTCCGAAACTTCGCGCGATTTGTCGCGACCGGCAGGCAAGACCGGCTTCGAGGTGATTCACAAAGAAACGGCCGCCCAGGAATATTTGATTCAGTTGGCCGATTGTCCGGCGTCGGAAGACGCCGATCGTTTCGCAGCGCGATTGCTGACGACGATCTTTGGCGATGACACCGGCAGTCGACTCTTTTGGGCGCTCGTGGATCCTGGCTTGGCCGAATTCGCTTCGTCCGATCCGTACGAGTTCCAGTCAGCCGGCGTTTACATGAACTATCTCTGCTGCAGCCCCGAAGAAGCGGCCAGCAATCTGGCGATCCTGACCGAAGAAATCGCCAAGCTCGAGAAAAACGGCGTGACCCTGGCCGAACTGGAGCAAGCCAAAAACAAGGTTTGCTCCAGCACGGTCTTGCGGAGCGAACGCCCTTCGAGCCGACTCTTCTCGGTCGGCAATGGCTGGATCCAACGCGGCAAATATCACACCGTCGCCGAATCGGTCGCCGCCTACAAAAGCGTAACGCTGGACGACGTGCACGCCGTTTTGGCGAAGTACCCCCTCTCGAAAAGCAACACGCTGGCGATCGGTCCCTTGGCCGAACTATCTCGATAACGGAAAAGATTCAACCGCGAAAATGCGGTCTGCGCGTTTCTCCCTAGAACCGGCAAGATCGTCCTGCCCGGAACGGCGGCGGGGCTTTTCTGCGGTGACGGCGACAAATCGTTGGTTTCCCTCTTCGAATCGCGGCGATAACCCTAGCTAGCACGAAGTCTGTTTCTCGCTGCGCGATTCGTAATGGAGTCTTTCGCGATGGTACTTTCCCGCCTGGCTACGCTGTTTTTGGCGTTTTCGCTTCTCGCGCTGACCGCAAGTCCGGCCGCAGCCGGTTGGCCTCAATTCGGGCGCTGGTTTGGCGAAGGATGGTCCAACGGCTATCACGCCCCTGGCAGTCATTGGTCCGAAGCGAAGATCAATTCTTCCCAATATGCCGTCAGCACCGGCGAAGTTTACGTACCCGGCCAAATTGACCATTTGCCCCGTTTATGGCACTTGCCGTTTATGCCGCCGCCGACCGAAGCGCTGCCGACCGCAAATTGCCCAACGTGCCCCCATGCCGGTCGTGAGCCGGCGGCGCTGGAAATGCGGCGAGAATCGATCACGCCGCTGCTAAATCAGCCGCCGATTGTCGAGCCGGTGAAGGCCGTGCCGCTCCATCGCGGGGCGTAGCTGCCGGGATGCCGTAACATTTGCTATACTGCTGCCGTTTCTAACGCGGCCGAGCGCTGCGCGTCCACGCGTTCTTACCCACCTTGCGCACCAGTATATTGCATCATGAAGAGCATCAAAAAACTGTTGGTGGCGAATCGTAGCGAAATCGCCATTCGCATCTTCCGCAGCGCCCACGAGTTGGGCATTCGCACCGTCGCGATGTACTCGTACGAAGACCGCTTTGCGCTGCACCGCTTTAAAGCGGACGAAGCGTACCAGGTCGGGACGCAGGGCGAACCGGTTCGCGCCTATCTCGACATTGACAGCGTGATTCGTCTTTGTCGCGAACATAATATCGACGCGGTGCATCCCGGCTACGGCTTCATGTCGGAGAATCCAGAGCTGGCGCGTGCTTGCGAGGAAAATGGGATCATCTTTGTCGGCCCCAGCGTCGACTGTTTGGAACGCTTAGGAGACAAGACGGCCGCCCGAGCGATTGCCGAGCAGGCGAATGTCCCCGTGTTGAGCGGCAGTCCCAAGGCGATTTCGACCGCCGATGAAGGACGAAAACTGGCCGAGAAGCTGGGCTTCCCGATCATCTTGAAAGCGGCCAAAGGAGGCGGTGGACGCGGGATGCGCGTCGTCCGCGAAGCTGCTGAGTTTGACGCGTCGTTTGATTCGGCGACGCGCGAGTCGCAGTCGGCGTTCGGCAGTCCCGATATTTTTGTCGAGAAGTACATCGAACAGGCGCGGCACATCGAAGTGCAATTGATGGGAGATCGCCATGGCGATCTGGTCCACCTGTTCGAGCGTGATTGCTCGGTCCAGCGTCGCCATCAAAAGGTGGTTGAGATCGCTCCAGCGCCCAATCTCTTGCCGGAAGTGCGTATTGCGCTCTGCGAAGCGGCGATCAAAATTGGTAAAGAAGTCGGCTATCAGAACGCGGGCACCGTCGAATTTTTGGTTGACAAAAAGTCAAACCAATACTTCTTTATCGAGGTCAATCCGCGCATTCAGGTCGAGCATACCGTCACCGAAGAAGTGACCGGCGTCGACATCGTGAAGACGCAGATCTTGGTCGCGCAGGGAGAAAAGCTGAGTCACCCCGATATTGATCTGGGCGATCAAAGCAAAGTGCAAACCGTCGGTTTCGCATTGCAGTGTCGCGTCACGACCGAAGATCCGGCCAACAACTTTTTGCCCGACTACGGCCGCGTCAGCCATTATCGTTCGGCCAGCGGCATGGGGATTCGCCTGGACGCCGGCAGCGCCTTCTCGGGCGCCGTCGTACATCCCTACTACGACTCGATGTTGGTGAAAGTCAGCGCTCGGGGGCGTCAGTTTTTGGCCGCCGTCAAACGGATGGAGCGAGCCCTGCAAGAGTTCCGGGTCCGCGGCGTCAAAACGAATATCCCGTTTTTGATTCGACTGATGTCGAACAAGACGTTCCTGGCCGGCGATTGCACGACCCGTTTTATCGACGAAACGCCTGATCTCTTCAATTTTCCGATTCGCCGCGATCGCGCGACCAAATTGCTCTCTTATCTGGGCGAAATCGCGGTCAACGGCAACGAATTGGTGAAAGGACGCCCGGTCGCTTTGCGGCGCGATCCCGCGCCGCTGCCGTCTTACAGCGTGAAGGGAAATCCGCCGGCAGGAATGCGGCAGAAGTACCAAGAGCTGGGCGCCGCCAAGTTTGGCCAGTGGATTCGCGAGCAAAAGCCGCTGCTTTATACCGATACGACGTTCCGCGACGCGCATCAGTCGTTGTTGGCGACGCGCGTCCGTACGCATGATCTGGTGACCATCGCTGAGGCCTATTCGCGACTTTGCCCACAGTTGTTCTCGCTGGAGATGTGGGGAGGCGCGACGTTTGACACCAGCATGCGGTTCCTGAAGGAAGACCCCTGGCGCCGCCTGACCGACATGCGGGAGAAGGTTCCGAACATCTTGTTCCAGATGTTGCTGCGAGCGTCGAACGCCGTCGGCTATACCAACTATCCCGACAACGTGGTTACGGCGTTTGTCGAAGAAGCGGCGGCGGCCGGCATCGACGTCTTTCGCGTATTTGACGCGCTCAACTGGGCGCCCAACATGCAGATCGCGATGGAAGCGGTGGAGAAGACCGGCGCCATCTGCGAAGCTTCGATCTGCTATACCGGCGACATCTCGGATCCCAAAAGGGATAAGTACTCGCTGAAGTACTACGTCGATCTGGCCAAGCAGTTAGAGAAGATGGGCGCCCATATCTTGGCGATCAAAGATATGGCCGGGCTCTGCAAACCGTACGCGGCCGAAAAGCTCGTCAAGACGCTCAAGCAAGAGATCGGCCTGCCGATTCACTTTCATACGCATGACACCGCCGGCACCCAAGCGGCGTCGATTTTGAAAGCGTCGGAAGTCGGGCTCGACATCGCCGACGCCGCGATGGCCCCTTGGTCGGGCGGCACTTCGCAGCCCAACTTAAACACGATGGTCGAGGCGCTCCGCAATACCGACCGCGACGGAGAGTTGGATACCGACGCGCTTGACGGCATCGCCGAATACTGGCGCGCCGTGCGTGAGTTCTACACGCCGTTTGAAGCGATCGTGTTGCCGGCCAACGCCGACTTGTACCGTCACGAGATGCCCGGCGGTCAGTACACCAACCTGTTTCAACAAGCTCGGGCGCTCGGCCTGGCCGATCAATGGGCCGATATCTGCCGGATCTACGCCGATGTGAACCAGTTGTTTGGCGACATCGTCAAAGTGACGCCGACCTCAAAAGCGGTTGGCGATATGGCGTTGTTTTTGGTCGCCAACAACCTGACCACGGCCGACGTGCTGGATCCCCAGCGAGAGTTGGCCTTCCCGGCGTCGGTCAAAGATTTGATCGGCGGCCGCATGGGACAACCGCCAGGCGGCTTTCCCCCGGAAGTGCAGTCCCGCATCATGCGCGACGAGCCGGTCATGACCGACCGTCCCGGCGCCGAGTTCTCGCCGGCCGACTTTGCCGCTGCGACTGCAAGCGTCAAAAAGATGCTGGGCCGTGAGCCGCACCGCCGCGAGGTGGTCTCGTACCTGCTTTATCCGAAGGTCTACGAAGACTTCACCAAGCATGTCAAAAAGTATGGCGACGTCAGCACGTTGCCGACGCCGGTCTTCTTTTACGGCCAACAGTCGGGCGAAGAGGCCGCCGTCGACATTGAAGTTGGCAAAACGTTGATCGTCAAGTTTTTGACGGTGGGCGAACCGCACGTCGACGGCACCCGGGTCGCGTTCTTTGAACTGAATGGTCAACCGCGCGAAGTCGAAGTCATCGATCACAGCTTGGAATCGGACGTGCCGAAACGAATCCAGGCCGATCCTGACGACTCGAAGCAGGTTGGCGCCGCAATGCCAGGTATGGTGGTGATGGTCGCCATCGAAGTCGGCGACAAAGTGGCCAAGGGGCAAAAGCTGCTCTCGTTGGAAGCAATGAAGATGGAATCGACGATCTACAGCGAAGTCGAAGGAACCGTCGAGCAGGTGTTGGTCAAACCCGGCAGCCAGGTGCAGTCGGGCGACTTGTTGGTGAAATTGGCGTAGCGATGGATCCGTTTCCCCAAGCGGCGCTGGACGAAATTGCTCGCAGCGTCGGCGCCGCTGCGGTGGAAGCGCTGGCCGAACTCCCTTCGACCAGTCGCTATACCAAAGAGCGGGCCGACGCGATCGCGGCGACGTTGCCCTATGTCATCGTCGCCCAAAGACAAACCGCCGGTCGAGGGCGCGGCGACAACGCCTGGCACGCGACCGACGGCGCGTTGACCTTTACTGCGGTCTTTGATCAAGCGTCGCTGCTGATTCCGCTGCAGCGCTGGCCGCAGGCGTCGCTGATGACGGCGGTCGCCGTGGCCGAAGCGCTGGAGACGTTGGTCCCTGACGAATCGATCTTCGTGAAATGGCCGAATGACATTTATTGCCGCGGTCGCAAACTGTGCGGCATCTTGCTGGAACGAACCGATTCGCCGCGGCCGATGCTGCACTTAGGAATCGGCGTCAATGTGAACAATTCGCTCGCTGCGGCGCCACAGGAAGTGCAAGATCGAGCGATTTCACTGGTCGAAATGAGTCACCAGGACTTTTTTTTGCCCGACGTGCTGTTGGCGATCCTACAGCGGATGCAGGCGAACTTCGCGCTGTGCGAACGGAGTCTAGTTCCCTTGGCCGATGCGTGGCGCAGTCGTTGTTTGCTGTGGGGGCGTAAAGTCGAAATTCAGTCCGGAGAACAGACGATCGCCGGGATCTGCGGCGGAATCGACGATTCTGGGGCATTACTGGTCGATTCTCCCGCCGGAGTTCGTCGAATCTTGGCCGGCGTCGTCACGCGGTTCTAGAAATCCGAAATAATTCAGCGCAAAATAGATGCGCCTCGCACGCGGAGCTTCCGCGTCGCTTCTCTCGCCTCCTACCGTGACTTTCGACTGAAAGGTCCCGCATGATGCTCCGCCGATCTCTGACCGCTTGCTCGCTGTTGTTGTTTGTCTTGCCGCTTGTTGTGCGCGGCGAGGATGAACTGAAGTTTAAAAAGCATCAAATCGAAACCAAGTTCCGCAGCGAAGGAGTCGCCGTCGGCGATTTTAATCGCGATGGCAAAATGGACATTGCCGCCGGCAGCGTCTGGTACGCGGCGCCTGATTGGGAAATGCACCTGATTCGCGCCAAAGCCGACGAGTACGATCCCAAAAACTACAGCGACTCGTTTTGCAATTTTGCACAAGACGTGAATCACGACGGCTGGACCGACGTGCTGGTGGTCGACTTCCCCGGCAAGCAGACCTGGTGGTTTGAGAATCCCGGCAAAGGAGATGGCCCGTGGCCGCGTCACGAAATGGTCCCGGTGACCAACAACGAAAGCCCCGACATGCGCGACGTCACCGGCGACGGCAAACGCGAGTTGCTTTTCTCGTTTGAGCCGGGCAAAAAAGTGGGCTACGCCGCTCCGGCGGAAGATCCGACCGCGCCGTGGGTGATCACCGCCGTATCGGAAGAGAACGCTCCGGGAACCGATCGTTACTCGCACGGCATCGGCGCCGGCGACATCAACAAGGATGGCCGTAACGACATCCTAGTCACCGAGGGCTGGTGGGAAGCGCCGGAAGATCGTAGCCAAACGCCGTGGAAATTTCACGCGGCCAATTTTGGTGAAAAATGCGGACACATGTACGTCTACGATTTCGATGGCGACGGCGACAATGACGTGATCAGCAGCAGCGCTCACGACTTTGGCGTCTGGTGGTACGAGCAGACGCCGGAAGGTTTTCAGCGGCACATCATCGACAAATCCTTTTCGCAGACCCACTCGTCGCATCTGGTCGATATGAACGGCGACGGCTTGCCGGACTATGTCACCGGCAAACGGCATTGGGCGCACGGCGGTCGCGATCCCGGCGGCAACGATCCGGCGATCATGTGCTGGTACGAGCTGTCACGCAAAGATGGCAAAGCGGTTTGGACTGCGCACATCTTTGACGACAACAGCGGCGTCGGCACGCAGTTTGAAGTGGCCGACATGAACGGCGACGGCTTGCTGGATGTCGTCACGTCCAACAAGCAAGGGGTTTTTTACCTAGAGCAACTTCCGCGCGAGTAGTTTCCTGTCGCCCGACGAGGGTTGCGTGAGAGAACGCTACAGCATGTAGCAATAGTGATAGAGAAACACGCCGGCGGCCATCGAAACGTTGAGCGAATCGCTGCCGCGGCTCATGGGGATCGTCACGCAGCGATCGGCCATTGCGGTTAGATCGGCTTCGAGACCGAAGCCCTCGTTGCCAAACAGCAAGGCGGTGCGATCATGTCGCGCCGTCTCTTTTTTTAGGGGAATCGCCGACTCGTCCAAAACAGTCGCGATCAACTGAAAGCCGAGCGACCGGGCGACATTCAATTGGTCTAGCAAGTTCGACGTTTCAACGATCGGAATCTTGAAGGCATGCCCCGTCGAGACGCGCAGCGCGCGGCGTGAATAGGGATCGCCGCAGCGATCATCCATCAAGATAGCGTCGGCGCCAAAGGCGCTGCCGGCGCGAATCAAACTGCCGAGATTCTCGGGATCAACCACTTGTGCGGCGACCATGAGCGTGAGACGCTCGCGGTCCGGCCAGGCGACTTGCTGCAAGTCCGATAGTAAAGGTCGGCGAGCGCAGGCCATGACGCCGCGATGGAAATTAAAGCCAACCAGCTCTTGTAGCTGGTCACGCGGCAGGCAATAGATCGGCGTCGCTTCGCGGCCGGCCGGCAGCGTCGGTACTTTGGTGAGATCGTCCACGAGCAACGATTCGACTTCCAACTCACTGGCCAACAACCGCTCGACGAGAAATCGACTTTCGGCGATCAATAGTCCCGTCGCTCGATAGGCCCGCGAATTCGCGAGACCGCGATACGGGGAGAGTCGCGGATCATTCAGGCTTTCTAATGTTTCGAAATTCATCCGCTTATTACAGCGATTCGTTTTTGCGGAATCAACCTCGGCTAAAGTTTTCGAAATAAAAAGAGGGAGAACAAACGGTTGTCTGTTCCCCCTCTTCCGCCTTGAATGATTCACGGCGTTTCTGATCGCTGAACGATCAAGAAGCGTGAGCTACGCTCAGCGCTTGTTGGTTGCAACTTGTTAGTTACAACCGCCGCCGATCGTGCAGCCGCCGCCAACATTGCAGCCGCCAGCGCCACAAGCAGAGTACGAAGCGCCGCAACCGGTCGAACCGCAAGAGCGGTAACCGCGGTGACGATGAACGCGTCGAGCGCCGCAGCATCCGTGGCGACGACCGAAAGCAACGACCGAGTCACTGCTGGAAGCAGAGAAGAATCCAGCGCTGGGCAGCGAGAAGGCGACGATCAACGCAATGGTCGCGGCGACAACAACAACCCAACGAGCAGCCTGATTCAGTGATTGAGCCATCTTCATACGAAAAACTCCTCCGTGCAAATGGGGGGAAATAGAAAGCAGTTGCCGGTTACGAAGCAAAGGGCATACCGGCAAGGTTTATTGTTGCACGCGATTCAACCGCTGTGGATGCCCCACAATCAGCCTGCGGGTTGCGTGAGTCCTGTAGATTGCCAGAATTGCCAACGAATTGAAGGGAGCCAAGAAACGTCGTGTCCTGGCACGACGCTTGCTTAAGGAGAGCCGTAGCTTGAAATCGAACGAGGAATTTCGACGACACGCGATCCCCTATCCAATGAAGGAGCAAACCCATGCTTAATTCGTTATGCGATGAAATGCCGAAATTGACGAATGACGAAATCCAAGCACGCTGCGAAGCGATTCGAATGAATTGGAGCAGCTCGGAAAAGATCAAACGCAAAATCGATGGCGAACGTCGAATTCGTGCGCTGGATCGAACGCTTCGCCAGGGCTCGGTCGAAGTTAATCCGCGTCGCAGCTATGCTGGAGTTGTCCACTTGGCGAGAATGATCGCTGGATAGTTCGCAGCGATTCGCTTGGCCGAAGCCAATGCGGCGTCTTCCCAGGATGAACCTTTTACAGAACGCAATCCCGTGAAGAGCATCGCCATTCAAGCGTACGGACCGGCAACGCGACTCCAACTGATGGACTTGCCCCGTCCCGAAGTCGGCCCCGATCAACTGTTGATCCGAGTCAAAGCGGCGAGCGTCAATCCGATCGATTGGAAGATTCGCTACGGCGAACTACGCTGGATACTACCGCTTAAATTTCCTGCGGTTCTGGGCTTTGATGTCGCCGGCGAAATTGAATCGGTCGGCGGCAACCTGACGAACCAGTGGACGGTGGGAGAAGAAGTTTGTGCTTACGCGAATCATGCGCCCGGCGGGGGTTACGCCGAATATATCTCTGTCGATGCGGATTGCGTTGTGCGAAAGCCGGCGAATCTTTCACCGCTCGAAGCGGCGTCCTTTCCTTTGGCGGCGTCGACCGCTTGGCAGTCCCTGTTTGACATCTGCTCGCTTCGCCCAGGCGACAACGTGCTTGTGAATGGAGCCTCGGGCGGAGTCGGCATCTTTGCAACTCAAATCGCCAAGATTCATCACGCGACTGTCACCGCCGTTTGCAGTGGACGAAACGAAGCGCTGATGCGCGAGTTGGGCGCCGATGACGTCATTAACTATCACCAGGTCGATTTCACACAGACAAATCGTAAGTTTGACGTGATCTTTGACGCCGTTGGTAAAGCGTCATATCGCGATTGCTGTCGCGTGCTCGACCGTAATGGGCGCTTTGCAACCACGCTCCCTTCAGCCGAGACGGCGGCCTTCACCGTGATTTCCAAATTTCAGCGGCGACGCTGCGGAATTATTTGGGCAACTTCTCGCAAGAAAGACCTGCAAGCAATTTACGGTCTGGCCGAGCAGGGGAAGTTGCGCACCATTATCGACGAAGTTTTCCCGCTCGAGCAGGCTGCCGACGCCCATCGAAAGAGCGAAGATGGACATGCGGTCGGAAAAATTGTGCTGCAAGTTGCGGAGTGAGTCGAGACTCTCCATCGCAGTGCAGCAACTCTATTACCGAAGCTAATGTCGGCGAGTGACCCGCAAGGGCGTTGATTAGTCCTTGTTCCCGCGATCACGCTCCAACGATTCGACGTACCACGTGGCGACGGCTCGCTCTTGCTTGCGGACGGCGATAATAAATTGAATAGCGCGGTCAGCGATTTCGCCCGCCAATTGTTCGACCAGATTTTCGTTCGGCTCAGCGACTTCGGCCGTCGCAGCAGCGCGGGTGAACTCATCCACAAAACGCTCTGATTCGCTCCTTAGCGTGTCGTCTTCTTCCCGCATCGTCTGCACGTGCGATTCCAGCGAAGGATCTTCCTGTTCGATTTGCAGATAGATGCTGACATGGTCGTCCAGTTTGCGCAGCAGCAACTGACGAACCGCGACGCAGCTTGTCATCGCCGATTGGCACCATTCGGGCAATTCGCCAGGTACGACCGGCGTTTCTAGTATGTTTTCAAATTGTTCTAAGGCCTGGTGCAGATCAGGCGTCGCTTCGGCATTTCTCATAACTGTTCCTTCTCTTGCTAAGAACCAACTGCTCCCAAGTGGAATGTGCGGAGAAATGCACGGCTTGGCCCACTTCGGCGCCCGACTTGCGTGTTTTATTTCACAAGACGCAGTTCGACTTACCAGAATTGTTCGTTATTTGCTCCGAAAGGGAAAGGAAGATGAGTATGGACGCGACGAAAAAAGAGGAACGCCGTGTGGTTCTTGTGACTGGCGGCGCAGGTTTGATCGGCAGCCGGGTGATCCACGATCTGGCGAGCTCTTTTCAGGTCATCGGTCTTGATATTGATCCGCCGTCAAGCGATCGAGCCGATGTCGATTGGCGACAATGCGATCTGACCGATGACGACAACGTCAGCGATACGCTGCAGGCGATTCGCGATCGGTGGGGAAGCCAACTCGCTAGCGTCGTCCATCTAGCGGCCTATTATGACTTTTCCGGCGAGCCTAGCCCCCTATATGAAAAGCTGACCGTCGAAGGAACGCGGAGCCTCTTGCGGCATTTGCAATCGTTTGATGTCGAGCAGTTTCTTTTCTCCAGCACGCTGCTGGTCATGAAGTCGTCCGAGAGTGGTCTGCCGTTATCGAGTCAGTCGCCGCTGGAAGCAGAGTGGGACTACCCTCAGTCGAAGTTGAAAACGGAAGAAGTCATCGAGCATGAGCGGGGAAGAATACCCGCCCTCATACTTCGTTTGGCCGGGGCTTATGACGAACAAGGGCACTCGCCGCCGATTACGCAGCAGATCAGCCGCATCTATGAAAAGCAGCTCGAGAGCTATTTCTTTCCGGGCGACAAAGATCATGGTCAATCATTTATCCATCTGGATGACACCGTTACAGCGATCCGCTGCGCGATTGAACGTCGTGCCGAGTTGCCGCCGCTGGAACGTCTGTTGATCGGTGAAGAAGAGGTGCTGAGCTACGCCGATCTGCAAGATCGAATCGGCGAACTGTTGCACGGTCAGCAATGGCCTGCGATTCGGATTCCCAAAATGGTCGCCAAAGCGGGCGCATGGGTGAAAGATCAGTGGGCGAGCGGCGACAACGCTCCCTTTATCAAACCGTGGATGATCGACTTGGCCGATCAGAATTACCCGATCAATATTAGTCGGGCCGAAAGTCTGTTGGGCTGGAAACCGCGGCATACCCTGCGTGAAACGCTGCCGCAAATGGTTGAACTGCTGCAACGCGATCCCCAGAAGTTTTACGAGATCAATCACCTGCCGGTCGAGCATTTGCATTCGAGATGAACCACAGCGGAAGGAAGGGACGCACGATGTCAGCTTCTCTCAAAGGTTACCCGGCGGAATCAGCCGATCTGGAGGTGCGGGTCAGCCCCTATTCGTACAATCCGTCGGCGTGGTCGCAGCGATTGCCGATTTGCGTGTTGGCGTTTATCGCCTTTTTGTTGGCGACTCACATGGGGCTGTACCAGTGGAGACTGATCGGCGACGTGTGGGATCCCGCATTCGGGGATCAAAGCAAACAGGTGCTCGACTCGGACGTGGCGAAAAAAATGCACCTTTGGCTGGGTGTGCCCGACGCGATTTTGGGCGCGATCGCCTACTTGGGCGACGCGATCTTCGGCCTGGCCGGGTCAACGCGGCGTTGGCAATATCGCCCTTGGCTAGTGATCTTGTTCGGAATCGACGTGATTCCGCTGGGTCTGGTCAGCGGGATCTTGGTGATCTGTCAAGCGACAATTGTTGGGAATTGGTGTTTTCTTTGCCTGGTGACGGCCCTGATTTCCCTCGTGCTTGTCGTGATGGCCTACGACGAAGTCTACGTTTCGCTGAAGTATCTCGCTCTAGTTTGGAAAAAGACGAAAAGTCGCAAAATCGTTTGGCGAGCCTTATGGGGTTTTCCAGAGAAGGCCGCAGATGAGGCCGCACTCGAAATGGTAGGGACGATTTCGGGTTCGATTTCGCCTGACGCACTGTCCAAATAACCCGGAGGCGATCATGTGGGCCCGTGTTGTTGAATTTATGTTGTCTTGTTGGCTGGCGGCTAGTCCGTTTATATTTCATCATTCCGATAGCGCACGCGCACTTTGGTGGAACGACTACGTGACGGCCATCTGCGTTGGCGGCGCTTCGCTGTTATCCTATTGGCGACCGACAAGACATGCACACTTGTTCACGGCGGTCGTGGCAATCTGGCTAATCGGCTTTGGGCGTTTCGGATTGGAAGGGTCCCCTGGACCAGGAATGCAAAACGAGATTGTCGTAGGACTGTTGTTGCTGATGTTCGCGCTAGTTCCGAATCACGCAGCCTATCCTCCCCGGTTTTGGTACTCCGATTCAGCGAACTCCTTATCACCAAAAGACTGAATTACCGAAAACGACCGGCTTACCTACGACACGGCTTACCGTAAGACATCGTCGCGCACCTTCCTTCAAGGCTTCACCACTACACGGGAACAACCCGACCAATGCGCACTCCACTTTCGAAACGTCTTGACATTGATGTTCAAAACATGGCCTACGCAGCGGAGCTGCTAGACGCCTACCGGGAGGATCCCAACAGCGTTCCGGATGACTGGCGCGAATGGTTTGGGAAATTGCCGCAGGCCAACGGCGACGCAGAAGCGTTCACCAACCTGGCCCCGCCGATCACGACCTCCAGCATGTTCAACCCGACCGGTGCTCCGGTCGCGGTCAACGGCGACCATGCCGCGTCCGCTGGGGATGCGGCGGTCGGGGCTGATGCGCTGCTGCAATTTTGCGTCGATCGCATGATCACAGCGTTCCGGGCTTACGGTCACTTGCACTCTCGGCTCGATCCGCTGGGGCTGACGACCACGCCGGCGCCGCCGCTGTCGCCGGACCAGTTTAATATCAAAGAGAGCGACCTGGATCGCTCGGTCTATGTCGATCGCGACGGCGAGACCATCCTGACGACCGTGCGTGAGCTGTTCGAGCGGATGCAGCGCGTCTATTGCGGCGACGTCGGTATCCAGTTGCAGCACATCGACGACCATGTCGTCCGGCGTTGGCTGATTGAAGAAGTCGAAGGGGACGATCGCGACTCGTCGCTCGGCCGCGACACGCAGCGCAGAATTCTGCAGCGTTTGACCGAAGCGATGGTGTTTGAAGAATTCGTTCGCAAAAAATACCTCGGCGCCAAGACCTTCTCGCTCGAAGGCTCCGAGACCTTGATTCCGCTGCTCGACCTGGCGATCCATGGTTTCGCCGAACAAGGGATCAGCGAGCTCGTGTTGGCGATGCCGCATCGTGGTCGTCTTAGCGTGTTGGCCAACGTGATCCGGCAGCCTCCGCGTGAGATCTTCTCGCAATTTGAAGACGCCGATCCCAAGCGTCATATCGGCGGCGGCGACGTGAAGTATCACATGGGCGCCAGCGGCGACTATGTGGCCGCTTCGGGCAAAAAGGTCCACGTTTCGCTCTGCTTCAACCCGAGCCACTTGGAGTATGTCGATCCGGTCGCTTTGGGCCGCATGCGCGCCAAGCAGGATCGCCGCGGCGATACCGAACGCCAAATGGGCGCCGTTGTGTTGATCCACGGCGACGCGGCTTTCGCCGGCGAAGGGGTCGTTCAGGAAACGTTGAACTTGAGTCAGCTGCATGGCTATCGCACCGGCGGAACGCTGCATGTGATCGTCAACAATCAGCTCGGCTTTACGACGCAACCGCACGATTCGCGTTCGACGATCTATGCGACCGACGTCGCGCGCATGTTGCAGTCGCCGATTTTTCATGTGAACGGCGAAAACCCGGCGGCGGTGTCGCAGGTGGTTTCGCTGGCGTTGGAATTCCGTCGTACGCATCAGCGTGACGTCGTGATCGACATGTATTGCTTCCGTCGCTTCGGTCACAACGAAACGGACGAACCGAGCTTCACGCAGCCGCTGCTTTATCAAGCGATCGAACATCACCGTTCGATTCGCGATCGCTTCCTTGACAATCTGGTCGAGCTGGGGCAGTTCGAGGTTCAAGAAGCGGACGAGATGCTCACCCAGCATCACGAATTCTTGCAGACCGAATACGAGATCGGCAAAGAACTTGTCCAAGACGATCGTCATCCGCAAAACGTTTGGAAAGGCTACTTTGGCGGCCCGCAGCCGGAAGTCGGTGAAGACGATCCAGACACCGGCATGCCGGTCGAAAAGCTGTCGAAGATGCTGGTCAAACTGACCGAGATCCCCAAGGGGTTCCATCTGCATCGGAAGCTGACCCGCCAAATGGAAGCGCGACGCGCTATGGGAGACGGGAAGCGTCCGCTCGACTGGGCGTCGGCCGAAGCGCTGGCGTTCGCGAGCCTGTCGATGGCCGGGCGCCGCGTCCGCTTGTCGGGGCAAGACGCTCAGCGCGGCACCTTCAGCCAACGGCATGGCGTGTTGCATGACGTCGTCACCGGCAAGACGCATAACATCTTCTCGAAGTTGTCCGGCGATCAAGCGCCGGTCGAACTGGTCAATAGCCCGCTCAGCGAAGTTGGCGTTCTCGGCTTTGACTATGGTTATAGCTTGGACTTCCCCGAGGCGCTGGTCGCTTGGGAAGCTCAGTTCGGCGACTTTGGCAACTGCGCCCAAGTGATCATTGACGAATTCATCTCGGGCGCCGAAGACAAATGGAACCGGCTGAGCGGCATCGTGATGTTGCTGCCGCACGGTTACGAAGGACAAGGGCCCGAGCACTCCAGCGGCCGTCTGGAACGTTTTCTGGCGATCGGTGCCGAAGACAACATCCAGGTCGCTTACCCGTCGACTCCGGCCCAGTACTTCCACTTGCTTCGTCGCCAGACGTTGCGATTGTGGCGCAAGCCGCTGGTCATCTTCACGCCGAAGAGCCTGTTGCGTCATCCTTCCGCCGTTTCGTCGTTGACCGAATTGGCCGAGGGAGAATTCAAACCGATTCTGCCGGACGAAACTTGCGATCCGGCCAAGGTGCGCCGCGTGCTGCTGTGCACCGGCAAGCTCTACTACGAGTTGGACTCTTACCGTAACGAGCATCAGCTTGACGACGTGGCGATCTTGCGGATCGAAATGCTGCATCCGCTGCGCACCGGTAAGTTTACCGACGCGCTGAAAGACTACGCCGCCGATTGCCCGGTGACTTGGGTCCAGGAAGAGCCGCTCAACATGGGCGCCTGGCCGCACTGGGCGACTCGATTTACGGGACATCGCATCGACGACCATGAACTGAACGTGGTGGGGCGCCCCCGTTCGGCAAGTCCTGCGACCGGTTCGAAAAGCGCTCACCTTTGGGAACAGGCGGATCTGCTCGAGCGAGCATTCGCCGACTAACCGCGTCAAATAATCACCTTCCACACCTATAGCCAATTTAGATAACTAAACAAACCAATGAGCATTGAACTCAAAGTTCCCGAAGCGGGAGAGTCGATCCAAGAGGTTCAAATCGGCCGCTGGATGAAGAAAGAAGGGGACGAAGTCAATGAAGACGAGTCTCTGGTTGAGCTGGAAACCGACAAGGCTTCGATGGAAATGCCTGCTCCCGCCAAAGGGGTCTTGCGCGAGATCTTCAAGCGTGAAGGAGATCTGGTCACCGTCGGTGAAGTGATCGGCATTTTGGATGATGGCGCCGCCGCTGCGGCCCCGGCCGCCGCACCAGCCGAGAAACCGGCCGCCGCCGAAGTCGAAAAGCCTGCTCCGACGCCGGCGCCGGCCGCTACCTCGGGCCGTGGGAAAGCGTCTCGTCCGACGATCATCAATTCGTCGTCGACGCCGGCCAAGCCGTCCGCCAGCAGCAACGGCGAATCGGAAGTGAAGCACGCGCCCGCCCCGGCCAAGGCCGAAGAGCCGAAGAAGGCGCCGCCTGCTCCGGCCAAGAGCCAACAGCTTGCGCCGCGAGCCGAAACGAGCCTGGCGCCGCAAGCGGGCGAAAAGATCGTGCCGATGCCGCTGATCCGCCGCCGCATCGCCGAGACGCTGAAAAGCGCCCAACACAACGCCGCGTTGCTGACCACGTTCAACCAGGTCGATATGACCAACGTGATGGCGCTGCGCAAAAAATATGGCCAATGGTTCCTCGATCAATGGGGCGTCAAGCTGGGCTTCATGTCGTTCTTTATCAAAGCGACGATCGACGCGCTGAAGCAACAACCGGCTTTGAACGCCGAAATTCGTGACGGCGACAAAATCGTCTATCGCGACTACTACCACGTCGGCGTCGCGATCGGCAGCAAAAAGGGCCTGGTCGTGCCGGTCCTGCGGAACGCCGAACGGATGCGTTTTGCTGAGATCGAACTGGCGATCGCCGACTTCGCCGCCCGCGCCAACGAAAACCGCTTGAGCGCCGCCGAACTTTCTGGCGGTAC
The DNA here is from genome assembly GCF_000153105.1 of Blastopirellula marina DSM 3645. GTDB lineage: Bacteria > Planctomycetota > Planctomycetia > Pirellulales > Pirellulaceae > Blastopirellula > Blastopirellula marina. The sequence goes on from NZ_CH672376.1 coordinate 4,233,992, forward strand.
GTTCACGATCACCAACGGCGGCGTCTACGGCTCGCTGATGTCGACACCGATCGTCAATCCGCCCCAAAGCGGCGTGCTCGGCATGCATACGATCGAAGAACGCCCCGTCGCTCGCGACGGTCAGGTCGTGATTCGCCCGATGATGTACTTGGCGCTGACCTACGATCACTGCATGGTCGACGGCCGCGAAGCGGTCATGACCCTGAAGCGGATTTGCGACGCAATCGAAGAACCGGCCCGGATGTTGTTGGAAGCGTAGTAACGCCAACAGCGACTCCTTATTCGATACCGACACGGCGGCAGCGCACAAGCGTTGCCGCCGTTTGTCATTTCTTGCGGGCCAAAGTTTGGTAAGTCGTGGCGTTCTCCATCCCCAGCGACATCCTCAGTTCAGGACCGGACCGATTCATTTTTCGATCCAACGGCGAACCAATCCAACACGAGCCCGAATGCGCAGGCCGAGGGAGTGCGGCCTCTATTTCGAAATGCCAGAGACTGGACCGGACTGGACCCCGTTTTTTTGAGTCTGGAGATCGGGTGTTGGTCAGTCTGGTTTTGACATTCGACATCGGCCTACTAGGGCGGACTGGACTGCTCAATTTTTTCTGAAAACTTGCCCAAATTGCCTGTGGGTTAAGTTGGGCGCTTTTTGCGGTGCGGCCGACCAAGGCCTGCCCTGCGGGGTTACCGGTTGGACCGGACCGCTGCTCGTTTTTTGAAAATTGCCCATCTTGCCTAGGGGGGGCGTCTGGCGCACCAGAGCCTGCCAATCGCCGCGGCTCCCTCTCCGCGCGGGAACTTTTCAGCTCGTCCCAAACCAAGAGGCTAGAAAACTTACGTCCTGGGTGATGGATCAGACGCCGGGACGAGGAGCAGCATTGTCCCCGAAATTTGAGCAGATGAGCAAGCGGCAATCTTTGCCGCGATCACCGGGTGGCCCGACCAGTTTGTCCAAGATTGGTTGGGTTGCTTTAGCGACAAGATGCCGCGCCATGCGGCCGCAAAGCTGACTGACCGCACCCAACAATCGCGACCACCCTAGGCGTTATCGGCGCTGCAAGCCATATTCGGCGCTTTGCATCAGCGCTCGGATATAGCCAAAGGCGAAGAATCTCGCGAGCATCGTATAGCCGGGATCGCCCTCTTCTTCGCCAGCCAATTGAGGGACGTGATCGGGTCGAATGGGGCCTTGGAAGCCGATGTCGTGATAGGCGTGCATCGCGGCGACCATATCGGTCGGGCCATTGTCATGAAACGCTTCGGTAAAGTCGTCCGCCGTTCCGTGCGAGTCGCGGAAGTGCACATAGCGAATGCGATCTCCCAGCTTACGGATCGTGCCGGGGATATCGACTCCCATTACAGCGAACGTTCCCTGGCAAAAGCAGATGCCGTTGCTGGGGCTGGAAGAGAGCTCCAGCAATCGCTCGAAGTCGTTCAAGCTGTTCATGATCCGCGCGTGCTGGCCGAAAGCGGCCAGCGGCGGATCGTCGGGGTGCATCGCCAATGCGACGCCTGACTTTTCGGCAATCGGCAGCAGTTCGGCTAAGAAGGACCGCAGATTCTCCCACATTTGTTCGCGCGTGACGGCTGCGCCGGTATGCGTGCTGGAGACGGCATGCAACGAAGCTGCTTGGTCGGCGTCGGCCAGACGGAACGAAGTTGTCCAAGCGCCCCCGCGTTCTTGCGTTTGGCTTCCCGTCCGGACCCAATCGGAGGCCGGCATAAAGTTGTAGCAGCAGACGCCGATCTGCGCGCTGCCCAGATTCACGAGAAGTTGTTTCATCTGCGCCAAGTCGTCATCTCGACTCGCCGTCCCTAGAATCGCGTTCTGGATCGGCAGCTCTCCTTCAACCGCGGCGATCTGCAATCCAAACCGACTCAGGCGCTCTTGGATCGCGAGCAGATCGTCCAAGTGCGGACCTGGGTAACGGATCGCGACGTTGGTTACGCCCAGCTGCGCCACGCGGGCCAGGTTTTCGTCAGAGAGCGGAGTGACGACGGACGTCAATTGCATTCTTGGGCTTTCGTAGAGCGGGATTGTCACGTCCGGTAGAGATTCAGCACAGCGATTCAAGCGAAGCTGGCAGCAGACGCATGTCGCCTGCAGTGGTGAGTTAGCAGAGGTTCGCTAATCGGGCCGCCGGGCAAATGGAAGCTGGAGTTGCCGCGGCAGATTTTTTGGTCAAATCAAAGTCGAGCGTCTGTTTCCCAGGACCTTGTTGAACATCCACGCGCAGTGTTGACTCGGCGCCATATTTTTTCGGGAGGACGCCGCCGCTAGGGGGCGATTGATGGTTGTCGAGTTCTTCGATGCTCACTGGCGCTGCGTTGGAAGTGATGACGATTTCTACTTTGGCGTTACCCAGCATGACGCCTCCGCGGTGGGTCACCTCGTAATCGCCGTTGCGAATCAATGCGGCCGAAACGGGGCCCTTGCTGGTGGGAACAAAGCGAATCTCTCCTGACTCGATCGGCTTCCCCTGATAGGTGACGCGACCAGCGACGATCCGTCGCTCAAGTCCCGCTTCATTCGCACAACCGCCTAAGAAGAATGTCCACAGCCCAACGAGCACTACCAGGCTGAAGAGAGGGAATTGCTTGCGCATACAGAACGTCCCCAGATGAAAAGTGAAGATCAACGCCCATGAGAAATGAAAAGCCCAATTTATGGCGGTTTCTAGGTTAACTCATAATGGAGCACAAAATCAATCAAAAAATGTACGCATTCTTGCAGGTCGACGCGGAAGCTCGATGGGATTGGAATGCTGAATTGCGGTATTATCGGCTGGTGATCCCTCTTGGGGTCGTGCATATCGCTCGATTCCTAGGCGAGCATGCAGGCCTTGCCAGAAAATTTTGAAATTGGAAGTTCTTTAAAGTTGGGTTCAAAAAAAGCTTGTTTTTGTACTCATTGAATAGTAGGGTAACAGACATGATTACTGAAAAACGCTCTGACCAACCTGTTTTGATGAACGCGAGCGGAAAGTGCTATTCCGCGCTTCGCAAGATGCTCGTGTGCGGCCAGATTCCCGTCGGGAGTCGGCTGGCCGAAGTGGAGTGGTCACAGCGGCTCGGCGCCCAAAGGGCCGCTTTGCGAGAGGCGATGGCCCTGCTGGCGCACGACGGTCTATTGACGCGGCGGACGACTGGCGGCTTTTTCGTGCCGACGCTAGAAGAAATTCGGTACGAGGAGTTGATCGACGCGCGGATCGTCCTGGAGTTAGGCGCGATCGATGTCTCCTTTGCTCCTGGCGCGCCGCGGAAGGATCTAACCCAACTGCATAAGATCTGCGACACGATGGAGGACCTGCATCACTCTGGATTAACCATGGGGTTTTGCGAGTCCGACTTTCTCTTTCATCAGAAATTGCTGGAACTCTCGAAGAACGAGATTCTGGTCAAGATGTTTTCTCATTCGGCGCAGCATATTTATTTTCTAGCGCCGGTGCCGGACGACGTTCGGATGCAGCAAGAGATCGGCGTGATTCAAGAGCACCGCCAGATCCTGGCCGACCTGAACGACGGCAATATCAAATCCGCTTCCGACCTGTTGCGACGGCACATCGCTCGTACCAAAGGCCTTTTGCAGAATGCGCTCGGCGGCAATCAACGTGACGAAAGCTGAGTTTTAAGGAATTTTGAACTCCATCTATACCTTTTCAATTCTTAATTTTCTCTTCCCTGAGGGTATCGCGATGCCAAGTAGAAACCGATCGAAAACTCGACGCAGCGCCTTTACGTTGGTCGAACTATTGGTAGTTATCGCTATTATCGGCGTGCTGATTGCACTGTTGTTACCGGCCGTCCAGCAGGCTCGCGAGGCCGCGCGACGATTGTCTTGTTCGGCGAATTTCAAGCAAGTGGGGCTCGCCCTGCATAACTATCATGACACGCATCTAACGTTTCCGCTGGGCAGCGGAATCAGCGGCGGCTGCAGCGGTTTTACGGGCACGCACTTCTTCTCATGGGGCGTTCATACGTTGCCCTTTCTTGAGCAAAACGCACGCTACGATGCGGTGAATTTTAATGTCGCGGCGCCGATCCAAACGCAAGCGAATTATGACCCGGAGACCGCATTGGGGCCGGTTCCTGTATACTTGTGCGTCTCGAATCCGCAGGCCGATACGATGGTGAATCCGGCGTTTTCAGGCGCTATTGACGCCGTTCCGCGCTCCGATATGGCCGGCGTCGCGGACTCGCGCGACTGGCGCTGCAATTCTTCGGGAACCGTGGGAGTGCGTCCCCGTTCTGATGGCAATGGAGTCTTTTACGCGTTATCGAAAACCAACTTTCGCGACATCATCGACGGGACTTCTAATACTCTATTCGTCGGCGAAGTGACCGGCGATCCTAATCAGGCGACCAGCAGCAGTTCGACCACGTACAACGCGAATAGCTACGCTGTTTACAACACCCTGGATACGTCCACCGGGATCAACGGCCCCTTTACAGTGCCCGGCGGCGGAACTTTTGCCTGGCGCCCTCAGGGATTCTCGAGCTACCACCCTGGCGGCGCTCATTTCGCCCTCGCGGATGGTTCGGTTCGGTTCCTGCCCGAAACGATCGATCAAACGCTGCTATCAGGGCTCACCACTCGAAATGGCGGAGAAGTGTTGGAGCAGTTCTAAGGTGAATCGATCGGATCAATGGACGGAAAAGAGGCCTGAATGACGGACGCGCCGACCGTATTGATTACCGGAGCCGCAGGCGGCATTGGCGCCGCGACCTCGCTGGAGTTCGCCGCACGCGGCTACGACTGCTTTCTGTTAGACATCGACGCTGCGGCGTTGGCGGACACCGTCAGCGCGATTGAAAATCAGGGCCGATCTGTGGCCACCGCGATCGGCGACCTGGGCGATTTAGACTTTGCTCAACACGCGGTCCGCGATTGTGTGGAGAAATTTGGGCGGATCGACGTACTGGTCAACAACGCGGCATGGCGCGACGTGACGACCATGAAGTCGATCTCTCGGGAGTCGTGGGAGAAAACGATTCGCGTTTGTTTGACCGCGCCGGCGTTTCTCGCCCAAGCGGCCGCTCCGCATATGGAATTGCGCCGGCAAGGGGTGATCATCAACGTTTCCAGCATTCAATCCAAGTTCGCCGCCGGCGTCAGTCCTGCTTACATCGCCGCCAAGGGAGGTCTCGACGCGTTGACTTACGAGTTGGCGACGCTGTATGGGCCCTCCGGCGTACGCGTGCTGGCGGTCAACTTGGGCGCGATCGACACCAGCTTGAACGATCAATATGTCGCTGCCGACGGTGATTCGCTCTCGGCCGATCTTCGTCAGGCGGTGGAGCAGATGATCCCGCTTCAGCGCTACGGAACACCGGCGGAGATTGCCCGCAGCATCGTCTCCTTGGCGGGTCCCGACTCGGCCTACATCACTGGAACTTGCATCGAAATCGACGGCGGTTGGTTTCACCAATGCTCCCCTTATTCGTTCAAGCGTCGTCAGTTTCCGGAAGATTACCCGACGCACGGTTAATCACGGCGGCGCCCTGCTAACTTGATGACGAGTTTTGCTCGACGTTCCCTCCCTCGAAACAACTTTGAGACTTCAACCCGCCAGAGAGCCTTTGTCATGAAACCCTTGCTGATAATCGTCGTTGCAATCGGAATTGTAACAGGCGGCGCCGGTCTGCCGGCTGCGATCCAAGCGGCTGAAGCGATCGAAGACGTTCACTTGGTCGTCAAGCCGAACAAGCCGCGCGGGTATCGCGGCATCAATGGAGACATGGTCCAGCGGAAAGATGGCTCGCTCCTGTTTTGCTACACCGAATACGGCCCCGAGGGAGGCATCGTCGCGAAGAGTTCGACCGATCAAGGACGAACCTGGACCGAAGCGAAAATATTAGTCCCGCAACCGGTGTCGCCCGATCCCGGCCGGTTCAACCATCCAAGTTTGCTGCGATTGACCAACGGCGATCTGCTGTTGTCATATAACTACACGACGCACCCGACCAAGCCCTACTATGCGGTGACTCTGTATCGACGCAGTACCGACGATGGAGCGACGTGGGGCGAGCAATTTCCGTTGACGCCTTATTCCGGCTACACGCTGATTCACAACGATAAGCTGCTCACTCTGGAAGATGGCCGAATTATTGCCGTCGCCGAAACCAAAAAATATCTCCCCAGTTCGCAAGATCACAACGGCTATGTTGGTCTCGTCTTCTACTCTGACGATCAGGGCTATAGCTGGTATCCGAGCAAAAATGTGGTCGACTTGTACGAGTCGAGAAAAATCGATGTTCAAGAAGCGGATGCGGTCGAACTGCGCGATGGACGGCTGATGATGTTTGCTCGCAGCTACAGCGGGCATCCCGTCAAAGCCTTTTCGACCGATCGCGGCGAAACCTGGTCGCAAGGTAAGATGATCCCGGCGTTGAAAATGCCGTACGCCGGTCTGCCGACCGTGCGGCGGATTCCTTCTACCGGCGATTTGCTGTTCGTCTGGATCAGCGAACGCTCTGCGCTGAAATCAGATCCCAAGGTGCCGGTCCGCTCGACGCTCACGAGCGCGATTTCCAAGGATGAAGGGGAGACGTTTATCCTTCAGCGGAACATCGTGAAAGAACCTGGAAATGATCTTGGATATCAATGCGTCGAGTTTTTGGAGGACGGTACGGCGTTGATCGCCTACCACGCCAACGATGGCGTGCACTTGGCTCGAATGAACGTCGACTGGTTCTACGGCAAATAGAACCGCCTGCTGCAAGTCTTCATCCATTTGCGACGTTGGCTTTTATTGAAGAAATTCCCGCTATCTACCTCACGATTTATTTCTAGTGTCAGGGTTCGCATGTCAGCAACGAAGTTTATCACCGCACTCTGTACCCCGCTTTCCGACGACGATGCGATCCACGTCGCGGGCCTTGAAGCGCACATCGAAGATCAACTGGACAACGGCATCGACAGCCTCCTGGTCGCTGGGACCATGGGTTTCATGCAAGTACTGTCGATGGAAACGTATCTGCAGTTGGTCGCCGAAAGCGTTCGAATCGGCAACGAGCGGGCCGAATTATTGGTGGGAGTGGGAGATACCGGTACGTCGACCACGTTGGCCCGCATCCGCGCGGTAGAGAATCTTCCCGTCGATGGCCTCGTGATCGTCTCTCCCTATTTCTTGAAATATACCCAAGCGGAGCTGATCGATTATTTCACCGATCTGGCCGACGCCAGCAAGAAGCCGCTGTTCTTGTATGATCTTCCGCGACTGACGGGGACGAAATTAGAAATCAGCACGGTGCTGAAGTTGAGCGAACACCCGAATATCCACGGAATCAAATGTTCTGATGACTTCGCCCAAAGCCGTCCCTTGTTGGCGTTGCAATCGGATCAGTTTCGCGTGATCATCGCGCAGCCGACGATTTTGGATGTCTTGCTAAAAGCAGGCGTCCGCGAGCATTTGGACGGCGTCTTTGGGTTCGCGCCGCACTGGATTCGCGACATGCAAACCGCGCTCGGTAAAAGAGACTGGCTCGCCGTCACGCAAATTCAAAATCAATTCAACGAGTTGCTGGCCGCCATGCAATCGATCGACGCATCGATTTTTTCCACGACCTCCGAACTTCTCAATCTGCGCGGCATCCCAGGCCGAATGGCGCCCAAGCCGCTCCGACTGCTTTCGCCGGCAGAGCAAGAGCGATTTCGCAGCTTGCCGATCGTACAACAAGCGCTCTCGAGTGAAGCATTCGCTTGCGAAGCTCCCCGTTGATCCTCTCGCCTTCTCCCTGGCGAGATTGATAAGTACCGCACCGCCTGCTCTTTCTTAATCTTTTCCGTTTGGTGAACCAATGAAGAACGTCTGTCTTCTCTGGAGCAACGCATTTCGCTGCGCCGCGATGTTTGTTTGTGCCGGCGTGCTTTGCGTCGTGACGGCGATCGAAGCGGGCGAACCGTCGACGATAGAGGATGCAGAGCGACGTAGTCTTGAGATCTTACAAACGGGACTTCAGTCTCCTGACCTCGGCGTCGCGCTAAACGCCGCCGAAGGGTTGACCAACGCCGGTAAGCAGCAGGAAGTGATCGCCGCTTTGGCGCCGCAACTAAAGCAGACGACCGAGAGCCGCCGCCGCTGCGAGTTGGCTCGCGAATTGGTGCGTGCCGGCGAACGTTCGTCTCTTGCTATCTTGGTGCAAGCGTTGCAGGACGACGTCGCTTTTGAGACGCAGACAGCCGCGTGCGAAGCACTCTTTCGGATCGAGGAAATCGGCGAGGGACCCATCTTAAGAAAACGCTTTGATCAGCTGCAAAACATCAACGCCCAGACGATCCTAGCGGCCGCTGCGCTGGCTCAATGGGGCAATCCGCTCGCGACCGCAAAACTGCGTGAAGTCATCAAGCAAGCGGAGTGGAAAGATTTGCAAATCGCCGCTTGGGCGGTCGCACGACTCGGAGATGCAGAGTCCATAGGTTTGCTGAAGACGCGTCAACAGTCCGCGTCCACAGCCAGCGATCGATTGGCGTTGAACGCCGCTCTGGCGTTGCTGGGAGATGAGACGGCGCGCCATACGCTCCCCAGTTATCTGCAAGACTCGGATCCGCTAGTACGTAGTGAGGCCATCCAATTTATTGGCGAAGCCGGTATTGTCGCCGCTCGCCCTGAATTGATTCGCTTGCTGGCCGACCCCGACGAAGGAACTACGATTCGCGCGGCTCAGGCGATTCTGAATCTATCGCATCGTAGCGACTCTCCGAAAAGCGATCCGGCGACGAATTTTGCTCGTAACGTCTTTCCCGCGACGCCCAAGTTTCCTCGCTATAGCGAAGGTTCAGTGATCGCCCTCAATGATGACGTATTGCTGTACGCGGTGACCGAATTTCAAAAATCCTCGGATCATGCCGATGCGCAAATTGTCGCTCGGCGATCGACCGACGGCGGGCTGACCTGGGGCGACAAGGAAGTGCTGCAGCCGAATACGGGGAGCCTGAATGTGATGTCGGTCACGCTCCGCTATCTTGCGCCGCCGACCGAACTGCATCGGCCGATCGGCATGTTTTATCTCAACAAGAACTCCTACAGCGACATTCGGGTCATGTTACGCATCTCGAATGACGGCTGCCGTACGTTCGGTGATCCGATTCGCGTTTCGCCGCACATGGGCTATCACATCCTCAACAACGATCGTGTCACGCGGCTCTCGACGGGGCGTTTGATCGTTCCCTTGGCGTCGACCGCAGACGTACAGCGGGTCAATCATTTTGTTTGCCAATGCTGTCTTTCGGATGATGGAGGGAAAACCTGGCGCCTTGGTAAAGAAAGCGTCGACTATCCCAAGCGGGGCGCGATGGAGCCGGAAGTTGTAGAAATCGACGGGAATCGAGTGATGATGATTTTTCGCAATCAGCTAGGGCACATCGCGCATGCGATGTCGGAAGATGGCGGCGAAACTTGGAGCGAGCCGCAGTCGCTCGGCGTGCCGGGGCCGGAAGCGCCCGCAACGATTCGGCGAATCCCCTCGACCGGCGATTTGCTGCTAATCTGGAATGACAATGTTGAGAAAGGGCGCCATCACGGCGGATCACGCAATCCGCTGTCGCTAGCGATTAGCTCTGACGAAGGCAAAACCTGGCGACTACGGCGCAACGTGGAAGCGGAGAAAGGTCACGAGTACGCCTATACGAGCGTCCTGTTTTGGAAGGGCCGCTTGTTGATGACTTACTACGTCGGCGGAGCAGGCAAGATCTCTTCTCGATTTCGCTCGATTCCGATTCGCGATCTTTATACGGAACCGGCAAGCTAGACGCGAATTCTCCCGGGCTCTTCACTTACAGCGGCCCAAAGCGGCGCAGTCTGTTTGTTTTGGTACGGAATATGCCGGCAACTTGCGGGTATAATTTCTTTCGTGTTACAAAACAGCAGGGAGCCAGCCGCGATGAGTACCGCCGTCGACATCCGCTCAGAAGTGTTGAGACAACAGTTTCGCGAAGTTCGCCAACGTTCGGAGAAGATCGCCGCTCCGCTAGAGATCGAAGATTTTGTCGTGCAGTCGATGCCGGACGCGAGTCCCATCAAATGGCATCTGGCGCACACGACCTGGTTTTTTGAGACGTTCGTGCTGCAGCCGTCGCTCGCTGACTACGTCTCGCCGTGGCCGCAGTTTGAGTATCTGTTTAATTCTTACTACAACACGGTGGGACGACCGTTTCCGCGATCCGAGCGTGGGTTGTTATCGCGGCCGACGGTGACCGATGTCTGGAAGTATCGCCGGTATGTGGACGAGCGCATCGAGGAGGTGATGTCCACGTTGGACGCCCAACTGCTGACGGTGATCGAACTAGGCGTGCATCATGAGCAACAGCATCAAGAATTGATGCTAACCGATCTGAAGCATGCGTTTTCGTGTAACCCGCTTTGTCCGGCGTATGTAGATCAAGCCGCGATCGGTGAGACGGCTGCGAGCGATCGGCGCTGGATTGCGTATGAAGGGGGAATCAGCTCGATCGGTTACGACGGAGATCAATTTTGTTACGACAACGAACAACCGGCGCACCAGACTTTGCTCGAGCCGTATGCGCTTGCGTCGCGTCTGGTTACTAGCGGCGAGTATCTCGAGTTCATGGCCGACGGCGGCTATCAAGATCCGCAGTGGTGGTTGTCGGACGGTTGGAATTTTTTGCAGAGCCAGCAGATTGTTGCTCCGCTCTATTGGCGCCAACAGGCAGAGCATTGGCTGCAATTGACGCTCGGCGGTTTGGTTCCGGTGTCACCGTCGCAGCCAGTGCATCACGTCAGCTATTACGAAGCGGACGCGTTTGCACGTTGGGCTGGGCATCGCCTGCCGACCGAACAAGAGTGGGAAACGGCCGCCCAAACCGAGTTGGCGTCGAGCGATTCGATCCAGGGTCTCTTTCTAGAAAGCGAAGAGTTCCGCCCCTTGCCGGCGTCGCTGGATGCGACAAATCGGATGCAACAGTTGTTTGGCGACGTTTGGCAGTGGACGGCGAGTCCCTACACGGCCTACCCACGGTATCGCGCGTCGGCCGGCGCTTTGGGAGAGTACAACGGCAAGTTCATGTGCAATCAGTGGGTGCTGCGCGGCGGATCGTGCGTGACGCCGCAATCGCACATCCGCGCGACCTATCGCAATTTCTTCGGACCCGGCAAACGCTGGCAGTTCAGCGGGATTCGGTTGGCGAAATCGATTTAACGGCTCATTCGTATTTCGCACAGGCGTAGGCGCCATGCCCAAATGGAAAAATGCAAGACGGCGTTAATGCTTCACTACGCGTAGCAACATCACGGCAAAGTACTCACGGTCGTCGGTCCAATATTCTTCGACGGCGAAGCCGGCTGCGGCGGCCAATTCGGTAAACTGGGCGATTGAATATTTATGCGAGTATTCGGTCAAGATTCGTTCGCCTGGGGCGAAATGAAACTCTTGCTGGCCGATCGTGACTTGTTGCTCGGTCAGGCTCTCTAAGTATAACTCGATGCGGCTTGCGGCCGAATTGAACTGCGCGACATGGCGGAACTGTGAGATTTGAAAATCGGCGTCCAGTTCGCGGTTGATGCGGTGGAGCAAATTCAAGTTGAACTCAGCGGTCACTTGCTGGGGATCGTCATAAGCGGACTGAAGCACCGCTTCCGGCTTTTCCAAATCGACGCCTATCAGCAATTCTCCCCCAAGGCGGCAGGTTGCGGCGATGGCGCGCAGTAATTGGATGGCCTGGTGGGGTTCAAAATTGCCGATGGTCGATCCGGGAAAGTAGGCGGCGACAAACTCTTGCGGAAAACTCTCCGGCAAGCAGATCGGCTGCGTGAAATCGGCCGAGAGCGGCGTGACGCTGAGTCGCGGGTAATCTCGTTTTAAAGCGACAGCCGTCTCATATAGATGCTCGGTGCTGATATCGACCGGCGCGTAGACCGCCAGACGACCGAGTTGGTCGAGCAGCAACCGCGTTTTGACGCTGCTGCCGCTGCCGAGTTCGACTAAGGTTTCGACATGGGACAGCTCTGCTGCGATCTCATGCGCGAACCGCTGCATGATGTTCATCTCGGTCCGCGTGACGTAATAGGCGTCGAGCTCACAGATTTGATCAAACAGCTGAGAGCCGCGTTGATCGTAAAAGTACTTGCAAGGCAGCGATTTATCGGCGGCGGAGAGGCCAGCGACAACATCCTGATAAAAACGCTCCAAAATTACTTCTTGCAGCGGGGCAATCATGTCCATGATCGGCGAATCCTGGGGTGTGCTTTGATTTGCCCGATGGAAAAGCATTTTGTGTGCCGATTTGCGCTGCGGAGTGAAAGTAAGCTTAAGGAAAAAAATCTGCGCAAGGAGCTCCTTTAGTGCGATCAGCATTTGGATGCCGCATTCGCAGAGATGTTACGCATCGATCACAGACTTTGGATCGATTGGCAATGGGCGCGGATTGGGGGATGGAGAGCCCTTGGGAGGACGCGGCGCGTGGAGAGGTTACCTGTTCTGGCCCAGAGCTTGCCGCAACTCGTCTTGAAATCAACGTCGGCAAGTCATGTCGTAATTTCTTGATCGGCAGGACTTATTTTGACTGCAGGTCGAGATCGAAGATGTTCTGGCCCGGTTGAACATCTCGGATCAGTTCGGTTTCGCTGTTGAATCGCGCTGGAACTTTTTCTGGTATGCCGGGATCGGCGACGCGACCACTGTCGCTCATGACTTTCTCTTTTAGCGTCGTGATACGAACTTTGTGTTCTCCGAGAAGTGCACCTTTGGCGCCAGCGGCAAACTCGACTGCGTAGTGTCCTTCGGCGTCTGTGAAGCCTTCAGCGGTGCGACCCCCTGCCGCTGGGACGAAGGAAATGGTGGCGCCTTCCAACGGCTGTCCATCCAGCTTGACGGTTCCTTCCACAATGCCTAGTTCGGGACCGCCCGAGCCGAAGCAACCAGATAAGCCGATCAAGAATAAGGCCGCGACAAATATCCGATGCATAACAATGAGTCCGTGATTCACATTATGGGAACAGGGCCTGCGCAAGGCAATCCAAGCCTTTTCGTAGGAAGTGCTAACACCAGCTGATCTAGAGAAGACGCAAAGAGTCGAGTTAGGGAAGATCGACCGGATTGCCGTCGTCGAGGCAGATCAAATACTCGTAGGCGCTGTTAACCGAGCTATTGGTATCGTGGTCAATTGTTTCGCTGATAAAGTGAACCGATCCGTCGACAAGTAAAAATTCTGCGCCGCCTGGGTGGTTACTGCTGAAACCTCGGTCGCAGTCTTGCGAGTTCGTGCAATTGAGCGACCAACGTCCGCCAGCACTGATGTATGCGTTGCCCTGTAGGCTAACGTTAGGAGAGTCACCGTTCATCAACAATTGCGTGCTGGCTCGCAGCGTACGTGAGGCAAGCTGCCAAGTACGTTCTCCGACGGCAATCGTATTACTCGTACCGTCGACAATATCGGCAAAAGAGACCGTCATGAAGCCGCTTGGCGTGCGGTCGTTTCCCATGAAGCCGTTCCAATTGTCACGATCAAGGTTGTGGCTATCATTGGCGCAAACGTAGTTTGCCGTGGCGACTTCGACGCACCCAGCGTCGGTGCAGTCGGCGTTACCACCTGAACCGGCCGGGATCTTACGCTCTGAGTTCAGCGGGGGAGCAGCGGACGAAGGACATTGATAGCCGGCGAATCCGCTTTGTGCGATGCCCAATCGCGTTGCGTCATCCAGCGACACTTCGCCAGGCAGATGGCCAACTTGAAGGCTGTCGTACAAGTTCTGCTGTTCGACCTGTGGCAAAATGAACGACGTCCAGGTCCACAAGGCGCTTTCACCCTCCGGAACGCTAGAAACGGACCACCGCGCTTTATCAGGTTGATACGAATTGGGGAATTTCTGGTAGGTGTCGTGATAGTTGTGGAGGGCCAAACCGATCTGTTTTAAATTGTTCGTGCACTGCATCCGGCGAGCCGCTTCACGCGCCTGTTGAACAGCCGGCAACAGCAGCGCAATCAGAACGCCGATGATGGCGATCACCACCAACAGCTCGACCAGCGTGAACGCATTCCGCCGCTTGCTGCAAGAGAATGGAGACCAGCATGCAACTGACAAATGGGGAGTATCTGTGATTTTGGACATCGTGCGAAACTCCGTGAAAAACGTTACATGAAGAAGTAAATCACGATCGACCGCGGTTGTTAAGCTTCGCAGGCGGCCCGTGTGCCGTTACGTGATACTACACATGCGAGGGGGTTCTGGCAACATAATCTTAAAAGTAATAAGAAATATTTCGTTCTCGCCCTCCGTAGGGAATAGCCGCCAGGCTAGAGAAATGCCGGAGAGACGCGAGAAAGAGCAGCCAGCAAATATGCGAAAGTTTTCAGCGCTGGTTCTCGGGTGAGATCCGCCCAAGCGAGGAGAACCTCTTTCATTTAGCGAGCACTTTTCTTCCGCAAGACGTTCTTCCGAGTTAATCCCTCGTGAATTGCGGATGCGATTTCGCCAGACTTTGCACGGACGCGAAAAGTAGATTAGGGAAGGCTCTTCTGCGTAATATCTGATTGATTGGGGACAGAAACTAGTTTAGGCTGTAAGTTTGCAAACTTCCCCTCTCCTGCCTGATGTTTCTCACCTCTTGCACCTAAATCTCTACGATCCGGAGGATACGCACCTCATGTCTCCAGAGTCCAACGCACAACCTGCCGCCGAATCGACCAGCGACGCTTCGAAGTCGTCCCGGCGCAACTTTATCAAAACCGGCTCGTCCCTGTTGATCGCCGGCGGCGCGATGGCCGGCACGTTGCCTTTGGCGCGTGCGGCGCATGTCTTCGGCAGCGACGTCATTAAAATCGGTCTGGTCGGCTGCGGCGGACGCGGCACCGGCGCCGCGACGCAAGCGATGAACACCGAAGGCCCGACCAAGTTGGTCGCGATGGGCGATGCATTCGGCGATCGTCTGCAATCGTGTCTGCGCGGCGTCACGTCGCGACATGCGGACAAGGTCGACGTGCCGCAAGAGCGTCAGTTCGTCGGCTTCGACGCCTACAAAAAGGTGTTGGAACAAGACATCGATCTGGTGATTTTGGCGACTCCTCCCGGTTTCCGCCCGCTGCACTTTGAATCGGCCGTGAACGCCGGCAAGCACATCTTCATGGAGAAGCCGGTTGCGACCGACGCGCCCGGCATTCGCCGCGTGTTGGCCGCCAACGAAATCGCCAAAGAAAAGAACCTCGCGGTCGCCGTTGGTCTGCAGCGTCACCATGAGCCGCGTTACATCGAAACGATCAAACGTCTGCACGACGGCGCGATCGGCGACATTGTTTTCGCGCGGGCCTATTGGAATAGCAACGGCGTGTGGATGAACACCCGCGACGCCAAGCAGACCGAGCTGGAATACCAGATGCGCAACTGGTACTACTTCAACTGGCTCTGCGGCGATCATATCGTCGAACAGCACATCCATAACCTGGACGTGATCAACTGGTTGATGCAGGGCTATCCGACCATGGCCGAAGGCATGGGCGGACGTGAAGTTCGCGTTGGCAAAGACAGCGGTCAGATCTTCGATCACCATATGATCGAATTCACCTATGGTGAAGGGACCAAGATGATGAGCTGCTGTCGTCATATTCCGAAGACGTGGAGCAGCGTTTCGGAACATGCCCACGGCACCAAGGGGTATTGCGACATTAGCGGCGCCAAGATCTTCAAGCCGAACGGCGAAGTCGCTTGGGCCTATGGCAACGGGGGCGGCAACGGTCACCAGGAAGAACATCATGACCTGTTCGCGCAGCTGCGTCGCGGCGAGATCCCGAACGAAGCCGAATATGGCGCGATGAGCACGATGACCGCGATCTTCGGTCGGATGGCGACTTACTCGGGCCGTAACCTCAGCTGGGATGAAGCGTTCAACTCGCAAGATACGTTGGCCGACTTCGACAAAATTACCTCGATGGATACCGAAGCGCCGGTTCAGCCGAACGCCGAAGGGAAGCCGACCCGCGTCGACGGTTCGCCGTACCCGACGCCGATTCCGGGCAAGACCGTTAAGGTCTAAGCCGGATCGCGACAACGAAAAAAGCGAAAAAGGGGGGCGTTCTTCGGGACGCGCCCCCTTTTTTACGTTCGTAACCGCAAGAAGTTCCTGTGAAGAGGCTTCTCATTTTCACGAGATCCGACTAGGTTACGAGATTACGCCCAATTTGCCGGAATACGTTTACCCCGCGCCCCTTTATTCCATCCGTCGCACGAAGGCCTTTTCAGGAATGCTGCAATCTCGAATCGGCTGGGCGCTCTTCTTTTGGCTTGGGCTGATTATCTTCCTGTTTACGACCGGCGCGATCGCTCTCTTTTTTCTCGACGGCATGGAGCGAGCCCGTCTGCGTCAGCTCGACTCGCTACAGACCTCGGCGCGATTCTTTCGCCGAGAGTTGGAAGCGGTCGGTTTGTCGTTTGATCCGCAAGCGTTAAGCGCGTTGGTCCAGTCGCAAGCCAAAGAGTCGGGACTGTATGTCACCGTCGCCGACTTAGACGGCAAAGTCTTGATCGATACGCGGCAAGATGCGGCGCGAATGCCGAACGTCTTGCGCTTGCCTGAATTCAAAGCGGCGGCCGAAACGGGAATGGGGGAAGCGGCGAGCGATCCGCAACTGCCGGGGCATCCGTTCTATTTCATCGCGTTGCCGTTCGAAGAGCAGGGAAAGCTCGTCGGTTATGTCCGCGTAGGGCAGGATATCGAGGCCGACGGTCTGAACGCTTCCTATCGCCTGGTAATCGGGGCGATGGCGCTGGGGATTGTGGTTTTGACCGGCGCTTATTTCATTGCTCGCCGATTTGAAGAGCGGATCGTCGCTCCGGTCCAGCAATTGACTCGCGCCTGTGCCGGCGTCGCCAAAGGAGACTACACCGGACATGTCTGGGCAGCGGCGGAAGACGAACTGGGAGAGACCGCGCGGCAGTTTTCGCAAATGCAGGCCGCAATTGATTTGCGCGTGGATGAATTGACCGGAGAGTCGAATCGGTTGAAAACCGTTCTCGGCAGCATGGTGGAAGGAGTCATCGCTGTCGACGCTCAGCAGCGCGTGCTGTTGGCCAACGGCGCCGTCCGAAAGTTATTGGCGATTCGCGCGGAAGACCCCGTTGGACGTCCCTTGTTAGAGCTGACGCGCAATCGGTCGCTGGACGAGTCGTTTCGTGCGGCGATCGCGAGTGACGAACCGTATCGAAACGAGTTTGAAGTTTCGACCACGCCGCGACGGACGCTGAGCCTGCAGGCCAATCGCTTGCCAGGCGAACCTTGCCCCGGCGTCGTGATGGTGCTGCATGACGTCACCGAACTGCGACGGTTAGAAAACATGCGACGCGAGTTTGTCTCGAGCGTTTCGCACGAACTAAAAACGCCGCTGGCGGCGGTTCGCGCCTATACCGAGACGCTGCAATTAGGTGCGATCGAAGATATTGAAAATCGCGGTTACTTTCTGTCGCAGATCATGGATTCGGCCGATCGGCTGCACGAATTGATCCAGGACATGCTTCATCTGGCTCGGATCGAATCGCGGGAAGAAGCGTTCGACATTACCGAAGTGCCGATCGCCGATGTGATCGAGAACGTCCTCCAGGTGCAGCGCGATGTCGCCGCATCACGTCAGATTGCGCTCCGAATTCATCCGCCGGAAGTAGAGATCTCGGTTTTGGGGGATGAGGAAGGAGTGCGCACAATCTTGGGCAACCTGATCGACAATGCGATGAAGTACACGCCCGAGGGGGGCTCGGTCGATGTCGCTTGGGGGCTCGAAGGATCGCATGTCGCAATCACCGTCAAAGATACCGGGCTCGGCATCCCCCAAGCGGCGCTGGAGCGGATTTTCGAGCGTTTCTTTCGCGTTGATAAGGCTCGTTCGCGCGAAATGGGAGGAACTGGGCTAGGGCTTTCGATCGTAAAACATACCGCCCAGGCAATGAACGGCGGAGTGACCGTCGAAAGCCAGGTCGGGGAAGGAAGCAAGTTTACAGTGCGGCTTCCCCGGGGATGATTTTTACAAATTAACGAAGTCGCTCACCTGGTGTTAACATGAAGTTAACAATCGGCGACTAAATTCTAGCTCATCAGGAGATTTACCCCGGCGAAACAGTCGGACCCCCCATTTTGGATTGCTTCCGATGAGCCGCCACCTGCAACGCGACCTCGACTCTCTTCACCGGGAGATTCTGTCGTTGTCGGGTCTGGTGGAAGAGATGATCGAAAAGTCGATCAAGTCGCTGTACGACCGCAGTTTCCCCTTGGCCGAAGAAGTGATCGCCGCTGACGAGCTGACCGACCAAAAGGAAGTGGTGATCGAAGAAGAGTGCCTGAAGATGCTGGCGCTGCATCAACCGGTCGCCGTCGACTTGCGACGCATCGCGACGGTGATGAAGGTCAATAATGATTTAGAGCGGATCGGCGACCTGACGGTCAACATCGCCGAGCGAGCCAAATGCTTGGTGCAATATCCAAACTTTGAGATTCCGCCCCGGATGGAGCGGATGGTCAACATCACGCGGCAGATGGTCGCCGGAGCGCTTGACGCGTTCGTCGGTCTCGATAGTCAAGCCGCGATGAACGTTCGTCTATTGGACGACGATGTCGACCTACTCAATCGCGAAATCATTCAAGAATTGCAAGACCGGATGAAGGTCTCGTCATACGAGATCGAGCCGGGTTTGCACTGCTTTTCGGCCAGTCGCCATATCGAGCGAATCGCCGACCATGCAACCAATATCGCAGAAGATGTGATTTACCTGATCGAAGGCGAAATTGTCCGGCATCAGTCGGGCCTGTCGAGTTAGTTACTGTCGAGTTAGTCACCTATCCACCCTTTAATGCAACATTACGTTGGGGATTGTTTGATGGCCCGTTTGAAAGTTCTTATCGTCGAAGACGACCGTTCTCTCGCCGACGTCTTGGCGTACAACGTGCGCCAAGCCGGATATGAAGTGATCTCGGCTTACGACGGTCAAGACGGACTTACCCAGGCTCAGATCAAAACGCCGGATCTGGTCATCCTCGACCTGATGCTGCCGGTCGTCGACGGTCACGAAGTTTGTCGTCGGCTGCGAGCGGATGCGTCGACCAAAGACATCATGATCTTGATGTTGACCGCCAAGTCGGAAGAGTCGGATCAGCTGATCGGCTTTTCGCTGGGCGCCGACGATTACGTCACCAAGCCGTTTAGCGTCAAAGTGCTGTTGGAACGAATCAAAGCTTTGGTTCGTCGCAAACGTGGCGCCGACAACTCGCTGGACGATGTCATTGCGTCGCAAGGGATCACGATCGATCGTCGCCGGCATCGCGCCACCGCGAGCGGTCGCCCATTGCAACTGACGCGCAGCGAGTTTCGCCTGCTCGAAACGCTGACCCGTCAGCCGGGCCGCGTGTTTGAACGCTCGGAACTGATCGACGCCGCTTTGGGCGAAGATACCGTCGTGATGGAACGAACCATCGACGTCCATATTCGGGCGCTGCGCCGCAAGATGGCCGATGAAGCCGAATTGATCGAAACCGTTCGCGGCGTCGGTTATCGATTCCGCGACCCAGGCGCCGTGACCGACACGACCGACGACGTCGACGCCGAGCATGTCGTCCAACACTAGGACGCCGGATATCTCAATCAAACTGCCAATAGGCCAGCCTGCAAAGCTTGGCCTATTTTCTTTCCCTTGCCGCGTGTAGCGCGGTTGAGCCGCGAGCGAGGATTCTCTAAAATCGCTCGGTTCAGCCACGCTTTGGAGAATTGATCGATATGGAACGCTCGCTTATTCTACTGAAACCCGACTGCGTTCAGCGCCGTCTCATCGGCCGGATCATCAGCCGCTTTGAAGACAAAGGGCTGAACATCGTCGGCATGAAATTGATGCAAGTTACGCCCGATCTGGCGAAACAGCACTACGCCGAACATGTCGCCAAGCCGTTTTACCCCGGTCTAGAAGCGTTCATCACCGCGTCGCCGGTTGTGGCGCTGGTTTTGGAAGGCCTGGAAGCAATTCGCGTCATCCGCGACATCCTGGGAGCGACCAGCGGACTGAAAGCGGCCGCCGGCACGATCCGCGGCGATTTCAGCAGCAGCCGCCAGATGAACCTGGTCCACGCGTCTGATGGCCCAGAAGCGGCCGCTCGCGAGATCGGCCTATACTTCACCGAGTCGGAGCTGTGCGATTGCACGCTGAGCTTGACTCCCTGGCTGCGAGCCGACGACGAATAAGTTAGACCTCCGCCGACAATCACACTCCGTTCCATGCGCCCCGCACAGGCAGGGCGCTGAAAAGGGGGTCAGGTCCCAGTTTTGCCGCAAAATTGGGACCTGACCCCCTTTTTCGGTCACACGAGAATCTCGCAGAAAATTCATTCGCTACGCAACCTTTGCCCAACAGGCCTGGGTAAGTCTATAGTGAACGCCTGAAATCTTGTGGTCTCGGCCAGTCGCTGCGGGACACGATTTCCTAGTCGCCAAAAGGAGTGAGGATCTTGAACACGGATCGATTTGCAGTCGTTAGCTTGGTTTTTCTGCTGCTGTCTTTGACGAGCTTGAAAGCCGCCGAAACGAAGCCTCAGCAACCGCTGGGCGAGAACATTTCGCTGCTCGACTCCACCGGCCAGATCCACCCCTTGGCCGCCGCGGCGGCCAAGAAGGCTCGCGTCTTTGTCTTTGTGACCGGCGAGTGTCCGATCTCCCGCGGTTACTTTCCGCTGCTCGGCCGACTCGATAAACAATGGAATACGCCCGATAGCGAAGTTTCGCTGCGAGCCGTCTGGGCCGATGTGACCGACACGCCGGCCGAGATTCGCGAGTTCGCCAAAGAGTTTTCGATTGATCTGCCGATTCTGGTCGATCGGGATGGCCAATTAGGCCAGCGTTTTCAAACCAAGTTTGTGCCGGAAGCCTTCGTGCTGGATGCGGACGGCGACCTGGTCTATCGCGGCCGCATTGATGACATGTATCGCGAGATCGGCCGCAAACGTCCCGAAGCGAGCGAACACACGCTAGCCGACGCCGTGGCGGCGGTCGTCGCCGGTCAGCCGGTCAAACAAGCAGTGACCGAAGCGGTTGGCTGCTACTACGAATCTTACGCGCCGCTCGAAGACGAAGCGGCCGAAGTGACCTATACCCGCGATGTCGCACCGATTTTGTACGCCAACTGCGTCACGTGCCATCGTGACGGAGAAGTCGGTCCCTTTCCGCTGGTCACCTACGAAGACGCGGCGAAGCGCGCTCGGCAGATCGCCCGGGTCTGCGAGTCGCGGCTGATGCCTCCGTGGAAAGTCGCCGAGCGGCATGGCGAGTTTGAAGGGCAGCGAACCCTGACCGACAAGCAGATCGCCGTCCTCAAAGCGTGGGTCGCGACCGATCGAGCCAAAGGGGACTTGGCCGACATGCCGGAGCAGCCGAAATTTCCGGAAGGTTGGTACTTGGGCGAGCCCGACTTGATTGTCGAGATGCCGGCCGAGTTTGAAGTGCCGGCCGATGGTCGCGATTTGTATCAGAACTTTGTGATTCCGATCGACATCCCGGAAGACAAGTACGTTGCGACGGTCGAGTTCAAGCCGGGCGCACCAAGCGTCGTCCATCACTCGCTCTTGTATCTCGACAAAAACGGCGCAGCGCGCAAGCTCGACGAAAGAACGCCGGAGCCCGGTTACGGCACCTTCGGCGGTCCCGGCTTCTTGCCGACCGGCAGCATCGGCGGTTGGTCGCCAGGCAAAACGCCGCGCAAACTGCCGGAAGGACTCGGTCGCTTGTTGGGCAAAGGATCGGACCTGGTGATGCAGATTCATTACCATCCCAGCGGCAAGGCCGAAAAAGACCGTTCGAAGGTCGGCATCTACTTTGTCGACAAGCCGAAGCAGGAAGCGTTCGCGCTGTGGACTTCGTCGTTTATGCATGACATCAAGCCCGGCGAGAGCGACTATCGTCTGAAGGCATCCTACACGCTGACCGAAGATGTCACGATGCTCAGCATGATTCCGCACATGCATCTGCTGGGGCAGACGATGAACGTGGTCGCCCAGTTGCCCGACGGGACGACGCGCGACTTGATTCACGTACCGCAGTGGGATTTCAACTGGCAAGACGAGTACGTGTTCGCCGAGCCGTTTCAGCTGCCCAAGGGAACGCGGATTGTTTCGACAGCGACCTATGACAACTCTGCAGAGAACCCGTCCAATCCCAGCTCGCCGCCGCAACGCGTCACCTGGGGAGAAGAGACGAACGACGAGATGCTCTACTGCTTCTTTCTGGTCACGACCGAAAAAGAGGAGTCGATCCAGCCGATGGTGATTGATCGCCTGACTCGTGAAGGCATCGACCGAGCGGCGGCGCGCTTGCGATTGAAATTAAGTGTGCGAAAATAGGTTCCGATTTATTTCTCCACTGTCTGCCCCAGGAAAGAACTCCACCATGCTGCGCAAACTTTCTCTGCTGTCGTTGTTCTTATTGACGGGCTTTCTGGTTACGCAAGCACGCGCCGCCGATTCGACGATCGATCGCGATGTGGTCTACGGAACCGTTGGCGACATGAAGCTGCTGGCCGACGTCTATTCGCCGGCGGAGAAGTCCGATGCTCCTCGCCCCGTCGTCTTGCTCATCCACGGCGGCGGCTGGCGCGGTGGAAACAAGCAAGCCGGAACCGTAGTCGCGATTGGAAAAATGTTGGCGAAACAAGGGTACGTCGCCGTCAGCATCAACTATCGCTTGGTGAAAGATGGCGCCGATGGCCAAATCGAAAACCAATGGCCCGCCGCGATCGACGATTGTCGTCAAGCGGTCCGCTGGATTCGTGAGAACGCCGAAAAGCTAAACGTTGACCCGACCAAGATCGGCGCCGCCGGCGATTCGGCCGGAGGCCATCTCGTTTCACTGCTCGGCACGACCGACGCCGCCAAGCCGGGCGAGCCGTCAACCCGCGTGCAAGCCGTCGTCAACATTTACGGCCCCGGCGACTTGACCAAAGATTGGACCAAGTATGAAATCTCGGCCAATCTCGCCGTCCAGGAGATGATCGATCGTTTCCTAAAGAAGGGAAACGAAGAAAACCAAATCGCCGCTTCCCCCACGCTGCACGTCGACGCACAGAGCGCCAACTTCTTAATCCTGCAAGGCGGCAAAGACCAACTCGTCCCCCCGAGCCAAACCGAAGCGCTGCACGAAGCGCTGAAGAAAGCGGGTCGCCAATCCGAATTCGTCCTCTACGAAAACGACGGTCACGGCTTTGGACCGGCGACAGGACTGCAGGCGCTGATGAAAGCGATGACGTTTTTTGAACGCGAGTTGAAAGGAGAGTCGGCGGCGAAGTAAGCAACAAAAACCCCGCCATTTTTTTCCCTCCGATCCCCTATTTCTCCACCAAAAATGCAACGCATCTCACCAACTGCGGCATTTGCTGGGGTAGGCCCAGGACTTCGCATGGAATCGCCGCATCCCCCTGGATCACTTCATATTGCAGACGATCGAAGACGACAACTTGACTCGCCAGCGCCGCAAGCAAGATTTCGGCATGAAAGCAGACTTGCCCATCCCTGGAGAAGGGAACAATGCGGCGGAAAACGTCCCGAGGATCGGCGACATCGCTAACCCAATTGTGATCGCTTCCTAAGATTCGCCAATCGCCGATTTGCTGGGCGATAATCAAACAGTCGAACGTTGACTGCATGTCAAAAAAGAGGCGCTGCGCCAGCGCGCTCCCGCTGGTATCTCCGCCTGGAAGATACATCTCAGGACGCTGGCGGATATGGTCGATCGGATCGATGATTTCGAGATCGGACTGGTCGTACATGGTCCAGGCGCCTTGGTGGTGTCGATGGAGACTACGAGTTTCCCGCGAATCCACTCTCTCACTGTTTTACCCTTCGACTGGGCAATTGTGCCTGATCTGTTTGGCAGTTTCCCCCGATTAAGAGTATCGTTCCGGATCGGCGGAGATTTCGAGCAATTTCTTTCTCCCCTCGCCCCTTCATGCACCGCGCGCATCGTGATAAATTGTCGCGATGAACGTCACCCCGATGATGCAGCAGTACCTCGAAGCGAAGGGAGTTTGCGGCGACGCGATCCTCTTCTTCCGGATGGGGGACTTCTACGAACTGTTTAACGACGATGCGAAGACCGCTGCGCGGGTGTTGGGGATGACCCTCACCAGCCGTGACAAAGGCGAAAACGCCACGCCGATGGCCGGCTTCCCGCATCATCAGCTCGATAACTATCTTGGCAAGCTGATCCATCTGGGGTATCGGGTCGCGATCTGCGATCAGGTCGAAAATCCCAAAGAGGCCAAGGGGATCGTCCGCCGCGAGATCACGCGGATTGTCACACCGGGTACGTTGACCGACGATGCGCTGCTCGAGCCGCGCGAGAGCAACTACTTAGCCGCCGTCGCACTGCCTGGAAAAAAGGAGACGGCCGCCGAAGTTGGGGTCGCCTGGGTCGAGATGTCGACCGGCCGCTTTTTTAGCGGCGTCTTTCCGACGGCGCGGTTGGCCGATCAGTTGGCCCGGATTGCGCCTTCCGAATGTCTGGTTCCTGAAGAGTCGAACGTGGTGCCGACGCATCTGCACGAGTCGATCTTGATGACCTATCGACCCGCCTGGGCGTTTGGCAAAGAAGGCGCCGGCGAGGTGCTGAAGCGACATTTCGAGACGATGACGCTCGAAGGCTTTGGATTTGGCGATCAGGATCAGTTGGCCGTTTGTGCGGCCGGCGCGGTGCTGGAGTACTTGGAAGAAACGCAACGGACTTCGCTGCTTCACATCGAGCGGCTCACGCCGTATCGCGCGAGTTCGACGCTCGAGATCGATGAAGCGACCCGCCGTTCGTTAGAGCTGACCCGCACGATGCGTGATGGTCGCCGCGACGGTTCGTTGCTTGCCGCG
Source organism: Blastopirellula marina DSM 3645 (assembly GCF_000153105.1). GTDB lineage: Bacteria > Planctomycetota > Planctomycetia > Pirellulales > Pirellulaceae > Blastopirellula > Blastopirellula marina. The sequence goes on from NZ_CH672376.1 coordinate 4,258,814, forward strand.
ATTGATCGCTGCGTGACGGTGATGGGAAGCCGGTTGCTGGGAGATTGGCTCTCGAACCCGCTGACCGACTTAGAAGAGATTCATCGCCGGCTCGACGGGGTCGAAGAACTAGTGCTGGAGCCGGCGCTGGCCCGCGATCTGCGCGAGAGCTTGAAAGAAGTTTATGACCTCGAACGGCTGCTTGCTCGCGTGATGACGGGCCGCGCGTCGCCGCGCGATCTCGGTTACATCTGCAAAACGCTCGAGCGTCTACCGCATATCAAAGCGAAGATCACGTCGCGGCGAAGCAGCATGCTGCGGCTGTTAGAAGAGCGGTTGGATCTGTGCTCCGAGATTCGCTCACAACTTGCCGAGGCGCTGGATGACAGCTTGCCCCTTTCTCCGCGTGACGGCGGCGTGATTTGCACAGGATTCAATGCCGATCTGGATCATCTGCGCGGTTTGGCGGCCGGCGGTAAGCAGTGGATCGCCGAGTATCAGAAGCAGGAGATCGAGCGGACCGGCATCGCCAACTTGAAGGTCGGCTTCAACAAGGTGTTTGGTTACTATCTGGAAGTGACCAACGTCAACCGCGAACGCATTCCGACCGACTATATCCGCAAGCAGACGCTCAAGAATGCCGAACGCTACATCACGCCAGAGCTGAAAGAGTACGAAGAAAAGGTCCTCTCCGCCGACGAAAAAGCGAAAGACCTGGAGTACGAGTTGTTCGGCCAGTTGCGCGATGCGGTGCAGCTGGACGCCAAGCGAATTCAGCAAACCGCCGACGTGCTGGCCAACTTGGACTGTCTGTTGTCGTTGGCCGAACTGGCGCGGGAACGCAACTATTGTCGCCCTCAGGTGGGCGAGTCAGCGGTGCTGCGGATCTTGGATGGCCGTCACCCGGTGCTTGACTTGAAAGAGATCGAAGGGGGCTTTGTTCCGAACGACGCACAGCTCGACAGCGAATCGGGCTTTATCGGCCTGATCACCGGCCCCAACATGGCGGGCAAAAGCACCTACATTCGCCAGGTCGCGCTCATCTCGCTGATGGCGCAGATGGGAAGTTTTGTGCCGGCTCGCGAAGCCGATCTAGGGATCGTCGATCGGATTTTCGCGCGGGTTGGCGCCAGCGACGAGCTGTCACGCGGGCAAAGTACGTTCATGGTCGAAATGACCGAGACGGCTCGCATTTTGAACACGGCGACCAATCGCAGTCTGGTGATCCTGGACGAGATCGGCCGCGGCACCAGCACCTATGACGGCGTTTCACTTGCTTGGTCGATCGTCGAGTATCTGCATGACAAGATCGGCTGCCGCACGTTGTTTGCGACCCATTATCACGAGCTGACTGATCTACGGAGTTCGCTCCCCGGCGTCGTTAATTTGAACGTCGCCGTTAAAGAATGGGACGACAAGGTGATCTTCCTGCACAAGATCGTTCCCGGCGCCGCCGACAAAAGCTATGGCATCTATGTCGCTCGTTTGGCCGGCGTGCCGCGCGAAGTGAATGAGCGAGCCAAGCAGATTTTGAATCAGCTAGAATCAGAGCATCTCGACAGCGGCGGCAACGCGAAGATCGCCTCGAAAAAAGAGCGCCGCCCCAAGACCGATTTGCAACTGAGTTTGTTCGGTCCGCACGAGCACCCGCTGCTAGAGAAGTTGCGCGAGGTTGATGTCGACGAGACGACCCCGCTGCAGGCATTGCAATTGTTGCAGGCCTGGAAAAAAGATTTGCACGACGAAGGAGCACCCGGTGGCTAACTTTGCAGAACGATTGGCGACGGCTGTCCAGCAGAAGGGAACTCCGACGCTGGTCGGTATCGATCCGCGGTTCGAGCAGCTTCCTCCTTCGCTGCAAACCGATTCATCGCTAGCCGGCCAAGCCGCCGCATTTGAAAAATTCTCGTGCGAGTTGATCGACGCGATCGCCGACCTGGTCGCTGTGGTCAAGCCGCAGGCCGCTTTCTTTGAGCAACTCGGACCGCTGGGCATGGCGGCGCTCGCCAAGGTGGTGACGTATGCGCGGCAGCAGGGTTTGCTGGTGATCCTCGACTGCAAACGAGGGGATATCGGCAGCACGGCCGAAGCGTACGCCAAAGCGTACTTAGGAGCTGACAGCGCCTGGGGCGGCGATTGCTTGACGGTCAATCCTTATCTGGGCGATGACAGTCTGACGCCGTTTGTCGACCAGTGCGTCGCGACGGACTCCGGCATTTTTGTGTTGGTTAAGACGTCGAACCCCGGCAGCGGCACGCTGCAAGATCTATCGATCGACGGTCAGACGATCTATCGCCGGATGGCCGCGCATGTCGAGTCGTTGGCCGCTGCGACCAAAATGCCGGGCCAATCGTACGGCGCGGTTGGCGCCGTTGTCGGAGCAACCTACCCCGAGCAGCTCTCTGAGTTGCGAGAAGTGATGCCGTCGGCCTGGCTGCTAGTGCCGGGCTTCGGCAGCCAAGGAGGCGGGCCCAAGGATGTCGCCGCGGCGTTTGACGCCAACGGACTGGGAGCGCTGATTAACAACTCTCGCGGGATCAACTTCGCGTTCGCCAAAGAGCCTTACAAATCGAAGTACGGCGAGGCGAAATGGCAAGACGCGAGCGCCGCCGCGACGCGCGACATGATCGCCGCGCTGAAGGCCGACACGCCGGCCGGAAGGCTCGCTGCAAGTTAGTCAAGGATTGCGCTAAAAAGCGGGTAGATTATCGCGCGGCGTAATTGAGGATCTTTGCGCATCGGGGCCAGCGGCTGGGCAATTCTGTGCGCGTCTTGTTTCTACCGGCGCTGGCGCGGCTGTTACAGAAATTTCTGAAGATGGCAATTTCATCGCCAGTGTGCTTTCTTTACGCGCATGAACCGCACATCCAGTCCGCTTGAATCCGGGCTCTCCGGCTCGCGAGAAAAAGAACTGGGAAAGAAAAAAGAATGCTTGGCGTTGCCAGCAGTCATTCCCCCCAGGTGAATGCTAGGCAGCTTTATACGCACCGCTATTTTGAAGTTCTCCTCATGCCCCACGTGAGAGCCCCGAAAATATCGCGAACTTGTCCATTCGGACTTGGGATTTATTCGTTTCATTTTCTTGGGGTCTCTGTATGTCAAATTCTTTGCGCGGTTGGCGAATTCGACGTGGATTTACGCTGGTCGAACTCTTGGTGGTGATTGCGATTATCGGCGTCTTGATCGCGCTGCTGCTGCCGGCAGTGCAACAAGCGCGCGAAGCGGCGCGGCGCATGTCGTGCAGCAACAACATGAAGCAAATCGGCTTGGCGATGCATACGTTTCATGACACCTACGGCGCGTTCCCGCTGGGACAGCCCAACAACGATAATCACGCATTCTCGTGGTCGTTTCTGCTGCTGCCGCAACTAGAGCAGCAAGCGATTTTCGAGCTGCCGCAAAGCTATGTCGGCGGAGACGGGGAGAAAGCGTATCTCGTTTTTCGATCGGGCCCAAATCAGCTGCCCGCGCCCTGGAGCGGATCCAATATTGATACCGCCAGCGAAGGTGGATCGAAGATGAGCGAGCCGTGGTTCACCGGCTGGCGCAGCAGTCTGCAGAACATTACGATCAAAACTTACATCTGTCCTTCCGATATTCTGCCCGAATACGACGACAACGGTTGGGGGAAGACCAACTACCTGGGGAATAACGGCTGGTCGTATCGCGACGGGATCAATCATGACGGCACGGCGCGAACCGGTTGCGGCGAGTTTCATGGGGACAAGCAAAACGGCGTGATTCTCTTTTCCAGCGACGACAATCGGAACTGGATGACCGACTTCGCCCAGATCACCGACGGCTCTAGCAATACGGTCGCCGTCGGCGAAGTGACCGAAACCGGCGGGACGTCGGCGACCAACAACACGAGTTGTCGCTATCCCATCTGGGCCGGCGGAAACGGCGGTAATTGCAACGGACTGTGCATCGGCGCTTCGCTTCGAATCATGGACTACGACTATTATCTGAACCGCGCCGACAATACCGACGAAGCCGACCAAAGCTTCGGCAGCAAGCATCCCGGCGGCGCGCTGTTTCTGTTTGTCGACGGTTCGGTTCACTTTGTCAGCGAGAACGTCAATCTCGACACCTATCGCGCGATGGGCTCGCGAAACGATGGCGCCGTATTCGAGCTTCCCTAGGCGCGTTCGCGATGTTCCAACGTCAGCGCAGGCCAGGCGACTTTCTGTCTGCCTGCGCGCAGCGCGTGCAGATTTCCCAGCATCAAATTAAGAGAACGGATCAAAGGACCATGAGCAAACATACGATTAGAAAAAACGGCCCGACTATCGCCGCCGCGGCGATCTTGCTGCTAGTGAGCACCGGATGTGGAAGTTCGGGAGGGATTGCAACCGCGCCGGTGCAGGGGACCGTCACTTGGGAGGGAGAGCCGGTTACCGCAGGCGCGATTACGTTTCGACCCAGTGCTGCCGGCAAGTCGGCCTCCGGCAAGATTCAATCGGACGGGACATTTGAACTGGGAACCTATCACGAAACGGACGGCGCCGTGATCGGACCCGGCGTCTTGTCTTATACGGCCCCCCGAGCCGAGTTGCCCAAGAACCTACGTCCCGGGCAATCGTTGCCCAAGGGGCAATACACGGGCCTAACGCCGCAGGATGCTTCCATCGAGATTCATGACGGCGTCAATACGCTGCGAATTGAACTGACTCCGCGTCGCTAAGCGAGAGGCGGGATATAAGACCATGCCAGGCCGCGCCAGACAATTTTGCGGACTTTTACGAACGATCCTCTCTTGTATAGAGAAAAACGAGGGATCGCTGTAGTTTTGCAAAAGGGAGATTCGCCGCCTCATTCCGGGGGAAAATGGATTCCAAGGGGGGAGAAACCTGTATTTCGGCTCAGATCTTTTGCTGGATGTCGAAAGAATTGCCAAAATAGTTGTCGGTAAATCGGGGGCGTCCTGAAGAAGATTTGGGCAAAACTGCGCATTTATTTCTCGCGGCAGCGTTTGGGGAATTGGGAGTGCATTTTGGTGGAAAGGATGCATGCGCCGTTTTTACTCGTGCTTTCTGCATAAGTAAGAGTTGATATTCGCCTGCTAGGCGACTTCTCGTTTTTGAGACGAAGAAAGATATTTTCCTGACGCCATGTTATGCAAAAGGCGCCCCCCAGTCGGAAGTATGGATAGGTTCGATAACCCTTCGTATTTTGGCGTTTGCCCCACTGATTTAGCGCAACCCCATCATGCCCCACGGTTGCGAATCAACTGCCTAGCGCCTATGCGACAGGCATCGAATTTATTTTTCATGTTTTAGGGGACGCTCAAATGCAGATCTCTTTCTTCGGCGGACGCCGCCGTAGCGCCTTCACGTTGGTTGAGTTGTTGGTGGTCATTGCGATCATCGGCGTTTTGATCGCTCTGCTGCTGCCGGCCGTGCAACAAGCCCGCGAAGCGGCGCGCCGGATTAGCTGCAGCAACAACTTGAAGCAGTTGGGCCTGGCGATGCACAACTACCACGATACGTACCTGTCGTTGCCGTATGGGCAGTTCGCCTATGGTCTGTATAGCGGGATCAATCCCGAATTTACGGATACAGCTGGGGAGCAACCCTATGGCGCTACCTGGTTCCAGGGGACTCTTCCTTTTGTGGAGCAGTCGGCAATCTACGACGCGATCAAAACTGATATGCCCAGCATGCCGTCGACGGATTGGAGTTCGACTGCTCGCAATACGGTCGTGTCGTCATTTGTCTGCCCGTCAGACCCAAGCGGCGGTAAGGTTGGCACGGTCGGTTTTCAAGGAAATTACCTCGGCAATGCCCACACAGATACTCTAAATCCGGGCAATCTCGGAGATGCAGTGGGAGTGCTCTTCATGAAGTCGAGCATCAACTTCCGCGATGTTACGGATGGAACGAGCAATACGCTGATGTTTGGCGAGTGTGTCCAGGATGCGAATGGCGAGCCGGCTGATGCAATTGGCGGCTACTGGGATGGGCAATTTATGGAAACCATGTTTACCGCACGATCTTCGTGGGGTTTCAACAATGCTCAGATTCCCGACATTGGCGATGGTGCACGCTGTTTCTCGTCGACAAAGCGCCTTTGTTCCCCGAGTGGTCCCTACGCGTCGACCTACATGCTTCGCAGCTATCATCCAGGCGGCGTCATGACTTCGCGAGTTGATGCCTCGGTCTCGTTCCTGCCGGATACGATGAACAAGGATATCTTCAGCTATATGGGGGCCCGCAATGACGGAAACGTCGTGAGCGGTTCATTCTAAGCGATAGCGATCGCCATTGTTGAAGTGTCCCAAGGTGGAACGCTCAACTAGAAAATTGCTGGCGCCGCAATCTGCTGCTGGGCGATGCGGCGCTAGACTTCTCGGCGAATTAGCGGCGGTTCACTGTAATCCTATCTACGAAGGGCGCGGAATGTTGGCCATGTCAACTTGAATTCTGTGATATACCAATGAACAAATTTGCGATCCAAAAATTCATAGCGATAGCTGTAATTATTATTGCTGCGGCGAGTGTTGGTTGCTCCAGAGGCCCCGTAACATTTACTGTATCGGGGACGGTGACTGTCGATGGAACGCCCGTCAATAAGGGCTATGTCATCTTTTCCCCGGTGCAAGGTTCCGCAAATTCGGCCGTTTCCGGCGAAGTAGAAAACGGAAGCTATACGCTGAAATGCATCCCGGGCGAACAGAAGGTGACGATAACTGGGCAGATGGTCAGCGGTTCGATTGTTCCTCTACGCTATCTCGAAGAAAGCTCGGATCTTTCAGCCGATGTGGGCGAGGACAAAATGACGATTAACTTTGACTTGACGTCAAAAGTGCGACGACGTCGATAGTCTGGTCCGGTAAAAATCAGAGCCGGAAGCGTCATTTTGGCGACGCTTCCGGAGGGCCATTTCTAAGAATAGCGACCACAACGCAGATCCAGCCCGCAGCAAACGCCAGAGCGCCGATGGGATCGAATATCGCCACGATTGGCATATCGCAAATACCGGCCACAATTGGGCAGACCCCGATAATGATTGCGGCGAGCGAAAAACTTGCTGCGCCGCCGATCGCCGGGAGTCGACTTTGGCGATGGTTGGCGCTAATGAGGCCCATCGCGATCATCGACAAAGAGATATACATCAGATTCTGGGATCCTTTGCGGTATTGAACGCGTCGAGCTTCGTTCTCCGCACGGTCCAAATCGTTGATGACGCTTCGCTTGGGTTTTGCGATCGTGCCATCCGCATTGAGCACTGGAGGCAGCTCAACTTCTTTTGTCGCTAACTCAAGATTGAAGTGTCGCGTAATCGTTGGTTCGAATACGACTCCGACCAGTGCGGCGTTCAATCCAAGCAATGCACCAGTAATTAAATTCAACCGCGACATGACTTTGGCCCTTACTCAAGATAAAAGATGGAGGAATGGGACGTGTATGGTATTGTAAATAAGTGGCGCGAACATGGTAGTGCCGTCGTACGCACAAGCGATAAAAATGTCAAATGAAATTCTTGTGTATGATGTTATGAAATGTCGTAACTAAATGGGAATTATCTTCCGCCCGAGTTTCCATTTCTCGCTTCTGGTTTTCTGCGTGTCGGCAACCAGTCTTCGCGTTTCTGGGCGAATCCGCCCAATTTCTAAAGTACACTAGCGCCACAGGCCCGTTCTTTCCAAAGAAGCAGTTTGCGGCCTGCCGTCTTTGTTGAACCAGATCGTCATAGACGTTCTAATAGCCGCTCCCCCGTCGATTTTCCCCCCCGCTGGAGTTCCGCTCATGCACTCTTGGTATCTACGGCTGTCTGGCCCATCCTTGGCTTTGGCCGTGATCGTATCGCTGCTGCTCAGCTCGTCGTTGTTTGCGCAAGGCCGTGGTCGCGGTCCGTCGCAAAATGCGGCTCCGTCGGAGCCGACGACGCAAGATCCGCGGCTGCTGAAGTTTCAGAAAGAGTTTGTCGAGAAGGCGGAAGATCTGGGAGACGAGTACGCTCGCAAGCAAGACTGGGCCAAGGCGAAGTCGGTTTTTATCGAGATCTTGAAGCTTGCTCCGCAGTACAAAGGGGCGAAAGACAAGCTGGAAGCGATCAATCGCAATTTGATTGGTTCGAACCGCAAATCGCTGACGATTAGCGCCAACGGCGATTGGCGCGATACCGGCATCAATGTGAACAAGGGAGCTTTGCTCCGGATCGTCGCCGAAGGGAAGTGGACCTTTGTGTATGAAGGGGACGCCGACGGAGTCGAGCCGCCGCGCGAACTGCGCGACCTGAAACTAGGGAGCCTGGTCGGCTATATCGCCGTACCCGGCGACAAAAAGCCGCAGCCGTTTACGATCGGCAAGCAGCGCGATTTCGCCGCGCCGGCGTCAGGGCGATTGTTCTTGAAAATGTTCGACGTCGATAACTCGGACAATCAGGGAACGATGGCGGTGGAAATTGGCGGTGAGTTCGAATAGAACGCCGTCATGAGCACTCCATCTGTGGAAGGCATAGGCCGCATTCCAATGATCGGTCGCTGGATCGGTCTCGCGGTTGCGATCGCCTTTGTCGTTGGTCCAAGTCTCGGTTGGCAATTGCATCCCGAAGACCCCCAGCTCAATTACATGGCGGCCGTCGCTGCGCTGATGGCGGTTTGGTGGCTGACCGAAGCGTTGCCGATCGCGGCGACGGCGCTGGTTCCGCTGGCGCTCATGCCGTTGTTGGGCATTCAATCAATGGCCGATGTGTCGGCCAGCTACGGCAGTCGCTTTATCTTTCTGTTCTTGGGGGGATTTTTAATCGCTCTGGCGGTGGAAGAAAGCGGTTTGCATCGCCGCATCGCGCTGTCGATCGTCTATGCGATGGGGGATCAACCGCGGCGGATTGTGCTCGGTTTTATGATCGCGACGGCGGC
>NZ_AANZ01000002.1 GCF_000153105.1 Blastopirellula marina DSM 3645
TTCTCTGATTAGCAAAGATTAAATAATACTTTGCTGACAAAGCAGTAGACGCTGTACTTTTTGAAAACGGTTCATCGAGTCTCAATATCGACGTACCCTTGAGCAAAAGTGCGACTCGGAACAGAAACGTGAATTAAGAGGAGCAGATCATCATGATGCGAGTGACCAAGGTCGCATCGGCGGAAGATTACCAATTAATCAGCAGCTTCGACGAAGTGAAGCGAGCGCTGCTGGATGAAAACAAATTTTCGGATCGTCTGGAAAAGCCGCTCGCTTATTGGGCGCTGCCAAACGATCGCCGACTGCCGCTGGCCTTTCTCGGCCGTTCGCTAGGCGACCTGCTAGCGACCCCGTTTGAAGAGCTCTCGGCGACTCCTGGCATCGGCCAGAAGAAAATCAGTTCGCTCGTTCGCCTTCTGCATCGCGCCACGAAGGAAGAACCCCATTCAACGCCGTACGGCGCCCAAGAGCAAGCTCCCGCGACTCAGGGGGACGAGATCCTGGGGATGCCTTGTTCGCCGGATGGTCAGTTTGACCATACGCTCGTCTCCGAACTGCTGTGGGCCAAGTGGCGCGATTCGGTTCGCCTGCACAACTTGCAGCACGAGAAGCTCGGCCGTTTGGCCTCGTCGCTCGCCGAAGTGCCGACCGTCATCTGGAACACGCCGCTCAGCTTCTATCTTGACTACACCGTCGCCGAGATCCGTCGTCTCAAAACGCACGGCGAAAAGCGAGTTCGCGTCGTTTTGGAAGTCTTCTTCCGCATCCACCAGATGCTTGAGAACGTCCAACCGCAGACGCAGTTCGCTCTGAAACTGCAGCCGAACTTCGTGCCGGCCGTCGAACGCTTCGTGCTCGACAAACTGGTCGACGACAATCAGCCTTCGGAAGATGACGTCCGCGCTTACATCGCCGACGCGCTGCTGAAGCAAATCAAACTAGACGCCGGCGACACCGTCTTTGACCTCGCCGTCGGACGTCTCGGCCTGGGAGGCAAGCCGCAAAGCGTTCGCATGCAAGCTCGCATGCTGGGCGTCACCCGGGCTCGCATCTATCAGCTGCTGGAAGATTGCAGCAAAGTGATGAGCGTTCGCTGGCCCGAAGGTCAGGCGCTGTTGGCCACGCTGGTTCAAAAAGGAATCAACGCCGGTCACTCGCCGATCGAACAACGCCTGTTAATCGCCGTTCGCGAACTATTCTTCCCGACCAAGCTCGAATCGTTTGAAGAAGATCCGCAGATCTAAGCAGACGATTTTTAGCAGTAGTAAAACTCAAAGGGGCTCGTCTTTCGAAGGCGAGCCCCTTTTTTTGTTGAGTCTGCTGTGCAGATGAGGGGGGAGTTACCCGGCGTTGCGCAAATCTGAATCGAACCTGGTTTCTGGTCCGCCCAGCGGACCCTAGGCGACGCGGCAACTGGCTGACGTTTCGTCTTTCACCTGGTTCCATGGCATCCGCGCCAAAATCATCGCCATGCCGCAGGTGTCGGTCACGCCTGCGAAGATCAGGCCGGCGCCAACAAACGCCGAGATGCCGATGAAGTACGGATGCACCGCGAGTCCCAACACGGCGCCCAGCAGCACGAGCGATCCGGCGGCGATGCGTACCTGACGTTCGAGCGCCATCGCCTTCTTCCCGCGGACCACCGGCAGATTAGCCGCTTCCCACGCAACGGTTCCCCCTTCAACGTTGACGACGTTGGTGAAGCCGGCGGCGACAAACTTCTGGCAAGCTTGATCGGCTCGCTTGCCGCTGCGACAGATTACGTACAGCGGCTGATCGGCGGACTGTTGACGCGTCTTCACCACGTTGGCGGCGTCGAGCGACTCGAGCGGCGTATTGCGAGCCGACGAAGCGTGGACCTCGCGAAACTCAGCTGGCGTGCGGACATCGATCAGTTCGATCGGCTGGCCCGACTTTTCCCGCTCGGCCAACTGTTGCGGCGAAATGGTCTTCACGTCGGACATGGCGAATCCTCCTTCACGCGTGCGATTACATTCGGCGGAGCGAAATCGGCGGCGGCGATCGTCTTCCGCCAGCTCCATTAATATAAATATATCGCAACCTTCCGACATGTCAATCATCGAGGGAGAAAGAGTTAAAACGTACGGCTAGATGCCGTATATTGAAGCCCTCCTTTCCTCCCGCTGGAGTATGGTCCGAATGTCAAACGATGCCGTCGCCGCGCTGCGAGCCGCGCTGGAAGTCTCGCCCCACAATATCCCGCTGCGTCTTCATCTGGCGCAAACCTTGGCCGAATTGGGACGCACCGCCGAAGTCGAAGCCGAATTAAAAGAGGCGCTGACCTACGAACCGCAAAATGCGGAGATCAAACTGGCCCTCGCTCGGCTCTTCGTTCGTACGGCCAAGTCGAGCCAGGCGCTGGTAATCTTGGAAGAAATAGCCCAACGCGGCGAAGCGTCGGCCGAAGCGCGAGTCGTGCTGGCGCGATTGCTGTTGGCCGAAGGGGAAGTTCGCAGCGCTGTCGCACATTACAAAGAAGCGATCGAAACCGACCCCGATGTGGAAGACGCCGAACTGTCGGCCCAATTGGGCGTCGGCGCCGCCTGGCAAGATTCGGACGTCAGCGAAGGACGCCTGCGCGAAATGGCCGACGCCGCCCCCGAGCCGGTTGATGTCGATGCGCCGGAGCGACCGAAAATCAAATTCGCCGATGTGGGCGGCATGTCAGCTGTTAAAGAAGACATTCGCATGAAGGCGATCTACCCGCTGGAACAAGCCGAGATGTTCGCCGCCTATGGCAAAAAAGTGGGGGGCGGCATTTTGATGTATGGTCCGCCGGGCTGCGGCAAAACTTACCTGGCCCGCGCGACGGCCGGCGAGATCAACGCCTCCTTTCTCTCGATCGGCATCAATGACGTCTTAGATATGTGGATCGGCCAGAGCGAACGCAATCTGCACGCGATCTTCGAGCAGGCTCGCGGCAACGCTCCCTGCGTCCTCTTTTTTGATGAAGTCGATGCGCTAGGCGCACGGCGCAGCGATATGGTCAGCGGCGCCGCGCGGCAGATTATCAATCAATTTTTGGCCGAGCTCGACGGGGTCGACTCGAACAACGAAGGAGTCGTCATCCTCGCGGCGACCAACGCTCCCTGGCACCTCGATCCGGCGTTTCGTCGACCTGGCCGGTTTGATCGCTTGATCTTTGTGCCGCCGCCCGACGCTCCGGCGCGCGCAGACGTGCTGCAAGTTCAACTTCGCGACAAGCCTCAAAAAGGGATCGACGCGGCGAAGATCGCCAAGTCAACCGACGGCTTTTCGGGCGCCGACTTAAAAGCGGTCGTCGACTTGGCCGTGGAAGCGAAACTGACCGAAGCGATGCGGACCGGCGTTCCGCTGCCGCTGACGACCGACGACCTGCAAGCGGCGGCGAAGCGCGTGAATCCGTCGACCAAAGAATGGTTCGCCACGGCGAAGAACTATGCGATCTTTTCTAACCAAGGAGGCGTCTACGACGATATTTTGAAGTACATGAAGCTGTAAGCCGAGGCCCCGTCATCTCTCCACTTCCTTTTCCATCCGAAGCGACGCTGATGATCGAAGCGCAGATTGAACATGCTCGTTTGTTGATGCGGCAAGAACGATTTGACAAGGCCGCCGAATCGTTAGAATCCGCGCTGGCGCATCAGCCGAACAACCCTCTCGCCCACGCACTGTTGGCCGCGTGCTTGGGGCAAGACGAAAAGTTCGACCAGGCGACGGCGCACATCAATCAGGCGTTGCAGCTTGCGCCGGACTCGGCGTTTATTCACTACATTCACGCCAACCTGTTGTACGAACGAAATCGCCCCGAAGAAGGGCTGGCCGCCGCTCAGCGCGCGATTGAGATCGAACCGGGCGCTCCGACGTACTACGCATCACTTGCGCGCGGATTCGTGATGCTCCAGCGCTGGAGCGATGTCCAAGAAATGGCCGAGATCGGCCTGATGCTGGACGCCGAAGATGTCGAATGTCTGAACCTACGGGCCCTCGCGCAGCGGCAACAAGGCCAAACCAGCGACGCGAACGCATCGCTGCGGGCCGCCATGCAGCGCGATCCGGACAACGCCTATTCGCACGCCAATCTGGGCTGGTCGCTGCTGCAAGAAGGAAAGCGAGAGGAAGCGATTCAACATTTCGGGGAGGCGCTGCGACTGGAACCAGAACTAGAGATGGCTCGCATTGGATTGATCGAAGGGCTGAAATCTCGTAATACGCTCTACGCTTGGCTGCTGAAGTATTTCCTGTGGATGAATCGTCTCTCAGGCCGTACGCAATGGATGATTATGATCGGCGGATACGTCGGTTATCGGGTGATCTGGAATCTCTCCGAAAACAATCCCGCGTGGGCGCGGTACGCCAATCCGCTGCTGGCGTTGTACGTTGCTTTCGCCATTATGACCTGGATCGCGAGCCCGCTGCTGGATTTGATGTTGCGACTCAATCGGTTCGGACGACTAGCGCTGTCGAAAGAGCAGATCCGAACCTCGAACATGATCGGCGTTTGTCTGCTGGGGGTGCTGACCGGGCTCGCACTCTACCCAATCGGAGCCATGAAATTGGAAGCCAGCGTCGCATGGCTGCCGAGCTTGTTGATCGCCGGGTCGTGCGGAATTTTGCTGCCGACGCTTTCGAGAATCTATTCGTGCAGCGAAGGTTGGCCGCGCAATGCGACCATCGCCATGGCGTCGGTTCTGGGGATCGGCAGCTTTATCTGCATCACAGCGACCATCATCGCACTCAACTTGCCGTACGACGCCATGGTAGTCACCTTTAATGCGATCACCAGACCATTTTACTTGTTATGCGTCGGCGGTTTGTTGTCGCAATTCGCCGTCAATTATCTCGGTACCGTTCGCGTGCGACGATGAGCGAAGCACAATTGACTCGCGCTGGTCTGCTGATGCAGCAGAAGCGGTATGATCTGGCGATAGCGGCATATCAAGCCGTTCTGGCTACGGATCCAGATAATGCAATCGCTCATGCCGGCATCGGCGGTTGCCTGACGGCGCTAGAAAAGTTCGCCGACGCGGAAGCCCATATTCGCCAAGCGCTGCACTTGGCGCCGGACGAGGCGTTTGTCCATCACTATCACGCCGTCTATCTCAACAATCGCGTGCATTTGATCGAAGCCGAAACGGCGATTCGCAATGCGATCGCGTTGGCGCCGGAGAATGCGGATTACTACGCACTGCTCGCGAAGATCTTAGGGCAGCGGCAGCAATGGAGTGCGGCAATCCAAGCGGCCGAGCACGGGCTGAGCATCGATCCGGTCAACGAGCACTGCTTACAATGGCGAGCCATGCTTTTGCTGCGTAGTGAAAACGGAATCGATCCACGAAGTGCCGTCGACGCAGTCATGCAAAACTGTCCCGATGAAAGCGGAGCCCACATGGCGCAGGGACTCGCCCGGATAAATCAACAACAACTGGCCAAAGCGGCGGAGGCGTTTCGCGAATCGCTCCGTTTGGATCCAACCCAGGAAGCGGCGCGAATCGGATTGATTCACTGCTTGCGGCTCAACTCCACCATTTTCGTTCGATTTTTGGCGATGCCGGCGATGATTGAAGTCTCATTAAAGACCTATTGCTGGCTCTTTACCGGCGTCGCCTTCGGCGTCTGCTGGTACTTGCTGCATTTGGCGGAGAATGAGTCGAGTCTCGACATTCGCGCTTCGCTCTTTTCGTTTCTATTGTTCGCGGGAATCATTTTTACATTCGCCGGACTTCCCCTCTCGGACCTGGAGTTGGGGATGGATCGCGAGGGTAAGCATCTCCTGTCGCGTGGGCGACTCTGGACCAGTTACGCGATCGCAGGCCTCTTGGTCGCTGCGCTGGCGATGCTCGTTTCTCAGGCGCAATCGTTGCCTGCGCGGCTGCTCGCACTGGCGATCGGCGGTCAGATTCCGGCCCTCTCACAAGTCTTCCGCTGTAAGCCTGGTTGGCCGCGGCGAGCGATGGCGACGCTATCGACGGCGACTGCCGTATGCGGCCTGATCCTGGCGGCCGGAACGACGGCAGCCAATTTCGTCTCGCCGGGCTTGTATGACGCGCGATTAGCGTCGCTGCGTCCGTTAGCGTACATCCTGGGCGGACTCATCGTGAGCGTGCCGGCCGCGGCGCATTATTTGACCAAGGCGCGAGTCCGCAAATAGGGCGACCCCAACGCAATGAATAACGAGTTAATGAAGCGCGCTGATTTGCTGATGAGGCAGAACCGCTTCGCCCAGGCGGTCGACGCGTTTCGCGCCGTGCTGGCCAAATCTCCAGAACATGCCGCAGCGCTGGCTTCACTTGGCTGGTGCCTGACCAAATGCGGTAAGCTGGAAGAAGGAGAAACGCATATTCACCATGCGTTGGGGCTTTCGCCAGACAGCGCCTACATTCACCAAATCCACGCGTTGTATCTATCGGAACGAGGGCGATATCCCGAAGCAGAAATAGCGATCGAGCGAACCCTCTCGATCGATCCCACATTCGCACCGTACTACGCACAACATTCGCGCATTTTGCGTCTGCAAGGAAAACTTCAATCGGCCGTTACTGCGGCGGAACGAGGATTGGCGATTTCGCCCGAGGAAGTGCGCTGCATCATCCAAAAAATGCTGTCGCAAATCGCGATGAGCGACTTCCCCACTGCTCATGACACGGTGCGGATGGCGCTGCAGCTGGCGCCTGAAAATGCAATTGCGCACGCCGGGCACGGCTACTCGCTGCTGCAGCGTCGCGAGTACGCCGCCGCGGCGACCGAGTTTCGCGAAGCATTGCGACTTGACCCCCATCTCGGCTGGGCGCGAGACGGACTGATGCAATGCCTGAAAGAACGCTTTCCGTGGTACGCCAAAGCAGTCGGCTTTCGCTTGCTGACCTTATCGAGTTACGCGCTGCGCTGGTATGCGATGTTCGCAGTGATCGTGCTCTATGGACTAGTACGATATGCGATTGCTGAGCCGCCGAAGCCGACTTACTTTTTGGAACTGCCGCTACTGTTTTTCTTCCCGCTCGTTTTTCTGACCTTTTCGCTCGAATCGCTGGCGATTTGGCTGTTGACCTATGATCGAGAAGGACGGCATCTGGTGGCGCCGCTTCAGCGGCAACTCTCTGGCGCCGTTGTTGGTCTGCTGATCCTGGCGAGTTGCGCATTTATCGCCGCGATCATCGCCGTAGTGCGCCCGATGCCGTATGACGCTTGGCCGGTCTTCATGATCGCATTCAGCTTCGCGGCGCCGATCCCACCATTGTCGAAGGTCTTCGTCTGTGACCCCGGCTGGTCGCGCGACTCGATCTGGAAAGTCGTCGCCATATCCGGCGTCGCCGGACTGGTATGCTTCAAGCTTGCGGCGGCCACTATGGGGAGAGAATTTCCGCTTGAGACCAACTATTACTCGTGCATTGGGCTGGTCATCGTCACGATGGCCGTATTGGGAGCGTCGGTGCTGCTGCCAAGCATGAAATCAACATCCGAAGAGATAAGTTGAACGGCTGGGCCATCGCCTGAGATAATCTCATGGCCAACCGACCTGACTCTTGGTTGCTCCATCCACCAGGCAAGACCTAAAACGCAGATCGCGTGCTACGACCAGTCGAACCACTTCTTCAGCGTATGGAAGGTTGCGTCGCGGCCAATTTTGGCGATGCTGCGGGTCAGCGGGATATGCTTCGGGCAGACGGCGACGCAATTTTGGGCGTTGCCGCAGACTTGGATTCCGCCCTCATCCGTGATCGCGTCCATTCGTTCGCGCTTGTTCATCTCGCCGGTCGGGTTCATGTTGAAGAGCACGACCTGGCTGATTGCGTGCGGGCCGACAAAGTTGGCGTCGAACGTTTCTGCTTTGCGTTCTTGGAACGCTTCGGTCGATTCGCCGGACTGCTGGTCGAGCTCGATCTTCGAGTACTGCGGGCAAGCTTCCAGACAGCAGCCGCAGGTCATGCATTCCGACAGCGGGTAAGCGGCTTCCTGGGCGGCCATCGATTGTTTCGGACCAGGTCCCAGGTCGTAGTAGCCGTCGACCGGCACCCAGGCTTTGACCTTCTTCAACGCTTGGAACATTCGGCTGCGATCGACCATTAAGTCGCGCACAACCGGAAATTTGGTCATGGGACGCAGTTCGAGCGTCGAGCCATGCTCGTCTAGCAAGACGTCAATCAACGCCGAGCAGCTTTGTCGCACTTTGCCGTTGATCACCATCGTGCAAGCGCCGCAAACTTCTTCCAAGCAATTGCAGTCCCAGCAGACCGGCGCGCATTTTTTGCCGCCATCTTCCTGGCCGCGCGCGGCGATCTTTTGCAGCACGCTGATGACGTTCAATTCCGGTTCGTAGGGAATCGTGAAATAGGCCCAGTAGCTCGGCTGGCCGGGGCCGTTTTTCCGAAGCACTTTGACGGTAAACGACTGCGGCTTGGGACGGCTCGGCGTCTCTTCAGAGTGAGCGATCATGGCTTACTGGCGACTCCTGCGAATCGTTAAAAGCGCCGCAGTGCGGCGACTGGTACAACGGTTGTTCGTAGTAATTCTTGGACGAAAATCAGAAAGCCTTACGAGGCGACTTCCGCGGCCTTCGCTGCTTTGGCGGCCGCTTGTTTCGCGCTGGTTCGTTCTTTCCAGACCTTCTCAATGATGTCGGCGCCAACCAGACCATACAGTCGGGGACGCGGCGGCAACAACGAAGTGTCGACTTCTTCGTACGTGATCGTCGGCTCACCGTCGGCGTCGATCGTGGCGATCGTCGACTTCAGGAACTTATCGACATTCTCTTGAAACTTGTCGCACCACTGTTCCGCTTGTTGGTGACGTTCTTCATAATTCTCGGAGGTCAGCCCCGGCAATTCAAACGCCGGCTTGTAGTGAGCCCCACGGCATTCGTCACGTTGCAACGCTCCCTTCAGGATCGCTTTGGCGATCGGGAACATGTCTTGCAACGCCTTGGTGAACAAGACATTTTGGTTCGACCACGATCCCGTATCCGACAACGAGCAGCGTTTTACCCGCTCTCCCAGGTCATGGACCACGCCGATCGCGTTCTCCAGCTGTTCGTTGACGCGAACCACGGTCGCCGCTTTCGTCATCACGTTCCCCAGCTCTTGATGAATCAAGTAGGGATTCTCGCCGCCGGTGTTCTTCAGCAGGCTCTGATGACGGTCCGCCTGCTTGGCTAAGGCCGTATCGTACAGCGACTGCGGACGCTCGTGCGCGGCTTGTCCTTCCGGCACGTTCTTCAGCAGCGTCTCTAAGCCTGGGGCTAGAAAGAGGCCCGAGAAAATGCAGCTGAGCAGCGAGTTGGCGCCCAGGCGATTAGCGCCGTGATAGTGATAGTCGACTTCGCCGACCGCGTACAGATTCGGGATGTTGGTGACCTGGTTCTTGGGGGAACCAACTTCCAGTCGTCCCTCTTCCGTCCGTTGATAGTCGGTCCAAAGACCGCCCATCGAATAATGAACCGCCGGGAAGATCTTCATCGGCGTGTAGCGAGGATCGACCCCTTGGAACTTTTGATAGATATCGAGGATGCCGCCTAGTTTGCGGGTCAGCTCGGCGGCGTCGATATGGGTCAGGTCAAGATAAACGCACTGGCGATCTTTCTCGACGCTCAGCCCTTCGTTCACGCAGACGTTGAAAATCTCACGCGTCGCGATGTCACGCGGCACCAGATTGCCGTACGCCGGGTAACGTTCTTCCAGGAAGTAATAACGCTCCGCTTCGGGAATGCTCTTCGGGCTGCGCGAATCTTGCGGCGTCCGCGGAACCCACACGCGTCCCCCTTCGCCGCGCGCACTTTCGCTCATCAGGCGCAATTTGTCAGCGCCGGGGATCGCGGTCGGATGAACCTGGATACATTCGCCGTTGCCGTACTTGGCGCCCACCTGCAGACAGCGGCTCGCGGCGCTGCCGGTGCAAGTCATCGACATGGTCGAGCGACCATAGATCAAACCGCAACCGCCGGTCGCGACCACGACGGCGTCGGCCCGAAAGCTCCGCAGCTCCATCGTGACGATGTCTTGCGCGACGGCGCCGACGCAAACGCCGGCGTCGTCCAGAATGGGGCTCATAAAGTCCCAAGCTTCGTACTTCTTGACCAGCCCTTCAACTTCCCAGCGGCGGACTTGCTCGTCGAGTGCGTACAGCAATTGCTGACCGGTGGTCGCTCCGGCGAAGGCCGTTCGCTTGTAGAGGGTGCCGCCAAAGCGGCGACGATCGAGAAAACCTTCCGGCGTGCGATTGAAGGTGACGCCCAAGCGATCCATCAGGTCGATCACTTTGGGGGCCCACAGGGCCATCTCATTGACCGGCGGCTGATGGTTTAAAAAGTCGCCGCCATAGATGGTGTCGTCAAAGTGCTTCCACTCGTTGTCTCCCAGTTGACGCGTCTGGTCGTTGACGCTGTTGATCCCGCCTTGGGCGCAAACGCTGTGCGATCGCTTGACCGGCGTGATGCTCATCAGATCGACCGCGATGCCAAGTTCGGCCAGTTTCATCGTGGCCGCTAAACCGGCGAGTCCGCCGCCGACGATCAGAACGCGTTGCTTCGCCATGCCAGAATGTCCCTCGTATCGAGTCGGTCCGCCAAATGGCCGACCAGTAAGTGGTTTGTTTCTAGTATCGTAGCGCGAAGTTACTCGCTGACCGCCGGTTTTTCCGTCGCATCGGCCTTGGGAGCCGCCGCACCCTCAAATGGCGGCGCTTCGTCCAGCGACTCGTCGGCCGACAGATCCCGTTTTTCGGGGTCGGCCGGGATGTCGCCGGTTTCGACCAGCAGTTCGTAGGCGGTGTTCTCTTTTTCGCGGATCTCGGCGAAGTTCTTCAGCGTATAGAGACCAACAATCGAGGTGATGCCGACCAGCGCGAGCCCCAAGCCAAACACGCCGGTGACCAGCTTGGCGCCGTGCTGCGCTTTCGGACTGATCCAGATCCCCCACGTGATGCCCATCGTGAACAGGCCGTTCGACAGGTGAAACACGCAGGCCAACACGCCGACGGTGTAAAAGACCGGATACAAAACCGACGCCTGCATCGCATGAGCGGCCGAGGTCGCCGCGTTGTACGGATGGAACATCCCGCCGTAGCCGGCGATCAGATGCCGCCAAGCGTCGTTATGAATCCAGCCATGCATGTGGAACACGTGCCAGGCGATGAAGACGAAGGCCAGCAGACCGGTCGCCCGCTGCATGGTGTAGCGGAAGTTGCTGTTGTAACGGTACTCGGTGTAATTGGGGGACGCACCAAAGGTGAACGCCAGACCGAGAAACGCATGGAACATGATCGGCAGGAAGATGAACGTCCATTCGACCAGCGGCAGCAACGCCCCCAATGCGTGAATGCTGAATACGCTCCGCTGGAACGTCTCCGGCGAAACAGCGACGCTCGAATTCACCAACAGATGGACAATCATGTAGGCGCCAACTGGCAAAAGGCCTGTCAGCGAATGGAGCCGGCGAATCAAAAATTCGTTACGAGCCCAGAAACCGGGTTTATTACTCACCTGCAACCCTCTTTGGCGGCGATCGGCGACAAACCCCAACTGTCCTAGCAGCAAGGGCTTAGAGCGCAATACGGGCATCTACCGGTACGTGACCAGCGGAAAGAATTACGTGCACTGCCCGATGCGTCCTTGTTTATACCGCAAACGGAATCGGCATTTGAAGTACCCACGCCGTCATGATTTACGCAAAATTGCCATGATTTCCCGCGTGATGGTAATCTAGGCAACCGCCTGTCAATTCGGCAGCACTTCGGCCTCCCGCAAAATGACTATAAAACGTGCTAAATCAAGACCCGGTCAAGATTTACTGCGAAGATGCCAGCATCGCGCGAAAAAGGAATTAAAATTGCTCTATAGCCAAAGAGCATCAATTTATACAACGATGCCTGCTCACTTCGCTTCTTTTTGATCCGAACGCGGACGGAAGATAGAACGATGGGGATAGTCCAAGCCCCTAACTTGTTGATCACCGATGACGATCGCGGCTTCCGCGAGGCGCTGGCCGAAGTATTCGCCGCGCGCGGTTTTCAAACGCATCTGGCGAAAGACGGGCTCGAAGCGGTCGATGTCGTTCGCTCGATGCGGATCGATGTGGCGCTTTTCGACTATCACATGCCGCGTAAGACCGGCCTGGAAGCGATCGTCGAAATTCGCACCACCGCCGCACAACTTCCTTGCATTCTGCTCTCCGGCAATCTGGACGACATGATCCGCCAACAGGCGATCGCCGCCCAGGTCTTCTCCATCTTGGCCAAGCCAGTCAGCTTGCCCGATATCACGTCGAAGGTGCGCGAAGCGCTCGAGCTGTGCTTCCCAGGCGACAACCACAGCGCCGACAACTAAACGGCGAGCAGCGTTTGCGGCTCAAAAAAAGGGGCAGGTCCTTTTTTTAAAATGACCGCCGTTCTAGGCGACTAAAGGTTGGTCTTTTCACCTGCCGCCAATCCCCATGCCACTTCTGGCTATTTGCGCGTCTGACAAAATAAAGGAGTTTTACTACGCATTTTCGGATTGAATACCGGCCATTTCATTGCCAGGATGAACAAGCGTCCGGAGTCGGCCGAGATCTTGTGCCGATGTGCTTCTCTTTCATGCGCGGGATGGGGAGCGAACCAGCGCGTCAAGCGGAACCCCAGAAAGCCCCCCCGATGAAAGCTTGTCCCCTCTTTGCTCTGTTAGTCGCGGCGCTATCGCTCGGCTGCGGCGGCAGTCATGGCCCGCAACTTTTTCCTGTTCAGGGAAAAGTGACCTACGAAGGAAAGCCGCTCTCGCGCGGCACGATCATCTTTAACCCGGTGAACGAAGCGTTGCCGGCGTCGCGCGGCGAAATCCAGCCGGACGGCACTTACGTACTGTCGCTCGCTCAAGCTGGAGATGGCGCCGTCCCCGGCGAACATCGCGTGATCGTCAACTCTTCCACGCAGGTGAAACAGGGGATGGAAATCAACGATCCCGATTATGAATTGCCGAGGCCGCTCGTTCCGACCAAATACTCTTCTCTATCGACAACTCCTCTTAGCCAAACCGTCAAAGAGGAACCGAATACGATCGACATCGAACTTTGATATTCATTGTGCGGTGAACGCGAGCCTTCCCTTATCTCATCATGCATCCAGCGGAGACGATCAAAATGCGACGCACTACAAGCTCTTTCCAGCGACGCCAATCTCAATCGACCGGTTTCACCCTCGTCGAACTGCTGGTCGTCATCGCGATCATCGGCGTCTTGATCGCACTGCTCTTGCCGGCGGTCCAGCAAGCTCGCGAAGCGGCCCGACGCAGTCAGTGCCAGAACAACCTGAAACAATTGGGCCTCGGTTTGCACAACTTCCACGACACGTTCGGCCTCTTGCCTCAGGGTAGTTACACGAGCGCGGCCGGCACCAACTACAACACGATGAGCGGGTTTGTTCCGCTGTTGCCGTTTCTGGAACAAGGCAATATCCACGACCTCTTCAGCATCCAGCAACCGGTCGACCATGCGGATAATCTCAATGCGGTTAAAAATCTGGTCGACGGTTACTTCTGCCCTTCGCGGCGTCGACCGGAAGCAGGCCAAACCGGCGACTTCATGGTGACCTGCTCGCGCGGCGACTATGCGTTTTGTGCAGGCGGAGAAGGGAGCCAAAGCAACACGGATGTCAAAGCGAACTTCCAAGGAGTGTTTAGTCGCTCGCTAGGTTTAAACTTCGCCGCAATTACCGACGGACTTTCCAATACGATCGCGATCGGCGAAAAGCGAACCGAAATCTACGCCGACAACCCCGACAGCGTCAGCCGGGGAAACACCGACGGCCCCCAGTATCGTTGGGGATATCATGCAACACGGATGCTAAAATCGCCGTTCAGTCAACCGATCGTCACCGGCACGTGGAACGACTCCGACGCCAACTTCGGCAGCGCGCACTCGACCGGCGGCTGCTTCTTTTTGCTCTGCGACGGCTCCGTTCATTTTCTGCCCAAGACGATCAACTGGACCGTCGTGCAGAACCTGGCCAATCGAGCCGACGGCAATCCGGTTTCGATTCCGTAGGCAGCTCGTAGCGGATCAAGGAAGCAACATGCGCTTCGTGGTCCGCACAGCGGACCTTACGTGGCGACTTCTAGAGACGCTGCAGGACATAGACCACATCTTCGCTCACTTCGCCGACGACGATTGGTTCATCCTGATCGTACGTGAAGTCGTACGTCGCGGCGATTCGCCAACCGCCGGCGGTTTGTAGCGTTTGCTGCAGCTGCGCGGCGGTATAAGTGCGAAAGCTAAGGTCGCCGACGACTTGCACTTCGTGGCCGTTCTTTTCGATGTCGTAGCCAAGCGAGGCGCGTTCGATCCGCGCGTCGAGGTCGCGATCGTACGTTTCCAGATGGCAAGTGACCGTCACGTCGTCGCGGGTCGCGACCCACGTTTCATCTTCCAGCGGCTGCCCAATGGTCGGCGTTAGGTGAAGCCCGACGATGTAGATTCCGCCGGGGCGTATTGCGGCGGCCATGCAGCGAAAATGGGCGACCGCCAATTCTTCGGACAGCAGATGCCGCACGCTGTTGATCATGTTGAAGCCGGCGTCAAACGGCTCGGAATGAGCGAATTGATCGAGCCGAAAGTTGGCCATGTCGCCTGACAACAAATCGGCGCCGGGACAGCGTTCGCGGCAATAACGGGTCATCTTCTCGTTCAGTTCGACTCCAGCGACCGTATAGCCGACGCCGTGCAACTCGACCAACAGCCGACCTGTGCCGCAAGCCGGCTCTAAGAGACGCTGGGTCGGGCCGTCGACATAACGGTCGAAACAGAAGCGAAGAAAGTCGAACTCCGCTTCCCATTCGTCCGCGAAGATGATGTCGTAATACTCAGGCAGATCGTAGATGTCGGCCGTGGCGCGAGGTTCGTTCATGGTCGGCCGATCAAATTTCGTGCCCCTCGAAGGTTTGCATCAACGCGCGAATCTCATCCGGAATGCGCATCGCTTGCTGCTTCTTGTAATCGAAGTAGACGACGCCTGATTCGCCGTCGGCGACGATCTGCTTTTGTTCGACGCTGTAAATTGCATGGCCGATGCGAATACTTGTTCCCCCCAGTCGCGTCGCTTTGGCGCCGATCAACATCGTATCGGGAAAGCGAACCTGGCGACGAAAATTGCAGGTCACCGAATAGAGGATCGGTCCAGTGCCGGTCGCGGCCATCACGCCGTCCAGCTTGGCGGCCGAGAGATACTCGACGCGAGCCGACTCGAACCAGCGCAGGTAGATCGTATTGTTGACATGCTGAAACGAATCCATGTCGCCCCATTGAACCGGAATCTCCGCCACAGCGAAGTAATCGGCCAGTTCCGGCGGTTTCTCAAAGTTCACGTCGAGGCTCTCTAAGAAGAGGCAAATGGTGATTTGATGGAACGACTTCGAATTCTAACTCGCCATGGCGACTATCACGCAAGTCTAAGGAAGAACGTAGGGTCCGCTGTGCGGACCACGAAGTACATATTGCCTCCAATGGTCCGCTACTTCTACTTCGAATGTTAATCGAGCCATGTTCGATCTTCCAGACGCTCTGGAACGTACACGTCGGTTACGTAGCTCAGCCCTTGGCTGATCAACGCTTCGACTTCCAACTTGAAGCCGTTGTCCAACAGTTTTTGAATCTCTTTTTGCCAGGTTTTTTTCTGCTCGAACCAGGGGTATTTGGCGATTTGCTTGGCCCGCTTGCGATCGGTGTCGTTCAGTGCGATCTGGACGCTGGGGTTGAGATTACAACGCTCGTAGTCGATCGCTCGCAGACCCAGGAACTTCGCCTCCGGCACGGCCATCCGTTTCGACTCGTAGGCCAGATTGATCGAGCCTTGCTTGATTACGCTGTAAATGTAGTATCCCCATGGGTCGTTATCAAAAACGCAATAGATCGGCAGTTTCAGCTCGTTGTGCAAGCGATGCAACAGCCGCCGAACGCCGCGCGGCGGCTGTCCGCTGCCGTGCGTCAGAATGCAGTTGTGCTTCTTCCAGAACTTATCTTCGTTGAAGCGCTGCCAGACCGTATCTTTTTCGACATGCAGAACAAAGTCGGCGCCGCATTCCCTAAACTGGATCACATCGGCTTCAACAATCGAGGGAATGCCGTAACCGCCGCTGCCCATCCGCGAGCAGTCGATCGTGTCTCCCTTATCATTCAGGATAATGTTGCCGACCATGCTGCCGCGCTGTTGGGCGTACAGATGCAGCTCTTCGCGCAGCGATTCGAGCAACACTTCCAAGTCTTCAATGATCGGATCGCTTTCGGCCTGATCGCTGAAGGTTTCTTCTTTGGTGCCGGCGATCGTATGCTTCATCAGGTA
Source organism: Blastopirellula marina DSM 3645 (assembly GCF_000153105.1). GTDB lineage: Bacteria > Planctomycetota > Planctomycetia > Pirellulales > Pirellulaceae > Blastopirellula > Blastopirellula marina. The sequence goes on from NZ_AANZ01000002.1 coordinate 16,297, forward strand.
GTAAAGACCCCGGATGCTGGTCGTCTTGCCCGATTCGACCAGCCGCTTGCAGCCGGCGGCGGCCAGCATCGTTTGCATGTAGCTCTTCGCCTGATTCAAGTTGAAGAGCTGCCGCGCGGTCGTGTTTTTGCCCATCTCCAAAATTCGCTGCGACTTGTTGTAGCGAACGTTCGAGAGACTACGCGTCGGAATTTCAAGCCGAGGATCTTTGGTCTTCTGCGCGGATGCGACGACCGTGTCCGCCAGATTCGTTAGGCTGCCGATCGTCTTCTTGTCGCGCAGCGTCAGCTTGACCTTTTCGCTAGTGTCGCTGCGCAACGGCAGGTCCGCTTGCTTCTTGACAGATTTCTTCTTGGCCATGGAGCTATATCTATAGAGGGGAAGTTATGTTCGGGTGCTACGGCTCTGTGCGCCGTATCTTCAACGTTGGATCTTGGTGGCTCGCTACGCGAGTCTTGAAGTTGCGATTTTTCGAATCAATCGGACCCTAGCTCGCCAGCGCAAGCGAGGGAAATGCGTTTGGCTACTTCGAACCGTATCGGAATAGCCGAGCGATTTTCCGTCGCTCGCGCTGCGGGCTACGAAGAATCATCGGCGCCTGCGATTTCAAAAAACGCATCTTCAATCGTTGCGATGGATTATTCGTCTTCCATTTCGTCGAACGCTTCGTCGCTGCCGTCGTTCAGCGGCTCGTCGTCATCGGGTTCTCCGTTGGCGCCTGGTCGATTGAGCAATTCCTCGGTTGTCTTTTCAACGATCAAAACGTTGTCGCCAAAGTCCTCGGTTTCGTCGACCAGCTTGCCTGACGAGTTCAGTTTCATGTCGGCCTCGGCCGTCTTCTTTTGGGCGACCGCCATCAGGTTGTCGTAGACCGATTGTCGATCGCAACCGTTCAACTCGCTGACCGCGGTGGCGACTTCTCCCAGATAGCGAAGGAAGATGCTGCGGCGATCGGCCTGCTGTTTGACCAATTGGCGCTTGCGGAGGAACATGCCGAGTTTGCGTCCGACCGCTTGCAGCCCCAGACGCAGTTCTTTTTGAATCTCGGGATAGCTGGCGACCGCTTCTTTCGATTCGCTGGTGAACGGAACCCAGACGCTCGCCATGTGGACCATCAGCGTGACGGGGCCGCTGGGAACGTTGCCGCGGGATTGCGACAGTCCATAGCTGCGCCAGTTCATGCTGGTGATCGACTGCGTGATGGCGCACCCAGCTTGACTGAACTGCAGCGGAACGCGGTTGGCGTAGCGCAACACGTTCATCGACTGCCCTTCGTTGACGTTGACGTTTTGCATCGCGTCAAACAAAGCGTCGATCTCGCGCGGCTTCAACTTGCCGGGGCTCTTCCGCGCGCCCATCTTCGACGCTTTGGTGATCTTGTCGGCCGCGTCGGCGCCCAGCCCGTTGAAGGTGTTGATTAAAAACTGCCGAACGGTGCGCGCGTCGCTTTCCGACAGCAGTTCTTTCAGCAGTTCCTTGGTGATCTTGGTCGTTTCGACGGCGCCGCCATAAGCGAGGGCCACTTCGATCAAAAATGGATTTCCCCGATAGACTGACGGCGGCCGCGTCGCAGCGCAATAGAACTCGGCAGGCACCACCTGGTGCATTCCCTTCAGCAGCAGCTCTTCGCCGATCGGCACAATGCAGTCGGTCGACGGATTGCTGATCTTGGTCGCTTGAATCGAGTGGTAAAGCTTTTCAATGTCATCACGCGTCAGCTTTTTGCCATGCGTGCGCGTGCCGATCTTCGCTCCTTCGCAAATCTGCTTGGCGATGCCGTTCGAAACGCGCGAGAACGAGTTGGTCAAAAAACCGGAGATGGTCGTTTCCGGCGTTTCCTTCAGCATCGTGATCAAGCGGCCGACTTCTACGCCGTAGGGATGCGGCTTGATCTCAATCGGTTCCGGCGGCAATTTGCGGGTCGAACGACTGTAGAGCCGTAGGTTGTTCTCCGGATCCAGATAGTGGATCGTCACATGCGGATTGGCGATCGCCGTTTGTTCTAGATACTCGTCGACGCTGCCGCGGCCGCGCTGGTACTTCGCTTCCAATTCGATGGTGACGCGCGTGCCGCTGCGCAGTTCCGCCGGCTTTGCGTCCGGCGTTTTAGGATCGTAGTGAGTGACCCATTCGATGCCGTGATCGGCGATGTACTTGTGCCCTTTTTCGCCGGCGTCGATATCGATGCCGTCCAGGATCTCGGGATCGTTGGTCTTGGTGTTGATCCGCAGCTCGTAATAGTGAGCCGGTTTGCGGATCGAGACCTTCGAGACAATCTTGACCGGCTTGCCGGTCGTCAACAGGCCATACATGCCGGCCGCGCTGATGCCGATCCCTTGCTGACCGCGGCTCATCCGCAGCCGATGAAATTTCGACCCGTACAGCAGCTTGCCGAAGATCAGCGGGATCTGCTTTTTCATGATCCCTGGACCGTTGTCCTGGATCCCCGCTTTGTAGCGGTTGACTCCGGTCTGTTCGACATGAACCCAGATTTCGGGAACGATCCCCGCCTCTTCGCAAGCGTCCAGCGAATTATCGACCGCTTCTTTGATGGTCGTCAGCAGCGCTTTGCGGGGATTATCAAAGCCGAGCAAATGGCGGTTCTTGGCGAAGAACTCGCTGACCGAAATCTCACGCTGGCTTTTGGCCATCGTTTCGGCCGTTGCTCGGCGTTTGGTTTTGGGAGAGCTAGGGGTGGTCATTTCCGCCTCAATCGTCGACAAAACGGGCGTTCCTTTCAGGCTGGCAGCGTCAGATCCGTGACATGCTTGGGAAGAGAATGTGTTTCGACAAACATCGGCGCGAAAGCTTCCAAACTTCCGTCTGCGGCGTAATTTCGTCGACGGGCAGCCGAGTCGCAACCCCCCAAGCAATTGGGGCAGGGGGCCAGCGCACCTGCCTACCGGCCGGCGAAGGCGCTAGCCAAGACAAGCTGCCGATTGTAGTAAACTTTGCCGATTGCAACGACGGCACAACCCGCGAGTTTACGGAAAAGACGGCAGTATCGTCACACTAGGGGCATTTGGCACAATCAGGTGAGAAACATTCACGCGCCGCCTGCGGAGTTCCGAATAACGTTTCCAGCAGTCGAATCTTTGCGCGACAGCCAACTTGGGGCGAACGCGCGATACCCAACCGAACACTCAATTACTGCTCGACGGCGGCCCGACATGCCGCATGCCGAAGGAGACGACGATGCAAACTTTCGCCATCCGTGCGCTGTTCTGCGGATTTGTTTTGGCCGCTGGCCTGACCGCCGTATCAACCGCGTCGGCCCAACAGCCGTTTACGCAGTACTACGTCGCTGACCAACAGACCGGCGTCCACGCCGAGATGTACGTCGCGCCGTTCCCGACGCCGCCGCTGGTCGGTCATACGTCGATCACGTATCCGCCGCTGGCGCCGCACGAGTTTTTGTACCCGCATACGCGACGTTACTACCAAACTTACAACGGCGGCCGCGGCTGGAATCGGACGACCGTGAAATGGTACGGGGGTCACAACTGGCTCTCGCCGGCGAATCCGTTGTTCTAAGTCGGCCAGACGACCACGCAAGTTCTACGCAAGGATCCCTAGCGATGACCCGTAACCTGATTTTCGCCGCATTGGTCGGCATTGCGGCTTCGGCCGCGACCGCCGGCGGCGTCCAAGCCGGCTGGCCTGTCTCCTACAACGGCGCCGCCGTGATCGCCGCTGAGAATGCGCAGACCTATCCGTGGCACGGGGGCTATTATTATGAGAACTGGCACACGCCGATGGCGTTGGTCGTGCCGCCGACCGCTTCGCTGCAAACCAACTACAGCTGGGGCGTTCCGTCCAGCCGCGTGACGCCGATCAACCATCAGTTCACGCCGGTCAATCCCGGACCGGTGGGCGATGTGTCACAGCTGAGCCCGACCCCGTACTGGCCCAGCAACACCTACCAGTTCGGCGTGTACTACGTTCGCGGACCCTGGCAGCATCGCGAGCCGAATCCCTACAGCTCGATGCATCACCACCACGGCGGCGGTGGCGGCAGCCGACTATTCCATCGCGGCGGCGCCGGCTGCGGCAATGGAAATTGCAACGGCAATTGCCCTACCTGCCGCTAAGACCAATCAACGTTTTCCTAAGAAAAAGGGGAGCCGCAAGGTTCCCCTTTTTTGATGCGCGAAACGGACTCGCGCGAAACCGCCGCAACTTGACCTTGACCAAGCGCCCGATCCCATCGATTATCCCTCGCCCTCAATTCTCACCGATCCTCACTCACCGAGCAGGTCAGATGATGCGTATTCGCCCCCTCGCGCTGCTGTTCCTCACGGGAGGTCTGACCGTGGTTACGACTGGATGTTTGAGTCTCAGTCTGGGAGGGAAAACCTGCACCGGGACGAGTCCTGAAACCCAAAGCCGGCTCACGGCGCTCGAACAGCGCGTCAGCCAGCTAGAGCAGATGCTGCCGCCGCCGATCGAGGTCTATTCGCCAGCGGCGTCTCCGTAAGCAGAGCCCCCCTGCAGAACGCCGCATATTGCGGCTATTCGTCTTTGGATTCGTTCAGCAAGTCGCTAACTGCGGCATTGCCCGAGTCTGAATCTTGCGGCTCTTCGGTGTCGCCGGACTGGGCGTCTCCTTTGAAGTCGGCTTCTTGGCGTCGATGCAGATAGAGCTTGATCGGCACCTCGCTAAAGCTGACATGATCGCGGATCATCGACAGTAGATAACGACGATAGCCGTCGCTAAACGCTTTAGGCGAGTTGCATTTGAGGACGATCGTCGGCGGCTGAGCGCCGATCTGCGTGGCGAAATAGATTTTGGGACGGCGCAGTTTGTACAGCGGCGGCGGCGTCTTCTCGATCGCAAACCGCACGATGCGGTTGAGTTCGCCGGTCGTGATCCGCTCGAGGGATTGCTTGAACAACATCTGGGCGTGGTTCAGCAGCGCTTTCACATTTTTGCCGGTCTGCCCTGTGATAAACGCGACCGGCGCGTAGGGGATGTTCCGGAAAGTGTCATGCAGATAGGTCGCCCAGCGATCGGTCGGCATCTTGTCGTGGTAGAGATCCCACTTGTTGACGACAAACACGACCGGCTTGTAGTTCTCGGCGATGTAGGCGATCAGTTGTTTGTCAACTTTGCTGATTTGCTGCGACGCGTCGAAGAACATCAGCACGACGTCGGCCCGGCGAATACTTCGTTCGGCGCGATGCGTGCTGTAAAAGTCGACGTCGGTCTTGACGCTAACGCGGCGGCGCAAGCCAGGCGTATCGATCGCGGTGAACGACTTTCCGTCGAGTTCAAAGCGAATATCGACGCTGTCGCGCGTCGTGCCGGCGACTTCGCTGACGATCATTCGCTCGGCGCGAGCCAACGTGTTGACGAAGGTGCTCTTGCCGACGTTCCGCCGGCCAACGACCGCGATTTTCATCTCGGGCTCGCCGGTCTGCTCTCCTTCTTCGGCGTCCGGCAGTCGATCGGCGATGACGTTCAGCAGGTCATCTTTGTTCCGATTTTGCAGCGTGCTGACCGGCACCAACTTGCCGCGTCCCAGTTGATAAAACTGGTCGGCGTCGTGGTCCATGTGCTGCTCGTCGGTCTTGTTGGCGACCAGCACGATCGGCTTGTTGACGTGGCGCAGACGGCGGGCCACCTCTTGATCGAGCGGCAGAATCCCCTCGCGGGTATCGACGACAAACAAGATCAGATCGGCGGAATCGATCGCGATTGCGATCTGCTGCTCGATTTCGTCAGTCAGATCATCGACATCATTGACGCCGATCCCGCCGGTATCGACGATCTCAAAATAGCGCTCGCGCCACTGCATCAGATAGGTCATGCGGTCGCGGGTCACCCCGGCCACATTGTCAACGATCGCCAAACGACGGCCGGCAAGCCAATTGAACAGGCTCGATTTGCCCACATTGGGACGACCGACGATAACGATTTGCGGCAAACTCATGATTTCTACGATTCAAATTGCTAGCGGCGCCGGTCTGTCGCTGGACCAAAATAGCATTTCGATCGACAACGTGCCCCCCGACCAGAAGCAGCGGCCAAGTAAACTCCCAGTGTAGACGATCATGCCCTGGAAATCAGCGCGCCAAACGCTTGCCAATCCTGAATCCGGCGTTCTGCGGCTATTGTTGCAGGCGCCCAGCCGGCAAAAGCCCCCAATCAGCCCAAAATCCCCCACTTTGCGGCGGCGGGAAGGCGAGTTAGAGCGGAAAGTGGAGCAGAGTGCGTGGACCGTCGCTCGGAGACCGAATCTTGAAGTTGCGTTATTTCTCCTGGTTGGCCGCGATCAGAGCGGCGCAGCCGTAAGAAGCTTTGCCGCCAAGCAGGCAGATCGCGGCAGCTTTGCAACGCCAAATGGCGAAACAAACCTCCGATTGGGGGCCGACTTCGGCATGATGCTTCAAAAAACGTGCATGAGATCCCGGTAAGACGAACCGCGTTTGGCTGGGCGATCTTCGCAAGTCGACTCGATCGCCCTACGACGGGCAATCGAGTCGTTCGATGTCTTCAGTGGCTGAGCCTACGCCCAGACTTTCCACCAAGGTCGTTTCGCCCGCGCGATTGGTTGGAATTTTTTGTGCTTCGCACACGCGTTTTTGGCGCGTTCGATCAGCGTCCCTTCCATATTGGCGTCATGCATATCGGCGTCGGTGAAATCAGCGTCATCAATCTTGGCGCCGCTGAGGTTCGCACCATTAAGGATTGCGCCGCGAACATCCGCGCGGGTCAGATTGGCCGCTGACAGGTCGCACCGCAAATCGCACATGCTCAAATCGGCTTCGACAAGTCGGGCCGACGCGAGATTGCAATTTTCCATCTTGGCGTAGCGCATGTTGGCGCCGGTCATATTGGCGCCGGTAAACAAGGATCGATAGAGTAATGCGTCCGTGAATCGCGATTTCTGCAAATTGGCGCCGGTAAAGTCAGCGTCTTGCGCCGACGCGCCGATAAACGAAGCTCCTTCGAGATCCGAGCCGGCGAAGTTGCAACCGTTGAGATTATCACTGTCAAAGACGCAATCACGAAGCACGCGATTCGAGAGATCCGCCCCTTTCAGGTTTTTGCCAATCAGTTTTTGCCCCTGAAGGCATTCGGCGTCCATCTCCAGGAGAATGTCGCCGGATTCCCGATGTTTAATTTGAATCATAATTAGCTCGTTGCCCGCTTTTATGAGAGATAAGAGATTCGACAACCGCGCTATCCTAAGACCAAACCCCGCCCGAGAAATCAAGTATCGCTTTGAAAATACGATATTGATTTCCCGCAGCGACGCTTCACCGGCGAATGAACACGCCAGCAGTCGGTCAGCGGAAAACGTTACGCGATCGTGCCTGCTAATCTGCGCCTACTTCTCTATTGCGCTCATCTCTATATGCGCCATGGTCTGGATCGCCCATTCCTTGGCGTCTCTATCCCTGGTCGATATCGAAGCGGCTGCGCCAAAGTTGCGCCGGCGAGCCGTTCTCAAGCAATTGCATGCGGGTAAAAGAACGGACCAGTTACCTATGATTCTAGAAAACTGGAAGCTACACCCCAAGAGAAAAATTGCAACTTTATGGATGCGTATTACATAAGATACAAACTAATAGCACGCGATCGGGTGGATGCTTTACTTCCAAACTTTCCACCAGGGGCCCTTCGCTTTGGTGGGTCGACTCTGCAGTTTCGGCGATGCTCCTTCCAGTAACGTTCCTTTAATGACCGCGCCAGTAAGCTTCGCGCCCACGAGTTTAGCGCCGTCAAGGTTCGCACTAGTAAGATCAGCGCCCATCAGAATCGCTCCCTCCAATTGTGCATTACGCAAACTGGTCCGCCGTAATCCAGCGCCGGTTAGATCCGAAGAGCGCAGGTCGCAGCGGTTCAGCTTGGCGGAGGAGAAGTCGCCGCGCAGCGTCGCCATACTAAGATCGCTGTCGGACATCAGCGCCGCGTTCAGCTTGGCCGCCGTCAGATCAGCGTAACGGAACGAACTGCCGGATAGCGTCGCTTCGACAAACGAGGCGCGTTGCGCCTGTGCGTTCGAAAAATCGGCGCCTTGTCCGGCGCAGCCATCCAGAATCGCATCGGCCAGGCTGGCGTTCTGCAAACTGGCTTCGTCCAGTCGCGCGCCGCGCAGGTCGGCATGACGCAAATCGGCGATATCGAGGATCGCCCCACGCAAATCAGCGCCGGCGAGATCAGCGTAAGCCAGCGCCTTGCTAGAAAGGTTCGCGCCGCGGAGCGTATCCGCCGCCAACCGATGCAGCGGCTCGCCAGTTTCGCGATGTCGAATTTCGATGGGCATAGCTCAACCGCGCCTAAGTGACAAAACGAGGCCAAATCGATCTCCCCTTGCGGGACGAAATAGGCGAAAAGAGAGCCTGGGCGCATGCCGTCGGCGAATGTTCGCAAAGTTCCAGCCCGCGAAAATTCAGCCCCGCCAGCCCCTGTCCTGCTACCGCAAAGGTTGGGCAAACCCGAATATAGAGAGAGCCCTGATGACTCCCTAGGGTTTCTGCTTTAGTTTTTGATGAAGATTCCGCGTCTATTTCGCGCTCCCACCAGACACCGCAGGAAGAAATTCAAGATGAAATTCAAGGTCGATATCGACGTCTACCGCGGGCCGCTCGACCTGCTGCTGTATCTGGTGCGCAAACATGAGATCGATATCCGCGACATCCCAATCGCGATGGTCACCGAGCAATATGTCATCTATCTCGACATCTTGCAGCATCTAGACGTCGACGCGGCCGCCGACTTTTTGGAGATGGCCAGCACGCTGGTCGAGATCAAATCGAAGCTGCTGTTGCCTGGGGTCGACGCGGACGAAGAACTGATTGAAGATCCGCGCGAACAACTGGTCGAACGCCTGCTGGAATACAAACGATTTAAAGACGCCGCCGGCCTGCTGGATGATCAAGGTCGCGCCTGGAACCGCCGTTTTGCGCGCCTTTCCGACGATCTGCCGCCGCGGCGAATTGACCCAGCTCAACAGCCGATCCATGAGGTCGAGTTGTGGGACCTGGTCAGCGCGCTGTCGCGCATCGTGCGCGACAACAAAATTGTACAGCCGACCAGCATCGTCTATGACGACACTCCGATCCGCGTCTATATGGAACGCATCCATCAGCGGATTGTCACCGAAGATAACGTCTCGTTCACTTCGATGTTCGAAGGCCAGGTTCACAAGATCGTCATCATCGGCCTCTTCTTAGCAGTGCTGGAGCTTGTGCGACACTGCGGCGTCATCGCCCAACAACCAGAGCCGCACGGCGAAATCTATCTCACCGCCGGCCCGCACTTCTCGACCGAATTTACGTTGACCGAAGTCGACGATTATTCGGCGGCGCCGGCGGCCGACGAAGCAAGCGAGCAGCCGCCCGCAGAGTCGTAGCGCCGTAGCATACGCATCACGCGACATGCGCCAGCCGAATTGTCATGCGTTGAACGCGTGGACGGCGTTATTCGATCCAGCCGCCCCCGAGCACCTGATCGCCGTCGTAGCAAACGACCGCCTGACCGGGCGCGACGCCGCGGCGCGGCTCATCAAAGGTCACGGCGATCCGACCGTCGGGCAAATGCTCTACAGTCGCCGGCGCGTCATCGCTGTTGTAGCGAATCTGGGCGCGGCAACGGAGCGGGCCCGCCGGCAGATCGACCAACCAGTTGCAATCGCGCGCGGTCAATTCGGTACGGCCAAGCTCCTCTTTCTCGCCGATCACCACTTGGTTTGTCTCGGCGTCAATTCGCACGACAAATCGTGGTTCGCCCAGCGCGACGCCCAATCCCTTGCGCTGGCCGATGGTGTACTTCTCGATGCCGTCATGCGTGCCGACCACTTCGCCGGCGGTGGTGACAATCTCGCCGGCGGTTTGCAGATCGGCGCGGCGCGACTTGATGAACTCGTCATGTTTCCCCGACGTGACAAAGCAGATCTCTTGGCTATCTTTCTTGTCCGCTACGCGCATCCCGATCTGACCAGCGAGCTCACGAATGCGTGATTTTTCAAACTGTCCGACCGGCAACAACATTCGTCGCAAATATTCGCGTCCGATTCCAAACAGCACATAAGTTTGATCTTTGCCCGAATCAACGCCGCGCACCAACCGAGGGAGAGCGTCCGTCTGATCGGTGATCAAGCGGGCGTAATGTCCCGTTGCGACATACTCGGCTCCGACGCTATCCGCATAGTCAAACAGCTTGCCGAACTTAATCCAGTTGTTGCACATCACACACGGATTGGGGGTTCGTCCCGCGACATACTCGTCGACGAAGTAGTCGATAATTTGCCCAAATTCTCGCTGGAGATTGAGCGCGTAGAAGGGAATTTGGAGATTATCGGCGACTCGACGAGCATCAGCGGCGTCGCTGGCGCTGCAGCAACCTTGCTTGTGATCGGGGCGATCATTCAGGATCGGCAGCGCCGATTGGCCATCAATTTGGCAGCTAGCAACGGGTGATTGTTCGCCGTGGCGCATAAAAACGCCGATGACCTCATGCCCCTCTTCTAGGAGGAGGTGCGCGGCGACGCTGCTATCGACGCCCCCTGACATAGCTAGTACAACTCGCGCCATCTGCCCGAAAACTCCACAAAAACCCCGCAAACCACCAACAATACCAGCACCGCCGCGTATTATGTGGGAACGTTTGAATTATACAGAGTATTCCGAATGATGCGGCAGATCACAGCAAGCCGATAACCCTCCCGTCGAGATCGTCTTTGACCGATTTTTCTAGAAGAGCGCAATCCTCCACATGGCGGCCGCCCCACTCCTTGCCGCTGGTCGGACTTGTGCGATCACGACACTTAACCCCCTAGCGAAAATGATACGTCTTCCGGAAGCCCGGGGCTCGCGCCTCGCACCATTGACCGGCATTTCAGCCGACGCGCTGCATCTATGGAGCATTCCGCTTCACACGAGCAAGTCGCAAGTGGCGCAGCTGCGCGAAGTGCTTTCAGCTAGCGAGCGCGAGAAAGCGGAAAGCTTCCTGTTGGACGCTCAGACCCAACGCTACATCGTTTGCCGCGGCGCCGTTCGCCAAATTGTGGCCGGCTATCTGGAGATGGCCCCCAAGCAATTGTCGCTGGTGAACGGAAAGTTCGGAAAGCCGCAACTCGAACATCAAGATTCGCTCTGGTTCAACATCACCCATTCGGGCGACCTGGCCGTCTTGGCGATCTCGACAATCGGCGAAGTCGGGGTCGACATCGAGCAGATCCGCCCGATTCGCGGCCTATCGCGGATGGTCGATCGTTGCTTGGCCCCCGGCGAACGTCCCGACGTGCTGCGTCTGCCGGCCGCCGAGAAGGATCGCCAGTTTCTCCGTTACTGGACGCATAAAGAAGCTTATTTGAAAACGTTTGGGGTCGGAATTCGCCGCCCGTTGGAAAAGCTCGAGATCGACCTGACTGCGCCGCCGTCACGTCGGATCATGAACCATTTCGGCCATTTCCCGGACGAATTGGCCGCATCAGTCACCGAATTTTGCCCGGCCGAGGGCTTTGTCGGCGCGATTTCGGTCTGTGGTTCGCTTCCCGCCGACATTGCCGCCCAAGCGTGGGTTGGTGGTCGCTTTCGAGCGCAACGTGTAGGATAAATCGATTACGTAACGACGTGAGAGGACCTACATGACAAGCGACAAATCGGCCACTGGCGCAACTGCCACGGCGGAAGAGATCCAAGAGTGGATGGTCGCCTATCTTGCCCGCGAGCTGGATACGGCGCCACAGTCGATCGATGTGACGGCGCCATTTGAGACGTTCGCGCTCGATTCCGCATCGGCGATCGGAATGACGGGGGATTTAGAACAATGGCTCGGACGCCGCATCGATCCAACCGTCGTCTACGATTATCCGACGATCGAAGAATTCTCGGAATATCTGGCCGACCAGCGTTAAACGCAAATCTAGCAGCTTGCTAGGCCAACAATGGAAGCGGCGCAGGTCAATTAGCGCTTTATCGCTACAATGACCACAAGGCTTGCGCCGCTTGCTTTGCCGATTCCACCCAGGACGCGTCTTCACGGCCGTCATTCACAAGCCACGTCGTAGATAGATTACCGCGATGCATCCATCTCACTCGCCGATCGCCGTGGTCGGCGTCGGTTGCCGATTTCCCGGCGCGGCTGATATCGCCGCCTATTGGGAACTCCTTGCCGGCGGCGTCGACGCAATTCGCGAAACGCCCCGCGATCGCTGGGATGTTGACGCGCTGTACAGCTCGGAGCCAGCTACGCCGGGTAAAACCAGCACGCGTTGGGGCGGCTTTCTCGACGAGGTCGCCGACTTCGATCCCGCCTTCTTCGGGATCTCGGGCCGCGAAGCCGAGAAAATGGATCCGCAGCAGCGCCTGCTGTTAGAGGTCGCTTGGGAATCGCTCGAGCAAGCCGGCATTCCGGTAGACTCGCTCGCCGATTCGGCGACCGGCGTCTTTATCGGTATTAGCAACAGCGACTATCAGCGGCTCATGTTTCGCGGGCTCGAGTCGCTGACCGCCTACAGCGCGACCGGCACCAGTCTCTCGATCGCCGCCAATCGGATTAGCTATTTGTTCAATCTGCGCGGACCGAGCGTCGCGATTGACACCGCTTGCAGTTCGTCGCTGGTCGCCGTCCACTTGGCCTGTCAAAGCCTGCGTAGCGGCGAGTCAAATCTCGCGTTGGCCGGCGGCGTCAACATGATGCTGACGCCCGAGGGAACAATCACCTTTTCGCAGGCCCGGATGATGGCGCCTGACGGACGTTGCAAAACGTTTGACGCCAAAGCGGATGGCTACGTCCGCGGCGAAGGTTGCGGCATGGTCGTCTTGAAACGACTCGAAGACGCCGAGCGCGACGGTGATCGCGTCTTAGCGGTCGTCCGCGGATCGGCCGTCAATCAAGATGGTCTGACCAACGGGCTCACCGCGCCCAACGGCCCCTCGCAACAAGACGTGCTGCGCGCCGCGCTGGCCGATGCGCAGCTCGATCCGCATGATGTGGAATACATCGAAGCGCACGGCACCGGTACGTCGTTGGGCGACCCGATCGAAGTCCGTTCGCTCAAGAGCGTGTTGGCCGTTGATCGCCCCGCGAGCAAGCCGCTGCGGATCGCTTCGGTCAAAACCAACATCGGCCACCTTGAGTCGGCCGCCGGCGTCGCTGGATTGGTGAAGTGCATCTTGGCGCTGACGCATCAGCAGATTCCGCCGCACTTGCACTTCCATGAGCTCAATCCCTACATCGATCTCACCGACGCGCCGATCGAAATCCCGCTTTCCCCCACCGCTTGGAATTCTCCCGCCGGAAGTCGCATCGCAGGCGTCAGCGCCTTTGGCTTCGGCGGAACCAATTGCCATGTGATCGTCGGCGACTACGCTGGCCAGTCTAGCAAAGAGTCATTCACCGATCTCCAGCGTCCGCAGCATGTGGTGACCCTGTCGGCCGCCAGCGCGATCGGACTGGCCGAAGTGGCCACGCAATACGCAGATCTTTTGGTCGAGCAGACTGATCTTGATATCGCCGACTTCGCGTACTCGGTCAATGTGGGCCGCTCGAAGCTGGAAGTTCGTCGCGGACTGGTCGTCGATTCACGCGAAGCGGCGCTTAAGCAACTGCACAAGCTCGCGCAAACGGCGCCGACCCAAGAGAACGGCGCCAAACGCCGCAAGCTGAAGACCGCCTTCCTGTTTACCGGCCAAGGCTCGCAGTACTTCGGCATGAGCCGCACGCTGTACGAGACGCAGCCAATCTATCGCGCGACGCTCGACCGCTGCGCAGCGATTCTGGCCCCGTATGACGTGCCGCTCTTAGAAATCTTGTTTGGCGCCGACGCCGATTCGGTCAACCAAACCGCCTACACGCAACCGGCGCTGTTCGCGGTCGAGTATGCGTTGTTCGAGCTGTGGAAGTCGTGGGGCGTTGAGCCTGACATGGTGATCGGCCATAGCGTCGGCGAATATGTCGCCGCGTGTGCCGCTCGCGTTTTTTCACTTGAAGATGGGCTAAAGCTGATCGCGCTGCGCGGCAAGCTGATGAACTCGCTACCGGCCGGCGGCGGCATGGTCGCGATCGCCGCAGGTCCAGCGATCGTCGATCCGCTGGTCGCCGCTGGAGCCGACAAGCTCTCGGTCGCCGCTTACAACAGCCCGCAACAAACGGTCATTTCCGGAGAATTAGCAGCTCTCGAAACTGTGATCGCCGCCTGCGAAAAGCAAGGAGTTCGCGCGACTCGCTTGACGGTCTCGCATGCGTTTCATTCGCCGCTGATGGATCCGATTCTCGACGAGTTTGAAAAGACGGTTGGTCAAATCGACCTTCATCCGGCGGCGATTCCGCTGGCCGCCAACCTGACCGGCGCATGGGCCGGTGATGAGATCATGACGCCCCAGTATTGGCGACGTCATCTGCGCGAAGCGGTTCGCTTTGGCGACGGCATGGCGCTGCTCGGCAAGAAGGGCGCCAAGGTCTTTGTCGAGATCGGTCCCAACCCGATCCTGACCGGACTAGGCCGCGCGACGCTCGACAACAAAGATCTCAACTGGCTCCCGTCGCTGCGCGCCAAACGCGACGAGTGGCAAACCCTGCTTGGTTCGCTCGCCCAACTGTTTGAGTTGGGCGGCAAAATCAACTGGCAAGGCTTTGAAGCCGGCTATGCGCGAACCAAGCGAGAACTGCCGACCTATCCGTTTCAGCGAACCCGGTTTTGGGCGCCGGACAACATGTCGGCCGCGACCGACGGCGGAGCCTATCAAAGCACCGCGGCCACGCCGATCGTCGGCGGACACCCGCTGCTGGGCGTGCTGCACCCGACTGCGCTAGACGAAAAGCTGTACGAGTCGACCCTTTCGGCGTCGCGCCCCGCCTACTTGCGTGATCATCAACTATTTGGACAACCGGTCTTCCCCGCGACCGGCTACATCGAAATCGCGCTGGCCGCCGGCCGCGAACATTTCGCCGCCGCCAACGTCGCGATCGAAGGGCTAAACATCCATCAACCGCTCGTCCTCGACGAGTCGCTTCGTAGCGTGCAAACGCTCATCTCGCCCGGCGACGCCGTCTGCGACTTCCGCATTCTCAGCTGCGAAACCTCCGGCGAAACGAACGCCGTTTGGAAGCTGCACGCGTCAGGCAAGCTCGCCCTGACCGACGCCGCGCCGATTGAACTGAAGCTGCAAGACGTTTACTACAAGATGGAAGGGGAAGTCGACGTCGAGCCGTTCTACGCCGCCTGCCGCGCCAGCGGTCTCGATTACGGCCGCGCCTTCCGCGGCGTCAAAAAGCTGGGGACCGGCGGCGATGATGCGCTGGCCGAAGTGGCGCTCGCCGCGCAGCAAAAGAGCGAAGCGTCGCACTATGTGTTGCATCCGGCGCTGCTCGACGCCTGCTTGCAGACGGTGGGCGCACTGGTCGCCGATCAAGTCGACGCCGACGCGACATTCGTACCGATCGGCGCCGAAGCGGTTCGTACGTTCGCGGCCCACTCGCCGGCCCATGTGATCTGCCACAGCCAGATCACCGAGCGCAAGAGCGGGCGCTCGCCGCAAGTGGTCGCCGATGTCATTTTGGCCAGCGAAGAGGGAGAACAACTCGCCGAGATCCGCGGCCTCCGTTTGATGCGCGTCTCGCGGAAAGACTTGCAACAACGTCTGCATCACCATGTCGACAACTGGCTGTACGAAGTAATCTGGCGCGAAACGCCGCGGATTGGTTCGCCGCTCTCGGTCGACGAGACGCAACAGCCGGTTTGGCTGGTCTGGACCGAAGATGCAAACAGCGAGCTCGCCGCATCACTACGGAAAGAACTAACCGATCGCAAACAACGGTGCGTGATCTGCTCGCCTGGCAAAAAGCTGAAAGTCACGGCCGACGCCGCCGTCGTGCACCCCGGCGACGCCGCTCAGTTTGAAGAGTTGCTGGCGAAACTGAATCTATCGGCCGATGCGCCCCTCCGCGGAGTGGTCATTCTGGCCGACTCACTTGCCGCCGCCGACTCGAAATCGCTGGTCGCCGCCGACCTCTCAACGATGCAAGCGGCGCTTCATCTGACCCAATCGCTGCTGAAGCTTGACGAGCAAACGCCGCAGCTGACGATCGTCACTAGCGGCGCACAGCAAGTCGCCGCTGACAACGGCGTAGCGCAACCGTTGGCCGCATCGCTGTGGGGCATGGCCCGCGTCATCGCGGCCGAAGCGCCCAAGCTTGCCTGCACGCGCGTCGATCTGGATCCCCACGGCGGCGAGAACGGAGCCAAGCTGTTTGGCGAACTCTGGGTTCCCGATAAAGAGGTCGAGATCGTCCTGCGCGGCGACAAACGCTACTCGTCACGGCTTGTTTCGGCCGCCGACGCGCAGCGCGGACAACTCGCGATTCCCTATTCGCCCTATCGCTTGGGTCTGCAAAAGTTTGGCCTGATCGATCAGCTGACGCTTCGCGAAGTCACGCTCACCGACCCCGCTGAAACCGAAGTCGAAATCGCCGTCAGCGCCGCCGGGCTCAACTTCCGTGACGTGCTGCGTGCCCTCGGCATGCTGCAAGAGTACGAAAAAGAGATCGGCATCCTCAGCGAAGCGGACGTCACGTTCGGCTTTGAATGCTCAGGCGTCGTGACCCGCGTCGGCGCCAAGGTCAAGTCGCATAAGCCTGGCGACACCGTCATCGCCCTGGCGACCGCGAGCATG
This sequence comes from Blastopirellula marina DSM 3645, assembly GCF_000153105.1. Classification (GTDB taxonomy): domain Bacteria; phylum Planctomycetota; class Planctomycetia; order Pirellulales; family Pirellulaceae; genus Blastopirellula; species Blastopirellula marina. Next base: position 32,923 of record NZ_AANZ01000002.1, read on the forward strand.
GCGAGCCATCTGACGATCGATCAAAACTACGTCGCGCCGCGTCCCAACGGCATGTCCGACGAGGAAGCCGCCACGCTGCCGCTAGCTTATCTAACCGCCTACTTCGGCCTAGTAAAGCTCGCCAAGTTGAAAAAGGGAGACCGCGTGTTGATTCATGCGGCTGCCGGCGGCGTCGGACAAGCGGCCGTCGCCATCGCTCAAGCAGCCGGGGCCGAAATCTTCGCGACCGCGAGTCGCGGCAAGTGGGATTTCCTCCGTTCGCTCGGCGTCGAGCATATCTACGATTCGCGCACGACCAGCTTCGCCGACAAGCTCTCCGCCGATACCAAAGGGAGCGGCGTGGATGTGGTGCTGAACAGCTTGAACCAAGATTTCATCCAGAAAAGCGTCGACGTCTTGGCGCCGAAAGGTCGCTTCGTCGAAATCGGCAAGATCGGCATCTGGACGCCGGAAGAGTTCGCCGCAGTTCGCCCGAGCGCAAAATACTTCCCGTTCGATCTCGGCCAGGAAGAACGCAATGCGCCCGGCTTGATCGCGAAGATGCTGAAAGAGCTGGCGCCGCAGTTCGAATCCGGTGCGCTCCGTCCCCTGCCGATGGACGTCTTCCCGGTGGAGAAATCGGTTGAAGCGTTCCGGCACATGCAGCAAGCCAAGCATCGCGGCAAGGTCGTGATCGACATGGCTCGCCCGCTCGGCGAAACGTCGCTGATCCGCGAAAGCGGAACCTACCTGATCACCGGCGGCCTCGGCGCGCTGGGACTGGAAGTCGCCGGTTGGCTGGTCAGTCGCGGCGCCCGGCAGTTGGCGCTAGCCAGTCGTAGCGGCCAGCCCAACGAAGCGGCGTCCGCCCGAATCGCCGCCTGGCGAGCCGAAGGCGTAACCATCGACTGCGTCGCGCTCGACGTCGCGGCTCGTCACAGCGTTACGCAAACGATCGCCCAACTGAATAAGCAAAACCCGCTGGTCGGCGTGATTCACGCCGCAGGCGTCTTGGATGACGCGACGCTCGCGCAGCAATCCTGGGAGCGGTTCGAGACCGTTCTGTCGGCCAAGGTCGACGGCGCGTGGAACCTGCATCTCGCAACGGCCGACTTGCCGCTAGAGATGTTCCTGACCTTCTCGTCGCTCGCGGCGGTGATCGGTTCGCCTGGCCAGTCAAACTATGCGGCGGCGAACGCGTTTTTGGATGGGCTGGCCAAGTATCGCCGCGGTTTGGGCCTGGCCGGACTCAGCATCAACTGGGGCCCTTGGTCTGGCGGCGGCATGGCGGCCGATCAAGACCACACGAAGTGGGCCAAGCTGGGCGTCGGCGTCATCTCGCCGCCGGAAGGTCTGTTTGCGCTGGAGCAAATCGTCAGCGATCGCTTGAGCAGTAATGTCGGCGTTTTTCCGATCGACTGGAGCAAGTTCCTCAAACAGTTCTCGCGCAACAAGCATCCACGGTTGCTCGATCAGTTGGCGACGCTGCATCGCCGCGAAGCGGTCGCCGCGGCCGGCGCCGTCGCAGGCGGACTCAAAGGGCAACTCGCCGCCGCCAACGAGGACAAACGCGCTCGCCTGGTCGGTGACTTTGTCGCCGAAGCGGTGGGCAAAACGCTCGGCGTCGCCGCCGCGCAGTTGGATCGCAGCAAACCGCTGGCCGACATGGGTCTCGACTCGCTGATGGGGATCGAGCTGAAGAACGGCTTGGAGACCGAGCTGGACATCGAGATTCCGCTCGATAGTTTTTCGGCCGAGACGACGGTCCACAGTCTCGCAACCGCCGTGCAAACCATCCTCGGCGTTGAAGGAGACGCTGCGTCCGCTGACGGGTCAACCGAGGCCGCCGCGCCGCAAGTCAAAGCCCAACAAAAACGTTCGATCGACGAGATCGGCCCCGGTGACTTTGACGTGCGTGAGTTCCCCGAGATTCGCGAGTTGGAAGCGCGACTGGAAACCTTTGCCCGCAATGGAGTCGAGAATCCTTACTTCGACGTCCACGAGAGCGTGACCAAAGACACGACCATGATCAACGGTCGTGAGATGATCAACTTCTCTAGCTACAACTACATCGGCAGCAGCGGCGCTCCCGCTGTCGACGCGGCGGCCAAAGCGGCGATCGATCAGTTTGGCACCAGCGTTTCGGCCAGTCGCGTCGTGAGCGGTGAGAAAACGATCCATGGTGAGTTGGAAAGCGGCATCGCCAAGTTCCTGGGGGTCGAAGATTCGGTCGTGTTCGTCGGGGGGCACTCGACCAACGAGACGACGATCGGCCATCTGATGAACCCCGGCGATCTGATCCTGCATGACGAACTGTCGCACAACAGCTTGATCCAAGGGTGCATCCTGTCAGGCGCCCAGCGACGTTCGTTCCGCCACAACGACCACGAAGCGGCCGAACGGATGCTGGCCGAATCGCGCGGCAACTTTCGCCGCGTGCTGATCGTGGTCGAAGGGGTCTATAGCATGGACGGCGATTACCCCGATCTGCCGAAGTTCATCGAGCTGAAAGAAAAATACAAAGCGATGCTCTTTGTCGACGAGGCCCACTCGATCGGCACGATGGGCAAAACGGGACGCGGCATCTGCGAACATTTTGATGTCGATCCCAATCGCGTCGACATGCTGATGGCGACCCTCAGCAAAACGTTTGGCAGCTGCGGCGGCTACATCGCCGGACGCAAGCAGTTGGTGCAGTACCTGAAGTACACCGCGCCAGGCTTCGTCTTCAGCGTCGGCATTCCGCCGGCCAATGCGGCCGCCGCGCTCGCGTCGCTCGAGCGATTAGAAGCGCATCCCGAGATCGTCGCCCAGTGCGCCGCAAACTCGGCTCTCTTCCTGAAACTGGCGAAAGAAAAGGGGCTGAACACCGGCCTCGGCCGCAACACGCCGGTCGTACCGGTAATCACCGGCAACTCAATGCGGGCCCTCAAATTGTCGCGCAATCTGCATGCCCGCGGCATCAACGTGGCGCCGATCCTTTATCCGGCCGTTGAGGAAAAAGCGACCCGCTTACGATTCTTCATCACGTCCGAGCACAAAGAAAAGCAAATCCGCGAAACGGTCGACGCAACCGCGGAAGAACTGGCCAAGCTGGAAGCGGCGGAAGGCAAATAGCTCACATTCGTCGTCAAATCGTAGCCTGATCCTGGGGGATACGACACGCCAACAACGGCTGACGGGATCAAAATACTGCGCAGCGCTTGCCCTCTCACTTGCAGCAATTCTCTCTCGCAACGACTAGCGGCGAAGCGCAGTCAACAAAGTTCATTCTTGGCGTATCTCGCCCTACTTGCCCCAAAATTGCCTCTTTACAAAGCGCACGGAATCATGGTCGATTGCCGTGCGGCGAGCAGGAAGTTAGAGTTCCCGCCCCGCTCGCCTGGCTCCGCGGATTTTGGAGAATTTGCATCGCGAAAATCACGAAGCGGTCCGGTCCAGTCCAATCCGATTTGCCACCGGGCATTGCGCCGAAAAAAAACGCGCGGTCCAGTCCACATTGTGAAACGATTCACAAACACCGCATCCCGAATATCGAGTGAAGAGCCAGGGACCATAAAGGGCTGTTTACTCGGAATAGAGGCCGTATTTCCGTCGCCCATCCCTTTTTGAAGTTGCGCGCTAGACAATGAAAAAACGTCATGATCCAGTCCACTCGGTCGCTCAGAAAAAAAACGTCGCCGTCCAGTCCACATTGTGAAACCAGTCACGAAGTTCGAATCTCCAAGCAAGCACGAAGCGCCAGCGGCTCGATGGCGTGCGGCATTCGTGATAGAGGCCGCATTTCTCTCGCTTGCGCTTCGAGCTACCCAAAAAATGCGACGGTCCAGTCCACTTGGCCGTTCAGAAAAAAAACGCGGCGGTCCGGTCCGCTCGGGCATCATGCTCAATTAGACATTCTCTTCCCAACTCAGTCGTTTGTAATGCCCATCAAACCAGCGCGGGACGTCGCTTTTGTAGTAGGCCGAGAAGCGGCTTTCGCTCGGTCCGCCGGGCAAGTTGCTCCACGCTTCGCTGGTCGCCATGTCGGCGACAAAGTGATAACTGGGAGCGAAGGTCGACGAGCGTTTGGCGGTCTGCAGGACGTGCCCTTGGAAGATCGTCGCGAAGTTGCCCGGCATCGGGTAAGGGCGACTCTCAAATCCAAGCAAACGCCCGCCGCTGATGCCGCCGAAGAAGCGATCGGTAAAGTAAAAATTATTGACGTCGGACCAAGGCTTGTCCGCTTCGAGCGAAAGCTTTTCGGCCGCCGCGCGAATCAGATCTCCCTTGTTCCGCCCCTTCCACCAAAGCGAATCCTCCTTTTTCAAGATTCGATCGACGGCGGCGATCACCATGCTCGAAAAGCCGACCCGCGTCGCGACGTACAACACGCGCCGGCGCCCGAGTCCCTCGGCATGACCGAAGATTTCCAGCAGCGTATTGCGATAGAGCCGCTGAAACAGGACCGCTTCGTGACTATCCGGCGTGTAGTCAAGATTCCAGTTTTCCAGCCGGTGCACCACATTTTTATCGGCGACATGCGGCAGCAAATAGGGCAACAAGTCGCGCGCCTGAAGACTGATATAGTCGTACTGCAAGGCCTGCATTTCTTCGACGGTTACTTCGTCGGCGTAATTCAGCTGTTCGACGATCCGGCGTTTGCGATAGTCAGGCAGCGTCTGACTCGTGACGCGCACTCCGTCGACGACCGGCTGTTCTTCGTTGGCGGTCGCGACAAATCCGCATTCAGGATTGTAGATGCTCGGCAGATATTCAGGCGGCAAAAAGCCATCCCAGTGGTTCACCTCGTCCCAGGCGGCCAACGGCGCCAGTCCGGTAGCGCCGCTGCGGCGAACCGGAAAGCGGCCGTTCCCCTGCATGCCGATGTTTCCTTCGATATCGGCGAATACCCAACACAACGTCGGCTGCGGACATTGCTCGGCGACTTCCATCCCCGACGCGACGTCGGGCGCAGCGATCACGTCGAGCCAGGCCCCAATCGCGGCGCCGCTGCCGGGCGAAGTGCCTGTCCAGTTGAGTGAGAATTGATAGCCATCGGCGGCTGGATCGGCCTCGAGCGTCCCTTGCGGATTTTCGAGGACCATCAGCGTTTCGCTTTCGCCCCCTTTGCGGCCGATCTCTTCCTGACGGATTTGAAAATCATGCCACTTTTTTTCACCGCGGCGATATTGCCATTGGCCGGTCGGCGCCTGGCGACAGTCTTCGACAAAGATGTCGATCGTGTCCCCTTTCATGTAGGTCACGCCCCACGACAGCTTCGACGTGCGTCCAACCGCGACCAGCGGGCAACCAGGCAGCGTCGCCCCCATCACGTAGTCATCGTCCCAGCGCAAGACCGCTTCGTACCAGATTGCCGGCAAGCGATTGATCTCGAGATGGGGATCCGAACAAAGGATCGCGCCGCCCGACGCGGTTCGCGAAGGCGCGACGGCCCACGCGTTGCTGCCGGCCAACCGGGGAAGGTCGGCCAGCACTTCGAGCGCCTCATCCGACATCCGCGGCATCGACGCAACCTGGCGAATCAAATCAAAATCAACATGATCCAAGCGGTCTGCAAACATCTCGCGCAGCGCCGCTTCGCTGGCGCCCGACTGGATCAGTTCGACGACGATCCGCTCGTTCTCCAACTGGCTGACGGCCAGTCCGCCAAAGCTGAGCAAATTGCCGATCAACAGCACGCTGACTGGATCCCACGGCTCCGACTCAAACCCGGTCGCCCACATCGGCCACGACTGTCCCACCGCGTTGGCGCCGTCGTTGACGCCGGCGCAATAGTGGGCGACTTGCTCGCGAATATGATTCCGCAGCAGACCGACTTCGCGCGGATGATTGCGATGCAGCCCCATCCGTCGAAAAAAACGATCCGTTTCGCGCAGTTCTTCCTTGTCGGCGATCAATTCCGCCGCGCGACCGGCCGAAACTGCCCGAGCGAACATGATTTGCGTGATGCGGTCGGTCGCGTGCATATAGCCGAGACCATAGAGCGCATCGTGACGCGAATCGGCGAAAACATGCGGAACTCCGGCTTCGTCTCGCGCAATGCGTAACGTTCGCTGGCAGTTAGGCGTCGAAAGAGGAGTTAATGTCATCGCTGGCGCGGTTGGATCAGGATTGATAGGGTGGATTCGTGTTATCGACCGCCTAACGTGTCCCAGCTGACCGCCAGCGGCGGTACAATCGTTTGCCAGTAGGGGCCCGCAACCGAAATCTCGGTTCGACTACTGCTTTTGTTCGGCACACTTCCTTTGTTAGCCAACGGTGAGGCGGCGTGAGTTCGACGCGAAATCGGATCGCAGGTTACGCCTTCGCTAGCCCCTGGCTGGGCGGATTGGTGCTGTTATACCTGTTTCCGTTCGCCGCGTCTTTGTACTGGAGCTTTTGTCGGTACGATCTGATCAATCCGCCGCAGTGGATCGGGGGCGAAAATTACACTCGCCTAGCGGACGAAATCGCCACCGGAACCGGGTTTGGCCAGGCGCTGGCCAATACCGCCTATTACGCCGCTGTCGGCGTCCCGCTCTCGATTCTGCTCGGCATCACCCTGGCGGTGCTGCTGTCGCTGCCGGTGAGGGGGCAAGCGATTTTTCGGACGCTCTTCTTCCTGCCGTCGGTCATTCCGGTGGTGGCCGCCAGTATTTTGTGGATGTGGCTGCTCGATCCCAAAGAGGGAATCGTCAACTATGGGCTGGCGAGCATCGGGCTGGGAACGCCTGGTTGGCTGCAATCGTCAGGCGACATGTTTTCGACCTTCTGGCGCACCGGTACGTTTGCGCCGGGATCGAAAGACGCGCTGGTGCTGATGAGCCTGTGGGGAGTCGGCAATTTTATGGTGATCTATCTGGCGGCGCTGGGTGACGTGCCGAAGTCGCTGTACGAAGCGGCTCAGTTAGACGGCGCTGGCGCCATGCGGCGGTTCTTGCATATCACGCTGCCGATGCTGACGCCGATCATCTTTTTCAACCTGGTGATGGGACTGATTCAATCGGTGCAGGCCTTCACGCAGATCTACATTGTCAGCGAAGGGCGCGGCTCGCCGGCCGGATCAACGATGATGATCAGCTTGCAGCTGTTCTTAAGCGCGTTTCAACATTTGGATATGGGTTACGCATCGGCGGTCGCGTGGTTGTTGTTTGTCCTCTTGCTGGTAGCGACGCTCTTGCTGTTTCGGACGTCGCGCCGCTGGGTTTATTACGGAGGATAAACATGAACCGCAGCACCTTTCAAATCGCCGCGATCTTGTTGCTGTTAGCCGTCGTCGCCTATGCGGCGTCGCGCGGCGACAATCGGCAGCCGCCGACTCCGCCCCATCGTAACGAGGTGCTGTTTTGGCATTTCTGGGGAGGCGCAGATCGCACAACGGTCGAGGAGATCGTCCGCCGCTTTAACGCGTCGCAAGACCAACACTTCGTGCGCGCGGTGGCGATGCCCGGCAACAATCTGGACTTAAAATTTTTCTTAGCGGTGGCCGGCGGCGATCCTCCGGATCTGCTGAACATCGACGATCCGGTGATCGCCGACTGGGGCGCACGCGGCGCGATTCAGCCGCTCGACGCTTTCGCTCCGGCGGACGAAGTAGAACAAGCCGCCGCGTGGCTCTTTCCTGCTGCACGACGCTTGGCGACCTACGACGGCCGCTTGTACGCATTGCCCAACGGACTGGATGTGCGCGCGTTGTACTATCACCAGACGATGCTTGACCAGTATGGTCTGAAGCCCCCGCAGACCTTGGCCGAGCTGGATCAAATCGAAGCGACCATTGCGCCCCCCGGCGCGGCCAGCTATGAGCGGCACGGGTACCTGCCTGACTCGCGCCGCCTATGGGCGTGGGGCTACGTCTTTGGCGGGCAGTTTTATAACGAAGCGACGCATCAGGTCACCGCCGACGATCCGCAGCTGATCGCCGCGCTAGAGTGGATGGTCGGTTATCGCCAACGTTATGGGCCGGCCGAGATCGCGGCGTTTCGCCAGGGGGATCAATCGCTCCCAGGCAAAGCGTTTCCGCTGTTGGCCGGTCGCTACGCGGTGGTGATGGATGGCCAATGGCGCGTGCGCGACATCCGCGCCTTTCAGAAAGCGCAGCAAGAGCGCGGAGAACCGCTCACGGAGTTTGGCGTTTGCCCCTTGCCGCCGCCCCGCGGCGGACTGCAGCGAGCTGGTTGGGTGAACGGCAACAATTTTGTCGTACCGCGCGGCGCCAACAACGCCGCCGGCGCGTGGGCGTTTATGAAATTCTGGAGCGGGCTCGGGCATGAAGCGGAAGCGGCCAAGACCTGTGTCGCCGGCGGCTGGATTCCTGTCTCGGCTCAGGTCGCGCAGCAGGCCGAATTTCAAACGTTTCTGCAGGCCGAGCCGATGTTCGCCCAATTTGTCGATTTGGCCGGCAGCGAAAATCAGTACCCGGTTCCCGTCGTCCCGGCAGGCGCCTTTTTCAACAACGAGATCAAAAGCGTCGCCGAACGCGCGATGTTGCGAGCCGCAGCGCCTGATTGCCGAACGATGCTGCAAGACGCGACTCGCGTGATTCAACGACAGATCGACGCAGCCCAGGAGAACGACCGGTGAAGCTGAACCTGGCGGAGAAAGTGTTGGCCTATGCGGCGCTGCTCTTGGCGGCGGTGCTCTTGGCGGGCCCGCTGGCGATCCTCTTTTTCTCGTCGCTGAAAACGCCGGCCGAAATTCAATCGAACCCGCATGCGCTGCTGCCGCAAATCTGGCGATGGGAAAATTATGGGGATGCGGTCACGGCGATGCCGTTCTTTTTGTACCTGCGAAACACGCTGTTGATCTGCTTGGGCTCGGTGATCGGGACGGTCATCTCTTGCTCGATGGCGGCGTACGCATTCTCAAAACTTCAATGGCCCGGCCGCAATCTGCTGTTCGGCGTCTTGATCGGCACGATGCTGCTGCCGTGGCACGTGACGATGATCCCGCGGTTTTTGCTGCTCCGCGAAGTCGGGCTCTACAACACATTGGGCGCACTGATCGTGCCTACTTTTTTGGGAGACGCATTTTCGATCTTTTTGCTGCGGCAGTTCTTTCGCACGATTCCCGAAGATCTGAGCGAAGCGGCCCGCATAGACGGATTGGGTGAATGGGGAATCTTCTGGCGAATCATTTTGCCGCTGTCGAAGCCGGCGGTCGCAACCGTGGCGCTGTTTCAGTTTATCGCCGCTTGGAACGACTTTAGCGGTCCGCTGCTGCTGTTGAGCGACAAGCGGAACTTTCCGCTGGCGTATGGGCTCGAACAGTTCGTCAGTTCCTACAGCGATCAAACGCATCTGCTGTTGGCGGCGGCGACGTTATTCACGTTGCCGATCGTGATCCTGTTCTTTCTGACGCAGCGAACATTCTTGAAAGGGATCGCGACGACGGGACTGAAGTAGGAAAGCTCAGCGAATCTCGCGGCCTTGCTCATCCATGTTGTTTTTTAGATCGTCGACGATGACGCCGCGGACGTCGCCGGGATCGTCGTACTGCCAAACCTTGACCGAGGCGAACTTGATCGCCGCAGTTTTCCAAGGCGCCGGCCCCGCCCAATCGGGCAACCAGACGCCCAAGTTCAACTGCGCGGCCATGGCCGGAACAAAGCGATGGTTCTCGGCGATCTTCTGGCCGTCGAGATAATGGACCGCATAGTCGCCGGTGTAGAGAGCGTAGCGATCAGGGCCAAGACGCTTGAGCGGGTTTCCTAGGTAGTCATCAAACGGAATGCTCTTGTCCTGAATCCAGAAGAAACCATCCTGCTCGGCGACCATCTTGTCGGTCACGCTGGGCAGCTCTTGCAGTTTGGTGCGCCACTCGGTGACATACGTATGATATTTTCCATCGATAACATGCGACACGTCAAACAATAGCGGCTCATGCCGATTTTGACAGAAGGTGTTGTACATCGCTTGCGAGAAGTCGCCCCCTTTGCCGAACTCCGGAAAATCGAGTTCCGACCAATACTCGTTGGCGCCCAGTCCGTACGCTTTCATGTGCGGGTTGTACATCGGCTTGTCGGGCTGAAACTCTGCGAGCGGCTCGTCGCTGGCATGCACCCAGCGATAGCCATAGGTCCACATCGCCGGGATGGCGCCGCGCGGCTCGCGCGGATTTTTGGGACCGCCGTCGTGCGGCTTGTCGTCGCCCACTTTAGCGACGATCTCAATCCGCCCCGAGGCGAAGAACGGCTTGCTGACGATCACGCCGCCGACCCGATCTTTGCGCCCCCACATGCCGATCACGTCGCCGGCGTATTGATCACCGTGAGCGGTGCAGACCAGGACGTTTTTTTGCTCTCCGTCGATCAGGTCCTGCTCGATAGCGACATTTTCGGGGACAACCCCATGATTGCCGTTGCCCCACTTCTTACGCAGCACGTACCACTTCATCGGGTCGATCGCGCCGGCTTGCCAATCTTCCGAGAAGACGAGTCGGGCCTGGCCGGGCGGCGCCGGCAAACTGGATGGCAATTCGGCGGCTGATAGCTTGAGCGCAGCACAAATGGACATTATCACGAAGAAAAGCAGCCGCATGGATCGCATGACGAGAGCTCAAGACGAGGGATTGTGAAGCAGAGCCGAGCTTACCTTGCTATGATACTCTCAGCGATGAAGGTTACTCGCAAACGATAACAATTTACCCGCGGTTGGGCGCATTCCTCATGAAAGAAGACTTTAGCGGCTTTTGTTCCGCCGGCCCTGAGAACGCCCAGCGAGCGATTGAAGAAGCCCATCAAGCGGTGGTCGAGGAACTGCAGGTTTGTCTCGAAGCGGCGACTGACGACGCCGAGCGCGAAGAGATCGAAGCGGCGATCGCCGACGCGGTGGCCGAAAAGACGCGCGTTCTAAAACAGCTCTTCGCGCCCAAGAACTGCTTCTAATAGGGCTCGGGAATAAAACGGCGTTCGCCCCGCAGGTTATTGACATACGTTTCTTTGTCGTCTCGCTCCGGCAGCTTAATTTTCTTGTGCGGCACTTCCTGGTAGTCTCCCACGCTGAGCAAGTGCGAGATGCAGTTGAGATGGGCGCGACGTTTGTCATCGGAAGAGACGACGTACCACGGCGCTTCTGGAATGTCGGTCGCGGCCATCATCGCATCGCGCGCCTTGGAATAGTCGAACCAATGCTTGCGGGCTTCGATATCCATCGGGCTAAACTTCCAACGTTTGTCCCGTTGCTTGAGCCGTTTCTCGAAGCGGCGTCCTTGCTCTTCGTAGCTGACCGAAAACCAGTACTTCAACAGATGGATGCCGCTACGGATCAACATCCGCTCAAACTCCGGTGCGCTGCGGAGAAACTCATGGTATTGCTCGTCCGTGCAGAAACCCATGACCCGCTCGACGCCGGCGCGGTTGTACCAGCTCCGGTCCATCAACACGATCTCGCCGGCCGACGGCAAGTGGGCGACGTAGCGCTGAAAGTACCACTGCGTCTGTTCGGTGTCTGACGGCTTGTTGAGCGCGACGATCCGGCAGCCGCGCGGATTGAGTCGCTCCGAGATCCGTTTGATCGTGCTGCCTTTGCCGGCGCCGTCGCGGCCTTCAAACAAGACGACCAGTCGCGTCCCTTGAAGCTTCACCCATTCCTGCGCTTTGACCAGCTCGACCTGCAGCTTCTCCAACGCTTTTTCGTAATGCTTCTTCTTCAAACGATCTTTCGGATCACGCTCGGCGTCGAAGTCATACGCGGCGTGTTTGTCAGGATGTGCTTTCGACTTGGAGCGTTTGTTCATCGAACCAGCGTTTCTACAGAAGAGGAGAGGACTGCGCCGTACGACTTGCCGGGGTGCGTCTTAGAAATGGTAGCATACGCAGCGGCCGACTGTCGTGCGAATCATGCCGGTCGTAACGACGATGTCCATTCGCGTCGCGCCAGCGATGGCGCTGAGAAATGCGACCTTCGCGCCGGCGGCGCAACTGAAGACGAGCAGGAAGTTCCACCAGACGAAAAACGATCATGCTCCACGAATCGTTCATTCCATTCCTTTCTTCAGAGGAAAAGAGCTTTACAACTGCGTCAGGTCTCCCACTGGGTGACTGCTTCGGCCAGCGCGAGACCGCTTAAATAGGCGCCTTCCACTTTCGCTTGCTGACACCAATCGCCGCCGATCGCCAAACGGACTTCTCTGTCCGCCAAACAGCCGACGCTCAGCGGCTCTGGCGGGATCGAATAACGCCAGCGATGGGCTGTTTGATAGGCGACGCGGGGCAGCGACAAACCGGTCGCCGCCGCGAGCGCTGCTAACATCTGCGGCGCGATCTCCTCAGGCGATTGTTCCAAACACTGCGTGCTCCACGACTGCGAAGCATGCAGCACCCAGCAATCGCGCGAAGCATCACGCTGCGGCTTGCTGCTGTTGCGGGCAATCCACGACAACGGCGAATCATGCACAAACGCGCCATCCAACGGCAACGGCAACCGCTGCTCAAATTGGACAAGCGTCGCCCAGCAGGGGTTCAGCGTGACTTGCTCTACTTGCGCCGCGTAGGTTGGCGCTACGTCGCACAGCAGATCCGCCGCTTGCGCTGGGGGAACGGTGCAGACCAAAGCGTCAAACGGACCCAACGTTTCGCCGCTTTCGTCGGTCAGCGACCAACCAGCGCCAGATCGCGCGACAGTTTGCACGCGCCGTGAGAGTTGGACATTCAATCCAGCGGCGAGCCGCTTGGCCGGCGCATTCATCGCCGGGACGCCGACATAACGGACGGGGTTGGTCTCAGGCGTCGAGACTTCGCCGCTTTGAAGAACGCCGATCGCCCCCTTCCAGGGAGCGATCACGCCGGCAGCGACCCACGCTTCGACTTGTCGCTGGAAGCGTGGATCGCGCGCGGTGAAATACTGGGCGCCGTGATCGAAGTGAAGATCTTCGACGCGGCGCGTCGACATGCGGCCCGCCGGGCCGCGGGCCTTGTCGAACAAGTGGACGTCATGTTGAGAAGAGAGCTCTCGGGCACAAATCAAGCCCGACATTCCGGCGCCGATAATTGCGACTTTCAAGCTCTTTTCCCTGTGGAGTTCGCTACTTACTTCTTCGATTGAAATCGATACAGCGTGCCATATTCGCCGAAGATCGCGCTGACGATCACGTCGCCTGACTCATCTTCGCCAAAGGTGACGACCGGCGGATTCGACGGGTTGGCGATGCGATAATTGGCGCGCACCTTTTTTGCCTCCAGGTCGTAGTCCAGCGCCCAAACTTTACCCGTCACGTAGTCGGCGTACAAGTATTTTCCGACCAACTCGGGAACCGCCGTACCGCGATAGACCAGGCCGCCGGTGATCGACTTGCCGACGTCGTGATTGTATTCCCAGATCGGTTCGATCATCTTGTCATTCGCTGCGACGCCGCTGTTCTTGAACTCGTGGAAACCTTCTCGTTTGTTCCAACCGTAATTTCCGCCTTTGACGATCAGGTCGATCTCTTCCCAGATGTCTTGGCCAACTTCGCCGCACCACAGGACGCCGGTCTTATGGTCAAAGCTGAAACGCCAGATGTTCCGCAAACCGTAGGCGTAGATCTCCGGCTGAGCGTCTTTCACGCCGACAAACGGATTGTCGGCCGGAATCGCATAGTTCTTGCCATCGGCTTGATGATCGACGTCGATTCGCAAGAGCGAACCGAGCAGCGTCGACAGGTTTTGACCATTTCCGGTCGGATCGCCGCCGCTGCCGCCATCGCCCAGGCCAATGTACAGATAGCCGTCTGGACCAAACTTGATCGTCCCGCCGTTATGATTCCAAAACGGCTGCTTGATCGTCATCAACACTTTTTCGGAAGCCGGATCGGCCTTGTTCGGATCGTCCTTCGAAACGGAGAACTCCGAAATCACCGAGAGTTGTTTTTCTTTCTCGGTCGTGTAGTAAACATAGAACTTGCCGTTCGATTTGTAGTCAGGATGAAACGCGAAGCCGAGAAAGCCTTCTTCGTTTTGACGCGGGTTGAAGTGGACATTTTTCTCGATGTCGAGAAAGACCTCGGTCGTTTCTCCTTCCACTTCATCCTTGGGCATGATGTGAATCACCCCTTGTTGCTCGGCGATGAACAAGCGCCCGCTGCCGTCGGCGGCGTTGGTGATGATCAACGGTCGACGGATGCGCAGGTTCTTGAACGTGCGGACCATCTCGACGGTGTCGAGCGGCGTTTCCGAGAAGGCGACCGGCGGCGCCTCTTCGGCTCGCAGCGTAGCGATGGATAAGACCAACAGAACAAACAGCGAAAGCGTTCGGCGAAGCGGCATGGATGCGACTCGTGTGGTTGAAACGGCGGAGAATTGGGTACGCAGCTATTCTAGCTTCCTCCGGCGCCCCTTTCCACGTGCCGATTTCCAGCGAAATCAGGCCAATCCGCCCAATTCGGGGGAACACGATTCCGCCGGTTCGGTCGCTAGTCGCGACGCCAGACGGACCGCTTCGATCAAGCTGGTCACTCCGGCTTTCCCTTGCCATGCGATATCAAACGCCGTACCGTGATCGACCGAAGTGCGGATAATCGGCAACCCCAGCGTGATATTGACCGCCACATCAAACGCCAGCGCCTTCAGCGGGATGTGTCCCTGATCGTGGTACATGCAGATCACGCAATCCGTCGTCGCGCGACGCTCGCGCAAGAAAACCGTATCAGGCGGAAACGGCCCCGCGATATCAATTCCTATGGCCTGCGCCGCCGCGACCGCCGGAGCGATGATCCGCTCTTCTTCCGAATTGCCGAACAATCCGTGCTCGCCGGCGTGGGGATTGAGCCCGCAGACCAGCATTTTTGGCGCTCGGCCGCGAATCCGGAGCATCGCCTCATGACTCAGTTGAATAACTTCGACAATTCGCTCACGCGTCAGCAGCGCCGGAACTTCGGCGTAGCCGACATGCGTCGTCACAAAGCCGCAAGTGATCTCTGCGGAGGTCAGCATCATGCAGATGCGGGCCGAGTCGGTCTCGTCGGCGAAGATCTCGGTGTGCCCTGGATAGTGGACGCCGGCGGCGCGCAGCGCCTCTTTGTTGATCGGTCCGGTGCTGATCGCGTCGACATGGCCTGCTTCGGCGGCGCGAATCGCCGCCAAGATATAGTCGTAGCAGGCCTGACCACACGCGGCCGAAATCTGTCCCGGCGTAACGGCGTCCGCTTCGATCGCTTGCAGATCATAAATCGCCGGTTCGGTCAGCGCACGCAGCGAGTCAGCGCCGCGCCGGGCGTCGATAATCGTTGCGCACATCGGCAGGTTCAGTTGGGTCGCGACCCGGCGCAGTAGTAGCGCGTCGCCAAAAACGATTGGCGTGCAGTAAGCGGCGACTTCGGGATGGGCCAGCAGACGCAGGGCGATCTCGGGGCCAACTCCAGCCGGATCCCCCATCGTAACGGCGATTTTTGGTTTCATGAATCTAGCAGGCAAAGTGCGACATGCGATGACGTGCCTCTATTAGAATCGGATCGCTCGTCGACCGCTAGGAAGGCGAACCCACTACCGAGTCGACTTGTCACTCCCCTACAGCAGTTCCCCGCGCCCAGACTCACGAGACGTCCTATGCCGCAGACACTCTATCAAATCGACGCATTTACGGCGCGGCCGCTCGCCGGTAATCCAGCCGCGGTCTGTTGGCTAGAGCAATCGTGCGAAGATCGCTGGCTGCAAGCAGTAGCGGCCGAAATGAATCTTTCGGAAACGGCTTTTCTCTGGCAAGAGGAAAGCCGTTTTCGTTTGCGCTGGTTCACTCCGGCCGTCGAAGTCGATCTGTGCGGGCACGCAACACTAGCGGCGGCTCACTTCTTGTGGGAAACCGGCAAAGCGGCGACCGATGCGACGATCGAGTTCAACACGCGCAGCGGGGTGCTAACCGCGGTGCGAATTAACGACCGCATCGAGCTTGACTTTCCGATCGACGAAATCGAAGCTGGCGATCCGCCGACGGGCTTGATCGCCGCTTTGGGCTGCAAGCCGATCGCGACCGGCCGTAATCGCCGCGATGTGTTGGTGGAAGTGGCGAGCGAAGCGGAGCTGCGCAGCGTTGCCCCCGACTTTCGCCGCTTGGCCGAAATTCGCGCACGCGGCGTGATCGTCACCTGCCGCGGCGACGGCGAGAACTACGAATTCCTCTCGCGATTCTTCGCGCCGGCTTGCGGGATCGACGAAGATCCGGTGACCGGCTCGGCCCACTGTGCGCTGGTGACCTACTGGGCGCCGAAGTGGAAAAAACAAACGCTGCGAGCGTTTCAATGCTCGCAGCGCGGTGGAGAGTTGGAGGTGACGTTAGATGGTGATCGAGCCAAGTTGCGCGGCGCAGCGGTCACCGTACTACGTGGAGAGTTGGACGCTTCGTGGTGACAACTACGGCAACGTCAAGCTAAAGTCCAAGACGTTGTCTCCCTTGACGATCTTCACCATCAAAAATGTCTGCTGGAGATTGGTATAGCGGGAAGGAAGTTTCGGACTGCTGATCGTCACCCTGAAATCGCCGGTCGGCGATCCGTCGCGATTGTCCGGCGTCGACATCTCGTACTTTCCATTTTCGTCGGTAACGCCGGTTGCTCGGGTTCCCCCTTTGCCACCATAGAAAGTAATTGTGGCGCCAGCCAAGGGCTGGCCTTTCAGCGTCACCGTTCCGCTTGTTGAATTCAGTTTCGGCTTCTTGGCGGTCTTGGCCGGTTCCTTCTCGGCATCTTTCGCGTTCACCATCGGCAACCACTTGGCCAGACGTTTTTTCACGGCGTCGTTTTTCGGCACTTCGGCAACGTTGGTCCATTCCTGCGGATCCTCTTGATGGTCGTACAGCTCTTCACTTCCATCGGCGTAACGAATGTAGCGCCAGCGCTCGTCGCGGACCGCGTGATTGTTTTTGCCGTGCGTGGTAATCGCCGGCCGATCCCATGCGGCGGCGGGATCTTTCAAAAGCGGCGCCAGACTTTGGCCTTCCACAACTTTCGGCGCGGTCAGCCCGCATAGTTCGGCCAGCGTCGGATAGAGATCCAACAGCGTGACCGTGCGCTCGCAATGCTGATTGGGCTTCGTCATGCCGGGGGCAATGATCAATAGCGGCACGCGATCCGCTTCTTCCCAAAGCGAAAACTTGCGCCAGTGCTGCTTCTCGCCCAAGTGCCAACCATGATCTCCCCACAGAACGATGATCGTGTTGTCGGCGTAGGGACTCGCTTCGAGCGCTGCGATCAAGCGCCCGACTTGGGCGTCGGCGAACTCAATGCTGGCCAGATAGCCTTGCACCGCTTTCGCGTAATTGTCGGTCGACGTCACCTTCTTGTGATCGCCGTTCGGCTTGGCGATCTTGACGCCTGCCTCCGGCACATCGGCCAGATCGTCCGCTTTGATTTGCGGCAGTTGAATTTGATCGAGCGGGAAGTGCTCGAAGTATTCTTGCGGCACAAACCAGGGCAGGTGAGGGCGGTAGATCCCGCAGGCCAAAAAGAGGGGCTTATCGTGCTTCTGTCCCAGCTGATCGATCGCCCAATCGACCATTTGATAGTCGCTCATCTCGGCGTCTTGGGCGTCGACCGGGCCCCAGTCAAAGTGTGACGTCTTGGGGATGCCGTTGGCCGGCAGTTGTTGCGGTTTGGGATCGCCGGTCTGTTTCAGATACTCGTCCCACCCACTGTCTTCGCGATACGAACCATGGAAGATCTTACCGCACCCAAGGACGTCATAGCCGTTTTGTTGATAGAACTGCGGCAGCGTCACCGCATCCGGCATCGCTGGGCGCCAGGGCTGATTGTTGTGATAGACGCCGGATGTCGACGGCGCAATGCCGGTCAGCAGCGAAGCCCGCGACGGATTGCAGGCCGGCGCCGAGCAATAAGCCCGCTCGAACAAAACCCCTTGCGCCGCCAGGCGATCAATGTTCGGCGAACGAGTTTGCGGATGCCCTCCCAAGCAGCCGACCCAGTCATTCAAATCGTCGACGGCGATAAACAACACGTTCGGCGGATCAGCGGCGGAGGTTAGATTCAGCCAGAGCGGCAGCAATAGGGCGGCGCAGGCAAGATGTCGCAACATGGGTCAAGCTCCGGGGGCACGGATATCTCAGGTTGACGCATGGATGCGCCGAGAGCTTGTATTATTGTCGAAAAACGCCGCCGCTTCATCCCAGACTACGAATTCTTGCCGATCTCCTAGTAATCTCGCAGCATTTCGGTCGCCGCGTTCTTGCCGGCGGCGCCCATGACCCCTCCGCCGGGATGGCTGGCGGCGCCGCACAAATAGAGCCCGGCGATCGGCGTGCGATGATCGGCCCAGCCGGGGACGGGCCGCGTGACAAAGAGCTGATTAAAGTTCATCGCGCCTTGCATGATATTTCCGCCGGTGATGCCAAACGTTCGTTCGAGATCCAGCGGCGAGAGAACCTGACGATGCAAGACCGAACCGGGAACATTCGGCGCGTACTGCGCCAGAACCTCGACGCAGCGATCAGCGAACTTTTCTTTGATGTCGTCCCACGATCCTTCGCGCAGTTTGTACGGAGCGTACTGCACAAACATCGACAGGATATGCTGACCCTCGGGCGCGATCGAATCATCGACCGACGTCGGCATCGTCATTTCCAAGATCGGATTGGCGCTTGGTCGTCCATACTTGGCGTCGTCGTAGGCCAGCTCAAGATAGTCGATGTCGGGCGAAATGTGCATCGTCCCGTGATGATGCTCGGCGACGCCGGTCGAAGGGACAGCGGTAAAGTTTGGCGGCTCTGAGAGAGCCAGATTGATCTTGGCTGACGCCGATGCGTAGTCGATATTTTGGATCGCCGTTAGAAACTCTGGCGGCAGTTGATCGGGATCGAGGAATTTTTCAAACGTCCAATGTGCGTCGATGCTGGAACCGACAAATTCGGCTTCGATCGTTTCTCCGCCGGCCAGTTGAACTCCGTGGACTTTCCCCTTGTCGACCAAGATGCGCGAGACCGACGTTTCGCGGCGAATGTCAACGCGGTATTGTTGGCACGCTTTTTCGAGCGCCGTCGCCAGACCGCCCATGCCGCCGCGCACGTAACCCCAAACGCCTCGTTTGCCGCCGGCTTCTCCCATCACATGATGCATCAGCACGTAGGCGGTTCCCGGCGCCGAGATCGACGCAAAAGCGCCGATGATCGCGTCGGTCGCTAACGTGGCGCGGAGCGGTTCGCTTTCAAACCAACGTTCGACAATCGGCCGCGCGGCGCCGGTCAACAGTTCCAGCGCGGCCGGCATATCGGTTCCCAACTTGCCCAGCTCGCTATACATATCCCACAAACGGCTCGCGTCGCGCAGTCGCTTGCTGACCCCAATTTTTCGCCAACTTTTGGGCATCGGCAGCGGATCGGGCGCCGTACGTGACAAGAGCGGTTCAATCACTTTCGCGACCCGCTCCAGCAGCGCGTTGTATTGCGGATAACGCTCGGCGTCGCGTTGACTGAATTTGCTGATTTCTTTTTGCGTCGCTAACTCGTCATGACGCAGCAGCAGCGACTGACCGTCAGGCGTGGGGGTAAACGACGACGGATCGCGCGGCAAGATCGCCAGACCGTGCGATTTGAGTTGCAGGTCGCGGATGATCTCCGGCAGAAAGAGACTAATCACGTAGGCGGCGGTCGACACCTTAAAGCCGGGCCACAGCTCTTCGGTGGTGCTGCATCCGCCCAGAACGTGCCGACGCTCCAGCACGCAGACTTTTTTGCCGGCTTTGGCCAAATAGGCGGCCGTGACCAGACCATTGTGTCCGCCGCCGATTATCACGCAGTCGTAGTATTTTCCGCCAGCCATCGCCGCTCCGCCGAGAGGAGAAATCGTGCCGTTGTCAATAACGCCTAGCATCGCCCTGATGCGGCCCGCAAGTCGAGCGCAGTTTTTCTGGTCGCTAGAATCGCTACGATCGAAACCTGCGGCTTTCTTCACTCGCGCGGCCCGGCTTGATACGATAGAACGATCCGCTTTGTTCCCATTCGGCCCGCCTTCAGGAGATCTCGCTTTGTCCGCCAGCCCTTACGATGAAATTCGGAGCGCCCTCGATCAGCAAGGCGCCGAGGCGGCGCTCCAGCGACTTTCGGACGAGTTCCGCAAAGAGAAGAAGCACTACGAGCTATTCGAATCGCTCAAAATGCTTGCGCGGTTACGACTCGGGCTGCCGCTGCTGTACGCCGACGCCGGGGAAGACCTGTCCGAAGAAAAGCGGGACGCGCTGGAAGATGCGTTGATCGAGATCTGCCGCGAGGTCGGTACGCTGCTGCTGGACGAAGGCAGAATTCGCGAAGGTTGGTACTATCTGCGACCGGTCGGAGACAAAGAGCCGGTCCTGCGCGCCATCCGCGATGCCGACTTTGACGAAGAAGATACGCTCGACGACGTGATCGAAGTTGCGCTGCACGAAGGGATCGCCCCCGAGTTGGGCTTTGGTTTGCTGCTAGAGCATCACGGCACCTGCAATGCGATCACCACGTACGAACAACAGTTCGCCGGGCTCCCTCCGGCGCGACAGCAACCGCTCGCGGCGAAGTTGCTGAAACATTTGCACGACGAACTGAGCGCGACCCTGAAAGCGGACATCGCGCATCAAGAGGGATCCGATCCGACCGAAGCGACATTGGCCGAGATGATCGCGCCGCGCGATTGGCTGTTTAGCACCGGCGGCTATCACATTGACGCGAGCCATCTAGCGGCGACCGTCCGCTTTGCCCGCGTGTTGGATGACCCCGAACTGTTGCGGTTGGCGCTTGATCTCACTGCTTACGGAGAACGTCTCGATCCGCAGCTGCAGTATGAACAGCCGGTTCCGTTCACTAGCACCTACCCGCATAACGCGCTTTTCTTTCAGGCGTTGCTGGGCGAAAACTACGACGAGGCGCTGAAGCACTTTCGCGAAAAAGCGGAAGCGAGCGACATTCGCCGCGAAGGTTCGTTGGCGATCGAAACCTACATCTCGCTGTTGGCCCGCACCGGCAAAGCGAGCGAAGCGCTGGATGCGGCGCTGCGGATGATTCCGGAAGGAGTCCATACGATGGGAATCGCCCCGACGTTGGTCGAGCTCTCCAACGCGTCAGGCGACTACGAAAAACTGGCCGCATTTTGTCAGAACCGCAACGACATGCTGGGATTTATCACCAGTTTGTTGCAAGCGAAGTCGCAGTAGGAGAAGCTCACTTCCTCTTCGTAGCCCGCAGCGCAAGTATTGAAATTGCACTATTTAGCCAGATGGAGTCGGGCTGGCCCAGATAGCTCCGCTATCTGGGCCGACGAAGCCGGTAGGAAGCATCGGCCTGCGGTCGGACTTACTACGGGGGCAGCTCCACCGTTTAAGATGGCGAAGAATCCCTGAGCTGCTTACCGGGAACCAATGCTGCTTACGGCTGCGCCGCCCCGATAGCGGAGCTATCGCGGCCAACCATGTACATAGCGCAACTTCAAAATGGGCGCAACGCTCTCGTTTCCAAGTCGAGCTTGGTTACTTGCGCTCGATCGGCAGCGCGCCGTTCCATGCTTCGCCGGGGGACTCGCCGATTTGGGCGATGTAGGCTTCGATCAATTGCCGTAGCGGGTGTCCTGCGCCGGTGCGACGAAACGCTTCGAGCGAAGATGTCCAATCTCCCCGATTAAACGCTTTGAGCGCCGGCTCTAGTTCGGCAAATTTGGCGGGAGAATCAGAGGAGGAAAGCGCATAAACTGTCGTCGCTTGCTCCATTCCCGCCGGCTGCACTTTCAGCAAGCGTTCGAAACGGAGGTCTGCGCAACCGGCAGCGAGAGCGGTCGCTTCATCGACCAGCACCGGAGATGCGAACTGCTTACTGAGACTCTCCAGCCGCGAGGCCAGATTCACCGGTGGGCCCAACGTCGTCACCTTCACTTGATCCTGGCTGCCGATCTTGCCGGCGACGGCGCTGCCCGAAGCGATTCCGATCCCCACGCGATAGCGACCATCACGATCGGCCGCATCGAGAATTTGCAGCGCCGCGCGACACGCGGCCGCCGCGTCATCCTCTTTCGCGACCGGCCAACCCCAAAACCCCATCACGGCGTCCCCATGAAAGTCGCCGATCACGCCGCCGTGATCCAGGATCGCTGCGGTCATCATGCCGATCGCGTCGCTCACTTCGTCCAACAGTTGCAAGAGACGATCACGTTGAAGCTCGGTGCGCCGACTAAAACCACGCAGATCGCAAAACAAGACCGTGACATCAGCGATTCGCGGCTGCAGCAAACTCTCCCAATCATCCTGCGCTAGCAACTGCTGCAAACTGGGCGAAAAGAACTGGGCGAACGAAGTCTGCCGTTTTTGCAATTCGCGCGCGTTGAGCAAGTTTCCATAGGTAGCCGCCGCCAAGAGGGTGAACTTCAGGTCGTCTTGCAACGTCGCGACTTCGGTCGCTTGACCGGTCAAGCGCGGACTGACGCCCGAGACGTACAAGACGGCGGGAAGCGCTCCAATCGGAGCGCCCAGCGCCCACTCGGCATGGGGATCGACGGTGATCCCTTCCGCTTGCTCTTCCCCTTTTTCCCAGACATGAATCGTGCACTCGCGACTCTTGAGCGTCTGCAAGATCAACTTTGCGCTGGGCGTCATCGGCACGTTGTCGTCACGCAGATGGATCGCCGCCGTGATGATCGGATCCCCCCGCTTTTCAAAGATCGCCGCCCCTTTGGCATGCGGGATCCCTTTGAGAACTACTTCCAGCGTGCGCGCCGCCAACTGCTCGTCACTGGACGCGGCCGAAACTTCGCTCGCTAATTTTGAGATCGCGTCAATCCGTTCTCCGGCGACGCGAAAAGGGGCCGCTTGCAAACGGGCAGGCGCCAAAGTGACTTCCGCTTGCGGCCGCGGAGAGTCGATCGTCGCGTCGACTTCATGGGGCACGACATGAAATTCGGTTCGCCCAATCACGAAGTATTGCCGCGGCGCGACGTTCACCGATTCGGTCACGCGCCCTTCAAAAAAGATCGGATTGGCCGCCGTCGCCAGACGGCGGATATGAAGCACGCGTCCATCCCAGGTCGCTTCGGCATGTTGCGACGAGATCTTTCCATCCCACGGCGCCGCAAACGGCTCCGTTTTGCGGCCAATCAAAAAGGATCGGCCGACTTCCAGGGAACGACGTACGCGGCGATTCGATTGCGTGTCACGAACGAACAAGTCAAACATAGGGTCCCAGTCGCCGGAGAGGTGGAATAGGCTGACTGCGACTTAAGATACCAGATGCAACGCAAATTCGCCGCGCATGAATCAAGCGGCGGCTCGCTCTTCCAGGGTGGGCCAAAACTTGCGCCGCAGGATCGCATCGATCGAAAAGAGGCCTGGCCCCGTGAAGAGGAGGGTCGCAAAAGCGCCCATATAAATAAGGGCCCGCTCGCTTTCTTTCCAAGTATCGGCGTGATGCACCAAGAGCAGCGCGACCAGCATCGTGAAAACCAGTTGCAACGAAGCGAGCCGCGTCGCGAACCCGATCAGCAGAAATATCGGAAACACGATTTCAATGAAAATGGTTAAGTTCAAGCTATTGTTGACGCCGACGCCGAGCGGATCGTAGAAATTATCGGTCAATGCGTCGTAGCGTTGATATTTCCCCACCCCATGCAACAGCAGCATTGATAAGCCGAACGTCAAGCGAAGAATCAACAGGCCCACCGATGTGCAGATTTGGCGCATGACGTCTTTCCGTTGCAAAGGCGAGCTTCGCCGCCAAGTGGAGAACCGCCCAACCGCCCCACAAATAACCGGCCAGACCAACTCATCTACCACACGACGGCGCGTTGCCAGGCGAAGGGAAGCCGTTGCGCCATCGTTGGGAGAGATTTCGAGCGTCTTGCACCGGGTTGCACGAACTCTGCCGAATGGGGGATTTCGCCCACTTCGGGTGGAGTGAGTCGTCGTCGATAGACGACGGTACGATTACGCGGAAACAGGGCCGCGAGGAGATTTTGACGATTGTCTCCATTTAGCCGATAATCCGAGCAACTCGTATTCCAACTCCTGTCGTTCAACCTCTTTTCCGCACGTAAGCATGCCGCTGCTTCGTAAATATCTTTTGCTGGGGATTGTCCCTGCGCTTGTCGCAGTGGGGCTGACGATGCTGCTCAATTACATGATGACCCGGAGCTTAGTTCTGGAAGAGATTCAGCAGGTCCAGCAAACCGAGCTCCAACTCCAAATCGCCCGCATGGAAGGGTTCTTTCAAAATTACGTCGCAAGATTGGAAGCGATCGCCGCCGCTAAGGAAATTCAAGGGGGAAACCGCCAAGAGATCTTGCCGTACCTGATCGAGCAGCGGAAGTCGCTGGGAGATCAGATCGAAGGGATGTACTATGACGAGCTGAACGGCGACGTTTATGGAGTCGACGGCGCCCAGTTTAACGTTAGTGATCGCGAATATTTTGAGCGCGTCTTGTCAGGCGAAACCGTGATCTCGCGACTGCTGCAAAGTCGCGGATCGGGCGAAAACATCGTGCTCGTGTTAGTACCGACTTTTGATTTCGCCGGAAAGCAAATTGGCGCCGTCGGTTTGACCATCCTGGAAAGGCATTTGGTTCAGTACATCGAAAATGCGAATGTCTCTCATCAAGCGAAATTGTTGTTGATTGATTCCGACGCAAACGTGATCGCCGGGAACCTCAAGTCCCCTTCATCGCAACTGGAAGACCGCAGTTCGATTACCGATGCAAACGGGAACTCCAACACGGTGGTGATTGGAGAAGCGACCATTTCTGGCTGGTCGTTGGCGCTGATCTACCCTGACGATACGACCTTCTTGCCGATCTTTCGACGTCTTCGCTGGGCGCAGCTGGGAGGAGCCGGGATCGGCCTGGCGGTCGCGATCGCATTGGGTCTGCTCTTCACGAATCGGGCGCTTTCCCCGCTCAAGAAGATTACGGCCGCTCATGCACGATTCGCCCAGGGTGACAAAAGCGTTCGCTTACCGGAAGCAGATTTAAACGAATTCGCGCCGCTCGCGCAGTCGTTTAACTTTCTGGCCAGTCGACTGGCCGATGCGGAATTGGACCGAGCAAAGCATCTCACGGACGTGGAAGCGCGCGAAGCGCGTTTTCGCGCGCTTTTCGACGCCGCCGCCGACGCGTTGTTTTTGGTCGACGCCAACGCTCAAATCATCAACGTCAACGACGAAGCGTGCCGCAGTCTCGGTTACACGCGTGAAGAACTGTTGCAACTTCACTCGGATGACGTCGAAGTGAAGTGGAAGCGAGACCAGATCGTTGATCTGCACACGACGATTGTTGACAACACTTCGACGGCGCCGCTGCAAGGAAGACACCGCCGCAAAGATGGCACGGAATTTCCTGTAGAGGTGCGCATCGGTCGTTTCGTCGAAAATGGCCAACCCCTCTTTATCGCGATCGTTCGCAATGTCGAGCAGCGCTTACTGCACGAAGAGATGCTGCGACGCGAAAAGGCGATGCTGGAGCGAATCATGCAAGCGAGCGTCGCCGCGATCACGATCGTCGACGCGCATGACGCGACGCGATACGCAAATCGGCGCGCAATCGAACTACTGGCCCTGACGTCTGAAGCCAATGTCTTTCAGGAACCGACATGGCTTCGTTTCGACCTCAGCGGCAAACCGCTCGATAAGGATGACACCGCCTACGCGATCGTCAAACGGACCAATGCGCCGGTATCCGGCGTGCGATATATCCTAGAACGCGCCCCGGGAGATCGTCGCGTTCTGCATATCAATGGAGCGCCGCTACAAGATGAGCATGGCGAATTCGACGGCGCTGTCCTGGTTATTGATGACGTCACCGACGACTACGAAGCGGAACGCGCTCTGAAAGCGAGTGAGGATCGTTTTCAATTGGCCATCAGCGGAGCGCAACAAGGGATCTGGGAATGGGAGATCCTGGAGAACCGTTTTTTCTGGTCGGATCGGATGTTCGAGCTGTTTGGATTGCCGCCCGGCAGTG
This sequence comes from Blastopirellula marina DSM 3645, assembly GCF_000153105.1. Lineage (GTDB taxonomy): Bacteria > Planctomycetota > Planctomycetia > Pirellulales > Pirellulaceae > Blastopirellula > Blastopirellula marina. Next base: position 58,762 of record NZ_AANZ01000002.1, read on the forward strand.
AGGCGCCGTCTCGCGCCAGCATGCGAGAACGGCTGCACCCAGAGGATCTGACGCGTGTCGAAGCGATGTTCGGCAAGTTCTTGGCGCGGGCGGGAAAGTTTGACGCCGAATGTCGCTTTCGCGTCGAATCGGGCGAATATCGCTGGTTCCGCATGTCGGGCGACGGCGTGTGGAATGAAGAGGGCGAAGCGGTCCGCCTGGCTGGCGCCATGGCCGATATCACCGCTCGAAAAGAGACGGAACGGATCGTACGCGAAAACGAAGAGCGTTATCGAGCGATCTTTGAGGCCGCCGTCAACGGCTTTTTTATCTACGCGCTGGATGGGACGCTCGTGGATGTCAATCCAACCGCGTGCCGCTTGCATGGGTATACCCGCGACGAAATGATGGAGATGAAGCCGCTAGATTTTATTCATCCCGACAGCCACCCCGTATTTCAAGACTTCTTAGAGACCATCGGCCAAGGCAATCGTTTTGAATCTGGGGCGATCGGCGTCCGCAAAGGGGGAGGAGTCTTCTACGCTCACGTGATTGGAGTCCCCTACTACGTGGGCGGTCGAACTTTGGCCCTCTCGACGGTCGTCGACGTCACCGAATCACGTCTGGCGATCAAAGAACGTGAAACGTTGATCACGACGCTGGAAGCGAAAAATACGGAACTAGAGCGATTTACCTATACCGTCTCGCATGATCTCAAATCTCCGCTCATAACGATCAAAGGATTTCTAGGGGCGCTGGCTCAAGATATTGATCGTAGCGATATGCCCGCGGTCGAAGAAGATATGCAGATCATCAGCGACGCGGCCGAAAAAATGAAGGACTTGTTAGACGATTTGTTAGAACTTTCGCGGATCGGTCGCGTCTGCAATCCCAGCGGATTTGTCGATGGGCGACAGATGATCGACGCCGTTTTGACATTTTTGGCCGGCACAATCGCCGAAAAACAGGTCAACATATCGGTCTCCTGCGATGACAGCCAGTTTTTTGGAGACCGGGTACGCCTGCAGGAAGTCCTGCAGAATCTTGTTGAAAATGCAATAAAATATGCGGAAGTGGGCGATCCGCGGGTCACAATTCAGTTGTCGTCCGATAAAGACAACACTACCTGCTGGGTGCGGGACAATGGTCCCGGCATCCCGGCTCATTTTCGCGACAAAATCTTTGGCTTGTTTGAAAAGCTCGATCCCCACTCAGACGGTACGGGTATCGGACTTGCAATCGCCAAACGAATCATTGAATTTCATCAAGGAGAAATCTGGGTCGAGGCGAATCCCGTAAAAGGCTCTTGCTTTTGTTTTCGCATTCCGCGCGATCCCAGTTCTTCCTTGATATCAACCGCTAGGTTAGGTTAAGGCAACAATGCAAGGACGACCCATTAAAGTATTGCTAGTGGAAGACAACGCCGCGCATGCGAAGCTTGTCATGCGGAGCTTCCGGGAGCATGCCGTCGCCAACGAGATCGTCCATGTCGACAACGGCGAGTCGGCTCTGGAGTACATGTTTCAAATCGGCCAATATCAAAACGTGGAAACGCTTCCCGATCTGGTTCTGCTCGATTTACGCCTGCCGAAATATGATGGGCTGCACGTCTTAAGCGAGATCAAAAAGAATCCCTCGACGTCGAGCATTCCGGTCGTGGTATTGACGACCAGCGACGCCGAAGCCGACGTCAATCAGGCCTATGGTCACCATGTAAACAGCTACTTAGTGAAGCCGATCGACTTTATCGAGTTCTCAAAAATGCTGAGCGATCTGGGCTTCTATTGGTTAGTTTGGAATGAGTCGCCCAAACGGCGATAGATGGAATCTCGTTGCAAGAGGTAAGATCTGTGCCCGACGAATACCGCATCTTGATCATCGAGGATGAACGCTCCCATGCGATTCTGATGAGTCGGGCGTTTAACACGTTCTCGACGCAATTCGAAGTGATCATCGCGGCGTCGCTAGAAGAGGCTCGCAACGAAATCGCCCAACGCTGTCCCGATCTGGCGCTGGTCGATAATATGCTGCCCGATGGTCGCGGCGTCGAGATGTTGTCGCATCGTCGCCCTGAAGACCAGCAGTTTCCGATCGTCGTCATGACCAGCTACGGCGACGAGCGAACGGCGGTCGAAGCGCTGAAGCGCGGTGCGATTGATTATGTAGTGAAGACCGAGCATTTCTTTTCAGAACTGCCGCGTATCGCCGAACGCGCCATTCGCCAATGGCAATTGATCTGCGACAAACGCGACGCCGAGTTGGCGCTGCGGAACAGCGAACGCCGCTATCGAGCGCTGGTCGACAACTCGCCGGTGCCGATCTTGGTCCATAGCATGGAAAAAGTCGTGCTGGCCAACGAAAAAGCGGTCGAGTGCCTGGGTGCGACGACCGACAGCGATCTCATTGGACGCCCGATCGAAGATTTTATTGTGCCGGACGAGCGTGAATTTGTTCGCGGGCGGATTGCGCTGCTGTATTCCGGCCAATCGACCGCTGCGGCCGAACAGCACATGCTGCGCGTTGACGGCAGCATTATCGACGTCTCCGTCGCCGGAACGCCGATCGACTATCATGGAAATCCCGCTTGTCAGATTGTTTTTCTCGACATTACCGAACGTAAACGGGCCGAACTTGCGCTGCGCGTGCGGGATCGCGCGATCGCTTCGGCGACCAACGGAGTCTTCATTGTCGGGCTGTCCGAAGTCGAACCCAAGATCGTGTACGGCAACCCGGCCCTCGAAGCGATGCTCGGCGTCGCGCCTGGCAAGCTGGAAGGAGAGAGTCTTGATTTCTTTCGGGCCGATCCGCGCGAAGCCGACCAGTTGCAGCAATTGCAAAGTGGAATTCGTCAAGGAATCGCGATGCAAGAGACGCTTCGTCTGGCTCGCGCCGAAGGAGAGTTCGGTTGGTGCGAAATCTCCATTGCGCCGGTTCGTGATGAAAAAGGAATCGCGACGCATGTGGTCGGCGTGGTGAATGACATTTCGGAAAAAATCCGTGCCGATGACGAATTGCGGCGCCGCAACATGGAACTGGCCCACGTCGCACGGCTTAGCACGCTGGGTGAAATCGTGGCCGGTATTGCGCACGAAGTGAATCAGCCGCTCTATGCGATCTCCAACTACGGCAGCACCTGCGCCAATCTGTTAAAATCGGAACGCGGAGATCGCGAGCAGAACATCGCTCATTGCATTGGCCGCATCGTGGATCAAGCGACACGCGCCGGCGAAATCATTCGCCGCTTGCGCAATTTCGCGAGCCGCACCGAGCCGAAGCTGGAAAATCGGGAAATTCACGAGTTGATTCATGACTCGGTCGAATTGATCGCTCCCATGATCCGAGACAACGACGTATTTGTCCGGTACGATTTGCCGGATCAAATGCCGACGGTCGACGTCGATGCGATTCAGATTCAACAGGTTCTGATTAATCTGGTCACCAACGCCTGTGAAGCGATGAAATCGGTGCCGGGACATCGGATCGTATATATTAGCGCGCAAGTCAAAGCGGAGATGGTCGAGCTTGGCGTGCGAGATTCAGGGCCCGGTCTTCCCGGCGAGGTCGACATTTTTGAAGCTTTCCGCACGACAAAAGATGGCGGAATGGGAATGGGTTTAGCAATTTCTCGCTCGATCGTCGAGCTTCATGGCGGTAAGATTTGGTGCCAGCCTTCCAACGAAGGAGCGGAGTTCCGTTTTACATTGCCGATCGCAACTGAAGGTACGGAAGTAGAAAATGCCCTCGACACCAACCGTGTTCATCATTGATGACGATCCCGCCGCGCGCGAATCGATTGGGATGCTGATTGATTCGCTGGGATTAAAGACCGAGCAATTTTCGTCTGCCGAAGAGTTCCTCGCCACCTTTTCCGCCGACCGTTGCGGCTGCGTCATTACCGACGTTCGCATGCTCGGTCTGAGTGGAGTGGAGTTGCAGGAACGCTTGCTGACGGTCGGCTACCGGATCCCGGTCATATTGATCACGGCGCACGCAAATACCCAAACAACGGTCCGCGCCATGCGCAACGGCGCCGTGACCTTTCTAGAAAAGCCCTGCAAAGAGCAAGAGATTGTCGATGCGGTGAACGAAGCGATCGGACTGGACGCCAAATGGCGCGCCGAAGACATCGACAAGGAAGAGGCCGAAAAGCTCTTCCAGACCTGCACCGAAGGAGAAAAGGACGTCATGAAACTGATGGTCCAAGGCAAAGCGAACAAAGTGATCGCTCGCCGCTTGGATGTCAGCTTGCGAACCGTCGAAGCGCGGCGTCATAACGTCTTCAAAAAAATGGGGGTCGACAACGTTCCCGATCTGGTCCGCCTGGCGATTCGCCTAGAGCAAAATATCGAATCAAGCGGCGGTGAGGATGACGAAGCCGAATAGGCGTTCCTCGGTCGAGTGCTACGACTATCCGCAGTATTGGGACCTCGCATTTCGCGACGAAACGTTATTTGAAGCCGACTTTGTTGAGTCGGCCGCCGAAAAATACGCGCAAATCCCGCTGCAAACCATCCTGGAGCCTGGCTGCGGCGGCGGTCGCTTAATGGTCGAACTGGCCAAACGCGGCTACCACGTCACCGGGTTCGATCTCAGCCAACCGTCAGTCCGCTACGTGCAACAGCGCTTGCGACGTCGCAAGCTGCCAGGCGAAGTCTTTGTCGGCGACATGACCGACTTTGCGCTGGCCAAGCCGGTCGATTGCGTCGTCAATTTGGTCAATACGTTTCGCCACTTAACGACCGAACAAGCGGCGCTGGCGCATTTGCAACAAGTTGCGGCGGTCCTCAAGCCGGGAGGAATCTTCCTGCTCGGCTTTCACCTGATCCCGCTCGACGCCGATCCCGACTGCACCGAGCGATCGACCGCTCGGCATGGTCCAACCAAAGTGACGCTGACCCTGCGCGTCGTCGATTTCAACCGCCGCCAGCGACTCGAACGCATCCGCTTCAATCTGCGTGTGAAAAGCGGCCAGCGAGACCTAAAGCTGCAATCCGAGTACGACTATCGGCTCTATACCCACAAGCAGTTTCTGAGCTTATTGGCCAAGGTCCCCGAGCTAAAACTCTGCGAGACGTACGACTTCAATTACGACATTGACGACCCGGTCCCGCTGGATGCTCAGTTGTCGGATGCGGTGTTCGTACTGCGGAAACAGGGCGGCTAAGACAATCGCCGAATGCAACTCGTCGCGAGCCCGATTTTAATGCGCAACCGATTTAGATAACCGCACTTCGCGCCAATCGTGCCAATCTATTTTGACGCTTTCCATTTCATGGAAATATTAGGCCCATTATTTTAATGAGCGCGTTGTTCTGTTCCTCAGCTTTCCGTTTGCTGGCAAAGCGGCGGTCATTTCCAGCCCTGGCCGTATTTCAGCGACATCCTCGAAAATGAGCTTGAGGAAACCTGCTCCGCAAGCGTCGAGAGAACTACTCCAAGAGCAGGAATCACGCATGGGAAAGTTGGTCGCCCAGCCGCAATGAAACAAACGAGGGATGGAATAGAAAGATGCGATCAACGCGCTAGTCGCTCATCGATTACTGCGGCCAGCCCAGCAATATTTTGAATCGCCTACATCAAAATTGGCGCTGAATTCGTGCGACGACGATTGGGCGTCGGAAGTCGCTGACTTGCCGCGAAACGCTCGCAGGTCCCTGCTTCCCCAGAAAAACAGGGAAAAGAAAGTGCGGATGGAGGGATTCGAACCCCCAACCCTCGGTTTCGAAGACCGATGCTCTATCCAATTGAGCTACATCCGCGATTCACGGCCTTTTCGGCCGGCAGCTGCGCATCTGCTGAGCGTCACCCAGCGTGCAGCACCGCAAATAATACCATTTTGCCCGCTCGCAGCAATGGCGCCAGCACCGCCCAACGGCTGATTCAGTGCTATACTCGTCACCAAGGCCGGCTTGCGCAATAATAGAGGGCTTTCCTGGAATTGAGTTCACGGGCGCAGTAAATTCTTATCATGGCGCTGGTTACATTACGAATCATCGACGGCGCGGACCGCGGTTCGGTGTTTGATCAATTGGAAACTCCGGTGACCATCGGCCGCGAAGAGGGGAACACCCTCCAGTTGAAGGACGAGCGGGTCAGCCGGTTCCATATCAAGATCCAGGAAGATCACGGCAAAGTGGTTCTGGCCGATCTCGAAAGCACCAACGGCACCCGGGTCAACGGCGAAGATATTCACCTGCGCATTCTCCGATACGGCGACATGATTCATGTCGGCCGCTCGGTCATCCTGTACGGCTCCGAAGACGAAATTGCCGATCGACTCGCCCAGTTGCGGATGCAACGCCAAAAAGAACGGGGCGAAGAAGAGCAGACGCAAGGTCCGCAATCCCCCAGCGACAGCGCCTCGTCGCTCGAATTTGAGTTGAATTGGAACAACCAGGAAGAAGACCTCCAGGCCGCGATCTACTCGCTGGAGCCGCCCGAGTTGCCTGAGCGCCTCAGTCCGGCCCAAGCGGCGCAGCTGGCCGAACTGTTGGAGTATGTCCACATTCGTATCCGCCATCTGCTGCTCTCGGTCGAAGTGAACGAAGCGGCCGAAAAGGTGGCGTTGGATACGCGCGAATGGCAAAATCTGCTCGACCTGCAGGCCCGCATCTCGGTCCTCCTCCGCCGCATCGGCGATCCCGATCCCGGCGAGTAACGCCGCGCTAGTCCAGCTTCACGCTTCTCAGTCGCAACGAATTCGCGATCACTGAGACCGAGCTAAAGCTCATCGCTGCGGCGGCGATCATCGGATTGAGCAGCAGGTGATGCGAAATCGGATAGAGCACGCCGGCCGCGATCGGAATCCCGATCACGTTGTAGGCGAACGCGAAGAACAGATTCTGACGGATGTTCTGCATCGTGCGGCGACTTAGTTGGACGCTTCGGACGATTCCTCGCAGGTCTCCTTTGACCAGCGTCACGCCAGCCGATTCGATCGCAACATCCGATCCGGCGCCCATCGCGACGCCGACATCGGCCGCCGCGAGCGCCGGCGCATCGTTCACGCCGTCCCCGGCCATCGCGACGATGTAGCCTTCTTCCTTCAACTGGGTGACGCGTTGCTGTTTCTGTTCGGGGCGAACCTCGGCGGTAAAGTCGTCGATGCCCAACTGCTTGGCGACCGATGCGGCGGTCCGCTGGTTGTCGCCGGTGAGCATGATCACCTTCAGCCCCAGGTCATGTAATTGGCGGATCGCCTCGGGGGTCGAATCTTTAATCGGATCCGCGACGGCGACCAGGCCGGCCAGTTTGCCGTCGAGCGCGACGAACATCGCCGTCCGCCCTTGGGTCTGCAACTCAGCGACGCGATCGTTCAAAGCGCCGGCATTTTCGATCTTTCGCTCTTCCAGCAGTGAAGCGTTGCCGATCAGCACTTGGCGTCCTTCCACTTCGCCGCTGACCCCGCCGCCGGGAATCGAGTCAAACTTGGTGACGCTGGGCAGGTCAATTCCTTGCTCCTCGGCGCCGTCGACGATCGAGCGAGCTAGCGGATGTTCGCTGTTTTGTTCGACAGCGGCCGCCATGCGTAAGACTCCGCTGGGAGAGAGTTTTTCGAGCGCTTCAAATTCCGTCAGTTTCGGCTTGCCGGCCGTCAGCGTCCCGGTTTTGTCGACCACGATCGCGTTGACGCTTTCGAGTCGCTCCAGCACCTCCGCATCTTTGATCAGCACCCCTTCGGCCGCTCCACGCCCGACTCCGACCATGATCGACATCGGCGTCGCCAGCCCCAGCGCACAGGGACAAGCGATGATGAGCACCGCCACCGCGTTGACCAAAGCCCAGGCCAGCGCCGGCTCTTCCGGACGAGCGATCGCCCAGACCGCAAACGTGAGCAACGAAATCGCCAACACGGCCGGAACGAAGTAACCAGCGACTTGATCGGCGATGCGCTGAATCGGCGCACGGCTCCGCTGGGCGTTGGCGACCATATCGACGATATGTGACAACACGGTCTCTTCGCCCACTTTCTCCGCTTCCATCAAAAACGATCCGGTTCCGTTCACCGTGCCGCCGATCACTTCTTCGCCGGTCGACTTCTTCACGGGGTTCGGCTCGCCGGTCAGCATTGACTCGTCAACGCTGCTCTCTCCTTCGGTCACGCGCCCGTCGACGGGAATCTTTTCACCCGGACGCACACGCAGCAGATCACCGGCGTGCACTTCGTCGAGATCGACATCTTCTTCTTTGCCATCGGTCACGCGATGCGCGACCGGCGGAGCAAGGGCGATCAACTCGCGGATTGCGCCGCTTGTCTTTTTGCGCGCTCGAAGCTCTAAGACTTGCCCTAGCAGCACCAGCGCGATAATCACCGCAGCCGCTTCAAAATAAACTTCGACCTGGCCTTCATGTTTAAACGTGTCGGGGATCATGCCGGGCAGCAGCACGCCGAGCACGCTATACAAATAGGCGGCGCCGGTACCGACCGCGATCAGCGTGAACATGTTCAAATGACCGGTCAAAAACGAGCGACCCCCGCGTACGAAGAAAGGCCAACCGGCCCACAGTACGACCGGCGTGCTCAGCGCCAGTTGCACCCAGACATACGCCGAGCCGAGCCATTGATGAAAGGGAACGCCGACCATTGGCCCCATCGCCAGCACAAAGACCGGCAAGGCCAGCGCCGTGGCGATCCAGAACCGCAGCGTCATGTCATTCAGTTCGTCATTTTCGTGCTCGTCACTGTCGGCGGTGACATCTTTCTTCTCCAGATCCATTCCGCACTTGGGACATGAACCGGGATGATCCTGCTCCACCTCAGGGTGCATCGGGCAGGTATAGATCGTCTTCTTTTTGGCCTTGGCCGCCGTCGGATTCGGCTCCAGCGACATGCCGCACTTCGGGCAACTTCCCGGCTTGTCGCTTTCGACGCCCGGACACATCGGACAGATGTACGCCGCGGTCGATTGCGGCGGAGATGATTTTTGAGGCGCGGCAGTCGACAGTTGTGTGAGTTGGTCGCCGTGAGCCGCGTGTTGCTGGTCATGTGCATGACAGCACGAATGCTCGGCGTCGTCCGCTTCTGGAGCATTCTCAGCGGACTTGGCCGCAAACTTGGTGCGACAGTGCTCGCTACAAAAGTAGAACGTCTCCCCATCACGCTCCAGACTGATGGCGTTGTTGGGATCGACATCCATTCCACAGATCGGATCTTTCGCCACTTTTGCGACTCCTTCAAAGTGATGCAGCTCTTCGGACTTTGTGCGCTGCGTCTATTGTTTCCGATGCAGCGACCAAAGGCGAGGTCGCACTCAACGGCAATATTACGAAAAAAGCCGAGACTTGCGTCTCGGCTTTCACCATATCATGTTCAACTCGCTTTTTCGGCAGATGCTTTAAAACGTCAAGCAGCAGGGGGGCGAAACAAGCGTTTCATAAAATCGCTCGGCCAGCGGAATCTTCACGGCGGTCGCGCGATCGTAGACCACTTTGCCGTCCACGATCACCGCGATCACATGCGTCGTCTGCTCCAGCGGATCGCCGTCGTACAGCACGATGTCGGCCACTTTGCCCGCTTCGAGACTTCCGAACCGGTCGTCCACCTTCAAGATCTTCGCCGCGTCAAGCGTCAACGCTTTCAAGGCGCGATCAAAGCCAAGTCCATGCGCGGCTGCGAGGCCCGCTTCTAGGCGAACGACAAACGTCTTGGGAACATAGCCTTCAAATCCGCTTCCCATCGCCATCGGAATGCCCTGCTCGGCCAGGTAGGCGGCGTTGGTCGTCAGCGTGTTGATCTTGCTCAGATCGCCGTTCTTCTGCTGCGTGGGGTGAACCAGGATCGGCACGCCAGCCGCTTTGATCGCTTCGGCCACGCGATACGCTTCGGTGGCCAGGCCCAACTGCAGATCAAAATGAAACTCGTCGGCCAATCGCAATGCGGTCTGTAGGTCATCGGCCCGATCGGCGACAAACAGCGCCGGCAATTTTTTGTCGAGCAAGTCGGCCAGCGGATCTTTCGACAGATCGGGATCGACCGACTCCCCCTTGTCGATCTTTTTTTGTCGATCTCGGCGATAGTTGCCGGCGTCGGACAACGTTTTGCGAATTCCGGCGGCGACGCCCATGCGCGTGTCGCCTCCTCCGTGCCCTTTGGCGGCGTGCCCAATGTTAAAGACCATCGCTTGCGGAAAGCGAACCGTCATCTCTTGGACGTCGGTTCCATGCGTACGGAACAGCCCTGACTGTCCAGCGATCACGTTCCGTCGGCCCGGGCAAGAATGAACCAGCGTGATGCCGTTGGCCAGCAGATGACGCAGCAGCGGTTCACTGGGGTTGAAGCCGTCGGTCGCGCGGACATCCGGATGCGACGCTCCCCCTTTTTCATTCGCTTCTTGATCGGCGTCAATGTTGACCATCCCCGACAGCGGCACCGAAGAGTAAGCGTCAATCAAGCCCGGCGTGATCGCACTCGCTTCGATCACCGCGACGTTTTTGGGAAACTTAAACCCTTTGCGGGGGCCGACATGCTCGATCTTGCCATCCTTCACATGAACGACCCCATTTTTGATCGCATCGCCCGAGACGGTAAGCACTAAGCCGGCGACAACGACAAACTCGGCCGCTTCTTTATCCGGCCGCTTGGCCGCTTTGGGCAGTTTGGGCGTCGGAAAAGCGGCGGTCGGCGGAGCGATTGGCTCATAGAAGGGAACTTCAGTCGAACCGGCCAACGCGAAGCCGCCGATCTGATAACGCTGCTGTTCGGCATCGTTCAAATCAAAGACGCACTCGCCGTCGATGTAGGTTTGCAGCACGCGCGTATAAATCCGGAACGGATCGCCGCTCAGCACGACAAAATCCGCGTCCTTCCCTTTTTCGAGACTACCGATCTTGTCCTCTAAGTGCATCGCCTGAGCGGCGTGCAGCGTCAGCGCCCGCAACGCAGTTTCTTCCGGCAGTCCGCCGCGAATCGCGGTCGCCGCGGTCCGCAGCAAGAAGCGGCTGTCGGTCACCGGGTCATCGGTGTTAATCACCACTTTGACGCCGGCCTCATTCAACATCGCCGCCGTCTCGTCGTACCACTCGACGGTTTCTGGTTTCCCGCCGGGACTATCGACGATCGTATGCGAAACGATCGCGCCAGACTGGGCGATCTGATCGATCACTTTGAACGCTTCGGTTCCGTGCTGGATGACCAGTTCGAAACCAAACTCCTCTTTCAAACGGAGCGTGGTCAGAATGTCGTCGGCGCGGTGGGTATGAAAATGAACGGTGCGGCGACCATCCAACACTTCCAGCAGCGGCTCCATCGCCAGATCAACCGTCGGCGGATCAGGCGTTTCGCCAGCGGCGAGCTTCTCACGATATTTTGACCATTTCTCGCGATACTGTTTCGCTTTCAAAAATTCGCTCCGCTGCAACGATGCGACCTTCATCCGCGTCGCCGGCGCTTGCCCGCGACCTCCGTAAACTCCTTTGGGGTTGTCGCCGTTGGCCATTTTGAGGCCGCCCAGATTCTCTGGCGTTGCTAGCGACATCGCCGTGGGACTGTGCCCGCTCAGTTTGATGTAGATCGTTTGGCCGCCGATCACGTTGGCGCTTCCCGGCATGATGTTAGCCGTCGTGACGCCGCCTGATTGGGCGATCCGAATGCCGGGATCAAACGGATTGAGCGAATCAAGCGCACGGACGATCGATTGGACCGGGCCAGAGACTTCGTTGGCGTCATTGCCGCTTCCAGGGCGGCCAAACATGCCGATGTGCGAATGCGTATCGACCAGACCTGGGATGATCACCTGGCCGGTCAGGTCGATCTCGGTCGCGTCCTGGGGGGTCTCAATTCGCTGGGAATCTCCCACCGCGACGATTTTTCCGCCGGAAACGACCAATGCGCCGGGATCATAGGTCTGGCCGGTCGCAGTCAGGATTTTGGCTCCCCGGTAAACGGTCGACTTATCGCCGCTGTACAAGCTTCCGGCCATTATCGCTAGCGCCAGCATCACGCCCCAAATCCGCATGGTCTACTCTCCCGGTGGTAATTCTTAAGTGCAACCGTCAATTGTAGTTCACGCCGTTGCGCGGCGCCTCCTCGGCGATTCGCTGACGGCATCGGCGTTGTCTGGTTTGCGGCAATTTTGTATAAGCCGACGCCCCGCTGTTTTTTTGGCGGCGGTCGAAAGCAGCGAAATACTGCAATTCGCGTACGGAAGACCATAAGCCCGCAGGCCCCGAGTTCTCTGCTTTACTGCGCAAAAGTCCCTGCAGAGATATTTAGACCCATGATTTTTCGATCCTTCGCAATCTCGACATGGCTGCTGGTCGCATGCATAGCGACCAATGCGTTAGCGCAGGATGCGTCCTACGCCCATTTCGACGGCTTCGACGCGTCTGCTCCGGCAGAGTCGCGTGAGGTTGATGTGGCGGCGATGTTCGTGGACGGCGACTTCGCACCTGCGACGCTGTGCAACTTCGAATACGAACCGATTCCGATCCCCGACATGCCAGAGCTCGATCCGGCCGATGGGGAGATCGAAGCCGAAACGATTGGTGATCCCGACTATGGATACTTGGGTTATGTCCCCGGTGGAGAGTTTGTCCATATCGACTATTGGTTTGGCCCGGCCAAGTGGGACAGCTCTTTCGAATTGGGAATCAACGGCCAGACCGGCAATACCGAGTCACTCAGCTTACGTTCTGGCGGCAAGATCAAACGAGAAGGCGCCGCGACCAAAACGTTGGTCGACATCATCTACGCGCGGACCAGCAACAACGGCAAGCGAACCCAAAACAATTCGCTGTTCAACGCCAAGATCGAGTGGCCGTTCGTCAACAAACGTTGGCACGTTTACGCCAAAAACGGCATGGAATATGACGAATTCAAAGACTTCGACCTGCGGCTTTGGATCAGCGGCGGTCTGGGCTATGAGGTGGTGAAAACGGTAGATACCGATCTGACGGTCGAACTCGGTTCTGGTTTCTCCCGAGAGTTTGGGAGCCCTGACGACGAGTACAAGCCGGAAGGTGCGATGACCGTGTTCATCGACCATGCGTTCAACAAACGTCATTCGGTCGAAGGGAAGTACGAATACTATCCCGAATGGGAAGACTTTGGCGAGTACCGCAGCATCTCCGACATCGGCTACAAGATCCTGCTGGACGAAGCCGCCAACCTCAGCTTGAAATTTGGCGTGATCAATCGTTTCGATAGCACGCCGGGCGTCGACAAAAAGAAGAACGACACCAACTATTCCATCTTGATTATCTGGAAGCTGTAAGTCAGCGCCGCATTGTCGCTGCGGAAAATTCGCGGCCTGCGGATCAGGAAAGCTGTGCCGGCTGCTCAAAAGCTGCCGGCGCCTGATTCTAAGGGAGAGATTTGATTCTCCGCGGATTCGATTAGCGTTCTTGGCGAATCGCTTTACCGAGCGAGTTCTTGGTCACAAAGGACGCATACTGCAGTTCCAGATCGAGCAGATGCTGGTCCATCCAAGCATCGATTTGTGCGATCGTTTCCGGCTCGGCGACAATTTTGGTTTCGGCGACCATCGAAGTGGTCGAATTGCGAACTTCAGGATAGATCTTGCTGAACGATTTCATGGCGCTGGCCTCCTGAATAGGTATTCGCGTTCGATGCTAACTCATTAGTTCTACTGTCAGCACAATTCTGGACAGTGCAACCGGTGGACCATGTTCGCAGGTATTTTCCGCAACTGGCTCTTTTTGGGCCGCAACTCTCGAATTGATAAGCACTTCTGCATTTTCAAGTAAGCTCTACCGCTGACCGCCGGCGGGATCAACTGTGCCCAAAAGACAACAATGTGCCATTTTGGTCAACATCGAACGCTGCGATTTGCGGCGACTTCGGAGCCAGCGAGATCGTTCTACGGCCAGAATCAGCCATTCTGGCGACCGGTAGTGATCCAAACGATTATTCCTGCTTGTGGGGGAAGACGCCGATTCGCTATACGCACCCTCTTGGCGACTCGCATTGATTTTGGCGATTTTTTTTCAGGATCTTCTCGTTTCCTCCAATATCCTCTCAACCGCTGCGAAGACTTCCTTATGTCGGGCGTTTTTTTTCCGGAGCAGGGAATGAGCGAAACCACAAACCACGCTTGCTTGCACAATCGCTGCCGGCAGCTCCGCAGTCACTGGGAGGGTATTTCGATGTTTAAGAAGATGATTCTTGTGGGCGCCGGTTCCGCTATGGCGCTCGGACTTCTGTTTGGCCGCGACGCGATGAGCTACGTGGCCACCAGCTATGGTCGGCTTCATGACCAGGTCAAACAAAACGTGCCGATTGAGTTTGAACTCGATCGCGCCCACCGGATGATCAATGATCTGACTCCGGAAATTCGCAGCAACATGCATCTGATCGCCAAGGAAGAGGTCGATGTCGATAAGCTGGCGCGCCAAGTCGCCAAGTTGAACGAAGGCCTCGCCCAGGACAAGCGAGAAGTTCTGCGGCTGAAAGCGGATCTGGATGACGGGTCGCAGACCTATCAATACGCCAGCCATCGCTATAGTCGCGATCAAGTGAAGGCCGACCTGGCCGGTCGCTTCGAACGCTTCAAAACGCAGGATGCGACCCGCGAAAAACTGGACAGCATCTTGCGTGCTCGACAGAAGGGACTCGACGCCGCTCGGGCCAAGCTCGACGGCATGTTGGTCGCCAAACGACAACTGGAGGTCGATGTCGAGAATCTGGAAGCTCGGCTGAAAATGGTCGAAGTCGCTCAGACGACCAGCAGTTTCAAGTTTGACGACAGCCAACTGTCGCGCACCGAAAAATTGCTGGAAGATATCCAAACGCGAATCGAAGTCGCCGAGAAGCTCGTCTCCTCGGAAGGGTACTTTGCCGACGAGATTCAACTGGATGAAGTCGAAGTGAAGGACGTTTCGGACGAAGTCGCGACCTATTTCTCGTCGGGACAAGACGAGGAAATCGCGGTCGACCAACGCGTTCCGGCGATCGAGTTGACCAGCAAAAAGTCGCTCGAACCGAGCCTGAACTAACGATTCTGCGGGTAACGGCAATAACCGGCTGTCACCGGCGAATAACCATGGAGAGAAAACGCGACGCGAAGAGGGTGAAAGCCCTCTTCGTAGCGTCGCATCTGGACCAAGGGCAAATTGGTCGGATGCCTGCGTGCGGCTGTCGAGGGGGATCGACGGCGAACAGCACGTGTTCGGGGGCCCTTTAACGAACTAAATTAGAATGAGACGCACTCGTCACAACTCGCCGAACTCGGCAGCGCGGAAAGCGCGTCCCGGGCAAGTTTGGTTAGCGACGAGCGACGTCTCTTACGCGTCGGCCGTCCTTGAGACGCAGGTCGGCGATCAGACTGCACGGGAACGGGTCATGAATCGATCATCGGCAGAGCCATTGGCCGAAGCGCCTTCGCGGCGTCAATTGTGGGTCGATGGAGTGGGCGGCTTTTTGCTGCTGACTTCGCCGGACATATTGATCGGCCAAGCGACGCCGCAGAGCGGGGTCGACGTGCCGATCCTGGGCGACCTTAGTCGCCGCCATGCGTGGATTCGTCGACGCGGGTCAGAGTATGTCATCGAGCCGTTGGCCGAAGTTCGTCGGCGGGGAAAACTGCTGGAGCAGCCGACCGCGCTGTCGGATGGAGACCAGGTGCAACTAGGACGCAGCGTCGTCCTCAGTTTCCAGAAACGTCATCCGCTGAGCGCCAGCGCCGTGCTGCGATTGGTAAGCTCGCAACGGACCGAACCATCGACCGATGCGATTTTGCTGATGGCCGAAACCTGCATCCTGGGGCCGCGCAGCTGCAACCATGTCGTTTGCGGCGGCTGGAAACAAGATGTGGTATTGTACAAGCAGGGAGAGGGGCTCCACGTTCGCTCTCCCGGCGCCTTTCAAGTGAACGGTCATGCGGTGCGCAACAAGTCGCCGTTGGCCGCCGACTGCTCGGTCCAGGGAGAAGACTTTTCGTTTTATTTGGAACGATTGGCCGCCAGCGCCTAACCGAGGGTGCAATGAGATGTTGGGGAATGTCTCCGACGGCCAGATAGCGGGGAAACATTCGATGCGCGATCAAGCCGCGACGTTAGAGCCAGAAGAGGAAAAGCAGCCTAAGATGCAGCAACAACCTCCACAGGCCGAGCATCGCCCGCGAGGGGGAACGATGAAATTTACCTATGCCAGCGGGTCGAAGCCCTTAGACGGCTTCACCATCAAACGAGGCGTCGGCTCCGGGGGCTTCGGCGAAGTCTTCTATGCGCTTTCGGACGCCGGCAAAGAGGTCGCCCTCAAACATATCCAACGCAATCTCGATATCGAGATGCGCGGCGTCACGCATTGCTTGAATCTCAAGCACCCGCACTTGGTCGCGCTGTTCGATATTCGCTACGACGACGCCGGCGAAGGCTGGGTCGTGATGGAATACGTACGCGGCGAAAATCTGAAAGAGATCCTCGATCGCCGTCCTAACGGCCTGCCGCCGGAAGAAGCGATTCGCTGGTTCCGTCCGATCGCCGCCGCGGTCGGCTATCTGCACGATCACGGCATCGTCCATCGCGACTTGAAGCCCGGCAATATTTTCAACGACGCCGGCACGATCAAGATCGGCGACTACGGCCTCTCAAAATTCATCTCGGTCAGCCGCCGTAGCGGACAAACCGAAAGCGTCGGGACCTTCCACTACATGGCGCCCGAAATCGGCAAAGGGGTCTACGGCAAAGAGATCGACATCTACGCTCTCGGCATCTTGCTGCACGAGATCTTGACCGGTCGCGTTCCGTTTGAAGGGGAAAGCAGCCAAGAGATCATCATGAAGCACCTGACCGCCGAGCCCGAACTGCGCGGCGTACCCGAGCCGTTTCGCACCACGATCGCCCAGGCGCTGCACAAAGATCCGACCAAACGAACCAGCACCGTCGAAGAGATGCTGGCCAATCTAGGCGTCTCGAAAAACGAATCGGTCGTCGCGTCATTGCATGACAACGTCACGATCCAGAATCATGCGCCTGGCCATGCCGAAAATCCGCCGTCGCAGTCGATCGGAGCCGCCGATGATCGCGATCCCATTCACCGTGCGATGACAGGAGCCGTCCAATCCGTCTCCCACTGGTGGAACAACGACAACATCAGTTTGTTCCCCAAGGTCTTGGTGCTGGCCGCCTGTTCGATCGCGCTGATCACCAATCTTGGTTGGTTGGCGCCGCTCGGTTTTCTCGCCGCCGCGGCCTACATGGCCTACCTCCTGGGACGCACCATTTACCTGCACATGAGCGACGCGCCGAGCAAAACGCCGATCACCGAGTATTCGCCGTATCATCCCGTGGTGATGACGCGCAAAGAACGAGCTCGCCAGTCGCGGAAACAAAAAAGGACGCGTCGCGAACGAGAACGCGCAGCGTTGGCCGCGATCCCGCTCGATCTGCGGATGAAAAGCTTGATCGGCTCGTTTTTGATCAGCGCGATTTCGGCGGCGGTGATCTCGTTGCTGGCGTTGGTGCTCGGCGGAGTCTCGATCGAAGCGCCCCTCGCGACCTGGGCGCCGCTGTTCGGCTGGCTGACCATCATGACCATTTGCGCCTCGTGGAGCGTGCTGCTGCTGGGCAAACTGTGGGAACCAAGTAGCGGCGATCCCTGGCTGCGTCGCTTCGCGATGGTCGGCGTTGGACTGCTGCTAGGCATGATCGGCTACACCGCCGGCAATACGTTGTTGCTAGAAATGCCGATTTCCGCAGCCGGGATCGAAACGAGCAGCGGTTGGCATGAGAACCTGAACCTACGCGGTTGGTTTCAATCGGTTCATCAATCGCCGTCGGCCAGCACGTTTGCGATCGTGTTCGCCGCGCAGTTTGGACTCCTCCGTTGGTGGAAGCAAGCCGACCCGCTTCGCAAGACGCGGCTAAGCCTGTGGACGATCGGATTTACGGTGTTAACTTCGGCGGTGGTCAACTACTTCTGCCCGTTCATTCAGCCGTGGGGGATGATTCTGGTCGGCGCGACATCGCTGGTCGTGCAAATCTCGGCCCCGTGGTACAGTCTCCGAGAGCGAGACGAACTACGTCAGTCACAGCAGATCAACGCCGAGACTTCGGCGTAAAAGAACAGGAGCAGATGAGGAGGCGAAAATGGGGTCAGGTCCCATTTTCGCCGTGGCCATTTTCTCGGCGGCCCATTCGCCGGCTCGAATCAATCCGATCAAGATTCATCATCCGATGGTTACCACACAAATCTGGGCTATGAACATCTTATTACTACTGGGAGTCGCCGGAGCTCTGGCCGTGAGTGCGATTATTGTCGTGATCATCATCGCGGCGGTTTCGCGACGGAAGCAGTAAATGCGGGGATCAGGATTAACAACGAAGGTTTGAATCATGGGAATCGGAATACTCGAACTGCTGATTGTTGGCGTTATCGGCGCGGGCATGGTTGTCGGTTTATTGGTGGCGGTGATCTTCGTCGTAAAGCTGGCGCAAAAAAAGTAAAAGAATCTCGCGTCCGCCTCCAAGATTGGTCGCTGCGAGGCGAATCTGTGTTAGAGACGCAGTATTCTTTCGACGGGATCCATTCATGTCATCGGCAATTCAACTAACGCAATCGGCTGTTTGGCTTGGTCAGATGCCGGTCCGTGAAAATGTCGCCGCTACGCCGATATTCATCGTCTTGCTTCTGGGCGCACTGACGATCGGCTTTTTGGTCATCCTGTTGGCGGCGATCTTCGGTCGTTGGAAGACGCTCGCGGCGTTCCTCTTTTTCGGCGTCTTTGGGCTGATCACGATGGCGCTGTTGAGTCTGGTCGCGATTCGCGTCGAGACGCGTTCTGAAGTTTCTGACCATTACGGCAATCGATCGACAATTACGGCCACACGACATTCTCAAGTTGCCGTCGAAGCGCCTCGACGCGTAACGCCGTCGCCGCCGATTGAACTTCCCGCTTCCCCTGCTTCGCCCTCGGCGTCCCCAAAATCGGTCGTCAAAGCTGTGGGTGACGCCTTGTTCAACACCTTCGTCCAACCGGCCGTCAGCTCGATCCAAGACGCGCGTTCTTCTTCCATCATTCCGCCGGGCCGCCCTGCGTGGGTCGATCAAGAGCCGGAGTCGAGAGACGGCGTCGATTACGTTTCAATCGCGACCGGGCCCTACACAAGCTCGACCGAGTGCTACAAGGCTCTCAAACTACTGACGCACGAAGCGGTCGCAGAACAAGCGGCGCTGGTGCTCGGGGGCGAACAAAACGCGCGGCGCGTCCCGCTCGATGACAAATTCATCGCCGACAACGTCCATTTGCAGACCTACAAAGAGTCGCTCGAAACGTCGGTCGGACCGATGCAGCAGTGGCATTCGTTTTTGCAGTTCAATGAACAATTTCGGCGCGAACTGGAATCTCGCTGGAAACAAGTGCAGCAAGTCACGCGTTTGACCTACGCCGGAGCCCTGTTCGCCAGCATTCTGGCGGTGCTCGGAGTTCTTTACGGCGCGCTTTCTTACAATGCGGCGACCGGCGGACGATATCGGGCAAGGTTGCAGACGATCGCCGGGGCGGCGATAATGGGCGTAGTCGGCGGGGCGATCCTGCTGACGCAATGGTACCCGCCGATTTAGTCCGCAGAATGGGCGTCGTCTGAGACGGCCGCGGCGGAGAAGCGGCTGCTCCTCTTTACCGCCCAAACTGCCGCCTATGTCCGACAATTCTGAATCTGACTTCCTCTTGATCGAGCGGATCCGAGCTGGAGATGCTGACGCGTGGGGTGATTTAATCGGCCGTTACGAAGGCCGCTTGCTCGCCTTCGCCGAGAGTCGCTTGCGCCGCCGAGCCCCCAGCGAAGATGTAGTGCAAGAAACATTCATCGGCTTCCTGAACAGCCTGCCCAACTACGACGGCAAGCGCGCATTAGAAAGCTATCTCTTCGCGATCTGCGCCTACAAGCTGACCGATCATCTGCGGCGCGAAGGTCGTCGCCCAACGTTGCCCATTCATACCGGCGGCGACGGTTCGAGCGACAACTGGGAACTGCCAGGCACGCATCGAGCGGCGTCGAGCATCGCTCGCAGCGGCGAACGACGCAATCTGGAAGAAGCGGCGCTGATCGAAGCGATTCAAGGCCAACTCGACCATTGGCGCAGCCGGGGAGACTGGGCGAAGATCAAATCGCTCGAACTAATCATGGTGCGCGGCGTCAGCAACAAAGAGATCGAAGAGATGCTAGAGCTTGGTCGAAACAGCGTCGCTAGCTACAAGAATGACTTTCTGGCGAAACTTCGAGCGGCCGTGCGGAAACAGGGCCTGAACGAGGAGGTCTTCCCAGAACTTTACGAAACGAGCTAAGTTTCGCCAGCTTACCACGAATCACTACTCATCTGGTTGGCGTTGTCGGCAAACGCAACGTCCAGCGGAACCCAACTTCTCATCACCGCAGCCTAATCCAATTTCGGGGGAAATCATGAGCACTGCTGACGTCGATAACCGCTACACCTTGCGCGAATTTGTCGAGCAAACCCGCCAACGCGATCGTGGGCAAGGCATTTTTGAGATGGAAAGCGCTCGCTTGCTAGAGGTCAACCTGAATGGGATGGTGTGGACCAAGATGGGCTCGATGGTCTCGTATCTCGGCAACATCAAGTTCGAGCGGGAAGGGGTCTTTGAAAAAGGGCTCGGCGGTTTTCTGAAGAAAGCAGTCACCGGCGAAGGCGCCAAGTTGACCAAAGCGTCCGGACAAGGGCGTCTCTATCTGGCCGACTACGGCAAGAAAGTGCAGATCTTGAAGCTGGAAAACGAATCGATCGTCGTTAACGGCAACGATATTCTCGCCTTCGAGCCCACCATCGAATGGGACATCAAGATGATGAAGCGGGTCTCATCGATGCTTGCTGGGGGGCTGTTTCAGGTCAACTTGCAAGGAACCGGCCTGGTCGCAATCACCACGCATTACGAACCGCTAACGCTAGTCGTCACCCCCGATAACCCGGTCTACACCGACCCGAACGCGACCGTCGCTTGGAGCGGCACCTTAGAGCCCAACTTGCGAACCGACGTTTCGCTGAAGACCTTCTTTGGCCGCGGCAGCGGCGAATCGTTCCAGATGGAATTTCGCGGCAACGGCTTTGTCGTCATTCAGCCTTACGAAGAGTTCTATCACGCCGAAGCGTAAGCTTCGCTAGTTTTTATCGACGTCCAGAGTTGCAGGAGTAAGTGTCGTCTATGACGCGGCCCATCACCAGAACCGAGCTAGAAGCCTATCTCGACGAGGCGCTCCCCGTCGAGCGGATGGCCGAGATCGAGCAAACGCTCCGCGAGAAGCCGGAGCTGTCGCAGCAGCTTTTGCAAATCAACGGACGTCGCGACGCCGGCGTTCATACGATCGGCGAAATTTGGCGACGACATCGGCTGACCTGTCCCAATCGCGAAACGCTCGGCAGTTATCTGCTGCAAGTTCTGGACGAAGCAGAAGTGGACTACATCCGCTTTCACCTCGAAACGGTCGGCTGCCGCATTTGCCAAGCGAACCTGCACGACCTGGCGTCGCAACAAGAATCGCAAACGGACGACGCCAATCCACGCCGACAGAAGTACTTTCAGTCGTCCGTCGGCCGCTTGAAGGGAGAGTAGCGCACGACGGCGCCTATCGACAAATAAACCGCCGGCAGAACGGAACTGCGGCGGTTGGTGAAGATGCGGTTACATTGCCTGCTTAGAACGCAAAATCGGCGTTGGTCGTTCCTTCCGCTGGCACCTCGAATTCTAGACTGCCATCGATCGCTTTGTCTGGCAACGCAATCGTGGCCTTCGGCGCAGCGACCGGATCATCCTCAGCTCGCTCTTCAGAGCGTGCGCGGATGACAACTTTATGCTTGCCGATCAACGCTCCGGTTCGCGGCTCGACGTCGATCGTCTGCAATGTGAATTTTCCGTCGGCGTCGGTAACTCCCATCGAAGCTTTACCGATCGCTTCGGTCGTATCCGCTTGCGGCAAAAAACTGACGACAAGATTAGCTTGCGGCTTTCCTTGAATCGTAACAGTTCCCGAGACAGGCGCGGTCGCCGCGCTGCGAGCGCCGCAGCCGAACAGCGCCGGCACGCTGATCGCCAGTAGCAGCAGCGCAATATGGTAAGAACGGTGGATCGCCATGGATGGAGTTCGCCTTATGAAATTGCACGATCGTGATTGAAAGAGAGAATTCAAACCGAGATTGTTAGTCACAGCAAACTATAGCTGCGTGACTTCGCTACCGGCCATCGTCGACAATCCGGCGAAGACCGTCAGATCAATCGTTTCGGGCAGAAACGAGACAGAGCCGTCGGCCCGCGAAAAATTGAATCCGCCGGGATGATGCGACGCCCAGGCTCGCCGGCAAACGCCGATGTTGCTAGCGACCGCCGCACAGGCGTCATAACGATTGCCGATGATGTAAGGCTCGTTAATCACCATGCCGATGTTGTAGCCCCAATACGAATTTCCCCAGAAGGCGCCTCGGGCAGGCTGATCGAGCGGCTGATGGTATTCGCCCACCATCAATGTGTTGGAAGTGCCGTCGATGACCGAAGCCATCTTTTCAAAGCCCAGCGTTTGGCTGTGACCGCTGCCAACGGTATGAAAAATCCCTTTCCACTGATTGTTGAGCCCGCCAATCTCGGCGAAATGATCCCAGTTTTTTGCGCCATCATTGCTGTAGCCGCTCATCGCTTTGTACGAGATCGCGTGTAGCTCGTAACTGTAGCCCGACGCCGGTTGGATGATCGCACGGCCCATGGGATCGCTCGGACAAATGAACTCGTCGACCCTGGTTTGCGCCACTGCGGCGTTGGCCGCGGTATTGCAGTGC
Organism: Blastopirellula marina DSM 3645; assembly: GCF_000153105.1. Classification (GTDB taxonomy): domain Bacteria; phylum Planctomycetota; class Planctomycetia; order Pirellulales; family Pirellulaceae; genus Blastopirellula; species Blastopirellula marina. Next base: position 81,479 of record NZ_AANZ01000002.1, read on the forward strand.
GTCGTGTGATCATAGGTATTGAAGAGATTTTGCTGTTCGAGGAACGGCAAGATTCCGATGCACCAGTTGCCGTAGTACGTGTCGTCAATCTGGACGTGACCAGACGGAAAAACCAGATACGTGTCGTGATAGTTGTGCACGGCAAGCGCCATCTGTTTCAGGTTGTTAGTGCACTGCATTCGCCGGGCCGCTTCTCTTGCTTGCTGCACTGCCGGCAGCAAGAGCGCGATCAAAACGCCGATAATGGCGATCACCACCAGCAATTCGACCAGCGTAAAACCGCTCCGGCGGCGCAGCGACATCAGAGGAAATCGCATCATTCGTATCCTTGTAGAAAAGACAAATATAGGGATGAGAAATGAATTTGATCAGCGAGAGAGAGGGGTGCGTCTGCCTTGGGAAAGTCGAACGACGATCGGACAAACTTGCTTCCGGTCCCCTTGAATCAGGTCGACGGATCGGACCGATTTGCTGGCAGCGCGTCGCCGCCTGCAAAACAGTTCGTGAACAAGTCGGTGGAAGCCGGTCGCAACCCCGCGACCATGGATAGAAAATATAATCAGAATATTACAGAAAATCTTTGCAATTTGGGCTTTCACGCTGGGGCAAACTATCTTCCGCTAATGCCGCCTTTCCCCCGCTCTACGGATCAGCACTGCGATTAAGGCGCCCCCACGGGGAACCTGTAATTCGATTTCGCCCGATTTGCCACTGGCGCTCCTCCATGCAACTCATGCATGCCGCTTGGTGATTCGCGGATCTGCGAGTTCGCTCTCTGCAGATTTAGACCGGCGCCGGCAGATCGCGGCGGCAAAAGACCCAGTGCCCCAGCCCAAAGGTCGCCAGGCCGCCCAGCAACAAGCCGCTGACCAACGTCAGTCCGCCGAGCGTCAGCTCTCCCTGGTTGTTCTCGAAGTAGAAGGTCCAAACTTCGGTCGGGTAACGTACGCCGTACGACGTCAGCACTTCGGGTTCGTAGAGGGTGAAAATCGTGAAGTACTTCAGCCAATGCGCGGTGTCGACCGCCAACGACACGACGCGGACAATCATCTGTACAATCAGAAACCCGGTGATGATGCCGATCGTGCGCCAGCGATAGCGGTCCCACGAACTCATCCAGGTCGTCAGCCCCGCGAAGAAGATGCCGAAGCAACCCAAGTTGACCGCGGCCGGAATGAACAGTTTCGTGTCGACAAAGTCGGCCAACGGAACACGCACCGGCGCTTCTTTGACTTGGGTGAAGGGAACTTCGATCTTCATGTTCAAGATCGGCAAATTAATGTTCACCGGCGGCTTCTCTTGCTTGACCATCGTCGTCTGCACGCCGGCGTGCGTCCCTAACCAGGCGGCGATCGCGATGGCCGCACACCCCATGACCGTGACGATGCTCTTGGAGAACAAGAACTGAAAGCGGCTGATCGGCTGCGATAACATCATCTCTAGCGTACCGCGGCCTAGTGGACCACTAACCGAATCACTGCCGCGGGCAATCGCCCAGGTCACCATCAACAGCACGACCAGCGGTTCATTAAACGTCACGCCGACGCGGCCGGGATAGGTGAACAACTGCGAGACGTCGACCGACGAATAACGCTCGACCTCGGGACGCAGGATCTCCAAAATGTTTTGAAAACGGCTCATCTCGACGCGTCCGACGATCCACGCTCGGATCATGCAAAAGCTGAAAACCGTCACGACCGAGCCGAACATCAACAATCGCGCTTCACGAAACGAGCGCACCAGAAGGGTCGCATTCATGCCAAAACCGCCTCGGGCTGCTCAAAGTGATATCGGTTGTAAATCGCGCGCAAGCCAAGTTGCGAAATCTGAATTTGCGTCGCCGGCAAATTCGCCAGCCAAAAGAGCGCCGGTTGCAGGTCGCCGTCGGTTTCGATCTGAAACGACTCAGGCGTCTGCCGCACGTCCACGATCAACGACGTCAGGTCGTGAGGAACTTGCGGCAGCGGCTGCGTGAGCGCGCCGCGGATCACATGCCGCCGACGCATCGCGTGCAAATCTTGATCATGGACAATCCGTCCTTGCCGCATGATGACCGCTCGTTGGCAGATATCTTCGATCTCGGACAGCACATGAGAACAGATGACGACCGTCTTCCCTTGCCGGTGGGCGTCGCTGAGCATCTGCACCACCTCATGCCGCACGTTGGGATCAAGACTCGTGGTCGGCTCGTCAAAGATCAACAGCGGCGCGTCAATCGACAGGGCGATCGCCAGCCCCAGCTTTTGCCGCATGCCGGTCGACATAAATGCGACGCGGCGCTTCAGGTCGAGATCCAATCGCTGGGCCGTTTCTTCAGCGCGAACACGGCTGCCGCAGGGATGCACGTCAGCAAAAAATCGCAGGACCTCGCGTCCCCGCATTTCGCCAAACAGCCGAACGTCTCCCGGCAAATAAGAGAGCCGGCGGTGAACGTCGAGACTGCGCGTCTGACAATCCATCCCGTCGATCGTGGCCACGCCAGAAGTGGGGCGTAAAAATCCCAGCAGCAGGCGAAACATCGTGGTTTTGCCGGCCCCGTTGGGTCCCAAGACGCCGCAGCATTGTCCCGCCGGGACATGCAACGTCACCCCGTCCAACGCCAGGAAATCGCCATATCGCTTGGTAAGTCGGTTGGTTTCGAGCATAAGGTTCTTACTTACGATAACCGCATTCAGTTTTTGAAAATAACCGATTCTGCGGGTCGGCGTGCAAGTGGCGCCGGAAGAAACTAGAATATTAAGGAAGTCGGGCCTTCTCGCCCGGCGCACCCGATTCAACTTATCGCCCCACCCTCCTAATTGTTGAGACTCACCATGCTGCGTATCTGGATGATTGGAATGCTTGCATCCCTGGCCGTTGTTTCCTTTTCGCACGCCGAAGACGCCGCGACCAAAGAAGCGGTGAAGCCGGCGGCCGTGACGCCTGAGCCGCGTGACGCCCAATGGTGGACTGATCGCCATGCCCAAAAACTGGCCGCGGCCAAAGCCCAAGACAAAATCGACCTGTTGATGATCGGCGACTCGATCACCCACGGCTGGGAAAACAAAGGCAAAGAAGTCTTCGCCGAATTCTACGCTGATCGCAACCCGCACAACATCGGTTTCAGCGGTGACCGGACCGAACACGTTCTCTGGCGTTTTGATCACGGCGCCCTCGACAACATGTCCCCGAAACTGGCCGTCCTGATGATCGGCACCAACAATGTCGGCCATCGCAAAGATCCTTCGCAAGACACCGCCGACGGCATCCAATTGATTGTCGAAGAATTGCGCGAAAAATTGCCGGAAACCAAGGTTCTGATTCTCGGCATCTTCCCCCGCAGCGCCAACAAGAACGACGAGATGCGCAAGCTGAACGACGGCACGAACGAGATCATCAAAGATCTGGCCGACGGCGAGAACGTCTTCTTCCTGAATATCAACGACACCTTCCTGACCGAAGACGGCGTGTTGTCGAAAGAGGTCATGCCGGACTTGCTGCACCCGCACGCCAAAGGCTATCGCATGTGGGCCGAAGCGGTCGAACCGACAATCGCCAAGCTGATGGGCGACAAAGAGAAAAAGTAAGGAACCGCCGATGCCTACGCATCATCGTCTAATTGTCATCCACGCGACCATCCTGTTAGGGATGGTCGCCGCCGCTACGGTCGCCGCCCAAGAGACTGCGCCCGCCGTAGAACAAAGCGTCAAACCCGGCGTCAACGCGAAATTTCTGGACGAGTCGCTCGACGTCGACGCCTGGATTGCGCGGTTTGAAGTGGAGAGTCGCGAGGTCTACCATGCGCGGGACGAAGTCCTGAAAGCCTGCGGCGTCAAACCAGGCCTGCGCGTCGCCGATGTCGGCGCCGGATCGGGCTTTTACACGCGACTTTTTTCTCGCACCGTCGGTCCGACCGGCTGGGTCTATGCTGTCGATATTTCTCCCAAATTTCTGCAGCATATCAGCACTAGCACGAGTCAGTTAGGCATGCACAACATCACCTGCGTGCTCGGTGGCGAACGCTCGATTCAGTTGCCTCCTCAATCGGTCGACCTGGTCTTTATCTGCGACACCTACCATCACTTTGAGTATCCGCAGTCGACGCTGGCTTCGATCTACAGCGCCCTTGATAAAGATGGTTCGCTGGTCGTGATTGATTTTGAGCGGATTCCCGGCACGTCGCGCGCGTGGACGATCGACCATGTCCGCGCCGGTAAAGCGACGTTCCGCCAAGAGATTGAAGAGGCCGGATTCGAACTCGCGGCCGCGCCGAAGATCGAGAAATTCTCGGAAAACTACTTCCTGCGGTTTCGCAAAAAGTTGGCCGAATGAGCGATCGCCGCGCGTTTGGCCTCTGGACGTTGACGTTTTTGGTGATCGCCAACATGGTGGGCGCCGGCGTTTTCACCACCTCTGGCTACACGTTGGCGAGCGTCGGTTCGCCCGGCTGGGTCGTGATCGCCTGGCTGGTCGGCGGTTTGATTGCGCTGATGGGAGCGCTCAGCTATGGCCAACTCAGCCGCGTCATGCCCGAGTCTGGCGGCGAGTATCTGTTTCTCTCCCAAGCGCTGCATCCAGCGGCCGGTTTTGTCGGCGGGTGGATCTCGCTGTTGGCCGGCTTCACCGGTGCGATCGCCTATGCTGCGATCACGCTCGAAAAGTATGTGATGCATAGCGTCGACTTGCCGTTCTTCAACGGAGCGGTCGCGATCGTCACGGTCGGAATCTGCGGGCTGCTGCACGGACTAGGAACACGACTAGGCGCCGGACTGCAGAACGTCGTCGTGCTGCTCAAGCTGGCGCTGCTCGGCCTGTTTTTGTTTTTGGCCGCGTCGTCCGACATTGACTGGCAAGGAGCCCCGCTCGCGATCGACCAGCAGCCTGAAGGCTGGGATTTCGCGCTCGCGTTTGGCAACTCGCTCATCTGGATTGCGTTTTGTTATTTGGGATTCAACGCGGCGGTTTACGTCGCCAGCGAAGCGAAAAACGCAGGGGACGTGCCGCGGTCGCTGCTGCTGGGAACCGTGATCGTCGTCGTGCTATACGTCTTACTAAACTCCGTGTTCGTCTATGCGCCGCTGCCTGGTGCGATTGCGAATCAGGCCGAAGTCGCGGCGATCGCGGCCGAAGCGATCGGCGGCAAGTCACTCTCTCAATTGGTCAGCGCGACAATCGTGATCGCCCTCTTCACCTCGGTGATGAGCATGATCATGGCGGCGCCGCGCGTCTACGCCAAAATGGCCGATGATGGTTTCTTGCATCATTCGTTTCGCGCTCAAGAGTCGGCCCCGCAAACGGCGATCGCGCTGCAAAGCGTCCTGGCGATCGGCATGATTTTGTTTTATTCGCACCTCAAAGACTTGCTCGACTATTTGGGGCTAACTCTCTCACTGTGCGCCGCTTTGACCGTCGCCTGCGCGCTGCTTCCTGCGGTTCGCCAAGGCCCGCTGCTTCGCCTTGCTAGCTTGCCGCCGGTACTATATTTACTCGGCACGCTGGTTTCGGCCCTGTTAATGGCGATCAATAAACCCTGGGCGCTTTTGCCGGTCGCGATCACTTTTGGCCTGGGTGGAGCCGTTTTTTTGGCGATCCGCGGCCGAGCGCAGCCAGTAATCGAACAGCCTTTCGAGTCCTAACCGCTGCCGACGGGGGGCCTGTTTGCGGTCAACAACCTTGCTTCTCATTCGGCTCAGCGGTTATTCTGAGTGAGTAAATCATTGCTGCTAATCCATTTGCGGAGGGCTCCCATGGGCGGCCGCCTGATTCTCGTTTTATTGTTCGCACTGTTATCGACTTGCCTTGCACCGGCCGTCTCGGTCGCCGCCGCCAGCGACGATCCGACGCATGACCGGATTGATCAGCTGATCCAACAGTTGGGACATCGCAATTTCGCGATTCGCGAACGCGCCCAAAACGAACTGTCAACGATCGGCGTCGCGGCGTTCGATCAAGTCTACGAAGCGATGAATCATCGCGATCTCGAAATTGCTCGTCGAGCGCAGTACCTGGCCCGCAGCCTGAATGTGAATTGGGCTCGCGAAGACTACAGCCCCGAAGTCCGCGCCTTTCTGACCCGCTACAGCAAACAAGACGAAGACCAACGAAGCAGCCTGATCGGCCAACTGGGCGAGCTGACCTCAATGGACGCGATCTCGGCCCTCTCGCGGATCAGTCGGTTAGAAATTTCGGAACGGCTCTCGAAAGAAGCGGCGCTCGTCATCGCGCTCAACCAACAGATCGGACTCTCGCCCGAATCGATCGGGCAGATCAAAGAGACGATCACCGCCGAGATTGGAACCAGCCAACGGACCGGGCCCACCTGGTTGCGACTGTACGAAGTGAGTCTCGACGATCCGGCGCCGGCCGTCGATCAGCGCCAAACGCTGATCGAGCAAGAACTGCAAACATTCGTCAGTCGCCCTGATCGTACGACGCGGCACATCGTGCAAGACCTGCTGCGCTGGCAAGTCGAACAACAACGCAAGCTGGGGCACGATGACGATTCACTCGCGACCATGCGCCAAGTGATCCGCATCAGCCAAGGCTCCAGTTCCGAGCTGATTGACATCACCACCTGGCTGCTCAATCAACGCGGGCCGCAAATCGTCGAAGAACTTGCCGCCCACTACGCCGATCCGCAGCAAGCCCAAGAGGGCGAAATCAACGGTCGCTTTAGCGAAGAAGCGATTTTGCTCTACCTGCTGGCCGAAGCCAAATTGGTGCAAGGCAAGATCGACCAAGCGACCACCGTCGCCGATCAAGCGCACCACATGAACGACAGCTTGTTGGATAACGTCTTTCTCACCGCCGACGCGCTGCACAAACGCGGTCTGATCCGCTGGGCCGAGCGCGAATACCGTCGCGTGATCGATAAAGAAGGACCATTCAGCCCGCGTTACAGCGCCTGGCCGACGCGCCAACTGGGCGAGATGCTGGCCGACCGTAAACGGTATGCCGACGCCGCAGGCGTTTACAAGCCGCTGGTCGACGTCTACGACGCCGAAACGAAGCGCGGTAAGACCTCGGAAGAAGCCGAAGGGGATCGCTCGCGCTATCATTACTTCCTCGCCCGCGCCGCCGAAAAACGGGGCGATATCGAAGCAGCCAAAGAAGAACTGAAAAAGGCGAACCAGCGCGACCCCTTTGAGGTCGACGTGTTGATCATGATGCACCGGATTTCGACCGATCCCAAATGGCTCGAATACACGCGGCCGAAAATCGAAGACGCGCGGGCCGAATTCAAAAAGACCGTCGAAGATTTCCAGAAGCATTGGGATTTCTTCAAGCGGAACGGCCGCGGCGTCGAATTTTTGGGCAGCGATCTACGCACCTACACGCGTGAACTAAACCAATACGCCTGGATGGTGGGCAACACCTACGGCGACCTCGATCATGCGATCGAAGCCAGTCTATTGTCGCTGGAACTCGCCCCCGGCGAAGGCGCCTATCTCGACACGATCGCGCACTGCTACTTCGCCAACAAAGACTACGCCAAAGCGGTCGAGTGTCAGACCGAAGCGGTCGAGCAAATGCCGCACTACCTTGAGATTCGCGAAAAGTACGCTCGCTTCGCCGACGCCTACGAAAAGCATGTCGGTCCGCTCGTTCGTTGGCAGCCGCCGGTCGATCCCGAGTCGTTCTTTCCTGCCGAAGAAAAACAAGCCGCCGCCGAGAAAACAGCCGAGAAAGCGGCCAAGTGAGCATCTCTGGTGAAGCGCCCGAAACGCTCGACGCGTCGCCGCTCGAGGAATATCGAGAGCAAGAGTTTCCCGAGCGTTCCCTCATCACGTTTCATTGCGTGATGCTGGCCATGGCCCTGGTGGTGCTGATCGCAGCGTTGGCGCTGAGCTTTCAAGCCGGCGAGAAAGTCTATCTGCCGCTGTTAGGCGCGGCGCTGCCCCCCAGCTGCGCCATGAAGCTCTATTACGGAATCGATTGCCCCGGCTGCGGACTGACCCGCAGCTTCATTCTGCTGGCCCACGGCGATCTACCCGGCTCACTCGCCTACAACCCCGCAGGCGTCCTCCTCTTCGGCATCGTGCTGTTTCAAATTCCGTATCGCCCGGCACAACTCTTACGAATCCGCCAAGGCCGCCCCAGCTGGAACCTAGGCATCCCCGCCGCCGCCATCTTCTCGGCCATCTTCGCCGTGATGCTGGTCCAATGGGCGGTGAAGTTTTTGTAAAAAATGCGCACGACGAAAGTCGTTGCAGGCCGCACCTTTTTGGCGTTAGTACGCTCGCCAGCGAGAAGCTTCGCCTCCAGTTCGCGCAGTGGACCAGAGCAAGGTGATAGCGAATCGGGCAGGAAACCGCCCCGATCCGCAATGATACCTTTTTTTTTGAGTTTTATAATTCGTCCCTGCTGCTGCGATCTTTTGGACCAAAAGCTCGCGGAAAATAAATTGCCCTGAACGGGCGATTGCCCGCTTCTCAGCAACTGACGCCCTGTCCCTTACGGAGTTCCCCCGTCATGCGTTCAAGACCAGCTTCACGAACGTTAGGTTTCACTCTCGTCGAACTCCTGGTCGTCATCGCCATTATCGGCGTATTGATTGGACTGCTGCTTCCAGCCGTCCAGCAAGCTCGTGAAGCCGCTCGGCGGATGCATTGCAGCAATAATCTGAAGCAGATTGGTCTCGCGATGCACAGCTATGCGGACACCTTTAAAACGCTGCCGCCGGGGGCAATTTGTTTGGCTTCGGAAGGGGACATTACCTCCAACACGCACGACGCAGACGAGTTTCCCCGCGAGGCCTATTGGACCGCTACGTGGGCGACGATGTTGCTTCCCTTCCTGGAACAAGCGAACTTGCACGCGCAGTACGACTTCAATTCGGTCGTGGCCGACAACGAGGTAGTGACGCAAGTCGAGGTCGCCGGATTCGTTTGTCCCAGTGATTCCAGTTCCTTGAACTTTACGCAAGACAGCCACAACTGCTCGAAAGGGAACTACGCAGCGGCGGTCAATACCGATGACACCTACAACCGCCGAGACTGGGGAGACCCTTTCTTTCGCGGCCCCTTCAATCCTCGTTACCAATATGGCGCCAAGTTCCGCGACATCACCGATGGAACATCCAACACGATCTTGGTCGGCGAGATCCTAAAGTGCAGCATGGGAACGATCCAGGAAGGGGATTCCCGCGGCGCGTGGGCTCATCCGGCCGGCAGCCTTTTCGCGCTCAACGGCGACTCTACCCAGAACCCCTTCAATGCCTCCGATCACGGCGGCATCAATTCCGACGCTCGCCTGGCGGGAAATGATAATAGGGATTACCCCGGCTATTGCGACAACTCGGTTGTCGACGATGCTCAGCTCTCGTGCAACGACACGCGATCTGAGTTCGCCAATATCCTGATGCGAAGCCGTCATCCCGGCGGCGCGATGAGCGTCTTGGCGGACGGTTCAGTTCGCTTTCTTTCTGAGACCGGCGACAAGCAAATGCTTTTTAGGATGATTGCGATTGGTGACGGCCAGGTAATTTCAGATTTTTAAGTAAACCATGAAAACTAGCAGTTACCCCGATATGACAAACCGACCATTTGCGATTTTCGCCCTCTTGCTGACCGCCGCCGTTTCTTGCGTTGGCTGTAACACGGGGCCTCCTGCGCTGACGGCGGAACAAAAAGCGAAGAACATCGACCGCTTCGGCGACGAGGTTCGGACCCAGATATTCGCGGCAATTCAACTGACCCGGCGAACAAACGGCTCAAGCCTTCACCACGCCGATACGCTTCTAGAAAACCTGAGTGGCCGGAGCCCGTCGTCTGTGACTGGATACGAGCAACAATACGACCAACTCGAAGCGGCGATCGCGAAGGCCGCTAAAAGCGTCACCACCGAGGAACTGGACGAATTGGCGGTACAAGTCGAGCAACTGCCCGGCTCGGTCACCTACAAGGAGGTTCGCGGAGGACGCGAGCCCGACTAGTTCCAAGCCGATGAACGTAGCACGCAAGTTTGTCGCTTGACAAGGCGCACGAATCCGGGGTCCATTACCCAGGAAATCCCGAACCCACTGCGATCGCTCGGCGGCCGAGAAGGCCGATTCGAGGTTGCCTCGCTGCGCGATGACGATTTGAGGCGCTAATCGACCCAATTACTGGTCGCGTCTTGCACGGCTTTGTTCCGTCTGGACCTTTGCATCAAAAAAGCTGCGGTCCAGTCCCAGGTTTCAGTTCAAAAAAAACAACGGTCCGGTCCAGTCCCAGGTTTCGATCCGAAAAAACAGCGGTCCAGTCCAGTCCTAGGTTTCGATCCGAAAAAACAGCGGTCCGGTCCAGTCCCAGGTTTCGATCCGAAAAAACAGCGGTCCGGTCCAGTCCCAGGTTTCGATCCGAAAAGTCAGCGGTCCAGTCCAGTCCCAGGTTTCGATCCGAAAAGTCAGCGGTCCGGTCCAGTCCCAGGTTTCGATCCGAAAAGTCAGCGGTCCGGTCCAGTCCCAGGTTTCGATCCGAAAAGTCAGCGGTCCAGTCCAGTCCCAGGTTTCGATCCGAGAAAACGGGGTGCGGTGGAGTTTGGGTTTAGACGCCCAAGTACTCTTCCAGCGTTTCGCGAATCATGACGACGTCGGCTTCGCCGCCGGTCCAGATGTGATAGTTGATCGCGTGCAGATGGGCGGCGATGGTTAGGCCGTCGTGGAGGGTCGCTTCGCGCTCTTGCACGGCTTGGCCCAGTTCGTCGCGGGGGGTGATCGCCAAGTCGACGACGGTCATCTGTTTGGTGAGGGTCGTCAGATCAAACAACAGCGCACTATTGTCATCGCCAGTTTGGATCACGATGTCGACATCGACCAGCGGCAGCGGCTTTTCGGCCAGCTCGTAGGTGGTCTCGATCTCATATTCTTCGTGCAGCCGAATCGCCAGCGATTGGCCTGGTTCGTCTGCGGCGGCGAAGATCGTCATTTTTTGCGGCTTCAGGGTCGCCAACTGAGCGGCGATCGCGCGACCGCGGCCATCGGCGCCGGCGATCACGATCCGCTTGTCTTGAACATCCGACAGCACGGCGGCGACGGCGGCCGCTTCCGTATTTTCACCATGCAATTTGCCGCGGCGAATCGCGACGCAATTGGCCAATCCGCCGATCTCGACGACCGGCGTTTTTTCGTCGACCAGCGCCACCGCTTGTTGCAAGAAGGGAGCGGCGATCGCGGCGCCGAGAAAGCCAAGCGCCTTGGCGCCGTGCAGCGCTGCAGCAAAGTCGTTGGGCTCGACTTCCAGCGTCAGGCAGCGCCAGTCGCAGCCGGCGGCCTCGAAGCATTTTTCCATGACGTACTGCGTCGGATTTCCCGCGGCGGGATAGCCAAGCGAACAGACAATCTCTTGGAGCGTTTCGTGCGTCATGTGTTGGGCGAAAGAAAAATCGTTACGGCCGCTACATTCTGTAGCTTTCGGGGCCCCGATGCAACGACCCCGACGCCTGCGGCGCTTCCCTTGGCTGTGGCCGGCAATCATGCTGAAGGGTATGACTCCCCTCCGACTACTCCGTTTGCTCTTTCTCGCGGCCACTTTGGCGGTCGATGCGGCGCTGTTGGCCGCGGCCGAAAAATGGGGCGCTCGCAGTATCCCCGGCGTTTTGCTACTTGGGGGTCTGTTGGCCCAATGCGGGGCGGCCGCGATTTACTTGGGACTAGCGCCGCGGCGGCAATTGGCGTTTCGCTTGTTGGTCGGCTTTGCGGCGGCAGTTACGGCCGCATTATTGATGTCGCGACTCACTCCGCTCACTTGGCAAGTTTGGCTCGCGGCGCTCTCGGCGCTGGTGACCCTGATCGCCGGGCCGATTTTGGCCAGTCGCGTTCTGACGATGACCAAACGTCAATTTTCGCTGGCCGAGATTTTGGGGCTGACCACGTTGATCGCCATTTTTTGCGCCGCGCTGCGATCGCTGCCGCTACAGATCGAATACGCCGGTCTGCTGTTGGGATGCCTGACGGCGATGGCCGCACTGACTTGGTTGGCCGCCTGGCTGATCGCGACCGAAAGAAATGGCCCGCTGTCGCAAGCCGCGCTGATCGTCGCCGCGTTTGGATTAGGTCAACTGACAGGTGCGATCGACGCTTCGCCGGCGGCCGGCTTCTTCGCATCGACCATTTTTACCGCGATGGCCGTCTACTTTCTGATTTGGATGCTCGTCGAGAAACATGGCGCCCAGCCCCCAAAGATTTCGGCGGAAGATTCCACCGACGATGCAGAACCGGTGCTGCTGCCGCTAGCGAGCGGCTCGACGACGCCTACTCGCTGATCTGCAGCAAGCGAAACAAGGCCGCCAGCGGCGTGCTAGCGCCCCAGGTCGTACATGCGACCGAATGCGTTTGGTTACCGACAGGGGGCGCGAGACCGTCGAGCGGCGCTCCCAGCATCGCTGCAATCGCCAACAGCCCGCAGCCTTCGATCAGCAACATGTTGGCGAAACCGCGCAACGTGGATGCTGATTTACGTGTTCGACCCGATCGCTGCATGACGCTACTTCCTCCGTAAAGCCTTCGGTTGTTGCGGTGCTCCTTGCTGCCGCGGGCTTTCTACGGTGGCACGACTCGTTTGGTTCTTACGCCGTTTCGTAAAGGACGACCATAATGACATCGGACGGGGGAAAACGGAGCGGGCCCGATGCGCTTCCGGTCGGTTCGCCCAACGGCGACGTTTGGGGGGCGATATTGCCAAAGATCTGCAAAACGCGAACTCCCGACTCTTTCAGCCAAGCGTTCACTTCCGCTTCGGTTTGCGAAACTTCACTCTCGACCGACATAAAGATCTTGATCTGTTGCATCGCTACGGCTCCTGGCTAGAATTCCCGACGTCTCATCCACGCATCGCACGGCGGCGATGGATTCCTTCGTGTTGTCAATGCGTTACACTAAAGCGCGTCGCCGCTCGTCGCAATGCTCCTTCTGACTCCGCCATCGTGATGCCGATCGAATCCCAGCGCCCGCAACGGGAATCGCTATTCTCGCAACTGGTGATCGCCGCCAGCGCGTTGCTGGTGATGTGCTGCGTATTGGCTGCGATCGGCTGGGGAATTTCGTTGGCGACGGCGCCTCCCGCGCGGCCCGAAGACCCGACAGACGAAAACGAAGTGGTCGCTCAATTTCGTGAAATCGGCCTGGAAGTCGGACGCAACAGCGAAGATCAAATCCAAGTGGTCGCGACTCGCTATCCGCTGCTGTTGACCGACCAAGAGTTGGCGATCGTCGACGGCCTGCCCCACTTGGAAGTCCTCGATCTGCGCGGCGCTCCGATCACCGGTCAGGCGCTGGTCCATCTCGAAAACTTGCCGAAGCTGCGCGAGCTGTATCTGGGCGGCAGCGTGATCACCGATGTCGAGCAGACGCTGTTTCGCACGACCATCACTGACGCCGCATTGCCGTCTATCGCAAAGCTGAAAACGCTACGCGTGCTAAGTCTTGCCCGCACCGGAATCACCGACGCCGGCATCGCCCCGTTGGCCGAGTTGCCCGACTTGGAAGATCTGTTTTTGGTCGACGTCGAAGTAACCGACGCCGCGATCGAAGACCTGGCGAAACTGAAGTCGCTGAAACATCTCTATCTGCACGAGACGCCGATCACCGCCGCAGGGGTGAAGCGATTGCAGAGACTGTTGCCCGAGACGGATGTGCAGCACACGCATTGAGAAGAGGAAAAGTGGAAAGCCGAAAGCGGAAGGCGGTGCAGAGAAGAGGAGCAGTCTGTTATCGCCAAGCAAACAGCTTCACCCGATTCCCGTCGGGATCGTTCAGTTTTAGTTCGCGGAAACCTTCGGGGTTTTCTTGGGCGACGAGCGCGATGCTCTTGCCGTTGAGGTATTCGCGCCAGACGTCGAAGTCGTCGACTTCGATAGCCAGACTGACGGTCGCTTGGCCGGCGATCGCATCATCGCGAGCGAGCAGCGCGATCCGGAAACCTTCGCTGCACAGCAGCGCATAGCCTTCTTCCATCTGCCGAACGCCAACTTGCAAACGCAGCACGTCGCGATACCAATCGAGCATCGATTCAAATCGCGCGGTGCGGATCTCGACGGCGAAGAGTTCCCCTTTCATGACGGCGTCGCCTATGCTTCCATCGCTGCGAGAATGTCGACCAATTGCGGATGATCGGCCGAGTTGCGAGGAAGATGCGCCAATCGCAACATGCCGGCGGTATCGACGACAAATGTTCCTTGCAACTGCAAGAGGTCGCCTGTCGGCTTCCCAAATCCGCTGCGGATCACGGCGCCCAATCCCGGCAGCCAGACTTGCGGTCCAGCGACTTGCGACACGTTGCCGCGGGGAACGCGAAACGCCTGGTACGCCGCACGATGCGGATCGACCAGGACGTCAAACGGCAACTGCATTCCGTCTTGCAATTGCTGCGCACGTTCGTGCGTCCCCATGGTGATGAAGACGACGTCGCCGTTATGCTGCTGAATCTCGGGATAGTCGAGCTTCAACTGCTTGGCGCGGTCACGACAAAAGGTGCAACCAAGATGCCGCGCGAACTGAATCAGCAGCGGGCGCTGGCTCCAGCGATCGGCCAACGCCACACGTTCTCCGCGGCAATCTTGCACCGCGACCTTGGGGGCCGCTTCGCCGATGGTCAAACGATCTGAAGTCGCCGCAATATCCATGGTGCAATTCACTTTGTTGTTTTGGGCGCCGGCTTGATGGGTTGTTTTTCGCGTTGGGCCGCTGTCTTCTCGAAGAGCTGAAATTCACGCTTCATGTAATCGCCCAGCTGCGTCCGATCGACGCCGTACCAAGTGCGGCCCGGCGAATCGGCGTCGAGCCGAACGCGCTCGTCGTACAACTTCGCCATCTGGGTCAGCAATTCCTTCTTGGCCATCGGATCTTCGGCCGCAGCCAACTCGGCTTGCAACTGCATCGCCTTCGCGTTCAGATAGAGCCCGCGTGGAACCTGCTTCTCTTTGGCCCGCTGCTCCATGTAGTCGCTAAACAGCCGCAGAGAATCGATTTGCAACTGTGCGTGCCATTGCAAGTATTCCGACAATCCTTCTGGCAACGCAGGTGAGCCCGGCAGCACGCGGACCTCCTGGGAAAGCAGCTTTCCGCTCAGGACGAGCGAAAGCGCCAGCATTAGCGTCAGGATTGCTTGACGACGGAACATGCGATCTCTCCTTGCGATTTCCAACAAACTCCCTCTAACGGCATTGTATCGGCTGAAAGTCGCACGGCGCCCAAAGAAGAGCCGGCGACGGAACAATAAATTACGCGTCTCGTCACGAACCGTATTAAAGGAGATCCGTCGCCGAGGGCGAAAAGAAGGCAACGGCTCCTCCAATGTTTCAATTCGCGGTACTTTGATCGGAGCCGGGCAAATTTCGCGAAAAACTTGTCTCTGCGAATAGAATAGAGCGGCCAGCTTCCAATATCTTGGCGGTTCGTCTCGCAAGCTAACCAATTACAGAATCACGACTTGCGATGCAATCGGCGTTCCGCAACCCTCTTTTTGAGTACTATCGCCGATTCCGGCCGCTTCAATGAGCGAACAGCCAACCGACCTGCCAAACGCCGGAGACCAGGCGACTCGCCTGATCCAGACCCACCAAACAGGGGTCTGGCGGTATTTGCGTTCGTTAGGCTGCAACGATCATGAAGCGGAGGATCTGACGCAAGAAACGTTTCTACGAGTCTTGCAGAAGCCCTTCGACGACTTTGATCGGGCCGCCACCGCCGCTTACTTGCGTCGCGTCGCCCACAACTTGCTGATCGATCTACGTCGCCGTCACAAGCGACTGATCGTGACCGATGATGTCGAAAAGATCGACGCCTTCTGGCAGCAAGTGACCGTCGCCGATCAAGGAGAGGATGTCATCGCCGTCTTACAGGAATGTTTGGCGTCGCTGTCCAACCGGGCGCAAACGGCGCTGCGAATGCGATTTGAAAAGCGCAAGTCGCGGCAAGAGATCGCTGACGCAATAGGCGTAGGCGAGCATGGAGCGAAAAACCTGATGCAACGCGCCAAGTCGCAACTGCGCGAATGCATCGAACGAAAACTGCGACTGGAAGACCATTTGTCGACTCGTAAGTCATGACCGATCGCAAAGAACCACTGATCGATTCGTTGCTTGACGAGCTTTTCCAACAGAAAAGCCCGCCCGATCTGACCGCGCGCATCCTGGCTCAACTCCATTCGCCAACCGATTCCGCTCAAGTTACTCCGTCGCAAAATGGCGCCGCTCATCCGGCGCCGATCTCCGCTCCCATCTACACCGCAGCGTTGCAAGCGACGCATCCGCCGGTAGATGGTCCCGCGTCCGAGATCAAAGCTTCCGAAATTGACATCACCGAGCCCGTCGCGTCGCGTAGCGAATTGGCGCGTCGTCGCACCATCTGGGCGCGGCGTCGCCAATGGATCATCTCCGGCGGCATGTCAATCGCACTGATGGCGCTGGTCGCCTTCGGCGCCTGGGTTATCCGCGGCAATCAGTTGGAGCAAGAGCGACTCGCCCGCGAAGATGCGGCCAATCCGCTCGTGACGCCGGCACATGTCGAAAGCCCGATCAACGACAAGAAAGCGAACGACGATCCGGTCAAGCCGAGCCAGAACGTTCCGTCGCCGCCGCTGGCCAGCAACAGCCAACCGCCGGCCGTAGCGCCATTGATGCCGGCTAATACAGGGCCAGTTAATACAGGACCGGCCAATACAGGGCCGGCCAATACAGGGCCGGCAAATACAGACAAGCCGCAAATCGCTGCTAACAATACGACGCAGCCCAGCCAACCGGAAGCCGCCGATCCGCGTCCGCAAATCATCGCCGAGCCGATCCCGACTTTGGCCAAGAACGACGCCCAAGTCGTGACCGAAATCAACGACGCATTAGCCGCCGCCTGGAAAGACGCCGGCGTCAAACCGACCGGCGATGCGACTCCCGAAGAATGGTGCCGCCGCGTTTACTTGCGATTGCTGGGCCGCATTCCTTCGGTCGAGGAGATCAAGCATTTCGCTTCGCAGCGCGGACGAGATCGTGATGAAAAGCTGGTCAATGAGATTTTGTACGGCGAACAGCATCGTGACGAGCTGGCCCAATACTGGGGTTCGCGTCTG
This sequence comes from Blastopirellula marina DSM 3645, assembly GCF_000153105.1. GTDB lineage: Bacteria > Planctomycetota > Planctomycetia > Pirellulales > Pirellulaceae > Blastopirellula > Blastopirellula marina. The sequence goes on from NZ_AANZ01000002.1 coordinate 98,497, forward strand.
GCGAACACGTTGATTGGACGCGCCGCCGGCATGAGCGACGGCAGTGACGTCAATCGCGCGGCGTTTGAAAGATATCTGGGCGAAAGCGTCACGACCGGCAAGTCTTACGACGCGCTCGCGCGTGAATTGCTGACCGCCGCCGGCAGCAATCAGCCCAGCGCCGCTGACTACAACCCGGCCGTCAACTTCTTGGGCTCGCTGCTAGATCAAGACGCGACACTGGCGACCGCCAAAACGTGCCAGGTGTTCCTCGGTCGTCAGGCCCAATGCTCGCAATGTCACAACCATCCTTGGGATGCGTTTGACCAACGCCAGTATTGGCAGCTGAACGCTTTCTTCCGCCAATCGCACGCCGAAAAGGGAAAAGAGAGCTTCCGCGTCGTCGACAAAGACTATGCGCCCCCCGGCGACAAGCCGGAAGAGGGCTTCGTTTATTTCGAGCGCAACAACGGTGTCGTCGATGTCGCCTACCCGCAGTTTCCTGGCGCTCCGCCGATTCCGCCTAGCGGACGTATCAGCGACGTCAACCGCCGCGACTACTTGGCGCAGTACGTCACCCACAGCGACATGTTCGCCGAAGCGACCGTCAACCGCATGTGGCAACATTTCTTTGGCGTCGGCTTTACGCCGCTGGTCGACGACATGGGCAAACACAATCCGCCGTCGCATCCCGAACTGCTCAGCCAACTCTCGGGCGATTTCGCCGCGAGCGGTTTTGATCTGAAACGTCTGATGCGGTGGATGGCGCTATCCGACGCGTTCCAGCTGTCGAGCCAAACTTCGCCCGATCAAGTTGCCGATCAACCCTATGTGGGGCGCCCGCTTTTCACCCATTATTACTCGCGTCAGATGGAAGCGGAGCAGCTTTATCAATCGCTGGAGATGGTCGCCCAATCACGACGAGCGCCAGCGCTGATCGCCGATCCAGCGGCTCGTCATCAATGGCTCGGACAGTTTGCTCGCGAGATGGGCGATGACGAAGGGAGCGTCGAGCACGCTCTGGAAGGCTCGTACGCTCAGTCGCTGGAAATGATGAACGGCCGCTTGATGGAAAAAGCGACGCGTCTTGATTCAGGCGTGTTGAAGAGCGTCATCAACAGCAACATGTCTCCCAGCGAAAAAATCGATCACCTGTTTTTGGCCGCTTTGGCTCGCAAGCCGAACGGTCGCGAACGAAAAGCGATCGGCCAGATTTTGACCGCTCGCCAAGATGAAATGCCCGCCGCGTTGCAAGACGTGTGGTGGGCCCTGCTGAACAGTAACGAGTTTTTGCTCGATCACTAAACGAGATTCCAAGCAAGGCAAATCGCCCTTTTCTAATCGGAGAGAACTATGTCCATTCCCACTGGGATGTCGCGACGTCACTTTATGAAGCATATGGCCGGCGCTTCGGCCATGGTCGCTCCGGCGATGATGATGGGCAACGCGATTCGCGCTAACGCCGCCGACCTCACCAGCCGCGGCAAAAGCTGCATCATGCTCTGGATGGGCGGCGGGCCCAGCACCATGGATATCTGGGATCTCAAGCCCGGCGCCAACACCGGCGGGCCCTTCCGACCGATCTCGACTTCCGGCGATTTGCAAATCTGCGAACATATGCCGAAGACCGCCAAGATCATGAAAAATCTCTCGGTCGTCCGCTCGATGAGCACTCGTGAAGCCGACCATGGTCGCGGCCGTTACTACATGCACACCGGCTACGTCCCGAATCCGAACATCGAGCATCCCGGCTATGGTTCGGTCGTCGCGCATGAGCTGTTCGACCAACGTCCTTACCTCGAAATTCCGCCGTTCGTTTCGGTCGGCGGCGGCAGCGTCGGACCAGGCTTCCTCGGCATGAGCTGGGCGCCGTTCACCGTCAGCAGCAACGGTCAGGTCCGCAACCTGAAGATGGCCGGCATGAGCGAAGGAACCCTCGGCAAGCGGCTTGAAATGTTGAAGCTGGTCGAAAACGGCTTCATCAATCAGCGCCGCGGACCGGCCGCCGAAGATCACGCCAAGATCTTGAATAAGACGGTCAACCTGATGACCAGCGAACAGATGAAAGCGTTCCGCGTCACCGAAGAACCGGAAGCGATGAAAGAGATGTACGGCACGAACGGCTTCGGCCAAGGCTGCCTGCTCGCTCGTCGCCTGGTCGAAGCCGGCGTTCCCTTCATCGAGGTCGACCTCGGCGGTTGGGACAACCATGCCAACATCTTCAACACCTTGGCCGACAACAAACTGCCGGTCATGGATCAAGCGATGTCGGCCCTGGTCACCGACCTGGAGCAGCGCGGTCTGTTGCAAGACACGACCATCGTTTGGATGGGCGAATTCAGCCGCACCCCGCGGATCAACGGCAACACCGGCCGTGATCACTGGGCTCGCAGCTGGAGCACCGTGGTCGGCGGCGGCGGCATCAACGGCGGCATCGCTGTCGGTGAAACGAGCGCCGACGGTACTCGCGTCGAGACCGAACCTTACTCGGCCGAAGACATGATGGCGACCGTTTGCCGAGCGATGGGCATCTCGCTCGAAACAACCTTCACCAGCAAAAACGGCCGCCCGATGAAAATCGCCAACGGCGGCAAAGTGATCAAAGAGCTGATCGCCTAGGCCAGATCGAAGCAAAGCCGGCCGATCGTCGCACCAGTGACCTTCGGCCGCAAGCGCTCAGGGACGGATGGCGCTGCACAAAGAGCCCCACGAGCCAGCATCGCAACTTCGCAACCAGCCGACGTCTTTTGAAAGACGCCGGCTTTTTTTCTGCTTGCAGCCGACATAGGCCCAATGAGGTACCATAATTTCTGTACCGAGCGCAGAAGAGCGCCGCCGTCTCCCCTTTTGGCCAGATAGTATTCGCTCATGACTTCGCTCGAAATGCTGCCCAACGACGAACACAACGCGGCGCTGGTGAAACATGTCCATCCCGATGATTGGAGCAATCCCATCCCCAGCGGTAGGTACAACCTAATCGCGATCGGGGGAGGATCGGCCGGCATTATTTCAGCGCTTGGCGCAACAGGTCTCGGAGGAACGTCGGCGCTGATCGAACGCAAGTTGCTCGGCGGGGACTGCTTGAACTATGGCTGCGTACCGAGCAAGAGCTTGATCCGCTCCGCTCGAGCGGCGCATGCCTTTGCGACGGCGCCCTCCTATGGAGTCAATCCGGTTTGCGATCCGCGCGTCGAGTTTGCGCAGGTCATGGAGCGGATGCGGCGCGTCCGCGCCGACATCTCACGCCATGACGCGGCGCTGCGCTTTGCCGGAATGGGGGTCGACGTTTACTTGGGCGGCGCGAAGTTTGTGGCGCCGGACGCCGTCACTGTGGCCGGTCAGACCCTCAAGTTCGCGCGCTGCGTGATCGCCACCGGAGGTCGCCCGCAAATTCCGCCGATCCCCGGGCTGGAAGAGTCTGGCTATCTGACCAACGAAACGATCTTTTCGCTGACCAAGTTGCCGGCGCGACTCGCGGTGCTCGGCATGGGGCCGATCGGAACCGAAATGGCGCAGACGTTTGGCCGCTTCGGCAGCGAGGTCCACGGGATCGAGCGCCAGTCGCGAATCCTCTCGCGCGAAGATCCCAGCGCCAGCGAAGTCGTGCGACAACAACTGGCGCGCGAAGGAGTTCAGCTCCATTTGAATCATTTGGTCACGCACGTCGAAAGAATAGGGGACGTGACGCGGGTGACGATCGAGGGGGAAGGGGAGTCGAAGATTCTGGAAGTCGACGCGATCCTGGTCGCTCTCGGTCGCCGGCCGAACGTTGAAGGGCTCGACCTGGACAAAGCCGGCGTGCAGTTCAATAAGAAAGGGGTGATCGTCAACGATCGACTGCAGACGACCAACCCGCGAATCTTTGCAGCCGGCGACATCGCCGGTAGTTATCAATTTACGCATGCAGCCGACGCGATGGCGCGTGTCTGTTTGCGAAACGCGTTGTTCTATGGGAACGCGCGACTCTCAAGCTTGATCATGCCGCGCACGACTTATAGCGATCCCGAGGTCGCTCATGTCGGCATGACGCCGGCTCAAGCGCAAGAGCAAGGACTGCTGATCGACAGCTATCGCGAAGAAATGAAAGGAGTGGATCGGGCGGCCGTCGACGGCGAAACCGCCGGGTTCGCTGTGATCCATACGCGCCGCGGATCGGGCAAAGTGGTCGGAGCGACGATCGTAGCGCCGCATGCAGGCGAAATGATCGGCGAGATCACTTTGTTGATGTCGACCCGACGCACGTTGGATACGCTAGCCGACGTCATTCATTGTTATCCGACTCAAGTCGAAGTTTTGAAACGAATCGCCGATCAATATCGCCGTACAAGACTTTCTCCCTGGGTGAAAACGGCGTTCCAAAAATGGTTGGCTTGGCAGCGTAGCTAAACGAATTAATCTCCGACTCCAATGTCGATGTCAAACGCGCGCTGCACGAGCGAGTTCTCGTGGTGCTCGTGATGGAAGTAGCGTTCGGTAAACTTCCGAAATCGACCTCGCAGATCGGCGCTGTAGGGAGTCGATTGATCGTCGGCCTCCTTACGACACTCTTTGATCTCGGCCAAAAATAGCGAATGTTCGCCGGCCAAACGCGCGGCTTCATCCGCCAAATGAGGCGCTCGGCGGAGCGCATCGCTCATGTATCCTCCCTGTTCCTCCGCCAAGAAATGCTGGGAAAGACGATCGTAAAGCTCGTCGAGCATCGCCGGCAGCGAGATCCATTCGGATCGTCCATTATCATCCGCTGAGAGGACGCCCAGGATCTCACGCAGCAGATCATGCTCCACCAACAATGCATGAAAATCAAGTCGAATCGTATGCTCTGTCATCGTCCATCCTCCTGCTTGGGACTGGTGTTACAATGCAGCCGTTGTTCGCCAAGGCAAAACGGCTCCGACGACAGTGATCAGAGACAAGGCGTACTTGCATTGTAGGCACAAGCGAACGTGCACATCACTGGATTTTCCGACAAGAAGGCGGTTCTTTCTGAGCCGCTAACCTCCTTAGAATTCGTCTGCGAAATTCGCGATGCGCGAACGTTTCGTCTACAATCAAACGGATTGATTTCGTCGCCGGACGCGCTATTCGCAGCTTCGCTTTCGCCGAAGTTCGCCCCCTTATTTCCTTAAGAAATTACGACGTTGGAAGCCGCCAAAGCGTACGTTGTTCGCCTGCTCTATCGATCGCGCCCTGCGCCTTGCAAAGGAGACATTCTTGCAAAGCTAGAAAAGCACGCACCGGATGTCGCTCCGTTGGATGGAGACCGTGACGAGGGGATGCTGGCTTTCGTCCGCTCGGCGCCGCTGTACGAAAAAGCGCAGTGGATTGCGAGTCCTGCGCCTTTGGATCGTGAAACGCGCGACGACGCTTGGAGCGAAGCGCTGGAGCAAGCGTGGAATTGGCCCGCCGCGCGCGAGGTCGTTCCCGATTGTAAATTTGAAATTCAGATTGCGGATGTTCGCGCGACGCAAATGCCTGCGGCGCGGCGGCTGCGCATGATCCAACAGATCGTCGCCGCCATCTTGCAATCGGCCCCCTGCGACGCGATCTTTTGGACGTCGTCGCGATCCTTCGTTTCGCCCGATGATTTCCTTGCCTCGGTCGATTCGCTAGAAGAACATCCTTGGCTCGCTCCCGGCGCAATTCATATCCGCCAGTTTCGCATTGTCGAATATGAAGATGGCGTCGACGCTTCGTTACAAGACACGCTGGTCGACAGCGTCGGCTTGACCCCGCTGGGAATCCCGGACGTGCAGTGTCACTTTCGGGGAATCGACGCCCAGTTGGTCGCGCCGCTCCTTTACCGCGCGGCGTGCAACTTATTTGAGACCGGCAAAGTGGCCGCTGGAGACGCCGTCGCCGGGATCCGCCCAGGCCAGTTTTGGCGTCATCGGGGAGAAAAATCACTAGCGCCGCCGCAAAGAACGGTAGTCGACATCACCCCCAATGGGGGGCAAAAGTCCGGCGTGCGAGAGTGATTTTCGGCAAAAGTGGGCAAATTCACGCGCAATTTGCCTAAAAATCTCAGATAGCGTGTGCATACATGCCCAGTCTGGCTATCTTTAAAGAGAGCCCCAAAACTCGCAAACCCATGCGTAGACAGCTGCCGTGACGATTGCATTTGAAAAACTCGTTCCGCCGCCAGGGCATTCATTTCGTTGTTTTGAACGCTCTGCGTTAGAGACGCCCGCGAAATGGCATCGGCATCCGGAACTTGAGATCACCTACGTTCCGTATGGTACTGGTACGCGGCTTGTAGGCGACCATGTCGCTCGCTACAGCCCAGGCGACCTCGTCCTTTCTGGCGAGAATCTGCCGCATACCTGGCTGTCTGACGACTTCGTCGGCAAGAAGTTCGATCGGCATATCGCTTATGTCATCCAGTTCAGTAACGACTTTCTCGGCTCCACCTTTTTTGAATCCCCCGAGTTAAACGATGTCCGTCTGATGCTGCACAAGGCGCGCCGCGGCTTGTTGTTCAGTCCCTCAGCGGTTCAGCGGGTCGGCGACATCATGAAGCTCATGCCCGAGCAACAAGGGCTGACGCAGCTGATCTCGCTTTTCAACTGCTTAAATTTGCTGGCCGAAGAAGGGGGCGAGGTCCTCGCGAGCGAAGGTTATACGCCGGGCTTCGATCACGCTTCTGACTGGCGAATCGACAAAGCCTGTAACTACATCAACGAACATCTCGAAGATCCCGAGCTCTCGCACGCGGCGATCTGCAAAGAAGTCGACATGAACCCATCGTCGTTCAGTCGCATGTTCAAGCGAGCCACCGGCCGCACCGTCACTCAGTATGTCAGCGAACTGCGGATCGGCATCGCCTGCCGCTTGCTGATGGAAACGGGAGACAGCATTCTCGATGTCAGCTTGAAGTCAGGCTTCGACAATCTTTCCAGCTTCAATCGCAGCTTCCGTAAGATCAAGCAAATGACTCCGCGTGAGTATCGCTCGACCTTTCTCGAAGCCCACAAGTCGGCCGCGCCGGTCTAGGGCACGGCATCGCGCAAATGTCGAATGACTAAATCCTAATGTCTAACGAAGACCGAAGGACCGAGAGATTTCTTTATTAGACATTCGGCATTCGCTGCTCGCACGTGACGCCCACGAAAAAAGCCGACCCCCAAGGTCGGCTTTTTTGTTGCTTGCGGTTTGCGGCGGAACTTAGTCCCACCACCATTGACCCGGCTTCAATTCCGGCACGGTCACTTCGGCTCGTTCCTTCTGCAAAGCGCCGTTCTCGTCGGGCACCTGACGTTCCGGCAACAGGGCGAACTTCGGTTTGATCGAAACGCCGCCGCCGATCGGGGTGACCAGTTTCGAGCCCTTCCAGACGGCGTTGACCGCAGTCTCGACCTGAGTCGGAGCGTTGTAGACTTCGACCGGGTAACGGCTCTCGTCGTTAAAGACGCCCAGGTTCCAGTTCGCTTGACCGTACAGGTCGTACTCTTGGATGTAAGCGGCCGCGATCAGCATGTCGATCTGGTTTCGCAGTTGAGCGTAAACCGGCGATCGCTTGGCGAGTTCCGGATACTTTTTGGTGAAAGTCGACGTGAACATATAGCTGGCGCGACTTTCGCCGCCGGCCTGGACGCGACCACCTTCGCGGGTCACCATTTCGTTTTCGCCGATCAATTGAACGCCTTCACCGACCAGTTCCATCGCCAAGCCGTCTTCGCTCATTTTCACGCATTCGTAGTTCGGCGTGAAAAACCAACGCTGCAAAGCGTTCCGCGAACCGCCGCGCGAGTTCTCGGTGTAGCTGGGAATGCGAACCGGAGGTCGCTCGAGCCCGATGCCGATCAGTTTCATGCGATAGTCGGCTTCGACCAGGACCTTTGCAAAGTTGGTCTTTGGCGAAATGCCGGTCACCGTCACGTCTTGCTTGCCCAACGCTTGCTGCATTCCTGGAATCAGGGTCGCAATGTTGATCTTGGCGAGGTTGCTGCCGACGCTGGCGAGATACTGTTGATAGTTCTTCAAGCCTTCTTCGGTCGGATCGATCGAGACGCCGACGAAGTTGACCCCCTTGGTGTCAGGAGCATAGGCTCGCATCGCGACGATTAAGTCGTCCAGCGAAAGAACCGCTTGGCCGGTGCTCGTGCCGACGGCGCGCCCGGTGAGATCGGTGACGAAGCCTTCGGCCGGACCGGCGATCACGATGTCGCCTGATTCGGGATAGAAGAAGACGTACTTCAGTTGCGTGAGGCCGGCGAGATTCTTCATCTCTTCCGGAATCGTGTTGTTTTGATCGGTCGCTTTGGCCAGCTCTTTTTCCAAACGATTCAGCGAGATCTTGCGTAGACCGCTCGCCTTTCTCAGTTCCGGAGACTGCGACGCGTGAGCCGCAGCCAAACGTTGACGCATCAGTTGTCCCGATGGATCAGCGGCGCGTTGCATTCGCAAGACGCCTTGCGCGTCGACGTAAACGCCTGATTGGCTGGTAGTGTTGGAGTTGTTGCCGCCGGTACCGGTTTGAGCGGCGGCCGGGGCGACCAATAATCCGACGGCGAGTGTCGCCAGCAGCAGGTGATACAGCCGGTTCGAGCGGAATTCCATGTCTGATCCTTGGTCGAAATACGCAGCAAGAAAGGGTAGGCGCGAATTGCTCGTCGCTGTTGGTGCAAGCGACGAAAGATGAGCGGGCAATGCCGTTACAACAAACCTAGGGCGAAATGCCGTAAGTAAGCTGTCCCTTTGATCTTAATTTGGGAAAATAGGGAAGGCAAGCAATCGTCAAAAAAGGCTCCGACTGTGCCGATTTTTTTGGCGAACGGCCAAAAAACCGAGAAATTTTGACGTAACCCTTCTCTGCGTAAGAACTTGCGCTAATTCTTGCTCGGCCGGCGAGAATTCGGCGGCGCGGTGATCAGCTTGAAGTTTCCTTCTCCCAGCAGCTGATCGACCCGATCCCGCATCTCCAGCGAGACGTCGACGCGGCGCGATGTCCGCAGCAGGGCCGCATGGCCATCGGTCAGTTGCAGCACCAATTGCAAGTCGCAATCGCCGGGGTAGGCTCGCAAAATCTCGTTCAAACTGGGCAAAATCTCGGCGCCGTGGTGCGCTTCATCGATCCGAATCCGGACCCCTTTGGTATAGCGCGAGTGGGCGTCTTCGATCGGAACCAGATTGTTGACGATCAAGTTCGCCTCATCGTCCCCCCCCCCTCGTTTGTCGACTCGGCCTTCGATAATAAAAACCGCTTCCGTTTTTACGAGATCTCCCAAATTTGCGTATTGTTCCGGCCACATGATGCAGCGGATCGCGCCGTTGACGTCTTCCAGGTCAAAGTTGGCGTACTTCGTGTTGTTACTACCAGGTCGAGCACGCTTGGTATGGGCCAGCTTGATCGAAGTAATCATTCCCCCCATCACCACGTCCTGCTTGTCCTTCATCTGCGGAATGTCAGTCGTCGTATGGGTGCAGTAAATCGCGAACGACTGCCCATATTCGGCCAGCGGGTGACTCGTGAGAAAGAAGCCGAGCACTTCCTTCTCGTAGAGCAGTTTCTCCCGTTCGTTCCATTCTTCGACATCCGGCAGCTTGACCGCTTTGGACGCCGCCCCTGACGCTTCTTCCATCGCGGCGAACAGATTCTTCTGGCCCGCTTTGCGATCGGCCAATGCCGCGGCGCCTGACTGGATCGCTTTGTCCAAGACCGAGCTAAGCTGCGCGCGGTTTGTCGACATCGAGTCAAACGCGCCGGCCTTGATCAACGTTTCAATCGCGGCTCGATTGCACTGCGATGCGTCGACCCGTTCGCAAAAGTCAAAGATGTCGGTGAAAGGTCCATCTTTGCGACGCGCGGCGACAATCGCTTCGGCGGCGCCTCCGCCGCAGCCTTTGATGGCGCTCAGCGCAAATGGAATCTTGCCGTCGACGACCGCGAATTGAACATCCGACGTGTTCACGTCCGGCGCGACGACGTCGATCTCCATTCGCTCCGAGTCTTCCATATGCTCGACAAGCGCATCTTTCGTCTTGAAATTGCGTCCCGAGATATCGCCCGAGAGGAGAGCCGCCATAAACTCTTTGGGGTAATGCGTCTTTAAGTAAGCCGTCTGATAGGCGACCAGCGCGTACGCCGTCGAGTGGCTCTTGTTAAAGCCGTACCCGGCGAACTTGACGATCATCTCCCAAAATTCTTCGGCCTCTTTCTTCGTCAGGCCTTTCTCGACCGCGCCGATCATAAACTGTTCGCGGTTCTGCTGAATCAGCGACTCTTTCTTCTTACTGATCGCTTTAATGCAGGTGTACGCTTTGGCGAGCGGGATATCGCCGAGTTGATTCAAAATCCGCATCACCTGTTCCTGGTAGACCATCACCCCGTTGGTCTCTTCCAAGATCTTTTCCAGCACCGGATGCTTGTACTCGGCCGCTTTGCGACCGTTCTTCACTTCGATGTATTCATCGACCATGCCCCCTTCGAGCGGCCCCGGACGATACAGCGCATTGGTCGCGATGATGTCGAGAAAACTATCGGGCTTCATGCGGCGCAGCAGGTCGCGAATACCGCCGCTTTCCAACTGAAACACGCCCTTCGTTTCACCGCGGCGCAGCAGCGCAAACGTCTCTTCGTCGTCGAGCGGCATCTTATGAATGTCGAACGGCTTTCCTTCTCGCGTCTCGATCAGATCGATTGCATTGCGCAAGATCGTCAAGTTGCGCAGCCCCAGGAAGTCCATCTTCAACAGACCGGCGTCTTCGACGTCGTTCATGGACCACTGGGTGATCAAGTCTTCTTTGCCGGTCACGCGGCACAGAGGGACATATTCGGTCAGCGGACGATCGGCGATCACCACCGCCGCGGCGTGCGTACCCACGTTACGGGCCAGGCCTTCGATCTTCATCGCCAGGCTCAGCACTTCGCGCGCTTCACCGTCGTTTTCGTACGCCTGTTTCAGCTCTTCACTTGTTTCGATCGCCGTCTTCAGCTTGATGCCCAGCGTCTCCGGCACCATGCCGGTAATCGCATTCACGCGATCCAGCGGCAGACCAAGCGCACGCCCCACGTCTTTGATCGCGGCGCGAGCGGCCAGCGTTCCGAAGGTGCCGATCTGGGCAACGTTGTCTTCGCCGTACTTGTCTTTTACGTACCGAATGACGAGCCCGCGACGCTCTTTGTCAAAGTCGATATCGATATCCGGCGCTTCCAACCGGTTCTCATCCAAAAACCGTTCGAACAGCAAGTCATACTTGATCGGGCAAACATGGCTCATGTAAAGCGCATAGCAGACAATCGCGCCGACGCCGCTACCACGCGCGGTGGCCGGAATGTTCTGCTTGCGGGCCTCAACGACAAAGTCCCACACGATCAAAAAGTAGTTGGGGAACCCCAGCCGACTGATCACGCCCAGTTCGCGATCCAAGCGGGCCATGACGACCTCTGACAATTCGCCGCCGGGGAGCATCTCTTCGTTCCCCTCGTATCGTTCTTTCAGCCCTTGAATGCAGAGCTCACGCAGATAACCGTCGGCCGTTTTCTCCGGCGGCAATGTGTAAGTCGGAAAGTGCCGCTTGCCTAACTCCAGGTCGAGATCGACGGTGTCGGCGATTTCCTGACTGCGCGCGACCGCATCTTCCAGGCGAGGAAAGTCGGCGTACATCTGCTCTTGCGAGCGCAAGAAGAACTGGTCGTTCTCCATCCGCATCCGGTTGGTGTCGGTCCGAAATTTGCCGGTGTTGATGCATAGCATCACGTCTTGCGCTTCGGCGTCATCTTGATCGACGTAATGCGTGTCGCTCGTCGCAACCAACGGCACGCCGATCTTATTGGCGATATCGACGGCGCCTTCCAACTGCATCCGCTGAATGTCGAGACCATTGTTCATAATCTCGATAAAGTAGCGATCTTTAAAGACGCGCTGGAACCATGAGGCGACGTTCGCGCCTTCTTTCTCCAGTTCTTCCGTCGACGTGCCGCGCAAGATCGTTTTCGAAAACTCACTGCTGACGCAACCGCTGAGACAGATGATCCCTTCGCTATATTTTTCGAGCAGCTCTTTATCGATCCGCGGCTTGAAGTAGAAACCTTCGAGATACGCCGCCGACGACAGTTTGACCAGGTTGCGAAAACCAATCTTGTTTTGCGCAAGCAGGGTCAGGTGATAGTTTGAGTCGCGCTGGCTGCCCGACTTCTCAAATCGACTGCCGGGGGCGATGTAAGCTTCGTACCCGATCACTGGATTGATTTCGGCCGCTTTGCAGGCGCGATAGAACTGCAGCGCGCCATGCAAATTGCCGTGATCGGTGATCGCCAGCGCGTTCATGCCGTGATCCTTCGCCCGGCCGACCAATCGCGGAATCGACCCCGCTCCATCAAGCAGACTATAGTGCGTGTGGCAGTGCAGGTGGACGAAGCGGCGATCGCTCATCATTCCCTCCCAGGCGAAAAGAGTGGCGTTCCTTCAGAGCGGCGCAAGCGACGCCGCGGCAGACAATGACGATTCTATCGCGCGCGGCGCCGATTGATAACCAGCAAGCTTTTTTTGGGGGCTCTCCCCAACATTTTTCGCCGCGCAGCTTGCCCAGCCGTCAACTTCCTGTTCAATAGAGAGTTCTCGGCTTCGCCAAACCTCTGGAGTTCCTGCCTGTGTTACGGTTTTTCCCCCTCGTCTGCTTTGCGTCGTTGACCCTTTTTCCTTCGCTTGCGATGACTGCAACCCCCAGCCCATCGATGCGGGTGATGTCATTCAACATCCGCTATGGATCGGCCAAAGATGGTGAAAACCACTGGAACATCCGCAAACCGCTCGTGATCGAAACGATCGAGCGCTACGATTCCGACCTGCTAGGGACGCAAGAGTGCCTGCCGTTTCAGGAAGCGTACCTCCGCGAGAAACTGCCGCAGTACGACTGCTATGCCGTCAGTCGCGAAGGAAAGGGAACCGCCGGGGAAGAATGCGCCATCTTCTATCGCAAGTCTCGGTTTGAACTGCTCGACCAGGGAAGCATCGCGCTGAGCGAGACCCCTGAGAAAATTGGATCGGTCAGCTGGGACTCGTCGCTGCCGCGGATTGCATCGTGGGTCAAGCTGCGTGACAAGCAGTCGGGCCACGCGTTCACCTTTTGGAATACGCACTTCGATCATCGCGGACCAAAGTCTCGCACAGAGGCCGCGAAACTGTTGGTGGATCAGATGAAAGCCACGACGGAAAGCGGCCCTGTCGTGCTGACCGGCGACTTCAACGCCGACGCCGGGTCGTCGCCGCATCAAGCATTGGCTACGTACCTTCGCGATTCGTGGAAGAGCGCGAAATGGGAAGGATCGGCTTGGACCTTCAACGGCTGGAGCGACAAGTCCAAGGGAGCGCGAATTGACTGGATCTTCCACTCCCAGGGCTTCCAAGCGACCGACTCGACGATCGACCGCTGGAAAAGCGACCAAGGGCGGTATCCGTCGGATCATTGCCCAGTGACGACGACGCTGACTTTTACGGATAAGTAGCCGCTGCAGCGGTTAAGAGCACCATAACGGATGCGGCGCAGCGAGCAGCTGCGCCGGTTGCGGCGTCAAATCGCGGATCGACTTTTCCATCTCGGCGACCGAGTCGGGCGTCGAGTGATAAGCGAGCTGAATCTCGAAATTCACCTCGCCGCCAGGCGCCAGTTTGACCACGCGATCATGCTGCGCTTCGAACGACCGAGGATTCGGAAAATTGGTCGCCGGCTCGAGCCCGGTCACATAGCCGTCCGCTGCGGCTGCCGTATTCTTCCAAAGCGAGAAACAGGGAAGCTGCCGCGTGTCGAAGGTCACCGAGACTCCCCGATCGCCGGCGGCATTCTTGAGCATCGTTGGAGCCCTACCTTCGGCATCGGCGGCACACTCGAAAAAGTAGACCATTTCCTCGAAACCGGCCTGCGGATCGCAGTAGCGTTCCCAATTGTTGACATCGCCGGCCGCGTGATCGTTGCGAGGAACAATCTTCTTGGCCGGAATCACGGCTTGGGCTCCCTCGGACAATACCGGCGCGCCCAAGTTGATGTGATACAGCAGTTGGGCTTCGGTCGGTTTGGCCGAAAGATTGGTGATCGTATCTTTCAGCCGAAAGCCGTTCTCGCCGCGGGCAATGCGATATTCGACCGTCAGCTTGACGTTGTAGACCAGGAAGCGAGTTTCGTATACTTCGCCGCGGATGATCACTTCGCCATCGTCGGTGATTTCGGCGGTCACTTTTTGGGCCGGCTTGTTGGCGATGCGGCCATGCAGCGGATAGATCAAGCGATGAGTCGCTGCGTCGAACTCCGGCGCGCCGTTGCTTTCCAAACCGCAGCGGACCAACAGTTCGTTAAAACCGTCGAGCCAGCCGATGCCGCTCGATTCGCTCAGCGCGACAAACTGCGGATGAACCGGGCCCGGAACCGGCGAGTTCCAGCCGACCCGTTCGCCATCGCAATAGGCGTCCCAGACGCCCATGCCGCGCGTCGGTAAGATCCGCAGACGAAATCCTCCGCTGGTCACTTCCACCACATCGACTCCCTGCGAGAGTCCGCCGAGCAGCGTTGATTTACGGATCGAGACATCGCTGAACTGATCGCGAGCCAACGTGGCGACTTCTCCGTCAAGCGTTTCTAGGGCGACGTTATTTTCAGCGTCTAGCAGCGTCCAAACCGTGTTGGTCATCGCGGGGTTCCCAAAGGGTAGGTAGAAGCACCGATTATTTTTGTGATTCACGATATCGCGTTAAAGCTATCCAATCCAGCACTGCCCCTGCGTTAAGGGCGCGACGTTTACTTGCGACCGCCAAAAAACCTGCTAAAACAGGCGTTTCGCGCGGTATCGCCGATGCACCCACCGGGGGCTTGGGATCCGAGCGACGCGGGCATTGGCAATGGACTTTTATCCGCCCCTGACATCGGGAAATCGCCCCACGAGGCGCTCCATCTTACACAGAGAGATACGAACGCGATGATCGAAAACGTGGTGAAAGGGGACAGCGTCGCCCCCATCTTGGATCGTGCTTTGGATGCTGGCGAAGGTCTGTTGCGACTCTCGCCCAACTGGGTGCCGCGAAGTTTCTTGCATCCCGGCAAGCGAATCAAGCTGCATCCCGAAGATTGGTACGCCTATGGAGCTCACCGCGGCGGCATCGACGAACGTTGGTTCGCCAGCACCACGGACGCGGCGAATGACGGCCGCGTTTGGTACGAAGGACAAAGCTTTGGCCTGTTTGAAGGTCAGCACTTCCTGCTGAAAGACGCCGTCGCCGAAGCGGGCGAACGTCTGATCGGCAAATCGATGTTCAGCAAGTACGATCGTTGGCCGGTCTACTCGAAGTTCTTCGACAACATGGGCCCGATTCCGCATCACTTTCATCAAAGCGCCAAAGACGCCGCGCTGGTCGGCCAGGAAGGGAAGCCCGAAAGTTACTACTTCCCGCCGCAGTTGAACAACGTCGACAACAACTTCGCCTACACCTTCATGGGTCTGACCCCTGACACGACCAAGGCCCAGCTGCGCAAGTGCCTGGAAGATTGGCACAAGGGAGACAACGGCGTCACCTATCTGTCGCAAGCGCATCGTCTAAAACGGGGAACCGGCTGGTTGATTCCGCCAGGCGTGCTGCATGCTCCCGGTTCGCTTTGCACCTACGAACCGCAGTGGGGCAGCGACGTATTCGGCATGTTCCAGTCGCTGGTCGAAGGGCGCGAAGTTCCCTGGTCGCTGCTGGTCAAAGATATGCCGGAAGAGAAGCACCAGGATCTCGACTTCATCATCGGGCAGTTGGATTGGGAAAAGAACGTCGATCCCAACTTCAAAGCCAACAACTACCTAGAGCCGATCGCCGACGAGTCGCGCAGCGGCAAGGGTTATACCGATCGCTGGATCGTCTACGGCACGGTGGATGGAGCCCAGATGTTCAGCTCGAAGGAATTGACCATCGAGCCCGGCGCCAAATGCACGCTGAAAGACCCCGGCGCCAGCGGCTGGATCACGATGCAGGGAAGCGGCCGCATGGGCAAGCTGAAACTGCAAACCCCGGCGATGATTCGCTTTGGCGCCGAGACCGAAGACGAAGTCTTCATCTCGTACGAAGCGGCGACGGCCGGCGTCGAGATCGAAAATACCGGCAGCGAACCGCTGGTCGGCCTCCGCTACTTTGGCCCAGACGTGCATAGCAATCTGCCTGCGATGGGGGCCTTCCGCCAAGCGTAAGGCCCGTTGATCCGCTCAGCCCCGGAGCCGCTTTCGCTTCGGGGCTTTTTCGTCGCTTCGCCGACACCAACTCTGTCTTTACCTGTACCGTAAAGGGAACCGAATATGAGCGACTCCACGCACACGATGCCCAAGCTGCACAACGCGATGTGGCCCGGCCTGGTTGGCAAAGAAGAGGGTACCGATCACCCGCCGATCAGCTTTGAGCACATGCTTGACCTGACGGCCGCCGCCGAAGTCAACGGGCAAAAGTTTGAAGGCATCGACTGCTTCCTGTTTCACCCGCACACCGATCCCGACGCGTCGGAAGACGATCTGAAGATCCTAGCCGACAAAGTCGCCGCGCGCGGTTTGAAGATCGGCTCGCTGGTCGCGCCGGTTTGGCCCGGTACGGTCGGCGCTTCGGCGATGGGCTCTAGCGAAGATCAGGCGAAGTTCAAACTGGCGATCGAAAAGGCCTGCCGCATCGCCAAGATCTTTAACGATCATGGAGTCCGCGAGTACGGCGTGATTCGGATCGACTCGGCCGAAGGAACCGAGAAGTGGTTTGAGGATCCGATCGCCAGCACCGCCCAGGTCGCCGCGACCTTCCAAGAAGCGGGCAAGATCGCCGCTGATCACGGCGAACGTTTGGCGGCCGAAGGCGAGATCTGCTGGGCCGGGATGCACTCGTGGCGCGACGTGCTGAACCTGCTAGAAACGGTTGACATGCCGCAGACGGTTGGCTTTCAAGCCGACTTGGCCCACACCTATCTCTATCTGATGGGCTACAACGCGCCGGAGCACGCGCTGCTAAAAGAAGGTTATAGCGACGAAGAGTTTTGGGCCGCCTACAAAACGATGACCGACGCGCTGCGCCCCTGGACGATCGACTTCCACGTCGCCCAAAACGACGGCACCGTCCACGGCACCGGCGCCCACGACAAGACGGGCCGCCACTGCCCGGCCGATGATCCGAATGGCAAAATCGACATCGTGAAATGCTCTGGCTACTGGCTCGAAGGAGCCCAAGAACGCGGCGTCAAACACATCTGCTGGGACGGCTGCATGTTCCCGAACGAAATGCTCGAACAGAGCGCGACTTGGAATACGATTTTGGATGCGATGGTGAAGGTGCGGGGGGCGCATGGCTGGAAGTAGTAGGAAAAAGCGGAGAGCGGAAAGCTGAAAGCGGAGAAGAAGGATGCAACGCCATGCGAATGGAGGGGCTTCGAGACCGTACGTAAAAATTCGCTTTGCGAATTATCCGCTTTTATGTTTCGCTACCGAAAACTACGCTCGCCCAGACTTTGGGCAAGCAACTGTAACGTAGCGGTACTAGCGTCGCCGCCAACTTTCGTGAGGCGTCGCGCGCCCGATCCGACGCCGAGTTTATTGCAAAGCTTGGCATTGTTGAACAAGAGTTAGACGAATCGCTGCTTTGGTTAGAGTTGTTCGTCGAATCCCAAATTATCGAAGAAACCAAGCTGGCGAGCTTGCGGAAAGAGGCGGACGAATTGTTGCGAGTCATCGTGACAGCCATTCGCAATACTCGACCGAAGTAACCTCCGCTTTCCGCTTTCCGCTTTCCGCTTTTCACCCCAACAGTGAATAAGACCTCAAGGAGTCGCTCTGATGGCTAAGAAACCGCTCAACATCGGCCTCGTCGGCTACGGCTTTATGGGCCGTACTCATACCAATGGTTATAAACGCGTCGCTGACTTCTTTCCGGAACTGAACTACACCCCAGTCCTCAAAGCCGTCTGCGGGCGTAGTGAAGAAAAGACGAAAGCCTTTGCCGAGCAGTGGGGCTATGAGTCCTATGAGACCGACTGGGAGAAGCTGATCGCGCGTGATGATATTGATGCGATCGACGTCTGTACGCCGAATGATACGCACTCGCCGATCTCGATCGCCGCCGCCAAAGCAGGCAAGATGATCCTGTGCGAGAAGCCGATCTCACGCACGACCGCCGAAGGGGAAGAAATGGTCGACGCGGTCGAAAAGGCCGGCGTCCCCAATACCGTTTGGTACAACTACCGTCGTCTGCCGGCCGTCTCCCTGGCCAAGCAGATCATCGACAGCGGCAAGCTCGGCACGATCTATCATTATCGCGCCAACTTCCTACAAGACTGGACGATCAACGCCGATCTTCCTCAAGGGGGCGAGGGCCTCTGGCGTTTGGACGCCGCGGCCGCCGGCTCTGGCGTCACCGGCGACTTGCTGGCGCACTGCATCGATACGGCGCTGTGGCTCAACGGCGGCATCAGCGACGTCAGCGCGATGACCGAGACCTTTGTCAAAGAGCGAATGCACCAGCTGACCGGCAAGATGGAAAAGGTCAGCATCGACGACGCCTGTGCGTTCATGTGCCACTTCGCTAACGGCTCGCTCGGCCTGTTCGAGTCGACCCGTTACGCTCGCGGTCACAAGGCGCTGTACACGCTGGAGATCAACGGCGCCGACGCATCGCTTCGCTGGGATCTGCACGACCTGAACCGCTTGGAGATGTACGACCACTCGGACGATGGCCCGCAGCGCGGCTGGAAGTCGATCCACGTCACCGACGGCGATCATCCTTACATGAGCCATTGGTGGGTGCCGGGCCTCAGCATCGGCTACGAACATAGCTTCGTTCACCAGGTCGCCGACTTCCTGAAATCGCTCGAAGAAGGGAAGCCGTGCGAACCGACCTTCAAGTCGGCGCTCGAAACCGCCAAGGTCTGCGACGCGGTTCTAGAAAGCGGCAAGACCCGTCAATGGATCAACGTTTAGCTGATTCGACGGTGCAATCAACACGAAAAGGCTCGCTACGGCGAGCCTTTTGTTGTTGGGTTAGAGAGAGACGCCAGCCTGGTTTCCGGCTTGTACTCGCTATGCTTCGCACTGGCGAACCATGTTATCAAGCCAGATCAGCTTGTCTTTTTGCAGCGTCGGCAGCGGGTGGCGATATTTGTCGGCGGTTCCTTCCGCCAACAGCCCGGTGAATGATTGCTTGCTAGGGATGGTGCGTAGGCAACGCTCGATCAGCGGGCTCAGTTTCTCGCTCAAACCCCACGCATAAACCAGCGGCGTTTGACGACTGCGGGGAAGTTTCTTGATCCGTTCTTTGGTTCGCGCCGGTGAGAAGATCGAATGCGCGTCGTAGTTCGCTTCCGCTTCTAGGCGTGTAAACTTCTTGATGAACTCGGGACTTTTCGGGCTCCGCAAATCCGATAAGTTCAGCACGCGGACGTGCCGCCAATCGCAGTAGCGCATTACTCGCATCACTTGGTATTGCGTCGTATCGGGCTTGGTCGGCACGAGCGAAATCGAGAGCTCGCTAATCTGATCGGCGGCGATGTGATTGTTGACGGCGACCAGCGGTTGCGACGAGCCGGGGTTCATCATGATGAAGACCGCGTCAGGCTGGCGATCGGAGATCTTGTCAACGTCGCTCGGCGTGCAGCTCTTGTCGATGATTTCCAACACGCTGCGGCACGACGCCGTTTCTTGCGACGCGAGCGCCACCGTATAGAAATGGCCGAAGATGTCGTACGTTGTCTTTAAATCCGCGGCCGGCAGAAACGGTTTCATCTACTCTTCCTTGATTCAGCGATAGAAGTCGATCCACCGCAGCTTCAACTCGGCGGGATTGTCTTCCAACAGTTTGGCGGGGAGCGTCAATTCAAAGTAGCCCCCCGCGTCGAGCGGGATTTTCTTCGCACTGTCGACGATCCGAACCACGCTGGCGTAAGGATTATTCCCGAGAGGATGGACGCCTCCGTCGGGTACGGAGACCGTGACCAGCGATTTTCCGGTACTCGAGACCGACCAAGTGACGTCACCGACTCGCAACGATTCGAGCCCCTTCAGATGCAGCCGCACCACCAGCGGGCTCGGCCATTTGTCCGTGGTCCGCTTGATCGTCGCTTTGTCGATGCCGTGCGGAGAGACGATATCCAGGATCGTCGTTTTCTCTTCCGTAAGCACACGAACTTGCGTGTTATCACGACCGACCTGCACCGTGAGCGGCGCCGGTTTGGACGCCGGATCGGCCGAGAGCAATGCCGCGGCGACAAGGAGGGTAGAGATCATCGCGAGATTCCTTTCATGGACAACCGAATGAACGTCGTTTTTTTCTTCGTAGCCCGCCGTGCAAATTTTGAGGTTGCGCTATTTAGTCGAAAAGAAGAATGGAACACAGCCAAGCTACGGATGAAGAACAGTAAAACACGGTCGGAATCGAACCAAGAATCGTCACACTAGCCCGCTGCGCTAGCGAGGGGATGCGAGTCGCCACTTCAATCCATGCTCATATCGCCAGCCGCATTCACTCGCTGGCGCTGCTGACTACGAAGAAAAACGTCCAGCTCTCTATCCTAACGTTTTTGGAACTTACGCAGAACCAAGGATAAATTCCTCGCTCAATAATCACCGATCGTTTCGCCGCCATTTCTCGTGCCGAGTGCGCCCCATACGCCGTAAGGGCTAGCAACTTTTGTTTCGCTCATTTGCTGCGGCGTGAGCGTCGGTTGGGTGAGATCGCCGGCGTCGATATCCTGAGAGAGGAATCGGACCGCTCCACTCCCCAATACAACATGCGCGCCGCCGCGATGGCAACTGCCGGTCGAATAAAGTCCGTCGACCGCTTCGCTTCCATCCACCGCACAGCTCGGACTGTTGGGCGGCGACACCGTATTGAACAGACTGTCACCGGCGGAACCATCAGCCCAGCGCCCGCCGCGGCCCAAGTCGCTTAGCATTATATTTGAGTCGTAGTTGGATTTGCTCCACGAAGCGCGTGTTTTTTGACACAAGCTGGGATCTTCCAAGAAGCTTGTAGGCTGCTTGATTGCGTATTGGCCGACGACCAAGCGATCGTCGATCGAGCCGATCTCGCCAACCATGATTGTATTGCTTGCGCCATCGGTGATTTGGCTGAATCGGAGATACTTAGAGCACGCGAAGAATCCGCGTGCGACAGTCGGCTGGTGAATCTCTCGCGCCATGTCCCCGATGCAAAACGCGTAGTTGGTTTGGCCGAAGTCTCCTTCTCTCGGAGCCGCGCTGGGACACTCTAGAAATTCCAATTGAGTTGTCCACGGCCCATAATCGGCGATCCAAGGCGCCGGCCCCATCGCTGGATAAAGCGTTCCATCTGCATTCAGCGGCGCTGAGATTTGATCGTAAAGGGCTGTTTGCTCCAATTGCGGCAACAACGAGATCATACCGCTTAGTCGATTCGCATTTCCTTGCATCGGATCTTCTATCGAGTTGGTCCCTCCCATGGCCGCCGGCAAACATCTCCAGGTTGAATCGTAGTTGATGACTGCGAGTCCGATGTGCTTGAGGTTGTTGGCGCATTGTGCTCGACGAGCCGACTCACGGCTTGTTCCGCAAGTCGGAATTAGCAGCCCAACCAACACCACTACGATGCCGATGACGAACAGCAGCTCTAACAGCGTGAACCCTCGATTCAATTTTTGCGTTCCGCAGCGATAGAAAGTCTGCATGGCGATTCCTTTGGCGAGGTCCGATCTGCGCAACCGGATGAAAAAACAGCCGCTTATGTAAACTATCCAAGCACGAAGAATTCGGCCAGCAAAAAGTGAGATTCAATAATCACCGATCGTTTCGCCGCCATCTTTTGTCCCGAGTGCTCCCCACACGCCGTAAGGGCTCGCAACTTTTGTTTCGGCCATTTGCTCTTGCGTCAGCGTGGGTTGAGTCAGATCGCCGGCGTCGATTGTCTCAGCTATGAATCGAACTGCAGCGTCCGCCAGCAAGACTTGGGCGCCATCGTGATGAACACTACTGACCGAATAAAGACCGTCAGCGGCGTCCCTTCCGCCAACGGCACAACTCGGGCTGTTCGGGGGCAGAATCGTATTGATCAGACTATCGCCAGGCGAGCCGTCGGCCCAGCGACCGCCGCGGCCTAATTGGCTTAGTGGAACCGTTTTGTCGTAGAACTTTGGATCCCTACTCGAGAGCGTATCGAAGCACAAGCGAGGTGTTTCCAAAATATCCGGGGACTGTCCAGTGGCGAATTGGCCGATGACCACGCGGCCGAGCAAAAAGTTGGCGTTAAAGTCAGCGGGAAAGTAGCGGTGATATTCCCAGACGATCGCAACCAGTACTTTCGCCAACAGCAGGGCCAGCGCCGCGCAGGCGAGCCTTGGTAGTTGGCTGCGAAGCTTGAATGCGTTTGCCTGATTCACTTGCTACGGAGTAGTTCCGCCCTCGCTGGGGGATTGGAATCTCTACTGCGCAGCGTAGCCGATATTTTCGCTTGGTTCCACTTGCTGGTTGTTGCCGAGAAAAAATGGACGCCGGCCATCGAG
Source organism: Blastopirellula marina DSM 3645 (assembly GCF_000153105.1). GTDB lineage: Bacteria > Planctomycetota > Planctomycetia > Pirellulales > Pirellulaceae > Blastopirellula > Blastopirellula marina. The sequence continues at coordinate 120,934 of NZ_AANZ01000002.1, forward strand.
GAGTGCCCGCTTGAGGACCCGAGAATTCTATTTCGAGCGGTTGAAGACCTCATCCAGACGGCTTACCAGAGTCGCTAGTTGAGATGTCCCGACCAGCCGGTCTTGCACTTCACCTGCGTGGAAGACGAGCAACGTGGGATATTGGGTGATGTCGTATTTCTGGGAGAGGAATAAATTGCTCTCGACGTCGACTTCGCAGAAGCGAACTCGGTCGGCGTATTGCTGCTTCAATCGCTGCAACAGCGGTTTGGATGTGGCGCACTCGGGGCACCAGCGGGTTCCCATCAAGACGACAACCGGTTCAGGCTGCTCCAGCACATCCCTTGCAAAACTCTCATCGGTGACCTGCTGCAGACGAGGAAGCTTTTCCGAGGCGGACTCTAGGTCAGTAGTTGGAGCGGAACTGCGAGAACATCCCGCCATGAGCAGACCCAGTAGAGCAGCATAGATCATGCGCTGCATCAGGCGACGGGGTGGTGCTGGGCTGTAATTCATGACCGTGGGCCCAAAAAACGTCGGCCGACGGTCGACTGCAATCAGCTGCAGTCAACCGTCGCGCCGAACGCGGGGAAGTCGTCGTCTTACGAATCGGTTTCCAGCGTCTCCGGTTTGGGAGGATCTTCGCCGTACTTGGCTTTGTAGCGAGCGGCGAATTTATCAAAAAGCTCGGGCGAGCAGACAAAGCATTGCGAATCGGGACAATTGTGATCTTCGCACCAATCCCCTTTTTCTTTGAACCCGGGAATCAGCTTGCTATCGCACTGCGCGCAAACCTCTTCCGGAACGCCATGTTCGACGCACCACCATTCGCCGTGAACATGGTCATGTTCGTCTCCGTGTTCGTGATCATGGTCGTGGTGCTCCGCATCATGGTCGCCCATCGCGGTCTCACTAGCGCCGCAACCGGTTAACGACAGAGCAGCAACCGCCAGTAGGGCGACCGCCAGACTCGAAAAACCAAACATCGACTTCATCAAGTTTCTCCTTGTTCAACTTAAAAACAGAATTCTCGTTAAACCGACACAACCTCTGGCTTCTGACCAGAATCAGGCTGGATCGGTTGTTCTTCCGGTTCAAACTCTCCGTCATCATCGTCGTCGCCGCCCGAACTTGATTGTTCGGCCGGCAGATTAAACACGACGTAGAGCACGCGCAGGACCAGCAAGCTCATAACCATCGCGCTGCAGACGCCGCCGATCACGACCGTCGCTAAGGGGCGCTGTACTTCGGCGCCCATGCCGGTGCTGAAGGCCATCGGTACAAAACCTAGACTGGCGACCAGCGTCGTCATCAGAATGGGGCGCAGACGCGTCATCGCCGCTTCTTCGACCGCTTCGTCCAGGTTTCTCCCGCGTCGCCGCAGTTGGCGAATGGTGGAAACCAATAACATATCGTCCAGCACGGCGACGCCGGAAAGCGCGATGAAGCCGACCGCCGCTGATATGGAGAACGGCATGTCGCGAATCCAGAGCGCGACGACGCCGCCGATCCAAGCAAAGGGAACGCCGGTGAAGACGCGCAGCGAATCGATCCAGTTGCGGTAGGTCATGTAAAGCAAAGCGAAAATCATGAGCAGCGCAATCGGCACGACAATCATCAGCCGCTGTTGGGCGCGCTGCAGATTCTCGAACTGTCCGCCCCATTCGACGCGATAGCGCCCCGGCGGCAGCGCAACTTGCTCGGCGACTGCTTGACGAGCTGCGGCGACAAAGCTCCCCATGTCTCGTCCGCGAACGTTCGACTCGATCGTGATCCGCCGCTGATACCACTCACGCTTGATCGTGTTGGGCTCTTCCACACGTTCGATCGACGCTAATCGAGAGAGCGGGATGCGCTGCCCTGTTGACGTCGCCACCAAAATGTCGGCGATCGCGGCGGGGTCGGCGCGGACTCTTTCAGGCAGCCGAATGATCAGCGGAAAGCGGAGCTGACCCTCGTAAACTTCTCCCACATGATGGCTCCCCAACGAACGCACCAGATTCATGATGTTGCTCGCAGGTACGCCGTACCGCGCAATCTGATCCTGTTTGATCTTGATTTGCAGCACTGGTTGGCCGGTGACCTGCTCGACTTTGACGTCGGCGGCGCCGTCGATGGTTTTCAGGACTTGTTCAATCTCGGCCGCTTTGCTGGCCATCACATCCAGATCGTCGCCATACAGGATCGCCGCGACATCGGATCGGACGCCTGAGATCATCTCGTTCATCCGCATCTCGATCGGCTGCGACATGGCCAAGCGAGGTCCCGGCAGATCACGCAGTTCTTCTTGAATGAGCACCGTCAGCTCATCCTGCGATTCGGCGCGTTTCCACTGTTCACGGGGGCGCAACGTGATGAACAAGTCGGTCAATTCCGTCCCCATCGGGTCGGTCGCAACCTCGGCGGTGCCGACGCGACTCCAAGCATGGGCGATCTCGTCCGGAAACTTCTCCAGCAGCACTTTTTCCATCCGCGTGTTGTAGCGAATCGATTCTTCCAGGTCCGTTCCGGCGAGCCGGACCACGTTCAGCGTAATGGCCCCTTCCGAAAGACGCGGCACAAATTCGGAACCGAGGTTAGGAGCGATCAGTCCAAACACGGCCACAAAGATGCAGAGCGCCGCGCCAATCACGACAAACTTGTTGTGCATCGTGTAGCGCAGTATAGGAACGTAAAGTCGCTTGAGCCAGCGAATTAACAGCGGCTCGGTTTCGGTCAGATTGCGAGGCAACAGAAAGCTGGCCAGCACCGGCATCAATGTTAGCGACAAAACCATCGATCCGGCCAAAGCCATGATGACGGTCATCGCCATCGGGCGAAACAGTTTGCCTTCCACGCCTTCCAGCGTCAGGATCGGCAGGTACACGATCATGATGATCAGTTCGCCATACATGGTCGGCTTGCGAACTTCGACCGCCGCATCGCGGATGATCTCTAGACGACTTCGCCCTTGCGTGTCGTGAGACAAATGGCGAACGCAGTTCTCGATCATCACCACCGAGCTGTCGACCACTAGGCCAAAGTCAATCGCCCCTAGACTCAACAGGCTAGCGGCGATCCCAAACTGCAGCATTCCCGAAAAGGCGAACAACATCGACAGCGGAATCGCCAAAGCGACGATGAAGCCTGCCCGCAAGTTGCCCAGGAAGATAAAGAGCACGGCGACCACCAGCAAACCACCCTCGAACAGGTTCTTTTGCACCGTGTGAATCACATGGTCGACCAGTTCCGTCCGGTCGTAGACCGTTTTGATGGTGACGCCTGCCGGCAACGTGCTGCGTACTTGTTCTAGTTTGTCCTTCAGCGCCCAGGTCACCTGGTGGCTGTTCTCGCCCATCAGCATGAAGCCCAGCCCGAGCACGGCTTCTCCTTGACCATCCGCGGTCACCGTGCCGCGACGAATCTCATGGCCGATCTTGACTTCGGCGACATCGCTAACGCGAATCGGCGCGCCATCTTTGGCCTTGATGACGATGTCTTGGATCTGATCGACGCTCACGGTGCGCCCGACGCCGTGAACCAACAGCATTTCACTGCCATCGGTGATTGCGCCTCCTCCTACGTTTTCGTTATTGGCGCGAACGGCGTCGCTGACCTCCTCGAAGGTCAATCCATGTTTGATCACCTGATCGGGATCGAGCCGGATCTGGTATTGCTTTTCGTAGCCTCCCCAACTGTTGACCTCGGCCACGCCGGGAACCGATCGCAACTGAGGTTTCACCACCCAGTCGTGCAGCGTTCGCAACTCGGTCAGCCGCGCGACGCGCTCCGCATCACTCACCTGCGAGAAGTCGACTCCTTCGTAGGTCAACACGTAGTGAAACACTTCACCCAGCCCGGTGGAGACCGGTCCCATCTGAGGACGCTCGATCCCCGCCGGCAATTGCACCGAGCCGATTCGCTCGTTGATCAGCTGCCGAGCAAAATAGATGTCGACTCCATCCTCAAACGTTACAACGACCTGAGAGAGGCCAAACTTCGAGATCGATCGCATCACCGTCAGCCCCGGCAGACCGCTAATGCTCTGTTCGACGGGAAACGTAATCTGCTTCTCGACTTCTTCCGAAGAGAGAGCAGGCGCCGTCGTGTTGATTTGCACCTGAACCGGCGTCGTATCCGGAAAAGCGTCGATATCAAGCTGCTGGAGCGCAAAGACGCCGGCGACCGCCAACACGATGGTCGCCAGGATCACCAGCGCGCGGTTCCGCAGCGAAAAGTCAATTAATGCGTTGAGCATCCGTTCTCCCTTTATTCTTCCACGCAACAGCCGGCGCCCAAACCGTTTTTCAACAGTTGGGCTCGCAGCACGTCGCTGCCGGTTGTGGCAATCACTTCACCCGGCAGGACGCCGGCGATTACTTCGGTGTAACCGTCGTGAGACGCTCCTAACCGCACCGAGCGAACGTGAAAGACCTTGGGGCTTTCGGGACTGTTAAAGTAGTTTTTGTCGCGGATGAAGACCGTCCGGCAACAGCCTTCCCAGTGGACAGACGCGGAGGGTATCGCGATGGCGCTGGGCTCTTCACGCAACACGATCCGACCGATTCCATAGGTCTTATCTCGCAATCGACCTTGGGGGTTGGCCAGCACCGCACGAACCTTCACCATGCGCGTCTGAGGATCGGCTGTCGTACTGATCCAGTCCACCTGACCGACAACCTCCTGCGCACTTCCGTCGGCTTGAAAGCGGACCTTCTGTCCGACGACGACTTGCTCTACATCTTCCAAAGGAATATCCAGCATCAACCACATCTGGTCAGCGCTGACGATGCGGAACAGAGACCGATGCGTATCGACGACCTCTCCCTGGGTGACGTTGCGTTCGGCGACCACTCCCGCAATGGAAGCGCGAACCGGCAGCAGGTTGGCGGTCGAGACCTCCGCTTTCAAACGAGAGCCAAGCGACTCGGGAACGCCTAGAAAGCGGAGCTGCTCAAACGCTTCGCGTTCCGAGACCTGCTGCAGCGACTCGATATCGGGCGAAAGCCCTAGGTTCTCGAGCGATTGGGCGATGCTCAAGATCTCCGCTTCTGATTTGGACAAGTCGGCGTCAGCTTCCAAAAGTCGAATGCCGGCCACCGCGTTGCGAGCGATGTGCAGTCGCTTCACGTTCTGATCCTGCAGCGAGCGTTCCGCCAAAGCCCGGATTAGTCGCGTCTTGAGATCGCCGACTTGCTCCGCTTCGACCAGCGCGAGAACCTCTCCCACTTCGACGCGATCGCCTACATTTTTCTCGACGCGCCAAACGCTGCCGGGCGCTCTGGCTGCGAAGCTGGCCGTGCGTGTCGGATCGTAGAGGATCTCACCGCTGCCGGAAACCGATTGTTCGATCGGTCGCCGTTCGACAAGCTCTACGTCGACGCCGGCTTGCATGACCGCTTCGACCGAAGCGAACTGAATTCGCTTCAGATACGTGGTGCAACCGCTGTTGTTGACCTTCGACACCGGCATCGATAACGCCCATTCGGCCCGCTCTCGGTCCTCCGGCGAAATCTCCGGCGTTGTGTCGAGTTGCGCAAGTTCCGGATGATCCAAAACGCAATTATGAACACCATGCTTCGCGCACCAACCGAAGTCCGGCGTCTTGGCCATGAGGGAATCGTCACACTCGACGCAGATCGATTCAGGGACGCTGTGCTCGTCGCACCAATCGACCACGACCGGTTGGGCCTGACCGGTTAGCGCGGCGAACTTGGGCATTCTCCAGTCGGTGAAATGCCCGAAAGCGAATACCCCGGCCAGCGCCAGCAATACGCCAAGCGGACCGGCGCTGCCCAAGACAAATCCCACCACACGTCGCCCGAATGATGGCGACTGATTGCGGGTGACTTGGGCGGCCTTCGAAGGCGAAGCAGGCTCGGCGACGCCGAGATTCGTCGGATCGCTGCCGGCACTTGGATGGGGGTTATTGAGAAAGGATGGACTCATTTGCAGAACTCCCGCAACAAGGAGCGTGACAGCTGGGAAAACCTGTCAGGACATCGCGAATTCGCTGGACGAATCGACAAGGAACTGCTGCACGAAAAGTTAGCGCACGCAATTCCGATGGTCCTGAAGCACAACCAAAGAACGGCGGTCGCTTAGATCAGCAGAGAAGCTAGAACGACGCGCATAGAACAGCCGGAGATGATCCCAGGAGGTCGCGTATAAGCGTTTTGATCGATCCGATGCGGAATCTCGGCTGATAGCAATCGATCGCTGAGCGGAAGCGAGGTCTCCCACGCGTAAGAATCTTGATCGACATCAACTTTCACCCCAACGATGACCGAGGGATTGCAGAAACAATCGCAATCGGGACAAGAGTGGGCGGGGGATTCGTGATGGGGAACGTCCCGCGCTGGTTCCGATTCGGAGGCGCAATGGTTGCAACACGAATGCGTCGCGCGGCGATCTATCGCCTCCTGACGCTCATCCGACGCTGCCTGCTCGATCGTAGTCTGCACCTGCGCACCATCTCCCTGGACACCGCAAAACAGCGGGCAGAAAATGATCCGGAAGGTAATCAGCAGTGCGACGAAGTGGCTCATGCCGGACGTTAATCTGAGGAAGACAAGTAGAATCCTACGACTGAATGATAGGTGACCGAGGGTCACGTTTCAAGCCGAATCGGATCTTTGGGCGCCCCTAAGCCGAGCAATTTACCTCCCAATCGACCTCTCGATCGCTTCTCTTGGAATTCTAGATCTTTTCGAGGCTCACTCGATATTCGTTCAAAGTTGGTGGGGCGAGGGACGATAAATCAAAGGAATCGCTTCGTCCGTTTTTTTGGGTTGTGATAGCACATGCCTCGCCAGGCGACATCGGTGATAGCAGTCTTCGCAGTGATGATTCACTGCGTCTTCGGCTGTTGCGCTTGTTGCGTCAACGCTTGCGAGTGCGCCGCAGTCGACAAGAGCTCCACGAGTAGCTGCAACTGCTGTGAATGCTGCGAACTGGATGCCGTCGCCGATCTCTGTTGCCAGCCGGTCCTGACCTGTGCCGAGTCGGACGAACGCGTGGAACCGGCTTCCCACCGCGGCTGCCAATGTGATGGGTGTCGCAAGCCCAAGTGTGCATTCATCCTCGGCGAGCCTTCCGCGGAAGGTCGGCTTGAAATTACCCATCTGCCAGCCTACTTCGCTATTGGGGGCGTATCTCCCGTTTTGACGGGAAGTTCCGTTCAGCCGAACACGCTGGACCATCGGAATGCGAGTCAGTTTCTCGTCGGCGCCCAGCGGCGACTTCATCTTTCTCTTGCCGTTCTCATTCTTTAGAGCGGCCTCCTTGGCAACATCGCCGGGCGCTTCCTGACATTGCTAGGGAAGGTCTCGCGAATCTCATCGAATGGATAAGGTTTGCTCGCGTTGGTCTTCGGTCCAAGCGCAATCTTGTCTACCCTTGGCGAACCCGCTGACAAAGAAGTCGGCTCGCGCACATATTCGCTTGGTACATAACGCGTTACATCCGAAAGGAATCCAATATGAAGACGATCATTCACGCAACCCTAGCGATCGGCTGTCTGCTGACCGCCGCTGCAGGCAGCAGTCTTGCGCAGACGCAAGCGTCCGAGCTCAGTGCGACCTTGCAACAGTCGCAGCAAGCGGGGAAATTCACCTTTGTCCTGTTTTATCGCGACAACGCGCCGCAAACCCAGCAAATGCTGGAGACTGTCAATCAAACCCTGGCAGCGCGCAGCCAACAAGTGACGATCGCTACGGCGAATGTGGCGTCGCCTGCCGGGCAAGAGATGGCCGAGAAATTTCGCGTCAGTCGTGCGCCGATGCCGATGACGGTCGCCGTCGCGCCGAACGGCGCCGTCACTGGTCTCTTTTCGCGTCAGGTCACCAAGGCCGGGTTGGATGCGGCGATCGTCCCTCCGGTGATGATGGAGTGCATGAAGCAGTTGCAAGACCAAAAGCTGGTGTTCGTCTGCCTAACTCGATCAGAACAAGCGTCGGTTCCAACCGGCGTTCGCACCATGCAACTGGATCCGCTCTTCAAAGATCGCATCGCTTTGGTCGGGCTGAATGTCGAAGACGCTGCCGAGACCAAGCTGATGCAGCAGCTAAAAGTGAACGCGGAACAGGTCCAAGGGCCCTATGCAGCCCTGATTGCGCCGCCTGGAGTGCTCGTGGGACATTTCAACAGCGCTTCGACCGCCGATCAGATCGCCGCCGCGATTCATAAAGCCGGCAAGTGCTGCGAGGATCCCAATTGCAAACATGCTGCGTCGGCGGAAGCGTCGCAGTCAACTCCTGCTCGTCGATAGAACCCTAGCCATTGGAAGAAGGAGATACCATGAATCTTCGCTCGATTATTTGGCAGGAGTTGAAGTCTCGACCAAGCGCCGTCATTTTCAACAGCCTGACCATTCTTTTGGGAGTTGCGGCCTTGGTGGCGATTCGCCATGTCACGGTCCATTCCGAGAAAGAGGTCTCGAAGCAGCTTTCCAACCTAGGCGCCAATATCTTGGTGCTGCCGAAAGATGCGACGCTCCAAAACTACTATGCGGCGGATCAAAACGGCGGCTCGCTTCCCGAAGAACATGTCGCCGAAATCTATCTTGCCGGGCTCTCGGGCGTCGAGCAAGTCTCGCCGCGGTTAAATGTCGCGACCCAGGTCGACGAGCATGCGATCACGGTGACCGGCATCTTGCCCCAGTCCGAAGTGGAGGCCTTGGCCTCCTGGCAAGCGACCACCATGTTCATGAATACGACCGACACGGGATGCTGTCAGCGGACCAATGTCGTCAGCGCCCAGCAGTTGGCCAGCCCGCAGGCGCTGATCGAACATCGCGCGATTCAAGAGCTCGACAAGAATGCGATCGTCGTGGGTGCGGACATCGCCGCGAAGCTGGGATGCAAAGCTGCGGACCGCGTCGAACTGTTTGGTGAGAAATTCACCGTGCTCGGCATTTTGCCCACCACCGGGACGGTAGACGACGGACGCGTCTTCGCTCATCTACACGAAGTGCAACGACTCTCCGAAAGCGGCGCTACGTGCAATGCGATCGAGATTGTCGGTTGCTGCGAGGACGCCGCTGGCTCGTTGGTTCCGCAACTGCAAGAGCTGTTGCCGAACGCCAAGATCGTGACGATCTCGCAGGTTGTGCAAACCCAAGTCGGCGTCAACCAGCTGATGGCGAAGACATCTTGGATCGTCCTAGCGGTCATGATGGTCGTCGGCGGCGCAGGTCTTGCCGGCGCGATTTCGTCCAATGTGCAAGAGCGACGCCGCGAGATCGGCACATTGATGGCCTTGGGAGCGACGCCGCGGTACATCCAACAGTTGTTTCTGGGCAAAGCGCTCCTCCTTGGACTCGCGGCCGGCGCGATCGGTTGTCTGTTGGGGGTGAGCGCCGCGTTGATTGTCGGCCCCGCTTGGGCAGGCGTCAGCGTCACTCCGTTGGTCGGAACTTCCTTATTGGCGGTTTTGCTGGCCACGTTTGTCGCGCTGGTCGCTGCGTGGTGGCCGGCACGACGCGCGGCCCAACTTGATCCCTGCATTTGCTTTCGTGAGGTCTAGACATGATTCAACTCGAAACCATCGCCAAACAGTACTCGGGACGCGGCCAGAAGCTGACCGCGTTTCGCTGCGAGGCGCTGACAATTGAAGATGGCGAGTACGTCGCGATCGTCGGACCCAGCGGAAGCGGCAAAACAACGCTTCTGTCGATGCTAGGAGGCATGCTCTCTCCGTCGACCGGTCGCGTTCTCGTCGACGACGTCTCGCTTTACGATCAGTCGGTAGCGGCGCGCTCCGCAATCCGTGGTCAGAAGATGGGCTTTGTGTTCCAAAGCTTCAATCTGATTCCCTATCTATCCGCGCTGCAAAACGTGCAGGTGCCGCTCAGCTTCGCCAAGCTGTCGGCCGAAGTGCAGCAGCAGCGCGCAACCGAACTGCTTGTCGATCTCGGACTGTCCGAACGACTCCATCATCGGCCCGCGGAGCTAAGCGTCGGCCAGCAACAGCGCGTCGCATTGGCGCGCACACTGGTGAACGATCCGCAAATCATCCTTGCGGACGAACCAACCGGAAATCTCGATCCGACGAGCAAAGAAGTCGTGCTGAAAATCTTCGACGAATGCCATCAACAAGGTCGCACGTTGGTTGTGGTCACGCATGACCCGAGCGTCGCCGAGCGAGCGACGCGACGCCTGACCTTGGTGGATGGAAATCTCGTTGATAGTGATGAAATCGAAACTTCGACATTGCGGCCTGCATCGGCCGCGTGACGAGCGATTGTGATCCGAAGCCCTATCGAACAATGTAAAACTTTATTCGCCATGACAGGAGTGAGACGTCTACCGGCTCACTCCTGTCGGCGGCGGATGCGTCGCATTAAGGGACCTCTAACTCAAACTTCAGCCCGTCAACCTTGGACGAGGTAAACTCGGCGATCAGATCGCTTCGGCGGTTGTATTTCTCCGGGATAAACTGCCGAACCTCATCCACGTATTGATTAGGCGTCTCGCTGCCAGATCCTTCCTTGGATTGACGACCGGTAGCTCGCATGGCGCGAACTTCGACCCGATGCGTACCGAGACAGGGGCCATCGACTTGCGGAATTTTAAAAACGCCGCCGACAATGTCTCCACCCACGGACGGCCCAGGCGTTCCATTCGCGGGCTTGAAGGCGATTTGCCCTGTTTGCAGCAGTTCGCCGTTGACATAGACAGAGCCTGATACGCCGGCGCGAGACAGACCATGATCGCCGCTGTCGCAGCCGAGCAAAAAGAGCAGGACCGCCAGCGCCCACCGCGGGGAATGAAAGGAATTTCTTTGCATACTCGAATCACTTTGCAATAAGGCCGACATGAATAGCGGCGATGATAAATTTCAATTTTAAAACTCGCCGATTACCTCATGCCCCCGCGGCGTTCCCAGACTTTGCCAGGTGGTGAGATCGATCGTGGAACTGACAAACCGCACCGAACCGTCCATCATCAATGTCAGAACGCCGCCGGGGTGCCGACTTCGCGCCGCCATGTTGATGGCTCGCGAATCATGGGCCGCGTAGGTTCCAATGCAAGGCGCAAGCGGGTCGAGAGCATCCGCGGAGTCGCACCACGAAGTCCGAATCTCATCCGGGACGGTCGAGTTCGGCGTGTTGTCATGTTGGTAGTGCGAACCTTCGGGATAACTCCAAGCGCCGCGATAATCGCCACGCTTGCCGGGCTCCACTTTAATCGTCTCCGAAACGCCGATCGTGTTGGTCGTGCCATCCAACATATCGCGCATCTTCTCATTACTGTTCTGATAAAAGACCCCGCGCGTATGACTTGGAACCAACTCTTTTTTCAGAAGCCCAATGCCCGCGTTGGAGACATAGCTATTTCGCGAGCGACAGGAATGGCCAAATAGACTTGGGCCGTCGGATGGGCACTGAAACATGCTGAGGACCGTCCCCAACAGGGCCGATTGCGTCGCGTTACCGCAACCACCCCAGTCCGGAAACTTCGGAGCCGGAATTTGTTCGTACAACGCGTTCTGTTCTAGAAAGGGCCAAAGAAACCCGACGAACGTCATGCGGTCCGACATCGTCGAACCGAGAATGTGCCCCGGCGGAAACGACAGCAGCGTGTCGTGATAGTTGTGGATGGCCAAGCCTTGTTGCTTGAGATTGTTGTTGCACGAGATTCGCCGGGCCGATTCTCGTGCCTGCTGGACCGCGGGCAACAGCAACGCGATCAGAACGCCGATAATTGCGATAACTACCAACAATTCGACAAGCGTGAAACCGAGACAGATGTTCCCTTTTCGAATACGCATGGTGATAAGTCCTGTTTAGATAAGAAGGCGGATTACAGCACAATCAAATCGATACCAGGCAATCGCGTAGGCGAGCATAGATAGACAGTCGGCGTTACCTCATAGACAACCGGTCAAAAAATAAAATGGATCTGCGCCCTTCGCAAAGCTGGTGTCGGAAAGCCAGCGCCTTGGTGAATCTATGGCGATGGCGAATCACTCGAAAAATAGAGCCGCTTGGCTCTTGGGGGGTCAAAGTACTCCTCTTCGTTTCATATCCAATCGACGAGTCGTTCCGCCGGTTCCACGCCGTTTAAATTCTGTTTCAAGCCTTCCTGTAGTAAACGCCGCCAGTAGATGGTCTTTTTCCGCTTTGGGGTGCGTCATGGTCAGGCGAGAAAGATTGCCTGGGGAGACTATCTCTTCTGTAAAGAACGCCAGAAAGCGGGGTCGTAAACCTGCAGCGTTCTCCGCAGGGCCGCTCGCAAACCTAATTTGCTGAATCGAAAGATTGCTCGCGGCGGCGACCGTAGAAGTCGTCGCGTCGGCCGCCGAATGACGAACTTCGCCGAGACACGGCAGCGTCACCGCGCAGGCCCATAACAACAGGATTCGATATCGAGCAAGCGACATTCGGTCTCTCCTCTCGAAGGGGCGGATCGGTCGCAAATGAAACACGCCGCAATAACACCCCACCACCGTTGGACCAGCGTACCAACAATGGTGGGCCCGTCAAGTGACAACTTTTTTACTAACATTCATCGAATACCAAGGCCCCCGAGAACGTTAGGGAGCAGCTAATGTGACCTTCTGCTTCGGCCGCCAGAGGCTGTCGATCAAAACGCTCGTTTCATTGACGAGAACCTGAGCTCCGTCGGGACCAACTACGCTGCTTTGTGCGACGGCGCTATAACCTCCGCCGGCGACGGCACGGGTCGTCGGCACATAAGAGCCTGGGCCGCAGAGTTGAATAACGAAGGTCTGCAGCGCGGGGCTGCGAGCTTTGATTTGCACGCCGAAGTCGGTGAACAGTTCAAAGTCATTGGTCACAACGACGACATCACCAAGTCGAACGGCGTGGAGCTCCATTTCGTAGTTCGGCAGTTCTTTACGTTGCGTTTCATATCGCTCCACCACCTGACCATGCCAGCGGCGATTCCAGACCTCTTTCGGGTCGGTCATCTTCTCTACCTCGCGAGCTGCTTGTTCAGCCTCTTGGGCGGTGACCTTGCGATAAGGAAGCAAAACGTCTTTGACTTGATGCTCAAGCAGAACATCGTCGCGACGATCTGCTTTCACCACTTGATAGACGTCTTCCCACGTCGTCACAATCCTGCGGGCCAACTCTTCCAAGCGATCGATCCCACGCAGCTTCCGCATCCGTTCCTCAGCATCTTTGCGATACATCAGGCGCGATACTTGATCGCCGGCTGCGCCTGTCCATGCCAGGACCATAAGCTGTTCGCCATATTTTTTGCGCAAAGCTTCGCGAACGGGATGCCAAAAGTCGGCATTGACTGCGCTTCGCCCCCCGACTTCCTGCGAAGGACACGCCACATTGATCGAGGTCGCGATCAGTTCATCCTTCTCGTTCCAAAAATAGAGAATCTCAACTCCGTGATCTTCGTTCCCTTCTAGACCGCGAAACTTGTCGCTGTTCGTTGCGCCATACATCTGCGCGGTTCCATCGCTATAGACAGCGCGGCGATTTTGGGCGATTACGGCATGCCCCAGTCCCCATGCGACCTGGGCAGGCTCGCGTTTGGTCCAGGCTTCCGTGATGATTGCGGCGAGACGTTTGACCAGAAATTCGCGGTATTCTTTCGGCAGCATGACTCCCGTTTCCGGCAGTTTGTACCGCCCATCGATCAGCGTGGGTGCGGTATGCGTATGGGTGGCGTTTAAGATTAGTTTTTCACCAGAAAATCCCTCCAGCGTTTCGCCCAGTTCCGCCAGCACCAGATTTTTTAACCCGCCGTCGCCCCGGATCGCGACCAAATCGCAGGAAACGAAAACGACTTGATCGATCGAACGATCGTCGTCGCGAGTTTCAATCGCCAGTGCGGTCGCCGTGCAGGGAGATTCAACCTTTTTGGCGATTCGCGTATGACGTTGACCGGTGAGCGAGACAGGACCATCCGGCGTAATGCTGACAGTCGCCGCCCCCACAAAGAGTTCGCCGGCGTTGACCGGCGGCGAACAAGCAATGACGCCAATTAATACGAACAGTCGAATGGTCGCGACCGGAAGGCGTAGCTCAAATTTCATCATCGCTTCAACCTTTTTTGCTAGTAGGCAGCCGTCTTGGTGGAAAATCGCATGAGGAGAAATGGAGGATTCGTGGAAATGGGCGCCTCGCTTCTCTGGCGTGGGACGCAAGGCCGCGAAGCGTCGTTAATACAGCAGTGCGAGGGATAGATTCATCGAATGCTCGCAATGCAGGCGCATCGCATCTGCAGCGACCTGCGGCTTGCGAGTTTTCAGTCCGTCAAACACTTCCTGATGTTTTTGCCCTGGAAATTCGTCGCATTGCGATTCCGTTTGATCCAACATGACCAAGCGATCTAGCAACGGCGCAAGCGACGTTTCTAGTTGCGGGACGCCCGAAAATTGAGCCACCGTCAAATGAAAACGGACATCGGCCTGACGGCATTCCTCTAACTTGTCTCCCGCTTCAAACAGCTGATCGACCTGCTGCGCCATATTGCCAAGAATGGTCAACTGTGATTGGTCGGCACGTTCGGCGCAACGCCGCGCTGATTCACATTCGATCGCGATTCGCAGGATGTATTCGCCTCGAATCTGTTTTAAATCTCGAGCGATCACGCGGGCGCCGGCTTGCCCTTCCAATTTGACAAGCCCTTCCGCCGCCAAGGCTTTAATCGCTTCAGAAACCGCGTTGATTCCACTTTCGTATTCATTGGCCAACGGGCGCAGGGTCAGGCGCGTTTCGGACTCTATGTCGCCTGAAAGGATCTTTGAGCGAAGGTCAAGAAAAATGCGTTGAGCTTTTGTCGCGGCATGCGCGGGACTCGAAATTGACATAGGAACACCATAGGGGCAGGGCGTCTTCGTACCAAAAATGGATAGGAGCATGAGGATGGGATCCGATGACGCAAACGATCCACCGTCCACGCATGCATCCCGCCTTGTTGCCACAGTGTACAAACACTGTTTTCGCAGTCAAGAAAAATCCCGCCTCTTGAACTCGTCATACGACACAAAAGAGAAAGCCGACCCGAAAATCCGCGAGGAAGCCCCCCCTGCAAGACAAGTCAGCACGGGCTATCGCCAAAGAAACCGCGCCCCGAATGGCGAAAGATGCATCCCCGACTGCACTTATGGGAAGGTTAGTTGGAGACAGGACGCGGCAAGCTCACGATCCATCAGCGAGCTAGTAGAGCGAAGAACGTTGTTTACTCGCTCTAAATAAGAAAGTGTCCCCGAGTGGGCTCGAACCACTAACCTTCGGCTTCGGAGGCCGACGCTCTATCCAATTGAGCTACGGAGACAGTGTGAGAGAGACGTGCGCCAGGCCGCGTTTGCAGTTTGGAAAGAGGCGAACGCGATTTGCCCAGCTTTTCTGTATTGTAGCTGGTTTGGCTCTCTGATCTATAGGACGAAATTCGGCTGGATCAGTTCGCGTTGAATATTCCGAGGTCGTAGAACAGTTCGTAGCGCGCTGGGTCGTCGGGCAGGATCCAGTGGAATCCTGCTTGGCAAAATACGCACAGCAGGTTGGCGACAATCACCGCTCCGAACAAGCCGATCACTCCCTTTGAAACCGAGCCGAATTTCACGGGCTGATCCGTCACCAGCGAACCGGCGAACATCAGATTAAGGCCGCTGTCGATCAACACTACGACAAACACTACCAGCGCCCAAGTGTACAAATGGAGCCCGAATACTGGGTCTCCATAGCCGGGGTCCGGCGGAACAATATGCAGCAGAATTTGGCGTGTCGAAATCGCGGCGCCGCATACGGCGGCTAAGATGCTCATGCCGTACCCGGCAGCAAATTCAGGGATCGACAATGCGCCTGAGCGGGCCTGCAAGATGACGTAAGCAGATCCCATCGCGCAGAGCATCATGGCCATGCGCTGCAGCATGCAGAGCGGACAAGGTATTTCTTGCTCGCCAAACTGAACGCTGAAAGCGCCCAGCAAAACGATGCAGACGACAACCACGTTGAAATGCGCAATCCAAAATCCGAGCTGCTTGTTCATGGTCGCTTTGCGGTCAGAAGTTGAGGTTCAGAGAACTGGATGCATGCACCAAAAACAGCAGGATCGTCGCGATCAGCGAAGCGAAGAACGGCAGATAGACTTGCCACCGCTGCTCCCCTCTCATCGCGCAGAGCGTGATCAGAATGAGCAATAGAATCAGAGTATCCAAAGAGAGTTCCTTCACCAGGTCAATGGAGCCCAAAACAGCGCCATCTTGCCGCTCGCGGAAGCGGCGGTGATCAGGGAGGCGCCTATCACACCGCACCGTCACAAGAGACAGGCCTTCCTTCCGAGGATCGACGCAAGCGGCGGATCGAGATGATTGCGAGTTACTCGATCGCGACAAAAATTTCGACCGTGTCGGGCGATTGCTCGTCGTAACGCTCAAAATCGGTCGTATAGGCTCGGCGGTGCGGACTATCAGGGAAGTACGCGGCGATCTGCCGCCAAGCGTCGATGACGGCTTCCGGTTGTTTGCCGTGAGCTTGGAACTTCAGATATTTGCCAGGCTCAATCGTCGCCGTCGCCAGCTGATCGCTCGTCACCTGATCGACGGCGCCGCCGACCAACAGCACATAGTCTCCCTGACTCTGCTGCTGATAGTCATGATAGACGGCGTAGCGCGGCGAAGGATTCGGCAGCGAGTCCGCGATCTTCTCGGCGAAGTAGCGCCGGTAGAGGCCGCCGATCTTGCCGGTCAGCGAATTCGACTCGCTCAAATTGTTGGTGCGCACTTTTAAGCCGGCGATCGTTTGGGCGTTGATCTCCACGACTTGTGGACCGAGCGCGGCCGCATCTTTGGCTGGCGCACCGGCCGGGAGAATGGTCGCCGCCGTTTCGGTGGGGGGAGCGATCGCTTTCGGTGGTTCGGCGTCGGCCGGCGACTTGTCGCTTTGCTCATTGACGTGAATCAACGATTCTTCCAAGCCCAGCACTCCGATCGCCGACGAGATCCATAGGGGGATCGTCACCAGGCCGATGATCGTGGTCGCAATCGTGACTCGCAAAGCGATCCGCGGTTCGCCCCCGTAAAGTCGCGTCAGCACGATCGGAAAGACCGCGGCCGGCATCGCCGCTTCGATCGCGGCGACTTGTTTCAATTCGCGTGAGATCGGCAGCAGCGCCGCGGCGGCAAGGTAGAAGAGCGGAAAGAGACCGCAGCGGAGCAGCACGGCTAATGTCGCTGTTCCCCAAAAGCTCTCACTTTCGCCGTTGCTATCGTCAGCGCCGGTGATCTGATCAAAGAAATTTGCGCCGATTAGCAACATCATCATCGGGATCGCGGCCGCGCTGAGCGTCAACATCACCTGCTGGACCATCTCGGGAATGTACGGCGCCAGTCCCAAAAAGTTAACCGACAGTGCGACCACGATGGTAATGCTAGGCGGGTTCAGCACATGCTTCCACCAGCCTTTTGACAATCCACCGGCGATCAAGCCGACGCAAACTGTCCAGATCGCTAGTTCGACGCCGACGTTATGGAGGAACAGCACGCCGAGCGCCTCTTCGCCAAACAGCTTTTCGACCAGCGGCAACGGGACGAAGCCATAGTTGAAGATGCCGACGCAGACGCCGAAAGAGCTAAAGGTCTTCGCGTCCAGCATTCCGGTCCAGCGACCAGTCGCTTTGGCGATCCAGGCCGCGATCAACGTTCCGCCGGCGACGCTGACAAAGCCGAACAGCGGCGGCATATAGATGTTGGTCGCGTCATCGAAGGCCGGATTGCCGACGACCGAGCGAAAGATCAGACATGGAACGAGAACGCGAATACAAAGCTTCAGCATCCCCTCGTCGGCTTCACGCGTCAGCCAGCCGAGATGTCGCGCGGAGCCCCCGATCGACATCACCAGAAAAACGGCGACGGTCAGGCCCAGGATGGTTGGTATTTGGTCGATCATGACTTTCGCCAGAATAGTTGGCTTTTCTTCCCTTCACAACGGCGCCTTGGCGGTTGCCAGCATGTGGAAGTCCGCCGAAGATAAACAACAGACGTACGCAACCTTTTCTCCATAAGACGAAGGAAATTCGCTTGCAGAGCGAAACGCCCAATCACGAAACAATCGGCATCGTCGTCGTGGATCATGGGAGCCGCCGCGCCGCAAGCAACGACTTGCTGCTGGAAGTGGTCCAGCTCTTCCGCCAAACGACAGGCCGCCCGATTGTTGAAGCGGCCCATATGGAATTGGCCGAACCTTCGATCGCCGCCGCTTTCGCTCGCTGCGTTGCGCAAGGCGCTGGACTGGTCATCGTGCATCCCTATTTTCTCTCGCCGGGCCGGCATTGGAGCGAAGACATCCCGCGACTAGCGGCCCAAGCCGCCGCCCAACATCCCGGCGTTCGTCATATGGTGACTGCTCCGCTGGGTCTGCATCAAAAAATGGCCGAGATCATGGCCGAGCGGATCGAAGTCTGCCTGGCTCGCTGTCGCGGTGAGGATGTCGCTTGCGGCGTCTGCGACGAACAGACGCGATGTCGACTGCTCGACTAACGCCCCCTTGGGACTAGTTTCGCTGCTGTACTTTCGGCCGCTGATGTTTTAAGTTGCGCAGGCCGCAAAACACGTTTTTCCCTTCCCCGTCGCCCCCACTGCGAGACAGAGACATGCCCCCGCTTTCGATTACTCCCGGCAAAACGAAGATTGGTTGGATCGGTACCGGCGTGATGGGCGCTAGCATGTGCGGGCATCTGATCGACGCTGGCTTCTCGGCGACCGTTTACAATCGCACCCCAGCGAAAGCGCAAGGCCTGTTGGATAAAGGCGCCGCGTGGGGCGAAACGCCGCAGGCAGTCGCCCAGCAGAGCGATGTCGTCTTCACGATCGTTGGTTTTCCGACCGACGTGCGCGCGGTCATCTTGGGGGACGATGGGGTTTTGGCGGGCTCCAAAGCAGGTAATGTGATCGTCGACATGACGACGAGCCAGCCTTCGTTGGCGATTGAGATCGCCAAAACTGCCGCCGACAAAGGGGTTACAAGCGTCGACGCGCCGGTCTCAGGCGGAGACATCGGCGCCAAAGAGGCCCGGCTGTCGATCATGATCGGCGGCGACGAAGCGGTCGTCGCCGCGCTGCAGCCCTGTTGGGAAGCGATGGGCAAGACCATCGTCCGCCAAGGAGGTCCCGGCGCTGGACAGCACACAAAAATGGTCAACCAAACCTTAATCGCGTCAGGAATGGTCGCGGTTTGTGAAGGCTTGCTGTACGGCTACAAAGCGGGGCTCGACCTCGAAACAGTCCTGCAATCGGTCAGCTCCGGAGCGGCCGGCAGTTGGTCGCTGACCAATTTGGCCCCGCGAATCATCGACAACAACTTTGATCCTGGATTTTTTGTCGAGCATTTCATCAAGGATATGGGGATCGCGCTGGCCGAAGCGCGGCGAATGGGTATCGCTTTACCGGGGCTCGCGCTGGCCGAACAGCTCTACCAGGGGGTAAAGTCCCAAGGGCATGGTCGCGACGGGACTCAGTCGTTATTTCTTGCCCTGAGCCAGCTCAGCGGCGTCGATTGGCGAAACCGATAAGCGACAATTGCCCCGACAGGAGCGGCGGAATTTAAATTTCCCGCAAAAACGGCCTACCCCTGCTGGCTGGTCGATCTTTGAATTCTCGCTCGCCGCCCGCCGATATTAGGCGGGAGAGCGCATTGGGACGGTGATTTCCCGCGTCGGAGAAGTTCGACAATTGGTTGAACCTAGCGGGCGACTCGCCTATCCTTATACGTTGCGAGAAATACCGCCGGGATCGCCAGGGGCGATCCCATTTTTTTCTGTTACTGCTACGGAGTTGAAAAAGGTGAACGCTACTACCGCTACCGACACGGGACTGATGCTTGGCGCTGACATCATGATCGAATCGTTGGTACGGCACGGCGTAGATGTCATCTTCGCCTACCCCGGCGGTTGCAGCATGCCGTTGCACCAGGCGCTGACGCGTTACAAAGACAAGATCCGCACGATCCTGCCGCGGCACGAGCAAGGGGGCGGTTTCGCCGCTCAAGGCGTCGCTCGCACCACCGGCAAAGTCGGCGTTTGCATGGCGACCAGCGGACCGGGCGCAACCAACCTGGTGACGGCGATCGCCGACGCCAAACTGGACAGCATCCCGATGGTCGCGATCACGGCTCAGGTGCCGCGCGCCGTCATCGGTTCGGACGCGTTTCAAGAAACGCCGATCGTCGAAGTTTGTCGCGGCATCACCAAGCATCATTACTTGGTGACCGACATCGCCGACCTGACCCGGATCATGAAAGAAGCGTTTCATATCGCTTCGACCGGTCGGCCTGGTCCGGTGTTGATCGACATTCCGAAAGATGTCCAGCTCGAGCAGATTGTGCCCGATTGGGACTGTGCGATGAATCTGCCGGGCTACAACTACGAAGCCCGTACGGCCAAACCAGAACAGATCAAGCAAATCGCGGCGGCGATCAAGCGGGCCAAACGCCCGATGATCTACTCCGGCGGCGGGATTATCACTTCCGGAGCTTCGGAAGAACTGCGTGAGTTGGTCGAAAAGACCGGCATTCCGATCACGACCACGGTGATGGGGCTCGGCAGCTTTCCAGGCGACGATCCGCTGAGCTTGGACATGCTGGGGATGCACGGAACGGTTTACGCCAACTATGCGGTGCAAAACTGCGACTTGCTGATTTCGCTGGGGGTTCGCTTTGACGATCGCGTGACCGGCAAATTGGCCGAATTCGCCAAGCACGCGAAGATTATCCACATCGATATTGATCCGTCCGAGATCAACAAAAACAAACTGGCTCACTTCCCGGTCGTCAGCGACCTGAAGCCGGCGCTGCGGATGCTGTGCGATATCGTCGAGAAGCCGGAAGACATTTCGGAATGGGTCGCGCAGTGCGCCAAGTGGAAGAAAGACGAGCCGCTGAAGTACGACACGTCGTTTGAAGGCATTTTGCAGCAGCACGCAATCGCCGAGTTGAACGACATCTGCAAAGAACGGGACACGATCATTTCGGTCGGCGTCGGTCAGCATCAAATGTGGGCCGCGCAGTTCTACAAGTTTAAGAAGCCCCGTACCTGGCTCAGCAGCAGCGGACTAGGAACCATGGGCTTTGGCCTGCCGGCCGCGATGGGCGCTCAGGTCGCATTTCCTGACGCGTTGTGCATCGACATCGAAGGGGACGGCAGCTTCACGATGAACATCCAAGAGCTGGCGACCTGCTTCTGCGAAAAACTGCCGGTCAAAGTGATGCTGCTCAACAATCAGCATCTCGGCATGGTGGTGCAGTGGGAAGATCGTTTCATGTCGGGCAATCGCGCTCACACCTATCTGGGTCCGGTCCATCATCCGGAAGCGACCGGCGACGGCAACGAACGTTACGCCGCCGAGCGTTACCCGGACTTTGTGATGATCGCCAAAGGCTTCGGCTGCGGCGGAGCGACGGTTAGTCGCAAGTCCGAACTGCGGGCCGCGATCGAAGAGATGATCAACTACGACGGGCCCTACGTGCTGGATGTCCAAGTCCCGTACCAAGAACAAGTGCTGCCGATGATTCCTTCCGGCATGACGGTCAACGACATCATCAAAGAGTAAGCGACCTGCGTCGCCGAAAAGTTCCCCCCGCAAAAAAAGCTGGTCAAATTGACCAGCTTTTCTTCATGCGCCGAAGCGAACCGAAGCAAAATAAATCATTTCTTTATTTCTGGCCGAACGATTTGACGCCCTCTGCGCTGTTTCGGCAAAAGGCACTCCGTTACTTTGCCAAAGTAGCGCAAGACGGGGGCGAATTGCGACGAATTTGAGGTTTTTTCCCAGTGCGTTCGTATGCTATAGTTGTCATGCATTCCAAAAATTCGTCTCATTAATCCTTCCACTTGTCGCACTTGATCACATCTCTAGAATCAGCGTTTCGTCGCTCAGGATTCAGGCACAGCAGGTAAGCCCGAGAATCGCATCGTGGACATTTTGTTCTTGATGCAGAGCACAAAGTGATGATGCTAGAGATGACAAAGCTATGGGCAGCACACTATCGGCATAGAAAGCAGCGCAGAAGAACTGCGCGGCGTGAGACATTTTGCCTGTAGCTGGAAGTCCATGACCAACGTCCCTTCGCTGTACCTCGTTGATGACGATGCTGCGGTGATTGATTCGCTCCAAAGATTGGTCGAATCGATCTCGTTACCACTCGTCTCGATTCTGAAATCCGATCAACTTCTCGACCTACTTTCACCGGGGTCCTGCGGTTGCCTGTTGCTCAAACTGAATCGCGATCATCTCGATCTATTGAAACGCGTCCAGGCGCTCCCTGTTTCGATCGAGACGGTCTTTCTTACCGATGCTTCCGAAGTAGCGATTATCGTGCAAGCGATGCAGCTTGGCGCTTCGGCCGTTTTGCAAAAACCGTGTCGTAGCGAAGAATTGCTCGCCGCGATTCGCAGCGCCGTCGGCGCGGCTTTCTCGCGAAAACAACAGCTTGAGCAAAACGCCGCCGGGCGAACGCGCTTAAAAAGCTTGACGAAAGAAGAATCGCACGTGATGCGGTTGATGCTCGCCGGTCGCACCAATCAAGAGATCGCGGATCAGATCCAACTTAGCCTGCGGACCGTCCAATTCCGCCGCTCTAGTATTTTTCGCAAGCTCAAGATCACGACCAAGTCGCGACTGTTTGATCTGGCGGTAACCACTGGACTGCTGGGCGAGCTCGTCGCAGATGTTCCTTTGATGACGCTCGAGTCCGGCATCGAATCCGCGGTAGCCCGGGAAAAAGATTAGCAATCGAGAAGCCGGGCGCTAGGCTCATGCTGCAAAGACGCAGCATGAGCGCCCTTCGCGGTTGGGCGAAATCGGCGATCTCCTCCTCAGCGGCCGCGACATCGCATCGACTCTCGGCATTGCTAGCACTAGCTCGTCGCAAACGCCGCTCTGCGCATTTTTCTTGTCAGTGTCAGCAAATCGCGCCATCATTCAAGCATGTCCTCGTTGCTTGAACCGAAGGCGACTCGCATGTCCGAAATGAATCCTTACGCGTCGCCGCAAGCGGTCGATTCTGGGCAACTGGTCCACGCCGAATGTCCGGCTGGATTTATCTGGAGCGGTTTCGTCGATCAGTTTCGATTTCAAGTGCCCCCTGCCGACAATCTGCAGCAACGCATTATTGACTTTTACCAAGCCGCCGGCTTTCGCCAGGTGGCCCACGACCCAACGCTCCGTTTTCGCCGCGGTCATCTTTGGGGCAGCTTGATCGGCGCCGAATCACGGGCTCGACAAACGTTGCGCGTTGATGTGAGCCATTGCAAAAGCGCATCGACTGTTGTGAATTTGCACTACGACATCGATTTCTATTTCGCCATTCGCTACAAGCCGCAATGGTCGCTGGCGCCATTTCGCGAAGCGGTGCGACTGGCGCGCACGCTGGACGCATTAAACTGGGAGTAGGCGCCAGATCGATTGCGGCGCCGCTAATATTCGGCAACGACGCGGTGGTTGAAGATCCGAACCCCGCCGATCTCTCGAATCTGCAGCAGCAGGTTCGCGCCGATCAAATCCGAGCCTTGTGGAATGCGGTAAGTGATCAACTTCCGTCCGCGCGACATGTTGGTCACCCGCAGCTGCATTCGCTTTCTGCCGGGCGCAAAGAGCATGCAGTCGAAGGTCGCGAACTCGTCATCTTGCTTCAACAGTTCGGCTTCGACAATCAAATCGCCGGTCGCTTTATCCAGCCGGCTCGAAGCTTCGACGCTAAGCATGCCGCTGCCGATCAGGATCCGCCGATAAATGCTGAACTTATACGTTTTGTCGGCTTCAATTTCACAATCCATCCGCACGCGCTGATAGCCGCTCGAAGCGTCGTTCCGCAGCAAGATGCTCAGCATGTTGACGTACTCGCCGCCGAGCGACAACTTGAACGGAGTCACGTCAGGCGTGATCTCCCAGACGTCGGGGCCAACAATGCGGATGACCCCGCTCAAGCCTTGCGGAAACTCGTTTTTCATCGACAACTTCAAACGCTGAGGAATGCCAAAATTGCTGCTCAAGACGTTGGGGTCAAACTGGCAACTCATCCGCATCTTGGCGACCGACTCGCTCATGCCGACAACAAATATCGGGATCGGTCCGACTTCGATCACTTGGCGGTGCTCCTCCTGAGCCGGCGTCACGCGGCGTCCCCAGAGGTCGACCACTTCGACGTTGTCCCCCAAATACAAGGTTTCGACGCCGGGACGGTCGTTCCAAATCACCATCGTTGTCGCCCCGTTGCGCGTGAATACATGGTTGTTGCTGTCATGGGGAAGCTCCAGTTCCCCCAAGTAGGTCGCGCCGGAGACCATTTGCGACGTCGTCCGCCAAGGGAGCAGCAATTCGCTAGGAGAGCCGTCCTCGTTCATCAAACCATATTCACGATCGAACGGCCGCGGAATGAAAACCGCTTCGGCATGATGTATCTTGGCGGCCAACATCTTTTCCAGCAAATCGCGGGCCCGCTCGTTGGTCGTATATTTCGAGCGCGCCAAGGGATAGATCGTGACAAATCGCTGCGCCGCGCCAGCCGAACGATCCAGGTACGAAGCGAGTTCATCCTTGGTCAACGGAATCACTTCGTTCACGTCGCCGTTTTGCGGAATGATCGAATACGCGAGAAAGTCCCAGGGAAGTTTGCGCGCTGCAGGAGTTTCGGCCATCCAGCGCCACGGCACGCCGAGTCGAATGTCCTGTCCCGACTTTTTCAGCTCGGCATGAATTTGCGACAGCTTCTCGATCAAGTTGCGATAGCCGACAAAACTGACGTCCTCGTCGGAGCCCAATTGCCAGTACCGCACCTTCAGCGACAAGCGGGTCATCACCGGCTCGAGGTAAGGGCGCCACAAGATCGGCTCGGCGAAGATGCTGGCGACCAGCAAGTTCTCGCTTTCGCCAAACAGATAGCGAATATCAGCCGGCGGCTTGTCGATCAGCGCAATCATTTCGATATGGTTCTTCTTCAAACGCTCTGCAAAGCGCGCGACTTCGTTGGCCCGCTCTTTTTCGTTCTCGCCGTACCAAACCGGAAACTTCACCCAGTTCACGCCGACCTTGGTCAACAAGTTGCCCATGTTGGTCATGTCGAGCGGCGTTTCCGCATCGCGCAGCGACCAGCCGAACTCACCCGAGGTGGGCGGAAGTTCGTCTGGCACCACCGCTACAGAAATCACACGGCGATGCATGAGCCCGGTGCTGCCGATCATGGTGGCGTGCACTTCATAAAAGCCGAACTGCGATATCGGCGGCTTCCATTGCATCTTGCCGGCGTAGCCGACATCCCAATTGACGGTCGTCTGCGCTTGCTTGCCGAACAACTCGGACGCCAGATTCGACTTGCGCGCCACGACTCTGCCGTTCAAGCGGCTTTCCATCTTGGCCAACGACTGGCGACCAACATCGACCAATTCAAAGACGATCCTCGGGTCTCGTTCGACGATGCCGGTGATTTCGCAGACGATCTCGATCTTGCTGGGATCGGAAAAGACATGATTGTTGTCAGGAGTCGCAAGCATCATCTTCGGCAGCCGCGCGAACCAGATATCGTCAAAGAAAGCGGCGCCGGTGAGGTCTTCATCGATCTTGCCGCTCGGCTCGACATGCAGTCCGATCACCACCATTGCGACATCCGACGAACTGGGCGCTACCGGTCCGACGCGCAACTTGATCCAACCGCCGGTCTCTCGAAATTGCTCTGAGTAGAAAGTCTCGATCGGCTCTTCTTGGGCGTTGAAAAAGGTGATCGAGAGAAACGCTTTGTCATACGTCAGCCCCTCGGTCCGCATCCGCGCTTCCAAGACATAACTGAAAATTTCCCGTGCTTCGATCGGCGGACTATAGATCGCAGCCGCCCCGCCATCGAGTGCGATTTTCAACGACCGCTCGCCGACGGCGGCGTCTTCTTCCGAGACTTTGATATCCAGGTAACGCGGATATCCGACGCCCCCGCGTCGCGTCCATTGATCGGGCCACTCGTCGTAGTTCAGATCAAAGTCTTGCGAGAAATCGCAATGGTAAAGCTCAATCGCCTCTGGATGACGCGATTCGATAGGCGCATCGGCCTGCGGCATCGCGGCAATCAGAATCGGCAATAACAGGAGCGAGGTCATATCGCAGGGGGCGCAAAGGGACGATAATCAACGACGCGAGCGTTTGCTGCGCGCAAAGGTACTTGAAAACCTTGCTTATTCCACAGATAAAGCCAGACGGACGCGTCATCGATTAGCCGCTGCTTGGACGCCCCCCCCACTCGACAACCCTGACAATCGCGATAACCGTTATGTTTCGTTTTGGAGTTCAACTTCGTTCACTTCGCCTTCCGGTCCGCAAAGCGTTGCAGGTCGCATCGGAACTAGGCGCTCGCGGCGTCGAAATCGATCTGCGCCACGAAATCGCGCCGCGCGAACTGTCGCAAACCGGCGTCCGGCAATTTCGCAAACTGCTGGATGACTTGAATCTCAAAGTTTGTGCCGCGACCTATCCGACGCGCCGCGGCTATTACGACTCCGAAGATCTGGATCGCCGCATTCTGGCGACCAAAGAGGCGATCGACTGCGCTTACAAGCTCGGCGCTCCGGTGCTGACCAATCATATTGGTCGCGTTCCGGCGGAAGAGACCGATCCCAACTTCACGCTGCTGCGCGACGTGATGTCCGAGATCGGCCGTTACGCGCATCAGCAAGGGGTCTTTATGACCGCCAAAACAGGTCCCGAATCGGCCCAAGATCTCAACCGCCTGCTCGACGTGTTACCAGACGGACTGCTGGGCGTCGAGTTTGATCCGGGCGCACTGATCGTCAACGGCTTCTCAGCGCGGGAGTCGTTAGAAGCGCTGATCAAACATGTACGGCATGTTCGCGCGAAAGATGGAGTCCGCGATCTGGCGATTGGTCGCGGTATTGAAGTCGAACTGGGACGAGGTTCCGCCGATTTTCCGATGTTGCTGGCGATCCTCGACGACGCCGGCTACAACGGTTTTCTCACGGTCGTGCGCGAAAATCCCCAGTCGCCACGCGCTGAAATCGAGCAATCGCTCGAGTATCTGCGCCAGCTGGTTCCGCACGCCGACTAACGGCGAGCGCCGATTGTGACGATGGCGCAGGCTGGCGCCATCCACATGGCGATTCGCGTCCTGCGTTGGCGGTCAGTTCGCCTGGTCGAATACGGAAAACCACATTCGTCAGCGGTGGACTTCGTTCGTGAGCATGCGAACAATTGAGGTGTCGAGTGAGGAGCGCTTTCGTCATTGTTTGCCCGCACGACGATGGACTTCGAAATTCGACGTGTCCCCCGCTTTAGGCGATCTCAGCCGGCAATTCCCCTAAGTTTGCCCCCGCTGGCTGGATCGCCTTTTGCGATTTCTTGCCGCGGCGTTACGCCTGCAGGTAAGAGTTAAGCATCCAGCGCTCTTTCTCTAGACTGACGATAAAGTCTTCGAGGATGATCACGCTGCCGGTGTCGCCGATTTCTTCGGCATGTGCATGCACCTTTTTGACGTGGTCGTTCAGCTTGCCCATGTCGGCGTGCAGATTGGCGACCATCGCTTCGGCCGACGGCTGCGAGCTGTCTTCGGTCATTGTCGTCAATTTGAGAAACTCGCTAAACGTGGCCGGCGGATTGGCGCCAAGTGCCCGAATGCGTTCGGCCAGCGCGTCGATCCCTTCCGCCGCGTCGTTGTACAACTCTTCAAACTTGGCGTGCAGCGGGAAAAAGTCTTTCCCAACGACGTTCCAGTGATAGCCGCGCAACTTTTGGTAAAAGACAGCGTAGTCGGCTAACAGCGTGCCGATTTCTTTCGCGGCGCCATGATCGCTCATTGGGAAATCTCCAGAGGTGACGTTCGTATCAGCAGGCGTGATTCCTCATGATACGGCTGCCGCAATCGGGGGCCAATTGGGGTGCGATTCGTGCTCAACAAACCCTACGCGGTGATGCTGTGAAAGCGAGCCCCATCGAACGAAGCGTTCTCAGCGGCCGCTTCCTGCTTCAAGAACAGGAAGAGTCGTATCGCTTAAATCGGCTGCGGAGCGCGGGTCCATTTATCTCCCCGCAGAACGCCTAGCGGGTGGGCGACGCAACACCTTCATGACTCGTACCGAGACTTTCGGGCACAAGTCGCCAAAGGCAATCCTGTCGCCAGTTGCGCGCCATGGCACGGAGAGAGGGGGGGGTGAATTGCCTCCCTAAACTGGGGATCAATGATCGCTATTACCACAGCCGACATGCCACAGGTCGCACGCGCCAAATTCGAACCAAAAGGGCGGCGCTATGACAGCCACCGTGGTCCTCCATCTTGCCCAATCGCTCATTTTCAACTGATTCAGGCCTGGATCGCGCAAAAAAACTCAGCGGGTCAATGTAAGACTACTCGCCTTAAGGGCGCAAATGGATTTATCAGCGGTTGAAATTCCACGAGTTACAGCAAAATTTCGGATTTTCCAATCGGATTCGCAACGAATCTCAGCGATGCCGATACAATAAGGGACTACTTAGCGCAAAGGACCGCCCGTTTTCTACTTATCATTGTGTCTTTTGCAAGAATTAATTTCTCTTTTCTAGGCTTTCTGGAGTTTTCTAATGCAAAAAAACGTACTGGGTTCACCCTGGTCGAGTTACTCGTGGTAATTGCCATCATCGGCGTTTTGATTGCCTTGCTGCTGCCGGCTGTTCAACAAGCCCGCGAAGCGGCCCGTCGCATGTCATGCACCAATCAACAAAAGCAGATTGGTCTGGCGATGCACAATTACCACGATACGTTCGGCTCTTTTGCGCCGGCGGCGGTCTGGCTAGGAACCGGGACCTCGCCTGAAACGGTGCGCAACGACGATTGGGGCGCGACCTGGGCTTTGATGATTTTGCCCTTCCTAGAGCAGAATAACTTGTATGACCAATATGATTTTGGAGTCGTTGCTCGCGATTCGACGAATAACCAGGTCACTCGGCAACGCCCGGACGCGTTTCTGTGTCCCAGTCATCCTGAAGTGACGACACGCGTGACTCACGATTTCGATGGTTTCGCCAAGACTAACTACGCAGCCAGCCTGGGCGGATGCCGCCAACTGCCGCTCGCCGATTTCAATAACAGCGCCCGCAAAGGCGCGTTCAGCGTTGTTGGCCAATATGGCGCCAAGTTTCGTGACATGACCGATGGCACGTCGAACTCGGTGATTCTCAGCGAGATCATGATCATTAGCCATACCGGCGATGATCGCGGCGCTTGGGGTTTCGGCACTGGCGCGACCTTCAATGGTCGCAGTTCGGCGACTTCGCCTGAGATTATCATGACGCCGAATACCAAGAATCGAATGGATGCGAGCAATTACTCTGGGAATACGACGACGCAAACGGTCTTCGGCTTTAACAGCAATCCCGATTCGACCAACGGTGGAGTCGCCGCTCGCAGCTTCCATCCCGGCGGCGTCATCATGTGCTTGGGAGACGCTAGTTGTCGCTTTGTCTCGGAAACGATCGACCAGACGACCTACGTCAATGCGCTGTCGATCGCCGATGGTAACGCCACCACGCTGCCGTAACGTCAGGCGAAAACCTGTCAATTCGTAACCCACGAACCCATCTGTCGCATCTCCGCCGGCAGATGGGTTTCCTGCTTCGCATCAGGCCGCTTCGCTTGCTATTGTTGGCTATTTCGCAGATTCCAGGTAAATCATCCTATGTTCATTCGCAGCTTTGCTCTTGTTGTCGCCTGTTTGCTGTTTTGCACCGGTTGTCCCAGCGGTCCAAGCAGACAAGGCGCAGGAACGACGGACCCCGAAATCGCCCAGACCGTCCATGATCAAGTCACCAACTTTGTGACAGCTGCGGAGAAGTCGCCGCGTTCCGCCAAAGGGGGTCTCGACTTGATGCTGGAGTCTCTAGAAGGCGCTTCGGAGCGTGGTGAAGGCTTCACCAAAGTCCGCGATGAAGCGAAGAAGCTTCAATCGCTGTACGAAGCGAAAGCGGACAGCGCCGCGTTGAAATCGCAAATGGAATCGCTGCAAGCAGCAGCAGATGCGCTGACGAACGAGGCGTCCTAGCGTCGGACCAACGCCCCTGGCCATCGAAGAGTAACGCTCAATCGGGGCGTTACTCCATCAGGATCGTGTCATGATCTTCGTAGGCTGGCGCACAGCAGCAGAGCAGTCGTAGCTCGACCGCGCCGATGTTGGTGATCTGATGCGTCGCGCCAGGGGGAATCGCGATCGCGTCGCCAACCGTTACGTTGCGGACTTCGCCGTCGATGTTCATCTCGGCGGTCCCTTGCGTGATGTAGTAGATCTCTTCGGTCAGCTTGTGATAGTGCGCGATCGTCTGACGACCAATCGGGATCCGCGCCTCCGCAAGACTCTGCTGGCGAATCGCCGAGTTGCGATGCGCTAGCAGCTCACGAATCTCGGAGCCATCTTTGGTCGTAAAGGCCGGAACTTCGTCCAGGTTATAGATATCCATTAGTTGCTCGCAGCAGTCCAAAGCACGCTGAAATCGGCGAAGTAGCCATAAATCGACAGCACCGTGATGATCAAGCCAATCCCCACGGGCCACGCAAGCGGCCAGCTGGTCATATCGACCGCGCCGCTATCTTTTTGCTCGTACGGCGTGGCCAGCGGATTGATCGCGCCGATGAATAACATCATCCCGATCAGCATTGCGAAGACTACCCCCAGAAAGTGAAATTCACGAAATGGCCCGGCCAACAGATTGGCCAGCGTCGGCACAAAGTATCCCAGCGCGATCACGACAAATCCGACTACCAGCGCAATATTCGCCGCGATCGCCGGCACTCGCTTGGTGCACAGTCCGATCAAGACGACCGAGAAAATCGGGATGAAATAGAGCCCGTTCATCTTTTGCAGATAGCCGAAGATGCTGTCTTGTCCCGCCAGCAGCGGCGCGACTGTCATCGATGTCACCGCGATAATCGTTCCGAACCATTTGCCGGAGCGGATCACTTCGTTCTCGGTCGCACCGGGACGGATCATGTGCTGATAAACCCCCAAGCTGAAGAGGGTCGCGGTGCTGTTGAGCGCCGAGTTAAACGAACTCAGAATCGCGCCCATGATCGCCGCGGCGAAAAATCCGGCCAGCGGAGTCGGCAACACGTGTTGCACCAGCTTGCCGTAGGCCAAGTCCTTGGATTCCATCGGCAGAGTTTCGTGAAACAGTTGATAAGCGATGATGCCCGGCAGGACCAGGATCAGCGGAGCCAGGATCTTCAAAAATCCGGCCATCAGCACCCCTTTTTGTCCTTCCTTCAAGCTCGAAGCGCCAAACGTTCGCTGAATGATCTGTTGATTGGTGCTCCAGTAAAACAGATTGAGCAGCAGCACGCCGGTAAAAAGCGTCGAGAACGGCACCGAACTATCGGGACCGCCGATCGAATTGAATTTTTCTGGGTTCGCCGTCTGTAAGGTTTCGATCGCCGTGAGGGGATTGTTTCCCAGCGCTTCGAAGCCAAATTTGCCGTTGATCGCGGCCAAGCCGAACCAAACAATCAGCGCCCCGCCGACCAGCAGACCAAACCCATTCAGCGTGTCCGAAACGGCGACGGTGCGCAGCCCGCCGAAGATCGCGTAGATCGATCCGATGATGCCGATCAACCAAACGACAACCCACAGCAGGAACCAATCGGTTTCCATACCTAGAACCGTGGGAACGTCTCCTAGTCCAAGCATGTTTTGCAGATCGAGAATCCCGATCATCCCGGTCGCGCCCGTGTACAAAATGATCGGCAACAAGATGCCGGCGTAGGCGACAATGAAGATGAATGACGTGATCGAACGCGTTCGTTCGTCGAATCGCGTCTCTAAAAATTCGGGAATCGTCGCAATTCCGCTTTTCAAATAGCGCGGCAAAAAGAGGAGGGCCATGACCACGAGCGACATGCCGGCGACCACTTCCCACGCCATCACGCAAATGCCATCTTTATAGGCCGCCCCGTTCAGACCGACCAATTGCTCGGTCGACAGATTCGTCAGCATCAGCGAACCGGCGATGTATCCCCCGGTCAGCGTGCGGCCCGCCAAAAAGTAACCGGCTGACGTCCCATGCTGATCGCCGCGGGTCAGCCACCACGTGATGACGCCGACCAGCGCAGTGAAGAAGACGAAAGAAACGATCGTGAT
Source organism: Blastopirellula marina DSM 3645 (assembly GCF_000153105.1). Taxonomy (GTDB): domain Bacteria; phylum Planctomycetota; class Planctomycetia; order Pirellulales; family Pirellulaceae; genus Blastopirellula; species Blastopirellula marina. Next base: position 152,964 of record NZ_AANZ01000002.1, read on the forward strand.
CGACGTATCCATGGGGGCGGACGCTCTGTCGGAAAAGATGGGGGCGGGTGCAAACGCTTCAGCCTAATAAATCCACCGCTCACGACAAGGAGTTTTTCCTTGGCGTTATTGAGAATTTTTGCTCGACTTCGCCTGAGACAAAGGAATTCGCCAATCGGGCGACTTGGTTTTTTTGCGGGCTTTTGGCTACTTGCGAGGGGACGCATTTGTCCAGGGACGGCTGGTCAGAGTACAATGCGGACTCGATCGCAACTCGGAATAGCCGCCGCTGCGACCTCTTGTTTCGCTCCTCGTACGCCGCATTGACCGCCGATGATCTCGCGAATTCGCCTGGCTTGGACCTATCTGACCGTTTTGTTCGTCCTTTCGCCGGCGGTCGTTTTGCTCGCCCAAGATGGGGAAGAGGAGGCCGCGCCTGGCGGCGGTTGGGTGCTGAACTACATCCTCGTCTCTTTGTTCGTCAGCCTAGGCGTAATGGCCGTTTGCTATGCGTCGAATCGCCACAACGAAGAACTGCGGCGCAAAGAGCTGCGCGAGCTGCAAGAAAAGAACAAAGCGGGCTAAGCTCGCCCGCTTTGGTTTGGTTTTGCGTCTTCGATTTGGCTTTGCTTCCGCACCGACCGCTTAAATGCCGCCGCCATGGCTCATGGTGGGTGACGGCCCCATATGTCGCGGCTCGGGATAGGGCGACATGTAGTCCCGATATTCTTCGGGATACTCGTACGAGTTTCGGTACTTCACATCCGCCTGCGAACGTCCTCGATCGGCTGTGTAAGAGAACAAGTAGCGTTCGGCCGCTTCGCGGACTTCGTGCTTGACCTCTTCCCACGGGATCTCTCCCAACTGTTCTTCCGTCACGCAGATCAGGTGGATGCCGAAGGAAGTTTGAATCGGGCCGGCCACTTCGCCCAACGGCGCGTCGAACGCAGCGTTATGAATCTCTTCGGGAAGTTGGTTGTGACGACCGATCCAACCGACTAGTCCCCCTTGCTCACTGGAAGGAGCATTGGAATAGCTTCGCGCCGCTTTCTCAAACGCAAACTCACCCCGTTTGATCTGGACGCGCAGACGAGCGGCGATGTCACGCTGACGTTCCACCACTTGGCTCGGTTCCGTCTCGTTGGTTGTTAGCAAGATCTGCGAGAGTTTTCGTTGGGTGCCGTCAAAGTCACGACGATGCAGTTCAAAATAGCGACGCAGGTTATCGTCTGTCAGACTCGCGTCGGCGTAACGCGGCCACGCGATATTCCAGGCGATCCGCCGCCGCAACATGCGCATGTCGGTATGATTCTCGGTCAAATAGGCGTCGAGCGACTTGCCGCGAGCTTCTAGCTCTTTCTTCACACGGCTGATCTCGCGATTGACCTCCGAACTCGAAGGGCGGAAGTCGGTCGATTCGATGTACTGCAGCGCCAACTCACGATCGATCAGGCGGTTGAGAACCGAGGACTTCAACCCAAACGGCAAATCCAGATCCCCTTTGCTGGCGGCGCCAAACGCTTTGGCGGCCGCTCGTTCGACGTCAACGTCATAGATCGGAGCGTTGTTGACGAACGCTTCGATCTCAACTCCGGGAGGACGATCCATCGAATCGAATCGCGGGTCCATGTACCCGGTCTCTTCGTCGATCCCTCCTTCGGAGTGCCCGGATCGTCCGAGCGTATCGGCGAAGATCAACAGACCGAATACGACTGCCAGTTGCACGATGTGACTCGGCCAGATTTGGAATGTCATATGTTCAATCGCTAAAAGGAAGCGAGGATGAGGGATGTCGGTTTACGCAGCGTGCTAGGGAAGCGGAATGTCGTCTAGCTGGAAATCGACCGGCAATGACACGATCGAACCAGGCGTTTTGTAAACCAGCGAAAAATCGCCCGGTTCACGTTCTTCAAGGATAAATTTGTAAGCGATGCCGATCGCGTCGGAGTCTTCTTGAAATCGCTCGATCCCGGCATGATCCAGGCGCTCGCCGTCGGCGGCCTCTAGATAAACTTCGTTGGAATCGACCCAGCCCAAATGAGACTGCAGAGCCTCGGAACCGCCGGGGAAACGGACGACGATGCGTGCGTCATACAGGTCGCGGTTTTTCCGGAACTGCTCTAAGGCGACTTGGACGCCCCCTTTTTCCTGTCGCAGTCCCCGAGCATTGGCCAAGCGATCAAACCGAAACGTTTCGACGCGTCCAGGAACCAGCGCGACGAACTTGCCTTGCAACTTTTCAATCGACTGCGATCCGCGCGGCGCCAATTTGAGCGGAATGACAAAGTCGACCGAGGTCTGACCGCTGTCGACGGCGACATCGTACGAAACGGGACCATCGGCGAGTTTCAGGTCGCTCATTTGATCGTCAGCCGCGGTCAGTGCGTCAAAGGGAAACTTGATCAAGATCGGCGAAACGTGCGGCTCCCAGGTCACCTGCAAATTGATCCGCATCCCATCCGAGATCGGCGGAATCAGATTGCGGTGCATCTCGATCCGAGTCGGCTCGACACGGAAGACCCCGGTATAGCTGGCCAGGTTCAGCGGCAAGCCGGGAGCGTCACGATTGACGAAAGCCAACGAATTTTTCTCGCCGGCATAGGCATAGGCGGCGAGATCGGCGTCAGCGAAGACACGATCAATCGCTTGCCAAAAGAGAAGGTTCTCGCACTGGATCGAGATCTTTGGATCGATTGTTTGTTGGCCAAAATTGGGACGAAAGTCGACGATGCGATTGCCCGACTGCTGTTCGATCGCGGCCAAGACTTCGCTCAGCGGCGTCTCCTTAAAATCAAGCGTCACCAACTTTGGCTGCGTAATGCTGTCGGCTTGCTGCTTTTGCAGGACGGACGCAATCCGTTCGAGTCGCGCTTTCACTTCGGCCGGGGTGCGCTCGGTAATCTCGGGCAAATGGTCAAGAACTGCCGGCCCCAACTCGGTCAGCGCCGCTTCGGCGTCGTCGCGTTCGGCCAAACTACCGGCATCCAATTGGCGGATGAGATAGGCGACCTGCTTCGCAAGGTTCGCATGCGATTGATCTGCCGACGAAGCGTCCTGAGCGTGCGCAAAGGGTGCGCAGCTAACCAAAATTGCGAGCGCTAACAGAATACTGCGCACTAAGTTAAGTCCGGAAATGGAGGGGGAAGAGAAGGCGACGCAGAGGAGAGGACTGCCTCGCATTGTAGCGGGGGGCGAGTCGATTCTCCAGCAGTTTCCCAAGACTCCGTTCGAGGGGGTAATTTGCATTCTACAGTTGTAAAGTGATTCTTCGAGACCAACGAGACAGAATTCATGAAAAAACTTCTCCCCCATAAGTGGCTGTTGATGCTTTTGGCGCCAATTGCTAGCGGTGCAGCGGCAAATTCTGCCCAAGCCCAGGCATGGACCCTCCGGCTCGATCTGGACGGCCAGGAGGTGGTGGGGACCTCTGTATTCAACTCGCCCGAGAAGGTCCTGGTGCTGGGCGTGGATGGCCAAATCTGGGAATTCGCCCCTAGTGAGGCCAAAAACTTCGCCAAAGTCGCTGACGGCTTCACTCCTTGGAGCCAATCTCAGGTCCGCGGCGAGCTGCTCCGCGAGTTCGGCAATCAATTTGAAGTCACCGGTACTGGCCACTATCTGGTGGTGCATCCCCCCGGCCAGCGAGACCAGTGGGCCAACCGCTTTGAACAGCTTCACCGCTCGTTCCAGGGATATTTCACCAGCCGCGGCTTTCGCGTCGCTCCGGCCCAGTTTCCTTTGGTCGCGGTCGTCTTTCCAACTTTCGCCGAATACGCCAAACATTCGGCCAAGTTGGGCGTACGCGTTTCGCCCGGGATGGTTGGCTATTATTCTTCGCGCACCAATCGCGTGTTGATGTACGACGTTTCGGCTGGCCGCACCGATGATAACTTCTGGGAAGAAAACGCGGCGACCATGGTTCATGAGGCGACGCACCAAACGGCGTTCAACGCCGGCATCCATAGCCGCACCGCCGAGCAGCCCAAGTGGATCGTCGAAGGGCTGGCCACCATGTTTGAAGCGCCCGGCGTTTGGAACGCGTCGGCATATCGCCGCGCCAGCGACCGGATCAATCGCGGGCGACTCGACTGGTTTCAAGATTACGCCGCAAAATCACGTTCCCCAGGATCCCTAAAAGGGTTGATCCAATCTGACCGCGTCTTCGCCCAGCGTCCTGACATCGCCTACAGCGAGTCTTGGGCGCTCTGCTTTTATCTGGTCGAGACCGACCCGCGCCGCTTCGCCCAATATCTGACGACCATCGCCGCGCGACCCGCCGCGTCCGCCTATCCGGCCGCGCAGCGAATCGCCGATTTTGAAGCGGTCTTCGGCAGCGATTGGAACATGCTGGAAGCACGCTTCTTGCGTTACATTCAAGCGCTGAAGTAAGCGTCGCCCGCGTAGGATCGGCCGCGAGGATTCGTTAGAATGGAGGGCGCAATCTCCGCCGCCTCCTTTGTGACGACCAACCGATGCCAAAATTCAAAGCGCTGCTGACTGACTTCGCCTGGCAAGATCTTGAGATCGAGCACAAGACGCTCGACAAAGCCGGCGTCGAGCTAATCGTCGCGACGCATACCGATGAAAACGCGCTGGCGACGCTCGCCGCCGAACATCAGGTCGACGCGATCTTGACCAACTGGGCCAACGTCACCGCCAAAGTGATCGCCGCTTCCCCCAATTTGAAGATCGTCGCCCGCTTGGGGATCGGGCTCGACAACATCGACGTCGCCTACTGCACGCAGCAGAAGATCCCGGTCACCAACATACCGGACTACTGCGTGATTGAAGTCGCCGAACATACGCTCGCCCTGTTGTTGGCGTGTGCCCGGAAGATTGCGATGTACCACCACGAAACGCAAAGCGGCACGTACGATCTGCAAGCCGGACCACTGATGCGGCGCGTCAGCGGACAAACGCTCGGCATCGTCGGGCTGGGGCAAATCGGCGTGCTGTTAGCCGAGCGAGCGCTAGCGCTCGGTCTGAAAGTGATCGCGACCAGTCGCAGCGGCAAAACGATGCCCGGCGTCGAGACGGTCGATCTCGAGCGCATTCTGAGCGAGTCGGATTATATCTCACTGCTGATCCCGGCGACCGCCGAAACGCGGCACATGTTTGGCGCCGAGGAATTTCAGAAGATGAAGTCGACCGCCTATCTGATCAACACCGCTCGCGGGGCGCTGGTCGACGAAGAGGCGCTCGCCGCCGCCCTGGAAGCGAACCAACTGGCCGGCGCTGCGCTCGACGTGCAAGATCCGGAACCGTGCGACCTGACCAAGCCGCCGATGAACGACCCCCGCGTGATCGTCACGCCGCACGCCGCGTTCGTCTCGGTCGAGTCGCTAGAAAACCTCCGCGGCCGCGCGACCAAGCAGGTAGTCGATCTGCTGGAAGGCCGCACGCCGGAGAACGTACGGAACCCGGAAGTGTTCGGGTAAAACGCGGCGATGTATTTCTTCGTAGCCCTGCTGCGCTACTCTTGAGGTTGCGCCCTTCCGAGAAAACGAACACCAGTCAGAGTCGCTAGCCGATGGAGAGCGGTTGGTCACTTCAGTCCGTTCCTTTTCGGTCGCGGCGCGACGTGGGATCTGCAGCATGCTATTCCGCTTTTCTGGCGCCATCATAAGCGGCAGTTAGCGATTGTTCGAGCGTTTCGAGCGTGCCGGAGAGAATTTCGCAATCGCGCAGCGCGGTGCAATGTTTTTCGGCGTATTTCACATTCTCAATTCTGGGAGTGCGGTACTCGCCTTCCACGCGGATGCTGATCACATCGCCCGATAACGGATATCGCGTCACCACGAATACCGAACTCGGAAACGAATTCGGCGCCGGCAATCCGTTGAATACTTCTGCGGCGCCGCCTTGCAGCGACCAATCTAGATCAACGCCGTACGTGTTGCCCCCAAACAGCCAAAGTCCTTGAAGCAGCAGTAGTTGACCTTCGTCGATCGCAAACAACAGCGCCGGCTCGTCGAATCCGGTCATGCCGATCTCGACGACGTCGGCTTCCATCACCTGGATCTCTTCGACCTGACCATGCTGAAGATCGCCCAGAAAGCTTGCGATGCGGGCAGATCGTTCGGCAAAATAAGCCCGCGACGCAAGCGTCGCCAGCAAGCAGGCCTGAATCCATCCGGCCCCCAAACCGATTAGCGCCCAACCTGGCCCAATTCGCTGACCAATCCCGTACCACAGCGCCGACAGAAAACCACCGCCGAGCAAGGTCAGGATCGCCATGACGACGAGAAATAGAGAGCGGCGAACCTGCGACTTCCGTTGCAATTTTTCTCGCTCCGACTCGTTCAGCGGGCGAGTGGTGATTTCAAACATCGCGCTCGTTGTTCTCTACCAAATGCCAGGGCAAAAACTTCCGCACATCCTCTCAGCGACCATCCTGTACTTCGCTAACACAACGTCGATATTGGCGCGTCGGCAGCGAAAGCGGAAGCCCAGCGGCAAGATCATCGTCGACAAACCGGACGCTCGACACGGAACGATCGATCAACGACTAATCGCTATTTCCTTGGCTTCCTCTCGCGGGACAAGATCGCCGCCAAGTCTTCGAGCGAGCCAGCCAAGATTTCGGAGTGCCGAAACAGATCGTCGTTGTACGCCGCGGCGATCTCCGCACTGGGATCAAGATACTCGCCGCTGACGCGGATCGCCAAGACATAACCAGAGTGCGGCAGTCGCGTGACGGTGAACTGCGTGTTGGGAAAGCCGCTCGCGCCGGAGAGCCCGTTGAAGCGATCGGGATCGACTTCGCCGCTTTCCGCTTCCGCTTGATAGGTGTTGGCGTAGTAGAGCCATTCGCCGGAGAGGAGCAACAACTTCTCGTCGCCGATCGCAAACGCCAGCGCCGGGTGATCGCTTTTGTTGGTCACCTCGCAAACGCGCGACGGCGTAACGGCAATCTCTTGGACCACATTGTCGGTCAGGTCTTGCTGAGCGCGCTGACTGCGGCGGCGATCTCGTTTCCAATAAGACTGGATGATCGCCAGATAAACGATCAGCGGAACTGCGACCGCCAGCAGACGCAGCGCCTCAAGCTGCACGATCGAAAGAGAGTTGGCGGCGAGCCCGACCAGTTGCAGCAGAATCACCACCGGAACGACCAACAGCAGCACAGTCAGAAAGCCAAACGCGGCGAAGTTGGTTTGAGCATGAACCTGTACGATCGAGCGCTCATGCTCGGTCAACGGTCGCGTGGCGATCTGGTGCATGAGAAAACCGTAGGGTGCGTCTGGAGGCACCGAGATCGAATCGTTTTCCAATTCCGTGCGTCTAGACGCACCCTACGAAATCAAATGCAGCGAGCTACTTGCCGCAGTAGTCAATCGCGCGGGCGATTTCGCTCTTTAGCCGCGACCGCGGGACGATGCGATCGACAAAACCATGTTCCAGCAAAAACTCGCTGGTCTGGAAACCGTCGGGCAGTTCGATCCGGATCGTCGCTTTGATGGTGCGCGGGCCGGCGAAGCCGATCAGCGCTTTGGGTTCGGCGAAGATCAAATCGCCCAGCGACGCAAAGCTCGCGGCGACGCCGCCCATGGTCGGATTGGTCAGGACAGAGATGAACAAGCCGCCCATTTCGTGATAGCGGGCCAACGCGGCGGTCACTTTGGCCATCTGCATCAGGGAAAGAATCCCTTCGTGCATGCGGGCCCCACCGCCGGAGCCGCTGATCACGATCAGCGGCAGGTTTTGGTCGGCGGCCCGTTCGATCAAGCGCGCCAAGCGTTCGCCGACGACCGAGCCCATGCTCCCCATGATGAATGCTGAGTCAGTCACGCCGATGGCGACGCGACGAGCGCGAATCATGCCGCAGCCGGTCAGCGCGGCGTCACGAAGTCCGGTCCGCTTTTGCTCGGCGACCAGACGTTCGGCGTACGCTTTTTTATCGGCGAATTGCAGCGGGTCGGTCGGCATTAGCTCGCCGTCCCACTCTTCGAAGGTGCCGCTGTCGAGAACTTGCTCGATGCGATCGGTGGCCGAGACGTACCAGTGATGTTCGCATTCGGGACATACCGAGAGCAGTTCTTCCGCTTGTTTGCGGAAGATCACCGCCTGGCAACCGGGACAGCGTTGCCACAGTCCTTCCGGCACTCCGCGTTTGGCCCGTTTGACCCCTTCAGCGGCGGCCGCTGCGGCAGCGAACTCAGGCGTAGTCGACGACATGCGATTTCCTTCTGGCTTTGAGCCGCCGTCATTGGCGGTTCGTTCTATCTTAATCTAACGAAGAGCAGGCTGCGGGGCGATCTCGATCAGTTCCCAACCACCGCAGTTACCTTCTTCGGCTTTCCACAGGTCGCCGATCACATGATGCAGCAGTTCGCAGCGAATCACCGAGGCGATCGGCTCCGGCGTCACGATGGCTGCGACCTTGGTGGAGTTTTGGTACTTCTTGCAAATCTTCTCGAGAGCACTCCGTACGCGGGTCCGTGCGTCCGCTAGCATCTCCCCCTCAGGCGGGCAAATGCTGTCGGGGTTCTCTTGCCACTGACGGTAAACCTTGGGTTGGTTTTGTTTGACCTCAGTGATCAGTTTGCCTTGCCAGAGACCCGCGTCCAAGTTGCGAAACTTATCGATTCGCTTGACTTTGGCCATGTGGATCTTGGCGATAATTTCCGCCGCTTGCTGTGCAGGCTGACATGGACCGCAGTAGACGACGTCGATCGATAGATCGGCCATCTCGTGCGCCGCATGTTGGACCTGTTCGACCCCACGGTCGCTCAGCGGAACGTTTAATACGCCGCGAATACGGCCTTGTAAGTCGTAATCGGTACAGCCGGGGCGAATGAGCGCTACGCGCAACATAAAAAAGCTACACCTATGCAGTTCAGGAGGCGGCGGCCGCGGCCGAGTTCAGCTCGCGGACAGCCGTGACGTAGTCTGGTTTGCCGAAAATGGCCGACCCGACTACTAACAAGTCTGCGCCCGCTTCCGTGCAGCGCCCAATAGTATCCAAATTCACGCCGCCGTCGATCTCAATCAGTAGGTCCGGCGCTAACCGGCGTACTTCTCGAATTTTGTCGAGGGCGACTGGGTTGAACTTCTGTCCGCCAAAACCGGCGTTGACGCTCATCATCAAAGCGAGGTCCGCCTCGGGAAGCGCGTCCACAATCGTCTCAAGCGGAGTGTCGGGGTTAATCGCCACTCCGGCTCCAGCGCCTAGCGATTTGATCTCACGCAAGATGCTAGCGACGTCATCGACAGCTTCCGCGTGAATCGTCATCACGTCGGCGCCCGCTTCATGGAATTGTCGGATGTAGTCCTGCGGCTTCTCGATCATCAAATGGACGTCGAGCGGCAGATCGGTCAATTTTCGGAACGCGGCGACAATCGGCATCCCGTAGCTGATGTTTGGGACAAATATGCCGTCCATCACATCCAGATGCAGTGCTTTCACGCCGGCAGCTAGCAAACGCTCCACCTCACGCTCTAAGTTGGCGAAGTCGCACAACAGCAGCGATGGCAAAATAACAGGCGCAGCTTCACGAAGCTGAGCAAGGTGATCACGACGTGACATAGAGTTAGAAGCTAGTGCGTCAGGATGATGTTTGTAATCTTCATTCGCCGTAAATGACGAAACCGGTGCGTAGGCGAGGACGCTCGTAAAGAAGTGAGGGCCAGCCCAATCGGGCCGAGGGAATTAAAAGCCTACGTTACTACGGGATATTTCCAGTTCGGGCAATTGTATCAACGGGCCTAGTGAGAGTCAGCACCCAAGCTGGGCCATTGACGTAACCCGCAACAGCGCAATGAGTTAAAACGCGCAATTTATCCAGAATATTGGCCCCAATGGGGGTCAGCGCGAAAAATCTCACCGTTAATGTCGCTGAAGACGCGGAGAGCGCTTTCCTGCTAGCTGACCCATTTTGATTTTCCAACGACAGAAAGAAGGGGGACTGAGGCCTCGCGTTTTTTCGGGCGAAATGAGGTGAGACATGGCGCGGCCCACATCAACCGCACGGCGTTAGCCCAATGCCGCTTACTTTGTGGCTATTCAGGGGGTGGCGGGTCAGGTGATTTTGTTTTTTTGCGGAGTGACTTTTGAAACTTCGTCGTCTTTGCGCGGCGAGGATGGGCGACGCGAGGGTAGCTGCGCGGCGACTTGCGATTGGGGAGTCTTCGCTTCGACGCGCTGACCAAGGCTTTCGTAAATGCCTTGCTCCACTGTTCGAATGTTTCGCATGACCTGCCCAGCAGTTGGACTTGAAAGCTCACCCAGACTCCGGTGAAGCTCAGTCGTCGCGGCTCGACTCGGGCCAGCTTCGCGGCGCCGCGACGAAGTTGCGACACCAAGTTGTACGCAATTACGGAACCCATCAACTCTTTCATTACCATCTCGACGCTTTTGGCGCGCAGGTTCTCCGTATCCATTGTCACCTTTAAATCGCGAATATCGAATTCAATGTCGTAACGCCGACGGTAAAGCTCCGCCAAGCACAACGCGTCGAAGCTCATTGACGTCACCAGCGCCAACGTCGCCCCGTCTTCCAGTTCGACTTCGTGCAGAAATACATCCAAGGAAGCGTCCGCTGGCAAGTCGGGATTGGTGTTGCGTTCCTTGGCCGAGGGACGCCAGGTCAAGCGGCAGCTCTTATAGCCTTCGCCTTGATCGATGAGCTCGGCTTTCTTGCGATGCGCTTTTAACCGTAGCATCGACAGACGAAACAGAAAATCGTGCCCGGCGGCTCGCGTGTGATGGGCCACGCTGAAGATCCCGAAACAGCTGTCCGCTAAAACGATACTGCGACTGGGCAGGTCGCCGACAATCTCGCGTGCTTGCTTGGCCTCGCTGGAATTGTTCGGGCCGTACATGGGATCGATCTTGGGAACTAAGATGCAGCCGGTTTGCATCTCGGCGGCCACCATCAGCATCGCGACTGGCCAAACCGTTTCGCCAAGCTGGTTGGTCGCCGGCGGAAACGCCTTCTTCAGAACAGGCGTTGGCGGTAGCGTGATCGTGGTCCCGTCGATGATGAACACGCGTCGATCATCGAAAACAGGCTCGACGGTCCGTCCGAGATGATCGCAAACGCATCGCGAGAACCTTTCGATCGCATCCAGCGGCAGGCGTTTGCGTGCGGCGCTAAACGAGGAGGTGTTCTCCCCCAACGTGCCTTCATGGACCCGCTTATTGTCAGGAAATAGATCGGCTTGATGCTCGACCGCTTCCGAGACGACCGTTTGCAGCGATGCGCCGCCGCGAAGTCGTTGCAAAATCAACAGCCAAATGGTGACGGCCTGGGTGTAGACCATCTTGGTGTTAGGTCGATCATCAAAATCAACGATCGCCTCGATTTGCGGAACGCGCAGAATCTCACTGAGCAAAGTTCTGGCGGCGACAAACTGCTCTTCGGGCGAATCAGGCAGGCTGGGAGGTGCAATCATGACTTGCCGCCATTGTGACAGAGAAATCAAATCTCTCAACTTGGCGCAAATCTCGTACCCAAACCAAATCGCGGCTAGGATTTCGTCAAAGTAAGCGGCATTGGGCGTTAGCCGCGGTTTCTGACAGGAACACTTTGCCGACGGAAAAGTTAGAGTCAAAAAACCGCGGCTAACGCCGTGCGGCTGATTTCGGGGAAGAAGCCGAAACGAAAGGCGGCTAGGTTCTAGCGCGCCGGAAACTCCAACCCCGCGGCCTGCTTCTCCAGCAGTTGCAGTTGCAAGTCAATGATCTCGTCCTGCGCGTTCTCACGCGCTTCATACTGATCGCGCAACTTCTTGATCCGCGATTCAATCTCTTTCGCTTGCTTGTCGCGCTGCTTCATGTCAGCGCTGAAGATCTCCGTCAACACACGCTTCAGTTCTTCCCGCGCCGTCGCTTTCTCCTCGTCGGTCTTGGCCTGCTTAAGCTTCGCGATCGCCTTCAACTTCTTTTGTTCGGTGAGGGGATTGAAGGTTGCAGAGAAGGCTTGGATAGAGATCGGCGGCATCGGTTGGTACGTCGGCGACTGCCCGGGCGCCGTGGGTACGGGTTGCCACGGCGACGGTACGTGTGCGGTCGGCGGTAGCCCATTGGCATATGGCGCTGGGTAAGGCCGCGCGCCCACCGACCAAGTTGGCCCTGCCGGCATCGCGTTTGTGGTTAGGGCAGGCGCTGCGCCAGTGGCCGGAGTCGAATAGCTGCCGCTGGTCGGTCGAGTACCGGCACTTGGCGTTTCGGGCGCCCACCTCACTGATTGTCCTGCGGGATTAGGAATCGAAAAATTGGGACTCGCCGTCGCTGGTATTGTTCTTGGAGCGAAGTAGATATTCTGAGTACGATTTGGCTCCCTAGGCACATCCACAAGCGGCGGATCCGACGCCATGCCGAGACCGCCAGTTGTTTGCGGCGGTGTGGCGACGTTACGAGGATACGGCGTAGGGCGCGGATAAGCTTGAACGGAATCAGCCATCGTCGCGACAGCCGGCAGTGGTTCGCCTAGCGGGACCAAGCCCTGCAAGAGGAAGCGAAACTTCTTGCCGCGCAGCTCGTCGATTTTTTCCTGCAGCTTCGTCGCATCGAACTTCGCCGGTTGATTGGAATAGCCGGGTCCCGGACCAGGCAGAACTTCCAACGTCACCAAATTGATCCCCCCGGCCGGCGATTCCGAGATCATCTTGCGAATCGCAAAGTAGCGGCCCGGCGAATAGACGCCGACCGATTCTTTGGTGATGCCGGATCCTTCGGCGTACAGCGTGATCGCTCGATTCCCTTTGTTATGCAAAAGCCATTCATCGGGATACGAGTTCGCTTCGAGCGGAACTTGGATGGTTGCGCCTTCTGCTGCAGCTATCGACGAATCGGTCGCTTTTCGTTTCGGGAACAGACCGTTGAGCGCGAAATGATATCCTTCGCCGCGCAACGAGTCGATGATCGCCTGATCCGATTTAGCTGTTTCAACGAGATTATCCGGGCCGGGGTTGAGTTCTAGCTCGACAAGGTGGATTCGATTCTGCGGCGATTCCGCTTTTGCGGCACGCAGCGTAAAAGGAACATGGAACGCGTAGTCTTCGTTCGTCCCCGTAGCCTCAATCGTGATTTGGGAGTTTCCTACGTTTTCGCGCAGCCAAGCCAGGAGATATTCATTGGCGTCCAGCGGCACTTGCACGATAGGCCTTCTGTCCACCGCATTCGGCGTCGCAGGCTCTGCGCTTACCTCTTTCGAGATCGGCGAATCACTCGGATTCTCATCGCCAGAGACATAGCGCACCACACCAACAGATGCGAATGAAACTAACAGCACCATCCCCACACAAGCAGTCAACTTACTCTTGAGCATTCGTCGGTTCCTTCAAGTCAGCTTCTGGGAAAGGGGTCACTTCCAATGTGATCAATTCGTACTGCAATCGGTCTAGGTCCGCTTGCTGCGGGCCTTCCAGCGATTGCAGTCGGGCTTGGATTGATTCGACGCTTTGGGTACTCGCCGGCGGCATTGCGATCGGCGTTGGCGGTTCCTGCTTTGGCGCGGAAGTCATCCAGACATAACCCACCCCGGCCAGCAGCGCCGTTTCGCACAAGCCGATCGCGGCGATCCACCATGTGCGGTTCGACTTGCCGCGGCGTGATAGTCGCAGCTTTCCTTGCTGCAAGTCCGACAGTACGCGTTCTAGTTTCTTTTGCAGTTCCAGCGCCGTCGCAAAGCGGCGCTCTGGCTGCTTCTCCAGCAGGCGGTCGATGATGTCCGACAGCTCATCCGGGATCTCGGCGTTCGACTCCCACGCGGGGCGATGCGGGTCGTGACACGTTCGTTTGAGCACCGCCATCGGGCGTTCGGCCCGAAACGGCGGGTGGCCGGTCGCCATGAAGTAGAGGACCGAGCCGAGGCTGAACAGATCGGACCGTTGATCGAGCGCTCGCCCGTCGGCTTGTTCTGGCGACATGTAGTGCGGCGTGCCTGACACGATGCCGGTGTAGGTCAAGCTGGCGTCGTCCGATGCGCGGGCTAGGCCAAAGTCGGTTAGATAGGCGCGGTCGACGTCGTTCTCGAGCAAGATGTTGGCTGGTTTCACGTCGCGATGAACCAAGCCTTGCGCATGTGCGGCGGCCAGGCCCGATGCCGACTGCACGCCGATCCGTAAGATTTCGGAGACGCTTAATGGTCCGCCGCGATCGACGCGAGCCTGTAGCGACTCGCCGGGGATGTATTGCATCACCAAAAAGGGATTCGCGTGATTCGACTCGACGTTGTGGATCGAGACGACATGCTCATGCACCACGGCGGCGGCGGCTCGGGCTTCGCGGGCAAAACGTTGCCGCGCGGCGCCGATCCGCGATAAATGAGGCGCGAGCAGTTTGATCGCGACAGGACGGTTCAGCTCGGTATCAAAACCTTTTAGCACGATCCCCATGCCGCCGACGCCGATGATTCGCTCGACCTCGTAGCGGCCGAGTCGACCCAGCATCTCGGGATGCGACGGCGCGGTGAGCATCTGCTTGACCATCGTCTCATCGATGCTGCGCCGCTGGGCGAAGATGGTTTCGGTCGAGCGATAGCGATAGAACTGTCCCGTGTCGGGCTGATCATCGGCGATCGGCGTCAGCAGTTCGCGCTGCGTTTGCCAATGGTCATGATCACCGGAGAGTTCGGTCAGGCGATCTCGGCACGCGGCGCAGCTTTCGACATGAGCGGCGGCCTGTTGAAACTCGGGCGACGCTTCGTCCCCGTCCAACAGTAGATAGAGACGCTGGTCAGCGCACCGTTCCTCCGGCAAGTGGGAAGAGCCGATCGTCATCGAGCTTGCTCCTCAAGGGTTTGAATGGTTTCGCGGATTCGCTTGGTGATCCGGCTCCGCGCGATGTAGACGCTGCCGACGCTCAGGCCGAACTCGGCGGCGACTTGGGCGATCGGCTGATTATCGATGCTGGTCATCCAAAAGAGTCGCCACTGCCGCTCGCTGACTTTCAGTCGAACCTGTTCGGCGGCCCAGCGAAATAGTTCGCGGCGATATTCAAGCGAAAATAGTTGCGTCGATTCGCCGTGAGGATCGGGATGCTGAGCCAAGAGGCCGGCGATCTGGCTATCGCCTGATCCGAGGCGCTGATGTTTGGGACGCGTCATAAAGTTGATCGCCAGATTTTGCGCGATCCGAAACAGCCAGGCCCGGAAGGTTCCGCGATCTTCGGTTTCGACCCAGCGCCCAACTGCTTTGGCGACCGCCGTCAGTACTTCCTGGACAAAATCCTCGGCGTCGGCCTGTTGAAAGCCTTTGCTGCGAGCCAACCGAAACAGGAGCGGCTCATAAATCTCGACAAATGCGTCCCATGCTTCCACATCGTCCGCCTGGGGCAACCGGCGGATCAGCGTTTCGCGCGTATCGGGATGAGGAGGCAAAGGTTTAGGTCGCTTCGTGCGTGACTAGAAAACCAGGGGCAGGCGATTGCCCTTCTATGGTAAGACACGCGAGGGGTGGAGATCTTTCGGTGGCGGCGAAAGATTTTTGGAAGCGGAATGCGGAAAGCGGGGGAGGCGGAATGGAACAGGGACGGGGCAATGCTTAGCATCCTATTGGTTCGCACAGCCTCGATCGTTGTTGATTGACAAAGCGCACGGGATCATGGTCGATTTCAGATGGAAGAGGTACGCGCAGACCGCTAAAGTGCGTCGACTCAACCGCGTGAACAACGGATTGCAAATTTTTTTCGGTCCGGTCCGGTCCAACTAATAAAGCCGTAGGTTAGGCCGCGGCTTGACGTCCACTAGCCTACCCAATTTAACTCGCAGGCAATCTAGGCAATTTGACAGAAAAAATTCAACGCGGTCCGGTCCAACCCTCGCGCGATCGAACCGCCAAGCGTTCCGAAAAAAACAAAGGAGTCCGGTCCAGTCCAACCACCCCAGAGCTACCGCATCGCGTTCCACTCGTCGGTTCCGTATTTTTCGGCGGCTAGATCGGCGGTCCGTTTTTCCGGCCACTCGGGCAGCGGCTTGTCCGCTGCCCAGGTTTCGATCAGCGAGTTGCGCAGTTGGTCGCGGGTAATCGGCAGGTTGGTGACAAATTGCGTGTGATCGCGCTGCTGCCGATAGTCGGGCGTACGCGGCGGATGGTTCAAGCAATCGGCGATCATTTCCAGCGGAAAATCATACAGCAGCGTGCCGTGATAGAGCACATGATCACGTTTGACCCGCAGGCTGTTGCCGCTGAACTTTTGGTTGTTCCAGGTCAGATCGCAGGTTCCCTGAAAGGTGACTCCTGCAACATGCGGCGCCAGCGCGGCCAACATCTTTTCCATCACATAGCGGTGACAAAGATCGATGGCCCGCAGGTCTTCGCGATTGGCCAGGTCCAGCGTGATCGCGTACATCAAACAGCCGGGCCCGGCGACGATCGCCGCGCCTCCGCTGGTGCGGCGGAAGACCGGCACGCCGCGCTGCTGACAGACCGTCAAGTTGACCTCGTCGGCGATCCTCGAAGCGCGGCCAATCACGGCCAACGGCGATTGCGGCTCCCACAGGCGCAGGACGTCGCCCGAAAGCTCGCCGGCCTCGGTCGCTTCGAGCAGCGCCTCGTCGAGGGCCAGGTTTTCGGCAGGCGTGGGGAGCGTCAAATCGAACAAATACATCGGCGGCGTGTCACAAAATACAAGGAGTACGAACCTGTTGAGTTTTGCCGCTCAGCCGATCAGCGCCCAGGGGCGGTCTCGTCTTCCGTGGCCTCCGTGTTCTATTCCTCCCTTGTAAAAAGGAAGCAATCCTTTGAAAATGGCTGTTTGCGCTCCCGTTTTTTGGCCCTAACTCCTTACGCCGCATGAACATTCTGCAAGCCCTGCGGGGCCGATTTGACGCTGTTTTGTCCACGATGGTCGACGAAACGGCGCCGCTGCTCGAGATGATTCGGCCGGCCTCGGACACCAAATTTGGCGACTACCAGGCCAACTGCGCCATGCCGCTGAAGAAAAAATTGGGCCGCGAGTCGCGTGAGATCGCCGCCGAGATCGTCGAGAAGATCGATCTGTCGGACATGTGCGAACCGCTGGAGATCGCTGGGCCCGGCTTTATCAATATCAAGCTGAAGGATGCGTGGATCGAAGCGCAGCTGGCCGCCGCAGTCACCGACGAGCGAATCGGCGTGCCGTTGGTCGCCGAGCCGAAGAAGTACATCCTCGACTTCTCGTCCCCCAACGTCGCCAAACCGATGCACGTCGGACACATCCGCTCGACGGTGATCGGCGACTCGCTGGCCAACACGCTGCGGTTTTTGGGGCATGAAGTGATCACCGACAATCACCTGGGAGACTGGGGAACGCAGTTCGGCATGATCATCTACGGCTTCAAGCATTTCCGCGACAACGACGCCTACGCCGAGAGTCCGGTCGCCGAACTCTCGCGGCTCTATCGCGAAGTGCGGAAGATCATCGATTTTGTCGACGGTCAAAAAGCGTTGCCGGCGCGCAAAGCGAAGCTCTCGGAGATGTCGGCCGAACTGGAAGAACGCAAAGCAGCGCCGTCGACCGGCGACAAAGGGGCCGACAAGAAAGCGGCCAAAGAGCTGCAGAAGCTGGAGCGTCAAGCGAATGAAGCGAGCAAAGAGCTGACCAAGGACCAGGCGAAACTGGCCGAGCTGGCCGCCGATCCAGAGTTCGCCAAGCTCGCCGCCGAACATGCCGACATCAGCAGCGCCGTCTTAAACGAGACCGCCAAGCTGCATGCCGGCGACGAAGAGAATCTCGCTCTCTGGCACGAATTTCTGCCGAAGTGTCGCGAAGACATCCAGCGGATTTATGAGCGGCTAAACGTGAAGTTCGATCATGAGTTGGGCGAAAGCTTTTATCATGATCAGCTCGCTCCGGTCGTCGACAGCTTTATCGAACAAGGGTTCGCCAAAGAGTCGGAAGGTGCGCTCTGCGTTTTCCTGGAAGGCTTTAAAGCGCCGATGATCATTCGCAAAAAGGATGGCGCGTTTCTCTACGCGACCACCGACCTGGCGACGATCCAATATCGGATGAACGAATGGCGGCCTGACGCGATCCTCTACGTGGTCGACTTCCGCCAAGGGGACCACTTTGAAAAGCTGTTCGCCGCGGCGAAGAAGTGGGGCTATACCGATGTTGAGCTAAAGCACGTTAGCTTTGGCACCGTGATGGGCGAAGATGGCAAACCGTACAAGACCCGCTCTGGCGATACGGTAGGGCTAGAGGGTTTGCTGGACGAGGCCGTGTCGCGGGCAGAGAAGATCGTCCGCTCGAACGACAAAGACGGACTGCTGAGCGACGAGCAATACAAAGACGTGGCGCAAGACGTCGGCATCGGCGGTTTGAAATATGGCGACCTGTCGCAAAACCGCGAGACCGATTACGTCTTTAGCTACGACACGATGCTCGCGCTGCGCGGCAATACGGCGACCTACATGCAGTACGCGTACGCCCGCTCGCAGAGCATCTTCCGCAATGGGGAAATCGACATCGCGGCGCTGCGATCCAGCGGCGCCAAGATTTGCATCACCTCGCCGGCCGAGCGAGCGCTGGCGACCAAGGTGTTGCGGTTGCCCGAAGCGCTGCAAGAGATGGTCGCCGACTATCGCCCGAATCAGTTGACGATCTACCTGTTTGAAGAGCTGGCGAAAGCCTATTCGACCTTCTTTGAGCAATGCCCGGTGCTGAAGGCCGAGACCGCTGAGCAAAAGCAAAGCCGGCTGCTCCTTTGCGATTTAACGGCCCGAGTGATACAACAGGGTCTCGCTTTGCTAGGAATCTCGACCGTCGACAAAATGTGAGCCGCATGCCGCGAAAGGACTCGCCGAAACGAGGGAAACTCTCTCCGCCGCCGCTGGACACGATCCATAGCGGCGACGCGACGGTGGTGCTGGCCGACTGGCCGGACGAGTTCATTGATGTCGTCGTCACGAGTCCCCCTTACTTTCAGCAGCGTGACTATCAAGGGGAAGATCAAATCGGCTTGGAGAAAACTCCGGCCGAGTATATCGACCGTCTGGTGGCGCTGTTCGCCCAAGTACGCCGCACGCTCAAGCCGACCGGTTCGATCTGGGTCGTGCTGGGTGACAAGTATGTCAGCGGCGAACTGCTCGGCATGCCGTGGCGCTTTGCGCTCGCCATGAAGGACGCCGGCTGGATCTTACGCAGCGACGTGATCTGGCAAAAGCCGAACGCGATGCCGTCGAGTGTCAAGACGCGACCGACCACCGATCACGAGTACGTCTTCTTCTTTAGCAAGAGCAAAGACTACTATTACGACGCCGACGCGATCCGCGAGCCGCATGTCACCTTTAGCGAGAACAGCCGCATGAAGGGAGGCCGTCGCCATTTTCATCAGCGCGGCGGCACGCCGGAAGCGGGTAAGAACGGGGGCTCCTCAAACCTACATGACGCTCGCTGGGATCAGGCGTTCCATCCGCAAGGACGCAACAAGCGCACGGTCTGGTCGATCTCGCTCTCGAAATTCCGCGAAGCCCATTTCGCCGTCTTCCCCGAGAAGCTGGTCGAGACTTGCTTGCTGGCGACTTGCCCCGCAGAAGGCGTCGCGCTCGATCCCTTTATGGGCAGCGGAACCGTCGGCGTGGTAGCGCGCAAGTTAGGCCGGCATTATCTGGGTGTAGATCAGTCGGCGGAGTACTGCGAGATGGCCCGCAAACGGCTTGAGCAGGATGTCGAGCGGGTGCTGTTTACCTAGTGCCGCAAGCTTCGACCGAGGATTTTGTGGACGGGCTGCTCGATCGCAGCAATGCGAACTCCATATCGCCAGCCAAGCCGTTAGGCGGTTAGTCTTGCTTAGCGACCGGCTGCGTTGCGTCTACCGCGTGCACAGGCTCCGTTTCGACTGGAGGCTGATCGGCGAGAAATAGTCGCTCGTATTCCTTCGCGTAGTGTCCTTCGCCGTAGGTGAGCTCGCCCCCTTGGAAACCGACGAAGGAGGCGCCCACGGCCAGGACGCAACAACCCGCAAACCACACGAGCTTGCGACGGAAGCTCTCTTTTTTGATGGCCGAGTGAGCGATAGGCACAAGTGCAAGAGAAAACAGGGTTACGCCGATTCCCAGCCAGCGGTGCCGATCGATTCCGCTGGATGGATCTAGCGAAAAGGGATCGACGTAGCCTTGATCGGTCGCGTAGGCCCAGCCCATCAGGCAGGCCGGAATTGCGGTAAGCGCACCGACCCACAAACAATGGAACGCCGCCGATTCTAGCGGCTTGCCTGCGAAAAAGGATAAAGCGAGAAAGGCCATCGAAATGGATAGCAGCGCAATCGGAAAATGAGTCGAAGCTGGATGAAACAATCCTTGGAACAACCAGATTTTGGCCGCCATGCTCAGCGGCGGCGCTTCCTCAGGCGCTTGGGCTGCAGAGCCCGGCGCTGCGGTGGACTCGACCCATTCGTAATTCGCACCTTCCTCGATCCACAGCTTCATGATCGCCAGATCGGCGGTCGGTAATCCGCCATCGCCCTCATGCGCGGGAGGCGGCATCATCATCGAAGTATCCTCGGTCGCCAAGTAATCGGTCCACAGCGAACTCGACTCCAAATCGCCCGGCTCGACATAAAAGCTCATCGAGAGCGCATCATCCACCCGAAAGTCATTTTTGGCCTTCTCGGGACCATGGCATTTGAGACATTGAGATTCCAAGATCGGTTGGACGTCGCGACCAAAGTCCACAATCGTTTGGGCGCAAGCGGCGGCCGAAATGAGTTGGCTAAGCAGGACGCCAAGCAGTATACGAAAGTGCATATCGCTTCCTGGAATTCAAATGGCTGACGCAACGAACAAGGTAGGGGGGGAGCGTTTGAAGTTGCGTCGGTAGGGTAGGCGACTTCTAACTTAGCCCATCTCGTTTCGAATTGAAACAGCTTTTGTAGACTTTGCTCGTTAAATTCGCTTACGGGCGCAGAACGAACCATAGTCCGATTGAGCTTGGTCATTTTTTGCATAAATCACTTACTCAAGTCGGTGCATCTCGGCTCACAATGCGGGGAAGTTACCCGATAGCGGCGAGCGATTCGCAGGCCGAGCTTGCTGGAGATTCGCCGCGCAGCATCCAATCTACGAGCCTGTTAGATTGCAGCTATTACTTTCTCTCTCATTCTACCCCCTGCGTAGATCGCCATGCCTGCTATTCGTTCTCTGATTCTCACCATCGCACTGACTCTCGCTTCGGTCGCGACCACCTTCGCGACCGATGCTCCCCGGCCGAATATCGTTTTTCTTCTGGCCGATGATCTTGGCGGCGCCGATGTCAGCTGGCGCGGCAGCCCGATTAAGACGCCGCAGTTAGACGCATTGGCCAACTCCGGCGCCAAGCTCGAGCAATTTTACGTGCAGCCGGTTTGTTCGCCCACACGATCGGCGCTGCTGACTGGACGCTATCCAATGCGGTACGGATTGCAGGTGGGAGTCGTTCGCCCTTGGGCCGACTACGGATTGCCGCTGGATGAGAGGACCTTGGCCGAGGCGCTGCAAGACGCAGGCTACGAAACGGCGATCGTCGGCAAATGGCACTTGGGTCATGTCTCCCCCGCCTATCTGCCGATGGCGCGCGGCTTCGATCATCAATATGGACACTACAACGGGGCGCTTGACTACTTCACCCATGACCGCGACGGCGGGCACGATTGGCACAAAGACGATCACGTCAATCGAGACGAAGGTTATGCGACCCACCTGATCGCTCAAGAAGCGGTGCGTGTGATTCAAGATCGTGACAAAAAGAAGCCTCTCTTTTTGTACGTGCCGTTCAACGCGGTGCACTCACCGCTGCAAGTGCCGGAAAGCTACGCGGCCCCCTACGGCGACATGAAAAAACGGCGTCAGGCCTACGCCGGCATGGTCGCCGCTTTGGATGAAGCGGTTGGCCAGATCGTTGACGAGATCCAGCGGCAAGAGATGCTCGATAACACGCTCTTCATTTTCTCCAGCGACAACGGCGGACCAGAGCCCGGCAAGCTGACCGATAACGGACCGCTGCGCGGCGGCAAGCATACGCTGTACGAAGGAGGCGTCCGCGTCTGTGCGTTCGCATCTTGGAAAGGGAGGATCGCCCCCGGCTCGAAAGTCGAAGCGCCGCTGCATATCGTCGACTGGTATCCGACTTTGATTGAGCTGGCCGGCGGTTCGCTGCAACAAGCCAAGCCGCTCGATGGTCGCAACATCTGGCCATCGATCACTACAGGCGAACCTTCGCCGCACGACGTGATCGTCTGCAACATCACGCCGACCGAAGGCGCGATCCGCGTTGGTGATTGGAAGCTGGTCGTCCACAACATCGGCAAGCCAAGAGAAAAGGTCGAGCTGTTCAATCTGAGCGACGACCTGGCCGAGCAACAGAATCGGGCGACCACCAATGCCAAAATGCTGCGGAAGCTACGAAACCGCTTTGACCAACTCGCATCGGAAGCGGCCCCTGCCAAAAACGCCGGTCCGCAGCCGAAAGATTATCAAGCGCCGGCGATCTGGGGCGAAAGAGCCCACCCCTGAAGTAACCACTCGTAGCGTCACACGCCGTCATTAGACATTGTGCCCGGCTCTATCCCGTCTGTTCCCCTCGACTTTCGCATTGACTGTCCCGCAATGCCCGCCTGCCGGGCGATTGACGCATCGGCCTGGCCCCCCGACAATGATGGATTCTTCGGCCGCCCGCTAGGACGCTCAGGCCGGTCGCGACTATTCTGCTTCGCCCCGCTAACTTCGGAACGCCATGAATTTCATTAAGCAAAATGACCCGTCGGTTTGGGAAGCGATCGCTCATGAGCAGCGCCGTCAGGCGGACGGGCTCGAGTTAATCGCGTCAGAAAACTACACCAGCGCCGCGATTCAACAAGCGGCCGGATCGGTGCTGACTAACAAATACGCCGAAGGTTACCCCGGTCGGCGTTACTATGGCGGCTGCGAGTATGTCGACGTCGTCGAGCAAATCGCGATCGACCGCGCCAAAGAACTGTTTGGCGCCGAGCATGCCAATGTGCAGCCGCACGCCGGATCGCAGGCCAACTTCGCCGTCTATCTGACCGCGGTCAATCCCGGCGATACGATCCTGGGCTTGGACCTGGCGCACGGCGGACACCTGACGCACGGCATGAAGCTGAACGTCTCGGGGCAGCTCTACAACTTTGTCAGCTACGGGGTCGATCGCGAAACGCAGCGGCTCGACTTCGATCAGATCGTCAAACTGGCTCGCGAGCACAAGCCGAAACTGATCGTCGCCGGCGCCAGCGCCTATCCGCGTGAGATCCCGCACGAGAAGTTCGCCGAGATCGCCGCCGAAGTCGGCGCCAAGCTGTTTGTCGACATGGCCCACTACGCCGGTCTGGTCGCAGGCGGCATGCACAACAGCCCAGTGCCGTACGCCGATTTTGTCACCACCACGACGCACAAGACGCTCCGCGGCCCGCGCAGCGGTTTGATCCTCTGCAAAGAGGAGCACGCGAAGCTCATCAATCGCAACGTCTTCCCCGGCACGCAAGGTGGTCCGCTGATGCACATCGTCGCCGCCAAAGCGATCTGTTTTGGCGAAGCGCTGCAGCCGTCGTTCAAGGAGTACGCCAAGCAGGTGGTCGCGAACGCCAAGACGTTGGCCGACACGTTGATGGCCGGCGGAGTTCGCCTGATGACCGGCGGCACCGAGAACCACTTGATGTTGATGGACGTCACGTCGGTCGGTACGACCGGCGCGATCGCCGAAGCGGTTCTCGATCACTGCGGCATCACGGTCAACAAGAACATGATCCCGTTCGACGAACGGAAACCGATGGACCCCAGCGGCATCCGCATCGGCTCGCCCGCGCTGACGACCCGCGGCATGAAAGAAGCCGAAATGAAGCAGGTCGGCGAGTGGATCCTGCAGGCGTTGAAAGCCCCCGAAGATCAAAAGACGCACGTCGCGATCCGAACCGAAGTGCTGGAACTGTGCAAGAATTTCGCCGTTCCGGCGGCGCCGGTTGAGATGAGCTAGGGCTCTCTTCCAACGAAACGCAGCGAATGAGCAGAGCCCCGTGAAGGGGCTCTTTTTTATGGAGAGACAGACCGGCGACTCCCTTAATCTTCGTAGCCTGCTGCGCGAAGCAATCGCAAAAGCCGTCTTCGCCGTTTCTCACCATTCCCCCTAAGATGCCTCATTTTCTTGCGCATTTTGCGAAATCCTGCTTGCCATTAGGGTCGAACAAGAGCCGTATCGATAAATAAATCGGTGGTGGCCGCGACACTTTCATCGCGTCAGAAAGAACGTACCGGTCGTTGAACGACTTAAACGCACGTTTTTCCCGAAACAAGGGTACGTTCTTGTCTATTCATGCGGATTTGCGGTCTCGGTGGGAATCATCAAGACTTTCATATCCCTGGCGCCAAGCTTTTGCTATGATTTTTTTGGATAAAAATTCTCCATAAAAACGCGACATCCTTCATCGCAAGCTCTTCCTGCTTATCTCTCATTCTCACCTTTCGCTGGAGAGGAACGACATGATTTCGTTCGCGCGACGACGCTCGGGGTTTACCTTGGTCGAATTGCTGGTGGTCATCGCGATCATCGGCGTCTTGATTGCTTTGCTCTTGCCGGCGGTGCAACAAGCCCGCGAGGCCGCTCGCAAGATGCAGTGCGGCAACAACCTGAAGCAGATCGGATTGGCGTTGCACAACTATCACGATACCAACGGCCGCTTTCCACCGGGGTACTACATGGGACTCAATCAATCTGGCACGGCGGAGAACTTGCTCCGTTACAGTTGGTTTCAATCACTCTTGCCGTTCGTCGAGCAGACTGCGTTGTTTGATTCGGTCCAAACCGATATCCAAGCGGGCAGATTGCCTTGGGAATTTACCCAGCGCCAGACGATCGTCAACGGCTTCATGTGTCCATCCGATCCAGCGAATCCCAAGGTAGGTCCGTTGCGCGGATTTCATGGCAACTATGTCGTCTCTCATGGTTCGCATAGCTTAAAGAACGCCGATAACGATCGAAAGGCTGACGGGATGTTCTTTGTCGAATCCCGAATTCGGATCGCAGACGTCGTAGACGGTACGAGCAACGTGGCGATGCTAGGCGAGATCATCCTGGTGCCGGACGACATCGATCGCCGGGGCGCTTACTACATGACCGGCTGGAACAACGCCAACGTCACTTTGGCGCTGCGCGATACGCCCAACTCGGACTCGCCTGACACGGCCAATTCGGCCACGATTGTCGACTACCCGCCGCGTGCTCCCGGAGTCGCAACGACCGAGTGGTGTCGCATGGGCTCCCGAAGTTATCATCCTGGCGGCGTGCTGGTAGGGAGGGCTGACGCGTCGGTCGGGTTTGTTACCGAGACAATTGATCTAACCACCTGGAACCGCTTCGGCTCTCGCAACGATGGCGAAGTGTTAGGAGAGATCTAACGCAACGAGAGAGTGGGTTCGTCATCATTTCGCGAAAACGGGAGTGGAAGTAAACATGGCTTGGGTTATTTATCGAATCACAGCGATGCTAGGCGTCGTACTGATGGTTGTCGGCTGCCAGGTGCAAAGCGGGCCGGTCACCTATCCTGTTTCGGGGATGGTCACCTATCAGGGGAAGCCGTTAGAAAAAGGGCGAATCAGTTTTATTCCCGATACGAAAGAAATCGGAAGCGGGCCGACTTGCGCTTGTGAAATTATCGCCGGCAAATTCGACGGCAAATCGACTGCCGGAGTGAAGAAGATCGAGATCTACGGATCTTGGAAAACCGGACGCATGATGACGATGGATGACGGCAGCGGCCAGGTTGCCGAAATCGCTTCAATCCCCGGCAAATATAACGAACTCAGCCAGATCAAAGTGGAACTGCTCCCGCAAGCCAACGCAGGGTTAGCGTTCGATCTCCAATAAGCGATCGCCGCGATCGAATGCTGTACGAAGAGCCCCATGATGGGGCTCTTTTTGTTGGGCGGGGCCGCCAGCTTCTTTTCTTGGCCGCCTTTCGCTCCGGCTTCTCCCTCAAAATCAGCCGCACGGCGTTAGCCGCGGTTTCTGACAGGAAAGCATTGTTGTCGACGGAAGAGTTGGAGACAAGAAACCGCGGCTAACGCCGTGCGGCTGAGAAGAACGCGGAGACCTAGTCGTTTTATCGTTGGAAAATCAATGGGGCAGCTCGCAGGAAACCGCTCTCCTGGTCGAATGATTCGATAAAACGCAATTTCAAGACTGTGCGACTTCTAAGAAATGCTCGCTAAGATCAGGACGTTGATTGCCCCGCGGTTTCCTCGCTCGTTATACTGCGATATCTCCCCCAGCCAACGTCACCAGTAACACGTAAAGACATACCGATGAGCGAATCAGAAATCGTCGCCCACCAACCCAACATGATCGCGGTGTGGATCGGGCGCGTGATCACCATTCTGGCAGGCTTGGCCTTTCTAGCCGCCGGCGTGATGAAGTTGTCGATGGCCCTGGGCGGCGAGATGGATCCAGAGGTCGTCGCCGAAATGGAAAAGTCTGGTTTCCCTGTCGACAAGCTGCTGCCGCTGGGGATCTTGCTGACGACCTGTGCGGTGCTGTATCTGATTCCGCCGACGGCGATCTTGGGGGCGATCCTGCTGACCGGCTACATGGGCGGAGCGATCTGCACGCACTGGCTGAAGGACGAAGATATGACGGTGCAGATTCTGCTGCCGATCTTGGCTTGGCTGGGGATCTATCTCCGCGATCAACGGCTGTGGAAGATGATTCCGTTTCGGTTGAGTTAAGGAGCATTGTCGGTCGTCGGCTCGATTTCCGTCTCGTCTTTACTTCTACCTGAAAATCGCCGCTGGAGACGGCTCGAGTCTCATCCACTTACTCCAGCGCGTTTTCGATCGGCAGGTTCAGCGTCAACTTTTGCGGATGCAGTCCTAGCAACTCTCGAACTTCATCGATCCAGAGAAGCGTCTTGCGGGCAAAATCGGTAGATCTCGTTCCAGTACGCTTTCGTCTCGCGATCGGGACCGAATATCCGTCGTGAGAAATTCGTTCTCGTCGGCGAAATCTTGGGGCTGTATCCTATTGCGACCAAACTCCTTTTCCGGCCATAAGTTACGATCGCCGAAATTACTTGCCAGCGGCGCGAACCCGTCCCAAGCTGGGTTGTCTAGTTGGTTGCCGCTGTGAGAATTGCTCTTGCAGAACTCAAATGAGTGGCGCAAAGTTGTAGTATCGGATTGCGTTGACGCGACGCAATTTTACTAGAGCCCAGCTCGATGTCGTCTAACTGGCTTAATCGGCAAAGACTGGGGTGGCTTTAGTGGAAAGGAGGTGGTTCAGTGGAATCTGTCTGTATTAGCCGAAGAGGTGGTGACGCCTAACGGCTGCCGGCGGGTTGCCGGTAGGCGCCCACTGCCACATTAGATCCTTTTTTGATCTGATCTGGTTTCAATCGGGACGTGCGACGAACTTAGCTTGTCGCACGTCCTGTTTTTTTGCGCTCTATGGAGTTGCGCTATTGACGGTTCACGACCGCTCGAACACGAACAAAGAACCGTAATCTTAAAGCCTACGCTTCCAGCGGGACCGGCGATTTCTGGATCCGCCGTTTTGCTGGAAAAATTCACGAAGTCTTTTCGCGGCGCTTTCCGATAGGACATTGCGCACGTACGTGACATTCGCTCCGCTTCATTGCGCTATGGATTGAAGAAATTTCCGGATTAGGTTTGACTCAGTCAGATCAATTTTCTCCAATGACATCCGCACTTGCGTCGCAATTTTTAAATTGTTTGACGCATTGCGTCTCTTCTCATTCTTCTTTTCTTCTCTCGACATCTTGTTCAAGGAACGGCGTCATGATATTTCATCGCGCGAGCGCTTCCATGCACCGACGTAACGGTTTTACGTTGGTGGAGTTGCTAGTGGTCATTGCCATCATCGGCGTGTTGATTGCGTTGTTATTGCCTGCGGTGCAGCAAGCCCGCGAAGCGGCTCGGCGGATGCAATGCACCAACAACCTGAAACAGCTAGGGTTGGCGTTTCATAACTACCACTCGACGCTCGGCTGTTTTCCATTTGGCTGGAACATCTCGGCCGACCTGAACATACAAGGCTGGTCGCTCCAACTGTTGCCTTATCTCGAACAAGCGGCTCTGAACGACAAGTATGACCCGCGCGCTCCGGCGTTTAACGAGGCCGCCGCCGCCGGCTTCAATGCCGCTGCGGTGACCGGCAATCTGGAAGTGATCCAGACTCCGCTCAACGCATTCATGTGTCCCTCGGCCGCAGCCGAGGTTTTAAGTGACTACAACGTTCCCGAAGATGCTTTGGAAACCGGCCTTCCCCCGGTCGAATTGACCTGGACCGCCGCACGCGGAGATTATAGCGCCACGGCCGGTATCCGCGGCGCTTATGCTTCATTGGCGTACGGGGCTAACCCGCCGCCGAGTCGGAGCGGAGTGCTCTGGGAAACGGTTCCTGGGGGGCGCACTTCGTGCCCACGCGTGGCGGACGTTGTCGACGGAACTTCCAACACCTTCATGGTCGGTGAACGCCTGGGAGGGCCTTCGGTTTATAAGCTGCGAAAAATCGACGCTACTTTGACGACCACCTACGGCGGCACCCAAGGAGGCGGTTGGGGCGACGCTTTGCATGGCGATCATTGGCCGCAAGGCTCGTTGTATGACGGATCGCTCGGAACCAACGGCGGCGCATGCATTATCAACTGCAGCAATGGGCGCGGCGTCGGTTTCTTTTCGTTTCATCCCGGCGGCGCCAACTTCTTGATGTGCGACGGCTCTGTCCGATTCATTCCCTCCACGATCGAGGGCTTTACGTTCGCGGCGCTGATGACTGCTGCGGGGGGAGAAGTCCCCGGCGATTTTTAGTCATCACGAGAAACAGGACGTGGAGTTTTCGTATCGCCAATCGTATCTGGGAATGTTTGGATGAACTGCAAGGATCTACTCGCGCTGTCGTTGATGACGACAGCGCTCTGGTCGTTTGGTTGCGGCAAAAAAGAGCACGAATATTTTGCGAAACCAACGGTCCAAGTTGCAGGTACTGTAACTGTCGATGGACAACCGCCGGGAAGCCCGATTGTGATCGAGTGTCAGTCAGTGGGAGATGACGATCTGGAGCATCCCTCGGTGACGCAAGCGTTGACTAGCGAAGACGGCCGGTTTGCCTTGTCCACGTACGTGGAGGGTGACGGCGCTCCCCCTGGCAGTTATGCGTTGACGTTTTATTGGGGCAAATTGAATCAGATGTCGGTCGGATTTTCGGGCCCCGATCGTCTGAAAAATCGCTATAACAAGCCTGAGAAATCGCCTGTCAAGTTAACCCTCACCGCCGATCAAGAACCTGTTGATCTTGGGGAGATCAAGTTGACGACCAAGTAAGTCGCTCGACGCTCCCACTCTTTACGGTTTCACCCCAGCATTGCACCCATGATCCGATTTTCTCATATTCTCGCCCTTGGCGCGTTGTTTGTTGTTGGGGCCAGTCCCTGCGGCTTGCGGGCCGAGAAGGTCGCTGCGCCGCCGACGGCATTGCAAGATTACGTCGCTCAAGCAGACGAGAGTTTCGCCTGGAAGTTGGAAAAAACAACCGACTTGCCGCTTAACATGGGGCGACTGCATGAAGTCGAGTTGACCTCCCAGACCTGGCAAGGGATCACCTGGACGCATCGGCTGGCGATTTTCGAGCCGCAAGAAAACAAGCATCCCGAGCATAGTCTGTTGTTTATCACCGGCGGGAAGACCGGCGGCAAACTTCGCACCGGCGACATGATCGCCGGCGCTCGCATGGCCAACGCCGGCGGAGTTTGCGTCGGCTACTTGCTGCAGGTTCCGAATCAACCGCTGCTGGGAGATCGGACTGAAGACGATCTAATTACGGAAACGTTTTTGCGTTATCTCGACTCGCGCGATGCGACTTGGCCGCTGTTGTTTCCGATGGTGAAAAGCGCCGTTCGTGCGATGGACGTCATTCAGTTGGTCGCCCAACAACAATGGGACGCTGACGTCGATAAGTTTGTCGTCGCAGGCGCTTCCAAACGAGGTTGGACCACCTGGCTAACCGCCGTCGCTGACGAGCGCGTCGCCGGGATCGCACCAATTGTGATTGACACCCTCAATTTCCAAGCGCAGATGAAGCATCAAATTGCGACCTGGGGCAAATTTAGCGAGCAGATCAAGGACTACACCAGCAAAGGGCTGGTCCGCGTCATGCAAGAAGAACCAGACGTTCCCCTGTGGCGCTGGGTCGACCCATACACCTACCGCGCCCAATTGTCGTTGCCCAAATTGATCATCAACGGCACGAACGATCCCTACTGGGTGGTCGATGCGTTGAACATCTATTGGGATGATCTGCCGGGACAGAAACATCTCCTCTACATTCCCAACGGGGGACATGGACTAGAAGGGGGACTGGAGACCGCGTTGACGACTTTGGTCGCGTTCGTCAAGCATGTCGCCGCCGATAAGCCGCTTCCCAACCTGCAATGGCAGTATGCCCAAGCAGAAGAAAAGATCACGCTGACCGTACGCAGCGATGTAGCGCCAAAGGAAGTTCGGCTTTGGTCAGCGACTTCGGGCAGCGGCGACTTTCGCCCCGCCAAGTGGACAAGCACGCCGATTGTCGCCGCCGATGGAGCGTACGTCGCAACGGTCGACGCGCCGCAGGAAGGCTTCGTCGCGATGTACGCCGAGGCCCGCTACCAGATGCAGGGCCATGTCTATTCACTGACGACGCAGATCCGCCGACAATAATCGGCAGGGAAAAAGGGGACGAATGTCTCGTGAATGCCCAAACAAGCTGGTCCGTCGCGGGACCTTGCTCATTCGACATTAGAGCTTCGACATTCGTCATTGCCTCACTACGCCATTGGATTGTTGGCCAGGAAGTCGGCCCACAGATCGTCCAGGTTTTTGCCGGTCAGCGTTTCAAACATCTTGTCGTTGTAGCGACGCGTGCGCAGCGCTGCATCTAGTTTCGGTACGATGCGGCGATCGTATTTCCAAGTGAGGAACGCTAAGAAGGCGGCTGTGTTATTGTAGCCGTCGGTGTACTTGGCTCGATTTCGATTGAGCGGATAGCGCGGACGCTCGGCCTCGTACTTCCAATAGCGCACGTAGTCGGCGATTCCCTCGACCAGCCAGCCTGGTTTGCCGCGCGAGTGAGGATAGCTTTGCACGACATGGGTCAGCTCGTGAATCACCATCCCAAAATCTTCCGGATGCGATTTGATCCACGCCGCGCTGATGTAGATGTTCGACCCGATCGTCACGCCGGGGGCGTCTTGTTCTTTTTTCAGGACCAGTTCGACGCGTTGGGGCGGCGTCCAGTCTTCGGTATGCAGGAGGTGACAGATGAGGGGGAACCATTGATCACAAAGCTGCTTGGCTTGCTCGCCCCATGCTTTCGCTGATTCGTCCGCGGCGACTTCGTCGGTGACCAGGACGAACTCGGGAGTCTCTGGAGCAACGGCCGTCGCGGGATACCATTTCGAGGCCAGATCGTCCGCCGCGCGACCCGTCGTCGCAAGACAGAATGGCAGCAACAAGGCCAGGCAGGCAAATTGCAATTTCACGAGATTCTTCTCCTTGGTCTCAGGAATGACGGCGCTTCGCATCGTTTGATCATAGCCAAGACCGGCAGTCACGACAGGCAAAGGAGTGGAGAACGGAAAAAATCGTTTCGACCCAACCTGGGCGCATTTTGTGAGCTACGTTTCTGCAGAGGGAAAATCTCTCTCGACCAACGTCGTTTTTCTCCAACTGAGACGATTATCATGTCCGCAACTCACAGCCGCATTGCGATTTTTTGCGCAGTGATCGCGTTTGCCGCACCGCAAGAAATTTTCGCCCAAGACGGGGACGATACGAAGAGCGACGACAATTTCTACTCGTTCATGATGGCCGGGCAGTCCGATAAGCAGCGCCGCGGCAAGACGCCGGAAGTGATCGCTCCGTACAACGCGCCGATGCCGGCGCTTGACTTTTGGGGTGGCGATTTTGGCAATGGGCCAGGATTTGGTTACTACGGCGGCGGATATGGCTTCGGTTACGGAGGGCTCGACATGGGCGGCTTGGGATACGGCGGAATCGGCTACGGCGTTCCATTCGCCTATCCCAGCGGGATCGGCTATCGCGTTCCGTACGCGTTTGGCAACCAGATAGAACCACACGGCGAAGGCCTGAGGACCGAGCTTGAGTCGCGCGCCGCCAGCCAACAACCGCTCAAGATGCAGACCACGCCGCGAATGCCGTTTGGCCGCGGTCCTGGTCCGATTCGTCCGCCGATGGCGAACCACTAATCGAGATTAGGCGCCATCGTTTGTAACAGCGCGTGCAGTTCGGTTTGCCGCGCTAACGTCGGCAACTTGACCTGGATCCGAGTTCCTTTGCCGGGTGCGCTGTCAATCGCGGCCGAACCGCCAAAGAGCCGCGCTCGCTCGACAATGCCGCGAACGCCAAATCGTTCGTTGGAGACCTTGGACAAGTCGAAACCTTTCCCGTTGTCTTGAATCTCGATCGCGATGCGATCTCCCTCGCGTTTGACTTTCACATGCGCCTCCGCAACGCCGCTATGGCGACGAACGTTGGAAACGCCCTCTTGGACGATGCGAAACATCGCACCCATCAACAGCGGATCTAGATCTTCGTACTCTCCTTCACACTCGATCGCAGCGTCAAATCCATAGCGGTCCGATTCTTCGGCGGCCAAATAACGCAGCGATTCGACCAGACCGTCATCGTCGATCACCAGCGGTCGTAGGCGACTGATCGTACGCCGGGCTTCGACAATCGCCGAACGCAGCATCTCCAACCCTTTGACCTGATCCTCCAGCGCCGGGTGTTGCTCGTCCTGCAGCCGATAGCGGACCGCGTCAAACGCGAATTGAGCGCCGACGACATACTGCACGAAACCGTCATGAATTTCGAGCGCCGTCAGTTGACGTTCTTTTTCCTGCAGTTGCCATAGTTCTCGCAACAACTGTTCGTCATGCGCCTGACGTCGCTGCATTTTTCGTAGTTCGGAAACATCCGTCGATGCGATCACGGCGCCTTGAATTTCGCCATCGATGACCAGCGGGCTGCAACGCACGAGCAGATCAAGAACCCCGTCGCCGTGTGGAAACTTCGTTTCCCAACTGCGCATTTCGCCATTTTCCAGCGTCGCCCGCATGTGCTCGGTGATCGCTGCCGCGTCCTCAGGAGTTGCGAAATCCATCATCGGCCGTCCCAGAACGTCTTCGACCGTGACACCGGGCGCAGTTCGGTTGATGTAGCGGGTCACGCCGTCGCGATCCAGCGTCATGATAAAATCAGGCGAGCAATCGCTAATCGCTTGCCAGCGCGCGGAGATTGCTTCTAGCTCCACGCTTTTTTCGACCACTTTGTTTTCGAGTTCGCCGCGCGCTTGTTCTAAGGGGGTGACGTCCCAGCAAACTCCGCACATCAAGACCGCGCGGCCCGTAGCGTCGCGTTGCACGACCGCCCGATCCGAGAGGTAGTGGATCGATCCGTCCGGCCAAACAACGCGAAACTCATCCTCGAAAGCATTCTCCGAAGCGATCACGCGCTCCAGCACTTCTCGAACTCGCTGCCGATCGTCCGGGTGAACGGCGGTGAAGAATTCGCGGACGTGAATCACCTCGGAATCGGTAGGACGACCAAACGCCGGGAACATCGAACTATTGAGCGTGACCAGATCCGTGGTCAAATCCCAAATGAATGCGCCGAAATCGCGCGGAGTCAGCGCCAGCTTCAGTTGCGATTCTGACTCGGACAACCGCGCTGCCGTCAGCTTTTCTTCGGTGATATCAATACAAACGCCGTTGTACTGCAGGTATTCTCCCGAAACGCGGACAGCGCTCGACCGAACGCGTCCCCAGCGGATGTCGCCCGACGGCGAAACAAGCCGCATATCAATCTGGAACGGCAAGCTGGCGTCATTCAGACAATCGTCGACCAACGCAAAGTAGGCCCCGCGATCATCCGGATGGATCATCTCGATCATCAGCTCTGGACGATCGTAGATCTCTTGCGGCGAATAGCCGAAGCGATGAATCCCACTTCCCACGTACGTCATCGAGAAGTCGGTTCCATCGATCTTGTTGAGCGTTTGGAACAAGAAGCAGGGAAGGTTTTCCGCGAGACCGCGCAGCGAAGAAAGCTGGGCGGTCAAATCGTTATTCTCTTGCTGCAGTTGGGCGCACTGCGACTCACTTTCGCGTAGTCGTTGCTCCAACTGGGCGATCTGCTGACTGGGGGACGGAGAATCCACGGAGTTATTCAACTTTGCGAGGTGCACAAATAGATGAGGGTTCTCTCTATCTTAGCCCCAAATTGTCCGATGTCCGCCGTCTGGGTGGATACGGATCTCCGCGAATTGACGGCTTGTCGCAACGATTACATCGGCGGAGGCGGCAATTGCAACGCGTTATCAACCACCGGCTGCGAAAGGGCCGCCGCATATTGCTCTAGCACCGCGACCAGAGCGCGGAAATCAGCACGCTGCGACAGTTGCGCGTATTGCGGGTTGGCCATCACGCGACGGAAATTTTCGAGCGAAGCCTCCAGCGCTTGCGGCGAAGGTTGACGCCCTGGAGTATAAACCTCAGGCGGCAACCCCAAATAGCGTCGCCAATTTTCATCCAGCACCGCTCCCAATCGCTGCGACGCCGCGGCGGTCTCGGCCTGCAACTGATTCAAATGCGCCGAGGCCTGGCCCAGCGTTTCGGTAGCCGCTGTCGGCTGCTGCTCGACAACCATCCCCGGTGCGACGACCGTCTGCGGCGCCGAGTATTTCAAAACCGTCGCGACCAGTTCGTTCGCTTCCGGCGGAACGCCTGCGGCGTAGTAGGCTCGGGTCGCGGCGTTGTTCATCTGCAATGCGCTGCCGTCGAGCGACGCGCCGATAAACAGTCCGCGGCTGCGGTTGTACGAATAGATTTCGGACTTCAGTTCAAGATCGGTGCCGGCTGAAGCTTGTCGACCGACCGGGCCTGCGGCTGCGGCCGCATCGACTCCTAGCGTAAATTTTCCTTGCAGCAAACCTTGCACGCTCTTTTGCGTGCGGAAGACCAAAATCACGTCGGTCGATTGCACGCCGACCTGCCAACCGACGCTGCCGCCGGTCATGCTGACAAACTGCGGAGCGGTCCAGCCGCCGGTCGCCGCGTCCCGAACCATAGCGACGCCGTTGCCATGACGTACGCCGACGACAAAACCCCCTTTGATCATGTTCGGAATGATCACCAAGCCTTGGGCGTCGGCGAGCATGCTGTGCGGAATTCCCTTCGCCGGGATCTGCATGATCTCATTCAGTACGCCGGTCGCTTGGACGACGGTTTGCGATTCGATGGTTTGCGCGTGGGCCGGAGCGGCGCCAAACAGCACGGCCATGCAAATGGCCGCCGTGGTCAGTTTTAAGTAGTGCATGCGATTCCTCCTTGGTGGGCGCGCCCCGGTAAGTCCGTCTGTTAGTACGGCAATTTACCCGGGATGGGTTGCTGGCAAAACAGAGAAATCTTTGCTAGCAGCTAGCGCCGCAGAACGGACCGATCGGTGGCGCGATGCGACTGGCCAAGACGATTGGCGACAAAGCGAATTCGACTACTAGGCGCCGGTGATCGCTCGCAATCGCATCTCACATCCCCCACTCTTGATGTTTTCGCCGCGGTTGCTGTTGACCCCGTTCCGCCTGACGACGTACTCTCCCCCAGATTCGTTGTCGCTGCCGAAATCTCGGTCGTGCGACGGACTCGTCCCCATTGCAGCTAGCAACCTTGTCTTCATGGATTGTTTAGAGGATGTCGCTGTTCGTCCCTCGATTGTCGATCGTCGTACTGCTCGCGCTGGGCGCTTGCGGTTGCGCGCTTTGGCAAAGCGAGACGACCACCGAGCCTTCGACGTTGCCGCAGTCGAACATCGCCGATGACACCGTGGTGCTGGAAACGACCAAGGTGCGCATTCCCAACATGCAGCAAGATGCGATCGCCCAGATGTGGCTCGAAGTCGATGAGCAGTTTA
This sequence comes from Blastopirellula marina DSM 3645, assembly GCF_000153105.1. Lineage (GTDB taxonomy): Bacteria > Planctomycetota > Planctomycetia > Pirellulales > Pirellulaceae > Blastopirellula > Blastopirellula marina. The sequence continues at coordinate 188,832 of NZ_AANZ01000002.1, forward strand.
TGCCGACCTCGACGCGTCACCATCTCTACGAGAACGGAATCCGCGTCGGCTTGATCAACTATCACTTGCCGCAACAGATTCGCGATCTGCTCGAAACCGGATCCGGCAAGTCCGGCCTGAATGGGCAAACGTCGGTCCTGGTCAAAGATGGCGAAATGCCGATCGCCGAACAGCGCCGTTTCCGCAAAGGAAAGCGGGGCGAACTGATCGCGTCGGACGTGATGCCCGAGCTGACCTGTTTCGTCAAACAAGGAGACGCGGTCACCGGCGAAACTTACTACCAAGCCCAATGTCGTTTCGCCATCCTCACCTATCCGCAAGGGGATGGCCGAGTGCTGGTCGAACTGACTCCTGAGATTCAGCACGGCCAACCGCAGCGCGACTTTTCGTCCCCTCGGGACGGCATCTTTGAGATCGCCCATCGCCCCCGCTCTGAGGCCCTCTCGGACCTCACGATGAAAGCGATCATGTCTCCCGGCGAGACATTAATTTTGGGGGCCACCGACGAGCTGAAAGGGGCCGGAAAAGCCTTCTTCTCTCGCGCGGATGGACGTCGCCAGGTAATGCTGATTCGCCTAGCGGCGAGCCAGACCGGCAATCTTTTTGCCGCGGAAATAGAAAAAGCTGCAGAGCCCGGGGAGATTTCGCCCATTAAGGCAGAATCTACGGAAACCTATGGCTCCGTGTCGTTCGATTAAGTTCCGGGGGATTGACCGAAACGCTTCTACGGTTTGATAATCGATCGCTTGCTAAACCGAAACAATTTACCGCAGGGCGCAAACCAGCGGTGATTTCGCTTCTACCGCATCCTTATTCGCGTCCTTACTGTTCTGCTGAGGAGAATTTCATGCCGCTGATTACGCTCCGCGTTCTGCTCGACCATGCCGCCGAAAACAACTACGGCGTCGCCGCTTTTAACGTCAACAACATGGAGCAAATTCAGTCGATCATGGAGGCCGCCGCGGAAACCGACAGCCCTGTGATCGTCCAAGCGTCGCGTGGCGCTCGCGCTTACTCGCAAGACAACTATCTGCGTCACTTGATGATCGCGGCTTCCGAACTCTATCCGCAGATTCCGATCGTCATGCACCAGGACCACGGCAACAGCCCTGAGACCTGCATGAGCGCCATCGAGAACGGCTTCACCTCGGTGATGATGGACGGTTCGCTGAAAGAAGATGGCAAGACCCCGGCTGACTTCGACTACAACGTCGCCGTCACCAAGAAGGTGGTCGAAATGGCGCACGCCAAAAACGTCGGCGTCGAAGGGGAACTCGGTTGCTTGGGTTCGCTCGAAAGCGGCACCGGCGAAGCCGAAGATGGTCACGGCGCCGTCGGCGAACTATCGCACGATCAGCTGCTGACCGACCCGGACGAAGCGTTTGAATTTGTCAAAGCGACCGGCGTCGACGCATTGGCCGTCGCGATCGGCACGAGCCATGGCGCTTACAAGTTCACCTCGAAGCCGACCGGCGAAGTCCTGGCGATGGACCGCATCGAAGCGATCCACAAGAAGTTGCCGAACACCCACTTGGTGATGCACGGCAGCTCGTCGGTTCCGCAAGAGCTGCAGGACATCATCAACCAGTACGGCGGCAAGATGAAGCAAACCTTCGGCGTGCCGGTCGAAGAAATCCAACGCGGCATCAAGAGCGGCGTACGCAAGATCAACGTCGACACCGACAACCGCATGGCGATCACCGGCGCCATCCGCAAGGTCCTGATGGAAAGCCCCTCGGAGTTCGATCCCCGCGCTTACATGAAGCCGGCTCGCGCGGCGATGAAGCAAGTTTGCGTCGACCGCATGACCGCCTTCGGTCAAGCCGGCATGGCCGCCAAAATGCGTGACGCCAAGCTGATCTAGGCGCCGCGACAATGCATGACCCACAGTTGTAAAACTGAGAAACGCCCTGATCTCTTGATCAGGGCGTTTTGCGTTCGAAGCGACACTATCCCACTGCGCAAGCGACGGAATGCGGTCAAAATCACCAAGCCGCATGCACCGCCTGTAAATCGCGCCACAGATGGGGCGAAACCTGCAACGGCATCCGCTCCGCCAATTCCCCGAGCACTTCATCCGGCTCGCGAGCGTGAACCATCGCCAGCGCAATCGCGGCGACCGCCGGAGAGCGACTCATCCCGGCGCTGCAAAACAGAAGCGTCGGCGACTCGTCACGCAATAGTCGAACCACGGTCGCAACCGCCAGGCGAAGCGTCGCACTGCTGTTCTCACCGCCGTCCAAAATTGGGATGCGGCAATAGATCAAATCGCGCGTCAAGGCAATCGGCGGTTCCTCGATCGCCAGATCGCAAATCGCCGCGACCCCCAAGTCATGCACGCGGCGCAGATCGCGGGCTTCGACAACGTTGGCGATCCAAAATTGCTTGGGCAGAAGTTCTTGCATAAACGATCTATTATTTCAAGTAACAAAAGAGCCCGCCCTGTGCAGGTCGGAAAGAATTGTCCCTTTACAAAGCGCACGCAATTCGGATCGACTATTCGAGGAAGATGAACCACCAAGTCGCGATCGCGATTTGGTCTCATGCTGCGCGCTGGGAGACTATTTTTACAGCCCCCAACAAAACTACAGGCCGATATTCGTCCTCCTTCAACGTCCCATCCAAACTCGATCTTTGAGGTAGGGAATCCGACATGCAACGACTTTCGCCCCTTGGGACAGTGGGACAACCTTGTCCTGTCCGGTCCAACCTTGTCCTGTCCGGTCCAACCTTGTCCGGTCCGGTCCAACCTTGTCCAGTCCGGTCCAACCTTGTCCAGTCCGGTCCAACCTTGTCCGGTCCGGTCCAACCTTGTCCAGTCCGGTCCAACCTTGTCCAGTCCGGTCCAACCTTGTCCGGTCCGGTCCAACCTTGTCCGGTCCGGTCCAACCTTGTCCGGTCCGGTCCAACCTTGTCCGGTCCGGTCCAACCACATTCCCTCGGCTTGCGCCTCGGGCTAAAGTGAAATTTGTCCGCACCCATAACTCGGTTTTATGAAACGTCTGCTCGTACTCACCGGCATCTTGATGCTCGCGTCCCTGGCCGGCGGCTATGCGTTTTTTGCGCGGGCGCCGGTTTATCGTGTGGCCGGACCGTCGATGGCTCCGGCGCTGTTGGGGCCGCATTACAATGTGACTTGTCCTACGTGTGGGCACGACTTTCCGATCGATGCGACCCGCGGACCGGTTCCGACGGCAACTTGCGACGATTGCGGCGCGATCGCGCCGGTGAAAACAGACGATATCCGCGCCGGCGATGCGTTGGAGACAATCACCGGCGAGATCGAACGCTTTGATCTGGTCATGTTTCCAGATCCTGACGACCCGCTGCAGCGCGTCGTCAAACGGGTTGTGGGACTGCCGGGCGAAACGATCGCGTGCCGCGACGGAGATTTGTGGATCGACGGCGAGCGCTATCAAAAGCGCTGGAAAGAACTGTCGCGGGTAATGATTCCTGTTTACCAGGTCGCCGACAATCTGGCCAGCGATCCGCGCATTTCCATCACCGCAGATGGCTGGATTCAGTATCACCACCAAGTTCATAGCCAGGGGATCCAGATCACAGGCGCCGCGCCGCCGTTGGATGACTATCCCTACAATCAGGGCTTGCCCGGCAAGCTGCATCCGCTCAACGAATTGATTTGCACCTTCGTAAGGACGCCAGATGGACCGATGGAGGTGGTCTTTGGTTTTGAGCAGAACGATTTTTTACTGCGCGACGATCCGCCGGGCGGCAGGACGATTTGCTATCTCAAAGGTGACGAAATTCAACCGCTTCGTGTCTCGCAATCTGCAGACTCCAACGACCTGCCGCGGCAAGAATCGGCGGTGGTGCATGCCTGCGTCTGTGATCAACTCCTGCAACTGGGAACGGGAGATCGAGGAGGCGGCGTGACCGTTCCTTACCAGCTGCAACCGGGAAATTGCACCGCCTTACCGCTGCGTATCCATCCCGGTAAAGGAAAAATAGAGTCCTTAAAAATTTTCCGCGACATTCGATACGCTGATTTTCCTGAAACCAAAATCCCCACTGACGCGTACTTCGTTTTAGGGGATAACGTCCCAGCGTCGCGCGATTCGCGGCATTTCGGCGTGATTGCGGCGAAAAACGCTCGTCGGATGGACCCCGCTAGCAAGCCGGACTAAAGTTTCTTCAGATCGGTAAATCCGGTATAGTTTCGCTTTTGGCGCCTGAACCGGGCGCTCTGTCTGATTGAGAACGTGCATGGCCCGCAAGAACCGTACGAAATCCGCGATTCCCGATGCTCCGGAATATATGCCGACGCCGAAGAAGCCGGCTGCTGCGAAGAAGTCGGCGACGGCCGACAACTTTGCGATCAGCCGAGAGTTCATCGAATCGGTCGCGATCGCGATCGTCTTAGCGCTGCTATTTCGCGCGTTTGAGGCCGAAGCCTTCGTCATTCCCACCGGTTCGATGGCGCCCACGTTGTTCGGCCGGCACAAAGATGTGCTCGATCCCGAGACCAACTACGAGTACCACGTCGGCGCAAGCGACGAAGTGAACTCGCAGACCGGGCAAGTGATCGAAGGCCGCTCGTTGATCGGCACGATTGATCCGCTCTACCACACCGTTCAAAACATCGAAGATCTGCCGTCATATCCCGGCGATCGAATCTTGGTCAGCAAATTCGCTTACGAGTTCTTCGCTCCGAAGCGCTGGGACGTGATCGTCTTCAAGCAGCCGCAAGAGCCGAACGTCAACTACATCAAGCGGTTGATCGGATTGCCGGGCGAAACCGTTCACATCTGGCACGGCGACATCTACGTCTCGGACGATCCCGCGGACGAGGTCGGCAAGATCGCGCGCAAGCCGCCGCGTAAACAACTGACGCTGCTGCAAACCGTCTATGACTCGGACTATCCGAATCCTGACTTGGAACAAGCCGGTTTTCCTGATCGGTTTGAGCCCTATCCGCTGAGCAATACTGCTTGGCGAACGACGAGCGAAGAATATACGTACGTGTGTACGCCCAGCGGCGGCGAGATCGATTGGCTGCGGTATCGGAACATCTTCCCCGGCTCGTCCGATTGGAATTCGGCCAAACATGGCCAGAAGGTCAACGCCCAGCGGGCGCGGGACGACGACAGCAGTCTGATCACCGATTTCAACGTTTACAACGCGGCCTCCTACGCGGGAACGACGGGGTTGCCGGCTCGCGATTATGGGATGCATTGGGTTGGAGACTTGGCGCTGGAAGCCGATTTGGACATCACGTCAAATTCCGGCGAGGTCATCCTGGAATTGGTCGAAGGCCGCCATAAATTCCGTTGTACGTTTGACGTGGCGACCGGCGAAGCGACGCTATCGATCGTCGGTGAAAAGATCACGTTTGACGCGGCGGACGGAAAGCCGATCACTGCGGCGACGGCGGTGCGCGGCCCCGGACAACATTCGGTTCGCTTTGCCAATTGCGACGACGAGCTGCGACTTTGGGTCGATGAGAGCCTGACCACCTTCTCGGCGCCGGCGACGTTCGTTTCGCCGCGAACATTGAATCCGTTTTGGAGCGAAGAGGATCCCGGTGATTTGCTGCCGGTCGGCCTTGGATCGCGCGGCGCCGTCTTATCGGCCAAAAGCTTGCGGATCAAGCGCGACGTCTACTACATCGCCGATTCGACGCAAACCCGCCGCGGTCGCCCTGAGACAATTCTGGACTATCATACGGCCAATGAGCGGCCGTCCGAAAACATGATCCTTGAGATCATGCGTAGTCCCAGCCAATGGAGTACGACCGACATCTTTGATATGCGGGCGCAGGTCAGCTTCACGATGGAAGACGATCAATATTTTCCGATGGGCGACAACAGCGCCGCCAGCTTTGATGGGCGACTATGGCCAATCGGTGAGCAATACGTACCCGGCGATTTGCTGATCGGCAAAGCGCTGTTCGTGTACTGGCCCCATTCGACGCACAACCCAGTTCCTTACTTCCCCAACTTTCGTCGCATGAAGTTTATCGAGTAACGTACTCGATCGCTTCTCGACGTCGCACGGATGCGCAGCGAGACCATGGAAGAGCTCATACTCTCGGCCAACGACCTCGAAAAAGTCTACGGCAAACGCAAAGTGGTCGACGGAGTCACCTTTGACGTCCGTCGCGGAGAAATCGTCGGCCTGCTCGGCTCAAACGGCGCCGGCAAGACGACCAGTTTTCGCATGACCTGCGGCATGATCGAACCGAACAAGGGGAAGGTCTATCTCAACGGCAAGAACGTCACTGACTGGCCGATGTTCAAGCGCTGCCGTGACGGCGGCATGGGATATCTGGCTCAAGATTCCAGCGTCTTCCGCAAACTAACTGTCGAGCAAAACCTGCTGGGCGTGATGGAGCTTTTGGGGATGGACGGCAAGACGCGCCGCAAACGATGCGAGGACTTGTTGACCCGGTTTGATATCACGCACATTCGCAAATCGAGGGCCGCTTCCCTCTCGGGCGGCGAACGCCGACGTCTCGAGATCGCGCGTTGCCTGGTCTCGGATCCAGAGATCATCATGCTCGACGAACCATTTACCGGGATCGATCCGGTCACGGTCGACAGCATTCAGATGATCATCAAAGAGCTGCGTCAGTGGGGGATTTCGATCCTGATTACCGACCATCAAGCAGAGAAGACGCTGGAGATTATCGATCGCTGCTACGTCGTGCATCGCGGCAAGATTCTCTGTGAAGGACGCCCAGACGAAGTCGTAAAACATCCCGATGCGATCGAGTACTACTTTGGAAATCTGCATCGAGCGTTCGACCGCTCTGGGGCTGCCGCCTAGAATATTGCAGCTTGAAATTTCAAGATTGCCGGAGAGCGCGCCGGCTGGTCCAGCGCGCGATAGTTAAACGCAATATGCAACCAAATCGCTCCGCGGATTTATCCTCGCCCACTGCGCCGGAGCCTTGTTCGATCGACGAAGAATCGCACGAGCACTTCCGACATATCCGGCCATTGGTTCGTTTGATCAGCAAAGCGAATCTCATCGCGATCCTGCTGATTCTACTCGGCGGAATCTACTGCGTTTCGATCGTCGGCCTGGTGATCGGCTGGGCGCCGATTCGCCTGGGACTGCAAATTCGCAAGTTGACGCAGCAGTTTGATGACGCGTTTCAAGCGAAGGATGCGATCTGCACGCAAACCTTGTTGGCTGAAATCGATCGGCTCGTCCGCATCGGCGACCTCGTACTCAAGACGTTGACCGTGATCGCGATAGCGGCGGTTTGCGTCGCCTGTTGGCTGAGCGCTTAACAGGCTGTCAGATTCAGCGGTCGATGCTCCGTTCTCATTTGCGAATTCAGTTGCGATCGATCACGGTTTCGGTCACGATATCCAATCGTCGCCCTGAATGCGATTTCATCTTTTGCCTTGGAAGTTCGCCGCTATGCCTGAGAATCCGTTTGCATCCCCCCTTTCATCCGACGAATCGTCTTCCGCAACCGGAGTCGGTGCGCTAGGCGTACTCGGCCTATTGCAACCGCTGAGGGAGGTCGCCGTTTGGTCAAAAGTCTTAGCCGCTTCGCTGATCCTATTCGGCGCCATGTTCATCTTGTCGATCATCGGCATCGTCATTGCCTGGCTGCCGATCTGGTCAGGAGTTCTCCTCTGGCAACACGCCAACCGGATTGCCGAAGCTCAACGATTGCAAGATACGCGTCTGATGAAAGAGGCGATCGAAAAGTTGGCGAAGTCGATCAAGATCGTGGCGATCTTTCAGGTAGTTATCATGGCGGTCTATGCACTTTATTTTCTGGTGCTTATCGTCTTTGTGATCTTGAGCGTCCTGAATTAGGTCAACCGATCGTAGAATCAGCGGCTGAGCGCCGCGTCAATCGCGACTAGCGTTGCGCCAATGCCGCCGCTCAGCTTGGCGTCGGCGATCTGGTCGAGCCCGGTCTCGTCGCGATTAAGGATCACAACGCGGCCGCCGCGACGCCGAACAGCGACCGGCAAGTCGGCCGCCGGAGTCACCACCAAGGACGAGCCGATCGCCAAGATCAAGTCGGCGTCGCTGCACCAATCGTAAGCCGTCTCCAACACGTCGGTCGGCAACATCTGACCAAACGAAACCGTCGCGTGTTTCAAACGCCCTGTCTCACAGTTGGGACAAGGAGGAACTTCGCCGGTCTCACGAAACTGGACCACCAACGGATCGATCTCAAAGCGAGCCGCACAATCCAAGCAGGTCGCTTCACGAGCCGTTCCATGCAACTCGAGCACCTGGCGACTACCGGCGATCTGGTGCAGTCCATCGATATTTTGCGTGATCAATCCGCGGGCCACGCCGTGCGCTTCCCAAGCGGCCAAGATCTGATGGCCCGCATTGGGCGCCGCGGCGGAGAACTCGACGTGCGCTTCCGACTTTTGCCGCCAATACTCGCGGCGTGCTTCTGCGGATTGGCGGAACTCGTCGAAATAGATCGTCCGATACTTGGTCCAGACGCCGCCGGGAGAGCGAAAATCGGGAATGCCGCTCTCGGTGCTGATGCCGGCGCCGGTAAACAGAACCGTCGATTCCGACTCGGCCAACCATCGGGCGACCAGTGAGATATCTTCCGCTTGACTCATAACTTCGACTCGCTTTGCTGCGGCATTGGAGATCGATCGGCGACTTGCCTAACTATTCTACCGTTTGTTCGACATCCGCCGCAGCAACTGGGTTCGTGGATCGCCCTGACACCGATTGCGTACAAGATCGAAACTTCCATCCCATCGGCGTCAGGCGGTGCTATAATCGAGAGGACGATTCCTCTCCTTATCCTTATCGCATCGAGCCGCATCATGAAGATCACATCGATCGCCGTTTACCAGGTTGACTTGCCGCTGCGAGAAGGCAACTATGCGTGGAGCGAGGGGAAAAGCGTTTCGGTCTTCGACAGCACGGTGGTGCGAATCGAAACCGACTCCGGCATCTTCGGCCATGGAGAGGTCTGCCCGCTGGGCCCTGTCTATTTGCCGGCGTACGCCGCCGGCGTGCGAACCGGCGTCGCCGAAATCGCCCCCGCGCTGATCGGCGATGATCCGACCGAATTGGGGAAGCTGAATCGCAAGATGGACTATCTGCTGAAAGGGCATCCGTATGTCAAATCAGCGCTCGACGTCGCTTGCTGGGACATCTTTGGACAAGCGGCCGGCCTGCCGATTTGCACGCTGCTCGGAGGCCGCTACGGCGAAGACTTTACGCTGTACCGCGCGATCTCACAGCGACCGGCGGCCGAGATGGCCGAGAGCGTCGCGATGTACCGCGGCGAAGGGTACCGACGTTTTCAGTTGAAAGTCGGCGGCGATCCGAACGAAGATATTTTGCGAATTTTTGAAGCGGCCGAAATGCTGGAGCCTGGCGACAAGTTGATCGCCGACGCCAACACCGGCTGGCTGAAACATGAAGCGCTGCGCGTGGTCAACGCGGTGCGTGACGTCGACGTCTATATCGAGCAGCCTTGCCCTAGTTACGAAGATTGTCGCGCGATTCGCGAGCGGACGACACTGCCGTTTATCTTGGACGAAGTGATCGATAGCGTCGACATGATCGTACGCTGCGCCGCCGATCGCGCCGCCGATGTCGTCAATCTAAAGATCAGCAAACTGGGGGGGCTCACCAAGGCGCGACAGGCCCGCGACCTGTGCGCTTCGCTCGGTCTAGCAATGACGATTGAAGATAGCTGGGGCGGAGATATCGTCACCGCGGCGATCGCACACCTGGCGCATAGCACGCCGACCGACTATCTCTTTTCGTCGACCGACTTCAACAGCTACGTCACCAAAAGCATCGCCGACGGCGCGCCGCAGCGCGACAACGGCCGCCTGGCCGCAGCCCGCGAACCAGGCCTCGGCGTGAAACCAAAGCTGGACGTGCTGGGAAAACCAGTCGCCACCTACGGCAAGTAATCGAACCCCCAGAAGAGGACGTTTACGCCGAGCACACGACGATCCATCCGCTGGCGCGGAATCCGCCGAGCAGCCAACTTGCTCGCAAGCGATTTTGCCGATTCGTCGCGAGCGGCAAGACACGATCGATCTCGAAGCCGGCGGCGCGGAGCGCTTTCAACAGTTCGCCGCGGCTGAAGACGTGCAAAAAGAAGTTGGGCACGTTCCGGTATTCATAGTATTTGTCGCCACGTTCGTGCCATTTCAATATATGGGCGCGAAACAGGTGGAGCGCCACCCAGCTGAAACCGCTCGGCTCGAACAGGTTGAACCAGAAGTTGTGCACGTGGACGACGAACTTGCCGCCTGGCTTTAAAACTCGTCGCGTGTGCTCGAGAAACCTGGCGCGATTCTCCGCGCCGTGAATCATTCCCAGTGTGCTGAACAAGCAGATCGCGTGATCCACCGAGTTGGTCTCAATCGCACTCAAGTCAACCAGGTTCGCCTGCACGCAGGTGATGTCGAGGTCGTCGATCTGCGCCTTTTCGGCCACCACGCGCAACATCTCGGCTGACAGGTCGACCGCCAACCCGCGGTTGCCGCGGCGGACCAGAGGAACCAACGCTCGAGCGGTGCCGCAGCCCAGATCGGCGACCAAGCCTGTCGGCGGAATCGACTCGGCGATGACGGCTTCGTCAAACTGAAACAGATCGCTGAACGCGAAATACTCGTCGTAATCGTCCGCTATCGCCGGCGATTCGACGTAATCCATCGTCCCCCGCGTCACGCCGGGAGGAAGCTGCCATCGAGGTTTTTGTTTGCTGGCCATGGGGCGATTATAAACGGTCCATTCCCATTTCGATCAGGGGGCGTCGCCGAGCTCCCCCCAGCTTGCTACGCTAACTTTCATGACCAACAAACCGCCGCTGGGGCTTTTTATCACCGGCAACAATACGGAAGTCGGCAAGACGTACGTCACGGCCTTGATCGCGCGGCAAATCGTCGCCGCCGGGATTCGGCTCGGCGTCTACAAACCGGCCGCGAGCGGATGTCGCCGGATCGATGGCCAATTAGTCGCCGAAGATGCGGTGCAGTTGTGGGAAGCGGCGGGCCGCCCCGGTACGCTGGAAGAGGTCTGCCCGCAAAAGTTCGCCGCGCCGCTGGCGCCCCATTTGGCGGCCCGCGCCGAAGGCAAAGAGCTGGACGCCGATCTGCTACGCAGCGGCGCCGAAGCGTGGACCGGGCGCTGTGACCTGCTGTTAGTCGAAGGCGCCGGAGGACTGATGTCGCCGTTTTCGGACGAGCAGTATGTCGCCGACCTGGCGATCGATCTCGGCTATCCGCTGATCGTGGTGGCGGCGAATCGCTTGGGGGTGATCAACGAGACGTTGCAAACGCTGATCACCGCGTCGGTGTTTCGCGGCGGCATGGAGATCGCCGGCGTGATCCTCAACGATCTGAATTCAGCGACGGAAGACGTGAGCCGCGACAGTAATTATGCCGAATTAAAACAGCGCTGCACGCCGCCGCTGCTGGCGCACGTGCCGTACGCGGCGGCGGAGTTGTCATCCGCGATCGATTGGTTAGAACTGGCGCAGACCGACTAAAGTCATGCGTGGAGATTGTGCTCCATAGCCCAAAGCCCAGGTTTTGCAGTTGCGCTATTTGGCGATTCAAGAAGAATAGAACACGGTGAAGCACGGGCAAACAGGTTCAGAATCAACCAATAATCGTAACACTAGAGCGCTGCGCAACGGGCTAATGTCCGATTGATTGAAAAAACGCAACTTCAAAAACGGCGGCGCGGTAAGCCGCTATCTCGGTGGTCGATCTTGCCGAATTCACCATCGCGCCCCCTAGCGGCAGGCTGGCGCGAATCGGCGCGCCGGTTATGATAGTGCGTACGAAATATCCGTCGCCTACTCGCCAGGAGGGCCGAAGCCTTGAAGAAGGTCGCGCTCGATAAGCTGAAAAACGTAGACTGCATTCAGGGAATGAGCAAACTGCCGGATGGGTCGGTTGATTTGGTGTTCGCCGATCCCCCGTTCAATATCGGCTTCAAGTACGACGTCTACGACGATCGTCGTTCGGCCGATGAATACCTGGAGTGGAGCCGCGCTTGGATGGAGCAAGTGGCCCGCGTCCTGAAATCGGATGGCTCGTTCTGGCTGGCGATCGGCGATGATTTCGCCGCCGAGTTGAAAGTGTTAGCGACGCGCGATCTCGGCATGCATTGCCGCAACTGGGTCGTCTGGTACTACACGTTTGGGATGCATTGCAAAGCGAAGTTCACGCGCAGTCACACGCATCTCTTTTACTTTGTGAAGGACCCCGAGAACTTCACCTTTAACGACATGTCGGTGCGCGTTCCTTCGGCGCGAATGTTGGTTTACGGCGATCGTCGCGCCAATCCCAAAGGGCGACTGCCGGACGATACCTGGGTGCTTCGTCCACAAGACATCCCCGAAAGCTTTCAAGCCGAAGAAGATACCTGGCATTTTCCGCGCGTCGCCGGCACGTTCAAAGAGCGAGCCGGCTTTCACGGATGCCAGATGCCGGAACAATTGCTCGGCCGGATCATCAAGGTTTCGAGCAGCGAGGGCGAAACGGTGCTCGATCCGTTTGCCGGCAGCGGCTCGACTTTGGTCGTCGCGAAGAAGCTAGGGCGGCGGCACCTAGGTTTTGAGATGTCGCCGGAATACGCCGCTGCGGCTCAGGCCCGGATCGACGAAGTCCAATCTGGCGATCCGCTGACCGGTTCGCCGGAACCTTCGATGAGCGCGCCCAGCACCGCCAATGGGCGGCATGTGAAGGATGTAAAGCCGCAAGGGGTGAAGCGAACGACGAAGAAGAAGGGCGCGACCAAAAAATAATGCTGCGTGAACGTCTCGTGAAGATTTGACGCGACCGCTGTTCGCAGCGCGTCGCTCAGATCCATAATCAAAGTTCTGCTTCGAATTTTGATTTCAGCCCGAGATAGATCCTATGAGCCATCTGCTCGTCGTCGACGACGCGGCGGTCGATCGTAAACTGGTCGGCGGCTTGCTCGAGAGCCAAACCAATTACCAGGTCGAGTACGCATCCAACGGGCTCGATGCGTTGGAGCAGATCGAAGCGAAACTGCCGCTAGCGGTCATTACAGATCTACAAATGCCCGAGATGGACGGGATGCAGTTGGTCACCCAAATGCGCGAGCTGTATCCAACGGTGCCGGCGATTTTGATCACCGGCTTCGGCAGTGAAGACATCGCGTTGCAAGCGCTTTTGCTGGGCGCAGCCGACTATGTCTCCAAGGATACGCTCGCACGAGAGTTGGCCCATTCGGTCGAAAGCGTGCTGCAAATCTCGGATCGAGAACGCCCGCAACAACGTTTATCCCATTGCCTGCAGTACGAAGAACTGCGCTACGAGATTGAAAACGACGTTCGTCTGGTCGCGCCGCTCGTCTCCAAGTTGCAGCAGTCGACGATCGAGATGGGAATTGTCGATCAGCATGGATCGATTCGTCTGGGCAAAGCGATCGCCGAAGCGATCCGCAACGCGATCTATCACGGCAATCTCGAAATCTCGTCGAGCCATCTCGAGCATCCCGACGAAGCGGCGGCAGTTCGTCGCGAGGAGGCGCCTTACAATCAACGTCGCGTTCACATCCGCGCCAATTTGGCGCCCGATCAGGCGCGCTTTTTGATTCGCGACGAAGGGAACGGCTTCGATCTGGGGCAACTACCCGACGTTCAGGAAGATCCTTCCCGGCTGACCCAATCCGACAAACGCGGCCTGGTGTTGATTCGTACGTTTGTCGACGAAGTGATCTTTAACGAGTCGGGGAACGAAGTCACGTTGGTGAAGATCTCGCCTGCATACTCGTAACGACAACGACTAGGCGGTCTGACGAGCGGCGCGGCGCACGGCCGCTTGCTGTCGTTCGTAGTCGCGCGAGCGCCGCCAAAGGTCGAGGATCCCCGAGATCAGCGTGACTCGGTTCGTTTGACGATACGGCGAGTCGGCCGGCAGTTCTTCCATCAGACGACGATGCGCCGCCGGCATGTTGTGATACGGCATCGAGGGGAACAGGTGATGCAACGCATGAAAACGCGTGCCGATCGGACCCCACCAAGTGGTGATCCAAGGACGGCTGGGATAATTGACCGAGTCGAGCAATTGTTCGACAAACGTCATCTCCCCTTCCTCATTGTCAAAACGATGCGCCCCCAACGTGCGGATTGCGTTGATCGTCAAGATCGTCGCGCCGGTCAGATAGCATTGAATCAGAAAGGGGAACGGATACTTGCCGACCGTGCAAACGCTGATCGCAATCGCCAAGCACCACAAGAAACAGGCGACCTCTTGAATCCGAATGATCCGCATCGCTTGAGCGGTGGGCAGCGGACGGATGTAAGTCGGATCCATCACCAACGACGACGCATGTCGCATCACCAAGCGGCGCAACGACGGACTGACCCAAGTCAGCGGCGTGAGGATCAAGTAACGAAACACGGTCACGATCGGAACGACAAAACTGCCGAGGACAAACGCGATCATCTGCCAGCGCCCGTTTTGTCCCAGCGCCAGGTATTCGCCATCTTTGTCGGTGCCGTAATGCTTGCGGCGATGATGGTCCATGTGCGGGTAATAAACGAATGAGGGCATCAAAAACGGAATGCCGACCATCAGGTTCCAAGCGATCCGAAAATAAGTGAACGAACCGCTACGAATATGAACGAGCTCGTGGATGAACATCGCCAAGCGATAGAACATCAAGCAGCTCACGATGAAGAGCCCGATTTGCTGGAGCGAGAATAGCGGCGATGGCTTCACCCCCTGGAAAGCGGTGACGCCGATGGCGAACGTAACCAGAAAGTCGGTCCAATAAATGACCGGATTCGGCTTGAATAGATCGTGGACGATCCGTCTGGCGCTGGCCAGTGAGACGTCGGGGCGAGCAGCGGCTGGTTGGTGGGAAACGGCGGTGCGCGTATCGGCGAGACTCATCGGTCAATTTCCCTCAGTGCAGCAAAATCAAATGCGAGTAATCCCAATCCCTCCTTAGAAACCCAATCCTACGCAGGGTTGAGTAGTTCGGCGAAAACTATTCATAATTAACGGCAGATGCTATGGAGCCGGCCACCAAACTTCCCGCGACCCACAAAGTCAGCATATTTTGTGTAAGAATAACAGCTATTATGGGAATTCAGGTAGCTAAGTAAAGCAGCGGGCCTTTGCGCATTTACTACAACGACGACAATCATTAGATTCCCCAAGGGGCGTCATTTTTCGCGCTCTCATCCCGATTTAACTACCTAAGACGCTTCTTATTTTTGAAAACCGGGCTTTTCGGACCCTCATGGCTGAACCTGTCGAAGTAGTAATCACCGGACTTGGCGTCGTCGCCCCCACGGGTATCGGCGCGCCCCAATTCTGGAACGCGCTGGTGCACGGCCAGAGCGGCATTGCTCCCTTGGTTCAGTTCTCCGCTCCCGGTTTCCCAGCCAATTTTGGGGGCGAGATCCGCGATTTTGACCCCAAACGCTACGTAAAACCACGCAAAAGCCTGAAAGTCATGTGCCGCGAAATCCAAACCGGATTTTCGGCCGCCGCCATGGCGATGGAACAAGCCGGGCTCGAGCCGGGAAGCGTCGACCCGGATCGCTTGGGCGTTGTCTACGGCAGCGAGATGTTCTTCTCGAACTACGACGACATGATTTCGGCCTATTCGCGCTGTCTACGCGACGGAGAATTCCGGTTCGAGAACTGGGGGGATGCGTTTACCTCCGAGATCAATCCGCTTTGGATGCTCAAGTATCTGCCCAACATGCCGGCTTGTCATGTTGGCATTTATTACGACGGTCGCGGCCACAACAACACAATTTGCAGCGACTCGATTTCGTCGCATGTCGCCTTGTCGGAAGGGGTTGCGCAAATTCGTCGAGGTCACGTCGATACGATGATCGTCGGCGGCACTGGATCACGAGTCGCGATCAACGCGTTGATGTTCCGTGGAGACGAATTGCTTTCGCGTCGCATGATTGAGCCCACCAAAGCATCTCGTCCTTTCGACATCGATCGTGACGGCTCGGTCCATGGAGAAGGAGCGGCCGCGCTGGTTTTGGAGAGCCGCGCATCAGCCGAGGCCCGAGGAGCCGAGATCCTGGCGATCGTCGCCGGCGACGCAAATCGATACGCGGCCGCCGGAAAGGGAGATCCGTTCGCAAAGTCTGCGGTCGCCAACAGCATTACGGCGGCTCTCGCCGACGCCCAACTTTCCGCGGCGGATGTTAGCGCCGTCGTCGCCCATGGGGTCAGTATGCGGAAAGACGACACCTACGAAGCGGCCGCGATCGCGGCGACGCTGGGGGACGTTCCGGTCACCGCGCCCAAAAGCATGACCGGCCATATCGGCGCCGGTTGTGGAGCGCTGGATCTGGTCACCGCGACCATGATGCTGCATGAATCGCTGATTCCACCCACTCTCAATTATGAAACGCCCGACCCGGCTTGCCCGATCAACGTCGTCGCCGGCGAAGCGAAATCGGGATCGCTGAAATCGGTCGTTTGCCTGGCGCAAAACCGCACCGGTCAAGTCACCGCGGTCGCTTTGAAGCGCGCTTAAGCTTGCGGCGCCGCCGATTCTCGCACGGCGATCTTTTCACGACCTTGCAATAACCGCCGCCGCCACCAGATCCAGATGCAAACCGCCATTCCGCCGAAGAAGCCGAACGCATAAGCGGCCAAATGGGCCCACATGTCGATCAAAAATCCTAGCTGCGCTTCTCGCCGCATCAGGCGGGCGAAATCGGGACCAGGGCGAATCGCGCCGGCACTTCCCAATAACCACGCGGTCAGCCCGGCGACGAGGGATCCGATCGCCATCACCAGCAACAGATAGCCAATCGGTCGGATCAAATCGCGAGCCGCTAGTTGGGGGCCAGGTCCCAGTCTCGCCAACATGACGGCGGGGATCGACAGAATCAAACCGACCCACCAGGTCGCTTTGACGCCCCAAGTCAGCGCCAAGATAGTTGGGTCCGTCGCACCGCCCCACACCGGCGGATGGAAGACCGTGAAATATTCAAGGCAAATTCGCGTCGTGATCATGTCATGGCAAACGCCGTACAAGATCGCCGCGGCGATGCACATCACGATGATTTTGAACGATTCCGACATCGATGTCTTACGTGCGAGATTCGGTTTCGATGCGATCGACCACCGCCACGCGCAGATCGCAAACGTTGGTGTGGGTCGGCCCCGTTTTTAACAGACGATCCAGCGGCTCAAAAAAATGATAGGCGTCATTGCGCCGCAAATAGTCATTCGCCGCGAGTTGTCGATTATTGGCCTGCTTTGCGCCGGCGGCGTCGATCCAGGCTCCAGCGGCGTCGGTCGGACCATCTTCTCCGTCGGTTCCGCCGCTGAGGATCGCGATTCCGTCCATCGGCTGAGCGGGAGAAGCCTCGCATAGTCGCTGATAGGCGGCGAGCGTCAGTTGTTGATTTCGCCCTCCCAGACCGCGCTCGGCTTCGGCCGCCAGCTGAACGACCGGCTCGCCGCCGGTGATCAAGCAGTCAGGTCCTTTGGCGTCACGCATCCGCAGCGCCATTTCGGCCAGATGGCGCCCGACTGCTTCGGCCTGGCCTTCGCTTTGACGTGCCGAGGTCATCGCGTGCGAATAGCCGCGGCGCTCGGCTTCGATGCCGGCGGCGTCGACCGCGACGGCGTTATTGCCGATCACAAAGTTGTGAACGACGCAGGTGGGCTGCGGCGCGGCCGGTTGTTGGCTCTTGAGTACTGCAACGATCGAAGCAAACTGCGGCAAGTCGCTCGCGCCGAAGTCCTGCAACACTTGCAGTGCATCCGCCGCGGTCGACGGATTGGGAATGGTCGGGCCCGACGCGATGATGTCGAGCGGATCGCCCAGCACATCCGAGATAATCAACGAGACGAGCTGCCCTGCATTGCAAGCGACGGCGAGCCCGTTCCCTTTGACACGGCTTAATTGCTTGCGCACCGTATTCAGCTGCACGATATCGGCGCCGGCGCTGCTGAGGTATTGCGTGATCGCTTGTTTGTCGGCCAGGGTGATCCCCGCGACCGGCGCGGTCAACAGCGCCGATCCTCCGCCAGAAATCAAAGCGATGCAGAGATCGCGTTCTCGCAGATTGCTGACGCGATCCAGGATCTCGCTGGTGATCTGCACGCCGGCGGCGGTCGGCGAATTGACGGCGGCTGGTCGCCCGCCGCGCAGTTCGATCCGCGACAAAGGCCGGACGCAATCTGCGGGGACGCTTAGCAAGCCGCGCAGTCGTTTGGCTTGCATTAGATCTTCGCCGAGCGCCAGCTCTAATCCGGCCGCCATTCCGGCGCCGGCCTTACCGGCGCCGACCACCAAGATGCGATCGATGGCGCTCAGATCAAGTTCGATATCGGCCAATCTGAGATAGTCGCCGATCAGCTCGACGTTGTCGCGCAGCAGTCGCTCGCTGTTGACGGCGTCGACGCCGGCTCGCCAAATCGCAAGCAGATCGGTTTGCAGCTGTGCGGCGGTTCGCTTCATCCGATTACTTCGCTCCGGCTTCGCGAATGCGAAAGATGTCGAGCCATTGCTGGGGGCGATCGACTTGAATGTGGCTGAGCGAGTTCTCTTCATCCGCGCAACAAACCAACCCGATCAAATATTGTTGAGCGGCCGACTCAAAACGTCCGGCGATAGCGCACCAAGGCGTTCCGGCGCCTTTTTCACCTGGCAACGCCGCTTCCACAAAAAAGCTTTGAGCGAAGCCGCTGGCGCTCAGTTGACCGGGCCAGCGAAAAAAATCGGGCCGATGAGAACGGACGATCTGCATCATGCCGGGGGAGAACGCTTCCATGACATTGCGGAGTTGATCCTCGTCAGGGATCGCGCGATTGCGACCCGAGGGTGCGATCACCACCGCGATAATGCGAACCGGCACATGATAGACTTCGACGCGCGGACCGATCAGCGTCCGCGGGCCCTGCGTGACTCCCCGATCGATATCGATACGGGTCAAGCTTTTGTCAGGCGGCGGAGCCGGCTGCGGGCGCAACCAGCGTAGCGCGGCGTAGCTCAGCAGCGCGATTCCGACCAACAATCCGAGCAGGATGGGATTAGGAACATAGTCGAACCACGAAGCGGTCGTTTCGGGTTCAACTTGCAAAAAGAGTACCGGCATCGGGCGATAGGACGCATCAGGTGGCGGGAATCGGAGGGAAGAAAGTAACCGTATCGTAGCTTCCCCAGCGCCGAGTGCAAACTAGCGCCGCTCTTGCAGCCAGTCGTCGTCGAGCGGCGCTTCGGCGTCGATCTGCGGAGTTGCTCGCGGTTGACGGCGGCGTTGTTCGTACAATTCGATGGTGACCTCGTCGATTGTCGCTTCGGCCAGACCGGTCATCTCGAAAGTCAGATGAATCGTGCCGGCTTCGTTGGCGGCCCGAATCAGCGAAAATTCTTGCCACTGGTCATCGGCCGCCATTTGCAGGCCCATTCGCTTGCCGCCCAGCGAATCATAGATGGTCAGCGCGTTGCGTCCAGGCGCGATTTCGGAGCGAACCTTGACCCAGCCGCGAATCAGCAGCAGTTGGCCCGGCTGTACGTCCACAACGGCCGAGTCGATCTTCAGCGGGGGCGCGTCGGCCAGCACTTGCGCCAGATTATTTTCGGCCAGAACGCCGAGACGAAGCGCGTAGTTGCCCCCTTTCACTTCGCTGCTGGTCAATTCGCATTGCAGATTGATCCCCGGCGACGGTCGCTGCGTTTGCCGCCAGCCGGTCGAAAGGAGAAAGCCGAGATCTTCCATGTCGCCGCCGGCGAGCCGGTTTGCCGAAGGCTCCATGATCGCAAGCCGTGACTGTATCTGCAAAGCGAGCGGCAATAAGTCATACGAGATCGTCAGCGGGTTGGTCACCGGTGAAAAGTATTGCGCAATGGTTCGTTCCCACTGTAGCCGCTGCACTTGTTGCAAGTTGCCCATCGCGGCGGCGATTTTCGATTCGGCCAGGGCGACGCCGCCAACTTCCAGGCCTCGTTCAGCCTGGCGCAAATCGCCCCAAGCCAAAGCAATTTGAGCTGTTGCGACTTGATCTCCGCCCCGCAGTTGAGCGGTCACGTCACGCGCCAGCGCGATAGTCTGCTGGGCGATCTCATACTGCAGTTCGGTAATCCGGCGCCCGTTCTCTTCAATTCGCCGCCGCATGTCGCGCAGCACGATCGGATCTTGCGTCAGCACAATCAACGAGACGCGTGCCCGATCGTCCAGGACCAGACGTATGCCGCCATCTTGGCGCGAGTGTCGCACCGGCTGAAGATCTGAGTTGTGCAAAAGCCAAGGTTCGCTATCGGTCGGCACGCCGGGGACCTGAATCGCAACCGGTCGTTCGGGGGTGGGCGCTACCGTAAACTGATCGCCTGCCGTGGAACGGACGACAATCAGCAGCTTGGCCGTTGGCGTAGATAACAGCGTCGCTTGAATGTTTGGATAGATGGTCGAGATCGGCCTCAATTGATCGGCGGCGGCGATCCAGGGCTCGACCAGCGCTAAACGGCGGTTGGCCAACTCAAGCGCGGCGCGACGATATTCGTTGACGGGTCGCTCGTCGGCGAGTGACGATTGGCTCGAAAAGACGAACCCCCGCGCTCCGCCGCAAGCGGACAAAAAGAGTTGTTGCTGCAACTGATCGGCTTCGATCGCGGCGGATAGCTGCGGCAGCGAAGACAACGCTTCCAGTTGACGACGAGTTTCTTCGGGAAACTCGGTTTCGATGGTGCTCCAGTGCGCGGCGGACTGCGAACAGAAGAGACTGCGTTTTTCAATCTTCTGCGGCAGATCGGCCGGCAACGCCGAGCTGCCGATCATCGGCACGTCGTGCAAAATGATGTCGGCAAAGCGACTATGCTCGTAGAGCGCGGTGGTAGGCGCCGCGAGAATCGGACGATTATCACGAGCATCGGCGCGGCGTACGTCATCGGCGGTCAGCGCGAAATCGGGAAAGTCTTCGGCTCGCTTGGAGGTCGGAATTTGCCAAGCCAAGAGACGTACATACGCGCTGTCGACGGCGCCTTGTCGGGGAGGAGGAGCAATGAAGGTCATGCCGTTGCGCTGCAAGTCGTACTGCAATCCTTCGTCCGGCTTTGTCGAGAGTCGGATCGCATTGAAGCCAAGTTGACGCAACAGCGCCAGCGGCTCTCCGTGGTAATCAATCACGCGATGCGCAAGCGGTTGCTTGTCGACCAGCAGCATATTGCCGTCACGCGTGACGACGGAACGTTGCGGCGTTCCGATTTCCTCGGCCCGCGGCGCGGTCGCTCGCAGACTGACGTTGACCGTCGACTTTTCTCCCTGCGGCGCGAGTTGGCCGGTTAGCTCCAAATCGTCGAATGCGTACTCGGTAAAACCGGGGCCGGCGTAAAAGTTGACGCCGACCACATCGATATACGCTTCGCGCGGATCGAAGGTCGGTCCATATTGGGCACGTAGCGCGGCGGTTCGTCGTTCGACTTCCGCCTTCAGATCTCCCAGCGTCAGTTGTTGCCAGCGACCTGCTTGTTGGTAGGTCGAACCGCCGAGGAACATCGTCGCGGGTACGCCGTTGGCGTCAGTGAATCGAGGAAAGACGATTCGCACCACCATTTGCGCGCCGGCGCGTTCCCCTTTGAGCCAGATCGTCGGCTTCAGGTCCGCAATCACGCTGCTATGCGGAACGGCGGCGCCAAACATCAACTTGCTGCCGGCAGTGGCTTCAAACGCGATCGTTTCGGCTCCGCGACCGCTGCGGACGACCTTTTGCGTCCGCTCGTGACGCACGACGCGAAAGTCGATATCGACGTCGAGCAATTGGAAGCTGGTCTGCGCTCCCTCGAAGTCCTCTTGGTACGACGCCTGCGCAGCGGCCGTAAAGGCCGAAATAGCGCCGACGATGACTCCAAGCAACAACGAATAACGCATGCAACAGCACGGATCGAAAAAGTGTGGCCAAAATGCAACATCGATGATGTCGCGCATAAAGTGAGCTTGTACCTGGATTTGCGCCCGATCACCAGATCAATCGCGTGGTAATTTAGCAACGTGTTGTCTGAGGACCGCAAATCGGCCATTTTTCTAAGTCGTTATGCAACAACAACTTAGAAGTCGACGTGGCGTTTTCACGGCGGTCCTGGCACGCTTGGTGCTTATAATCCCTGACGAAACCCACAGCCGCTAGTCGCCGCCAGACTTGAAGGAAGACTCACCATGAGCCAAGCACCGAAAACTGATCGCCACGAAGAAACCGCTCAAGACGAATTGCCGAAAGACTTGGTCGAACTGGCGATCGCCATCGCCCAAATGCCGGGGGATGTCCGGATGAAGCTAGAACCGATCATGAACAAAGTGATCGACAATAGCCGACGCCGACGTCGAATTTATACGCTCGTCCAAGAGGCGCTCAGCCAGCTACGGCTCGACATGAAATATCTGATGTTCGACCTCGAAGCGACCCGCCGCGAAAGAGATCAGTATAAATCGGGATCAAGTGACGATTAATACCGATCAGACTTCTTTGATTTATTGGAACTCGGCCCCGCGCCGAGTTTTTTTGTCGCGGAACTTTCGGAGAGCGTGGTAACATAAGGTTAGCCAGCCTGCCTGCAGAAGTAGCGATTCGGAACAGTCGTTTGCTTCGACGTCTTTCCTCCATTAGAGTGGGTGAGCCGGAACGGGCACTTTTCATACGATATTATACTTGTCACGCGAGAAGAGGAAAAAGGCGCTTTCTGTGCCTTAATGCGCTATGGCCGACCTGTCTGCGGAAGAATTCGCGCAGCGTGTCCTGGATTTTGGTCTGATCGAACCCTCCCAATTGGAGGCGATTTGGGGCCAACTAGGTACGCGCGAAGTTTCTCTGGGTGAATTCCAGAATGTACTGTTGCGCCGTGAGATTTTGACCAATTATCAAGTCGAACGCTTGCTAAAGGGTCTGAAGAACGGCTATTTCTACGGCAACTACAAAGTGCTGTACATGATCGGCACCGGGACATTCGCCCGGGTTTATCGAACAGTGCACAAAGACACCGGGAAAGTCGTCGCAGCCAAAGTCTTGCGCCGACGGTTTTGCGAAGATCCCAAGCGTTCGGGCCAGTTCATGCAGGAAGGGGAGCTCGGCAAAGCGCTGCGGCACCCAAATATCTGTCCGATTTACGAAGTTCACTCAGAAAGCAACCTGTACCAACAGGGGACAAACTACTTTCTGATCATCGAATTTATCGAAGGCCAGAACCTGCGCGATCTGCTCCGCATTCGCGGAAAGTTCAGCCCGACCGATGCGACCAAGCTGATGATCGACATCTGCAGCGGCTTGGCCTACGCGTCGGAACGCGGTTTGACCCATCGCGACTTGAAGCTCTCCAACGTACTGATCTCAAGTCGCGGGCGCGCCAAGTTGGTCGACTTCGGTCTGGCGGCGTTCGCCGAACAAGTTCAGGACGACGGCGCCGCGGCGAATCCACGGACGGTGGACTACGCTGGTCTCGAAATGGCGACCAATGCTCCGCGCGATGATCATCGCAGCGATATCTACTTCGCCGGCGCAATCTATTACCAAATGCTGACCGGGCACGCTCCGCTGTATGAAACGCGCGATCGGCAAAAGCGTCTAGCCGCGACGCGCTATACCAATTATGAGCCGATCGCCCGCATCGCGCCCGACCTGCCGCGTTCGGTCGCCGCGGTTGCGATGAAAGCGATGGAGTTGAACCCCGACAAGCGATATCAGTCCGCCGCGGTCATGCTGAACGACCTAAAACTGGCCGCACGTCGTCTCGAACTGGGAGATGATGGCGCCGCCGGCGAGATTCGCGCCAAGCTCGAAGCGGAAGGGGGCGGAGGCCCCGTCGCGAAGTTCATGGAAGGAATGAACAAGACGGTGATGGTCGTCGAGCAAAACCTGGAGATGCAGGACGTCCTGCGCGATCGCTTGAAAGCGTATGGTTACCGCGTGCTCGTGATCAGCAATCCCGAACGGGCCATGGCCCGCTTCGCCGAAGAGGGAGCGCGAGCCGCCGACCTTTGCTTGTTTAGCACCGTCGATCTCGGCTCGGCTGGACTCGAAGCGTTCAATCAATTTGCCAACGATCCGCATACCGCCAATATTCCGGCGATCTTGCTGCTTAAAGAACGCCAGGCCTCTTGGAAGAATGACGCCAAGTTGGGCGAGCATCGGGCCGTCATGCTAATGCCGATCAAAGTGCGGCAGCTGCGCATGCTGGTTCGCGAGCTCTTGAAAGAGCCTGCCGAAGAAGAAGTGGAAACCTCCTAACGGCCTGTTGATTTTCTCGGATCGGCTCCGATGTTGAGACTGGGCCGATCGAAGCAGAAAATCAACTGACTGCGAAGCCCAGCACGTCTACGCCGATCTCTCAAGAAATGCAAAAAGGATGGCCTAAAAGGTCATCCTTTTTTTTCGGTGCGTAGCAAGCGATCAACGTCCGTGACGGAAGTGATGGACGCGACGAACCGTGTTGCCATAGAAATGGCCAGGACGATTCGGACGAACCAACAGCGGCTGCGAGCGAATCGCTTCGCGTTGCGCCTCGGTCGTGGTGACCATGTCAAACCATGCGGCCGAGCTTTCACCGGCGCTGACCAAGCAAAAGGCCATCGCGAGAACGGCCAACAACGGAAGTTGCAGTTTTCGAAAATTCATTGGGCGTTACCTCCATAGCAAGAATGCATCGTGACTTGAAGATAAATTAGCACACAAAAAACGCGCTGTGAGGCTTTTTCACCTCGCAGCAGACCTTCTCCCAATTTACCAACTATCCCGACCGCTATAACCCAACGTCTCGGTAGACGTGTAGTTTCTCTTTAGCTTCTTCGCTATCTTTTATCAGCGACGGCGGCGATCGAACAACGGTAAACATGGGGTACGCGATGACCGCAGAAGAACAACAACAACCGAAGCAACCGTCCAGCGGAAGTTTCACCGGGCTCATTTTGATTCTGGTTGGTATCTTTGCGGGCGCCCTGCTGGGGTTGTTCTACGGCGAGACGATGTGGCGAGCCGCCCATGGTCCGACGAAAGCGGTCGAAACCCTGCAAAAAACATTGGCGCAAAAGGAAGAGTTCTCGCAGCGCGAGACCGACGCCGCCGCGGCGACGGACGATCCCCAGGCCAAAGCGAAGTTTGAGAAAGAAGCGGCCCGGTTGGCCGCCCAAGCGGTCAAGGTTGATGCGCGGCTGCAAGAAGTCCAGACGATCGCCGACGATACCGAGAAACAGCGAGCCGCCGGGCAACTGTATGTCCCCGAGACGATCTGGATGCTGACCGAGTTCTGCGGCGACGTCTTTTTGCAGATCTTGAAATTGCTGGTCATTCCGCTGGTGATCACCAGCATGATCACCGGGATCACGTCGCTGGGCGACATTCGCAAGGTCGGACGCGTCGGCGTTTATGCGATCACCTACTACTTCATCACGACCACGATCGCCGTCTTGATCGGCTTGATCCTCGTATTGGTGATCCAGCCCGGCACGAAATCGGATGATACG
Organism: Blastopirellula marina DSM 3645; assembly: GCF_000153105.1. Taxonomy (GTDB): domain Bacteria; phylum Planctomycetota; class Planctomycetia; order Pirellulales; family Pirellulaceae; genus Blastopirellula; species Blastopirellula marina. The sequence goes on from NZ_AANZ01000002.1 coordinate 214,240, forward strand.
TTCGCTTATCAAAGCGAATCGGTCTCTGCCAAGGAGCGGGGGACGCCGGTCGAAAAACTGTTGGAAGTCGTGCGCGGCAAACCGGGCGATCCCGGCAGCGGCATGTTTCCGGCGAACATCTTTCAAGCGGCGACTTCGACCAACGTGCTGGCGCTGATTGTCTTTGCGATTATCTTTGGCTCGGCGCTCACCACGATCGGCGAAGAGGGAGAGATCGTGATTCGCTTCTTCAAAGCGGCGAACGAAGCGGTCATGAAGATGGTCCATCTCGTGATGATGATTGCGCCGGTCGGCATCTTCGGACTTGTCGCATCGAATATCGCCAAGAACGGCGGCGCCGCCGGTTTCGGCGAACAGATGCAGCGCATCGGCTGGTATGTCGCGGCGGTGACAATCGGCTTGCTCTTGCACGCCGTCGTGCTGATGGTGATCGTCTGGTACTTCGGCAACAAAAATCCGATCAAGTACGCGCTGGGGATGGCGCGAGCGCTGTTGACCGCCGTTAGCACGGCCAGCAGTTCGGCCACGCTGCCGATCACGATTGAATGCGTGGAAGAAAACAACGGCGTTTCGCCGAAAGCGGCCGGCTTCGTTTTGCCGCTGGGCGCGACGATCAACATGGATGGGACGGCGCTCTACGAAGCAATCGCCGTAATTTTTATTGCCCAAAGCCTAGGTATTCAACTCGGCGTCGGCGAGTTATTAGTTATCTTCCTAACGGCTTCGCTCGCCGCCGTTGGAGCGGCAGGCGTGCCTGAAGCGGGGCTATTTACGATGGTAATTGTCCTGCAGGCGGTTGGACTACCAACCGAAGGTGTGGGTATCATCTTGGCGATCGACTGGTTCTTGGATCGTTTGCGGACCACGGTGAATGTGTTCGGCGATTCGATTGGCGCCGCGGTAGTTGATAATCTGGTCGTCTCCCGCGCATAATGGCGAGCACACTTTTCTCTTCTCCACTCGTCTCTTATTCGCTCCTCTCCTGATCTCCGCGCGCCGGCAGGCGTGACGATCTCCTCCTTTTCGCGCTCTTCTCCACCACTAAAGACCAATCATGCACCGTCTGCTATGGGCGACGCTCGCCGTTGCTAGCGCTATTTCTATTTCGAATCCGGCTGGGGCCCAACCGAAGGAAAAGGAAGTCAAAATCCGCGACCTGCTTGGCGTTCAAGCAGAACGCCTGATTACCGTCGCCAGCGTGGCGGATCTCGATGATATTCGGATTCGCTTTGGTGACAAAACCGCGCGTGTCCGACTAGCTTCCGTTGCTCCTTTTCACGAATGGCCCGTCGCTGATAGTCCTACGTGGAGCAAGAAGCGGGACCAGTTGAAACAGCGCGTCGTCGATCGGTTAGAAGGAAATGACTTTCTCGTCCGGCTCGCAATCTGCCAGTTAGAGGGGAAGCCTCCAGCGGTTTACCTGGAAGACCGCGCGACCTACTTGATCGACCGCGAAAGCATGTGGGAAGGGCTCAAGCCGGCCCAGCGCGTCGGTTGGGCGCGCACATCGCAAAACATCGACTTGGTTTACAAAGGGCTATCGATCTACCGGCCCGAATGCAAAGCCCGGCCGTATGACCTCGAGAAACTGTTCGAAGAGGCGCAGCAAAACGCCGAGGTCTTTCGCCGTGGTCTCTGGAGCGAATACCGATTCGCCCGGGCTGTCGAATCTACCGACGCCAAAATCCCCCACTAGGGCCTGCGTCGTGACTTCTTTTTGCCTGATGAGCGAGACAATCTAGGGCCCTCTCATTGCGATCTGCGACGGGCCGCATACGATGAGTCTAGCCAAACCGTCTCATTTTTTAGGTGAAGTAGAACATGAAAGCGATGTTGCTGTCGGAATACAAGCAGTTGGACGTGGTCGAATTTGCCGAGCCGGAGATCGGCGCCGATGATCTGCTGATCCAAGTCAAAGCTTGCGGCATCTGCGGCAGTGACATTCACGGCTACGACGGCAGCACCGGCCGGCGCATTCCGCCTCTGGTCATGGGACACGAAGCGGCCGGCGTCGTGGCGAAAGTAGGTTCGGCCGTGACCGACTATCAGGTCGGTGATCCTGTGACGTTCGACTCGACGGTCTCCTGCGGCGTCTGTTTCTATTGCCGCCAAGGGCATATCAACCTGTGCGACAATCGGATGGTGCTAGGAGTCTCGTGCGGCGAGTATCGCCGGCATGGCGCCTTCGCCGAGTTCGTCTCGGTGCCGCAGCACATTTGTTATCGCCTGCCGGCCGATTTTCCGTATGAGCATGCGGCGATGATCGAAGCGGTCTCGGTGGCGGTCCACGCGGCCAATCGCGCTCCGCTGGTTTTGGGAGACACCGCGATCGTCGTCGGCAGCGGCATGATCGGACTGCTGGTCGTCCAGGCGATTCGCCTGGCCGGGGCCGCGCAAGTGATTGCGATCGATCTAGACGAAGGCCGTTTGGAACTCGCGAAAAAGCTAGGCGCCGATGTCGGCCTGAAAGCGGACGCCGTGGATGTCGCCGCCGAAGTCAAAAAGCGGACCGGCGGTCGCGGCGCCGATGTCGCGATTGAAGTCGTTGGCGCAACGCGCACTATTCAAACCGCGATCGACAGCACGCGCAAAGGGGGATCCGTCACGCTGGTCGGCAACGTTTCGCCCCAGGTAGAGATGCCGCTGCAAGCGATCGTCAGTCGAGAGCTGACGGTCTATGGAAGCTGCGCGTCGAACGGCGAGTATCCGGCCTGCATTGATTTGCTGCAGCGCGGGTTGATCAAGGTCGATCCGCTGATCACCGCCAAGATATCGCTCGACCAAGCGCCAGAATGGTTTGCTCGACTTTACCAGGGTGAGCCGGGCGCGATGAAAGTGATCGTCGATCCCACGCTCTAGTTCGGCTGCACTGTCAAAGAAAGCGCGGTGCGATGCGCCGCGCTCTTCACTTTCGTTTCTTACGAACTGGTCAGCTCAAGCGTTACCTCGTTCACCTGGTCGGCGTGCACGGTGGCGTTGAGCCTAGAAGTTCGAGGTGAGATGTACTTCTTGGGGACCAGGTAAATCTGGGGTGGTGAATCGGGCGCACCGGGGCTTTCGGCCGAGGCGTTTTTGACGACAAAGCTGGGATCGTCAATCGATTTGAAAATCGTGATCTTGTATTTCCCAGGGAAGACGCCGTCGCCGCTCTCCAAGGTTCCCATCTCAGCATTTCCCTGGGGATTGGAGATTCCGGAGGCGGATCGCCCGCCGCTTTCCGGCATAAATACCACCACGGCGCCATCGACGGGTGCGCCGTCTAAGGTGATCGTCACGATGGTTTTCGCGGCGCCTTCCAGCAGCGTTGTTCCGGAGCAGCCTGATAACAGTAGTGCGCCCAATAGCAGCGCGACGCGTGAGAGCGAAATCATCTCTGGAATTCCATGAAGTAGGGATTCTGGGCGTGAACGCGGTGAGGGAAAATCGGCCCGGAGGAATAACTCTCTCGCCAGGCCGATCTCGGTTGGGTTTGTCCGTCGCGAATTAAGGACGCTCGAAGACTTCGCCGCCGGATTTCGACCCCATCGAACCCCAGACGCCGTACGGCGATGGGCCGCCCACGGTGGGCGATTGCGAAAGGTCGCCGGTATCGATCGTTTCAGGAATGAACGAGACCGAACCATCGGCGAAGCAAGCGCTCGCTCCGCCGGGATGATGGCTGGAAGCGGTGTAAATGCCTTCCTTCCGGTCCGACTCGGTGCGGAAGCAGCTCGGCGCGTTCGGAGGCAAGATCGTGCAGAAGCCTTGCATCGACACGCATCCATCGACCCAACGATGTCCCCCCATGGCCGACGAATTGATCGGCGTTCCGGTCGGATATTCGCCGCCCGCGCCGCGGAGAGCTCCGCAGACGCTCGGCGTGACTTCATCTTCGCCGCCGCCGATCCACGGAGTTCCGAACACCGCGATGCCGCCGATAATCTTGCGACTATCTTTCACGCCCATCGCACGTTCGCCGATCATCACCGTGTTGCTTAAGCCATCGGTAATCGATTGGAAGCCGCAATAGTGATGCTGGGCGAAGATTCCGCGGGTATCGGCGATGGTCCAGTTGTTGGTCGAATTTTGATTTTCGGTTTTTCGCACGCAGTCGCCGATCGAGAAGACGTAGTTCGAGCTTCCCATATTTTCCCAGACAGGATCTGCACCATCCGACGGGCATAGCAGCCCCGGAACTTGAGCGGACCAAGGAGTATAGTTACCATCCCAAGGTTTCGATCCAAACGCGGGGAAGCTGTTGCCTGACGCGTTCGTATAGGGGGACGAAATTTGACCGTACAGCGCGCTTTGCTCTAAGAACGGCAGCAGACCAATCCAAGGACTCAAGCGGCTATAGTTGGTGAGCGTACCGCCAGCGCGAGCCGGCAGCGCTCCGTAGGTGTCGTGATAGTTGTGCAGCGCCAAGCCGACTTGCTTGAGCTGATTGGTGCAACTCATCCGCCGAGCCGCTTCACGGGCTTGCTGGACGGCAGGAAGCAGTAGTGCGATCAAGACGCCGATGATCGCAATGACCACCAACAGTTCGACCAAGGTAAAGCCGCTTTTCTTTTTCATCGATGTTCTCGCAACCACGGGCGTGTCTCTTGCAGGATATGGGGGTAGGAAATTCGGGTTCCGATCCGAGCTACTGCAAGTTTCGTCAGATCGCGGTAAAGAAAAATCCCCCCGGAGCAGCGGAATGCAAGAGGAGGTGCGCCGGGAGAAATGGCCGGTTTTTTATTCCTCCGGGATTTCTTTTTTTGCTTGCGTCTAAAGTGTTTCTAATGCTCGTTAATCATCGCCAAGGGATCTTAAGGCGCCGAACAGTTCCGATGGGTAGCAAGCATCAAGAGCCGTATCCGGTTTGAAATGCCTCCGATCGTCGCCATCGGCGGAGAATTGCCGTCCACGTCTTCGCGAGAACTTCACGCAACCTTCGGTCACCCGCGAAATATTTGCAGGCGACTTTGAGAATAGATTCTTTCGTCGCGTAGAGCAGGCAATCAGCGCCGGTCGATAACACGCGCGGCCTTGGTTACGATGAAAAAGACTCTTTGTCTAATCTGAGGCCCCGTCGTGCAACGACATATCCTGCTGGCTCTTTGTTTTCTCTCGACCGGGATCGCCCCAACCGCGATCCACGCCGCCCCAGGGAAGAAGCCGAACATTCTGGTCATCTTGGCGGACGACTTGGGTTACTCCGATCTCGGCTGCTATGGGGGCGAAATTCCGACGCCCAACATTGATGCGCTGGCTAAGCGCGGCGCCCGATTTACGCAGGTTTATAACTCGGCTCGTTGCTGTCCCAGTCGTGCGTCGCTGATGACGGGGCTCTATCCGACGCAAGCCGGCATCGGCGACTTTACGACCGATCGCCCGAGTCCGGATCGTGGACCTGGTTACCTGGGCCGACTTAACGAGCAGTGCGTGACGCTAGCCGAAGTGCTGAAGCCGGCCGGGTATGGTTGCTACTACGTCGGCAAATGGCACATGCACCCCGAGACCGGCCCGATCCGCCGCGGCTTTGACGAGTTCTATGGCTACGCCCGGGACCATTCGCACGATCAATACGACGCCGAGTACTACATCCGCTTGCCGGCAGGGCGCGAGAAAGAAATTGATCCGCCGCAACAGGACTACTACGCAACCGATGTCTTCAACGACTATGCGCTGGAGTTCATCCGCCAAGGTCAGCAGAGCGACAAGCCGTGGTTCTTGTTCCTGGGGCACTCTTCGCCCCACTTTCCGGTTCAAGCGCCGGCGGAACGCGTCGACAAATACGAAGCGACTTACTTGCGCGGTTGGGACAAGCTGCGGGAAGAGCGCTTTGAGCGGATGCGCCAACTGGGTCTGATCGACGGCGAGCATTGGAAATTGACTCCCCGCTCGCTTGTGCCGGTCGATCGCGACGACATCGCCAATGGATACTCGGGGCAGGAGAACCCCGCTTGGGATTCGTTGGATCAACCGCGACAACGCGATCTGGCACGCCGCATGGCGGTCTTCGCCGCGATGGTCGAAGGAGTCGATTTTGGCGTTGGCCGGATCGTCGATCACTTGCAAGCGACCGGCGATCTCGACAACACGCTGATCTTGTTTCTCAGCGACAACGGCGCCTGTTACGAATGGGGACCGTTTGGCTTTGACGGCGTCTCGCGCGTCGGTACGACCACGCTGCGCACCGGCGACGATTTGCGAGCGACAGGCCAGCGCGGTACGCATCAGTCGTACGGCAGCGGCTGGGCGAATCTGGGAAACACGCCGTTTCGGATGTACAAACACTTTACGCACGAAGGGGGAATCAGCATGCCGCTGATCGCCCATTGGCCCGCCGGTATCGGCACGCCGGACGCTTGGATCCGTCAGCCGGGCCATGTGATGGACGTGATGCCAACTTTGTTGGAAGCGACCGGTGCGGCCTATCCGCAAACCTACAGCGATCGCGCCATCACGCCGCTCTCCGGAACCAGCTTGCTGCCGGCGATGCGCGGCGATGCGTTGCCGGCGCGATCGATCGGCTTTGACCATCAAGGGGCGCACGCTTTGCGTGACGGCGATTGGAAAATCGTCTGGTCCAAGCGTATGCCCGAGAAAATCGAATGGGAACTTTACAATCTGGCCGAAGATCGCTGCGAAACGAACAACCTGGCGGCCGAACATCCGGATCGCTTGAAAACAATGATCGCCCAATGGAACGCGTGGGCCTGGCAGGTCGGCGTGCACCACGATCCGGCGAAAGAGAATCAGGCGGCGTACGATTTCGACATCGATCCCAATTTTCCGCTCGCGGATCAAAGTTGGGTGATGGAAGCAACCGTCGTCTCTCCAGCCCCCGTCGGCGTCGTCGCCGCGCAAGGCGGCCGCGAGCAAGGTTACGCGCTTCACTTTGTCGGCGGACTCCCTGCTTTTGACGTGCGGATCAACGGCAAGGTCACTCGCTTGATCGCAAAGCAGCCGCGCGCCGGTAAGCTGCGTCTGCGAGCCGAACTCAACGCGCAGAAGATGCGACTGCAAGTGAACCAGGAAGCGGTGCTCGAGATCGACTCTCCCGGCTTGATTCCGGTGCAGCCCAAAGACGAACTGTCGATCGGCTACGATGCCCAAACGGCCGCCGGTGATTACGAATCGCCCAATCCATTTCAGGGCGAGATTAACGACTTCAAGATTCGCGTGCCGACGAATAAGCGAGAAGCCAAAGCTGCGGAATGACTGACAAGCGTCACGGCTTTGCGACGAAATTGATTTCCGGAAACGTGACTCTATCGATTCTGGGAACGCAAGCCGACAATCAAAACCGGATCCACTCCGTTGGTCGGATGCAAAAACTCGAGCCGCGTTAACGATTCTCCCTCTTGATATCCCAGGCTGCTCAAATCGACGCCCACCGCCAGAGCGCGCGAATCAATATTGACCTGCCGTCCATGCATGAATTGCTTGTTGACGAGATCGCCTACCGACGTCGTCACTTCCAAAGAGCGATAGGTGCAATGCGGTAATAGATCGAGCGCCGAAGGTGAGTTGAGCCCGATATCAAACTTTTCGATCACCAGTTCAGGACGTAACACACGGTCATCCCCTGAACGCAGGTGGACCTTGTCGCCGTCGGGATCAAGCACGAGCAACTGAAGATCAAAGAGAACAATATCTGGTCCGGGAGCATTGACAATCGGTTCCTCAAATTCAACCGCCATGCAAACGGGCTGCGTTTCGCTGCTTCCAGGATTGATGATACCGGTCACCAGACTATAGTCGCCGTCGAGCAGCGAAAGTCGATCCTTCCCTTCAGGAAGGGAATCTCCCATCCGCGTGCAAAAAGTCGCCGCGTCGATCCCACCCGAAAACTCAACAACGCCGGCTCGCACCAGATCTTCGCGGCCATAGACGCCGATCACGCCGTCGCGTTGAATCGTGATGCTAAGCAGTTCGTTCGCCAATGAATCGATCATCGTCGCTTCGTAGCTCACAACGCGATCCGGCAGCTTCTCTCGATAGGAGAGCGATCCGCTGGGAGCCGTCAATCGACGAGGCGAAGACCCCGGATCGACCTGGGCGGCGTCCCCCACGCGAAGATGCATGATCGGCTTCGTTTCCGAATTTTCAAGGGCCGACATGGTCGCTTCCCCTTCGACGACGGAGAGTTGGGTTTCGCCGGTTTCGGCCACGTTGACGACAAACCGAGTGCCCAAGTCAACGATTTCCGCCGAGGGACTCAGCAATTGAAAGCCTTCGGCGCCAGGCGGTGCGAATACGGAGCATTGACCAGAGCGAACCAGCAGGCTCTCTTCTCCCATCGCAGAAAAGACCGAGGGAGCCTGGAGTACGGCGCGAGCGCCGGAATGAAAGCGGATTGCTAAATAGCCTTGCGTCAGAATGTACTTGCGGCCAATAGAGATGCGTTGCCCCGGACTGGGCGCTCCCCCTTCGCCAAAGATGACGGCGCTGGCGACCTCAACGATCACCGGGGACGCGTCCTCGTTTTGCACGAGCGGAGCCGAGTCGGGCGATTTTTTGGCGTTGCTGGCGAGAAAGTAAACTCCGAACAAACCAACTACCAAACAGGCCGCCAGACTCGCTGCGACGAACGTGCGTTTCCCGCTTGTCGACGCTGGTGCTGACAGTGCGGTTGCGGCTTTTTTCGTCGTGGGCACATCCTCATCGGTTCGACTCAATTGGTCGAGATCCAAGTGCATGCTTATCGCCTGGAGATAGGCGATGCGGAGTTCTTCTGATTCCGCGAGCGCATTCTCCAAGTCTTCTTTTTGCTGCGGCGTCAATCGACCCGCCAGGCTCGCTTCCACAAGCGGCAAAATTCGATGGAGATCAGGATGGCTCATAAGGGGCTCTCTTCTAGAAAATTTCGCCAACGCCAATCGGCGACAATACTATGAATCGGTTCGCAAACGTCGTGAAACGCACTTCGAGAGTCGGCGACGGAGCAAGTACATGCGGTTATAAAAGGTTCTGGTCGAACAACCGAGTTCGTCAGCAATCGAGTCAAAGGAACGTCCTTCCCAATAAATCTGCCGCAGGAAAGATTGCTCCAACTCTGGCAGCGATTGCAAACACTTTCGCAGCGCCGCTAGTCGCTGGTCGGCTGCGTCTTGGTCAAAATTCTCTAGCGAAATCGCGAGGAGCTGCTGCAGATCGGTCCGCGCCACCAGGCGATCCGCCGCTCTTGCTCGGCGAAAATTGTAGGCTTCCAGTCGAGCGACTCCGCAGGCCCAGGAAAGAAAACTGCGCGAGTGATCATAGTCGACAAATTTTTTCCACATCACGATGCTGATACGTTGGCAAAGATCCTCGGCATCGGCGATGTTGTTGACCAGCGCCGTCAGGTAAAGCATGATTTTGTCGCGATTGGCTTGCAGCAGTTGCTCAAACTCCAGTCGCATTTCTGTATCACGAGCATCTAGATCATCTTCGAATTCGTCGACTTCTCGGTTCAATCCCGACACCTTGGCGCCAAAAGACGAGTGCAACTCTGACATGATCTCCCTTTCGAGGGCTTCTGACGCAAGAAGATCAACAATCAGCGTGTTTTGTTTCCGTATTGTAATTCGCCGCTTGCACCAACAATACTATTTCAAAACGGATCAACAACCAGAGCGTCCCCGTTCATTTTCTCTGTGGAACTAAGGACATGGATCGTCGCTCGTTACTTGTCCGTCAGCGTGAATTCGTAAAAGTTGTCGCCTGGATCGACCACGAACGTCTCGTCGCTCGTCTTCACGTTCCAATATTTTTGAGGAACTTTGTTCCATTCGGCCGGTACCGTCGCTGGTGAGATCATTAACACTTCGTCTCCGATGTCGCCGGGCGGTTTGATGTTAACGACATAGTCGCCGACAAGAATATCGGGACCATTTCTCATTTCCATGGCGAACTTTCCCGCCGAGTCGGTTAGCCCAGTCGCCGGAATCCCCGTTTTCACATGCAGCATCACGATCGAAGAACCTTCAGGAATCGTCCCCGATCCATAGACGACGCGACCGCGAACAACGCCGGTTTCTCCGGGAAGATTGGACTTGTGACCGCATCCGCCCAATCCGAAAACGGTTGCGCCCGCTAACAATAAGAGATAAACAAAGCGACTCGCATACATGGGATCGTATCCAGTATTCAAAGGAAGGAATAATTATCTAGAGTCTCTCTGGCGAGTTGCCGGGCTGTTGAGCGGGAGCGCCAGTCGTCAACGCCAAAGCGCCAGGGCATGCTCAACAGAAACTTTCCCAAGAGACTCGACCCTAATAATTGCATTCATCTGTCCGGATGAAGATCACTCTGCAGCCGATCGAACCGCAACAAAGGATGGCTGCGTCGCTCTCTCAAATTGCTCTAACCAACCGCAAGCAGCTTGGGCGAGTCCTTCATGACCACCCTCAAAAATCGTCAGGCGCGCGGGGCCCGCGTGTCGTCGCATTTTGATGTCTCGTCCATAGTCGGAATCGACGAGCGTGTCCTGCGGCTGAGGAACGTCGAGCTCGGAATGATCCCAAAGTTGTTGCATTTCGTCTTCACTGACTAGCTCTGCGTTTCGGCTCGCGGCAAGCTTGTTGAACAGGCGCACCGAGTGTTGAAAGGGAACCGCGCCCGTCTGCCCGTCATGTACTCCGGCGGCGATGTCGAGCGGCAAGTCGCCGAGTTGCGTGATCCAGTGGATGGGGGATCTTTCTAAATATTCCGCATCCACTTCAGCGCTGTCGCCCGGCGATCCGCCGCAGCTTTTGGCGATCATTTGCGCGTATCGTTTTGGTTGCCCCTTTTCGCAGTGATCTTCATACCACTGGCGCAGATCACTAATGCCCACCCAAGCCGAAACGGCCGAAAACCGCTCAGGATGGCGCGAGGCCATGAGCATCGCCATGTGACCGCCCCCGGAAGCGCCGGCCAAATAAATGCGCTGCGGATCAGCGTCAAGTTTTTCAATCGCAAAATCAACGCTGTCCAAAATGTCTGCGCGCGCGGCAGGCGAACCGCAGGCGAGCGGATCGTTGTTGGGACCACGAAAATTGGGTTCGACAAATATCCAATCCTGCTTCAGCGTTTCGTCCAGCCAGGCTTGTTTGTGAAGCCGATAGTCGCTGCTCCAAGAGTGCAGAAAAATCAGCACAGGTCGAGCGCCCTGTTTCTGCGTTATGGGCAACGCATATCGCAACGGTTGCGACGTGCCGTCAAACGAACTGACAAATTTGGCTTCCACATATAAGTTGTCGGCGGATCGCGGCAGTTCCTCCGGCGTCGGGTCCTCTGATATCTCTGGCATGGTCATTACGGCATTGGGCGCGATGCTGACGCCGCACCCACTGGCCAGAAACAGGAGCAGACACATCACAAAACGATCGTGTCGTCTGCGCGGGTGAGCAGCGCCAAATAGCATAAAAGCACCAGTCAATTTTGAGTTATCAAAGGCGGAAAAGGGGTGGGGAATCGCAGAGTATCATCGAGCGAATGATACGTGGAAAGCGTGTCAGCAAGGGGGGCGATCATTCGCCCCCCTTGAAACAGCACTAAGTTTGTGAGCATTAAAAACTGCCTAACACTTCCCCATCATCACGAGTAGCGAGCAACTTGAGCGTCGTGAGATTGAGGTTTTCGCTGAGAAAGCGAACGGAGCCATCGCTGACTGCAACTTGAGCTCCTCCGGGATGGGCCGAGAAAATTCCGTTGTTCAGGCCGTCATTGTTTTTGACGCCGGTTAGCGCAAGCGTGGAACCGTTGATCGGATACATGATCGTTGTGGTGTTGAAAGTTCTTTCGCTGAATCCAAAGGCGGTCTTATTAATACCGCACATGAATCCCTGATGGTTGTTAATCGTGGCCGTTTTATTGCCGCTTGTGTCCGCCACAAAATCAGATTGCTCTCCTACGATGATCGTATTGGACAACCCATCCGTCGCGTCGCGCATTTTCACTGCTTTGAGAGGAGTCAGCATCCCGCCGATCGATGCGACGCCGCTTTGGTATCCGACCCATTCGCGGGTTGCAGAATTCGCCGAGAATCCGAGCATGTCATTGGCCGCGCCGGAGATGCCCGTGTACTGGGGACAAGTGATCGTGTACGAGTAACCAGAACTTCGGACCGCCTGCAAAGGACTGGACGGACAGATCATCGCGGTGATTTCCCTATCGTTCACAATGGGTCCGTTGACGGAATGCCCGTCATAAGCACCGCCGCCGCCGCTCGATAGGCTGCCGGGATGGTTACCGACAACTGTCAATTGATCGGAGAGATTACCTTGCTCGATGAAGGGGAGCATTCCTAACCACCAAGATACGCCAAAGCCGGGGTCCGCCAAGCTCCCAGAGGAATGTCGCGAACCAATTGGGAACGATTTGTAGGTGTCATGGTAGTTGTGCAATCCCAGTCCGATCTGCTTGAGATTGTTTTGACAAGACATGCGTCTAGCGGCTTCGCGCGCTTGCTGGACCGCCGGTAGGAGCAGTGCGATCAGGACGCCGATAATTGCGATGACAACGAGCAGTTCGACCAGAGTAAATCCGGATTGGCCCCTAGATTTGCTGCGAGACATGCGTATTCCTCGAGAAAAGAACCGAATAGGTGAATGAAAAGAGCGTTAGATCAACGCCGGTGGGTGAGATTGAATCAACACCCTATCTGTTCATTGGTCGTCGATAAATTTGCGAGTTCATGGAAGAAAACAAGAACTCGTTCTTTTTTTGCAAAATTAGTCGGGTTTAGATTTACACAACGGAATTGGCTGATGTTCTATCCGACAAATCTTTCCCTGCCTTAGAATGGCGACTACCGGCCCATTCGAATGGGTCGTGATAAAGTTCTTGGAAGATTGCGCCATGAACAATCGCTGGGCAGGAACGACTAGTGAGTAACCTGCCTAATTTGCCTTTGCGACGGCGAAGGCCACTCTGATCCGTGCCCTACCCCAAGTAATGCTGAAATAACAATGCCCATGGTATTTCGAATTGCTTTGCTGCTGATTCTGTCGCTGCCGGTTTGCGCGGCCGCGGCGGAACCGCCTGATTTTGCTCAGGAGGTTCTGCCGATTCTCTCGGCGCATTGTTTTGCGTGTCATGGTCCCGATACAGAAGTTCGTGAAGCCGGCCTTCGTCTCGATGTTCGCCAGGATGCAATTCGTGAACTCGATAGCGGCGTCGCCGCGATCGTCCCCGGGTCTGCCGACGAGAGTGAACTGATCCAGCGGCTCTTCACCAGCGACGAGTTTTCGCAGATGCCGCCGCCGGAGACCGGAAAATCTTTGACCGCCCAAGAGAAGGAAATCTTGAAGCGCTGGGTCGAGGATGGCGCGCCCTATGCCGAACATTGGTCGTTCCAACCCGTTCAGCGCGCGACGCCTCCGCGGGTTAGCGGCGACGCTTGGTCGCGTAACGAGATCGATCATTTCGTCCTCGCCCGCCTGCAGTCCGCCGGCATGTCGCCTAGTCCGCCGGCTTCGCCGCAAACGTTGATCCGGCGACTGCATCTCGATTTGGTAGGCCTTCCTCCTTCCTTCGCAGACGTTCAGCGCTTTGTCTCAGACCCCAGTGATCAGGCCTACGAACGCATTGTGGACGAGTTGCTGGCATCCGAGCACTTTGGCGAGCGCTGGGGTCGTCATTGGTTGGACCTGGCGCGATACGCAGACAGCAACGGTTATTTGGGAGACGAACTGCGACCCGACGCTTGGCGCTATCGCGATTGGGTGATCGCGGCCATCAACAATGACATGCCGTACGACGAATTCACGATCGAGCAAATCGCCGGGGACTTGCTCGAGGATGCGACGATGTCGCAGCAAATCGCGACCGGTTTCCACAGCAACGCGATGAAGAATACGGAAGCAGGCGTCGACAAAGAAGCGGATCGCGTAATTCAGACCGTCGATCGACTCAGCACGGTTGGCGCCATCTGGCTGGGCCTAACGGTTGGCTGTGCAGAATGTCATACGCACAAGTTTGATCCGATCACGCATCAAGAGTTCTATCAGCTCTACGCGTTCTTCAATAACTTGGAGTCCAAGAAGCTGGTGCTCGGTTATCGCGACGGAAAGTCGGAATCGCCGAAGGAGATTGAAAAACGGGAACAGCAGCTGCAAAAACTCGTCAACCGCATCCGTCGCCAGGAAGAGCTGCTCGGTCCCGCCCAAAGCGCTTTGCTCGACCAATTTCTGGTCACCCTCGACAAGCCGACCAGTCGTCGGACGGAGAGTGAAAAAGAAGCGCTCGAACATTGGTTGGCCGATTTGCAAACCGATACCAACAAACTGTTAACCGAATACGAATCACTGAGCCATCAACGACCGGAACCGGTAGAGATCGTCGCTCAGGGGATGCAAGAATCGCGCAAGCAACGCAAAACGCACATCCACTACCGCGGAGATTTCAGGCAACCGACTCAGCAGGTCTATCCGGCGACGCCGCAGTTTTTGCCCCCGCTAGAAAAGCGTCAGGAAGTCGCTGATCGACTCGACTTGGCCCGTTGGCTGGTCCAACCCAATCATCCGCTGACTTCGCGAACGGCCGCGAATCATCTCTGGCAACACCTATTTCAAGAAGGCTTGTTCCGCACCGAAGAAAACTTGGGCGTCGCCGGCGATCCTCCCACCCATCCAGAACTGCTGGACTGGTTGGCAAGTGAGTTGGTGAAGAACGGCTGGAGCCGTAAAGCGTTGATCAAGACAATCGCCCTCTCCGCGACTTATCGACAAAGCTCGCGCATGACGGCTGAACTTCAACAACGCGATCCGGAAAATCTGTTGCTCGGCAGGCAATTTCGCTGTCGACTCGAAGGGGAAATCATTCGTGATCTCGCCCTCTCGTCGGCTGGACAGCTCAATCCAGAGATCGGCGGCCCCAGCATTCGACCGCCGATGAACAAACGACTAACATCGATCAGTCGCAATCAGGGTTGGGATGTCAGCAAAGGTGACGAGAAATACCGCCGCGGACTTTACATTCTCTTTCGCCGCGCCACTCCCTTTCCGATGTTGACGACGTTTGACAGTCCCGACTCCACTTCGTCCTGTCCCTCCCGAGAGTTCTCGAACTCTCCGTTGCAATCCTTAGCGCTGCTCAACGATCCCGTCTTTTTCGAGTGTGCTCAGCAATTAGGAAACCTGGTTTCTCAGCCAGAACTCGTCGAGGGAGACGCTTGGATCGAGCTCGCCTTTCATCGCACGCTGTCGCGTGCTCCTTCCCAGGAAGAAATGAGATTGGCCCAAGCGTTTCACGCCGATCTGTTGCATTCGCTGGAGAAATCCAAGACGGCGGATCTTCAAGCCATCGTGCTCAAGCCGGTCCCGGAACTGAGTCTGCAGCAGCAAGCCGCCCGCGTACTCTTCGTACGCAGCTTGATGAACCTGGATGAATTCATCACGCGTGAATAAACTCTCCTCAGCCCCGATCGGAACCCATGGACCTCAGTCGACTTCAATCCGCTTGTCAGCTTTCCCGGCGCAACTTTCTCTTCCAATCGCTGTGGGGAGTCGGCGCCGTGACGATGGCCGACCTGTTGAAAGCCGAAGGGATCGCCCAGGATCCGGCGCCGCAGTTCGATGCGGATCCGCTCGCTGCGAAACAGCCGCACTTCGCAGCGCGCGCCAAACATTGCATCTATATTTATCTCGAGGGAGGTCCCAGTCAGATGGACCTCTACGATCCCAAGCCCACATTGAACCGGCTCGATGGCCAAGCGTTGCCCGAGTCGTTACTCAAGAATATGCAATTTGCGTTTCTCCAAAAAGAAACCGCACGGATCATGGGCACACCGCGAAAGTTCGCGAAGCATGGCGAGTGCGGCATGGATTTTTCCGATTTGCTGCCGCATCTGGCGACCTGCGCGGATGACTTATGCATGATTCGCTCGGTCCATTCGGATCAGTTCAATCATGTGCCGGCTCAACTGCTGATGAATTGCGGATCGGCCATCGCTGGGCGACCCAGCATGGGTTCATGGCTCTGTTATGGACTGGGGAGCGAATCGCGGGATCTCCCGGCTTATGTTTCGCTGGTCACCACCGGCCGCGGCATCCCCGGCGGTTCGGCCAGCTGGTCAAGCGGATTTCTCCCCTCCTCCTACTCCGGCGTTTTATTTGGAAACGAAGGCGAGACCGTCAACAACATTCGGAATCCAGCCGGAATAACGCCGCATTTGCAGAAGTCGTCGGTCGACTTTATCAACGATCTCAATCGACTACGAACCGCGGATACCGGCGACTCCGAACTCGCTAGTCGGATCAAAGCGTACGAACTTGCGTTTCGACTGCAGTCATCCACGCCTGAGCTGACCGACTTGTCGGGAGAAACGCAAGCGACGCTCGACATGTATGGCTTTGATCGGAAAGAACCGAAAATCAACAGCAATCGCGGCGGCAAAGGATTGTTTCGCGCCTTCGCCTACAACTGCCTGCTCGCGCGGCGGATGATCGAACGCGGAGTCCGCACCGTCAACGTCATTCATTCTTCGTGGGATCATCACTCACGACTGGATCCCGAATTGGCCCACAACTGCGAGATGGCCGATCAACCGATTGCGGCGCTGATTAAAGATCTCAAACAGCGCGGCTTGCTCGAGGATACGTTGGTGATCATTGGGTCTGAGTTTGGCCGAACTCCGTTGGGCGAAAATCGTCCCGGCTACAAAAAAGTGACGGGACGCGACCACCATCCTGGCGCTTTCACCATTCTCATGGCCGGCGGCGGAATCAAGCCGGGCTGCGTCTTTGGCGAATCGGATGAAATCGGCTGGAGCGTTCAGCAGAACCCTGTTCACGTACATGACCTGCACGCAACCGTGCTGCATCTCTTTGGACTCGATCACACGCGCCTGACCCATCGCGTGCAGGGGCGTGATTTCCGTTTAACCGATGTCGCCGGTCGAGTCGTCCAAGAAATCCTTACCTAACCAAGCTCGCAGCCGCCAAAAGATGAACTGCGAACTTCTGGCCAGCACGCCGATCGGGCGTCGCCGTTAGCCCACGATCTCACTCACATCGATTAGATGCAGTTGACGGCTGCCGGTGTGGGGAGAGTCGATGACAACGGACCGACCATCGTTGCTACTGCGCGGATGCGTGTCGCAGCGCCATTCGCCTGTGTACTGCGGCGGCGAGTGGAAATGGCCGAGCCATACGCGACGGCCCGACGGCACGTGGTACAAGTACGGATTCTGCTCGCGCGTTTTTTTGCTCGGGTAGGTGTCATTGAGTATCCATTCGTTGTCGGTATTGGGCAGGTAAGTGTTGTGCCCGTTCACGGTCATCACGCCTTCGCCAACCACTTGCAGTTCTGGGGTTTGGTCCCGAAAGAGATAGAATGCAGCCGGCTTGTCTTCCGGTTGCGTCCAGGCGCAAATGTGGTTGTTGTCACGCCACACGAAATGGGACGTGTTGCCGGAGGGGTCCAGAATGTACCGCTCGCTACCATCCATCCCCACGGTAAACATCCGTGTTGTGAAACGCCCTGTGGGCTCTGCATCAGGACCGTCTCCGGTGCTGTCTCGCCAGCGATGCAAGACGATCAGACGCGAGCTATCGGGACTGACGAGCAAGTGATTGAAATAGTTCCACTTGTCGCGGAGCGATTTGCCCTGGTAATCGATACTCGCCGCATCGGCCAAAGAGAAAATGAGCTGGGATTCTCCCGTGTCCATATTCATTTTCCAGATGCCGGAGTCTTCCGGCGCACGCTGCTGAGCACAGGGGTCCTGCAAGCCAACGTACCCATAGCCTGGCCGCATCCGTTGGATCCGCGAAAAATCGGCTGTGATCGCCCATTTGCCGTCGCCGCTAAGCGCGTAAATCGGCCGCGGCAAGGTTCGCAGTTCGCGCGTGTGGATATCCAAAATCCGACAGACGTGTTGGTCCCCTTCGCGATCATTCCAGACAACTTCCGAAGCGGAATTCGGGCGCCACTGCAGCATGCAACCTTGCTGCCAGCCCCAAGCGCGGCTATCGCCTAGACGAGTCCACTTGTCATTCTGTTGCGTATCAATCATGCCGACACGAATCACATCGTCCGCAGTGGGAGTACGGTGCTCAAACGCAACTTCGTTTGATAAGACATACCGATTTGTCGGATCAAACTCTTGCTTGTCGTAATAGCCAAACCAATGATGCAGCGGCCCTTTTGTAATGGCCCGAACCGGCGGCAGCTTCTCTTTCGCTGGCGCAGCGATAGATCGACCGGCACAGGAAAGCGATGCGGCGGTTCCGATGAGTTGCAGTGCTCGGCGACGGGAAATAGAAATGCTCATGCGACTCGCTTTTTCTCAGGGATCGGCAGGAATGGAGAGATAGACTTTCTCTCACCAGAAAGGGCAGGAGGGCGGATGCGGCAGTTTGCCATACTAAACAAGATGCGAGCTACTTTGAATCCCGCCGCGGCAAAAGGCTGCGTCGCCCGCCCGATTTTTCTTGCGGCCCCTATCAGTGTTGGTACACTGTTGACATACCGTCGTTCACGTTTCGTAGCGAGATCCTAATATCGCCGCAAAGGAGCGCGAAAAGCCCCTTCGCCCGCTTGTCGCAACAGGCCTGGTCGTTTTGCCCAGAATCGCTGCGACAAGGAATCTATTTCAACACTCCGCCTAAGAACATGCCAAGGGAAATCCCGTGATTGAACATACCGTCACGTTTCGTCTGAAACCGAATTTGAAGCCGGAGGTCGCCAACGATTTTTTGCAGGTCGCCAGCGAACTGGCGAACATCCAAGGGGTGCGAGAGTTCGCCATCCGCCGTCAGGTCAGCCCGAAATGCGCGCACGCATTCGGAATCACGATGAAGTTTGCGAGTCAAGCGGAATACGATCACTATAGTTCCCACCCGCTGCACGAAGCGTTCGTGAAGAACTATTGGCTCACACATGTCGAGGATTTCCAAGAAGCCGATTTTCAACCGCTGGAAGCGAGAAACCGTACCTAACGATTCCGCAAATCCAAACCGGAGATGAAACCGCATGCAATCCGTGACTAGACGCAGATTTTTCCAGCAAAGTGCAGCGGCACTCGGCTGGCGCGTCGGGTATGCATCTTATTCATTTCGGAGCGTCAGCGTGTACGAAGCCTTAGAGAAGACCGCAGCGACGGGACTTCCCTACCTGGAGTTGTTCGCGTGGCAAAAACTGAGTCCCGACCATCCAGATGCGCAACCGACGGCCGGTCTTTCGGCAACGTTGCAGAAGGATTGGAAGAAGAAAGCTGCGGACCTGGGCGTCAAAATCATCGGCATCTACAGCAAATTGGAGAACCCAGACTCGGCGAAGGCGATGTTTGAATTCGCCGCAATGCAAAGCCGTTCCGAACGAATGGGATTTTGCTGCGACACGGGACATTGGCGCCGCTCTGGACTCGACCCGGTCGAAATGCTTCAGAAGATTGTGCCGCGGGTAAAGACGTTTCATCTGAAGGACTTGGATCAATTCGGCGTCCCCCGTGCGAAAGACGTTGTTTGGGGCCAGGGAGCAGGACGGATCGCCTGGATTCTGGCGGAGATCGAGCGACTCGACATTCAGCGGCCCTATTTCAGCATCGAATGGGAACGCGATCCCAACGAATCGATTCAGACCCATGCCAAATCGGTCGCATTTCTCGAACAGATCGCCTGCACTTATCGCATGTAGCGCCGAGCGCCCAACAGGTCATTGTTCTCGTTGACACCGAAGCTTTCACGATCAGGAGTCGCCGATGATCCGACGCATATTTACGCCAGCCCAGAGCTGCCGATTCTTCCCCCCGTTCCTAGCTGCGCTGCTGACAGGCATTTTGTGCTTGCCTGCTTGGGGAGAGACGAATCCGGAAAACGCAAAGCGCGAAGATTCAACCTCCTGGCGCCAACAGGCAGTCCACAACGCTCGGATCATGTCGCGAGTAGAGTGGACGCCGGTTGCAGCAGGCATGCCGACCCGAGGCGGTTACTTTCAACCAGGCAAGCAGTACACCGGAGTTCCGTATTCCAGCGTGAAGTCGGTCGGACGGGACATCGGTTTTGATATCTATCTCAAGACCTTCTTGGCGGCCGTTCAGAATCCGCAAAGCGTGCTCTACACGGCGAACCTAAAAGGGAAGGTAAGCAATGCGGAGTGCTACTATGGCAAGGTCTGCTCGACCTATACGAGCTACGCATTGCAATGCGGATTTCCCTATGTCAGCCGTCTGAACGGGCCGGAGTCGCGCAGCGGCGTCACCCTGGTCGAACCACAATCGGCGGCGGCGACGCAAGTGGGAGACTTCATCTACACTCCGCCGAAGTCGGTCGGCGGCGGGTCTCACATCGCGATCATTACCGAAGTCACCACGAACAGTTCTGACCAAGTCACGCATGTTCGCGTCGAGGAAAGCTGGCCGCAGACCACGAAAAACACCAATCGAAGCGCCGAGAAATTCAATACGCATCTCGCTTCCCGAAACAACAAGCTGTACCGCATCACTGACTTGGACGCTTGGCACGGCGAGAACAGCGCCGCGTCTTTTCGCTTCCCCAATTTCGAAGCAGACTCGGCGTCTCCGCAGATCAATCGCGTGTTGCTGTTGGATCTCGGCGATTGGGTTCCCTACGAGAAGGACCAAGTCGTCAAGTTCAACATCATGGACAGAGACGCCAAGGGAGTAACCTCGCTCGTCATCCAGCGCGACAATAGGGTGATTGAGAAGATCGAGGATCCCGGCCTAGGCGTCCTAGAACGCACCTTCTCTACCTGCGGCGACTACACCGCCTACTGCGAACTGAAAGATGGCTCGCAAAGTCAAGCTTGCGAGTTTTCGGTGTGCGATCTCGATTTTAAATTGCCTGACGAAGAGATTCTCGTTGGCAAGCCTTTCGAACTTCATTTTTCCTCCACCAACTTAGAGATCGCCGCCATCCATTTTTGGAGCAACCAAAACATGTCCGGCAGACACTATGTGTTCGTGACGGCAGAAGATCGAAAAAATGGCAAAGTGGTTATTCCGGCAGAAGCAATTCAGGACCGGGGAGACACTCAAGTTTGGTTGATCGGCGAAAATAAATATGGCCGGCTTAAGAAGCGTCGAAATGTTGACGTCCAGAAATGATCGACGGCTTGTGACATCAGCGACGATTCAACGTCGAAATGAATCGGTGCGCCAGGAATTGACGGAGGTTAACGGAGAGAACAAACTAAGCCGAGAAACCGCATTCGGTTTCTTACCGCTATCTAGAAATGGGAATTCCACATGATCCAATCCCTGGCCCCTTCCACGCGAACTTCGGGAAGGTCCAGCGACCGACCAACGTTCCCACGTCCGATGCGACGCAAAATAGCGCTGCTCATGCTGGCGACGTGGGCGGCCAGCTTCGCCCCGTTGTTTGGCGCCGACCCCAGCGATCGTCCCAATATCATCTTGATCATGGTAGACGACATGGGATTTTCGGATCTCGGCTATCACGGCGGCGAGATCGCGACCCCCAACATCGACGCGCTGGCCCATAGCGGCGTGCGGTTCTCGCAGTTTTATAACAACGGTCGTTGTTGCCCGACTCGGGCGACCTTGATGACCGGGCTCTATCCGCATCAGACCGGCATCGGCCACATGACCGAATCGCCAGGCGAGGCGAACTACGGCTCCGGCAAACCGCCCACCTATCAAGGTTATCTCAACCGCAATTGCGTCACGATCGCCGAAGCGCTGCAACAGCAGGGCTACGCAACGCTGATGTCCGGCAAATGGCACTTGGGCGAAAATGACAAAAGTCGCTGGCCGCTGCAGCGCGGGTTCGAGAAATACTTCGGCTGCCTTTCCGGGGCGACTCTCTACTTTTTTCCTGACGGCGATCGGAAGATGACGCTCGGCAACCAACAGATCGCCGAACCGGAAAGCACGACCGACCAACCGTTTTATACGACCGACGCATTCACCGACTACGCGATTCGCTTCTTGAAAGAAGAGCAGGCCGGGCAACAGCGTCCCATGTTCCTTTATCTGGCGTACACCGCGCCGCACTGGCCGCTGCAAGCGTTTGAGGAAGACATCGCCAAGTATCGCGGCAAGTACAAAATAGGCTGGGACAAGCTGCGCGAGCAGCGTTTGGAGCGGCAGAAAAATCTGGGACTGATCGCCGCCGATCGCCAGCTTTCGCCGCGCACGCCCAAGATTCCGGCGTGGGACGAGTTGGACGCCGCCCAACAAGATGAAATGGATCTGAAGATGGCGGTTTACGCCGCAATGATCGATCGCGTTGATCAAAACATCGGACGACTGATGAAGCACCTCAAAGAATCGGGGATCGAAGACGACACGCTAATCCTCTTCCTCTCTGACAACGGCGGTTGCCAAGAAGGAGGCGTGCTAGGAGGCGCCCACTTCCTCGATCCCGAACAGCGGAATCGGCAATACTTCCACGGCTACGGCGAAGCTTGGGCCAACGCCAGTAATACGCCGTTTCGACTCTACAAACACTTCAACCACGAAGGGGGAACGGCGACTCCCTTTTTTATGCGTTGGCCCGGCAAGATCGCCGCTCGCGACGCTTGGTGCGCCGAGCCTGCCCAGTTAATCGATGTGATGCCCACCATCCTGGATGTCGCCGGAGCGACCTATCCGGCGAAGTACGCAGAAAACGCGATCCCGCCGCTCGACGGCGTTTCGCTCCGCCCGACCATGCAGGGAGAGCCGCTCGATCGGCAGCAGCCGATCTGTATCGAGCATGAAAACAATGCGTCGATCCGCGCCGGTGATTGGAAATTGGTCGGCCGCGGCGTCGCTGCGCCGCGCGGCGTGCAACCGGCCAAGTGGGAGCTGTACAACATCGCCGACGATCGGACCGAGACGCAGAATCTGGCGGTCGAACATCCCGAGAAGGTGCGCGAACTTTCGCAGCAGTGGAACGCCTGGGCGAAACGCGTCGGCGTTTATCCGAAACGGCAAGCGCCCTAGTTAAACCAGATGGCGAAGTTATAGAACTCGCCGCCATAGGTTTCGTTCAAGCGGTTCCAGAACCTCGCTTCGGTCGTCGGGCCCTTCTCCAAAAACGGCGTCGCGTTGCTGCCGTGAATCCACATCACCAGATCAAACTCGCGCGGCTCGAAGAAGACCTTTTTGACGTTGATCGCGCGGCCATCCGTGATCCGCGGATGAGAGACGAGCTTTTCTCCCTGCAGGATCGCTTCGAACTCGTCCAGAAATCGCCGCCAACCTTTCAGCATCTTCGGCGTCATCTTCATGGTCGAAACGGCCGAATCCTGTTTCGTCCCTGGGATCCATTCCCGATCATTATCTTCTTCCGTTTGGATCGCATCCCACGTGCGGCGACTCAGCGCGATCACCTGCAAGAAGTGGGCGTGGGCCGCCTGCATGCGGTCCGCGTCCTTCACCCGAAAATTGATCAGATGGATGAAGGCGATCACATCCACAACGTCGACATCGCCGCCGAGCCCAAACAGGTGTTTCGCATCGGCGAGATAAGCGTGCGGCGAATCGATCTTTTCAAAAAAGAGATAGCCGACCCGCCGGTGCATTTCTTCCATGTCGTACGCCAGATAGGTTTCGGCGATCCCGCATAACAGATGGCAATAGCCACGCAACCAAAGACAATCGGCGTAGTCGAACGCGACGACGATCGGTTCGGACTTCGCCTCTTTCGCGGCGGGAGTTTGCGCCAACCGCAACTGAGCCGCGACTGCGCCCAACGTTTCCTGCTCTGTCGTTTCGCCGTCGCCGTTCAAGTCCAACTGAATT
This sequence comes from Blastopirellula marina DSM 3645, assembly GCF_000153105.1. Lineage (GTDB taxonomy): Bacteria > Planctomycetota > Planctomycetia > Pirellulales > Pirellulaceae > Blastopirellula > Blastopirellula marina. Next base: position 237,884 of record NZ_AANZ01000002.1, read on the forward strand.
TGAAACAACGGGAGCGGCAGTTTCACTGCAGGATCGCTCACCTTCGCCAACGTCTGCTCGGCCTGTTTCAAATCGTCGATAAAACGCTGCAAGATGTTGCGAACATCCTGATAACTGGTCGCTTGGGGATCGGGATTCTCAGCGCTGACAATTCGCAAAAAGGGAAGTTGCTCGCGATGATCGCGTACGCCGCAGTCATAAAAGGACTGCGACATGTTCTCGACCGCACTCACAAACTGCACGACTCCCCAGCCAAAGCGCTCGCGATCATCGACCTGATTTTTTTCGATATATTTTTTGAGCGCCGCTTTCTCGGTCGAAAGTTGTCCCCCGGTTAAGATCTTTTCGGCGCTCGGAGCTGCGGCGACAGACGCTCGCGCAGCGAACAACGGCAGCAGACATGTGGCCAACAGCAGCGCATTTTGGTATCGGAGCATCGCATTCTCTCAGAAAGAGGGTTCAGATAAGCAACTTACTCGGCGGCCGACCACCTTGTTTCTATGACGCGTCAATCCGGAGTCAACGAGACAAAAAAATGGGAAAGTAGTCGCCGCGGTTGTTCACTAGACGGATAATGTTTTGCCTGCGACTGATTTTCTCGCGCCGCAACAGGAAACTACATGACGATCGATTCTACGGAGATTCGCGAACATCTGGTAAAGCACGTCGATTGTCTCGCCGGGCTGATCGGCGTTCGCACGCTGCATCACCCGGCGGCGATCGAAGCGACGATCGGCTATATCACGCAACAATGGACGGCCAGCGGATACGAAGTGCGACAGCAGTCGTACGACGCGCTCGAAGGTCAAGCGACCAACCTGATCGTCGAAACCCGCGGCTCGAAACGCCCCGAGCAAATCATCCTCCTCGGCGCTCACTACGACTCGACTCCTTCCACTCCCGGCGCCGATGACAACGCATCGGCCGTCGCGGTCATGCTAGAAGTCGCGCGGCTGTTGCAAGGGCACGTCGGCCAACGAACGTTGCGCTGCGTCGCGTTCGCTTGTGAAGAGGCGCCTTATTTCAACCTGGGCGCGATGGGCAGCCAGCATCATGCGCGGGAAGCGCGAAAGCAAGACGAGCAGATCGTCGGCATGCTTTGTCTCGAGATGGTCGGCTACTTTCGGGACGATCCCCACTCGCAGCAGATCCCCGAGACGATCCCCAAAATCTTTCATCCCCTCTTTCCCACCACCGGCAACTTCCTCGCGGCGGTCGGCAACCTTCGCTCGTGGAGCTTGAACTGGATCTTCCGTCGCGGTTTCAAACAAGGCTCGCAACTCCCGCTCTGGTCGCTCAACCTGCCCGAGCGCGTCCACGAAATCCGCCGCAGCGACAATAGCTCGTTCTGGGATCAAAACTACCCAGCATTGATGCTGACCGACACCAGCTTTTTGCGAAATCCGCACTACCACCAGCCGACCGACACGCCGGATACGCTCGACTATGACCGCATGACCGAGGTGACCCTCGGAGTCGCCGCCGCCGTCAAACGGCTGCTGAAACGGCGAAACGCATCAACCATTATCGATGCAAATCCTCCGGGCATCTCGATTTAAGGCGATAACCTCCTGCTTATTTTCGCGTAGTAATCCACGATTGCGCCTAGCGAAGTTTTCCTCATTTCGCATTGAATTCCCCCTACACTGGGTCTAGACTCGGGAAGTCTTATAGAGGGGCATGAGGTGACTACAAAGCAGTATTTTTCGTGTCCAAAATGCCAGCGTCCTTGTCGCTGGGATCCGAAACTCGCCGGGCAGCGCGTCCTATGTCGCCGCTGCCGAGAGAAAATCCGCGTCCCTAGTCAACTGACCGCTGATGTCGAGGTTCATCCTCCCACGCAAATCGCCGCGAAATGGGCCTGGAACGACGACGAGGATTCCGCCGATCTCGATGTGAACGGCGACACCGGAACGTATCAGTTTTTGGATACGTCGCAAACGCCGGCGGCTCCCTCTCCGCCTACTCCTCCTGCGCTAGAATCGCCCTCGGCAAACCAGGCTGCAACTCCGTTCCCCATGCCCTCGACCCCTTATCCGCCGATCGGTCCCCCGGCGTATCCCATGCCGGGCAACGGCTATCCGGCGCCCCCGCATTACATGCCCGGTCCAGCACCGCTCGCTCCGCCGCAGCCCGGCTATTATCCGCCGTCATACGCTCCGCCTCAGTACGGACCGCCAAGCTATCCCCCTAATTATCAACCGCCCCCCGGCGGCTACGCGCCTCCGCCGCCCCCTTATTCGTACGCCGCAAACGCGCCGACATCTCCCCCTCACTATCCACCGTTGGCGCAGTCGGTTCCGCTGGCGCAAACGGCGCCCGCTTCGCGTCCGCGGCGCAGGGCAACGCTCCGCAATGCAAAAAACAAAGGGAGCAACGCGTCGACCGTGGCGATGGTCGTCGTGATGGGATTGCTGGGTGCGGCGGGCGCACTAGCGCTGGCCTACAACGTCATCATCCCATTTCGACAAGAGCAGGCCCGCTTGAAGGCGCTAGAAGCTTCTCTCCAAGCGCCCGACTTTGACTTCAATGCGGTCCAACCAACCGTCTCCAAAACAGCGCCGACCGAACGCTCCTTGCCGGCCTTCCCCAACCTAACGGCTCGCTATCCCGCCGCTTGGCCCGAATTGTTCAAGCGCCAAACCGCCGCGATGGAAAATGGCTTGACCGACACGATTCGCAAATCCATCCTCGGCCTCCCCGCCCACATCGCCGAGTCCAAAAGAGTGCAAGGCCGCTGGTCCAAAGGCCCGGTCGCCGCCAGCTGGACGATCAACGGCTACAAAGTCGACATGACGCTGCTAGGCCCTGACAAGAAGCTGGGAACCAGTGACGACTACAAGCTCCGCTTTGTGGTTGCTGCGGGGAAGACGAAGTAGGCGGCAGCGTTCCCTAGCAGGCGCCGTCGCTCTCAACCACCAATGTTCCGCCGGCGCATGATCCATCCCCACGCAAGATCGGCCCCGGCTTACGTCAGCTTGGCGAGCAAGTCTTGGACATCCCAGTGGTCGCGGACCTCGATAATTTTGTCCCCTTGGAACTTCGCCATGGAGTTTCCGCGGATGCTGACGGTGCGTCCAGTCGGTTGGATACCAAGGAATGGGCCTGCATGCGTTTTCGTCGCGCGCCAGTACGTGATCACGATATTCTCCTGAGAGAACACGCTTTCGACTTCAAGGTGGAGCGGATCAAATCCCGCTAAGACGGCGGCGACCCGCTTTGTAATTTCCTCACTCCCCTGCAACATCTGGCCTTCGGCGATCAGAAGAACATCAGGATGAAACACTTCGTTGACGCAATCGAGGCTTCTCTGGTTGTACGCCTGTTCAAACCATTTCCTCACGATCGCTTCTCGATCGGAGTCTGGTTGCACGCTCAACGTCTGAAAGCAAATGTCACGCTCTAAAGCCGGCGTCCCCACGCGGGAGAGTATCATTTTATAGTAAGTAATGAAGTCGTTGAGGGTTTGACAATTAACGGGACCGCCGTTTTCGAGTTTGCGAACTAACCTGTCCGTGTAGCCTGTCGCCGTCGCGACGGTCTCTTGCGTTAATCCCAACTGCAGACGAATCGACTTCAAGCGTGCGCCGTCCACATGGATGCTTCTTCGCAACGTAATTTCCTTGTTCGCTGAAAACATGCGGCAGTCCCGGTGTTGGGTGGGAAGGACGACAAACTCGCGTTCATCGCTTTGGATCAATCCGTCGATAAGGGGTGACGCCGTCTGGCATCTGTTTCGTCCGTCGTCCTGCGGACGGCGCGACTTGGCGCTCAGGCTCAGATTCGCGGCTGACGCACGGCGTTTAAAACTTGGTCTTTCGGGATATCTACCGAAAGCGTTTCGGCTTCTTTTTGGGTAGGAAGATCCAACCGGTCGACTCGCGGCTGAACTACTTCGCTAGTTCCCTGCGACGCTCCGCCCCAGGAATCCATTAACGCCGCTTGCTGAGCGCCAATTAAGACGCGAAAAATGCAGACGAGGAAAACGCTAAGCGATGCGCACAGCGAACACGCTAACAGGTAGAACCAAATTTCCTCGAGATTGCGGACGACATAGAGCCCCGCCCCATGCGACAACGTCGAAATGAACGCCGTCACAATCAAGCTCCGCAGAGTGCGCCGCCAGATCTGAAGTGCAAGCGATCGCTTAACCCTGTTTAAATGCCTCTTTTCCTGGGGTGATGAGAAGGGATTGTGGACGCCGGCGCCCGAACTCTCTCCATGCTCACCCTCCTTCAATGGTTCACGAACATTCATCTATTGGCCCTCCATTGCGAAAATTGACCGATTTGCATTTGGCGGATGATAGGGCTGTCTGAGGGATTTCATGACTCGTTTTCCTACAACTAAAAAGTAAGCGTCTTCGCGTTAAACGCTCTCGCGTCAGGGCTTCCTGATCGTCGGCGTGTGGGATGCGACCCCCAACGCTCGAACGGATCACCGTGCGCCGCGTCAGCAAGCTGGGTCTGGGTGATTTCTTCTCCTGAATCGCAGGCCCCTATGCCTGCTCCACTTGCGATCGTCGACCGTAGAACCACATGGCTGGCTCCCTTCGGGATACAGGATGAACCTCGTCGCTCAGCGCTGGTAACGGCGACTTCGGATCAATGTACTAGACGGACCTATCGGGTCCCTGCGCTAGGCGCATGTCTTGAAGCTGCGCAATTCGGGCGAAGATAAGATTTGAACGCGGCAAAGTCACGGATGAAAAATGGTAGGAATCAAATCGAACACCGTAACACTAGCCCGCTGCGCCTGCGCGGAAATCCGTTAGGTGATACCAGCGCGGATGGAAGTAGCGAACCGCATTCCCTTGCTGGCGCAGCGGGCTAGTGTCCAGCTGGATCAAAATTGCGAAACTTCAAAAGACGCATGCGAGATCTGGAACCCGCAATTAGCCGGTCTGTTTTCATCGGCTCATGACGTAGAAAGAAGTCGAACCGCAGTTCATTTCGACCGAGCCAGACAAGCGGTCAGGCGAAGAACAGGGGAAGTTCGCAGGCAGTCGTCAAAAGAGCATTCGTGTTGGCTTCCGTCGGCGTGAAAGCCAACCGTCCACGTTAGCTGTTGATTTCGTTCGTGACATTCATGACATCGTCAACTTTCACCTGTTTTCACCCTCGGCGGCCAACTGACTGGCGAAAATGGCGAACATGATGCATGTCACCGCTTGTCCTCCCCAGTGAAACGCCGGGGATACTTGTCGGAGCATGCTGTTTTCGGAATAAACATGAAAGAGCGCCGAGAGCAGGATCAGCCCCCATGGAACGCATTTAGCCCACCAAGGGAACTTCGCGAGGTTTGCATAAAACACGTTAACGACGCCGTTAAATAGCACAAAATAGGCGGTAATCTGAGGGATTGCCTCCGCGGTAATGACTCCGGTTGAATCCCTGGGAGCAAATACCTTCGCAATCAGGGTAATGGCCAACACGTAGGCGATCACCGGCAGCAAAATGGGCCGCGCGCTTTCTCGGAACCTGGAGAAATAAGCGAATAATGCGACAACAGGGAAGAACAGAAGGGTGACCCAATTGCCCACGATTTCAAAAGCGCTCCCAGGGGTGTTGTGAAACGCAATGAGAAATAGATAACCCAGCGCGCCGATCCCCGTAAGACACGCTAAAACCCAAGACGTTTGCGACAACAAGCGAAACTGATCGCTCATCGTATCTCGCGCAGCGCAGCGTTTGAACAGCAGCGTTTCCTTTCCCCACCACGTATAGTCGTTCTTTCGAACATGCGGCAGTGGAAGATCGGTAATCCACGCATGCAAATCTTCCGCTAATTGCCCCGGACTGACATAGCGTTTTGCCGGGTCATAGGCGAGACATTTCTTACAGATCAGCGTGAGGTCGTCATCGCCGAGCTCGATTTCCTGCGACCATTTGTTCCACCACGATTGATCGTAGGGCGAAACTGGAGTCTTGCCGGTGACGAGATAATAGAGAATGCCGCCCAAAGAATAGATGTCCCAATGGGGGTTCGGCGCTTCGCGGTTCGCTTTGTTAATCATCCTTTCCGGCGCTTGGTATCCCTCTGCGCCGATCCCCGTGGCCGACTCGGCGACTCCAGCAGAACCGAAATCAACCAACTTCAATGTCCGCTGACTCGCCTCGCGAACCGAATCGTCGGCCTGGCGGACGATCATGATATTGTCCGGCTTCAGATCCAAGTGCATCAACTCCCCTTTCGCCGAATCGCCATAGCCGCTTTTGATCCACTGCTTCGGCGCATCGAGCATTCGTTGCAGCGTGGCGGCGACCACCTGAACCACTTCCGCCGCTTCTCTCTGCGAGGGTCGAAGTCTCTGGCTAATTCGCTCTTCCATCCATTCCAGCAGGTTGACTCCCTCGATGTACTCCATCGCGACAAAGGGAAATTCTTCGTCGAGCTTGTTTCTTACGATGCCCGCGTCATAGACCATGACGACATTGGGATCTCGAAATACATTAAAACGGCGATACTCGTTGAGGACTTCCGCTACCTGCTGGGCCTGCGTGATGCTATCGGTCTTGCGCAAGTACTTAACGAACATCGTGATTTTCGCATCTTTCGATGTTCCTTTAAAAAAGCGATTTTGTCCGCGCCGCAGATGCAACGGCTGCACATTGTGAATCGCATTTTCCCGATCGACTACCGTCCATGCGTCCCCCGCATCGTCCGCTAGATCCGGCTGCTGGTCCCCGGAATTCTCTCGCGTTTCAGGACGATCGCTCTCAGCAACTTCGGCGTCTGATCCGTCGCTCTGAGAACGCTCTACGGATTCGAGTCGAATCTTCAGATATTTCTGCGCGTATTCCAATTCCTGGTCGAAATAGATCGCTTGAAGTTGAGTCTCGATCGTCGTCTTATTAGCGGCATGCAAGTCAAGCAATAAGTTCACGCGAGCGCGAATCTCGATGCGTTTCGAATCATCCACCATTTTGCGTTATTCCAAAATTGCGAGCAGGCGTCTTTGCTAGGAGCAGAAGAGGGGACGTTCCTGGAGTCGTTAACCAGATTTGACGTCAAACTGGCCATTAGCGAGATGATCCTCCACTTCATTCAGCGGCAAATTGACCAGCTCCGCAATTTCTTCCGCTGTGGAGCCGGCGAATTCATAGAGCCGAAAGATCTGTGCACAATCGGGCTGCGTATCTGTCATGATCGAGAGTCGACGGAGTCGTTCAGTCATCCATTCGGGATAGGACGAGGCCATTCCCAACGACATGCGATCTGGCTCGCCAGTTAAGCGAGACTCCGCAGAAATCTGAACGCGAATGCAGAGCATCATTTCAAACGCTTGCGCATAAGCCAGAAAGAACGACCGAAGTTCGGCGCTCGAACAGGGGAGATTTAGCAATTCACGCGCCGCTTGATCTGCATAGTCTCGATTGCTCAGAGACATTCCTTCATCCAGCGTTTCACCAAGCCATTGCTGGATGAGATCGACGACGTCCATCGGCGTCGGCTCTTGCGGCTGCGGCTCCTTTCGCGGGAGTCGCTCAGGAAACGGACAAAACCCCGCTTTCATTTTCCGATCAAATTCACGCAGTTGCTCTGGCGACATAAACACGCTGAAGGGTGGGGCTCGCCGCTTGGGCGCGTCCCGTTTTTCGATCGCCTGTTGTCGAGAAATATCGCTGTTAGTCATCGATTCATCCGATCCTGTTATCGAGCAAAGAAGTGGACGCAAGCGTTGGACTACCATTCCAATTCATGAATGGCCTCGCAGGAGAAATACCACTGAAGTTGATATGGATTCCATGCTTGGGCGAAACGCCCCAGAGCAACGGCCATCCCGCCACGCTCCGGCGACCAGTCCTCCAGCGCGGCGACTGCATCCGAGTCTGCTGCGACCATCTTGGCTGCATCGGCGTATAACTCGGTCATCACCTTCACCAACGGCGGCGAGCGATCGGCGGTTTCCAGAGAATAGGCGTAGTTTACGACAAGGTTGATCCAATCCTTTCGGCGGTTAGGATCCTGGAACAGTACGGTCATCAGGGCGGCATGCGGTCGAGAATGATGCTCGACAGGCGTGCGAATGGCCGAGCTTGGTGAACCGGCGATCACCTGCTTTTGCCAAATGTCCTCGACCCTCAGCGAAACGATATCCAAGTGCTCCAGCGCGGACGGCGCTTGCGACATCTCTTGGGCGGCGTCGAAGCCTGCGACCGAAAGAATGATCCAAAGTTCGTGCTCGGCAAACTTCCTCGCTTTCAGGTTACTCCTGCACCGGTCCACATTCAGATCAATGTAGGGTACGAAATCAGGCGGGCTGAATCCGGCTTTTTCGCATTTCGACCAGCAACGGTAATTTCGAAACAGCAACCGTTGTTTTGCATAATTGGTGACGATTACTTTTTGCGCCTTCTCGGTGTAAAGAACGCCATATCGATCCCTTCGCTCCTCTTCATCCAGGAGCCAGAATTCCTCGAATTCCAGTCGCTTCGCTGGCGCCCTATCCATCATGAAACCGTTCCTCTGGTGGGATAAATAGTCGGGAGCCCTCAATTGTACCGAGCCAAGAGAGGCCATACCTGCGCTAGGCGAATTAGGCCCCAGTTATGCCTGACGCAATCGCCGAGTTCGATCGAGACGCGATAATCCCTCTATTTGGCCGGCCAGTCAGGCCCCAGAAAGCCCGAGACCAAGTCGAGCCGACCGGCGGCGTCGATTCGTCAGGTTCTGTAGCGTCAAGACGCAACCTACGAGGGCTGGCCGCGGCCCATTTTGGGATTGATAAATCCATAGTATTTTCTTAGACTATCCTCACACATTCCCATGCGCAGAGCGGGTCATCGGTGGGGGCGGCGGTTTGGACCGTCGGCTTCGGCAGTGGATGGCGAGTCGAAAGTGGATCGCGGGGCTGGGAGTTGCGCGCAGAAAACGATCGCTCGACGGCAATCTTGCCAAACGCGGAGGGTGCGCACGTCGCGATCTCGTTTCTGAGAGCAGAGGACGGCCAAGGTGGCTGAATGGTCTAGACCGATACGACAGGCAAAAAAAAACGATGCAGTCCGGTCCGGTCCAATCCCGCGGACAAAAAAACGAAGCGGTCCGGTCCAGTCCTATCGTTGTGCTCGGGGGTGCGCTTTTTCGTAGGCTTCTTTGAGCCGCGTGGTGCTGACGTGCGTGTAGATCTGGGTGGTGACCAGGCTCTTGTGGCCGAGTAGTTCTTGGACGCTACGAATGTCGGCGCCGGCGTCGAGCAGATGGGTTGCGAAACTGTGTCGCAGCGTGTGGGGAGACGTGCGCGTGTCGAGGCCGGCGATCGCGATGTATTTTTCTAACATGCGGCCGACGCTGCGCGTGGTCAAGCGATTGCCAAACTTGTTGGTGAAGACCGGCTTTTCCTTCGCAGCGGCGGCGCGAGCGCTGAGCGTGCGCTGGCTGAGCCAATCGTGAAGCGCCTTGATCGCATAGCTGCCAAGCGGGCCCAAGCGTTCTCGTTTTCCTTTACCACGAATGCGGATCAAGCCTTGTTCGGCGTCGATGTCGCTGTCGTTCAGCCCGACCAGTTCACTGACGCGGAGGCCGGCGCTGTAGGTGGTCTCGAAGATGGCGCGATCGCGGAGACCGGCGGACGTGTTGGCCGGCGGAGCGGAGAGGAGCTTGCTGATTTCGTCGCCGGTCAGAAAGTGAGGCAGCTTTCGCTTGCGGCGCGGATTGCGGAGCGGTTTGGCCGGGCTGCGGTCGATCAGTTCTTCGCGCTGGGCGAAGCGAAAGAACGAACGCATCGACGCCAAGCGGCGCGAGACGGTGGTCTCGGCGTAGCCGGCGTCAGAAACGGCGGCGACGTACCCTCGCAGGTCGAGGGTCGAGACCTCTCCGGTGCTCGCCGGAGCGGCGTACAGTTCTTCGAGATAGTCGACCAGCGCTTCCAGGTCTTCGCCATAGCTCTTGATTGTCAGATCGGACGCGTTGCGTTCGACCCGGAGGTAGCGAAGAAAGCGGTCGGCGGCGGCTCGCATTTCCACGGCCGCAGGTTCCTTATTCGAATTCGTCGAAGTCGAGGTGATCGACGCTGCTAATGTCGATCGCTCCGTTAGCCGGAAACTCAAAGCGCGGCTTGACAGCCGAGCTAGCAGTCGCGCTTTTTTCTTCGGTTGGAGCCTGAGCCCGAATTTTTTGGCTCAGCACTGCTGCATCGTACCAGGAAAAACTAAGTTCCGGGTTCGATGCATAACGACCGAGCGTGCGCAATGTTTCGGCGCGACGACTGTCGTTAAACATGAAGACATAGCGCTCTGCGCCTTTGACCAGTGCTAGTACGTTAATCTCTTCAGTCACGTGCGGCTCTCTTTCCAGACGCGGCGGGAACAGTTGGCAATAAGCGTTATCGGCTTTCGTGCCACCTCAACGCCACTTTCGATTTTCCGGCGCCGCCACGAAGGGAGAGCATCTCGGTAATATGCGTGTAGCAACAGAATCGAATGAAATCTTCGCTACGATCCAAATAGCCTTGCCACCCGCCGAGACGGGCATCGTCAATAAAGTCATAGTGGGCTTCTGCCAATGCGGTGAGGTCACTGTCGTTTTCGTCATAGCTGCGAATCTGCGAGATGATTGGGCCATCGTAAGGAAGCAGCGGCGGCCGCTGCAGGCTGGGCGGCGGCGGAACAAACCCGCGCGGATCGGGCCAACCTGCCGGCAACTGCGGCTGCTCTGGCGGTACGCCGCTATCGGCTGGCGCGTCGCCGATGCTAGCACTGCCGTTGACCTGCGGGAGCGGCGCGTCGTTCAGCTGTTCAGCCAATGGATCGCTCGCAGCCTGCGGTGCTGTCGCAGGCGGAGCAGTTGCATGCGGATCCGGAGTTTGCGTTAGGAGTTGTTCTTTAGCGAGCGCGAATTCCGCTTCCCACACGTGCGATTCAGGAATGTATTCTTCGTCGGCCGTGCCCCAGGGAAGACCATAGCCCGGCGGGATCGCGTGGAAGCCAGGATTGACGGCGTACCAGTTGATCGCCAGCGTCATCCGCTTGGGATAGTAAGGGGTAAAGTCGGTGATCGAACCGACGACAACGACATCGACGCCGAGCGTTTCGCCCAGCTTGCGAATCTCGGTCGCGTCGCGACCGCGGATACCGGTCGCTTCCATCGCACGAATTACCACGCCGACAGGAACGATTTCGAAACCACGGATCCGCTGCAACTGACCGTAATAGGCGATCGTTACTTCGTCGGCGTTCAGCGTGGGAGCGTCGCTCTGATTATTGAAAGGAATAATCGCGACTTTGCTGAGCTGCGGAAATGGATTGTGATATTGCGGCTGGTGCTTCACATCGGGAAATGCAGTGCACCCCGTGCAAAGGAAGCCAGCTAGCCATATCAGCCAGAGCCAACGCATTGGAATTTGTGGTCGCTTGCAGGTGTGCCCCCCTGCGCGACGATCACCGGCGCTAATGCGCAAGCGATCTTGTCATTGGTCAGCAATCGGCAAAGTCAACGCAATCGCTTTAGTCGGTTCGCTGGAATTGCGAAAGAAAGTTGCGTTAGACGAGCGACTGCATGCTAGCGAGTCCGATTGGTTCGCGGCTGGTAAACGGCTCGCCGTACTTTGTACCGATCACTTTGCCCCAGTACGAAGCTTCGTCGCGGAGTTTTTCGAGAAAGGTAGGGGACGCCTGTGAGCGACCTTCGACAAACTGGCTGTGATAGCACGCGATCGACGCCGCTTTCTCTTCCCAATGGTCGCTAATGTCGAGGACGAACGCCGGCTGGATCGCCATCTTCAAATGGACGCAGTAATAGTTGTAGATCCGCTCGGGATGAAACGGCGCGCCAGGCATTTCGGTTTTTGACAATTTGGACCAAAACCGAGCCGCATCGACCAATTGCGTCGCGGCCAGGTGATCGGGATGCGCGTCTTCCCAATAGGGGGCGAACAACCACCGGGGCCGCACGCGGCGGAAGACGGTCGCAAGTTGCTCACGAGCTGCTAGCGTCGGTTCGAGACTGCGATTGGGCAGGCCGAGATTCTCGCGCCAGTCGAGCCCCAGAATCTCAGTAGCCGCAGCCGTTTCGGCGGCGCGCTTTTCCAGTGATCCAAATGGAGTTGGCTCTCCGCTGGTGAGATCAAGAACGCCGACGCGCAAACCTTCGGCTTTGAACTTCAAAATCGCTCCGGCCATGCCGAGTTCGGCGTCGTCGGGATGGGGGGCGATGACTAGTACGTCAAGCTGCATTTCTCTTCCAAGTTGCTCTAGCGTCGGGGGGTTTGTTTTGACAGACTCGGCCCCTTGATCCCGGCTCACTCGATGCTGAACCAAAAATTATGAACCGTACGACCTTACTCTTGTTGCTGCTGTCCGCCAACTTCCTCGTTGGATGCCAGACCTGGCGGCCTTGGCGCCAAAAATCGACCGTCGAAGCGATGGAATCGGAATCTGCCGACGAATCCGAGGGGCGAACCTCGATGGATTCGGTGACGGAAGAGGTCTCTGGATTCTCCAAAGCATTCCGCGGAGACGGCGGCGGCGACAGTGGAACCGGCTTGAGCAGCCGCTCGCGCGACATCGAAAAACGTCTCGGCTACAAGTAAGCGGACCCACTCTCGCAACTGGTTTGCCGTTCGCAATAGCCTACTAAGTCGATTCGGACGCTTGGTTAGAGTTCGATGGGGCGGCGCCATCTTCCAACAGCCAGCTTCGCGCGTCTTCTTTATTTCTGAAGAGATGGCCGTTGAGCAAAGCCCGATTTCGCAGCACCGTCTCGATGAACTTGAGTCTCTCAAATTGACCGGGGTCTTCGGCGAACCAAGCGATGCGATGTTTCCAGGAAATGCCGGACTGCTCGAAGATCTTGATATGCTTGAAACTGTCCATGGTCGAAAGTTCTTGTCGGGTCTCCGCTTTGCCCAAGATGTTGTAGCAGTCATGCTGCTGGCAAGCGGCTACGATCCGCCGCCACAGATTTAGAGACTGTTCGTGGCTAAAAAAGCCATGTCCGACGACATAGATATGGTCTCCGGAAAACTCGATGACGCTTTCTTCTTTCATCCCTCGTTCCTTCTGTTCCGGCGTCATTGGCCGAGCGCGACCGGATTCAGTAATCCAACAAAGCGCTAGTTGGATTCGGTCGCTTTGCTGGCGCCGGCTTTGGCCGTCACATCTCCGCGCAACCAATTACGCGCCTCTTCCACCGTCCGGAAAAGACCGCCGTTCACCAAAGAGCGATTCCTCAGAACCGTCTCGACAAACTTCAACTGCTCAAATTTCTCCGGGTCGGACGCAACCCACGCAACTCGATGCTTCCAAGTGACGCCGGCCTCTTGAAAGACTTCGATGTGCTTGAAACTGTCCATTGTTGACAATTCACCTTGCGTCTGCGACTGCCCCAAGATGTTGTTGCAGTTGTACTTCTGACACGCGGCGATGATCTTCTTCCACAGCGTCATGGAACGCGCGTAGGAATCAGAACCTGTCGTGACGACAGAAATATAGTCGCCCATGTATTCGATGAAGTCTTCGTTTTCCATCAACCTGATTCCTTCCCCTAAGGCGCGAACGCGTTTCCTGTTAGCGTGCCTGCGCGAAACTAGCAAATTCATGGTTCCCCTGCAGGCATATCACTTGCCAAAAATCCTCCCCATCGATGGTCGCAACTCCCATATGAGATCGACGTTTTCGCGGATTCGCTTTTCCCGCTACTCCCTTCCGTTAACCTAAACCACGGCTGGCTACCTATTCAATTATTCGCATTCAAGATAAGCGAAAAAAACCGGCGAAACCATCTACAACGTTCCGCACACCCCAATCGCGGCCTAACGGAGCCCTGTTCATTGCAACAAGTCAGGGCAAATTCCCGCCTCGTTAGGCGTCTTTTCTGACTTCATGGGAGCCGCAAATTTGACAAAATCATTGTTTTTCACCTAGCCAGCTAATAGCTTTAAAGAGAGGATGTTGAACTGCGCGTCCTCCTTATTTTCTGCTCATTGCGATTCTTTACTCTCTTACGGGATAGTATTTATGCGCCGGTACAGCACGTTCCCCTTCAAAAAGTCTGGTTTTACGCTGGTCGAATTGCTGGTCGTGATCGCGATCATCGGCGTTTTAATCGCGCTGTTGTTGCCGGCGGTGCAGCAAGCTCGCGAAGCCGCTCGACGGATGCAATGCACCAACAACCTGAAGCAATTGACGCTAGCGCTGCATAACTACCACGATGTCAATCAAAACTTTCCGATGGCCGCGGCGTCGGATAGCGGCCGTATAGGGGTGCTCTGCCGGCTGCTTCCTTTCATTGAGCAGCAGAATCTGTACGACCAAATCGAATACGGAACGAGCTACCAGGCCAATTTCGATTTGGCCAAGAACCGGATCGATGGTTTCTTATGCCCCAGCGGCACCTTTGAGCAGTCAAAATTTCCGGCCGCAGGCGGGGACGAAGAAGATACGTACACGACGCATTACTACGGCAATGCCGGACCGATTGGGACCAACACGCTGTCCGGCGTCGCCTATCAACAAGACGCGAGCACCTTTGGGGCCATTTCCAAAGAAGGCATTTTCTACGCTCGCAACTGCTCTTCGTTTCGAGACATCCAGGATGGAACCAGCAATACGTTAGGCTTTGGCGAAATCTCTTTTGGAAAATACGCCAACAATCGTGCCTGGACGCGCGGTTCGCTTCAATACAATGCGACCAACGTCGCGTTGCTAGACACCAAGACTCATTCCCAGCCGATCAATTACGGGAAAAACGGCGCGTCCCTCTCCTTCAATACCGGCTACGGCAGCGAACACCCAGGCGGCGCCAACTTCAGCATGATGGATGGATCGGTCCGCTTTCTTCCCCAAACGATCGACATGACGATCTATCGCGGGATCGCAAGTCGCGCCGGGGGTGAAGTCGGTTCCGTCAACTAGGCAGCCGGAAAGCTGCAGATCGGATGAAAGACTAGATGATGCAGAAATCGTATTCTCTACTAGCCGCAACTTTGTTCGCGAGCCTGCTGTTTAGCGGTTGCCAGCACGAAGAAGTCTCGCGACATCGCATTACCGGCACGGTGACATATCACGGAACGCCAGTCCCCGCTGGCGCGATCTTCTTCGAGCCTGACGCATCGCAGGGGAACTCGGGCGCTCCGTCGTACGCCCAAATCAAGGACGGCAAGTTTGACACCGCCGCAGATGGACTTGGTTTTATCGGCGGCCCGCATCTCGTGACGATCGAAGCGTTCGACGGCAAAGTAACCAATGGCTATGCCCCGCAAGGCGCGCCGCTGACCAAAGGGAAGAACTACCTCAAGAAGTTCGATTTCCCGCAAGGCGATGATGTCGAACTCCATATCGAAATGACCGAGGTCGTGAAGTAGCCGCTGTCGGAGGCGTTTCGCGCTCGATTGCATAACCAAGAAGAAGCCAGGGTCCTGCCAAAGGACCCTTTTTTATTTCGAAATCCCGAAAAAAGATTTCGAAAGCTTTCGCGACGATCACTGCGGCAACAAGCATTTCTGACGCAAAAAAGCACTGTCCAATTGCGTGCTGATCACATTCACTGGCCCTATGGTGGCGCCTAAATCTCTCGATTTTTGTCGGGCGCCCTTGATTCGATCTTGCGTTTTGAGAACAAGCGGCTAGGCGAACGAACGCATACGCGTCACTAACCGCCATTTAGGGCATTTGCGGCAACCGCGGCCTTCATTATTCTGAAAAATGCACGGCTTTTCGCTATATCTGCCGTCGACTTGTCGACCAGTGTTCTCATCATCTTTCGCTCTATCGGGAGTCCTTTTATGTCTCGAATCTCTTCAACTTCTGTATCCCGGCGTGGCTTTACGCTGGTCGAGTTGCTCGTCGTGATCGCAATCATCGGCGTGTTGATCGCTTTGTTACTGCCGGCGGTTCAACAAGCCCGCGAAGCGGCGCGGCGCGCCCAGTGCACCAATAACATGAAGCAACTAACGTTGGCGACCCACATGCATCTGGATACTTATCCAGACTGGTTTCCGTTGGGTGCGATGAATGGCGCCAACAATCCGACCAAAGTGGAGAACGGCAACTCTTACTCTCGAATCACCTGGCACGTTTTGCTCTGGCCCTTCATCGAGCAGACCGCGTTGTATGACAACTACGATCTCAATCAGCCGTTCTACGCGACGCCGAACATCGATCAACTGCGCGTTCCCGTCAACGCTTACTACTGTCCGTCGGATCAGGTCGGCGCCGTTCAAGGCCCCACGGCCGATCCCACCTACTGGCGCGCAATGGGAAACTATGTCGGCAACATGGGCAACACCCACTTGCATCAAAATGGGGCCGATCAGGCGATCTTCAACGGTTCGCCATTCGGCGTTCGACATACCTATCGTATGAGTCAGATAATTGACGGCACTTCCAACACCGCCTGTTTCTCAGAGATCATCATCGCATCGGCCAATGCGGTGAATGACAATCGTGGGGACATTCTCAACGATGAAGGAAGCCCCGGTTTCATGTCGATCTTGACACCCAATTCATCGAGCCCAGACCAATGTCGCCAATGCAAAGCGTCGGCGATGGACGTCAATCACAACGACTACCGCTCGATTCCCTGTACGATCGCCGCCGACAACTCCGAGATGCAAATCGCCGCGCGGAGCCGTCATCCAGGCGGCGTGATCGTCAGCATGTGCGACGGCTCGGTTCGCTTTGTCGGTGAGACGATCTCGCAATCGGTATGGCAAGGCGTGTTATCCGGACGCGGCGGCGAAGTGGTTCAGCTTCCGTAGTCCCTCACCTTGCGTTCGCTGGTCTCGGCGCGGCGCTGACCTTTATGGTTTAGCGTCCCTGGGCCGGCGGTAAACTCCCTTGTCTATTTGCGAGGCAATATCATGCAAATTCCTATTCTTGCGACAACTCTCGTCGCCGCCGTGTCGCTGCTTTCGATCGGATGCAGCAGCGGCACAAAGTCCAACGAAGTGAAAGTTAGCGGCAAAGTGACGATTGACGGACAACCGATCGAAATCGGCTCCGTTTCGTTCGTCTCCGCTGATGGCGCAACCCCAACCGGCGGCGGTAATATCAAAGACGGAACCTACGTCGCATTTGTCGCGCCCGGCGAAAAGAAGGTGCTGGTGCTCGGCAACAAGCTCGTCGGTAAAGAAAAGTTGTACGATACGCCCGACAGTCCGACGCGCGATAAGTACGAAAAGGTGACGCCGCCCGAATACAACGCGTTTGAACTGACGCCGTTGACCGCTTCCATTAGCGGAGCACAGGACGATCTCGACTTTGAGCTTTTGAAGAAGGTAAAAGCGCGACGCTAAACTCGCGTTTGCGACTTTCATTCCAACAACTAGAAGACCGCGGAAGGATGATTCCTGAAGCGGTCTTCTTCCGTTCGAATCGCAGCAATTCGAGCACGCTGGCGAAATTTTTTTCAAAAAAACAACCCACGCGAAACCCTGCTCAATTTGAGCGGCTTTTTTTGCGACCCTCTAACAATGCCTAATCCCACCTAAGCGAATAGGCTGCATGTGGATGTCTTCCATAGGCTGCAATTCGGCGCTATTGGAGCTCGCTGCCGAGCGCTTCAGCGCTCCTATCAAGTGTATTTAACCGCAACCAATTCAATTTTGGATTGACCCTGCTATTCGCCAAAGTTAGTTTGTCACTACCCTCCCCATGCGCAGCAGTTTGCCTCATTCGACTCAAAATGTGCGCTGCTTATTCAATTCTATTTCTTCCTGTTGTCGCATCGTATTTAAGGGAATGTCATGATTCATTTTTTGTTGACGCGTCGTGCTCGACGCGGTTTTACTCTGGTTGAACTGTTGGTCGTGATCGCGATTATCGGCGTCTTGATCGCGCTCTTGCTGCCTGCCGTGCAACAAGCGCGCGAAGCGGCGCGACGGATGCAATGCACCAACAATCTAAAGCAACTAACGCTGGCGACGCACATGCACGCCGATGCGCGCCAAGGGTGGTTGCCGTTGGGCGGGATTGAATGGACCGACAAGCTAGAGGATGGCGGCACGTACGGACGCATCACCTGGATGCAGCAGCTTTGGCCTTATATCGAACAAACGGCGCTGTACGACGGCTACACGCTGAGCGACCCTTTCTATTCCGCCGACAATATTGGCAAATGCCGCGTACCGGTCTCGGCCTATTATTGCCCTTCGGATCAGGTCGGCGCGATGCAAGATCAAACCGACTCGAACTGGCGAGTTTTGGGCAACTATGTCGCCAACATGGGAAACACCCACTTGCATCAACCCGCAGCGGATCAAGCGGTCTATACCGGCGCCCCCTTTGGCATTCACCACATCTATAAGCTGAACCACATCGTCGACGGACTCTCGAATACGGCGCTCTATTCAGAATTGATTATTGCGGCGCCTGGCGGGTTGAGCGATACGCGCGGCGACATTTTGAATGACGACGGCTCACCGGCGTTCATGTCGATTTTGACGCCGAACTCATCGAGCCCCGATCACTGCGCGGCCTGTAAAGATTCGTCCGAGGATTCCAGCAACCCTGACTATCGGACGATTCCGTGCTACGAAGTGGGGACCGGTCCGACCCATAATCAAAGCGTTCAAGTTGCGGCCCGCAGCCGACACCCCGGCGGCGTGATCGTCGCGATGTGCGATGGTTCGGCTCGCTTCGTCTCGGAAACGATTTCCGAAACGATCTGGCAAGCGGCGGTTTCCAGCCGCGGCGGTGAGCCTCAGCAACTTCCGTAAGCTTGCGCGACGGCCATCTACTTCGCCGACCTTTGAACGCGTCGCCGATATCGCTCGTCGGCGCGTTTGCGCGTTCGCAATTCATTCTTCTATCTTTACGTTTGGTGAATTCCTATGATCCATTGGTGCTCGCTCCCATGTTTGGCGCTCTTCTGCGCCACCGTCGTAAGCATCGGCTGCGGCGGAGGTCGAACCACGTTTGAAGTTCCCGTCAGCGGCACGATCACCGTCGCCGGCGAACCGGTCACCAAAGGCGCGATTTCCTTCGTGTCGATCGACGGCGAAACGCCTGCCGGCGGCGGCAGCATCCAAGATGGCGCCTATACGGCGCAGGTCCCGCCGGGCGAGAAGATCGTCGTCATCCACGGCAACAAACTAGTCGGCCAACAAAAAGAGTTTCCCGACCTAGAGCAGAGCGCCATGCAAAACGTCTATCAAAAGGTGACCCCTTCTGAATATGGCTTCAAGCATCTCTCGCCGCTTAAGGTGACGATCGACGAAGCGCAAGAAGGCCTCGACTTCGATCTGCCCAAGGCCAAGAATAAGTAAAACCGCAGCCGAACAATTTCGACTGCGGTCTTTTCAATATCGACTGTTGCTCAGGCCGCTGGTTAATCGCGGCGGCCCATGTAGATCATGATGTAGTACAGCAGCGTCAATACGGCTTGCAGCGTTGCGGCGACGTAGGTCAACGCGGCGGCGTACAGCATGTTGCGGACCACGTGCATGTCTTCTTGCGGCACAATGTTGAGATCGACCAGGACTCGCTTGGCCCGTGCACTAGCGTCAAATTCGACCGGCAAGTTGATCAGCTGAAACACGACGACGCAGCCGAACAGGATGATGCCGCCGAGGATTAAATATTTGAAGTTGAAGATCATGCCGATGATCAGCAAGATCCAACTCGCGCTGCTGCCGAAACTGGCGGTCGGAACGGCCAGATTGCGCAGCACCAGCGGCGCGTAATGCTTGGCGTCTTGAATCGCGTGTCCCGCTTCGTGCGCGGCGATGCCGACCGCGCCCAGCGAACGAGATTGATAAACGTCGGTGCTCAGTCGCAGGACCTTGGCGCCGGGATCATAATGATCCGAGAGCTGGCCAGGGATCTGTTCGACGCGCACATCTTGCAGACCGGCCGAATCGAGGATGTGCCGCGCCGCGGCGGCGCCCGACAACGGCGCCGGCTTTTTCATCGCCGACGCGTAAGTCGACTTCAGCCAGATCTGGGCGATAAACGCCAACAGCAAGGCCGGAGCGATAAACAGAAAGTACATCGGGTTGAAGAAAAACATGGCGTATGGCTCGCCTTTCAATCGTGGATGGAAGTAATGTCAGCCGCCTGGCCTGGGAGGTTGGTGGGACCAGAGGCTATTCGCCGTGGGCTGCTCGGAATTATAGGCTCGCAAAATGGCAGGAACAGCTCCTTTCTTCCGTTATGAGCAAGTCACGTTCCACAATCGTCAAATTGCCTAAATTACGCATTCGCTAGTTTCTCTCAACCGCGCATGCTATAACGAAACGTCGGGGTTTTCGTTCAGACCTTCTACGATTGAGTCGCTTCTATGCCTTCGGTCCGATATTCCGGATTTTGCCTGATTTTGGTTTTGGCGCTTCTTTTGGCGGGTACTAGCTGTCGCCCGTCACTGGCTCCGCCTGCCGGACAACCGCTGCCGACTGCGGCGGCCGACATTGACATGGATAAGCTGCGCGATCGAATCGACGCGGTTCTCGACTACACCCTGTCGCAGCGAAAACTGAATACCAAGGACCACGCCGCTTGGCAAATTTTGCATGGGGCGCTCGCCTACCAAGATGTCTATCCGGTCGAGCACGAAGGAAAATTCGTTTCGGCCGTCGACCATCTTTTACAGGGAGGCAAAATGACCGGCTGGACGATGGAGCGCGGTTCGCCGCTCCCATTCGTTGGCGCCGATGGACAAAAGCGCGTCGGGCTGCGAGCCCTGTTAGAGCAAGGCTCGAAAACAGGACAAGGACACAACGACCAATGGCTCGCGATTTTGTCACAGTGCGACCTTGCGCCGGAGACGCCGATACTGTTTGACGGCCACGAATACACGATGTCCGATTTCATTGGTCAGGTGCAGCTCGACTTGTCGCGCAATTTTGATCGTGAATACAGTTGGACGTTGATCGCACTGACCGCCTACTTGCCGACCACGGCGTCATGGGTCGACTCGACCGGCAAAACTTGGAGCATTCCCGCTCTGGTTCAATCCGAAGTCGACCAAGGTTTCGGCAGCGGCGCCTGCGGTGGTACGCATCGCCTGATCGGTCTCTCGATGGCGCTCAATCGCCATACGGCGCAAAACGGCGAGATGACGCCGGAGTGGGTCGCCGCCGATGAGCGGATTCAGGAAGCGATCACCAAAGCGCGGGACTACCAAAATCCGAACGGTTCGCTCAGCAGCAACTACTTTGGTCGCCCGGGAAGTTCGCCCGATTTGGCTGAAGATATCGGCACCACGGGACACACGCTGGAGTTTCTCTCGCTCTCTTTGACCGAGGATCAACTGCGAGAACCATGGGTCGCCCGAGCGGCGCAGCACATGTGCAAGGTCTTCGAGCAAACCGAAGGAGCGCCGCTAGAATGCGGAGCCCTTTATCACGCGGCTCACGGCTTGGTCCTTTATCGACAACGCGCTTTTGGACCGCGTGAGTACAAGTTCGATTTAACCTCCGATGATAGCGACGAAGCGGAAGTCGCCGCCCAGTAAGCCGAATCGACTAATCCCGTCGCCCCATTCGCAAGCGTTTTGTGCTGCGGTCGGCGACGCGGCGATACTCGACCTCGACGTCATCGCCGGGATTGAGCGACGCGACGGCGGCCAACACGTCGCCGCGACTACGCACGTCGCGGCCGTTCACTTTGGTGAGCAGATCGCCGACGCGAAAACCGATCTCGGCCGCTGGTCCGCCGGCTCGCACGTCCGTCACTTCAACTCCCTTGTCGGCCTGCCGGATGGTCATCCCCAACTGAGGACCGGCGCCGATTAGCCAGTCGCCGAAGACCTCGTTCCGTTTCAATCGCTCCATCTGCTTCCGAACCGGATAGGGATTGACGATCACCGGCGATCCGCCGTTCAGCATTGCGACGCACAGCCCGCCCAGCCGCTGTTCGATCTCAATCGCTCCTTGCCCGACCGTAAACGGAAAGCTGGGAGGCGTGGTCCAAATCGCGCCAAAGAAGTCTCCTTCTTTGCGTACGACTTCGGCCGCCGGCTTTTGTTGTGCGTCAACGCCGACCGCCAGCAAGATCTGCTGACGCTCGTAGTTTTCGCGATGGGTCACATCAATCCAGGGCCAACGATCCTCCTGCGGCGGTTTGTCCGTGATCTGCAGCAGTCCCAGATCATGCTCACGATCGACGCCAAACGTTTTGCCCGCATACGTTCGCCCATCAGCGGTGGTGATTTTGACGTCGCGTTGAGGGGGAAAGACTTGATGCCCCGGCGCGATCACCCACCCTTCGCGCTCGTGGATGATAAAGCCGCGTCCCTGTTGATTGTCGCCGTAGTCGATGGTGACCGACGCCGCGAGCGCCTGCGGCAAGTTTTGCTCACGGCGATCGCTCCAGTTCTCCCAGTTGTTGCGTTCGGGACTCGGCGCGACGATCAGCTCATAGTCTGAATGCCGGCGCCCCAGATAGAAGTGGTCAAACAAGCAAGGTCCGCCGTCGACGACGCGCAGTGCGATCCCGGTGACCTGGATCTCCCCAAAATTGGCGAACGGATCGGCGAAACCGATCTTCCACTCTTCCTTCAGTTCGCTCCCCTCCAACACGACGTAGCCAGGTTCTTTTTTCGCGCCTTTACCCAAACGATAAATGGCCGGCGTTTCGTCGTCTCCCTCATGCAACAGACGGATCTCGATCTGTCCGCCCCCTTCTTTGCGATAGGCGAAACGGAGAAACCGCAATTCGCCCAGCGCTGATCGCTCGGTGATCACCAGCGGCGGATCGAACTTGGCCACTTCGACAAATTCGCCGGGCGCGATCCGCAGCGCCGGAGCGCCGATCATGCTGGGAGAATCAACCAGTTCGACGTCCGCTTTTTCGCCGGAGAGCGTTTTCATCTCGGCGACTTCCTCGGCAGTTGGATCCTCCAGCAAGGCGATCAACGTCATACGTTCGGGACCGACGGCGATTTCGCGCCAATCGATCGGCATGCGAGCGTCGCAGGGAAACTGACGAATGACCACTTCAACCGGCCCGCTTCGTCCGCCGAGCGCCACGTATCGCGGCGTTTGACCCGACTCATGTCGCTGGCTCTCGGGCAGTTCGCCGGTAAACGCGCTGGCGCCATCGAGCAACACTTCCAAGCGGGGCGCATCGCCAAATTTCCCCCAACGATCGGTCGTGATCGTCAGCCAGCGATCGTCCGCAGACAGCTCCAGCGTGCGTCGCAGTTCGAACGGCTTGTTGATCGCAAGCGCCGCTAAGCGCCACTCGATCGGCTCGCGATCGACATCCCGACGCAAGTTGACGATCCGAATCTCCCCTTCCGGCTGCGGCGCAACAGCCCAACCGTCCCAGGCCGTGATTTGCTGAATCGCCCGCAGCCGCACTTCCTTTTCCAGCAAATCGCGATCAAGCTGAAATTGCGGCTCTAGCCAATTGGTCAAGTCGCGAATATCAAACGGATCGGCGCCGTCAGGGCGTTTCTCGTGCGCGGGATCGACTTCCATGTGGAGCTGTTTCGCCTGCTTATCAGCCGACCAGGTGAGCTTGCCGCTGTCGATCACCTCTTTCGAGCCGACAATCAATGGGCTCTCAAACAGCTGTTCGTCATCCAAAAAGATGCGTGCCTGCACGCAGCCGCCGTCGCGCGCCGCATAGTCTAAGCCGATTCGCGTTTGAAAACCGCGGACCAGCGGCGACAGCGGCACGCTGATTTTGCTGGCCGCCAAAACGCCCAGTCCCCAGCCAAACAGTTCGTCGCCGGTGCGGAGCGGGCCGCCGACGACGCTGCGATTGTTGCGCGCCGGCCACCCATTTTCGGAGAAGTACGCGCCGCTGCGATCTTCGCTGTGGGCGAAACGGACCAGCGGCGGACGATCGGGGGCAAAGGTGCGGCGCAAATAGCTGCGCGCGTTGGGAATCCACAGCACATCTAGCGACCATGCCGGTTGCATTGCGTGGACCCAGCGATCGCCTTGGTTGTTGTCTCCTTGCGAGTCGGCGTCGAACCGCTGGAGCGACGTGGTCGCCACCAGACCGTCGATCGATTCCCATTGCAACAACCGTGAAGTGCGCTGCTCGCTGAAACCGTCCGGCAGCAGCATGCCGAGTTCGTCGAGATAAACGTCCCAGCTGTCTGACTCCGGCAGGTGGAGTTCGGCCAGCTCGTCAAAGCGAGCGACTCGGCGTCCGTTGGCCAACAGCAGATGAGCGTCGCCGTCGACCAGTCGAATCGCGCGAAAACGGACCTTGCGGCCATCGCGATAGTAGATCGTCGACGGCTCGTACCGATCGACGGGACTTCCCCGTTTCCAGACGATCTTTTTGACGAAGCGATCGAGCACGCGAACCGAATAATCAATCCGCTCGTCACCGGGGCGGCGAATATCGATCGTCGGCTGCACTTCAAAGTGAGACGGCACGACCGTACCTTGAACGGCGCTGGTCGGAACATAGCGCGTTACATCGCCGGGCAAACGATCGCCGCTCACCAGTTCGATATAGGCGCTAGGCGTTTCGCTGGGCTGCAGTGAGCGATCCAGCAACCACCGCATCGAATTGTCGCCGTCGATCAGATTTCGACCAGCAAGTTGCGGCAGCGCGTTGTTTGAGTACCAGTTGCGGATTTGATCGTCGGCCAACCGGTCCCCATTCTCCATCTGGGCCAGATAGCGCTTCGCAGGCTCATCGGCGGCCGACAGAAAACTTGCCCCTGCGAGAGCCAATAGAACCGAGAACGTGAAACGAATCAAAAACGTCATAAGCGCGATTGGGCTCGAGGGGATCAGGGAAGGGGAGAAGCGAGTTCTCTGGATGCCGCAGCACCAGTTTATCAATATCGTATGAGCGCTGCCCGCAATTGGTTACGACGCGCTTGGCCGAGAAAACGGCGTTTTGCCCTGTCACGCCGAAATTCTGGCGTCGCTGGGCCGCCCCCGCTACAATGGCCGTCGAAAATCCCCCAACCGGACGGAGCAAGTCGCGCCGATGAGTCTTCTCCCAGACCAGTTTGAAGATCCCGCATTTCGCGCCAAGTTGCGGCTGGCGCTCGTCTCGGGCGTGGGGCCGCGCACTTCTCAGGTGCTGCTGGAGCGATTCGGCACGCATGCAGGGGTGCTCGCCGCGACGCGCAGCGAACTAGAACGGGTCTCCGGCGTCGGGCCCAAGCTCAGCCAAAAAATCACCACGGCCGGCGAGATCGACATCGATCGCGAGATCTCGCTATGCGTCGATTTTGACGTCGACATCATGGCGCTAGAGGACGCTCGCTATCCTCACTTGCTGACCGAGATCCCCGACCCGCCGAGCATCTTGTTTTTGCGCGGCGACATTTCTCCGGCGGATGCGATGTCGGTCGCGATCGTCGGAACGCGACACGCATCAAGCTATGGTCTGGCGCAAGCCGAGCGGTTTGGCTACGAGTTGGCGAAAGCCGGCTTTACCGTGGTCAGCGGACTCGCGCGCGGCATTGACGCCGCCGCCCACCGCGGAGCGCTGCGCGCCGGCGGGCGCACGATCGCGTTTCTCGCCAGCGGTCTACGGAGCATCTACCCACCGGAACATGAAACCTTGGCGGACGAAGTCGCCGAGCAAGGCGCGCTGCTGAGCGAATCGCCGCCGCTGGCCAAACCGCTGAGCGGCGCCTTTCCGCAGCGCAATCGTTTGATCACCGGCATGAGTCTCGGCGTGATCGTGGTCGAAGCGGCGACGCGCAGCGGCGCACTTATCTCGGCCCGCTGCGCCATGGAGCAAGGGCGCGAGGTCTTCGCCATCCCGGGGCGCATCGACAACGCGAATGCTCGCGGTTGCCATCGGTTGCTCAAAGATGGCGCCAAGCTCGTGGAATCGATCGATGACGTGCTAGAAGAGCTGGGCCCCCTGACGCGACCGGCGAAAACCGAAGATGGCAAAACGATTCATGCTCCGATCGAGCTGCAACTGAACGAAATGGAGACCGCGATCATGCAAGCGCTGGCCGACGGTCAGCCGACCGATATGGACTCGGTGGTCAGTCGCAGCGGTCTGCCGATCCAAAATGTCCTATCCACGATCTGCGTCCTCGAGATGCGGCGGCTTGTCCGGCGACTGAGCGGAGTCAGCGTCCAGCGGGCCGTCTGATCGGCTCGACTGTGACTCTGGCGGCGGTAAATCGAGCGGCTGGGGCGAGTCGCTGATCGTGATGAGAAAGATGTACTGTTCGGGGTGTTTTTTGCTCATGCCCCCCAATGTAGCCCTCGGGGGCGCCAACTAGCTGTCACTCGCAACCCAACTCTTCGGCAGGAATGCGAATTTCTACCGCTGGCAAGCGGCGGGCGCCCCAGCGATGCCCCGGGTTTTAACGACTATGCCGATCACGCAAGTTCGATTTGAACGGGCCGCGGCTCGCTGGCAGTTCGCCACACGTTTGCTGCAGCGAGCAACCGATGAAAGAAGTGATATTTCCCACTTTTGATTTGCCCCTGACTTGCTCCCGCTATGAACGACTCCGCCGCGATCCAAGAGGACTTCGCGACCTTCGTCGCTTGGTCGCTTGCTCAATTAGGCGTTGTCGTCGTCGATCAGGGGGATGGATTCTTTTTGGCCAGCGCGACCAATCCCCAGGCCGAATGGCCGCCGGCCGAGTTTCGTTTTCGGATCGGCTTGCCGGGAGAAGAAGCCGATCATGGCGCGGTTGTCATCAGTCCCGCCGGTTCGCTCTGGCAAGACATTCTCCGCCGACTCGAACTGTTAGAACCGGCCCCGCAATCGGCCCCCTGCGACGAACCCGCTGGCGTTCCCGCCTTGGCCGAAGCGCTATTCGCTCCGTACGTGATCGAAGAGGGAAAGTGTCAATTGGGCGGCTGTCGTCTCGAAGAACGCCCACTCCTGCGCATCACGACGATTCCTGCCGATGGGTCGCCGGTGAGACACCAATTTTTTTGGCGCACCGGAGAGGAGCTAAGCAACCACGAAGTGGTCGCTTTCGGGCTGAAACATTTGACGCCGCACTTGGCTTACACGCGTGACGCTCGGGCAAGCGTGCAGATCTTGCTCGAGCAATCGCACGATCGCGTCCAAGAGGCGCAGGGGGGCGATCGGAAACTGGCGTCGATCGTCTGGTGCAAATACGCAATCGGCAAGATCGACATCTTCATCGGAGATGCAACGACCAGCTTGCCGTTTGAGGGCTGGGCGCGGCACTACGTCTCGGGAGACATTTCGCCTCCTCGGTTCCATTGCGATGCGACCGAGCGTATCGGCTATCATCTGGCCGCCACCGACAACGGGGTGATCGCTCCGGTCGAGTCAATCGCAACTTGCGAACTGACCGGGCGGCGCGTGCTCGAGTCCGAACTCGAAACTTCGGTCGTCAGCGGAAAACGGGGCTGCAACGATCAATTCGCGACTTGTCCGGCCAGCGGCGATCGATTGCTGACGACCGAGTTGCAAAGCTGCACCAGTTGCGGACAACAAGTTTCGCCGCGTGCGCTGCGCGGCGGCGTCTGCCGCGTTTGTCGCAACTTGCGATCGATCAGCAAAGACGATCCGACCATGGCCCGCATCTTGGACGTTTATCCCGGACTGGATCAGTGGAGGAACTGGCGCTTGGGAGAATCGCAGGATGCGTATGTACTGCGCGGCGGCGGTTGGTGGAACGAGATCCGCCTGACGTTGGATCTGGCCTCACTGCAACCGCGTCGAGCGCAAGAACGGACGAAAGTCGTCGGTCGCTGGCGTCCGCTGCCCGACGTCGAATGGCGACGTCTGTTCGAGAAGTAACCGTTATCCGCGCTTACGTTTGCCGCCCAACACGGCGGCGCCGGCGACGATGGCCATACCGACCAAGCCAACGCCAAAGCAGGCCAGCGCAAAGTTGATTCGATTGCTGCGAATGAGATTGATCACTTCATTGCGCGTGCGGAAGTCGCGGATCTTTTCAAGGTAGCCCTGCTCGGAGAATTCTCCCCACATCTGGACCAACTGTTCCGCCGGCAACTTCTGAAATTCGGACGCGACCTGTTCCTCGGGAAACGGCTCGACGATGGCCGCTTCCGGCAATCTCATCATGATGTAGCCGCCCATGCCAAAACCTAACAGCATCACGACAAACCCGACGGCGAAGAGGAGTCCTGCGGCGCGGTTCCATTCGCCGGCGCCGGCCAAAGGACGGCTCCTCGAATCGGCTTCGTACAGTGGTAACGACCGTAGTTCGCGGAGCGGCGGTACTTCGACCGTCCGGCCGCTCGGGGTTTGAATCAGTTCCCCGGCTTGGGTCGAGTTGACGACAACTTGCTCACCTTCATCGGTCGTAAGCAGATATTTCAGCATAGATACGGACAGGCTAGCGATTAGATGGAATCAAAGGCGATGCGTGCAAACTACTATCTTAAATCGAAAACTACGGCCGTGCGTCGCTCAAACGGCGGGATTCCCGTTTTTCGCTGATTCTTTACCCCGGCGCCGCAGAACCGCGATTTCCCCACCAGGGGAGACTGATCCCGCCGTCGATCAACAATGTGGCCCCGGTCATGTAACTATTGGCCGGATCGCACAGATAGGCGATCGCTTCACCCATCTCTTCCGGCGTACCCAGTCTGCCGAGCGGAATTTTGGAGCCGCCGGTTTCTAACGTCTCTTCCGACGCAAATTTTCGCTCGCCGGGAGTATCGGTCCAACCGGGCTGACAAATGTTCACCCGAATGCCGAACTCGGCGACTTCGATCGCAGCTGTTTTGGCCATGTGATCGACCGCCGCTTTGGACATGTTATAAGCCATCGCTCGGGGAGCTGGAATGAATGCGTGGGGCGAGCTGACAAAGGTGATCGCTCCCCCGTTTCCCTGCTTAAGCATTTGCTCAGTCGCCGCATGCAGCAGATGAAAAGCGCCCCACATGGTGACATCGATCGTCCGGCGAAACCCGTCGAGGTCGGCCTCGAAATACCGCTGCCGATCGCTATAGGCGGCGTTGCTGACGGCCACATCGAGACTGCCGAACCGCGCGACGGTCTGTTCCACCATCTGCTGCACCGATTCGAGATCCGAAACATCCCCCTGGATGGCGATCGCCTGGCCGCCGAGTTGCTCAATTGTCTCGACGACTTCGGCCGCTTTTTCTGGCTGAGAGCGATAATTGACGGCGATGCGGGCGCCGCGTTTGGCGAGTGCGATCGCGGCGGCGCGGCCGATTCCGATACTGGCTCCCGTAACAAGAGCCGCTTTTCCAGCAAGATTGAGCGAGTTCATCCGTAGCAACTCCCGAATGTCGAGAAAAAAAGAAGGGGGCGTTTATGCTATCGAGCTCGATTGCGGCAAACAACTAGCGGGACGTAACGGGGCAGATGGCGCGAAATATCAACCGTAATGTTGCCGATTGTCGCCTGGATGAGAATCCGCTACGCCTAGGAAACCTGGGTAATTTTCGCGGAAGTAAAATTCGCGACCTGCCGCAACAGGAATTCCAAACTAAACTCTAGACCGAGCGGTCCCCCTAGTTAAAATTTAGAGACTGCGAAATTGAACAGAAGAAGTAGGCCAGCGCAAACCAGTTCCCATTTCGCTCCCTTAGCGACATCTTACCGCTGCGGCGATGGATTGAGGAAGACGCTCAAATCCGAAGATGGAATACCAAGGGTCGTTAAATAGGTAAGCGGAGGGAATTGCTGATTCGCTTTCGGTTCACTGCAGTTTATTGCGTCTTCCTAAGTCGTCGCATTCGGTCCAAATTGGCAGCAGAATTGTCTTTCGTTGTCAATCACCCCATAATTAGGTGGACAATGCGCGTTCGACGCAAGGAAAACTCATGGAAACCGAACAATACGTTTGATTAGAATAGACGGCATAACCGATTCCTTAGTATCCGCGTTGCGTATTGGGGATGTCAGTGAAGCAGAAAACAGCGGAACAAGCTTGTCGTTCAAGCGGGTTTTTGAACAAAACCAATGAATGGCAAGTTTGGGATGATTAGGCAAAGTCTGATTGGGCATTTGCGAAGTTGAACAAGCAGTTCAAGTTCTCATGTCAAATTGGATCGGCAGGATGCCGTCGCAAGACTCAAGAGTTGGCGGACGTAGCACGTAGGAAAAATACGGCGTCTTGGGGAAGCGGCGTGGTTACGGCAAATGGATCGAGGTCGTAACGCGTTTATGTCTAATCTCTTACCAAATGTCCACGGACGGCGATGCGTTACTAGTTCGGTGGTAGACTTGCTTGGTTTGATGCCAAGCCGCCGCGAAACTCAACGAGAGAAGCACTGAGATAAATTGATCCTTTTCGCCGCCTCATCAGTAGGTGGATCGCAACATCCGCACGCAACGCCTTGTCGCGTTACCTCGGCGTCGGAAGCGATCAAATTGGGTGGAATGACGATTGATGCTTTTTGGACGCTTCCTCGACTAAGAAAATCCCAACTCACGTTTTGGCGAGTGAAGGAGTGCAATGTTGTACGACGCCCTGATTGATGATTTTGAAGACGATGACGCACGCGTTCGCAGCCCCCGAGATTTTGACGCTTCGGTCGAAGTGTTAGATGGGGATAGCGACGACACCCCTTTGGTCGATGTCGATTCTGACAATGACAACAGCGTCGATGATTCGTCCGACGAATTTCTCGGCGATGACGGCGAGACTTGGTCGGATGACCCGGTTCGCATGTACCTGACGCAGATGGGCGAAATTCCGCTGTTGACCCGTCAGGAAGAAATCTTTCTGGCTCGCAAGATCGAGCTGACTCGCGCCAAGTTCCGCGGCATGCTGCTGGAATGCGATTACGTCATTCAAGACGCGATCAAAGTCTTGCGTCGCGTTCAGGATGGCGAACTGCCGTTCGATCGCACCGTGCAGGTCTCGGTGACCGATCGCTTGGAGAAAGAGCAGATCCTCGGCCGTTTGCCCCACAATCTGAAAACGCTCGATACGCTGCTGAAACGCAACTATCGCGATTACCGGATCGCCACCAGCAAATCGCGGAGCGAAAGCCAACGCGCCGAAGCTTGGGTTCGTCTCGGTCGTCGTCGTCGTCGCTCGGTCAAGCTGGTCGAAGAACTCGGTTTGCGTACGCAACGCATCGAATCGAAGATCGGTACGCTCGAAGACTTCTCGAAGCGGATTGATGAGCTGAAGGTTCGCATCGACGAGCACAAGAAGGCGAAAGGGCACGAGTCGGAACGAGCCGACTGGATCGCCGAGTATCGCAACATCCTGGTCGCTACCCAGGAAACGCCGACCAGCCTGCGTCGTCGCGTCAACCAATTGAAGGTGATCTACTCCGAATACCAGCAAGCCAAACGCGAGCTGTCGGAAGGCAACCTGCGCCTGGTCGTCTCGATCGCCAAGAAGTATCGCAACCGCGGCCTCAGCTTCCTGGACCTGATCCAAGAAGGCAACGCCGGTCTGATGCGAGCCGTCGACAAGTTTGAATACCGTCGCGGTTTCAAGTTCTGCACGTACGCGACTTGGTGGATTCGTCAGGCGATCACTCGCGCCGTGGCCGACCAAAGCCGCACGATTCGGATTCCTGTCCACATGGTCGAAACGATGTCGCGCGTTCGCAACGTCGCTCGCCAACTGCTGCAGGAAAAGGGACGCGAACCTACTTTGGAAGAAACGGCCCGTCGCGCCGGCACGACCGTCGAAGAGGCGCGTCGCGTGTTGGCCATGAGCCGCTATCCGATCTCGTTGGATCGTCCGGTCGGCAACAGCGAAGATAGCCAGTTTGGCGATTTGCTGCCCGATGGCGAAGCCGAAAGCCCGGCGATCGGCGCCGCTCAAGAGATGCTGCGGACGCGCATCAGCCGCGTGCTGAAGACCCTCAGCTATCGTGAACGGGAGATCATCAAGCTCCGTTACGGTCTCGGCGATGGTTACAGCTATACGCTGGAAGAAGTGGGACACATTTTCAAAGTGACCCGCGAACGTATCCGCCAGATCGAAGCGAAAGCGGTTCGTAAACTGCAGCAACCAAGCCGCAGCCAAGAGCTGGTCGGTTTCCTCGACTAAGCTTTCCCGCTTAGCGCGAAATAACAATCGATAAGCCGACGGCCGCTTCTGGCGACGTCGGCTTTTTTTATGGAATGTGCGTATGTCGATCGGCGAGTCCCCCAATCCATTCCGCTCGCCGGATGACAGCGGCTCATCCGAAGCCGACCCAGCGACTCCGCCGTCGGTCGCACTCGTTTATCTCTTCTCTGCGCTGCTCACGCTCTTTCAGCTCTGCGTCGCCGTCGCCCTGGCCGTCAACGCGCACGATCGCACCCAGGTCGTCATGCTCTTTCCTTATCTGCCGCTGATTTTGGCGGTGGGACTGTGGTTTGGCGGCCGCGCCGTCTGGGCGTCGGCTCGTTACTACCTGGCCTTCGCCACCGTCTCGTCGGCACTCTTCTTTTTAGGCTCTCTGGCGATGGGTCACATTTGGCCCGCCGCCTATGCCGGGGTTAACACGCTGCTCTGCGCTTTGCTCTATTGGGAGCTTGGCCGATCGGCCGCGCGGGCTTATTTTGGTTTCATCTGTCCACGCTGCGGCGCTGATCGCCCGCGTGGTCTCGACATTCTGCAAATCGAAGTCCGCTGCCGTCAGTGCGACTTTCGTTGGTAACGCAAGGAAATCCCCTTTGTCGAATGACGAAGCGCCCCATGACTCGTCTTCCAGTGCGCTCGACCACAATCGAGCCGCTTGGGATCGCAAAGTAAAACAGCGCGATCGCTTTGCGCGACCCGCGAATGATGAAGACTTTCGCGATCCGCTAGCGCTGGTCGATCGCTGGGGTTGGCTCGGCGGCAGCGTCGTCGGTCAGCGCATCCTGTGTCTGGGCGCCGGCGGTGGTCGACAAGGTCCGCTGTACGCCGCCGCAGGCGCCGTAGTAACGGTGGTCGACATCAGCCCCGCTCAGCTCGAGCTCGATCGTCAGGTCGCCGCCGAGCGGCGATTGGCGCTAACGACCGTCGAAGCGTCGATGGACGACCTCTCGATGCTCGGCACGGCCGACTTCGACGTGATCATCCATCCGGTCAGCACTTGCTACGTCCCCGACCTCCGTCCGGTTTATGCCGAAATAGCGCGGCTGCTAGGTAACGGCGGGCTCTACATCAGCCAACACAAAACGCCGACCAGTCTGCAAACCGACATTCGCCGCAGCCCCGGCGGCTATGAATTGATCGAGCCCTACTATCGCCGCGGCCCGCTCCCGCCGGTCGCCGGCAGTCGCCATCGCGAAGAAGGGACGCTCGAGTACCTGCATCGCTGGGAAGATCTGATCGGTCTCTTGTGCCGCACCGGGTTCGTGATCGAAGACCTGATCGAACCGCTGCACGCCAAAGAAGAAGCCGAAGCCGATTCCTTCGCCGACCGCTGTCGCTATGTTGCTCCGTACGTGCGGATCAAAGCTCGCCGCGTGGGACAAACGGCCCAGCAAGAGAGCCGCGGCTCGCTCTGGTTGCCGGGCAGCTAGTCGACTGTGAACCGCCCAGTATTCGGGTGGGTCCGAAAGGGACCTCAAAGAATCTAGCGATCCGGCACACAGATAACTTCGCCCGAAGGGAGCCGGTAGGCCGCGCCAAGCCGTTCTCCTTCTCCGCCGAGCATCTGATCCGAAATTTCAAAACGCTCTAGCTTCGCATCCTGATTTTCAATCGAATCCATCTTCGAATTGCTGGTCTGGCTAGCACTGTTGGCGCCGCTGGTCGACGCTGCAAACGGCAACCTTGCGATAACCGCTAAAAGCATCGCCACGGCGAAGACCATTGCCACGTCAAACAAGTTGGCGACTCCATCCAGGGGATCTTCTTCGCCCCCGGTCAACAACTTGCGATGTCGGCCAACTCGCCGACCGCCCAATTTCTTAGACATAGGCGGGATCCTGTTCGCTTTCTCGCGTTTGCGTCAGGCACTGAAATACGAACTCGGCGTTTGCAATATCCTGGGCGTACACTTGCCGACGAATCGCGCCGATTGCGAAGAAAACTCCGCCTGCGAACAATCCCAACACCGTCGTACTAAACGCCACGACCAAATTTTGCGCCAGCGATTCGAGGTCGCCGTGCGAAATTCCCAGCAGCGCGGGGCCCAACGGAATCAGCGTGCCCGCCAATCCCAACATAGGTGAAATGCGGGCGAACAAGTTTAGCCGCGAGATTCGGCTCGCCGCTTCGAGTTCGATATCAGTGAGGCCTTTTTCCAAAGTCAGAGAACTTCCCGCTGAAGCTTCGATGCATCGTGCGAAAATGCGTAGCAGTCCCGTATAGTCGCCGGAGCTGAGAAAATTCCTACCTGTTAAGGCTGGATCCTCCGTGAGAGATTCTGTTTGCAGCTTTTGGAAATTACGCCAAGATCTGACATTGGCTCGGCGCTCACCCAGCTCGCGAAGCAGGCCCCCGATTTCTAACAACGCCGTCCCTCCGAGCACAAGCAATCCAATAATCACCGGATACAATAGGGCGCTCGATGCGAGATATAGTATGCTTGTGATTACGTCCATTTACTCTCTCGGCGCCCCCCGGCGAATCATATAGCCCGCGCCTAACAGAATCAGACAGACGAGCGGCGTCAGAACGGCTAACCAAGGAAAAGGAGCGTCATTGGGAGTGTCGACAACTTCTTCGGCTTGCGGCTCCAGCTTAGCCCCTTCCACTTGTTCGGACGGCTTATCCGCCTGAGCGACTTCGGTTGGCCGTGGTGAAGCCATCGAAGAAGAAGCGGCGTCATCGGCTTCAGCGATCACCGTCGACTCGGTGATGCGACTTTCATAAGCGGCCAATAACTCAGCCATTGGCTGCGAGGCGCCTGGCTGAAGCAACAGTCGCACGAAATCTTCCAGCTTGTGATTTCCGCCTCCACGCAAGCCGCCTCCCTCGCCATGCAATGCAACCGACTCAGCGTAAGCTTGCGCGATTTCTCGTTTCGTGGCGTCGTCTGGATTCCAATATCCTTTTCGAATGGTTTCCAGCAGCACTTCGGTCATATCCTGAAAAGCGAATGGATTTTCCGCCTCAAACCATTCGCGAATTGCTAAATTTTTGGTGTCACGCATGTAGACGTTGACAATTTCCTCCCAATTCTCGTCCGAGACGCTGCCGGGACGCATGATGGTCCATCCCATTGCATTTGAGACATGGACCGAAACTTGATCGGCGCCGGCATAACCTTCTTTCATCATCCCTTCAATCCATTTGCGATTGAAGAGACGAACGCGGAAATCGCGCCGCAGCGCGTCTTCCGCCGAAATCATGCGGGCCTGATCTGGATCACGCACATCGGTCAAGATGAACTGCGGCTCTTTACCCGTCAAGTGTTTGACGGCTAGACACAAACTACCCCCGTGATACCAAACATATTTGTTGGAAAGCGGGCTCCGAGTCCGATCGGACCAACTGCGCATGACGATCTCGGTCCCCTGGATCTGTCGGTTGTAAACCTCCGGAGCAGTTTCGCCCCACATCTCGTCGGTATAGACATGCCGTGCATGTGAAAGATAGGTTTCCATCAATTCTTCGCGGCTATCCCATTCGCCAGAGCGCTCAACAAGATAGTAGTAGCCCGCGCTTCCCATTTGTCCTTGCGGATATCCGAAAATGCGCGCCTTCGAGAGCACCTCGGCTCGCTGAGGGGTCTCTCCCTTCGCCTGCAACTCCTCGGCCACGCGCAGGCTGTTTGCATGGAGAAAATTGCTTGCTTCTTTCAGCTCTGCGACCATCCGAATCGCTTTGTCGATCAAACGTAACCGGGTCGGCAACATATCACGATAATAGCTTTGACTCGCGATAAACACGTCAATCCGCGGGCGCCCCAGTTCGGCAGCCGGGATCAATTCGACATCGACGACTAAGTTTTGCGCATCCCAGACCGGACGGACGCCGATCAAGTACATGATTTGCGATTCCATGACGCCATAGTCTTGAAACGTCGCAAAAGAATTTAGCGTGAAACCAATCTTCTCGGGATAACGTCCCGTCTGATCTCGTTGTTGCTGCAAGAAGTCGTCGATCAATTGCTTGCCCAACTCCCAAGAGGGACGAGTCGGCACTTCTTCCGGATTCATCACGTACATATTTCGCCCGGTTGGCAAGACAGCCGAGTTACGATCAGGACTAGCGCCAGGTCCCGGTGGAATATATTTTCCGTCGAGCGCGTTCACGAGTTGATCAAGTTCCATCGTCGTCTGAGCAAAACCGTCACGCAGACGAAGCGCCAACTCAAATTGTTCCGTCAATTCATCGCTTAATTCGTCGTTTGGAACACCGCCGCCAACAGCGAGCGTCGCGTCGAGCGGAGAGAAATCTTGCTCGACAATTAGCTTCAATATTTCTTCTCCTCTGGCGCGAAGGTACTTTTTTCGATCACCATCGGTCAGCGCTTCGCCCGGCGGAACTTCGATCACTTCGCCCAGGGTTTCAAGAAAGCGACTGCGCAAGCATGTCGCCAGCCAGGGAATCAACAAGTCATTCGTCGGGGGCTCTCCAAAGACGTGCAGACTGATCGGCGTCGTTTCCGTATGAATCTCATGCAAATAGGCAAGCAGCTTTTGAATTTGTTCGGGCGCCAACAGTTTTCCATCTGCGGGACTCTGCTGCAAATCCTGGTCTAGGTGAAGCGCCAAGTATTGCCGAGTCACTGCTTCTCGAAATTTCTCTTTCAGGGCGCCTTCTTCGAGAGTGATCCATTTGTCGATGTCGTTATGCAAGTTCAACATCTCGTCCGACAACTCGGCGGCGACCGACGGAGGGACAAGATGATCAATTAGCAATGCATACGCGCGACGCCTTACAGGTGAAGACTCCCCGAGATTGTTGATAATCCAAGGATTAATGTTCGGCGTATCGCCCATTGCGATATCGGGCCAATCATGCCCCGACAGGCCCGTCGGCTTACCGGGAAGCAAAAACTCCGTTCCATGCGTACCGAAATGGATCATTGCGTCGGCGCCAAATTCTTTCTCGAGCCAAAAATAAGTCGCTAGATAGTTGTGCGGCGGCGGAACGCGAACGTCGTGGATCAGCGAAGTATCGTGGGCTTCGCCGCGCAGCGGCTGCGGGAGGAGAATTACATTTCCCAGATCGATCCGAGGAATCACAATATACTTTTGATCTCCATTCTCCCAAACGAGAAAACGGCCCGGCGCTGGCCCCCATTTCTCCACGATCTGTTGTTGAAGATCCGCCGGCACTCGTTCTTCTAACCACGTCTGATATTGCTCCAACGGAACCAGCACGGCGTTTCCACTACGAGCGAGACGATCTAAAACGCCGGGCGCCCAAATGCCGATTTGACGACCGCGATCTTGCATCAAAGCGATCAACTCATCCTCATTCGCCGGAACGCGGTTTAGCCGATATCCCTCGTCACGCAATCGATGTAAGATTCTGACCATGCTCCGCGGCGCATTCATAAACATGCCGGTGGCGCTGCCGCGCATCAATTCCGCTTTCCCCATTTCCCGATCGTAATAGATGATCGCGACTTTCTTATCCTTCTCGGACTGAACCCCTAATTTCGCCCAGGCAATTGCTCTGGCCGCCAAATGACGAACTCGGTCAGGGATGGGTAAAAACGCTTCATGACCGCCGCCGCCGTACTCCGTGCCAGCGGCGACCTGAGGTTCGATCGCGCCAAGGACCTCTTGCCCAACGATATGAAACGCCATTTCGCTAGAAGAAAGGCCCTCCAGCGAAACTTGCCAATCCGCAATCGGTTGCTGGCGCATAAAGATCGAATGCAAGTGGGGAACTCCGATCTCCTTGCGCCAATCCACCGCTTCGCGGCTATGGCAGGTATGAATAAACGCATTCGGTTTAAACTCGCGAACATTCCGTTCGTAGTCTTTCCCAAAGTCCACCATTGCAACCGCAATTCCGCCTTGGAGCTCTAGCTCGCGAATGATCGCGGCGACGACGGCCGGTTGTTGGAACGCCAGATGAGTCCCATGAACGGCAACAATAAATCTCGGCAAGTTTTCAACGTCGCGTCCGCTTTCTCGAGCCCAACGAAGATACTCGCCGGTATTGGAAAACATTCCATCATGGTCCGGATGATAAAGCCCGGCCATCGTATCGGCTTCCTCCGGTGCGATCACCGCCCCGGATTTGCCGAGATAAGTCGTCGAGATATAGATCAGCATTCGCCGCAGATTCTCTGGAGTCGATCCATAATAGCGACTGAGATCGGGGTCACTCTCCACCATTCCCGACTTGGCGAGTTCGGGAAGATCCTTCTCGGCAATTCCCGATAACGAAAAGACGCGAAGTTGTGGATTTACCTCCTTGGCAGCTTTTAACAACCGCTGGTACTGAGCGCGGTTTTCATCACGCGTATGCTGAAGGAAGATGACGTCATACTCGCCAAAATCAACTTCTTCAGCGGCGATCGCTTCGTCGGTGACATAGTCGCACGTCAGTCCAAGCGGCGCCGCAAACGGTTGCATCGCCTCAAAGACGCCTCCGTGCAGGCCCACGAACGCTAACCGCTTTTGAGTTACTTCCATCTCTCCCTCTTGAGCATAAGCCGCAGAGGATGACATTTGCCAAGCTATCGCTGAAACGATGCAGATCACGATCCGCGCAGTAATCACTACCGAGTTTTTCACTTGCTGAACGCTC
This sequence comes from Blastopirellula marina DSM 3645, assembly GCF_000153105.1. Lineage (GTDB taxonomy): Bacteria > Planctomycetota > Planctomycetia > Pirellulales > Pirellulaceae > Blastopirellula > Blastopirellula marina. The sequence goes on from NZ_AANZ01000002.1 coordinate 276,299, forward strand.
TGGGAACGAAAGTTCGATTGGACTAAGCGAGCATATTCAACGGGAACTTAATTGCTGATAATATCCCCGGCGGCTCTTGTGCCCATCGCCTGGTAGGCTGTCGAATCGGTCGTGTCGGCGATGAAGCGGACCGAACCATCTGCAAACGTCAGATTGGCCCCGCCGGGATGTGCGCTGCGAGCAGAGAAATCGTTACAGCCGTTGTTGGGACCCTTGCAGTCAAAACGCTTGTCATTAGGAGAACGAATCGTCGCGAACATGTTGAACTCCGGCGGACCGCCCAACCATAGTGTGGCGCGATCCGATTTGATCGGCGCAGTCGCTTGGCAACCGTCAATATCGTTGGCGTCAGTCACATTTCGTTCAAAGATATAATTATCGCGGAGACTGCCGGCATCGTTATCACCCTTGAGCGTTTCACCAACTGCGATCGTGTTCGATGTGCCGTCCGTTGTATCTCGCAGTCCAAAAAACGTATTGTGCCCGAACAAGCCGGTGCATTCGCGTTCGCGACATTCGCACGTAATGCCTTGGTTTCCTAAATAGTTGGTTGGCGCCCATTCGTCCGAATTTCGACCAACCGGATCGCTAGGGCAAATATAGCTCGCGACGTCAATTCCGCCGGCAGCCTGGAAAGCGGTATTCACATTCGCATTCGTGTCGAGATCGATCAAGGAATAGTCGACCAATTGATAAATATTGTTTTGCTCAACAAAGGGGAGCAGAAAAACAAGAAAGCCGAATTGATGGCGATAGGATGGGCCATCTGTGCCCGATTCATAATGCGCAGGCGGAAATGCGCCATGGGTGTCGTGATAAGTATGCAGCGCGATGCCAATTTGCTTCAAGTTATTCGTGCATGACATCCGCCGAGCCGCCTCCCGCGCTTGCTGCACGGCCGGCAACAAAAGCCCAATGAGAACGCCGATGATCGCAATCACCACCAATAGTTCGACCAACGTAAATCCGTAGTTCTTTCGCATTTCTCGCTTGCCCTTCTCAACAGTCTCGTTAGATATCGTCAAACATATGCGCCGCGATGCGTCTACTATCGCCGTCCCGCCGTAGCTCTCACTTTCGCTGCGCACTTCTCATCACACACGATGAAGCCATTGCCGTGGTAAGTAATCAATTGATTCTCGGCGACGTTTTCGATACGTCTCCCGCAGGCCTCGCAGGTTCCCGCTCGATTCAACGGGGTTGTCACTTGAGGAACAGGATAAGGTGAACTGCTTCCATCGCAGCCCACATGACCGAGTAATGCACCACAAGCCATGATGAGAAAAACATTCGCCGAAAATTTATCCAAACGCATCACGATCTGACCGTCCTCGTTCATGCTACGGAGTCACACTCGGATGAGTCGCCTCCACGATTTGACTTTCCTGTTCTTCAAGAAGGAGTTTACCTAGCACATTCTGGGCCATTGGATACTTCGACTTAAACCACCGAATCTACCGGGGCTGTTACTCAGACGACCGATCGCAAATGTCGCCGCTATCGACACGACTGTTGAATAAACCGACGCCTGCAGCTTTCACTTCGCAAGCAGCAAGGATCTTGAGAGACTGAAATCGCGAAACTCGCTCACGTACCGGAGCGCCGATTAGGTTGTTTCAGGGATTTACATCCAACGAAGTCATTAGTGGGTTCAGGACGTAGAGCGGCACATGGTGAACTCCATTGCACGCCACTTTATGCCTTTCAACATCCTTGATACTTCGTTACAATCTATTGCGACTTTTTTACAACAATTGCAGCGATTCCGCATTTACAACCTCTGGCAGCTTCCTCGATAGGGAGAGTGATTGGGGGTCTGCCGGAAACGCGGGATTTGGAATAACGGGCGCAACAGAATGCTTGTACGCTAATGGAATAGACGACGTCCGTTTGGCTGCTATCCGGTTTGGTGGTGAAGAGAAAAGTGTTCTGCGATTGTCCAGTCCACGGGTATGCTGAGGGGGGATCCCGGCTTCAAAAAAAAATGCGTGCGGTCCAGTCCACTCCAATTTCCTGTTGTCTGGTCCGGCAACAGAGGTTCGCCCATATTCGCAACCGGGTAGATTGGGCAAAGTTCCGAACAAACGCGGCGCTCGGGAATTCCATTTTTCGAATGCCCGTTTGTCCGGCGCACAACAGGGGGGGCAGGGGTCGAAGTGTCGGATGAAGGTACGCCCAGAAAAAATGCGCGGAGTCCAGTCCACTCCGATTTACTGTTTTCCAGTTGTCCGGTCATTTGGACTTCATGATTCATTCGACATTAGAATTATCGATTGAACAACTCGTTCAGCCCTTTGTTGATTCCCTTTTCGATCAGCCCTTGGGCGGCGCCGCCGATCGCCTGGCCGGCGATGTTTTCGATCGCTCTGGCGTCCAGCTTCGGGCTTTCCAGCGTTCCGCCGATCGGCACGTCCAGGTTTTTGCCGCGCAGTCCGGCCAATGTCGGATTGCTTTGAATCCATGACTCTTGTACTGGGATCGTCGCAATCATCTCAATCGTATGGTCGACGCCGACCGAGCCTTTGCTGACGATTTGCACTGAGTCGATCTGCATCGTCAGGTTTTGGTGATAGACGCGTCCGCCGGTCATTTGTATCGGCACTTGCTGCTCCGGCATGCGCATCAGCACCGTCTCGTTCGGATTGATAGCGCCGGGAATCTGCTTCTTGGCGAGCGCTTGAATCTGCTTGGCGATGACGACGTATTGGTAGGCCAATGGACCAGGACGGACTTCGGCGCCATGGATGGTCAACGTTCCGGACGCTTCACCACCCATCGGGTTGAAGAGAGGGAAATCGCCTTGCTGTACGTCAAGCGAGAAGCGTCCTTCTGCGCGGGTCGAATCCGCCAACAACGGCGCGGCGAATTTCATCCAGCCTTGGCACATCTGCGGCGTGATCGCCAGATTATCGACGATTCGGCTTTTCGGTAGTTGCAACAGCGGCGGGTTCGAGAGCAGCGTCATCCGCGGTTGGGCGTTCAGCTTTCCGCCGCTGATGTCAAATCGCAAGGGATCAAACGAGACAATGCCCTGGTTAAGATTCGCTTTCACGTTGGCGGCGCCAATCGGCACGCCGTACAACATCGCTTGCCGCCAACCAATCGAACCGGCGGCCGACAGTTGCGGCGAAAGCCATGCGAAGGCGCCGGTCGACTGCGAATCTGGCGTAGTCAAAGGGCCTGAGATCTGGAACGGCGATTGCTGCTTGCCGGTCAACTTGACCTCTTGTCCAGCAAACGCCGCGATCACCGGCGCGAGTTGATCCCAGTCGTAGTTGGCGTCGCCTTGCAAGTGGGCGACCGGCGCAGTTGACCAAGCTTGAATGTTCCCGGCCGCGGCGACTTGGACGGCAGTCGTCTTCAATTGCATTTTCTCGATGATCGCCGTGTCGGTTGCGTCGATGGCGCAGTTCAACTCAAACGCGACGCTCGGCTCGCGCCAGACAACGTCGTACTGCGATCCTGCGGTGACATCGGTCCGCGTACTTACCTGCTGCATCTGTGGGGTCGCTGCCCGCGATAAAGCGCCCAACTGGAAGTTCTTGATCTCGCCGACGATTCGGGCGGTGACGCCATCGGCGATTTGCTGAAAGTTCAAACTACCGGCCAATTCTCCCGACGGACGAAACGCCGGCTGCGACGCCCAGCGTTTCCACTGCATCGTCCGATTCAAATCAAGCCGATAGGCGATGCTGCCGACGGCCGAACCTTTGCGAGTATCGGTCGCCGGCAAGTAGTTCACTTGCTTGCCGCGGGCCGAAATCGTGGTGCCCACTAATGTAAAGTTGGGCGCCAAGATGCGACCATCTTCCAAGCCATACGCCAAGTCGCCATCGAGTTCGACGTTCGGTTCATAGAAGTTCAGCGTCGGCGAGCTAATTGCTAGATTGCTAAGCGAAGCGCGAATGCCGGAGATCGCAATCTGTTGCGGCGTCAAAGTGACGTTGGCCGCGGCGGCCGTCGTTCCATCGAGTCGCCAGTCGCCGAGATTCATGAGCCCCGCCAGGCGACCTTGCCAGTGAGCCAACGAGCCGTTGAGCTGCAACTTCAGCTGTTTCGGCTCGACTCCGCCGATCATGATCGGCGCCGCCAGCTCGAGCACCAGCAGATCGTTGCCGGCGATCCAGCTTAAGGATCCCGCTTCAATCACCGAGTTATCGCGAATCGTCGAATTGAATTTGATTTCGGCGGCGTTGTCATTCCAAATGTCGACGCCGTCGCGAGTGGCCCGCATGTTGGCGCCGCGAAACGAGCCGGCCAAACTGGCGCTGTTGGCGCTTTGCCGATTGATTTGCACCAATCCGTCGGCAACGCCAGAAAGATCCACGCCCAGGTCCACAAACTGCGCCAATTCGGCCGATAATTTCGCCAGATCGACGGTCGCATGAATCTGGGCGCCGCTGGCGTCTCCCGTTCCATCCGCTTGTAAAAAACTAGCGGTCGCTTCGGCCCGCTGCAGTTGCAACCCGGCCGGACCTTGCACCAGCGTCAAGTTGACCGCGAGCGGATCGGGCCAGGTCACTTGTTGACCCGACACGAGCGCACCGACATCACTGACATTGCCGGTCGCCGAAATCAGTCCCGGTTGCTGCGGATCGTGCGCAAGCTTGAAGACCGCTTGTCCGGTTTGAATCACGGCGTCTTCACGCAGTCGCATCAGTTGCGGAAAGCGGGCGCCCATTTTTTCGAGGTCGATGGTTCCGCCTAAGCGCCAGGCCTGATTGCTGGCGGCGATCGGCGCCGCGGTGAAGTCGGTCAGTTGCGAGATCGGCACGTCGCCGTCGGCGACAAAGTTGGCGCCAAAGTCGGTCATCACGGCGACCTGCTCGGCCCGCAGGCGTCCCGCGCCATGCAGCATCTTGCCGCGAAATGCGATCTGTCCGCCGCCGACTTGTTCGGGGCCCAGCACCGCCGGCCAGAACACGCCGCCGATGATCGCTTGCATATCGCCGGAGACCGAATTTCCCTCGCTCGATTGCGCCAGTCGCAGTTTGCCGTCGAGTTTGCCTTGCGTGCGCAATTCGGTTTCAAACCGGGTCGCCAGCGCTTGGGCTAAACCAAGCGGCACGCTTTCGGCGATCACATCGACCGTCGCTTCGCCGCCGGCCAAGGTTCCTTGTGCTTGCAGTCGCCCGGTTTGTTCTCCTTGTTTCACGGCCGTCTGCAACGTGAAGTTTTGCGCGACGCCCCCTTCGGCAGTCGTCGTGGTAGCGAAATCGACAGCGCAATCATCCAACGACCATGTGTCGCTGGAGGTCGTTTCGCGGATTCGAATCGATCCTTCACGAACCGTCAGATCCATTTTTGGAATCAGGGATGTGGTCGCGGCGTCGGCGACGGCGACATCGTGCGAGGTCTCATACTCGGCCGGCGGAAAGAGGATCGCTTCCAGATTGCTGCTCCCCGGCGAAACGACAAGTTCGGCGCTGGGCCGCATGATTTCGATCGTGCCTAGATCGTTTTGACTCCAGATTAGACTGAGGAACGATTTGCTGAGCTTCAGTTCTTCGACCGTTGCGACAACATTTCCCTCGACATCGGCGAGCGTGACGTCACGTACGATGGTCGGAGACATCCAACCGAGCGAAGCGCCGCCAACGGTCGCTTTGCCGTTAATCCCACCGGCGGCGCTAGAAACGGCGATTCCTAACAGCGGAGTCATCGCGATGATGCTGGGCGCTAGATAGAGCCCGGCCAGCGCAATGACTAGCAGCAACCAGCGCCAGCTTCCGCCGCTACTTTTGCGGGATCTTTTGCGCTTTGGTTTCTGGGAACGATCGTAATCGTCATCGTAGTCTTGTTCGCGCGATTTTCGGTTCAGCGCCATGACTTGCGTCCTGCGATAGGTAGCTATCAATAAAAAGGGATCTAGGCGCTGGAACTTCTACCGAAATCCCCCCCAAGACGCCAGACCAAGCCAAACTGCTAGCACAGGAAGTTTTTTCTCGCGGCCGCCGGCTTTCGCTCAAGTTTCCGCGTTCGGTTGGCGGGGTTGGGTTTGACAGCCGCTTTCAATTGCTTTATTTACCTCCAGGTCGTCGGCGCACTGCCGGCAAATTGTTCTCCATGCGAACCAGTAAACAAGTGATTCGACCTCGCCTGATAACCCTGCTCCTTGGAATGGTCTGCGTGCTGGTTCTTTCCGGCTGTCGCAGCGATCCCAATGTCGCCCTGCTGGAGCGCGATTTGCGCTACCTCGAGGACAAGGTCTATTCGTTGCAGGATGTGGTTGAAGAGAAAGATTCGCAGATCAATTCAATCCGGCGCGAAAATGAAACGCTCCGCAAGCGTCTCGGTCTCCCTGATTTGAACGACGACTTCCAATCGAGAAGCGACTTGCCCGACACGCCGGAGTTGCTGATGGCGACCGGGCTACGACCGGTGACGCGCTCGCCCGCACTTCAAGCTCCCACCATCGACCTGGGGATGGCGCTTGACGCCGATGAGGCCGAGGTCATCGATCGCCATGTTACGGCGATTCAAATCAATCCACGCTTGAGCGGCGGCTATGACTTTGACAAGAAGCCCGGCGATGAAGGGGTGATGGTCGTCATCGAACCGCGCAATCGAAACGGCCAATATGTCGATGAAACGGGCCAGCTGTCGGTCGTCGTGCTGGATCCGGCGCGCGAAGGAAAAGATGCCTATGTCGCGCGATGGGACTTTGACTCTATCGATGCGCAAGCCAAGATGAAACGCTCGCTGTTGGGGAAGGGGATCCATTTGCAGTTGCCTTGGACCGCCGGGTATCCCGAACACGAAACGCTGGTTTTGTTTGTCCGTTACGAAACTCCGGACGGACGTAAACTGGAACAGAAGAAAGAGATTCGCGTTCAATTGCCGGCGACAATCTCGTCTCGCTGGACGCCTGCGATGCAAGACCTGCAGCCGCGGATGACGCACGCACCGCGAATCAATGTGCCGTCGGTCGTCGACCTGACGCCGCCTGCCGATTCGCCAGAAGCGGCGACTCCGGCCGCGCGCACCGCGACGGCTCCTGAGTGGAAACCGTATCGTTAGAAGTCGAGCGCCGCAGCGCGATGACTTCTTTCAGCGGCAAGCTGAAATTGGCGCATCGCGCAACGACTCTGACGACGGGAGCAAGCCTTATTGGGCTTCCTCAACCGTGACCTTGATCATCTTGTCACCCTGCTTGATCGCGTCGACCACGTCTTGGCCTTCGGTCACTTTACCGAAGACGGCGTGCTTGCCATCGAGCCAGTCGGTCTTCGTATGGGTGATGAAAAACTGCGAGCCGTTCGTGTTCGGGCCCGAGTTGGCCATCGACAACACGCCGGGACCGTCATGCTTCAAGTCGGGATGAAATTCATCTTCAAACTTGTAGCCGGGACCGCCGGTGCCGGTGCCGTTGGGGCAACCTGTTTGGACCATGAAGTCGTTGATCACGCGATGGAATTTCAGCCCATCGTAGAACCCGTCGGCGGCGAGCTTCTCGAAGTTGGCGACCGTTTTCGGCGCCTTGTCGTCGTGCAACTGAACTTTGATCGTACCTTTGTCGGTCTCGATGGAAGCGACTTTCATCGCGTCTCCTCTTTGCGCTAAATACACGGTGGGGCAATATCAGAATCCCCTATTTTAGCCCCATAACGATTGCTGCGTAACCGGTCGCACGAATCAACGGATGAGCACTCGATCGGCAGTCACGGCCTGTTCTGCTTCTACGGCTTAACCAATTTGGTGAAAAAACCTTCCCCGGCGAATCGCTGAAACCAGTGGGGCAGATTGCGGGCAAACGCATCGAAATCGGCCGATTGTTCGGCCGCCGCTTCGATCGCTGCGCCGACGCTCTGACCGGCGAGGAGCGATTGCAGAAGCAAGAATTCACTCTCATCGAGCGGGATGCGCCGCACGATATACTCGCGCCGAGAAAGGGCCAACCAGGTTGCCGCCGCTGGCGGAATGCTCAGCGGCCGGCCCGCTCGAAAGTCGCTAAAGTAGGCGTTCACCGGAAAGCGATAGGCATGCAAACGAAGACAAGGCGCCGCGATCAGTCTCGTCTGCGGCCAATCGTCCGGCGAAACTTGCGCCAGATCGTCCGGCGTGATGACGCCCGATTGCTCGGTACCGGGGGCATCAAACGTTTGCGCCACGCTCCATTCGAATGAAGCGAGATCGATCAGAAAGTCGGCCCAGCCTGGCGCAGCGCTTTCGGCCGCCGGTCGGGTTGTTTCCAGATGGGGGACAAATCGATCGGCCAAACGAGACAACGTGTAGCTGGTCGATGGGCGCTTGTCCAAATAGTCGAGCGCGAATCCGTCAAACAGTTCCTGACCTAACGTTTCGCACAGCGCCGGAAATTGCTCGCGCATGCACTCGACCAATCGGGCGAAGTAGGCGTTGCCGTATACCTGCAGGCGTTCGATGCTCGTGCGCTTTTGGCTGCGGCCGATTACTTGTTCGACGTCGTCACTCGCGACATCAATCCACTGGCGCGCCGCGGCGTTATCAATTCCGGCCGAGATACCGCGCGGGTTGGTGATCACGCTTTGCATCCAGCGCTGCAGCGTCATTAGCGGGTGCGGGTCGCTCATTCGATCTCCGGCGTCACAAAGTGAAGCGGATGGGGCGCAGGAGCGTCTGCGCTTTTCGTGGTGATCGGCTCGGGCGACTCTCCCCCTTGCGCGGTGATATGGCCGCGCGCCTTGAGCACTTCGGCATGCATCACATCGAAGGGAGGAATGTTGGCGTCCCACTCTAATAGCGTTGACGCGCCGCCGGTCAACTCATGCGCAAGTTGATAAAGCCGCCAAACCGGGTCAATCACGGCGGCGTCGTGCGTGTCGATGCAGTAGTCGCCCATGTTGGTGTGACCGGCCAGATGAAACTGCACGATCCGCTCGTGCGGCACGCCGCGCACATATTCGGCCGGATCAAAATCATGATTGACGCCGGATACATAGACGTTGTTCACGTCCAACAGCAGTCCGCAATCGGCCTCGTTGGCCATCGCTGAGAGAAACTCCCATTCGGTCATCGTCGACGCGGCGAAGGTGACGTACGAACTAGGGTCTTCCAGCACCAAGGGACGCTCGAGGAATTCCTGCACCGTTTTGATCCGTGCGACGACATGCGCCAGCGACTCTTCGTTGTAAGGAATCGGCAGCAGGTCGTGCGAATTGCGACCGGCGACGCCGGTCCAACAAAGATGGTCCGAGATCCACCGCGCGTCGATCTCGCCGGCCAGACGTTTCAACTTGGCGAGATACTCAAAGTCAAGCGGATCCGTGCTGCCGATCGAAAGCGATACGCCGTGCATGACGAGCGGGTAACGCTCGGCGATTTGATCCAGCACATAGCGCGGGCGCCCCTGCGTGTCGATGTAGTTCTCTGAGATGATCTCGAACCAATCGACCGCCGGCCAATGCTGCAAAATGTGGCCGAAGTGGACCGAGCGCAAGCCGACGCCGAGCCCCAGGTTTTGATGGCCGAGCCGCGCCGCGGTCATGGCGTTCTCTCTCGGGATGCGAAGACCGGCGCAGCAATCTGCGGCGCCGGAAAATGTTCAACAGGGAAGAACGGGGAACTACGCTTTCGGTTCCGGGGCCGGTTTGACCTCTTTGCCTTCTTCTTTCATGTGGGCCTCAAACTTCTCGCGAGCGCCGTCCCATGCGCCTTCCATCAACGGAATCGCACAGCCCCCTTCGCCTTTGCACTCGTTCGTGCCGACCTTGTTGTGGCAGCCTCCTTGCCCTTTGCATTCGTTTTTGCCGCCGCAGGCATGGGGTTCCAACGTCGCACAGGCTCCGGCGCCGGCGCACTCGTTGTCGCCTCCTTTCCCTTTTCCTTTGCACTCATTCAACCCGCGGCAGAGGTGCCAGTCTGCTTTCGTATCTTCGCCAGCGGGTTGCTCGCCAGACGCGGCGACGTCGGTCTTGGTTTCGCCACAACCGAGCGCGGCGCCGCCCAACATTCCGCCCAGCGCGGCGGCGGAAAGACGGTTGAAGTCACGGCGATCAAGGTGGCGCTTGTCGTTTGTAGTCATGTCAAAGGGTCCTGATGGGATTTAGAAAAAGAGGACGAACCGTCGATCGAAGGCAATCCAAGAGACTCACCCTAACGGCGGTGTTGCTGGAAGTCTAGCAAGCGTCATCGCGAGGGGACTGTGGATGAACATACAAATTTTTGGTTAAGATCGCCGGAATCCGTCGCCGCGAGCGGCAGTTTGACTGCCAAAACGAACCTAACTTTCTTCTAATGTTGATCGTACAGATTTCCTTGCTCCGCCGGGCCAACCGGCGCTGATTTCGGGCCGATTGGATGAACCCAACACGACAACAATCGCCGCGAGGATCGACGCTCAGGTTCGTCTACAACCTCTTTACCGATCTCTTCTTCGGACCGAATTTTCGCTGGAAAGATAACCTTCTGCAGGGAATTATTGTCGCCGCGTTCCTCGCCATGGGCGCGGTTTACGGCCTGCTGATCGCCGAAGACCCCTATCAAGGCATTCTAGTCGGCAGCCTGATCGGCATCGTCTCGGGCGGACTCGGCAGCGGGTTCTCGCTGATGATCTTCCGCGGGCTGCGGCATCTGCTGGGGCGTCATGATTAAAAATGAATTTTTCTTCGTGAAGTTCGGTTTATTCCGGCATTCCTGCTCTCTCTGCAACTAGGTGCGTGAGATAGAACGCCGATAACTGCCGCTTGCCAGTTGACAGTTGCCCGCAACCGGCAGTTGCCCCACCTTTCGGACCATTGCTGCGGCTGTCCCTTACGCCCGTTGTGATGCGGTTTTAAGGGCAGTATAATCGCCTTCTTCTACAACCGGTTTCGTACACGATCGACGAAGCCAGCAACGGATCAAATGAAGCGACGGACCCGCTGACAGCGTTTCGCATGACAGAGCTTTCGCAAGCGGCGATCGAACGTCCGCTTGAGTTGATACATCACTAGACGAGTTCGCGTCGCACGTGGTCGTTGCACCCCAGACCGCGGCGCTTGTTCAAGGAGAAATGACAGTGGCAGTTCGTGTTGCAATCAATGGTTTTGGACGCATCGGTCGTTTGACCTTTCGTAATCTCATCGCTCGCGGCAAAGAGTTCGAAGTGGTCGCGATCAACGACCTGACCGACAACAAGATGCTGGCGAACTTGCTGAAATACGACAGCACGCATCGCCGCTTCCCAGGCACCGTCGAATACGATTCCGAAGGCTTGACCGTCAACGGCGTCAAGATTCGCGTGTTTGAAGAGCGTAACCCGGCCGCGCTGCCGTGGGGCGACATGGGCGTCGACGTCGTCGTCGAAAGCACCGGCGTTTTCACCTCGCGCAAGACCGACGCCAAAGCGGGCTATGACTCGCACTTGGACGCCGGCGCCAAAAAGGTCGTGCTAAGCGCTCCGGCCAAAGACGCTCCTGACTTGACCTGCGTGTTGGGCGTGAATGACCACGAACTGACCGCCGACATGAAAACCGTGTCGAACGCCAGCTGCACGACCAACTGCTTGGCTCCGGTCGCCAAAATCCTGAATGACTCGTTCGGCCTGAAGAATGGTTTGATGACCACGATTCACGCTTACACGAACGATCAGCAAGTGCTGGACCTGCCGCACGCCGATCCTTACCGTGCTCGCGCCGCGGCCCTCAACATCATTCCGACCTCGACCGGCGCCGCCAAAGCGGTCGGTCTGGTGATTCCGGCCCTCAAAGGCAAGCTGACCGGTATCTCGATGCGTGTTCCGGTTCCGACCGGCAGCGTCGTCGACCTGGTCGCTAACCTCGACAAGTCGGTCACCAAGGAAGAAATCAACGCCGCAATGAAAGCGGCCGCTGATGGCCCGATGAAGGGCATCCTGTGCTACACCGAAGACCCGATCGTATCGTCGGACATCATCGGTGATCCGCACAGCTCGATCTTCGCCGCTCCGCAGACCGAAGTCATCGACGGTTCGCTGGTCAAGATCGTCTCGTGGTACGACAACGAAGCCGGCTACTCGGCTCGCACCGCCGACCTGGTCTCCAAGCTGGGCAATATGTAATTCTCCTGAATTACCGGCCTTAAAGAGCTACGAAGACCCTCGCCGCAATCCACGGCGAGGGTTTTTTTATGCGCCCGTTCAAATTAAGGTGGTGACTAAAGCAAGCCGGTCCCCCTAACTGCGGATCGCAAGACCTGCCCCCAGACACAGTACCCCGGTGGCGGATCATTTATCCTTCCACCCAGGCGGAATCGGGAGACCTACTCAGATGGCGAAAACAACTCGACGCGTCGCGATCCAAGCCATGTCGGCCGGCGCCGCTTTGATTAGCCTGCAAAACTCGGATGTCCATGCGAAAGATGCAGTCGCAGCCGAAGAGCCGAAGTCGGTCAGTCGGTTGGAAAATCGCCATGATCGCGTCTGGTTGGGAGCAGAATATTGGGCCAACCCGATGGAGGATTGGCGCATCGTCGATGGCGCCGCCGAATGTCAAACCACCGGCGGCGATCGCAATGTCCATCTGCTGACCCACCAGCTGACCAACGCCCAAGCGGCGTTTCAGATGTCGGTCAAGCTGCGTCAGGTCGAAGTCAAAAACTCTGACGGCGGCGCCGGTTTTCGGATCGGAGTCCGCAGCGACATCAACGAACATCGCAGTAACTGCTTCGCCAAAAACGGAATCGACGCCGGCGTCGCCGCCGGCGAACTGGTCCTGGGAAATGCGCGAAAACCGCTGGGCGAAAAGCAGGGCGACCAAGACATCACCTTGGCCCTCTCGGGCGCGCCAAGCGCGCAGGGATATCAACTGACCCTCACGGCGGCGAAGCCTGATTCGAATAAACCGTTGGCGACGCTCACCAAGACGGTCCCCGCCAATTCGGTTCTGGGCAATGTCGCTCTGGTGAACAACTTCAACAAAGCGATCGGCAACAAACGCGGCGCTCGCTATCGCTTCTGGAACTGGGAGGTCAGCGGCGACGCGCTGACCGAAACGGTCGAGCACAAATTCGGCCCGATCCTCTGGTCGATGTACTCGCTGAGCGACTCGCGCTCCAGCGCAGGCTTTGTCCTCAAGTTGAGCGCCCTCACCGGGCCGCTGGGCGTGAACGACAACCAGGAAGTCGAGTTACTTGTCGAAAAAGAAGGAGAGTGGACTTCGTTAGGCAGGTCCATTTTGGATAAAGATGCCTGGGTTGCGACGTTTCGGATTCCGAATTGGGATGAAAAAACGGCGACCCCGTTCAAGCTGGTCTATCGCGAAGCGCTCCGCGACGGCGGCGAAAGCGAGTCGGAGTGGACCGGTACCGTGAAGGCGAATCCGGTCGGTCGACCGCTGCGTGTCGGCGCTTTGACCTGCCAGAACGATTACGCGTTTCCTTACGAACCGGTCTGCAACAACCTGCTGGCGCTTGATCCCGATATCCTTTACTTCTCGGGCGATCAGCTTTACGAAAACCATGGCGGCTACGGCATCATCCGCGAGCCGGCTGAACCGGCGATCCTCAACTACTTGCGCAAGTTCTATCAACACGGCTGGTCGTTCCGCGCAGCGATGCGCGATCGCCCAACCCTCTGTTTGCCGGATGACCATGACGTCTTCCAAGGCAACATTTGGGGCGAAGGGGGCGCGCCGATGATCAACGGCGATACGTCGTCGGCCGGCGGTTATCGTGAGCCAGCGCGTATGGTCAACGTTGTTCACAAGACCAACGTCGCTCATCATCCCGACCCGTTTGATCCGACTCCCTGCTTGCAGGATATCAGCGTTTACTACGGCGATGTCGTCTACGGCGACGTCAGCTTCGCCGTGGTCGCCGATCGCCAGTGGAAGAGCGGGCCCGATCACGTCGAAACCGGCAGCGGTCGCGCGGACCATGTGCCCGATCCTGATTTCGACACGTCGATCCTCGACAAAGCGGGACTGATCTTGTTGGGCGAGCGGCAAGAAGAATTCCTGAAACAATGGGTCGATGATTGGCGCGGTCACGGATTGAAGGTCCTGCTCAGTCAAACGGTATTTGCCGGCGTTGCGACGCATCACGGCGGATACGACGGCTATTTGAAGGCCGATCTCGACTGCGGCAGCTGGCCGCAAACGGCCCGCAATCGGACCGTCGACATCATCCGCAAAGGGATGCCGCTGCATATCAACGGCGATCAACACCTGACGACCTTGGTGCAGTACGGCGTCGAGAAACAACGCGACAGCTGTTGGTCGTTTTGCACGCCGGCCATCGCCGTCGGCTATCCCCGGTGGTGGCGCCCTGACGAACTTGGCATGCCGCACCAGAACCGTCCCAAACATGGCCTGCCGAACACCGGCGAGTTTATCGACGGCTTCGGCAACAAAGCGTACGTCTACGCCGTCGGCAATCCAGAGGTCGCCACAAAACGGAACCGTTACGAGCGCGCTCACCAAAAAGGAAGCGGCTTCGGCATCGTCACCATCGACACCACCGCGAAGACCTACAAGCTCGAGTCGTTCAAGTTTCTGGTCGACGCGACTGACGGCAAAGCGGAAAACCAATTCCCCGGCTGGCCGATCACGATCCAGCAGCAGGAAAACGGCGGACAAAACGTGATTGGGTAAAGCGCTGCTCGCAGTCACCTTTGTTGGTGGCTCGATGCCCCAGCGGCAAGTGGACCGCGGGGTTGATGACGAATTCCGAAGCTCAAATGTCGAATCAAACCCGAATGCCCCAATGACGATGGGACCGGACCGCTGCGCAATTTTTCAAAGATCGTGCCAACCGGCCAGTGATGCCAACAGAGCGATCTGGCTGGGCGAGAAGCCCGCGCTGCTGTTCGCTAATGGCGAATCGACCACGTATCTGTGCGCTATGTCAATCGACAAAGTGCTCGGATCGATCTTTGCCCGCGGCGCTATGGGGAATTGTTAAACGCATTTGGTCCGCAATAGCGGACCCTACGCCATGTAGGCGGTCGGATCGACTAGCCCGTGTTTGGCGAACGCTTCTTTTCGCTCGACGCAGGCGCCGCATTTGCCACAGTGTTCTGCCAGGCCTTTGTAGCAAGTCCAGGTCAGCTCGTACGGCACGCCTAGTTCGCTGCCGCGCTGGGCGATGTCTCCTTTATCAATGTCGACGAAGGGGCGCCAGAGTTCGACGGCGCTCCAGTCGCACAGCTTGGCCGCTTGGTCCATCGCCGCGGCGAACTCGGGGCGGCAGTCGGGATAGATTGCGTGGTCTCCGCTATGAGCGCCATAGGCGACGGCGACACATTCTTGACTAATCGCCCAGGCGATCGAAACCGACAGCAAGATCATGTTGCGGTTAGGGACCACCGTCAGCTTCATGTTCTCTTCGGCGTAGTGCCCTTCGGGGATCTCGATCTCGCGGCCGCTTAGGCTGTTAGCTCCAAACAACGGATTGATCGCCGAGAGATCGGCGACGATCTGCGGCACGCCGACTTTGTCACACAGCTGACGCGCGTAGTCGAGCTCCTTCACATGCCGCTGACCATAGTTAATCGAGATCGCGCGCACGTCATGACCAGCGTCGATCAGGTGATAGAGCAGGGTGGCCGAGTCCATCCCTCCGGAAACGACGGCGACGACTTTGGACATAGGTTGAATCTGCCGATGCGTAATGAAGCGAGAATGCCGACTCGCAGTATACTACAAGGCAGCGAGTTGCCTGAAGCTTCCTTGGTCCGCACAGCGGACCCTACTCGATGATGTTTCAACAAAAAACGCGGCCGCCCCAACGGGACGGCCGCGCTTTATATCTTCTGCACTGCTCGAGCGGTCATTCAACCGCCCCAGCCAGGCATTAAACTTCTTTCGAGTCGATCCAGGTCATCAGCTTGCGGAGACGCTTGCCGACCTGTTCGACCTGATGACCCTGTTCGCGGCGGCGGATCGCTTTGAAGCGGGGGGCGCCGGCGCGGTTTTCGAGGATCCAATCGCGGGCGAAGGTGCCGTCTTGGATTTCGGTCAACACGCGCTTCATTTCGGCTTTGGTTTCGGCGGTGATGATCCGCGGGCCGGTCGAATAGTCGCCGAACTCAGCGGTGTTCGAGATGCTGTACCGCATGTAGTTCAGACCGCCTTGATAGAGGAGGTCGACGATCAGCTTCAGTTCGTGCATGCACTCGAAGTAGGCCATCTCTTCTTGGTAGCCTGCTTCGACCAGCGTCTCGAAACCGGCTTTGACCAGTTCGCTAACGCCGCCGCACAGCACGACCTGTTCGCCGAACAAGTCGGTTTCGGTCTCTTCGGCGAAGGTGGTTTCGATCACGCCGCCGCGGGTGCCGCCGATTCCTTTGGCGTAAGCCAGACCGATCTTGCGGGTTTCTTCGCTGGCGCCTTCGCCCAATGCGATCAACGACGGAACGCCGCCGCCGGCGACGTATTCGCTACGAACCAAGTGGCCCGGGCCTTTCGGCGCGACCAGCAACGCGTCGATGCCCTTAGGGGGATCGATCTGGCCGAAGTGGATGTTGAAGCCGTGCGAGCACATCAGCACGTCGCCTGGCTTCAGGTTGTCGCGGATGTGGGCTTTGTAGATGTCGCCTTGGACTTCGTCGGGAAGCAGGATGTTGATGACCTGGGCCTTTTTCACGGCCTCTTCGATCGACATCGGCTCGAAGCCGTGCTCTTTGGCCAGATCGTAGTTGGCGCTGCCAGGACGTTGCCCGATTACGACATTGCAGCCGCTATCGCGCAGGTTCTGAGCTTGGGCGTGTCCTTGCGACCCATAACCCAAAATAGCGATCGTCTTATCCTTCAAGACGGAAAGGTCGGCATCATTGTCGTAGTAAATCTTGGCGGGCATTGAAAAATTCCTGTTACGCAACAAAACGGGTATACGGAAAGCAGAGCGACCCGTAGGCCGGAACCCTGCGAGCATGCAAAAGAACAGCCAAGACGCGCGGTGCATCTCGGCAAATGGTTTATTCGAGGTTGCAACCGCTACGAACAATCGCGATTCGGCCGGTGCGAACCAGTTCGATAATGCCGAACGGTCGTACGCTTTCGATAAACGCGATGATCTTGTTTTCGGTTCCAGACATTTCGATCACGACTTCTTCGGCGCCGACGTCGACAATGCGACCACGGAAGATGTCGGCCAGCTCGCGGATCTCGCTGCGTTTGCCGCCGGCGGTCGATACCTTGATCAACATCAAGTCGCGTTCGACAAAGTCTTGCGAACTGACGTCCAGCACGCGCACGACCGTGACGATCTTTTCGAGCTGCTTGCGTACCTGTTCGAGCACCTGATCATCGCCTACGACTACAAAGGTCATCCGCGACAGGTTGGGTACGTCAGTTTCCCCAACCGCAAGCGAATCGATATTGTAGCCACGCGAAGCCAGCATCCCCGAGATGTGCGCAAGCACCCCGGGCACGTTCTGGACGACCGCCGAAAGGACGTGTCGCATCAGTTTCTCCCAGTAGAGTCAGAATAAACCCGCATGATAGCTGCCGCAGTAAGCGGGAACAAGTAGACGAGACCCCCAAAAGTCCCCTAGGTTCACCCAAGAACGCCAGAACTTAACGCGGACGTAAAGTTAGATTTCATGAGGATTTAAGGTTGACGAATACCGCCTTAAAGGCAGCCTTCGCAGATCGCCAAACTTAGCCCCCTACGAGCCATCATCCCCAATCTTCTCCCTGAGGATCATTCGTCGGTCGATGTCGCCCAATCAAGCGCGTCACGTCGGCCAGCACTTGCGGCAGCGCCCAACCGCCGGGCGACGCCAAATAGCGGGGCGCCCAGACCGGCTTGAACTTCGACTTGTAGGCTCGTAACCCTTCAAAGCTGTAAAAGTGATCGCCGTGGCGATAGACCAGGCCGGCCACTTTGTTCCACAGCGGCGCCAAATGGCGATCTTCGATTCCTGACAGCGGCGCCATGCCAAAGTTGAACCACTCGAATCCCTCCTCCTTCGCCCAGAGCAACAGCTCGATGAACAAAAAGTCCATCAGCCCAGGGACCGACGAGTCGTACCGCATCAGGTCAATCGACGCTTCTTCTTTGGGTTGATTCGCCAAGATGTTGGCGAATGCGACGATGGTCTCTTGGCTGCGAATCACGGCGATGTCGAAATGGCGCAAATAGGCTTCGTCAAAGTAGGCCAGCGAAAAGCCTTTTTCGGCCGCATGCTTCTCGGCGAGCCAGCCGTCAGAGATCTCGCGCAGTCGCGGCATCAGGTCGGCCGTCTGATCGCGAGGGATGATTTCAAACGTGTAGCCTGACTTCTGCAGCTTGTTACGAGTCGAGCGCAGATTTTTGTAGTGATTGCCGGCGATCGAATAGTCGCGAACCGGCACGCGGCCATCTTCGCCCAGTTTCAACAACGTCAGTCCTTGATCGAGATAGATCGAGAGATTCTCTGGCGCAACCTGATAGAAGACAGGCCAACCGTTGTAGTGATCGCACAGTTCACGATACTTCCAGATCAACTCGGGCCATTGCTCGACCGGCCCCACCGGATCTCCCATCGCGATCCACGATCGTTTCTCGACCGCGTACATGATAAACGCAGTGCGGTCCTCGCTAAACAAGAAGCGTTTGTCCCCCAACAGCGCCAGGGTTGACGTGACGCGCGGCGCTTGGGCGACGATCGCATAAACGGCTTCCATCTCCGCCGGCGTCGGCGGCTGCGTGCGCGGACCTGGCGCTCGAGCTAGAAGTCTCCAGACGGTGAAGATCAACAGGACCGCCGCGATGCCGACGCTGGCGCGAAGAAAGCGGGGAGCATCGCCGTGGAACGCGAAATCCCACCACAGGTCGTTTTGGTAGTCGACATGGCGATAGCTGAAAAAGCCGAGCCAGAGGGCGCTGATGATCGCCAGCGCCAACATGCCGATCCACCCCGGCGTGAACCGCTCCTGCACCAACGATCCCTTGCGGTAGAATCGGCCGCGGCTCGCGAGCAACGCGGCCAGCACGAGCGACAATAAAATCGCCGCTTCGTAGTCGAAGCCTTTGAGCAGCGAAGTGACGATGCCGGCGGCCAGCAGCAGGGTCGCTGCCCACCAGGCCGAGTCCAATTTCAGCTGCAGTCCCCGCGCCGTCAGCAACAGCGCGGCGCCGGCCACGCTGCCTAAGAAGTGAGACGCTTCCAAAAATGGCAGCGGCAGATAATGCTTCAGCTCGGTGATGCGCGCCCCCACGAGCGGCGTGTTGCCCGAGAGCAACATGACTACGCCAGCTAGAAATGCGGCGAACGCCAGCAGGGTCGGCAACACGGCGGCGGCGATTCGCACGGCTTGCAGCGCCATGGGATCAACATGCTGGCGATGGGCGCGATACTCTTGGCCGCCCAACAACACGATCGCAGCGAACAACGGCAGCAGATAATAGATCACGCGAAAAACCAACAGCGCCGCCACGACATCATCTTTGGCGGTCGACGCGGTCAGCGTCAGTATCACCAGCTCAAAGACGCCGATCCCGCCCGGCACGTGCGTTAACACGACGGCGATCGAAGCCAACAAGAAGACCCCTAAAAACTGCGGATAGCTCATGTCAATGTCTGCCGGCAGCAGCACGTACAAGCAGCCGGCCGCAATCACGATATCGGCCACGGCGACGCCCAGCTGCGCCGCTGCGATCCCAGGCCCCGGCAAGCGAATCTCTTGGCCGGCGACTTGAAAGGGCTTCTTCCAAAAGTAGGTCATCAGCAGGTAGCTAGCCGCGATCGCCAGCAGCGCCCAACCGAGTCCATCGACCGTTTTGAACGGCAACTGCAAGTCAGGAGGAATCTCGAACGGATCGAAGACAAACGCCAACCCTCCGGCCGCGAACACGCCGATCCAAAAGGTTCCCCCAAGCATCAGCGTCAGCTGCAAAATCTCGACCGAGGAAAGCCCCAGCACCGAATACGACCGATAGCGAACCGGGACTCCTCCCAACGTCGCGCCAAAATTGTAGCTGGCGGCGAAGCCGGTAAACGAAGCGAATGCGACCCGCGGCAGCGGCAACTGACGGCCGATCGCTTTCAGCGCCAACAGATCGTAGCCGATCAGGACCGCATAGTTGAGAATCATTAGCGCCGCGCTTAGCGCAATCTTCAACGGCGGGATTGCGTTCAGGCCTTGCCGAACGTCGCGCCAATGGTAATTTCGCAGCTCATGCGCCAACAGCCAAGCGGCGCCGCAAAAAATCAAAACCGCCGCTAACGGCGTTAATCGTGAAAGCAGACGTTTCATTCCCGTTGTTCCAACTTTCGGCGCGACGTGTCGCTATGATCGCCCAGACCCACGACTAGCGATCTCTTCTAAGAGATCGGTTTGCAACTGCTGAATCTCCAACAACCGTTGCCATTGATGGGTGAGCAGCAAGTCGAGTTTCGAGTGCAGATGGCGGATCTCGAGTTCCGCTTTCAGATTCACGCGATAGTCATGCTCGGCTCGCAGACGATCTTTCGCCTCTTGGCGATTCTGACTCATCATGATGACCGGCGCCTGAATCGCTGCAAGACAAGATAGCACCAGATTCAGCAAAATGAATGGAAAGGGATCAAACGGCTTCGTGAGCAGCGCGATCGAGTTCAACGCGATCCAGACGACCAGCACCGCGCCGAACAGCAGGATAAAGGTCCAACTGCCGCCGAAACTAGCGACGCGATCCGCGAGTCGCTGCCCGAGCGACTTTTTCTCTTCAAATTCTTCGTCGGGGTTTTCCGCCAAAATCTCGTGCTGCCGCAGACTCTCGACGACCTGGTCTTCTAAGACCGACAGTTCGCCGCGCTCGGTCTCGAGCGATTGTTGGACATAGTCGGCCCGAAACCGATTCAAATCGGCAATGCAGATGTGGCTCGCATCGTTCCACGTCGGACACGCTTGCTCGATCAAATGAGCCACCGGCGCACGGATCAAATCGGCCGGCAGAACGGCGTCGGTCGAGAACGACTTGCCGCAGATATCGCAACGAATTTCGACTTTACGTTTCGCCATATGAACCTCTCAGGCTCTCTCGAAAATGCGCCGCTCACGACGGGCGATCGCCGCCGTCATTTGGCGTCTAGACGACTAGATAGAAGACGTTGTCGAAGCAGACCATACGCCGTGCTCCGCTGCAACCATTCGTCGGTTGACGCAAGTCGTCTGAATTTTTTGCATCGCCGCAGAGCAGGGGGTATGATCAAACGACCCGGCGGCGAACTGCTTTCGGATCCAACTCGCGATCTCTTTTCTACTGCGCGCGGAGTTCTCTCGATGCCGATCGAATTTGCTTGCCCGGTCTGCAGCAAACGCTTCAAGGTGGACGACAAGCACGTCGGCCGCAAAACCACGTGCAAAGCTTGCGGCGCCGCGATCACCGTTCCCGAACAAGGCGAGGCGCAACTCGCCGGCAATTCGAGCGGCGGCAGTACGCTGTACAATCATTCGCACAAGGTGAAGCAAGGGTTTGAGATCGCGACCGGCGACGATGATCTGATCGAAGCGGTCAGCCGGCATGTCGAAAAGCATATCGGCGCGGTCGAATCCGTTTTCCACGAGATCATTTCAGAGACGGTGCATGTCGACATCTTCTACGTCAAGCCGACGCAAGATCGTCCGTACCACACGCTGATCACCTCTGGCATGGCCGAGCGTCCCATGACGACGCCGCCCGGCGCCGAAGATTTGGCCTACGCCGAACTGATTCTATGCCTACCGGCCAATTGGCCCCTTTCGGAACAAGCGTTCAAAGAGGAAGCGAACTATTGGCCGCTTCGCTGGATGAAAATCTTGGCCCGCTTTCCGCACGACTACGAGACCTTCTTCACCGTGTCGCACACGATCCCCGGCGGCAATCCACCGGAAGAGTTTGACCCCAGCACGCCGATGGGGTGCTGGATGTTCGTTCCGCCGATCATGTTTGCCGAAGCAGCCTGGGAAATGGAGCATGACGGCCACACGGTTCATTTTCTCTACATGCTGCCGCTCCATCTGGAGGAAATGGAATTCAAGCTGAAACAAGGGTATGACGAAGCGACCGATCGGCTGATGGATAGCTTTAGCACCGTCGAATTGATCGACATGCAGCGTCCCAGTTTTTATCAGCTGGAAGCGTCGGGACAACTTCGCGCGGCGCACCAAGGGATCATCGTCCGTTGCTCGTGCGGAGAGACCTATGCTGTCGAAACCAAGCAGGCGGGGCAAACGATCCCTTGTCGAAAATGCGGCCAACCCGTCTATGTTTCGTGCTCGACGCTCGCGTTGTCTGGCAAACACCCTGATGGCGCGGCCGCTTCGCATCCGGCCGGCGTGCGAATGAGTTTGTTTCGCTACTACGCGTATCGTCCGATTGAATATCTGTGGTGGCTGATTCCGCTCCTGCTATTTCTAGCGCTCGGCGGTCTGCTGCATTGGGGATTCTTGGTTCCCGCGGCGCTGTTGCTGGTTCCCGCCGCGCTGCGACCTCGCGCCCTTCGCTATCATTTTATGGACGGCGATACCTGCGCGGCGGTCGTTGTTTCTCTCGATCCGCCGCTGCTCGCCGTGTTGACCGACGTCAACGCGACGGGGTCTGGCGATCCGCAAATGGTGATCAAGATCATGCCGCACTACCTGCGCGAGATCGACGGCGTGCCGGTCAAGCTGGGGCAGAAGGTCGTCGCAGCCGCTTTTTATACGACCGATTTCTCGGGCGAAGAGCGCGAGGGCCCCAAACGCTGGGGCGATTTCGAGCCGCTGCCGATTCAGTACGGGACCGGCGATCCAGCCGCGATTCGGCATGCGATGTCTCAGGTTTCCCAAAACGCCTGGCGTCAACTGCAAGCGGGCGTAAAGCAGGTTCCGCGTCCCTTGACGCCGGGCAACTACGACGTCGACGTCTAGCTGGTGCCGTCGATTTTCGATTTCGCAAGAACGATCAAGATACGACTTTTTCCGGCGACTAGAATTCGATCGTATGAACGCGACACGCCAGCGATACGAAGCGAAGATTCTCCGCGTCCAGCTCTTGATCCAGCATCACCTGGATGAAGATCTGTCGCTCGAGCATTTGGCGGCGGCGGCTGATTATTCGCCTTGCCATTTTCATCGAATCTTTCGCGGGATTGTGGGCGAAAGCGCGGATGACTACGTCCGCCGGTTGCGCATGGAGCGTGCTGCCCAGTCGCTGCGATATCGTCGTCGCTCGGTGCTGGATATTGCGCTCGACGCTGGATATGGATCGCACGAAGCGTTTACCCGCGCCTTCGTGCGGACGTTTGGCGTCACCCCCAGCGACTATCAGTCGCTGGAGCATCCGCCTGCATCCATCAAGGAAACGCTCATGTCGACCGTCAACTACACCGCCGCCCACGTTCGTCTCGAAACCCAACCCTCGCGCCGACTGGCCTACATCCGCGTCGTCGGCAAGTATGACTTCGAGAATCTCAATCCGGCGTTTGGCCGCATCCTCCAGTTCGCCGCCGAAAACAACTTGATGACCGACTGCACCGCGTGCGTCGGCGTCTATCACGACGATCCCGACGTCACCGCCCCAGAGAAACAGCGGGCCGATGTCGGCGTCACCGTCGATGACCAGTTTCAACCAACCGGCGAGATCCAAGTGCAAACCATCCCCAGCGGCAAATGCGCGGTGCTCCGTCACCAAGGTCACTACGACACGCTGCACGAAGCCTACCGCTGGTTCTTCTCGGTCTGGCTTCCCGACAGCGGTCACGAACCCGGCGACTTCCCGGCGTACGAAATCTATGTGAACGACGCCAGCCAACTGCCGCCAGATCAGTGGCTAACCGATATTTGCGTGCCGTTGGCGGAGTAGAGGGAGCCCGTCAGTATCGCAACAATTCTCGGCAGATGTTCTTACCGCATCTTCGCGGCAAGAGCATCGCGCCCAAAACTTGCAGTGCGGTGGAACGCTAGCCCGCTGACGTTCCTCCCCTTCACCCGCATTGACCCGCCTCCAAATCTCTGGAAAATGTTGGGGTTCTTGAGGTTACATTCTTCACCATAGCGCCTCGGACATGCTCCGCGGCAATTTTCGCCCCACAACTGAGGCAATTTTCATGGCCGCACCCGCCAAACGCCCCTCCAAGCACCACGTCTTCCTGCTTTGGTCGAATGACACGGTCAAGGAATGCCGCGAAGTGCGGAAGTTCTTCAAAGAGTTCAACAAAACGGTCGTCAAACCGCAGTTTGGCGTCACCTTTGAAATCATCGATCATTGCTTTGACACCGACGATCACGGCCATCCCGGCGCCGTTCCGTCGAAGGATTTGTTGGAAAAAGCCAAAGAAACGCTTGCGCTGACGATCGGTCTGGGATCCGACAACGAAGCGTCCCTGAACCCCTACACCAAAGAGACGGCGCAGCACGAGCTGGACATCGTGCTGGAGAGCGCCGAGCAGACGCAACTGCACCAGTGCGTGTGGTTTATGCGAAATGACCACAACGGCAATCGGGAAGATCTGGCCGGCGAAATGTACGATTTGCTCCGACTGCCGAGCGGTTTAAAACCGAATCGCGTCGAGATGTACGAACCGCAGGACGACTTCAAAGAGCTGCTGATGCGGGTTGTCGGCAAGATGTTGACCGCCAAGGATCGCCCTTGGACGGTCTCCGAAGACGAAGCGAACCTGTCGGCGTTGGAAGCCGCGCGTCGCCAAAAGATGCAACAGCTGGTCGAGCTCGGAATCGATCCCTGGGGTCAACGTTTCGATGACCAAATGGCGATCGCCGATGTCCGCGCACGCGAGGCCGAAATCGTCGAAACGACCGAAACCCAAGGGGGCAAGGAAATCACTTCCTTCGCGGGTCCCAAGGTTCGCATCGCCGGGCGCATCGTGCTGATGCGGCCGACCGGCAAGCTGGTTTTCGCCGATTTGCGTGATCGAACCGGGCGAATTCAGATCTTTATCGGACAAAATCAGGTCGGCGAGCGAAACTGGCAAATCGCCCAGTGTCTCGACCTGGCCGATATCATCGGGGTCGACGGCGAGCTGCGCAAAACCAAAACCGGCGAATTGACGATCTTTGTCGAGCAGCTCCACTTTCTGACCAAGACCCTCGATCCGCCGCCTGAAAAGCACAAGGGTCTGACCGATCCAGAACTGCGTCAGCGGATGCGTTATCTCGACCTGGCGCACACCGACGGAGCGATTGAACGCTTCGTCAAGCGAACCGAGATCGTCAAATCAATCCGCAAAACCCTGGCGGATCAAAACTTTATCGAGATCGAAGGCCCGACGCTGCACGCGATCGCCGGGGGCGCCGCGGCTCGCCCGTTTATCACGCACCACAACGCGCTCGGCATGGAGCTCTACATGCGGATCGCGCTCGAGCTGCATCTGAAGCGACTGCTGGTGGGCGGCATGGAGCGCGTGTTTGAGCTGGGGCGCGTCTACCGCAACGAAGGGATCAGCCCCAAGCATAATCCTGAGTTCACCATGCTCGAGGTCTATCAGGCCTACGGCGACTACCGCTCGATGATGGATCTGACCGAAGCGGTCATTTCCGGCGCTATCAACGCTATCGGCGCCAGCTTTGAACTGCCGTATGGCGAGACGATGGTCAACTTTGCGCCGCCGTTCGAGCGTCGCACCTACGCCGAGTTGTTCCAAGAGAATACCGGGGTCGATCCGACCGACGACGCCGCAGTGAAGCGGTATGCGATCAATCTTGGTTTGGAAACCGAGGGAAAACATCCTGACGTCATCCGCAACGAAATCTTCGAGGAGAAGGTCGAAGACCAGTTGAAGGGGCCGATCTTTGTGATGGACTACCCTGCTAGCATCTGTCCGTTGACGAAGCGCAAGACCGACAATCCGGCGGTCGCCGAGCGTTTCGAGCTGTTTATCAACGGGATGGAAGTCGCGAACGCCTATACCGAGCTGAACGATCCCGACCTGCAAGACAAGCTGTTCCGGACGCAGCTAGACGGACAAGCGGATGAAGACTCGATGGCCAAGATGGATCACGACTTTATCCGCGCGCTGCGCAACGGCATGCCTCCGGCCGGCGGTTTAGGAATTGGGATTGACCGGTTAGTCATGTTACTTACTAATACGCAAACGATCCGCGAGATCATTCTATTCCCCCTCCTGCGGCACGAAGCGTCGCACGAATAGAGCTTGCCGATTGATCCGCGTCGGCATGGAAGCCGCCGCCGTCGAGAAAGCCGAAGGACTGGCGATGTACAAGCTGATACTCTGCCTGCGCTATCTGCGAACGCGCTATATTGCGCTCGCTTCGATCATTAGCGTCACGCTCGGCGTGGCGACCATGATCGTCGTCAACTCGGTCATGTCAGGCTTTGCGCACGAGATGCACTCGCGCCTGCATGGCATCCTTTCCGATATCGTCATGGAAAGCCACAGTCTGAACGGCTTCTATCATTGGGAAGATGAACTCGCCAAAGTCAAAGAAGTCGCCGGCGACGACATTCAGGACGTCACCGTCACGGTGCATGTTCCGGCGATGCTCAGCATGAAAATCCGGGATCAATGGATGCCGCGTCACGTAACGCTGGTCGGCATCGATCCCGAGTCGTACGCCAAAGTCAGCGACTTTACCCAATATCTCAAGCACCCGGCCAATCGCGAGCATGTCGATTTCGACCTGAAAGAATCGGGCTACGAAGGAGACGAAGGTTCTCCCCTGCGAGACGCCGGCTGGGGACATCGCCGCGGGAAAGTGATGTACGAGCGCGAGCTCGAAATGCAGCTTTCGCAGTTCCGCGAGTTTGAAGAAACCGGCCGCTGGCCCGACCAAGATCTGCTCCGCCAAAAACGGATCACCCAACCGGCGCCGATCGCACTGGTCGATCACGAAGAAGAAGTCGCCGAAAAAGCGATCTTGCCTCCGTTCGCGACCGATCCAGGCGCGCCGCCGCTGCCGGGAACGCGTCCCGAAGAACTGAACAAGATGGCCAACGCCGAACTGTACGATCCGAACAAAAAGGGCTCCGACCCTTTCTCGTCGCGTCGCGGTTTGCCGGCCGAATCGACCTACGATCCGCTGCAGCATCAAGCGACCGGCTTGATCCTGGGCATCGCGATCGGCAGCGTTCGAGATCGTGACCAAACGACCGGCGAAGTGAAGGACTACTTCATGGTCCTGCCAGGCGATGACGTCAAGCTTACCTTTCCGACCGCCGAAAATCCGCCGAAGGCGATGAACGCGACGTTCACCGTCACCGACTTTTACGAAAGCAAGATGAGCGAATACGACGCCGCGTTCGCCTTCATGCCGTTGGATCAGCTGCAACGTCTGCGCGGCATGATTCATCCCGAACATGGGACGGCGATCTCGTCGATCCAAATCAAGTTGAAAGAGGGCGTCAACCTGCGAGAAGCGACCGATAAACTGCGCGCCGCATTTCCGCCGGCGACCAGTCCTTATCGAATTCAGTCGTGGCGCGATCTGCAAGGTCCGCTCCTCTCGGCTGTCGAGATGGAAAAGACGATCCTCAACATCCTGCTGTTTTTGATCATCGGCGTCGCCGGCTTCGGCATTTTAGCGACGTTCTACATGATCGTCGTCGAGAAGACCAAAGACATCGGCATTTTGAAATCGCTGGGCGCGTCGGGCGGCGGCATCATGAGCATCTTCGTCGCTTATGGGCTTTCGTTGGGAATTGTCGGTTCCGGCGTCGGCATGGTGTTGGGACTGTTGTTTGTCGTCAACATCAACGCCATCGCATCGGTGATCGAATGGATCACGGGGCGCGAAGTATTCGATCCGACGGTCTATTACTTCCGCGAGATTCCGACCATCGTCGAACCGTGGAGCATTGCCTGGGTTGTCGCCGGCGCGATGTTGATCGCCGTTTTGGCGAGCGTTTTGCCGGCGATGCGAGCCGCGCGACTTCATCCCGTAGAGGCACTTCGCTATGAGTAACGCAGAATCGCAAGGCATGTCCGCACTCGAAATCCGTCTGCAGCGTGAAAGCGTGCTTCCCGATCACGAAGCCCGCCGTAAAGAACTGACAGGCCCCCACATCAACACGGCCAAATTCGCCCAGCCCGCCGCCGTCGCGAAACCGACGCCGAGCGAAAAGAAGAAGAAACCGTTGCTCGAAACGCGCGCCCTCCACAAAAGCTACCGCAAGGGTCGGCTGACCATTCCGGTGCTGCGCGGCGTCGATTTCGCCGCCGAAGAAGGCAAAATCACCTCGATCATCGGGCAAAGCGGCAGCGGCAAAAGTACGCTGTTGCACCTGATGGGAACGCTCGACACGCCGGATGACGGCGAAATCCACTTCGCCAACACGCGGATCGACCGGCTTAGTTCGCGCCAGCGCGACTCGTTGCGCAGCCGCGCGTTCGGCATGATCTTTCAGTTCTATCATCTGCTGCCAGAACTCTCGACGCTGGAGAACGTGTTGACGCCGATCATGATCTCCCACGGCATGTGGCGGTATTGGTCGGCGCGCAAACAGTTTCGCAAGCGGGCCGAAGAACTGCTAGAGATGGTCGGCCTGAGTCACCGCACGACGCACAAGCCGCGCGAACTGTCTGGCGGCGAAATGCAACGCACGGCCATCGCACGCGCCCTGATCGCGCAGCCGCGCATCTTGCTGGCCGATGAGCCGACCGGCAATCTGGATGAGAAAACCGGCGGCGAGATCATGGAGATCTTGAAGCGGCTCAATCGTGAGCAAAATCTGACGATCGTCATGGTCACCCATGACAGCTCGATCGCCGCGCAAGGACACGACATCATTCGTCTGACCGGCGGACGCGTCGAAAAGCAGTAATGCGATTGTTAACTCTCGCGACAAATCCGCCAAAATCGGGCGATTGATCTGGCTGCTGGCGCCGCTCGTTTGATACCCTCCGCGCGCTCTTGATTCATTTTCGCTCTCTGCACAGCAAGGAGGCTGCGATGCGGGCCGCCATTCTCTCGTTCTTGGCATTTATCTTCGGTTTGGCCTGCGCTACGGGCTGCAACGTCGAGCAACTCGAAAAAGTCGCCGCTGAGATTGCTCAGCAACAAAACCAGCAGGCGCAAGCGCCCGCCTCCGGAACGACAACCGGCGGCGCCACCGCGGCGCCGACCGGCGATAAGATCCGCATCGCTTCGTTCAATATTCAAGTCTTCGGTCAGTCGAAGATGAACAAGCCGGAAGTGATGCAAGTGCTGACCGAGATCGTTCGTAAGTTTGATGTGGTCGCCATCCAAGAGCTGCGCAGCAGCGAGCAGGATGTCATTCCCCGCTTTCTGCAAATGATCAACAGCACCGGCCGCAACTATGACTCGATCGTCGGCCCGCGCCTGGGGCGCTCTAGCAGCAAAGAACAGTACGTCTTTTTGTACGATAAAAATCGAATCGCGGTCGAACCCGATTCGGTCTTTACGATCAACGATCCCAGCGACTTGCTCCACCGCGAACCGTTGGTCGCTTCGTTTCACGCGATCGGCGCCGATCGCTCGCGCGTTCCCTTTCGCTTTACCTTGATCAACATTCATACCGATCCGGATGAAACGGATGAAGAGCTCGACGCGCTGGGCGAAGTCTATCAACTGGTTCGTTACAGCGGTCCGGAAGACGATGTCATTTTGCTCGGCGACCTGAACGTCAGCTACAAGAAGCTAGGCGCATTGGGAAAAGTTCCCGGCATCACTTGGACGGTCTCGGACGAAGCGACCAACACGCTTCGCAAATCGAGCTACGATAACCTGGTCTTTATCGCCGCCGATACCCGCGAGTTCACCGGAGTCGCCGAGGTCTATGACACCGAAAAAGAGTTTAGACTGACGCGAGATCAAGCGATGGACGTCTCTGATCACTTACCGGTCTGGGGCGAATTTTCCGCCTACGAAGCGGGCCCATCCGCGATCGCCTCTGGTTCCGCCGCGCCCGTCCGTTAATCGCGTAGGGTCCGCAGTGCGGACCATCCTTGCCGTTGGAAACCTACTGCACTTCCGATGGTCCGCGCAGCGGACCCTACGACTTCGCGACTACACCAGCGGCATCAGCGTCGCCAAGATCAAGGTCGCTAAGAAGCTGACGCCGCCTAAGACCAACAGCAGCAGCGTCCACGACTTCAGCGCTTCCACTTCGGTCAGTCCGCTCATTTTGGCGAAGACCCAGAACCCGCTGTCGTTCATCCACGATCCCATCAGCGATCCACTGCCGATCGCGGTGGCCAGATAAACCGGATTACAGCCGAGCGTCTCCGGCGTCGCCAATCCGCCCAACATCGCCGCGCCGGTGATCATCGCGACGGTGCTGGAACCTTGGGCGATCTTCAGCAGCGACGCGATCGAGAAGCCGAGCAGCAAAATCATGATCGCGCTGCCGCCGCCGTCGCCGACGCTAAACATCTCGCGAATCGCCGGGCCAACGTTGGCGACGCCCAGCATCGCGCCAAACGCGCCGCCGGCGCAGGTAATCAAGATAATCACGCCGCCGCTCATCAGCGCCACTTCAACCGATTGAGCCAGCTCTTTCAGCGATAGGTTGCGTGACGCGGCCAGCGTCGCCATCGCGACGATCGCCGATAACAACAGAGCGAAATTCGCATCGCCGAAAGCCGCCGACCAATTGGCGGCGACCCGCGCATCGGTGTTCCAGACATGCGGTTGGACCAGGTCGTCGCCGTAGATCGATTCCAATACCTGGCGATTCATCCGCTCGGCGTCGACCGGCTTCATCCGCGTATTGTCGCCGTTCACTTTCTTGACGACGGCCGGCGGCAGCGCCCCCGGCAAGTCAACCGCCAGCGGTTTGTGCGTCAGCACAAATTGATTGAGTCCCTCGACCAGCGCCTGTTGATCGTCGGTCGAAAGGGGAGCGTCGCGCAGCAGCAGATCGGCGATCTCGGCGCGACGCTCTTGCTGGAACTCGCTTTCGTTAATCGTCGCGACCATCCGCTTGCCTAGCGAATCGGCGTCGGCCTGACTCTCGGTGCGAACTTGAGCGCGGAACGCCGGCCAGTCGATCTCCTCCGCTTTGAGCTGGGCGGCGCGTTGGCCGTCGGCGATCGTCGTCAGCACGGTATTGGTCGAGATCAACAACACCGGCAATAAAACCGGCAGCAGCGAGACGAAGAGACTCGGCAGTTGACGGTCAGGCAATTCTTCCGGTTCCGGCTCGGCGCTGATCGGCCGCATCGGCAGCGGCATCCAACGGTTCATCAGCATCGAGAACAACAACCCGGCGATCGCGCCCGGCAGTGCGACGCAGGCGCCGATCAAGATCATCGTTCCCTTATCAACGCCCAGTTGGTCGGCGACCACCAATGGACCAGGAGTTGGTGGAACCAACGTATGCGTGATTGCGCCGCCGGTAGCGATCGCCATCACGTAGAGCAGATAGTTTTTCTTGGTGCGGCGGAACAACGAGCGGGCCAACGGCACAAGCAGGTAAAAGACGGTGTCAAAAAAGACCGGCACCGCCAAAATAAAACCGCTGCCCATCAGCGCCGCCGGAGCGCGCTCTTCGCCGCAGATACTCATCATCCAGCGCACAACCCGATCGGCGGCGCCGCTATCCAACATGCACTTGCCGATGATCGCGGCCAGCGCGATCACGATGCCGACGCCTCCGGCCATGCCGCCAAAAGCGGAAGCGACGCGACTGAACTTGTCTTGCACGCTGCCGTCGGCCATCAAGCTGACCACCATCGCGGCGACCAACATCGCGATAAACGCGTTGGCCCGCAGGACGATAATCAGACCCAACACCGTGGCCATGCCGACACCCAAACAGAGCAGGGCGTAATTCACTTCGTCAGGCGTCATGGGAGGCGTCTCTAGCGGCTATTTCAGAGAAGTGGGGTAATTTTCTATTGCGCGGGGAAGTATGAGAATGCCACAACGAGGCCCGAATATCAAGAGTTAAGCTGGGAAATAGGGAGCTAAATCGGGCGAGAATTGCCTTAGAGCGAAGCTCGTAGCATTGAAAACCTTCTTCAAGACGTGACACCAACTTCCACGTGGTTAGCGATGCCGTACGACTGCTTCCGATCCACCCCTGTTTTCCCGTCCGAAAGGTTGGACAGGACTGGACCGCCGCGTTTTCCCGTCCGAAAGGTTGGACAGGACTGGACCGCCGCGTTTTCCCGTCCGAAAGGTTGGACAGGACTGGACCGCCGCGTTTTCTCGTGCGAAAGGTTGGACAGGACTGGATCGCCGTGTTTTCTCGTCCGCAAGGTTGGACAGGACTGGACCGCCGCGTTTTCTCGTCCGCAAGGTTGGACAGGACTGGACCGCCGCGTTTTCTCGTCCGCAAGGTTGGACAGGACTGGATCGCCGCGTTTTCTCGTACGAAAGGTTGGACAGGACTGGACCACCGCGTTTTCTCGTTTGAAAGATGGGACTGGACTGGACCGCTGCGAATTTTTTGGAGTCCAACGATCACCGCATTCGACATTCCCCCAACGTTGGACCGGACTGCACCTGTTTTTTGAGTTAGCCCCATCGTTCCCCCAAACGCCGCGCGATCCGCTTCCCAAGTGCGCGCAGCAAACAACGCCGCCAACCTCTCCCGAAGTTGGCGATTCAAACCACAGCACGGCGTTTCCGCCGATGGAAGCGGGTTGCTCTGCGCTTGAAAAGATGTGAATAAAGTATAACGAACTCCTCCGTAAACTGCAATTCTAAAACAAGACTTTACTGCACCACGGGAAGTCCCCGTCAGCTGCGTGGAGACGCCTTCGCAAAAGTGAAGTAGGGACCTATGCATCGCTGCGCCTCTAGGGGCCGATCGGCTCACGGCGCGCAAAGCGGGATGCCCGATGGTGACCAAGGTCGGTTCGTCCTGCGTAGGCATAAAGCTCAAGGGCTCAACTCATTGCGAGAATGGCAAGGATTGGTCCTGCGGCATTGATGATCCTCACTCCTTCCAATTGATTGATTTCGCGTCGCAAGGCCGCTCTAATGCGGGGGTGGATCTCCGGTTTTCTGTCGAGATGAAGGCCATGGCCGCAACCATCCAGCAACGCCGCTCGCCTTTGGGCTTGTTTCCCGACAAGCCCACGCCCCGATTGTACGACCGCATCATCGAAGTTCTGCGCGTGCGCCGCTACAGCCTCCGCACGGAAGCTGCCTACCTCCACTCGATTCGCAGGTACATCGATTTCCATCAGCATCAACATCCCCGCAATCTTGCTGAGAGTGACCTCAACCGCTTTCTCACCCATCTGGCCGTCAAGGAGCACGTCGCGGCGTCCACGCAGAATCAAGCACTCTCGGCCATTCTGTTTCTCTACGAGCATGTGTTGGAGCAACCGCTCGACCGGATTGAAGGGGTTGTTCGCGCCCGTCGGCCGAAGCGACTGCCAGTGGTGCTGACGGTCGACGAAGTTTCGCGCGTCATGGTGCATCTGACCAGTGACAAGTGGCTGATCGCGATGCTTCTTTATGGCGGTGGCCTGCGATTGCTCGAAGCGCTCCGAATGCGGGTCAAAGACCTGGACTTCGAGCGCAGCGAAATCACCATTCGCGAGGGCAAAGGGGATAAAGACCGCGTCACCACGATGCCCCGAGCAGTCGTCCACTCCCTGCAGGAACATCTCCAGCGAGTCAAGTTGGTTCACGAGCAGGATGTGGCTGACGGTTACGGTCGCGCCGAGCTGCCGCATGCGTTGGCCCGCAAATATCCGAATGCGAATCAGGAGTGGTGCTGGCAATTCGTGTTCCCGCAGGAACGCCGCTGGCGAAACTCCCGGACCAGGGAGCAAGGCCGACACCACATCGACGAATCACTGTTCTCGCGGTCACTGAAGGCAGCGGTGAAACAGGCCGGTCTCACGAAGCGAGTCACCAGTCACACTTTTCGCCATTCCTTCGCTACCCACCTGCTGGCCGATGGTTACGACATTCGTACTGTTCAGGAACTGCTTGGTCACAAAGACGTTCGCACGACAATGATCTACACACACGTCTTGAACCGAGGCGGACGTGGTGTCCGCAGCCCGGCTGACGGTCTGACTCGTGGTCACGGTGAGTGATATGATGAAACATCCTATCACGCAGCAAAAGTCTTGAAAAAGATGCAACCACCGAGTATGAAGAGCCTTGCAACGATTGGCGTCCCGCGCGTTAGGCTGACAAAGTTGCAGCCTACAGGTGATACGCTGATCATCCTATAAACAAGTTCGCCGACCTAATAAACATGCGATATTTCACACAGCAACTATTCGACGCCATGCAGACCGGACCAGGGGACCCAAACGCTGACCGCGCGATCGCATTGTGGGAACAGAATGTGACTGAATACCGTTCCGCCCTGGATGAACTAAAGCCGCGATTACAAGATGGTTTTGCACGCCTTGCAGACACTACACTACATGCGGTGTGATCACGCACGTCGTTGCGGCAGGCTCAGGCCAGATCATCGTTTCCGTCGACGCCAGCAACAATCCTTGGGGCCAGACTGGGACCGTAACTCTAAAATTCGATGGCATTCGTTCGGCGAAGGGCGTGGATGAATGCGTTGGTGACGTATGGCTTTACGAGGAGCTGCACGCAGTCAACGACGCGATAGAATTGTGTGTTCTGCTTGAGGGAGGTGAGCTCTGTATTACTGCCGACAGACTTGACATCTCATGCGATCCCTGACGACCACAGTGAGCGGCGAACCAAACGATGCAACCGAGTGGCGAAGTCGGGCGTTTTGAAGTGGATGATCAACCGTCGCCACCGGCTGATCGTCACCGTTATGTGGCATTGAATACCACACCATTTGGAACCTAAATGGCAACAAGCAATCCTCCGCCCGATCCTCCTTTGATCAACCTGGATCAAGACGTCCTTGACGCGAAGGGCTTTACACTTTCGGGAAAACAGCAGTTCTCGTCGACGGTCCATGATTACACCGACCACCTCCTAGAACGGTCTCTTCAATATGGGAACGTTGACAAAGCAGACGGGCTACCCGTTGAGGTGACCCACGATCACGTTAGGGCATCAGCGCAATCCCTAACGACTGCTGATTCGCGGATGGCGCCAAGTAAATGGCTAATTGCGGCACATGTCTCCGAATATCTTTCGACTGCTGCTGCTGGAGTTGGTGGCGGCCACCTTGACGAACAATGGGGGATTATTACTTTTGGCTTAGGCATATCGGCAGCTGTCCTGCTTGTTGTAATCAGGCTGACTAAGGGGAAGGAAGCATGACAGACTACAAATCAAATGCTAAAAAGATCGAATACACTGAGTCAGGGAAGGAGCGTCTTGCTGAGTTGAACGATCTCATTCAGCGACAAATCGAGGACGAGATTAGAGAACGGAAATTCCTTCCGGGCGATGACGTAATTGAGGTTACCGCTTCTGACATTGAAGAAGTTAAGCGTTCAATGCGCCTTCGATTTCACAACGAACGGGCGCCTAGACTGCAGATGACGGAGTTGGTTACTCGACTTTACCTCGTGATCGGCATTCTGCTCACACTCGCAGGTATAATGTACCCCCTTCTGGATACGATCCGCCAAAACCCAATCCAATACTCGATGATTGGAATGGGGGTGGTTATGTCGCTAATGAGCATGTTTATGACGTACTACGTGAAGATGCGCCGAGAAACATACCTAGAACGGGATCGAATCGAAATCGAAAGAGAAATGAGACGCGAGAAACTCCTTGACATGGAACGCGATAACACCACATAACCAGCGCGTGCACAGGAGGACGGGTGGTGCGTTTTTTCGTCTGCTTGCAAGTCTTTCGCCCGTCCCCGGTGACGCGTACCGTTATCCGACTAACTCGAACTGCCAATGGGCTACGACTACACCAGCATTCATGTGTTCGCGGATTCGGACGCCCCCGCAAGAACGCGTGCGCACATCATCGCCCAGCTTCCGGACTTCGTTTCTGGGCAGCCCGTTCCCGAGAACGATGCGAATCGAAGTGTAGTCGTTGGGCCATCGGACAGATGGATTTTCGTAGGCGACACTTGCAGTGGGACCGAGGACGGTGATGCCGCGGCACTTGATAGGCTCATACACAAATTGTCCACCGTTGCGCCGACTTTAGCGATTCATATGTCCGATAGCGCTTGCGTTCACCTGTACCTGCGACATGCTGGCGAACTCATCGACAAATTTGGAACGGGCAATTTCCCGTTCTACCCATTCAATTCAGATGAAGAGGCTGCCTCATTTCGTGGAGTCGAAGGCAAATGGGCCGCATACGCACTGCATCCCGACGGCCCCAGTACACTTCGATCTGTTTGGGACACAAGACACAACGCAAACGGGATCGTACAAACCACTGCTGAGGTGCTCGGAATTCATCCGGAGCTTGCCGGATGTGGGTTCACCATTTTCGATGAAGCGGAAGAAATATACTTTCGTGATTGGGTGGAAGACCAATCATTACTCTCCAAGCCGTTTGATGTGTTCCACTTCCAGTTGGAGCAGAACGTCGGATAACAAAAAAATGCACCCGAGTCGCGAAGTCGGGCGTTTTGACAATGAAGAATCTCTCGTCGCGACCGGGTGATTTTAGACGTTATCCGACCGAAACTGCATGACGCTTGCACTGTTTGATCATAAAAGAAAGCGAATCACAACGGCATCCGTGAATGGCGACGGTGACGTCATCACCGGTGCGTACTACTCTGAAACGGAGCAACGCCAAGTACATGACTCGCCATACGACCTTGTCTTCACGATCGACACTAAAATTGCCTTCCCGCGGACAAAGGGCTTGCCCGCAGTGCTTCCGATCCTCTATCGGATGCGAGACCCAGACTTTGAGCACTTCGCATACCGCGTTACCGCAGATTCGACAGTAACGATTCTTGGATCGGGCGAAACCTATGACTACTCGGAATCCAGATTGGCCACCCACCAACCGCTTTTCGGCAGTAGGGCGCCATTCAATCCGAGAAAAGCGGAAGATGCGATGGCCTGGGCCGGCGTCTTCTCCCTCGACGGGCTGTCTCGTGCTGAGATGCGGCGTGCCATTGAGATCGCTGACAAGCGATGGGGGGATGATTGGAGCGACTATATGATTATCCCTTGGTCGGAAAACACACCTAAATCGAAAATGCTTCGACTCGAATGGGTTGAACCATTCGGACAGAATGCTTCGTTCAGATGCCCGTCGCTCGACAATAACTGTCACCGTGGATTTTTCGGCACTGCGACTCTTCCCCTCGTGCTCTACGAGAAATCACCGTCCATGAATCTGTTTGGCGACTTCAATCCGCAGCTGATTGTGACTTATTGCAGTCGTTGCCGTACTATCGGCGTCGAGAATCAATGCGACTAGAACGTTCGAGATCTCGATTGTGGCGAACCATCTCGTGCACCGGAGCCGGGTTTGCACGGTTTCACAAATGGACAATCAACCTTCCCGGCCCGGTGACGGGTACCGTTCGCCGACTGAACTGACTCTATGAAGCAAGTACTTCCTGCCTTTGATTTTACCTCCGCAAACGCAATGTCGTGCGAGGATCGATTCACCTCTGTACTCGACACCGCGCGCTTGCTTGTTTCCCGAAACGGATACCAGGGCTTCTCCGACTTCTCATGTGTATCTGCGACCGGAGCGACTGCGGACGAGCTTGTCGCACTCGAAGGAGAACTTGGAATTTCACTTCCTACCGAGTATCGGCAATTCCTGAAGATTGCTCGTTACGTCAAAATTGATGATGGTTGTGAGATTGGTGGACTGGATGCAAACGGTGTGTACGTCACCGAACGTCTGTGGGTTTCCGATCAACACAAACGCGGACACAAACACATTGTCTTTGCAAATTACTGGATGTATGCTGACGGCGATCAACTGCTCATTGACGCTGCCGATTTGAACGGTCCCGTTTATGTCTATCTGCACGAATACGCCGGATTGATAGAAACGTATGCTCCCTCGTTTTCATTGGCTGCTTGGCGTCTCGTCAACGAATACGAACCGCCCGACGACGACGGGTAACTATCCCGTGCACCGGAGCCGGGAGATGCCGTTTCGTCGATGGCTGCTTTTTCCTTCCGGCCCGGTGACGGCCAACGTTACCCGATCATGAAGCATCACAACTGGCGCGACGATGAAACTGCTTTTGATGCTCGAAGATGACCATGATCGCATCCGTCGATTCAGAGCGATTGTTGCCCGCCATCACCCAAACGCAGTCCTGAAGATTGCGCGAACTGCACCTGACTTCAAAACTGAATACTGGTCTTTAAACGACACGCCTGACTTGATCTGTCTCGATCACGACTTATTCACTGACTCACCGGATGATCCAGATCCCGGTGATGGCCGCGACGTTTCTGCATTCCTGATTACACGGTTGGCAAAATGTCCTGCACTAATACATTCAACAAACGCCCATGCCGCTGACTCAATGATGTTTTCGATGCGCGACGCCGGATGGACTGTTGATCGAATTGCACCAATTGGAGATGATTGGATTGAATCGTACTGGTATCCTGTTGCTCTGGAGATGATCGAGCGCGGAACAGACAGTAGCGACTCTATCGAGATGTGACCGCAGAATATCGGATAACCAAGCGGTGAACGGGAGCCGCCGATGACGCGGGTTTTGAAATCATAGTTTCTTGGCGGCGGCCCCGTTACCGCCGCCGTTATCTGCTAAGGAATTGCCGTGTCGAAACGGGCGGTGAAGCATCTAAAGAAGTATGACGCGGATTGCCTGGAGCAGTGCCTCCATGTGTCGCTTACCCGTTACGTAGCAGCCCCTGAAAGCGTCGATGCGCAGATTGACCTCTTGGGCGCCATGCACCAGACGATGTGGCTCAGCAACCAAACGGACGGATACCTCAAGGAATTCGCAAGCTCCGCTAACGAACGAATCGAACGTGCTTTTGATCGATTGCTGAAATCGCCATACGACGACAGAGCTCTCCGCGTCCTCAGTTATCACACGATGGGGGAGCTCAACAAACAGATTGCCGAACTATTCCCGCATCGGGTATTTGCCCAGATTGAATCATCGACGTATACGATTGGTTTCTGCGCAAGTCGATCTGGCGGCGGATTCAAAGACTACTTTGAGCTCCAATGCGAGACTTCCGGAGAACTCACACGTCTTCATTACGTCAAGGGTCTCGTAAACCGAGCGCCGGATGCGGTCAACAACAAGTACTATTCAAATCCTGATGCCGGTCTCGTATATGGTCCGTGTCTGACTTCCCGATATATGACCGTCGGCCAGCCATACGGTTACTGGTACGAGTACGAAGGTAATCGCGAGTTCCCGGATGAATCGACTGTGTCGTCATTCATTGACAAAGTTGATAAGTGGTTCGCAAAAAAGAGCAGATGACAAGACAATGCACCGGAGTTGCCGTCCGGGCCGAATCTGAAATCAACGTCGCTGGCGGCAACCCGGTGAATGTGGGCGTTAGGCGAGGGAGAATTGGGATGCCGCTTGTGGATTTTGACACGTTCACAGTGGAGGCGCCTGATGGCTGGAGCGACTTCACCGAAGAGGTGGAGGCCGAAGATCCGCTGTACACGCTCGCTCATGAGGATGGAGTGGGCGCTCTCCAGTTTTCTCTCGCTCTTTACACAGCCGGTCGCGTCCCGGACCCGTCGCCGGCTGAGCTGCTCGATATGGTCAAGGAGTTTGGCCAGAAGAAGCGTCTTGGCAAAGCGACGGCGCTCGTCTCCGAGTCGGGTCCGCCGGTGCTGGCTGCCGGATCGTTCGCATGGGACGAAGACTTTCTCCGCGTATGGCAAGTGTCGGATGGTCGGAACTTTGCGTTCATCACCTACACGTGCGAAAGGCAAGATGCTGGGCAGGAATTGGCCACGTGCGAACAGATCGTTCGCAGTATAGAATTTGGGCGTGCATGAAATCGCGCCGAGCCATGAATTGCACGCGCGGGCCGCATTCTTGTTTCGCGCGTCGCCACCTCGTTGCGGCGGCCCCGGCGGATGAATTGGAGCATTAGGCCAGCGGCGCCATTCCGAGCGTTTGCACGCCACGCCCGCTGTTCATCGCCTCTGAGCCGCGCCGTTCCGGTTGTGGCTCAGGACACGTCGGTTGTGTGGTGGCGAAGCCAGGCCCTCCGCGCCGGTCGCAGCGCCCACCACTACCGTCTCCGCTGTGCCGCACTCCATCGTCCGCTTCCCCTTCCGCACCGCGGGCGTCACCATTCGCGCACCTAAAAGCCATTCCCAACCCGCTGGTCCCCGTGGTAGCATTCACCACGTGTCGCCCGCGGCACACGCGGGTTAACCTAGTCGTTCGCTGCTTAGGATCGCATGTCCTGAGCAAACATTCGATTTGCCCCCAAGTTGCAGCGGCCCGAAACACCGATGCGAGCCTTGACTTCGAATCGTTTCGTAGGGTGCGTTAATATCAAAACACCTCTGAAGCCTGGCAGGCGTAGCACGAGCTTTCGATAAGGACGCTGATTCGCCTTCGTGATTGCCCTCAACGGCTGGGACTTCTCTTCGGCTGGGACCTTGGAGTCGCGGCCGCATGGTGGTCTCCAGATTGACGCGTCGCGAGATCGATTCAACCCAGCCTTCATCCCTCAACGGACACCCATGCTGGGTGCAGCGTCGTACTGCATCCAGTTCCGGTGGAGACGACGGATCGTTCGCTCGATCCCGTTCGGCAGACGCGGTGTCGGCCACGGCGATATTAGCTTCGGCTCCGGTTCTGGTTTCCGCAACCAACGCCACGGCGAGCTCCATCTCCAACCTTCTGATCGCTTGACTACCCCGGCGCGAAGCGTGACCGCGTTCGACGTATCGGCAAGCGTTCAGAAAGTGTTCTGCCTTTTATTCCTCGGGCGAAGTACGGTATAAAGGTGGCCATGAGCTTCTTCAATATCGCCGGCATCCTCGTGGCCCTCGCAGCGGCCTTCGCGTTCATCAACCACAAACTGCTCAAGCTGCCGACGACGGTAGGCCTGATGCTGCTAGCCATGGTGCACGCAGTCGTCCTGCTGCTGATTGATTGGATCGTACCGGAGGCGGGCGCGCTCTCCGCAGCCGCGACGCTCATCGGCTCGATCGACTTCGACCAGACGCTGATGCAGGGCATGCTCGGCTACCTGCTCTTTGCCGGGGCGTTGCATGTCAACCTCAACGACCTCAAAAAACAAGCTCCGGCCATCGCTCTGCTCGCGACCATCGGCGTCCTCGCCACGACGTTCATCGTCGGCGGGCTCACCTACGTCATCACCGGCTGGCTCGGCATCGAGATCCGCTTCATTTACTGCCTGATCTTTGGCTCAATCGTCGCGCCAACCGACCCGATCGCGGTTTTGGGGATCGTCAAGAGCCTTGGCGCACCCAAGCCGCTGGAGACCAAGATCGCAGGCGAGTCGCTGTTTAACGATGGCGTGGGCGTGGTCGTGTTTATCGCACTCATGGGGATCGCGGGGCTGGGTGAGCATGGCGAGTCGCATGAAGACTTCGAGAAGAAAGAGGAGTTCAATCGCGTCGTTGAACTAAACGAAGAAGATTCCGGCAAACGACCCAACGTCGATGGCGATCCACCCACCGTCATGCTTGACGCAACAATGGATGCGGCACGGCTCGAACGCGAACATACGCACGATGTTCAAGAACACATCGAGAAGACAGAGACGACAGCAATGGATGTCGCCAAGCTCTTCGCCCTCGAAGCCGGCGGCGGGCTTGCCCTGGGCTTTGTGCTGGGGCTGGTCGCGTTCTTTCTGTTGCGATCCATTGATCACTACGCGACGGAGATTTTGCTTTCGCTGGCAGTGGTGACCGGCGGGTATGCCCTCGCGATGAAGCTGCACCTGTCTGGGCCATTGGCAATGGTGGTCGCGGGGTTGATCCTGGGAAACCATGGCCGAACGCTGGCGATGTCCGACAGAACGCGCGAGCACCTGGACACGTTCTGGGAATTGGTGGACGAACTGCTGAACGCGGTGCTGTTTGTGCTGATCGGGCTGGAGGTCTTGGTGCTCTCGTTCAAGGTGCAGTATCTGCTGGCCGGGGCCCTGGCGATCCCGGCTGCGCTGCTGGCGCGGTTCCTGTCCGTCGGCGCCGTGGTGACCGCCTTGAAGAAGGTGACCAACCGAGAATTCACGCCGCACTCGATCAAGGTCATGACCTGGGGCGGCCTGCGCGGCGGGATCAGTGTGGCGCTCGCGCTATCGCTCCAGGAAGAGATCCACGCCCAGCAATCTCAGTACGACAACGTCGGCGAACTCATCCTGACCATGACCTACGTCGTCGTCGCCTTCTCGATCCTCGTCGGCGGGTTGACCATGGGACCGATGCTGCGCCGACTGGGTCTCGCGGGGCAAGCCAAAGTAGATGCCCACTAACGACTGATAACGAACGCGTCTAAATGGAAGCCGAAGTACGGCCAGCCCTGCATCTGGCCAGGCGTATCTCGGTAGAGTTCGCCTTCCCTGACGAACAGCTGAAAGACGTTGCCCCGCTAAACGTCCCGCAGAAGTTGAGTAAGGTGCGTCAAGACGCACCTGGAACTTGCTCCATCAGCTGCCAACCTATCCCGCGTGGCGACACAAGGGATCACAGCGATTGCGTCGCTACGGTTGGTTATTTGGCAGCCTGGTTTGGCAGGGCTGCGTGCGTCTTGAGGCCCCCTACTTCACTGGGCAGCTGCTAGCACGCACCGTCGATCGGGCTTGGAAGTTTGGGGCTTGATCCGTTACATTACCCTGCTATCAACTTTGGCTTCACAGCTCTCGCGAAAGAAAGCAACGCAATGGGTGTCACACTCGGCCAACTGGCATCTCTGGTCGAAGGGACGCTGCACGGCGACGCACAGTTAGAAATCAGCGGCGCGTCGATTATTCGCGACTCCCAGCCAGGCGAAATCACCCTGGCCGATCATCCTAAACTGGCGAAAGATCTGGCGCGCTGCAGCGCCGCCGCCGTCCTCGCGTCTGGCGAATTCGCGCCGGCCGACATGCCGGTGATCGTGGTCGCGAACGTGCATGACGCGTTCGCCAAGATCGTCGCGCAATTTCGTCCCAACCTTGCCCAACACAAACCCGGCGTGCATCCCTCGGCCGTCGTCGCCGACAGCGCGGTGATCGCTGCTGACGCGTCGATCGGACCGTTGGTCGTGATCGGCGAAGGGGTCAGCATTCAGTCCGGGGTCGTCATTCAAAGCGGCGCGCAGATCGGCGCCGGCAGCGTGATCGGCGCCGGTACTTTTCTGTTTCCCGGCGTCGTCTTGTACGAGAACACCATTGTCGGCG
This sequence comes from Blastopirellula marina DSM 3645, assembly GCF_000153105.1. GTDB lineage: Bacteria > Planctomycetota > Planctomycetia > Pirellulales > Pirellulaceae > Blastopirellula > Blastopirellula marina. The sequence continues at coordinate 319,284 of NZ_AANZ01000002.1, forward strand.
CCAACTGCATCTTGCATGCTTCGTGCGTGCTGGGCGCCTTTGGATTTGGCTATGACTCTGCGAGCGGCAAGCATTTGCTCTCCTCGCAACTGGGGAACGTGGTGATCGGCGATTTTGTCGAGATCGGCGCCGCGACGACGATTGACCGCGGCACCTATGGCCCGACGGTGATCGGCGACGGGACCAAGATCGACAATCAAGTGATGATCGCCCACAACTGCCGGATTGGTCGTCACAATTTGATCTGCTCGCAGGTCGGCGTCGCCGGCAGCAGCACCACCGGCGATTACGTCGTGATGGCGGGTCAGGTCGGCGTGCGAGATCATGTCCACATCGCCGATGGAGCGATTATCGGCGCCAAAGCCGGCGTCGCCTCCGATATCGGCGCCGGACTCAACGTCATCGGTTCGCCGGCGATCCCGGCGAAGGACAAAAAGCTGGAAGTTGCGCTGCTTAGCAAGTTGCCCGAGATGCGAAAGCAAATCAAGGCGCTGCTCGCGCGTGTCGCCGAATTAGAGAAGGAAGACGAGCTGAGAAAAACGGCTTAACGTCTTCGAGGGCACGGATGCGATGAATTCAGACGCAACAGACCACCTACCGCCGTTCGGCCTGCTGGCCGGCTGGGGTCAATTGCCAATTGAAATGGCCACCGCGCTGCAGCGCCACGGCTACGCCGTGCATGCGCTGTTGATCAAAGGGCACGCCGATCCGATCCTGGCCGAAATCTCCGCTACGCACGAGTGGGTCGGGCTCGGACAAATCGGCAAGTGCGTCCGCTTCTTTCATCGTCACCAGGTGACGACCGCGACGATGGTCGGCAAGGTTCACAAAGTGCGGATCTTGGACCGCGGCGCGCTCTGGAATCATTTCCCCGATTGGTACGGCGCCCGCGTTATCGCTCCCTTTATTTTGGGCAAGAAAGATCGCAAAGACGACACCATCCTGAGCGGCATCTGCCGCGCGTTTTCAAATAAAGGAATCGAGTTTGTGCCTGCGACCGACTATGCTCCTGACCTGCTGGTAAAGTTTGGACAACTCGCCGGCAAACCGCTCAGCAAAAAACAGCTCAGCGACGTTCAATACGGCTGGGATCTGGCCAAAGCGATCGGCCTGTTCGACACCGGCCAAAGCGTCGCGATCAAAGCGCAAATGGCGCTGGCGCTCGAAGCGGTCGAAGGGACCGACGAGTGCATTCGCCGCGCCGGGCAGCTTTGTCGCTCCGGCGGGTTCACCATCGTCAAAGTCGCCAAGCCGCAGCAAGACATGCGGTTCGACGTGCCGACCATCGGCGTCGGCACGATCGAAACGATGGCCGAGTCGGGCGCCGTCACGCTGGTGATCGAAGCCGACAAGACGATCATTGTCGACGAGCCCGCGGTGATCGCGCTGGCCAACAAGCTGGGCATCACCATCCTGGCCGCTACCGGAGATCGATTGGGCGAAGTCCTGAGCGACGACGAAACCGCCGCAGCTTAAAAGGATCTTGCTCTTGCCGCCCAACTGTTTGCGGCGATTTTCTCTTCGTATGCCGTTGCGCTATTTGCCTGGTTGGCCGCGATAGCTCCGCTATCGGGGCGGCGCAGCCGTCGGAGGAATTTGTTCCCCGTCGGTTGTACGTGGTATTTTCGCCATTTCAAACGGTGGAGTGACCACCGCAGTAAGGCCAGCTATGGCCCGCTGCATCTTGCCGACTTCGTCGGCCCAGATAGCGGAGCTATCCGGGCTAACCGAACGTTGTTTATGTCAAATAGCGCAACTTCAAAACTTGCGCTTTGGGCTACGAAGAACATCTCCTTACGGCGTGATGCAGTAGAGCTTTGGGCCGGTGCGGATCAACAACTTGCCGGGGACGGCGGCGTAGCCGTAGAGCACGGGGCCTGACGACATCGAGGGAGGGCCGCGACGTTCGCCTTCTGCTCCTTCGGCCGCTTCTGGAGCCGGCGCTGCGGCTTCTTCATCCCACAGCGTATTCTCGGCCAGCACTTCCCACTTGGGGCCTGCTTTGACGACGGTCGTCAAACCCTCTTTGCCAAAGAAGTAAACGCGATCGCCGACGCCTAGCGAAGTCGCCCAGCACGATTGTCCCAGACGTTCGGTAAACAGCGTTTCGCCCGACTCGGCATCGACGCCAAAGACGACGCCGCTTTTGTTGACCCAGTAAGCGACCCCTTGGTGAACGATCGGCGTGCTGAATGATGACGACGCTTTCTCATTGCGCCACAGGACTTCGGCCGTGGGACCGGCGTCCGACTCACGCACGCGAACCGCCATGTTCGAGCGTTTTGCGCCGCCGCCGCTCTCTTCGCCGCGACCGGCCGATGCGCCCACCAAAAACAACCCGTCGCCGTACGGCATCGGCGTGTTGGTGGTGTTGCCGCCGAGATCGCCGATCGACCAAAGTTGCTTGCCGCTATCGACGTCGTATCCATCGACCGTGCCGCTGCTGCTGATAACAATCTGCGGGCCGCCAGGCGTCTTGATAACGCGGGGCGAACTCCAGCTGATTTTGCTCTCGCGATCGGTTTTCCAAATCGCTTCGCCGGTCTTCTTGTCGAGCGCGACCAGGTAGGAAGGCCCGTCGTTTTCGACTAGCAACACGACTGCGTTGTCGGTCAGAGCGGGAGAAGCGCCGAGCCCGTGGTTCGATTTCATCTCGCCATACTCGGCGATCAGCGATTTGCTCCACAGCTGTTCGCCGTCGTGCGAGAGCGCGATGATGTCGCCGCTTTCAAAAAAAGCGTAAACGCCCAGCTGATCGACCGTCGGCGTCGGCGCGGCGCGGCTGACATAGGTGCTGCTTTTGATCGGCAACGATGACTTGAAGTCTTTGCGCCACAGGGCTGCGCCATCGGCCAGATTCCAGCAGGTGACGATGTTCGTCTCTTTGTTGGGACCATCGATCGACGTGATGTAGACCTTGCCGTTCCAGACGATCGGACTCGATTGTCCATACCCGGGCAAGTCGCTCGTCCAGGCAATGTTGCTCTCGGGCGACCACTTCAGCGGCAACGCCTCGGCCGCTGGAGGTTGGACGCCGGCGCCTTGGAAAGCGGGCCAATTGTCGCTGCCGGCCGCCAGCGCCGTCAGCAGGATCAGGCAAGATGCCGCGTGCATATCGTCTCTCGCAGATAGAAGGAAAATCGATTTTAGGGGGAGCCCGCCGTCACGTTTGAAATGCCTGGGGAGAAAGCCAACAGACGATTCAGTTTACTTTGTTTTCAGCTGCAGATTGTTAAATTCGACACGCACGACTTTGCGTTCTCCGCTATCGGAGGTCCGAATCGCGGTGTGACTGACCGGCAAATCCCAATCGCCGACCCGTTTCCAACGATTCTCAACCGTGCCGCTGGCGGTGAGATTACCGTCGGCGTCCCAGTTGCTGATGGTGAAGACCTGCGGCAGATACTTACCTTCTGGATTGCGATAGACGCTCACCACGGTGATGGTGAAAGATCCGCTGGGAGAGCGGCGAATCACCTCGTGAATCACGCCGTCTTTGACCCGCGACTGACTGGCCATCGCGCCGCCGCTTTGCGAGATCAGCTGACCGAGCGCGGTGCCGGGATCTTTGAGATCAAAAGTCGCTTCTTCCGTTAATTCGTTCGTTTCGTCCCGAAAACGATGCGCGATCAGCGAATCGAGCGCTCGGCCGACGACGCGATCTTCGGTCAGCGAAATGCCGGTGATCTTCGTTTCGCCATCGGCGGCGACGTCGATCGCGCCTTGCTCTCTCTTTCCATCCAGCGAGACGACCAGGTCGGCGGTGAAGCCGGGAATCCCGTTCCAGATAATCCGGGAGTCCCGCGCTGCGGCCAGCATTTGAGCGGCGGAAGTTTCGGTGGCGGTCGTTTCGGCCGCAGCCAGCGGAGCGGCGAACAGAAGCAGTAAACAGCTAATACGGCCAATCATCAGAAGACCCTTTCCAGGAAAAACGCGCAGGTAAGACGCGGCGTCAAAGCGTGGCTGGCGAGGGTTTCGGCTGGCGGGCTGGCTAACGCAGAAAAAGTGAGATCGATTCTCGATAGGCTATCTGGGGCAACCGCAGTGAGCAAGCGGCCGCGGCAAGAAGTTGCAGATTTCGCTCAATTCCTCTCAAAAACCACCCCATTCAGGGTTGATTTCTTAATCGAGCCAATTGACGCCGCCAGGGGAGCTGATAAGCTAGACGAGTGAGATTTGATCTCAATAAGCCCTCGCCAGCATATATTCTCGCCAGCCCGGCCGCTCTTTCTCACAACGATCTGTTCCCCCTGCATTCTACGATCTGATCCAATAAGGATTAGTCGCCGTGCCCACACCTTTTTGGCGAAGGAAACCTTGCATGTTGCGTAAACTGACGAGCGCGCTGACCGCGTCGCTACTGATCTTGGCGATCGTCGCGCCGGCTCGCGCCCACTTTTTGTGGTTGGTCGAAAGCGAGAGCCCGAAACAGCTGAATCTCTATTTCTCGGAAGGTCCCTACGCCGATGAGCCGGCGATCTTGAAGCGGGTCGCCGATGCCGTCGCGTTTCGTCTGACCGACGACAAAGAGCCGCAAGAGATCAAGTTCACGCTGGCCAATGACGAGCTGACCTCCGCCGAGCTGAAAGGGCGCGGCGATTCGCTCTATGTTTTGACCCGCTCGCTGGGCGTGATGGATCGCGGCGGCGAAAAGTTTCTGCTGCAGTACAATGCCAAGACCGGTCCGACGCTGGGCAAATCGGCCTGGAAGCTCGACGCTTCGAAGCACGTTTCGCTCGACGTCGTTCCTTCGATCCAGGATGATCAAGCGGTCGTCACCGCGACGTTCGCCGGCAAACCGGCCGCCGCCGCCCAGGTGGTTGTTGAAGGTCCGGAAGGAAAAGTCGAAGCCGAGACCGACGCTCAAGGAGTCGCGAAGTTCGCCATCGGCAAAGCCGGCGTCTACGCGGTTCGCGTTCGCTACATCGAAAAGAAGGCGGGCCAGTCGGGCGACGACAAGTATGATACGGTCCGTCACTACACCACGTTAACGTTGCCTGTCGTGCCTAAACTCAACGAGTCCGTCAGCGCCTTCTCCGATCTGCCCGAAGCGGTCACCAGCTTTGGCGCCGCGGTTGTCGGCGATAGCCTGTACGTCTACGGCGGTCACACCGGCGACGCGCATCATTACTACTACGAAGCGCAAAACGGCTCGCTGCAGCGTTTGTCGTTGAAGAAAGAAGCCAAGTGGGAAACGGTCGCCGAAGGCCCGAAACTGCAAGGTCTGGCGATGGTCGCCAACGGCGACAAGCTGTATCGCTTGGGGGGCTTCACGGCGATGAACAAGAAAGACGAAGAAGGTCGCAATCTGGTTTCGCAAGCCGACGCCGCCGTCTTCGATCTGAAAACGGGAGAGTGGTCCGATCTGCCGAAACTGCCGGAGCCCCGTTCTTCGTTCGACGCCGCGGTCCTGGGCAATACGATCTATGTGATCGGCGGCTGGGCGCTGAACGGCGAGGACAACGACTCGACTTGGCACAAAACGGCCTATTCGCTCGATCTGAGCCAGGAAAACGCCGAATGGACCGCACTCGCGGAACCGCCGTTCCAACGCCGTGCGTTGTCGGTCGGCGTGCAAAATGGCAAGCTTTACGCGATCGGCGGCATGCAAGAAGAAGGCGGACCGACGACGCGCGTCGACGTCTATGATCCGCAGACCAAAACCTGGAGCGAAGGACCTTCACTGCCCGGCGGCGGCATGGACGGCTTCGGCACGTCGGCCTTTCCCGTCGACGGCAAGCTGTACGCCAGCACGATGAGCGGTCGGTTGGTTCGCCTGGCCGCTGACGGCAAGTCGTGGGAGACGGTCGGCGGCTTGACCAACGAGCGCTTCTTCCATCGGATGCTGCCGATTAGCGACGATCAACTCATCTTCGTCGGCGGCGCCAGCATGAGCGTGGGTAAGTTCAGCGAAGTGGATGTGGTGAACCTGAAGTAATTCAGTCCCCACAAACGCCAAGAAATGCGAAACGCGAGCCTGATCGGGCTCGCGTTTTTTTATGCGGTTCTTGGCGCCATGCTCTAGGATGGCGATTCGCTTTCAGCCAGCGCAACACGGCCGTTGAGCAGCGGTTTGAGAAACTGTCCCGTGTAGCTGGCGGCGACGGCCGCGACATCTTCTGGCGAGCCTGCGGCGATAATGCGTCCGCCGCCGGAACCCCCTTCGGGGCCCAGGTCAATGATCCAGTCCGCACACTTGATGACGTCTAAGTTGTGCTCGATCACGACAACCGTGTTGCCCTTGTCGACCAGGCGATTCAACACGTCGAGCAAACGACGAATGTCTTCAAAGTGGAGACCGGTCGTCGGTTCGTCCAGCAAGTAGAGGGTCGAGCCGGTATCGACCCGCGCCAGTTCGGTCGCCAACTTGATCCGCTGCGCTTCGCCGCCGCTAAGGGTCGTCGACGGCTGACCCAGTGACAAATAGCCGAGCCCCACGTCGTCGAGACTCGCGAGCGTCCGATGAATCATCGGGATGTTTTCGAAGAAGCTGACCGCGTCGCGGATCGCCATGTCGAGGACTTCGGCGATCGATTTATCTTTGTACCGCACACGTAGCGTCTGGCGATTAAAACGAGCGCCGCGGCACGTGGCGCAAGTCACAAACAAGTCGGGCAGAAAGTTCATCTCGATCTTCTGCAGCCCTTGTCCCTGACACGCTTCGCAGCGTCCTCCTTGCACGTTGAAGCTGAAACGGCTCGCTTTGTAGCCATATTGCTTCGCTTGACGCGTGCCGGCGTAGACCTTGCGAATCTCGTCAAAGACGCCGGTATAGGTCGCCGGATTGCTGCGCGGAGTGCGCCCGATCGGCGATTGATCGATCGGGATCACCTTGTCGACGTTGCTCGCGCCGCGCAAGCTTTTGTGCGGTCCCGGTTTGGCGGTCGGCGTGTTCAAGCGCTTCAGCAGCGCCGGCGCGAAGGTTTCGTTGATCAGCGAGCTCTTGCCTGATCCGCTGACGCCGGTCACGCACACAAAGGCGCCCAGCGGCACCAGCACTGAGACGTCTTTCAGGTTGTTGGTCGTCACTCCTTCGATGGTGATCGAACGCGTCTTGGCGATGCGGCGGCGCTTCTCGGGAAGTTCGATCCGGCTTTTGCCAGAGAGATAACGCCCAGTGATCGACTCCTCGTTCGCTTCTACATCGGCCGGCGTCCCATCGGCCATGACGCGACCTCCGTCGCCGCCGGCGCCGGGGCCGATGTCGATCACGCGATCGGCCATGCGCATCATCGCTTCGTCATGTTCGACCACCAGAACCGAGTTGCCTTGATCGCGCAGATCGGTCAGCGAACTGATCAGCCGCTCGTTGTCGCGGGGATGCAGCCCGATCGAAGGTTCATCCAAGATGTAACATACGCCGACCAATCCCGATCCAATGCCGGTCGCCAGGCGGACGCGTTGCAATTCGCCGCCGCTCAGCGTATCGGCGGCGCGATTGAGGGTGAGATACTCGGCGCCAACTTTCTCGAGAAACTCGAGCCGCTTGATGATCTCGCGGACGATCGGCTCGGCCACCGGCAGCTCGTACTCGGGAAATTCGAGCTGTTGAAAAAACTCGCGGGCCTCGGCGACGTTCATCGCGGTGATCTCGTGCACCGCTTTGTCGCCGATCAATACGGCGGTCGCTTCCATACGGAGCCGCGAGCCTTTGCAGGCGCTGCAAATCACTTCGGCCCGATAGGCGGCCAGTTGATCGAGCCGCGCCTTGCGCGTGGTGGTGACAAACTCTTTTTCGAGCATCACCAGGATGCCGAGAAATTTTTTGTCGTCGCCGTGAAAGAGCTGACGGAGCGTCTTTTCCGGAATCTCGGCCAGCGGCGCGGCAGGTTCGATCTTGTGTTTCTGCAGAAATTCGACGGCGGCCGCGTGATGCTTCTTTTGCGTCGCGGCGGTCAGCGCTTTCCAGACGACAATCGCTTCCGTCTCCAGCGACTGAGTCATGTCCGGCGCGACCAGTTCGATATCGAACTCTTCTTTCGAGCCCAAACCTTCGCAAACCGGACACGCGCCGTAGGGGCTGTTGAAGCTGAACGTGCGCGGCTCGATGTCGATAAAGCTGAGGCCGCAATTGGGACAAGCGAGCTCCGTATTGTAGACCTCGTCGCGCCAGGTTCCCTTCGGATGCTTGGCGTCGATCGCTTTGTCATCGAGATAGCAGGCCAGCATGCGGCCTTCGCCCAGCTTCAGCGCCATCATGACCGATTCGCCCATCCGAGCGCGTAAGCCTTCGCGCACGATGATGCGATCGACGACGGCGTCAATCGAATGCGCCTTCTTCGGATTCAGTTCCGGGATCTGGTCGATTTCAAAGACCTCTTCATCGACGCGAGCTCCCAGCAGGCCGCTTTTGCGGATCTTATCGATCTCTTCGCGATGGGCCCCTTTGCGACCGCGCACCATCGGGGCCAAGATCATCAGCTTCGTCTGCTCGGGGAGCGACAATAAGCGATCTTGGATTTGTTCCGGCGTTTGCTGCGAGATCGGCACGTCGCACTTCCAACAGTGCGGCTGTCCCAGTCGCGCCATCAGCAGACGCAAATAGTCGTAGATCTCGGTCACCGTAGCGACGGTGCTGCGCGGATTTTGACTACCGGCGCGTTGATCGATGCAGATGGTCGGCTGCAGGCCTTCGATCAGATCGACGTCAGGGCGTTCCATCTGATCCAGAAACTGTCGCGCATAGACCGAGAGACTCTCGATATATTGCCGTTGCCCTTCGGCAAACAGCGTATCGAGCGCGAGCGAGCTTTTGCCGCTGCCGCTGGGGCCTGTGAAAACGATGAGCTGATTTCGAGGAATATCGAGATCAACGTTTTTCAGGTTATGAACGCGGGCCCCGCGAATTCGGATGAAATCACTGGGCGTTTCTGGAAGCGTATTTTCCTCGCGATGCACCACGTCAGCTTTCGAGAAGAGAGGCGAGAACCGCCCTAACGGCGATTAAAGTGCGGTTACGAATCTTTTCAGCCTAACACGGCGAGGCCGATCCTACAATCAGCGGCGACCGAAAAGCAGTCCCACAGAGGGGGCAATCGCTGCACGAGACAAATGCGTCGACCAACTTTGGCGTTTCTTTGCTGAATTCAGTTCGGCTCTTTCCGGCTCGCGCAAATTCGCTGAAAAGAGGCTTCAATTTCGGTTGTGAATGCGGCTAACATTGGGGACAATGGAGTTCCTCACCAAGTTGCTCTCCTACCTTAGGCCCGCCTGCTCATTTTCTGGTGCATTGGAATGCCGCGATTTGATCGTTTTTGTGGGATGATGGCGCTTCCCGTTCTCCTGCTTCTAGCAGGCGTCGGCCGAGCGAAAGAACCGATCGACTTCAACCGCGATATCCGTCCTCTGCTGTCGGGCAATTGCTTTCATTGCCACGGCCCCGATCCCGAGTCGCGTGAAGCGGGTCTCCGTTTGGATCAGCGAGACGGAGCCGTAGCCGAGTTGGACAGCGGCTCGATTGCGGTTGTCCCTGGCAAACCCGACGACAGCGAACTGCTGGCCCGCTTAACGGGCGACGACTTCGTTCGCATGCCGCCTCCTGAGTCGGGCAAGCAACTTACCCCGGCGGAAGTCGATCTGTTCCGCCGCTGGATCGCCGAGGGCGCCGAGTACCAACGTCATTGGTCGTTTGAACCGCCGGTCCAAAACGAACCTCCCACACCGCCGAGCGTCGAATGGGCCAAAAATCCGCTCGACCGCTTCGTCTTGCAAAAGCTGCACCAGCAAAACTTGACGCCGGCCGTCGAAGCCGATCGCGCGACATTGTTGCGGCGCGTTTCGCTGGCGCTGATCGGTTTGCCGCCGACCTTGGAAGAAATCGACGCGTTCGTCGCGGACGCCGATCCCGACGCCTACGAGAAAGTGGTCGACCGGTTGTTGGCCGATCCCGCTTATGGAGAGCGTTGGGCGCGACCCTGGCTCGATATCGCGCGCTACGCAGACTCGGCCGGTTACGCCCAGGACCCAGAGCGGAATATCTGGAAGTATCGCGACTGGGTCATTCAATCGCTGAACGCCAACCAGCCGTTCGATCAATTCACCATCGATCAGCTTGCCGGCGACATGCTGCCAAACCCGACCGAAGACCAGTTGATCGCGACCGCGTTCCATCGCAACACGATGACCAACAGCGAAGGGGGAACTAACGACGAGGAGTTCCGCAACGCGGCGATCGTCGATCGGGTCAACACCACGCTGCAGGCCTGGATGGGGCTGACGATGGAATGCGCCCAGTGCCATACGCACAAATACGATCCAATCTCGCATGAAGAGTACTTCCGCTTTTTCGCGATCTTCAATCAATCGGCCGACGCTGATCGCGGCGATGAATCGCCGAATCATGAGTCTTGGACGGCGCAGCAGACCGCCAAAAAGGAGTCGCTGGCCCAACGCTTGAAAGCGGCGCAGCAAGCGCTGAAAACGCTGCAGGAATCGACTCCCGCGCCTCCGACGATTCCCACCGGCCCGCTGACGGCGCGATACGTGCGTATCGAGAATCTCGGCGAAGGGAAGATCTTGTCTTTGGCCGAAGTGCAAGTGATCGCCGGTGGTGAAAATATCGCCCCACGCGGCGCTGCGACCCAAGCCGGCGTCGCCTACGAAGGTGCGGCCAATTTGGCGATCGACGGCATCACCGACGGAGACTATTTCAACGCCAAAAGCACGACCCATACCGAGCGGCGAAACGATCCCTGGTGGGAGCTTGATTTGCAAGAAGCGATCGCGCTGGAGCAGGTCGTGCTCTGGAATCGCACCGATGGCGATCTCTTTACTCGGCTCGCTCCGTATCACGTGATCCTGCTCGACGAGAAACGGCAGCCGATCTGGGGCCATCAAAGCGACGCTCCTTTCGCATCCTTCGTCGAGTTCGCGATCCCCAAGACCGGCGAAGAACTGGACGACGCCGCCAAGCAAGCGATGGCCAAATTCGCCGCGACAGAGCGTCCCGAAATCACCGCCAAGCTGCAAGAAATCGAAAAGCTGGAAAAACAACTTGCCGCGGTGCGTCCGACAAAAACGCCGATTATGCAAGAGCTTGCCGCCGACAAACAGCGCGAGACCTTTATTCAAATCCGCGGCAGTTACCAAGTACGCGGCGACAAAGTGGAGCCCGGCGTGTTGGGCGAGTTTCATCCTTTGCCGGCCGACGCGAAAGCCGATCGCCTGGGCGCTGCGCGCTGGATTGTCGCTCGAGAGAATCCGCTGACGGCTCGCGTGGCCGTCAATCGGCTGTGGGAACAACTGTTTGGCGTGGGGTTGGTCGAAACGAGCGAAGACTTTGGTTCGCAAGGAGAACTGCCGGTCAATCAACCGCTGCTTGACTATCTAGCGGTCGACCTGATGGAACATGGCTGGGACATCAAGCGGACGATCAAATTGATGGTCGAGTCGGCCGCCTATCGTCAGGCGGCGATCGCAACGCCGGAGAAGCTGGCGATCGATCCGGCGAATCGACTGGTCAGCCGCGGTCCGCGATTTCGGCTGTCGGCCGAAATGGTGCGCGACTCGGCGCTGGCCGCCAGCGGACTGTTGAGCCGCAAGATGAATGGCCCGTCGGTGCGACCGGTGCAACCGAAGATGGGGATGCGTGCGGCGTTCGGCGGATCGACCGACTGGGAACCGAGCACCGGCGAAGATCGGTATCGTCGCGGTCTTTACACCAAATGGCGACGGACGACGCCGTATCCCTCGATGATGGCCTTTGACGCGACGAGCCGCGAAGTTTGCACGATTCGCCGCATCGCGACGAACACGCCGCTTCAGGCGCTCGTGACGTTGAACGACCCGGTCTATGTGGAAGCGGCGCAAGCTTTGGCTCGCAGGATCGTCGCTGATGGTGGATCGGCGAATGAAGACCGAGTCGCCTACGGCTTTCGGCTTTGCCTAAGTCGCCAACCGACGCCGGCCGAAACGACCCGCTTGGTGCAGTTGCTGGAAGCAGCGACGGCCCAATATCGTGAGCAACCAGAACAAGCGAAAACAATCGCGACCGAACCCATTGGCCCGCTGCCGCAAGATGCCGACGCCGCCGAATTGGCCGCGTGGACTTTGATCGGAAACGTGCTGATGAATCTGGACGAGTTTTTGTCGCGTTAGTCGACCCACGGACGGTGCTGCTGTCTCTTGAACTCTTTCACGGCGAAACTTGCGATGAACCCACGACACGAACAATTGCAATCGATTACGCGGCGTCACTTCCTCAGTGCGATGCAATTGGGCGTCGGCGGGATGGCGCTCGGTTCGCTGCTGTCAGGCGAGTCGCCGGCCGACGAGATCTCGATCGATCCATCACAGCCGATGTCGCCGCGCAAGGCCCAATACGCTCCGAAGGCGAAAGCGGTCATCTATCTACATTTGGCGGGTTCGCCGCCGAATCTTGATCTGTTTGACTACAAGCCGGAACTGGTGAAACGGACCGGCGCCGATTGTCCGGCTGAGTTTCTCGCCGGCAAAGAGTTCGCCTTCACCAAAGGCACGCCGACGCTGCTTGGCACTCCGCACAAGTTTCGTCAGTGCGGCGAGTCTGGCGCGTGGCTGTCAGACGCGCTGATTGATTTTGAAAATGTGGTCGACGATATCTGTTTCATCAAGTCGATGAACACCGATCAATTCAATCATGCTCCGGCCGAACTGCTCCTCTATACCGGTTCGCCGCGACTGGGGCGTCCTTCGATGGGATCGTGGGTCACGTATGGGCTCGGTTCCGAGAATCAAAACCTGCCGGGCTTCGTCGTGCTCAATTCCGGCGGGTCCAATCCCAGCTCTGGCAAGAGCGCCTGGGGAAGCGGCTTTTTGCCCTCGGTCTTTCAAGGGGTGCAGTGTCGCTCGCAAGGGGATCCGGTCTTGTATCTCTCGAACCCCAAAGGGATGCCGCGCGACGTGCGGCGGATGTCGCTCGACGCGATTCGCGATTTGAATCAAGCTCAGGCCAGCGTGATCGGCGACCCAGAAACAGAGACGCGCATCGCCCAGTACGAGCTGGCTTATCGGATGCAAGCATCGGCGCCGGAGACGATGGACATCTCTCAGGAAACGGCCGATACGCTGACCAAGTATGGCGCCCAGCCGGGAGACGGCAGCTTTGCGTCCAACTGCTTGCTGGCGCGACGGCTGGTCGAGCAGGGCGTTCGCTACGTGCAGCTGTTTGACTGGGGCTGGGACTTCCACGGCACCAACGCCAGCGAATCGCTAGGAGACGGATTGCGCACCAAAGCGAAGCGAATCGACGGACCGGTCACGGCGCTAATCCAGGATCTGAAACAACGCGGCATGCTCGAAGATACGCTGGTGATTTGCGGAGGAGAATTTGGCCGCACCCCGTTCCGCGAAGGCCGTACCGCCGGCGGTCAGAATCTCGGTCGCGATCACTATCCCGATTGCTTTACGCTGATGATGGCCGGCGGCGGAATCAAACCGGGGCTGTCCTACGGAGCGACCGATGAACTCGGTTTTCGCATTACAGAGAACAAGGTGCACGTCCATGATTTGCAAGCGACGATTTTGCACCTGATGGGGATGGATCATTTGAAATTGACCTATCCATTCGCCGGACGCGACTTCCGCTTGACCGACGTGCACGGTGAATTGGTGCGCGGCATCTTGGCGTAGCCAGGCTACGCTTTGGTCGAGTTGGCCAAGTCGATCTCCACCGCCGCTTCAGAATCCGCGGCGACCGGTACAGCCGCTTCGACCGTCGGCAGATCCGCTTCCGGCTCAAACGCCAACAGCGCTGACAGCGCGACAGCGACAACCAGCGGCAAGAGCGTTAACGGATGAATCGGCGGCTGGTCCACCATCGGCGGTTCTTCAATTTGCAGCTCTTCGATCGGCGCCCAACCATCGACGGTGTGACGCCACTGGATGGGCTCGGCCAATTCTGCGGTCGACTCGGCGTTAGAATAATGGGCGTTTGGAATAACGGCGCATGTCGCCAGCCAGAAGAGTACCGGCAAGGTTGCGACAAATAATAGAGTTCGTAACACGGCGGCTTTCCGCGAGAGGCAGACTGGGTGCGAACGGGCTGACATCGAGATCACTGAAAAGGCAATCTCCGTGCCCAAATGCATGAGGCTGGCGCTAACCTCCAGGCGCACAACGTCTTAGCAAAATTTCTCGCATCCGTGCTGCACGGCGCGGTTGCCTTTGGGAAACATGCGCGTTTCCTGAAAGCAACGCTCCAGGTTCCGATTATAACGCGCCGCGGCCGTTTTCGCCTGGTTGTCGAACCCTACGAATCTTTTGCAATCGAAGTTCGGTGGTTTGCGTCTCTGCATCAAGTGACCTACGTTTCGGGGTGGAACTCTCATTCGCGTCGTTCCGGCGGCTTGGGTTTGGATTTTCAGCACCGGGGTAGAGTTAAAAAAAGCCATGACAGACTCATCGAAACAGCTCAAAGATTTATTGGCGGGAGCCCAACTTCCGGCCTTGCCGCAAAGCGCGATCCGCTTGTTAGAACTTTCGCAAGATCCGGAAAACGGACCCGCCGAGTTCTCGGTCCCGATCGAATCGGATCCTGGTCTCACGGGACAAGTATTACGATTCGTCAATTCGTCGTACTTCGGTTTTTCCCGTGAGATCTCCAGCGTAAAGCTGGCGATCACCTTGGTCGGCATTCGCACGATCAAAAACTTCGCTCTTTGGAGCGCCGTCTTCAGCCTGATGCCCAACCCAAAAAGTGGGCCGTTTGATCTAAAGAATCTCTGGCAAGATTCGCTGCGTCGCGGGTTATTCGCTCGAGCGATGGGCAAGAATTTGGGTCTGAAAGATTCCGAAGATCTCTTCGCCGCCGCGCTGCTGCAAGATATGGCCGTGCCGCTGTTGGCCAAAGAGTTGCCCGAAAAATACGCGGACTTATTGGTCAGTCGAGCCAACGGCGAAAATCGACTGTCGCAGCTTGAACGCGAAAAATTCGGCTGGGACCATGCCGAAGCGGGCGGCGTGATCGCTCGTGGTTGGAGCTTGCCGGAAGAATTCGCCGTGCTGATTGAGTCGCACGCCGATATCGAACAGCTGGTCAACGAACCCAATGAGCCCGGCAAGGTGTCCGTCGCTTTGTCCGCTTTGTTGCCGGCGTCCAATGACGAAGCCTGGCCCGAACGGGACACTTTCGTCGGATATTACGAACAACTGCGGGGCTCCGGTCCCAGCGTCGAAGAGTTGCTTGCGCAAATCGACGTCGAATTTGAAGAATTTGCACCGGTTTTGAAATTGACGACCCCGACCCAAACGTTGGTCGATTCATTCCACGCGTCACCGAAAGAACCGTCGCAGGCCTAAGCTCGCACGCGTTTAATGCAAACATCTACCCAGTGAATAAAGCGCTGCGGACGATATTCGTCCGCGGCGTTTTTTTATGAAATCTTCCGCCTAAAGTGCTAGCGAAGCGCAAGACATTCGACCGACAGAAAGAATCGCAAAATCGGCCAACCGAACGTAAGTTGCAAATTCCAACCGATGTTCTCTCTTTTAGACGTTCCTGCGGCGGGAAGATATGGTTTTGATTTCTCTCTGGGATAAAATTTTTTGGAAAACGGCGCTGGAACATCGCGCTCGCTCCGCGAACAATGGGATTGCCATCCAATATCAACCTGGGACGTCCCGATATGAACAGCCTGCTGGAAACGCGTCGACTGCGACGCATTCGCGAAGTGGAAGGCTATCTTGATTTGATCCTTTCGGCATCGTCGCACTTGCCGGCTTCGATCGACGCCAAACGGACGCTCGCTCTGCGCGCGATCGCGCTGTTGGACGAAATTGATGAGATCGACGGAGCGTCCAACGACACGCTCTATCTGCGCGGTCAGACCTACCGCACGCTGGACGAACATCAAAAGGCGATCGATTGCCTGCGCCACGTCTGTGACGACGATCCGACCGATATCCATGTATGGCTGGCGCTCGGCTGGTCGTACAAGCGAGTGGGCCGCTTAGATCTGGCGATTGAGGCGCTGGAAGAAGCGATGTGCAACGATCCTGCCCAGCCGATCATTCACTACAACTTGGCCTGCTATTGGGCTCTGGCCAAGAACCTGCGGCTCTCGATGGAGTATTTGGCGCAGGCCTGCGAGATCAACGCCAGCTTTCGAGAGCTGGTCGATGCGGAGTCCGACTTTGATGCGATCCGCTACGATCCAGAGTTCGTCGGGCTGATGAATTTGATCGCCTGAATCGCAATCTCAATCTAAACGGCGCCAGATCTCAAACGTGGTCGGGTAGTCGTTCTTTTCATCCGCTGGAAATTCGCGCGTCTCGATGCGGTCCCACTTGTCCTGATCGAGCGCCGGAAAAAAAGCGTCCCCGTCCTCGATCATCGCCTGGACGCGAGTCAAGTAGATCTGATCGGCCAGATCGATCGCTTGGGCATAGATCTCTCCGCCGCCGACCACAAAGATTTCGCCGCTTGTCGACGGCGTCTGCAGCGCCTCCGCTACGTTCGCTGCGATCACGGCGCCTTCGACAGCATAGTCGGCTTGCCGCGTCACAATCACCGTCTGTCGGCCCGGCAGCAGACGTCCGATCGATTCGTACGTCTTGCGCCCCATGACGATCGAGTGTCCCATCGTCAACTTTTTGAAGCGCTGCAGATCGGCCGACAACCGCCACGGCATATCGCCGTCGCGGCCGATGACGTTGTTCTGTGACGCCGCGACGATCAAAGAAACGGTCATACCGCCACCGGCGCCGAGATATGCGGATGAGGATCATAGTTGATCAGTTCGAAGTCTTCAAAGCGAAACTTCAGCAGATCGGTCACCGCGGGGTTGATCCGCATGGTCGGCAACGGACGCGGTTCGCGCGATAGCTGCAGTTGCGTCTGATCCATGTGGTTCGTGTAGAGATGCGCGTCGCCAAACGTATGGACAAAGTCGCCTGGCTCCAGCCCGGTCACTTGAGCGACCATCATCGTCAACAACGCATACGACGCGATATTGAACGGAACCCCCAAAAAGACATCCGCGCTGCGCTGATACAGCTGGCAAGACAGCTTCCCCTCGGCCACATAGAACTGAAACAGCAAATGGCACGGCGGCAACTTCATCCGCGGCACGTCGGCTACATTCCACGCCGAGACGATCAGGCGACGCGAATCGGGATTGGTCTTGATCTGTTCGATCAGATTGGTGATCTGATCGATATGTCCGCCGTCCGGCGTGGGCCATGATCGCCACTGATAGCCGTAGACCGGGCCCAGCTCGCCTGCTTCATCGGCCCACTCATCCCAGATCGAGACTTTATTCTCGCGCAGGTAGGCGACGTTCGTCGCTCCCTGCAGAAACCAGAGCAGCTCGTGGATGATCGACCGCAGATGCAGTTTTTTGGTCGTGACGGCCGGAAACCCGTCGGCCAGACGAAACCGCATCTGATGGCCAAAGATACTAAGCGTACCGGTGCCGGTCCGGTCTTCCTTGCGGACCCCTTCGTCCAAAATACGCTGCATGAGATCGAGATATTGTCGCATGCAGGTCTTGATACCGGAGAAGCGCGGTTTTCGCAAGTAGCGGACCGCTGCGGATCGCCGCGCGGGGGGCCGCTATTCGCCGATCAAAACGGTCGGCAAACCCAGCGAGATCACGCCGCCGTGATCGGTTTCGTCCCCCATCCGCGCGGCCGGCATTTCTTCCAAAAGCACGGTCGCTGAACCAAGCACAATCGTCGACGGCGGCCCGACGCAGGTACACATGTTGGTAACCTGCGCGGCCGGCATTTCGCCCACTAGCACGGTGACGGCGCCGGGACCAATAATCGGTCCCCCGACATGCGGCACAATCACCGTCACCATCGGACAGACTTGCAAGTAGGTAATGCACGCGGCCGGTTGCCCCATCCGATTAGCCCTCGCCCATGGGATTGCGGTCGCTATTCCATTGCCAATCTGCCCAGATCGCGGCGTCACGCGGAGCCGACACCGGAGCCGACGGCAAATTGCCAAACTTGTTGAGCAGCTCGTCCTTCAATTGATCGCCCCAGGCCGGCGGCATTTTGATCCCTTTCACGCTCGGTTTGGCCGGAAGCTTTTTCATGTTGGCTTGCATTTGCTTCACTTTGGCGGCGGCAGTGGTCGCAGTCTGCTTCAGCTCTTGGCTCCGCTGCTTCAGCGCCGGTAGACCTGCACGGGACTTCGTCATGCCGGCGATCGCATTTTGCTTGGTTTCTTCAATCGCCTTCGCGGCGGCGGGAACCGCCGTCTCCATCTCCAGCCGAGCTTTTTTCGCCAACGCCAGCGCTTGGCCGTACAGCTCGCGTTGTTTCGCATCGGTCAGCGTGTTGTTTATGGCCGTCGCTTGAGACAAAAAGCCATCCATCTTATCAAGCGCAGCAGGAAATTGATCGAGCAGGCTCATGGGGTCCCTATTTGGTTAAAGCTTCGGCAGGTTCGACGTGAAGCGATTGTTTTCCTTGGCTGACTTCCATCGCCAAGCGCAGAAATTCTGGCCGCATATCTATCCCGCGCTGCATCCGGCAAATGGTTGCGGCCGATTTTGCGGCGGTTGAAACCAACGCGACCGGCACGCAGGGGTTCGGCTTCAACTGCGGTCCGTCAGGCGGCGTGATGCTGTCGCCAGAGTGAAACAGCGCCTCGGCCAGCATCTTTAGGGTCGGACTAATTCCGCGAGTATGCGACTGCCGGCGGATCTGCCAGCGTAATTCGTCTTGCGGCTTTTGGAGGTAAGTGACAATCCTTTCCAGCAATTCTTCGTCGTCCGGATGTGCGACCGGGCGAAGTGATTCCCAAACGCAAAGGACACCCCACCAGATGCGATCGGGGCCCGCCAGGCAAGCTGCAGCAAACTGCAGCGCATCGTCGTACAACTCGCCGTCCATCAGCGACTTGAAAAAACGGGGCCCCTGCGGCTCTTGTTTCAGCAACGCTTGTGCAGGCTCTGACAAATCGCAAAAGGCGGCTGGAGCGGCCGCTTCTTGATTGCTCATCGCGTTTCCTTTGCGGGAGATACGTTTCGGCAGGTCCATGGAGCTTGGCCCTGCGCCAAGGTTTGTCCCAGCAATAAGTATTGTCGAACTCGCGCGCGATAACCGCGTGTGGGAGCATGGCCTGCCGCCATCGCAACCAGGCCGCCGATGAGCCGTCGCGGCATCTCCGGCGGAGCGGCAGCCAGCAAGCGATCAGGCGGCGTCGCTCGACCTGCGGCCGAATAGACTGCCTGATAAAGGCAACCCCACAGCGAACCTCGTTTCACTTTTTTATCGAGGCTGCGAATCGCCAACAGCCCCGGCTCACTCGGCCGCGCAATCCACTGCACTACAGGTGCAAGACGGAAAGAATCGCCCGATTTATCGTCGCCCAAAGCGTCATGAATCGTTAACACGGCCCACCACAGTGATCGCCGCAGCGGTAATGCGGCGGCCAAAAACCGACGTGCATCAGCATCCAGCTCAACGGTTAACAATCGATCAAAAAAGATCATCGGCGCCAGGGTCGGCGTCAGGAGTCGGCGCGCGTCATACGACAGCTGCAACTTGTATCGCTGGCAAATTTCTACGGCGCTGGCGTCCCCTCGCAGCGGCGACAGGGGCGCAGCAGCCGGCAACGGCGCCGCCGCACGCTGGGCATGCGAGCCGTGACAACAATCATGTTTGGCAAAGGGTCTGGTTTTCATGGCAAGTCGCTTTATTAGTTGACGTTGACGATCGCGCCTTCCATGGTGATCATCCCGTCGCCTGTGATCTCAATCGTCGGCGCTTCCAACGAAATCGCGGCCGGCGTCACCTCGAAAGAGCCATCCGCCGCTTCCAGCACATGCCCGGCCGGCGTATTGGAACGTGTCGTATCATCGACCACTTCATTGATCCCCTCCGGCGTCATCGAAAACGTCACGTCAGCCACCTTAAAGGTGATCGACTCCGGCGTCATCGAAATGCTCGATCCTTCCCCTTCGGCGCCGACGCTGATGGTGATTAGTTCGGGCTCCATCGAGATCATCGCACCGACCATCGGAGAACCGACAACCTGTTTGATCATCCCCTCCTCACCGGCGGAAATGCAGATCGTGTTCGAATCTTCTGAACTGGCCACCGCGATCACGCCGGTACCGCTCACCATTTGCACGTTGATCGAACCATTGATGGTCACAGTTCCCTCTGTGCCTGACGCAACCAGGTCAAGTCCGTATCCCCGTGATTCGAGGAAAATGCCGCCGTAGGCGCAAACGGTATGAGTCCCCCAGAGCGTTTCATTGCGGTTCATGTATCAAACCTTCTTATCATGCGGCGTGAAAAAAATGTGTCTTCGTCGCTGACTTCACTTTGACGCCAGCGGCAGGCAAAGTCGAGCATTGCTAAATTCAGCATCAAGCGTCGTTACGGAACGGCAAGTTCGGGCGGGTAGTCTTCGTGTTATTTTCAGCTACCTTCTCAGCGGCCGCGCTTGCCGCCTCCCCCGCCTCGCCTATTCGTAGAATTCTTCATTCGTTGCTGATATTCTTTCCTCGCACCTTTCTGATCGGCTTTCTGAGCTCGCTTATCAGCTTTCGACTTGTCCTTCGACTTGTCTTCCGACTTGTCCTTCGACTTGTCCTTCGACTTGTCTTCCGATTTGTCCTCCGGTTTGTCCTCCGGTTTGTCCTCCGGTTTGTCTTCCGGTTTGTCTTCCGGTTTGTCTTCCGGTTTGTCTTCCGGTTTGTCTTCCGGTTTGTCTTCCGGCTTGTCCTCCGGTTTGTCTTCCGGCTTGTCTTCCGGTTTGTCCTCCCCATCTACATCATCATCGCCATCATCAGGCTCGAAATGGCTTTCCGCGTCGCCATCTTCTGGCAAATGATCGTCATCATCATCATCATCGCCGTCCATTTCCGCTATATTCATCGCCGCTTTGCTGGTGAAATCGGTAACTCGCAACAATTCTTGGGAGCCGTTCGCCATAATCAGGATTCCCCAGCCAGTGGGGATCGTCGACGGATCCACGAGTCGCGTTGTGGTCTCGGCGGCATTGCGAGTTGCTGACTCGGCGGCATTGGCCAAGGCGTTTTTTTTCTCCAGCGTCATAATGATTCCGTAAAGCAACTGCGAGATTCCCGCGCCTACATCCACCAAAATGTGCGGCACTCGATCTTTATCTCCCTCGCTGCTGGAACTCTCGCTGCTGGAACTCTCGCCGCTGGAACCCTCACTGCTGGAACCCTCACTGCTGGAGCCCTCACTGCTGGAGCCCTCGCTGCTGGAGCTTTCGCTGCTCGAATCGTCGCCTTCGTCTTCCGTACCTTTGTATTTGGGATATCCGAAATGCACCCCTAGTTGATACAGCATGTTGACCGCCACCACGGCGACGCTGAGGATTCGCACAGCGCTTTCTACCGCATCGGCGGTCGGCGGCGCCTCTTCGTTGGCTGCTTCGATTGCACGTTCTTCGACTTCCGACATCCAAACCGGCGGCCGAATGAAGAGCGGTCGCGCCGTTGTTTTGATTTCGTTGGCGCGTGTGAATTCCGCACAGGGGCCGCCATAGTTGGCTCCCGACTTCTGCCCCATATAGATATCGCTCTGTCCTAACTCGCCGTTGATCAAAACGCCGATAAGGCTAGAGCCCAGCTTGTTCAGAAAAAACGTCGGATCCACGACCGTAGTTTGACGGCTTCCGACGAAGAGATCCGCCGTTTGACCATATTTGCCGGAATCATCCGTCCCGATGGTGCAACCGAATTCGCCTGCGCCGCCACCGACCACGGTTAGCACGTCTTTGAGCCATGTAGGTTCAGACATTGCAATCTCTTTCTAAAGTAGTCAGTACGGTTACAAAGACCCGTTGAGCTTGTAGGTCTTGGAGGGCGTGTAGGTGTAGCGATAGCTCTCGGTATTGTCGACCGCTTGCCGTTCGGAGTGGACGTGCACGTACTGCTGGTCGGGGACGTCGTGAAACATAATCGCGTTGAAATTGTTCAGGGGATCGCCCTGGAAGATGCACGATTTCAGGCCTCCCAACTGATTGTTAAGCGGCAACTCTAACGGCGGCATGTTCGTCGAGTTGTAGACGCTGCCGACGATGATCGGGCGATCGGGATCTCCCTCTTCAAACGCGACGATCACCTCGTGACCGATCCGGGGCCAAAAGAAGGCGCCCCACCGCGGGCCGGCCCAGACCTGGCCGACGCGAATCCAGCACGACGCGGCTTCGTTCTCAATGTCGCTGCGATCCCACGGAAACTTGACCTTCACGCGACCATATTTGTCGACAAAGATTTCTTCCTTCTCAGGGCCCACGACGCGGGCCGATTGCATGCCGTAAATCTTTGGCTTCGGGACGGTCAGCTGCGGGCGAAATTGCACTGCTTTCGGTTGGCAGACGAAGCGGTTTTCGTATTGCAGGTCGGTTCCCAGCGACGAGTCATGCGAGCGATAGTTGACGTCGACCTTGGCGTCATGCTCGATTTCTAGCAATTGATAATCGTCATCGCCGTTGGCGTGACGCATCAGCGAGAACAAATAGCCCGGCGTCAGTCGCGGAATGTCGCTTTTGCCTTGGCAGCGCACCGCGGTCGTCGCAATTCGCTGCGCATCGATCTTGGCCGAAACCGTCCCCGCATCCTGCGTTTTGCCAAGTTCGTCACTTTGATCGCCGCCGCCGCCGTTGACGTCATCAAACCAACCGGCGTAGCCTGACGGGTAGATGTAGACCTCGCGCTGCGGATCGGGCAAGTCGCTGACCGCATGCAGATCATGTTCGGCTGTGCCGCATTTGACCTTCTTCACGATATCAGCCGAAGCGTCGAGATCTTGGCCCGTCATTTGAAAGGCGATGTCACGCAGCGCTACTTTTTTCGAGGTGATCTGTTGTTCGCGGCGCCACCAATAGATGCGATTCTCGGGGCGGACGCCGCCGATGACCGATTCGTAGATCAACGCGCTAATGCCGTCGATCGCGATCTGACTGATTGTCTGATCGCACATGAACAGCTTGTGTTTCTCTTTTTCGTGTTGGAAGTGGAAATAAATTCCTTCTTCTTCCATCAAACGAAGCACAAAGTCGAGATCCGATTCTTCGTACTGCACCAGATAGTCGCGGTAGGGATATTTCGATTTCAAATTGAAGTCGACGTCGTAGCCGGTAAAGACTTCCTGCAGAACT
The DNA here is from genome assembly GCF_000153105.1 of Blastopirellula marina DSM 3645. Taxonomy (GTDB): domain Bacteria; phylum Planctomycetota; class Planctomycetia; order Pirellulales; family Pirellulaceae; genus Blastopirellula; species Blastopirellula marina. The sequence goes on from NZ_AANZ01000002.1 coordinate 342,358, forward strand.
TCGGGGACCGTCATCCGTTGGAAGATCCGGCAGTTGCGCGTCAGCCCCATCAACCAATGCTTGGGAGCGAGCGTCGCTTCGTACTGCGTAAACTGATCGTCGCGACTCACTTCGGCAAACGTCGTAATGATGCCGTGAAAGTAACGCGGTCCCAAACCAAAGGGATCTTCCAACGAAACCACGGCGGCTTTGCCCAGAATCTTGGAAAAATCGATGTCGCCGTTGGGGTCGCCCAACAATGTCAGTTGAAACTCATAGAGCGCACTGACCGACTCCCGGCCATGAAAGGCGGAGATCGCCAGCGTTTGCGGCCCCAACGGGGTTTCCACACGAAGCGGGCGATTCGATGCGTCAAACAGATCTGCGAGATCCACGAGCTCATTCCCCAACAAGAACCAATTGCTAGCACGTCTTCTGCTTCGGCATTTCGACCCCGCTATGTTCGCCGCACGTGGAGAAAACGCGACGAATAACCTCGCGGCCTGCGTAGACTGCGACGAATACGACAACCGCGATCGCTGCAGCGACTGTAGCTGCCGTTGCGACTGCAACGATTCTTTTGATTGCGGCGAATGACGGCAATTTAAACTTCTACGAGAAGAATGCGGGAAGTCGTTTGCCCCTCGAAAACGTTGATGTAGAGTTGCATGGTTTATTTCTGCAACATCCACTGAGGCGAAACGGCAACGTCATGACTCGAAGCCGCAATACCCAAGCGAATTCCAATTCTCCATCCCGCGGAGAACAGGGCGAACAACAGCGTTGGCAGGCCCTCGATGCGCCGCGCCGCCACCAGTGGAAGCGACTGCAATTGCCGCTCGCGATCGCGCTGCTTTGCGGATTCGTGCTGGTCATCTTGTGGGCGAGTAGTTGGTTGCGCCCGCCGCGGCCGACCCGTTTCATCCTGGCAGGCGCCGGATACGAGACCAATCTTTCCGTGCCGGAAAATGCGCTCGGCTGGAATGTCTTGGTCGACCTGCAGAGCGTTTCGAACGACGCCCAGACGCAGCGCTATTGGGGACATCGTCTGCTGCGTAGCGGCGACGGGCCGCAGCGCATGCAAATTGGCTGGCGTCCCAGCCTAGAAGGGGTGGAAGAAAACAACGTGGTGCTGATGCTGACCGGGCATGGTTTTGTCGGTGACAAAGGGCCCGCGCTGTTGCCAGAAAAAGTCGATCTGACCAAGCGTCCCGAAACGATCAACATTGTCGACATCATCGCCGACCTGCAAAAACTGCCTACACAAACCAACAAGCTGCTGATCATCGACAGCTGTCGCACTATCGTCGCTCCCCAATTGGGTTTGTTGACGAACAGCTTCTCTGCGTCGTTACGCGACATGGATGAAGAGATTCGTAAAGTGCCGAACCTCTCGGTCGTAGTCGCCGCCGACGTCGATCAGCAAGCTTGGAACTTTTTCCAACAGCGCCGCACTGCGCTAGGTCATTATGTCATTGAAGGGCTGCGCGGCGCGATCATTGACGACGACGATGACGGCCGGATCGACGCCGCCGAATTGTTCCGTTATGTCGACGACGAATTGATGCAATTCGCCGCCGCCAATCACAACCGTCGACAAAGCGTTTTAATGCTTCCGACCGGCGACGACGGAAAGAAGCGCGCCGACGAATTTGATCTGGGCGTATTGCGTCCCGGCTACGAGCCGTCGAAAAGCCCCACTCCCATCGCTTCGAGCCAATGGGAATGGATGAACGAGTTCTGGCAACAGCAACAGACGTTGTCTCAAGCGCAACCATCGGTGCTGCGATATTCGCCGCATGCCTGGCGACGCTATCAAGAGACGTTGTTACGGATGGAGTCGTTGCTGATCGCCGGCGACATCGCCAACGCGTCGCGATTACGAAGTTCGGCCTCGGAGTTGGCCTCCGCGTTTGCGAGTCGGCGACGTATGCCTTTGCAATCACAGGACTTGTCCCTGTCATGGCGAACCGCCGCCGGTTGGTTTCAACCGACGCCGGCTGCCGTTACTTCGGCGGCGACGCTCTTAACGTCGACGGCGCCGCAAGATGTTCGCGCGACCTACGATACAGCGGCGCAACAACAGATCGCCGACGGCGTTTCCGAAGCGGCGTTCTCTGACGCATTGCGTCGCGAACTGTTGCTTCGCGCCGCCGAAGATCCGATTCATCAATTGGCGAAAAACTGGCAAGTGATTCGCTCGATTGGTCAGGCCAACGAGACGGGACCGACCGAACTGGTCTTCGTCGAACTGCTCTGCCAACAAATTGACATGAAGTCATTATCGCCGGCGGACGCCGAAGTGATCGGCAGCGCCATCAAGACGAACCTGCTGGCCGAACAAGCCGCTTCCGCCGCGGCGACCTGGAGCGCAGCATTCGCGTCACGCGTTGGCGCCGCAGATTTAGAACGCCGTATCGGCCAGGACTACTTGTTTATCGACTCGGCGGCTCGCTTGAAAGCGGTCGCGCAAATCAATTCGGCCTCCAAGGCCTACGCGTCGATCATGAATGACGTCGCCATTTTGAACCGTGCGACCGAAGCTCGCAACTCCGCTTTGGCGGAACTGCCTTTCTACAACCATTGGACGATCGCGACTCCGCCTGAATCGGGCGGCGAGGGATTGGAGATTCAAGTAACGCAGCTGTGGCAGTCGGCCCATGCGTTGGATAACCAGTTAAACAGCGCAGCGGCGGCGACTTCGGCGACGCCGGAAATGTTGTCGGCGCTCGCCGCTTTGACGACCAAAGTCGAGCAACAGCGTTTGGAATTGAAAAAGCAGAACGAACAAGAGCAGAGCGCCGCCTTTGTCGCAGACCCCAGCGAGTCGCTGCGACGTTTGAGCCGCGCCATGTTGTTGCCGGCGGCTGACGCCGAGTCGCGCCGCAAGTTGTTGATCGCCTGCATCGACGCGACCGGCGCCGAGATTTCTCGCGGCCAACAACCGGCGCCGTCGATCGAGCAGCAAGAGAAGTTCGCCAAGATCGATGCAGCTCGCGCCGGACATCTGGCGCTCGCGAAATTTGGCGACGCCTGGTACGACCAACTGAGCGGCTCGCGTGATGACGCTTATCTGATGACCAGCCATCGGCTGGAAGTCTTTGGCGTCGAACAACTGTGGCGCGAGACGATCGCCCAGATCGGCGACGACTACGCTCAAAAATGGCGCGAGCTGATCCAGCTGAACACCAACATCGATCGCGACGACATGGATCTGGTGATGATCGATCGAATCGCTTCGCAGTCGCGCATCATTCCTAGCGTCGTGCTGGCCGTCGACGACGACGCTCGTGATGCTCGCCAAGCGACATTGGCCGCAGCGGCGCTGCAGTTCGCCCAACGCGCCTGGAATGAACATTGGGATGATCAAGGCCAGGTTCCCTACTACCTACGCGCCGCTCGACTGTTGACCGCCGACGCCGTTCGCTTCGCGCTGCATCCGCAGAAAACGACCCAGGAAGCGGCGCCCTGGCAAAAACCGGGCGACTTTGCGATCACGTCGATTCCGCTGAGAAACTGGACGACGGAATCGACCGAGTCGTATCACTTTGATTTGAACATCGCCGGAGAGAACCCGCCCCACGGTATCCCCCGCTTTGGATTCTCCACCAACGGCCTGTTGCATTTGGCGGTGGATGATGACGCCAGACGAGGCATCGAATGGACCGGCGGCAAAACCCGCAGCATTGACGTGTTGGTCGAAGCCGATCTCAATAGCAAGACGCTTGAGAAGGACGCCGCCGAGATCGATGCGCGCGTCGATGGAGCCGTCTTCTTTCGCGGGCATCTCTCGAAGGCCGACACCAAAGTGGTGATTCACCGCCGACCTTCCAATCATTTGGTCAGCAATCCGGCGCCAGACGCCGCCAATCTGGCGATTGTCGCTTCGCCTGAACTGCATCAGCAGTACGGCTCGGGCGACGCGGCGATCTCGATCGTGCTGGATGCTTCCGGCAGCATGGGCGCCGCGGCTGGTCAGCCTTTCGGTCCGCAAACGAAATATGCGGAAGCCGTTCGCGCACTCGATCGATTGCTGGAGACGATCCCCGACGGAACGCAGGTGAGCGTTTGGACGTTTGGTCAGGCAATGGGATCTCAAAAGACGGTCGTCGAAGCGGAGCGGACGATTCAACGTCTGGTAGCGCCGATTATCTGGAATTCCAAAGACAAGTCGCAATACCAACAGTTGGTCAAAGCGATCACCTATCCGCAAGTCGAGCCTTGGAACGAGTCGCCGATTTTGCGGGCGATGATCTCGGCCAAGGGTGACCTGACCGGCGTCAACGGCCCCAAGACGATGCTGGTCATCACGGACGGCGCCGACAACCGCTTCGTCAACGATTCGACGGTCAATCCGCGCGGACGTAGCGTCGCCGAGGCGCTGTTCGACATCTTTGACGGCAGCGGAATCTCGATTCAAGTCGTCGGCTTCAAAGTGGTCAGCGCTGAAGCCGCGCTGGCCCAAAAGCAATTTGAACTGGTCGAACAACTTTATCCTCCCGGCGGTTTCTATCTGATCGATCGCGTCGAAGCGCTCGAGGCGCACCTGGCCAACGTCCTGAGTCGACGGTTGACCTTTGTGACCGCCGATCCGCGACAACGCAAACCAGGTCCGGAACATCCCATCGGCGATATCGGCGGCGGGCAAATCTGGCTGACGCCGATGCTCAAGCCGGGACGTTTGGCGATCGAAACGCCGGTCGATCCGGCGCTGGCGCCGACGATCTTCCTGCAGCGCGGCGACCTGATGTTGTTGCAACTCACTTCGCAAAGCGATCAACTTTCGCTGGAAACGGCCGACTACTTGGCCCAACGTTTTCCGGATCGGCCGACGATGACTTCCTCTGGTTGGAAGTCGGCGCTGCTGCAAAATCGCATTAACGGCGACAACCTCGAACTCACCATGGGCCTGCAACAACAGAGCATGCAACTGGGCGAGTTGTCAGTAATCAAACCGGCCCGGGTCTGGTTTAGCGTGGGACGTCCTGACGGCAATGACGCCGCTTCCAGCGTGACGCGTCAAGATGGATTTCCGATGGCGACCTACAGTATTGCGGCGACGGATTGGCCGATCACCGGCAATGTGGCGGCGCCAACCGTCAGCGCCTGGTGGAGCGCCGAAGGCGACAATCTGGGCGTCATTCTGCGTTCTCCCAATGACTACGCCAGCTTAGAAGCGATTCAAAACCAGAACGTCGAAACCGACGCCGGGCAACTCCAAATCCTGAGCGTCAACGTCGAGCAAACTCAGTGCGTCGGCGCCGATGGCAAACAGGCGCTCGTCCGTCGCTTGGTGATTCGCACCCAAGCCGCCCCCGGCGAAATCGTCTGGTGCGAACCGATTGGATACAAGCCGGCAGGCGTCGAGATCAAAGCGTTTCGAGATATCGGCGCCGCGACTTCGTACTTCTGGCCAGTTCCCGACGGGAACATTGATGACATCGTGGCCGGCTTGCGAGTCGTGGCGCTGAAAGACTTCAAGCGACACTCCGAACTGCGCGGCCAATACGTTCAATTTAACGAACTCGCGACCCCCGCGACTCGCGACTTTGCTCCCCGTCCGGCGCTGCGACTTACCGGCGACAAAAACTAGTCAAGGCAAAATGACGCATGAATCAATCGCCTGAGTCTCCTTTGTGGCGACAATTTGACCTCCGTTCGCGATCCGAAGCGACCACGCCCAGCGGACGTTTTTCGTACCGCACCGTGATCGCGTTGGTGCTTGCGCTGGCGCTGATCGGCGGCTTCGCCGGAACGCTCGCCTGGTTTCGCGCCCAACCGCGGACGCAGTTCGTCAGTTGCATCGTCACTCGTTTTGGTCAGTTGGACGTGCAAGATCGGACGGCGCACGACGCCGACCTGCGAGCGATGATCGCCTCCGGTTACTTCTCCGATGGAGGCAAAGCGTCCCGCGGCGTCTTGCATCGGGGTCAACTGATCGAACGTTTTCTCAATTTGCGAAAAGCGGCGAAGGACGATACGGTCATCGTCTATCTCTCGAGCTACGCCACCTTGCAGGAAGATGGCGACGTCGACCTGGTTCCCTCGGACTGGAATCTCTCGGAAGGCGGCGCTTCGCTGGCGCAACTGATGTCGGCGCTGCGAGATTGTCCCGCTCAGCGAAAACTGCTGCTGTTTGATATCGCTCCCTTTGCATTATCCGACAATCAAGCGACCGGCGTGCAAACGGCGGCGGCCAATATTATCGAGCAACTGGATGATCCTCATTTGGCCGTACTGTTCAGCTGCGGATCGGATCAGATGCCGCAATTGAATGAATCGCTGGGCCGCTCCCTCTTCGGCTACTTTGTCGAAACTGGTCTGCAAGGAGCGGCGGACGGTTGGGGAAGTTACGCCGACGGCCGAATCATCGCCAGCGAACTGGCCGAGTATGTGCGCGCTCGCACGATCGAGCTGAGCCTGGCGACCAGCGGCATCTTGCAAGCGCCGTACATGACCGGAAAGACAGATCGCGATTGGGAGCTGTCGAGCGTCAATTCACACGCGACGACCGACCTTGTCGACACGCAGCGCAAATATCCCGAATGGCTTACCGCCGCCTGGAAAACGCGCAATTCGCAGCTGCAAGCGGGCAAAGAACGCTTCACGCCGATCGCTTTCGATCAGCTCGATCGCGTCTTGCTGCAGTCCGAACGAGAATGGCGACTTGGTGACGACTCGGATCGCACCCAGCGCGACTTCCAACTCGCCAATCACTTGTTGAACAAGCGACTTGCCGAATTCGCAGCCGTGCGCGATTCGTTTCCGAACGTTTCCTTGTCGGACTATCGCCAAGAGGGACAACAAGCGCCCAAAGAGGTCGCCTCCGAAGTCGCCAACTATTTCGCATCGCTCGATGATCTGGTCTCCCTCCCCGATGCGCAGCGAATCGCCGCGATGAAAAAAATGCAAACCGAGTTGCAAGCGAAGTTAAAAGCGGCGACTCGCATGCAAGTCGCTCTGGCGATTGATGATCAATTACAGCAACTCGAAGTTTTTCAGCCCGCAAAATTCTCGGCCGCGTCCGACTTGTTGCAGCTGTGGGAACCTCATCCGCGGCAAATCGAAGAAGCGTACTGGCTCTGGCTCTCCCGTTTAAAACCGAACGATCCCAACGCGCTTCGCTTTTACCATTGCATTTCGCAACAGCAGCAAATCTCGGCGCGGCTAGAGCCGTTGCCGTGGATTCTGAGTCAGATGTCCTCCTCCGATCAATACTTGCAAGCCGCCAAAGTCGGGCTGAAGTCCCCCGGCTATTTGCCGCCGACTTGGAATACGCAACAACTCAACACGGCGCAGCCCCAGTTGGATCGTCTGGATCAACTGTCGGCCCGCATCGCGACGGCCTACGATGTTGCGCGGCGCGGGTATCGACTTAGTTGGCTGCTGGCCGAAGAAGCGGTCTTCAATCCGGATTCGTCGGTAAAAGTTCGCTCGGCGATGGGTCAAATTGACGTTTTGATGACGAGTTACTCGTTGAAAGGATCCCAAGCTCCCTTCTCCAAAAGTCAAGACCGCACGGCGATGATCGATCAAGGAGTCGAAATCTCGGTGCAACTCGGCAAGACCTTGGACGAACTCTCGCAAACTCCTACCGACACGCAGATCAGCCAATGGATCGCCGAGCTGACCAGCTCGCAGCCGAGCCTCAGCACGTACCGTCACGCCGATGTCTTGCTGCGAACTCCTTGGGTCGCCGTGGAGCAACGCGCCAAACTATGCGCCGCATTGCACAAAGCGTCGTTCACACTGACTTCTTCCGCATTAAGCGCGACGCCGCTCTCGTATCGCGAAGTTGATTTAGAGGCGCACGCGAATGTCAATTCGCAATTGGCCTGCTATCTGCACGGATTTTATTACAAGCAAAAGCCTGCCGACGCAATGTCGCAAAGCGTCGATCAGCCGGAAATGGGAGAGAAAACGACGGCCATTCCCCGCTGGCAAGCGCTCTTTCAGATGCAAGCCGACTATCGGCTCAAGCAAATGAAATTGATGCGTATCGGGCAAAGCGATGGAATTTTCGATAGCGTCGAGCGGCGATTGGCGCTCGTCGCCAGCTGTCCCGCGTTTCAACTCTCCAATAGCATCGGCCAAGTTCTTTCCCGCAACGGCCGCACGTCGATCGAAGTCGACTATCGCGTGATGACGGCCGACGCGCACGACAAGACGCCGCGAATCAACGTCATTTCTCCTTCAAGCGTTTTGACGGCGACCATCGACGCCGAAATCCCGGATCGCTCCGCCACGATTATGGTGAAAGCGACGCCGGAAGCGACCCCTTCGCAACTTGCCGCCGTGCAAGGAGTAATGATGACTTTCAAGATGCCGTGGGGAACCGTCTATCGACCGATTTCGCTGCCGCCGATGTTTGATCATGAGCTGGAGCTGCTGGTCGCTTCCACCTTGGATGGCCCTCAATCCGCGCTGACCGAGATCGATCTCCGCCCGATCGCCGGTCGACAAAGTCAGTACTGGTTCCTCCGCAACGTCACCGACAAGTCGCTCAGCGTTCAACTGCAGATCGACGCCGGCCAAACCTATCAACAAAAGCTCGACATCCCCCCGCGCGGCGTTGCGCCCGTCATCATCGCCGGCAAACCGATTGCGGCGCCAGCTCCGTTGCCAAGCGTCTCCGGCAAGATCACCATTCAAGCGACCGACGCCGCCAACGGAAACTCGCTGCTGCAGCAGGAACTCCCCTTGCGCGTATTGACTCCCCGCAGCTACGTCCAGGTTACTGACGCACGTTGCGAATATCGTCCCGGCGGAGCTCGCATCACGGCGACGCTTGCGGCGACCAACTTCCCCAGCGGACCTCCCTCGAGCGCACAGCTGGAAATCACGTCACAGGAATTTCCGAGCCTGGTCAACGTTGTCGGCGGCGTCTTGAGCAGCACGCTGGCCAGCGGCGACGAACAAGTGCAGCTTTCGGCCGACTTGCTGCTCTCGCCAACCGCTAGTCAAAGCGGCCAATGGCGCATCTCCGTCGACGGCTTTTCCCAAGCGTTTCGTTTTGACGGCATCGTGCCGACCAGCTCAGGGCTCTCCAGTCCCCAAGCGAACAACCAACCAGTGATCCGGCTGACGGCGCCGGCGATGTTGCGAACCGGCGATACATTGACCGCCGGGCTGATCGCCGAAAGCGCGCCGCAAGGCGCGTCGCTCGTCTGTCAGCTAGGAATCCCGAACAGCGGCGGTTTTCTCGCTGAACGAACGGCCACTTGTCCCACCGCACAGCAGTCGACCATCGGCTTCTCACCGATCGATCCGCATGGGGCGCTGCAGTGGACCGCTCGGCTGAATGATTGGAACGTGCAATTGGACACCACCGGCATCGTCGGACGGCGGCGCGTGCAATTGCAAATGTTGGACGCCGATGGCAATGTGATCGACCAAGCCTGGCAACCGATCGTCGTCGACGACTCGGCGCCGCGCAGTTTGCGTTTCACCACTTCACCCACATTGGCCCAGATCAAAAAGCCAGCTTCGTTCGCCGCCACCGCGTTTGACGGGGAGACCGGCGTCGCCCAAATGCAAATGTTTATCGGCGAGCCGTTTGACAACGCCGTGCCCAAAGACGCCAAGCTTGTGCCGATGATCTTAGGCGCTGACGATAACTTCGCTGGTCAACTGACGCTGAACGATCTCGGCCGCAACTTTGTGACCGTCGTTGCGACCAACGGCGTCGGCATTCAAGCCTTCAAAACCACGGCCGTGCATGTCCTCGAACAACTACCGCCGCCGATGGCCACCATCCGCGGAACCGTGCTGGAAGCCGGCCGCCCCCAACCAGGTTTGACGGTCACGTTGGCCGGAGCCGATGGCAAGCCGATCAAGACCAGCGAAACCAGCCCCAGCGGCGAATATGTCTTCGGACAATTGAAGCCCGGCGCCTATCAACTCTCGGTCGTCAAAGCCGCCGCCGCGCGCAACGCCAAAGCAACCGCCGTCGGCAAGCCCGATCAAACTTCGACGGTCGACCTGAACCTGACGCTGCAATAAGTCGAAGGTTGGACCGGACCGCTCTCTTTTTTTTCGTCGATCTCCTCCAGCTTGCCTGAGCGTTAAGCTGCGCAGCCTGGAGGCCGAGTCCAAAAGGTTGGACTGGACAGGACCGCTCCTATTTTTTTCGTCGATCTTCGCCAGCTTGCCTCAGTGATAAGCTGCGCGGTTTGGGGGCCGAGTCCAGTAGGTTGGACCGGACCGCGCTCCATTTTTTTCGTCGATCTTCTCACGCCTGCTTGGAGGGTTAAGTTGGGTAGTTTGGAAGTCGAGCCAAGAGGGACCGTCAGTAGATCGGGGATGTGCCAACGACCGGCGCGCTGCATGGACGCCGACGTCCCAGTTCGCCAAGCTCCCGCTCGTCGAAGCGCCGAATGCGCCTCAGCGAAACACCCCAAGATTTCGCCAACCCCGAATCGACCACGCATCCGTGCGCTTTGTCAATCGACAAAACGCAGACGGAACAGGCCGCGCAAGTCTGGTAGGGTGGGTGCAGAAAGCCGATTCCCGGCAACCAATTTCAAACGATATCGCCGGCTTGCGCAACCCACCGATTTCACCATTCATTCAAAATCACGAAACTCATCCCCATACCATACGTTTGCACTTCCCCAATTGCGATCGTATTTCCCTTCCCGTACGTATCGATGAAACGACGACCAAGGCCAGTCCATCACCCGCTCCACTAACCCATGCTTGAGCGGGTTCACATGGATGTAGTCTATGCAGCGACGAACATCATCCTCATCGCGGCAGGTGTGCTCAAAAAATCTTCGTTGCCAAACGCCAAGTTCTCCCTTGTCGACGCGACTTTGGGAGCGGGGCTGGCTTGTACCGCCTGTACGGCGCCATTGCTTGGTGAAGCGAGTTTTGATTTTTTTCCAACGCGTGGAATAATCATGATCTCCCTGCGGGAGAGTCCAGACGGTGTGGAGATGGTCGGGGAGCAAGACGAAGGCGGTCACCTCAAATGGTAGTTCGATTCGAACGTCGTGAATCGCTTCCCGCAAACCATGACGAGCGAGATCGGTGGTTAGAATCGGCTGACGCTTGTCGGTGACCACCGTGAAGAAGAAAACGTGGCCGATTCGTGATCTTCGGTAATTGCTCATGGCGACGTGATTGGTGGGTTACGCAAACCGGTGACGTCGATTGAAATTGATTCGATCGATCGCGGCTTGCTGCACCCACCCTACTATACTGCTAGGGTTCCTACAAACCAAACAAGTCGTGTAGCGACTGTCTTGATCGTCAAGCCGTTTTCAATTTCTCATTCCATGCTTTTCCCTCTTTGGCCATGAGATTGAGGATAGTAAGCAGCTTCCGCATGCAGGCGACCAGGGCGACCATTTTGGGTTTGCCTTCGGCGACCAGGCGGTCGTAAAACGCTTTGATCTTTGGGTTCCGTCTTGTCGCTACCAGCGTTGGCATGTAGAGCGCGTTTCGCACGTGCGATCGCCCTCCGCCGGTGGTGCGTTTGCCACGGAAAACGCCGCTGTCGCGGTTGATCGGAGCGAGACCGGCCAGCCGCGCCGCCTCCTTGCGATTCACGTGGCCAAGCTCTGGCAGTTCGATCGCCAGTCGGCACGCGGTTAGCACGCCGATGCCAGGCGTCGAGGCGAGCAGCGCCGTTGTTTGTTGCAACTGCGGATCCGAGTTGATCAACTGTTCCATTTGCTGCTGCAGCTGTTCGATTTCAGCATTGATGTAAGCCAAGTGCGACTCGACAGAGCGGCGCATGTTCGGCTCGCGAGTCGATTCGAGACGATTCTTCTCCTGCGTCCGCATGTTGATCAGTTGACAGCGTCGAGTCTATAAAGCCGTCAGATTCTCGAGTATTTGCGAGGTTTCTGGCATTGGCCGCGGCTCGTAACGTTGAGCGAATAGCGCCAGAATCTGAGCGTCGATCTTGTCGGTTTTGGCAAGTCGGTTCATGGAGCGCGCGAAATCGCGCGGCAGCCGCGGATTGACGACGGCGACCGGATAACCGCTGCACTGCAGCAGCTTCACCAGGTCATGATGGTAGCAGCCGGTCGCTTCGAGACAGATGATCTCAACGTCAAGCGGCTGGAGCAGATCCAGCAGTTGTTGCTGGCCGACCGCATTGGCTTCGAAGGTGTAAGTTTGACGGCTTCCCGTGATGGCGACGTCCCATTTGGATTTCGAAACGTCGACACCCACGCAAATTTTGTTAGTATCAGACATGTGCGAGGCCCAGCCTTGTGATACGAGCTGGCGTTACTGCGCCGCTCTGGCGACTGTTCGGGTTTCAGCACGAAAAAGCGGACGGCGACCCAGCTACGCTACGGTCTTACGACCAAGGGTGGGACGATCTGCCGCCCGCCGCTTTGTTCCGTCTCGCTCGCTACGCTCGCAAGACGGAACAAAGCCTTTTTCTATCTCACCTGCAGCTAGATTCAAGATACAAGGGTGGGTGCAGCAAAAACCGCGTTTGTTTTCACCACCACCAATCGGCGTGACCGGTTTGCGTAACCCACCGGAATCGTCGCGCCATCGGACCGCATTGGTGGGTTGCGCAAGCGGCCATGTTGTTTGAGATTGGGGGGCGGAAATCGCTTGCTCCACCCACCCTACGATGCTACGCGCTTACGATTGCCTTAAAACCACCAAGTGACCGCCAGCAAGATGACAAAGACGACGGCCATGAAGCCGACGATCCAGAGGGCCGTGTCCCAGGCATGTTCTAAGATCGGCGCCCAGCGTTCGTGACGGGTTGCGGCGTAGACCAGACTGACGACCACGATCAACGGCACTGCGTACAGCAAGCGCGTCGCCGGGAGGGCTGCGAAGAAGGTCATCGTGGTGAAGAGCGAGAACATGGTCGATATCCGCACACGTAGTTAGCTGTCGGCAGTTGTGGTCGCTTCGGTCGTATCGCTGGCCGTCTCATCCTCGGATGTGGGCGGATCTTCTTTGTTGTCGCGCTGGCGGCGCCGTTTTTCTTTTTCCGGAATGACAAAGACCGGGCCGGCGTAGGCGTCAAAGATGACCAGCACGTTCAACAGACCGGCGATCATCGTGTAGAGCGTCCCCATTTCAAAGCGAAAGCCATATTCGCGATGGAGCTGACCCAGTTCGTGGTCGTTGATCGGCGGCGCCATCAACGGGACGCCGAACAGTTGCAGAGCCGGTTCTCGATTTTTAACGCGATAGGCCTGATACAACGCCGGCGCGGCCGGCAACCCGACGCCGATTTGGCACAAATAGGGGAGACGTTTTTCGCTGATGTCCCAGCGTGCATAGACGACTCGTCCCCCTCCCATCGATAGTCCGACGAAGAAGGTGAACAAGATGCAGACCATGAACAAAATCCCTTTGCCCGTCCGGCCTTGGTAGATATGACCCGCCCCCGGCAACAGCCACGCCAACAGAAATGCGAGCTCGGGGTTCTTCAAATCGACTTGGACCGGAGCGAAGCGGTCTTCGCCGGTAGTCGACGACTGGTCAGCCATTTCTAATCCAATGGGGGGAAGACAACGGGGAGCAATCCCACAATCTTAGCCAAATTGACGGCTGAAGATAGGGCAAACAGGCGGACCTAAGATTCTCTTTCACTGCTTACCTTCGCATTCGAGCGTCCGTTTGCCGAACCTCGGCGGTTTCGAGAAGAATCTGCCGCAACTTCCGAAATAGCAATGTGTTACAGCCGATAGAATTACAACAAGTCCGGCCAGATCGCATCGCTGACAAGGAGTCCCGCGCGGCTGAGACAAATTCGATCATCGCGACGTAAAATTGCTCCCTGACGCTCGAATCGGTCCAGCGTTTCGCCGGCCAACTGATCGATCGTAAAACCTGTCGCCGCGGCGAAGTCGGCTGGATCGATTCCTTCTAAGCGGCGCAGGCCGAAGATCAGCCGCTCGCGGGCCGTTTCTTCCGGGGTCAGTTCTTCCCACTCGGCGACCGGCGACTCGCCGGCGAGCATCCGCTGGATGTACCGCGTCGTGCTGCGATGATTCGTCTCGCGCCGACCGGCAACGTAGCGAGCGGCGCCGGGGCCGAAAGCGAAGTACCCGCCGCCGAGCCAATAGTTTTCGTTATGCGCGCAGCGGCGGTGGGGCCGCGCGAAGTTCGACACTTCGTAATGCTGTAGCCCGGCGGTGGTCAGCATTTCGATCCCGCTGAGATATTGGTCGCGCTGCGTCTCTTCATCGACTTCTTGCAAATCGTCATGCAGCAGACGATTCCAAAAAGTCGTCCCTTTTTCAAAGGTCAATCCATAGGTCGAAACATGATCGGCGCCCAGCTCAATCGCTTGCCGCACGTCGTCGCGCCACTGGGGGACCGATTCGCCGGGAGCGGCGAAGATGAGATCGATCGCTAGTTGGGCGAACTTCGGCCGCACGCGTTGCGCCGCGCTTTGCGCGTCGGCGCCAAGGTGATCTCGCTCTAGCAGCTGCAATTTGGCGTCACGAAACGACTGCACGCCGAGACTGATTCGGTTGACTCCGGCGGCGGCCAACAGATCTAGCTTCTCGTCGCTCAGGTCGGCCGGGTTCGCTTCGACGCTCCACTCGTAGTCGGCTGCCGGCGGAAAACGTTCGGCCGTCAGTTGCAGCAGTTTTTCGAGCTGCGGCGTCGGCAGATGGGTCGGCGTTCCGCCGCCGTAGAAAATAGTGTCAACCTCGTGCGGCTGTTCGAGCTGCCGCATCTCCCGCTCAATCGCTTGCAGATAGCTGTCGATCAGGTCATCGCGTCCGGCGACCAGCGTGAAGTTGCAATAGCCGCAGCGCCGCAAACAGAACGGCACATGCACGTAAACGCTGCGAGGCGTCTTCGAATCGACCGGTGATATTAGTTTGCGGTTCACAGCCACAGATGAAGTCGCCCGTCGAGCATATCGGCGAGCTTCTCTTCCACATAGTTTTTGATCTGGCGATCGTTGTAGCGCACGCTGAAGTGCCCGGCGATGATCGTTTTGTTTTGGAAACGATCGCGGCGGTCGACCACGTCATCAAGATGGATATGTCCCATCTTATGAATCTTCTCGCGGCGATGATCGGGCGCCAAAAAGGTCATTTCCATGATCAGCGTTTCCGCTTCGTAGAAAGCAGGACACGCGTCCATCGCTTCAGGACGACTATCGCCCAGATAGGCGAGCTTGGGGAAGCGATGCTCGTCGGTCACATCGACCCCTGACAGGCGAATGTCGCGAATCTGATCGCCGGGCAGATTTTGATACTCGGGCTTCAACTTGCGACGGCGCTGCCAAACGATGTAGCCGACCGACGGAATCGTATGCTTGGTCGGGACGACCGTCACCAACAGTTCGCGCGACAGTTCGATCTCGTCGCCTGGCTTGACGCCGATCAGCTCACACGGCATTCCGCCGCGATCGAGTCGCTGGAACGCGGACAGCATTTGCTGCACCGGACCAATCGCGGTCTCAGGCAGATAGATCGTCGGCGGATCCATCTTCATCATCCGCCGTCGCGAGACGTAGACCGGCAGCGCCGCGACGTGATCGAGATGCGCATGCGTGACGAAACTGGTCGGCGTGCCCATGAAGTCCCACGGCTGCAAACCGAGATCGAACAGGACCTTCATCTCGGGGATGCGCCAATACGACTGCACCGCCGCCCTCGAGTAGCCCTCGATGGTCAGGTCGTTGACTTCTAGTTTGCGGAGGGGAGCGTTATCGAGCATGCGACAGCACCGGGCTGCGGAATCACGGGAAAACTCTTCAGTTTAACGCGTTACGGCGACGATCAACAGAACCCAGTTTTCGCTTACAGGTTCGCATCGAGCGCCGAAATCAGCTCCGCTGACCGAGTTTATCTCTGTTTTGCGAGCTGGGCGGCGGCGATTTTGCGTCCGACGTGACCCAGTTCCAGCTCACGCAGAAAGTCTTCCATGGTCGCGTAAATCTCGTCACTGAGGAACTTGACCGCCCAGTTGTGCTTGAGCGGACTGATCATCAGCACCACTTTGCCGGCGCGGTGCGCCTCCCAGATTTCGATCGCCGTCCCCATCGAGGCCTCGGGAATGTAGGCGACCACCACGTCGACCTCGCCGCACATCGCGTTGTGTTTCAAAAAGACGTCGCGGCCCAAATCGTCCGCGTACTCGAGCGACCCGCTATGGTCGGCCCACGGATCGTAGATGTCGGCGCCCGGAAAATGACGCAGCAAGATCTCTTTCAGTTGCGCACGATAGTCCTGCCGGTGCACCAGACTGCCGACGTGCGAACCTTGCATGATTCCCGCGAGAAAAAATCGCATCACTTCGTACCAGGATTGGATGGAAGACAAATACCAAAACAACCGTCGCCGCTTCCATAAAGTACAATACCGAGCGGAAGTTTGTCGACCGCCGCATCTTTGAATCGGAACACGCTGATGGCCACTATCGCCGCGCCTCGCGCCAAAGCTTTACAACTGGTGAAACAACTGCTGGCCATCCCCGGCGGCAGCGGACGCGAGCAGCAAGTCGCCCAGTTTATTGAGGCCGAGCTGCTGGCCGCCGGCGCCGAGAAAAGCTGGTTCTGTTACGACAAAGCGCACAAGCGGGGCCCCATCGCCGACGCCGAAGTCGGCAATCTGGTGGTGACGATTCCCGGCACGGTCGACGCTCCCCGTCGTTTGCTGATGGCGCACATGGATACGGTGCCGTTGTGCGTCGGCTGTACGCCGGTCCGCAAGGGGGACGTGTTAGAATCGCGGGAAGCCGATCGCGGATTGGGCGCCGACGATCGCGCCGGCGTCGCGGTTGTCTTAAACGCCGCTTGCCAGATCTTGCGCAAAAAACTGCCGCACCCGCCGCTGACGCTGCTATTCACCATCGAAGAAGAAATCGGCCTGCATGGCGCCAAGAACCTGCAGACGTCGCTGCTGAAAAAGCCGGCGCTCGCGTTCAACTGGGACGGCGGCTCTCCGACCAAGCTGACGATCGGCGCGATCGGCGGCTACCGCATGTTCTTAGACGTGCACGGAATCGCTAGCCATGCAGGGGTCGCCCCCGAGCGCGGCGCCAGCGCCATCACCATCGCTTCGCTGGCGATCGCACGCTTGCACAAATCGGGCTGGCTCGGCAAGATCACCAAAAAAAAGAAATTGGGAACCGCCAACGTCGGCGTGATCAACGGCGGCGCTGCGACGAACGTTGTTTGCGATTCGGTGCAACTGCGGGCCGAAGCGCGCAGTCACGACGTCGCCTTCTTGCATGACATCGTCGCCCAGATCGAAGCGGCGTTTCGCGACGCGGCGGCTGAAGTAAAAAACGTCGACGGGAACTCCGGTTCGGTCGAGATCACCGGCCGTCTGGACTACGAACCATTCCTGCTCTCCCAAGACGAACCGTCGGTACAGGTCGCGCAGCAAACGCTGGCGACGCTCGGCCTGGAATCTGAGCTGAGCATCGCCAACGGCGGGCTCGACGCGAACTGGCTCTTCCGACACGGCGTGCCAGCCGTCACCTTTGGCTGCGGCCAACGGAATCAACATATGGCGACCGAACAACTTCACCTGGAGTCGTTCTACCAGGCCTGCGATATCGGCCTGAACATCGCGGTCGGAACTTGAAGCTGCGCGATTTTCCCGGTTGGCAGTTCGGGGACATTTCGCCATATCAAACAGTGCAGCGATGCCGGGCAGAAAGTCCGACCGCGTCCCGTTGTTTCCTACCGACTTCGTCGGCCCAGATAGCGGAGCTATCCAGGCCGACCGTCGCGTTACTTTTGCAGGGTCACTTGCTTGGCCGGCCATTTCAGTTGCTTGCTGACGGCTTGGGCGTAGGCGACCGCGGGGGCGCTTTCGGCGTCGACTTCGATCGCGGCAGTTTCTGCGGCCAGCGCGACAGCTTCCGGAACGTTCATAAAGCGGCGAACGTTGAGGAAGATCGGACCTTGCCGATGATCGGCCGGCAGGTGGGTCGCGACGATGCGGTCGACGCCGGGTTCAAAAATGGTCGCATAAACGGCGACCGCCGCGTCAACGCCGTCGGCGGAGATCGTCAGTTTGCCGGGGGCCAGCTGCTTGCAGGCTTGGATCGCACAGCGCGCGTCCCAAACTCGCATTCCATCGACCGTTTGTCCCAGTTGCAGAAAGCGACGGCGGATGTGCCTGTCCAGCTTTTGATCTTGGCTCCATTGCGTCGGACCAACTCCGCGTTGGACCAAAATCACCTGGCGACCGGGCAGCGCGAGCAGCTGTTTCGCCGCGTCGCTTTGGGGCGCTTCGCCCGTTTTGACGGCGGACGTTAGTTCTTCGAGGGCGCTCCACATCGACTGGTCGGCCAATTGCAGGGTGGTCGAATCGCCGCCGTTGTCGATCACGATCAGCGGCAAGGTAACGCCGGGCTGCGTCTCCAGATCGTAGGTCATGATCGTGGTTTCGCCCAGCTTGCCGGACGCAACCTTGGTCAACTTCGGCGCGGCGTCCGTTGTCGGCCATCCGCCGAACGATTTTTCTAGCAAGGTTTTTCGCAATTCGGCAGCTTGCGATTTCCACGCGGCTTCGGAAGCGGGCGCTTCGGCTGGCGCCGCGACCGGGACGAACGTCTCTTGAATTTTGGTGTTGATCTGATCGGCCGGCAGTTCGGCGAAGACTTTCAGCTCGCTCCGCTCGAACAGCGGCGTCGCGGCGTCTTCGATCAGCGGCGAGCTTCCTTTGAGATGGTTGCTTAGCCAATGGAACGCCGGGACGCGGAGCGGTTGCGTGTCGGCATGTCCGCCTGAGACGATGCAGTAGCCGAGATTCTTTTCGGCGCCATACAAGTTGTAAATATTTCGGGCGGCGAAGAAGGTGCGCGTTACTCCATCCAGCGGGAAGATTGGGTCGCTGTCGGTGTTGGCGATCATCAGCGCTCGCGGCGCGATCAGCGACGGCAACAGCGAGAAATCAAACCGCGGCGTGTTCACCCAAAACATGCAGTCGCAATGGCCGTTGATGCAGTCGTCGACGATATGATTTTGCAGATCGGTGATTCCCGCGACCGGAACCGCCGCTTTGATCCGATCGTCGAGCGCCGCGATGTACCAACTATAGGCGCCGCCGCCGCTGCGGCCGGTGACGCCGATCTTTTCGCCATCGACATCGTCGCGAGCTTGCAGCAGATCGATGGCGCGGACGCAGTTCCAAGCTTCGACGCCGGCCGGCGTGTAACCGCGATTGATCCACCACCACATGTCCAGGTTATGCGTGCCGTGATGAAGCCCTTGAATCTCACCCAGCTGTAGCGTGTCGATCATCAGGCACACGAAACCATGTCGCGCGAACCAGGCTCCATGGTGCTGATAGTAAGTCTTGTTCCCCAAGCTCACGCCGTCTTCGACCACACGACCATGTCCGCAAACATACAGGACCGCCGGCAAGCGGCCTTTCGCTTCGGCCGGACGGTAAAGATTGCCGGTCACATACAAACCGGGACGCGACTGGAAGTGAATCTTCTCAACGACGACTCCTTCCTTCTCTAGCGTGCCGGTCGTGGTCACTTGCAGATCGGTCTTTTCTGGCCAGGGCTGCAGACCGAGCATCTCCTTTAATAGATCGTGATATCCAGGTCGTTTAATTTTCCATTCTTCCAGCGAGGTAACGCTCGCAATCGGCTGATTGGTCAGCGCCGTGGTCTCGGCCTGAAAGTACTCTCGCAAATCGGCGTCGCCCGGTTCGGCATGCGCGGATTGCAGGAGACCGTAAGAAAAACTTGCAACCAGCGCAAGCGCAAAGGACAAAGCCAAACAATTACGGCTCATAACGATTTTCCAGCGAGGCGAGTGGAGGAAGGCGGGAGGTTGGGGATGGGGGGTGAACTTCTATCCTGGTCGGTTTTTCGCCGCAAGTCAACTCTGTACGATCGGCGAAATCCTGCCGACGCGCTATTCAGGCGGCTTCGTTGCGCCCGGCGTTTGCCCGTTTCCTTGGGCGTGCAGACTTCCCGAGCGGAACGCGTGGGCCATCGATTTGGGAACTTCGGCTTCGGCCAGCACGAGTTTCGCTCGATTCAGCACGACCTTCGCTTTGTTCTCTTGTTCGGTGGCGACCGCTTCGGCGCGGCGCTGTTCGGCCTTGGCGCGAGCGACGCGCGTATCGGCTTCGGCCTGATCGTTTTGCAAACGGGCGCCGATGTTCTCGCCCACGTCGATATCGGCGATGTCGATCGAGACAATCGCATACGCGGTCTGCGCGTCCAGATTGCGATCGAGCACCGCGCGGGTGATCAGGTCTGGGTTCTCCAACACCAGCGTATGCGTGGCGCTGGAGCCGATCGCCGAAATGATGCACTCGCCCACGCGGGCGATGACCGTTTCTTCGGTGGCGCCGCCGATCAATTGCTCGAGCGCGGTCCGGACGGTGACTTTCGCGCGGACACGCAGTTCGATGCCGTTCTTGGCGATCGCGCTGAGCGTTGATTTGCCGCTGCGGCGCGGATCGGGACAGTCGATCACCTTGGGCGAAACGCTGGTCCGAACCGCTTCGACCACGTCGCGTCCGGCCAGATCGATCGCCGCCGCGCGATCAAAGTCGAGCGCGATTTGCGCGCGCTGCGCGGCGATGATCGCATGCATGACGGCCATGACGTTGCCGCCGGCCAGATAATGAGCTTCAAGCCGCTTGGTGCTGATGCCATCTTTGCGATCGATGCTCAGTCCCGATTGCGATGCCATGATCTTCGCTTTGACGATCACGCGGCTGTTGACCTGGCGAAAGCTCATGCCGATCAACTCGAACAGCGAGACGCCGGCTTGCGACATATAGGCTTGGAACCACAGCGGCCCGTACGCCAACAAGACGATCAAGAAGACGAAGCCGAAAAGGGCGAACATCCCCCCGAGCAAGACGTACAGCATAAAGCCGCTGTCGCCTTCCCGGGCCAACAGCATCCACGACGCGACGTTCGGCATAAATCTCAACCTCGGCGAACCATTTTGACAGCGATCCTACAACGAGCATGATACCGCACGGCGACATGCCCAGCCAGCAGATTTACGGGGTGATGTCAAACGTCTTACCGCCGCGGGAGACATACACTTGATAGAGCTGCATCATCAATTGCGACATAGCGAACCAGGCGATGACCATCGCGGGAATGACACCGATGCAGCAAATTAACAACCCGATATTCAAGACAATTATCGAGCTGAATGTCAGGAAAAGCACCACTAAAATCTGTTCGATCCACATTTTGCGAACGAAGTCGGTGATATAACCAAAGTCAAATCCCTGGGCGATGTCGTTCGTTAGCGCCACACGCAAAGTTCCAGGAATCATCGCGAAGTTGAGCAGCAGGATTGTGCCAACATAAAGAACGAAACCAAGAATGCCGCCGATGACGCCCAACGCACCGTCCCCCAGACTCGATAGTACGCCCATGATGATCATGCACACGATGAAGATCGGAATGATCACGATCGAGCAACAGAGCCCATACAAGAACACCCAGAGTGATCGCATTATGTATTCGCCAAACCGGTCAAACGTAAACGGCGAATACGGTCTTTCACCTCGGCCCGTCAACGTTCTGGCGACATTGTCGTATTCATAGCCTGCGAGGATGAGACCGCCGATAATGGGAATTATCGTCGCCAAGGAGGAGAGTAGTAAGCCGTTCACCCATTCTGGATGTTCAAAAAATTTGGTGTAGGCGGACATATAGTCAATCGAATCCCGCGATGGAATCGGCAAGTTCGGCGTCTTAGAGGAATCTTGATAAGAATCCCCGCTGGGCGACTGAAAAGGATTCGACGGATCGTTTGACATCTCGTTTCCCCAAATCTAGTGATGCGATGATCTTGTATTTCGGCTGCTTGTAGGTGTGGAGATTGCGATTTTCGAAGCGATCCAACATTAGCCAGAGGCGCAAGCCGATGGAATGCGGCGGGCCACTTCCATCCGAGTTGGGATCGCTGAACGCATTCCCTCGCTTGCGCTGCGGGCTAGTGTGTGACGGTTTCTTAGTCGGCCTGCTGCAACTGATGCGACAGTAGCCAGGTGAAGACTTCTGGATTGTCGTAGGTCGCCGTCCAACTGTCATGCCCAACGCCGGGATAAATCGTAAGCTTGACGTCGCCGCCGGCCTCTTTGACGGCTGCGACCATTTCTTCGCTGCGTTTGAGCGGCACGGCTCCATCTTTATCGCCATGAAAAACCCAGAGCGGAGTCGAGGTCAGCGCCGCGGCTTGCATCGGATCGCCCCCGCCGCAGATCGGCAGCGCTGCGGCGAACTTGTGCGGGTGCTTCGCGACCAGCGACCAGGTTCCAAAGCCGCCCATGCTCAAACCGGTGCAATAGATCCGCGTCGGATCAACGTTGTATTCTTTTTCGACGGTGTTCAGCAGTTGGGTCAGCGCCTCTAGTTTTTCGCTCGCGTTCCACCAAACTCCGGGGCTGCACTGCGGCGAAACGACGATGAACGGCAGTTCCTTGGCGGGAACTAATTTGGGCGGGCCATGCTTTTTGACCTGGTTCAAATCGGTTCCGCGTTCGCCGGCGCCATGCAAAAAGAGGAGCAGCGGTTTTGATTCGCCGTCGGCCTTGTAGTCGGTCGGGAGATAGAGCCAATAGCCCAATTTCTCGGGCTCTTGGCCTTCGATCTTCACTGCTAGTTCTTGCGCGACTTGCTTGCCGGGCGCCGGACTGTCGGCAGTAGGCTGATCGGCGGCCATCAGGGCGAAACTCCCAAGAAACATCAAACAGATCGAGGCGAACGATTTAAGCACGGCGATTCTCCGACATAAACGAATGAATTCGCTTACAGCCTAATAGCGGCTAACGCCAATTGCAATCTAGCGCACGTTAGCGCAACTGCTGCTTGAGCCAGTCAATCTCGGTCGCGATACCGGCGGCGAGTTCTTCCTGACGCAATTCGGGCGGCAGCACCGTCCAAGCGTAGGTCTCGACTTCAAAATGCTTGATCGGAGCCAACAGTTCGCGTTGACGCAGCAAGTCCAGAATCTGTCCCTGGGTCGTGCGGAGCGGACCAAACGCGTCCAAGTAGATCGGCATATGAAAATGGATGCGCCAGACCCCGCCGGGCTCTCCATTGACCGAATTCAACAGGGCAGGGAGGTCGTCGTACAGTTTTCGCTCTTCGCCGGGAGACAGCACCATCGTTTGATGCAGATAGCGATCTTCGGCGAATTGCTCTAAGCGCTGCAGCGCCGCTTGTCGGTCTTCGTCGGACAGCGAATCAAAATCGACTTCGATCGCCGAAGAGATTTGCACTTTCCCGACGCTGATCCCCGCTGCTGCGTACTGTGACAGGACGGCGGATTGGTCTTCGCACATCACCGCCGCGTGACAAACGTCATGACAGACGCGGATATGGCGCGCCAGCTGCGCGGCGTCGCCAGCAGGGAACAATCGATTCTGAAAAAAGTCGATCATGTCGGCGGTCGTATCGATCGCGCAGCCCGGCTCTGGTTCGATGCAAACGTAGATCAAACGACCAGTCGTTTGCTCAAGTTTGGCCAATGCAGCGGACAGCGTG
This sequence comes from Blastopirellula marina DSM 3645, assembly GCF_000153105.1. Taxonomy (GTDB): domain Bacteria; phylum Planctomycetota; class Planctomycetia; order Pirellulales; family Pirellulaceae; genus Blastopirellula; species Blastopirellula marina. The sequence goes on from NZ_AANZ01000002.1 coordinate 365,785, forward strand.
ACAAAGTTCGCCACGGCGGCCGCATACGCTGCTTCGCTAAGCGGCGGATTGCCCCAGGCGATCGGCAACGTCGAGATGCTTCCCTCTTCGCCTGGCGGTAACAACTGGTTTAGTACGTTCGCCAGATCAAGCGTGTACTGCAGACGGAGCGGATCCATCCAGGTTGGTTCGTAGACGGCGTGCTTGACGACGGCTTGATGGAAGTTGCCATACGGAAATCCGTTCAACGTGTACGGCATCAACTTGTTGTCGTTGAGAAAACCGCGAAATCGCGCCAGCCGATCTTCGTCACGCAACTCTTTGGCCGTCACCGCCGACAGCCACAGTCCTACCCCCATTGGTTCGCGCGGAGAAATCAATTCGCGCACACGCACCGCATGCTTGACTAGGTTCGCTTCGGTCTCGGCAAGATTGGCGCCAGCATGAACATTGGTGCAATATCCGATCCAGTCAGGCAGCGACATCCGGTTCTCCGAGGGGGGGCAAGTGCATCGTCAAACCGCTTGATCGTAACAGGGATCACCGATTGCTGCGAGTCTCCGCCTCGATTGGCGGTTCAAGCAAAAACAGCAGCGGAATCGCCGCCGCTGAGCGTAAAATCCACGCGGTGAGAAAATAGGGAAAGTACGCGGCGGCATCGCCCCGAATCGCGGCGGGGATCAACCTGTCGGCCAGCGCCCCATCAATCAAGACCGAAACGGCGTAAACCACGCCGGTCAGGCCGAAATAGACGCTGATGTTGGCCGAAGCCTGTTTGGGCCCGGCGATCCGCAGCATCATCGCCGCCAGCGCCACGTTCGTGCCGACATAGGCGATCAACGCCACATAGCTAGCGACATACCCCCATGCGCCTCCCAAATATAGGAGCGGAGCCAGCGCCACCGTCAACTGACATGCGATCATCAGCCCGCGGCAACCAACCCGATCGACGATCCGGCCGCACCAAGGCGCTAGGATCGGTTGTCCCAGACGCATCAGCGCCTGGCTCCCCAGCACCAGCGCAAGCGACAACCCCAGCGCCTTATGAACGTAGCTCCAGCCAAGCGCGCTGGAGACCCCGTTGGCCGCCGAAAAGCAAACGCCGTAAATTAACAAGCGCCGCAGCGGTCGACTATGCAGCAGCGCTTCCCCCGCCGGCAAAGGTTTCCGATCTCCAAAACGGGCCGGAACATCGCTCATCCCCAGCAACGGAATCAACGCCGCGCCCAGCAACAGCGCTCCGCCGGCCGCCAAGATCAACAGCAACGGTAGCCGGGGCGCCGCTACGTATTGCTGGCGATACCAAATATCGAGCGCGCTGACCGTGACAAAACCGACCAGTCGGCCGATGTTGAGCCACAACTCGCGCCGGCCTGAGAAACGTCCATAAAATCGCCCTGGAATGAGCCGAGCAAACCAGCTCCACAGACAGATCGTGCCGAGATATTCGCACAAGTGATAGAGACACCAACAGAGCACCAGCGCCACCAGGCTGAGCGATTTGCTGGGGAGCACGCCGGGATAAGCCGTCGTCGGCAATAGCAGCAGCAATACGACCGATGCGAAATAGAAAAGCAAGCAAGGCAGCCGATGGCCGCGGAAGCTGGCCAGAATCCGAGGTCCAAACCAACGCAGCACGCCGGCAAGTTGCGGCGCCGCGATGATCCACGCGATCAGCGCGCTGCTTGCGCCAAGTTCCAGCGCCAAATAGGTGACTACCGACGTGCTGATGACGCCGTTACCAAACGCCCAGACGCCAGCGTTGGCGCTCGCAGCCGAGATCGCACGGCGGCGGTCGGCGGAGGTGACTGAGTCGGCAGCGAGCATGCGGTCGTTTCTCTTCGTAGCTCGATGCGCCAGGTTTGAGGTTGCGCTATTTCTGGAAAACAAGAATGGAACACGGCAGGAAAGCAAAGCTGGAAGAGCAGGAAGAAGGTCCGGCTGAAGAGCATCTCCCATAAAATACGAATGAGAGTGAGTCGCTACGCTCTCGTTTCTGACCGTGTTCTATCCTTCTCTTCAAGCAAATAGCGCATCCTCATAATCGGCGATTCGGGCTACGAAGAGAAAGCGGCTGCGTTACTTCGCTGATTCTCCGTCCATGCGATAGATCGCCAAGTGTTTGCCGTCGCCCCCTTTGTATTCCTTCACCTCGAAGACGCCTTCGACGGTAATCGGTCGTACGGTGAAGTCGACGCCGGGGCCTGTCATCTCGACTAAGATGCAGTCGTAAAGCGCCGCGCCTGGGCCAAAACAGCACTCCATGTTATCGCGGACCAGCACAAACTGCTTGATGCCGCGCGATTCAAAACTAGGCAAGATATAGCCGCGAATCCGAATTTTCTGGTTCCCCAACTCTTCGATCCGCTCAGGCAACATCGACCGCGTAAAGGGCTCTCCCTTTTCCATCTCAAACGCGATGTCGTCAAACGTCAGATCTTGCACGCCTGGCTTGCGGGGCAAGGTTTTGTCGGGAGCCAGCGCTTTGCTCGGCTTGGTCGCTGCGGTGGTCGTCGGCGTCGTTGTTTGTTCGTCTGGATTGGCCGCCGGCATCGCGTCTTTGGTCTCTGCCGTCTGCGCCGTATCGACCTGCGGCGCAGCATCCGGCTTCGGTTCGTTCGGCTTCGGCTCGTCTGTCGGAGGTGTCTCTCCGGTCGCGGCGGTCGGCGTTTCCTCGGGCGATAGAACGCCGTCGAGGCCGGTCATGTTGGACGAGTAGGGAGTCCCCTCCGGCGTCGCCGGAGTACAGGCGGCGTAGAACACCAGAATCGCGAAGCTGGAAAATATCGCGACAGCTGAACAGCGAATCCACATAGGCGTGTGCTTGGGAGGAAAGAGTCGCGGCAAGCGTAAAGCGTTTACTTTACGTAGTCGGCGTCGATTTCGTAATAGACCCCGGTCAGGTCTTTCATCTGGTGCAAATGCTTGTTGATCGTCAGCGTACCCCCAATCTTACGCCGATTGTAAGACCAATTCACTCGCAGCGGATCACGCAGGCGAACTTCGATCATATCGGTCAGCTTCGGTTGGCCGCCGAAACAACAAGTATCAAAGTCGGGAACCAAGACAAAGCGGTTCAGACCTTCTTTTTGATCATGCGGGTAGACGTAGCCGTTGATCAACACGCGCTTGCCGTCATATTTCCACGCTTTTTCGGGCACAACCGCCGTGTTGCCCAGGTCCGGCTGAAGCGAGCCGAACGCCATCACTTCGTAGCCTTCGGGGATATTCACGTATTCTTCGTAGTAATAGCGGCTCGGGCTCAGCACCAGCGCCAGCGCACTGAGCACCGTCCCGGTGATCGCAACTTTGCGCCCTGTCACCAGATCACGGTTTCGATCGACAGTTCGAATGGTGAACAAGCCAAAGCCAACGCCGACTACCGCCAACGGTAAGAGCGAGACGGAAAAGATCGACAACAAGCTCAAAAAGCCGACAATCAGCGAACCAACCGCCAATCCGCTCAGCGATCGATAACGATCGTAATCGGGCTGTCCATCAGGAGTTTGAGCTGGGGGTGAATCCAAGGTCGCAGTCATGAGTCGTTCAGGATAAGTTCGAAAAGTCGGATGCGTCGTGCGTCGAGCCAAGAATCGTCTTCGCTGACGATTCGCTACCGATTGGATTTGTGCGTTACGCACTGGGCGCTTGATAAGGACTTCGCAAGATCAGCCACATCCCCAAGGCCAGCAGCAAACCGACAACCAGCGGCGTCGCTACCAGAACGAGTCGATTTGCCGACGGGGCTTCCACCGCTTGCGGGTTCTGTATTGCATCGGCCAACAAGCGATCGCCGCGGGTCGCAAAACGTTCCGCAGCCGATGCTGCGGCCGCAGGTTCGGTCAACGGTTCTTTCGCTTCGTCGGTCGCAATGACCGGCGCTTCGTTCATGTTTTCTACGGCCGCGTCTTGGTCTTCGCTGAGGGGAGCTTCGTCGACGCCGACTTCGACTTCGGTCGTTTCCGTATCGGCTGTCAGCTCCTGCGTCGCTTCCGCCGAAACCAACTGCACGCCGACTTTTTGGTCCGCCATCGCGATCGCTTGTTCAGCGTCGCGTGACGGCGTGACTCCGGAGTTGCGGAACGGGAAGAAGGTTTGGGCCCGCTTCATCGCTTCGGGATCGACTTTCTCCAGTTCGGCCAGCGCTTCTTTGGCTTCCGGTTTCGGACAGGCCATCAAGTAGCGAATCACCGGAACGCGCACCCAGCTCGAATCGTCATTCGCTTCTTTAAACAACGTCGACAGTCGATCGATCACCGACCAGTCTTCCCAACGCGCAAGGTCGACGATCACCAGGTCGGCCAGCGACGGGCGATCCAGCATCAAATGCAACCCTTGCAGCAGACGCTCACGCGGAATGATGTCGGTCTCGGTTCCGTGAAAGCGAATCGCCATGATCGCCGCGTAGGTGTCGGCGTATTCCGCTTCTTTGTCTTCCAGAAACAACTTCTCGATCAGCGGCATCCCATCAGCGCCGCCGAGGGTCAAATAGCAACCGATCAGCGCGTCGAGTCCCGCTTTTTGTTTGCGATCATCGCTCTTGAGCATCGTTTCTAAAAACGGCAGATCGGCTTTGCTGCCGCAGACGCCCAGCATGGTGAAGTAGAGCCGGCGATGATTCGCCTGCAGGTCGTCGTTCTTCAGCCACTCGATCAATTGATCGTGATTCATATCAGGCTTCAGCGAGTGCAACCAATCGTAGGGCGCTTTGGCGAACTCGTCATAAGCGTCGCGCGACGCCATGTCGTCTTTTCCTTCCAGATACTTCTGGAAGTAGATCAGGCGGTGATAGTCGTCTTTCGGCTGCTTGATCGAACCGAGAATATAGTCAACGGTCGAATCTTCGAGCAGCGTCGGCGTCGACCACATCAGATTGGTCGGGTCCGAGCCCATAATCAGAAACTTGCGTCCTTCGCGACCTTCGCCGTAATAAAGCGTTTCGACGCTCTTGGCGTCGTTCAAATGCTCTTTCCCTTTGATCACCTGGGTAATGATAAAGTTCGCTTTGACGCCGCCGATACTTGGATCGGGGGTCGTCGCCGGAACCTTCTCGAGCTTGGCGATCAGCGCCACGTCCATCGACTCGATTTCTTCCGAGAACGTTTGCGAAACGGCCGCACAAAACGGACAAGCAGACGCCGTCGACAGCGGAGCCGTGGCCAACACCGTCAAAATCAAAAGCCAGGTTAGAAGAGAGCGCATCGACTTCTCGCAGGCAGGGAGGGAAGGATCAGTCGCCGAGCGACTCGGCCACATCGGTTTTATAAGCAGTATACGCCGGTATGAAACCGACCAGCACCGCCAATAGGATCAAGCCGGGAATGATCAGCAGCTCTAGGCTGAGCAACTCCCGCAGATAGGAAGGCAACACATTTATTATGGCGGGTCCCATCCACAATTCAAACGTCATCGGCAGGGGCGCTAGGTCAAAAAAGCCGATCGAGACCCCGGTTTTCGCTTCAATCATAGGACTGGCCGAAGCCATCATCGCGTGGCCGACGAACCAGCCGATCAGGCCGCCGCCGACCGACAAAATGACCGATTCCAGCAAAATAACCATCATCACCGTGCCGCGACTCGCGCCCAACGCACGCATCACCGCAATCTCATGTTTGCGGTCGTTCATGGAGTTGTAAATGCTTACCAGGATTGAGATTCCAGAAACAATGCAGATCATCACGGTGATGACCAGCAGCAGCGTCTGGATCGGTGAGACGATCAATTCAAACAGATTCGAGATTTCTAAGACCGGCAGCACCACTTGGGCGACATTTCCCTCGTTGACGGCGTTGCGAATAAAAATTGGCGAAAATGGGTCATTGGTCCGAATCAGCACCGCCGTCACTTCGCGCTGGTCAATCGGCAGCGGAGAACGGCGGAGGGAGGCCTCTTTTTTGGTTTCTGGCGAAGAATCCGGCGCCTCGTCGTCGACCGGTTTGGCGTGCCCCTCCATCAAATAGAAGCCTTCCATGTTGATGAAGACCCCCCGATCGTTCGGCGTGCCTGAGGGTTCCAGAATGCCGACCACGATGAACGGAGACTCGTCATGCGCGTGTCCTTCGTCCGAACCGTGCGCTGCGGCGATCTTATCCCCCAGCTTCAATCCGGTTTCCTTCGCGACAATCGAGCCGACAACCGCTTCGTAGTAGCCATGCTCTTGGTCCCAGGTTTTGAAGTTGCGCCCCTGGGCGAAGTGATAGCGCGGCTCTTCGGCGTTGTATTGATCGCGGAACAGCTCGAAAAATTTGGGGAGCGTTCCGATCACGCGAAAGCGTTTGAAGTAGTCACCCAGACAGACGGGAATCGCGAAGTCCGTATTGCCCGCGTACTTGCCATCCTTCAGCTCGCTGAGCGTGCTCTCGGGCATTAGCTCCAGTTCTTTTTTCTGCTGATCGGCGGAAAGGAACTCTTGATAGAACGTGTAGGGGATGTTCTCGACCGGCTCGCTCAAGTAGTAAGTCGTATTGAGGACCAGCTGCAGCTTGCCTCCTTTGGCTCCGGCGATCAAACCATATCCCAGGTTTGAATTGCCCATGAACGAGTCAGAGACCATGCCGTAGGTCAACAAGACCGCAGTCACCAACGCGACCCCCATCGCCATCGACAAGGCCGTCAAACTAGATGCGAGCGCCCGTTGGGTGACGCTGCGCCATGCAATCGCCCACCGCGTCATGACGTCACCTTGCTCAATTGATTGATCTCGTCCAAACGTTCGACCCGGTCAAACTGACCGGCTACTTCCAGCGAATGCGTCACCATCATCAAAGCAATCTTTTCTTCGTTGCAGGTTTGGCGAATCAAATCGATGATCGATTGCTGATTGCCCGGATCAACATTGGCGGTCGGTTCGTCCGCCAACAGTAGTCGCGGTCGATTCGCCAACGCTCGCGCGACGGCGACGCGTTGCTGTTCGCCGACCGACATCGTCTTCGGCTTGTGACTCATGCGTTCGGCCAGCCCAACGCGTTCCAGCAGTTGGATCGCGCGGCCGCGATCGGTTCCGCGGCCCGAGAAGGCCATCCCCAGCAAAACGTTCTCCAGCGCCGTAAAGGCCGGCAGCAAGTTGAACGTTTGAAAGACGTAGCCAATCTTCTCGGCTCGCAAACGATCCCGGCCTTGCTCAGACAAGCGGCGGAGATCGATGCCGTCAATCTGCACGCTGCCAGAGTCAGCATGACTGATCCCTGAGATGACATGCAGCAGGGTCGTTTTTCCGCACCCACTGCGCCCGATCAGAATCATCTGCTCGGCGTCAGATAGCTCAAATCGGGGGATTTCAAGGATCGGAAGCGGTTGGCCGTTGGGCTCAATGTACGACTTTTTGACGTTTTCCAGCAGCAGCATGTTGCTTGTCTGTCTAACGTTAGAGCAAGGGAAGGGGAATGGTCGATCGCCCTAGGAGAGCATTTTCGACCGAACCGGGAAACCGTTTATTGAAGTTCAGTCAGCCCCGATCGTCCAGGGCTGCGGGCCTACTTTTTGCAAATCGTTTGTAGAAACTTAACTACGGGATCGCTAGCAAAAAGGTTCGCAGCGGTTGTAGCAACACGTTAAACTCGCTCATGTCGCCAACTTTCCGCCCTGCCAGTCCCCGCCGGACCCTCCTCATGAAACGCTACGGATTCCCGCTCTTGTTGCTGCTGATCGCTTCGCTCGCGAGTGCTGAATCAGACAGCGAGACGGTTGCGACCGATATGCTCACCTCACAGCCGGGGGTCGTTTCGGTGGAGTATCTCACTGACGGCGCTCCGCACGATAGTTGTCATGCTTCGACAATCGCCCATACTCCGGCTGGTTTTGTCGCCGCTTGGTTTGGCGGCACGCGCGAAGGCGCCAAGGATGTCGGCATCTATTTCAATCGCCAAGTAGACGGCAAGTGGATCACGCCGGTCGAAGTCGCCAATGGAGTGCAGTACGTTTCACCCACGGGAAAAGAGCATCGCCATCCTTGCTGGAACCCGGTGCTGCATCAAGCGCAAGAGGGCCCGCTGATGCTGTTCTATAAATGCGGGCCCACCCCCAGCACCTGGTGGGGAATGCTAATGACTTCCGACGATAGCGGCGTAACTTGGAGCGAGCCCCAGCGGCTGCCGGAAGGAATCGATGGCCCCGTCAAAAACAAAGCGATCGAGCATGACGGGCGATTGGTCTGTCCCTCGAGCAGCGAAAACCACGGCTGGCGTTTGCACTTGGAAATAACGTCCGATCAAGGCCGCGCGTGGACCCGCGTCGGCCCGCTGAATGATGGAACCAAGATCGGCGCGATTCAGCCGAGCGTGCTGGTCTATCCCAACGGCCGTTGGCAGATTTTGGCGCGCGATCGTAACAATAACGGCAACGTTTGGTCGACCTGGAGCGACGACCAGGGAATCACCTGGACGCCGCTCGTTTCGACCGGCTTGCCCAATCCGAACAGCGGAACCGACGCCGTGATGCTGGCCGATGGTCGGGCCCTATTGGTCTACAACCACACCCATCGCAGCGGACCTTTCCCCAGCGGGCGCAATATGCTCAACGTCGCGGTCAGCCAAGATGGGCGAACATGGGAGGCGGCGCTCGTGCTTGAAAAGAGCGCCGGCGAGTTTTCGTATCCGGCCGTGATTCAAACGCCGGACGGTCTGGTCCACATCACCTACACCTGGCGGCGAAAGAAGATTCGCCACGTGACGGTGGATCCGACCAAGCTGACGGCCAAACCGATCGTCGACGGCGCCTGGCCGCAATAGGACGACTATTTGGACTGCAGTTCGAGCGGAATCGTGTTGCTCCCGGCTTCTACCGTTGCGGTGAGCCCCGAATTGCGCGGATTGTCGTACTTTTTCGGCACGAGATAGGTCTTTTTGGCGGCCACTTGGCGAGAACTACTCGCCGGCGTCGGTCCGGTGACCGCTTTTCGGACCGCGATCTGATATTCGCCAGGAAGGGTGCCGCTCGCGAATTCGGCCTCTTTTCCGTCGCCAGGCGCCAGGACGGTCAAATGATAGATCCCGCTCGAATCGGTATAGCCGTTGGCGGTCGCCCCTTGTTCTTCGACCGTCGGAACAAACTCGACGGTCGCGCCTTCGACGGGAACTCCGTCCAGCGTCACAACCCCTTCCACGTACTCGGTTTGGAGTACGTTTGCATTGCCCGTGCAACCCATGAGCGCGGCGACAACCGCCAAACTGATACCTTGGTAAAACCTGGGAATCGCAGCCATTGCGTCAAACTCCACCTTACATGATTCGAAACAGATAAAACCGATTTCGCCTCGACTTCCCCAGAGCCGTCGAGGCGTTGCATGGACCTTCCACCCCCGCAGGAGCGGCGCTAAACTACGGGAGAGTCGTCACTTCGCCGCCGCTGGCAGTCCCTAAGGAGCCCCAAACGCCGTAGAGAGACGGACCCGTATATCGCTGCGGTTCGCTCGGCGGGTTTGCCGTGTCGGCGACGCGAAGGCTAGGATCGCCGGCGTCGATCGTATCGGGCATGAACTTGACCGATCCATCGCCAAATACGACGTTGACCCCGCCGGGATGATAGCTACTGGCCGTCATCAACTCGTTATCCATTGTTCCTCCAGAGTCGTTCGAGCAAGAAGGGGAGTTTGGCGGAAGCACGACGTGCCATTGCGTAAACACGGTGTGCGCGTCAGCCCAACGCCAGCCTGGCAACTCGTTGTCTCCGCGCGAGTAGACGCCGCCGGTCAAAGTGCCGTTCGGGCCGCGCCGAGCCGAGCAAATGCTAGGAGCGTCTCCATTGCTGTAACCCACGCTATTGGCGACCCCTTGGCCAATTTTTTGGCTGCCGATGACGCCGATCTTCATTTCTGTCAGAAACAGCGTATTGCTTGATCCATCGGTCAAACTGCTGAACTTTTTCGTAACGCGATATTGATTGCCAAAGACGCCGCGGCATTCCCACCAATCCCAGGGGTTCCAATAATCGCCGCGATTGACGTGGTAGCTGTTACGCCCCATTTCGCCGGCGTTGGTCGCCGAATTTCCATCGGAAGGACAGAGCAACGTTTGAATGGACGTTCGCAACAACGTCGTGCCGTTCCAGGGGAATTCCGCCCCCACATGGGTGCTGACAAACTGATCGTGCATCGCTTGTTGCTCAAGATACGGCAACAATACCGTGATATAGCTCCAGCGACCACGATCATCGTGGTGATACTCATCCGGGTTGGTCCGGGTGAAATCGCGAAATGCGTCTTGATGCGATCCCCCCGGGAATTTTCCGAACGTATCGTGAAAATTGTGGGTCGCTAGCCCCA